>JAWMQL010000024.1:0-1081 GCA_033283165.1 Halieaceae bacterium WSDMB12 | reverse complement strand
GAATCATCAAACACAAGGTCGGACTGCTGAACTTGGCAGAGGAACTGGGCAATGTAGCCAAGGCGTGTCAACTCATGGGTGTGTCCCGTGACACGTTCTATCGCTACAAGGGCGCTGTCGATGAGAACGGCGTAGAGGCCCTTCTCGACGCGAATCGGAAGAAGCCCAATCTCAAGAACCGCGTCGATCCACAGGTCGAGTCTGCGGTGGTGAAATACGCCGTGGATTTTCCAGCCCACGGCCAGGTCCGTGTCAGCAACGAACTGCGCAAGGCCGGCGTATTCGTATCGCCCACCGGTGTCCGGAGTATCTGGCTCCGCCATGACCTGAACAACTTCAAATGCCGCCTGAAAGCGCTGGAAGCCAAGATGTCAGAGGAAGGCTGTATCCTGACCGAGGCACAGGTCCAGGCTCTGGAAAAGAAAAAGCTGGACGACCAGGCTTCAGGAGAGATTGAGACGGCACATCCGGGCTATCTGGGCTCCCAGGACACGTTCTACGTGGGCACCCTTAAGGGCGTTGGCCGAATCTACCAGCAGACCTACGTAGACACCTATAGCAAGGTGGCGCACTGCAAGCTGTATACGACCAAGACGCCAATTACAGCGGCCGATCTTCTCAACGATCGCGTCCTTCCGTTTTACGAGCAGCATTCTTTGCCTGTGCTCCGTATTCTGACGGACCGTGGAACCGAGTACTGCGGCAATGTTGAGCGGCATGACTACCAGCTGTATCTGGCCGTCAACGAGATTGATCACACGAAAACGAAAGTGAAGTCGCCGCAGACCAACGGTATCTGCGAACGCTTTCACAAGACCGTGTTGCAGGAGTTCTACCAGGTAACTTTCCGGAAGAAGATATACGAGTCACTCGATGATTTGCAGGCCGATCTGGACAACTGGCTGAATCACTACAACACTGAGAGAACCCATCAAGGCAAGATGTGCTGCGGCAGAACGCCAATGGATACTTTGCTTGACGGGAAACAACTCTGGAAGGAAAAGTTCGTGAACTGAACCTGACCTGACAGAAAACGCCGACATCGGACCGGTAACTGTCAGATCAAGTCTGAACTACTACA
>JAWMQL010000023.1:0-1564 GCA_033283165.1 Halieaceae bacterium WSDMB12 | reverse complement strand
CAGGTTGGAGCGGTAGCGCAGCAACTCTTCCTCGGACAGGCTGTTGGCGTGCTGGTCATCCCAGCGATTTTGGATCGATTCAGGCATGGGTCAGGCGGCGCGTTACACGTAGTCGGAAGCAGATGGGTTACCGAGTATACCCCCAAAACGATCAAAATCAATCATTAATGTTGCAAAATCGATCACCAGTGACTAGTATTCATTCCGGTTCTATAAAAATACAGGTCGACGAATGATAGAAAGTCAGCGGCACAGCCTGATACTGGACCTGCTGGACGAACAACAAGTCGTCACCGTTACCGAGCTGGTCAGTACCCTGAATGCCTCGGCGGCCACCATCCGTCGCGATCTCACCAAGCTCAGCGAGCAGGGCATGCTGATCAAGGTTCACGGGGGGGCGGAAAGCCGGCGCGCACCGGTCAACGTACTGCGGCCCAGCCTCAAGGGGCCGGCCTTTTACGCCAACCTGGAAAAGCAGGTACCCGAAAAGCGGGCGATTGCCCGCAAGGCCGTCGAACTGTGTGCCGATGGCAGTTCCATCATCATCAACGGCGGTAGTTCGACCTACATGATGACCGAGTTCCTCGCCCAGCGGCAGCTGAACATACTGACCAACTCGGTACCGCTGGCGCTGGACCTGCTCAACACCAGCGAGAATCGCGTCACCCTCCCGGGAGGCGAGCTGTACCGCAAGCAGAACATCGTCTTGAGCGCATTCGACAACGACACCATCGAGCATTACCACGGCGACCTGATGTTCATGGGTACGCCGGGTATCGGTAAGTACGGTGTGATGGAGTCGGACCCCCTGCTGGTCAGGGCAGAACTGAAGCTGAAAAAACAGGCGGACAAGCTGGTGGTGCTCGCGGACAGCAGCAAGGTGGGGGCGCGCAGCAACATGATCGTGTGCCCGTTGGGCGATGTCGACATACTGATCACGGACGAGGGCATCGAAGATAGGGACTGGGCCATGTTCGAACAGGAAGGCGTGGAAGTCATCATCGCCGGATGCAGCGAACAATTAGAGGAAGCTCCATGAGCGACACAAACCAACCCGCGCCCGCGGGGGAATTCGATCACGCGCCCGTGAGCGCCGGCCGCCTGCTCTCCGCCCGGCACTTCGCGGCCAGCTATGCCGGCGAGCACGTGGCGGGCACCGAGTTCGTGATCGGCGCCATGTTCGTGGCCTGGGGTGTTTCCACCGGTGCGGTGATCGGCGGCCTGGTCCTGGGGAATCTCCTGGCGGTGCTGAGCTGGGCGCTGATCTGTGCCCCCATCGCCACCGACACCCGGTTGACGCTCTACGCCTACCTGGAAAAGATCGCGGGCAAGGGCATTATCCGCATTTACAGTGTGATCAACGGTATTTTCTTTTGCGTACTGGGTGGCGCGATGATCACCGTCTCCGCCTCCGCGGTGCGGATCCTGTTCGATATTGCCCCCCAGGTGAACTGGTATCCGACCAGCGCCGCCTTCGTGCTGGTCGCCCTGGCGGTAGGCGCGGTGGTGGTGGCCATTGCGGTACGGGGCTTCGCCATCGTGGCGCGTTTCGCAGAGGTTTGCG
>JAWMQL010000021.1:0-3122 GCA_033283165.1 Halieaceae bacterium WSDMB12 | reverse complement strand
GTGGAGCATTCAACGCAACAGGGACTTTCAGTATAAGCGTCGCGATTCTGTTAACGATTGGCGCACTCTACTTTATGTGGAGTGTTAGACACCCCAAAACTGAATGACGGATTTGAGGTGGAAGCGGCCATCATCACGCAGGTAGGCCCGGACCGAAGCCAGGGTCCGCTATCGCCTACTCTGGGAATGTTGGTTACAATTGGGGCTAACTTCCGGGTTCGACCCGAAGGGGACGGTTGACTTTACTTTCAGCCAGAGCGCCTGCTCCCGCCCCGGGGCGGACGCTTGCCTCGCTATTGAAGTAGACTGGCCGCTCCTGACCCAATCCTGCCAATGGAGAGCCTGGTCGCGGTGCCCGGAACTGATGCCTGATCTACGAGGATACGGCTCTATCTTTGCTGGATGGTCCTCAACGGGAGAACAATGTGAATGATGACCTCGATCCCAGCCATATCATGCAGACAGCTACAGGGTTTTGGGCCTCGAAAGTGTTGCTTACCGCCGTTGAGTTCCAGTTGTTTACGACACTTGGAGACGGGTCCATGACGGCCACGGAGCTTGGTGAGCAATTGGATATACATCCCCGAGGCAGACTCGATTTCTTTGATGCGCTCGTGGCATTGGATTTTCTCGACAGAATCGGCGATGGGCCAAACGCCAAATACAGGAATACGGCTGAGACTAGCGCTTTCCTGAACAAGGCCAGTCCTGCTTACATTGGCGGTTTGCCCGAAATGTTGAACGCGCGGCTTTTCGGTTTCTGGAATGATCTTGGCACTGCTTTAAAGACGGGGCTGCCTCAATCCGAGGTGAAGGTCCACGGAAAACCTATATTCGAAGAGGTGTATGCGAGCGAGTCAAGCCTTGGAACATTTCTCGAATCAATGACTGGCTTCCAGTTTGCCAATTTCCAGAAGCTGGCCGAAAAATTCGATTTCACGAAATTTGATTCCGTTAGCGACGTAGGGGGTGCGCTCGCATTGCTTTCTCGCACTATTGGCGCCCGGTACGAACATCTAGTTTTTACTTCGTTTGATCTTCCGCCCGTCGCACCGCTGGCGCAAAAGCAAGTCGCGAAAGCCGGAATGGCAGATCGGATCACGATAATTTCGGGTAACTTTTTTGAGGATGAACTTCCAAAAGCAGATGTGGTGACCATGGGGAACATCCTGCACGACTGGAACTTGGAGAAAAAGAAGATTCTGATACGGAAGGCTTTTGATGCGTTGCCTCAAGGCGGGGCGTTTATCGCTATTGAAAATCTGATTGACGACGTGCGGCGAGAAAATGTCTTTGGGCTCCTAATGTCGCTCAATATGCTGATTGAGTTCGGTGACGCATTCGACTACACGGGCGCGGATTTTCGTGAGTGGTGCGGTGAGGCCGGATTTTCGAGATTCGAGGTAATCCCTTTGGACGGACCGACGAGCGCGGCTGTCGCATACAAGTAACGTCGGTCGGCTGCTTCTGGCCGAAGTCGGAAGTTGTAGCTGACGAGAACCGTTACTCTAAACTGTCCCAGTTGAGATGGAAGCGGTAGTTTTCGGCACCGAGCAAGCAACGACCGCTTTCTCAGAACAAGCAGACTAACGGAATCCAGGTTCGGAACAGGTTCGGAGTTCGGTTTGGAAAACACCTTGCGCTTCTTCGACTTACCACCACCCGGTTCGGCAACCGCCCCCAACCTGGTTCGGCATAGTTTCGGTTTCGGTCGATAGCAACAGTACCGAAAGTAAAACCCGTTACGTTTCTTCGGCTTAGTCTTTATAAAACAAAACTACCTTTCTACTCATAATCGGCAGGTCGAAGGTTCAAGTCCTTCTGGGCCCACCAAACTCATTGATTTTTATAGGTTTTCTATAGTATCCACCTCCCGATTATTCCGGGGAGATGGGTGATATTTATAGACCGGAAGTCTGAAAGTCATAGTCGGGTGTATTAATAAGAGCAGGAGTCAAACATCCCATTGGTACCGACACATCAGGACGGGTGAAAGGGTCAGCACGCTGGCAGTCTCCGGCGCGTCTTGACGTCAAGGGAGTACTGATCTACGTTTTTCTAGCAGACCCGATATCTATGCGGGGACAGCTGGCGATATGAGCGATCGATGGCGTTTCAAGAGCGAGACCTACGATAACTGCAACTGCGCTGTTAACTGCGGCTGTCAGTTCAATATGCCAAGTACCCACGGCTACTGCCAATCGGCCTTTGTCGGTTCCTTGATCGAAGGCCATTTCAACGATATTTCGCTCACCGGATTGCATTGGGCGGCGCTGTACAAATGGCCGGCAGAAATTAAGGACGGACATGGCAAGCGTCAAATCGTTATCGACGAGAAGGCCAACGACGCGCAAAGATTCGCCCTAGAGACAATTATCTCGGGCGGTGCTTGCAAGCCGTTGAGCAATCATTTCTCTGTGTTCGGCTCCACCTGTTCGGAATTCTGTGAAACACGATTTTTACCGATTGATCTTAAAGCCGATCTTGAACTTAGAACCGCGCGAGTCAACATTCCCGGAATCATGAAAAGCAAGGGCCGGCCGATTATAAACGAATTTGATGGCCAACCCTTCCACGTTGCAATTGCGCGGCCCAGTGGAAGCTTTGAGTTTACTTACGCTGAAATCGGCCTCGGGACAACATCAGTTTCGGGCGATATGGAGATGGCGTACGAAGATTCATGGGCCCATTTTTGCATTCACCACTATAACCAGGATGGAATCGTGCGCGAAAAATCCAGGCTTACCGCCTGGCTTGGCAACTGATAGATATCGGGTTTCTATAGCATCCACACAACGGTATTAGGGTGTGGCCAAAGTGACAGCAACGCCTGGATATAAAACCATTGATCAAATGATTACACGCCGTTGTATTCTAAAACACAGTGCGCAAGCCGTAGCTGGTGCGACGGTTTTGGCAAGTTAAGTATTTGAGGCCCGGGTAGTCCAGCCGGTGTTCATCATGCCACTACCCTACTCCATTCATTGAACGCACCGATCCTAAGATCACGATAGTGCTGAGCCTTTACCAGATGCCTACCTAGGTTGAACAAATTACTAACCGCTGCATGAGCGCCCAAGAATCGTTGAGCCTGCTTTACTGATTTGAATCGCCGCATCCCG
>JAWMQL010000020.1:0-3546 GCA_033283165.1 Halieaceae bacterium WSDMB12 | reverse complement strand
TACCCGGGCATAAAAAATCCCGCAGCACGAGGTGCTGCGGGATCCGGGTTGGGCGCCTGGCGATGACCTACTCTCACATGGGGAGACCCCACACTACCATCGGCGATGCGTCGTTTCACTACTGAGTTCGGGATGGGGTCAGGTGGTTCCAACGCTCTATGGTCGCCAGGCAAACTGGCATGTCTGGTTTCGGTCTTACCTGCACCTTGCAGTGCCTACTCACAAACAAATAAGGCGGTAAATCAAACTGTCTGTTCTTCGGCGTTGTTGTCACACCATGACTCAATCACAACATCCACTGTCTTCTTCCAGGTGGCTTCCACCACCCAGATAACTTGGATTATATGGTCAAGCCTCACGGGCAATTAGTACTGGTTAGCTCAACGCCTCACAACGCTTCCACACCCAGCCTATCAACGTCCTAGTCTTGGACGGCCCTTCAGGACCCTCAAGGGGTCAGGGAGAACTTATCTTGGGAGGGGCTTCCCGCTTAGATGCTTTCAGCGGTTATCCTGTCCGAACATAGCTACCGGGCAATGCGTCTGGCGACACAACCCGAACACCAGTGGTTCGTCCACTCCGGTCCTCTCGTACTAGGAGCAGCTTCCCTCAATTCTCCAACGCCCACGGCAGATAGGGACCGAACTGTCTCACGACGTTCTAAACCCAGCTCGCGTACCACTTTAAATGGCGAACAGCCATACCCTTGGGACCGGCTTCAGCCCCAGGATGTGATGAGCCGACATCGAGGTGCCAAACACCGCCGTCGATGTGAACTCTTGGGCGGTATCAGCCTGTTATCCCCGGAGTACCTTTTATCCGTTGAGCGATGGCCCTTCCATTCAGAACCACCGGATCACTAAGACCTACTTTCGTACCTGCTCGTCTTGTCAGACTCGCAGTCAAGCGCGCTTGTGCCTTTACACTAACCTCATGATTTCCGACCATGATTAGCGCACCTTCGTGCTCCTCCGTTACTCTTTGGGAGGAGACCGCCCCAGTCAAACTACCCACCACACACTGTCCTCGATCCGGATCACGGACCTAAGTTAGAACCTCAACATTACCAGGCTGGTATTTCAAGGTCGGCTCCACGATGGCTGGCGCCACCGCTTCAAAGCCTCCCAGCTATCCTACACAAGTAAGGTCAAAGTCCAGTGTGAAGCTGTAGTAAAGGTTCACGGGGTCTTTCCGTCTAGCCGCGGGTACACTGCATCTTAACAGCGATTTCAATTTCACTGAGTCTCGGGTGGAGACAGTGTGGCCATCGTTACGCCATTCGTGCAGGTCGGAACTTACCCGACAAGGAATTTCGCTACCTTAGGACCGTTATAGTTACGGCCGCCGTTTACCGGGGCTTCGATCAAGAGCTTCGACAAAGTCTAACCCCATCAATTAACCTTCCGGCACCGGGCAGGCGTCACACCCTATACGTCCACTTACGTGTTTGCAGAGTGCTATGTTTTTAATAAACAGTCGCAGCCACCTGGTCACTTCGACCAGCCTCAGCTCAGGGGGCAAGCCCCATCACCAAAGCCGGCGTACCTTCTCCCGAAGTTACGGTACCATTTTGCCTAGTTCCTTCACCCGAGTTCTCTCAAGCGCCTTGGTATTCTCTACCTGATCACCTGTGTCGGTTTACAGTACGGTTCCTTCATATCTGAAGCTTAGAGGCTTTTCTTGGAAGCATGGCATCAACCACTTCACTCGTCGCTTTCGCTCGGAGCTCGTCATCAGCTCTCGGCCTTGAAACCCCGGATTTACCTAAGATCCCAGCCTACAACCTTAAACAGGGACAACCAACGCCCTGATGGCCTAGCCTTCTCCGTCCCCCCATCGCAATATGAAAAAGTGCAGGAATATTAACCTGCTTCCCATCGACTACGCATTTCTGCCTCGCCTTAGGGGCCGACTCACCCTGCGCCGATTAGCGTTGCGCAGGAAACCTTGATCTTCCGGCGGGGAGGTTTTTCACCCCCCTTATCGTTACTCATGTCAGCATTCGCACTTCTGATACCTCCAGCATGCCTCCCGGCACACCTTCAACGGCCTACAGAACGCTCCTCTACCATACGTGCAAGCACGTATCCGCAGCTTCGGTTACCAGTTTAGCCCCGTTACATCTTCCGCGCAGGCCGACTCGACTAGTGAGCTATTACGCTTTCTTTAAAGGGTGGCTGCTTCTAAGCCAACCTCCTAGCTGTCTAAGCCTTCCCACATCGTTTCCCACTTAACTGGTATTGGGGACCTTAGCTGGCGGTCTGGGTTGTTGCCCTCTCGACGACGGACGTTAGCACCCGCCGTCTGTCTGCCGTGATTGTACTCCTGGGTATTCGGAGTTTGCATGGGGTTGGTAAGTCGGGATGACCCCCTAGCCCAAACAGTGCTCTACCCCCCAGGGTAAGACACGACGCTCTACCTAAATAGATTTCGAGGAGAACCAGCTATCTCCGGGCTTGATTAGCCTTTCACTCCGATCCACAGCTCATCCCCTCATTTTTCAACATAAGTGGGTTCGGCCCTCCAGTCAGTGTTACCTAACCTTCAGCCTGGCCATGGATAGATCGCCCGGTTTCGGGTCTATTGCCTGCAACTGTACGCCCTGTTAAGACTCGGTTTCCCTACGCCTCCCCTATTCGGTTAAGCTCGCTACAGACAATAAGTCGCTGACCCATTATACAAAAGGTACGCAGTCACCCCACGAAGGGGCTCCCACTGCTTGTACGTATACGGTTTCAGGTTCTATTTCACTCCCCTCTCCGGGGTTCTTTTCGCCTTTCCCTCACGGTACTGGTTCACTATCGGTCAGTCAGTAGTATTTAGCCTTGGAGGATGGTCCCCCCATCTTCAGTCAAGATAACACGTGTCCCGACCTACTTGTCGCAAGCTCAGTACCACAACCAGGCTTTCGTGTACGGGGCTATCACCCTCTATCGCCGGACTTTCCAGACCGTTCCACTAACCCAGCTGCTATCACTTGCAGGCTGATCCCCTTTCGCTCGCCGCTACTGAGGGAATCTCAATTGATTTCTCTTCCTAAGGGTACTTAGATGTTTCAGTTCCCCTCGTTCGCCCCCTCAACCTATGTATTCAGTTAAGGGTACCTGGCTTACACCAGGTGGGTTTCCCCATTCGGATATCTCCGGATCACAGTCTGTTTGCCGACTCCCCGAAGCTTTTCGCAGGCTACAACGTCCTTCATCGCCTCTGACTGCCAAGGCATCCACCGTATACGCTTAGTCGCTTGACCATATAACCGAAGTTATCTGTTCAAGAAGACAGTTCCCTGACCCCCTTTGGCAAAGGCCAGGTACTTAGTAGACGTGCCGCGATCAAACAGCACGCCCGCCGGATGTTGTGACGCTTAAGTCACAGTGTTTACAACTCGTGCAGCAGCGGGGAATTGAAACCCGCCACCACAGAACAATTTATCTATGAATTTCCCAAGCCACCCAGACATCTCGCGATACCCCAGTGCCTCGTTCAAATTCAAAGACTCAGCTTGATTTACCTTGTTAAAGAACTTTCCGGTTGTCAAAACCAGAA
>JAWMQL010000019.1:0-4743 GCA_033283165.1 Halieaceae bacterium WSDMB12 | reverse complement strand
AGCGATCCCAGATATGGGACTTCATTTCATCTGTGTAATGAAGACGAGTTCTATGAGCCATATAGCAACACTTCCACTTTTTCGAGAAGATAACAGGGTGTTGCAATGATCAGTTGAATTCGCACCTAGAAGCGGCCAGCCGAATCGACTGCGATGGACCTCCGCTTCCAACCCGAAGCGGTCGATCGCCCTAGTACTCGATTCGTACTCCAGGGGGCATTGCAAGCCGGCCGTCTGTTTGCATGGAAAGCCCGTGAGCAACTTGCCGAGACCGGACAGCGAGACGCTGCACGCTGTCATCTCACGGTCAACAAAGTGTCACTGATTCGTCATCTACTTGTAACAGTCGTGAGCAAACAATGTGGACCTTTGTTAAATCGCCCAAACAATGTGCCCTGGAAATAGGACCTACTGATGTTCAAACAGACCGTTATTGCCGCCATTCTCGCTACAGCGACCTTTAGTGTGACGGCCGCTAAAGAGAAAGACATCCAGCTCAATCAGCTAGGCACCTATGCCTCAGGCATATTCGATGATAGCGCTGCCGAGATTGTCGCTTATGACCCAGACAGCTACCGCCTGTTCGTTATCAATGCAGCTGATAGCGTGATTGACGTGCTTGGCATCGACAATCCGGGCGAGCCCACGTTCGTTCGTTCCATTGACGTCGCCGCTGACTTCGGATCGCTGGACGTAGGTGGCATCAACAGCGTGGCGGTTCACGAAGGACTCGTCGCTATCGCCGTGGAAAACGACGACAAACAGGCCAATGGCTGGGTGGTCTTCTACGATACGGACGGCAACCCGCTGCAATCGGTGCCCGCCGGCGCGCTGCCGGACTCGGTGGCCTTCACCCCCAACGGCCAGTACGTCCTCGCCGCGAACGAGGGCGAGCCTAATGGCGATTACTCCGTTGACCCCGAGGGCTCGGTCACAGTGATCGACTTGCGCTACGGTGTGCTGGAGGCGAGCACGGCTACCGCCGGTTTCAGCGATTCCACGCCGCTGGTTGGGGATGTCCGGCTGCCGGCCCCGCGTGGCGCATCCATCGCACAGGATATCGAGCCCGAGTTCATTGCCGTCTCCGGCGATTCGAAGACGGCCTGGGTAACTCTGCAGGAGAATAACGCCGTCGCCATCGTCGACATCCGCAGCGCCACCGTGACTGGTGTGGCAGGGCTCGGCTACAAGGATCACTCGCTATCGGGCAACGGGCTGGACGCCAGCGACCGCGACGACGCGGTTAATATCGCCAACTCGCCGCTCCAGGGCGTCTACATGCCGGATTCCATCGCGTTCGTCAAGGTGCGTGGCAGGGAGTACGTGGTCACGGCCAACGAGGGCGATGGCCGCGAGTACCTTACCGATGCCACTGACGAGGCCGACTGCGACGCGCAGGGCGGTTTCGATTTCGACGACGGCGACTGTTTCCACTACCTCGACGAGCTGCGCGTAAAAGACATTGAGGACACCGGCGCCACGCTCGCGATCGACGACGCCGCGAACCTGGCTAAGGACGAGAACATCGGCCGCATCAATATTATTACCGACCTTGGCGTGACCGGTGACCAGGCGTGCTTCGACGCATTGGCTGAGACGGGCCAACCCGTCGAAACCTGCACCTACGAAGCTCTCTACTCCTACGGAGCCCGCTCCATCACCGTCTGGGATGCCAGCGGCACGCTGGTCGCCGACACGGGCGACATGATCGAGCAAATGGTCGCCGCTCGTTATCCCTGCGATGCCGGTTCAATCGCCGACGAATCCTGCCCCTTTAACGCGGATAACGATGAGAACTTCAGCTTTGATAGCCGCAGCGACGCCAAGGGCCCGGAGCCCGAGGGCATCGCCGTGGGCAAGGTGCGTGGCCGCACGTACGCCTTCGTCGGTCTCGAGCGGGTGGGGGGTATAATGATCTTTGACCTGAGCGATCCCGAAAACCCGCGCTACGTCGACTACTTCAACAACCGCGACTTCAGTGCCGAAGACGTGGAGAACGGCGGAGTGGGCGACCTTGGTCCCGAGGGCCTGGTCTTCATCAAGGAAGATGACTCACCGATCGGCGTGCCGCTGCTGGTGGTGGGTAACGAAGTCAGTGGGACTACAACGATCTACAGCATCACCGCGAACTAGCGCTTCGCCAACGATTCCCGCGCCCACAGGGCGAGGCAATCTTTCTGACGCGCAACCAACGCTCTAAGTACCTGGACGACCAGCAGCTTTGAGGTGGAAGCGGACCGTTTCATCGACAGTGGGGTGATTTGTGGCCAGGAGTCTGCTTTCGCCTATCCCGGGACACCGGTATATACTGATCAGCCACCTCGACTCGCAGCAGTCCCATAGGCCGTTGCTGGGACTCTATACCGTTCGCTTCGGTTTATCACGAGAAAGGCTCAATCTCCCTGACGGACAAAATAATTCACAATGTCTATGTACTCAAAACTGCTTCGAGCTATTCTGTGGGTTGTTCTGGCAGCAGTTACCCCTGGTTGTTCCGACAGCAGCGACAATGCCGATGATGCACCGCTCACCTCAACGGCGCGCCCGTTCCAGGAGCTTTACGATCAGGGTGTAGACAGGTACTTAGGTGTATTCACGCCCATGACGTCGGAAGTCATAGACGGTGCCGTCACCAGACACAGCTTTGGCAGTGGGGATGGCCCCCTGTGCTTTTCCGGAAACGAATTTGCTATGTCGACCCGAGATGGCTCAGGTGAGGAACTGATGATATTCCTGCAGGGCGGTGGTGCCTGCGGACCCACAAACTGTGAAGCCCTCGATGTGGGACTTCCCCTGTTTAACCTGGGCATTCTCGAAACCGGGAACCCGGACAACCCTGCAGCGGATTTCGACTTGGGCTATGTGCCCTATTGTGACGGAACGCTGTTCACCGGCGACCGGGATGTCGACAGCGACGAAGATGGCATCAATGACCGTTTCTTCCGTGGCATTCAGAACCTATCCGCTTCGCTTGACGTCATCTCCAGCAGCTATCCCGCTCCCCGCAGGATACTCCTGACCGGCAACAGCGCGGGTGGGTCGGGCGTTCACTACGCTCTACCGCTGGTCAGAAAATTATATCCAGAAGTGCCGATCGAACTAGTCAACGACTCCGGGGTCGGCATTCTGCAACCCGGTACGCAGGAGAGCTTGAATGACTACTGGAATTCCGCCGACTTCTTTCCCGCAGGCTGCAGCAACTGCATCGGCGATGACGGCAATCTGACGGATTACCACAAGTACCAACTCGCCGAAGACGAAAATCTCCGTATGGGCTTCATCAGCTCGACGCAGGACATGACGGTCACTGAACAGGGGATGATCAATGTTGCCGCCTTCGAGGCGGAGCTTGTGCAAGCAGTGGCAGAACTTGAAAGCGCATACCCGGACCGTTTCCGCAGCCTGATTTCGAACACTGACGAGCACACATACGTTATCAAGCAGTTTGACTTCCCTATCGGTGGTACGACGGTAAGACAATGGATCACGGATATGTTGCGTTCAGATGATAACTGGGTGTCCAAAAGCGACTAATTTCTCGTCCCGCCGCGAGGACTGGATGTGGGGTGATAGCAGCACGTCCCAGGCCTGTATCGGCCGCTTTCGCCTTAATCCGCTTCGATAAGCTGAATGACAGATTCCATGTGATCCAGCCAAGCTTGATCGGCGGCGCGCTGTGCCTCTCCGTATCGATTCTTCTCGATCAGTTCCCTCGCCAGGTTGCTCTTTTCAGTTAGAAATTCCACTGCGGTCCGACCCTTGACTTCCCCGCTATCCGGACGGAACTGCCGATCCGCCCCCTGGTCCAGCAAATATTCGATAATTCGTAACCTTTCCTTCGGATCGGGCCCGGGATTGCGGCTTGTCGCTGCAAAAATAAAAGTCTCAGAGAGTGCCTGCTGCGAGTATCTGGGCGCTCCTTCGGCCGGCTGAACTAAAAATTGAACAAGATCGAAATGACCCCTGCCAACGGCACTCTTCAAATCGTTCACATCAGCTGACACGCCTTGTTCCGTCAACCACCTTACAGTCGAAATGCGCCCGTGATGGCACGCTTCACGCATTGCCGAGTAATGATACATATTGCCAGGATTGTCGCTCAGCTTCGCGCCGGATGCGTGCATTTGCTGCAGCAGGGACAGGTCCTCTAATCCGCCTGCGATCGCAACAGATACTGAATCCGGGGTCGCACCACGTGCTAGCAAAACGCGGGCAATCGAAAGATGGCCGTTCTCAAGCGCTTGAGCCAGGGCAGTTGTTTCCAGCAACGGCGCTTGCGTGTTCTTCGCAACCCTCTCGGAAACGAGATTCGGATTAGCACCTGCGTCCAAAAGTATCTCTATTACATCTTCGTGCCCCTTCCAGGCAGCAAACATCAGGGCGGTCCAGCCGTAGGCACTCTTTTCATCAACGGATGCGCCCAGGGACAATGCTTTATGCAGCTCTTCTACCTGGCCAGCCCTCGCCGCGAGCAAGAGGGGAGTCATTCCCTGCTTCGATTCGGATAATTTCGAGCAAGCGCTTACACCGATCGCAGCGGCCATGAATAAGAGTAATAAACGATGTCTGGAAACGGCTTTCATTTTGCCTGCGAAGTCATTTGAAGCCATAGAGAAGGTTTTGGCAAGTTAAGTATTTGAGGCCCGGGTAGTCCAGCCGGTGGTCATCATGCCACTACCCTACTCCACTCATTGAACGCACTGATCCTAAGATCACGATAGTGCTGAGCCTTTACCAGATGCC
>JAWMQL010000018.1:0-12325 GCA_033283165.1 Halieaceae bacterium WSDMB12 | reverse complement strand
TCGCTTCAAACGCCGGGTATAAATCGCTCCGAATTTTATGCACCAGAGGCGGATTGATTCGCGACTGACTTTGATGCCTCGCTCAGCTAGTAGATCTTCGATATCACGGTGGCTCAGGTTGAAGCGATAGTAGAGCCAGACGGCATAGGAAATTATATCGGGTGGAAATCTATATCGTTTGTAGGTGTTCATCACCAGATTATCTCATTTAGGTGAGTTAACTTGGCGATACCGATAATACGTATGTGGCTGGGAGAGTCTAACAAAGCGATTGCCAAATTGGCCTGATGGGCCGCAGGCAGGTCCAGGCAGAGAGCTGGCGGCTGATAGCGGCGCTGATTGGACCCTGCCGCTGACCTGCCTGAAGGTGCCAATCTGGACAGTTTTGCATGCCAATTCACAAGCTATTATCAATTAGACTTGACTGGAGTAAATCGACAGCACCGACAAGGAGTTGGCTCGGGATGCCGGGTGGGCGTTGGCACTGTTTGTATCCAGTCTTGGATCGATTTAGGCAATATCAGGGCAGTTGAGTTGGCCAAACCATTTTCAAGCCTCCTCGCATACGTCCACCCGTGTTACAAATTCTCTGCGAGATTCTTGACCGTCTTTGCCATAGTCCTTCCACACGCCGCTTCCATCAGGTCGAACAATAAGATGCTTGCTTAAAAAAGAACCGGGGTAGGTGTCCATCAATCCAGACACCCACCGCTCATGTCTGACAAGCGTGCCAAGATCATAATCGGATTGGCATACGACTAACCGTGCCTCCTGCAATGTCGCGCCATAGTGTGTGTTGTATTCCACAAAACGACCATGTTTCACCGGGTTGAGAACGCCTGGAAGGCTGCACGATTGCTCTTCATTCCAAAAATAGCTATGCCCTTCTCCCCATTGTATATCCAGAATATTTTCCTCCTTTATATACGTACAACTCCCTTTTTCAAATCTCGGCCGAAGATAAAATACTTCGTCAGACTCAAGAAACGGCCCAAAGATAGCATCGTCATCCAGCCAACCATGGGAGGACGTTGATAATCCACATCTCTTTGAAGTATTGGCTCCACAGAGGAAGCGGTCACCCTTGTCCCAGCTTCTGAACAAGTACCCGGGCTCTGGTTCGGCGATAAAGGATTCGTCGAAGAAGTAGTCAACAACGTCAATGACGCAGGGTTGCCCCGCATTGCAGTAGTAGGCGCCGGATTCAGACATAACACGACCACCTTCCGGTACCTCGATACGCACCTTGCAACCGGAGATCGCCAGGATACAGGTAAGGATGAGGGCCACACGGATAGATGCTAATCCAGCCGAAGTGTCCTTCGTCTGTACAGACGGAGCATACAATTTATTCATGTCGAACTCCTTGGCTGCCCGGTCAATTCACCGCTAGGGAATCTGAATCGCGATGGGTATCCCAAGCCCCCAACACCCATATGCACAGAGTTCTAGATTCGCCAAGACCGTGCGGCCGGATTGGAACACACCGTCGGTTGTCGACTCAATTCTGAAGCGCAGTTCAGTCAAGCTTGCACTGCCATCCAGTATAGGGGCAATTTGTGCAAATACGGCCGCCAGCTGCCCTTCGACCAGTACCCACGCTGTCAATCCACCCTGTTCTGGCAGGCTCCGGAGTACAGAAACGTCACCAGAGTCTGTGAGCTGGCCAATAGCTAATACCTGGACTCCAGAAGCCAGACTTTTATCGACTACGGATTGTCTGGCTGTTCGACATGCTTCCACCAAACCGCATGTATCGTCCGTGCCATCCGTATAGACGATTACCGCGCGTCGTTCATCTGGGGTGGTCTTGCTGTCGGTGAAATCGAGTACCTGATCGATTGCTGCATAAAGTGGAGAGACGCCACCTTCGTAATTGGATAGCGAGTCAATAATAGGATAGAGGTCGCTGCCCGAGGTATAGAATTGGGGAGCACTCTCAGGAAAGAATGTCACAGGTTCTTGTGGGAGCGCGCTGAATTCGCCTGAGGGGCTGTCGCTCGCCGAAAAGGCTGCCAATGCAATCCTGCTCTCTGCCAACTTCGTTTCCAGCAGGTACTTCGCCCCATAAAGGCGGGCGTCGAATGGGTCGATAGATAAAACATGTCCGCCTTGGTCGATAAGAATGGTGGCAGCATACGGCTGGACGGGACCTCTAGGAGTTAGCGAACGGGTCAGCGGCATGCCTTGGTTTGCTACCTGATATGGGGCATCGAAGCCGGATATATCCTCAATACAATCTGCAGGCGAATCAGAGCTGTCGTTGGTGGTATCCGGCGTACAATCATACATCAAATACTCGACCTCCGATCCTGATGCATCATTAGGTATCCAGAAGAAGCGAAGAGTGAATTCGAGAACACGCCCGTTATCCTGAACACCGTCAGGCTCCACGATGGCTTTACTGAAGACCGCGGAAAAATTTGAAACCGGTAATACGGTGAGCTGAAGGTCAATCTGACTTCCGGCGGCAAGGTTTACTTCGGCAAACGCCTCTAATCGAATGCCTGATTCCAAGACAGCTGACACATCTACAATTCCAGCGGGCAAGTCTATGAATTCCGCTCTACCATCAGCATCGGTAACGTCATTATGGGAAATATCGCTATTCTCTGGTGTTTGTTCGCTAAAGTCATAGAGACTGACACTCGCGCCTGTAACGGGTTCGCCGAATACGTCGGTCACCGTCACTGCAACGATCCCGTAACCCTCTGGGACCGGGGTGCCGGTTGGCCCCACGACCTCACCACTGCTTCCCCCACCTCCACATGCAGTTAGCAAGATACAGAAGAGGATCTGCACCCAGGGCAATCGTCGCTGCAAGATTACGGTCAGTGTGTTTCGGGAAAGAGAACATCTTATTCCGTCCATCCTAACCCCGGTTACTAACCAGCGCCCTTTGGGGCACAAAAACGGTTTACATTCACGTGGGAAAAGCCGTAGCTGGCCCAATAGTCGCGGCAATTCCTCACAACCACTCCAGTCAGACCCAATACCGGTTGCCGGATCGCTCATGGCAATCCGGTACTGTTGATCGGGGTGATGGAAATTGCGTCGTGTAAGGAAAATTCCAGGTGTTACTTGCGCAAAGCAGGCTTTATGAAAGTAGGAAGAGAGAGTGTTCGAACAGACGCTACGCACGCCCATACATTGTCGCCTCCCGGTTCAAAACCGGGACACAGGTTGTCACTAGATCTGAGAGTAGACGAGATTTTCTGGCACGCAAGTGGGGGCGAAAAATAATTTTTCGGTCTAGTAAGTACTTCAAATGAGAACCTTTACTAGGAGGTGAAGCTTGCTAAAGTGCCGCCGCTATAGTTCTAGAACGGAACGGCAGAAACGAGGTGGAACCTGTGCATGACGAATTACTAATATATCAACAATATCAATGAGTTGATCGTTGCCGACTTCAGGATGGTCTACTACCCTCAAACGGCATGTAAGACGTGATCTCCCTGCTATTTCACCTGCTCACCACCCTTGATGTTTGAGCCACCGGTGGCTGCTTGAAGTGCGAGTTCGCCAGAGACAGGATTATCTTCAGCACCTCCCCCCTTCTCCCCCTTTCACCCATAAACCGCCAACTACTGTGCCCACGAAAATTTCGGTGATTTCTTAAAAGGCCTACCGCACGCCCCCCAGAAACATCGCCCAATCCCGTCGCACCCGTCGTACCCGACGCCTTCCCGGTGCCCACGAGGCTTTGCAGCTATTGAACTGGCGACGGGATCGAAGGGTGCGTCGGGGTGTTTGATGGAAATTGTCCGAAGGGAGTGGTGGGGAACGGCTGCTTTTCTCGATGCCAGTCGTTCAGTGAGCTGATTCCCGTCGATGGAAGTGTCCCTGTTCGCCTGGAGGTAGTCTTCGGTCTATATTTGTTTGGTTGTAGCCAAAGGAGTATGTGGTCGTGAATTGGGATGCTATTGGAGCGCTGGCTGAACTTGCTGGAGCAGTAGCTGTTGTTTTATCGCTGGTCTACCTGGCAATACAGATTCGTCAGAATACCGCACAGATGGAACGCACTGAACGAGCATCAACGGGGGCTGCATACCAGGAACTCATCTCCAGCATGCAGGCTCAGTTGCAGCCTGCCGCTCAACAGGCTGACCTGTCGGAAATAATCAGGCGCGGTCTCGAAGATTCAATGGCACTCGATGAGGCCGAACTCTTTCGATTCAACTGGCTAATGGGTGGCCAGATAAACTGCTACGAGAATGCTTATTACCAATACCAGCACGGCGTGGTATCCGAAGAACGCTGGCAGCGCATGCTGAATGAGCTCAATTACTTTGTGAGCTCGCCGGGTTACGCCGATTGGTGGGATGGCTATGCCAAGAGCACCCTGAGCCCGGACATGGTGAAGATAGTGGATGAAATGGTTCGCGCAGCGAGGTCTGATAGAATCCAAGCCGCACCTTCCACCTGAATTGCAAAGCCGGGTCCATGATCATGCAGTTATCCAGTCTTGAACCTCATGGTCGCAATCATGAAGGCCGCCTTCACCAGCATTGGGACATTTCATCTATGCTTTTTCAAGGTTGAATTACGAGGAGATCATCAATGAGTGCGGCGAAATGGTTCGAAATATCCCTTATTAGCGGGCGGCAACTCTTTAACTGGCTCTGCCATACTGATCAATATGATAAATGGTTACATGGTAGTGGCGTATATGGTCGGACCCTAACTTTTTGCGTTTCGAGTAGCTTTGGCCAGTACAATCTATGGGGTCGGCTTCCTCTTTATAGTAGTCTCAAGTTACTCCCATGTGAGAGACGCAATTGTGGCCAGGCAGCAGGCCGTGTCGATGGCTTATGAAATTTCTACTGGCGTAGTTCTATCATCAAGCATGTGGGCGAGTGTCAGTGGATTGATTTACGGTAGCTTTGTTAGTGGTTCATTCATTTTCTTGTGGCAGGTTAGGCACCCCAAAGCACAATTCGTGTTTCGAGGTTGAAGGGGCAGCTATCGCATAATAACGCCGATCGGTATATGCTTTTTCGTATAAAACCAAGAAGGTAGCTTGAGCATGAACTGGGAAGCACTGGGCGCGATTTCGGAGTTATGTGGGGCAGTGGCGGTTGTAGCCACACTTGTTTATCTCTCCGTGCAAGTGCGTCAAAACAGTCGACTTATCGAAGCCGGGCTCGCCGAATCCCATGTTGTGGCAGCTAATGAGCTGCCCAGAATTCTGGCCTCCGAACCAGGCGCTGGGGACATCTTTTGGGAGGGTCTCGAGACAAGCCGCGAGAGCTTAGAGACCGAACAGCAGCGCCGCTTCGACCCCATGATATTTCTCTTCACCTCGAGTGCTTACCAAGCATTCAGGCAAGGTGACAACGCAGGATTAGCACGAGCTGATTGGATTCTGGGTTTCGTGGGCTTCAGAGAATGGTGGACGGAGTATCAAAGCACCTATCCTGACGATTTCAGAGAGTATATCGCTTCGAAATTACCTCTCCCAAAGAGAACCGCAGAATAGGCCAAAAGTATCATCTAAAACCTGGGAATTACACCGTACCGATTATAGGTGTCCATTTAAGTGGGGAAGGACTTATAGGCCGCCATATCAATTTATCGGTCTATCGTTGCAACACGTTTAACTTAATAGGAGATGTCGGATGACCGAATATGAATTTGTATCGTTGTCGGCGGAAATGGCT
The DNA here is from genome assembly GCA_033283165.1 of Halieaceae bacterium WSDMB12. Taxonomy (GTDB): domain Bacteria; phylum Pseudomonadota; class Gammaproteobacteria; order Pseudomonadales; family Halieaceae; genus JAWMQL01. Next base: position 6,665 of record JAWMQL010000018.1, on the reverse strand, counting down.
CAGATATATCAAGGCATCAACGAAACTGCGTTAGCAATTTTAACAGGCTACTTGTTGATTGCTCACTACATTGGAAAAGAGTTGTCCTTCGGCCAGGTTTCGTTTGTGAATCTATTGTTTGTTATCAATCAGGTTGTCTTGTTTTTCACCGGTCAAGAGAAAGGGGACGTGGGGGCATATTTTGAATCTGAAGCCCGAAAACTTAATCCCGAGATTCCGTTTCGAGAGGTGGTACAGGGCGAGACGGGTTTACCTATTGCTGAGTTGACCTATATTCTTGTGACATTGGCTGCCCTTGCGTTTATGTGGAGGGTCAGACATCCCAAGACTGAATGATTCCTAGAAAGTAAAATCTGTAAACAGCCCCTATTCGCCTGATCGGTTCTGCTACCATTCCAAGACTCTTCGTCTATCCTTTTCGTGGCTGCTAAAAACATGGAGTTCTTGGAATATGGAAACCGAACTTTTTCTCAAAAGGATGGAGTTGACGCAAACCATACTTGCTACAGGCGACTTGCAAGCCAGTCATATAGCGATATATCTCACCATACTGTTTGCATACATATCTGTTGCTTATATTGCCGGCAACAAACTGTCTAGATTACAGCTCGGTGTTACTACTTTTATATTTGGTGCCGCATCGGTAAGGGAAGTTTTTAGTATTGCAACAATGGCTCTGACGATAGCTGACCTCGTCAACGAATTGGGTGTGTTAGATCCTGCTAGTGTTTCCAAAAATACATGGGAAGCTGCCCCGCTTCTCTATTCTATCTGGTGGCCAATTGGTATCTGGTCTACGGGAGCCATTGCCGCGCTACTATTTATGCTGAGCGTAAGGTATTCCAAGAAGCGGTGACACGGACAATCGTTCACTGGTGTACATTAGTGTTTCCTTTTGCCTGGATACAGATATCCATCTTGGCAATAATTCTATTGTTCGATACATGCAAGACCTGGTTTCACCTTTTCGAAAAAATGTCGGCGAATGGGTTCGAGTACGCTGAACGATACGAGTTTACCCTCAGTGGTTGGCCCCCTACTCCCCCTTTTCGCCCATAAATCGCCAATTGCTCTGCCCGTGGAAATTTTAGTGATCTCCTAAAGGCCCACCGCCGGTCCCCCAGAAACACCACCCCAAGCCGTCGCACCCGACGCCTTTCCATTGTCCACAAGGCCTTGCAGTTATTGAACTGGCGACGGGTGCGTCGAGTGCGTCGGGTTGGTTGGTGGAAAGTATATTGGGGCGCAGTGAAGAGTGTCTGCTTTGCTCTGCGAAAGCGGTCGTTCTGGGAGTTGATTCACCGTCGGCTGAAACAACCCTGTTCGCCTACTTCGGGACTCGTAAGCTATGATATGTTGGATGTCCGCTTCCAGCGTCAAAAATCTCGGCTTAGAAACTTGTGATGATTTGGGATTCAGAGGCGGCTTCTGATTCTCTAAAGCGAACATTGATTAATCCTTCAGAAGGTCGGAATACAGGTAGTCGAAATTATGAACTGGGACGCACTCGGAGCGATTGGAGAACTGGTCGGAGCGTTAACGGTCGTTGTAACGCTTATTTACCTAGCGGTTCAGGTAAAGCAACACACTATAGCGTCCAGAGTATCGGCAAAACAGGAGATAACCAGACAGTACTCGGACTTCGCTGATCTTTTGTTGACGCATGCTGATCTACTGGAGGTTTATCAACGCGGGCTAAGCGGTGATATTAAACCTGGTGTCGATCGCGAGAAGTTTACATTCATCATGAGAAAGGCCACTTGGTACTTTGCCTCGATGTACTATCAATATTCTGTGCAGTCCCTCTCGGATGACGAATGGCACCAGTCTCAAGTCCTGATCAAGAGGGTTTGTTGCGCACCAGGATATGAGCATTTCTGGGAAGCAGAACAAGGGGAGTATTCATCCAATTTCGCCCAGTATATAAACGGAATTCGCGATCTTCACTCGGAGCGCTAACCTCTTCGATGCTGCTTAAGGATCAATTTTGTAAGCGATTTGGGTGACTGCCCATAGGCCCCAAAGCGGACGTTGAAAACAGCGCATCCGACACACAAAAACATTCCCTTGTGAGGTGTGCCTGGCGAATTCTTAATTTATCAATAGTATCAAAGACTTGATTGTTGCCACCCAGGCGGAGCTTCACTAGGCTCGGTGACATGAAAGATGCCATTATTCTTCTGCTACACCTACTTTCGACACTCGCGAAACTGATTCGACCAGGTGGTCGCCGGGCCGTTATAGCTGAGAACCTGCTTCTCAAACAGCAGCTGATCATTCACAGCAGATCTCGCCAACGCGCACCTATGCATGGCGAAATCCTAATTTGCCCACAATATCAATGAGTTGATCGTCGCCGACTTCAGGATGCCCTACTACCCTCAAATGGCACGAAAGACGTGATCTCCCTGCCATTCCATCTGCTCACCACATTTGTATTTGAGTAATCGGTGGCGCTTGAAGTGAGAATTCTCCAGAGACAGGTTGATCATCAACCCCCCTATTCCCCCCTTTCTCCCATAAACCGCCAGTTATTCTGCCCGTGAAAATTTTTGTGATCTCCTAAAAGGCCCGCCGGATGTCCCTCAGAAACATCAATCCTACCCGTCTCACCCGTCGCAACCGTCGTACCCGACGCCTTTCCAGTTACCACAAGGCCTTACAGCTCTTGGACTGGAGACGGGTACGTCGAGTGCGTCGGGTTGTTTAGTGCAAACTATATCCTGGCGCAGTCAGAAGTATCTGCATTGCTGCTATGGCGGTCGTTGGGAGAACTGGCTGCCCGCCGAATGAGCTGTCTCTGTTCGCCTAGAAGCAGGCGTCGATCTCATGAAATTCATGATGATTTTTGGGCGGCTTGATCTATCATCATGTTGTTATCGTGCCACACTGATACAGTCAATTTGGCCTTAACTAACTGTTACAAGACAATTGCTCAACGTATCGACTTCCTTGAAACCGTTAGGGGAGTGCCCATGAAAATCAAAACGGCTGTGGAACCGGCAAGCGATCTGAAAGCGAAGGGACAATGGTTCTTCTTCGGGATGGTGCTTGTGAGTCTCACGGTGTGTTTCGCCGGCTTCTTCCCGACCTACCTCACGCCCGTTTCGGCGGGGACGTTCACGAGACCGCCCCTTGTGCACCTGCATGGCTTGAGCATGCTTGCCTGGATGCTGCTGTACGCGGTCCAGACATGGCTCACGGCGACTGGTCGGGTCGGGATCCACCGCCGCTGGGGCATGCTCGGTCCGGCTTTGGCAACCGCAGGCCTCCTGTTGTTACTCTCCACCATGACGATGACATTCAACGCATGGGAGCAAATCGGACCCGAAGCTGCGGCCAGGGCGCGAACCGGCATGATCTCTACCTTACCCGGGGGAGTTCTATTTGCGGCGCTCGTTGCCGCTGGCGTGGCTCAGACCCATCGCCCGGAGATTCACAAGAGGCTCATGCTGATGGCCACGATCTTCGCGCTCTATCCGGCTTTCGGGCGTATCATTCGTGTCTACTTCTTCGGAATCATTCAGGCCTCGCAAGCTCAGAATATGGCGCCCCAGCAGGGTGTGACAATGCTAGTGGGCGCGGCCCTCGCGCTCGAGGTCATGGTGTTCGTCCTGGTGGCTCATGACTGGCGCACCCGAGGACGTCCGCACCCTGTCAGTCTCATTGGCGCGATCCTGATTGTGCCGGGCATTCTTCTGGTTTTTCCACTTGGGAGAACGGACGCGTGGCAAAGCCTGATGTTGTGGCTGCAGCACGTGGCAGGATGAGACTTGGGCAGAATTTGTTACCGGAGGGCTTCCGGTTGTCCGGCTGTTGATTTGCAACCAACATCGACCGATAAAGCTGAGGAAATGCGTCGAGTTTTGACCCAGATACAACTCCCCCTGCAGCTCATGACCACGGGAACACAGTGGAGTGATCGACGTCGCGCTTAGTGGATCTTTCTACTGACTGGCCGGGCCCGGTGCTGCCAGAATATCCGCAAGACTGGCTGTTCGCTATCTAGGCCGCCCGGTATGAAGTAGTATGGGGTGCTACCCAGGCTGTCGCCAAAATACCGACAAAAAGCAGAAGATTGAAAAAGTTTGAATACAAGGCGTTTATCAGCTACAGCCATGCCGACAGCCGGGTCGCGGCATGGCTTCAGCGCGCCCTCGAAACCTACCGCGTCCCATCCAGAATGGTGGGCACGGCAACTCCCCAAGGGACTATCACGCGACGCATAGGCGCGATTTTTCGGGACCAGAACGAGTTGCCGGCGGGCAGCGACCTCTCCCACTCCCTGACTACCGCACTGCTCGCCTCCGAGTGGTTGATCGTCGTTTGTTCCCCGGCGGCCCGCCAGTCTCGCTGGGTTGACCTGGAAATCGAGTGTTTCAAACAATCGCGCGACAGTGCGAAGATACTTTGCTTCATCGTTGATGGCGAACCTTTCGCCGGCAATGTACCCGGGCGGGAGGAACTCGAATGCTTTCCCGCCGCACTCGGTTTTCTGGAGTGCGACGTCGCCGGTTCGACCGTGGCAGAACCCATCGCGGCCGACAGTCGTTCCGTTGGGGTGGGCCGCCAGCTCGCCAAGCTCAAGATCATATCCGGCCTGCTGGGGGTGGGCCTCAACGCGCTTATCAGGCGTGACTCCCAGCGGCGTCACCGCAATCTCCTACTCCTCACGGGGGCGGCACTGGTGGGGATGTTGTCCTTCGCACTGCTTTCCCTGGTCGCGGTGGAAGCGCGTCGCAGCGAAGAACTCCGCCGAGCCGAAGCGGAGGATCTCATCGAATTCATGCTGAGCGACCTGCGCGAAAGACTCGAAGCTGTCGGCAGGCTTGATGTCCTAGATGCAGTGGGGAAGAAAGCTATCCAATACTACTCCAGTGAGGATATCTCCGACTTCTCGGAATCCTCTCTCGGGCGGCGCGCGCGTGCTTTTCACCTGCTCGGCGAGGTCGATGACCTTAGGGGCAGCATGGAAAGCGCAAAAGCGGCTTTCGACCAGGCTTTCACGTCCACGGAGGAACTGCTGCAGCGCAGACCGAACGACCCCGAGCGCATATTCAACCACGCCCAGTCCGTTTTCTGGCGGGGTTATCTCGATTGGCGGCTCGGTGAAAACGCCGCAGCCGAAGCTGCATTCATGGAATACACGCGCTTGAGCAAACGCCTCGTGGGGCAGGATCCCGTGAATCCTGTCTGGCAGACGGAGCTTGGCAGCGCCTACGCCAATCTGGGTGTTTATGTCCTGGAAACCAATTCCAGCGCAGCCGCGGTCCCGTATTTTGAACTGGCACAGACGACAAAGACCCTGGCCCTGTCGCTCGACCCCGAAAATGACACCCTGAAATTGGAGCTGGCCACTGTGCATGCCTGGTTGGCGGACGCCTATCGTGATACCGGGGATCTTGCAGCTGCGTTGGCGCAGCGCCGGACCGAGCTGGGCATCTATGCGCAGGTACTGCTGGAAGACCCGGGCAACCAGGATGTAAACCAGCGGCTTCAGAATTCACAGATTGCCCTGGCCAGGCTGGCGTTTCTGAAAGGTGATCTCGCGCTGGCGGAGCAGCACTTCATCCGGGCGCAAGGGTACGGTAACGATCTCCTGTCACTGGATCCGGAAAATACCTTCACGATATCGCAGAGCGCGGCGCTCCATGCGGACTTCGCCAGGCTGCGAATTCTGGAAGGCCGGTTAGGGCCGGGTTCGGCCTTGCTGGAGCGCAGCGACGAGCTGATTTCCAGCTTGCTGAATCGGGACTCGGGCATTCTGGAATGGAAGATGCGGTTGCATTCAAACAGGGTGCTGCGTGGGCTGATACTGGCGCTGAAAGACGAATGGGAGCAGGCGTATTCGATATTGCAGCAGTCGGCGGACGAGCTGGTCGGAATGGTGGAGCAAAATCAGGACGTGCGCGAAATCGAGTATATCCTGGCCGAATGCTATCTTGATCTCGCATTTGTCCAGCGGTCCAGGGCAGAGGAGGCAGCCGCCGTACGCTATGCGGGCCTCGCGGTCCAAAAGCTGCAACCCCTGCAGCCCGACCTGCCGCCGATGCAGATGGACCTGCTGGCCCAGGCATATGGCATCCTCGGGGAGCAGGAAAAAGAGCGGATATTGGACATTCGGCTGCAGGCTTTGGACTATCAGCGAAAAATATTCTGGAAATGAACCCCGACCTCGGTCGGTAGCTGACCAATCTGCTGTCTTCTTCCCGCGTGTTTCGTAACGTTTTCCCGAGGGGGTATTTCTTCGATGAGTGAGGTTGTCAACGCCCTCGGGTGCCGGCCTGTGCCTCCAGCTCCGCAGGGCACCCCAGCCGCCTGTGCATGGCGATAGGATGGACTCCTCCTAGTTTATCTACCCTTTGAAATGGGCATCTGCCCCAGCCCATTCACTGAGAGGAGTACTCGCTATGGTTTTGGCAAGTTAAGTATTTGAGGCCCGGGTAGTCCAGCCGGTGGTCATCATGCCACTACCCTACTCCACTCATTGAACGCACTGATCCTAAGATCACGATAGTGCTGAGCCTTTACCAGATGCCTACCTAGGTTGAACAAATTACTAACCGCTGCATGAGCGCCCAAGAATCGTTGAGCCTGCTTTACTGATTTGAATCGCCGCATCCCGCGCTCCCTGACCCTGGTCGATTCATACCCGATAAAGCGGG
>JAWMQL010000017.1:0-15183 GCA_033283165.1 Halieaceae bacterium WSDMB12 | reverse complement strand
TGAAGCGTGAGTATCCGGGGGACAATTGGTATCAGGTGTCGCACGAGACGATCTATCGTAGCCTCTTCATTCAGACGCGCGGAGCCCTGAAAAAGGAGTTGCAGCAGTATCTTCGGTCGAAGCGGCATATCCGTCGCTCTCGGACATCAACGCTTAAAGACGATGGCCTTGGAGGTATTCCAGGGGCTGTATCTATCCGGGAAAGGCCAGCCGAAATAGAGGACAGGGCAGTGCCTGGCCATTGGGAAGGCGACCTCATCGAAGGATCAAATAAGACCTGCGTGGCTACGCTGGTCGAACGGCATTCCTGCTACGTCATGCTGGCGAAAATCGATAGGAAAGATGCAGAGACCGTCATCGATGCCTTGATCAAGCAATCCAGGAAACTACCGACTGAACTCTATAAATCCCTCACCTGGGATCGCGGTACAGAGATGACAGGGCACAGGCGGTTTACCCTGGAAACCGACATCAAGGTCTACATCTGTGATCCTAAGAGTCCCTGGCAAAGAGGCTCAAACGAAAATACGAACCGACTGGTTCGAGAGTACTTGCCGAAGTACACAGACCTGTCAGTTTACTCCCAGGCAAAGCTGAACTGGATTGCGAGAGAGTTGAACGAGCGACCCAGGAAAACCCTGGACTATGAAACGCCAGCTGCTAGATTTAATGCGTGTGTTGTGGCGACCAATTGAATTCGCACTCAGACTGTCGCGTACTGTGGGTTGCCTGGTAAAGCCAGATGGCGTAACTGATGATGTCCGGTGGGAATCGGTGGCGTTTGAATGTGCTCAACCACCGATTCTAGCAATTTGGGCCAGTTTACTTGGCAATGCCCACGGTAGGATTTCGGCTAAGCAGGTTAATTTTTGAAAAGACTCACACGTTGAGTGAACTACCAACGGAGTTAAGATCAGTCATATGTGGCATAGCAAACGCTACGCCACTGACAAGTCGAAATCATACGAAAGTCACAGCTGGGCAAATAAATCAATAAGTTACCTGCTCTCGAAGCAGCTCTTCGCGAACAAAATCGAAAGACTTGGGCCGTCGGAAATACCCAAGAGGGGCACTCCATCTGGTTGACTGTTCAAGTTTATTTTACAAGAGATCGTGTTTCCACGAGTTTCGGAGACTTTTACTTGAAACCCTGTCTTCAGCACCTACACTGAATATTCTCATGATATACCTAAAGGTGTAGGTATTCATGCAGTCTATACTCGCACCAACCAGCTTATAGGAGCATTATGATGGCTTCTCTCGCGGTGGTAATCAAGGCAACACTCCCAAGCGATGCTAACGGCGATTCAGTCGTTGCTCCCGCAGGTCTTCAAGCTATCGTTTCATATTCAAGAATTATTCGCGCCGGCGGTACTGACGCGAACAACAAAGAAATTCCTGACGAAGTGGGACCGAAAGACAGGCAGCTGTCATTGTCGGAAAAACTGACAGCCGAAAGTGTGTTGCAAGACTACTCGGCGGGGACGAAAGTATCGATTGCCGTGACAGATGATCAGGGGGCTAGGCTGGTATCTTTTCGTGACCAAATGCCAACGGAATCCCGTGACTCCACCCAATGGCTAGTTACCGTTGAAATCGGTGAGGAAATTGCGCGGCGCATTATTGACAACTCTACTCCGAATCGTCCGCAGCGCACTCGCGTCTTATCTGCGAAGGCGGAATTTCGACCAACCATCGAAAAAAAAATCTACTACAAAGACTACTCCCTTGTCGTAACAACCGTTAATGCGTCTAACCTCGATACTGAAAAGAAGCAAAAGTATTTCGGCTCCGGCACCGCATCGGTCTCGTCCTCCTCGCTGACTCTTGGCGTTAACACGCTGCTCAGTGATATTGGTGCAGCGTCAATAAGTTCAGTAGACCTAAATCTACAGGGTCAATTCGACTTCACAATGCAAAGCCAGGAAGGCGATGATTCATGGGTATGGGTGTTATCCGGACCTTACTCATTTGCAGGAATCGTTAAACACGCACCCGACGACCGCACAATACGCCGCGTACTTTGGCTACCATTTGATACGGAGTCGCTCGATGAACATCAGGAGATCGAGGAAGCAGCCGATCACAACTCGAACTTACCTGTAGACGCATCTGAGCAGGAAATTTTAAACAGCCCAGAGTTGTTCTCTGATGATCCCGGAACACGCTGCAAGCCATTTAGCTCACCTCACAGAATCGTAGGTGAGCGCACATTTCACACAGTTCTCCGTGTGACGCAACCGGAACTCAGTTCTGATGCCCAAGCACCACAACCTCCTGGACCACGTGATCTGTTGACACGCTACGAGATTGATGAGTCAGAATTTTCATATGTCGCGACGGCAATGAATTCAACAGATCCATCGGGTACTGGAGCTAGAGGTGGCTCACCGATGCGGGGTCGATTAGCAAACCTAAGCAACGCCGTGGTGTCCAATCTTGCTGCTGCTACAAATGCAATCACCTCACTAGTCGTCTCTAATGGAAATTCGCTGACCGCATCTGACTCTATATTGGCAGAGGCTCGAGCCGAGATACTTCGACAGCCGCAGGGACGGCGCCTACTCACGAGCGACATGTTTCTGGACTGGGAAGACGACACGCCGCCGCAGGCAGCCTCTCTGTCTTACGGGCACATCTTGGAGTATCGGGTTCGCTGGAGAAATAACGGATACTCACTCGGAGACGTACTATACTCGCTTCCCCTAGCGCCGAGGCAAACGAAGCAAATTGTCACTGTAACCTCGTCCATAGTCGATAGTGCGCGGCGCCAGGAATCGGTCACCGCGACGGAGGAAATAGCGCAGGGTACAACTAGAGACTACGGTTACACAGATGCCGTTCAGGCGGGGCTATCAGAGTGGGCAAAAGGCGGTTCAAAAGCCAGCCAAACCGGAGCGGCAGGTGGGTTTGGTCTGGCTATTGGGCCCGTGGTGTTGGGCGGTGGAGCGTCTCACGGCCAGGCCCAATCCAGTAGTTGGCAGCAGGGAGGTCGCAACGTTTCCGCCATTGAACAGCAATCTCTGCGAGACGCCATTCGCCAGTACGGGGAGTCGGTAAGAAAGCTCGAGACGGTTGTAATACAGGAGCAATCTCAGGAAGAAACTACCCAGGCGGTATCCGAAGTCGTTCGCAATCCAAACTACTGTCACACGCTTACAGTGGTCTACCACGAAATTCTTCGCCACCTTCGGGTGGATACGGAGGTGGTAGGAGCAAGGGAATGCATTTTTGTCCCTTTGCCGATCAGACCCTTTACGATAAATCGCATGATTCGCTGGCGCGACTCATTGACGCGCGTTCTAATGCGCCCGCGATTAAGATGGGTCATGCCATACTTGGAGGACGTGCGAGACGAATTTCCGCCGAGTAGCGAGATTCCACCCGGGCGTCGAGCCGATCAGCCAATTTCCTATCTGTCGGGGTCGATCTATTTAAGGGTTGCGATCGAGAGGCCGCAGGATCCTGAAGATGAGGACGTATTTGAGAAAGCCAGATGGATTGCACTATCTCCGTTTGTAAACCGCCCGATCCGCGAGATCTTCGAACGTCTGCGCCGAAACAGAGACCAGAAAGATCAGATTTTTCAAAAGGAGTACGCTCCCAGCATTGCTCGCCGATGGATCGATAAGTTGATCATTAAAGTCAATGGCGTCCCTCTAGATGGTGTGGATATGACATTGTCTAGCAAGTATCGCTATGGCGAAACTGTGAGAGTTGATTTCACCTGTGCACCTCAGGAACTCCTAAGAAGGTCAGATATTACAGTTCCCAATATTGTGGGTAATGCTGATTTCCCACTTACGGTCGGCTCCATCGCAAATGTTGAACGCGTCTTTGTGCGTTACACGACAAACGACTTCAGCCGAGAAGTAAGAAGCAATAGAGCGTCAATGGATTTGATCGATGTGGATACGGGCGATATAGAAGCTGCTGGAGCCCAGATAAGCCTGCCGCTGACAGACTGGGAGAAAAAGAACCAGCAAGAAATCATCAAAGCGCAGGTAGAGCTATTGAAGAAGCACATTAATGAGCATCTGGAGCATTACCACAAGCACCTATGGTGGAACATGGATCGCGACAAGTTGTATTTGCTACTCGACTCCATTTACGCGATATCGCAAGAGGATGGTCGAAGTGTCGCTTCTGTAGTAGAACGGAATCCTATAGCGATTCTTGGAAATAACTTAGTTTATAAGGTGGCAGGTGGAGCTCATCTCGGAATAAACGGCCACACCACAAGCGAAGATCTTAACGACTACTATGTCGACTCCGTAACAAGCGGAGAGCCCATTCGTGTAAGTTTGCCAACGTCCGGTGTGTACGCTCAGGCACTACTAGACGATTGCGAGGCTTGCGAAGAGCACTTCGGAAGCACAGAGTGGATTCTCGATGATAAGGAACAGGAACTTGCGTCAATCGATCCAAGTCTCTTACGCAGCAGACGCGCAGACACTCCGGAACTTACGCCCTCAGAGCTCCCCGCTTCGATCATTAATTTGCAGAACGCGCCCAGTGCACCATCGCCATCTGGGCTCTCTGGCACATTGGACGCACTCACAAAGTCTGGCGCGTTCGGTGATATGGCTGGACTAGAGGGAACGCAGGCGAATTCTAAAGCCGCGATGGACGCTGCTGCTAAACTGGCGACAGATTTCGGTGCCAAGGCTCTCGATCTCGAGAAAACGAAAATAGCAGCGAAGGTCGCGAAAGAGAAGCTCGCAATGATCAAGAAGGCTGAGGAAAAAGGTCAGATCACACCTGAGAAGGCGAAATCCGCCGCGAGCAAGACAATCGACCAGTCACTGCAGAAGGAAGACAAGGAGATTCCATCTGACAAGGATGGGTTAGTTGATATGGCGCGTGAGGCTAATAGGCACGGCGTAGAAATTAGCGCGAGAAAGGGATCACGACAGCTTAGTGTGAAGCCCGTAAAGAAACGGACAGCTACCAAAGCGCCGGATAAGTCCTCCGATGGAATGTTTATAGACTTCGGAACTGGTCCGGATGATGAGACTATCCCGCTGTCAGTTGATAATCTGATCGTCGAAACAGTAGATTTATTGATCGCCGAGGCTGGGCTGGTCGCTGACAACTGGTCGGACGCTCTAGATTCCGTTACCCGCACGCTTGAAGCAAATGACCTGGTTGTCCAAGATAGAGTCGATGTGCTTGGCATCATTGCCTCGTCTGCTGCCGCTTTCCTTCCCGGCGCCGCCCTCTCTGTTTTCGATAAGCTTGTCAAGGCCAATCCTCTATTCGGTGATTGGAACAAGACGGGGACGCCAAGCAATCAGACCTATCGATTTGTGAAGTCATTGTTTGGTGAACTCGAAACGGCATCAAAAGCTCTGCTAAAAGCCAACATCAGCCAATCAGTAGCGGTGTGGCTAAATTCAGAGCAGGCTCTCCTAAACGATTATCGCGCGAAGAACATTGACAAAACACCACTGTTGGAGGAATACCGCCTTGCTTTTCTAGAGGCAGACAAATCGGATAGAGCGCAGTTTTATTCCGACCTGTCGGAAATCAAGATTAGCCTTCAAACTCCTGGGACCTGGCCACGGCGTTCGATGGGACAATTTGAGCGTCAGTACTACGAAGCATTTATCAATATGCACCGGAAGACTAGTGGTGACATCAATGATGCAAAAGGGGCGATTCAATATCGCTTTCGTCTCAACGATCCCGATAGTACCGATGATATTACCGTGCTCACTAAAACCGTAGTTGGGCCAGGAGGTGTAAATCTTAAGAATGCGATTAATAGCCTCATTAACCGGGGTGTAATAAAATCCGCACTGGATATGCGCGTTTACAAACAGGTGGTCGTAGAGCGCGAGGTGGTTGGGCCCAATCCGGATTACGCCGGATGGATGAACGAGAAAAATGTCTTCGTTACCTTGCCGAGTCAACTTGTCGTAATTTCGTTTCTGAAGAACAGAAGCGCCTGGGAGAGTTTTACCACGAGGCTCGACTAGGGTACTAATGTAATGAACCATCCATACCCACGCCGCTAGCCCGGCGGGAGTCCTCAGACTAGCCTTTAGGCTGCAGGACCTGTGCATGGCGAAATCCTAATTTGCCCAAAATATCAGTGTGTTGATCGTTGCTGACTCCAGGATACTCTACTACTCTCAAACCGCATGAAAGGCGTGATCCCCCTGCTATTCCACCTGCTCTCCACCCTTGCTGATTGAGCTATGGTGGCGGTTTGAAGTGCGAATTCGCCAGAGATGGGTTGATGACCAACACTCCCCCTACTCCCCCTTTTGCCCATCATCCGCCAGTTATCCTCCCCGTGAAAATTTGGTGATCTCCTAAAAGGCCCACGCCTGTCCCTCAGAAGTTCGCGCCAGTCCGGCGCACCCGTCGTCCCGACGACCTTCCAGTAACCACAAGACCTCGCAGCTATTGGTCTGGCGACGGGTGCGTCGGGTTGTTTGTGGGAAAGTGTCCCGGTGAGTAGGGTGGGAAATGTCTACTTTGGTCCTGGAAGCGCCCCTCAGTGCCAACGGCTAATTGGACCAGGCCAGGGTCCGCTATCGCCTATATTCCGCCATTGGGTATATTCTTATCAGCAATTAAATAATAAAGGTGAAAGGCAATGGATCAGAATGTAGAGCAGATTATCGCGGCTGCACAATTATTTACTGAGAATATGGGCCAATCCCAAGGAGCAATGAGTATCTATCTCACTGTGACGAGCGGCTATTTGTTAGTGGCTTATTTGGTTGGCAAAGACCTTACTCGCTTGCAGGTAACCATAATCACCTCACTGTTTGTATTTTTCGCTGGTTTAACGACGTTTGGGGTGATGTCTTACATGGAGTCTGCCGTATATTTTGGGCACACCTATGGAGCGGGCCGAATTCCAATTTGGATACCGTACCCTACTGCTATCGTGTTCGGCGGTGGAATCGCTGCGTGCCTCAAGTTCATGTGGGACGTTAGGCATGCCGAGACAGAGTGACTTATGAGAGGTGGAAGCGGCCATCATCACGCAGGTAGGCCCAGACCCAAACTGGGGTCCGCTATCGCCTATTTTTCGAAGCTTGGGTTATGATGTTCTTAACGTCCGCTTACGTGCCAGACAGCCGTCCTCCCTGAAAATGCTGAAGCCGCTTTTTGAAGTGAACTTTTTCCTTGAATCATACTGCCAAGCGCAACGAATAATTGGTGTGTAGTTTGAACGAAGCCGAACTTATAGAAACGTTTCAATCCTACGTTTCGCTTCTTGATTCCCAGATTTTGGGTTTTATTAGCCTACTGTCGGGTTTCATAGTCTTAAGTTATCTTGTTGCTGATAAGCTAACATCTACATTGATAGGTATTCTGATCGCTCTTTATACCGTTGCTAGCGGGATATTTATCGCGCGAATGGCCTTTCTTCGACGAGACTTTGCAGCATTGCATGCACATATTCTAGATCTACAGGCATCTGGGGCTATTGACGTTCCATGGTTCGGTAGTAATCCGCACTGGGCAAGCGAGGTCATAAGCTACCTCATTTGGGGTGTAACTTTCGGAGGCTATCTTGGAAGCGTTTTATTTTTTTTCGTACAACGCAATCGGAAGCTAAACCAGGCCTAGCAAGCCAGTCGATCACCGGCTTCCTGCACAAGACGGCCTCATAGCAGACGTTTCACAACCATCAAGAATCTTCAGAAACCGTCACCAATGAGGTGGACAAGGTCATCCAGGTCCTCGGTAGGCGAATGACTTCTTTTTGATAATACAGCGGACGTTCAGCCAGGTTGTCCGGTGGCAGGCTGAACGGCCCGGTTCGCCTAAAAGCGCTCATCGGTCTATTCTTGTTGTGAAATCAAAAACTAGGGGTAAAGTGGCATGAGCGAGTGGAGTCGGGAAGAAGTTTCCTCACATTTCGATCGTTGGCGCGCTGCTGTTGACCGAAGAGATCTGGACGAAATGCATAGTATGCTCGCGGAAGATGCACGTGGAGGTAACTGTAAGTCTGGCATATTTCACGGGCGTGACGCGGTTATTCAGTTTGCGCGGGACAATTGGCCAGAAATCATTCCAAACAGAAGTATTTGGCATGTCATTGACGGGGCTCGCGTAGTAAATAAGTGGTTTGAAACGCTACCAGGTGATCCTCCTATCGGTAGAGATTATTCCTATGAAGGAATTAGTGAATTTATATACGCCGGATCAGGAAAATGGAGCTTTATGTATGGTATTCCTGATTTTATCGGCATAAATAGAGCTATTTCACAATGGTCTGAAGATGGACACGCAGAAACCTATGGGCACCTTTTTGGGAATGATTAATTGATGAAAGCAATGTATGCCCAACAGGGCCGACTAGCCGCTATGAGGTGGAATCGGCCATCATCACGCAGGTAGGCCCAGACCCAAACTGGGGTCCGCTATCGCCTAATAGCAGTCATCGGTCTATTCTGATTCTCGCAGGAGAACGCTTCCACCCCAGGGCGGTAGAGTCATTAATTAATACCGGAGAAACTTAATGCGAGCATGGCGTGTAGATCAGTTTGGCGAACCGACGGTGCAATGGCGTTTGGCGGAGGATGTTCGCGAGTGCGAACCCGGCGCGGGTGAAATCAAGGTTGCAGTAGGGGCTTGCGGTCTGGGATTGCCAGACGTACTCATGTGCCGCAACAACTATCCCCTCACACCACCCCTACCGTTTACGCCCTCTCAGGAGGCGGCTGGTGAGGTGGTAGCGGTGGGTGACGGTGTGGATGAGCGCCTCATTGGAGCGCGGGTCATGGGTACAACATTGTTCCAGGCTCAGGCTGGGGGGCTGGCCGACTACTGTCTCATGAGCGCCAATGCAGCTCTGCCGATTCCTGCTGCAATGCGCGCAGAAGAGGCCGCTGGTTTCTTTATTCCTTACATGACGGCATGGGTTGGGCTTGTGCGTCGCGGTGAGCTCACAGCAGACGATACCCTGCTGGTGCTGGGTGCTTCCGGGAGTTCCGGCGCTGCGGCCGTCCAGTTGGGCAAAGCGATTGGTGCCCGTGTCATTGCGGTGGCTGGCGGCCCGGAGAAAGCGGCCTTCTGCCAGGGCATTGGCGCAGACGATGTTATTGATCATCGCGCTGAAAACATTACCGAGGCCACAAGGAACCTGACGCATGGCGTAGGCGCCAGCATGGTGTTCGACCCCGTGGGCGGAAAAGCCGGGCGGGCGGCCTTCAAAGCGACGGCCTTCGAAGGACGTTTCGTCGTAATCGGCTACGCGAGCGGCGAATGGGCACAGATAAGTCTTCCGGAGACGCTGATGACCAATATTTCCCTGGTGGGCGCCATGCCGGTTGGATTCTCCAATGACATCATGCGTGGTGGTGTCGAGGAACTGATCGGCTACTGGGAGCGCGGTAAACTGAAACTGTCGTCCCAACAGGTTTTTGAATTTGACGACGCGCTGTCGGCTATTGCCCATATTGCAGGTGGCAAGGTCGAGGGAAAGGTAATTGTAAGAGTGAAGAAACCTTAGCAAGTTTGCTCAGGGCCCCGCTCGACTAGGGCGGCGCATTATTCTTCATGTGATAGGTTAGTTATCCGAAAACCGAATGGGCGCTTTGAGTTGGAAGCGGTCTTCAGGCCTGACCGAGCGTGGATCTGGATTAGGGTCCGCTATCGCCTGCGGGCGGTACTTATCTCGATCGGTTCCGTTTCTCTTATTCAGGTTTTGGAACCGTAGTATCAAGCATTGTATGTTGACCCCATCTCCTTAGCTTTGGCCAGTAGCTCGGCCGCGTGACCCACTGCCCTTGTTATTTTTCTCACAGCTAAGGCTGCAGGGACAGCATCCCTTCGAGGTCGCAACGGTTACCCGGCAAAAACGGCACATTGACTAATTGCCGAATTCGAAAAACAGCCTGCCGTCGAGTGAGTACTGAGTCCCAGGATTTGTAGCGACAATATTGATACGGTCGACGGCCAGGGTGATCCGGGTAATGTTGTATCCAGCAAGGTCCAAAGCGCCCGCAGCCAGGAAATCATAGAAGAACGATAGTTCGGGTCCGCTGGAGGAGCCTCCACCGCCGGACCCAACGCCCGATCTCGTGATATCGATGAAATCCCGATCGCCATTTGTCAATAGCGAGACAATGTCATTGAAGTCGGCATGGGACGCGGCGCTGAAGGTGGTAATCGTGCCCTCACTGCTGTTGTCGAGAATTACGCTCAACTCACGCAGGCCCTTTGTGCAGTCAGCGCCGTTCTGAAAGTATTCCTCTTCGGTGCAGAAGTTCATCCTGAATTCCAGCTCCGAGTATTCTGCACTTGAACTTCCTGCAGAATCGATGATGTAGACGGCGGCGCTGTGCCGGTGGAGGCGGCTTACCATGGCCTCCAGCGCCTCAATTCTGGACTGGGTGTCCATGCTCCCTGCTTCCAGTTTATCTACGCGATGGGCCAGACCGGGATTACTCGACTGAGGGTCGGCACTTATCTGGCCGGCTGACGTAGCCATCAGCGCTGCGATGGAGGCATTAAACATTGTGCGCTTCATGATCGCGGGAGTTTCGAACATGCTCATAGATGCTTCCTCCATCTCAAACCATCCGTTATTGCATGCACAATAACTACTCTTGAGCTTGCAATTCATTCACGGAAGAATTCAATTTCAGTGTTGCCAGTAGGGCACTGCCCCCGGCCGCTCGTAAGTTGGCAAAGCTTTGTGAAAAAGCTGTCAAAGATTCAAAATAGCGCGTTTTGATAGCACCATTAGACTTAATCGAAGCAAAAATATTGATACATAGAATTTACCATCATTATCCGAACGGCGGTTTGCCCTACTGATTCGCATTGGCTGGGTGACTGTTATGAGGTGGAAGTGGACCCTATTCGAATTCCATTATTCCAGATAGCCTCCTAAAGCCGCTATCATCGCATAGGACTTGCCGGTTTGGGCTGAGCTTGCGCAAGGGGCTATGGGGAACGCAGCAGCTTACTTCGCCATTTTTTGGACATTAGTCAGAGGCTATTTATTCATTGCATATTCCATTGGAGTGAAACTGCTAAGAAGCCAGGTGGCTTTCATTAACTTGTTGTTTCTTCTGTCTTCCTCTATGAGTGCAATAGCATCCATTTTTTCTAGCATTAATGGACTTTCTTACTTGAGACAAGTCGCAGCTAGCCTGGAAGAGTTACCAGCTTTTACGCCAGATCAGGAAAATGTCGTAATTACGATTGCGATAGTTACCAATTTCGCAGTTATCATTGGCTGTCTTAAATTCATGTGGGATCTAAGACATCCAACGAATCAATGAAGTCCGCGTGCGCCAACCCGCGGACTATTGACCCTCGATGGTTTTGACAGCATGTACGAGATTGGCGAGATTATTGGCGCTATGGCGGTTATAGCATCATTGCTCTATCTCGCTGTACAGATTCGGCATGGCTCTCGCGAGACGCAGGGCGCTAACAGGAATGCCATGGCGCGGTTGACTACCGACCTACTGATGAGAATTGCCTCAGACAGGAACCTCTCCATTCTCTTTCGGACGGGTCAAGCTGCTCTCGAGGAACTCGACAAAGAAGACAGATTCCGATTCGACCACGCTTCTTGTTGCCCGCAATCGCCCAGGTGCGGCCGTCTAGTTTCGTGCCGCTGCGCGTGTACACTCGACTTTGTCAGATGAACGCGTACACTCGATTGTGTCAGATGAATAAGCTGTTATTCGATTTTCCGTGTAATGCTCGTTTAAACTTTTTAACAGCTTTTGCGCTAATTAAAGCTTTAGTTGTAGAACTTCGGAGAGTAGTTAAATGGGATTTGTAAAAAGCGGAGCTTGCCTCTGTGGTGAAATCACTTATCGAATAGTCGATAGGCCGCTTTTCACGCACGCCTGCCATTGTACAAACTGTCACAAGTTGACGGGAACTTCCTGCTGGCTTTCAATGTTCGTGCTAAAAAGGGATTTCGAGCTTCTCTCCGGTAGCCCCGGACTCAGTCACCCACCCATGCAGTTTGGCACCGCCAATCGGTTTTTCTGCACGGACTGCGGCTGCACAGTTTACGCCACCCATTCGATGTTTGAGAAAATTATCTTCCCCGTTCCGGGAACGTTCGAGGACATGGACTGGTTCGCGCCGCAGGCTCACATCTATGTCAAGAGCAAGCTCTCCTGGGTGCACCTCTCCGATGGTGCTCCGCAGTTTCAGGAAAACTACAACATTGAGGAGGTCTGGCCGAAGGAAAGTCTGGTGAGATTGCATGCCGCGTAGCACTTGTTTGACGAACCCGCGGTCACCTAAAAACCCGCGCCAGTTGTGGCCTAACCGCCCCGGGAAGCAGCTTTAGCTGCTTCCCCGCGCTTGGCGTAAAAGTCCTTGATAGAGATGAAAGCGGCCATCAGCCGTGGATAAGGCCAGTTCGCGGCTCGGTTCGCTATCGCCTATTTCGTGATTACTGACTATCGACTTAGTTATTTCTGAATGCTCCAATCTCGATCAAATTGATCTTTGAACGTGGGGGTAATGTACAGCTTACGTGTGGCATGCCAGTACTTTCCTCGCTAAGCCCGCCATAACTAAAGTCTTCATAGACTTACCTTATAGATCCAGGACTTCCAATCCCAGATCCCGAATCTCCTGGAAGATACGCCACCTTTCGCTCTCTGACGTGCGAAATTCCAGTAAAAACAAGCTCCGAGAAAACGCATCGAAATTTTTGCTCGATAGAATTCAAGTTAGAAAAATAGATGTTAACCTCCAGGTCTACAGAGGAGGATTCTAGGCCATCGAAAATCTGTGTTTTAGAGAAAATGGGGCAAGATACGCTTAATCTGTTCGATTCACTGATATTCATCAAAACACCGCTCACTCTCCTGATATCTTTTACGGCTGGATTTTTCGTTTGGCATACCTCGCCACCAAACACAAAAATTTCCGACTGCGCCCGGGCCTGGGGAATAAAAGATATGCTTGCGACGATAAGGAATAGGTATACGCTGATCTCCAGACTTGCTCTTGCAAATTGCATGTTTGAGCCTCTCATTTTTTTCTGTTTGAACCGCTTCGATAAAACCAGAATATTTTTGAGGAAATATCTACAATCAGTGTACAAATATATCAATGATACTAGTATTAGCGAGTTTTCATGCGCTTTCGCTAACAAAGAGCGAGAGAAACCGATTGTGAAATAGGAGAACGTTGTTCTACCTTCGCATCGAAGACGTCTAGATGTGGTTAATCAGTAGGTTGTTCACAGATAGGCCCCAGGTTGATTCGCGGAATCTGGTGTGAGCATACGGCGGGGGAGTCGAGAGAATTGTGGAGTTCGCGGGAAAGGTGATCTATATATTTCAAACGACGTATTTGCTTACTAGGCTTCGTTTTAATGGAGGATGCGGAAAATGACATTTCGTAACGCGCAAAAAAGACTTTTTCCCATATGTTTTATGTTGCTTTTTGCCGCGTCGTCTTACGCAGCAAAACCCAATATCCTGGTTATCTGGGGAGACGACATAGGTTGGTCAAATCTGAGCGCTTATAACCACGCTGTCATGGGGTACAGCACGCCGAATATCGACAGGATCGCCGCAGAGGGCGTCCTGTTCACCGACCATTACGCCCAGCCCTCCTGTACGGCGGGTCGCGCCGCATTTATAACTGGTCAGTATCCCATCCGATCCGGCATGACGACTGTGGGGCAGCCTGGGGATGCGCTTGGGCTGCAGAAAGAATCCCCCTCGTTGGCGGAGGTGTTGAAGGCCGAAGGTTACCGCACCGGGCATTTCGGAAAGAATCATCTCGGCGACCGTAACGAGCACCTGCCGACGGTACATGGCTTCGATGAGTTTTTCGGTAATCTGTACCACCTGAATACACAGGAGGAGGCGGAGCAGCGGGACTACCAGAACTTTGGTAAAGCCTATTCCGGCAGCCTGGAAAAGTATGAAGAGCAGTTTGGCACCCGAGGGGTGATCCACTCGGTTGCCACCGACAAGGATGACCCTACGGAGCATCCCCGCTTCGGGCGTGTAGGCAAGCAGAAAATTGAGGATACTGGCCCCCTCACTCAGGAGCGCATGAAAAAATTCGACGCCGGGGAAGTGATCCCCCGTGCCATTCAATTCATGGAGACGTCAAAAGAGGCTGGCGATCCGTTTTTCGTCTGGCTCAACACCAGCCGGATGCATCTGTACACGCGCATCGGGGACGAGTGGCTCCGGAAAGTGGAAAAGATCACGAGCGAAACAGATTACCATGGCGCGGGTATGCTCCAGCACGACCATGATATAGGACTGGTTCTGGACTGGCTGGAACGCAACGGGCTCAAGGACAATACCATCGTCGTCTATTCGACGGACAACGGGCCAGAGCACTCGTCCTGGCCGCACGGGGCGACCACGCCATTCCGTGGTGAAAAAATGACGACCTATGAAGGGGGTGTGCGCGTCCCGATGATGGCGCGCTGGCCGGGCAAAATACCCGCAGGGTCGAAACTCAACGGTATCCAGGGCCACCAGGATGTCTTCACCACGCTGGCGGCAGCGGCAGGAGTGCCTGATGTCGCGGAGCAGATGATGAAAAAGAAAAAACAGTTTATAGATGGCGTTAACAATCTCGACTACTGGATGGGTCGATCGGACACGTCCAGTCGAAATCACATTTTCCACTACTACGAGAGTAAATTGACCGCGGTGCGCATGGGGCCCTGGAAGTTTCATTTCTCGACCAAGGAGGACTATTACGCTAACGTGGTCCCCCGTACCGTCCCGTTGGTATTCAATATCCGCATGGACCCCTACGAGAGTTACGACAACTCCGATTCCTACGGTCACCTGATGCAGAAAATTTCCTGGCTCATCCAGCCTATGGGGCAGCTTATGGGTGCCCATCTGAAGTCACTCGCGGATTACCCGCCCGTACAGGGAGGTAAATCGTTCGATATGTCCAATGTCGTTGATGAGTTCATCAAGAAGTCATTGCAGTAGAGTACTGCAACGGGGCTACTTAACGTAGCCCCTGCCTTATCAACGTCGGGTAGTTAAATTGATAAAGCGGCTGATTTTCAACCGGCCTGGCCAGACACATCCCACGGGCGTGATGTCCTTTCTTAGGTGCGAATTCAACTGATCATTGCAACACCCTGTTATCTTCTCGAAAAAGTGGAAGTGTTGCTATATGGCTCATAGAACTCGTCTTCATTACACAGATGAAATGAAGTCCCATATCTGGGATCGC
>JAWMQL010000016.1:0-15452 GCA_033283165.1 Halieaceae bacterium WSDMB12 | reverse complement strand
CACCCAGGCGAAGCTGGACTGGATTGCGAGAGAGCTGAACGAGCGACCCAGGAAAACCCTGGACTATGAAACGCCAGCTGCTAGATTTAATGCGTGTGTTGCATCGACCGATTGAATTCGCAGGCGATAGCGGACCCTAGCCGTAATCTGGCCTCACCCACCGTCTTAAGGCCTCTCGCACCTCGAAGCAGTCACTAGGGCGAAGGGTGTCTTACCTGCCACATGAAGACGAAAGCTCCAACGCTCATCAGTATGCGAGTCGTGAACATTGTAAATCGAACACCTTGTCCCACAGCCTCTTGTACGAGGTTATCGCCTCTGAGTTCGATCAGTCTCTCCCCATAATCAAAAACCTGAGAACTCATGCCCTGGAGCGCGCCAACGTTTGTAATGACAAAGCCAATGAATACAAAATTCACGAAGGTGATCTGATAAGTAGTCAGCTTTTTGCCTACCGTGAACGCTATCACTGCGTACGCTGAAAGGACCGTAAGAAATAGTGCCTCTCCCGCAATCAGGTTGCTGCTGATGGCCTGGATTGCATCGTTTAATTCATACTCAGACATGTCGATGGCTCCTTGATCAAACACCAGTCAAGAAGCATAGTCTCCAGTCCTCGTATAGGCGAAAGCGGCCACTTACACACAACCAATCCAGGCCAAGTGGTATCGGATGCTTCCACCTAAAACCGGGCCAGGCGTGTAGCATTGTCTGGCGTCCAAACGAATTTTGTATCAGGCGTTACTGAGGCCCCGGACTCGCAGGGCTGCCCTTATCGAATATGACTTTCCAGCCATTCGGCGATTCGAGACGCCAGATTGAGTTGAACCGGGCTACGACCTTGCCTGTTGGATCACGTACAGGCCCGGTACTCAACGCCAAGCTACCAGACTCAAGAACTTCGATTTGGTCTGGCTCCCAGGAGAACGGGGCTTCCGAGCCGTTGAAGTATTGAGCCCAACCCTCGATGACTTTGCTCCTGCCACGCAAGACAGTTGTTCCAGCAAAGAAAACTGCCTCAACAGAAATGAAGTCGCCGAACGCCTCTAGGTTGCGCTCACGCATTGTTTGCGCGAATGCATTTTCAGCAGCCCACACTTGCTCTCGTGCGGATTCAGGCTCCGCTACTACTGGCATTGCAAAGACGGCTCCTAGAAGCGATACGGTCGCTGCCGTTGCCCGGATTCGATACATGATCATTGTTTATACCTGTAATGTCGGTGCGGCCGCTAGCGATAGCATTAATCCTGAAGCGGAAATTTCGGTTTACTCAGCTGAGTTGAGTAACATGGTTACCCTCAAAATCAGAAACAGAAGCAGAAACCTGAATCTAGCCCCCAAACCCTTAATATAATAGCAAGTGGGCATGATTGTAACGACAGTTTAAATGACCGCGCCTCGGCGAATGCGGACGCCTTGGTTAAATATCGATAAGCAACCCCTTAGACAGAAATGGTATCTGCTTCCACCTCGCAGCGGCCATCGAATCTGGTATTCCGAAAGTATTGCCTGCTGTAGATCAGAAGCAGGAAGCGGACACCAACCTCTGCTTAGGGAGGACCAATCAGGGTTGGTGCTACCTCGTTCCACCAATCTGTGCGGGCGATCAAGGCATTGGATACGTGTATAGGTATAAGGATCAGCATGCTGACCAGGGTCGCCGTGTGCAGCTTTCCGATTGTTCGTCGGTCATACAGTGCTAATGCAATCAGAAACGGATATACAACCAGGTAAGCTGCCATGTCCAAGACAAGTGGGTCCAGGTACGGTACTTTAATCGTCCAGCGCGTCGCCGCTGGCGCCATAAGGCACAGAGCGGCCACAAAAATCAGGCGCCGGTGCCAATCCGTATGCTTGGTTACCATCAAGACCGCCCCTAGCATAAAGCCGGTGAAAAGACTGATATCGCTCACGTTGTACCAGGTGAATTCATAAGGTTTTGTAAACCCTGATGCCAAGCGTATTTCCGCTGCACGCTGCGCCATCCAAAAGCCAAGCGGGACCAAGACCCCAGTGAGCAGAAAGCCAACCAGTCCAATCTCGCGGTGCCGGGAGACCTTCCCGGCCCCAACGAGCTGTGTCTGCCAGACGTAGAGTCCGAACCATGTGAAAAAGGCGATGCCGTGAAGGTGGTGCAGCGGATCAAATTGTTTGGACGAGGTAAAAAGCGGAACGTAATAAGTTAATGGAAAGCTCAGCAGTACGATTAAAGCCATAAGAATGGCTGACCGTGCGAAAAACTGTCGGTTTGGCGATTGGGAGTTATTCAGTTTTGATTGCACTCAAGGTACCGATTCTTGTTATTGCGTTGAACCCTGTGCATCCAATTTCACCGAACCGGGACAACGCCACCGAAGGTTGCCCGGGGTCGAAATGAACACTAGAACGAGTGTAGTCGAGAGTCCTGAAATAGGCGAAAGCAGACTTCATGGTGTCTTGTGGTTTCTCACCCTCCACACGAAAACAAGCGAAGCCAGGATTCCAACGTTCCAAATTATTAATCCAACGACTTGGCTAATCTCAAGTAGGCCCGGTGGCTCAAAAGATGGGACCAGATCAGTCAGTGTTGCTATTACTGAATGAGTCGAATTGACCCATGCAGCCATCGTAAGTATTTGGAATTCAGCAGCCACTACAAAAAGAACTGTAGCGATGGTCACTTGAAGGGTATCCAGATTAACACCTGCGACATACATCGCTGCACAGTACGCAAAGACCAACGTCAGGTAGATCGTAAGGTGGGTTGCATAGTTAGCCATGAAGTCGCCCGCTAGGCTCAGAAATTCAGCCGATATCTCCGCTGTTTCGAATTCGCTCATTGTATCCATGTCCATTTTTCTGTTTCTTGGAATGGGAAGAATAGACCGAGATCTACTATTAGGCGATAGCGGACCCTGGCTTGGGTCTGGGCCTACCTGCGTGATAATGGCCGCTCCCACCTCAAGGCGGCTGTAGAAATCTCCGCGGAAATGCTGTTCAGGCGGCCCGAAAGTGCCACTAACTGCCACCCGCCACCAGCCAGGTTCGCGCCTTTTCGTCCGGCACAAGTTCAGCAAGACGGGTATTGAAAAGCTCGACCTCGGCTTGCGAGAGTTGGCCTTCCCACTTGCCAGAACTGGCAGAATCGAAAAATCCGTCGTCGGATTTCCAGTAACCGGTACCGCTCACGGGAGCATATTCGATAGCTCTGGCCTTCATGGCCCCGAAAACCGTGGCTGCTGCAACCTCGTCAATCAGCTCCGCGTCGGCCTCGATGCCAGCTACCCTGGCCAGATGTTGCACGGTGCGATGGCCGTCGCGCAACATGTCCGAATAGTGCAAGACGTTGAGGTGCGGATGGCGTCCGGAAAGGACCGTTTTGGAATAGTGAAGGGTCAAGGACGCCAATGTGTCTTTATCAAAATCGTCCGGGTCCGCTGGTCCATTGATAAACCGACGGATAGAGTCCGGGACGGGTAAACTCATCGGATGGTCCGCCATGACCGCGCTTTTGTTGGCCTCGTGTTTGCGAAGGGAAAAGAAGACATCCAGTGGGTGTCGATAGACAGCGATTACTGTTACACCGTCCCAGATCGGAAACCCATCTGCCGGCGTATGCGTTTTCACCACCCGCCGCCCCTTTTGCGCTGCCAGTCTTGCGGCAACTTCATCGGCGGGAACGCCAAGGTCCGCGTCAACCCAAGGAGACAGTACCGGTACCTTTTCCGGTAGGTTCGAACTGCCGTTGACAAGCATCGCGAGCATTGCCTGAGTCCAGGTTGTTCCACATTTGGGCGGCGTGCACACAAGGATGTCACCCTTTCTCGGACTCCACGTCACCCAACGCGACGGGTCAGTGGTCGATCCGCGATATACCCGAACCGCGGGTGCAAGAACTGGAGCAAGGACATCCATGGGTCGACCGTCTCACTGCGTGGCGCTTCAGGGTAGCATTTTGTCCGGCCCTTTGCCGTCAAAATCGCAGCGTGCATTGATCCACGTGACTTCATAAATTTGCGTGGCATTGTGTAATGCTATGTTATAGCCAGGGGGCAGCAACATATTTGGCGAAGCGACGTGTAAGTCGCAAATACCAGCAATTGTGACTGTCCCGCTTGATTCGAAAGAGGGATTCCGCCTCAGTTTAGACGAATAGCCCGCTCGTAGGCGAAAGCGACCGGTTTGGGCCTGAGTGGACCATGGCGACCGCGACGTCTGCTTCCACCTCTTTGGTGTCATTCTAAGTTCGCAGCCAACGTATCTATTCGGTCATAGTAGTCCAGGTCTGAGCCGATGGTTGTGCGCTTAATGCCTTGCTCGATTACGGACGCAATATTAGATTCCATCCAGATCTTATTTTCTGCAAACCAGGCTCTCGAAAAGCGGCTACCGAACATCTTTGGCACATCACCAGCCAACTCTTGGAGGATCAAACTGGGGAGTTCTGTATCTTTATCGTACAAGAGAACTATATAGTCATGATGGTAGGCGAAGATAAACTTTTGTAGGTACGAATCTAGATCTATCTTCTCGTCCAAAGTTAGCTCGTCAGGCCTGGTCATTGATTTGGCGACAGTAGTAGAAATGCCGGCATCCACGGTATTTCCGGCGTATTCAATCCAATTTGACCAGTTACTGGATATGGCCTGCTGTGTTGCAATCCTGTTGGATTCACGTATCTCGTAACCAACGGCGATTAGCGCGAAAATTGCCCCCACCGCAGCGGCCGTTTGGATATATTCATTTAAATCAGTGAGTTTCATGGTTTTCCCCGGCGAATTGTCTAACCATAAGGATAGTCATGATTTGGAGTAAATGGTCTGAATTCGCAGGCGATAGCGGACGCTGGCCTCGGTCTGGGCTCACCTGAGTGCTGATGGCCGCTTTCTCCTCATCTCTGCCGTTCTCATCTGGAACTGCGCGCGCTGTATCAGGCTGGAGCGTCTTCAGAACTGTGTTGAGATATGGGAACTATTTTACAGTCATCAAATGAAACATTACCCGGCAGATGGAACCTTATCCGTGCGTTCATAATCCCGGCAACTTCCATGCCTGCAATCACTTTGCAATCAGTCGATTTGAGGGCTTCGCGTACCGTCTCGACAGCAGAATCACATCCCAATACTATTGCAGCATCATGTTGCTCGGCACATTTTTGGAGCCTACTCCGCTTTCCTGAAGTCCACATGCACATAAACCACTCGTGCGAAGGAGCACTCTTGAATACTTTAGATTTTACACCTTGCTCTTCCAACCGAGAACGCAGTGTCGTGATGTATTGTTCGTAAGGAGCCGATTTAAGGAAGCTTTTGAAAAGCTGAATGAATGGCTTCCTTTCGCGCACCGATACGGTGACTGCGGGGCACATATAGCAGGGTACTATCAAAGCGGAACTCAGCCCTGCAACCTCAGAAATGATATCTCGATCATTGAAATGGATCGGCATTCATCTTCCCTCCAGCACTGATGGTTCTATTAGAACCGATGTTGAATTATATAGCGCTGCGAGATGTAAGTCCTGGTTGGGGCCACCAGATTTTCTATTCCCCGGTCGCGTTGTTAAAACCAGACACCTGTCCCGCCGGCAGTACGGTCGTGTCGTCGATCGATGGGTATCGGAAATCGGTTTGGACCCCTCCCAGTATGGAACACACTCTCTCCGAAGAACGAGGGCAAAGCTCACATCTTATTTGCTGCCCCAATATCGGCTGATCATATTCTAGCCGATTGTCCTCTTCCGCCTACTTAGCGAAATTGAGACAACTTTGAGTGGCAAAGGCTTCCGACGCATTTGAGACATTCGGAGACTGCTGAGCTACCCTACTGTAATTAACAATAATGGGAGAGCCAGGATGAACTGGGAAGCAATAGCCGCCATCGGAGAGATGGTGGGGGCCATAGGAGTAATTGCAACACTTGTCTTTTTAGCTTTTCAAGTTCGTCAAAACTCATCATTGCTCAAAAACAATATGCGTCAACTTGAACAAAATCATAAAGTTGCAATCGCTCAGGCAATGGCTACTTCTGACCGCCAGAGCGACCCAATGGTAATCGTAGCTCAAAGCAATGAGCTGAGCCGTATTTTTTACAGAGGCTTGGCAAACTATGGGGAGCTTGATCCAGAATCCAAGATGCGCTTTTCCTTAGCGATTGGACCAATAATTGCTGGCGTCTCGGTTAAGTTCATGGAACAAATACATCTTGAAATTGCCGATGCAGACTACTTGCCAGATCAAGCGAACTTTTTGATGAGATTTCTTGACACAGTCGGAGGGCGACAATGGTGGAAAACAAACAGCCAAATGTATCCGAAGCCATTCATTCAGATGGTAGATGACGTCCTAAAGAAAACAGAAGGTAGAAATAGATCTGTATAACAATTGAATTTCTCTCTTCATTCGCTCGGACATGACCTCCGTCTTCAAGTTTTCTTCCAGTCACTAGATACCAAAACAACTCCGCTGTTTTGCTTGGCGTTACTAGTCCACCGCAGTCGGCACAGAACGGGCCCCGACCAGGCTTATTTCTCGCCCTGGCTAAGAGGTCCCGATTGAGGTGAAAGCGCTCGTCTGGCCAATGCTGGGGCTAGATCGGTAAGAGGCGCCGCAATCGCCCATTAGCTGCCATGGGTGCATTCTTGTTGGTGTTCAAATCAACAGGAAAACTGGAGATGGCCGAGTATGAACTAATTGATCTGATTGATGGTATCAGTAATAACATGATGGCCGGGCAGGCGATATTCTTGACTACGCTATCGGCGTATCTTGTCGTTGCCTACTCGGTGGGGAAATCATTGACCACCTATCAAGTCGGATTTATCAATTTTGCCTCACTTTTAATGATGTTCGTGGGGTTCAATGCGCAGGTAAAACTAGTAGAAATTGCTTTAGCCCTTTCTGAAACGCTCGCTTCTATCTCCTCATATGGCGAAGATCCCGGTGCTACCGGTGAGTCCACCAGGATTTCTTTTGCCGGTATAAGGCTGGTGCTGGTTCTCGGCGCCATCATTTTCATGTGGCAAGTAAGACACCCAAAGACAAATTAGCGGCTTTGAGGGGGAGGCGGACGTCTCGTTAACGCGACCCGCTTAATTCTGGCAAAAGTCTGATTGCGATCTAGACTCCTTATTAAAATCGTGGGCATTGGTTGTTACTCACCAGTGCATCGATAGTAGAGACGCGACAGAGAGTGGAGATTAACAATGAAATACAGGGCTCTATTAGCAGGAGCAGTACTAACCATTACAGCACAGGCATCAGCGACGCCCGCTATGTCCATTGTCACTGTGAACACCGAAGATCCAGTGGGTTACATGAAGTGGGCTCAAAGCAGTGGGCCGGCCATTGGTAGCGCGATTGACGCTTTTGTTGGTGGAGTTTGCATAGCCGACGCCGGCTTTTACGCGCCGGGAGAGATCTACTATTGGCACCTGTTCCGAGATCATGCCACTGCCATGAGTGCCTCGGTCTACAATGAATCGGTCAGTAAGGAGGCCAGCAAGCTAAAGGTCGAGCGGACAGTGTCGCGATCGGACGTCTTGAGTCTCGGTGTTGGCGAAGAGCCGTTCGGCATGAAGGCGGGCGACACGTTCTCGAACTGGGATCTGGTGATTTCCACCGACGATACCGAACTGTATGAGCAACAACTTAATCGGATAAGCGATGAAGCGAGCAAACACGGCTTTGCCGATATTTCCGTTTCGGCTTACACCTATTTAACAGGCGAGAACGCGGGTGAGATGCTTGTCCAGATTGTGGCGCCTACCAATACCAGGCTTGGCGCATTTCTCGATCAAATCGATAGCGACTGGATGGCTCCAATCAAGGCAGGACTCTCCGGAATTCGGACCTACCAGCGGGGTTTTATGGTCAAATGCACGGTCACCTTCGTAAAAGGCAATTGATGATCCAGGGCCTGATCCCAGAGCCGCGTCCGCCCGGTTTGCGACATTCGGCCTATCCTTCACGTAGGGATAACAACAAAAGAGAGACCGAATGACGGAGTATGAGATGTTGGACGTAATCTTGCGCCGTTACGCAGACATGGCAGAACACGCTTCTTTCTATTTTGCCGCTCGTGAGCGGCTATAGTCTTTATGTGGAGTGCCAGACACCTCAAACCAGAATGACCTCGGTGATGTGAAAACGGTAGCCGCGGTTACGTGAACCAGATCACCATTATTAGCTTCCAGGCGGTGCCCATGACGATTCGCCCGGCAACAATGGGCCATGCCGATCTGGCTTATACGGACTGGTCGCTCAGGTTATCAGACGATTACGTTACCGAGCATTTTTACGCAGGTGATTCCCCGACCATACGAGACCCCCAAAACGATAGCGGACGCTTACAGCAATCCCTGATCTCAGGCAAGGAGTCACACTATATGTCTTACCCGAGGCTATTTCATGTCGCGATTCCCGGTGTAGTCCACTCAAGAGCCTTTCGTTGCATTTGGCTTTTGGAAGAAATGGATGTTAGTGAGTTTGAGATATGTATGCTCGTACCGGGCAAACCCTATGCTACTCAGATGCGTGAGTATGGCGTAACGCAATCTCACAAATTACCCACATTGCAGATAGATGGCATGGAGGTTAGTGAATCGGGTGTTATTTCTCAGGTTCTGGCCGAAAGGTACGAGAAAGATCGATCATGGCTTGGAACAGCTAATGAAAGACTGGAAGCACTGCAGTGGATTGCAATGGCTGAGACCTGCATTACATTCCGGATTCCCTTGATTCCAACCCTGATGAATGGGGGAAAGAGTTTGACTGAAATAGAGTCGGATGTTGTCGAGCCGATGCGGCACGTATTCCGCGATAATGTTGCACGCTTCGAGTCTCATTTTAAAGAGCGAGGCAGTGAGTACCTTCTTGCCAGTGGTTTCAGTGTCGCCGACACGATGTGTGGATGGAGTCTTCATACATTCCATTCATGGGGACTCATGGATTTGGGGACCGGGAATTCACCCAGGACGTTAGCGTATCTGGAGCGTTTACGCGCTCGGCCAGGATTCAAGAATGCGGAAAAATACGCCGAGGTGTCGCCTGGGCTCTACCGACGCGGTGGTGTTGCTGCCCACTGATCGTCTACCAGGATTCCTGACGAAGCGTGTCGAAGTATCGGCTCGCCAAATCGTTCCAGAACACGAGAAGAGTAGTGGGCCAAAACCAAACAGCCGCTACTCCGACAATATCGTCAGCCTTAGTCGTGATGGCCCGTGTGGAAGTGATGGCACGCAAAATAAGGTATCGCTCCCTGGTATTCCCATTCGCCACCATCTTGTGGGCAGGGTTGCCCATTATAGACGTCTTCATGAAGAAGCAGTTCCGTACCCAGAAATTCCGACCCATCCTCAGAAAACACTTTGACCGCTATGGCCCGATCTGAGAAGTCCTTGGCTCGCCAACAATGGACCCAGTTACTGGGGCCTGCGTTAAAACACACGAAGCCGGCTTGACTTAATTTCTCTGCGCTGCTGCCCGCTAAGGCATAGCCGGACGCCGCACAAAATACTGCTCCCGCAACAATGCTTATCACAGTTTTCACTTGGTGGATCTCCATATTAGTGTCGAAGTTATCCCGCCCAAGCAACATTCGGATACCACTGGCCACTAGAATCAGGGCGAGGATCTGCATGTACTGCTTTGATGCAGTGACTAGGAAAATAGCACGCGTTTCATAGGCTGTTATACAAATTCGAGCTTAAAAAATACTCTCTTGTTCGATCGTGAAATATATAGTTTCTGCCCTGGTTCACTGATTGAGAAAATGACTGTACTTCCCCTGCCAGGTGGTTATCTCTTGTGAGGTAAAAGCGGATGGATCTGGGCCCCGGAATCGAACAGGGCACATCGGGTCTGCGTTCGCCTGGAACTTGTGATTTCAGGTTTTACGAGTAAACCTGCCAGATCCCTTTTCTCGAACACTCGGCGATACCTGGAATCCCTTTGTCCGCTCAATCAGGGGAGAGCAGCAACCTGG
The DNA here is from genome assembly GCA_033283165.1 of Halieaceae bacterium WSDMB12. Taxonomy (GTDB): domain Bacteria; phylum Pseudomonadota; class Gammaproteobacteria; order Pseudomonadales; family Halieaceae; genus JAWMQL01. The sequence continues at coordinate 5,492 of JAWMQL010000016.1, read as the reverse complement.
CAGACACGATTATTTGTGCACGGTCTACTTGATGGGCGGCATTATTTTCAGCGCTCCGAGAAAGGGGCTGAGGTTGTGCAACTAGTGCACGGCGCTCAATTCAGTGGCCTATTCGCGCCACGATACGCGTCTGGACAAGGTGCGGCTGATGTCATGGGCAGGGGTCAGGCGACCTATCTCTGTGTAACTCGGTGATCCCCTGCTGTTCTTGCCAGGGGCTATAAGCGACGTTACAGAACGCCCAGGGCCAATAACCTCAGCTTTCGCCTAGCGCAGGACGTTGTAACGCAGCCTGGCCTCGATAACTTCCTGCTTGCGCCGCTCTGAAGGGTTGTTCGCGTATGCCTGCTCCTTCTCGCGAAGCTGCGCCAGCGCTTGTAATTTAGGTGGTTTGAATCCCGCGTCAGCTAAAAACTTGTTGATTGCACGAGTTTCGCCGGGCGACTTGAAGTATCTGTCCAGTTCCAGCGGTTTGCCGGCGTAAGGGTTGTGTTCCATCTGTCCCGACTCGCGCAGTTTCTTTAGCTGTGCCCCGACGTAATCGTCTTGATACTCGATCATTGTTAGCACCTGTCACAAACTAATGAAATCGTATCAGAGTAGCGTTTTGAAAAAATGGCACGGTACGCCAATGACATGACTATTATCGCAATCTTTGACCAGAGTTGACCCAGTGTTTGCGCTATCCGCGTCGTAACCGGACCCTGTTGCCTACAATGCAATCTACGGCCACATTGTTCACAATCGCCAGCCGGCTTGACCGAACAGCATATTGAGCAGTTAAGAGAGATGGATATTGGTGAACGTGTCATCGTTTATGTAGAAGAGAAGGGCGAGTATGGGATTGTGATTGATGACCAGACAGCAGGGAATAACCCCAATCTCTGGATCTACGATAATTCGGGTCGGGGATGGTCCGCCGCCAGAAAGGGCAGCTGCGCCGGGGGAACTATAAAGCTGGAGGCTTCCGGGCTTTACTTCTACTGCGGGACAATTCCGGAGGACTCATCGAATGACAATGTTGAGATCGCCGGTCAACAGGCAAATCTCGCCATCCTGGAGAACGGCTCCAAAGTATGGTTCGTCGTTTCCAGTCAAGATGTCGAGCCGTATGTCAACTAGCTCGCAAGACGTTTAAGAGGCACCGTACTACCCAGGTGCCTGGTTCCTCTCCGGATTCCGCCCGCGCTAATTCTCTAACCCTTCTTCCACACTTTATCCGCACACCTGGCAAACCAACGCCCGCAGTATATTCAGGTCCCTTTATATGCCATTCAAGGCTTCGTTTTGGGTACAATTCTCGCTCTGGGTAGTTTAAATGTGGCCGCAGGGCACCGGCTCGACAGGTTACGCAACTAATTGATTAATAGCGCTTTATGAGCAAACGTGAAACCACGAAAGTACTGTTCGTCTGCCTCGGCAACATCTGCCGTTCGCCGACCGCCCATGGGGTGTTTCAGGCCATGGTAACGGACGAAGGCCTGGCCGGGCAGATACACGTCGACTCCTGCGGTACCGGGGAATGGCACGTGGGCGAGGCTCCCGACCGACGCGCCAGCAGCGCGGCACGGCAGCGCGGTTACGACCTCTCGACGCTCCGTGCGCGACAGTTGTGCACTGAGGATTTCGAACAATTCGATTACATCCTCGCGATGGACCACGCCAACCTGCGCGATATCCGGGCGCTAGCGCCTGCAGACTACAGGGGTCGGATCGGCCTGTTCCTGGAATACGCCCACGGACAGGCAGAGCGAGAGGTGCCCGATCCGTATTACGGTGGTGCCGACGGGTTCGACCACGTTCTGGACCTGGTAGAGGAGGCCAGCCGCGGCCTGTTGCGGGCGATCGGCGATGCACGTTAGGTTCGGGGCAAGCCTCAAGAACTGTAATACGCTCGCCCTGGAGGCCAGGGCCCGGGCCCTGGTGTCTATTGCCTCGCTTGACGAACTCCAGGACGCGGTAGCCTGGTCGCTGGCGGAAGGTTTACCGCTGGTGACGCTGGGGCAGGGCAGCAACGTGATCCTGGCGGGCGACCTGGACGCCCTGGTGCTCTTGCAGCGCAGCCGGGGTATCCAGCGACTGGTCGAGGACGACCAGCGGGTGCGGTTGCGGGTTGCGGCAGGGGAGGATTGGCACGGTCTGGTTCACTGGTGCCTGCAGCAGCGGTACTTCGGGTTGGAAAACCTGGCGTTGATACCGGGCACGGTGGGCGCCGCACCGGTCCAGAATATAGGCGCCTACGGGGTGGAGCTGGCGCCGCGGGTCGAGGTAGTGGAGGCGCTGGATATCGCCAGCGGCGAAACGTTGCGGCTTGGCCGGCAGGAGTGTCAGTTTGCCTATCGACACAGCATCTTCAAGGATGAGTTACGGGACCGGGTGGTGATTACGGCACTGGAAATACAGTTGGACCGCCAACCACAGGTGGTGGCCGAGTATCCCGCGCTGGCGAGTTTTCTCGCCGAGCAGGGTATTACTGACCCGACGCCCGACCAGGTGTTTGAAGCGGTGGTTGCCATCCGTCGCAGCAAATTGCCCGACCCCGCGCAGATTCCCAATGTCGGCAGTTTCTTCAAGAACCCGGTGATCTCCTTCGAACAGGCGGCCTATACCCGGCGTGAATTCACCCATATGCCTGCCTATCCCCAGACCGACGGACGGCAGAAAATCCCCGCCGCCTGGTTGATCGAGCAGTGTGGCTGGAAAGGTTGCCGCCGCGGCGGCGTGGGTGTACATCCGGACCACGCCCTGGTCGTGGTCAACTACGCCAGTGACAGCGGCGTGGATGTGCTGGACCTGGCGGCGGATATACGGCGGTCGGTGGCCGACAGGTTTGGCATCCTGCTGGAACTGGAGCCGCGGGTTTACGGTGGCACGGCATGACCGGGTTCGACCCCAAGGCCTTCCTGAAGACCCTGACCACCCGGCCCGGTGTCTACCAGATGTACGACAGTGAGGGCACATTGTTGTACGTGGGCAAGGCCAAGAATCTCAGGAACCGGGTGGGCAGTTACTTCCGGGCCTCGGGCCTGACCGAGAAAACCATGGCCCTGGTGGCGCGCATTGCCGACATCCAGGTCACCGTGACCAGTACCGAGGTGGACGCCCTGTTGCTGGAACACAACCTGATCAAGGCACACCAGCCGCCTTACAATATCCTGCTGCGGGATGATAAGTCCTATCCCTATATCTACCTCAGCTCCGAGGACCGTTTCCCCCGACTCAGCCTGCATCGCGGCACCAAACGGCGCAAAGGCCAGTACTTCGGGCCCTATCCGAGTGCCGGCGCGGTGCGGGAATCCCTGCACTTCCTGCAGAAAGTGTTCAAAGTGCGCCAGTGCGAGGACAGCTACTTTCGCAATCGCTCGCGGCCCTGCCTGCAGTACCAGATCGACCGCTGCACCGGTCCCTGTGTGGCAGGACTGGTGAGTGAGGAAGACTACGCCGCCCAGGTGGAAGCTACGGCCCTGTTCCTGCGCGGCAAGTCGCAGGAACTGATGGTGCGACTGGCCGACGACATGGAAAAAGCCGCGGCGGACCTGGAATACGAGAAAGCCGCTGCCTATCGGGATCAGCTGCGGCAGCTGCAGTCTGTGCAGGCCAGCCAGGGGATCGAGGGTGTCAGCGGCGACCTGGATATTCTGGCCGCGGCGGTCGCCAATGGTCGCGCCTGCGTCCAGGTACTGTTCGTGCGCGGTGCCCGGGTGCTGGGGAGCAAGACTTTCTACCCGCCGCTGAAACTGGAGGAGGATGCGGCCGCAGTACTGGCTGCGTTCCTGCCCCAGTTCTACCTCAGCGGCGTGCGTGCAATCCCCGGTGAATTGCTGGTGAACTGCAAATTGGAGGATGCTGCCACCCTGCAGGAAGCATTCAGCGTGCAGGCCGGACGCAAGGTGAAGCTGCGGCACCGGGTGCGGGAAGCGCGGGCGCGCTGGCTCAAGCTCGCGGAGCAAACGGCCAGCACCAACCTGCAGTCTCACCTGGCGGGTCGTCAGACTGTATTGGACCGGCTGCAGGCGCTGCAGGACACCCTGCAATTGCCGGAACTGCCGCAGCGCATGGAGTGTTTCGACATCAGTCACAGCGCTGGCGAGGCCACAGTCGCCTCATGCGTGGTTTTCGATAACAACGGCCCCCTCAAGTCGGACTATCGCAAGTTCAATATCAAAGGCATTACCGCGGGCGATGACTACGCCGCCATGCAGCAGGCGCTGGAGCGGCGCTACAAGCGTATCCAGTCGGGGGAGGGCGCGCTTCCGGATATCCTGTTCATCGACGGCGGCAAGGGCCAGGTAGCGCAGGCCATGAGTGTGCTGCGCGACCTGCAGATCACTGGCGTGGAAGTCATCGGTGTGGCCAAGGGAACCACCCGCAAGGCCGGCTTCGAAACCCTGGTGCGTGGCGACTCGGGCCAGGAGAGGCAATTGCCCGGCGACAGCCCGGCCCTGCACCTGATCCAGCATATCCGGGACGAGGCCCACCGTTTCGCCATCACGGGCCACCGCGCCCGTCGCGGCAAGGCGCGACAGCAATCCGTACTGGAAGGCATTCCCGGGGTGGGGGCCAAACGTCGCCGCGAGCTGTTGCGGCATTTCGGCAGCGCCAGCGGGGTGCAGAACGCCAACGTGGAAGAACTGAAGAAAATCAGCGGGATTAGTGCCACCATGGCGCAACAGATTTATGATTACCTGCACAACGTACAGGACCAGGGCAAACTTTGAGTATCAACATCCCGAATACGCTCACCATCGTGCGGATTCTCCTGATCCCGGTGCTGGTGGTATTGTTCTATTTGCCGTTCAAATATCACCTGTGGTTCGCCGCCGGGGTATTCACCCTGGCGGCGGTGACGGACTGGTTTGACGGTTACCTGGCACGGCGGCTGGGGCAGATGACAGCGTTTGGAGCATTTCTCGACCCCGTGGCCGACAAATTGATGGTGGCGGTGGCGCTGGTCCTGCTGATCGAACGCCACGACACCATGCTGTTCACCCTGGCGGCGGCGGTGATTATCGGGCGTGAAATTGTCATATCGGCCCTGCGCGAGTGGATGGCGGAGTTGGGCCAGCGCACGTCGGTGGCGGTGAATTACATCGGGAAGATAAAGACAGCATTTCAGATGGTTGCCATCATCTGCCTGCTGGCCATCGATCCTCGCACCCAGGAGGGCTGGCTGCTGGGAGGCGCCTATGTGCTGTTGTACACGGCGGCTGTCCTCACTCTGTGGTCCATGTTCGCCTATCTCAAAGCCGCCTGGAGTGTCATCAAGGATCAGGATAATTCTTTTTAATTCAGTGTGTTACGAAAGGTTCTGTGGAAATTGCTTGACTCCTGAATGGCACCTACTAGAATAGACGCCCTTGCATCATGCGGGAATAGCTCAGTTGGTAGAGCGCAACCTTGCCAAGGTTGAGGGGGGGCGCCCAGCCTCGCCGGTTCCGGCGACCACGGCGGTGGATAAACGCTTGTTGTGCGGGAATAGCTCAGTTGGTAGA
>JAWMQL010000015.1:0-16867 GCA_033283165.1 Halieaceae bacterium WSDMB12 | reverse complement strand
GATGGAAGAGGGTCTGCGTTTCGCGATTCGCGAAGGTGGCCGCACCGTGGGTGCGGGCGTGGTAGCGAAGATCATCGAATAACGCGTCGATACAGGCATCGAATAAGTGACGCAAGGCGTCACCCCCGCGCAAACGGGGATGACCCAGGGCAAAGCCGAACCGCTGGAACAGTGGTTCGGCTTCGTTGTCTGAGTTAAAAGATTTAGGCCAGTAGCTCAATTGGCAGAGCAGCGGTCTCCAAAACCGCAGGTTGGGGGTTCGATTCCCTCCTGGCCTGCCATATATGGCAGGGGGCGCCACCGAAAGGCGGCGCCGTGCCCGAAGGATAGTTGATGAGTGTTGAACAGAGCGTCAGCCGGCTCGATTCGCTGAAATGGCTGGTGGTTATCGTCCTGGTAGCGGCAGGAGTAGTTGGCAACAGTTATTTTGCTGACCAGTCCCTGCTGTACCGGGTTTTGGGCCTGCTCGCCCTGGCTGCGGTAGCCGGGTTGGTAGCCCTGCAGACAGCCAAGGGCGCTGCTTTCTGGACCCTGGTCAAGGGTTCGCGGACTGAAATTCGTAAGGTTGTCTGGCCTACCCGGCAGGAAACCGTACAGACCACGATGATCGTGGTGGCATTTGTGCTGCTGGTGGCGCTGATCCTGTGGGGGCTAGATTCCCTCCTGGGTTGGCTTGTGTCGCTGGCAATTGGGTAAGTAAAAGAGAAGGTTTAGTTGATGGCAAAGCGTTGGTACGTCGTTCACGCCTATTCAGGTTATGAAAAGAAGGTGGCGGCTGCCCTGAAGGAGCGCATCGAACTGCATGGGATGCAGGATCGCTTCGGTGAGGTCCTGGTGCCCACCGAAGAGGTGGTCGAAATGCGCGCCGGACAGAAGCGCCGCAGTGAGCGCAAGTTTTTCCCCGGCTATGTACTGGTACAGATGGAGCTGGACGACGATACCTGGCACCTGGTGAAGGAAACGCCCCGGGTGATGGGTTTCATCGGCGGCAAGGCGGATGCGCCGGCGCCGATCACCGAGGCGGAGGCAGAGGCCATCCTGCAGCGTGTGGAGCAGGGTGTGGAAGCGCCCCGCCCCAAGACCGTATTCGAGCCCGGCGAGATGGTGCGGGTTATCGACGGCCCCTTCAACGACTTCAACGGGGTTGTGGAAGAGGTCAATTACGAAAAGAGCCGCCTAAATGTGGCGGTGTTGATTTTCGGTCGTTCCACTCCGGTGGAACTGGAATTCAGTCAGGTCGAGAAGGCCTGATTAAAAACGGGGACAGTTTACTTAATTCCCGTGCGGAAGTGCCACGGCGCCGATTCCTCAGAGAATTAAGTAAACTGTCCCCTTAATTACAATGGGGAGCCCCAGTAGTCTGCGAAGGCGAACCGGCGTTTGCACCCGGGAGATTGCAACATGGCAAAGAAAGTAGAAGCTTATATCAAGCTGCAGGTGCCTGCTGGTCAGGCCAACCCGAGCCCGCCTGTGGGTCCGGCGCTGGGCCAGCACGGTGTAAACATCATGGAATTCTGCAAGGCGTTCAACGCCGAGACCCAGGGCACTGAGCCCGGTCTGCCGATTCCGGTGGTTATCACGGTTTATGGCGACCGTTCCTTCACCTTCATCAAGAAAACGCCTCCGGCATCTGTGCTGCTGCGTAAGGTAGCCAAGATCAAAAAGGGTTCCGGCACCCCCAACACCAAGAAAGTTGGCAAGGTCAACCGCGCCCAGCTGGAAGAAGTGGCTACCCAGAAGTGGCCGGACCTGACTGCGGCCGACATGGATGCGGCGGTTCGTACGATTGCCGGCAGCGCCCGGTCCGCCGGTATCGACGTGGAGGGAGTGTAATCATGGCCAAGTTGTCAAAACGCGTGCGCGCATTCAAGGAAAAGGTCGATCCGCAGAAGGCCTATCCGCTGGAAGAAGCGGTGTCCATCCTGAAGGAACTGGGTACTGCCAAGTTCAACGAAACCGTCGAGGTCGCCGTAAACCTGGGTGTTGACGCCCGGAAATCGGACCAGGCTGTGCGCGGTGCGACCACCCTGCCGCACGGTACTGGTTCCGACGTTCGGGTAGCTGTATTTACCCAGGGCGATGCCGCGGAGCAGGCCAAGGCGGCCGGTGCCGAATTTGTCGGTATGGAAGAGCTGGCCGAGCAGATCAAGGGTGGCATGATGGATTTCGACGTCGTGATAGCCTCCCCGGACGCGATGCGCGTGGTCGGCCAGCTGGGCCAGCTGCTCGGTCCCCGCGGCCTGATGCCCAACCCCAAAACCGGCACGGTGACCCCTGACGTGGAAACCGCGGTCAAGAACGCCAAGGCCGGCCAGATGCGCTACCGCACCGACAAGAACGGCATCGTTCACGGCGGCATCGGCAAAATCGATTTCGAACTGGATGCCATCCGGGGCAACCTGGAAGCCGTGCTGGCGGACCTGCGAAAGGCCAAGCCGGCAGCGGCCAAGGGCGTTTACCTGAAGAAGATCACCCTGAGCACCACCATGGGGCCGGGTGTGACCATCGATCAGGGCTCGATAGAAGTTTGATCGGATCGCCCTCACAAGGGGCGATTCCTCATGTAGCCCGGCAGGGACGCCGGGTGGTAGATCGGTGCGGGCCTACAGGCCCAACCCGGTCCACTTTGAGGTCTTTGGAGAAGGCTATGGCGAAAGCCTGTTTAGCTGCGAACTGAAGACCATCAAAGACCGTAGGTGCGCCTGTCAAAGCGGTTGAATGGCAGGGGCTTAATCGGGACAACGGCAGGGCTCGCCCTGTCCGCGCACCAGCCTACGCAGATGGTGGTAGTGTTCACCGACGTGGTGTCGCCATAGAGTTGGCGATACTGATTTAAACAATCCAGGAGTAATTCCAGTGGCAATTGGACTCGAAGACAAGAAAGCGATCGTTGCTGAAGTTAACGAGACTGCCACCAGTGCCCTGTCCCTGGTGATCGCCGACTCGCGCGGCGTATCAGTGGACGGCATGACAGCTCTGCGTAAAGAAGCGCGTGAAAACCAGGTGACCCTCCGTGTCGTGCGGAACACCCTGGCCAAGCGTGCCCTGGAAGGTACCGAATACGAGTGCGTCAACGACGCGCTGACCGGCCCCTCCCTGTTCGGATTTTCCATGGAAGATCCGGGTGCAGCAGCTCGATTGTTCAAGGACTTCGCGAAAGTAAACGCGGCCTTTGAAGTCAAGGTACTGGCGGTAAGCGGCCAGATGCTGGGTGCAGATCAACTGGATGTACTGGCCAAGCTGCCTACGCGTGACCAGGCACTCTCGATGTTGATGAGTGTCATGAAAGCGCCGGCGACGAAGCTGGTTCAGACAATGAACGAAGTACCTGGAAAACTGGTTCGCACACTCGCAGCAGTTCGCGATCAGAAAGAAGCGGCGGCCTGAGGCCCCCTTTTGGATTATTCAGCTAAATAGGAGCTATCAGTCATGTCTAAAGAAGACATTTTGAATGCAATCGCTGAAATGAGCGTAATGGAAATCGTTGAGCTCATCGAAGCAATGGAAGAGAAATTCGGCGTAACCGCTGCCGCAGCTGTTGCTGCTGCACCTGTTGCCGCTGGCGCTGACGCCGGCGCCGCAGCCGAAGAGAAGACCGACTTTGACGTCGTTCTGACCGCTGCCGGTGAGAAGAAAGTCAATGTCATCAAGGTAGTACGTGCGGTAACAGGTCTCGGCTTGAAAGAAGCCAAGGGCCTGGTCGACGGCGCGCCTTCCCCCATCAAGGAAGGTGCTTCCAAGGAAGAAGCCGAAGACATCAAGAAGCAGCTGGAAGAAGCCGGCGGCAGCGTCGAGCTCAAGTAAGCGCGACACCGTTTGGTGCGAAATCCTCCGGGAAATCAGCCAAACAAGAACAAGGCTGGCGGGCTGTGGCCCGCCGGCCTTTTCCCGCTTCATGCGGGCAGTATTTTGTATGGGGCGTTTATCGCTTCATCTGGGGACAGTTGACCTAATTCCGCGCGACCCGCCCATTGGACGGGTGCGAGCCGGAATCAAGTGGACTGTTCCCGATTTAAACATCACGCTGGGGAGTACTGATGGCATACTCGTACACTGAGAAAAAACGTATTCGCAAGGATTTCGGCACCATGCCGACGGTCATGGACGTTCCATACCTGCTTGCGATCCAACTCGATTCGTATCGTAAATTCACCCAGCAGGGGATTCCCCTGGAAGAGCGCGGCGACTATGGCTTGCACGCCGCGTTCAAGTCCGTGTTCCCGATCGTCAGCTACAGCGGCAACGCAGCCCTGGAGTACGTCGATTACAACCTGGGCACACCGGTATTCGACGTCAATGAGTGCCAGCTGCGTGGTGTAACCTACTCCTGCTCCCTGCGGGTCAAGGTGCGGTTGATCATTTACGACAAGGACTCCTCCAACAAGACCATCAAGGATATCAAGGAGCAGGAAGTCTACATGGGGGAGATTCCCCTGATGACTGACAATGGTACCTTCGTGATCAACGGTACCGAGCGTGTGATCGTGTCCCAGCTGCACCGCTCTCCCGGTGTCTTTTTCGACCATGACAAGGGTAAGACCCACTCTTCGGGCAAGCTCCTGTACTCCGCGCGGGTGATTCCCTACCGCGGTTCCTGGCTGGACTTCGAATTTGATCCCAAGGACATGGTCTACGTCCGTATAGACCGCCGCCGCAAACTGCCTGCCACCGTACTGCTGCGTGCGCTGGGCTATTCGTCGGAAGAAATCCTGGACATGTTCTACGACGTGACGACCTTCAACATCGACAAGGACGGCATCTACACCGTTACCTTGATTCCCGAGCGCCTGCGCGGTGACGTGGCCGCCTTCGATATCAAGGTGGGCAAGAAAGTCATCGTCGAGCAGGGTCGCCGTATTACTGCGCGTCATATCAAAGAACTGGAAGATGCCAAGGTATCCGAGCTGGAGGTTCCGCAGGATTACCTGTACGGCCGTTCCCTGGCCCGCAATATAGTCGACGAGAAAACCGGCGAGGTGCTGCTGGAGTGCAATACCCAGCTGTCCGAGGATATACTGGCACAGCTGACCGAGGCGGGCATTGATTCCATCGAGACGCTGTACACCAACGAACTGGACTGCGGCCCCTTCATCTCGGACACCCTGCGCCTGGATACCACCCGCAACGAACTGGAAGCACTGGTGGAAATCTATCGCATGATGCGCCCCGGCGAACCGCCGACCAAGGAGTCTGCCGAGAACCTGTTCCAGAACCTGTTCTTCTCCGCCGACCGCTACGACCTGTCCGCCGTGGGGCGGATGAAATTCAACCGCCGCCTGGGCCGCGAATCCGTGGTAGGCAGCGGGGTACTGGACCGGGAAGACATTGTCGATGCGCTGAAGACCCTGGTGGGTATCCGTAACGGCCGCGGTATGGTCGACGATATCGATCACCTGGGTAACCGCCGCGTCCGCTCGGTCGGAGAAATGGCCGAAAACCAGTTCCGTGTGGGCCTGGTGCGCGTGGAGCGCGCCGTCAAAGAGCGCCTGTCCATGGCCGAGAGCGAGGGCCTGATGCCCCAGGACCTGATCAACGCCAAACCGGTATCGGCGGCGGTGAAAGAATTCTTCGGCTCCAGCCAGCTGTCCCAGTTCATGGACCAGAACAACCCGCTGTCCGAGGTGACCCACAAGCGTCGCGTATCGGCCCTGGGCCCGGGCGGCCTGACCCGCGAACGCGCCGGCTTCGAGGTGCGCGACGTGCACCCGACGCACTACGGCCGGGTCTGCCCGATCGAGACCCCTGAAGGCCCGAACATCGGCCTGATCAACTCCCTGGCGACCTATGCCCGCACCAACGAGTACGGCTTCCTGGAGAGCCCCTACCGCAAGGTGGTGAATGGCAAGGTCACCGACGATATCGAGTTCCTGTCCGCTATCAACGAAGCTGAAAACGTTATCGCCCAGGCGTCGGCGCCACTGGACAAGAACAACATGTTCACCGAGGACCTGGTGAACGTCCGTTATATGAACGAGTTCACGGTCAAGTCGCCCGAGGACGTGGATTACATGGACGTTTCGCCCAAGCAGGTGGTGTCGGTGGCTGCGGCCCTGATCCCCTTCCTGGAACACGACGACGCCAACCGCGCCCTGATGGGCTCCAACATGCAACGCCAGGCCGTGCCCACGCTGAAGAGCGAGAAGCCGCTGGTCGGTACCGGCATGGAGCGGTTTGTGGCCGCTGACTCCGGGGTCTGTGTGGTCGCGCGCCGTGGCGGCGTTATCGATTCGGTGGATGCCAGCCGTATCGTGGTGCGGGTCAATGATGCCGACGTGGGCGTGGATGAGGCGCCGGTCGACATCTACAACCTGATCAAGTACACCCGGTCCAACCAGAACACCTGCATCAACCAGCGTCCCATCGTGCAGGAAGGCGACACTGTTGACCGCGGCGACATTCTCGCGGACGGTCCGTCCATCGACATGGGCGAGCTGGCCCTGGGCCAGAACATGCGCATCGCGTTCATGCCCTGGAACGGCTACAACTTTGAGGACTCCATCCTGGTCTCCGAGCGTGTGGTGAAGGAGGATCGTTTCACCACCATCCATATCCAGGAGCTGACCTGTATCGCCCGTGACACCAAGCTGGGGCCGGAAGAAATTTCCGCGGACATTCCCAATGTCGGTGAAAGCGCACTGGCCAAACTGGATGAGTCCGGCATTGTGTACATCGGCGCCGAGGTGGACGCGGGCGATATCCTGGTGGGCAAGGTGACGCCGAAGGGCGAAACCCAGCTGACCCCGGAAGAAAAACTGCTGCGCGCCATCTTCGGTGAGAAGGCCTCGGATGTGAAAGACACGTCCCTGCGAGTGCCGTCCTCGACCAAGGGCACGGTGATCGACGTGCAGGTTTTCACTCGCGACGGTCTGGAAAAGGACGCTCGCGCCCTGCAGATCGAAAAGCACCAGCTGGACCAGTACCGCAAGGACCTGAAGGAAGAGTACCGTATCTTCGAGGAGGCGACCTTCTCGCGGCTGGGTAACCTGCTGCGCAACAAGAGCACGGTTTCCGGCGCCGGCCTGGGCAAGGGCACCAAGCTGACGGACAAGGTGTTGTCCGAACTTGACCGCGAACAGTGGCTCAAGTTGAAACTGGCTGAAGCCGACCTGAACGAGGCCCTGGCCTCGGCCCAGCGCCAGCTGGAGGAGCAGAACAAGCTGCTGGAAGAACGGTTTGAGGACAAGAAGCGCAAGCTGCAGTCAGGTGATGACCTGGCACCCGGCGTACTGAAAATCGTCAAGGTCTACCTGGCGGTCAAGCGCCGCATCCAGCCCGGCGACAAGATGGCCGGACGGCACGGTAACAAGGGTGTTATCTCGGTGATCATGCCGGTGGAAGACATGCCTTACGACGAAAACGGTGAGCCGGTGGATATCGTGCTCAACCCGCTGGGCGTGCCGTCGCGGATGAACGTTGGCCAGATCCTGGAGGCTCACCTCGGTATGGCCGCCAAGGGCCTGGGTGACAAGATCGACGAAATGATCCGGGAGGAGAGAAAAGCCGCCGAGGTGCGCAAGTTCCTGGAATCCATTTACAACAATGGCGCGGGGCGTGACGAGGACCTGAAGTCCCTCTCCGACGAGGAACTGATGGTGTTGGCCGGTAACCTGTCCGGTGGTGTGCCGATGGCCACCCCGGTATTCGACGGCGCCGCGGAAGAGTCCATCAAGGACCTGCTGGAATTGGCAGGCCTGCCGGAAAGTGGCCAGTTCACGCTGTACGACGGCCGTACCGGCGAGGCGTTCGACCGCCCCGTGACCGTGGGTTACATGTACATGCTGAAACTGAACCACCTGGTAGACGACAAGATGCATGCCCGTTCAACCGGCTCCTACAGCCTCGTCACCCAGCAGCCGCTGGGCGGAAAGGCCCAGTTCGGCGGCCAGCGTTTCGGTGAGATGGAGGTCTGGGCCCTGGAAGCCTACGGTGCCGCCTACACCCTGCAGGAGATGCTGACCGTCAAGTCGGATGATGTGGCGGGTCGTACCAAGATGTACAAAAACATTGTCGATGGTGACCATCGCATGGAGCCGGGCATGCCCGAGTCTTTCAATGTGCTGGTCAAGGAAATCCGTTCTCTGGGTATCGACATGGAACTCGAGAACGAATAAGTAATCGACAAACAGAATTTGTGGAGGAAAGGCCTTGAAAGACTTACTGAATCTGCTCAAGTCCCAGGTGCAAACCGAGGAATTCGACGCTATCCGGATCGGACTGGCGTCGCCCGACATGATCCGCGCCTGGTCTTACGGTGAGGTCAAGAAGCCGGAGACTATCAATTACCGTACTTTCAAGCCGGAGCGGGACGGGTTGTTCTGCGCCAAGATCTTTGGCCCGGTGAAGGATTACGAGTGCCTGTGCGGCAAGTACAAGCGGCTCAAGCACCGCGGTGTGATTTGCGAAAAGTGTGGCGTGGAAGTGGCGCTGGCCAAGGTGCGCCGTGAGCGCATGGGCCACATCGAGCTGGCCAGCCCGGTGGCTCACATCTGGTTCCTGAAGTCACTGCCCAGCCGCATCGGCCTGCTGCTGGATATGACCCTGCGCGATATCGAGCGGGTACTTTATTTCGAGAGCTACGTGGTGATCGACCCGGGAATGACCACCCTGGAACAGGGCCAGTTGCTGACCGATGAGCAGTATTACGAGGCCATGGAGGAATTCGGTGACGAATTCACCGCCAAGATGGGAGCCGAGGCGGTCCAGGACCTGATGATGCAGCTGGACCTGGACAGTGAGATCGCGACCCTTCGTGAGGAAATTCCGGCCACCAACTCAGAGACCAAGATCAAGAAGCTGTCCAAGCGGCTGAAACTGATGGAAGCCTTTGCCAACTCCGGCAACAAGCCCGAGTGGATGGTGCTTAACGCCCTGCCGGTGCTGCCGCCGGACCTGCGTCCCCTCGTTCCACTGGATGGTGGGCGTTTCGCCACCTCCGACCTGAACGACCTGTACCGCCGGGTGATCAACCGTAATAATCGCCTGAAGCGGCTGCTGGACCTCAACGCGCCGGATATCATCGTGCGTAATGAGAAGCGCATGCTGCAGGAGTCCGTGGACGCGCTGCTGGATAATGGCCGCCGCGGCCGCGCCATCACCGGTTCCAACAAGCGCCCGCTGAAATCCCTGGCCGACATGATCAAGGGCAAGCAGGGCCGCTTCCGCCAGAACCTGCTGGGTAAGCGGGTGGACTATTCCGGCCGTTCCGTGATCGTGGTGGGTCCGACCCTGCGGCTGCACCAGTGTGGCCTGCCCAAGAAGATGGCCCTGGAGCTGTTCAAGCCCTTTATTTTTGGCAAGCTGGAGGCGCGTGGTCTGGCGACTACGATCAAGGCCGCCAAAAAGATGGTGGAGCGCGAGCCGCCGGAGGTCTGGGATATCCTGGCCGAGGTCATCCGTGAACACCCGGTGCTGTTGAACCGTGCCCCGACCCTGCACCGACTGGGCATCCAGGCTTTCGAGCCGGTTCTGATCGAGGGCAAGGCCATCCAGCTGCACCCCCTGGTCTGTGCCGCCTACAACGCCGACTTTGACGGTGACCAGATGGCGGTGCACGTACCGCTCACCCTGGAAGCGCAGCTCGAAGCGCGGGCCCTGATGATGTCGACCAACAACATCCTGTCACCGGCCAACGGCGAGCCGATTATTGTGCCGTCGCAGGACGTGGTGCTGGGCCTGTACTACATGACCCGGGAGCGCATCAACGCCCGCGGTGAGGGCACCCTGTTCGCCAATGTGTCGGAAGTGCACCGCGCCTACGTCGGCGGGCACGTGGATCTGCAGGCACGGGTCCGGGTGCGCGTCACCGAGAGCGTCATTACCGATGAGGGCGAGCTGAAGAAGCGTACCTTTATCCCGGAGACCACCGTCGGGCGTGCCCTGTTGTGGGAAATCGTGCCGGAAGGTATCGCCTATGAGATGGTGAACCAGAACATGGCCAAGAAGGCCATCTCCCGAATCATCAACCAGTGCTACCGTGCGGTTGGCCTGAAAGCGACAGTTATTTTTGCCGACCGCCTGATGTACATGGGTTACGAGTACTCAACCCGGTCCGGTGCCTCCATCGGGGTCAACGACTTCGAGATTCCCGAGGAGAAGGCCGCGCTGATCGATCACGCCGAGGCCGAGGTCAAGGAGATCGAGGACCAGTACGCCGCCGGCCTGGTAACCCAGGGCGAGAAGTACAACAAGGTCATCGATATCTGGTCCCGCGCCAACGACCTGGTCTCCAAGTCGATGATGGAAGGCCTGTCCAAGGAAACCGTGATCAACCGCGACGGGGAGGAAGAGCAGCAGGCGTCCTTCAACTCGGTCTACATTTACGCTGACTCCGGCGCCCGGGGCTCGCCCGCCCAGATCCGCCAGCTGGCGGGCATGCGTGGCCTGATGGCCAAGCCGGACGGCTCCATTATCGAGACGCCCATCACGGCCAACTTCCGCGAGGGCCTGAACGTACTGCAGTACTTCATCTCCACCCACGGTGCGCGCAAGGGCCTGGCAGAT
Source organism: Halieaceae bacterium WSDMB12 (assembly GCA_033283165.1). GTDB lineage: Bacteria > Pseudomonadota > Gammaproteobacteria > Pseudomonadales > Halieaceae > JAWMQL01. Next base: position 6,367 of record JAWMQL010000015.1, on the reverse strand, counting down.
ACCGCGCTCAAGACCGCGAACTCCGGTTACCTGACCCGCCGGCTGGTGGACGTTGCCCAGGACCTGGTGGTGACCGAGGAAGACTGCGGCACCGACTGTGGCCTGTTGATGACGCCGGTTATCGACGGTGGCGATATTATCGAGTCACTGGGTGACCGGGTACTCGGCCGTATCGTCGCCCGTGACGTACTGAAGCCGGGTTCCGAAGACGAAATCGCGGTGCCCGCCGGCACCATGCTGGACGAGCTCTGGATCAAACGACTGGAAGAACTGGGTATCGACGAAATCGAAGTCCGTTCCCCGATCACCTGCGAAACTCGCCACGGCATCTGCTCCGCCTGCTACGGCCGCGACCTGGCCCGTGGCCATCGGGTCAACATGGGCGAGGCTATTGGTGTGGTTGCCGCCCAGTCCATCGGTGAGCCGGGCACCCAGCTGACCATGCGTACCTTCCACATCGGTGGTGCGGCCAGCCGGGCGACTGCGCAGGACAACATTCAGGTGATGAACGACGGTACTATCCGCCTGCACAATCTGAAGTCCGTGGAGAAGGCCAACGGCACCCTGGTGGCGGTGAGTCGCTCCGGTGAACTGTCCGTGCTGGATACCCTGGGACGTGAGCGCGAGCGTTACAAGTTGCCCTACGGCGCCGTGATCAAGGTTGCGGACCATGCCGAGGTTACCGCCGGTGACGTGGTAGCCAACTGGGACCCGCACACCCACCCGATCATTACCGAGGTGGCCGGTACCGTGAAGTTCAGCGGTATGGAAGAGGGTATCACCATCAAGCGCCAGACCGACGAACTGACCGGCCTGTCCTCCATCTCCGTCATGGACTCCACCGAGCGGCCCGCCGCCGGCAAGGATATCCGCCCGGCGGTCACCCTGGTCGACGACAAGGGCAAAGAGCTGTGCCTGGCCAATACCAACGTGCCGGCGCACTACTTCCTGCCGCCCCACGCCCTGGTGAGCATGGAAAACGGTGCGGCCATCGAGGCGGGCGACGTGATCGCGCGGATTCCGCAGGAAGGCTCCAAGACCCGTGACATCACCGGTGGTCTGCCCCGTGTGGCCGACCTGTTCGAGGCCCGCAAGCCGAAAGAGCCCGCCATCCTGGCGGAAATTTCCGGCACCGTGAGCTTCGGCAAGGAGACCAAGGGCAAGCGCCGCCTGGTGATTACCCCCACCGACGGCAAGCCGCTGGCAGACGGGTCTGACCATTACGAGGCGCTGATTCCAAAGTGGCGTAACCTGAGCGTGTTCGAAGGTGAATACGTGGAGAAGGGTGAGGTGGTATCGGAGGGCCCACTGAGCCCGCACGATATCCTGCGCCTGAAGGGTATCGAGGAACTGGCCAAGTATATCGTCAACGAGATCCAGGAGGTTTACCGCCTGCAGGGTGTGAAGATCAACGACAAGCATATCGAGGTGATTGTTCGCCAGATGCTGCGCAAGGTCGTGATCACCAGCTCCGGCGACTCCAGCCTGATCAAGGGCGAGCAGGTCGAGTTCACTACCTTCCTGGAGGAAAACGAGCGCCTGCAGGCCGAAGGCCTGGTCTGTGCCAACGGCGAGCGAGAGCTGCTGGGTATCACCAAGGCCAGCCTTGCGACCGAGAGCTTCATCTCCGCAGCCTCCTTCCAGGAGACCACCCGGGTCCTGACCGAGGCGGCCGTGACCGGCAAGCGCGATTACCTGCGTGGCCTGAAGGAAAACGTCGTGGTCGGGCGCCTGATCCCGGCCGGTACCGGCCTGGCGTACCACGAGGAGCGCAAGCGCACCCGCGACACCGAGACCGAGATGACGGTTTCCGCGCAGGAGATCGAAGCGGCGCTGACCGAGGCGCTGCAGGAGCAGATCGGCGAGTAAGGCTAGCAGCCCCCGACGCGGGGGCTGGCATTCTCCCAGGGCGGCCAAGTGCCGCCCTTTTTTATGTCCACGCATGGACGGTATACCCGAGAAAGCGGGGCACGCTGTGCCGCGGGAGCCATGGACAGTGTGCCCCTTTGTCCGGGCACGGCGGCAGCGGCGAATGCCTGAAAATTGCACAAACTAGTTTCTGGGCTACCTTGAGTGTATATCTCTGCGCCGAACCTGGCAGGAGAGGACATAACCACAACAAAGGTAAAACCCCATGAACAGGATACATACAGCGGTATCAGGACTGACGGCGGTAGCGTTATCCCTCTCGATGACGGCGCGGGCCGACAATCACGAGGAAGCGGCAGCGGTGCCGGTTGAACTCTATGTTTGCACGTACAGAGAGGGCAAGGGACCGGAGGATCTCGCCAAAGCCAACAAGGAATTCGTCAAGTGGGCCAAGAAGAACGAAATGGGCTACACCTCCTGGACCATCACCCCGCAATTCCGCACCTCGGACGAGCCCTTTGACGTGGGCTGGATCGGCTCCTGGACTGACGGCAAGACCTTTGGCGCCGGCATGGACGCCTGGACCACCGATCCCGGGGATGCCGGCAAGGCCTTCGACGAGACCGTCGACTGCAATGGCGCCCATATGCTGGCCGCGTCAGTGCCGGTGCGCGCCCCGGATGGCCCGCCCAGGGATGGACTGGTGTGGTTCTCCAGCTGCACCCTGCAGGAGGGCAAAAACTCCATGGAAGCCTACGAGGCACACAAGAAGTTCAGCGCCGCGATGGCGGAAATGGGCGCCCCGGGTTCTTCCTGGTTGTTCTATCCCGGACTCGGTGCCGGTGATACCGATTTCCACTACTTTTCGGTCGTGGCGTTCAACAACTATGCGGAACTGGGCGCCGGCTGGGAAATCTATAACAACGGCGACGGCTGGAAGAAGGCAATGGAAATCCTCTGGCCGGTAACTTCCTGCGACTCCCCGCGGCTGTACGACGCGAAACTGGTCTTCGAGGGCAACGGCCGCTAGGCCTTCCCGCAGCCCGTGAAGAGCAGCGCTTTTCACGGGTTGACTCTCCCCGGCAGCATCTATAGAATGCCGCCTCCTCTTTCCGGGGGATGCCTTCGTGCGTCCTCGATAACGGCCAGAGGCGTGGCTATAAGGCCATGAAAACAAACGATTTATTTTGGAGTTCTAACTGAATGGCAACGATCAACCAATTGGTTCGTAAGCCCAGGAAGCGCAAGGTAGAAAAGAGCGACGTACCTGCACTGCAAAGCTGCCCGCAGCGCCGCGGTGTCTGTACCCGTGTTTACACTACCACGCCGAAGAAGCCGAACTCTGCACTGCGCAAGGTCTGCCGTGTGCGCCTGACCAACGGTTACGAGGTTTCTTCGTACATCGGTGGCGAGGGTCACAACCTGCAGGAGCACAGTGTGGTTCTGATTCGCGGCGGTCGAGTAAAGGACCTGCCCGGTGTGCGTTATCACACCGTCCGTGGCAGCCTGGACACCTCCGGAGTAGCAGACCGTCGCAACGGTCGCTCCAAGTACGGTGCCAAGCGTCCCAAGTAAGACACACTAGCGTAACCCAGCGTACGTAGAGTAAGGCCGAACCCCTGCCTCCCCCGCATTCGTGGCAGGTCGGTGTTCGGGTCAACCTGAAGAGAAGAGAGGCTTAACATGCCCAGAAGACGAGTAGTCGCCAAGCGCGAAGTATTGCCTGATCCCAAATTCGGCAACGTGACTTTGGCAAAGTTCATGAACCACGTTATGGTAAGTGGTAAGAAATCAGTTGCAGAAACCATTGTTTATGGTGCTCTGGATATTGTTCAGGACAAGCTGAACAAGGATCCCATCGAGGTATTCGACGAAGCACTGGAAAACATCGCGCCCATGGTGGAGGTGAAGTCCCGCCGTGTGGGTGGTGCCACCTACCAGGTGCCGGTTGAAGTGCGCCCCTCCCGCCGTGTGGCCCTGTCCATGCGCTGGCTGGTGGAGTACGCGCGCAACCGCGGTGAGAAGTCCATGCGCCAGCGTCTGGCCGGCGAGATCATCGACGCCTCCCAGGGCAAGGGAAATGCCGTGAAGAAGCGTGAAGATGTTCACCGCATGGCCGAAGCGAACAAGGCGTTCTCGCACTACCGCTTCTGATCACCTACTGCCAAAACTCTTTTTCGAGGTAACTATCGTGGCACGTAAAACTCCGATTAACCGATATCGCAATATCGGTATCTGCGCACACGTGGATGCGGGTAAAACCACTACCACCGAGCGTGTGCTTTTTTACACGGGTCTGTCCCACAAGATTGGTGAGGTGCACGACGGTGCGGCTACCATGGACTGGATGGAGCAGGAACAGGAACGCGGTATCACCATTACCTCCGCGGCAACCACCTGTTTCTGGCAGGGAATGGACGCCCAGTTCGACCAGCACCGCATCAACATCATCGACACCCCCGGGCACGTGGACTTCACCATCGAGGTGGAGCGCTCCCTGCGGGTGCTGGACGGCGCGGTGGTCGTCCTCTGTGGTTCTTCCGGCGTCCAGCCCCAGACAGAAACTGTCTGGCGCCAGGCCAACAAATACGAAGTGCCGCGCATGGTCTTTGTCAACAAGATGGACCGCGCTGGCGCAGACTTCATGAGCGTTGTCAGGCAGCTGAAAGAGCGCCTGGGTGCCAATGCTGTTCCGCTGCAGATGACCATCGGTGCCGAGGACGAGTTCAAGGGCGTGGTCGACCTGATCAAGAACAAGGCCATCATCTGGAACGAGGCTGACCAGGGCATGACTTTCGAGTACGCCGAGGTCCCGGCCGACCTGGTAGACCAGGTCGAGGAAATGCGCGAGTTCATGATCGAGGCGGCCGCCGAAGCCAACGACGAACTGATGAACAAGTACCTCGAGGGCGAGCCGCTGACCGAGGAAGAGATCAAGCAGGGCATCCGCGCCCGCACCCTGGCCAACGAGATCGTGCCCGTGCTGGGCGGCTCCGCGTTCAAGAACAAGGGTGTTCAGGCGGTGCTGGATGCGGTGATCGAGTACATGCCGTCGCCCACCGAGGTGAAGGCTATCGAGGGCCACCTGCTGGACGCTGACGAGACTCCAGCGACCCGTGAGGCTGATGACAACGCACCCTTCGCGGCGCTGGCGTTCAAGATTGCCACCGACCCCTTCGTCGGTACCCTGACCTTCTTCCGGGTCTATTCCGGCAAGCTGGAATCCGGTACCGGTGTATACAACTCCGTTAAGGAGAAGAAGGAGCGTGTCGGCCGTATGGTGCAGATGCACTCCAACAGCCGCGAGGAGATCAAGGAAGTACTGGCCGGCGATATCGCCGCCGCGGTGGGCCTGAAGGACGTCACTACCGGTGACACCCTGTGCGACCAGGACAACCCGATCGTGCTGGAGCGGATGGAGTTCCCCGAGCCGGTGATCTCCGTGGCTGTGGAGCCCAAGTCCAAGGCCGACCAGGAAAAGATGGGTATCGCGCTGGGTAAGCTGGCCCAGGAGGACCCCTCGTTTCGGGTCAAGACCGACGAGGAGACCGGCCAGACCATCATTTCCGGTATGGGTGAATTGCACCTGGATATCATCGTCGACCGCATGAGGCGCGAGTTCAGCGTGGAGGCGAACATCGGTAAGCCACAGGTAGCCTACCGCGAGGCGATTCGCAACACCTCCGAGATCGAGGGCAAGTTCGTACGCCAGTCCGGTGGTCGCGGCCAGTACGGCCACGTCTGGATCAAATTCGAGCCGGCGGAAGACGAGAGTGCCGAGGGCCTGGAATTCGTCAACGAGATCGTTGGTGGCGTGGTTCCGCGGGAATATATCCCGGCTGTGCAGAAGGGCATCGAGGAGCAGATGCAGAACGGTGTGTTGGCTGGCTACCCCCTGCTGGGCCTGAAAGCCACCCTGTACGACGGCTCTTTCCACGACGTGGACTCCAATGAAATGGCGTTCAAGATCGCCGCCAGCATGGCCACCAAGAAGCTTTCACAGGAAGGCGGTGCGGTGCTGCTCGAGCCGATCATGGCGGTGGAAGTGGTCACGCCGGAAGAGAACATGGGTGATGTGGTGGGCGACCTCAACCGTCGTCGCGGCCTGATTGGCGGCATGGACGAAAATCCCTCCGGCAAGGTGGTTACCGCCGAGGTGCCGCTGGCGGAGATGTTCGGTTACGCTACCGACCTGCGCTCGGCCACCCAGGGACGTGCCACCTACACGATGGAGTTCTCCAAGTACGCGGAAGCCCCGAACAATATCGCGGAAGAGATTATCTCCAAGAATTCAACCAAGTAATGTTAAAACGGGAACAGTTGACTATTTAGACGAGCTGACCCGGAAACCTAGAGGACAAACAAATGGGCAAGGAAACATTTGAACGTACTAAGCCCCACGTAAACGTGGGCACCATTGGTCACGTTGACCACGGCAAGACCACCCTGACAGCGGCGTTGACCCGCGTGTGCGCGGAGACCTGGGGTGGCAGTGCAG
>JAWMQL010000014.1:0-23578 GCA_033283165.1 Halieaceae bacterium WSDMB12 | reverse complement strand
ACGGTGGCTCAGGTTGAAGCGATAGTAGAGCCAGACGGCATAGGAAATGATATCTGGAGGGAATCGATGACGTTTGTAGGTGTTCATCCTGAGATTGTCTCCCAGGAGCAGTTAACTTGGCAGTACCGTTGCTTGCATTAAGTCCACCAAGAGTTAAACTGGCAGCTAGTTATAACTAACTATAGAAACTAGACCAAACGCAATTCAGCAAACCTTATTCCCCGATCTAATAAGACATAGGAATTATTCTAAATGAAAGAAGGAAAGTCAGCTTACCTATTTATGTTCTTGGGTGCACTTTATCTACCCATCGCGATGGCAGAAAGCGGATTGCCAAACGGGAAGCCATTCATCGAAATCCAGGGGCAAATTATCGAGGTGCAGGCAGACGTATCGTCCCTGGAGAGGGAATATGAATCAATCCTGGCAAAGGTATCCGGCATGCAACTCGATTTGCAGGGACAGATTGATGCACTCGGCGAAGAAATCGATGCATTGAAAGTCATTGGCGATAACTTGGAAGCGACTCTTGCGCAGGCAGTCGCAGACATCGAGGAGCAAGGTGGTGATGTTCAGGTATTATTTTCGGCGTTGTCCCAGGTCAATCTGGATATCATAGAGTTGATGAAAATTACCGATGCTAATGATGCCAGAATAGAGGCGCTCGAAGCCGAAAAAACGGCGATCCTGGCTGACCTTGCAAGTCTCGACGACGGTCTGATCAGCGTAATCTCAGATATCAGCGATAATAACTTACTGATCGATCGTCTGGAGGATGAGGTCGATACTCTAGCATCGGCAAAACAGGACGATATCGATGGCTCGTGTCCCGAAGGTACCAGTATCTCTACGATTAGTGACGATGGTTCCTTGCTTTGCGCCACAATAAACGCCTCAGGAGTTATTGACAATTATTTTGTTAGTGACCGTGTATGGCTTGAAAACACTGTTACAGAATCTGTTGTTTGCACAGTCGAGACTCCCTTAGGTTGCCTTGCCTACGGAACTGAGACTACTTTTTATTATGACCTGGAAGAGATCGTCTTAACCTGCCCTCAAGACTTTAAAGTTTCTGGTGGCGGCCATGGCGTAGATAAGTTTTTTGGCAACAAAGTACCAATTCCTCAAATAATTGCTTCCCAACCGAGCGTGGAATCCGATCAGCAAGGGTGGAGACTGGTAATTCGCAATCCATCCAGCGGCAATTCAACACTTATGGTCAGAGGTTGGGCGGTGTGCTTGAAGGCCCAATAAGTTAGTAGCCCCTGCCACCACGGACCGCATGAGTAGTCTGACTCTAGCGGTTATAGCGCCAGCGAAGCAACGAAAGACGTGGTAGTTAGCGGCGCCCAGTGAGTGTGGCGCCAGAAATAGATAAATGGCGAGCACGAGACTGTTTAATCTGTCACTCAAGGGCCCGATGCGGGCCCTTTTCTTTTTTTCGCATCTTGTTCTCATCTCTAAAATTCGAGCCATGCTGGATGTTGAATTTCCAAGCCGTGAAATACTTGAGGGAATAAGTCGATTACATCTAGTGAGACGCGTATACCGCCAACAACTACCTCCTCATCCCCCTTTCGCCAATAAAATGCCGGCTACTCTGCCCGTGAAAATTTCGGTGATCTCCTAAGAGGCCCACCGCCACTCTACCAGAAACACCACAACAACCCGTCTCACCCGTCGCACCCGACGACTTTTCAGGGTTCAGAAGGCCTCGCGGCTAATGGACTTGCGACGGGTACGTCGGGTGCGCCGGGTTGTTTGCAGCAAAGTATTCCGGTCAGTGAGGTGTGGAGCGCCTGCTTTGGTCTTGGAAGCGGCCGTCAGTGCCAACGGCTAATCGGACCGGGCCAGGGGCCGTTATCGCCTATTACCAAACTTAGCCCTACACTATTTTGGCGCGTACCAAATAGGGGAAGTATACGCGCGCTCCTGCCCCTTCAAGACGACCTCAGGGTCGTGTTTTATACCGAACCTGACAGCGTCGTAGGCTGTCCACCGGGGGGTCGGGATCTCGAGGACGCGAGCGTAATAGAAAGCGTTTTCACTCGCATCGAAATCAGGGTCGGTCCAGACCGCTCCCAACTCCGGAGCGCCGATCGAATTGGTCCAGCTGGGAACAGTGAGGTCGACGGTATCACCCACGGGAGGCAACTTGCCGTTCTTACCAGGCTCCCGGTCACCCGACCAAGCCACATCATATACTCGCTCCTTAGTCTCGCCGCTCTTCGCATCCAGCCAGCCCTTGACGATCTGGATGCGATCAAGATTGGCGCCCATGGGATCCCGAAGGGAGTAGACCAGGAAGGTTGGGGACTTGGCATTGGCCGGTGCCGCCTTCAAGTCGCTGCCCATGGGAACACCAAGGCTATAGCCGATTTCAGCCAACTGGCGGTGGCGCAAATCGTCCTCGGTGAAATCCCAGCCACCGAACAGGCGTACCCTCATCCTCGGCCCAGTTGTCGCGTAGGTCTCCCGTCTCTCCATTGCATCGAAGATGGCAGTGCGCGTATTGCTTTCGGCCCAGACCGCTGTCACTCCCGCCGCGTTGTAGCGCCACCCTTTATAACTGATGCCCAGTTCTTCATTCTTGTCGGCTACATGGCTGGCGCGGTGCGGGCCGATTTCCGCGGTCGGCTCGTATGAGGCGTACTTGCCGATAAAGTTGTCTTCCTCGATTGCGCTCATCGCTGTGTGAATATCTGTGCCTGCCGCCATACCAAACTTGAACGGATTGGCGCCCAGCGACTTTTGCAGGGCCAGCCCACGCTTCAGGCCACCACGTGCATACTCACCGGGCAACATGTCATCGGTCTTGGCTACAGACAGGTCGAGATTGCCCCAGTCCCAGGTCTCATAATCGGCGAACTCGTCTTCCGGGCTTAACGTGGGGTGTGCCTCGCTGTCACCCTTGGGTTGAGTGACCTCATAGAGCCGTTCCCATTTGGCTCGAATCTCAGCGTAAGCGCTATCCAGTGGCGGCTCACCTGGGGCAAAGTCATCTGCCAATGAGAACATCATCCCGGAAGACAGGTTTCCGTTGTGAGGAATGGCGATCACATTGCCGCCGGTATCGTCCTCGTATTTCTGCAGCCACTCCCAGAGCTTGCGCGGGTCGTTAGAACCCTGCGGTGGCGTGGTGGTATAGGGAACCACCTGTCTGGCCTTGTCTGCATCATCCCTGAATATGACATTGCGGTGTAAATTATTGCCCTGTTCCAGTGAAGTCCACTCGAATGCGATAAAGGTAGTGAAATTCCCGGGATCATTGAACTCTTCAGCAGCATCGACGATCTGATGCCAGGTGCGCTCGAAGGCAGGATGGCCCGGCTGGTAATTCAAGGCGGGGTCCAATTGTCCCTGGCCAAACTCCCCGATCAGTCGCCACATGGCATCTGCCGCGGTGTTGCCACCGGCATTGAAGTCCTCATGGTATTTCCTGCCAGATTCTGACTTCATGATCTCCGGGGCGCCCTCAATGATGTCAGTGATCGCCCCCATGGCATCGGTATGATCTGTGATCATGTAAAAGTCGAATGGCCTCATCAACTTGAAGGGCAGCCCCATATTCGATGTCACCTGTTCACCTTTGGCGAAACGATAGGCATCGCGAGGCATGAGTGTAGTGCCTGCGCCACCGGCATCAGCACTTAGCCCGGTGTGTACGTGGGTGTCGCCAAAAAAGACCTGCGTTGGATAGTCGCGATTGGCATAGGGCGAATAGGTCGATTGGGATTCAGACTTGCCCGGGGCATGGGCATCACCAAAGCTAGGTAATGCAACAATCAGAAATACAAACGAGATGACTGATTTAATTTCAACATTTCGCACTGAGTTTCCACCTTGATATTTTTCCCGCCATAGCGCCCTAGATTAGTTTACAAATTGGATAATCTCCAACATATGCATTACCGAGCTTCTGGTTCCTAAGCCAGCCTCCCACTCAGTCTTAATCGTGGTGCCTGATAATGAACCGCTATGAGGTGGAAGCAGAAGCTTCCAGTACAGTCCGGCCAACGACCGCTTTCCTGGAAAATGCAGACAGCGCCAATCCAGGTTCGGAACAGGTTCGGAGTTCGGTTTGGAAAGGCCCTTAGATTTCTTCCGCTTAGTGCCTCCCGGTTCGGAAACTGACCCCAACCAGGTTCGGCATAGTTTCGGTTTCGGTCGATAGCAACAGTATCGACAGTAAAACCCGTTACGTTTCTTCGGCTTACGCTTTATAAAACAAATCTACCTTTCTACTCATAATCGGCAGGTCGAAGACGGTCGGCCGCTGCCGTTCAAGTCCTTCTGGGCCCACCAAACTTATTGATTTTTATAGGTTTTCTATAGCATCCACCTCCCGATTATTCCGGGGGAGATGGGTTACACCTGGCCGACCTATAGTCGGGGGGGTTGATCGGTAATGGCTTTGATGTATCCGCCTATATTTCCTTCAAATCGTTGTAGTATCGTAGCCTTATCCCAAGCGTTGCCCCGGAGGCTGTATCCCAGCCATGCTGAACCGCGACCTTCTCATCGTCAGACTGAAGCAACCCTTCGTGGACTGGATCAACGAGGCCGACCCCTACCCTGATAGCAACCACATAACTCTTGAATACGCCAACGAGGACTGCCCTGTATTTCTGATTCACGACTTCGCCTGCGAAGATCTGGAAGGCTGGCTGGAGCAGTGTTACCTGTACCTTTTCGAAGAGGTACTGGAACAGTGGTATGTGGATGAAACGCTATGGCCTCAGGACAGGACGCTGGAGTTGTTCAAAGCCTGGTGCCAGGTGGAGGTGCACGGGATTATTATCGATCTTGTGGATGACCCGTTGTTGGATACCGATTATGAAGACATCTAACGTCGAGCCGAGCCCAGACCTCAATAGCACGACTGCGGTCATGACTTCCATGGTTTAGAACAACGTGCGGCATCAACTGGCGCCTCACGGACCGACGCGCTTTTCTTCCTCGAGATATTGAGCTACTTTCTTCTGTATGAACAAGCCTGTGGTAGATAGGTCTATGAATCCATCCAATGGGAGGGTTTCGTCGCTATACCAGGAAACGGTCACCGACTATCAAGGAGCGGCACAGCCTATGCTGCCTGTCTCGGAGGTTACAGCAACGCAACTCCGGCCGGGACCCGCGCTAACCAACCTCACGATTTTTGCATCGAGTAATATCGCCATTCTCGGAGCACAACACCACTCGGCCTCAGTGGGTGTTGTCATCTTGAAGCCTGAATACCTGGGCTTCATGTGGTGGGAGGGGGCAGAACCCTGCCGGATAAACGGTGAGCAAGCCCATCGATCTGCAATATATTTACAGGGCACCCAAAATGGTTTCTATGCCACCGGAGGATCTCGGTGGACAATGGGCATCTGTGTTCGCCGGAAGGATATGATCCGGACGATCGCAGCACTCAACGGAGTTTATCCAGAGGATATTTTTTTCGAGGGCAACGTTCTCGAACTCTCGCCGGAGATCGCCAACCGATTCCGAACCGGCATGAACCGGTTTGTGCGCGGTGCGATTGGGTCTGGATCGGGTGCAGGCGTGGCGGACCCAAGTGAGGCGATCTTTGGCATGCTCGTTGAGGTGCTACTCTCCCCATGGAACGGACGGCAGCAGTCAGGTCGGGCGCTCCATCCCGAACATATCGTGCGGCAGGCAGAGGAGCAATTCTTTGAGTCGCCCAACGGCCAGATCTCGTTGGCGGACCTCTGTGCCGCGACACGCGTAAGTAAATCTACCCTTTACCGCGCCTTTGATTCAGTTTGCGGGGAGTCCCCGTTAGCGTATTTCCATAAACGCCGGCTCACAAGCGCACGAAGGATGCTCCTCAATTCAACTCCTTATCGCGGCGCCATCAGGCACGCCGCTCTCACAAATGGCTTCACCGAATTCGGTCGGTTTTCGCTCGAGTATCGACACTTTTTCGGAGAGTCTCCCTCAACCACGCTGACCAGTAAGCAACACCTATAGTCCCCTTCGAGCGGAGCCCGACTGAGACGCCTGGTTCCTGAATACCGTCATTCCTTTGAAGGGCATCTTTATTGCTGAATTACTGTCGACTTGCGGCACCGCGTAGCATTGCCAACACCGTGTTCAATCGTTATTTCTGCCCGCTATCGCTGGTTCTAACTAGCTTTCTGTCGACTGGCAGGTCGCAATCTTGAATAGCCTTGGCATATGGGAAGATCTGCATATCAAATGTCATTGACGTGTCATCTGGCAGTTCTATGATCAAAACAGCACCGCGGGTTATGCAATATTGGTTCGCCTCAATCAAACTGGCAAGGTCGGGGTTACCTGCGAGCGGCCTGATTTGCATGGCAAAGCCCTATTTTACTAGTCGAAATTAGCTCCGATGTCGCAGTACGCGGAAGTTCGCTCGACACATTCAATCCTGAGGCTGTGAAAGCAGTCGCGCCAAAACCCTCAACACTAAGGGGCTGGTAGATTCCATGACAGCAAATGGCATTAGGCATGACTCCGACAAGAGCGATTCATTATATGTCTGCGGCACTTCAACGCGCGCAGGCATCGCGATACTGAAGTTGACTCCCGCGGTACTGGCCTTGCTGACAACACTCGCACAACCCGCCAATAGCCAGACCATGACCCTGGAGGAGATGCAAGCCCAATTACAGGCCATGCAGGCGGAAATGCAGAAGATGCAGGCCATGCAGGTCAAGATGGAGCAGATGCAGAAAGAACTGGATGTACTGCGCTCCAGGGATGCGGCCCGGCAGGCTGAACTGCAAAGCCAGATCGTCAGCGTCGACGATACGACCCAGGGTACGGCTGCAGACAGCACTGACCCGGGTGTAGAGCACCGTAGTGATATCGCCGAAATTACGGAACCCAATACTGAAGCGATACTCGCCAGCATGCCAATCGCCGGCCTTGGTCGCGGTGAACAGCTCAACGACCCCGAATTCAGGAAATCCGTGCCGCTGTTCGGTTCGGACTACCGGTTTTCCATCGGTGGCTACGCCAAGGCCGACCTGATCTTCGATTTTGACGGCGTGGGTGATCCGTACCAGTTTCTGCTGGGAGCGATTCCGGTCAACGGCTCGCCCCAGGGCGGCAGCTACAGCAAGCTGCATATCAGGGAGAGCCGTACGAACCTGGAAATCCGGAATATGAACTCCCCCTACCAGATCGACAAGTTCTTCCTGGAATTTGATTTCTACGACGGCACGGACAGCACAAACTTCCGCCTGCGCCACGCCTACATGCAGTTCGGCCAACTCCTGGCGGGGCGCACCTGGAGCATCATCACGGAACTGCGCGCCCTGCCCCTGATCATGGACTTTGCCGCTGGCGACGCGATACTCGGCGGTCGCTCCGAGCAGATCAAGTGGGACGGCGACAAGATCTTCGGCGCGCTGGACTGGGCGATTGGGCTTGAAGCCTATGACGATACGCGGATAGTGACGCCGGATACGCTCGAAGGCCGCGGCCTGGCCCGCGCCAATGCGCCACGCCTCTCAGGGGGGCTGAGCTACCCCTGGGACCACGGTGTAGTCAGTGTCGGCGGCGCGATCAATGAAGTGCGCTTCGACGGCACGGGCGGCCTCGATGACGAGTCGGAGCTGGGCTGGACTGCGGTGCTGGGCTCCAGGATCTACCTCGACCCGGACAACCAACACTTTCTCGGCTTCAATGCCGGGTACACCCATGGCACGGTGGCGGACATCATTGCGTTCGCCAATGACGGCACACCCAATGCCGCCCTGGACGAGGACGGGAATCTGGACCTGGCCGAGGGCTGGAACGCCAATATCGGTCTGCACCTGAATCTTCCCGGCAAATTCTCTACCAATCTCCACTATGCATACACCAAGCTCGAAGAGATTCCCGAGCTGTTCCAGCCGGATGAAATGGCAGAAGCCTGGGCGGCCCATGCCAACCTCATCTACGACTTTGACCCGCGGTTTCGGGTAGGTGTGGAGTACATGTGGGGAGAAAAGAAAATCGTTTCAGGTGAAGACGGCGATGCGTCGCGCCTGCAGTTCAGCACGTTTTATTACTACTGAGGCCTGACTGTGATAGCGCTGGATGCATCCCGTAATCTTCGTGGCACCCTGACTATGACGATCTCAAGGGAGCAGACCACACTAAAAGATGCAAGGGGAACACCTATGATGTTTATCAAATGCACGTGTTTGAGTGCTGTGGTACTTGCCTGTTCCATTGGCTTTCCAGGTTCTGCCAAGGCAGAAGAAGAACCCAGGGAGAAAACAGCCGCAGAAATTGCCGCTGAGCTGGCCAACCCCAATACCGTTCTGGGCACGATGAATTTTAACCTGGACTATATTTCTTTTGACGGAGATCTTCCTGATGCGGATGACCAAAGTGCCCTGCGCCTGACATTCCAGCCCAGTCTGCCCTACCCTCTGGAGAGCGGCATGAACTTTTTCGCCCGGCCCGCGATTCCCGTAGCCATAAAGCAGGATGTCCCTGTTGCAGGGGGGTACGATGAGCTGGATTGGGAGCTGGGCGATATCGGTTTCGATGTGGGTGTGGGTAAAACCTTTTCAAATGGCCTGGTCGCTATTGGAGGTATAGTCGGGACATTACCCACCGCTACAGATGATGCCTTTGGTAAGGATCAATGGGCCCTGGGGCCGGAAGCACTGGTGGCGATTGTCAAGCCCTGGGGAGCCTTCGGGTTGTTGCTCACCCATCAGTGGGATGTTGCCGGAGACGACGACGTCGATACCAATGTGACTGCCGGGCAGTATTTTTGGGTTGTGAATCTAAAAGACGGCTGGCAACTGCGATCTGGACCAACATTCTCCTACGATCACGAAGCCGAGAGCGGGCAGCGCTGGACGTTCCCAGTTGGTATTGGCATTAACAAGACCACGATCATTGGTAAAACACCGTGGAAGTTCGGTCTGGAGTACTGGGAATACATAGAATCCCCCGATACTTTTGGTCCCGATTATCAAATCCGATTTATTGTCGCGCCGGTTGTGCCTCTGCCCTGGGGATGAATTTTTGAGGAATAAAAAATGAGACTTATCAACTTGTCAGAGCAGATTCGCCGGAGACCTCGTTTGCAACTCTCCAACTGCCTGGCCAGGTCGGCCGGGGCTATCCTGTTAGCTACCCAGTGCTTAGTGCCCGCTTTGGCTCAGGAGCCCATCGTATCGAGGGACACGCCTATAGCGGAAGTGCGCGACATTTTTGAGTACTTTCACACTCCTGCCAACGTGGTTCAAATCCAGGTTGCCAGTGACAAGACGCTCTATGCCTGGCAGAACATGTCGGCGTTTCAGTACACCATGCAGATTGATCGCGACGGCCCCATCAGCAATTTGCCAGAGAAAATTGATCCGAAGATCGGGGAGGTAAAATTCACTCGCCCGGGCAAGGCGCCGGAAACGGTTGCAGGGCATTTCGACACCAGCAACATGGACGCATTGCTGGTGTTGCACAAGGGTAACGTGGTTTACGAGCGCTACAAGACCATGCGCCCTTTCGACAAACACCAGTGGTTTTCCTGCAGCAAGGTTGTCCCGGGCACCCTGGTTGCGTTGCTGGCACTGGAGGGCAAGATCGACGTTAACAAGCCGGTGAGCGACTATGTTGAGGAGCTTAAAGGCTCCAATTGGGACGAGGTGACGGTCCAGGAAACGCTGGACATGGCCACCGGCCTGGATTCTACCGAACACGAGGAACCCAACGACGATGCCCGGATCAACCCCGAGCGCGGCTGGTACAAGTGGGCGGTAAGCCTGGGACTGTTTGAAGACAAGCAAAAACTTAACCAGTCGCCGATCGATGTACTGCGCAACATGAAGAAGGTCAAACCCGGGCACACGGTTTTCGAATACAACTCCATCAACCCCTTCGTGCTGGAACTCATCATAAACGAGGTAACCGGGCAGACACTGAACGAGGTGTTCGGAGACCGGGTATGGCGCAAGATCGGCGCGCAGAATGATGCGTTTGTCAGTGTGACCAAGCAAGGGTACGGCAATGCCTGGGGATTCATCAACACCACGCTGCGCGACATGGGCCGATTCGCCATGATCTATACCCCGAGTTGGAACAAGGTCTCCCAGGAGCGAATCATTCCGCCTGCACTCATTGACTCGATTCAACATGGCGGTAAACCGGAAATCTATCTCGGCGGTTTCGTGGGTAAGGAGTTACAGCGTTCTTTTCCTGACATCAAAGGGCTGAGCAACCGTGATCAGTGGGATATCGTATTCCCTGATGGGGATTTCTACAAAGGTGGTGTCGGTGGGCAGGGAATCTACATCTCTCCCTCAGCGGACACTGTCGTAGTATGGTTCAGCACCGGAAAGCAGCAGGAAGAGATTATGGCGCGGCAGATTGCCAAGTCGTTTGAATAGAACGACCAAGCAGACTGTCTGTCGAACGGTGCAAATTTTAATGTGCAATGCAGCAAGATATTTGATCAGGAGATAACCCGAAATGAACACGTCAAAAAAATGCGTAACGAAATATTTGTTGGCGACTCTTCTCGGCATTGGCCTTTCCTCAACGAGCTACGGAAGTCAGGACTTTTCATCGATGCAGATGCAGGGCATCGAGCAAACTACCATCGATGTCGATATCGACGGCGCCGCGAAGCGCCTGTCCCGGGCCGTGCAGTTCCGCACTATCTCGAACCAGGACAGGGACGACTTCGATACCAAGGCGTTCACCGACTATCACGCCTTCCTGGCGGAATCCTACCCCAATGTGACCAAGACGCTGAAGCGGGAGGTCCTCGGGGACCCCCGGCCTTACAGCCTTCTGTACACCTGGCAGGGGACCGATCCGAAAGCGGAACCTGTACTGTTCTATGCACATATGGATGCGGTCCCGGTGCCGGAAGATTCGCGTGACCAGTGGCTCCAGGATCCTTTTGCCGGGACGATCGCCGATGGCTACATCTGGGGCCGCGGCGTGGTGGACGATAAGAACCAGATCCACGGCATCCTCGAAGCCGCGGAAATGAAGATCAAGGAGGGCTGGAAGCCCAGGCGGACGATGTATTTCGTCTTTGGCCAGGACGAGGAAGTGGGCGGGCCAGAGGGCGCCCGCTTCATCGCCGAAACACTCGAAAAGCGGGGCATCAAGCGCTTCGCCTTTGTGATGGACGAGTCGGCGCCGCTCATCCCCGGCCTGTTCCCCGGTATTCCGGACAATACCGCGCTGATTGGTATCGCGCAGAAGGGCTATCTCAGCCTCGAGCTTGCCATTCACGCCGTTGGCGGCCACTCGTCACAGCCGCCCGAGGAATCGAATATCGGTATCCTTGCGGAAGCCATTACCAAGCTGGAGGCTGCGCAATTCCCCTACAGGATTCATCCGGCCGTGCGCTCGCAATATCGCTATATGGGTCCCGAGCTGCCGGAAGAGCAACAACCTATGTACAAGGCAGTCGCCTTCGGCAAGGACGGTCAAATGACCGACCTCGAAAAGCAGTTCATAGAAGTGATGGCCAAAAACCAGGTCACACGGGCCATGCTGCACACCACCATCGCCGTCACCATGTTCAACGCCGGAACCAAAGACAATGTCCTGCCACCTTCCGCGACGGCCGTGGTCAATTTCCGACCCATGCCAGGGGATACGCCCGAAGTGATCATCAAGCACGTGAAGGATGCCATTGGGGATGATCGCATCACGGTGAGGGATATCTCCGCCTCCACCCCCGCGACCGCCATTGCCAATCCCGACACCGATGCCTACCGGGCGCTCGAAAAGACGATCCGCCAGACCTGGGGGAATGACCTGATTGTTGCGCCCTTCTTCGTGATCGGCGGCTCCGATTCCAAACATTTCCAGGCCCGGCCATTTGCTCCGGACACCTTCACTATTACCGCGCTGCAGCTCGAAAATATCAAGGAATTCGAAGGGTTTCACGGGGTGAACGAGCGTCTCCTGTTGGATGAATACGCAAAAACCATTGGCTTCTTTTACCGGATATTCGAAAACCTCGACGCGATGTAAAGCACAGACTGCTCTCACACCCGTAGATTATGAACGGAGGAGAACGGGAGATGACTAACTTCTATCGACGAGTCCTCGTCGCTGGCGCTGCCGCCGCGGCACTCGCAACAACCCTTATCGGTAGCAGCGTTACCGCACAGGCTGCCTCGGCTCCAGAGTCCAAGCCGACCCTCATCACCAACGCCCGCATCTTCAATGGCACTTCCCCAAAATTGTCCGAACCGATGAGTGTGCTGGTCGAAGGCAACAAAATCGCCAGCATTAAGCCCAACATCACCGCACCACAGGGCGCGACGGTGATCGACGCGGCCGGGAAGACGCTCATGCCCGGGCTCATCGATATGCACTGGCACATGATGTGGGCCAAGCTCTCCGTGGCGGAAGTTATGACGAAGGACGCCTTCTACCTGGGCATCATGGCAGCGCAGACTGCTGAGGAAGACCTGCTGCGCGGTTTTACCACCTTGCGTGATATTGGTGGTAATACCTTTGGATTGAAAGAAGCTATTGACCAAGGGATTATTCCCGGGGCCCGCATCTATCCTTCCGGGGCGCTGGTCAGTCAGACCTCCGGACATGCGGATTTTCGGCCAGGACTAGAGCCAAACCACGCCCCCTACCTGGAGACATCTGGCCATGCGATCATCGCGGATGGTGTTCCTGAAGTCTATCGTGCAGTACGTCAGCAGTTACGTCGCGGGGCAACCCAGATCAAACTCACGGCAGGTGGCGGTGTGTCTTCTGACCTCGATCCGCTCGACGTCAGGCAATACTCTTTGGAGGAACTCAAAGCCGCAGTCGAAGCCGCTGACGAGTGGAACACCTACGTAGCAGTTCACGCTTTTAGTGACGAAGCGGTTCAAATGGCGATTAAGGCGGGTGTGAAGTCTATAGAACACGGCATGTTAATAACCGAAGATACGGCCAAACTGATGGCCAAGAATGATGTATGGCTCAGTATTCAACCCATCCTCAACGATAAGGACGCCATTCCTTTTCCCGAAGGTTCGGTCAATCAACAGAAGTTCGAGCAGGTTACAGAGGGTACGGACCACGCTTACGCAATGGCCAAGAAATATGGTGTGAAGACCGCCTGGGGTACGGACGTCATCTTCGATCCTGAACTTTGTTTAAAACACGGTAAGCTGCTGGCCAAGCTCAAGCGCTGGTATACCACCTACGAAGCGCTGAAAATGGCCACCTATGACAACGCCCAACTGCTTAAGTTGAGCGGGCCGCGAAATCCCTATCCCGGTGAACTTGGCGTTGTGAAGGAAGGCGCCCTGGCCGACCTCCTTCTCGCAGACGGCAATCCGCTCGAGAACCTCGATCTGGTGGCCGATCCGGAGAACAACTTCGTCATGATCATGAAGGATGGGAATATCTACAAGAACACAGTCAATTAGGGCGCACTATTTTTGAATAGCGCTGCTATCTATATTTCTCACGTAACCCGGAGGATTTTTCTCAAATGACGGAGAAAACAGAAAGCGAAGTAGCAC
The DNA here is from genome assembly GCA_033283165.1 of Halieaceae bacterium WSDMB12. GTDB lineage: Bacteria > Pseudomonadota > Gammaproteobacteria > Pseudomonadales > Halieaceae > JAWMQL01. The sequence goes on along the minus strand of JAWMQL010000014.1, from coordinate 10,100 downwards.
ACAGTGAGCCCGGGATTCCGGCTACTGACGACACCGACTGGGACATCATAGACTTTCCGACACCCCCAGGTTCTACCAGGCGTGCATTCATGCAAGCATTTACAGCTATGGGGGGAGTGGCAGCCAGCAGTCTTGTTTTCAGATCCAACAACGCTGCGGCTGCCGATATACCACCCACCAATTCCTCAGTCAGCATCCCTGAGTTTGAGATCAAGGATTACTCGAACATCCCTCAAAGGTCCCATAAATATCCTGCGTCCGCCAAGGCAAAAATGATTGTGAAGGAGTCCACAGCGATGGATACCCTGTGGTCCGGTATTTGGCCCGACCAGTGGTCCAGCCGTGAGGCCCCGGAATTTCACGATGAAATGGATCGTTGCAGGGCCGCAGGATTCAAAGTGCTGGCACTTTGCCCATCGGCAGATTCCCTGGATGCTTCGATCAAGGGTGTTGCAGGGGCACTAATGTTTTACCTCAACAAAATCAGCGAGCGGCCGGATCAATACAAGGTTGTACGCACAGCCAGTGACGTCGATACGGCAATCAAGGAAAACAAGCTCGGTGTGTTCTTTACCCACCAGGGTACTGCGTTATTTGCCAATGATGTGGATATGGTTGGGCTGTGGCGGCAACTGGGCTATGGCTACTGCCTTCTCGCCTACAACCAGCGCAATGCCGTTGGTGACGGGTGTTTTGAGACCGCCAATGCTGGCCTGACGGCCTATGGAAAACAATTGATCGACGCCTACAATCGCTACGGCATGCTGGTGGATGTCAGCCATACTGGCGAGCGGACTTCACTGGACGCTATCGAACGCAGCAGCCAACCCGTCATCTCCTCGCATTCGGTCGCAATGGCTATCGCGGACTACCCGCGCAGCCACACCGACGCGGTGATCAAGGCCTTGGCTGAGAGTGGTGGTGTCTGTTCCCTTAATTTGGTGGGTGCCTTTGTCGATAAATCCAACCCGGACATTCTCACCACCGATGCCGTGTTCCGTCACATTGATTACATCGCGAATCTGGTGGGTATTGAACATGTCGGTTTCGGTTCCGATTTCATTCCCGATATCGATTTCACTGCTTCCCTGATTCAAACGCCAATGGGGGCAGCGGTTTTCCCTGATGGCGGTTACAGCGCGGCGATGGGCGCGAAAGGCGTACCCACACCGGCTCCCTACCAGATAGTGGCCGCACTGGTCGACAAGATGCTGGAGAACGGTTACTCGGAAGAAGACTGCGGCAAATTCCTTGGCGGCAATATGTACCGGGTCATCAAGGAAGTATGGGTCTAGACAGCGGTTATTGAAAGAAACATATTTTTGCATGGGCCTGGTGTCCATGAGGGAAGGAAAATGAAAAAGTACTTTTACCGCAAGATACTGTTATCGCTGCTGTGTTTGCTGACCGCCGGAGGCTGTTTGGCAAAGGAGTATGACATCGTCATCAACAATGGCCGGGTCATGGATCCCGAAACCCAGTTCGACGGGCTCCGCAATGTCGGCATCAAGGACGGCAAGATTGCCAAAATCACCAAGAGTTCGATCAAGGGCAAGGAGATGATTGATGCCACCGGTCTGGTGGTGGCGCCCGGTTTTATCGACACGCATTTCCATGCACAGGATGCGTTTGCGACCAAGATGGCGGTGGCCGGTGGTGTCACCACAGGCATGGACCTCGAGGCGGGTGCAACCCCCGTGGGCGATTGGTATGAAAGAAGAGCGAAAGAAGGCTGGCAGGTGAACTACGGCACAACGAGCTCCATGCTCTTCGCGCGAATTCTGGTGCACGATCCCGAAGTAAAAGTCACTGAGATACTCGACGCAAGAAACGGCCAGGGGGTCATTGCTCAGAGCGCCCAGGACGGCGTGCAAGGGTGGGCTGTGACTCGCAGTAGCATCGAGCAGATGAACCAGATCATGAAGCTGATGGACGAGGATCTTCGCCAGGGCGCTATCGGTATAGGCATCACGTCGGCCTATTTTCAGCGAGGAGTGACCAGCTACGAGCAGTTTGAAGCGCAGCGCACAGCGGGGCGCTATGGCCGACTCTCATCCGTCCACACCCGTTTCCACATCCAGTCGCAGACACCCACCGAGGCGACGATTGGCCTGGATGAAGTATTGGTCAATGCGATGCTGCTTAAAGCACCGCTGATTCTGGCGCACGACAACGATTACGGCTGGTGGGAAAACGAAGAGAAGCTGCAGATGGCGCGAGCTCAGGGCTACAACGTGTGGGGCGAATATTACCCTTACGCGGCTGGACTGACATGGATCAGTGCCGACTTCCTGCGCCCCGAGGTATGGGAAGACCTTAACGGTTACAAATACGAAGACACCATCTTTGATCCGGGTACATCGAAATTTCTGAGCAAAGAAGAGTTCCTGGCGATGGTGAAAGAGAAGCCAGGCTATAACATCGTTGTGCACATACCACCGCGCCAGAAATGGTTGAAGTACTGGCTGACCATCCCGGAAATGGTAGTCGCCTCGGATGCATCTCCCGGTAATGATGAGCACGGCAAACTGTTGCCCTATGAAGCAGATGTCACGCGCTACGCCGGCCATCCCCGCACCGCCAGCGCCTACGCAGAGACGCTGCACCTTGCTCGCGAAATCGGCGTGCCGCTCATGTTCACCCTGTCGCAACTCAGCTACTGGAATGCGAAGCGCCTCGGCGATACAGGGCTGGAAGCGATGAAAGAGCGTGGCCGTGTGCAGGAGGGTAAAGTTGCCGACCTTACGCTGTTCAACCCTGAGACTGTAAAGTCCAATTCGACTTACTCCTTCGGTGAAAACGGTCTTCCGCCAACGGGCATTCCCTATGTGATCGTAAACGGCACGGTTGTTGTCAACAACGGCGAGGTACTGCCCGTAAAACCTGGTCAGCCAATCCGCTTCCCGGTTGAGGAAAAGGGTCGCTTCGAGCCAGTAAGCGTCAACAAGTGGTTGGGCGAGTACACGATCGGCATGCCAGCCATGCCCAGTCTGGATGACACCGGCGCGGCAGAACTGGTGAAGTAGGAATAAGCGGTAGAATCGGGTGTATGCGTCATCATTCGATAAACAATATTGGAGAATGCAAAATGTATAAGTTCGTTTGTATAGTCCTGGGTCTCGTACTGGCCGGACCAGTTCTCGCCGCCGACTACGATTTGGTCATCAACGGCGGTCGGGTGATGGATCCGGAGACGATGTATGAGGACATCGCCAATGTCGGCGTCAAGGACGGCAGGATCGCAGCCATTACCAAGGGAGAAATTAAGGGTAAACAAACCATTAATGCCAAGGGCTTGGTGGTGGCACCCGGTTTTATCGACACGCACTTTCACTCGGTCGATCCGTTTGCAACCAAGTTGGTGGTGGCGGACGGCGTTACCACCGGTATGGATCTCGAAGCGGGGTCGACGCGCATCGCCGAGTGGTACGCGAGCAAGGACAAAGCCGGCTGGCAGGTGAACTACGGCACCACGGTGAGCATGGCTCTTACGCGATTACTGGTTCACGATCCGGAAGTCAGGGTCAAAGTGCCACTGGACGCCTCCAATTCGGGCGCGTATGTCGACGAAAGCGCCAAGGACGGCGTGCAGGGCTGGTCGGTAACGCGTAGCACCATTCCGCAGATGAACCAGATCATGCAATTGCTCGACGAGGGCTTGCAGGAGGGGGCGATCGGTATCGGCGTTGGGGCGGCTTACGTCCAGCGTGGTATGACGAGCTACGAACAGTTCGAAGCCCAGCGCACCGCTGCGCGCTACGGCCGATTGATCTCGGTGCACACACGATACCACCTCAATACCCAGACGCCGAACGAGGCACCGATCGCCCTCGACGAAGTTCTGGCCAACGCTGTGGCACTTCGCGCTCCACTGCTCCTGGCACACGACAACGACTACGGCTGGTGGGAAAACGAGGAGAAGCTGCAGCTTTTGCGCGCACAGGGCTACAACGTCTGGGCTGAGTATTACCCCTTCGCTGCCGGCTCGACGCTGATTGCCGCCGATTTTCTGCGCCCCGAAATATGGGAAAAGGTGAACGGTTACAAGTATGAAGAAACCATCTACGACCCGGGTGCAGACAAGTTCCTGACCAGGGATGAGTACCAGCAGATGGTTAAGGAGAAGCCAGGCTACTTTATCGTAGTGCACCTGCCGCCACGCAAGAAGTGGTTGAAGTACTGGCTGACCATCCCGGAAATGGTGGTGGCGTCGGATGCGATGCAAGGGGTCGACAAAGACGGCAAGCTTCTCCCCTGGGATGCGGACGTCACCCGCTACGCCGGCCATCCGCGTACGGCATCTTCCTATTCCAAAACATTGCAGTTGGGTCGGGAACATGGTGTGCCGCTGATGTTCACGCTGGCGCAGCTTAGCTTCTGGAATGCAAAGCACCTGGGTGACACGGGGCTCGAGGCGATGAAGGAGCGCGGGCGCGTGCAAGTGGGCAAGATCGCTGACCTGACATTGTTTAACCCAAAAACGGTCAAGGCCAATGCAAGCTACAAGTTCGGTGAGAACGGCCTGCCGCCGACGGGTATTCCCTATGTCATCGTCAACGGCACGATCGTGGTGAATAAAGGTAAAGTCCTCGACGTCAAGCCCGGTCAGTCGATTCGTTTTCCGGTGGAGGCAAAAGGTCGGTTCGAACCGGTGACAGTTAACAAGTGGTTGGGCGAGTTCAGTATCAACGTACCGGACATGCATGAAGCTGATGACACCGGCGCGGCAGAACTGCTAAAACAGGAATGAACGGCAAAAAAAGCTGGGCAATCGCCTAATTCCACTCATCTGGAACGCTCCACTGGAGGCAAAAATGAAAAGACTTACGGGTGTTATTGTGTCGGTTGTGCTTGTCCTCGCCAGCCCTGCGCTGTCAGCTCAGGAAGCCGATGGGCCGATCCTCTTCATCAACGTCAACGTGTTTGACGGCGTTCATGAAAAGCTGATCAAGGACGCGAACGTGGTGGTGACCGGCAACCTGATCACCGCGGTATCAACGGAGCCTTTGGCGGTCGCCGGCGGTAAGGTGATCGACGGCGGTGGCCGCACCCTGATGCCCGGGCTTACCGATGCTCATTGGCATGTGATGCATGCCCATATTTCAAGCAGGGAAATCCTTGTGAATGACCTTGGCTATCTGACACTGGCGGGTGCGGAAAGCGCCGAAGCAACGCTAATGAGGGGTTTTACCACTGTCCGTGATGCTGGAGGTCCGGTTTTTGGCATCAAGAAAATAATCGATGAGGGACGATATCTGGGGCCAAGAATCTATCCTTCAGGTGCATATATAACACAGACTTCCGGTCATGGGGATTTCCGCTTTCCTACAGCGATAACAAGGAAAGACGGAAGAGAACTTCTCGATGGGGAAATCATGGGGTGGACAAAGGTCGCAGACGGTGTTCCCCAGGTGATGAGACGGGTGCGTGAGAATTTAATGAGTGGCGCCACCCAGATCAAGGTCATGGCGGGCGGAGGCGTGGCTTCATTCAGTGACCCCCTGGATGTAAGGCAATATACGCTGGAGGAAATGAAGGCTGCGGTAGATACGGCAGCGACCTGGAACACATATGTAATGGTACACGCCTATTCAGACGTCGCGGTCCGTGGAGCCCTGGAGGCGGGGGTTCAATGTATTGATCACGGCCAGATGATAACGGAAGACACTGCAAAACTGATCAAGAAAAAGGATGCATGGCTTAGTTTGCAACCCTTGCTGAATGATGAAGACGCTCCTCCATTTCCTGATGGATCTTTCGAACAACAAAAATTCCTGGAAATGACCAGAGGCACGGAGAAAGCCTACGCGTTGGCCAAAAAGTATGATCTGAAGGTCGCCTTTGGCACGGATCTGCAAAACGGAGCGGAGATTGCGGCCAAACAGGGCAAAGCACTGACAAAACTCACAAGGTGGTATGAGCCCTGGGAGGTGTTGAAAATGGCTACCAGCACCAATTACGAGCTGTTCAAGATGTCTGGCCCCAGGGATCCCTATCCCGGTGAGAATGGCGTGATCAAGGAGGGTGCGTTGGCGGATATCCTTCTGGTTGACGGCAACCCGCTCGAGAATATCGATCTCATCGCCGACCCCGAGAAGAACTTCGTTGTCATCATGAAGGACGGCAAGATTTACAAAAACACCTTGGATTGAATCGCCTGGGGCTAAGTATCGTGTGACTCTATAGCCCTATAGTGATTGGAAACAGAAATACGGCAGGATCGCGGTCATTACAAGGGAAAAGATTAAAAATGAAGAAACCATCAACGCCAAGGACCTTGTAGTGGCGCCTAGTTTTATCGACACCCATTTCCATTGGCAGCAGCGGATGGGACATGCGATCAGTTTGCGTGATGGTCTGACCCCGAGCATGGACATCGAGAAGGACTTCGCAATATCGACGAGGGCCTGCAGGCTGGCCGCATCGGCTCAACCTCGGGTGCATGTGCGACGGCGTCCGCAATTTTTCCGGGCTACAGAGTTGACCTGGGATACTTTAATGTTCTGTACGTGAGAGCCAAACCGTGGAGTACGTTTTGATACAAGCTTATTACAAGGAGCACGCTGCTGCGTGCAAGCGAAACAAGTTGCCTTTCGCGACGGTACTGAACGTGGCGGTGGGAGTAGGTTTTTGGGGCGCGGGCTTTGCCAATGCCCAGCAGTTTGCCGGGGACAATCAGTGGGTTGCTCCCCACGGCGTCGCCACCATCGTGGGCACCGTCGGCGAGGAGTACTCCCAGTTTTACGCCATTGGCGCCCTCGTGCCCGAGTGGGAGTTCAATCTGCAACTGACGCACTACTACGACGATCCGCGCGGGGGCGATGACGAGTACACCGCTACCAGCCTCTTTGCCAAGCACCGCCTCAGCCAGAGCGAGGACGAGGCGACGGGTTACAGCGTCCTCTTCGGGACCGGCCTGACCCCGGAGCACAAGGAGGCCGGCGAAGTAAACGATGCCTTCCAGTCCTGGTGGGTCATGGGCACCGGCACCTACGCGTTTGCGAACAATTCCGTGTTGCTCGATGTGTTGCCTGGTGTGACCTACAATGTTGACCGCGAACAGCACAGCGAATCCGCCTGGGGATTTACCTACATGTCGCGGTTGGCCGTTTACGATGTCATTCCGCAATCGGCGATTGTCGGGGAGGTTTTTGGGACGGCGGGCGAGGCTTACGCCGAGCCGGCCTATCGCGTCGGTGTGCGCTGGGAAAGCCCAAAGCTGGTCGCAGCGCTGACGTACTCGGATGCCTTCGACGGCTCCTACGGGGCCGGCTGGGAGTTTGGTGTGATCTATTTCACCGAGCCACGTTTCTGCTACGGTGGCTGTCGCTGATGCCCGAAAAATTGCACACCTGGCCAGGTGAAGCCGGAGAGCGTACGCATACTTAAAGCACTGGAATCGTGAGACTGAAGAAGAGAAGTATGATAGGACTTGCCGTATCTGCGTTCTATGTCGCGGGCATCCTGATGGCAATGCATGCCGCGCTGACTACCCGCACATCGACTGGCGCGGTAGCATGGACCGTGTCCCTGCTCAGCATGCCGTTTATCGCTGTCCCGGCCTACGCGGTCTTTGGTAGAAGCCACTTCGAGGGCATGGCCGATGCCTTCGAGGAGCGGGCCGGGGAAATCGATCACCTATTCACTGAATATCTCAAGCATATTTCGCTATGGAGCGTGCCCGAGACTGATGCACCGTCCTGGTACAACGCAGTCAATAAGCTTTCGGTGCATGGCCTTGTCAGCGGTAACGCGGTGGAGTTACTCATTGATGGAAATGCCACGTTTGACAGCATACTTGAGGGTATAGCCCGCGCGGAAAATTACATACTCTTTCAGTTCTATATGATCCACGACGACCAATTGGGGCGGCGGGTTAAAAATGCATTGGAGGAGCGCGCCCGCGCCGGAGTGAAAGTGATCGTACTCTACGATGAAGTCGGCAGTTCCGGGCTGCCCGAGACCTACCTGCATGATTTGCGCTCGGCTGGTATCGAAGTCAGCGCATTCAAGCCAACCCAGGGTTCGCGTAACCGCTTCCAGCTTAATTTTCGCAATCACAGGAAAATGGTCGTCATCGACGGGAACATTGCCTGGGTCGGCGGTCACAACGTGGGCGATGAATACATGGGCATGAACCCTGACTTCAGTCCCTGGCGCGATACTCACGTAAGAATCGAGGGTCCCGCGGCGCTTCAGCTTCAGGCAACCATACTATCAGACTGGTACTGGGCAACCCGGAGGATTCCGGAAGTTAACTGGACCCCCACAGCATCCCCGTCCTACAACCAGCAGGTCATGGTGTTGCCCACAGCGCCAACCGGGGAACTGGAAAGTGCGAGCCTCTTTTTTGTCGCCGCACTTAACGGTGCGAGGGAGCGTATCTGGCTTTCGGCCCCCTATTTCGTGCCTGACGAAGCGGTCATGAAAGCCCTGCAACTCGCTGCATTGCGCGGTGTCGATGTACGGATAATCACCACCGGCAAGCCTGACAGCTTACCCGTCTACCTCGCAGCGTTCCACTATATCGAGCAATTGAAGGGGCTGGACATTCGCTTCTATGCCTACAAACCGGGGTTTCTGCACGAAAAGGTCATGCTTATTGACAGGCACATTTCCAGTGTGGGCACACACAATTTCGACAATCGCTCGTTTCGCCTGAACTTCGAGGTCGCGGCCGTGATCGTCGATGAGGATTTTGCGAGCCGAATGGCGGCCATGTTCGAATCGGATTTCAACCACGCAGAGCTGATAGATATCGAAGGCTTGCAGGACCGCCCCCTTTGGTGGCGACTTGGCGTAAAGCTTTCCAGACTGGCCGCACCCGTGTTGTAGAAGCACCCAGGTATTCCATCTGCTCACCACCCTTTCTGTTTGAGCTAATCGTGGCGGCTTGAAGTGCGAATTCGTCAGAGAAAGGTATACCACCAACACTACCCCGTACTCCCCTTTTTGCCCGTAAACCTCCAATAACTCTGCCCGTGAAAATTTTAGTGATCTCCTAAAGTCCCACCGCCAGCGCCGCAGAAACTCCACCCCAACCCGTCGCACCCGACGCCTTTCCATTGTCCACAAGGCCTTGCAGTTATTGAACTGGCGACGGGTTCGTCGAGTGCGTCGGGTTGTTTGGTGGAAAGTATATCGAGACGTAGTGAAGAGTGTCTGCTTTGCTCTGCGATAGCGGTCGTTGAAAAAGCTGATTCACCGTCGACTGAATAGTCTCTGTTCGCCTAATTGCGGACATGGGGCTACCCTTGTTGAGGTTCGAACATCAAGGAGATAAACGATGAATTGGGAAGCAATCGGGGCGATAGCTGAACTATTGGCGGCGGTGGGCTTCATAGTTTCATTGATCTACTTAGCCAAACAAATATCCATGACGAATGAAAACGTCGTGCAGAACACGACAGCGCTCTTCAATCAAGGAGAACACGCATCATTGAATGGTGTCGTAGCAATGAATCTAAGCGTTGTGGAGAGTAGAAGTGTTGCGGAATTGATGTTGCAGGGATACTCCGACCACGACAGCCTGGACGCAGTAGATCGCTTTCGTTTCGGCAGAATGCTCTTCACTCAATTTGAATCCCACCAAACCTTCTTTCTGCAGAACAGCCGAAATTTAGGTGGTACAGATCAATGGGCTACATGGGAATATTACGCTCGAGCTATTGATGACCTACTCAAAGCTCCGTCCGTCGCAAAGTGGTGGGTGGCATCAAGGTCAAACTTTGATTCTGGATTCATCGCTTACATCGACAATAAACTACCAGCAAAATAATCGCATACCCGTTGTCACAGTGTCTCCTCTTGGCCGCAAGCCGACCCCGACTCTACTCAATACAACCGTCGGCTATGAGGTGGGAGCGGCCATAAGACGGTGGGTGAGGCCAGATTACGGCTAGGGTCCGCTATCGCCTACTTTCCGACATTTCGTTTATCCTCGTTTAGAGATCGAAGCGATCTGTAACAAAACTTAATCCGAGATGGGCAAGCATTCGGATTCCATGCCAAGACTAATCCCAACTTGGTTCAGGTCGCTTAGACACGCTGTCGCCGCTTCAATACTGATGTTTTCAAAAATGGAAGTGCGCTCGTTTCTA
>JAWMQL010000013.1:0-28535 GCA_033283165.1 Halieaceae bacterium WSDMB12 | reverse complement strand
CACCCAGGCGAAGCTGGACTGGATTGCGAGAGAGCTGAACGAGCGACCCAGGAAAACCCTGGACTATGAAACGCCAGCTGCTAGATTTAATGCGTGTGTTGCATCGACCGATTGAATTCGCAGGCGAAAAGAGACGTTTCACCCGACGGTGTATCAACCAGTTGAACGACCGCTATCGCAGAGCAAAGCAGACATCTCCCAGCTGAGTCGCCCCGATATAGTTTCCACCAGACAACCCGACGTACTCGACGCACCCGTCGCCAATCCAGTATCGTCAAGGCCTTGTGAATGCTGGAGAGTCGTCGGATCCGACGGGTGAGACGGGTTGGGTGGTGTTTCTGGGGATTGGCGGTGGGCCTTTTAGGAGATCACCAAAATTTTCGTGGGCACAGTAGTTGGCGGTTCACGGGCTAAAGGGGGAGTAGGGGGGATGGTGATCAAACCGTCTCTGGCGAACTCGCTCTTCAAGCAGCCACCGGTGGCTCAAACATCAAGGGTGGTGAGCAGGTGGAATAGCAGGGGGATCGAGTCTTTCATGCCGTTTGAGGGTTATGTCGCATCCTGAAGTCGGCAACGATCAAGTCATTGATATTGTGGGCAAATTAGGATTTCGCTATGCATACGTTTCTTGTGAACGGCCTTGCCAGAAATATCGGCGCCGTGGAGTTGAAAGGTGTTTTTGGCAATATCAATGCCTAGGATACTAATAGTCATGTCGATCTCCCGTCCAAAGTTGAGGTCCTGCAGCCTAAAGGCTAGTCTGAGGACTCCCGCCGGGCTAGCGGCGTGGGTAGGGATGGTTCATTACATTAAAACCGGTTAGTGTCAGGACCGGGCTCCGTGCTCTATTGCGCGGTCCAGGCCCCGTCGGCCTTCAGGCTGTCACCGGTAACCAGCGACGAAGCGTCGCTGGCGAGAAACAGTACCGCCGCGGCGATTTCTTCCGCCTGGCCGACGCGGTTCAGAGGTATCTTGCTCAGCACCTCAGCCTGAAACTCGGGGTCGGCCAACATGGGCGCGGTCATCGGTGTTTCGATGAACGTGGGTGCCACGGAGTTCACGCGCACCCCCAAGTCTGCCAATTCTACCGCCATTGCCTTGGTCAGGCCCTCTATGCCGTGCTTGGTCATGCAGTAGACCGTGCGCTTTGCTGCGCCGATGTGCCCCATTTGCGATGACATATGAATGATCGAGCCGCTGCCCTGTTTGACCATGATCTGTGCGGCTGCCTGGGCGACGAGGAAGGCGGAGCGCAGGTTGAGGGACAGCATTTGATCGAGGACGCCCTCCTCGACTTCCAGAAAGGGCTGGGGCTTGTTGGTGCCGACGTTGTTGACCAGTACATCGAGTCGTTCCAGTTGCAGAATTTGTTCCCGGAAGCCGCTGTCGGTGACATCGGCGATCCAGGGTTCGATGGCGCTGTGCTCCGCTGCCAGCAAATCCAGGTCCTCGGCGGAGCGTGCCACCGCCAGGACCTTGGCCCCGGCCTGTGCCAATAGCAGTGCGCAGGCGCGGCCGATGCCACGCCCGGCGCCGGTTACCAGGGCGCAACGCCCCTTCAGGCTGAATACCTCCGTGCCCTGATTCTTTGTCTCAGACATAGTGCGGTCCTGTGAACTCAGAGTGGCCGCCAGTGTAGCCTTCGGCTGCATTCGGAGTCAAAGCTAAAGCTGTAGTATTTATGCGCCCTTCGGGCGATCCGCTCATCTGCGGGTGAGCTGGGGATTGCAAGTCGATGCAAACCACTTTAGCATCCCAGTCAGTACTGGTTTTGGGGTGGTGTATGGCTGATAAGGAGCGGGACCGTTCGCCGAAACGCCTGCCGACGTCCTACGATGTGGCGCGCCATGCGGGTGTGTCCCAGTCGGCTGTGTCGCGCTGCTTTAAGCCGGGGGGCAGCGTCTCCAAGAAGATGCGCGAGCGGGTGATGCGCTCCGTGGAGCTACTGGGTTATCGGCCCAATGCCATCGCCCGGGGTCTGATAACGCGTCGCTCGAATATGGTTGGCGTGATCGAGTCCAACCTGCGTTACTACCCGGAAGTCTTATCGGAATTGAGTCGTCGCTTTGCCGAGCGCAATATCCAGGTACTGCTGTTCGACCTCGATCACGAGAGCGACGTGACCCAGGTGCTGGACCAGGTGTGGCAGCACCAGGTGGACGGGGTGATCGCCGCGGCACAACTGGATCCACAACAGATCGAGCAGTTTGCCCAGCACAATATCCCGCTGGTGTTTTACAACCGCTCCTACCAGGACATCCCGGTCAGTTCGGTGTGCTGCGACCAGGGCGAGGGTGAGCGCAAGATTGTCGACCTGCTGGTGGAGCATGCCGGGCATCGTTCCTTTGCCGTTATTGGTGGGCCCTCGGATTCGGTGGTCAGCCTGCAGCGTACGGCCGGTGCCATTGGTCGCCTGGAAGCGCTCGGGGTTACCGACATCACCCGCGAGGATGGTGATTACAGCTACGACTCCGGCCGCCGCGCTGTCCGGCGGGTGATGCAGTCGCGGGGCAGTGTCCCCGAGGCGATTATCTGCGCCAACGACATGATGGCCATCGGCGTGCTGGACGAACTGCGCTTTCGACTGGATATCGATGTACCTGGGGAGGTATCGGTGGTGGGCTTTGATGGCTCACGCTCCGCCCAGTGGTTAAGCTACGATCTCGTCACTATCGAACAGCCGGTGATGAGCATGGCGGAAGCGGCGGTTTCCATGTTGTTGGGGCGTATCGACAACGATGCCCTGCCGCCGGAGAAACGCACTTTTTCCGGTGTACTGCGCGCCGGCAGTACCGTACGCCTGTCGTCGTGACCACGCCGCTCCTGCTATTGCCCGGGATGATGTGTGATCATCGTCTGTGGCGTCACCAGGTGGATGCGTTGTCTGCCGGCGGTGAGCGGCTTATCCAGATCGGTGATCTGTCCTCGAGTGATACGGTGGCCCGGTTGGCGGAGAGTGTATTGTCACAAGCGCCGCAGCGTTTCGCACTCGCCGGCCTGTCTATGGGCGGCATCGTTGCCCTGGAAATCTGGCGGCAGGCCCCCGATAGGGTAGAGCGCCTGGCACTCCTCGACAGTAACTACAAGTCCGACCCTCCAGAGCGTCGCCTGCTGCGCGATGAACACGTTCGGCGTGTACGGGATGGCGAACTTGCAGAGATCCTCCGGGATGAACTGAAGCCCAACTACCTGGCCGCCAGCCATCGCGGCGACCTTGAATTGCTGGACGAAGTGCTCGCCATGGGGTTGGACCTGGGGCCGGAAGTATTCACCCGCCAATCCCTGGCGCTGCGTGATCGTCCCGACAGCACGGCAACCTTGCCTGGCATTGATTGCCCCTGCCTCGTGCTGTGTGGTGATGAAGATTTACTCTGCCCTCCGGAGAGGCACGAAGAAATGCAGCGCGCCATACCGGGGGCGCAACTGGTCATTGTCCCCCAGTGCGGGCATCTCTCTACAATGGAACAACCGGACGCCGTGAATCTCGCCCTGGCACACTGGTTGTCGGACCAACAATAAGGAGACCGATATGGCATTGCAGCAAGATCGTGTCTTAACCACGCATGTGGGTAGCCTGCCGCGTTCGAAGACCGTCACCGACGGCGTATTCGCCAAAGAAAACGAGCAGCCCTATGACCCCGTAAAACTGGCCAGAGTCATCGCCGAGGCGGTGGACGAGGTGGTGCGCAGGCAGGTGGACACCGGCGTCGACCTGGTCAGCGACGGCGAGATGAGCAAAATCAGTTACGCCACCTACGTCAAGGATCGTATCTCCGGCTTTGCCGGGGACAGCGAACGCAACCCGCCCTCGGACCTGGAGGAGTTTCCGGGCTTCCTCGAGCGGCAGGCCAGCAGCGGCGGTACCCCGAGTTACCGCCGTCCCTGTTGTGTCGATGATATTCAGGTGAAGGACAGCGGCCCGCTGGAAGAGGACCTGGCCAACTTCAGCGCCGCGGTGGACAAGCACCAGCCTGTTGGCGGATTCATGAATGCCGCGTCCCCCGGAGTCATTGCCCTGTTCCAGCCGAACCGCCATTACGACAGTCACGAGGCTTACCTCGAGGCGCTGGGGGAGGCCATGCGCCCGGAATACGAGGCGATCGTCAGCGCGGGTTTCCTGCTGCAACTGGATTCCCCGGACCTCGGCCTGGGGCGCCACATGATGTTCAAGGGCAAGAGCGACGAGGAGTATCAGTCGCTGGCCAACCTGCACGTGGATGTCATGAACGATGCACTGCGCAATATCCCACCGGAGAAGGTTCGCCTGCATGTCTGCTGGGGCAACTATGAGGGCCCGCACATCCACGACGCGCCCATGGAGATGGTATTGCCCATTGCCCTGCGCGCACGGCCCCAGGCCCTGTTGTTTGAATCTTCCAACCCGCGCCACGCCCACGAGTGGGAGGTGTTTGCCACCGCGGACATTCCAGAGGACAAGTTGCTGGTACCCGGGGTGATCGATTCCACTACCAATTTCGTTGAGCACCCGCGTCTGGTAGCACAGCGCATCCAGCGTTTTGCCGATCTCGTCGGGCGTGAGCGGGTGATGGCCGGCACGGATTGCGGCTTCTCCACCTTCGCCGGCTTCGGCGCGGTGGACCAGGATATCGTCTACGCCAAGCTCGGCGCGCTTGTAGAAGGCGCGGCGATCGCTTCGAAAGAACTGTGGGGGTAAGTATGGCGGATAATTTCAGGACTCGCCTGAGACAGCGGGAACAGTTGATCGGTACCTGGGTGAAAACGCCCTCGGCCATGGTCTGCGAGGTTCTGGCGTTGTCGCCGCTGGACGTCGTGTGCTTGGACGCGGAACACGCACCCTTTGACCGTGGCAGTCTCGATGCCTGCCTGCTGGGACTGCGCGCGGGCGGTATGCCGGGCCTTGTACGGGTGCCCTCGTCAGCGCCCGAACACACCTTGAACGCCCTGGATTGTGGCGCCACCGGCGTGGTCATTCCCCATGTCACCACGGCGGAGCAGGCCGCCGCAGTGGCGAAGGCAGCGCACTTCGGCGCCGGCGGCCGCGGTTATGCCGGCTCCACCCGGGCCGCGGGTTACACTAGCAGGGGTATGGCGCAGCACCTGGCGAACAGTGCGGAAGAGACCACGGTCATCGTGCAGATCGAGGACCTGGAAGCGCTGGACAACATCGATGCCATCGCCGCGGTCGATAGCGTGGACTGCCTGTTTATCGGTCGCATCGACCTGACCGTGGCGCTGGGGGCCACCGGCCCCGGGGCACCGGAAGTCATCTCGGCAGTGGAACGGATCTGTGAGGCCGGGGTCAAGGCGGGCAGGGCGATCGGCATGTTCGTTGGTGAAGCGGCCGAGGTGACCAGCTGGCAAAAGAAGGGTGCGAATTTCTTCTTGCTGTCTTCAGACCACGGTTTTCTACTGCGAGGTGCTGGGCAACTGGTGGACGGTTTCGAACGTTAGTCCACCCGGGACAGGCGGTAGAAGTTGATGGCGCAGTCACGGAAGACTGCGGTTTTCTCTGCTCCGTTGAGTCCGGCGGTAAGCCGGTCGTAGGCATCCCAGACCGTGGCGTAGTCGTGGTAGAGTTTGTCCACCGGAAAGTTGGAGCCGGCCATGACCCGCGCCGGTGTAAAAACCTCCAACACGCTATCCACCACCGGTTGCAGGTCGTCCAATGTGCCGTCACGCTTGAACATACTCAGGCCAGAGAGTTTGCACACTGTGTTGGGCAGTGCCGCCAGCTGTGTCAGGCCCTCCTTCCAACCGGCCAGTCCCGTGGGCGATAGATCCCAGGGGGAACCCGCATGGCACAGGGCGACGGGTAACTCCGGTACCTGTTCCAGTGCGCGCAACACTGCCGGCATCTGGTTGGGAATCATCTGCAGGTCGAAGGACAGCCCGGCGGCGGCCAGCTGTCGCAGCCCCTCCACCCAGGCGCTGCTGTCGAGCAGGGTGTTAGAACCGTGCAACCGGTCCTCGTCTATATGCCGCCCGACGATCTGGCGCACACCCCTTACACGGGGAAAAGCCTGTTGTACCGCCAGCTGCTCCGCCACGTCCGGCGCCGCCAAGTCACAGAAGGCGACGATGGCCTGGGGAAAATCCGGCAGCGATGCCAGCCATTCTGTCTCCCGCAACGCCTGATCCTCTGCTGCCCCCACCTGGATGTGTACGGAGGCCACCGGCCGATGGCGCGGGGATTCCGCCAAGAAATCCTCCGGTAGGTAGTTCTTCTGGATGGGGGTGGGGTCGCCGAAGAAGCGGCGCTCGCCCTTGGCCATCAGCCAGGGATAGTGGACCGCCTCGAGCTCCCAGAGGTGGTGATGGGCGTCGACGAACTTAGGCAGCATGTCGTGCGCGCTGTACCTGCGTCAGTACTGCCAGTTCGTCGAATACCAGCCACTCTTCCACGACCTTGCCGTTCTCCAGCCGGTACTGGCTCTCCCCCAGGATCAGCAGTGGTGCACCGGTGGCTTCGCCCCACAGCGCGCCGCCGGTATGGGTGCCCGCAAGGGTCCAGCGTACGGCCACGAACTCGCCGTCGTCGCGCATGGAATTGCTGCACATGTAATCGACGCTGATTTTCGCGTCCGGCATGCTGCCGAGGACGCCGAGGTAGAAGCGGCCGATGGCCTCGATGCCCGTGGCGTCCTCCCGCGAAGAGGCGTGCAGGGTGGCGTTTTCGGCGTACAGCACATGGCAGTCGCCCACCAGGTTGCCGTTCCAGATATTGTTGAGCGCAGCGCCGATAAAGCCCTCGGACTGACCGCTGGGGTAAGGCAGGCGGTCCCGCGTTCCCTGTGTTACCCGGTCCCATTCCGACTCCAGCCAGGAGGCCAACGCCGCCTGGATCGGCTCCCGGGCCCTGGCCTGCAGCCAACTGCCGACGTCTATACCCAGTTGCTGAGCCAGCGACAGGTTGTCGCGTACCAGCCACTCCTCGACGATGCGGTTGTCGCGGCAGACGCAGTGGGCAATCACCTGGATAGTCGCCTCGCGACCGGTGGCGGGGCCGAACTCGCTGGGCCCCAGATTGGTCATGTGCGTGGTGATCAGGTGCGAGCTGTGGAAACCGGACTCGGCGTCGCCGCCCCAGACGATATTGTCGGCCTGCAGGGTGCGGTCGGGGAAAGCGCCCAGGGTGCGGATGGTGTTCTGGGTGACGGCCTCCATGCCCTCGGTGTAGCCCGCCAGGGTGTAGACCGGGCAGTCGTCGGAGTAATAGTCGCGGCACAGTCCCACCTGCTTGCCTTCCCAGATGCGGTAAGTAATGCGCAGGATGTAGTCGACGATGTCGGTGAACTCGGGGTCGAAGCCCGGCAGGTTACCGGGAGGTGAGGAGGGGGGTGCGCTATCGTAATGTTGCTTGTCCATGGCATTCCAGTCTGGTGCAAAGTGGGTAAAAATGCATCTTGACTCAGTTTTGCATTCGAATGCAATATACCCCATATGATTAGTTCTGGCGATTTTCAAGCTATTAAATCCGTCGCCCTGCGCTACCAGGAGGCACTTGCCACAGTGACGCCGGCCGAGGTGGATTCTGTCCTGGATACCTTCACCGCGCCGGGCTATCGTTGCTACGCTGTACACCCCTTCGGCCTGATGGAGGGCACCGCGGCGGTGTCCCGTTCACTGTGGCGGCCGCTGAAGGAGCACTGGACGGCCCTGCAGCGCCGGCCCTTTATGTTTATGGCCGGTACCAGTGAAATCGATGGGGCCGACTGGGTGATCAGCGCCGGGGTGTTCATGGGTTTGCTGGATGGCGACTGGCTCGGCATCCCCGCCACCGGCCGTCTCGCCACCCTGCGCTATGCGGAATTCATCGGCATTAAGGATGGGCAGATCACGCGTTCGGCGTTCTTCTGCGACATCCTCGATGTGATGCAGCAGGCCGGCGTCAATCCGCTGCCCGCCGGTCTTGGTGCAAGCCATATCTGGCCCACCCCCCTGACCCAGGACGGTCTGCAACTCGGGCCAGTGCCGCCGGAGCAGGGCGTTGCAACCCTGGCCCTGATCGATCGCATGGTAGATGACCTGGCGGCCATCAACGCCGACGACGACACGGTCTGCCCGCCGGACTACCTGCGCCGTACCTGGCGGGAGGATATGGCCTGGTATGGCCCCGCCGGCATCGGCGCCACCTATACCATTGAGCGCTACCAGCGGCAGCACCAGCACCCGTTCCGGGCGGGAGTGAAAAACAAGGAGTACAACGGCCATATCTGCCGCCTGGCGGAGGGTAACTACGGCGGCTTCTTCGGTTGGCCGAACCTGCGACATGTGCCGGCGGGTGGTTTGCTCGGCCTGCCGGGGTGCGGTCACAAGGTGGAGATGCGCGTGGTCGATCTCTACCGCCGCGACGGCGACAAGCTGGCGGAGAACTGGATCATCATCGACTTCCCCTGGTGGCTGAAGCAGCAGGGCCTGGATATCTTTGAACGGCTGGGTCAGTTGCGTCCGCAGAGCTGACTCAGCCGATCATGGCGTCAAATACGTACAGGAACAGCAGGCACAGCGCGAAGAATACCGGCAGCGTGTAGCTGAAGGGATCCACCTTGCCGGGAATCTTGTACCAGTTGCCGTCCTTTGCCTCACCGCCGTCCCGCCGGAAAGCCGCCAACTGCCCCTGCACGCTGTAGGGTGAGTACTCGGCCTGCCGCCCGTCCAGTAACAGGCTCATCCCCCAGGATACCGTTATGTTCACGGTAGCGCCGATGGCACAGTACCAGGGCCAGGCGATATCCGTTTGTGTCGCCACATACCAGATGGTGGCAAAGCCGACTACGATGCCCCCCAGCAGGCCGCGCTCCGTGGTGTGTTTGGAGAAGAAGCCCAGGGTATACATACTGAGCTTGGCGCCGACAAAGTAGGAGCCCACCTTGCTCAGGGTTTCCAGGATCGAGCCCTCACTGCGGGAGAAACCGATGGCGGGAAGGATGATCGCCACCGCCCAGATGACAGTAAACACCCGGGACATTTTCAGGCAGTCGTCGCTGCTGGCGTCCGGCCGGAAAAATCGCTGGTAGAAATCCACCGTGGAGACCGTCGCCATTGAGTTGAAGGCGGAGTCGAGGCTGGACATGGAGGCGGCCATCACCGCGGCGGCGAGGATACCCATCAGGCCCGGTAGGCCGTAGTCCGCGGCGAAGGTGAGGATAATGGTGTTGCCGTTTTCGAACTCCCGCCCGCCGTAGTAGTTGTAAAACAGGATGCCCAGGAACACGAACAGGAAGTAGACAAAGAAGGCGCCAAAGCCCATAAACAGGAAGGACTTTTTGGCATCGCCGATGTTTTTGGCCGCCAGGGTGCGCTGCACCATCATCTGGTTGGTGCCGTACACGGTGATGTGGAAGATGGTCATGGCGATCACGCCGGACCATATCGTCGTGACCTTGGTGATGTCTGGTGTGAAGTCCAGCGCCCGGGTCATGCCCTCGGCTTTCAGGGCGTGCAATGTTTCCCCCAGGGGCGTCGGCATCTGCGTCAGCAGGGCGTAGAAAATGATGCAGCCTCCCACCAGCAGGATCGCCGCCTGCACCACGTCGGTCCAGATCACCGCGGTGATGCCGCCCATGGCGGTGTAGATCAGCGCAATAACGGTGACCACAATGATGGCGTACTCCACTTTCACACCGGTGATGAATTCCAGCACCAGGGCCGTGGCGTACAGCACTGCCGCTGAAGTCAGTGCCTGGGATACCAGGAAAATTGCCGAGATCACTGTGCGTGAGGTGGCGCCGAAGCGCCGCTCCTGGTATTCGTAGATGGATGCCACGCCGCTATTAAAGAAAAACGGCAGGAAAAAGGTGATCACCACGAAGATCACCAGCGGATAATTCAGGTGTATGGCGATGACCGACAGACCGTCAGTATAGGCCCAGGCCGGCGCGCCGAGAAAGGTGAGGGCGCTGACATAGGTGCCCAGCACGGAGACGCCGATCGCCCACCAGGGGGTGGAGCGGTCGCCGAGGAAGAAGTCTTCCGCCGAATCGACCTTCTTACCGAGCAGGTAGCCGATATACAGGTTGACGACGATATAGATAAGCAGGATGGACCAGTTGAGCGTGCCGAATTCGGCCATAGCGTTCTCCCTGGAATAAGGCCAGGCGGGGTATCGCTACCCCGTCTGGCAGGTGCACCGGACTTTAAAAGTTATAGCGCAGTCGTACCCCGTAGTTCTGTGGGTACATGTAGCTGGTCTGAACCAGGTCGAAGCCACCCGTGTTGGTCCGTGCCAGAACATCTTCATCTTCGATATTCTCGATGAATGCTTCGGCTTCAAAGCTCTGGCTAAGCGTGCTGTAGATGATGCGGAAGTCCGTCTTGGTGTAGGAGTCCTGCACCTGTTGCTTGTAGGTGCTGACATCATCCGTATTGTAGTCATCCGAGTAGTAGAACTGCAGGAAGGGTGTGAGGCTGCCGGCATCGCCCAGGTCGAAGTCGTAGCCGACGCTCAGGCTCAGGGTCATATCCGGCGCCCAGGGCGGTGTCTCACCTTCCAGATCGATAAATTCCTGTACCCGGCCCCCAGCCTGTTCAAAGGGATTAGTGACCCCAAAGTTCCCGTACTCGTTGTCCATCAAACTGATACCCGCATTCAGGAACCAGCGATCATCGGGAATCCAGGTGAGATCAGCTTCCAGTCCAAGGGTATCAATCTCACCACCATTCACTGTTCTCGTCTGGAACACATTATTGCCGACGTTTACCAGTTCCTGCGTTGTCAGATTGGTGTACTCGTTATAGAAGATGGCCACGTTGGCCTGGACCGTATTATCCAACCAACGGCTTTTCATCCCTAACTCGAAGGCTTCTGACTCCTGTGACTCAAAGGGCGTGCCGTCGGCATTGACACCACCGGAGAGGAAACCGGTGGCCCAGGTGCCATAGAACATGATCTCTTCACCTATATCCCATTCGAAACCCAACTTGTAGGTCGTGTCATCGAATTCACGGACTGCCGAGCGTTCTGGCTGTAATACGTATCGGTAAATCTTGATGGCTCTGTCATCTAATCCGGTTGGATTTACACCGGGCAGAGCATTGCCGTTTTCGTCAGTAGACGAGCCACCGAAGGTCTGGGTATCTTTTTCTTCCTCGCTGTAGCGGATCCCCGCAATTAGCCGGAGGTTGTCGGTAAGAGAAAAATCACCCTGTGCGAAAATACCGGTAGTATCCGTTTCGATTTCTTGATAGTCGGCAAAATCGCTGAAGCTTTCCTGGGGCGGAGAGACACGATATTGCGAAAAACCGAAGCCAATCTCGTCCACCGAGTAATACAGTCCGAAGGTTCCCTTGAAGCGTTCCGCGCTGTAGATTAACTGTAATTCGCTGGTGACAGACTCGACTTCCTCATCCCAGTAGTAAACATATCCGGGGGTATCCGACCAATCGCCATCCCAGTCGAACTCACTCTCCCAGTCGGTCCAGGAGGCGATGAAACGCGCTGTCCATGCCTCACCAAAATCAACATTCGCGTCGAAGGTGAGATTCTCCTCTGAATTGTCACGTTCTGCATCGACATCAAAGCTCACTTCCCAGGGTTCATCAAAGCGCGAATCTCCCGTGGCATTGGGATAGGGGTTGTCGCAGTTTTCCAGCCTGCCGAAGGCGTCTGTAAAGCCGTTGGCATTGATTGGCTGGCAGATCCCTTCCGCGGCGAAGATACCGTCGGCAACTCCCTTCTGGCTGACGTTGCTATAACGGAGAACGATTTCAGAGGAGTCGCCAAGCCACAGGCCGGATATCCGAAAGTTGCGGGCCTCATCCTGGCCCAGGTCCTCGCCCGCGCCGTTGTTGTCGATATAACCGTCACTATCTTTCGTATTGAAAGCAAAGCGAAGCGCTGTACTGTCGGTGACTGGTACGTTGATGAAGCCTTCGGTGGTGAAGCGACCATAACGTTCGAAGCTGCCCTTCAGTGCCCCGCCGAGCCCTTCCGGATCGGGCTTGAAAGTGTACACGTTGATGGCGCCGGCGAAGGTGTTACGGCCGTACAGAGTACCCTGTGGGCCCTTCAGCACCTCCACACGTTCCACGTCGAAGTAGGCCTGGGATTGCTGTGAGGCTCGGGGCCGGTAGACGCCATCCAGGAAGAAGCCGGCGATAGACGAGTTGTCGGCAAAGGTGTTGTTGGAGTTGGCGCCTCGCATGGCGACCTTGGAGTCCGCACCGATAAAGCCGTAGCTCATACCGGGAGTTACCAACTCCAGTCGGGAGATGTCCGTAATGCCGGCGCGCTCCATCGCTCGTTGGTCGACGGCGGTAACGGATATACCGACATCCTGCAGGTTCTGCTCGCGCTTCTGGGCGGTCACGATAACTTCTTCGAGAGCGAAGCCCTCGGCGAAGACGGGTGCCTGGTAACCGGCGGCCAATGTGCTGATCAGGCCGATCTGTGCTGCAATGAGTTTTTGCTTGGGGTGGTGCATACCTGGGCTCCTTATAGTTCTATTCCAGACGGCGGTGGCGCCGGTTTGTGGTGGGGGCGGTTGTGGCCGCTATCACCGATTCAATGTACTTCGAATGCAACGATTCCAAGCACGCTGCCAACAGACTGAGCAGAAACGCTTGAAATTACCTAAATCACAGGCTAGACTTTTTTGCATTCGAAGTCAAAAATAATGGCTCAAAAAATATCGAGCCCGGATTATTACGCCATGCAAGCGCAAACACTCGCCGGCCGCGTCGTGCGCCGGCAAGATTACATCCCCTGTGAGGAGGCCTTTGTCGATACCCGCCTGCCGGGTCGCGAGGGCAAGCTCAACTACTGCATCATCGGCCCCGGAGTGGCCGAGAGCGAGAAGCAGGTGGTACATATCGCCGAGCCCCACGGCTTCAACGTGGGCGGCGTTTCGCTGCCAACCGGCAAGATCAACTCGCTGCACTCCCACACCACGGCGGAAGTCTTCCTGGTGTGCCGCGGCAGCTGGCGCTTCTTCTGGGGCTACGACGGCACCGACGGCGAGGCCACTCTCAATCCGGGGGATGTGATCAGCATCCCCACCGGCACTTTTCGCGCCTTCGAGAGTGTCGGTAGCGATGACAACTTCATGCTGTCCTTCCTCGGCGAGGACGACCCCGGGCACGTGACCTGGGCGAATGATGTCATCGAGGGGGCCGCTTCCTACGGGTTCTACCTGCGCCGTGACAGTAGCCTGGTGGATACCACCCGCGGCGATGCCATGCCGGCGGCGGAGGAGTTGCTGCAACCCCTGACCGAGGAAGAACTGCTGCGCTACAACCGCACCAGCCCGGCGGAAATGGCCGCGCGGGTCGTCAACTTGTCGAACAGTCAGGGCCTTAATGATGCTTTTGCCGATTGTGGCCTGCCCGGCGGGAACAAGACCTACTTCCCCATTATCGGCGAGGGCTGCCACGAGCGCGGCGAACTGGCGGCCCCGATTCTCAACCCTCACTCCTTCACCCTGGCGGGGTTCGCGGCTGAGCCCGGCGGTGGTTTTCTGCGGCATCGCTATGACCGCAAGCAGGTACTGGTAGTGGGTGAGGGCAGTTGGACGATCACCATGGATGCGGGGCACGGGGATGAGCGGTTCGAGCTCGGGCCCGAGGATACCGTGTCGATTCCGGCGTCGGCCTGGCGCAGTTTGCAGAACACGGGGGATGCCCGGGGCGTGGTGTATCTCGCCACCGCCGGCGATCTGCCCTCCCAGCCCGAATGGGCGCCCGAGGTACACAAAGCGCTCTCAGCCTGAGTCGCTACGCACAAACCAGGAGGTTCAAGATGGCCACATGGCTGAAGCACGGTATTTCCGAGGAAAAGGCCGTGCAGGATACAACGCGCGTGCGCGAAATTGTCGAATCCATTCTCGCCGAGATTGCCGAACGGGGCGACGCCGCGGTGCGGGAGTATTCCGAGAAGTTTGATAACTGGTCGCCGGAGACTTATCGCCTCAGTGACGAACAGATCCAGGCCTGTATCGACAGCCTGCCGACTTCTACTCTGGATGATATCCGCTTTGCCCAGGAGCAGGTGAAGAACTTCGCCCGCGTGCAGCGGGAGTCCATGCTCGATGTGGAGGTGGAGACGCGTCCTGGAGTGGTGTTGGGCCACAAGCATCTGCCGGTGAACAGCGTCGGCTGTTATATCCCCGGCGGCAAGTATCCGCTGGTGGCGTCTGCGCATATGAGCGTTGCCACTGCGAAAGTGGCCGGGGTGCCCCGGGTTATCGCTTGTGCGCCGCCCTTCGAAGGTGAGCCGAATGCCGCCATCGTGGCGACCATGGCCCTGGCCGGGGCCGATGAGATCTATTGCTTCGGCGGGGTGCAGGCGGTGGGCGCCATGGCGCTGGGCACCGAGACCATTCCCGGCGTTGACATGATTGTCGGGCCAGGAAACGCCTTTGTCGCCGAGGCCAAGCGGCAGTTGTTCGGCCGCGTCGGTATCGACCTGCTGGCGGGCCCCACTGAGACTCTGGTGATCTGCGACGAGATCGGCTGTGATGCGGAGATGGCCGCCACCGACCTGCTGGGCCAGGCGGAGCACGGCCCAAACTCGCCGGCTATACTTTTGACCAACTCCGAGCTATTGGCGCGCGACACCATGAAGGAGATTGAACGCCAGCTCACCACGCTGGAAACTGCCGAGATCGCCGGCGCCGCCTGGAATGACTACGGCCAGGTGATTGTCTGTGATTCTTACGATGAGATGGTGAGCGTGGCCGATGACATTGCCTCCGAGCACGTGCAGGTGATGACGGAAGACCCGGACTACTTCCTGCAGAACATGACCAACTACGGAGCGCTGTTCCTGGGCCCGGAGACCAACGTATCCTATGGTGACAAGGTGATCGGTACCAACCACACCCTGCCGACCAACAAGGCGGCGCGTTACACCGGCGGCCTGTGGGTGGGCAAATTCATCAAGACCTGTACCTACCAGAAGGTATCGCCTGAGGCGACGGTGGAAATAGGTGAGTACTGTTCGCGCCTGTGTGCGCTGGAGGGCTTTGCCGG
This sequence comes from Halieaceae bacterium WSDMB12, assembly GCA_033283165.1. Taxonomy (GTDB): domain Bacteria; phylum Pseudomonadota; class Gammaproteobacteria; order Pseudomonadales; family Halieaceae; genus JAWMQL01. The sequence continues at coordinate 13,586 of JAWMQL010000013.1, read as the reverse complement.
TCACAAGGCCCAGGCCGACCTGCGCGTGAAACGTTACGGCTAGCCCCTGTGAGCACGTCTATTCACGACCAGAATCGGGAGTTCATCGGGCGCTTTCGCAGTGCCCTGTACGATCTCGAGCCGGAGAGGCTGCGCGGGCAACTCGAGAAGCTGTTTGCCCCCGACGCGGTGATCCAACTGGCCTATCCCCTCGGGACAATGTGTGGCCCTGCGGCCTTGTATGAGCAGGCTTACGTGCCCCTGTTGCGGTCCATCCCCGACCTGGAACGCAGGGATTATATTGTCATGGCCGGCCCCCAGGGTAATGAATGCTGGGTGGGTTGCGGTGGTTACTATACGGGCGTGTTCGAGCACCCCTGGCTGGACATCCCCGCCACCCGGCATCTGGTGACCATGCGCTACTGCGAGTTCTTCAGGATCGAGGACGAGAAAATCGTCGCCATGCACGGCCTCTGGGATATCCCGGAGGTGATGATCCAGGCGCGGGCCTGGCCCCTGAGCCCCAGCCTCGGGCAGCAAATGCTCATTCCCGGCCCGGCGACCCAGGACGGCATTATCACCGGGCCCTATGACAGTGAGCAATCCGCCGCGAGCCTTGAATTGGTGGAGAGTATGCTGCGTGGTCTCGGCGAGTACGCCGAGGGGAAGATACATGCGCAGGACCCCGGTCTGTTCTGGCACCCGAAAATGAACTGGTACGGCCCGGCAGGCATCGGCTCCAACCGGCGTATCACCGGCTTCCGGAACTGGCATCAGTCACCCTTCCGCAGCGCCCTGCCGGATACGAATAGCGACCGTGACAAGCCCTACACCCAGTGCTATTTCGGCGATGGCGACTACGTCGCCTTCTGTGGCTTCGACGCCATGTATATGACGGTTAGCGGTGATGGCTGGCTCGGTATCACCCCGCCGGGCAAACATATCAGGATGACCAGCCTTGACTTCTGGCGCTGCGAAAACGGCAAGATTCGCGAGAACTGGGTGCTGGTGGACCTGCTGGACGTCTATAACAAGCTGGGCGTCGATGTTTTCCGCCGCATGCGCGAACTTACTGTAGATCGCCAGGCCAATCCGCCGGCACTTTAAACATCAGGAGTAATCTATGAAAGATTCCCGCCCTGAACAGGCCGAGCTGACGGCCGACAACGACCTGAGCAAAACCGAAGAGACGCTTGCCACCATCGACGCCATGGTCGATGGCCTGAACGATCACGATATCGAGGGTATGGGGCGTTTCTTCAGCCAGGATTTCCGCTGGATCGGCAACGCGGGTTGTGGCTTCAAGCGCGGCTTGCAGGAATTCCAGGACAACTGGCAGCGGCCCTTCCAGGCAGCGTTCTCAGATAAAGTCTGTATCGATGAGGCCCGGGTTACCCAGGGCCAGTGGTGTGCCGCCTTTGGTCGCCAGGAAGCCACCCACAGTGGCGAATTCATGGGCATTGAACCCACGGGCAAACGTGTGGAGATCCGCTACATGGATTTCTGGAAGGTGGTGGACGGCAAGATCGTCGACAACTGGGTGATGGTGGATTTCCCCCATGTCATGCAGCAACTCGGCCTGGATCCGTTCCAGGGCAAGGGCTGGGAAGGGCGCGACAGTGTGGCTTCCAGCGATAGTGACTGATATTGATGACTTTAGCGTTGCCAGATTGAGCCGGTGTTTCTCCATCTCGGCTGGAATGGCACCGATGATCGTTGTAATGAAGTAACAGGTTTTCACTTATGCTGTACTAAAAATGCGCGTGGGGCCTTTATGAAACCTCCACGAAATTCACGGGCAAGCAGATCGGGAATTGATGCGCGCAAAGGGGAGTAGGGGCCAATCGATACCCCTTGGCCCGTGTTCACAGCGGCAGCTCAGCCGGATTGCCAAGCGGCACCCAAAACGCACTGGTGGCAACAATCGGTAGCACCACCCAGCGGAATAGCCACCCCACCATCTCCCGGAAGGCATCGCTGAAAGCCGCCCAAGCGTCGGAACAGGCTCCCAGGAACAACTCCTGTTCTTGCCTGAGCAGGGCATGTAGATGGCTTTTCAGGCGGGATGATTGTCGGGTGTCGACCTGGATGTGGTGGCGGGGGTCATTGCAGGCAGGCAGCTGGGTACCTACGAGCGTGGTTTCGGGAAGTGGGTAGAATACGGGGAATGATCGAGGTTGGTTTTCAGGCAGGGCATCCCTGCCGGGGTCAATTGCGGTATTCATCATGACGTTCTCCTGATGTTGGTTATCGAGAAAGGTGAAAAGAGGGCGGATCCGCGGTAAGACCCTGCTGGGCTTGATGCCTGGGGCCTTTATGGAATCACCCCGAATTACAGGGACAGCCCTGTTGCGGTGTTGACTGGAAAAGGGAGAGTAGGGGACCAGAATGCCCCAGGTCACTGCCGGCGGGTCTTGCGTTGTCGACCCCGGTTGGCACCCGCCCGCTTCGGTGATTTACCCGATCGGCGTCTCTTCCTGGGCGGCGGGGTTCGGTCGATATTCTTCAAGCCCTCCGGCAACGCGGCCTGGCTCTGGGTGATCAATTCATTGAGCGACGTCAGCAGCGGCTGCATGAAGCCGTTATAGGTACCCTGGCGCTGACTGATGGCGTTGAGCTCGGTTTCCCAGCGGGCAGTCATGTCCGGCGTGGAGGCACTCTCGGGTACGCTGTGGATCAGTCCCCGGCCGGCGTCCGTGGACCGTATCTGTTTGCCCTTGCGCGTCAGAAAGCCCCGGGTGAACAACAGCTCGATAATACCTGCCCGGGTCGCCTCGGTACCGAGACCATCGGTCTCTTTCAGGATCTGGCGCAGGTCCCGGTCCTGTACATAGCGGGCTATCCCGGTCATGGCCGCGAGGAGGCTCGCATCGTCAAAGGGCTTGGGCGGCGTGGTCTGCTTCTCCAGGATCTCCCCGTGTTCGCAGAGACACACATCGTCCTTCTTGAGGTCCGGCAGGGTTGTATTCAGGGCGGGCTCGCCTTTGCCCTCTTTCTTCTGCTGGGGAAACAACGCCTTCCACCCCGGCTGCAGGGGCTCCCTGGCACGGGCGATAAAATGCCCGCCCGCAATCTTCAGGTCGATCTGGCTGTCGCGGTACTCATGGGCGGGATAAAACTGGGCCAGGTACTGGCGGGCCACCAGCGCGTAAACGTTGCGCTCTGCCTGGCTCAGCCTGCTGGTATCCATCTTTCTGGCGGTGGGAATGATCGCGTGGTGCGCCTCGACCTTGCTGTCGTTCCAGGCAACGCTTTTCAGGGTCCGGTCGGCATCCCGGGCACCCTGGCTCAGGGCTGGGCTGTTGTGCGCCAGGGCATCGATGACGGCATTCCGGTCTGCCAATTGCTCGAGGGGCAGATAACGGCAATCGGAGCGGGGGTAGGTGATGAGCCTGTGGCGCTCGTAGAGAGCCTGGCAGGTATCGAGCACCCGCTTGGCGCTCATCGAGAAGCGCCGTGCCGCATCGATCTGCAGGGCTGAGAGGTTGTAGGGCAGGGGTGGTGGTTGTTTCTTCTGCTTTCGGCTGCTGGCCGTCACTGTAGCGGGTTGCTGTTGGATGCGGGATTGGACGTTTTCAGCCAGGGCCCTCGATAGAACCCGGCCATCCTCATCTTGCCAGGGCTGGCAGGCCTCGCTGGGTTGCCACCGGGCTCTGAAGTGTTCGCCCTGGTCAGTCACCAGGTGGGCAATCAGCTGGTAGAAGGGTTTGGGGACAAACTGCTCGATCTCCTCGTCCCGCCGCACCACCAGGCCCAGGACCGGCGTCTGGACCCGGCCCACCGAGAGTACCCCCTGGTAGCCCACTTTGCGTCCCATCAGGGTGTACGCCCGGGTCATGTTGATCCCGTAGAGCCAGTCGGCGCGGGCACGGGCCAGGGCTGAGGTCGACAGCGGGACATAGTCTTTGTTGTCCCGCAGTTGGCCGAGGGCCCGCGTCACAGCTGCCGGGTTGAGGTCATTGATCAGCAGGCGTTGGATACTCTCTCGCTTGCCGCCTCGGACCTTGAGGTAGTCGATCACCTGGTCGACCAGTAGCTGACCCTCCCGGTCCGGGTCGCCGGCGTGGATCAGCTGGTCGGCCTCTTTCACCAGTTTGCGCAGGACGGCCAGTTGCTGGCGGCTGCTCGCCTTGGGCTTGAGTCGCCATTCCCCGGGGACGATCGGGAGGTGCTCCAGGCGCCACTGCTTGAAACGGGCGTCATAGGTATCCGGTTCGGCCTGTTCCAGCAGGTGGCCGACACACCAACTGACGCAGTCGCCGTTGCCGACATAAATGCAGCCATCGGCCTTGCGGTGCGGCTTGGGCAGTACCTCGGCAATGGCCCGCCCCAAACTGGGCTTTTCGGCGATGTATAATTTCATGGGGGTTACCTTACTGTACAAATAAACAGGTATACAGGTCTTTTCTGTATCAGGTGGACAAGGCAGCCAGTGCGGGGCCCTGTGGATGTCGCCACCACCAGTTCCGCCGCCACGGCGACGAGAATCGCGGTGGTCAACAGGGTGGTCTCCGTTTCGGGGTAAATCGACGAAAGTTCGGGTCGGTATACGGCCGGTTTTAAGGACACGCAGGCGGGCGCGACCTATAAAGCGATGCGCTTCATGGACTTATGAGAGGTTGACTGGAAAGAACGCCCGACCCGATGGAGAAACGCGAAGTAAAATCAGTCACCAGACGCTCTCTGTTCCAATCGCTCTGCCAGCCAGACCTTGATAATGGATTGGCGGGTTACGCCCAGGCGAGAGGCCTCCTTATCCAGAGACTCAATCATCCAGGTAGGAAAATCCACGTTCACCCGACGTTGTTCCTGATTGGGCCGCTTTATTTTTGACAGATCAAGTTCAGATGTAATGTCCTTGCCTTCATCAAACTTTCTGTCGAGACTTTTAGCTTTCATAGAGTTGTACCTCTTCGACCCTGGCGCGTCGTACGCTGATAATCCTAAGCTTCTTGTCACGATAGGTAATTATCGCTGACCAGTGTTTCCTTCCAATTCGTCCAACAACCAGGTATCGGGGTTCGTCGACTGTTCGAGCAGGTACCTCGAGAAGATCAGGGTCGAGCCAAAGTCCGCGGGCAGTATCAAAATCGATGCCGTGTTTTCTCAGGTTCGATTCGCTTTTCTTCTGATCGTACTCGAATTCGATCATGGTATAAAAAATATACCTTTATGGAGCTTACTGCAAGTGTTCATTCTGAGCGCATACTTAACACAATCCGAATCGGCACCACAGTCAATGGTACTGCCAAGTTAACTGCTCCTGGGAGACAATCTCAGGATGAACACCTACAAACGTCATCGATTCCCTCCAGATATCATTTCCTATGCCGTCTGGCTCTACTATCGCTTCAACCTGAGCCACCGTGATATCGAAGCTCTACTAGCTGAGCGAGGAATCAAAGTCAGTCGCAAATCAATCCGCCTCTGGTGCATAAAATTCGGAGCGATTTATACCCGGCGTTTGAAGCGAAATCACAGAGGCTATGGAGATACCTTCTTCATCGATGAAGTCTTCGTAAAGATCAATGGCAAGCAGCATTACTTGTGGCGGGCAGTTGACCAGGATGGTGAGGTGGTCGATGTGTATCTCCAAGCCAAGCGGGATGGGGCTGCTGCAAAGCGCTTTTTCAGGTGTCTTCTACGATCACATGGTAGTGAGCCCAGGAAGATCGTGACAGATAAACTACGCAGCTATGAAGTCGCGCATCGAGAGTTGATTCCTGATGTGATCCACAGCACCAAGCAGTATGAAAATAATCGTGCATAGCAATCACATGAGATTACCGGAGTTAGAGAGCGGGGAATGCGGCGGTTCAAGTCGATGAAACAAGCCCAGGGATTCGTGGCGACACATGCCGCTGTCCAAAATCTATTCAATCTTGGGAGGCATCTGGTCAGGGCTGAGCACTATAGGAATCTCAGGGTCAGTGCGTTTAGCGAGTGGAGCAGGGCGGTAGCCTGACCATTACCGACTAGATTCTCGTAGCCTCAAGTAATTAATTTGTCAGTACCGTTCTCCGTTGTAGATAGGTTCACTTGCGACGTCCGCTTTGGGGCGAATGGCGGACCGTTGGCCAGGCAGATCACGGAACTAGTTTGCTTCAGCGGCGGTATCCGGCAAGGTCAGCAGGCACACCGCCAGCAGAACGGTCGCAATCACTCCTGATCCGCCCGCCAGTGGCAACTCGCCGAAGACGTCACGGCCTGCAGCCATGGAGGCTGTGTTGCTCACCAGCGCGACAACACCAACCGCCACACTGGCTCCGCCAAGCAACTGTGACCCGGTCAAACGCCTCGACCATCCGAACACGATCAGGGCGAGAGCCAACAGGACCTTCGCCGCGTTGTAGACCATGAAAGAAAATGCCACTACCGCTCCCGCCGCCGGAGCCAGCGCTTCGAGTTCGCCAGCTGCCTCTATGAACGGTCCGAACATGGTGAGGCCTACACCCACCTGGACGACGTTGAGCACGGCCGCCGCGGTGATCGCCGACCAGGCGAGCTGTTGTCGGTCGACCTGCACCAATGCTGATCCTGCAAACGCGGCCATCATCACGAACAGGAAGCCTTCCGTCCCCCACAAGAGCTGCCTGGGTACCTCCGCCTCGGAGACATAGAGTGCGGTATAAATCGCCTGGGTGACCGCCGCAAGGAAGAGCAGTAGCCCGGTGATCTGCACTGTGCGCTGGAGAGTTAGTTGCATTGCTGATCTGCCTGTGAGTGCGAGTGTAATCGTTATGTAAGTATAAGCGGCTTTATCGCAAATCAGACATTCCCCACCAGGCTCTCCGGATACTTCCCACCAAACAACCCGACGTACTCGACGCACCCGTCGCCAATCCAGTATCGTCAAGGCCTTGTGAATGCTGGAGAGTCGTCGGGTACGACGGGTGAGACGGGTTGGGTGGTGTTTCTGGGGATTGGCGGTGGGCCTTTTAGGAGATCGCCAAAATTTCCACGGGCAGCATAGTTGGCGGTTTATGGGCGAAAAGGGGGGAGTAGGGGATGTGTTGGTCATCAACCCGTCTCTAGCGAACTCGCACTTCAAGCCGTCACCGGGAGCTAAAGCAGCAAGGGTGGTGAGCAGGTGAAATAGCAGGGAGATCGAGTCTTTAATGCCGTTTGAGGGTTATGTCGCATCCAGAAGTCGGCAACGATCAAGTCATTGATATTGTGGGCAAATTAGGATTTCGCCATGCATACGGTTGATGCTGGTTTTATTGATGAGGTTGTCGAAGTCGGAAATTTGGAGTCGCGTAGTCGCGAGGTGGCCGAGCAGTTGGCCAGGCTACCGAGTCAGCAGTTTTCCAGCAACAAGTTGGCAATCAGGGCCGAGACGCTGGATGTCATGAAGAGAAGCCTCGAGAGTTTCGGATAGTTCGCAGGTAACCTGTCCACGGTCTGATGTGTTCCACCCTTTATCCTCCTATATTTGCTGCCTTCGGCTGCTTGAAATAAGAACTCGTCGGTTACAGGATTTGGTTAGCCGATCTCGGCGCTCGCCGCGGTTTGCTCCTCGACCGCCCGCCAGGCTGCGTCGAAGGCGGCATCCATGTAGGCGCGGGCCTCCGCATCAGAGTTGGCAATGGAAATCCGCCCGAATTGCGCGCGCCCAATCTCGTGGGGGGCCATTCCTTCCTCCCACTCCGGGTCGTCCAGAGCCAGGTAGGGATAAGCATATCCGTGAGGGATACGGTTCACGGTGATAGCGCGAATATCCCGCTCGTGCTCGAACCCGAATTGGCCCAGCAACGATTGTAATTGCTGTCTGATCTGCTGTTCGTAGGTGGCAAAAGGTGTGATGTAAACCCTGTGCCGTCCGAAGCGAAGCTGATCGCGGCCTGAAATGTTGCCCTGGGGGGCTTCCAGCGACAGCGGTGAGTGCATCATGAAGACGACCATCGGGTCGTCCGGTCCCCGGGGGGGGGCATAACCGCCAACCGACATGTTGGGTGCAGAGCTCACCCACTGGAAGGGGTCGTATGGGCACTGGAACAAGGTTGCGCCGAGCCGGGAATAGGCGCGTCCATTATCCAAGTGGACGTTGGCATAGACAAACGGTGTCTTTACGCCATAGCGCAGGCCTTCTTTCTGGGATGCGGGCATTTCCGGGCAGAGGTGGGGTATCAGCGCATTATTGCAGGCCAGGACGCAGTGCCGAGCTGTCAAACGAAAGGGTTTACCCTGTTGCACATAGTCAACTTGCACCACTTTCCCCTCTGTCTCTCGCACGCCGACCACAGTGCTGTTGAGACGCAGTCGGGTTGACTGCTTGTCGCGATCCAGGGCACGGTAATCAAAACGCGTTATAGTGACGTCCTGCGGTCCTCTCATGCCGGGCGCTACGCTGGGTATCAGCTTCCTTACCAATAACCTGGCCACAGATGCGTTGCCGTCGGGAAACATTCTCACTTGCAGCAGTTGATCGATGAATGTGCCCGCAACATTAGCAGCAGTTTTACCCATCCAACCCATAGCTCTGATGCCGCTTGCACCACTGGAAATGGCCTCCATAACGGTGAGGTTCCAGCCCGAGACGTAGCTGAAGTGGAGAATAACCGCGTTCAGAATCGGCAGTGTTTTTTCATCGAGGCCGACCCGTTCCACAAGAAACTGGTTGTAGCTGACGGAGTTGATGTAGAGCCACTTCTCGCTGAGCGAGAGGTCGTCGAGAAAATCGCGCCTACCACCAAAAAAGTCGATCAGGGTATCTTGCTCAGCGCTGGGTATGGGCAGCTCTCTCACCATTATTTCATAGCCCTTTCCACCGAACATGGCTGCAACCCAGTTGCCGCGAACTATGACATGTCCCTCTCCGCTGGGAAGTGCCACGCCGTTTGCCGAGTCATGCCTTCCTGCCAATGTCATATCTTCCGGGGTCCGATCGTCCATGTCGTCAAGGAACGCCTCGTCGATCCCGATATCCGCCAGCAGTCCGCTGGCCGCCTCGCTGTAGTTGCCGGGATTTTCCAGATTCTGGGCACCGCCAGGGCTCAATATCATTCTGCCATCTTGATAAAACTCGTTGCGCTTTGCGTGGCCACCGAAGTCGTCGTGATTATCAAGTATCAGGATGCGAGCTTCTGGGCCCATCTTCTTGCGATAGAACCAGGCCGCCGCCAGGCCACTCATGCCAGCGCCGACGACGACCAGGTCATAGTGTTCATCGAGTTGTTCGTAGTGGGCTGGCTTTTCACCTCGCCAGACAAGGGCATGTGCTACTTCATAGGAACCTTCGTGACTCCCTCGCATTCCAGAGAGAGTGGGGGGATAGTAGAAAGAGGAGGGCGGTGGATTAAATTCCGTGGGAGTGCTATGAGTCGCCATTGGGCCGGGCTCGCCATCCAAACCACAGCCATTCAGCAGAACTCCGCCCGCTCCAAAGGCGACTCCGTTGAGAAAATCCCGTCGCGTTACCCGTGCAGCCATCGTTCCCAAGTTCTTTTACAAGGCGATGAGCATAATCTATGCATGTCAAGTGACATGTCAATGGGTGGTGCAGCCCGCGACGGTACTGCCAAGTTAACTGCTCCTGGGAGACAATCTCAGGATGAACACCTACAAACGTCATCGATTCCCTCCAGATATCATTTCCTACGCCGTCTGGCTCTACTATCGCTTCAACCTGAGCCACCGTGATATCGAAGATCTACTAGCCGAGCGTGGGATCACCGTCAGCCGGGAATCGATTCGCCTGTGGTGTATCAAGTTCGGTGCCCTCTATGTACGAAGACTAAGGCAGAGGCACCGAGGCTATGGCGACACTTTCTACATCGATGAAGTCTTCGTAAAAATAAACGGGAAGCAGCATTACCTGTGGCAAACCGTTGACCAGGATGGAGAGGTAGTAGATGTGTATCTCCAGGCAAAGCGCGATGGCGCTGCGGCGAAGCGCTTCTTCCGAAGGTTGCTGCGGAGCCATGGTGGCGAGCCCAGGACGATCGTTACCGATAAACTACGCAGTTATCCGGTCGCTCACCGAAAAGTCACCCCAGAGGCAATACATTTCAATGAGCGGTATGCCAATAATCGAGCCGAACAGTCTCACGAGGCGACCAGGGTCAGAGAGCGAGGGATGCGGCGATTCAAGTCGATGACCCAGGTGCAGCGATTCGTCACTGCCCATGCGGCTGTCAGTACCCCAAAAACAGCACCATCTGGCACACCGTAACTCGGAATGAATGGAACTTCCTTTTTTTCGCAGTGAAGCGGCAGCTTGGCTGCACAGCTGTGACAAACCCCGCAGCTTCTGTTTTACGGGACTGCGACAATATCGCCAATTCGCACACTCGACACAGCGTCGCCTAGATGGACCACTCGAGCGATTGACTCATGGCCTAATGCGAACGGCAGGGCAAATGGGCTCTTGCCTGAGATGATCATCGTATCGACATAGCAAGTCCTGGCGGTAATAGTCGCCACCAGCACTTCATGATCAGCTTGAATCTGCGGTTCAGGAATGTCTCGCCAATTCACCTGATTTATAGCCTCAAAAAATAAGCTGCGTATTTTTTCCTCCTATAAATTCTAAAGCGCCAGGACGTGTCGCGAAGCCGCGGGGACTCGCTAATCATCACCAGCATCGCGCTTTCACATAACCGATCGACGAGTCAGGGCCACTCCGGCGATCATGATAACTATGCCCAGTACCCGCACCGCGGTTAACGGTGACTGTGGTGCACCTAGCAGCGCGAAGTGATCAATGAATGCGGCCGCAATGAGTTGTCCGAGCAAAACCAGAACTATGGCATTGCCAACCCCCATACGTGGCGCGACATACGTCACAGAAAGTACGTAGAAGCAAACCAGCACACCACCAAGAAAATACTTGGGCGAGATACCAGTGAAGTTAGACCTGAGTGGATTGGGGTAGATCGCTAGCGCGACGAACGAACACGCAAAGGCAACCAGAAAAAACACATTGGCAGCGAACACCGGGTTGCCCAAACGCACCCCCAATCCGCTGTTGAGCGCTGCCATCACCGGAATACCTATTCCGGCCAGAACCATCACTGCACTCAGGGTAGTGGTTGATAGCTCATTCACGTCCGTCAGCCTTGGCCTGTCGACGAAACTCTTCTACCGGAAGTCCACTAATACCCCAGCTTTCGAGCGGAACTTCATCAATCACTACAAAAGTTGTTGCCGGGTTCTTGTTCAGAACATCCTTAAGCAGATTGGTTACGCCTTCGATCAGCGCGGCTTTTTCCGCTGACGAAACGCCTTCCTGAGTAACTTTGATGTTAACGTAAGGCATCAGTTCTCTCCTTGTGCGCGTATCTGAAACACCTTGGCGATAATGCGCCAGCTATCTACATCGCGAATCAGTGTCAGGAAGTCCACAAACTCCCTGCCACCAAAGGCACAACGCACTCTTGCTCGTGCTGTATTCGCACCGGCGATATCAATGCTATCGATTCGATCATGTCGTTGCTCACCACGCGAGCTGGGGGGCACACGAGATGCGATGACATCGACGTAAGTCGGCATATCGCGGATGAGCGCAGGCGTCTCGTCGGCAGTTGCATAGACCGCATACTCATGAAACACAGCGCGAATTTTTTCCGGGTCACATTCATACAAGGCGTCAAAATAGCTGAACAGAACGGCTTCCACTTCCTGATACGCACTCATTACGCTGCCTCCGGGATGGAATGCTATATCTGCTCACGTTGCAGTGCCGCCTGAAACTCAGGGAGGGCGACCACATCCTGAATCAGATGACGTGTCTTTGGACCGATGCGGATGTTCGACGTAGGAAAGGAGTTGCCCCAGTTGGCATAAACCGCAAGCAGATAGTCAATCACGGTTGGTGTATCACCCACTATAAAGTCACGGTCGCTGAGTCGCTGCTCAACAATTTCCCACAAAGTAGAAATCCGCTCTGCAACTCCATCAATCTGCTGCTGTCGGATTTTTTCGTCTTCCGCAGCACCATGAGCACCAACCAGAAACAGTTTTGAATAAGTGGCATGTAGTGTCGCGTAGTTAAACAGCAACCACTGTCGAAACTCCTGGGTTTCCCTGCCTGGCAAGGCCGCCATACCGTGTTTTTCTAGCAGATACATGACGATGGCGGCGCCTTCGGTCAAAAGATTATCACCGGCCAGCAGTGCTGGGACCTGATTTGTGGGAACGAGACTCAGATAGTTATCCACATCGTCACGATTAACGATTTCAAATTCTACTCCCAACTTTTGAAGCAGAACGTGAATACCGGTCGAACAACTACCCGGAATGGCATATAAGCGATACATATCTCTCTCCTAGAAAATGATTTGATTGAACGCCCTTTCGAAACATATCGACTGAACTTGGAGAAGCACAATAACGATGAATTGATATTTCTCATACGGAATGTTAGAAATATACTGTATGAGAAAAAAGAATATTAAGAATTTGCCACTGCTGGAAGCATTTGACGCCATCATGACCAGAGGCAGCATCAGCCATGCCGCTGAGTTTATGAACGTCACGCAATCAGCCGTGAGCAAACAGCTGGGTCAGCTTCGTGACTGGCTGGACGACGAACTCTTTGTCAGAACCAGCGATGGCATGCAGCCAACCCCTCGCGCCATCGCCATGCACCCGCAGGTTCAGGCAATCCTGGAGCAGGCTTCTGGATTGACGGAACCACAGAACCCTGGGCCGAGAAGCTTTGCGGGGAAGTTTGTCCTCAGTACAACCGACGAACTGGTGGATCGGGTCGTCCCTCTGCTGGTTAACCAGATTGCTGTCGAAGCGCCAAGACTCCGTCTAGTCACCTTACCGCTGGTACGGGACTATCTGGTTCGCCAACTCGAGGCTGGTCAGGTCAATCTGGTGGTTGCGGTCAACTGGCAGGCCCCAGATCTGCTCAAGCTTAAAAAACTTGGCAGCGATCCTTTTGTCTGCGTGATGCACAAAAATAATGCACTTGCTCGCGGTAACATGACCGTGAAACGCTATGCCAGCGCCACTCATGTCTTAGTTGCTCCACTTGGCGGAGAATTGGGCGTGGTTGATTTGGAACTTGCTAAACTCGGCCTCGAGCGCCATATATGTGCGTCGGTTTCTGCGTTTAATATGATCAATGAAAATTTGCTGGGCACGGAGCGAATCACCACCGTACCTTCCCGCGTTGCTAAAAGGCTGGTTGAGTCCGGACCCTACGTGACAAAAAGAGTGCCAGTGACGCTGCCACCAACCAACTACTACGCGCTGTGGCATCCGAGATTCAATGCGGAGCCAAGGCTACGCTGGATTCTAGAAGCGGTGCAGCAGGCTTTCTCTGATTCCAGCTAGGCAGTAAGAAGATGGCGGCGTGCTCTGACTGGCGATCAGTCGTAAGCACCGGCTGTAGTTGGTCGCAACCCAAACAACGGTACTGCCAAAGTAACTGCTCCTGGGAGACAATCTCAGGATGAACACCTACAAGCGATATAGATTTCCACCCGATATAATTTCCTACGCCGTCTGGCTCTACTATCGCTTCAATCTGAGCCACCGTGATATCGAAGATCTACTAGCTGAGCGAGGCATCAAAGTCAGTCGCGAATCAATCCGCCTCTGGTGCATAAAATTCGGAGCGATTTATACCCGGCGTTTGAAGCGAAATCACAGAG
>JAWMQL010000012.1:0-31381 GCA_033283165.1 Halieaceae bacterium WSDMB12 | reverse complement strand
TCCTCGGCTCAGTGCCACTAGAACGCGACAGGCGTCTGAAGAAGCGCTTTGCTGCTGCACCATCACGTCTGGACTGCAGATACACATCGACCACCTCACCATCCTGGTCAACTGCCCGCCACAAGTAAAGCTGCTTGCCATTGATCTTTACGAAGACTTCATCGATGAAGAAGGTATCTCCATAGCCTCTGTGATTTCGCTTCAAACGCCGGGTATAAATCGCTCCGAATTTTATGCACCAGAGGCGGATTGATTCGCGACTGACTTTGATGCCTCGCTCAGCTAGTAGATCTTCGATATCACGGTGGCTCAGGTTGAAGCGAAAGTAGAGCCAGACGGCGTAGGAAATGATATCTGGAGGGAATCGATGACGTTTGTAGGTGTTCATCCTGAGATTGTCTCCCAGGAGCAGTTAACTTGGCAGTACCGTATATAGGCCAGTATTGGTGTGGAGGCAATTGATTTCAGTCAATTTTTCTGGGGCCCGTTCACACCTCTTAACGGGCCCTAGCCAGCTTGCTGCGCTAGAACGTCGCTGTGGATCGCTATCACTTACTTTGAGAAATACCGCCTATTATTTACAAGAAATTAACAACAGCGAGGCATGTATCATGAACGAAATAACCTTGACAGATTTGGGCAGCCTTGGCGAATTTATCAGTGCGATCGCTGTCGTGGCATCTCTTATCTACGTCGGAGTACAGCTTCGGCAGAATACAGCAGCTATAAAAATTACCACCTCACAGGCCTTCACGGACACATGGAACGGGTATGTCAGCACTCTGAATCTAGCATCTGGCTTGGCTGAGGTCTTCTTCCGTGGATTAAAAGGAACCTCTCAACTCAACAAAGGTGAAATAGCTCAATTTTATGCATTCCTATCGCAAGCTTTTACAACGTATCAATCTTTCTTTATTCAACGTCAAAAAGGCGTGGTAGTTTAATCCTTGCACGATGTCTTAAATGAGGCAGGACCCTCTGATCATTATTTGAGCGCCTCTGAAAGGGGCCGCTTTCGCATGTGGAAGCGGCCGTCTGAACCTGCGTAGGGCCACTTATAGCCGACTTCTCGTCTATCCTTGTTAGGTTACGACTAATTAGGGGGTGACTAAACATGGCGCTGGAATACTACGCTTCATTAGCCGACGTCGCTGGAGGAATCGCGATACTTGTTTCGCTTATCTATGTGGGCTACCAGATTCGACAAAGTAACCGCTTTGCCACAGCAGAAAACATGCGCTTCATTGCAGACAGCCAAGTATTTGATCCCTATAACTTTGGGATTGTTGCCCGCGGCATGCATGATTTGGCAGACCTGGAACTCGAAGAAAAGGGGGAGTTCCACCGCTATATGTTCAAACTACTCAACCACTACAATGTAATAATTGAGACACGAAAAATTGGTCTCGTAAGTCAGGCTACGGTTGATAACTGGACCGCGGGAATTGCCACCGTACTTGTTACCAAAGGCGGCGACGCATGGTGGAACGGAGGAGGCAAGTCCCTCATTGGCATGGAAGAGAGACAGAATGTACTCGACGAGTACTTGAGCAAAAACAGGGATCAGATCGTACCGTTTAACAAGACATTTAAATGGATGGATCTCGGCTAAAATCGCTCTGCAAAATGTTGAGACTTGTTATCTTACAGAAAGCCCGTTTTGAGGCAATTGGTCTAGTCCCTTGAGGCCGTTCACTGAGTGTGATAGCGAGTTCATGAGGCGCCAGAAAAGAGTCCAGTCCGTCGACCGGGGCGGGTTGATACCTAACAAGCGCCCCCTTCTCCTCCCTTCGCTCATAGACCGCCAATTACTCTGCCCGTGAAAATTTTAGTATTCTCCTAAAGGCCCACCACCAGTCCCTCAGAAACTCCACCCCAACCCGTCTCACCCGACGTACCCGACGCCTTTTCAAGATTCACAAGGCCTTGCAGCTATTGGTCTGGCTACGGGTTCGTCGATTGCGACGGGTGACTTGATGGAAACTATATCGGGGCGCAGTGAAGAGTGTCTGCTTTGGTTTGCGATAGCGGTCGTTCTGCGAGTTGATTCACCGTCGGCTGAAACAACCCTGTTCGCCTAAAGGCGGCCCTATCATCTAAACTGGACGGAGTGCCAAAGAGCCAAATGGGTGAGCCTGTGCTTACACCGACTCAGCCACCTGTGCTGTTGCCGTACCGTGATCTGGTGCATGCAGCTGTTCGAAAACGGAAATGAGGACTCGAGGACATGCGAGAACGTATTTTGGCTCGATTACGCCAATTGATTTTCTTTCTTCTGGGCTGCGCCTCAACGACCATACTCGCGCAGACAGTCTCGTTGCAGGATATTGTGGATAAACTGGAAACCCAGCCTGAAATCGTCATTTACCCGGCAAATCAAATCGTAACCCTCGATCCAGAGAAACCAACGGCAGGGGCCGTGGCAGTGCGAGATGATCGTATCCTAGCGGTTGGGTCTATCGACCAGCTCAAGGCGGCGGTTGGAAAACAACGGTACACGGTGAACAACATATTCGCCGATAAGGTTATCGTCCCTGGCTTCATTGCCCAGCACGATCACCCGTTGCTCGCTGCACTCACCATGACGAGTGAGATCATCTCGATCGAGGACTGGGTACTCCCGGCAGGGACATCGAAAGCCGCAAAGAGCCGGTCCGAGTACCTGGAGCGACTTGCCCACGCCGAAGCGGCGCTGGAGGATCCGGTCAAACCACTGGTGTCATGGGGCTATCACCATTACTTCCACGGTGAACTCAAGAAGGCCGACCTCGATGCGATCAGCACGGAGCGACCGATCATCGTCTGGCACCGGTCAGCCCATGAGTTCTTCCTGAATTCAGCTGCCGAAAAGAAGTATGGCGTGACGAAGGAATGGTTCGACAAGCTACCCGACAGTGCGAAGAAGCAGTCGGACTTCGACAACGCCCACTACTGGGAGCAGGGCTTCTTCGCCATCTTGCCGCCGCTTGCTCCGGCAATCGCTTCTCCCGAGCAACTGCAGAAAGGTCTTGAGTTAGTAAAAACCTATTTCCATACCAATGGCGTGACACTCGGCTGCGAACCAGGCGGCCTGCTTTCCAAGAAACTGCAGGACGCGCAGAACGCGGTGCTGAGCGATTCATCCTCGCCTTTCCGCTTCTATTTCATCGCTGACGGCAAATCCATCACCGCCAAATATGCGGATGAGGAGACATATCCGGACGAGCAGGTTGCCGTAGATACGGAAGAACTCCTGGCCTGGGGCGAGGGCATGACCGCCTACCTACCGAAGCAGATAAAGCTGTTCGCTGACGGGGCGATTTTCTCGCAGTTGATGCAGCTGATCGACGGCTATACCGACGGACACAATGGCGAGTGGATCATGGATCCCGACTTCTTTGCCAGATCATTCCGTGTCTATTGGGACCTCGGCTACCAGATACATGTCCATGTTAATGGGGACGCCGGGCTCGAAATGGTTCTCGATCAGCTTGAAATCAATATGCGCCGCCATTCACGGCCGGATCACCGTACTGTGATCATCCACTTTGCGGTCTCCACCCCTGACCAGGTGGTACGGATCAAACAGTTGGGCGCGATCGTCAGCGCAAACCCGTATTATCCGGTTGCACTCGCCGACAACTACCGCTCCAACGGCATGGACCCTGAACGCGCCGACAATATGGCGAGAATGGCGGATGTGGAGAAGGCCGGAATCTCTTTTTCATTACACTCCGACATGCCGATGGCCCCAGGCCAGCCGCTGTTTCTGATGTGGTCCGCCGTCAACCGCATTACCAATGACGGTAATCTGCGTGGTGCCGAACAGCGAATCAGCCAACTCAGCGCGCTGAAGGCGGTAACGCTGGATGCTGCCTATTCGTTCCAGATGGAGAAGGACGTCGGCAGTATCGTGCCGGGCAAGCTCGCTAATTTTACAATTCTCGCTGACAACCCCGTCACCATCGATCCGTTGAAGATCAAGGATATTGCAGTCTGGGGAACTGTTCAGGAGGGCCGCGTACTTCCAGTGAGGCCGCAAATAAGGCCGTTGTGAGCTGGAAGCCGACCCCTGGATCAAATTTTGATCAGTCGGATCGAAAGGTCGGCTTTCGCCTACATAGCGACAATTCGGGCGAGCTATAGTGACAACCGATTTGACGTATAGCGGTCGAAATCATATCGTCTTGTATGGGGCACAAAGGTACTAACTAAAAGGGTATATTATGGTTGGTTTTAGAGTTTTCATGGTCGTGATTTTCCTTTCACTAGTGTTATATACCGCCATCACGATTTCAAATCATGGCTGGAATCTCGTGCCTATTTTCTTTGGTGATATGCAAGCGATGACATGGCCGGGGCAGTTTAACTTTGACTTCATGGGTTTCCTTTTACTTTCTGGACTTTGGGTCTCTTGGCGTCACCAATTCTCTGCTAGTGGACTGCTGCTTGGAGCTGTCGCAGTTTTCGGCGGTATGATGTTTCTTTCTTTGTATCTGTTCATGGCGAGTACTCGGGCGAGGGGTGATGTAAATGAATTGCTGTTGGGAAAATCGCGCCTGGGGACTTAATGGTGCAACCGCTTCTAGCAGGAAGCGGTGGTCTAAGCATCTTTAGATGCTAGCGGTTTGGAAGTCCCTGTTGAGGTGATAGCGGTCCCCAGCACCGGACTATGTCCGAAATCAGGTTAGGGGCCGCTTTCGCCCAGTTCGCCACACTTCGTCTATCCTTATCTATCTGCTAATAATTCATCTTCTATTAATTTGGATATAGCCAATGAGTTTGAGAACACATACCTGGTCACGCCTTGCCTGGATCGTTCTATCCTTCTCGCTGTTGGCCCAGGAGATTCAGGCGGGAGATACTCCGACGAATCTCGTTTTCATTCTCGCAGACAACCAAAGTGCAGAAGCATTAGCAGTCTACGGAAACAGGGATGTTGAGACCCCCAACATCGATCGCTTAGCCACTGAAGGTATTCGCTTCGATAGTGCCTTCGCGGCAAACGGTCTTTGCTCAGCCACCCGAGCTACCTTGATGAGCGGTTTAATGCCATCAGCCCACGGTATGCACGATGCCATTCCCGACCCGCTGTTACGCAACTTACCCAACGACTGGAATGTGGTGCGAATTCAACTGATCATTGCAACACCCTGTTATCTTCTCGAAAAAGTGGGAGTGTTGCTATATGGCTCATAGAACTCGTCTTCATTACACAGATGAAATGAAGTCCCATATCTGGGATCGCTATAAGGCTGGTGATTCAGTCTGGTCAATTGCCAGATCATTTGATCGATACTCATCGTCAATTCACGGTTACCTGTCTCGCAATGGCGGTATTCGGCCGCCAGAGAGAAAGCGAGCCCAACGGTGTTTGTTGTCCTTGAGTGAGAGAGAAGAAATATCGAGGGGCCTCGTGGCGGGATCGTCGATTCGGACGATTTCCGCAGACCTGGGGCGTTCTCCCTCAACGATCAGCCGGGAGGTCAACCGGAACGGAGGTCCACATGCCTATCGGGCCATTCTGGCTGACCACAATGCCTGGGATCGGGCGCTCAGGCCCAAACCCTGTAAACTGGTGTTGAACCGGCGACTCTGCCGTCGAGTAGAGGTGAAGCTTAAGCGCAAGTGGTCGCCACAACAAATCGCTGGCTGGTTGAAGCATGAGCATCCGGGGGACGTTTGGAATCAGGTGTCGCACGAAACGATCTATCGTAGCCTCTTCATTCAGGCACGTGGAGCCCTGAAGAAGGAGTTGCAGCAGTATCTTCGGTCGAAGCGGCATATCCGTCGCTCTCGGGCATCAACGCTTAAAGACGATGGCCTTGGCGGTATTCCAGGGGCTGTATCTATCCGGGAAAGGCCAGCCGAAATAGAGGACAGGGCGGTGCCTGGCCATTGGGAGGGCGATCTCATCGAGGGGTCTAACAAGACCTGTGTGGCTACACTGGTCGAACGTCACTCGCGCTATGTGATGTTGGCGAAAATCGATAAGAAAGATGCAGAGACTGTCATTGATGCCCTGATCAAGCAGTCCAGGAAATTGCCGGCTGAGCTCTATAAATCTCTCACCTGGGATCGCGGTACAGAAATGGCAGGGCACCGGCGGTTTACCCTGGAAACCGACATCAAGGTCTACATCTGTGATCCTAAGAGTCCCTGGCAAAGAGGCTCAAACGAAAATACGAACCGACTGGTTCGAGAGTACTTGCCGAAGTACACAGACCTGTCAGTTTACTCCCAGGCAAAGCTGAACTGGATTGCGAGAGAGTTGAACGAGCGGCCACGGAAAACATTGGACTACGAAACACCAGCTGCTAGATTTTATGCATGTGTTGCAGCGACCAGTTGAATTCGCACCTAGAAGTGGCCTTCTTGTTGAACTTTGCATAAAGACTGTATCTTAATCGAGAGATCTCTAGTTTCCCCGGTGTCACTGCCCAATTGTGCTCCTGAAGTAATTTCGACAGCGTTTGAATAATTCCGATACGTTTGCGGAAACTTGATTTATGATCTTTACTGAATTTGCCAATCAAGGGCGTGCTGATCGATTTAGATCGCTCTCAATTGACGCTGTAGAGAAGAAAGGTTCGAACCGCTATTTAATCTTCGGCCTAATAAACTACACCAGATTTTTGGGAGACAGCATATGTCTTTTTTTTGGAAAATGGCAGCTTGCTGTGCTGCTGCGCTATCCAGTGCCGTAATGGCAACAACCTTTGTCGTAAACACAACCGATGATAGCGATGACAGCGTCTGCGACGATGTGCACTGCTCATTGCGTGAAGCTCTTAACAGTGCCAATAGCTCACCAGGGCGGGACATTATCGACTTCGGCGGTACAGTGCTCCCCACAGAGACTGAGCCGGTTACAATTACTTTGTTGAGTGGACTACCGACGATTGTCGACAGCGTCGTTATAGATGCTTCGATTGCGGAGACCCGCGTACTGCCAGGCAATCCAGCGAGACGCCCTGGTGTTGAACTTGACCTGAGTGCAGCAGCCCCTGTCATCGGCAATTTTGGTATTCCTTTTTTTCCCTCAGGCTTAGTCATTAGCGGGCCGGCAGCATCAGGCTCAGTTGTACGCGGCTTGATCATTAACGGTATCAATCGTGCATCGCCTGAACTATGCGTCATCCCCTTCTTCAACCCAGATCCTTCGAATCCAGAGACTCCTAATTTGGCTTATTGCTCGATAGCGATCTCAATTTTTGGCGCCGATAGTGTGACTGTGGCTGGCAACTACCTGAATACGGACGCAGAGGGCGAGGCGCTGCGGGGGCATGGGGTAACAGGCATCATTCTCCTTGACGTAAGTAAAACGAGGATTGGTGGCGAGCAGGCAGACGACCGCAATGTTATGACCGCCAAAGACTTTGAAGTGGGAGACGATCAGGGTACTTACACGATGATCAGTGCAATATTATCAGGCTGGACCTCAGCAGCGTTTGGAACACCCAAGCAGTTCAATGAGAATCGGATTGTAGGTAACTACCTGGGGGTATCTGCGTCCGGTATTGCTCTAAATCCAAATGCCAGAGGCATCTGGCATAGGAATTGGAATATTGGCGAATCACCTTTTGGCCCAATTGGCTGGGGGGAGCAGTGCGATGATCAAATTTCCGACCCCTGTGTAATGGACCATAATATTGTCAAGGGAAATACACTCACCAACCGAGGAGGCTTTGGTACGTTCGTATTCAGCGGCGACCAGAGCAACTCTGATCTCATCCAGAATATTGCTTATAACAGGGGAGAATTCAACGGGCCTGGCATACAAGGAACGGTAGAGATCTTTGAAGATAATACTGGCAGACCAAACAACATGCTGGTTAGCAAGAATCGGTTCGGAGTCGACCAGGATGAAGAGCCAGCCACTTTGCCGTCCAGATTCGCCTTCTCTGTAGCCAGCGGCGACAATATTAGAGTTGAAAACAATATCATCACCGGCGCCCTGGCCGACGGGGTGGCTATATTCGACAACTCGGAATCTAACGGTACTGAAGCTCCCAGTAATGTAACGCTGAGTCAAAACTCAATATACGGCAATTGCCTGCTGGGTGGTGATCCGAACATTTCTCAATGCCAGGGAATCGATCTGCGAGAACCGAACGGTTTACCAACAACAGGGCCCACACCAAATGATTCGGCTGATCCGGACACAGGTCCCAATAGCCTGCAAAACAAACCCATTTTGATTGGGGTGTCGCCAGGTAAAGCGCAAAGCGCGTCCAAAATATTTGGCGAATTAGACAGCACTCCTAACCAGGTTTATCTGGTCGAGTTTTTCTCCAGCAGTGGACTTAACCCGGCAGATCGAGGTGAAGGGGAAAAGTTTATTGGTCAACAAACAGTCACCACAGATAGTATCGGGTACGTCCAGTTTGGCTTCAACTTCACGAATAAGCCGACTAGACAACTCGCTATCAATCCCACCGGTAAAACCTACATAACAGCAACCGCCACACGCAAACACTGTGAGCCAAAGGAGCCCGGATGCCTGTATGGAAGTACGTCCGAGTTCAGTCCAGCATGTGAGTGGGATGTCAATAACACGGAATTCACTGAGTGTATTGAGTAGTCACGGTAAATCCGTTAAGAGGTGAGGTAGGGCGTAAATTCAGGTCTCTTGTGAGGTGAAAGCGGTCATCAGCTCGTGGGTAAGGCCGGATCGAAGCCAGGGTCCGCTATCGCCTATAATCCGCCAACTACTCTGCCCGTGAAAATTTTGGTGATTTCTTAAAAGGCCTACCGCACGCCCCCCAGAAACATCGCCCAATCCCGTCGCACCCGTCGTACCCAACGCCTTTCCAGTGTCCACAAGACCTTGCAGCTATTGGACTGACGACGGGTGCGACGGGTTGTTTGGCACCGTCAGGGGGCGAGAAACGGCGCCAGGAAATCCAGGACCGTGGCTGTATCCAGGCGCTGCCCCGCCTGGGGTCCGACACTCGCCAGGGAGATTGCTCTTTGCTGGACAAATTGTGGCGACCCAGAATCTCCCGGCCTCAGCAAGGCCCGGAACACGTTATTCGGAGCGAAGCTTATCCTATCTGCAGATAGCGACGCCAACCTGGTTTTGCCCCATTGTCGATAACCTACAATCCTGAAGAGATTGTCACCGAGATCCTCGGCGGCGCCATAGCCGATTAGTACGATCGGCTGCTCCTGAAGTGCCGGGTTGCGGTTCAGACGGTCCAGAAATCCTGGCTGGGCAAGCATCACGGGCTGGACCTGGAAGGTCGCCGGTGCAAACTCAAGCACGGCGACATCATTGTAAAACGGCAGGGGATTGCCGAACTCGGGGTGAAGCCAGACCTCCGTCGTCTGCACCGTGTTCACGAGTACTGGGAAATCGAAGGGGTTGGGAGCGCTCTGATCCAATATCCCGGATTGCGCAACGGGATTCTTTGGCGAACCTCCTTCCAGTGTGACCGCCCAGGAAGCGGCGAAGGCTTGAAAGGGTATGATGCAGTGCGCAGCCGTTACAAAGGCCCGGTCACTGACCACAAAACCACTGCAGACACCAAATGGTGGAGAGAGCCCCGGACCATCGATGTCAAATGCCAGTAAACCGACATTCCGATGCACGGGGTCGGGTCGTCCATTTTCTATTGCCAATGATGTTTGTGAACTCAGACTTGTCGCGAGTGCCACGAAAGCGACTACGGCCAGTAAAGAAACTATTGACTTCATCGGTTTGAGGAAGGACATGGTTATGATCTCCTTGCAGCCGATGGACTGCAAACGTTTCATCGAGAGTCGTGCCGACGGGAGGCATAACCATTTTCACAGCCAGGATTATCCGTTCCCGCTGGTGAGTAATTAAGACTAGACGCTTTGCTTTTGAGTGCTGGATCAATTCGGAGCTGAAAAATTAGCACTTATTACATTTAGTTATAACTAATATCTGTGCAGTGGTGGTCGAAGGAGGTACTGACGGTACTGACAAATAAACTTTTTGAGATGAGAGGAAGCTAGCCTGAATTCTCAAGCAACTGCCCTACTCCATTCTACGAACGCACTCATCCTCAGATCCCGATAGTATTTTGCTCTGATCAGATGACGGCCAAGATTGAATAGATTGCTCACTGCAGCATGAACTCCCAAGAATCTCTGAGCATATCCCACTGATTTGAACCTCCTCATCCCTCGCTCCCTGACCCTGGTGGCTTCATACCCGATAAAGCGAGGCAGGCTCTGGGATTGTTCTGCCCGATTATTCTCATACTGTTTAGTTCTGTGGATCGTCTCTGGAATCAGTTCTTGATGCGCTAAACCATAGCTTCGCAATTTGTCGGTCACGATCCTCCTCGGCTCACCGCCGTGACTGCGCAATAACCTTTTAAAGAACCGCTTCGCAGCGGCACCAGCCCGCTTCCGCTGAAGATAAACATCCACGTCTTCGCCTTCCTGTTCGACAGCTCTCCAGAGGTAATACTGCTTGCCTTTTATCCTGACGAAGACTTCATCGATGTAGAAGGTATCGCCATAGCCTCGGTGCCTTCTCTTCAAGCGGCGGGTATAAATCGCACCGAATTTGATGCACCAGAGACGGATCGATTCCCGGCTGACGTTGATTCCACGTTCGGCTAACAAATCCTCGATATCGTGGTGACTGAGGTTGAATCGATAGTAGAGCCAGACGGCGTAGGAAATTATATCGGGTGGAAATCTATGTCGCTTGTAGGTGTTCATCGCCAGATTATCTCATTTCGGTGAGTTAACTTGGCGATACCTACTCATGAGCCGATTCTACCAATTTGTGCGACTTAACTTGGCAGTGCCCTTTCGATGTGTGCGCACCTTGTGTGATCTGTTTCAGAATAAGAAACTGGCTTTGGTGAATGCACACTTTTTGACACTCAATCCCATTCCACCCAAAGCTCCTTTGGACCACGAAACTGAACCGCCTCGGCCGCCTGGAGCGTTTGGTCGGTGACTAACCTTAGTCTAGGTAGTCGCTTTGTTAACTCTTCAATAATTGTGATTAACTCAAATCGTGCCAGTGGCGCACCCAAACAGAAGTGTCTTCCGGAGCCAAAGGAGATATGAGAACGAGCATCTTGCCGGCGAATATCTAGCTGCTCTCCATTTACAATATGAGCTTCATCTCTATTTGCGGATGGCAGGAAACACAAAATTCTATCGCCTTTGGGAATGAGCACTCCAGCGATGGTAACGTCTTCTTTAGCCATACGGCGCCAGCAGACTACCGAAGGCCTGAAACGAATACACTCTTCAACTGCATTCGGGATCAGACTGGGGTCTTGAACTAAGGCTGACCAATATCCATTTTGAAGCAAACTAAGGACGGCATTGGACGACATATTAGTGGTAGTTTCGTGCCCTGCAAAAAGTAGGCCGTACACAACATTGTTGATGTCCTCTAAGGTCAATACTGAATCATCTCCATTGCGTGTGGCCAGCAGATCGCTGGGCAAATCATCTTTCGGTTCGTTTATACGTTTCTGCACTAAGTCAAGGCAGTAATCCCAATAGTCCACCAAATGCTCGGCGGCATGTATCTGCTCTTCTAATGTGGGCTTACCAAAACTGATCACTAACCGGCTATCTGCCCACTCTTTAATAGTTTTGACATCACTTTCCGGTATACCCATCAGTTTAAATAGCACTAGCGCAGGTAACTCGTAAAACATTTGTTCGACTAGGTCAGCTCGCTTGTCACGCTCAAATCTATCCACAGACTTATTCACTAAATCGCGGATATAGGGTTCCAGTTTCTTAATGCGCACGGGAGAGAACGCCACTTGAGTATTTTTTCGAATTCTAGCGTGATCTTCTCGCTCATTATTCGATAGCGTGGGTCTTGGTTTAAAGTTACGCTTTTTGAATAAATCGATAACTTCAGGTGCATAGGGTTTTAGAGGCTCTTGCGTAATCTCCGCCGAAAATCTCTCCATATCCTTAAGTACTGTTTTGATATCTTCGTATTTGGTCAGTGCCCAATAACCAATATCGGATAGGAAAGTCACCGGGCTGTCCTTGCGCGCCCTAGCATACACCGCCTCGAGTTGCTCATTGGATAACAGGTAAGTATCTGACAAAGCTGATACCGGGCACTCGGACGGACTGGCCTTAGTATAATCCATTGTAATTAAGCCTCTCTTCCACTTGATCTACTAAAAAGATGTGATTCGCTGATTAGTGCTTATTCTAATCTGGAGCGCCAGGGCATCACATTGCAAGATATTGTGATATTTGAAAAGAACGCGCAGAGAAATCGTAAATAGCTTGGGGCTGGAATCTCTAATAACGTGTGCCTGGCGAATTCTTAATTTATCAATAGTATCAAAGACTTGATTGTTGCTACCCAGGCGGAGATTCACTAGGCTCGGTGACATGAAAAATGCCATTATTCTTCTGCTACACCTACTTTCGACACTCGCGAGACTGATTCGTCCAGGTGGTCGCCGGGCGGTCATAGCTGAGAACCGGTGCATGGAGTTGGTAGAGGAGCGGGTCACCCCGGCTCCCCCCCGTTTAGAACCCATCGTGCCCAATTCGGGCAATAGGCTCAAGACAAAGCCATTCACGTTGCCACAAGGTGTGAATCAGAACAGCGCATGACAGATCGTTACCTTCGGCAGCGGGTTAGCCCTAATGTACAACGCAAACTGCTCCCAATTGAACGAACGGCGCTGACTGCGCCGGTTTAGCCACTTGTACAAAATCCGCGTTGCTTTCTCCTGGAAGTTTTGTACCGCCCGGAAATTAAAAGACACACCGTAATACTGGATGTGCCCCCTCAGTTTCGAGCAGAATATCGCCCAGATGTAGTTCAGGGGGTACCGACTACGAATCGACCTACCCCAAGTATTGACTGCCTTCAACTTGCTGCGCATCCGCTTGCCGCTGGTTTTCACCTTCGGCATCGGTACACCTCTGCGGGATCGCCCCCAATAGAAGGTAAATCCCAGGAAATCAAAGGCATCGGGATTGGGGTGGCCTTTCCCTGGCCGGGAAAACCCGACCAGCCGTGTCTTTTGCTCATTAAGAGCCAGTTTATACCGGGCCAACCGGCCGCCGAGTGCTTTGCCAACGCGTAAGGCGTCTCGTTCAAACTCACAGCAGACCACGAGATCGTCCGCGTATCTGAACCACTCCACCTTGCCCGCACAGTGGGATTTAACCACCTCCTCCAACCAGACATCGATCACATGATGCGCGAAGATATTGGCGAGAATCGGGCTGCACAGGCTTCCCTGCGGCACCCCCTCATCACTCACCGACAGCTCCCCTTCCGCTAGTGCGCCAGCTTTGAACATCCGCTGTACATAGCGCAGGAACTTCGAATCGTTGATCTTCTCACGCAACATCCCGAGCAGAAGCTCGTGATCGATTTTGCCGAAAAAGTTGGCCAAATCCACGTCGATAACCGATTGAACCGGGTTGCGGTAGAGGTATTGATGGAGGTCTCTAACAGCGTCGTGACAGCCGCGCCTTGGCCTGAACCCATAAGATCCAGACAGAAATAGCGGCTCGAAGATACTTTCGAGAACCTGACGCATCACACCTTGCACCAGTTTGTCCTCAAAGTTGCTGATTCCCAGCGGACGCGTCGCACCCGCTTTATCGCCTTTGGGGATCAGTACTTGCCGTACCGGTCCCGGGCGATAGCCCATACGCTTCATCCGAGCAACCAACTCCTCGAGGTTCGGTTCAAGCCGTTCACCGTACTCGGCTTTGCTCACACCATCGGCTCCCACGGCCTTCCTTCCATTCAGCCCATGGAAGCACGCGGCCAGCGACGCTTCTGAGAACAGGTGCATCAAGCTGTCGAAACGCTTGAGCGGGTCGCTTGCCGATAGCTTCGCTATCCTCGCAAGTTTTGTTGTCGTCGTTTCTCGGGTCTCGGTAGTACCCACAACGTGTCCCTCTCGAGGTTAACTTCACCCAGGGTCCTTCCCTCCACGGGCGTTACTCCGCTTCGTCGGTACTATGACCCATCTGACTTCCTCACCGCCGTCCCGGCGTTCTCGCTGTTTAGTCTTGTTCGCCGGTACTGCCTTCCTTGCAGAGCGGAGAGGATCTCCCACGTTCACATCATCACTTTTACTGCATGCCATGCTCTTCGACTCCGAGGTAGCCTTTCATACCATGCCCATGATCGGTATGAGTGATGTTGCCTTCTGAGAATTCGAAATCATCGGCCTACCCAACGAATATTAGTTACGGAGCTCAATCACTTCAGCCTAGGGCTTACGGCCTACAGTATCCCTGTCTACGCTTAATTCATGTCGTTACCTCCATAAACTCAAGACTCGGTACGCAGTACACTGGGTCTGTGCTTCTGCGGCGGTTCTTTCAACCGCTAGTGGTGATGCGCTTCGTGGCGCACCGAATTCCTAATTTATCAACACTTTCATTGAGTTGATCGTTGCTGACTCCAGAATGCTCTACTACTCTCAAACCGCATGAAAGGCTCGATCCCCCTGCTATTCCACCTGCTCTCCACCCTTGCTGTTTGAGCTATGGTGGCGGTTTGAAGTGCGAATTCGTCAGAGACAGGTTGATCACCAGTACCCCCTACTCGCCCTTTTGCCCATCATCCGCCAGTTATCCTCCCCGTGAAAATTTTGGTGATCTCCTAAAAGGCCCACGCCTGTCCCTCAGAAGTTCGCGCCAGCCCGGCGCACCCGTCGTCCAGTACAACCTTCCAGTAACCACAAGACCTCGCAGCTATTGGTTTGGCGACGGGTTCGTCGGGTGCGTCGGGTTGGTTAGTGAAAAATGTCCGAAGGGAGTAGTGGGGAACGGCTGCTTTGCTCTGCGAGAGCGGTCGTTCAACGGGTAGATACACCGTCGGGTGAAATGTCCTGGTTTCGCCTATTCTGCGACATTCCGTCTATTCTTCCTCTAGGTGTTTCAATCGGGGGAGATGGCCCATGACTGCCTACGAAGCAAGTGACCTTCTTAATGGGGTCATGAGTAACCAATTGGCAAGTGCAGCTTTTTTCATTACCGTCGTCTCGGCTTATCTAGTCGCCGCATATGCAGTTGGAGAGAAATTAACGAAATACCAGGTTTTTTTCATCAACTTCACTTTCTGTCTTTTCGTAATGACCAATCTCGCAGGATCTGCTTCATTTCTCGATCTGATCTATCAGTACGATTCGATTAGGGCGGAGATGCTTTCGGGGGCGGAGCCATTAGCGTCTGTTAGTCATTTGGCTCTCTGGATGGTGGTAGGCGTTAGGCTCCTTTTGGTGTCAGGCGCACTAATATTCATGTGGCAGGTCAGGCATCCAAAGACAGAATCACCGCTGTGAGGTGGCAGCAGACCTCTTGATCATAACTTGATCAGGTAGGCCCCAAGGATTCGCTTTCGCTTATTAGATGACTTGGATCTAAACTGATCATGCTTAGGATAGATGTTAAGGCGTTAAGTTAAATCTTCGCAGTCTTGGCCCGTTGAGCAGCGAGGTGGCTGAAATGCAGCCAGCCGATTTTTTTTCTCTCGTAATAGAAATCAGCATTACCATCGTGGGGTTCTCGGGTATTGTCATCGTTCTCGGGCGAAGAGCACAGGGCGAATGGACCGCAAGAGACCAGATTCAACTCCGAGGGCTTCTAATTTCAAGCATTACCGCGATTGCCATCTCCGGACTGGGTCTTTTGCTCCTGACGACTGAGATGCCGATTGGGTATGTCTGGAGAATCTGCAGTGTGTTCACTATTGGTTTGTTTGCCTTCCAGGCCACTATTGGCATCCGCCGGGCACAGAGACTACTCAGTAAAGAGTTTAATTGGCCGGCAACGTATATATTCCTATCTGTCGCGATAGCTCTCGCCGTCCTGTTGGGCATGGCTAACGCAGTCGTAATCGTCGCATTTTGGCCAATTGCACTCCTGCTTATCTGGCTGATCAGCGTATCTTTGTTCCATTTTATCCAACTACTTTGGCGAGAAATTGTCGAGGTTCCCGATTGACAATTTGTTGCTCCTTCCCTTGCCGTATTTTTTCGTTCTATGGTGAATGTCCACATTGATCGACGGCGGTTTTTCCTTGAATTTATTTCCCGCCAACAGAAATGATCCTGTTCGCCTACTTTCGGCTATTCCGTCTATTCTGATATACGGGCCGAAAACCGGGAGAAGAAAATGACTGATTTTGAACTCACTGAGTTGCTTCTACATAGGATGGATATCGCGATCGGGTTTACCAGCATATATTTTACTTCGTGAGCGCATATCTCGTTGTCAGTTATCTGATAGGCGACAGGCTTTCCATCTCTCAGTTAACCATCATCAGTGCATTATATGGACTCTGGGTGATTGGCTTAATAAATGCGATGTACAACAATATGTTAGACGCTAACGCTGTAACGGAAGAATTCATTAGATTGCAATCGATCGCAATCAATCGTTCACTGCGATCCTCCAATACTGCAGGAATGGGATTCCTGATGGTGACAGTTGCCGGTCTATTTGCTTCCCTCTACTTTATGTGGAGTGTGAGGCGAAAATGAGGTTGATAGTCACCCATAATCACATCAACAAGATCGTGTAATGGCCAGTACAGGACCTACTAAAAGAGTTGGAAGTGGTCGTCAGCGGACTACTGAGCCTGGATTCGTGTTAGGGGCCACTATCGACTAAAACAGGGCAATCTCGCCTTCTACAGTTCTAGTAATAGCCATTGCTCGTGTCAACTTGATCCATGATTGATCCGCATCTACTCTTACTTCAAATTACACCTCTGTGTCCCGGCATTCTGGTCGGGGGGCGAAGTTCCATGCGCGGGTACAACTGCCAGAACAATTTAGCATCCAGGCTCTCCATGCTCCCCTATTGTTTACTGCAACGAGGTGAAAGGCACGAACGACAGGCACGATTACGACCGACCAGGTGCTGATACAACCGCGACCAACAGGCCACGTTTCCCCCTCGAGGTCGGTGAAATTACCGATGAGATGAGAGAGTTCCTGTTGCGTATATTTGAGTATGGATCTTTGAATGACCTCAGCGATCGAAGCGAGGCGGCGGGTTACAGACCGACAATGTCGGGCTTGCAGAATGACGACCTCACAATGGTCCTGTCCAGTGCGCCAGAGATACTACGGGCAATGGCACATCACCCAAAGCTTTTCTCGCTGATAACGGGGATCGGTATTCAGCTAACAGGATATGGAGTGCTTTCGCCGCGTGAGCGTGAACTAGCCATACTGCGGGTTGCCTGGTTCTGCCAGTCATCCTATCAGTGGGGAGAACACGTATCGATTGGCAAGAAGACTGGCATCAACAGTGAGGAAATCGATCGAATAACCCAAGGATCTGCAGTTTCTGGATGGACTGAGCACGAACAAGCAATTTTGCGTGCTGCAGAGGAGCTTCATGGACAGGCGAGCCTCTCCGATGCGACATGGAAAATCCTTTCCAAGCGTTTCAACAGCCAACAGTTGCTCGAACTGATTATCGTGATCGGGCTGTACCAGACTAATGCATATTTTGTGAATTCAATGAAGTTTCAGCTTTTGAGCGGCAACCAGGGACTCAAGGCACGCTGAGATATTATGCCGCGGGATAGGTATAGAACACCTGACGGTGAATTGAGGAGCGGCTGGCTATTTTGAGGCTGAAAGCCGTAACTTTCGGATCAGCACGGACAGCGACCGTTGTCCCGTCAGAAGCAGACTGCGCCAACCCAGGTCTCCGGGACACGGGGGGATTCTGAAGAGGTTCGGAGTTCGGCTTGGAAAACCCCTGGCTTTTCTTCAGCTTGAGAATTATACAACCCACACTCATTTCTTCTTACAATCGACAGGGCCCTGGCCCAGGCGGACCCGTTAACTTTTCCTGGGCCCACCAAACATTCTGATTATTATAGATTTTCTAGAACATCCTCCTCCCGGTTCCTCTGGCCGGGTCATCCCGGCGTGCCAAAGCAAGGCTAATATATACACCTGAAGCGTCTTCTCCTTCCCGGCATTCGGTCTGTGCAAAAGGATGCTCAGGAGCTTGGCCAAGAGCCAAGGTAACCAGGCACCTGTATTTTTAGTCGCCTAATTTCGCCGGGTTGTTTCTAAATTTCGGCTTATCCCAAATAAGTCTAATCGTCCTGCAGTTGTAGTCGAAAATTGCGTCTAGACTTCGCTTCACGGCGAGCCGGGTGTTCTCTATCGAAATCTCGCCGGAGGCGGAACAATCGTTTGTCGACGTTGGGAGAAATGTCATGGAACTGGGAGAAGCTATCGGCGAATTTACGCTGAATATTACAAGCACTACGTTTTCCGAATCTTTGCAAGAAGGCACCAAGATCAATCTGGGCGGCACGATGAGCAACGGTGATAATGTTATTGGAACCCTTACTCTCCGGAACGACGGGCCTCCTACTTATGAAACTGGGAAGGCCGATTGGATAGGTGCCACAACAGCAGATGATGGAGAAATTGCCTCAACTACTGGGAGAGGCTACTACTACAAAACCGGTCCCGGAGAATATCGGCTGCGAATGCTGACCCAGGCGGCTACTGGTGACTGTGCGGTGGTGGAAGGCAAGGTAACTTCGGGGCACTACAGCGGAGTGGTGTTTGCCTGGTAGAGATGCGCAGTATTACGGAGTAGAGGCCACGATCTCAAGGTAGAGACTGAACATTCCAGACTTGAGCCGTCAATTGTCGGAGGAGGGGGTGAGTTACGTCTTAATGTCCCTGTAGAATCGCGTGCATGTTTGCGCTGCACGCTGCTTTCCTGGGGAAAGGGCCACAGTCGTCCTTTGAGGGATAGCTCTACTTCACATGCTTGTGACAAAGAAGAGAGACGTTGTCCCACTACCCCGGTACTTCCATTAATGTGGCTTTCTAGACTGGCAAAGCTCTAGTGCTATAGTCGTTAATAGGGCAAAATACAAAAGAGAACGAAGGATGCCTTCAGGCGGCCTCTTTGCCGAACTCAGACGACGCAACGTCTTCAAGGGCAGCGCACTTTATCTGGTTGTTTCCTGGGTCATTCTGCAGGTTGCCGAGTTACTGCTGGACGCGCTGGCACTGCCAGAACAATGGCTGCGCTTGATCCTCGCGTTGCTGTTACTGGGATTTCCGCTCCTGCTGATTTTTTCCTGGGTCTACGAAATCACCCCCGAAGGCGTCAAACGGGAGAGAGATATCGCTCCCGGAGAATCGACTAATGTCTTAACCGGCATGCGGATCAACCTGATGATCCTGGTATTGATGGCAATCGCCGTCGGCCTGCAGGTTATGGATCACCTGAAGACCGCATCTCCCAAACCAGCTCTGGCTGCAACCGCAGACGCCACTGTCCAGCCTGGTCATCAATCTTTGTCCCCGAACACCCCGCCTGTCGTGACCACCACTGAACCAACGATCGCCGTGCTGCCATTTGCGAATATGTCCAGCGATCCGGAACAGGAGTATTTCGCCGACGGTATTGCCGAAGAAATCCTCAACGCTCTATCACGAATCTCGCAATTACAGGTTCGTGGTCGTACTTCATCTTTCTATTTCAAGGGCCGCAATGAAGACCTGAAGAGTATTGCCGCGCAACTGAATGTCGACCATATACTCGAAGGTAGCGTGCGCAAGTCAGGCGACAGGGTGCGCATTACGGTACAGCTGATTCACGTGCCGAGCGATGTACACCTCTGGTCGAAGACCTACAAAGAGGTGCTGGACGATATTTTTGCGATTCAGGACGACATCGCCACGTCGGTTGCATCCAGACTTGAAGTGTCACTGGGCGTCGGTGAGCTGGGTAGCGAACCCGGGATGACCCGCAACGTGAGCGCCTACGATCTTTTTCTCGAGGCGCGCAATCAGGTTGGCTATGCGGACCGCAACCATTATCTACGCGGCAACGAACTGCTGGAACAGGCCGTTGATATCGATCCGCAATTTGCGCTCGCTTGGGCATTTTTGGCAAACACATATATGGCTACCGGCCGATTCTTTCTACCTGATCAGGCGTTGTTATATCAGCAGCGCGCACAGGCGGCCATTTCGAGGGCGGAGCAGCTCGACCCGAAATTGTGGAATGTGCAGCTCTTTCACGCCTTGACACTACAGACACAGTACCGCTGGAAGCAGGCTGAAGAGATTTTCCAGCGTCTGAAAACCACAAAAAACTCGTTTCAGTTGGCTCTGAATGCAGGTTTTCTAGAAGCTAACCTCGGTTATATCCGAGCCGCCCTGGCTTCGTTCGAGAAAGCGGCCAGCGCTGAACCCCTGAATCAGTCACCCGTCGTACTTGCTGCTGGTATGTACACGATGATGGGAGATTATGAGAAAGCAAAGGCGAGCTATGAGAAGACCGAACATCTGCCCGTAGGCAATCCCTCGGTGCTTGCCAACAGCGAGCTTCTCTTGGCCATGGTCCAGCACGATAGTGTGGCGGTTAAAATCGCATTGGAGGAATTTCTGAGACAACCTGCTAACAGCAGAATCGGTAATCTGGCGTCGGATTTCTCTTCCGCTATGGTGCCATTACTGGATTCACCCCTGCCTGCGCTGGACGAGCTGCGCCGTCTTGTATTTGATCCCAGGTACCAGAACTCCTTTTTCGGAAGTCCGATAGCGATATGGGCAGCCTATTTCGGCGACCCGGAACTCGCGCTCGACGGGCTCAATCGGCTTTACAAAGGGGACGAACCATCGGTATTACCCCCGTTTCACATGTGGCATCCACTATTTGCGGAAACGCGTCGCCTGCCAAGCTTCAAGCAACTGGTCATCGATCTTGGCCTGGTGGAATACTGGCGCACCACAGGAAGGTGGGGTGATTTCTGCAAGCCGGTTGGCGAAGATGATTTTGAATGCCACTAGGGTATAAGTCCAAGAACCCGTCGTACCCGACGCCGTTTCAAGATTCACAAGGCCTCGTAGCTAGTGGACTGGCGTCGGGTTCGTCGAGTGCGTCGGGTTGTTTGTGCCAAAGTATCCCGGTGAGTCAGGTGGGAAATGTCTGCTTTGGTCTTGGAAGCGCCCCTCAGTGCCAACGGCTAATTGGACCAGGCCAGGGGCCGCTATCGCCTATATTCCGCCATTGGGTATATTCTTATCAGCAATTAAATAATAAAGGTGAAAGGCAATGGATAAGAATGTAGAGCAGATTATCGCGGCTGCACAATTAGTTACTGAGAATATGGGCCAATCCCAGGTGGCAATGAGTATCTATCCAACGGTCCCACATCTGTGCTTTCTGGGCATCTGAATAGTAAATTCGGGTTCGGTAAGCCATGTTGCAACACTCCTACTTTGGACTAAAGATAGTAGTGTGTTGCATTGACCGATTGAGAACGCGCGTATAACTGGTCTTTGAGTCCGTTACATTTTCGATAGCAAAGCACGACTGTCTTACGAAGGGCTGATCAACAAGTAGTTGCGGTGATTTCGATAGAATGTTTGCCCCTGGAACGATTGCTACACCCTAAAAGGGTCGGGCATTTCCTCAGGGTGGTAGCCACTGCACATAGCGGATAGCATGCTGCCCGAAGATTGAACGCCGGCCGCGCCCAAAAAGCCCCATATCGTGATCTGGAGAAAAGTACAGATTTTGGGACACAACATTAGACAATTGCGTTATGTTTGTGTGAATAGGGGCACACTTCGACAAGGAGGGCGGCGCGTGCCATGTTGCGCACCCTGAAAGTCAGTACTATGGATCTGAAAGTTGGCATGTATGTCAGCGAATTGGATCGTCCGTGGCTGGAAACGCCCTTTAACATGCAAGGTTTCCGCTTGGACAGTCCGGAAGAGATCGATCATCTGCGCAGCTTTTGCAGCTTCGTTTTCATTGACATGTACAAGAGTCGAAACGAGGTTTACCCGCAGCTCAAATCGTACCCTCACTACATCCAATCCCATCGAGGAAGTCTCCATGGGACGTACCAAATCAGTGGTACCTCGACATCCACAGGGTACATATCCCCGAAGCGCCCCTCCGGCACCGCCATTGAGGAGATATTCCCGGGCCGCGGCCTCAAGCCTTATTCCGACACCAGCGACTGGAAGGAGGAAACCGCCCAAGCATGGCTGGTACTCGACGCCCTGATCGATGATGTCAACGAGATTTTCGAACATGTCCGGGATGGTGGTACGATCAACGTACTCCGCCTGAAAAAAGCTGTCGAGTCCGTTATCGCGAGCATGAGCCGTAATCCCGACGCCTGTATCTGGCTGGCCCGCCTCAAGCAACATGACCAATACACTTACCAGCACGCTCTCAGCGCGAGTATTTGGGCCGTGGCGCTGGGTCGCCAGTTAGGCCTGTCTCGTCAGGACCTGAGGTCACTGTCGATAGGGTGCATACTGATGGACGTGGGCAAGTTGCGGATCGACAGCGACCTGCTGCGTGCGCCTGGGCCGCTGTCTGAGGAGAAGGCGGGCAAGATGCGGGAGCACGTTGGCCACGGTATACAAATCGTCCAGGAAAGCGGAATCACGAACCAGGATGTGCTCGACATAGTGGCACACCACCACGAACGCTTTGACGGCTCGGGTTACCCCGAGGGTCTTCTGGGGGACAACATACCCGCATTCGCGCGCATCGCCGGTATCGTCGACACCTATGACGCGGTCACCAGCGAACGGGCCCACTCACCGGCCGTTTCCCCCTCTGATGCGATAAGACTGCTGTACAATAGCCGAGATAGAGAATTCCAGGCAGAGCTGGTGGAAGTCTTCATTCAGGCGGTAGGAATCTACCCGGCGGGTAGCATCGTGGAGTTGAGCACTGGCGAGGTCGGGGTGGTCGTGTCAGAGAGCCGCACACAGCGCCTCAAACCCAGGGTGATGCTTCTGCTGGACGAACGCAAATCTCGGCTGCCAGAGCCCAGGACGATAGATCTGAGTGAGTTGGTCGACGACCAGGAATTGGCGCCTACGGTCATAGCCAGAAGCCTGGAACCCGGCGCCTATGAGATCGACCTGTCCCAGCTGGAAGTCTAGCCCGGCGCTGCTACTCCTTTACGGCGGTGTTACTTGCTCCCCCCTCTACTTGGAACGCGCCAGAAACGTTCTCGCGCGTGCCAGCACCGGCGCATCTACCATACCCACATCACCACCTGTGCATGTCGAATTCCTAATTTATCAACATTATCAATGAGTTGATCGTTGCTGACTCCAGAATGCTCTACTCCTCTCAAACCGCATGAAAGGCGTGATCCCCCTGCTATTCCACCTGCTCACCACCCTTGCTGTTTGAGCCACCGGTGGCTGCTTGAAGAGCGAGTTCGCCAGAGACGGTTTGATCACCATCCCCCCCTACTCCCCTTTTCACCCATAAATCGCCAACTATTCTGCCTGTGAAAATTTAGGTGCTCTTCTAAAAGGCCCGCCGGCAGTTCCCCAGGAACACCACCCAACCCGTCTCACCCGTCGGATCCGACGAATCTCCAGCGTTCACAAGGCCTTGACGATACTGGATTGGCGACGGGTGCGTGGGGTTGTTTGGTGGAAACTATATCGCGGCGCAGTGAAGAGTGTCTGCTTTGCTCTGCAACAGCGCTCGTTGGAAAAGCTGATACATCGTCGACTGAATTGTCTCTGTTCGCCTACTTGCAGGCATCTCTCCATGTTCGGCAGCGCTTCAATTCTTGGACTATAGTAATCGAGTTCGGCCATATTGGTATGTGCCGGTAACATAAAAGGAGTACTAAATGAAAACTTTGATTACCGCTTTAGTTTTGGCGATCACTACATCATTGTCTGCGGCAACCTTTGCCGACGGTCATACCACCTTGCGAGTTGTCACGGTCAGCACTAGCGACGTTGAAGCATATGTCGCTGAGCTGGGCAAAGGAAAGCAAATGATGGCCAAACTCACTCCTAAGATGGTAATGCGAGCATGGCAGGCTACTTTTGCTGGCGAACAAACAGGTACGGTGATCGTATCTCTCGAATATCCGGGTTCTATATCGGCTTTCGCTACGGCTTGGGAAAAGACTCTCGCAGACGAAAAAATGGCTGCCTGGCTCAAAGGCCTGGGAGACATTAGAACGCTGGTCTCAGACAGCCTCTACCGTGAATTATCAATTTAGACAGTTACAGCGACTGGACGGCTATCTCCCAAGTAGTCACCCAGTCGTATCTTGAATTTTGAATACCATGGGGGCGCTATCAGGCGCCGCTTGTTCTACCTACAGGGATCCCCTTGGGGGTGGAGGCGGCCCTTGCCGTGTAGCCGTCATTTCGGTTGCAAAACGGAACGGCAGAAACGAGGTGGAAGCGGAAGCTTCCAGCACAGCCTGGCCAACGGCCGCTTTCCTGGAAAATGCAGACAGCGCCAATCCAGGTTCGAAACCGGTTTGGTTTCGGTCGATAGCAGGGCAACCGAAAGTAAAACCCCTTACGTTTCTTCGGCTTACCTATTATAAAACAAAACTACTTTTCTACTCATAATCGACGGGTCGAAGGCGGTCGGCCGCTGCCGTTCAAGTCCTTCTGGGCCCACCATTTTCTATAGTTTTCAATGAGTTATAAGACCTTACACCGCCCGACTATTCCGGGGGGATGGGTGACAGTTGGTAGATATATAGTCGGGGGGTGTGAATATGCTCGCGGACATAGCACCTTTCAAATCTTTCGAACTTCTGCTCGAAGAACCGACAAAGGCAGCTCGCCGTTGCCCAGGACAACCTGATGAAAACGTGCGAGGTCAAAGTCTTGTTGTAAACGTTCTCTGGCCTCTTCGCGCATGTCAAGTATCTCCATCATGCCCACCGTGTAGGCACATGCCTGAGCGGGCGCCACTATATACCGGTCAATCTCAGAAATAACTTCAGCTTCCGGCATGCCCGTATAGTGAAGCATGTAGTCGATGGCCCTCTGGCGCGGCCACCTTTTCGCGTGTATGCCAGTGTCCACCACCAATCGAACCGCTCGAAACATTTCCGATTGAGCTCGCCCCAAATTGCTGACGGAATAATACAGGCCCAACTCATAGACCAGGCGCTCTGCATAGAGGGCCCAGCCTTTGGAATATGCTGTAATATTGGCTACCTTCCCATATAGCGGAACGTGCTCGAGGTGCCGGGCAGTGAAAGTCGTCAGAACCTTCTGGACAGATCGCATACTGATATAAGATACACTTCAGCTCATCAGGGTCTGTAATTTGATCTGATTATCGTAATGCATCTTGCGACGCATCGCTAAGGTGTTCAGTTTAATCTGTTCACGTCGATCCAGGACCTGCTGTCCGCGCCCATTTTAAAAGTATGAGCGTATGTTGGTTTGAGAATCCGAATATCTGCTACTAGAGTAAGTAATATATTCAACGAGGAAGCGGCACTATGAAGATCCATCACTATTTCACCCTCCCCTTATTAGTAGCAAGTTTACTAATAGCCGGATGCGGCAAAGAGGAAATCAGTAAGGCTCCCATGACGAAACCGGAAGCTTCCACTATTACTGTTTTCCATAACGCCAAGGTGTATACCGTCAACGAAAAACAACCCTGGGCTGAGGCAGTCGTAGTTGATGGCAATAAAATTGTCTACGTTGGCGATAATACTGGCGCAAAAAAATACATGGGCAACGGCGCCAAGAGTTACGATCTGACGGGCAAAACCCTGATGCCGGGCTTTGTCAGCGCTCACGACCATCTCATCAGCTCCAAGTGGGCCCTGGGTGGTGTGCAGCTGTTTGACTTAAATACCATGGAAGAAGTCCTGGCCCGGGTGAAGCAATACGCGGAAGACAACCCCGACCTGAAGGTGATTCGCGGCATTGGCTGGTCTGCCGGTAAATTCGGCCACGATCCACTGGCCACCGAGCTGGATAAGGCCGTCCCTGATCGCCCCGCGCTGTTGCTGGATTTCACGGTGCACGATGGCTGGCTCAATACCAAAGCCATGGAGATGGCCGGTGTCACCAAAGACACGCCTGACAAGCTGGCCGGTGTAACTTTCTGGGTACGGGATAAAGACGGTAATCCTACCGGCGCGGCCATTGAAGGCCAGTGGTTCAAACCCTTTGTGGATATTGGTGCCTGGCAACCCGAAGAAATGGTGAACGACAGTGTGGATAGCTATTTCACTCTGGCAGCCAGCTCCGGTAAAACCACCATCCAGAACACCGGGATTTTGACCCCTAACCTGACCGATACCCACGGTGGGATGGAGAAGGATTTTGAAACCATCGTGGGCATGCTTCACGAGCGGGAGCTGGCGGGTACCCTGCTGCTGCGAGTGATTCCCCAGCCCATGCTGAAATCCAATACGGCCGATCCCAAACGCCTCGCCGCGTTCACCAAGAAAATGGGCGAGAAGTACAACAGCGATATGTTGCGGGTGCAGTCCATCAAGATTCACCCCGAAGGTAATTGGACCGCTGAAACAGCGCCTTTCCTGGCACCCTATGAATCCGGCAAGATGGGTACCTTCAACGTACCTCCGGAATTGATCGCCGCCCAAATTCTTGAGGCCGCCAAACTGGGCTTGGACTGTGCGGTACACAGTGATAGCAGCGGCTCGGCCAAAGCCTTTATTGATGGCGTGGTAGCGGCCAAAGAAGCCGGCTTTACCGAAAACCGCAGCGCCATTCACCACGCCACCTGGCTACCCAAGGAAACCCGGGACAGGATCATCAAATATAAGATTCCGGTGAACGCCACCCCAAGCTTCACCACCGACTGGTCCGGCACCGATGACAACGCCATTCGCCTGCTGGGTCAGAAGCGGGTTGATGAGATGTTCGGTTACTATCAGAACCTCTATCACGCAGGGGTACCGGTCAGCATCGCCTCGGATGTGCCCAGCACCCCGGCATCCATGCAGGCACCGTTCTATGTCATGCAAGTGGCCGCCACCAATGTGCAACCGGAAGACCCCAACTCCAAGCCCTTCCCTCCCGGACGTGATGTGCTAACCATTGCGGAGGCCATACGGGCACATACTATTATCCCCGCCTGGCAGTTACGTATGGAAGATAAAATCGGCAGTCTCGAAGTAGGCAAGCTTGCTGACCTGGTGGTTGTCGACCGAAATCCTTTGGAGTTGAAACCTACTGAGCTGGCTGATGTAAAAGTGTTAGCTACAATGTTGGACGGTAAATTTACTCACAATACTGGCTTGTAAGCATTGCCTCCCAAAAGTAAAAGGCCCGCAAATGCGGGTCTTTTTATTTTCAGCAACAAAGCTTTTAGTAAGAGCTGTGTATGGCGAATTCGTAATTCATCAACACTATCAATGAGTTGATCGTTGCTGACTCCAGAATGTTCTATTACTCTCAAACCGCATGAAAGCCGTGATCCCCCTGCTATTCCACCTGCTCACCGCCCTTGCTGTTTGAGCCACCGGTGGCTGCTTGAAGAGCGAGTTCGCCAGAGACGGTTTGATCACCATCCCCCCCTGCTCCCCCTTTCACCCATAAATCGCCAACTATTCTGCCTGTGAAAATTTGATGCTCTTCTAAAAGGCCCGCCGGCAGTTCCCCAGGAACACCACCCCTACCCGTCGCAACCATCGTACCCTGCGACCTTCCAGTAACAACAAGGCCTTGCAGCTATTGGACTTGCGACGGGTGCGTCGGGTTGTTTGTGGCAAGTGTCCTGGTGCGTCAGGTGGGGAATGTCTGCTTTGGTCTTGGAAGCGGCCGTCAGTGCCAACGGCCAATCGGACCGGACCAGGGGCCGCTATCGCCTGGAAGGGGAACATTGCGGCGACGGGCGTCACGGCTTGCCTGCCATCAGTTGCTGCATAAGCGCGCTGAAGTCAAAGCTGGCGGCTTTCTGCACTGGAGGATAGTCCACTAGCGACTGAATATGCTCACCCAGAAGATGCTGCACGGGTTCGTTGAGCCACTGCTTCGCCTGCACAATGTCGGAGCGATCGGTGACGCCATCAAAGCTCTCGAAGGGATCCAGCCTTATATTATAGAAGACCGGAAACTTCTGCTTGATGTATGGGGCGTAGTAGTTTTCGCTAGTTTCGAAGTGTAGCTTCCACTGTTTGTAGCGTATCGCCTTAATACTCGACTCGTAATAGTAGAAGTAGTGGTCGCGCGCACTTCCGTTGGTTTTGCCCATCCAGTAATCAAGGTTGTTCACGCCGTCGATGAGTTGTTTGTGCTCATTCAGTACTTTTTCTGCGATATCGGGCTCTCCTGCAGCCGCTGCAAGCGTGGTGTAAATATCCATGTGGGTCTGGATGCCGCTCAGCACCGTATCGGCGGGAATCTTTCCTGGCCAGCGAACCATCATAGGAACGCGCACACCGCCTTCATAAGTGGTCATTTTCTCTCCACGGAACGGTGTGGTGCCGCCATGAAGCCGCGCGCTGTGTTCGGGGCCATTGTCGGTTGAATAGACAACGATCGTGTCGTCGAGAACTCCCATTTCTTCCAGGGCATCAAGCAACTCTCCAATCTGTCTGTCATGTTCTATCAGACCGCTGCCGTAGAAGTCATGCTCCGTGGTGTGTTCGGCGGCAAGATAGCGACTTTCATCGCTCAGGCGCGTGTACATGTGCATCCGACTCGGATTAAACCAGACAAAAAAGGGCTTGTTGTCTGCCTTTGCGCGTTTGATGAAGTCGAGTGTGGCATTGATGAACTCCTGGTCCATTGTTTTCATGCGTTCGCGCCCCAGCTGACCTGTGTCTTCGATTGTCTGTTTGCCGACCTTGCCAAAGCGAGGGTCTACCGTCTTGTCGTCCACGTCCGTGGCCCTGGTATACAGCACGCCGCGGGTGCCGAATTTCTTAAAAAACTCAGGGTCCTTCGGGTAATCAACCTGCTCGAACTCCTCCTGGGTGTTTAGGTGATACAAGTTGCCGAAGAATTCGTCAAAACCGTGCACAGTCGGCAGATGTTCGTTTCGATCGCCCAAGTGATTCTTGCCGAATTGACCGGTGGCGTAACCTAGGTCCTTAAGAACCTCCGCCAATGTGTGGGACTGTGGCTTCAGTCCCAGCTCCGCACCCGGCCGACCTACCGTGGTCATCCCACTACGAATGGGATACTGCCCGGTGATCAGCGCCGCTCGGCCGGCTGTGCAGGACGGTTGGGCATAGTGGTCGGTGAACATTACACCCTCACGCGCAATCCGGTCGATATTGGCTGTCCGGTAACCCATCGTTCCCCGTCCATAAGCACTGACATTCTGCCAGCCAACGTCATCGGGGAAAATAATGAGGATATTGGGTTTGTCCTGAGCAAATGCTTCTATGCTGAGCGCATAAAGCATCGCAAACGCAGTGGCAAGCAGTGGGCGGGCATTCATATTATTGGTCCTGGGTAGAGTCTGGTGTCTCGTAAAATCTCAGCGTTATTGGAGTACCGCTTGTCTACCTACGACCGGCTCTTTAATCTGGATTACTCGTCAAGAGAGAATTTTTCGGCTCATTAGTCAGTCAACAAATGATCGGCGCGTAGCAGAACATAGTGCTCGCGCTCTCCCAACCGCTGCTCGGCACAGTTGAACGCAATCGCGTATCAAAATACATCACATGCCATCGCGAAGGCCGCTTATTATTGAATAGGGGCAATGCGTTGAGTCAGCAAAATTCACTCTGTTTTCAGTGGCCAGTCCGAAGTGAACCCTCCTGTATAACCGCCACATTGGTTCCAAAACGGAACGGCAGCAACGAGGTGCGAGCGGCCATAAGACGGTGGGTGAGGCCAGATTACGGCTAGGGTCCGCTATCGCCTATCAGGCGACTTATCTGGAAGTTGGTATATTCTTACAGTGACCTTAGTATTTGGGAAAACCGACATGGCCGCGTATGTTATTTATCAAGCAGAGGTAACTAATCCTGAGCAGTATGATCGATATCGCGAGAATGTTTCGCTTGCCATATCGGACGCGGGTGGCAAGTACATTGTCCGCGGAGGCGAAATCGATCACCTAGAAGGAGATCCACCCCTCGGGAGGACCGTAATTGGCAAATTCGATTCAATGGATGCCGCCCGAGCTTTTTACTTCGACGAGAGGTATCGTGAAGTCAAAGCTTCCCGGACGTTGTCACCCGCCAGGCGCTTCTTGCCAGCTTCCAGGAAGTCCTTG
Source organism: Halieaceae bacterium WSDMB12 (assembly GCA_033283165.1). Taxonomy (GTDB): domain Bacteria; phylum Pseudomonadota; class Gammaproteobacteria; order Pseudomonadales; family Halieaceae; genus JAWMQL01. Next base: position 1,420 of record JAWMQL010000012.1, on the reverse strand, counting down.
CTCCAGCGGTAGTACAGGTTGGAATTGATACCCTCCCGGCGACATAGTTCGGCGATGGACATTTCGCCCCTGAGGCCCTCCAGGACAATACGGATCTTCCCCTCAGTAGAATGCTTGCGACGGGTTTTACGACGGATATCTTTAACCGTCTTTTCAGTGTTGGACATGCTCATAATGAGACTCCTCTGCTTCAGTTAAAAGTAGCAGAACTGTCTCTAAGTGAATCAGGCCAACTGGTCACTCATGCTCTGGCGGCGCACAGTTTGATGGAAATTGTCCGAAGGGAGTGGTGAGGAACATCTGCTCTGCTCGATAGCGGACGTTGGAAAGGCTGATCCATCGTCGACTGTATTGTCTCTGTTCGCCTAAATGCTGCAGGTCTATCTGCTATTGAGGGTCGACTATTAGGATGCGATTGCTGATTCGCCAGCCAGCTGCAGTCTTGCGCCAGGTATTGCGGTAAATACCCGACATGCGGATTACCGGGTAGGCCTCTGTGGCAGTCTGATGGGTAATCAAGGCGACGTTTTTGGTGATCGCACTCTCTTCGTTCAGTTCGAGGAATACGATGCTGGAAAAATGGTGTCGGGATTGACGGTCCGCGAGCCTGCCCTGGTGTGACTCGCGTGCATACTCGAAGATAGCTTGTTTTCCGACCACCCGTGAACCGGGTACCGGCTCCCCATTGACTTGCCGCTCGAGCACCGCATCGTCTGTGAACAGCTCAGCGAAACCGACAGCGTCTTTGCCGTCCCAACGGTAGGCATACTGTGCCAAGACATCGGTTATCGCGAGACGATCAGCCACCATGTCAGCGGATGCCAAGGTCGGGACCAATAAGCACAGCACACAAAACAGTGGCATTAATAGACCCATTGCAGGGCAACGCAAGCTCAGTCTGGTTAGTTTATTGGACATTTCATCAGGCCAGTTCTAAGGCAGCACAAGTAGCGTAACAGAAGGTAGTGACAACTGCTTTACCTGGCTGGAGTCTGCTAGAAAGTGAAAGAGGTAGTTTTCGGTGCAGACCGGCCAACAACCTCTTTCTCGTAAAAGGCAGACAGCGGGCGGGAGTCCAGGTTCGGAACAGGTTCGGCTTCGGTCGATAGCAAAAGTACCGAATGTAAAACCTGTGCATGACGATTCCCTAATTTGTCAACACTATCAATGAGTTGTATTAGTTCAGACCAAATCTGACACTGCTTGAAAAAGTGAGGGTTACCGGTTTTGATGAAGGTGCGAACCAAACCATCAAAACCATAGAGGTAACCCTCATGCTTCATACTAACGAACGAATCATCAAACACAAGGTCGGACTGCTGAACTTGGCAGAGGAACTGGGCAATGTAGCCAAGGCGTGTCAACTCATGGGTGTGTCCCGTGACACGTTCTATCGCTACAAGGGCGCTGTCGATGAGAA
>JAWMQL010000011.1:0-121999 GCA_033283165.1 Halieaceae bacterium WSDMB12 | reverse complement strand
ACAATTCGAAATCAATGTTCCATAAAACATGAATCAATGAGTCACTTGTCGTGTCTGAATGGTTCTGATCACCATTCCAACAAGTGCCCACACATCTGTCTTCATCTTCTTGTTAAGCAACACCTGTGCCGCCAGGACCCAGGTTCAGGTCGGGGGTGACCCCCAACCGCGGACGCGTATTATACCGATCGCCGGATTCGAAGCAACAAAAATCTGCTCTGAATCTGGGCGATGCCGGCTTTGTCTTGCGACTCACCTGTCAACCCTAACTCTTTGAACTTTCAGGGTTTTGTGGTGACCCCGGGAGACCTCATCGCGTCCGTGTCTCGCCGAAGGGAGGCGCACTATACGCAGCACCCGAATACAGCGCAAGTACTTTCTGAAAAACTTTTCCCGGACGCCGTGGTTGCCGGTTGCCCGCGTCCTAGTGAACCTCAAACAAATGGTGTTTTTTCTTGCCCAGCCGCACCAGGTAATAATCGCCGTGGAGGGCCAGTGCGGGGTCGAAACAGGCGGCCACATCGGCGTTGGCCTCCCAGCCCAGCGCCCGGTTGTTGATGGTCACCGCCTCCCTGCCGAGGGCGTCCTTGACCTGCTTGCCCGAACTTGCCATCCCCGCCTCGGTGAGCATCTGGGTAAGGGTCCCGGGCAGGCTGTCGCGCGCTACCGTGCTCGCCGGCATCCCGTCCTGGCGCAATTGCCGCAGGTCTTCCGCTGCCAGGTCCTCAAGCGCGCCGCTGAACAGCGACTCGGTGATCCGCCGGGCCGCTTGCAGGCCTGCCTCGCCGTGCACCAGCCGGGTTACCTCGCGAGCCAGCACTGACTGGGCCTCGGGACGACCCTGGCGCTCGGCATCTGAGCGTTCGATCGCCTCGATCTCGGCCACGTCAAGAAAGGTGAAGTACTTCAGGAAGCGATAGGCATCAGCATCCACCGTCCCCAGCCAGAATTGGTAAAAGGCATAGGGCGACGTACGCGCCGGGTCCAGCCAGATGGTGCCGGACTCGGTCTTGCCGAACTTGCTGCCATCCGCCTTGGTAATCAGTGGCATGGTCAGACCGAACACCTGGTTGCCGTAGAGGCGCCGGGTCAGGTCAATGCCACCGGTAATATTGCCCCACTGGTCGGAACCACCAAGCTGCAGGGAACAGCCATAGCGCTTGTTCAACTCGGCGAAATCGTAGGATTGCAGGATCATGTAGGTAAACTCGGTGAAGCTGATCCCGGCGCCCTCACGCTCGATGCGCTGCTTGACCGACTCTTTCTGGATCATGGCATTGACCGAGAAATGCTTGCCCACATCACGCAGGAAGGTCAGCACGTCGACACCCTGGATCCAATCGAGGTTATTTATCACCTCCGCCGAACTCTCGCCGCAGTCAAAGTCGATAAACCGGGCCACCTGGTCCTTCAGTTTCTCCACCCAGCCGGCAATCACCTCGGGGGTATTGAGCTGTCGCTCCTGGGCCTTGAAACTGGGGTCACCAATCAACCCCGTGGCGCCGCCCACCAGGGCCAGCGGCTTGTGACCCGCGAGCTGAAAACGCCGCAACATCAGCAGCGGCACCAGCGAACCGATATGCAGGCTGTCAGCGGTGGGATCGAAGCCGCAATACAGGGTACGCGTGCCACCATCCAGCCAGCCCGGGAGGTCGTCCTCTCCGGCAATCTGGAAGATCAGTCCGCGGGCGCGGAGGTCGGCTAGCAAGGCACTGCTCATCGGGCTTTTCCGTCTTTTGATCAGCTGAATTCAGGGGGCGCCAACCATACATCAGCCCCCTGAAAATGCAAAGTTTAAACGCATACTGCGGTATCGGTTCGGTCGGCATTTTTATATACTGCACCCACATTTGGAGTGGAATTGCCCCAGGGTATATGCCTGCAGCGAAGAAATTGCGAGGGGCCACCGCGGTACGCAGCGATCAACACCGGTTGCCGCACAAGCATTTGCTGGCGGCCGGCACTATTGCCGTCATCGCCGCACTGGCCTTGTTACTGACGCCTTCCGGCGAGTCCGGTACCGGTCCGGAAACCGGTGCCGAGAGCGCCGTCGTTTCCGCGGTCGCCCCGGTTGTGGTGGCAGAGCAGGCACAAACTGCGCCGGAACCGGCCTCCGAACCCGAACCTGAGCCCGAGCCACCGGCGCCCCCCTGGCAGGAGCAGGTGGTCAAATCGGGCGACAACCTGTCCCGCATATTCAAGCGCGCCGGATACAGCGACCGCGAGCTGTACCGGTTCGTCAACGAGGCTCCGGAGGGCTCCGCCTTGGGCAAGCTGTACCCCGGCCAGACCATTGCTTTTCAGGCGGACGAGGACGGCCAGCTCGCCGCGGTGCGCCATGTGAAGTCACCACTGGAGACCACCACCTACCACCGCCAGGGCTCGGAATTCAGCACCGACAAGGTGGTGCGTACGCCGGAAGTGCGCCGCACCTGGACCAGCGGCGAGATTGACTCGTCCCTGTTCCTGGCGGGCCTGGATGCGGGCCTGAGCAACAACATGATCATGGAACTCGCCAACATTTTCGGCGGGGTCATCGACTTTATCCTCGACCCGCGCAAGGGTGACCGCATGTACCTGCTGTACGAGGAACTGTTCCTGGATGGCGAGAAGTTTGGCGACGGTGAAATCATCGCCGCCACCTTCATCAACCAGGGCGAGGTGTTCAACGCGTTCCGCTACGAGGACAGCCAGGGGGATGTGGGCTACTACAATGAAGACGGGGTCAGCATGCGCAAGGCGTTCCTGATGGCGCCGCTGGACTTCACCCGTATCAGTTCCAACTTCAACCTGCGTCGCAAACACCCGATTTATGGCACGGTGCGCGCCCATCGCGGCACGGACTACGCCGCCCCCACGGGGACCCCGGTCTTCGCAGCCGGTGACGGCCGGGTAAGCCAGGCCGGCTACAGCAAGGCCAACGGCAACTACGTGTTCATCCAGCACGGCGAGCAATACGTCACCAAGTACCTGCACCTGAACAAGCGCAAGGTGAGGACCGGCCAGCGCGTGGCGCAAAGCCAGGTCATCGGCACCGTGGGTTCGACAGGCGCCGCCACCGGCCCGCACCTGCACTACGAATTCCTGGTTAACGGCGTGCACCGCAACCCGCGCACGATTCACAAGTCGCTGCCCAAGGCCAAGGCACTGGCAGCAGCGGAGATGCCCCGCTTCCGGGAAGCCACACTGGGCTCCGCCAACGAGCTCGTCGCCCTGCGGGACCAGAGCGCGGTCAACGACAACAGCGGCACCGGCGACTGAGCCGGTGACAGCAGGGCTCTACATCGGGCTGATGTCGGGCACCAGCGTCGATGGCATCGACGCCGCGCTGGTGTTCATTGACGGCAATGAGGTCGCGCTGGAAGCGACTGTTGAATACCCCATACCCGAAGCCACCCGCCAGGCGATTGCCGCCATCAGCCACAGCAGTGCTGACGAGATAGAGCGCATGGGTCTGCTGGACCGGGACCTGGGCGTTCTGTTCGCCCGGGCAGCCCAGGCACTCCTGCAACAGGCCGAACGGGAGCCGCAGGATGTCGTCGCACTGGGCAGCCACGGCCAGACCATCCGCCATCGGCCGCCAGAGGCGGGTGACAACGCAGAGCGGGGCTTTACTGTGCAGATCGGCGACCCCAATACCATCGCCGAATTCACCGGTATCACCACGGTGGCAGACTTCCGCCGGCGGGACATGGCCGCGGGCGGCCAGGGCGCACCGCTGGCACCGGCGTTCCACGCGGCAGCCTTCGGGCGCAGCGGCCGCCACCGGGCCGTGGTCAACATCGGCGGCATAGCGAACGTCAGCCTGCTCAGGGGCGATACCCTGGTGGCCGGGTTCGACACCGGCCCCGGCAACACCCTGCTGGATCAGTGGATACAGCGCCACCGGGGCGAACCCTTTGATCGCGACGGTGCCTGGGCAGCCAGCGGCCAGGTACACGAGGAACTCCTGGCGCGCCTGTTAAGTCACCCCTATTTCACCCGGCGCGGGCCGCGCAGCACCGGTAAGGAAGATTTCCACCTGCCCTGGCTGGAGAGCGCCCTGGCGGCCTGCCCCGGGATTTCCGCGGCTGACGTCCAGTCCACCCTGGCGGAGCTGACCGCGCGCAGTATTGCTGCCGGTATCGAATCTGACGACTTCACGGTACACGAGGTTTACCTCAGCGGCGGTGGCGCCTATAACAGTGATCTGGCTGACAGGCTCCGGGCCCGGTTGCCGGCGGCGCTGACATTGGACAGCTGTGCGGTGCTGGGCCTGGACCCGGACTGGGTGGAAGCGGCGGCCTTTGCCTGGCTCGCAAGTCGCACCCTGGCTGGCCTCGCAGGCAACGCGCCAGCTGTGACCGGAGCTGCCGGTGAGAGAATTCTGGGGGGAATTTACCCGGGACAGGCCGCCGGGACGTAATCAGATGGAGAAGGAGGCGCCACACCCGCAGGTCGTGGTGGCATTCGGGTTGTTGATCACGAAGCGCGACCCTTCCAGGCCCTCGGTGTAATCGACTTCGGAGCCCACGAGATACTGAAAGCTCATGGGATCCACCAGCACGGTCACGTTCTCGCCAAATTCCAGCACAGTATCATCCTCGGCCACCTCCTCATCGAAGGAAAAGCCGTACTGAAAGCCGGAACAACCGCCACCGGTGATATACACCCGCAGCTTGAGATCGGTGTTTCCGTCCTCCGCCACCAGGTCACGCACCTTCTGCACGGCCCGGGGCGAGAGATTGATACTGCTGGGATTGAAGGACTCTGCTACCGACATGAATTTACCCGAATGGCGCCCGTGCGCCTGACACACCAAAGAGGGATTATCGTAATTCCGACCAATTTAGTCAATTTTATACTGCGACCCCTCGCCACGCGCAATCAGTTGCCTGCCGCCCCGTACCGCCCGTCCGGCCGCCACGGGTAACGCTCGCTGACCTCCGCTTTTGACGGCGTCGTGGAGGTGGCGACCACGTACACACTCTCCGGCTGAAATCCCGCCGGCAGCACCAGGACGCCCTCCACCGGCTGGAAATAGCGAAACCGCAGCGGGATCTCGTTGTCCTCCAGATCCTCGGACAGCTCGGCCAACGGGAAACTGACGCGCTCTCCGTCCAGCACGCCGCGCACCTCGGCATAGAGCTTGCCCCGCAGGGTGGTGTGTTTGCGCGCCTCCTGCTGCGCCACAATCCGGAATCCGTAGCGGCGGTCGCCACGTTCTTTCAGCTCCAGCTCCCGCAGGCTGAGCCCCTGGGCGATCTCCTCCGGTGCCATGAGGCTGCGGTAAAAGCGCAGGCCCTCCTCCAGACCGGCAATCTGCTCCTTCTGCTCTGCGATCTCCCGCCGCACCATTTCCAGCGCTTGGCGGTCCACCTGGCGTCGCGCTTCGAGCACCTCGATTTGCGCCTGTTTTTCTTCCAGCCGGGCGGCCATTTCCGGCAGGGCGGCCTCCATCTCCCGGTAGTGCCCGGGATCCAGTCCCATGCCACTATAGGCGGCGTCCTGGCCCAGGAAAAAGCCCAGGCCCAGCATCACTGCCGCCACCACCGACGCGGTGGCGACCAGCGCGTGCCGGCGGCGCAACAGGGCTTCCCGGCGATCAGGCTGCGCAGGCATGGCCCTAGGGCAGCAGTCCCACCTGGTCAAGACCCTGGGATTCCGGCAGGCCCAACATGATGTTCATGTTCTGCACGGCCTGGCCGGAGGCGCCCTTGACGAGGTTATCGATCACGGCCATGACCACCACGGTATTGCGCTGCTGGGGTACGGTTATGGCCAGCTGGCAGCGGTTGGCCCCCTTGACGGTTCGCGTCTGGGGAAAGAGCCCGGCGGGCAGGACGTCCACAAAAGGTTCGTCCCGGTAATATTCCTCGTACAGTGCCTGCAGGTCGCCGGGTTCGCCGCGTAATTCGGCGAACAGGGTCGAGTGGATGCCGCGTATTATCGGCAACAGGTGCGGAACGAAAGTGACCTCGCAGGTCTCCCCGGCCACGTCGGACAGGCCCTGCTCGATCTCGGGCAGGTGGCGGTGACCGGCCACTCCGTAGGCCTTGAAACTGTCCGCCACCTCGGTCAACAGGTTGTCCACCTTGGCCTGGCGTCCGGCGCCACTCACGCCACTGGCCGAACTGGCAATCAGGCGCCTGGGCTCTACCAGTCCCCCGGCCAGCAGCGGAATGAATCCCAGCTGCACCGAGGTCGGGTAACAACCGGGACAGGCCACCAGACGCGCGCCGGCGATGCGCTCCCGGTTCACTTCGGGCAGACCGTAAACCGCTTCCGCCAGCAATTCCGGGCTGCTGTGTTCCTCGCCGTACCAGCGCGACCAGAGACCCGCATCGCGAATCCGGTAATCCGCCGACAGGTCGACGATGCGAGCACCCGCGTCCAGCAACTCCGGCACCATCTGCAGCGCCACGTTGTGCGGGGTGGCGAAGAACACGATATCACAGGCAGCCAGCAGCGCCACATCGGGCTCGGTAAAGGCCAGGTCATACACACCGCGCAGGTTCGGATACAGGTCGTCCACCCGGCGGCCCTGCTCTGCCCGCGAGGTAATGGCCACGACCTCGGCCTGTTCATGCCGGGCCAGCAGCCGCAGCAACTCCACGCCCGTGTAGCCGGTGCCACCGACGATACCCACCTTCACCACCGTTCTGTCCTCTGTATCCTTTCCAGCCTGGCAACGCGACACCGGGCAAGCGCCCGGCGCAAGGGTCGCTAGTATAAGAGGAATATACCTCCAGAGAACTGTTAATATTAGTCTTTTGCAGCCAATGGCCACCCCGCTTGCAGCGACTTCTGAGCAAATACCGCCGCAGCCTGACCAATTACGAATCGGTATTGGCCTATGCCCTGTTGGGTATCGTGGGCGGCGTGGCCTCGGGCCTGGTGGTGCTGGCCTTCGAACAGGCCCTCGTGCAGGTGGGTCGCCTGTGGGGAGTCTCCGGCGCGGAAAGCTTCGAAACCCTGCCATTGTGGCTGCGCGTGACCCTGCCCCTGGGCGGCGCCGTGGTGCTCGGCGCCCTGTTCAGTCCGTTGAAGAGTGAAGACCGGGAAACGGGTATCGTGCATGTACTGAGCCGGATGCATACACACTATGGCGTGCTGCCGGCGCGCAACGCCCTGGTGCAGTTCGCCGGCGGTGTGTTCGCGCTGGCCACCGGCCAGTCCGGCGGTCGCGAAGGCCCCGGTGTGCACCTGGGTGGCGCCGTCAACAGCCTGCTGGGCCAGCGACTGGGTTTGCCTCACAACAGCCTGAGAGTGCTGGTTGCCTGCGGCACTGCGGGTGGCATTGCGGCCGCATTCAATACCCCGCTGGCCGGCGTCATTTTCGCGATGGAAGTCATAGTCGCCGAGTACACCGTGGCGGGATTTGTGCCGGTCATGTTGGCAGCAGTATCCGCCTCGGCGGTCAGCCAGGCCTTCTACTCCGGCACCAGCCTGTTCAACCTGCCGGAAGTGTCACTGAATTCCCTGTGGGAAGTACCGCTGATTTTCCTGCTGGGTGCCGCCTGCGGGCTCGCCGCAACCGCCTTCATTTATATCAGTAAAAAGGCCGCGCAGTTGTCGGGCTGGCCGGTGCTGGTACGTTTTACCCTGGCCGGCCTGCTGACCGGGGGTCTGGCAGTGCTGATACCCGAGATTCTGGGTGTGGGTTACGATACGCTGGACCTCGCAATCCGGGACGAACTGGCCCTGGAGTTGCTGCTTGCTATCGTCGTCTGCAAGCTGCTTGCGACCAGTTTCAGTTGTGGCGTGGGCATGCCCATCGGCCTGATCGGTCCCAACCTGTTGATCGGCGCCTGTATCGGCGGCCTGGCTGCCACCATCGGTCAGTCACTGGCCCCGGAGCCCGCAGCCATGTCACACCACGCGCTGTACGTGGTCATCGGGATGGCCGCCACCATGGGCGCGGTGCTCAATGCCCCGCTCGCCGCCATCCTCGCCGCCATGGAACTGACCGGGACCATCGGCATCGGCATGCCGGCCCTGCTGGCCATCGTCACCGCCACCCTGATCAACAGCGGCCTGTTCAGGCAGCGCTCGGCGCACCAGACCGTGTTGCGACAACTGCAGCGCAAGGTTCCCGACGACCCCCTGAACCAGTTGCTGCACCGCACCGATGTCACCACCCGGATGGAGGTCAGCGTCAACCGCATACCCGCGTCGCTGGATCGCAGTGCGGCCCAGCCACTGGTCATGGCACCCCCGACCTGGTGCCTGGTTGAGCGGGATAACGAGGACCTCTACCTGGTGCAGGGTAAGGAACTGGCGACCTGGCTGCAGGACAACCCGGGCGACGAAAGCGACGAGACCGCCGACCTGACCGCCGCCGACATCCGCCGCTGGACCGTGTCGCGAGTCCCGATTCAGGCCACCCTGCGGCAGGCCATGGATACCATGCGCGCCGACACGGCCGAGGCGGTCTGCGTGTACGGACGCGGTACCGGCGGCAAACCGGTGCTGCAGGGCATCGTTACCCGGGACAGCGTGGAAAAATTCACCCTGTCGAACCTGTGACAACCTAGTCGAGGACTCTACATGCTCTGGCTCAAGGCCTTTCACCTTATTTTTGTGGTCTGCTGGTTCGCCGGCCTGTTTTACCTGCCGCGCATCTTTGTCTACTACGCCGCCAGCGAGACGCCGGAGACCCGGCGTACCCTGGCCCTGATGGCGCGCAAGCTGTACCGCTTCGTCACTCCCATCATGTACATCGCCTTCGGCCTGGGGATCGCGATGATCCTGCAGAATCCCGACTACTACCTGGGGGCGCGCTGGCTGTGGCTGAAACTGGCCGGCGTTGCCTTCCTCCTGTTTTACCACATCCAGTGCGGCCGCTATGTCCACGCGATCAACGAGGACAGCGACCGGCACAGCCACGTGTTTTACCGATTCTTCAACGAGGTCCCGGTGGTGTTTTTGTTCGCCATCGTTATACTTGCCGTCCTCAAACCCTGGTAGCAGTGCAAGGCCCCGTCATGACCACCTCTGAGCAACTTTTCGAGCAGGCCCGACAACACATCCCCGGGGGAGTGAACTCCCCGGTGCGGGCGTTCAAGGCCGTGGGCGGCACACCGGTCTTCATCGAACGCAGTGACGGCGCCTACGTCTACGACGCCGAGGGACAGCGCTACATCGATTACGTGTTGTCATGGGGGCCCATGATCATGGGCCACAATCATCCTGAAGTCCGGGAGGCCGTGACAAAACAGGCCGAGAAGGGCCTCAGTTTTGGTGCCCCGACAGCGCTGGAAACGGCCCTGGCGGACCGGGTGTGCGAGATCATGCCAGGCATGGACCTGGTACGGATGGTCAATTCCGGTACCGAGGCGACCATGAGCGCCATACGCCTGGCGCGCGGCTTCACCGGGCGCGATACCATCGTCAAGTTCGAGGGCTGTTATCACGGCCACTCTGATTCCCTGCTGGTCAAGGCCGGCTCGGGCGCCCTGACCCTTGGCGTGCCCTCCTCGCCAGGAGTGCCGGCGGCCCTGGCCAACCACACCCTGACCCTGACCTACAACGACAGCGACGGGGTCCGCCAGGCCTTTGCCGACCAGGGCGAGCAGATCGCCTGCGTCATACTGGAGCCAGTGGCGGGCAACATGAACTGCGTGCCGCCCGTGCCGGGATTTCTTGAGGCCCTGCGCGAGGTCTGCGATGCCAGCGGCGCCGTGTTGATCATCGACGAGGTGATGACCGGCTTTCGCTTCGGTCTGCAGGGCGCCCAGGGACACTACGGGGTGGAAGCCGACCTGACCACCCTGGGCAAGGTGCTGGGCGGCGGCATGCCGGTAGGCGCTTTCGGCGGCAAGCGCGAGATCATGGAGCACATCGCTCCGCTGGGCCCGGTGTACCAGGCGGGCACCCTGTCCGGCAACCCGCTGGCCATGGCCGCCGGACTGGCCACGCTGGATATCATTTCCCGCCCGGGGTTCTACCCGCCCCTGTTCGACCACACCACCGCACTGGCAGTGGGGCTGCAGGCGGCCGCCGACGCGGCCGGCGTGCCCTTCACCACCAACCACGCGGGCACCATGTTCGGTGGGTTTTTTACCTCGGAATCCAGCGTGACCAACTACAGCCAGGTGATGGCCTGCGACACGGCAGCCTTCAACCGGTTCTTCCACAGCATGCTGCAACAGGGGGTCTACCTGGCTCCGGCCTCTTATGAGGCGGGCTTTATGTCCAGCGCCCACAGCGCGGAAGATATCGAGCAAACCATCGCGGCGGCCCGGACCGCCTTCGCCAGCCTTTAATACGGGGGAGTCCCTATGGCCTTCAGTACCCAGCGCGGCCCTTTTCCCGGCACCCGCATGCGACGCCTCCGGGCCACGGAGTTTTCCCGTCGCCTGGTGCGCGAGAGCACACTGACACCGGCTGACCTGATATTCCCGGTATTTGTTCTGGAGGGCTCCGGGAACAGAGAAAAAGTTCCCTCCATGCCCGGTATCGAGCGGCTCAGCGTCGATCTGCTGGTGGAACAGGCCCGTGACATCCACGCCCTGGGCATTCCCGCCATCGCCCTGTTCCCGGTGGTCCCGGCAGAGCGCAAGAGCCTGCTGGCGGAAGAGGCCTCGAACCCGGACGCCCTGGTCCAGCGCGCCGTGCGCACTCTCAAGGACGCAGTGCCGGAACTGGGCGTCATAACGGACGTGGCGCTGGACCCCTTCACCACGCACGGCCAGGACGGCATCATCGACGAGGCCGGCTACGTGTTGAACGATGTCACCACCGAGGTACTGGTCAGGCAGGCGCTGTCACACGCCGAGGCCGGGGCCGACGTGGTCGCCCCCTCGGACATGATGGACGGCCGCATCGGCGCCATCCGCCAGGCACTGGAGTCCGCGGGACAGGTCAATACCCTGATCCTGTCCTACGCCGCCAAGTACGCCTCCGCCTACTACGGTCCGTTCCGCGACGCCGTGGGCTCCGCGGGCAATATCCAGGGCGGCAACAAGTTCAGCTACCAGATGGACCCCGCCAACAGCGACGAGGCCCTGCATGAGTGCGCCCTGGACCTGGCGGAGGGCGCCGACATGATCATGGTCAAGCCGGGCATGCCCTACCTGGATATCGTGCAGCGGATAAAGTCCGAGCTGCAGGTGCCAACCTTCGCCTACCAGGTGAGCGGCGAGTACGCCATGCACATGGCGGCCTTCGAAAACGGCTGGCTGGATGCCGACAGCGTGATGCTGGAGTCACTGGCCGCTTTCAAGCGGGCCGGTTGCGACGGCATCCTCACCTACTTCGCCATGGCAGCGGCCAGGGCCCTGCAATAGGGCCATGCTGATACGCCTGCTGACAGGCATCCTGGGAGTCGCGATCGCACAATTCGCCGCGGCTGAGTGTGAATGCCTGTGGCAGGGTTCTTTCGCGGAGGTCCAGGGAAACACCCAGCTGGTCATCAGCGCCACGGTCGTGCACGCCAGGGGCAACTCCATCGACCTGTGGCCGGACCGGATCCTGCGCGGCAAGGTCAACGGCGATACCGTGCGCGTATGGCTGAAGACCGGGGATTACTGCCGCCCGGAGCCGGCGCTGTTTCCCCCGGGCAGCCAGTGGGTGCTGGCGCTGGACCGTATCGACACCGATGTTCCCGGGGGCTTCAACCCGCATACGCCGAATATCAGCTACGGCCGTATCGGCGACTACAGCCTGTCCAGCTGTGGCGGCTACTGGCTGAGCCAGTCTGAAAACCTGGTAACCGGCAACCTGGTCAACGCGCCGCGCTGGGAGCGCGACCCGAAAATGACCCCGGTACTGCTGGATCTGGTGGCCGAATTCGTGGCGGGAAATATCGATGCCGCGGCGCTGGCCGAGGCCAGCCGGGAAGATCCTGCCCTGCGGGATATGATGCTGGATACCCGCGCCTTCCTGCGCGGTGACGAGCCAATCGAGCCGCGCGGTGACGAGCCACTCGAGAACCAGTGAACTAACGCCGCCGGTACAGCTGGCGTGCCGGGTTCTGGCCTTCCACCAGGTCCATCAATTCATCCAGCATCATCAATGACAAGCCCCAGATCGTGCGCTTGCCGAAGTGATAGCAGGGCACGGTCATACTCAGGCCGCGGTAACTCCAGGTCATTTCCACCCGGTTGTCGGTATCCAGCAGGAACTCCAGCGGTACCCAGACGACCTCGTCCACCTCCTCATTGGGCTCGAAAGTGACCTCGCGGTGCAGGCGGTACACAAAGGGGGTGACGATCATCCCCAGCGCGCCCCAGTTGGGTCGGGCGCTGATCTCCGACAGGCGACCCACGCAGCTGTCACGGGGACCGAGGTCAAGCCCGGTCTCCTCCAGCGTCTCCCGCCGCGCCGTCTCGTAGCCGTTGGCGTCTTCCGGTTCCATACGGCCGCCGGGAAAGGCCATCTGCCCGGACCAGCGATCACCATCGCGTTCGGCGCGTTTGATCATTAGAATGTGCAGCTCACCCTCCCGTACCTGCAGGATCATGGCCACCGCGGCACGCTTGCGAAACCGGCGCAGTCGCTTGCGGTCGGGACTGTGATCGCCGAGGCGGTCTTCAATCAACTGTAACAGGGAAATAGACAAGAGCAGGGCCATAGCGGAAGCAACCAGAGGCATTAAGCCACCGGTGCCCGGTACTGACAAGTTTCATGCGCCCTGCCGATGGAATCGAGATGGATGACAGTACACTGCTGGCCCTGGATGGCGTCAGCCTGGTCTACCGGGCCCTGCCGGCCTTGCGCGACGTACACTGGCGATTCGAGCGTGACCAGCAGTGGGCCTGCCTGGGTCCCAACGGCAGCGGCAAGACCAGCCTGGCGCGGGTCCTGAGCGGCCAGGCCAGTCACTTTTCAGGCGACTTCGGGCGGTCCGGCACACTGGCGGCTGAGGGCGTGGCCTACGTGTGTTTCGAGCAGCAGAAGGCCCTGTGCGACCGCGATCGCAAACTCGATGACTCGGAGTTCCGCAAGGATGCCTCGGACCCCGGCACCCCGGTGTGGCGGGTGATCCTGGGTAACCGGGAGCCGGACCAGGCGTTTCAGGACTGGACCCGACGCCTCGACATGGAGCATATACTGCAGCGTGGCCTGCGCTATATCTCCACCGGGGAAACCCGCAAAACCCTGCTGGTGAAAGCAATTCTCTCTTATCCGGCGCTGCTGGTGCTGGACAATCCCCTGGATGGCCTGGATCGCGCCAGCCAACGGGAAATGAGGACCGTGCTGGCGGAGCTGCTGGATTCCGGCCAGCGCGTGTTGCTGCTGTGCCGCCAGGCGGAGGACATTCCCAGCCAGGTGAGTCACGTGCTGGCCCTGGACCAGGGCCGGGTCCTCAGGGCCGGGCCACGCGCGGCGGTCCTCGACGACCCTGCCGTCAAGGCCCTGATGAGCCCGCCGGTCACGCCGTTCGACTCAGTGCCCGCGCCGCTGCCCCGCCCCTACCGCATCGACCCCGGGCAGCCCCTGATCCGCATGCAGCAGGTATCGGTGACCTATGGCGAACACCGGGTATTGCAGGATGTGAACTGGGAGTTCCGGCGCGGCCAGCACTGCCTGGTCTCAGGACCCAACGGCTGCGGTAAATCGACCCTGCTCAGCCTGGTGACCGGCGATAATCACAAGGCCTACGGACAGGCTATCGACCTGTTCGGGCTGCGCCGCGGGAGTGGCGAGTCGGTGTGGGACATCAAACAGAAGTACGGCCAGCTGGACACCCTGTTACATCTCAACTGGGTGCGCGGCATGCGCGTCCTGGAGGTGGTGGTATCGGGATTTTTCGACACGGTGGGCCTGTACGATGACTGGGGCGACCAGCAGAAAGCGGCCGCCCTGCAGTGGCTTGCCGCCCTGGGGCTGTCTGACCTGGCAGGCGAAAGCTTTGACGCCCTGTCCTTCGGTTTGCAGCGCATGGTCCTGCTGGCCCGGGCCATGGTAAAATCCCCCCTGATCCTGCTGTTGGACGAGCCATCCCTGGGACTGGACGGCCACCACCGCAGCTTGTTACTGGCGGCAATCGACCACATCGCGGCACACAGCGATACCCAGGTCATATTTGTCAGTCATTCGGCGGGCGAGGTCCCGACCTGTATTAACCAGCACCTGGAGTTCCGCCCCAATGACCACGGCTTTGAACTGCACTGTAACAACCAATACCGGCCGGCACGGGCCTCAGGCGGGGTGATATGCGCCGGCTGAGCAAAGCCTGCCTGGTCACCCTGGGCCTGATAACGGGTGCCGGTCTGGTGCACCAGAGCGCAGCCTACCGGCCCGTGCTCCAGACCTGGCCGACCGGGTCGGCGCTCTTCCACATCGGCGACCTGGACCAGCCCTGGGAGACCGCCTTCGAAGAGGCCATCGCTCGCTGGCACGACACAGCGGCCCGCATCGGGATCAACTATGACCTGAGCGGCACCAGCATGAGCTGCAATATTGACGACCGGAACGGGGCCTGGTGGTCGGCGCGGGAATGCGATGGCCCCTGGAGCAAGGGTACCCTCGCCATCACCTACTACTGGTTTACCGGCAACAATGACCTGGTGGAAGCGGACATACTGTTCAACAGCAACCTGAACTGGGACGTGTACGACGGCCCGGAACGAGTGGCACTGGACTTTCGCCGGGTGGCGGTGCACGAGATCGGCCACGCCTACGGCCTGGATCACTCCGATATCCGGGACTCCATCATGTACGCATTTACCAATGACGCCGTCGTGCCGATCCGCGACGACGTGGATGCACTGGTCGAAGGGGGCCGCTATGGCCTGGATGCCACTTTTCCCCTGAACCTGGAAGTGGAGGGCTTCGGCTACATCGACGTGAGGCCGCGCGTTGCAGGCACGCTGGTGGAGGCGGTAGACCTGAACCGGCCCGGCAACGAGGACGCCCTCGATTGCGCCGACCAGTGCGTCACCCAACTGCAGCAGGACCTTCGGCTCGATCTCACTGCGATTCCCGCGCCGGGCCAGGATTTCCTGGGCTGGGCCAGCGGCGCCAGCTGCAGCACCGAACTTCGCTGCAGCCTGCCACCCCTCAGTGGCGCCCATACGGTGATAGCGCGATTCACCGAACGCGCCGTGCCACCGGGTGTACCCCCTGCCCTGCGCGCTACTGACAAGCGCCTGAAGAACAAGGTGAAGGTGAGCTGGCAGGTCAGCCCGGGAGCCGATCGTTACCGCGTCCGGCGCCGGGAACAGGGTGGTCCCTGGGGCCCGCTCGGGGACAGCAGTGACAACGTCTACGTGGACCGGGAGGCCATTCCCCTGGTGCCCTACCAGTACCAGGTCAAGGCCTGCAACGAGGTGGGCTGCAGTGACTGGAGCAACCGCGACGACGGCAAGGCCCGCTTTGACAAACCGGGTCAGCCCAGTGCGAGCCAGGGCGACTTCGACGATCGGGTCGAGTTCAGCTGGAACCCGGTGCGCAACGCGAGTTTCTACCAGGTGCGCCGATCTCTGACCCGTTCCGGAGGTTACCGCACGGTGGGTGACAGCGACACCAATCTGTACACCGACCGCGACGTGGAATTCGGCCAGACCTACTATTACCGGGCGCGGGCCTGCAGCGACCTGGGCTGCGGCGGTCTGAGCAAACCCGTCGCCGGCTCCGTGGTCAATCGGGGGGATTCATCATGACCAGTGTGAATCGAGCCGCCTTCACAGGGACCCTGATCGTGGTGTTGGCCCTCGGGGGGCTGCCCGGCACGCTCCAGGCCACCACCGTGGCGCGGATTGCCAGTACCGAACTGGTGAGTGAGTCCGAGCTGATCTTCCAGGGCGAGGTGGTCCACACGGAATCCTGGCGGGCCGCCAACGGCCGCATCTTCACCTGGGTGGATTTCAATGTCGTGGAGGTCTTGAAGGGTGAGACCCCCGGCAACGGCCTGCGCCTGCGATTCAGCGGCGGACAGGTCGGTGATCTCGGCATGTCCACCGGAGTGCCCATTCCGCAAGCCGGTGAACAGGGGATCTATTTCGTGGAGACCACCCGCCACCCGCTGGCCAATCCCCTGTACGGCTGGTCCCAGGGACATTTCGTGATCGACGCGGCCAACCAGGTCAAGGCGGGCAACGGCGAACTGGTCACGTCGGTCGAGGCCGCCCGCAAAGAGGACGGCGCGACCGGAATCAGCCGCGGCGTGGCCGCCGGATTCCGTACCGTGCGCCCCAACGGCTCGGAGCTGGTGCCCCCGCGGGGTCTGTCGCCGGAGGAGTTCAAGGAGCGGATTCGCGAGATGCTGCAGCAGTCCAACCGGGCAGTGCAGTAGCCTACTGCCCGGCGTAATCGGACAACTGCTGGCACTGGCGCCGCCCGGTGCAGTACAGCAGGCCGCGTTCAGCAGTCGCCCGGCACTGTACCCGGTCCCCCCGGGCACAGTGCGTCTCCGCCATTGCCAGGTAAATCGCGGCGCTGTCCGGGTCGATCCGCTGGGCGCGCTCCAGCAGCGCCAGGGCGGTGTCGTAGTCCCCGGCCCCGGCAGCCTGCTCCGCCCGCTGCAACAGGGCGCTGTAGGCAACGCCGTGGTCGTCGTCCGACCGGACCCCGCCGGTATCGATGGGGGTGGCCGGCTGCCCGGGGCCCGGCGGCTCGGTCCGGCTCGCGGCCCCCGGCTCGGTGTAGACCGGTTCCTCGACCGGGGCCGGTTTCTGCCCTGGCAGGCTGTAGATGGAGCAGGCCGACAGCACCCCGGTCAGGGTGATCAGGGCCAGACGTTGAAAAAACAAACCCGTTTGCATTCGATACTCACTTGAACAGGGACTCGAACCAGTCCTTCAGGGTGGAATTACGCGGCGAACAGCTGGTCCGCTGCCGGGGCTCCGAGCCCTTGATAAAGGGTAACATACGGGCGTGGGGGCAGCCCTTACCGGTGAGATAACCGTTGCGGTCATCGATCCACCCGGGCTCGATTCCCTCCGGCATGCGGTAGGCCAGCGGCTTGTCGCTGGCGCTGGCCATGAAATGGGCCCAGAGTTTCAGGGCGCCGCTGGAACCGGTCAGCCCGGTTTCGCCGTTGTCGTCCCGCCCTATCCAGGTCACCGCCAGCAAATCACCGGAGAAGCCGGCAAACCATGAGTCCCGGCCGTCATTGGTGGTGCCGGTCTTGCCCGCCACGTGAAACTCCTGCGGCAGGTAGCGGTATACGCCGCGCCCGGTGCCCTCCCGGACCACCGCCCGCAGGGCATAGTGCAACAGGTGGGTGGCCTGCAGCGAGACCGTGCGGTCGTATTCCAGCGGGTACCGCCGCAGCGGCCGGCCGCGGGCATCGACGATGTCACGGATACTGCGCAGCGGCATGCGGAACCCGCCGGCAGCGATCGCCTGGTACATCGCTGCCATGGCCATGGGCGAGTATTCCCCCGCGCCCAGGGTCAGGGCCGGCACCTCTGGCAGCGGCCCCTCCACCCCCAGCCGACGCAACATGTCGATGACCTGCTCCAGCCCGAGTTCCAGCCCCAGGCGCGCGCTGGCCAGGTTGTAGGAATGGGCCAGGGCCTGGCCCAGCAGCACCTCGCCGTGAGCCTGCCGGTCGAAGTTGCGCGGCTCCCAGTCCTGGCTACCCGGCACCGGCACCACCAGGGGCGTGTCCTGCAGCGGCGTGGCCAGCGAATACCGGTCGGGTCGTTCCAGGGCAGCCAGGTAGACCGCGGGTTTCAATAGCGAGCCGACCGGCCGGCGGGCATCCAGGGCGCGGTTGAACCCGGCGTAACGCGGCTTGCGCCCCCCGACCAGGGCCGCTACCTCGCCGGTGTCGAAGCGCGTGACGACCGTGGCGGTCTCCAGCGCTCCGGCCTTGTCCAGTTGCCCCATCACGGTGCTCGTGCTGGCTTCCACCCGGCGCTGCAACAGGGGGTCAAAGGCGGTGAAGATACTGAGACCCAGGGTGGCGAGGTCCTCCTGGCGGTACTCCTCCCGCAACTGCCGCCGCACCAGGTCGAGATAGGCCGGAAAACTGCCGCGAACGCGGCGTTGGGCGTTCAGCCCCAGGGGCATGGCGCGGGCGACGGCAGCGTGTTCCTCGGAGATCACCCCCTGGGTCACCATCAGCGACAGCACCAGGTTGCGCCGCTCCAGGGCGCGCTCCGGGTTGCGCAGCGGATTGTACAGGGACGGGCCCTTGATCATGCCCACCAGCAGGGCCTGCTGGTGCAGGCCGAGCTGTTCCAGCGGGGTGTCGAAATAATGGCGCGCAGCCAGGGCGAAGCCGTGAATGGCGCGCGGTCCCTCCTGGCCCAGGTAGACCTCGTTGAGGTAGCTCTCGAGAATCTGCTCCTTGGAGTAGTGCAGCTCCAGCAGCACCGCCATGACCAGTTCCGTCAGTTTCCGGCCCAGGGTGCGCTCGGGCGACAGGTAGTAGTTCTTGACCAGTTGCTGGGTGATGGTGCTGCCCCCCGCGACCACGTGCCCGGAGCGCACATTGCTCCACAGGGCGCGCAGGATGCCGGAGATGGAGAAGCCCCAGTGGCGGTAGAAATCCTGGTCCTCGACCGCCAGCAGCCCCTCGCGCAGGGTCTCCGGCACGTCGTCCAGGCGCACCAGGATACGGTCTTCGCCATGGGTAGGGTAGATACCGCCGATCTGCACCGGGTCCAGGCGCATCAGGCCGACATCGCTGCCGGACTGGGCCAGCCGGCTGACCCGCCCGTTGCGGATGGTCAATTCGACCCGGCGCGCCGGTTCCCGCTCACCCGGGAACTCGAAACCGCGGGTGTGGATATCGAAGCGATCGCCGCGCCGGCTCACCTGGCCCGGGCTGCGGGGTATCGACACGGCGCGATAACCCAGAATCTCGAGTTCATAGGCCAGGTCCGCAGCTTCCAGTTGCAAACCTTCGAACAACTCCAGCGGCCGGGCGTAGACCTTGGCGGGAAGTTCCCACATCTTGTCGGTGAACGTGGCTGTGATTCGGGCGTCGAGGTACACCAGGCCCATGACCACCAGGGTAAGGAGGACCAGGCCCAGCTTGAACAGCAGTTTGCGGAACCAGGGTTTGTTGCGGCGTTTCGACATGGGCCCGCAGTGTACACCAGGGGCCGGGTTCCTGGCCGCTTTCAATTCACGGCCGGATCAGGATAATAGCCCGCTGTTTGAACCGGGACACGAGCGGTATGAAAAAGTACAAGGTTTACGGGATCGGGGCGGCCCTGGTGGATACCGAGATCAAGGTGGAGGACAGCGAACTCCAGTCCATGGGCGTGGACAAGGGCATGATGACCCTGGTGGACGAGCGCCGCCAGGGCGAGTTGCTGACGCACCTGGAGGGGCACCTGGTGAAGGCCAACCACGCCAGCGGCGGCAGCGCCGGCAACTCTATGATCGCCTCGGCCCTGTTCGGCGGCCCCACGTTCATGTCCTGCAAGGTGGCCGACGACGAGGACGGCAACATCTACCTGGCCGACCTGGAAGCGGCGGGGGTCGACCACCCGCTGGGCAACGGCCGCGACCGCGGCACCACCGGCAAGTGCCTGGTCCTGATTTCACCGGACGCCGAGCGCAGCATGAACACCTACCTGGGTATCAGCGAGACCCTGTCGATCCGCGAACTGGATTCTCAGGCCATCGCCGCCTCCGAGTATCTGTATATCGAGGGCTACCTGGTGACCTCACCGACCGGCCTGGACGCTGCGGTGAAAGCCCGGGAACTGGCGGAGCAGCACGGGGTAAAAACTGCACTCAGCTTCTCCGACCCGGGCATGGTGGAATTCTTCCGCGAGGGTATGCAGCAGATTATCGGCGACGGCCTGGACCTGGTTTTCTGCAACGAGGCCGAGGCCAAGGGCTGGGCCCAGACAGAGGACCTGGACCTGGCCATGGAGCAACTGAAGACAGTGGCACGGCAGTTCGTGATCACCCGCGGCGCCGACGGCGCCCTGGTTTTCGACGGCCAGGAACTGTCCCACATCCCGCCGCACCAGGTCCAGGCAGTGGACAGCAACGGCGCCGGCGACATGTACGCGGGCGCCTTTCTGTATGCCATCACCCGCGGCGAGGATTTCCCCACTGCCGGCCGTTTTGCCAGCCTGGCCGCGGGCAAGATCGTGGCCAACTACGGCCCGCGCCTGCCGATGCCGGAATACGGTCGCCTGCGGCAGGAGTTCTTCGGGGATTGATCCCGGCCCCCGCGGGGCACGGGACCGCGATCAGAACAGGTCGTACTGGCGATCCACCAGGGCGCGAAAAGAGGTTCCCAGCAGGTGCAGGATGCCGTCGGCGACGGGCTCCAGCTGGCGGTCGACGTAATGCTGGTAATCCAGTCCGGACCGGGGTGCGGCCGCGGGCTCGGCGCCGGCGGTCGTGATCACGTACTCCACCCAACTGCCCCGCCGCGGCTCCGGCAGACCTCGTTCGGCGTAACGCCTCGCCGCCTGCACGTGGGGCGGCACGTTGCGCTGGTAATCCTGTAAGCGGCGCCGCAGGCGTTTGCGGTAGACCAGTTTCTCGTCCAGTTCCCCCGCCAGGACCGCCGCCGTCACGGAGCGAACGTAGCTGTCGTAGGACTGGTCGTGAAACACCCGCCCGTAAAGTTCCTCCTGGAACTCCCGGGCCAGCCGGGTCCAGTCGGTCCGCACGTTTTCCAGCCCCTTGAACACCAGTTTCTCGCCCCCCGGGGTACTCACCAGACCGGCGTAGCGCTTCTTGCTGCCCTTGTCGGAGCCGCGCACCGTGGGCATCAGGAAACGCCGGTAGTGCGTTTCGAATTCCAGTTCCAGCACACTGGCCAGGCCGTGCTCTTCCGCCACCCGGCGGCTCCACCAGTCGTTCAGCTCCCGCTGCAGTTCGCGCCCTGCGGCTTGGGCGGCCTCGCTGTCGGCGGCACCCGTTACCCACACGAACACCGAGTCCGTGTCGCCATAGATCACCCGGTAGCCCAACTCCTCGATGCGGTCCCGGGTGCGCTGCAGAATTTCGTGTCCCCGGAGGGTGATGGAACTGGCCAGCCGCGCATCGAAGAAGCGGCAGCCGGGGCTGCCCAGCACGCCGTAGAAGGAGTTCATGATGATCTTGATCGCCTGCGACAGGGGGGTATTGTCGTGGGCCTTGGCCTGGTCCCGCTGCTGCCACAGCTGTTCGATCAGGCCCGGCAGGATATGTCCCTCCCGGGCAAAACGCGCCTCCAGGTAACCCGCCACCGTGGCCGCCTCATCGAGTTCGCCGCTGACGCCCAGGGCCAGTCCCAGCGGGTCGATACAGAAGGTGCGGATGATGCTCGGGTACAGGCTCTTGAAGTCCAGTACCAGCACATGCTCGTAGAGGCCGGGCCGGGAGTCCAGCACGAAACCGCCGGGGCTGGCGATCTGCGCCTCGCTGGCGTTGGGGGCGATATACCCGGCGCGGTGCAGGCGGGGCAGGTACAGGTTGTCGAAGGAAGCCACCGAGCCGCCCAGCCGGTCCAGGTTGAGGCCGGTCATGGCGCTGCGCGCCAGGGCAAACTCAAGCAGCGCCGTCTGCTCGAATATCTCGGACACCAGTTCACAGTCGCGCAGGTTGTATTGTGCCAGGCGGGTCTTATCCTCGAGGAACAACCGGGTGATCTCCAGGCCGCGATCGCCCCCGGCCAGCAACTTGCCCTCGCCCAGCAGTTCCCGGGAGACATTCTCCAGGGAAAAACTCTCGAAGCGGTAAAAGGCCGCCCGCAGCAGTTCGATGCCGTCCAGCACCACCCGCCCGGGAAGTTGCGCGGTACGCCTTTCGCCCTCCTCGTCCAGCGTGCGCCAATGGACTTCCCCCCGCGCCCGGCCCAGGGTGAGGCGCAGCTGCAGGCGCTCTGCCAGCCGCTGCAGGTACCAGAGATCGAAGTTGACCACATTCCAGCCGATCAGGATGTCCGGGTCGTAGTCGGCCAGCCAGTCCATGAAGGCCTCCAGCACGGCCTGCTGGTCGGAGTAAGCGCGGCACCACGGCTGGCTCGCGCCCTCGCCCAGCATAAAGACCAGGCGCTGTTCCCCTGCGGGACCCCGGGCATGCACGGCAATGGAGTAGAGTTGCAAACCCTCCAGCGCGGTCTCGATATCCAGGGAGACCACCTTCAGGGGCGGCTGGACCGCCGCGCTTCGCAAGCCCGGGTTGATCATGGCGCCGTGACCATTTCGAGGCTGCAATTCGCCACGCAGTTCGGCCC
The DNA here is from genome assembly GCA_033283165.1 of Halieaceae bacterium WSDMB12. Classification (GTDB taxonomy): domain Bacteria; phylum Pseudomonadota; class Gammaproteobacteria; order Pseudomonadales; family Halieaceae; genus JAWMQL01. The sequence goes on along the minus strand of JAWMQL010000011.1, from coordinate 99,927 downwards.
CACCCGCAATATAGCGTTCCATCAGGTAGCGGTCGGCGGGGTTGATATCGGATTCCAGCGGGTCCAGCCCGAGCTGCCGCAGCTCGTCGGCGCAGCGCCGGGACTGCCGGTAGCTGTCGAAGTACAGCGCCGCCAGGGGCTGCAGCCGAAAATCGCGCAGCGGCAGCTCTCTCACCGCCGCGGCGGGGAACCGCTGCAGTACGGTACGCGCCGATTCCAGGTCTGCCCGCGGAATGAAGAATACGCTGCGCTCACCCTGCACCTGCACCTGCACAGGCCCGGTCGCGGTGACAAACCAGTATTCCAGTTCCAGCCCCTGGCGCGTGTCGCGCCAGTGGCGGGTCAATAGAAAGCCCTGGCGGGTGGTCTCGGACACTGTGGTTCTCCGGCTAGACTGCCGTTGCCGCGCCCCGCGTATCGTTCCTGACGGCGCGGTCAACCGGCAGGTATAGTAACAGGGCGAGGAAGACCAGCCCCGTCGCCAGGGGAAAACTGATCCGGCTGACCGCGGTGAAACCGATACTGCCCGCGGCATAGCCGGTGAACCCGAACAGAATGACCAGCAGCACCGCCACCCCCCCGAGAATGACCGTCACCGGCAGCACCTGCGCCTCGAACTGCCTGGTCAGCAGGGACAGAAAGGCCAGCGCTACCAGGCCATAAAACAGCAAATGCCAGTTCTCGAACCAGGCCAGGCTCTTCAGCATGGCCAACACAGCGCCGGGGCGGTAGTGCAGGTCCAGCGCCGCCAGTGAATGCCCCGCGACCACCAGGTCCTCGGGAACCAGCCACAGGGCGAGCAGCACCAGCAGCGCGGCACCGGCCGATGCCGCGGTGGCCGTCAGGACCGGCAGCCGGGCATACAGGAGCCCGGGCAGGAAGGCCGCGGCCCAGTACAGTCCCTCGTTCTTGACCAGGGGGCAGGTGAGCACCAGCAGCGCGGCCATCGCACCCTGCCAGGTCTCGCCGTCCACGGCCCAGCGGTAGAAGGCCAGCAGGGCGGCCAGGAACACCGCCGCCATGAACAGGTCCGCGTAGCCTGCCAGGGCGGCGTGGGTATTGACCAGGGGCATGGACAGCAGGAAGTAGGTAAATACCAGGGCCACCGGGGGTCTGGCACCCACGGCCCGGGCCTGGCCGTAAAAGATCAGGCCCAGGGCGGCCCACAACAGCGGCCAGTCAATGTTCATCAAGCGGGGGTCCCGTGCCCCCAGGAATATGGTGGTCCAGGTCTGCAGCAGTGGCGTCAGGATCGGGTATTCCGGCCGGTGATCGGTAAACAGTTGCATATCGGCCGCCTGCAGCCAGTCCTCGCGCGGGATAAAATCGACCAGGGAGCGGAACTCGAACCAGACCCGGGCCTTGGTCGCCCAGGCACTGGTGGCGTCCCAGGGATAGAGCGGCCGCAGCAACACCTCAGTGAGGATAAAGGCGGCGTGGAGGCCGAGCAGGCCGAGACAAACCGCAGCCAGCCAAGCCGAGGCGGCCGACCAGTGAAACGGGGGTTCCGCCGGCACGGGAGCGCTGCGCTGCTTGAGCCATCGCGCCGGCCACAGCAACAGGCCCACCAGCAGTGCGTGGCCCAGGGACAACACCAGGGGCCCCAGGGTCACGCCCGCCCAATCCAGTACCACCAGGGTCAGGGCGCTGCCCAGCAGGCCCAGCAGCAGGCCGTAACCGGCCACCCGGGTCAACCGGGCGGGCCCACTGGCGGGCACCAGGCAACTTGCGAGCAGGACGCCGGGCACCACCTGAACCAGCAGCGACAAGAGTGGAGCGAGGACGGTCACGGCAGCACCCGGTACAGCGCCCCGGCCGGGCTTTCCAGCAGCAGCGCCACCCGCACCGCCGGGTAGCCCGGTGCCGAGAGCGTCGCCTCTTCCGGGTCGAAGGCCAGGGCCGTGGGCCTGACCGCAACAATCAGGTCGCCCGGGCGAAGCAGCCCGGCATCCGGCAATTCGGGACCGTGGCGCTGCCAGTGCACGTTGTGGGGGTACAGGTAATAGGCGGTCCTCATGCCCCGGTAATCCCCGCTCGAAGCAACAAATATGCGTTCCCCCCGGTCACCCACCTGCGCGCGAATGCCGGCCGCCAGGTCTACCAACCAGGCATCGTCACTGACCTTCAGTGCCTGTTTCGGTCCCAGTCCCCCGAAGCGCTCGGCGGTGTGCATCGCACGGCTGCCCTGCAGCACCAGCCAGGCGCTGTCCGCCGCCAGCCAAGCCAGCAGAAAAACGCCGACTCCCCAGCGCAGCGCCCGGCCCCGATCCCGCCAGACCGCGGCGCCCCCCAGGCCCGCCAACAGGGCCAGGCCGCCGAGCGCAGGCACCAGTGGCGGCCATCCTGTGTCGTATGTGTAGTTGTAAGCCAGGTTGATCGAACCCTGGGACCAGCCCCGTTCCCGCAGCCACTGCCGGGCACGGAATCGCGCTTCCTGCCACCCGCCGACAGGCTGTATCGCCAGCCGGGACAGCCCGATACGGCCGAAGGGAACACCGGTGATCTTGAGCACCAGGGTGGGAGACTGCCGCGGCCAGTCCGCCACGCCGGCCAGGTCCTGCCGGTAGAGTCCCGGCCCGCGGTAGGGCAGGGCCAGGTAGCGATACTGTTTGCTGTCCGCTGCCTGCCAGATCACCTCGATCTGCGTGATGCCGGTGTCGAACTGGACTTCGTAACTCAGATACCGGTCGCCGCCCAGCGCGGCACCGCGGGTATCCACCGCCAGCAGGGCGACCCCGGCCTTGTCCAGCGTAATCCCGGGCACGCCGGACTGCTCGCTGTCGGCTCCGGCCAGCACTTTAAAATCTCTTTCGGTACGGGTAATTGACGGGTTCAGGGCATCCACGCCGTCAGCCAGAACAGGGGCAACAAACTGCAGGGTGATCACCACGCCAAGCGCCAGTGCCCTGGGCCAAGCTGTCCGTCGCCTGGAATATCTGCGGTGCATAAGTATCGTGGTACCGGTTTGTCCCTGGCGTTCCCGGCGCACTTCGGCCTGGGGGCGCAATGAAAATTAACCCTAAAGCACGAAATGGTAACGTGGTTTCCTGTGGCGGCTCAACTCAACTCGGCCCGGCCTGGCGCGGCCCGGCCTGGCGCGGCCCGACCTGGCGCGGCCCGACCTGGTCGTGGCCCGGCCTGGACCCCGACGTCTTCCGGGATACCGGCAAAAATTGAACCCGCCGGCAGGATTTTGACTAAGCTTTGGCGGTGCGCTGGCTAAAGCGACCCAAAGCCAGTATTCTGCCGCCGGTCGCGAAAGCAACAGGAAAATACCGTCATGAACAAGCCCGTCATCAAGCAGGACCCCCTGTACCAACTGTTACGCAACGAGGACATCAAGGGCTTCAACGAGATGCGCGACAAGCTGGATACCAGTGAGTTGAAAAGTGGCGACTACCGCGGCCGCGACCTGCGCAACATGAATGCCGACGGCCTGGACTTCAGCGACTCCTACTTCCGAAATTCAGACCTCAGTGGCATCGACTTCCGCAATACCAACCTCGAGGGCGCCAGCCTGCTGGATGCCAAGCTGTCCGGCACCTACTTCCCGACGGAGCTGAGCGCCGAGGAAATCCGCCTGTCCCTGGACACCGGCACCCGACTGCGTTACCGGTCCCGGCAGGTCTGATCAGCCACGCGACAGCAGGTCGCGCAGATCGATAATCGCCGCGTTCGCGCGGCTGATATAGGACGCCATCACCAGTGAGTGATTGGCCAGGAGCCCAAAGCCGGTGCCATTCAGGATCATGGGGCTCCACACCGTGTCCTGGGTGGCTTCCAGTTCACGAATAATCTGCCGCAGGCTGACCTGGGCATTTTTCTTGTTCAGCACCTCGGCGAAATCCACCTCTGCGGCTTTGAGAAAGTGAATAAGGGCCCAGGCACTGCCCCGGGCCTCGAAAAACACGTCGTCGATCTTGTGCCAGGGTGTGCGCACCATCATCTCGCCCGGGGCACTGGTGGATTGGGTCGCTTTCTCCTCTCCGGCCAGGTCGGTATTGAGACGGCGCTGCCCCACGCTGGCGGAGAGGCGCTGGGACAGGCTGCCCAGCCTGGTTTCTACCGTCGAGAGCCAGTAATGGAGGTTGTCTGCCCGGGCATAGAACTGGGCCTCAGGCTGCTGCTCGTCTGACAGGCGCCGGAAATAGCGTCGGGCATACTTCAGGCCGTCACGATACTCTGACTCCGCGGCGGGCAAAATCCAGGAGTCAGCGGTGAAATTGAAGCGCGGTTCCGCCAGGGCCAGGTCCGGGTCCTCGGTGGACTGGGACTGTGACCGACTGTGCACCTCCCGCAGGGCCCGGGCCAGGTCGCGCACCTGGATCAGGGCGCCGTACTCCCAGTTGGGGATATTGTCCAGCCACAATCCCGGCGGGAAGCGGTCGTTATTCAGGAACCCGCCGGGTTTCTCCAGCAGGGTTTCCATGACCCCGACCAGGGCCGCGGTGGTAACCGAGCCGGTTACCACCGCACCGCCCGCCTCGGCAGCCTGGGCGGCGGCGCGCTCCCGCACGTCAAAGCGGTCCGGCGCCATGCTCCAGTAAATCCCTACAACGACCGCCGCCAGCAGGTAAACACCCAGCCCGGCCAGCAGCCAGCGCCAGAGACCGCCTTCCGGCAGGTACTCTTCCACCGTTGTGAGCCAGCCATCCAGCCGCCCGGTTGTTGAGCCGTCAGTCTTGCGGGCTGATTCGTCAGTCATTACCGCTTATCTCCTGCTGTCAATGATGATGCTGGTGATCGCCCGGTTCCCCGCGGCGCACCTCGGCGCGGGTACAGGCCGACTCATCCTGCCCGTAATCCAGGCACAGTTCCACCCGTTCGCCGGCTTCGGGCATCCGCTCCAGATCCAGCAACATCAGGTGGGTGCCTCCAGGTGCCAGTTCGAGGCGCTCACCCGGCCCCAGGATCAGCACATCCAGCTGCTCCATGCGCGTATAACCGTCAATTTCCCGCGTGCGATGTACCTCGACCCTCCCGGCGACGGGGGAACGGCCCCCGCGTATCGAAACCGGCTGGTCGCTCCGGTTATGCAGCACCAGGTAGGCGGCTGTATTGCGCTGGACCGGCGGCAGGGCTCTCACCCAGGCGTCCTCCAGTTGCAGGCTGCCGGCGATCGCCGGCATGGCCGCTCCCACGCCCAGGATCACGTTCACCAGGCAGGCAATGGTATATCGGGTCACAATATCCTCGGTATCAGAAACTATTGCAGGGCAGAAACGTCTTAACTATACCACCTGCCCCGCTGATTATGCGTTTGCGACGCAGCCCCAATGCCGTTGGGGCCACCCGTAGGGACTGGTACAATCGGCGCCACGCCGCAACGGGCGTGACACAACAGGGTCTGCTTGCACCTGAGCAGCCAGATTAGGAGACCTTATGCGCGCGTGGCTCGCATTTGCCTTGCTATTATTTTCCAGCCTGGGCCAGGCGCAGCTGCCGACCGGGAGCAACAACAGCCTGGTCGGCGGCCTGTCGGGGCAGGATTTCCTGCCGGTGGAACAGGCCTACCGGCTGGACATCCTGCCCCGCTCGGACGGTAGCCTGCGCCTGTACTGGCAGATCGCCGAGGGTTACTACCTGTACCGGCACCGCTTCGGTTTCGAACTGGCCGGACCCGGCGAGGTTCCGCTGGCGGTGGAATTGCCCCCGGCGCTGGAGCGGACCGACGAGTATTTCGGCGAGGTGGCGGTGTACTACGACAACGCCGATATCCTTTTGCAGCCGGGCGAACGCGTCCAGCGAGGGACTCTCGAAGTGCGGTCGCAGGGCTGTGCCGATGCCGGTCTGTGCTACCCGCCCCGCAAGCAGTTTTTCGAGATCGATTTCGGCACCGGCTCTGTCAGCGAAATCGCACCACCTCAGGGCCCCCGGCAAACGGCCGGGCGCAACGCGGCCACCGGTAGCGACTGGTCGAGCCTGCCCTACATGATGCTGCTGGCGTTTCTCGGCGGCATGATTCTCAACCTGATGCCCTGTGTGTTTCCTATCCTGTCCCTGAAAGTGCTCAGCTTCGCCCGGGGCAGCGACCACGACCACCGCCTGCACGGCTGGGTCTATGGCGCCGGGGTGGTCGCAAGTTTCGTCGCCGTGGCCGCGGTGCTGATCTCCCTGCAGGCCGCTGGTCGCGCGATCGGCTGGGGTTTCCAGTTGCAGTCGCCCGCCTTCGTCATCGCCCTGGCTTATTTGTTCCTGGCCATGGGGCTGTCCCTGTCCGGCCTGGTCGAGTTCGGCACCAGTATCATGAACACCGGCAGCGGCCTGGCCGGTCGTGGCGGATTGTCGGGCAGCTTTTTTACCGGCGTGCTGGCGGTGGTCGTGGCCAGTCCCTGCACCGCTCCCTTTATGGGAACGGCCCTGGGGTTCGCCATGACCCAGCCGGCGGTCATCTCGCTGGCGATATTTGCCGCGCTGGGCGCGGGCATGGCAGCCCCGCTGCTGCTGCTGAGTTACAGCACCACGCTGCGCCAACGCATGCCCAGGCCCGGCCCGTGGATGGACACCCTGAAACAGCTGCTGGCCTTCCCCCTGTACGCCAGCGCCATCTGGCTGCTTTGGGTGGCCGGGCGCCAGACCGGGGTCAACAGCATGGCACTGGCCCTGGGTGGCGCGCTGGCAGTGGCCCTGGGTCTGTGGCTGTGGCACCTCAGCGGCTGGCGCCGGGGCCTGGCACTCGCCTGCTGGGCCCTGGCCGCGGCCAGCCTGGGCTGGCGCGGGCTGGACCAGGCGCCGGGGGGAGAACTGGCCAGCGACGACCACGTGCTCTTTTCCGAACAACGCCTGCAGACTCTGCGCGAGGAGGGCCGGCCGGTCTTTGTCGATGTGACCGCCGACTGGTGTATCACCTGTATCGCCAACGAGCAGGCGGTACTGTTCACCGATGAGATTCAGGCGGCCTTCGAACAGGCCGGCGTGGTCTACATGGTGGCCGACTGGACCAGTCGCGACCCCGCTATCGCGGCTTACCTGGCGCGCCACGGGCGCAACGGGATTCCCTTCTACGCCCTGTACCCCGCCGAAACCAGCCGTCCGCCGCTGGTTTTGCCGCAATTGCTGACCCGATCGACAATACGGGACGCGCTCCAGAGCGTTTCTGGCGAGAAGCCCGAAGTTGTTGCCACGTTTTAAGAAGATAGGCTCAATATAGACGAATTTAAAGCATCTTCGCCGTTTACGCCCGTTACCGGCGCGTAGATGCCGACATCTTCCAAAAAACAGCAAAGTTGCGCCAATAGGTAGCTAACTTGCGGCGATGTTCGGCAAAATTACATAAACTGTGGACAAACCACGGATTATACGCCACACTTTCCCGCATCGTGTCTGACAGCCTCGAGACCCCGACATCATGGCGACCATTCTTGTTCTGCACGGCCCCAACCTGAACCTGCTGGGCGAGCGCGAACCCGAAATCTACGGCCGCACCACGCTGAATGACATCAACCAGCGCCTGGAGCAACTGGCCCGCGAGCGCGATCACCACCTGTTGTCCATGCAAAGCAATGCCGAGTACGAGTTGATCGAACGGGTTCAGGACGCCCGCCACGAGGGAGTGAACTTCATCCTGATCAACCCGGCAGCGTTCACCCATACCAGCGTGGCACTGCGCGACGCGCTGCTGGCGGTAGATATTCCCTTCATCGAAGTTCACCTGTCCAACGTGCACGCCCGGGAGGAGTTCCGCCGACACTCCTGGTTTTCCGACAAGGCCCGGGGCGTGATCTGTGGACTGGGTCCCCGTGGCTACGATTTCGCCCTGCAGGCCGCCATGGACCTGCTGGAAAGTGGTACGGAATAAGCCTTTTAACTCCCCCAAGAGAGACTGACCTATGGACATTCGCAAAGTCAAAAAGCTGATCGAACTGCTGGAAGAGTCCAACATCGATGAGATCGAGATCAAGGAGGGCGAGGAATCCGTGCGCATCAGCCGCAACAGCGCCCAGACCTTCGTTTCGACTCCCGCCTACGCCGCGCCCATGGCCCCGCCGGTACCCGCAGCTGCTCCCGCGCCCGCACCTGCGCCGACCGCAGAGGCCCCGGCCGAGGCCGAGGCGCCGGCCAGCTCCGGTCACCTGGTCAAATCGCCGATGGTGGGCACTTTCTACCGTTCTCCCTCGCCGACCTCACCCCCTTTCGCTGAAGTGGGCCAGACCGTGAAGGTTGGCGACGTGGTCTGCATCGTCGAGGCCATGAAAATGATGAACCAGATCGAGGCGGACAAGGCCGGCACTATCGAGGCCATCCTGGTGGAGAACGGCGAGCCGGTTGAATTCGACCAGCCCCTGGTCTCCATCGTCTAACGGCCTGCAGCCAATCGAGGACCCTGTCCATGCTGGAAAAAGTACTGATCGCGAACCGCGGCGAGATTGCCCTGCGGATTCTCAGGGCCTGCAAGGAGCTGAACATTCCCACGGTGGCGGTCCACTCGAAGGCGGACCGCGAACTGATGCATGTACGCCTCGCCGATGAGGCGGTCTGCATCGGCCCGCCCCAGTCCACCGAGAGCTATCTCAACGTGCCCGCCATTATCAGCGCAGCGGAAATTACCAATGCCAGCGCCATTCACCCCGGTTACGGCTTCCTGGCGGAAAATGCCGATTTCGCCGAGCAGGTGGAAAAAAGCGGCTTCATCTTTATCGGGCCCACCGCCGATACCATCCGCCTGATGGGTGACAAGGTGTCGGCTATCGAGGCCATGCGCAAATCCGGTGTGCCGACCGTACCGGGCTCCGACGGCCCCCTGACCGATGACGACGACAGCACCCTGGAAATTGCCCGCCGCATCGGCTACCCGGTTATCGTCAAGGCGGCCGCCGGTGGCGGCGGGCGTGGCATGCGGGTCGTGCACAACGAGGCCGCCCTGCTCAATTCCGTGCAGGTCACCCAGACCGAGGCCGCCGCGGCCTTCGGCTCGGACGTGGTCTACCTGGAAAAATTCCTGCAGAAACCCCGCCATGTGGAAATCCAGGTACTGGCCGACGGCAAGGGCAATGCCATCCACCTGGGCGACCGGGACTGCTCGCTGCAGCGGCGCCACCAGAAGGTACTGGAAGAGGCGCCGGCGCCCGGCATCGACGACCACCTGCGCCTGCAGGCGGCGGAGGCCTGTGTCAACGCCTGTATCGAGATCGGTTACCGCGGAGCAGGCACCTTTGAATTCCTGTACGAGGACGGCGGCTTCTACTTCATCGAGATGAACACCCGGGTGCAGGTGGAGCACCCGGTGACCGAGATGATCACCGGGATCGATATCGTCAAGGAGCAGTTACTCATCGCCAGCGGTCAGCCCCTGTCCCTGAAGCAGGAGGATGTCAGGTTCCGCGGCCACGCCTTCGAATGCCGGATCAACGCCGAGGATCCCAAGACCTTCCTGCCCTCCCCCGGGAAAGTGACCACTTTTCACGCCCCGGGCGGGCCGGGTATACGGGTGGACTCCCACCTGTATGACGGCTACACCGTGCCGCCCTTCTATGACTCCCTGATCGCCAAGGTGATCAGTTATGGCGAGGACCGCCGCATCGCCCTGGCCCGCATGCGCCAGGCTCTGGACGAACTGGTGGTGGAGGGCATTCGCACCAACACGGCGCTGCACCGCGACCTGGTTCGCGACAAGGCCTTCGGGGCCGGTGGCGTCAGTATCCACTACCTGGAAAGCAAGCTGGAAGACTAGGACAGCTGGCACCATGGCCTGGCTGCAATTGCGCCTGGATACGCACCCGCGCCAGGCCCCCGAGCTGGAGGAGCTGCTGCTGGCGAGCGGCGCGGTGGCGGTCACCCTGGAGGACAATGCCGACACCCCGGTGCTGGAACCGCGGGTTGGCGAGACCCCGCTGTGGGGCCAGACCCGGATCACCGGTCTCTATCCCGCCGATACCGATATGGACGCCGTACTGGCGGGTATTCCCGCGGCCAGCCTGGCGGGCTGCAACCAGCGGGTGGAAATTCTGGAGGACAAGGACTGGGAGCGTGAATGGATGCAGGATTACCAGCCCATGCGCTTCGGCAGGCAACTCTGGATCTGCCCTTCCTGGCTGGAGCCGCCGGACCCCACCGCGACCAACCTGTTACTGGACCCGGGCCTGGCGTTCGGCACCGGCACCCACCCCACCACCGCCCTGTGCCTGGAACAACTGGACGGGATGACCCTGTCCGGCCGATCCGTGGTCGATTACGGTTGCGGCTCCGGCATCCTGGCGGTAGCGGCCCTGAAGCTCGGCGCGCGCCGCGCCCTGGGCGTGGACAACGACCCCCAGGCCCTGACGGCCACCCGTGACAATGCCGGCCGCAACGGCATTCCGGAGGACGCCCTGGAAGTGGCCCTGCCGGGCGGCTTCGACCCGGCCCGGTGGCGCGGTGCGTCGGAGCTGGTGATCGCCAATATCCTGGCAGGCCCCCTGCTGCAACTGTCCGACACCCTGCTGGACCTGCTGCAGCCCGGAGGCGAATTGATGCTGGCCGGCCTGCTGGCAAGCCAGGCGGGAGAACTACAGGACCATTACGCCCCGCGAATCACCCTTTCCGTCGCAGCTGAGCAGGACGGCTGGGCGTGCCTGCGGGGGCGACGACAAGGCTAACGTCTTCAGGGTATGTGAACCAGGCCACAACTTGGCGAATTTTTGTTCACAGCGCTTTCGTTCACCGGGCCCGGTCGAGTATGATACCGCCTCTTTTTCCGACCGGTTTTCCCGACAGGTTCGATGCTGCAGATAGGCCCCTACACACTGCCCAATCGCGTGGCCCTTGCGCCGATGGCCGGGGTGACCGACCTGCCGTTCCGGCGGCTGTGTGCCCGCATGGGCGCCGGTCTGGTCGTCTCGGAAATGATCAGCAGCGATCCCGGCCTGCGCGACTCGCGCAAGACCCGCTGGCGCAGTGTGCACGATGCCGAGGTCGCACCGCGCTCGGTACAGATCGCCGGCAGTGAACCCGGGGCCCTGGCGGCGGCCGCTCGCTACAACGTGGCTGCGGGCGCCCAGATCATCGACATCAACATGGGCTGCCCGGCGAAGAAGGTCTGCCGCAAGGCGGCGGGCTCCGCACTGCTGGCAGACGAGCAGCTGGTCGCGGAGATACTCAACGCGGTGGTTGCCGCCGTGCCCGTACCGGTGACCCTCAAAATTCGCACCGGCACCGCTCCGGCGCAACGCAATGGCGTCAGCATCGCCCGCATCGCCGAGGACGCCGGGATTGCCGCCCTCGCGGTACACGGCCGGACCCGGGCCTGCGCCTTTCGGGGCGAAGTAGAATACGACACCATCGCGGCTATCGTCGCGGCGACTGACCTGCCGGTGTTTGCCAACGGTGACATCGATTCGCCCGAAAAGGCGCGGCAGGTGGCGGACCACACCGGAGCGGCCGGGATCATGATCGGTCGCGCTGCCCAGGGCCGGCCCTGGCTGTGCGGCCAGGTCGCCGCTCATCTCGAGGGAGCGGCTGTTCCAGCCACCCCGGGACGAGCGCAACAACGGGAAATCGTGCTGGGGCATGTGCGCGCCCTGCATGACTTCTACGGTGACTTCATGGGCGTGCGCATCGCCCGCAAGCACGTCGGCTGGTATCTGCAGCACAGCACCGGGGGCCGCAGCGCCCGTGCAGCGTTCAACAAGCTGGGCTCGCCGACCGAGCAACTGCGCCATCTGGAACAATACTATTCAGACCACAGTGACAAGGAATTAGCAGCATGACCCAGGCTGACACACTTCAGGCCCCCCATGAGGCCGCCGAGGAATTCGACCACGAGACCGCCGCGACCGGATCCCGCGACCAGGCGGACAAACTGCGCGAGGCGGTCACCCGATCGGTCCGGGCTTACCTGCAGGAACTGGACGGCCAGATGAGCACCGATGTATACCAGATGGTGCTGGCCGAGGTAGAGGCTCCCCTGCTGGAAGAGATCATGGCCTACACACGCAACAACCAGACCAAGGCATCCATCATGCTCGGTCTCAACCGCGGCACCCTGCGCAAAAAACTGAAACAGTACCAATTGATTCCCGCCACCAAACCCTAGGGGACCCGCTGCACCCATGAGCGACACCAATCTCGTGCAAGTAAAACGGGCGCTGATCAGCGTCTCCGACAAGACCGGCATTGTGGAGTTCGCCTCCGCCCTGGCTGAAATGGGCGTGGCCCTGCTGTCCACCGGCGGCACCTATCGCCTGCTGCAGGAGCACGGCCTGCAGGTGACTGAAGTGGCGGAGTACACCGGCTTCCCGGAAATGATGGACGGCCGGGTCAAGACCCTGCACCCGAAGGTCCACGGCGGCATTCTGGCCCGCCGCGGCCAGGACGACGCAATCATGGCCGAACACAGTATCGACGCCATCGACATGGTGGTGGTGAACCTCTACCCTTTCGAGGCCACCGTGGCGAACCCGGACTGCAGTCTGGAAGACGCTATCGAGAATATCGACATCGGCGGCCCGACCATGGTGCGGGCGGCGGCCAAGAATCACCGCTTCGTCAATATCGTGGTAAATGCCAGTGACTACGAGGCGATCCTCAGTGAGATGCGTGGCAACGATGGCGCCACCTCACTGGACACCCGCTTCAACCTGGCGATCAAGGCCTACGAGCACACCGCCGCCTACGACGGCGCCATTGCCAACTACTTCGGCCGGCGGGTACCGGGAGGCTCCGCCGACTTTCCACGCACCTTCAATACCCAGTTCCACAAGGTGCAGGAAATGCGCTACGGCGAGAACCCGCACCAGCAGGCGGCTTTCTACGTGGAGGCCCATCCGGCCGAGGCGGGTATTGCCACCGCGCAGCAGTTGCAGGGCAAAGAACTCTCCTACAACAACGTCGCCGACACGGACGCCGCCCTGGAGTGCGTAAAGAATTTCGACCAGCCGGCCTGTGTCATCGTGAAACACGCCAACCCCTGCGGGGTGGCGGTGGCGGCCGATATCGGCGCGGCCTACGAACTGGCCTTCGCCACCGACCCGGAGTCGGCCTTCGGTGGCATCATTGCCTTCAACCGCGAGTTGGACGCGGCCACCGCTGCCGCCATCGTCGAACGCCAGTTCGTGGAAGTGATCATCGCGCCATCGGTCAGTGTCGAGGCCGCGGCCGCGGTGGCTGAAAAGAAAAATGTTCGCCTGCTGGCCTGCGGTGAGTGGGGCGCACCACTGCCGGCGCTGGACTACAAGCGGGTTAACGGCGGCCTGCTGGTGCAGGACCGGGACCTGGGCATGGTGACAGCCGCCGACCTGCAGATAGTCAGCAAGGTGCAGCCCACCGAACAACAGATGAGCGATTTGCTGTTTGCCTGGAAAGTCGCGAAATTCGTCAAGTCCAACGCCATCATCTACGCCAGCAACGGCCAGACCGTAGGCGTGGGCGCGGGCCAGATGAGCCGGGTGAACTCCGCCCGTATCGCGGCTATCAAAGCCGAACACGCGGGCCTGCCCGTAGCGGGCTCCGTGATGGCCTCGGATGCCTTCTTCCCGTTCCGCGACGGTATCGACGCGGCGGGTGAACGCGGCATCGCCGCGGTCATCCAGCCCGGCGGCTCCATCCGTGACGAGGAAGTGATCGCCGCCGCTGACGAACACGGCATGGCGATGGTCTTCACCGGCATGCGCCACTTCAGACACTGATGAACGTACTGGTAATCGGCAGCGGCGGCAGGGAACACGCACTGGCCTGGAAAGCGGCCCAGTCAGACAAGGTGGAGACTGTCTACGTGGCACCCGGCAACGCCGGCACGGCGCTGGAGCCCGGGCTGGAAAACGTCGCCCTGGCAATAGATGATTTTGCCGCCCTGGCGGACTTCGCCGAGGCCAACGGCGTCGGGCTGACCATCGTCGGCCCGGAGGCGCCGCTGGTGGACGGGGTGGTGGACTACTTCGATGAGCGCGGCCTGCGCTGCTTCGGACCCAGGCAGGGCGCGGCACAGCTGGAGGGCTCCAAGGCCTTCACCAAGGACTTCCTGGCCCGGCACGGTATTCCCACTGCCGCCTACGGCAATTTCACCGAGCTGGAGCCGGCCCTGGCCTACCTGCGTGAGCAGGGTGCGCCTATCGTGGTGAAGGCCGACGGCCTGGCTGCGGGCAAGGGCGTAATCGTCGCTGAAACCCTGGCCCAGGCCGAGGAGGCTGTGACGGACATGCTGTCCGGTAACGCCTTCGGCGACGCCGGCTGCCGGGTGGTGATCGAGGAATTCCTGGAGGGCGAGGAAGCCTCCTTTATTGTCATGGTCGACGGCGAACACGTGCTGCCCATGGCTACCAGCCAGGACCACAAGCGCATCGGCGAGGGTGATACCGGCCCCAATACCGGCGGCATGGGCGCCTACTCACCCGCCCCGGTGGTGGACGAGTCGGTCCACCAGCGCATCATGGAACAGGTCATCCTGCCAACCGTGCGCGGCATGGCAGCCGAGGGCAATGCCTACACCGGTTTCCTCTATGCCGGCCTGATGATCACCCCCGCCGGTGAGCCGAAGGTCATCGAGTACAACTGCCGCTTCGGCGACCCCGAGACCCAGCCCATCATGGTGCGGCTGCAGTCAGACCTGGTGAGCCTGTGCGAGGCCGCCCTGGACGGCAAGCTGGATAGTGCTCGTGCCGACTGGGACCCGCGCTGCGCGATCGGGGTGGTGCTGGCCGCGGGCGGCTACCCGGGCAGCTACCCCAGGGGCACGCCGATCAGCGGCCTGGATGCCGAGCAGCCCGCGCACGTCAAGGTATTCCATGCCGGAACCGCGCTGGACGGTGGGCAGATCGTCACGGCCGGCGGCAGGGTCCTCTGCGTGACCGCCCTGGGCGACGATATCGCCAGCGCCCAGCGGGACTGCTACGCCGCCGCGGACCGGATCAGGTGGGACGGCATGACGCTGCGTCGTGACATTGGCTGGCGCGCCATCGCCCGCTATAGTTGAACTTTCAGATTCCCGATCGAACCGAGGTTGCCATGCGCCAACGCCGACTGTCCCTGGTCGACCGCCTGATCAGCGAGGCGGACGGCGTTATGCGCACAATCACCAACCGCGGCCACACCGCCGGCCGCCCCTCACCCTCAGAGGGCCACAGTGACACCGAGCTGAATGAGACCGAGCGCCGCCACGTGGCGGGCCTGATGCGGGTGAATCACACCGGTGAAGTGTGCGCCCAGGCTCTGTACCAGGGCCAGGCCCTCACCGCCCGCCTCCCCAAAGTACGCGAGGAGATGCAGCAGGCGGCCGCGGAAGAAGTGGATCACCTGGTGTGGTGCGAGGAGCGCCTGCGCCAGCTGGGCAGCCACACCAGCGCCCTCAACCCGGCCTGGTACGGCATGTCGTTTGCGCTGGGCGCTATTGCCGGCGCCATCGGCGACGAAATCAGCCTGGGCTTCGTCGCCGCCACCGAGGAACGGGTCTGCAATCACCTGCGCAACCACCTGAAGCAGTTGCCGGACAACGACAACAAGTCGCGCCTGATCCTGCAGCAGATGCTGGAGGATGAAGAGCGCCATGGCCACCAGGCCCTGGAAGCCGGCGGCACTGATTTCCCCCGTCCGGTCAAGGACCTGATGACCACGGTATCAAAGGTGATGACCGGCAGCAGCTACCGCGTGTAGGGCCGCCCGGGCAGGGCCGCCCTTTTTTCGTCATCCCCGCGAAGGCGGGAGCGACGAGAGTGCGGGAACGACGGGGCTGCTAGGTCTCGAATTCGACGATCTCGTAGCTGTGCCCCATCTCGACACCCGCCGCCCCGAGCATGATGGAGGCGGAACAATATTTTTCCGCTGACAGCTCCACCGCCCGCTTCACCTGGTTTTCCTTGAGCTTCAGCCCGGTCACGACAAAATGCATGTGGATGCGGGTGAATACCGCCGGCACCGCGTCAGCGCGCTCGGCCTCCATTTCCACCCGGCAGTCCAGTACCTGCTGCCGCGACTTCTTCAACATGCTCATCACATCGTAGGCGGAGCACCCGCCGGTGCCCAGGAGCAGCATCTCCATGGGACGCACTCCCAGGTTGCGGCCGCCCGCATCCGGCGGCCCATCCATGACCACACTGTGGCCCGAAGGTGACTCACCGAGGAACATGGCGCCGTCCACCCATTTCACTGTCGCTTTCATACGCATCATCCCGCTTGCCAGAGGGCGCGGAGCTTAGCATAGAGACTGGACATATTCCCATTCGCAGACGGGCGCTCCTGGGGTAGAATCGTGTTAAAAACCGGGGGCAGCGGCGTGATAAAACCACAAATTCTCAACTCGATACCCAATATCGAGAACTTCCTGCGACACTGCCAGCGCAAGGACTACAAGGCCAAGAGCGTTATCATCCGCGAGGGCGAGGCCAGCGACAGCCTGTATTTCATCCTCGATGGCTCGGTGTCGGTCATGGTGGAGGACGAGGCCGACGCGGACCACAAGATGGTGGTCAGCTACCTCAACCTGGGTGACTTCTTCGGCGAGATGGGCCTGTTCGACGACGCGCACGAGGGACGCAGCGCCATGGTGATCGCCAAGACCCAGTGCGAGGTAGCCGAGATTTCCTACGAGCGCTTCCACCAGATTCGCAGCCAGTTCCCCGACATCCTGTTCGCCATTGCGCGGCAGATGGGGGATCGCCTGCGGGTGACCACCCGCAAACTGAAGGACCTGGCCTTCGTGGACGTGGCTGGACGCATCGCCCATACCCTGCTGGATTTGTGCCGGGAGCCGGACGCCATGACCCACCCCGACGGCATGCAGATCAAGGTAACCCGTCAGGAGTTGGGCAAGATCGTGGGCTGCTCCCGGGAAATGGCCGGGCGGGTGCTGAAG
Source organism: Halieaceae bacterium WSDMB12 (assembly GCA_033283165.1). Taxonomy (GTDB): domain Bacteria; phylum Pseudomonadota; class Gammaproteobacteria; order Pseudomonadales; family Halieaceae; genus JAWMQL01. Next base: position 83,168 of record JAWMQL010000011.1, on the reverse strand, counting down.
TCGCTGGAAGAAGACGGCCTGATTTCGGTAGCCGGCAAGACCATCGTGGTCTTCGGCACCCGCTGAGTCAGCCCCCCTGCTCCCGCATCAGGCGGGTGAAATCGATAAACTCCCGCATTTTTTCCGCCGCCTGCCCGGTGGCGAGCAGGTCTTCCGCCATCGCCACACCATCGGCCAGGGTGGCAGCAATGCCGCTGACGTAAATCGTCGCGCCGGCGTTGGCGGCAATCATCGCCGCAGCTTTGCTGTTTTCGCCCCCCAGGGCTGCCCGGATCAGCCCGGCGGACTCCGCCGCGCTGGCCACTGCCAGTCCCTCCAGGTTCTGCCGCTCCAGCCCCATATCCTCGGGGCTGATCTGGTAGCAGGTAATACTGCCGTCGCGCAGCTCTGCCACCCGGGTGGTCGCCGCGATGGAAATCTCGTCCAGCCCGTCTTCCGAGTGCACCACCATGGCGTGCACGCTACCCATGTTTCGCAACACTTCCGCCAGGGGCTCGCACAGCGCGGGATCGAACACCCCCAGCAGTTGGCGCTTCACCCGGGCGGGATTAGTCAGGGGGCCGAGAATATTAAACAGGGAATGCGCGCCAAGTTCCCGGCGCGGCCCGACCACATGGCGCATGGCGCCGTGGTGAGCCGGGGCGAACATGAAGCCCATGCCCACGGTATCAACCGCCCGGGCCACCTGCTCCGGACTCAGGTCCAACGGCATACCCAGCTCCGCCAGCACGTCGGATGAACCCGAGGCGCTGGACGCGGCGCGACTGCCGTGCTTGGCCACCCGGGCGCCCGCGGCCGCCACCACAAACGTGGCGGCGGTGGATACGTTGAACAGATTGGCTGCGTCACCCCCGGTACCCACCACATCCACCAGGTGCTCCTGGTTAAGCAGCACCGGGGTCGCCATCTCGCGCATCACCTCGGCGGCGCTGGAGATTTCGTCAATGGTCGGGCCTTTCATCCGCAGCGCTACCAGAAAGCCTCCGATCTGGGCGTCGGTGGCTTCACCGGACATGATCTCGCGGATCACCGCAGCCATCGCCTCCGGCTCCAGGTTGCGGCCCTCGATAATCTCCGCAATGGCGTGTTTGGTATGCATTGGCACCTCTACCTCTTATTGTTCCAGAAAGTTTCGCAGCAGGTCATGGCCGTGGGCGGTCAGGATTGACTCCGGGTGAAACTGCACCCCCTCCACTGCCAGCTCCCGGTGGCGCAGGCCCATGATTTCATCGAATTCCCCCGTCTCGGTCTCGGTCCAGGCAGTCACCTCCAGGCAGTCCGGCAGGCTGTCCCTGGCGACCACCAGGCTGTGGTAACGGGTCGCCTCGAAGGGCTCACTGAGGCCGCGAAAAACCCCCTCACCCCGGTGGTGAATAGGGGAGGTCTTGCCGTGCATCACGCGCCGCGCGCGCACCACCTGGCCGCCAAATACCTGGCCGATGCACTGGTGGCCCAGGCAGATGCCCAGAATAGGCAGCTTGCCGGCCCAGGCCTCGATCACCGCCATGGAGATGCCCGCCTCGTTCGGCGTACAGGGACCGGGTGAAATGACGATTCGCTGCGGTGCCAGCCGGGCGATGTCGGCCAGTTCGATCTCGTCGTTGCGCACCACGTGCACGTCGGCGCCCAGTTCACCGAGGTATTGCACCACGTTGTAAGTAAAGGAGTCGTAGTTGTCGATCATCAGCAACATGTTCAGCCCTCCCCTGCCGTAACCATGCTCGCGGCACGGAACATCGCGCGGGCCTTGTTGTGGGTTTCCTTCCACTCCAGGCGCGGCACGGAATCGGCCACCACCCCGCCACCGGCCTGCACGTACAGCCGCTGGTCCTTGATGACGGCGGTGCGGATGGCGATGGCGGTATCCATGTCGCCGGCCCAGGAGATATAACCGACCGCGCCACCGTAGACACCGCGCTTGACCGGTTCCAGTTCATCGATGATTTCCATCGCGCGAATCTTCGGCGCCCCGCTCAGGGTGCCGGCGGGCAGGGTCGCCTGCAGGACATCCAGCGCCGACTTGCCAGGTTTCAGGGTCCCGGTGACATTGGAAACGATATGCATCACGTGGGAATACCGTTCCACCACCATCTGGTCCGAGACCTCCACCGAGCCGGTCTCGGCAATACGCCCCACGTCGTTGCGCCCCAGGTCGATCAGCATCAGGTGCTCGGCAATCTCCTTGGGATCGGCCAGCAACTCCGCCTCCAGGGCCCGGTCTTCCTCGTCGGTGTGGCCGCGGCGCCGGGTGCCGGCGATGGGTCGCACCGTCACCCGGCCATCCTCCAGCCGGGCCAGGATTTCCGGTGAGGACCCGACGATATGGAACTCCCCCAGGTCCAGGTAGTACATATAGGGCGAGGGATTCAGGTTGCGGAGGGCGCGGTACAGGTTCAGCGGCGGCGCGCTGAAGGGGATGCTCATGCGCTGGGAGGGCACCACCTGCATCACGTCACCCGCCAGTACGTATTCCTTGACCCGGTTTACCGCTTCCTCGTAGGCCGGCTGGGTGAAGTCGGACTCGGCCAGCTTCTCCAGCTCATCACTGCCGGCGGCATCCAGGACCACAGGTGGCAGGGGTGGCATGGGCAGCGGCAGTCGCTCCACCAGTTCCGCCAGGCGCTGCTGCGCCCGGTCGAACGCATCGGGCTGACCCGGGTCGGCGTTGACCACCAGCCGGATGGTGCCAGCCAGGTTGTCGAATACCAGCACTTCATCCGCCACCATCAACAGGATGTCGGGCGTGCCCAACCGGTCCGGCGGGGTGCTGCCAGCCAGGCGCCGTTCCACATAGCGCACCGTGTCGTAGCCGAAATAGCCGACCAGACCGCCGTGAAATACCGGCAGCTCCTCCGCGGGCGCCGCCCGGTAACGCTGCTGGAAGGTTTCCACGTAGGCCAGCGGGTATTCAACTTCCAGCGATTCACTGAGTGCACCGTCCTTCCAGACCTCTGCCCGGTGACCGGCAATTTTCAGCACGGTGCGGCAGGGCAGGCCAATGATCGAGTATCGACCCCACTTCTCGCCGCCCTGGACAGACTCGAAGAAAAAAGAGTAGGGGCCCTCCGCGAGCTTGCGGTAGGCGCTGATGGGCGTATCGAGGTCGGCCAGGACCTCGAGACTCACGGGTATACGGTTATAATTTTGCGCCGCCAGGGCGGCAAATTCCTGGGGTGTCATGTACTGTCCTCGGAGTGAATGGCGTAACAATGGGTCGCGACGGGGCCCTGGCTACCATCGCCAGCAGGTGACCTCTCGCATCGACAGCCAGTCGATGCCGTTACGCAGTGCTGTGTTCACAGCGCTCTCCAGGATTGCAATGGGGCCCATTGTACATGGCCCTCCTTAATTTGGGGACACCATTTCGGGGACAGTTTACTTAATTCAGTCGTACCTCCACCCAGAGGTCCCGACCTCGGGGAATTAAGTAAACTGTCCCCGAAATTCGTCCCCGAAATTCAGGCGGTGGCGAGTTGATCCCGCATCTCGGCGATCACCGCGGCATAGTCCGGCTGGTTGAAAATAGCCGAACCGGCGACGAAGGTGTCGGCCCCCGCGGCGGCAATCTCGGCGATGTTGGCCGGGGTGACGCCGCCGTCGATTTCCAGCCGGATATCATGACCGGAGCCGTCAATCAGGGCGCGGGCCTCGCGCAGCTTGTCCAACGTGGCAGGGATGAAGGACTGGCCGCCGAAGCCCGGATTCACCGACATCAGCAGCACCATGTCCACCTTGTCCAGCACATACTTCAGGGTGTCCAGGCCCAGGTGGGGATTGAACACCAGGCCGGACTTGCAGCCGGCGTCGCGGATCATCTGCAGCGAACGGTCCACGTGGGTGGAGGCGTCCGGATGGAAGGTGATGTAGCTGGCGCCGGCCGCGGCAAAGTCGCCGATCAGGCGGTCCACCGGGCTCACCATCAGGTGCACATCGATGGGCGCGGTGACGCCGTGCCGGCGCAGCGCCTGGCACACCATGGGACCGATAGTCAGGTTGGGCACATAGTGGTTGTCCATCACGTCGAAATGCACGATATCGGCGCCAGCCGCGAGGACGTTGTCGACCTCCTCTCCCAGGCGGGCGAAGTCAGCGGAGAGAATGGAGGGTGCTATCAGGTAGTCGCGCATGCGGGGCTCCAGCCGTTACGTGCAGGCTATTCTAGCGGCTGGCGAGCCTCTGTACAGTGAATCGTACCAGTCAACCGCTCCTGTCGCGCACACGTTGATCCAGTTGCGCCAGCCGTTCCGGGGTACCCACATCCTGCCATTCGCCACCAAAGTGCTGTCCGCTGACGCGACCGGCGGCAATGGCGGCATCCAGCAGCGGCCGCAGGGCCATTTTGCCCGGGGCGAGGTCGCGGAAAAAGCCCGGCGTATACACTCCGACCCCGGCGTAGGTCAGGCCGGACTCCCCCTGCGGGCGGATGCGGACCGCACCATCCGCGCCCAGCACGAAATCACCTGACGTGTGCTGTGGCGGGTTATCCACGAACACCAGGTGCGCCCCGCCATCCGCGGGCGTCTGTTGTGCCAGGGACGCAAAGGACAGGCCCTCTATCCAGATGTCGCCGTTCACCACCAGGAATGGCGTCTCGCCCAATAGCGGCAGGGCCTTGCGAATGCCCCCCGCCGTTTCCAGCGGCTGCGCCTCTTCCGACCAGGCGATCCGCACACCCCAGCGGCCGCCATCGCCGCAGTAGCGAGTGATCTGCTCGGCCAGGTGCGACACGTTGACCACCAGTTGTTTGAAACCGGCGCTTGCCAACTGTTCCAGCAGGTGATCGATCAGGGGCCGGCCGGCCACCTGCAGCAGGGGTTTCGGCGTACGGTCGGTCAGGGGACGCATCCGCTCCCCCAGCCCCGCGGCCAGGATCATGGCCCTCACTGCGCCTCCCTCCACCACTGCTGCCCCTCGATCAGCGGCATCAGTTCACCCTCGAACCAGGTACGGAATTCGGCCAGTGCCGGGTACTCCGGCGCGCGCGCGGCCAGCACTTCCCGCACGTAACGCACCACCAGCGGCAGGTCCCGGAGATAAGCCGGTTTGTCGTCGCGCAGGTACAGGCGGGCGAAGGTACCCAGCACCTTGATATGGCGCTGCAGGCCCATCAGGTCGAACCAGCGCAGGAACTCCTCGTCGGATGCCGCCACCGGCAGGCCGGCGGCCGCGAGTTCGTCATGGTAGGCCAGGGCCCACTCCCTGACCCGCTGCTCCGGCCAGCGTATATAGCAATCGCGCAGCAGGGACACCAGGTCGTAGGTCAGGGGCCCGCGCACGGCGTCCTGGAAATCGATCACCGCCAGCTCGCCGTCGGCCAGGCGCATCAGGTTGCGGCTGTGGAAATCCCGGTGCACCAGCACCCGGGGTTGCGCCAGCGCGTTCTCGACCAGCACCCCGGCGGCGGCATCGAACAGGTCCAACTCCCCCTCTCCGGGCGTCCGGGCCAACAGTTCCCTGACAAACCACCGATGAAATCGCGACAGTTCCTCGTTCAACAAGGCCTCGTCATAGCGGGCCCGGAAATCCGGCCCGGGTCGTGCCCCGGCCAGGCGCAACAGTAGCGAGAAGGCCTGCCGGTAACTCGCGTCGACACTGTCCGCAGCCAGCTCCGGCAACAGCAGGCGATCCCCGAGGTCTTCAAGCAGCAGGGCACCCAATTCCAGATCCGCCGCCACCAGGGCAGGGACCCGCACACCCAGCTTCTGCAGCAACTCCCTCACCTGCAGGAATTCCTGGTTTTTCTCGGTGGCTGGGGGTGCCTGCACCAGCACCAGGGACTCCCCTGCGCCCCGCAGCCGGTAATAACGCCGGCTACTGGCGTCACCAGCCAGGGCCTCGATAACGACCTCGCCCTTTTCCAGCCCCAGGGTCTCGAGGGCCCAGCCGGCAACGGCGGGTGCTGCGGGGGGCGATACCACGATGTGCTTCCTTAATTTTTCCAGACAAGGGAGAGGGGATGCTTTATCATCCGCCTTTCAGCTAAAAACAACGCACCAGAGCTTGATGAGCCAGGTTCAAGACCTCCCCTGCAACGCCAATCGACCGTCCCTGCTGATCTCCCTGGCTTTCAGCCTGGGGTTGCTCCTGCCCGTTGCGGCGCCGGCACAGGATACCAGCAATCCCGGAGAGTGTATTGCCGACGAGGAACAGGCGATCTGTGTCACCGACGAGCCCGGCGACGTGCTCGGCTCCCTGGTGGAACCCGAGCACGAGATGGACTGGATACCGGTAAGCGAGGTACCCAGGGAGTTGCGGGATCGCCAGTGCGTGAATTGCGGCGGACGCTACCGCGACCCGCTGAAGGGCACGTCCCAGGAGCTGGTTATAGAGGAAGTGCCAATCAAGGCCAGCGCCCGCGGCACCGTCATGCAGGGAGATACCGTCGAATTTTCCGGGGATGTCGCGGTTGCCCAGGGCTATCGCTACCTGCGCGGCGATCGCGCGACCTTCAATAACCGGACCCGCAAGGGCACCCTGGAAGGCAATATCAGCCTGCGGGAACCCGGCATCCTGTTGCGGGGCGAAGCGGCGGAATTCGACAGCCGGACCGGTGAAGCCGCCGTGCGGGACAGCAGATTTGTGCTGCACGAGCAACACATGCGCGGTACCGCCGAGGCCTTCCGCCGCAACGAGGAAGGTCTCCTGATCATCGAGGGGGGGTCGCTGAGCTACTGCGCGCCGGATGAAAAAGACTGGGCCATTCAGGCCCGGGAAATCGAACTCGATATCGAAGAGGGCCTGGGCACCGCCCGCGGCGCCAAGTTCCGCCTGGGTGGCGTACCCGTTTTATACCTGCCCTGGATGCAATACCCGATCGATGACCGCCGCCGCACAGGGGTGCTGTGGCCGGACATCGGCACCGACAGCCGCGGCGGCCTGGACCTGGCCGTTCCCGTGTACTGGAATATCGCCCCCAACTACGACCTGCTCTACACGCCGCGCACCATACAGGAGCGCGGCCTGAACAACGAGTTTAACTTCCGTTACCTGAACCGCCACATCGGGCAGTGGGACATCGGCGGCGCCTACATGGATGAGGACGATCGCTACGCGCGGGAATTTCCACTGGAAGACAAGTCCGACCGCTGGATTGCCGTGGTTCAGCACGATGGCCTGATCAACCAGCGCTGGCGCTCCCGGGTGGACTTCAGCCGTGCCAGTGACGAAAACTACCTGAAGGACCTGAAGACCTCCAGCCTGCAGACCAAGCGCAAGACCAACCTGCGCCAGCTGGCAGCCCTGGATTACCTGGGCGACGACTGGCTGGTCAACCTGGAAGTGCAGCAGTTCCAGTCCCTGGCCCAGGATCTCAGCAACGACTACAAGAAACTGCCGCAGTTGACCGGCCAGTATCGCGGCGCCGAGCAACCCTTCAGTTTCAACCCCATATTTCTCGCCCAGTACTCCAACTTCGACACCGAGGACGGCCGGGTAACCGGTGAACGGGTATATGCCGAGGCCGGCGCCAGCTACAACATGAGCTGGCCGTTCGGCTTCCTGGTCCCCACCGGCAAGTACCGGCAACTGGAATACGACCTGAACGACCCGATCTCCGACCTGGGCGACTCCAGCCCCTCGGCCGGCAGCGCCCTGGCCAGCCTGGATGGCGGCCTGTTTTTTGAACGCTCCACGAGTTTCGCGGGCAGGCAGTTACTGCAGACCCTGGAGCCGCGCCTGTATTACCTGTACAGCGAATACGAGGACCAGGCTGACCAGCCCGATTTCGACAGCGCGGAACTCACCTTCAGCTACAACCAGTTGTTTCGCGACACGCGCTTCAGCGGCCGCGATCGCCTGGATGACGCCAACCAGTTATCGGTCGGCATCACCACCCGGTTTTTCAATGACGAGGACGGCCGCGAGCAGTTCAACGCCAATATCGGTCAGATCTTCTATTTCGATGACCGTCTGGTCCGGCTGAAGCCTGAGGACCCGCCGATCGTTAACACCGATTCGGAAGTTGCCTCGGAACTGAATTTTTTCCCCACTGAGCGGGTCAGCCTGCGCAGCAATGTCGTCTGGGATCCCAACACTGACAAGGTCAATTCCGGCAACCTGCAGGCCCAGTACCTGTGGCCCGACGGCCGTGTGGCCAATATCGGCTGGAGTTTCCGCCGTCCCGTCAACGCGCGCAAACCGCAGCCAATTACCGACCAGGGAACCATTTCGGGTTACTTCCCTCTGAGTAATCGCTGGAGCCTGTTCGCCAGCTGGAGCTACAGCTTCGAAGCGGACCGCAGCGTGGAAGACATGGTCGGGGTGGAATATGATACCTGCTGCTGGATGATTCGACTGTTGCACCTGCGCTATTTCGATACCCGGGCGGGGCAGATTCCCGACTTCGACAACCCGGACCTCGAGCGCGAATACTCCACCCAGTTCCAGATCGTGCTGAAAGGCATGGGCGGCTTCGGCAGCCGGGTCTCCGGTCTGCTCAAGGACATGATTAGAGGTTTTGAAGAACGTGAATATTAAATCCCTGTTGCGGGTGGCAGCCTTCACTGTAGTGGCGCTGGCCGCGCCGCTGGTCCAGTCGGCCACCGAAATTCTCGACCAGGTGGTGGCCATCGTGGACGACGACGTGATCATGGCCAGCGAGCTGCGGGAGCGCCTGGCCACGGTCACCGACAACCTGAAGGCGCGCGGCGTGGAGATGCCGCCGGAAGACGTGTTGATCCGCGAAACCCTGGACCGACTGGTGCTGGAGAGTATCCAGATGCAGATGGGCGCCCGGGTCGGAGTCCGGATCTCGGATTCACAACTGGACGCCGCCATGCAGCGCATTGCGGCCCAGAACGGCCTCAACCTGGACCAGTTCCGGACCCGCCTGGAGCAGGAGGGCCAGTCCTACAACAGCATGCGCGAGCAGGTTCGGCGGGAGATGGTGCTGCAGCGGGTGCAGGCTGGCAACGTCAACCAGCGCATTCAGATAACCGAACAGGAAATCGACAACTTTCTCGCCACCGAGGAAGGCCAGCAGATGACGCAACCGGAGTACCGCCTCATCCACGCCCTGCTGGAACTCTCCCCTGACGCCAGCGCCAGCGAGGAAGCCGCGGCGCAGGCCTGGGTGGACAGCCTGATGGCCCGCATCCGCGCCGGCGAACCCTTTGAACAGGTCATGAGCAGCACGAACAACCGTTACAACCTCACCGGCGGCGACCTCGGCTGGCGCCGGCTGGACGAGTTGCCGTCCCTGTTTTCCGACGTGGCTCCCGGCCTGAAAGAGGGGGAAACCGCCGATCCCATTCGCAGCCCCAGCGGCATCCACATCATTTACCTGGCGGCCCTGCGCGGCGGCGAGCGCATCGTACCCCAGACCCATGTGCGGCATATCCTGGTCAAGCCCTCGGAGATCCTCGACGACGACCAGGCCCGGCAACTGGTCGCCGACCTCAAGGCCCGGGCCGAAGCCGGCGAAGACTTCGCAGACCTGGCGCGGGAATTCTCCGAGGACATCGGCTCCGCCCAGGAGGGCGGCGACCTGGGCTGGACCAATCCCGGGCAGATGGTGCCGGAATTCGAACAGGCCATGAACGAGACCGACATCGGCGAGATCTCCGACCCGGTACGCAGCCAGTTCGGCTGGCACATCCTGGAGGTACTGGACCGCCGCCAGCAGGACATGACCGTGGAGGCGCGGCGCGCCAAGGCCGGCAACTACCTGCACGAACGCAAGTACCAGGAAGAACTGGACGCCTGGTTGCGGAAAATCCGCGACGAGGCCTTTGTGGACATCAAGTAGGGTAAACCGTGAGCACCCCGCGGATCGCGATCACCGCCGGTGAACCCGCGGGCATCGGTCCCGATATCCTGGTTCAGCTGGCGCAGCAGGCCTGGCCGGCAGAGTTGGTGGCCGTGGCCGATCCGCAACTGTTACACGACCGGGCGCGCCTGCTGTCCCTGCCGCTGCAACTCAACACCTTCGATCCCTCGGCCCCACCCCGGCCATCCCCCGCCGGCCAACTGGGCATCCTGCCGGTTGACCTGGCGGCGCTTGCGCAGCCCGGCCGGCTGGACCCGGCCAACGCCCCCTATGTGCTGGCCTGCCTGGACGCTGCGGTCAGCGCCTGCCTCTGCGGAGACGCGGACGCCCTGGTGACGGCGCCGGTCCAGAAGTCGGTCATCAATGACGCCGGTATCCCGTTCAGCGGCCACACTGAATACCTGGCCGCTGCCACGGAGGTGGATCGGGTGGTGATGATGCTCGCCACCGGCACCCTGCGGGTAGCGCTGGCCACCACCCACCTGCCACTGGCCGACGTGCCCGCGGCCATCACCCCGACCCTGCTGAAGGAAACCCTGCAGATCCTGCACCGGGACCTGCAGCAGAAATTCGGCCTGGTGCAACCGCGCATCGCCGTGCTGGGCCTGAATCCACACGCCGGGGAAGGCGGCCACCTGGGGCGGGAGGAACTCGACACCATCGTCCCCACCCTGGAGCAGTTGCGGGCGGAGGGGCTGCAGTTGAACGGGCCGCTGCCCGCGGACACGGCGTTCAAACCGGACATCCTGGCGCAGACCGATGCCTACTTCGCCATGTACCACGACCAGGGCCTGCCGGTACTGAAATACGCCGGCTTCGGGTCGGCGATCAACATCACCCTGGGATTGCCGATCATCCGCACCTCGGTGGATCACGGCACCGCGCTGGAACTGGCGGGCACCGGGAAGGCCGATACCGGCAGCCTGGCCTGCGCTATCGAACTGGCGATCGAACTGACACAGAGGCCGTAGTGCGGCACCATGGCTGCCCCTGCTGTGATATTCTGGCGGCATCAATATCACCTGTTTACCCTGGCTGACCAGACTAAGTAATGGATTATTTACGGCTCGTCCTGGGCCTTTCACTCCCCTGGATAGCCGGTTACCTGTGGCTGGCAGCCCTGGAAGCCCGCTTCGATACCCGCAGTCACCATCCCGCTCGGAAGTGGGGTTACGGCTTCCTGCTGGGCTACGCCCTGCTGTTCGGCCTGATCCGGCTGACAGCAGTGCTGCAGGACCAGGTAAGCTACGGTTTGGTAATGACAGGCCTGGCGGTAATTGCAATCGTTGGCCTGCTGCTTGCCTGGCGCCGCGGTGCGCCCCTGCAACCACCATCCACTATTTTTCGTCGCCCCCGCGGATACCCGATGAAGCGGGGCAGGCTCTACCCGATAAAGCGGGGCAGGCCCGGCGGGGGCCCAGTCTCTCTACCTCAAACACCACTTTTCTGGCTGCTCCTGGGCCTGTTGATATTGCATCTGGGATTGGCTGCAATAGAAGTCCTGCACCGACCGGTATTTCCCTGGGACGCCTGGCTGGCCTGGATATACCGGGCCAAGGCCTGGTTCTACGCCGGCGACATCTACACGCTGGCTACCCCGGACCAATGGCTGGCGGGCAGCCACGCGTCGCCCTACGCCATCGCGGCGGCAGGCTACCCGACCTTCGCCTCGGTGATTCCCTTCTGGGCCGCCATCAGCCTCGGCGAATGGAGCGAAACCCTGGTCAATACGCCGCTGATTGCCGGCGCCATCGCACTGGTCCTGGCGCTCTATGGCCAGTGCCGCGAACAGGGCATGAACAGTACCTGGTCACTCGCCGCCTGTTATGGTCTGCTCGCCATTCCCATGGTCGGCACCCACCTGTCGCTGGTTGGCTACGCCGACATCTGGATGGCGATGTTCGTGGGCCTGGGCTTTATCGCCCTGTTGCGGGGTTACCTCCAGGCGCGGCGATTCCCGACCCTGTTCGGACTCGCCCTGATCGCGATGGGTATCACCATCAAGCACGAGGGCATGGTCTGGCTGTACCTGGCGCTGGCCACCCTGTTGGCGCTGCGGCTCAGGCTGCGCACCGGCGCGGCATTGATCATCCTGCTCGGGATGGTCGGTTGGGGTGCCTGGGCGGCGGGTGTTACTGCCCTGGATATTCCGGGCATCGGCCTGCTGGGGGTCTCCGACGGACGCGTCCATATCCCCCTGGTGGGCAGCTACCGGCTGCAGTATCACGAAGTGGGCGAGGCCTACTGGATTGGATTTTTCGTCCACAACAGCTGGAACCTGCTGTGGCCCATCCTGGTGCTCGCTGCGCTCGCACTCCCCTGGGCCGAGGGCCGTGTGCGCAAGGCGGCCATCATCCTGTTGGCTGGCCTGGCCGCCAGCCAGTACTTTATCTTCGCCCTGACCGAGCAGGGCAAATGGGCGATCAGTTTCACGGCGATCAACCGGGTACCCATGCAACTGGCGCCGGCGCTGGTGTTTGTCGCCGCGACGGTGCTGCACAGCGTGGCCCGGCGCCGCCCCGGCCGGGTTACCGCAGCGGAGCCGGGAGCGGGACTGACACGCGGACTGGCCGTGCCGGCATTCGCCGCCGCGCTGATGACGACCGCCGGCCTGGCCTGGTGGGTGGCGCCAGGGCAGAGCACCAGGACCACAGACCCGGTCGTGAAAGAAGCGGACGGGCTCAAGTTCCTGATGGGCAGTGGCACGCTCGAGGGCAGCAGCCTGGAGGTAACCCGCTACGACCAGGGCATGGCCGTGATCGCGCCGGCCAAGGGTCGGCACGACGCCCGGCAATATAATTCCCTGCGCCTGGATTTCGAATCAGCAGGCAGCCACATGCCGCGGTTTTTCTGGCGCCGCAGCGACAATCCCCAGGGGTTTTTTAGCGAGAAACTGGAACACGGCCAGCGCTACCTCTACCTGGGTGAAAACGAGGCCTGGCGCGGCCAGATCATCGAGTACGGCCTGATCTTCTCGGGGGCCGGCGACGCCCGAGCCCGCGTGGAGCGTATCACCCTGATGCCCCCTTCCCTGCTCGCCGCCCTGGGACAGGCGGTCGGCAGCTGGCACGTGGAATCCCCGTGGAGCGCGGTATCGATCAATATGACCGCGTTCGGCAAGTCGCCCCAGGTGGCGCCTGTCGTGCAGGTCCTGATGCTGTGGATCGCGCTGACCCTGGTGTTTACCGTCCTGCTACGGCTGGCCACCGGGCGGGGACCGGCACTGGCACAGGCGGTACCGGCGACACTCGTGATCGCCTGGCTGCTCCTGGACAGTCCCTGGCTGTGGAATCGTGTCCAGCAAGCCGGCACCACCCTGGCCCTGGCGGAGGCCCGCGAGGGTCCCTACCTGGATCTAGGCCATGACCGGCAGGTGGCGCAACTCGCCGCGGAGGTGAACGCCTTCCTGGGGGACGACCCTGGCGGCATCGCGATCGTTTCCGAGTCGGCACCGGACAATTTCGAGGCCCTGCGCACCAAGTACCACCTGCTGCCACGGGCCGCGGTTTCCGTGAGCGGCAGCCAACTGCAGGGGACCACCGTTCCCTACGTACTCTTTATCTCCAACAAACTCTTTAACGCCAATGTGCCGGTGGCGGCGGGGTTGTCCCGCTTGCGCCAGGACAGCGGGCTGGGCATGGCCATGGCCCTGGACGCCGATTACGCCCTGCTGCTGAAAACCGGCGCCGGTCACCCGTGAACGAGCCAACACCTGCGTCCACCGACGGCCTTCGCGTGCTGCATATCGGCAAATATTTTCCGCCCACGCCGGGCGGCATGGAGACCTACCTGAGGGACCTGGTCTCCAGCCTGGGCCGCCAGCGGGTCAATTGCAGTGCCCTGGTGCACCAGTCCCATACGGGTTTCCGGTCCCGGACGGAAACGCTGACCCTGGGTGGCCGGTCCGTGAAACTGGTCCGCGTCGCCACCTGGCTGAAGTGGTTGTTTACACCGATCAGCCCGGGCTTTCCTTTCGCGCTGAGCAGAATGATCCGGGATACCCGGCCGGATCTCCTGCACCTGCATATGCCCAACGTCTCGGTGTTCTGGGCCCTGCTGCTACCCGGCGCCAGGCGCCTGCCCTGGGTGGTGCAGTGGCAGTCTGACGTGCTGGCCAGCAAACACAGCGCGGGCCTGCGGCTGTTCTACGCGCTGTACCGACCCTTCGAGCGGGCCGTCCTGGAGCGTTGCAAGGTGGTGATCGCTTCATCGCAGCCCTACCTGGAGACCAGTGAACCCCTCGGCCCCTGCCGGGAGAAATGCCGGGTCGTACCTCTGGGCCTGGATCCCGCATTTATGCCGGCTCCCGGGCGGACGCGAGGGTCAGTTGCAGCCGGCCATCCCCTGCGCATTGTGGCCATCGGCCGGCTGACCTACTACAAGGGTTTCGACTATCTGCTGCGGGCCATCGCCCTGTGCCCGGACGTCCGGGTCGACCTGGTGGGGACCGGCGACCGGGAGGCGTCGTTGCAGCAACTCGCCGGGGAGTTGGGCATAACGGACCGGGTCACATTCCTCGGCCACGTCAGTGACACGGAACTTGCCCAATGCATTGAGGACGCGGATTGCCTGTGCCTGCCCTCCATCGAACGGACCGAGGCTTTCGGCCTGGTGCTGCTCGAAGCGATGTACTACCGCCGGGCCACCATCGTATCCGACGTCGCTGGCTCCGGCATGGGCTGGGTCGTGGAGGACGGCGAGACCGGGATACTGGTGGAGCCCGGCAACGAACAGGCACTGGCCGCTGCGATCACCAACCTGGCGCAAAACCGTGATAAAATGCGGCGCTTGGGAACTAACGGCCGGCTGCGATTTGAGCGGCTGTTTCATATCGATAAATCAGCCCTGGGGATAGTGGAGTGCTACGGCCTGGCGCTTCAGACCGGGCACGCGGGCGACTAGTTGACAGCTATGGCAGACCAGCACCCGGCAAACCGGCTTTCCATACCCGATTCGGTCATCATCATCCCCGCTTTTAACGAGGCCGAGGTTATCGGCGCTGTGATCCGTAGCATCCAACAACAGTGTGATCTGCCGATACTGGTGGTGGACGACGCCAGTGTCGATGCCACCTGCGAGGAGGCCGAAAGGGCCGGGGCGCAGGTTATTCCCCTGGCCTCTCAACTGGGCGCCTGGGGTGCCACCCAGACCGGCATACGTTACGCATTCCGCCAGGGCTATGAGATCGCCATCACCATGGATGCGGACGGCCAGCACTGCGCCGGGTCTTTGCAGCAATTGGTCCAGCCGGTGTTGAACGGTGCGGCGGACGTGGCCATAGGCGCCTGTCCCCGGCGGGGTTCGCGGGCACGAAAGATTGCCTGGCGCCTGATGAAGTACGCCTCGGGCCTGTCACTGGAAGACATCACCTCCGGCTTCCGGGTCTACAACCGCAAGGCCATCAGGACCCTGGCGGGCTGGCGCGCAACCCTGCTGGATTACCAGGACATCGGCGTTCTGCTCCTGTTGCAATCCCGTGGACTCCAGATAGTCGACGTTCGGGTTGAGATGGAGGATCGACGAAACGGCAAATCTCGCGTTTTTCACTCCTGGGCGATGATCATCTACTACATGTGCCATACCCTGCTGTTGGGGCTTTCCAAGCGTCAGCTCGCGCGCCGCTATAGACCGGCACCGTTGGAGTCATGAGCATGGCTTCGGTAGTGACAGGAATCATCGGCCTGCTGGTCGCGGGCATCATACTGATACTGATTCGTAAAGACCGCCTGCACGCTGAGCATGGGCTGGGCTGGGTGGCCGTCGCCCTGGGGTTTGTCCTGCTGGGTTTTTCTCCCAGTGTATTCGACAGGGTCGCCCAGTACTTTGGCATCGCCTACCCACCGGTACTGGCGTTGACGCTGGCCACTGGCATACTCGTAATAAAAATTTTGCTGATGGATATAGAACGGGCCCGGATCGAGGCTCGCAACCAGAGACTGGTACAACGGGTAGCCATGCTCGAAACCGATCTCGAAGACCTGAAACAGAAAGTCAGAAGCGACCAGCGGGAATGAGGAATTGGGGCACATGAGTAACAGGGGTAAAACAGCGGTCATCACGGGAGTAACGGGGCAGGACGGCGCCTATCTCACCGAACTGCTGCTCGAAAAAGGCTATCGCGTTTACGGCACCTACCGGCGCACGAGTTCCGTCAACTTCTGGCGCCTGAGGGAAGTGGGTGTACTGGATCACGCCGGGCTGAACCTGGTGGAATACGATCTCACGGACCTGTCTTCCACCATCCGCCTGCTGCAACGCAGCGAGGCCGACGAGGTTTACAACCTGGCAGCTCAGAGTTTTGTCGGCGTGTCCTTCGAGCAGCCGATCACCACGGGTGAAATTACCGGACTGGGGGCCGTTCATCTCCTGGAAGCCATACGGATAGTCAATCCGGCCATCCGTTACTACCAGGCCTCCACTTCGGAGATGTTCGGCAAGGTACAGGAGCTACCCCAGACCGAAAGCACCCCCTTCTATCCGCGCAGCCCCTATGGGGTGGCGAAACTTTACGCCCACTGGATGACGGTAAACTATCGCGAATCCTACGGCATATTCGGAAGCAGCGGCATCCTGTTCAATCATGAATCACCACTGCGGGGACTGGAATTCGTGACCCGCAAAATCACTGACGGCGTTGCGAAAATCAAGCTGGGGCAACTCGACACGCTGGAATTGGGCAACCTGCAGGCGAAGAGAGACTGGGGCTATGCCCGGGACTACGTCGAGGGCATGTGGCGGATTCTGCAGGCAGACGAGCCGGACACCTATGTGCTCGCGACGAATCGGACCGAAACCGTGCAGGACTTCGTCACCATGGCATTTCGTGCCACGGACACCGCGCTGGAATGGCGAGGAGAAGGTGAAGAACAGGCCGCGTTTGACGCGGTAACCGGCCAGCAGGTTGTGGCAGTAAACCCCAAATTCTACCGCCCGGCCGAGGTTGACCTGCTGATCGGTGACCCGGCGAAAGCGAAACGCAACCTGGGGTGGGAAGCGGGCACCTCGCTGGAAGAGCTCTGTAACATGATGGTCAAGGCCGACTTGCGACGCAACGAGGCCGGGCACTCCTTCTGATGGCCGACAAGACCATTCTGGTTACCGGCGCATCGGGCTTTACCGGCCGCTATTTCATCGATGCCGCCAACCAGCATGGCTACCGCTGTGTCGCCCTCTGTCAGCCCGGCTCACAGCCGCCTTCAGGCGCAGACGGTTACGTTGTGGCAGACCTCCTGAATGCCGAGGCGCTGGACAAGGCCGTGGCAGCGGCCAGGCCCGATAAAGTGGTTCACCTTGCTGCGGTTTCATTCGTGGCACATGACAATGTATCTGAGATCTATCAAACCAATCTCGTGGGTACACTCAACCTGCTGAGCGCCATCAGGAAGCATGCACCCGCAATCGAGCGAATACTGCTGGTCAGCAGCGCAAATATCTATGGCAACAGCACGCAACTACCCATCACCGAGGACACGCCGGCCAACCCCGCCAACCATTACGGGGTATCAAAATATGCCATGGAGATGGCTGCCGAGAAGGTTGACACGCTGCCCATCGTCACTGTGCGCCCGTTTAATTACACCGGGGTGGGCCAGAGTCCCAATTTCCTGATACCGAAAATCGTTGGGGCGTATCAGCGGAACGACAAGCATATTGAACTGGGCAACCTGGATATTTCCCGGGACTTTTCCGACGTGAGAGATGTAGTGAGAGCTTACGTCAGACTGCTGGGTTGCGACAGCACTGCCAACCTCTTCAATGTCTGCTCAGGCCAGCCGACTTCCTTACGATCCATCGTAAGCATGCTGAACAGGTTGGCAGGCTACGAGATAGAAATACGCACGAACCCGGAATTTGTTCGCCTCGATGATATCAAGACCCTTTACGGCTCACCGCAGCGACTGGAAGAGTTCATCGGCACTTACAGGCAATTCGTTCTTAACGATACGTTGTCCTGGCTCCTGAGAAATCGAGGAGCCGCCTGAATGCGACTGGTGATGGGCGGCGAGTCACTGCAGGGACCACTCACTGGAATTGGCCAGTACACCTATCACCTGGCGCGCGAGATGATCGCTTGCCCCGAGATTCATGAGTTAATGTTTCTGGTTCACGGCAGATTGCGCAAGCCGGAGACACTGATGTTGGAGCGTTCCTGTGACCAGAAAAGCAGCAGTGACGAAACTGACCGCCCAAAAAATCTCAACCTCATGCTGGGCAGGGCCAGATCCGTTTTAGCCCGGAATAAGGCAGCAGTAGCCATCTATGAATCTCTCATGTCGCAACTGGAACGACATGCACTGCGCCACTACGGCAGCAGAGATCTCTTCCACTCACCAAACTACATGCTACCCAGGTTTCCGGGCCGACAAATCGTCTCCATTCTCGACCTGTCTACTTACCGGTTTCCCCAATATCACCCCGAGGCACGGGTTCGTTTTGTTAATGGGCACATCCAGAGAGCGGTGAACCATGCAGACCACATCATTACCATCAGCAACCAGGTAAAGGCTGAGGTTATTGAACGCTTCAAATACCCTGCGGAAAATATTTCGGTGACATACCTGGGCGCCGAAGAGGCTTTCCGTCCGATAACGCCTGAAGACTTTCAAAAAGTCGTGCAGTCCCCCAAGCTGTTATATAAGGGCTACTTTCTTTTCGTATCCAGTATCGAGCCAAGGAAAAATCTTGACCGCCTTCTGGATGCCTACCTGGTGTACCGAGAAAGCACACGTGCTGATGCTTTGCCACTGATTGTGGCCGGCATTCCCGGTTGGAAAAGTCAAAAATTGCATGCAAGACTACAACAGCTCAATAGAGACGGCGTCCTGCATTATCTGGGTTATGTAGCACAGGAGCTAATGCCAGCCCTTGTCGCGGGAGCCACGGCATTGCTGTATCCGTCTGTTTACGAGGGATTTGGACTGCCGGTACTTGAGGCGATGCAATCGGGCACTGCCGTTCTGACTTCCTCAGGCACCGCAATGGCAGAGATCGGTGGCGAATGTGTAATGGCTGCAGACCCCAGCGACACCCAGGCAATGGCCACCGCCATGGTGACGCTGGCCGGTGACCAGCAATTACGCTCATTACTCGAGTGCAACGGCGTTGACAGAGCAAAGAAATTCAGTTGGAAAAACTGTGCTGCAGACACGCTGGCAGCTTACCAGGCGACAATGAACTGATACTTGAAGACACTGATGGAAAATACATTTATCATCCAGACGCCATTACGCGCGAACGCGCAAGAAGAGTTTGTACAGTGCCATTGATGATCCGCGCACTTTGGCAATACCGAAGCTTCGTATTCAGTTCGATAAAAAGCGAGTTCTACTCCCGCTTTGCAAGGAGCAAGTTCGGTGGGCTGTGGGCTGTGTTCAACCCGCTGGCCCAGGTAGTTATCTACGCATTGATACTCTCCAACATACTTCAAGCTAAAATGGTCGGCATTGAAGGTAAATATTCGTTCGCGATCTATCTCACCGCAGGCATGTTGTGCTTTAGCTTGTTTTCCGAGATTGTGACTCGCTGCCTGAACGTATTTATTGCCAATGGCAATCTGATAAAGAAAGCTATGTTCCCCAGGATCGTATTACCCGCGATCGTTATCGGTACCTGCCTTGTCGACAACGTCTTGCTGTTTATTTCTATCCTTGTCGTATTCGCGGTATTGGGACATTTTCCGGGGGTGCACATTTTCTGGCTGCCGTTAGCGGTTTTTACGACCGCTGCTCTCGGCGTAGGAGTCGGATTGATACTCGGTATTCTCAACGTATTTGTCAGAGATATCGCTCAGGTGGTACCTATAATATTGCAAATATTATTCTGGTTTACCCCGATTGTTTACCCCATCTCGATTATCCCAGAAAAATACCAGCCGTTCCTTTATCTGAACCCCATATTCCCGTTAGTAAGGGCTTATCAGGAAACACTGGTATTCTCAAGACAACCCGATCTATTGGACATACTGATAACACTCAGCGCCAGCGCCGCGTTACTGTTAGTAGCTCTTTTTCTGTTTAATCGAGCCAGCGAAGAAATGGCGGACGTGTTGTGACTATCTTGAGTTTGCGTGATGTTGGCAAGGCCTTCAGAACCTACAAATCGGAGTGGCATCGTTTTTCTCAATGGTTTGGTCTTTATCACAAACCGGCCGATGAGCACTGGGTATTGCGGCATATCAATTTTGACGTCAAGCCAGGAGAAGCCATTGGTATTATTGGCCAGAACGGTGCTGGAAAGAGTACTTTACTCAAGATTGTTACAGGGACGTTGCGATCCACCGAAGGCTGCGTACAGATTCGCGGTCGAATAGCCGCGATACTCGAACTGGGCATGGGATTCAACCCTGAACTCACGGGCCGGCAGAATGCCTATCACGCGGCCGGACTGATGGGCTTTAACAATGCCGAAATTGAGAGAGCCATGCCTGACATTGAGGCATTTGCTGAAATCGGAGAATACTTTGACGAACCAGTGCGGATATATTCCAGTGGCATGCAGGTACGGTTGGCTTTTGCGGTTGCTACGGCTTACCGCCCCGATGTGCTTATTGTCGACGAAGCGTTATCAGTGGGCGACGCCTACTTCCAGCACAAGAGCTTCGACCGAATTCGGGAATTTCAATCACAGGGCACCACGCTATTGGTAGTTTCACACGACAAGAGCGCGATTCAAACATTGTGTGATCGTGCCCTGTTGCTGGACCAGGGAAAATTGCTCAAGGACGCAGAACCGGAAGCAGTCATCGACTATTACAATGCGCTGATGGCAGACCGCGAGGGCATCTCCATTAAAACGACGCAGCTTTCTGATGGAAGCACACAGACAAGATCTGGAACCGGCGAGGCACAGATCACGCAGATCACATTATTTAACAGTGAGAATACCGCAACAGATCTGGTCCACGTTGGAGAGCGAGTCAGGCTCAACATCAAGGTGATGGTAAATCAAGAAATTCCATCACTAGTACTTGGGTATGGAATCAGAGATCGCCTGGGGCAGGTCTTGTTTGGCACTAACACATGGCATACAAAACAAGTCATCACCAATCCAAACGTGGCCAGCGAATATGAATTTGATGTGGAGTTTTCAGCAAATTTTGGAGCTGGAAGTTACTCAGTTCAAACCGCACTGATCGAACGGGACACTCATCTTTCTGCTAACTACGAATGGAGAGATCTGGCCTTGCTATTTAACGTAGTCAACGCGAATGAAGCAGATTTCATTGGTCTCCTGTGGAACGAGCCGATCATTGAGATCAAGAGAATCGCGTGATGCGAATTGTTTCCTATGCGCAGAATTTCGAAGACGTGATGCTGTGGCGGGCGCTGAAGGACATAGAAAATGGGTTTTATATTGATGTCGGTGCCAATGACCCAACGTTTGATTCAGTAACAAAACTTTTCTACGAACACGGCTGGCACGGCATCAACGTGGAGCCAGTAGACCAGTGGTTCACCAGGCTGACTCACGAGCGCCCGAGAGACATTAATCTGAAAGTCGCAGCGGGTGCAGAATCAGGATGCATTACGCTGTACGATTTTCCGGATACAGGCCTTACAACTTCAGTCAAAGACCATGCCGAACGTCACGAAAGCCATGGAAAATACGAGAAAATTAAGTTTGAAGCAGAATTATTGCCGCTGAGTGAAATATGCGAAAAACACTGCAGCAACGATATTCATTTTCTCAAGATAGACGTAGAGGGTTCGGAACTCGATGTCGTTCGGGGCATGGACTTTGAAAGGTTTCGACCCTGGATAATTGTCATAGAATCCACTTTGCCAAATTTACTCAAGGAAAATTATACACACTGGGAGTCTGTGCTGCTTGAAAGCGACTACAGATACGTCTATTTCGATGGATTAAATCGATTTTATGTGTCCAAAGAGAAGTATGATGAACTCGCAGTGCACTTCAGATCTCCTCCCAACATATTTGATGACTTTGAACTACATGCCACAGTAGCTGCCAGATCAGGGCAGTTCGAATTGGAGCAGAAGATCCGGGAGTTGACACAAGAAGTCGAGAACTCGAAGAAGCTTGTCAATTCTCTGCAGCGGTCACTTTCGACTGCAAATAACACAATTCGAAATGACAGAGAGCGAATACAGACGCTTCAGCAATATCTCACCGACGCAGAATATTCATCTAACGGCGGCCGGAAGCCTGAAAGCCTGAATCATGACTATCTCTGCAGAAGAATCTTCTTTTTAGAGTCAGAGAACCGGGAGCTAGCGCACGATTTCGCACAGCTGGCTGCCATGATGTCTGAAGCCCGGAAAATTAGCATTGAGAATACAGTGCGCCTGAAAGCTCTTGAGAACAGTTTGTCCTGGCGTGTGACACAACCACTAAGACTGCTCCTGGGTATTGCAAAAAAGACCGGCGAGCTTCTGTTAAATTTCGCTCTCGCTACAGTCCTTTTGCCAATAAGGAAGTCTAGAGATATTGTTCTCGGAAATACAACACTGCAGAAGTCATTTTTTTCAATCGGACAACAATTCCCCCGTCTCTATAACGCGCTAATGAAAGTTTCAGAAATGGAGCATCGTAGTCGCATGACCGAACAGACTACTGCTCCAGCACTACATGCCGGCCCAATGTCACCACGCGCCCAGTTAATTAGTGCTCGCCTGGCGCTATTTGTTGAACTTGAGAAATCTGGAAGTTCCCGGTGCGTATAGTTATCGATATGCAGGGAGCCCAGACTGCGAGTCGTGCCAGAGGAATCGGGCGATATACCCAGAATTTCGTAACGGCCTTACTGACATCTGGTGCTGAACATGAATTTGTCTTGGCTTTAAATTTTCTTTTTCGCGACTCCATAGAATATATCCGCAGCGAGTTCGATGGACTCATCGATCAGGAGAATATCCGTGTATGGTACGGCCTTCCTCACTATGTTGGCGACAGCTCCCACAAATCACCTGAGAAAGCCGTCAATGAACATCTTCGGGATGCTTTTATAGCAGGGCTCGCTCCGGACGCGGTGATCATTACCAGCGCGTTTGAAGGCTATAGAGACATGGCAATAATCGGCGCGAGACACTACACAAAGCACATTCCTACTTTCTGTATAGCTTACGACCTGATTCCCCTTAACCATGATTCTATCTATTTGGAGGGAGACCCTCTTTACAAGGATTTCTATTTTTCCGCCCTGGAGAACTTTGCCGGTTACGATCATTTTTTTGCCATATCCGATTTCACCGCCAAAGAACTGAACAGACACCTGAAAATCCCGGAGTATTTGGTAACAACGATTTCTTCTGCCACAAATTTCACTGATGCATCAGAAGAATTTGGTAAATGTCTATCAAAAGAACTTATTATAGAGGGCGTTCGCTCACCCTACATACTTTCTTTTGGCAGTCCGGAGCCGCATAAAAACACGTCAAGACTTCTGGAAGCTTACTCACTTTTGCCAGCTCCAATCAGAAATGCGTACCAGCTGGTATTGATTGGTCCAAAAGATGGTTACTGGCAGGAATCCTGTAAGGAGCTGCTTTCGAGAAATGGTCTTCCAGCAGACTCTCTGATTATAGTTAGCGATATCCCCGACCCGCTGCTTAAAGAACTGTACATCAACGCCTCGCTCTTCGTTCTGGCTTCTACTGAGGAGGGTTTTGGACTCCCGGCTCTTGAAGCGATGTCCTTCGGCACTCCCGTAGTGGCCTCCAACGCGGGGTCCATTCCTGAAGTGGTTTCACTGCATAGCGCGAGGTTTGACCCTGATGATACCAGCTCAATCTCAAGCAGAATCCTGGCTGTTCTCGAAAACGAAAAGTTCTGTAGCGACCTGATCAGTTACGGTTTTAAGCAGTCGAAGGAATTCAGTTGGCAGAGGGTATCTGAAAGAGCGCTGGAACGGTTATCGGAGACAGGTTCCCAGTCGGGATTGGAATTCTCTGCCACTGAAAGCAACATTCTGACTACGAGACTGTTGAAAAATCTCGCTCGCATGGATTTTTTAACCGGTGGCGACGACCTGCTACATACATTCATCGCCAGTTGCGTCGAAAGGAATATTTACACGAGACACCAACAGACGATCTACGTCGACATTTCAGAACTTGTACAGCGCGACGCTCGAACGGGAGTGCAGCGGGTGACGAGGTCCGTTCTCACCCAGATTTTCGAGTTGCTGGGCGACGATATTCAGGTGCTGCCGGTTTGGGCTGACGTACATACTTCGGGTTACCGGGTGGCTTCCGGCTTTCTGGAGTTGTTGCGTGGCGAACAGTCCACGAAATACATATCAAATTGCTTTGTAAGTCCGAAATCCGGGGATATCTTTCTGGGACTTGATCTTCAGCATCATACTACCCGGGTTCAGCAGGCGTACCTGACGGAACTTCGCCAGAGTGGCGTTTTTGTATGTTTCGTGATCTATGATTTGCTCCCCATTCAATTTCCTGACTGCTGGCCCGAAGAACACAGGGTGCATGACATCCATGAGAGCTGGCTCGAGGCTGTCACGAAGTTCGATAAGGTTCTGTGCATTTCTGCCAGTGTTGCTGCTGAAGTGGAAGCCTGGCTCGCGGGAAGGCCAACGGAATTGGCGCGACCCGTGATGATAGATTGGTTTCACCTTGGCGCAGATATCGAGAATAGCTCCCCGACAACCGGCCTACCAGAGCGCGCCGGAGTTGAGCTTCAGAAAAACCGGGCCTCTACCACGTTCTTGATGGTAGGCACTCTAGAGCCAAGAAAAGGCCATGCACAGGTGATGCAGACCTTTTTGGACTTGTGGCGAGATGGTGTTGATGTGCGTCTAGTGATAGTTGGAAAAATCGGGTGGAATACTGACGATATCATGGAGAACATCAAGGCTTGCAAGTTACACCCGGACAAGTTTCTTTGGGAGAATGAAGCATCGGACGAATACCTTCAAGCGCTTTACGAGTCCTCGAGCTGCCTCATCGCTGCGAGTCTTGGTGAAGGATTCGGGCTCCCTCTGATTGAGGCAGCGCAGAATGGCCTGCCTATAATTGCGAGGGATATCCCCGTGTTCAGAGAGGTTGCTGGGGAGCACTGCTTCTACTTTTCCGGAACCAGTAAGGAACAACTCAGGACCTCAATATTGCAGTGGCTTGATCTCTACAATAAATCACTGCACCCACAGAGCGAAAACATTCCTTGGCTCACCTGGCGGCAGAGCGCTGAAATGTTACTGGCAAAATTGCCGACTCTGTATTCAGACAATAGTCTTAGTGAGATGACCTAAGTTCAGGAGAGAATCTAGAAAATTTAGATTGCAGGCTCCTTTAATCGCTGTCTGCAGTTGAGTGCCCCCTCAGGGGAGGGATCAAACTGGTATCGCATATGAAAACAATAATGGACGAGAGGAATTTAATGTCTCCACTAGATCTGGCGGCATTTTTTGTTTTTGTTACCAGCTTCCTGTCCTTACTGTTGATTTCTCTGGGGTTTTTCAACGCACACATCGCCGTCTTGTCTGGCGCTCTGGTGACTTCACTGCTATTGCGCAGTTCGGCCCTTCCAGCCTTATCGGAGATTGAACTCAAGCCACACTATTTCAATATCTTTATTCTGGTCCTCGTTTCACTGCTATTTCGAAGCGACCCCTATCAATACATTGCGGGAGGGCAAGATCAGGGTATTTATGCGAACATGTCCAAGTATTTTCAGGAATATGGCCAGATATTTGTTAATGACAATCTGCGGATTGCGCTGCCGGATGTATTACAGCCTATCTATGATTCAAATAATGCAGGTTTAGTCTTCCATGGCGTCTATGCGGATGATTTGAACCATTCAAGATACGTTTTCCAGTTTTATCATCTTCATCCAGTCTGGATGGCAATTTTTGCGGGGCTATTGGGTGATGATCTGCGGTTCTATTCAACAGTAGTATTTTCCGTTTTATCTATCTTGGCACTATATTTCATTGCTTTCGAACTCACAAAGAATAGCTGGAGGTCTTTTTTTGTCGCACTTCTAATAGCGATCAATCCACTACACGCCTTCTTCTCAAAATTTCCCGCTACAGAAATCGTGTCACTCGCTTTCGCGTCCTTCGGCGTTTATTACCTGCTTAAATATTACAATGGCTCGAAGGAACGCAATTACAATATTTTCTTCCTAGCTTCGTCGACCCTGGCTTTTGGATGCATGTTTTTCACCAGGATCAGTGGCTTCATGTATATACCAATATTTCTGGTAATACTGATTGTGGTAGAACTATTTTGCCTGGATACTAAAAGTAAAACACAGCTTCGACTTTACGTTTATTCCATTTTCACAATTTACGGAGCATCAGTGGCCTATGGCCTGATTTTTTCGAATCCGTATTCGATGGAAATTTACGAGACTTCCTTCAGTCGCATTCTTGGGCCTCATTGGGAAACTTTGCTAGCGGTATTTTTAACTTCAATTTTTTCTCTATGTTTTCTAGCAGTAGTATTTCCCAAGAATTCTTTACGAGAGCATGCGGCCGAAGTATTGCGCCTCTCCAGCGGGTTACTGCCGATACTTTTTTTTATTTTCACCTTGCTTGGAGCATACAAAGTCTATCAACTGGGTTTCACTGAAGCCTATCAGGGTCACCCTTGGTACGATGGGCTTTGGGAAAAAGCTGGTGCAGGGATGCAAACATTTCTGCATTGGTCTCCCATTGTCCTGGCCGAATATTTTTCTCCATTCCTCTTGGTCTTATTTGCTTATGTATTAATAAGATATAATGAGAATCTTTCCGTTGAATTTTTCCTTCTTACCCTATTTATATTTTTTGTTTTTGCCTATATTTGCGTACTGCAGTGGTTTATCCCATACCAATATTACTACGCGCGATATCTATTGAGCGAAATTCTCCCCCTTATGGTCTTACTAACCCTTACCAGGCTTAGCATGAAGGATCTTCGCCATCCGTTATGTGTCTCGCTTCTTTTTCTAACGGTCCTCCAGTTCTCGATATTCACTACCAGCCAGCTTAGAAGCAAAGAACTCGATGGGTTTAAGGAATCAATTCTGGAACTTACATCCCACATTGGCAGAGACGATATAGTGATTCTCGACCGCCCTTTGATAAAGTTGCACGATAAAACCGAAACACCGTTTGAGATAAAGACATCATTAAGATTCTATTTTGATAGGAATGTAATTTCACTTGGTCCCAGAGACCATCAAGCGTTCGTCGAGCACTATTGCAGCCAGGACAGAAACATTTATCTGCTTCGATCGGGTGGTGGCACAGATTACTCGACCTTGGTGAAAATATTTTTGGTCCGAGCCGAAGTGTTTGAGCCTTCGCCACATATCCCAATGGCAACCGTGAACATTTCCAAACGGCTACGTCTTTATAGAGTACTATGTGACAGGGTTGCCGAGAAAAAATTGCGCAATGAGCTGACAATTTTCACGAATAAGAATCACCTCGGTAGGCTCGTAAATTTTCATAGTGATGGGGTCTGGACTAGAGATTCATCTTCAATATCCAACATAGATTTTGACGTGGGAGAGAACAACGTCCTTCTTCTCAGGACGCATGGGTGGAATCCCCTGAGGTCGAAGTTAGACGAGCTCGCTCTTCAGGTTTTTGCTAACGGTAAAAAGCTCAAGATGATAAAAAATGCAGATCCGGATTTCTTTTTTCAATTCGATAACATTCGTATCCTGGATGAGTTGGAGATTAGATCTAACACGTTTACACCTTCAGAATACAATATTAACGACGATTCACGATCTCTTGGCTTGGACATAAACCTGATCCGTTTGCAAAAGGGTATCGAGAGCAAGGCAACCAATCATTGAAGCTCCCTGCATGCCATGGTTGCTCACAGTGAGGGGGTAGACTTTATGATATATGAAAACGAGTTCAAGAGATGGAATGCGAGTCATAAGGCCGGACTGACCACGCAAGACATATTCTGCGGTTGTAATTGACTTATTGTCGTTTCGGTAGCGATTTAGCTTATTGTTATATACTGAGCGTTTGTAGCAAAGGTCTTCAGGCGAGTGATGACAAGATTTTGTAAATCACTGATCGAGCTTTCTTTCTACCTGGTCCTGGTTGCGTCTCCAATCCATGCTTCCGACGGGCCGTTGAAACAAGCGCGCGGTGATATGTTGGCACAGATAGAAAGTATTCAGTTGGCCACGCCCAGAGGGGAAAAGGCAAGAGCTATTATAGGTCTGGATTTTGCAACGCTTCCAAACGGCGCGCTTACACCCGCCGGCCTGCACAAAAAAAGGGCTGAAATAGCCAATATTCAGCAGCGTCTGGAAGCCCGCGCCAGAGCACAGGGAATTGGCACGTTACGCCGTTTCAGTGACATACCGTTCATGTTGATCGAGGCACCAGCAGCCGCATTGGATATACTCCCGACTTTCAGTGAGGTGAGCAGTGTAGAGCCCGATCGACTGCACTGGCCTTCCTTGTCCAGCGCCATGCCGTCGATTGGCGCACCAGCTGCCTGGGCTGAGGGCTACGACGGCGCGGGCTACGCTGTTGCTATCCTGGATACCGGCGTGGATAAGGGACACTACCTGTTTGGAAATGGTTCCAAAGTCGTGCACGAGGCGTGTTTTTCCACCAACTATCCACCATTGGCTGCCGTCTCGGCCTGCCCCGGAAATGTGTCCTCCAGCACTCAAGTGGGCAGCGCTGCACCCTGCTCCATCGCCAGCGACTGCTGGCACGGGACCCACGTCGCGAGTACAGCCGTGGGTAACGATGAAGCCGGTCCTTACTCTGGCGTGGCAAGGGGCGCCGACCTGATTGCCGTACAGGTTTACAGCGAGTTCAATGATTTTAACATTTGCGGTGCGCCTCAGTGCGCCCTGTCCTTCGCCAGCGACCAGATAGCCGCCATGGAGTACCTTGCTACGGTAGCCTCCAGCTATAACCTCTCGGCGGTGAACCTCAGCCTGGGCGATGGGCAGAATTATGCGACCGCCTGTGATGTTCAGGAATTTGCTTACAAGGCAGCCGTCGATAACCTGAAGTCCCTCGGGGTGGCAACCGTCGCGGCCAGTGGCAATGAGGGATATCGAAACGGCGTCAGTTCGCCTGCCTGTATTTCGTCCGTCATCAGTGTCGGTGCGACTGATGATGATGGCAACCTGACTTCCTACTCGAATGTGGGCGCCATTCTGGATTTACTGGCTCCCGGTGTGAGCATTACCGCGGCCTCTCCCGGCAACGCTCTTTCCACCAGACAGGGCACCTCCATGTCATCAGCCGTGGTCGCGGGGGCCTGGGCTGTTGTTAGGCTGTCAATGCCCGCCGCGACGACAGAAGAAATCCTCGATCGCCTGAAGTCAACCGGATCGTCCGTTAACGACTTGCGAAGCGGTGGATTGACGCAAGACATTAGGCGCGTGAATCTCGATGTTGCGGTTGGCGCCTCAGGGCCAACATCAAGTCAGATCAGCTATTTTCCAATGGTTGCATGCCGACTGGTTGATACCTCGGTATCCGGTACCGTGGTTTCCCCACTTGTGAACAAGGACTTCCTGGTCAGGGATAGGGCGAAGACAACGATACGTTCCCAGGGTGGTAGTGGAGACGACTGTCCGGATCTTTCTGGCGCTATCGCTGCGCACCTGAATATTTCGGTCACGTCTTCTGCGCCGGGATTTTTGCGAGTGTGGCCATCGGGCCAGCCCGAGCCGCAGGCAACCGTTTTGGTCTGGCAATCGGTGGCCTCTAACGCATTCACAGCCAGGCTCTGTGAAGGCCCCGAGTGTCACTATGACTTTACGCTAAAATACTATTCAGAACAGAACGTTACGAGGCTGGTGGTTGATCTGCTCGGATTTTATCGCTAACCGGACGAAATCTTGAGAAAATACTTGTACTGTAAATTCGCTTGTCATAGTTTTGTTGAGTGAGTGCCACTTTAAATGAAGTTGCAATTAATCCAATTCATGTTGGTCGCTATCTTGGTAGCTTGGAGGTTCACGTGCATTTGATCAAGCAAGTCATTACGGTCGTCGGCGCAATAGGATTGTGCGCGAGCAACGCTGTAGCCCAGTACAAGCCAGAACCCGCTGGGCCCATGCAGATCCTCGAGGATACCTATCCTTACGCGGCCCAGGCCGCCAGCGATCCCGAACTCTCGGCACCGACTGCGCTGAATGTTCTCGTGCCTTCCATTTTCACCCCGTTGGTGCCCTGCAGGCTGGCCGACACCAGGGGTACGCCGGGTGGACCGTCGCCGTTCGGGGCGCCAGCGGGGGAAACCGTGGCGTTTTGGGCCTGGGGTACGGATTTTTCGTCATTCGGTGGCGTCGCCTTTGACTGTGGGGTTTCCTCGACAGCGACCGCGGTCCATGTGAATTTCACCATTGTGGCGCCTACGACCACCGGATTTTTACGGACCTGGCCCGTGGGCACCACCGAACCCACCGCGACCGTGTTCGCCTGGAACGCGGGCTTTGGCGCCTCCAACGCTGTCACCATTCCCATTTGTACGACATCAACGTCTAACGATACTGTAAACGATTGCCGAATCTCGGGCGTAGAGCATGAGTTCTATGTCAAAATATACTCAGCTCTGCAACAACAATTGGTGATCGACGTACTCGGCTATTATTCCCCAGCTCCCTGACCTTGCGGCTCCAGGCCCGGCGGCCTTGCGATAATTAAGGCCCATCCGGAACTCACGTTTTCAGGGCATTCTGTCATTTACTGGACCCCCGCTTTCGCGGGGATGACGAGCTTTCGCGGGGATAACGACTGCCTGATACCCTTTTTGGCTGGGATGACGAGCATATGAGGGGATGACGAACACGGGTACCAGTCAGTTATTCTGGTTGGCTGTCGCGCCGTTCTTCCTGGCCTCCAGAGACAGGGATACCACAAAAAATACAAAGTCACCCAAGATATTCGCAACCCTGGCGAGCAGGGCCGCAATCAACACGCTCGCTTCAAAACCGGTGCCATTCAACATCGCTATAATCAGCGCCTCCCGCACGCCAATACCCCCGGGCGCCCCGGGCGTCACCAGGCCTGTTATCCAGGCGGCAATAAACACTATGGTCACCTGCCAAAGGTCCATCCCGGCATCCGGCTCCAGGCTCTGCAGGACTACTGCGAAAAGAAGGCTCGGCAGAATCAGCACGACCAGGTAGCTTACAAATACCCAGGCCAGCGAACCGGCATTGGTTTTCCAAAGAACCACCAGGAAAATAATCAAGCCAAGGGCCACCAGGGCGGCAAGCTCACTGGCTGAAGGAAATACCTCCGAAACAAAATGAAACAGCAATACCGCGCCTGCAGTGACAAGTATGAGTACGAACTCAAGAAACGACGCTTTCGCCAGAATCTTGCCGCCCACGCCCTGGCTCATTCCCGCCAGTTGGCGCCCCGCATAGTGGAAAATGTTTCCAGGCAGGTACTTCGCTATCTGGGTTTTCCCATAAACGATCAACGCCCATTTTCGGCTGACATCCTCGCCAAAATAGTGAAGAAGCCGACGCCAGGATATCGCCAGGATCACACCCATGATGAGATAAGATGCTGACAGCAGGGCCAGCGCGACCCAGGTCGAAAGTTGCAGGTCACCCAGAACCAGTTGCGACCTCAGTTGTATGCCCACGTAAATGACGTAGGCGAGACCCGCCAGGGTAAGCGACCTTCCCAGCCATAATGACCAGTGCTTAAGCAAGGGAGGAGGAGTCCTTTCGCGTAATCACAGCAACCTGGTTGGCGCCAAAAAGGAATCTTTTATAATCAGAGAGACGTAGATCCGCCCTGCCACAAAGATCCTCAAGCTTTGCGCGATCCAACAGTTCCTCGTGCTCGTCACTGGCGTGCGCGCTGAAAAGGCCAGCCCTGGCGCCCAGATCGTGGACCCAATCGACTCGCGGGTGAGGCGTGGTGATGACTATGCGGGATTCTGCTGACCTTTCAAGGTAGGAGGCCAACGACCGCAGGAACTTCTCGGGATCCTCTACATGTTCGATCACTGCAAGCGAGACCACGGTGTCAAATTTCTCTTCTGCGGCATCGCAGGCCGTATAAAAACGGTGATTCGGGAATTGCGCGCGCGCAACAACCAGGGATTCCTCATCTGGATCCAGCCCGACATAGTCGTCTTTATCTATCAAGGCAGCCAGGTGACCCGACCCACACCCGATATCAAGCGTGCGGCCGTGGATATAAGGCATTACGGCCCGGATTCTTTGCCTTCTCAACCAGGGCGACAGAAGACCCTCGGATCCCTGGTCAGCCATTTATGTTAAACCGCATTCGCGTCACCGGGCTGCCGGGTTCGAGGTTGGCACAACACCATTGTCCAGGGCAGCGGTTTTTTTACGACCAATATTTCAAAGTACTGGCTGATTAATTCGATAAACTGCCTGGAAGTCCAATGTTGGATATGGCCCGGGGTATTGCCAAAGTCAGACCAGTACTTACCGCGCAGCATATTGAGTCCACACCAGAGGGGTTCCCTGGGCACGCTGAGTATAATCTTATCCTGCACAATGCTGCTGAGGACCTGAAGTGCCGATTCCGGATTCTCCAGGTGTTCCAACACCTCACAACAGACAATGAGATCCGCTCCATCTTCGGGCGCAAGGTCGTAAATGCTTTTGGAAAAAAAAGCGTCTTCAGACAGCCCTGCCTGCCTGGCATTCTCTTTGGCCAGTCCAATGACTTCGCTGGAAAAGTCGGAGCCTACGACTGAATAGCCCTCTGCTCTCCACTTGTTTACCCAGTAGCCTTCACCGCAACCCACTTCGTGAATGGCCTTCGGTTTCGATTCTTCCACCAGAGCGGTCAATGCCTGGTGGAAACCGTTCATAATCCATTTAACAACCGGGTTGCCGGAGCCATATTTATCATAGGCATTGCCGACGACAATACCGTCTTCTTCGATACCGCCAGAAATTTTCACAACCGATCCTTTGCCGACTCTCTGTGCACCGCACTATCACCTCTATCGAACTGTCGTGACCTGAGTTCTTCCAGAAGCGTGCGATTTACAGCCAACAGGTCTGCGATAAAAGCTATAAGCCCAGCCTGGAAACCCATCGCCAGAAAAGCGCCCGCCAGGACCACCGACTGCACGTGACCATCACCGTCACCAATCGCGTAAAAATAAAGAAACCGTCCACCCAGCAGCATGCCAAGCAAGGTCAGGAGAATCGCAATAGAGATGAAGAATTTAAAAGGCTGATATACGACAAAAACACGAACAATGGTAAATATCGATCTCTTCACGTAGTCAGGAATACTGGATACCAGCCGCGATGGCCGTAAATCTTCATTGGTCCTGATAGGAACGGAAGTGACGGCGATATTTTTCTGGCCCGCCTGGATGATGGTCTCAAGCGTGTAAGTGTAGTTACTGTACACATTCAGCTGTTCGGCACAGTTTCTGCTCATAGCGCGGAATCCGCTGGGGGCGTCTGGCACCTCGGTCGCGCTGGCCCGACTTACCACCCAGGATCCAATTTTCTGCAGCATTTTCTTGGCTGGAGAAAAATGTTCTGTCTGGCTGATGGGCCGTTCGCCGATAACATATTCTGCCCGGCCACTTAAAATCGGTTCCACCAATTTCGGAATATCCGATGCTTCATACTGGTTGTCGGCATCAGTGTTAACGATTACATCGGCCCCTTGGGCCAGACATTCCTTGAGACCCGCCATGAACCCCTTTGCAAGGCCCTGGTTGTGAGTAAAATTTACCACGTGATCGACACCGTGTTCTTTCGCAACTGAAACCGTATCGTCCGTACTGCCGTCGTTGATTATCAGCCACTCCACAGCGTCAAAGCCTTCAACTTCTCTGGGCAGCGACTTCAGCGCTATCCCGAGCGTGCTGGCTTCGTTGTAACACGGAATTTGAATAATCAGCTTCATATTTGCTCAATACAATAACTTATAAAGTTCGGGACTGTATGCCTTAAAAGGATCATGCCCCAAGAGCGAGCCTTTACAGCGATGACAGGCCCCGGCCGATGCCATAGTATTCGAAGCCCAATGACGCCAATTCCGCCGGTTCATAGAGATTACGACCGTCCAGGATCAGGGGGCGCTTCAACAGTCGCTTGACGGTGTCAAAATCTGGCGACCAGAACGCTTTCCACTCAGTGCAAATCACCAGGGCATCGGCATCAAGCAGTGCGTCTTCTTTGGAATCGCAAAGCATCAGGCCTTCAGTAACCTCAATACGCAGTTGGGAAACATCTTTGACCTGGGGGTCGTAGGCTCGGACAGCGGCGCCATGCGTCAGGATAGATTCTATCAGTTCCCGGCTTGGCGCCTCCCGGGTATCGTCTGTATTGGGCTTGAACGCCAGGCCCCATAAGGCAATGACCTTTCCATTCAGCTCATTTCCAAAACAGCGCAGGAGCATGTCTCCCAACCTCTTTTTCTGAAGGTCATTGCGCTCATGTACAGCATCTATTACCGAAGCTCGAAAATCATTCTGTCTGGCAAGTGCTTGCAGGGCCCGAACGTCTTTCGGAAAACAGGACCCACCGTAGCCGCAACCCGGGTAAATAAACTGAAATCCAATTCTTGGGTCTGCACCAATTCCTCTGCGGACTTTTTCAATATCAGCGCCCACGAGTTCAGCAATATTTGCCATTTCGTTCATAAAGCTTATTTTTGTCGCGAGCAACGCGTTGGCCGCGTACTTGGTCAATTCCGCGCTCTTTGGATCCATTACCATGATCTTTTCATGGTTGCGGTTGAAGGCACTGTAAACAGACCGCATTTTTTTCTCTGCGTATTCAGACTCGACACCGAGGATTATCCGGTCAGGCCTCTGGCAATCGCTGACGGCTGAACCCTCTTTCAGAAACTCGGGATTGGCAACCACATCGAATGGTTGCTGCCTTCCCGTCTTGACCATGGCTTCCTGTATTTTTCCCCTGATTTTCTCAGCTGTACCGACAGGCACGGTGGACTTGGTGACGACCAGCTTCTGATCGTTCATGTGTTTGCCAATGCTTTCAGCTACCTGAAGGACACTGGAGAGATCAACCGTGCCATCCTCATTGGAAGGGGTACCCACACAAATAAATAAAGAGTCGCTTTTCTCGATGGCGGTAGCCGCGTCGTCAGTAAACGACAGTAATCCGTTGTCGACACCAGTTTTGATCAGTGATTTCAATCCTGGCTCGTAAAACGGGATATCCCCCTTTTGCAACTGGTCTATGCGTGCACCATCTTGATCCATACAGATAACGTCATGGCCTACATCGGCAAACACTGCAGCCTGAACCAGGCCAACATAGCCACTGCCGAATATGCTTATTTTCATGTGCCTGTTGGACTCCTGGAAATCTCCTTTGGGGCACGCCCCTTACCCCGCCGCTTGACCCATTTCTTATAGTCCTTGATCACCAGCCCCGCCTCGCCCTCGCTCCGGATCTTGCCCCGGTGAATCCAGATCGCCCGATCACAGAGGGCCCGCACCTGCGCATCCGCGTGGGATACAAACACCACGGTCTGGTTGCCGGTAATGCGGCTCTTGAGGGCGCTCTGGGCTTTCTTCCTGAACGACGCATCACCGACGCTCAACACCTCGTCTATCAGCAGGATTTCCACATCGGTGAGGAGGGCGCTGGCAAACCCCAGCCGCGCGCGCATGCCGGCGGAGTAAGTGGCGACAGGCTCTTCGAAGGAGTCACCCAGTTCGGCGAAGTCACAAATTTCCTCTAGCTGGCTCCTGGCCTGGGCCTCGGTGGCGCCCTGCAACATGGCTGCCAACAGCGCGTTGTCGCGGCCAGACAGAGTTTTCCTGAATCCCAGACCCAACGTGAGCAATGCGGACCGGGCGCCCTCATAAAAGCGGATTTCGCCCCCCGTGGGCGCGATGATCCCTGCCATCAGGCGCAGCATGGTGCTTTTGCCACAGCCGTTGCGGCCGATCACCCCCAGGGTTTCGCCCTGGTGCAATTTCAGGGATATATCGTTCAGGACATGGTGTTGGCCGTGATCGAAGATCGAACGCTTGGTCCGGAAGCTGAGCGATACCCGGTCAAACTCCATCAGGAGTTTCTTGTCCGCCGGCGCCTCCATCAAGACAGTGCCCTTAGCGCCAGATCCTGGCTGGCCCTGCGCAGGTAGGCGAACAACAGAACAATGACCGTGCCGAAGATCAGCGCATTGCGGGCCAGCCCCACCAGGTCGGGCGTACCCTGGTACATGATCACTTGCCGGTAGGCGTCCAGCAGGAAGGCCAGCGGGTTCAGCAGCAGGATCAGCTGGGTCAGTTCAGGGTTACCGATATCCCGGACGTCCCAGAAGATACCCGAGGTAAACAACAGGAAAGTGGTGAGCAGGCTGATCACCATGGTGAAGTCGCGCACATAGCAGGTAGCGATCGCCCCCGCCAGGCCGCAGGCAGTAATCAGCAGGTACTGCACGGCAATAATAGGTACCAGCCAGAGCCAGTCCAGGCTCGGCATATAGCCGCGTACCATGACGAATGCCAGCAGGAAGGCGAAGACCAGGCACTGCTTGTACAGGTTGCTCTGGATGCTCGCCATGGGGAACAGCGACTTCGGAATGTTGACCCGCCCGATCAGTCCGGCGTTGCCGACGATGCTGTTGGCCGCCTGGTTGACGCTGCGGGCAAACCAGATAAACGGAAACTTGCCGCACATCAGGAACACGATCAGGTCGGCCTTTTTCCGATCCAGCACGAGGTCGAAGACCACGTAAAACACGCCCACGTAAAGCAGGGGCTCCAGCACCCACCACAGGTAACCCAACATGAACCGGTTGGCGTCCGCCTTGAGGGCCATGCGAGCCTGGACGTGGATGAGTCGAAGATACTGGGTGAAGGGCATAAATCCGGCCTGGTGGGCGTGTACACTGCCCTTGGGCGGTTTTCCTGAGGCGTGTTTGCTTATCCCGGCGAGTATAAATGCGCAGCCTTATCGGTACAATAGAACCCATGAACCGACCAATTCCCAGCCACCGCCCGCGCAAGCGCTTCGGCCAGAATTTCCTGAAGGACCAGGGCGTGGTCAACCGTATCGTACGCGCCATTGGTCCCGCGCCTGGGGAGCACCTGGTGGAGATCGGCCCGGGCCAGGGCGCCCTGACCGATCAACTCATGGCCAGCGGCTGCCGGCTGGATGTGGTGGAACTGGATCGGGACCTGGTGCCGGCCCTGCTGGCCAGCCACGGCCTGAATCCGCTGTTTACCCTGCACAGTGCCGACGCCCTGACGTTCGATTTCGGCGCCCTGGCGCAACCCGGCGAGCAGCTGCGGGTAGTGGGCAACCTGCCCTATAACATTTCCACGCCACTGATCTTCCACTTGCTGGACAGCGCGGACAGGATCCGGGACATGCATTTCATGTTGCAGCTGGAGGTGGTGAACCGACTCGCGGCAAGCCCTGGCAACAAGGCCTGGGGGCGACTGGGCATCATGGCACAGTACCTCTGCGAGGTAGACTCACTGTTCGAGGTGCCGCCGGGTGCATTTTTCCCACCCCCGAAGGTCCAGTCGGCCATCGCCCGACTGACGCCCAGGCGCGATTCGCCCTGGCCGGACTGCGAGCCCGCCACCCTGCGCCGGGTGGTGCAGGCCGCTTTTGCGCAGCGCCGCAAGACCTTGCGTAACAACCTGAAAGGCCTTATAGATGATCACGCACTCGAGGCCCTGGATATCGACCCGGGGTCGCGGGCGGAAACACTGGATCTCGAACAATTCGTCAACCTCGCCAGGGCGGTGCATGGACAATAGAGAAGCAAGCGGGCAACCGGGCCCCGGGATAGAAATCGACGTGGTCACCACCTACCTGCCGGACCACTCCCGGCCTGAGGATGACCAGTACACCTACGCCTACACCATCACCATCCGCAATCAAGGCCGGGAAACTGTGCAGCTGCTGTCCCGCTACTGGCGCATCACCAACGCCGAAAACCAGGTACAGGAGGTGCGCGGCGAGGGCGTGGTAGGCGAGCAACCGGTGATCGCGCCCGGGGGCTTCTTTCGCTATACCAGCGGCGCCACGCTGACCACGCCGGTGGGGTGCATGGAAGGTCGCTACTACATGGTGGTCCCGGGGGACGGCGACAGCGCGCCCACCCGCAGGTTCGAAGTGACCATCCCGGCCTTCTCGTTACACACCCCCACCGCGCTGCACTGATTATGGCCACCTACGTTGTCGGCGACCTACAGGGCTGCCTGCAGCCGCTGAAATGCCTGCTGAAGAAGGTCAACTTCGACCCGGCGAAGGACGTACTGTGGTCGGTGGGCGATATCGTCAACCGCGGGCCCAAGAGCCTCAAGACGCTGCGTTTCATGTACCGCATGCGCGACAACCTGGTCATGGTGCTGGGCAACCACGACCTGCACCTGCTGGCTGTAGCGGCCGGGGTGCGACCACCCACCAGTTCTGACACCCTGGACAAGATTCTCGTGGCACCGGACCGCGAGGAACTGCTCAACTGGCTCATACACCGGCCCCTTATCCACCACGAGTACGGTCATACCCTGGTGCATGCCGGCATCCCGCCCCAGTGGACCATCGCCGAGGCGCTGGCGCGAGCCCGCGAGGTGGAGGACGTCTTGCGCAGCCCCCAGTGCCTGGAATTTTTCCGGACCATGTACGGTAATGAACCCGCCATCTGGTCAGAGGACCTCACCGGCATGCCCCGCCTGCGGGTCATCACCAACTACCTGACCCGCATGCGCTACTGCACCAAGAAAGGCGCCCTGGATCTGGTCAGTACCGGTCCCGTGCCCGATGCGGGCAAGAAGGTGGATGCCTGGTTCAGTCACCCCAACCGCAAATCCGCCGGGGAGCGCATCATCTTCGGGCACTGGGCCTCGCTGGAGGGCCACACCAACAGCCCGGAACTGATCGGCCTGGATACCGGCTGTGTCTGGAACGGCGCCCTGTCCCTGTACTGCCTGGAAACCGCCGAGCGGTTCAGCTGCGCCTGCCGCAACGGGCGCTGCAAGGAATAGGCTGTGGAAACCTACCTGGTGGGAGGCGCGGTCCGGGACGAGTTGCTCGGCCTGGAGCCCAGTGAGCGCGACTGGGTGGTGGTGGGCTCCACCCCCGAGGCCATGCTCGCTGCGGGGTACCAGCAGGTGGGGCGGGATTTCCCGGTATTCCTGCACCCGGAAAGCAAGGAGGAATATGCCCTGGCCCGCACAGAACGCAAGCGGGGCCACGGCTACACCGGGTTCGTGGTGCACTGCGCGCCGGACGTCACCCTGGAAGACGACCTGGAACGCCGCGACCTGACCATCAACGCCATGGCCCGCGACAGCGCGGGCAAGCTGATCGACCCCTGGAACGGCCAGCGCGACCTCCAGGACAGGGTTCTGCGGCACGTGTCGGGCGCCTTCGTGGAGGACCCCCTGCGGGTGCTGCGCACGGCGCGCTTTGCGGCCCGCTTTGCGCACCTGGGCTTCACCGTGGCGCCTGAAACCCTGGCCCTGATGGCTGAGATCGTGCGCCAGGATGAACTGGCCTACCTGCCGGCGGAGCGGGTATGGACAGAACTGGAGCGCGCCCTGGGGACCCGCAACCCGGAGGTATTCGTGAGCGTGTTGCGCGAGTGCGGGGCACTGGCCGCCCTGCTGCCGGAACTGGACGCGCTGTGGGGCGTGCCACAACCGGAGCGACACCACCCCGAGATCGACAGCGGCGTGCACACCCTGATGGCCCTGCAGCAGGCGGCGCGGCTCACGGCAGCGACCGACGTGCGCTTCGCGGTGCTGCTGCACGATCTGGGCAAGGGTATCACCCCGGAATCGGAATGGCCGCGCCATATCGCCCATGAACAGCGCGGACTCAAACTGGTGAAGGCGGTCTGCCGGCGCCTGAAGGCACCCAACCAGTACCGCGACCTGGCCCTGCGCGTGTGCGAGTACCACCTGCATCTGCACCGGGCCATGGACTTGCGCGGCAAGACCCTGCTCAAGCTGCTCAAGGCGACCGACGCCCTGCGTCGACCGGAACGGTTCGAGGCCTTTCTGCTGGCCTGCGAGGCGGATTCCCGCGGCCGCGCCGGCCTGGAGGACCGCGACTATCCCCAGGCGGACTACCTGCGCCAGGTGCTGGCCGAGGCCCAGTCGGTGACGGCGGCCGCCTTCACCGAACAGAATCTCACCGGCCCCGACCTCGGCCGGGCGATCGAGGCGGAACGAATCAGGCGGTTGGAGGCGATGAGACCATGAACAGGATCGCCGTCATCACCGGCGCCGCCAGGCGGATCGGCGCGGCCATCACCCGCGAGTTGCACGAAGCGGGATTCGATATCGCCCTGCACTACCGCGGCTCGGAGGCGGCAGCCGAACAGTTGGCCGGTGAACTGAATACCGCCCGAGCCGGCTCCTGCCGGGCTTATCAGGCAGACCTCAATTCCGCGGCCGGGGCGGCGGCACTGGGGGCGGCCATCCTGGCACAGCACCCCAGTGTCGACCTGCTGGTGAACAATGCCTCGGGCTTTGAACCCACCGCGCTGGAGACCTGCACCGAGGCGGCGTTCGACGCCATGCTCGGGGCCAACCTGAAGGGACCTTATTTCCTGTGCCAGGCCCTCCTGCCGGGACTGCGCGCGGCGGGCGGCGCTATCGTCAATATCATCGACGTGCACGCGGGGCAACCACTGGCCGGTTACAACGCCTACTGTGCCGCCAAGGCCGGGCTGGCCTCACTGACCCGCAGCCTGGCCCTGGAACTGGCCCCGGCTATTCGGGTCAACGGGGTGGCGCCGGGGGCGATCCTGTGGCCCGACGAGGGCGAGCACTACGACCCGGCGACGCGGGAGGACACCATCGCCCGCACCCCGCTGGCAAGGCTGGGGGAACCCGCCGACATTGCCCGCACCGTGCGTTTCCTGGCCTGCGACGCACCCTTCGTGACCGGGCAGGTGCTCGCCGTGGATGGCGGCCGCACCCTGGCGGGCTGATCAGGGCAGCGGCCCCGCCTGCGAAATGAGCCGGCCGCGCCAACTGAAGTCGACCCGGGCCAGTTGCTGGCTGGTGCGATCGAAATTACGCCACAGAGCGGCGTAGCTTTCTCCCGCAACCGGGTGCCGGTCCCCGGGCACCAGTTCCGCCAGCGGACACAGCACGAACGCGTTGTACAGAATCTCCGGGCGCGGCAGCTCGACTCCCTCTACCTCCCCCACCAGCTCGCCGTGGGTCAGCAGGTCGATATCCAGTTGCCGTGGACCGCTGCCGGCCGTGCCCGGCAGGCGACCGTATTCTTCCTCAATATGGCGCAATCGCCGGAACAGCTCCCCGGGGGACAACCCGGTCTGCACTGCTATCGCCATATTGAGAAAGGGCTGGCCTTCGAAGCCGATCGCCGCGCTGTCGTAGACCGAGGACAGTTGCAACTCACCGAACAGCGCACTGAGGGCGTCGAGGCCCGCGATGAGGTATCGTTCCCGCTCGATATTGCTGCCCAGGCCGAGCAGGACCCGGTGCATCAGGGGCGCTCTCCGCGCTCGATGATCACCCCCACCGCCCGCGCCTCGGGCACCGCGCCGGGCTTGGCCAGCTTCAGGCGCAACCAGGGTATGCCGAACTCGGACCGCAGCAGCTCGGCGGACTGTTCCGCCAGGGCCTCGATCAGCTGGAACTGACTGGCGCCGACAAAGGCCAGCAACCGCTCCGACACGGCCGCGTAATCCAGCGCGTCGGTGATCCCGTCGCTGGCCGCCGCGCGGCGGCCATCCCAGGCCATTTCCAGGTCCAGCACCACGGTCTGGCGCACCTGGCGTTCCCAGTCGTGGATGCCGATCACCGTGTCGATCCGCAGCCCTTCTATATAGACGATATCCACTCAGGCCGTCCCGGCCACCAGGGGCGGCAATTCTTCCATGGGCCAGCGCGCCCGCACCCCGGCATCCGGCGCGTCCTGCTGCCCCGCCGCCAGCCGCTGGGCCCCGGCGAAGGCAATCATGGCGCCATTGTCAGTACAGAATTCCGGTGCCGGGTAGAAGACCCGCGCGCCCACCTTGGCCAGAGCCTTCTGCAGGGACGCCCGCAGGTTGCGGTTGGCGCTGACCCCACCGGCAATCACCAGAGTCTTCAGACTTTCCTGCTCCAGCGCCCGGCGGCACTTGATTACCAGGGTGGCCACCACCGCCTCCTCGAACGCACGCGCGATGTCGCAGCGATCCTGCTCAGACAGCTCGCCGTTGGAGCGGCAGTCCTCGACAGTATTCAGGGTGTAGGTCTTGAGCCCGGAGAAGCTGAAATCCAGCCCGGGACGGTTGACCATGGGCCGGGGAAAGTCGAAACGATCCGGGTTCCCGTCGGTGGCCAGGCGGGCGACATGGGGGCCGCCGGGATAGGGCAGGCCCAGCATCTTGGCCACCTTGTCGAAGGCCTCCCCCGCCGCGTCGTCCACGGACTCCCCCAGCATGCGGTACCGGCCGATGCCGTCCACCCGCACCAGCTGGGTGTGACCTCCTGACACCAGCAGGGCCACGAAAGGAAAGTCCGGGTGCTCCTCCTCCAGCATGGGAGCCAGCAAATGACCCTCCATGTGGTGCACCCCCAGCGCCGGCACCCCCCAGCCCCAGGCCAGGGCCCGGGCCAGGGTCGCACCCACCATCAGGGCCCCGACCAGCCCGGGACCGGCGGTATATGCCACACCGTCGACGTCCGACGGTTCGCAGCCCGCGTCCGCCAGCACCCGCTGAATCAGCGGCAGGGTTTTTCGCACGTGGTCGCGGGAGGCCAGTTCCGGCACCACCCCGCCGTATTCCACATGGATATCCACCTGGCTGAACAGGGCGTGCGCCAGCAGCCCACGACCGGTGTCGTACAGGGCAACACCGGTCTCATCACAGGACGTTTCAAGGCCGAGAATCAACATGGGGCGATCATACCGATACCGCTTGTCCGGCGAAAGCTGCTGGAAATTCGGGGACAGTTTACTTAATTCCAAGGTGCGGGCTCCCGACACATTGGGATCCCGGCGGAATTAAGTAAACTGTCCCCGAATTTTATGTACGGAAGCACTGTCTCTGGGATTCCCACGTTGCTTGGGGCTGGGGCCGGCTTGTTCCTTCCGGGGATGTCGGCGGCCAGGGACGGCCGCCGCCAAGCTGGGCAGGAAGCCCCGCTGTTTGCGGTCCCCGGAAGGAACAAGCCGGGCCCAGACCCGGGCCAGAAAGCATACCCGGGGGTGGCATTTTGGCCTTTGCAATAGCCTCAATTTGGGTATAGAATGCGCGCCCTTTCAGGCATTGGCCGGGGTTTGCCCCTGCCGGTGTGTTACACAATGGAACAGGTAAGAGATTAATGCCTCAAATCAAGGTAAAAGAAAACGAGCCCTTCGACGTGGCTCTGCGACGCTTCAAGCGCTCCTGCGAGAAGGCCGGCATCCTGGCTGAAGTCCGCAAGCGCGAGCACTACGAAAAGCCCACCACCGTGCGCAAGCGCGCCGCCGCGGCTGCCGTCAAGCGTCACCTGAAGAAGCTCTCCCGGGAGAACCGCAAGCGCGTCCGCCTGTACTAGGCACGCGACCTCTCACTTTACTCCCGAGGCTCTGTTCATGAGCGACCAGTCACTCGTTGATTCCATCAAGGCGGCCATGCGGGCCGCCATGAAAGCCAGGGACAAGGAGCGGCTGGGCACCATCCGGCTGATCCAGGCCGAGTTCAAGCGCATCGAAGTCGACGAGCGGATCGAGATCGACGACACCCGCGCCCTCGCCGTGCTGGACAAAAT
The DNA here is from genome assembly GCA_033283165.1 of Halieaceae bacterium WSDMB12. Classification (GTDB taxonomy): domain Bacteria; phylum Pseudomonadota; class Gammaproteobacteria; order Pseudomonadales; family Halieaceae; genus JAWMQL01. The sequence goes on along the minus strand of JAWMQL010000011.1, from coordinate 39,758 downwards.
GGTCAAGCAGCGCCGCGACTCCGCCCAGCAATATGCCGATGCCGGGCGCGACGAACTGGCCGCGAAAGAAAATGACGAGATCGCGGTTATCCAGGAATTCCTCCCCGCCCAACTCAGCGACGACGAGTTGGCTACCCTGGTGGACGAGGCCATCGCCGCCGCCGGCGCCACGGGTATGCAGGCGATGGGCGCGGTGATGGGCCAGCTCAAACCGAAGCTGGCCGGCCGGGCCGATATGGGCGCTGTCAGCAAGCTGGTCAAACAACGCCTGGCACAGGGATAATCTCCCCCGCCCGATTCTGCTAATCTGTGTCCCTTATGGCCGGACGCATTACCCAGAAATTCATCGATGACCTGCTCGACCGGGTGGATATCGTCGAGGTCATCGACCGGCGGGTAAAACTCAGGAAAAGCGGCAAAAACTACACGGCCCGCTGCCCCTTCCACGACGAGAAAACCCCCTCCTTCAGCGTCAACGGGGACAAGCAGTTCTACTACTGTTTCGGCTGTGGCGCCGGCGGCAACGCCCTGGGCTTCGTCATGGATTACGAGAACCTGGATTTTCCCCAGGCCGTTGAATCCCTGGCGGCGGCCGTCGGCATGGCAGTGGAGCGCGAGCCCAGTCGCGGCGGCTACGGCGAACAACAGGCCCCGGAGCAGAGCAACAAGCCACTGTACGCCCTGCTGGACAGGGCGTCCCGATTCTACCAGCACGCCCTGCGCCACCATCCCGAGGCGAAACGCGCGGTGGACTACCTGAAATCCCGCGGCCTGACCGGCCAGGTGGCCAAGGACTTCGACCTGGGCTTCGCCCCGCCAGGGTGGGACAACCTGCTGTCCGCCCTGGGCACCGATGACGCCACTAAAGAACTGCTCGAGCAGGCCGGCATGGTGGTGAAAAACGATGCCGGCCGAGTCTATGACCGCTTTCGGGACCGGGTGGTTTTTCCCATCCGCGACCAGCGCGGTCGCGTTATCGCCTTCGGCGGCAGAGTCCTAGGCGAGGACAAGCCCAAGTATCTGAACTCGCCGGAAACGCCGGTATTTCACAAGGGTCGGGAGCTGTATGGCCTGTACCAGTTGCGCCGCGCCAATCGCAGGCTGGAGCGTATCCTGGTGGTAGAGGGCTACATGGACGTGATCGCCCTGGCCCAGCACGGCATCAACTACGCCTGCGCCACCCTGGGCACGGCCACCAGCAAGACCCACCTGGAACGCATCTACCGCCTGTGCCCGGAAGTGGTGTTCTGTTTCGACGGTGACGAGGCCGGACGCAAGGCGGCGTTCCGGGCCCTGGAGGCAGCATTGCCCTGTATGGAAGACGGTCGCCAGGCACGCTTCCTGTTCCTGCCCGAAGGCGATGACCCGGACACGGTGGTGCGCCGCGGTGGCGCCGAATTGTTCAACCACCTGCTGGACGATGCGCAACCGCTGGAGACTTTCCTGTTTGAGAACCTGTCCGAGGGGCTGGACCTGACCAGCATGGATGGGCGCGCCCGCTTCAGCAAAATCGCCCTGCCCTACCTGCGCCAGTTGCCCGAGGGAGTGTTCCGCCAGTTGATGTTTCGGGACCTCGCCGATCGCACCGGGCTGGAACTCTCCAGCCTGATGCAACTGGAAGTGCCAGCAGAACCGCCTCCCGTGGGATTTCCGGAACCGGATTCCGCGCCGCCACCGGAGCAGCGGGAAACCAGCCCGCGCCGGCGCAGCGCCCTGCGCACCGCGCCCGCGGGCCACGCGAATATCGCCCAGTCCGCCATCGCCCTGCTGCTGCACCGACCGCAAATCGCCCAGCGGGCCGATCCCACCAGCCTGGCAGGCCTCGAGGGCGAGGATATCGGCCTCCTGCGGGATCTGCTGGAGTTGCTGCAGCGACGCCCGGAGTCGAATACCGCCATGTTACTCGGCCACTGGTATGGCACCCCCGAGGGCGAACTGCTCAACCGCCTGGCCGGGCAGGAACGACTCATCCCGGCCGAAGGGATCGAACAACAATTCGTAGACACCATGCGGGTTCTGGCCCATTTGCCACACCGCAGCGCGCTGGAAGCGAAAGTCGACAAACTGAGATCAACCAACTACGCTGATCTGAGCGAACTGGAAAAGCAACAACTGCGGGAAGCACTGCAACTGGAAGCGGAGAGGAAGAAGCGCTGACAGGGCGGGCCACGGGGATTTCCCGGGTACTTTTCCAGGGTTGAAAACGGGCTGTTAAGACCCCAAATAAGAAGCAATAGCCGGCTGCGTTCAGACCCGGGTTGGAAGCCCTCTTAAATTCGCGTAGATACCCCCTTCCGGGTAGTTAAGTTACTGATTTTTCGGTTATAATTGCCGGCTTAATTTTTTTTGCCATTTTGAAGGTTTTGTTGATGACCGACGTTGTGCAGCAACAGTCCCGCCTGAAAGAGCTGATCGCTCGCGGAAAGGAGCAGGGCTACCTCACCTATGCCGAGGTAAACGACCACCTGCCCGAAGATATCTCCGATCCGGACCAGGTTGAAGACATCATCCAGATGATCAACGACATGGGCATCCAGGTATTCGAATCGGCGCCGGATGCCGACGAACTTCTGATGTCCGAGGGCGATGGTTCCGCGGACGACATCGCCGCAGCTGAAGCTGCAGCCGCCCTGGCCGCGGTGGAAACGGAGGCCGGTCGCACCACCGACCCGGTGCGCATGTACATGCGCGAGATGGGTACGGTGGAACTGCTGACCCGCGAGGGCGAGATCCAGATTGCCAAGCGCATCGAGGAAGGCATTCGCGAGTTGATGGCAGCGCTGGCCCACTACCCGGGCGCGGTCGAGAAAGTGCTGGAAGAATACGACCTGGTAGCCAAGGATGAACGCCGCCTGGCGGACATCATGGTCGGCTACCTGGACCCGGCAGAGGACGTACCCTCCGCCGCCGAGATGGCCGAGGCGGCCGCGGCCGCCAATAACGATGACGAGGACGCCGATACCGGGCCGGACCCGGTCGAGGCCAAGAAGCGCTTCACTGCCCTCAAGCGCCAGCTCACCAAGACCGACAAGGCCCTGGCGAGCAAGGGTCGCGATAGCAAGGAAGCACAGAAGGAAATGGAGAAATTGGGCGAACTGTTCAAGTTCTTCAAGCTGACCCCGCGCGTATTCGATCCCATCAGTGACACCCCGCGCAACGTGCTGGCCGGCGTCCGTGACCAGGAACGCGCCATCATGCGCATCGCGGTCCGCGAGTGCGGCATGCCGCGCAAGGACTTTATCGCCAGCTTCCAGGGCTCCGAGTCTGACATCAAGTGGATCTCCCGCAACAGCCGTGGCAAGAAGGAATACGCCGTCAAGCTGGCCCTGCACAAGGACGACATCCAGCGCATGCAGCGGCGCATTCAGCAGATCGAGGAGCAGACCGGTCTGAGCGTGGCGGAGATCAAGGAAATCAACCGTCGCATGAGCATGGGCGAGGCCCGTGCCCGTCGCGCCAAGAAGGAGATGGTTGAAGCCAACCTGCGCCTGGTAATCTCCATCGCGAAGAAATACACCAACCGCGGCCTGCAGTTCCTGGACCTGATCCAGGAGGGCAACATCGGCCTGATGAAGGCGGTGGACAAGTTCGAGTATCGCCGCGGCTACAAGTTCTCCACCTACGCCACGTGGTGGATTCGCCAGGCCATCACCCGCTCCATTGCGGACCAGGCCCGGACCATCCGTATACCGGTGCACATGATCGAGACCATCAACAAGCTCAACCGTATCTCCCGCCAGATGCTGCAGGAGATGGGCCGCGAGCCCACCCCCGAGGAACTGGGCGAGCGCATGGACATGCCTGAGGACAAGGTGCGCAAGGTGCTGAAGATCGCCAAGGAGCCGATCTCCATGGAAACCCCGATCGGCGACGACGAGGATTCCCACCTGGGCGACTTCATTGAGGACAACACCATCCACTCACCGGTGGACGCCGCCACTGGCCAGGGCCTGCAGGAAGCGACCAAGGAAGTGCTGGCCGGCCTGACCGCCCGCGAGGCCAAGGTGTTGCGCATGCGCTTCGGTATCGACATGAACACCGACCACACCCTGGAAGAAGTGGGTAAGCAGTTCGACGTCACCCGCGAGCGTATCCGCCAGATAGAAGCCAAGGCACTGCGCAAGCTGCGCCACCCCAGCCGCTCAGACTACCTGCGCAGCTTCCTGGACGAGTAACCCCCCTTCGCTAAATTTGGGGTCAGATTAAAATTTACGAAATTTTAATCTGACCCCAAATTTATTTATTTTAATCTGACCCCAAATTTATTTTTGTGCCGGCATCAACAGGTCGCCCGGGGCCAACCCTGACAGCACCTCGACCCGGTCATCACCGACCGGCGGCCCCAGTTTCACGAAACGCCGCAATACCCGCCCGTCCTGCGCTACCCACACCACATCCAATTGACCCACCCGGGCCACCCGGTCAGCGGGAATCAGTAACTGCTTGCGCTCACCGGCCGGCACGCGCAGGCGCGCGTACATACCCGGCAACAGCCTGCCGCTGGCGGGCAGGATGGCCTTGACCAGGAAAGTGCGCGAACCCGGGTCGGCGGCGGGCACGATCTCCTCGATCCTCGCGGTCAGCACCTCGTCCAGCGCCGGCACCTCCACCTGCAGGTCCTGCCCCGACTCCAGCGCCAGGGCCAACTGTTCCCGCACCCGGGCTTCCACCCGCAGGGAGAAAGGGTTGTACAGGGACAACAGCTTGGCGCCGGGCTGGGCGGTATCACCCGGTTCGGCAAAGCGATCCACCACGCGACCGGCGATGGGTGAATGTATCTCCGCATAACCCACCGCGGTTTCCGCTTCTTCCAAGGCCTGGCGCGCCGAGGCCAGGTCTGCCTCCAGCGCCGTGGCGTCGGCGCGGGCCGCGTCGCGATTAGCGCTGGCAATCAGGCCGCGCTGGTGCAACTCCTCCGCCCGCGCCAGGTTGCGCTGGGCCTCTTCCAGGCGGGCGGCAACCGCGTGCACCTGCTCCCGGGCCTGCTCGGCCCTGGCCAACAGGTCGGTTTTTTCCAGCTCCAGCAGCAACTGCCCCTCCTCCACCTGGTCGCCGGCCCGCACCGCGATGGCGGTGATCCGCGCCAGCAGGCGGGACGAGATGATGGTGGTCTGTTTGGCTTCTATCGAGGCCGGCACGCCTTCTTCCACCGTCCCTGTCAGAATCTCTACCAGCACCGCGGCGGCCGTATCTACGGGCGCCACGGCTTCCACGCCGGGCTCGATCCGGTCACTGAACACCCCGGCCATGTACGCCACCATGAGCAGTAACAGGGCAATGGCTGCCACGGGCAGCAGTAACTTCCTGATCATGTCTGTACTTCCTTAGCCGGCTCTTCCTGCGGCTGCTCGGGCTGGTCAAACACCAGCAGGTAAACCGCCGGCACCACCACCAGGGTGAAGGCGGTGGAAGCGACGATACCGAAAATAATGGCCAGCGCCAGGCCGCTGAAGACCGGGTCGAGGGTGATCACCAGGTTACCCAGCAGGGTCGTGCCCGCGGTCAGCAGCACCGGTCGCATACGCACCGACCCGGCCCGCAGCAGAGCATCGCGGATGCTTGCACCCTGCGCCCGCGCCTGGGTAATGAACTCCACCAGGATCAGTGAGTTACGCACCACGATACCCGCCAGGGCAATCATGCCTATCATGGCGGTGGCCGTGAACAGGACCGGTTCCGGGGCCCCGGCGATCATCCGTTCACCGAACTGGTTCATCAACCAGAAGCCGGGCATGATGCCGATCACGGTCAGCGGAATCGCCGACATGATGATCAGCGACAGGGAAGTGGAACTGGTCTGCACGCGTAGCACGAAGAAAATGGCCAGCAGCGCGAACAGGTAGCCCAGGCCCATGTCGCGGAACACGTCCTTGGTGATGCGCCACTCGCCCTCGCCGGTCCAGGACAGGTCGGTGCCCGCCGGCAGTTGCCAGCTATCGCCGCCGCCGCTGCTGAGAAAGGTCCGGTCCTGCCACGCGTCGCCCTCCGCCGGCGCGCTGCCCATATCCACGTGCACGTCGGCGATAATCTCCGCCGGCGTGCGGCCGTTCAGTTCCGCCATCACGTACACCACCGGGTGCAGGTCCTTGCGGTGAATCACGGTGTCTGCCAGGCCCTGCTCGAACTGGCCCAGCTCCCCCAGCGCCACCACGGGTTGCGGCGCGATCTCCAGCCCCTGAGCGGTATTGGCCTTGGCCACCCCCGCCCGGCCCTTCACCAACAGGCGCTCCAGGTCGTTGGTCGAGGCGCGCTGCGCGGGTTCCAGTCGCAGTTCAATCGGCAGCGGTCGCGCCTCGCGCTCCAGTTGCACGTAACCGGCGACGTGGCCCTTGTTGGCCATGGCCAGGGTACGGCTGATGTCCTCGGTGGAAACACCGGACAGGGCTGCCTTCTGCTTATCGGTCACGAACCGCAACCGGGTCTTGTCGTCCTGGAGCGTGGAATCCACCTCCACCACGTGGGGCTCCCGGGACAGGCGCGCCATCAGAACCCGCGCCGCGTCTTCCTGAACCTCGTAGGGGGTCAACGGGTCGCCGTAGATTTCTGCCACCAGGGTACTCAACACCGGCGGGCCCGGGGGTACCTCCACCACCTTCACCTGCACCCCGCCAGTATTGAACGGGGCCAGCAGTTCGCGCAGGCGCAGGACCAGTCCGTGGGACTGGTGCAGGCGCTCCGACTTGTCCGCCAGGGTCAGGCGCAGATCAGCCAGGTGCGGGGCCTGGCGCTGGTAGTATCGCCGCACCATGCCGTTGAAATCGATCGGCGAGGTGGTGCCGACGAAGGCCGCCACGGCGCGCACCTCTGGCACCCGCGCGACTTCTGAGGCCACCTCGCGAACCAGGGCCGCGGTTTTTTCCAGACTGGCGCTCTCCGGCATGTCGACCAGAATCTGCACCTCATTCTTGTTGTCGAAGGGCAACAGCTTCAGCGGAACCGCGCGGAACACCGGCAGCATGGCCGTGGCCACGAACAGACCCAACACCACCCAAAGGGTACCCTTGGCGGTGCGGCGACTGTCCAGTATGGGCGCCATGAGGCGTTCGTAGAAACCACCCGACGCGGCTGTCGCGGACGCACCCCCGGCAGGCGCGCGCAACATGCGGCTGGCCAGCCAGGGCGTGACCAGGAAGGCCACCACGGTGCTGGTGATCACGCTGACCGGTACGTTGAAGGCCATCGGCGCCATGTAAGGGCCCATCATGCCGGTGATAAAGGCCAGCGGCAGGAAAGCCACGATGATGGTCACCGTGGACAGGATCAGCGGCACCCGGATTTCCGCCACCGCCGCAACAATGCGTTCGCCCAGCGACAGGGACTGCCGGCCCATATAGCGGGATATGTTGTCGACCCCGGTGATGGGGTCGTCTACCAACAGGCCCAGGGACAGGATCAACGCGAACAGGGTCACCCGGTTGATGGTGTAGCCCAGCGCCATGTCCAGGGCCAGGGTGATGCCGTAACAGATCGGGACCGCCAGGCCCACCACCACCGCCGGTCGCCAGCCGAGGAACACGCCGATGAAAATGACCACGGTCACGATGGCGAAACCGAGGCTGCTGGCCAGGTTGTTGACCTTCTCGTTGGCGGTCTGGCCGTAGTCGCGCAGCACCTCCACCCGCACCTCGGGCGGCAGCAGATTGCCGCGCAATTCGGCCATCAGTTCGTGCACGTCCGCTGCCACCGACACCGCGTTCGCGCCGCGCTGCTTGGCCACCGAGATCGCCACCATGGGCCGGCTGCCGCTCACCCCGGCCGGGTGCTGATCGGTAAACTCGATCCAGGTGTATTGCTCTGGCTCCGCCGGCCCGTCGACGATGCGCGCCACGTCGCGCAGATACACCGGCACCCCGTCGATCACGTTGACGACGAAGTTCTCCAGCTCCTCGACCTCGCGCAGCACATCGCCCGCCTCGAGCTGGATCGACTCATTACCGAGGGTCCAGTTGCCGGCGCTGGCCAACACGTTGGAGACCGCCAGGGCGGAGACGATGTCCGCCGCGGTGGTCTTGCGTGCGCCCAGCCCTTCCGGGTCCAGCAGGATGCTCAGGGTACGCGGCCGGCCGCCCACCACATTGACCTCGCTGGTAGCGGGGATGCCCTGCAGGAAGGTGGACACCTCCTCGGCCATGCGCCGCAATTCATAGTCGCTGTACAGTTCCGGCGCTTCGCTCCACAGGCCCAGCATGACGATGGGCACGTCGTCGACCTCCACCGGGTGCAACATCCAGTTCGACACCACCGGCGGGATGCGGTCCTGGCTGGAGTAGAGCTTGTTGTAGGTGTTGAAAATGGAATCTTCCCGGTCCTCGCCCACGTGGAAGCGCAGCGTCACCGCGGTATGGCCAGTGGCGCTGGAGGAGTACACGTGTTCCACCCCGGGAATCTGCGCCAGCAGTTTCTCCAGCGGGATGGTGACCTGGCGCTCCACCTGCCGGGCACTCAGGCCGGGGGCCTGCACCAGCACATCGACCATGGGCACCACGATCTGTGGTTCTTCCTCCCGCGGCGTATACAGGAGCGCCAGCACCCCCGCGGCCAGGCCGAGCAGGAAAATCAGTTGCGGCAGACCGCCCCTGAGCGTGTATGCGACCAGGCGGTCAACGGGGTGTGGCATTGGCCGATTCCGCGCTGCGCAGACCTATTGAAACGCGCAGCCGGGCTGGCGCCCCAGTTTGCGCAGAATGATCGCCATGGGGCAGAACCCGGTAAAAGCCGCCTGCAGCATGTTGGCGCCCACGAAGGCGGTGAACCACAACCAGTACACGGAATGCAGCTGGCTGAGGGCGAGGCTGGCCAGGACAAACAGGCCGGCGATGGCAAATACGAGTCTATCGACGTTCATGAGATGCTCCCTGTGAAGGCTTGAGCCTTCAGTTTTCCCTACTTAAGTCTCGGGACAATATATCCCGTGCAAAGTCTCCAGCAGTGCCTTCACCTCTTCCCGCTCCAGCGAGTAAAAAATCCGCTGACCCTGGCGCCGGGTGGAGACGATGTCCTCGTCCCGCAGCCGCGCCAGGTGCTGGGATACCGCCGACTGGCTAAGGCCAGTCAGGGATTCCAATTCCCCTACCGTGTGCTCCCGGTTCACCAGCGCACACAGCACCAGCAGGCGGCTGGGGTTCGCCAGAGATTTCAGCATCCCGGCCGCGAGGTCGGCATTGACCTGCATCATTTCTATATTCATAACGCCTAATATTAGAAGATACTTATATTAGATGCAACTAATACATTAATTCGGGGACAGTTCACTTTATTTCCTGCGCTAATTCGGGGACAGTTCACTTTTTCCTTCGGAATTAAGTGAACTGTCCCCGAATTAACTGCGGAGAGGAATATGAGCGACACGGAACGCAACCGGGCCACCACCCGGAAATTGTGGCAGGCCCTGTACGACCGCGACTGGAATGGGGTGGGGGCGCTGTTCGCCGAGGACGGCCTGTACCAGGACGTGCCCGCCCCGGACTTCGGCGCCGTGGGGCCGAAAGCGGTGGCCCGCCGCCTACGCATCGGACATGAACCGGTGGAACGACACGAACACCACGTCGAACGCATCGTGGCCGAAGGCAACTGCGTGATTACCGAGCACCGCGAAGACTGGTACTTCCCCACCGGCGAGGTGGTGAAACTGCCGTTTACCTCCATCCACGAGTACGGCGAAGACGGCAAGATTCGCCTGTGGCGCGACTACTGGGACTTCGGCACCCTGATGAACAATGCCCCTGCCTGGTGGCTGGAGCAGATCATGGCGGCGAACGGGGAGGAGTTCGGCAGCAAGACCTGACCCGCCTGGCAGCCTTTGAGGTCCGGTCTAGACTGTTTGCTACAGGGTATACAGTTCCTAACATCACCGACTTCACGGGAGTAAAGGCGTCATGATTGCCAGCAAGCAATTGTTGCCGGGCCTTTGTCTGAGCCTGGCCTGCAGTTTGCCCGCCCAGGGCACCGAATCGATGCAGAGCAAGGAGGCGATCCAGAGCGGCATCGGCCAGGCACATTTTTCCCCCTATGCCGGGCGCAGCTACCCGACCCGGGTATTCTGGGGCGACACCCACCTGCACACCGCGGTCTCCGTCGACGCGGGCACCATGAACCGGGTGGGACAGGAGGACGCGTTCCGCTTCGCCCGCGGCGAGGAAATCACCACCACCCACGGCCTGCGGGCCAGGTTGTCCCGTCCACTGGATTTTATCGTGGTCTCCGACCACGCCGAGATGTATGGCCTCATGCCCCAGCTGCTGTCCGGGGATCCTGCCATCCTCGCCACCGAGAAAGGCCGGCGCTGGTACGACGAGTTGATGTCCGGCGATTCGGACCGGATCTTCTCGACGGCCATGGAGATCGTCGACTCCCTGTCCAAGAAGGACCCGCCCATCGAAAGTACCGATGCCACCCGCAAGGCCTGGCAACACTACCTGCAGCTGGCGGAGGAATACAACGAGCCGGGGCGTTTCAGCGCCATCATCGGCTATGAGTGGACCGCCATCGGCGGCTTCAACCTGCACCGCAACGTGCTGTTTCGCGGCGGCGCATCGGAAGCGCAGCACACCCTGCCTTTTTCCCAGTTCGACAGCCAGAATCCCGAGGACCTGTGGCGTCACCTGGACGGCTTCTCGCGAGAGACGGGGGGTCAGGTACTCGCTATCCCCCACAACGGCAACCTGAGTAACGGCCGTATGTTCACCGTCGAGAACTTTGACGGCAGCCGGCTGAGCAAGGACCTGGCAGACTTGCGCAAGCGTATGGAACCCCTGATCGAGGTGACCCAGATAAAAGGCGACAGTGAGGCCCACCCCTTCCTGTCACACGACGACGAATTCGCCGACTACGAGACCTGGGACAGGGCCAACCTCAACGGCACCGAGTTGAAAGAAAACGACATGCTCCAGTGGGAATACGCCCGGGAAGCCCTGAAGACGGGCCTGAAGCTGGACCGCAAGCTGGGCGTCAATCCCTATCGCTTCGGGATGATCGGCAGCACCGATTCCCACACCTCCATGAGCACCGCCGAGGAGGAGAACTTTTTCGGCAAGCACTCCGGTGTGGAACCCGAGCCGCACCGCTGGGAGCACGTGGTGATCTCCTCGCCACTGGACCCCGACCTGGCCATCCTGGGCTGGCAACAGGCCGCCGCGGGCTATGCCGGCGTCTGGGCCACGGAAAATACCCGCGAGGCCATTTTCGACGCCATGCGCCGCAGGGAAGTGTATGCCACCACCGGGCCGCGCATCACCGTGCGCCTGTTCGGCGGCTGGTCATTCAGCGAGGAGGACGCCGTCACTCGCCTGCCCGCCCATACCGGCTATACCAAGGGCGTACCCATGGGCGGGGAACTGGGCCGCGCCCGGAGCGATGCGCCTTCTTTCCTGATCGCCGCAGCCAAGGACCCCTACAGCGGCAACCTGGACCGCATCCAGATCATCAAGGGCTGGCTGGACAAGAGCGGAAACACCTACGAAAAGGTCTACGACGTGGTCTGGTCCGGCGATCGCACACCCGGTGCCAACGGCAAGCTGCCCGCCGTGGGCAACACCGTGAACGTCAAGGCCGCGACCTGGAGCAACAGCATCGGCGCTCCGGAGCTGATCACCGTGTGGCAGGACCCGGAGTTCGATCCGTCCAAGCCGGCCTTCTATTATGCCCGGGTGATCGAAATCCCGACCCCGCGGTGGACCGCTTACGAGGCCGAAAGATTCGGGGTGAAGATGCCGGACAAGGTGCCGATGACCACCCAGGAGCGGGCGTACACCTCGCCGATCTGGTACTCGCCGTGAACTTGCGCACGAACTGACTGGGCATGCCCGGGATGCTCAGACTCCATTCCTTGCGCTTCCGGGGCAAAAAATAGTTCGCGACTTTGCACCTCGATACGGGTTAGCCTGCACTGACCGAAACCACAACCACAGAGGTTCACATCCAGGCACCCTACCGCGGGCCCGACAGTCCACTTCGATTTCGCTACCAGACAATTGAGTTGGGCAGTGAAGATATCCACCTGCGCTCCCTGCGCGACGTGCAGCAATACAGCGATCCCGATGACGAGGCATTGAAACTCGGCATATCGTCCGCCAACTGGTCCCTGTTTGGCGTGGTCTGGGATTCCAGCCAGGTACTCGCCCGGCTGATGGTGGACTATGAGATCGACGGCAAGCGCATCCTGGAACTGGGTTGCGGCATCGCCTTGTCCAGTCTGTTGCTCAACCGCCGCGGCGGCGACATTACCGCCACGGATTATCACCCGGAAGCAGAAAGCTACCTGCAAAAGAACACGCGCCTGAACCAGGACCCGGACATACCCTTCTTCCGCGCCGACTGGGACGACGCCGAGAGCCGCAACGGCGGCTTCGACCTGATCGTCGGCAGCGACGTACTGTACGAGCAGACCAAGCTGTCACCGCTGGCCGGGTTTATCGAAGGGCACGCCAGACCAACCTGTGAAGTGGTGATAGTGGACCCGGGCCGCAAGCTGCAGGGGCAGTTCAGCCGACTGATGGCGCAGCGTGGCTACTCTCGAGAAGAGCAGAAGCCAGAAGATGTTTCGGGGCTGAAAAGGACGTTTAGCGGCTCGATCCTGACCTACCGGCGGTAATCGGTGTGGATCTTTCAGAAAGCCGGCGGCGTGTCGCATCAAGAGACTGGTAAGCCGGGTACTAGGCTTGCCCGGCGTTCTTCTTTATAATCCCGGCTCCCTCCGCGGGCCCATAGCTCAGTTGGTCAGAGCATCCGACTCATAATCGGCAGGTCGAAGGTTCAAGTCCTTCTGGGCCCACCAAACTCATTGATTTTTATAGGTTTTCTATAGATTTCACCTCCCGATTATTCGGTTCTTTCCCAATCACGGGGTGGGCATTCAGGCTCCCAAGCAACCCAGGATTACGACTGATACAATAAAAATCTGCTTGCCAAAAAATACTGTATATATGTACAGTGTCAAATAGAGGCGATGGCATGGCTACACCGAGCAAGATCGAGTGGACAGAACAGACATGGAACCCAGTCACCGGGTGCATAAAAGTTTCTCCTGGTTGTAAACACTGCTATGCGGAGGTACTCGCTAAACGGCTGGAGGCTATGGGTACACCAGGCTATGAGAAGGGCTTTAGGAACATCCAACTGTTGCCAAAACGTCTCGATCAGCCGCTCCGGCGGCGGAAACCGACGCTCTACTTTGTAAATTCTATGAGTGACCTGTTCCAAGAGGCTGTGCCTTTCAATTTCGTGGACCAAGTCATGGAAGTGATTTCAGATACTCCCCACCACACCTATCAGATTCTGACAAAACGGGCCGCCAGGATGCGCAAGTACTTCACGTCACGACCTGTTCCGGATAATGCTTGGCTGGGGGTGTCGGTCGAAGACCAGAAATATGGCAAGCCCCGCGTTCCTCAACTCGCTGAAATCGAGGCAAAGACTCGCTTCTTGTCGGTCGAACCCTTGCTCGAAGATGTGGGCAGCTTAGACTTAACCGGGATTCACTGGGTCATCGTAGGCGGGGAGTCTGGACATCGAGCCCGGCCCATGAAACTTGAGTGGGTACTCAATGTCCAGAATCAGTGCGAAGCCTCAGGGGTCGACTTCTTCTTCAAACAGTGGGGCAATTGGGGAGCCGATGGCCAGCGTCGCACGAAAAAAGAAAATGGACGTCAACTGAATGGACGCACCCACGACGCGATGCCTTTGATTGCTTCAGTCTAACCTTTAATTCCTGTTCACATTTAGCTTAGGCTAATTGACCTAGGCTCTTTGACACATACTTTCGAAAGACGAGGCGATCCATCAGAGTTTATCTTTCCTTTTTTTATGAGCGAAATTAGGACGGGCTTCGCGTGCTTTGCAGGCAAGAATCCATTTTCCAGAGAGAAAACATATACATCTCTGTCCGTATTGAAATCACCGGCTAAGATTTTAGACTCTAACTCTGAGTGAAATCCGCTTACTTTGCCGGACTTTTCATTGTCTTTGAACAGATCGAGCGGCTGTCCAGATTTTGGTAGTCGGTCATCGTCGAAACCTGCCATGGAAACTGATGGGATCACGACCGCGAATACCAGAAATGTCCTGCGAATTAAGAGTCGTACATTCATTGGGTTTTTAGTCTCTCCACTATGGTCTCTAATATTGGCTTCCAGGTATGCCAATTGTGGCCGCCGGAGCTTTTGAATACATACGTCTTCGGGAAATATTCGGCGAACTGGCCGTAGTCGGTGGCCCGGGGGTCATTCTCGCCAAATCCAAGGTATATTGGAATGCCATTAATGGAAGATTCGTTCCTCCTCAGGTACTCCCATATGGCAATTTCATAGTCTTCGCCGGAACTCATTGATCCGTCCCAGGGGGTGACGTCTCCCAGATATGGTGCCAGCAGTATCAGGCCAGAAATTTGGTCGGTGAACTTCTCGGTATACAGCAACGCGCCGATACCGCCCATGGATATACCCAAAAACCAAATCTCCTCGTAGCCCGCTGCCCTTGCCAGTGGTAATATGTTCTGCTGAAGCTGCAGCACAAGAGAACGGTTCATGTAGTAGCCAAAATGGGCGTCGACGACAAGGGTATCGAAGCCCGCTCCATGTGCGATCGTGGGAAATCCGTGCTCGCTAAAACTCACCATACGGTCACCGCGTCCCGGCAGCATGATCAACATACGCTCAGAGCGTTCACCATGACTGGAGATAGTGCTAATCTCGTAAGGAATCGGCTCGGTGGTCGCGGGCCACAGACAACATCCCTCAAGCGCTAGCGAGTTGAGAAGTACAGCTGCAATGCCGAGCCGGGAACGTCCCCGAAGTTTGATTCGAATCAAGCCCAATCCCCTTTTTGAAAAATGTACCGTCGAGCATGTTTATAACCTGCTATCCTAAGGATACACAATGGAAGTGAAAGTGTTTCTGGTATGCGCGTGTCGGCTCACTGTTATATTCGCTGCTGCAACAATGGTAAGCGCCTGCTTCACCCCAATCTCACTGGAAGAGCAAATTCCTGATCTCGCACACATCCCTACAAGCAATATACTGCTATCAGTCATCGATCAGCGTCGCAGGGTGATCGACGGCGGAAAGCCACCTATTTTTATTGGTCGGACTCACGGGGCATTTGGCATCCCGACCAGCTGGCATGGAAAGCATGTACTAAATACCGAGGAAGGAGACCAGGCCAAATTTCTCGCTGAGTGTATTCAGCACCGCCTTGAAGCGGGGATGGTCGAATCAGGCTGGCAAGCTCGAGAAGTTTTACTTAAGACTGTATAGGATAAGAATTCAGCGCTTAAAACTCTTAAAAAGGGGGGGGAGGCCAATTCCTCATGACGCTGGTGATAAATGAATGGTACTTCAGTATTAACCTCAATCTGGTAACAGCTTTTAACTTCGATGTGGACGTCAATCTTCAGATATTCCAGGCCGATATGGGAGAAACTAACACGGAGAGGTTCAAGGAAAGAGATACTATCGACGAGCAGGCGGATCAGTCATCAAAAAATAACATCTTGCAGGCCTATAGGGAGCAACTTCTGGATAATCTCAATGAACCTGGATTAAATGAGGCGCTGGGAGCTATGCCTATTTAACTGCTCAGTAACAATGCTAAACTCGATTTCTCGATAACCAATGAGGCAGGTAGCCAAGATGAAGTTGCTGTATATAACACCCCTAATTCTCCTTCTCGCCGCTGGCGATGCCTACAGCCGCGACGACCGAAACCGCTACTCCATTTCGGATGCCATGAACTTGAATCAGGCGAAGGAGAAGCTCAACCGAGGCTACACCTTCAAGTTTGGCGATCAGCCTCACGGTACTATCGCTAAGAATCACGGTAATTTTATGTCCAACAAGAAGACCAATGCGGTTGGTAAGAGTGACGAGTTTGCCTGCCAGTGGGCATTTCTCTCGGCCATGCTAAGTTTTCAGGACCGTATTAGTCAGGTGGGCGGCAATGCCGTCGTCAATATCAAGAGCTTTTACAAGAAGAACAACTTTGTTAGCTCTACAGAGTTCGAGTGCGGCAACGGCGCGATCATGGCCGGTGTAACTTTTACCGGCGACGTCGTAACTCTCAAGTAGCGATTACCTTGGACGTAATAATTATTGGTGCCGGACCTTCCGGGTCCGTTGCAGCCGCATTGCTAGTGCAACGCGGGTACAGCGTGCTGGTCTTGGAGCGGGAACAATTCCCGAGGTTTTCGATCGGTGAGAGCCTCCTGCCCCACTGCATGGAATTCATCGCCGAGGCCGGCATGCTGGAGGCGGTGAACGATGCCGGCTTCCAACGCAAATTAGGCGCCAATTTCCAGCGGAACGCCGGATACAGCGGCTTCGACTTCAGGGAAAAATTTAGCGCCGGCCCGGGAGAGACTTTCCAGGTCACACGGGCAGATTTTGACAAAATCTTGGCAGACCAGGCCGAGGTCCAGGGCGCCGATATTCGGTACCGCCACCAGATCACCGATGTAGACTTTTCCGATGAACTGGCGCGAGTGACTTGTAAAACTCCCGATGGTCGCAATGAGGAGTACCAGGCAAAGTATGTGCTTGATGCCAGCGGCTTTGGCCGGGTTCTACCTCGTCTGTTGGACCTGGAGTCCCCCTCAAATTTCCCGGTACGTGCCTCCCTGTTCTGCCACCTAGAAGATCATATCAGTGACCTCGACTTCGACCGGGAGAAGATTCTAATCACCGTGCATCCGAGGGAGAGCGATGTGTGGTACTGGCTCATTCCCTTCAGCGGAGGACGATCTTCCATCGGCGTGGTGGCAGAGCCGGCATTCCTAGATCTATAT
This sequence comes from Halieaceae bacterium WSDMB12, assembly GCA_033283165.1. Lineage (GTDB taxonomy): Bacteria > Pseudomonadota > Gammaproteobacteria > Pseudomonadales > Halieaceae > JAWMQL01. The sequence continues at coordinate 22,984 of JAWMQL010000011.1, read as the reverse complement.
CCCGGAGACGCCGGCGAGCGGTTAAGGGCCATTGTCAGCGAAGATCCAGAATTAACGCGCCTTTTGGAAGGTGCTAAATGGGACACTAAGGCGCGGCAAATAATCGGCTATTCTGCAAATGTTTCTACACTGGCAACTGACAGATTTGCTTTACTGGGTAACGCCGGAGAGTTTCTCGACCCGGTGTTCTCTTCCGGCGTCACCATCGCGATGAGATCCGCAAGCATGGCGGTTGCAGCTTTGGACCGTCAACTTAAAGGGGAAGCGGTGGATTGGCAGAATGAATATATTGGGCCGCTACAGCGCGGGGTCGACACCTTTCGGGAATTCGTCACCGCTTGGTACGATGGGCGGTTGCAGGACATCATCTTCCACCCAAGGCAATCCGTAGAAATTCGCTCCATGATATGCTCCATCCTGGCTGGCTACGCATGGGATGAGCGCAATCCCTACGTCAAAAAATCAGAGCGACACCTGGACACGCTTTGGCGCTACTGCAAGTCCTAGTATCGGCGGAAAATTAATGAGGTGTTGATGCCGCCGAAGGCGAAGTTGTTGGACATGGCAATCTCGCAGTCGATGTCGCGTCCGTCACCCACAATGTAGTCAATGGGGGCACATGCGGGATCCAAGTTCTCCAGATTCAGTGTCGGGTGGAACCAACTCTCGCGCATCATGTTAAGGGTCACCCAGGCCTCCAGCGATCCACACGCACCCAAAGTGTGACCCGTATAGCTCTTCAACGCGCTGATAGGAACCTGGTCACCCAGCACAGTGAGTGTGGCCTGGCTCTCGGCGATATCCCCCCGCTCGGTGGCGGTACCGTGCGCACTGACATAACCAATATCGGACGCAGATACCCCCGCAGAAGCCAGCGACATATTCAATACCCTGCAGATCGATTCCTGATCAGGCTGGGTCACGTGCTGGCCGTCGGAATTAGTGGCGTAGCCAATCACTTCCGCGAGGATGTTCGCCCCTCGCGCCCGGGCATGCTGAAGTTCCTCGAGCACCAAAGTACAGGCGCCCTCGCCGATCACCAGGCCGTCGCGATCCCGGTCGAAGGGCCGCGGCGTGAGCGCTGGTTCATCATTCCGGGTTGAGGTGGCGTATAAAGTGTCGAATACCGCCGCCTCGGTAGGGCAGAGTTCCTCAGCACCGCCGCACACCATAACCGTCTGCAGTCCATGGCGAATCGCCTCGTAGCCATAACCAATACCCTGGCTGGAGGAGGTGCAAGCACTGGAGGTGGTATAGATGCGCCCTTTAATGCCGAAAAATACACCAATATTCACCGGCGCGGTATGGCTCATCATGCGAATGTAACTGGTCGCATTTAGGCCACTGGTGTGCTTGTTAAGCAACATATTGCCGAAATCGGCCGTGGCCGAAGTACTGCCAGCAGAGGAGCCGTAGGATATACCCGCCTCACCACTGCCCAGCAAAGGGTCGCGCAACAATCCTGCCTCTTCTAGGGCGTCCTGGCTGGCCTTCACTGACATCTGGGCGATACGGCCCATGGAGCGGACCGACTTGCGTGACCACTCCTTGGGCCGCTCAAACTCCGCCGGCCCACCTAGGCGAGTGAAAAGTCCTTCATAGTTGTCCCAGTCCTCGATGTACCGGATGGTGTTGCGCCCGCTCTTCAGGCGAGCGCTCACCGCCTTCCAGTTATTCCCCAAGGAGGAAACGACTCCTGTACCGGTTACTACAACTCGCCTCATCTAATACAAACCACCATTTATAGAGATTACCTGCCGGGTAATGTAAGCCGCTTCATCACTAGCAAGGAATCGAACCAGGGACGCCACCTCTTCGGGGCTACCCAGTCGTCGCATAGGGATCGCCTTCGTGATCTCTTCCAGAGGTGCCCCTTTGATCATATCGGTGTCAATCAGCCCCGGGGCAACACAATTTACAGTAATCTTGCGCTTCGCCAGTTCCAGAGCCAGTGCCTTTGTGGCGCCAATTATACCAGCCTTAGCAGCAGAGTAATTAACCTGACCCCGGTTACCCATCAATCCGGATACCGATGCCAGGGTAATAATTCTTCCGGGAGCCCGGCGTCGCACCATGGGCATAATCAGTGGGTTGAGCACGTTGTAGAAGCCGTTGAGATTGCTGCGGATCACGGTATCCCAGTCCTCACCACTCATGGCAGGAAAGGCGTTGTCCTGGGCAATTCCCGCGTTGCACACTACGCCGTAGTAGGCTCCGTGCTCCTCGAGGTCCGCCTCCAAGGCCTGTGCCACCAGTTTCCGGTCGGCGATATCGAACTGGAGTGTGCGCGCGACGCCACCCGCCTCCTCGATCTGCGTCTGTACAGCTCGTGCCTGTTCCAAAGCGGATCGGCAATGAAGCACCACGCTGTAGCCAGCGCTCGCCAGTTCCAGGGCGATGGCCCGACCTATTCCCCGGCTGGAGCCCGTTACCAGGATGGTTTGTTTCGTCAATCGCTGTCCCCTTGCCTTAGTAACTCGTCTGCGTTCGGCGGCTCGTACACCGACAGCGTCGACACTTGCTCCACGTCCTGGCCAGATACTCGGCAATCAAAGGCCGACATGCCGCTGGTGGCCTCAATGACCAGTTCAGCACGCACGATCAGCTCTTCACCCACGCGGAAGCCAGTTCCAATGCTGGTAAAACGCCGAGTGCCCAACAATAATCCAACCTTGGTCGACTGCCCCGCCTGCCAGTTGCGCCAGCCGGAAAAGGCCGCCACCGTCTGCGCCATATACTCCAAACCCAGCCAACCAGGTACTTCGTTTTGCCGATCGAACAGTCCATCGCTACGAACCACCACCTTACAAACGATGTGGTCCTCGTTCGCCTCCAATACTTCATCTAACAGCATCATTGGCCGGGCGTGGGGTACCAGTTTTTCGACATCGGGGTAGTCAGACATCTTCGTTACCAATTAGCAGGCTTACATTGCCGCCACCAAAGGCAAAGGAGTTGCTCATGCAAATACGCAATGGTGCCCTATTTTCTTGATCGAGACCAACGAATGAAAGTTGCGGTAATTCAGTGTCCACCTCATCAAGATAAAGGGCTGGCGGCAGGCGGTCAGCCGCGGTACGGGTCAACGCCAGCCAGCACAGTCCCAGTTCCAATGCTCCGGCGGCGCCAAGCGTATGACCGGTCATGGATTTGGTGGAACTACAGAGCAGACCTTCGTCAAACAGGGAAGAGACCGCTCGGCTCTCCATACGGTCATTTTGCTCTGTGGCTGTCCCGTGCAGGTTAAGGTAGTCCACATCCTCGGGGAACAAGTTAGCATCTGCCAGTGCTCCGGTCATGGATTGTACCGCTCCCCGACCCTCGGGGTGCGGCGCCGAGATATGATGCGCATCGGAGCTGGCCGCCCCGCCGAGAAGCCGGCAACCGCTTTTCTCGCGGGTCATCAGGAACAATGCCGCCGCCTCGCCAATAGTAATTCCGTCGCGGTTACGGCTGAAGGGTTTGCAGTAGCTGACGGATTGGGCCTCCAGCGCGCCGAAGCCCTTCAGGGTCAACTCACAATAGCTATCCACTCCTCCCACCAGCACCGCATCGCAGAGTCCCAGGCGCAGCAGTCTGCGGGCCCCGAGAATGGCGTTGGCACTGGAGGAACAGGCAGTGGAGATCGTATAAGAGGGCCCATCCACCTGCAGGTATTCCGCCAGGAACTGCCCCAGCCCCCCCAGCATTCCCTGCAGCGCATGGAAAGCGGCTGGATGCGCACCCTGCTCCCGCACTGCTCTGACCGCATTTTCACTCTCGCAAATGCCGGAGGTACTGGTACCAACCACGATGCCCACGCGCTGCGCGCCATAATTTTGAATGGCAGCATTGATCGCGGGGCGAATCTGCTCCACCGCGGCCCGCGCCAACCGGTTGTTACGGCAGTCGTAGCATGCGAGAGGCGATGGTAACGCTGGGAGGCTGCCCTTGACACTACCGAACTGGTAGGCACCGCGCGGTTCGAACAGGCGCCCAGGATCAGGCACGGCATCAGGCGCCAGCAAATTGTCGCCAACGGCGGTCTTGTCATCGCCCAAGGTACAAAGTACCCCCAGATCATTCAGGTAGTACATGCGCCCACTCCAACAGCTCCAGTTCCACCTCTTGTCCAGTAAATGAATCCTTCAGTTGCCAGACTCCTCCTTCGGTATTCCATTCGGTATTTTCCCCGCTTCTATATATCACGGCCAAGTACTGCAGAACCTTGTCCGGTGTCAATGAACCCTCCAGCGGCAAGTATCGTTTTGCGCTGTAGCTACGGCTTTCGACTTGAAGTGTATAAATGGGCGCACCTTGTGCCGTCAACAGGGCCACAGTTGCTGCGTCACCACCCTGACTAATGGCAACCATGTAATTTTGGTTTGCAGCCGTGCTAAGCCTGGCTTGGGCCTCATAACCAAGGGGCAACAGCGGGTAGACTTGCGGTGGGGTAAGGGTCGCGCAAGCTACCAAAAATAACGGAAACAGCGAGGCCAGTCGCAGCATCAGGGCAGCTCCTGCGGGGTCGTGACCTCACCGGGCAGGGACAACAACCAGGCGAACATCAGGCCCAGGGCGATGGTCTGGCCGAAATCGCTGATCACTGGGGTACGGGAGAGGCCCAACATGCCGAAGGCGAGGATACTGGTCAGGCTTGACAACGTAATCGCCAGACTAGTGGCCGATTGCGATGCTGCCGGGGTAATGTTTCTGAATATTGCGTAATCTAGGCCCACGCCGACTATCAGAAGAAGGGCCAACAGGTGGATAATAGTATATTCACCGTCTACAAGGCCCACTACCGCCAGGCTTAGCAGGCAAGCACTGGCCGGGACCACCACAACTGTCAACGCGCGCCGCCAACCCAGCACCAGGGTCAACAACAGCACCGCCGCCAACAGCGACAACAGCAACATCTTTGCCACCGCTACCCGGTACTCTGTCATCACGCTATTTATCCGACCGACCGGATCTACCAGGGTCACACCGGCTGGCAGAGACATACTCAATGTGTCGAACCCAGGCGAAAGGAGACTCGCGCACCCCTCAGCATCACAGCCGAGGAAATTCCCAAGACCCAGGGGCAATTCGAGTCCTTCCAGATCAGCGGGCACCAATGGGCTATAGGGTTCCGCTAGTTTGTCCACTAGAGAGTCGTAAACCTCGGGACTCAGGCCGAGACTGACGATATGCTGTTGCAACAACCCACGGGCTAGTAACTCCCGCTGCATTTCGAGGTTGGCGCGCTGGCTCGCCGCACTGGGTACCAGCGCTGTTAGCCCTAGTCCAAGGCCCGGCCGCTGAGCCAGCAAGTGTTCCTCCAGTTGTAGTAAGGCTTCCACTGTCTGGCCTTGGAGCAAGAGGTGACGGCTATCGCCCGCTATGCCCATGGTATCTTTGAAATAGGCCTCATCCGCCACCAGATCAGCGGGGGCTGCGTAGAAATCCCGCACCTCGTCCACGCCGTTCAAATTGCTGAGGCCAAGGCCGGCAATGAACAGCAGCAGTAACCTTAGCGGTAGTCTTAATGCAGCCGGCAGCCGCTGACTCCCGATGCGGCTCTGCAGCGAGCCTATGCGCTTCCCATTGCCTTGATATCCGCGATAGAAAGCCGGAAACAACAAACACACGGTCAGAAGTGCAAAGGCCAGTCCACTTGCCATGAATATGCCGATCTGGCGCACTCCGGGAAATGGCAATAGCGCCAGAACAAGAAAAGCCAGGGAACTGCTGGCGGCACTCAACATAAGGCCGCGCAGCACCGGGCGTAAACCATCGGCCGGAGTCCAGCCGGGCAGTAGCGAGTGGCACAGGTAGTGGAAAGCATAATCGGCAGCAATGCCAATCAGGGTAGCACCGAATACGAGGGCTAGCAGGTGCATCTGCTGTTGCAATGCCACAGTAATCGCCGCCCCCCCCAGCAGGCCCGCTGCAACCGACACAAGGGTGAGCAACAGGCCGCGACCGCTACGCAACGCCCACACCAGCAAGACCGCCAGTGTGAGGAGAGACACTAGCCCGATAGAGGAGACTTCCAGCCGCGCGCTCCTTACGCCATAGGACGTATACAGGGGGGCGCCGGAAGCGTATAGCTCCAAGCCCTGATCCATGGCTTCTCGCTTCAGTTCCCGATAGAGCGGGTACAATTCGCCCAACCGACCGAAGGCCAGGCCGTCCTGTGGCACCTGCGCCAGCACCAGCGGACCGTGCAAATCACCAGTAACCTCGGACATCGGGCGGTCGAGAAAATTGCGCATCAGGCCCAGAGGGTCATCCGGCAGCCCCGTCAACCAGGCGCTACCCACGGGCGAGTAGAGCAGCCCTCGGAAAGAGGCGAGATAGGCCTCCGGATCCGACCGTAGAAGACTGCTGTCTCCTGGTGTGACCAGACCGGGCTGCCACTGGCGCAGGTGCTCCCCAAGGCGCCGCCAGCGCTCCGCCTGCTCCGTTGCAAAGGACGGATCGGCAAATCCAGCGTTGCGTAATCGCTGCTCGATGCCAGCGGCAAAAGCCGCCGCCTGTACCCGATCCGATCCGCTGACCAGGAAGATCAATTGACGTTCATAGCGTGCCGCACTAGCAGCTGTCGAGCGCCTTTCCCAGGGACTATATTCCGCCACTGGCAATAACTGCTGAAAGCCTGTGGCCAGCCAACCCTGGGAAGGCCAGCACACCAGAGCCAGTAACACGAGAAGCATTACACAGGACGCCCACAGCAGCGGGCCTAGATGCGGTCGGCTACTCGGGCGGGACAATTTGCGAGATCTCACTGAAGTGCATATCCGTGCGGTTGCCACTGCGCTCCACCACGCGAATACGGGACAGGTAGCTGTCCCCCTCTAGTTCGATATGTGAGAGTACCTGGCTCAGCGGGTACGTTCGCGGCTGCAGTTGCAATGCCCAGCCATCAGCTAACACATCGCCAGAAACGTGGAAATTTTGTTCTAGACCCTGCAGTTTGCCCGATATAAAGCCCAGCATAATGTCTGCCAAAAGCTCCCCCACCCCGCGGTCGCTTATCTGCTTACCGTCCAGAGTAACAGTCCCGTCACGCACCACCATCAGGGAAGCCACTGGTTCCAGCACCTTCCAATACAAGCCCTGGTTGCGCCGCAAGGTGAATTGCCCCGTGGACACCAATGGCTGTCGCATGAAGGTCAGGTGTTTCTCCTGTTGAAAGGAGCCAGTAATGCCCTCGTTGAGCAGCAAGCGCCCATTTACCGCCCGTAGTAGGTTCGTTTCCGACTCAGCGTGGCCCACCAGTAATACTGAACAGAACAAAGCCAGTAGCAGCAACCGAAGACCATTCACTGGCGAAACTTGTCCAGAAGTACCGCCGGGCTGGCGAACAGCATCTCCCTTGTCTCGATACACAGGGCAACCTGCGTTGTATAGGCCTTGGTAAGCCGTCGCCCACTGGCAACGTCGAATATCCGGTAGTTGATCTTGAGACGGTTCTCAATCTCCACCAGCTTCGCCTCTACGAGGATATTCTGCCTGTACTCCAGCGGCTGCGCATAGCGAATGTTCATTTCAATGATGGGCCAGGCGTAGCCCGATTCGCGCATGGCCAGCACATCGTAATCTAATGTATCCAGCAGTGCGCAACGAGCAATTTCGAGGTACTTTGCATAGTGACCATGCCAGGCAATTCCCATGCAGTCGATATCATGAAAGGGAATCTCGATCTCCACTTCAGTACTTGCGTATACCTTATTCATAGAGCATCCAATAGCGTTCACGGATACAGCAGGTCAGGCGCTGCAGATCACCCTCCAGGGCCCGGTCCTCGTCCAGAAAGGGAAGAACCGCCGCGGTTTGCTCTAGACTGTGGCGCACCGCCTGTTGCAGATCGACCTCAAGCAGCTGTCCGGATCGCAAGCGCAGTTGCACACCTTGCCATGCGGACATCATGCCGGCGGCCAGCACCTGATCGGTGAGTTCCTGTACCCGAGTGCAGTCCCTTGCCGCGATAGTACCCATGCTTACCTTGTCCTGATTGTGGCACTCGGTGGAACGGGAAAAGACACTGGCGGGCATGGTTGCTTTGAGGGCCTCGGCGGTCCAAGCCGAAGCGGCGATCTGCACGGCCTTCAAACCGTGGTTTATGGGCGCTTCGGGGCCGCTTGCACCAGACAGGTTTGCTGGTAAGCCGTGATTGAACTTCGGGTCGACGGTCTGGGCGATTTGGCGATCAATTAGATCGGCGACATTGGCTACTGCCACTTTCAGACTATCCATGGCATGAGCGATATGTCCACCATAGAAGTGCCCACCGTGGAGAATGTGCTCTCCCTCGGCGTCAATAATCGGGTTGTCATTGACACTGTTGAGCTCGTTCTCAACGAAGTCAGTCACCGACACCAGAGCGTCGGTCAAAACGCCGATCACGTGGGGTGCACAGCGCAAGGAGTAGCGGTCCTGAAGGCGCGAACTGTTGCGCGGCACCTCCTCGTGCCTGAGATCATCGTGAATCCAAGCGGCCACGACTTGCTGACCTCGGTGTGGCTTGACCGAGAACAGCACAGGATCGAAATGGAAATAGTTTCCCGCCACGGCGATGGAACAAAGACTGGTGATGCGCGCGGCAAGTTGGGCTTGGTAACGAGCGCGGCACACCGCCAGGCAGGCCAAGCCGGTCATGGCGGCGGTGCCATTCATTAAGGCCAGTGCTTCTTTAGGCTGCAAGACTAGGGGAGCAATATTATGCTCAGCGTACACCTCAACGGTGGGACGGCGCTCTCCCGCCACCCACACGTACCGGTGCCCCTCTATCACGGCTGCCAGATAGGACAGCGGGGTCAGGTCGCCGCTGGCCCCCACCGAACCCTCACTTGGAATCACTGGCATGATGTCACGTTGCAGTAGAAGGCAAATATGCGACAACAGTTGGTATCGCACCCCGGAATATCCTAGGCATAGACTGGCTAGCCGCGCCGCCAGAATTGCCCGGCTCTGCTCCACGCTGAAGGGCTCGCCCATGCCACAGCCGTGGAAAGTATAAAGGTGCTGTGGCAGGCAGTTGGTCAGCTCCCGCGGGACACTGATCTCGCAGGAATCGCCGTAGCCGGTGGTCACGCCGTAGATGACGCCGTCCTCCGCTAGCACGCGCTGTAAAAACTGCGCGCCGCGGTCAATTCGCTGGCAAAAAGCAGGATCGTCACTCAATTCCACGTTGGCTTTACCCGTGGCGATAGCCTCTACATCAACCGCTGTCAGCGTCGAGCCGTCGAAGACCACTGCCCGTTTGTTGTTATTTTGCATATGTTTTTTTAAGGGGCTTATCAAGCCTGATCCCAGAATGGATAAAAATTGAACCACTGCAAGGGGTAGCGACGCACGTTCTTTTCAAGTACGGCGACATAGCAGCGCATATAACCCAGCAAAGCTTCATCGCGGTTGTTTCTGGGTAAGCTAACAGAATCTGCCAATTTCTCGCAGTGTATTTCGTAACCGTCTCCCACTCGCGCGCAGAACAGAGTGTACACCGGGCATTTCATGAGCGAGGCCAGAATAAAGGGGCCGTCGGGAAACTGCGCCTCGGCACCCAGAAAGGCAATCCCGTGGGAGCGGCCCTGACTACTCACCGGTACCCGGTCAGCCAGCACGGCAACGAACTCTCCCCGTGCAATGCGGTCACTGAGGTGCATGGCAGTGGCAGGACCCAGTTCACTCACCTCGATCAGAGAAATGGAGTCGTCCCCCACCACCTCCCGCAGTAACCGATTGAACATATCTGCATTGTGGGTGTGTACGAGGATATTCAACTTCAAGCCCGGGTTGCGAGTGGAAAGGCCGCGGCAGATCTCCATATTCCCGAGGTGGGCGCCCATTAGAATTCCGCCCTCGCCCTTTTCGATCTGCTCCAGTAACAACGGTCTCGAGGGGAAACTGATTCGATCGAGGATACTGCCATTGGCCCATACACCCAGGCGATCCAGCGAACTGCGCGCGAAGGCGTTGAAATGTCGATAGCTGTTATAGAAACTGGCAGTGGGTGTGCTGCCATCACCACTAAAGTACAGTCGCTGAAGAAAATCCCGGGAGGCTTCGCGGGCTGTGCGGTTCACCAGGAAATAGTACAGCAGTACCGGTTGCAGCACGACTTTGAAGGCGATGTAACCGCCCAGCCGGTATACCCAGAATAGGAAGCGCATCCCCGAGAGGAAACCCAACTCACGCATCTCCGACCAGCGCTCAGCCACGGGCCATCCATTTGCGCTGGAGCAGGTGTGGCAGTCGCAGCAGCATGCCAAAAAACAGACGGGTGTGAGCCCAACTAATCAGGGCATTGTCGGCAAAACCACGAAAGTGGGAAATACCGTCCTCGGGGTAGGATACCAGTGTACGGAACTGCCTGATCGGCACCCCCGCCCAGTACAGGCGGACCATGATTTCTGGGTCGAAATCCATGCGATTGCCGGTGTTGACGCTGTCCAGCACCTGCAGAGTAGACTTCAACGGGTAGACCCGAAAACCACACATGGAGTCCTCGATATCCAGAGACAGAGTGTGTATCCACACCCAGACGTGGGTAAGGTAGCGGCCGTAATACCGCAGCAACGGTGCACCACAGTAGTCCGGGGCGCCGCTAACCATCGCCTCCGGTGTCTGAGCCGACAGTTTCAAAGCGTGATCAATATCGCCAAGATTATGCTGCCCATCCGCATCAAGCTGCAGAACGTGGCTGAAGCCCTGCACCGCGGCCTTACTCAGTCCGGTTTTGACCGCCGCACCCTTACCACCATTTTTTCCCCGCTCCACTAGGGTCAGCCAGTCATGGCGCTGCGCTAGGGCGCGTAGCACCGCCGTACAGCGGGCGCCGGAGCCGTCGTTGACCAGAATCAACGGTATGCCGTGTTGCTGCAGACGCTCTACCAGTGGTTCGATAGTATCCGGGTGGTCGTAGACTGGAATCAACAAGCAGGTACGGTTCAAGCAGGATCACCATAGAGCAAGTGGCCCGCACTGTGCTGGCCGCGGCTGGAGGTAAAATCAAAGGACAGTTCACCCTTGTCCAGCGACCAATCCAACTCCAGGGTTAACACCCTCCCAGGGAAAATAACCTCCTTGAACTTGATCGACTTCATACCGGCAAATTCACCAACTAGCCCCAGATAAGTTCGCGCCAGTTCCTCTGCCCACTGCAACTGCACCACCCCAGGCAGGATCGCCGCCTCTGGGAAATGCCCTTCAAAGTAAGGCGAACTGCAGTCCACATAGATGCGCAGGCTGCAGCCGGTTTCGCGGGGCACCTCGGCGAGCACCTCCGGTAGGCGAGGTCCCTCAAACAGGGTCTGCACACTCTGCGCCAACAATTTGCCCTGGGCGTTGCGCGGCAGGCGGGCCACCACCCGCCAGAGGCGAGGTACCGCCAGAGTTGACAGGCGACTGGCGAGTGCGCCCCGCAAGCCATTTTGGAAAGCAGCGTTGCCCAGTTCTACCAATGCATGGGCACCCTCCTGGCTCAACACACATACCGCACCCACCATCTCCCTGCGCCGCTCGATTACAAGAGTGTAAGCATCGGAAATCCAAGCGTGCGACACCAAAGCAGCCTCCACCTCGGGCAGGGAAATGCGTTTACCCTCCAGCTTGACGATACGATCCACCCGACGTCCCAGGCGAAAGCGGCCATCTGCCAGGATCTCAGCCTGGTCAGTCGTGCGATACCAACCCGATTCGGGCAGGAAAGCGGACTTCACCTGCAACGTACCCTCGGAAGAGACTTTAGTCTCCACGGCGGACATGGATTGCCAGGGCTCGTCTTGGATCAGCTGTTGCCGGCGAGCGATGCCGCCAGTTTCGGAGCTGCCCAGCACTTCCCAGGGTGCCTGGCCCAGCCCCTTGTTAACCACGGCGGCGGCACTGTAATCCAGAGGGCCACCTGAGGAAAACACGGCCTTCACCCCGGCACGGACCTCTTTCCAGGGCATATCGGCACTCAGGCGATGAAGGTGGCCCGGGCTCATAACCCAGGCAGTGCCGTCGAGTCGGGCAGCTCTACGGGCTAGGATTAGCGGATCGACAAATGATCGGTGCCAGAAGGGACGACCGCTGCAAAGAGGCCAGCTCAACAAAAATAGGAAGCCATAGAGATGCTGGTGACTAACCGTGCCCAGCATGGCGCAGCTACCCAATTGCCCGCCGAACTCCACCTCCAGTGAGGCCAACTCGGCATCGATCTGGGCCAGGCTCTTGGGGAGGGCTTTGGGCTCACCGCTGGAACCGGACGTGTAGACGACCATGTCCCCGCACAACCGCAAAGGGGCATCATTTTCCCGCAGCGGGTTTGCGATTATGGGCGTGGCATCAACGTCAGGAAAATTTCCGAGGAATCGCACGCCCGCTCGCGACAGCCCATCAACGACACCCAGATGGTTGTCACCAGGTATGTATACTGTTTGGCCCTCTGCCAGCAGTGACAATAGGCCTACAAGGAAACGATAACTGTCATCTTCGTATAGAGCCCATCTCTTCATACTTGCTCCGGCCACGATTGGCCGCAGAGCAGCCACGTGGCCCATCAGCTCGCCCCAGGTATAAGCGCCAGTCGGCATCAGCGCAACCGGGTGCGCCTCGCTGAAGCTATCTCTCCTGAGATCAGCCAGTCCCTGCATTACCATGCCCCCCTTTCACCCGGCACCGTACCAACCATTCGACGGCGAACAGCGCGGCCATGAATAGGTAGGATATGAGACCGTTATAGAGGGTCCATAGCTCGAGGCTGCCCCATAGAGCGGTATACAAGGATGTCAGTCCGTTAACCATAAAGAACAAGCACCAAACGACTGTCACCTTGCGCGTATAGGCCACCGCATTCGGGGGTAACTCAGGCTCGGTAAGCCGCGCCATACGTTCCACCAGTGATGGTCCGCGCCAGAGAGAGGCGGCGAAGACAGCAAACAAAAGTGCATTGACAGCAACGGGATAGTAGCGCAGTCCCTCGGCCCGATCCGCGAGTAGCGTAAATAAAGCTACCGCCGCCAACGAGACAGCGAGCAGATAGTGGAGTATGGGGGTACCTCCCGGGCGCAAGGAAAGCAAACGCAGTCCCGCGACAAAAGCCACTGTGAGGCCAATTTGTTGAAGAGAAAGCTCTTGCAATCCGAAATAGATGATCAGCGGGTAGGCAAGGAGCAGGCACCAGATGGCCCCGGCGAGGAGCCGCTTCATGGGATACCGAGGATTCCCGCTACCGCGTTGACAACATCATCGACCGTGCGTACTGCCTTGAACTCGTCGGGATCAATCTGCTTTCCGGTTATGCCCTTCAATTCCACGACTAGATCTACTGCGTCAATACTATCCACATCTAAGTCTTCATATAGACTAGCGCCACCGTGTATATTGCTGGGGTCAACCTCAAACATGTCAACCAGCAACGAACTCAGAACGTTTAGAATTTCCTGTCTGGATTTCATACCGTACCTACCAAGTCCGCTTGAGAACGATTAGCCGCCACAAACGCCACCAGATTGGCCACGGAGCGAAAATACTCCCGGGTGTTTTCGTCCTCGGCATCAATGCTGACTCCAAACCTCTGCTGCAGGGCCATACCTAGCTCCAAGGCATCAATTGAGTCCAGTCCCAGACCTTCGTCGAACAGCGGATCCTCGGAAACGATGTCGTCGGGGGCAATATCCTCTAGGTCCAACGAATCGATGATAAGTTTCTTGATCTCTAGTTCAAGCTCACTCATGTCACTATCTCTTGTTCAAAATAACTCTGCCAATGCCGGTTCAGCTGCCGTGCGTCGTTTTGCGCCGCTGCCATCGGGCAGACCAGCATCGCCTCGTCGCTCTTTCTTAATACGACGCTGAAGTGCGGTCTACGAGCCGGAATCTGGAACCACTTCTCCTGCTTGGATAACGTCGGTGGCGATGAAGCGATCGTGGCCAGCACCAGTTCGCACTGCGTCTCCAGCCAAATATACGCTGCCCCGCGGCGAAATCGCAGCGGCCGCCCCTTTACGGATCGGGTCCCCTCCGGAAATACAACAAGCGAGGTTCCGCGCCGCAATTCGGCCGAGCAGTCCTCAAGCAACTGCTCGGGCGTGTCATTAGGTATATACCCGGCCCAAGATACCGGTCCTCGGGCGAAGATATTGCGATATAAGGCTGATTTGATGATACAGCTCGCGTCCGGCATCAAGGAAATCAGGAACACGACATCTATAAGCGTAGGGTGATTGGCTACAACCAGCACACCCTTCCCCGCAAGTTTATTCACACCCCTGGCTTCCCACGATAGGACTCCAAGGCCGCGCATAATACCGATAAACAGGCGAAAACTATAGTGGATAAACAGACGACAACGTTTCGTTCGCTGAACGTGATCCGGACTGATCAGAGCCACCAGCGGAAAGATCACATAACCAAGAATAAGGCCACCAATTCCGAAAACCGCAAAACTGAATCCGGTGGCCAGTAATCGCCACCAGTAGAAGTCCTCGCGCCGGCTCACGCTACCGCCCTAATTTGCCAGTTACATCGTGGCTCCCTCACCTGTAGCTCCCCCTGTCCCGCGTGCAACAGTTCCAACAGCGAAGTATGGTCGCCATCACGCTCATCGCGCTCGCAAAGCCGGATGGCCAAAACCAGACTGCAATCGCGCTCCTCGGCGCTGACAGGCACCAGACGCATAGCCAGCGCCGTTGGGGCCTCAGGCCCATCTAGGAAGGGCGTGTAGAAATCCGGATAATCCTCCTCGTAACAGCACACTAGGACGCCAGAGACCGCTTTTTCCCCCAGCATACCGAGCGCCTCCAGGAACGCCGGCATCGGGCTACCCCAGGGAGGGGCCATAGACAACACGGGTTCTTGCACACCATGTATCAGAGACCAAAGGCCACCGATCGCATTGTGAACCGAGAGACTGAAGGCCGCCGGGGACACTTGCTGATCCGCCGCAAGAGACTCGAGGATGCCCTGCGTGCGCTGGATCTCCCCCATAACCGAGCTGAAGACCACCGGTTCGTCTCTCTCGGCACAGGCGCACTGCTCCAGCAGGTGGAACACGACACGCGCCAACGAACTCAGTCGACGGCGATGTATGGGCGGCACTGAGCGTAAATTAGGTTTCTCAAGGAGCACATCGGTACGGTTACTTCCCGACCAACTTATATTCCGCGCAGACGCACCGGCCGGCTCCCAAGTGCTGTAGGCGCTGACCCCTATCAATATCTCTTGCCCGTTCATGTTATTTCTAATATTAGTAATAACTATCTTTATGAATAGTATATATAAAAAGTTATTCTAAATGTAGACAACTAGCGGGTATGCCATACTTCCGGCAACTCGTCAATTTAATAAGAGCCATCAAGGATGAATCGGTTTCTCCTCTGCCTAACAGTGCTCACCCGCGCTGCGTACAGCATGCAAGCCCTAAATATGGTTCTTGAGAGAGCAGATGACGAGTTTTCAATGCTACGAGGTGGAACCGATAACACTGTAGCGAATATCCCGGCCATTGGGTGCCTGTATATCGGCGCTAAGGAAGATTTTGAAATTACCACGAAACGCCATTCGGATTTAAACAAAACTTTTTTTCTTTTGATCAAGACTGACTCTGTCACCCTGGAAGAAAGTAGTCGAATATACCTCTGGGGCGAAACCGTCAGGCGCTCCACTGAGTTCGTGTAAGTGGAGGTTGAAATCTGGCTGACGCGAGGGGAGCTTAGTTCCCGCGGAGAGCAATCTCGGGCGGCTCGGAGCCTATTGCTGAATGCATGTAACAAGCGGGGCATCAACGAAAAAGCGGCAATCGAACAAATGGGTGGACCAGAACTAATCGACTATTTTCGGTCCAGTTTGGATATAACCCTGTCTATAGCCCATTGCAGGGGATTGGCGGCAGTAAGCCTGAGCCCGGGGCAGAATCGTATTGGAGTGGATTGCGAACCAACCTCGCAAAAGCGAAACTGGACAGCAATTGCCCAATCCTTCTTCTCGCCTGAAGAAGCAGAAATGATTCTCAAGGCAACAGAACACGAAAAAGGACGCCTTTTCCTGCAATTGTGGGTACTCAAGGAGGCGTACATCAAGGCCATTGGAGGCTCAATTTTTGGCGATGTAAATCGGCTCCAAGTCAATTCACTTCAGGAGCCAGACGAGGACCAAAAATATTCTCAATGCTGGATCTGGAGAGCCGTCTTTGGTGATTTTTTTTTGGGTTTCTGTGCGCTTGAGTGCTCGCGACCAGTCGTCAGCGTCAAAGAGAACTCCAATAGGCTAATTCCACCCGAGATTTTGAAGCAGAAAATAATGTGTTACTAGCGCAGTAAATTGACTAAGCGAAAACGGCGGACTAGTCGAATTGATCGGGGTCCTCTTCCGCCTCCTTTCTTTCGCTCTATTTTGTAACTAAATTTTAGTTAATTGAAAAAGCTTACCTAAGACCGATCCAAAACTGGGAAGATCTAAACTGCATAGGCTTTCAAAGTTCCGATAAAATTGATCTCCGTTTTTCTTGATACTCTTCGACGGTAATCGTTCCACTTTCATACAAATCTTTTATCCTTCTTAGTCTAACTTCGACGTCACTTAATCCAGTTTCAGATTTAAAGGAGTAAACTCTAGTAACCGCCTCTCTGAATTCGTCGTCATTGAGCATTTTATCGATGGTCTGATTCATTGCTTCTTCACAGAGATCGCGAAGGGTATCAACGTCACCAAATATTCCGGCTCCAACACCAGCTTCTGTAAGATCTGTTCTATAAGCTTTTGAGAATAAATCTTGTGGAGCGAAAACATGACCTAGAGCTATTTCGACATGGGCGTGAGCTTCCCTATTAAAAAAATAACTGCAATCAAATTTAGTTATTGAGACCTTTAACAGCACGGGAAGATCTGCATTGGCTAGATAAAGGCCGCTCTTTTCTAAAGCTCGAGTATACATTTTGTCAACGATCACATCGGTTGACTGTTCAGTACGAAGAGTCTTCAATCGATTCCCATATCCTCCTCTGATTGCTCCAAGCCAATCGGCATCAGTACCTCGATTGTCAGATACAATTACTTGGCTAATTTGCGGCTCTGAAGCACCAGCAACACCCCTCCCTTCGTATTCGACTTTAGAAAGATGAGTTGAAGTACAAGCGGACAAAAACGTTATTATTAGTGCTACAGTAAATAAATTATTCAAATCTGTTCCCTCGCCGCCATTCTTTCAGGTGGTCGGTCTTATCGAAATTGCTGGTAAAGCTCAAAGCCTTACATGTTTTTTCAAGAACATTCAAACTTGGGCCCTTACCTACTGATGACCCTCGACAAGGTGGCGTATTGCCGATCGATCATTTGGGGACCAAGGTGAAATTTTGTAGTTGCAGTTAAACCTTTAAATTATTAGTTTGCTCGATAGTGCTTTGAGTCTTCTGCGCGTATTCCGCTTACGCCCCATTTGATGCCCTATCATTGAATTAGTGTGTTTGCCTCGGACACAGAAATTTCATTCAACAAAGTGTCTAACATTATTTTAATTCGTCGTTCGGCGACACCCCACTTGTTGGTATTAAGACCGCCCATTCCTTCATATGTAACATTTCCCAGAATTGTATCCTCATGCAACATCTTGATATGGGCTCTGGACATATAAGTGGCCAGATCCCAGGACCACCAAGCTCTGTATTCGATAGCATAATCAGAGGGAGCAACGTCGCGCTTTGATGCTACAACTGTAACTGCATACCCTTTATTTTTAAGATGATTTTCAATTACAGGCAAAACCGAGTCTCGAGTTTGAGTGTCTTCAATAACCACCAACGAATCAAAAACTTCTTCTTTACTGACTTGCGTGACATTTTCAAGTCGAATTGAGCTGCAGCCTGTAA
Organism: Halieaceae bacterium WSDMB12; assembly: GCA_033283165.1. GTDB lineage: Bacteria > Pseudomonadota > Gammaproteobacteria > Pseudomonadales > Halieaceae > JAWMQL01. Next base: position 5,172 of record JAWMQL010000011.1, on the reverse strand, counting down.
ATAAAACTACGGCGCTGACCACAATGAAAGTCTTATGCGAGTTAAATCTTTTCATTGTGGAGGTTCCATGTATAACTGGATAGACACAATAACATCAACAATACAGCGACTGAAATATGAAGTGAAGACAAATAAATCTGGGTCTTTTCACCCTCGAGAAATTTACGTCTTAATACTATCACCTGCATCGGCCAACGGGCAGTTTTACTTCATTATACGTGTACCAGTCACTGTGGCCGAAGATTCAAACTACATTTCACTCTTACCGATAACCTGTGCATGGCGAATTCCTAATTTATCAACACTATCAATGAGTTGATCGTTGCTGACTCCAGGATGCTCTACTACCCTCAAACGGCATGAAAGACTTGATCTCCCTGCCATTCCACCTGCTCACAATCCTTGCTGTTTGAGCTGCTGGTGGCGGCTTGAAGTGCGAATTCGCCAGAGACGGGTTGATGACCAACACTCCCCCTACCCCCCCTTTTGCCCATCATCCGCCAGTTATCCTCCCCGTGAAAATTTTGGTGATCTCCTAAAAGGCCCACGCCTGTCCCTCAGAAGTTCGCGCCAGTCCGTCTCACCCGTCGTACCCGACGCCCTTCCAGTAACCACAAGGTTTTGCAGCTGCTGGATTGGCGACGGATACGTCGGATTGTTTGGTGGAAATTATATCGGGGCGCAGTGAAGCGTGTCTGCTTTGCTCTGCGATTGCGGTCGTTGAAAAAGCTGATTCATCGTCGACTGAATAGTCTCTGTTCGCCTACAAGCAGTCCCAAGTTCAAATAACGACTATTCTTCTGGCTGGACAGTACACCGGAGGAAGCCATGAAACTTTCTGATCTCAATGAATACATACAAACGCTTGCGGCATTGGCCGCCATTATTGCATTGGTTGGCGTCGCCTACGAAATACGCAATTCCAATCGGCTTGCAATACAACAGGCCACATCGGCCAACTAGACCAACTGGGTTGATTTTACGGGCTACAAGTTGGAATCAGGCGTCTCTGAAACTATCGCCAAGTCAATGACCAACCCTGAAGACTTAACCTTGAGAGAAAAAATCGACCTGGATTCTTTCCTGCAACAGTGGTTGTACGTCTATCACCATGACTATACGGTCCTCTACTCGTCGCCTGATGACCAATCAGCCAATGTAGATTCGACTCTCCAGGAACTAGCTGTGGAAGCCCCATCGATCTTTGGGAGTCGCTACTCGAGGGCGTGGTTTCAAGAAAATCGATCTTGGATGGTCCCCGAAATTGCCGACTTAATAGAGAGAGAAATCGAGAAGCTTCCGCTTGGTTCAGACTTGGATTATTACGAGAGGATTGACGCATTGGCCGCAACCATGAAATGACGACCTTGGCGGAATTATCCGGTGGGCCTGGTGGGGAACGTCTGCTTTGCTATGCGATAGAGGTCGTTCAGTCAGTTGATTTCGAGTTGGCTGAAATGCTCCCGTTCGCCTACGAAGGGTCATTCCCTGTAGCACATGATGAACGGCAGAAAACGACCCAACAGTCAAAGTGCCTTCAGCGTAAAGCCATCATCGCGGGGCCCAAACACCAGTCGTCGATGGATAAAATCCGCCCCGTCAAACTCCAGCAACCAGAGGGAGGTAGTCCTCGGCTCCCCCAGACTCTCGGTTTTCAGCAGCAACCCTCGCCCATCTCTAAAATCAATCGAGTCCTCTACGCGCTGTGCAAGTATCAACTCCTCACGGACTTCATTGTCGACAAAAACAACCTTTAGGAGTCCGTCACAACTATTGACCAATAAGACATCTGGGGCAACCGTGTAGCGGTACTGAGGGACATAGCTTGGACAATTCAATGGTAGATAGACATCCGGCAGTATCTTTACATCACCTGCCGCTTGTCCAGGACGCCATAACATGGCCTGTAGATCGTTCTCATAGCCGGTCGTGAATACCAAACCGCCCAAATCTTCGTCAAAGGAAAACGCAGAAAAAAACCACCGTTTGGATCTTCTGAGATCATCGGTCAGTTGCAGGGTAATTCCGGTAGCCACATCGTGCAAAAATAGCTGGTGTGGGTCCGACAGACCGGGTGATGGGCTAGCCTGAAAGCGATTCCAGGCCAAGTAGCGCCCATCCGGTGACCACTTGAGCTCGGAGATCTCCAGGATGTACTGACCGTCGTTCTCGTACTCGGCCAATCCGAGTGTGGCGGCAGAACCCGATTGCACATCAATAAGCCGCACGCGCCTCTGCCGGTCAATATACGCGAGGTGGCGATTACCAGGTGCAACTCGCGCTGGTCCCAGACTGTCGTCAGCGACTATTATTTCGCCGTTGTTATATCGGAGCTCAAAGCCGCCCAGATGGAATACGGTGAAGGCGCCATGATTGAAAAAAAGAGCCTTGCCTTTGCTTAGCCAGCCATTAAAAGACAGGTAGTCTTCAGTCTGTGAGCTGAATTCCCTTAGCAAGGTGGTCTCACCTGAGCGCAGATCTTTTATCAGGCCATCCCCCATAGGAAAGGTGGCGAGATAACAGCAGTCGCTGGACTGAGCCCAACGGAAATGTTGGTAGTACAAAAGATTCACATAGGGCGAAAACTCGAAATCAATCGCACTGACACTTTCAGTCACCAGACTGGTTGTTCGCTTTTTGCTATCAAACAAAAACAGGGAGGCGCCATCGGCATATTCCAAACAACAATGATCAAAATTGGTTAAACCGATGGCGACAAATCTCCCCGTGTGAGAATAACTTTTTTCTATCTTTGTTTCATAATTCCCCGCGGGGTGCTCCAGTATCAATTGGCTGCCCGCCTCATCATCAAGAAAAAAACGCAGTTCGCGTGGATTATCCTGAAAAACAGTTACCATCAATGCCCGAGAATTTGGCTGCCAGGAAGCAAAGGGATATTCTGTGTATTCTCTACTGCGTATCAAGTCATGGGAATCTGGGTCTAACACACCGAGCCTGTAGGTGTTACCTTCAGTGCTGCGGTAAGTAACCGCTACTTGCTGGCTGTCAGGTGACGGCGAGCCGGTGCCGAGTATCGTTTCACCAGCCATTTCCGGGTAGGGGATAAGTTCGCCAGAGCGGTCAATTACGAATGCGGCTTTCAATTCGTGATCGTAAAGTAGAGCCATTGCCTGTCGCTCAAACATCGGCTCCAATATAAAAACCGCACCGGACGCCAATACCTCCATTAGACCGGGATAATCACCAAATTTTCCGGTGCTGAGAAAACAAGGACCACTGGACCCACCGCAGAAATATCCTTTAGATTTTTTCCACCCGGTGAATAAGTAGCCCTGCCTTGGTATTGCGGTAAATGTACTCTCAAACTGCGTATCGGTAACGGCGATCTCACAGACTTCAGTGGGTCCGCAAGCGGGCACGCCGTCTACGAATACCGTTCCGCCGGCTGGGACTTGTACAAGCAACTTACAAGCAGCTAGAAGTGAAACAAAAGGCAGCACTACGGCTAATTTCATCAGGCCTTTCATTAGCAAAAGCTCTCAAGGCATCCAACTAGACTAAAACAGGTCTTAGCTGCATGGCTTCTTCAAACGGGATAAATAGCCAATTATCTGGACCCAAAATAGTATTTTAATATAGTAGTCATTACTATTTTTGCAACTGTTGATTTGCATCAACACGTTCCACTCGCTACCCACCAAACTTTAGACAAGTTAATAAAAGGGAGGGAAGGGCTATGCGGAAACAAGTATCAGTCATACTGTTATTCATTCTTTCCAGCTACGCCAACGGTGCATGCGAGCAGTCAGACCTTGAGGGTCGCTGGGAGTTTTTTACAAATTCCACGTCCTGCAGGTTCATCATTGATGAGGAAGGAAATATAGAAACAGGTGGATGCAGAAAGCATGTAGCGGCTGCCGGTTATGGTCCATACCTTTCTGAGTCTCGTCCAGAAAAGCCTAACGGCACAGTATTAATCAATCGCGCCTGCAGGGTTACTGGCTACATGAGTTTGCCCAAGAGAGCCGAAGAGTACCACTTCGGTATAGGTAGGCTTAATGTGGATAAAAGTGTAGTTGCTGGACTTGCGGCAACTGCGTCGTTCGAAGAGGAGGAACTGGTGTTTTCGAACGCGACATATACAATGGTGAGGTTCTAACACGTCGGAAGAAAATTGTTTCGTGGCGCGCATTCAACTAACCAACGAAACACACAACTATCTTTTGAGGGAAAGAGAAGTATTGCATTATGGTCTATCGTGACCTTTGACCTTCCCCCCGCCAGGGCAACGACGAAGAGTGAGAGATTTTCCTATCCAGTTGCTAGTAGAGGGAGCCTTTACGATGCGAAAGGCTGGTTGGCGCTCGACTCGCCACTCCTGTGCCTGGCGAATTCTTAATTTATCAATAGTATCAAAGAATTGATTGTTGCTACCCAGGCGGAGATTCACTAGGCTCGGTGACATGAAAAATGCCATTATTCTTCTGCTACACCTACTTTCGACACTCGCGAAACTGATTCGTCCAGGTGGTCGCCGGGCCGTCATAGCTGAGAACCTGTGCATGGCGAATTCCTAATTTATCAACACTTTCATTGAGTTGATCCTTGCCAACTTCAGGACGCTCCACCACCCTCAAACCGCATGAAAGGCTCGATCCCCCTGCTATTCCACCTGCTCACCACCCTCGCTGTTTGAGCTAATCGGGTCGGCATGAAGTGCAAACTCGCCAGAGACAGGTTTATCTTCAGCACCTCCCCCCTACTCCCCCCTTTCGCCCGTGAACCGCCACCTAATCTGCCCACGAAAATTTTGGTGATCTCCTAAAGGGCCCACCACCAGTCCCCCAGAAGCACCAGCCCAACCCGTCGAACCCGTCGTACCCGACGCCGTTTCAAGATTCACAAGGCCTCGTAGCTATTTGACTGGCGACGGGTTCGTCGAGTGCGTCGGGTTGGTTGGTGGAAACTATGTCGGGGCGCAGTGAAAAGTGTCTGCTTTGCTCTGCGATAGCGGTCGTTGGAAAAGCTGATTCATCGTCGACTGGATTGTCTCTGTTCGCCTAACCCCTGACATTTCATCTATACTTGATCCAGGTCTAACAACAATGAGGTTTTAACTCAATGACTGAACTAGATGCCTACAACGCCCTGATTCTGGCAAATGAACAGGTAATGAATATCGGGGATACATTAATCACTGTTTTGACCGGA
>JAWMQL010000010.1:0-193072 GCA_033283165.1 Halieaceae bacterium WSDMB12 | reverse complement strand
AGCGATCCCAGATATGGGACTTCATTTCATCTGTGTAATGAAGACGAGTTCTATGAGCCATATAGCAACACTTCCACTTTTTCGAGAAGATAACAGGGTGTTGCAATGATCAGTTGAATTCGCACCTCGAAGCAGTCATAGAGTTTATCGAGGGCGCAGGTTCTTCTTCGCTGTCACTAAACAAACCGGCAGCCAGATTGTTGTTTCGGAGTTCGGTTTCGCCGGGGCAGTAATGCCTATTGACGATTACCGAGCGTGCCACTATACTGAGTTGAGCTCAACTTAATAAGGAAACCCCTGTGTCCCAGCCCAGCGTCAATGACTATCTCTCCGCCGACTTGGCGGGCAAGTACCGCAGAACCGAAAGCCAGGCGGCACAACAAATCCCGCTGGAAGTGACTGCAGCGGATCTGGCCAGCGTGCAGAAAAATGGCTACTTGCTTATCGAAAACTTATTAACAGACACTGAACTGGAAGAGATACGCCGAGCCGCCAGTGCTCTACTCAAGGAGGTTGGCAGGAACGAATTCGAGGGCCTGAAAACACAACGCGTTTACGCCGTGCTGGCGAAAACGCGTGCCCTTGATCGCCTGGTGGACCACCCCCGCATCCTTGCGCTGCTGGACCGGATGTTCCTGCCGAATTACTTGTTGTCCCAGCTTCAGTTGATCAACATCCTTCCCGGCGAAAACGCCCAGGCACTGCACGCCGATGACGGATTCTACCCCATCCCCCGTCCCCGTCCTCCCCTGGGCGCGGCCACTGTATGGGCCATTGATGATTTCACCGATACAAATGGTGCTACGGCCATTGTTCCGGGTTCGCATAACTGGGGCGAAGATCGGGTGCCAACCGTAGAGGAAGCGCAACCCGCGATAATGGCCGCCGGCTCGGTGATTTTTTACCCCGGCACATTCTGGCACGGGGGCGGGGCCAATCGATCGGACAAGGCCCGCCTGGCGGTGACTTGCCAGTACTGCGAACCCTGGGTCCGCACACAAGAAAACTACTTCCTCGGAATTCCTAAGGACGTTGTGAAGGAAGTTTCGGAAGACATCCGACGTATGCTGGGCTATTCAATTCATCCGCCCTTCATTGGGATGGTCAACGGCATGCATCCAAAACGACTACTGGAGGACCTCTAAACTTGGCAACAAAATCTGGAGAAAAGAAATCTCGCAAGGCAACGCGCGATCAGATACTGCAAGCAGCGAGGGCCGAGTTGGTCGAGGGTGGCGGAGACGTTGAACTTGCGAGGGTGGCCAAGCGGGCCGGTGTATCGGACGGCCTGACTTATTACCACTTCGGCAGCAAGGCCGGCCTGATCCAGGCTCTGGTGCACGACTTCTACACCGCCATGGACGACCGGGTCACCGCCGTACCTTTTGCAGGTGACACCTGGGCCGAGCGCGAGCGAGGTCGGGTCTTTGCAATGGTCGAATTCTTCTACCACGACCCTGTGGCCCTGCTCGTGGCCACCCGGCTGCGCACCGAGCCCTCGCTGATCGCAGAAGAAGCGGAGCGCACAAAACGCATGAATGAACTGGGTGCCAGAAATATCGCCCAGGCGCAAAGCACCGGAGAGATCAACACCACTTACAATCCGCTGCTACTGGTATCGATGATTCTAGCGGGCGTAACAGAAGGTGTGCGTGTCGCGCTAAGTACGTCTCCGGCTACACCGCTGCGGGACGCCCAGAATGAGATATGGGCGTTTGTGGCGCGGGCAGCGGGTGTGCCGGTCTGAGATGCATACGGTATAGCGTCCGCAACCAGGCGATTACGGTTCTTATACCCCACCAGATGCGTACGACCGGTTGAATTCACACCTGATAGCGGTCGCACGATGGATCAGTTTCAACGCAATGCACTGAATTTTGAGTCACGTATTGCTAAAGTCGCCAGTGTCTGAATTCGGCGTGCCGAAACTCAAAACAAATGCGAAGTATAAAAATTGGGGTTGATAAACCGGCCCCAGGTGACCGAGAGATTGGAGAAGTATTGATGAAAATTCTATATGCAGCGCTGCTCATGGCCTTCGTTCCCGTTGCCTTCGGACAGGTTATTGATGCGCACCTGCACGGTTGGACCGACGAAAACTACCGCCAACGGGATGCTCAAGCACCTGCGACCGGCACTGAGCACATGAGAGCGACTATCGCTGAGATGGATGAGCACAATGTCCGTTCTGCGGTTGTAAGCGGCAACATGGAGGCCCTGGCCATGTGGACTGCCGCTGATAGTCGATTCATCCCTGGATACCAGATTACTGGCTCCAAGATTATTTCACCCGAGAAATTTGAGGACCATGTCGTTGCCGGGCGGGTCGAGGTATTGGGGGAGTTCGCTCCCGTTTTTGTCGGTAAGGAGCCTGGAGACCCGATTTAAGCTCCCTACCTTGAGATTGCAGAGCAGCACGGTGTTCCGCTGGCATGTCATGCTGGTGGACTGCCGCCTATGGCCCCAATGACTTGTTGCCCAAAGGCTCGCATCTCTCTGGCAAATCCCTTGCTAATCGAGGACGTTTTAGTTCGGTATCCGAGACTGAAAGTCTATCTGCAACACAGCGGAACAATGCACTACCGTGAGGCCTTGTCTCTGATGCGAGTCTATCCTCACGTCTATTCCGATCTTGGTGTAATGCTGTGGCCTTACACTCGCCTTCAGGAACATGCCGCTGAATTCCTGCGGTTAGCGAAGGCTGGCGGAGTACTGGACCGCGTGATGTTCGGCACAGACCCGAACCAGCGACCAGAACTCGCCATTGGTCCGTCGATTGAGTACTTGAACTCCCTGCCTTTTCTGACCGACGAGGAAAAGAGAAAATTGCTGTATGATAACGTTGCGAGATTCTTTGAACTGGATAGCGGAAATTGATTTGCGTCACCTGGTAGGCGAAAGCGACTGTTTTCACCTCTGAATCGATTCTGGCGGCAGGAAACAATCGCTCTACTCACCGCTGATTTTATGCAATCACCTGGCCTTGTTTCCTTATGCAGCTGACAGTCGACTGGTTTAAGCAAGAGGCCGTTGCTAAAACTGGACTTACCGACTTCGGCGCCGACTATTTCGAAACGACACTTGCCGCATTCGTCGAAGACCTGAACTGCGGTCACCTTACGGAGGTGGGTACAGGTCTATTCACACGCCAGATGGTCAACGATCTCGTGCGGCGCTTACAGGTCATTGACTACATGCAGCGGTTCCCCGAGATCGACGACGTCGAGATCCCGCCGATTCTCTATGTATCCGGCCTGGAGCGCACAGGCACCACGCTCCTGCACAACCTACTGAACCTCGATCAGCAGGCCCGAGCTTTCACGCGCTGGGAATTGATGTATCCAGTACCTGCGCCGGAAGCCGCCACCTGGGGCTCGGATCCTCGCATCTGCAAAGTACAGTCTTCCATCGAGCGTCTTAGAGGTACTAAGCTTGAGCACATGCACTGGGTGGAGGCGACGGACCCGGAGGAGTGCTACTGGGGACTGCTAAACGGATTCGGCATACTCGGCGGTTCAGCATTCACGATCATGCCCAGGTTCATGGCAGCGCGAACGCCTGAAGCGACCTACCAGGCGCTGTTGGAATACCGCTCGATCATCAAAATATTGCTGTGGAAGAATCCGCTTCCCGAGGATTCCCATCTCGTGCTGAAATCACCGCAGTTTTGCGGCACGCTGTCTGTTCTCAAGCGCGCCCTGCCCGAGTGCCGCATGATCATCACTCACCGCGATCCCTACCGCGCGCTGGTTTCTCTCTGCAACCTGCAAGCGCACATTCACGAGCCTTTCGTGGCCAGCGGTGGGCTTCGTGAGCGATACGGCCCCATCACCAAACCCCTCGTCGATCAGTGCCCGCGCCGACTAATGGACATCGGGCACTATGAAGATTCGGGGCATCTCCTGGCGAACGTGTCCTATCCGCGGTTGGTAGCCGAACCCGCGGCCGTTGTAGAGCAGATTTACTCAGAGCACGGCTTCAACATGCCGGCAGTACTTCCGGCAGCGATTCATGACTACATCGCTGCGCAGAAGGCCGGCAAGCGTGCGAGGCCGGCGGATATTGATAACTTCGGGCTCCGGGCGGAAAAGCTCTTTGCCCAGCCGACCGTGCAAAGCTATTGCCAGCGTTACGGCGTGCAGCCCGAAGTGGAGCGGATAACAGGGTAAACGACTCAAATCTTGAACCTGGATCCCGGCGACGCCTCATCCCTCGGTTATGCAGCAGGGGTAAGTTTGACCGATTGGCGCAGCAAACCGGGATTGAGGTCCGATTGACCCGAGAACCTTCATTCTGTCCTGACCTGTCTGACACTCCACATGAAGTACAGACTGGCAGTCAGTGCCGTCACCACCAAGGCCAGAGAGACAGGCCTTAGAAAAGTTGGAGCGTCCAGAACGATCGACGTCCCGCCCCCTTCTTCGATGAATTTCTCCGTCAACTGATATAGCACAGCGCCCCTTAGCGCGATAGAGGCGATCATCCACACCTGCCAAAACGCGTAAAGGATGGAGAGCATCCATACTTGAAAAATGCCCATTCTTCCACCGGCGAGGTAAGCAGCTGCGATGTAACTGAAAAGAATGGTCATAAACTGCTGTAACCCTTCTATCACGGTTCCAAACTGAGCCTGCATTAAAGAAACCAGGGCAAGCCTGTTGGCTGCCTGAGACACAGCTAAGTCAGCTATTTCATACTCGGTCATCGCGAAGTCCTTCTCAAATCAGACCTTGAACAAGGATAGACGTGATGTTACGGAAAAGGCGATAGCAGACCTCAAGGCCTATGAACCAATCTGATGATGGAATAGGGCCGCTTTTGCCCCGGAACAGTAATCAGGTTTTGGAGTGGCGGATGTACCAAAGAAAATTCAACGAGCCTATCAGAGACCTGATATAACTCAGCGGAGAAGCAGCCACTTGACGACATCTATCTGAGAAATCAGACCTATGACACGATCGTTATCAACCACTGCCAGCGGCGACTGTTGCCTGTCGAGGGCCGCCATTGTGCGGGTCGCATCGGTATCTGGATGTATGATCAGGTTGTCCAGTCTGGTCCTCATGACCTGGCCCACTGTCATGATGGCACGGTCTCCGCGATTGATTCCTCGCACTTCCTGCAGTGTAAGTAATCCGATAAATTGTCCGTCTTCGACGACCGGCCACAGTTGCTGCGCGCTTTGCAGCAGGTGTTCATCGACGAACTCCGACAGCCGCATCTGGGGTGACACCATCTCAAAATGGGAGCGCATCAGGTCCCGCGCGGTAACACCTTTCAGCACTTCCTTGACCATCACCTGCTTGTAACTGGCCGAGGCGGCGTTGGAGAGGAACCAGCCGATCATGACCAGCCACAGGCCCTGCAGCAGTCCGCCGGACAGCGCCTGCACTACGCCCAGGATCATCAGGAACCAACCCAGCATGCGCCCGCTTTCGGTGGCAATTCGCGTTGCCCGCTTGAGGTCCCCCGTCACCCACCAGATCAGGGCGCGCATCACGCGGCCGCCATCAAGCGGAAAGCCAGGCATCATGTTAAACACGCCCAGGACAATATTGACCGGCCCCAACCAGAGAAACAGCGTGGCGGCTGGCGAGAGCGCAGCAAGGGCTGCTTCCTCTTCAGTGACCAGCCGCTGGGCCACCTCCTCTCCCGCCAGTTGAGTGCCGATGACGACGCAGAGCGCTCCGATCGCCACACTGGTCAATGGTCCGGCAATAGCAATCAGGAACTCGGCGCGGGGTTCGGCGGGCTCGTCCTGGATTTCCGCCAGACCGCCAAAAAGAAACAGGGTAATGCGGCGTACTTCAATTCCGAAACGGCGCGACACCAGTGAGTGTGCCAGCTCGTGCGCCAGTACCGAGGCGAAGAACAGCACCCCGGCAGCACCGGCGGTCAGCCATGTGGTGGAAGCGGGCCAGTCCGGATGCCAACTGGGAAAGAGAGTGCCGCCCAGCACGAAAACGATGAGAGTGAAAATAATGAGCAGGCTGGCATCGAGGCGAATCTCGATGCCAAACAGGGCGCACAGGCGCAGGCCCCTCGCGCCTCGAGGTGTATTGCCTCCACCGGAACCTGTTGGTGCTGGTTTGTTCATAGCGCACTAGGATAGCACTCTCTGCCAGAATTGGAGCGGCTTCGGCATATTGGTAACAGGGAAATATGGAGAGGCGGCACCGCGCGGCGCCTATAGTTGAGTTGTCCACGGCTTGACGACCACTTTCGCCTCCACCAGACAATTAGCAATCAACAGGCAGCCAGCTTCGAGTACCGCCACTACCTCGTCCTCATTACCGAGGCTGAACAGCAATCGCAAGTGAACCACCCGGTTTCAATACCCGGAACATCTCTTGTGCTGCCTTTTCCCTGTCTTCGAAGAACATCATCCCGAACTGGGAGAGTCGGCACCGACAACCTGACCAGTCGTCCCGACACGCGTCAATGCGTGCCTGGCGAGCACGCCCGTTCCGCATGCGACGTCCAGGACACTGGCAACTCATAGCGCTGGTGAATCTGTCCTGGCATCACCCTGGCCCCCGGTTCCCTTGAGCATCCATTGTTCCCATGCTCCCGGGCAATCCGGCTGATACCCTTCCCGAATGCAGTCCTCTATAAGCGCGGAGAAGCTTGCATTAAATGGTGAGGGCTTTCCAATCCACCAGGCCCGAATGCCGGCGAAGGTCATCCAGAACCTCACGGTGTCTTTCCAGCGCAACCAGATCTGTTCGGGCAGGGCGCCCTGGGATTGTTGATAGTGCATATACTCGAATGCGCCGAACATCTCTGTGCATGCCCAGGTAAAATGGATTCGTTCCTCTATGGATAAGCTCTCCGGATCAACCAATCCCCTGTTAAAGCAGCGTGAAAATTCCGAAGGCTCCGATAGGCGCTCCTGAATTCTTGCCAACCTGTCCAAAGACCGCCCATAACTCTCTGATCGTAACCCGCGGGATTGCTCGCGAAGTTGGAATGCCAGATAAAGCAGCGACAGGATTACGCCCATACCGCCAAGCAACTCTCCGATACTTGCAAGCTGATCAAGCTCCATGGTCAGGCCTCAATGTTGGTTGAATACCGTGCGACTCAAAGAGGAGTGCCACCACCGAGAATATTGCGCACCACCTCGAGGTCCATTTCGGTATCCACTCCGGCGGGCACTTGCGCACAGGCAGGCGCCACATGAATAAGCACACCGTGATGCAGCGCGCGCAGTTGCTCCAGCTGTTCGGTCAGCTCCATCGGCGCCGGCTGCCAGCCGATATAGCGGTGCAGAAATCCCGTCCGGTAGGCATAGATACCGATATGGCGCTGCCACTGTTGCCCCGGGGGCATGCTGTCCTGGCCGGCAGCAAAATGTTCACGCGGCCAGGGAATCGGCGCGCGACTGAAGTAACAGGCGTTGCCGCCCTCCCCCGCCACCACTTTCACGGCGTTGGGGTTGAGCAACTCCTGCACTTCGGTGATCGGCTCGCACAGGGTGGCGATCCCGGCTGCTGGCTGGCCGTCCAGATTGGCCGCCACCTGGTTGATGACTTCGGGTGGAATAAGCGGCTCGTCGCCCTGCACATTCACCACGATATGCTCGTCGTCCCAGCCCATGGCGGCAGCCACCTCCTGCAGCCGGTCGGTGCCGGAGGCGTGCCCCGCAGCGGTCATAACGGCCCTGGCGCCAAAGCCGTCGGCGGCCTGTAAAATCCGCTCGTCGTCCGTGGCGATCAGGACTTCCCGGGCCGAGCTGCGGCCAGCCTGCTCCCACACCCGCTGAATCATGGGCTTGCCGGCGATCTCCAGCAGGGGCTTGCCCGGCAGGCGAGTGGAGCCAAAACGAGCGGGAATGACAACGGAAAATACCATGGGGTGTCCTCTGGGTTATTTCCTGCGAGCGATGTCCTGGGCTATGCCCGCTGTACCAGGCCGGCCACCGCCTCGGGTACAGACCGGGGCAAGCGGGCGCTGATTTTCAGGTACCAGGCGTTCGCGCGCACGAGCTCGCGGCATTTTACCGCGTCCTTCTCAGTCATGATAACCGGCTTGTCATCGAGATCACGCAGGTCTTCTGCCGTATAGTTGTGGTGGTCCGGAAATACGTGAGCCTCGATCGCCAGCCCTGCCGCCTCCAGAGTGGAGAAAAACTGCCCGGGCTGGCCGATACCCGCCACTGCATGCACTGCCGGGCCCGGTTCCCCGGCACCCAGTCTCGCGGTCTCGGCAGTGGCCAGGTTCACCAGCCTCTCGCTCTCGTAGGCGACACCGCAAACGGGGTCATCACTGCCGCGATACAGGACGAACTGGACCTCATCCAGCCGGGACGGCGGTTCCCGCAACGGGCCGGCAGGCAGGCAGAAGCCATTGCCCAGACCGCGCTCGGCGTCAACGATAACAATTTCCAGGTCGCGCTGCAGCGCGTAGTGCTGCAGGCCGTCGTCGGACAGGACCAGGTCCACCTGGTAATGGGTTAGCAGGGTATCGACCGCAGCACCGCGATGAGGGCCCACCACACAGGGGCAACCCGTGCGACGCTGGATCAGCAATGCCTCGTCGCCGCAGTCCACCGCCTGGCTCTGCTCAGTCACGCGGTGCGGGAAAGCGGTGGCAATAGCGCCGTAGCCCCGGCTGACCACACCGGGCCGGATGCCCTTCGCCTGCAACGCTTCCACCAGGGCAATGACCACCGGGGTCTTGCCGGTCCCGCCCAGGGTGATATTGCCCACCACCACCACCGGCACGGGAGCGCGGTAGCTTTTCAGCAATCCCCGGCGAAAACACCACCTGCGCAGCGCGGACAGCAGTCTAAACAGCAGTTCCAGCGGACGCAGCAGCCACAGCCACCAGGCGCCGCGATACCAGGCGTCGACCAGGGACTGCTGCCAGCCTGGCATCAATCGGCGAACTCCTGGTGATACAACTGGGCGTATATACCACCGCCGGCCAACAGCTCCTCGTGGCTGCCGATGGCGGCAATGCGGCCCTCGTCCAGCACCACAATGCGATCGGCGCGTTCCACGGTGGAGAGGCGGTGCGCGATCACAATGGTGGTCCGGTCCGCCATGATGTGCTCCAGGGCGCGCTGGATCCGATGCTCTGACTCGTTGTCCAGTGCTGACGTGGCCTCGTCGAGAATCAGGATCGGGGCATTTTTAAGAATGGCGCGGGCGATGGCGACCCGCTGCCGTTGGCCGCCACTCAGGCCACTGCCCTCGTCGCCGAGCTCGGTGTCCAGCCCCTGCGGCAACTGTTCGATAAATTCCATGGCATTAGCGGAGCGGGCCGCGGTCTCGACCTCCTCGCGGCTGGCGCCGGCCAGGCTGCCATAGGCGATATTGTTCAGCACCGTGTCGTGAAACAGGGTCACATCCTGTGACACCATGGCCAGCTGGTCGCGCAGGTTGCCCAGTTTGTAGTCCTCGATGGCGACACCGTCCACCCGTATTTCCCCGGCGCCGGGGTGATAAAACCGCGCCAGCAGCTGGACCAGGGTACTCTTGCCGCTGCCCGAACGTCCCACCAGGGCCACGGTTTCGCCGGCGGCTATGTCCAGGCTGAAGTCGTGCAGCACCAGCTGGTCCGTGCCCGGGTAGGCGAAATCCACGTGGCTGAAGGTGACGTCGCCCCGCACCCGGTCCACCTCGTGCTCGCCGTGGTCAGGCTCATCCTCCTGATCCAGCTGGGCAAATATATCCTCGGCCGCAGCCAGGCCGCGCTGGATCATGCTCTGCACGCTGCTCAGTTGGCGGATGGGCTTCCCGAGCTGGCCGGCTGCGGTCAGGAACGCGACCAGGGAACCGGCACTGAAGCCTTCCAGGATGCGCGGGTTGAGGGCAAACCAGACCAGCGCCGCCAACGAAATGGCCAGCAGGGTCTGGATCACCGGGGTACTGAGGGCGTCGGCAAACGCCAGCTTCAGGCTCTCCACCCGGTTGTACTCGCTGGCGCCGCGGAAGCGTTCCTCCTGCTGGTGCTGGCCGCCAAATATCCGCACTTCCTTATAGGCGCCGATGCTCTCGTTGGATGCCTGGGTCACATCGCCCATGGACGCCTGGATGCGGCGGCTGTAACGGCGGAAATGCTTGCCCACCACGGTGACCACCAGGGCGATAAAGGGCGCCACCGCGAAAAATACCAGGCACAGGCGCCAATTCAGGTACAGCATGTAGGTCAGCAGGGCGATGACGGTCAGGCCCTCCCGCACGATAATCTTGAGCGCCTTGGTTACCGCGCCGGTCACCTGTTCCACGTTGTAGGTGATTTTGGAGATCAACACGCCCTGGCTGTGCCGGTCATAGTAGATGCTGGGCGCCACCAGCATCTTGTTGAACAGTTCACAGCGCATCTGGTGGATCAGGTTGCGGGCCACGTGGGTCATGAAGTAGGTGCCAACGAAGAAACCGGTTGCACGGGTAGAGGCCAGCAGGATCGTAGCGGCTGGCACCGCCACCCGCGCGAACTCCTGCTTGCTGACCGGCTCGCCGTGGTACAGTCCGTAGGCCCAACCGGCAACGATACCCTTGTCCACGGAATCGGACTCATTGAGCGAATCCAGCAGGAACTGCAACAGGTCGGCCAACAGCACATTGCCCAGGGAATAGACCAGGTAACCGGCAATGCTGAACAGGAAGATATACCAGTAGGGCACTACGTAAGCCAGCAGGCGGCGGTACAGCTGGAAATCACTGACCTTGTGAGCGCGGCCGGTTCGCGGACGGTGACTGTCGCGTCTGGCCTCTCCCTCCATCAGGGTTGATCCCGCTGTTCAGGCTGGCGCGTGGTGATGCTAAGGTGCACGAACCCCATCTGCCCCGCCGCGTCCATAGCCCGCACCACCGCCTGGTGGGTAGCCTGGGCATCTGCCGTGATGAACATGGGCAGGCTCGTGTCCCCGGCGGAAATCTGGTAAATCGCGGCCTGCAGGGTACGCATATTGTTGTCCACCAGGGAGCGGCCGTTGACCCGGTAACTGCCGCTCTCGTCGACCAGGATTTCAATTTCTTCGCCCTGCTCCTCGCGAGCGCTGCCGCTTGCCTCGGGCAGATCGATACTCAGCTGCGTCTCCCGGTTGAAGGTGGTGGACACCATGAAAAAAATCAGCAGCAGGAACACCACGTCGATCAGGGGCGTCAGGTTGACACTGACGTCCTCGCGGCGCTGGCGGCGAAATTTCAAGCGCCGCCTTCCGTCGTGTGTTCTTCCGCGTGCAGGGCATCCACCAGCTTGATGGTCTCCTGCTCCAGTTCCACCACGATCCCGTCGATGCGCCCGATGAAATAGCGGTGCATGACCAGCGCCGGGATAGCGACGCTCAGGCCGGCGGCGGTGGTGATGAGGGCCTCGGAAATACCGCCGGCGAGGGCGCTCGCGTTACCTGTTCCCTGGGCCATGATCTCGGCAAAAACCTTGATCATTCCAACTACTGTACCTAGCAGGCCTAACAGGGGCGTCACCGCGGCGATGGTGCCCAGGGTATTGAGATAGCGCTCCAGGTCGTGAATCACGTGCCCCGCCGCCTCCTGGATGCTTTCCTTCATGACATCGCGGCCGTGGAAGGCATTATTCAATCCCGCCGCCAGAATACGCCCCAGGGGGCTCGACTCTCTCAGGGTACGCAGCCGGTTGGCGTCGAGTTCACCGGCCTTGAGCTGTTTCCAGACCGTGGCCAGCAGGTGCGGGGGCGCTATTTTCTTGGGGTTGAGGGTGTAAAGTCGTTCGAGGCAAATGGCGACCGCCACGATGGAGCACAGCAGGATGAGGATCATCAACCATCCACCTGCCGACAGCAGTTCTAGCACAATATTATTCCGTATCCGTCCCGTTCGCGACATTATACGCACAGGCCCCGGAAGCGCGAAAGAGAAGCTACATCCAGTACCGCCGGCGCTGCTCCCGCAGCGCCTCTCGCTGCACTCGCCCGTCGCGGTAGACGCGGTATTCGACGGCGCCCTCCAGGGCCGTGTCACCCGTGTCGATCGCGAGATCACGCACCCGCTGCACCACTGCGGGATGGGGGTGGCCGAACCGGTTGCCGAAGCCGCGGGTGAATACGGTCTCGCCTGGATCGATGTGCTTCAACCAGGCCGTACCGCTGGAGCTGTTGCTGCCATGATGTGCGGCCAGCAGCAGTTTGCTGGCAACGGCGCCCTGCCAGTATCGCAACAGCTGCCGCTCCCGTTCGGCACTGATATCTCCAGGCAACAGCGCCGACCACCCACCACCCTCGACTCGCAGTACACAGGAGCTGTCGTTGCTGCTCAAACCCGGCTCCCGAACCGGCGCCAGAAACTGGAAACTGACGCCGGACGGCCAGCGCCAGGCAGTCCCCGCCAGGCATGGCAGGGTCCGGCCGGGCAGGGCCCCGGCAGGCGAGTCCTGCCCCGGGGTCACAAACAGCCGGGCCACCGGCAGGGTATCCAGCACGGTCTGCATCCCCGCACTGTGGTCCGTATCGGGATGGCTGATGACCAGGGTATTGATGGTTTTTACCCCCGCCTGGCGCAGGTACGGCAGCAGCACCGAGGCGGCGAGATTGAGGCCCGCCGGATCCCCGCCACCGGTGTCGTAAACGAGGGTGTGTCCTGCGCTGCGCAACACCACGGCAGTCCCCTGTCCCACATCCAGCACCGCCAGGTTCATCAGCAGCTGAGGATCCTCATTGCGTGGCGGCAGTGCCAATGGCAGGCATAACAGCACTGCGACACACCAGCGCCAGGCACCAACGGGGATCACTACCAGGGCCACCGCCAGGGCAGCGCACAGTACGGGCAACAGCCCCGCGACCAGCGGCTGGAACGGGGCGACAGGGCTGGCCATGGCCGCCAGATCCAACGCCTGCAACACCCGGTCGATCCCCTGGCCCGCCAGCTGCCACAGGCTTTGGTGACCGGTTCCCACCAGCAGGAACAGCCCTGCGCCCGAGAGCGCCAGGGGCACCAGCAACCACCCGACCAGCGGCACGAGGACCAGGTTGGCCGGCGCAGACAACAGGCTGAAGCCGCCGAACCACCAGGCGCCCAGCGGCACCATTACCAGGGCCATGAACAGGTGGGCGAGCAGCAGCTGGTAGCCCCGGTTAAGCCGCGGTCGCCATTGACCCAGCCACAACAACGCGGCCACCGCACTGAAGGACAACCAGGTCCCGCTGGACAGTATCGCCAACGGGTTCTGCAACAAAATGCAAAAGGCCGCCAGCAACAGCGCTGTCCAGGCCGATGACGGCCTGGAACGCAGCAGGCAAAGCAGCAGGCAGCAGAGCATGAGGTAGGCTCGCACGGTGGCCAGGGTAAAGCCCGCCAGGCCGGTGTAAATACCTGCCACGACCAACGCTCCGAGACCGGGTAGCCAGCGCAGGCAGGCCGAGTCGGGCCTGACCAGCAGCCAGCAACGGCCCAGCGCCGCACCCAGCAACAGGGCCAGGCCCGCCACCAGACCGATATGCAGCCCGGAGATCACCAGCAGGTGATTGATACCGAACTGCTGCAGGCGCTGCCAGAGAGGCGCATCGATACCGCTGCGATCGGCCACGGTCAGTGCCTGCAGTACCGCGATCGGCACCGGTTCGAGCGCTAGCGAGGACAGCTCCCGGCTGATCCGCCAGCGCAGTCGCTGCAAGCGGCTGTACCAGCCGCCACCGCCCTCCTCCAGCAGCACGCCCTCGCCGCGGACCCGGCCTACGGCGTCAATCCCGCTCTGGGCATACCAGGACTGCATATTGAAAGATCCCCGGTTGACCAGCCCCCAGGGCGGCAGCAGAACCACCGGGAAGCGCCAGCGCTGGCCGGGACGAACCTCGGCCGCACCGTAGTAGGACAACAGCAGGCGCCGGGGCGTGCCACAGAAATCGCCCTCCAGCCGCTCCGGGCGAAATTCGAAGCGCTGCCGCGGTACCCCTTCCCGTATTAGACTGCGCCGTGGCAGGCTGGCCACGGTCCCGATTACCGCCGCCTCACAGGCGCCCGTCAGGCGGTTTACCAGCAGCCGCTGGCCATACCCGCAAGACCAGACCAGGCCCAGCAGGAGACCGCCCAACAGCCAGCAGGTCGGGCTGCGCAACACCGTGAGCACCAGGCCGGCCAGACCGAGGCCGGCCAGTGCGAGCAACCCCGGCAGCGCCGGAAACCCGGCCGGCAGCGCGAGGCCCAGGACCCAGCCAGCGATCCACGCATGCATATAGTGAAGCCTAAAAATTCAGGGCATAATGCCGGGGCCGCCCGCGCAGCCCCGTTGACCAGTTCAACACAGCGCTATCGGGCGTTACACGTCCAATTCGATCATCGAGGCCATGCCAAGGAAGACCCTGAAGCAATTTGCCCCCAGCCCCGCACGCCTGCGCGAGTTTCGCCTGTTGCGCCTGCTGGGTGAGTGGGTATTTGAACCGAACCTCTGGCATATCACCCGGTACTCTGCCTCCATGGCCTTCTTCGTCGGCCTGTTCGTGGCTTTCCAGCCCATACCAGGTCAGATGGTGTTAGCGGCGATACTGGCACTGTTACTGCGTTGCAACCTGCCACTGTCAGTGGGACTGGTCTGGATCACGAACCCACTGACCATGCCGGCCATCTTCTACCTGGCCTACAAGGTGGGCGCGATGATCATCAATGTGCCGGTAAAGGCGGTGCAGTTCGAACTGAGCCTGGCCTGGATAGAGAACAGCCTCGAATCAATCTGGCGCCCGCTGGTGCTGGGCTGCCTGGTCTGCGGCACCCTGTTCGGATCCGCCGGCTACTTTGCGATCAATATGCTGTGGCGCTGGCGGGTGGCCAGCCAGTGGCGGCGGCGGGCCCGCCGACGTCGACAGGCCGCGGCGCTGAGGGCTGCGGCGGAAGCTGACAAACGGAGCTAGGCGCGCTCCTGCTGCAGGATCAGGGCCGGCGCCAGGCGCGCCGCCCGCAGAGCCGGGTAGAGTGCGGCCAGCAGGCACATCACAAGCGCCGTGCCCCCCACCAGCAGAATGTCTCCCGGCAGCAGGTCCACCGGCAGGAAGGACACCGGATAAACGTCGGTGTCGAGGAACCGGAAACCCAGCCAGCCCTCCAGGGCCAACACCAGTTTCGGTACCGACAGGCTCAACAAAATCCCGAACAGACTGCCCAGGCCGACCCCGACCAGCCCGATCAGTCCCCCCTGGATAACGAACAGCAGCGCGATGTCGCGCGGGCCGGCCCCGAGTGTGCGCAGGATAGCGATGCTGCCCTGCTTGTCGAATACCACCAG
Organism: Halieaceae bacterium WSDMB12; assembly: GCA_033283165.1. Taxonomy (GTDB): domain Bacteria; phylum Pseudomonadota; class Gammaproteobacteria; order Pseudomonadales; family Halieaceae; genus JAWMQL01. The sequence continues at coordinate 177,871 of JAWMQL010000010.1, read as the reverse complement.
GACCAGCGATGAGACCACGTTAAACGCCGCGACCGCGATGATGGACAGCAGCAGTATGGTCACCAGGTCCCGCGACAGCTGGATCGCCGAGTACAGGTTGCCATGGGTCATCATCCAGTTGGTGGTGTAAAACCCGGGGGGCAACTGGTTCAGGACTTCCCAACCGAGGGAGGACACACCGAACAGGTCGCGGACGCTCAGTCTCAGGCCGGTGACCGAACCCTCGTGACCGGCGAGCCTGGATGCCAGCGGCAAATTCAGGAACGCGGCGGACTGGTCCAGCTCGGTACTGGAGTCCAGCACTCCCCGCAGGGTAACCGCCTCGAAGCGCGCGTCGCGGGCTGACAGGGTGTCGCCCCCTCCGGGCACCAGGACGGTGAGTTGGTCCCCGGGGTTTACCCCCAACCGCGACGCGACGCCGCGACCCAGCACCAGCCCCGCGGGATCCTCCCGGAAAGCCTGCACCTGCGCCGGGGCTATCATCGACCACAGCGCGGCGTCTTCACCCAGGGCGGTCGTGTCGAGGCCAATCCCACGGGCGGTTTCGATCCGCGTGCCGTGCATAATCAGCGCGTCAACCTCGACGAACGGCTCGACCGAGGTCACCCCCGGATGCTGCGCCAGCTGCTCCCGGAGTGGCTGCCAGTCGGCGAGCGGGGTGTGGTAGTAGACAGTCACGTGCGGGACCAGGGCCAGGATGCGCTCCCGCATCTCCTTGTCGAACCCATTCATCACCGACAGTACGGTAATCAGCAGGCTGACCGCGAGCACCAGGCCCGCCATGGACAGGGAGGACAGGAAGGTCGAGAGATAACCGCGGCCAAAGGCGAAGGTGTTGCGCAGAGCTATGCGCCAGGTTTCGCGGCCGTTCACCGCTACTGCTCCACCAATTGGCCGCCCTGCAGAACCAGAGTGCGGTGCATGTGGGCGGCGATGGCCGGGTCGTGAGTGACCACGACAAAGGCAGAGTCGGCCTGGCCCAGTTGGTCGATCAGCTCCAGCACCTGGGCCGCCGCATCGGGGTCGAGGTTACCCGTGGGCTCGTCCATGAGGACGCAGTCCGGTCCGCAAACCAGCGCCCGCGCAATCGCCACCCGCTGGCGCTCACCCCCGGACAGTTGCGCCGGACGGTGGGTCAGGCGATGCGACATACCCACTCGCGCCAGCACCTGCTCGGCCCGGTCCAGCGCCTCCGCCCGGCCGCAGGCGCCGATCAGCAGGGGCATCGCGACGTTTTCCCGGGCATCGAATTCCGGCAGCAGGTGGTGGAACTGGTAGACGAAGCCCAGTTGCCGATTGCGCAGCTGGCACAGGCGCTCCTCAGTGAGTGTGGCCAGGTCCTCGCCCCCCATCAACACCTGGCCACTGGTCGGCGCATCCAGGCCGCCCAACAGGTTGAGCAGGGTGGACTTGCCGGACCCGGACGCACCCACCACGGCGATTTTTTCGCCCGCGGTCAATTGCAGGTTGACCCCGTCCAGCACCGGCACCTTGCGTTCGCCGTCCTGGTAGACCCGGCCCAGCGCACGGCATTCCAGCACAATCTCACTCATAACGCAGGACCTCTGCCGGGGCCACCCGGGCCGCCCGCCAGGCGGGATAGAGGGAGGCCAGCAGGCTCAGCAACAGGGACGCGGAGACGACCAGGGCCACGTCAGACCACAGGAGTTTCGCGGGTAACTCACTGATGAAGTAGACCGAGGGATCGAACAGTTTCACGCCCAGGATACGCTCCAGGAAGGCGGTAATATCGGCGACATTCAATGCCAGCACCACCCCTAACAGGGCGCCCAAACCAATGCCCACCCCGGCCAGTGCGAGTCCGTGGGCGACAAAAATCGCCATGATGGAACGGGCCCGGGCACCCATGGTGCGCAATACCGCGATATCCCGGCGCTTTTCCGCGACCGACATCACCAGTGTCGACACGATATTGAACGCGGCCACCGCAACCACACTGAGCAACAGCAGGCCGACCATGATTTTTTCCATCTTCACTGCCCGGAACAAGGTGCCCTGGGTCTGGCTCCAGTCCCGTACCTGCAGGTCCCCGGCCAGGGAGGGGGCCAGCGAGGCCATGATTTGCGGCGCCCGGAAAAGGTCCGCGGTGTGAACCTGCAGGCCGTCTACCCCCTGTCCCAACAACTTCTGCCCGGTAGCGAGCGATACATAGGCCTGGTAGGCATCAGGCTGGGCGCCGATCTCGAACAGGCCAACCACGGTGAGGCGTTTACTGCGGGGAAAGAGGCCGAGGGGCGTAACCGTCAAACGCGGCACGGTGACCTGCACACTGTCGCCGGGGCCAACGCGCAGCATGCGGGCCAGTGCGGAACCAAGTACAACGCCAAAGCGCTGCTCGTTCAGTGCGGCCAGGCTGCCCGCCACCATGGTTTCGGGCACCCGCGATACCGCGCCCTCCAGTTCCGGGTCGATAGCGGTGAGTACCGCACCGCGCAGCATACGCCCGCTCCCGAGGATCACTTTGTCGGTAATGTAGGGAGATGCCGCGTCGACCCCGTCGACGGCGATCAGCTGTTCTCGCAGGGCCTGCCACCCGGTCAGCCCCGCCCCGTCGCGGGCCTCGACGTAACCGTGAGGTACCAGCGACAGGATCCGGCCGCGCAATTCGCCGGCAAACCCGTTCATCACGGCCAGGACGGTAATCAGGCTGGTAACACCGAGCACCATGCCGAGCATGGAGACCATGGCGATCACCGCGGTGAAACGCTGGCGTTTGCGACTGAAACTGTAGCGCAGGCCGACGAACAGGGCGAATCGCGCCATCAGGCGGTAACCCCCGGATCAGCGATCGGCGGGATAATAAAGACCGGGGTTGTTACGGCCCACCTCGCCGTCGCGGGTCTCCTCGTCACAGCGCTGGGGATCACCGCCGCATATCTCGCACTTGCTGTCGATCCCCAGCGACCCGAGGCCGCCACAGGAGCCCTTGATCGGTTGCCGGCCCATGATCACCCCGATAGCCATTCCTGCGATGACCAGGCCGATAACCAGCGCACTGAGTAGAAATATTGTCATGATTCCCATGGCTCCTGCTGCAGCTTCACCGAGTTGGCATAGACCCAATAGGCGCTGCTGTGAGTGGCGATAAATTCATCTCCGTGTCGCCTGATGAAATATACCGCCAAACCGTTGGCCTCCGCCACCGCCCTGGCCTGTTCGCCGCCCAGCACGATTAGCGCGGTGGCCCAGGCGTCGGCCAGCATGGCGCTGTCGTGGATGACGGTTACCGACACCAGGTCGTGCAGGACCGGGTAGCCGGTGCGCGGGTCGATACTGTGGGAGTACCGCCTGCCATCCAGTTCGAAGAAATTGCGGTAGTCACCCGAGGTGGCCACGGCGCGGTCGGTCAGTGCCACGGCCGTGGCCATGGAGCGCCCCGCCGGATCCGGCTGTTCCACTGCGATACGCCACAAATCGCCCCTCGGGCTGACACCGGACAATCGAATTTCTCCGCCTACTTCGACCATGAAATCGTCAATTTGTTGCTGCAGCAGGTACTCGGCCACACGGTCTACCCCATAGCCCTTGGCTATGGAGGAAAAATCGATACTCACCGGCGCTCGCTTGCGCAGCCTGGCATTCTCCGCATCCAGTTCCAACTTGTCCTGGCCCACCTGCTGCAGCAGTGCCTGCACCTCCTCGCCTGATGGCGGCTGCCCGCGCAGGGGATCGGGACCGAAACCCCAGCGATTGACCAGTGGCGCCACGGTAACGTCGTAGGCGCCGTCACTGGACTGGCCAACCTTGAGTGCTGCCCGCAGCACGGTGACAAAGTCGGGAGACAGCGCCAACCACTCACCCACGGGCTGCCGGTTGAAACGGCTGATTTCGGATTCCCCGATATAGGTCGACATACTGTCCTCTACCGCGGCCAGCTGCGCCTGGATGCCGGCCCGCACATCGGCGCTGGCCAGTGGACTGTGCCCGGGAATGTAGGTCACATGCCAGCTGGTACCCATCGTGCTGCCTTCCAGTCGCACCGGGTCGCGCTGGGGGGCACAGGCTGACAGCAGCAGGCCGGCGAACAGTACGAGCCATAGCCGAAGCCAAGGCCGTCGCTCCCGGCGTACCCGATAAAGCGGGGCACGCTGTCCTGCCCCCCGCGACGCAGCGTGCCCCGCTTTACCGGGCATACCGTACATCCCGTACATAAAAAAGGGGGCAGCCCCCCTTTTCGTCTCGCCTGGATAAGGGGCCCGGCCCCTTTGTTCAGCCCCCGAAGTCATCGAGCAGGATGTTCTCCGGCTCTACACCGAGATCCGTCAGCATCTGGATCACGGCGGCGTTCATCATCGGCGGCCCGCACATGTAGTACTCGCAGTCTTCTGGAGCCGGGTGGTCTTTCAGGTACTCGTCGTACAGTACATTGTGGATAAAACCGGTCAGTCCGTCCCAGTTGTCTTCCGGCTGCGGGTCGGACAGGGCCACGTGCCACTCGAAATTATCGTTTTCAGCGGCCAGTTGGTCGTACTCATCCTGGTAGAACATCTCGCGCAGGGAGCGTGCCCCGTACCAGAAAGAAATCTTGCGCTTGCTATGGAGGCGCTTGAGCTGATCGAAAATATGCGAGCGCATGGGCGCCATGCCGGCGCCGCCGCCGATGAAGACCATCTCGGCGTCGGTTTCCTTGGCGAAGAACTCCCCGAAAGGTCCATATACCGTGACCTTGTCACCCGGCTTGAGGCCGAACACCCAGGAGGACATCTGGCCGGGGGGAATCCCCACGGAACCGGGGGGCGGCGTGGCGATCCGGATGTTGAACTTCACCAGGCCCTTTTCTTCCGGGTAGTTGGCCATGGAGTAGGCGCGGATCACGGTTTCCTTGACCACGGACTCCAGCTTGAAGAAACCGAAGCGCTCCCAGTCGCCGCGGTACTCCTCGTCGATATCGAAGTCGGAGTACTTCACGTGATGAGGCGGGCATTCCAGCTGCACATAGCCGCCGGCGCGAAAATCGACGTTTTCCCCCTCCGGCAGGCGCAGGGTCAACTCTTTGATGAAGGTCGCAACGTTGGGGTTGGACACCACCGTGCATTCCCACTGCTTGACGCCGAACACTTCTTCGGGAACCTGGATCTTCATGTCCTGCTTGACCGCGGTCTGACAGCTCAGGCGCCAGCCTTCCGCCGCGTCGCGCCGGGTGAAGTGGGACTCCTCGGTCGGCAGCATCGAACCGCCACCTTCCTTGATGATGCACTTGCACTGGGCACAGGTACCACCACCGCCGCAGGCCGAGGGCAGGAACAGGTTGGCCTCGGACAGTGTCTGCAATAACTTGCCGCCCGCCGGTACGGTAATTGTCTTTTCACCGTTGATCTCGATGGAGACGTTTCCACTACTTACCAACCTGGAGCGCGCCGCCAGAATCAGTAACACCAACGCCAGCACAATCGCGGTAAACATGCCGACGCCGTAAACAATTGTCATTTCCATGTCGTACTTTCCCGCTTAGATATCGATACCGCCGAAGGACATGAAGCCCAGGGACATCAGCCCGACGGTAATAAAGGTGATGCCCAGTCCCTGCAGACCCTCGGGGATATCGCTGTACTTGAGCTTCTCGCGGATGCCCGCCAGAGCAACGATAGCGAGCGCCCAGCCGGTTCCGGAGCCGGCGCCGAACACCACGCTCTCGGCGAAGCCGTAATCGCGTTCGACCATGAAGAGCGAACCGCCGAGTATGGCGCAGTTCACGGTGATCAGCGGCAGGAACACACCCAGGGCGTTGTACAAGGCCGGCACGTACTTATCCAGGAACATCTCGAGTATCTGAACAATGGCCGCGATCACCCCGATATAGGACAGCAGGCCGAGGAAGCTCAGATCCACATCCGGCAGCCCGGCCCAGGCCAGGGCGCCATCCGCCAGCAAATAGTGGTATATCAGGTTATTGGCAGGCACGGTGATCGTCTGCACGACGATGACCGCGATACCGAGGCCCAGCGCCGCCTGGATCTTCTTCGATACCGCCAGGAAGGTACACATGCCCAGGAAGAAAGCCAGGGCCATGTTCTCGATAAAAATCGAGCGAATGAACAGACTCAATAGCGCTTCCATGTCAGACGCCCTCCCCTGCTGCGGTGTGTTTCGCCAACCTGTACTCCGGGCTCTCCACCTGCTCCTTGCGCACGCTGCGCAATCCCCAGATGATCAGGCCGATCAGGAAGAAGGCGCTGGGCGGCAGCAGCAGCAGGCCGTTGGGCACGTACCAGCCACCATCGGTTACCAGCGGCAGGATCTCGAACCCGAACAACTTACCGCTTCCGAACAGTTCACGGATCACCGCGAGCGTGATCAGCACGGCACTGTATCCAAGGCCATTGCCGATACCGTCGAGGAAACTCGCCAGCGGCGGATTCTTCATGGCGAAGGCCTCGGCCCGACCCATCACGATACAGTTGGTGATAATCAGGCCGACGAACACCGATAATTGCTTGCTGATGGCGTAGGCGTAAGCCTTTAGCAGCTGGTCCACCAGGATCACCAGCGAGGCAATGATCACCATCTGCACAATGATCCGAATGCTGCCCGGGATGTGCTTTCGAATCAGCGACACGCCCAGGTTGGAGAAGGCGGTCACCGAGGTCAGCGCAATACACATGACCATGGTCACCTGCAGGGAAGAGGTCACGGCCAGTGCCGAGCAAATCCCCAGGATCTGCAGGGCGATGGGGTTGTTCTTGATAATAGGCCCGGTCAGGGTCTCTTTAATGCTCTCCATCTCAGGCCTCTCCGGATTTCAGTTTGTTGAGGAACGGGGCGTAGCCGTCTTCGCCCAGCCAGAAGTGCACCAGGTTCGTGACGCCCTTGCTGGTGAGCGTTGCGCCCGACAGGCCATCGACCTGCCAGGGCGCGTTGGCACTGTTGTGATCTACCGCGCCCTTGACCAGGCCGATCGCCACATCGCCGTCGCGATACACCTTTTTGCCCGGCCACAGTCTTTTCCAGTTGGGGTTGTCCACCTCACCGCCCAGGCCCGGCGTTTCACCATGCTCGTAGAAACCGAGCCCGGCCACGGTGTTGCCGTCGGACTCCAGGGCGAGGAAGCCGTAGAGCGTCGACCACAGGCCGTAGCCATGAACAGGCAGGATCACCTTGTCCAGTTCGCCTTCGTGCTCCACCAGGTAGACCACGGCGTAGTTCTCGCGACGTCCGATCTTGGCCAGGTCATCCTCCGGGGTCAGCTTTTCGGACATCGCCGGGTCCTTGGCTGCCTTGCGCTGGTCGTAATTCGCAGGATCGATGTCGTCGGCGAATTCGCCGCTGCGCAGGTCGACCACCCGACTGGTGACCCTGGCGAACTGCTCCTCCACACTGGCGTCCGCTTCCAGCAGCCCCGCCGCTGCAAGGATGTTGCGCTTGCGATCCAGACTCTTGTTGGCTTCCTGCGCGGGTTTCAGCATCACCGCTGCGGTGGACACGAACACGGCGCAGACGACGCAGAGTAAAACCGCAACCGTCAGGATTTTCTTGATACTGTCATTACCGGACACGGGCAAGCCTCCGTTTGATATTGGCCTGAACCACGAAGTGGTCCATCAGCGGGGCAAACAGGTTCGCGAACAGGATCGCCAGCATAATGCCCTCGGGGAAGGCGGGGTTAACCACCCTGATCAACACCGTCATCAGGCCGATGAGGATGCCGAAGGCCCATTTGCCGCCATTGGTCATGGCCGCCGATACCGGATCGGTAGCCATGAAGATCATGCCAAAGGCGAAACCACCGGTAACCAGGTGCCAGTACCAGGGCATGGCGAAAGCCGGGTTGCTATCCGAGCCGATGGCGTTGAACAGGGAGGACAGTGCCACCATGCCGATCATGACGCCGGTAACAATGCGCCAGGACGCCACTCTGGAAACAAGCAACAGCACGCCACCGATCAGGATGGCCAGCGTGGAGGTCTCGCCGATGGAGCCCGGGATAGCGCCGAGGAAGGCATCCATCCAGCTCACCTGACTCTGCAGGGCCTCGATTCCCTGGGACGCCACCACGGACAGTGGCGTGGCCCCTGTATGGCCATCCACGGCAACCCACACCGCATCCCCAGACATCTGCGCCGGGTAGGCGAAATACAGGAAGGCGCGACCGGTCAGCGCCGGGTTGAGGAAATTCTTGCCGGTACCGCCAAACACTTCCTTGCCGATTACCACGCCGAAGCTGATACCCAGCGCCACCTGCCACAGGGGAATGTCCGGCGGACAGGTAAGGGCGAACAGGATGGAGGTGACGAAGAAACCCTCGTTGACCTCGTGACCGCGCTTGATGGCGAACAGGATTTCCCAGGCGATGCCGACCACGAAGGTAACGACATAAATCGGCAGGAAAAATACCGCCCCGAACCAGAAACAGTGCCAGATACTGCTGCCATCGTAGCCCCCGAGAAGCTCGATCAGCCAGCCTCGCCAACCCTCGACCGCGTAGTTCGCGGGCATGACGTCCGTGGCCTGGAAGCCGAGGTTGTACATGCCGTAGAACATGGCCGGGAACGCCGCCAGCCAGACGGTGATCATGATGCGCTTGAGGTCCACACCGTCGCGCACATGCGCGGTGGAACGGGTTACCGTTCCCGGCGCATACAGAAAAGTATCGAATACCTCGTACAGGGCGTAGAAATTCTGGAACCTGCCGCCGTCCTGGAAATGGTGCTCGACGCTGTCAAGATACTTTCGCAATCCCACGTCTTAACCCTCCTTCTCTATACGCGTCAGGTTGTCCCTCAGGATGGGACCATATTCGTATTTACCCGGACAGACGTAGGAACACAGGGCGAGATCTTCCTCGTCCAGTTCCAGGCAACCCAGGGCCTGGGCCATCTCGGTATCGCCGACCACCAGCGCGCGCAACAGCTGGGTGGGCAGGATGTCCAGGGGCATAACGTTCTCGTAACTCCCCACTGGCACGATAGCCCGCTCGGAACCATTGGTGTTGGTGGTCATGGGCAGCGGTTTGCAACCGAAAAAGCTGGAGACATAAATGCCCAGGTTGGAGTGCTTGTTGATGCCGGGCGAAAGCCAGCCCATGAACTCACGCTGGCGGCCTTCCAGCAGGACGGAAACCTGGTTGTGGTAGCGGCCCAGGTAGGCAGTGCCGGTAGCCACCCTGCGCCCGCCCAGCACGGAACCGGAAATGACACGGTTCTCACCTTCTTTCAACTGACCTGCAGTCAACGCCTGCAGGTCGACACCGATTCGGGTGCGCAACAGGCGTGGCCTCTCCACCTGGGGACCGGCCAGGGCGATCACCCGGTCGGTGTACAGCTGGCCGTCCAGGAACAGGCGGCCTACCGCAATCACATCCTGGTAGCCGATGGTCCAGACCACCTTGTCCAGGCTGGCGCCCTCCAGGAAATGCACATGGGTACCCGCCAGGCCGGCCGGATGCGGGCCACTGAACTCGGCATACTCGATATTTGCCGCCTGGCCCGTGGGCAGCTGGGCGCCGGCCGCGGCGCAGACATAAAGCTTGCCATTGGTCAGTTTGGCCAGCAGGTCCTGTCCCAGCGTGAATGCCTCTGCCTGCCCGGCAATGACCACGCCGGGGTCTCCGGCCAGCGGATGCGTATCGATCGCCGTCACAAATATGGCCGATGCCTCGGCGGCAGCCGCCGGGACCTTGCTGTAGGGGCGGGTACGCAGGGCAGTCCACTGGCCACTGGCAACGAGTTGCTCGCGCACGGCGGCGGCATCGAGTTGCGCCGCAGCAGCTGCATCATGGGCGGCAAACTGCTCCGCCTCGTCCCCGTCCACTTCGATCACCACCGACTGCAGGACTCGCCTGGCTCCGCGGTTGATCGCGGCCACCACGCCGCCCGCGGGGGCCGTATAGGCCACGCCCTCGGTCTTTTTGTCGGTGAACAGCACCTGGCCCTTCTTGACCCGGTCGCCCTCGCGCACCTCCATGGTGGGTTTCATGCCGACATAGTCGAACCCCACCAGCGCCACGGCCCGCGCGGCCGGGGCATCTTCAATGATTTGCTCGGGGGCGCCCTGGATCGGGATATCCAGGCCCCGCTTCACTTTGATCATACGATCTGCCTACAGTGTGATTGAACAGTGAATCGGCCGGAGCCAAACCCCCTTAAGATATTCCCGGAAATCAGGAACTTGCGTGCTGCCTGGAGGTTCATTAGCGCCACGATTACTGACAGTTTCAGCCACCCGGCCCCAAGCCGCGCGCATTATAGCCAAGCGCCCCCGAAAAGGCCACACAGCCCGGGGACAGCCACTTGATTTTGAACAAGTTTTTGTCGACAGGTACCGCCCCGCCAGCGGCGCCCATCGGTCGCCCTCAATCTTCCAGGGGGTATACCGCGTACTGGATGCCCGCCATCTGTTCCAGGATACGGTGCACCTGGCAGCTGTACCCGAACTCGTTGTCATACCAAACATAGACCACTGCCTGGGAGCCGTTCACGATGGTCGCCTGGGCATCATAGACACAGGCGTGGCGAGAGCCCACAAAATCGCAGGATACCACCTCGGGCGAATTGGAATAATCGATCTGCTTGCGCATCGGCGAGTGCAGTGCGACGTTGCGCATGTACTCGTTCAACTCCTCACGGGTCGTCTTTCTTGCCAGGGTCAGATTGAGTATCGCCATCGATACGTTCGGGGTCGGCACCCGGATTGCGTTGCCGGTAAGTTTGCCCTGTAATTGCGGCAGCACCTTGGCCACGGCCACCGCCGCGCCGGTTTCGGTGATCACCATATTCAGCGGCGCTGCACGACCCCGCCGGTCGGCCTTGTGGTAGTTGTCGATCAGATTCTGGTCGTTGGTGTAAGCGTGCACGGTTTCCACGTGCCCGGACAGGATACCGAATTCATCGTCGATCGCTTTCAGCGGCGGGGCGATGGCGTTGGTCGTGCAGGACGCGGCAGAAATGATGGTGTCGTCCTCCTGGATGACATCATTGTTGATGCCCGCCACCACATTTTTCATATCGCCCTTGCCCGGCGCAGTCAGGATGACCTTGCTGGCGCCCTTGCACTGCAGGTGCTGGGACAGCCCCTCGACATCGCGCCAGGCACCGGTATTGTCGATGACGATCGCGTCGTGGATGCCGTACTCGGTATAATCCACCGACGCCGGTGAATCTGCGTATATCACCCTGATTTCATTACCGTTGGCCACAAAGGACTGGCGCTCCTCGTCGACCCGGATGGTGCCGTTGAACGCGCCGTGAACGGAGTCGCGGCGCAGCAGGCTGGCGCGCTTGACCAGGTCGTTGGGCGCCTTGCCCTTGCGCACCACGATGGCGCGCAGGCGCAGCGTGTCGCCGCCATTGGTTTTTTCGATCAGAATCCGCGCCATCAGGCGTCCGATGCGGCCGAAGCCGTACAGCACGACGTCCCGAGGCTGCGTTATCGGCCTGGATTTGGCCCCGATCAGGTCGGCGACCTCGCGCCGCACGTACTCGTCGACACTCAGGCCCGCGCCTTCACCATGGTCATAATACCTGACCGCCAGGCGACCGACGTCGATGTGGGCGGGACCCAGGTCCAGCTCGCTCAGGGCTTTCAGCACCGGGTAGGTCTCAAATTCAGACAGTTCGTTGGCTTCCACCTGGCGCACGTAACGGTGATCTTTCATGATCTCCAGCACGGAGGCGTTGACCAGGGATTTGCCGTAGATGTAGCACTTTACGCTGTGTTCCCTTGACAGGCTGCCCACCAGGGGAATCATGCCTTCCGCCAGAGCCTCGCGCTCTTTCCAGTCCTTGAAGTAGTCGTCCGGGCGCGCCCGCTTGCGTTCGTTCACTGTGCTGGCCTTCTCCGTCTGTGCAGGTTAATCAGGGGGCGCGTATTATCCGATTTAGCCCCTTACGGTGCAAGTTCGTGCGGCAACAATCAGGCCCCGATCCGGGCTATACAATTGCGCAGGAAACGCCGGGCTAAATCGTGGCCGCGGAATGTCATCAGGTGTACACTTCGCATCTGCCTGCTGGAAAATCATGCTCTCCGAATTTCTCGACAAATCACCCTGGCCCTGTAAAACAGGTTCTCGCACGGCCATCGGTCCCTGTCACGGTGCCGCTGACTGTGCCCTGCTGGCTGAACTGGCCAGTCCCGACCGGGTGCTGCTGGTTATCACCCCCGACACCCACAGCGCATTGACCCTGGAACGGGAGCTGCCGTTCTACCTTGATCAGGGTACCGAAATGCTGCTGCTGCCGGACTGGGAAACCCTGCCCTACGACAATTTCTCACCCCACCAGGACATCATCTCGGAGCGGCTCAGCACCCTGCACCGGCTGCCGACACTGGCGGGCGGCGTACTGGTGGTACCCATACCCACCCTGATGCACCGGTTGCCACCTACCGAGTACCTGGCGGGCTCCGCCCTGATGCTGCAGACAGGCCAATCACTGGACGTGCACGCTTTTCGCGGCAACCTGGAACAGAACGGCTATCGCAATGTCGAGACCGTGTTCGAGCACGGTGAATTCGCCCTGCGGGGCTCGCTGCTGGACATCTACCCCATGGGCAGCGAACTTCCCTACCGCATCGACCTGCTGGACGACGAGGTGGACAGCCTGCGCCTGTTCGACCCGGAAACCCAGCGCACCGTGAGCCGGGTAGAGGAGATCAGGCTGCTGCCGGCCCGTGAGTTCCCACTGGACAGTACCGGAATCCACCGGTTCCAGATGAACTGGTACGAAACCTTCGACGTCGACCCCGACCATTGCCCCGTCTTCACGGAAATCAGCGCCGGGCGAGCCAGCGGCGGCAGCGAATACTACCTGCCCCTGTTCTTCGAGCGCTGTGCCAGCCTGTTCGAGTACCTGCCGCAGGATACCGCCGTCCTGGCTCTGGGTGACTACCACGGCGCGGCGATGGCTTTCTGGGACGAGGTCAACGAGCGCTACCGGGAATATGGCATTGACCCGCGCCATCCGCTGCTGCCACCGGTGCGCGGCTTCCTGCCGGTGGAGGAACTGTTCAGCCTGCTCGGCGACCACCCGGTGCTGGAACTGCGCCAGAATCCCGAGGCACCGGTCCACGTAACGCTACCCGTCGAACCCCCGCCGGTCCTGGCGGGAGAGGACAAGGGCAGTTCTCCGGCCAAACGTCTGGCGGCGCACCTTGAACAGCGCCGGGCCCCCACCCTGCTGGTCGCCGAGAGCGCAGGCCGCCGCGAGATCCTGCTGGAGTCCCTGGCAGCGGAAAATCTCGCCCCGGCGGAGGTGGAGAACTGGGCCGCTTTCCTCGCTTCGGGGCTGGATTTCGCTATTGCAACCGCACCACTGGGCCGCGGGCTGTACCTGGGTGAGTCCCTGCCGGCGCTGGTCTGCGAATCGCAGCTGTTCGGTGAACGGGTGGCGCAGCGCCGGCGGCGCCTGCGCGACACGGAAAGCGCGGCAGCCAACGTGTTTCGTGATATCAACGAGCTGCGTGAGGGAATTCCGGTCGTGCACCTGGAACACGGGGTGGGTCGGTACCGGGGCCTGCAGACCCTGACGGTGGATGACCAGGAAAACGAATTTCTCACCCTGGAGTACGCCCAGGGCTCGCGCCTGTACGTACCGGTTTCCTCCCTGCACCTGATCAGCCGCTATGCCGGCAGTGACCCGGACCTGGCACCCCTGCACCGGCTCGGTTCCGACCAGTGGGAAAAGGCCCGGCGCAAGGCCAGTGAAAAGGCCAGCGATATTGCCGCGCAACTGCTGGAGGTCTACGCCCGCCGGGAGGCCCGGGAAGGCTTCGCCTTCGATTGCGAAGACGAGGAGTACGCCCGCTTCGCTGAGGCCTTTCCTTTCGAGGAAACCCCTGATCAGGCCCAGGCCATCGCCGCGGTGCTCGCGGATATGAGTTCCAGCCGGGTCATGGACCGGCTGGTATGCGGAGACGTCGGCTTCGGCAAGACCGAGGTGGCCATGCGCGCCGCCTGGCTCGCCACCCGCAACGGCAAACAGGTGGCGGTGCTGGTGCCCACCACCCTGCTGGCGCAACAGCATTACAACTCGTTCAGTGACCGCTTTGCCGACTGGCCGGTTGTCGTCGAGGTCGTGTCGCGCTTTCGCGGCGCCGCGGATATGGCCAGAGTGATCGAGCGGGTCAGCGCGGGCAAGGTGGATATCCTGGTCGGCACCCACAAACTATTACAGAACGATTTCCGCTTTCACGACCTGGGCCTGTTGATCATCGACGAGGAACACCGTTTCGGGGTAAAGCAGAAGGAGGCGATCAAGGCGCTGCGCACTGAAGTCGACATCCTGACCCTGACCGCCACCCCCATTCCCCGCACGTTGAACATGGCTCTCGGGGGCATGCGTGACCTGTCCATCATCGCCACCCCACCCGCCCGCCGGCTGTCCATCAAGACCTTTGTCCGGGAGCACAATATCGCCCTGATCCGGGAGGCCGTGCTGCGCGAAACCCTGCGCGGCGGGCAGGTGTATTATCTGCACAATGAGGTCAAGACCATCGAGGAGACCGCGCGTAAGCTGCGCGAGCTGCTGCCCGACCTGAGCATCGCGGTAGCCCACGGGCAGTTGCGCGAACACCAGCTGGAACAGGTCATGTCGGCCTTCTACCACCAGCGCCACCATATCCTTCTGTGCACTACCATTATCGAGACCGGCATAGACATTCCGAACGCAAATACCATCATTATCGAACGGGCGGACAAGTTCGGCCTGGCCCAGTTGCACCAGCTGCGGGGCCGGGTCGGCCGTTCCCACCACCAGGCCTACGCCTACCTGTTATGCCCGCCGCGCTCCGCCATCACTACCGACGCGTCGAAACGGCTGGAAGCGATCGAGGCCGCCGGGGATCTTGGCGCCGGCTACCTGCTGGCCACCCACGATCTGGAGATTCGCGGGGCCGGCGAGTTGCTGGGTGACGAACAGAGCGGGCAAATTCACTCGGTGGGTTTCACCCTGTACATGGACATGCTGCAACGCGCAGTCGACGCCCTCAAGCGGGGCGAAATCCCCGACGTGGATGCGCCGCTGGACAAGGGCACCGAGGTCAACCTCCACTTGCCCGCGCTGATTCCCGAAGACTACCTGCCGGACATCAATACCCGCCTGGTACTGTACAAACGCATCGCCGCGGCCGGTGACGAACAGGCCCTGCGCGACATCCAGGTAGAGATGATCGATCGCTTCGGCCTGCTGCCCGCGCAGGTGGGCAACCTGTTCCAGTTGGCGCGGCTGCGCCAACGGGCCGAGAAACTCGGTATCAGCGGCATTGAGCTGGGCGCGGGCGGTGGTAGTATCGACTTCAAGGAATCAACCCGGGTCAATCCCCTCAGCCTGGTCAAGCTGGTGCAGTCGGACCCGCGCGGCTACAAACTGGCGGGCGCCACCCGCCTGCGGGTGGAACTGGACCTGGCCGATACCACCGAGCGCCAGCAGTACGCCGAACAGTTGCTGGATACCTTCACCGCTGACGCCACGGAAGACGCCGCCTGATGACTCGCCGCCACTGTCACTGTTCCCGAATCCCGACACTGGCGCTGCTGGGACTTGCGCTGGCCTGGGTCACGACGGCCCGGGCGCAGGACAACGGCGAGGAGCGCTGGTACCGCGTCGAGTTGCTGGTGTTCAGCCAGCCCGACAGTGCCGCAGGCCAGGCGGAACAGTGGCCGGCGACGCCCGATCTCCGCTACCCGGAACAGTACCGTTTCCTGGTGGACCCACGCCGGGTGGCAGCCAACCTGGGAGAGCAGCTCGCCGAGAGCACGGTGGACGAATTCGGGGTCCAGACCATCACGCTGTTGCCGGAGCCGGACCTCGACGAGACGCCGCCGGACCACGATACCGATATTCCGCCGCCGGGCCCGGCCAGCGACATACCCCGGCTGGAACCGGACAGCGACCCGACGGCCGGCGATCAGGCAACCGCCCCCATGGCGCAGCCAGGGGCGGAGGAGCTGCCCGATCCGGAGGCGCCGCCACCTCGGCCGACACCGTTTATCACGCTGCCGGACGAGGAACGGGAATTCCGGGGCAAGGCCGCCTACATGGAACGGCGCGGAGGCTACCAACTGCATTTTCATCAGGCCTGGCTGCAACCCATGAGCCCCCGGGAAGCTGCGGTGCCACTGGTACTGGACCGATCCGGCGATAGCGCCGAGTGGCCGGAACTGCAGGGCAGCGTACTGTTATACCTGTCGCGATACCTGCACCTGGAGACCCGTTTGTGGTTGAACACCGCGGGAGATTACCTGCCCGGCCAGTGGCGCATGCCGCCCGCGCCACTCGGCCCGCCTTCGCTGGTGGTCATAGAACCACCGCCGCCCGAGACCGGGGACAGCTGGTGGTACATGGACGAGGCCGAAATCGCCGCGCCCGAGCCGGAATCAGGGTCGGTGCCGGAGGAGGAAACCGCGCCAGAGGAGCCCCAATACCCCTGGCGGCACGCGGTTGCCATGACCGAGAAGCGGCGCATGCGCAGCGGCGAGATCCACTACCTGGACCACCCACTGTTCGGCCTGTTGATCAAACTGACCCCGGTGACGGAAGAAGAACTCGAGCTACGCGGCCTGGCCGAGCAGGCCAGCGCAGCAGCTGCAGAGGCGGCTGCAGCGGAGGAAGCAGGGTCCCCTGCAGATCAGCCACTGTAGCGCAGCGCCACCAGTTCCCGGATCAACGCCCGCACCTGTGCCGCCCCGGCCGACAATATCGCGCGCATTCCCTCCAGGGTGATGGGTTCACTACTGCGGCCGGCAGCCGGATTGACCACCATGCTGACGCTGGCGTAGGCCAGTCCAAGCTCCCGCGCCAGAGCCGTCTCGGGCATGGCGGTCATGCCCACCACGTCACAACCGTCCCGCTCCATACGATCCACTTCCGCGGCCGTTTCCAGGCGCGGCCCCTGGGCAACGCCATAGACTGCTCCGACGATAAGATCGACTGACGCCGCAGCGGCCGCATCCAGCAACGCCCGGCGCAGCTCCGGGTCGTAGGGCTCGGTGAAATCAATGTGCAGCAGCTGGCCACCCGCGCCCTCGTCAAAGGTGTGCTCGCGACCCCAACTGTAGTCGATCAGCTGGTGCGGAATCACGAGGCTGCCGGTGGCCATGGCCGGCGTGATACCGCCCACCGCATTGATGGCGACGATATCCGTGGCCCCGAGCTCGCGCAGAGCCCAGATATTGGCGCGATAGTTGATGCTGTGCGGCGGTATCGCGTCCGGACTGCCGTGTCGCTGCAGGAAAAATAGCCTGGCGCCCCCCAGGCGCCCTTCATCGACCGCGCGGGATGGCTCGCCATAGGGCGTATCAACCCGGTGGGAAGACACGGTTTCCAGGCCCTCCAGCTGCTCTATGCCGGTCCCTCCGATAATAGCCAGGGTCACGATGCGGCCTCCCTGCTTGCGCTGTTCTCCAGCACCAGGGTGCGGGTGGGAAAGGCCACATCGGCACCATTGGCGTGGACAATGCGGATAATCCGTAGCAACACATCCTGCTTGATCGCGTGAAACTGGATCCAGTCGGTGGTTTTGGTAAAGGTGTAAATAAAGAAATCCAGGGATGAGGGGCCGAAACGATCAAAATTGACGATCAGGGGCCGGCTCTCCTTCTCGATATCGTCATGCTCTCGCAGCATGGTGTGAACCTGCTCCACGATGACTTCCATCTTGTCCGCATCCTGGTAGCGGATACCGATGGTCTCCTTGATACGCCGGTTGCGCATGCGCGATGGGTTCTCGACCGAAATCTGGCTGAATACCGCGTTCGGCACATACAGGGGGCGCTGGTCAAAGGTCCGGATACGGGTAAGTCGCCAGCCGATCTCCTCCACCACACCCTCTATTTCCTTGTCGGGGGAACGAATCCAGTCACCGGTGGTGAAGGGTTTATCCAGGTAGATACTGAGCCCACCAAAGAAGTTCGCCAACAGGTCCTTGGCGGCAAAGCCCACCGCGATACCGCCGATACCCCCGAAGGCCAGCAGGCCGGAAATGGACACCCCCAGGGTCTGCAGGATCATGATGCCGGCCAGGATGTAGAGCACCACCCGCAACAACTTGGCGGTGGAGCGCACCCCGGCCTTGTCGGTGGAGGACGTGAGGCCGTGGGTCTCCCGCAGCAACTCCTTTTCCACCCCCCGAATCATCCGCCGCAATAACCAGGCCAGCAGGATTACCGTGACGGTATCAAAGGCCGGGTTGATTTTGTCCTGCAGCCCCAGGGTGCCCGGGTAGATGTCTATGGCCACGTACAACACCGCTACCCAGGCCACCGCCCGCAGGGGCAACTCCAGGGCGGTAATGATCACATCGTCCCAGCGTTGCTCACTGGCCTGCGCCACGCGGTGCAGGCGTCGGAACAGGTAGGCCAGGGCGAAATGCAGGACCAGGCCAAACAGCAGCCACAGCACCAGGGTCAGGGCCCAGTTTTCCAGGCCCAGGGTCAGGCTCGCCTTGTCAATCAGTTCGAGAATTTTTTCCACGTTTTCCCTGCATCGTGCCTCTGCGCCCGGCTTTAGACAATTTATTTATTTGAAAGCACCGGGCTTAGTCTAACGAAAGCATATACAGCCATCGAGCACCTGAGACCGTCTCGGGGAATTATACGCAACTGACTGATCTGTTTTGAAAAGTTTTTGGCCGGAACAAAGCGTAATTTCACATGCGATTTCTTATCGCCAATTCGCATAATGGACAGGGAACTTCAGCGTGATATGTTGATATTCCAAGCGCGAATGGTGGCCATTATGAAAATGTTAAGCCCGGTAGTCGGCGGCTGGTATAAAGATTTACAAAGCAACGCCATGTTTGAAGTTGTCGCCTGGGATCCTGCCGCACACCTGATTGAAACCCAGTACCTGGACGGGGAAGTAGCGGAATACGACCTCGACGCGTGGCGTGAACTGACCCTGCAACGGGCCGAGGCACCCGAGGACTGGCGCACACCCTTCGAGCTTGACGATGACGATGGGGTAGACCCCGACCTGCCCTTCCACCCCGAAGACTGGAACAGTCCGCTGAACTATATCGAGCCCGATATCATGTACGGGGTCGAGGATTTTTAATCCCGCCCTCGCCGCTTCCAGATCCCCGTAACCGCCACGGTCGCGCTCCACAGCGCGCCGATTTCCCATCTGCCAACTTCAGCGTCCCCGCGTATTGGACATTGCGGCCTTTACGGAAAGCTGTATATAATCACAGCATTGTATAAATCCACAGATGGGCGCCCCATGGAAAAACTGACCAACCGGCAGCAACAGGTACTGGATGTCATCCGCAACTACGTCGCCGACACGGGCTACCCCCCCACGCGGGCCGACATCGCGCGGGAGCTGGGATTCAAGTCCGCCAACGCCGCCGAGGAGCACCTGAAAGCACTGGCGCGCAAGGGCGCCATCGAGATCATTCCCGGCGCCTCCCGGGGGATCGTGCTGGCTGAACAACCGGGCCTGCCCATTATCGGTCGGGTCGCCGCGGGCAGCCCGGTGCTGGCGGAACAGCACATCGAGGATTACTGCAAACTGAGTGGCGACTTCTTCAAGCCAGCGGCGGATTATTTCCTCCGGGTTCAGGGTGACAGCATGATCGAGATTGGTATTTTTGACGGCGACCTGCTGGCCGTTCACAGTACACCGGTCGCCTCAGAGGGTGACGTGGTGGTCGCGCGAATCGGGGACGAAGTGACGGTCAAGCGCCTGCACAAAACCGCCGAGAAACACCTGCTGGAACTGTTGCCCGAGAATTCCGACTATGAACCGATACGGGTTGATCTCAGGCAACAGGACTTCGCTATCGAAGGGCTGAGTGTCGGCGTGTTACGCCGCGGTAACTGATACCCGGGGAATTCTCGCGGCGGAGGAGGTTCTCAACAAGCGCCTGGCGGCGTGCCTGGGAGCCTGGTTCTGCGCCTGTCGACGAGCACCAGGTATGTGAGACTGGCGACGGCCTAGTGCAGTACGCGGGGGGCTTCCGTACTTTCCTCGATTTCCATCTCGCCCTGTTCCGCGAGAGCCGCAGCAGCTTGTATCCCTGCCTGAATCATGGCCTTGGCCACTTCCAGTCCCTGGTCCATCAGGTAGATGGTGGACTCCTCGGAAAAACGAATCCGCACCAGGGGCTCTGATTCATCATCAGCCCGCTGCAGAACGATTTCTCCGTCGTCCAACTCTACGATCTCCAATAAGGATGTGGACACTCGACTGACCTCTCTGTGTGGAAGTGCCGTTTCATTCTAACAGCAGCCCCCTCCCGGGAGAAGCGTCCATTGTGGTCAGTATTCGTCGAGGGAGTCACCCATCCTGTCAAACAGCTGTTCCAGTTGGTCAGCCCAGCTGGTCAATTCTGCCGGTCCCGGGTTCATCAGTACTGCACCCAACAGGTTTCCGGGCTGCGGGTCGGCCGCTTCCGGCCCCTGCCGTGCACCGAGCAGTTCCGCCAGCCAACCGTGCTGCTCCAGTTGTTCGAATTCGCGAATTTCGCCGGCAACCGCCTTGCCTTCGGCCGCCCCGGGCAACTCAGCGCAGCGGCGCGGCGGGGCCGGCGGCAGCTCGCCCGGCTGGCTCACGTGCAACAGGAACCAGCCATAGGCACGGATCAGGTGTTCGCTGACCGCGGGCTCAAAGGCTTCCCCCAGGGTTCGCGCCGGCAGTTCCTCCCGCGCCAGGGCCTCGCCCCAGGTGGACAGCAGTATGCGTGCCAGATACAGGCTGTGGTTGGCCCGGGCCCTGGCAGTGCTCATGAGGACTTGCGCCGCCCGGTGCCGGTCTTGCGGCCCTTTTCCTCGATCCACTTACCGCCGACATAGTGGGCGCGCCAGCCGGTCGCTTTGCCGTCAATCTCACTCATCACGTACTGCTCCTTGGTCTTGCGGCTGTATCGGATCTGGGCCCGGTTACCCTCGTCGTCCGCTACCGGTGCCGAAAACAGGAAACTGTACTTCGGATCAATTTCGTCCTTGTGCGGCAGCAGTTCGTCTACGAACGGCGCCCGGGTTTCCCGATTCTTTGGAAACTGGCTGGCGGCCAGGAACAGGCCCGCTGCGCCGTCCCGCAGTACATAGGTATCCTCGACCTTCTGGCACGCCAGTTCAGGCATCGGGACGGGATCCATCTTGGGCGGCGCGGGCTCGCCGTTGCGCAGCAGCTTGCGGGTATTCTTGCAGCTCTCACTGGTACAGCCGAAATACTTGCCGAAGCGACCGTTCTTGAGCTGCATTTCCGACCCGCACTTGTCGCACTCCAGGGTTGGTCCATCGTAGCCCTTGATCTTGAACTTGCCCCTTTCGACCTCGAATCCGGGGCAATCCGGGTTGTTGCCGCAGACATGCAGCTTGCGCTCCTCGTCTATCAGGTAGCTGTCCATGGCCGTATCGCAGATCGGGCAGCGATGCTTGCTCCGCAACAGGCGGGACTCCGCCTCGTCGTCTGCGTCCTCGCGAATAGCCTCATCCCCCGGAGTGAGATTGATTGTGTGCTTGCAGCGCTCCTTGGGCGGCAGGGCGTAGCCGGAGCAGCCCAGGAAAACGCCGGTGCTGGCGGTGCGCACCTGCATCGGCCGGCCACACTGCGCGCACTCGATATCCGTCATGGTTGGCGCATTGGCCTCCATGCCCGCCGGTTCCGGTTGCTCGGCCTGCTCCAGTTGCTCCCGGAAACCACGGTAGAAACGATCCAGCAGTTCCTTCCAGTCCGCCCGGCCCTCGGCGATATCGTCCAGACGCTCTTCCATCGCGGCGGTGAACCCGTAATCCAGCAGGTTGGAAAAGCTTTTCTGCAGCCTCTGGGTCACGATATCGCCCATTTTCTCGGCATAAAATCGCTTGTTCTCCAGTCGCACATAACCGCGGTCCTGGATGGTTGAGATAATGGACGCGTAGGTCGAGGGCCGGCCGATGCCCCGCTTCTCCAGTTCCCGCACCAGGCTCGCTTCGCCGTAACGCGGAGCCGGTTTGGTGAAATGCTGGGCCGGTTCCAGTTTGCCCAGTTGCAGCGCGTCGCCTTCTTTCAGATCGGGCAGCACGGCTTCCTCGCCCTTGCGACCAGCGGGAGGTTGTACCCGGGTAAAACCATCGAAACGCACCACACGCCCCCGGGCCTGCAGGCGATAATCGCCGGCACTGGCGGTCACAGTGGTAGCGGTATATTCCGCCGCGGGCATCTGGCAGGCGACGAACTGACGCCAGATCAGCTCATACAGGCGTTCCGCGTCGCGCTCCATGCCCTTGAGCGCGGTCTGGGGTGTATTCACGTCTGAGGGCCGAATCGCCTCGTGCGCCTCCTGCGCGCCCTCCTTGGAGCTGTACAGATTGGGCCTGTCGGGGAGGTAACGCGGGGGAAAGTTGGCGGCGATGTAGTCCCGACAGGCGGTCAGCGCCTCGTCACTGAGATTGGTGGAGTCGGTTCGCATGTAGGTGATGTAGCCCGCCTCGTAAAGGCGCTGGGCCAACATCATCGTCTTCTTCACGCTGAAACCCAGCCGCGTGCTGGCTGCCTGTTGCAGAGTCGAGGTGATAAACGGGGCCGGTGGTTTGGAGCGGGTGGGCTTGTCCTCCCGTTTGCTGACCCGGTAATCCAGGTCCTGCAGTTCCGCTACCGCGGCCAGCGTTTCCGCCTCACTGCCCGGGCGGAAATTCTCTTCCCGGTGCTTGCGAACCTGGAACCGCACGGCGTCCTCGCCCTGCCGCGTCAGGTCCGCGTGAACTTCCCAGTACTCCTCGGGCACGAAGCTGCGGATTTCACGCTCGCGCTCCACGATCAGGCGCACGGCCACCGACTGCACCCGGCCTGCGGACAGGCCGCGAGCGACCTTGGACCAGAGCAGCGGCGAGACCATATAGCCCACTACCCGGTCCAGGAATCGCCGCGTCTGCTGGGCATTGACGCGATTGTCATCGATGTGGGACGGATGCTCGAAGGCCTCCTGGATCGCCCGCTTGGTAATTTCGTTGAAAACAACGCGCTGATAGCGCGAATCCTCGCCGCCGATGGCTTCCCGAAGGTGCCAGGCGATGGCCTCCCCTTCGCGGTCGAGGTCAGTGGCCAGGTAGATGGCATCGGCATTGGCGGCCAGTTTTTGCAGCTCGCTGACCACCTTCTCCTTCCCCGGCAGCACCTCGTAATTCGCTTCCCACCCGCCCTCGGGATCGATGCCCATGCGCCGCACCAGTTGCTCGCGTGCGCGTTGCTTGCGGTAGCTTTCCTTATCCTCGGGGGACAGCTTGCGGGTGATGGCCGCCTGCCGGGCACGCTCCTTGGGATCGGCCCCGGCACCGCTTCCCGCCGTGGGCAGGTCGCGGATATGGCCGACACTGGACTTCACGACAAAGTCCTTGCCGAGGTACTTGTTGATGGTTTTCGCCTTGGCTGGCGATTCAACGATGACTAAGGATTTACCCATAAACTCCTGCAGAGCCCCCCTGAAGGGTGCCGTTCGGCCGCTCGGGCCAGCGCAAAAAACTCGCATATATAAGTGTCATCGGGGAGATGGTCAAGGAAAAATCACCATCAGGGCGCTCGCAGACGCCCCGACCAGGCCTCCAGCGCGGCCACGATCTGCTCCACTTCCGGCACATCCCCGGCCTCCTGCCAGTAGACGCCGCAGGAGGCCTCATCCACACCTGCGGCCAGCAGGGGCAGCTCCAGAGCCGCCACTTCCGGCGGTAGTGGCTGGCCGCGCTCGCGACTGCTCCACTCTCCCCCACGCTGCAGCCACTCCCCCCTGCGCCGGGTCCTGCCTCGGGGCGGTGGCAGTCGCAAGCCATAGTAAATGATCTGGCCCCGGGGCTGGTCCGGCATGGCTGCAGAGGCCCCGATCTCGGGCAATTTCCGGAATTCCACGAACAGCCCCCGGACCGCTGCCGCCTCACGCATACGGGCGACGCGCTGCTGCTCCTTGGTGGGCATAAAATGCATCAGCGGTGCCAGGGCAACGGCGATCACCACCAATATCAGCCAGATTTCCATTAATGCGCACCTGATCCAGGTCAATACATGGGGTGCCCACCGCCAAAGATGTCGTCAGCGGGCTTTCTGTCAGCACATTCTATGCTATAAAAGGTACCCAACAGCCAGCAGTGAGGGGGAACACCATGGCCAACTACAATAACATTCTAATCGCTGTCGACCTCAGCGAGGACTCCAAGCAGGTCTCGGAGCGGGCCCGCAACGTGGCCGCGGGCACCGACGCCAACCTGCACCTGATTCACGTCATCGAGCCGCTGAGCTTTGCCTACGGCGGTGATATTCCCATGGATTTCTCCGGGATCCAGGACGAGATCCACCAGCAGGCCCTGCAGCAGCTGAAGCGATTCGGCGAGAGTTGTGGCATTGGTGAAGACCAGCAGTACATCGTACTCGGCCGCCCGGAGGTCGAAATACACGCCAAGGCAGAGGAAATCGGCGCCGACCTGATCGTGGTCGGCAGTCACGGCCGCTACGGCCTCGCGCTGCTGATGGGCTCCACCGCCAACGGTGTGCTGCACGGCGCCACCTGCGACGTCCTGGCGGTCAGGGTCGGCAAATAACTCATGTTGGCGCCCGGCGAGGGGCGCCCGGCCAGGGGCGCCCGGCCAGGGGCGCCCGGCGAGGGGTGCCCGGCGAGGGGGCGCCCTATGAGCGGTTTTCCAGGTACTGCCCCAGCGTCTCCATATCGAAAGGCCAGCCCAGCTCGCCACCGTCGTCGCGACGCAGCACCGGTATCCGGATGCCGTAACGCTGGAAGAGTTCATCCGAGTCGGCGATATCCACAATGTCCAACTCCACCGACAGGCCGGCCCTGATCCAGGCCCTGACCATGTCCTCTGCCTGGTCGCAGAGGTGACAGGCACTGGTGCCGTAAAGAACCACTGATTTAGTCACTGTTGCTGACAAGCGCCCGGCTCTCCTCTATTATCCCGCACGGCTTGAACTGCCGTGGTCGGTGGCGTTACCATACTGAAAAGTTCAAAAAACTATACCAACGGCTCGAACAGGGATAAATACAACGTGGCACTTTTTTCCCAGCCCACTGCACGCGCCCTGGCCATTCTCGACCTGCTGATGGCCAATCCCAACCAGGCTTTCGGCCTGACCGAGATGACCCGACGCCTCAATCTCAACAAGGCCACCTGCCATGCAATCCTGACCACCATGGCCAATTACGGCTTCCTGGTGCAACACCCCAAAACCAAGGCCTATCGCCTGGGCCCATCCATCATCGCCGCGGGCAATGCCGCCTTCGCCCAATTTCCGGTACTGGAGTATGCCCGGCCGGAATTGGAAGGCCTGAAAAATGAGCTGAACCTGGGCTTCGCCGTCACCGCCAGGTCGAAATTACACATGGTCCTGCTGGCCCTGTACGGGCAGGCCTCGGACCTGATAGACTCCTTCCAGCTGGGACTGCGGCTTCCCAATACCGCACCGGTTGCCGGCTGTTTCACCGCTTTCTCCGCGGCCAAGTACCTGGAGGCCTGGTTGACCCGGGCCCATGAGTCGCGTGGCGGCTACAACGAAAAACTGGACCAGAAACTGCGGGTATCCATGATCGCGATCCGCGCCCGCGGTTACGAGGTCACGCTGAAGACAAAGACCGAGGAAGAGCTGCACCGGGAACTCAGCCGCATACACAATTCCTGGAATCTTCAGGAGCTTGAGGAAGTCACCAATAAATACCAGCGCGACCTGTGCGATGAATTTTATCACCTGGACCGTATCGACCCGAAAGCACGCTACGATGTCAGCACGATCTCGGTACCGGTATTCCTTTACCGGGACGTGCCGATCATGTGCTTTGTCGCGGGCAGTATCAAGGATCCAATCAGTGGTGCCCAGATCGAGGAGATCGCACTCCGCATGCGAGAATCGGCCGATCGGGTAACTGCCCTCGCTACCGGTCGCGAAACGATCGCACCCAGCGGCTGAGCTGGCCGCTCACTGAGCCGCTCGCAATCTCCTGGCGGCCAGAACGGCATGCTACACTTCCGCTCCCCCGGTCCCCTTTCGGAGCCCCTGCGCAGTGGACACCATGCCCGTCAAGACCCTGAATACGCTGCTGCGCGTGGTAGCGGCACAGGGTTACCCGGTGGAGCGGGCCCTGCAGCACATAGGCCTGGACTTCAATCCCCTCGAGCAAGATAACCGGCGCCTCGGCGAAATCACCACCGAGAGCTACAGCAAGTTATATCGCCTGCTGATGGAGTTGCTGCAGGACGAGGCCTTCGGTCTCGGCCAGGGATACCAGGCTCCGCCCGGTACGTTCCGCATGATGTGCCTGTTCGTCATCCATTGCCCCGACCTGGAACACGCCCTGCTCCGGGCCTGGGAATTTCACAACTACTGCGACCAGTACCGGGGAGACGAGGCGTCGCCGGCGGCCTGGCCCATACTGGAGCTGCCCGACGAACAGGTGCTCGTGGTCTTTGAGCGAACTGCACCGCCCAACCACCAGGAAAGTATTGCCCACGCCAACGTGGTACTGATGATGTACCGATTTTACAGTTGGCTGATTGGCAAACCACTGCCGGTGACCAGGGTTTGCCTGCGCGTATCAGAGCCCGTTAAAGAGAGCCGCTACGAGGAGCTGTTCGGCTGTCCCGTGACGTTTGACCAGGCCCACTCCGGGCTGGTTCTCAGGCGCAGCGTCCTGCGGCTGCCGGTCGTCCAGACCGAGGACAGCCTCAAGGAATTCTTGCGCCAGACACCGTACCAGTTGGTCAAACGGGACCGCCCGGGCAATCTCAACCCGCTCACCCGGCGCATCGAGCTCCTTTTGACCGGCTACGCCACCGAAAAACTGCCCACCGCAGAGCAACTGGCGAACCAGCTGAACATGTCGCCGCGCACCCTGCACCGTAAACTCACCGCCGAAGGAACCAGTTTCCAGAAAATCAAGGACGACTATCGACGCGAGCTGGCGATCCATTACGTCAGCCGACCGGAACTGACCATCGATGCGGTGGCGACCCTGATGGGTTTCCAGGACAATTCGGCATTTTACCGCTCCTTCAAGAAATGGACCGGCAAGTCCCCGGGCAGTTGGCGCCAGGAAACGACCAGGCAGCATGGCGAATAGCGAGGACTACAAGCGCCGACGCGCCTTCTTTGACCAGATGCTTACAGTCTATGGCCGCAAGGCCGTGCTCGAGAGCCTGGCGGATGAACGTCTGCAATGCTACAGCCTGCACCTGGCGCACAGCAATCGACCTGGCGGCATACTGGCGGAAATAACCGCGCTGGCGCAGCGGCGGAATATCCCGACCCGGGAGCACAGCAGGGAAGAGTTGGCGCGCATTTCAAAAAATGCGCGCCAGGACCAGGGTGTGGCCCTGGACGTGTTGTGCCCGGCTTTCCAGGACCTGGACAGTTATCTCGCCGCCACCACGGAGGAGCGGCAACAACGCCTGCTGGCGCTGGACGGTGTGACCAATCCCCAGAACCTGGGCATGATTATCCGGTCGGCTACTGCCGGCAATATCGACGGCATCCTGTGGTCCCGCAAGGGCAATGCCGCGCTGGGACCGCTGGTTATCAAAGCCAGTGCCGGCACCGTGTTCCGGGCACCGCTGGTCTTCTGCGAGCAACTTGCGCCGGCGCTGGCGCGGTGTCGGGAACAGGGATTCGAACTCTGTACCCTGGCGGCGAATGCAAGACAGAACCTGTTCGACCTGGAAGACGCTCCCCGGCGTATTTTTGTCCTGGGTAACGAAACGGAGGGTGTTTCATCGGCTGTTGCAAGGATATGCGATCGGGAACTGGCCATCCCCATGCGCAACGGCGTCGAGTCGTTGAATGTGGCGGTGACCGCCGGCCTGATTGCCTATGCCGGCGGCCTGCGCTGATACCTACTTGGACAGGTAGGACATACCCTCTTCCAGGCCCTTCAGGGTCAGTGGATACATATGTCCTTCCAGCAATTGGTGGGTCATGGCAATGGACTGGGTGTATTCCCACTCGGCCTCGGGCACCGGGTTTATCCAGATGACTTTCTCGTAGGTTTCCCGCAAGCGCCGCATCCACAACTCCCCCGGCTCCTCGTTCCAGTGCTCCACCGAGCCGCCCGGTTGCGCAATTTCGTAAGGCGACATGGACGCGTCACCGACGAAGATCACCTTGTAGTCATGGGCGTACTTGTGCATCACGTCGAGCAGTGGCGTGCGGTCGTTGTGACGCCGAATGTTGTTCCTCCACACGCTTTCATATATGAAGTTGTGAAAGTAGAACAACTCCATGTGCTTGAATTCACCCCGGGCGGCCGAAAACAACTCCTCGCACACCTTGACGTGAGGATCCATGGATCCACCCACGTCGAAAAACAGCAGGACCTTCACCGCGTTGTGCCGCTCCGGCACCATTTTGATATCCAGCAGCCCAGCGTTCCGGGCAGTGGAAGAAATGGTGTCGTCCAGGTCCAGTTCCTCAGCCGCACCGGTACGGGCGAACTTGCGCAGACGCCGCAATGCCATCTTGATATTGCGCGTGCCCAGTTCGACGCTGTCATCCAGGTTCTTGAAATCGCGCCGGTCCCAGACTTTGACGGCCTTGCGGTTTTTGCCATTGGAGCCGACCCGGATGCCTTCCGGATGGTAGCCCTCCTGGCCAAAAGGTGAAGTACCGCCAGTGCCGATCCACTTGTTGCCACCCTCGTGCCGCTTCTTCTGTTCCTCCAGGCGTTTCTTGAATTCCTCGATCAATTTTTCCAGACCGCCCAGCGACTCGATCTTGGCCTTGTCCTCCTCGCTCAGGTTCTTCATGAACTCCGAGCGCAGCCAGTCGTCTGGAATCAGGGCCTCGATGATGTCGTCCAGCGCCTCCAGATCCTTGAAATGCAGGCCGAACGCCCGATCGAACCGGTCAAAATACTTTTCATCCTTGACCATACAGGTGCGGCTGAAATAGTAAAACTCGTCGAGATCGCCGAAGGCCATATGACGCCGCAGGCCCTCCAACAGGTCGAGCAGTTCACGGGTTGTCACAGGGACTCCCGCATCGCGCAGGCCGTGAAAGAAATTAATCAGCATGGCGGTGCCGACCTAGCGCATCTCGCGCCGGTGCATGAAGGCCAGTCGCTCCAGCAGGTGCACGTCCTGCTCGTTTTTCAACAGGGCGCCGTAGAGGGGCGGAATGGCCTTGGTCTGGTCACGTTCCTTCAGTATCTCATCCGGAATGTCGTCGGCCATGAGCAATTTCAGCCAGTCGATAAGCTCTGAAGTCGAGGGCTTTTTCTTGAGACCGGGGATCGCACGCACATCGAAAAAGACCTCCAGTGCCTCCTGTACCAGATCTTTCGATATGTCCGGATAGTGCACGTCGACAATTTCGCGCATGGTGTCCCGGTCGGGGAAATTGATGAAGTGGAAAAAACAGCGCCGCAGGAAGGCATCGGGCAGTTCCTTCTCGTTGTTGCTGGTGATGACGATAATTGGCCGGTGCTTGGCGCGCACGGTTTCGCCAGTCTCGTAGACGAAAAATTCCATACGATCCAGTTCTACCAGCAGGTCATTGGGAAACTCGATATCCGCCTTGTCGACCTCGTCAATCAGCAATACCACCTGCTCATCGGAATCGAAGGCTTCCCACAGCTTGCCCCGCTTGATGTAGTTGGCGATGTCGTGCACTTTCTCGTCGCCCAGTTGCGAATCCCGCAACCGGGATACCGCGTCATACTCGTACAGGCCCTGCTGGGCCTTGGTGGTGGACTTGATATGCCACTGGATCAGGGGCTTGTCCAGGCCCAGGGCGACCTCCTCGGCCAACATGGTCTTGCCGGTACCCGGCTCACCCTTGATCAGCAGCGGGCGCTGCAGTTCCACCGCAGCATTTACCGCCATTCTCAGGTCGTCGGTTGCTACGTAACGTTCGGTGCCTTGGAATTTCATGGATGGTTCACTCAATTTCGGGGTAAAAACGCATCAGGGTACAGATTGGATACGGGTGAATCAAGGTTGTTATCCGTCGTCGTCGTTCGCCCGGACACCGGACAACGCAGTCTGCTCGCCGGTGGTGCGGGTATCCAGCGCACGCTTCTTCCACAGCGCGATACGACGGCGCTGGCGGCGGCGGCGGATCACCAGGCCCACCAGGATGGCGAACAGGACAATACCGGCCATGGTGAGCGCCGGCAGCATCAGCTGGTCACCACCAAACTCGACCGGCCGGGTGCTGATGGACGAGGTTCCGCCGGTGGCGTAGACATCGATATACATGGGCAGTTTGCGGCGCAGGGTCTCCCCGCGGATGCGAGCCATCAGCTGGTACCGGCCGGGCAGATCCAGCGCCGGGAGGGCCACCCGGTACTCACCGTTCTCCGGCAGGTCATAGCGGGCGGAGACATTGATCACCTTGCGCTCGCCCTCCGGGTCGCGGATTTCCAGCGTCACGGCGAACAGCTGCAGGATTTCGGGATCGGTGATGACCTGCCCCTTGTCGAGCAGGCGCAGGCCGAGCTCGCTCCTGCGGCCCGTGGGCAGGCTGTTGGGCGGAGGATCTATATCCAGCTGCAGGTCAGAGATCACGGTCACCCGCAAACTGGCTTCCGGCGGTGCGGTGAGCGACCAGGACCCGATAACCGGTGCGCTGACCGTCACCATTGCGAATTGCGTGGAGATAAACCAGTCAACCGTATCGCTGTCCAGGCCCGCATCAAGCTGAACCCCATCCGGGGCTACCAGCTGCAGCTGGTCGGGTTGCAGATTGTCATGAAACACCAGAGCGGTGAACTCCTTGACACTGTCGTCAATCATGAACGACCGGTTGGTGATCGGCACCCGCGCCATCGGAGCGGCCATTTCGACAGAACGCAGGAAGATTCTCGACAGGTCCTCGGCCGACCCGGCCTTGTCAGCCGCACCACCGGTGACCTGGGCCAGGGAGTCGAGGAACTTCCAGTCCGCCTCGTCGGACAGTGCAATGGTATGCACCGGGATACCGGTCTGCCCCAGTTCCAGGGCACGCTCCGTCAACAGCTTGCGCGCTGCGGTGGCATTGACCATAGGGGACTCGGAAACATCGACCTTGCCATCAGTCAGCAGCAGGATACTGGTGCGGTACCCAGGATCCATACGGCCCCAGTCATAAGTGGCGGCGGCCAGGGCCGCGGGAATATTGGTCCGCAATCCGGAACTGTCGATTTGCGACACGGCCTGCCGGGCCTGCTTGCGCCACTCGGCATCCACTACCCGGTGCTCGACCAGGGTTTCCACGTCCTCCCCGAACAACCACACCCCGGCCCGCGCTCCGTCAGGCAGCAGGCGCACAATCAATTCCAGGGCGGGCTGGCGCAGGTTATCCGGGTCGGACTCCTTCATGCTCCCCGAGATATCGATCAGGATGCGCAGGTCCGGTTTCAAGGCCCCCTGCACCGGGTCGGCAATGACCGGGGAGGCTGACAGCACCAGGCCCAGACAAAAAAACAGCAATCCGGCCAACCGGTACAGCGGAGGACCCTCTTGTGTCATTGGCCGGATTCCCCGGTTTCTGCAACCCGGGCGCGACCCCGCAGTCGCGTCAGGAACAGAATCAACAGGCCTGTCACCAGCGCTGCCGCGGTCAGGACCACCAGCGGGCGCAGGGCGTGCATGGCCTCCTCCGCACCAGCGGTCATGCCCTGGAACACTGCCACAATCAGCGCCGGTGCCAGGGTGTTGACGCCATCCTGCGGGTAGGCCGGGGTTAACAACAGTGCCGCCAGCGGCAGCGACAGGGCCAGGATGGTTACAGCCCGCCAGCGACGCCGCATCCACCAGCCCAGGCATATCAGCAGGCCAAGCGCGGCACCGATATAGCAGCACATGGCGGTTATATAAGAGGAGTCACTCAGCACCGGCGCTTCCCTGATCGATCCAGTGGATGATATGTTCATCGTAACCGTCGGGATGCACAAAATCTTCCGACACGACTTTCCCCCGAACCGATATTCCCGCCTCGTGCACCGAGTGCTGATCGCCGCTGACCAGCGGGTGCCAGTCCGGCAAGGGCTCTCCGTGCGCCCGCAGGCGGTAAGCGCAGGTGGATGGCAACCAATCGAACTCCATGGACGTACAGGGGTCGAGCGAAACACACTCGGGCACCAGTGCCAGACGCTGCGCGTATTCGGTGCAGCGGCACAGTTTCTCGTCCAGGTATCGGCAGCTTACGCGGGTGAAATAAATCTCGCCGCTGTCCCCGTCCTCCAGCTTATGCAGGCAACAGCGGGCGCAGCCGTCGCACAGCAGTTCCCACTCATCCGGGTCCAACTCCGCCAGGGACTTACGGTTCCACCAGTCAGTCACGGGCCTTGTCCCTGCGCTGTAGTTCTTCCGGAGTGGGCGGTAATTGCAGGTAGAAACCCTGTTGCTGTATCGCCGCCAGCACTTCGGCGGCGTCGGCGCGCGCCAGTTTGCGATCCGGTGTCAGCAGCAGGGAGAGCGCCTTTTCCGGTTCGCCGAAACTGGCCAGCAGGGGTTCCGGAACATCGACCAGGCCCCGCTCCATGTCGACATACAGATACATCTCCGCGCGACGCGGGCTGCGATATACCTGGCACAGCAGTCTCACGACTTGCTTCCCGTCAGGGCCGTTCGCAACGGGCTCAGGACCGCATCCCGGCGCCAGCCGCTCCAGTAGGCAGGCTCTTCAGGCAGTTCCCCCGCCTCCTCGCGCAACAGCAACTCGTAGTCTCTGCTGGGCAATAACACTTCTGGCTCAGTACCCAGTGCTCCGGCGATTTCCCGCGCCTTGCCCTTGAGCGCCTTGAGGCGCTTGCGCTGCTCCGCATCCAGCGGGCCGGGCAGGCGCTGCGGCAGCGCCTCCTCCGATTTCTCGCGTTGCCGATCGAGGATGGCAAGCAGCTCATCTGCCCGCCGGCGCAGTACTGCGGGCGGCAACTCTACCCGGTCGGACAGTTCCGCCCGGTTACGGGGATCCTCCTGAGCAAGCGCCAGGCAGGCCCTGTCATCGATGATCCAGCCCCGCGGCTTGTTCGCCCGACGCGCCACCTGTTCGCGCCAGTCGCAGATCGCCATCAGGCTCGCGAGTTGGCGCCGATCCAGTTTCCAGGCGTTCTTGATGCGGCCGTGATAGCTGTTCTCGCCAGACGCCGCCTGCCGCACCGCGTCCTCTCCGTCGGCGAGAATCCAGTCGATTTTGTTCTGCTCCCGGGCCTCCTCGTGCAACAAACGCCAGACCGCCAGCAGATAGGTGACATCCATGGCCGCGTAGTTGCACTGGGATTCGGTGAGGGGACGCTGCAGCCAGTCTGAGCGCTGCTCGCCCTTGGGCAATTCCTCACCACAGTAATTGGCCACCAGTTGCCGGTAACCCAGGCCAAAGCCCTGTCCCAGCAGGGCCGCGGCACGCTGCGTGTCGAACAGTGGCTGCGGCTGCGCCTGCAGCCAATGCTGGAATACCTCCAGGTCTTCACTGGCCGAGTGCATCACCTTGAGCACTGCCCGGTCCTGCAACAGGCGGGATACCGGTGTCGTGTCTTCCAGCGCCAGCGGGTCCACCAGCCAGGCGTGCTCGTCGTAGCACAGCTGTAACAGCGCCACCTGGGGGTAAAAGGTATTGCGGCGCATAAACTCGGTGTCCACCGCCACCACCCCGCTGGCACTCGCCTCACGTACCACCCGGTCCAGGGTCGCGCTGTCTTCCACCAGGGTCCAGGACGGCTTCATTCAACCGGCCTACGACCCGAAAACGCGTGGGCCAGGGTGCTGCCGTCCACGTATTCGAGTTCACCACCCAGGGGCACACCGTGCGCGATACGGGACACTCTCACCCCCTCGCCCTGGAGTAACTCGGTGAGGTAATACGCCGTGGCCTCACCCTCTACCGTCGGGTTGGTGGCGAGAATCACCTCGTCCACCTGCTCCCCGCGGATCCGTTCGTGGAGTCGCTCCAGTCCGATCTCCGTCGGGCCGATACCATCGATCGGGGAGAGATGCCCCATGAGGACGAAGTACATGCCCCGGTAACTGCCGCTCTGCTCTACGGCCATCACGTCTGCCGGAGTCTCTACCACGCAGATGGCAGCGCTGTCCCGCCGCGGATCGCTGCATATCTCGCAAATCTCCAGTTCGGTCAGATTGCGGCAACGACTGCAGTGCCCTACTTTCGCCAGCGCCAGGCCGAGGGCTTCAGCCAGTTTGCCGGCGCCCTCTCGGTCCCGCTCCAGCAGGTGCAGCGTCATGCGCTGGGCGGACTTGGGACCGACCCCCGGCAGGCAGCGCAGGGCATCGATCAGGCCTTCCAGGGTGGGACTGAATTTCACCCGTACTGACTCCTAGAACGGCATCTTGAAGCCGGCAGGCAGGTTCATTCCCGCCGCCAGGCCTGACATGGATTCGCGACTGTGGGCTTCTATTTTGCGCACCGCATCATTCACCGCGGCCGCCAGCAGGTCTTCCAGAACTTCCTTGTCCTCCTGCAGGACGGAGTCATCTATACTGACCCGCTTCACGTCGTGACGGCCGTTCATAACCACGGTTACGAGGCCGGCGCCAGACTCGCCCTGCACCTCGGCATTGGCCAGTTCTTCCTGCATTTTCTGCATCTCGGCCTGCATTTTCTGGGCCTGCTGCATCAGATCTGTGATCGATCCCTTCATCCTATCGATGTCCTCATTTGTCTACCGGGGCAATCGAGCTGCGATCGAGTTCCCCGTCAAAGCGTTGCAGGAGTTGCTGTAACAGCGGATCGCCCTCGATTTCCTCCACCGCCTGCTGCCTGCGAAGCTCAAGTTGCCGGGCACGGCGCATGGCCGGTGTCTCACTTTGTGGCACTCCCGTTGTAATGCTCACTGACAACTCCCGGTCGAAGTAGTTCTGGAGCGCCAGGCGAATCTTGTCCCGGTGGCCGTCGTTGAACAGGGAGGCATTATCCTGGTCCAGGACAAACTCCAGCCGGTTGCCGCACACCGCACACAACTCGCAGTGGGACGCTATATTGTAAACCATCCCCACCAGTCCCAGCGCCTCCAGCAACTCTGGCCAGGTGCCGGGCTCCAGGGACAGCGCACCGGCCGGTGTCACCACCGGCGTGGCTGGTTCAGGGGACTTTTTTACCGGAGTGTCGCCCTCCGGGGCGACAACGGGGGCTGGCTCGGCCCCAGCGAGACTGGTGTCCAGTACCTCCACCGGGCGAAACGCAATCATCCGCAGCAGGCACATCTCAAAACCACTGCGAGGGTCACTGAGCAAGCCGATATCCCGCTTGCTGTTCAATGCAAGCTGGTAGTAGAGCTGGACATCTTCGGCGGTCAGCCGGGCCGCGAGGGCCGTCACCCGCTCCGAGTCGCCCCAATGGTTACTGACTGCATCTGGTACCGCCTGGGCCAGCGCAATCCGGTGAATCAGGGATACCAGTTCATCCAGACTGGCTTCGAAATCCGGGGCATGTTCCGCCATCCGGGCCACGATCTCCAACGCGGCGGCCGGCTCACCGGCGGCGACCGCCTCCAGCAGCTGGTAAATAAAACTGCGGTCAACGGTACCCAGCATGCCGCGTACATCTTCCTCACCCAGCTTGCCCGAGCCGAAGGCGATGGCCTGGTCGGTCAGGCTCAGGGCATCGCGCATGCTGCCCTGCGCCGCGCGAGCCAACAGCCACAGCGCCGGCTCCTCGAAACTGATCAGTTCCCGCTCCAACACCGACGCCAGGTGCTGCACGATCTGCTCGCCCGGCATGTTCTTGAGATTGAACTGCAGGCAGCGGGACAACACGGTTGCCGGCAACTTCTGGGGTTCGGTGGTCGCCAGCAGGAATTTGACGTGCGGCGGTGGCTCTTCGAGTGTTTTCAGCAGGGCATTGAAGCTGTGCCCGGACAACATGTGCACCTCGTCGATCAGGTACACCTTGTAGCGGGATCGGGTCGGCGCATACTGCACGTTTTCCAGCAGTTCCCGGGTGTCCTCGACTTTGGTTCGGGAAGCCGCATCGACCTCCAGCAGGTCCACGCTGCGGCCTTCGGCCACCTCCAGGCAGGAGCCGCACTGGCCGCAGGGCTCCGAGCTGACCCCCTGCTCACAATTCAGGCACTTGGCCAGGATGCGCGCTATGGTGGTTTTACCCACACCGCGGGTGCCGGTGAACAGGTAGGCGTGGTGCAGGCGGTCGTGGTCGAGGGCGTTAATCAGCGCCTTGAGCACATGCTCCTGCCCCACCATCTCGCGAAAATTCTTGGGACGGAATTTTCGGGCCAGTACCTGATAGGACATTGAGGGAATTGCCTTACACCGTGAAACAAGCTGCAAGGATACACCAGCCGGGCTCGGCCAAGGAAGCGACCGGCGGGTTTCGGGCCGGGAAAATGGCGGCGACCTCGACGGCGCGGCCATTGGCTTCCTGTCTCCAGCTTCCACCAATCGCGAAAGCACATGAACTGTGCGGGGTTATTCCCGAGATGGTATGTGTTCCTGGAGGATATAGGTGATTTCGGTCGGCTCGTCGATCTTGTCGTAGTTAACCCACTTGGCGTAAACACCGGGTTGGTCAATGATCATCCAGTAAGTCTGGCGCCTGATCGTCCCTGAACGCTCGACATCGGCATTCACTACCACGGTCTCAAACGTGCCAGCTGGCGTGGTAACCGTCTCAGCCCCGACCACGGTGGCGACCGGGTCAAAGACAGTATCCATATAAATATCATCCCAATCCGTGGATTTTCTGTTCATCGCAGAGCTTTTATCCGTCTTTTTGTGCATTTCGAAGCCGAAAACCTGCTCGTGAATTTCGGTGATATGAATGGCGAGCGTTCCCTCGGTCGACCTGCCTTTCTTGTCGACGCCCGAGAACGAGTATTTCGAGATATCTCCTTTCTTGAGCGCCGACATCATATTTTCCCCCGTCCAGGGAATCTCTACTTCCTCCTGTGCCTGTAATGTATTCGTGACCAGAAATGCAGTCGTCAATACCACGGCGAGCGCGAACAACGTTGAGTTTTTCGACATCAAAATTTCTCCTCCGGCAAATTTATATCCCGGTAGTTACGGCGTTTTCATTGTTGCCACTAATCAATGGCCTGGATACGCAGTATAGACAAGCACCCATGGGAGAGAGGAGGCGGGGCCACAGAACCAGACCGGACCGGTTTCTACCGGACATTTATGGTCGGCAGGAAATGGAGGCGACCCGGACAGCCACACCCCGGCACACGAGTCGGTAACTACCGTTGCTCCCTTCCGGGCCTGGCGGGGTTCACTACCTATCGTTGCGAGGGGACCGCCCGGGCCACCACAGCAGCGCACCTGCGGTGCGAAGGGCGCGTATTGTCGCGGAAAGACCGCTGCCCTGCAAGTAAATGGCGGGGGTAGGAGGATTCGAACCCCCGACCCACGGCTTAGAAGGCCGTTGCTCTATCCAACTGAGCTATACCCCCGGGTGCAGGGAGGCAGCGATTATACAGGCGCGCCCGGCGGCGGCAAACTCAGGAGGGAAAAATGGGGTGGCCGAGGGGTCTCGAACCCCCCACCTCCGGAGCCACAATCCGGTGCTCTACCTGATGAGCTACGGCCACCATCGAACAGGTGCTGAAAAGGTTTACCAGGCTTTCCATCTGTGGCTGGAAAGTTGGTCGGGGTAGAGAGATTCGAACTCCCGACATCCTGCTCCCAAAGCAGGCGCGCTACCAGACTGCGCTATACCCCGAACCCGTATCGCACTCGTGCGAATCAGCCCTTTTTCAGGAGCGCGAATGATACTCACCAGCCCCATAAGCGTCAACGGGAAAATCCGCTCCGCTATTTCGGGGACAGTTTACTTAATTCCCGCGGGAATTAAGTAAACTGTCCCCGAAATAGCTGTGCTTGGCCATAAAAAAGCCCCGCTGAAAAATCAGCGGGGCCAGGCACCATGTGGCCGTAGGTGAGCCGGCCAGATGGGGTTAAAACTTGTAGGCAATCCCCACGTTGTAAACCCAGGGATCGATATCCACGTCGAACTTGACCCGACCGACGTCGGTCTTGATCCGGGCAGTGGAATCGATGTCGATATACCAGACACCCACGTTGATACCCCAGCGATCGTTGATCGGGAAATCCACACCCGCCTGGGCGGAGAAACCAAAGGAATCTTCCAGTTCCAGTTCGGCTTTCTCGGCACCGATCAGGGCACCGAGTGCGTCCTTCAGATCGCGGTCGAGTTTCTCGTCGTAGATGAAGGTGTAATTCAGGCCGATCCCGACATAGGGCTGCCAGCCGGAGTTGCCACCGCGGGGGTAGTACTGCAGGCTCAGTGTGGGAGGCAGGTGCTTGACGCTGCCGGCGCTCAGGGGCAGGCCCTTGACGTCCACGTCGTGTTCGAAGGGCGTGGCGGCCAGCAACTCGAGGCCCCATTTGTCCTCAATCATGTAGGCTCCGACGATGCCCAGTTGGGTATCGCTGTCGATCTCGACACCCCTGATCACCGTGGGGGGCTCCGTCGGCAGGACAATTCGGTCGCTGTCGTCATTGGGAGTAACCGTGGCTGCTCCGGCGCGCAGTATCCAGTCACCTGCTTCATAGGCGTGTGCGGCAAGACTGCCGCCGGCCATGGCCACTGCCAGCGCCATGGATAATGCTTTCCTCATGATTGACTCCTTCACTTCTAATGGACCTGGGCGCAGAAAAACTGCACCAACGGCCGCTATCCTAGGGAGTCGGGGTCAGGGGAGCATTGATCTCGCTCAAGGTCGAGACCGATCGCGATTTTCGCTCAATTTAAATTATTATTAATTCTTTTTTTTCATGAGGTTAAGTTGTATTTTTAATGTTACTTATACGTGCCTTCCGCATGCGCCGCACGCCGTCCAGGGTCACCAGTAGCAAACCTGCCCAGACCAGTGAGAAGGCGGCCAGCTGGATACCGGTGAAAGGTTCGCCGAAGAACACCACGGCCACCAGTAACTGGGCGGTGGGGCCGATATAAAACACCAGGCCGAGATCAGTCAGGGGCAAGAGTCGACTGGCGGCGACATAACACATCAGGGGCACCGCGGTAATGACGCCAGCACCAAGCAACAGCAGGTCCACCTCCAGTCCATACAGGCCCAGCCCACCCCCCTGCCGGGACAGCAGCCAGGCCGCGGCGAATGGCGCCATCAACAGGGACTCGATAAACAGGCCCTCTACGGAGCCAATGTTCACGCCCTTGCGAATAGCCCCGTACAGGCCGAATGAAAAGGACAGGCCCAACGCTCGTGAGTTACCGCCCACAGGAATATCCCCCAGTTGAGCGCGTTGACCGAGGCCGAAGCCGACATCAGGCCCAAAGACCGGGGGCGACGTAGAATAGCCAGCGCACTGCCAAGCCTGCCGCGCCACAGCAGTATCAACAGCACCACTGGCGCCGACCACAGCGCACGGTGGGCCAGTACGTCCAGCGAGCTGACCGGCTCCGTGCGGACCCAGTACAGCGCCGAAAAGCCCCAGATGAGGTACGACACCACGCCCAGCGCCGTACCCCGCTGGCGTACCGTCAAATCAATAATCAAAGCGCCTCCGTCTGGAACGCGTTAGATAAAAGGAAGGGCAATCATACGCAGCGCCAGAGCGCTGACCAGCACGCGGAATGCCCGCTGAAAATCCAGTTGCGGTATCCGGCTGCGCAGCCGGGTGCCAATCCAGGAGCCGGCGACGACGGCCGCGATCATGCCGAACAGCAGTTGCCAGTAGGCACCCAGACTGAATCCCAACAGCACAAACGCGGACAACCGGAGGGCGTGATTGATGGTCATGTAGACCGCCGTGTTCACTACCAGCCAGTCCCGTTCTCTGCTGCGGGTGGCCAGAACCGCCGCACCCAGTGGCCCGGTAGCTC
Organism: Halieaceae bacterium WSDMB12; assembly: GCA_033283165.1. Lineage (GTDB taxonomy): Bacteria > Pseudomonadota > Gammaproteobacteria > Pseudomonadales > Halieaceae > JAWMQL01. The sequence goes on along the minus strand of JAWMQL010000010.1, from coordinate 138,191 downwards.
CCGCCACCATGCCCAGCCCGGTCTGGTAGAAGCCGAGCAGGGTCAGCGCCGGAAGCCCTGCGCCCGTGGGTCCGGGCAGGGGCACCCAGGTGAGCACCAGGATCAGCACACCGATTACTGCGGGCAGCCACTGCAGGTCGAGGCTGGCGTAGATGGAACCACCGAGGGCGGCGCCCAGCAACGAACCCAGTAACAGAGGGGGCACCAGGCTCCAGTCCACATGACGCCAGCCGAACAGCGCCCGTGACAGGTTACTGGCCAGCTGCGTCGCTCCGTGCACGGGCAGGATGGCAGCGGCGGGGACAAGGCCTGGCATCAGCGTTATGAGCAGCACCCCGCCCCCCATACCGATTGCACCGGCCAGGCAGGAGGTCAGGAAGGCGACCGGAATCAGGGTGTATTCAGTCACCGGGTCCCTCAACCCCGGCCTCATCCGCAGCCACCACCCAGCTTTCCGCTTGCGCGGCGGCGATCCAGTCAGCCATATCCGGGTCATTGCGCACGGTATCGACGTATTCCGCCACCGCCGGGGGCAACCGGACACCGTAGGTCAGCAGGCGCATGAGTACCGGCGCAAACATGGCGTCGGCGATACTGAACTGACCCAGCAGCCAGGCGCCATCGGCACGGTACTGCTCGCGGCTGGAACTCCACATCTCAAACAGGCGCTGCAGGTCCCGGCCCAGTCCCGGCGTCAGGGGCACTTCCCGGCGGGCGCGAATGTTCATCGGCATCTCGGCGCGCAGACAGGCAAAGCCCGCGTGCATCTCAGCCGCCAGGCTGCGTCCCCTGGCCCTCGTGGCGGGGTCACCCGGCCACAGCTGCCCTGCCGCGAACTGTTCGTTCACGTACTCGCAGATAGCCAGTGAATCCCATACACAAAGCTCGCCGTGCCAGAGCACCGGCACCCGCCCCGCTGGCGAATAGTCGCCGATCGCGGCTGCGAATTCCGGCGTATCCAGTGGCAGTACCAGCTCCTCGAACGGATGGCCCGACTTGCGCAGCGCCAACCAGGCGCGCAGCGACCACGAGGAATAATTCTTGTTGCCGAGAACCAGCTTTACCGACGGTGGCATTCCGGACTCCTTTGCCCGGCCCCTGCGGGCCCCGATCGACGGAGTCTAGAGCTTCCCCTGCTCCCGCGCCATATCCAGGGCCAGGTCCTCGATCATATCCTCCTGGCCGCCGACGGTCTTGCGCCGGCCCAGTTCCACCAGGATATCCCGCGAGGACAGGCCGTATTTCGCCGCACTGCGCTTGGCAAAGAGCAGGAAACTGGAATACACCCCCGCATACCCCAGGGTCAGGGCATCCCGGTCAATCCGCACCAGGTCGTCCATCAGCGGCACGATCAGGTCCTCGGCAATGTCCATGGCCTTGAAGGTGTCCACCCCGGTCTCGATACCCATCCGGTCACACACGGCGATGAACACCTCCAGCGGCGTATTGCCGGCGCCCGCACCGAGTCCCGCCAGGGAGCCGTCGATGCGGTTCGCCCCGGCCGCCACCGCGGCGATGGAGTTGGCCACGCCCATGGCGAGGTTGTGATGGCCGTGAAAACCGAGTTCCGTTTCCGGCTTCAGTTCCGCCCGCGCCAGGGCCACCCGGGCGGTGACATCGTCCGGCAGCATGTAGCCCGCTGAATCCGTGATATACACGCAGTTGGCACCGTAGCCTTCCATCAGCTTGAGCTGTGCCAGCAGTTCCTCCGGCTCGATCATGTGCGCCATCATCAGGAAACCGACCGTATCCAGTCCGTCGATCTTCGCCGCCATGCTGATGTGCTGCTCGGAGACGTCCGCCTCGGTGCAGTGGGTGGCCACCCGGATGGTCGAGATCCCGCAATCCACCGCCATCTGCAGGTGATCGACGGTGCCGATGCCGGGCAACAACAGGGCGGACACCCTGGCCTGCTTCATCTCCCGGCAGACCGCGCTCAGGTACTCCTGGTCGCTGGCCGCCGGGAAGCCGTAATTCACGCTGGCGCCGCCCAGGCCATCGCCGTGGGTCACCTCGATCATGGGCACTCCGGCCTCGTCCATCGCTTTGGCGATGGTGACCATCTCCGCCACCGTGATCTGGTGCCGCTTGGGATGCATCCCGTCGCGCAGGCACATATCGTGAACAGTAATTTTCCTGCCTTGCAAATCCATGTTCGCCACTCCTGTCAGGCCGCTGCCGGGGTGAAATTACCCGCCAGGATTTCCTGCGCGTACAGCTCTGCGGTGCGCAGGCCGGCCGCGGTCATGATGTCCAGGTTACCCGCATACTTCGGCAGGAAATCCCCCAGCCCTTCCACCTCCATGTAGATGGATACCCGCCGGTCATCGAACACCGGGCCGTTCTTGAGGGTATAGCCGGGCACGTACTGCTGCACCTCGGCAATCATGTCCTGTACCGATTGCGTGATCGCGGCCTGGTCCGGCTCGTCGACGGTCAGGCAGTGGATGGTATCGCGCATGATCAATGGCGGTTCCGCCGGATTGATAATGATAATGGCCTTACCCTCGGCCGCCCCGCCGACGATCTCGATGCCGCGCGCCGTGGTGCGGGTAAACTCGTCGATATTCTTGCGGGTGCCGGGCCCGGCCGACTTCGAACTCACCGTGGCGACGATTTCCGCGTAGGACACCGGCTGCACCCGGCTGACCGCCGCCACCAGCGGGATCGTGGCCTGGCCGCCGCAGGTCACCATGTTGACGTTCATGGCCCGCTGCGCCACGGCCTCGGCCAGATTCACCGGTGGCACGCAGAAAGGCCCGATGGCCGCCGGGGTGAGGTCGATCATCACCGCGCCCTGCTCGTTCACCTTGCGGCTGTTCTCCGCGTGCACGTAGGCGGACGTGGCGTCGAAGCAGATCTGCACACCGTCGGCTTTCATGGTCGGCAGCATGCCGTCCACGCCCTCGGCGGTGGTCTTCAGGCCCAGTTCCGCGGCCCGGGCCAGACCGGGTGAGTCGGGAATGACCCCCACCATCCACACCGGTTCGATCAGCTCGCTGCGCATCGCTTTCATCAGCAGGTCGGTGCCGATGTTGCCGGGGCCGATGATGGCCGCTTTGATCTTCTCACTCATACCTTGTCATTTCCTTCGATTTCCGGCTGCGGGGCCGGGATATGGTTTCCGGACACGCCGTAAACCCGTCCGTGGGGGCTCGAGTTCGCCGTCCGTGGCTCACACGGTCCTGAAACCATATCCCGACCCCACAGCCTCGATCACAGCTCAATCAGAATACACCGCGCTAAGTGAAGCGGCAGCTGCAGCCGCCGATGCCCTCGATCTCCAGTGACATCTCGTCGCCGGCCACGACCGGGATCAGAGGCGCCAGGGAGCCGGACAGGATCACCTCGCCGCTTTTGAACGGTATCCCGAATTCGCCCAGGGTATTGGCCAGCCAGGCCACCGCAGTCAGTGGGTTGCCCTGCACGGCGCTGCCCAGGCCCTCGGAGTGTAATTCGCCGTTCTTGTAAATGCGCATTTTCAGGTTGGGCAGATCGTAATCCCGGGGGTCCACCTCAGTTCGACCCAGCACGTATACCCCGCAGGAGGCATTATCGGCCACCGTGTCCTGGATCTTTATCTGCCAGTCGTGGATACGGGAATCAACGATCTCGAAACAGGGCATGATGGTCTCGGTGGCATCCAGCACGTCCGCCTCGGTGACTCCCGGCCCCACCAGGTCACTGTTCAGGCGAAAGGCGATCTCGCCCTCGGCCCGGGGCTGGATCAGGTGCCCGGCAATGGGAATATCGGCGCCGTCTTCGCAAACCATGGCGTCGGTCAGGAAACCGAAGTCGGGCTGGTAAACCCCCAGCATCTCCTGCACCGGTTTGGAGGTGACGCCGATCTTCTTGCCTACGATGCGCTCGCCGTCCAGTTCCACCCGCCGGCCCACCATGCGCTGGCTGATGTGGTAGGCATCCTCGATGCTGATATCGCGTTCACGGTCTGTCAGCGGGGCCAGGGTGCGGCAGGTGCGAAGCGCCTGGTACAGCTCGTCGCCCAGTTGCTCTATGCGCTCCCTATCCATGCTGGAGGAAATCCAGGCAGGCCCGATTGAACATACCCTCGTGCTCCACCATCACCCAGTGACCGCACTGGGTGACCAGGATCAGCCGCAGCTGACGCAGGTTGTGAGCCATGGCCATAATGCCGTTTTCCGGCATCATTTTTTCATCCATGCCCCAGAAACCCAGCACAGGACAGGCAATCTCGTGCAACCGGTCCACCAGCACGGGAACCTGCATCGTCGCCATCACGTGGCCATTCATGATCTGCATGATCTGCATACGCTCCTCGACCAGCTCGTCGGTGGCGTATCTGGGATCGTGCATCAGCCCGGTGGCGAACAGGTCCTTCATGACCTCGGGAGTAACCGCCTGTCCGGAGCCGAATACCTGGAATACCTTCTGCATGCCCGGCATGGCCTGGTATTCCTGCATTTCACTCAGGCCTCCCGGCGCCATCAGGATGAGTTTCTCCACCAGGTCCGGATATTCCAGCGCCAGGCCGATGGCGATCGCGCCACCCAGGGAATTACCCACCAGCGTGCAGCGCCCTACCCCGGCCACGTCCAGGGTCTGCTTTATACACTCGACGAAGAACGACAGGGGATGGTCCCGGTCGTCAGGCTTGTCGGAAAAGCCGTAGCCAATGTGGTCCGGCACGATGCAGCGATAGCCTGCCTCAACCAGGAAAGGAAAATTGCCCTTGAAGTTGCTGTAGCCACTGGCGCCCGGCCCGGAGCCGTGCAGGAACACCACCACCTCGCCTTGCCCCTCGTCCAGGTAGTGGATCCGGTAGCCGTTGGCGCAATCGGCGTACTGGCCCTCCGGCAATCTGCCTATCATTCCCATGTTGTTCTCCTGTTCAGACGGCGTAATCGATATTCTCTGCCCCGAACATCGTGCCCCCGAGATTCATGGCGAACGGTGTCGAATGGTTGGCCACGTGGGCCTGGCTGCACAGGATGTCCAGGTGCCGCGCCAGCAGCTCGCTGCCCTCGCGGATGCCGCCACTGCCGGCGGCCTTCAGCATCCTGCCGGAGAGCTCCAGGCACCGGTCCGCCACCACGGCAGAGTCATAGCGATAGCGGATGCGGTCGTCAACCGGGATGGGCGCACCGGCCCGGGTGCACGCCATCATGGCGTCGAAATTGCGCAACATGGTCAGCTTCATCTCCTCGATCGACGCCCGGACCTCTGCCGCCAGCACCCGTGCAAACGGATCGTCCATCATCTTGTTCGGGCCCACCTGGCGGGTTTTTGCCACCTCGATGAAGGACTCAAGGGAGCCCTCCAGTGCCCCCAGCGAGGCCGTGCACACGGCCCGCACAAAGACCTGCATAAAGGGCATCCGGTACAGGGGGGCGGTATTGACCGCATTGCCAGGGTTATCACAGAGGAAGCCGTCCATGGACTTGTGGGTGCGATGCTCCGGCACGAAAGCGTCCTTCACCACGATATCGTGGCTGCCGGTACCCTGCAGTCCCACCACGTCCCAGTTGTGAACGATCTCGTAGTCTTCAATCGGCACCAGAAAGGTGCGGTAGTTGGACATATCAAAAGGCGCCTCGGGGGTGGGCACCACCGCGCCCAGGAAGGCCCAGCGGCAGTGCTCCGAGCCACTGGAAAAGCTCCAGCGGCCGCTCAACCTGAAACCGCCATCAACTACCTTGACCTTACCCACAGGGGCGTAGGAGGATGAAATCAGTACAGAGGGGTCTTCCGCCCAGACGTCCTGAGCTGCCTGGTCATCAAAGACCGCCAGCTGCCAGTTGTGTACCGCCACCACCCCCAACACCCAGGCACTGGACATGCAATGTTTTGCAACCTCCAGCCCGACAGCGTAGAAGACCTGTGGATCCATGGCGTATCCGCCCCACTGCTCAGGCTGCAGTATCTTGAAAAAGCCGGCGTCGTGAAAATCCTGGATGGTGGCGTCCGGCACCCGGCTCTCGGCTTTGCACTGGGGCGCGCGTGCGCGCAGCGCCGGGCCCATGGCACGGGCTGCCTGCAGTAATTGTTCCGCTCGCGGGGAGCCCAGGGAATAGGGATTGATCTGTTCTGCTTGCATTGTCGTGGCCCTCACCTGGCCTGCTGCGTTTCACAGTCATTTTATACCCGCCGGGGCAGTCCTGGCGCATCCTTCATTTGGGGTATCGCCCTACTCGACCACGGCGTCGCCAAAACTGGTGGGCTCACCGAAGAAGGCCCTGTGGGAAGGTGGCACGCGTCCGTTGATATCCTTTACACCGTAATCTGCACCCAGTTCAGCACCGATCCAGACTTTACCACTGCGTTCCATGCGGTCGGGAGCACGGGCCAGGGCATCGATGACCCGACCGGTAAATTGCGGTGTTTCCACTGTCTCCATGAGGTGGGCATACTTATCAGGCTCCGACTCGAAAACCCGGGCGGTCCGTTCTGTCAGCAACAGGCCCATCCAGATGGACACAACGGCCACATTGTGAGGCTTGAAATCCAGGGCCATATCGTGGGCCATCTTGTCCACCGCGGCTTTACCCGCGCCGTAGGCCGGTCCGTGCATGTAAATGCGACCGCCGAAAGAGGAGGTGTTTACCACCAGGCCCTGACCGTTGGCCAACAGCAGCGGAGCCGCGTACCAGCTGGCGGTGTAATGGGACCGCATTCCCACCTCCCATAGACCGGTCAGGTCCAGCGGCTTTTCCCAGAACGGGCCACTATCGGTGAGCGCGTCGTGGAGGCTGGTAGCGTTATTGACCAGGATATCCAGCCGGCCCTGCTCCTGGCGAACCTGCTCAAACAGCAGCCCGACCTGCGCGTCGTCGGCATGGTCGCAGACCACGGGGATGCCCCTACCGCCCGCGGCGGTCACGGCTTCCGCCGTGGCGTGGACGTTGCCGGGCAGGTCAGAATCGCCTTCCTGGCGGGAACGGCCGGTGACATACACCGTGTCGCCGGCCGCACCCAACGCCAGGGCAATGCCCTTGCCCGCACCACGGCTGGCGCCCGTCACAACAACTACCCGATTCCCTTCCAGCGTCATGTGCCCTCCTTTACCCGCGCGCGACTGTCCACTAGTATCGGCGCCACATGCTATACCTGCGACCAGTCGACGCCAAGCCGCGACTACCGGACGGCGACCAGAATACTATGCCAATACGAATAATTTGCCTGCTGGGCCTGCTGCTGCTCAACACCGCAGCCGAAGCCGGGGACGATCGCAGCCAGTTCGGCCTGGAATCCCCGCCCTGGCTGGTGGCCGTGGGCAGGCTGCAAGTGCCCGGGCTGCGCTCAGAGGCAGGGAACACCCGCCACCACACGGAAAACTGCAGCGCCACCCTGATAGGCGATCGCGTAAAGCGGCAACCGGATACCATCGTCACCGCCTGGCACTGCCTGGAGTTCTACCGCGACCTCAGCAAGCCTATCCTGTTCTCATTGCCCGCAGCCAGCGGCTCGTGGCAAACCCGCGCCTACCCTCTGGCCCAGGGCGGCGACATGCGCGGCGACTGGGCGTTGCTGCGTTTGATCGACCCGGTCAAGCCGGACCTGGCCAGCCCGCTCGCAGTCAATAGCGAGTTGCCCCGGGCGGGTGAGGTTGTGCTCATGGCGGGCTACTCGCGCGACGACGGGACGGGCGCCGGGGGCCACAAACTGAGTTACGACGAATTTTGCCGGGTGACCACCGTGGATCAGTGGGCAGTGAATACCGACTGCCTGGCCTTCAAGGGCGCGTCCGGAGGCGCCGTGGTGCGCCGTGACCCGGAAGGCCTGCCGCAGCTGACCGGAATAATTTCCCAGGGGGACGGTGTCGGAACCAGTACCTTCATACCGTTGGCGAGGTTTCGCTCGGAGCTGCGACTACACCTTGGTCAGTAGCCTTCGCCGTCCTGCGGGCGCGGCTGTTGCCGGGCCGGGGGCGGCGACCCGATATGCCGCTCACCGCGCTTCGCGGCCAGTTGCACCTGTTTCTGCCGTTCGGCAAAACGGGCCCGCTGCCCGGGCGTCAGCCGGTCGTAACAGCGAGGGCAACACACGCCGGGCTCGTATTTGCCAGAGGATTTATCCTCCTCCGTGATGGGATGGCGGCAACCGTGACACTGGTCGTAGCGCCCCTTTTCCAGCCGGTGGTCCACCGCGACACGGTTGTCGAAAACGAAGCACTCACCCTCCCAACTGCTGTGCTCGGGCGGAACTTCCTCCAGGTACTTCAGGATCCCTCCCCGCAGGTGGTACACCTCCTCGAAGCCCTCCCGCAGCATGAAAGCGGAGGCTTTCTCACAGCGAATTCCGCCGGTACAGAACATGGCGACCTTTTTGTGCCGTGCAGGATCGAGGTTGGACCTGACCCAGGAGGGAAAATCCCGGAAATTGGTGGTGCGGGGGTCCACGGCACCCCTGAAGCTGCCGATATCACACTCGTAGTCATTGCGGGTATCGATTAACAGCACCTCGGGGTCGCTGATCAAAGCGTCCCATTCACCCGGCCTGACATAGGTACCGACGACCTCGTTGGGATCGATATCCGGCACACCCAGGGTGACGATCTCCTTTTTCAACTTCACTTTCATGCGGTGAAAAGGCATGCGCTCGTCGAAGGATTCCTTGTGTTCCAGGTCGGCCAGGCGCGGGTCCCGGTGCAGGTACTCCAGGACCCGGTCGATGGCGGCCCTGTCACCGGCAACGGTGCCGTTGATGCCCTCGTGCGCGAGTAGCAGGGTGCCCCTGACACCGGCGGCCAGGCACTCATCCAGCAGCGGCTGACGCATGTCGTGAAAGTCGTCCAGGCTGACGAACTTGTACAGCGCCGCGACGACGATCCGGTTCCTGTCCATCTCGCTACAACTCGCCCTTGCTGCCGCCCAGGCAGTCCGGAGAAGCGGGGGCCTGCTGTTGTCGCACCTGCCATTCGGCAGGCGTGTAGGTGTGCAAGGCCAGGGCGTGGACCGGCCCCGCCAGAACATCTGCCAGGGCGCCATAAACGACCTGGTGACGGGCCACCTGGCGCTTGCCTTCGAACTGCTCGCTCACCGCCACGACCTTGAAATGGGTTTCCGAATCGGGCGGCACATTGTGCTGGTCGCTTTCATTGACCACTTCGAGAAAGACCGGGCTCAGGCCGTGGGCCAGCAGCGCTTCGATCTGTTGCTGTACGCTCATGGATACCTCCGGGATAAAGCCGCGCGATTATAACGCCCGCGGGCACAGACCCGCTAGCGATGACGGTTGCGGAACTGTCCGGGAGTCTGTCCGGTCCACTTCTTGAAAGAGCGGTGAAAAGCGCTGGGGTCGGTAAAACCCATTTGCAGGGCAACCTCGTTGATGGACAGTTCCGGGCGGTCCAGGCACAGCTTGGCCGCCTCGCAGCGGGCATGGTCTTTGAGCTGCTGGAAGGTCGTGCCCTCACGCTTCAGGCGCCGGCGCAGGGTCGGCGCCGACATGTGCAGAGCGCCGGCGATCGCCTCGAATCCGGGAAAGCCGTCGCGAAAATCGTGTCCGATCATGGCCTTGACCTGCGCCGACAGATTGTTTGCATCCGGCCTGTTTTCCATAATCAACAACTGATATGGCGCCGTGCGCAGAAACTCCCGCAGCGAGTGTTCCGTATGCACCACCGGCCAGGCGAGGCAGGCGCTGTCGAAGTACATCAGGTTGGCCGGCTGGTTGAAATACAGCTGGCATCCGAACAACTCCTCGTAGCGATCCAGGCGCTCGGGCGGGGCTCCGGCAAAATCGACCCGTTTGAGGTCGATTGGGCGGCCGCATAACCAGCCGAAAAAACGGTGCCACATGGACAGGCCATAGGCATCCGCGGCCTCGACCTGACCATTGAAGCTTTGCACCGCCGTGTGGTAACCGACCCGGGTATATTGCTCGCTGAAATTGGCGTATAGCTGGCTGCGCTCATCGAAAAACGTGCGGTAGAACTCCGAGGTACGTTTGATAGCCTGCCCGAGGTTGTCGCAGGAAATCACGCAGTAGCACATCATGCGAAACGCACCGGGCGCGACCATTTCCGTCCCCGCCACTCCGAAGGTCTCGTCCTGCAGCAGCCGCAATACCTGTTGGTAGATGCGCGAATACTGCATGGCACTGACCTCGTTGCGGTATCCCGGGCTGTCCTCGCACAGGGGATCGAAATCGATACCGGCATCCGTCAACATGGCGGAAAAATCGTAGCCGCGATCACCAACCCTGCGTAACAGGGTGCGGACAAAACGGGTCGGAACTCGGTCGCTCATGGAACAGTGGATTGCTACGGGGGCGCCAATAGTAGCAGATTCGCGTTGCCGGGTATGGTATTGCCGGAGCCCCCCGTCCTATACTCCTGAAAGAAAGCGGGGGACAAACGCCATGCAAGACCTGTATGACATTTATTTCAAGGGTGAAGTACTGGAGGGCCACGACCCGGCCGCTGTCCGGAACGAACTGGGACGCCTGTTCAAAGCCAGCGAGGCTGTGCTGGATCGCCTGTTCAGCGGCGAAGACCAGTTGATCAAGAAAGCCTGTGACAACGTCACGGCACTGAAATACCAAAAAGCCATGAAAGCCGCAGGCGCCAGACCTCTGATCCGGCCGGCTGGCGAGGACAACGGGGCGGTCAGCCCAGGTCCAGAGACCGCCGCGGAATCTGCAAGCCAGGGTGAACCGCCATCCGGGGACAGCGGACCTGACGGGGACTTCGACCTGGCCGACGCCGGCAGTCGATTGTCCGAGCCCGCGCCGGAACCTCCTCCGCCGCCAGACACAGGGCACCTGTCTGCGGCCGCGCCGGGTGAAGACATACCCAACCTGCCGCGATTCGAACAGGCATTGGCCCCCGATACTTCCGGTATTGAACTCGCCCCCGAGGGGACCGACCTGACTGACTGTGCACCACCGCCATCCCCGGAACTGAACCCCGACCTGTCCCACCTGGAATTGGCCGAGGCGGGGGCGGACCTGCTGGAAGAAACCTACCGCCAGGGCAGGACCGCGGAGGCGCCGGACACCGATCACCTGCAGCTGGAACCGCCCGGCTAGGGGCGCCCGGCTAGGGGCGCCCGGCTAGGGGCGCCCAGCTAGGGCAGGTCTACCCAGACCCGCAGGCCCGGATTGTTACTCCCCAGCTCCAGGGTGCCGCCATGGCGACGGGCGATGGCCTGCGCCAGGCTGAGACCCAGACCGTTACCCGGTTGCTCTCCACGGCTTGATTCAAGCCGGTAGAAACGCCGGAAAACGTTCTTGCGCTCGGCGGCCGGTATTCCCGGACCCGAATCTCCGAAAATCACCGTGTGGCGGCTTCCCGGCTCCGCTGCACCCAGGCTGACGGAAATCCTGCCCTGTTCCGGCGTGTACTTGATCGCGTTATCGAGCAGGTTGGCGAACATCTGGAACAGCAGGTCTGCCTCCCCGCGGCAGGTTTGCCCCGGGGCAATACTGGCACTGAGCTGAATTTGCTTGTCATTGGCCAGGGGTTCGTACAACTCGATCACGTCTTCCAGCAGCTGCGAAAGCTGCACCTCGGAATCCACCCCGGTCTGCCCCCCGTACTCCAGGGTCGAGATGCGCAACAGCGCATTGAAGGTGGCCAGCAGGTCATCGCACTCCTCCAGCAGCTCGCCGACCTGCGCTTTTTCCTGCTCGGGCAGGCTCGCGCGCAGGTGACTCAACCTGTTACGCATGCGGGTCAGTGGCGTACGCAGATCGTGAGCGATATTGTCAGAGACATTTCGGACACCCTGCATCAGGGATTCCATCTGGTCCAGCATGTCATTGATAATGACTGCCTGCTCCCGGAAATAGCCCTTCTCGCCTGTAGTATCCAGCCGTGCCTGTGGATTACTGCGAATGATGCGGGACAGCTCAACGTTCAGGCGCTCTATCTGTGCCAGGCTGCGCGAAGCGCTTAAGAAGCCCGCCACCACGCCCAGAATCACGGTCGCAATCATGCTGCGGAACAGGGTTTCGATAACCAGTGTGGTGCGTTCCAGCACATCCTGGTAGTTCCTGGCCACGATGGCCTGGTACCCGTCTCCCAGCGACAGGGGCCTGGCCAGGAAGTCCACGTCCACTTCCTTGCCCCAGGACAGCATGGCCATCTGGAAACCCAGCCAGCCCTGGTTGAATTCGCGATAGCGGGGATGATGCGGCAGGTCACCCGCCACCTTGTTCCCGTCAGGAGCGGTGACCAGGTAGTAGAAGCGACGTACCGAGGGCCGCATACGCTGGTCGTCGATATACTGCGCTACACCTTCGAGGGACTGCCCCCGGTAAACCACCTGCAGGGTCTCCAACTCTTCCACGATACTGGCAGACAACTGGCGAAAGTAACTACTGGAATAGAGCCCGTAAAACACCAGTTGCAGGACGAATACCGAGGCACTGAGCACCACCACGTACTTGGCGATGTAGCGGAAAGTCAGACTGCCGACGACCTGCCGAACCTGCATGGGGGCCAGTCCCGCTCAGGGCTCTTCGGCTGATGGAGGGCCGAGACGGTAACCCGCACCCCGCACGGTATGCAACAGCGCCCTGTCGAAATCCCGGTCCAGTTTCTGGCGCAATCTGGAAATGTGCACGTCGATCACGTTGGTCTGGGGGTCGAAGTGGTATCCCCACACCTGCTCCAGCAGCATGGCCCGGGTAACAACCTGTCCCGCGTTGCGCATCAGGTATTCGAGCAACTTGTACTCGCGCGGCTGCAGGTTGATCGCCTGGCCTGCCCTGCTGACTTCCTGGGTCAACAGGTCCATACGCAGATCAGCCACTTCCAGTCGTAACGGGGTATCAGCTGCCACGCTGCGCCGGCACAGCGCCTCCAGCCGTGCCAGCAATTCCTCCGGTGAAAACGGTTTTACCAGGTAATCGTCGCCGCCGCTCTGCAGGCCCTGGACCCGGTCATCCACCGCGCCCAGGGCACTGAGAAACAACACCGGCGTCTGCCTGTCACTGGCACGCAGCTGCTTGACCAGGCTGATCCCGTCCAGCCCGGGCAGCATCCGGTCGATGATGAGCACGTCGAACTCACCCTGCTGCGCCCGTTCCAGACCTTCGATGCCGTCACCGACATGCTCACAGCGATGGCCAGCTGCGCCCAGCTCCGCGACGATAAATTCTCCCACCGAGGGGTCATCTTCTACCAGTAGTACGATCATGGTCCTATCCGTCAAGGCTGCAAACTGTACCACGCAGGACTCGACCGGGCCTTTACAAATTGGTAATGCTTGGCCCCGCGGATAAGGGCGGTGCTAAACTGCGGGCCATGACTGACACCCCCACAACAATCTCGCCGGGGCTGCCGCGGCGACTAGCGGCACTGATATATGACATCCTGCTGGTACTGCCACTCATCATGCTCAGTGTGGCGGCGGGCCTTTTTCTGTTAACTGTGTTACAGGGTAATGCCGACCCTGTGTTGAATCCGCATGTGGTGCAACTGATTGCCCTGCTGTGTGTGATGGCGTTCTTCAGCGCTTTCTGGCGAAAAAAGGGACAGACCCTGGGCATGCAGGCCTGGCGAATCCAACTGGTGAGCGATCGCGGCGAGCGGGTCAGCCTGGCGCAGTGCCTCCGGCGCTGTCTGGGCGCGGTCGTCTCGGCGGCCTGCCTGGGTGCGGGATACTGGTGGTGCCTGTTTGACCGGGAAGGGCGCTACTGGCACGACCGCTGGAGCGGGACGCGCCTGGTACTCCTGCCGAAAAAAGGGCAAGGTTAACGGGCTCTGCCCAGTAGCAGGAATCCGACCAGCAGGCAGATGACAATGGGCGTCAGCGCGGCGTACAGTGGCGAAAAACCGAATACCAGGCTGGCGGGGCCGAGCAGGTCCTGACTGGTTCGGAAGGCGATCCCGACCACGACCCCGGCAAAAATCCTGAAACCCATGGTCCCTTCCCGCAGGGGACCGAAAATAAACGATATCGCCACCAGGACCAGGCCACCGATGGCCGCAGGTTGCAACAGTTTCTTCCACAGGGCCAACTGATAGTCATCCGAATCCAGGCCCTGGCGATCCAGGTAGTTGCTGTAACGATACAGGTCAGACAGCGACAGCCGATCGGCATCCACTATCTCCATGGCCAGCAGTTCCGGCGTGATGGCGGTATCCCAGCGCAGTGTGGCGTAGCGCTTGCGGGTGGTCTCCCAACTGGAAAAATCGGTCTGCAGGACCTTTTCCATTATCCAGTGATCGCCCTCAAACCTGGCGCTGTTGGCGCGCAGCGCCGACTGCAACTGATTCTGGCTGTTGAATTGCAGCAGGGTCAGGCCGTGAGCCACGCCGTTCGCCTCCACCGCGTTGAAATTCAGGAAAGTGTCACCCTCCCGTTTCCAGAGTCCCTGTTCGGTGCTGAAATTTTCCTGGGGATTCAGCGCCAGTGCGCGATAGGTTTCGGCATACTGCTCTGCCCTGGGAGCAACGTATTCGCCCACCAGGAATCCCAGCGCGGCGACCAGGAAGGCGGGCTTCATCGCGATCCAGGTCAGGCGGGCGGTAGAGACACCGGCGGCGCGCATGATGACCAGTTCCGAGGAACTGGCAAGGGTACCCAGGCCTACCATGCAGCCCACCAGGGCCGAGGGAGGCACAAACTCGTAGACCCGGTCGGGCAAGGTCAGCAAAACGTAATAGGTCACCTGGGCAAAACCGTAGGTTTCAGTCACGTCCTCTGACTCGTCGATAAATTCCGTTACCGCGTCCAGCCCGACAATAATCAGCAGCACCAGCATAATGGCCGCCAACACTGTGCGCGCAATGTAGTTATCGAGCTTGTTCACGGATATTCTTCCGGTGGCGGTAGGCTGCTACCAGCGACGGGCCATACAACATCAGCAGGGCGACCAGCAGGAACAGGGCGTGAACCGGCCACACACCGGCCAGCAGGCCGCCGCCGCCTTCTTCAACGTCACCGCGGGCATTTGCCAGCATCATCAGGTAGGCCAGATAGATGGCGAAGGCAGGCGCCATCTTGACGTAGCGTCCCCGCCGATGGTCGGTTTTACTCAGGCACATGGCGATGATTGCCACTATCGGAACCATCAGCGGGAGGGAAATGCGCCACTGCAGGGCGGCGATGTCTTCCGCCTGCCGCGAATCCATCAGGAAGCGCGTGCTGCGAGCATCCACAGGCGCCGCGGTACGGATGCCGCCCTCCGGTTCTGGCAACAGTTCCCCGAAACGCTCAAAGCGGGCAATGGCAAATTCCCTCTGCCCGGGTTGACCCGCGTAGCGATAGCCGCGGCGCAATTCAAAATATCGCGCGCCGGTCTCGGGGTCTATGGTAATTTCCCCTTCTTCAGCCACGGTCACCACCATCTGCGGCCTGCCCTTGTCATCCTTCTCGCGCTGGGACAGGAATACCGAGCGCATGACGCCACTGTCGCCATCGATATCCCGGGCATAACTGACCATATCGCTACCCCTGCGGGTCTGGAAACGGCCCGATGCCAGCGACTGCAGACCCTGGGAGGATTCGGGGTCGTCCAGCAGCGCCTCCGATCGCGCGGCGCCCAGGGGTGTGATGAACAGGCTGAGCGTGGCGACAATAACCATAGTGACCAGGGCCGAAACCAGGGTATAGCCGGCCAGGCGCTGGGGACTGACGCCGCAGGCGGACAACACCACCATTTCGCTCTCGACGTAGAGTCGGCCGTAGGCCATCAGAATGCCGATGAAAAGGCCCAGCGGTATGATCAACTCGAGAAATCCCGGCAGCTTATAAAACATCACCGGCAGCAGGATATCTGCGGCAATATCGCCCACCGCTGCTTCTGCCAGGTACTTGACGAAGCGGCCGCTGAAAATAATGACCAGCAACACCATGCTGACCGCCACCATGTGGGTGAGGATGTCACGAGTCAGGGACCGGAGAATTTTCATGCTGTAGCGGGGAATCCTTGCCGCCGACGGTTCAGTTTATCTGCCGCACATCATACACTAGCAGGCGGCCAAACCAGGAAGGATTTACAATGAGCATCTCATTCAGCGCACGCCAGATCCAGGACCCCCTCTCCGCCACCACCCAATGCGCCCTCGTGCCGGTTTTCAGCGACAAGAAGCTGCCGCCGGTAGCCACAGCCTTCGACCGCGCCAGTAGCGGTGCCATAAAGGCCGCGCTCGACCTGGGGGATTTCAGCGGCAAAAGCGGTGAATCCCTGCTGTTACCCGGCGTCGGCAAGGCGCGGCGCCTGCTGTTGCTGGGTTGCGGAGAAAAAGCCAAATTCGATCGCAAGGCGGCGCGCGAGCTGTGTCAGACACTGTACAGGGCGCTGAACGCGACCCAGGCGCGGGACGCCCTGGTATATGCCAGCGACCTCGGCCTGAAGAAAGCCGAGCAGGACTGGCTGTACAATTTTCTCGGCCGCAGCCTGATCACGGAGGCCTATCGCTACACCCGCACGCTGGCCAAGCCCAAACCCCCGCTCCGACTGTCGCGACTGGCGGTGAGCGTCGGCAAACGCCCCGCCAGCCCCGTCAAGAAAGCCCTCGAACAGGGCGCGGCCACCGGTCACGGCATCAATGAGGCGCGGGAACTGGCCAACCTGCCTGGCAATATCTGCACGCCGGCCTACCTGGCCTCGCACGCGCGCGGCCTGGCGCGGGGCAAGGACAAGCTGCGCTGCAAGGTGCTCAACGAAAAAAATATGCGCGAACTGGGTATGGGATCCCTGTTATCGGTCTCCGCGGGCTCCGAACAACCGGCGCATCTGATCCTGCTGGAGTACAACGGCGGCAAGAAAAAGGACCAGCCCCACGTGCTGGTGGGCAAGGGCATTACATTTGACAGCGGCGGCATATCCCTCAAGCCCGGCGCCAAAATGGACGAGATGAAGTTCGACATGGGGGGCGCAGCCAGTGTGTTCGGCACCCTGGTGGCCGCCTCCAAACTCGCTCTGCCGATCAATGTGGTCGGTGTCATCGCAGCGGCGGAAAACATGCCCGACGGCACCGCCACCAAACCCGGTGATGTGGTAACCAGCATGTCGGGGAAAACCATTGAGGTGCTCAACACCGATGCCGAGGGACGCCTGGTGCTGGCAGACGCGCTCACCTATGCCGCGCGCTACAAGCCCGCGTCGATGATCGATGTCGCCACCCTGACCGGCGCCTGCGTGGTTGCCCTCGGCTCCCATGCCAGTGGCCTGTACGCCAATAACGACGAACTGGCGGAACAACTTCTGAGCGCCGGTGAAGAGAGCCACGACCGCGCCTGGCGCATGCCCCTGTGGGAAGACTACCAGAGCCAGTTAAAAAGCAACTTCGCCGACCTGGCCAACATCGGCGGCCCGGGGGGCGGCAGCATCACCGCGGCCTGCTTCCTGGCCAACTTTACGGAAGAGCAGCAGTGGGCCCACCTGGACATCGCCGGTACCGCCTGGGACAACTCACCCAAAGGCGCGACCGGCCGCCCTGTGGCGCTGCTGACCCGCTACCTGATGGATCGCGCGGGCCTGTGACCCGGGTGGGATTTTACGTGGTCCAGGCAGCGGGCGAGGAGCAGCGCCTGCGTGTGGCCGCGCGACTGGCGAACAAGGCTTTCGGGCAGGGCCATCGCATCTATATCAATGCGGCGACCGAGGCCCAGGCCAGGCAGCTTGATGACCTGTTGTGGAGTTTCCAGCCCGCCAGCTTCCTGCCCCACGACCTGGTGGGCGGCGAGTGCGCAGGCCCCATCGCCATCGGCTGGGGCCAGGAACCACAGGACCACGACGACCTGCTCATCAACCTCCAACTCGAGGTGCCTCCGTTTATTGGCCGTTTCAATCGCGTGGCCGAGGTGGTAACCCAGGACGAGGCCAGTCTTGAGGCCCTCAGGGCGTCCTGGACCTTTTACCGGAAGCGGGGCTACCAACTCGAAAAGCACGACCTGTAGACGTATAATCGCGCCCCTTTCAACTGCCTGCGACAGCCATCACATGGACAAAACCTTCCAACCTGCCGAGATCGAGACCCGCTGGTATCAAGAGTGGGAAGCGCAGGGCTATTTCGCGCCCCAGGGAGGCGACCGCGCCTACAGCATCATGATCCCGCCACCCAATGTCACCGGCAGCCTGCATATGGGTCACGGCTTCCAGGAGGCCATCATGGACGCCCTGATCCGCTACCACCGCATGCGGGGCTACAACACACTGTGGCAGGTCGGTACCGATCATGCCGGTATCGCCACCCAGATGGTCGTGGAGCGGCAGTTGGAGGCGGCCGGCACCAGCCGGCACGAACTGGGCCGCGACGAATTCGTGCAGAAAGTCTGGGAGTGGAAGGAGCAGTCCGGCGGTACCATCACCCGCCAGTTACGGCGCCTTGGCGCTTCGCTGGACTGGTCGCGGGAACGTTTCACCATGGATCCCGGCCTGAGCGAGGCGGTGCAGGAGGTCTTCATTCGCCTGTATAAAGAGGGTCTCATTTATCGCGGCCAGCGACTGGTCAACTGGGACCCGGCGCTGCACACCGCCATTTCCGATCTGGAGGTCATTTCCGAGGAGGAGCAGGGCCACCTGTGGCATTTCAGCTACCCGCTGGCCGGCGGCGAGGGCCACCTCACGGTTGCAACCACCCGCCCGGAGACCATGCTGGGGGATACTGCGGTGGCAGTGCACCCGGAGGACGAGCGGTATACCCACCTGATCGGCCGGACGGTGGCATTGCCGCTTACCGGCCGCGAGATCCCGGTCATCGCCGACGACTACGTCGACCCCGAATTCGGTACCGGTTGCGTCAAGATCACCCCGGCGCACGATTTCAACGACTACGAAATGGGCGTGCGTCACGGCCTGCCGATGATCAACGTGCTCACCGATGATGCGACGATCAACGACGAGGCGCCCGAGCCCTATCGCGGCCTGGACCGGTTCGAGGCCCGCAAGCGCATTGTCGCCGACCTGGATGCGCTTGGTTTGCTGGAGAAAACCGAGCACCACACCCTGAAGGTGCCCCGCGGTGACCGCTCCGGGGTGGTGATTGAGCCCTACCTGACGCGGCAGTGGTACGTGGACGCCAGGGCAATGGCCGGCCCCGCGATCGAGGCGGTGGAAAACGGGTCTATCCAGTTTGTACCGAAGAATTACGAGAATATGTATTTCAGCTGGATGCGCGAGATCCAGGACTGGTGCATCAGTCGCCAGTTGTGGTGGGGGCACCGCATTCCCGCCTGGTACGACGACGCCGGCAATTTTTACGTCGGCGCATCGGAGGAGGCTGTGCGTAAGGAGCACGGTATTGCCGCCGATGTCGCCCTGCGCCAGGACGACGATGTCCTCGACACCTGGTTCTCCTCCGCCCTGTGGACTTTTTCCACCCTGGGCTGGCCGGAGGAAACCGAGGAACTGAAAATATTCCATCCTTCCTCCGTACTGGTGACCGGCTTTGACATTATTTTCTTCTGGGTCGCCCGGATGATCATGATGACCCTGCATTTCCGCCAGGAAGTGCCCTTCCACACGGTCTACGTAACCGGCCTCATCCGGGACGAGGAAGGCCAGAAAATGTCCAAATCCAAGGGTAACGTGCTCGACCCGATCGACCTTATCGACGGCATCGATATCGAGTCCCTGGTGAAAAAGCGTACCGCGGGTATGATGCAGCCGCGACTGGCGAAGAGGATCGAGACAGCCACGCGCAAGCAATTTCCCGACGGCATCGCCGCCTATGGCACCGACGCCCTGCGCTTTACTTTTTACTCCCTGGCCTCCACCGGCCGCGACATCAAGTTTGATATCGGCCGTATCGAAGGCTTCCGCAATTTCTGCAACAAAATCTGGAATGCCGCGCGATACGTGCTGATGAACTGTGAAAACGAGGATTGCGGTGCCGACGGCAGCGCCGACTACAGCCTCAGCCTCGCGGATCGCTGGATCATCAGCCGCCTGCAGGAAACCGAGGCAGAGGTCGCGCGCGCATTGGCGGCCTACCGGTTTGACCACGCTTCGCAGGCGCTGTACGAGTTTATCTGGAACGAGTACTGCGACTGGTATCTGGAATTGTCCAAACCGGTGCTGTGGGACCAGGACTCAAGCAGCGAGGCGCTGCTGGGAACCCGTCGCACCCTGATCCGGGTGCTGGAGGCAAGCCTGCGCCTGTTACACCCCTTCATGCCGTTTATCACCGAAGAAATCTGGCAGACCGTCGCCCCCCTGGCAGGCAAGCGCGGGCCGACCATCATGCTGCAACCCTACCCGACGGCGGACGACAAAGCCGTGGACAGCGCCGCGAACGCGGATATAGAATGGCTCAAAGGTGTCATCGTGGGTATAAGGAATATCCGCGGGGAAATGAACATTCCCCCCGGCAAGGCGCTCACGGTTCTACTGAAAAACGGCAGCGAACAGGATAAATCCAGACTGGAACAAAACGCGCCGTTTCTCAGGAAGCTGGCCAGGCTGGAACAGATCAGCTGGCTGCAGGACGGCGTGGAAGAGCCGGTATCGGCTACCGCACTCGTCGGCGACCTGGAAGTGCTGGTCCCGATGGCAGACCTGATTGACCGGGACGCGGAACTGGAGCGACTCGGCCGAGAGACAGAAAAATTGCACAAGGAGGTCGCCCGCATAGAGGGCAAACTGAACAACGCCTCGTTTGTGGAGAAAGCACCTGCTGAGGTGGTCGCCAAAGAGAGAGATAAATTACAGGCGCAGCAGCAGGCACTGGCAAAGTTACAGGAGCAGGAGCAACGCATCCGGCAAATGTAACGGCCTCGGTTGAAAAGGTTTCAAGTCTCTGCCGCCCCGATCGGGCGGTCGAGCATAATAAAAGCAAGACGGCAACACCGAGGAAAGTGGTATGAGTGAGCGTGTAAACGGCACGGTAAAGTGGTTCAACAATGCCAAGGGATTTGGCTTCATCACCAGGGAAGCGTGTGACGATGACGTGTTCGTACACTTCCGTTCCATCCAGGGCGAGGGCTACCGCACCCTGAATGAAGGGCAGGAAGTGGAGTTCAAACTGGTAGAAGGACCCAAGGGCCTGCAAGCGGAAGATGTGCTGAAACTTTAGCGTACCGCGGCGGCGCAGGGGTCAGGCAACAAACCTCCACGCACCAACGCCAGGCCGACACTGTTGCGCACATGCCTCCGGGAAGCAGCGGCAGGCAGCGTCTGTTATGTTGATTTTGATACGCCTTGTCCGTATGCCGGGCAGGCTTTAGCCACAATAAAGGTACCCCGAAGATGTCTTTACTAGCCAAGTTTTCCATTGCCGTGGTTATTGCGCTGATTGCCTCCAGCCTGACCACCTACTCCACCACTGGCAAACCCTTCGATCCGTTCCTGCTGCTGGCCTTTGCCGCCGCTACCCTGATTACGGTTCTCGCCACCCACCGCAATCGCGCCGCCGCCGGCACCACCGTTGAGGACAGCAGCGAGGAACGGCACAGCGGCCACGGGGAGCCGTCTGGCGAACGGGAGACCGGCACAGTCAAATGGTTCAATGGCACCAAGGGATTCGGTTTCATCATTCGCGACAATGGCGAGGAGATTTTCGTTCATTTTCGCTCGATCCGCGGTGAAGGGCGCCGCGGCCTGCGGGATGGCCAGGCTGTTTCTTACGTGGTCGCACAGAGCGACAAGGGCCCGCAGGCCGAGGACGTGGAGCCGCTGTAAAGCGAGCTACAGCCGCGCCAGCAGGGCCAGCCAGTAGGCGTGGATCATGGCCGCCCCCTCGCGCAGGATCTCTTCTGCGTGGACGCCCTCGTCTTCCAGTGCCATCTCCACCATCGCGTACCCCATATCCACGGACAGGCGGGCCTGAAGCTGCAGTGCATCGGCACTGTCTGAACCAATGAACTCGGCAATGGCCGCGGCAAACTGTTCCGCCACCAGCCGGTGGGACGTCAGGCGCAGATCACGCAGGGGCGCCACTGCCCGAAGCGCCTGCAGTATCTCCAGCCCCCCGTGTTGTTCTACCGTCACCTCGTAGGTGAGACGGAGCAGTTCGTACACATCGCCCAGCATGGCCTCGGGATCACCGGCCTCCAGGTGGGTGTTGAACCACTGCTCACTCACCTTGTTCTGGCGGTCCATCAGGAGTGCGCCCAGCGCATTCAGCACCGCGTACTTGTTGGGAAAGTATCGATACAGGGCGGGCACGGTGATGCCTGCCCGTTCGGCGATAAGGTTGGTGGAAATCCGCTCCACGCCAACCTCAACCAATAATTCCGCCGCCGAGTTCAGAATGGCCTCGTAGGTACGCTTGGCGCGTTCCTGCCGTGGCTTATTCTTCTCCAGCAGTTCAACATGTCGTTCGACCGAACTCATGCTAACTCCTATTCTTGCGGGATCACCAGTGACACAATATACCGCTATCCGCGCCACGGGGAAGTAAATTATGAAACATTGCAGGGCCACATACAGCCCAAAAACCGCGCTGGTTGCAGGGTTTTGCGCCGTATTGCTGGGCTATTCCGCGGCCTTCGCACAGGCCGACCCTTTTGACCGAACCGAACGGCGCACGCCCTGCCGGGAATATACCCCGACCAAACGACCCCTGTTCGGTGACCTGCATGTCCATACCAGCTACTCCTTCGACAGCTATGTTTCCAGTCAGCGCAACGATCCCTGGGCCGCCTATCGCTACGCCAAAGGCGAGGCCATTACGCTATCTGACGCCGACAGCAACCAGGTGGTCGAAGCCCGGCTGCAACGTCCACTGGACTTCACCGCCGTCACCGACCACGCCGAGTTTCTCGGTCCTGTAAACCTTTGTACGGAGAACAGCAGTTTTCAGACCTATTGGTTTCCCGCCTGCATCGCGACCCGCTCGGAAAGCTTCTACATTCAGCTGTTGGCTGCGGATTACTGGGTAAATCTCGGCGTGGTCGGCGACTCGGACCAGAAGGATGTATCCCTGGTCTGCTCCCTGGGCAATTGCGACGAGGCACACAAGCGCGCCTGGCAACGCATACAGGCTGCGGCTGAAGACCACTACGACCGCAGTGCCAACTGCGAATTCACCACCTTCATCGGTTACGAATATACCGATGCACCCAACTATGCGAACCTGCACCGCAACGTTATTTTTCGCAACGAACGGGTCACGGAGACCGCGATTTCGACCTACGACACCGGTTCCCGAAATTTTCCTGAATTGTGGTCCCGCCTGCGCCGCGAATGTATCGAAGGCGAGCAGGGCTGTGATGTCATCGCCATCCCCCACAACCCGAACTTGAGCCGGGGCCTGATGTTTCCCGACCCGGTTGACGATCTGCAGGCCCGGGACCGGCTGTTTTTTGAACCCCTGGTAGAACTGGTACAACACAAGGCAGCCAGCGAGTGTCGTTTCGATCGCCTGCTCGGTCGCGGCGTCGCCACGGAGGATGAACTCTGTGATTTCGAGCAGGCTCCGTCCGACAACCTGTCCATGCTGGGCACCGTTTTCGGCGAAATGCGGGCGGAAACCGGCAAGCCCGTTTCGGTAGACGAGTTCGGGCGACGCAATATGGTGCGCAACGTCCTTAAGGACGGGCTGGCATTGGGGCGATCAGCGGGCATCAACCCTTTTCGGCTCGGCTTTATCGGCAGTACCGACACCCACAGCGCGACCCCCGGGGGAGCGGAGGAAGACAACTACCTTGGACACCTGGGGCGACGGGATTCCGGATACCGCAACGTGCAGGATCATTTCTTCGATAATCCCGGCGGGCTGGCGGTGGTATGGGCCGAGGAAAACTCGCGCGACGCGATTTTTGCGGCGATGAAGGCCAGGGAGACCTACGCCACCAGTGGCACCCGTCCGCTGTTACGTTTTTTTGCCGGAAAGGATTACCCGAAAGCGCTGTGCCAGGACCCGGAGATGCTGGAAAAAGCGTACCGTGGCGGTGTACCCATGGGGGCGGAGCTGGCTGCTCCGCCCTCCTCCCCTGGCTTCCTGGTCAGCGCAGCCGCGGATCCCGGCACTCCGGGACACCCGGGCACTGACCTGCAGCGGGTGCAGGTTATCAAGGGCTGGCTGGATTCGGCCGGCGAAACGCACGAGCGGGTATATGACGTGGCCGGCAGCGCCGACAACGGGGCCGGGGTCGACCCACAGAGCTGCGCGACCACGGGTAGCGGCCACCGGCAATTGTGTACCGTCTGGCACGACCCCGATTATCACGCGGACGAGGCGGCGTTCTATTATTTACGGGTACTGGAAAATCCGAGCTGCCGCTGGAGCACGCGGCAGTGCCAGGCAGCGGGCGTCAACCCCTTCTCGGCGGATTGCGAGGCACGGGCCGCACAGCAGACAGCGCGGCTGCAGGAGCAGGGAGCGATCGGCGACGTGTTCGGGCGCTGTTGCCTGGACCCCGAACAGGAACCGTTCTACAGTCCCACCATACAGGAGCGAGCCTGGTCCTCGCCCATCTGGCTCACCCCGGCAAGCAAGGACGGCTCGTGACAGCAAAGAAAAAACCCCGCACGGAGCGACGCTTTCGCAGCGTGCTCATGCCCACCTCCGCTCACCCCGCCATTCGCCGGGTACGCCGCAGTGGCGCCAGCCCCAGTATCCACGGCAACAAGCTGTGGAAGTCCAGCTGCCTGCTTATCGATTACCTGCAGAAAAACCCGCCCGAATACCATCACCGGGTGCTGGACGTGGGCTGCGGCTGGGGCATTGCGGGTATCTGGTGCGCAAAACACTTTGATGCGAGGGTCACCTCGGTGGATGCAGACCCCGACGTATTCCCCTACCTGAATGCAGTCGCCGCCCTTAACGGGGTGACGACCCGCACCCTGGTCAGGCGCTTCGAAAAGATCAGCACCCGGGAACTGCAGCAATACGACATGCTGATCGCCGCCGACATCTGTTTCTGGGACGAACTGGCTGACGTCGTGTACCGGTTGATCAACCGCGCAATCAAGGCCGGGGTAAAGCACATTCTTATTGCCGACCCCGAGCGGGCACCGTTCCTGGAGATGGCCGAGAGCTGCATTGATCGCCACGCTGCCGAGCTGGTGGATTGGCGCACGCGCGGCAGCGTCGAGGCTAGGGGAGCCCTGCTGGTGATAGAGAACGCCTGACTAATCGAGGCAACTAGCGCGGGTTCAGCAGGTATTCCCGACGCAAGCCCAGTGTCTCGCGGGCCTCCCCCGCGTTGACCGCCGGGCGGAACCGCACCGCCATCAGGTGGCGCCTGAGCCTGCTGCTTCCCGGGTTGCCGCTGATCCTGATATCCCGGGGGCGACCGCCGGCCGACACGTCGAACACCGCCTGGGCCACCTGCCCCTTTTCAGGCCCGTTTTCCTGCCAGAAAGCCCCGTTGTCAGGCAACTCCACCGGTTCACCGAACCAGTCCCCGATGGTCTCCTCATCACCCTCCTGCTCCAGCAGGGAGATGGCCTGGCGATAGGACTCCATAGCCGAACTGTGATGTCCGTTCCACTGGTACCAGTCACCCAGTTCGAGATGCAGGCGCGCCAGTTCCCGAGCCGGGCGCCGACTGGAGCGGGCCATGAATGCCTGCAGCAGGCTTCGCCCCCGGACTACACCGCTGCGGTTCAACTCCTGCAACCGCTGTTGCTGCGGGTCCAACTGTCGCTCCAGCGGCGTACTGATCACGCCCTTCGGCAGCGCCGCCAGGTAGGCTTCGCTTGCCGGTTCGGCCAGGGACTGGATCAGGTACAGGTTGCGAATCTGGCTCATTACCAGTTCCCGATGCCAGGCCCAGGGCACCTCTGTCGCGGTCTCCATCTGCTCCAGCAGGCGCTTGTTCAACTGGTAGACGTGCAGCAGGCGATTCTCGCCACCGGGTACCACGTCCGTACGGTATGCCTCCCGCTGCCAACGCAAATACTCCACCGTGGCGCGAAGGCGCAGCTCGGTGTAGGGCGGCTGGCCACTGCCGTACAGCCTGAAAAAATAGTCGTAGCGGTCATCCAGCGCCCGCCAGTCGCCCGTCGCGCGGTATAACTGCAAAATCTCCCGCACCAGGGGCATCTGCCTCTCGTTGTAGAGACCGTCGTTCACCCGGATGATCTGCAGGGCGCGGGAGTAATAACTCAGCGCCTGGGCGTAATCCCCCAGTCCAAGAAAATGCCTGCCGAGACTCCAGAGGGGTTCGGTGAGCGGGTCGGCATAGGGCCCACCCCGACGCTCGGCCTCAGCCAGCGACTGCTGTAGTTGCTGCACCTCGGTTTCGCCCAGCACGCCGGCCATCTCAGGCTGATCCATCCGGGCGCGGCCGTCGGGCCACTCCGCCTCGGTGCGCACCAGCACCTCGCCATAATTCTCTGCTCTGGCGGCGGCCAGGGCGGGGCAGACCGGCCAGGCCAGCAGGAACAGCAACAGCAACGGGCTGGTGGCGGTGCAACTATTCAAGAGCCTGGACAAAAAACGATCGATCCACTGGTTTCCACGGGTGTGTAATGATATAACGGCGCTCCCGTTCACTCACCTGTAATCAGCGGCACCACTGGCAAGGTGACGGGCGCTAGTACGAAGCTCGAGACAACCTGTTCGCCAACAGCCCGGTCGCAACCCGGCCTGACATGCACTGCCGCCAGAGATGGTCACGTAAAATGAAACAACTCGGAATACTGGACGCTGCCTTCATCAACCTGGAACAGACCAACACACCGCAACACGTTGGTGGTCTGGGGATTTACGACCCGTCTACCGCCCCGGATGGCTTTGTTCGCTTCAAGCAGGTGATTTCCAGCTTTGAACGGCGTCTGAACAAGAATCCCCTGTTTCGTACCCGGCTGGTCGAAGTTCCCGGAGGCCTGGACCGGCCCTACTGGGTGAAGGACGCAAACTTCGACGTCGAGTTCCACCTGCGCCATATTGCCTTGCCCGAACCCGGAGACTGGCGCCAGCTCTGCATCCAGGTTGCACGCCTGCATGCCCGCCCGCTGGATCTGTCCCGCCCTCTGTGGGAGGCCTATATCATCGAGGGACTGGATAATATCCCCAACCTGCCCAAGGGCTGTTTCGCGGTTTACACCAAGATGCACCACGCCCTGGTAGACGGCGCCGGAGGCCAGTCCTTCATGGCCCTGCTGCACGACCTGACTCCCAATCCACAGGAAGAGACGCCTGATAACGAACCGCGACTGGTCGATACGCAGCCCTCAACCGCCGAACTGTTGAGCAAAGCCACGGTCAACGGCGTGAAAAACGGTTTCAGTCTGGCCCGCGGCACCCTGCGCAACGTGGGTGCGCTGGGCAAATACCTGCTGGATATCGCCCGCGATGAAATCCCGGCACCGGACGTTAC
Organism: Halieaceae bacterium WSDMB12; assembly: GCA_033283165.1. Taxonomy (GTDB): domain Bacteria; phylum Pseudomonadota; class Gammaproteobacteria; order Pseudomonadales; family Halieaceae; genus JAWMQL01. The sequence goes on along the minus strand of JAWMQL010000010.1, from coordinate 111,042 downwards.
CGCGCCAAAAACCATTTTCAACAAACCCGTGGGACCCCATCGGGTATTTGATGCTGCCGAGTTCCCGCTGCAGGGCTTCAAGGATATCAAGGATGCTGCCGGCGTCACCATCAACGACGTGGCGCTCACCGTGGTGAGCGGTGCCCTGCGCCGGTACATGGACGCCAGAGGTGAAAAGGTGGAGGGTTCTCTGGCAGCCGGCATCCCGCTCAATATGCGTACCCGCCGCGGCGAAACCGACGCCAACAACCAGGTGGGCTCAGCCTACTGCTCACTGCACACAGATATCGACGATCCCCTGGAGCGGCTGATGGCGGTGCAGGAATCGGCGGATATCGCGAAAAAGGATGGCGAGGTCAGTCCCCTGGTCGACGTGCTGCAGCTGGCCGGCGCCTTTTCTCCGGTCGTGGCCAAAACCGTCGCCGGCGTGTGGTCAAGGAACCAGTTGGGTCGCTTCATCCCCCTGAATATCTCCACCGTGATCACCAACGTACCCGGTCCCAACTTTCCCCTGTACTGTGCCGGTGCCAAGTTGGTCGACTACTATGCTGCCGGTGTTTTGACGCCCGGGATGGGGATATTCCACGCGGTATTCAGCTACGCGGGGAAGATTACCCTGTCCGTACTGGCTGATCGCGACATCATGCCCGACCCCGAGTTTTACCACGACTGCCTGGTCTCGTCCTACGAGGAGCTCTCTGAAGCGGCAGCCAGCATCGGCAAGCCGAAAGGAAAAAAGGGCGCGAAGACCCGGGTCGACAAGACCCGACGCAAGCGCGTAGCGCCCGCGAAGGCCACCAGGACCAAAGCTGCCGGCAAGTCGGGCAGCAAGGCCAAAGCCAAAGCCAAGGCCCGGACCAGCGCCACCACCAGGGCAAAATCCGGCGTGAAGAAAAAAGCCCCGGTGACAAAGAAAGCCGGAGCGACAAAGAAGAAATCCCCCGCCAGGCCCCGGGTCAAGCGGCGGCCCGACCTGAAGGTGGTACCCAAGCTCCAGGGTGATGCGCCTAAAGCAAAAGCCAGCTGACCGTCCGGATACTGATCACGCAGAAGGACGGGGACAGTTTACTTTTTTCTCCTTCGCCTTCGGGAGATAAGTGAACTGTCCCCGAAATAAAAAAACCCGCCGTGAGGCGGGTTTATAAATACTCTGTGGACCTGGATGGTTGTCCCATCGGCGGGTCAGTCGACTCCGCCAGCTGCCTGTCGCAGCTCATGTATGAGTTGCACACATGATAGGGCTGATACCGATATACATATAATGTATTATTGTCATGTTTTGCATGAACTGAATTCATAACACTGCGCCATGTTATCTCGAGAGATTCTCAAAAGTGACCTCAACTTATTGATGTCACTGAAAATTCTGCTGGAAGAGCGGAGCGTGACCCGCGCGGCGGAGCGGCTGCATATCACCCAGCCCGCCATGAGCAAAACCCTGTCCCGCTTGCGGCTGATGTTCGACGATCCCCTGTTCACTCGCAGCAGTCACGGCATGCAGCCAACCCCCCGGGCAGAGGCGCTCGAGAGCCAACTCAGCACCGTGCTGGCCGACATCGAGCAGATGATCGGCGAGAGTCGCTTTGATCCCGCTCGCTACGAGGGTGAAATTACCCTGGCACTGTCCGAGTTCGTCGGGGCCGCCCTGCTGCCGCAATTGGTGCAGCGCCTGCACCAGCGCGCCCCCCGGCTGGGATTACGCACCATCACCCGGGTGGAAAACCAGCTGGAACAGCTGGCCAACGGCAACCTGGATTTCGCCATCCAGCTGGAGCAGCATCACTACGGCGACGCTTTTCGATACCTCTCAGTCGGCACCACCCACCCGGTGTTACTGGTTCGTGAGAATCACCCCCTGACTCGGGAGGGCCCGGATGGCGGGGCCCTGGAAAACTATCCGGTCATTCGACTGTACATTCCGGACCTGGACCAGTTGAACCTGACCCGGGACTCCGAGTTGATCATCCCCGACCAGGCGTTGGTACAGGGCTACTTCGAGACCTCCCACCTGCTGACCGCGCTGGAAGTCCTGCGCAATACCGACTACTACATGACCGCCCCGGTCAACCTGCTGGAGAATACCGCGACCAATTCCGGCATTGTCGCGCTACCCCTGCCCGGGGCCGAGAGGTTCCGGATCAATTATGCCCTGGTTGCGCACCAGCGCACTGCCCGCTCCGCCCCGCACCAGTGGTTCTGGTCACAGATCGTCGAGGCCCTGGATTCACTGCGCAGTGCCGGGGACACTGTGGCATACTAGTGCGGCTCCGGCCTCAGGCCGATCAGATTTGAATTGTTCCAGCCATGAGCCAGCGCAAACGACCCGACATTCCTCGTTTTCTCACACCACTGATCGAGACCCATTGCCATCTCGATTACCTGGAGGCTGACGAGTTCGACACCACCCTGGCGCGCAGCCGCGAGGTGGGAATCGAGCGCATCATCACCATCGCGGTCTCTCCTGGCAACCTCGGCAAGGTGCGGGAGTTGGCCGCACGGTCAAACCTGGTCTGGGCCACCCAGGGCATTCACCCGCACGAGGCGGAGACGTACGATCCCGGCGTCGAGGAGTCGATCGTGGCGGGCCTGGCCGATGAGCGGGTGCTGGCAGTTGGCGAGATCGGCCTGGACTACTACTACGATCACGCTGACAGGAAAGTTCAACGCAAGGTATTTGAACGCCAGTTACAACTCGCCGTCGACTGCGGCCTGCCGGTCGTCATCCACACTCGCGAGGCAGACGAGGATACCCGCGCCATTCTCGCCAATTTCAGCAGATCACTACCGCGCAAGGGGGTCATTCACAGCTTCACATCCAGCCTTGAGCTGGCGGCATTCTGCCTGTCAGAGGGTTTCTTGCTCGGTTTCAACGGTATCGCCACATTCAACCGTGCTGACAACGTGCGCGAGGTCGTGGCAATGACACCTCCGGAACAGCTGCTGCTGGAAACCGATGCACCCTACCTGACGCCCGTTCCCTACCGCGGCAAACCCAACGCCCCCTTCTACTTGCCCTTCATTGCGCAAAAAGTGGCCGAGGTGCTGGACGTCGAGGTGGAACCCTTGCTGAAACAGGTCTATAGCAACAGCCTACAACTTTTTTTTGACGGGAATTGATGGACTACCGGATAGGGCAGCGTTGGGTCAGCCACGCCGACACCCAGTTGGGGCTCGGTGTGATCGTCGAAGTGGAAAGGCGCCGCGTCACGGTCAGCTTTCCGGCAGTGGGCGAGGAGCGCACCTACGCGACTGACAACGCGCCCCTGACCCGCCTGCGGTTCAAGGCGGGCGACCATATCTCCACCACTTCCAGCGTCGAACTGGCGGTCACCCGGGTCACGGAGCAACAGGGCCTGCTGCTCTACACCGGGCTGGACCATCACGACCAGGAAATGACCGTATCCGAGCTGGAACTGGACGCCTTCGTCCAGCTGACCACTCCGCAACAGCGCCTGCTCAACGGTCATTTCGACAAGAACAGTGATTTTGCCCTGCGCGTGGCCACTTTCAATCAGCTTGACCGCCTGCAACGCTCCCCCGCCCGCGGCTTGCTGGGCAGCCGCACCAGCCTGCTGCCGCACCAGGTTTATATCGCCAACGAGGTAGGCTCTCGATACGCTCCACGGGTGTTGCTCGCGGATGAGGTGGGGCTGGGTAAGACCATCGAGGCCGGCATGATCATCCACCAGCAGCTGATGACCGGGCGCGCCCACCGGGTACTGATCCTGGTGCCTGAAAGCCTCCTGCACCAGTGGTTGGTGGAAATGCTGCGCCGCTTCAACCTGCATTTCGCCCTGTTCAACACAGAGCGGCTGGCCGGTGCGTCTGACGGTAATCCGTTTGAAACCGAACAACTGGTGCTGTGCCCGCTGGAGCTGTTCCCGGATAACCCCCTGCTGCAGGAGCTGGCCCTGGCTGCCCCCTGGGACCTGGTCACCGTGGACGAGGCCCATCACTTGCACTGGAGCGAACAGGGCGCCGGCGAGGATTACCGCTTCGTCGAACAGCTGGCGGCCGTCAGCGCGGGACTGCTGTTGCTGACCGCCACCCCGGAACAGATCGGCCAGGCAAGCCATTTCGCCCGCTTGCGGCTGTTGGACCCGGCGCGTTTTCACGACCTTGCGGCCTTCCGCGAAGAAGAGCGGGAGTATCACCGCTGGAGCGAACTGGTGGAGGCTATCGAGGCGGGCAATACGCCGGACCAGCTGCCAGACGACCTGGATCCGGCGACTCCAGCGGCACAGTTGATTGAGCAGATTCTGGACCGGCACGGAACCGGCAGGGTCTTGTTTCGCAACACCCGCGCCGCCATCCGGGGCTTCCCTGAGCGGGTACTGCATCGACACCCATTGCCCGCGCCTGACGCCTACCGCCACGCCAGCGGCACGCTGGATGAATTGCTGCACCCGGAGCAACCCTACCACGATGACGCCTGGCTGGATTTTGACCCGCGGGTTGAATGGCTGGAACGGCAACTCAAGAGCCTGCGTCCGGCCCGGGTGCTGATCATTTGCGCATCTGCCCGCACCGCGGTGGCGCTGGAGCATCACCTCCACCTCCGGGCCGGCATTCGATCCGCCGCCTTCCATGAGGGCCTTTCCATCATCGAGCGCGATCGCGCCGCGGCCTACTTCGCCGACGAACATGGCGGTGCCCAGACCCTGGTCTGTTCCGAGATCGGCAGCGAGGGCAGGAATTTCCAGTTCGCTCACCACCTGGTGCTGTTCGACCTGCCGCTGAATCCCGACCTGCTGGAGCAGCGTATCGGCCGCCTCGACCGGATCGGCCAACAGGAGGACGTGCAAATCCACGTACCCTACCTCGAGAATACCGCGCAGCAGCGCCTGCTGGACTGGTACGACCGGGGCCTTAACCTGTTTCACGACAGCTGTTCCGCCGGGTACATGATCTTCGAGACGTTTCGCGAGCGACTGTTGCCGCAATTGCGGGAAGGCGATGAAAACTTCGAACAACTGCTCGTGGACACCGCCAGCTTTACCGCCGATACCCGGCGCGAGTTGCGCGAGGGCCGGGATCGCCTGCTGGAGAAAAACTCCTGCAAGCCGGCTGTCGCACAACAGGTCATTGCGGCCATCGAGGAACTGGAAAGCGGTGAAGCACTGCCGAACTACCTCGAAGCCCTGTGCGAGGCCTACGGCGTCGACCACGAGTTTCACTCGGAGGATGCCCTGGTCCTGCGCCCGACGGATCACATGCTGACCGGCCACTTTCCCGGCCTGCGGGAAGAAGGTAATACGGTCACCTTCAGCCGGTCACGGGCCCTGGCACGGGAGGACATGGAGTTTCTCAGCTGGGAACACCCCATGATCTCAGAGTCGATGGACATGGTTTACTCCACGGAGTTGGGTAACGCGGCCATCGGAACGCTGAAACTGCGTGGCATACCCGCCGGCACCATGCTGCTGGAGGCACTCTACACGGTCAATTGCGTGGCGCCCCGGGAACTGCAGGTGGAACGCTTCCTGCCCTTGTCCCCCTTGCGCCTGTTGGTGGACGCCCGCGGCAAGGACCTGGCCGAACTGGTTCCCCACAGCCGGCTCAACGAGCTGGTGGAGAAGGTAAACAAGCCTACCGCACTGGCTATTATCAAGCAGGTTCACAACGAGGTGGAGGCCAAAATGCGCTCCGCTTCAGAGCGCGCCCAGCAAAGCCTGGGGAGCATACTGGCGGAGGCGGAACAGCTGATGCGGCAGTCACTGGGATCCGAACTGGAGCGACTGACGGCCCTGCGCGAGGTCAATCGCTCGATCAGGGAAGAGGAAATAGCGCACCTGCGATACCGCATCGAAGAGTGCGCCGTTCATATTCAACACGCAAACCTGCAGTTGCAGGCCCTGCGTCTGATCATCACTACCTGAGATGCGGGGCCGGTGAGCGCGGATTCGCGAGCTGGCACTGCCACCTTCGATGTGATCGTGGTCGGGGCCGGGTTTGCCGGAGTCTGCGCCGCCATCAAACTGAGCCAACAGGGTACCGATAATTTCCTGGTGTTCGAAAAAGCCGCCGGCATCGGCGGCACCTGGTGGTACAACACCTACCCCGGCGCGGCTTGCGACATCGCCTCTCACCTGTACTGCTATTCGTTTGAACCGAACCCCGACTGGAGCCGCAAATACTCTCCGCAACCGGAAATACAGGCCTATATCGAGCATTGCGCCCGAAAATACGGCGTCCTGGACCGTATCCGGCTCAACGCCCCGGTCGAGCACTGCGAGTTCGACCAGGACCGGGAGTTATGGCTGGTCACCACGCCGGCGGGGATTAGCGCCGCCCGCCATGTGATTTTTGCCGGTGGTGGCCTGCACCGGCCGGTTTATCCTGATATCCCCGGACGGGACAGTTTCAACGGCCCGGCCATGCACTCGGCAGAGTGGGATCACTCGGTAGACTTCAGCAACAGGCGCGTGGCCGTTATCGGCAGCGCCGCCAGCGCCATTCAACTGGTCCCGGAGCTGGCTAAAGTGGCGGCCTCGGTCGATGTCTACCAGCGCACACCGAACTACATCGCGCCACGCGGCGACCGTGAGTTCAGCGCGCTGGAAAGAAGGCGTTTTGCGCGCTGGCCCTGGCTCAACCGCCTGTACCGGCGTTACCTGTTCCTGCGCGGCGAATGGCTGCTCTACCCGATCGTGCGCAGCAAGAAACGTTCCCGCTGGCGGTCGCGGGTGGAGCGCATGCTGCGAAGCCACATGCGAACCGTCCTGATCGATTCGGCCACCCGCGAGGCCATGATCCCGGCCTATCCGCTGGGCTGCAAACGCATCCTGAGTGCGGATAATTTTCTCCCGGCGCTGAATCTGTCGCACGTTAAGCTGCGCACGAGTCCCATCGATCGCATCGATACGGGCGGCCTGCACACCGCGGACGGGCGCTACCTCCCCGCCGACATCCTGGTGTTCGCCACCGGCTTCGACCTGGAGGAACACATGCGCCGGACCCCGGTTACCGGCGTCGGCGGCCTTGCTCTCTGCGACGCCTGGGCTGACCTGCCCGCAGCCTACAAGGGCGGCTTTGTACCGGGGTTTCCCAATTTTTATTTCACCACCGGACCCAACACCGGGGTCGGCACCACTTCTATCGTGCTGATGATCGAGGCGCAGATGGAATTGATCCTGCAGGCCATTGCCGCCGCCGGCAGGAGTCGCCTGATCGAGGTGAAGCAGCACGCGCTCCAGCGCTACAACGAGGACATCCAGCGGGCACTGCAGGGAACCGTCTGGGCGGGCAGCTGCAGCAGCTGGTACAAGCGTGAGGACGGCCGCATCAGTTCACTCTATCCCTACGACGCCCGCACGTATATCGCAGACCACCGCAGGCTGGTCATGGCGGACTTCCAGCTCAGCGACCGGCACTAGTATTCGCGGATACGGATGTTCCGGTACCAGACCTTGTCCCAGTGATCCTGCAATCCGATATGGCCCCGTAACAGGCTGCCATACGCTTCCCGGTCGGCAAATTTGCTGGCCCGGTACAGGGCGAGCCACGCTTCCGAGCCCTGGGTAAACGCTGCCGTCATACGGTCGTTAAGCCAGAATTCCACGTGCGGCCCGCGGGCCTTGATATGCACACGGTTCCAGTAACCCACGGGCCGGCTGGTATCGTGATCCGGGGCGATCATGTCGTAATAGGCCCCGGCCCGGTGACCGGGATCATCGCCATCCCAATGCCCGGCATTGTCCAGTACCTGCATCTCCATGGCGGTTTCGTGAATACGATCTCCCGATTCGTCACCACGAATGAAGATGCCGCTGTTGCCCGCCTCCGAGATGCGCCATTCCAGCTTCAATTCGAAATCGCCGAATTGCTCGCGGCTAATAAGATCGCCGCCCCAGCCTACCCGGGCCAGGCAGCCGTTCTCCACGGCCCAGCCATCATTGACCGCGTCTTCACCGTAGCTGCGCCACTGGTCCAGACTGCGACCGTCGAATAACAGTCGCCAGCCTGATTCCTGCTCGGCGGCACTCAGGGCGTTGTTGCACTCCGCAGCATCGATCACCGGGTCCGGGGAACAGGCGGTCAGAAAAACAAGGCCCAGGCCGACTCGCAGCACGCCGCGCATGGAAAACCGCCTCAACCGGCGAGGCCGGCGAGATGCGCCTCCCGGACCTTGAGTTTATGCAGTTTTTCGCTGGCATTGCGCGGCAGCGGGCTATCGGCGAAAACCATGGTTCGCGGAACCTTGTACGCCGCCAGGCGGGCTGACAGGTGCTCGCGCAGAGTGCGCTCGTCCAGTGCCATGCCCGGCGTAACAAAGATTACCATGACCAGCTCTTCGCCCATGACCTGGTCGGGCTCGCCGAACACCACGGCCTCGTGCACACTTTCGAGCTGGTAGGCGACATCCTCGATTTCCCCGGGGAAAATATTCTCGCCGCCACGGATCACGATCTCCTTGATCCGGCCAGTGATGTGGATGAATCCCTCGGCATCAACGTACCCCACGTCTCCCGACTTCATCCACCGATCCGGGCTGAAGGTGGCGGCATTGGCCTCGGGTTTCTCCCAGTATCCCGGGGTACAGGTTATGCCATAAAACTCGATCTCTCCCGGCTCTCCCGGCGGCATCACCCTGCCCTCCGGGTCCACCATGCGCAGCTGCATGATGGGGGAGACCAGGCCCGACGCATCGGGTTTGAGATCGTAAATGCAGCCACTCATGGAGCCGCCCACCGCAAGGGTCTCGGTCATGCCGTAACCGGCGGAGCGGCTGGGCTTGCTGCATTTCTCCTCGATCAACTCCGGCAGCCCGGCCGGCGTCGCGGCGCCGGCACAGGACACCCTGATCAGGGAACTGGTGTCGTACCTGTCGAACTCCGGGTGCGCCAGCAGGTCCTGCACGATGGCGGGCACACTGCTCAGGCTGGTCACCTTTTCACGCTCGATCAACTGTAGCGCCGCCACCGTGTCCCACTTGTACATCATCACCACCTTCTGGCCGGTAAACAACGGCAGGTAAAAACCACTGAGCAGGCCGGTACCGTGGAACAGGGGCACGGTCAGCATGGGCGTCTCGACCGTGGCGCCGCCCCGGAATTCCCGTATCCCCTCCAGTGACATGGTCAGCATGCCGAGCCACATCATGTTCATCAGGGACTGGCAGACGGCGATATGGCGGTGCACCACACCCTTGGGAAACCCGGTGCTGCCGGAGGTATACAGGATCAGGCACTGGTCCTGCGGAGTCACGGGGACGGGCTGGAAATCGGCGGCATTCGCTCCCGCCACTATCGACTCGAAGTCGACCACCTGCGTCCCGGCCGGTTGATCGGCAGAACCACCGACCAGGATCACGGGCAGTTGCCGGGCCGCCAACTGTGATTCGATCAGTGCAAGTCGTGCGGGATCGCACACCAGTAGCGACGCACCGCTGTCGTCCAGGGCGTAGGAGAGTTCGTCGGTCTTGCCCCAGCTGTTGATCGGTACGACCACGGCGCCGGCCAGGGTAGCGGCTGCGAACGCCATCGACCACTGGGGGTTGTTGCGCATGGCGATGGCAACCCGGTCCCCCTTGCTGATGCCGTAGCGTCCCTGCAGCGCCGCCGCCAGGGCGTCCGCCTGCTCATAAAACTGCGTGTAGCTGTAGCGCTGGTCCTCGTACACCAGGAAGGGCGCTTCCCCGTGGCCGCGGGCACCCTGCAACAGGTCCAGGGAGGTTGCCGGCGCGTGTTTGTATACCGGGTAAACGTGGCCGTCGACCTCAAGCTCCTCCAACTCGAAAAACTGTCCTGCTGCCAGTGTTTCCGCCCGCTTGGCGGCAATATCCGCGAAGGTGATCGCCATCATTTACCTGCTGTCGGCCATGCCGTGAAAGGGTCCCCAGCCTAAGGCCTCACCGGCCAGTCGACAAGCGTACTACCTGTATAAGGGTTACCCGGTCAGACTCCTCAAACCAGGCCCATCAGTTCCACCAGGCCGTGGCTGTGCCCCGCGGTATAGCCACCATCGACCACAATGGCCTGTCCGGTCAGGTAACTGGACTCCCCGGAAGCGAGGAAAGCGGCTACCGATGCTATCTCTTCCGGCTGCCCGAAGCGACCCAGTTTCACCTGTCGCTCAATGTCCGCCTTGAACTCGGGCATGGCTTCCATTATGCCCTGGAACAGTGGCGTCTCGATGAAGCCCGGACAGATCGCGTTACAGCGAATGCCAAGCCGGCCGTAGTCTATGGCGACATTCTTGCTCAGCAGCACCACGCCCCCCTTGGAGGCATTGTAGGCGCTGCCTCCCTCGGTGCCGTTGACACCCTCGACACTGGCGATGGTAACGATGCTGCCACTGCGCTGCGACATCATGGTGTCGAGCACCGCCTTGATGGCGAGATAGGTACCCTTGAGATTGATATCGATCACCCGGTTCCAGGCCCCCTCATCCAGCTGATGCACCGGTCCGGCCTCCGCAATCCCGGCGGCCGTCACCAGGACATCGATACGCGGCAGGTTCGACAGGGCTTGCTTGAGGGCCGGGCCGTCGGTTACATCGAGTTGCAGAAAGTCCTCCTCTGCCCCCGCCCAGGCCTGGGCTCGCTGCAGATCGATGCCGATAACGCGCATGCCCTGTCGTCGGAATTTCTCCGCGCAAGCTCTTCCGATGCCGGAGGCTGCGCCTGTAACCACCGCGACCCTGCCGCTCTGATCCGTCATTTTGTGCCGCTCCGTTCAGATTATTAGCCCCCGGCGCGACAGTCATTTACCCGCCCGCCAAGGAATCGTGTAGCCTGAGCAGGCAGGATATAAGCACTGGACAACGTGAACAACCTTGGAGAAGGCAAGCATCATGGTCGAGGTGGAACAGGCGAGTCAGTTCAACATCAGCGCGGATGACGAGACCATAGCGGCCGCGCTCGAGCAAGCCAGCATACCCACGCTGATGATGAGCATGATCCACATGTCCGGGGACTGCGCGCTGCTGGACGGTCCTGTCAGGCCGGCCGGACTGTATATCAACGAGTACCAGGGATATATGTCCGAAGAAGATAAGGCGGAGGTCAGGCGCCAGGCACTGGATGTGATCCGCAAGTTCCGCGATGCCGGTTGCAAGATGCCCCCGCCACCGTCGCCGGATACGGTGCGGCGCATGATGAGTTTCCTGGTAGCCGCCGAGGTGCCGGAAGATTACGTACCCATGATGCTGGAAGAGATGGAACTGGACGGCCACGACTGGCGCAGCGATGACTGGGGCGAGTCAATCTCCGCGGAACAGAAGTCGCAACACCCGGTTCTGGTCATAGGCGGGGGCATGTCGGGTATTCTTGCGGCCGTGCGCCTGAAGGAAGCCGGTCTGCCTTTCGTGGTCATCGAGAAGAATGCCTCGGTCGGTGGCACGTGGTATGAAAACCGTTACCCCGGGGCTCGGGTCGATGTGGGGAACCACCTGTACTGCTATTCTTTCGAACCCGCCCACCACTGGACAGAGTACTTTTCCCGCCAGCCTGAATTGCAGCAGTACTTCGAACAGGTCGTCAGTCGGCGTGGCCTGCAGGAACATTTCAGGCTCAACACAGAGGTCGTCAGCGCGCGCTACGACAGTGAGACGCACACCTGGCTGGTGGAGACCCGGGACGCCGAGGGCCGGCGTGAGCTTCATCGGGCCGGCAGCGTGATCAGCGCCGTGGGGCAACTGAACCGCCCCAGGCTACCTGATATCCCGGGCCTGGATGACTTCCGCGGACAGTGGTGCCACAGCGCGGCCTGGGATCCGGCACTGGACTATCGTGGCCAGCGGGTCGCTGTGGTCGGCGCCGGCGCCAGCGCGTTCCAGCTGGTACCCGCAATCGCCGGTGATGTGGCGGAGATGACCGTATTCCAGCGCACGCCGCCCTGGATGTTCGACAACCCCATCTATCACGAGCGGGTCCCCGAGGGTAAGAAGTGGTGTCTGGAACACCTGCCCTACTATGGCCGCTGGTTCCGTTTCCTGTTGTTCTGGCCCGCCTGCGACGGTGCCTACGACACCGTGCTGGTGGACCCGGATTGGCCCCAACCGGACCGTGCCGTCAACGAGGCCAATGACTTCGTGCGGCAGATGTTCAGCGACCATATTCGCTCCCAGGTCGGTGACAACGAGGCGCTGCTGGACAAGGTGCTGCCCGACTACCCTCCCCTGGGGCGGCGAACCCTGCAGGACAATGGCAGCTGGCTGGCGGCCCTGCAGCGGGACAACGTCAGCCTGCTTAAAATCGGGGTGGACGCGATCACCGAGACCGGGCTGGTGGACGCGGATGGCCGGGAGCACCAATTCGACGTGATCATTTTCGCCACCGGATTCCAGACCGACCGTTTCCTGTGGCCGATGGAGATAGCCGGCAGGGGCGGCGCCAGCCTGGCCGAGCGCTGGGCGACCGAACCGGCCGCTTACCTGGGCATCACGGTGCCCGAGTTCCCGAATTTCTATTGCCTGTTCGGACCCGGCACCAACCTCGCCTTCGGCGGCAGCCTGGTATTCAACGGCGAGTGCCAGGTTCGCCACGTGATGGCCTGCCTGCGAACGCAACTGGCGGGAGGTCACGCGGAAATCGAGTGCCGACGGGAAACCTTCGAGCATTACCAGACACGCTTTCGCGCCCAGCACGCGCAAATGATCTGGGAGCAGCCAAGCATCGCGCGCAGCTACTATCGCAACCGGGAGGGCAAGGTGACGCTGCTGTGGCCCTGGAAGATTCTCGACATGTGGCGCTGGACCCGTGACTGCGACCCCGCCGACTACCGCTTCAGCTGAATCCCGTGACGGCGTCAAACCGGGCCGCTCCGGTCCAGCCCAGGCGCTGCAGCAGGGCTTCGAAATCGCTGCCGGGGGAGGCTGCCAGGGCCAGGGGTTGGCCGCTCAGCGGATGGCGTAGCCGCAAGCCGACACAGGCCAGCAGTAACCGGCCGCAGCCCAGCTGATCGCGGAAATAGCGGTTGTGCACCCCTTTGCCGTACTTGGCGTCGCCGATAAGCGGGTGGCCCAGGTGTTTCATATGTCTGCGCAGCTGGTGCCTGCGCCCGGTCAGCGGCTGCAGTTCCGCCAGTGAATAGCGACTCCGCGGATAACGGTCTACCGCCACGGGCAGTTCCACCGTAGCCAGGCGCCGTACCAGGGTGTGCGCCTTCCGGGCGGGAACTTCCCCGGGCCGCGGTCGATCTGCCAGCGGGTCCGCCTTGTCGCGCAGGGCATGATCGACTTCGACCCGCTCCGGGCAGTACCCACGGCACACCGCCAGGTAGGTTTTCGCCACCTCGCGACGCTCGAACTGCTGCGCAGACAGCCGCGCCGCGCCGGGATCGAGGCCGAACAGCAGCAGACCGGAAGTGGGTTTGTCCAGTCGATGCACCGGATACACCCGCTGCCCTAACTGGTCGCGCAACAACTGCAATGCAAACCGCGTCTCATGGCGATCTATCGGACTGCGATGCACCAGCAGCCCGGCGGGTTTATTGATCACCACGAGGCTGTCATCCTGCCAGACGATGTCCAGCGCCAGGGACTCGCTATCGTTCATAGACAACACTATAAACCCGGCCGCCGGTCCTGCCCTATAGCAAAAAAAGCCGCGCCTTTTCGGGCGCGGCCAGGGGTGGTCGCGAACGGCCAGTTGCCGAGGGCTACTCGTCCAGGGCTAGTCGAGACTGCCCTCGATGATCCAGCCGGACCACCAGGTACTTTCCGCCGGGGTGCCTGGTTCGACCGCGCCGACATAGTCGGTATCGTCGAACTCGAACCCGGAACCGTTGTCCACAGCCGGAATACCCGGTGCAGCGACATTCGCGCCGGCATCCGTCAGGGCGTAGGCATCGTCCACGGTTACATTGCTGTCACCGGAATTTTCCTCAATGTCGGCCTCGCGCTTGGCGTAAAAGCGTTCCGAGCACTGACCCAACACGTTGACCAGCGTCACGACCGATTCAACGATCAGGGAACCATCCCCGTTCACGTCGGCATCGTCGATCCGCACGCAACCTGTGTCGAAATCCCGCACCGCGGTGTTATAGATTTCAGTCATCACGGCACCGCGCAGGCGCATCCCGGGCTGGGCTCCGGCGTCGCTGTCCGGATTGTTATTGACCGCGCTGCCCAGTATCAGCACGTTGGCAATGACCGCCTCGGTCTCCGGCACATACTCGTCGTCAGAAGAGTTGGCTTCTATCGCGCGCGGATCGTTTGACCCGGTGGGCGCGTCCTTGTCCGGGTTCTTGCGGATGATGACGTACTGTATGTTGCCCCGGTAGCCTTCGTCGTAGTCCAGGTCGTCGTCATCGTTATTGGTCAATACCGCATAACGCAGGTTGGCGGTGCCGCCGAACCACTCGATGCCGTCGTCCAGGTTACCGTGCACCTGGATGTACTCCAGGCTGGTACCGTGTCCAACACCTTGCAGGGTCAGGCCGTTGATCTCGTTGTTAGGACCGGCAATCCTGCCGCCCTCGGCAATCCGGACATAGCGCAGGCTGCCGCTGCTGTCAGCAGGATCGTTACCGCCGTAGTTGCCCACCACGGTACCGCCTTCGCCGACCACGTTACAGACCGTGCCATTGCCGAAGCAGGCACCGGTTCCGCCCTGGCCATACTGCGGTGCGAAGCCCTGCAGGATCACTCCACCCCACTCGCCTTCACCGTCAAGGTCATCATCACCCAGGCTGCTGAAGGTAATCGGGCTGGACGCGCTGCCTACCGCGTTCAGACGCGAACCACGTGTCACCAGCAGCGAGCCGGTATCGAATGCGCGGACATGAACACCGGGCTGAACTGTCAGGGTGACGCCCGCGTCGCGCACTGCCTGGACATCGGCCGCGCTGGACACCGAGCGGTTACCGTCCCCCACGATCACCTCACCGTCCAGTCGCCATTCCACCCCCGCAACCAGTGTATAGTCCATGTCGATGACGCCGGACAAGGTGCAAACCGTCCGGTCATTGTTGCAGCTGACGAAATCCGCGGCGACAACCTCGCCGCCACCGGCGCCCACCGTTCCCTCCAGGGTCCAGCCCTGCCACCATCCAGTTGCAGCGCGCGGATCAACCGCGCCGACAAAGTCGGTCTGGTCGAAAACAAAGCCGGAACCGTTGTTCACTGCCTCGATGACCGGGGCAGAGTCCAGCAGTGCCTCCTGCTCATTGATTGACAGGGTATCGCTGTAGGTGAGAACCAGCTCGTTGACATTGGTTTCCCGGTCAGCCTCGCGCTTGTTGTAGAATCCCTCGGCGCAATTACCGAGCACGTTGACCAGCGCAATATCGGAGCTGATAACCAGGCTGCCGTCACCATTGACATCCGCATCGTCAATCCGCACGCAGCCCGCGTCGAACTCGTCCACCGAGCTGTTGAACACACTCACCGTCACCGCACCCCGCAGGCGCATACCCGGCTGTGGACCGCTATCGCTACTCTCATTGTTATTCAGGTCACTGCCGATAATCGTGACGTTGGCGATAACCGCCTCGGTCTCTGGTGTGTACTCGTCATCCGAGGAATTGGCCTCTATGGCGCGCGGGTCATTAGAGCCGGTCGGCGTGTCCTTGTCCCTGCTCTTCTGGATGATGGCGTACTGGATATTACCCCTGTAACCCTCATCGAAATCGATGTCATCGTCATCGTTGCCCGTCAGGACCAGATAACGCGCGTCGACGGTGCCACCGAACCACTCGACGCCATCGTCAAGGTTATTGTGCACCTGCACATACTCGATGATTGTGCCGTGGCCGACCCCCTGCAGGGTAAGGCCATTGATTTCGTTGTCAGGCCCGGCAACGAGGCCACCTTCGGCGATACGGACGTAGCGAATGATGCCGCTGTCATCGGCCGGATCACTGCCGCCGTAGACCGATATATCAGTACCACCTTCGCCTTCGACATTGCAAACCTCACCGCTGCCAAAGCAGGGCCCGGTCCCGCCCTGGCCAAACTGCGGCGCAAAACCCTGGATGATCAGGCCTCCCCACTCGCCCAGTCCGTCAAAGTCATCGTCCAGGCTGCTGAAGGTAATCGGGGCCGTGGCGGTACCTTCCGCTACCAGACGGGAGCCGCGAGTAACCAGCAGAGAACCGGTATCAAAGGCGCGGATATCCGTACCGGCCTCGATTTCCAGCGTGATACCGGCAGCTCGAATGGCATCCACGTCGCCCGGATCATCTACGAGTTGGTTGCCGTCGCCGACCCGGACAGTGCCGTCCAGTCGCCATTCGATGTCGCTGCTCAGGGTGTAGTCCCGGTCTATGACGCCAGACAGGGTCCCTACTGAACAATCCTGGTTGAAGCTCGCGAAGTCCGCCTCTACCACGTTCTCACAGTCACCGTCACCGGGCTCGTCGGGCCCGTCGCCGGGATCACCCCCACCATCGGTCTGCAGATTGATGGTGACATCATCCCCTTCGCTGCCGCCGCCGCAGCCCACCATGGCCGCTGATAAGGACAGAATTAGTGCGGTTAAAAACGCTTTGTTTGGCATGTTTCAATCCCTGTAATGGAGTTGCTTGGTTACCGGAAACGGTGCTAGAAGTTGTAGGTCAGGCTCAGGCCCAGCCTGGTACCCGAGTCATAACTTTCGATGACGCGGCCATTCCGCGAGAACTCGACCTTTTCGTTGAGGAGGTTCTTGATCGACGCTTCCAGCGTTATCTTCTCGCTGAAGATTTTTTCGTAAACAAAGTCCACCAGTACCCGGCCGACTTCAAATTCCGGCCCGGTATTCGCCCCTCTGCTGATACGGAAAATGCGGTCGTCAAAGTAGTTCACCAGGAGAGTAAACTGTTGCTCTGTGGGATAGTGATCGAACCCGATCTGGATATTACCCAGGTACTCGGACTGTCCCTGGAGCTGGCGCCCGTCAGCGGCCGCGCCTTCCAGGCGCAGTGAGTCTTCCGACAGGCTCACATCGGAATCGATATAGGCCACGTTCCCGGCCAGGAACAGGCGGTACTCATCGCGATCGAGCACGTGCCAGTTGGCATCCAGTTCCACACCCCGCAACTCGGCGCTATCCTGGTTCACGAAGGTGATACCGCGGGCGGCCGACCCCGAGGCATCAGGAACTGCGCGTTCGATCGGGCGGTCTATGTCCTTGTAGAACAGGGCCAGGGAGACACTTTCGACGTCGGAAAAATACCACTCCACGCGGAAATCGATGTTATCGATCGACGATACCTCCAGATTCGGGTTGCCGAAGATGGGGTCGTCGGTGTCGGGGTCATAAGACAGCGACTCGGAACGCTCTATCAGGCCGGGATAGGATGCGGTTTCACTGTAGCCGGCGCGAAACTGCAGGCTCTCGATCGGCCGCCAGCTCAGGTTGACCGCGGGATACCAGTCATCGTAATCCAGCTTGTTGGAGGCACTCTCCTCGTTTGGGTATTCAAGCAACTGGCTGAAGTCCTCGAACCGCGCCCCGGCGAGAAAACTCCAGTGCTCACCGATGTCGGTGGACGTGGTCAGGTAGTAGGCCTGGATTTCTTCCTCGGAGTCATAGGAGTCCGTGGCCGTCGTATTCGCTGCCAGGCGAACCCGGTCCAGGGCGAAGTTCTCGTAGGGGAGAATATCCTGTTCCAGGTCCAGGTCCTGGCCGAGTGAGATATCCCTGTTGTCACCGAGGCGTATCCCGAAGCGGTACAGATCGACCTCCCGTTCCTTGTCCGACCACAGTATCCCGCCTTTGAACTCGGTCTGGCTGTTGCTGCCCCACTGCCAGGGAATGGTGTAGTCCAGTGCCAGGTCGACGCTGTCCTCCGCAAGGTCGGACCAGCGACGCTCGAATGCGGAGGTAGACAGATTGCCATTGAAATATGTGTACTGGCGCCGATCCGGCTCTTCCCGATCAGTTCGCGAGTAACTCACCGCCCAGTCCAGGCTATGCTGGCTGTCCGCGCCGAAATCGAATACGTGGCGGCCGGTGAAGGCCTGCGAGATGAACTGCCGCTCCACCCACTCCAGGATGACACCGGTAATTTCACTGTCTTCACGGTCCACGCCCTGTTCCACACGCGTCGTATCATCCGAGCTGCGAAGCGCCGTGGTCTTGCTCAGGATCTCGCTGTCTTCGCCGTACTCGTAACCGGCCAGGAAATAGCCGCTGAGCGACGTGGTTTCGCGCGTCCGGGAATAGGAACCGGTCGTCTCCAGCGGGTTGGTCAGCTTGGCTTCACCGCGATCCGTCGTCTCGTGATCGTAGGCAATCGCCGCGTAGTAGCCCCACTCGCCCAGTTCAGCGGCCAGCCGGTCACCGATCGCCCAGGACAGGGACGCGTCCGGCAACGCGGTCTTGCTCCTCACGTTGTAATCGTCCTGGAACTTCACTCCCAGTCGAGCCGCATCCAGTGGCGAGGTACAGCGAACGGGATCGATCGCCGGGTCACAGACTGTCAATGAAGAGCCGCCCTCCGTGGCAGCGAGCACTTCACTCGGGAGTTCCCGCAGGTCACTGTCAAAACCGAGCCAGTCGCCGTCGCTGCCCCGGTATTTCAGTACCTCTTCGCCGGTGACATCGGTGTTGTAGGCCATGCCGCCCGAGACGGCGTGGATACGCTCCTCGGGAATGCCACGGGTTTCGATGCGGATAGAGCCACCGGTCGTTGTCGCCAACTGGTCCGGGGTATAGGACTTCTGTATTTCCACGCCGCCGAGGATGGACGTGGGAAACAGGTCCAGTTGGACATCGCGACGTTGCGGGTCGGTACTCGGCATCGGCAGACCGTTCAGGGTGGACGAGATATAGCGCCCGTCCAGTCCGCGCACCGTCGCGTACTTGTCATCGGTCACCGCAACGCCGACGACCCGGTTCAGGGCGGCGGCCACATCGGCATCGCCGAAACGCTCCAGCTGGGCGACATCGATGGCATTGGTAATCGAGGTGGCATAGCGCTCTACGCTGTTGGCGTCGTCCAGCGGACGGAAGACACCCAGCACCACCACTTCCTCGATATTGGTGCTGTTTGACGCGAAGTGACGAATGTCGATCTGCGGCTGGAAGTCATCATCCGTGGGAAAATTCACCCGCACGGCAACATCCTCATCGGCCACGATCTCAAACTCCACCGGGACGGTCACCTCTCCCGCCGTGATCACCAGCTGGTGTATGCCATCCTCAATCTCGATGACCATGCCACCCTCCACGTCGGTGATTCCGAGAGGCTCATCGTCAAGGGTAATGGCTACCCCCTTGAGGGGAACCTGGTCATAAAACACGTGAATATATGCATCCGCGGCCAACAGTTCCGGGGCCAGGAGTGCGATCGCCAGCCCGACGGGGAGAGATATTTTCTTCATTTTCCAGGGTGCCTTGTAAACAACTATTGGGCGGGCTCTGCGGACCCGATTGCGGCATATCCTAGGCGTGGAAAATGACAGGGAAGTGATCGATATATTGCACTTTTGTTAAATTTTCACCGGCAGCCCCGGAAAATTGACCAAAATTATTCCGTGTGTATTGCGTCTTTCTACTGTATCCCGGGCGAATACACGCGAAAGCCGGTCGCCGCGGGGCTATACTGCGGTCATGTTACTGTCACGTTCCCTGATTCTTGCAGCAGTCCTGGCAATCGGTATCGCCGCGCCCGGCTCGCGCGGCACCGAGGGAACACTGGACCTGGCGCTGTGGCAGGACCTGCTGCAGGAGGCGGTGGTTGCCGGCGAGGTAAACTACAACTACTGGCGTGATCGACCCGAGTTTGACGAACTGGTACAGCAGGTCGGACAACTTCACCTGGAGGGACTGCCCCGCCAGCACCAGTTGGCCTACCTGATCAACGCCTATAACATCCTTGCCGCCAGGGGAATTCTGGATGGCCGCTCA
The DNA here is from genome assembly GCA_033283165.1 of Halieaceae bacterium WSDMB12. Taxonomy (GTDB): domain Bacteria; phylum Pseudomonadota; class Gammaproteobacteria; order Pseudomonadales; family Halieaceae; genus JAWMQL01. The sequence continues at coordinate 91,265 of JAWMQL010000010.1, read as the reverse complement.
CCCTCGTCGCTGTGGGGACGATACCTCTACTTCAAGCGCGACCGGTATCGGGTGGCAGGCATGGATATCAATCTCTATGACCTCGAGCATAAATTACTCCGGCCACTGGCTGAACCGCGAATTCATTTCGCCATCGTTTGCGCCAGTCGTTCCTGCCCCGTGTTGCGCTCCGAGGCCTACTGGCCCGACCGACTGAACGCGCAACTGGAGGACGCCACCCGCGGCTTTATCAACGACCCCACGCGCAACCGGTTCGACCCGGACACTGGCCGGGCCAGCCTGTCGAAGATATTCGACTGGTTCGAGGAAGACTTTGTCGAACACGCGGGCTCTGTGCAGGCCTACCTGGCCGACTATGTTGCTATTGATGAGGTTGCAGCGGAATTGCGCCAGGGCCGGTACAGCCTGCACTTCCTGACCTATGACTGGGGCCTCAACGGCCAGCTCGCTGGGAACTAGCGCAGGGCCCGGACCAGGAACCGATCGAGGGCATTGGCGAACAGCTGTTTATCCCGGGCGTTGAGCGGTGGCGGCCCGCCGCCGGTTTCGCCGCTGGCCCGCATGGTATCCATGAAATCTCGCATGTTGAGGCGCTGGCGGATGTTCTCCCGGGTATACAACTCACCGCGCGGGTTGAGTGCGTGACCGCCTTTTTCAAGGACCTCGGCCGCGAGGGGGATATCGGCGGTGATGACCAGATCTCCGGCCGCTAATTGCTGCACGATGTAGTCGTCCGCCACGTCAAAGCCCGATGCCACCTGCCGGCTCTGTATCCAGGGCGACGGTGGCACTGACAGAAACTGGTTCGCCACCAGCACCAACGGCACCTGGAGCCGCTGTGCCGCACGGTACAGCACCTCCTTGACCATGCCCGGGCAGGCATCCGCATCGACCCAGATGGTCATCTCGCCGGTTTTCTTGCTCATAGGGCATTGTACCCTGCTTACACTGATGCGTGGGGTGGCGCTATACTGACAGCATGCGTCATTTCAAGACCCTGACCCGCGGATTCGCTGCAGCGGCCCTGTTTGTATTGCTCGGCGCCTGTGCTGCTGTCCCCTTCGACTACCCGAAAACCACCAGCAGCGCGCCCCCCCCGGACTCCGACACACGCCTGGCCCAGATAGCCCGGGAATGGCACGGAAACAGCGGCGACAAGTCCGGCTTTGTCGGACTGGGCTACGGCGCCGAAGCCCTGGGGGCACGCCTGCGCATGATGGAACTGGCCGAGAACACTATCGACGCGCAATATTTCATTATAAAGAAAGACCGCGCCGGCGCCCTGTTCGTCGCCAAGATGCTGCGAGCCGCAGATCGCGGCGTCAGGGTACGACTGCTGATCGATGATATTTTCAGCCCGGGCGTCGATCAGCCCCTGGCACTGCTCAGCTCCCATCCCAATATCGAGGTGCGCCTGTTCAACCCACTGTCACGACAGGGACTGAAGGCCCTGAGTTTCCTGGTTGACTTCAAGCGGGCCAACCGGCGCATGCACAACAAGTCTTTCACGGTCGACAACACCATGAGTATCGTGGGCGGCCGGAATATCGGCGAGGAGTACTTCGAACTCAATGAGGGTGCCAAGTTCGATGACTACGAGGTCCTGGCCATCGGCCCGGTGGTGCCGGAAGTGAGCAAAGGGTTCGATGCATTCTGGAACAGCGAACTCTCAGTGCCCATGGAGGCCTTTGACATCGCGGTAAGCCCCGATGAACTGGACGACTGGCGTGAGTGGGCCAGCACCCAGCTGGACACGCAGGACGAAGGGATCTACGCCACCGCAGTCAACAGTCAACTCATGATCGACCTGGCCGAGCGACGGACGGAACCGGTACTGGCCGAGGCCACGCTGATCACCGATTCTCCGGAAAAGCTGCTGGCCGCGACCAGCGACGTATCCGTGGCCACCCTGGCGAGCGAAATCGGGCGCCGTTTTCGCGCTGCCGAGAAGGAAATCATCATCATCACCCCCTACTTCATTCCGCGGCAGAAAGGCGCTGAGCTGCTCGAGGAACTGCTGGACCGCGGTATCCGCATCGTCATCGTGACCAACTCGCTGGCATCCACCAATCACGTCCCCGTTCACTCCCGCTACCGTGACTATCGCAAACGCCTGCTCGAGGCCGGGGCGGAAATCCGGGAAGTCCGCGCCTCCGAAGTGGGTGGTGAGAACGACTGGGGTTATCAACCGGACAGGGTGACGCTGCACTCCAAGGCGACCGTCGTCGACCGCAGAACCATCTTCGTCGGGTCACTGAACTTCGACCCGCGGTCCATCGTCATCAACACGGAGATGGGACTGTTTATCGAATCTGATGACATCGGTGAACGCTTCGCCCGGCTGGTAATGGAAAGCGTGGAACAAGTGAGCTACCGGGTGGAGCTCGATGACCGCGGCAAGTTGCGCTGGGTCTACGACCAAGGGGGAGAGCGCGAGGTCACCGACCGCGAGCCCGAGGCCAGCTGGGGCCGCCGGGCCATGGTCAATCTTTACCGCTTGCTGCCCATCGAGGGACAACTCTAGCAAAACGCTACAGCTGCGGTATCTCGGCCAGGTCAATTGGCAGTTCGGCGCGACCGATACGCGCCGCGCGGTCCCGCAGGGTCTGTTCCGCCTCTTCCACCCGGATCATGATCACGAAACGCTGATCGCGAATGCCCTGCAGGCAGTACCTGGCCAGCTCGTCCAGGTCCTGGAACTGAATCTCGACCCCGGCGGCTTCCATGGCGACCTTGAAATCCGCCACGGTGGGCACCGGATCATAGGGCTTCTCCCGTGCCAGGTCCTGTGGGCGGTTGCGGTCCGTGGTCCAGATACCCGTATCCAGCAGCCCCCCCGAGGGATAGAACACGGAGGCGCCCAGGCGGGTGTTTTCAGACTGCAGCTGCGCTGCCAGGCACTCGCTGATACAGGACACCGCGGCCTTGCTGGACGCGTAAACCGACTGGTACGGCAGGGGTGAGATACCGCCGTCCCCGGAGGACGTGTTGATCACGTGCCCCTCCTCACCGGATTCGATCATCCTCGGCACGAATGCCCAGATGCCGTTGAGCACACCCATGACGTTGACCCCGTGGACCCACTTCCAGTCGTTTTCGGTGGTCTCCCAGACGTTGGCCGAGGGCGCCGCCACGCCCGCATTGTTGAACAGCAGGTGGCAGGCACCGTAGGTTTCAAACACGTGGTCTGCCAGGGCCTGTACCGATTCGCGACTGGACACGTCAGTCACCTGCCCCTGCACTTCCCCGGCACCGGCAAATTCTTCCAGCACCCGATCCAGCGCGGCCTGTTCCACGTCCGCGATGACCACCCTGGCACCCTCCGCCAGCAATTCCTTCACCAGCGAGCGCCCGATACCACTGGCACCGCCGGTTACCACTGCCACCTTGCCGTTGAAGTCCTGCATGCTCAATTCTCCTGTTATTGGGGTGGTCCACTATGACCGATTCAGAACAGGCGCTCCAGTACTGCCGGCACCGTAACCGGCGGCAGCAGCGACTGGTTTAATTTTGCTTCCCGCTGTAATCTGCGCGTTTGGCAGGGACCGTCAATACAGGGATAAACATGCACTATGAAAAGCGGTTTGTTGAGGCCCGTGGTCGCCGGATAGCCTACGTCGAGGCGGGTGATCCCGCCGGCGACCCGATCGTATTCCTGCACGGCAACCCCACCTCCTCTTATCTCTGGCGCAATGTAATACCGGAGCTGGAGTCGTCGGGTCGCTGTATCGCGCCGGATCTGGTGGGCATGGGAGACTCGGAAAAACTGCCGGCAGAGCTGGGCGCGGCGCGCTACAGCTTCCACGTACACTACGAATTCCTGCGCGCGACACTGGCAGCGCTGGGTATCAACAGCGCCGTGACCCTGGTCATTCACGACTGGGGCAGCGCCCTGGGTTTCCACTGGGCCCGCCATCATTCCGATGCAGTAAAGGCAATCGCCTACATGGAGGGGATCGTATGCCCGATCTCCTGGTCCGACTGGCCCGAGGACGCCGGTATTTTCAAGAGCTTTCGCGGCAGCCAGGGCGAGGAATTGATCCTGGAGCGCAACCTGTTCATCGAGGGAGTCCTGCCCAACGCCATTATTCGCGATCTGGGCGAGGAGGAAATGGCGGAGTACCGCCGTCCGTTCCTCACGCCCGAGGACCGCCAGCCCACCCTGAACTGGCCGCGTAATATTCCGATCGACGGGCAACCGGCTGACGTGGTGAAGGTGGTCGAGGTCTACGGCGAGTGGCTGGAGACCAGCACCAACCTGCCCAAGCTCTTTATCAATGCCGATCCGGGTTCCATCCTGGTAGGCCGACAGCGGGACTACTGCCGCGGCTGGCCCAACCAGCGCGAGGTCACGGTACCGGGGCTGCATTTTGTGCAGGAGGATGCCGGGCCGGAAATCGGCCGCGCGGTGGCAAGCTTCCTGGCCGGCCTGTGATCGAGCGTCTGGACATCCCGGTCCGCGGCCAGGGCCTGTACCCGATAACGGATCGCATTGCGCCGCTGGTGGCCAGGCACGGCGTTGACGAGGGCCTGTGTACACTGTTTATCCGCCACACCTCGGCCAGCCTGCTGATCCAGGAGAACGCCGATGACAGTGCCCGCGTTGACCTGGAGAACTGGCTCAACCGGCTGGTGCCGGAGCGGGACCCGCTGTATACCCACACCTTCGAGGGGCCGGACGATATGCCAGCCCACATCAAGGCCGCTCTCACCGCGACCCAGTTGAGTATCCCCTATGAAGGAGGCCACCTGCTGCTGGGCACCTGGCAGGGAATCTTCCTCTGGGAACACCGTCACCATGCGGGCCGCCGGGAACTGCTGGTGCACCTGTGATGGGCGTTCGAGCGATCGACCGGGACACCCTCCTGCGACGCCTGGCAGGGGTGTTGGGCGAGGACCAGCTGGTGCTCGAGGCGCCGGCGCAACGCCCCTGGGAAAGCGACGGGCTGACCCTGTACCGCGAAACACCGCTGCTGGTGGCCGTGCCTGCAGATATCGACCAGGTGCAGCAGGTCATGCGCATCTGCCACGAACTGGCGGTTCCGGTGGTTCCCCGGGGCGCGGGCACCGGCCTCACTGCCGGCAGCATGCCGCACCCCGAGGGGGTGCTGCTGGTGCTGAGCAAGCTGGACCGGATTATCGACATCGACCCCCTGGCGCGCACTGCGCGGGTACAACCGGGAGTGAGCAATCTCGGCATATCTGACGCCTGCGCCGGGCACGGCCTGTACTACGGCCCGGATCCCTCTTCCCAGATCGCCTGCTCTATCGGCGGCAACGTGGCGGCCAACTCCGGCGGCGTACACTGTCTCAAGTATGGCCTCACTACCCACAACCTGCTGTCGCTGGAGGTCATCACCGTGGAGGGGGAGCGCCTCACCGTCGGCAGCTCAGGCCTGGACTGTCCGGGCTACGACCTGCTCGCCCTGCTGACCGGGTCAGAGGGGCTACTGGGTGTGGTGGTCGAGGTCACTGTTAAGCTGCTGCCCTGCCCCGAACATGCCCAGGTGGTGATGGCGGGTTTTACTGAGCTCACCGCGGCCGGGAACGCAGTCGCTGCGGTAATTGCCGTAGGTATTATCCCCGCCGGCCTGGAGATGATGGACGCCCTGGCACTGCGCGCGGCGGAGGACTTCGCCCGGGCGGGCTACCCGCGAGACGCCGCGGCGCTGCTTTTGTGCGAGCTGGACGGCAATCGCGAGGAAGTGGCGAGCCAGGTCCGGCTGGTGGAGCAGGTCTTCCGGGACCATGGCGCCAGCTCCCTGGTGCGCTCGCGGGACGAGGCGCACCGGGCACTGCTGTGGAAAGGGCGCAAGTCGGCCTTTCCGGCGGTGGGCCGCATCAGCCCCGATTACTACTGTATGGATGGCAGCATACCGCGCAGCCAGATCTCCTTTGTGCTGGAAGAAATCGCCCGCCTCGGCGAAGCCTACGGGTTGCGCGTGGCCAACGTGTTTCACGCCGGCGACGGCAATTTGCACCCGCTGATTCTCTACGATGGTTCACAACCCGCCCAGGTTCGTGCGGCCGAGGCCCTCGGCGCGGATATCCTGCGCCTCAGCGTGGATGTGGGTGGCTGCATAACCGGTGAGCACGGCGTGGGCCTGGAAAAACTGCCACAGATGGCGCACCAGTTCAGCCCCGCCGAGCTGGGCCAGCTGGAAGATATCAAGCAGGCCTTCGATCCGGGCCTGAGCCTCAATCCGGGCAAGGGCATACCCATACTGAAGCGCTGCCAGGAATACCGGGCACTGCCGACAGGGCAGCACCGTGGCTGACCAACTGGAGCGGCTCCAGGAGCAGGTGCGGGAAGCCTTCGAGCGCCGCTCGCCGCTCTACATACGCGGCGGCGACAGCAAGCGACAATTCATCGGCCGCGATTGCCCTCACCAACCACTGGACCTGGCGGCGCACCGCGGTGTGGTGGACTACCAACCCACGGAGCTCGTCCTCACGGCCCGCGCCGGCACGCCGATCCGGGAACTGGACGACCTGCTGGCAGGCCATGGCCAGCACCTGCCCTTCGAACCGGCCGGGTTTCATGGCGTCGCCACCCTGGGCGGTACAGTGGCCTGTAACCTGTCCGGGCCCGGGCGTCCCTGGTGGGGCGCCTGCCGCGATGCGGTGCTCGGGGTACAACTGATCGACGGTCGCGGCGAGTGCCTGCACTTTGGCGGCCGGGTAATGAAAAACGTCGCGGGCTACGACGTATCGCGCCTGCAGTGCGGCGCCCTGGGTACGCTGGGCGTACTGACCGAAATCAGCCTGAAGGTGCTGCCCGTGCCGCCAGCCGAGACCACCCTGGGCTATGACCTGGATGCAGCCCAGGCGATAGAGTTCATGAACCGGCGCGCCGGAGAGCCGCGCCCCCTGTCCGGGGCCTGCTGGCACCAGGGCAGGCTGTACCTGAGACTGAGCGGGACCGAGGAGGCCATCACCGAAACCGCGCGGCGCTGGGGCGGTGACACACTCCCTGCCGGGGACACACCCTGGCTGGCCCTGCGGGAATTCCAGGCGCCCCTGTTTGATCGGGGACAACCCTTGTGGCGGCTGTCACTGGCAGCCACGACCCCACCCGAGCCACGCTTCGGAGAGCCCCTGCTGGACTGGTGCGGAGCGCAGCGTTTCGTTGCCGGGCAGATCGAGGAACAGGCCCTGTTCGCCTATGCCAGCGAGGCCGGCGGCCATGCGCGCCTGCTGTGGGGCGGCGATCGCCTGGGCGAGGTCCGCTCGCCCCTGTCGGCCGTGGAAGCGCTGCTGCACCGCCGCCTGCAGGCCAGCTTCGATCCTGCCGGGATTCTCAATCCCGGTCGCATGTTCGACGATACCGGCGCTGCCGCATGTATTGCGAGCTGAAACCCTCCCTGGCCGGCAACCCCGCCGCGCGCCGTGCGCAGGAACTGATCGGCGCCTGCGTGCACTGTGGATTTTGCCTGGAGACCTGCCCGACCTACCTCGACAGCCGCGACGAACGGGACAGTCCCCGGGGACGCATCTACCTGATCAAGGCCCTGCTGGAACAGGATGACAGCGCCCCCGTGACTCAAAGGCACCTGGATCGCTGCCTGCAGTGTCGCTCCTGTGAGACCACCTGCCCATCGGGTATGCGCTACGGGGAACTGGCTGACCTGGCCCGCGGCGCGCTGCTGGAGGACGCACCGCGCCCTGCCCTCGAGTTGGGCCTGCGCTGGCTGTTGCGCCGGGTCCTGACCCGTCCGGCCCTGTTTGCGCCGCTGCTGCGTCTCGGGCAGCTGTGCCGGCCGCTCCTGCCGTTGACTGTACGGGACAGAATTCCCGCCCGTCGCGCCCCGGGCGCTGCCCCGGACAACAAGCATCCCCGACGGCTGGTCTTTCTGGAGGGATGTGTGCAGCGCGCGGCCACACCCACCACCGTGGCTGCAGCCCGCAGGGTCCTGGACCGGCTGGGCATATCGGTAGTCACCGCACGAGATGCCGGCTGCTGCGGCGCCGTGGATTACCACCTGGGCGCCCACCGGGACGCCCTGGTCCGGATACGTCGCAATATCGACGCCTGGTGGCCCCTGCTGGATGCGGGAGCCGAGGCCCTGGTGTCCACCGCGTCAGGTTGCGGCCTGCAGGTCTCCGAGTACGGCCGGCTGCTGGCCGGCGATCCCGACTACGCGGACAAGGCTGCCCGGATTTCAGCGAGTTGCCGCGACCTGGCGGAAATCCTGGCCGCCGAGGACCTGTCGCCCCTGTGCCCCGATCTCAGCCGCGGCCGTATCGCGGTGCACGTACCCTGCACCCTGCAACACGGCCTGGGCCTGGCTGGGCTGGTACCCGCGATCCTGTCCCGGCTCGGGTTTGAGCTGGCAACGACCCGCGAGGATCACCTCTGCTGCGGCTCTGCCGGCACCTACTCCCTGTTGCAGCCCCGCCGCAGCGGACGCCTGCGGCAGCGCAAGCTGGCGGCGTTGACCGGGGATCGACCCGACCTGGTTGTGAGCGCGAATATCGGCTGCCAGCTGCACCTGCAGAGTGAGGGCGGGCCGCCGGTGCAGCACTGGATAGAACTGCTCGACAGTTAGCTTTCAGCTTTAAGTAATAAACCTATCTGTATGATTTAATTTTATTTTTGCTTTTTGTGAATTTTTCACATTTTTGTTATATGTGGTGCTGATTTTCAGAACTAAATGTTGTTGGCAACCTGTCCCGGGCTTTGGTTACATGAGACGGAATCCCGGGGTGAGCGGTCCCGCGTCAGAGGTCTGCAATACTGCCCGGGTTTCAATCTGACAACCATCAAATTCCTGGGCGCCGCGCCCCACCGGGTGCGAGGCTGGATTCGCGACCCTGATCGCGGCGCAGAACAACAAGAGGCATGCTCGATGAGAAGACAGAAGCGCGACATGAACGACAGAGCCTATGACCGCGGCTACCAGGCTGGCGTGGCTGGACGCAGTAGCGATGACTGCCCCCATGCCAACGAGGACCACCGGCAGAGCTGGATGTCCGGGTGGCGGGAAGGCCGGGTGGACCAGTGGGACGGTCTCACCGGCGTCTCTGGCGTTCACAAGATACGCGCGGTCTGAACTTCTACCCGACAGATCATTGAAAGGGCCTCTCGGCGAGGCCCGACGCGTCACAAAGCGGTAACGGCATTCAGTTCCGCAGGCTGCTCTGGGCCAGGTCCAGCAGCTCCCGGTTGGCCACAGCAAACATGGCGAAGTCGGGAGCCTGCACTGCGTGCAGTTCTGACAGCATCTCCCGCCAGCGACCGAGCAGCGTGGCCTCCTGCTTTTCCCAGCGCTGCAGGCAGTCAAGCATATTGCAATCCGGCTGCATGTGCCGCAGCGCGCCGACAGTGAGTGTGCGCTGCTGCCACTCCAGGTCTTCCATGTAGGTATCGCGAGCCATGGCCTGCCATTCGTTGTCCACTTTTGAGGCCAGAATCTGGGCGCTGAACCAGTCAAGCTCCAGTCTTTCCCCCATAAAGTAGTACAACCGGGCCACCTCCATCAGGGGCTTCCCGGTTTCGGTCACCGCCTGGTTGATGCCCAGTCCGGTATAGGCCTGGAGCGCCACTGCCACTTCGCGGGCCAGATCCGGATCCACCCCGGCCTCCGTATAGCGTGCCAGTTGTGACTGGAACTGTTCCGCTGCGCGGCCGCGCAATACGTCGCCCATCGCCTGCCGCAACTCGGACACACCGTCTGCGAACTCGGCGATATTGTCACTTGGCATCAACTGGTGCCGCCGGTTGCGCAGCAGCCAGCGCACCGCGCGCTTCACCAGCCGGATCAGGTTGAGCATCATGTCCAGCTGCACCTGAGCGTCAACCTGGTAGTCCAGGTCCTCAATCCGCTGCCACAGCGTGTCCACTGAAAAAACCCGGACCGCCGTGGTGTACGCCCGGGCCACGTCCGCCACCGGGGCGCCGGTGGCCTTGCGCTGGCGCAGAATGAAATTGAGACCCATGCGATTAACGATATCGTTGGCTATCTGGGTGCACATGATTTCCCGGTGCAGCCGGTGGCGGGCGATCTCCTCGCGGTACTGCTCAACCAGCCGCTGCGGGAACGCGGTAAACACCGCCTTCGCCAGGTTCGGGTCGCGCCCCAGGTCGGAGGCGATCAACTCTTCTTTCAGAATACCCTTGCTGTAGGAGACGAGAACCGACAGTTCCGGACGGGTCAATCCCTTGCCATGTACCCGGCGGTCAGCCAGTTCCTCATCCGATGGGATAAACTCCAGCTCGCGACTGAGCTTGCCCGAATCCACCAGGGTGCTGATGAAGCGCCGGTATTCGCCGCTGCGTTCGATGGCCTGGTATTCCGCCAGGCTGATCGCCTGTACCTGTCGATAGTTGTTATCCAGCACCAGTTCGGCCACGCTGTCGGTCATTTCCTCGAGCAACTGATTGCGGTGTTTCACGGTGAGATCGCCGCGGGCCACCACCGCATTTAGCAGGATCTTGATGTTGACCTCGTGGTCGGAACAGTCCACGCCACCCACGTTGTCAATAAAGTCGCAGTTGCAGCGTCCACCATGGAGAGAGAACTCGATCCGTCCCAACTGGGTCAGGCCCAGGTTGCCGCCCTCCCCGACCACACGGCAGCCCAGCTCGCTGGCGTTGACCCGCAGGCCGTCGTTGGCCTTGTCGCCGACATCGAGGTGGCTCTCAAGACGCGACTTGACATAGGTACCGATACCCCCGTTCCACAGCAGGTCCACCTTCGTTTTCAACAGGTGCGATATGAGTTCGTTGGGGGTCAGGCGCTCTATCTCGATACCGAAGCGTTGCCGCATTTCCGGCGAGATCATGATGGATTTCGCTGCCCGGTCGAATACCCCGCCACCGCTGGAAATCAGCTCGGGATTGTAATCCGCCCAACTGGAGCGCGGCATCTCGAACAAGCGCTTGCGCTCGGCATAGCTGGTGGCCGCGTCCGGCTCGGGATCGACAAATATATGCAGGTGGTTGAACGCCGCCACCAGGCGGATATGCTCCGACAGCAACATGCCGTTGCCGAACACGTCCCCCGCCATGTCACCAATGCCCACCACGGTAAAATCGGTGTTCTGCACATCCAGGCCCATCTCCCGAAAATGGCGCTGTACAGAGACCCAGGCGCCCCGTGCGGTGATGCCCATCTTCTTGTGGTCGTAGCCCACGCTGCCACCGGAAGCAAAGGCATCGCCCAGCCAGAAATCGTAGTCGGCTGACAGCTCGTTGGCGATGTCGGAAAAGGTGGCGGTACCCTTGTCCGCTGCCACCACCAGGTAAGGGTCCTCTTCGTCCTTGGCCACCACGTAGTGCGGTCGAACAATGCGGTCTTCGACCCGGTTATCGGTTATGTCCAGCAGGCCGCGGATGAACATGCGGTAACACTCTATACCCTCTTGCTGTACTTCTTCCCGGGACATGTCCGGCGTCAGTTGCCGGGCGACGAAACCACCCTTGGCGCCGACTGGGACGATGACCGCGTTCTTGACCTGCTGCGCCTTGACCAGGCCCAACACCTCCGTCCGGAAATCCTCCAGGCGGTCCGACCAGCGCAGCCCGCCGCGAGCCACCTTGCCTCCGCGCAGGTGCACGCCTTCCATCCGCGGCGAATAGACATAAATTTCATAAAGGGGAACGGGCCGCGGCACCTCCGGGATATCGCGGGGCTTCAACTTGAAGGAGAAGTAGGGCTTCAATTCCCCCCGGTCGTCCTGCTGGAAAAAATTGGTCCGCAGTGTCGCCTTGATCACCTTGACGAACTGCCGGATGATCCGGTCCTCGCCCAGGTTGCGCACCCCCTCCAGGGCATCGAGAATTTTTTGCTCCACCGCCAGTTCCCGCTGGGCTCGCCAGTCCTCGTCACCGTCGAACACCGGCGAGAAGCGGGTGAGGAACAATTCGACGATACCGGCTGTGATATGCAGCTGGTTGGCCATCGTTTCCGCGATGTATTCCACGCTGTAGGGAAAGTTGAGTTGCCGCAGGTAGCGGGCATAGGCTCGCAACAGGGCAATCTCGCGCCAGCTAAGACGCGTGCCGATCAGGAGGCGGTTGAAGGAATCACTCTCCGCCTCCCCGAACCAGATGCGGGCAAAGGCATCTTCAAACTCCTCCCGCACCTTGTCCAGTTCGATGTCGTGAGCCAGCGAATACAGCAGGCTGAACTCCTGCACCCAGTAGAGCTGGCCCGAATGCGCTCGCACGCCGTAGGGTCGCTCCGATACCACCCGCAGCCCGAGGTTTTCCAGGATGGGCAGCACGTCTGACAATGGCAACGAGTCGCCCCGGTGGTAGAGACGCAGGCGCAACGTCTCTTCATCCTCTACCAGCCGGTACAGACCCATGGCCAGTTCCTGGCCATCGATCAGCGCCTGGATCTTGCGGATATCGATAACGGCGACACGGGGATCGAAGTCGTCCCGGTATCCGGGTGGAAATCCCGGCACCAGTTCCCGGCTGTATTTTTCACCGAGTTCTTCTCCAAATTCCTCGACCAGCCTGTCGCGCAGCCGGTCCTCCCAGGCAAGTGTGGCTTGCACGATTTGTTCCTCTATCTCGTTGATATCGCAATCCGCCGGCGCAGTGGGATCGACTCGCAAGACAAAATAGCAACGCACCAGGATGGATTCGGAAAACTGCGTGGTGAACTCGGATTCCTCGGCATCAAATGCCCGGGTCAGGATATTCTGGATGACGATGCGCTGGTTGGTGGTATAGCGATCCCGCGGGATATACACCAGGCAATTGACGAACTTGCCGTGGACGTCGCGCCGCACAAAGAGGCGCGTCTGTCGTCGCTCCTGGATACTGTTCACAGCCTGAGCAGTTTCCGAGAGCTGGACGACACTGGACTGGAACAATTCATCCCGGGGAAAGAGTTCCAGGGTGCGCGCCAGTTCGCGGCCGCTGTGACTGTTTTCCTCCAGGCCTGAATGCTCCACCACGCTTTCAACCTTGCGCCGCAGGATGGGAATCAGCTTGGGATCGGTAGTGTAGACGCTGAAAGTGAACAGACCGATAAAGCGATGCTGGCCAACCACTTCACCGCTCTCGTCGTAGTCCTTGACCTCGACGTAATCCGGGTAGGCCTGGCGATGCACCCTGGAGCGCAACCTCGACTTGGAGAAACTCAGCTGCTTTTGCCGTAACTGCTCGGCGTCCAGGGATTGCAGATCCAGCAGCAGGTCCTGCTCACCACGGGTATCGCGATTTCGCAGCGACCCGAGACTGCGCTCTGGATCGGCATGCACCGCAAAGCCACCATTCTCGCGCTGCACCTGCAGGTACTCGTAGCCGAGAAAAGTCATGTGTTCGCGATCCAGCCAGAACAGGAACTCGGCCGCCTCGGCGCGCAGGGAAGAGTCTATAACCTTGCTGCCCTCAACCACAGCAGCCACTTCGTGCAGGCGTTGCCGCATCAACGGGAAGTCCTCTACCACCACGGTGACTTCCTGCAGGATCTCGATCAGCGTCCCCTGCAATTCAGCCAGCTCGCCGGCATCGGATTGGCGTCCGATCTCGAAGAACAGCACACTTTCCCTGGACACACCCTCACCGCTGGAATCCGCTTCCAGCACGTCGAGCAGCTCGCCATCCTGTCGCCGTCTGCAGGTCAGGTTGAAACTGGTGAGTGTATGAACATTGATCAGGCGGCGGTTCAACTCACCACGCACCGAGGCGGTACAGAACGGCATGGCACGGCAAAGTACCAGGATCACGGTGTACTTTGTTTCCCAGCCGTGACTCTCCAGGCTGGGGTTAAAGATGTTGACCTTCGGGCCATCGCCCTGCCAGTCATCCATGAATCGCAACAGGCCGTAAGCGCAGCCGTACAGGTTCTCAGCCGACCGCCCGCGCATATCCTCCGCCGGGAAACGGCGGAAAAAAGACCCGCATAGCTTATGCAGGGCCTGGCGATGATGCTCTGCCACCCGTTTGTCGATCAGCCGCGCGACTTCTGACAGCGCCGACTCTTTACTGCTTTCCCAACTCATGGCCCTATTCTAGTCAATTCCCCGTCGTGAGTGAGGAATGGCGGAACTTTTATCTACGGTCAAAAGTCACAGTTTGGGACCGCCAGTCTGTGCCCTCAAGCACTGGTGGACAGGCCCGGGAGGTTCGCTACAATGCGGGCTCTCCATCGGGCGCCAGTCTACTGCGGGCGGCTCGCAGCATTCCACATCACTAACCGGGAGATACCGTGTCAGGGGTAGACATCAGAACCTTGCGTGACTGGCTCAGCCAGCAAATCATTGGCCAGGAGCACCTCGTGGAACGCCTCACTATCGCCCTGCTGGCGGACGGCCACCTGCTGGTGGAGGGTGCACCGGGGCTGGCCAAGACCCGGGCCATCAAAAGCCTGGCCGAGGGTCTGGAGGGCAGCTTCCACCGCATCCAGTTCACGCCGGACCTGTTACCGGGCGACGTTACCGGAACCGAGATCTATCGGCCACAGGAGGCCAGCTTTCATTTCCAGCGGGGGCCGATATTTCACAACCTGGTACTGGCGGACGAGGTCAACCGGGCCCCGGCCAAAGTGCAATCGGCTCTGCTGGAGGCCATGGCGGAGCGACAGGTCAGCGTGGGCAGCGAAACCTTCGCCCTGCCGGAACTGTTCCTGGTGATGGCGACCCAGAACCCGATCGAGCAGGAGGGAACCTATCCCCTGCCGGAAGCGCAGCTGGACCGTTTTCTCCTGCACGTACGGGTGGACTACCCGGATGCGGCGGCCGAGGCGGAGATCCTGCGCCTGACCCGGGCTGAAGCCAGTCAGCCGGTTCGTTCCGCGCCCTCGCCGTTGTCACAGGAAGCCGTCTTCCAGGCGCGCCGGGAAGTCCTGTCAATGCACATGGCGGAGGCTGTGGAGCAATACCTGGTGCAACTGGTGGTCGCCTCCCGCGACCCCGGACTCTACTCGCCCGAACTCGCCGGCTGGATAGAATACGGCGGCAGCCCAAGGGCGACCATTGCCCTGGACCGCTGTGCCCGGGCACACGCCTGGCTGGCGAACCGCGATTTCGTCAGTCCGGATGATGTGCAGGCGGTGGCCGCGGACGTGCTGCGCCACAGACTGATTCTCAGTTTCGAGGCGGAGGCCAACGGAGTGAGCACGGACCGGGTGATCGAGGAACTGCTGACACTGGTGCCTGTGGGCTGAAACAGTGGGCCGGCAAGCTGACATTACAGCACCCGCCACCGGCGCTTACGTGGCGCTGGCGGACCTGATCGCCCTGCGCTTCCCCGCTCGACAGCTTCGTCTGGCACGCAAGACCCGCGCCCTCAGCGTTCTCGCGGGGCCGAACAAATCCAATTTTCGCGGCCGCGGCATCGATTTCGAGGAAGTCCGAAGCTACCAGCCGGGCGACGACATCCGCACTATCGACTGGCGGGTCACGGCCCGTACCGGGTCGGCTCACACCAAGATTTTCCGTGAGGAGCGGGAACGGCCGGTGCTGGTGGTCACCGACCAGCGCAACAGCATGTTCTTCGGCTCCAGTCACTGTTTCAAGTCTGTGCTGGCGGCCCAGCTGGGTGCCCTGTTGTGCTGGTCCGCGCTGGACAACGGCGACCGCATTGGCGGGCTGGTATTCAACGAACAGGAACACCGGGATATCAGGCCACGGCGCAGCCGCAAGACCGCCCTGGCGCTGCTGTCCGAACTGGAGCGCTATAACAGGGCCCTGCCAAAAGACAACGGCCGGGCAGATAACAGCTTCTCATCGGTCCTGGCCAAGTTGCGTCGTATCGCCCGCCCGGGCAGCAGCCTGTTTCTTGTGAGTGATTTCCAGGGGCTCGAAGAAAGCCAGGCACTGGAACATCTGTTCCAACTGGCTCAGCACACGGAAATCACGGCTATCGCCTGCTGCGACGCGATGGAATTCGAGCTGCCCCGCGCCGGGCACTATACCGTGAGCCAGGGCAGCGAACGGACCAGCCTGTATACCGGTGACCGCCAGATTCAGCTCGCCTACCGGGAACAGGCTCAGCAAAAGCGCGCGTTGCTGGAACGGGAAATGCAGCGCCTCGGCATACCGTTGCTGACAGCCGCCACCAGCGACTCGCCCTTTACACTGCTGCAAACGTATTACGGCGACAGGAAACGATGACGACTCCGGATCCCCTGGCGCAACTGCATCCCCTGCGCGAACCCGCCGCGATCGGCTGGTGGCCGCCCGCCCCAGGCTGGTGGCTGCTGGCAGGCCTGGCCCTGGTCCTGCTGCTGGTCCTGGGCTGGCTGGCCTGGAAGCGCTGGCGCGGCAACGGTTACCGGCGTCAGGCGCTGCGCCAACTTGAAGCGATCGCGCTTGAACCGGATGCACGGGAAGATCCACAGGTCTTCGCCACCCGGGTAAATGCCCTGCTGAAATCCGTCGCCCTTCGCGCGTGGCCCGGGCCAGAGGTGGCCGCCTGCAGCGGCGAGCACTGGCTGCTGTTTCTCAACGAGAAAAGCGGCTGCAAACAACTGCCCGGCTTTTCAACTGACTTCCTCGCCGCCCTGTACGGACCGGGTGGCGACGCATTCGATGAACAACAACTGCTGCGCGCGTCCCGGGACTGGATCCGCCAACACCGGGGGCCGGCATGATCGAGTGGCTCTGGCCCTGGATGGCGCTGCTGCTGCCCCTGCCGTGGCTGGTGCGGAGATTCCTGCCCGGGGTAAAACGGCGCGACACTGCCCTGCGCGCCCCGTTTTTCACACAGTGGCAACAACTCAGCGCCGGGCAGGCCGGCAGGCAGCGCAGCCAGGGCCCGCTGCAACTCGCTGCGCTATGGTTACTATGGCTGTTGCTGTTGACCGCGCTGGCCCGGCCGATGTGGATTGGGGAGCCAGTGGAACTGCCCAACAGCGGGCGCGACCTCATGCTCGCAGTGGACATCTCGGGCAGCATGCAGGTCGAGGACATGCAGCTCAACAATCGGCAGGTGCCGCGTATAACCGCCATCAAGCAGGTTGCAGCGGACTTCATCAGCCAACGCAGTGGCGACCGGTTGGGCTTGATCCTGTTTGGCAGCCGCGCCTACCTGCAATCGCCCCTCAGCTTCGATACCACCACGGTGGAGCGCTTCCTGCGCGAGGCGCGGATAGGCTTTGCCGGCCAGGAGACTGCCATCGGCGATGCGATCGGGCTGGCGGCAAAGCGACTGCGCGAACGGCCCGCCGAGAACCGGGTACTGATCCTGCTGACGGACGGCCAGGATACCGCTAGTTCCATCAGTCCCCTGGACGCCGCCAGCGTGGCGCAGAAGCTCGGCATCCGTATTTACACGATCGGGATCGGCGCGGAGACCATGACCCTGCCGGGGATTTTCGGCTCCAGTTTTGGCCGTCGCCAGGTCAATCCCTCGGCGGAACTGGACGAAACCACCCTGAAAAATATCGCCGAGACTACCGGTGGCCGGTACTTCCGTGCCCACGATCCGCAGGAGCTGGCCGGTATATACGGGTTGTTGAACCAGTTGGAGCCAGTAGCCCAGGACAGCGACCTGTACCGTCCGCGCCAGGCGCTGGGACACTGGCCGCTGGGCGCCGCGCTGTTGCTCAGCTTCCTGTTGGGGTTTCGCGGCTGGTGGCAGAGGGGCGGTAATGACCTGCTGCGGGGGGTCACCGGATGAATCTGGGACCCCTGCACCTGATGCGCCCGGAGTGGCTGTGGGCCCTGTTGCCGGCAATACTCCTCGGCCTGCTGCTGTGGCGCCAGCAGCGCAGCAGCGGCAGCTGGACTGACGTGATCGCGCCGGAACTGTTGCAGTATCTGATCAGCGGCGGCCCGGGCGAGGCGCGCCGGGGATTGCTCCCCGTACTCCTGCTGGCCTGGGCGGTGGCGGCCTTCGCAGCGGCGGGACCCAGCTGGCACCAGCTGCCACAACCCGTGCACCAGAAGCAGGATGCACTGGTCATCGTACTGGATCTCAGTTATTCGATGAAAGCAGCCGACCAGCCGCCCTCGCGGCTGGATCGGGCGCGCCAGAAACTGGTGGACCTTCTGCAGCTACGGCGCGAGGGACAGACCGGCCTGATCGCCTACGCCGGTGACGCCCACGTGGTGACCCCGCTCACGGACGACACACCGACCATCACCAACCTGCTACCGGCGCTGGAGCCAGACATGATGCCCGTGCCCGGCAGCGATGCCGCCGCGGCAACCGAAATGGCGATAGAGCTGCTGCGTTCGGCCGGTATCGCGCGGGGCCGAATCCTGCTGGTAACCGACGGTCTCGGGAATGACGACGCCGAGACCATTGCCGGACTGCTGAGAAATTCCGGTACCGAGCTGTCGATCCTGGGTCTGGGCACCCGGACCGGTGCACCCATCCCGCTGCCCCGGGGTGGGTTTCTGAAAGACAGCGACGGCACCATCATCATGCCGACCCTGGATGAAGGTCCGCTACAGCGCCTGGCTGCCGCCACCGGCGGCCGTTACCGGGCCCTGCAGGTCAACCAGGAGGATATCGATTACCTGCTGGCAGAAACACCGGTGCTGCCCGGCGCGGAAAGAACCCTGCTGCTGGATCGCAAGGCGGACGCCTGGGAAGACCAGGGCTACTGGTTTGCCCTGCTCCTGTTGCCCGTGGTGCTGGTCCTGTTTCGCCGCGGCTGGGTGGCCTGTCTGTTGCCGCTGCTGATCGGGCTGCCGGAGCCGGCCAGCGCACAAACCTGGCAGGACCTGTGGCTGACCCCGGACCAGCAGGCCGAGCGCGCCCTGCGACAGGGTGACGCAGAAACTGCGGCACGGCTGTTCGAAGATCGGGACTGGGCGGGCACCGCCGCCTACCGCGCCGGGGATTACGAATCCGCTATCGACAAATTCAGTGATAACAGCAGTGCTGACGGCTGGTATAACCGCGCTAATGCCCTGGCGAAGGCCGGACAGCTTGACGAGGCCCTCGCCGCCTACAACCGCTCGCTGGAGCTGGCGCCGGACCGTGACGATGCCAGGGAAAACAAGGCGCTGATCGAACAACTGAAACAGCAGCAGGAACAACAGCAGCAGCAGGAAAAGGAACAGCAAGGGGGAGACTCCGAGCAGGATAAGCAACAGCAGGAGCAGCAGGACAGCGGGCAAACCGGCGACCAGAAACAGGAACAGGGCCAGCAGCAGGAAGGCGAGGATTCCGGACAGGAGCAACAACCCGACAACAGCCAGGGCCGTGGGCCCGACTCACCTTCCGATCGTGAGCAGTCGGCGCAGGAACCGGAGTCACAGCCGCAACAACAGGCTGAAGAGAACGGGCAGGAGCGCAGCCCGACAGCGCAGGATGAACCGCGCCCTGAACCGGAAGGCGAGGCTGCCGACACGGGCACGCAACAGGCCGCGGCAGATCCCAGGCAGCAGGAACTGGAACAGGCGATGGAGCAGTGGTTACGTCGAGTGCCTGACGATCCCTCGGGACTGCTGCGCGAAAAGTTCCGCTACGAGAGCCGCCAGCGGCAATTGCAGGGCGACAGGAGAGATGATGAGACCTTTTGGTAAATGGCTGGCGCTGTGCCTGGTGCTCGCCAGTCCGGGCGCCTGGGCAGAGCTGAATGCCAGCCTGGACCGGGACCGCGTGGCGCTGGGCGACAGCCTGCGACTGACCATCACCGCCACCGGGGAAGACAGCCTGGACGGACTGGAGTTGTCTCCGCTCCTGGCAGATTTCGAGCTGCTGGGCCGGTCCACCAGCAGCAGCACCAATATCATCAACGGCCGCACCACGCGAACAAACCAGCAGTTCCTGGACTTGCTGCCGCGCCGTGAGGGCAACCTGCGTATCCCGCCACTGCGGACCAGCAGCGGCCAGACCGGGCCGATTTCCGTCACGGTCGGGCCTGCGCCGCAGGGGCCCGACGGACAGCAGGTGGTCTTGTTCGAAGCCGAACTGGATCGCGATTCGGTCTACGTGCAGGGCCAGCTGATCCTGACGCTGAGGGTCCAGCAGGCCGTCAACCTGGAATCCCGCAGCATTACCGAATTGCAGCTGGACAATGCGTTCGTGAAGCCGCTGGAGCAGCGTTCGTTCCAGCGCCAGATCAACGACCGGCCGTGGCTGGTGCACGAGATACGCTATGCCATTTTCCCGGAACAGAGCGGCGAGTTGGTCATACCGGCACAGACTTTCTCGGCCCGGGAAAGCCTGCCCCGCCGCTCCCTGTTTGACATGGACAATACCGGTCGCCAGTTACGCCGCCGCAGTGACGAACTGCGGGTCGAGGTATTGCCGCGTCCCGACAATTTTCCGGGCAGCACCTGGCTGCCGGCCCGGGACCTGCGCATCGTGGAGACCTGGTCGACGCCGCCGGAGCAACTGCGCGCCGGGGAGTCGGCCACCCGCAGCCTGCAAATTACCGGCGAGGGCTTGCAGGGCGCGCAACTGCCGCCGATTCTTTTTCCCTCCACCCCCGGACTCAAGTACTACCCGGACCAGCCGGTCATCAGTGACACGGAAGTCAGCAGCGGCCTGGTAGGGTCCCGGCTGGACAGTGCCGCCCTGGTGCCCACTCGCGAGGGGCCGCTGGAACTGCCGGAGATCCGGATACCCTGGTGGGACACCCAGTCCGACAGCCTCCGTTACGCGGTGGTGCCGGCCCGTCAGCTGCAGGTAAAACCGGCGCTGAATCCCTTGCCGGCAACATCGGCCCAGGCAGACACGTCGATCGTCAGCCCCCCGGCCACCCTGTCCGGCAGCCCCGAACCGGACTACTGGCGCTGGCTGGCGCTGGCCAGCGCCGGCGGCTGGTGCCTGACGCTGCTTTACCTGCTGCGGCGACGGCTGCCACGGGGTGAGCGCGAACCTTCCTCCGCCGGGGAGAATCCCGACGAGGTGAGGCTCTACAAGCAACTCCTGGCGGCCTGCCTGTCCGACCAGCCCCAGGCCGTTCGCAACCTGATCCTTCAGTGGTGTCAGAGCCTGCCGGGTGGCCAGCGAATCACCTCCATCACGCAGGCGGCCGGGTTGCTGGAGAGTCAGGAATTCGCCACGCTGGTCACAGAGCTGGATCGGACGCTGTACTCAGGCGCGAGCACGAGCTGGCGAGGCGAGCCGCTGGCGCAACTGCTGAAACGGCTGCGCGGTGCGTATCTGAAGCGGCACAACCGCCGCCCCGAACCGACACTGCAACTCTATCCCCAGCGCGGCTAGGCAAGCGATTTGCTCACCACCTCGTATACGTCGGGGGACAGGTCGGGTTTGCGCGCCAGCCGCTCGAGTTCTGCCCGCATCAGCTCCCGGCGTCCCTGGTAGTTGCGCCAGCGGGTCAGCGGTGAAAGCAGGCGCGAGGCAATCTGCGGATTGCGATTGTTCAACTCGCTGACGATATCCGCGAGAAAACGGTAACCCGCACCGTCGGCGCGGTGGAAATTCACAGGGTTGTTATTGGCAAACTGCCCAACCAGCGAACGCACCTTGTTCGGGTTGGACAGGGTAAAGTCGGGGTGCCTGGTCAGCCGCTGCACCCGGTCAAGGGCGTCCCCGCCGGGCATGGTGGCCTGCACCTGGAACCACTGGTTGATGACCAGGGCCTCGTGGCGCCAGTCGCGGTAAAAACGGTCCAGCGCGGACTGCGCCAGTTCCTCGTCGCCATAAAATGCCAGGCTGCGCAGCGCCGCCAGGCGGTCGGTCATATTGCCGGCGTCCTGGAACTGCGCCAGGGCCCAGTCCTGGTAATCACCTCCGCTGCTGGCCAGGTAGTCGAGGCACACATTGCGCAGGCTGCGACGAGCGACCTGGTCGGCGTCAGGAGCGTATTCGACATGGCTCTCAAGCGCGCGGTAGCGCTCTGCCAGCCGGGTCTCGAGCGCATTCGACAGCGCACCCTTGACCCGCTCCCGCGCCAGGTGGATGGCGTCAACATCGGCGCCATCACGATGGGCGGCCAACTCGGCCAGGTAATTCTCCCCCGGCAGTTTCAGCATATCGGCCACCATCGCCAGGTCCAGTGAGCCGTCGTCCAGCAGCCCACCGAAAGCCTGTAAAAACAGGGGATCCACTACTGCCTTACCGCGCTCGCGGTGTTGACTCTCCACTTCACCGATCACGTCCACGGCCAGTTGTTGTGCGCTATTCCAACGCACGAAGCCGTCGTCGTCGCGGTTCATGAGGGCTGCCAGATCCTCGCGGCTGTAGGGATAATCCAGTTCCACCGGCGCGGAGAAATTGCGCAGCAGCGACGGAACTGGTCGCTCCGGAACACCCTCGAACACAAACTCCTGGGACGCGTCACGTACCAGCAGCACGTGGTGGGTATTGTCCGGGGTCTCAAAATCCGGATCGACACCGGCCTGTTTGACAGGCAGGTTACCGGCGTCTCCTAACAGCCCGACAGCGAGCGGGATCAGGAAGGGTTGTTTTCTGTCCTGCCCGGGTGTCGCCGGGCAGGACTGCTGCACGCGCAGGGTATAACGCTGACCGGCAGCATCGTAGTCGTCGCGCACGGTCAGGCGCGGCGTTCCGGCCTGGCTGTACCAGAGACGGAACTGGCCCAGATCCATCCCGCTGGCATCCTCCATGGCGCGCACAAAATCCTCGCAGGTGACCGCCTGGCCATCGTGTCGCTCAAAGTACAGGTCGGCTCCGCGGCGAAAGGCCTCCTGTCCCAGCAGGGTATGCATCATGCGCACCACTTCGGCGCCTTTCTCATACACCGTCACCGTATAGAAATTGGAGATCTCGATGTAGGACTCGGGCCGCACCGGGTGTGCCATGGGTCCCGCGTCCTCGGCAAACTGCAGGGTCCGCAGCACGGTGACATCCTCGACCCGCTTCACGGTTCGCGATCCCATGTCGGCGGAAAACTCCGCGTCCCTGAACACGGTAAAGCCTTCCTTGAGACTGAGCTGGAACCAGTCCCGGCAGGTGACCCGGTTGCCGCTCCAGTTGTGAAAATATTCGTGGGCGACAATAGCCTCTACCGTCTGGAAGCCGGCGTCGGTCGTCGTTTCCGGACTGCACAGCACGCAGGAGGTGTTGAAGATATTGAGGCTCTTGTTTTCCATCGCCCCCATATTGAAGTCGTCCACGGCAACGATATTGAATATATCCAGATCGTATTCCCGACCGTAGACCTGTTCGTCCCAGCGCATGGCTCGCTTCAGGGAGTCCATGGCGTGGGCGCATTTGCCCAGGTCTTTTTCTTCCACGTGGATGTTCAATGCCACCCGTCGGCCCCCGGCGGTGGTGAACTGGTCCTGGACCGTGCGCAGATCGCCCGCCACCAGCGCAAACAGGTAGGCCGGCTTGGGCCACGGGTCCTGCCAGGTGACCCGGCGCCTGCCCTCCGCCACTGTTTCCTCGGCCACGCAATTGCCGTTGCTGAGCAGGACCGGGTAACGTTCCGGATCAGCCTCGATGCTCACCGTGTATACCGACATCACGTCGGGACGATCGAGGAAATAGGTGATCTTGCGAAATCCTTCTGCCTCGCACTGGGTGCAGAACATGGTGCGGGATTTGTACAGGCCTTCCAGGGACGTGTTGTCCTGGGGCCGCAACCGCGTTTCACACTGCAACGTGAAGGACTCCGGTACGGCGCCGATGGTCAGTGACTCGGGCCCGACCCGGTAGCGCTCGGGCGACAGCGCATCGCCATCGATTGCCAGTGCCAGCAGTTCCAGTTCCTGGCCATGCAGTACCAGGTCGCCTCCCTGCCCATCCGGATTGCGCCGCACGGCGAGGCTGGATCGAACCAGGGCCTGATCCTCGTACAGCTTGAACTCCAGCATCACACTGTCGATCAGGAAGACGGGGGGGCGATAGTCTTCGAGCCTAACAGCGCCTGGCCGGGCATCTTTCACTGACAGGTCCTCTTCATAACAGGGACAGGGACAACTGGTAGCCCCCGTATTTGCGCATGTTGATCACCCCGCTGTCGAACAACAGGTACTGGCCCTTGATACCGGTCAGTAAGCCGCAAATACGCGGGGTCTTGTCGAGATTGAAGGAGCTGACCTTCTGCGGGTATTCCAGCACCGGGTAATCGATACGTATTTCCGGCGCCGCTTCCAGTACCGTCAGTGCCTGCAGACCGTGCTCGGCCTGCAGGGCGTCAATGTCATCGGCGCACAGCATCATGAGTTCGCGGCGACAGGTCTCCAGGTCGCGCTCGTCGGCGGCACCCTTGAGCATGGCCTGCCAATTGGTCCGGTCCGCAATGTGATTCTTGAAGGCGGTTTCCACCAGGCCTGACAGGTGCCGGCTGGCGACCCGGAATATCGGCTGGGCCTGGGAGGCCCCCTGGTCTATCCAGCGGGTCGGCACCTGGGTGCCCCGGGTGATCCCCACTTTCAGGCCGGACGTATTCGACAGGTAGACCAGGTGATCGATCATACAGTGGGATTCACCCCACTCCGGCTCGCGACAGGTGCCCTCGGCGTAGTGGCATTTCTCGGGACTGACGATACAACTGTCACACTGCGCCAGGCGTTTGAAGCAGGGATAGCAATACCCCTGGTTGAAACTTTTGCTGGTCTTGCGGTCGCAGTGAATACAGTTGATCGCGCCAAGATACTCGAGTTGCAGGCCGCGCCCCAGGTACTGGTTTAGCGGTAATTCCTGGTCTCCCAGTACCATGTTGTACTGCACCGGCGATTCCAGACGGCTGGTCATCTTGCGTACCGGGCCGGTCGCCAGGATTTGCGCCACGCGGGTCTCCTCTCAGTCTTTCCAGTTGAGCGGGGCCGGCTCCGGGTCGCCGCAGGCGTCCCCGGCCTTGTGCCCTTTGTCAATAAAGCCCACCCGCTGTTCGGGCGGCAGATGCTGTTCACTCCAGGCGATAATGGCCTGCAGGGCGTTTTCCCTTTGTTCCGGGTTCAACGCCTGGCCATCGGGCCAGCGCCCGGTTTCCACCGCCCGCTTGAGCCGCTCGTACAGCTCGGGCGACATACTCGCAATGAGTTGCTGGTAATCCATGTTTGACTCCGGTGAGAAGCCGCGGATTATAACCCACTCGCGCCCCCCAGGCGTGAAACACCGGCAAAGGCCAGACCGAGCACAACCCCGGCCAGCAGGCCCCCGAGATGAGCGGCGTTGGCAATTGACCCGAAGCCCAGCACCTCGATCAGGCCCAGCAGGCAGACCACCAGCCAGCCTACCATAAACAGCATGATGGCCGGCGCCGGCCGTATGCGCCAGCGAGGCTGCAGCAGGGGTGCGACCCAGCTGAATCCGAGTAGACCGTAGACCACGCCCGACATGCCGCCGAACAGGCCCGGGCCGCCAAAATAATACTGGCAGGCATTAGAGATTATGGCTACCAGTAGCACCAGCAGCAGCATATTCGCTCGCCCTACCACGAGTTCCACCCGGCCGCCGAGGTCCCACAGCCAGAGGCTGTTGAACACGATATGTAACCAGCCGAAATGCAGGAAAACAGGCGTTACCAGGCGCCAGTACTGGCTCCCCATGCCACCGAACTGCAGCTGTTTGCCCGCCAGTTCAAAGGGCTGGAAAGTAAACAGGGCCAGCAGGTCCAGGGGCGCGTTGAGGTAGATCAGCAGAAAACCGGCCACACTGAGTCCGATCAGTGCCACGGTGACCGGCACGCTACGCCATTGGGAGGCCTGGAGTGGCAGGCCACTGCGCTCTACATTCACGGTTCAGTTGACCAGCTGGTTGCTCCAGCGCAGTTTATCCCTGCAACTGGCATAGAAGCTGTGACCGAGGGGGTGCAACAGGGTCAGGCGGTGGGGCTTCTTGCTGATCAGCACCGAATCGCCGGGTCGGGCGGTCATGTTGATCTGACCGTCACAGGTTACCGGCGGGTGAATGCGGTTCCGGTCGAGAATATCGATGCGTATCTGACTGTTGCCATCCACGACTATCGGCCGGCTGCTCAGCGCATGCGGATACATGGGCACCAGCACCACCGCATCCAGCGTGGGATGCATGATGGGTCCGCCACCTGACAGGGAATACGCTGTTGAACCCGTGGGCGTGGAAACGATCAGGCCGTCCGCTCGCTGCCGGTAAACGAATACCCCGTCGATATACAGCTCAAACTCGATCATCTGCGCGGTGGTGCCCGAGTTGACTACCACGTCGTTGAGGGCATCGGCCTTGGACACCTTCTGCCCGTCGCGCATGAGTCGCGCATCCAGCAGGAAGCGGCTCTCCCGCTCGTACTCACCGTCCAGGACTGCCGGTACCTGGCGCGCCAGCTCATCGGGCGTGATGTCCGTGAGAAAGCCCAGCCGGCCGCGGTTGACCCCCAGCACCGGGGTTTCGTACTTGGCCAGGGTACGCGCGGCACTGAGCAGGCTGCCGTCGCCACCGACCACGATAACCAGGTCGCTGTCCTGACCTATCTCGTCCCTGGATGCCAGTGGCAATCCATGGCCGGGCACGACCTCGTCGAGACGGTCCTCGAGAAGAATCTCCGCGCCACGCTCGGACAGCAGGTCGAGGAGCTCCTGCAATACAGCAGACAGCCCCTCCTGCTGGCTTCGCCCCAGCAGGCCGATACGTTTGAAGGATGCCGGCATTCGGCGCCACTCCGTGATCCAAAGGACTGGTATTATAAACATGAAATGTTCCCGGACAGCACGCATGTCTGTTCCTGCCTTCAAGAATGCTGTGGTGCGCGACCTCGCGTGGGCCTGTTTCGGCCCGGCGATGATGCGCAGTCCGCTGCTCGCCAGTGGCGAGGCGTTGTCCAATTGCGGCCTGGCCCTCACGTCAGAGCGCCGCACCTGGCTGCAGGACCTGGACCGGGACCCTGCCGCCCTGCTGGAAAAACTGTCGACACTGGCGAGTCCTCGCCTGGGGGAACGGTTCGAGAAACTCTGGCACTTTTTCCTGGAACAGGACCCGCGGGTGGAACTGATCGCCAACAACCTGGCGATACGTGAGGATGGCCGGACCCTGGGCGAGTTCGACTGCCTGTATTACTGCCGCGAGCGGCAACAGCACTTTCACCTCGAACTGGCGATCAAGTTTTTTCTCAGCTGGAGACGGGCGCCGTCTGCCGCCAACGCCTGGGGATCGTGGCTGGGGCCGAACAGCAATGATCGGCTGGACCTCAAGATAGAACACCTGGTGCAGCACCAGAGTCGCCTGTCCCTGCTTCCGGAAGCCGCCCCGGTACTGTCCAGCCTGGGTATCACCTCACCTGGACGGGAGGTGGAGATCAAGGGCAGCCTGTTCAATTCCCTGGAGGATCCCCTGCCACCGCCACCGGGATTCAACGGCGACAGGATCCGCTATCACTGGCTGCGCATACGCGCACTGTCCGCCTACCTTGACGAACATGGCGGCACGCACTTCGCGGTGCTGAAAAAGCCGCAGTGGCTGGCTCCGCAACAGCTGCACGAAAGAATCCGGTCCTGTACAAGATACGGGTTGGAAAAGTTGCTGCAGGCGCATTTCGAACAGTACAGCCTGCCGCGACTGGTCGCGGCCTTCGATCCGCAGGGGCGGGAACTGCGGCGCTTCTTCGTCACCGGCGTGGACTGGCCGGCACGCCACGGTCAACCGCCCAGCCAGGCATAACCCCGGCGCCCCTGCAGGCCGCCCGTGTGAATGGCGATCAGTTCCCGCCCCGATTCCAGTTCGCCCCGCGCCAACATGCCGTGAATGGCAAACAGCAGTTTGCCGGTATAGACCGGCTCCAGGGGCACTGCCTGCTGCTTTTCAAACGCCAGCATGAACGCTTTCAGTTGCGGGTTTACGCGAGCAAAGCCGCCGCAGTGATAGTCATGACAGATCGCCCAGTCAGCCTGGCAATCCACTGCGGCTGTTGCCAGCAATTGCTGCACGCGCTTCTCCAGATCGACAGCGCCCCTGAGAGCGGAAACACCCAGGACCCTGTCCCCGGCAGCCAGGCCCAGCGCCAGCCCGGCGAGCGTGGTCCCGGTGCCCACCGCGACCAGTACCGTGCGCGGCAGGGTCCGGGACGGCAACAGCCGGGTGATATCCACTGCGCCGAGCAAGCCATCCAGATCCGCGCCTCCCTCCGGTACCAGCAGGCTGCGCTCGAACCGGCTGACAAGAGCGCGTTGCCAGTCGGGGGCATTACGGCGCCGGTACTCGCTGCGGGACAGGAAGTGTAGCTGCATACCCCAGTCCGCGGCCTCCTCGAGCGTGGCTGACAGCCGGGCGGGCTGTTCGCCGCGCACAAAACCCACGGTGGCCACGCCCCGCTCGTGCCCCACCGCCGCCAGGGCATGCAGGTGATTGGACCACGCGCCACCGAAAGAAAGAATCCGTTCCGCGCCCTCGAGCGCAGCGCGATCAAACACGCGCCGCAATTTGAACCGCTTGTTGCCCGGTGCGAGTTTATCGAGCTGGTCCAGGCGCAGTATGGACACAGCGGAGAAATCGACGCCGAACACCGGCTCGCTGCCCAGGCGTTGCAGCATCAGCCAGCGACCCGTTCCGCGGAATCACTTGCGGAGAGAAAATCCCCGAGCCAGCCCGCGTAGTCCAGCCGTTCTGTGGCGGCCACCGCGCGCGCCAGTATTTCCGTCATCAGCGAATCCTGCTCCGCATTGAGCGCGCCGAACCCGATCGACACCACGATCGTCATCAATGTGTGAAAACTGAAACTGCGGTACTCCTGCCAGGCCTCGCGTGCATCCAGCGGCGCGCCGTAACTCGCCCGGCACCGGAGGTAGTATGCGATCAGCTCCTGCTCATGTTCCGCCAGGCGCGGTGCCGGCAGGGAATCCACCAGGAAGTAGTTCACGTCGCGCATGCCCTTGCCCCAGTGCGCAGCCTGCCAGTCCAGCATGCCCATATCTTCTCCAGAGGCAAAGAAATTGCCCAGGTGACTGTCACCGTGCAACAGCGACAGGGGGCCATCGAACCAGTACTCCAGTAATGCATCCCAGTGTGCCAGCGTCAGTTCGTACGCGCTTGCCAGGGTCGGTGGAATCAGCCCGGGGCGCTTATGCATACAGGGTTTCAGGGCAAATCGGTTCAGCGCTTTCGATACCGGTCCCAACCGGGGCGACAGGAACAGATGATAACGCCTGGGCAGAATGCCTTCCCGTCGCGCTGCATCGGCGTCCCACTGCCAGGCGTGCAGCCGGGCGAAGGTATCGAGGCAGCGCCGTACGGTGTCCAGCGCAGGCCCCTCCTGCATATCGGGATTGGTAAACAGGCGCACCGATTGATCCGCATTCAGGTTTTCCTGCACCAGGAAAAATCGGCTGCCGCGGCAGGCCGTGGCGAGTGTACGGGGGGTTCGAATCGGCAGGGCATGGGCGATGTGGCGACTGACGTGTGACTCCAGTTCCCAAGAGCGGATCACGGCAAAGAACCAGCGGGTTGAGAGGTTTTCCATGGGAACCTTGACGAACAGGCTGTCCGGCAATTCACCTACAGGCACGCTGCTTATCGACAACACCAGGTTCTGGCAGTTGGTGCTGACTGAAGGAACCGGCTGCCGCTGGATCGAGTGTATCTGCAGTTCGCCACAACCGGGATCCAGGCCATGTTCCCGCAGCAGCCGGGTCAACACCTCGGGCTGCTGCACCTGTGCAGGTGCCACCGGCAGGCTGCTGCCGGCGACGTCCCGCAGGCGATCCACTGCCAGCTGTGACAGCGCCCGCAGCGCGATTGCCCCGAGTTTCATCGACTCCATAGCACTCCGGTCCACGTTGCCATTATTTGCGGCCTGGTTGCCGCCTTCAGACAGTTTACATACTATGGCCCCTGCAAGGACTCTCTCAAGCCGGCAGCCGACCCCGGGAGGTCGCGGTATGATCGGGCAGACTGACACAGCACAGGACCACGAGACAACGGGGCGGGCGTCCGCGGACTGCATTGTGGTCGGTGCCGGCCACAACGGCCTGGCCACTGCACTCGTACTGGCGCGCAACGGTCGCCGGGTAGTGGTCCTGGAGAAGAACGATTACGTCGGCGGCATGGGCGGCACCCGGGAAATATTCAAGGGCTGCCGCAACGAGGTGGGGGCCAGTTGCCTGTTCCCCCTGTCAGCCGAGGTGAAACAGTACTTCGATTTCGAATCCCACGGGGTGGAGTTGATTCCGCTGCCGGTCATGGCGGTCAACCTGACCGGCCCCGCCGGCCGTCCGCTGGTCTTCTACCGCAATACACTGAGATTGAGTCTGTCCATCCTGCGCGATTTCGGGCCCGGCGCGATGCTGGGCTTCGTCCGCCTGCTGAAGTTCTGCGAGTACCCGGCGCGGGTGCTGGACCGCTTTACCGCTCGCCAGGCGCCGCGGCGGCTGGAAGACTTGATCGCTGAAGCCCCGAGCGCGAAACAGCGGGAACAGCTGGAACTGGCGTTCAGGGGCTCCGCCATGGACATCATCGAGCGGTTTTTCCCGGACCCGGTGCGCCACCGGGAGTTGCGCGCCAACATGGCCTTCGCCGCGGTACAGGCCACCTACAAGGGCCCCTATACCCCCGGCTCCGGCCTGTGCCTCGTGTACACCATGGCCCAGGAGGGCTCCGAGGGGCTGATGCAACGGGTGCGCGGCGGCATGGGTACCCTGTCCGAATCGCTGGCGCGACAGATCGAGGACCTGGGTGGCGAGGTGAGGCTGAAACAGGCGGTGAGCCGTATCCTGGTGGAGCATGGCCGCGCGGTCGGGGTGGAGTTGAAAGGGGGTGAACAGATATTTGCAAACACCGTGGTGTCCAATCTCGACAAGCAGGCCACCTTCAACCGGCTCCTGCCGGGGCATCCCCTGACGGACCCGCAACAACGACGCGTCGACGCCTTCACTCACCGCGGCGCGTTCGTTCATATGCTGTTCAAGCTCAGGGGCCTGCCGCATTACGCGGCCCACCTCGATACCCTGAATCGGGTGGAGGGCGCCCGCTTCGGCGGCGCCATGGTACTGGATCCGGAGGAACTGCAGCAGGCTTATGAGGCCTGCCTGCGCGGCGAATTACCCGAGCGGGTTCCCCTGGCCTTCCAGATTCCCACGGTCATGGACAGCACACTGGCACCCGAGGGCTATCATATCGCCAGTGCTTACGGCTTCTACTTTCCCTGTGAGGCCGATAAATCCAAGCGCGGCAGACTGAGGGACCGCATGGCGGAGAAAATCATCGAGCACATCGGCATGCACATGCCGGACTTTCCGGAATTGATCGTGGACCAGGCCATCTTTTCAGCCGACCATTTTGCGAGCATGCACGGGGTGACCAACGGTGACTGGACCCACGGCCTGCTGCACCCGGACCAGATGCTGGGGGAGCGCTGCCTCGTGGACGGCACCGGACACACGACGCCGGTGGCCGGCCTCTACCTGTGCGGCGCGTCATGTCACCCGGGGCCAGGCGTGACCTTTCTGCCGGGTTATAACTGCGCCCATGAAATCCTTGCAGCGAAGGGGGTAGCGGGCGCCACTGCCAGAAGCCAGCTCGCGGCGGACGAGGCGGCCTGAATCAGCCGACGCTTTCGCATTCCTCGACAGCGCAGAACCGCGTTCGCGAACGGTCAAACAACTGCTCTTCGTCCGCGATGACCTCCTGCGGCAGGACACCCCGGGCGGCATGGGCCAGCACCTGCTCATAGACCTCCCGTCGCTCAAACCACAACTCCGTGACCCCGTCGAAATCAAGCTCCTCCGAACCGGGAAGATCCGGGTTGGCCACAGTGTGCAGATAACGCCGGGTATAGCGCGAGACCGCCTGCATGTACCTCTGGCACTATATCTGCCGCGCCGGGAGCCGCACCACCAGGCCGTCCAGGGACTCGCTCACCTTGATCTGGCAGGACAACCTGCTGTTGGGGCGCGGGTCGCAGACCTCTTCCAGCAACAGGGTCTCGGTCTCACCCCTGCTGCCGGTTCGCTCCAGCCAGGCTTCGTCGACGTAGACATGACAGGTGGCACAGGACATGTTACCGGCGCATTCGCCGATGATGCCCGGTATGCCCTCGGCCACCGCCGCCTGCATCACCGACTGACCTGGCTCCACCTCCAGCACCCGTTCCTCGCCGCTGTACTCTATGTAGTTAATTTTCGCCATCGGGTACCTCGGTAGTCGGGACGCGCCTCAGGGGATGAATGCGGGCAGCGAGTCCCAGCCCCGGGTCGTGGAGGAAGAGGACAATTTGGCCTCGGCGGCATCGACTGTCCAGTCCGGGAAGCGCTTGAGAATTTCCTCCAGCGCCACCCGGCCCTCGACCCGGGCCAGGGCTGAGCCAATACAGGAGTGGATGCCGCGGCCAAAGGTGATGTGGGGCGGTCCCTGGCGATGGATGTCGAATCGATCGCCATCCGGAAACCGCTCGCTGTCCCGGTTGGCGGATGCGAGGAGAAACAACATGGCACTGCCGGCCGACACGGTCTGGCCCCGGATCTCCACGTCCTTCGTCACATACCGGGCGACCGCCGGTCCGGGGGGTTCGTAGCGGAGAATCTCCTCGATGGCCGCGGGCACGAGGGTCAGGTCCGCCGCCAGTTCACGGCGCTGCTCGGGGTGGTCACCGAGAATCTTGCCGGCCCAGCCGATCAGGCGCGAGGTCGTCTCGTTGCCGGCCCCGGCCAGCACATTGACGAAAATCAGCACCTCTTCCCGGGTCAGTTTGCGCCGGGTGCCGGTCTCGTCCTCGAACTCCACGTTCAGCAGCATGGTCATGAGATCGTCCGCCGGGTTCTTTGCGCGCCAGTCGAGATATTCCTCGTAGCCCTCGCCCTGGAAAGAGGCCTGGCGCACCTCCATGGGCTTGCCCTCCTCGGTACGCAGTGACGAGTCCACCCGTTCGCGAATGACGTCCCGCGCATTGTCCGGGATCCCCAGCAGCATGCCGATCACCCCGCCGGGTAACTTGGCGCCGAGATCGGCAATAAAATCGAAGCGGTCCGTGCCTTCCAGGGGATCCAGGCAGTTCTTGCAGTACTCGCGAATCTGTCCTTCCAGGTCGTTCATGCGGCGCGGGGTAAAGACCCGGCCGACCACGCCGCGATATACCGTGTGCTGCGGCGGATCCTCCCAGATGAACATACCGGGCGGCACCTCGATATCCTCCTTGATGAACTCCAGCACGTCGCTGCGGGCGGAGCTGAAGATCTCCGCGTTGGCAAAGTGCTCATCGATATCACTGAAGCGGCTCAGGGCGTAAAAGTCATAGGTCTCGTTGTAGTAGACCGGTGCCTCTTCCCGCAGGCGACGGTAGGCCGGGTATGGGTCGAGGGCCAGGTCGGGCCGGTAGGGGTCCCAGTAGGCGGCGCCGTTCCCGCCGGTTTCTGCAGGTGCGTTCATGGTGTCTGCTCCTCGTGTTCAAATTCTGTCGGTGTGACCGGCGGACCGGTCACGGCTTTAATCCAGTCGCGCAATGATCTGCGGCATGTCGGCAATGGTCACGATGCCCGCTGTCGCGGCACAGACGAAGGGCACGGCGTTCACCGCACGGTGCGCTGTATAACCCCCCATCTGCTCCGCGACCGGTTCGCCGGATCTCGGCATGCCGATGGTGATATCGAAGGGGGTGTCGCCCTCGACTGTGACCCGCCAGCCGGTCTCGCCCAGGGTCCAGGGCGGATCCAGGTCCATGGCGCAAAACCAGTTGGCACGGAAGTTCAACAGGGCCTTGCCCTTGTGCAGGCCCGACACGGTGATCCGCTGCGCCGCTACCGTGCCCTCCTCGATCCAGGCGCCCTCGGCGATCTCGATCCGCCCGGTGGCCAGCGCGGTCTCGCCGCGTGTCTCCACGTCATCCAGCGGTACTGACAGGGTATCGGCCAGCAGGGACAGGGATTGCTCGAATGTCTGCGCCATGTGGTGCAGCAGGTTCGGGTCGAATTCATCTCCGGGCGCCCGGCCATAGCCCATCACATCGAACACCATTTCCGGCGAACAGGATTCCGGGATATAGGCGAACTCGTCGATGGTGAGGCAGTCCAGCCGGCGCGCCACCGAGGTCAGCACCAGGGGCATGGCCTCGGTGATGAACCCGGGACTGCTGCCCGTGGCATGCAGTGATGCATCGCCGGCGTGACAGGCAGCCTCGGTTCGCTCGCGCAATTGCGGGTCCATCCTGGCGGGATAGAAAAACTCGCCGCGGGTAGTCACGATATTGATGCCCGCCTCGAGGATCCGGCAGACATCATCCGCGTCGACTCCTTCCTGCATGTACAGGACACAGTCCGGCTGCAGGGAGATGATGTCGTCGATACACCGCGTGGCCGATACGCCGACCGGCTCCAGGCCACACAGTTCACCCGCGTCGCGCCCCTCCTTGGCCTCGGAATGCACGTACAGGCCGACCAGATCCATGGCCGGGTGCCGGATGACGGCGCGCATACTGCGGGCACCCACCTTGCCGGTAGCCCACTGGACGACCCGGTAACGACGATCCGGGTCGGGCTGGCGCAATACCCGGCTGTTATCACTCATCGGCGTCTACCTCCCGATTTCCGCGGTGGCGCCAGCGTGGCGCACCGCAAGTAATGAAACACCATGGTTCACAAAAATTCAAGTGAAATCGGCGCCCGGTAGCGGGTCGGCGGCTCAGTCGTCGAAATCCCGGTAAATCGGTGACAGGATCGCGCGCTCGTAGATCGTGGCGACCGCTGCCACCGGCGCGGGCTGATCCTGCCCCAGCCACCAGGACAATAATTCGATGGTGCCACTGGCCACCAGCACCACACCCACGTCGGCCGGCAGCCAGTCGGATGCCTGTGGTGTATCCGCCGCCACCAGGCGGGCGATGCGAATGAATTCCTCGCGCAGGGTACTGGCGGCACCACCGGTGAGCAGGGTGGACCACAGGCTGCGGTGCGCGTCCACGTAGCCAAACAGCCCCAGCGACGCGCCCCGGGTATCCTCGGTATCGAAACTCGACAGGACGAACTCCAGCAATTGCCGCACTTCCTCCGCCGCCAGATCCTGCAACAGTGATTCCTTGGTCGGGTGGTGGCGGAAAAAAGTGGTGTAGCCGATCCCCGCGCGGCTGGCTATTTCCCGGATAGTGACCTGTTCGAAGGATTCGTCATCCAGCAGCGCCAGCAGGGCGTCGCGCAGGGCTTCCCGGGTCCGTAGAACCCGGGCATCGGTGGTGGTCAGGTAATCCGGCCGGTATATCTTGTTTTTCATCGGCGTGGCCCAGCTGGTTCAGGGCAGGGCACTCGATCGCCCGGCCGGGACAGGTGAGAAACCGCGGTTTGACAATCCGGGCATTTCTGCGTTAATGAAATACTATAGTTCATAATAAAAATCGAGGTACAGGCCATGAAATTTCGTGCAGGTTACCCACTTTTAGCGGGCGTCGTCACCGGCTGGCTCGGCACTATCGGCCCGGCGACGGGGCAGGATAACGGTTCCGCAACAGACAGCCCAGCACCGCAACGGGCGACCGGTGACGTGCTGGAGGAGATCATCGTCACGGCCCGGCGCATGGAGGAGAGTGTGCAGGAAGTGCCCATCTCCATGTCTGTCTTCACCCAGGAGCGGCTCACCGACCTCAATGTCATCAACGCGGTGGACCTCGCCACGGTCACCCCGTCGCTGGCGGCCAATGCATCCTTCGGCTCGGAAAATGCCAGCCTCGCCATTCGCGGGTTCAACCAGGTCCTGGACACGGCACCCTCGGTGGGAGTGTATTTCGCCGACGTGGTCGTCCCCCGCGGTGCGACCCAGGGCATAGGCACCCGCGATGTCATCCTGCCGGGCATCATGTTCGACCTGCAGAACCTGCAGGTGCTCAAGGGACCCCAGGGCACCCTGTTCGGGCGCAATACCACTGGCGGCGCCCTGTTGCTGGTGCCGCGCGAGCCGGGCGAAGAATTCGGCGGCTACCTGGAGGGCGCGGTGGGCAACTACGACATGCGCCGCGTCCAGGCGATGCTCAACGCACCGCTTGGGCACCGGGTGCGCCTGCGTCTCGCCGCCGACCTGCAGCAGCGGGACGGTTTCATCGAGAATATTGCGCCTGCCGGCAGCAGGGATTTCGAAGACCTGGATTACAAGGCCATGCGGGCCAGCTTGCTGTGGGAAATCACCGACACGATCGAGAACTACACCATCGCCTCGTACTACAAGTCCGACACCAATGGCACCATCAACAAACTGATTGCTTGCGACCCCACCGGCTACGACCCGGTGGATATCATCCAGGGCCTGCCCAACTTCATCGGCGGCCTGTCCTGCGGCCAACTGGCCGCAGAGCAGGAACTGGGAGCCAAGTTTCTCGAAGTCCAGACCCCGGCCAAGGCCAGTTCCCGCATTGAACAGTGGCAGCTGATCAATACCACCACCTGGGACCTGGACTCGTCGCTGAGAATCAAAAATATCTTCAGTTACGGGCAGTACGAGAACAAGCAGAAGACACCGCTGTTCGGCACCAACTGGCAGGCGGATACCCTGCCCCCGCCCTACCCCGCCATTTTCTTCCGCGGTGTTCCCGCGATTTTTACCGCCATCAACGCGTCACCCGGCAGGATGTCGGCGGATCAGACCACGGTCACCGAGGAACTGCAGTTCCAGGGCACCTTCATGGACGACCGCCTCAGCTACCAGGCCGGGCTGTACTTCGAGTGGAGCGACCCGCGCAGCACGGTGGGCAACCAGTCTCCCACCCTGGTCCTGTGCGATGACCTGGCCAGCCTGGACTGCATTGACCCGCTGGGCAGCGCCTTCACCATCCTGGCCGGGGAGTCGTTCAATATCGGCCAGGTGGGCAACGGCGCGGCGAAAACCACCTTTCGCAACCAGGGCGTCTACGCGCAGTCCACCTACAGCCTGAATGACAGGCTGAACCTGACCGGCGGCGTACGCTATACCTGGGACGAGCAGCGAACCCGGCAATCTCACCGCACCACCACCTTTCCCGTGGTACCCCCTTACACCGGCGCACCCACCGAGGCCTGCACCGACGTCGCCACCGAGCCGAGCTGCGCCGACTCCCTGAAAACGGAGTCGGAGGAGCCCACCTGGCTGCTGGGCGTGGATTTCTTTCCCACCCCCGGCACCATGTTGTACGCCAAGTACTCGCGCGGCTACCGCGCGGGGGGCATCGTCAGCCGCGCCCCCTTCGACTACCGCGTATTTGAACCGGAGAAACTCGACAACTACGAGGTGGGCCTTAAGACCAGTTTCCAGGGGGTTGTCAGCGGCACCTTCAATGTCGGGGCCTTCTACAACGACCTCAGCAATCAGCAGATACAGACCGGCTTCTCTGCCCGGGTGGACGAGGACGGCAATACCGCTACCGTGGCGCCGACGACCGGTATCGCCAATGCCGGCGAGTCCCGTATCAAGGGCGTGGAAGTCGAAAGCACGCTGGTGCCGCTGGAGGGGCTGGTCCTCAACCTGAGCTACACCTGGCTGGACACCGAGATACGGGATATCGCGGAAATCGTCACCAACGACCCGCGCTACACCGCCGACGACGGCCAGATCGAGCGCGGCGCCCCCCTGTGGCAGACACCGGAGAACCAGGTCAACCTGTCGGCCTACTACACCCTGCCGCTGGACCCGGGCCTGGGCCGGGTCACCCTGGGACTGACTTATGTCTACATCGACGAGCGACTGACTTCCTATGTGTACCAGGGCGAGACGCTGGCGACCTATGGTGGGAACCTGGCGCTGTTGCCCGACCTGGAACTGTATAACGCCAGCCTCAACTGGGAGGACATCGGCGGACTGCCGCTGGACCTGGCCCTGTTCGGCACCAACCTGAAGGATGAAGAATACTATAACTACGTGCCGGGCCTGGCGGCCAACGGGCTGGAAACCGGGGTCCTGGGCCCGCCGCGCATGTACGGCCTGCGCCTGCGCTACCGGTTCGGCGGGGAATAAAAAAGCTCGGGGGCGGGACGGGAACTACAGGCCAACATTGTTTTTCTGCAGCACCTGTTCCGCGCGATAGCTGGAGCGCACGAATACGCCGGACACCACCTCCACGAAACCCTTCTCCAGGCCCCACTGGCGGTATTGCTCGAATTCGTCCGGGTGGACGTAGCGATCGATGGGGTAGTGATTGGCGGTGGGCTGCAGGTACTGGCCCAGGGTCAGGACATCCACCCCGGCCGCGCGCAGGTCGTCCATGCAGGCGAGGATCTCCTGGTCGCTTTCACCCAGCCCGAGCATCAGGCTGGTCTTGGTCAGCACGTCGGGGCGATGGGCCTTGGCGTGGGCCAGCACCGCGAGGGTCTGTTCGTAACCGGCACGGGGATCGCGCACCGGGTGGGTGAGCCGCCTGACGGTTTCCACGTTCTGGGCAAAGACCTCGATACCGGAATCGACCACCGTCTCCACATCGGCCAGCGCGCCGAGAAAGTCCGGCGTCAGCGCCTCCACGGCGGTATCGGGATTGACCTCCTTGACCCGGCGCACACAGGCCGCGTAATGACCGGCGCCGCCGTCGGGCAGGTCGTCGCGGTTGACTGAAGTCAGCACCAGGTACCTGAGCCCCATCAGCTGCACCGAGCGGGCGGCATTGTCGGGTTCTTCCGGATCCAGCCAGCCCCGGGGATTGCCGGTATTTACCGCACAGAACCGACAGGCACGGGTACAGACGTCGCCCATCAACATGATGGTGGCGGTGCCCGAACTCCAGCACTCGCTCAGGTTGGGGCACTTGGCCTCCTCACAGACTGTGGCCAGGCGGTGTTCGTGGACAATGTCCTTGACCTGCTGATAGGCCTCGCTGCCGCGCACCCGGATGCGCAGCCAGTCCGGCTTGCCCAGGCGCGCCGCGGGCGAACTGCTGGCCTTGATACCGTCCTTGATCGCTTTGATGCCGCGTTCATTGACGAACTTCGCGCCACTGGACACATCCAGGCTGGGGATGATTTTCGGATCTTGCATGCCGTCAGGAAGCCGATCAGGAGTTGTGTTGCGCAGATTATACCCGTTTTACCCTATTCCGGCATGTGGGGTGCATCGTCCTCCAGCCGCAGGTGGTCCGGCTCCGGACCAAGTTCCTGCAGAATTTTCTCCAGCTGGGCAGCGTGCTGTGCTTCCTCCTCGGCGAATTGCCGGGCCACCTGGACGGTCTCCGGCTCGCTGGAGCTGTCAGCCACCCGCCGGTAGTAGCGCTCGGCGCGACGTTCACTGGCCAGCGCCAGTCGCACCGCCTGTTGCAGGCTCATACGGTAATGCAGGGCCTCATAGGCGGTACTTTCCGGCGCCTCGGCGTCCGGCCAATCGAACTCCCAGGCCGCGAGTTGAGGCAGGCTGTCGCTGCCTGTCAGCTGCTCGACCTCCTCCAGGTGCAGGCTGGCCTCGCCAGCCATGCGCTGAAAAAATTCAGCCACCGGGTCGTTGTGATGTGCCGCCATGGACTCCGCCAGCTCCAGGTAACGCTCCCGCGCCTCGCTCTCCAGTTCCACCGAGTGGACCAGGAATCTCGCCAGTTCCGCACTCAGCACGGTGCTACCCGGAAGCGGTCCGCCAGCGCAGTGATCGCGGCAGACTCGTCTGCCACCGGGCCGCGCTCTGGTGGCCAGACGGAGCGCGCCTGCTGGTACAACAGGCCGGTCTCGAAACCGTCCTCGTGAAAAAACAGCCCGGCCGCCGCATCCTCGTCCTGCAGTGCCGGCTCCTCGCGCTCATGCACAATCGCCTTCCAGTCGGTCTGCTCCGGGCAGAAAGTAATACACTGGGTCAGGACGTGGAGGAAACTGAATCCCGGGTACTGAATGGCCTCAGCCAGCAACCGCGCAATCTGGTTGGGATTGCCGGAGTAGCCGCGGGCTATCCAGGGGGCACCACAGGCCAGCGCGACGGCCGCCGGCTTGAACGGCCTTACCCCGGGCCCGTGGGGCGTCAGTTTGCTGTTACTCCAGTCGATGGGCGTGGTCGGGGAGGCCTGTCCCTTGGTCATGCCGTAGACCTCGTTATCCATGGCTATATAGGTCATGTCCACGTTGCGACGACAGGCGTGTAAAAAATGGTTGCCCCCGATGGAAAACCCGTCGCCGTCGCCCCCCAGGGCCAGTACCGTGAGGTCGGGGCGGGCCACCTTGAGGCCCTGGGCGATGGCCAGGCCCCTGCCGTGCACGCCGTGGAACCCGTAGCTGTCGACGTAGGCCGGCAGGCGCGAGGAGCAGCCGATACCGGATACCAGCACCGTGTCATCCCGCTCGATCGCCAGCGCTGCCAGCGCCTTGGTCAGGGCGTTCAATACCGAGAAGTGACCGCAGCCGGGACACCAGATCGGTTTCACCGCCGACTTGTAATCCTTGGCGCGCAGTTTGATGGCTTCGTTCACGGCTGTAATTCCTCCAGTACATAGCGGGCAATATCGTGCCCGGCCAGGGGCACGGGGCCGGGCCGGGCAAAGCTGGCAGCCGATCCGAACAGGGCCAATTCGGAGCGCAGATAGTGGTACAACTGGGCGCCGTGATTCTGCTCCACCACCAGCAGGTGCGAGCAGCCCTCCAGGGCCGCAATCAACCCGGCGGCGGGCAGCGGCGCCAGCAGGCGCAAGGCCACCGTCCGGGTTTCGACGCCCTGCACCTGCAGCAACTCCGCGGCTTCCTCTGCCGCGGCCGCGGCCGACCCGAAACAGACCAGGCCCAGGGCACCCTGCCCCACCACCCGCCCCCAGTCTGGCCCGTACTCCAGTGAGAGCAGCTTGTCGCGTCGCTTGTCCAACTGCTGTGAATGGTCGGACTGACTCGCCGAAGGCGTGCCGCGTTCATTGTGTTCCAGCCCGTCGGCGGTGAAACGCTGGCCTGGATCGCCGGGCACGGCGGCGGGAGACACACCCGTCCCGCCAAGGCGATACCGCAGGTAATCCAGTTCCGCGGCTGGAGGTCGGGAAT
The DNA here is from genome assembly GCA_033283165.1 of Halieaceae bacterium WSDMB12. Taxonomy (GTDB): domain Bacteria; phylum Pseudomonadota; class Gammaproteobacteria; order Pseudomonadales; family Halieaceae; genus JAWMQL01. The sequence goes on along the minus strand of JAWMQL010000010.1, from coordinate 50,633 downwards.
CCAGCACCGGCCAGTCACAGCGCCGCGGTTCACTCACCACCGCACTGGACTGGCCGATGAACTGGTCGGACAACACCAGTGCCGGTACCTGTAATCCCTGCGCCAGCCGTATCGACCAGGCGACGGTAAAAACACAATCGGCGATATCCAGGGGTGCAAGCACCAGGTGTGGGGCGTCACCGTGCAGGCCATAGAGGGCGATATTGAGGTCGCCCTGCTCCGACTTGGTGGGTATTCCGGTGGACGGGCCGCCGCGCATGACGTCGAGAATGCACAGGGGAGTTTCGCTGGCGACCGCCAGGCCGATACTCTCGGTCATCAGGGCCAGTCCCGGCCCGGAGGTGGCGGTCATTGCGGGGACGCCGCCATAGGCTGCGCCGATCACCATATTGATGGCCGCCAGTTCATCCTCGGCCTGCAGCAATTCACCCCCAACCTGCTCCAGCCCACCGGCCAGCCATTCCAGCACATCAGAGGCCGGGGTAATGGGATAGGCGGCCACGAAGCGGATGCCTGCCTCCAGGGCACTGAATGCCGCCGCCTGGTTGCCGGTCAGGTACCAGGTGGCGCCGCCTTTGCGTGGTGGCAATGCCAGCGTGCAATCCACAGCCTGCCCCGCGCCCTGTTCAATACAGGCCGCCGCGGCTTCCCTGTAGGCCGCGGGCTTGCCAGCCAGTTTCTCCGCCGCCAGTTCAACCAGCAACGCCGACGGTATCTCCAGCAGGGAGCCCAGCAAACCGGTCACCAGCATATTGACCCTGCCCTCCGGGTGGGTTGCGCTGGCCAGTTCCTGTAATGGCAGGCCGATGACCTGCGCACCCAGGCCGGCGATGGCATCCGGCAGGTCCTGCTCCTTGTCACAGATGACCAGGGTGCCCGGGTCGACCCGGATCTCATCCTGGAACCGGGAAAAATTAACCCAGTCGAGTGCCACCAGCAGATCGTAGCGACCCGCTGCGGTATAGCGTTCGGTCGGGGTGAGTTTCAACAGTGCGGCGGACTCCCCGCCGCGGATCTGCGGACCAAAGGCCTTGCGCAGGAGACCTCGTCCGCCGCAGCGGGCCCACGCCTGCAGCAGCAGTTCACCACAGGATATAACCCCTGCACCACCGGCCCCGGTTACCGCGACCGACAGTTCCCTGGCTGCCTCGCTCACTTCGATTCTCCTTGATGTTGCACTGCCCGGTTCAGGTCGCGGTAACTCTGCTTGAGCAGGATGGCCAGACGTTCCACCCCGGGCAGGCCGGTGGGGCAGGCAGTGATGGCAAAACAGAGCTTGTTGACATAGCTGACCACGGTCAGGTTGACGGCCATGCCGTCGGTGACAACCGACAGCGGGTACAACGACTCCAGCTCCGAGCCGTCCAGGTACAGCGTGTCGCGGGAACCCGGCACATTGGAGAAAATTGCGTTTATCACCGGATTGAACCGGGTGGCGTTGCCACTGAGGGTCAGGATGATGGTGGGCATCAACATCATATTGGCCAGGTCCTGGGACGCGGTACTGGACAATTTCGCGAGCTCCGACTTGGCCTTGCGCGTCGTCCGGGCGACCCGCTGCAGGCGGCGCAGGGGGTCGGGCTCATCGGTAAAAAATGGACACAGAATAAAACTCAGCCGGTTGCCCTCATCCGCCTGGCCCTGCTTCAGTGACACCGGGAGCCCCGCCAGCAGGGATTTGCGGGGCAGTTTTCCCAGGCCAGAGAGATACTGCCGCAAGGCCCCGCCGCAAACGGCCAGCAGCACGTCATTGATCGAACAGTCCATCCTGCGACTGATTCTGCGCACCGCTGCCAGCGACAGGTCACAGATCACGGCGCGGCGGCTGGAATCCAGCTCCTGGTTGAACAGGGTACGGGGCGCGGTGAAGGGTAACTGCATGGTCTCGCGTTTTCCGCGCAGCGTATTCAGTCCCATCTGCGCCAGCAGACCCGATAACTGCGGTACCGCAGCATACTGCTTACGCAGTTCGCGCGTCATATCCTGCATCTCGCGCAACAGATCCTGGCGCCGGTGTTCAGCCTCGGCCAGGGGCCGCGCCCGGCGGAAATCGATCCGGGCATCCGGCGAGGTACTGAACAGGGCGTCGATCATCCGCAGGGCACCGACACCGTCCACCAGGGCGTGATGAACCTTGCAGTACAGTGCGTAACGATCGGGACCAAGGCCCTCGATCAGGTGGATCTCCCACAGGGGACGGCAGCGGTCCAGGGGACGCTCGTGGGCTGCCGACACCAGGTCCAGCAGCTGTTGCAGTGAACCGGGCGCGGGCAGGGCATAGTGGAATACGTGCCGTCGCGGTTCGTAGTCCCCGCACGTAACCCAGCCCGCACCGCGCACGTCATCCGGATTTGACAGCTGTTTGTTGAAGATGGGCCAGATCTCATTCAGCCGGCCGCAGTGCCGCGCAAGGGTACGCATGTAGCTCGGAGGCGCTCCTGCCGGCTTGCGAAACAGCATCAGGCCCGCCACGTGATAGGGTCGACGGGGGGAATCCAGCCGCAGGAAAGCGCTGTCCTGAAAGTTAAGTTTCTCCACGTCCACAGGCTAGAACAGCCGGGCGGTCGAATACACCGACTGGATCAAGATTCGTGCGGGTTGTCGCCACCGCCGTGCAGGTGTCCGAAGCTGTTCTGGTAGTCCAGCATCGCCGCGGCTATGACTTTCAGGGCCTCCTCCCGACCATAGACATAGTCGACCTTGATATCGACCTCCTTGCCGGGCACGAGCTTGTAGGTGCTGAAATAGTGCTGCAGGCGTTCAGTCTTGATCGCCGGCAGGTCGGTAATGTCCTGCACATCGCCCCAGATATTGTCACCTTCCAGTACAGCGACGATCTTGTCGTCCGCCTCGCCACCGTCGATCATCTGGATACCGCCGACCACCCGCGCATTGAGCAGGATGTCGGCCCGGGTGATATGCCGTTCGGAATAGACACAGATATCCAGCGGGTCGCCATCCGCCACGTCGGCGTGAGCGCAGCGCTTCGCCACTTCCTCGCCGCAGTAGGTCTGGGGGATGAACCCGTACAGGGCCGGCGGGCTGGAGGTGGTGCGCTGGGGCCGGTCAACCATGAGGAAGCCGGAGGCCTTGTCGACTTCGTACTTGACCACGTCCGCCGGCGTCATCTCGACGTATACCTTGACGATATCCTCCGGAGCCCCCTCTGGCCGGGCCTTCAGTCCGTGCCAGGGGTGGCGTCGCCAGCGGTTGAAATCGCGGTTGCTGTACATGACCCGTTCCTCCCTGTCTGCGCTTAGGTGTACTGTAGACCAGTAGCGGGCCGCGACCAAGCACGGGCCCGGAATCCACCGGGAAACCGCGTGGTCCTGTACACAGAAACGGGCCACGGGCAGAATATGCCGCTTCCCGAAACGCGACAAATGACCATGACAGATCACCCCCAGGTTATCCGGGCCCGGGCCCTGGCGACATCCGGCAAGCTGGCCGAGGCCAGCAGGCTGTGCAAGCAGTACCTGCAACAGGCCCCCGGTGACATAGCGGCCGTTCGACTCTACGGTGAGATCGCGCTGTCCATGAGCCTGAATGAACAGGCGGTGATCATTTTCCAGAAGCTGCTGGCGCTGGCACCTCGCGACAGCCTGGCCCACGCCGACCTGGCCCGGGCCCACTTCATATTGCAAGACTACGAAAAGGCCAACCACCACGCCGGCAGAGCCCTGCGCCTGAACCCGAAACTGACCGACTCGATCCTGCTGCAGGCCGAGATCGCGCTGGCCCAGGGGCGCGAGGACGATGCCGACAGGCACTTCCGCCACCTGGAGCAACTGAAGTTCGACCGGAACCGCATCCGCAGAGCCCGGCTCGAATGGCTCCTGAGCGTGGGCCGGTTCGATCAGGCCGCCCAGTTATTGCGGGCATTGATCCGCGACCTGCCGGACAGCGCCGACAACTACAGGCAACTGGCTTTGTGCACCCGGCTGAGCGAAGACCACCCGGATGCCGCCCTGATTCGCTCTCTGCTGGCAGACGACGGGCAGCTGCGGGAAGGTATCCGGGGCGATGACCGCGAAGAGTCGGCCGCCCACCGGGCCCTGTACAAGCTCGAGAGTGATTGTGGCCACTACGATGCAGCCTTCCGCCACCTGGACCAGTCCAAGCGGGCCTATTTGCGCGCCAACCCGGCAACCGCCACGTCGGACCGTGAATACAATGACGACGTGCACCTGCACTTTTTTACCCGGGAATTCATCGACAACCGCAGCGCTATCGCCTGCCAGGCCGACGACCCGATCTTCGTCGTGGGCCTGCCGCGCTCCGGTACCACCCTGCTGGAGCGTATCCTGGCAACCAATAGTGACATCGCCGCAGCCGGCGAGCTCAACGCCATCAGCCGTATCCGACAGGAAATCTGCGCCCGGTTCGGCAGCAACCAGTACGATACCCGGGCCCTGGCGAAGGTGCCTCCAGCCCTGTGGCCGCAACTGGGCGAAGAGTACCTCAAGCGCGCTCGCCAGCGTATCGCTGGCCAGCGCTACTTCGTTGACAAGATGCCCGACAACTATGGTCACCTGGGCTTCATCCGGGCGATTTTGCCCCGGGCCCGCATCATTCACCTGAGCCGGCACCCGGTCGCCACCTGCTTCTCGATCTACGAGCAGGATTTCGGCCATCGCCACAACTACGCCCTCGACCTGCAGCGCCTGGGAGAACACTACCTCTGGTACCGGAAGCTAATGGCGTACTGGCGCGAACTGTTCGGCGAGCAGATCATCGAATTGGAATATGAGCGCATGGTGCAGGACACGGAGGGGACCGCAACCTGGCTCAGCGAGCAGTTGGGCGTGCCCCTGCGCATGGAACAGCTGGACAGCGCCCAGAACCAGGGCGCGATTCACACCGCCAGCATCTGGCAGGCGCGTCAACCGGTTCACTCGAAATCGGTGGATCGCTGGCAAAACTTCCGCCGGCACCTGGGCCCCTTGCTGGAGACCCTGTCCCCGGTACTGGACCGGTCACCTGATCTTCCCCGCTGAAAGAGGGCGCCCGCCAGCCTGTTATTTCCGATAGGCCTCCGGGTCGAGGCGTCGCATTTCCCCTTCGATCCAGTGTTCGACCTGTTCCATCAATTCATCCGGGGAGCGACCGTCCGCCGGCACCGGCTCGCCGATCGAGACATCGACTGTCCCGGGCCGGAACCAGAACGAGCGCCGGGGCCAGCAGCGGCCGGAGGTCACCGCGATCGGTATGACATAAGCCCCGGTGGCGACCGCCAGGCGCGTGGCGCCGGTCTTGTAGATGCCCTTGCTGCCTCGTTCGGTGCGGGTTCCCTCGGGAAACATGATGACCCACCGGCCCTCATCCATGACCGCCAGTCCCTGCACCGCCACCTTGGACCAGGCTTCAGTGCGCTTGCTGCGATCGATGTGAATCATGCCCGTCCGGCCTATCGCCCAGCCAAAAATGGGGATGCGCAGCAGTTCTTTCTTGAAAACGTAGGCCAGGGGATGGGGTGTCATGCTCGGAAAAAAAAAGGTCTCCCAGGTCGACTGGTGTTTGGGGCACAGGACCACCCGACGCATATCGTCGCGGCCCGGCAGGTGTTCCAGGCCGTGAATTCGCGGTTCTATACCTCCCACATAACGCACCGCGCCCATCACGCAGCGGAGATAGGGCACGACAAACCACCACCACAACTTCTGGCTGCGGGTGAAAAAGGAGCAGATAATCAGGCCAAAAGCAAAGGGTATCAATATCACCACCAGCCAGATGAAGACCAGCGCTGAGCGAATCACGTACACGCGGGATCCTCCGCCCCGACCGCGCTGGCCACAAATTCCGCAACATTGGCAAAGGCCTCCTCCGCCTCCGGTAATTCCGGATTGAAGATCTGCCATACGTGCACCATGTACGGCCAGGTCTGCAGTAATGCCGGTGACCCGGCTTCCTCGGCCCGCGCCACGTAGCGACGGGCGTCATCGAACAGCATTTCCGCTTCACTGGCCTGGACCAGCACCGGGGGCAGACCGGACAGGTCACCGCGCAGGGGCGAGACCCGTGGGTCCAGGGGACGAATCCGGTCCCGCAGCCACTGCAACCACAACAGCAGCGGGCGCGGCAGCTTCAGCAGCTTGCCAAACCCCGGACCCAGCATCGGGTCACTGGCCAGATTACTGCGCCAGCTGGGGGACTCCAGAGTGGAATCGGTCGATGGCGAGAAGGCGACCACCGCGTCCGCGGCCCGCAGGCCCTCATCCCGCGCCCAGGCGATGGTCGACAGTGTGAGGTTGCCCCCTGCCGAATCGCCGGCAACCAGCAGGAAATCAAGCTCCTCGGCGCCTTCCGGGCCATTGGCGAGAATCCAGCGATAGGCATTGCGGCAGTCGTCTATCCCGTCCTGCCGGCGATGCTCGGGCATGAGGCGGTAGTCCAGTGAAAATACCGCTGCATCCAGCAGTCGCGACAGGCGATCTGTCATGCTGCGGTGACTCTTCGGGCTGCCGGCGTAAAATGCGCCGCCGTGAATATAGAGTATCCGGCGCCGCGGGTTGGCGCCGGGTCCCAGCACCCATTCGCCGCGCAGCCAGCCCTGCTCCAGCGGCCGGAACTCACTGTCGAATTCGCGCCCGTCGGAGATGGCATCCAGGTACTTGCGTACCGATTGTATTCGTTCGCGGGTGCCCGGCGCCGCACCGTTGCCAAAGTTGGCCAGAGAGGCAACCACGCCGTGATGGGCCTCACTGGGCTCACCGACGGGCTGGGGCAGCACCTTGCTGTCGAGGTAACCGAGGTTCTCCCCGCCCAGATAACGGGTGGTAAACAGCAGCCAGAACAGTGCTATCAGGACAAACCAGGCCATATATCTCTCCCCAAAACTGAAGCCGCATTAAACCAGAGTCCCGCGGGAGTGGGAACTCCCGGGCAAACCGCGCTACCATGAGCGGATCTGGAACCGGAGTGTTGCCATGTCTCGCCACGATCGCGGACAGCTGCATATGCTGGCAAATGGAAGCTGGGCCTGGGTGGCCTCCGGGGGAGGCTGGGGCTGGAGTAACGCCGGCCTGGTTGCCGACAGCGGGGAATCCCTGTTGGTCGACACCCTGTTTGACCTGACCCTGACGGACGTCATGCTGCGGGCCATGCGCGACGCCGAACCCGCTGCGGACCGAATCGATACCCTGGTCAACAGCCATGCCAATGGCGATCACTGTCACGGCAACGAGCGCGTGGCAGGAGCAGAGATTATCGCCTCGGCCGCGTCCGCGGCGGAAATGGCCGAGCTACCGCCGGAACTGATGGCGGGCATCACTGCCCAGGCTCGCGAGCTGGGTGCCGCAGGGCAGTACTTCCTGCACTGCTTCGGCCAGTTCCAGTTCGACGGTATCCGCTTCACCCCCCCTACCCGCACATTCAGCGGAGAACTCGCCCTGCAGGTAGGCGATAAACCGGTATACCTGACGGAGGTCGGTCCCGCCCACACCCGGGGTGACGTACTGGCGTACTCGCCCCGTGACCGGACCGTGTTCACCGGCGACATCCTGTTTGTCGAGAGTACGCCGATCATGTGGCAGGGGCCGGTAGCCAACTGGATCGCCGCCTGTGAGAAGATCGAGGCCATGGACGTGGAACATGTCGTCCCGGGACACGGCCCGGTCACCGACCGGCGTGGAGTGGTTCAGGTGCGGGAATACCTGTGCTACGTGCGAGACCAGGCACGCAGGCGATACGACGCCGGGTTGAGTGCATTTGAGGCAGCCAAAGACATCGAACTGGCCGAATACGCCAGTTGGTCTGAGCCGGAGCGCATTGCAGTGAATGTTGACTCCCTCTACCGGGAATTCAGGCACGAACAGGAAACCACCGACATTTTCACGCTGTTCGCGCAAATGGCCGAGTTGGCGGGTGTCGGCACCGCAGAGCCCGAGTAAGGCCTCGTGCGGCGCCTGTTGCTGACCTGCCTGCTGCTGTTCCCCGTTGCGTGTCCGGCCCAGTCACTGTCCTCCTGGCACCTCAGGCGAGGCGACTCGCTGCTGGAGGTGCAGGTCAGCCCGCAATTCGACGCGCGGCAGCGCGAGGAGTTGCGGCACTGGATCGAGGTCCTGTCCGAATCCCTGCTGCAGGTCTTCGGACGCTGGCCGCGCAAGCAATGGCAAATAACCGTGGTTCCGATTTCAGCTTCCAGCAGCGATCCCATCCCGTGGGCGAAGGTCGTTCGCGGCGAAGTGGACCGGGTGGAGTTTTTCACAATCCCCAATCCGGAACGGGAGTCCCTGAGCGCTTCCTGGACCGGCTATCACGAGTTGGCTCATTTGCTGATTCCCTACCGCGGCAGCGGTGACATCTGGTTCAGTGAAGGTCTGGCCAGTTACTACCAGAACCTGCTGCGTGCACGCAGCGGTCAGATAAACGAGCAACAGCTCTGGCAGAAACTGCACAACGGCTTCGAACGAGGCCGTCGGGACCGGTCGGCCGAGGGGATGCCGCTGTCGGCAGCCTCGGATTCCATGCGTGCAACCGGCGCCTACATGCGGGTGCACTGGAGCGGCGCCTGGTATTTCCTCAGCGCCGACACCCGCCTGCGCCTGCAGTCCGAGGGTCGCATGGACCTGGACCAGGCACTTGAAAAACTCAACCGCTGCTGCGCGGATCTGCGCCTGTCAGTCGCGCAGATGGCGCAGCGCCTGGACGAGTTAAACGGGGTGGCCCTGTTCGAACCCCTGTACCGGGAACTGGCCTCATCTACAGAGGTTCCCGATCACCGGGCGCTCTTTCGCAGCCTGGGGGTGACCATCAACGGCGACCGGGTCACGCTGCAGCATGAGGGTCCCGAGGCGCGGTTGCGGGCGGAATTCAGCGCGCCAAAATCGCTGTAAACGAACGGAACGAAGGTTATACTAGGTGGTTTGTTCCACTCCGGGTGGCAGGGCAGATAGCGCGTCGTGAAGAAGCCGGTAAGTAAAGCGGACCTGAGAGCCGACCTGCAACGCCAGGTAGAGAATTACCTGGATCGCGGCGGGCGCGTCGAACAGGTGCCGACGGGGCACAGCGGCAAGGACCCAACCGAGCCCCCGCTCTATCTCAACCGGCGCCTGTTCCTGGAGCCCCGCAGTCAACGTACGCCCGTCCCGGAAGTGGTGGCGCGGCTGGAAGAACGGCGCCAGCAACGATTGAAACGCACGCCGACGCGAAAGCGTTCACGCCTGCCAAGTCCCCGGCGCAAAACCCTGTACGACGACTTCGGGGAGCCACTGCGCAGGATCTGGGTGGACGAATCCCATAAGTGAAAAGAAAAAAGGGGCCGAAGCCCCTCTGGTTCAAGTCCGGGTAAATCAGGACAGGCGACGACGCAGGCCTCCCAGCATGCCGCCGAGGGCAAGCAGGCCACCACCGACCAGGCCGATCAGGAACAGCGGACTGGCGGTCGTCGGCATTTCCACCACTTCCTCCTCGATCACCACGATATCCGCCTCGTCCGGGCCATCGGCATCGGTTGTAGCCAGGGCAAAACGATCTTCTGGCAGGTACACATTCAGCTGCTGGCCGCGGGTCAGGTCGCTGGCGCGGTACTTGCGGCCGGCGATCTCGGCCCGCCAACTGGGCTCAACCTGAATGCTGCGGCTCTCACCCTTGCTGCCGTCGGTGTGCAAGGGCCGGAAGGTGATCCGGTTGCCGCGCACCCTGACGACCTCGATGGACGCCTTGGCGTACAACATGCCATTTTTCTCGTACACTCCCTGGCATGACATCCCGATATCGGGATTAGCGGACAACACCTCCGCCGACCAGTTCAGGTCTTCACAGCCGGGCGTTGCGTCCTGGGCCTGCAACTGCGCACTGGCGCCCAGGGTCAGTGCGAGGCCTACTGCCACTATCAACTTCTTTTGCATGTCATTTCCTCCTTTAATTAAGAATGACATTGGTGGTGTCGAGAGACGCCGTCACGATAAACCTCTGTGGCGCATGTCCGACAAAGTAAAACGGGTAGCAGGTAACCAGGGTCAGTGTCTGCTCTTCGGTGTCCTGTAGCAGCCGGGTATCGTCCATCTCCACGATCTGCAGCTTGTTCACGGTAAACTGGCGTGGCCCGAGCAGGGTTTGCAGGGTCAACCTGTCGCCGACCTGGATATCCTTCAGCACCCGGAAATAGCCGTCCCGGTGACCGGCAATACCGATATTTCCGGGTTCGTGTGGATAGGCCATGCCGTCGATCACCCCGGCGCCCCGGTTCATTACCAGGTCGGAAGCGGACGGAAAAACCGGCACCTCGAGGTCCAGCGAAGGGATCCTGAGCACGCCCATCACCGGCGGCAACTCCACCTCGAGACTGGCTTCATAATCGGCAATCCGGCCGGGAGCCCAGAGACTGGTATCGGGCCTCGGCACAGCGGAAAACTGCTCGATGGCGGCCGCGCGGCTGGTCTCCCCGCGCACCAGGTGCAGCGAAAAATACGCGACACAACAGAGGCCCATGACGTAGCAACAGGTCTGCAGGCTGGACAGCAGCTTCATACCGACTCCCCTGGCTGCACTCTGTTCAGACATGTGTCGCGTTCCTGATCACGGTGGGTTGAAGATGGCCGCATATTCAAAACTTGTCAAATTCACCCCTTCACGGTTCAGGAGACAGCGCTGATTTATTGACTAATATATTCTGTTACTGAACTGGCCTCGGGACCGACACGTATACAGGGTGTCTGTCCGGGAGCAAACAATGATCGTTCTACACGAAAAAATCGACACTTCACGCCCTCTCAACGAGGCCTTCGCCTATGTGAGCGACTTCCGCACCTGCGCGGAATGGGACGCCACCGCATTTTCTTCGGAGAAACTTACCCCGGGACCGGCTGCCGTCGGCAGCCGCTACCGGGTCCGCTGCGCCCTGCCCGTTGGTTCAGTAACCCTGCTCTATACGATTACCAGGCTGGAAACGGATCAGTGCATTGTTTTGCAGGGCACCTGCCGCTGGTTTACCGTGGAAGACGTCATCCAGTTCTCCGAAACGCCCTCTGGCACCCACATCGACTACCGGGCCAGCTTCGACTTTTCCAGCCCCCTGTCCAAACTGGAGTCACGATTCGAATCGGGCATGCAATCCATGGGACGGGATGCCGTCGAGGGCCTGCGCAAGGCCCTCGACCAGGAATTGCCGGCACCGGAAACCAGCGCCGGCAATGAACTGGCCGACAAGCTGGTGCTCCCCGGGCTGGCCATGTTTTCACGGTTGGGTTACGTGCGCGGGCGGCGCCACTGGCCACCCCTGTCCGCGTCCATGAGTGGCAAGCACGTGGTCATCACCGGTGCCAGCGCCGGCCTGGGCAGGGCCGCTGCCCTGCGTCTGGCGGAGTTGGGCGCGGAGTTGACCCTGGTGATTCGCGACGAGAGTAAAGCCCGGCCGCTCATGGACGAGATACAGCGGGAAACCGGGCAGCAGGCCCCGCACGTCGAGATTGCCGACCTGAGCCTGATGCGCGATGTAGAACAGCTGACACACCGACTGCAGCAACGCGGCAAAGCAATCGATGTATTGGTCAACAACGCCGGGGCGCTGTTCAATCCCAGGTCGGTTACCAGCGAAGGGCTGGAGCAGAGCTTCGCCCTGTTGCTGTTGAGTCCTTACCGGTTGACCGAGGGACTGCAGCCCCTGCTGGCCGCCGCAGGGAATGCCCGTGTAATCAACGTGGTCTCCGGCGGCATGTACAGCCAGCAGCTTAAGGTCGACGAGCTGATCATGGGCGAGGAGGGATACTCCGGCAGTGTGGCCTACGCCCGCGCCAAGCGCGCCCTGATGGTCATGACAGAGCGCTGGGCGGAACGCTGGCAGGGACAGGGAATCGTGGTCAACGCCATGCACCCGGGCTGGGCCGATACCCCGGGGGTCGAGAGTGCGCTGCCCGGCTTCCACCGGCTGACCCGGGCCATCCTGCGATCCCCCGAGGAAGGTGCAGACACCATTATCTGGCTGGCGGCGGCTCCCGAGGCAGCCGCCCTGAGCGGCAAGCTGTTCCTGGATCGCCAGCCCCGCACCACACACCTGCTGGCCCGCACCCGCGAAAACCCGGAGGAACGGGACCGGCTGGAAGCGTTGCTGGCGGGATTCGATATCGCTGAGTACACTGGTTCAGCATCCGGCGAAGAAGCCGGGCTCGCCTGCTAGGAAGAACCGGGGACAACGCTTGGACAACCAGATCACGCCCTTCACAATCGCGGTTCCCGAATCAGACCTCGACGACCTGCGCCAGCGCATTCTGCGCACCCGCTGGCCGGAACCGGAAACCTGCAGCGGCTGGGAACAGGGTATGCCGCTGGCCTACACCCGGGAACTGGCCGACTACTGGGCCGGCGAGTACGACTGGCGACGCTGCGAGGAGAAACTCAATGGCTGGCCCCAGTTCAAGACCGACATCGGTGGCCTGGACATTCACTTCATTCACTGCCGCAGCCCGCACCAGGATGCCCTGCCCCTGGTCATCTCCCATGGCTGGCCCGGATCGGTGATAGAGTTCCACAAGATCATCGATCCCCTGGTCAACCCCACGGCGTACGGCGGTGACGCCGGGCAGGCATTTCACGTGGTCGCACCTTCCCTGCCCGGTTACGGATTTTCCGGCAAGCCCACCCACACGGGCACCACGGCCGCGGCCATTGGCCGCATGTGGGGTGCATTGATGGCGCGACTCGGCTACGAGCGCTATGTCGCCCAGGGCGGGGATTGGGGCAGCATCATCACCCAGGCGATGGGGATATCCGAAACAGCACACTGTGCCGGCATTCATGTGAACATGCCGATTGTCGCTCCCGACCCGGAGACCATGGATAAGCTCAGCGACAGCGAGCAGGCGGCCCTGCAGAGCATGGCCGACTACGACGCACAGGGCTCAGGCTACTCGAAGCAGCAATCGACCCGCCCCCAGACCCTGGCCTATGGCCTGGCGGACTCTCCGGTGGGGCAAATGGCCTGGATCGTGGAAAAATTTCACGCCTGGTGCGACTGCGAAAAAAATGGCCAGAAACACCCGGAACATGTGCTGTCCCGGGATGAACTGCTCGACAACGTCATGCTGTACTGGCTGAACAACTGTGCCGGCAGTTCCGCCCGGCTCTACTGGGAAAGCTTCACCTCCCCCAACCTCGACCCGATTGACATGCCGGTGGCATGCTCCATCTTCCCGCACGAGATATTTCGCTGCAGCCGGCGCTGGGCGGAGAAACGCTTCAGTAACCTGGTGTACTGGAATGAACTCGATCGCGGTGGACATTTCGCCGCACTGGAGCAGCCCGAGCTGTTCGTGCAGGAACTGCGGCAGGCCTTCTCGGTCCTGCGTTAATCCTCCAGCGCGGCATTGGTGATCAGGCTGCTGCTGAAGGTCCGGGGCTGCCGCAACCGGGGCGACGGGGGTGGCGAGCCCTGCCGCGAACTTTCCGGGACAGGCTCCTTCGCCACAGGCTCGGCTGGCACCGCCGCCGCGGAGCTTGCTCCATCCCGATCGGGGCTCACCGGGTCGGGCGAGCCCCGCCCGGCGCTGGCTTCCGCCGCGAGCCGCCTGGCCTGCTCCGCCAGGGTGCCCTGCACCGTCGACACCACATCCGGCGCCGTTCCCGCGACCACGTCCAGGTCGTAGGCACTCACCCGGTCTTCCAGGGTCTGCCCAAGCGGCCGGCTGACCGCCGGTTCGGAAGCCTGCGGGGCGGCATCGGCCTGCTCGCCGCTGACTATGCGCTGTTTGATCATTTCGTTGGCACAGAGTGCCCAGCGGCCGAAGTGGGAGGATTCCGCGGGATCGGGCATACGGTGCTTGCGAAAATCCCGCTGGGCATCCATGAAGCGCTTCTTGATTGCCCGGTAGAGATAAATATGGTCGTCCGTGGGCAGGGGGACCACTTCATTACCGGGCCGAATAATGACCAGTTGCGGCGGCAACTGCCCCTGCAAACCGTGCAGCAGATCAGCCAGGAAGCACAGACGAAAAGCCGTATGCAGGTTGGTCTTGCCCTGGGTATCGCAGGGTACATACAGGTAGCTGCCCAGTTCAGAGAAACCGCTGGACCGCATCAGCAGGTTGGCGGTGCCGGACAGCGGACCGACCGCCAACTGGCCATCCACGATAAAATCGACTCCGTGGCGCATGGCTTCCAGGGTCGCGGCCCGGCGCAGGGGCTCTTCCTGCTCCCAGTCAATCAGGCTGACCCGGCGCCCCTCGCGGCGCAGCGTATCCGCCAGGTCAGCCTGGCTGCGGGTGTTGACGCCGGGAGGCTCGCTGCCCGGGTCGGGTGCGACCCCGTGGTCGGGGTTTTCCAGGGTCAATCGCTCCATCCAGCAGGCGAAGGGCGATTCCTTGAACAGGACCAGATCTTCGGCGGTATAGGTGACGGCGTTATCGACGCGGTAGCGATACATGTTATACGGCTTGTTTTCCCCTGACTGAAAACAGCGTAAGCACACCACTTAGGCCGTTTGGCTATTTATATAGGAATGGCCCAGGGGTGTCCATGCAATCGGCCTGTGCGGCCTGATATTTATCGCTAGTGACGGCGGTAAACCTCGGCGCCGCCGATGATCGTGCGATCGACCTGCAATTCACGCATCGCCCCGGGCTCTGCCAGCGGACTGCCCGAAAGGATCACAATGTCGGCGTATTTACCGGGTTCCAGGGAGCCGCGATCGTTCTCCTGGAAGGTCTGCCAGGCGGCATCGATGGTTACTGCGCGCAATGCCTGCATCACGTCCACCCGCTGTTCCGGCCCCAGCACGTCTCCCGCGTAGGTTTGCCGGAACACCTGGCTCCAGACTGCCTGCAGCGGCCGCATGGGCACCACCGGGGAGTCCAGGTGGGAACTGTAGCGAACACCGTGGTCCAGCGCCCAGCGGGAGGGACTGATGACCGCCGCCCGCTCTGGTCCCAGGAAAATGTCCCGGTGCCGATCACCCCAGAACCAGGTGTGGGCGGTGAAAAAACTCGGTGTCACTCCCAGGCCCTTCATCCGCGCGACCTGGTCCTCTCGCGCCATCTGGGCATGAATCAGGATCATGCGCGGGTCGTCAACAGGGTGTTGACGCTGGGCCGCCTCGAACGCATCCAGGATATCCTCGATGGACGCGTCGCCATTGCCGTGAATAGCCAGTTGAAAGCCGGCCTCATGGTAGGCCTGGACCTTGCTGAACAGGGTTTCCCGGTCTATGGAGGGATACCCGCGATAGCTTTCATCGCCCTGGTACGGGGTGTAATAGGGCTGGGACAGGTAGCCGGTATAGCCCTGGATACTGCCATCGGCCACCAGTTTTACCGCCACCAGGGAGGCGCGTTCAGTCTGGTAGTCCGCAGGGTCAACCTCGCCGCTCAGCAGTTCCGGCCCGAGGTCCTCCTCGAAGGCAAACATGTTCAACCGCAGGGGAATCATGCCCAGTTTGCTGGCCATGGTCAGGCCCTGCAGCAGTTCCCTGGTCATGCCTCCCGACTGCGCCGTGGTCACCCCGTGAGAGAGGTAATCGAGCAGGGCGGTCTTGGTCAGAGCGAAAAAGTCAGCCATACCCATGTCCATGGCCTGGTTCATCGCCGCCATGCGCGCGGTTTCTTCCAGCACGCCGTTGGGCTCGTCCGATCCGGGTCGGCGCTGAATGACACCGCCCGCCGGGTCCGGGGTGCTTGCGTCGATGCCGAGCAGTTCCAGGCCGCGGGAATTGACCGCCACGATATGTCCCGACACGTGCATGGCCAGCACCGGGCGCTCGGTGGATACCCGGTCGAGGTCATCGCGGTTGAGGTGGCGCTTCTCCAGCAGCAGGGTATCGTCATAGCCGGAACCGTGGATCCAGTCACTGTCCGGGCGCCGCTCGGCTTCGGCCTGCAAGGCAGCCACCACGTCTTCGATACTCAGCATCCGGCCAACCGGCGGACTGGTCAGGTCGGCCGCCACAGCGGCCACACCGGTGCCGGGGAAGTGCCCGTGGGCATCGATGAAGCCGGGCAAGAGGGTGCGGCCACGCAGGTCGTGGACGACCGTGCCCTCCTCTACCAGGGCCATGATGTCATCGGTACTGCCCGCCGCCTCGATCCGGTCCCCGCGCACGGCCAGCGCCTCCACCACCCGGTTTTCCGAATCCATGGTGATGACCTCGCCATTGATAAACACCTGGTGGTCGGGCCCCACGGGCAGCCTGGTGGCCAGCCTGAACACAACGCCAAGACCCACCCCCAGTGCCACCAGCACCACCAGCACTGATTTCCAGTTCATATCCTGTCTTCCTGCTTTCCTTTCCCAGATGCGCCGCTGCAGTTCAGTAGTGTGGCGGCCGTTCGTCTGCCGCCCCCGGCAATTCCGCCAGGCTGGCAGCCTGTTCATCCTGGCGCTCCTTGAGCAGTTTCAGTTGCCGTTGCAACAGCAGAATGTCCGCCTGCTGGCTGGCCAGAGCCTCGTTGAGCGCGCGAATGGTCTCTTCCTGAAAAGCCAACTGGCTTTCCAGGTGGGCCAGTGCATCCTGCCAATCATCCTGTTGCTGCATCCTCGAAACCCCGGCAGTTCCCGTTGTCGCGGTGGCCTAATATACTGCCCCGCGACGGCAAACACACGGGGTGATCCATGGCCAGGCGGAAAAACAGTGGACAGAGACTGGTCTATTCAACCGATGGCGGTCGGCTCTGTCCCCAGTGCCATCGACCGGTCGCCGACTGTGTCTGCGGCAGCGACAGACCGGCGGACAGTGGTGACGGGATTGTGCGCATACGGCGTGAAACCAGGGGTCGCGGAGGCAAGGCGGTCACCGTGGTCAGTGGCGTGCCCCTGCCTGACTCCGAATTGAAGGCGCTGGCCCGGGCCCTGAAGCAACGCTGTGGGGTCGGCGGTGCGGTCAAGGAGGGCTGCATTGAAATCCAGGGCGACCAACGATCAGTATTGCAGCAGGAGTTACAACAGCGGGGCTATACGGTCAAGCTTGCCGGCGGCTAGAACGGCTGGTCCCGTCGCTTTTTCGCCTCAGTTGGCGTATTTTTACTGATTTTAACCGCAATTAACCTCAACTTGGTGATTATTGCCGTAGTCGAGATCCGGCCAGTTACGAGCACTTCCCATAATAATTGTTAAAAAAATGACGCAACTGCTTATTTTTGTTGGATTTATTGTTTTGCTGTGGTACAACATGGCCTGTGCGTTTGGCAAATAACTGAACCACCAAGAACCATAACAGTGAAATAGCAGTATCTGGCAAATCCCTGAGAGGCAGATATGTACGTTACTGCAGAGCATTTGAGAGACCAGGTCATCAGACCGACCCTCAAATACCTGGGGGCCTGGACTCCCGCCAACGAGTCGTCCCTGCTCGCCGCCTGTGTAGAGTCACCCGAGCTCGGCCTGTTTTCTCCTCGCAACGGGGGACTGGGGTTGTTCCACATTACCGCGGCGCAGCACCGCGATATCTGGGACCGCTACCTGGCCTTCAATCCGGAGATTGCGGGCCGGGTGCGTGGACTGGCCAGCCAGCGCGCCTTCCTGAGCGACCCGGACAGCGAGTTGCAGACCAACCTCAGCTATTGCACCGCGATAGCCTGGTTGCTGTACCAGCGCTCAAAACCAGTCATGGCCGACCCGCAGTCGGGAGAAATGGCGACCGCCTGAGCCGTCAGCGGCACCGACTCACTCCCGTGACCGCCCCCCGCTCGCCGGGGGATGCACTACCGGCTGGCCCGCCACCAGGCCAGGTCCTCAGGCCGGTCGATGTCGCGTAAACCCCTCAGTTCAGCCACTTTCAAACCCCGGTCGGCCGCCCGGCACCGGGTCAGCTCCAGCACTGCGCTCGTGCCCCAGGGCATGTCCTGGAACAGGGTCGGGGGAAGCCTGCAGCGACAGCCAATCAACACGTAGCCACCATCGTGGGCCGGGCCCAGCACCAGGTCATGGCTATTCAGGGCGGCGGCGGCCTGCATCAGGTAGTCGCGATCCATCCCGGGACAATCACTCCCGACCAGCAGCACCTGCTGCGCCCGGCACAGACCGTCAGCGAGCGCGTGCTGCATCCGCTCACCCAGGTCAGCGCCCTGCTGTGGCCGCACGTCACTGGCGCCCAGTGCCAGGCATTCCTGGAACAGGGGATGGTCCTGTGCCCCTTCGACCCAGAGCTCTACCGCGCCCAGCCGCGCGGCCAGCAATCCCGTGCACACCTCACGCACCAACTCGCTGTGCAGGTCACAGGCCGCTTCGGGGGTCAGCGCCGGCAGCATCCGTGTCTTGACCCGGCCCGGCACCGGGCAACGGGCAAATTGCAGCAGCCGTGTTCCGGTCCCCGCATCAGCCATAGTAGTGCTGCCACAGGCGCCGCGGCGACACACCGAGAAAATACGCGAGGCGCAGCAGCCACATGCGCAACACCGTACCGGGGATACCGCCCTCCTCCCAGCGCCGGCTGGAACTGGTTACCGGCTGGCTGAGAATCCGGGGGGGTGCCCGTCGCTGCAGTCGTTTACTGAATTCCACATCCTCCATCAGCGGGATCTCCGCAAACCCCTCCAGTTCCCTGAACAGCTCCCGCCGCAGAAACAGGAGCTGGTCACCGGTGGCCACACCGGTGAGCCGCGAGCGCCAGTTCATGAAAAACTCGATGACCCGGAACGCCGCCTGTCGGCCGCTGAGCCGCACCGGGCAGAACCCCCAGTCGGGCCGGTCTGCCAGCTGCGCCAGCAACTGCTCCAGGCTGAATCCGGGGTAACTGTCTGCGTGCAGGAACAGCAGGTACTCGCCGCTGGCGACCTGCCCACCCAGGTTCATTTGCAGGGCGCGTCCCGGTTCACCGAGCAACACCTGGTCTGCGCGGGTCAAGGCTTGTTGCAACGAGCGGTCCGAACTGCCGCCATCCACCACAATCAACTGGGCGCTGGCAAAGTCGCGGCGCAATGCTTCCAGCAGCGCAGGCAGAATGGCCGCTTCATTCAATACCGGGATAATGAAACTGATAGTCGGGGCCATCAGGCCTCTAGCGCGCCGCTGCAGCTGCTGCCCTGCCCGGCGGTACAGCCGTAGCAGTGCTCCCCGGTGGCAATCGATTCGCCTTCCAACTTCGACTGCCGCAGCAGATCCCGCACATGACGCCGTTCGCGGGCCAGGAGCGGAATAGACAGCATCTGGTTGAAATCGCAGTCGAACAGATAGCCCTGCCAGTCCACACTGACCAGGCTGCGGCACATCACCGTGTCGAGGTTGGCAGGACTGTAGCTGGCTTTCAGCAGGGCCATGTACTGGTCGAACTGCCCCTGGGCCAGCAACACCGCGCCGAAACGGCTGATGGGCATATTGGTGATAGTGAACAGGTGGTTGAAGTGTATGCCGAAGCGCGCCCCGAGCTCGCGCCGGTAATCGCACTCCAGGGTATCCTGCGGGGGCGGTAACACCGGCCCTATGGGGTTGTACACGAGATTGAGGCACAGCTGCGGGTCAACCGCGTACCCCAGCCTGTTGAGCAGCTGGATGGCGCGGATGCTGTCGTTGTACACACCCTTGCCGCGCTGCTGCTCGACATTGCTTTCCAGGTAACAGGGCAAAGAGGCCGTGATTTCCACCCCCTCCCGCGCCAGAAATTCCGCCAGGCCCTCCTGCTCGGGTTCGAGCAGGACCGTCAGGTTACAGCGGTCTATGACCCGCACTCCCAGCTGCCGTGCACCACTCACCAGGCGCCTGAAATGAGGGTTTAATTCCGGCGCGCCCCCGGTCAGGTCGAGCGAACCGATCTCGGCCCGGTCCAGCAATGCCAGCACCAGGTCCACGGTTTCGCCAGCCATCAGCTCGGTACGGGTGGGGCCGGCATTGACGTGGCAGTGGGCACAACTGAGGTTGCACAGGTATCCCAGGTTGACCTGCAGGGTATCCAGCCGGCCGCGATGCAGTGGGGGAAAATCGCTGTGCAGCAACAGGGGCCGGGTGTCCTGCATGTATTGTTCCTCGTATCGCCGTGTTCTAGTAGCGCGCTTCGCGCTCGCTGGAGGTCAGGAGGCTGCCGTTGCCGCCCTGCAAATACTGAAATACCACATTATAGGACAGCACCGCCTGGACGTAGTCGCGGGTTTCGCGGAAGGGAATGGTCTCCACCCAGCGCTCTGCTTCCAGCGCCTCCTGATCCTTGCGATTACGCCACCGGTCCACCCGGTGTGGGCCGGCGTTATAGGCCGCCAGGGCGAGGATGCGGTTGCCCTGGTAGCGATCCAGCAGTTGCCGGTAGTAGGCACTGCCGAGCAGAACGTTGTGATCTACTTCGTACAGGTCGGTGCTGGTATATCGCTGTCCCAGCCTGGACGCCACCTGGGCGCCGGTCGCCGGCATGATCTGCATCAGGCCCCTGGCGCCCACCGGCGAGCGGGCCTGGGGATGGAACGCGCTCTCTCGCCGGGCAATGGCCATCAACTCGGTGCTGGGCACCTGGCGGACCTGTGCGTACTGCTGGAACGTTTCCTGATAGGGCATGGGGAACCGCAGGTCCAGCAGGTCCCAGGCTTTCGCCCGATTGGCCGCGTCGATCGCCATGCGGTGCCAACCCTGCTCCGACGCCAACACCGCCAACTGCTGATGCCGTCCCGGGTCAATCGTATCGTTCAGAACCTTGAACCACTCGGAGTAGGCGAGGTTGCTTTCGTCGTGGAATTGCAGCTCCTCGATACGGCGCACTGCCGGCAATTGCCTGAGCGGATCGCTCGCGGCGGCCTGCAAAACCAGCGGCTGGTGCCGGAATGCGTAGGGCCGTTGCAACCGGTCCGCGGCCAGAAAACCGTAGTAGCCGCGCTCCGCGGCGAGGGCTTCCATCCCGAGGCGGTACTCCTCCTCGCGGCCCGCCACCTGCTGGGCACGGGCGGACCAGTATCGCCACACCGGCTCCTGCCGTCGTTCGGAAGAGAGTTTGGCCAGGTTGGCCTCAATCGCCGTCCACTCGCCTTCTTCCAGGGCCCAGCGCAGGCGAATCTCCACCAGCTTGTCATCACCGAGGCGCTCCAGGGCGGCTTCCACCCAGGCCAGGTTCTGCGGCGAGCGGGCAAACAGGCTGCGCAGGGTGATAGCGTATTCAATGGTATGGCGCTGGGCCTGGTCGAAGGCGTAGCGCGACTCGAAATACTGCCAGTCCGCCAGGGCCTGTTCCACCTTGTAGCGCGCCAGATAGGGCAGGCCATGCACGATGATGTCGACGGAGTGGTCCTGCTCCGGCGGCAGTGACTGGCGGCGCAATTGGTCCGGTCGCCGGTAGATGGCCAGCAGTTTATCCGACCAGGGCTTGAGCTGCTCGCTGCCCTTGCGAGCCACGTAACCCATCAGCGAGCGCTGGCGATTATCGAAAGCCTGTAACAGGCGAGCCCAGACCAACTCGTCGCGCAACTGGCCGGAACTGAGCCAGGCATCGAACAGCGGATCGCATTCATCCGGGCGGGACGTCCCGTGCACCCAGAGGCGCTCTGCGCCCTGCCAGGCCAGCTCCTTGTTACCACGGGCGAGCTGCGCCCGGAAGTAGTAACACTTGAGTTCGATGCTGTTCGGCTCGTCCGGTTTGACCTGCAGGAAGTCGTCCCAGCGCCGCTCCCGCCCGGCCCGCTCCAGGTAGACCGAAAGGAAGCGGTTTGGCAGCGGCGAATCGGCACTGAGACTGATAAAGCGCCGCGCGTCCGCCGGCCGCACGCTGCCCGGCTGTCGCGTCAGCTCGCTGTAATCGAGGTAGATGGCGAGGGGATATTCATCCAGGGCGGGGCGGAGCTGCCGGTACTCGGTCCAGTTGCCTCGATCTATCGCCTCCATGGCCTCGCCGTACTGCTGGCGATCTCTGGACAGGGTCTCGGGCGCGCTGGCCCGTGACGCCGGGGGCCATGGCGCGATCAGGCAGAACAGCAGGCAATACAGCAGACCTTTCATGGGGCATAGACTGATACGCCCCGGTCCGGATTGCAATAGCCCGGCAGCCAGAACAGCAACCCCAGGGCGGGACACCCGATTTCCGCTTGATCCATGCTCACCTCGCGGCGGAAGATCCGGAAACTGTCGCTGATCCGCATGGCAGTAATCGATAAAATATTATCGGAGATTAATTTTTTCTCAATATAGCTCGTCAAAAATCGAAAAATGATCGTTTCTCTGGTATTTTCTGCTCATAAATTAACAATCGTCTGATAATTTATGCCGCACGAGTCGACCACACCCCGGAAACCCACCAAGGGAGAGCGCACCCGCCTCAGGATAATGGACGTCGCGGAAGAACTGTTCTCCCGCCAGGGCTACGAGGCGACCACCCTGCGCCAGATCGCCGCGGGTGCCCGGATTCGCGAACCCGGCCTGTACAACCACTTCAGTGGCAAGCAGGCCCTGTATGAGGCGATGCTGCTGCGGGCGTTGCAACCGATTGCCGACGCGCTGACCGAGGCCCTGCTCGCCGCGAGCGATCTGCGCGACTACACCGACTTGCCCGCGGTTATGACCGACCTGCTGCTGGAGCACCCACAGATGGCCACCCTGTTTCAGCAGGCGCTGCAGGGTGACGAGAGTTCCGTTGCCACCCGGCTGCTCATGGCCTGGCTGGAGGAGTTGTTCGACAAAGGTTTACAGGGCGTGAAAATGCTCGGGGGCACCGACGAACAGGACCGGGCAACCCTCGCCCTGAACGTCATCGCCATGTTCAATTTGACAACAGGATACTTTACCGCCCAGCGCGCATTCGACAGCATGGCGGAAGGCGATTTGCGGGACCCGGACAACATTGCGCGACAGAAAAGCCTGCTGCGCAAGGTCGTCCGGGCAATGTTGATAAATTAACGGCTTAATTCACCTCGATCCGGCGACGCTCAGCGGGCTGCTCCACCAGCTTGGGTGCCTGGAGCTTGAGTACCCCGTCAGAAAATGACGCCTGAATGTCGGATTCCTGGACATCGGAGCCGAGGTTGAAACTGCGCATGAAACGACCGTAGCGGCGTTCCTGGCGAATCAGTTTCCCCTCTTTTTCCTCCTTGTCTTCCTGACTTGCCTCAGCCTCCAGAGTCAGGATACCGTCCTTCACATGCAGCTGGATATCCTCCTTCTTGACGCCCGGCAGTTCCGCCGTAATTTCGTAGTGATCGTCCTTCTCCTTGATGTCCACGCGGGGAGCAAAGAAAGACCCGGATTGGGAGTCACTCGCCACCGGCGCCCAGACATCGTTGAAAAATCGATCCATATCGAACAGGTTGTTACGCGGTATCAAAGACATAGTGCACCTCCTTTATGCAAACTACCCCTCTACCTCTTATAAAATAGGGTCGAGAGGCTGTTTTTCAAGTTCCGGCGACGGGAGTTGAGGGATTTTTTGAGGTGGATCAATATTGATTGGCAGCGCGTACCGACCGCTTCAATTCAACAGCAACTGGAGGTGGAAAGTGGTGCCGATTTCCGGGTCGGAGGTCACCGCAATCTGCCCCCGATGTTGCTCTGACACAATGAAATGGGCGTAAGACAGGCGGCGCCCGGCATCGTAGTCATCCGCTGCCACTGCCCCCCCCTGGGCAAAATACGGTTCGAATAACACCTGCTGTTCCGCCAGGCTGAGACCGCGCCCATTGTGCTGAACTTTCAGCCACAGGGCCCCGTACAGGTCTTTCGCCTCCAGGGTAATCTGCGGCCGGTGATCGGCCCGCTCCACCTCACCGAGAGCCTGGGTGCAATGCCGCAACAGGCTCAGGAACATCTGCTGCAACTCGGTGGCATGACAGGGGACCGGGGGCAGGTCCGGTTCATACTTGCGCACGATCTCAATATCCTTGAAGCGCAGCCCCGAGGGCACCATCAGGACCGCTTCGGCCAGGGCCAGACTGTGCTCAATGATCTCGGTGATATCAGCCGGTTTCATCTGTTCCGCCCGGGCACGCGAGAATTGCAGCAGGTTGGCCACCAGTGCTGACACCTGTTCGGTACGCTCCACCGCATCGATCAGTGCGTGGTCGGGCGATTCCTCGCCACTGGCCAGTGCGTCCCTGGCCTGGCGAATGTCCTGCTGAATGATCTGCAGCGGCGAACTGATATCGTAGGCAAGGTAACCGGCCAGCTCTCCCATGGATGACATCTTGTCGCGTTCAATCAGCGAATTTTCAGCCGCCACACGCTCCGTAACATCGTCTACCAGGATCACCAGGCCGGGCTCCGACTGCTGCTGCAGCGGATACAGGGTGACATCGAAATGAAAGTGCCCGCGCTGGCTCTGGCGGATCGTCTGCTGTTTGCGACTGTGGATCGCCTCTTCGAACTGGTCACGCGTCACCGTAATCAGGGGGTAGGCCCGCCACAGGTCCTGGCCGAGCACTTCCTTTGCCTTCAGGCTGGTCATGGCCTCGGCGGCTGGATTCCACTGGGTAATCCGGCCCTCCGCGTCCAAACCGACCAGCATCAGTGGCATGGAGCGCAGGATATTGTCCAGGTAAGCCTGTGACTCAGCCAGGGTCGCGGTGCGCTCGCGTACCCGCTCCTCCAGTTTCGCCCTGATCACTTCCAGTTCGCGGTTGTGGCGCTGCTCTGCGCGATGGCTTTTGTACAGGCGAAACAGGGTGTAGCTCATCGCGAGGATCAGCACCGCACCGGTTGTATTGGCGACGTACTGCCAATTGGTGTGGCCGTCCTCCAACCGGTAGATATCCAACAGCCCGGCACGGGCGACGCCGCTGTAGAGTGCCATGATTATTATTGTGAACAGCCGGTACATCGCCTTCCTTAAGCTGGCCTCGTCAGCGCCAAGTGTATATCACATCCAGGGTATACGCTGTAGCAAGGGCGGGGCTACAGCGCCGGCGGGCTTGCCATCTCCCCCCCGGCGCGGAATAATTCGCACCCTCCATACCACCCGCCTGTAGCTCAGCAGGATAGAGCAACCGCCTCCTAAGCGGTAGGTCGCAGGTTCGACTCCTGCCAGGCGGACCACTAACACGATGATATATATAGTTTTTATCTCTTGGGCGCCAGGTTGGCACAGGGCCCGTGGCAGCTAAAATCGGGGCCACAACGCAACATCCGGTAACGGCTGAAGCCGGGGAGACGAGATGACGGAACTCATAAAACGGATGGCAGTATTCTGGCTGGTCCTCATCCTCACCGCTGCCGGATGTGTTCTTGCGGCCGGTAGCGGTACATGGCGGTTCGCCCTGCTCGCCCTGATTCCGCTATCGCTGCTGGGTATCTGGGATTTCTTCCAACAGCGCCACACGCTGCTCCGCAACTTTCCCCTGGTGGGCCACCTGCGCTGGGTATTCGAAAGTGCACGCCCGTATCTGCGCCAGTACATCGTCGAAAGCGACCTCAGCGGGCGGCCCTTCAGCCGCGAGCAGCGCTCACTGGTGTACGCACGTGCCAAGAACGTGATCGATGCCAGTCCGCTGGGAACCGACCTGGATGTCTACGACGATCAATACGAACTGGTAACGCATTCTATCTGTGCACGAGAAATAAATAATACGGACTTCCGCGTCAAGGTCGGCAACAGGCAATGCGCCAGGCCCCACGACGCCTCGCTGTTGAACATATCGGCCATGAGTTTCGGTGCACTGAGCGCCCGGGCGATCGAGGCGCTGAACAGGGGCGCCTGTGAGGGTGGTTTCTATCACGACACAGGAGAGGGCGGCATCAGTCCGTATCACCGTGTTCACGGTGGCGACCTTGTTTGGGAGATCGGCACCGGATACTTCGGCTGTCGAGACCGGGCTGGGCACTTCGACGCGGCGAAGTTTGCCGACGAAGCGCAGAATGACCAGATAAAAATGGTGGAGATAAAGCTGAGCCAGGGTGCAAAACCCGGCCACGGCGGGGTACTGCCCGGACCGAAAGTCACTGAAGAAATAGCTCGAGTGCGAGGTGTCCCGCCGGCTGTGGACTGTGTGTCTCCGCCCTCTCACAGCGCCTTTTCGACGCCAGTGGAACTGCTCGAGTTTGCAGCGCTGTTGCGAGAGTGCTCGAAAGGCAAGCCGGTGGGCATCAAGCTGTGTGTCGGTCATCCGTGGGAACTGTTTGCAATCTGCAAGGGGATGCTGGAGACCGGTATCAGGCTGGACTTCATTGTGGTCGACGGCGCAGAGGGCGGCACGGGAGCCGCACCTGAGGAGTTGTCCGACCACGTGGGCATGGCCTTGCGGGAGGGCCTGGTCATGGTGCGCAATGCGTTAGTGGGAACGGGGCTTAGAGAAGATGTCAGAATCGCCGCCAGCGCCAAGATACTGGGTGGCTTCTCGATCGCCAGCAACCTGGCGCTGGGGGCGGACTGGTGCAATTCCGCCCGTGCCTTCATGTTTGCCCTTGGTTGCGTCATGTCAAAAAATTGCCACACCAACAAATGTCCCACTGGTGTTGCGACGCAGGATCCGCGCCGCCAGCGGGGGCTCGTGGTTGAGGACAAATATATGCGAGTCGCCAACTACCACAAAAACACCTTGCGGCGCCTTGGCGAGTTGATCGGCGCTGCCGGCCTGTCGCACCCGGAACAGTTGTTGCCACACCACCTGCACCATCGACTGTCGCCCAACGAGGTGGCCACCATGGACCAGATCAAGGACTTCCTGCAGCATAACCAGTTGCTGGAAGAGCCCCACACGACGCCTTACAGGGACTGGTGGGCCGCGGCTACCGCCGATAGCTTCCAACCCCTTCGGGCTACCGGTCCGAGCCGATATCATGACCGGCCATCTTCGGCGGAATCATTATGAGCACAACCGAATCGTCCTATCGAGATCCCCCGGTCCGCCATCGCGACGATGGCGCGCAGCGCCGGGTCGGCTTTGAACTCGAATTTTCCGGCCTCGACCTCGACGCCGCTTCCCGCACCGTGGCATCCGCCCTGGAGGGTGACATCAGCGCAGACACCCGGGCCGAGCACGCCGTGGTCGTTGCCGAGCTGGGCGAATTCACGATCGAAATCGATTGGGATTTCCTCAAGCGCAAGGCCCGGGAATCGGCGGATGGCGAGACAAAGGAGTGGATCAAGCCGTTGAGCCAGGCAGCGCCGATGCTGGTGCCGATCGAGGTCGTGGCCCCGCCAATCGCAATCGACCGGCTTTCCGCTCTGGACCCCATGGTGCTGGCATTGCGATCCGCCGGGGCGCAGGGTACCGAGGAGTCGCTCATCGCGGCCTATGGGGTCCATATCAATCCCGAGACGCCAGGCCTGGATGCGCCGACTTTGCATCGCTACCTCTGCGCCTTCGCCCTGCTGCAGTGGTGGCTCTTTGACGCCCACGACGTCGATACCATGCGCAGGCTGACACCCTATATCAATCCGTGGCCGGAGGCCTACCTCCACGAGGTACTGACCCTGGAGGCACCGGACACGGAGACACTTATTGATAGCTACCTGGCCCACAACGCCACCCGCAACAGGGCCCTGGATATGTTGCCGCTGTTTTCGGAACTCGATCCCGAGCGAGTGCAGGCCGCCGTCGATGATCGCCGGGTCAAGGCTCGGCCGACCTTTCACTATCGCCTGCCCAACTGCCACATCGAGGACCCCAGGTGGTCCCTTGCGACCAGCTGGAATCTCTGGTGCACCGTGGAGGCGCTGGCCTGGGATGACGTGGCACTGGCGCAACTCTCGCAGGAATTCCTTGCTGCGCATCGCCCATTGCTGGGGGTTTCCAACGCAGACTGGGTACAGCGGACCAATCAATGGCTGACCGACCGCGGGTTGGTGTAACCGGGGACGGCAGGCGCTGGGCACCGAGCTGGTGGTGCCTGCGACTGGCGCTGCGCCTCGCGGGGGCGCTTCCGGAACGCATCAGCGTGCGCCACAAACCCAGCGGCAAGCCGCTCGACGCACTGGTGATCAGTGGCGGCAACGACATCGGTCCCGATCTTTACGGGGAAGAGCAGGCACCCAAAGCACGAATTGACCGGGAGCGTGACCAGCTGGAAATTCACTGGATCAAGCACGCCATGAGTCACGACATCCCGCTGCTCGGCATCTGCCGTGGAGCCCAGTTGATAAACGTCGTATTGGGCGGCAATTTGCACCAGGATATTCGCCCGTTGCGCAGGAAAACCTATAACCGGCCGGGCCTGCTCCCCACCAAGCAGGTGTTTCTTTCTGAGGGATCGCGGCTCGCCGCCCTGTGCAAACGCCGGAAAATCCGCGTCAACAGCCTCCACCACCAGGCCATCCGGGAGCCGGGGCAGGGGCTGGCAATCGTTGGCCGTGACCTCGACGATCTGTGCCAGGCCATCGAGTGTACCGAGGGCCGGGCAATCATTGGCGTGCAGTGGCACCCGGAGTACCTGTGCTATCTGCCGGCGCAATTCTCCCTGTTTCGCTGGCTGCTCCGGCGCGCGCGCTGATGGGCGACTACCTGCTGTTATTCGGCTCCGCTTTCCTGGCGGCCACGGTCCTGCCTTTCTATTCCGAGGTCATGCTCTTCCTGATGCTCGGGCGGGGTGCGGAGCCGCTTACCCTGCTGGCCGTGGCGACGGCGGGCAACACACTCGGGTCCGTGGTGAACTGGGTGCTGGGCGGCTACCTGCTGCATTTCCAGGACCGCCGCTGGTTTTATTTCAGCCACGCGCAGATCGAGCGGGCGCAGCGCTGGTATCAGCGCCGCGGCGTCTGGTCCCTGCTACTGGCCTGGATGCCGGTCGGTGGTGATGCACTCACCTTGATCGCGGGGATCATGCGAGTCCCGCTGCCGCTTTTTCTGATCCTGGTGGGCGTGGGTAAGGGACTGCGCTACGTTGTTGTGCTGTGGATCGCACAACCCCTGGCCTTCAGCCACCCTCTATAGCCGCCAGTGGCACCCGGTAGAATTCCTGTCGGTCGACCACGAGGTACCACGTATCCCCTTTCAGTTCAGCCTCGACCTCGCGCCCCGTCGCGTTCACGTAGTCGCGCATGAAGTTAAAGGTAAATTCCGTCCCGTCCGGGCTGGTCACGACGATCGAGGCCTGCCGGTCCGCCATACGAAGAACGCCGGCGGGGCAACTACCTTCCTCCCCGTCGAGTAAGCCACAGGGCAGCAGCGTGGTGGCGTCGTAGTCTGCGGTGGAATAGGGCCAGGTAGGGTTCGACTCCCGACCCGATTCGTCCCGCGCCGACCCCTGCCAATAGACATAGATCGCTTCCTGGGGGAACCGGAAAATAAGTCCATCGCGCCCGAGCCCGCTCTGGCGATAGACGGGGTGGCCGAACTGGTCGACAAATTTACCACTGGAGTCGCCCTCTGGCGCCAGTTCATGCACGGTGCCGTCCTGCCGCCGAAGAGTAACGTAGCCCTGGCGCTGGGAAAACGTGCACGGGCCGTAACTGCTCGCGTGATCGTCCCCGACCGGGTAGACATCACAGCGGGCCTGGACTGTATCCGCCCGGGCAACCGCCGGCAGCAGGCCGCCGAACAGTACCAGGCAGCAGACCGACAACAGCCGGCAGGCGAAGTGATTACTGGTAAGCGTCATGGGTCGCTTCTCCCGCCACGGAATCCGCAGCCAGCGGTCTGAATTCGATGATCGCGCCGTCGGCCATGGTGGCCAGATACAGGTGGCCGTCGCGCAGCGCAAAGCTGCGGACCCACTCCAACTGCGCCAGGAAACGCCCTGACAGAGAGTCCGGTTGACAATCATGAGACTCTGTCTCGATTGCGGTAAAACGGATACTCGAGGGCAGGTCGATCGCCCAATGAGCGGTACCCGTATTGCAAGCGGAGTGAATTTCCAGATCGCCGGTCGCCCCGAACACCAGTGTGTGAACGTCCGCTTCAGAAGGCTGGTACACCGTGTCGTCCATGGAGAGGATTTTCACCAGCTGCCAGGCAGTGGTCTCCAGAGACGGGTGGGAACTGTCAGCGCGCGCGCAGGGCCGCAGTGAGCAAGCGAGGAACAGCACGCACCCAAGCAGCACCAGCCTGTTGCACGGCCGCAGGGGGCTCGACCGCCACTCGAAAAATGAAATCACCATACCTCCTCCACACTCCGTGTTCTGTCCGTCGCCTGAAGCACCAGTTGAACATAAGTGCGGACCGGTGAAATTGCAACGGCCAAAGCACGGGTGCCAACTACCATCCGTCGATATGTGTCCGGCCGGAACCTGTCCATGGAAAATTGTCTATACTGATAATGTCAACCACCTTGGCGTGGCACGGCCCGCCGGGAGCGTGTGCTATGCCTGTCACTCACCACGAATCGGATGACTACCCCATCCGCCGTGTTCCACCCACCCGCCCCTTTGTCTGGCTGATCGAGGCCTGGGATGATCTGTGGCACCACCGCGCCGCCAGCGTCGCATACGGTCTCATTGTCACCAGCCTGGGGGCCCTGATCCTGGCCTACGAACGACACCCGTTTTACCTCGCCGCCGTGACTTCCGGGTTCCTGCTGGTGGGTCCAATCCTGACGGCCGGGCTGTGCGAGCTGTCCCGCTGTCGCGACCGCGGGGAGCCGACGGACTTCGGCACGTCACTGCGTGCCCTTGGCCGCAATCGGGTTCGCCTGCTGCGCTTCGCCGAGGTGCTGCTGCTGATCGGGGTAGTGTGGTTCGCTGCCTCCGGGATATTGCTGCAGGCCC
This sequence comes from Halieaceae bacterium WSDMB12, assembly GCA_033283165.1. Taxonomy (GTDB): domain Bacteria; phylum Pseudomonadota; class Gammaproteobacteria; order Pseudomonadales; family Halieaceae; genus JAWMQL01. Next base: position 20,179 of record JAWMQL010000010.1, on the reverse strand, counting down.
TGACCGGAGCCGCCGGTCCAAGCCTGGCGAGTGCGGTGTGGGGCGATGTCCTGCGCCTGTTGAGCCAGGCACAATTGCTGACCTACCTCGCCGCGGGGGGCAGCCTCGCGCTGGTGGTATTCGCCCTGTCGGTGGTCACGATACCGATCATCATCGACCGCCACCTGAACGTCGGAGAAGCCATGCGCACCAGCTTGCGCGTGTTCCTGCGCGATTTCCCGGCACTGCTGGTCTGGGGCGTGCTGATCGTAACCCTGGTTGCAGTGGGTTTCGCCACCTCACTGCTGTTGATGATCTTTATTTTCCCGCTGCTTGGCCACGCCACCTGGCGGGTGTACCGGGAGTTGCTGCCGGATTAGGGCCCCACGGGTTGTCGGGTCACGAACTACAGCCGCTGTATGACCAACAGAATCGCCCCTACCCGGAAACCGAACTTGGTCATGGTGGATTCATTCAACAGCAGATCGGGACTGACCAGGTACATGCGATCATCGATGCGCAGGTCGATACTACCGTCACGCCAGGGGACCCGCAGTACATAGTCGAGGAACATACTGTTGCCGGCAACTTCGGCAAGTCCCTCCCCCACCACGTCCCCGGCGGTGGCGATATAGCGCCCCTCGCCAGAGGGGCGCAGGGTCCAGACCCGCCGCTCGGTACTGCCGTCGTCGAACAGGAAGTCCTCTTCCAGGGTTCCCACACCGTCGCGCCAATAGGCATTGATATCGGCAGTAAAGCGCCGGATCACATCCCCGCCGCGGTTCTTGATGACCCCGGTGGCGCGGAGCTGGCCGTTGAAGAACTGCTCCGCGACGAAAGTCGGCTCCTGGCCGCGATACTGTTCCACGGAAGCGCTGGCGCAACCGCCCAGCAGCCACGAAAGGACCAGCAGGAAAAGTACGTTGGTGGTGGTTTTCATGACTCGCAATCTCGCCTCATATCAAACCTTTGTACGGGTTCTGTCACGGGCTGGATGCATCCAGCCCATAGCCCAGCTCGCGCAGGGCCTCGCCAATCTCGTCGAGAATCGCCGGGTCGTCGATGGTCGCCGGCATTTTCCAGGGCTGGCCGTCGGCGATCTTGCGCATGGTCCCGCGCAGGATCTTACCTGAGCGCGTTTTCGGCAGGCGATCGACCACGGTGCACAGTTTGAAAGCTGCCACCGGTCCGATCTCTTCCCGCACCCGTTGTACGACTTCCGCCTCGATGTCTTGCACGTCCCGGTCCACCCCCGCGTTCAGAACCAGCAGGCCCAGGGGTAACTGGCCCTTCAGCGGATCGGCCACGCCCATCACCGCACATTCCGCCACGTCGGGGTGGCCGGCCAGCACCTCCTCTATCGCCCCGGTAGACAGCCGATGCCCCGCCACGTTAATGACATCGTCGGTGCGGGACATGACGAACACGTAGCCGTTGTCATCGATATAACCGGCGTCTCCGGTTTCATAGTAGCCGGGGAACTTGCTGAAATAGGCGTCCACGTAACGCTGCTCGGCATTCCACAGGGTGGTAAAGGTTCCCGGTGGCAGGGGCATTTTCACGGCCAGCGCACCAATTTCACCGGGCGCCATCGGCCTGCCACCCTCATCCAGCACCTGCACGTCATAGCCGGGTACCGGGCGGGTGGGCGAGCCGGGTATTACCGGCAACTGCTCTATGCCCAGGCAATTGGCGCAGATCGGCCAGCCGGTCTCGGTCTGCCACCAGTGATCGATCACCGGCACCTGCAGCTTGTCCTGGGCCCACGCCAGCGTGTCCGGGTCACAGCGCTCCCCGGCCAGGAACAGGGACTGCAGGCCGGTGAGGTCGTACTGCCTCACCAACTCCCCACCCGGGTCCTCCTTCTTGATCGCGCGAAAGGCCGTGGGGGCGGTAAACAGCACTTTCACGTCGTACTGCTCGATAACGCGCCAGAACGCGCCGGGATCCGGCGTACCCACCGGTTTGCCCTCGTAAATGACCGTGGTATTACCGTTGAACAGGGGGCCGTAGACAATGTAGGAGTGCCCGACCACCCAGCCAACATCAGACGCTGCCCAGTACACATCGCCCGGTTGCACATTGTAGATTTTCGACATGGTCCACTTCAGCGCCACGATGGAGCCGCCCGTGTCGCGGACCACACCCTTGGGCTGTCCGGTGGTGCCCGAGGTATACAGGATATAGAGCGGGTCGTTGGCAGCTACCGGCACGCAATCAGCCGGTTCAGCCTCCGCCATCGCCTGCTCCCAGTCCAGGTCGCGCCCTTCCTCCAATTCCGCCGCCAGGGCATCCCGCTGCAAAATCACGCAACTGGCCGGTTGGTGATCGGCCAGCGCAATGGCCTTGTCCAGCAGCGGTTTGTAGGGAACCACCCGGTTGGGCTCGATACCGCAGGAGGCCGACACGATAACCCGGGGTGCCGCGTCGTCGATCCGCACCGCCAGCTCGTTGCTGGCGAAGCCACCAAAAACCACCGAGTGCACGGCCCCCAGCCGGGCGCAGGCCAGCATGGCGATGAGGGCCTCGGGCACCATGGGCATGTAGACGATGACGCGGTCACCCTTGCGTACACCCCGTGCTGCCAGCACTCCGGCGAAGCGGGCGACCTGGTCCAGCAACCCGGCATAACTGTACTGGCGCCGGGTGTCGGTGACCGGGCTGTCGTAGATCAGCGCGACCTGCTCCCCCCGCCCCTGTGCCACGTGCAGGTCCAGGGCGTTGTAACAGGCATTGGTGACCCCGTCGGGGAACCAGCGATAAAAAGGCGGGTTGCTGCCATCCAGCGTGGTTTGTGGCGCCTGGTACCAGAACACATCGCGCGCTGCTTCCTGCCACAGTGTGGTATCGGTCATAGTAGACTCCCGGCGGTACACAATAAGCCTCAAGTTACTCCGGGGCGGGTATTCTGGCAATTCGACCAAGGTGGAACCCGCCGTCGTTGATCGGTCTCAACGCCACCGGGGCAGGTTTACCGGGCCCCGGTTAGAACTCGGGCCCCACAGTGATATACACCTGGAAGCTGTCCTCGGCATCGTCCAGCGGAACCCCGAGGTCAACCCGGACCAGGCCTACCGGGGACCGCCAACGCGCTCCCACACCGACGCCGTGCACGGGCTCGAACGCTGACCAGCTGTTGAAGGTATTACCCGCATCGAGGAACAGCGCCGCACTCCAGTCGGGTATGATCTCGTGCTCGTATTCGACGCTGGCGATCAGCTGGTGTTTGCCACCGGTGATGGAACCCTCGGGAACCAGGGCCTCGAAACCGTAACCGCGGATGCTGCGGGCACCTCCTGCCCGGAACTCGTAGTATTCCGGCAATTTGTTGAAATTGACCAGCAGGACCTCGCGGCTTTCCGCATCGGAGTAGCCGAGGCCAAACCGCAGCAGCAGACGCCCGGCGTCGCGGACCGGGCGGATATGCCAGCTGTCCAGGCGCGCCTGCCAGAAACTGATGTTGGAGCCCAGTGCCTCGCTGGCGCCGAAAAACTGGGCCTTGACATAATCCCCATCGCGGATAAACAGGCGGCTGTCACTGCGGCGCAGGGTCAACGCCAGGCCGGGGACGAGCGCATCGAATTCCGGCGACAGGGTATCGTAGGCCTCGGCGCCGATATTGTTGATCACCACGTCCTGTAAATTACCTGGCAGGTGCCCGAACAGTACCTCGAAAACATCGTAGGACTCGCTGACCAGGTTGACCCGGGGAGCCAGTTGCAACTCGAAATCACGCCAGCGCCCCCCTGACAGGTACCAGTCGAAACCAAGCAGGTTGGTTTCGATCCGTGTTTCGCCACCCACTTCCAGTTCGACGTCCTTGAAGGTCAGGTCCTTGCCTTCATGGCGGGCGCTGAATTCCAGCCGGCTTTTCTCCACGGGCTGCAGCGGGATCACATAATTCAGGTCCGCGGCCAACTTGTTGCGCTCTTCCACCGCCGCCGCGCCCACGGTGAATTGCTGTCCGCGCCGACCGACGTAGCGCCGGGTCCAGTCCAGCTGGACACCGAAACCGGTATCCGTGCCCCAGCCCAGGCGCCCGCGGTAGCGGTTGCTCTTGAAGGGTTGCAGCGTGATGAGCAGGGGAATGCTGGTCGGCGAGCCCGGTTCGGCCGGCAGCTGCTGGATGTCCACCTCGCGGAAGTGACCACTGCGCCCGAGAATCCGACGCTGTTCCGCCAGTGCGGCGCTGCGAAAGGGGGCGCCGGGGGCCAGCACCAGGAAGCGGTCCAGGTAGCCCCGGGACAGGCTGGTCTGCTCGAAGCGGATCGCCCCGACCCGGTACAGGGGCCCGGTGGCGAGCTGCAATCGAATATCCGCCCGGTACTCGTCGAGATTCACCTCCACCCGGTGTTCTGCCAGGTCGGCGTCCAGGTAACCCGACTCGCGCGCAGTGCGCAGCAGCTCTCGCTTCACTGCTTCGTACTGCCGGTGGTCCAGGGGGGCGCCGGAGACCAGCGGCTGTTCACGCAGGGCGGCCTGTAGATCCGGGTCCTTGTCGCCGGGACCTGCCAGCTCTATATCGACCTCGTCCAGGGGTACCTGCGATCCCGCCGCCACCCGGTAGCGGGCCACCCACGGTCCGCCCTCGCGCTGCGGTGCCTGCAGCTCCGACTGAATCTCGGCGCGGTAGTAGCCAAAGGGTTCCAGGGCACGGGCAATCTCTGCCGGCGCCCGGTCGTGCAGGGTCCTGATCCTCTCCTCGGTCAGTCCGGGGCTGGCCTGCCCGGGGCTGGCCTGCCCGGGGCTCGTCTGCCCGGGGCTGGCCTGCCCGGGGCTCGCCTGCCCGGGGCTCGCCTGCCGCCGCAGCAGACTGAGGGAGGCGCGGGCGTTGTCCAGTGGCTCACCGCGCAACCCGCTGATCTCTACCTCCACCGCCGCCGCGGGACCCGCCGCGGCGTTAACCGGACAGGCCGCGGCGAGCAGGGTCACCAGGAGCGCCAGCAACACCCTGCGCACCGCGCGCTCAGCGCTCATGGGTGAAGGTCAGGTTCACGTTGTTGTCTGCCTCGCCCAGGTCCCAGCCCAGGCCATAGCGCGGCGTCAGGGTGAACAGGCTGTTGAATTCGCTGGTTTTTTCCAGGATGTTATAGCCATAACCGACGTAGACACTGGGGTAGAGGTAGACGCCGATAGACAGTACGCTGTCGGGGCTGCTCGCCGACCGGCCGGTCAGCAGGTAGGACTGGATTTCACTGGGGTCCAGTTGCGGTCTCGAAAACAGTTCCAGGGTCGGCTCGGTCACGGTACCCGACACGGCCACCCCGGCGGCGCTCACCAGGGGATCGTTGTCGATCCAGCGCACCGCGCGCAGGGCCAGCTCGGGTTCGGTCACCGGCCCTCCCGGAAAGATCACCTGCCCGGTCTCGATCTCCAGGTCCTGCCCGAATGAGCGGAAGGTACCACCGTCGAGCGACAACTGGCCCCGGGCAGTGGGCAGCAGGTCCGGATCGTCCGGGGAGTGACTGAACCGCACGGCCCCCTCTATCCGGCTGACCAGGCCCAACGCATCAATCCGGACCCGGTCGCCCAGGGCCAGGGCAAGCTGCGCGTCGAGGCGGAATGGCGCCTGCAACTGCCCCACGCCCTCCGCGACCTCCTCCCTTCCGGTCACCACCACGTCGGGAGAGGGGGCGATCGGCTGCCCGGGGCCCTGCGTACCCTCCTCCTCCGTCGCCAGGCCGGGACTGAGCGCCAGTTGCGGTGTGATGTCCGCCTCGGGCACGAGCACTTCGCCGCGCACGCTCAGCGTCTGGTCGCGCCAGTCCAGTCGCAGTGACGGCGAGGCCAGGGCCCGCAGGTCGGCCGTATCAAACACCTGCAGGCGATCGCCGTCGAGAGTGACGGACAGGCTCTGCGCCGGAATATCCACCCGTCCCTGGATATCCATGCGTCCGGGGCCGGAGACCAGTCCGCCCCGCAGTGTCAGCAGGTCGTCCCGGTCCGCAACACTGGCCACCTGAAGCTCCAGCTCCCGCAGCCGAAGACCGGCTTCGGGAACGTCTACACGACCCTCCGCCAGCAGCAGCTCGCCCGCGACCCGCGGATTGTCCAGGCTGCCCAGCAGGGTCAGGTCAGCATCCAGCCGGCCAGCCACCGCGAGCGGCAACTCGAATACCGTGGCCAGGTCACCCAGGTCGGGCAACTCCGCCCTGACCCGCCCGTCCAGCGCCTGACCCGGCTGCGGTGACAGGGGATCGAAGCCCGGCAGATTCAACGCCGCATCCAGCCGACCATCCCCGGGCGCGGCGAACTGCAGTTCGCCCTTCAGGTTGCCGGGCTGCACGGCGAGCACCAGTTGCCCGCCGCCATGTGCCAGCTGTACGACGTCCTGCGCCTCACGCCGCACGGTCACCTGTCCGGGACTGAGGGCCATCGCCAGATTCGCCTGCACTGCGCCGCCCGGATCGACGGCGGCCTGCAGGTCACCCGAGATGTCGCCACTGATATCCGCAAGGAGGGTCCGCAGCGGCAGCGCTTCAACGGTTGCCCGCAACCCGCCGCCGGACTCTGCGCCCCAGTTCCCGGCGACGCACAAGCGTCCCGTACCCGACATTGCGGCCAGGCAGGTATCGCCCAGCGCGAAGTCCTCGGGCGCAAGCGCCAGGTCCACCGGTGCCACCAGCTGCCAGGCACCCAGCTCGCCGGTCTCGGCGACGAGCCGGTCGATGCGCCCGCGCCAGTCCGCTGCTGTGGTACCCAGTCCGCCTTCGAGCTGCGCCGTCAGGCGCCGCCCCGGTGCCTGGAATTGCAGATCGATGAGATGCTGCGCGTTGCTGCCGCTGACCTGTAACAGTCCGCTGTCCAGCAATACCCGGTCAGCGCTGCGGACCTGGGCCAGCTGCAGATCCAGCCGCAGTGCATCCCCGGGTTGCAGGCCACCGCGCAATTCAGCATCCAACCGGTCCAGCGTCAGGTCGTCCAGCCGCAGGCCCCGAGCCTGCAGCAGCGCGTCCGCGACGGGGTGATCGGGATCGCCGCCGAGGTGGCCAGAACCGGACACCTCGCCCGCCAGGCCGTCTACCAGGGCGCCCGGGGCCCCGACCTGCAGGCTCCAGTCCAGCGCCAGCTGCCCGGGTGACAACCGTCCCATGGCCTCCAGCCGGTTCGCGCCGGATTCGAGACGCAGGCCAGCCAGTGACAGTTGCTCTCCTTCCAGCCGGGCGCTGGCCACCAGGGATAGCGGTCGCCGGGCCACCTCACCCCGCAATCGGAGCAGCGGCAGCTCCGCCACCAGGCCCCGCTCGGACGACAACTGCCCTGTGCTGTCCAGTTCCAACTGCAGCTCTCCGGCCGCTTGTGGCCACATCGTCCCGGGGTCCAGCCCGCTGCCCCGGACCTGCAAATCCCAGCCGGGGACCGACTCCCAGTCCAGGGCACCCGCGAACTCCAGCCGGCCCCCGAACACCTCGCCGACCAGATTGTCCAGCTGCAGCCGTGCCAGGTCACCGCTACCCTGGCCGGTCCAGCGTCCTGGAGGCACCTGGGCCCCGGCCAGTTCGGCTGACAACCTGAAGGTATAAGCGTCCATTGTTCCCGCCAGGTCGAGCTGTCCCGCGGGGCTGCCCAGTTCCGGCTCCACCGCCGCCAACGGCCAGCGCAGCCCGGTCCAGTTCAGCTGTCCCTCGAACCCGGGCGTTCCACCCGGGGGTAGCTGCACGGTGCCGGCCAACATCACCCTGGCGGGAGTGCCGTCCAGGCCGACCTCCAGCTCGAGCTCAGGCGACGCCAGCAGAGCGCTCGCCCGCCCCTGCAGGGTCACCGGGTAGGTGCCGCTGCCGCTGTGTTCGAGGGCCAGTTCACGCATGTCGCCCGCCAGGCCGAGATGCCCCCCGAGCGGCCGGCCGCCGGGCAGCTGCCAGGACCAATCGACAGCCAGGTCCAGGGGCAGGATGGAATTCGTGACGAGAGTGCCGCTGGTTGCCAGGGAACCACCGGCAGCGAGCAGCAGGAGCCTGTCCAGTTGCAGGCGATCGCCCACCATGGCGGCGCTGAGCTCGATCCGCTCAATCGCGGGCAGTGCCTCGCCGGCGCGGACCAGCTGCAGGTCGGACACGACCAGTTCCGTCAGTTCGACCGCGACGGGGGAGCTGAAATCGGGCAGGACCGGAGGACCTCCCGGCCCCACCTGCTCGCTCTCCGGCAGACTGATCACCACCCCGTCGGCGGCCAGTTCATGCACCTGCAACCGGCCACCCAGCAGCGCTGCCGGCCGCCACTCGAGGGCCACTGACTTCGCTGTAAGCGCCAGCTGCTGATTTTCGAATCGCAGCCCGTACAGCCGCAGGCCGCCCAGCAGCCGGCCCTCCATGCGTTCCCAGCCGAGCGCACCTCCTGTCCGCTGGCGCGCCTGTTCGGCCAGAAAACGGCTGCCCCGCTCGCTGCCGAACAGGCCATAGAGCCCCCCTATCACCGAGACCAGTAGCAGGCAGGTGAGCAGGACAAGCGTAAATTTTTTCAAACCGCTGGGCACTTTGGGGAGCGTTTTGTGGTCTATTGGGTGTACCCGTCGGCAATGGGCCGGCAGGATTGTATAGTCACATACTAGTGAAAGGTTCAACCAGATGAAAGAAGCTTACCTGGCCGCAGGGCTGCTGGCCCTTTACCTGCCGTTCGCCGGCGCCATCGACCTGAACAAGGACGCCATGAAGGCGATGCAGGAGGAGGGTGAGCGAATTATTGCCGCTGACCAGGGCAGCCTGCTGCGGTCGAGCAACGGCAAGTGCCTGCACGACAGCAATCCGGACAAGGCCGGTTCCGTCCTGACGCTGCGCGGCTGCGACAGTAAATCACCCGGTCAAAAATGGTGGCCGGACGACCGGGGGCGCCTGGCGGGCCCGGGGGGCATGTGTGTAACGGTCAAGGGCAAGGCCGGCTCGGCCGCGGCTACCGAGAAATGCAGTGGCGTCAAAACACAGAAATGGCAACTGGACGGCAAAAACAGGCTGACCGACGGCGCCGGCCTGTGCCTGTCTGGAGTCGACAGCAAGGTCGTCAGCGCAGGCTGCTCCAATGCGCCTGACCAGGTCTGGCGCAGGGGCGAAACCAGCTGAGGAGAGTACTGATCTATTAAATCTTGCTGTGGCCAGCAAATTAGGGCAGATTGGGGACGCATTTGCGAATCTGAAAATCACTCCTAGAATTCAAGACAGATAATAAAAGAGAGAGCAATGAAGCACCCACTTATCTGGCTGGTATGTCTGGCCACAATTTGCGTCGGGATGGCGCACGCACAATCCAGGATCATCAGCAGTCTCGGGAGAATCGAGCCCGAAGGGGGGGTGATTCGCCTGGCGGGCCCGTCGGGACTGGGTTCAGTGATGATGGAACTGCGGGTGGAGGAAGGCGACCAGGTCAAGAAGGGAGACGTCATCGCGGTGCTCGACGAGTACCCGGTGCGCAAGGCCGAGCTGGAACGTGCCCAAGCTGAACTGGAAAACGCCGAACAGCAGTTACAACGCGAGAAGAAACTGGCCCGCAGCATGGCGTCGTCGGCCTCCAAGATCGAGGGGCTGGAACTGGGTGTCAAGGCGGCCAGGGCCGCTGCTACCGCGGCTGAAGCGATGACCAACCTGGCCCTGGTGCGCGCTCCCGTCGACGCGCAGATTCTTTACATCCATTCCCGTCCCGGTGAGCGGGTCGGCGTCGAGGGCATCGTGGAAATCGGCCAGACGGAACGGATGTACGCGGTGGCCGAGGTCTACGAAACTGACATCATTCACGTCAAGCCCGGCCAGAGCGCCATCATACGCAGTCCGGCACTGGAGACCCCGGTAAGCGGCACCGTCGAAAAGATCGGCCTGAAAGTCGGCCGCAAGGACGTGCTGGGGCTGGACCCGGTTGCCGAAGCCGACGCCCGGGTAATCGAAGTGGATATCCGCCTCGACGATGTCGAGGCTGTGCGGACGCTCACCAACCTGCAGGTGGAAGTCGAGATCACACCTTGAAGCTCTCACCTCTGAAGATCGCCTGGCTGCAGATCAGCTTCCAGAAGCTGAGGTTACTGGCCGCGGTACTGGGGGTCTCGTTTGCCGTGGTACTGATTTTCGTCCAGCTTGGCTTCCAGCAGGCCCTGTACGACAGCGCCGTACGCTGGCACACCGCACTGGGCTACGACCTGGCACTGATCAGCCCGAAGGCCACGTATATCGTCAATCCCCCGGGGTTTCCCCGCAACCGCCTGTACCAGGCCAGGGGTTTTCCGGGAGTGGCCTCGGTTACGCCGGTATATATTGGCATTGCCGACTGGCGCAACCCCGACAATCCGCTGCAGACCCGCAATATTTTCGTGATGGGCTTCGATCCAACGCGCAGCGGGTTCGCGCTGGCCGGTGAACCGCGCCAGGTGGATCAGTTACGGATTCCCGACAAGGTCCTGTTCGACCGGCTTTCGCGCAGCGAGTTCGGGCCCGTCGCCGACAAGTTCGATGATGGCAAGCAGGTCATGACCGAGATCAATAACCGCGACATCGAGGTGGTCGGCCTGTACGAGTTGGGTACTTCTTTCGGCATCGACGGAAGCATCATTACATCTGACCTGAATTTTCGCCGTATTTTTCACGACCGCTCCGCCTCGCGCATCGAACTGGGCCTGATCAACCTGAACGACGGCGTCGATGTGCAGCAGGTGCAGGAGCGTATCCGTTCCTCCATACCGGGCGACGTGCGCATACTGACCCGCGACGAGTTCATTCAGCACGAGGTGGATTACTGGAACAGCAGCACCCCGATCGGCTACGTGTTCGGCCTGGGGGTCGCCATGGGGCTGGCCGTGGGCGTCATCGTCGTCTATCAGATCCTGTTCTCCGATGTGCAGGACCACCTGCGCGAGTATGCCACGCTCAAGGCCATGGGCTATACCAACGGTTTCCTGTCGCGGGTGGTACTGGGCGAGGCCCTGTTACTGGCGGTCATCGGCTTTGTCCCTGGTCTGGGACTGAGCCTGCTGGTGTATTCCCAGGCCAGCGCGGCCACCAACCTGCCGGTGGTCATGACGGAGGCGCGGGCGGGCCTGGTGCTGCTGTTGACCATCGCCATGTGCGCCGGCTCCGGCCTGCTGGCCCTGCGCAAATTGCGCTCGGCGGATCCGGCGGAGGTGTTCTGATGTCCACCGCGGAAAGTCCTGTAATAGTCGAGAATGTATCCTATTTCTACCGCACCGGGGTCAGCGAGCGGCAGGTGCTGAACGATGTAAGCCTGACGATAGATCCCGGGGAAATCATAATCCTGACAGGCCCGTCGGGCTCGGGCAAAACCACGCTGATCACCCTCATGGGCGCCCTGCGCGCGACCCAGAACGGCAGTGTCAAGGTTCTGGGACACGAACTGCTGAATGCCCGTGAATCGGCGCTGGAAAAAGTGCGCCGACAGGTCGGCTATATTTTTCAGCAACACAACCTGCTGGATTCACTCACCGTGGCACAGAATGTCGCCATGGCGCTGCAACTGGCCGACCGCAAGCTGTCAGGCAAGGAGGCGCGCAAAAGAGTGGAAGAAGTGCTGGAGCAAGTCGGGCTGGAGGAACACATCGACAAGGCGCCGGCCAACCTGTCCGGGGGCCAGAAGCAGCGCGTGGGTATCGCCCGCGCCCTGGTCGGCAATCCGCAACTGATCCTGGCAGACGAACCCACCGCCTCCCTGGACCGGGAGGCCGGGCGCAACGTCGTAGACCTGATACGCAGCCTCTGCCGAGAACAGGGCGCCAGTGTGGTTCTGGTAACTCACGACAACCGGATACTGGATGTCGCCGACCGGATTCTCCACCTTGAGGACGGTGAAATACAGTCCATGAGCGAAGCCGTAGCCTCCAGTACCAGCCGCATGCTGAAGCTGCTCGATCAACACGATCCTGCGGCCGCGCAATACCTGTCTGCTTTCTCCGTGGCCCTGATAAGGGTCGCGATGGCGGACAACAGCATGGACGACGCCGAGCGGCAAACCATACGCCAGGTGCTGAACGAGGTCTCGGGCCTGGCTGACTCCGAGGTGGACCTGGTGATGGAACTGGCCATGACCCAGGTCCGGGCGCGCAATGCCGCTGCCCACGCCGGTGAACTGTTCAGCGCCGACCAGGCCAGCCACTTCATCGAGTCCCTGCACGCGGTCGCCTCGGCGGACGGCGAGGTCAGCCCCGAGGAATTGCGGGAAATACGGGATATCGCCAGGGAACTGGGTTTTCCCGCGGAAATCAGTTAGCTCCACTCTTTCGATTGCCAGTGCAAAGCCTGCTGCGCCGAATCGGTCAGGAATCACCGCGAAGCTGGTCTGCCATGGCTTCCATGGCCCGAAACAACTGGCTCGGATTCTCACGCTTCATTTCCAGGAGAGACATCTCCAGGCCCTGTCCCACGGGAATCTCTTCCACGCCGGTGGCAAGCCCCTCCAGTATGACTTCGGCACAACGTGAGGCATCCATGCCCTCCTCGATATTGGCTTCTTCCTCGCCCTTGGCCGCGCCGCTACCGGTCAGCGCGTTATAAGCGATATTGGTGCGAATAAAACCTGGAATTACGGTGCTGACGCTTATTCCGCAGTGGGCCACTTCCGCGCGGAGGGCATCAAAAAAGCCCATCACAGCATGCTTGGCGGCGCAATATCCGGTGCGAAGCGGCGCGCCCACTTTTCCCGCCACGCTGGAGGTCACCACCAGGTGCCCGGCCCCCTGCTCCACCATCACCGGTAATACCTGTTTCGTCAGCGCAATCTGTCCGAGTACATCCACCTCGAGCAGGCGGCGATACACACTCATATCCGTATCAATACAGAATGAACGCTGGGACATGCCGGCATTGTTCACCAGCATATCAACACGGGAATATCGGTCCAGGACCTGGTCCAGGGCCGCCGGCATGGCTTCGTAATCCGTAATATCCAACGGCAAAACCAGGAGGTTTTCAGCAGGAGCACCCGCGCCAATGCACTGTGCCTTGACCCGTTCCAGTTCCTCCGCACGCCGCGCCGAGAGCACCACGCGCGCACCGCGACCGGCCAGGTTGTTTACCAGCGCTTCCCCGATGCCGGAAGACGCCCCTGTAATCCAGATGACCTTGTTGCGAAATCTGTCGATTTCTGCTGATGATTGTTCTGTCATTGGTAGCTACCGCCCGTCTTGCAAATAACCCGTCTCTGTAGTTTAGACGTTAAGTCAGTCAACTCACCCATAACATATCGGTTTTCTTTCACCTCCCGGCGGCCCGTCCTGAATCGCCCTACTTCGCGTCCCTCGCAGCCAGGATGCCCGCGTACATGCCGGAAGTGAGCAGTCCGTCCGGGCTGATGGACATGGTCAACAGCGCGTTATCCCAGTCTTCGCCGTAACCCAGAAAATGGCGCAACACCGTTCTGCCGGTTTCGAAATCGATCGCGGTTATGTACCAGGCATCATCAGTCCCGAGTAACAGTTCATGCACATAGATCAAGCCGTTGCCCAGGGAGAGTTTGGCGCCGGTGCCCGCCCGCACTTCATAATTTTCCCAGACGATGTCACAGCCAGAGAGGTCGCGGCGAACGTCAATCCGCACGAAACCGGGCTCAGCGCCCGCTGAACTGCCGGCCATTTTGAAGCCCTTGTTGTTTTCGATCACCAGCGAATGATCGTAACCGATAAAGGAATTCTCGAGCACGCTGCGACCGGGCTTGAAGACGGGCACCTTGCAGACGAGGCGCTCGTCCTCTGGCACATCGTCCAGTCGGTAGACCAGTACATTGGGGCGCGGATCGGCATTGTCACCAAAGGCGACCAGGTTTTCGCCAAACAATACCGGCGTCGTCCCGGAGCCCGAACCAAAGGATTGGCTAGCCGCCTCCTCGCCAACCTCGTAGGGAAACCGAAGGGTGACTTCCGGGCCATTCTCCCCGGTACGCATCACATAGAGATTCTGGTCGGTGACGAAGGATACGCCAGCCGGATCAGCGGCGAGGCCATTCACGATCGACTCGCCTTCGAACAAGTGGCTGTGTACCTGACCGTTTGGCGCAATGTAGCCCACCGTGGCGGGCTTGAGGATGGAAAACCACCAGTTTCCCTCCCAGTCGGCGACCAGATCAAGCGGAACGGTCATGGGCCCACGCAGGTCCTCGGGAACGGCAGAACTGACATCGCGGCGCTCCACCAGCCGCCAGGCCGGGCCATCCACTCCTTCCACGATATCAAATGTCTGGATCGACATATCTCCCGTGGGCACCACCACGCGACCCTGGTTATCCATGCGGAAATAGAAGCCGGCCATGGGGGGCAACTCGTATTGAGTCAGGACATTCATGGTGTCCGGATCAAGCAGGACGAGCCTGGAAAGTGTTTCCCGGCCAACGCAGACGCTGACAACCCGACCCTTTGTATCGAAATGTTGCGTGGAACAATAGGCGGGTTTTTGTTCGGAACGAAAGGCGCGGACCCGCATATCGCTCCTGACAGGGCCTGCGGCAGGAAGGGTGCCGCTGTTGTAACTGTCGCCATGGGCACCCGCATAGCCCTGATTATTCTGGTACGGATGTGACGGTTTGGGGAGGGGGGGCAGAGGCCTGGCGGTGGCGACGGCCCCCTCATATTCTGCCATGGGCCGCGTTTTTGCAGCTGCATCCAGACTCTTGCCCGGTTCGCCCACGGTGGATTTCACGAGCTCGTCGCCGGGTGCTGCATGCGCTGCGCCAGCAAAGACCAGCATGAATATTATTGCCGACCAGATTGTTGCAGGCATGGTGTGAAGACCTCGCATTTTTTGAAGGTGTGACTCTCGATTAAACCACCGTTTAGACACCAGTAAAGGCAAACTTGACCCACTCTTCTATATTGGGTGTATTAATAAGTCATACAGTTTCTGCCAGGGCACGACGCTATGAAAAAACTCCATCTCATCGACGACACCTTCCTGCGCCTGGAAAACCGGCGTCAGCCGCTGCATATCGGCTCACTGTTACTGTTCGAACCGCCAGCGCGAGCGCGCAAGAATTTTGTCGCAGACATCGCCGAGAAGCTGCGTTCGTCCGATAAGGCCCGGGGTATCTACAATCAGCGGCTGGTGGGGCAGAAAGGCAAGCAATACTGGGAAGAAAATGATGACTTCGATGTCGAGCACCATTTTGTCCACCTGGCGCTGCCCGCGCCGGGGCGGGTCCGGGAATTGCTGGGCATGGTTTCCCGGCTGCACTGTGGCCACCTCGATCGCGCCTACCCGCTCTGGCGCATCTACCTGATCGAGGGCCTCGAGGACGGTCGCGTCGCGGTCTACCTGAAAATCCACCACTCGATGGTCGACGGCGTCTCGGGTATGAAGATGCTCATGGAGACGATGTCCACCTCGGCCAAAAAATCAATCGGCATGCCGCCGTTCTGGGAGGTCGAGCGCCCGGGCAAAGAGGGGGGGCAGGTTCCGGTAGTGCCCGCCCCGGCGGCGAGTGGCCTGGTCGCAATGCGCGCGGCTGCGCGCGAGGGTATCAAGGTGGCCGCTCCGGTGCTGCGCCAGCTTCGCGAGCTGTTCAACGACTATCGCAAACAGCATCCCGACCTGGCGCTGGCGGGAGCCGCACCACGCACCGTGTTCAACCAGCCCATCAGCGGTACACGGCGATTCGCTGCACAATCCTATGCCACCCCACGCATCAGGGCCGTCGCCGAGGCCTTCGATGCCACCCGCAATGATGTCGTATTGGCGATGGTCGGCGGCGCTTTGCGCCAGTACCTCATGGAGCTCGGTGAGTTGCCCGATCGTCCCCTGACCGGTGGCGTACCCGTTTCCATTCGCGGCAAAGGTGGCAGCGGCAAGGGTGCCGCCAACGAGGTCGCCTTCGTGATCGTCAACCTGGCCACGCAAATCGATGATCCGGTGGAGCGCATGCGGGCTATCAAGCGCAGCATGGATTACAACAAGGAAAAATTGTCCGGCCTGTCATCCGGCCAGACGCAAGCCTTTGTGACACTGTCGCTGATACCCGGTGCGATCAGTATGCTGCTGGGCAGGAAATCCGACAACACCCTCGGCAACGTGGTGGTATCGCACGTGCCCGGTCCCCGGCAAGACCTGTACTGGCAGGGTATGAAACTGGTGGGCATGTATCCGATTTCGCTGCTGATCGACGGCGGAGGCCTGAATATCACCATCGTCAGCCGGCATGACCTGGTTGATTTCGGGATCATTGCGTGTCGCAAGACGGTGCCGCACGTGCAGCGCCTGCTCACCTACCTGGAGGATGCACTGGTCGAACTGGAACAAATCGTGTCGAAGCCTTCCGGCAAGAAAGCTGCGAAATCAAGGAAGCGCCCCGCGACGCGGGCTGGCAAGACCGCTAGCGGCCCCAAACGGGCCAGGGCGCCCTCCAGGAAAACGACAGCGAAAAGAAAGACTGCCACAACTTAGCCGGTAGAGTGCACATTCCCTGTGCAGTGAGTAGTAATTAGCTCACGCCCGTCGCTTATGAACAGTTGGCGCTTTGCGCTTGACGGCAGCCTTGCGCTTGGCCTTGGATTTCGGGCTGGCCGCAGCTTTGCGTTTAACTTTGACTAAAGTAGATGAATCAACCAGTTCTCCGCGAATAAAATTGAGAGCTGTTTGATACAAAAACTCACTACGATTCAATTCTACGCGACCAATATACTGGTCAATCTCCTTGATTGCATAAACCGGGAAACTGACGTTCAATCGCTCTTTTCGAGTGTTCAGTTTATCAATATCAATATCCACAAATAACCATTGCCCACCCGCGTATTGATCTTTGTAATTCTCGGGGTCACTGGGCTGAGGAATCTCAAAGTCCTCACCATCAAAGTACACCTCAGCAGCTTCCTGTACAGCAGCTGGTATATCTCCGAATGTATCGGCAGCAGCATAACACCCGGCAAAATCAGGTACCTCAATACCGTAGGCTTTACCCTCTTCGTGGTGAATATACGCTGGATAAATCATCTGGTTTTCCTCCTTGCTTCGCGGAACACTCAATGGAGGCCCGCTTGACGCCTGATCGCATTAACCGTCCCTGTTGGCAGGTCCTTTTGGGGGTGTGGAACTATAACGGGCCGGTCATAATCGGGGTGTTTGAACTTGTGGTGACTACCCTTCACACTCTTGAGAGACCAACCAGCCTGCTTTAGTTCCTTGATCAGGTCTTTGCTATTCACGTGTGTACAATACACACAATATTCACCTAAAACAAATTTGGGTTTTAACAGCTGGGGTACCTGGGGAGTAGTGCAGGTTGTGCACTTGGAGCAGGTGTCCTAGCATTCCTCCCATGAGGCCTTGATGGACTGGTCTGGAATTAATTTCCTTCAAATATTCAATAAGTTGCGTACGCTGGTCCCCGATTGGGGTCAATTTGGGTCAACTTTTCCAATACATAAGGCATTTGGGGGCAAAATGGGTCAAAAAATAGCAATTTTGAGGCCAAGAGGAGATGGTGGAAAATCGTTCAAATTCAACATGTTATGTGGATAGAAAGCTATCCATTGCCCCGATGATGGACCGGAGTCAGCATTGGAATTTCAGTTGACGACCAAATAGTTACATCCCGGCCTGAGGTCTGAGTTGCCCGAGATAGGCCTCAAAATACAAGCTCCATTGTGGCACCGGGAGACGAGTTACCTGACTGACGAACTGTGACCAGGCTTTTGCGGATCTCGCCTTCACAGACACAGAAGTTTATCTTCGGATCGCCCGCCTCAAAGGTTTGCTCATAGCCGAACGCAGCCGTCACTACCTGGACTAGTTGCCTCCGAGAACTCCTTTTTTGCCGACATTCAGAATTCAGACCAAAACAAGCTTATCAACAGAACCCCAAATAACCGGATAAATATATTTTCTACCTAAATAATACCGCCAATGACCATTGTATATTGAATTTACGACAATAAATACATAATTTATGTGTTTTACCGGTATATTGAACAAAGGGAGGAGTCATGAAAGGTATAGGCCAACGTTTACAACTCGCCAGGAAGAAAAAGGGACTCACGCAGAAGGAACTTGCGTCGGCGATTGGCTGCTCACAGCAAACGATAGTAGACATTGAGTCACAAGATGACCCGAAGTCTCGATTCCTGCTTTCGATTATCAACGAACTCGGTGAGTCCATGGAGTGGATAACAAGTGGACTGGGATCTTCAGCAATTGGGGGCCATTCAACGGCACTGCCGCATCTCGATCTGGAATCAATTGCAGCCTGGTCTGCGTCACTGACAGCTGAAAGATCGGCCATAGACTATCTATTCTGGCCGCCCTTGCAGATGTCCCAGGAGGCCTTCACTGTCGGAGTAGATCGCATGATGGCTCGAGCGATGTGCAGCCACATGAAGGAAGGCGACGTGATTTTTATCGATCCAGAAGAGGAATCGCGTCCGGGAGACGTCGTGCTTGCCACCATGCCCGGATGGCCTAGAGCAGAACCCAGGATGCTCTCCGTTTTAGGTTCTGATCAATTTCTAGAGATTGACAGCTCGGACTTCTGCAGTAAGTTGACAAGCTGCGTCATTTACAATGATCGTGAGAAATTCCTCGCACACAAAGCCAAAAATCTACCAGCACTAATTATTGGCAAGGCCACCTTTATTGGGCGGCCCTTGTAAAGGTCTGCGCCGAATAACTTCATTCGCTCCAGGGGGCCACCTCCACTTGAGAAGGTGGGCAGGTTAAGTCCGCAGGCAGAAGCGGCCACCCTTCGACCTCTGAACCTGCCGGCCCGAGATTGATCAATCCGTCCCCTTTCGCCTACAAGCGGTCTCCCGTCTATTCTTATCGAGGGCCATAATCTTAGGTTTTCGAAAATGACTGAATATGAACTAGGCGAGATTCTGCACAACAACTATGGGGGCTTGTGGCAGGCAGCGCAGATGTATTTTACGCTTGTAAGCGCTTATCTGGCTGTCGCTTATCTGGTAGGAGCAAAATTGACCAAGGGGCAGAACTTAGTGGTCACGGGCCTATACCTTGTCTGGATAGCTGGGGTTATCCAAGCACAATACACAACTAGTACCCAGACAATGAGAATTTCAGATGAACTCATCTTGATCTCTTCGACAATATTGCCCGCCGCAGATAAAGCTCAGACCCAAGCCGGAATCTTCAGCTTTATCGTCGTTCAGGTGTTTGGCGTCATTGCATCCCTTTGGTTTATGTGGAGCCTGCGCCATCACAAGAAGGAATGACGCATGTGAGGTGGAAGCGGTCGTCTGCAACTGGGTAGGGCCAGACCGAGGCCGGGGCCCGCTATCGCCTACTTTCCGACGTTTCGTTTATCCTCTTTTAGAGGTCGAAGCGATCTGTAACAAAATTTAATCCGAGATGGGCAAGCATTCGGATTCCATGCCAAGACTAATCCCAACTTGGTTCAGGTCGCTTAGACACGCTGTCGCCGCTTCAATACTGATGTTTTCAAAAATGGAAGTGCGCTCGTTTCTATCATTGATGGCGTAGCATTCATAGTAGTTGCTTGTCAAACTGAAGAAAGTTTGAATTTCAGGCCTCCCTTCCTCGTCATCAGAGATGAGGCTCGCGGAAAAAATAAACTGATTATCTGGGTTTACATGCACCTCGCAATTCGGTCCATTCCATCCGGCCCAGTTTGCCGTTGCCAAGAAATTACACGGACACCCCAGAAAAGGCGGCCTCACTTCAGCAATTATGTTTCGCAGGGCTTGAGAAGTAGGATCAGCGACAGCCGGTACACCGGCCAGCAGCGACGTGAATACGAAAGTCCAAGCGAACAACTGACATGAATTTCTGATTGTTTCCAATTTTCCGAACATAGTTGCCTCCCGAATTTCAATTTTTGATAACCAGTTCCTAACTACTCGGTTCATAGGAAATTGAAGTTGGATATCGCAACGAGGAAACCCGGTGTAGCGGTGCTATTGTGACCAGTACCAGTGGCAACTCCGATTCTGACCACGGGAAATCAGCTTCCCACGAGAGTTTCTCGTCTTTTTGGTGTATAGCCTAGGATGGTCGTTTTTACAAATAGACAAGTGCTTGACCTGCAATCTCTTCATAATCTGTTCTTCGAGTTGGGAGCGGACCTCAGCTCCTGGTTAAATCCAGATTCGAGCCCGAGGACCGCTATCGCCTAACCCCTGACATTTCATCTATTCTTGATCCAGGTCTAACAACAATGAGGTTTTAACTCAATGACTGAACTAGATGCCTACAACGCCCTGATTCTGGCAAATGAACAGGTAATGAATATCGGGGATACATTAATCACTGTTTTGACCGGA
>JAWMQL010000009.1:0-234896 GCA_033283165.1 Halieaceae bacterium WSDMB12 | reverse complement strand
GTGGAGCATTCAACGCAACAGGGACTTTCAGTATAAGCGTCGCGATTCTGTTAACGATTGGCGCACTCTACTTTATGTGGAGTGTTAGACACCCCAAAACTGAATGACGGATTTGAGGTGGAAGCGGACCCTTTGTAGTTCATGGGCGCAGATCACTTGCATCGACCAATTGAACCCGCACCTAATAGTGGACACGCTATCGGCCGAAGTTTGTGCCTAAGAGGTAGTCTCTCAACAAATCAGCTTTTTCACTGTCAAGCGACAAACTCAAAATAATATCTATACTGGATGAAAGTTTACGGCCGAGTAAGGAGACCTCGGAATGACAATAAAAACCGGCAGGAATAACAGTGACGGTCTTGATGCACATACGGGAGGCTCCGACCAAAACCGGCGGGAGTTCCTGACGGCGGCAACCTTGTTTGCAGGCGGTGTGGGTGTGTCTTCACTGGGGTTCCCGAACATTGCCCGTGCGGCATCATCAACCGTGGAAAATATTGAGGGATCTGGCGTCGTGGAGAACATCGCCCGGGAGGAGGCGATGACCTTTGCTACGAACCGGTACATGGGCGCGCCGGTTGCCATGATCGAGGCACAAAATGGCGCCATCACCAATAAAGAGTTGCTAAGTCGCATTGGCGACTTCAATTGGGTCGAGCCAACTATTGAAAACCCGGTCGAGGGAATTTATGTGCTAGGCGGTTATAGCCTTGCACCGATGGCTTTTATCGAGACCGAGGATGGCCTTATTGCCTTTGACACGGGTGACACCAGGCACGACGCCGAACTCAATATTCAAGCCATCCGTACCGTCACTGACAAGCCTTTCAAGGCGATCATCTACGGGCATTCACATACCTGCTACGGGGCGGCGGTGCTGGCCGAGGGCAACAGCGACGTCATGGTCATCGGCCATCCCGGCCTCAACGACGTGGTTAAGGAGAATGCTGGCGGTGCGCCGGCGTTCTATCCCGAGGTCGGCCCCTACCTGACGGCGCGCGCAGTCGTGCAGTTCAACGGCTACATGCCGAAAGAAGGTCCCGATGCATACGTGGTCCCGACCAATCTGTCCGAGATGGACAACTCGGCCTTCATTCCGGTCAACCGGCCGGTGCAGGACGGCGAGGAACTCACGGCCCTCGGAGTCAGGATGCAGTTCTTCACCAAGTATGGTTCGGACGATAAAGTCCATACTACGGTCTGGCTGCCCGACCGCAAAATTCTCTTCACGACCATGCTGTGGAGTGCGCCGCCACAACTGTACTCGCTGCGTGGTGACGTGTTCCGGGACCCGCGAATCTGGATCGAAGGACTGAAGTTCAACCGGGACTTGAATGCCGATGTACTGATTTCCGCGGCCTGCAAGCCCGTCGTGGGGGCCGGGAAAATCCGCGAGACACTGGAGCAGTATCTGGATGGCGCGAGCTTTGTGCTCGATCAATCCCTGCGCGGCATCCTTGGGGGCCTGGGGCCGGACGACCTGCGTCACTTTGTCAAATTTCCGAAGTACCTCGATGAAGCTCCGATAAATCTGCAATCGTACGGCGAAATTTCCTCATACCCGCCAGCGATTTACTACCAGACAGTAGGTTGGTATGACAATGATGCGGCGAATCTGAAACCTCTCGCACCAATCGATGAGGCGCAGCGACTGGTACCGCTGATGGGCGGCCGTGAAAAAGTGCTTGCAGCGGCGCGAACTGCGTTGGATAAAAGGGAATTTGCCTGGGCCGCGAAACTGGCGAATCAGCTTTACCTGATCAATAACCAGGACAAGGAAGCACGTGAACTCAAGGCGGAGTGCTTGCGCCAGATGGCTTACGTGTCGACAGGCGCCAATGATCGCGCACACCTGATGTCACAGGCACTCTCCCTGGAAGGCAAGATTAGCGTTGCGCGTCTCATTCCACCGCCACCTGAAGCAATCGTCGCCGCACCAGCCACGTTTGTAGATTACTTCCGTGTGCGGATCGATCCGGAAAAAAGCGGCACGACCAATAAAGTGATCCGCTTCGAGTTCGCTGACGGCACCAGGGCCGGACTGCATGTGCGTCGAGCTGTTGCTGAGTTTGTGGCTGACCCGGATACGTATCAACACCGGGCTGAAATCACCCTGGTCATGAGTGGCGAGACCTGGAGCAGGCTCTATCTGAGCCTGGCAAAACCGGAAGAATTGATTGAGCAAGGCGAGGTGAAGGTCAGGGGGAATGCAACCGAAGCCGCACGCCTGCTCGATCTGTTTGACCGCTATAAACCCGAGAAGGCCGTCGTGGTTCCGCCAGCTCTATATGGCCGTGCCAGATGATTAATCGGTTCCAGGAGCAGCCAGGCCTTGCGGTTAGCGGTAGCTTTTCCCTGGTTAATCCATGTCTGCAATGAGGCGTAGGCGATGCACCAAATTATATCGGGCGTAGAATTTTTGCGGAAGGCGGCCTGGAACTGGAAGCGATCATTATCTGGCTATGCTGATTCCGTTAGCCACTTTTGCCGACAACTGGCCCGGTCAGTCGCCCGGGATTGATGCAGGTCAATTCGAGCATTTGTGCTCTCCTTATAATACTGTTGCATTGCTTTGAGCGGTTCAGGCCGCAGCTGTTACCGGCCACATAATATTCCCGTCACCCCATAAAGGAGCAAGGACGTTATGAGAGTCATCGAAACGGCCACCATTCTTGTTATCACCCTGCTTGCATTGGGCTGCGCGACGCAAGAGCAGACCTCACAAGCGTCGGCGTTCTCCTATGAGTCCGATCGCCTGGCCAGCGCACAACCATGGACGGCCAGAGACTTCCAGAACAACCCCAACGACTTCCAGTTTGTGATCGTCGGCGACCGAACGGGGGGGGCCAATGTGCAAGACACATTTCAAACGGCTTTGCCGCAAATCAACCTGCTACAACCAGAATTTGTCATCAATGTCGGAGACCTGATCGAAGGCTATAGCGATCAGCCTGCCGAATTGAACGCCGAGTGGAATGAAGTGGATTCAATGCTTGGTGAGCTCGATATGCGATTCTTCAAAACACCGGGCAACCACGACATCGCCAACGCTACCGCCAAGGGGGTATGGCGGGAACGTTACGGAGCGACTTACTACTACTTCATTTACAAGGACGTGTTATTCATGGTGCTTGATACCGAGTACAACCGGCCTGCGCCGCCGCCTGACATGAAGGAAAAACTCGAACTTTACAACAGGCTGCAGGTTGAAGACCCCGCCAAAGCTCAAGCCATGCTGGCGGAATTCATGTCCGATGAATCAGTCATAGCGGGTCTCAGCTCTCCGGTCGAGTTTGACGAACAGCAGCTCACCTGGATCAGGCAGGCGCTCGCGAAACATCCCGATGTTAAATGGACTTTCCTGTTCATGCATGAACCTTGCTGGGAAAATCCGTCGGCCAGCTTCCAGTCAATTCAGGCGATGCTCAAGGGAAGAAAGCACACCATGTTCGCGGGGCACCTGCATTACTATGATTACGACAACATTGATGGTGTTGAGTACATTACGATGGGACCCGTGGGTGCATCGTTCCATAAGGAGGGCCCCGGCAACGTCGATCACATCATGTGGGTGACCATGACCGATCATGGGCCGCAGATGGGCAATATAGCACTGAAGGGACTGTTCGATCGCAAAGGGTTGGATCCGAGCATGTTCGGGGCGTATGACCGAAAGGGACAATAGGCGGCGGCTCTGAACGCCCGGACGGATGAGGGGAGATAAAAGCCCAATCCGTTAAAACTGAATGCGTCATGAGGCTAAGTGAACAGCTTGGGATATATGTCCCCAATCCCGCTGAGAACATTTACAGGAAAAGCAAATGAAACGACTGGCACCACAAATCATCAAGACACGCGCGCTCCTTGCCTCGATGAGCATCGTCATGACTGCCGCTACCGCCAGCACCAGCGCATCTGCCGACGAACCGGTGACTGTCGATAACTTCGTGCGCGCCGAATCGGACCACATGTTCCGCAACAATATGAAAACGTTTCATACAAAAGTCGGGCAACTTTTCCATGTGCGTAAGCCCACGACACCGGACGAACAGCCGGTCATCCGCATGAATCAGGATACGCTCTACTCCGCAGTGGTGCTCGACCTTTCCCGCCCTGTAAAGATTAAGCTGCCGGAGATCGGCGGCCGTTATATGTCCATGCACGTGGTAAATCAGGACCATTACATGTTCGTCGAATCGGAGCCGGGAACTTATACGCTGACGGAAGACGAGGTAGGCACGCGTTTCGCCTCCGTGACTTTCCGGACCTTCTACAATGCCGGAGACCCCGATGACCTCACCGATGCCCACGCCGCCCAGGACAAGATTGCGCTCAGCGGTGGTGGCGACGGTCCATTCGAAACGCCGGACTGGAATACCAGGGACCTGGCGGTTGCACGCAAGGCGCTGAACGATCTGGCGGTGCTAGGCTTTGACACGACTTACGCATTTGGGCGCAAAGAGGATGTCAGGCCGGTGGACTACCTGGTCGGCGCGGCGGCGGGCTGGGGCGGTTTACCGCGATCTGCCGCCTTCTACATTTTGGGCCGCGTTGCCAAAAACGACGGCGCGATACCGTACGAGGTGACCGTGAAGGAGGTGCCGGTAGATGCATTCTGGTCCATCACGGTCTACAACGCCGACGGGTATCTCGAAGCGAACGACCTCGGCGTAAACAGTTACAATAATTTCTCGGCGAAGAAAAATGACGACAGGTCGTACACAATCCGCTTCGGCGGCTGCGACGACGACAAGGCGAACTGTATTCCAATCACTCCCGGCTGGAATTATGCCATCCGTATGTACAAACCTCGCGGGGAGATTCTCGGTGGTAACTGGACCTTCCCGAAAATTCATCCGGCGGAATGAGAGAAAAGGATATCACTATAAAGCGCTTCGCAACCCCGAATCCCCGGCCACGGAGATGTCAATCTCATCCAGGTAGCTGCGCGAGAGAAATACAGGCGAAGCGGACGGGCCACCCTCGACAACTCCGACGACTTCCGCTGTGAGGTAGAAGCGGTCAAAATTTTCGGCACTTTTATCTCCAAATTTTGACAACGCAGGCTTTCAACTGCATAACCACTTCCATTTTTCGTATTTGTTGAATGATTCAACATGCTCTAGATGAGCATAGCGCTGTAACGAACCCCAACTTTTGTGGCCGGTTACTTTGCTCACTCGCGGGATATCCAATCCTTTTTCAAATAACCAACTTGTGGCTTCATGGCGCAGGTCATGTAGGCGTAAATCCTTTATTCCAAGGATTTTGCAAGTCCGAGCGAAGTTCGCACTGACAGATCTTTCGTCGTAAGGAAATATGCGAGATTCCCCCGCCTGTTGATGCTGCCGGTTCAAAATCGCGACTGCCTCATCCGTGAGAATCGTAACCACGTTATTTCCTCGCTTCTTACGAGGGTCTTTCATCTCGCGTACAATAACCGAATTATCTTCGACGTTATAATCCTGCCATGTGAGTCGACAGGTTTCCGCGATCCGCCGGGCACTGAATATTTGGAATAGTATCAAGTCTACCATCGGTATCGTTTGTCGACCGTCTCGTTGCGATACGAATTCCAGGATTTGTTCAAGCTCCTCAAGTTTTGGCCGACGCGTTCGTTTTTCTGATTTCCCGATAATATTGTGGGCCCTGAGCACCTTGTTCGCGGCATCGATGGCCTCTAGGGAGAACGGGAAGCCCCAGGCTCCTATCGCCACCTGTATTACTATACGCCACCAAATCAGGTCGTTTGCTGCTGTAGATGGTGCCACGCCCGTATTCCGCCGCATCTTGATGTGGGCAATAAAGTCTTTCGCCTTTAGCCGAACTACCGGTATGCCCGCGATGCTGTACCCCATCAGATGTCGCAGATCGGACGCCTTCGTTCTTCCCCAGCCACTTTCTTTTTCGAATTCGCAGATATAGCGCTCGGTGAGCTGGGCAAGAGTCACATTCGCCTGCTTGTGCGAGTACACCTTTCCATTCATTAAATCCAGCTCTCTTCTCCTGGCCCAAGCTTCTACATCTCGCTTCTTGTAGAGTTCGGTCTTGAACGCTTTAGTTTCTCGGTGCTGGACTCCGCTATGTGTGTACTTGATCGACACGATCCACGACGATGATCCGCTCTTGTTTTTGCGTAATGCGATAGAGGCCATACTTTCTCCGGTATAATGATGTGCTTAAACGGTATTTTTGAAATTTACCGGATACAAGATTGTTTAGCCTGTATTTTCCTGAAATATTCGGGCGGATTACCGTTGAAATAGGGCTAAAATACGCCCGAAACACATAAACAAGGGGCAATAACCGAGTCGATACAGCCCGAATACCGGTGTATCATATATTTTGCTAATTGGTTTTTATCAATGAATTCAAATACATATGGATTCCATCGCTTTTGTATCGCTCCCATGATGGACTGGTCTGACCGTCACTGCCGGTATTTCTGGCGGCTGCTGAGCGAGCGCGCCCTGCTCTATACCGAAATGGTGACCACCGGCGCCCTGATCCACGGCGAGCGGGAGCGCTTCCTGCACTTCAACCCGGAAGAACATCCGGTGGCCCTGCAACTGGGTGGGTCTGACCCCGCCGACCTGGCCCGCTGTGCCCGCTGGGCGCAGGACTGGGGCTACGACGAGGTCAACCTCAACTGCGGCTGCCCGTCCGACCGGGTCCAGTCGGGCCTGTTCGGCGCCTGCCTGATGGCGCAGCCGCAACGGGTGGCGGACTGCGTGCGCGCCATGCGCGATGCCTGCGACATCCCGGTCACGGTCAAGCACCGCATCGGCATCGACCACATGGAACATTACGAGCAGCTGGTGGGATTCGTGGAACCGGTGGCCGCGGCGGGCTGTGAGGTCTTTATCGTGCACGCGCGCAAGGCCTGGCTACAGGGCCTGTCGCCGAAGGAGAACCGCGAGATACCGCCACTCAATTACCCCTGGGTCTACCGCCTGAAGCGCGACTTCCCGCGGCTGCAGATTGTGATCAACGGCGGTATCCGCAGCCTGGCGGAATGTCAAACGCACCTGCAGCAGGTGGACGGGGTGATGATCGGCCGTGAGGCCTACCAGAATCCCTGGATGCTGGCCGAGGTGGACCGGATGCTGTTCGGATTGGACAAACCCCCGCCCAGCCGCGATGATATCGCTGCCGGGCTGCTGGACTATGTGCAGCGCCAGCTCACCGCGGGCGCGTCCCTGAACCACATCACCCGGCATATCCTGGGCCTGTACCAGGGTGTGCCCGGGGCGCGCAAATTCCGGCGCCACCTGAGCGAAAACGCCTACCGCAAGGAGGCGGGACTCGAAGTATTGACCCAGGCCTTCGCCCTGGTGGAGCAGGGCACCAGGCCAGCGCCGGCACAACAGTCGTAACGGAACACAGGCATGAGCAACAAACTCGAACAACTCAAGGCGATGACCGACGTGGTCGCCGACACCGGGGATATCGAGGCGATCCGCGAGTTCCAACCGCAGGACGCCACCACCAATCCCTCCCTGCTGCTGAAAGCGGCCGCCCTGCCGCACTACGCCGAGTTACTGGACGGGGCCCGGGCCTGGGCCAGCGCCCAGGGCGGCAGCGAGCCGGAACAGCTGGCCAACTGCTGTGACCGGTTCGCGGTGGACGTGGGCCGGGAAATTCTGGCTATCGTCCCGGGGCGGATCTCCACCGAGGTAGACGCGCGCCTGTCTTTCGACTCTGCCGCCACCATGGCGCGTGCGCGGAAGCTGATCGGCCTCTACGAGGAAGCCGGTATCGGTCGCGAGCGTATTTTGATCAAGATCGCTTCCACCTGGGAAGGTATACGCGCCGCCGAACAGCTGGAGCGGGAAGACATCAACTGCAACCTGACGCTGCTGTTCGGGTTCAGTCAGGCGGCCGCCTGCGCCGACGCGGGGGTGTACCTCATCTCACCCTTCGTTGGCCGGATTCTCGACTGGTACAAGGCCCATACCGAACTGGTGATCAACTCGCCCCAGGACGACCCGGGGGTGCAGTCGGTGCGGCGCATTTACGACTACTACAAATTGCACGGCTATAACACGGTCGTCATGGGCGCCAGCTTCCGCAACGCGGGCGAGATCGAGGCGCTGGCGGGCTGTGATCGCCTCACCATCAGCCCGGCACTGTTGGCGGAACTGGCGGCCGACAACGCTGAGCTGCCGCGGCAACTGGCGCCGGAGTTGGCCGATTCAACAGATTTCAAGCACGGACCCAGCGAGGCGGAATTCCGCTGGCAACTCAACGCCGATGCCATGGCCACCGAGAAGCTGGCGGAGGGTATCCGCAACTTTGTGGCCGACCAGGAAAAACTGGAGCAGTTAATCAGCAAGCAATGATCAGCGCCCTGAAAGCACTGTTTGAGGTCCCCGCCAGGGAGACCACCGAACAGCGGGAGCGCCGCCTGCATCTGGTGGCGGCGGCCCTGCTGGTGGAAACCGCCCGCGCGGATTTTACCCAGGGCAGCGAGGAGCAGGTGACGATGGAGCGCCTGCTGAGTGAATCCCTGGACCTCGAACTTACCGAGGTCCGGCAGCTGATTGACAACGCCAGCGCAAAGGTCGACGAATCCACCTCGCTGTATGAATTTACCCGCGAAATCAACGATAACTTCACGCCGGAACAGAAACTGCAACTGGTCGCGGACATGTGGGCTGTGGCCTATGCGGACGGCAACCTCGACAGGTACGAGGAACACCTGATCCGCCGGGTGGCGGAACTGACCTATGTCTCACACGTGGACTATATCCGTCTGAAGCTGGCGGCACGGGACACCGCGAAAGGCTGATCAGGACGCCTCCAGTACCGCCATCAGGTCCTGGAAGCGGTGCCGGTTCTCATCGCTGAGGTCCATCAGCACGCGATGGGCTTCGACCACCTTGTCCCTGACCGCCTGCTCACTGCCCTCGACCATGGGAATTTCATTGATATCCGCCGGGTTGGCGCAGGCCTCCTCGTGTAACTCGAACAGGCGCTGGAAGCCCATGCTCTTCAACAGGCGGTTGATACCCGGGGCGCAGGAGTAAATAGCCGGTTGGAATCCGAAACGGCTCTGGACCTGCAATGCCAGTTTGGCCAACAGTCCGAGCGTGGTGCTGTCTATTCCCTCGGCGGCACAGAGGTCGAGCCAGACGCTGGCGAACTCCGGGTCGTCGTACATGCGCTGGAAATAATCGTCAATGGTGGTACACAGGGTGAGCCGCACGTCTCCCTCCAAACGGATCACATAGGCGCCATGCTGCTGTGCTGCAAGTATCCTGCCCTCGGTCATGATCAGGCCCGTTTGCTGATGAACAGCGCCGCGATATCATCCGGCGCCGTTTCCACCGTATCCAGGCCCAGGCGGGTTACCAGTTCCGCGGGTGATTCCGCGGTCTGCTCGAACACATTGAGAAAATACTTTTCTTTTTCGATCAGATCAGAGGGTGGCAGGATTTCCAGGATACCGTCCGAAAACAGGGCCAGCATGAAGCTGTCCGGCAGGTCCATCAGGTGCTCTTCGTAGTGCGCATCTTCCATGATGCCCACGGCCGAACCCTCGCCGCGGAGATACCGGGCACCCTCGCGGGATACCAGAACCGGCTGTGGCAGGTGCCCGGCCACACTGTAACGCAGTGTATTGTCGGCCATGTCCAGCAGGCCAACGACCATGGTGGCGAACTTGCCCACTCCCAGGTCGAGCAATTCCTTGTTGGCCTGTTTCAGCATGGCCACCGGGCTCATCACCGTGTGATCGTTGCGGCGCAGGAAATCTGATCGCTTGCGGGCGAAGGTGTTCTTCAAAAGCACCGTGGCAAAGGCCGACGAACTGCCGTGGCCGGACACGTCTGCCATGAAAAAGGTCACATGGTCCTTGCCCACGGTAAAGTAATCGGTGAAGTCGCCACTGAGGAACAGGGAGGGAATCACCGTGTGGCTGAAAACATAATCGCCAAGCACCAGGGGCGTGGCCGGTAACATGCGCAATTGCACCTGGCGGCCTGCCTGCTGGTCCTGCTCCAGCATCTTGATGGTGCCCTTGAGCTCGACGTTGGCGGCCTCCAGCCGCCGCCGCGACTGCTGCAGTTCACGGCGCATCCGCCGTTGCCGGACACACCGCTCGATGGACCGGACCAGGGCCTCCATGTCTTCGATCGGACGCACAAAAAAGTCACTGGCCCCGAGCCGCAGGGCGGTCATCATGCGCTCGCCCTGTGCTTCGTCCGCGAGCATGATAGCGGGCACCTGCACATCCATTTCGCGCAATGTACGGCGCGCATCACCCCAGGAGACACCCTGCAAATCGATCTCGCACAGGATGACGTCCAGCTCACTGTTGGTGCCAAGGGAGAATTTGGAATTGGTAACGTCGGTGACTACCTCGGTGTGGAAACCCGCCTCGCTGACCTGCTTGGCCAGGGCCTGCGCCCGGTCCGGAATGTCGTCGATCACCAGCACATTGCCGTTGCCAGCCATCGTTTGTTTACCCGATGAAAATTTGGGGTGACACTACGCCCATCCCGAAGTGCAGACAACCGGTTGCCTGTGGCACTGTGACAGATTTGACAATTTTGTGACAAATTCCCGCAAAAGTTGCTGCCGGCCCGTCAGAAATCCTCTTCCCATTCCTCGTCGCCAAAGTCCGAGAAACTGTCCTGGACCACGCCGTCATTGACGAAGGTTTCCCGGGTTTGCAGGTAGGCGTCGCGCACGAAAATATATTCGTCGCCGCTCATCAGTGAATCGGCCGCCAGCAGACGTGAACGACCGTCAATCAGCTCCAGGCCCCAGAGGGAGTTTCGCACCCGGACATTGTCCAGGTAAGCGGGAACCGAGGCGTAGGCGTCAAATATCGTCCCGGTACCGCTGCGAATCGTCCGCGGGCCAAATAGCGGCACCATCAGGTAGGGACCCGATGGCGCTCCCCAGATCGCCAGGGTGTGGCCGAAATCGGTCCGGTAGGGACTGATCCCCATTCGCGTCGCCACATCGAAGAACCCCAGCAGGCCAACGGTTGAGTTGATCACAAAGCGCCCTGCTGCCTGGCCCGCGCCCTTCCACCGCCATTGCAGCACGCTGTTGAGCGCGGCGTTGGCGTCGTACATATTGGCGAAGAAGTTACCCATGCCCCGCTTGACCGGGGCCGGCAGGACGTAATCGTAGCCCTTGGCCAACGGGCGCAGGACCACCTTGTCGAGGCCGTTATTGAACGCATAGAGCTTGCGGTTCAAGGGCTCGAAGGGATCCGGGTTGCGCTGTGTCACTACCACGCCGGGTGTCGCCTCACCGGGTGTCGCCTCACCGGGTGTCGCCTCACCGGGCGCGGCGACACTGGGCAGCGCCATACCCGGCACAAGCAGACCGGGTGTGAACACAAGCAGGAACAACGGCAGCAGGCGGCGGTAATTCATCGGGTTCAGGTCGTTTTTTAAAGGGCCTGATCTTACGCCCGGCGGGGGACTCCCGCAAGGGAGCTCATTGGCCCGCGGACCGGCCGCGAAACACCAGTACACCCCGGCTCTCGAGGTCGAGCAACTGGTCCAGCGCGAATGCCTGCAACTGGTTTTGCGCCATACCGAGTTCCCCCGCGAGCTCGGCCAGGACGGCCGCTACGGTGAGTTCATCACGGTCGCGGAACAATTCCAGCATCCGGGCTGTAGCGGCGTTCAACTCCATGAAACAGACCGCGTCGTCACGGTTCCTGTAGACCAGCAAAAAGCTGGGTTCGCCGGCCTCGGTGGGCCTGAACCCGCGGCCGATACGGTGCACCGGGTAACGGTAGCTGAGCACCCAGGCCAGGGGCGAGATACAGGCACGGGCAGCCAGGGGCTCGGGCACCGCGTGCGGCGGCGGGAGTTCCTCCTCGGCAACATCCAGGGCCAGTTCAACCCACTCGTAGTGGGCCAGCTCGGCCATGAACGGCGGATCACAGTCACGGCTCCGGTGCACCTCCATCAGGTAACGCAGAAACTCCTGGCTGATTTCGAGGAAATACGGGGTGCTACAGCGATGCTGTTCGATAAACAGGCGCACCAGTTCATGCCAGTCCTCGTCACTGTACAGGCTGCGCAGAACCGGGAAACCGGCACTGATGAAGCCCTCGATGTTGTTGTAAATCAGCTCCTGGTATACCTTCAATCGCCGCGGTTCGACCCCGGGAGGTGGCGCCTCGTTCTCCGGGTTGCGCAGGAAGCGCGCCATGGCCAGTTGACTCTCTCGCAAGGCGGGCTCGCTCATGCCGTAACAGCCTTCTGCAATGGGGTGCGGCCGGCTAAGGTGCGGCCGGCTAAGGTGCCGCCGGCTGAGGTGCTGCCGGCCAAGGCCTGCAGGCGGCGCACTTCGGCCACTTCCTGCAGGAGATCGGGCAGTGGCGGCAGGTTGAAGTCGCGTTCCAACAGCGTGGGTAACGGCCCCAGGCGCTGGTAGGCCTGCGCCAGGAGGCTCCAGACCGGGTCAATCACGTCGCTGCCGTGGGTATCGACCTTCAAATCCTCCGCCTCATCGTAATGCCCCGCCACGTGGATATAGCGAACCCGTTCCAGGGGCAGCGCGTCGAGAAACTCGAGAGGGTCATAACGGTGGTTGATACTGTTGACGTAAATATTGTTCACATCCAGCAGCAGGTCACAATCGGCCTCCTCCAGTACCGCGCGGATAAACGCCTCCTCAGACAGATCGGCGTGCGGCTGCGCATAGTAGGAGGCATTTTCCAGTACAATGCGCTCGCCCAACAGATCCTGCACCTGCTTCACCCGGTCCGCCACGTAGCGCACCGCTTCCCCGGTAAAGGGGATCGGCAGGAGGTCGTAAAGGTGGCCCTCGGCGGCGCAATAGGTCAGGTGCTCGCTGTAGACCGGAGCCCCTATTTCAGCCTTGAACTCGCCAACGGCACGCACCAGGTCGAGGTCCAGCGGGTCGGGACCGCCGATATCCAGTGACAGGCCGTGCAGGACCACCGGGTAGCGCTCTGCAAACTGGCGAAACAGCCGGCCGTAGCGACCGCCCACACCAATCCAGTTTTCCGGCGCCACCTCCATAAAATCGACCGCTCCCTGGTCTATAGACTGCAACGGGCCCACCAGGGCCCGCCGCAAACCGAGTCCCGCTCCGCGGAAATCCCGGGGGTTTTCAGGCATCAGTGGTCGCCGCCACACTTACCCTCGCCTTCGGCCTTCTCGCCGCCACACTTGCCTTCACCTTCGGCCTTCTCGCCGCCACATTTGCCTTCGCCTTCGGCCTTGGCACCACCGCAGTTGCCCTCGGCTTTCTTGTCGCCGCACTTGCCTTCGCCGCACTTACCCTCGGCTTTCTTTTCACCGCAACTGCCTTCGGCCTTCTTCTCGCCGCAGTTGCCTTCCTGGTGCTTGTCATAGCTGGCCAGATCGTAGCCACCACTGAGCTGCTGGGCGGAAAAGGGGTTGTTCTCGGCTGATGCCAGGGGTGCCACTGCTGTGGCCAGGAATGCCGCGCCCAGGGCGACAGCTAAAGGTTTCTTTGATTGAGCCATGATGAGATCCCTACTTCAGTTGAATTGTTGTGGTACTCGACGAACAGCCATCCGGCGCATTCGTGATGAGTATGACTGAGTATTGACCATGAAGGTTCCGCACGCGGGACCTGACATTGGTAATATTTCACAAGACCTTGAAAAAACAAGATTCTAGCCAAGATTATTTTTATCCCACTCCGCTACCTGCTGCCAGGCCTCGCGCAGGCGTTTTTCAGACACCGGCAGGCGAGTACCCAGGCTCTGGGCAAACAGCGAGACCCGGAACTCCTCCAGTGACCAGCGGTAACGCATCGCCTCGGGGCACTGCAGCAGCAGGCCCGGCTTTTGCGCCAGGCGCTGCCACAACGGCTCTTCCAGGTCGGCCAGGGTCTGCATGTACTTCTGGTCCTTGGCGTATTGGCCGCTGAGGCGCTCCACCCTTTGCTGCAGGGCCTTGCAGTACCTCGGGTACTGCTGTAACCACTCTCGCGGCGTATCGGCCAGTGCTCCTGCGGCCATCAGGTGGTCGACCTGTCGCGCAATATCCTGGCGCGTATCCGGGTAGCGGTCGGTCTCCAGCTGGGCCAGGCGACGGCGCGCCTCCGCCAGGGCCGCCAGCGCCGGCAGGATGGCGCTCTCCAGTTCTGTCGCCACCGTAACCAGCTGCGATTCTCCCTCCTTCAGGCGCCGCCGGAATGCCTCGGCGGTATAGGGCAGGTCCCGCTCCAGCCACATGACATCCACCAGCGCCGCACTTATCAGGCCTTCCACCAGTAGCTTCCTGTCGAGGGCGGCCCCGGCCAGCACGAGGTTGCTGTCGTTGCCGCGCAGCAACTGTTTGCGCAGGTACTTGACCGGCTGGGGCGCGTGCAGGGAAAACAACCGCAACAGACCGCGGCGGTGCTGCAATAAAGCCTCGCTCTCGTAATCCAGCAGTTCGATGGCGACGCTGTCGCCGTGATCCACCAGGGCGGGCCAGGAAACGATGTCAACCCCCGCCTGGCTAAACCGCCACTGCGCCGGCAGATCGCCGAAGTCCCAGCGCGTGATCCCGGCTCGCGCGGGGCTGTTACTGTCCCCGCTGCTGACCAGCTGCCGGCTGTCGTCGCGAAAGCGTTCGACCAACCGCGCGAGGTCGCGGCCCTGGGCCAGCAACTGACCCTGCGCGTCCACAACCCGGATATTCATACGGTAATAGTCATCCAGCGGTACCGCGGCCCAGTCCGCCCCGGTAATCCGCACGCCCCCAAGCCCTCGCAGCCGCTCACCGAGTGCGCTGCAGAGATCCACGTCGGCCGGCTGCATCTCCGCCAGCGCCCGGTCCACATAATCCGGCACCGGCACCAGCTGCTTGCGCAGCGACTTGGGTAAGCCTTTCACCAGCTGGATACATTTTTCCCGCAACAGGCCCGGCACCAGCCAGTCAAACAGGAACCGCGGCACCCGGTTCATCAGGCCGACCGGCACGGTTACGCTGACCCCGTCGCTGGCCTTGCCGGGTTCGAACTGGTAGCTCAGACGAAAACGCATGTCGTCCCAGTCCAGGTGATCGGGGAATTGCTCGCCGAGCTCTGCCGGTATCGCTCTTGACTGCAACAGGTCGCGCGACATCCGCAGACCCCGGTCCGCGGCCCGCTCCTTGCGCAACCAGGACCGCAGGTGCGCGGCCGTGGTGCAGTCTTGCGGCAGCCGCTCATCGTAAAAGTCAAACAGGACCTGCTCGTCCACCAGGATATCCCGGCGCCGCACCCGCGACTCCAGGTCCTGCAGTTCGCGCACCAGGCGCTGGTTGAACTTCAAAAACCCCGGTGGCCTGGGCAGGCGACCGGCAACCAGTGCCTCGCGTATCAGGATTTCGCGGGATACGGGCGGGTCGACAGGACCGTAATGCACCGAGCGCCGGTCCGATACCGTCAGGCCGTAGAGGGTGACGCGTTCGTAGGCCATGACCCGGCCGCTGCGCGGCTGCCAGCGTGGCTCGTAGTAGTGGTATTTCAACAGGCGCGGATTGCAGTCCAGCACCCAGCGCGGATCGATCGCGGCCACCGTACGGGCGTACACTTTGGAGGTCTCGACAATTTCAGCAGCGACCAGCCATTTGGGTGGTTTACGGAACTGGGAGGAACCGGGAAACACCAGCAGTTTGCGATTGCGCGCGCCGAGAAACTCCCGCCCTTCCTGCCACTGGGCGATATTGCCCAGCAAACCGGTCAACAGGGCACGATGAATGCCATCATAGTTCTCTTCACCGGGTAGCGCCGCCCGCGGGCGCAGCTTCTGCTGGCGACAGGCCAGGGTAAGCTGGTAGTGGATATCGCGCCACTCCCGCATGCGCATGAAAGACAGGAACTCGCGCTGACACAGTTTCCGCAGCTGGTTCTGGCTCAGGGCCTGGCGTTGCTCCTCGTAATAGCGCCAGAGGTTCAGCCAGGCCATGAAATCGGACCTGGGATGCCGGAAACGGGCATGCGCCTGGTCTGACTGCTGTTGTCGATCGGCCGGCCGTTCCCGCGGGTCCTGCACGGCCAGCGCGGCGGCAATCACCAGGATTTCCTCCAGGCAGGCGCTATCTGCTGCGGCCAGCACCATGCGCGCCAGTCGCGGGTCCACTGGAAAGCGCGCCATGCGCTTGCCGAGTGGCGTCAGCCTGCCCCGTTCGCTCACCGCTCCGAGCTCTTCCAGCAGCTTGTAACCATCCCGGACCAGCCGCGGGTCGGGCGGGTTGATAAAGGGGAAGTCCTCCACCCTGCCCAGGCGCAACTGCAGCATCTGCAGTATCACGGCCGCCAGGTTGGTGCGGCGGATCTCGGGCTCGGTAAATTCGTCCCGGCCCTCAAAGTCCTGCTCACTGTACAGGCGCAGGCAGACACCCGCGGCCACGCGGCCACAGCGTCCCTTGCGCTGGTCGGCGCTGGCCCGGGAAATAGCTTCGATGGGCAGGCGCTGGACCTTGGTACGGTAGCTGTAACGCGACAGACGGGCTTCCCCGGGGTCAATCACATAGCGTATCCCCGGCACCGTGAGTGAGGTCTCCGCCACGTTGGTCGCCAGCACGACCCGCATCCCGCGCCGTTGCTGGATATCGAATACCCGGTTCTGTTCGGCCTGCCCGAGCCGTGCGTACAGGGGCAGGACCTCCCACCGGGCCGGGTGCCCGTGCTCGTCGCGGCGCAGCACCTGCGCCAGTTCGCGAATATCCCGTTCCCCGGGCAGGAATACCAGCACGTCGCCGCGGGAACCGTAATCCTCGCGCTCGATCTCGGCTATCAGGCGCGCTATAAGCCGGGGCCGGTCCGCTTCCGGCTCATCCACATACCGGGTTTCCACCGGGAAGGTGCGGCCGGAGACCTCCACGACAGGTGCGCCGTCGAAGTGGTCCGAGAATCCCTGCAGGTCGATGGTTGCCGAGGTGATGATCAGCTTGAGGTCGGGACGCCGCGGCAGGATGCTTTTCAGGTAACCGAGCAGAAAATCGATATTCAGGCTGCGCTCGTGCGCCTCGTCGACGATCAGGGTGTCGTAGCGGCGAAGCAGGCGATCCCGCTCGATTTCGGCAAGCAGAATACCGTCGGTCATCAGCTTGATCGCCGTCCCCTCGCCCAACTGCTCGTTGAAGCGGACCTGGTAGCCGACCAGGTCACCGAGGCTGGTGTTCAGCTCCTCGGCGATGCGGCTGGCCACCGTCCGCGCTGCCAGCCGGCGCGGCTGGGTATGGCCGATAAGAGCCTCGCGGCCGCGCCCGAGCTCCAGGCAGATCTTGGGCAACTGGGTGGTCTTTCCCGAGCCGGTCTCCCCCGCCAGGATCACCACCTGGTGTTGCTCTATGGCACGTGCGATTTCCTGCCGCCGTTCGACGACAGGTAGTTCCGGCGGATAACTGATGGGCGGGACGTGAATCTCACGACCCGGGGTGATGCTCATGGCGTTCTGCTGGTTACTGGTCCCGGAGCTCGCGGCGCAGGATCTTGCCCACGTTGGTCTTGGGCAATTCGTCCCGGAATTCAATCAGTTTGGGCACCTTGTAGGCGGTCAGGCTGCGGCGGCAGAATTCACGCACCTCCTCGGCGGTCAGTTTGCCGGAGCGGCTGACCACGAACATCTTGATGATCTCGCCCGCGGTGTCATCCGGAATCCCGACGGCGGCGCACTCCAGTACGTCATCGTGCTCGTACAGCACGTCTTCGAGCTCGTTGGGATATACGTTGAAACCCGACACGACGATCATGTCTTTCTTGCGGTCGACGATCTGCAGGTAACCGTCGGCCCGAATCTTGGCGATATCGCCGGTGCGGAACCAGCCCTCCTCATCGATGACCTTGGCAGTCTCATCGGGTCGCTGCCAGTAACCCAGCATGACCTGGGGACCGCGCACGCAGAGTTCACCATGCTCCTCGATGGGCAGCGGATTGCCCTCGTCGTCCGCCACCTTGACCTCGGTGCCGGGAATAGGGGGTCCGATGGTACCGATGATCTTGCGGTTACCGGGATTGCTGGACACCACCGGCGAGGTCTCGGTCAGGCCATAACCCTCGGCCACCTCGCAGCCGGTAATCTCCCGCCACTGGTCGGCGGCCGCGTGCGTGAGCGCCATGCCACCGGACAGGGTGACCTTGAGACGGGAGAAATCCAGCTTGCGGAATTCCTCGTTGTTGCACAGGGCCACGAACAGGGTATTCAGGCCGCAGAACACCGCTGGCCGGTAGTCGCGCAAGATCTTGACGACAGAATCCAGGTCTCTCGGATTGGGTATAAAAACGACGTGATTACCATTCAGCATGCTGTAGACGCAGGTCATGAAGGCGTAAATGTGGTAGACGGGCAGGGGTTGTACCAGTACCCGGTCCTCGTCGGTCAGGCCGTGGGTATCGAACAGGGCGTCGGCCTGCAACACGTTGGACACCAGGTTGCCGTGTGACAGCATGGCGCCCTTGGCGACGCCGGTGGTGCCCCCGGTGTACTGCAGCATAGCCAGGCTGTCCCGGTCCAGCGGCACCGGCGAGAAGGGCTTCTGCGCCCCCAGCTTGAGGGCCTGGTTGAGGCCCATGGCGCCGGGAATGCTGAATGGCGGCACGAGTTTCTTGACGTACTTCGCCACTGCGTTGATCAACACCCGGTTGAGGGGTTTGTGAAGGTCCGCCAGTTCGGTTACCAGCACATGTCGGACCGGGGTTTTTGGCAGCACTTTCGCCGTTGTCTGGGCGACATTGGCCTGCACCACCAGGGCCTTGACCCCGGCGTCATTGAACTGGTGCTCCACCTCGCGCTCGCTGTACAGGGGATTGGTATTGACGATGACCATGCCCGCGCGCAGGGCTCCGAAGACGACCACCGGGTACTGGATCAGGTTCGGCATCTGTACCGCGATACGGTCTCCGACCTCGAGATCGGTGTGGTGCTGCAACCAGGACGCGAACTGACCAGACAGCCGGTCCACGTCGGCAAAGCTCAGGGTGTGACCCAGGCTGGTGAAGGCGGGTCGATCGCCGTATTCGGCCATGGATTTTTCCACCATGTCCACGACGTTGGCGAAGCGCTCCGTATCCACGGTTTCCTGCACGCCCAGATCACGCAGCACGCTGCGAAACAGGGCCGCTTGTTCTGCCAGTACTGCTTCCGACATCGGCTTACCTCCTCTTTCCATAACCGTACCGCTTTCTCACAGTACATGACATCAATGTAGGCTATCATCCCACTCTTTGAAAATCCTTGAGCCGGAACCAAGCCATGGCGTTATTACACAACCACATCTACGACGACATAGAAATAGGTCAGCGGGCCAGTTACCAGCGCGACGTGCAGCAGCGCGATATCCAATTGTTTGCCGCCGTATCCGGTGACGTCAACCCGGTCCACCTGGATCCCGACTATGCTGCGAGCACTCCATTTGGCGAGTGCATCGCCCACGGCATGCTGACAGGCGCCTTCATTTCCGCCGCCCTGGCGCTTGAATTGCCCGGTCCGGGCACGATCTACCTGGGCCAGTCACTGCGTTTCCGGGCCCCGGTGAAAATTGGCGATACGGTCACGGTCAGGCTGGAAGTGACCGACAAACAGGACCGCCGTAAGGTGGTCACAGTGGACTGCAAAGCCTATAACCAGCACGACAAACTGGTTGCCACGGGTGTGGCGGAGGTGATCGCTCCGACAGAAAAGCTGCACCTGGAGGCACCCGATATTCCCCGCGTCAGCGTGGAGAACTGACTCCTCAGGCGCTGTCGCTGCCCCCGCGGGCCGCCACCTGTTCAGCGTCCGGGTCGATGAACTGGGCCGGGTCCATGTACATCAATCGCAGGATGATAGCCGGCCGGTGAGTGGCGGTATCCACGCCCAGCATCATTACATTGAGCTGCTCATCATCGATCATCATGCCGGGGACGCCGAACAGGGAATGGCCCTCCTGGCCCTCGGCATCGAACATCGGGATCTCCTGCTGCTCCTTGAGTACTTTCGCGATACTGGTGATCAGACTTTGCAGGCTGCTGCGAAAGGCGCCGAAATTGATCACACCGCGGTACTCACTGTGGTCCAGCGCCAGGTCGAAGCGCACCAGGCTGCCGTCCTCCATCCGGACCTGGGTCAGGGCGGGCACTTCGCCCCGGGCCAGGTCGCGGAACAGACGTTTGGCTTCAGTGCGCGACGCCTCCTGGAATGCCTTGTACAGCAGGTTGCCGCTCAGGCTGAGGAACTGTTCACGGGGAAGGCTTCGGGATTGATTCTGACTCATGCATACCTCTGGGTAATCGCTGGCGCATTCTAATACCAGCGAGCCCGGAACGCCAGCGTGCCATGGCATCCCGAGATATCGCTAACAGCATGAATTTGTTATCATTTCGTCACGATAACACTGGAAAACCGCATGGCTGAGCCGTACCCGGTCAACTTCCCTCCTGTTGCCACGCCACGCGCCCGCGAGCGCCTCCGGACCATTCTGGGTGCAGTCCTGCTGGCACTGGGATGCTGCGCGGTTCCCGCCAGTGCCGACCCGTTGGCGGAGCAAGCTGAACTCAGCATCCTGGTCGAGCAACGGCAGGCACTGGAATCCGAGTTGGAGCACTACCAGAAAACACTGGCCCTGCTTAACACCGAAAACACCCCGCCACAGCAGAGCAGCAATCCTGCGGTGCGCAAGCTGGCCGAGGAAAAACTGCGCATCCAGCAACAGCTGCTATCCCTGGCCGAGCGCGAGGTTGCGCTGCGCCGAGAGCAACTCGCGGCGCAGGACAGAAGCGACAACGGGACGCCGGAAGAGTCTGCCACCCCCCAACTGGAGAGCCGGCCACTGAATGTACACTCGCCGGATTACAACGCGGAGCAGGAGACCGAGAACGTGGCCCGTCTGCACCGGCTGCTGAACAATTACTACACTGACCTGCAGGAATCCGAGCAGACCCTCCCCAGTCCAGAGGAGGTGGCGCGCCGCGAGGCGGCAGCGGCGGATGCCAGCAACCTGGCACGGATTCCTTTCAGCGCGGGTAAATTGCG
Organism: Halieaceae bacterium WSDMB12; assembly: GCA_033283165.1. GTDB lineage: Bacteria > Pseudomonadota > Gammaproteobacteria > Pseudomonadales > Halieaceae > JAWMQL01. The sequence goes on along the minus strand of JAWMQL010000009.1, from coordinate 213,943 downwards.
CCTTACCGGAGCCGAGGGCAGCACAGCCCTGGCCCAGATCAGCCGCCGGCTGGCAGACCCGGCCATCCCGGAGAGTCGCCGCGATATCGCCCCCATTCTGTCTGCCCGGACGCACCTGTTCGGCTCCCTGATCGCCAGCGAGAGTCGCAGCCTCCGCCCGGTGGGCAAGAACCACTACATCGCCCGGATCCGCTTGCAGCCCGGCGACAGCACCCTGCGCATACGCGACGACCGCTGGGAGTTGCGTTTGCCGCAGAACGTCAACGCGGGCGACTATCTGGTGACGCTGTACGCGCCTCCCGGGGGCACCCCGGAACTGCACGTGTTCGCCGTGTCTGACCTGCTCGCGGTGAAAGGGGCCCACCTCCCCGCCTGGCTGCCCGCCGAGATTGGCCTGAACCAGGCCGGATGATCCGCGGCAATACGCCCTGGCGGACCGCCGCAACCGCGCGGCTCGACTGGACCGCGGGCGAGGTCCCTGTGGCAGCGGAGTTCGGCGATGTCTACTACTCGCGCGACGACGGCGCAGCGGAAAGCCGGCATGTATTCCTGCGTGGCAACCGCCTGCCCGAGCGCTGGCTAAACCGGCCCGCGGGCGTTTTCCGTATTGGCGAAACCGGCTTCGGCACCGGCCTTAACTTCCTGCTCACCTGGCAGGCGTGGCGCAGCCTGCCCTCCCCTCGCCCGCGCCTGCACTACCTGGCGGTGGAACTGCACCCACTGGAACGCGAAGACCTGGTCAGGGCCCTGGCACCCTGGCCGGAGCTGGCAGAGCTGTTACAGCAACTGCTGCCGGTATATCCCCCCGCCGTGGTGGGACAACATCGACTGCTGCTGGAGGACGGCGCAATTATCCTCGACCTGTGGTGGGAGGAGGCCACCGCGGCATTCAGCGAACTCGCCGCCAGCGCAGCGGGCACCGTGGACGCCTGGTACCTGGATGGCTTCGCGCCGGCGCGCAACGAGAGCATGTGGACCGGGCAGTTGTTCCAGGCGCTGGCACGACTGAGCCGGCCCCGCGCCACCCTGGCAACCTTTACCGTCGCCGGGCGGGTCCGACGCGCCCTGCAGGCGGCCGGTTTCGAGGTGCAGAGGGTCCCCGGATTCGGTCGCAAGCGCGAGTGCCTGCACGCAAAGCTGTGCGTGCAACCCATGGCGGGCTTGCCCACCGGCACGCCCTGGGACCTGCCCGGGCAGGTACCGCGAGCGCCGGAGCGGGCCCTGGTCATCGGCGCCGGGCTGGCCGGCTGTCATACCGCTCGCGCTCTGGCCAGGCGTGGGATACAGGTGATTCTGCTGGACCGCGGGGGAGTGGCCGGGGAGGCCTCGGGCAACCACCAGGGGGTGCTGTACACCCGCCTGTCTCACCGCCACTCTCCGCTGCTGGACTTTGCCCTGCAGAGCTACCTGCACGCCGCCTCCGCCTATCGCCAGTTGTTCACCGAAGGCGTCCTGCAGCCGCGGATCGACGGCGAACTGTGTGGCAGTTTCCAGCAAGTCGCGGACGAGGGCGAGTTGCAGCGGATGGCAGCCCTGCTGGCTCCGGTGCCCGACCTGGCGCAGGTGGTGGACGCGGTCCGGGCGAGCGAGCTGTTGGGTGTGTCGCAGGACCTTCCCGGTTACTGGTACCCGGGGTCGGGCTGGCTGAACCCGCCGGCGGTGTGCCGCGCGCTGCTCACTGGCGAAGACATCGAACTGGTGGAACACTGCGGCAACTTGCAGCTCGCGGTGACAGCGCAAGGCTGGCTGGCGCAGGCGGCGGATGGCCGCTGCTGGCAGGCCGACTGCGCGATCGTGGCGACCGGTACCGCGGCGAGCCGGTTTCCCGACCTGGATTGGCTGCCCCTGCGGGGAATTCGAGGCCAGACCAGCGACCTGCCGGCATCCGGCCCCTGGAGAACGCTGCGCGCGGTACTGTGTCACGAGGGCTATATCCCCCCACCGCGCGGAGCCAGCCAGACCATCGGCGCCAGTTTCGATACCCGCGGCAAGTCTACCCGCCTGCGCCCCGAGGACCAGCGCCACAATCTGCAGGGGCTGGCCCGGGCGGTGCCCGGCTGGCGGGCCGCGCTGGACCAACTCGATGGCGAGACCCTGCCCGGCCGGGTGGGATTCCGCTGCGCCAGTCCGGATTACCTGCCACTGGTGGGACCTGTGCCAGACCGCGCAGCCTTCTTGCACAACTTTGCCGCCCTGGGCAAGAATGCGAAACAGGACATCAGGCGAACAGGAGACTACGTGAGCGGCCTCTACCTCAACACTGGCCATGGCTCCCGCGGCCTCAGCTCCACCCCCCTGGCGGGCGAGTTGCTGGCCAGCCTGATCTGCGCCGAGCCCCTGCCACTGAGCCGGGAACTGTACCGGGCCCTCGCTCCGGCTCGCTTTACCATCCGCGATATACGCCGCGGCAAGCTGCACCTGTGAACCTGAAATCCGCAGCCATTATGCTGCTGCTCACGCTGGCCCCCCTCGCCCTGGCCCAACGCGTTTACGATTATCGCGTTATCGAGCGCAAGCCGCAGGACCGGTCCCACTACGTGCAGGGACTGGAAATCGCCGATGGCAAGCTGTATCTCAGCGCCGGCGGCTACGGTGAATCGCGACTGCTGCGCTATGACTTCGACAGCGGCGCCCTGGAGATCAGCCGGCGGCTGCACCCGCGGCTGTTTGCCGAGGGCCTGACCCTGTTCGGCGACCATCTGTACCAGTTGACCTGGCGTGCGCGCGCGGTACTGGTCTACGACCGGGATACCCTGGAATTCAGTCACCACTTCCGTATTCCGGGCGAGGGCTGGGGCATCACGCATGACGGCGGGCAACTGGTGTACAGCGACGGCTCTGACCAGCTGCATTTCCTGTCGCCGGAGTCGGAGACCATCACCCACTCTATCCGGGTTACCGAAAATGGCAGCCCGGTGAAATGGCTGAACGAACTGGAATGGATCGATGGCAAGATCTGGGCGAATGTCTGGGGAACTGACCGGATCCTGGTTATCGATCCCGCCAGCGGAGTAGTCTCGGCCGCGATTGACCTCGCCGGTATATTGCCGACCCCCGAGCGGCGCCCGGACACCGAGGTGCTGAACGGTATCGCGCGCGATCCGCGGGATGGCGGTGTCTGGGTGACCGGCAAACGCTGGCCCTGGATGTACCGCATTGAGCTGGTAGCCCCGGAAGAAAGAGCCGAAAAGGGAGAAGCGGCGGCCGGTTCGCGGTAAACTGGCGCCATTTCCGCCAGACACTGAACTTATGAATGATGCCAACCAGGCCCTGCCCCGGGCCCACCCCGCTTTCAACCCTGTCCGCCAGGCGCGGATAGACTCGCTGAATATCCGGGTGGAGCAGTTCGAGCACCGCGCGACCGGTGCCGTGCACTATCACCTCGCCTCTGACTACGAGGAAAATGTGTTTCTGGTGGCCCTGCGCACGGTGCCTGAGGATTCCACCGGGGTAGCCCACATTCTCGAGCACACCGCCCTCTGCGGCAGCGAGCGCTACCCGGTGCGCGATCCCTTCTTCATGATGTTGCGCCGCTCTTTGAACACGTTTATGAACGCGTTCACCAGCTCCGACTGGACCGCCTATCCGTTTGCCAGCCAGAACCGCAAGGACTTCAACAACCTGCTCGACGTCTACCTCGACGCGGTTTTTTTCTCTCGCCTTGACCCGCTGGACTTTGCCCAGGAGGGGCACCGGGTGGAATTTTCCGAACCGGACAATCCGGCCAGCGAACTGCAGTTCAAGGGCGTGGTCTTCAACGAAATGAAGGGCGCCATGAGCTCGGTGACCAGCGCCCTGTGGCAAAAACTCTGCGAACAGCTCTTTCCGACCAGCACCTACCACTACAACAGCGGCGGTGACCCGGAACACATCCCGGAGCTGAGCTACGAACAGCTGCAGGCTTTCTACAGCAGTCATTACCACCCCAGCAACGCCATCTTTATGACCTTCGGCGATACCCCGGCGGCGGAATTACAGGCGACCTTCGAAGAGCGCGCCCTGGCGCGCTTCGGCCGGCTGGACCAGCGAATCCAGGTGCAGCCGGAACAGCGCCTCCCGGCACCGGTTCGCTGCCGCACCGGCTACGCCTACGACGAGGGAGAGGACACCAGCGGCAAGACCCACATCGTTATCGGCTGGATGCTGGGGGAGAGCAGCGAGCTGGAACAGTTGCTGGAAGCGCAGCTGCTGTCTTCGGTACTCATCGACAACAGCGCCGCACCATTGATGCACCTGCTGGAAACCACACCCCTGGGACAGGCGCCCTCCCCCTTGTGCGGGCTGGAGGATTCCATGCGCGAACTCGTTTTCGTCTGCGGCATAGAGGGCAGCGAGGCGGATCGCGCCGACGACCTGGAGCGGGACGTACTCGCGGTGCTGGAGCGGGTCGCTACCGAGGGAGTACCCCTGGACCGGGTAGAGGCGGTTTTACACCAGTTGGAACTGCACCAGCGCGAGGTGAGCGGCGACTCCTATCCCTATGGTCTGCAGCTGATTCTGCAGTGCCTGGGAGCCGCCACCCACTACGGTGACCCGATCGCCGTACTGGACCTGGATCCGGTAATCGACACCCTGCGCCAGCACATCGCCGACCCCGACTACATCAAGCGCCTGGCGCGCGAATTGCTGCTCGACAACCCGCACCGGGTGACCCTGGTTATGGAACCTGACACCGGCCTGTCAGCCCGCCGCGCGGAACGGGAAGCGGAACGCCTGGCCAGCATTCGGGACAGTATGGATGACAGCGCAATACGCGCCACCGTGGAGCTGGCCGCTGCCCTCAAGGCACGGCAGGAACAACAGGACGATGACAGTGTCCTGCCCCGGGTCGGGCTGGCCGACGTTCCCACCCGGCTGCCGGAACTCGCGTTCCAGGAACAGCAGCTGGCCGGCCTGCCGGTTACCACCTACGGCCAGGGCACCAACGGCCTGGTCTACCAGCAGTGGATCTCGCCGCTGCCGGCGATGGCTGCCACAGAACTGCAGCTGCTGCCCCTGTATACCCATGCCCTGACCGAAACCGGCCTGGGGGAACACAGCTACCTGGAAACCCAGCACCGGCAGGCGGCCTCGGTGGGGGCCATCAACGCCTTCACCGCCATGCGCGGCAAGGTGGACGACGAGCAACAGGTGCAGGCCAATTTTGTCCTGTCCTCCAAAGCCCTGACCCGCAACAGCCTGGCCCAGGTCGAGTTGATGGCGGATACCCTGGCGAGCGCCCGATTCGACGAACCGGATCGAATCCGCGATCTGGTCAGCCAGCAGCGCGCGCGCCGGGAACAGTCCGTCACCGGCAATGGTCACGGCCTCGCCATGGCGGCGGCCTGCGCGGGTATGAGCCCGCTGGCCGACCTCAATCACCAGCTCAGCGGCCTGGCCGGCATCACGGCCATGCGCAAGCTGGACGAAGCCCTGCGTGAGAGCGATGCGCGGGAGAAACTGGCTGCAGAGTTGAACACCCTGCATCGCAAGGTCCAGGCCGCGGCGCCGCAGCTGCTGACCATCGCCGAGAATGACGAGGTCCAGCAATTGGCCGCGGAAGCGGCCGGCATCCTCTCGGGGGTCGTCCAGCCCGGTGCTGCAGGGGGCCTGTCAATGGCGGCCCGGCGCGAGGCCGTGCGCGAGCTATGGCTGGCCAACACCCAGGTTAATTTCTGTGCCCGCGCTTACCCCACCGTACCTGTGGCACACCCGGACGCGGCCGCCCTGCTGGTGCTCGGCGGCTTCCTGCGCAACGGCTACCTGCATCGCGCGATCCGGGAACAGGGCGGTGCCTATGGTGGTGGCGCCAGCCAGGACTCAGGCGTCGCCGCGTTCCGTTTCTATTCCTACCGCGACCCGCGGCTGGCGGAAACCCTGGCGGATTTCGATCGGTCGGTGCGCTGGGTGGTGGAAAGTTCGCATGACGAACGGGCCCTGGAAGAGGCTATCCTCGGCGTCATCGGCGGCCTGGACAAGCCCAGCTCCCCGGCCGGCGAAGCCAAGCAGGATTTCCACAACCGACTGTTCGGCCGCAGTCACGCCCAGCGCGAGGCCCTGCGCCAGCGGATTCTGGCCGTGACCCTGGCGGACCTGCAACGCGTTGCAGAAACCTACCTGGCGCCGGAACTGGCCAGTACCGCGGTGATTGTCAGCGCCAGTGGCGCCAGTCAGGCCGCGGCCCTGGCGGAGGAACTGGAGCTGTCGATTAGGGAGCTGTAAGCGGCCTGCGCGGCCCGGCCTGCGCGGCGCGGCCTGCGCGGCCCGATCGATTATTCCCGCTGTTCCGGCATCCGCTCCCGCATCTGAAATCGACGCGCCTCGAGCTGTTGCTGCAGAGCCCGGTACTCGGCCTGTTGGTGCTCGTCCAGCAACTGGAAAATCGCGGCCCTGGCCGCCGTCGAGCGGTACAACATACGACCCGTAAGCTCCCCGATCTGGCGAGCCAGTTCCCGTGCGGTTCCCTCGTCAAATTCCTCCTGCTGCGCTTCCAGTTCGCCGTGCAGGTGTTGCAAGGACGCGCGCTCCGCGATGCTCTCCTGCCGCACTCGCGCGAGGATCGCAGCCGCTTCTTCGGCCTGGTAACTGTCCAGTTGCAGCCGCTCGGTCAATTGCGCCAGCCGCTGCTCGGGGTCGTGGGGTGGGGGCCCGGGTGGACCCGCCGGGTGCCAGCCCGCCGCCCACCCGCCAGTGCTCCACAATGCGGTGGCGACCAGTATGGCTTTGGATAGCTTTTCCATAGTTAACTCCTGCGGTGTTGTTTCCGGGCGATCCCGGGGATCGCATCTGCCCGGCCAGTCTATGGTGGACCGGCGTAAAGATCGTCACTTCCCGGGTAAAGATTTGTTAGCGCGGGGCCAGCGCGGGTGACAAGCTCTCCAGGCTGCCCCAAACTGTTGCCTGAGAGCCGGAACAGGACCCCATGAATACCGACATACTCATTATCGACGACGATCGGGAGCTGTGCGATCTGCTCCAGCGTTTCCTGCACCTGGAGGGCTTCCGGACACAGGCCCTCCACAACGGGGCCGATGCCCTGGAACACTGCCGTACCACCCGCTACCAGGCCGTCGTGCTCGACATCATGCTGCCGGGGCTGCAGGGGCTGGAAGTCCTGCGACGATTGCGCAGTTTTTCCGACGTGCCGGTGCTGATGCTTACCGCACGCGGCGAAGACAGCGATCGCATCACGGGCCTGGAGATGGGCGCTGACGACTACCTCCCCAAACCCTGCAACCCGAGAGAACTGGCCGCTCGGCTACGGGCGATCCTGCGCCGCGCCGAGCAAACGGCCGCCAGACCCGACGCCAGGCTGCAGGTGGGCGATGCGATACTGGACTCCGCCCTGCGGGAGGCCAGCTACGCCGGCCGGGACCTGGGACTGACCAGCGCCGAGTTCAATGTCCTGCGGGTGCTGCTGGAGCACGCCGGTACCGCCGTGGACAAGGAGCAACTGAGCCGGGGCGCGCTGGGTCGGCCACTCAGCGCCTACGATCGCAGCATTGACGTTCACATCAGCAAACTGCGAAAAAAGCTGGCCGCCTGCGGCGCCGGCGACCTGATCGTCAGTCTGCGCGGCGTGGGATACCAGTACCGCGCGTCCGAGGACATGATGTGAACTGGGGAGGCAAGTTGTTCACCCGCATGTTCCTCGGCTTCTGGCTGGTGACCGTCACCATCCTGGCCACCTGGGTGCTGGCCGCACGCTATTTCGATCAGCACAACCTGACGATGCCCGACGGCGGCATCGGCGCCCCGCCACAGCGCGCCCTGCTGCAGCTGTTCTACGATCTGCAGCAACTGGAACGGCCTCAGCTGCGGGAGCGGCTGGAGCAGACGGAGCGACGTTACCGGCTGCACATCTTCGTGCTGGATGAGGATAACCGGGAGTTGCTGGGACGGGAACCGCCCCCGCCTGTAAGGCGTATGGCTAACCAGCTGCAGGAATCGGAACAGCGGCGCATCGTGCTGCGCTCCAGGCAGGGCAGTCTGCTCGGCCAGCGCTTGTACCGGCGCGACACCGGGCCGCTGCGAGTGATCGTGCACTTTCCGCCCCCGCGCCCCGGTTTGCGGTTACTGGGAGAAAACCCCTGGTTGCGCGTTCTGCTGGCGGTGGGTATCAGCGGCCTGGTGTGTTTCTGGCTGTCGCGATTGATCACGGGGCGAATCAAGGCATTGCAACAGGCCTCGCGACAGCTCGCGCAAGGCCAGCTGGATACCCGGATCACGGTCCGGGACCGGGGCGGCGACGAGACCGATGAACTGGCCCGGGACTTCAATAGCATGGCCGCCCAGTTGCAGGAGCGTATTGTTGCGCAGAAACAATTGCTGAGCGATGTATCACACGAACTCCGCTCACCCCTGGCGCGCCTCCGTATTGCGCTGGCGCTGGCCCAGGAGGACCCCGGCGACGGCATCCGGCACCTGGCCAGGATCGAGCAGGAAGCGGAACGCCTGGAGGAACTCATCGCACAACTGCTGGCTTCAGGAGAGGGAGCCATCGACCTGCCGGACCATCTGGACCTGGGCGTACTGCTCGACGGGGTGTGCAGGGACGCCTCGTTTGAGGGCGAACCGGAGGGCAAAAGCGTGGCCTACACCGCGCCAGCCCAGCCGGCGCTAGTGTCTACCCGGGGCGACCTGCTGAAGAAATGTTTTGAGAACCTGTTGCGCAACGCGGTCCAGCATACGTCGGGGGATAGCGTGGTCAGTGTCACCGCGCGGCTGCGGGGCGATCACGTGGATGTCCAGATCCAGGACCGCGGGCCGGGGGTTCCCGCAGCGGAACTGGCGCGTATATTCGACGCGTTTTACCGGGTGGACCGGGCGCGCAGCCGGGATCGCGGTGGCTACGGCCTGGGCCTGTCCATTGCCCGTCGGGCGGTACTGCAGCACGGCGGCGAAATCTTCGCGGAGAATACCGGCGATGGCCTCCGGGTCACCGTCAGCCTGCCCCTGGCAGAGCGGGACCAGGTTACTGACCCGGATGCCGATTGAGCCTCGACACGGTTGAGGTCCGGGGTATCACAGGTGCTACAATGCACCCTTGTTTTACAAATCAGTGCGCATACATGCTGGATATCCAACCCCTCGCCGGCGCCCTCGGGGCCGAGATCACGGGAATTGACCTGGCAAAGGACCTGAATGAACAGGATCGTTTACGGCTGCGCAAGCTGCTCAACGAGTACCAGGTCATATTTTTTCGTGACCAGGATATCAGTCCGGCCGCGCAAAAGGCGCTGGCCCTGTCCTTCGGTCCACTGCAGACCCACCCCGCTTATGCCACGGTCGAGGGTTTCCCGGAAATTACCATCCTCGAAAGTACTGCGGAAAAACCGACCAAAATAGAAGCCTGGCACGCGGACATGACCTTTCGCGAGCACCCGCCCATGGGGACGGTACTGAAATCGGTTATCGTTCCGCCCCGGGGTGGGGACACCCTGTGGTCCAGCATGACCGCCGCGTACGACGGCCTGTCATTCCAGATGCAGAAATTTCTGCAGGGGCTGACTGCCGTGCACGACTTTTCCTGGGGCTTCAAGGAGAGCCTGGCTGAACCCGGTGGGGCCGAGCGCCTGGCAGAGGCCGTGGCGGCCCATCCGCCTGTTCGCCACCCGGTTATCCGCACCCACCCGGAAACCGGCAAGAAAGTCATCTACGTCAATTCGCTGTTCACCACCCACATCGAGGGCCTGCGCCGCAGCGAAAGTGACGCCGTCCTCGCTATGTTGTTCGAACACCTGCGAACGGACGAGTACACCTGTCGCTTCCAGTGGCGGCCCCACTCCATCGCCATCTGGGATAATCGCAGTACCCAGCACAAGCCGGTGAACGACTACTTCCCTGCACACCGCCGCATGGAACGCATCACCATCGACGGCGACCGACCCTACTGAACCTGACGAACCCCGATCTCTGCCCGGCGCCGATCGATATACGCGTTCACCTCGCGCTTCACTTCCGGCGCAAACAGGTACAGCCCGATGATGTTGGGGATGGAGATAAGAAACACCATGGCGTCCGAGAAATCCAGCACGGCAGTCAGTTGGATCATGCAGCCCAGCGCGATGAAGCCGCAGAAAATCGCCTTGAAAAGTACCTGGGTCCAACGCCCTTCGCCAAACAGGTAGGTCCAGCCCTTCAGGCCGTAGTAGGACCAGGAAATACTGGTTGAGAAAGCAAACAACAGCGCCGCCAGCGCCAGCGGGTAGGGCGCCCAGCTTATGTGGTGTTCGAAAGAGGCCGAGGTCAACGCGATCCCCTCGAGGCCGCTGTCCATCAGTCCGTTGGGATAGGCGGTGGTGATGATGACCAGTGAACTGAGGGTACAGATCACTACCGTGTCGATAAAGGGTTCCAGCAGGGATACCAGGCCCTCGGAGGCCGGGTGGTTGGTCTGCACGGCGGAGTGCGCTATCGAGGCGGAGCCGAGGCCCGCCTCATTGGAAAACAGGGCTCGCTGGAAACCGACGATCAGGGCCCCGACGGCGCCGCCCGTGGCGCTGTCCACATTAAAGGCGTCAGCGATCACCATGGCCACCGCCCCGGGCAGGTGCTGGTAGCTCATGGCGATTATCGCCAGCGCCGACAGTACGTACAGTACCGCCATGAAAGGCACGATATGGGCGGCCACCCGGGCGATGGAGCGAATGCCACCGATAATCACCAGGCCGACAGCGACGGCGATCCCCAGGCCGAACAGCCAGCCCTTGTCGGCGAAAAAGCTTGCCTCACCGCCTGTGATCACCACGAACTGCACATAAGCCTGGTTGGACTGAAACATATTGCCTATGCCGAGGCAGCCGATAACCAGGGCCAGCGCGTAGAAACATCCCATTGCCTTGCCACTGCGCTGCCAGCCGCGGGATGACAGGTAGTGCTCCAGGTAATACATGGGCCCGCCGGACACCGAGCCGTCCGGATTGTAGCGCCGGTATTTCACCCCCAGGGTACATTCCACCAGCTTGGTGGACATGGCCAGGAAGCCGGCGAGCAACAGCCAGAATGCGGCGCCCGGCCCGCCGATCGCAATCGCCACCGCCACGCCGCCGATGTTGCCGATACCCACGGTGCCGGAGACGGCCGTGGCCACCGCCTGGAAATGGGATATCTCGCCGTTGGCCTCGGGGTCGTGATAGTGTCCGCGCACATGCAGCAGGGCCAGGCCGAAGCCGCGGATGTTGACAAACCCCAGGTACAGGGTGAAAAACAGGGCGGCCACCGCCAGCCACAGGACGATCAGCGGAATATCGTGCCCGAACAGGTCAACCGGGTAGAAAACGACTCCCGATAGGCCGTTGGCCAGGGGGCGAACCAGTGTCTCGACCTGCTGGTCAAAACTCATGCAGGCGCCACAGCGTGACGCAGTAATTGTCCGTAGCCGTGAAACTCCGGCACACCCTCAAGGGCCCCCCGCTGCCGCAGGTGCCGCCGCAGGGCCGCCAGCCGATAACAGGGCACCGAGGCCATGAAATGATGTTCCATGTGGTAGTTGACGCCGTTGGGCGCAAACAGCAGGCGCTGCCACCAGGGTGCTTCCACCGTGCGCGTATTGCGGCGCGGATCGGGATCAAACAGGTCTGGAACCGCCGCGTGTTCCGCCACCTGCCGAATCCTGATGATCGCCATGAACACCGTGAGAAAAGACCCCAGCCACAGCAGGTAGAGCCAGGGCTTACCGAACAGGGTGAAGACGAGCAGGAGCAACACCTGCATTCCAAGCTGTTTGATGAACGGTGCCGCGCTGTCGCGCTGGCCGCCACCGACGATACCGCTGGCCCCGCGCAGGATATAGGCCATCAACTTCACGCCGGTCTGGCCGCTGAGATCGCGCCACAGCTTGCGCCGGAAACTGGCGCGGGATACGGGGTAGCTGCCGTAGTTGGGCAGGTCGGGGTCTTCCCGGGTTCCGGCCTTGCGATGATGTTCAAGGTGGCCGCGGGCATAACTGTGCAGGTCGTTGAAAATCGGCAGCGCGCAACACCACTGGCCCAGCAGGCTGTTCAGCCACGGGGTGCGAAACAGGGTCCGGTGACCTGCCTCGTGCATCAGTACCGCCAGGCCCAGCTGGCGCCCGGCCAGCAGCACCAGCGCCAGCAACAGGACCAGGGGATTCGGAAAGCTCGCGGCCAGCCAGAATATGCCGGCGATTGCCGCCCAGTTGCCAGCCAACAACAAGCATGCCCGGGTGTCGCTCTTGGCGGTGAACCGGGCGATGTCGCCCGGCGTGAGGTAATCTGCTATTTTCATTGATCGGAGCTTAACGCTGCGGGGAACTTTCCCGCAAGTCCAGGGTCCCTGACAATGCAACGAAAATCCCCTCTGGAGCGCAACATGAAGAAGTTTCTGCTGCCACTGTTCACCCTGTTCACACTACTGTCTGCCACCACTTTCGCCCAGGTCCCGCAAAGCGGCGAAGACCTTAGCAAAGCCGAGGGTCAGCCCGACCTGGAACAGGTCAAACGCGCCAAGTTCCGCGAGACCTACGTCAATATGGAGGCGGACTTCAGCAAGTACGACAAGATCTATTTTGGCGACGCGTTCTTCGACTACCGCGATGTGGGCCCGGCCGAAACCACCCGCTCGTCCATGCACCGCTACTCGAGCAAATCGGTATTCGGCATCTCACAGCAGGACCGGGACCGGTTCGAACAGGAAGTCAGTGAGGCATTCCGCAAGGAACTGGAAAAAGGCAAGCGTTTCACCATTACCGACAGCATCGATGACAAGACCATGATCATGCGCGGCGCGGTGATTGATATCGTGTCACATGTCCCACCGGAATTCGTCGGTCGCAGCGAGGTATACCTGGCTTCCGTGGGCGAGGCCACCCTGCGCCTCGAATTCCTCGACGGCCAGACCGGTGAGGTGCTGGCGCGGGTATCGGAGCGGCGCAAGATGGAGCAGCCGGGCGGACGGATCGATCAATTCTCCATGCCGGCCAATTCGGTCACCGTCTGGAACGATGTCCGGCGCTGGGCCCGCAGTTCGGCCTCCCGCCTGCGCGCGGCACTGGACGACGCGATGAAGTAAGGCGCGTCGCCTATCTCCCGGGCCTTTCGACGACGGGCAATCCGGGTAACGGGCTCGACCGGGATTGGCAGGCGGAACGACAGGATTGCGCCTGGCGCAGCGGGCTCGACAGTTACCGGGGTCCCGGAAAGCGCAGGCGGGCCAGCAACAGGTGGTGATCCGACAGCTCGTCAGGCAGCACCCGGTATTCCTCGATCTGCAACCCTGAGGATACGAGAATCCAGTCAAGCCTGCCGCCGCCGACGCCCCCGTAAGTGTCCAGTCCCGCCGCACCGGGCTGGTACAGCTGCAGGTCGAGGGCAGCCGACAACTGGTGCAGGATCGAGTGGGGTGGCTCCCCGGTGGAGTTGAAGTCTCCCATGATGACCAGGGCGCCGCTGCGATCGCTCAGTTCGTGCAACAGTTCCTGAATCTGCTCCCTGCGCACCCCGGGACGGGAAAAATCCAGGTGCAGGGACACCACGGTAACGCGCCGGGCCAGCGCGGTGCGGTTGCCCGCATGCCACTGGATATCCGCCATGACAAAACCCTTGCTGAGAGTGGGTGGGCTGGGTTGAAAACGATGGGAACGGGTATTCTCCAGCGGAATCCTGGAGATCAGTGCCGTGCCGAAGCTGAACAGGGGGGTGCGACTGTGTTCACCCTGGAACCTGTATGGGTATCCGGCCGCTTCGGCCAGATGGTCGACGTGATTAAAACTGCCGCTCCACCAGGAGGGCGCGTCGGCTTCCTGCAGCGCAACCAGGTCAATATCCCGGGCCGCAAGGGTTTCCGCCACCCGGTCGAGATTGCGGCGGATGCTGTCGCGACTGATCAGCAGCTGGTTCAGGCTCTGCCCGCGCCCGTGGGCGAGATTGAGGGTGGCGACAACCAGGTCGCCAGCGTCCGGCACGTAATCGGCGGCCCGCACGGTAAAAACGGGCACCAGGCATAACAGCAACAGCGCAGGCAATCTCATGCCTGTACTGTACGTCAGCACGCTACCGGGTAAAAGCTGCTTCCCTGTCGTTCATTGCAGTCCCCCAGTGCAGCCGCTATATTGCATGCATGATACCGCTGAACAGGAGTTTCACCATGTCCTCCAAACTGCTTCAGGCCGTGACGGCAAGCGCTTTGATGTTGCTGTCGCTGGGCCAGGCAAGTGCCCAGGAACCCGAAATCCTGATCAATCACGTCAACCCGGACGCGGATTTCTCCAGCTACAATCATTTCATCATCCTCCCTCTCGATCTCCACGGCACCCGGCTGATTCCCCCGCCCTGGGTGGAAGGCCAGGCAGGCAAGCCGCGACGGTGGACGCTGTCTGAGAAAAACGCCAGCTTCCTGCAGGAGCAGTACTACGCCGCCATGAAGGCCGAGCTCGAGGACGAAGGCGGGTTTGGCCTGGTGGAAGACCCCGCGGCCGACGCCATGGAGCTGGAAATCGAGGTCATCAGCCTGACTCCCTACGCTTCACCCAAGGAACAGGTGATTACCAAAGGTTCCGGAGAAATGACCATCCGGGCTGAACTGCGGGATTCCATGAGCGGCGACATCCTGGTGATCTATGAGGGTGATACCGCGGTGGGCGAGGACTACCAGGAACTCACCGAATTCACTGTCGACCAGAACGTGGACCAGTTGTTCCGTGGCTGGGGCGCCTACCTGCGAGAGGCGTTGGCAGAAGAAAAAGCCCGCCCCAGCAAGCAATAATTCATGCATCTCTGTTCACGTCTGCGCGGGGTAGCGATTTTATGGCTGGCCCTGCTGGCGGGTTGCGCCCAGTACACCGATAACCGCGGTATCGAGGTTACCTGGGACGAGGCGGCCCTGACCGACTTTGAGCGGGGCTCCACTACCCGACAGGATGTATTGGACGCCCTCGGACCGCCTTCGCAGCTTATCGCGACGGGCAGTGGAACCGCCCTGTACTACCTGTACGAGCGTACCCGGGGTGACGGCCTGATCCTGGTGTTTTATAACCGTTTCGATCGCAACACCCATTACGACCGGGCGATATTCTTCTTCGACGAGCAGGATGTGCTGCGCGATTTCTCCAGCCGCTCTCCCGGGCCCGAATGATCGGGCGTGACCGGGGCTGGCTGCTGGCGGCGATCCTGGTGCTGCAGGCCTGTTCCATCAACCGCTATCAGTTGGGGGAACCGCTGGCAGCGTGGGAATCCGATCAGGCCCGCGGCACCAGCCTTGACGCGGCGCTGGCACAACTGGGCCCTCCCCTGCACATCTCCGCCCAGGCGCAGGGCTACCTGCTGGCCTGGGAATACTGGGAAATCAACGAGGAAAAACTGGGGCTGAGCCTGCGCGCACTGGGCGCTGATTTTCTCAGTGTGGATTTCGGCGATGCCGAGACGCGGGGTGAATTCCTGGTATTGAGCTTCGACCGGGAACACCGGGTTGTGGACAGCCGCTTCCAGCGCTGGCGGGCCGATGCAGGCAGCGGCCAGGGTGTCCAGGCACTGGTCAGTGTCATATCCGTGGTGGATGTCGACGACCTGACACATCGGCTGTTACAGCACCGCTGGGGTGCCTTCAACCTGGCGCCGCTGGCAGTGGGCCTGAACCGCCAACAGGACCTGTCCACCGGGGAAAACGGGCTGCAGCGGCGTGGCACCCCGACCCGCGCGGGCCAGCACAGTACCCAGATGGGCCGCGGTGATCAGTGAGTCCGGTCACTCACAAGCGGGTCGAGCAACAGCAACTCCTCCTGCATGCTGAGGGACAGCCGGTAGTGGTCCAGCAGTTCGCTGCCGATCAGGGCTGACACGTTGGCCATGTCCACCATGGCCTGGATCTCCGGTGGCATGACGCCGAACCGCATGTCATGCCGCTGTCGGCCGATGAGCACCGGCAGGTGGTATACCGGGGTATGGATTTCACCGGTAAACGAAAAGTACTCACGGTCATAGGCCACTGGCTCACGATCTGCGACGGTATCAGCCGATACCCAGCTCAGGTGAGATCCCAGGAACAGGAACGCGCGTATCTGCCGCCCGGCCACTGTCTGCCGCACGGAGGGCAGGCCACCCAGGTTATTGACCTCGATTTCTATGCTCGCGGTGTCCAGGTATTGGTCCAGCACCAATGACTCCGCAACGGGGTCGATACGTACCACGAATCGGTCCGTGAGGTTGGCCCCGAGAATGCCGTCCAGCCGACAACCCACGAACTCGCTCATTTTATCGCTGGTGATACCCAGAACCTCCCGCCGGACCTCGATGAGTTCGCCGTCTATGACCAGGGGCTGCGACCCGACGGTGAAGGGCGTTCCCGTGTCCAACAGGTACTGCCGGCCGCGGATATTCGCGATCGGATAGCCATTGACTGTTCGATAAGCATATTGTTGCATTGTCCCGACCTCGCGCTTTTATTTCTCCTGGCCACCATTTCACTCCAAATGGCGGCCTATCCACATGGCTGAAGCCGCCAGGAACCCGGCCATTCGCGACAGTTGCAGGTGGATCAGGCTGTTTTCACGGCATCCCGGCCGTTACCTGGTCGCGAGGTGGAAATGAAAAGTCAGTCGAGTAAACTGTTAAGCGCTGGACGCGCGAGGGCCTTATGACCCGGAAGGGGGGAAACCATGAACAACAGCACCCGCAGCAGGGTACTTATGCTGGCCGCCGCGCTGGCAAGCGCTCTGCTGCTGGGGCCAGCCATCACCCGGGCCGATGACAAAGCCCTCACCACGGAAAGAATCGAGCAGTCCATCGGGCGCGAGCGCGACGAGGAAGGGAACTGGGTGGATGCGAGTCACCGCTACATCGGCAACAAGGCTGACGATCTCGCCATCTACCTTGACAGCTTTTTCGGTGCTCCCATCGAAGACCTGGAATCCGCCGACAGCACGGTCAGGTTCGTCACCCGCTTCCAGTGGGACGATGACCGCGGCGATGACATCAAGTTCCGGCTGCGCGGCAAGGTGGACCTGCCGCGGATCAACGAACGCTTGTCACTGGTATTCAATGCCGAGGACGAGGACTACCGCGGCGACTACAATGCACGCGGGGAAAAGGATAATGTTGCCGGCCTGCAGTTCAAAACCGGTGAAACCCGGCGTACGCGTTTCGATTTTACCCTGGGCGTGGAATCGGGCCTCAATTTGCGGCCCGGGGTGCGCTACCGCTTCAAGGATGAGTTGGGCGAGAGATCCCGATTCCGCTATACCGGCCGCGCCTACTACAGCGACAAGGACCGTTTTCACACCACCCACCAGTTCGACCTGGACTACCTCACCGGAGAAACCTCACTGGTACGATGGTCCACCAAGCTGCGGCGCGGACAACGCAGCGAGGGCACCGAGTGGCGCAGCCTGTTGAGCTGGAGCTATGGCTACAGCATAGACTCCGCCGTCGCCGTCGTGCTCGGGCTGACCGGGGTTACCGACCCCGACATACCCGACGACCTGGAGGAAAACCCGGACGACTACCTGCCCTTTCCCGATGACGATGGCTCCCTCATCACCAACTACGGGCTGATACTGAAATTCCGCAATCGCCTGTACAAGGACTGGCTGTTCATCGAGTTCGAGCCCGGCTATACCGAGCGGCAGCGGCACCACTACGAGGAGCGGCACGGGGTATATTTCGGCCGCATCAATTTCGAGATACTGTTCAATCGCGGACGCGAGGACGAGCGGAAAAAACCAGCCGAAAGCGTGGCCCAGGCGAATTTCCTGTAACCTGGATGCTTACCCCCTTGGCCTAACGCGTTTCCCAGGAGTAATACAGGTCAGCGGAATTATGCAGGCCGCTGACCACCTCCATCCACAAATGCCGCAGGATATCCAGACGCACGGTGACCGTGTTGACCGGCTGGTACAACCCCACCCCATAGGACAGGAAGATCCGGTCCGAGATATAGCCGCCGATGGCGGCACGGGTATTCTGGTCGCTGCCTTCGACACCCAGTTGCACCCCTTTCAGCAGACCCTGTGATTGCGCCAGGCTGGAAGTCATGGCCAGTGCCAGGGCCAGAGAGTTACTGTCGCCCACCCGGTCGACTCTGCGGCCACCCAACAGGTAGGCCATGATCTCCACGTCCGGCAGCGCGGGCCTGGAATAAAACTCCAGCTTTGGTTGATCCAGGTTGCCCAGGACACGAACACCGACGGTTACCTGGTCCTCGGTAATCAGGCGCTCCGCCTGGGCGTCAATCTGCGGATTCCCCGGGACCCCGACAAAGGCCAGGTTGCCGCGGATCAACTCCAGGCGCTGGCCCAAAGCTTCGATCCGGCCGTCGACAAACCTCAGGTTACCGAACAGTTGCAGCGGCTTACCGGGTTGCTGCCGCAGCTGCAGGTCGCCCCCGAGGCGTGCGTTGAACAGGTCGGAGGACACTGCCGCCCGGTCCGCAATGGCAATCTTCAGGTCGATCTCCGTGGCGAGAAGTGGCGATGTTTCCAGCGGATTGCCGGTGTAATCCACCAAAATCACGTCATTCGAGAGCGGTACACCTTCCTCCGGCAATTGTTCCAGCACCACCTCCGCCCACGGTATGTCCACCCGGCCGGCGATCCGCAGCGCTTCGCTGCCGAGGTGAATTTCCAGGTCCTCCTGTACCGCCACCACCGTGTGCGGGGGGTAGAGGAGCTCCTTGGCATCGCCCGCCAGCCGGATATCCGCTGCCAGGCCGCTCTGCCAGGACATCTGCCCCTGGACCGAGCTGCTGCCTTTGCCGATCTGCAGGTGACCCGACAGACGGGCGTCACGTCCGCGGAATACCAGGTCGAGGTCCGGCACCTCCGCCACCGTAGGGTTGCCAAGCAGGGCCAGGCGACCACGATCTAGGCTCAGTTCGCCGAGAAATTCCGGCGCATCGACCACGCCGCCGATGGCCAGTTCGCCGCTGACCAGGCCTTGCAGTTGGCTGATCGAGGTGAAGAAGGGTTGAATCTGCTGCAGTTCGAAGTCGGCCAGCGTCAGTCGGCCGTCGAGTCGTCCGTCGCGGGAGGCTGGCAGGACCAGTTCCATGTGCAGCAGGTCGCGGCCCCGGCGCCGGATCAGGGCCTGTAACTGGCCGTCCTCCGGGGTGCCGTGATAACTGAGCTGAAAACGCTCCCAGCGGAGCTCGGCGCTCTCCTCTCCCTCCAATTGCTGCCGCAGGTAACCGCCGTCACCACGCAACTCCAGGTCCAGCCGCAGCGGTTGCAGGCTCTCCCAACTGGCCTGCATCTCCCCCGCCAGCGGCCCCTCCAGGCTGTAATTGGCGGGCAGGAAATCGGACAGGGACTCCAGCTGTCCCCGCAGGGTCAGTCCGGCACTGCCGCTTTCGCCCAGCAGTACACCCTGCAGACACAGGTCCGTGGCGCTCTCCTGCCAGCAATGGTCTGCGACCACCAACCGCGCACTTTGCTCCAGGTAATCGATGTCTACCGCCTCGTCCAGTTGCCACACGCCCGCTTCGACTACCAGCGTGGTGGGCTGCAGTACGCCGCGCCAGTCACCGTCCCGCAGGGTGCCGGCGACTTCGATGGTGGTGGTGTATTCACCGTTGATCTGCATATTGAGTTGTTGCTGACGCAGATCGCCGCGCAGGTCCAGGTCGACCGAGACCAGTTGCACGTCGCCCAGCTGCGCTTCCCCGCTGTGCAGCTTGACGGCGGAAGCGCGCTGTCCACTCAGGGAGTGCGTGCCTGAAAACTCCAGAGAGCGGCTCTGCAACGGGCCCCATCCTGCCCCACTTATCGCGCCCCCCAGATCCAGTTCCTGCTGGTCACGCCGCCACAGCACGTCGAGCTGGAGACTGCCACTCGCCTGGTCCGCCCAACGCCGCAGTTCATCCACCTGTACCTTGAGGCGTGGATCCGGCACACTGCGCGCGTCCAGCGCGAACTCTGCGCCATTCAGGACCAGATTCGCCAGGCTGCCGCTTGGGTCCAGATCCTGGTCCAGGTTCACCTCACCCCGCAGCCGCGCGGGTAAATCGTTGATCCGTCCCTCCAGCATCACCTCGGTCATGGCCACGGTCCAGTTCGAGCCCTGTATTTTCGCGGCCAGGTCGAAATCGCCACTGATATGCCCGCTGAGGGCGGCCGCCTCGCCCAGGTCTGGCAATTCGAAATCACTGAGACTGACCCCTGCGCGCATGACGAGTTGCTCTCCCAGAGCCAGTTGACCGGACATCCGGGCCAGGCCCTGGCGTGAATTGCCCAGTTCCAGTGCCTCTATATCGAGTCGTTGCTCAGAGTGACTCGCCTGCAGGGACAGCGGCATGCGCTCGTAGCCCAGACCAGTGGCTGTGGCCTGCAGATCAAAATTCTGCTGGCCCGAGTCCCCGCTCAGGGCGAGCCGCCAGTCGCCGTCCATCTGGATGGCGGGCCCGTCCGCCAGTCCCGGCAGCTCGGTCAGCTCCAATGGCCTGCCGGATCCGGCACAACCGCCCTGCAACTGCAGGGCCACCGGTTTCTCCGGCGACACCACGTCGGCCCGGCCGGCAATGCGCAGGGGCAAGGTTCCGCACAACTTGCCGTCAATGGCCAGTTCATCCAACGGACCCTGCAGCTGCAGTTCGCCCTGGCTGCCATTCAGTTCCGGCCAGAATGCGAACCCCTGCAGGTCCAGGGCCACCACCGCGTTCACGGTATAGGGATGGCGATAGCGCAAGCTGCCCGCCAGCTGCGCAGAGCCCCATTGACTGCTCTGCAGCCTGCCCTGCTGCAACTGCATCAGGCGCCCCCGCCAGTGGCCGGCCACCTCGACGCGATCGAGTTGCTGCTCGAAACCGTCGATGTTCCAGGAGGGGTTCAGCAACAGGCCGCGGTCAACCAGCAACTCGATGGGCAGGTCGACTTCCGGCATCTCGATCGCTTCCTGCAGGTCGAGGTCGAGGCGTTCCTCGTAAATCAGCAGGACGCTGTCCTGCGCCGTCACCTGGTCCACGCGAACGGTCTCACCGAACAGTTCCGCGGCGCCGCTGATCACCCCGCTGCGTATCTCGCCCCCGCGCCAGTGAATGTAGAGCTCCTCCAGCCGCACCCGGTCGCTGCCCACGTGAAACGGCAGCGGCCAAAGGGGGCTGGGCACGTCCAGCTCCGGCAGCAGGGAATCGGGCTCGCCCTCGCCCGGGTGCACGATGATTTCCAGCTCCTCCGCCTCGATATAGTCGAGGCAGATCTCGCTGCGCCACAGGCAATCCAGCTCCAGGCGGGCACGCGGCGAGCGCAACACCACTTCCACTTCACCGTCGTCTGAGCGGTAAACGAAGCGCCGCAAACTGAACTCGCCCAACAGGCTGCCTCCGCCGTAGACGATCTCCATGTCCGTCACGCCGTCCAGGATCTCCACCAGCACCCGGCTGCCCACCGCGGTGAAGGGCACCGCCAGCAATGCCAGGCAGCCAAGCAACAGGAGCAGTAGCGTCCAGCCGAGCAGGCGCCGCAGGGTCACAGTTCCGCTCCTATCGTCAGGTGAATACGCCATCCCGGCGCTTCGTTGACCGCGTAACCCAGGTCCAGGCGTATCGGGCCCACCGGTGAAATCAAATGCGCGCCCAGTCCGGTGCCCACTACCGGGTCGAAGTCACTGCCGTTGAAGGCGTTGCCAGCATCGATGAACAGGGCGGCGCGCCACTCGGGCCGGATGTAATACTGGTATTCCAGGCTGCCCACCAGCAGACGGTCGCCCCCCACCACCAGTTTGACGGTCTCCCCGCTGGCCACCGGTACATCCTCCTCCGGCCCCAGGGACTGGTAGGAATAGCCGCGGATACTGTGCGACCCGCCCGCGAAAAAACTCAGGGACGGGGCCAGGTCCGGTCTCTTGTCCTCCTCGAACAGGACCGCCCCGGCGTCCAGACGGGTGACCAACCGGTGCCTGTCCCGGGGTGTGAAGGCAAATCGCCAGTTCGCCGTCATGCGAACCAGGTCGATATCGGATCCGGCCACCGCCGTTCCCGCTTCCACTGCATAGACCTGGCTGAAACCGCCGACAGGGTCCAGTGGGTCACCCCGCGTGCTCCGGTGCGACAAAGTCGCTCCCGGAAGCCAGTAAGCACTCTGTTTGCTGTCGTCTCCCAGGTCCCAGAGTTCGTCCAGGTAGCGCAGGTGAACCGTGGATACCCAGTCCCCCAATCGCCATTCGCGGCCCACCGTGCTGCCGCGCTGGGTACTCTCCAGGTCGCCGTATTCGTTGCTTTCCAGGCGCGCGCGCACCTGCAGGATATCGTCGGTGGGATGACTCAGCGGAATGATATAGGTGAAATTGCCGCGCGGGCGCACCGGCGAGTACTCCAGGCGGGTTTCCTGGCGATGACCGAAGCGGTTGATCAGGGGGGTCCGCCAGGTCAGGGAAATACGCTCCTGGGTATCGGTACTGAACCCGAGGCCCACCCGGTAGGAGTGGCGTACGTTGGGCGTCAACTCCACCCGCATGGGCACTTCACGGGCGTCCCGGTCCGGTATTCCGGGGCGCACCAGGGCGGTGCCAAAATAGCCGGTGCGCTGCAACTGGGCCTGGTACTCCTGGATCGCCCCCATATCGAAGTGATCACCGCGTGCGAAGATCGCCATGTTGTCAAATTGGCGCTGGTCCAGTGGAAACTCCTCGATGCTGAGTTCCCCGAAGTGGTAGCGGGGACCACTGTCGTAATGCAGGTCCACGGCCGCCGTGCCCGCCGCAGCGTCTACCGTAACCCGATTGCGCTTCATGCTGCCTTCCAGGTAACCGCGTTGCTGGCCCAGGCTCTGGATGCGCGTTTTGAACGCCTCGTAGGACCCGTGGTTCAGTCGTTGGTCCGGCTGCAGCGGGATATCCTCGAGCAGTTCTTCGAAAGCGGGATCCTGCCCGGCCTCGCCGTCCAGGGTCACGTTGACGCTCGCGAGCCGGACGGACTCACCCGGATCGACCTTGATCAACATGCGCCAGGGTTCGCGCTCGCGGTTTACCGCGATCTCGATCCTGGGGTAATAGTAGCCGAGGGCGTTGAGGCTCAGTCCCACCTGGCGGCGGGCGGAATACACGAAGTTGGCGCGCTCTGCCTCGGATTCAGGCAACTCACCGAGATAGGCCTGGGCGTTATCCAGGGTGCTGCCCGACAGCCCCTCGATACTGTATTTGAGCAGCACTTTGGCATCAGCTGCGCCGGCCGAAAACGTCAGGCACAGGGCGAGGATGGCAGCTTTGGGTCTCAAGCGGATTGCTTCTCAGCCAGTGGGGAAAAAGCTGCATTATACCCAAGGATGAAGAAGCGGGCTCAACTGCCCGCACCGGGGCGTTCACTCAGCCGCTGTATGCGGGATAGCTGGTATAGCCCTCGGCGCCAGGTGAGTACAGGGTGTGCGGATTGAACTCGGCCAGCGGCCAACCGCGGCGGCAGCGCTCCACCAGATCCGGGTTGGCGATGTAGTGACGGCCGAAGGATACCGCGCTCATTTCGCCACTGGCTACGGCTTCGTTGGCGGACTCGAAGTCAAAACTTTCATTGCCGATCAGGCGATCGCCAAAGTAGCGCTGGCCCAGTTTGATGTTATCCACCCTGCCGGGGAAGCGGATCACGTGCAGGTAGGCGAGATCCAGTTCGGCAGCCCTGGGCAGCAGGTACTCGAATGTCTCTTCCGGATGCTCGTCGTGCAGGTCGTTGAACGGATTATCCGGACAGATGCGCATGCCCACCCGCCCAGAGCCCGCCACGGAGGCGAGCGCCTGCAGCACCTCCAGCACAAACCTCGCCCGGTTGGCCACCGACCCGCCGTATTCGTCCGTGCGCTGGTTGCTGCCAGTGGAGAGAAACTGGGCTGGCAGGTAACCGCTGGTACAGTGCAGTTCCACGGCATCAAATCCTGCCTCCAGGGCGTTGCCCGCCGCCTGGCGGTACTCCTCGACCACCGCGGGAATTTCTGCGGCCGCAAGGGCCCGGGGCACATCCAGCGGTTGCATACCTGCCTGGTCAGTATAGATTTCCCCCTGCGCCCGAATAGCCGAGGGCGCCACCGTGTCCGCACCGGCAGGCTTGTTGAGGGCGCTCGCCACCCTGCCCACGTGCATCAACTGCGCCGCGATCAGGCCCCCGGCGGCGTGTACGCCCTCGGTCACCCGGCGCCAGGCCCGGACCTGTTCAGCGCTGTACAACCCGGGGGTCCGGCAATAACCCAGGCCGGCGGCGCTGGGGGCGATGCCCTCCGACACGATAAGCCCCGCGCCTGCACGCTGGCGATAGTATTCTGCCACGAGTTCGCCGGGCACCCCTCCGGGCTCCGCGCGACTGCGGGTCATGGGGGCCATGACGAAGCGGTTGCGCATCTCCAGCGCGCCCAGGGTTACAGGTGTAAACAGGTTCATACAGTATCCTAACGTACGCGGATGCGGGGGTCCGGCGCGCCGCGGCGCATGCGGGTGAGAAATTCGTCCAGCGGCGCCGGCTCGGCGACCTCGGGTTCGTCAGACTGCGGCGGATTGTCCCAGAACTCGCGCCAGGAGGGCCACAATTCATGGTACGCGCCGGCGTAGGGTTCACGGTCGGGCCAGCGCATCTTGTTATCGCCGACGGGTGGTTTGTTGAGGTCGGTGGCATACCAGTAGCAGGGCAGGCGACGGCGGAAATACCAGCGCCCGTCGATGCGCTGGTAGTCGTCCCAGTACAGCATCTGCATGATGATCCACTCGTCACCGGTTTCGTGCTCGTTCTTGGAATAGACCACCCCGTGGGCATTGTCCGGGTCGTCGAACTCGATGATGTGGTTGCCTATGTGGTGCGACGTGCCGGTAAACTGCAAGCGCAGGGTATCATCCAGCCAGCGCTTCAGGTGGCTGCGGCCGGACTTTTCCCGGCTGACCCGGATATCAGGCGCAAACAGGTTCACGTGGGCGTCCAGGTCGCGCATGTCCAGTGACAGGGAATACCTGGCCGCCAGTTGCCTGATTTCATCCAGGGATTCCAGCCGGTCCAGGCGCGCCAACAGGTCTTCGGTCATGGTATCTCCCCCAGTGTTTCAGTGCCCGGATTATCCCCGGCCAGGGCCATCGGGGACAGAACCTTACGAGGCGGTTTTCTGCACATTAGGCTTCACCCCGGGTGTTAACAGTTTCAATCCAGCAGTCTCGTGACCAGGCCGCGGCTGCGGCGCAGAACGAAGTCCGGATAACTGAGACTGAGGCGCCACACCGCATCGATCTGGGAACTGCTGCTCAGACCGGTCTTGCACCAGGCGGCGAAATGCTCACAGTTGTTCGTGGCCAGGTCGAACCGGCTCTCACCCAGCCTGCTTCGGGCCCTCGCCACCACTGCGTCGGGACTGAAATCCAGCTCGGCAAGGGCGATACCCCGCAGCCGGTCCAGCAGCCCCTGGAAGCGTCGTCCAGCCACCTGCACAAGTGCTCCGGGTGTGTCCAGCGACTGCACCGTGTGGGCAAATTCGCTGTAGTCGCGCACCAGCAACTGTTCGCCACCGGAGAAACTCGCCAGGTCAGTGCGCTCAATGACGTGCTGGCTGCGCCAGGACCTGCGACGGCGGTGGTAGTGAATGACGCTGCCATCTCCACAGTCGATGCCGTGGTGGCTGTACACGCCGCCCACGCGGTTCACGTATATATGATCACCGCGCGCCACTACCTGTTCCCGCACACCGCCAGCACACCGCTCTCAACCCAGGTAGGCCTGGCCGCCGTCCAGGCCGATACTCTGGCCATTAACGTAGGCGGACGCCTCGCTGCACAGCGACACCACAAAGCGGCCGATATCGGCCTCGCAGTCACCCACCCGGCGCTGGGGTATGCTGGCGATAAATTCCTCAGCTTCCTCCGGGTTGTTCTCGATCCACCAGGCGAGGCCGGGAGACAGGGCGTGGGGCAGAATCACATTGGTACGGATGCCCTCGGGACCCCATTCACAGGCCGCCGCGCGGGTCAGGGAGCGGATCGCCTCCTTGGTCGCGGCGTAGGCGCCATAGCCACTCATGTCCCAGCGTTTGCCGGCGGAACTGGCCAGGTTGACGATACTGCCGCCGCCTTTCAGGTGGGGCCGGCACAACTTCATCAGGCGAAAAGTCGCCAGCGGTCCGGACTCCCAGCCCGCGGTAAAGTCCGCGTCAGTCACCTGTTCCAGGGTGCCCAACGGCACCTCCTGGGCATTGTTGACCAGGATATCGAGACCGCCGAAGCGGGCGACCACGGCGTCCACGCAGTCGACGAGCGACTGCTCGGACTTGACGTCGCAGACCACCGGCAAGGCTTCCCCGCCGCGGCCGGCGATCTCCTCACAGGTCGACTCCAGTTTCTCCAGGGTACGCCCCGTCACGGCAACACGGGCACCCGCGGACGCCAGGGCAAGGGCGATGCCGCGCCCGACACCCTGTCCGGCCCCGGTTACCAGTGCAATTTTTCCTTCCAACATAAACGACTTTCCTCAATGGCTAGTCCGGACCAAGGGAATGCATCTGCTCGCGGTACGTCCGCGGGGTCTGCCCGGTCCAGTTCTTGAAGGAGCGTACAAAGGAACTGGGCTCGGTGAAACCCAGATGCTCGGCGATGTCCGCGACCCGGGCGCCCTGGTTCAACAACATATCCATCGCCACCTCGCAGCGCACCTCATCCTTCAGCGCCTGGTAGCTGGTGCACTCTTTCTGCAGGCGGCGCCGCAGACTGGATTCGGACATATGCAGATGCTCGGCAATGCGCTGAAAAGAAGGCAGGCTACCTGGCAGGTCGATAATCACCAGTGACTTGATCGCGGCGCTGGTACTGGCAGGTTTTTGCTCCATGGCTATCAGCTGGTACACCGCGTTGCCGAGAAATTCCTGCAGGGACTCGGGAGTCTGCACCAGGCGACGCTGCAGCGTATCGCGTCTGAAGCTGAAGGTATTCTCCCCGGCATCGAAGTGGATCGGGCAGGTAAACACCCGGGCCAGGCTGTCGTGGTACTCCCGGTTGATTGCCGGCGCCGCGATGCGCAGTTCAATGGCCTCCATGGAACGCCCGGTCAACCAGCCACAGAGGGCATGCCAGACCAGCAGTCCCGATGCCCGGGCGACAGTTTGCTGAAATCCCGCACGGTCCCACTGCTCTGGCACCAGCGGGGTTTCCTCCTCGGTAAGGATGCGGTAACTCAGCTTGACGATGTCGCCGCCATCATCCAGCAGGCGCATGTTGTACCTGACCATGGGGTAAATGAGCTTCTCGAAACGCTGCGCGAGCCGCAGTGCCTCGCCCAGGGTGCGCGTGCTGATGATGCAGTGGCACATCAGCTCGAAGGCCTCGCTGCCGATACCTGCGCCCCAGGGCAACGGCCGCTGCAGTTCCTGCAGGGCTTCCACCGAGACCTTGTACAGGCGCGAATACTGGCTGGCCGGCAGCGGATGATCCGGGTTCAGCCGCGCCAGCCGGGCGGACTGCAGGTTTACCCGTGCCGCCAGGCCGTCTGCGTCCAGTTCGATATGCCGCAAGTAATCCAGCAGCTGCAGGAATTTTTTCGCTGGAACCGTTATTTCCGCCATCGGGACAACGCGATGTATATTGTCAACAAATCCGGCACGTGCTGTTCTTTCTGTACCATGGACGGAGACTATCATAGGTGCTTTGATTCGATACAGCGCTGATTGGGGAGCTGACATGTCACTACTTGCAGACAAGACCGGCCTGGTCACCGGCGCCGGCCAGGGCATTGGCCGCGCTATCGCCCTGGCCTATGCGCGCGAGGGCGCCCGCGTGATCGTGGCCGACTTCAACGAGGCCTCCGGGGCAGAGACCGCGGAACTGATTCGCGAGAACGGGGGCGAAGCACAGTTCGTGTACGGCGACGTGAGCCAGGAAGACTCGGTACGGGAGATGGTCCACTCCGCAGTGGCGCACTTCGGCAGGCTGGACATCGCCTGTAACAGCGCCGCGGTGAGTCGCGGTTCGGGACCCATTCACGAGTATTCCCGGGAAATATTCGACCAGACCCTGGAGCTGTGCCTGACCAATACCTGGTTGTGCATGAAATACGAAATCGCCGCGATGCTGGAGAACGGCGGCGCCATCGTCAACATTTCCTCCAATGCCTCGCTGCGCGGGCAGGCTTTCAACAGCGCCTACGCCGCAGCCAAGGGCGCGGTAAACACCCTGACCCGCAGTTCCGCCGCCGAGTACGGCAAGCAGGGCATCCGCATCAACGCGGTGTCCCCCGGGGTGATTCGCACCCCGGGCCTGGAGCGCTATTTCGAGGAGCAGCCGGACAAGGCCGAGTCGCTGAAAAAAAGCGCGGTAATGGACCGCCTGGGCGAGCCCGACGAAATCGCCCAGGCGGTGGTGTTCCTGAGCAGCGACCGGGCCTCTTTCATCACCGGACAGCTGCTGTCGGTGGACGGCGGTGGCGCGGTGCGCTGAGTTGCACAGAACCCGCACAATCCGCGGCCTGCTGTCCGTCTGCGCCGCGGTACTCACGCTTCTGTCGCCCCTCGTGGACGGCCAGGATTACCTCGGCTGGCAGAGCTACGGCGGCGACCCCGGCAACAGCCACTATTCCAGCCTGGACCAGATCAATCGCGACAACCTGTCACGGCTGCAGCCAGCCTGGGTCTATGCCAGCGCGGCCGGGGCCCGGTTGCCCGCCAGTTCCGAACTGCAGGTGAATCCAATCGTGGTTGACGGCATCCTGTACGGTCGCAATCCACTGTATAACGTATTCGCCCTGGACGCCGGAACGGGCCGGGAACTGTGGCGTTACGACCCGCCGCTGGAGCACGTCGGAATGTCCAATATGCGCGGCCTGAGCTTCTGGCGCGGCGAATCCGGCAGCCGCATCCTGTTCACGAGCGGTCACTACCTGATGGCCCTGGACGCCATCAGCGGAAAGCTCATCACGTCCTTCGGTGAGCGCGGCAGGGTTGACCTGCGCCGCGGCCTGGGTCGCGATCCGGACACCGTCAGTATCAACGCGCCCTCCCCCGGGGTGGTGTTCGAGAACCTGATCATCATGGGCTCGGCAGTAACGGAAACGGCCGGCGCCGCCCCAGGCGACATTCGCGCCTATGACGTGCAGAGCGGTGCGCTGGTCTGGCAGTTCCACACCATTCCCCATCCCGGTGAATTTGGTCACGATAGCTGGCCGGAGGGCGCCTGGCGGACCGCCGGTGGCGCCAATGCCTGGGCCGGCATGAGCCTGGACCCGGAGCGAGCCGTGGTGTACGTGCCCACCGGTTCACCTACCCCGGATTTCGACGGTTCCGGACGCCACGGCGCGAACCTGTTCGGCAACAGTATCATTGCCCTGGAGGCGCGCACGGGCAAGCGTCTCTGGCACTACCAGGTCGTGCATCATGACCTCTGGGACCGGGACCTGAGTTCCGCTCCCACGCTGGGCACGGTCACGCTCGATGGCCGGCAACGCGACATACTGGCCCAGGCCTCCAAACAGGGTGTGCTGTACCTGCTGGACCGCGACAGCGGTGAGCCGATTTTTCCGATAGAGGAGGTGCCGGTTCCGGCATCTACGGTGCCCGGTGAACAGGCTTACCCCACCCAGCCCCGGGTAACCCTGCCGGAGCCTTTTACCCGGCAGGCCCTGCGCAGGGAAGACCTCAGTGACATTTCCCCGGAGGTGAACCGGCAATTGCAGGCACAATACGATGCAGCCCGGGACTTTGCCTACATGCGTCCGGTCGGGCTGCAGAAAACCATTCTCTTCCCGGGCTTTTACGGTGGTGCCAACTGGGGCGGCGGCGCCTTCGACCCCACCACCAACCTGTACTACATCAACGCCATGGAGGCGCCACACATCATCCACCTGGAGGCGATGGAGGTCGACCGGGGCAACAGCATGGGGCTGGGTGAGTTCGTTTATCGCAAACAGTGCAGCGGGTGTCACGGGCTGGAATTACAGGGCTTCTACCCCTACGCACCACCCCTGGCGGGCCTGGAGAAGCGGCTGGACAAGCGGCGTGCGGCGATCACCGTCAGCGAGGGCAAGGGCCGCATGATGCCCTTCAAGCACCTCCCCGACCACGAACGGCAGGCCGTGGTGGACTACCTGTTCGCCCTGAGCAGCGGCGAGTTGAGCAGCGCGGCATCGACCTCCGGGGATGGCGACACCGAGACGGCCTACGTGTTTGCGGGCTATAACGATTTTGTCGACGACCGTTTCTACCCTGCGGTGAAACCACCGTGGGGCACGCTGACCGCCATCAGCCTGGCCGACGGCAAGCGCCGCTGGCAGGTGCCCCTGGGCGAATATGCCGAGCTCACGGCGGAGGGCGTGCCGCCCACGGGCACCCGTAATTTCGGCGGTCCGGTGGTCACGGCAGGCGGCCTGCTGATAATCGCGGCCAGTTCCGACGGCATGCTGCGCATATTCGACAAGGACGACGGCAGCCTGCTGTGGCAGTATCCCCTGCCCGCGGCAGGCTATGCCACCCCCGCCACTTACCTGCACCGGGGCAGGCAGTATATAGTGATCACCTGCAGCGGCGGCAAGCTCGGTACACCCAGCGGTGACCACTACCTCGCCTTCAGCCTGGAAACCCCGGAGGATTCATGATCGAAGTCCATTACTGGCCCACCCCCAACGGCAAGAAAGTCACCATCGCCCTGGAGGAGTGCGGGCTGGAGTACGAGATCGTGCCCTGCAGCATCGGCACCGGGGAACAGTTCTCCGAGGAGTTTATCCGGATCAGTCCCAACAACCGCATGCCCGCCATCGTCGACCGGAATCCCCCTGGCGGCGGAGAGGCTATCTCGGTGTTCGAGTCGGGCGCCTGCATGATGTACATCGCGGAACTGAGTGGCAGGTTCTGCCCCACCGACCTGGCGGGCAAATACGAGGTATACCAGTGGATCATGTGGCAGATGGCCAACCAGGGGCCCAAGACCGGTGAACTGGGGCATTTTCGCCGCCTGAAAGACAGCGAGGGAGACCAGAGCTACGCCCTGCGACGGTTCGACAACGAGGTGAACCGGATCTTCGGCGTCCTCAACAACCGCCTGTACGATCGCCGCTACCTGGCCGGCGACGAGTACACCATTGCGGACATGGCCTGCTACCCCTGGGCCGCGCCCTGGGAAAACTATGGCCAGGACATCGGGGAATTTCCCTACGTGGCGCGGTGGCTGAGCGAGCTGGCCGCGCGACCCGCCCTGCAGCGGGGCATGGCGGTGGGATCGGACTGGGTGCAGGATTATTCCCAGCTCAGCCAGGAAGATCTCGATCGAGCAAAGGCCATTCTCTACGAGCAGCGCGCGCGACCGGCGCCGCCGGACGGCCTGCTCTGAAGGACGCGGCGCAGGGCTACCCGGCTACCTGGCGATCGCGGCCCTCCCAGAACGGCTTGCGCAACTCGGTTTTCAGCACCTTGCCAGCGCCGGACAGGGGCAGGGGCTCCTCGCGGAAGGTGTAGCCCTTGGGCAGCTTGTAACCGGCGATGCGCTGCCGGCAGTGATCGTTCAGTTCCTGCTCCGTCGCGGACTGCCCGGCGTGAAAGATGACGATCGCGTGGACCGCCTCACCCCATTCCTCGTGCGGTATGCCGATCACCGCCACGTCCTGTACCGCCTCGTGGCTGATCAGCGCATTCTCTACCTCGGTGGTAAAAACGTTTTCGCCACCGGTGACCACCATGTCCTTGACCCGGTCGACAATGTACAGAAAACCATCCTCGTCGAAGTAGCCCGCGTCGCCGGTGAACACCCAGCCGTCCACCAGGGTATTATCGGTCTCCGCCGGTTTGTTCCAGTACCCTATCATCGTGTGCGGGCCGCGCACTGCGATCTCTCCCGACTGGCCGCGGGGCAGGTCCTCGCCGTCGACGCCGACAATGCGGATGTCATTGATCGCAGTGGGCCGACCCGCGGACTTGAGCCGTTCGCCCCCCACGCGGTGATCGGCCGCGGACAACATGGTGGCGATCGGCGCGAGTTCAGTCTGGCCATAGGCCTGTACCAGATCGACGCTGGGCCAGCGTCGCTGGCACTCCAGCAGCGTCGCCGCGGGCATGGGCGAGGCGCCGTACAAGATCTGCTGCAGCGGCGCGCTCTCCGCCAGGTCCGCGTCGGGATGGTTGAGCAGCATCTTGATCATAGCCGGCACCAGCAGAACGTGGGTGATGCCCTGCTCGCCCAGGGTCCGCAGCACCTCACCGGGCTCGAAGCCCGGCAGCATGGTATGACTGGCCGCCATCAGGGTGGTGCCCATGGAGCCGGCAAAGTCGGCCATATGGAACATGGGCGCGACGTGCAGGTAGGTGGCATCCCGGGTCATGTTGAAGGCGGGCAAGCCTCCCAGGGCACTGGCCCACAGCGCGTGGTGCGATTGCATGACGCCCTTGGGGAAACCGGTGGTGCCGCCGGTGTAGAAAATACCCGCCATGTCGCCGTCCCCCCGGTCTGAGGCGGGAACCGCCTCGCTATCGGCAATCAGCGCTTCGTAGTCCAGGGATCCCTCCGGCGCCTCGCCATCGCCCATGTACACACCGGTGTCCAGCGACTCGACCTGGCGCAGCAGGTCGCTCGCCTGCCCGGCAAAGGCGTCATCGAACAGCAGTATCCGGGAACCGGAGTCGTTCAGGGCGTATTCGTTCTCCGGCAGCGCCCAGCGGGTGTTCAGCGGCACCACGCAGTACCCCGCCCAACCGACGGCGAAGGTGGTCTCGAGGTAGCGGTCGCTGTTCAGGCTCAGGATGGCCACGCGCTCCCCGGGTTCCAGGCCGGTGGCCTGCAGCGCCGCCGCCAGCCGGGCGACCCGACCCTGAACCTCACTCCAGCTGCGGGCGCGGCCACCACAGCGCGTACAGTTGCCGTCGGGATTCAGGCGGGCGGCGCGTTCAAGCATGGCGGGCATGGAAATCATGGACTTATCCTCAATTCGTTCCAGATTGTTATTTGTTGATTTGCAGTATAGCCAAGCCCGGATAATCGGAACCGGGCTAAAAGGGGTATACGCGGGGCAGCAGGTACAGGACCACCACGGAGTAAGTCACGGACAGTGGCAGCCCGGCGCGGAAATAGTCCCGCAACTGATAGCCTCCCAGGTTCTGCACCATCAGGTTGGTGGTGTAGCCATAGGGTGTCAGGAAACTGGCACTGGCGCCAAACGCCACGGCGAGCACGAACGGCATCGGGTCCAGGCCGAAACTGCCGGCCAGGCCATAGGCGATCGGGAAGGCCAGCGCAGCCGCCGCGTTGTTCGTCATCAGCTCGGTCAGCAGCAGGGTGCCCAGGTAGATGCCGACCAGGGCCGCGTGGGGGCCCCAGGCCGCCAGGTTCTCGTGCAGGAAGTTGGCCAGGACCGCGGTCAGGCCGGAATTGTTCAGGGCCTGGGACAGGGTGAGCGCGGAGGCGATGATGAGCCAGACCTCGAAGGGAAAGCGGCGGCGGAGTTCTGAACCGCGCACCACGCCCATCACGAGCAACGCCGCCAACAACAGTGCCAGCCCTTTCACCAGCGGCAGGACATTCAACGAGGCAGCCACCACCACCGCCAGCAGGGCCAGGGGTATGACGAGATTCTGGAGCGGCGTCACCTGGCCCGCGTCCACCGAGTCATCCACTACCACGAAATTCTTGTCGAGGTTCTTGCGATCGTTGAAATCCGGTCCCACCGCCAGCATCATGCTGTCGCCGGCCTGTATGGTGATGTTACCCAGCTTGCCCGACAGGCGCTTGCCGCCGCGCCGCATGCCGACCACGGCGGCGTCAAACATGGAGCGGAAGCCACTTTCCTTGACCGTCTTGCCCTCGATTGCCGCATTGGGCATGACGATCACCTCGGTCAGGTTCTCCCGCAGCAGGCCCTCTTCCACTGCGAACAGTTGCAGGCCGCGGATGCTCTCCAGGTCAGCCAGGCGTTTGATATCGCCGGAAAAAATCAGCTTGTCGCCAGGCTCGATATACTCGTGCGGCGCTACCGGCGAAATCAGGTGCTCGTCCCGCACGATCTCCACCAGGAACAGGTCCTCCAGGTCACGCAGCTTGTTCTGGGCGATGGTCTTGCCCGCCAACTCCGACTCCGGCAGCACTTCGGCCTCGATCAGGTACTCGTTGATATCGATCTGCTCCATGCCGTTGGCCGGCAGCAGGCGCGAGCTGAGAAACATGACCAGCAGGCCCAGCACGGTCGCGCTGGCACCGATCTGGAAGAAATCGAAGAACGCCAGTCCCGCCCCGGTGGCGTCCTCGAGGAAGCTGGACACGATCAGGTTGGTGGAGGTACCGATCAGGGTCATGGTGCCCCCGAGGATGGCGGCATAGGACAGGGGCAGCAACAGCCGCGAGGCATGGTGGTAGCGATTGCTGCGCACGGTATGGGCCAGTGTCGCCACCACCGCAGTATTGTTGACGAAGGCCGAGAACAGCGCGGTCACCGCGCCCAGGCGGAACAGGCTGATGCCGTAGTGCTGGTTGACCAGTTTTCCCGACAACCGGTTGAGCCAGTGCAGCTTTTCCAGTCCCACCGAGACCAGGATCAGCAGCACCAGGGTAATCAGCCCCGTGTTGGAGCTCTTGGCCAGGACTTCCGCCGTGTCTACCAGGCCCACCAGGTAGGCCGTCAGCATGCTGCCGCAGAACACCCAGACCGGCGGCCAATCCGTAAAGATAAGGCTCGCCAGCAAGCCCAGGAACAGGCAGGAAATAATTATCTGGTCGATCATGCAGCGGCGGGTCTTGTAGTCGTTATAAAGGGGAAGGATACGCGTAAGAGACCGGCCATCACAAGGTCGCTGTACCGGGCCCGGGGATCGGGTCAGACGTCTTCAGGGCTGATCAGCCAACACGCTCAAGTCGCCGGCTCGATCCAGATCGGTGAAGACCAGGCGCGCTCCTGCACCACCGGCCGGTGCTCGGGAGCGCAGCACCCCTCCAGCCCCTCGCCGATGGTCGCGGGATTGGCGCAGTCCACGCCCCGGGCGATGCAAATCCGCTGGCTCCAGCGGCAACTCGGGTTTTCCACCACGCGGGAGTAATACCAGGCCCGCTGGTCGGGCCGATAATCCTCGTCGACCCATACCTTGCACATACTTGCAAAGCCATTACCGCTGGTCTCGCAGGTGGCGGTATCCACTCTCGCACCATTGTCCGCCGATCCGGCAATATCCACCACCCGCTCCATCGACTGGCCGTGTTCGTCCACCCAGCCCTTGACCAGTTGCAGCCGCTGCAGGGGCAACCCGGGTGCGTCCGGGGTACCGGGGTCCTGGCTGGCCATGACCAGGAACCTGGGACTACCCGCGGGTCGCGCGACCAGCTGCCCCCCCATGGGCACGCCGCCATCGTAGGCCCGGGCAATGGCGTCCGGTGCCGCACACAGATCCTCAGGGTACTCCCAACCGGCGAAGAAGCGGCTGACGATACGCGGCCCGCTGGTACCGTAGGTCTCGCGCCGCTGCAGCGCGCGAAACAGCGCCGTCCGGTTGTTCTCCTCCGCCCACACGACCGCCAGGCCGCCGGGATTGTATTCCAGTTTATCCGGCAGGCCGGGCGGTACGTCCTCCCCCGCCGGCATACCCGCTCCGCCGTGGCCCAGGAATCGATCCTCCTCCGCTGCGCCGGGCGTTCCCAGGTGGGTGTCGGTACTGGCGATAAAACCGAGGCGGTAGGGGTTGACGCCCAGTTGATCCTGCAAAGCCAGGCCGTCACTGAGTGCCGGCCGCAGGAAACCGGTGTCCGGTCGCGGTGTACCCTCGCCTACCCCGATGTTGTCCGTGGGCTGCTGTTCGAAGGCGCACAACTCATCGCGGGTAACACCCTGCTTGAAATAGCATTCGGAGGCGCCCTTGTGCTGCATGATTTCGGCCACCGGCTCCATCCGCTGGCGCAATCTGGCGTATTCCGCCGTCATCGCGCTGCCGTCCTCCGCCCGGCCACTGAACATGAAACCCGCGGAGAGATTGGAGTTGTGGGGGATGGCCAGCGCCCCGCAGGCACTGCCGGATCGGTTGCAGTCCCGGTCCAGAGCCTGCCACAGCTGGTCCGCCGAGGGACCATCGATGTAGGAAAACGGCAGCGCCGGGACGACCTCGTTGCGGAACACCACGTTGCGGTGCAGGTTGCCGGTCGTCTCCGGCTCCACCCCGGTCCACTCGTAGCCCACGAAGCTGGTGAAGCGACAGTCAGCACTGCGATCGTAATGCTGCTCCGCCGCCACCTGCATCTCCTGCCAGGGTGCCCTGGCTGCCTCGAGGCACAACCGGCCACCCTCGCCGCACATGCCGAGATGCGAGGCGCGCACCGAGGAGAAGTAATTGAACAGGTAGTAGGCCCCGCGCGGCCAGTTGCGGTACACCATACACTGCCAGGAATCGTAGCCTTCCACCGTGGGCGTGTTGCACATGTGCACTTCACCGATCAGTTCGGCGTGGTCGGAGACCATGGCGAAGTCCAGCGGCCGGCGCAGTTGCAGGGAACGCATGGCGCTGCCGTCGGGACGCCAGGGCTGGATGCCTACCCGCTCACCGCGGGCGAAGCGGTAGGCCTGGTCGGGGGTGGTGCGGGTCGACTGGGTACTGGCGTCCAGTGAATAACGTGTGTGAACGTGCAGGTCGCCAAAAAAAGGCCGCATCAGAGGATCGCGCTCACGGCAGGGCTGGCGCGATTCCATGTAGTCCTGCGCCCCCAGGGCCGGCAGGGCCAGCAGGGCCAGCAACAGACCCGGAAAGGTCAAATTCATTTTATCCTTACTCCGCTAACAGAAAAACGTTCAGCGCGACCGGCCACTGGTGGAGCCATAGCGCGCGGCGCTGGCATCCAGGGCCGAGATAATACCCTCGTGGCGCATGGCGATGATATCGCGGTAATCGTCGTGGGTAATGACGTAGAAGCCCCCCTCACGCACCGCATCGACCACCTGCTCACCCACCGCCAGCGGCGAGATACCCTGGGCCACGTCCGGGGCCGGTTGGCCGTGGTCGATGCCGGAATCCCAGCGGGCCGGCCGCTGCGCGGCGGAGCGGGTGATCAGCTGGGTATTCACCAGTCCGGGACACAGCACCGATACGCCCACGCCCTTGTCCGCGACCTCCATCAGCAGGGACTCGGACAGGCCGACGATGGCAAACTTGGTGGTGCAGTACAGGCCCTCGGGGGGGCCGGAAATCAGCCCGCCCATGGACGCGGTATTCACGATGTGACCTTCGCCCTGCTCCAGCAGCAGCGGCAGGAACGCCTTCACGCCGTGGATCACGCCCCACAGGTTGACGTTGATCAGGTATTGCCAGTCACGGATATCCGCTTCGGCCATGGTGGCGCCGATCCAGACCCCGGCATTGTTGCAAACCAGATGCACGGTACCGAAGCGCGCCACCGCCTGGTCCCGCAGGGCGCAGACCGCATCGAAATCGGAAACATCCACCGCCACCGCCAGGGTGTTCGTCCCCTGGGCGGCCAGGTCCGCCGCCACCTTCTCCGCAGCGGCCAGATCCAGGTCGGCAATCACCACATTCATCCCGGCGCCGGCACAGGCCATTGCGATACCCTCGCCGATACCCGATCCCGCGCCCGTGATCACCGCCGTCTTGTCGTGTAGCGCCTGCATGGCATTCTCCGCTGAAAACTGCACGGTATGGCCCCACCCGCCCGCGGTCAAATGGCAGGGCCGCATTATTGAACCGCAGGCGGGCTTTTGCCCCTGGCACTGGTGGGCGTCGAGGGGCGCTGCCACACTGACCGGGAATGAGAATAACGACACGCGGTAAATGACAGGATGACAGGGCAGGCCGGGTTCGACCAGGAAGTGGACTGGCTGGTGGCGGGGGCCGGCGCCGCTGGCATGACCGCGGCGATCACCGCCGGGGAACTGGGCGCCTCGGTACTGGTGGTCGAGAAAGAGCCGGTGTATGGCGGGACCACCGCCAAATCCGGTGGCGTGGCATGGATTCCCGGCAACCACCGCCTGCCGGAGTGGGGACTTGAGGACAGTGTGGCGGAGGGCTACGCGTATCTGCGCGGCCTGATCGGCGGCAGTGTCAGCGAGGCGCGGCTGAAGGCTTTCGCGGAGCGGGCCCCGGAAATGCTTCGCTTCATGATGACCCACAGTCACGTGGACTACAGCCCCCTGCCGAGCTACATGGACTACTACGAGACCGTGCCGGGCTACAAGTCCGGCGGCCGTTCCATGGACCCGGGGGTCATCAGCCTCAGGGCGCTGGGCTCCGAGGCCGCCCATATCCGCTACGGTCACTACGACGGGCTGCTGCTGCCATTCAACATCACGGTGCCCGAGGGCCGTGAACTGGAGAAACTGAACGCCGGCAGCTATCTGCTGGTGCTGAAGCTGTACCTGCGCTACCTGCTGGACCTGCCGGCGCGCCTGAAACGGCAGCCCGACCGGCGACTTACTCTGGGGCCGGCCCTGGTGGCCAAGTTGCGGCGCTCCCTGCAGGACCGGGATATTCCCGTGTGGCTGAATGCGCCCATGCGGGAGCTAATACACCGCGATGGGCGGGTCGGCGGTGCAGTGGTCGAATACGAGGGACGCAGCCTGCGCATAGGCGCGCGCCGGGGCGTACTGCTGGCCACCGGCGGTTTTTCCCAGAACGCCGAGATGCGCCGCCAGTACCAGCATCCACCCACCGGATCGGACTGGACCGCCGCCAGTCCGGGGGCCACCGGCGATGGCATCAGCATGGGGCTCGAACTGGGGGCACGGCTGGATTTTATGGACTGTGCCTGGTGGTCGCCCTCCTACACCATTCCCGACGGCAGGGTGCTGGCACTGATCTCGGGCAAGTCCAACCCCGGCTCTATCATGGTCAATCGACTGGGCAGGCGTTTCACCAACGAGGCACAGCCCTACGAAGACGTGGTCAAGGACCAGTACGCCAGTGAGGCGCGGGGCGAGGGAGCCATCCCCTGCTACCTCGTGTTCGACGCCAACTACCGGCGCAAGTACGCCCTGGGGCATATCAAACCGGGCAGCGTTGCCAACGACAGCAAGATACCCCCGGGTTATTTCGAGAGCGGCC
Organism: Halieaceae bacterium WSDMB12; assembly: GCA_033283165.1. Lineage (GTDB taxonomy): Bacteria > Pseudomonadota > Gammaproteobacteria > Pseudomonadales > Halieaceae > JAWMQL01. The sequence goes on along the minus strand of JAWMQL010000009.1, from coordinate 175,077 downwards.
TGTTGACCCGGGCCGACAGCCTGGCGGAACTGGCGCGGAAAATCGCTATCGACGGCGCGGCACTGGAACAGACCGTAAAGGATTTCAACGAACACGCGCGCCGCGGTGAGGATCCCGAATTCGATCGCGGCGCCAGCCTGCACGACCGTTACTATGCCGACCAGCGGGTCAGGCCCAACCCCTCGCTGGCACCACTGGAACAGGCTCCCTTCTACGCCTTTCGCTGCGACCCGGGAGATCTCGATACCAAGGGCGGCCTGGACTGCGACGAATATGCCCGGGTGCTGGACCAGCAGGGCCGGGCTATCCCGGGTCTGTACGCCGCGGGGAACACCAGCGCCGCGGTCATGGGCGACAGCTATCCCGGGGCCGGCGCCACCATCGCCTCGGCCATGACTTTCGGCTATATCGCCGCACAGCACGCCATCAGTGGCGACCACAGGGAGGGCTCAACAGATGCCTGAACATCACTACGCCTACCTCGAACCGGGCAGCTATGCCCGGGGCTGGCATATTTTGCTGTTTTCCAGTGAACTGGCCGCGGGCGAGGTCAAAACCCTGCACTATTTCGACCATGATTTCGTTATCTACCGGGCCGAATCGGGCCGGGTCGCGGTACTCGACGCCCATTGTCCGCACCTGGGCGCCAACCTGGCGAGTGGCGGTGGCCGCCTGCTGGGCGACAATATCGCCTGCCCCTTTCACGGCTGGACCTTCGCCCCGGACGGGCAGTGCGTGGATATTCCCTACGCGAAAAAAATCCCGCCCCGGGCAATCAACGCCCTGAAGGGTTGGCCGGTGCAGGAAAAGAGTGGCTTTATCGCCCTGTGGTACGACCCCCAGGGCAACCCCCCGGAAGACTACCTGCCCGATATCGATGACTGGGGCCCGGAGGGCTGGGGCGACTGGCAGTTCTATCGCTCACGTATTCGCGCCAAAGCTTGCGACGTGATCGAGAATATCGTCGATATCGCCCACTTCCCCCACGTCCACGGCGGCACGGTGCAGTCCTTCGAAAACACTTTCGGCGAGCGCACGGTGACCCAGGTATCGCGGGTCAAGACCGAGGCGCACAACCGGATGATCGTCCCTCCCGGGCTGGATTTCGACTTCGGGGCGGTGCGCGACGACCGCGTCAGCGCCGACTCGGACGCCTGGGGCGACGCCACCTACCATGGTCCGTCGATCATGTACTACTACACTGAAATGCGCGGCCCGGAACTCAGCTACAGGAGCTGGTGGGTCAACTACCACGTGCCGGTCAACCAGGAGGAACTCGATCTCTGCTCGGGGGTTATCATGGCCAGCCTGGACGACAGGCCGCTACCGGACGATTTTCTGCAGATGTATCCCAAGACCGCCCACGCCGCCTTCGGCCAGGACGTGGAAATCTGGAAGGACAAGATCTACCAGCCCGACCCCATCCTCTGTGATGGCGACGGTCCGGTCAACAAACTGCGGCGCTGGTACGAGCAGTTCTACCTGCCGCTAGCCGCCCCGGAGACCAGAAATGCCTGAACGTAATCTGGAAGTCATCGTGCTGGGCGCCGGTATGGCGGGCATCCTGGCCGGCATCAAGCTTCAGGAACGCGGCTACCGGCAAATCCGCATTTACGAGAAAGCGGACCGCATCGGGGGCACCTGGCGCGAGAACACCTACCCGGGCCTGACCTGCGACGTGCCCTCCCACCACTACACGTATTCTTTCGAACGCAACCCGGACTGGACCCGGCACTTTCCCCCGGGGCAGGAAATCCAGGACTATTTTGAGCGCACCTGCCGCAAGTACGGTATCGACAAGCTGCTCCGTTTCAACGAAGAGGCAACCGCAGCCCACTACCGCGACGGGCGCTGGCAGCTGGAGTTCGCCAGCGGTCACCGGGACAGCGCGGACGTGCTCATCGCCGCCACCGGGGTGCTGCACAAGCCCCGCTACCCGCATATCGAAGGCCTGGACCGGTTCCGCGGCGACCTGTTTCACAGCGCGCGCTGGGACCACAGCGCGGCACTGGACGGACGCCGCATCGGCGTCATCGGCATGGGTTCCACCGGGGTCCAGATCATTTCCGCACTGGCCGGCCGCGCCGCCCTGCTGGAGCACTATGTGCGCACGCCGCAGTGGATCATGCCGACCGAGAATGCGCCGTACACGGAACAGGAGCGGGCGCTGTTCCGCGCCGAGCCGGAAGCTCTCGCGCGGGAGATGAACGTCGAGGAATACAATGACTCCGTGGAACGCTACACCCAGGCGATTGTCGACCCGGATTCGCCGGGAGGCCAGTTCCTCGCCCAGGCCTGCCTGGAAAATCTCGAACAAAGCGTGACCGACCCGGTGCTGCGGGAACAATTGCGCCCCGACCACAAGGCCCTGTGCAAACGCCTGATTTTCTCCCCCGATTACTACCGGGCCATACAACACCCGGATTCGCGCCTGGTCACCGAGCCTATCGCGCGGGTGGAGGAGACCGGCATCCTGACCGCCGACGGGGAACTGCACGAGCTGGACCTCATTGCGCTGGCCACCGGCTTCCACGCCGACACGTTCATGCGGCCCATGAACATTACCGGGCGCAATGGCGCCGACCTCGAGGACCTGTGGGCAAAAAGCCCCAGGGCCTACCTGGCCATCTCCCTGCCGGACTTTCCCAACCTGTTCATGCTCAACGGGCCCAATGGTCCGGTGGGCAATTTTTCCCTGATCGATATCGCCGAGCACCAGTGGCACTACATTGACCAGCTGCTGGAACGCCTGCGCAAGGGCGAGGCGAGCGAAATCTGTCCCAGCCGGGAGGCCATGGATGAATTCGAACAGGCGCGGGGTGAGGCCGCCAAAAAGACGATCTGGTATACCGGCGGCTGTCACAGCTGGTACCTCAACGACGAGGGCATTCCCGCCAGCTGGCCCTGGAATTACTCGCGCTTCGTGGCCGAGATGAACGAACCGGACTGGGCAGCCTTCGGCCTGTAACCCCATTTCGGGGACAGTTCACTTAATTCGTGCATGTTGTACAGGTCTGGCACGGTCTGATCAGAATTAAGTGAACTGTCCCCGAATTACGAGTTCCCGAAATGAAGGTGGGGTATACTGCCGCGCCATGACCGACCCCCGCCACATCCTGCAGTCCGTATTCGGCTACGACGCGTTCCGACCACCCCAGGGCGATATCATCGACACCGTTATCAGGGGCGGGGACGCCCTGGTCCTGATGCCCACCGGGGGCGGCAAGTCCCTCTGTTACCAGGTGCCGGCGCTGGTGCGGCCCGGCTGCGCCGTGGTGATCTCTCCCCTGATCGCCCTGATGCAGGACCAGGTCAGCGCGCTCCGCGAACTGGGCATACGGGCCAGCTACCTCAACTCCACTCTCGACCCGGGTACCGCGCGGCAGGTCGAGAACGACCTGTTGGCCGGTGAACTGGATCTGCTGTACATTGCCCCTGAGCGGTTGAACCAGACCCGCTGCCTGGAGCTGCTGGAACGCGCCCCCCTCGCACTCTTTGCCATCGACGAGGCCCATTGCGTATCGCAGTGGGGACACGACTTCCGCTCCGACTACCTGGCCCTGAGCCTGCTGCACGAACGGTTTCCGGGGATTCCGCGCATCGCGCTCACCGCCACCGCCGACAGCCGCACCCGGCGCGAGATCGTGGAGCGCCTGGACCTGGGTGAGGCGCGCCAGTTCATTGCCGGTTTCGACCGGCCCAATATTCGCTACCGGATAACGCTGAAGAACAACCCCCGCCAGCAATTGCTGCGATTCCTGCAGGAGGAGCACCCGCAGGACGCCGGCATCGTGTACTGCCTGTCGCGGCGCAAGACCGAGGAAACCGCCGGCTGGCTGCAACAGCAGGGCTTCAGCGCCCTGCCCTATCACGCCGGACTGCCGGCCGAGCAGCGCGCTGATCACCAGGCCCGCTTCCTGCGCGAGGAGGGTCTGGTCATGGTCGCCACCATCGCCTTCGGCATGGGCATCGACAAACCCGACGTACGCTTCGTGGCGCACCTGGACATGCCTAAAACCATCGAGTCCTACTACCAGGAAACCGGTCGCGCAGGTCGCGACGGCGAACCGGCTGACGCCTGGCTGGTGTACGGCCTGCAGGACGTGATCAAGCTGCGCCAGATGATGGCCGATTCCCAGGGCAGCGAGGAGCACAAGCGCGCGGAGCAGCAACGGCTCAATGCCATGCTCGGCCTGTGCGAGATCACCACCTGCCGGCGCCAGGTCCTGCTGGCCTACTTCGGCGAGCACCTGGCCGAACCCTGCGGCAACTGCGACAGCTGCCTGGAACCCGTGGTCACCTGGGATGGCAGTGAGGCCGCGCAGAAAGCCCTGAGCGTGGTCTATCGCACCGGCCAACGCTTCGGTGTCAACCACCTGGTGGATGTTCTGCGCGGGGCCGAGACAGAGAAGGTCCTGCAGTTCGACCACCACCACCTGCCGGTGCACGGGATCGGCGCGGACCTGGACAGCAACCAGTGGCGTTCGGTCTTCCGGCAACTGGTGGCCCGCGGCTATCTGAGCGTGGATATGGAAGGCTTTGGCGCGCTGCGTCTGGAGGAGAAATGTCGGCCGCTACTGCGCGGCGAGGAGCGCATCGACCTGCGCCGGGACAGCGCGCGCAGGACGGCGAAGCAGACCACCCGCCAGCCCCTGCCGCCGGATCTTGACATCGGCCTGTGGGAAGCCCTGCGGGAACGCCGCCGGGAACTGGCCGAGGAGCAGGGGGTGCCGCCCTACGTGATCTTCCACGACCGCACCCTGCAGGAGATGTGCGCCATACAGCCGGCGACCCTGCAACAGTTCGGCCGGCTCAGCGGCGTCGGCGATCGCAAACTGGGCAAATACGGCGAGGTCTTTCTCGCCGTGATCAGGGATTACCGCGCGCAGGCCTTGCCGGCCTGACGCTCAGGCCGGTGTTTCCCCACCGGCGAAGATTTCCTTGTACGCCTGGTAGTTCGCCGCCACCATCACCGGCGCCAGCACCAGCCAGCCCAGTCCCAGGGGGATGGTCGCCACGAAACCCGCCACCATCAGCAACAGCCCGTACACCAGGAACGGCATGATATTGGCCATGCACCCGGCGAAACTGGTCTTGAAGGATTCCACCACTCCCATGTTCTCGTTGAACGCCAGCAGCGCCGGGGCAAACCACATGGCCATGGCGATGGGCACGAACAAGGCCAGGCCCACCAGCATCAGCAGCAGGAGGACCGGGCCGGCCTGCTCGGCGGTATCCGACATCTCCGCGCTCACCCCCAGGACCATGCCGACCACAGCCAGCAGGATCACCACGCCCAGCGACAGTCCCAGGCCCAACAGGCCGGCCCCGATCAGGGACGAGGTGCGGTAACTGAAGCCGGCAAACACCTGGGGCACGGTCAGGTCGCGACCCAGCTCCTGGTCACGGCAGGCCATGACCAGGCCAGCGCCGAACACCGGGCTGAGTATATTCGCTGCCACCCCGATCAGGGGAATGGCGCCCAGCACCATGAGAATGACGGCGACCACGATGATATTGACGACCCAGATCAGCGGCGACTTCATGAACAGCTCCCAGCCCGCGGACAGCCAGGACAGGCCGCGCCCGGTAGCCACCGAGCTCACCTGCGGCGCCGGGGTTGGAACGGATGGTGGTGTGTTTTCCATGACCAGATTCTCCTTATGGCAGACTATCCCAGTCTAGACGCTTCCGCGCCGGTCGACGAATATGCCTCAGCGGCACTCCGCGAGCATCCAGTCCCGTATCAGCCGGGTCAGTTCCAGCCGCGACCAGGAGAAGGAGTGGTCGCCGGTCAGGACATGCGACGACAAGCGCAGGCCGTCCACGCCCCGGTAGGCTGCAACCACCGGTTCGTGCATCAGCGCCGGCGGCGTCACCTGATCGCTCGCGGCGGCGACCAGCAGGACCGACTTCCCTGCCAGGGCCGGGCCGAAGCCCTTGACGTCCAGCTGTTCCCGCGCCGTATCCAGCAGGTCACGGCGCATGCTGTCCCCGCTCAGGCCGCGCAGCATGAACAGGCTGTCGGCGTAGGCGAGAAAATCCAGCGCCTCGGGCCGCCCGGCGCGGATACCGTCAGCGTAGACTGACAGGTCGGCGGCCGCCATGGTCGCCACACAGGGTAATTCACTGTCCCGGCTGGCCGCAGCCAGCGCGGTGTAGCCGCCCAGGGAATGGCCCAGCAGGGCCAGCCGGTCGGCATCGACCCGCAGCCTGGCGGCCCTGCCCTCCTCACGCAGGAAAGCCAGTGCCGCCAGCGCATCCTCGGCCAGGTGCGGCACCGAGTACTCGCCCTCGGAGCCCCAGGCACCGCGATAGCTGAAAAACAGCGTATTGAAGCCGGCCCGGCGCAATTCCTGGGCGATATCCAGGTTGCGCTCGTTACCGGGGATGCCGTGCAACAGGAGCACGGTCGGATGGGGCCCGGGGCCGTCGGCCAGGTACATCAGCCCGGGCAGGCGAGCGCCGTGGCTCTCGATCACGACCTCGGCAGCCGCCGGCGGGTACTTTGCATCCGGCTGCGGATCTCCTGCCTGCGCCGACAGTGCGAGGGTCAGCATGATCGGGGCTATAAGCCTGGCGAGAAGATTGGTCATGGGCTGGGCTCCTTTCGCCGTGCCGTCCGGTCGAGTCAGTAACCTTTGTTGAAATCGACCAGGTTGCGCAGGGCCTGTCCGGCAGCAAACCGGCGGTAGTTGTCGATGAATATCTCCACCACGGCCGCGGGATGCGTAGGGGCCGCGGTGTGTGAGGTGAGATACAAATTGGGCACCTGCCACAGGGGACTGCCCGGCGGCAGGGGCTCCTCGGGCAGGACATCGAGCACCGCTGCCCGCAAGCGGCCAGAGTCCAGCGCCGCCAGCAGCGCCTGCTGGTCGATGCTGTTGCCGCGACCCCCGTTGATCAGCAGCGCCCCGGGTTGCAGGCGCTGTAACAGGTCGGCGTCGACCAGACCGTTGGTACTGCCGACCTGCGGCAACAGGACGACCAGGTAATCCAGTCCCTGGGCAAATTCCATACGCTCGGCAGGAGCGAAACACCGCGCAAAGCCGGGCACCGCCCGTCCATCGGAATTCAGCCCGTGAACGCGCAGGCCGAAGTGGCGGCAGCTCTCGGCCACCCGGGCGCCGATGGAGCCAGTACCCATGATGCCGACGGTCTGGCCGGCCAGCCCCGGGTCCGGACTGTCGTCCCAGCTGCGGTGCGCCGCGCGTTCGAGAATGCGGCGCTCGAAGGCCAGCAGCCAGCCGATGACGTACTCCGCCATCAGGGGCCCGAATATCCCTTTCACCCCGGTCAGCAGGTAATCGCGTCGCCCGGTGGACACCAGCGGCGTGACCCCGGCCCAGGTGGACTGAACCCAGCGCAAGCGGGGACAAAGAGGCAGCAGCGGCACGAGTAGATCCGGGGCGCCGAACAGGACCTCTGCAGCGGCACAATATGCCTTCGCGGCATCGGCATCGCCGGCGCAATGCAGCTCGAGGTCGGGCAGCTCTGCCGCTTGTATCGGCGCTGCCAGGGCTTCGTGGTTGTCGGCCACAATCAAAGTATTCGTCATATTACAGATATCTGAACCATGCCGCTGGCGCGGCCCGGCCCGGTCACTAAGATGGATGCTTACGGGCTCCTTTTCGGAGAGTAGCAAGAATGAGCACCACCGAGCAAAACAAGGCGTCGGTCACGGCGTTTTTCAAGGCGCTGAGCAAAGGCGACGTTGAACACGTGGTTAACGCCTACGCTGACGACGGCGCCGTCACCACCATGGGCGACACGCTGATATCGGGCACCACGGGCAAGGACGGTATCGCCGCCTCGGTGGCCGGCATCATGGACGTCTTCCCCCGGGGATTGACCTTTACCGTCCAGGACATGGTGGCCGAAGGCGAGAAAGTGGCGGTGGAAGCGAGCTGCCTGGGCGAGCATATCTCGGGCAAAACCTATAACAACCAGTACCATTTCCTGTTTGAATTCCGCGACGGCAAGTTGCTCAACCTCACAGAGTACATGGATACCGAGCTGGTAACCGATGTGCTTTGCAGCGGTCAGCGGCCACCCTTCGACGACTGACGCCGGAACCGTACAAGAGGATTTATCATGCAGCGCAGGGATCTTCTCAAGGGCGGCGTGCTCGCGGGCGTGGCCGGTAGCGTGATCGGCCCCGCGCTGGCCACCTCGCCACCCGCACCGCAGAGCGAAGCTGCCCGGGCACTGTCTGACCTGCAACAGGCGCTGGATGCTATCGAGCAGCGCTTTGCCGGGCCTGAGTTCAAACTGCAAACTCCCCGGGACTACGCCGAGGCGCGGCGGGTCATGCTGCATGTGCTCCTGCATGCCCTGCACGCCTGGCTGGAAGCCGACCCGGCCCGGCCGTTCTTCACCTCCTATATCGATCCACACAAGAAGATGCTGGGAGACAACCCGGACGCGCGCTACTTTTCAGCGGTGATCGACGATCAGCACCGCTACCGGATTCGCGGCAACCTGGCGGGAGCGACCTACACCAGCTTCACGGTGGAATTGAGCGGCAATGCCGAGGGCAGCAGCGGGATAGGCTCGGTGATCAACGACAGCGAATTCGAAGCCGATGCCGACGGCAACTACGAGATCGTCCTGAGTCCACAGAAGGAACCCGGCAACTGGCTGCAACTCACGCCGGGGGCCGCCAGCCTGACCACCCGACACTATTACGAGCGGCAAGTCAGTATCAACAACGACCCGCTGCACAACATCCCCATCGCGATCGAGAACCTGGACCCCGCACCTCCGAGACCCGCACCTGACGACGCGACCATCGCCGCCGGCATCCGTCGCGTGCAACGTTTCGTCGAGGCCAATGTGGTGGCGTTCAACAGCGACAACAGTCCCCACTGGGTATCCCGGGTACCGAACCGCTTCAATCCGCCCGTGCAGGACGACAGCAACCTGGCGATCAACTACGCGGCGCGGGACAATGTCTACGCCATGGCCCCCTTTGTCCTGCAGCCGGACCAGGCACTACTCATCCGCGGCCGGTTTCCACGTTGCCGCTTTGCCAACCTGGTGCTGTTCAACCGCTTCCTGCAAACCTTCGACTATGAGACCCGGCGCACCTCGCTGAACCGGGCCCAGACGGCGCAGGATGAGCAGGGTAACTTCGAGATTGTGCTGGCTCACCGCGACCCGGGCAGGCCCAACTGGCTGGACACCGAGGGGCGCCCCTACGGCATCATGTTCTGGCGTTTCCAGCTGGCCGAGGAGGCGATCCCGCCGCTGGAGACCGAACTGATCAAGCTGTAGCACCAGGGCCCGCCATCGGGGGGGCCCGCCATCGGGGGCCCGCCATCGGGGAGGCCACTGGCGGGGCCGCGCTCAGGGCGCCGCGCAGCCGTCGCCGGTCTGTCCCATTACCCAGCCCAGGCTGTTGTGCAACAGCCGTCGTATCTCCGGTTTCGAAAAGGCCGCGCCCTGGTGACCGACGGCGGTGTAAACCGCGCGACCGGCAGCCACGCAGTGGCTCCAGGTGATGGGGTGGTCGCCCATTCTCAGGTCGCGCTCGCGACCAAACATTCTCTGCTCCGGGGTGTAGGAGTCCTCGTCCACCACGGCCAGGACCTGGAAACCCAGCCCCCGCGGGCTTCCCTCCCACGAGTACCACTCCTCCTCGTGTTCCCAGACATTGGGCATACCGCTGTTGACCGGGTGCTCGTGCGCCTCGGTGACCACGGTAGCCCGCTGGAACTGCGGTCCCATGGTATGGGCGGTGAAATCGACCCCGATCAGATTGTCCATGTACCAGCGCCAGTCCCGGTGCGAATCGTCCCCCGCAGCGTGAACCCCGACCCAGCCACCGCCGGCCTCGAACCAGCGCTGGAATACCTGCTCCTGGGGCTCACTGAGCATATCCCCGCTGGCGTTGAGAAATACCACGGCCCGGAACCGGGCCAGTTGCCGTTCGTTGAACACCGCGCCATTCTCGGTGAACATATAGTCCCAGCCCGCCTCCAGGGCGATCTCCCGCAGGGCGGTCTGGCCCGCATCGATGGCCTCCTTGTGCCGGAAGCCATTGGTCTTGCTGAATACGAGAATGGCAGGTGACCCGAGATGGGTTGGCAACAGCGGTTCCTCGACGTCGTGGGAGTGGCTGGGAAAGATCAGGTGCCAGGCGCCGACGTACCAGGCAGAGCCCAACCCGGCAACCACTGCCAGCACGACCAGCAGCAACAGCCACTTGACCAACTTCAACAACATACTTAAGTTCCCACTGCAGTTCACGCCCCGAACAACTTCGAATAGGAAACCACCCCATGCTCGACAGCGTCAAGGATTACTACGGAAAAACCCTGACTGGCAGCCAGGACCTGAAAACGAATGCCTGCTGTACGATGGCCCCGCCCCCGGCGCGTATCCGGGACATCCTGGACCTGATTCATGACGAGGTCCTGTCCCGGTATTATGGCTGCGGCCTGGTAGCGCCCGCGGGGCTGAACGGCCTGCGGGTGCTGGACCTTGGCTCCGGGTCTGGCCGGGACGCCTACACCCTGGCGGCGCTGGTGGGGGAAGCGGGCTTCGTCACCGGGGTGGACATGACCGAGGAACAACTGGCGGTAGCGCGGCGGCACGTGGATTACCACCGACTGGCCTTCGGTTACCGACAGGCCAACACGGAGTTCCTGCACGGTTACCTGGAGGACCTCGGGGCGCTGGGGCTCGAGGACGACAGCTACGACCTGATCGTCTCCAATTGCGTGATCAACCTGTGCCAGGACAAGGAAGCGGTGCTGCGAGAGGCCTACCGGGTATTGAAGCCGGGTGGTGAACTGTATTTTTCAGACGTGTACGCCGACCGCCGTCTGCCGCCGCCCCTGCGCGAGGACCCGGTGCTGTACGGGGAATGCCTGGGCGGTGCCCTCTACTGGCCTGACTTCCTGCACCTGGCCAGGTCCTGCGGTTTCCGCGACCCGCGCACCGTGGAACACGCGCCCATCGCGGTGGAGGACGAGGCGCTGGCCCTGAAACTCGGGGAGGTGCGCTTCAGTTCCGTCACCTGCCGGCTGTTCAAAATCGAGCGACTGGAGCCCGCCTGTGAGGACTACGGCCAGGCGGTGGTCTATCGCGGCAACATCCCGGAGCACCCGGGAGCTTTCGTCCTGGACGCCGACCACCGGCTGGAAACCGGCCGGGTATTCCCGGTCTGTGGCAACACCTGGCTGATGCTGGAACAGAGCAGGTTCCGGCCCCATTTTGACTTTATCGGCAACTGGGATACCCACTTCGGACGATTCCCGGGCTGCGCCGGCAGCGACCCCTTCGGCGAGCAGGCAACCGCTGCGAGTGCAAGCGACTGCTGCTGACGCCCGGCCGTCTATTTGGCGCCGTCAAACCAGTCGTCGAAACCCAGCCGGGTGGACGGCCCGATGTGCATCTGTTCCAGCACGCCGTGCCCTACCCGGTCACCGCTGGTGGCCACCACAACCTGCTGGATGTGAATGTTTTCCAGCGCCAGCGGATCCAGTTCGTCGTCCCTCCAGCTTTCCCCCTCGATCACCAGTTCACCATGCCACTTGCCGTGGCCCCAGGTCGGGTGCTGGTAACCGAGGCCCTTCATCCGGTGCACCAGCAAGGGCTTGATGCTGATTTCAAGGCTCTCCCCGGAGCGGTCGTTCATGGTGACTACCCCGCCGCTGGCACGGCGGGTACCGGGAATCATATCGAACTCGAAATTCACAATGCCCTGCCAGGACCTTGCGGCCGGATCCACGGTACCGGGAATGTCCTCCATTCGCTGGTAGCGCGGCAGGAAACCCTGATCCGTGTGCCACTGGTAACCCTGCTCATCCTCGAACCAGCCGGCCAGGCTGCAGTGATCCTCCCAGTGAATCGGCAACCAGTTGAAGTGCACCGCCTGGAACTCCGCCAGCGGCGCGCCACCGGTATAGGCTTCACCCACGGGGCGAATCCCCCAGGAGCGGTCTTTCAGGCCCAGGGTGGTGTCCCCGTCCACCCGCAGTTCCTTGCCGTCGTAGCGAATCCAGCCGGACCAGGCCCCGAACTGGTCCAGACGGGTGGCATCCATCACCAGGTGACGCTCGTTGCGCAGGGTCTGGCGCCCCTCTTCGATACAGGCCGTAGTGGGTGTGAACAGCAGGTCGCAGCTGATGCCCGTGTCATTGTCGCCGATGACCAGGCGGTGCCGACCCATGGGCTCCAGGATCTGCAATTGCAGCGGGCCAATACTGAGGTCCGTGGGTTCGTTGGGTGCGCGGCGCGACCCGTGGAAGGCGTACTGCTGGCCGTCGACGGCCAGGCTGAGGCTGCCGTCCAGTATCCCGAGGTTGGGGTAGCGGCACAGCCCCACGCCAAAATAAAAACTGCCGTCGCCGGCATGACCGTTATACCAGTAGCGGTCGTAGTGGAAGCAGTCGCTGGAGGCGGTGTGAAACACCGGTTCGGCGGTCTGGTGGATGGGGTAATCATCAAACTTCGACAACATGAGGCTGTACTCGCAGGATTCCGGGAATCACAGCATGGACCAGCATCGCCACCACAACAAGGGAGCTGCCCTCATCCCAATACGTATGTATAGTTAATCAAACCCGCCAACCGGAGCGAAAAGGATCATGGCGCAGGCCTACGGCGGTATTTTCGTCATCATCTTGCTCGCCTGGCTTACCAGCAATAACCGGCGACGCTTCCCCCTGCGCCTGGTCATCGTGGGGCTGGCCGCCCAGTTGCTGCTGGCCTTCCTGTTCCTCAAGGTACCGGTCCTGCAGCGCCTGCTCATGGTGGTGAACGATCTGGTGCTGGCCGTGGAGGCCGCCACCGTCGAAGGCACCCGGCTGGTGTTCGGCTTTCTGGGTGGCGGCGAGGCACCCTTCACCGTGACCCAACCCCGGTACAGCTTCATACTGGCCTTCCGCGCCCTGCCCATGGTCATCGTATTCGCCGCCCTCAGTGCCCTGCTGTGGCACTGGCGGGTGATCCCTGTCCTGATCTCTGGCTTCGCCCGCCTGCTGGCCCGCTCCATGGGCCTGTCGGGCGCGGTGAGTGTCGGCAGCGCCAGCTCCATCTTCGTCGGCATGGTGGAGTCGCCCCTGCTGATCAAGCCCCATCTGAGACAGATGAGCGACAGCGAACTGTTCATGCTCATGTCCTGCGGCATGGCCACGGTAGCCGGCACGGTACTGGCCCTGTACGCGGCCATTCTCGCTCCCGTGCTGCCCAACGCCCTGAGCCATATCCTGGTGGCATCGCTGATCAGCGCCCCGGCGGCCCTGCTGCTGGCCGCAGTGATGGTGCCCCCCGCGGCCAGCGCCGAACCGGCGACCGGGCCCACGCTCGCATCGCCCTACCGCGGCAGCATGGATGCCCTGGTCTCGGGTACCGGCGAGGGATTGCGCCTGCTGGGCAACATCATCGCCATGCTGATTGTCTTTGTGGCCCTGGTGTTCCTCGCCGACAAGGTGCTTGGCTGGCTGCCCACCGGCGGTGAGCCCCTGACCCTGACTGGTCTGTTCGGCACCCTGCTGACCCCCCTGGCATGGCTGATCGGCATCCCCTGGGCGGAGGCGCCTCTGGCGGGCAAGTTGCTGGCGAACAAGGTGTTCGTCAACGAGTTGCTGGCCTTTATGCAGCTGGCGGAATTGCCCGCGGACGCCCTCAGCCAGCACAGCCGCCTGGTACTGACCTATGCCCTGTGTGGTTTCGCCAATTTCGGCAGCCTCGGTATCATGATCGGTGGCCTGACCGCCCTCTGCCCGGAACGCAGCGCCGATATCCTGCGGCTGGCACCACGCTCGGTCTGGTCGGGCCTGCTGGCCACCTGCATGACGGGAGCGGTGGCCGGTGTGATTCTCTGAGCTACCCGGGACATTATGCGCTTGCTTAAAAGTATACATCAGTATACTTTTGACGCTTACCCCACCGGGGGTAAGCCCGCAACAAGGAGCAGAGTCCATGGCCCAGGCCGAGCAGGTGGCAGCGCCCATCGAATCCATTTATGACCCCAATTCCCCGGATTACCTGGCGGACCCGGTACCGGCCTGCCTGGAACTGGCGCGCCGCGGACGGCTGGTCTGGTATGAACCCTGGCAGGCCTGGATCATGACCCGTATGCCGGACATACTGGACTGCTGGAAACACGAACCACTGTCCTCGGACTTCTACGACTGGGAGTTCGCTCCGCCGCGCCCGCCCGAGGACCAGTGGAGCAACTTCGAGCGCGCCATGATCGGCCACAGCCTGCTGGCGGACCCCGAGCACCACCGCCTGATACGCAAGGTGGTTTCCCCGGCGTTCTCCCGCAATGTGGTGGACAGGATCCAGCAGAAAATCCAGCCGGACGTGGAAAAACTGTTCGACGATCTGGGCCAGCCCGAAGTGTTCGACTACAAGGAGGCAGTGGCCCAGCACATTCCCTTCATTTCCATCACCCGCCTGGTCGGCATACCGGAGAAGTACTGGCCCGAGATCAAGCAGGTCATCATGACCTTCACCGAAACCTGGAATCCGACCATATCGGACGAGCGGCGGGAATCGGCCCGGCAGGACTGCAACCGCGCTATCGACATCATCCGCGAGGTCATTGCCGAACGGCGCCGGTCACCGCAGCAGGATGACTTCCTCAGCACCCTGCTGAACATCGAGGCGGAAAACGAGCGTTTCCGGGAGTGGGACATCGTCACCCTGATCCTGGCTCTCATCGGTGCCGGTGCCGACACCACCCTGGTGGCACAGCAGTGGTCAGTCTACGCACTGCTCAGGCACCGCGAGCAGGTGCCCGTGGCGCTGGCGTCCGCGGATACGTTTTCCAACGCCTTCAGCGAGATCATGCGCTGGTCCACCCAGAGCAAGATGGGCTTCGCCCGTTACGCCCCGCAGGATATGGAACTGCTGGGCCAGCAGTTGCGCAAGGGGCAGATGGTATTGATGATGCCGCACCTGAAGGACCACGACCCGGATTACTACGATGATCCGGAAACCTTCGACGTGAAACGGGTGTTCGATCCCGACGTGCTGTTCGGTTACGGACCCCGCTACTGCATTGGTGCGGCCCTGGCCAAGCGGCAGTTGTACCTGACCCTGTGCGAGCTGTTCCGCCGTTTCCCCCATGTGGAACTGGCGGAGGAGCCGGAAAAGGACCCCACCGACCACAATGCGGTCGTCTTCAAACGCCTGCTGTTACGCACCAACTGCAACTGAAAATCGGGGACAATTTCGGGGACAGTTTACTTAATTCCTACCCGCAAACGATTATGCCCACCCGGGGGACGAATTAAGTAAACTGTCCCCTTTTTAGCGGGGGAAGCGGGGTGAGCAGAAGCGACGCGGAAAAGGCGGACTTTCTGCGCCGCATGATCAAGTACATCCCCCACGCCGGGGAACTGGGCATGCGGGTGGAACGGGTTGCCGGGAATGAACTCACCCTGCGCCTGCCCTGGCGCGAGGACCTGGTGGGCAACCCGGAAACGGGCGCCATCCACGGCGGCGTTATTACCACCCTGATGGACCAGGCGCTGGGTACCGCCGGACTGGTCCACGACGACGTGCCGCCCAACATTACGCCAACCCTGGACCTGCGTATCGACCACCTGCGCCAGTCGCCCCGGGGCGCGGATATGTTCGCGACCGCCCGGGTTTACCGGGCCACCTCCCGGGTCCTGTTCGTGCAGGGCCTGGCCTACTGCGAGTCACCTGACAAGCCGGTCGCGAGGGCAACGGGCAGTTTCGTGCTGCGGGGCGAAATCGACCTGCAGCGAATCCTGTCCCCGGAAGAGACCTGAACATGAACCTCAGTGAACTGCTGCGCCAGGCGCCGGACGACAGGACCCTGAACCTGTGGCTGGCGCGCATCCCCTACGCTGCCTACCTGGGCTTGCGGGCGCAGGTGCACGGCCAGCAGATACTGTTTACCATGCCTCGCAATGACAAGCTGGTCGGCAACCCCACCCTGCCCGCGCTGCACGGCGGCACCGTCGGCGCGTTCATGGAACTGGCGGGCAGCTTCCACCTGCTGGCGCGCATGGAAAAACCCAGTATCCCGAAGATTATCGACTTTTCCCTGGATTACCTGCGCCCGGCGCGACTGCGCGATACCTACGCGGAGTGCACACTGACCCGCCAGGGACGCAATATTGCCAATGTCAGCATCAGCGCCTGGCAGACCACGCCCGATGAGCCCAACGCAATCGCCCGGGCCCACTTCCTGTTGTCGGACTACGATTGACCGACGAACCCTGAATTCCCTGACGCGAGGAGCATTGATGATGACTCGATACCGGCAAAGAGCCCCGCTGCCCCTGGCCATGCTGGTCTCGCTGGCCACCGGACTATCCACAATGCCGGCGCAGGCAGTAGACGACGGCCTGCTGGAAGCCCGCCGGGGGTTTTTCACCGGGATCGGCGGCGCGGTGCGTTTTCGCAACATCGAAGACCTGTTCCCGGTGGTCGAGGTGGCGGCCGCTGATCGCACCGCACCGCTACCTTATGGCGACCTCGACAGCCTCGACGACCTGCGCTACGAATATGACGGCGAGAGCCTCGACCTGCAGACCTTCCTGGTCGGCAATCGCAGCAATGCCCTGCTGGTGATCAAGGACGGCGCTATCGTCACCGAGATCTACCGCAATGGCGCCACCGCAGAAGACCGTTTCATGTCGTTCTCCACGGGCAAGTCCATTACCTCGACCCTGGTGGGCATAGCCCGCGACGAGGGCCTGATCGCCTCGCTGGACGATCCCCTGACCAACTACATACCCAAACTCAGGGGCAGCGCCTACGACGGCGTTACCATCCGCCAGGCCCTGCAGATGAGCACCGGGACCGATTTCAGCGAGGATTACGAACCGCCCGAGGACGCCGGGGACGAGTGGGTCAGTCCGTTCCAGGCCGCCATCGACACGACCCTGTTCCGCCAGGAGGCGCGCTTTTCGGACTACGCAACCACGTTTGCACGCAAGGACCCGCCGGGCACCGTGTTCAACTACAACACCTTCGACACGGGCCTGCTGGGCACCCTGGTGGCCAACGCCAGTGGCATGCCCTTCGAGCAATACCTGGAGAAAAAACTGTGGCAGCCCGCGGGCATGGAAGCCGACGCCGCGCTGGTGCTGGACGGGCCACCCGGTACCGGCGAACCCCTTGCCGGCGGTGGCTACCTGATGCGGCTGCGGGACTACGGCCGCTTCGGCCTGCTGGCCCTCAATGCGGGGCGCGCCAATGGCCGCCAGGTAGTGAGTGCCGAATGGCTGCGGGAAGCCACCGCGCCGGACCCGGACCGCCCGGACCTGCATGCCCCGAAACTGGAGGACGGCAACGGTTACCAGCACCAGTGGTGGCTGTTTGAGCAGGGGGATTACAGCGCCGAGGGCGTGTTCGGTCAGTTTGTGTATGTCAATCCCGCCGAACGGCTGGTCATCGTCAAGCTCAGCTACTGGGTAGAAGCCTGGACCGAGGAGGAAGCATTGTCAGCCAAGGCTTTCTTCCGCGCCGTCGCAGACCACCTGCGTTGATCGCCCGCCTCAGTGCAGGGCGGCAGGTCCCGGCTGGGTTCCACCCTCGGGCGGCATGAACAGGTAATCCAGTTGCCGGCACTCCGCCGCCAGTTGCCGGGTGGCGCTGATGGTAGTGGCGGCAAACAGGGCGAGTTGCTTGAGGGTCAGGCCGGCGCCACTGGGCATGAAGCCGGCCACAACCAGTTGCGGGGTGGCGTCGTCCACCACGTCCAGGAATACCTTGAGGGTGGGGAAATCCATGTTGAGACGTCCCAGGTCCGCCGCGATCGGCAGCAGGGCCATGGGCCGCACCTCCAGTTCGGTGGTCAACAGCAAACCGTAATTTTCCAGCAGCAGGCGGCTGTCGATCACTCCCTCCAGTTCCTGCAGCGCGGAGATGTGCAATCCCTCGCACTGGTCGCACAGGGAAAAAGCTACCCGGGCCTCTTCCAGCCACTTTTGCAGCAGCGCCCGGTCGGGCTTGTGCACTGACGTCATATCCTAACCATTCCTGTAGAGGTAACTGTAACCATTGATGGCCGGTACGCCACCGAGGTGGGCGTAGAGTACCCGGGAACCGGCCGGGAAAAAACCCTGCTGGACCCGGTCGATCAGGCCCTGCATCGATTTCCCCTCGTATACCGGGTCGGTCAGCATCCCCTCCAGCCTGGCACAGAGGCGGATGGCCTCATTGGTTTCCTCCGAGGGCACCCCGTAGGCCGGGTAGGCATAGTCCTCCAGCAGTACCACGTCCTCCGGGGCAAGCGACTGTTCCAGCTCAACCAGGTCCGCCGTGTGCCGCGCTATCCGCAACACCTGGTCGCGAGTCTGCTGCGCGGTGCCGGAGGCGTCGATGCCGATAACCCGCCGCGCCCGGCCGTCGGCAGCAAACCCGACCAGCATGCCGGCGTGCGTGGAGCCGGTCACAGTGCACACCACGACGTAATCGAAGCTGAATCCGAGTTCGGCCTCCTGCGCCCGGACCTCCTCGGCGAAACCGACAAAGCCGAGCCCCCCCAGGGGGTGCTCTGAAGCACCGGCGGGAATTGCATAGGGTATACCGCCCCGGTCCCGCACCGACTGCAGGGCCCGCTCCCAGCTCTCGCGGATACCGATATCGAAACCCTCGTCTACCAGTTCGATCTCGGCGCCCAGTACCCGGCTCATCAGGATGTTGCCCACCCGGTCGTACACCGCGTCCGGGAACGGCACCCAGCTTTCCTGCACCAGGCGACACTTCAAACCCAGCTTCGCCGCCACCGCGGCGACCTGCCGGGTGTGATTGGACTGCACCCCGCCGATGGTCACCAGCGTATCGGCGCCGCTGGCCAGGATATCCGGCACGATATATTCCAGCTTGCGCAGCTTGTTGCCGCCGAAGGCCAGGCCCGAATTGCAGTCTTCACGCTTCGCAAACAGTTCGACCTGCCCGCCCAAATGTTCCGACAGGCGCGGCAGCGGCTCAATGACCGTCGGCCCGAAAGTCAGGGGATAGCGCTCAAAGCGGGACAGATTCATGCTGGCACCTCGGGACAAACACAGGGAAAATACACGGCTTTGGAACAGGGTGGTAGTTTTTCATGCACGCGATCAGGGAATACAGCCTGGATATCGACGGTGACGAGTTCGCCGTATTCGAGTGGAATGCCGAGGCCGCGGGCACCGCACCACCCATCCTGATGTTGCATGCAACCGGCTTTCACAGCCGCTGCTGGCAACAGGTGATTCGCCAGCTGCCCGATCGTCACGTGTACGCGATAGACCTGCGCTTTCACGGTGACACCCGCGCGGAAGGCGAGGTGGACTGGTCCCTGATGGCGGAAGATATCGGGCTGCTGCTGGCACGGCTTGAGCTCGAGCAGGTTCTCGGGGTCGGCCACTCCATCGGCGGCCACCTGATCGCCCGCGCCGCCGCGGCCCGGCCGGAACGCTTCTGCCACGCCCTGCTGATCGACCCGGTGATCATGTCACCGGCAGACTACGACCAGGCAAGCGAGGCCATGGCCGATCTCTCACCGCGGGATCACCCGGTAAGTCGACGCAAGAACAGCTGGCGCGATGCGGACGAGATGTTCCGGCGATTCAGCCAGCGGCATCCCTTCTGCACCTGGCAACCCGAGGTATTGCGCGACTACTGCGACTATGCGCTGCGTCCCAGGGATGCGCAGGAGGAACTGGAACTGGCCTGCGACCCGGTGAACGAGGCGTCGATCTACCTGCACAAATTGAGGAATCGCGACATCATCACCCTGCTGCCGCAGGTCACGGTGCCGGTCACCCTGATGCGTGCCGCCGCCTCGGAAGCTGGCGAAGAGGACCTCAGCGGTTCGCCCACCTGGGAAGGCCTGGCCGCGGCCCTGCCAGACTGCCGGGAACTCTACCTGCCGCAATACAACCACTTCATCCCGATGCAGGACCCGGCCCTGGTGGCACGCACGATCGAGGCTATCCTGGCAAACTGCTGAATCAGGACTCCTCTGCCCGAAGCACCGCTTCCACCACCGGTGACAGGCCCTGCCCGCCTGCCTGCCAATAGTCCCGCAGGCGCTGGCGCATGGCGGGCGTCCAGAAACGCCGCAGGTGCTCCGCCGTCTTGCCCATGGCCTGGTGCGGGTCGCGCTGCTCACCCAGGTTGCGCGCTATCTGGTTGGCCATTTGCACCAGTCGTTCACCCTGCGCAGATCCCATCAGTCGGGCTCTCCGGTAATCCGATGCGGCCAGGTATAGGCCACGTGTCGCGCCTCGCTGAGATGGCCCAACAGGGTGATATTGGCGGCCTCGGCGTAATCGATGGCCAGGGTGGTTGGCGCCGATACCGCCGCCAGCAGCGGGATATTGGCGCTGGCGGTCTTGGCCACCATTTCATAGCTGGCGCGGCTGGTGACCAGCACAAAGCCCTCGGGCGCGAGATCCATCCGGGCCAGTGCACCCAGCAGTTTGTCCAGTGCGTTGTGGCGACCCACATCCTCGCGCACCAGTTGCGGCTCGCCGCGCAGGGAACAGTAGGCGGCGCCGTGCACCGAGCCGGTCCGGGATTTCAGTGACTGGTGCGCTGCCAGTTCCACCGCCGCCCGCTGCAGGGCGCTGCGCGCCACGCGCAGGTCCGCGTCGACCCGGCGCGGTGGCGGCAGGGCCTGAGCCAGGGACTCGGCGCCGCACAGACCGCATCCGGTACGACCGGCCAGGTTGCGGCGCCGTTCCCGCAGGCGGGCAAAGCAGGCACTGCTGATTTCCATCCGCAATTCCAGGCCGGCAGGTTGCGCTTCGACATCCACCCCGAGCAGGTCCTCGCGCCGGTCCAGGATACCCTCGCTGAGGCTGAAGCCCAGGGCGAAGTCTTCCAGGTCCACCGGCGTGGCCATCATCACCACGTGAGATACACCGTTGTAGACCATCGCCACCGGTGTCTCCTGGGCCACCTGGTCCCTGCCCGCGCGCAATTCGCCGGGACGCCAGTCCTGCCGCGCCACGCTGCGGCTGGCACCCGGCAGCTGGTCGGTATTCACGAGGTCAGTCCTTCTTCCAGCAACTGCTGCTGGGTACGGTCGAAGGCCCGGAACCGCTGTTGCCAGGCGGAGGGTTCACTGACCTTGCTGACTTCGACCGCGGTGACCTTGTACTCCGGGCAGTTCGTGGCCCAGTCGGAGTTCTCGGTGGTGACCACGTTGGCCCCCGAGACCGGGTGGTGGAACGTGGTGTACACCACACCTGGCTTGACCCGCTCGGTAACACGGGCCCGCAGCACGGTGGTCCCGGCGCGGCTGGCGACGCCCACCCAGTCGCCCTCGGCCACCCCGCGATCTTCCGCATCCACCGGGTGCATTTCCAGCCGGTCCTCGTCGTGCCAGGCGGTATTGTCCGTGCGCCGGGTCTGGGCCCCGACGTTGTACTGGGACAGGATTCGACCGGTGGTCAGCAGCAGGGGATAGCGGCGGTTGACCCGCTCATCGGTCGCCACGTACTCGGTAATGGCGAAGTAGCCCTGGCCGCGCACGAACCGGTCCACGTGCATGGTCTGGGTACCCTCGGGGGCCTGCTCGTTACAGGGCCACTGGATACTGCCCAGGGCGTCCAGTTTGTCGTAACTCACGCCATGAAAGGTCGGCGTCAGGTGGGCGATCTCAGCCATGATCTCACCGGGGTGCCGGTAGGCCATGGGGTAACCCAGGGCATTGGCCAGAGCCACCGTCACCTCCCAGTCGGCCTTGCCCGACAGGGGCGGCATGGCCCGGCGGACCGGCGAGATGCGGCGCTCGGCATTGATAAACGTCCCGTCCTTCTCCAGGAACGACGCGCCGGGCAGAAACACATGGGCGTACTTGGCTGTCTCGTTGAGGAACAGGTCCTGTACCACCAGGCAGTCCAGTGCCGACAGCGCCTGCTGGATATGCTGCGTGTTGGGGTCGGACTGGGCCACGTCCTCGCCCTGGCAGATCAGCCCGCGAAACTCCCCGTCGATGGCCGCGTCGAACATATTGGGAATACGCAACCCCGGCTCGGGATCCAGTTGCACGCCCCAGTCCGCCTCGAACAGGCTGCGGGTGGCGGCGTCCGACAGGTGGCGATAGCCGGGCAGTTCGTGGGGAAACGAGCCCATGTCACAGGAGCCCTGCACGTTGTTCTGGCCGCGCATGGGATTCACCCCGACGCCCTCCCGGCCCAGGTTGCCGGTCAGCATCGCCAGGTTGGCGATGCCCATGACCGCGGTAGAGCCCTGGCTGTGCTCGGTGACACCCAGCCCGTAATAGATCGCACCGTTGCGGGCGCCGGCGTAGAGCCGGGCGGCGGCGCGGACATCCCCGGCCGGCACCCCGGTCGCCTCCTGCAGGTGCTCGGGGGACTGCTGCGGGTCGCTGATAAAAGCCCGCCAGGCCTCGTAGGCGGGCTGCTCGCAGCGCTCGGCGATAAACTCGCTGTCGGCCAGGCCCTCGCTCACGATCACGTGGGCCATGGCGTTGAGCAGGGCCACGTTGGCGCCCGGGTTGACTGCCAGGTGATAGTCCGCACGCACATGCGGTGCCCCCACCAGCTCGATTGCGCGCGGATCGATCACGATCAGTTTCGCGCCCTGCCGCAGGCGTTTCTTCAGCCTGGAACCAAACACCGGGTGTGCTTCAGTGGGGTTGGAACCCATCACGATGATCACGTCGGCCTGGTCCACCGAGGCGAAGGACTGGGTGCCTGCGGACTCACCCAGGGTGGTTTTCAGGCCATAGCCGGTGGGGGAATGGCAGACCCGGGCACAGGTATCCACGTTGTTGTTACCAAAGCCGGCCCGCACCAGTTTTTGCAGCAGGTACACTTCCTCGTTGGTACAGCGGCTGGAGGTGATGGCGCCGATGCTGTGGCGTCCGTGCTGTGCCTGAATATCCCGCAAGCGTCGGGCTGTGAAGTCGATGGCCTCCTCCCAGCCCACCGTGCGCCAGGGCTGGTCGATACTGTCACGCACCATGGGCCGGGTTATCCGGTCCTTGTGGGTGGCATAGCCAAACGCGAAGCGGCCCTTGACGCAGGCGTGTCCGGCGTTGGCCTTGCCGTCCTTCCAGGGGGTCATGCGCACGACCGTAGTGCCGCGCAATTCGGCCCGGAAGGCGCACCCCACCCCGCAGTAGGCGCAGGTGGTAATCACGCTGTGCTCCGGCACGCCCTGCTCGATGATGCTGTTCTCGGTCAGGGTCGCGGTGGGGCAGGCGTTGACGCAGGCGCCGCAGGACACGCAGTCCGAGGCCATGAAGTCGCCGCCGGGACCGACGCTCACTCTGGACTCGAAGCCGCGGCCGTCGATGGTCAAGGCGAAGGTGCCCTGTACCTCCTCGCAGGCCCTGACGCAGCGCGAGCAGACGATGCACTTCGAGGGATCGAAGGTAAAGTACGGGTTGGAGGCGTCCTGCGGCTCACCCAGGTGGTTGGCGCCCTCGAAGCCGTAACGCACCGCGCGCAGGCCGACCTCCCCCGCGGTGTCCTGCAACTCGCAATCACCGTTCACCGGGCAGGTCAGGCAGTCCAGCGGGTGGTCGGAGATGTACAACTCCATCACGTTGCGTCGCAGTTTCGCCAGTGCCTCACTCTGGGTGCGCACCACCATGCCCTCGGCGACCGGCGTGGTACAGGAGGCGGGGTAGCCCTTACTGCCTTCGATTTCCACCAGGCAAACGCGACAGGAACCAAACGGTTCCAGCGAATCCGTGGCGCACAACTTCGGCAGCTTGATCCCGGCCTCGGCAGCCGCGCGCATCACCGAGGTGCCGGTCGCGACCGTGACCTCGACACCGTCGACGGTGAGCGTGACCGGCGCGCCCCTGGCCGCGGGCGTACCGTAATCCTTCTCGGGCTGGTAATACTGCAACATGGCTCAGGCCTCCACGGCCGGCAGGCCGAAGTCAGCGGGATAATGTTTAAGGGCACTGCGTACCGGCGCCGGCGTCAGCCCGCCCATGGCACACAGCGACCCCTGCTCCATGGTGTCCAGCAGGTCACCGAGCAGGGCGAGTTGCCGCTCCTTGCTGTCGCTGGCGAGTAAATCGTCGATCACTTCCATGCCGCGCACCGAACCGATCCGGCAGGGCGTGCACTTGCCGCAGGATTCCGCGGCACAGAATTCCATCGCGAACCGGGCCTGCTGTGCCATGTCCACCGTATCATCGAACACAACCACACCCCCATGGCCCAGCATCGCTCCCCTCGCCGCCAGCGCCTCGTAGTCCAGGGGTGTATCCCACTCGCTCTCGGGCAGGTAGGCCCCCAGTGGCCCGCCGAGTTGCACCGCGCGCGGCGGCCGGCCAGAGGCGGTTCCGCCACCGAAATCCTCCAGTAACTGGCGCAGGCTCAGGCCGAAGGGCACCTCTACCAGGCCGCCGCGGCGCACGTTGCCCGCCAGCTGCACGGTGAGGGTGCCGCGGGAGCGCCCGCTGCCCTGGGCGGCATAGGCCTCGGCCCCCTCGGCGAGAATCGTTGTGGCAGCGGCCAGGGTGAGCACGTTGTGCACCAGGGTGGGTTGCCCGAACAGGCCCGCGACCGCGGGCACGGGCGGCTTGGAACGGACCATCCCGCGGCGCCCTTCCAGGCTGTCCAGCAGCGCGGTTTCCTCACCGCATATATAGGCCCCCGCCCCCAGCCGCAGGCTGAGGTGGAAGGCGCGGCCGCTGCCGCAGATATCGTCACCCAGGAATCCCGCCGCCTCGGCCTTGCCCAGTGCCGTGTGCAGCACCTGCCACGCCCGGGGATACTCCGAGCGGAGATAGATATAGCCCCTGCTGGCACCCACGGCCAGGCCTGCGATCACCATCCCCTCGATAAGCTGGTAGGGGTCCGACTCCAGTAACAGCCGGTCCGCGAACGTACCGGAATCGCCCTCATCGGCATTGCAGACGATGTATTTCTGCCCGGCCACGGTATCGAGCACGGTACGCCACTTTATCCCGGCGGGAAATGCGGCCCCACCGCGGCCGCGCAGGCCGGACGCGGTGATCTCGTCGACGATATCCTCCGGCGGCAGGTGCAGGGCGTGCTCCAGGCCGTCAAAGCCATGCCGGGCCTGGTAGTGCTCCAGGCACAGGGGGTCGCCCAGGCCGGCGCGGGCAAAACTGACCCGGGACTGCCCCGCGAGCCAGGGTATTTCAGTCGGGTCGCCCAGGCACAGGGGGTGGGCGCGCGGGTCGACCTGCAAGGCCGTCAACAGGGACGGCAGGTCATCCTCGGACACCGGCCCGAAGGCCAGGCGCTCGCCGTCGCGTTCCAGTTCCAGCAGGGGCTCCAGCCAGAAAGCGCCGCGGGAGCCGTTGCGCATGAGCTCCAGCGGCAGGCTTTGTTCGGCGATCGCGGCAGCCAGGCTGCTGGCGAGTTCGTCCGCACCCAGCGCCGCCGCGGTCGTATCCGACGGGACCCACAGGCGCGCGGTCACGGTGCGTGTTCCTCGCTCACCAGGGCCGCCAGCAAGCGCTCCAGCCGCTCGTCGTCGACCCGGGCGTACACCTTGTCATCGATCCGCACCGACGGTCCACAGGCGCAGTTGCCCAGGCAGTAAACCGGCTCCAGGGTAATCGCCCCGTCCCCGGTAGTGTCGCCATAGCCGATTCCCAGGGCCGCGCGGGCGCTGGCCTCCAGCGTCCTGGCACCGACGGCCTGGCAGGCCTCGGCCCGGCAGATCTGCACGGTGTGACGACCGCCGGGTTCCGTGCGGAAATCGTGGTAGAAACTGATCACCCCCTGTACCTCTGCCTGCGACAGGTTCATCCCGGCGGCGATCTCGGGAATAGCGGCAGCGGGGATGTGACCGTTGATCTCCTGCACCGCATGCAGCAGCGGCAGCAAACCACCGGCCTCGTCACCGAAGCGTTCGATGCAATCTGCTACAAGTTGCCTGTAGGGCACCGGATGCCCCCCTAATACAGCACGACGGAGCGGATGCTCTCCCCGGCGTGCATCAGGTCGAAAGCCTTGTTGATGTCGTCCAGGGGCATGGTATGGGTAATCAGTTCGTCGATGTTGATTTTGCCGTCCATGTACCAGTCCACGATCCTCGGCACGTCGGTACGCCCGCGGGCGCCACCGAAGGCGGTGCCGCGCCAGCTGCGCCCGGTCACCAGCTGGAACGGCCGGGTGGAGATTTCCTGGCCGGCGCCGGCGACACCGATGATACAGCTTTCGCCCCAGCCCTTGTGACAGGCCTCCAGGGCCTGGCGCATGGTGTTGACATTGCCGATGCACTCGAAGGTGTAGTCCAACCCGCCACCGGTCATTTCCACCAGGTGCCCGACCACGTCGTCCACCTCCTTCGGGTTGACGAAATCGGTCATGCCGAACTTCTTCGCCAGGGACATCCTGGCCGGGTTGATGTCGACCCCGATGATACGTGAGGCGCCGACCATCCTGGCGCCCTGGATCACGTTGAGGCCGATACCGCCCAGGCCCCACACCGCGACGGTCGACCCGGGCTCGACCTTCATGGTGAAGGCGACGGCGCCGATTCCGGTGGTGACCCCGCAGCCGATATAACAGATCTTGTCAAAGGGCGCGTCCTCGCGCACTTTCGCCAGCGCGATTTCCGGCAGCACCGTGTAGTTGGAAAACGTGGAGCAGCCCATGTAATGCAGGATGGGTTTGCCATCCAGGGTGAAGCGGCTGGTGCCGTCGGGCATCACCCCCTGCCCCTGTGTTTCCCGGATGGACTGGCACAGGTTGGTCTTGGGGTGCAGGCAGAACTCGCAGGTGCGGCACTCCGGTGTGTACAGGGGAATGACGTGGTCGCCTGGCCTGACACTGCTGACACCCTCGCCCACCTCCACCACCACCCCGGCACCCTCGTGCCCGAGTATCGCCGGGAAGGCCCCCTCCGGATCGTCACCGCTGAGGGTAAAGGCGTCGGTGTGGCAGACCCCGGTAGCCTTGATCTCCACCAGCACCTCGCCGGCGCGGGGCCCCTCCAGGTCGACCTCGACGATTTCCAGGGGTTTTCCGGCCTCAAAGGCCACGGCAGCGCGTGTTTTCATGAGTCATCTCCCTTCCTGCGTCACTGACTACCAAGACTAGCGTATTAGGCACTGTCATGCCCGAAAGATAAAGGTGACAACGTACGGCTGACAAGACGCCGGACCCTCCCGTTCGACTTGCAGAATCCGGGGGCATGGGCCACAGTAGCGGGCCCTAGGTTGACTGCTTCGAGCCGATTTCCAACAGCGGAGAAACCCCGTGAATTTTGACACCCTGGACTACGCCGTCGCGGACAGTATCGCGACCATTACCCTGAACCGACCCGACAACGCCAACTCCCTCGACGTTGCCCTGGCCCGGGACCTGCTCCAGGCCGCCATTGCCGCCGTTGCTGACCCGGCCGTGCGCGCCATCGTCATCACCGGCAGGGGCCGCTTTTTCTGTGCCGGCGGTGACCTCGCCAGCTTCGCCGCCGTCGGCGACAACATGGAAGCGGTCCTGCGTGAGGTCACGGCCTACCTGCACAGTGCCATCGGCACCCTGGCCCAGGGTGACAAGCCGGTGATTACCGCCATCAACGGCACCGCCGCGGGAGCCGGCTTCAGCCTGGCGATCACCGGGGATTTCGTCGTCAGCGCGGAGTCGGCCCGGTTCACCATGGCCTACACCAACGCCGGCCTGTCACCGGACGGTTCCTCCACCTGGTTCCTGCCGCGCCTGGTGGGCGCACGCAAGGCCCGGGAACTGATGATGCTGAACCCGGTACTCAGCGCCGCCGAGGCGCTGGAGCTGGGGCTGCTCTACCGGGTGGTGCCGGACGACGAACTGGAAGCCGCCGTCGCCGAACTGGCCACCACCCTGGCCAGCGGTCCGACCCGGGCCTACGGCCAGGTCAAGCGGCTGCTGCAGGCCAGCGGGCAGAACGGACTCGAGTCCCAGATGCAACTGGAGACCGAAGGCATCGTGGCCATGGGCCACAGTGCCGACGGCCACGAGGGTGTCAGCGCCTTCCTGGACAAGCGCAAACCGGTGTTTTCCGGCGCCTGAGCGAGCCACCCCGATGACCCACCCGGGCACGGCATTAAAACGCACCTACTGCAGGGTCTGTATGGTGCACTGCGGCCTCGAAGCCGAGGTCGCAGGCAACGAGATCATCCGCGTGCGCGGCGATTTCGAGCACCCGCTCACCCGCGGCTACACCTGCCCCAAGGGACGGGCCACCGGCCGCCTGCACCACCACCAGGACGCGATCACCCAACCGTTGATGCGCAAGGGCAAGAGCCAGCACCTGGTCGCGGTGAGCTGGGACGAGGCCCTGGACGACGTGGGGGTCCGCCTGCGCCAGGTCATCGACCAGCACGGCCCGGGCGCAGTCGGGATTTATTTTGGCAGCGGACTGGGCCTGGACTCCAGCGGCTACGCCATGGAGGAAGCGCTCTATCACGCCCTCGAGGCCCCGCCGAAGTTCACGCCCCTGACCAACGACGGGACCGCCAAGGTCATGCTGGCCGGGGCAATGGGCGGTTTTTACGGCCTCAATCCCAAGACCGACTACGAAGGGGTGGACATGCTGCTCTACGTCGGCACCAACCCGGTAGTCAGTCACGCCCACAACACCGGCATGTTCAACCCGGCCCGCTGGATCCGGGAGGTGGCGCGGCGCGGCGAGGTCTGGACCATCGATCCGCGACGCACCGAAACCGCCGGGTTTTCGACCCGCCACCTGGCCGCCTGCCCGGGCAAGGACTACGCCATCCTGGCCTGGCTGACGCGGGAGATCATCGACGGTGGTCCCTGCTATCCACAACAGGCGATCAGCGGCCTGGAGGACTTGCGACAGGCCCTGGCAGGCTACGACCGCAGTACTGCGGCGCGGGTAGCCGGGGTCGGCGAGGAGGCGCTGGCCGACCTGCTGGCCGCCATTCGGCGCCGGGGCAAGGTGGTGGTGGAGACCGGTACCGGTATCACCATGTCGGCCGGCGGCAACCTGACCCAGTGGTTCGGCTGGCTGCTGATGATCCTGACCGGGGCGATGAACCGCCCCGGCGGCGCCTGGTTCCACCCCGGCAGCATCTTCCCGTTCGAGAGTTTCGAGCTGCCGCTGCTGGACAGCGCCTTCACACCCGGCTCCAACGTGCGGCCCGACGTCCGGGGCATCCTCGGCGACTGGCCCTGCGCGGTCTTGCCGCTGGAAATCGAGGCGGGCAACATCCGCGGGCTGTTCAATTTCGGCGGCAGTATCCTGCGCTCTTTCCCGGACGCCAACGCGCTCGGCGCCGCCCTGCCGAAACTGGACTTCCATGTCAATACCGAGATCATCCACAATGAGGTCACTCCCCTGTGCAGCCACGTGCTGCCCACCAAGGACGCGGTGGAAAGGGCGGAATTCACCCGCTGGGATACCCTGGCCTGGAACGTTTCGCTGCAATACACCCCGCCCCTGGTCGAACCCCTCGGGGAGCGGCGCTCGGCCTGGTGGGTCATCTCGCAGATCATGAAACGCGCCGATCTGCCGGTGCCGGACCACGTACCGGACAGTGACCTGGAACCCGGCGCCGACGAGCGGATGCTGGCCAGCCTGATGCCGATGGCCCGCTGCAGTTTCGAGGAGTTGCAGGAAAAGCGCTACGTGGAGTTTCCCCTGGAATTTCCGGCGCCCTGGGTGGATCGCCACTTCGAGCGGATCGGCGGCTGGCGGCTGGCGCCGCCGGAACTGCTGGACCAGTGGCAGGCGATGCGCAGCGCCGACCTGGCCGCACTGAACGCAGCGCGGCCCCTGTGCTTCAGCCCGCGACGCCAGCGCAACAAGTTCAACGGCCAGCTCTGCTTCATGGGTGAGACTGCCGAGCTCCTGCTGCATCCGGAGACCGCGGCGGCGCACGGTATCGCCGACGGCCAGCAGGTACGGGTACACAACCGCAACGGCGAAATCACACTCCCCGCCCGGCTGGACCCCGGCACCCGCCCGGGGGTCTGCTCCATCCCCCACGGTCACCGCGGGGCAAATATCAACCGCCTGACCAGCACTGACGCCATCGACCCCCTGGGCGGCATGGCGCTCTACAGCGGGGTGCCGATCGAGATCGAGCCTCTGTCCGACACGGCTGGTCTGGCCCCCTGAAAGGAGCGATATCGCCTTACTCCTGCATCCCGTGATACAGCAGGCGGAGTAACAGGCGCACCCCGTCATTGCTCTTCAGTTCCGCGTAACGCGGCCCGTCGCGCTTGCCGATATCCCGTATATCCGCCATCAGTTCCGGGTGAAACTGGCAGGTAAAAGAGCGGCGGATTGTGTGCGTTTCCCAGTCCTTGTAATAGATGCAGGTGGTGGACACCTCGGTCCAGTTGTCGTCGTCCACCCGGGTACTGGACAGGATTTCCACCGCGTAGGGGAGACTCAACAGCCAGGACAGGGGCGACACCGCCACCTCGTAGCGCAGGGGCACCAGGGTATCGTGCAGCCGTTTGTAGGCCCAATTGGCAAACAGCGCGGCCTCCTCGTTGACCTCGTCCCCGTGGAACATCTCGATGCACAGTTCCCGCTCCAGGGTGAGCATGGTATCGATCACCCCGTCCAGTTCGTCGGCGATCAGGGCATGGGTCTCGGACAGGGGTCCCGGTATGTGCCCGGCCGCGTGTCGGCCGTCGTAGGGCAGCAATTGCCGGGTGCCCACCTCGAACTCCTCGTTGGGTGCCACCGCAAAGCGGGTATCGTGCCAGCCCGACGCGATCTGCTGCCCGTTCTTGATCACCGGCAGGTTCTCCCCGACCTGGACAATCTCACCGCAGACCCGGCGCAGGCTGGTCAGGGCGACACCGCCCGGGTCCAGTGGCAGGTGATCCAGGCTGGCGACCTCGCGACAGGCTCGCTTGACCAGGCGGATATGGGAAGCAGCGGCCAGCTGATGACCGAGGCAGATAAAAATGCTGGGGCCGCTGTTGCTGGACCGGCGCAGCAGCAATTCGTCCACCAGTCCCAGCAATTCGTCCACCCCGGCGCGGGAGCCGTCGAAGGTCGAGGCATCGTAGACCGCGGGATTCCCTCCCTGGATCACCGTGGCGATCCCGGCGCTGAGGATATTGGCCAGCCGCTGCGGGTTGGCGATACCGCTCTGCCACACGGGGTAAAGTATGGAATCCGCATCCGCCACCTGCTGCAGGATATAGGCGATGTTCTTGGAGGCCCGAACCTCCTCCCCCTGCAGATTGATGCCCACGTTCTTCCAGGGCTCGACCACCGACACGCTGTGCCGGTAGACCTCCGGCAGGCCCAGCAACAGGGCCAGTTCCTCGGGCCCGGCGATGACCTTCTCCAGCGGCGGCGCCACGCCCCAGTTGAACAGGCCGCTGTCCAGCAACAGGTCCCGCCCGGGAAACGGCGTTGGCGAGGTGCGGTCCTTGAGAAAGTAGCCGAGCAGGGCGTGTACCGACTGGGGACTGGTCGCGTGCTGACCGAGGATGCCCGGCTTGCTGCGCCAGCCGAGGCGTTCGAGCGAGGTATATTTACTGTCGGGTGTGGCTACGCTTGGACCGGAACGGGACATGGCCGCTCTCCTTTATGGCAGGCCATGTATGGATGCAATTTTCAGACCACGAATTTGGGCCTGATCAGCGCACAATCGACAGGCTTCGTGCTACACAACGGTGCCCGCGCACCAATTCAGGGCAGCACCTTCTTGTAGGGCTTCACCACGACCTTCCGGTAAACCCCGTTGACAAGAAAGGGATCCGCCTCGGCCCAGGCCTGGGCGTCCTCGAGGGATTCAAATTCCGCCACCACCAGGCTGCCGCTGAATCCCGCCTCACCCGGGTCCTCGCAGTCGATGCGCGGGTGGGGGCCGGCAATCAGCAGGCGTCCCTGGTCGGCGAGCGCCTGCAGGCGGGCGAGATGATCCGGCCGATGGGCCTGGCGCAGCGCCAGGCTGTCGTCCACGTCTTCGGACATAATCGCGTACCACATTGTTCCAGCTCCCTTTGCTAAAAAGGGGACAGTTTACTTAATTCGGGTGAAGGGAATTAAGTAAACTGTCCCCGAAATACGGTAGATGCCATAATGCCTCCTCACCCGCCTGCCGGGCCAGCATAACGACAAACCAAGAATTCCGCAGTGACCCAGGACGTACAAAACAAGCACACCCCCATGATGGTGCAGTACCTCGCCATCAAGGCCCAGCACCCGCGTGACCTCGTGTTCTATCGCATGGGCGATTTCTACGAATTGTTCTACGACGACGCGAAAAAAGCCGCGGACCTGCTGGACATCACCCTCACCGCCCGCGGCAAGTCTGCCGGCGAACCGATCCCCATGGCCGGTGTCCCCTACCATGCCGCCGAGTCCTACCTGGCGCGGCTGGTCAAGGCCGGGGTCTCGGTGGCCATCGCGGAGCAGATCGGCGACCCGGCCACCAGCAAGGGGCCGGTGGAGCGGCAGGTGGTGCGTGTGGTGACGCCCGGCACCCTGTCAGACGAGGCCCTGCTGGACGAACGGACCGACAACCTGCTGCTGGCGGTTTCCCGGCGCGACGAGGACTACGGCCTGGCCTACCTGGACCTGAGCAGCGGCCGCTTCCGGGTGCTCGAAGTGCACGGCGAGGAAGCCCTGACCGGTGAACTGGAACGGCTGGATCCGGCCGAGACCCTGTACCAGGAAACCATCGGCCATACCGCGATTACCGGCCGGCGCGGCGCCCGTTCCCAGCCAGCCTGGGAGTTCGAGCTGGAGAGCGCGCGCCGCGCACTGAATACCCAATTCCAGACCCACGATCTGCAGGGCTTTGGCTGCGAGGAACTGGACCTGGCCGTGGGCGCCGCCGGCTGCCTGCTGCAGTATGTCAAGGACACCCAGCGCAGCAGCCTGCCGCATATTCGCGCCCTCAGCCATGAGAGCCGCGCCGACAGCGTGATCCTGGACGCGGCCACACGACGCAACCTGGAGATCGACACCAACATGGCGGGCGGCCACAGCAATACCCTGTACTCGGTGCTGGATCGCGGCGTCACCGCCATGGGCAGCCGCCTGCTGCGGCGCTGGCTGCACCGGCCGCTGACCGATGTCGCGGTGCTGAACGAGCGCCAGGCCGCCGTTCGCTCCCTGTGCGGTAACTATTACTTTGAGACCGTCCGCGAGGCCCTCAAACCCATCGGGGATATGGAACGCATCCTGACCCGGGTGGCGCTGCGCTCGGCCCGACCCCGCGACCTGACCCGGCTACACGCGTCCCTGGCCGCAGTGCCCCGGCTGCGAGCGGAACTGGACCACTGTGATGCGCCACTGCTGCAGCGCCTGGCAGCCCAGGCCGGGGACTATCCTGAGCTCTGTGAACTGCTGGCAAACGCGATCATCGACAACCCACCGGTGGTGATCCGCGACGGCGGCGTCATCGCCCCGGGCTACGATGCGGAACTGGATGAACTGCGCTCCATCAGCAGCAACGCCGGGGATTACCTGCTGGAAATCGAGCAACGGGAGCGCCAGGCCACCGGGATCTCCACCCTCAAGGTGGGCTACAACCGGGTCCACGGCTATTACATCGAGATCTCCCGCAGTCAGTCAGAGCAGGCGCCGGCGGAATACATCAGGCGCCAGACCCTGAAAAACGCCGAGCGTTTCATCACCCCGGAGCTGAAGGAGTTCGAGGACAAGGCCCTGTCCAGCAAGAGCCGCGCCCTGGCGCGCGAAAAAGCCCTGTACGAGGAGTTGCTGGAACGGCTCAGCGGGGACCTGGCCGCCCTGCAGGACACCGCCGCGGCAGTATCGGAGATCGACGTGCTGGCCAACCTGGCGGAGCGGGCCGACAGCCTGAGCCTGTGCCAGCCAGAGTTTGTCGACGAGGAATTGTTCGAAGTCAGCGAAGGCCGCCACCTGGTGGTGGAGCAGGTACTGGATGAGCCCTTCATCGCCAACGATACCCTGCTGGATGACTCCCGCCGCATGCTGCTGATCACCGGCCCCAACATGGGCGGTAAGTCCACCTACATGCGCCAGAACGCGGTCATCGCGCTGCTGGCCCATATCGGCAGTTTTGTCCCGGCCAGCGCCGTGCGCATGGCGCCCATCGACCGCATATTCACCCGCATCGGCTCGTCAGATGACCTGGCCTCGGGTCGTTCCACCTTCATGGTGGAAATGACCGAGACCGCCAATATCCTGCACAACGCCACCCCGCGCTCCCTGGTGCTGATGGACGAGGTCGGGCGCGGCACCAGTACCTTCGACGGCCTCAGCCTGGCCTGGGCAGCGGCAATCCAGTTGGCCCGGCGAGTAAGGGCCTTCACCCTGTTCGCCACCCACTACTTCGAACTGACAGTCCTGCCGGAGCAGTGTCCCACCATGGCCAACGTGCACCTGGACGCCACCGAGCACCAGGACCACGTGGTTTTTCTGCACCACATACAGGAGGGACCGGCCAACCGCAGCTTCGGCCTGCAGGTGGCAAAGCTGGCCGGCATCCCGGCGCCGGTGCTGGCAGCCGCGGCGGAGAAACTACAGGAGTTGGAACAGGGAGAACCTTCACCCGGTGCTGCGCCGGCGCCCGCACCGCCGCCGGCCCAGTCCGACCTGTTTACCAGCCCCGGGCCGCACCCGGTGGTGGAGGCACTGCGGGCGCTGGAGGTAGACGAAATGAGCCCGAGACAGGCGCTGGAAACGCTTTATGAATTGAAGGCCAGAGCGGCAGAAAAGCCCTTCTAATTCAAGGACTCAGCAGGTAAACTAGCGCCCCGAAGTCAGGTCCCCGGAAGAGGCAGGAAAGGAATGACATTTGTTGTAGGCGAAGACTGCATCAACTGCAAGCACACCGATTGCGTGGAAGTGTGCCCGGTTGACTGCTTTTACGAAGGGCCCAATTTCCTGGTCATCCACCCGGACGAATGTATCGACTGTGCCCTGTGTGAACCCGAGTGCCCGGTAGACGCCATCTTCTCCGAGGACGAGTTACCCGAAGACCAGGCCGTGTTCCTGGAACTCAATGCGGAACTGGCCGAGGTCTGGCCCAACATCACCGAGATGAAGGACGCCATGCCCGATGCCGAGGAGTGGGCCGGCAAACCCAACAAGCTGGAATTGCTGCAGCGCTGAGCGCCGGCGAGTCTGATGAGAACCCTGCCCTGTGCAGGGTTTTTTATGTCCTCGGAAAGGTGCAGGGCAACTCACTGCAACCTGCGAGAGACAAAAAAAGTCGCCGAGCTGAACGTCACCGCGGCGATGATGAACAGGGGCCAGGTATTACTCCACACGTCCTGGGGCGGTATGGACTTCAGGAAAGACCCCTGCACGATGAGCAGAAAATGCTTCAGGGGACTGATTTGTGCGACATACTGCAGCCACTGCGGCATGTTCTCCACCGGGGTGGCAAAGCCCGAGATCAGCATGAAGGGCATCAGGGTGAAGAACAGGCCAAGGATGGCCTGCTGTTGGGTTTTCACCAGGGAGGAAATAACAAGCCCCACCCCGACCACGGAAAACACGAAGGGCAGCATTGCCGCTGCAAACAGCCAGAAATTCCCGCGGAAGGGAATCCCGAAACCGAACACCGCCACAACCACAATCAACATACCGACCACACCGCCGGCCAGCACCGCCGGAATGGTCTTGCTGAGAATAATTTCCAGCGGGCTGCTGGGAGACACCAGCAACTGGTCGAAGGTGCCCAGTTCCCGTTCCCTGGATATGGACAAGGCGGTGATCAACAGGGCAATCATCATCGACATGGTCGCGGAGAGATTGGGCACCATGAACCAGCGGTAATTCAGGTTGGTATTGAACCAGTTACGACTTTCCACGCGGGGTGGCTGCGCGCCACCCTGCCGGGTATCCAACTCCACACCCAGGTCGGCGGCGATACTACCGAGGTAGGAGGCAGTGACCTGGCCGGCATTGGCACGACGCCCATCAATCAGCACCTGCACCGAGGCCGGAGAGCCGGCAGCCAGATCGCGGGAGAAGTCCGCAGGAAACACCAACCCCAACAGGACCTGGCGCGTTTCAATCAGTTCGGCCAGCTCAGCGGACGACTGCAAATGGGTGGCGCTGGCCACAAACCGGGCCGCATCTAACCGGTGAATAAATTCACGCGACCACTTACCCGAGTCCCGGTTGACGATGGCGAGTTCGACGTTATTCACATCCAGGGTAGCGGCCAACCCGAAAATGATCACCTGCAGTACGGGCAGCATCAGCAACATGGCGCGGCTCTTGGGGTCGCGCAGGAATAACAGGATTTCCTTGCGGATGGCGGCCAGCAATCTCTCGTTCATCAGTCAAGGTACTCCTTCGCCTTCAGCCGGGTCAGGCCAAAAAACACCAGGCCGACGACCACCATCTTGGCCATATCGGACAGGTAAAGCGGCCAGACATCGCCGGCGAGAAACGCCGTCTGGAGACTGGAAACATAGTACCTCGCGGGTATCACCAGCGTAATCTGCTGGATAAACCAGGGCATGCTCTGGATTTCAAACAGAAAGCCGGACAGCAGGAAGGCCGGCAAAAATCCGCTCATAACCGCCGCCTGTGAGGCAAGGAACTGGTTTTTCGCCATGGTCGATATCAGCAGCCCCTGACCCAGCGCGGGGAAAAGAAAGACACAACTCAGCATAACGATCGCGAGGAAACTGCCCTGCAGGGGCACGCCGAAAACCTGTACCGCCAGAAATACGCAACCGGCGACCGCCAGGCCACCCAACAGGAAGTAGGGCAGGATCTTGCTGAGAATGATCTCGCCCATGCGGGCGGGCGTGGACATAATGGCCTCCATACTGCCCCGCTCCCACTCGCGCGATACCACCAGTGCGGTCAGCAGGGTCCCGATCATGGTCATGACCACCGCTATCGAGCCGGGCACCAGCATCACCTTGCTTTCCAACTCGGGGTTGAACCAGAAACGCTGCTGCAGAGTAATGGCCGGTGGCGGCGCCAGCCCTTCACCTGCTAACCAGGTCGAGAATGCCCCCTGCAGGTAGCCCCGGGTGAAGTTGGCCGTATTCGGGTTCGAAGCGTCTGTAATAATCTGGATGGCGGCCTTACCGCTGCCGTCGAGCAACCGGGCGTCGAAATCCGCCGGAATAACGGCAAAGGCCAGGAGCTCGCCGGACACCAGCAGTGGCTCCAACTCTGCCCGGTGGCGCGCCGGGGTCACCCGCAAATACCTGGTGCCGGCAAAAGCGGCGGCCAGTTCCCGGGCCTGGCCGCTATCGCTTTCCAGGGCCACACCCACGCTCACGTCATCGACATCGAGGGAAACAGCAAAGGCGAACAGGAACAACAGGATGGGAGGCAGCACAAAGGCAATCAGCATCGCCGCCGGATCCCGTACGACCTGGTAGAATTCCTTGCGTACCAGTGCCAGCAGGCGTCGGACGGAGCCTGCCCCGCGGCTCAAGCGGCCTGCTCCTGCATTGCGTTCTGGCGCTCCACCAGGCGAATGAAAGCATCCTCCATGGTCGGCTCGGGCAGCGATTCATCCGCCACCCTCGCCTTCAGCCCGTCGGGGGTATCCAGGGCGATAAGCCGGGCCCGGTTTACCAGGGCCACCCGATCACAGTACTCCGCCTCGTCCATGAAATGGGTGGTGACCATGACCGTGACCCCGCGCCCCACCAGCCCGGTGATATGGGTCCAGAATTCACGCCGGGTAATCGGGTCCACCCCGGAGGTAGGCTCATCGAGAAACAGCACCTTGGGCCTGTGCATCAGGGCGCATGCCAGGGCCAGCCGCTGCTTGAAACCCAGGGGGATCTCTTCGGGTGATTGGTCCAGGATGTCCTCCAGCTCGAACACCTCGATCATCTCACCAACCCGGGCCTTGCGCTCCGCCCGCCTGAGCCCGTAGACACCCGCGAAAAAGTCCATGTTCTGCTGCACGGACAGCAGTCCGTAGAGCGAAAACTTCTGCGCCATATAACCGAGCTGAATTTTTGCCCGGGCGGGCGATTTCAGCAGGTCGAGGCCGACCACTTCCGCGCTGCCGGCGCTGGGTTTCAGCAAGCCGCAAAGCATCTTGAAGGTGGTCGATTTTCCCGCACCGTTCGGCCCCAGCAGCCCGAGGATTTCGCCCTGCCGCACGTCGAAGCTGATGCTGTCGGTTGCAGTGAAATCACCGAAACGCTTGGTCAGTTTGACGCAGCGCACCATGACGTCGCCGCTATCCGGCAGCGCCGGCATCTTTTCCGCGATGGCCGAGCTCCCCCCGGGGCCGCCACCCAGCAGGTCGATATAGGCATCCTCGAAACGCGGTTGGGTAGCCTGCAGTGTCGCCGAGTATTGAGCCGCCAGACTGCCCAGCTCGCCGGCATCATCGCCTTCGGCCAATACCAGACGCACTGCCGAACCCTGGATCACCCCGTCCCGTACACTGCGCAACTGCAAAGCCCGCGACAGGGCCTCCCTGCGACGTTCCCCGGTACCGTGCAGCAGGTAGCTGCGCCCCTGCAGCCGGGCGGTGAGATCGCGCGGGTTACCCTGGTAAACCAGCTGCCCGCCATTTAACAACAGCACATCGTCACAGCGCTCCGCCTCGTCCAGGTACGCGGTGGACCACAGCACCGCCATGCCATCGGCCACCAGTTCCGCCACCATCTGCCACAGGTCCTGGCGGCTGACCGGATCCACCCCGACACTGGGCTCATCCAGCAGCAGCACTTTGGGCCTGGCCATCAGGGCGCAGGCCAGGCCGAGTTTCTGTTTCATGCCGCCGGACAGGGCGCCGGCCAACCGCCCGGTAAACGGTTCGAGGCCGGTAAAGTTGAGCAGCCGATCGAACAGTGCGGGATTGGCTTGCCGGTCCAGGCCGCGCAGGTCACTGTAAAGCCGCAGGTTCTCCATCACGGTGAGGTCTTCGTACAGGCCGAACCGCTGTGGCATGTAGCCCGTAATGTCACGTATCTGCACGTGGTCTGAACGGGTGTCCAGGCCACACAGGACGACCTCGCCCTCATCCGGTACCATCAACGAGGCCAGCAGGCGCATCAGGGTGGTCTTGCCCGCCCCGTCGGGCCCGACCAGGCCGGTCAGCCGGCCGCCGAGGATCCGGGTATCAATGTCCTGAAGTGCCGGTTGTGCGCCGAAACGCTTACTGACACCTTTTATTTCAATTTCGATGGACACTGAATCAGACCCCGGCCGGCACCCGGACGGTTACCGGCATACCCTGACGCAGGGCATCATCCGGATCACTGATAACGATCCGCAGGCGGTAAACCAGGTCGGTGCGTAACTCCTCTGTCTCCACCGACTTGGGGGTGAATTCGGCGCGTGGCGAAACAAAGCCCACCTGGCCTTCATAGGTTTTATCGGATGAGTCAGATCTTACCAACACCCGCGAGCCCGGAACGACCCGACCCAGGCGGGTTTCATCGACATAGGCCCTCACGTAAACCGTGTCAGTCAGCGAAAGCGTGTAAACCGGCGTGCCCACCGACACGATCGCACCCGGCTCGCGCGCCCGGGTGAAAATAGTGCCGTTCGCAGGCGCTACCAGGACTGTATCGTCCAGCTGGGTCTGGGCCTGTGCCAGCTGCGCCCTGGCGGCAGCAAGTGAAGCCTCTGCCGCGCTGATATCTTCGGTCCTGGCGCCCTCAACGGCCAACCCCAGGGCCTCCTGGTTCGCCTCCAGCCGCGCCGCGGCCTGGTCGCGCTGGGCCAGTGCGCTGTCCAGCAAACGCTGGCTACTCAGGCCCTTGTCGGTCAACTCTTTCTGCCGCACGTATTCCTGCCGGGCGTTGTCCAGGGCGGCCTTCGCTTCCCTGACCCTGGCCTGGGCCTGCTCGATTTCCTGGGCACGAGATCCGGTTCGCAGTTTCAGTAGGCGGGCTTCCGCCTCGGCGACCCGGGCACCGGCCAGCGCCAGGCCATCCTCAAACGGCCGCCGGTCCAGCTGGGCCAGCTCATCCCCCGCGACCACGGCATCGCCCTCTTCAAGCTGCATGGTCGCGAGCTTCCCCCCCACCCGGAACCCGAGCTGCACCTCGCGAATATCCACGTTGCCATAGAGTTTGAGTTCGCCGCCAGCATCCCCGGCCGGCAGGAACCAGTAAACTGCAGCAGCGGCTACCGTCACCGTCAGCACAAGAACAGGAATAAGTTTCACGTTCATTCCGATGCTCCCGTTGAAAATTGAGCCTCCAGGCTGAGGCGAAATTGCTTCTTCAACTCGGTAAGGTGCTCTTCCGACAGGACTTGCCACTGCATGTGCCGCGAGGTACTGCCCCGGGCAACGTGAAATACGAGCACTTGACCCAGCAACATCAGCGCGCGTATTCGGCAGGCTTCGGAGGCGGCATCCATGCCCGTGGCGATGGCAAGCAGTTGTGTGATCAGCTGCAGCATGCGGCCCATCAACCGATCGTACATGATGTCAAAGGCCGGTGAAGGGTCCTGCTGCTCGCGCAGGACCAGGCGAACCCAGCCTGTAGCTGAATATTCTCCAAACATCCCGATAAGCGCCTCGAAGATCTGCGCCAACAGTTCCAACGCCTTCTGCCGGCGAATAGTCCCGGTAGCGGGCAGTTGTTCGAGCCTGGCCCGCACCTCCAGGGCAACCGGTTCCATGCGCAACTGCATCTGGGCGGCGATGTGTTCAAACACAGCCTCGTAAAGACCGCGTTTTCCGCCGAAGTGATAGCCGATCAGGGCCTGGTTGACCCCCGCTTTCCGGGCGATACGCCGGGTGCTCGCCGCATCAAAGCCGTCGTGCCCGAACACGTCGAGCGCGGCCTCGATCAGCACTTCCCGGGTAATGTCCCCTCGGGTGCTTGAATCTGCTCTTGTCATGCACCCATTTTAATCAACTGACTAACTTAATCAAGTGATTAAATTAGGAGCCCTGGCATGGACTGGCGTGCTGCCCTCGGCCTGGTGCTGACCGTATTCTGGATCGGCACGGGCCTGGTTCACGCGCAAGCTGATCGCCCTGGTCGCGCGCCACCGGGATTCATCGGAAGAGGTCCAGGATATCTTTTTTGGCACCGATGTCAGGCGGCGCCATACCGAGAATTTCGAGCGTACTTTCGCCAAATTGCCGGACGCCGCCAAAGCGGTGGATACAGAAGACGAGATGTTGCAGGAGGCCCTGCTGGACGGTTCAGCCTCGGGCACCCTCTACCGCCTGATTCGGCGGCTGAAGGGTGACGAATCCATCGGTCACATTTCTGGAATGACGCCGCAGTCGCGCGGTAAAGCGTCCGGGATTGAATCAGTTGAAAAGTGAATCGCTGCTGAGTCCCTGGGTTTCCATGATGTTGCGCAAGCGCTTCAGCGCCTCCACCTGTATCTGTCTGACCCGTTCCCGGGTCAGGCCGATTTCACGCCCCACCTCTTCCAGCGTACTGCTCTCGTAGCCGCGCAGGCCGAAACGGCGCGACACCACCTCCCGCTGCTTGTCTGACAATTCCTCCAGCCACGCGCCGATACTGTCCCTGATGTCACTATCCTGCAGCAACTGCGACGGGTCGGATTCGCGCGCGTCGGCGATGGTATCCAGCACTGCCTTGTCGGAATCCGGACCCACCGGCACATCGACCGATGTCACCCGCTCGTTGAGGCCCAGCAGGCGTTTCACGTCTGCCGCCGGCTTGTCGAGCATGTCGGCGATTTCTTCCGGCGTGGGCTCGTGGTCCAGCTTCTGGGTCAGTTCCCGCGCGGCGCGCAGGTACACATTGAGTTCCTTTACCACGTGAATGGGCAGGCGGATGGTGCGGGTCTGGTTCATGATGGCCCGCTCGATGGTCTGGCGAATCCACCAGGTGGCGTAGGTGGAGAAACGGAACCCCCGTTCCGGGTCAAACTTCTCCACCGCGCGTATCAGGCCCAGGTTGCCCTCCTCGATCAGGTCCAGCAGACTCAGGCCGCGGTTGAGATAGCGACGGGAAATCTTCACCACCAGGCGCAGGTTGCTCTCGATCATGCGCTTGCGGCCGGCCTCTTCGCCCTTGCGCGCCATCCGGGCAAAATGCTTCTCCTCGTCCGCGGTCAACAGCGGCGAGTAGCCTATCTCGTTGAGATAAAGCTGGGTGGCGTCCAGCGATTTTTCAATGCGGCGGGAGGCCTTGGCGCGATCAAAACTCTCCTGTTCGGACAACTGGCCGTGAGTTTCTTCGGTTTTGGCCCTTGCGGAGCCCTTGGACTGGGCAGCCTGGTCGGCTTCCCGCCTGGTGGCCGCTCGGGTCGCGGCCTTGGCTGTGGCGCTGTTACCTTTCGCCGCCCTGGCGGCGGAAGACTTGCCCTTGGTACTGGTGTTACCTGAATTCCGTTTCGAGTTGCTCCGTGCTGTATCCACTTCCATGGCTACACCTCATTGTTGTTAGACTGCATGTGAGTGCATTTCAGGCCGGGCCGCCCAGATTAACGCCGGGCTATTTAAAACACAAGAAATGGAAGTTGGTTTTAAGTTAGTGATGACCATGGTATTTCTCGCCTGATTTATTTGCTTCCCCGCTCGTGATCAGCGCCGGGGCAATACCTTTTTCGGGTCGATGGGCTTGCCCTCCCGGCGGATTTCCAGGTGCAGTTTGACCCGGTCCGTGCCCGAGCTTCCCTGCAGCGCAATCTTCTGCCCGGCCTGCACCACCTCCCCCTCGGCCACCAGCAGGCGGTCATTGTGGCCGTAGGCACTGAGGTAGATGTCGTTGTGCTTGATGATCAGCAGTTCTCCCAGACCGACGATCCCGTTGCCCGCGTACACCACCCGACCCGATGCCGCGGCGAGCACCGGGTCGCCACGCCTGCCCTCGATATCTATACCCTTGTGCACGCTGCTGGAATACCCGCGGATGACCCGGCCGCGGGCCGGCCAGCGCCAGCTTGACACGGGCTGGCTGGCACTGCCAACCGTCCCGGGATCAGCTGTAGTTGTAGCCGGGCCAGATGACGATTTGGTGACAGGCGGTGATTTTTTTGCCTGGGACGGTGCAGTCGGCCGG
Organism: Halieaceae bacterium WSDMB12; assembly: GCA_033283165.1. Classification (GTDB taxonomy): domain Bacteria; phylum Pseudomonadota; class Gammaproteobacteria; order Pseudomonadales; family Halieaceae; genus JAWMQL01. Next base: position 132,268 of record JAWMQL010000009.1, on the reverse strand, counting down.
GTCGCGGCACCAGCACCCGTTGTCGGCCCCGGCGTTGCCGCCGCGGTCGGGGGCGGCTGCAAACTGGCCTCGCTGAGCGTGATGTACTGCCCGGGATAGATGGTGTAGGGAGCCGGGATTCGATTCGCCGCGGCGACCCGGCGGTAATCGAGCCCGTAGCGGAACGCGATGGAGTACAGGGTGTCGCCCCGTTGCACCTGGTAGCTGCGGGCCGCCGGGCTGCTGCGCTGATAGCGATCCTCGACCGGCGCCTGCGGCTTGTGCCCGCAGGCTGCGGCAAGACAGAGCGCCAGGCCCAGTCCCGATAGCCCCCAGCGCGCGTGCACCATGACAGCACCCCGGCCCTCAGCCGGCGGCCGCTTTCTCCGGATGCTGGCCCCAGCGCCGGTCGACCAGCCATACCAGGGCGAAGCCGACGACCATGAGCGCGAGACACAACGCCGTGGCCGGCTCCTGGCCGGTCGCGACCAGGTACTCGGTGGGGCTGACCGGGACCTGCTGGGCGGGGCGCAGTTCCCCGTGCCGGTCCACGATCCAGTCCAGGGTCTGTTTCCACGGCCAGACCACCACGAGGGACCCGGCCAGAAACCCGGTGAGCAGGGCCATGGTCGCCTCGTGGTAGCGTTGCAGCAGCCAGTGCAACAGGCGCGAAAAGCAGATGAGGCCACTGGCGGCACCCAGCGCGAACACCAGCAGGAAGCCGATATCCAGCCCCTTGACCGCGGTCAGCACGGTGCCGTACATGCCCAGCAATACCAGGATGAAACTGCCGGAAATACCCGGCAGTATCATGGCGCAAATCGCGATGAATCCCGACAGAAACACGCCCGCGAGCCCGAAATCCAACCCGATCACCGGCGACAGGCCGATGTACAGCGCGACGGCAGTACCCAGCACGAGCGCCAGTGCCCGGCCCGCTGTCCAACCCTGGACATGTCGCACCAGCGCCAGCGCCGAGGCCAGGATCAGGCCGAAGAAAAAGGCCCACAGGGGCACCGGGTGGTGCTCCAGAATCCAGGAGATGAGCCGCGCCAGCGACAGGATGCTGGTACCGATACCGGCCAGCAGGGCGAGCAGGAACGCGCCATCCACGTGTTCCCAGCAGCCGCGCAGGTCCCCCTTCAGCGCCAGCCGCAGGCAATGCAGGTCAAATGCCCGGATACTGGCCAGCAGCCGATCGTAGATGCCGGTGATAAACGCCATGGTTCCGCCGGAGACCCCCGGCACGATGTCAGCCGCTCCCATGAGCAGGCCGCGCAGGAAAATTCCGAGGCTGCCCATCAGGCGCGCACGGTGCCCGGTCGCAGGGGCACGAAACGCACCGCCTCGACCACCTCGGTAATCAGTCCGTCGGCGTCGCGGATCACCACCTGCAATTGCTGTTCGCCGGCTCCGACGGGAATCACCAGTCGGCCTCCCGGCGCCAGTTGCTGCAGCAGTTCCGCCGGAATCTGTTCGGGCGCCGCGGTGGACAGAATACCGTCGAAGGGGCCTCGCTCCGGCCACCCCATGCCGCCGTCGCCATGCTGGGCCTGGATATTGCGCAGCTTGAGCCGGCGGAAGCGCCGTCGGGCCTTGTCCAGCAGGGGCTTGATACGCTCCACCGAATAGACTTCGTCAACCAGTTGCGCCAGCACCGCGGTCTGGTATCCCGAGCCGGTGCCTATTTCCAGTACCCGTTCCAGGGGGCCGCCGGCCAGCAGCAGTTCCGTCATGCGCGCGACGATATAGGGTTGGGACAGGGTCTGGTTGAAACCGATGGGCAGCGCGGTGTCCTCGTAGGCCCGGTGGGCCATGGCCTCATCCAGGAACAGGTGGCGCGGTGTGGTGCGCATCACTTCCAGCACCCCCGGATCGGCGATGCCCTGCGCTATCAGGCGCTGAATCAGCCGCTCGCGCGTACGCTGCGAGGTCATGCCAATACCCTTGAGATCGACATTATTCACTGCCGTTATCACTCCCCGTGTCCCCTTGCCGGTACTGCACCAGTTCTGCCACCAAGGCGGTGGCGTAACTGCCCCTGGGCAGGCCAAATTCCAGCTGCAGGGCGCCATCATCACAAAACTCCCAGGAAAAGTCATCCGGCAACACACGGCAGGGCCGCCAGGCAAGTTCCAGCCCCTTTTCCTCCAGGAACCGGCACACGTCAAGCTCGTCGGCCAGCAGGGCCTGCCACTGCGCCTGCAGCGCCTCGGCGGCCTTCATCGCACCACGCCCCCACAGGGGCAGCGCCGGGTGCAGGTCGCCCTCTCGCGCCCGTCGCTCGATATCGGGCTCCAGGTGTTCACAGGCAAACTGGCTGCGACTGCCCTGCAGGATGCACATATCCCCCCCGAGCACGCGGTTCCAGCAGCCAGTCCTGACCCGCTCGGCGAGCAGGGTATTGAACAACATGGCGCGCAAGGCAGACAGGTAAAGCGATCGTTTACTGCGGGACAGGCGCCCGCCACGGACCATCCAGCGCCGGGCCCCGTCCAGATTGCCATCACCGCGACCAAAGCGCTGCTCTCCGAAATAGTTCGGCACCCCCTCCCCGGCGACCCGTTGCAGCCGCTTCTCCAGCGCGGACCTGTCGCCGCTGATATCGCGCAAGCGCAGGGAGAAGCGGTTGCCCCGGTGCACGCCGCGTTTCAGTTTGCGGCGGTGTCGGGCACGTTGCAGCAGGCGTATGTCACCCATGCCTTCAAGGCGTTGCCAGTCGGGTTCATCCCGCCCGGCCATGCGCACGCTGAACCACTGGCTGGTCACCGCCTGCCGGTCCTTGAGACCGCAGAAACCGATGTCACGCAGGGAAATACCGCTGAGCTCAGAGAGCCGCTGCGCCAGATCCCCGGTGTTCAGGCCGGTCTTGCGCAGTTGCAGGAAGACGTGCTCACCGCTCCCCTCGGGTTCGAAGCCGAGCACCTCATCCACCACGAAATCCCCGGGGTGAGCGCGCAGTCTGGCAATGGCCGGCAACTCACCCCAGGCCCGGGGCAGGCCTTCACTCATTCCTGCAGCATGGCCAGCAGGACCACCGCGTGGGCGGCAATGCCCTCGCCGCGGCCGCAAAAGCCGAGGCCCTCGGTGGTGGTCGCCTTGATGTTGACCTGGCCTCGCTCCAGGTTAAGGTCGTTCGCCAGGTTGCTGCGCATGGACTCGATATGGGGCGCCATTTTCGGCGCCTCTGCCACGAGCGTCGCGTCCAGGTTCACCACGTACCAACCTTCGACCCGCAGCAGTTCGGCAACGCGCTCCAGCAGCAGGCGACTGTCGATATTCTCGTTGGCCGGGTCCGTGTCGGGAAAGTGGTGGCCGATGTCGCCCAGCGCGGCGGCCCCCAGCAGCGCGTCACAGGCGGCGTGGATCAGCACGTCACCGTCAGAGTGGGCCAGCAGGCCCCGGTCGTGGGGAATGACCACCCCGCCCAGGGTCACACTGTCACCGTCACCGAAACGATGAACATCGAAGCCATGGCCGATTCGCATCAAGGACCTCCCCCGGATTCACGGTTGAGCTGGCGATCCAGCAGCCACTGCGCCATTTCCAGGTCCTCGGGCAGGGTTACCTTGATATTGCCCTGCGACCCCGCCACCAGCTGCACGGGGTGACCGGCCCACTCCATGGCCGCCGCCTCGTCGGTCATGACCAGCCCCTGGTCGGCGGCCTCACCGAGCGCCGCGGTCAGTGCCGCCAGTGGAAACATTTGTGGTGTCTGGGCGCGCCACAGACTGTCCCGGTCCAGTGTCTCCAGTACCCGGCCCGCCGCGTCGGCGCGCTTGACCGTATCCACCATGGGCGCCGCGAGAATCCCCCCCACGCCGGTGGCCAGCACCCGTTCCCGCAGCGCCTGCACCTCCTGCACCTGCACGCAGGGGCGGGCCGCATCGTGCACCAGCACCCAGTCTCCGGAGCCGGCCAGGGTACCCAGGGCGCGCAGGCCGGCCAGCACCGAATCCATGCGCGCCTCGCCGCCCTGCACCGGCAGCACCCGCCGGTCGTCCAGCCAGTGGCTGCCCGGCGCCCAGCGATCCTCCGGGTGCAGGGCTACTGCCACCGCCTCGATCCAGTCACAGGCCAGTAATACACCCAGGCTGTACTCGATCAGCGAGGTACCGGCAATTTCCAGGTACTGCTTGGGGATGCCACCCCCCATGCGGCTGCCGATCCCGGCCGCGGGAACCACCCCCCAGCACCGTATGGCGGGATCAGTCATCGCCCGGTTTTTCCACTGGGGCCCGGCTCCTCGGTGAACTGGTAGAAAACCTCACCCTCGCGCACCAGGCCCAACTGTTCCCGGGCCCGCTCCTCCACCACCTCGTTGCCGCTTTGCAGCTCCAGCACCTCGCGTTCGAGCACGGCATTGCGCTCGCGCAGGCCTCGGTTGATCTCTTTCTGCTCGGCGATCTGCTGCTCCAGCCGGGTGCGCTCAGCCAGGCTGCCCTCGGCAAACCAGAGCCGGTACTGCAGCACTCCCAGCAGGACCAACAGGGCGAGCAGCAGGTAGCGCATGGCGGCTAGCGGAACTCGGCCAGCCCACGGTAGGGTGCGGCCTGGCCCAGCTCCGCCTCGATGCGCAGCAGGCGGTTGTACTTGGCGACCCGATCCGAACGGCACAGTGAGCCGGTCTTGATCTGGCCGGCGGCCGTGGCCACCGCCAGGTCGGCGATGGTGGCGTCTTCGGTTTCTCCCGAACGATGGGAGATGACCGCGGTATAACCCGCGCCCTTGGCCATGGCTATCGCATCGAGGGTCTCGGACAGGCTGCCGATCTGGTTGAACTTGATCAGGATGGAATTGGCGACCCCCTTCTCGATGCCCTCCTTCAGGATGCGGGTGTTGGTCACGAACAGGTCATCGCCCACCAACTGCACCTTGTCGCCGATCTTGTCGGTTAGCAGCTTCCAGCCATCCCAGTCGGATTCATCCAGGCCGTCCTCGATGGAGATGATGGGATGGCTGGCCGCCAGGTCGGCGAGATAGTCGGTGAATGCATCGGAACTGAATTGCTTGCCCTCGCCGGCCAGGTCGTAGACCCCGTCGCGGTAGAATTCCGAAGCGGCGCAGTCCAGCGCCAGGGTGATTTCGCTACCCAGCTTGTAGCCGGCCTTTTCCACCGCCTCGGCGATGGCTTCCAGGGCCGCTTCGTTGGAGGGCAGGTTCGGGGCGAAGCCGCCCTCATCCCCCACCGCGGTACTGAGTCCGCGGCCGGACAGGACTTTTTTCAGGTTGTGAAAAATCTCCGCGCCGGCGCGCAGGGCTTCGGCGAAGGTCGGTGCCGCCACCGGCTGCACCATGAACTCCTGGATATCCACGTTGTTGTCTGCGTGTTCGCCGCCGTTGAGAATATTCATCATCGGTACCGGCATACTGAATTCCGTGCTGCCATTGATATCGGCTATGTGCCGGTACAGGGGAATCCTGCGGCCCTGTGCTGCCGCCTTGGCCGCAGCCAGCGACACCGCGAGAATGGCGTTCGCGCCAAAGTTGGCCTTGTTGTCGGTGCCGTCGGCATCGATCATGGCCTGGTCCAGGTCGCGCTGGGCCGCGGCATCGGCGCCCAGCAGCAGATCGCGGATGGGGCCATTGACGTTGGCCACGGCCTTGCGCACACCCTTGCCCAGGTAGCGGCTGCTGTCGCCGTCGCGCAGTTCCAGTGCCTCGCGGGAACCGGTAGAGGCGCCGGAGGGCGCACAGGCGCTGCCTACCTCACCGGACTCCAGGGTCACCTCCGCCATGACAGTGGGGTTGCCGCGCGAGTCCATGACCTCGAAGGCCTGTACGTTGGCGATATTACTCATGGGATTTACTCCGTGTTTCGCAGTTTGAATCTAGTCGATACTGAGCGGCGGCAGGGATTTGACCAGGTCGTCAACTGCCTTGACCTGGACCAGGAAGGGCTCCAGTTGCGCCAGCGGCAGCGCGCTGGGGCCATCGCACAGGGCCTTGTCCGGATCGGGATGCGCCTCCAGGAACAGGCCCGCCAGGCCCACCGACATACCGGCCCGGGCCAGCTCGGCGACCTGGTGGCGACGGCCGCCGGACGCTGCACCGCCGGGGTCGCGGCACTGCAGCGCATGGGTCACGTCGAAAATCAACGGCACGCCGTCGCAGGCCTGCTTCATGACACCGAAGCCCAGCATGTCCACCACCAGGTTGTCGTAACCGAAGTTACTGCCGCGTTCACACACCAGCAATTGATCATTGCCGCACTCGTGGAACTTGTCCACCACGTTGCGCATCTGGGAAGGACTCAGGAACTGGGGTTTCTTGATATTGATAATCGCGCCGGTGGCCGCCATGGCGGCCACCAGGTCGGTCTGCCGGGCGAGGAAGGCCGGCAACTGGATGATATCGCAGACTGTCGCCGCTGCCGCGGCCTGCTCCGGGGCATGCACATCGGTAATCACGGGCACCCCGTGGGTGCGCTTGACCTCGGCCAGTATATCCAACCCTTCGTCCAGGCCGGGACCGCGAAAGGAATGTATGGAAGAGCGGTTGGCCTTGTCGTAGGAGGCCTTGAATACGTAGGGAATTCCCAGCCGGCCGCAGACCTCCGCGTAGTGGGCGGCCACGTCCAGTGCGAACTGCCGGCTCTCGAGTACATTGACGCCACCGAGCAGGACGAAGGGCGCTCCGTTATTGAACCGGATATTCCCCAGGGAAACCGTGCGATCCGTCATTGGCTGTCCTCCCGCCTTCCGGTTTGTCGGTCTCAGCCTTCCTGCCTGGCGCCCGTGGCGTGGGCAAAAGCGGCTTCGATATAGCTGCTGAACAGGGGATGACCGCCCCGTGGCCGGGAGGTGAACTCCGGGTGAAACTGGCAGGCGATAAACCAGGGGTGCTCGGGCAATTCTATCATTTCCACCAGGGAGTGGTCCGCGGACCAGCCGTGGATTCCCATGCCGGCCTCGCGCAGGCGGTCCAGGTAGTTGTTGTTCACCTCGTAGCGATGCCGGTGCCGCTCGTGTATCGTGGCCGCCCCGTAAATTTCCCGTACCTGGCTGCCCTCGTCCAGATGGCAGGGCTGGGCGCCGAGGCGCATGGTGCCGCCGAGATCCGAGCTTTCATCCCGTTGTTCGGTGGAGCCATCGGCATTCATCCATTCGGTGATCAGGGCCACGATCGGATGCGGCGTGGACCGGTCCATCTCGGTGGAGTGCGCGCCTTCCAGGCCGCAGACATTGCGCGCGTACTCGATCAGGGCCATGTGCATGCCCAGGCAGATACCGAGATAGGGCACCTTGTGTTCCCGCGCGAAGCGCACTGCGGCTATCTTGCCTTCGATGCCGCGGTCGCCGAAGCCGCCCGGAACCAGTATGGCATCGACGCCTTCGAGTACGCCGGTGCCGTCGCGTTCGATGTCCTCGGCGTCTATATAGTCAACCTTTACCTCGGTCAGGGTTTGCAGGCCGGCGTGCTGCAGCGCCTCGTTGAGCGACTTGTAGGCGTCCAGCAGGTCCATGTACTTGCCCACCATCGCCACCCGCACGGTCCCACGCGGCGGCGATGATTCGCGCCTGACCACCTCGTCCCACTCACTGAGGTCCGCCGGCGGGCAGTCCAGGTTGAATCGCTCCAGCACAAAATTGTCCAGGCCCTGCCCGTGCAGCATGCGCGGTATGCTGTAAATGGAATCGGCATCCAGCAAGGGGATAACCGCGCGTTCCTCCACGTTGGTAAACAGGGAAATCTTCTTGCGCGCGCTTTCCTCGATCTCCACCGAGCAGCGACACAACAGGATATCCGGCTGCAGGCCGATGGAACGCAGTTCTTTCACCGAGTGCTGGGTGGGTTTGGTCTTGATCTCACCGGCGGTGGCGATATACGGCACCAGGGTCAGGTGCATCAGCAGGGCGCGGCCCGGCCCCATTTCCACCTTCAACTGGCGGGCCGCCTCCAGGAACGGCAGGCCCTCGATGTCGCCCACGGTACCACCGATCTCGATCACCGCGACGTCCGCATCGTCCGCCCCGAGCACCACCCGCCGCTTGATCTCGTCGGTAATGTGGGGGATGACCTGCACGGTACCACCCAGGTAATCGCCGCGGCGCTCTTTTTTCAACACCGTGTTGTACACCCGCCCGGTGGTGAAATTATTGCTCTTGCCCATGGTGGTGTGGGTAAAGCGTTCGTAGTGACCCAGGTCCAGGTCGGTTTCGGCACCGTCCTCGGTGACGAACACCTCCCCGTGCTGGAACGGGCTCATGGTACCCGGGTCGACGTTGATATAGGGGTCCAGCTTGAGCAGGGTGACCTTGAGGCCGCGGGCTTCAAGGACGGCAGCCAGGGAGGCAGCCGCGATCCCCTTGCCAAGAGAGGAAACCACACCACCTGTGACGAAAACGTAACGCGTCATGAAAACCCTTTAAATGCGCAGTAGTTTCGGACACGCAGAACCGGCACTCAGCTGATCCAGGGAGCCTGTGACGCTGGCGCCGGTACTGCAAAAAGATGGGAAATCAGAGTAACAGAAAGCCTCTGGCAGCTCAATCCATGCCGCGCTCAAATTCGCTCCCAGCGGGGCCGCCACAGGCCCTCGCCGGGGCCGGCCGATTCGGCCAGGCGACTGCTCTGGCACAAGCACAAGTCCGCCACCGCCAGCAGCTCGCCCTGCAGTGATAACAGGGGAATCCGATTCCGCCACCAGGGGGGTACCGCCTGGTCCTGCAACAACTTCTTCAGGCTCCTGCTACCTTCCCGGCCCGCCGGCTGGCAGCGCTCGCCGCCCGTTCGGTAGGACAGCTGCAGGTGCTCTCCCGGAGCCAACCGCAGTCCCTGCCCGGTTGCGCTCACCAGCGACAGCCGCGTCCCATCCGGCAGCGTCAGGGTCTTACCCGGCGCCAGCAGCTCTCCCGAAGAAGCCTCCCCGGCAACCGGCGCCGGCACGCGATAGACCCCCTGCCGATAGCGACGCAGGACATAGCTGCCACAATCCAGGCGCTGACCCGACGACGCATCTCCCCGCCGCAGCTGGCGCAGGAATTCCTCCTGCTGCCGGCTGTCGGGTGCCGGCAGGCCCAGTGCTTTCAGCCAGCGCTGCAGTTGCAGGGGCCCGCTGTCCGCGGGCAGCAGGTCCGACAGGGCCAGCCCCTCATCCCCCATCACACTGCGCAGCCTGTCAAGTGGCGGCAGCAGTTGTTCCAGCAGTGCCCCGGCCTGGTCCAGTCGCCTGCTGGCGCCTCCGACACTGCTCCGGTAGGCCGGCCAGCGGGCTGCCAGCCGTGGCAGTACCTGGTGACGCAGGTAGTTGCGGTCGGCATCGACCGCCGCATTCGTGGGATCCTCCACCCAGTGCAAGTCCCGGGACCGGGCGTAGGCCTCGAGCTGCCCGCGCGGGAATTCCAGCAGTGGCCGGACCAGTTCACCCCGTCCCAGGGGTCGTCTCGCGGGCATCGCCGCCAGCCCCCGCAGGCCGCTGCCGCGCAACAGGCGCAGGAAGAAGGTCTCGACCTGGTCGTCGAGGTGGTGGGCGAGAAACAGGGGTTCCCCTTCTCCCAGCTCCCTTTCAAAGACGGCGTAGCGCGCCCGGCGCGCCGCCCGCTCCGGACTGGCCTCGCCGGTCGCGACCCGGACCCGGTGCGCGCTAAAGTCCAGTCCCCGGTCCGCGCACAGGGCCTCGCCGTGCCGCTGCCAGTCATCGGCGGATTCCTGCAGGCCGTGGTTGACGTGCAGCACACGGAGGGTGGTGCCGGGGTTGTCCCGGTCCCGGCACGTCCTGAGCAGGTCCAGCAGCACGGTGGAGTCCAGCCCGCCGCTGAATGCGACGGTCCAGCGGGGCGAGGTTCGCCAGGGCGATAGCGCTTGCTGAAGTGAGGGATGAAGGGGGTTGAGTTCGGGCATGGGGTATGGCCGCCCGCCCGGCGGGCACTCAGTTACCGTAGGACATCAGGCGCTGGTAGCGGGTGGACAGCATATCCTCCAGGGACAGCTGATCCAGCTGTTCCAGTTGCTCGATAATGTGATCCTTGACCCGCTGGGCGGTCAGGTCCACATCCCGGTGGGCCCCGCCCAGGGGTTCCTCGATGGTGGCGTCGACGATACCCAGTTCCTGCAGCACCGAGGAGGTCACCCCCATCGCCTCTGCCGCGTCCGGTGCGAATTCGGTGCTTTTCCAGATGATATTGGCGCAGCCCTCGGGGGAGATCACGAAATAGGTCGAGTATTGCAGCATGGCCAGGTGATCGCCCACGCCAATGCCCAGCGCGCCGCCGGAGCTGCCCTCGCCGATCACGATGCAGATAATGGGCGTGGCCAGCCGGGACATCACCGCCAGGTTCTGGGCGATGGACTCTGAAATGCCGCGCTCCTCCGAGTCGATTCCGGGATAAGCTCCCGGGGTGTCGATCAGGGTGATCACCGGCATTTTGAAGCGTTCCGCCAATTCCATCAGGCGCAGGGCCTTGCGATAGCCCTCCGGCTTCGGCATGCCGAAATTCCGCAATACCTTGTCCTTGACCGCGCGCCCCTTCTCCTGCCCGATCACCATCACCGGGCGTCCTTCGAGGCGCGCTATGCCGCCAACGATCGCGTTATCATCGGCAAAGTGGCGGTCGCCGTGCAGTTCGTCAAATTCGGTGAAGATGCGCGGAATATAATCCATGCTGTAGGGGCGCTGCGGATGGCGCGCCACCTTGACGATATCCCAGGCACTGAGATCGGCGTAGATTTTCTCGGTCAGTTTGCGACTCTTCTGCTTGAGGGTCTCGATCTCGTCACTGAGGTTGAGATCGGCGTCGGACCCCACCAACTGCAACTCCTCGATCTTCACCTCGAGTTCGGCGATCGGTTGTTCGAAGTCAAGGTAATTCGGATTCATGTCGCGCTAGTCCCTGCAGCAGGTATAAAGGCTCAAGTGTAACCGGAAAAGGGGTGGGCGGTCAGCCGCCCACCAGGCTGATCATTACCCCCGCCGCCACCGCGGAGCCGATTACCCCGGCCACGTTGGGGCCCATGGCATGCATCAGCAGGAAATTGTGCGGGTTGGCTTCGAGGCCGATCTTGTTGGACACCCGCGCCGCCATCGGCACCGCGGAAACACCCGCCGAGCCGATCAGCGGATTAAGCGGCGTACTGCCGAAGCGGTTCATCAGCCGCGCTATCAACACCCCCGAGGCGGTCCCGATGGCAAAAGCCACAATACCCAGCCCGAGGATGCCCAGCGTATTGATGTCGAGGAACTTGTCCGCCACCAGCTTGGAGCCCACCGACAGGCCCAGGAATATGGTAGTGATGTTGATGAGGGCATTCTGGGTGGTGTCCGACAGGCGGTCCACCACCCCGCACTCCTTCATCAGGTTGCCGAAGCAGAACATGCCGAGCAACGGCGCCGCGTCCGGGAGCAGCAGCGCCACAAGGATCAGCAGGACCAGCGGGAATACGATTTTTTCCAGCTGGCTCACGGGGCGCAGCTGGATCATCTCGATACGGCGCTCTTCCTCGGTAGTGAGCGCGCGCATTATGGGCGGCTGTATCAGGGGGACCAGGGCCATGTAGGAATAGGCCGCCACCGCGATGGCGCCCAGCAGGTCGGGTGCCAGCATGCTGGAGACATAGATGGCTGTGGGTCCATCGGCCCCGCCAATGATACCGATGGCGGCGGCGTCGGCGATAGAGAAGTCCATCAGCCCCAGCTTGGTCAGTCCAACCGCGCCCATGATGGTGGCGAAAATGCCGAACTGGGCCGCCGCCCCGAGAAACAGGGTGCGCGGGTTGGCCAGCAGCGGACCGAAGTCGGTCATTGCGCCCACTCCCATGAAGATGACCAGCGGCGCAACGCCGCTGGCAATAGCCACGGAATAGAAACTGTACAGCATACCGTTGCTGAAACCCGTGTTGGCTGCCAGTTGCTGGGCCGCCAGCTGCACCTGGGCCGGGGCGCCACCGTAGATATCCAACAGCTCTTTCAGGCCGGCGTCCGCAGCCGCCCCCAGCACGGTCGCCAGCTGCAACAGCTGCTCCGGGTCCGCGGCGTAGAGGGCGTTCTCCACTGCGGAGTGCGCCAACCCGGCACCCGGTATATTGGCCAGGATGCCGCCGAAGCCGATCGGTACCAGCAGGAGGGGCTCGAAGCCCTTGCGGATGGCAAGCACCAGCAGCAGCAGACCGATCAGGATCATGAAACCCTGCCCGGGCTCCATTTGCGACAATCCGGAACTGCGCCAGAGGCTGAGGAGATTTTCCACCTGGGGCCTCTAGCCCAGACCGATCAGGGTGTCGCCGACCGCAACGCTGTCACCGACGCTTACACTGACTGCGGTCACGGTCCCGGCGCGGGGCGCCCGGACCTCGGTCTCCATTTTCATCGCTTCCAGCAGGACTATGACATCGCCCTCGGCCACGTTGTCACCGGCGGCGACGTTCACCTTGATTATATTGCCCGCCAGGGGTGCCTTGACAGGTTCGCCGGCGCCCGCGGCCGGTGCGGGCGTCGCCGCGGGGGCGGGCGTGGACGCTGCCGGTGCCACGGAGCTCAGGTCACCACCCTCGGCCACCTCGACCACGTAGGCCTGGCCATTGACTGTCACGGTGTACACGCCGGCGTCACTCGCCGCTGCCGGCGCTGCGGCCGGCGCCGGTTCCGGCTCCTTCCCGGGAGGCGGTTCAAAGGCGGCCGGGTTACCGCGATTCTCGAGAAATTTAAGCCCGATCTGCGGAAACAGCGCATAGGTGAGCACGTCGTCGACCTCATGCTCCCCGCCGCTGAGGTCGATACCCTTTTCCGCCGCCAGTTTTTCGAGTTCGTCCGTCAGCGTTGCAAGTTCCGCCTGCAGCAGATCCGCCGGGCGGCAGGTGATGGCTTCGCCGCCCTCCAGCACGCGCTGCTGCAACTCCGCGTCCACCGGTGCCGGCGTGGCGCCGTATTCACCCTTCAATACCCCGGCGGTTTCTTTTGAAATGGACTTGTAGCGTTCCCCGGTCAGGACATTCAGCACGGACTGTGTGCCCACGATCTGGGAGGTCGGAGTGACCAGCGGGATATAACCCAGGTCCTTTCGCACCCTGGGGATCTCTTCCAGCACCTCGTCCAGTTTGTCAGCGGCACCCTGCTCCCGGAGCTGGTTCTCCATATTGGTCAGCATGCCGCCAGGCACCTGGGCAACCAGGATACGCGAGTCGACGCCACGCAGTGAGCCCTCGAACTTCGCGTATTTCTTGCGTACCTCACGAAAGTAGGCGGCGATTTCCTCCAGCAGTTTGATATCCAGTCCGGTATCCCGGTCGGTACCCTGCAGGATTGCGACCACGGTCTCGGTGGGCGAGTGGCCATAGGTCATGGACATGGAGGAAATCGAGGTATCCACGTTGTCGATACCGGCCTCCACGCACTTCAGAATCGTACTGGTGGAGAGACCGGTGGTGGCGTGGCACTGCATATGGATGGGAATGTCACAGGAGGCCTTCAGGCGCGTGACCAGCTCATAGCCGTCGTAGGGACGCAGCAGGCCCGCCATGTCCTTGATGGCGATGGAGTCGGCACCCATATCCTCGATGCGTTTGCCCTGCTCTACCCAGGTCTCGATGGTGTGCACCGGGCTCAGGGTATAGGAGATTGTGCCCTGGGCGTGCTTGCCGACAGCTTTTACCGCCCTCAGTGCCACCTCGATATTGCGCATGTCATTCATGGCGTCGAATACGCGGAACACGTCGACCCCATTGACCGCGGCCCGCTCCACGAATTTCTCCACCACGTCGTCGGCGTAGTGGCGGTAACCCAGGATATTCTGGCCGCGGAACAGCATTTGCTGCGGGGTGTTCGGCATGGCCTTTTTCAGTTCGCGAATGCGCTCCCAGGGATCCTCACCCAGGTAGCGTATGCAGGCATCGAAAGTCGCCCCGCCCCAGGACTCCAGGGACCAGAACCCGACCTGGTCCAGCTTGCCCGCAATCGGCAGCATGTCCTCGATCCTGACCCGGGTGGCCAGCAGCGATTGGGATGCGTCCCGCAATACCACGTCGGTAATGCCCAGAGGGCGCTTGTTTTCTTGCATGTCTAAACCTTCCGCTGTTCTGGCCCGGCAGACGCCGGGCTCAGTCACCGTTTCGGGACCGGTGTTTCCTGATGGCGGCCGCAATCACCGCCACAATTTGCGAATCCTGGGCGACCGGGGCAGCCGGCGCTACCGTCCCGGTTACCGCCTCCTCGGCCGCCGCTTCCGGGAAAAAGCGCGTCACCAGCCGGGACATCAGGGTCGTTGCCAGCACCAGCAGGGTCAGGAACACCACCACGGTGCCCATGCCATACAGCATGAGCTCCAGTCCCTGGGTAATAATGTCTCCCTGCATATATTCCCTGTCCGCTCCGGCGCCCTGTTCCAGAGGCGCGTATCATACTCAGGATAGCCCATTGACGCTATTGCCGTAGATGGCGTCAACAGGGCGCGGCCCCGTATAATGCGCGGCCGATTCACCGGCACGGAAACGAGGGCCAAGCCGCGGTGTTCACAACATGCGCCTGATTCTCGCCCCCATGGAGGGCGTCATCGACCATACCATGCGGGACCTGCTGAGCGGCCTCGGCGGGCTGGATCGCTGCGTCACGGAATTTCTCCGGGTAACCGGGCGGCAATTACCCGCGCGGGTATTCCACCGGGTCTGCCCGGAGTTGCGCCAGGGCGGCAGGACATCCAGCGGGGTACCGGTCTACCTGCAGTTGCTCGGCGGCCAGCCCGGGCCAATGGCGGACAACGCAGCGCGCGCCGCGGAACTGGGCGCCCCGGGCATCGACCTCAACTTTGGCTGCCCGGCCAGGACCGTCAACCGGTCCGATGGCGGCGCCGTTATCCTGCGCGAGCCGGGCCGGGTACACCGGATCGTCGCCGCGGTGCGGGCGGCGGTGCCGGACACTGTCCCGGTGACGGTCAAAACCCGACTCGGCTTCGATCACGGGGACCTGTTCCCGGAGATCGTGAGCGCGATCGAGGCGGCCGGGGCCAACGAACTCGCGGTTCATGCGCGTACCCGCCGCCAGGCCTACCGGCCACCGGCGCACTGGCGGGAGATCGCCCGGGCCAGGGCAAGCTGCCGCATCCCGATCATAGCCAACGGTGAAATCTGGAGCCCGGCGGACGCCCTGCGTTGCCGCCTGGAGAGCGACTGCCCAGACCTGATGCTCGGTCGGGGCGTGTTGTGTCGGCCCGACCTGCCGCGGCTGGTCAGGGCCGCCCTGGCCGGCGAGGTGGCGCAACCCCTGACCTGGGACCAGGTGACACCGCTGCTGCTGGCATTTTTCGAGCTCAACCTGCGCCACTACGACCCGGGCTACGCGGGCAACCCGGTCAAGCAGTGGCTGGTCTACCTGCGCACTCACTACCACCGGGCCGCGCTGTTGTTCGAGCGGGTGAAACGGCTGCGCGACCCGGTTGAGATACACCTGGCGTTGCGACGCGAGGTCACCGGGGCCGCGCTCGCGGCCTGAGAACCCGGTCAGAACAGGGTCGGCACCAGGGCGTCAATCAGATTGGGGCCGCGCTTTGCCATGGCATCGGCCAGGGCGGCACTGAACTCCTCGGCCGTCGCAACCGTCACCGCCGACATACCCATGCCCTGCGCCAGGGCCACAAAGTCCATTTCGGGATTGCCGATGTCGAGGGAACTGGCTGCCTTGGGCCCGGGACTGCCACCGCGAGCGCCGGTGCGGGAAAACTCCAGTTCCAGGATGCTGTACTTGCGGTTGTTGAAAATCACCACGGTGACATCCAGGTTCTCCCGCACCATGGTCCACAGGGACTGGATGGTGTACATGGCCGACCCGTCGCCCTCGAGGCAGATCACCTTGCGGTCCGGGCGGGCCACCGCGGCGCCCACCGCGGCCGGCAGGCCCCAGCCGATGGAACCTCCGGTCTGGTTGAGCCAGTCGTGGGGCCTGCTGGTGGCCGTCATGGGGTAGCAGGCGAGGCCCGAGGTAATGGCCTCGTCCACCACAATGGCATTCTCCGGCAGGTAGTGAGCCAGGCTCTGGGCAGCGCTGTTGGCGTCCAGTGCCCCGGCCGGCAGCTCGGGAAGGTTCAGGGGATACACGTCCGGTTCGGTATCCTGCGCGCCGAGTTCATCCACCAGCTTCTCCAGCGCATCGTCCGCGGCCTCCCCGGGCGCCACGAGGGTGAACTGTTCGGCGCTGTCGGGAGCAATGGCGCTGGGCACATTGGGGTAGGCGAAAAAGGATACCGGCGCCCGGGCGCCGACCAGGATCAACTGCTCCACATCCTTGAGGGAATCCACCGCCATCTCCGCCAGGTAGGCCAGCCGGTCAATGACCGCCGTGCCGGCACCGCGCTCGATCCGGCCCGGCAGCGTCTCCACCATCAGCCTGGCACCGGTCGCCTTGCTGATCCGGCCCAGCAGCAACCCCTGCCGCGCAGTGACCGCGCTCCCTCCCACCAGCAGCAGGGTGCTCCTGCCGTTGCGCAGCAACTCCGCTGCGCGGGCGATGCGCTCCCCGGGAGGCTCGGCCAGGGGTTCGATCTCGACGGCCGGCGCCGCCCCGTCGGGATTGTCGCTCCAGGACACGTCCGCCGGCAGCACCAGGGTGGCGATCCGGTCGCGGCCAGCCTGGCGGACTGCCTCGGCGGCGTCGCGGGCAATGTCCGCGGGGGATTTCGAGGTACGCACCCAATGGGACACAGGGCCCGCGATGCCCTCGATATCGGAGGTCAGGGGCGCATCGTACTGCAGGTGGTAGGTGGCGTGATCCCCGACGATATTCACAATCGGCACACCGCACTTTCGGGCATTGTGCAGGTTGGCCAGGGCATTACCCAGACCCGGGCCCAGGTGCAGCAGGGTGGAGGCGGGTTTACCTGCCATACGGGCGTAGCCGTCGGCCGCGCCACTGACCACACCCTCGAACAGCCCGAGGATGCAGCGCATGCCCTCGACCTCGTCGAGGGCGGCCACAAAGTGCATCTCGGACGTTCCGGGATTGGTAAAGCAGACCTCGACACCGCTGTTGACCAGGGTGGTAATCAGGCTTTCGGCACCGTTCATAGGCAGTTCTCCTTGGCTATCTCAGACGCTCGCCAGCTTATCCGCGCTGAATATCTTGTTGGGATTCAGAATGTTGTCCGGGTCCAGCATCTTCTTCAGCCGGTACATCAGGGTCAGCTCCGTCTCACTGCGACTGCAGTGCAGGTAGGGCCGCTTGGACAGGCCAACCCCGTGTTCCGCCGATACCGAACCGTGGAACCGCTCGACGAGGGTGTACAGCGCGTTTTCCAGCGCCTCGGCATCAAACCGTTGCGGGTCGCTGTTACCGAGTATGACGTGCAGGTTGCAGTCGCCCAGGTGACCGAAAATGATACTGAATGCCCCCTCCCCGGTATTCACCTCGCGCTCCAGGTCGGCGACAAAAGCCTCCATGCGATCCACGGTGATGCTGATGTCGAAAATCGTGATGGGCCCCAGGTTGAAGAAATCCAGCACGTCGTCACGAATCTCCCACAGGGCGTTGCGCTCGGCCTGGCTCCTGGCCAGCACGGCATCGGTCACAAGACCCTGTTCCATGGCGTCCGCCAGGGTCTGCTCGAAGCGCTCGGCGTCAGCCTCGGGCTCCGACCCCAGGGTTTCCACCAGCACGTAATAGGGACTGCCGTGGGGAAGTGGCGGCGCGTGCAGGCTGCCCTCGCGGGTGATGTATTCGTAAAAAGAGGGCCACATCACCTCGTACGCGGACAGGGTGCCCGCGGTGTGGCCGTCGAGCCAGCGCAGGAGTTGACCCACCGCGTGAAAATCCGGCACGGCCAGCAGGGCCGTATTCTGGCTGCGGGGCAGTGGCCGCAGGCGGATGACCACCCGGGTGATCACGCCCAGGGTGCCCTCGGCGCCGATAAACCACTGCTTGAGGTCGTACCCGGTGTTGTTCTTGAGCATCTTGTTCAGTGAATCGACCACCGTACCGTCCGCCAGCACCACCTCCAGGCCCAGCACCATGTCGCGCATCATGCCGTAGCGGATCACCCGGTTGCCGCCGGCGTTGGTGGCCACATTGCCGCCGACCGTGGCGCTGCCCCGCGCACCCAGGTCCAGGGGCAGCAGCAATCCGCTGTCCTCTGCTGCCTCCGCCGCCACCTGCAGAATACACCCGGCCTGGACGGTCATGGTGCGATTGACCTCGTCAATCTCCTCGATCGCGTTCATTCGCTCCAGGGACAGCCCGAATTCGCCATCGGTCTGCACGTGGCCATTCACCAGGCCGGTCAGCCCGCCGATCGGGACCAGGGGCTGGCGCGCCGCGCTGCACAGTTTGAGCACGGCGGCTACCTCTGCGGTACTCGCCGGCCGCAGGATCACGTCGGGCAGGAATGCCTGCGGCTCGCGCCTGACCCCCTTCTCTCCCAGCAGGCCCTCGAGCTCCTGCAGCAGGGTTGCATTGGTATCACTCACGGCGCAACTCAGTTTTCGTTCGGCAGAAAAGAGTAGTTGTCGGCGTAAAACATCATCTGTTCGACAAAGGTCTCCGGGTAACTGAGCGTGACATCCGCGATCTCCCCGTCTTCCATCACCGGCGTCAGCACCGGGTTCACAAAGCCCTTGTAGGGCGCGACATCCAAATCTGCAAATCTTTGCAGCACCTCCCTGTGCAGGTCGGCATCCACCTGGGTGCCATAATTTTCCACCAGTGCCTTGATGGCCTCATAGTCGCCCTCGGACTTGATCCGCTGCAGCTCCCGCAGCAGCTGCCCGAACAGGCCGCGCAGGGCCTGGTAGTCGTTGATGACGAAATAGGTCTTACCGTCCCGCTCGCGGCGCTCGATGACATTGTCTTCCCGGCCCTGCTCGTAGGCCCAGCGCGCCACCATGGCGCGGTTACGCATATGGGCTTCCTCGATCAGTTCCCCGGGCTTGATACGGTACAGCTGGGTCATGATGCCGTTGCGGATATAGCCGTCGTACTCGGCTTTTGCCGCGTCGATATTGGGCATGACGCCCAGCTCGATCAGCTTGGGATCCATCATGAAGTACAGGGCCACCAGGTCCGCGCGGCCCTCCTCCGAGGTGGAGGAATACTGCTTCAGGGTCTCCTTGGGGGTGCCGACTCCCGGGTTGATCCGGCCGGAGGCGTGACCGATGACCTCGTGCATGTCCGTGTGCAGGGCGCTGGAAATCTCCTTGTAGCGCTCGCTGCGCTCGACTTCCTCCTGGTCCCAGGCAAATTCCTCCAGCGCCTTGCTCGGCACCGCGTTGTAGGCGTTGACGATATTGGTCAGGCTGACGGACTTCGACCCGTGAGTGGCGCGGATCCAGTTGGCGTTGGGGAGGTTGATACCGATCGGCGTGGACGGCGAGGCATCGCCGGATTCCGCGACCACGGTAATTGCCTTGCCGAGAATCCCGGTGACCTTGTCCCGCTTGTGCTCGTCCATGATCGGCGAGTTATCCTCGAACCACTGCGCTTCGGCGCCGATGGCGGCGATCCGCCGGGTCGCCTCCTCGTCGCGAAAGGACACCACGGACTCGAAGGCGCCGCGGTAGGCGATGGGGTCGTCGTAGACCTCGATAAAGCCGTTGATCACATCGATGTGGGAGTCCGTGTCTTCCACCCAGGCCACACTGTAGGCGTCAAAGTCCTCCAGGTCGCCGCTGCGGTAGTACTTCACCAGCAGCTCCAGTGCCCTGCGTTGTTTGTCGTTCTCCGCCACGGTAATCGCCTTCTCCAGCCAGCGCACTACCTCTTCCAGTGCCTCACTGTACATGCCCCCGACCTTCCAGACCCGCTCTTCCAGTTCGCCGTCGGCGTTCTTCACCAGCTTGGAATTGAGCCCGTGGGAGATCGGGGTGGGGTCGTTCGGGTCGCTGCGTGCGGCGTAGAAGTCCCGCACTTCCTGCTCCGTGACACCCTCGTAGTAATTCACCGCGGAGCTGGCCACCTTGTCCACGTCAGCCGCCGTATTCACCATCTTGGGCGCGATGGCCGGATCGAAGATGATCGGGGTCAGTTCCGCCACCAGTTCCGCACCGGTTTCGCCGTCGCGCAGGGGCAGGTCACCGGCGGGGGCCACCGCCGCCACCCAGCGGCCGAAATCCGCCGGGCTGAACAGGGGCTGGTGCTTCAGTGTGGAATAGTGATGGTGGATGCCGTTGGAAAACCAGACCTGGCGGGCGTAGAGCATCAGGCGCTCAAAGGCCTCGGTGGTGCGGTCGCCCTGGTAGTTGCGCACGATGGACTCCAGGGTGCGGCGTATACGCAGATTGTGGCGGTAGTTCTGGTCGTACGTGATATCGCGCCCGGAATAGGCTGCCTGATACAGGTAGTACAGCAACTGCTTCTGCTGCAGGGTCAGGTCGTCGAATCCCGGGACCCGGTAAGCCAGTACCTGGATATCCGCAAAGCGATCGATCTCGTAGTCGAATTTGTCCAGCGAGGCCTCGCGCACCGCCTTGAACTCCACCCCGTCATTCCACTGCGGGAAGTCCCGGTTGTTGGCCAGGGTCGAGCCCATGCGATACAGCAGCATGACCTCCAGGGCCGCGCCGCTGAGATCCCAGTCCGGCTGGTACTCGTCTCCCGGCTTGTGGTAGCGGTTGGTCGTATAGTCGGCCAGCCGCTCCTCCCCCCACTCGCTGCCGTGTTCGATGCTGTCGGTGGCGCGGGTCAGGTACAGGGCGGGTATGCCGACCCGGGCCAGGGAAAAGTGGTCGGAGCGGTAGTAATAGCCCTTCTCCGGGTGAGGTTCCTGGACGATCTTGCGCCCCTGCTCGGCCACGGCATCGGCCAGGTAGTTTTCCAGTTCGGAGTTGCCCAGGCCCACCACGGCCACCGAGGCGGTCCTGTCCAGGTTGCCCCCCGCGATGTTATCCATGTTGAAGTTGGCCACCGTCAGGGCCGGGTCGTAGACCGGGTTCTCGCCGTACCACTTGGAGCCGAGCAGACCGGACTCCTCCGCAGTGACCGCCAGGAACAGGACAGTCCGCTGGGGCGGCTGCGGCGCCTCCTTGAATAACCGCGCCAGGGCCAGCAGGCCGCCGGTGCCGGACGCGTTATCCGCAGCGCCGTTGAAAATGTTGTCGCCCTCCATGCCCTCGCGTTTACCCAGATGGTCCCAGTGAGCGGTGTAGATAACCACCTCCTCGGGGTGTTCGCTGCCCGGAATCACCGCCAGCACATTGTTGCTCAGCGATTCGCTGAGAGTGTTATTGAGCGTGACCGAGGCGGTGATACCGCCCAGCGGTATCGCGCTGAAACCGGGACGGGCCGCCTTCGCCTTGCTCTCCTCGTAACTGAGACCCGCGGCACTGAACAGCTCCTGCGCGCGTTCCAGCGTAATCCAGGCCTCCGCCGCCAGCTTGTCCGCGTGCCGGTTGTCGTCCTGCAGGCCGATTTGCGGACCGCTCCAGCTGTTCTCGACCACTTCCCAGGGATAGGCTGCGGGAGCGGTCTCATGCACGATGATCGCGCCCGCGGCGCCCTGCCGCGCGGCCTCGGCGTACTTGTAGTCCCAGCGGCCGTAGTAGGTCATGGTATTGCCGTTGAACAGCTCGGGATCCTGTGTTGCATAGCCGGGGTCGTTGATCAGCATCACCACGGTCTTGCCCTCGACATCCAGGCCGGCATAATCGTTCCAGTTACGCTCCGGCGCATTGATGCCGTAGCCAACGAATACCAGCTCGGAGTCATTGAGGGAGGTCGTCTCGACCTGGCGCTGGGTGGAAACCACCATATCCTTGCGGTAAGCCAGGTCGGCGCTGAAATTCTCGCCGCGCAGGGCCAGCACGGCGGCCGGGTCGGTGGTCACGGCGCGGATCGGAACCTGCTGGAACCAGCTGCCGTTATTTCCCGGCTCCAACCCGAGGGCCTTGAATTCCCTGACCAGGTACTCGAGGGTCTTCTCTTCCCCGGGGGTACCCGGTTCACGGCCCTCGTAGGCGTCACTGGCGAGTTCCGCCACGTGGCGATGCAGCTCGCTCTCTACCAGCGAGGTCATTTCCTCATAGGGCCGTTCGCCTGCGGGAGCCACCGCAGCGTCCGGAGCCGCTGCTTGCTCCTGTTTGCCACAGGCACTGAGAATCAAAAGAAAAGCCATTACTGGCGCCAAACGCTTCATATCTCGTTTCCTTATATCGAATGCGGGTGGAGGCCGGGGCAGGCCCCGCGATGGGCGCAGTGTAAAGCAGCTGATCAGGTATTGGCCAGTTTCAATAGACTGGCCAGCCGAGGGCCCTATAATGGGCCTTCAAGCGAGATGCTCTCCAGCCGGCAGTTTTAAGGATTATAAGATGCAAGACGCCACGGCGGTCGCCGCGCCCCTGCCCTCGGACGACACTTTACTGGGCCATCCCAGGGGTCTGTTCGTCTGTTTCGCCACCGAAATGTGGGAACGCTTCTCCTTCTACGGGATGAAGTACCTGTTACTGTTGTACCTGACCAAGTACCACCTGTTTACGGACGCCAACGGACTGGAAGTGCTGGGGGGGTATGCCGCGCTGGTCTACGCCATGCCGGTCATCGGCGGGCTGCTGGCAGACCGATACCTGGGCATGCGCAAGGCGGTGGTATTCGGAGGCCTCTTGCTGGTCGCCGGGCACCTCGGCATGGCCGTGGAGGGCGAGCAGGCGCGCCACGTCAATGGCGAGATAATCCGTGACGACGGCGCCCTGCAGGTATTCTACTTTTCCCTGGCCCTCATCGTGATCGGCGTGGGCTTTCTCAAACCCAATATCTCCACCATCGTGGGCCAGCTCTACGACCGCGACGACCCGCGCAGGGACGGTGGTTTCACCATTTTCTACATGGGCATCAACCTGGGCTCCTTCGCCGCCACCCTGCTCTGTGGTTACCTCGGGGAGACCTACGGCTGGAGTTACGGTTTCGGCGCCGCGGGCATCGGCATGCTGATTGGCCTGGTCACCTTCCTGCGCGGGCAGCGCCACCTGCACGGTCACGCGGAGCCCCACGACCTGGAGCTGCTGAAACAGAAATCGCCGCTGGGGCTGAGCAAGGAATTCACTATCTACCTGGGCGGCTTTGCCGCGGTTTTTGTCGCCTGGCAGATGCTGCAGTTCCACGGTGCAGTGGGCATTGCTCTCAATACGCTGGCACTGGTCGTACTGCTGGGGCTGGGCTGGTTTATTGCGTTCAAGTGTGACCCGGTGGAGCGCAGCCGCATGCTGGTACTGGTGATCCTGACCCTTTCCACGGTGGTATTCTGGGCCCTGTTCGAACAGAGCGCGGCCTCCATGACCCTGTTTGCCGACCGGGTTATGGACCGGGAGGTCTTCGGCGTGCAGCTGACCGCCGCCCAGTTCGGCTCTCTCAACGCGTTTTTCATCTTCACTCTCGCGCCTTTTTTTGCCTGGCTGTGGACCTACCTGGGTCGGCGCGGCCTGGAACCCACCACGCCGGTAAAATTCGCCCTCGGCATTGCCCAGGCCGGGCTGGGTTTCGGCGCCCTGGTCCTCGGGGCCGCCAGCCCCGACGAGGCCGGGCTGGTGGCCGCCTGGTGGATGGTGCTGGCCTACCTGCTGCACACCACCGGCGAACTGTGCCTGTCGCCGGTGGGCCTGTCCGCGGTGACCAAGTTGTCCGTCCCCAGCGTGGTCGGGGTCATGATGGGTTCCTGGTTCCTGGCCACGGCCTACTCCGAGTTCGTCGCGGCCCAGTTGTCCAAGCTGGCGGCCATCGAGACCGTACAAGGGGGGGTGACCGATGTCGGGGCAGCGCTGGCCAGCTACGCCGAGTTGTTCAACAGCCTGCTCTACGTCGGCCTCGGTGTGGCGGCCTTCATGCTGCTTATCTCGCCGATTCTCAAGAAAATGATGCACGGGGTGCATTAGCGCCTGAAATCACGAGAATCCAGGGAATAGGGCAATTACACGCCGCCTGATACTGGCCAATCGAACCCAAACCCCGTAAATTCGACCCAGGGACGAAACACTATAAAACAAACGGGGGACTGGGGCCGCGGTGAACCGCTTCAACCTCACGTTCAGGGGCGAAATCAAACCTGGCCGCAATCCGCGCAAGGTCAAGGCGGCCTTTGCCAGCCTGTTCGGGCTTGATGACCCAGCCCGGGTGGAACCTTTTTTTTCCGGTGAAACCGTCATCCTGCGCCGCAACCTGGATCGCAAGGAAGCCGGCGATTACTACCACAAGCTGGACGTCATGGGCCTGCGTTCGGAGCTGGTGAGGGTAAAAGTTCCCGCACCGACTCCCGCAGCGCCACCCAACGGAGCCACCAGGGCCCTGTCCAGGGCGGAGCGGGAAGCCGCGGCAGAGGAAGCCGCCGCCTGGCAACGGGCCCAGGAGGAGAAACGGCGACAGCGGGAGCAGGAAGCCAGGGCCCGGCGGCGTGCCGAACAGGAAGCCCTGCAACAACAGCAGGAAAAAGAAGCAGCCGCGCGGGCCCTGGCAGAACAGGAACGGCGACGGCGGGAGAGAGCAGAGGCCGAAGCCAGGCGGAAAGCCGAGGCGGAGGCAAGACAGAAAGCAGAGGAAGCGGCCCGCCGCAAGGCCGAGCGGCAGCGGCTGCAGCGCGAGAGAGCCGAGGCCGAGGCCCGGCGCAAGGCCGCACAGGAACAGCGCCGACGAGAACAGGCCGAGGCGGAGGCCCGACGCAGGGCGGAACAGGAGCGGCAGCGGCGGCAGAGGGCCGAGGAGGCGGCCAGGCAGCGCGCCGAACAGGAAGAAAAGAAACGGCGCCAGGCCGAGGCCGCAGCGAAAAAGAAAGCTGAACGAGAGGCGCAAAAACGCAAGGAGGCTGAGGCGTCCGCCCGGCGCCGGGCGGAGGAGCGGGCGCGCCAGCAGGCCGAGCGAGAGGCGAAAAAACGTCGCGAAGCCGAGGCGGCGGAGCTGGCGGCGCGCCAGCGCGCGGAGGAAAAAGCCCGCCGCGAGGCACTTGCGCGTGAAGAGGCGGCCCAACTCGCGGCCATGGAGGAGCAGCCCATCCGGCGCGCGGCACAGCACTTCGCGACTCCGCGCAAACAAACCCCGCGTCCCGCGGGCCGGGTCAGCCGCCTGGTGGGTACGGTCAAGGCGGAGAACGGCCGGAGCCGGGACAGGACCTATGCGAGGTCCGCCGCAACACCCGGCGCTCCCAACCTGTACCGGCTGAAACCCTTTCGCAACCACAGTGGCGTGCGGGAGCGGGCCAGGTTTGCGCAGCTTCGACAGCGCAAATCACTGCAGCTGGCAGCCGTTGCCTGCCTGTTGCTGGCCGCGCTGGGATGGATTTACGACCATCAACCGCTCCCCCCGGCCATCTCCGGCCCGGGCGCGCTGGCGGTCAGTGACGCGGGGCGGCTGTTGATCGCCCTCCCCGATCGCCTGCTGGAACACGATCGGGCCGGTGTCCCCATGGGTGAAATGAGGCTTGGGCCCGAGGGTATCCTGGACGGGGCCGAGAGCCTGTTGCTGGCAGGCGCGGACCAGTTGCTGCTGACAACTCCGGGGGGACTACAGCAATGCAGCCTGGAAGCGGAAACCTGCCAGCCGCTGGCTTCTGTCAATGCCGGCGCACTGGCCCGGGACCCCTTGAGCGGCGACCTGTTGGTGGTCTCTCCCGCAGCGGGTGCGCTGCTGCGGCTGGACAGTGCAGGCAATACGCTCGCCAGTGTCGAGTTGCCGCTACCAGCCTACCCTGGACTCGTACTGCAGGATGGCCTGCTGTACATGAACAGCCCGGGACGCCCGGCCATCAGCGTATTTCGGTATGAGCGGGAGGCACTGGGCAAGCAACTCGACGAGATCCTGCTGCTGCCCCCGACCGCCCTGGCCAGGGGCCTGGACCGGGTCAGAGCCTTTCTGTGGGCAGACCCCGCCTGGTGGGTGTTACTGCAGGACCAGGCGGAAACCAGCAGCGGCCTGTACCGCTTCGACAACCAGTGGAATTTCACTGCCGAGGTCACCCTGCCTGCAGGCATCCATCCCACGAGCCTGTTGCGCTGGGGGAACCGCGTACTGGCGCCGGACCCGCACAGCCTGGCCATTCCCCGTTTCAACCTGCAGGGACAGGCGGAGGCCCCCCTGCGCTCACCCTCACTGGTTGGCCAGGCCGAAAACCGGCAGCGGTGGCTGTCGCTGGCACGCTGGGGAGCGAAGTTACTGGCGGTTGCGCTGGTGGCGGTACTGGTCGGCGCACTGGCGGACGCCTGGTTACAGGGCCAACGCCAGCGGGTATACCGGGGGGTAAACAGCCGCGGCGCACTGCCCCTGGAAAACATGACGGAGGGTCTGCACTGGCTGCGGCCAGCGAGCCCGGCGCAGCACGGGCAGGCCCGCTATACCCTGGCCTGGAGCGCGGTGGCCGCGTTGGCGCTCGCCGGAGCCTACCTGGCCGACGCCAGTGCGCTCCAGTTGGCGGGCCTGCTGCTATTGCTGATTGCACCCCTGTTGACACTGTCACTGATGCAGCGCGCCCGGGGCGGCCACCTGGGGATCAACCGGGACCAGCTGCTGCTGGTGGACCATCGACAGCTCTACCATCACGGCCGCGGGGCCCAACTGCAGTTTCGGGGCGACTTCGTCATGGTGGAAGACGTGGTGCTGTTCCTGGGCAATCGCTGGCTGCCGCGGTTCGAAGGCACGGCCGCGGTACGCAAACTTGCCCGGGCTGGAACTCCGGTAAGCCGCACCACCCTGCTGGTCAAGCTGCTGCAGGCCAGGCATCCACTGGCGCGGATCACCGGACTCGGTTTCATCCTGTGCGCCGCCGGCGTCCTGCTGCTGTTCGGCTGACATCGTCAACACCTCGGCACTTCCTATATACTGCCGCCTGCACCCCCGTCCCTGGAACCCGAACCGACAATGACAGAACGCAGCAGCGGCGCCGGCAGGAAGGCCCTTCGATCCAGGCCGCAGGTCGCGCTCTTCGTCACCTGCCTGGCCGATCTCATGCGCCCGTCGGTCGCGTTCGCCGCCCTGGCCCTGCTGGAAAAATCAGGCTGCGAGGTATTTGTGCCGGACCAGCAAACCTGCTGCGGCCAGCCCGGCTACAACAGCGGCGACTACGAGTCCGCCATTCCCCTGGCGAAACAGTTGATCGCGCAATTCGAGCCGGCCCAGTATGTCGTGGCGCCGTCCGGCTCCTGCGCGGGCATGATCGTGCATCACTACCCTCGCCTGCTCGATGGCGAGTGGCGGGAACGGGCGATCGAGCTGGCCTCGAAGACCTTTGAACTCACCAGCTTCCTGGCCGAGATCGCACCACTGCAGGCCGATCCGATTCCACCGGAGCGCACCCCCGATATCACCTACCACGACAGCTGCGCGGGTTTGCGTGAGTTGGGTATACAGCGGCAACCGCGCGAGTTGCTGCGCCGCATCTGCCAGAAAGACGTGATCGAAATGCAGCAAAGCGATGTGTGCTGTGGCTTCGGCGGCACCTTCTGCGCCAGGATGCCGGAGATTTCCGGCAAGATGGCCAGCGACAAGCTGGCGAACGCGATGGCCACCGGCGCGAAAGTGCTGAGCGGTGGCGATCTCGGCTGCCTGCTGAACCTGGCCGGGCGGGCGCGGCGCCAGGGGATCGATCTCGAGGTACGCCACGTGGCGGAAATCCTCAATGGCGACCTGGACCTGGCCGCTATCGGTGAGAGCGAATAGGACGGTGGAGCAGCACTGCGAGGATTTCCTGGACCAGGCGAGTGCAGCCATGGCGCAGCCGGAACGGCGCAAAACCATGGATATGCTGGGCCTGTTGATGCCGCTGATGCGTGGCCAGGCCGTCGCTGACTTTGGTGATTTCGAGGGACTGCGGCAACATGTGCGCGCCATCCGCCAGCACACCCTGGATAACCTGGACCACTACCTGCCGAAATTCGAACAGGAAGCCCTGAGCAACGGCAACAGGGTGCATTTTGCCCGCAGTGGTGAGGAACTGAACAGCATCGTGCTCGGCATCTGCCAACAGCACAAGGCACGGCGGGTAACCAAGGGCAAGTCGATGGTTACCGAGGAAACCGCCCTCAACGACTACTTGCTCAAAGCCGGACTGGCTGTGGTGGAGACCGATCTCGGTGAGTACATCATCCAGCAGGCCGGGGAGACACCCAGCCACATTGTGGCCCCGGCGATACATAAACCGGTGGCGGAAATCCGTCAGCTGTTCCTGGACAAACACGCACTCGGCGAACGCGAGCTCGAGACCGCGGCGGACATGGTCACCGAGTCGCGCCAGGTATTGCGTGAACATTTCCTGGCGTCGGAAGTCGGCATCATCGGTGCCAACGCGCTGGTGGCGGAGAACGGCTACTCCCTGCTGGTGACCAATGAGGGCAACGGCGACCTCTGCGCCACCCTGCCGCCGGTACTGATCGTCTGCACCACCATGGAACGTATCGTCCCCCGGACCCGGGATGCCCTGGCCCTGGTGCGCCTGCTGGCACGCTCAGCGGTTGGCCAGAGCATCAGCTGCTATACCAGTTTTTATTCCGGCCCGCGGCGGGCTGACGAACAGGATGGTCCGCTGGAAACCCACATCGTATTACTGGACAACCACCGCAGCGAAATCCTGGCCAGTGACTACCGCGAGATGCTGCAGTGCATTCGCTGCGGCGCCTGTCTCAATCACTGTCCGGTCTATGTCGCGGCCGGGGGCCACGCCTATGGCGCGGTCTACCCGGGGCCGGTGGGGTCCGTATTGACGCCGCTGCTGAGTTCGCTGGAAGAAGCACAATTACTGCCCAACGCCTGCACCAGTTGCGGTCGCTGCGAGGAGGTCTGTCCGGCGGCGATCCCGCTGCCGCAACTGCTGCGCGACCTGCGGCACGAGGAATTTCGCACCGGTCTCACCGCCGGGCGCTGGCGGCTGGGGCTGCGCCTGCACGCCTGGGTGGCGGGTCACCCCCGCCTGTACCGGTATGCCACCGGCCTTGGGATACGCCTACTGCACCGCCTGGGGCGGAAAAAAGGCGGATTTCGACACCTGCCTCTGGCCGGCGGCTGGACCAGCCAGCGGGATCTCCCCGCGCCGCAGGGCGGCACCTTCAGCCAGCTGTACGCCAGGCGCCAGCGGGACCGCGACGATGACTGACGAGGCGCGCCGGGAAATCCTGACCCGGGTACGCGGCAGCTGCCGGGGTGCAGGCGCTGTTCGCATTGGCGAGGAGCTGAACGCGCTCGGTCGGTCCCCGGTGGCGCAGTTGCCCGACCCCGACCTGGCCGTGTCCTTTCTTTACCATGTATTCAGGAACCGGGGCAGCGCGGCCCTTGCCCGCGATCGCAGTGAGGCAGTCAGAGTGATCGGGCGCTACCTGTACGAACGGTTTCGCAGCCACAAGCTGGTGGCCGGCAACGATTCCCGCCTGGCGGCCCTGCCCTGGCGTGACGGTGGTGTTCTGCCCCGGTTCGGGATCGCGCAGGATGGCGACCAGGCAGCCCTGAGTTATGCCAGTGCTGCGGCCGCCGAGTGCGGCAGTGTATTCCTGGTGACCGGCAAGGGTAATCCGGCCAGCAACAACCTGCTGCCCGAGGATCACCTGGTGCTGGTGGACGCCGGCGACTTGCGACCCGACCTGGACCAGGCCCTGGAACTGGCGCAATCAGGGCCCGCGGGACAGGCCCGCCCGCGCGGCATCAACATCATTTCGGGGCCGTCCAGTACCGGTGACATCGCCCTGCAGTTGGTACAGGGCGCCCACGGCCCGCGCCGCTGGCACGTGGTGCTGGTGGGAGATCTCGCGGCGGACACGCTGGTGCGTGCCCGCCAGCTGGCGGGTTTTACTCAGAGCGAAGAGTAATCGAATTTCTGGCCGCCCAGCGCCGCCTCGTACATCAGGCCGCCCTTGGCGATGGTGAATATGGCCATGCCCTTGCGATAGCCGCCATGCACGGTCGTGGCATCGTTGCGACCACCACTGGCGCCAGCGCCAACGCCGCCTCCGGTGTTGGCCTCTGCGGAAACCCCGGCGGTCAACGCCACGGCAGTGGCCTGGGCGCTGAATTCGAAATTGCCCGAGGTAAATTCATTAAAGGCGCGCTCGTCCTCAAAGAAGATCATCTGGCTGAACGCCTGGCCGCCAAGCTGGAATCCCACGGTGACCTGGGTCATGGTGGCATTGCCGACGTGGTTCCCGCCGACATAAACCCGGCCCTTGCCGTGGGCACCACCGATGCCCATACCGCCCTTGCCAATCGTTGGAAACACGGCATAGCCATAAGCGCTGTTGAAGAACTGGGCCGTTTCTCCGGCGTTGCGAAAAGACTTGATCGTATCGCTGTAGTTGTCCGCCGCGACGGCGCCTGAGAACAACAGGGCAACACTGAGCAGCAGAGACTTCATGATCCTGGGCATGGCACTTACCTTTTAATTGATGAGGGTTCTGTCGGGCGCCATACAAGGTCGCGCGCCGAGCGGATCAATAGTACTGCAAGTACCCCGGTCGGCAACAGGGCTGACAGGGATAAGACGCCTGCGACATTGATACCCCGCAAGAAATCCGAACCGGTGTGCGCCACGTACCAAGCCCGACAACTACAGGAGATGGACATGGAACCCCTGCTCGCGAAACACTCGACACTCACCTTTCCCAGCAACCTGTCACCGGAAGCCCTGCGCGTGCGCGAGGCGCTGATCGCACAGGGGCTGGAGACGCCGATGCAGGACAACGGCCTGAACCGGGAGGAGAAATACCGCCGGCTGGTGGATGCATTCGAGAACATCACCTACACCCTCGGCCTGGACCTGTCTGACGACAGCCTGGCCGACACTCCGGCCCGGATAGCCCGCATGTACCTGGACGAATTGTTCAGCGGTCTCGATTACAGCAACTTCCCCTCAATTTCCGTGATCGAGAACAAGATGCAGGTAGACGAGATGGTTCGGGTGGATGACATCGAACTTATCAGCACCTGCGAGCATCATTTCGTCACCATTGACGGCCACGCCCGTATTGCCTACGTGCCGCGTGACAAGGTCATTGGCCTGTCCAAGCTGAACCGCATTCTGGCTTTTTTCGCCCGGCGCCCCCAGGTGCAGGAACGGCTGAACCGGCAGGTGCTGGTGGCCTTGCAGACCCTGCTGGATACCGAGGACGTGGCGGTAGCCATCGATGCCACCCACTACTGTGTCAAGTCGCGGGGCGTCATGGACAGCAGTTCCCACACCCGCACCCTCGCCCTGGGGGGCTGCTTCAGCAGCGATCCCCAGCGCCGGGCGGAGTTTCTCGCCGCCTAGAAATAGAAATTGATATTGGCGAACACGTTCCAGTCGTTCGGGCCGGACGGCCCCGCCGTGGGTTTGTGGTAGGCCAGGTCCTTGTCGAAGTTCTGCTGGAAGGTCACACCGCCCAGAATGGTATCGGTAAAGGAGCCGCCCACGGTGATATCCAGGGCGGCACCCCCCTCCCCGTCCAGGTCGCCGGAAAAGTAGCGGGTGTAGTTGGGCCAGAACTGGATGTAAAAGCCTGGCCACGGGCCCTCGGCCGGCGCGTAGGCCAGCATCGGCGCAATGCTGGCACCGTGCCCGGTGTGATCCTTCCAGTCCTCACCCCAGGACGAGACATAGTTGATCGGCAGGTAGAAGGACCAGGCTTCGCCCAGGCCGTAAGCGGGCAACGCACCCAGCGCGATCGAGTTGGAGCCCACGGTGCCCTTGACATTGCCCTCGAACTGCAGGTCCACCTGGGTGGCCCAGCCGCGATAGCCCTTGAGCACCGTGTTGTCCATGTCGAACAGGTGGAACCAGCGGGCCCGACCGTTGGTGGTGCCGGTTTCCTTTTCTCCCCGTTGCACGGTGCCGTTGTATTCGCCGTAGCCGATCTCGAACATGACCATGTCCGACGCTCCCAGGCCCACGTTGCCTACCACCCGCACCTCCTGCAGGTTATCGCCATTGGCGAATTCCGTGTACTTGTAGCCCGGCCCCGCGTAGCTGTAGATCTTGGTGGGGTCGGAGGCATCAATCCCTTCGGCCCGGGCCTGCGCGGCCAGAACTACCAGGGTGACCATCAAAAAAAACAACCGCATATTCGTTAGCTCCCGCCAGTAAAGTCACATGAACCCTTCAATACCCCAGGTCCCAGCGAATCCCGAGGGTGAATTCATTACCGCGCCGCGTGCCGTCCACCAGCCGGCCGTTATCGAGCCGCCACTCGGCGTAGAGCATGCGATTGAAGGAATCGAAAGTATAGCGTACCCCGAGCACACCGTATGCAAGCCGGTAACTGCCGGCGTCAGGGTCGTCCCGGTCTGGCCACAACCAGTTGCCACCGGCGGTCAGCCACCAGCGTGGATGGACCCGGCGCTGGGTGTACAGTTCGGCGCCCTTGCCATTGATGTAGCGATTCTCATTGGTCGTCTCGATATTGTCGATCAGGCTCAACACCGCGCTCACCAGCCAGTCCTCACCGTAGGACTTGAGCGCGAAGGCCGTCGCCCGGGCATCGCCATCGATGCCTGCCGCTGTGACCGGGTCCTGGTCACGGGGAGAAATCCGGGCCCGGTGCCAGGCCAGGCCAATCCCGAACTCGTTCCAGTGCTCCAGCCAGGAGCTGACACTGTAGGCGTCGCCGTAGCGCGCGCCCTTCACCCCGGGAATCGGCTCTCCGTTCTGGAATTGCAGGTTGATATTGAAGGGCTTGAAATCCAATCGCTCGCCCAGGTCCATGAACAGCTCGGCCTGCAGGGCATTGTCGGCGCGCCCGGTGCCGGTGGCGCCACCGTCCGTCCCGGCGTTGTACACCCCGGCCGCCTCGCCGCCGAAGATATCGAAACGGTCCGCCGCACCCGCCACCTTGTAGTACACCGACCAGGACTTGCCGTAGTGGAGCGCAAAGGCCTCAGATTCGACACCGATGTGCAGGAGCCTCATGTTCAGTTTGCCGCCGCTGTCTGTCTTGGACTGGGCCTTGGGAGTGAAACTGTCGATGATATCGAAACCGGTTTCGGCCCTTGCAAACAGTTCCCAATCGCCCGGGTGCCACAACGCACTGAGGCCCAGCCGGGACGCACCGTCACCCAGTTTTGAACTGTGGCTTTCACCCCCTTCGTCAAACGTATTGATGGCGTGCAGCCGGGCACTGCCGTAGGGTTCAATCTGCCAACGGGCTTGCTTTTCGACACCCGGTTCGACCGGTCTGGAGGAAGCAGCAGTTTCCTGTGTTGCTTCGCTCTGTGCTTTCGTTATGGCCTGGCGCTCGGCGCGGCGCGCCGAGTCGGGGTCTTCGTTGGTTGCCGCTTCGGAGCGCAGGGTGTCGAGTTCCCCCGCGTCGAGCACATCCTCCGGCGCGACCGGCGGCGAACCTTCAAGTGCCAGCGCGTTGCCGCGTAAAACCATCACGGCAAACAGCAGGACCGGCATTCCGGACTGGAAGCATGTGGCGCGGGACATGCCCGAAGATTACACTATACTGCTGTAAATCGCCTGAACCCGAGGAGCAAACCATGCCGAGAATTCTGACCCTGATCGCCCTGTTGACCCTGGTGCCCGGCACTGCGCTGGCAGCGAAGGACGAGCAGTCCCCGCTGGCCAATGTCGAGGGGCAGGAAAACCTGGTCAAGGTGCCCCGGGCCATATTCCGCGAGACCTACGTCAATACGCAGGCCGACTTCAGCAAATACGACAAACTGTTCGCGGGCGACGCCCTGTTCGACTACCGCGACGCGCGACCCGCTCCGGATTACACCAGTTCACCGCGAATGTACGGCAACCGCGCCACCTTCGGATTGACCCAGAAGGACCAGGATTTGTTCGAGGAGATCGTCGGCGAGGCGTTCGCAAAGGAATTGTCCTCCAGCGACCGGTTCACCATTTCCGACAAATTGGGACCCAATACCCTGATCATGCGCGGCGCCATGGTGGATATCGTGTCCCGGGTGCCACCCCAGTACTCGGGGCGCGGTGAGGTCTATCTCTCCACCGTGGGCGAGGCGACCCTGATACTGGAATTCGTCGACGGCCAGACAGGTGAGGTGATGGCGCGGGTCGCAGAGCGCCACCGCATCAACACCATAGGCGGGCAGACCGGGATGCTGACCGCGCCCAGCAACCCGGTCACGGTCAAGGCGGACGTGCGCCGTTGGGCCAGTGGCACCGCGCGCCGCCTGCGCCGCGCGCTGGAAAACGCCATCGAAGGGGGCTGATCAGAACAGCCAGTACAGACCAGTACTTTTGAGCAGCCGGTACAGGGCGCGCTGGTACTTCGTGGTGAGACCTTTCGGGCCGCCGGCTTCCACCAGCCGGCGGCGCATTTCCAGCCACTCGGGCGTGCCCCAGCGATAGGACATGCCGCGCAGGCGCTCGAAATCCTCCACCAGGTAATGGTGCAAGGCCTCGCCCCGGAAAAAAAATCCCATTTCGTTATTGAACAGCCGCGATCGGTAATCGAAATTGGCCGTTCCCAGGAAGCCGACCTCGTCAGTCAGCAGATACTTGGCGTGTAATTTGCCGTAGGTCTGTTCTCCGCCAATGCGCCGGTCGTCGCCGCGGCCGGTTTCGTACAGTCGCACGCGGGGGCTGTTCACCAGGCGCAACCAGGCCTCGCTGTCGACCAGCTCCGGATTCAGTTCCGATTCGCGGCGGCTGGCCCGCCAGGCTTCCTTGTGCGCCGCGTCCAGCAACATGCGCGGCGCCATATCCATATCCACGTAGGCCTGGGCAAAAAAATTGTCCGAGGTCAGCACCGAGTTGGTGATGATGTCCAGGCTGCGTTCGGGGTCCTCCTCCAGCCACTGCCAGAACATCTCCGCCTCGTCCAGAACCACCTCGCCAGTTGCGTCGCGGTACTTGGCAATAAAGAGGTAAGGGGACACCAGTTTGATGTTCTTGTCATCTCTCGTGTCAACGCTGGCCATGACACCCATGATGGAATTCGGGTTGCTGTCCTGGTTCTCCAGCGCCCTGGAAACCACTGCTGAATTGACCAGGTTGCCGAATTCGTGGGCCAGCAGGACCTCGACTTCCGCAAAGCCCGAACTGAGATAATCGGGCATGGCCGCCAGCGCCTGCGCCAGGCGGGGCAGCGTACGGATTTCCCGCAGGGAGTCCTTCAATAGCAGGCGACTGGCCGCGTACCCCTCCCTGCCGCTGATGGCCACGCGGGTCTGGAGATGCTTGTTGCCCTTGAAGCCGGCCAGCAGGGAGAAATAGATTTCGGCCGCTTCGGACACCGTGTACTCCTGTTCATCTCCCGGCACCGGTCGCAGCAGGAGCTCCGCGTCCATATAGGTATCGGGATTCGGGGTGCCGTCCGCCTCGATGCCGTAATAATCGAGGGAGATATTGCGCCCACCGGTGATAACGATGGCCCGGTCCGGCACAAAACCGTCGACTACCATCAGCTTGTCGTGAGAACGCCGGTTAGGGTTGGCCTTCAACGCGCTGAGGGCATTGAAGATCACCACCTGAATGCGGGCACGACGGGTGCTGATGGCACCGTTGCCGGTCGGCACGAAACCGGCGTTCCACTGGCAGCTGTACAGGGCTCGCAACAGGTTCTTGTCGAAGCTTATGGATCCCAGGGAGTCGACCATCAGGCGCACATCCACCCCGCGCTCGACAGCCTCACAGAGCGCGCCGAGCATCGCCCTGCCCGCCAGGTCGTCGCGGAAAATATAGTAGACCGCATCGATACTGTGCCGCGCCTGCTCAATCATGTGCAGCTTGGCCGCCAGGGAATAGAGTGCGTCGCGCTCATTGGTCGCCAGTATCTTGGCCCGCGCCTTCTGTACCGGTATCTCGGCCTCGATACCGGTCTGTACCAGGTCCTGATCACGTTCGCTGGCGGGCAGCCATTGCCTCTGGTCATACCACCTGTCCAGCGCCGCGTCCTGCACCGCTTCCAGCGGTGGGCAATTCGGCAGGGCCTGCGTGCCCGCAGGGCAGCGTTCGGCAGGAATATCGAAGCTGGCGCAGCCAGTGACCAGCAGGGACCACAGGGCGATGAGACTCAGGATTCTGGGCATCCGTGGATTTAAGCAGATAACGTGGTATCGCTCCAGCGGGGGGGTTAGGATGTGCGGGTAGCCACGGGAGGGATCGATGAAAAATACCTTTAAGTTGCTTACCTCGGTCTCCTTGTCCGGGTTGCTGTTACTGCTGCCCGTGTCCATCCTGTTCCTGGTTTGCGCCGAGCTCTGGGGCATACTGGAAGAAGTGGCGTATTTCTCGGAACTGGACCTGCCCTTCCCCGCCGTCGTCAATGCGCTGATCTTCATCGCGCTGGCCCTCGCGGCCGGATTTTTGCTGTGTCTTTGCACCGGCCTGCTGTTGCGAACCGCCCCGGGGCGGCGGCTGTCAGATTTCGTCGAAAACGTTATCGTGGAAAAGATACCCCTGCTCGGGCTGATACGAAACATGACGGCGAGCCTTGCCGGGGCAGACATGGGGGTCACAGTGGTGGAAGCCGATATACACGACTCCGGGGTCCAGGTGCTGGGCTTCCAGATGGAGACCCTGGCGGATGGACGACTGGTGGTCTTCGTTCCCTTTTCACCCACCATCACCCTGGGCAGTACCTACCTTGTTGCGCCGGAACGGGTCCGCAAGCTGGATGCCCCTGCCTCCAGCGTGGCCAACAGCCTGAGCCAGTGGGGCGTGGGAACCCGGGCCATTTATCCGGCGGACCCGGAATCTCCCCCGGTCAGCGATTGAGCAGCCACAGCAGGCAGTCACCGAGCAGGTACAGGCCCAGGGCGAACATGATCCAGGGCAGCAACAGATCGGCGCCACGGACCATGGCGTTGTTGATTTTGTGCAGCACAGGTTTGGCCCGTTCGCCCATGACATGCAGCAGGCCAGGCACAAGGGTGAAAGGGGCCGCATAGGCCAGGTTGTATCCCACCAGCACAGCCCAGGACTGCGCCAGGGAGATATCCGCATCCAGTATCGCTGACACGACTGCCAGGTAGGGCAGTGCAAAGGGTGCCCCCAGGAAATTGATCACGGCCCCGTAACTGAAGCAGTGCCATACAGTCAGCTCGCCCGCCGGGTTGCGCTCTTCCGATGCCGCGCCACCGCGACTGGCCAGGGCGGCGTAGAGACAGGCCAGTCCCACCAGCAACTTGACCAGGTAATCCACCGGCTTCGGGTTGGCCAGGCGATCCGCGATAATGTCCACGGCGTAAGCGGCGGCAATGCCCACCAGGAAATAGGCCACCGTGTGTCCCATGATCATGGCCACCGAATTCGCTATCGGACGGTCGCTTCCCGCCACGAAAATCAGGACGGCGAACAGGACCGGGTTGAGCACATCCACCAGCAGCAGGGGAATGACATTCGCGAGTAATTCAGCCATGGCTATCTCCCCGTAAGCTTCAACGACTCACCGGCAAACGCCAGTAATCTCCGGCCGCGGTCTCAACCCGTTCCAGTCCGGCGCGATCCGCGGCGCTCTGTCCCTGGTAGATCAGGCGGGCCAGGTCTTCCCGCACCATCTCGCTTTCCTCGAAGTAAGAATGCCCCAATATGCTGCGGTTGGCCGCTGTGACATCGATGGTCTCCACTCCGGGGAAAATCACCGGACCGTCACTGGAATCGCCGGCACGCGGAAAACTCCGCACCGCCCGGGCAGTGGCCATGGCCTTGTCATTGGCGGTGGTATACAGCGAAACCTGCAGCCCGGCCGCCACCAGCTCCGGCGCCAGGTCCCGGAGAAATATATCGCGGTCTATATCCGGGGCCAGCAGCACGAATTCCCCCAGCCTGGACAGGTCGACTTTACGGGGGATCAGGTATTGCGTGGTCAACTCCGCCAACGCCCGACCGCCCATGCTGTGTCCCACCAGGTGTATCCGGCGGACTGACGAGCGACTCATCAGGTCGGTCAGGAAACGGTAGAAGTGCGGTTGCGACCAGAGCATATTGGTCTCGTCAACCAGGTAGGCAGCCGGGTTGCGCGCCGAGGGCCAACTCCATATCACCGGCACACCGGTAAAGCCGGTGCTGTGCACGATCTCCGCCAGCTGCGTGCTGACCTGGTTGAAAGACCGCAGGTAGCCGTGCACGAACAGCAGGATTTCGGGTTTGCCCGCCCTGGCAAGCGCGCGATCCAGCGCCGGCAAAAAGTCCTCCGGAGCCAGGGGATCGACAGCGGTCAGCAGGGTTTTCTGACCTTCACCCGGATTGGCCACGGTCGCCCTGCCGTATTCCAGCTCGCCCCGGGACAGGCCGTAAAACCTGGCCGGGTCGGCTACGTCCCGCCGGTCCCGGTCTGTACCATAGAACACGGCCACCGTCGCGCCATCGACCACAGTGGTCTGCTGCTGGGCACAGCCGCTCAACAGGCAGGCAATCGCCGGGACCAGGCAGAGCCACTTCACAGCTGGGTCTCCAGGGGCAGCAGGCGGAAGAAGAAGTCGGCCAGGCGCTGCATGCCACTGCGCACCGGCTGTTTGCTGACCCTGCCCTCGTAGGATAGCCACTCGAGTTCGCCATCTGCGTTTTCCTGCACCTGCCAGGCATTGGCCGATTGCACCAGCGCCGCCAGGAACCCGTGCAATTCCCGGCACAGCGCCTCCGACTCGAAATAGAACAGGTTCTCGGTATTGAGCACCACCGAACGGGGATCCAGGTTCAGGGAGCCGATGTAGCACTGGGCACTATCGGCCACGCCGGCCTTGATATGCAGCGCCACGAAATCCCCCCGCACCGGCGCGACATCAACACGTTCCCGCACGGCCTGCGAGGGCTGATGGTGGAATTCGTACAGTTCGGCGCCACTGGCGAGAATCGGGCGGCGGTACTTCTTATAATGACTGTGGGCCGGCACGGCGTCATTGGATGCCAGGGAATTGGTCAACAACTGCACCCGGACCCCATAGGCACTGTCCTCGGCCAGTGCTTCCAGGTAACCGTCCACAGGAATAAGGTAAGGGGAACTGATCAAGAGCTCCCGGTAGCCCTGCCCCGCAATTTCCCCAAGCATGTCATACAGGCGGTATTCCCTGTCGCCCCGCTGCACGGGCTCGTCCTGCAGGAACAGGGCGAAACCGCGCTTCAGCTGCGCGGGCAGTCCGTCCAGTAACGACACCCAGTTGTCAGTTGGCGCCTGGTAGGCGGCCAGCAGGTCCTCACTCTGTTCCAGGAATGTATCCAACTCG
This sequence comes from Halieaceae bacterium WSDMB12, assembly GCA_033283165.1. Taxonomy (GTDB): domain Bacteria; phylum Pseudomonadota; class Gammaproteobacteria; order Pseudomonadales; family Halieaceae; genus JAWMQL01. The sequence continues at coordinate 93,321 of JAWMQL010000009.1, read as the reverse complement.
CGGCGCACTTCCCGATGGTCGCCACTGTCGGCCCCGGCCAGCAGGTCTGCCGGGTAGGCCAGGTCGGCATTCCAGTACTCGTCGAACGCGGCCGACGCCTGCGGCAGGGCGGCGCCAATTACCAGCACATCGAGGTCGAGGAAGTTATATTCGCCGTGCAACCCATAGTATTCATCGCCAATATTGCGCCCCCCCACCAGGGCGAAGTGGCCGTCGACCACCATTAACTTATTGTGCATTCGGCGGTTATATTCCTTCAGGTTTCCGCCAAAATTTCCCGCCAGCCCCAGAATACCGCTACGGTACCTGCCCGGGTTGAACAGGCGAATTTCCACATTGGGGTGAAAAGCCGTCGCCGCCAGGGCGGTATCGGCCCCCTCAACCGCCCCACCGGTCGACAGGAACATGTCATCGACCAGCAATCGCACCCGCACACCGCGGTCGGCCGCCGCCAGCACGCGCTGCAACAACAGGCTGCCGGCGGGGTCGTCTTTCCAGATGAAATACTGGGCGTCGATGGACGACACGGCGTTGTCCACCAGCGCCAGGCGCCACCTGAGCGCGGCCTCGGCGTCGTAGAGCATCTCGAACGCGCTCTCACCTGATACTGTCCCGGCGTTGATTGCCGCGGCCCGTTGCGCCAGCAACCCGGAGCTGGCGGCGGGCAGGGCCAGAGTCGCCTCCCGCTCGCCCACTGGCGGTAGCGTCGCACAGGCAGCCAGGGACGATAAGGCCAGGACAAACAGAACGCGGATCATTATTGCAACTCCTAACCGGACAGGTGCCGGGAATGATACCAGTAGTCGCGGGTCGGCAGCTGCAAGCCGGAATTCCCCGTTCAGTTTTCATTCAGAAAGGCCGTGCTAGACTGCGGGCAACAGCAGACCCTGAGCGGGGAGGTTCCCGTATGGAAAACTATGAGGCCCTGATTTCCACCCTGGCGCTGGCCATGGGAGCGTCCTGGGCCAGCGGCATCAACCTGTACGCGGCGCTGCTGGTGCTGGGCATCGGCGGCAGCACGGGTAATATCGATCTTCCCCCCGCGCTGGAGGTGCTGGAAAACCCCCTGGTCATTGCCGCGGCCGGCCTGATGTACGTGGTGGAGTTTTTTGCCGACAAGGTGCCGGGAGTGGATACCGGCTGGGATGGCCTGCACACCTTTGTTCGAATTCCAGCCGGGGCTCTGCTGGCAGCGGGAGCGGTTGGCGACGTGACACCCGCCGTGGAAATAGCCGCCGGCATCCTGGGTGGTGGCCTGGCCGCCACCAGCCACGCCACCAAGGCCGGCTCGCGACTATTGATCAATACCTCGCCGGAACCGGTCACCAACTGGGGCGCCTCCCTGTCCGAGGACGTGCTGGTCCTGGGCGGGCTCTGGGCGGCCCTGAACTATCCGCTGGTCTTTCTCGCCCTGCTGCTGCTGTTCGTCATCATCGCCATCATCGTGCTGCCGAAACTGTGGCGCCTGATCAAGGCCGTATTCCGCAAGCTCGGGCAGTGGATGGGGCTCAGGCCACGCGATGAGCCGGAAATCACAACCGACCTGCCGGATACTGTGCTGCCGGGAGGCCGCCCGGAGCGCTGACTATGTCCCGTTTGAAAACCGGCCTGCTGCTATCCGTTTGCCTGGCGCTGGGCGCCGGCGCGCTCATGCTGGCACCCCTGCTGGAGGCCGGTAACGGCAGCGCCCGACAGGCCATCGAGCAGCTGGAAAACTGCCAGCGGGGGGAGAAGGGCTGCGTCAAGATTCTCAAGCAGCGACGCAAGAACGGGCTGCTGGAAATCAAGGCCCAGGTCCGCGGTGGCCGGATAATCTGGTACGTCTACGATCCCGACAGTGGTCGCGTCCGGAGGATGAACTAGATGCGCCTGTTGGTGGTGGAGGATCATGTCGGCATGGCCGACCAGCTGCAGCGCGGTTTTCACGACCGCGGCTACAATGCGACGCTGGTGGATAACGGCGAGGACGGCCTGCATGCCCTGCGCGAGACCGACTTCACCCTGGCGGTGGTCGACCTGGGCCTGCCGGGTATCTCCGGGCTGGACCTGATCAGGCGCTTGCGCGCGGAAGACAACCGGGTGCCGATCGTGGTCCTGACCGCTCGCGACGACGTCGAAAGCATCGTCCAGGCCATGGAAGCCGGGGCCGACGACTACCTCAAGAAGCCAGTCTACATGGAAGAATTGATCGCCCATATCCAGGCGGTACTGCGCCGCGTGATGGGTGACCCGAAGCTGGACCAGCCGGTGCTGGAGTGCGGCGAGCTGCAACTGGACATGAACAAACGCACGGTCAGGCACGCCGGTCAACGCATCGAGCTGACCCGGGCGGAGTACGAGATTCTCGAGCACCTGTGGCGTAACCGGGGCAAGGTACAGTCCAAGAAAACCATTGCCGACAGCTACCAGCGAGACCCCGACGCCGAGCCCAGCGCCAACAGTGTCGAGGGGCTGGTAGGTCGTATCAAGCGCAAAATCGACCCCGACCAGACCCTGCAACCCATAGAAACCGTGCGCGGGCAGGGCTACCTGTTCCGGGAAGCCGAATCCTAGCCGCATGTCCATCCAGCTGCGCCTGTTGCTGGCCATCATGTTGATCCTGCCCGCTTTTCTGGGGCTGACCGGTTACTTTCTCGATCGCTCGTTCAACAACTACCAGCTACAGGAACAGCAGGAATCCATGAGCCTGCGCCAGTTACTGCTGGCCCGGGCGGCGGACTGGGACGGGGAACGCTGGATTGCCGACCAACTGGATGATCCACGCTTCGAGCTGCCGGACTCCGGCCTGTACGCTTTCATAACCGACTCCGGCGGCGCGGTGCAATGGCACAGTCCCTCGGCGCTGTCGTTCGTGGAGAACCAGGGCCAGGCCCTGCAGTCCGCCTTCACTGCGAACTGGATTCCTGCGGCGATCGGCTCGAGCAATTTCGCCTCCTGCAGTTTTGATCGGCCTTATTTCTGTTTCGCGCAGCGTATCGCCTGGGGCAGCAGCGGGCCCGACGCCCTGTTCCTGATCGTGGAGGACCAGGCCCCGGTGCTGGATGCCAGGCGCAGTTACCGCCAGCAACTCGTGGCCCTGTCCGTGGCCACCACCGTGTTCCTGTTATTCGTACAGACCCTGGTATTTCACTGGGGGCTGGCGCCATTGCGCCGGGTTACCGCGCGGCTGGGTAAACTGGAGCGCGGCGAGATTGAGTCGCTGGAAGGGTCCTATCCGCTGGAGCTGCGACCGCTCACCGACAATATCGGCCTGCTGCTGGACAGCGAGAAACGTCGACGCGACCGGGTCCGCACGACCATGGACCGGCTGACCCATGTCCTCAAATCGCCGCTGATGCTGATTCGCAACAGCGATGAATCCGGGCCCGCATTCCGCGCGCTGGTGGAGGAACAGGTCGAGCGCATGCTGGGTGTGGTGGAGGGTGAACTCGCCCGGGCCCGGCTTGACGGCCGACCCGCCAATATCCTCGGCAAGCCGGTAGCGGTGGAACCGGTACTGAGGCGCATTGCCGATGCCTACGGCAAGCTGCCGCGACCCGCAGCGAGCGATCGGGCGCCGGTGGAGATCGACCTGTCGGGCATCGCGCCCGGCACCCTGTTTCGCGGCGAGGAGCGCGATTTGCAGGATCTGTTCGGCACCCTGCTGGAAAATGCTTTGAAGTATGCCCGCTCGCGTATCGAGGTCAGCGCGCGAACGGAAGGCAACGCCAGCGAGCGGCAACTGGTGCTCCATGTCGCCGACGACGGTGACGGCATTCCCTTCGGCCAGGAGCAGGCCATACTCAAACGCGGTGCCCGCGCGGATACCGCAACCACCGGACACGGCCTGGGCCTGGCCATCGTGGTGGAGATTCTCAGCGCTTACGGCGGCTCGCTCGATGTCGAGAAAGCGAAAATCGGGGGCGCCTGCTTTATCGCCTCGATACCGCAACAGGATAAACACCGCAAATAGTCCACTTCGTTCAGCGTTTATTCAGTGCGCCTGTGGGAGCCTGTCACTGTCGGCAACAGCCCGCGAGGACAGACCCATGTTACAGACCCACAACCTGGCACTGCAGTGTCTTGTCTGCCTGGTCCTGGCCGCCCTGCTGTGTCTTGAAGCCGATGCCGGCAACGACAGCAGCACCCTGTCACGGTGGCTGGCGCGGGAACCGGTGGAGGATCTGCGGACACTGCTGCTGCAGCATCCACGCTATCAGGACCGCACGCTGGCGATCGAGGCGGAAAGGACAGACCGCCTGTCGGCGGCTATCGTACAGGTGCTGCAGGCAAACCTCGCTTCCCACTACCATCCGCCTCAACACGGCGGTCAGCTGCCGGATGGCCGCACAGCGAGTATAGACAGCCTGCAGTGCCGGCACGCGGTGCCCGAGTATCGCCTGCTGGTGACGATTCAGGACGCTGCCTACGGTCATGCAATGGTCCAGCTGCGGCTGATTGCAAGCGACGACAACGACACCCTGCAGCACTGGTCCTGGCGTGGCCGGCTGACCTCCGCCGAGCGGGAATACCTGGGGCAACCGTCGGCGGTTACACTCAATACCGCCTCGCCCGGGAACCCCTGGCCTGCGGACGCCAATACCCGGGCGGCGGCGGAACTGGCCAGGCACCTGGTCTGCAGTCTGCGTCCCTACACCGCCGGCCATACTGCACTGGACTGGCAACTCGATCCCGCCCTGCCCCCGGCGTTGGCCGACACCGTTCGCACGGCGCAGCATTATGTCGGCGCATACCGGGAATTGAGCCTGATGCCCGGTGCCGGGGACTACCGGATCGAAACCCGGACCGCGACCCTGCAATCCGGGGTATGGCAATTGTGGCTGGTCGCGGTGCCGACCGACCCGGACCTGCCTGCGCATGAAGCGGTCACCTACCTGGCCGCGGACCCTGCGCTCCTCACCACCAGCACGGGAGCCGGTCAGGTCGCCAGTACCCTACCGCCCATTCCGTCCGATCCTCTGTCACCCCGGTCCCTGCAGGTTGAACTGCTGGGTATGACCCGGGTGGAGCGCGCCAGGGGGGCGGACCTGAACCTGCGTCTCAGACTGGCCAACCAGGGTCCGGTGCCACTTGCATACGGCCTCAGGACATCTGCCGGGTACTTCGAAGACTGTATCGGCCAGCGGCAGTTCTACCGCCACCGGCAATTTGCCCGCGCGACGGGACAGCTCGCGGTGGGAGAAAGCGTGATTCGTACCCTGAGCGTTCGCGGCCTTCCCCACGGCCCGGGCGCGGGGAACCAGCCAGGTGCCTGCGCGGCGTTCAGCGACCTGGGGCCGTTCCAGGACTTCCGACACCACGGGGAACAGGTGATCGAGTACCTGCGCCCTCAGCACGACAGGAGCCAGTCATGAAAACCCTCGCCGGCATCGTCCTCGGATTCGCGGCGGCCGCCGCAACCAGCTACTACCTCGGTGGCCGGGAGGGCGCGGCACCCCGGCCGGACGCAGCGCCAACTGTGGCACCGCCGCAGGCAGCAGCCGTCGCCATGGATGTCCCCGCCGCGGTAGCGGAAGGGACCGCTGCGCCATTGCCCGGGCCTTCGCAGGCCCAACGGCAGTGGCGGCAGTTCAGCACCACCGGCGGCGAACTGCGCGACCGTGACAGCGTTCCCTTCTACCGCTGTTTCCGCCGCTCCGCGGCCAGCCACGGCGTGCCGGAGGCACTGCTTGTTTCCGTAGCCCGGGGTGAGAGTGGCTTCGATCCCGCCGCCCGCTCGGACCGTAACGCCATCGGCGTGATGCAAATCCTGTGGCCCGACACGGCGCAGCACCTGGGGATACACCGGGAGCGCGACCTGTATGACGCCTGCACCAGTATCGATGCGGGGGCGCGCTACCTGGCGGAACTGATCGAGCGCTACGGCGGCGACCTGCACCTCGCCGTGGCCGCCTATAACTACGGTCCGGCACGTGTTGCTCCAGGCGCAGTGCCCGCACTGGCACAGCAGTACAGCGAGTACATCCTGGAGCACCTGGCGGCAATCGGCGGCATCGCCAGGGCGGGCAACCCGGCAAGTGACACACAGAGCCGCGACGAAGGTCAGGGCCGCCTGTTACTGCTGCGATTCAACGACGCCAGCCGCGCCCGGGCCTTTCTCGAAGTGCTGCGCGAGCTGGAACCGGGGCTGACCGTGCTGGCAGAAGCAGAAGCGCGCGGCACTCACGCAATCTACCTGGCCTACGCCAGTGACAACGAGCGCAGCGAAGCCCTGGATAGCCTCTATCGCAGCGGCATCCTGGTGGCTTCCACCTTTGACCCATCGGAACAGGAGAACTCCTATGACTTCTAAACCGAACTACCGCGGCAAAACCGCCGCGGCGATCGCCTGTGGCTGGGCCCTGTTCCTGGGCCAGTCGGTGGCCCAGGCAGTCACCACGCCACCACCCGATAACCGGCCGCGCATCAACCTGTTCCCGACCTCTGTGGTGGAAAGCCTCAGTGAGACTTCACGGGCCGCGGTGCAGATGGAGAATCGCATGTACGACGTGGTGGAAAAACTGGAACGCCAGAGCCAGGCCTACCAGCGCACCGGCTGCGAGGGCAGCAATGACAGCGGCTGTCTTACCCTGCGCAAGTCGATCCGCAGCACTTACAAGGACATGCTCGATGTCATGCAGGAGAGCATTCCCGAGATGCGCAGCACCCTGGACAACACGGCGCGCTCCATGGGCGGCAGCCTGCGCGGTGAACTGGGGCGCAAGATGACCCCCGGAGACGTGCAGCGCATACTCGCCGGCCGTTCGGCCAGCGGCCAGGCCAGCCTGCCGCCCTCGGCCAGCGGGCCGCGGGAGGGCAAGATGAGCAAGATGTTTTCCCGTTACTACGAACTGGTGCGCCGCAGCGGACGGCAGGCAGACGCCTTGCCGGTTCTGGCATCGCAGATTTACCTGGACTCCATGCAATCCCTGTATTTCCTGGACCTGATCGAGGCGGAGCTCAGTTCACAGAGCACCGAACTGGTGCTGGAACTGGAGTGGGGGGAATTGACTGACCAGATCACGGCCACCGTGACCGACGTCAAGGCCCTGCTGTGGGGCGACGAGAACGCCGGCGGCGAAATACTCGAGGTGGGCCTGGAGCAGGATCCCGACCGCGACAGTTACAACGACCTGCTGGTCAGGTAGGAGGCGCAGACATGTACAACACAGGGACATTGAAAAAGGGACTCTCATTCACACTGCTGCTGGCCGGACTGGCCAGTGCAGGCTGTGCCAACCAGTCCACGGACGACAGTGCCTGCCTGCTGGGCAACAGCTCCAATATCGAGCATTTGTTCAGCGCGGTGGAGGAAAAGCTGGACAACAGCGCCTGTCACTACCACTGGCAGAGTTACCGCGAGCGCCTGCTGGCCGCCGCCAAGGGTGCCCCGGGACCGGACAACGAGGCGCGCTTTGCGGAGCTGCTGCGCAGCGCCATCGACCGCGGCATCATCAGCCGCAAGCAGGGACAGGAAACCTTCAGCCGCTATTTCGACCCCGAGTTCTACAGCGTGAAAGCGGAGGCCCGCAGCAGCTGTTCGGCCCTGCGCAGCAAGGACGCGTTGTTCGCCGACATGCGCAAGGAACTGGCCTACAAGCGCGAGGGCATGCTGGAGGTGCTGGCTGACGAGGAGCGGTTCCGGCAGGCACAGCAGCACTACAGTGACCTGCAACTGGTGTTCGACGCGGTAGAACTGGCCTGCAACGAGGCCTGACAATCATGCCGCAGAAACCGGGGACAAGCGGCTCCTTCCTGCGCGGGCTGTTGATCGGCCTGGGCCTGGGAGTGGCCACGACCGTGACGCCGGTCCTGCTGCTGGGGGGCGAGGCTGCGGCGGCACTGGCCATGGGCCTGCCGCGGCTCGCCCTGCAGTTGCAGGGCCTGGCGACCACCAACCTGCAGGGCTCGATCCTGCCGTTCGGGGCGGTGCTGCTGTTCTACCTGTGGCAGTGGCGGGCGCTGGGCAATGAGCTGCGCCAGTCGCCAGCCTGCGTCGAAAGGATCAGCCGCCTCGACCAGCTACTGGAACTCTGCGCCAGCCTGTTTTTCGGGATCGGCGTGGTGTGGACCGCCATCGGTATGCGCGACGCCATGCTCAACAGCCTGGGCGGCAACGCGCTTGCCGACAGCGCCGGCGCTTTCTCGGTCCTGCAGCGTCTGATCGAAGGCGGCATTCTCACGGCACTCAGTACCACCATCGTGGGCAGTATCGGCGGCTACCTGATGCGAGTGGCCAAGTCACTGGCTCATGGCGACGCGCTCAATGCCCTGTACCTGGCGGCCAGTGAGCGGGCCCTGCGCGACAACAACGCGACCCTGGTACGCATCGAGCGACTGTTGGCCGAGACCGCACACCCGGACCGGACCACCTGATATGTTGTCCCCCCTGCCACGCCGCGGCGCCGGTCAGGACAACGCCGAACTCGAAGCACTGCAGACCGACGTGATGCGCTTCGTGGCCATAATAGGCCTGTGCCTGGCGGCCATTTTTTCCCTGCTGCAGGGCCTGGACAGCGCGACCCCACCGGCGCCGGTCCCGCCCTCGCCCGCGCTCGAGCCGGAGCAAACGCCGCTGGACTCACAACCCGAACCACCGCTTCCCGCGACTTCGCCGGGGCAGCCGGGCACAACGCCCCCAGCCACCACCAGCGACGGGTTTTCGCTGCGTTTTGCCTCGGAACAGGCGCTGTTCGCCCTGCTCGCCTCGGGCCAGGTGAGCCTGTATGCCAGCAGCGGGAAACAGCACTGGGCGTTCAGGCCGGGACCGGTGGACTTCAAACCCGCCGCAGCACCGGCGAGCCTCTACCTGATGGAGGCCGCCACCGTACCGTCTCGCCTGCGGGCCTGGCTGCAGGCCGCCGGCATCGAAGTCGATGCCTGGGGGGTGATGCTGCCAGCATCGGTGCAGCAGCAATTACAGGCCCTGATGCAGGCGAACAGCGGCGGCGAACTGTTGATCGCCGCCGACGGGCTGGTCGCGTTGTCGCCTACAGCACCGTAAGCCAGATCGCGTGCAGGACACCGGGCAGCCACATCAGCAGGCACAGCACGATATTGATCACCAGGTCGGAACCGGCACCTTTCTTGAGGTAAACCGCCAGGGGCGGCAGGAGAATCGATACGATCAGCGCGACGAGTTTATTGTCCATAGTGGGGTCCTTTCCAATGGTCCGGGTGGTACCGATCGCTGTCACTATAATGGCAGGCCGCCCCGGCTGCCAAGTACCCGGCCTTTCCGGTAAGATGTTTTGCGATTCTGTTACCTGGGCGTCTCCGTGAACCCGTGGCAATCCCTGGCCCGCTGCTTATCCTGCACAGTTATCGTCTTGCTGGCGGGCTGCGCCAGCAGCACCGATCGCGGAGCCCACGCGGCGATCCGTGATCTCGACGCCGGGTACTGCCCGACGGACATTATCTACAGCGCCGGCCAGCCGCCAGCCAGTGGCCATCGCTACGGCGACGCCAGCTACGCGCAACTGGCAACATACCGCGACCGCGAACTGGCAAACTGCTGGTCCGCACTGCGCCAGGGCAAGCCGGAAGCCCTGCATACCCTGTTGCGCTACTGGCGCGCGCAGGGCGACGGCCAACAGGAGGCGAACACCTACCGGACCTACATCGAGCACGGCGCGGATCGGCAGTTGCTGGTCGAAGCCAGCACCACCCTGTACCGCCTCTATGCCAGGGGCGCACCCGGGTTGGCCCCGGACCAGGACCTGGCCTTCAATTACCTCGGCAAGGCCGTGTCCTACGGTGTGACCGGTTTGCGCCTGCCCTACGCCAATGCCCTGTTCGACCGGGGCCTGTATCGCGATGCCGGCCGTTATTACCTGGAGTTTGCCGGCAGCGATCCGCGCCTGACAGACCGCGCGTCGGCCTGCGAGGCCAACCTGCGACTGGCCGAGATGCACTTCCGCGGCCTCGGCAAAGAGGAAAACTGGTACCTGGGCTATTACTTCTGGCAACGCGGCCTGACGCTGGCGGAGGGAGCCCGCTGGGGCTCCTGCCACCGGGACAATTTTGTCTACGGCGCGCGTTACACCTATGAAAAAGAGCGCAAGGCGCTGGCAGACAGTCGCATTGACGCCCTGCAACCCCTGGAGGTACGCGAACTGCAACGCGCCCTGGCACAGGACTGGGACAGCGGCCTGCTCACGGTCAGCGCCCTTTCGTTCCGCCTGGCCGGTCGCAGTGCGGCGCCGGTAGCGGCCCCCCCGGCCGCGACCACCCCGGGTGGCTGGCCGGACTGGGCGCCGCTGCGGGCTCCCATCTGCGCGCTGTCCGGGTCCAGTCGGCCACTGAACTGGGCGGACCTGTTCGAGTTGCGCGCCAGCAGTATCTGGATTGTACGGTCCCACAACGGCAGCACGACCAGCCGCGGCTCCGCCGTGGCCGTCGGCCCGCACAGCCTGCTCAGCAACTGTCACCTGATCTACCAACCGGGGGGCATTGAACTGCTGCAGGGGACGCAAAAACTGGGGGCGCGGGTTACCGCGGCGGACCGGCGCGGCGACCGCTGTGTATTGACCGTGGACCAACCACTGGCTGCTTACGTGGGCACCGCCACGCCCTTCGCGACCCTGCGTGTCGGCGCCGATGTGGCGGCCATCGGCAACCCCCGGGGCCTGGACACCTCCCTGTCACGGGGCATCATCGCCCAGAAGCGCAGCGGTGCAACCCTGTCCCTGATCCAGACCGACACCACCCTGGCTATCGGTTCCTCCGGCGGCGGGTTGTTTGATCAGGCCGGCAACCTGATCGGCATTACCACCTTCCAGGTCGGTGAGGGGGAGGACCTGAACTTTGCGATCGCGGTAGACGAATTCTGTCGCTGAACCGGTCGAGGCCTACTGGTCCAGGCCGCCCATGCAGATGTACTTGGTCTCGATATAGTCCTCGACGCCGTAGCGCGATCCCTCGCGTCCCATGCCGGACTCCTTGACTCCGCCAAAGGGAATGACGTCCGAGGTGATGGCCACCTCGTTGACCCCCACCATCCCGTACTCGATGCCTTCTGCAACGCGCCACACGCGGCCGATGTCGCGGGTGTAGACGTACGAGGCCAGGCCAAACTCGGTATCGTTGGCCATGGCAATGGCCTCCTCCTCGGTGCTGAACTTGAACACCGGGGCCACCGGGCCGAAAATTTCCTCCCGGAACACCCGCATACCGGTATTGACGTTGGTCAGGATGGTAGGCTGGTAGAAACAGGGCCCCAGATCATCAATCTGGCCGCCGACCACGGCGTCGGCGCCGTTGGCCACCGCGTCCTCAACCATGGCGTGGATATCGTTGGCCGCCTTGGCGGTTACCACCGGACCGTGCGTGGACTCGGCTTCCAGGCCATTGCCGATGCGAAAACCGCGCACTGTGGCGGTGAGTTTTTCCACGAACTCGTCGTAGATGGTGTCCTGCACCAGCAGGCGATTGGCACAAATACAGGTCTGGCCGGAGTTGCGGTACTTCGAGGATGCGGCCCCGGCGACGGCGGCGTCCAGGTCGGCGTCGTCGAACACGATCACCGGCGCGTTGCCCCCCAGTTCCATGGATACCTTCTTCACCGTGTCGGCACACTGCTTGATCAGGGTCTTGCCGACCGGGGTGGAACCGGTAAAGGTCAGTTTGCGCACGGTGTCACTGGCGGTAATCGCGGCACCGATTTCACGGGAACTGCCCACCAGCACGCTGAGCAATCCCTCGGGCAGGCCGGAGCGCCTGGCCAGCTCCGCCAGGGCCAGGGCAGTCAGGGGAGTCTCACTGGCGGGCTTGATGACGATGGCGCAACCCACCGCGAGGGCCGGCCCGGCCTTGCGGGTGATCATGGCGGCGGGGAAATTCCAGGGCGTGATCGCCCCGACCACACCCACCGGTTGCTTGATGACGAGACCGCGCCGGTCTGTTTGCGGCAGGGCAACCACGTCGCCGTACACGCGCCGCGCTTCCTCTGCGAACCATTCGATAAACGATGCGGCGTAGGCTATTTCCCCGCGGGATTCCGCCAGCACCTTGCCCTGCTCGGCGGTCATGATGATTGACAGGTCTTCGGTATTCTCGATGATCAGGTTGTACCAGCCGCGCAGGGTGTCCGCGCGCTCCTTGGCCGGGCGGGCCTTCCAGGCCTGCATGGCCTCGTCAGCGGCGGCGATTGCCTGCTCGGTTTCGGCAGTGCCCACAGTGCCAATGGTGGCAATGACCTCACCCGTGGCGGGGTTTCTCACCTCCAGGCTGCCACTGCCGTCGACCCACTGGCCAGCCAGGAAGGATTGGGTTCTCAGCAGGCTGGGATCGCTCAGTTGAATACTCATTGTCGGTTTCCTCTGGGCAGCCGAACTGCCCCGTTGTTGTTTTTGGGCTACTTCTCAAAATAGCAGTTATTTCCCCACTTACCAGAGCAACTGGCGCAAAGACAGTGAAACCGGCGAACGGATTCAATCCCCGGTTGCCCCGCTGTCGCGACAGACTGCTCTATTCTACCCTTCTTTCACCACCCAATGCCCGGTCCAATTCGCCCTGTATACGTGCCGCGTGATTGCTGAAGATCCACTCGACTCCGCGGTTCAACTCGCGATACAGACAGCGACGGGAGGCGATGAAACCCGTGCCAACCCGCTGGCCGGCCGCTTCGTGCTGCGCCTTGAGCGTGTTTCCCAGCAACAGGAAATGACCGGTCAGGCCACCCAGACCGCGCGCCAGGGCGGCGCGGCTCATGGCTTCGATGTTGGTCTCCGCGACCAGCAGGCAACACTGCGGCGGGACAAAATCCAGTGGCTCCAGCAGCGCCGGATCCAACGCGAGGAAGTGGTAATCCTCACCGGCGCGCAGCCCGGCCAGTTGCTGTTGCAGGATCCGGGTGCGGTCCGGCCGGGATAGGTCCGGCCGGGAGCGGTCCGGCACCTCCGGCCCCGGTTGCGTCTTGATCTCCAGCATCAGGTGGGTGTTGTGCCCGAACTGCGTCACCAGTTCCTCCAGCGACGGGACCAGCGGCATCAGCCGTCGCAGCTCCCGAAAAGTGAGGGCATCCAGTTCCCGGTCGACATCGAATACGCGCCTGCCGTCCATATCGTGAAAGATCACCGGCACCTGGTCGGCGGTCCAGCGGATGTCACATTCGATTCCCCAGACCCCGGCGTCCCGGGCCGCGCGAAACGCAGCCAGGGTATTTTCAAAAACTTCCCGGTTGTCGAACTCACCACGATGGGAAATGATGCGGCAGGCCTCAAGCGCTGCGCGCGGCGGCAAGCGGCGCGGCAGCACCGCCATCAACGCGTCTGCAGCCCACATTGCCGCCTGTTGCAAGCTTTGCTTCATCGCTGTCCCTGCCGCCGTGACTGGCGCTATAGTAAACCCTTGGCCATACCCCCGCTAACCGGACAGGACCGTCCCGCCATGAATACACTGCAGGATGACACCGGGCAGGACACCCCAGCCGGCCCGGTAACCCGGCGCGAACTGTGGTCCTGGGCCTGTTACGATTTCGCCAACTCGGGATACACCACGGTGGTACTCACCACCATTTACAGCGCGTTCTTCGTCGCGGTGGTAGCCGGCGGGGTGCCGGACCTCGCCCCGGGGACGGCCACCCTGTTGTGGACCTCGACCATCGCCTGCGCCAACGGGCTGGTACTCGTCAGCGCTCCGGTGCTCGGCGCCATAGCCGACCAGCGGGCGGCCAAGAAGCGCTTCCTGCTGATTTCAACGGGCGCCTGTGTCGCCGCCACCGCCCTGCTGGCCCTGGCCGGGCCCGGACAGGTGGCGGTCGGGATGATTCTGCTGCTCGTATCGGCGGTAGCCTTCGCCAGCGGAGAGAACCTGATCGCCGCCTTTCTGCCGGAGATCGCCGACGAGCACAACATGGGCCGCATTTCCGGTTATGGCTGGAGCCTCGGCTATTTCGGCGGCCTGCTGACCCTGGGCCTGTGCCTGGCCTATATCAATTTTGCCGAGGGCCAGGGACAGACGGCGACGCAGTACGTACCCGTGACCCTGGTTATCACAGCAGCGATTTTTGCCTTCACTGCCACCCCCACCCTGCTGTGGCTGCGGGAGCGGGCACGCCCGGGACCACCGACGGCATTCAGGGAGCACCTGTACCGGGGCATGTCGGAGGTCGGACGCACCCTGCGTCACGCGCGCCAGCTCAAGGACCTGTTCCGCATGTTGCTGTGCCTCACCCTGTACCAGTCGGGGGTGGCGACCGTGGTGGTGATCGCCGCCATTTACGCCCAGGAAGTGATGCAGTTCAGCGCCCAGGAGTTGATCGTCCTGATCATGGTCGTCAATCTCACCGCGGCCGTCGGTGCCTTCGGCTTCGGCTTCGCCCAGGATCGCTTCGGTTCCGTGCCCTCGCTGGCGATCGCCCTGCTGGTCTGGATAGCGGCGGTCGCGTTGACCTATTTCGCCGATGGCCGGACCGAGTTGTGGCTGGCGGGCAACCTCGTCGGCCTGGCCATGGGATCGACCCAGGCGGGTGGGCGGGCGCTGATCGGTCAGTTCACACCGGTGGCCCACAGCGGGGAGTTCTTCGGCCTGTGGGGCCTGGCGGCGCGGGCGGCGGCTATCATCGGACCCATGTGTTACGGCCTGATCGGCCGTGTCAGCGGTGGCGATCACCGCCTGGCACTACTGTCGACCGGGCTGTTTTTCGTCGCCGGCCTGCTGCTGTTGCTGAGCGTGAACGAGCGGCGAGGCAAGCGGGCGGGCTTGGCCTACTCCCGGTCGGATGCCACCGTCCCATAGGCGCGTCGCGCGGTTTCCAGGTGCTGGCAGACTGTTTCCGCGCCCTGCAGGATGCGCGGGCTGTGACGGTGCATGGTGTCCGGGTGCAGTACGTAGATCTGCCCTGTCTGCACCGCGCGCAACTCGGGCCAGCGCTGCCAGTCATCCAGCCATTCCGGCCGCTCACCCGCCATACCGCTGGCCAGGATCACCTGGGGGTTGGCGCGTAATACGGATTCGACCCCCACCCGGGGCGCGAGGACCGGCTGCCCGGCAAAGATGTTGCGCCCGCCGCAGAGGCGAATGACATCGCTGATGATGTGTTCGTCATTGACCGTCTGCAGGGGTTCATTCCAGATCTGGTAAAACACGCTGACCGGCGGTCTCTGACCGTAGCGAACCCGCAGCGCGTCGAGCCTGGCGCTGAACGCCTGCCACGCTCCACCCTCTGTTCCAGCGCTGCCGGTCAAACGGGCGATGCGTTCCATCTCGCGCCCGATATCCTCCAGCGAGCGGGGCTCGGAGAGGTACACCGGAATTCCCAGGTCGCGCAGTTTCTGCAGCCGGTCATCGGCGCTGCTGGAACGCCAGGCCAATACCAGGTCCGGTTGCAGGCGCAACACCGCCTCGGCGCTGAAGCTGGCGTGGTTACCCACTCGCGGCAATTTCCTGGCCTCAGCGGGGTAGTCGGAATACTCCACCGCGCCCACCAGGAAGGGTCCCGCCCCGACAGCGAAAGCGTTCTCCACGATATGTGGCGCCAGGGCCACCACTCTGCGGGCGGGCGCGTCGAGGAACACCTCGAGTCCGGCGTCGTCCCGCACCCGGATGCCGGCCGCTACCGCGACCTGGCCGAACAACAGCCCCACCAGAAACCAGACCGCGGCGTGCGCGTGCGTCACGGCTCAGTACACCAACCACGAACCGTCGCGGGCCGGGTGCGCGACGCGGTGGAACGGCAGCCCGAACACTTCCTGCAACAGGTCTTCGCGCAGCACCTCCTCCGGACTGCCCAGGGCACAAAGGCGCCCCTGGGCCAGCAACAGAATCTGGTCGGCGTAGCTGCCCGCCAGGTTCAGGTCGTGTAATGCCAGCAGCACCGCATCGCCCGCGCCGGCGCGCCGGCGCAACAGCGCCAGTACCTGCTGCTGATGGGCCAGGTCCAGGGCCGAGGTAGGCTCATCGAGTATCAGCAGGGCGCCCTCCTCCGACTCCGCGTGCCAGGCCTGGGCCAGCACCCGGGCCAGTTGCACCCGTTGCTGCTCTCCACCCGACAATTGGGGATAAGGCCGGTCGGCCAGGTGCGCGGCGTCCACCGCCGCCAGGGCATCCGCGACCACCTCCCGATCGGCCGCGAGGCCCGTGCGGTGTGGCGTGCGCCCCAGCATCACCACCTCCCGCGCGCGAAAGGCAAAGTCCAGGTGACTCTGTTGCGGCAGCACGGCCATGCCCCGCGCCTTGATCGCCAGGTCGATGCCAGCCAGGTTCCGGCCCCGGAACAGCACCTCGCCCCCCACCTGTGCCCCGGGCGGCTGCTCGCCGCTGGCCAGGCGCAGCAGGGAAGACTTACCGGCACCGTTGGGACCCAGTACTGCGGTGACCTGGCCGCCCTGCAGGTGCGCCGACAAACTGGCCAACACCGTGCGCCCGGCGTAGGTGAGGGACAGGTCACGCAGTTCCAGCATCAGCCCGACACTCCCGCGCGCCGCCGCAACAGGGACAGGAAGAATGGCGCTCCCAGGGCTGCCGTCACCACGCCGATGGGCAATTCCGCAGGCGCCAGGACCCAGCGCGCCAGCGCATCGGCCAACACCAGCAATGCGGCCCCGGCCAGCGTGGCGCAAGGAATGAGGAAGCGGTGATCCGGCCCGATCAGCAGGCGCACGATATGGGGAACCACCAGGCCCACGAAAGCTATGGTGCCGGACAGGGCGACGGCTACGCCCACGGCGAGCGCAACCAGGGTGATCAGCTGCCGCTTCAGCCGCGCCACGTCCACCCCCAGGTGGCGCGCCTCGGACTCACCCAGCAGCAGTACATTCAGTGAGCCGCTGAAGCGGCTGAACAGTGTGGCCAGGGGCAGTAGCACCACCACCGCAAAGGCCACCCGGCCCCAACTGGCTCCCCCCAGGGAGCCCATCTGCCACAGGCTGATCTGGCGCAGCATGTGATTGTCGGCGACGTAACTCAGGAAACTGTTGATGGCTCCCGCCAGGGCGCTGATCGCGATACCGGCCAACAACATGGTCGCCACCGAAGCGCCGGTCACACCCACAGACAGACGGTACACCAGGCTCGTGGTCAGAACGGCGCCCAGGAAAGCCCCGATGGCCACCAGGGAAATACCCAACAGTTCCGGCCCGCCGAGAAACCCGGCGGCCAGCACGATGACCAGGCTGGCACCGGCTGAGGCGCCGGCAGAAACGCCGATCAGCGACGGGTCGGCCAGGGGGTTGCGAAACAAGCCCTGCATCATGACCCCGGACACCGCCAGGGTACCGCCCACCAGCGCGGCCAGCAGGGCCCGCGGCAGTCGTATCTGCAACAGGATGGCCCGGTCGGTCCCGGCAATGCCTCCTTCCGTAAACGGGTGGATCAGCTGCGGTCCGACGACCAGGGCAACGAACAGCGCCAGGGGCAACAACAGGGCCAGGGCCAGGCCCAGGGCGCGGGGGGTCAGGTGCCGCATGTCCGGTGGATTGACCTGCAAAAAGTGGCAAGCATAAACACTGCCCCCCCGAAAAGCCACCGACAGGGGCTTACCCGCCTGGAGCACTTCCTGACAGGAAACACTTGTCTATCGGCAGCCGGGCGCCAACAATAGGTGCCTGTCACCCATCCTGAGGAAGATGCCCTATGGAGCCGTTCCCCCATCACTACCAGGTCAGCGCCAGCGCCCGTTCGGACAGTAATGTCACCCTCAGGGGCGAGGACTTACCGGAACTGGTCAGCGCACCGCCACGGCAATTCGATGGCCCGGGGAACTACTGGTCACCGGAGGAACTCCTGCTGGCGGCCCTGGCGGATTGCTTCATCCTCACCTTCCGCGCTATCGCCTCCGCTTCCCGCTTTGAGTGGCTGGACCTGGAATGCGTGGTCGAGGGGCAACTGGACCGGGTTGAACGGGTGACACGGTTTACCGGCTACAACATCCTCGCCACGCTCACGGTGCCCGCAGACGTCGACCGGCAGAAGGCGGTAAAACTCATGGAGAAGGCCGAGCACGGCTGCCTGGTCAGCAATTCCGTCAAGGCAGAACGGCACCTGGTGACCACCGTACGCACGCCCGACTGAGTGCGGCTACTGCTGCGGCACGGCCTGGCCACCTGTGCCGGCCTGGCGTTGGTTCTCGGCGTGGCCGGGTACGGCCTGGTGCAGGACTGGTACCGGGGCCTGCTGCCCGAACGTCGCGCCTCGGCCATGGCGCTGGCCGCCCTGGCAGGCAGTGATAGGGTCACCGTCCACCAGGCACAGCACTGGCTGGCTTTCGCTCCCACCCCGGAGGAGCCGACGATGGCTTTTGTGCTCTACCCCGGGGGATTCTGCGCACCGGAGGCCTACGCTCCGGTCGCGGCGGCTTTGGCCGAACAGGGCTACCTGGCCGTGATCGCGCGCATGCCCGCCGACCTGGCCATCCTCGCCACGGATCGGTTTGAGGAGATCCGCCACGCCTATCCCGGGGTCAACCAGTGGGTGCTGGGAGGCCACTCCCTGGGCGGTGTCGTCGCCCTGCGCTACCTGCGCGGCCAGGGCCCGTCGCCCCG
Organism: Halieaceae bacterium WSDMB12; assembly: GCA_033283165.1. Classification (GTDB taxonomy): domain Bacteria; phylum Pseudomonadota; class Gammaproteobacteria; order Pseudomonadales; family Halieaceae; genus JAWMQL01. Next base: position 74,860 of record JAWMQL010000009.1, on the reverse strand, counting down.
GGGGCTGGTATTATGGGATTCCTATACTGACGCCCGCCAGCCCATGACCGGACTGACCCTGCCGATCCTCTCCCTGTACAGCACCGCGCATCACGATCCCGAACACCTGCGCGTATTTGAGGAGACGCGGCGCTACCTCCCCCAACACGTTCAATACCGCGCGATCGAGGGCGGTGATCACTTTCAATTTGGCAGCTTCCTGGCAACCGACATCCGGGAGGAGCATACCGCCACCATCAGCGAGGCCCGGCAGCAGCGGGAAACCCTGGAAGCCACGGTGACTTTCATGCGCGCGCTGGAGCGGCCGCACGATAGTGGGCAATAACCGCGGCGCAGAGCAGTATCTGCGCGGCGTAGTAGGTGCCCATGACAAAGGGGCGTTCCCAGGCCAGGGGTTCGACAAACCGGTTCCAGCCTATGACCAGGTCGGACAGCAGGAAGCTGCCGACACCGAGCAGGCCCCAGAAACCCGGTATGCGGCTGCAGGTCGCCGTCGCCGCCATGACACAGATTACGCTGATGTACAGTGTCACTGGCAGCGTCATCGGTCCGGTATGAGGCAATAACAGTGCCAGGCTCAGCAGGTAAAACACCAGGGGCAGCAGCAGCCGCGGCCAGCGGCGGAGGTCGCATTCACGCAGCCACAGGGCGGTATAAAACAGGTGCCCCACCAGGAAACTCCCGAGACCGGGCACAAACAGGTCGAAGGCCAGCGCCAGATCGCCCCCCAGACCGAACACCAGGGCCGGCACCAGCAGGCTCCTGGGCGTCTCTGTCGCACTCGCCGCCCAGCCGATCAGCAGCAGCAGGGGAGCGGCTTTCAGGCAGGCGCCTGGCAGCGGCGCCAGTTCGCCGAGCAGCAGGATGTAGGTCAGGCCCAGCACTGCGCAGGGCAGCAAAATCCCGAACCATTCCCTGTCAGTGAACTTCACCAGCCGGCCCTCCTCCCCGCGCGAGCCGGGCATCATCACCCGGACCCTTGATACGGGTCAACAACCGACAAATTCACTCTGGTATTTTGCTAGCAGTCGAGTCAAACCATAACAACAGCGACCGGCGGGGTTTCCAGGGGGAAGTCCCAACACTTTCTGCAAGGAGTGAACAGACAATGAAAAGCAAGATGCAAGGCTTGGGATTTGTTTCAGGTCTTCTGCTGGCGGGCGCCACAACAACCGGCCAGGCGGCGGTCACCGAGGACCTGAGCAAGGCCGTCAGTGACGGCTCGGTAAAACTGGATTTTCGGTACCGTTTTGAGCAAGTCGACCAGGAAGGTATCGACAAGGACGCCGAGGCATCCACCCTGCGTTCCCGGATTACCGTGCAATCGGGCAACCTGCAGGGCTTCCACGCCCTGGCGGAGGTCGACAACGTCACCGTCATCGGCTCCGAACGCTATAACTCAACCGCCAACGGCAAGACCGACTACCCGGTGGTGGCAGACCCGAAAGGGACCAACATCAACCAGGTCTACCTCAAGTGGCAGGGCGACAGCGCCGACGCCACCTACGGCCGCCAGCGCATACTGCACAGCAACCAGCGCTTCGTCGGCGGCGTGGGCTGGCGCCAGAACGAGCAGACCTACGACGGCTTCCGGGCCAATTACCGCCCCGGAGAAGCCTTCTCGATAGATTACAGTTACGTGTATCGCGTGCACCGTATTTTCGGCCCCGACAAGGGCGCCAATCCCCCGGAAATCAGCGGCAATAACCACTTCCTGTACGCCGACTGGACGATTGCCGAGGGCCACAAGCTGGGCGCCTTCGGCTATTTCCTGGACTTTGATCCCCGCGGCGGCTATCGCGACGGCCAGACGGTCGACCTGTCCAGCGATACTTATGGCGTGGAGTATACCGGCAACTTCTCGGCCCTGAACCTGCGCGCCGCCTATGCCCGCCAGTCGGATGCCGGCGACAGCGCCAGGCGCTACGACGCCGACTACTACCTGCTGGAGGGCGGTTTCAAGGTGTCCGGCTTCACCCTGACCGCGGGCTACGAGGTACTGGCCGCAGACAACGGCGTCGGCTTCGCCACACCGCTGGCCACCCTGCACAAATTCCAGGGCTGGGCGGACAAGTTCCTGGCGACCCCGGACGACGGTATCGAAGACCTGTACTTCGGCCTGGGTGCCACGGCAGGCAAGTTCAAACTGGGGGCGGTGTATCACGACTTCCAGGCCGAGGACTCCAGCGAGGATTTCGGCAAGGAACTGGACCTGGTGGCCACCCTCCCGGTCAACGAGCAGTTCACTGTCCAGTTCAAGTACGCCACCTTCGACGCGGACAGCGACCGCTACAGCGACACCGACAAGCTGTGGCTGACCCTGCAGTTGAAGCTGTAACGCCGTACCCGTCACCCCCGCGCAAGCGGGGGCCCAGTGACCTTACAAGCCGCTGGCTCACCGCCTGCGCGGGGATGACGGATTGCGCGGGGTCAGCTACCTGGCCTCGGATTCAAGGATGAATCGCTCCAGCTTCTTGTCGATACCGAACACGTGGCGGGTCAGCCACTCGGTGAGAAAGGTGGAAATGATCTCCCGGAACTGGGCGTCGTGGGCCTCGTGCTGGTCCAGCAACCTGTCTATTTCCCCCTTGAAGCGCTCGTGCGCCGCCAGGTGCTCTTCCCGGCCGGGGTAATCCAGCACCTCCATGTAGTGCTCTTCCAGGCCGAAGTGGTAATGCGTGTAATCGCGCAGGCGCTGCAGCACCTCGTCATCGCCCCCGGGTGAACCGAGCAGATCAAGCAGGTCGAACAGCTCCTGGTGCTGCGAATCCTGCCATATGATGTCGCTGGTCTTCTTGCGCATGGGAAACAGACTGCACCTAAACGAGGACCCCCGCAAGCGACCGGGTCAAGGTGACTGCGATCTCCCGGTTGACTATTTGAACTATGGAGTGTGCGACCGGCAAATATTCTCTCACTTGGGACCGTGGGAGGTTTTCCGCGCGGTGCTCACGCATAGTCCCCCCCGCTCCGCGCTGCGGACTCGTCACAATTACCATCGGGAGAATAATCTTGAACATCAAATCCATCACCCTGGGCCTCGGCCTGTGCATCGCTTCCACCTCGGCCTCGGCGCTCAATATCGCCCTCACCAATGATGACGGCTGGTCCACCCCCGGCATCCAGGTCATGTACCAGGCCCTGGTGGACGCGGGCCACACGGTAACCCTGGCGGCGCCGCTGAACGGCCAGAGCGGTTCCGGCACCGGGATCAATATCGGCAGCCTGGAGATCACCAAGCAGGCCGAGAACCAGTTTTCCGTCGCCCTGCCGGGCGGCGTCGAGGGTGCCGAGCCCGCCACCTCCGGGGCCGTGGCCACCCAGATTTCCGCCGATCTGACCGGCCAGCAACCGGACCTTTTAATCTCCGGGATCAACGACGGCGCCAACCTGAGTGCGGCCACCATCACCTCCGGCACGGTCGGCGCGGCGGTGCACTCGGTGGGTCAGGTCCTGGGCACCGGCTCGGTGCCGGCAATCGCCATCAGCACCGACGAGCGCTGCGACGAGGATGCCGGGATTACCCCCGAGTGCAGGGAGGTGGCGGAATTCCTGGTGGACTACATCGCCCACCTGGAACAGCGCCCGAACTTCCGCAACGGCCGCTCCCCGTTCATCCAGCGCCAGCAGGCCCTGAACATCAACTTCCCCCCCGGTGAGCCCAGGGGTGTGGTGGTCGCCAAACAGGGCCAACTGCCCCTGCTGGGCGGTGCGCCGCGCAGCCTGCTGCTGGGTTGTGCAACAAATTGCAATGACCTCGAGGTCGGTGATTTCGCCGACGGTGGCATCGTCGGCACCCGGACCATTGAAGAGAAAAAAGATATCGCCAACGCCGACTCCGACCTGTACCAGGAGGGCTTCATCACCGTGGTGGTCATCAACGCGGACCTGGGTGCCAACGCCCGGGGCCTGAAGAGCTACCTCAATAGCTACAACTATTGAGTCGTTGCTACGACCCCGGTTCCGACCGCCCCGCCCGGGGCGGTCCCACTTGCCTCTGGAACTGTTTCGGCGTCAGCCCGGTGGCCTGCTTGAACTGGCGATAGAACGCTGACTGGGAATTGAAACCCGACGCCTCCGCCACCTCGGTCACGGTGGCGCCCGGTTTACCCAGCAGCGCCTTGGCCTCCTCTACCCGGTAGCGGTTGACGAACTCGAAGAAATTCATCCCCGCGTGCTGATTGATGGTCTGGCTCAGGTGCCGGGCCGGAATGTCCACCTGCCCGGCCAGTTCGGCGATCCGCAGTTCGTTGTCCAGGAAGGGTTTTCGGCTGGCCATGTAGTCCCGCAAACTGGCCCAGTGTGTCGCCGCGTCCTCCGCCGTCAGGGCACTGGTTTCGTAGAGCGGTGTGCCGCCCTCCGCGCGTGACGGGCGGCGGGCGAAGATCTCCGGCTGGGCGATGGCGAAAAAACCGATCAGGTAACACAGGGCGATGTTCATGCCGGTGGAATAAATACTGCGCGGCCACAACTCCACCCCGGGCAGCAGGCGCAGCAGGGCCAGCAGCAGGCCGGTGAGCGCCAGCAGCAGGTAGACCCCCACCAGCAGCCGCAGCCAGTTCAGGCTGACTTTCTCCTGGTAGGAAAACTCATCCACCAGTTGTCGCCCGTGCCGGTTCACCAGGGCCAGGGACAGGCCAAGGTACAGGACGGTCACCCCGTAGAAGAAAATACCCATCAGCGCGGTCTGGTTGGGAGGCCAGCCGCCTCGCGCTTCAGCCAGGCTGGCCGCGTCGGTAGTCCCGCCGCCCGGCAGCAGCAACAGGGGTACCAGTAATAGCGGCCAGAGATGGATCAGCTCGCGCCTGCCGGGCCGGTAGTCCGGTGCGGTCATGGCGCGGGCATAACCGTACAACAGGGGAGAACTGAGCAGGAAAGGCGTCGCCAGCAGCGCCAGCCCGGGAAATTTATCCACGGCCCCGCTGTGCAGCGCAATGATCCAGACCAGGTAGCAGACCGAGCAGGCCAGCGAGGCCGCCAGGTAGCGATTGGCGTAGTGATTGGCGTGGTGCCGCAGCAGCAGGGCCAGGATGATGACCAGGCCAACACCAATACCGCTCCCGGCCAGGATACTGACAATACTCAACTGCCCTTCACGCCCCCACTTGCCCCGATGAATGCGCGGCAGTATGCCCCAGATTCCCAACTACGGCCAAGGCGCAGTGATCCAGCCGCACAAGCCCCCCGTATATCACTGCGACAACCTATGGAGGAATCTGTCATGATTCGTACAGTCGTAACTTCTGCAGCCCTGGCACTGACCCTGGGCCTGGTATCGGGACACAGCCTGGCAAGTGATGAGGCACAGGCCAGCGACACTGCCACCGTGGTGTTCTACCGCGAGGGAGACACGTCGCGCACCCGGCAGCTCAACTTCCACACCTTTGCCGATGGTGAACAACTGGGCCGCCTCAAGGCCAATTCGCCGGTAGCGGCCCAGGTGGAAGCCGGTGAGGCCACCCTGCGGACCAGTATTCCCGACAGCGAGCGCCTGGATATTACGCTGCAACCCGGCCAGACCTACTACGTGCGCACCGTGGTCGAGAAGCTCGGCAACAAGGTCATCTCAAAGTTGCAGCTGGTGGAAGAGCAGGTAGCGCTCAGTGCCGAGTCACTCAAGGGCGCCGCTATCTGACTGCCGGCGGCAGGCGTACGGGGTTCAGCGCTCGGCTTTGAACCCCGCCACTTGCCCGTCCCAGGTCGATGGCGTCACACCACGCTCGCGCAGCTTGAACTTCTGCACCTTGTTGGTGGGTGTGTAAGGCAGCGTCTCGACCAACTCGATGAAACGGGGCACAAAGAAGTACGGGGCGTTGGCGTTGATAAACCGCGCTAGTTCCAGCTCTGACACGATCTGCCCCTCTTTCAACACCACATCCAGCTTCAACTCACTCTCTGATTCCAGCTCCGCACACGGTACGCCGTAGGCGGCACAGTCCTGGATTGCGGGGTGCTGGCGCGCCACCAACTCCACTTCGAAGGTGGAAACGTTCCGCCCCTTGTAGCGCACCGCGTCTTTCTTGCGATCACAGAAAAAATAGTAGCCGCGCTCGTCCCGGCGCAACATGTCGCCGGTCTTGTACCAGTCGCCGCAGAACGCGTTGGCTGTCGCCTCGGGGTCGTCGAAATAGCCGTTGAAAATGACGTAGGGCTGCCGCGGCTTGACCCACAGTTCACCGGGCTCACCCACCGGCACCTCGTTACCGTCCTCGTCCGCCAGCTTCGCCTCCAGCAATGGGCTCGGCATACCGCAGGTACCCGGGGGCGGCTCCTCGTCCGGGGCGTTATTGAGGTTACACAACAACTGGGCCTCGCTCTGCCCGAGCCCCTGGGGCATCAGCTCCACCCCGAAACGCTCGCTGAACGGACCGACCACCTGCGGCGGCATGGGTACCGCCATCAGTTTGCGCAGGCTGTGCGAGGCGTCGTCCGGCCGTTCCGGCGCATTCCACAGGAACATGTGCATGGCCCCCAGGGTGAACGTCTGGGTGGCGCGATAGTGATCCACACGCTGCCAGAATGTGCTCACGGAAAAGCGCGGGTCTATCGCCAGCGGCAGGCCGCAGAACAGCGCCCGCAACACGCAGGTGACCCAGGCCGCCGTGTTGTACAGGGGCAGCACATTGAAAATCACGTCGTCCTCGCTGACGCCAAAGGGCTCGGTTCCCGACATCACCGCCAGGTAGAACACATTGTGGCTCTGCATCACGCCCTTGGACTTGCCGGTCGTCCCGGAGGTCCACAGTACCGCACAGGTATCACCGTAGTCGAAGCCGCTCATGTCCGGCTCGCCGCTGTGTGGCACCCGGGCCGCCGCCAGGTCCTCGGCACCGGCCAGGTCGCCGGCGCCACCGTGCACCAGGATGTGCTCCACATCCAGCAGTGCCGCTCGCACGTCCGCCACCCGGGCCAGGTGTCCGGTATCCGTCACCAGGATATGGGGCCGGCTGCGGACCAGGGTGTCCTCCAGCCAGGCGCCCTTGTAGTCCGTATTGACCGGCACCCAGACCGCGCCCAGCTTGTTCACCGCCAGCGCCAGCAGGATTACCTCCGGCCCGCTCTCCATGTAAAAGGCCAGTCGTTCGCCGGGCCGCAACCCGCGGGCGGCCAGGCCCGCGGCCAGCTCGTTGACCCGCTGGTTGACCTCGGCGAAAGTGAGTCGCTGGTCGTCGAACAGCAGGCAGGTCTTGTCGGGAATCTGCGCCGCCTGCAGCGCTATGGCGCGGCCGATGTGGCGCTGGCTGATGTCCTCGAACTCCAGGATATTCATGGCTCACTCCGCCCCCAGTATCAGGGCCCCGGTGGGAACCCCGACACCGCTGCTGACCAGTACGTGCTCCACCCGCTTGGCCGGCTGGCCGGTGGACTCGCCGCGAACCAGGCGCACCCCCTCGGCAATATTGTTCATCCCGTGAATATACGCCTCCGATATCAGGCCGCCGTGGGTATTGTTGGGCAGCCGGCCGTCGATATCCAGGGCGCCGTCCCGCACCAGGTCCTTGCCCTCCCCGCGGCCACAGAAGCCGAAACTCTCCAGCTGCATGATGATCTCGGAGGTGAACGCATCGTACAGGCAGGCCGCGTCGATATCCTCCGGACCCAGGCCGGCCATGGCGTACACCCGCTGCGCCGCCAGTTCCATTTCCGGCAGGGATTCCAGTTCCTCCCGGTAGTAACTCGTCATCTGCTCCTGGCCGCGGGTGGAGGCCTGGGTCACCCCGCGAATGATGGCCGGTTTGCGCTGCAGGTCGCGGGCGCGCTCGGCGCTGGTCACCAGGATAGCGCAGCCGCCGTCGGTCTCCTGGCAGAAGTCGTACAGGCACAGTGGGTAGGCGATGGGGGGCTTGTCGAGATATTCCTCCATGGTCAGCGGCTTGCCGTAGCCGTAGGCCCGGGGGTTGCGCAGGGCGTGGGTGCGCTGTGAAATCGCCACCCGTCCCAGGTCCTCCCGCGTCACCCCGTAGTGGTGCATGTACTTGTTGGCGATCATGGCGATCCAGGAACCGGGAATCAGCATGCCGTAGGTCATGTACCAGGACCAGTGGATCAGGTCCGAGCTGATGATCTCGCCCGAGACGCCCTGCCCCATGCGCTTGCCGGAGCGGCCGTTCATGGCGCGGTAGCAGACTACCGTGCTGGCCTGGCCGGTGGCCACCGCCATGGCGGCCTGGGCGATGGTCCCCACCGCGGCGCCGCCGCCGTAGTTGATCCTGGAAAAGAAGGTCAGGTCGTTGGCCCCGACCGCCCGGGCCACCTCGACCTCGTCGTTGGAATCCAGGGTGTAGCTCACCAGCCCGTCGATTTCACCGGGCGCAATGCCGGCGTCGTCGCAGGCGGCCTTGACGCACTGCGCCGCGAGGGACAGCTCCGACACACCGGAGTCCTTGCTGAAATCGGTCAGGCCGATGCCGGCGATGGCGGCTTCATTTTTCAGGGAAATCGGCATCAGGCGCCCTCCGCCAGTCGGAACACCGGCAACTTGAATCCGTCGGGATCCTCCTGGATCACCATTTCCACCGGCAGCCCGAAATCCACCGCCTCCGGCTCACAATCCACCAGCTGCGAGGTGAAACGGGTTCCCTCTTCCAGATCCACCAGGATGATCACCAGGGGATAGTCGTAGCCGGGAAACTGCGGGTGGGTCAGCACCGTGTAGCTGCAGATCGTCCCCCTGCCGCTGGCCGTCACCGCGTCCCAGGCCAGGGAGTGGCATTCACCGCACATGGGGCGCGGCGGGTGGCGCAGGGTGTTGCAGCCCCGACAGCGCTGGATGCCGAGCTTGCCCTCCGCGGCCAGATCCCACCACCAGGCGTTGTCATGCCCCAGGGGGGGCTTGATCCGGTGTCCTTGCGCCATGGCCTAGACCTCCAGTGCCCGGTAACCCAGGCTGTCGTCGGCGGCCAGCAGTTGCCCCAGCTTTTCCAGCTGCATGCTGGCATTGCCGAGGGAATAGGCAATCTGCTTGGCCATCAGGTAGAACCGGTGGATCGGATATTCAATGTCGGCGCCCATGCCGCCGTGCAGGTGCTGGGCGGTGCAGACCACCCGGTGCGCCGCGTCACAGGCCCACCACTTGGCCGCGCGGACTTCCGCCCGCGAGTCCAGGTTTTCGCTCAGTCGCCACAGGGCCAGCCAGTAGGTGGAGCGGATTGCTTCCACGTCGATATAGCTGTCCGCCATGCGCATGGCCAGGGCCTGGAAACTGCCCAGCGGCACCCCGAACTGTTTGCGCTCGGACACGTATTCCGCGGTGCGCTTCATCGCCGCCTCGGTCACCCCCACCTGCAGGGCGCAGTGGCCGATGTTGGCGCGCTGCTCCAGCCACTCGATAATCTCTTCTCCCTGGCCCTGGGCGCCGAGCAGATCCGCGGACTCGACCGCCACGTCCTGCAGCTCCAGGTGCGCGGCCCGCTGACCGGAAATGCCGATGTCCACTGCCCGTACCGACACGCCCCCGGCGGTGGTTGCCACCACGAACACCTGCACCGCGCCATCCTCATCGACCGCCGGCACCAGGATGAAATCCGCCACCGCGCCGTCCGGCACCACGGCCCGGCTGCCGTTCAACCGCCAGCCCTGGGCACTGCGCTCAGCCCGCACCTCGGTCACCATTGCGGCGTTCATTCCCAGTTCGGCTATCGCCGCGCTGAACTTTGCCGCACCACTGGCCAGCGGCGCCAGCCAGCGCTGCTGTTGCTCTTCGCTGCCGAACTGCGCGATGGGAAGACCACCCAGCACCAGCGAGGCGAACAGTGGCACCGGGGCGACCCGGCGGCCCTGCTCCTCCAGTACCAGGCACAGCTCGATCAGGCCCAGGCCGCTGCCGCCCGCTGATTCCGGCACCGCGATCCCCAGCAGGCCCTGCTCCGCCAGGGTGGTCCACAGTGGCTCATCGTAGGTTTCCGTGCCGCGGGAAAATTGCAGCAGGAAATCGTCAGTGGCCCGGTCGGAAAATATTTGCTGCGCCAGGTCGCGAATGGCGTTCTGGTCTTCGCTGAAACTGAAATTCATAACTCGATTACCTCAGTGGCTTCTGGCCATCGTGGCCAGGTTGCGGGTGTATTTCAGCTGTTTCCCGTCGGGATGCTCGAGAAACAGCGCGCGATAGAACATGGTGGTCAGCAGTTCCGCCAGCTGCTCTACCGACAGCTCGGCGGCGCGCAGGGTCCTGCTCTCATTGACAAAGTATTCCCGCAGCAGACCCTCGCCGATGCCGGCCAGGGCGTAGACCAGCACCAGGGCCTGGTGCGGGCGGAAACGGGTCTCGGGGAACAGCTTCGGCATCAGGTCAACCAGCCACATCAACTGGCTGCGGTAACTGTCCCGCAACATGGCGGAAAACGCCGGGTCCTCGTCCGCCATCTGCAGCAGGCAGCGCATCACCCCCGGCCGCTTCGCATAGCTGCGCACCACGACCAGGTTGTGGGCATAGATACGACCGTACCAGTCTCCCCGGGCGACGTCCTTCTCGATCTCCAGCGGGTCTTCGCCGGCCCGCGCGAAGTCCGTCAGCACCTCGAGGGTCAGGGATTTCAGGTCGGTGAAGTAGTGATAAAACAGGCCCTGGGCGACACCGGCCTCACGGGTCACGTCGGCGATACGCATTTTGTGGTAGCCCTCCCGCTCGAGTACCGCCAGTGCGGCTTGCTTCAGGCGGGCGCGGGCGCGCTCGCCCCGGGCGGAACGGGGCTTGTCGACGGGAGTGCTGCGGGTCGATGGTTTGGCCATGGAGGACAAAATAGTTGAATTTGAATTCAAAATCAATATTATGAGTGCATTCGCCAGGAGGACAGTCACCATGTTCGTCGAGTACACCGAGACCCAGAAAGAACTGCGCCGCGAGTTCCGCGCTTACTTCAACCAGCTGATCAAACCCGAGTACCGGGAGGAGCTGCGCAACGCCGAAAGCGGCGACCTGTACAAGGAACTCATCCGTCAGCAGGGCAGGGACAACATGCTGGCCGTCGGCTGGCCCGAGGAGTACGGCGGTCGTGGACTGTCCGAGTCGGAGCAGTTGATCCGTTACGAGGAGGCGCTGCTGGCCGGGGCCCCCACCCCGTTTGTCACACTCAACACCGTCGGTCCGGCGATCATGAGTCGGGGCACGGAGGAGCAGAAAAAGCGCTTCCTGCCCGGCATCGCTGCCGGCGAGACCCACTTCTGCATCGGCTATACCGAACCCGGTGCCGGCACCGACCTGGCCGCCCTGTCCACTTCGGCAGTCAAACAGGGAGACCATTACGTGGTCAACGGCAACAAGGTGTTCACCAGCGGCGCCGAGGGTGCCGACTACGTCTGGCTGGCCTGTCGTACCGACCCGGAAGCACCCAAGCACAAGGGCATCTCCATCCTCGTCGCCGACACCAGCGACCCGGGCTTCTCGTTCGGTCCCATCCACACGGTCGGCAGCGTGCGCACCAATGTCAGCTATTACGACAACGTGAAGGTGCCGCTCGACATGATCATCGGCGAGGAAAACGGCGGCTGGCGTTTGATTACCGAACAGCTGAACCACGAACGGGTGGGCCTGGCGGCGTTCGGCATCCACGGCTGGAAACTGTTTCGCGACGCCCTGCAATGGGCGCGCAGCACCACCGGACCCGACGGCAGGCGGGTGATCGACGATCCCACGGCGCAGCGCAACCTGGCCGAGGTATACTCGCACCTGGAGGCCATGCGGGTCATGAACGCGCGCATGTCCTGGCAACTGGACACGCAGGCGATCGACGCCGTATTCCCCTCCGCCATCAAGGTCTACTCCACAGAGATCATGCTGGAGTTGGCCCGTCTGCTGATGGACGTGGTGGGCCCGCACTCCCTGATCGCCGGCGACTCCGAAGGCGCCGCGCTGGCGGGCAACCTGGAGCACGAGTACCGCCGGGCCACGATCAATACCTTTGGCGGCGGCGTGGTGGAAGTGCTGCGGGGCCTGGTGGCGACTCACGGCCTGGGCATGCCGCAGCACCGCTAGGGAGAACACGCCATGTCAGATGCAGCCATCAAGGCCTTCGAGGAAAAAATCTACGCCTATGTCGGGCAGCAGGTCTGCCCGCGTACGCCGGCGAAGGATCCGGTGAACGAGACCATGATCCGGCACTGGGCCGAGGTCATGGGCGATGCCAATCCCGTCTATACCGACCCCGCGTGGGCTGCCGGCAGCTGCCGGGGAAGGACCATCGCGCCGCCGGCCATGATGTACGTGTGGAACCAGGAAGGTTACGCCGTGGCCAGTACCGGGCGCCCCTCCGACCCGCAGACTGACATGGTGGAGCTGTTCAACGCCCACGGCTATACCGGGGTGCTGGGCACCAACGTGAAACAGGACTACCTGAAGGAAGTGAGTCCCGGCGATACGGTTTACGTGGAAATGGTGATTGACAACATTTCCGAGCGCAAGACCACCGGCCGCGGCACCGGTTACTTCTTCGAGACCCTGGCGACCTTCACCGACCAGCACGAGGAAGTGATCGGCACCCAGCGGTTCCGGGTGCTGAAGTTCATCCCCCAGGAGCAACCCGCAGCGGCAACCGGCCAGGACAGCGCCCTGCAGGTGCCCACCCGCATCGCCTCACCCCGCGGCCACGACAATGGCTGGTGGTGGGATGCGGTTGACCGGGGCCAGGTGTTGATCCAGCGCTGCAAGAGCTGCCAGACCCTGCGCCACCCGCCCCGCCCCATGTGCGGCGAGTGCCAGTCCATGGAGTGGGATTCCATCGAATCGACGCTTGACGGAGAAGTGCTGTCCTATACCGCCCTGCGTCACCCGAAAATCCCGGGCTACCCCGCGGACCCGGTCTGTGCCGTAATCCGGCTTGCCGAAGGTACCAACATCGTCTCCAACATCGTTGGCTGCGAATACGAGGACGTCAGTATTGGCATGAGGGTCAGGGGCAAGGTGGAACAGGTCGACGAGAAGACCATGTTGCCGCAGTTCTATCCGGCCTGACAGGAGCGAGACCATGAGCGATTACCCCACCCTGCAATTCTCCGAGGTCAGCGTCGGCGACAGGCTGCCGGAACTCGAAATCGACATCACCAGCGGACTGGTGGTTGCCGGCGCCCTGGCCACACGCGATTTCGAACCGGTGCACCACGACAGGTCCGCAGCCCAGGCCACCGGCCTGCCTGACGTGTTCATGAATATCCTGACCAGCCAGGGTCTGATGACCCGCTATGCCACGGACTGGAGCGGGCCGGAGGCGGTGATCAAGTCGCTGGACCTCAAACTGGGCGCGCCCAATGTCCCGGGCATGGTGATGAAGATCACCGGCGAGGTGACCGCCAGGGACGAAACCAGCGGTGTGATCGATATTGCGGTGCTGGGCGAGAATAATATCTGGGGCATGCACATGCAGGGCACCGTGCAGCTCGCACTGCCGATGGGGGGTTAGACCGTGGTAGCCAATGTAAAAGACAAGGCGGTCATCGTCGGCGTCGCGAACACCGCTTTCTCCAAGGACTCCGGCGTGTCCGAGCTGTCGCTGGCGGCGCAGGCAGTCAAAGGCGCGATCGACGACGCGGGCCTCAAGCCCACGGATATCGATGGCTTTGCCACCTTCACCATGGACAGCAACGACGAGATCGAGGTCGCCCGCGCGGTGGGCTGCGGCGATATCACGTTCTGGGGCCGCTCCCACTACGGTGGCGGCGCCGCCACCGGCAGCCTGCACCAGGCGGTGATGGCGGTGGCCACCGGCATGGCCGAGTGCGTGGCGGTATTCCGCGCCCTGAACGGCCGTTCCGGGCACCGCTTCTCCTCCGGCGTTTCCGGCGACATCATGACCGCCGACGCGATTCACTGGGGCTGGTATATGCCCTACGGCCTGCTGACCCCGGCCTCCTGGGTGGCCATGTACACCCAGCGCTGGATGCACCTCACCGGCGTCACCAAGGACGCCCTGTTCGAGGTGGCCCACAGCACCCGCGAGTACGCGGTGAACAACCCCAATGCCTTCTTCCACGGCCGCAGCTTCGACCGCGCGGAGTACGACGCCGCCCGGATGATTGCCGATCCGCTGCAGTTGTTCGACTGCTGCCAGGAGAGTGACGGCGCGTCCTGCGTGATCGTCACCACCCCGGAACGGGCCCGCGACCTGAAGCAGCCCGGGGTCGCCGTGCGCGGTGTCGCCCAGGCCGCCGCGGCCGACCAGGAACAGATGACCTCCTTCTACCGGGAAGAGTTCGCCGCCATACCGGAGATGGAAATCGCCGCCAGGAACTGTTACGAAATGGCCGGGTTGACCCCGGATGATATCGACGCGGCGGTGATCTACGACGCCTTTTCACCCATTGTTTTGTGGCAGTTGGAAGCCTGGAATTTCTGCGGCTTCGGCGAATCCGGCGACTTTGTGCTGGGTGGCGCCCTGCGCCCGGACGGCCGCCTGCCCACCAATACCCACGGCGGCCAGCTGAGCGAGGCCTATATCCACGGTGTCAACGGCATCGTGGAGGCGACCCGGCTGGTGCGGGGACAGTCGCTGAATCAGCCGGACAAGGCAGTGGAGCACGCCCTGGTCACCTCCGGTGTGGGGATTCCCACGGGCGGCGCCCTGCTCGGCAGGCTGGACTGAGCCGGTGACAGAATCGACTGGAGGCATCTCTGACGGCGGCAACCCCTTTGTTACGCAGGAGGTCAGCCCGCCCTACAATGCCGAGTGGGAAGCCAAGCGCAGGTTATCCTCTGCCATCACACGGCTGACCGAAGCCCTGTTGACCAGCGTTGCGCCCGTTGCGGGGATGAGCGCCCTGGTCGATCGACTCGAAGCGGCCGCGCAAGAACTTGAATCATCCCCGCGCCTGTATGGCCGGGAACGCTGGGTAGCCAGCGGCGAGCACGGCAATATCGGTGAGGTGGGCCATGAACTCAACGCCCTGGGCGGCTGGAGCAACCCCGTCGCACCCCCGGTCAAGGCCTGGATAGAGGGCGACCTGGCGCTGGGCAGCGCCCGTTGCGGCTGGGCCTACGAGGGGCCGCCGGGCAGCGTCCACGGCGGCTTCGTGGCCGCCATCTTCGACCAGTTCCTGGGCGTCGCCCAGGTGCTCGGCAAACAGCCCGGTATGACCGCCTACCTGCACGTGAACTACCACGCCCGCACCCCCCTGCACTCGGAACTCAGGCTGGAGGGCCGGCTGGTGAAGTGCGAGGGCCGCAAAACCATCATGCGCGGGGACATGTACGCAGGGGAT
Source organism: Halieaceae bacterium WSDMB12 (assembly GCA_033283165.1). Classification (GTDB taxonomy): domain Bacteria; phylum Pseudomonadota; class Gammaproteobacteria; order Pseudomonadales; family Halieaceae; genus JAWMQL01. The sequence continues at coordinate 59,674 of JAWMQL010000009.1, read as the reverse complement.
ACGCTTACCGCAAGTTGCGAGGGCCTGTTTGTCCAGCCCCGGGACAGCATGGCGGCGCTGACCACGCAGCAGCCGGTCCAGGACTGAGCGGAAATCTCATTTGCCGGCGCTACAAGCGGGCTTACATGTAGATAAAAATCAGTTCGTAGATCACCGCCGGGCGATCGTCCTGGCCCACCACGTGAATGTGCTGCTCCATGACCACCTTGGTCCCCTTGGGCGTGGCGCTGACTTCCTTGACCCGGCTGCGCGCGTGCACGGCGCAGCCCACCGGGACCACGCCGGTGAAGCGCAGCTTGTCTGAACCGTAATTGAGGATATTGTTGAAACCAACGACCTCGTACTCCGGCTCGCCGGCCATTTTCGGCAGCAGCACCAGGGTCAGGAAACCGTGCGCCACCGTGCAGCCGAAGGGGCTGTCGGTTTTCGCCTTGTCCGGGTCGGTGTGGATCCAGTAGTCGTCACCGGTCAGCTCCGCGAACTGGTCGACCATGGCCTGGGTGATCTGTACTTCGCTGCCCCAGGGCCCGAACTCCTCGCTGACCAGGTCCTGCAGGGCCTCGATATCGTCATATTGGTACTGCTTCATGAATCCACTCCTGTCGACAAAAAGCTGTATTTTTCGGCCAAACATGGTACACGCCGCCGCACCGCTCAACCACTCTCGAAGCGATCAAACTGCTATACCAACAGCACTTTCCCTGATTCCAATCGGCTCCCGGTGGCGACAGGATATGTCAGTATCGGTACCCTGAAATGACGGGATTTGTCATTGTCTGCCTCCACCCGTGCAGTACACTGACGGGCCAACGTTATCTCCATCCAGCGGTCGTCGCACCGCCATCCTCGAGGACACAAACATGCGTGAAGCTGTAATCGTAGAAGCCGTACGGACCCCTATTGCGAGAGGCAAGGCCGGCGTGGGCGACCTGCATGGTTTTCACGCCGTGGAGTTGCTGGGCCTGTCGCTGGCCGAGGTTATCCGGCGCAGCGGCCTCGACTATGGCGACGTGGACTATCTCGCCGGCGGCTGTGTCACCCAGGCGGGTGAGCAGGCGGGCAACATCACCCGCAACGCCTGGCTCAACCTGGGCAAGGTGTACACCGCGGGCGGCACCACCCTGGACAACCAGTGCGGCTCGGCCCAGACCGCCAACCACATGATTTCCAGCATGATCCGCACAAACTCCATCAATATCGGTATCGCCTGCGGCGTAGAGGCCATGAGCCGGGTGGGCCTGGGCATGAACGTTTACAACGGCCCGGGCTATTACGTTCCCGAAAGCTGGCCCTGGGACTCCACCCCGGACCAGTTCACCAGTGCCCAGCGCATCGCCGACAACCGCGGCATCACCCGGGAAATGGCCGACGACCTGGGTTTCACGTCCCAGCAGCGCGCCCGGCAGGCCTGGGACGAGGGCCGCTTCGATCGCGAGGTGTTCAGCGTGGAGGCGCCGGTGCTGGGCGAGGACGGCAAGCCCACCGGGGAAACAAAGACGGTGAGCCGCGATCAGGGCCTGCGTGAAACGGACCGCGCCAGCCTGGCGGAACTGAAGCCGGTGGTGCCCGACACCATCCACACCGCGGGCAACTCCTCCCAGATTTCCGACGGCTCCGCCGCGGTCCTGTGGATGACTGCCGATGAGGCGAAAGCCCGCGGACTGCGACCCCGCGCGCGCATCCTGGCGGACTGCGTGGTGGGCACTGACCCGTACTACCTGCTGGACGGACCGGTGGACGCCACCGCGGCACTGTTCAAGAAAACCGGCATGAACATGGGCGACATCGACCTGGTGGAGATCAACGAGGCCTTCGCCGCGGTGGTCCTGTCCTGGGCCTCGGTGTACAAGGCTGATATGGACAAGGTCAACGTCAACGGCGGGGCTATCGCCCTGGGCCACCCGGTGGGCTCCACCGGCGCCCGGCTGATCACCACCGCGCTGCACGAACTGGAGCGCTCGGACAAGTCCACCGCCCTGATCACCATGTGCTGCGGCTCCTCCGTGGGCACAGGCACCATCATCGAACGGATTTAAGGACAAGACTATGGGAGACCTGACGGGAAAAGTGGCCATCATCACCGGCGCCGGGCGCGGCCTGGGCCGGGAGGAAGCCCTGCAGCTGGCGCGCCAGGGCGCCAGGGTGGTCATCAACGACATCAACCTGCCGGACGCGGTGGAAGCCGCCGAGGCCACGGTGGAGGAAATCAGGGGCTTCGGTGGAGAGGCCATGGCGGTGTACGGCGACTGCGCCGACAGCGCCGATGCCGAACAGCTGATGGCGACCACCCTGGAGAACTTCGGCGATGTCAACATCCTGGTCAACAACGCCGGCTTCTGCCGCGACAAGACCATCTTCGGCATGTCCGACGAGGAGTTCGACTCGGTGGTGCGCGTGCACCTGCGGGGTCACTTCGTCAATATGCGCAACGTCACCGCCTACTGGCGCGACAAGGCCAAGGCCGGCGAACCGGTCTACGGCCGGCTGGTCAGCACGTCTTCAGAGGCGGCGCTGTACGGCTCCGCCGGACAGCCCAATTACGCCGCCGCCAAGGCGGGCATCATCGCCATGACCATGGGTGCGGCCCAGTTGCTGATCAAGTACGGCATCACCGCCAACGTGATCATGCCCCGCGCCCTCACCGACATGACCGCCAGCGGCCAGACGGCCGAGATGTTCCAGCCCCCGGCGGACGGTGGCTTTCACGCCTTTGACCCGGCTAACGTCGCACCGCTGGTGGGCTATCTCGCCTCGCCCGAGGCGGGCAGGATATCCGGCGAGGTCTACGTGGTCTGGGGCAACCAGGTCCAGGTGGTCCAGCGACCGACGCTGATGGAACCGTTCATCAATCCCGCGGGTGAGCAGAAGTGGGAAGTCGAGGAGCTGCACCAGGCCATGGCCTCGCGCTACAACGACGACTACATTCCCGTCTGGAGCGGCTACTCGGTTCCGCCGGTGTAACCCCCCGCCCCTATTTCGGGGACAGTTTACTTTATTCCGGCGGAGCCGAATAAAGTAAACTGTCCCCGAAATTGCCGAATTTGTAGGGGGATGGCATGCGGGTCGGCACACTCAGCGAAATCTGGCAGTATCCGGTCAAGAGCCTGTCGGGGCAGCGCCTGGAACAGGCCGTACTGACCACGCGTGGCATACCGGGCGACCGCTGTTGGGCCCTCGTGGACGCGGCCAGCGGCGAGATCGGCAGCGCCAAGCGCTGGCCCGCCCTGTTGAACCTGCACGCCACCCTGTCCTCGCAACCGGCGTCCGCCGAGCCGATGTATGACGCGGCAGTCCCCGACGCGGTCATCCAACTGCCAGATGGCACCCGGGTTAACAGCCGCGAACCACAGGCAGCGGCAAAACTCAGCGACTATCTCGGGCGCGCGGTGCGTATAGAACCGCTGGCGCCACCGGATGACAAAGACCACTACCGGCTCGCGCAGCAACGCGACGAGACGAGCTTTGCCGCCGAGATGGGGCTACTGCCGGGCGAGGCAGCTCCGGATTTTTCATCCACGCCAGCGGAGATTCTGAATGCCCTGGCGGAACACGCGACCCCGCCCGGCACCTACTTCGACGCCTTTCCCCTGCACCTGTTGACCACGCAGTCGCTGGACTACCTGGCACAGCGCGGCGGCGTGCAGGCCGTGGTACCGAGGTTTCGACCCAATTTACTGGTGCAAACCGACTCTCATGAATTGAGGCTCACGGAAAACGACTGGCTGGGCAGGCGTCTTCGGATAGGCGATGCGGTGCTCGCGGTCAACAGCCGCACCGTTCGCTGCAGCATGCCGGCGCGGGAACAGCTACCCCACGGACTCGCCGCCGACAGGAGTTTGACCCGGGCCATGGTGGAGCACTGCGACCGCCAGCTGGGGGTCAACCTGTTGATTGAAACTGCGGGCAGTTGCCGGGTCGGCGACCTGGTGACGCTGCTGGACTGAGGAGGACAAGCATGGCGCATAAACATATCAACCCCGACGGCCTGTTCAGACTGCCCGGTTTCACCCAGGTGGTCAGGAGCACGGGGAGCACCACCATTCACGTTGCCGGCCAGGGCTCTTTCGACAGGGACATGAACCTGATCGGCGCCGGCGACTACCGCGCCCAGGCCCGGCAGGCCTTCAACAACCTGGCGATAGCACTCGAATCCGCCGGCGCGCAAGCCTCCGACGTGGTCAGCTCCGTAATGTACGTGGTCGACCTGGGGCCGGAGTCCACGCGAGAATTTGTCGCCGGCATGAACGAGGCCCTGGAGGGTAAGGGCTTCCCGCCCAACGCCTCCAGCATGATCGGGGTGCAGGCGCTGGCGATGCCGGGCATGCTGGTGGAGATCTCGGCGGTTGCTGTCATCGACTGACCTGAATTTCGGGGACAGTTCACTTAATTCCGTCATGAATTTCGGGGACAGTTCACTTAATTCCGTCTATGACGGAATTAAGTGAACTGTCCCCGAAATTGCCCCGAAATTGCTTTTAGTCCGGGTAATACCAGATCGGCGAGGTCCAGGCCCGCTCCTGGATCTGCCAGGGCAGCGCCGGATCACTGCAACTGGCCGGGCGCTCGGCTTCCGGCAGGGCGTTGCAATCGTGGCGGCTCCAGCGGCAACTGGGGTTCTCCAGAACCCGGGAGTAGTACACCGCCCCCTGGGCCGGGTCGAAGTCCGGGTCCTGCCAGGTCGTACATAACTGGACGAAGCCCGCGCCGCTAACCTCGCAGCTGTCGGGGTCGACGCTGGCGCCGTTATCGGGATCGCCCGCCACGTCGTACACCGCCTGGTGGGTCTGGCCCGACCCGTCGCTCCAGCCCTTCACGATCTGGATACGCTGCAACAGGTTGGCGCCGGCCCGGGGATCGCTGCTGGCGCTGGCCAGGAACACCGGGCTGCCCTCGCCGGCCACGAGTACGCCGCCCATGGGGACGCCCTGGCGGTAGGCCTGCTCTATCCCATCCGGCGCCTGGCACAGGTCCCGCGACAATCCGTGGCCGGCAAAAAAGCGCGGCGTGATGCGGGGCCCGCTGGTGCCGAAGGTCTCGCGCCGTTTCATGGCGGCGAACAGGGATTCACGGCTGTTCTCCTCGGCGTAGACGCCGGCGAGCCCGCCCGGGTTGTAGCGCACGGGCGAGCCCGCGGCGATATCGCCCGGCACTTCCACCTTGCTGATCAGGCGGTGTTTAAGGTCCCGGTCGTTGCCGTGGGCCCCGGGATTGCCCCGCTCGCGCCCGGCACTGGGCATGCCGATGTGGGTATCCGAGGCGGCCACGATACCGAACTCGAACGGGTTGATGCCGAGTTTCGCCCTGTCCCGCAACCCTGCGGTCAGGGCATAACGCACGAAACTGTAGCGCGAGGTGCAGCCCTTGAGCATCATCGCCCCGCTGCCGAAACCCTCGCCGCAGTCCGGTATGCTCTCCCCCGCGACGCGCAATTTTTCGAAATCGCAGAATTCGTCCGCCGCGCCGAGCACACTGGCAATCCCGTTGCGGCACTCGGAGTCGCCCTTGACCTGCATGATTTCCGCCAGCGGCTCCAACCGCGCGCGCAACCCGGCCAGTTCGCGCTGCTCCGCCCGGGGCAGCTCCAGATTGCCCGGCGGGAAAAACATGCGGCCGTTACTCCAGTTGCTGTTGTGGGGAATGGCCAGCGCATCGCAGCCGGTGCCGGCCCCGATACAGGTATCCTCCAGCCACCGCCACAACTGCTCGGGCTGTCCCGCCTCGCGAAACGACAGCGGCGCCTGGGGCACACTGTCAGAGCCGAAGATCACGTTGCGATGCAGGTTGGAGGCCTCCTTTGCCAGGGTGTACTCGTAACCGTGGAAGGTCGTGAAGCTGCAATCGGCGCTGCGGTCCTGGTGCGCCTCGGCCTGTCGCTGGTTCTCCTGCCAGGCCTCCAGGGCCCATTCCCGGCAGCGTGAACCGTCGGCGCCACAGACCCGGGCCGAGCGCTGATCGCCGAATATGGTCAGGCTGGCCAGGCGCATCAGGGACTGCATGTGCTCCTGTACCGGCAGGCGGATGTCACCGCGGAACAGGCCGCAGGCCAGGGTGCCGTAGGCCGCGCTGCCCTCGGTAAAACACAGGCGGTTCTCGCCGAGCTGGCCGGCGTGATCGGTGACCGCCATGAAATCCAGCGGACTGCTGATGGTCAGGAGCGGCGGCTCGAAGTCCGGCGGGTCGCCGCGCAGGCTCAGTGGAACAGACTCTCCCCTGGCGTAGCGATAGGCCTGGTCGACGGTGGTCTGGACCCCGAACGCGGTGGCGTCATAGGACGCCGCGGTATGGACGTGCAGGGCTCCGAACCAGGCCCTGCGCTGCGGGTAGCGCTGGGCACAGTGTTCGCTCGTGGCGCCAGCCGCCGCCAGGGACCGGGCGGGCTGCTCGAATATCCCCAGGTCGCCCTGCTCCGTGGCGCGCTGGTATTCGTAGCGCACCCACAACACTGCGCCGCCCGCCAGCAGCGCCAGCAACAGCACGATCAACAGCAGGTACTTGAAAAGTCTGACCATCACGGTGTGTCCTGTGCAACCGGCCGCAGGCGCGCCCTCACAAATTGAATACCCTGATCGCGTTGTCGCGCAGGAACTTCGGCCACACCGCGTCGCGGAACGGCACGTTCGGCATCTCCGTGAAAATCTTTTCCAGCGACAGGCCCATGGGGAAGTAACCGGCGTACATGACCTGGTCCGCGCCGCGGGTGTTGGCGAACTCGATGATGTCTTGCGGATAGTACTTCGGCGAGAAGGCGCTGGTGCAGTAATGCAGGTTGGGGTATTTCAGCATCAGTTTCCAGGCCAGTTCGGTCCAGGGCTCGGCGCCGTGCCGCATCACCACTTTCAACTCGGGGAAAAACCAGCACACCTCGTCCAGGTACTCGACCTTCTGCGGCTCCATCGGCACCCGCGGCCCGGGTACGCCGACACAGGGGCAGAACACCAGATCCAGGTCGACACAGGTCGTGTAGACGGGATACCACTTCTTGTCGTTGACCGGCACCTGCGGGCACAGGCCGGCGGGAAAGGCCGTCACCGCCTTAAGATCGTAGGCGTCCTGCAAACGCCGGATCTTGCGCACCTCGTCCATGCCGCGGTTGGGGTTGGCCTCGTAGGAAGCGAAGAACCGGTCCGGGTGCTGGCGTACTGCCAGATTCTGGATACTGTCGTTCTCGTCGACATTGATCATGGCCCTGGCGATGTTGAAGCGGTCCATCTGCTCCAGGGTGTAGGCGATGTAGTCCTCCTGCGCGTCCACCTCGGGAATGTCCTTGAACATATACTGGGCCGGCATCTTGAACATCTGCCGGCTCTGCTCGTCCATGGTCAGCGGTTCCAGAAAATCGTACCAGCCACTGCGCTCGGTACTGGGGATGGACAGCATCAGGTCGATGACGCCGATGTCCGTTGGCATGCTCATTATCGTTATCCTGCGTGGCCTGTGGCCGGGGTCAGGCATCGCCCCCGGTAACACGCATGGTATGGCATACGCTGCCAAAGTTTAACTTTGCTTCCCGCATATTGCCCGGCGGTATGTATTATTGGATTCAGGCACCTGAGGGAAACTACACCATGAAGCTGGGACTCGGACTGGACTACGCCACGCCGCAAGTGCACCTGCCCATGGAACTGGTACGGCACGCCGAGCGGCTCGGCTTTCACTCGGTATGGAGCGCCGAGGCCTACGGCTCCGATGCCATCACACCGCTGGCCTACCTGGCCGGTCTGACCCGGCACATCCGGCTGGGCACAGCGGTGGCCCAGGTATCGGCCCGTGCCCCGGCGGTGCTGGCGATGTCCCTGGCCACCCTGGATCAGCTGGCGGGTGGCAACCGGGTCATCGGCGGCCTGGGGCTGTCCGGGGTGAAGGTGGTCGAGGGCTGGCACGGACAGGCCTGGAGCCGCCCCGGGGCCCGGCTGCGGGACAACGTGGCCATCATCCGCCAGGCACTGCGTCGCGAGCAGCCCGTCGAGTATCACGGCGAGGCCCTGCACCTGCCCTACGCCGGCGCAGACCGCTCGGGGGTGGCCCGGCCGCTCAAATCCATCCTGCACCCCAATCCCGATATTCCCCTGTGGCTGGGCACGGGGGGACGCCGCAACGTGGCGCTGACCGCGGAGCTCGCCGACGGCTGGCTGCCGATGGGGTTCTGTCCCGGGATGCTGGACCTGTACCGCCCGTGGCTGGAGGAAGGCTTCCGGCGCCGGACGGACGGCCGCGGGCTGGCCGACCTGGACATCTTTGCCATGGTCACCATTGACCTGACCGACGACGTGCGTGCGGCAATCGACGCCCACAAGGTCCTGGCCGGCACCTACGTGGGCGGCATGGGCGTCAGGGGCCGGAATTTCCACGCCGACCAGATGGCCCGCCGCGGTTTTCCCGACGCCGCCGGGCGTATCCAGGAACTGTTCGCCGCCGGGCGCAGGGAAGAGGCGATCGCCGCGGTGCCGGACGAGTACATCGAACAGACCGCCCTGCTCGGCCCGCCGGCTCGCATCCGCGAGCAGTTCCGGCACTGGGAGTCCTCGGGCGCAACCGGTCTGATCGTCCACCCCGGCCGTGGCGACCCGTTTCGCGCGCTCGATTTACTGGCGCAGCTGGCCGGCGCGGAGCCCTACTGACCGGGCGCGAACTCAGTCGCGCCACAGCACATCGATGATCTCATTGCGCAACTCGGCCGGGTGTATCACCTTGTCGAAGGCCATGGCGTCCGCGGGCACCCAGGCTGAGGACTGGACTTCCCGCATCTGCCGGGCTTCTTCCGCCGAGGCCCGGGCCGCCTGGTCGCCGCCGATGGCGGGCACCCCGCCCAGGGACACCGAGGGCAGCGCGATGTTGATCGCCTGCCGGTCCCAGGGATTCATGCCCATCACCGACGAACCAAAGCCGTAGGCCTTGCGCAGGGTCGCCACGATTTTTCGGCCTCGGAACCTGCGTTGGGCGGCAAACATCTGCGCCGCGGCCTTCAACACCCCGGCCCGTTCCGACTGCGGTCCTGGCATGACACCAGGGTTGTCCAGCAGGGCGACGAGCGGCAGGCCGAAGTTGTCCGCCACGGTCATGAAATGGGTGGCCTTTTCCGCGGCCTGCCGGGTGATGGCACCGGCCAGCACCGCGGGCTGACTGGCCACCACCATCACCGGCACGCCGCCAAAGCGCGCCAGGGCCACCAGGATGGACGCGCCAAAGGCGGGCTGCAGTTCGAAAACCGTCTGCGCGTCGGCGATTTGCGCCAACACCGATCGCATGTCGTAGGGCTGGTTGCCGGTGGCGGGAATAATATCCAGCAGCCCGTCGACCTGCGCCGGTTGCGCGTTATTCTGCTCCCGGGTCATGGGAGCCTGCTCCCCCGCGCGCTGCGGCAGCATGGAAAGGAAATAGCGCGCCTGCTCGAAGGCCCCCTCCTCGCTACTCGCCAGGTTGTGCACCACACCGCTGTCACGGGCGTGCATCTGCGCACCACCCAGTTCCTCCGGGCTGGCCGCGATCCCGAGTGCGGCCTGGACCAGTGGCGGGCCCGCGGTAAACAGGGCCGCGCCCTCCAGCATGACGATGAAATCGGCAAACATGCCGGTCAACGCACCGTGCCCGGCCGAGACCCCCAGCACCAGGGTGACCACCGGCACCTGCCCCACCAGGTCCGCGGCCAGTTGCAGGTCGCTGGGCGCACTGGGATGGCGTTCGCTAACGTTGTCGGCGCGGTGGCCGGCGCCGTCCAGCATCACCACCAGGGGCAGGCGCTGCTCCAGCGCCAGGCGCACCAGGCGGGTCCGCTTGGCGGCGTTGGGGTGACCGATGGAGCCACCCTTGACCGTGAAGTCCTCGGCCAGCACCACCAGCGACCGCCCCTGGACCCGCCCGGTGCCGCCGACCACGCCGTCGCCCGCCAGCGGTGGCGCGCCCCCCGGATGCTGTCCCCCGGCCAGGGCGCCGACCTCGCGGAAGCTTCCGGCGTCCAGGAAACGCTGGAGGCGCTCCCGGGCGGTCAGCCGGCCGCGCGCATGCTGGCGCGCCACCTTCTCCACGCCCCCCATGGCCTCGGCCCGCTGCTGCCGGGTTGAAAGTTCGCGCAACAGACCCTGCCACTGATCCCGGTACTGGCTCACGACAGAATTCCCCGTACAAGCTGCTCCCGGAGGCGTTTGCGGACACCCCGTTCAGACTCCGCGCCGGGATTGACCAGGCACTGTACGGCCATGCCGGTGATCAGTGATTCGATGCTGCGGACCGCGCGGCCGACCGGTACCGCCAGGCTGATTTCACCGCGCCGGGACAGCAGCTGCAGTCGCGACCGGAGCAGACCCTGAAACTCCTCGCTGCACTGCCGCTCGAAGCGCACCACCTCCTCCGCCAGGCCCCCGGCGCCCCAGAAGGCCACTCTCACCTTCCACTCGGTACAGGCGGGCTCCTGCAGTGGCAGGGTTTCGCAAAGGGCCTGCAACAAGGCGTCGAGTGACAATCCATCCGCCAGGGTGGCCTGGAATCGCCGTCCGGAGTTGCGGTAGGCCTGCTGGTAGGCGGCGAACAACAGCTCGCCGGTATCGGTGTAGTAGTGGCTTACCGCACCGGTGGATACGCCGGCCGCACGGGCCACCTCGCGCACGGTGGCCCTGCCGAGGCCGCCCGCGGCTACCAGCCCGGCAGCGGCAATTGCCAGCTGTTCGCGGCGCTGCTGGTGATCGACGACTTTGGGCATGGCAGGCCCTCACTGCCGGACAACATGCCCCGGAGTCTAGCGAAATTTTTTTATAATACAACTGTTATATTAAAACGAGGTGCCCCCATAAGCCCCGATTACGCTACTTGCCGAAAATCGAATTGAGCGCCTTGCCCAGGGGATTTTCCTTTTTCTGCTCGGGCTCCTGCTCTTCCTCGCCGTCGGCCGGCTCCTCCGCGGGCTTGCGACCAAAAGCGCCCATCACCCCGGACAGGATGCCACCGGAGCCGGCGGCGGCGGGCGCCGACTGCTGGGACGTGGAGCTGGCGGCGCTGGAGCGCATGATGTCACCCAGATTGGGCGCGGGGGTTGGCTCGGCCGGCAGTACGAAGCGTGACGCAGCGACCTCCTCGCCACTGAGCCTGGTGACCCGCATATCGTCACCGAAGCGCAATACGCCCATATTCATGGAATCCAGCCGCTGGGCAAACTCCCGGCCGCCCGTCTCGTCCTCGCCGATCGCGGCGGCCATGGTCACGCTCATCTGCACGATGGCGTGCAGAAATTCCCGCGCCCTGGCATCCTTGGTCAATACCAGCTCTGAGGATTGCTCGCGACCGCCCTGGTCGACAAAGCGCACCTCGTAGACCTCGCCCTTGATTCCCGCGTGCTCCTCGTAGGTGCCGGTGGCCTGCATCGACAGCACTTCGCCCATGGTTTCGTCGGGCACCTGCACCGCCCCGCGCTGACCGAAGTTCCTCAGCATCTCACCCATGTCCATCACGATGGTCTGCCCGTCGCTGTTGACGACGGAATACATCTTGTTGTCGCGTAGCACCATGTAGCCCTGCGCCGACCCATGATCGATCCTGACCAGGTCCTCGTCGGCATACTCGAACTGCATCTTCGCTCCGTCCGGGCCCGCCACCTCGGCGGAACCGGCGAACAGCGGTCCGGCGGTAAGGGCGGAAACCAGGGTAAGCGCAGTGGTAAGACAGGTGCGATGATTGAGGACTGGCATAAAAAACTTTCTCCCTTCAACAATAAAAACAGCTCTCCCGGAACGCGCCACACGTCCATGCAGCGCGGCTTCGGGTCTGAATTCAGGCTAGATCAGGTCCGGCTTTCCTGCAAAGTGCAGCCCGGGGACTGAAATTATCTGTAAAAAAATCAAGGGCTTAAAAAAACGACAAAATGCCGGGCCGGACAGTGAGAGGCCTAACCCCCACAGGTTATACTGGCCCGCGCAGTCGCGATACATAATGACGGCCAGCTGACCAGGGCCACCTCAAGCAACAGCCGTTCGCGCCTGGCGGTAGAAGGTTAGTGAGTGCAGTGACCACCACGGGGACGCATAACTTGAATAACGAGACTCACCCGCAACACATCCGCACCATGCGTGCTGCGGACATGACACTGTTCACGGTGTCCGCCATCCTGCTGCTGGATACCCTGGCCGCCTCTGCCGCCATCGGCGTGTCCAGCCTGTTCTGGTGGGGCCTCATGGGCCTGATATTTTTTGTTCCATACGGCCTGATAAGCGCGGAACTGGGCACCAGTTACCCGGAACAGGGCGGCCTGTACGCCTGGATACGCGACTCCTTCGGGTCCCGCTGGGGCACCCGTGCGACCTGGTTGTACTGGGTCAACACCGTCTTGTGGAATGCCTCCATCTACATCCTGTTCGCCGCGATCTTCTCCCAGATGTTCTACCCGGCGATGTCGCTGGGTATGCAGCTGGCCATGGCCATCTGCATCAACTGGCTGGTGGTCCTGATTACCTGCCTCTCCCTGAGAATAGGCAAGTGGGTGCCCAATACCGGGGCCACCCTGAAGACCATCACCTTTGTCGCGATCGTGATCGGCGGGCTGGCCTTTGCCCTGCAGGGAGACGTACAGCTGGCCAACGACTTCAGCTGGGAAAGCTTCAAACCCGAGTGGGGCAGCAGTACCCAGTACGTCTCCACGGTAATCTACGGCATGCTGGGGTTCGAATTGATGTCCTCCGCCAGCGAGGAAATGAAAAACCCCAAGCGGGACATCCCGCGCGCCATCCTCGGCTCCGGCCTGATCATTTTCCTGTGCTACTTCCTGGGGACCTTCGCTATCCTGGCGGTCATACCGGCTGACGAGATCAACCTGGTGGAGGGCCTGGTCGAGTCCATGCATCGCCTGTTCGGCGACTCGCAGCTGGGCGCGATGACGGCGACCACCCTGGTCATCTTCACCCTGTTCACCATCTTCTCCAATGGCACCACCTGGGCCATCGGCAGCAACCGGGCCACCGCGGAGTCGGCCCTGGACGGCGAACTGCCGCGGGTATTCGGCATTGAGCACAGCCGCTACGGCACCCCGGTGGGCTCTACCGTACTCATGGGCGTCATCGGCACCGTGGTGTTGCTCGCCTACGGCGCGATCGCCGGCAGCAACGAGGACCTGTTCTGGTCCCTGTTCGCGGCCAGCGCGGTCATGTTCATGCTGCCCTATATCGGCGTGGTCGCGGCGTTTTACCGGGCCCGCAACGTGGACCCCCATCGCCCGCGCCCGTTCCGGGTGCCCGGCGGCAGGCCGGTCGCGCTGGTCATCACCGTGGTCTGCATCTCCCTGCTGGCGGTGACCACCCTGTTGTTCATGTACATACCCGGAGAGGGTTTTGACTGGCCGGTGGTATGGGGCGCAACCTCCTGCATCCTGCTGGGCGAGGTCGCCATGCGCTTCGCCGAGTACGAGAACCGGGGCAAGAACTGACCCGCCAACCGGCCGGCGCTTCGGATCCCGCTCACCGGCCCTGCCGAGTGCCGCTTCTTTGACTTATCGCAAGTTTTAACCCCGGGGACGGTGTACCTTTTTGACTCCACGAGTCGCTGCAGGGGTCATTACCACGCATGTACATCAACTTCTGGTACGCCATGGCCGAAAGCCAGGAGATTGAGGCGGACAAGCCTCTCCGGGTACGCGTGCTCAGCCAGAATTTTGTCCTGTTCCGGGATACCGGCGGCAAGGTCCACTGCCTGCACGACGTGTGTACCCACCGCGGCGGCTCCCTGAGCCACGGCCAGGTCAGGGGCGACAACGTCCAGTGCCCCTACCACGGCTGGCAGTTCAGCGGTGCCGGCCAGTGCGTTAAGATTCCCTCCCTGGGCCCGGACGGACAGGACAGGATTCCGGCGCGAACGCGGATTGACTCCTACCCGACCCACGAGGAGTACGGCCTCGTATTCGCGTTCCTGGGGGATCTGCCGGAAGCGGAGCGACCGCCCCTGCTGCTGCCCCGCACCGCCCCGTCCGGGATGGACTACAGCGGGCCCGAGTGGCGCGCCATCACCCAGAGCTGGCCCATCAAGGCCAACTACGAGCGCTGCGTGGAGAATGCCCTGGACCCGGCCCACAACGAGTTTGTCCATGAGCGCCACGGTTTCATGGGCGCCAACGCCGATTACCGCGTGAATGATTTCGACCTGGACGAGCACGAGTACGGCAACTGGTTCATGCACCAGTTTCACGCCCCAGCCAGTACCGACGAGGTGTTGCGCCGGGCCGAGGGCGCGCGGCTGGAGTCCGGTGGCCTCGAGGCCGGTTCCGGTCACAACGGTCCCAACGGGGTGTGGACCTATATCCATATCACGCCGACCAACTGGATGCACCAGTACCTGTACGAGACCCCGGTAGAACCGGGCCTGACCCGCGCGTTCAATGTCAATATGTGCAACTTCCTCGATCCGGAGGATGCCGACGACGACGACATCCGGGAAATAAACGCGGTGATCGCGGAAGACGACGTGCTCGTGCTGGAGCAGATCGCGCCAGTCCTGACCCCGGACACCATGACCCAGGAGGTCATGACGCCCTCCGACAAATCGGTGGTGCGCTACCGCCGGTTCCTGCGGGACTGGGACAAGCGCGGCTGGCGCATCGATGCCGATGCCCTGCAGGCCGCCGCAGGCAAAAAGGTCTATGCCATTCCCTCGCCGCGCCGGCGCGAGGAGAAAGGCTGGGTGTTCGACCCGGTACCGCTGGTAGCGGTCGACCAGGCCGGCTAGGCGGCAGGGCTCCAATCCGGGATTATTGTGTACAGACTTTTCGTAACAGACCGCGACGGCAGCGTGGCAACCCTGGAATCCGCAACCGGCGCCTCGGTGATGGAAATCCTGCAGCGCCATGATTACAACGTCGCCGCCATTTGCGGCGGCTGCTGTTCCTGCGCCACCTGCCACGTTTACGTGGACGAACGGTTCAGCGCCATGCTACCGCGGCTGGACGGAGATGAACGGGTACTGGTGGAAAGCTCGGAGCATTTTCGCGAGGGCGCTTCGCGGCTCAGCTGCCAGATCCAGTTTACTGGCGCCCTGGACGGGATCCGACTGGCACTGGCCCCGGAAGACTAAAACCGACCCGACGACAAACGAAACACCAGAGCAAGCAAACCAGGGAGCAAAACATGGCGACTGCAGACGACATCATTGCCAGGGCCAAACAGGTGGCGCCCGACATGGAGATCACCCCCGAGGCCGCGGAAATGATGAAAGGCATACCGAAGCCCTTTGTGAAAATGGCGCTGAAAAAGACCTTTCGCAAGGCCAGGGAGGCCGGCCTCACCGTGGTCGACGCCGAATTCGCCGCCGCCATCCAGGCGCAAGAAGGGCGTTGATGGCAAGAAGGTGACTTCAGGGGTTATCATCTACGCCACGAAACAGTTTCCATGGAATGGCCGCGTCACGTCGTGAACCGCGCCGATTCCTGGCCAGCGAGGCAAGCGAGTGTCTGAACCGAGGCGTTTGATAATCGGCATCACCGGAGCCAGCGGCATCGCTTACGGCGTACGCCTGCTGGAGTTGCTGGCGCCAACCTCGGTAGAAACCCACCTGGTCATCAGCAAGTCTGCCGAGCTGACCATGGGCCTGGAAACAGACTATGAAACCCGTTACGTGCAGGGCCTGGCCGATCATTGCCACTCGCCGAAAAACATTGCGGCCTCGATTTCCAGCGGCTCGTTCCGCACCGAGGGCATGATTATCGCGCCCTGCTCAATTCGCACCATGTCTGAAATCGCCTCCGGGGTGACCTCTTCCCTGACCACCCGCGCCGCAGACGTGGTCCTGAAAGAACGGCGCCGGCTGGTGCTGATGCTGCGCGAGACGCCGCTGCATACAGGGCACCTGCGCACCATGACCCAGTTGTCGGAAATGGGCGCCATCATCGCCCCGCCTATCCCGGCCCTGTACGCCAGGCCCGGCAGTATCCAGGAGATGATCGACTACAGCGTGGTCAGGGTACTGGACCTGTTCGATCTCGAGGTGGCTGAAATCAGGCGCTGGGGTATGGACAGCCACAAGCAATAACCCGCCGCACAGTTCCGGTACCTTTCACGATCCCTCACCCTCACAAGAGAACCGCATGGATTACTACCTCTGGCTCAAATACGCTCACCTGCTGGCCTTCGTCTACTGGCTGGGCGGCGACCTGGGCACGTTTTTCGCCAGCGGGCAGGTGGTGCGGCGCGATATCGGCGTCGAGGCGCGCCAGGTCGCCCTGAAAATCATGCTGGCCTGCGACCAGGGCCCCAAGCTGGCCATGCCGGCCATTTTCGCCTTCGGTTTCCAGATGGCATACAGCGCGCAGTTCGTCGCCGCACCCGCCTGGCTGCCAATCCTGGTGTGGATCATTTGCGCGAGCTGGTTCGCCAACGTCATCTACCTGCACCTGGCACACGGCGGCCAGCTGCACGCCTTCCTGACCCGCTGGGATTTCCGCTTCCGCGTGGCGGTGGTCAGCGCGCTGGTGCTGTGGTCGGTCGGTGGCCTGCTGGGATCGTTCAGTTTCGCCGCGCCCTGGGTCGCCTGGAAGGTGTTGGTCTTCGCTGTGCTGGTGGCCTGTGGCCTGATGATCCGCCTGCACCTCAGGCCATTTGTACCCGCCTTTGCCGCGCTGGTGCAGCACGGCGCCAGCGAGGAGCGCGACACCATCCTGTCAGACTCTCTCGGCCGCTGCCGCCCCTGGGTATTCGTGATATGGGCCGGCCTGTTCCTGAGTAGCGCCATCGGCCTGCACCTGGTCTGACCGCGGCACAGGCCCGGGCTGCCCGGCCTCTCCGGGCGGCCTGCCGCTGAATCTTCTACACTGTGGCAACAAAAGCCCGAAATGGCGGTTACAGCGAATGAAAAAACTCAGCCTGGTGGACACCGGCTTTCTGCTGACCGAGACCCGCGAAACGCCGATGCACGTGGGCGGCGTCAGCCTGTACACCCTACCGGAAGGCGCAGATGAGCGGGAGTTCCTGCACGGCCTGGCCGACAACCTGCGCGATGCCGACCAATTGTTGCCACCCTTCGGCGACCGGCTGAAAACCGGGCTGCTGGGCCTGGCCGGGCCCGCCTACTGGGAACCGGACCCGGCGCTGGACCTCGACTACCACATACGGCACTCGGCCCTGCCCAAACCCGGCCGCTACCGCGAGTTGTTCACCCTTGTTTCGCGGCTGCACGGCAGCCTGCTGGACCGCAACCGCCCACTGTGGGAAATGCACCTGATCGAGGGTCTGGAAAACCGCCAATTCGCCTTCTATACCAAGACTCACCACGCCGCAGTCGATGGCGCGCGCTCGATCCACATCGCCAGGAGTATGCTCTCGCCGGACCCGGACAGCCGCCTGGAAGCCTCGCCCCTGGCCCTGTCCACATGGAATGAATACCGGGCGTCCCTGAACCAGGTGTCGGGGCCGGCACTCAGTGACGCCCAGGTGCGTAATGTGTCCGAGGCGCTCAAGGCCCGGCTCGACACCGGCAAGCACCTGTACCACGCGCTGCGCAAGCTCACCGATGCCTGGACCGGCAAAGGGGGCGCGCTGATGCTGCCGTTCCTCAAGGTGCCACGCAGCTCGATCAACACGGACGTCCACAGCGCCCGCCGTTTCGTTGCCCAGTCCTGGCCCTTCGCCCGCATCCGGGCGGTGGGCAAGGCCTTCGACGGCACTTTCAACGACGCGATATTGGCCATGTGTGCGGGCGCCCTGCGCACCTACCTGCAGGATCACGGGGAATTACCTGACGAGTCCCTCAAGGCCATGGTCCCTGTCTCTCTGCGGCGTGAGGGGGATATCGATTCTTCCAACGCGGTGGGCACCATCAGCGCCGACCTCGCGACCAATGTCGCCGACCCGGCCAGGCGTTTTGCCGCGATCCAGGCCTCGGTCCGGGCAGGCAAGGAGTTTTTTGCCGAGATGACGCCGGAGGAGGTCCAGGCGGTGACGCTGCTGTTGCAGGCGCCGGGCATGGTACTGATGCCGCTGGGGCTGGCCAGCCGCCTGCCGCCCTTCAATACCGTGATTTCCAATGTGCCAGGCATACAGCAGCGCATGTACTGGAACGGGGCCCGCATGGACGGCTCCTACCCCGCCTCCATCGTGACCAACGGCATCGCCCTGAATATCACGATGGTCACCTACGACACTAACGTGGACTTCGGCATCATGGCCTGCCGTCGGTCGGTACCCCAGGTACAGCGGCTGATCGACTACATGGAGCAGTCGCTGGCGGAACTGGAAGACGCTGCCGGCCTGGCAAAACCGAAGGCCAGACGGAAGTCGCGCGCCAGCGGCAGGAAAAAAGCGAAAACCTGAGTAAACTCCTCACCAGATTCTGGTTGTATTACATACCATTTGCAATGTATTATTTCCGCTGTTCGGCGGATAGATTCATAAAAACCAAACTATCCAACGGCATTGATTTCTATAGTAATGGCCAAGACGCGACAGATTGGCAGTTGAGATCAAAGGGATCGATAAAAATGAGAAATACCGCCCGAAACAATGTCATTGCGACTGTAATGTTAGTCGGCACTGGCCTTCCGGTTATGGCGCAGGACGGCAACCTGATCCTCGAAGAAGTCATCGTCACTGCCGAGAAGCGTACCGAAACCCTGTCGAAAACAGCGATGACGGTCAACGTGGTCACGGCTGACCAGATCCAGGAATTTGGCACCTTCACACTGCACGACATCAATAACCTGACGACCGGCCTGGCCATCAGCGGCAGCGGTGTCGATTTTGACTTTGCCGTGCGCGGCCTCGGTAGCGACCTCAACTCGCCCCTCACCCCGCGGGTGACTTTCTATGTAGACGGAAATTACTTTTCACAGCCCAGGGGACTGCTGACGGGGCTCTTTGACATAGCCCAGATGGAGGTGTTGCGGGGACCACAGGGCACCCTGTACGGGCAGACCTCACCCGCCGGAGCCATCACCATCCGGTCCACCAATCCGAACCTGGAAACCATCGACGGCTATGTGCGCCAGAGTTTCAATGACCAGAAGGGCTCCAACACCCAGTTCGGTATCTCCCTGCCGCTGATCGAGGATCAATTGGGGGTGCGGATGTCCGGGCTGTACGACACCAACGAAAACAGCGATATCCGCAATATCACCCTCGATCGGGACCTGGAAAATGAAACCCGGGCGTTCCGCGCGGTAGTCCTGTGGGAACCCACCGACAATTTCAACCTGCGTTTGAGTTACTGGGACATCGAGGACGACAACGATATCGACCCCATGATCCAGGGTAATGGTTTCGACGTGGAGGACCGGGTCGCGGTCGCGGAGTACGACTCCCACTTTGAGAACGAGACCGACATGTTGTCGCTGGAGGCCAACTACGTATTCGCCAACGACTGGGAACTGACCTTCGTCACCAGCGACCAGAACCAGCGCATCCTGCGCGACTACGATGAAGACGCCTCGGAAGTGCTCACGCAGAACGTGTTTGTCGACTCCGACGTGTACGATATCCAGACCTATGAACTGCGCCTGGCTTCCCAGGGCAACGAGTTCTGGGACTGGACGGCAGGTGCATTCTATACCCAGACAGACTCGCTCACCGAGGTGGGTGTCGACGTCTACCAGGCCGTCGCACCGGGCTTTAACATCTACGCGGCGATCGACAACCCGGCAATCCTGTCGAACGAGCTGTGGGCAGTATTCACCCACAACTCGTTTCACCTGACCCAGAACGGTACCCTGACGGTCGGCCTGCGCTACACCGAGTCGAAACGCGATGGCCAGCAGCCTTACGAGGGCACCTATTTCCGGGTGCAACCCGATGGCTCCCTGCTTCCCCTCGGCGGTGAGAGTATTGACGGCGTACCGCCGGAGCTCCAGAAAGACACCGCCGATGCAGTGACGGGCACCCTGAAATACCAGTACCAGTTCAGCGACGATCTCATGGGCTATGCCAGCTACGACCGGGGCTGGACCGCCGGAAACGTGAACATTGCCCGCACCCTTGTCCCGCCGGTATTCGCTGCATTCGACGAGGAAACCAGCGACAACCTGGAACTGGGCTTCAAGTGGGAGGTGATGGGCGGCCGCGGTCTGTGGAACCTGGCGCTGTACTACCAGCTGTATAACGACTTCCACTACAACGCGGAGCAGGTGTCATTTCGCACCGTGTCCGGCGGCGTCGACCTGGAATCGCCGGTCGTGAACGTGGATGAAGCGGAGTCCTATGGGCTCGATACGGACTTCACCGTACTGCTGTCCGAGCACTGGACCCTGCGCGCGGCGCTCAGCTACAACAAGGCCGAGTTGACCGATGCCAGTGACACGCCCTGCACCACCGATGAACCAGTCGGTGAGGAAGTATTTTCCTTCAACACCTGCGACCTGAGCGGCGAGCGTGCCGGGGCCGAACCGGAATGGTCCGCCAATGTCTCCTCGGAATATTTCCACGGCATCGGCAGCAATATGGAGTGGTATGTTCGCGGGCTGCTAAACGCCGAAAGCGAGTACTACTCCCTGTCCCAGCGCCAGGACCTGGACGACTACGTGATGCTGGATGCCTACCTGGGTTTGCGCTCCGCATCGGGTAACTGGGATGCAAACGTCTGGGTCAAGAACGTCACGGACGAGTCGGCGATACTGAAATCCGAGGCGCGGACCGATATCCCCGATTACGACCTGGGCGCGATGGTACCGAGCCCCTATGTCTGGATTCGACGTTCACTCGATCCCCGCACTGTCGGCGTAACGCTGCAGTACAATTTCTAAGTCGACCTTCCCCTATTTCGGGGACAGTTTACTTTTTTCCTCCGGAAAAAAGTAAACTGTCCCCGAAATAGGCAGCCAGCGAGAAAACGATGAAGATCGACGCGTCCCTGATGTTCGATCCGGTCCAGGTCGGGGAAATGGCTGCTGCGATAGAACAGGCCGGCTTCGACGGCGCCTATACCTTTGAGGGCCAGAGCGATCCCTTTATTTCAGTGGCCGCGGCGGCCATGCGCACGCAGCGGCTGGAACTGATGACCTCGATTGCCGTGGCGTTTGCCCGCAACCCCATGAACCTGGCCTACCTCGGCAACGACCTGCAGAACCTGTCAGGCGGAAGATTCATTCTCGGACTGGGCTCCCAGGTGAAGGCGCATATCGAGCGCCGGTTCAGCATGCCCTGGGGCAAGCCGGTCACGCGCATGCGGGAAATGGTGCTGGCGGTCAAGGCAATCTGGGACAGCTGGCAAACCGGCGAACCACTCAAATTTGAGGGCGAGTATTACCGGCACACCCTGATGTCGCCGGTATTTTCACCCCAGCCGAATCGCCACGGCGTACCCAGGATTTTTATCGCCGGGGTCGGCCCGGTCATGACCGAACTGGCCGGGGAAGTGGCCGAGGGCTATTTCGTGCACCCTTTCAATACCGCCCGGTCGCTGCGCGAGCTGTCGCTGGCGGCCATATCACGGGGACTGGAAAAGGCCGGCAAGCCCCGCGATGAATTCAGTGTCTCGGTGCAGGTGGTAACCGCTACCGGCCTGGACGAGGAGGAACTGGAGCAGGCCGTTGCCTCGGCCCGCAACCAGATTGGATTTTATGCCTCGACCCCGGCCTATTTGCCGATTCTGCACTGTCACGGCTGGGAAGCGCTGCAGCAGGACGCCAATGCCCTGGTGCGAGCCGGCAACTGGTCGGATTTGAACGCGCTGATCGACGACGAGATTCTGCGCACGTTCGCGGTGGTTGGCACGCCGGCGGAAGTGGCCTCGCAGATGGTGCAGCGCTATGGCGACACGGTGGATCGCGTCAGTCCGGTGGTCTATTCACCCAATCTCCCGCTGCTGACCGAGTTGCGACGACAAATGGACCGGGCGTTTACGGCGGCATGACCCGCCGCCCGACAAGCTGCCGGTGAAGCCTCAGCTGATACCCAGCAGATCGTCGCGCTGCCCCATAACAACTTCTGAGCAGTAGCCGAAATCGACCGGCAGGTTAATGCCACTGACGAACCCCGCCAGCGGGCTGTTGAGCGCCACCAGTACCCGACCCATATCCTCACCGGTGGCGTAGCGACCGTTGGAGGGCAGGAACAGGGCCACGGCTTCTTCGGGGATCTGGCCCTCCCCTTTCAATCGGGTCATGAAGGCGCTGTCGGTCGGCGAGGGTGAGATGCAGTTGATCCTGATCCCGCGTCCCGCCAGTTCTTTCGCCATGCTCATGGTGTACACGATGATGCACTGCTTGGAAAAACCGTAGCCGTCCGGAACCGCCTCGGCATTGGCCTGCAGCCAGGAGGCCGCTGTATCGAGGTCGTTGTCGAGGGCAATGAATTCCCGGACCTGCTCCAGGTTTGGCTTCCAGCCCATGCCCGCAGTCGAGGCGATGGAAGCGATCGCGCCGCCCTCGCCAAGGCGCGGAACCAGGGCCTCGGTAAGATAACGCAGGCCGCTGAAATTGATGAGCACCGTGTCTCGGGGCGAAAACGGCGGGCTGGGCACACCGGCGCAATTGAACAGGGCGTCAATTTCCTCAGGCAGATCTGCCAGGGCCCGCTCGAGGGTCGCCGAATCCTTCATGTCGACCTGCATCACCTGCTTCACCGGAACCTCGACCTCTGCGATATCCAGCGCGTAAACCTCCGCCCCCAGATTCACAAGCAACCCGGCGGCGGCTCGCCCCATACCGGAAGCGGCGCCCGTAATGACGACTGTTTTATCCCGGTATCCCAGCACGTTATCCATGGTATCTCCTGTCGCTTTCTCTTTATCTTCAGAGGCCCGACTTTGGGGTCGGTACGTTCGGGCGGATTTCCAGCAGGTCTATTGCCACCCCGACCGGCTGGGCCAGTGCGTAGGCGACTGCGTCGGCTACCTGTTCGACTTCCATACCCGTGTCCATGTAGGTCCCGACGTCACGCCAGGCACTGAAACCCGCCTCGGTGGCCTGCTGGTCCCAGCCCTCGGCAAAACTGGTCCAGGCGGCGCCCGGTCGTATGCAGGTGACGCCAATACCGTCCCGCTGCAGCTCTGACCGGAGATCCCGGGTGAACCGTTCCACCCCGGCCTTGGTGGCGGCATAGATCGAGAGATGGCTCATCTCGTCGAAATGATAGGCAGAGGCGGAGGAAATATTCACGATGCGGGGATTCTCACCGCCCCGCAGCAAGGGTATGGCCGCCTGGCAGCAGAACACCGTACCGAGAAAGTTGGTTTGCACCTGCTGGATCACCTCCTCCTCCACCAGGTGCTCCACCGCATTGGGGCGGGCCATACCGGCGTTGTTGATCAGCCCGTCCAGGCGACCAAAGTGCTGTTTAACCTGCGCGAAAGCCGCTGAGATGTCGTCCCGATGGGTCACATTAGTCGCCACGCCAACAGCATGATCGGACCCGATCTCGGCCACGGCCTGGTCCAGCCCCTCGCGGTTGCGGCTGAGCAGCCCCACCCGCGCGCCGTGAGCCACCAGGCATTTCGCAATCGCCAGGCCGAATCCCCGGGAGCCACCCGTGATAATGTAAACCCTGTCCTGCAATTCAGTGCTCATACGCCAATCGCAATGGTCTTGGTTTCCAGGTATTCCTCGAAGCCTTCAGGACCCATCTCCCGACCGATACCACTCTGCTTGTAACCGCCGAAGGGCGCATCGGCGGCGTAAAAGTTGCCGCCGTTGACGTTGACCGTGCCGCTACGGATACGGCGTGCCACCGCGAGGGCGCGCGCCTCGCTGGCGGACCAGACACCGCCGGACAGGCCAAACTCCGAGTCGTTGGCGATGCGAATCGCGTCATCCTCGTCCTCATAGGCGATCACCGCCAGTACCGGACCGAAGATTTCCTCCCGGGCAATGGCCATATCGTTGCTGACGTCGACGAAGACCGTGGGTTCCACGTAATAGCCTTTCTCCAGCTGCTGCGGCACGCCGCCGCCCAGCAGCAGCCGGGCGCCCTCCGCCTTGCCCTTTTCGATGTAAGCGAGCACCCGATCCCGCTGCTTCGCGTTCACCAGCGGCCCCATGATCGCCCCCTCTGCCTCGGGGTCGCCGTAGGCGATAAATCCGAAATAGGTCTTGAGGAGTTCCTCCACCTCGGCCTGCCTCGCTTTCGGGACCAGCAGGCGGGTTTGCAGGGCACAGCCCTGGCCGGCGTGGTAACACACCGACAGCGCGCTGAGCAGGCTTGTACCGAGATCGGCGTCGTCGAGAATGATATTGGCAGACTTGCCCCCGAGTTCGAGAAACACCTTTTTCACTGTCTCGCTGGCCCGGGCCATGATGTGCTTGCCAACCGCGGTGGAGCCGGTGAATGACACCATGTCCACCCGCGGGTCGCCAACCAGTTGCTCGCCCACGGTAACCGGATCCGAGGAGGTGACCACGTTGAACACCCCCGGGGGGATGTCGGTATGTTCCTTCACGATCCGCCCGAGGGTGGTGGCGGCCCAGGGAGTGTCCGGCGCCGGCTTCAGCACCACCGTGCAGCCCGCCGCCAGAGCGGGCACGCACTTGGCGAGGTTGATCTGCAGGGGCACGTTCCAGGGTGTTATGCAGGCCGCCACGCCGATGGCTTCTTTCTCAACCAGTCGCCGGCTCTTGATGCCCATCATCTCGGACACTCCGATATCGCGGCTCCACTGGAAATCCGGCAGGTTCTTGAGGGTGTAGTCGATAAACCCGATGGGAATCTCGCACTGCGGCCCCATGTCCCCGCAGATGGCCAGCGGGGCACCGGTTTCCGCGGCGATCTGCCGCCGGAAATCATCCATTTCCGCCCGCAGGCCGGCCTGGAGTTGTTGCAGGCACTTGAGGCGGAAGCCGTGATCCGTTGACCAGTCGGTCTCATCAAACGCACGTCGGGCGGCGGCAATGGCGCGCTCCATGTCCTCCGGTCCGGCATCCGCAACCCGGCCCATGGCCTCCTCGGTTACGGGATTGATGTTGGGGTAGGTCCTGCCCGAGGCGGCATCGACCAGGTCACCATCTATCAACAGTTTCGCTTCGGGGTTCAAAGGCTTATTCCTCGCGGACAGGGGGGCGGGACTCATCCTGGCCCATAAAGACTCTCTCTATGCGCTCGCGGATAAACTCGGCGGTCGGCATGGTCACGCCCTTCTCGGCGGCGGTTGCCAGGGCGCAGTCCATGTCCTTGGCAGCCAGCGCCCCCATGGTGGCGAAGTAGGCTTCTGCGTCCGGGTTAGGCCCGGCCCGCAGGACGCCGTTGCGCCCGGTGACAAACATGAACATCTGTTCGTTGACAACGCCATTGGACAGCCCGACATCGCGCATCACTTCCGGCGACAGGCCGCAGGCCTCCGC
The DNA here is from genome assembly GCA_033283165.1 of Halieaceae bacterium WSDMB12. Classification (GTDB taxonomy): domain Bacteria; phylum Pseudomonadota; class Gammaproteobacteria; order Pseudomonadales; family Halieaceae; genus JAWMQL01. Next base: position 34,455 of record JAWMQL010000009.1, on the reverse strand, counting down.
CAGCCGGGCCGCCTCCGCCATGATCACGAACTCGGTGTATTGCATGTAGTTATTGCACAGCTTGAGGGCGATGCCACAGCCCAGCTCGCCGGCGTGGATCACTTTCTCGGCCGAGGTGTCGAATACCGGTGTCGCCGCAGCCACGTCCGCTTCCTCGCCCCCCACCATGTAGCACAGCGTGCCCTCTACGGCCTTGTGCGCCCCCCCGGTAATGGGCGCATCGATCAGGCGAATGCCGCGCTCGCGGGCCTGGTTCGCCCACTTCAGCAGGTTGGCCTGGGTTACGGTGCTGTGAATGGCCACCAGGGTGCCAGCTGCCGCGTGGGCAAGAATGCCCTCCTCGCCGTACAGGAGCTCTTCCACCTGGGCGTCGTCCCGCACGCAGATGCCAATATGCTCACAGCTTCTGGCCAACTCGGCCACGGAGGTACAGCCAATCGCCCCGGCCTCCACCAGCGCATCCACCGCGGGTTGGACCACGTCGTAGACATGCGCGTTGAACGCATCCCCTATCAGCCGCATCGCGCTGGGCTTGCCTATATTGCCCAACCCGATATAGCCCACATTCTTCTTTTCAGTCACGGACCAACTTCCTCGCAGAGACGGTTAGCGGATTGATCCGGCAGTATAGCGAGCCCGACTATTTAGTCAAGCTCGTTTGACTTATGATAAATTTGTATTTACTATCTGCACCATGGCAGAGCCGATGAACAGCTACCGACAGGCCGACGACGTGCAGGCGCGCTATCGCGACAATTTTGCCCGCCACCTGATCGGCGTCGCCCTGTATATGCAGTCAAACGTGATGAACGCGTTGACGGAGAAGTACGGCCATGACCAGCTCCGGATCAGTTTCGAGCCCTATATTTCCCTGAGCGGCAGGAACGGCGCGCGGCTGAGTGACATCGCTGAAGTCCTGGGGATCTCGCGCCAGGCGGCCAACCAGACTGCCAACCAGATCGTGGCCGCGGGTTACCTCGAGCGCCGGGCCGACCCCTCGGACGGGCGCGCCAAACTCCTCGTCACGACGGCAAGAGCGCGCGATGTGATCGACAAGGGCGCCAGGGAGGGTCTCCGGCTGCAAAAAGAAGTGGTGGCATTGGCTGGCGAGGCGGCCGTTGAGGCCTGCTCGAAAAGTCTCGCAGACCTGCTGCGGGCCCTGAGACTCCCCCATCTGGCGGCTGATCTCACGGAAGGCTCCGACAAGTTGCCCCTTGTGGCAACCCTGCCGAGGCTCTCCGACTACGTCACCAACCGGCTGATGGAATTGACCCGGGCCCGGGGTCACCCCGACCTGAAACTCAGTTTCGGCCAGGTGCTGACGGCCATCGGACCGGGCGGCGGCCGGATCCAGCATATGGCCGCATCCCAGCACGTGAGCAAACAGGCCATCAGCGCCATCGCCACCGAGCTGGAGGACCTGGGTTATATCCGGCGAGATGCCGATCCGAAAGACGCACGCCAGGTGGTGCTGCAGTTCACGGAACAGGGCAAGCAGCTGATTGCGGATTCCGTGGACGCGGTGGATGAACTCCAGGACGAGTTCACGGAAATCATCGGCAGGCCCGCGCTGCTGGCAATGAAGCAGACCCTGCAACTGATCTATCGGAAACTGCACCTCGAAGACGAGGTCTTCGGTTACAATCCGGGGGACGAGCTTGACGTCAAGCTCCTCGCTCGCCAGCTACGCAGGCAACTGGGCGAGAAAGGCACCAGGGACCTCGCCGAACTGCTGCTCTCGGGCGACTATTACTAGAGGTATCTGTCATGGAAAGCACCATTTCCCTGATACTGGAACACTACCACTGGCAGGCCGCACTCGCCTCACTGGTTCTCATCGTGTTGGTCAGCACGGTGGGCAAGTGGCTGGTGTTCAGGCAACCGGACCTGGCCAGAATGCGCGAACTGAATCGCGAGCAGGACAAGCAAAAGTGGGCTCTGGACAAATACCCGCCCATCGTCCGGGCCAGCCAGAAGGTGGGCAAATACTCCAACCTCACGTATTTCGCCCTGATCCTTCCTTTCTGTGTGAGTTTCCAGTCCATGCCGGTCTGGAAAATATTGCTGGATATCTTCGTTATCCTGATGGTTTACGACTTCTTCTATTACCTCGCGCACCGCTTCTGGTTTCACGGCAACGGGCCGATGCGCCAGATACACGCGGTACACCACCAGGCGCGCAAGCCCACGTACCTGGATTCCCATTACGTGCATCCGCTGGAAACCTTCGTCGGCCTCGCCCTGTACATGGGCACGGTCACCGCGCTGGCCGTGCTGATGGGCCCTTTTCATGTGGCGACAATCGTTGCCACCTACGTGATCTTCTTCCAGCTCAACCAGATCAATCACACCTACGTGGACCTGCCCTTCTTCCCGTTCAGGACCTTGAGCTGGATCACCGCCAAGCACCATGTGCACCACGAAAACATGCACAAGGGCAACTACGCCACTATCACCCTGTTCTACGACAAACTGTTCGGAACCTTCGACTGAAGACTTACGACTGACAGCCTCTACTTCACCTCAGACACAACACCGAAATAGTCCTGGTAATCCCTGACCTTGTCCCGCTCACCGGCGATATCAAGACCGGTATCCTCGAAGCGGTGCCGGTGGCCGCCGTGCTTGTCGGCCGGATTGGCGTCGATATAGCGCTGGATTTCGCGCTCAAATGCGTCGGTGAATTCGAGGCCGAACTGCCGATAAAGGCGCTCCACTTCTGCCGCCGGGTTCGCCATGAAGTCCCCAAACTGGATATCCACCACCTGTGCCGGCCGTATCGCGCCGGCTCGCCTGCTGGTCACCGAGGCATTGAGCGCATCGGCACAGTTATCCGACCACTCCCGGGCCAGTTCCGGCACGTTGATATCACTGGCATAGGCCGCGCGCATGGTGGGCAGCATACTGGTCAGGGAGGAGACGATCTTCAGCGGATCGCGGTGGGTCTGTACCAACATGGCATCGGGGTACTCTGCCAGCAGGGCTTCCAGCGACCAGAGGTGTGCCGGGGTCTTGGTCACCCAGCGCCGGGCCGGACAGCGCCACTGCAGGTAGCGCAGCACGCGCCGGTGAAACCGGTACATGGCCGCGTAGTCCGCCTCACGCATGAGCCAGTCGGTATAGGACGGCAGGCGCAGTACAGTGTTGTACAGCATGCTGGTGAAGATCCAGGCCGTGATGGACACACACTCCTGCGGCAGGCGTTCGCCCATCCGGTGCAGGTTCTCCACGCCGGGCATGAGGTAGTGGGACAAGCGCAGCTCGCGGGCGGTGGCCCGGATGCGCGGATCGCTGTCATAGCTGGCCTTTTCCGGTGGCGGAAAGGGGTGGGCCAGTTCCCAGGTCTCCGGGCAGCGGTTCGCCGGGTCCAGCGCCATCAGTTCGTGCAGGATGGTGGTGCCGGTCCGGGGCATACCGATGATGATGAGGTGGTTGTCGATAGTCTCATTCGCGAGTTCGGGATAGCGGCAATACCAGTCCTGTAATTGCAGCTGAAATTCCAGGCCCTGCTGCAGCATCTGGCGCACGAGCAGCCGCCCCACGGGCGTCAGGTTGGCCTCGCGCTCGAGGCTGTCGCAAAGGGCGTGCAACGCCTCGGTGAAGGGCCCGTCCGGGCCGAAGTCGCTGAGCCCGGTTTTGCGGCAGGCCCTGTCGATCAGGGCACCCGGCGCCAGCGTGGCGCGGGGAAACAGCCGGCCGACCCGGTTGGCCGCGCGCAGCAACAACGGGGGATTGGAAGTAATGCTCATGCTATCGCCAGTTCAAAACAGACTGTAAACATCTGATTGTGATGCAGTGGCCTCGCCTTGTCTCGCCAGCCGAACAATCCTCAGACCGAAGAGTTGAACCAATTCCGGTTGTTAGCAACCCGCTTCCACCTGGCGTCTATACTCGGGTAATGCTTCCCGAAAGGACGCCGGATAGCGCCTGTTATTGGCAGACGGAGCACCAGGGTGACCTCACCAACAGAATCGTACACGCCCGACCCTGAACTGCTTGCGCATATGCCGGACATCTCTGGCAATGCCGTCAACGGACTGGGCGAGACGTCCCCGTCCAGGCCGCGGCCCTTCTTCTGGCACCCGCCGGAGCGACAGACTCACGGTGACTTGCAGCAGTACATCGTGACCAATTTCCGGCCCGCCGCCGGCGAGGACCATTCTTTTCGCAATCCCGAAGTCGACCGTGGACCGCCGCCGGTCGCCGTTGCGGAGACCAGGGTCGAGCAGACCGCGGCTGAGTGGACCCGCGAACTGAAGCAGTTCGCGCTGGCCAATGAGGCAGACCTCGTGGGTATCACCCCCTTACTTCCCGACTACGTCTTCGAGGGGTATCACGTAGAGGAGCCCAACCTGGTCATAATCGGCGTGGCGCACGACTTTGAACGCCTGCGGCAGGCGCCTGCAACCGCGGACAATCTCGCCGCGTATCATGACCTGCACGACCAGTACAACCGGGCCGCCCGGGTGGTCCACCGCCTCAGCAACCACATCCGCAGCCAGGGTTACGCGGCGAAGCCCTTCCCGGGCCCGATGGCTGACGCGCTCAACCTGATTCCCCCCGCGATCGCCGCCGGTCTGGGCGAACTCGGCAAGCACGGCTCCCTGATCAACCGGCAGTACGGCTCGGGGTTTCGCCTGTCCGCGGTCGCGACCGATGTCCCCCTGCTGTTCGACCAGCCGGCCCCGTTCGGCGTGGACGAGGTGTGTACGCGCTGCCAGGCCTGCAGCCGGGCCTGTCCGCCCGACGCCATCGCCGACGTAAAGCAGATGGTCCGCGGCACGGAGAAGTGGTACGTCGACTTCGACAAGTGCATACCCTACTTCGGCGAGAACTTCGCCTGTGGCATCTGCATCGCGGTCTGCCCCTGGACCCTGCCGGGCGTGGCCGACAAGCTCCTGCTACAAGTTGCCCGGCGTCAGGTGAGCGACGAAAGGGGGTAAGTTCCCGGTATATTCAGGTCGTGGTTGGACTCATCACGGGCGGCGCTAGAGGGCCTGCAGCAGGTGCTCCGCCGTGCGCCGGGCCAGGGCGTGGATGGTGAAGGTGGGATTGACCGCGCCGCTGCTGGCGAACACCCCGGAGCCCGCCACGTACAGGTTGTCCAGGTCATGGCAGCGTCCATAGCTGTCCACCACCGAGTGGGCGGGGTCCTCCCCCATGACGGTGCCGCCCATGATGTGCATGCCGAATCGCGGCCCCGCCCAGGCCTCGGTGGCGCCGGCGGCCTTGAATATCGCCAGCCCCTCGGCCACCGCCTGCCGCGCCATGGCATCCGTTTCTGCTGTGACGCTGTGGCTCGCCAGCGCCAGCGGAACACCGAAGCGATCGCGCCTTGCTGTCAGGGTCACCCGGTTTTCGGGCCGGGCAATATCCTCGCCCACACAGACCATGTTGCCCATGTGCCGGGCGGCGCGTTGCATGAAAGGCGCCAGTTCCGACCCGTAGATGTCCGGGCGGGTGTTGGCGATCCCCACCAGGTCGTTCGGCTTCATGGCATTGGCGATCAGCCACTGGTAGGACCCGAAGGCCCCCTTCACAGCGGACTTGTCATCGTAGTGGTCCTGGCAGATCAGCTGCCCCCCGGTCGGACCGAAATGGGGCTCGGTTTCGTCGAGAAACAAGCCGTACACCGAGTTGGCGGGGTGGGTCATCAGGTAGCGGCCCACCAGGTCGTTGCGGTTCGCCAGGCCGGCCGGGTAGCGCTCGCTCGTGGAGGCCAGCAGCAGGCGCGCGGTCTGCACCGCGAAGGCGGCCAGCACGACCGCGCGGGCGCGGACCTCATGGCGCTCGCCCTGTTCGTCAAAATAGACCACGCCGGTCACCCGCCGGCCCGCAGCATCGTGCAGCACCCGGGCGACCGTGGCGTGATTGCGGACCTGCGCCCCGGCGCCCCGGGCCCAGGCCAGGTAGGTGACCAAAGGGTTGGCCAGTGCGCCGATGGGGCAACCGGCGTCACACCAGCCGTCGAACAGGCAGGGAGGACGTCCCTTGAAGGCCTGGCTGGTAATTGCCAGTGGAATGGGCGCGGTGCCCAGGCCTCGCTCGGCGAATCCCCGGGCTATCACCTCGCCCTGCCGGAACACGGGGAGCGCAGGCAGCGGGTAGGCGTCCCCCGGCGGTCGCCACTTTTCCGCAGCGGCATCCCCGCTCAACCCGACTTCCGCCTGTATCTTGTCATACCAGGGCCGCAGGTCATCGTAAGACAGGGGCCAATCCAGACCCCGGCCATGATTGGAGTGCAGCTTGAAGTCGCCCGCGTGCAGCCGGGGCCAGACCGCGTACTGGTGCAGCGCACTGCCCCCCGTGCCCCAGCCGGCATTGAAGTTGTGGCCGACCTTGAGGTTGCCGTCCTCCTCCACCGGGCCGCCGGACCATTTCAGCCGCCGCGCCCAGATCTGCGAACTGATGAGGTCGGACAACTCCCGCGGGGGCCCGGCCTCCAGCACCAGCACCTGTTTGCCCTGCCGCGCGGCACTGGCCGCCACCACGCTGCCCGCCGCACCGGCCCCGACCACCAGCAGGTCGACGGATTCGGTAGCGGGAATCGGCGGCGCCGGGCTCACCAGGGCTCCGCGGGCGCCAGGTGCGGCATGTAGGGTACGCCCAGGCGCTCGAACCCCTGTGTCGTGCCGTAGACCACGTCCGCGGCATCGGCACGCAGGACGAAAAAAGCAAAGGATGCCGGCGGACCCGACCAGTCGGGCACCTCGTCGGCCGCCATCGCGGCGAGCACTGCTGCCGCTTGCCTCGCGTTCAGTTCAGGCCAGGGCTTGCCGTGGCGGTTCTGCGCAGCCGTCGCGGCGCTCGCCAGAGACGCACGGTAGAAGCCGACATAGTCCCCGGGATCCACACCGAGATACTTGAGCATCAGCAGGCTGTCGCCCTCCCCGGCCCGCGCCAGCTGCTTGTCGAGATACTGCGCGATCCCCGCCTCACGAGCGCCCGGCACCAGTGCCTCCGCCAGCCCCTGCACCGTCGCGACCTCATCCGCGGTCAACACCCGGTACGGAACCTGCGCCGCGTGCGCCGCCCGCGGCGTGAGCCATAGCGACTGACCCGCTACCACGCAACTCAGCAGGATACCCCCACCCTGCAGGACGTCGCGCCGGGAGTACGCCATACGCCCGTCCCGTCCGCTCAGAACTCGTAGCGCAGGCCGACGCTGTAAAAGCGCGGCGACCGGTAGGACACCTCGTTACAACCACACAGGGTGGCCAGGTCAAAGCCCTGGATACCCGCGCGTTCGTCGGTGATGTTGCGCGCGGCCAGGGTCAGGGTCCAGCCCGGCTCGAGGGTCTGCCAGCTGAGCAGGGCATTCACCAGGGTGTAGGAGTCGAACTTGTCGGCGTCGAAATTACGCAGGTTGTAGTAGTACTCGTCCGAGTAGCTGAAGTCACCCTGCACCGCCATCAGCCCCCCGAGCGCCTGCCACTGGTAGCGGGCCAGGCCGGTCACCTGCAGCTCCGGCGCGTAGGTCGGGTCGACGTCGCGCGGCGGCAGCGGCGAACCGTTGCGCAGGGGAATGTCCTTGACCTCGGCGTCAAACCAGGCGCCGGTCAGCATCAGGTCAAGGCCATCGATCGGCGAGGTGATGAGTTCCAGTTCGGCGCCGTAGGTCTCCGCGTCGGCGTTGATGACGACACCGCCCACGCCCACGAACAGGAAGGCCTGGTAGTCCGTGTAATCGTAGTAGAACACGGACCCGTTGAGACGGGTGGTGCCGTTACCCAGGGTTGATTTGAAGCCGCCCTCGTAGGAAATCAGCACTTCCTCGTCATAGGGTACGGCGTCATTGCCCCCGGCGCCGAGGTAGGCGCCCAGCAAGGGCGCATTGAAACTGCCCGCTTTCACACCCCGATTGATACCGGCGTAGAGCAGCAGATCGTCGCTCGGGCGCCAGTCGAGCTGCAATTTGCCGGCCCAGAGGGTGTCGGAGACGTCATCGTCGAAAAAGTACGGGGACCCGGCGCCAAAGGCATTGGGTATGAAGTCGCCCTGGTTCACCGTGTAGTTACTGAAGGAGGGAAAAACCCCGACACCGAGTTCGAAATCCTTCTCCTCGCGTATGATCCGCAGCCCCGCGGTAGCGGTCAGGGTTTCCGTGAAATCGTATTCCAGCTGACCGAACACGCTGTAGGAGTCGGTCTCCAGTTCGGCTACCACACCGATATCCACCGGCGCAAACGGCGGGCTGCCGGCAATGCTGTTCTCGGGCGCCTTGAGTCCGTTGTCCGATTCATTGTCGATATTGAGGTAGAACAGGCCGACCACCCAGCGGGTGTCGTCGCTACTGCCATCGAGCCTGAATTCCTGGGTGAAACTGCTGGCGTCGACACCGGCATAGTTGGCCAGCTGGTTCACCGGGGCGGAGTCCACGTCGATAAACAGCAGTTTCTCGTAGGTCTTGTAGTCGGTCACCGAGGTGAACCGCACACTGTCACTCAGGCCCCACTCCACCCGGCCGTTGAAGCCCTTGCTTTCCGTGGAGCCCTGGTCCCTGAAGGCGAAATCGCCGGAAAAGGTGAAGTCGTCACCGTCCGGGTCCAGGTAACCGAAGAAATCCGCACCGGGGGCGAGGCGACCCGGCAGGCCGATGCCGGCACCCGGCAGGAAGCCGTCGCCGTCGATGGCGTCCGCGCCGCCGTCGAGATCACCGGCAATGGTCAGCCGGGTCTCGTCCGGTGGTGTGTCGATCACGTTGACCAGTTCACCGCCCTCGACGATGCCGATCGTCGACTTGGACTGGTAGGGGCCCGTGGCCACGTCGCTTTCGGCGTAGTTGGCGGACAGGTCGATCAACAGCGCGTCGGTGGGACGAAAGGACAGGGACAGCCTGCCCGCCTTGGTCTCGTCGTCACCCAGGTCCGCCCCGGCGTCGGGACCGGGCGCAGGCAGGAACGCCGACTCCGGGTAGCGGTTCTCCAGATAGGGGTCCTGGTCGTTATAGAAAAAGGCGAAGCGCCCGGCGATTCGATCTGTCAGCGGACCACCTATCGCCCCCTCTACCGTGTAGCGATCGGCATCGGCATCCACATCGTAACGGCCAAAGGTAAGGTCGAGGTAGCCGCTGGTCTCCTCGAAGGAGGGCCGGTTGGAAAAGTAATGGACCAGCCCGCCGGTGGCGTTTCGGCCGAACAGTGTGCTCTGCGGGCCCTTCAGGATCTCTACCCGGCTGATATCGAACACGGCAAAGGTCTGTGCCTGGGCAATCGCGATATAGCCCTCGTCCAGGTAGACGGCATTGGGGGCTTCGATGACGTCATTGAAATCGTTCTGCGTCACGCCACGGATGGAAAACTGGGTGTTCTGCCCGGCCAGGTTGCCGCTGATGTGCACACCGGGACTGAAAGCGGCGATGTCGAAACTCTGCACGACGCCCAGTGCCTGCATCTGGGCGCCACTGAACGCGGTGATGGCGATGGGCACATCCTGCAGGTTCTGCTCCCGCTTCTGGGCCGTAACGAGAATTTCCTCCAGGACATTCTGTGCCCCCACGGTCTGTGTCATCGCGACTCCGGTCAGCAGCGCCAGCGATCGTGAGAGTTTTGTCAAAGCTTGCCGGTTATCCAAGGTGATTCTCCTTCAGCGGGTTGGGTTGTGACGGGTTCAGGGCTGGAACGGAACGCGCAGCCCCTTGCGTTCGAGGCGCGGCAGCACCTCGTCGCGAAAATAGGGAAACTCCAGGGCATAATCGACGAAGGCCAGCGTCGTACCCGCCAGGCCTGTGGCACTGAGTTTCTCCAGTTCATCGGCGATGTGGTCGGGGGTGCCGACCAGCGGGAAGCCACCGTGCCCGGCGGCAAAGCGATCGCGGAAGTTCGCCAGCGCTTCCGGCGTGAACGACTGGGCATGCAGGCCCTGCAGCTTCATGAGGTAGTCCACCGCTTCCCAGTCCGCGTTCTCGTTGGCGTAGTAGTCGAGGTACTCTTCCGCCTCGCGCTGGGAGGGCCGGCACACCACGGTACAGAAGGTAAAGACGCCGACCTCACGACCCACGGCCCGGGCCTTGTCGCCCACGTCCGAGACGGTCGCCGCGGCCTGCTCGTAATCGAATACCGGCGTGAACAGGAAATCCGCGTTGCGCATGGCGAACTGGCGCCCCTCCTCCGAGGCAGCCGCGTTCAGGATGGGCACGTGTGGCTGCACCGGGCGTGGATTGCCGTAGATGCCGCTGCCCTGGAAGTAGGTCCCGTGCCAGTCAAAGGGTTGTTCCTCGGTCCAGATCTTCTGCACGTAGTCGAACCACTCCTGCGCGCGGGCATAGCGCTCCGCGTGGGCAGCGGGCAGTTCCACACCAAAGGCATCGTACTCCGGCTTGTTCCACCCGGCGACCACGTTGAGGCCGACCCGGCCGCCCCCGAGTTGGTCAATGGTCGCCAGTTGCTTGGCGGCGACGATGGGGTGGTTGAAAGCGGTGTGAACCGTCGCAAACACCTGGATATGCCGGGAGTTCGCCAGCAGTCCCGCGGCCCAGGTGATCGTCTCCAGGACGCCCCCGTGAAAATCGGTTTCGCCGCCGTAGCCAATCCAGCGTGCGATGGGCAGCATAAACTCCAGGCCAGCCTCATCGCACAGCTGCACCAGGCGGATGTTGTTTTCCCAGGTATTCTGCCAGCGCTCGGGGACCTTGGTCACCGCCATACCGCTGGAACAGTTGGCGGAAAAAATCCCCAGCTTCAGTTTATTGTCATTGAACATCGGACCCTGTCTCGGCAAGGGATCCTCTCCTTCAATTTTATTGGGCGGGTGGCGATGACCGGACCGACCCAATTACGTTAGTTCAGCTATAAAATATTTGCAAGACAGCGGCTCGCCCCCTGGCCGCGCGCCGTCGCGTTACCGGACAGCCGGCCTCAGTCCACCTGGCCCATCGCGTACTCCAGCGGCAGGGCGGTGTCCAGCTTCAGCGCGCGCAGGGCGATATTGGAGCGCACCTGCCCGATCTGCGGCAGCGAGAACAGAAACTCTTCCAGGAAACGGTCGAACGACGCGATGTCCGCAGTGACCACCTGGAGGATAAAGTCAGCGTCGCCAGTGGTCGCAAAGCACTCCAGCACCTCCGGCCGGGTCAGGACCGCCTGCTCGAAGGACGTGGTCGATTCCTGGATATGCCTGGCCAGGGTGATATGCACAAATGCGCACAGGTTCAGCCCCAACTGCGGCCGGCCGAGCAGGGCCGCGTAACGGTCAATGATGCCGGTCTCTTCCAGCGCTTTGACCCGGCGCCAGCAGGCGGCGGGCGAAATACCCACCTCCTCGGCAAGGAACTGGTTGCTGATCCGGCCATCGCGCTGCAGGCGGTCGAGTATGCGGAGGTCCGTTCGGTCCATATGCAAAAGAATTTATCTATCGAATTATCTCTATATAAGTAAAGAATATTTCTATATAAGTCAATAAGTAAGGAAAACCGGAAGCACATTGACAATAAAAACGCATAAAGTTGAACACATAATTCAACAGCACATGGTGAACTCGTGACGGCCCCCCTCGACGCTCCCGACCTCGATCACTACCAACTCAACGACCGCTATGAGCGGCAACAGGGACGGGTTTTCCTGACCGGCACCCAGGCGCTGGTACGCCTGCCGCTGGTACAACGGGCCCTGGACCGGCAGCGGGAGATCAACTCGGCCGGTTTCATCTCCGGCTACCGCGGCTCGCCGCTGGGCGGCTACGACCAGGAGCTGTGGCGGGCCAGGAGGTTCCTGGCCGACAACCAGGTCGAGTTCCTGCCGGCCATCAACGAGGACCTGGCGGCGACGGCGGTGCTGGGCACCCAGCAGGTGGAAACGGCGCCGGAGCGGCAGGTCGACGGGGTGTTCTCGATCTGGTACGGCAAGGGACCCGGGGTGGACCGAGCCGGCGATGCACTGAAGCACGGCAATGCCTACGGCAGCTCACCCCACGGCGGCGTGCTGGTGATCGCAGGGGACGACCACGGCTGCGTGTCCTCGAGCATGTCGCACCAGTCGGACGTGGCCTTCATGACCTTTTTCATGCCGACGCTGAACCCGGCCTCGGTGAGCGAGTACATCCACTTCGGTCTTTACGGCCTGCAGATGTCGCGCTATTCCGGCTGCTGGGTCGGCTTCAAGGCGATTTCAGAGACGGTGGAGTCGGGCGCCTCGGTGGATCTCGGCGCCCTGCCGGACTTCGAGACGCCGCAGGATTACCAGCCCCCCGAGTACGGCCTGCACTACCGCTGGCCGGACCTGCCCGGTCCCCAGATCGAGGCCCGGATGGTGGAAAAGCTGGACGCCGTCCGCGCCTTTGCCCGCGCCAACCCCATCGACCGGCGCATCTACGACATCCCCCACGCCCGCTTCGGCATCATCACCACCGGCAAGGGCCACCTGGACCTGATGGAAGCCCTGCGCCTGCTGGGTATCGACGAGGCGCGGGCCCGCGAGATCGGCATCGATATCTACAAGGTCGGCATGGTCTGGCCGCTGGAGACCGAGGGGGCGCGCGCCTTCCTGCGCGGCAAGGAGGAAGTGCTGGTGGTGGAGGAGAAGCGCGGCATTATCGAGAGTGAACTGAAGGAAGACCTCTACGACTACCAGGCCGACAAGCCCAGCCGCATGGTGGGCAAGTATGACGAGGAAGGGAACCCCCTGATTCCCTGGACCGGTGAACTGAGCCCCACCCTCCTGGCTCCCATCGTGGCCGCGCGGATCACCCACGAATTTCCGGAGATTACCTTCGAGGCGGAACTCGCCGAACTGGCGAGCACGCGCACCGAGGTCAGCGTGCCGACGGACGTGAAGCGCACGCCCTACTTCTGCGCCGGCTGCCCCCACAACGCCTCGACCAAGGTCCCCGAGGGTAGCAGGGCCCTGGCCGGCATCGGCTGCCACTTCATGGCCTCGTGGATGAACCGCAACACCGAGTCGCTGATCCAGATGGGCGGCGAGGGGGTCAACTGGGTCGGCAAGTCGCGCTTTTGCGGCAATCCCCACGTGTTCCAGAACCTGGGAGAAGGAACCTATTTCCATTCCGGCTACATGGCGATCCGCCAGGCGGTGGCCGCCGGCACCAACATCACCTACAAGATCCTGTTCAATGACGCGGTGGCCATGACCGGCGGCCAGCCGGTGGACGGTGTGATCAGCGTGCCCGCCATTGCCAGCCAGGTGCGCGCCGAGGGCGTGCAACGCATCGCCATCGTCAGCGACAAGCCGGAGAAGTACCGCGGCCAGACGGTATTCCCCGCCGGCGCCAGCGTCCACCACCGGGACGAGCTGGACGCACTGCAACGGGAACTGCGCGAGGTGCCCGGGGTGAGCGTACTGATCTACGACCAGGCCTGTGCCGCGGAAAAACGCCGCCGCCGGAAGCGCGGGACCTACCCCGACCCGGCCAAACGGGTATTCATCAACGAATCAGTCTGCGAGGGCTGCGGTGACTGTTCCGCACAGTCCAACTGCCTGGCCATCTACCCGGTAGACACAGCGCTGGGCCGCAAGCGCAAGATCGACCAGTCCTCCTGTAACAAGGATTACTCCTGCGTGAAAGGCTTCTGCCCCAGCTTCGTGACCGTCGAGGGCGGCGAGTTGCGCAAGCCCGAAGCCAGCACGGTAACGCTCGATGTCGAGCAGTTGCGAAACGAATTGCCCAAACCGGGACTGCCCAGCCTGGACCATGTGTTCGACCTGCTGGTGGTCGGGGTGGGCGGTACCGGCGTGGTAACCGTCGGGGCGCTGATCACCATGGCCGCCCACCTGGAGGGCAAGGGCGCCAGTGTGCTGGACTTCACCGGCTTCGCGCAGAAGGGCGGCGCCGTGATCAGTCACATTCGCATCGGGCACAGCCCCGCGGCGCTCAACCAGGTGCGCATCGCCGATGGAAGGGCCGATGCGGTGGTGGCCTGCGACGTGGTGGTCGGCACCGATCCCCGGACGGTGCGGGTGCTGGCGAAGGATCGCACCCGGGTGCTGGTCAATCACAGTGAGGTGCCGAGCGGCCAGTTCGTCCAGAACCGCAACGCGGATATCCGCATGGAGCGTCGCCTGAACGCCATTGCCGCGGCGGTGGGTGCAGGCAACCTCACGGTCATCGAGGCCAATGAGCTGATGGAGCGCCTGATGGGTCACACGGTGTATGCCAACGTGTTCCTGCTGGGCCACGCCTGGCAGCAGGGCCTGGTGCCTGTGTCGGAAGCGGCGCTGCGGCGCGCCATCGAGATCAACGGCGTGAATGTCGAGGAAAACCAGCGGGCCTTCGCCTGGGGCCGTCTCGCCGCCCACGATAGCGACCGCGTGTTGCAGGCCGCGGGGATGCGGCAGGTGGAACCGCAGCAGCAGACCCTCGGGGAACTCATCGCCCACCGCATGGGCCTGCTGGAGGCCTACCAGGATCGCGCCTACGCGGAGCAGTACCGCGACCTCGTCGCAAAGGTGCAAGCGGCCGAAGAAGCGCTCGGGGACACGGAGCATGCCCTGAGCCGCGCTGTCGCCACCTACCTGTACAAGCTCATGGCCTACAAGGACGAGTACGAAGTGGCCCGCCTGTACAGTGCGCCGGCGTTTCGCGACAACCTGGCCAAAACCTTCGCCGGCAACTACACCCTGCGTTTTCATCTCGCCCCGCCGATCTTCAATCGCGGGCTCGACGAGCAGGGCCGGCCGCGCAAGAGCACCTTCGGCCCGTGGATGATGCCGCTGTTCCGGCTGCTGGCGAAAGGGAAATTCCTGCGCGGCACCGCCCTCGATCCCTTCGGGCGGCTGCCGGAACGCCGGGAGGAGCGGGACCTGATCGCCGACTATCGGGCCCTCGTGGAGGAACTGCTGGCGGGGCTGTCACGCGACAACCTGCCGGTCGCAATCGAAGGCGCCAGCCTGCCGGACCAGGTACGCGGCTACGGGCCGGTGAAGAGCAAGTCAGTGGCGGTTTACCGCGAGCAGCGCGCCGAGCTGCTGGACCGCTTTCACAACCCGCACCCGATCGTCAGGATCCAGGAAGTGGCCTGAGGACCACCACAGCCCCTCCGGTACTGGCGTTACTGACTTCGGGCTTCCCACTGGCCCTGGTGCTCTCCTGATTGTTCGACATAGGGCCCGAGCATAGCCAGGCGTACTTTTGCGACGGGCTATCCGACAAATTGATCAGTTGGATGACGCGCGTACCCGGGTTGCGAATCAGCGCTCAATTGACGGACGTGGCCAACGATTCGGTGCTCTGGGCTGAGAATTACGATCGGAAGCTGGGCGACATAAAAGGGCGTCGGACGAGGCCGGCAAGCAAGCCATGCAACTGGAGGACGATGACTGCAGCTCAATCCTGACCACTGCGACCGGGATCAACTGCCCTCTATCCTGAACCCTATTTTCAGTACCACCTGAAAGTGCGCAACATCTCCGTCGACGACATGGCCACGGGTCTCGACGACCTCGAACCATTCAACATGGTCCACGGATTTTGCGGTCTGCCTGATCGCATTACTGATCGCATCCTCGATACTGTCTCTCGACGAGCCGACGACTTCTATTTGCTTGTAAGTATGATGATCTGACATGAGTTCGTAACCCCTGAATCTAACTGGTAAATCACTATAAGTTTAGACCAACTGCCAGGCCTCCGGTCTGCGGCGCCCAGCGCTAATGTTGATGCAGGTCCACTTCGATACAACCTTTCGCATGATTTTCTATTCAAACAGGTACACGCATTAACCGTGCCACCCTCTGGACTGCTACCACAGACACGGGCATGCCGCGCCGGGAACCAAACGGCAACCACCGGTCTTCCTGTTTTTGTAATATTTACAGACCGTTGTGAACGCTTGACGAGCCGTGATCAGGTGTAACCCTTCACGCGCCGCGGACTGGCAGAAGGAAAGGCTCGCAGCGGTTTCCGGGCACGATTAATGCAGCATGTGGGATTGGCAGATGCTCAGCAGAACATTACCCGGCACATAAAACGGCAATCAAATGACTGAATACCTGGACCCTGAAGTTGTCGGCATCACATTGGCGCTGGGTCTCGGTCTGCTTATCGGCCTGGAGCGTGAGTGGTCAGACAGTGGGCCCGTCGGTCTGCGGACCTTCGCACTGCTCAGCGGCGCAGGGGTCACGGCAGCGCTCCTGGCGGACCGCCACGGCGGGCTGGTCCTCGTGGCGGGTATCATTGCCGCCGCGATGCTGTTGATGGCGCTGTCTCATCCCACGAAAAAAGCGCGCTTTAAAGGCGCTACCACAACGGTGGCAGCGCTGGTCGCCTTCATGGTGGGGGCCATGGCGGGCTCGGGCCTCTGGTTGGAGGCCGTCCTGGTGTCCGCCGCTACGATGCTGCTGCTGCACTGGCGCGATCCCCTACACCATATCGTGGAACAAATAGGCGCTCAGGATTTCGATATCATCGCGCGTTTCACACTGATCACTCTCGTGGTCCTGCCGGTCCTTCCCAACCGCACGTTTGGCCCGTACGACGTCTTCAACCCTTTCCAAAGCTGGCTGTTCGTGGTGCTTATAGTAGGCCTCAATCTGGCCGGTTACCTGCTGTTTCGACTGTACAGTAAGTCCGCGGGCCTGTGGCTCGCCGGTATCATAGGCGGCATGATCTCCAGCACGGCCACCACTATCAGTTACGCCAGCATGAGCAAGCGCCAGGCGTCGATCGGCCCGGGCGCGGCGCTGGTGATCCTGGTAGCATCGGCCGTGGTCTACGGCCGTGTGCTACTTGAACTCTCGATCGTGGCGCCGACGCTCGTGCGACACGCGATGGCTCCAATGGCGCTGTACACCGCGATTCTTCTGGTTATAGCATCGCTGGTGCACTGGCGTATCGGAAAAACATCGATGGCGATGCCCGAACAGGAAAACCCCGCCCAGTTTGGAATGGCATTCGGCGTGGCGGCGGTATTCGTCATTGTGCTGTTTGCCGTTGCGATCACCAAACAGCTACTCGGTGACCAGGCCATATACCTGGTGGCATTGATATCCGGCCTGACGGACGTGGATGCCCTGACGCTCTCCGTCGGCCGACATTTCGCAAAAAGCGGTTTTGAGGCAGATGCTTCGTGGCGGGCAATTTTCCTGGCTACCTTGGCAAACCTCACCTTCAAGACGGCCGTGGCCTGTGTGCTCGGCTCCAGGCAACTGCGTCGCGTCATGCTCTATACGGGCCTATCCGCCCTGATCGCCGGTGGTCTGCTACTCTACTTATGGCCATGAATGCAATAGTGCCCGCAATACGGTGTGGGTCACGCGGCCGCGGGCGGCTTCATTTCGCCTCTCTGGCGCAGCCAAACAGTTGGCCGACAACGATGAAGATGAAGATGAAGATGACGAAGCGAATGGTTTCAATGAGGTGAGTTGTGGACAACCTTGGCGCTATGACAACGGTAATGCTGCTCGTCATGATCGCAGCAGTTCCCTACGTGTGGCGAATCCACCATTCCAGCCAGAAATTTCTGGCGGCCTACCTTATTTTCGCGGTGATCTTTTTGACCGCGTTCTTCGCACTCTTCAATGGAGCGCTCTACCTGCTGACCAGCCTGGGGCGAGGGGACCTGCTTGAGCAAACAGTTGCACTGTTTTTCCTGCTGGTCGTCACACTACTGCCTTCTTTTGCACTGGCCACCTGGCAGGCCAGAAAGCCCCATGTGACGCGAAAGCCACCATAAAGTACCAATCCCACATCGGGCCCGTAGAGTTTTTCGGGTGGCTATATCTGCATCATCTGCATCGGCGGCGTCTCCGCTCGTCAGTGTCACCCCGGATTCAGCCCCCGAGCGGCTGGTTACTTATCCCCGCGGGATCGACCTATCGTCGTCGAAGTGCTGCCTGATCCGCTCTTCCTCATCGGCTGCGACCGGCGCACCGTCGCCATACTCCGGTGCTGTTTCCAACAGACTTTTTCCCACCAATAAAGGAACGCTATGACCTGACCACGAAATCTCTCCCAGCCATTGAGGGGGGATGACCACGAGTTCGCTGGACAGCAGGCTCCCCCGATCGACAACGAGGTATTCGATCATCCAGCTCTCAGCGTCGACGAGGGCCCCGTCCAATTGTCCGACCTTGTCGTCATTGAACATGAGATGGTATCCAGAAACCTCCTTGAGTGACCGCAGATGGTTTTCTCTCCTGTCCTCGTCACGCTCATCCGTTCCAGGCAAGTTTTCCAACTCGCTGGGTAGAACGCCCGCACCCCAGGCGGCACTTCCCATCCAGTAATAGCCGTAACCATAAAACTTGAAAAACTCCCGTTCAAACTCCCTTGATACCGGCTCGTCTTCTGCCAACGATGGGCTGTCCTTTATCTGCTCCCGGCTGAGCCTGACTGGAAGCTGGCTGGACGGCCAGTTCGGTGGCTGTAAGGAAATGGGCGAGATCAGAACCCGACGCCCCGTCAGCCAGTTTCCCGCCCTTGCATCCATATAGCGGACAGCCCAGTGCCGATCGTCAAACAGGAAGTCGACGCATTTGCCGATCTCTCCGTCGAGAGCCAGCAGCTTCATCCCTTTCAACTCTTCGAGGTTAAACAACATGCTCTTCTCCCAATATTCAAGGTGCCAGTTAACCTCTAATCACGCATAAAACATGCCACTCAAATCAGTTTCATAGACGCACTTGGCGACGCTTGCGATAAAGATCTGTGGCTTCAACGGTTTTCGGTGGTGCTGCAAATCACGCAGACGTGGCCACGACTTACAACCCGCGTGAGCTACAGTGGATACAGGCTCGGATATGTAATCTTTACAAGCAACAAGAACACTTTACACATCGATGGGGCAATAACGCTGGTCGCGGTGGGATTGCCGCGCGGACTAGGATTTCAGCTCGATGTCCACCGGACAGTGGTCGGAGCCAAAAATATCGTTGTGGATTCCTGCGCCAACTACCCGTGATTCCACGAAGTCACGCGACCCGAGGACGTAGTCTATCCGCCATCCGATATTCTTACCGCGAGCCCCCGCGCGGTAACTCCACCAGCTGTACTTCACCGTGTCGGGGTGGAAGTGACGGAAGGTATCCACGAAGCCGGCTGCCAGGATGTTGTCCATGCCGTCGATTTCCCGCTGGGTATAGCCCGCGCTCTTGTTGTAATTGGGTTTGGGGCGGGCGATATCGATTTCCCGATGGGCGACATTGAAATCACCGCACATCAACAGCGGTTTCTTCTGCTGCAGCTGCCGGGCGAAGGCCAGGAAGTGCCGGTCCCATTCCTCCCGGTAGGGAAGTCGCACCAGTTCATTCCCGGAGTTGGGGGTGTACACGGTGAGCAGGTAGAAATCCGGGAACTCGGCGGTGAGCACGCGCCCTTCCTGGTCGTGGTCGTCCATCCCGATGCCCGCGTGAACCGCCAGCGGCTCCTGCCGGCTCAGGATCGCGACCCCGGAATAGCCCTTGCGTACCGCCGAGTTGCTGTACACGTGATAACCGTCCACACCCTCGAGTGCGGCGTGAACCTGGTCGTCCTGTGCCTTGGTCTCCTGCAGACAGAGCATATCGGCCTGCAGGGTATGCAGGGCTTCGGCGAAGTTCTTTTTCATAATGGCGCGCAGGCCGTTCACATTCCAGGAGGCGATTTTCATAGGGCGGCTGTCTTCCGGCGCTGACTGACGTGGCTGGTTGAGGTGGGCAGTCTAACTCAATTCGCGCCGACTGACTCGCGTACGCGGGTTGCCCCCGGCACAGCAACAGGGGCAAAATCGACCATGCCCTCACATTGCCGGAACCAAGGAGCACTATCAGGCGTGAACCTGGAGCAGAAGTACAAGAAGAATAGCCCCTGGCCAGCATCCGATTCAAAGCAGGTCCTGTTCATCCTGGACGTGCGCAACAGCGTGGAGGAAGAGATCCTGCGAGGCTGGATCAGCCACCACGGTGGCGAGGGTAACCAGGCCTTCGCCGCACCGCAGGTCTGCATCAACCTGAAGGACGAACGTACCGGTTTTGACAGCGGCCAGCTGGTCATGTCCCTCGCCCTGCCCCCGGATACCCTGATTGCGCCCCTGCGGGTCGTCTGGACTCCGCCCGAGGACGAGACCTTCACCAGCGGCCGACTCCGTCAACTGCTGCTGGGCGATCCGCGCAAGCCGGGCCCCCGCATGGCGCGTAAGCTGGCCGCGGAACACCCCGAGCGACTGCACCTGATGGCCGGAAAGCCGGACTCCATGGCCAATCTACGCCAGCGCTTCGAAGCTCACCACGCACTGGACCAGGCGACCTCCCAGGAGGCCTTCGCCAATTTCGTGGCCCGCCAGGCGGCCGTCGTGCTCGACATGGCAGGGCGGCAAATCAAAGGCAGCCGCTACAAGGTGCCCCGGCACGTGGCCGCAACCCTGATGGCCAGCCAGGGCTTCAACGCGGCGGTCGAGCAATTAGCCGAGGCGCAGGGCAAGCCCAAAGAAGAGCTCATGAAAGAGGCCGCCAGCTACATGAAGGAAATGGTTTCGGCACCCTCTTCCTTCTGGCTGGACGTTTACGCCCGGTTCAACACCTTCTGCCTGGGCCTCGGTTACGAGGATGAAATCGTCTATGACCGGGCAGAGGTGGAAAAGCTGCGGCACAGGGTGCGCAACAATCCCTCCATGTTGCTCTGGACGCACAAAACCTACCTGGACGGCATGGTGGTCCCCAAGGTCATGTACGACAACGATTTCCCCATGCCCCACATGTTTGGCGGCGCCAATATGAATTTCCCTGGGCTGGGCTTCCTGCTGCACCGGGCGGGCGCCATCTTCATCAAGCGCAGCTTCCAGGACAACGAGCTGTACAAGATCACCCTGCGCCACTACATCGGCTACCTGATGGAAAAGCGCTTCCCCATGAACTGGGCATTCGAGGGCACCCGCTCCCGAATGGGCAAGCTGATGCCCCCACGCTACGGACTGCTGAAATACGTGCTGGAAGCCTGCCACGCCACCGAGGCGGAAAATATTCACATCATTCCCATCTCTATCAGCTACGACATCATCCGCGACGTGGAGGAGTACGCCACGGAGCAAACCGGCCGCGGCAAGGGGGCCGAGTCTCTCAGATGGTTCATCGGCTACATCCGCAGCCTGGCCCGGCCCATGGGCAAGGTCTATATGGATATCGGTAAACCCGTGGTGCTGCCGAGGGCGCCGGACCCGGACGACCGCCTCGCCCTGTCGAAGATCGCCTTCGAGGTGGCGGTAGAGGCGAACAACGTCACACCGATAACCTTCCCCTCCCTGGTGACCATGAGCCTGCTCGGTGCCGCGCCCAAGGCGTTAACCGAGGCGGAAGTGGTGGCGGACCTGAACGCCCTGCTCGCCTGGGCCGAGAGCCGCGATCTGCGAATATCCCGGGACTTCGATCGCGCCTTCGCGGAGCAGATGGAAGGCCTGCTCGGCATCATGATCAAGGACAACATTGTCACCCGCTACGACGAGGGCCCGGAGGTAGTCTACGGTATCAGCCTGGAGCAGCACCCTGTGGCCAGCTACTACCGCAACACGGTGATCCACTTTTTCGTCAACAAGGCGATCATCGAACTGGCCCTTTTGAAGGCGACAGAGTTCACCGGCAATGCTGCACTGGAGGCCTTCTGGTCCGAGGTGGACCGCCTGCGCGACCTGTTCAAGTTCGAATTTTTTTACGCGCCGACCGAACAGTTCCACCAGCAGATCCGGGACGAGATGGCGCGTTATCACGATGATTGGGAGGACCTGGTATCCAGGGGGTCCGCAGGCTTTGGCGAGTTGCTGGACCGGATGACGCCCATGATCGCGCACGTCACACTGTTGACCTATGCCGAGGCCTACACGGTAGTTGCCTCGATGCTGGCGCGCAAGGAGCCCTACGAGAGCCTGGAGGAGGAGGACTGCATCGCCCAGTCCCTGACCTATGGTCGCCAGGCCTATCTGCAACGGCGCATATCCAGCGAGTCCTCAATTGGCAAGCTGCTGTTCAGGAACGGCTTCAAGATGTTGCAGAGCCGCGGACTGACCGAAGGCGGCCCGGACAGTCGCAAGGAAGAGCGCATGGAGGTGGTGCGGGAATTGCGGGAACTGCAACGGCGCCTGGACGTGGTCCGCGCCCTGGGCGTGGCCAACCGGGGCACGCGGCCGTGAGGTGAGCGGGATGCATGGCGAAGAAGTCGCGCTGATGTCCTCTTGACGCCCAGGCCAAACAAGACCATATTAAGACCAAATTCAGTCCTCGATGCGCCATCCATCGGAGCCGTCGCCATGAAGCCCACCACGAATATCAAGCCGATTTCCTACCTCAAGGCTAATGCATCAGATGTGGTCAATCAGTTGCAGGAACAACGTGAACCGATGATCATCACCCAGAATGGTGAAGCGAAGATGGTCGTGCAGGATATCGAGAGCTACGAAAAAACCCAGCAAACACTTGCCCTCCTGAAGATCCTGGCCCTGGGTCAGCGCCAGATCGACGCGGGACAGGTGGTTGAGGCAACAACCGCGATAGAGAAGATAAGAGCCAGCCGTAATGAGCTATCAGGTTCTGCTGACCCATGATGCAGTAAACGACCTCCAGGAGCTCGACGAATACCTTGTCGCGAGCGATTCGAGGACGAAAGCTGATTACATCCTCGGAAAAATAGAAGACATCCTGCAGCGACTGTCTCAGGCACCCGAGCGAGGCAACCGACCCAGGGAACTACTGGCACTGGGAGTGGGCGAATATCGCCAGATGTACTTCAAACCCTATCGAATCATTTATACGATCAGAGACCGCATCGTCTACGTGATGCTGATCGCGGATGGGCGTCGGGACATGGAATCCCTGCTGCACAGACGGCTTATGGAATCTTAACGCGTTGCTATGAAAACAGCGCCCTGATTTGCGGCAGAAAGACGCCCGCTAGCAGCAGTGCCTGGATGGCTTGCATAATGCGAAACTGTCCCTTCAATTCGTAGATCTGCTCGAGCATCCTGGATTCAAGCTGATGCAAGCGCTGGTCTGTTCTCGCATCCTGCTGCGAAAACCTGGCGTCCAGTACATGATCCAGGTAATCCCTGGTCACCAGGGTATCGAGATTGTGGACCACCGCTTCGGACATGAGATCTGCGGCTGCCTCCGCCAGTTCTCGCGACGCACCGGCATCGAGTAACCGGCGCTCCGCGTTACGCACATCAAACACTATTGCTGCCAAAGGTAAAATCCCTCTATCGTCGCCACCGTCCCTGGTGACCAGGTCAAATTATAGACTGAACCGTCGACGCCTGGGGAGCATTGCGCTTCATCCAATCAGGCAAGTGGCCGGACAACTGACCGCGCAACAGGGTGCCATGCCTTATCGGGATGGCGTAGACTCTGCCCACCTGTTGATCAGACAGTGTGACGACGGTAAATTGCCGGTAGCACTGTGCTTATAAATGCATTCCCGCCACCGGATGGTCGATATCGATGACCGACTGCCAATTCGCGATTGAGTTCCTGCCATGAGTAATGAAACGCTGCTGTCGCCCCGGCACATCGGCACCGTGTCGAACGTGGACAGTCCCTTAACCGTCTACATCGATTTCAAGAGTCCCTACGCCTATCTATCCATCGAGCCCACGCGGCAACTGGCGCGGGAGTTGCGCCTCGAGATCGACTGGCTGCCCTTTGTCCTGGACATTCCCAGTTATCTCGGCAGCGCCCGGCTGGATGGCTCCGGCGCGGTGGCGCAACAATCGCGCAGCGAAGACCAGTGGTCCAAGGTGAAGTATGCCTACTACGACTGCCGGCGCTATGCCAACCTGCGCGGCATGACCCTCCGCGGCACGGTCAAGATCTGGGACACGAACCTGGCGGCCATCGGCATGCTGTGGGCCAGGCAGCAGGGAGATGCGATCCTGCAGCGCTATATCGACGGCATCTATGTGCCCTTCTGGCAGCGGGAACTGGACGTGGAGGATGTCGCCGTCATCGAGGGAGTACTCGCCGCCGCGGGCGCCGATACGACCGGGTTCGGGGAGTACGTCCTGGGATCCGGTGCGCGGGAGAACGAACGGATCCAGACCGAGGCCTTCGACCGCGGTATTTTTGGCGTGCCCACCTACGTCGTGGGAGATCAGATGTATTTCGGACGGGAGCACCTGCCGCGGATTCGCTGGCAGCTGCAGGGAGGCGCGGGAGATCCACCCGATATCGCCTACGAGCTGATGCCCGACAGCCGGGTGGAGAAGTCGTCCGTACGAACGCTGGACGCGGGCATCGGCCTCGATGACCCGGAAAGCTATCAGGCGCTCGCGGGTATTCTCAAGCTGGCCGAAGACCTGGGCCTGAGGGTTAACTGGTACGCCCTGCCCGCAAGGAAACAGGACGCCCAAGCGGATAGCGGCGCCCGGGATCGCGGTACGCGCCACCGCCTTTACCGCCAGGGTAACCGGCTCCGCGACCAGCAGCGTTATCTAGCCGAAAATATCGAGGACGATGAGGTCGCCGGGCGAATCCACGCCGTGCTGGGACAACACGGTATCTCGCTGCAGGATGGCGAGGTGGCGGCTGCCTGGGCCGGTTTTTCCTCGCTGGGCGGCTACGTCGGCAGCCCGGTGTTCCGGCTGGGCGAGGAGACCTTCGTGGGCCGCCAACACCTGCCCCTGATCAGGGCCCGGCTGGAACGTGGAGGCGTCATCCCATTGGATTGAACCTGAAGGACCGGTCACACTCTGCGGCCTAAAAATTCGGATATTTTTTCACACCATCTCCCGGGCCGCTCACCTGATCGGGGCTGGCGAAGAGATTATCGATATCGCGTTTACACTGGCCTCAGCAACAGTGGAGCCCAAGGCCATTCACCGCGGCACATAGCGCTGCCGTTGAACCGCCAAAGTATGTGATCTGATACCACCTCACCGTTCCGGGGATGGACACATCACCCGCCGGCAAGGTCATCGAAATTCTTGAAGACCGCATGGTTGCCTTGATCGATTTGCAACTGACACTGAAACACATTCACTGGAATGTGGTCGGTCCCAACTTCATTGGCGTTCACGAGATGCTCGACCCCCAGGTCGATGCCGTGCGCGAGATGACCGACACCATCGCAGAGCGCATCGCAACGCTGGGAGGCATACCGGTGGGGACCGCGGGTGCGGTCGCAGAACGCAGAACATGGAAGGACTACTCGCTGGGCAAGGCCAGCGTCGCCGAGCACCTTGGCGCACTTGATGTCGTGTACTCCGGTGTCAACAGCGATCATCGCGCAGCGATTGCCCGACTGGCCGAGCTCGACCCCGTGTCTGAAGATATTATTGTCGGTGAGCTTGCCCAATTGGAACAGTTCCAGTGGTTCGTCCGGGCTCACCTGGAATCGACCGCCGGCGAATTGCCTACCGCAGGTATCCACAGCGAGAAGGCCGGCGCCCGACATCGTACACCGCAGCGATGTAATCGATGCGGCAAAGCGCGGAGCCGGCACCGCGCTGGGCACGGCCCTCGGCACCTGGTTCAACACCCTGGTTGGCGTCAGTGTGCCCAATCAGGATGTGGAGGACTATCGCCACAGAATCGAACGGGGCGAACTCATGATCATCGTGGAAAAGCCAGGCGGGGATTGCAGAATTTTTCTTCGTAAGTGTGTCGCTACAATAAGCGCCTTGGCGACACCGCGTCGACAAAGCGCTCGAGACCTGCAAAGTTGCCACTCAAAGTCGCGCCGGTTACCAGGTGGTCGGTAAGCTTCGCCATCCCCGGGGCGCTCTGCACCCCGTAACCCCCCTGCCCTGCCAGCCAGAAAAAACCCTCCGCCCTGGGGTCAAAGCCCGCAACAAAGGTCTTGTCCGGAGCAAAGCTCCGCAAACCCGCCCAGCGGTGGTTGATGCGCCGAACCTCCAGGCTGGTGACCTGCACGACACGGTCGATAGCGATGGCGATATCCAGCTCGTCCGCCTGCGCGTCGCAGGCGGGACTGGGGATTTCGTCGGCGGGTGATATCAGCAGGGCACCCGCCTCAGGCTTGAAATAGAACTGCTCGTCCGCGTCGACCACCATGGGCCACTCTCCGATCTCCAAACCAGGAGGCGCATCGACCAGACAGGCAGTGCGGCGCATGGGGGTAATACCGACACCGGCGAGGCCCGCTTTCACAGCCAGTGAGTCTGCCCAGGCGCCGGCGGCATTGACCACGATGGGGGCCTCGCATTCGACCCCACCGCCGCTGACGAGCCAGAGCCCTTGCCGCCGCACCAGTGTGGTCACCTCACAATTCGTAAACACCTCGCCGCCCCGCTGGCGGAACAGGCGCAGGTAACCCTGTAACAGGGCGTCCACATCCAGGTCACCGCCATGCATATCCACGAGGGCCTGAGCCGGAAAGTCCGGCGCCAATATCGGGACTCTCTCCCGCACAAGGCCTGGTTCCAGTGCTTCGAGTACCGGGATATCCGCCCGTAATGTCGCCAACCGCTCTCGCTGGTCTTCACGACCGACAAACACGCAGTCCCGGGGCCGCAACAGCGGCACTTCGGAAAAACCTGGCGGAGCGTTGCGCAGGAAGGGCTCGCTCATGGCGGTGATTCCCCGCACGACCTCATTGCCGTAGGACGGTGCGAAGAAAGCTGCGGAGCGGCCTGTGGCGTGATATCCGGGCTGACCTTCCATTTCCAGCAGGGTGACGGTGGCATGAGCGGCCAGTTCTGCGGCCGCGGAGGCACCCGCGATACCGGCGCCGATCACAACAATATCAGTGCAAATCCCGGACACCATGCTTGCTCGTTATTGTTTGGAGAGTCTTCCACAGGCCCGTCGTCACCGAGAAGCGCTACGCGAGCACGTTGAAAGATGGCAGTTGAAGGGGTTTACGGTCAATGCCAAACGTAGCCAGGGGTACGGTACTGTCATCTTCGAGGCTGTCTCCAGAGATGGCCTGCGCCATCAGGGAACCTATCGCCGGCGCCAGTTTGAAGCCATGGCCGCTAAACCCGTTGGCCACCCAGAATCCGGGCACTGCCGATTCGCCGAGAATGGGGTGCACGTCGTTCCGGTTGACCGTGTATAGCCCGCAGTAGCCTCGCGCCTTGCCGTGACCAGCGAGCCCGGGGAGACGGTGCGCCAGCAAATGCAGCTTCTTCAGTTCAAATTCGCTGTCTACCTCTCGCAGGAAATTGTCCGGATCGGACACCTCCTCTCGCTCGTCCTCTTCCAGTACTGAACCGACCAGCAACTGCTGCCCCCTGTTCTGGGTACGAAAGTAAATACCACTGCCCATATCGGCAGTCACCGGTATATGCCCTTCCACCGTCGCCGGTCGATCCAGATAGACGACCTGGATACGGACAGGCGCAAGATCCCAGACGAGTTTCAGGCCTGCGGACTCATACAACGCCGGGCACCAGGGTCCGGTCGCATTGACCACGACAGGGGCCGCAATCAGCTCTCCACCCCGCAGGGAGACACCTTGCACCCGCCCGCCGCGGGTATCAATACCACTCACCGTGGAACGCATTCGTATCTCCGTGCCGGCACCTGCACACGCCTCGCGCAGGTCTTCCGCAGCGAGCACCGGGTCGACGTAACCGCCATCCAGCTCCAGCAGGTGATTGCCACCCCCACGGCAATCATGGTCCTCACCGGTTTCCAGGTCAGGACAGAGCACGCAGGGGTTGACTGCGGGAAAACGCTCGACCAGCGCAAGGTCATCAAGCGTTTCGCAGCGAACGCCAAAGGTCTTCATACGAGCACGCTCGCGGGCTGCCCAGTCCGGGTCCTGGCCCGCCAACCACAATACGCTGTCTGCATGAAAAACTGCGCGTGGCGAGGCCAGTCCGGTAAAGTTGTGCCAATCGCGATAGGCAGCGATCCCGTCGCAAGCAAGCTCGACCATGCAATCCAGGGTATAGCGATGCCGGCACACAGCTGAAGATGCCCCAGTGGAACCCTCTCCGAGCCCGGTTCCCTTGTCCAGCACGAGAACAGACAGGTTGGAGCGGCGCGCCAACTGCCAGGCGATAGACAGTCCGATGATGCCTGCACCGACTACAATGACGTCGTATGTTTTCATATGCACGGTATACAGTTGCGCAAAACCAGCTCCGCTGCAACCATATCCTGGCTTTGATCGAAATGGGCCGCCTGGCGAAGATCGAGTGATCGCGAATATGCGGTCGGTGACGGTAACTATTTTGAGGAACCTCCGACGTTTTACTGACTGACTTCCTGTAATATCCGCATTACGCGCTATCGAGGATTCCCCGACATGACGCATGAAAAACGCATCGCGATAACCCTTCCGGCCGGGCCGCGACTGGCCCAGACTGCGGAACTGATACGTTGGGCGGAAGACCAGGGTATTTCTGACGGCTGGTTCGCCGACGCGGGTGCGCCGGACACCCTGACCTCGATCGCGGCACTGGCCCATCACACGCGGAAAATGCGCATCGGCGTCGCAGTCACCCCGGTGTACACACGCACGCCGGCGGTACTGGCGGCGACGGCCGACGCGATCAGCCAGGTTCTGCCCGGCCGCTTTGTCCTCGGGCTCGGTTCTTCAAGCCAGACCATCATGGAGCTGTGGCACGGAATCCCGCTGGACAGGCCGCGCACCCGCGTGCGGGAAACGGCCACCATCGTGCGCTCGATACTCACCGGGGCCAAAACGGATTTCGAACTGGAGACGCTTTCGAGCAAGGGCTATCGGCAAGCGCCCTGTGAACACCCCCCGCCCATTTTTCTTGCCGCACTGCGGTCGAAGATGATCGAGACCGCTGCGGAAGTGGGCGACGGGGTGATCTTCAACCTCTGGCCCCGGGGTGCCCTGCCCAGGATGATGGCACATGTCAGGACAGGTGCCGAACGCGCTGGCAAAGACTGGCGGGACGTGGAGATCGTCAACCGCGCCATGGTGCTGGTCACTGACGACAAGGCCGCGGGTCGCGAGGCATTCCGCACGGCTTTCGGCCCCTATTATGCGACACCGGTGTATAACGCGTTCCTGGCCTGGGCCGGCCACGAAGACGCCGCGGCGGCGATTCGCGAGGGCTGGGCCGAGAAAAACCGGGAGAAGACCGCAGCGGCCATGACCGATACCCTGGTGGACGAGATTGCCATCATCGGCAGCGAGAGCGAGGTTCGGGAGCGCATCCGGCAGGACGCCGCCGGGGGCGTCCATACCCATATCATTGCCCCGCTGGCGGCCAGCGCCGAATCCCAGATGCGCACCTTCCAGGCCTTTACACCCGCGGTATTTTCCTTTGACTAGGGGCAGCCTCGACGCCGCCCCGGCCACTGCGACGCCTATTGCCACTCTTTTTTACCTTACTGGACTATCCAAAAGGATACAGAACCTTGAACTTTGACATTCCAGAAGATGTCAGCGAATTCCTCGAGGAAATTGATAACTTCATAGAGGCGAAAATAAAGCCACTGGAAGCAGCAGAGGACAATATCCGCTTCTTCGACTACCGCCGCGAGGACGCGCGTACGGACTGGGAGCGCGGCGGCCTGCCCAATGCCGAGTGGGAAGCACTGCTCGCCAAGGCCAGGGGCCTGGCGATCGCGGCCGGCCTTTACAGCTATCCCTTCCCGGAAGAATTCGGCGGCCGCAACGGCAGCAACCTGGGCATGGCTATTATCCGCGAACACCTCGCCGCGAAAGGACTGGGCCTGCACAACGATCTTCAGAACGAGCACTCGATAGTCGGCAACAACATCGGGCTGCTGCTGATGCTGGAATACGGCACCGCGGAGCAGAAGGCCGAGTGGGTGGAGGGCCTGAAAAATGCCACCCAGAGTTTCGCTTTCGGCATTACCGAGCCCGAGCACGGCTCCGATGCCACCTGGATGGAGACCGTGGGAGTAAGGGATGGTGATCACTGGGTCATCAACGGTGAGAAAACCTGGAACACCGGCGTACACGTCGCCAACGCCGATATGGTCATGGCGCGCACCTCCGGCTCCCCGGGTGATGGTGGCGGCATTACAGCGTTTCTGGTGCCCATGGATACGCCGGGGGTCAAGGTCGAAGACTACCTGTGGACCTTCAATATGCCCTCAGACCACGCCCGCGTCAGCTTTATGGATGTCCGGGTGCCCGATTCCGCGATATTCGGTGGCGAGGGCCGCGGCCTGCAGGTAGTTCAGCATTTCTTTAACGAGAACCGCATCCGCCAGGCCGCCTCCAGCCTTGGGGCTGCGCAGTACTGCGTCAATGAAACGGTGCAACACGCGAAGGAGCGCAAACCCTTCGGCAAGCCCCTCGCCAGTAACCAGGGCATCCAGTTTCCCCTGGTGGAGTTGCAAGCGCGCTGCGAGATGCTGCGGGCACTGATCCACAAGACCGCCTGGCTGATGGACCGCGACGGCGCCTTCTCGGTCTCCGACAAGGTCTCCATCTGTAACTACCAGGCCAATCGACTCTGCTGCGAGGCGGCCGATACGGCGATGCAATTCCACGGCGGCATGGGTTATTCGCGCTACAAGCCCTTTGAGCATATCTACCGCCACCACCGCCGCTACCGCATCACGGAAGGGGCCGACGAAATCCAGATGCGCCGGGTTGCCGGTTACCTGTTCGGCTATATGAAGCAGCAGAAACCGAAAGGTGTGAGTTGATGCCGGCGGACTCATCCTTGCTGGACGCATTGGAACGGCTACTGGCAGGCCAGTTCGACGGCCACCAGAAAATCGCCGAGTACGAACAGTTGACCGCAGGCGCCAGCCAGCAGACCTTCCGCATCCTGGTGGAGTCCGAGGCCGGTTCAAGCCAGTTCGCCCTGCGCAGAGCTCAACCCGGCGCCCAGGGCGAGACCGCTCCCGGGCAGGTCGGCCTGAATACAGAGGCGCTGCTGCTGCAGACAGCCAGGCAGGCTGGCATTCCAGTGCCTGAAGTGATTCATGTCCTGCAGGAAGAGGACGGCCTCGGCGAGGGCTTCCTGATGCAATGGCTGGAGGGCGAGACCCTGGGACAACGCATCGTAAGTTCAGATTCGCTGGCCTCGGTGCGGCCGCAATTGGCCCGGCAATGCGGTGAAATCCTGGCGCGAGTGCACGGTATCGCGCTGCATGACAAACTGGTGGACGCGTTGCCAACCGTCACCCCTGCGGCGCTGGTCGAGGACACCTGGAAAATCTATCGCGAGTTGCGGGTACCGGCACCGATGATCGATTTCAGCGCCCGTTGGTTGCTTGAGCATCTGCCCGAATCGCCACGCCAGACACTGGTGCACGGCGATTTCCGCAACGGCAACCTCATGATCGACGAGACTGGCATCCGCGCGGTGCTGGACTGGGAACTCGCCCAGATTGGCGACCCCGTTCGCGACCTGGGCTGGCTCTGCGTCAACTCCTGGCGCTTCGGCAGGGCCGATTTACCGGTGGGCGGCTTCGGCCGGGTGGAGGACCTGTTGCAGGGCTATCGCTCGGTGTCCGGGATTGCTGTCAGCCAGGAAGACTTGCGCTTCTGGCAGGTCTTCGGTTCGTTCTGGTGGTCGGTAACCACCCTGATGATGGCAGCCACCTGGCGCAGCGGTGAAACGCCCAGCCTGGAGCGGCCGGTGATCGGTCGTCGGTCCTCCGAGGCGCAGATGGACTGCGTGAATCTGCTGATCCCGGGAGACTACCAACTTCCGGAAGTGGCGCAACTGGACGAAGGCACGCAACTGCCCATGCCCGCCGAACTTCTGCAGGGCGTGCGCGACTTCCTGAAAGGCGAAGTGGCAGGGAAAGAAAGCGGGCAATTTGCCTTCCTGGCGAAAGTTGCCGCCAATTCACTGGGGATCGCACAACGGGAGTTCCTGTACGGCCCCGGTCTTGCCGACGAGGAGCACCAGCGGCTTCAGGGTCTTTTTGATGAAGGCGCCCTGGATGACCTGCGCTGGCAGTTGGTGCAGGAACTTCGCGGGAACCTGCCGCTGGATACACCGTCGTTGGCGGATCATTTGCGTCAATCGGTCGCGGGGCAACTCTGGATTGATCAGCCGGGGTACTCTGGCCTGGACCTGTAGCCCGGAAGGGACATGTGTAAGAGTAGACTGGCCTGAAGGTCGCAGAATGCGACCCGGAAGCCACGGATCTGTTCGCCATTCACCTCGCCCAACGCGTTCTTCGGCCGCCGGCCTGCGGGTGTCCAGACTCTCCCTTGGGGAGAGTTTGTCGAACTTTGCGGAGCCGTGCTCCCCGACGATCTCTCGGCAGAGCACTCCTGCTACACAAAAAGGCCCACCTCAAAGAGGTAGGCCTTTTTGTTTAGATGGCGCGCCCGGCACGATTCGAACGTGCGACCGCCTGGTTCGTAGCCACAATAGTGGAAATTTAAACCCTTAAAATTTAATCACTTAAATACGGCCCGCCCTCAAAACACCCCCGTATCAACCCGCATGCCCTCGTAGAATCTCTACGATCCCAGAAAATCAGATTATTAAATTGAATAGCCAAGACTTAAGGACCAGCTCTCGGTATGTGGTCGCGTATTGAATCTTGCCACCTGTCACGATATGGGCCCAGCCCTGCTATAGTGCTTGGCCCCACCTGGATCAGGCTTGGCATTGCGATTCCTTGTTCAAACGCCAATTGCGCTGCTCCGTTGATAGTGCCAGTCTCGTCGGTAGACATATAGACGCGTTGGTCTGGTCGCAACTGTGCCAGGACTCCGCATAGAAGCGGATTGCGTAGCCACGAGCCCTCGATTATCAGGTCGCCCTTACTCTCCAACAGGTCCAGTTCACAATCGACCATCATGGCGCAGTAGATACTCGCCAGAGCCGCACCATTGAGCGCACGCCCCTCTATCAGGGGGGTCCGACCACCAAAGGGACCGCTCCCCTCACTGAAGTCAGGCAGCGCAAACACACCATCGTCAATAACCTGTTGCAGGTCGCCATCAGTGAAGCTGTCGGTGGGACTGCCATCCGCTCGCTGACAAACCACCTCATACTCCCGCCCCCCCATGAATCGGGCGCAAGCCACGGGATGACCGGTGATATCGACATTGGCAAGCATGTCGCGGCTTTCGTCGAGTGACTCGAGCGGCGTGCTCGCAGAGAAACTGACCACCCAGGTCCCAGTGGAAATTACCGTGAAAGGCTCACCCTCGCCGCGCGACAGATAGCGCAGGTAGCTGGCATTGCTGTCGTGCAGGCCCGCCACCACCCCGCAGTGCGGCGACAAACCCGTCTGCTCGACGACAGCGTCACTCACGGTGCCGATGCGCGCTCCGGCAGAAACCAGTGGCGGCAACCTGTCGCGAATACCCAGTCTATCGACCAGGGTGCTGTAATTACCCTTGGCCGGCGCCCAAAGGTCTGTATGGCAACCCCAGGAGGTGACCTCCGAGACTGGCACCCCGGTCAGGCGCCAGGCCCAGTACTGGGGATACGGCAGGATGTGCTGCGCGTTATCGAAGCCCGGTGCGCAGTGCCGCCGCTGCCATAACAGCTGTCGACCCAGGTTCAGGCCCGCGGGCAGCGACGGTGAGCAGGTTTCACTGAAAGCTGGCCGAAGGTCTTCGTAATCCTTTTCCTGCGCAGGTCCGGCAAACTCATAATCCATCACTGGCAGCGCCAATCCTGCGCCATCGTCCACCAGGGCAGCGGTCGCACCATGGGTCGTAACCACGATCACATCGATGGCAAACTCGCTCGCGGCCTCGGCCAGGGCGGCACAAAACCAGGTCCATAACCCGTCGATGTCGTGGTGCGGGTATAACCCTTCCTCGACCACCCGGTTGGGGCAACTGCGGTCGAAGCAACGGTTAAGCTGCTCGTCAACGACCCGCAGCTTGACGTTGGTTTTGCCGATATCCAGGACCGCGCAGTGCCTGTTCATTGCCGGGCGGCCTGTCTTTCCTTGGCACTGATCCAGTAGGTGGCCGATACGAAGTACAGCAGCGAGGGAGCAATAAGCCAGTTGCGCAGGGTTGCCAGATCCATGCCGCGCGCCGCCGCCAGCGCCATCAGCGCGCAGACCAGCAGGCTGCCCCAGGCCAGCGCACGACCCAGCCGCGCCGTAAATCCGAGTGTCAGCTGGCGCTCTTGTGCTCGCAGTGAAGTCAGCGCCGCCTCCTCGGCCCGTTTGCGTTCGCCCTCGGCGCCGAGTTCAAGCTGCCACTGCTGGTCCCCGGGCTCGTTTGCCCCCAGGGCGCGGGCCAGCAGGACATACACCACCACGGCGGCAAGCCATGCTGGCACCAGCAGGAAGAACAGGTGCAGACCGAGCTGGTTGGATACGAAAGCGACCGCCAGGCCGGCCAGCCACGCAACAAGGGCAGCGCGATTGGTGAATTGTCCACGGTAGCGGGACCAGTAACGCTGTAGTCCCAGCCGCGGGAACAACCAGTGTTCCGCGACGATCACTGCGCCCACCGGCGCCAGCAGCAGGCCCATCAGGCCGAGGAAATCCATCAGCCGGGTAAACACGAAGGGGAAACAGGCGATCACCGTGGTGATAATGCCGGTGACCACGGTGACGCGGGTCCGGTCCCAGTCGCTGTTGAGGGACTGGAAGGCCAGGCCGGCCCGGTAGATAGTGGGATTGGAGGTGGTCCAACCGGCGATAATCACCGCGATAATGCCGGCGGAGCCCAGTGCCTGGTAGG
>JAWMQL010000008.1:0-253829 GCA_033283165.1 Halieaceae bacterium WSDMB12 | reverse complement strand
TTTCTCGCTCGACTTGCATGTGTTAGGCCTGCCGCCAGCGTTCAATCTGAGCCATGATCAAACTCTTCAGTTTAAATCTTTTACCTCTGCCCGTTGCACCCCAAAAGAGTGACAGCAGCAAGAGGGGCTGTTTGCGCAGTTACCCGCGTCAACAACCAAATCTCGGCTCAGACACAATTCGAAATCAATGTTCCATAAAACATGAATCAATGAGTCACTTGTCGTGTCTGAATGGTTCTGATCACCATTCCAACAAGTGCCCACACATCTGTCTTCATCTTCTTGTTAAGCAACACCTGTACCGCCAGGGCCCAGGTTCAGGTCGGGGGGTGACCCCCAACCGAGGATGCGCATTATACGCATGGAACCTGCCCCTGCAAGGGCTTTGGGGAAATATTTTCAGACTTTTCCGGGGCTGGTTAAAAGTCGACCAAAGACCCCTCTCAGACGCCACAACAGCAGCGCCCCGATCAGGGCGCTGTGCACCAGGGCACTGCCGATATCCGAGCGCGACAACCACAGCAGGTGGAAGCACACCAGCACCGCCGCCGGGTACACGAGCCGGTGCAGCCGTCGCCAGTTGCGACCCAGGCGCCGCTGCATCGCCCGGGTGGAGGTCAGTGCCAGCGGCAGCATCAACAACCAGGCACCGAAGCCCACGGTGATGTAGGGGCGCTCGAGCAACTCTTCCAGCAGCAACTCGGAGGTCCAGCCGGCAAAGAAATGCAGGAACGAGGTCAGGTGCACGCAGGCATAGAAAAAGGTGAACAGGCCAAACATCCGGCGCACCCGCAATGCCAGCGACCAGCCTCGCCAGGCGCGCAGGGGAGACATCAGCAGGGTTAGCAGCAGACAGCGCAAGGCCCACTCCCCGGTAACGTGCATGATGCGCTCGGCCGGGTCGGGCCCCAGGGCCGACGTGGCGGCCGCGTACAGCAGGTAGCCAAAGGGGGCCAGGCAAAGAGCAAACAGGCCAATGCGGATTAACCGCTCCTTCATCAGTAAAATTTGCTCAGGTCCATCCCCGCGTAGAGACTGGCCACCTGCTCACCGTAGCCGTTGAAGATCCGGGTGGGTATGCGGTTGGGGCTAAACAACGTGGAGGGCAGCCGGCGCTCGGATTTCTGGCTCCAGCGCGGATGATCGACTTCCGGATTGACATTGGAGTAAAAGCCATACTCCCGCGCGTTGATGGTCTGCCATGAGGTGGCCGGCTGTTTCTCCACGAGCCGGATACTGACGATGGATTTGATGCTCTTGAAACCGTATTTCCAGGGCACCACCAGGCGTATGGGAGCACCATTCTGGTTCGGCAGGGTCTTGCCGTACAGGCCAACGGATAACAGCGTCAACGGATGCATGGCCTCGTCCATCCGCAAGCCCTCGCGATAGGGCCAGGGAATGATACTGGTGAAAGACCGCGCGCCCCGCATTTCGCTGCGCCGGTACAGGGTGCGAAACTCGACGAAGCGTGCCTTGCTGGTCGGCTCGAAGCGCTGCAACAGGTCAGCCAGCGGGAAGCCCACCCAGGGCACCACCATGGACCAGGCCTCCACACAGCGCAGTCGGTAGATTCGTTCTTCCAGGTCGAACCCGCCAAGAATGTCTTCCAGGTGCAGCTTGCCGGGCCGGGCAACCTCGCCCGAAACCTCCAGGGACCAGGGGTCCACCGTCATTTCGTGGGCGTGATCCGCAGGGTCGGTCTTGCCTGTGCCAAACTCATAGAAGTTACAGTAACTGGCCACGTCATCGTAGGGCGTCAGCGCCTCGGCGGTGTGAAAGCCCTCATTACCGGGGCGGGCCGGACGGTAGGACAATTCCGCGCCGCCCGTCCGCGGCGCCGCGCCCGCAGGAATCCCGGCCGCTCCCAGCGCCAGCCCGGTCATGCCCCCGATAAAGCGGCGCCGGTCGAGATAGACGGCTTCCGGGGTGATCTCCGATGAGGGGACTCTGGGGATGGTATATCGACGGCCCATGGCTCGCTCCGCGGGAAGTTACGCTTCCCTATTATGAGTAATAGCAGCCCGATTGGTTCCATCGGGACGAGGCCCGCGAGGGCTACTGATCGTTCCCATCAACTTCCGATTTGTGGCCCCGGTACTTTCGCAGTAATGGCATGAGCGGTCCGGATGCGGCGTAAGCCAGGAAACTCAGCAGGAAGACGCTGGGGGGATCCAGGGTCACCAGGCCGAAAACGAATACCACCAGGATAATAATGAAAAACGGCACTCGACCGGTGAAGTCTATGCCCTTGAAACTGTAGTACTGGAAGTTGGCGATCATCAGCACCCCCACCGTTGCAGTCAGTAACGCAACGGTAATCGCCACCTGAATAGGGAGTCCGCCGCCCACCCAGCCGAGGTCATCACAGACCCACACCGTACTGGCGATAATCGCGGCAGCCGACGGGCTCGCCAGGCCGGTGAAATAATTCTTGTCAGCGGTATCGATCTTGGCATTGAAACGGGCCAGGCGAAGGGCGGCACAGGCCACGTAGATGAAGGCAGCGCTCCAACCTATCTTGCCCAACTCTCCCAGGCCCCAGCTGAAGACGACCAGTGCGGGTGCCACGCCGAAGGACACCATGTCGGAGAGGCTGTCGTACTCGGCGCCAAACTTGCTCGACGTGTTGGTGAGACGCGCCACGCGGCCGTCCAGACTGTCCAGCACCATGGCAAAGAATATGGCGATGGCGGCACTTTCAAAATCGCCACGCATGGCGGCGATCACCGCATAGAAGCCGGCAAACAGGGCCCCGGTAGTAAACAGGTTGGGCAGCAGGTAAACGCCCCTGCGGCGCACTGTGCGGCCATTCTCCGAGACCTCCTCCTCGTGTTCCGCGACCAGGGACTCCAGGGCCGGCGCCACGCTCTCAGTCAGGTCTTCTGGCGCTCCTCTGTCCTGCTTTTTCTCGCTCATACTCCCTTGTTCCTTGCCACAAGGGGCTAATAGTATCACCCCGACTGGTTGTAGGTCTGCCCGGCCACGTCCCAGAAACTGCGCACGAGCGGGCTCTGCAGCCGCCGCCTGAGGCTGCACAAGCCCACTTGCAGGGCCGGCAGTGGCGGCTTCACGGGCAGGTTCTCCACCCGACTCTCCAGGCCACTCGAGCGAACCACGAGTTCAGGGGCTACACCGACGCCCAGTCCCAGACCTACCATGGCCACGATCGCCTCGTGCCCGGCCACCTGGGCGTAGATGCGCGGGCTGGCACCTCGTGACCGGAACCAGTCATCCAGCATCACCTTGGTTACCCCCCGCTCTGGCACAATCAGGGGCAGCGCGGACCAGTTGACGCCCTCGCCGCCCCAAGCCTCCTGCACCTGGCGCCGAACCAGGCAATCCCCGGCCGGGACATAGAATTGCATGGGGGACTCCAGCAGGGGCAGGAATTCAAGTTGCGTGGACAGTTGCTCCGGCCGGCCGCTGACCGCCACATCGTCCTGACCGGAGCGGGCACGCTCTATACCATCCGCCTGGTCACCGGTATGCAGCATGATGTCCACCGCCGGATAGATTGCCCGGAAGCGCTCCAGAATCGGCGCCAGCACGCTGTAACTGGCGGTAACCGAACAATACAGGCTGACCTCGCCGGACAGTTCACCCTCGCGCCCCAGTTTACGCTGAACCTGGCGCCAGTCGTCCACCGCGCGCTGGGCGTAGGCCTTGAATTCACTGCCGGCGCGGGTCAGGCGCACGGTGCGCTTGTCCCGTTCCAGCAGGGGCTGGCCCAGAGCCTCTTCCAGCCGCTGCACGGAGCGACTGACCGCCGACACGCTCATGGCCAGCTGCCCGGCGCTGCGGCTGAAATTCAGTGTCTCGGCCACCGACAGGAAAACGGCCAGGGATCGGGTATCCATAGAGCGTCACTATTGCATAATACGCAATACAGTATGTACTTTTTAGCGTTTTACGCAAGCGCTGGTTTGCCGTATCCTGCGCGCTCTCGAACCGGACTCATATCAGGAGAAACGCCATGGGCCAGAACTACTTCAACACCCTGCCACTGCGTCTGCAGCTGGAGGAATTGGGCAAATGCCGCTTCATGGGCCGCGAGGAATTCGCCAACGGCTGCGATTTCCTCAAGGGCAGGAAAATCGTAATCGTCGGCTGCGGCGCCCAGGGCCTGAACCAGG
Source organism: Halieaceae bacterium WSDMB12 (assembly GCA_033283165.1). Classification (GTDB taxonomy): domain Bacteria; phylum Pseudomonadota; class Gammaproteobacteria; order Pseudomonadales; family Halieaceae; genus JAWMQL01. The sequence continues at coordinate 249,693 of JAWMQL010000008.1, read as the reverse complement.
GCCTGAACCTGCGCGATTCCGGCCTCGATGTGGCCTACGCCCTGCGCGCCGACGCCATAGAGCAGCAGCGCCAGAGCTGGAAAAATGCCACCGAGAACGGTTTCACCGTCGGCACCTACGAAGAACTGGTCCCGACTGCCGACGTGGTCATGAACCTGACGCCCGACAAGCAGCATACCAGCGTGGTCAATGCGGTGATGCCGCTGATGAAGGAAGGCGCCTGTCTGGACTACGCACATGGCTTCAACCTGGTGGAAGAAGGGATGCAGATCCGCAAGGACCTGACCGTGGTGATGATGTGCCCCAAGTGCCCCGGCACCGAGGTGCGCGAGGAGTACAAGCGAGGTTTCGGGGTACCGACGCTGATCGCTGTACACCGTGAGAACGACCCGAAGGGTGAAGGTATGGAAATCGCCAAGGCACTGGCTTCCGGCACCGGCGGCGATCGCGCCGGCGTACTGGAGTCCTCCCCCATTGCCGAGGTGAAATCTGACCTGATGGGCGAGCAGACCATCCTCTGCGGCATGCTGCAAACCGGCGCCATTCTGTGCTTCGACAAGATGGTGGAGAAAGGCATCGAGCCGGGCTACGCTTCGAAACTGATCCAGTACGGCTGGGAAACCGTCACCGAGGGCCTCAAGCACGGCGGTATCACCAACATGATGGACCGCCTGTCCAACCCGGCCAAGGTCCGTGCCTTCCACCTCGCAGAGGAACTGAAGAGCATCATGCGGCCACTGTACGAGAAGCACCAGGACGACATCATGTCCGGTGAGTTTTCCAGGACCATGATGGAAGACTGGGCCAACGACGACGCCAACCTGCTGGCCTGGCGCGCAGCTACCCAGGACACCGCGTTTGAGAATACCGACAACACCGACGCCGACATTCCGGAACAGGAATACTACGACCACGGCATCCTGCTGGTGGCCATGTGCAAGGCGGGCGTGGAACTGGCCTTTGAAGTGATGGTGCAGGCGGGCATCAAGGAAGAGTCAGCCTACTACGAGTCCCTGCACGAGACGCCACTGATCGCCAACACCATCGCGCGCAAAAAGCTGTACGAGATGAACGTGGTGATCTCCGATACCGCAGAGTACGGCTGCTACCTGTTCGACCACGCCTGCCGCCCCCTGCTGGCCGACTTCATGAGCAAGGTCGACACCGACGTCATCGGCAAGGGCATGGAGGGCGACAACGGCGTCGACAACCAGGAACTGATAGCCGTCAACGAGGCGATCCGCAGCCACCCGGTGGAAATCGTCGGCAAAACCCTGCGCGGCCACATGACCGCGATGAAGCGCATCCTTTAGACTCCGGCGCTTCTCAATTGCAACCCCGGCCCTGTGCCGGGGTTTTTTTATGCGATGAAGTCCGACTCCACCACCTCGATAACAGTGGGCAGGGAGGCTGCTGAACTGCTGCGCAAGGCCTCACGGAATTCCTTCAGATTCGCGGCCCGCCGGGCCTCACAGCCATAGGCCTGCGCCAGGCGGACAAAATCCGGGCTGAAAATATCGCAGGCGATGGGCTCCATCCCCGCATCGCGAAAATTAGCGGCAATCTGGCCATAGCTGTGGTTGTGCCAGATCACGATCGCAACGGGAATATTGGCTTCCACCGCGGTCGCCAGCTCGTTTACGGTGAACTGGATACCCCCGTCGCCATTCAAACTGACCACAGCGCGATCGGGCCGACCCAGTTTCGCGCCCAGTGCGGCGGGCAGCGCGTAACCCAGAGTGCCGTAACCGGTCGCTGCCGAGGCGAACAAGCGCGGTTCCGGTGGCTCGTAACAGGAGGCGCTGAAATACGCTGGCTGGGTGGAGTCACCAACCACGACGGCGCCGGGCAGCGCCTCCTGAATGCAGGCGAGGAATTCGCGGTAGCCGGCGGGATCCATTGCCCGGCTGGCCTTGTTCACAGCGGCCACCCGCGAAACTCCCGGCCCGTTTTTCGCTGCCACCCGTTCACACAGCGCCTCCAGGGCGTACCCGGCATCCGCACACAGGGCGACTTCCGGGCGGACATTACGGGCGAGTTGGGCACTGTCCAGGTCGATCCGAAGTACGGCTGTGCCCGCCAGGTCGAACCCGCCGTCGAAGAAAAAATCATAGTCCGTTTCACTGAATTCAGTTCCAACCCCGATAATCAGATCGGCTGCTGCGTACAGGTCCCTAACCGGTCGGTAAGAGGGACTGGCGGTCACCAGCAGGGGATGATCCGGTGGCAGCACCCCCTTGGCGTTATGGGTCACGGTAACCGGCGCATCGAGTTTCTCCGCCAGCCGGCGCAACGAGGCAGCGGCATCACGCGCCCCACCTCCGGCGGCGATGACCACGCTTTCGCAGGATTCGATCAGCGCCAGCGCGCGAGCGAGCGCTTCCGGCGCCGGCGCCGGCCGCGACGGCAGCGGCCAGACTTCCACCGGCACGTGACTGGCATCGGCCGTGATGACATCCAGCGGCAGGGTCAGGTGCACCGGTCCAGGTCGTTCGCTGTGAAAGATTGCAAAGGCGCGCGCCATCACCTGGGGCAATTCATCGGGTCGCATCACGGTGTGGGACCAGCGACTGCAGCTCTCCATGGCGCGTTGCAGGTGGCTGGTCTCGTGCAGGCGACCCTGCCCCAGGTTCTGTTCGAAGGTGGCGTTATCCGCCGAGATCACCAGCATCGGCACGCTGTCCTGCAGGGCCTGGCCCATGGCGGTAGCGATATTGAAGGCGCCGGGACCCGATACCGTGATACAGGCGGCGGGCTTGCCACTGACCCGCGCGTAGCCATCCGCCAGGAAACCCGCCCCCTGTTCGTGCCGGGGTGTGATGTGCCGCATACGCGTGGCCGGGATTCCCCGGTACAGCTCAATGGTGTGTGTGCCCGGGATTCCGGTGACCACCTCGACACCGTAGGCGTCCAGGTAGCCGGCCAGTACTTCGCCACATGTCTTCATTCTGCCCTCCGGCCCCATCGATCAGAGACTGAGCACCTTCTCCCCACGGGAAATCCCCGCCACGCCGGAGCGCACTACCTCCAGGATATCCGCCTCGCCCATGGCGGCCACGAAGGAATCCAGCTTATCGGCGGTGCCCGCCAACTGGATGGTATACACATTGGGGGACACATCCACGATCTGGCCACGGAATATATCCGTTGTACGCTTCACCTCCTCCCGCTGAGCGCCGTGCGCACGCACCTTGATCAGCATCAGGTCGCGCTCCACGTGGGCGCCCTCGGTAAGGTCCACCACCTTGACCACGTCCACGAGCTTGTTGAGCTGCTTGGTGATCTGTTCGATATGGGAATCGTCCCCGATCGTGGTCAGCGTCAGTCGCGACAGGGTGGCGTCGTCGGTGGGCGCCACATTCAGCGTCTCGATGTTATAACCGCGCTGGGAAAACAGGCCCACGACCCGTGACAGTGCGCCCGGTTCGTTTTCCATCAATACAGAAATTATCCGCCGCATTGGTCAGGTCCTCTCGTTCTTGCTGAGCCACATATCCTTCATGGCACCGTTGGGCGCCACATGCATGGGATACACGTGCTCCATGGGGTCGACAAAGATATCCAGGAAGACCAGCTTGTCCTTCTGTGCGAAAGCCTCGTCCATGGCCGCATCCAGATCCTCCAGTTTGCGCACCTGTCTGCCCACGTGGCCGTAGGCCTCCACCAGCTTGATGAAGTCCGGCAGCGAATCCTCGTAGGTGCTCATGGCGTAGCGGCCCTCGTATTGCATGTCCTGCCACTGCTTGACCATGCCCAGGTAGTTATTGCGCAGGTTGATGATCTTCACCGGCGTGTTGTACTGGGTACAGGTGGACAACTCCTGGATATTCATCTGGATACTGCCTTCACCCGTTACACAGGCCACATCCGCCTCCGGGAAAGCCAGCTTGACCCCCATGGCCGCGGGCAGGCCAAAGCCCATGGTGCCCAACCCGCCGGAGTTGATCCAGCGCCGGGGATAATTGAACTTGTAGTACTGGGCGGCGAACATCTGGTGTTGCCCGACATCCGACGTGACATAGGCATCGCCACCGGTTGCGCGGTACAGGCTCTCGATCACCTGCTGTGGCTTGATAAACTCATTTTCGCCGTAGCGCCGGCCGGTCAGCAGTCCGTGATCGGCTCGCCACTGCTCGATCTGGTCCCACCAGCGCGTCAGGGCAGCCTGGTCCGGCAGGTCGGTGTCCTTTTCCTGCTGCAGCTTCAACTGGTCGATGAGTTCCCGCAGCACGGTTTGCACTGGTCCGACGATAGGAATATCGGCGGTCACGGTTTTCGAGATTGAGGTCGGGTCGACGTCGATGTGAATGATCTTGGCGCCGGGGCAAAACTTGCTGACCGTGTTGGTCACCCGGTCGTCGAAGCGGGCGCCCACGGCCAGTATCACGTCCGAGTGGTGCATGGCCATGTTGGCCTCGTAAAAGCCGTGCATGCCCAGCATGCCCAGGAACTGCCGGTCTGACCCCGGGTAGGCGCCCAGGCCCATCAGCGTGTTGGTCACCGGGTGGTTAAGGTGTTTGGCCAGTTCGATCAGCAGCGCACTGCCCTCGCCCTGAACCACGCCGCCACCGCTGTATATCACCGGGCGCTTCGCGCCCAGCAGCATCTTCGCCGCCTTCTTGATCTGCCCGGTGTGGCCGCGCTGGGCCGGCGAATAGGAACGCAACTTGATCGAGTCGGGGTAGTGGTACTCAAACTTCTCGTCCGGTCGGGTGACGTCCTTCGGAATATCGATCACCACCGGCCCGGGCCGGCCGGAGGTGGCGATATAAAAGGCCTTCTTGATCGTGACGGGCAGTTCCGCGGCATGCTTGATCATGAAACTGTGCTTAACGATAGGGCGCGAAATCCCCACCATGTCGCACTCCTGGAAGGCGTCATCGCCGATCAGGTGGCTCTGCACCTGGCCGGACAGAACGACCATGGGTATGGAGTCCATGTAGGCCGTGGCAATACCGGTCACCGCGTTGGTCGCCCCCGGGCCGGAGGTGACCAGCACTACACCGGGCTTGCCGGTGGCGCGGGCATAGCCGTCTGCCGCATGGGTCGCCGCCTGTTCGTGGCGCACCAGCACATGAGGAATTTTTGATTCTTTGAACAGGGCATCGTAGATATGCAGGACGGCCCCGCCAGGGTACCCAAAGATGTATTCGACGCCCTCGTCCTCCAGGGCACGGGCGATCATCTCGCCACCGGACAGTAACTCCACAGTCAGTTCTCCCAAAAACAAACACCCGGCGCGTAACCCTCGCATGGGCGCGGTTGTGTGGACGTTGCAGAGGAGACACCTGACCCGGTGTTCGACAGCTGACGCCACCCCCTTCCTGGCCCGACACAGTGCTCGCGGTCTCCCCCGGGAGACGCTCCTCAAGGGAAAATCGATCACGAACACCCATGTATCGGTCGCCCTGCGGGGTAGCGCAGTGTAGGCCATCGACCCGTGTCAGCACGACAGGGGAAGATTACGGGACTCCCAGACAGCCACGATGAATAATCGCATCACCGGAGTGGGCCAGAGGTTGAGGGTACTCAACGTTAGCCGTTACCACCTGAAAGACCCCGCCATTCTTGGGATTTACCCCCGCAAAGTCAACCTCAGGGGCCCGGGGATGTGATTTATTACGCGATTTCTGCAATCACGATTTGCCGCCCGCCAAAGGCTGGGTTAGTTTGTTCAGAACCTGGCAATCGGAGGGCACTGTATGAAACGCACGTACCGTGGCCTGTTGGCCCTGGTCTTGACGGCGGCGCTGGCAGGGCAGGCAGTCGCGCAAGGCAAGGGTAGCACCCACTACCGCTGGCAGGACGCCCGCGGGAACCCGGTCTTCAGTGACCGCCCCCCGCCGGAGGGCGTCGACTACCAGGTGGAGTCCACTCGCTCGACCTTCGTGCGCAAGGTCGAAGCCGACGAGGGCGCTGTGCCGCTGGCAACGACGCCCACGGTGGGCAACGAGTTCAAGCAGAGCGACAAGAAAAAACAGGAGCCGGCTAAAAATCCCGTCGCCTGCGAGAAAGCGCGCAAGAACCTGGACACACTGGATAATTCACCAAGAGTACGACTGCGGGGGGAGGACGGCGAGTACCGATATATCGACGACGCCGAGCGGGACGAGTTGCGGGTCAGTGCCAGGCAGATCATCGCCCGGCACTGTGAGTAAAGCGCGGGGCCAGCAGGCCCCGCAGTATCACCTGGCCTGGAACACCGCCTGATCGTTTTCCAGGTCGACCACGATGGTCTGCCCCGGGGTGAACTCCCCCGCCAGGATGCGCTGGGCGAGGGGATTCTCCAACTCCTGCTGGATTGCGCGTTTCAGGGGGCGCGCACCGTACACCGGGTCGAAACCGGCAGATACCAGCAATTCCATAAAGGACTCGCTGATCTCCAGCCCCAGTTCCCGCTCGGCCAGGCGCTGCCTGAGGCCCTGCAGCTGGATTTCCGCAATACCCCGGATCTGCTCCTGCACCAGCGGGTGAAAGACCACCGACTCATCCACTCGGTTGATGAACTCGGGCCGGAAATGGCGCCCCACTTCCTCCATGACCGCGGCCTTGATGGCGGCATAATTCTCGTCTCCCGCCATCTCCTGGATGTGGCTGGACCCGAGGTTGGACGTCATTACCACCACCGTGTTGCGGAAGTCCACGGTGCGGCCATGACCGTCCGTCAGGCGCCCATCTTCGAGCACCTGCAACAGGATGTTGAACACGTCGGGGTGGGCTTTTTCCACCTCGTCCAGCAACAGCAGTGAGTAGGGCCTGCGGCGCACTGCCTCCGTCAGGTAGCCACCCTCTTCATAACCCACGTAGCCCGGAGGCGCCCCGATCAGGCGCGCCACGGAATGTTTTTCCATGAACTCGGACATATCCACCCGCACCATCGCGTCTTCGCTGTCGAACAGGAACTCCGCCAGGGCCTTGCACAGCTCGGTCTTACCCACGCCAGTGGGCCCGAGGAACAGGAAAGACCCGTTGGGACGGTTGGGGTCGGACAGGCCGGCGCGCGAGCGCCGTACCGCGTTGGACACGGCGGTGATCGCCTCGTCCTGCCCCACCACCCGGCGGTGCAGGGCCTCCTCCATCCGCAGCAGCTTGTCACGCTCGCCTTCCAGCATGCGCGATACCGGAATACCGGTCCAGCGGGAGACGACCTCGGCCACCTCTTCTTCGGTCACCTTGTTGCGCAGCAATGTCCGCTCGACGGTTTCCGCTTCGTTGGCTTGCTCCAGCTGTTTTTCCAGCTCCGGAATCCGGCCGTACTGCAGCTCGGACATCCTGGTCAGGTCGCTCGCGCGGCGCGCCGCCTCCAGTTCAAGCTTGGCCTGTTCCAGGTCGGACTTGATCTGGGCAGAGCCCTGCAGCGAGGCCTTCTCGGCCTTCCATATCTCCTCCAGATCGGAAAATTCACGCTCCACTTTTTCGATCTGGGCGTCCAGCAGCTTCACCTGCTCTTTGGCTGATTCGTCTTTTTTGACTGCCTCTCGCTCGATCTTGAGCTGGATCAGCCGGCGCTCCAGCTTGTCCATTTCCTCCGGCTTGGAGTCAATTTCCATCCTGATGCGGCTGGCGGCCTCGTCCACCAGGTCGATGGCCTTGTCCGGCAACTGCCGATCGGTGATATAACGCTGGGACAGTTTCGCGGCAGCTATGATGGCGCTGTCAGTAATGTCCACCCCGTGGTGCACCTCGTAGCGCTCCTTGAGGCCACGCAGAATTGCGATGGTATCTTCCTCGTTGGGCTCGTCTACCAGCACCTTCTGGAAACGTCGCTCCAGTGCGGCATCTTTTTCCACGTGCTGGCGGTATTCGTCCAGTGTGGTGGCGCCCACGCAGTGCAATTCCCCCCGGGCCAGGGCCGGCTTCAGCATATTACCGGCGTCCATGGACCCTTCGGCCTTACCGGCGCCGACCATGGTATGCAATTCATCGATAAACAGGATGATGCGGCCTTCCTGCTTGGACAGCTCGTTGAGAACGGCCTTGAGGCGCTCCTCGAAATCGCCGCGAAACTTGGCGCCGGCCAGCAGTGACCCCAGGTCCAGTGACAGAATGCGCTTGTCCTTCAGGCTCTCCGGCACTTCACCGTTGATGACGCGCTGGGCCAGACCCTCGATAATCGCGGTCTTGCCCACGCCGGGTTCGCCGATCAAAACGGGGTTGTTCTTGGTGCGACGCTGCAGCACCTGGATAGTGCGGCGAATCTCGTCGTCGCGCCCGATAACCGGGTCCAGCTTGCCCTGCTCGGCCCGCTCGGTCAGGTCAATGGTGTATTTCTCCAGGGCCTGGCGTGATTCCTCGGCTTCCGGGTTGTTGACTCCCTCGCCGCCGCGGACCTCGTCTATGGCCGCCTGCAGGCGGTCGCGGCTGAGGCCGGCGTCCTGCAAAAGTCTGGCCACCGGGGTTTTGGCTTCCAGCATGGCCAGCAGCACCAGTTCGCTGGAGATGTAGGCATCCCCCAATTGCTGGGCCAGCTTGTCGGTCAGGTTCAGTATCAGGCTCAGGTCCTTGCCGATGTGCACTTCGCCACCGGTCCCACTGACCGTGGGTAGCGCATCCACAGCATTCGCCACCGCCGTGGCCAGGCCGGTCAGATCGACCCCGGCTTTTTGCAGCAACGGCCGGGCAGAGCCACCCCGCTGTTCCAGCAGTGCGGCAAGCAGATGCACGGGCTCAATAAAATTGTGGTCTTTGCCCAGGGCAAGTGACTGGGCATCCGCCAGTGCCATCTGTAACTGGTTGGTCAGTTTATCCATTCTCACGTCTACAATTCTCCTTTCCACGCCGGTAGGCGGCCGCGGTGTTTCACTGCAGTTGTAAATGGGGCTGGAAAGACCCTATTTCAAGTGGGGTGGTATGCCGGCTCAGCCCCGTCGGCCTGGCCGGCGCAGGATGAGACTGGCCATACGGCCGCAGCCGGGGCCGTCGCGCCTATATGAATAAAACCTTTGTTTTTCAGATAGCGTACAAAAATCCCCGCCGTAGACCGCTCCGACCCCCAGTGCAGCCAGTTGCAGGCGGGCCAGGCCGTACAAATCCGCCAGGAAGTGGCCGGGCCGGCCGGGAGAGGGCCTGAAGCAGCCCTCGACGTCCTGCCCGGTCCCGGCTGCCGCCAGGGCGTCTCGCACTTCGGGCCCCACCTCGAAGGCGGCGGGGCCGATCGCCGGACCGAGCCAGGCCAGCAGAGTCCCCGGCGGCGCCGGCAACGCGGCTACCGTGGTCTCGAGGATACCTGCGGCCAGGCCCCGCCAGCCGGCGTGTGCGGCCGCCACCAGGGCGCCGTCACGGGAACACAACAGGACCGGCAGGCAGTCCGCCGTGAGTACGGCACAGGCCTGGCCGGGACGGCCGCTCCAGCTGGCGTCGGCCACAGGCGGGGCCTCCCCCTCCCCGGCCAGCACAACCCGGTTGCCGTGGGCCTGGGCCAGCCACTGGACCCGGGTTCCGGCAGGGAGTGCCGCCATCAGCCGCGACCGGTTGCGCGCTACCGCTTCCTCGTCGTCGCCCACGTGATCCCCGAGATTGAGTGAGGCGAATCCGCCCCGGCTGACACCGCCCTCGCGGCCTGTGCTCAGCGCGAACACATTGGCGGGCGCCGGCCAATCCGGCATTATCAGGTCAAGGACCGGCACCGGGTGGATCCTCCGCCGCCAGCACGTCCAGCAGGTGCCGCATGTCGTCCGGCAGCGGGCACTCGAAATGCAGCGGATCGCCGCTGCGCGGATGAAGCAGGCCCAGCGCCTCTGCGTGCAGGGCCTGGCGCGGAAAGTTGCGCAGGGTCTCCAGCAGGCGGCTGGAGGCGCCCCGCGGTACACGCGGGCGGCCGCCGTAGACCGGATCGCCCACCAGGGGAAAGAGGCGGTGAGCCAGATGGACCCGAATCTGGTGGGTCCGACCCGTCTCCAGATTGACAGTCAGCTGGGTGTGGTGGCCAAACCGGCGCGCTACCCGGTAGTGGGTGATGGCGGGTTTGCCGCCAGCGGCCAACACCGCCATTTTCTTGCGCTGGCGGGGGTGCCGGCCGATCGGTTCATCGATGGTGCCGCCGCCGGTCAGGGCTCCGACGCAGACCGCGCAGTACTGCCGTTTTACAGTGCGTGCCTGTAGCTGGTCCACCAGATGGTGATGCGCGGCCAGGGTCCGGGCGACGACCATGATGCCCGAGGTATCCTTGTCCAGACGATGCACGATACCGCCCCTGGGCAATTCAGCGAGCGCCGGGTCGTGATTGAGCAGGGCATTGACCAGGGTGCCATCGGCGTGCCCCGCCGCCGGGTGTACGACCAGCCCGGCGGGCTTGTTCAGCACCAGCACGCTGTCGTCCTCGTACACGATATCGAGCTCAATGGCCTGGGGTTGCCAGTCGACCTCGATCTCCTGTTCCGCCTCCAGCACCAACCGGCAGCCCGTGGTCACACGATCACGGGGCCGGCGCTGGTCCCCGTCCGCGCGCAGCGCCCCACTTCGTATCCAGCCTTGCAGGCGCGAGCGGGAAAAATCCGGAAACAGCCGCGCGGCGGCAGCATCCAGTCGCTCGCCGTCCAGTGACGCGTCTACCACGGCTTCCTGCCGAATGACTTCACCCATTGCGACTCCTGTTTATACCCCGGCGGCCTTGTGGTTAAATACCGCCCCATCAGCGCAGAGCCATACTAACATGACCGTGGTACCCGACTTGTCCAAACTCCTACAGCTTCTCTTCGCCGTCCTGCTGGCCCTGGCCCTGGGTGCCTGCTCCAGCAACGACGAATTGCCCGAACTCTCCGCAGACAGTGGCGAGCAGCAGATTTACGAGGAAGCCCAGCGCTACCTGAGACAGAGCAATTTCGACCTGGCGGTGCGCAGCCTGCAGTTGCTGGAGTCGCGGTACCCCTTCGGCAAATACGCCGAGCAGGCGCAACTGGAACTGATCTACGCCCACTTCGGGGCCTATGAACACGAGGCCGCGGTGGAAGCCGCCGACCGGTTTATACGCCTGCACCCACAGCATCCCAACGTGGACTACGCCTACTATATGAAGGGCCTGGCCGCCTACTCAGGGGGTGACGATATCTTCAGCCGCTTTGTGCCCACGGACCAGACCCGGCGCGATACCAGCCACGTCCAGGAAGCCTTCGCGGAGTTTGCACAACTGGTGTCACGCTATCCCGACAGCCCCTACGCCGCCGACGCCAAGGCGCGTATGGTGCACCTGCGCAACCACCTGGCGCGCTACGAAATCAATGTTGCCAATTACTATTTCCGGCGCGGCGCGTACCTGGCCGCGGTCAACCGCGGGCGTTACGTGGTGGAGAATTTCCAGCGCACACCGGCGGTCGCCGATGGCCTGGCGGTTATGGCCCAGGGCTATATCCTGCTCGGCATGAACGACCTGGCGCGGGACGCCATCGATACCCTGGCCCTGAATTACCCCAGCCACCCCGCCCTGGACAAAAACGGCAACTTCAAAAGCGTCTACACGCTGGAAGGACTGCAGCGCTCCTGGATCAACAAGGCCACCCTGGGCCTGTTCGACCCCCCGAAGCCACCCCAGTTCGACAACCGGCCGGAAATCTGAGGCTGGCCGGCGGCATTAATTGCCGATTTTCCAGGCCGAGGTGATCGGATAGCGTCTGTCGCGGCCAAAGCCGCGGCGTGTAATCCGCACCCCGATGGGCGCCTGGCGGCGCTTGTATTCATTCAGGTCCACCAGCCGCACCACGCGCCACACCTGCTCCCGCTCCATCCCCTCAGCGATGATCGCTTCGGCACTGTAGTCCTGCTCCACGTACAGCTCCAGTATCCGGTCCAGGATGTCATAGGGCGGCAGGCTGTCCTCGTCCTTTTGTCCGGGTGCCAGTTCGGCGCTGGGCGGACGATCGATCACCCGCTGCGGGATACAGGGCCCCAGGGTATTGCGATATCGGCACAGTTCGAAGACCAGGGTCTTTGGAACATCTTTCAACACATCAAAACCGCCGGCCATATCCCCGTACAGGGTCGAGTAACCCACCGCCATTTCACTCTTGTTGCCGGTGGTCAGAACGAGGTAGCCCTTCTTGTTGGATATGGACATCAACAGCACACCGCGGCAACGGGCCTGCAGATTTTCCTCCGTGGTGTTCGGCTCCGTACCCTTGAATTCTTCCGCCAGGCTGGCCATGAACGCCTCGTAGATCGACTCGATGGAGATCACCTTGTGCCTCACGCCCAGCGTGTTCGACTGTTCCGCGGCGTCTTCCACGCTCATCTGTGAGGTGTAGCGGAACGGCATCATGACTGCCTCCACCCGCTCCGGTCCCAGTGCCTCCACCGCCACAGCCAGCGTCAGGGCCGAATCTATGCCCCCGGAAAGACCGAGCACGACCCCCGGGAACCGGTTCTTGGTGACGTAGTCCCTCACACCCAGGACCAGGGCCTGCCACACACTCTCCAACTCTTCCAGCGGGGTGGCCACCTCCTGTGGCGGAACGGTCACGGTGGAGTCCTCTACTACCAGTTGCAGCCAGAATTCTCCCGCCACGAAATTCGGCGCGGCCGCACGCACGTCACCCTCTGCAGACACCGCGAAGGAACCGCCGTCGAATACCAGTTCGTCCTGGCCGCCGACCTGGTTGACATACACGATGGGCAGCCCGCCCTCGCGCGCGCGCCGCGACACCAGATCCCAGCGTTCGCTGCGCTTGCCGCGGTGATAGGGTGAGGAATTGATATTGATCAGCAGCCTTGCACCGGACTCTGACGCCAACGCGGTCGGCTGCGCCTCCCAGATGTCCTCGCAAATGGTAATACCCACAGGCACGCCCTCGATGTCCACCACACAGGGGGCACTGCCCGCGGTAAAATAGCGCTTTTCATCGAATACCTGGTAATTTGGCAGGCACTGCTTGCGGTACTCGGCGACAATTTCGCCGCGATGCAGCACCCCCGCCACGTTGTACAAAGCGCTGCCCTCCCGGCGCGGATAACCCACCACCGCGTAGCCGGGCCCGCTCATGGCCTCACAGATCGCCTGCAGCGAGCGCTCGACCCGCGGGCCGATGCTGGGGCGCAGCAAGAGGTCTTCCGGGGGGTATCCGGAAATGGTCAGTTCCGGGAACACCACCACCGGCACCGCATGTTCCCGTTCGGCGCGCTGGATGGTGTCGATGATCGCGGCGGTATTGCCCTCGAAGTCCCCAACCAGGGTATTCATCTGGGCCATAAGTACGTGCAGGCTGGTCATGGCTGTCCGGGGTCCGTAATACAGGAGGCGCTATTTTCCGGCAAACGCTGCCACTAAGCCAGTCCCGGGCGTCGAGGTTTGGCGTCCCGCGGCAGATGCCTGATACACTGGATGTGATAACGGCTTGCGACCAGAAGAAAATACGCCACGTGAACCGCCCAGCAATCCTGACCAAACCGGGCACCCGGAACCAGCCACAGCAAAACCTGGCGCTGTTTCGTATATATGTCGCCTATCGCAGCCTGTTGTCTATCGTCCTGCTGATCATGTTGATCAGTCCCAACACGCGGCAATTCATGAGCGTGCTGAATCCCACGCTTTATGTCTCCGTGGCCCTGCTCTACCTGGCCACGAGTATCCCCCTGATGGGCTCCCTGGCAGCCAGGCTTAACCACAACCAGGACCTGATGTTCCTGGTTTTCCTGGTGGACATCGCCGCCATCACCGTGCTGGCAGACAGCTCCGGGGGTATGGCCAGTGGCCTGCCCATTTTGCTCATCGTCCCTGTGGCCGCCGGCGCGGTTTTGATTACCAACCGCACCCTGGCGACCCTAGTGGCGGCGCTCAGTGTGATCGCGGTCCTCGGCGATACCGTACGCCTGATCAGTATCGGTATACTCGAAATCACCGCGCTGTTTCCAACCGGCCTGCTGGGCGGACTGCTGTTTGCGGTCTCGCTCATGATCCAGGTGGTGGCGAGCCGGCTCGGCCGGGCCGAAGAACTGGCGCTCACCCGCGCCTCCGACCTGTATAACCTGCAGCGACTCAATGAACAAATCGTCCAGCATATGGAGACGGGCATCCTGCTGGTCAACGACCAGGGCACGGTACGGGTCATGAACAAGGCCGCCTCCGGATTGCTGGCTCCCGACCGGCCCATCACCATGGAGCACGGCCGCCAACTGAAGGACTACAGCGAGGAGTTGGCGCTGCAGTTCGAAAACTGGCAGAAAACAGGCCTGCATCGGGCCCGGCCCATCACCATCATAGACTCGGCGCCGGAAGTCATCGCCCATTTTCGCGAGCTTCAGCCCAGTAGCGGAGGCGACAGCCTGGTGTTCGTAGAGGACTACTCCCCCATTACCCAGCACGCCCAGTCCCTCAAGCTGACCTCCCTCGGCAGGCTGACAGCGTCCATCGCCCATGAGATTCGCAACCCCTTGGGCGCGATCAGTCACGCCGGACAATTGCTGCGGGAATCGGACCAACTCACCGACCCGGACCGGCGTATGGCGGATATCATCCTCAGCCATTGTGACCGCGTGAACCAGATTATCGAGAACGTCATGCAGATTTCCCGTCGCGAGCCGCCGCGGCCTGAGTACCTGCTGCTGGGGGACTGGCTGGAAGAATTTGTTGCCGGCTACCTGAAAACCCTGCACCGCGACGCGAGTATCACCATCGAATGCGATTACCGTGAGCTACTGGTGGAATTCGATCCTGAAAACCTGCAGCGCGTATTCACCAACCTGCTGGATAACGGCCTGAGGCACAGTAAACTGGCCACCGGCAGGGAAACGGCTCGCATAGAGGTCAGCATGGATTTTGCCACGCACCAGTGCCTGGTGGACGTCATAGACGCCGGCGAGGGGGTGCCGGAACAGGACCAGCCCAAGCTGTTTGAACCCTTCTTCACCACGGTGCCGGAAGGGAGCGGGATGGGACTGTACCTGTGCAAGGAATTGTGTGAGGTCAATAACGCCCACCTGAGTTACCGCAAAAACAAGCGGGGAGAAAGTTGCTTCAGGATTGCCCTGAACCAGCGCGCAAACTAGAGCATCCACGTGCCAACCAGAGCGTCAAAATGAGTGAACAATCTGTACTGATCGTCGACGACGAGCCCGATATCCGCGAACTGCTGGAAATCACCCTGGGTCGCATGGGCCTGGAGACTCATAGCGCCGCCACCCTGGGAGAGGCGCGGGAACAGGTAGCGGCGCTGCAACCCGACCTCTGCCTGACAGACATGCGCCTGCCGGACGGCAACGGCATCAGCCTGGTGGAATTCATACAACAGGATTTCGCCCACATCCCGGTGGCCATGATCACCGCCCACGGCAGCGTGGAAACCGCCATCCAGGCGCTTAAAGCGGGTGCCTTCGACTTCATCAGCAAACCCATTGAACTGGATCGCCTGCGCAGTCTGGTGACATCGGCGCTGCAACTGGCCGACGATACCGCCGCCGCGGAACACGCGGTAGACGCAGACCTGATTGGCCAGGCCCCGGCGATTCAACAGCTGCGCCGGCAGATTACCAAACTGGCCCGCAGCCAGGCGCCAGTGCACATACAGGGCGAATCGGGCGTCGGCAAGGAAGTGGTGGCGCGACTGATTCACAATAACGGCCCACGCGCCGCCGGGGCCTTCGTCGCGGTCAACTGCGGCGCGATCCCTCCCGAACTGATGGAAAGCGAATTATTTGGTCACCTGAAAGGCAGTTTCACCGGGGCCAGCCAGGACAAGGTGGGACTGTTCCAGGCTGCATCGGGCGGCACCCTGTTCCTCGACGAAGTGGCCGACCTGCCGCTGCCGATGCAGGTCAAGCTGTTGCGCGCCATCCAGGAAAAAACCGTGCGCCCGGTCGGTGCCAGCGAGGAACAGCCCACCGACGTGCGCGTCCTGAGCGCCACCCACAAGGACCTGGCGACGGAGGTCGCGGCGGGCCGCTTTCGTAACGACCTGTACTATCGAATCAACGTGATCGACATCCACGTCCCCAGCCTGCGGGAACGGCTGGAGGACCTGCCAGCGCTGGCTGAACATATTCTCCGCCATATCGCGCGGGAAGAGGGCGGCGGCGAGGCGCAACTGGATTCATCAGCGCTGGCCGCCCTGTCAGCCTACCACTTCCCGGGCAACGTGCGGGAGCTGGAGAACATTCTGGAACGCGCGCTCGCCCTGTCCGAGGACAACAGGATCACCGCCAGTGACCTGCAACTGTCAAGCCTGAAGGAACGCACGCCGCCACCCGGGGAACAACCTGCATCACCGGGCGATGCCGAAGCGCAACCCCTGTCCCTGCGCGATGCCTATGGCGATCTGGAGGGGTACCTGGAAGACGTGGAACGGCAGATCATCAGTGCCGCGCTGGAGGAGTCACGCTGGAACAAAACCAAAACCGCCCAGTTGCTGGGAATCAGCTTTCGCAGCCTGCGCTATCGCCTCAAGAAGCTCAACCTGGAGGACTGACCTCATTGCCAGCAAGCGTAGTTCGATTCGCCCGTTGAACCCACGGCCAGCCGCTCGCCACTGGCTCCCAGTACCAGTTCCCTGCACGATCTGTCAGCGCCCTGTGCATTGACCGCGACGGCGCGAACGCCCGTGTATCTCCCCTCGACCTGCAGCAGGTCCAGCCGGTAGGTTGCCCGCGACGCGGTAGCCGTCGAGGCCATGGAGTCAATATACAAGGGGTCCTGGAAGCCCAGTTCTGCCATCGAGGCCGCGTAGCGCTGGTAGTTGCGCAGAAAGGCCTCCTGACGCGATGCCAGAGCCAGCAGCATTCCCGCTGCCACCTTGCGCCGGCTTTTCAACTGCACCTGCTGGTAGCCGGGTATAGCCACGACCAGCAGCACGGCCGCCAGCACCAGCACCAGCAGCAGCTCCACCAGGGTATGACCGGTATCCCTGGCTGCGGCCCTGTTACAGGGTGTCGACACCGATTTCCCGCCAGGATTCCAGCCACAGCACCGGACCCGGCAGCTCCACTTCTGTCTTGCCGCCCGCGCCCCGGCCCGGCAGCAACAGACCGCGCTCAGTGGGATGTTGCGCTGCCGGGGGGCCTTCGGTGGCCTCGATATAACGCGTGCCGATATCCGGCAGGTTGATATTGTGGATCGCGGAGGTGGCTGACCGGCCATCTGCCAGGTAAACCATATAGCTGCGACCGGCGCCCTCGGGCGACGCACAACTCTCGCCCGCAAGCGGGGCCGGCCGATAAGTGTTGAAACCTGCCACGCCAGAAACAGTAAGCACCGATGACCAGGCTTTCTCACCCTCCCCCTCCAACCGCAGGCGCCAGCCCATGGCCAGGTCCGGTGGCTGGCAGGGCAGGTCACTGTCCGTGGCACAGAGTGCGGTGACGTCTGGCAGGGAGGCCTGATCCAGGGTCTCGGGGACCGGCACCGTGCCGTTTATACCTGTGACCGGGACTCGATCCTTGACCAGGTAGAGGTAATTCTGCACCTCCCGCTCCAGGGGATGGGCCCGGTCTCCGGACGCCAGCAAAACGCCGCCATAGGCGCCGCTGTCGTCGCGAGCCGCAACAAAATCCGGGGCGTGAAAGAAGCGCCGGTCCTCGCCTCCCGCGCCGCCAAAATCGCCCAGCAAAGCCATCCGCCAATGCTGCGTGGCGGGCAGCTCCCCTTCGCTCAGCCATGCGGCCTGGGTGAGTTCCAGCCGCCACAGGCGACCCCCGCTGTCTCCCACGTAGGCCCGGTCCACCACACCATCACCGTCGCCGTCCGCCGGTGTGAGCGGCGAGGGAATGCTGTGGATCATGGCGGCTACCGGGAGGGTCCGCCAGGCGCCCGTCGATATCGGACGATCCGAGGGACCCACCGCCCGCCACAGCAACGTGCCACTCTGCGCATCTACCACGTAAATGGCGTTGCCAACCGGGTCAGCCCCCCGGCCCGCGTCCTTGCCCAGGGGCTGTCCATCCCGCCAGCCGCCATGGTAGCCACCGGCAAACAGCAGGGTCATCACCGGCTGGCCGGCGCCGATATCGAGTCGCGCCAACCGCGGGGTTGAAAAGCCCAGGCCGAGCTGTTCGAAACCCGGCGTGCCCGCGTCCAGTTTCCACATCAGGCGGGGACTGTCGGGATCGCTGACATCCAGTGCGTACAGCGTGCTGCCCCCGCGGCGTTGCCCGATATAGAGGTAGACCCCGTCCCCCGCCGACGGCTCGATGTTGCCGTCGTGGTCCAGGTCTTTTATCCAGGCCAGCGGCTCCCCATCCAGGCCGTAGGGATGCGGAGGGCCGTCGCTCACCCGGTTACCGGCCAGTGATGCCTGCAGGTCCAGCAGTTCCAGGGGCAGGAAGGCGAACGCTTCCGTACCCGACTGTCGACCGTCCGGGTAGGTATTGACCACCCCCCGCAGCAGGCCGTCATTCGAGCCGAAGTAGACGCGGATATCCGGGTTGGCCGCGCTGTAACCACTGCCCTCCCGGGCGCCGTAGTTCACCACCAGAGGCCGGGAGTGAATGACATCGCCCAGCAGCCAGGGCCTCGCGTCCTGCCGTTGCCCGTCGCCGTCCTCGTCATAGCTGTCCAGGCCCCGTATCCACGCCAGCAAGCGCCGCTCATCCGCGTCGTCCAGCACATCCCCCGGATCCAGGAACGGCGACAGGGCCGGGATCGCGGCTCCCGCATCCAGGGGCAGCATCCCCCCGGGGTTGTCCGGGTCCTCCGTGAACAGCTGCCGCGCACCGGGGTCAGCGTTGGCCAGGGGCGGCCTATCCGCGGGAAAGCCGGGAATGCGCTGACCCGCACCACCGCGCTCTACGGAGTCCCCGTCGCGACCGCGAACCTCTCCCCGGGCGGGGTTGAAGGCCTGTACGTCGCGCTCCCCGGGGTCAGTCCAGAAACTGAGTACCTCCGGCAACAGCCTGCCGGTGGCAGGCGACAGCGCACCGGCACCGAGGGCATCGACCAATGCCCCGCTGCCATCCGGCGGTAGCTGCAACTTTTTCAGGTTACCGGACCAGCGCGGGGTCACTCCGGGTCGATACAGCGCCATGAAAACCGGCTCCAGCCAGTGCCCCCTGTCCCGCTGATCGACGACCCGGGACACGCCCGCCACCACAGATTTGGCCTCGCGCCAGTGGGCGAACACGGTCTCCAGGGCCGCCGGCAACAGGTCCGGCTGGAACAGGTCCAGGGCGGCCAGGGTTCCACCCTGCCGGGCCAGCAGGTCCAGCTCCGGCATTGTTTTGAGTGCCAGGAAGAAAGCGCGCACGACGCTGACCCCCGCCGGCAGTTCCAGGCCTGGCAGGGTAGCCACTGTCGGACCCGCGACCAGGTGAGCCAGGTGCAGCGGGACGCAGCGTTCGTTCGCTCCCACGGGCAACGTGTTTGCGCTGTATTCGGCACGCCCCAGGAGGTAGTCCTCGATTTCCCGGTACACCGCGGCCAGCGGATAGTCCGGCAGTTCGCCGGACACGGGATCGGCCAGCAACGGTGGAAGCCCGGCGAGTTGCCCGATGATCGCCTGCCGGTGGTCGACCGCCACAAGCGGACCGAAGGGAACCAGCAGGCGCGGTTCCGGCTGCCCGCCGATCAACGCGACCTGTGGTTGCTGCGCGGTCGCCTCTGCCCTGGCAGCCAGTCGCTCCAGGCCCGCAGCAAGGGCAGACACCAGGTCCTCTGCCCTATCCTCCGGCAGGCCGGGCACTATCAACACCACCCGGGCGACCGCCCGCTCGCCACCGGCGGCCTGCAGGAACATGTCGATATCGTCAGACTGGCCGACCCGCGGCAATACCAACGCCAGCACAGCCAGCCATAGCCTGGCGGTCGCGTTCACGGCGCAACTCCGGGGACCCGCCGCATGACACCCTGGGCCAGTTCCGTGCGCCGCTGTCCAATCTCCCCCGTTGCGACCCACAGTTCGAAACGGGTGGCGGCAAAAGCAACCGCGCTACTCGCCAGGGCTTCATGCATCGCGGGCAGCGTAACGGCAAGGGGACCTACGCGTTCGATACGGGCACTGGCAGGCTGCAGTGCCACGGGCAACACACTGACCGGTGACAGGCTGAACTCGTCGCAACCCGGTCCCGGGTCCCCCGGGGCACAAAACCGGTAGCCCTGCCGTTCCCGGGCCGCGAATATCCCCGGCTGTTCCAGCAGCAGTTCCAGCACGGCCAGCGCGCGCTGCCTGTCTCGGATGACGGACTCGCTGTTCCCGGCCATGCGCAACTCCAACTGCCCGCTCTGCAGCAGGGCTGCGGCGATGACGGCAAAGAGCAACAGGAAAACCAGGCTCAGAACCAGGACCATTCCCCGCTGTTGTCTCAGCGCATCCTCCCTCATAACGCCTGAACCCTGACATTGCGCAGCAGGACCGAACTCTCCAACGCGAGCCGCAGGTGGCGATCGGCATGGGACACGCGACGGCCAGCGAAGGACATATCCCGGGGCAGGTCCCGGTCGGCGACCTGCCCGACACTGCGCATCATGAGCGCAATTCGAACGGCGACTGCCCGCTCCAGGTCCTCCGGTCCGGGTGCCTGCGCCGTGGCATCGGCCTGGTCGTCGCCGTCCTTGTCGAGCACGAATTCAAGTTGCAGTTGCTCGACTCCCTCCACCAGGCACTCGGTTGGCGCCAGGGCGGCTCGGGTGGGAGACAGGCGCCGGCGGCACAAAACCGGAATATTGTCCCCGACTGCCAGGGAATAATTGCGAATGAAAAATACCTGCGGGTGATAACGCCACAGATCCCACCCGCTGCGCACCCCGGCTCGGTGGTAGTCCAGGACCGGCAGCCCGTCGTCCGGCGGGAGCTGCAGGAAGACTTCTCCCTTGGCCGGGACCTGGAATGTTTCACTGTTGCGGCGGTGAGGACGGTCCATCACGCGCCGCACGACCAGCACGTCGCTGCTGGCTACCAGGCCCGTGGCCGGCAGGCAATCATCTGGAAGTGCGTCCCCCCCGGTCGTGGGGTGGCCCAACCTGTCGACATCGTCCAGATGAACCAGCCCCGCGGTCATATCCAGGAGTACGTCGAAGCAGGGGCTGCCCGTCAGGGACGGCACCGGCTGTCGCTGCCCGGCAGCCACCCCGGCGAATCCTGCCATCCGCAATTCCCGGCTGAGCAGGCGCAGGGCGTAGCGGCCGTTTTCCTGCATTCGCAGGGCTTCCTGGTCCTGCACAAAGGCCCGTTTGCTGTACAGCAGGAAGGTCGAAGCCGCCAGGCTCAGGCCGGAACCGATCACCAGTGCGACCAGCAGCTCCACCAGCGTGAATCCACTTCTCGCCCGCTGCAATATCCCGGCCATGCGTCACCCGCCCCGTATATGGGTTTCAAGTGCCACGGCACGTCGCCGCTGCGGGTCCGTGCCGCCCCGCCCGCAGTCCAGGCCCTCACCTGTGTCGCCGAGGGCGTAGGCTGCCTCCCAGCTCACCACGACCCGGGCCAGCTCAGCGCCAAAATCCAGGCAGGCCGCCGGTGTGGCAAGCCCACTGCCCGGACCGTACAGCGCCAGTCCCCAGCGATACCGGTTCCAGGCAAGCATCTCTCCGGGGTCACAGGCCACGTCACACTCCGGGGGCTGGCCCAGCACCGGGACGTCGCCGCTGTAGCTCGCCAGGGAACGCGAGTTGGCCCGCAGTTGCGCCAGCATGTCGGTCGCCAGGGCCACCGCCTCGGTGCGCTGACTGGCTTCCAGCGCCGCCTGCCGGGCTGCTGTTTGCAGCCCCACCAGTCCCACGGTCGCCAGCGATAGCATCAGCAGCGCGACCGCCACCTCGACCAGCCCGGCTCCGCGTACCCGGGGTCGCCTGGTCCGGGGCCTCACAGTACCTCCTCCGGGCAGCTGCCATCGTTCCAGGCCAGTCGCGGTCGACCGACGTTGTTGAGAACCACGGCCAGCGGCGGAGCTGAGGTTCCCGCGGGCGGACAGAACAGAAACCCCAGGCTGCGCCGGCTGCTGCCGTCCGGGTAAAAGGTCAGGCGTTCATCGGGCACCCGGGTGCCCGCGCGATTGCTCACCCGGTAGCCTGGTGGCAGGCCGTCGAACCGGCGGATGAGATCTTCCGCCTGCGGGATCTGGCCAGGATCGTCACTGGCCGGGCGGTAAACCAGCCAACCGGAACGATAGTCCCCGCCACACCGGGGCGGTGCGCCGTTATCCGAGGGGCACAGGGCAATCGTCTCCCGCGCCAGGATCGCCTCGCTGCGGGCCAGGTTCAGGGCCTCCACCAGGCGCCCGGCCTCGCGCCCCAGGCGGATGCTGTGTCCGAGCTTGCTGAACGCGGGCGCCACCGTGGTCAGTGACACCGCCAGCACCGCCAGTGCGATCAACAATTCAAGCAGCGTCAGGCCGCGCCCGCCGCCGGTTACAGACTTCCTGTCCACGGCTTACCTCCCTGTATGCAGGAGGCTAATGGATATCAGGAGGAGTGCCAGTATCTGGCTGGAATTGCCCGCATTTGGCCGGCGGAGATGACAAGACTGCGACGGGTGGCCCGCGCGGGCAGCAGCTGCTACAGGTTGACGGCGTCGATTCTCAGCTCCCGTGGCAGCGAGAATGTAATATTTTCAGCCTGCCCGGCGAGCTCGACCGGCGCGTTGGCTCCCAGTGCGACCAGCCCGTCCAGCACCTCCTGGACCAACACCTCGGGGGCAGATGCACCTGCCGTCACCCCGATACGTTGCTTGCCCTGCAACCATTCGACGCGGATGTCGGCGGCGCTGTCGAGCAGGTACGCCTCACTGCCCATGCGCTCAGCCAGCTCCCGCAGGCGATTGGAATTGGAACTGTTCGGTGAGCCGACCACAAGCACCAGGTCACAGTCCGCGGCCAGTCTCTTGACCGCGTCCTGGCGATTCTGGGTCGCGTAGCAGATGTCGTCCTTGCGCGGACCCTGGATGTGGGGAAAGCGGGCCCGCAGGGCGTCGATCACCCGGGCGGTATCATCCACTGACAACGTGGTCTGGGTCACGTAGGACAGGCTTTCCGGGTCGCGGACCTCGAGCTTAGCGGCCTGCTGTTCATCTTCCACCAGGTAGATCTCGCCACCGGCAGCGGTATCGTACTGCCCCATGGTCCCCTCGACTTCCGGGTGTCCGCGGTGACCGATAAGAATACATTCGCGGCCATCGGCACTGTAACGCGCCACCTCCATGTGTACCTTGGTGACCAGCGGGCAGGTCGCGTCAAACACCTTCAGACCGCGGGAAGCCGCCTCCTGGCGCACCGCCTGGGAGACACCGTGAGCGCTGAAAATCACGATTCGATCATCGGGAACCTGGTCGAGTTCATCGACAAAAACCGCACCACGCTGGCGCAGGTCATCCACCACGAATTTGTTGTGGACAACCTCGTGGCGCACGTAGATGGGCCTGCCAAACACTTCCAGCGCCCGATTGACGATATCGATTGCCCGGTCCACACCGGCACAGAATCCCCGGGGGTTGGCCAGATTGATGTCCATCAGTGCAGCTCCGCCGGTTCGACCCGGTGTATCAGGACGTCGAACAGGATTGTACGACCGGACAGGGGGTGATTGAAATCCACGGTGATCTGCTCCTCGTCGATCCCTATCACCACGCCGGGCAGTTCCGCACCGCTGGCATCGGCGAAGGAGTAAACCAGTCCCACCGCCAACTCTTCGTCCGCGTCGAACTGGTCGCGGGAGATTGCCTGCAGGTTGTTGTCATTGGGCTGCCCGAAGGCATCTTCCGGCTGCACCGTTAACAGGCGCCGTTCCCCGGCCGACATGCCGATCAGCTGACGCTCGAAGCCAGGCAACAAACTGCCGTCGCCGAACACGAAGGCCACTGGCTCGGCGCCGAAATTGGAGTCCACCTCTGACCCGTCTTCCAGGCTCAGGGCAAAGTTGAGGTACACCCGGGTTCCCTCGCCCACGGCGATCTGGCTGTCATTCATCAGGCGTTCTCCCGCTCCCTGGACCTGAAACTGTCCAGCAACATACAGGCGGCACCGACCGAAATCGCCGAGTCGGCCAGGTTGAACGCCGGAAAGTAGCGGCCGCCGTAGTGGACCGAGATGAAGTCCACCACATAGCCGAGCGCCAACCGGTCCCACAGGTTACCCAGGGCACCGCCCAGGATCAGGGCCAGCGACAGGGCCAGCAACCACTGGCCGCGCGGCAGCCGGTACAGCCAGACTACCAGTACCAGGCTGATCACGCAGGCCACCAGGCTGAAAAAATAGCGCTGCCAGCCGCCCGCGCTGCTGAGAAAGCTGAACGCCGCACCGGTGTTGTGCTGCAGGGTCAGATTGAACCACGAAAAGACTTCCACCGGTCGACCGTAATCCAGCAGGGTGCTCGCCAGATGCTTGCTGTACTGATCCAGCACCACCACCAGCAGGGCCAGGGCGTACCAGCGCAGGGCGGCCGGGCCGCTACGCGAAACGGCGCTGCTCACCGTCACCATCGACATTCTCCACGCAGCGCTGGCACAGGCCCGGGTGGGCGGCGATCTGGCCCACCTCCGGCCGCCGGTGCCAGCATCGTTCGCATTTTTCCTCGTCGCTGGCCGAGGCGTGCAGCTTCAGGCCGGGCACCTCGCTCTCCGAGGCCTCGGCCGGCGCCGCAGCGAGCGGTTGCAGGCGCGCGGCCGACGTGATCAGCACGAAGCGCAGTTCCTCACCGAGCCGCTCCAGGTCGGCCCGCAGGGCGTCATCACAATACAGGTTAATTTCGGCGTCCAGGGAACCGCGCAGGGCGCCCTCGGCCCGCAACACCTCCATTTCCCGGTTCACCGCACCCCGCACCGCCATGACGCGCTGCCAGAAATCCCGGCCCAGGGGCTCGTCCGCGGGCAGCAGCGACAGGCCGCGGTACCACTGGTCCAGGAAAACAGAGTCCTCGCGTTGCCCGGGCAGGTTTTCCCAGATTTCCTCGGCGGTAAAACTGAGAATGGGCGCTATCCAGCGCACCAGGGCTTCGCCGACATGGTACATGGCGGTCTGGGCGGAGCGTCGCGCCGCACTGTCAGCCCGGGTGGTGTACTGCCGGTCCTTGATCACATCCAGGTAGAAACCGCCGAGGTCATTGGCGCAGAAATTGTGCACCTTGTGGTAAATCTGGTGAAACTGGTAGGTGTCGTAGGCCGCCACGATTTCTTCCTGCAGTTGCGCCGCCCGATCCACCGCCCAGCGGTCCAGGGACAGCATGTCTGCCGGCGCCAGGGCGTCGGTAGCGGGATCGAATCCATTCAGGTTGGACAACAGGAAACGGGCGGTATTGCGGATGCGGCGATAGGCATCGGCCGTGCGCTTGAAAATCTCGTCGGACACCGCCACTTCGCCCCGGAAGTCGGCCGCCGCGACCCACAAACGCAGGATGTCGGCGCCCAGGTCGTTCATCACCCTGGCCGCGGGAACAATGTTGCCGATCGACTTGGACATCTTGCGCCCCTGCCCGTCGACGGTGAAGCCATGGGTCAGCACGGTGCGATAGGGGGCCTCACCGAAGGCACCGATGCCGGTCAGCAACGAGGACTGGAACCAGCCGCGATGCTGGTCCGAGCCTTCCAGGTACAGGTCCGCGGGGGCCCCCAGGCCCTCGCGCTTGCGCAGGACGCAGGCGTGGGTCACACCGGAGTCGAACCACACATCCAGGGTATCGGTGACCTTATCGTACTCCTCCGCCTCATCTCCCAGCAGTTCCGCGGGATCGAGGTCGAACCAGGCGTCGATGCCGGCGGCCTGGATACGCTGCGCAACCTGCTCGATCAACTCTGCGGTACGCGGGTGCAGGTCACCACTGTGGCGATTGACGAACAGGGTGATCGGCACACCCCAGGTGCGCTGGCGCGAAATACACCAGTCCGGCCGATTCACCAGCATGGCGTCGATGCGGGCCTTGCCCCACTCGGGCAACCACTGCACCTGCTCCACCGCCGCCTTGGCGCCGTCCAGCAGGCCGTTCTGGTGCATGCTGACAAACCACTGGGGAGTGGCACGGAATATGATCGGCGTCTTGTGCCGCCAGCAGTGGGGATAGGAGTGCTCGTAGGGCTCTTCATGCAGCAGCACAGAGCGCTCGCGCAACAGTTCCACGATGGCGGGGTTTGCTTTCATGACGTGCTGCCCGGCAAAAAACTCGGTGTCGGGCAGGAACACGCCGTTGCCGCCTACCGGGTTGTGGACTTCGATGTCGTATTGACTGCCCACCACGAAGTCTTCCTGACCATGGGCGGGAGCCGTATGCACAGCACCCGTGCCGGCCTCGGTAGTGACGTGCTCGCCGAGCAGCACCGGCACCGCCCGGTCGAGGAAGGGGTGCTGCAGACGCTGGCCTTCCAGCGCCGCGCCTTTGCATCGGCCCAGCACGGTCACCGCGTCCAGACCGAAACGCCTGGCACAGCTTTCTGCCAGTTCGGCTGCCACCACCAGAGCGCGCCCCGCGCCCTCGATGAGCAGGTATTCCAGTTCCGGGTGCACGCTCACCGCCATGCTGGCCGGCAGGGTCCAGGGGGTGGTGGTCCAGATGGGCACGGCAATCTCACCCGGGTAATGGCTGCCGAAGGCCTTGTTCAGCGCCTCCGGATCCAGTGCCCGATAGGCCACGTCGATGGCCGGGGAAATTTTGTCCTTGTACTCTACCTCGGCCTCCGCCAGCGCCGAACCGCAGTCAGTGCACCAGTGCACCGGCTTGAAGCCCTTGTGCAGGTGACCATTGTCGACGATGCGCCCAAGGGTGCGCACGATATCGGCCTCGAAGTGGAAGTCCATGGTCAGGTACGGGTCGGCCCAGTCCCCCAGCACTCCCATGCGTACGAAATCCGCACGCTGACCGTCCACCTGCGAGGCGGCGTATTCGCGACACTTCTGCCTGAAATCCGTGGGGCTCACTTTGACCCCGGGCTTGCCCACCTTTTTCTCGACGTTGAGTTCTATAGGCAGGCCGTGGCAGTCCCAACCGGGCACATAGGGCGCGTCGAAACCGGCCAGCGTCCTGGACTTGACGATGATGTCCTTCAGGATCTTGTTCACCGCGTGGCCCACGTGGAGGTCACCATTGGCGTAGGGCGGGCCATCGTGCAGGATGAATTTTGGCCGTCCGGCACCGGCCTGTCGCATACGACCGTACAGGTCCATTTCCTGCCACTGCTTGATCCGCTGCGGCTCGCGCTGGGCCAGGCTGGCCTTCATGGGGAACGCCGTCTTGGGCAGGTTCAGTGTGTCTTTGTAGTCACTCATAGTCCATTCATCAGGCGCCGGGGCGCCCCTTAAACCAGTTCCGGGCCTGCTCGATGTCCCGGGCAATACCATCTTTCAGTTCCTCCAGCGAGCCGAACTTCTGCTCGTCACGCAGTTTGCGCCGGAACACCACCTCCAGGTGCTGACCGTACAGCTGGATTTCACGATCCAGCAGGTGTACTTCCAGGTTGGCCTCGATGCTCTCGTTCACCGTGGGCCGGGTCCCGACATTGGCCACCCCCCAGGCAGCTTCGAGCCCGCCACCGCTGACCTCGACCGCGTACACACCCGACAGCGGCGCCCGCAGGCGTCGCAGCTGCAGGTTGGCGGTGGGCGTACCGAGAGTAGCCCCCAGCTGCCGGCCGTACACGACCTTGCCGGATATACTGTAGGGTCTCCCCAGCAGGGCCTCCGCCTGGCCGAAATCACCCGCCTCCAGCGCCTGCCGAATGCGCGTGCTGCTGACCCGGTCTCCTGCCAGTTCCCGGGTCGGTGTCGGGTTCGCCTGGTAGCCATAGCGCTTACCCTGGCGCTGCAGAAAGGCCACATCGCCCTGGCGATCCGCGCCGAACCGGAAATCATCTCCCAGCACCAGGTAGCGAACGCCCAGCCCGGCGACGAAGATCTGGTCGACGAAGCGCTGGGCCGACATCTCCCGCAATTCCTCGGTGAAGCGGATGCGCAGCAGGCGGTCCACCCCTATGGCTTCCAGGGCCTTGAACTTTTCCCTGAAACTCATGATCCGGGCCGGTGCCCGCAGCGGTGAGAAATACTCCCGCGGCAGGGGCTCGAACACGATGATTACCGACGGCAGGCCCAGTTCAGCGGCCTTTTCCTGCAAATGACCGATCACGGCCTGGTGACCGAGGTGCACGCCGTCGAAGGCCCCTATGGTCGCCACGCAACCACGGTGCCGGGGTCGCAGATTGTGCAGACCTCGAATAAGCTCCATGTACAGGGAAAGCCAGCCAGAACAAGCCGGCAAGTATATCGAAAACCGGGCGCTTAGCCTATGCCGGAGGGGAGAATACGGGCCACCGTTTGCGCTGCCCTCAAGTGTAGTCCAGGCGGGTCAGCAGCACGCGCAACCCGGGCAGATCAATGACAAACAGGGCCGCCACGGCCAGCACCAGAAATATTACGAAAGCGACGAAGTGCTTCTCGCGGAACAGTTTCTCCGGGTTCTGGGTCGGCGAGTTGTCCTTCAGCCCCAGCGCCAGGTACCAGGTGAACAGGGCCGCGAACAGGGGAAAGCTGAGCAGGAACTCGATCCGGTACTTGATCAGGAAAATGGCCAGGAAAAAACTGGCGCACAGGGCGTAGAAGAAGGAAGACAGCAGCAGCTTGTGATCGTCATAGCGGGCAAAAGAGTGCCGGTACAGGGCCGCCCGCTCCGGGTCGGCGATAAAACGGTACTCCGCCAGCCGCTTGATACCCATGAGGAAGGCACCGCCCATCCAGTACGAGAGCAGGATGGAGGATGGCGGCAGTTGCTCTGACACGATGGTCGCCCAGCCCATGATCAGCCGCAGCGGGTTGTTGAGGGCCTCCGTCAACACATCCA
Source organism: Halieaceae bacterium WSDMB12 (assembly GCA_033283165.1). Lineage (GTDB taxonomy): Bacteria > Pseudomonadota > Gammaproteobacteria > Pseudomonadales > Halieaceae > JAWMQL01. The sequence continues at coordinate 221,036 of JAWMQL010000008.1, read as the reverse complement.
GGTAGGCCACGTCCTTGGCGCGCAGCGGTGGCACGTTGTAGATCACGCCCATCAGCGCGAATACCAGGGCGCAGGTCAGGAAACTGTCGGGCAACAGGGAAGCCAGGTACAGGCCCAGGGCCAGCAGGACGGTGTACTGCAGATACACAAACGGTGCCCGCACCTGGCCCTGTACGGTAGGCCGGTGCTTTTTGACCGGGTGATGGCTGTCAAAACGTGCGTCCAGCCATTCATTGATTGTATAGTTGGCGGACGCAAGCAGGCACAGCGCCACCAGGCCGACCAGGGCACTGACCCAGTGTGCCGCCAGGGACTCTGAAGACATCAGCAGGGCCAGGGCGACCCCGGGCAGCATGAAGACGTTCTTGAACCAGTGATCGGGCCTGGCGATAAAGAGGTAGGGTTTCAAACCACCCATGAGCTGACTCTGCGAACCTCCAATAAGAATTGACGGATTTCCGACGTGCCCGCAGACACCCAGGCCGCAGAACCACAACAGGGGCTGATACTATCACTTCGGCTGGTCCTGCTCACCTGCGCGCTGGCGGCGCTGGGCGCCACTCTGCTGTTGTCACCGCACTTCACCGGTTTCGAGGACCGCATCATCGGTATCACCCTGCTGCGCGACGCCAATCCCTATTTTCGCAACAACCTGTATATCCTCTCCATACTGGCCTGCCTGTGTCTGTCAACCGCGCTGTTCCTGCGACCGGCGGCCACCGCCGGCAGCCCGGCGCCGGCAGCGGAAAATACCCACTGGCTACTGGCGGCATGCCTGGCGGGCAACGCCCTGCTCGCGCTGCGTACCAACGACAACCTGTTCTGGCAGGCGGGGGGACTGTGCCTGGCGGTGCTGGCCATTTACCAGTTGTGCCGGCGACTGGACCTGGAGCAGGCCTTCCCCGATCTGTTAACGGGCAGCTGGCAGGCTGCCACTGTGATCGCGCTGTACAGCGGCGGCGACCGGCCCGTCCTGTTCTGGTTGTGCTGGGCCGGCCTGGTATGCCTGCCCCTGGCAGTGCAGCGATTGCAGCCAGAACGCATGCGCTCCCTGTGCGCCCGGCCCTGGTGGTCAGCCGGGCAATACCTCGTGCTGCTGGCGCCGCTGTTTTTTATCGGCGCCAACGAGTTGCGCTACACCCTGGCCTCTCGCTTTGACCTGGCGCTGGCCCACGAACTGTTATTCGCAGCGCAGGTCCTGCTGGCGGGCCTGTGGTGGTACCTGGCGGGGCGGCCGGCCCGGCCGACAGTCAGCTTTGCCGCGCTGTGCGTGTTGATCACCTCCGTCATCATCAACCAGTACAGTGCTGACATCGCGTATCGCAGTTACGACCTGTTTCACCTGGGTGAGCGGGTGGTGCCACTGCAGCAGCTGGCCGATTTCGGCGCCCTGCCCTTCATCGACTACCTGCCGGTGCACGGCCTGTTCGACCTGTTCCCGCACCTGCTGTACCAGTGGTTGAATGACGCCACACCACTGGAAAGCCTTATCTGGGGTAACGGCTATTTTCTCGGCTGGCTGATGCGCGGCCTGGCCGTGCTGGTGCTGTTCTCCCTGCTGAGCCGCCTGCTCGATCCGCGCGGCGCGTTCCTGATGCTGTGGCTGCTGCCCTCCTACCATCTGGTGCAGCCGTATTACACGCCGCTGCTGCTCCCCGCCCTGCACCTGTTGCTGTTGCCGGAGGACCACCGGGCGCAGCGCCGCTGGTGGCTGCGCCAGTGGTCTCTGACCCTGCTGCTGGCCCTTTGGCGCCCGGACTTCGGAGTCGCCACCACCGCCGGGAACCTGGTGCTGGCCACCCTGCGGGCCTGGCCGGAACGGGACTGGCGCGGCTGGCTGGCGGCCTGTGTCAGCGGCGTTCTGCTCGCCCTCGTGACCGTACTGGTCTACCGTCTGACGGTGGGCGGAGCGGATTTCGCCAACCAGCTGTCGCTGCTGACCCGCTATCTGTCAGCGCAGGTACTGGTGGTGTCCTACGAACATTTCTACGAGGAGGTCAATTACCTCTTCGTCCTGCAATTCCTGCTGCTGCCCCTGGCATCCTGCCTCGTCGCCGGCTACAGCGCGGCGCAACTGCTGCGGGCCCGAAGCTGGTCCAGCGCACAGTTACTGGACCTGCTGATCCTGTTCCTGACGGCGGTGGGCCTGATCATTTCCCTGCGTTCCCTGCATCGTCATTCCCTGGTCGAGGGCCAGTTCAAGCCCTATTTTCACCTGCTGGTGCTGCTCCTGTTCCTGCTGCGCCTGCCGCACTGGCCGGCAGCGCGGTGGCGGCTACCCTTGCTCGCAGGTTTCGTGGCACTGACCTTCGCGCTGCTGCCTCGGCCGGAGCACAACCTGATGAACGCCGGCTTTCGCCACCAACCCGCCTGGGAGTACCCGTTCCCCCTCACCGGCCGGCCGCTGCCCCGGTGGACCGACAGTACCCGGAGGCTGGATGACCAGGCGCAAAAAATGCATCTGGCCAGCGAGGTGCTGCGCGCCAGCCTGCAGCCCGGCGAGACCCTGTACGATTTTTCCAATGGCCCCATGCTATATGCCCTGGCCGGGGTCGAGTTACCGGTGTTCGTGATGGAAACGATTTACCAGAGCTCGGACAGCATTCAGCGGGCGACCGTTGCACAGCTGGATCGCTGGTATCGGCAGCAGCGCCTGCCGCTGGTGGTATTTCGCCGCAACAGCCAGTGGGATGCGCTGGACGGGGTGGACAACGCCCTGCGCTCCTACCTGATTGCCGAGTACCTGTACCCGCGTTTTACGCCCTGCGCCCGGATCGGGAAGTTCGACCTGTGGCTGGACCGGCGACAGGGCAGTAGCAACAGTTGCGAACGGCGGCCGGGAAAAGCGCTGAATCTGCCGCCCAAACTGGCCCGGGAAGTGGAGCCACTGCCCTACAATTACCTGGAGCAATTCGTGGAACTGGACCAGGTGCCGGTGCTCTGGGCGACCCTGGACGAGGTGGCTGAGCAGTTCAGCGCCGTGCTGCCGATGCCGCCCGCAAAGTCCGAAGACGGCGGAACGCGGCTGGGCCCGGCACGGTTCGACAATCCCTGTACCCTGCGCCCCTGTTACCTGGACCTGGACATACAGTCCAGCATCGCACAGCGCGCCGAAATCAGCTTCGCCGGGGCACCACAGATGGCCCTGGGCCTGCGGCCCGGCCGGCACCGCTACCGGATTCGCATCAGCCTGTTCTGGCACTGGAGCCGCCGGGAGAGCCTGGACAATCTGCAGCTCCGCGCCGCAGCGCCCCATACCGTAAACACCGCAACCCTCAGGGTACTGGCGGACGCAGACAGTGGCGGGGCCTGACTGCCGCCTCCATCACCGCCACCGATTTTGCCAGCCAGAGACCGTAGACAGCGGGGAAGGCCAGCAGGTAGCGGGGCCGGTGACGCAGCCAGGGCAGCAGGTTGAGGCTGGCGCCTGCCAGCGCGTACAGGGGCGACAGGGGCAAGAACATCAGGAGGAACAGCGCCCGGTAGAACGGGTTAAAGGCACGCGCTGACAGGTTGTTACCGAGCTGCACGAAATACTGGTGATGACCCCAGGCGTAATGGTGGGCGATCACGTCCCGCAATCGCTCCCGGTCCGCGTGCAGAATTCGCGGTCGCGGGGCAAACCACACGGGCGCCCCCCGTTCCCGCAAGCGCCGGATCAGCAGGGCGTCCTCACCGGTGTTGAGACGGGCGTCAAATACCGGGTCCATGCCATTCAGGGCGGCGAGCTTGACACTGAAATTGGTGGTGGGCAGATGGTACAGGCCAGGTACCGGATGGGCCGCTCCGAGAGGCATGGCGTGCACCCAGGAAACAATCCGGTCCAGGTCCGCCCATAGCGAGCGCCCCGTGCCCACGACGCCGCAGCCGAAGCAGGCCACCTCCGGGTGCTCCCGGTGCAGGGCGCGGTGGCCGGAGATAAATTCCCCATCCACCCGGCAGTCGCTGTCCACCATCACCAGCAGCTCGACCTCGCGCTCCCGACACCAGTCGATGGCGGTATTACGGGCGGCCGCAACCCCCCGGTTACCCTCGTGATGCAGCAGGCACGCCGGTCCCGATTGCAGCAAGGGCTGCAGGTAACTTTCGACCTCATCCGCCGCGCCGCCGTCGTTGACCAGCAATATGGCGGTGTCGGGTTGACACTGGGGCAGCAACTGGCCCACCAGGGCCGCCACCTGTTCCAGGCGCCCGAGGAACGGGATAAACACGCAGCAGCGGATCATCGCTTCAGATGGCGGGCTTGAATAACAGCTTCGGCAGGTTGGCCGGGTTGAAGAAGATACTGTCGAGCATGGCGCAGTTGTGGGTGCAGTGACAGCCCTTGTTGCGGATCATCTCGACCTGCGCCCGATAGGCGTCGCTCTGGATGATATCGGGCAGGCGCTGTTCCTTTACATTACCCACCGGCGGCAGCATCTCGCAGGAAGACACCTGGCCATCGCCATAGACCACCAGCTGGCTCTGCCCCGCCAGACAGGGAATCACCTGGGTCTGTTTTTCCAGAATCTCCAGCGAGGTATTCCACAGGTAGCGGTGAAAGTTACGCAGGATCCCGGCAGACAGGCTGGACTTGCCGTAGTCGTAGCGCTCCAGGATAGGGAACATCTCCTTGCCCAGGGCGCGCAACTCAATCAGGGTGGGCAGGGACATGGTGGGATCGATGGTGTTGCCCTCGTCCCGCAGCAGAATCACCGAGTGAAAATCGACGCCGCGACTCTGCACGTCCTCCATCAGGGGAATGATCTCGTTGAAGTTGTTGCGGTTGATGACGGTGCAGACCTTGACGAATACCCCGTCCAGCTCGCGCAGGGCGTCGAACGCCTGCCACACCTGGTCGTAGCTGCCCTCGGTCTTGCGGATGCTGTCATGGGTCTCCGCCAGACCGTCCACGCTGAGACCGATAATGATCTCGCGGTCGTCCCGTTCCCGTATCGCGCGCAACTGCTTCATCATCTGCGGAATCAGGGAGCCATTGGTGGGGATGTGGACGATCTTGCTGTCGAAAGCGCAGATGATGTCCGCCAGGTCCTTGCGCAGGAAGGGTTCCCCCCCTGAAATATCCAGCCACAGCAGGGGATCACTGTCCGCGGCCAGGCGCTGGAAGTCAGCCAGTTTCATGTCCCGCTTGGAAGACTCGAAATCCACAAAGCAATGGTCACAGCGAAAATTACAGGCCGTGGTGACGTGCACGATCATGTGCTTCATGCGCCGCGTCGCCAGGTAATCCGCTATCGCGGTTGCCATGTGTAGGGGGTTACTCATCCAGGGGAGCCTGCGAGGTCGTCAGGGCCGCAGTTTATCACAAGCGCCCTCAGCGGGGCTTGCTTGCAATGGCGGCGATGGAGTGCCCGACCGGGATATCCACGTGCCGTGACAGCACCAGTTCGGCGGCAAACACGCGGTAAAGCAGTGCATGCACCCAGTCCGGCAGGGGCAGGCTGAGGTTGGTGTGGTCGCTCTTTTTCTGTTTGAGAAACAGGGTCTCCGCCAGCTTGAGCGAGAGCACGAGCGGCAGGATCAGCGGGAACAGCAGTACGTTGGCGTGGCTGTTGCGCCGCACCTCCAGCCCGGCATCCGCAAACAGGGCTGCGACCCTGGCGCGGGAATAGCGCCGGTAGTGCCGGGCGGCGCGATCGTTATTGGCGTACAGGAACTGGTAGGCCGGCACCGAGAGCATCACCCGGCCACCCGGTTTCAGGATACGCGCCACCTCCGCCAGCACCCGGCCGTCGTCCTCGATGTGTTCCACCACGTCAAACAGGGTCACCAGGTCGAAGCTGTTATCGGGAAAAGGCAGCCGGTAGCAGTCCACCTGGCTGCTGGCCGCGAATCCGCGCTGCCGGCAGTAACCCAGGCTGTCGAAATCCATATCCGCCGCGATCACCTCGAAGCCGAGTTCGCTCAGGGGCGGCAGGAAGCCCCCCAGGCCACAGCCCAGGTCCAGGGCCAAACCACGATCCTCGCCCAGTTCGCCCGCCAGTAACTCCAGGTAGACGCGGCGGCGGCCGCGGAACCACCAGTGGTCACGTTCCAGCTCGAGGAATTGCTGGTAGACGTTGGCTTCCATCAATGCTCCGCGGGTGAGCGCAGGTGCCGCAGCCGGGTGCCCAGCGCCAGGTGGCTACACAGGTAGGCGGCCATCCCCGCACAGCAAACCAGGCTGATCTCCAGCGCACGGCGTTGCCAGCCCCAGTCAAGCCACAGGTCAACGGGACGCTGCAGCCACAACAGGACCGCTGTCATCACCCCCGTGGCAGCCAGCAGGCGCAGCCCGAACAGCCGCCAGGCCGGCTGGAAGCGGTACACTCCCTGGCGCTGCAAGCCGCGCAACAGCAGACCGGCATTGAGCCAGGCAGACACACTGGTGGCCAGGGCCAGGCCGACGTGACCGAGGTTGTACTGATAGTAAAGCGGCAGCACGAAGGCCACGTTCAGGACCATGTTGGATACCATGGCCGTTATCCCGATCTTGACCGGCGTGACCATATCCTTGCGCGCGTAATAGCCCGGCGCCAGCACTTTCACCAGCATGAAGGCCAGCAGCCCCAGGGTGTAAGCGCGCAGGCTGAAGGCCGCCATGGTGACATCGGCCGGCTGCAGGGCGCCGTACTGGAACAGGGTGATCAATATGGGCTCGGCCAGCAGCAACAGGGCCACCGCCGCCGGGGCCCCGATCAACAGAACCGAGCGCACCGCCCAGTCCAGGGTGCCGCTGAAGGCCTCCCCGCGGGCGGCCGACTGGTGGGCGGACAGGTTGGGCAGGATTACCGTGGCAATCGCAATACCAAATACCCCCAGCGGCAGTTCGGTCAGGCGATCGGAGTAGTACAGCCAGGACACGCTGCCGGTGGGCAGGAAGGAGGCGATCACCGTATCCAGCAGCAGGTTGATCTGGCTGACCGACACCCCGAACAGGGCCGGCACCATCAGTTTGAGAATACGCCGCACGCCCTCGTGGCGGGTATCCCAGTGGGGCCTCGGCACCAGGTCCAGGCGGTACAGCGAGGGCAGCTGGAACAGCAGCTGGATCAGGCCCGCAAAGAATACCCCCCAGGCCAGGGCAAAAACCGGCTCGGCAAACCAGGGCGACGCCACCACCGCGGCGAAAATGAGCGAAAGGTTGAGCAGTACCGGGGTGAAAGCGGGCACTGCGAAGCGGCCGTAGGAGTTGAGGATGGCACCACACAGCCCGGTCATGGAAATCAGCATCAGGTAGGGAAAAGTGATGCGAATGAGTTCCGCGGTGAGTTCAAATTTTTCCGGCTGGTTGATAAACCCCGGGGCGAACAGCATGGTCACCACGGGCGCGGCCAGCACTGCGAGCGAGCTTAACAGGAGCAGGCTGCCCCCCAGCACCCCCGCCACCCGGTTGATCAACTCCCGCACCGCCACCGCGCTGCCCTGTTCCTTGTAGTCCGACAGCACCGGGACGAAGGCCTGGGAAAAGGCGCCCTCGGCAAACAGGCGGCGCAGGAAATTGGGAATCTTGAAGGCAATAAAAAAGGCGTCGGCGTTGGCGCTGGCCCCGACGAAGGCAGCGATCACCACGTCGCGCAGCAGACCGAGCACCCGTGACAGCATGGTGACACTGCCGACAGTGGCACTGGAACGCAGCAGACTCCCCCGTTTGTCCTGGCTGTCCGCGACGGGACCGTCACTCATATCAGGTCCGCGCCTCTTCCGCATCCAGCCACTGCCGGCGCAGGCTATCCCCGTGAATACACAGCCACTGCAGTGCGATCAGCGTGTGACCGTTGGGCACGCGGTCGCCGGCCAGCAACTCCATTGCCTCCGCGCGCGGCATCGCGTGGACCAGGATGTCCTCGCCCTCGTCCGCCAGACCGTGAATGCCGCCGACACCAGCCTCGCTTACCTGGCCGCAAAACAGCCGCACGTGCTCGCTGCAGGCTCCGGAACTGGGATAGTAGGAAGCTATGGGTTCCAGCCGCGACAGGGTACACCCGGCCTCTTCCATGGCTTCCCGGTGGACGACTTCCTCGTCACTTTCGCCGCGCTCGACGATCCCCGCCACCAGTTCCAGCATCCACGGGCTATGGCGATCGCCCAGGGCGCCGGGGCGGAATTGTTCTATCAGCACCAGCTGGTCTGCAACCGGGTCATAGGGCAGCACCCCCACCGCGTCGCCGCGCTCGAACAGTTCGCGCACCAGCGGCCTGCCCCAGCCGCCGCCGAACAGGCGGTGCTCCAGGGTCAGCCGGCGCATCTGGAAGTGCCCGCTGTAAACGGTCTCATCCTCCAGGACCCGCACGGCATCGGGCCCGAAGCGTAACTCGAAGGCCATTAGAAGCGTCCCGCGGTGTACCAGTTGACGTCCCGGGCGTGCTGGTCCACCTGCTCGACCACGTCCAGTACCAGCGCAAACAGCGCCATGCGCACCAGCACCCCGTTATCCGTCTGGCGGAAGATGGCCAGGTTGGGGTTTTCATTGAGGTCCACGTCGAGTTCCTGGGCGTGTTCACGGGAATCCCGCGGCAGGGGGTGCATGATCACCGTGTTGGGCTCGCAGTGGCGGGTATAAATGGCCTGATTGAGGCGGAAACGGCCGCGGTACAGGTCGGCCTCCTCCTGGCTGGAAAAGCGCTCTTCCTGGATTCGGGTGGAGTAGACGATATCCACATGGGCAATACTCTCCTCCAGCTGGTCCGATTCCAGCACCTGGTGGCCGGCCGTGCGTACCTCCTCCAGGATCTCACCCGGCATCCGCAATTCCCGCGGTGACACCAGCACCACCTGGATACGATCGTACAGGCACAGCAACTTGCACAGGGAGTGCACGGTGCGGCCAAAGCGCAGGTCTCCCACCATGGCGATGCGCAGGCCGTCCAGTGCCCGGCCCTTGTCCGCCAGTTCACTCTTGATGGTGTACAGGTCGAGCAGGGCCTGGCTGGGGTGCTCATTACTGCCGTCGCCGCCGTTCAGTACCGGGACCCGGCTGGCGGCAGCAAACTCGGCCACCGAACCCTCCGCCGGGTGGCGCATGACGATAGCGTCGGAATAACCACTCAGGACCCGCGCCGTGTCGTACAGGGACTCACCCTTGGCGATGGCCGAGTGTTCGAAACCGGTGGTTTCCCGCACCTCGCCGCCAAGCAGGTTGAACGCGCTGCCAAAACTGACCCGGGTGCGGGTACTGGGTTCGAAGAACATGGAACCGAGTATCGCCCCGTCCAGCACCTTGGTGACGCGGCGCCGGTGGGCATAGGGTTCCATGCAATCCGCAACGGCGAAAATACGCTCGACATCGGCCCGCTCAAACTGGGTGATGGACAGGATATGACTACCGGCAAACTGCATGCGGAATGACTCCAGTCTGGTCCGGGGCCCGGGGGCCCCTCTTATTGCCGGCCATTATAAGGTGCGCCGCGTAGCCTGCCCATGGGGCCGGGGGAAAATGTCAGACCAGCAGACTGTCGCCGTATTCCAGCAGTTGCTGCAGGATGGCCCGGTCCCGCTCGGCCAGCTCGGGCGCCGCCAGCCGGGCCTCGATTTCCTCCTGGTACGCCTCGAGACAGATACTGGCCCCGGCTTCAGGATCGGTGAGACGCTGGAAACGGTATTCCTCCCACTGTGCCCGCTCCCCGGCGGACAGGGTGTCGGGAAAATTGCGCGCGCGGTAACGGAACAGCATTTCCGGCAGGCGCTGGTCCTCGAAGGTGAAAGTGGTTGCGGCGAGATCCGCCGGGGCACAGGCGCGCAGGCGATCCATCTCGCGCCGGTCGCGGTCACTGAAAAACCCCCCCGAGTAAAGCATGCGGTCCGGGTCCGTCTCCGGCGTGAACTCGCGCTGCCCATAGATGGCGCGCAGCTTGTCCGCCAGTGCACTGCCATGTTGCTGGCGGTGGTCGCGCAAGGCGGCCAGGTGCCGGCGGCAGCGTTCCCCGTCCAGTCCCAAGCGCGCCGCGGTGGCCGGATCGGCCATCTTCGCCGTCACCAGGATCGGGCAGCGGTTGATATGCACGGACTTCAGGGCGGGTCGTTCTTCTCCATCCGGCAGGTCCTCAGCGCGGCTGTACAGGCGCTCGCGCAGCGCCTCCGGGGCCAGGTCGAACAACGGGCCAGGGTCGGCCTGCAGGTCGTAGCAGATCACCTCGTTGCGGTTCTCCGGGTGCGCCGCCAGGGGCACGATCAGGGCGATATTGTGACGGGCAGCACCGAACATACCGGATACGTGCAACACCGGCTTCATGGCGGCGATATCCAGCTGAGCCAGTGCGGACTGCTTGTCACGGTGGTTCAGGACATAGTCGTAAAGCCGCGGCTGACGCTCGCGCACCAGGCGCGCCATCGCGATGGTGGCATGCACATCGGCCAGCGCGTCGTGGGCGCCCTCATGCTGAATGCCGTTGGCCGCGGTCAGGTCTTCCAGCCGGAAGCTGGGCAGGCCGTCCTCCCGCAGCGGCCACTCGATCCCGTCGGGACGCAGGGCGCAGGTGGCGCGCACCATGTCGATAATGTCCCAGCGGGAATTGCCGTTCTGCCACTCCCGGCCGTAGGGATCGTAGAAATTGCGGTACAGGGTGAAACGTGTGACCTCGTCGTCAAAGCGCAGGGAGTTGTAGCCCACGCCACAGGTCCCGGGACGCGCCAGCTGGGCGTGAATACGGCGGATAAACTCCGCCTCGGGCAGACCCTCGGCGAGGGCCTGTTGCGGCGTGATACCGGTCACCAGGCAGGCCCCGGGCTGGGGCAGAAAATCGCTGGCGGGCCGGGCGAAAATCACCAACGGCTCGCCAATGACGTTGAGGTCGACGTCGGTGCGCAGGCCGGCAAACTGGACCGGGCGGTCCCGCGAGGGGTCCGCGCCGAACGTCTCGTAATCGTGCCAGTAGAACGTGGTTTCGGGCACTAACCGACCTCGATCGCCTGCTCCTCGATCTTGGCCTGCCAGATTTTCGGTGCTGTCTCGTGAACCGAGACGCCACTGGCGTCCACTGCGACTGACACCGGCATGTCCTTGACCTCGAACTCATAGATGGCTTCCATGCCCAACTCGGGAAACGCCACCACCCTTGCGCCGGTGATCGCCTTGGACACCAGGTAGGCGGCACCGCCCACGGCCATCAGGTAGACCGCCTTGTGCTTCTTGATCGCCGCGACCCCGGCGGGTCCGCGCTCGGCTTTGCCAATCATGCCCAGCAGGCCGGTATGCTCGAGAATGAAGTCGGTGAACTTGTCCATGCGGGTCGCGGTGGTGGGACCCGCCGGGCCAACCACCTCGTCGCGCACCGGGTCGACGGGACCCACGTAGTAGATGAAACGACCCTTGAGGTCGATTTCCGGCGGCAGGCCCGCCCCGCTCTCGATCAACTCCTTCATCTTCTTGTGTGCCGCGTCGCGGCCGGTCAGCATCTTGCCGGACAGCAGCAGGGTATCGCCGGGCTGCCACTGGGCGGCTTCCTCCGGCGTCACGGTATCCAGGTTCACCCGGCGAACCTGATCGCTCACCTCCCAGGTGATGTCCGGCCAGTCGTTGATATCCGGCGGGGTCTGCAGGGACGGCCCGGAGCCGTCCAGCACGAAATGGGCATGGCGGGTCGCGGCGCAATTGGGAATCATGGCCACCGGCAACGAGGCGGCATGGGTGGGATAGTCCTTGATTTTCACATCCATCACGGTGGTCAGCCCGCCCAGGCCCTGCGCGCCGATGCCCAGCTTGTTCACCGCCTCCATAATTTCCAGGCGCAGTTCCTCGATCCGATTGGACGGCCCGCGCTCGCGCAATTCGTGAATGTCGATGGGATCCATCAGGGCTTCCTTGGCCAGCACCGCGGCCTTTTCCGCGGTGCCACCGATACCGATGCCCAGCATTCCGGGGGGACACCAGCCGGCACCCATGGTGGGGACCGTTTTCACCACCCAGTCGATAATACTGTCCGAAGGGTTGAGCATGACCAGCTTGGATTTGTTTTCGGAGCCACCACCTTTGGCCGCCACCTGCACGTCCACGGTATCGCCGGCGACGATGTCATAGTGGATGACCGCCGGGGTGTTGTCTTTGGTGTTGCGGCGCCCGCCCGCCGGGTCTTCCAGAATCGAGGCCCGCAGCACGTTGTCCGGGTGGGTGTAGGCCCGGCGCACACCTTCGTTGACCATGTCCGCCACCGACATATCGGCTTCCCACTGCACATCCATGCCGATTTTCATGAACACGGTCACGATACCCGTATCCTGGCAGATAGGGCGATGCCCCTCTGCGCACATGCGGGAATTGATCAGGATCTGCGCCATGGCGTCTTTGGCCGCTGGATTCTGTTCCTTTTCGTAGGCTTCGTGAACCGCCTTGACGAAATCCACCGGGTGGTAATAGGAAATGAATTGCAGCGCGTCGGCCACGCTGTCGATAAGGTCGTCCTGGCGTATGACGGTCATGGGAATTCCTTCAGTGAGGCGTGGCTGGGGGTGACATTATACTCCCGCCGGCGCGCCCGGGGTATGGATCAACCGGGGGGAGGTTGCTGCTGCAGGCTGCGCAGCTCGTTTTGCAGACGCAAGATCTGCTCATTCAGCTGGCGCCGGCTGGCATTGATGGATTTCACCCACTCCTCGTTGCCCTCCACGCGCTTGTTGAGCTTGGCGTAGTCGAGATTGATCCGGTTTAGGGTATCGGCCACCCGCTCGACTTCCGCCTGGTTGGCGCGCGCGCTGGCCATGAGACGCTCCAGGTCGCCTGCCACGCTCTTGAGCTTGGCGGTGTCCGCCTTGAGCGCCTTGAGTTCGGCGGCATAGTCCTTGTCCGCCTTACCCTGGGTGGCCAGTTGTCCGCTGTTTGCCTTGGTAGTTTTCTCAAGTGCGGCGATGCTGGCATTACTTTTCTTGCGGGCATCCCACAGCTTGCGCACCTCGGTGTCCAGCAACCGCAACTGGGCGCCCATCGCGGCACTGGATTGATTGACGGTTTCGTCGGTGTCCGACAGCAGGTCTTCCAGGTCGGCGATACGCTTGCTCTGGCGCCCGCTTTCCACTTCCGCCTGGCGCAGTTGCTCCTGTAACTGCCAGGCCCAGGCACAGGCCACGGCGGCTACTACCAGTGATACGGTGATGAACAGGCGCGCCCAGACGCCGGAGCTGCCGCCCGGTGACCCGCCGCTCCGGGAGCCGCCGCTCCGGGAAGCCCCGCCGTTGCGGCTCTTGCCGCGGCCTTTGCCAGCGCCCGGGGCGGGCTGGTACTCGGTGTCGCGACTGGGAACGATGGAGGGAATATGGTCGTGGTCGTCTCTGGCCATGTCGTAGGGATTCAGGAAAACAAAACAGAATTATACATACCAATTTCGGGGACAGTTGACTTAATTCCCAGGGTTTCGGAATTAAGGCACCTGTCCCTCTTATTCAAAAAAGCCGGGACGGGGCCCGGCTTTCTAACGCTGAGGCCTGTCGTTACAGGAAGGCCAGCAGGGCCCAGATGATCGCGGCCAGCGCGATGCTGCAGTGAATCACCCCTCTTACAGAAGTCATCGGTCCGGTCTTGCCAAACAGCGCGTTGAGTTCCAGCAGCACGATCAGGGCCAGGCAGGCGCCCAGACCGACGGTGCTGATGTCGGCGATGTACAGGTGCTTGGATCCCAGCATTCCCAGCAGCATGGGACCGGAAAACAGGGTGTTGGTACGCGAAGCCAGGCCGGCCTTGGCGGCCGCAGAGGGGCCGTCGCCCTCTTTCATTCCCAATACGATCTGCTGCTTGGGCCAGATGATGAGCCACACGTTAAGGAACATGAACGTACCCGCCAGGGCGCCGATCCAGATCAGTGCACCGCCCACGAAGTTATTCATGGCGCCGATAAAGTGCAACAGCACCAGACCGGTGAGGAAAGTAAACATCGCTCCCCAGCGGAACCACCACAGGGCTCGCGGTGCCAGTTTCTTGATGGCGTCGGCCTTGGCGTCCGCCTCTGCTTCCTTGAAGTACTCGGTCTGAACAAAGTTGAAGTAATACAGCATGCCGATCCAGACGATGCCGAACAGGACGTGCGCCCACCTGAAGATAAACTCGAGAATCATTGCTCTTTCCCCTTTTAGTTATAGCGGTTACCACTGAACCGCTCCCATTGTACACCGGATTAGCCGGCAAAAAAAAACCCCACCGTGCTGGTGGGGTTTTCGATACGACGCGGGACCGCCTTACATCATACCGCCCATGCCGCCCATGCCGCCCATGTCGGGCATACCCGGGCCAGCGGCCTTGTCTTCCGGTGCATCGGCGATCATCACCTCGGTGGTGATCATCAGGCCGGCCACGGAACCAGCAGCCTCCAGCGCGGTGCGGGTGACCTTGGCGGGATCCAGGATACCCATCTCGATCATGTCGCCGTACTCGCCGGTTGCGGCGTTGTAGCCGAAGTTGCCTTCGCCCTGGCGTACCTTGTCGAGGACCACGGAGGCCTCGTCACCGGCGTTGCCGACGATCTGGCGCAGCGGACCTTCCATGGCACGCAGCGCCGCCGCGATACCGTGGTTCTGGTCTTCGTTGTCGCCCTTCAGGTCGGCAATTGCGGCAATAGCGCGCACGAGGGCGACGCCACCACCGGCAACCACGCCTTCTTCCACGGCCGCACGGGTCGCGTGCAGGGCGTCTTCAACGCGGGCCTTTTTCTCTTTCATTTCGATCTCGGTGGCGGCGCCAACCTTGATTACCGCAACACCGCCGGCCAGCTTGGCCACGCGTTCCTGCAGCTTCTCACGATCGTAATCAGAGGAGGTGTTCTCAATCTGGACGCGGATCTCGTTGACGCGCGCCTTGATTGCGTCGGCATCGCCGGCACCGTCGATGATGGTGCTGTTGTCCTTGTCCATGGTGATGCGCTTGGCGCTGCCCAGATGCTCCAGGGTTGCGGATTCCAGATCCAGGCCCACTTCCTCGGAGATCACGGTGCCACCGGTCAGGATAGCGATATCCTGCAGCATGGCCTTGCGGCGGTCACCGAAGCCCGGCGCCTTACAGGCGGCAACCTTGACGATGCCGCGCATGTTGTTCACTACCAGGGTCGCCAGTGCTTCGCCTTCTACATCCTCGGCCACGATCACCAGCGGGCGGGATGCCTTGGCGACCTGCTCCAGCAGGGGCAGCATTTCGCGGATGTTGGAGATTTTCTTGTCCGCCAGCAGGATGTAGGGATCTTCCTGTTCGACGCTCATGCTGTCCTGGTTGTTGATGAAATAGGGAGACAGGTATCCGCGGTCGAACTGCATACCCTCTACCACGTCCAGTTCGTTCTCAAGGCCGGAACCTTCCTCGACGGTGATGACACCTTCCTTGCCCACTTTCTCCATGGCCTCGGCGATAATGTCGCCTACCTGGGAATCGGCGTTGGCGGAAATGGTGCCCACCTGGGCGATGGCCTTGCTGTCTTCACAGGGAATGGACGCAGACTGAATCTGTTGCACTGCAGCGGCCACGGCCTTGTCGATACCGCGCTTCAGGTCCATGGGGTTCATGCCCGCGGCCACGGACTTCAGGCCCTCATTGAGGATGGACTGGGCCAGTACGGTGGCGGTCGTGGTGCCGTCGCCGGCCTGGTCGGAGGCCTGGGATGCCACTTCCTTCACCATCTGCGCGCCCATGTTCTCGAACTTGTCTTTCAGTTCGATTTCCTTGGCCACGGAGACCCCGTCCTTGGTCACGGTGGGAGCACCGAAGGACTTGTCCAGAATGGCGTTGCGGCCCTTGGGCCCCAGGGTGGTCTTAACGGCATCGGCGAGAATGTTCACGCCGGCAAGCATGCGCGAGCGGGCTTCATCTCCGAAAAATACGTCTTTAGCTGCCATGATTCTTGATCCTTACTCTATTCGGTTACGGTTGGGGCGGTCGGTCTTACTCGATGACGGCGAAGATTTCGCTCTCGCCCATGATGATCAGTTCTTCACCATCGACCTCGATGGTATTGCTGCCGGCGTACTGGCCGAAAACCACCTTGTCGCCGACCTTGACAGCCAGCGGGCGGATTTCGCCGTTGTCCAGGGCCTTACCCTGACCGACTGCAACTACCTCACCCTGGTTGGGCTTTTCCTTGGCAGAGCCGGGCAGGACGATGCCTCCGGCAGTGGTCTCTTCCTCTTCCTTGCGACGAACGACCACGCGGTCGTACAGCGGACGGATGTTCATTGGTATTACTCTCCACTTGCATTATTAAGACGACCCCCAACAGGGGACTGCTGGGTCTATGGGGGCGAGAAAATATATTTCAAGCCCGAATTAGCACTCTTTTTAAGAGAGTGCTAATTCTAGTCAGGCAAGCGGGTGAGTCAAGTGCGTGGCCGGGCTGGCGTGGACGCAGGGCCGGAGATGATTAATTGTGTGATATCAATAACTTATGGAATATCTAATCGTCCAGCCTGCGGTAATCGCCCTCGATGGTGGTATGGCTGCCACGATCCTGCTCCGGGCGGTAAGGTTCCGGCTGGGGACCGCGCCACCAGCGGGCGAGCCGCCGTCGCAGGGGGCCGATCAGGACCAGCAGGGCGGCGCAATCGGAGATCAGGCCGGGAAACATCAACAGCAGGGCGGCGAGACTGACCGCCATGTCGTCCAGCAGCAGGTCCGGGCCCAGGATGCGCCCTGCCTGGGCCTGCCGCAGGCGCTCGATCATTCCCATTCCCTGCCGCTGCAGCAACAGGATACCGATTACCAGGGTTGCGAACACATACAACAGGGCGGTAAGGATGCTGGTTTCCATACCCAGCTTGATCAGGGTCGCCAGCTCCAGCCAGGGCAGGAGCATCAGGATGAAGCGCATAGTATTTTCCTCCCCACTGATATGGGGGCCGATGGCAGCATTGCAAGCCGGCGGGAACTACCAGTCGTAATTGATGCCGATGGACCACTTCTGGTCCCGCTTTTCGACCGCGTCCGCCGCCGGCAGGTTGTCGTAATCGTACTCCAGCTGGATAACCGAGCTGAAATGACCGTTCACCGGGTATTTGAAACCGGTCACGGTGGTGAGTTCGTAGTCACTGCCGTCGTTGAACGCCTGCAACATGGCATGCCGGTGGTACAACTCCATGCCCTGCTCATTGAATATCCAGGAAAAATCCAGGTTCCACAGGAAGGCCGGCGTCTGGCGCCGATCGCCGTTCCTGAACTGTTCGTCCACGTAGTTCAGACTGCCTTTGCCCAGCAGGTTGAAGTAACTGGTTTCCAGGAACTGGTAGCCCATACCCGCACCGGCGGAGGCGCGCTGGTCCAGTTCCTTGAATTCGTCCTCCTCGTAAAAGGCGTTACCGGTCAGGAACCACTGCTCGGTGACAAACTGATCGTACTGGTAACCGGTACGCCACATATTGCGGGTGGTGGCCCGCTCGGCACTCTCTTCCTGGTAACGCACGGCGATCGTGTGACGGGTATCGATGTAGCGCAGCTCGGTACGGGCGTCGACGTTGTACTTGGTGATATTGTTGTTGCCGCTGGCATCCTCGGCCGCCACCACCACGCTGCCCTTCTGGATCAACGCGGGCGGGCCAATCAGGGTTTCACCGGCGCTGATCACCAGCTTCCAGTCTCCGAGGGATTGTACGCCCTGGTCACAGTGCAATAACTGGCGCCCGTTCTGGACGAACATCCAGCAGTTGCTCAGTTCCCTGGCGGTGGTCTTGAGATCGTGCCGAACCCCGGATTCAATCCACTCCACGTGATGCTGTTCTATCAGGAGTTCACCCAGGATAGCCGATGCCCAGCGCACCTTGCCATCTTCTATGCCCACCAGGGAGCCGGTGATAGACTCGCCGTCGGTAAAGTGAATACGGTCGGCTGCCGCAAACGGCGCCAGTAGCAACCAGCTGGCGAGCAACAGGCCACGGGCAAACAGGGATTGGCTAACAGGATTTTGCATCATTTAAGTCAGGGCCCGGGGGGCAATTGTCAGTGACACATCAGGAACCGGATCTGAACCATCGGATCTGGCAGGTGGTGGCCGCAATCCCCGCGGGCAGGGTCTCCACGTACGGCGACGTGGCGCGGCTGGCCGGCCTGCCCGGGGCCGCCCGCCGGGTGGGACGCGCCCTGCGTGTCCTTCCCGCGGATACCCGTATCCCCTGGCACCGCGTCATCAATGCCAGCGGCAGAATTTCACTCCCCGAAGGTTCAGCCGGAGAGTATACCCAAAGGAGCCGCCTCGAGGCAGAGGGGATCGTATTCAGCGACCGGAAAACAGTATGTCTGCAACGGTTTCGCTGGCTGCCCTGACGCCGGGCAGGCTATCATAGCGCCCCCGCCGTACCGAGACTGACCAGGCGTTACCGACACCCATGCTGTCAGCATACCAGGAGATCATGGAGGGCCGACTGGCCCAGGGGCCGAGCCAGGCATCCGAACTGACCGACCCGATCGGGGTAGGTGCGGTGGGAGGCAGCGCCACCCGCCTGCTGCAGCAGATACTGGCCGATGCCGGCGTGGCCATGGCTTCGCCACTCAATCGCGCCGGGGACGCCTACGAATGGCCGCCGTGGCGGAAACTGTTGCACCCCGACATGATCGCCCGCCACGGCCGCGAGGCGCTGGTATGTAACACGCTACAGGCCTTCGAACGACTGTTGTTGCAACGACGGACCAACCTGGGCCTGGCTGGCCGGGCCGGCTGGAAGGTGCCGGGAACCTTTCACTGGCTGGCTGAACTGGGCGGCTTTTTCCCGGGCTTCCAGTACCTGCACCTGGTCCGCCACGGACTGGATATGGCTTATTCGGGCAACCAGAACCAGGCCAGGAATTGGGCCGGGCGCCTCGGGCTGGAACTGCGCTTGCAGGACGAGGGCAGGGTGCATCCGCAATCCATGCTGGAGTACTGGCTGACAGCCAACGAAAAAGCACTGGAGGATGCCGGGCGGCACCTGCCCGGACGGCTGCTGGTAGTGCGCTTCGAGGACCTTTGCCACGCGCCGCTTGCAGAACTGGACCGCATCCTGTCTTTCCTGAACCTGCAACTGCCAGCCGCGTCACGGGAAGCACTGGCTGGACTGGTCCGGACACCCGCCTCCGCGGGCCGCTACCGGCAGCGGGACTGGCGTGGCGACTTTACGGCGCAGCAGCTGGAGCGCCTGGCCGCCCTGGGATATACCCCCTGAGTGGCCGGGGTTACAATGCGCTTAAACCCTGATTCGAGTGGCAGTGCGGGAGACCCCCAACGTGAAACTTTCCGTCATCCTGGTGGCCCATAACATGCACCGGGAAATCCCGCGAACCCTGCAGAGCCTGGCGCCCGATTACCAGGTGGGCGCGGAGGACATGGACTATGAAGTGCTGGTGGTCGACAACGGCTCCTCGCAGCGCCCCGATCCCGGCTTCCTCGATACGCTGCCGGGCCACTGCCGGTACCACTACCTCGAGGACCCGCCGCCGTCACCGGCCTATGCCCTGAACTACGGCATGGTGCAGTCCACTGGCGAGGTCCTCTGCCTGATGATCGACGGCGCGCACCTGTTGTCTCCCGGCGTGCTCAGTTACGCCCTGGCGGCCTTTCGCGCCTACCCGAGCCCCGTGGTGATGACGCGTTGCTTCTTCATGGGGCCGGGCGACCAGAACGATACCGTGCTGGAGGGCTATAACCAGCAGGTGGAAGACGGCCTGATGCAGCAGATCAACTGGCCTGAGGACGGCTATCGCCTGTTCGAGGTCGGTTCACCACAGCAGGGTCATGTGCCAAAGATCGGCTGGTTCAACCGCATGATAGAGAGCAACTGCCTGTTCATGCGGCGCGAGATATTCCACGATATCGGCGGGGCCAACGAACGTTTCGACCTGCCTGGCGGGGGATTCCTCAACCTGGACCTGTACCGCGAGGCCGCGGAGCATCCGGCTACGCAGGTCGTGCAACTGATTGGTGAGGGCAGTTTTCACCAGTTCCACGGCGGCACCACCACCAACGTCAGTCCGCAGGAAAGGGATGCCAAGGTGCTGGGATACAAGGCCCAGTACGAAGCCATCCGGTGCAAGGAATTCGATGTCAGCCCCAAGGATGTGCAATACCTGGGGCACCTGCCGACCCGGCACTCCAAGATTCACCTGCGCAATCGCGGCAAGCCCAACAAGCCGATTCCAGAGGACCTGCGGGCGGCCATCCTGGGGGAATCCTGATCGATGACGGCGCCGCGCCTGTCTGTTGTCGTCGTGGTTTACAACATGGGCCGGGCCGCGCCCCGTTCCCTGGCGGCCCTGGCCCCCGCCTACCAGCAGGGTATTGAGGCTGTAGACTACGAAATCATCGTGGTGGAGAACGGGTCCGACGCCCCCCTGTCCCCGCAGGTGCTTGCTAACCTGGCACCCAATATCCGCTATTTCCACCTGCAGGACCCGCCACCCTCCCCCGCCCACGCGATCAATTTCGGCGCCAGCCAGGCCCGCGGCGAGGTACTGGCCGTGATGGTCGACGGCGCCCATATGCTGACCCCGGGAGTGTTGCGCTATGGCCTGGACCTGTTCGACAGCCTGGCCAATCCGCTGGTGATCACCATGGCGTTCTTCCTCGGACCGGGTCCCCAGTTCGAGACCGTGTTCGAGGGCTATGACGAGGCGCGTGAAGACCAGCTGCTGGCTGATATCGGCTGGCCCGCGGACGGCTATCGCCTGTTCGAGATCGGCGTGCCCTATCGCATTGAACCCGGCGGGGTCCGCCCGAAGCTGTTCTGGTTCGTGCGCCAGTTTGAGAGCAACTGCCTGTTCATGCGCAAGGCGGCGTTCGAGGAGATCGGAGGGTGTGAGGAGCGCTTTGATCTGCCGGGCGGCGGCATCATGCTACCCGACCTGTACCTGCGCCTGACCGAGTTGCCCGACAGCCAGATCGTGCAATTACTGGGCGAGGCGAGCTTCCACCAGCTACACGGCGGTACCAGCACCAATGTCAGCCGCGCCGACCAGAAAGCCCAGTGGCAGCAATACCTGGCCCAATACGAAGCGGTCCGCGGCAAGCCCTACCGGGTCAGCCAGAATCCAATCAGGTATTATGGTCACATGCCCAACGAACACGCCCGCCAACTGATGTTGACGGGTTGAGAGAGACCGCGTGAGTACAGGGACGGACTGGCACATCAATGATGAGGATTATCACCGCTGGATCGCGGAGGTGGAGCAACCACGACTGCTGAGGCGCCTGGCGGCGATGGAGAATCTGGCCTACGGACCCGACTGGCCCCTGATTTCGGTTGTTATGCCCTGTTACAACAGCGCCCCCCGCTACCTGACCGAAGCGGTGGAGTCCCTGCTGGCCCAGATATATACCCGCTGGGAACTGGTGCTGGTGGATGACGCCTCCACTACAACACATGTCCGGCCCCTGATCCGCGAATTCAGCCAGAAAGACCAGCGCATCAAGGCACTGTATCGCTCTGAGAATGGCGGTATTGCACAGGCCACCAATGACGGGCTGGCACAGTGCCAGGGGCAGTTCCTGGCGCTGCTGGATCACGACGATGTGATCCCGCCTCAGGCGTTGCTGCTGGTTGCGCGGGAAGTGCACGAGCACAGCGAGGCACGCCTGCTGTACAGCGACTCCGATAACCTGAACCAGCAAGGACGGCGCTGCAACCCGTTTTTCAAGCCGGACTGGAACCCCGATCTGCTGCTGGGACAGAATTACCTGAATCACCTGACCGTGTACCAGACAGCACTGCTGCGCAACCTGGGCGGGCTGCGGGACGGCTTTGACGGAAGCCAGGATTACGATCTGGC
The DNA here is from genome assembly GCA_033283165.1 of Halieaceae bacterium WSDMB12. Lineage (GTDB taxonomy): Bacteria > Pseudomonadota > Gammaproteobacteria > Pseudomonadales > Halieaceae > JAWMQL01. The sequence goes on along the minus strand of JAWMQL010000008.1, from coordinate 199,366 downwards.
GCTGCGCGCGCTGGAGCGATTGCGACCCAACCAGGTACGCCACCTGCCGGATGTGCTGTACCACTGGCGAATCGTCGAGCACTCGGTGGCCAGGGGCAATATGGGACTGGCCGTGAAGCGGGCCCGGCGCGCGGTAGTACAGCACCTTGGCCGCTGTGGACTGCAGGTTGAGGTGGACTCGCCGCCCCAGGCAAAGATCTTTAACCGGGTGCACTGGCCCGCTCCCGCTGTGCCCCCGCACTGGACCATTATTCGGGTCCCTGCCGGCGCCACTGGCGCGGAACTCAACCGCCACGTCGCCCGCGCCAAAGGTGACCACCTGTGCCTGTTGCCCGCGGGCTTTGAGCCGGGAAGCGCCGCAGACCTGGACACCCTGGCCCGGCTGCTGGCGCGACCCGGGGCCGGCCTGGCCTGCCCCAGCCTGTGGGACATCAACCGCAGACTACTGCTGGGCCCGCTGTTTACCAGTACCGGTGACCAGGGCCTGCCGGCGCCCGGTTTTGCCGGCGCAGCGACGGACAGCAAGGGCTACTTCGGTCGCCTGGCCCTGGAGCAGCGGGTGATCGCTGCCAGCAGCCGGGCCCTGGCAGTGCGACGCGAGGTGCTGGAGCAGGTCGGGGGATTCAACCCCGCACTGCGGCACCCTCACCTGCTGGGTACCGACCTGGCCCTGCGCCTGCGGGGACTGGACCGGTGGACTGTCTGGACGCCCTACGCCCGCTTCCACCAGCAGGATGCCGCGCCAGTGGCACGTCAACCCGCGGCCAGCGGTGACGAGCTGGAGACTTTTCGCTCCCTGTGGCGACGCGAGATCCAGCGCGATCCCGGCTACAATCCCAACCTGTCCCGACGACAGCCGGACTTCACCCTGGACCTGCCCTGACCATGGCCCGCAGCGCGACCGAATCACCGGCGGCGAACTTTCCGGTACGCGCCTTGATCTGCGGCTACGAGAAATCCGGCACCACCCTGCTCAACGAGATCCTGCGCCGTCATCCGCGCCTGGATTCCGGTTTCGAGGGCGGCATGCTACTGGGCGACTCACCGCGCGACTTCCCCGGGATACAGCCCTATTTCGCCTATTTCCGCCAGAAGTGGCGCCTGAGCCGCGAGGATATGGAACAAATCTGCGATACCGACGACTGGGCTACCTGTTACCGCCGTATCCGCGATCTCTCTCCCGTGATTGCCGACAAGAACTGTGAACTGTTTGACAAGACCCCGATTTACATGAAGCAGCTGTCAGAGGTATTGGCCCGGGTACCGGGCGTACCCTGTGTGGTCAACGTGCGCGATCCGCGAGCGTTGATGTTGTCCTGGGCCCGGTGGTCCGGCCACAGTGAAGACCCGGAGCTGTATATCCGCCAGAACCTGGCGAACTATTGCCAGCGCTATCTCGACTACGCCAGGGGCTACCACGCGGCCCTGCCGCGATATGGCGATCGCATTTACCTTAACCGGTTCGAATCATTGTGCCTGGACCCGCAGTCCCAGCTGGAAAAAATCTTCGCTTTCCTGGGGCTGAGTTTCGAGCCCGACTTCCTGCACTTTTCCTCCGACTATTTCGTCTATGGCAATACGGTGTCCACCGATTACCTATTTCCCTACCAGGGGGTGCTGTCGGAGGAAGTCTGCCAGGCCATCCTGGCGGGCACGGCAGAATGCGCCGAGTGGCACTTCGGGGAGAGCACCTAGTTCGGCAGCGGCAAAGTCTCTTCCTGGCGCCTGTTCAACACCTGCCGGGCAGAGTAGTGAACAAACTTCTGCACCTGGGGCGGAATTTCCCCGAGAAATACCGGGTTGCTGCTGGGGCTCTCAAATTCCACGCCGCGCAACTCCCGATACTGCGCTTTGCTGGCCTCGATGTAGGCATCCCGTACCGCCCTCGCTTCACCACCGGTGGTGACGCCACCGTGAAACTGGTGGAAGGTTCCCTCGCCGGGCAGAATCACGTGCCGAACCCCGCGCATTTCACAGGCGCGTTTGTACAGGTCCAGGTTGACCAGGCCTCCGCCACGCATATCAAAGCGCTCGTCACAACCGCCCAGCCGGGTCCAGTTGTCGCGCGGAATACTGAGGCAGTTGCTCTCGCTGTTGGGCAGGAAAAACCCGGGCGCGGAGGAACCGCTGAAACAGGCGATGTCGAACAGGGAATAGCCGTCCACCGGCCAGCGACTGGAAGCCAGCATGGCCAGCTCTTCCTCGACACTGTAACCGCTGTCCACCGCTTCCTGCTGCAACTCCCGTCCGAGGTGATAACCGGGAACCGCCACGACCGCGTTTTCGAACAGGCGGTGACCCAACAGTAGGTTGCGCACCACGCCCGGGGTCAACATGCGCGCGCCGTCGATCATGACACAGATATAGTCGCCCCGGGCCTGGTCGGCCCCGAAATTGATGGCCCGTGCCGGGCTGCTCTCGGGATTTTCGCGCAGAAAATAACGATAGTGTCGCGGCAGGGATTCGACCAGTTCCCGGGACAGGGTGTTGGCGGAATCATTCTCCACCACGATCACCTCGTACTGCGCCGGATCGGCCTCGTCCTGGTAGCCCGGCCCCAGGGTAAGCAGTGTATTTTCCGCCTGCCGCGGCATGTCGTAGACAACCACCACGAAACTCAACAGCGGCTGGTGCCTGCTACCGTCATCCTCGCTCCGCCCGGCCAGCCATTTTGCAATTCGGTGCACGGCGGGCGGCCTCAGCGGGCGATGCGGCGCAGGCGCCGGTACAGGCGCCGCACTTTCCAGGGCAGGGGTTGACCGGCGTCTTCCGCGGAGCGCAGTTCGTCGACGTAAAACCGCTGCCCGTCCACCGGCGGCTGCAGGCCCAGTTCCCGGCTGACCTGATCCAGCTTGGCGTGGAACTCGGCTTCGGGCTCGTCGAAACAGAGTACCGGGAAAGCCTGCCGCCGGTATTCCGCCAGCAGTCGCCGGTTATACTGGTACCACAATGCCAGTCCCTGTTCACGTGACATCTCGCCGCCGCTGCGTACCACCAGCGAATGGGCCACCGCATTGGGATGGCGGAAAATGCCGATGAACTGCATCTGCGGCAAGAGTTGCTTCCAGCCGTCCAGCACCAGCAGGCTGCGCGGGTCCTTGAACCCCAGGTTGGGCAGGTCGCGGTAGCCTGCCAGCAGTTCGCGCGCCCGGCGCGTGAGTTCCTCGCTCCAGCGCACCTGCCGGGGCGGGCGGTCCCAGGCACCGTCGTTGGCAGCCAGTACCGCATCGTTCAGGTCCACCAGGTCCTGGTTCTCGCGGTTCCCCCTGAGGTTGTGGGGATTCCACTGGTGAAATTTGCCGAGTTGCAGGCCCGCCGCCTGCAGCGACCCGGTCAAACAGCTGGTCCCACTGCGGTGCATACCGAGAACACAAATCACCTTGTCGGGTGCATCCATAAAGTTGTTATATCTGAAAATCGCGACCAGTATATAGAGGCGCCCTGCGACTGACTAGGCGCCCGATTCGCGCCAGGGAGCCACCCAGATCAGCAACAGCATGCCGGGCAAAGCCAACACGGCGCAGAGCACGAAAAAGGCGTACCAGCCCACCTCGTCGGCAAGAATACCGGTAAACGCGTTGGCCACCGTTCGGGGTACCGCGGCCAGCGCGGTAAACAATGCAAACTGGGTGGCGGCAAAACTCTTGCTGGTTTCGCGGGCAATAAACGCGGTGAAGGCCGCAGTTCCCAGGCCTACCCCGGCATATTCAAAGGCGATCACAAATCCCAGCAACCACAACACGGCCCCCGCCTGCGCCAGCACGGCGAAGCCCAGTATGCTGACTACCTGTACGATGCCGAACAGCCACAGGGCGCGGTTGATACCCAGCCGTATCATGATCACGCCACCGAACAGGCCGCCAAGAATCGCGGGCCACAGGGCCGCGTGCTTGGCCACCAGCCCGATTTCCGACTTGCTGAAACCCAGGTCGTAGTAGAAGGCGGAGGACAGGGCGGTAGCCATATTGTCGCCCAGCTTGTACAGGAACATGAAGCCCAGTACCAGCAGCACGCCGCGCCAACCGCGCCGCTGCAGGTACTCGATAAAAGGCAGGGTCACGGTGTCCTTGAGGCCCCGGTAAACGGGCCGCTCGCTTGCGGGCTCGGGCGCCAGCAGGGACAGGCCTACTCCCACCAGCATAAACGCGGCGGTGATCCAGAACACGGCGGCCCAGGGCAGGAAATCTGCAAGGATGAACGACAGCGAGCCAGGCACCAGCCCGGCCAGGCGATAGGCCGTGACGTGAATGGAGTTGCCCAGTCCCAGTTCCTCGTCCGGCAGGAGCTCGCGGCGATAGGCATCGATGACGATGTCCTGGCTGGCGCTGAAGAAAGCGACTGCCAGCGCCAGAGCCGCGATGACCCACAGGGACTGTCCCGGGTCGAAGCCACCGAGCAGTCCGATAAAGGCAATCAGGCCCAACTGGCTGAGCAACATCCAGCCCCGTCGCCGGCCGAGAAAGGGCGGCGACCAGCGATCCATGAACGGGGCCCAGAGGAATTTCCAGGTGTAGGGCAGCCCAACCAGGGCAAAAAATCCGATCTCGGTCAGCGAGACGCCCTGGTCCCGCAGCCACAGTGGTACCAGCTGGATCAGTACATAGAGCGGCATGCCCGAGGCCAGGCCGCAGAACACGCACAGCAACATTCGCCGGTTGAATACGGCGGCGCGCAGTGACCCGGCTTTCGCGGGCGCCTCCAGGGTCAGGACTCGCTGGCCATGGCAGCGCGAAAATCCCGGATAAAGCGCTCCCGGAAGCGGGCGTTGACGTCATCGCGCTGTTTACGCATCTTCAACTGGGTGGTATCCACCCGGGCGCCGGTAAAGCCCAGATGCTCGGCCAGGGCTGTCGCAGCCGCCACCGGATCGGCCGAAAACTCCTCGTAGACCACGCGATAGGGGTCGATACCGAACACCGAGCAGAAACTGTTCATGGCGGCGTAGGCCTGTGACAGGGTCCGAACGCGCTGCCTGATCTGTTCGTAGTTGTACTGCGGTTCAGACAGTTTCTCACCCCGGTGGCTGTGCCACTTCTTGGTCTGGGAGGCGATGGAAAACGATACCGCCTGGGACAGGATATCGTTGCGCTGGATCATCACCCAGCGAACATCGCGAAAATAATTCGGTATCACGCCGGCGCGGACCAGCATCATGGCCTGGTCGAAGGAGGCCTTGAAGCCGTACATCGCACCCTCGCGCCGCATGCGCCGGTACACCCAGTCCATGTACTGGGGCAGGCTGTGCAGGTCTTCCTGTTCGCTCCGTTCCTTGACCAGCGGGTGATTGAGGGGTTCGCCAAGGCCGGTAAAACAACCGGTGGCACGCAGGTGCTCAGAGACCAGCGAGGAGCCGGAGCGGTTGGTGAAGAGCATGATACAGACCGGCTCCATTACCGGCGGAGACGCCGCCGGGGCACTGAACTCCCGGAAATAGCGGCGCAATTCCGCCTCGTGCAAGCCGGTCTGGTCGAAAGTGATCTGTACGTTTCCCATCAACTGCCTGTTACTTGTGCCGAGCAGGATCTTGCGGCGCAACTGCTCTACCAGTTTCATCCGTTGCTAAACCCACGCCAGCAGGCGTGTGCGACTTTCCTCATCCAGTGCATGCCACAGGTTCTGTTCCGCCACCAGCAGCAACGCACCCTGCACCAGCAACTGCCGGTACCCGGCATAGCCACCCCGCGCCAGCTGGCCCAGCAGCCGCCGCAGGTACTCCTCCAGCACTTCCGGATCCACCTCGAAAGGGGTCAGCTGCGCCGCGCGCGGGATAGGCTCACGAAAAAATTCCGGTTCGCCACCAAAGCGCTGCGCCAGCTTGCGGTTGGTTTGTTGCCACTCTTCCCGCAGGCGCATATAGGGCCGTTTGTTCACGTACATGATGTTCCTGGCCGGTTGTTCGGGGCACAGCTTTAGCACCAGTTGTACCATATCCGTGTTCAGGGCCTTGTCGAAACCGATCCGGTTGAGACACTGCTTGATATACAACTGGTTCGGGCCGAGACTCTCGTTGCGCTCCACGCCGCCCGCCGCCAGCACCGGCAGGCCGGTGGTGGCGCAAAAATCGCGCACGATATCACCGTCATGCCACTGCCCGGGTTCAAAGGGGCGCAGCAGGATGTTGTCCTCGCCAAATACCGCGCCCCAGGCTTTCATCAGGGCCAGGTAGTCGCGCTGGAAAATCTGGTGGGTCGCGTAAAACTGGTAGGCGGTACCGGGCCACTGCCGGGCACCCTTGACGTCCTGGTTGTAGAAGGAGGAATAGAGCTGGTCCTGGCGCCGCAGGTAGGCGACGATTTTGACCTCGTGGCCGGCCAGCCTGGCCTGCATGTCCTCCAGGAATTCGCGCAGGTTGCGGCTCTGGCCGAAGAACAATTCCGAGCTCACCACCACCGACTGCACGGCGTCACCGTGTTCGGCAATTTCGTCCGCCAGGGCCTGCCAGGCCTGGCCCCGCGGAAATTCGCCGTACCACACGTCGGGCATGGCGTTGCCATGGTGGGCCTCGATCAGGTCGCAGACCAGCACATGGTGAGCATGGCCGCTACGGCAACTGCGTGGGTACAGGACGCCGGCCTTGAGCAGCTTGCGCTCACTGCCGGCCAAAACCGCCTGGAGGGTCGATGTGGCCGTTTTCGGCGCACCGATATGGATAAAAACCGTTGCCATGACACTACCTGAGAACAGCGGGCGATTATGCCTGAATTGCCCCGTCAGCGCACGATGTCATGCATGGGCCTGGCCGACAGCCGACGCTTGATAGCCTGCTGCATGCGGAAGGGAACCACCGAGATCATTTTCGCCACCAGTGGTTTGCGGCTCAGGCGCCAGATGCCGCCAAGCAGGCGCTCGCGGCGGGTCAGCGCCTCCACCCCCGCGTGCAGGTTCTGTTCCAGCGAAGCGAACAGCTCCGCAGACATCTCGCCCTGCCGGGGCGGGATATCGCGCAGGTAGTTCGCGCTGTAGAAATCACTGGCCGGTTCAGCCCGGTGTATCCCAGGTGCCGGCAGGTCGGGCATGGCGGCGGACTGCTGAATGGCCTGCCAGAATTGCACCCAGTCTGTCACCGTGCAATCCCAGGGGCGAACCACGCTGTGGGGTCGCCCCTGCACCCGCTCGGCGAAGGCTCCGATATCGGGAACAACGACCGGCAGGCCCTGGTGCAAACCGATACTGAGGGTATAACTGTAGGTCTCCGGCCACAGCGCGGGATACCAGACCACATCGGGATCGATCTCCTCCACCAGCTGGTAGACCCGGTCGTTGTCGTAGGGACCGTGAGTGATCACGCCCGGGCCCAGGGCGCGGTAGGCGTAACCCAGCAGGTGAAATTCGATAGGGGCATCCACCAGTGCGGTGGCGACCTCATCCAGCACATCGGCGCCCTTCTCGCGGCTGATCGCACCCAGCACCAGCACTTTCAGGGACCGGTCGCCTCCATAGCGCCAGCCCGGCGCCGGGTAGGGCTGGGATGCCAGGTAGTCGGGGTGGTAGGCCACCACTGGCTCGGCTACCTTGAAATACCGCCCGAAACGCTCGGCGCAGTCGCGCGAGGGAAAAATAACCCGCCTGGCGCTGGTCACCAGCAGGTCCTGGTTGCGGCGCCAGTCTTCGCCGCTGACGCCCTCCGGCAGCGGGTAGTGACTGGCACAGCGCTGGTCAAAGTCCGGCGCCGCCTCATCGACAAAGCGCGCCTCGTTGTCGGTCAGGGTGGGATTGCCATTGATCAGGTAGTAGTCGTGGATTGTCAGGTCGTGCCGGCAGCCGATGGCCTCCGCCAGCACCCACAGGCGCGGGTGCAGCCCCATCGTGTGATGGAAATGCAGGTGACCCACGCCCAGTGCGCTCAGCAACCCGGCCAGTTTGTCGTAATCCCGGTCCACCTCGAAGTACAGGCCATCCTGCAGGCGCCGGCCGTGACAGAAAAAGCTCAGGGTAACCGTCCGGCCGTCCTCGTCCGGCGTGATCTGCAGGAACAATGCATCTTCCGCGTACAGCGAGGCCAGCTCGTTGACGTGTTGTTGCGCCCCGCCCCCCAGCTTGTGCGACAGGAACGCCACCTTGGGCCGCCTGGCGGCGGCAAACAGCGTCAACAGGGCCCGGGTCCTGACCGGATGGGCCGGGTCGCTGGCGATGTAGCGCTGGACATCGGCGTGATAGCGCGGGTAGCGCTGGTCCAGTATCTCCTGGGCGCGCTGGACCCGTGGGTTCTGCTCGGTGGAGAAACTGACCCCGCCCTTGTGGTAGATAAAACAGTTGGCCAGGTGGTAGTTTTTCCAACCGGCTTTCAGAGCGCGCTGGCTCCAGTCGTTTTCCTCGCCGTAGCCCTTGCCGAAGGTTTCCAGGTCGAACAGGCCAACCTCACGCAGGCAGTCACGGCGCAGGTACATGCAGCAGCCGACCCCGGTGGGCACCTCGAATACATCGTCGGCAGTGAAGTTGTCAGCAAAACAGCGGTCGATTTCCGCCAGCGGCAGACCCAGCAACAGCGGGTTATCCTTGCACAGATCGGGGAAACTGAAAATGGTGGCGTTGTTGGCAAAAGGCGTCAGGCTGGCCACTTTGGGATGCCGGTAAGCCGCCTCCCGCAGGCGCTGCAGCCAGTCGTTCGCCACCTCCACATCGCTGTTGAGCAACAGCACGTCGCGGCTGTCGTCGTGGGCCATGCCACGGTTGGCCGTGGCGACGAAACCCAGGTTCACCTCATTTTCGAGCAGCACCACGTGCTCATGGCAATCCGCCACCGCCCGCAGCAATTCCGTGATGGCCGGGTTGGGGGAACAGTCATTGACCAGGACCAACCGCACCCAGGCAGGGTCCACCGTGGCCAGCACCGAATCGATACAGGCACGGGTCTCCTCCAGTCCGTCGTAGATCGGGATAACGAGGTCGACCGGATTCATGGCATTCTGGTGCAAGACTTCATGGGTTTCCGCTGCTGGCAGGCCGGGGCGATTATACCGGGAATGACCGCCGAGCAGGACTATTCCTCACTGTCCAGGCGGCACTGCCGCGACCAGGCAAGCCGGAAGACCGGCCCGATCACCGGGCTGGCGAACAGGCGCTCCAGGCGCTCATCCGTACGCCGGATATGAGCCAGGGCCTCGCCGTGCATTCGCCCCTCCTCCTGCAAGCGCCCGTCCAGTTCGCTGATCTGCCGGTCGCGCTCATCCAGTGTGTCCAGGGCTTCCTGCAGGTGACCGCCGGTCTCCGCCAGGCGCCGGTCAAACTCGGCAATCTCGCTGTCCCGCTGTCCGATTGTGGCCAGCGCGGCCCGCAATTCTGCCGCCAGCCGGTCGATGTCAGCACCCCGTTCGTCCAGGGTAGCCAGTGCCGTACTGTGGGCCTCACCGATCTCAGTCAGTTGCTGGCCGCGCTGCACCATTTCCTCGGCAAAGGCGGCCAATACAGATTCCCGGGGATAGTTGGCCTCTATGGCCGCCATCAATGCAGCGGGCTCGGGATTGGGCTGGCACAGGGGCCCCTCACCGGCCAGGGACTGGTGTCGAAGGTCGACCCGCACCGCCTGTGATTGGGTGACCGCGGCAGGATTCAGCGCTAAGCCCTCTGTGGCGAACAACTGCTCGATGACACCGGCTGGCTGCGCCAGCAGTTCCCCGTAGGAGATGACAAGGTGCCTCTCCGGCAGGTGCCGGGCCAGACAGTGCTGGTAGACCGCCGCCAGGCGCAGGCCGTAACCCGGCGGGAAGCCATCGCGCTTTTCCAGCGAGGCCGCCACTTCCAGGGCCGGTCGCCCGATCACACAACACTGCACGTCTATATCCAGGTCACGGCACAGGGCCAACCAGAAAGGCAGGGTAAGGCACAGGCGCGGATCCTTGGCGGCCCGCACCGGCCCCGGGCCGAAGCCCTGCTGCAACAGGTCACGCGCGGCCGGGCGCGGCGCATCAAAGCGGGAAGATGCCCAGTCGATACCGGCGCAATCGAGACCGGCGCTGTACCAGTGACAGCCGGCAAGTTGTAACAACTGGTCGTTGAGTTCGACCAGGCGACGGTCTTCCCAGAAGCCGGCCTCGTTGACACCGGCCATGGCCTCCAGCAGATCATCGCCGAAGCTGGCCCCGGCGGCCGCCAACGCGGCGCACAGGGCCGAGGTCCCCGAGCGATGCATGCCGAGTACGAAGACCAGTGCGTTACCGCCGCTGTTCCTGGTATCGGTGCTCACGGAGTGCCGTCCGGTCCTGCAGCCTACTGGCCTTCAGGCAGTACCGGTGGCGCCAGGGCCTCGGCGTAGGGCTCCAGGATCTCCTCCACCGCGGTCTTGTCAATTTTCAACTCGTCTGTCAGCATAAACCGGGCGTCAAATTCCTTGGCCGCCAGGTCACGGTACTCCTTGGCCAGGTCAGCGATGATGACCTCGCGCACTTCCTCGTAGGGCCGGTAATGCCCCTCCTTGATCTCGTCGAGGCGGAAAATATGCAGGCCATAGGGGGTGTCAGTCACCTCGGAATAGCCACCCACTTTCTCGACCGAGAACACCCCGCCCACCTGGTGTGCGTCCATACCGACCATGCCCAGGGTCAGCCAACGGTCCATGCGGCCATTGGTGTTCCTGGTACCGGGGTCCTGGTTGAACTCCGCCGCCAGTTGCTCAAAATCCTCCCCGGCGCGCAGGCGCTCCAGCAGCTGCGCCGCCTTTGGCCGCAGGGCGTCACGGTCACAGCGCCCGGGCAGGCACAACAGCAGAATCTGGGAGGCCTTACGCTGCTCGGCGACCCAGGCGTACTTGTTCTTCTGGGTCGTGTAGCGCTCTTTCGCCAGCGCCTCGAGATCCGGCATCTCCAGATCCTTCATATATTGTTCGACCACGAACTTGCGGTTCATGTCACGCACCGCCAGCACATGGCGCCAGTAGGCATCGGGATCCTTTACGGTGGCCGGATCCATGCGCTCGAACTCCCGGGCAATCTTCTTCGACGCCAGGACCATATTGATCAACTCCAGCCGGTCTCCTTCATCCAGGGCCGCGGCGCGCTGCATATCAGGGGACCACAGGGACACAATGAATTCCAGCTCCTGTCGGGTCATGGTCACACCATCGTCCTCCAGGACAATGTCCTGTGCGGCTGCGAGGTTGGCAGTCAGCAGGGTGGTTACACAGAGCAGAATTCGAATCAGCTTCATAACACAACAATTCTCTTGGGTTCAGGTAAATCGTCCATCTGTGGACATAAAAAAGCCGACGCCCATAGGGCGTCGGCTCGGGTCTTGCAGACTACGGCTTCTTAGAAGAAGCTGTGGTCGATCAGGCGGCCGTAGTTACCGTCGGGGTTCTGCGGGAAGCTACGCTCCCAGACCACAACACCGGTAACCGGTACGGTGCCAACCGCCGGAACACAGGTGGAGCGCACACCGCCGGAGGTGAATACACCGCCGAAGGGGCCACCAGCTTCAAAGGTCACCGGATCCCAGCCACACACGTTCTGTGACTTGCCGGGGTTGGAGGCAACAGCCAGGGATGCCCAGCCGAACTCGCCCAGTACGGTCGGGTCAACCGTGACGTTGTAGTCACTGCCCAGTACCGGCGTGTTGCTGCCGTCGGTCCACTCAACCACGTTTACCTCGAACGGGAAGATCAGCTGGTTGACGGTGCCCGGAGGTGCCGGGGAGATCACCAGGTCGCCTTCTTCCGGCACGATCACACCTTCTTCACGATCGTACAGGGTCAGGTCAGCGATCACCGGGATGTCGCGGAAGTCACACAACGGCACCGGGGTCTGGCCGGTCGCTACGATTGCCGGACGGCCACACTGGGAGAAATCGCCAGCCTGGGTCAGCAGTACGTAGAAGTCCAGCATGGTGTACTGGCCAGGCATGGTCACAACCCAGTCGGTAGACACGTTACGGGCAGACGCCACAGACCAGTCGTTCAGCAGGCCGTTGACACCCAGGCCGTCGCTGGTGCGCACGTAGTTGTTGAAGGTGCCACGCAGGGTGGTTGAGTCAGTGCCGACCCAGGGACCACCGTCCAGGTCGGGGTAGTCGAAGCCGTAGACGTCACCGGAGAACAGACCAGTTTCCTGGTTGGTCATCCACGCCTGGCCAGCAACACCACCCGAGCTCACGCCACCGCCTGAACCATTGGCCGCGTTGGCGAAGTTGGCGGTGTGAACCGCGTCGCCGCCGAACTCGATGCCGGACGCCGCGTCGCGCAGGAAGTAGGACACCTTCAGGCCGTTTGCTGAACGCACATAGTTGTTCTGACAGACACCGGACAGGGTGGTGTCAGCGGCAGTGATCGGCGTACCTTGCGCAGTTATACAAGTTGCACCGGCACCCGCGTAACCAGCCGCTTCACCAGCCACCGAGGTCTGGTGGGTCAGGGCGTTGTTGATGTTACCGCGACCGGTCGGGTTGGCACCGGCATTGGCAAAGAAGTTTGAGGCGACACCGGTACAGTTCCGGGGAATGCCGGCCACGTGCTTGGCGGCCAGAGCGATAGGCTGCGCTTCACTGATGGGCACACCCATGCCGATCACTTCGACGTAACCTTCCTCGGCGCCGGCGCGGTAGATCGGGGGCATTTCGAAGCGGCCGTTTGCACGCTGGGGCGCGGTACAGGTCTGGTCGTCGGTGGCCAGCACGATGTTGCCGGTGCTGTCATCCAGGAAGCCGGTCCACTCGTCGTACGGGGACATGATCAGGTTGATGTCCAGGGCGTCGGCTGAATCTTCCGCACGGCGGAAACGCAGCTTCACGACCTGGGTGTTCGGCGCAGAGTTGATGATGTGGATACCAGTGACCCAGTCATCCTGCACGCTGTAGTATGGGATGATGGCCATGTCGCCGAGGTTACCTCTCGCGCGATTCGGATGATCCGCGTTGGCAACACCCGCATAGCCGGCTACAACGGTCGCAACCGCGGCAGCCAAACCCAGAGGCTTAAAGTTGGTTTTCATAAAGGAGACTCCTAATGTTTTAGTCAACAACCAAAAAATGGTTCAAGTTGCTAGCACTTATTGTTGCTAGCTGCAGCCAGCTTTCAACCGCATCCGATACCGATCAGCCATGATCGTTGGCACTGTACCACCACTCCCCGTCGATCAGCATCCACTGTTCGCGCAGGTCTCGCGGTACGGCGCCAAAGCCCATGGCTGTGGATTTGGTCAGTTTGGTAGACCTGGTCATGACCCTGGCCACCACACTCGCCACAGCTGCCCGGGCATCATAGTGAACTACCTCGACGCCTGTCAACTCCCATTCCAGCGCATAGGAAAATTTGTGCACAAACAATTCCTTAGGAATGATTCTTCGGTATTCAGGTGTCATGTATTCCCAGGCGCCGGCAAAGTCGTGCTCGGCCATCCGGGCCCAGCGCTCACGCACCCGCTGCTCCAACGCGGCCACCTGTTCATCGGTCAGTTCCTTATCCGCTGCGCAGCCCCCGAAGAGGCTTGCCGCCAGGATCAGCAACAGGGCCGGCACGATCGCTGTCAGGCACCGGCTATAACGCTTTAACATATTGAATTTAAACTCTTTTTTACCAAGGAAGCGGGTTCGGGAGAGGCGCGATTATACTGCAATAGCGGGTAATGGCAAGGTCGGCACTCAGGCCGCAGAGCCGCGCAGGCGCTGTTCGCGCATCAACAGCGCCTCGCGATACAGTACATGGTCTTCCTCGTGGTAGGCCTCGATCTGGGCCCGGGTGCTTGCGGACAACTCCTCCATCCAGGTCTCCTCGGCGGCCAGCTCGCGCTGGTTCAGGTAGCGCGGCTCGGCCTTTTTGCCGAGGAAAACTGTGGAAAAGTACCGCAAGTCTTCATCGAAATGTTCCGTAATGCCGAGAAAGTCCAGGTGCTGGAGGGGAAACGCCCACAGGAATTGCGTGTAGACGTTGCGCAACTCCGGCGCCAGGCAGAAGTCCTCCAGGGTCCAGCCCTCCTCCACCACCCGGCTGTGCAGTGAGGAGGTGCGGTCGGAGGCGGGGTCGTAGGTCCGCTGCCAGTAGTGGTAGTGGGACACCAGCCGTTCCACCGGATTACGCAACCAGGTGACGAAGTGACAGGGGCGCGTGTCCGCCAGCAGCAGGTATTTCACCGGCAGGAAGTGGCCGTGGATGCAGTTGACCCGGGACAGGTCGCGGCCCGTAACCCCTTTGCTGTACTGCAGCGCCAGGTCGTGGCGCTCGAAGGGCGGGTGCGCCAGCGGGAAATCCTCGTAATCGGGCAGGAAGCCATCGCCGAAGTGTTCCTCCAGGGTCGCCCGGAAACTGAGGCCGGCGGTTTTCGGCATATGGATGGAAATCAACATTCCTCAGATGTCCGCGTCGATCAGCTCCAGGTTGCGGACCTGGGAGCGCATCTCCTCGCTGACCTGGCGCAATTCCTCTTCGTTGAACAGGGCCCGGGGCGTAATGATAACCAGCAACTCGGTGCGGTTGGAACTGGTGACCGTGGTGCCGAACAGGCTCCCCACCACCGGAATCTTGTGCAGCAGCGGCACCCCGGAATCCCCCTCGGAGGCATTTTCCCGGATCAGGCCGCCCAGCACCACGGATTCGCCCGAGCGCACCGCCACCCGGCTCATGATATTGCGCTCCAGGAAGCTGCGCTGACCGGTGGCAACGTCCACCGTACCGGTATCGGTCACCGATTGTTCCACGTCCATGGTCACCAGGCCGCCCGCGTTGACCGAGGGTTTGACGGTCAGCTTTACACCCGTATCGCGATAGACGATATTCTCGGTGCGATTGCCACCGTCGGATATGGTCGTGCCCTGCAGGGTCGGCACCTGGTTGCCCACGTGGATGTAGGCGGTGTTGTTGTCCAGCACCATCACCGACGGGGACGAGATCACATTGATCAGGGACTCTTCCGCCAGGGCGTTGAGCACTGCGCTGATCTCCCCGGCGCTGTTGGTGACGGAGTAGGAAAAACCGGTACGGGCGATGGGCCCCAGGGCGGTCTGCGCCAGGGTGCCGGTAGAGTCATAGTCACCCCCCAGGCCCGCCTTGAACGTCCACTCCAGGCCGTAGGTGAGGTCCTCGGTCAGGGTCACCTCGACAATACTGGCCTCGATAATCACCTGGGTCGCCACCACGTCGAGTTGCAGCAGCGCGTCCTCGATGGTCTGGTACTGCTTGCCGGTGGCGTAAATCATCAGGGCGTTGTTCTCGTCGTCGGCCACCACCCGGACATCGGAAAAACTGCCCGCGCCACCGTCGCCGGTATTCAGGTTGGCGCTGGCAAGTTCGTTACGCTCGTCGTTGCGCGAACCGAAGCTGCTGCTGACGCCCGCGGACATGCCGGAGCCGCCGCTGCCACCCACACCGCTGCCGGTACTGCCGCCGCCGAGACTGCTGCTGCCCCCACTCCGCAGGCTGCCGGAGCCAGCACTGGAGGAGCCCAGGGTCTCCGGCGACATACCCGGCGCCACCCCGGGCCTGCTGGTATACCCGCCGCTGCCAAAGGTCGAGCTTCCGCCCACCTGGCGGCCACCACCGGTGGTGGGCGTGCCACCGGCGTACAGGCCGGTCAGCAGTTTCGCCAGCCGCGCTGCCGTGGTGTTCTGTACCGGGTACACGTAGAGCCGCTTTTCGAACAGGGAATCGGGCTCACCGTCCAGGCGTTCCAGCCAGGTCTCGATGGTGTCCAGGTAATGCGCGCGCGGCGTAACCACCAGGATGCTGTTGAGGCGCCGCACCGGGATGACTTTTACCACGCGGGCAATGTCGCTGCCCCCGTCCTTGCCCCCGGCGCCTCCCAGCATCTGCTTGAGGATGGTATCGATCTCCTCGACGCTGGTGTTCTCCAGGGGAAACAGGCCGACCGACATGCCCTTGAGCATGTCGATGTCGAACGTGGCGACGATGTCCAGCCAGCCGCTGAGCTGGGCCCGGGTACCGGCCAGCATCAGCAGGTTGCGGGTATTGTCGACCCTGACCAGGGCTTTTTCGGTGGCCACCGGGCGCAGGATATCTGCCATGGCGGCGGCGCTGATGTACTGCAGGGGCACGATGATGGTCGAGTAGCCCGCCGCCGAATCCTCCGGATTGGACAGGGCCGGCGACATGGTGGTGGCCTCGGGCGAGCCGGAAATCAGGTAGCGCCCGTCGTCGCCGCGAATCATCAGCACCTTGTGCGCCTTGAGCAGGGACTCCAGGATACCGAGCAACTGGTCCCGCGGGATCGGGGTGCGCGTACGCAGGGTGACCTCACCCTTGACCGGGTGATCGATGATGTAATCCAGGCCGAGAATATCGCCGATAATAGCGTGTACCACCTCGCCCAGTGGCGCCTGTTCGAAATTCAGGCTGACATCTTCTCCCACCAGCCGGACCGGTTCCTGTTTCGGGGGCAGCTTGACCAACTGGTCAGTGCCCCGGTACTTGGTCACCTTGGGGTGTTCCTGTTCAGACCGGGCAGTGGCAAGTTCCCTGGCACTGCCGCTGAGGGACTCGGCAGCCGCGGTGTCTGCCGCTGCGGCGGGCGAACTCTCCGCCGGGCTCTCAGTCGCGGCCTCCGCCCCTTCCTCCGGCTGCATGCTGGCGCAACCACCCAGCACCAAACTGGCCAGGAGGGCTCCGACCGCGATACCCGGCCAGGGCGTCGCCCGTACCGCTGTGTTTTCCCTGTTCACTCTACTGTTTCCTTTATCCATTGTTCTTCTACTCGGCTACGACACCCCGGCCGCCCAGGGTCAATGTCTCGGGCGATTGCCTGGCATCCTCTGTACGGGGCGTGGGTTTGGCCGCGGCAGCCGCTGCGCGCTTGCTGGCAGCCTTGCGCGTGGCGGGTTTGTTGCCTTCCGCATTCGACTGCTTCTTGTTGCGCGCCGGTGGCTCGGCGGTCGCGGCACTGTCTTCACCGGTCCCTGCCGCATGCAAAATCCTGAGCTGCAACCACTGCTCCGCACCGGCCTCGGTAAACCTTGCCCGGTTGCCGCTGACCTCGGCCAGTTGCCAGCCCAGCACTTTCTCGCCCACATGCACGCGGCGCTGGGACTGCTTGACCAGGGCAATGACGCCGGCCTCAGCGCCGGAACCGAACACGCCAAGCAGGGTGACCTTCTCCAGTTCGCCACGCCTGGCGCCGGCCTTGTCCGCTGCCGGGTCGACGGCTGCCGCGGCAGCTGGTCGACGGTCGGGCCAGAACAGGGGACGGGCACGAATATCCTCGCGCCCCTCGGCATCCGCCAGGCGCCGTTCCAGGGCGCCGGCCACCGCCAGGGCGTCAGCGGTGGGAGCGACCGGTCGCGGGCTGCTGTCCATACCGAGTCGCAGCAGGGTGTAGAGCAACTGTAAAAGCAGCACCCCGACCAGCACCACGGCGACCAGTTCCACCCGCCGTTCGGTGCGCAGCGGGTCGGCATCCGCGCGGTAACGCTGCAGCAATGCCCCCGGGGTGATCATTGCACCTTCCTCAGTGCCAGCAGTTGCATGGTTGCAGTCAAGCTGCGCTCAGAGTTGTTTTCCCTGCCCCGCACCTGCCGCGGGGGCCAGACGTCCAGCGACTCCACCATCAGCAGGGGCTCGTACCCCGCCAGCGCTGTCAGGGCCGCGTCCAGCGCCGCCAGAGTACCGGAAGTCGTCATTTTCAGGCCGATATATTCGATGCCCTCTTTTTCGTACACGGGCAGCAGCTGGCTGTTGGTGATCTCCATGCCGGACTCACGCATCAGGTCGCGCGCATTCTTCTGCAATTCGGCCCCCAACGCGGCGCGGTCCTTTTCCGCCGGGTACACCAGGTTGAGTACCCGCAGGTCCACCTGGTCGTAAGCGGCGCGCAACGCCTCCTCGAACTCCATCACTCCCAGCATGCGCGCCAGACGGGGTTCCAGGCGATCTATCTGCCGCTGGTAGTCGAGGCGCAGGGACCACAGGGAGCCCACCCCGTACAGCAACAGCAGCAGGGGCAGTGCCAGGGTGGTGCCGACGACGATGGCACTGCTGCGGTGGGTTTTGAACCAGTTCACTGCGTCGCCCCCGGTTCCGCCATGCCGATGTTGAGGTAAAACTGCTCCAGTCCGCCCGGCACGGT
The DNA here is from genome assembly GCA_033283165.1 of Halieaceae bacterium WSDMB12. Lineage (GTDB taxonomy): Bacteria > Pseudomonadota > Gammaproteobacteria > Pseudomonadales > Halieaceae > JAWMQL01. Next base: position 181,370 of record JAWMQL010000008.1, on the reverse strand, counting down.
AACGATGGCCTGGGGCGCGGTAACCGAGGCGTAGGCCGGCTCGTCCGTGAGCAGTTCCATGACCGAGGCGGCGTCCGCAGCACGCCCTCGAAGCTTCAGCTCACGACCGCGCATGGAAAACTGGGTCACGTGCACGTCGTCTCCCAACAACCGGGTCAGGCGGGCCACCTCCAGGTGCGGGCTGGGGTAGCGGGATACGATATCGTTGACCGCGTTGATGGTCTGGTTGGCCGCCTGCAGCTCGGCCTTGATCTCCGTGGCGGCCCGGGAGTCGCGCTCGGCCACCGCCACCTGTTCTTCCAGACGTTGGTATTGCAGGTAGCTGCCACCGGCTGCCAACGCGGAAATCAACAGGACCAGCAGAGCACTGAGCAGCACCAGGCCCGCGACCCTGATCAGGCGCTGGCGGTAGTGACGGGTACGCCGGTGCTCACCGAAGCCCGCCAGGGCCACCGGCCCCGAGGCGCTGCTGGCCCAGACTTCCCGGGCCCGGCGATCATGGATGCCATAACGGGCGCCCAGGTAGGCCATTACCGCACTCAGGGAAACAATGCTCATCTGCACCGTCAGGCTGCTCTCCGAGCGTCCCACCAGCTTCCAGCCCGCCGCGGTATCGTCTGCCGGGAACGGGCTGTTGGCGGCTATCTCCATGGCCATGACCGCATGCAGTTCGGTCTCGGCCGCGAGCGGTACACTGAGGGTCTTGCCCAGCACCAGCGACTCTGGCAGGAGCAGCCCCTCACAGGCATCGGCCGCCGGGGCGGTGGTTTCAGTCCCGGATTGCAGGTAGCAGTCGCCGTCTTCGCCCTGCAGGTGCACCACCTCGTCTAGCCGGGTTCGCAGGGGGGAATCGTCGCCCCACAGGAAATCGCGCCAGGCCGCAACAAAGGTGCTGCCGATACGACGGGTATCGAACCCGAGGATTTCCCACTGTTTACTCGCCTGAGTCATGATTTCCGCGCCGCTCAACTCTCTATTCTTACCCGGCTATTCTTACCCGGGGTGCCTCTACCCGAATAACCTGCCAGGGCAGGGCCGAGCGCACGTTGTTGCCCAGGGCGACCCAGCTGCGGCGCAGCCAGGGCTTGTCCCCGTACATGACGGTTGCATCGACTCTGAAATTCCCCCCGGCACCCACCGGCCCGGCACCCGCTCCGCTTGCTCGCGAGCTCCCGGGCGCGGTCAGGTCCGCCAGTTTTTCACGGCGCTTCAGGGCCGCGGCGACCTGCTGCGGGTGCCGGTCGCGAAAGCGTTCCAGCAGGGCCGACGGCGCCGCCATCCAGTCGAGACCGGCCCCGCCCGGTCCCGGCGCGGCGATATAGTCGCGGATGTTATCCAGCAGGGTCCGGCTGACGCCGTTCACCTTCAGCAGGTCTTCCACTGTATCGAATTGAGACATGCCCCCGCCCAGGGCCCTTCTGCCGGAGCCCGTAGCGCGCCACTGTACCACACTGAGTGCCAGCTGTTGTGCGTCCCCGGGTTGCAGCCCACCGGGTCCGGCAAAAAGCTCTGCCAGCAGTTCCGCCGGGGCGCCGTTGATGTTGATCAGGCCGGCCTGGGGCACCAGTTCGACCCGCACCAGGTCGTCGCCCACCCGGAACTCGCCGCTGAAGGTCTGGGCCTCACCCTGACGCTGCAGCTGGCCAGATGCCAGCGCCGCGAGCATCAGCCGGGTGGCCCCGTCACCGGCCGCTTCCACCCGGGCCTGGGCCACGTGAATCTGGGCCATGCGCACATCCACCCGGGCCTGGTAGACGATGCCCGCCACCAGCAGGGACATGGCCGCCAGGAACCAGACCACGATCGCCAGGGCTACCCCACGCTGGCGTCTGCCGCCCCTCACTGCTGCACCTGCATGATCAATTCCGGCCAGTACCGCCCACGGGCCCTGATGTTCATCCTGACCAGGGCGGGATTACCCCTGCCGTCCCACTCCGGGAGCCACTCGCCGAACACATCCTCGCGATAATCGACCCGCAGGTCTTCCAGGTTTTTCACCAGCACCCGGGATTCGGACTGGCCCCAGTCCGGTTCCCGGGTGCGGATCAGTTCGGGATCCAGCCAGCGCAACACCAGGTCGCCATCCTCGGCCCCGACCCGCAACAGGAAGGTGCCACCGTAGCCCTCTCCCAGCAGCAGGGCGGCGCGCCACTGCAGGCCCGCCGCATCGCCCTTGAACAGGGTCTCCGCGGACGCACCTCCCCCCCCGAGGGAGAGGCCATCGGAGGCTTCTCCCACGACCGCCGACCCCAGCGCGCCGCGCAGGAATCCCGACACCGTGCGCACTTCATCGATCCGGCTGGTGACCTGCTCCAGCGTGGTCTGGGTATTGCCGAAGGTTCGCAAGGAGGTGACAGTCGCCAGCAGAATCAGGGACAGGATGGTCAGGGCCACCATGACCTCGACCAGGGTAAATCCCCGCAGTGATTTCATTGTGTGGCCACCCCGGCGACGACCGAGTGCAGCATCACCTCGCGCCTTTTCTGCCCGTCCTGCCAGGACACGGCCACCTCGATATCGTGCAGGGAACCGGGCGGAAGGCCGCCACGCCCCAGGTCCACCGGTGCCGTTACGACCTGCCAGGCAAAGCCGCCCGCGGTCTCGCCGCGCAGGTTGCGGCCCTCGTCCGGCACCACCTTGTTCGACGCGAGCAGCGACCTGGCCAGTTCCACGCCGTAGGCATAGCGTTCATCCGAGCGCACGTTACGGGTGGCGCCTGAGGTGGCCTGGTACAGGGCACCGAGTGACAGGGCCAGGATGGCGATTGCCACCAGCATTTCCAGCAGAGAAAACCCGGCCTGTCGCTTAACGGATATCATAGGCTTCCTGGCGTACGCCACCCATCAGCCAGTCGACGAGGATACGCACCCCGCTGCCGCCGGGCCGCTCGACATCCACCCCGCCGCCACTGGAACCGCCCTCGGGATAAAAGCGGATCACGCCCAGGTCGTCCCGGTTCAGTTCGGCGGCGGTGTGTACCGCAAGGTTCATATCCCGCGGCAACTGCCAGCGCCGCTCACCAAGCTGCAAGGTACGGTTGCGGGGGCTGATCAACACATCCTGGTGCCGGCCAGTGCTGAGTGCCTGGTGCCGCGCGGTGCTGAGCCCGGTCACCACGTCCTTGACGGCCTGCCGGTATTGCATGGACTGGTACATACGCAGGGACGAGGGTACCGCCACCGCCAGCACCAGGCCGGCAATGGCCAGCACCACCATCAGCTCCACCAGGGTGAAGCCGGTGGGTGGCTTATTGCCAGTTGCCCACATCGGCCTCTTCACCCTCACCCCCGGGGTTGCCATCGGCGCCGTAGGTGTAAATGTCCAACTCGCTGCGCTCACCCGGGTATTTGTAATGGTACTCCCGCTTCCAGGGATCCAGGGGCACATCCGACTTGAGGTAGGGGCCATTCCAACCGGCCGCACCGGATGGCTTATTGACCAGCGCGACCAGGCCCTCGCTGCTGGACGGGAAACGCCCCACGTCCAGCTTGTACATCTCCAGTGCCTGCTCCAGGTCCTTGATCTGTATCGCAGCGGTCTTGCTCTTGGCTCCGCCCAGCTGGTTCAGTACCTGTGGTCCCACCAGGCTCATCAACAGGCCCATGATCGCGAGCACCACCAGCAGCTCCATCAAGGTAAAGCCCGACTGCCGCTTGCGCTGCCGGCGTTGGTCTTGCTGACCTGGTATCATAACGTGTTCCTCTTTCAACATCTGGTTCATATCGCCAGGTCGTTAACGGACATGATGCCCATCAGGATGGCGATGATAATTACGGCGATTATGAATCCCATAAACAGGATCAGTACGGGTTCCAACAGGGCCAGGGCGCGCTTCAGGCCCGAGGCGACGTGGTCCTCGAAAACCCGCGCCAGTTCCAGCATCATGCTGTCCAGGCTGCCCGACTCTTCCCCGACCCGCGCCATCTGTATCACCATGGGCGTAAACTCACCGGTCTCCTCCAGGGCAACAGACATGCGCCGCCCGGACTTCACTGCCGGCGGCAGGACCTGCAGGCGCTCGCGGATCACCCGGTTGTCCACCGTATCGGTGGCGATGGAGATAGCCTTGAGCAGGGAGACCCCGTTGCCCAGCAGGGTGCCCACGGTGCGGGCGAACTTGGACATCTCGAACTCGAAAACGATCCCGCCCAGGATGGGCAGTTCCAGCAGCCGGCGATGCACGGCCTCCCGGCCCTGCTCTGTGGCCAGCCAGTTGCGCAGGTACCAGCCCGCGCCGACCGCCAGCAGGGCCAGCAGCCAGCCCCAGGCCGCTATAAAGTCCGCAGCACCCACCACCATTCGGGTCAGCAGCGGCAGGGCCTCACCCATGTCGTCGAACAGGGCCTCGAACTGGGGCACGACAAACCCCAGCATCACCACCACGGCCAGCACCGACACCACGAGCAGGATGGCCGGGTAGATCATGGCCGACACCACACTGTCGCGGGTGTTCTTGGCATTCTCCAGATAATCCACCAGGCGATCGAGAACCGCCGAGAGGTGGCCGCTGACCTCGCCCGAGTGAACCATATTGATATAGAAACTGCCGAATACCGACTCGTGGGCGCGCAGGGCGACACTCAGGGATTTACCGCCCTTCACCGCCTTCAGCACATCCTTGAGAATATGGCTCATGCCGGGCTGGTCAGACATCTCGATCAGGACTTTCAGGGCCCGGTCCAGCGGCAACCCGGCGCGCAGTAACACCGCCAGCTCACTGGTCGCGTTGAGCACCTCATCCTTGCTGGGCTGCCTGAACTGGCTGGCGTCGGTCGCCTCGACGACGCCGCCCTGCTCCAGCTTCAACAGGGTCAGGCCCTGGGCTCGCAACTGGCGCGAGGCCAGTTCCAGGCCGTCGGCCTCAATGGAACCGTCCCGGGTCTTGCCGTCGCGGCCCACCGCCCGGTAACTGAACTGTGCCATGCTCAGGCCTGCGCCGCGGCCGGCTCAGCCTGCCGGGGTTCGCCCTCGGCATCGCTCTGGTCCTGAGTGACCCGCAACACCTCCTCCAGGGAGGTGACCCCCTGCACCACCTTGCGCAGCCCGTCCTCGTACAGGGTGGTCATGCCCTGGCGCCGTGCCGCAGCGTGCAACAGGGTGGCATCGGCGCCAGCCATGATGACCCGGTGCATTTCCTCGTCCAGGCTGAACAGTTCGTGTATCGAGGTGCGGCCCACATAGCCCGTATCGTTGCAGTGATTGCAGCCCCGGGCCTGGTAAATAATGTGATTCTCCGGGTCGATGTAGCGGTCCAGGCCATAGCCCCGGGCGGCGTCACGACTCAGCTCTACCGGCGCCTTGCAGGAACTGCACAGGGTCCGCACCAGCCGCTGGGCCAGCACGCCATTGACCGAGGAGGTAATGAGGTAGCGCTCTACCCCCATGTCCTCCAACCGGGTAATGGCGCCGGCGGCAGTGTTGGTATGCAGGGTGGACAGCACCAGGTGGCCCGTGAGTGCTGACTGCACCCCGATCTGGGCGGTCTCGGTATCACGCATCTCACCGATCATGATGATATCCGGGTCCTGGCGCAGGATCGATCGCAGGGCGCGGGCAAAGTTGAGTTCGATGGCCGGCTGGACCTGGATCTGGTTGACACCCTGCAGCTGGTATTCCACCGGATCTTCGACCGTGATGATCTTGAGTCGCTCGGAGTCCAGCGAGGCGAGGGAGGCATACAGGGTGGTGGTCTTACCGGAACCGGTAGGTCCGGTGACCAGCAGCACCCCGTGGGGACGCGCCAGTAACTCGCGGTAACGGACCAGGGTGTCCTCACTGAAACCCATGTCGCTGAGATCCAGGCGAATGCTGTCCCGGTCCAGTACCCGCATGACGATGCTCTCGCCGTGCACGGTGGGAATGGTTGAAACCCGCAAATCCAGCTCGTGCCCCTTGACCCGGGTCATGATCCGGCCGTCCTGGGGTAGGCGGCTTTCAGCAATGTTCATGCTGGACAGCAGCTTGACCCGCGAGGCGATTGCGGGCGCCAGAGAGGCCGCAGGCGGGTTGGGGCTGTCCTGCAGGACCCCGTCCACCCGGTAGCGCAAGTGCAGTCCGTCTTCAAAGGGTTCGATGTGAATATCCGAAGCGCCGATATCAACCGCGCGGTGAATCAACTGGTTGACCAGGCGAATGACCGGGGCCTCGCTGGCGAGGTCCCGCAGGTGCTCGATAAATTCGTCGTCGCTCTGGCCGGCGAAAGCGTCAAAGCCCGCGTCATCGTCCTCGTCGGTGTCGGATTCCTGCAGGTAGCGCTGCAGGGCCCGGTTGATATCGGACTCCAGCCCCAGGGCCAGGGATACCGGCTTGTCCAGCGCCATCGACAGCGCCTTGCCCAGGAAGGGATCCTGGGGCACCGTGGCGGCGAAGCGTACCCCGGCCTCGTCGACGGACACCGGGACCACCGCGTTGCTCAGCAGAAATTCCCGCGACAGGCCTTCGAGCTGGATGGGTTCTTCCGGGAAGTCCGCCGCGGCCTGCAATGGCAGATCCAACTGCTGGCACAACACCTGGGCCAGGTCCTGCTCGGAAATCAGCCCGAGCTTGACCAGCACCTGGCCAAACAGGTCGCCCATTTCCGCCTGGGCGAGTAACGCGCGCTCGACATCCCGCTCGGAAATCTTGCCCTGCTCGACCAGCAGTTCACCCAGTTTTTTCATATCACCCCAGTCCAGTTTTTCTCGGGCTGCGAGGCACTGGCGCCGCCGCCCGGTGTGCCGGCAGTGTACCACACCGCCGGGCCGCCACCGGTGGAGCGAGAGGGGTGAACGGGGCGCGCAGGCGCCGCCTCGAGGCAGGTCTCCTCAGGCTACCTCGAACAGGCCGGCAGCTCCCATGCCACCGCCGATGCACATGGTGATAACCACGTACTTCACTCCCCGGCGCTTGCCCTCAATCAGGGCGTGGCCGACCATGCGGGCACCACTCATCCCAAAGGGGTGGCCGATGGCAATCGCACCACCGTTCACGTTGAGCTTGTCATTGTCGATGCCCAACTGGTCACGGCAGTACAGTACTTGACAGGCGAAAGCCTCATTTAGTTCCCACAGGCCGATATCGTCGATTTTCAGCCCATGGCGCTCGAGCAGCTTCGGGACGGCAAACACGGGGCCGATACCCATTTCGTCCGCGGCGCATCCCGCCACCGCCAGGCCGCGGTAAATGCCCAGGGGCGCCAGTCCCCGCTGCTCCGCCAGCCTGCCGTCCATGACCACGCAGGCAGAGGCGCCGTCAGATAGCTGCGAGGCGTTCCCGGCCGTGATAAAGCGCCCTTCCTTGACGAAGGCCCCGTCGGTAAACACCGGTTCCAGGGACTGCAGCCCCTCGAGGGTGGTGGAGGGACGGTTTCCCTCATCCAGGGTCAGGGTCACCTCCTCATGGGTGGTCTCCTTTGTCTCCTTGTTGAACACCGCTTTGGTCGCGGTCAGCGGCACGATCTCGTCGTCGAAAGCGCCCGCCTGCTGGGCGGCAGCCGTGCGCATCTGGCTCTGGTAGGCGTACTCGTCCTGGGCATCGCGGGAGATGCCGTAGCGCTCGGACACGATCTCGGCGGTCTCGATCATCTGGATATAGGCTGTCGGTGAAATCCCCAGCACGGTCTCGGATACCGCCCGGTAGCCATTCTTGTGTTTGTTCTGGACCAGCGAAATGGATTCCAGGCCGCCGGCCACAGCCACGTCGTACTCGTTGCACATGATCGACTTGGCCGCGGTGGCGATAGTCATCAGCCCCGAGGAACACTGCCGGTCCATGGTCATGCCGGCGGCTGTCTCCGGCAGTCCGCCGGCTATGCCGCACAGTCGGCCCAGGTTATAGGCCTGGGTGCCCTGCTGCGCCGCAGCGCCAATGAGGACATCGTCCACCATACCGGGGTCGATGCCGGCCCGCTCTATCGCTGCCCGCACCACATGGCCGCCCAGGGCCGGCGCCTCGGTGTCGTTGAACGCACCCCGGAAGGCCTTCCCGATCGGTGTCCGCGCTGTACTTACAATTACTGCTTCTCTCATCACTACTGGTTCTCCAGGTTATCTGATAGTCACTGTATTTAACCGGTCACGCGACTGGATCCTGTGTGCAGGACACGCCGTGAACCCGTCCATGGGGGCTTGAGTTCGCCATCCATGGCTCACACAGTCCTGCACACAGGATCCAGCCACCTGCCCTCTACCTCACTCTGTACTCGCTGGATATCGAGGGTGTGGTGTGGGTTGCGATTTTCAGGACCGTCTGCGGCCAGGACAGCGTGCCCCTGTTTTCGGGTACGGCCGCAGTCGAGCCCCCACGAACGGGTTCACGGCGTGTCCAGAAAATCGCAATCCGCACCGCGACCAACGGTATACAGCTACGATCTCTGGCTGGAACAGGAGACGACCTCACCGGTCATGTAGCCCGAGTATTCCGACGCCAGGAACATCATCACGTTGGCGACTTCCCACACCTCCGCCGCGCGCCCGAAAGCCTCCTTCGCTGCCAGTTCCTCCAGCAATGCCATCGGCGTGGTTTTCTTGAGGAACTCGTGGAAGGCGATGGAGGGCGATACCGCGTTGATGCGCACCCCGTGATCAGCGGCCTCCAGCGCGGCGCAGCGGGTCAGGGCCATCACGCCGGCCTTGGCGGCGGCGTAGTGACACTGCTCTTTCTGCGCCCGCCAGCCCAGCACCGAGGCATTGTTGACGATTACGCCGGCACCCCGGGGCTGCATTTTTTTCAGCATGGCTCGGGTCATGCGCATGGTGCCGGTCAGGGTTATATCCAGCACACGGGACCACTCGTCGTCGCTCATCTCTACCAGCAGCCTGGTGCCGCCGAGGCCGGCGTTGTTGATCAGCACGTCAACGCCACCCATGAGCTGCTCGGCCTCTTCGATCAGTGCCTGGACCTCCTCCTCGACAGTGACATTGGCCAGTTTGCCGAACACCGCTTCCAGACCGGTCTCTGCCCTCAGGGTGGCCACGGCTTTCTCCAGCCGGCCCTGGTGGATGTCGCTGATCATGACCGCGCGCGCGCCCTCCTCCGCGGCCCGGGTCGCCGCGGCAAAACCGATGCCGGCGCCGGCGGCGGCGGTGATCAGGACGGATTTGCCGGCCAGCAGATTGTGCCCGGGTACGTAGGGTGGTGGTTCTTTCAGAGCCATGGTCTTCTCCCTCTAGCCGCGCGGTTCCCGGGGCATGCCCAGGGCGCGCTCGGCGATGATATTGCGTTGAATCTGGTTGGTGCCGCCGTAGATGGTGTCCGAGCGGGTGAACAGGTACATCGATTGCAGGCGACTGAGCTGGTAGGGAGCCGCTTCGAGAATCTCGCTTTCCGCGCCAAGCACGTCCATAGCCAGCTTGCCCAGGTTACGGTGCCAACTGGACCAGTAGAGCTTGTAGATCATGGCCTCCTTCTGCAGGCTGCCGTCGGCACCGGACAACATGCGCATGCTGTTGAAGCGCATGATACGCAGGCCGATATGGGCCTCGGCGATACGCTGGCGCAGAACCGGGTTCCGCGCGGCGCCGTTTTCCCGCGCCACCCGCACGATTTCGTTCAGCTCGTTCTGAAACAGCATCTGCTGGCCCAGGGTGGAGACACCGCGCTCGAAACCCAGCAGGCCCATGGCGACTTTCCAGCCGTCTCCCGGTGCGCCGACGATATCCTCCGCCGCGCATAGCGCCTCGTCGAAGAACACCTCGTTGAATTCCGAGGTCCCGGTAAGCTGTTCGATAGGGCGCACCTCCACCCCGGGCTGGTCCATCGCCACCAGGAAAAAACCCAGGCCCTTGTGGCCCACGGAAGCAGGATCGGTGCGCGCGATCACGAAACAGTAGTCCGACTCGTGCGCCAGCGAGGTCCACACCTTCTGGCCGCTGATCCGCCAGCCGCCAGCCGCCTCGTCGAAACGCGCCTTGGTCTTGACGTTAGCCAGGTCCGATCCCGCGCTGGGCTCGGAGTAGCCCTGGCACCAGAATTCGCGCCCTTCGAGAATACCCGGCAGGAAACGCTGTTTCTGCTCCTCGGTTCCGAAGGCGATGAGGGTCGGGCCGGTAAGGGTCTCCCCGATATGGCCGATCCGGCCCGGACCACCGGCCCGGGCGTACTCCTCGTTGAAGATCACCTGCTGTTCGATGCTCGCGCCGCGACCGCCGTAGGCCTCGGGCCAGCCGATACAGGTCCAGCCGCCCTGGTACAGCCTGCGCTCCCAGGCCTTGCGCTCTTCCACGAACATGTGCTCATCGCCCGGGCCGCCACGGCCCCGCACAGGCTCGAACTCGCCGCACAGGTTGTCTTTCAACCAGCTGGCCACTTCCTCGCGGAACCGTTCGTCCGCCGCGCTGAAACTCAGCTTCATGCCACAGCCTCCCCGTCCAGTAACTGCCCGGCAATGCGCTCCCGGTGCCAGGCACTGTCACCGAGAAACACTTCCGTGGAGCGGGCGCGTTTGAAGTAAAGCTGGATATCGTACTCGGCAGTGAATCCGACGCCCCCGTGCAACTGGATGCCGTTGCCGGCGTTGAAGAAATAGGCCTCTGAACAATAGGCCTTGGCGATACTCGCCGCCTCCGGCAACTCTTCCCCGAGCGCGCTGCCGTGCAGGGCTTCATCGGCGATACAGGCCGCGTAATAGAGCGCCGAACGCGCCGCTTCCGCCTTCAGCATCATGTCCGCGCATTTGTGCTTCACCGCCTGGTAGGAGGCAATCACCCGACCGAACTGGACCCGCTCCTTGAGATATTCGACCGTGATATCCAGCGACTGCTGGGCACCACCCACCTGGTCGGCGGCAATGGCGACGGTAGCCAGATCCAGAATTCTGTTCAGAGCGGCTCCCCCCTCACCGGCGGGCCCCAACAGCGCACTTGCAGGTACCCGCACCCGGTCGAATACCACTTCGGCCTGCTTGCGGGTCTGGTCCATGGTCGGCAGCCAGCGGCGTTCGATTCCGGTCGTGTCCGCGGGCATGACCAGCAGGCTGATACCCTGATCGCCAGCACTACCCGGTGCCCGCGCGGCGACCACCAGGAGTTCGGCTGAATGGCCGTCTGGAACGTAGCGACAGCGGCCATCCAGAAGGTAGCCGTCTCCCTCGGCCTCGCACTGCAACTCCACGCTGGCGGCACCCCGGTAACCGGCTGCTCCGGCCCAGGCCAGGGTCGCGGTGGTGCCCTCGACTATCCGGGGCAGGTACTGCGCCTGCTGTTCTTCACTGCCCGCCACCAGTAGTGCATTGACCCCCAGGCACACGGTGGCGTAGAAGGGCGAGCAGAACAGGCGGCGACCCATCTGCTCCAGCATGGCCACCAGTTCCACGTAGCCCAGGCCCATGCCGCCGAACTCTTCGGGAATATGGATCGCCTGCCAGAACATCTCGCTACAGACGCGCTGCCACAGCGCGGGGTCGTAACCCGGTTCCGTGGCCATCGCGGCGCGGACCGCCTCGCTGGTGGAGACTTCCGCCAGGAAGGACGCCGCGGTATCGCGGATCATTTCCTGTTCTTCGGTAAATCGGAATTCCATGATTTCTCCTACTACTCGTCATCCCCGCGCAGGCCGGGATCCCAGCATTCGCTGGGATGACGACGAACGGCGGAATGACGATTCACTACGGGAGGACGATTCACTCAGGTGCCCCAGACTTTTTGCGCCGGCACTTCCTTTGCCAACAGTTCGTCCATCGCCTGGCCGATCTCGGCCGGTGCCCAGGCCGAGTCGCGATCCACCCCTTCGGTGGTGCGCCAGCCGTCGCAAATACAGATACGCCCTCCCTCAGACTCAAACACCCGGCCACTGACCCCGGCGGCCGCCGGCGAGGCCAGCCAGGCCAGCAGGTTGGACACGTTTTCCGGTGCGAAGCGATCGAAGCTGCCGTCTTCCGGCTTTTTCATGCGCTCGGCCATCTCCGGCACGGCAGTGGTCATGCCGGTGCGGGCGGAGGGCGCCACGGCGTTGGCCGTGATCCCGTAGCGGCCGAGTTCGGCCGCCTGGTTCAGGGTCAGGGCCGCGATACCGGCCTTGGCCGCCGCGTAATTGGACTGCCCTATCGAGCCCTGCAGGCCGGCACCGGAGGTCGTGTTGATGATGCGGGCATCCACCGCCTTTCCCTCCTTGGCCTGGGCTCGCCAGAAGTGGACCGCGTGCGAGGTAATACAGAAATGTCCTTTCAGGTGCACGGCCATGATCACGTCCCATTCCTCCTCGGTCATGGAGGCGAACATGCGATCCCGGTTGATGCCCGCGTTGTTCAGGACGATGTGCAGGTCGCCGAAAACCTCCACCGCCTGCTGTACCGCGGCAATGCTGTCGTCATAGTTGGTGATGTCGGAGTTGTTGACCGCTGCCCTGCCGCCGGCCGCCGTGATCGCGGCAACCACAGATTCAGCCGCATCGATATTGATGTCGTTGACGATTACCGCGCAGCCCTCAGACGCAAATACCCGGGCATGGGCGGCACCGAGTCCGCCACCTGCACCGGTTATGATCGCCACCCGACCTTCCAGGATTCCGCTCATGCTTACAACCTCTCGATAATGGTTACGTTGGCCTGGCCGCCACCTTCACACATGGTCTGCAGGCCATAGCGACCACCGCTGCGCTCCAACTCGTGCAGCAGCGTGGTCATCAACTTGGTGCCGGTGGCGCCCAGCGGATGGCCCAGGGCAATAGCGCCGCCGTTGACGTTGGTTTTCTCATGTGGATAACCGGTCTCGTGCAACCAGGACATGGGCACCGGGGCAAAGGCCTCGTTGATCTCCACCAGGTCGATGTCATCCAGCGTCATGCCGGCGCGCTTCATCGCGTACGCGGTGGCCGGAATCGGCGCGGTCAGCATCCAGATCGGGTCCTCGGCACGAACGCTCATATGGTGAATGCGCGCCCTCGGTGTCAGGTTGTATCGCTTCAGCGCGTCCTCGGACACGATCAACATGGCAGAGGCGCCGTCGCAGGTCTGGCTGGAGACCGCGGCGGTGATGGTGCCACCCTCGGCAAGGGGCTCCAGTTCGGCCATCTTTTCCATGGAGGTATTGCGCGCCGTTTCATCCATGGCCAGGCCGTTTATGGGCACGACCTCGCGATCGAAACGACCTTCAGCTATCGCTTTCAGGGCCCGGGTGTGGGACTCGAGGGCATAGGCTTCCATTGCCTCGCGCGACAGGCCCCACTTGTCCGCGATCATCTGGGCCGATCTGAACTGGGATACGGGTACGTCACCGTAGCGCGCCACCCAGCCCTGGCTGCCAGAGAAGGGATCAGTGAAGCCCAGCGGCTCAGCCGCGGTCATGGCGTAGGAAATCGGAATCTGGGTCATGGTCTGGACCCCGCCCGCAATCACCACATCGTTGACGCCGGCCATGATCGCCTGCGCCGCGAAGTGGACTGCCTGCTGCGACGAGCCGCATTGGCGGTCCACCGTGGTACCCGGCACCTCCTGCGCGAGTCCCGCGGCCAGCCAGGCCGTGCGGGCGATATCGCCGGCCAGCGGTCCCACAGTATCCAGGCAACCGAAGATGACATCGTCGTAATCCTGGTCGGGAATGCCGTTGCGGTCGACGATGGCCTTCAGCACGTGGGCCCCGAGATCGGCTCCGTGTACTTCGGCGAGGCTGCCGCGGCGGCGCCCGGTGGGGGTGCGTAATGCGTCTACAATGTATGCTTCTGCCATTGAATTTTCTCCTTGGTATCGTCATCCCCGCGCAGGCGGGAATGACGGTTAGTTAAACGTAGCGCCAGCCCCCAGGGCGGCGCCGTCAGCAAAAATTTCGTCCCCGACCCGCGACTTGTGGAAGCCGGCATCACCCCAGGTGTTGGCCAGGGCCCAGGCTTTTTTCATAAACAGGTGCAGGTCCACTTCCCAGGTGTAGCCCATCGCGCCATGCACCTGGATGGAATTCTTCGCCGCGAGGTTGGCGGCCTCGCACGCCACGAGCTTGGCGTGGGATACCGCCAGGGCCGCGTTGGCCTGGTCGTTTGCCACCGCATAGGCCGCGCGGTATACCGGCGCCCTGGCATACTCGGTACGCACCGCCACATTGGCCATATGGTGCTTGACCGCCTGGAACGCGCCGATTGGCTGGCCGAATTGCTGCCGCTCACTGGTGTACCGGACCGACATGTCGGTCATGCGTCGGGACAGACCCAGTGCCTGCGCAGCACAGCCCAGGGCACCGCCGTTCAATGCCGCCGCCAACAACGGGGAAGCCTCAGCGCCGCTGGCCACAGGTGCGAGTTCCGCTTCGAACTCCACCGCGAACAGTTTCCGTGAGGGATCTACCGACTCGTTGTAACGCAGGCTGACCTGACCCGGCGCCAGGGCGTAGAGGTCGCCACCGCGTTCCAGCAATAGCAGGTCGGCAACATGGGCGTCCTCCACCAGCAGGTTGCGCTCCAGGCCGAGGACGACCTTCGCCTCTCCTGCGGCCACTCGCGGCAGCCACTGGCACGCGAGTTCGCCACCCAGTGCAGCCAGGGTTGGCACCGCCACCAGGGCTGTATGCACCAGCGGTTCCGGCAACGCCACGTAACCGCACTCCTCTGCCAGCAGCACGAAATCGATCGCGTTCATTCCCAGGCCGCCGTGCTCCTCCGGCACGGTCATGCCGGTGAGACCCAGGTCCGCGAGCTGCGTCCACAGCGCGTCTTCGCGGCCGCTGTCGGATTCCCAGGAACGACGGATACGCTCTGTGGTGACTTCGTTAACCAGGAAATCCCGCACCGACTCCTGGAATAGCAACTGGTCTTCGCTGAAAGTAAAATCCATGGCCTATTTCCTCGGCATGCCCAGCATGCGCTCGGCGATGATATTGCGCTGGACCTCATTGGTGCCCGCGTAGATCGGCCCCGACTGGGCGAACAGCCAGCCATCCAGCCAGTTGCCGACCCCGGCCGCGTCGGGGGCGTGGGGCAGCAACTCCGCCCGCGCCCCGAGAATACTCATGGCGGTGGCGTGCATGGCCTGGTCCAGTTCCGACCAGAAGATTTTGTTGGTGGAGGACTCCGGGCCGATCTTGCCGCCCTGGTCCAGCCGGCAGGCGGTCTGGTACGTGGTGAGGCAATAGCTCTCCGCATCCATCCAAGCGCGCAGCACTGCGTCCCGGATGGCCGGGTCGGCATCGGCAGTGACGTGGTTTGCGGTGTACAGTTCCACCAGCCGGCGCGCGGTCTCCTGGAAGCGGGCCGGCGAACGCAGCATCAGGCCGCGCTCGAATCCCGCCGTCGCCATCGCCACGCGCCAACCGGCGCCTTCTTCTCCCAGGCGGTTTTCCACCGCGACCTCGACATTGTCGAAAAAGATTTCCGCAAAGCCAGGCAGGCCATCCAGCTGCGGAATGGGCCGCACGGTGATACCCGGGCTGTCCAGGGGCACCAGGATAAAGGTCAGGCCGTGGTGACGGGAGGACTCCGGGTCGGTGCGGAACATGCCGAAACACCAGTCGGCCCATACCGCGCGGGTGGACCAGGTCTTCTGGCCATTGATGATGTATTTGTCGCCCTCCAGACGCGCTGTGGAACGTATGGCCGCCATATCCGAACCGGCGTTGGGTTCGGACCAGCCCTGGGCCCAGACCTCTTCACCGTTGGCCATTTTGGGCAGGATACGCGCCTTCTGCTCCTCGGTGCCGTACTCCATCAGGGTCGGGCCGAGCAGGAATATACCGTTCTGGTTGACCCGCAGGGGGGCGCGCGCCCGGTAATACTCTTCCTCGAAAATCAGCCACTGGATCAGGTCGCAGCCCCGGCCGCCCAGTTCTTCGGGCCAGGTCACCATGCCCCAGCGGCCCTCGTTCAGTTTCGCCTCCCAGGCGCGGTGCTGCCGGAAGCCCTCCTCGGTGTCGAAGGTCTGCAGCGGCTGGTCCGGCACATTGGCCGCCAGCCAGCTGCGAATCTCCTCACGGAATGTCCGCTGGTCTGGGGTAAAAGTTAGATCCATAAAGTATTCTCTTCTTGCCCCGGGGGGCAATAATTCAAAAATTTACATCGCGTTTTTCGACGAAGGCGTCGCGGGATTCCTGCGAGTCTCCCTGGGTATAGGCTTCCAGGGTAAAGCCCTGCTCCCAGCGGTACTTGTCCTCCAGGTTACCGTCCTCGATGCCGCTCAGTGCCTCCTTGGCAAGCTTGACCATGGCGGGAGATTTCGCGGCTATCTTCGCCGCGATCTCGCGCGCCGCCGGCAACAACTCCTCTCGCGGCACCACCCGCTCTACCGCACCGAGACGGTAGGCCTCCTCAGCGTCGATGAATTCCCCGGTGAAATACATGTAACGCACCTTCTGTACCGGGAACATGCGCTGCAGATGCGCACCGCCGCCCATGGCGCCGCGGTCAATCTCCGGCACGCCGAAGCGGGTGCAGTCAGAACACAGGATAATGTCGGCCGCGCCAGCCATGCCGATCCCGCCACCCAGTACGAAGCTGTGCAGCGCCACGATAACGGGCCTCGGATTACGGTGAATGGCACGAAAGGTCTCGTAATTACCCTTGTTGACGTCCACGATCTTGCTGGAATCCGCCGCCAGTTCCTTGATATCGACCCCGGCGCAAAAACCCTTGCCTGCCGCCGCGATGATAATGACCCGGACGGTCTCATTGGCACCCAGCGCATCAATCTCGGCGGCGATAGCAAACCAGCCGTCACTGTCGAAGGCGTTCACCGGCGGGTGGTCGAGAATCATTTCCGCGACACCGTTCTCGTCGATGGTAGTCCTGAAAGGTTTTGACATGGCGTTGTCCTCAGTTCTCCTGCACGCGCAGGGCCAGCAGCCTGAGGCGCTGTTCCGCCTCGCTGACGATGGATTGAATCAGGTCTTCACAGGTGAGCAGTTCGTCGATCACGCCCGCCACCTGTCCCGACGGCAGCACGCCCTCGGCGGGTTGGCCCTCGACCATGGCTTTCTGGATGATCATGGGCGCATTGGCGGACATGATGGCCTGGGCCGCGGTCATCTCGTCGTCACGGCTCATGGCGAGCGCCGACTTGAGCAGGCCAAACACCGAAGCACCCGTGTGCCGACGGAAGGCAAGACCGTTACGCACTGCGATCAGCAACTTTCGGCAAGTTCCCGCGCGTTCCAGGTCGGCCAGCAGCTCGTTCATGATCATGCGCTGGGGCAACCCGTCCATGGCTTTCGATACAATGATCTCGCCCGGGTTGTTGCAGTCCAGGTAGCGCTGCAGGGTGGCGCGGGGGACCGGGCTCTCCCTGGTCATCAGGAACCGGGTACCCATGGCGATACCGTCGGCGCCCCAGGACAGCGCAGCCAGCAGGCCGCGGCCGTCCTTGAAGCCGCCCGCTGCCACAACCGGCACCTTGTCGCCCACGGCATCTACCACCTGCGGAATCAACAGGGTGGTGGGAACAGCGCCGGTGTGTCCACCGCCTTCCCCGCCCTGCACGGTGACCACGTCCGCGCCGAGTTCAACCGCCTTGATAGCGTGTTTGGGCAATCCCACGGTGGGCATGCACACCACACCCGCTGCCTTCAACTGGCCGATAAATTCAGGCCCCGGTGAGCGGGAATAGCTCACCGCTTTCACCCCGTGCCGAATGACCATGTCGACGATATCTGCCGCGTTAGGCTGGTACATGTGAAAGTTAACCCCGAATGGTTGGTCGGTAAGTTCTTTCACACGGAGGATGTCCCGCTCCATCTCGTCGGCCGGGATGGTGGCCCCCGCCAGGAAACCGAAACCGCCCGCATTGCAGCTGCCCGCCACGAGGATCGGGTCAGCCACCCAGCCCATGGCAGTTTGCACGATGGGATAACGGCAACCGAGCGTTTCGGTCAGGCGTGTATCGAGCATGCCCATGGCGTCAGCCCGCCCCCCCGGGTGGCCGGACCCCGGATGGCCGGACCCCGGATGGCCGGACCCCGGATGGATTGTCCTTGATCTGGTGAGCGCGCTGGTTATGGGGATCCAGCGCGGCGATGATGGAAAGTTGCTCCGTGGTCGGTGCCGGTGTGGTCGGCACGGCGTTCGGAACGTGCACCGGGTAGCCGGTATTTTCCTGCACCTGTTCCACAGTGACACCGGGGTGCAGGGAGAGGAGTCGAATCTGGTGTCCGGGCCCGCCGAAGTCCATCACGCACAGGTCGGTGATGACGCGCCGGATATCGATGTCGTCAAGGCTGTGCCCTTTGGGCAGGCGCGCCGGGTTGTAGCCGATAGAAGAGACGAAGTCGCACTCGCCCTCCATGAATACCCGGTTGTTGTGTGCCGGCACGAAAAAGCTGTTGGGGTGAGAGATGGAGTTGCCGGGAAAACCGCGGGCACCCAGCATCATCACCTTGGGTTGCCGATAGGTTCCCCCCAGGGCACTGGTATTGGATTGCCCGAAGCGGTCGATCTGGGTCGGGCCCAGCATGGCGTGGCGCTTGCCGCTCCAGACATTATCGAAAATCCGGGAAAACCCCATCCAGGTCTCGCGAGCCGGCACGTGATCGGCGCTGCGCCGGCCGAGCGGGTTGGGCTCGCTGAGCATCCAGGCCTCGGAATCGGTCATCATCAGGTCCGGCTCGAAGGTTTTCATCGCCAGGCTGGCAGCCAGACGCGGGATCACGCCGATGCCGGTGGCCAGCACCTCACCATCGCCGCGAAAGGCCTCGGCGCAGGCGACGATGCACAATTCCGCGAGGCTGTATTCAGTAGCTGCAGTGTTCATGTTCAGATTTCCTCGCGCTCAATAGGTGGGCAGTTCGATCGCCCGGATGGCGTCCAGGCCGCCGACGTTCTGCTGGTATTCCTCCTCGCTGGCGCCGAGGTACTGCTGCAGGTAGGCGTCGATGCCCCCGTCTTTAGCCGAAGCGGTGTAGGCCTTGAAATGCGGCACGTCAAAACCGTACAGCGGGTTGCAGGAACTGGGGTGGGCGCCGCCGGGGATATGGACCACGCCGGTGGTATCGGAGCGTTCCCAGTGAACCAGGCGGGCCTGCTCCGGATTGTGGAAATAACTGGTCTCCACCAGTTCGTCACAACTGACAAAAGTCTGCTGCGCGGCGCGCGCAAACCAGTCGTCCATGTAGTGATCGGGGCCGGCTATCTGGCATACACCGCGCGCGTCGGCGCGATCCACGTGAATCAGGGAGGCGTCCAGGCGCAAAGCCGGCATGGCCACCCATTCCTTGTCGTCGTAGGGACTGTCTATGACCTTGAGGTCCGGATTGTGGGCAATGATGTCCGTGCCCAGTCCCACCTGGGTGGGAATGAACGGCAGGCCCCAGGCTGCCGCCCGCAGACCGAGCAGCATCATGCCCTCGTCGACTTCCATCACCTCGATGGCGCCCGACTGGCGCGCCTGGCGGAAGTAGGGTTCCAGCGGAATAAAGTCCAGTGAAACGAAGGCGAACACCACTTTCTTCACCTTGCCCGCAGCACAGAGCATACCCACGTCCGCGCCACCGTAGGCCACCACGGTCAGGTCCCTGAGATCAGAGCGGAGGATTTCGCGCACCAGCGCCATGGGCTTGCGCCGCGGCCCCCAGCCCCCAATCCCCAGGGTCATGCCATCCCGCAATTGTGCCACGACCTCAGCCGCGGTCATTCGCTTGTCCATGCTGGACTCCTTTTCATCAGCTGACTATCCGCGCCATGCGGTAGTCGTGTTTCACAAAATTCACTCCCAGGGTGCTCTCGGTACGGCGCACCCCCGGGACGGAACTGATACGGCTGTGCACGAACTCTGCCAGGTGCTCGGTATTGCGCACCATCGTGATCGCCAGGATATCGGAACGGCCCATCATCACGCCCACGAATCCCAGTTCCGGAATAGCGGCCAGCGCCATGGCCACCGCGCGCGCCTGCGCGGAGCGCTCTACTTCTATCCATATGTAGGCCAGCGCGGCATCACGGAAGCGATCGATGTTGGTCACCGCGGTCAGGCGAATGAGTTTCTCCTCTTCCAGTCGCTTGATCCGCGCCCGCACCGTTCCCTCGGTGACCCCCAGTTCATCGGCGATCTGCCGGTTACTGAGGCGGGCGTCCAGCGACAGGCGCTCGACGATAGCCCGTTCCATGCCATCCAGCCTACGCCGGCTCATGGAAAGGTACCCAGTCCGGCTGGTTTTTCAGCACATCCACCGCCAGCGCCGGGGTCAGCCGACGGACACCGTCGACAGCGGCAAGACGGCCATATAACAGCTCTCCCAGGGCCTGCTGATCCTCCGCAACGACCAACGCCTCGAGATCCTGCGTACCTACAACCACGTTGACCGAGAACACCTCCTGCATAACCGCCAGGTCCCGGGCTACCGCCTCCGGCGCGCGCCCCTCCACCTGTATGCCGACTGCCAGCAGGAAGTCGTAACCAGCTGCGGCAATATCGGTCACCGCGACCACCCGCATCGTGTTGGATTCTTCCAGGCGTCTTACCCTGGAGCGCACGGTCACCTCGGTCAACCCGAGTTCACGTGCAATGGCCCGGTAAGGCAGACGACCATCCCGACGCAATAGCTCGATAATCGCGTTGTCGATGTCGTCCAGCTCGATCACGGTAGAGCGCTGAGCTTCGGCGGCGACCTGGATCACCTGATTTCCTCCGCCGCCATACGGCGCAATTCGTTTTTCAACACTTTGCCGCCCGCGTTCATGGGCAGTTCCTCCACGAAACGCACCGAACGAGGCACCTTGTAGTTAGCCATCCGCTCCCGTGACCAGGCGATGACGGCGGCCTCGTCCAGTTCGGCGCCCGGGGCCCTGACGATGTAGGCCCGTGCGACCTCACCCATGCGCTCGTCCGGCACGCCGATTACCGCCGCCCGGGCGACACCGGGCAGGCTGCACAGGCTGTTCTCGATTTCAGCCGGGTAGCAGTTAAAACCCCCGACGATAAACATATCCTTGATGCGGTCGGTTATCCGGACGTATCCCGCTTCATCCATGACGCCCACGTCACCGGTTTTCAACCAGCCGTCTGGGGTAATCGCACGCGCGGTCTCCGCCGGATTGTCCAGGTAGCCCTGCATGACGTTGAATCCGCGGCACCAGATCTCGCCTTCGCTACCGGGTGTCACCTCTCGACCGTCGCCGTCCACGCACTTCATTTCCACGCCGTCCATGGCCCGGCCGGAGCTGTGGGAGATGCGTTCGGCACTGTCGTCGGCGCGGCAGATGGAGACCACCCCGCAGGACTCGGTCAGGCCGTAGGCCGTCACCACCACCTCGAAGCCCAGTTCCCCGCGCATCTGCTCCACCAGGCTGACCGGCACCGGCGCCGCACCGGTCACCGCCAGGCGCAGGCTGGACAGGTCGTACTGATCACGCCGCGGATGCGCCAGCAGGGATTGGTAAATCGTGGGCGGGCCCGGAATCATGGAAATACGCTCGCGGGCGATCAGCTCCAGCACCTGGTCCAGGTCAAAACTTTTTACCGGCAACATCCGGCAGCCGCGAATCATGGACGCCAGCCAACCGGCCTTATAGCCGAAAGAGTGGAAAAAGGGGTTGATGATCAGGTAATTGTCATCTTCACGCAGGCCAACCGTGGCGCTCCAGGTCTCGAAGGTACGGATATTCTGGCCGTGGCTGGTAATCACGCCCTTCGGGTTGCCGGTGGTGCCGGAGGTAAACAGGATATCCAGCGTGTCTTCCGGGGTCAGGGCTGCTGCCCGGGCCGAGACCTCGGCCGCATCGACCGCCTGTCCCCCGGCCAGGAAATCCCTCCAGCTGCGACAGCCGGCTGCATCGCCATCGAGGGTGATGATGCTCTCGAGCCCCGGGAGCTCTTCCCCTGCCAGCAGTTGCGGGTACCGGGTGCCGAGGAACTCGGCCACGGTAAACAACAGCCTGGCGCCGCTGGCGCGCAGGATATAGGCAGCCTCCGCGCCCTTCAGCCGGGTGTTGAGTGGCACCAGTACCGCGCCCACGCTCTGGGCACCGATAGCGGCGATGATCCACTGGTAGATATTGGGGGCCCAGATCGCAATCCGGTCACCGTGCCGCAAGCCCGCGGCCACGAAGGCCCGACCGGCGTCTACCCGGGCCTGATCCAGCTCGCAGTAACTCAGCTCCACCGCGCCATCGGTAATGGCCGTGCGCGCACTGAAACGGGCCGCGGCTTCTTCGACGACCTGGGGCAGGGTTTTCGGGGTATAGGGCTGGGACATGGGCAGCTTCATCTCGTCACGCTGACTCGATCAGCGGGCAATAGTAGAAACTACCGGCACCTTTTACAACATTTTTCGTAATTTCTATGCTTATTTTTTACGAATAGTGCAAAAAGTTATATAGAGGCCTCGAATCAAAAGCACCCCATGCCTAAAACGAGACCATTTCCCAGCTGTCGTCCGGGTGTTGCAGGGCACGGTTTTCCTGGTGCAACTTGATCAGGTGCGCCGTGAGTGACAGCTTCGCCATGGGGTGCAGGGACGCATCCACATCGTCGTAGACCGACGGGACCAGCTGCTCCACGGTGCTGCGGCCGAGCCGCTGCAGGCGATCGATGACCTTGCTCTCCCGTTGCAGGCGGTGGTTGACCAGCCACTCCACCACGGCCTTCGAGTCTTCCAGCACCTCACCGTGGCCCGGGGCAATGAACTTCAGTGGGTATCGCAGCAGCAGCTGCAGGGATTCGATATAAGCTTTCATGTCGCCGCTGGGGGGCACGATCACCACGGTCGAGCCATTCATGATGTGATCCCCGGCAAACAGCATCTGCTCCTCTTCCAGCAGGAAGCAGAAGTGGTTGCTGACGTGGCCGGGGGTATGGACCGCGCGCAGGGTAAACTCCGGCGCGTGCAGCACATCGTCGTGTTGCAGTTCGGACACGGGTTCGAAGGTGTCGTCCTGGAACATGTCGTCCGCTGGCGAAGCGCCGATCACCTCGGCGCCGGTGGCCTGCGCTATCGCCAGCCAGGCGGGGGAATGATCCGGGTGGGTATGGGTGCAGACAATCCAGCGGATACGGTCTCCCGCCGCATCGAGAATGGCGTCGATGTGTTCCGGGAGTGCCGGCCCGGGATCCAGTACCGCGACCTGCTCATTGCCGAGCAGGTAGGTATTGGTACCCGCGCCAGTCATCGGGCCGGGATTGGGTGCGACCAGGCGTCGCACCCGCTCATTGAGACGATACGGGACGCCGTGTTCCAGCATTGCGTTAAACCAGGCCGGGTATGGCCACGTCAGGGCTCACATCCGCCTCGTAATCGACGCCTTCCACCTCGAAACCGAACAGCTGCAGAAATTCCCGCTGGTAGCCCTCGAAGTCCGACAGCTCGCGCAGCGTTTCGGTGTTGATCTGGCTCCAGAGATCGGCGACCGCGGCCTGCACCTCCGGATCCAGCTCCTTGCCATCCGCCCGCAGGCGTCCCTCTTCGTCCAGCTGGGGCTGGTCACTGTACAGCGAGTGGCGGAACAGGCCGTCCACCTGCTCGATACACCCTTCGTGAACACCGCGTTCCTTCATCACCTTGAAGAGCAGGGCCAGGTAGATAGGCATGGCGGGAATGGCGGCGGAGGCCTGGGTTACCACCGCTTTCAGCACGGACACGCGAGCGTCCCCGCCCCTGGCGGCCAGCCGCTCGCGGATGGCCACCACCCGCTTGTCCAGGTCCTTCTTGGCAGCACCGATGGTGCCATGCCAATAGATATCCCAGGTCAACTTGTCGCCGATATAGGTGTAGGCGGTGGTTTTTGCACCCTCGGCCAGCACACCGGCCTCGTCCAGGGCCTCGATCCACATCTGCCAGTCCTCGCCGCCCATGACCGCCACGGTATTGTCGATCTCTTCCTGGGTCGCCGCCTCCAGGTGGAAATCCTGGACCTCGCCCTTGTCTGTGTTAACTCCCTTCTGCACTGTGTCGCTGCCGATGGGCTTCAAGGTGGAGTTATGCACCACACCGGTCACCGGGTGCTGGCGGCGCGGCGCGGCCAGGCTGTAGACCACCAGGTCAACCTGACCCAGGTCCGCCTTGATGGTGTCGATGGTCTTCTGCTTGATCTCATCGGAGAAGGCGTCACCGTTGATGCTTTTTGCGTACAGGCCTTCCTCGGCGGCAAACTTGTGGAACGCGGCCGAGTTGTACCAGCCAGCCGTACCGGGCTTTTTCTCACTGCCTTCTTTCTCGAAAAAAATTCCCAGGGTCGCGGCGCCAGCGCCGAAGGCCGCACTGATACGAGAAGCCAGGCCGTAACCGGTAGAAGCGCCGATGACCAGGACCCGCCTGGGGCCGTTCTCGATTGGCCCCTGCCGCTTCACGTAATCGATCTGCTTCCTGACATTGGCCTCGCAACCGGTCGGGTGGGTGGTAATACAGAGGAAACCGCGAACGCGGGGCTTGATGATCATCGGTGTGGAGTTCCTGCCAGCGGGTTGAACGGGTCTCAGAGTTTACCACACTCGGAGCCCACTGAGCCGCGCCGGTTCTTGTCTTCACTGGCGACATGCAGTTCAATACCGGCTCGCCCGAAACGTGCCCGACGATGCCCGACTCTCCCCTGCGTTACCAAACTCCGCCCGACTGGACCGCCGCGGTGATGGCCGACTTCGACAGTTTTCTGCAGGACCACGCCGCGGCGGAGAAAAAAGCCTCAGGCATGGCGATATCGATGCTGTCGCATTACCCGGATCGCACTGAACTGGTGGCCGCCATGGCCGACCTCGCGGTAGAGGAACTGACCCACTACCGGGAGGTGGTGAAATGGATTCACCGCCGCGGCCTGCACACCACGGCGGACACCAAGGACCCCTACGTGCTGCGCTTTCGCGCGGCGATTCGAAAGGGCCGCGAGGAGTACCTGCTGGACCGTCTGCTCACAGCCAGTATCATCGAGGCGCGCGGGGCCGAGCGTTTCGCCCTGGTGGCTGACGCCCTGGAGGAGCCGGCACTCAGGAAATTTTACCGCTCCATTGCGCGCTCGGAGGAGCGTCACTTCGAGTTGTTCCTGGACCTGGCCAGACTCTACCTGCCCACCGCCACAGTTGACGCCCGCTGGGACCAGTTGCTGGACATCGAGGCCGGCATCGCCGCCGGCCTGCCCCTGCGGGCGGCCCTGCACTAGGGCAAACCCGGAGAACGTGAACAGGCCCCGAGCCATGCAGTCCAGCGTCGCCCTGACACGCTACCTCCAGCGCCATATCGAGCCCGAACTGCCCTCCGCGCCAGCGCCCTCCCGGCCGCCCTGGCAGCAGGTCCTGGTGGTACCTTGCTACGACGAACCGGCCGCCACGGTGGGCGCGTTCGGCCACCTGGCCGGCGACGGGCGGATACTGGTGATCCTGGTGCTCAACCGGCCGGAGTGGGACGCCGATGGCGGGGTAAACGATGCCCTGCGTGAAGCACTCGGCGCCCTTCACCCGGTCCATACCGCCCTGCCCCACGGCTACCGGCTGGCGCAGGCCGGACCGGGCCTGGACTTCCTCACCTGTGACCTGGATCGCCTGCTTGGCCCACTGCCGAAGGCGAAGGGCGTTGGCCTGGCGCGCAAGTTCGGCTGTGACCTGGCCCTGGCCTGGATGGCGGCCGGGGCCATCTCCGGCGAGTGGATCTGCTGCAGCGATGCCGATGCCCGGCTGCCAACGGATTACTTTGCCCGCCTGCCAGGGGGGGACAGCCCGGCACCGGCCTGCCTGTTCCCCTTTCTACACCAGGCGGGGAACGATCCCGCCTGCAACCGCGCCACCGCCCTGTACGAGGCACGGCTGCATCACTACGTGCTGGGTCTGCAGCATGCGCGCTCCCCCTACGCCTATCACAGCCTGGGCAGTTGCCTGGCGGTGCGGGCCGGGGCCTACGCCGCGGTACGCGGTTTCCCGCGACGCTCCGGGGCCGAGGATTTCTATCTGCTGGGCAAACTGGCCAAGCTGAGCCCACTGGCCCAACCCGGCGGCGAGTGCATCAGGCTGCAGGCCCGATATTCGCGGCGGGTACCCTTCGGTACCGGCCCCGCGGTGGCGGACATCGCCGCTGCAAGCGAGCCGGAGGCACTGCCCCTGTTCTATCATCCACGCAGTTTCGAGGCGCTGCGAGTGCTGCTGGCACAGTTGCCGCGACTGCGTGAACCCGCCGCACCCGCGCTCACCGAGGCCCTGGTCGAGGGCGGTCTTGACCCGGCACTGGCAGATCAATGTAACTCAGTTCTGCAGGAACTGGGCATCGACAAGGCCCTGGCGCACTGCTGCCGCCAGGGCCGCGATGGGGCGTCTTTCTCGCGTCACTTTCACCAGTGGTTCGATGCTTTTCGCACCCTGAAATTCGTCCACGCCCTGCGCGACCGGAGCCTGCCCAATATCGGCCTGCACGACCTGACCCGCGTGTCTCCCACTCTCTGGCCGGTGCCAGAAGATCAGGCGGCTTCCTGCGAGCAGCTGCTGGCCGCCGTTCGTGCCCGTTGGGGTTGGTATGAGACTGACCATTGAGGCCCGGCGAGGGGCGCCCGGCTAGGGGTGATCCGGGGCGTTGGTGATCCACACCGTAGCGTAGGGCTGCAGTGACAACAACTCCTGTCCTACGGGGTATACATCGCCGGAAATCAGGTCTGACCAATCCTCGTTATCAATCAGGTTGATGTCCTTCAACGCGATTTCCAGTGGCTGGTTACTGATGTTGCTGATACAGAAAATACTCTGCTGGCGATCCATACTCTGGCGCCAGAAGCCGAACAGGTTATTGCCCAGATGCAGGGTGAACTGGGTGGCGTTGGGGTGAAACGCCGCCTGTCGGCGCCTGATCTGCAAGAGTGCCTTCAGGCGGCTGAACACCTGGGCATGGGTGGTTTTCTCGTCAGCCAGCAGCGCAATCAGTTCATCGTACTGCCACTGGCGACGATTGATGGCTCGCGGGTGACCGGTTCCCTCGACCCGCTGGTAGTCGTTGCGGGTACCCAACAGGCTGTGGATGTAGATGCCGGGAATACCCTCCAGACCCAGCAGGATGGCGTGGGCACAAATGAAACGCTCGAGACCCCACTGGTCGGGCCCTTCGACGGTGCCCTGCAGGGCATCGAACAGGGAGATATTGATTTCGTAGGGTTTACTCTCGCCATTTTCCAGCGCCCGCCAGGAAACCTGGCCGCCGAATTCCTGCATGGTGGAGATCAGGTCCGCCACCTCTTCCTCCGACAACAGGCCCTCGGTGGGGCGCAGGCCGATACCGTCGTGGGAGGCGATAAAGTTGAAGTAGGCCGTGCCGTTGCGGGCCGGAGGCATGCTCATCATCCACCGCTTCAGGTACTGGCAGTCGCCAGTCACCAGCGTGTTAACCAGTAACGGCGGCAGGGAGAAGTTATAAACGCAGTGGGCCTCGTTGGCATTGCCGAAATAGGACAGGTTTTCACGGTTGGGAATGTTGGTCTCAGTGATCAACATGGCATCAGGCCGCGCGTGTTCCACCAGGGTGCGCAACAGGCGCACAACCTCGTGGGTCTGGGGCAGGTTCAGGCAGTTGGTGCCGGGTTCCTTCCACAAGAATGCCACCGCATCCAGGCGGAATATGCGCACGCCCATGTCCATGTAAAGGCGCACAATGGAAACAAACTGCTTCAGTACGTCCGGGTTGCGGAAGTCCAGGTCCACCTGATCGTGACTGAAAGTACACCAGACATGGCGCTCGCCCGCCGCCGTCTCCACCGGCCGCAACAGCGGCGAGGTGCGCGGCCGCACCACCTGGGACAGATCATCCTCCGGTGAAGCTGTGAAAAAGAAATCCCGCCCCGGGTCCCGGTCGGCGAGGAAATTTTCGAACCACAGGCTGCGCCCAGAACAGTGATTGATGACCAGGTCTGCCATCAGGTGGTAATCGCCGGCAATACGCTGGACATCGGCCCAGTCTCCCAGGGCCTCATTGACGCTGGAATAGTCCAGCACGGCGAAACCGTCGTCAGAGCTCCAGGGATAGAATGGCAGAATATGGATGCCGTTGACTGCACTGTCGCCCTGTTCGTCGAGGAATCGTTTCAGGGTACGCAGGGGCTTCACCCCGGGCTCCAGCAGGCTGTCACCGTAGCTGATCACAAGGGCATCCCGCTGGCTCCAGTGATTGGCCTGCTGTTCCGGGACCAACAGGACCTGGTCCAGGCGCATCAGTTCCAGCAGCTGCCCGGTCAGTTCTTCGAGGTCCTGCGTGACCGGCACACTCTCGTAGATCACGTCCAGGTGGTGCCGGACGCGGTCACGCAGTTCGCTTTCAATACTCACTTGTTGCAACACGCTCAGGCCGCCTCCGCAAATTCCCGGCTGTCTTCTTCCACCGCCTCGCGCAGATACTCGAGGAAGTCGGGAATGGCACTGGTCACCCGGCTCCAGGTGGGGATGAAGGGCCGCTCCATGGGTCGCGCCAGGAAGGCATCTCCCGCTTTCATGATATTTTCGGCAAACAGTTCCACTGCCTGCTCCTCGCCATGGATATCGAGGCTCAGACCGTTCATCAGCGCGTCGTTGTTGTAGGTTTCCACGAAATCCAGCGCGATCCGGTAATAGGTCGCCTTGATCGTGCGGAAGGTACCGGTATCGAAAGTGACCCCCCGGGTCGCCAGTTTGCGGTACAGCGCCTTGGCGATATCGATGGACATTTTCGACAGGCCGCCCCGTTCGTCGTTCGCGGACAGGTCCTGGTGCTTGTGGTCGTAATGGCGCGCGATATCGACCTGGCACAGGCGATTGTTGGCGTAATTGCGGTACATCTCGGACAGCACACCGATCTCCAGCCCCCAGTCACTGGGTATCCGGATATCGTTCAGCACATCCAGGCGGAACGAAAACTCCCCCGCCAACGGGTAGCGGAAGCTGTCCATATAATCGAGGAATTCCATCGGGCCAAGGGTTTTTTTCAGGGCCCGCAGCAGCGGCGTGACCAACAGCCGACTGACCCTGCCGTTGATCTTGCCTTTCGCGACCCGGGCATAGTAGCCCTTGCAGAATTCGTAGTTGAACTGCGGGTTGGCCACCGGATAGATCAGGCGCGCCAGCAGGGAGCGATCGTAGGTCAGAATGTCGCAGTCATGCAGCGCCAGCGATTCCACTGACTTCGTAGCCAGCGCGTAACCCATGCAATACCACACGTTCCGACCCTTGCCGAGTTCCCGCGGCGCCAGGTCCAATTCGCGTAAGCGGGCATCCAGCGCCATGAGCCGCGGGCCGTCATTCCACAAGACCCGGTGCTGCTGCGGCAGGTGTCCGAAAAATTTCAGTGCCGCCCGGTACTGGCTCTCGTCAGCCCGGTCCAGGCCAATAATCACCTGCGATAAATAGGGCACCTGGGCAAGGTGCCCGACAATCGCGGGCAGTGCCTCTCCCTCCAGTTCCGAGTACAGCGACGGCAGGATCAGTCCCATGGGGCGCTGCGCGGAAAAACGCTGCAACTCGTCTTCCATATCAGCCAATGGCCGATCGGACAGGTTGTGCAGGGTAGTGATGATGCCGTTCTGGTAGAAATCAGCCATGGCCTTCAGCTCCCTCGAGTGTGTTCACTGGCGAGCCAGCGTTGCAGGCCCTCGGTCCAGCCGGCCGGGCCGTAATGACGACTGTAGATTACCGGCCCCGAACGCCGCACCTGCGGGAATCCGTGATGCGGGGAACGCACCATCAGCGCGGTACCCGCCTGTTCCAGCATCGGCCGGTCGTTGGGGCTGTCACCCGCGGCCAGGTCAACCACCTGTTCGGCGCCCAGCGCGTCACGGTAGGTTGCCCGCAGCCAGAGCAGGGCCCGGCCCTTGTCCGCGGCGCCTCCGACATTCAGGAAGCGGCCACCCCGGATAACGGTCGCACCCGCGGCCTCCAGTCTGGCCACAAAGTCCTGGCGGCGTTCCTCGTCGCCCCGCCACTGAACCGGCTCACTGTACTCGCGCTGGTTGGCCAGCCGCGCCTGCTCCTCGGTCAAGCCCGTCATCGCCGCAATGCCCGCGCTGCCCGCCCGATAGAAATACTCAAATTCACCCTGGAAATCATCTTCCAGTGCGGCCAGCAGGGACAACCACCGGTCGCGCCCGGCGGCGATTTCATGCACCCAATAGTCGTCACGGCGGCAGGTCCCCGCGGGTTGGGCAGTAAAGTAATCGACCGGCACGAAGACCGCCGCCCCGTTTTCGACCACGAAGGGGTGGCCGTTACCCAGTTCCCGGCGCAGGACTTCCACCTCGGCCCGCGTCTTACTGGTCACGGGGATCACCGGGATCCCCTGTTCTTCCAGCAATCGCAGCTGCTCCAGGGCCGGCCCGGGGCTGTAACTGTCGTGATCCAGCAGGGTGCCGTCCAGATCGGTGAACACCAGCCGGCAGGTCTCAACGCTCACCGTTTCGCTCCCCGCAGCGGCTGCTCGTAGCCCGTGATCTGCCGCTGTCTATCCAGCCGGTAGAGATGATGGACGCGCCCGGGCAGTGTCCCGATACAGTGTTCCGTCAGGCGCTGGTAGTGCTGCACAAAGCGCCGCACCTGTGCCTCGTTCATCAGCGCAACTCCGTCAGGGTCACGTCGGGCCAGCTTACGCTCCTGCTCTGTTCGCCAGGCGAGAACACAGTCAAAGGACGGGGCGCACAGCATCACCCACTCGTCCACCCGCTGGTGCAGTCCGGGGTACTGCTCGGCCAGGGCGCGATTGACGTACTGCCGCCAGCGTCCATCCTGGTCCTCGGTGGCTTCCAGTTCGTTGACCGGCTCCACCAATGCCTCTGGTGCCTGTGGCGTGGCACCGAGGCACCAGCCCTCGAGAATAACCAGCGCCGGCGGTCGCACCTGGCTGTCCCAGTCCGACAGCGGACGACGGTCGTCGCGGGCCTTGTCAAAGCGCGGGATCGCCACGGGGTAGGCGCCCGGGTCGGCCAGTCGTTCCAGGGTCGCGAGCAGCAGCGGCAGGTCGTGGGTGCCCGGGACACCGCGCGTGGCCAGCAGCGGATGCACTGTTATCGCCAGGTCGTGGCGCTGTTCGCGCGTGAGGTAGAAGTCGTCCAGTGACAGGTTGAGTACCGGCAGGCCGTGCTCCTCACTGAGCGCACTGGCAAGGTAATCCGCCAGGGTACTTTTGCCCGAGCCCTGGGACCCATTCAGGCCCAGCACCCGAGTCGGTTTCGCACCATCATGGTGCATTATGAGGCGTTGCACCAGGGGGTCGAACCATTTCTGTGCAGTGGGCAGATATTCCGCGGTAAGGGCGTGACGCTGCAGAAAGGCGTCACGCCATTTGGAGTCCTGTGATGGCGGGATTGGAGCACCGCCTGTGTTCGAGCAGCCTGTCATGTGATCATTCATTGCCTGCGGGCCGGGGGTTCGTGACCCCGTGCAGCTGATTTAAAGCAGGTTCCATGCCACCCGTGGCGATGCCGCTACAACAGCAGGCGGCGGATATCACCCAACAGCCCGACCAGTTGGGTAAAAAAGCGCCCACCGTCGGCACCGTTGATGACCCGGTGATCGTAGGAGAGGGACAGGGGTAACAGGGTACGGGGCTGGAATTCCACACCGTCCCAGACTGGCTGAACCGAGGCGCGAGACACCCCCAGGATGGCCACCTCGGGGGCATTGACGATAGGGGTGAAGCCGCGCCCGCCGATGTTGCCCAGACTGGAAATCGTGAAGCAGCCGCCCTGCATGTCCGCCGGCATCAGTTTGCGCTCACGGGCCTTGCCGGCCAGCTCCAGTACCTCCTCTGCCAGTTGCCACAGCGACTTCTGGTCCACGTCGCGAATCACCGGCACCAGCAGGCCCGCCGGGGTGTCCACGGCCATGCCGATATGAATATACTGCTTGAGCACGAGTTCCTCCCCGTCAGTCGACAGGGAGGCATTGAGCTTGGGGTTGTCGCGCAGGGCGACCGCACAGGCCTTGAGCAGGAAGGGCATCGGCGTCAGCCTGGTCCCGCGCGCCTCCGCCTCCGCTTTCATCTCCTTGCGAAAGGCCTCCAACTCCGAGATATCCGCGTCGTCGTACTGGGTAACATGGGGTACATTGAGCCAGCTGCGCTGCATATTGGCCGCGGTCAGTTTGTCCATCTTGCTGCGCGGCACCGACTCCACCGGGCCGAAGGCGGCAAAATCCACCGCCGGAATCGCCGGGATACCGGCACCTGCTGCGGGTGCTGCCGCCGGTGCTTTCAGGGCCTCCTGCACATGGCGGTGCAGGTCTTCCTTGAGAATCCGCCCGCGGGGCCCGCTGCCCTGCACCCGGGTTAAATCGACCCCGAATTCCCGCGCCAGCTTACGTACCGCGGGCCCGGCGTAGACCTCGCCACCGCCACCTTCGGTTGCCGCGGCAACCGGGCTGGAGGGCGCCGTGGTAGCGGGGCTGCTGTCGGGCGCGGCAGCCGGGGCCGGCGAGGCATCGGCTTCTGGCGCGGGTTCAGCGGGCGCGGGCTTTTTCTCCACCGCGGTGGTGAGCAGTTTCAGCAACAGATCGCCCTGCCGCACCTGGTCGCCCTCTGACACCGCGATTTCCAGCACCTCGCCGGCAAACGGAGCCGGCACTTCCATGGACGCCTTGTCAGATTCCAGCACGACCAGGGAGTCACCCTCAGCCACGCTGTCCCCCACCTTCACACAAACCTCGATCAGTTCCACCGCTTCATCGGTGCCGATATCGGGCACCGGTACCGGCCGCTCCGCGGAATCACCCGTGGCGGCCGGCTGGTCCGCCGGTTCGGGGGCGCTTTCCTGGCTCTGTTCGGCGGCGCCTTCCTGGCTGTCTTCTGCCGGCGCGGGGGCAGCGTCTGCCCCGACCGGGTCCTCTTCGGTCCCGGTATCCTCCTCAGCGGCCGGTGACGACACCGAATCGATCACGACAATCGGTGAACCCTCGGACAATTCCTCGCCCACGCTGACCAGCAACTCCGTGACCCGACCCGCCACCGTGGAGGGGATTTCCATTGAGGCCTTGTCCGACTCCAGCACGATCAGGGACTGGTCCAGTGCGACCTCGTCCCCCACCGCCACCAGTATCTCGATAACCTCCGCGCCCTCGGCGCCGCCAATATCCGGTACCTTGACCTGTTCCTTTGCCACGTGGTGCTTCCCTCTCGTTATTGTTTCCCGCGAGCTACAGATACAGCGGGTCCGGTTTCTCCGGGTCTATGTCCAACGCCTGCATGGCCGCGCTGACCCTGGAAGGTTCCATCTCGCCCTGGTCCGCGAGGGCCTTCAGTGCCGCCAGCACGATGTACTCGCGGCTCACTTCGAAGAAGCGCCGCAGCATACCGCGGGTATCACTGCGCCCATAGCCATCGGTGCCGAGCGAGGTGAAATGCCCGGGTACAAATTCGCGCAGTTGGTCGGCGTAGGATTTCATGTAATCGGTGGCGGCGATACAGGGCCCGGTAGTGTCGGCCAG
Source organism: Halieaceae bacterium WSDMB12 (assembly GCA_033283165.1). GTDB lineage: Bacteria > Pseudomonadota > Gammaproteobacteria > Pseudomonadales > Halieaceae > JAWMQL01. The sequence continues at coordinate 148,156 of JAWMQL010000008.1, read as the reverse complement.
CATCCGCGTCACATAAGCCTCGCGCGGGGTTTCCTCCGGGTGCATCATATTCCAGCGCTGCACCGATTTACCTTCCCGCTGCAGTTCGTTCACGCTGGTGAGGCTCCACACATCCGCCGCCACGCCGTAATCGGCCTCGAGGATATCGGCTGCCGCCTCCACCTCACGCAGTATGGTCCCGCCGCCGAGCAGGCGTACCCGCAGGGATGCATCGGAATCCGACCGCCGCAATCGATACATGCCGCGAATGATGCCGTCCTCTACACCGGCAGGCATCGCGGGATGCGAATAGTTTTCGTTCATGGTGGTGATGTAGTAAAAGCGGTTTTCCCCCTCCTGGAACATGCGACGCAGGCCGTACTGGATAATGACGGCCAGCTCAAAGGCATAGGCCGGGTCGTAGCTGACACAGTTGGGGATGGTGCCCGCCAGGATATGGCTGTGCCCATCCTGGTGCTGCAGACCCTCGCCGTTGAGGGTGGTGCGCCCGGCGGTGCCGCCGATCAGGAAACCGCGGGCCTGGCTGTCCCCGGCCGCCCAGGCCAGGTCCCCTATTCGCTGGAATCCGAACATGGAGTAGTAGATATAAAACGGGATCATGGGGTAGCCGCTGGTACTATAGGACGTCGCCGCTGCCAACCAGGCTGAAAAGGCGCCGGCCTCGTTGATCCCTTCCTCCAGAATCTGGCCGCGCTTGTCCTCCTTGTAGAACATGATCTGGCCCGCGTCGTGTGGCGTGTACCGCTGGCCAACGGAAGAATAGATACCCAACTGGCGGAACATGCCCTCCATACCGAAGGTACGCGCCTCGTCTGGCACGATGGGCACCACCCGCTCACCGATGTGGTTGTCCTTCACCAGATTGGACAACATCCGCACAAAGGCCATGGTAGTTGAAATCTCCCGTTTGCCACTGCCCTTGAGGTGGTTCTCGAAGTCGGACAGGGCCGGGGTGACCAGCGGATCGATGGTCGCCCGCCGGGACGGAATCTGGCCGCCCAGTTTCTCCCGGCGCTCGCGCATGTAGCGCATCTCCGGGCTGTCGTGCCCGGGGTGATAATAGGGCACGTTTTCCAGTTCATCGTCAGAAATGGGGATGGCGAAGCGGTCGCGGAACGCCTTGAGGCTCTCCACGTCGAGCTTCTTGAGCGAGTGGGTCTCGTTGTTGGCTTCCCCCGCCTCGCCCGTGCCGTAACCTTTCACCGTCATCGCCAGGATCGCTGTGGGGCGCTCCGTTTCCTCCAGCGCGGCAGCATAGGCGGCGTAAACCTTGTACGGATCGTGACCACCCCGGTTGAGATACATGATGTCGTCGTCGGAGAGGTCCTCGACCAGTTTCAACGTCTCCGGGTACTTGCCGAAGAAGTGTTCGCGGGTGTAGGCACCCCCGTTGTACTTGTAGTTCTGCAACTCGCCGTCACAGACCTCGTCCATGCGCTGTTGCAGCAGCCCGGATTCGTCCCGGGCCAGCAGGGGATCCCATTTGCGTCCCCAGATCACCTTGATGACGTTCCAGCCGGCGCCGCGGAAAATACCCTCCAACTCCTGGATGATCTTGCCATTGCCGCGAACCGGCCCGTCCAGCCGCTGCAGGTTACAGTTGATGACGAAATTGAGGTTGCCCATCCGTTCGCGACCCGCGAGCGCGATCGCACCCAGTGACTCCGGCTCGTCACACTCGCCGTCGCCCATGAAGCACCAGACCTGCCGGTCGCCGTGATCCAGCAGGCCGCGGCTCTGCTGGTACTTCATCACGTGCGCCTGGTAAATGGCCTGGATCGGCCCCAGACCCATGGATACTGTAGGAAACTGCCAATACTCCGGCATCAGCCAGGGGTGCGGATAGGAAGACAGCCCCTTGCCGTCGACCTCACGACGGAAGTTATCCAGTTGCTCCTCGGTAAGCCGCCCCTCCAGGAAAGAGCGGGCGTACATACCGGGGGCGCTGTGGCCCTGGTAAAACACGAGATCGCCCGGGTGGTCGCCATCCGGGCCACGAAAGAAGTAGTTGAAGCCGACGTCATAGAGTGTGGCGCTGGAAGAGAAACTGGAAATGTGGCCGCCGAGGCCATCATCATTGTCATTGGCCCGCATTACCATGGCCACGGCGTTCCAGCGCACCAGGGAGCGAATACGACGCTCCATGAAAAGGTCACCTGGCATCTGCTTCTGATCCGCGGGAGAGATCGTATTGCTGAACGGCGTGGTGATACGGGGGGGTAATTTGATGCCGGTGGTCAGGGCATGCTTACCCAGCGCAGTCACTAACTGTGCGGCTCGCTCCGAGCCGCCGTATTTGTTGACCTCGTCCAGGGCGTCAAGCCATTCCCGGGTTTCTGTCGGGTCCTTGTCTTCCAGCATCGCTCTCTTGCTCCTGCCCTGCTTCATTTAAGGTTCTTTAATAGAACTATCTGCCCGGTTAAGGCTGGTGTGAAGTATAGACCCCCGCCGCGATTTTGCCTGAGCTCGCGGGCCGGGGATTCCACGAATGAAGAAATACTACATCTTTGGCGGGCCAAAAATAATATAGTTCTATTTTAGAATGCCAAAAAAGGACGCCATGAGGGGAAAATGTTACTGAAAGGGCTAATTTTTCCCTTAGTTATGTAATTTTATTACATGTTGTTCAGTCGAAGTCATACGTGGCGTGGCCCTCCTTGATCGCCTCCGCACTATGAACCTGCCGGTACTGCCCTTCGGGTAGCGCCTGCCGTGCCCCGGGAGCAACCACCTGCAGGGAGCGACGCTGCGCCATAAATACTTCCCGGTAATACGCCAGCCAGTCAGCCAGGGTAAAGGCCTCTACCGCCTGGGCAAGTTCCTCCCGGCCCTCGAAGTCATACTGCTTGCGGGCCAGCGACTGCCAGTAGAATTCAGCCCGCTCCCACAGGTTCTTGTCCGGCTTGCGTATCTCGGCAACCAGGGCATCCCGGTGGCGAAGGAACTGTGCCTCGTCGAGATCGGGCTCCACCCCCTGCAGGAACTCGTCCATGGCCTCCGCCACTGCCGCGGCACTGGCGTTGGGCGATTGCACCAGCATCACCAGGCCGGGCACTTCACGCTGCGGCCATGCAAAGGAGGTGACCACATAGCCCAGCTGCTGCTCGGTCCGCAGTTGCTGGAAAAACCCGGACTTGATCACCTGGGCGGCCAGGGCAGTGGCGGCCCGGTCGCGCCAGCTGTCACCCGCGCCCTGCAGGTACCAGGCCAGCACCGCATCATCATGTGGCACCTCGACGACGTACTGCAGGGACTCTGCCGGCGCCAGCCGCAATATGTGCCGGGTTGGCAATGTTGGCGCACTACCCGATGCCAGGATTCCTTCCAGGCGGTCGCTAACCTGCGCCACCACGGCCTGCTCGTAGTTGCCGTACAGCAAGACCTCGGCAGTGGTCGACGCCCAGAACTTCCGGCCATAGGTTTCCAGTGCCTCCCGGTCCAGGTCCTGCAACACCTCGATCAGGGCTTCTTCACCCCAGCGACCGTAATCCAGGGCTTCACCCAGGTCGTCCATCACCTGCGAACTCGGCCGCTTGGCCACGGCATTTTCCAGGGCGCGCACCATGTCCTTGCGGATATTGTCAAAGCGCTGCTGTTCAAACCGGGAATCGGCCATGGTAGCCAGCAACCGGTCCAGCAGTACCAGTTGCTTGTCGTTATAGCCACTGACGCGCAGGCTGACGCCCTCGGCATGCCGGTACAGATCGAAGTGAAGGCCGGCCAGCATGGCCGGGTAGGCATATTCGTTGACCGCATCCTTGAGCAAAGCGGTGTACAGGCTGGCCCTGGCATTCTGCGCCGCACTCTGGCCCACCAGCGGCGACCGGAAGTTGATATACAGCGCCCCCTTGGGCACCTGGAATTCATCGTCGGCCTTGTACCAGAGGGTTTTGCGTTCCTCCTGCAAGGTGACCACAGGGTCCTCCGTTACAGCATCGGACTTTACCAGGCTGACGTCACTGGCGATAAATTCGTTCTTTGCGGGCAGGTGCAGCGAACCACCTGCAGAGGATTCCTGCCAGCTCGCCAGCTGCTCGTTCGGCACCAGGGTCACCGAGTAGGGCACCTCGTAGTATTGTGAAACCCGATCAGTGACGGCGCTGCTGTCGCTCAGTACGACCTGGGCGTTGTCCGCGCGTATACCAGCCATCAGCTCGACCAACATGTCACTGTCATACTCGGTCATCATGTAGGGCCCCTGGAGAATATCTTCCGGGCTGTAGTAGTGCATGCCACTGGCTACCGAACTCACGTAATTGATCGGTTCGGCCTGCTCCTGGAAGCGGAAACGCAGCGCCGCAAGCTGGGCTTGTTCGTCAAACAACCAGCGCTGGGGCCCCTCTTCGCGCAACATGTCCATATAGGCAAACAACAACTGCAGCACCCGGTCGCGCTCCCGCACCCCCTTCTCAGTCAGGGACACGGTGACACTGAACAGGGCGCCACCGCGCCAGGCCAGCCCGGACCCCGCAGCCAGGCTCTCGGCCAGTCCCTCGGCCTTCAGCTGCGACAACAGGCTGCCATCACCCTCGTGCCCGACCAGGTTGCCCAGGTAACCCAGCGGCTTGGCGTGGTAAGCCGAGCGGTAGTCGGCAATGGGGAAGGAAACCTGCAACTGGCGCAGGGTCGCCTGGGGCTGCAGCTCCACCATCATCGGCAGGCTTTCCTTCGTGAACAGCGGTTGTTCAAAGTACTCGGGCTGCACTTCGTGATCGGGAACCGCGCTGAACATGGGCACGACGAGTTGCTCCAGCTCGTCCAGGGACTCCCGGCCCAGCACCGCCAGGCGCATTACGTTGGCTGAATAGTGCTTATCGTAAAAGGCCAGCAGATCGTCGCGCACGGTCGCGTCGGGACGGTCCGCAAGGCTGTCCAGGCTTCCTACGGAAAACTGGCTGAACGGATGTTCCGGGTTCATGACCTCCTGCAGAACATCCAGGCCGCGCCTGGAGTCGCTTTTCAATCCCATCTGGTACTCGGCGTGCACCGCATTCTTCTCGCGCTCTACGTACTCCGCGTCAAAACGCGGTGCGATGAAGAACTGGGCGAACCGGTCCAGCGCCTCGGGCAGGTGTTCAGCATTGATATCGAAAAAGTAATTGGTGTGCTCGAAACTGGTGTAGGCATTGCGGTTGCCGCCATGTTCCGTGATATAGCGTTCGTATTCGGCCGAATCCGGGTATTTGTCTGTTCCCAGGAACAGCATGTGTTCCAGGAAGTGGGCCAGCCCGCCGCGCCCGGGCGGATTGTCGCCACTACCCACCATGACATCCAGCGCAGCCGCCGCTTTCGGGGTGTCCGGCGCCGATATCAGCAGCACCGGCAAGCGGTTTTCCAGCACCAGGTAGCGGTAACTGTAATCGTCATTGGGGCTTTGGACTGGTTGCAGGTCGTCGTCGACCGGGGCTGTCGCGCAGGCAGACAGCAGCATTACTACACACAGGGTGGGCAGGGCTCGCAGCCACCACCGCGTAAGAAGGGCAGACATGGTTTACTCCATCTGGCTGATTGTTATTCCGGGGCCGGTTGCTCCGGCTCCAGTTCTCCCGAAACCAGGACTTCCGATTCAGGCTCCGGCCAGGCGTTGATGATGGCCTTGATCAGGGTCGCCAGGGGAATCGCGAAAAAGACTCCCCACATTCCCCAGATACCGCCGAAAAAGAGCACCGCGATGATGATGGCCACCGGGTGCAGGTTTACCGCTTCTGAAAACAGTAGCGGTACCAATACGTTGCCATCGAGAGCCTGGATGACCAGATAGACACCGAGAACATAATAAAATTCACTGCCGAGGCCCCACTGGAAGAATGCCACGATCGCCACCGGGACGGTGACCACGGTAGCGCCGATATAGGGCACGATGACCGACAGCCCCACCGCCAGGCCCAGCAGCGCGGCGTAGCGCAGCCCCAGAAAGGTAAAGGCGGCGTAGGTCACCCCGCCAACGATGATGATCTCAATGACCTTGCCCCGGGCGTAGTTGGAGACCTGGGTATCCATCTCCGTGTAAATCTTGCGCAGAAAGGGCCGTTCTCGCGGCAGGAAGCCACTCAGCCATTTGAGTATGACTTCCCGGTCCTTGAGAAAGAAAAATACCAGCATCGGAATAAGGACCATGTAAACCATCATGGTCAGGATGCCGGGAATGGACGCCAGGGTACCGGTCACCACAACCTGGCCCATGTTGCCGATCTCCGCCCGCGCCATTCCCAGGAATTCCTCCAGTTGCGCGGGACTGAGCACCTGGGGGTACTCGGCGGACAACCTGCCCAGCAGCTGCCAACCCCGTTCCAGCATTCGCGGCATCTCGCTGACCAGGCTGACCAGCTGGCGCCAGGCCAGCGGTAGCAGGCCCAGGGTGACCGCAAAGAATGCGCCGACAAAAACCACGTAGGCCACCGACACGCCTACCCATTCGGGCAGGCCGTGTCGCTCCAGCTGGGAGGCCACACCCTGCATCAGGTAGGCGAGCACAAGCGAGGCGACGATAGGTGCCAGTATGTCGCCTATCGTCATCATGAGCACCAGCACCACCGCGATCATGACCAGCAGCAGAATGGACTCCTCTTCGAACAGGTAGCGCTTGTACCACTTCTGGAAAATATCGAGCATATGTCCCTGCTAGCCCCGGTTCAGTTCTTTTGCAGGAGGTGAATGAACACCCCCGCCTCTTCTTCCGACGAGAGTAAACGGTGCCCACTCTGTTGCGCAAACACTTCAAAATCCCGCACCGAGCCACTGTCGGTCGCCAGCACCCTTACCAGTTGCCCACGCTGCAGTCCATTGAGGGCGCGTTTGGCCATCAGCAGGGGCATCGGGCAGTCATACCCCCTGGCATCCACGGTGTGAGTTTCCGGCTCTTCCATATCCTGTCTTCTGCCATTTGCCAGCGCCACAGTATAACCATGGGCGTGGAGCTGCCCCAAGGACTGAACTTTCCAGATCTGCAGGAATCTCAGTATCAGCCAGGGGAATCCCCCTTGCGCAGCGGCTTGGAGTACAATGCCGCTTCAATTTGAAAAGGGTATGTTGTTCCCCTCGTTGTGAAAATTCAGACGTACGGCAAGCGAATCGGGCGCCACCTGGCGACAGCCCTGCTGGGGTGGTCGGTGTCCCTGTGCGCGGCAGCGGGCACCGAGGATCTCAAGCTGCCCAAACTGGGCGAGGCGAGCACCAGCATGTTCTCGGCGGAGTATGAGCACCAGCTGGGACGCGCCTGGCTGCGTATTTTCCGGCGCCAGGTAAAAACCCTGGATGACCCGCTGTTGTTCGATTACCTGGAGAACCTGATCTACAACCTGGCCACGCACAGTCAGCTGGAAGATCGGCGCCTGGAGCTGGTTATCGTCGACAACCCAACCATCAACGCGTTCGCGGTACCGGGAGGGGTTATCGGGGTCCACAACGGGCTGTTTATGTATGCCCAGACCGAGGACGAACTCGCCACCGTACTGGCCCACGAACTGGCCCACCTCAGCCAGCGGCACTTTTCCCGCGGGGTGGAGTTCCAGAAAACCCAGCAACCGCTGACCCTGGCTGCCATGCTCGCTGGCTTCCTCCTGATGGCGACCGCGGGTGGCGACGCCGGCATGGCGGCGCTCTCTGCAGCCCAGGCGGCCGCCCAGGATTCGGCCCTGCGCTACAGCCGGAGCAACGAACAGGAAGCGGACCGGATCGGCATGCAGACCATGGCCGCAGCGGGCATGGACCCCAATGCCGCACCGGTCATGTTCGAGCGCATGCTGCAGGCAGCGCGGTATTCCAGCGGCAATCGTATTCCCGAGTTCCTGCGCACGCACCCTCTGTCGGAAAACCGGATTGCCGACACCCGCAACCGCGCGCGGCAGTACCCGAAGATGATCCGGCCACAGAACCTCGATTACCAGTTGATGCGGGCCAGGGTGGCCAACCAGTTGGCCGACACCCCGGCCAAGGCGATAGAGAAGTTCCGCGGCGAACTGCAGGGCACGCCCCGCTCGCGAGAGGCCGCCCAGTATGGCCTGGTGCTGGCCCTGACCGATGCTGGCCGGGTGGACGAGGCGGCCCTGCAGCTGGACGGTATCTGGTCCGGATCGCCGGACAGGCTGGAGTACATCATCGCCGACGCCGAGATCGACATGGCTCGCAACCAGTCTCATAAGGCGGTTGAAAAACTGCGCCGGCGGCTGGAGCTGTCACCGGGTAACCACCCGCTGGTAATGACCTACGCCAGGGCGCTGATGAAAGACCAGCAGGCCCATGTGGCGGAGCAGGTACTGGTCGAGCAGAGCAAGCTGCGCCCCAATGACCCCGCCCTCTGGTACCTGCTGGCCGAGGTGCAGGGCCTGTCCGGCAATATCATCGGCCTGCACCAGTCACGGGCGGAGTACTTCATCCTCAACGGGGTTCTGGACGAGGCGGAAAAGCAGCTGAACTATGCCCTGAAACTGACCAGGAATGACTACGTTACCGCGGCGCGCATCAACCAGCGTATCCGCGATGTCATTGCCCTGCGTGAGCAGATGGAAAGCCTGTAGCGATAATCCGGGAAGGTTGCTCTCAGGCCTTGCCGCGGACCGACAGCTGCAGTTCCGCGGCAAAATCCAGCATACGGCGTAACGGCACCATGGCCCGTTCGCCCACCGCTGGATCCACGAAGATCTCATTGTCACCGCGATCAAACACGGCTGCCAGGCTCTCCAGCTCGTTCATCGCCATCCACGGGCAGTTGGCACAGCTACGGCAGGTGGCCCCCTCGCCCGCCGTGGGCGCGATGATAAATTCCTTGTCCGGAGCCTGCTGTTGCAGTTTGTAAAAAATGCCCTGGTCGGTGGCAACGATGAACCGCTTGTTGTCCATCTCACAGGCAGCCTTGATGATCTGCGTGGTCGAACCCACCCGGTCCGCCAGCTCCAGCACTGAAGCGGGTGATTCGGGGTGCACCAGCACCGCGGCGTCGGGGTAGACACGTTTCAGGTCAGCCACACCGCGGGCCTTGAACTCTTCATGCACGATACAGGCGCCGTCCCACATCAGGATATCCGCGCCGGTCTGGCGCCGCACATAATCCCCCAGGTGCCGGTCTGGAGCCCAGATGATCTTCTTCCCCTGGTCGGCCAGGTGTTCCGCCACATCCAGTGCGATACTGGAGGTGACCACCCAGTCGGCCCGGGCCTTGACCGCGGCCGAGGTGTTGGCGTAGACCACTACCTCCCGGTCGGGATGCTGATCACAGAATGCGCTGAACTCATCCGCCGGACAGCCCAGGTCGAGGGAACAGGTCGCCTCCAGAGTGGGCATCAGCACACGCTTTTCCGGAGTCAGTATTTTGGCAGTCTCGCCCATGAACCTGACCCCGGCCACCACCAGGGTGCTGGCCGGGTGGTCGTGACCGAAACGGGCCATTTCCAGGGAATCTGACACACAGCCACCGGTTTCCTCGGCCAGCGCCTGCACCTCGGGTGCGGTGTAGTAATGAGCCACCAGCACGGCATTTTCCTGCTCGAGGCGCGCCCGGATCTGCTCTTTCTGGCGTTCCTGCAGAACCGGGTCCAACTGCCGGCGTTCCGCACTGTCCAGGTGGTGTTGCACCTGTTCGCGGATGGCCTCAAGTTTGTCTGAAGCGATACTCATGGTCACAAAAGGAGGGATAGAAAAGACTGTTAGTTTACCACAGTTTTCTTGACTGATGCGGTCCGCTATATTGATCCGCTTACGCCACCGGAGCCCTGCCCATGACCGAATACGATTACGTGAAAACCCGCCGCGAGGATGTTGATCCCATCCCCGAGAAGCACATCAAGCTGGTCAAGTTCGTGATGCGCTGGGCGTCCCGGCTGCAGGTGGCCGTCTATCGTATGAGCAAGGGCAGGCTGATGCGCAACTTCATCGGCGGCTACCCTATCTGCGTGGTAACCACCACCGGTGCCAAGAGCGGCAAGCAACGCGAGATACCCCTGATACACCTGCCGCACGGGGACAACAAACTGCTGGTGGCCTCGCAGGGCGGCATGAGCAGGAACCCGGTGTGGTATCACAATGTGAAAGCCCACCCGGAGGTCAGGATCCTGGTCGATGGGGTGGAGAAGCGATACCGCGCGCGCCAGGTCAGTGATGAGGAGAAGGCGGCCCTGTGGCCGCACCTGCTGTCCCTGTATCCAGACTTCGACGAGTACCAGGCTCGCACAGACCGCAACATCCCGGTGTTCAGCTGCGAGCCGCTGGACTGATCACCCCGCCGGGGAATACCAGATCGGGGAACTCCAGGCGCGTTCCTGGATAACCGGATCGAAGCGCGGACGGGCGCAGTCGGCCGGTCGCTCCAACGCGGGCAGCGCCAGGCACTGCCGGGCCGAATAGCGGCAACTCGGATTTTCCACCGCACGCAGGTAATACACCGCCGGCACCTCCGGATCGAATTCCGGGTCCTGCCACACCGCGCACAACTGGTCGAAGCCCTCGCCCCTGGGCGCGCAGGTCTCCGGATCAACCCCGGCACCGTTGTCGGCCATTCCCGCGACTTCGAAAACACGCTGGTGATGATTGCCCGCTGCGTCAGCCCAGCCCTTGATGACCTGCAATTGCTGTAGGGGCAGCCCGGGATAGGCCGGGCTACCCGGGTCGGCCATGGCCGCGACCAGGAATTGCGGCGCCCCCGTGTCCCCGGGCGGCAGGTCACTGCCCATGGGCACCGCCAGCCCATAGGCCTTTTGCAGCATCTCGGGATCGTCGCACAGGCCCCGGGGCAGGCTCCAGCCGGCGAAAAACCGCGGCTGTATGCGCGGGCCGCTGGTACCGAAAACCTCGCGCCGCTTCATGGCGTCGAAAATTGCAGCGCGGGAATTTTCTTCGGCCCAGACGCCAATGAGGCCGCCGCCATTGTTACTGGCATTGCCCGGCACCTCGCTGGCAAACCGCACCCGCTGCTGCGGCGTGGCATCACCGGTTCCGAGATGCCCCTCGAACGCTGCCTCCTGCACTGCTCCGGGGGTGCCGTTGTGAGTGTCGGTACTGGCCATGAGGCCGAACTTGAAGGGGTTCACACCCAGTCGCTGCTGTTCCTTCAGGCCCTCCACCAGGGCATAGCGAACATAACTCCCGCGATCCAGGCAGCTCGGTCCAAGGTGGGGCAGCCAGTCGGCACCGGGTCCGGTATAGCACTGGCCAACCTCTCCCCCCTCACCCACGGTGGACTCGAACGTGAAGTTCTCGAACTGCTCGAAATCGCACAGTTCATCAACCGCCCCCAGGACGCCGTCGAGACCGTTGCGGCACTCGGAGTCCCCCTTGTGCTGCATGATCTCCACCAGCGGTTCCACCTCGGCCCGCAGCCGGGCACGGGCGGCCTGTTCCGCCTCCGAGTTGGCGCCGGGGTAATCGACAGCGAACATCCGGCCGTTGCTGATATTCGAGTTGTGCGGGATTGCCACCACGTCGCAGCCCACACCACTGTCGAGACACTGTTCCTTCAGGATACGCCACAGGTTCCACTCACGATGTTCCTCGAGGTAGGAGATGGGGCGTTGTGGCACCACCGCACTGCGAAAAATCACATTGCGATGCAGGTTGGACCCGAGTCTAAAAGAGCTGTACTCATAGGCGATGAAAGTGGTGCGCCGACAATCCGCGCTGGTGTCGTCCCACGCCTGCGCGGCACCGATGATATCCTCCCAGGCCAACCGGACACGCCCCGCACAGTCCTCGCCATGCTCGCCACAGACATCGGCGCGACGCCGGGAGAACGGCGACATGATCTGCATCACCAGTTCAGGCGCCCGCCCCTCCCCGGCTCGCAGGGTCGCGCAAAACGCGCTGCCGTAGCCCGTGGCCGCCGGGTCCAGACACACGGATTGTTCGCCCAGGAATTCTGCATGGTCGGTCACCGCGGCAAAATCAAGGGGCCGGTCGATACGCACCTCGCGCTCGCTGTCGCCATCCGCCCCGGGCAATCGTACCCGCTCGCCGAAGGCATAGCCGTAGGCCTCCCGCGGGGTGACCCGCACCCCGTAGTTCCAGGCATCGCTGGAATAGGCCGTGTGCACGTGCAGGTCGCCAAACAGCGCCTGACGGGTTGCCACGCGCTGGCTGCAGGGTTCACCGGCAAGGTCGCCGAAATCGCGCACCGAGTAGGTCTCCTCGCCCGGCGGCTCCAGTCCGCCGCAGGCATTGAGAGCAGCCAGCAACAGTACGAGGAACCAGTACCTGCGCAGTCCCGACCGCTCCGGGTTCGCCGGTTCTACTCCATCCATTCCGGCCAGTCCCGGCTCACCGAGCCCGTCCATCGGGGCTCCCGGCGCTCCACAAAGGCCATCCCGCCTTCTACCGCGTCCGGCCTGGTCATGGTGTAGTTCAGGGCCCGGGTCTCCAGCGCGGCGAGTTCCGGCAGGTGCATGTCGTGGGCGCGATACAGCAGACGTTTATGTATACCCATGACCACGGGCGCGCAATTCACCGCCATGTCTCGGGCGATGTCCAGTGCGGCTGGTAAAACCTGCTCAGCCGGTACAGACCGCGTCGCAAGCCCGAATCGCACCGCTTCCTCACCGCTCAGGCGCGGCGCACGAACCAGTAGTTCAAAGGCGCGCTCGTGTCCCACCAGGCGCGGCAACACATACTCGGCGGCAAAGTCCGCGACAACGCCGCGCCGGTTCTGCAGGAAACCGTACTTTCCCTCGTTGGCCAGGATGCGCATATCCGCCTGGATGGCCAGGCCCATGCCGGCCCCCACCGCGTGACCGTTACAGGCCGCAATGACCGGTTTGCGCAGGTCCCAGGCCTGTACCGCCAGCGGCAGGGTATTGATTTCGACCGTCTGGGCGCTGTGGTCGAAGGTGTGGCCGCCGGCACTCATGTCCGCCCCGGTGCAGAAAGCCTTGCCGGAGCCTGTCAGAACCACCACCCGGATGTCGTCGTCCTCGTCACTGTGTCGATAGGCCTCGCCCAGTCCATCGATCATGCCCGGGGACAGGGCATTGAGGGCCTCGGGACGGTTGAAAGTAATCAGGGCCACCCCGTCGTTGACTTCGAATAACAGGTCTTCGTTCACACCACAGTCCTCATCCCGGTTCCAGACTGGCACAGCATAGTCGGCCCAGCCCTGGCAGCCCAATAGCGAGGCCGGTCAGCTTTCGCTAGCGAAACTGTACAGGCGGCTCCCTCAAGGCCCTTTTTGTAAACTAATTGCTATTAACAACAGTTGTAGAAAGATGCCGTAAACTGATGTAATTTAAAGAAATTATTAAATCAATTTTGAGGTGGCGACGGGTTTGGCGGACAGACCGTACAGAATCTCCATCATTTCAGGCAGCAAGACAGACCACCTGATCCTGTCCGACTGCCTCGGCCGCGCCGTGCCCGACCGCTTCCACCTGGCCACCTCCGAAACCCTGCAGCGGCCGGTGGATACCCTGATGGACCCGGACATCGACGCCATCATCATGGCCTATGGAGACGATTCCGAATACCTGCTGCGACTGGCACAGCGCAACGGTTCAACGATTCCGATCATCTTGCTGCTGGACGAAGTCAGTGAAGACGAGATCGAGCAGATCAGGGATCTCGGCGCCCAGGATTACCTGGTCCGGGGCCAGCTGCAGGACCCGCTGGTGCATCGCATCCTGGATTACAGCATCGAACTGAAGCAGGCTCGCGAACGCATCCGGCAACTGTCCAACCGCGATACCATGACCGGGGCGCTGAATCGGGCGGGCTTTCGGGCCCACCTGGAGCGGGCCATGAATCGCTCCGAGCGCTACGGATTCCAGACCGCCCTGTTGTATTTCAATGTCGACCATTTCGCCCACATCAACGATCACTACGGCGAGGATGAGGGCGATGTGCTGATCCAGAGTATCTGTCACCGCCTGGTGAGCAAAATGCGCAGTACCGACAGCATTGCACGCCTGGCCGGTGACGAATTCGCAGTGGTGCTGGAGGATGTGAGTTCGCCGTTGGACGTGGAACTGATCGCCGACAAGATGCTGCAGTCCATTTCGAGCCCCATATTGCTGGACGACCAACAGGTATCCGTCAACGCCTCTGCCGGAGCCGCCATCTATCCCGAAGACGGGGCCACTTTCTCGGAACTGGTGGACCACGCCCGCAGTGCCATGCAACAGGCCAAGCAAGTACAGGGTGCCAAGTACGTTCGCTACTCTGACAAAATCGCGTTCAATACCGGTGGAACGAACTCGCTCGCGGTGGAACTACGCAATGCCATTCGCCACAACCAGTTCGAGTTGCACTACCAGCCCCGGGTGGAACTGGCCAACAACAAGCTGGTGGGCCTTGAAGCCCTGTTGCGCTGGAACCACCCGGATCGTGGCCTGACCTGTCCCGGCGAATTCCTGGCTGCGTGTGAGGATATGGGCCTGCTGAAAACCATCAGCTACCAGATCATCCAGCACGCCTGTTCCGCTCTGGCCTGGCTGGATGACCAGGGACTTCGCGATGTCGACGTGGCAGTCAATATCTCGTTCTCGCAGATCCAGGATGAGCGCTTTGTCGAGGTGGTCAAGGAAATCCTGCAGCGCAGCGGCGTGGACGGCAAGCGGCTGGAATTCGAACTGACGGAATCCACCATTCTCAAGTGCCCCGATGCCATCAAGGCGCGCATGGACGAATTGCGCCTGCTCGGGGTGTCGTTCTCCCTGGATGACTTCGGTACCGGCTTTTCACAGCTGACCCACATCACCGACCTGCCGATATCCTCGCTCAAGATCGACGGCAGCTTCGTGCGAGACATACCGCACAATAAGCAGCAGGAGGCGATTTGCATCATGATCATCGACATGGTGCATCGGCTGGGAATGACCGTGGTAGCCGAGGGAGCGGAAAATCACGAGCAGATCGAGTTCCTGCGCCAGCAGGGATGCCACCAGGTTCAGGGCTTTTACTACAGCCCGGCGATACCGCTGGAGAAATTGCCTCGATTTATTGAGGAACAACGCTTCAAAACGCGCGACAAACTGATCTCGTGAGTGTTAGCCTAGCCAGTCAACAGGGGTTTTACTCAGTTTCACAATAAGAGTCACATGTCCACAAACATCAGGCCCAAGCACCGAGCCAAGATACTGGTCGCCGACGACGACCTGAATGTCCGCTTGCTCACGCGCCAGTGCCTGGAAGCGGACAATCTGGAAGTGGTGGAGGCAGCGGACGGCAGCGAGGCCCTGGAGAAGTTCCTGAGCGAGCGACCCGACCTGGTGTTCCTCGACGTCGAGATGCCCGGCATGACCGGCCTTGAGGTCTGCCGGAAGATCCGTGAAATGCCACGGGGTGAGTCTGTCCCGATCATGATCGTAACCGGCTCTGACGACCGGAAGTCAATCGACCAGGGGTTCCAGGCAGGCGCCACGCAATACAAGACCAAGCCGGTAAACTGGTCACTGCTGGGGCGGGACGTCCAGTATATGCTGCGTGCAAGCAATGCTTTCAACGCCCTCAAGCGGCAGGAAGACCGACTGCGTTACCTGGCCTACTACGACCCTTTGACCAGTCTGCCGAACAGGCGCAGCTTTAATGAGCAGTTGAACCGGATTCTCCGGCGCAGCGAACGGCGCGACTCCAACGCGGCCCTCATGTTCATCGACCTGGACCACTTCAAGCGCATCAACGACTCGATCGGCCACGGTCGCGGTGACCGGCTGCTGGTGGAAATCGCCAAGCGGTTGACCCTGGAACTGCGCGAAGACGACGCGGTGAACTATTTCACCGACAACAGTGCCGAGGATGACGAGGGCGAGGGCAACACTGAAATCGCGCGCCTCGGGGGCGACGAGTTCACTGTGGTCCTGTCGGACGTGCCCAATATTTCCCACGTGGAACTGGTGGCGAGACGCATTCTAAACAAACTGTCTGAGCCAATTCCGCTGCAGACCCACAACCCCGTGGTGACTTCCAGTATCGGCATCGCGCTGTACCCGCAGGACGGCACGGATCCAGACACACTGATCAAGAACGCCGATACGGCAATGTACGCGGCCAAGGCTGAGGGTAGATCCTGCTACCGCTTCTATGACGAGGAGATGAACTCGCGCTCGGTCGAACAACTGAAAATGGAAGAGGAACTGCGCAGCGCCCTGCTAAACGACGAGCTGGAGTTACGCTACCAACCCCAGGTGGACATCAAGAGTGGCCGGGTAGTGAGTTTCGAAGCCCTGGTCCGCTGGAAACACCCGGTACGCGGCATGGTTTCGCCGGGTGAGTTCATCCCGGTGGCAGAGCGAACCGGCCAGATCATAGACCTGGGGGAGTGGGTGCTCAAGGAAGCCGCCCGACACTGCAAGCAGTGGGATGATCTCGGGTTGCGCGAGTTCATGGTGTGCGTGAACATCTCACCGCTACAGTTCAACCAGACCAACCTGCCGCAGTACACGTCCGATATTCTGGTAAAAACAGGACTGCCTCCGCACCGGGTCGAACTCGAACTCACCGAAAGCGCCATTATGAATGACGCGGAGACCAATATCGCCAAACTACGTGAGCTGAAGGCCTTGGGCCTGGCGCTGGCCGTAGATGATTTTGGCACGGGCTACTCATCATTGAGCTACCTTAAGCGGTTTCCCATCGACACGCTGAAAATCGACCAGAGCTTTGTGGCCGACCTGGACAAACCCGATGGCGCGGCGATTATCCAGGCCATTCTGGCCCTGTCCAAAACACTGAACCTGCAAGTCGTGGCCGAGGGCATCGAGACTGTGGCTCAATTGCGCTACCTGGTTGAGCAGCGGTGCGACCTGCTCCAGGGTTTTCTGTTCTCCCAGCCTCTGTACCCCGAGGATGTGCCGGACATGCTGCAGCAGAATTTTACCGACGTGATCAACCAGGCCCTGGGGTCCTGATTCCGGCCACAAATCCATGAAGTACCCATTACTAGCCTGCCTGCTGTGCCTTGCAGCCCCTCTTGTTGCAGAAGATATCCGGGAGCCTGAATTACTCAAGGTCATGTTGCAGGGCGATTCCGCGCCTGACTTGCGGCAACTGGTGGAGCAACAGGGAGGTCACGTCAGCCACGAGTTGCACATTATCAATGCAGTGGGAGCCACGCTCACCCGGGAGCAACTGGATGTGGTACTCCAGTCACCCCTGATTTCTCGCTATATAGACGACCTTTCCATTTCGGAAGACCCGGCAGAACCGGAGGACGACCCGGGCTGCGATGTCGGGGCTGCACTGGAAATATCTCTGTCAGGTCGGGAACTGGCGTGGCACTGGTTCAACAAGCACAGCAGCCCTGCCCGGGTCGGTGAGTTGGACATTCAATGGCCCGCTGATCGAGGCCAGCTCGCCGCCCTGCGACTGGACGGTGTGGCCGTTCCGGCATCTTTGCTCGCGGGACAAAATCCCGGGGCGCTGCATCTCAAATTCGAGCCCGATAATGCGCCCTCACTGGCCACCAACGGGGACCTGCGGCTGGTCTTCTCAGAAGTTGTCGAGGAGTTGGCCCAGCATGACTTTGAGATTCGCGCCAGGTTTGAAGGTGATTGCAAGGCAGATTTGATTCCCGGCTACCCGGTAAACGGCCCGGACAGCTACTACCCCACAGCCGCTGGCGCCGATCTCTTGCACCAGAATGGTGTGACCGGAAGCGGGATCACCGTGGCGGTACTGGATTCAGGCTTGTGGGAGCACCCGGCACTGGCTCTGGACACGAGGGGACGGCCGCGCGTTGTCGGCCGTTTTGACGCGATTCTCAACCTGGAGGGCAAGGAAGTTTTCGATGAAAGCGGACATGGAACTCACATGACGAGCGTACTGGCCCACAGCGAACCAGTGCTGCGGGACGGCCGACCCAGCGGAAGCTACAAGGGCATTGCCCCCGATGTCGGGATTCTTGCGGTCAAAGCCTTTAACAAGGAGGGCCAGGGAGACTTCCTGGATATCGTGCGCGGCATACAGTATGTGGTGGACACAAAGGAGCGACTCAACACCCGGGTCCTGAACCTGTCCTTCGCCGCCCGCCCGCGCTGGCCCTACTGGGATGACCCCATCAACCAGGCGCTGATGAGGGCCTGGCATAGTGGCATTACTGTTGTCGCGGCGGCAGGCAACGAGGGGCCCGATCCTATGACTATCGGCTCCCCCGGCAACCTGCCCTACATCATCACTGTGGGCGCCGTGACTGATTCCTGGACCGTCGACACACGCGACGACGACTATATCCCCGATTTTTCCTCCCGCGGCCCCACCCCCAGCGCCCACATCAAGCCCGATATCGTCGCTCCGGGCGGGCATATCGCCGGTATCACCCGACCAGGCTCCACACTTACCCAGGAACACCCGGAATACATGCTGAGTACGGGAGAATTCGTCATGACCGGTACCTCCCAGGCGAGCGCCCTGGTGTCGGGCATCGTGGCCTTGCTGCTCCAGCTGGAACCCGAGCTGGCTCCCGATGATGTGAAGTGCAAGCTCATCAGCAGTGCCGAGTTGGCGATAAACCGGGATGGCCTGCTGGCCTACAGCCCCTTTGAGCAGGGCAATGGCTATGTCAGCGCCGCCAGGGCGGTGACCCTGGGCGACCGTGGTTGCGCCAACGAGGACATGGACATCGAACAGGACATGTCGGGCAAAGACCACTACCAGGGCCCGGCCGTAGTGGACGACGAGGGTAACGTCAGCCTGCCCGGCCTGGCAGAGATGGTTGCGCCCGAGGAATCAGCCAAGGGCAGGAGTGAAACTCGCCGATGGGGCGTAAAAGAACATATCGAACGCCCTGATTTACCGCCCCGTGAAGCCCGGGAAAATCCGGCCCCGTTCGACTGGGAAGGCGCCTATTTGAGAGAAAAAGCCCGCATTGAGGCACTGTCAGTCCCCGGGCCCGACAACGCAAAATAAGCCTCCACATGGCCAACAACAGCCGACCTACCCCATTTGGGTCAAATCAAGGCCCAAATCCAAAAATCTGCACTTTTCTCTTACTTTTCATTGACTTAAAAATCACCCTGCTCTAGCAGCCCTCCAAACCGCCCGGAAGCGCCTCTTTACCTGCCCCAAAAAGGGCATGTAACCAAGTTCATCATCTCTATAAGACACCCTATAACGGAATCAAGCGCCCGAGTAAGAAGGTGTGAATTGGTTCTCACCCAGAGAGGTGAGATTTCGAACCGGGTCACAAACTCGCAGAACTCGAGTAAAGAAAACGCCCCTTTCGAATATGCAAATTACAAAGCGTTGAGCGCAGTTAGTTAGAAGGCAGAAGGCGGACGAAATCATGAATACTAAGAGAGCAATGGGAATTGTCGCAGTCCTGGGTACGGGCGTGTTAGCCTGTTCTTTAACACAGGCCGCAAGTAACGAGCACGAAGGAAGGACTGTAGCCCTTGTGAGCCATAATCAAGTCGGCCAGGCAATTGCTTCCAGCACACAATATCGCAACCAAGATTCTTCAGGCTACAAGTGGGGATCAGCTCGAACCGATACAAACGGCGCTCAAAACGATACTTGGGCCGCTGCACAAGCTACCGACGAAGGTTATAAGTGGGGAAACAAAGCTCGGCAGAGCACCAGCGATAAAGGTCTCGCGAAGACCTCCTCTTACAAGTGGAATTCGATGAGCTACACAGAACAGGCGGGATACCGCTGGGGAATTCGCAGCCAAGCTGAACAGACCGGCTATCGCTGGGGAATCCGAAACCAAGCCGACCAGACCGGCTACCGCTGGGGAATCCGAAACCAAGCCGACCAGACCGGCTACCGCTGGGGAATCCGAAGCCAAGCCGACCAGACCGGCTACCGCTGGGGAATCCGAAGCCAAGCTGAACAGACCGGATACCGCTGGGGAATTCGAAACATGGCCGACCAGACCGGTTACCGCTGGGGGATCCGCAGCCAGGCTGAGCAGACCGGCTACCGCTGGGGCATCCGGAGCCTCACAGACGCCTCTGGGATCTAATCGGCAACAAAATCATCTCTAGTTTGACCTAATCCAGGCTCGCTCCCGTTGGCCTTCTCGGGAGCGAGCCTGGCTTTTTCTACTTCTCCGGTTTGTCCATATACTCAATAGAAAAGCCACTTGGATTAAATTAAACTCTCTCGTATTGATATCCGGAGTGGGCGTGATTCGTGGGGCTTTTTAGACCTCTCGTTTTTATAATAATGATCGCGGTTTCCTTTAAAGGAAACGCGATAAGCCCAAACGACTACAACTTTCAGATTTCTCCCGCCTCTAGAGAACTGTCCCAACAGTCAATTAGAAAGACCTTTCAGGATTCACAGGGTTTCATTTGGATTCTTACCCAGGAGGGTCTAAACAGGTACGATGGATATTCTGTCATCAAATTCCGGGCGTCGAATAGAGACCCGAATTCACTCAGTCACCAATCAACCACCGGTATTGTCGAAGACGACCTGGGCTATCTGTGGATATCTACCGCAGGTGGTGGATTAAACAAATATAACCCTGCAAACCATACATTTCAGTCCATTCGAGCCAAACATCTTCCGGACGAGGCTAGCCCAGTTTCGGATACTATTTACAGCATTTTCAGATCATCTGACGGCAGCATTTGGGTTGGCTATGCGCGAGGGTTGGGATTCAGCAAGTTCGATCCTAAAAGCAAGATATTCACTCACTATCCACCTCCAAAGGGTATTGGTTCTACTAGATTCGTATCTTTTGCTGAAGATCCATCTGGCAACCTGTGGGCAGCTGTAGAGAATTTTGGAATTGTCCTTTTGTCAAAAGAGCCAGACGGAAGTTTCTCACTAAAACAAGCGATAAGTACCGATAACTACCCAGCGATTTCCCGCCCAAATCATATCGATATAGACCGCCAAAGTAATATATGGCTTTCGACTCATGACTCGGGTCTCATTAAATTTACGGCAAGCAATCTTAGTGCGACATATTACGCGCCCGAGATTGATAACGTGAGTTCTTTGCCTTCCGAAGAAGTCTACATGACTATGGAAGACAAATCCGGCAACATCTGGGCAGCCACCCGTGAGGGTATTGGTATATATGAACCTTCATTAAATTCGTTCGTAAGACTTCATAGAGATAATACTAATATTCCAGACAACCAAATCTTCGATATAAATCAATCCAAGTCTGGAACAATATGGGTAGGAACCTTTCATGGCTTAGCTTATGGCACCAAGTCATTTTTTGCCAAGGTAGACATCAGCAACGGACTGACGAGTAATTCAATTAACACTTTTTCCCAAGAGCCGAATGGAACACTATGGATAGGAACTTCTGACGGATTAAACAGAATATCGACTGAAGGAGAAATTCGAAGAATTTATTCTGACCCTCAAAACGGACTACTTCCGTCCAACCAGGTAATGAGTCTATTCGCGGAAGAGAATGTGCTTTGGATTGGTACTTTCAATTCTGGCCTCAGCAGGGTTGACCTGAAGACGATGGAGTCAAATACCTATAACACCAGAATAAAGCCCGGAAATTCGGTCAACTCGGACGGAATAACATCAATACTAAGATCAAGTTCTGGGGAACTACTCGTTGGAACTTATGGCGGTGGACTAAATGTTTTAAATGAGTCGAACGGTAAATTTCAATATTTTAAACATAGTGCTTCTAATTCAAATTCAATTAGCAGCAATAATGTCATTGCGCTTCTAGAAGACTCCGACCAAAACGTGTGGGTTGGAACTGAAAACGGACTTAACAAATTTGATATTGAAACCGGCGCATTTACTAGATACCAATTTGACCCGGACAACCCAGATAGCCTATCCAGCAATATGGCTTGGGCCCTCCATGAAGACAACAACGGCAACCTCCTAATTGGGACGCAGAGCGGCGGTCTCAATATGTGGAGCAGAAGTGATCGCGTCACTGGAATCCCTGTATTCAAACAGTTTTCCGAAAATGTGGGATTACCAAGCTTCGACATATATGCCATTACAAGCGACTCAAATGGACTAGTTTGGGTTTCCCACAACAGAGGAATATCGAGACTAAATCCCAGCACTGGGGAAGTCACCAATTTCGATGTGAGTGACGGCCTTCAGGGACCAGAATTCAATCATGCGGCAGTGTTCAAAGACTCAAGCGGGTTTATTTATTTCGGTGGAAACAATGGCTATAACACGATTAATCCAACCACGTATGTAAAAAGCGATTTTAAACCACCAATTCGGGTGACCGAATTTAGAATTCTCAATGATGAGGTATTTTTCGATCAACCTTACCACTTATTAGAAGAAATCACTCTTGACTATGACTTCAGGTACGCCACTTTTACATTCTCAGCACTCGACTATAAAAATCCTGCTGCAAACCAATATCGATACAAATTGGAAGGATTCGACAGAGAATGGATAGAGTTAGGCACCAATCGAGTTGTGGCATTTACAAGCCTACCGGCTGGAAATTACGTTCTTCTTATACAAGGCTCCAATTCCGACGGAGTGTGGAATCAAGAAGGTGTAAAACTGCCCGTAAATGTCAAACCTGCGCCTTGGGTTAGTTGGTGGGCGTACGTAATTTACGCGGCCATGGCCATCTTGGCCGTAGTTTTTCTAGTTGTAAGACAAAGACGCAAATCAACAGAAGCATTAAAGCGCGAAAGAGAACTTCAACATAAAGTTGACGAGAGAACCAAGGACTTGCAGATAGCCAGGAACTTAGCCGAAGAAGCGAATCGAGCCAAATCGGATTTTCTAGCAACAATGAGTCATGAAATTAGAACCCCAATGCACGGCATGATCGGAATGACTGATCTATTGCTGCACACTGATTTGACTGACCAGCAACGACAATTTGCAGCGGCTGCTCACGATAGTGGTGAGTCGCTTCTTGGACTGATAAATTCTATTCTAGACTTTTCAAAAGTAGAGGCCGCGAAAGTCGAGATTGAAGAAATCGAATTTAATCTACCCAATCTAATTGATGATATATGCTACCTACAAGGTGAACCGGCTGGCAGGAAGGGTTTGTCTCTCAACAATATTTGTATGGCAGACGTGCCAGATATCGTGGTGGGTGATCCAACCAAATTGAGGCAGGTGATAATGAACCTCGTTAGCAATTCGATCAAATTTACCGAGAAAGGAAACATAGATATAAGAATAGCGGCGAATAAAGAGTCTGGACTGAAAAATGCTCTAAATATCGATATAAAGATTTCGGACACGGGTATAGGTATGGACGAAGAGACTCAGAAAAATGTATTTGGTGCTTTCATACAGGCCGATGCGAGCACCACACGGCAGTACGGCGGCACTGGGTTGGGGTTAGCGATATCTAAGCAATATGTTGATTTAATGGGTGGAACAATCTCAGTTGAGTCTACAGTTGGATTAGGAACACAATTTCAAGTTATTTTACCTTTAAAAATCGGCAAGGAAATTACTGATACTGCAATCAGAAATCAGCCAGAAGTGCTTTCATTCTGCTCTAATGACTCCACTAATGAAATGATAGAACAAACTTTCTTAAGAGTGGGCTTGCAGACAAGACGAATAAGCAGTCCTGGCGAATTAAGCAAGAGAAAGGAATCAAAATGTCTGATAGTAATAGATGCAGACTCACTCGCTGAAGAATATGACGTCACACTCAATTCACTAATAAACGCTGATACTACGGGCCTATGTTTGAAATCCATGGGATCTCAAATTAGTCAAGAACTGCCTAGCAGTTGGGCGGAGCTAACAAAACCACTTACGAAAAACTCGCTAATTGGCGCTCTATCAGAGATTATCGAAGAATCAGGAAACGAAATCAGAAAACATGTTTCTAAGGCAGGGGAGACCACTTTAGTTGACCTTGATGTTCGACCAAATATTCTAGTTGCGGAAGATGTCGAGACAAACCAAAGAATAATTAAGGAGATGCTTGGCCTTTTAGGCTGCAGGGTCGAGATAGCTTCAAATGGCGCAGAAGCAATAGAGATGTTTAGCTCTGGCCGACATGACCTTATTTTCATGGACTGCCAAATGCCTGTAATGGATGGTTACACAGCAACAAGAGAGATTAGAAAACTAGAGGAAAATATCACATTAGGAAGAGTACCAATAGTCGCCTTGACTGCTGGCACAACCAAAGCTGACAAAGATAATTGCCTAAGAGCTGGCATGGACATGTTCCTTTCGAAGCCTTTCACCGTATCAGAACTGAAAACTGCTATTGCTCAACACATCAGAGAATTTGGTAAAAGCGTTAAAACTTCAGGTTCAGAAGAACTCTCGATAGGAAGTTCATCATCAAGATCAGATCATAAGCGAAGTAAAATAGTAGATATATCTGTTTTAGATAACATCCGAGAGATCGAACAGCAAACTGGAAAGCCAATTTTGAACGAAATTTATTCGGGGTTCAATTTACAAATGAATGAAAAGGTAAACCAGTTGCTCTCGGAAATTGTTCAAAGAGACTACGAGGCTCTTGCGAAAACTGCTCACGCGATAAAATCCATGAGCGCTAACATTGGCGCTATCAGAATAAAATCCATAAGCGAGTCGATAGAAAAAGGTGGTAAGTCATCTGCAGAATTGGATTATGAAGATCTCGCGAATAAACTGGAATTCGCTTACGAAGAGTTTAGAAATACTTTCGACACAACAATTTTGCGTGATTCTGCGTAAACCCCGAACTGGCTTCAGTTTAGATGTTCTGTTAAAAGCGACAGTGTGTCTATATCGGCCTTTTCTATGGATAATAGTAAAATAAAATATGTTTTTGGTCTTAAGACATTAGTCGCAATATTTCTGCTAATTACTAGTTACCCAGCTATCGACGTTAATTCAGCAGTAATTTCCAATTCAAGCGTAACTCAATATTTGGGACAGAACACCATTCTGGCGCTTAAAGAGGACTCAATTGGTATGCTTTGGATAAGCACCCCGTTAGGAGTTTTTCGATTCAACGGAAACCAATTAGTAGACATTTCCATACCTCACATAGCTTCACCAGGCCCAGTTAGTTCATTCAGGCACATTGTTGAGGATCAACGAGGATATATCTGGCTCGGTTCAGATCAAGGTGAAATTAATGTATACAACGTCAGGACAGGAATCGCTACCAATTTAGAGCACTCGCATGACCAGAGAGGTACGCAAGCCATAGTCGGAATTTTACCCTCCAAAGATGGCAGTGTGATCATAGTCGGATCGGATGTGATACAGACCGGGATATCTGAAGGCAGCGAACCTCAACTCGAAATTCATCAGGATCAAAACGATAGAAGACTGAATAATATTAGCGCGATTTGTTACTCGAGTGATGGTGATATATGGCTTGCGTCGCGAGATGGAATTTCGAAATTTGACCCCATCAAGAGGCAAATCATAACCTACGGCTGGCCAAATGACTCGCAACTCAGAAGCATCGAAAATGATATTATAGAAATTAGTTCTTCGGAGGAAAAACTTATTATCGGAACCAGAAATGGCTTGTTAGCATATTTCGATAAAAATTCCTTCGAGTACTCCGAAGTTTGGAAACTGGATGAGAACGAAGCTATTACAATTACAGATATAGCGTATCAGTTCGATGCGTTTTGGGTCGCCACAGACAAGGGATTATTCAAACTAAACGAAAATTTTGAAATTTCGTTCCAGTATACCCATAAAAACTCCAGACTCTCTAACGACCATATAACCTACCTACTTCCTACAGAAGAAACTTTGTGGATAGGTACCTATCAGGGTCTAGACGTATTAACAAAATCCTTCTTCGAAATATATAACCAAGAAAACAGTGATATACATAACGAAGTTATGGGCTTCACTCAATCTCGCGACGGTTCAATTTGGGTTGCGACATACGATGGCCTCTATAAAACTTCCAAGAAAGATAACTTTCCTGCTATCACTCATGAGCTGGTAAAAAGCGCAAACTCTACCGATGACAGAATAATGGCGGTCTCTGCTCAAGGAGACAGTATATGGTTAGCGCACAGAGCAGGGGGTCTTAGCATATTTGATAGTTCCAAGGGGAATTGGAGAGAAGTAAGTACTGAGCTAAACCATGTCAAAATAACCGAAATATTTCACTCCAACAATAATCTTACGTGGATAGGTACATTTAGTGACGGGTTACTCGCGGTTTCTAGAAATCTCCTTAATTCAAACAAGAACCCGAAAATTCATAAGATTGGAGAAACTATAGAGAAAATTACCTCAATTGAGAGGATTGCAGCTGGCAAGTTGCTAGTGGCTGGCGAGCAATCTGTTTACATAGTATCGGAGAAGGAGCTATCGGCTAACAAAGTAGATCTACTTTTCCCAGAAAGCATTTACCCGACAATTTACGTAGTTCGTAAAATTTCCGACAATTCTATCTTATTAGGGACTTCTAAACACGGTCTGTTTATTGCCGAAACGGATCGCCTTGATGACCATACACTTATATTTCGTCGATTCCATTCTTCATTAGAAGCAGAGCCGATGACTATTTATTCGATTGAAGAGGACTCTTTCTCTAATCTTTGGATTTCTTCCAATACTGGAATTCATAAATACTCACTTTCTGGTAAGTATTTGCGCGGTTTTTCTATTACCGACGGCTTACAAGCTCAAGACTTCAATTTTTCGTCTTCTTTCTACTCCAAAAATGGAAATATGTACTTTGGTGGTAGCAACGGATACAACAGGTTTACTCCTTTTGAAAAATTAGGAGAAATGCGTAGTTCCGATATTGTCCTGACTGAGGTAAGAATACTTGGAAATCTGGTGAGCCCTCCCGTCCCCCCAGAGCACCTAAAGGAAATTCACCTCAGCTATAAAGACTATTACCTTTCCTTGAAGTTCAGCGTGCTGGACTTTCTCGAGCCATCAAAGAATCGATATCGCTATAAACTAGAGGGTTTCGACCCAGACTGGATCGAAAATGGGACTCACAACGGGATTACCTACACAAATCTTCCGGCGGGGCGATACAGGTTACACGTGCAGGGTGCTAACTCGGCGGGCATCTGGAACCGTGACGGCGTTTCACTGGACATTATCAAACAGGAGGCTCCCTGGTACACATGGTGGGCTTATTGCGCTTACGCGCTTACTGCCATGTGCATTTTGTGGTTACTTTGGAAGTATGCACAGAAGAGCTTCATGATCTCAAAAGCCACAGAATTAGCCGGTGAGTATCAGGCAGCTGCTGACAAGGCTATTGAAGACTTACACGAACAACTCGACTACCAGGCTGGTCTGCTTATCAATGTGCGCCATCACAACCAGGAAGTCTTCAACCTTATTAATAACTGCCTGCGCAGGGAATCTGATTGTGGAATAGAACCCAGAGTTAAGAACAGCAGGCTCGGTTCAATTAAAAGGGTCGAGGCGTTGGCTGTGCTTGAGACCTGTCTCCTGTACCAGGATGACATCCTGCTTGCCGATATCCGTAAATATGTAGACAGCATTACTCCATTGATCCTCCGCGATTCTCCCGTGCCTCCTGATACAATTTCGATTATCAATGAAATAAATGTAAGCAACGTTTCCGTGACCGTAGCCACACCGTTATCTGTTGTTCTTTACGAGCTGATGTCGAATATCATTCAACACGCATTCATCCAGGACAGGCCAGCGAATTTCGCATTCATCGGGATGGACCGTATCTACGGAGGCGACGCGCAGACACCTTATTACATTGTAACCGCACGTGATGACGGTATTGGCCTTCCGGACCAATTTAAGGTTAGCGCCCCCGACTCTGGCGGCCTGGCGATAGTGTCGGATTTTTCCGCTAAACTGGGATGGACACTGGACATTGACAACGTATCAGGTACGAAAGTGACTATTCGCATCCCGATGGAAAGAGAACTGACCCCAGGCCATGCAGGCAAATCGAGCTGACATAAGACTTCAGGCATTTGGCCGGTCTTGCCACATCGTCGTGGTGGGCAGTGACGAAATGGGCCCGGACGAAGCCACATCGGCCGCCGCTGAGGAGTTTTCGCGCCTTGAAGACAAGTTCAATCCTTCCATACCTGGGAGCATTCTTTACCTGATAAATCAACGCGCGGGCAGCGGTGCCTTTACCGCCCTGGACGAGGAATCCGCCAGCCTGTTCCGCTTCTGTAACGCGTTGTGGAAAGAGAGTAATCATCTGTTCGATCCAACTATCTCCGCAATAGAAGCGAGCTTTACTTCGACTGATCCCGGCGTTTTGCGTCAGATGAGCGGTTTGTTGCCACTGGTGGACTGGAGAAAGCTCGAGGTCAGTGAAGAAGGTGCACGACTCAACACCCGTGGCATGCGGCTTGATATGAACCAGGTAGTGCGACCCTACGCGGTGGGCAAGGTGCTGCGCCTGCTCAGGAAGCGGTCGGTGACGAGTGCGCTGGTCGACTTTGGCCAGGACGCCGGCACCATTGGCAAGCAGAAGGACGGCTCCAACTGGCTTGTCGGAGTCAAGTACCCCGCGGCCGGGCGCAAGGCTATATCGCGCCTGAAGCTCAACGAGAAGGCGTTTTCCGTTCGGGGAGACTTCGAGTCCGCAAGAACCTCGGAGGGTGAACTTTTCAGTCAGGCCCTGAGCCCGGTGGATGGCAAACCGGTGCCGGGATTGCTATCGGTGGGGGTTGCCGCAGACACGCCGCTGGAGGCATGCAGCGCGGCGACCATAGCCAGGTTCAAAACAGAGCAGGCCGGCATCAAATGGCTGGAGTCAACCGGTCTGCCCTGGCTGGCCGTCGACCGGCAGCTGCGGTACCTTGGGCCATTGACTGGCTAGGCCGACTCAGGCGCCCTTGAAGCGAGGGAGTCGTTTCTCACGCTGGGCGGCAAACCCCTCCTGCAAATCACTGGATTCACGACAACGCTGAGATAGCTGCTCGGCTTTCGCACTGTCGATGGAACCTGCCGCAGCCTGGGCGAGAATCTGTTTCATGGCTTTCACCGCCAATGGAGCCAGTCCTGCGATGTGTTCGGCCATCTCTTCGGTTTTCTGCTCAAGCTGTGCCGGCATGACCAGGTGGTCCAGGAAACCGATATCCAGCATATCGTCCGCTCTAAATGTCTCCGAAGCCACCAGGATACGCTTGGCGATATTCACACCCATGCGTTCCACAAAGCGATTGATGCCACTGACCGGATAACACAGGCCAATTCCCGCGGCGGGCACACGCATTCTCGATCCCTCGATGCCTATACGGAAATCACAGGACAGGGCCAGTTCCACCCCACCGCCGAAAACATTGCCGTTCAGGGCGCAGATTGTGGGTATCTCCAGCGCGGCCAGTTGATCCGTGGTCTTCTGGAAGCAATCTCCGCTGATCTGTCCGCTACCCAGTTGGTGCAGAGAGGCGCCCGCGCAGAAGGTCTTGTCGCCTGCGCCAGTCACTATCATCACACGCACCTGGCTGTCCGAGGCAGCTTCCGACAGATGACCCTGGATAGCCAGCAGTTCGGTCTCGCCCAGGGAATTGTGCTTCTGCGGATTATTGAGTACCAATCTGGCGATGTGCCCGGTACGATTGTAGTGGATCGTGTCAGTCATGGCAGGCCTCCTGAAAGGAAAAGTGTGACACAGCAGCTACCCACGTGCCAATATCAGGTCCACGGTTCGGCACGGGAGCGAACACTATGGCAAAACGGTGTACTTGGTGCGGTGACGACCCGCTCTACGTTAGCTATCACGACGAGGAATGGGGTGTCCCCGTCTACGACGACGACACGTTGTTTGAGTTTCTCATCCTGGAGGGCGCCCAGGCTGGCCTGTCCTGGATCACGATACTGCGCAAGCGGGAGGGCTACCGCAAACTGTTCGACGGTTTCAACGCCGAGAAAATCGCCCGTTATACCGATCGCAAGCTGGACAAGCTGTTGCAGGATCCGGCGATCATCCGAAATCGGCTCAAGGTCTACGGCGCACGCAAGAACGCTCGCGCCTTCCTGGACCTGCGAGAGAAGATGGGCAGCTTTTCAGATTACTGGTGGAATTTCATAGACGGCAAACCCATCCAGAATCGCTGGAAGCGAGGTTCGGATCTTCCCGCCACTACCCCGCTGTCGGACTCTATCAGCAAGGACCTGAAAAAACGCGGTTTTACTTTCGTCGGATCCACCATCGTCTATGCCCACATGCAGGCCACCGGTATGGTCAACGATCACACCGTCGACTGTTTCCGGCACCGGGAGTGCTGTTCGCTGGCCTGACAGCAGCCCATGCGCAAAGCTGCTAGAATGGCGCCCCCTGCTTCGAGTGCCTACGTGAACGACCCTGAATCGAATCCCGACACCGGTTCATCCAACCGCCAGGTCTGGCGATTGGCCTGGCCCACCATCATATCCAACCTGTTGTTTACCACGGTGGGTTTCATGCATATCAAGATCGTCGCCGGGCTGGGTACCAGCGCGGTGGCCGCAGTATCTACCGGGCACCGGGTCTTCTTCCTTGTCCAGGCCATTCTGATGGGCGTTTCGGTGGCCGCCACGGCGCTGATCTCTCGCGCCTGGGGTGCCAGGAACGTCTCCGCGGCGGAAGGCGTGGCCTGGACCTCCCTGACACTGGGAGTTATCGTGGCGGCCACGGTGTCGGTGCCCATCGTAATTTTCTCTGCCGAAGTGGCCGGCCTGTTTGGCCTGGACCCGGGGACTACCCGCCAGGCTGGCGCGTTTATCTTCTGGATGGCCATGTTCAACGTCTTCTCAGCCGTCAGCATGGTGCTCTCAACTGCCCTGCGCGCTACCGGGGACGTTATTACACCCCTGTGGTTTCTGTTGGCCAGTTCCTTGTTCAACGTCCTTATCGGGTATTCGCTGGCTTACGGTATCGGGCCTTTACCGGCCTTGGGGGTATCAGGTGTCGCCCTCGGTGGCAGTATCGCGGCCAGTCTTGTCACGGTGGTATTCGCAGTCACCTGGTGGCGTGGTTGGTACCAATTGCGTCCCCCGACCGAGTTGCGTATCCAACGGGACACCGCGCGACAGCTGGCGATTATCGGCCTGCCCTCCGTCGTGGAGCAGGGCGTGGTGCAACTGGCTTTCCTGGTTTTCTTCGCTCTGGTGGCAAAATACGGCACTGCGCCCTTCGCAGCCTACGGCATCGGAATGAGCCTGGTGTCCTTCCCAATCGTGGTCGGGTTCGGCTTCGGTATTGCCACCGCCACCCTGGTGGGCCAGCAGCTCGGTGCCGGCCGCCCGGAACAGGCCATTGCCGCGGGCTGGCGCTCGCTGCGCATGGCCCTGCTCGCGATGGCGTTTATTTCCGTGTTCCTGTTGTGGAATGCGGAGGTTCTGGCTCGCTTCATGATCAAGGATGAGGAGGTGGTGCAGCTGACCGTACAGTTCATCTATATCATCGCCCTGTGCCAACCGATGATGGCGGTGGAATTCACGCTCGCCAGCGCCCTGCGGGGTGCTGGTGACACCCGTTATCCACTGTTGATCACTTTCCTGGGGATCGTGCTGGGGCGACTGCTTCCCGCCCTGCTGTTTTACAAGCTGGGGTTGTCGGTCGGCTGGATATTCGGAGTCATGGCTCTGGACTACGGCATCAAGGCGGTACTGTTGATCCGCCGCTTCCGCGCGGGACAGTGGGTTCACATCAATCCTGCCGTTTCCAGAGCCTGAGCTGTAGACAGAAACAAAAATTATACTTAAAGTTGGAACATTAGAATTATTAGTAGGTTCCGACCCCAAGGTGTCCCAGGACAAGCGCCCCAGCCCGCCCTCTCCCTTCAATCGCACGGCCCAGCATGACGCCAAGCGGGCCGCCATCCTGTCTGAGGCCGCCAGGCTGTTCAATTCGAAGGGCTCCCGCGCAACCACCCTGAAAGACATCGCTGACTGCCTCGGATTGACCAAGACCAGCCTCTATTACTACGTCAAAACCAAGGAAGAACTGATCTACCAGTGTTACATGGCGGCGCTCGAACGGCATCATGCCAATCTGGACGCCGTCGAGCAGAAGTACGCAAAGCCGGGGGAGCGAGCTTCGGTTTTCCTGCTGCAGTTTTTCAACAACTGGGTGGCTGCCGAACAGGGCGAGGCTCCCCACACAGCGGCGCTATTGGAGATCGCGTCACTGAAGGGCGAACACCGAAAGCAGGTCGAAGCGCAGTATATCGCCATGTTCAAGCGCATTCGCAGCTACCTGCGCGACGGTATGGCCGATGGCAGCATCCGAGAGTGCCACAGCACGTCGGTCACCCGCGCAGTGCTGGGCTCGGTGGAGTGGATATTCTTCTGGCTGCGACAGGTTCCGCGGGACAAGGTGGAGGAAACGGCCCAGCAGGCACTGGATATCCTCTCCAACGGACTGTACGCGGGCCGCGGGGAATACCAGCCATTGGCCATGCGCTACCGACCGGACCAGGCCCGGGCGCCCAGCGGTTTCGATCGGGAACAGCAAAACCGACTGAAACAGGAAGCCTTTTTCCAGACCGGCACCTGGTTTTTCAACAAGCAGGGATTCAACGGCACCTCGCTGGACGAGATCGCGGAACAGTTAAACGTCTCGAAGGGCGCCTTTTACTACCACATCAGGAACAAGGAGGACCTGCTGTACCACTGCTATACCCGGTCGCTGGAAATCGTTGAGGAGATTCATCAGCGTGCGACTGCCAGTGAAGGCACGGGACTGGAAAAAATAGACCGCTGCCTGCGTGAACTCTTTTACGCCCAGAATTCCAGCCTGGGACCCTTGATCCGTTACAACACCATCACCGCCCTGCCCCCGGAACGGCGACGCGAGGTACTGGAGCGCACCGAGGCATCGAACAGGAATTTCGGCAATTTCATTGTCGAGGGGATCGCCGACGGCAGCATTCGCGACATCGATCCTTTTGTGGCGCAGAACCTGATTACCGGCGCGGCCAACGCCGCCATGGACATCGGCCTGTGGCGACGGGTAGATGATATCGACGAGGCGGCCCGGGACTACTTCGACCTGTTTTTCAACGGACTGACGCCGCGCTGATAGGCGCTAGCGGTAACTTAGCAGGTTACTCCCCGCTTCCAGGCTGGCCAGGCGGAGGTAGCCGTGATCGTTGAAACTCGACAGGGACATGCGCTCACCGCTGTAAAGCACCTCAGTGATAGAGCAGTTCAACAGGGGCTCATAAAAGCTGTACACCGCATCTCCAGGGAGTCCCAGCACATGGGCAACCCCTGTGGCGATGGTCCCGCCGGAGGTGAATACCGCGACCCGCTTGCCGCTGCCCTGCTCGCGAATTACGTCCGCGAGTCCGGCCGCCACTCCGCTGGAGTAGTCGTTCCAACTCTGGGTGCGAGGGTCGTCAAAACCCGGGGAAACCCAGCGCCGGAACACGGCTTCAAGTAACTTCTGGTAGCTCTTGCTGTCCGTCCTGCCAGTGTCTACCAGGGCGCGCAGGTCCTCGCGTTGCTCGAGCACGGCGGGCAGCAGGTACTTCAGGTGGTCGTCGTTGCGCACCTCGTCGAAACGACCATCCTGCTCGAGCGGCACTTTCTGCGTCAATTGCGCCAGGGCAATCTCTGCTGTGTTTTTCTGTCGCTCCAGGCTGCCGCAGTAGGCTGCATCCAGCGCCAGGCCACAGTCCCGCAGGTAACGCCCCAGGACCTCAGCCTGGCGGCGGCCCAACTCCGACAATCGATCGTAGTTCTCGGTGCCGAAAGAGGCCTGGCCGTGTCGTATGAGGTACAGCTTCGCCATCAGGCGCACGCCGCCTGTTCGGGATTCCGACTGAAGCTGAGGCGCCGACGGTAGGGGTAAAAATCTGCCACGAAACCGCTGCGGATCTGCTCCTGCAGACCCTGCCAGAAGGAGGCCTGGTAGATATCGCTGTGAATTTCGTCGAATACCCTGCGCGCCCGCTGATTGCCGGAAAAGAACAGGCGGAACTCTTCCGGGAAAATGTCGTTGGGGCCTACCGTGTACCAGGGCTTGCTGGCCATTTCCTCCGCCTCGGTGCGCGGTTCCGGGATGATGCGGAAATTGCAGTCCAGCAGGGGCTGGATCTCGTCGTAATCGTAGAACACTACCCGACCGTGGCGGGTGACCCCGAAGTTTTTCAACAGCATATCGCCGGGAAATATATTGGCCGCGGCCAGCTGCTTGATCGCATTGCCGTATTCGTCCATCACATCCACCACCTGCTCATCCGTCGCGTCCTGCAAATACAGGTTGAGTGGGGTCATGCGGCGCTCGACATAGACGTGCTTGATCACCAGCGCCTTGCCGTGCTCCTCAATCATGGAGGGAGCCACCGCGTGCAATTCCGCCATCACGTCATCGGAAAATCGCTCGCGGGCGAAAGCCAGGTTGGTGAACTCCTGGGTATCCGCCATGCGCCCGGCGCGATCCCAGCGCTTAACCAGGCGGTACTTCTCCTTTACCTGCTCGCGGGTCATCTCCTTTGGTGGCGTGAAACGGTCCTTGATGATCTTGAACACGAAGTCGTAGGACGGCATGGTAAATACGCTCATCACCATGCCTTTGATCCCCGGCGCGATCATGAACTTGTCGTCGGTGCTCCGCATATGCCGGTAGGCGCAGCGGTAGTAGTAGGTCTTGCCGTGCTTGTTGAAACCCATGGAGCTGTAAATCTCCGAGATGGGCTTGGCCGGCATCAACTGCTGCAGGAACAGCACGTACTGGGACGGGATAGTCGCGTCCACCTGGAAGTAGGAACGGGTAAAACTGAAAATCACGCTGAGCTTGTCCGAGCCGAACAGGACCGTGTCGACATAGACACCACCCTGTTCATTGTGCAGCACCGGCAAAACGAAGGGCAGGGAATCGTTCCCCGCAACCAGCCGGCCCACGATATAGGCGCCCTTGTTGCGGAAGAAATAATGTTCCAGTACCTGCAACTCCAGCCCTGGGTGAGCAACGTTGAATCGGGGCCGCAGGTAACTGTCCACCACCTCGATGATACTGGCCACGTCGCGATCACGGTCCTCCCAGGGCACATTGAAAGCATAGTCATCGAGCAGCTGGCCCAGGGTTTTTGCCAGCGACTCACCACCCCGGTAGGTGCGGTAGACCTGGCTCGGGTCGGAAAGCGGCATATCGCCCTGGGGCGAGAAGACAAAGGCGTGCTCGTCGCGAATCTTGCGATGCTTGAACACGGCACAAAAGATGGAATTGAAAAATGTCTCTGCGATCTCGAAATTGTTGTGGCCGGTAATCAGCAAGG
The DNA here is from genome assembly GCA_033283165.1 of Halieaceae bacterium WSDMB12. Taxonomy (GTDB): domain Bacteria; phylum Pseudomonadota; class Gammaproteobacteria; order Pseudomonadales; family Halieaceae; genus JAWMQL01. The sequence goes on along the minus strand of JAWMQL010000008.1, from coordinate 113,147 downwards.
AATAGTGCTGCTTGGCTCCCTCCCAGAAACGATAATCGCGCAATGACTCACCCGCAATCAGCTCCACGTATTCCAGTACCTGCAGCACCTTGAACTTGTACAGGTCAATTCGCTGCGTGGCGGCGTGCTGCATACCCTGCCAGTCGGCGTTCTCGAACCGCGTGCGGGCCGCCAGGGTAATATTCTGGAACTCTGCAAAATAAGACTCGAAGCCGTTGAGAATGGTGCGCGCGAAGCGCTCCCTGCGCTCCATTACCCAGGCGTCCCGAACTTGCGACGCAGTTTGCGCATACCGCCCAGCCAGCGATCGTAGTCTGCCGCCTTGTGCTGCCGGTAGGCCTCCACCTGCGGGTGCGGCAGGATCAGGAAGGACTCCCGCTCCAGGCCTTTCACGACCGCGTCGGCCAGTGCCTCCACACTCAACACCCCGTCCACCCCAGCAGTACCACCGGTGCCGTCGGCGGCTGCGGCTATCATGCGGGTATCCACCGCCTGCGGGCACAGCACAGACACCTTGATACCGTCGTCGCCGTGGGTGATCGCCAGGGACTCGGCGAAACCGATTGCGGCGTGCTTGGTGGTCGAATAGGCGGCGTCACCAATCTGGCTGAGCAGGCCGGCGGCCGAGGCAGTGTTGAGGAAGTAGCCCTCGCCCCGGCCCAGCATGCCGGGCAGGCAGGCCCGGGCCGCGTAAACGTGGGACATCACGTGAATTTCCCACATGGCGTTCCAGGTGCTGTTGGGGGCCGAGGTGGCCCACCAGGGTTCACCGTCCAGGGCGATAATCCCGGCGTTACTGCAAAACAGGTCGATACCGCCGTGCGCGGCCTCGACCTGTTGCACCATGGCGGTCAACTGCTCCTCATTGCGGACATCCACGCCGTAGGCATCCCCGTCCAGGGTCGCAGCGACCTCAATGGCCCGTTCCTCCTCCAGATCCACCACCACGACCTTGCGTGCGCCCTCCCGATGGAATCGCTCACACAGCCCGCGGCCTATGCCGTTAGCGCCACCGGTCACAACGACCAGTTTGTCCGCCAATTGCATTACAGTAACTCCTTTGCCATGAACTCCAGCACCTCGGTGTCGTGCACGCCGAGCAGCATCGTGCCCACTTCGCCGCGCCTGCCGGCTGCTTTCCAGTCGCCCAGTCGCTCGATAATGCGCTCCTTCGGCCCAACCAGGCAAACCTCGTCCACCAGCTGGTTCGGAATACAGGCCGTCGCTTCTTCTTTTTTGCCCGCCAGGTACAGGTCCTGGATCTCCCGGGCCTCGTCGCCGTAGCCCAGGCGCGTGGTGTAATCGTTGTAGAAATTCTTGTCCCGGGCACCCATACCGCCGATGTACAGGGCGAGGTAGGGCTTGACCGCCGCATAGGCCGCCTCCAGGTCATCCATCATCGCCACGGACACGAACGGCGCCACGTCGAAATCGGCCAGGCTCTTACCGTTGCCGGCCTTGTCCATACCCTGCAGCAGATGATCTCCCAGCACGTTGAACTTGTCGGGGTCCATCCATACCGGGAACACGCCGTCGGCCACTTCACCGGCGCAGCGCAGTCCTGCCGGCGTGATGGACGCGGTGTAGATCGGAATGTCGGGATTGCCATCGAGAATCGATTTCAGCGGTTTGCCCAGGCCGGTGGTGCCCTCGCCGGTATTGGGCAGTTGGTAGATCTGGCCGTCGAATACAACCGACTCATCGCGCGCAAAGATCTTGCGCATGATCTGGATGTACTCCCTGGTGCGCGTGACGGGTTTGCCATAGGGCACGCCGTGCCAACCTTCCACCACCTGCGGCCCGGAAGCGCCCAGGCCGACAATGAAGCGTCCCCCGGACAACTGATCCAGCGTCATGGCGGTCATGGCGCACATGGCAGGGGTGCGGGCCGGCATCTGCATGATGGAAGTGCCCACCCTGATCTTGTCGGTCTGCGCGAGGATCCAGGCGGCGGTGGACACCGCGTCGTTGCCGTAGGCTTCTGCCGTCCAGACTGAATCGTAACCCATGGACTCCGCTTGCTTGATCAGGTCGATGGGAATATGGATTTGCTTGCCGGAATAGCCCAGCAAAAGGCCAAGTTTCATAGGAATTCTCCCTGCGGTGACAGCTTACTTATAGCGTAAAGCATTAAATTCTGCCTGATGGAAATCGCCGTTGCCAAACATGGTATTGATCATCATCAGCCGTTTTGCGTAGTGCCCTATGTCCAGCTCGTCAGTAATACCCATGCCGCCGTGCAGCTGGATCGCCTCGCCGAAAATCTGCTTGCCCGCCCTATCCACCATGTACATCAATGCGTGGATGGTTGCGTCCAGCTCTCCGACACCAGCGGCGTGTTCGCACACCGCCCGGTACAGCAGGGATTTACATTGCTCGTACGCCATGAAGGTATCCACCATCCGGTGCTGCAGAGCCTGAAAGTCGCCGATGGCCACCCCGAACTGCTCCCGGGTCTTGGTGTACTCCAGGGTCTTGGCATTGAGCTGGCCCATGATGCCGACCGCCTCGGCCGCCAGGGCGATATTGGCGTCCCGCACCACCGCCTCGATCAGCGCCAGCCCTTTCCCCGCCTCACCCACCAGGCTGGCCGCCGACACCACCACACCGTCAAGGACGATGTTGGCCACCACCTGGCCGTCCATCAGGCGGAATGTCCTGCGATTCAGGCCCGCGCTGTCTGCGGGCACCAGAAACAGGCTGATGCCGGACTCGTCGCACTGCTCACCACCGGTCCGTGCCGATACGATCAATTGATCGGCACTGGCGCCATTGAATACCACCACCTTCTCGCCGTCGAGGCGGTAGCCGTCACCCTCCGCAGTTGCGCGGGTTTTCACATCGGCCAACTCATACCGGCTCTGGCGTTCAAGATAGGCGAAGGCTCCCTGCAGCTTGCCCTCGATGAGAGCCGGAATATTGGTCGCCTGCTGCTCTTCGTTGCCGCCCTGTTGCAACAGCCCGCCGAACAGCAGCACCGTGGCCAGGTAGGGCTCCAGCACCAGGCCCTTGCCCAGTTCTTCCATCACCAGCATGGTATCGGTCGCGTCGCCGCCAAAACCGCCGTGCTCCTCGGCGAAGGGTACGGACAGCCAGCCCAGTTCGGCAAAGGTTTGCCACTGCTCGCGACTGAATCCCTCCTCGGAAGCGGCAATCGCGCGTCGGCGATCGAAATCGTAGTCATCCTGTACGAAGCGGGCAATGCTGTCCCGCAGCATGACCTGTTCTTCACTGAATTCGAAATTCATTGTCCGGTACCTCCTTCCCTACAGGCCCAACACGGCCTTGGCGATAATATTTTTCTGCACCTCGTTGGAGCCGCCGTAAATGGTGGAGGCGCGCCCATACATGTAGGCGTGGCGCGCGTCGCTGCCAAAGCTGTGGCCCAGTTCCTCGGGGCTCAGCTCGTTGGGCAACACACCCTGGAAATAGGCTGCAACCTCCATCAGCAGTTCCTGGCAGGCCTGCTGTATCTCGGTGCCCTTGATCTTCAACAGGGAGGACTCTGGTCCCGGAGCACCGCCGGAGGCCACCGTCGCCAACACCCGCAGTTCGGTGTACTCCAGCGCCATCAACTCCACTTCCACGTCCGACAGCCGCTTCTGGAACAGGGGCCGGTCCAGCAGACGCTGGCCACCGTTGACCTCGGCTGCTGCATACTCCTTGACCTGTTCCAGCATGCGCTTGCTGTCGGCGACGCCGGCAATCGCGGTGCGCTCGTGGGCCAGCAGGGCCTTGGCGTAAGTCCAGCCCTGGTTTTCCTCGCCAATGCGGTTTGCCACCGGCACCCTCACATCGTTGAACTCCACCTCGTTCAGGCTGTGGTGATTGTCGATGGAGACAATCGGGTTGACCTTGATACCCGGCGACTTCATGTCGATCAGCAGGAAGCTGATCCCCTCCTGTTTGCGGCCTTCGCTGCTGGTCCGCACCAGGCAGAATATCCAGTCCGCATGCTGGGCGTAGGTGGTCCAGATCTTGGCGCCGTTAACCACGTACTCATCGCCGTCCAGTTCGGCCCGGGTCTTGAGGGAGGCCAGGTCGGACCCGGACCCCGGCTCGGAGTAGCCCTGGCACCACCAGTCTTCACTTTCGAGAATACGCGGCAGGAACCGGGCCTTCTGCTCGTCGGAGCCGAAGGAGTAGATCACCGGGCCCACCATTTTCAGGCCGAAGGGCACCACGTCGCGCACCCCGGCGGCCGCCCGCTCATTCTCGAAGATGAACTGCCGTGTGACGCCCCAGCCCGGGCCGCCGTATTCCTCCGGCCAGTTGGGGGCAATCCAGCCCTTCTCGAACAGGCGCTTCTGCCAGTCGATCACGGCCTGCTTGAAGACCTCCGGGTTTTTGTCTTTCAGGCGCGCCCGCAGTTCCTCGTCGTAGGACTCCGCGAAAAACGCCCGGACCTCGTCGCGAAACGCGAGCTCCTCGGGGCTGAAACTGATATCCATTGCCTTACCTCCTCAAATGCAGTTCCGGAAGTCTGATTTGACCTTTGGGTATGTTTTTCGTTAATCGGGCATGTACGATAACGGCTCCAGTGCCGGAGCACAAGCGCCGCGGCGGTCGGCCAGCCGGGGCTCACGTGGGCACGCGCCGGAGAAGGGATTGCGCCGGGCCCGTAAGGAGGTTCAGTACAGCAGGCTGTAGAGCTTGCGCTGGTACTCGGCTGCCAGTGGGTCACCCTTGCCAAGGCTGGCAATGGTATCCAGCAGCGCCTTCTTGGTGGCGCCGTCGGCATGATCGATATCCTGCCGCAGGATCATGATAAGGTTCTCCATGGCCTCGCGAAACTGGCCGGCGTTGGTATATTGCACGGCCAGGTGGGCGCGGACATCGTGGTTGTCGGGGTCCTGCTCCAGCTGCTGTTCCAGCGCTTCGATTTCCGGTGACTTGGCCGCCTCTCGCTTGAGCCGCAGCTGCGCCACCACTTGCTCATAGGCGGCGTCCTGGTCCGCCAGCCGCACCTCCTCGAGAACTTTTTCCGCCTCATCCAGGCGCATGCTCTCGACCAGGCAGTGGGCATAGGCGACGGTGATCTCGGGGTCCTTACCGGAGTCGTCCCAGGCCTGGCGCAGCGGGGTCAGGGCCGCAGCGAAATCACCCGCTGCCATGGCCTCCCGGGCCTGTTCCAGCAGGGCGTCCCAGGGCTTGGGCAGGTACTTGGACAACAGTTCGCGCACCACAGGCTCCGGCTGCGCGCCGACAAAGCCATCCACCGGCTGGCCGTTCTGGATCACCATCACCGTGGGCAGGCTGCGCACCCCGAACTGCTGGGCGATCATGCCCTGGTCGTCGGCGTTTACCTTGGCCAGCAAAAAAGCCCCGTTGTACTCGGTGGCGATTTTCTCCAGCATCGGCATCAGGACCTTGCAGGGTTCACACCAGTCGGCCCAGAAATCCACCACCACCGGACGCTGGTGTGATTCGTCGATCAGCAGCTGCGCCGCATTGGTTTCATCAATATTGACGATAAAGTCGTTCAAACCCGGCCCTCCCGGTCATTCGGGAACAGTTTAGTTGAAGCCCAGCACGTCACGCATGTCGTACAGGCCCGGCTCGCGCCCGGCAACCCAGCCGGCGGCGCGCACCGCACCGCGGGCGAAAGACATGCGACTGGACGCCTTGTGGGTGATCTCCACCCGCTCACCCTCGGCGGCGAACATCACCGTGTGATCACCGACGATATCGCCGGCACGCACGGTGGCAAAGCCAATGGTCTGCCGCTTACGGGCGTCGGTCTGGCCTTCGCGGCCGTAGACCGCCACCTCGTCCAGGTTGCGACCCAGGGTATCCGCGATTACCTGGCCCATGCTGAGCGCGGTGCCGGACGGGGCATCGATCTTGTCCCGGTGGTGTGCCTCGTAGACCTCGATATCCACCTCGTCACCCAGCACACGGGCGGCTTCTTCCAGCAGGCGGAAACAGAGGTTGACCCCGGTGCTGAAATTGGAGGCCTTGCAGATCGCGGTACTGCGGGCTGCTGTATCGATCTGCGCCTGCTCCTCGGCGGTGAAGCCAGTGGTGCCGATGACCATGGCCACCCCGTGCTCGGCACACAGCGCCAGGTTGCCCAGGGTCGCGGCGGGCACGGTGAAATCGATCAATACATCCAGGTCGGCGACCACCTCGGCCAGGTTCCCGACCACGGTCACGCCAATCTTGCCCTGCCCCGCCAGTTCGCCAACGTCGGCGCCCAGCAGGCTGCTGTCCGGCCGCTCCAGGGCGCCGCTGAGGACCATATCCGGTTCCGCCGCGGCCACGGCTTCAATCAGGGTTCGCCCCATTCTGCCGGCGGCGCCGGTTACACCGACTTTGATCGTCATATCTTCATATCGTCGAAAAAGTTCTTCACACCCTCGAACCAGCTGGTCTGGCGCGGCGACTGGGCTGTGCCGCCCTCTCCCAGGCTATCCTGAAATTCACGCAGCAATTCCTTCTGCTTCTTGCTCAGGTTGACCGGGGTTTCCACCACCGCCCGGCACAGCAGGTCGCCCACGCTGCCGCCACGCACGGGTTTCACGCCCTTGCCGCGCAGCCGAAACAGTTTGCCGGTCTGCGTTTCCGGCGGAATTTTCAGTTTAACTCGCCCGTCGAGGGTTGGCACTTCCAGTTCGCCGCCCAAGGCGGCGTCAACGAAGGTGATCGGCACCTCGCAGTACAGGTGCTTGCCGTCGCGCTCGAAAATGGGGTGTTGCCTGACCGACATCTGTACAAACAGGTCCCCGGGTGGCCCGCCCTCGGGGCCCGCTTCGCCCTCGCCGGACAGGCGGATGCGATCGCCGGTGTCCACGCCCGGCGGCACTTTCACCGACAGGGTCTTGGTCTTCTCGACCCGGCCCTGCCCGCGGCAGGTGGTACAGGGATCGGAGATCGTCTTGCCGCGACCGCGGCAGGTGGGGCAGGTCTGCTGGACCTGGAAAAAGCCCTGCTGCATGCGTACCTGGCCGGCACCGCCACAGGTGCCGCAGGTGGTGGGCGAGGAGCCCTTTTTCGCCCCGGAGCCGTCGCAGGTCTCACAGCTGGCCAGGGTCGGCACGCGGATCTCGACCGTGGCGCCCTTGACCGCGTCCTCCAGGGAGATATCCAGGGTATAGCGGAGGTCGGCGCCGCGCTGGGGACCGCCCCGGCCGCCGCGGCCACCGCCACCGAATATATCGCCGAACACATCGCCGAAAATGTCGCTGAAACTGCCACCGCCGAAACCGCCGGCCCCGCCGCCCATGCTGGGATCCACACCGGCGTGGCCGAACTGGTCGTAGGCCGCGCGCTTCTCGCGATCCATCAGCACGTCGTAGGCCTCGGTGGCCTCCTTGAACTTGCTGTCGGCGTCGGGATCGTCAGGATTGCGGTCCGGGTGATATTTCATCGCCACCCGGCGGTAGGATTTCTTGATGTCCTTCTCGTCAGCATCTTTGCTGACCCCGAGGACCTCGTAATAATCGCGTTTTGACATGGCTACTCAGCGTTTTCCTGGCGCTTTTATTAAACAACTACGCGGGCACTCGTGTCCCGCGTAGTCGCTCGTCGCTCCCGCGAAAGCGGGGGCCCATTGTCATCAGTCCAGCGTCAGGTGACACTGGATGCCCGAAAAGAGGGGCAGGCTATCCCAGCGCAGGCTGGGCTGACCCTGCGGCTTCGCCGCACCGATCACTTCTTGTCGTCCTTCACTTCCTCGAACTCGGCGTCCACCGCGTCGTCCGAACCGCCGGACCCGGCCTGCTCGGCAGCACCGGACTCCGCACCCTGGGCCGCCTCGGCCTGGGCTGCGTACATCTTCTGTGCAACCGGACCGGTGGCCTCGGTGATCTTGGTGGCCGCGGCCTCTATAGCCGCCTTGTCGCCACCCTTGACCGCTTCCTCGGCCTCGGCGATGGCAGCCTCGATAGCGGCCTTTTCGTCGTCAGTGGCGTGTTCGCCGGCTTCCTCGAGGGTTTTCTTCGCCGCGTGCACCAGGCCATCGGTCGTGTTGCGCGCGGTGATCAGTTCCTCGAACACCTTGTCTGCTTCGGCGTTGGCCTCGGCGTCGGCAACCATCTTCTCGATCTCTTCCTCGGACAGGCCGCTGGAAGCGGTGATGCGAATCGACTGTTCCTTGCCGGTGGCCTTGTCCTGGGCCGACACGTTCAGGATACCGTTGGCGTCCAGATCGAAAGTGACCTCGATCTGAGGCATGCCGCGCGGCGCCGGCGGGATGTCGGCCAGGTCGAACCGACCCAGCGACTTGTTCTGGGCCGCCTGCTTGCGCTCGCCCTGGACCACGTGAATGGTCACCGCAACCTGGTTGTCGTCCGCGGTGGAAAAGATCTGCGACTTCTTGGTCGGGATCGTGGTGTTTTTCTCGATCAGCGGGGTGGCCACACCGCCCATGGTCTCGATACCCAGGGTCAGCGGGGTTACATCCAGCAGCAGCACGTCCTTGACGTCGCCGGACAGGACCGCGCCCTGGATGGAAGCACCCACGGCCACCGCCTCGTCCGGGTTCACGTCCTTGCGCGGCTCCTTGCCGAAGTAGTCAGCCACGGCCTTCTGGACCAGCGGCATACGGGTCTGCCCGCCCACCAGGATGATGTCGTTGATCTCGCTGGGCTTGAGGTTCGCGTCCTGCAGCGCCACTTTGACCGGCTCCATGGAGCGGGTCACCAGGTCTTCCACCAGGGATTCCAGCTTGGACCGGCTCAGCTTCACCACCAGGTGCTTTGGACCGGTGGCATCAGCGGTGATATAGGGCAGGTTGACCTCGGTCTGCTGCGAGCTGGACAGCTCGATCTTGGCCTTCTCGGCGGCCTCCTTCAGCCGCTGCAGGGCCAGCGGATCCTTGTGCAGGTCGATACCGTTTTCTTTCTTGAACTCGTCAGCCAGGTAGTCGATCAGGCGCAGGTCGAAGTCCTCACCGCCGAGGAAAGTGTCACCGTTGGTCGACAGCACCTCGAACTGGTGCTCGCCGTCCACCTCGGCAATCTCGATGATGGAGATATCGAAGGTACCGCCACCCAGGTCGTATACCGCTACGGTGTGGTCACCCTTGGCCTTGTCCATGCCATAGGCCAGCGCCGCCGCGGTGGGCTCGTTGATAATGCGCTTGACAGTGAGGCCCGCAATCTTGCCCGCGTCCTTGGTAGCCTGGCGCTGGGAGTCGTTAAAGTAAGCCGGCACGGTAATCACCGCCTCGGTCACCGGCTCGCCCAGGTACTCCTCAGCGGTCTTTTTCATCTTGCGCAGCACTTCGGCAGACACCTGCGGCGGTGCCATTTTCTCGCCCTTGACCTCTACCCAGGCGTCGCCGTTGTCGGCTTCACAAATCTTGTAGGGCACCATCTTGATGTCCTTCTGCACGACGTCGTCCTTAAACCGACGGCCGATCAGGCGCTTGATGGCGAACAGGGTGTTCTGTGGGTTGGTGACGGCCTGACGCTTGGCGCTCTGGCCCACCAGGATCTCGTTGTCGTCGGTATAACCGACGATAGACGGGGTCGTGCGATCGCCCTCTGAGTTTTCAATAACCCGCGGCTTGTCACCTTCCATCACTGCCACGCAGGAGTTGGTGGTACCCAGGTCGATTCCAATGATCTTGCCCATTGTTGGTCTCCATTTGCCGGCCGCCCGTGCGGCCATTTCAATTTCGTTGTTCCTAATATTGGCCCGCCCCGGCCAAATTCAACCCTCGCGGGGGCTGGCGGCGGTCATATTTGACGCCGCGGACGGCTCAATTGCCGTTCTTGCTGACCATCACCATGGCCGGCCGGATCAGGCGCCCGTTGAGGACGTAGCCCTTCTGCATCACCGCGATCACGGTATTGGGCTCTACCTCGGGATTCTCCACCATGCTCATGGCCTGGTGCAGATTGGGGTCAAAGGGCTCGCCCTGAGGGTCAACCTGCTCGATATTGAAGCGGTTCATCACGTCCAGGAAGCTCTTCAGGGTGAGTTCCACTCCCTCGGCAATCGGCTTGATCAGCTCGTTGTCGCTGTCAGCGGATTCCAGCGCGCGCTCCAAATTGTCCACCACGCCCAACAGTTCCTTACTGAAACCCTCAAGGGCGAACTTGCGGGCCTTCTCCACGTCCTGCTCGGCCCGGCGTTTCACGTTCTGCGCTTCCGCCTGGGCCCGCAGCACCAGGTCCTGGGCCGCGGCCAGTTCATCCTGCAACTGGGCCACCTGTTCCTCCAGCGAGGGCTCGGCCGGATCCTCTTCCCCGGGCGCCTCTTCTGACGCCGCGGCCTCGGCCTGGCCTGCCTCTTCGGCCTGCGCTGCCACCTCGGCTACATCCCCGGGGTGCTTGTTCTTTTGTTCGCTTACCGCTTCCTCGGCCAGTTGCTCTGACTGGCTGTTTACCTGATCCTGCTCGGACACTGCCAACTCCGTATTAATTCTCAGACAGAACTGCCCACATGGGGCCATTTGGCGCCATTTCAAGGGCTTGCGGGGTAAATTTGCCCGAATTCGGGCCTAGCTGGTGAGGGCCGAGCTGAGCATCCGCGCCGTCACGTCGACGATGGGAATGACCCGCTCGTAAGCCATCCGGGTGGGGCCGATCACCCCCAGCACGCCAAGGGTACGGGCGCCGTCGGTGTAGGGCGCGGTGATGACCGAGTAGTCGCCGAACACCTCGTAGCCGGCCTCCTCGCCAATGAATATCTGGATTCCCTCGGCCCGGGAGCAGCGTTCCAGCAGGTGCAGCAGGTCCTTCTTGCGCTCGAAGGCGTCGAACAGCTCGCGCAGTTTGTCCATTTCCTCCGCCGTGGCGTTGCCCAGCAGGTGGGATTCGCCGGTGACCACGTACTCCTCATCCCGGCCCTCACTCTGCAGGGCCTGGTTGGCCAGGTCCAGGGAAGCCTCCAGGTAGTCGTCGATCTGGTTCCGGGCGTCACGCATCTCGGCCAGGATACGTTCCTTGACCTGCTCCAGTGGCCGGCCGGCGAAACGCTGGTTTACCATGGCCGCGGCGGCTCGCAGCTCCTCCTCGCTGAATACCCGCTGGGTGTGGATGATGCGGTTCTGCACCTCGCGCTCGTTGACCACCAGGATCACCAGCACCCGGTCGCCGGACAGGGGCAGGAATTCCACCTGTCGCAGCTGTTGCGCATCGGCTCTCGGCACGGTCACCAGCCCGGCCTGGGCGGTGATATTCGACAGCAGCGCAGAAGCGGACTGGACCAGCTCGGAGGAGGTCTTGTCCGGGTTCAGCTCCGATCGCAGGACGTCGAGGGCGCTGCTGTCCAAGGGCTGCACCTGCAGCAGGCTGTCCACAAACAGGCGATAGCCGGCGGCAGTGGGCACCCGACCGGCGGAGGTATGCGGCGAGTGCAGATAACCCAGCTCTTCCAGGTCGGACATCACGTTGCGAATGGTAGCGGCACTGACCGGCAGTCCCGCCGCCTCCATCAGGGTACGCGAACCCACCGGCTGGCCGTCGCGGATATGTCGTTCCACCAGCGCCTTCAGCAGTATCCTGCCCCGTTCTGTGATTTCGCCCTTCGCCATACGCCGTCCGGTACTCTTTGATGTCTGGATTTTTATCACAACTCAGGTATAAAAGGAAAAACAGCGCCGAAGACCCCGATGCTCACCCACCTCAGTATCACCAACTACACCATCGTCAGCAGCCTGGACCATGAATTCCTCAGCGGCATGACCGTGATCACCGGGGAAACCGGCGCCGGCAAGTCCATCATGCTGGACGCCCTGGGCCTGTGCCTGGGCGACCGCGCCGACCCGAAAGCGGTGCGTCACGGCGAGAGCCGGGCGGACATCATCGCCAGTTTTGATATCAGCGCCATTCCGGCCGCCGCTGCCTGGCTGGATGGCCGCGACCTGCGCACCGGCGACGAGTGTATCCTGCGCCGCGTCATCACCGCCGAAGGGCGCAGCCGGGCATACATCAACGGCAGCCCTTCTACCTTGCCGGACTGCGCCGAACTGGGTGCGTTGCTGGTGGACATCCACAGCCAGCACGCCCACCAGTCGCTGCTGCGGCGCCCGGTCCAGCGCCAGCTACTGGATGCCTACGCCGGTCACGGGGACCTGGCCAGGCAGGTCGAGACCAGCGCCAGTGACTGGCTGCGGGCCAGCCGCGAGCTGGAGTTGCTGGCGGGCTCGAAAGACGAACATACCGCCCGCGCCCAGTTGCTGGCCTACCAGGTGGAAGAACTGGACCAGCTGGACCTGCAGGAGGGCGAGCTGGCCGAGCTGGAGGAGGAACAGAAACTGCTGGCCAACGCCGGGGACATCCTGACCAGCGCCCACCAGGCCCTGGAGCTGTGCGAGGAACAGGAAAGCGGCACCCGCCGGGCCCTGCAGTTACTGGGCGAGGACCAGCACCCCGGCAAGGCCGCAGCGAATGCGCGCGAATTGCTGGACTCCGCCGCCATCCAGCTGGCCGAGGCCCGCGGCGAGATCCAGGCCCACCTGGACGGGGTGGAGGTGAACCCGGAACGCCTGGCGCAGGTCCAGCGCCGGCTGGAGGCTATTTACGACGTGGCGCGCAAGCATCGCTGCCTGCCCGAGCAGGTGGCAGACCTGCACGCCGGGCTGCGGGAGGAACTGGACAGCCTGGCTGGCAGCGGCGAGCGGATCGATGAACTGCAGGCCCGGATGACGGAACTGGCCGACGCCTGGGACCGCGACGCCCGCAGGCTGGGCAAGCAGCGCAAGGCCGCGGCGCGCAAGCTGGAAAAAGCCACCGCCCAGGTGCTGGCCACCCTGGCCATGGAGCACTGCCAGTTCACCATTGCCCTGCACCCGCGGGACGGGGGCAAACCGCACCCACAGGGCCGGGAGGAGGTGGAGTTCACCATCAGCACCAATCCCGGCGCGCCCACCCAGCCGCTGGGCAGGATCGCGTCAGGCGGCGAGCTGTCGCGCATCAGCCTGGCGATCCAGGTCGTCACCGCCAGCACCGCCACGGTGCCCTCCATGGTCTTCGACGAGGTCGACGTGGGCATCGGCGGGGCCATCGCGGAGGTCGTAGGACGCCTGCTGCGGGACCTGGCATCGCGCTCCCAGGTGCTGTGTGTCACCCACCTGCCGCAGGTGGCGTCACAGGGTCACCACCACCTGCGGGTGGAAAAATCCAGCAGTGCGGAGCGAGTCGAGACCCGGCTGAGCGCACTGCACGACGAGGACAAAACCCGCGAAATCGCGCGCATGCTGGGCGGGGTGAAGATCACGGAGCAGTCGCTGGCGCACGCCCGGGAGATGCTGGCGGAGGCGGCAGGCTGACGCGCCCCCCGAAGGTCAGGACTCTTTTTTCTTGCGCACGTACAGAACCAGGGAGTGGTCCATCAACTCGTAACCGTGTTCGGCGGCGATCTCGTGCTGGCGCCGCTCGATAACCGGGTCGGTAAACTCGATCACCTCACCCGACGCGACGCAGACCATGTGGTCGTGATGTTCGCCCTTGGCCAGTTCGAATACCGAGTGGCCGGTTTCGAAATTGTGCCGGGTCACCAGCTCGGCGTTCTCGAACTGGGTCAACACCCGGTAGACGGTCGCCAGGCCCACGTCCTCGCCCGCGTCCAGCAGGGCGCGGTAGACGTCTTCGGCACTCATGTGCTGGTCGTGCTCACTGCTTTCCAGTATCTGCAGGATTTTTACCCGAGGCAGAGTGACTTTCAGGCCTGCTTTGCGCAGTTCCTGGTTCTCGTCGGACATGGTGCAGGGCTTCTCTGTGCTATGCGTAACGGGTATGATGCCACCCCTACCAACGAAGTGGAAGAACTACCCCCATGCGGACCGTCCTCATCTCTCTCGCCCTGGCGCTGGTGGCCGGTTGCGGCTCCTTCGGATTTCCGGGGGTCTACCGCATCAACGTCGAGCAGGGCAATATCGTTACCCAGGAGATGGTCGACCAGTTGAAGCCGGGCATGAGCCGCCGCCAGGTACGCTATATCATGGGCACGCCGCTGGTGGAGGACAGCTTCAACCAGGACCGCTGGGACTACGCCTACTCGGTACGCAACGGCCGCAAGGTGTTGGAACAGTCGCAACTGACGGTGTATTTCGACGGCGACAAGCTGATCCGCATCGAAGGTGACCTCGCACCCGAGGACCAGACGGCTGCGGCGGAGGGAGGCTAGGCGTCCTTTTCCCTGGCGCGCTCCTTCCGCACCCGCGCTGCGCGCTCCTTGCGCACTTCCTTTGGGTCGGCGATCAGGGGCCGGTAGATTTCCACCCGATCTCCGGCCCGCAGCACCTGGCCGGGAGACACGGGCTTGCTGAAAATGCCAAGCTTGCTGTTATCCAGGTCGATTCCATCGAAACGCCCGGTGATACCCGACAGGCGTGCCGCCTCCAGGGCGGTCGTTCCCTCCGGCACTTCCACTTCCAGGATGGCCTGCTTGTGCGGCAGCGCGTAGGCCACCTCGACTGTAATCGTTTGTTCTGACATCCCCTAACCGTACACCTGTTTCGCCCGCCTGCCCAGCGCGTCCACCAGGTTACCGGTCACCCGGTCGAACAGGGAGGCCGCGGCGGCGCCCAGGATCCTGTTGTTGACGTTGAATTCCAGAATCAGGCTGACCTTGCAGGCGGCGTCGCCCAGGGCCAGGAAGTCCCAGCGACCGTGGAAATAGTCGAAGGGGCCCTCGAGCAATTCGAGGGTGATGGTCCCCTGGCCGTGCAGGCGGTTGCGGGTGCTGAAACTCTGCCGGATACCGCCCCGGGCCAGATCCAGCCGCGCCTCCATCAGGTCCTCTTCCCGGCGCAGGACCTCGGCCCCGACACAGCCGTCCATGTACTGCGGGTAGGCTTCAACGTCGTTGACCAGGAAATACACCTGCTCCACCGTGTAGGGAAACAGCGCGCTGCGATTGATTACGGTCATGAGCCCAGGCTTGTTACCATCAGCAGGAGAATCGCGGGGAGCGCAATATACCGCAAACTCGCCAGCCACAGCGAGAAAAACACGCCGGACTCCCGCCCCAGTTCCGCGCGCGATATGGCCGGCCGCATCCGCCACCCGACAAAAATCACCAGCCCCAGGGCGATCAGCGGCAACAGCCAGCGACTGGTCAGCTCATCGAGCCGGGTAACCAGGTTCAACCCCCCAAGCCACGCCTGGTCCCGCCAGTAATTGAGCGACAGGGCTGCCGCCAGGGCCAGCAGCCAGACCAGCAGCGCGCTGATAAACAGGGCGAAAAAACGGCTGCAGTGCAGTTGCTGCATCAGGAACACCACGATGGGCTCCAGTATGGCCACCGCGGAGCCGAGCGCGGCTATGGCCACCATCACGAAAAACAGGGTGCCGAACAACTCGCCCTGCACGACATTGCCGAAGGCGTAGGGCACGGCCACGAACAGCAGGCCCGGTCCCATGGCGGGTTCAACGTTCTGGGCCAGGATGATCGGGAACAGGGCCAGCCCCGCGCCCAGCCCGAACAGCAGGTCGAACAGCGCCACCGCCACGACGGAACGGCCCAGGGGAGTGCGGGCCGGGGCATAGGCGCCAAAGCAGATACCGGTGCCCACGCCCACCCCGAGGGTGAAGAAGGCGTGCCCCAGCGCCACCAGCGCCGATTCTGCCGTGAAGTCCTGCCAGCGCACCGAGAACAGGAATTCCCGGGCCGAGACCAGGTCGCCATGATCCAGGCTGTACAGCACCAGCACCCCCAACAGCACCATCAGCGATGGCACCGCGAGCCAGGCCATCAGGCCCACTCCACGGCGGGCGCCAAAGGCCACGTAGGCCACCGCCATTAACAGGAACAGGCTCTGCCAGTACAGCATGAGATCGGGCTCGGCCAGCAGTGCCCGGAACCGGTCCCCCACCATCACGGCGCTGGCGGCGGAAAACCGGCCAGTGCTCATTTCCCGGGCATAGGCCAGCGCCCACCCGGCGATCACCGTGCTATAGGCGAGCACCAGCAGGCCGGTGATGCAGGCCCCGAGCCCTACCAGGGCCCAGCTGCGGTAGCGCAGTGAGCAGTCCGCGGCCCAGCGCAAGGCGGCCACGGGGCTGCCGCGGCCGTGGCTGCCGATCACCACCTCGGCCAGCATGACCGGCACCGCCACTGCGAACAGGCAGGCAATATAGAGCACCAGGAAGGGCGCGCCGCCGTTGGTTCCAACCAGATAGGAAAAGCGCCACAGGTTCCCAAACCCCACCGCGGCGGCGGCCAGCGCCAGCACGAAGGTGGTGCGGGAATCCCAGCTTCCCAGCTGGCCGCGGGACATGCTTCAGCCCCTATGATTATTGTTTTGCATGGGTCCAGAATGCCCCAGCAACCGCGGGGAGAAAAGAGGAAAGTTTTACGTTTCCCCCGTTGGCCGCGTGCGTATAATGCGCGCCATGGCGAAACAGAAGAACAAGACCCCCAGCAACGTCATTGCCCAGAACAAGCGGGCCAGGTTTGATTACGAGTTGCTGGAGACCTTTGAAGCGGGCATTGCACTGACCGGATGGGAAGTGAAAAGTCTGCGCCAGGGCAAGGTGCAGCTCACCGACTCCTACGTTTTGATGAAGGACGGCGAGGCCTGGCTGCTGGGCTCCCAGATCACCCCACTGGATACCGCCTCCACCCACTTCGTCACGGACCCCACCCGCACCCGCAAGTTGCTGCTGCACAAAAAGGAACTGGCGAAGATCCTGGCCGCCACCCAGACCAGGGGCCAGACCTGCGTCTGCACCCAGCTGTACTGGAAGGGCCACCTGGTCAAGGCGCGCATCGCGCTGGCCCAGGGCAAGAAGTCCCACGACAAGCGCGACACCGAAAAGGAAAGGGACTGGAATCGCCAGAAGCAGCGCATCATGCGCGACAGCGTCAAGCAGTAAGCCCTACCACAGCGCCCTCGCGCTGATCGAAAGGCCCACCCCGAACAACACCAATAGCGCCACCCGGCGGTAGAAACCACTGCCGTAGCGACGAAACAGCCAGAAACCCAGCCGGTCACCGACGAACATGGCCGGGTAGGCCAGCCCGAACAACAGCAGCGAGTGGAGTGTAACGAAGCCCGCTACCGTGTAGGACGCCAGCGCCATCATGGCCGAGAACAGAAAGAAGGTCATCAGCAGGGCCCGGCTGCGTTCCGGTTCGCGCTCGGTCGCCATGGCGTACACGATCACCGGCGGGCCGGGGATGGCGAAAGCACCGTTCATCAGACCCGAGGCCAGGCCCACCACCGCCCCCAGCCGCTTGCGCGGACTCGGCTTCACCGGCCGATAGAACACCAGTACCACGCACGCGGCGATTACCAGCAGACCTACCCACAGCTGGAACCGGGCCAGGGAAATCGTCGACAGGACCGCCGTCCCGATGCCCGTGCCCAGCAGCGACAGCGCCACCAACGGCGCCAGGGAGCGCACCGGGTACCGGCCCCAGTAGGTCTTCAGTGTGGTCAGGCTCACCACCAGGGCCAGGGACACGCTCAGCACCACCGCCTGGGTGGCCGGCATCAGCAGGGAGAACACCGGTACCGCCACCAGGGCGAAGCCGAAACCGGTGAAGGCGCGCATGACCGCCGCGAACACCACCACCGCCCAGATGGCCAGCAGTTGCGGCCAGCCCAGGCCAGCCAGGAGTTCACCCGGCAGCGTCACTACGCGGCAGCGGACAACTGCCCGGAGCGCACCAGGCGGCCGGGGTAGGCACCGGTCAGCCGGTCATTTTCCAGCACCACCTCACCGGCCACGATTACCGCCTCGTAGCCGCTGGCCTCCTGCAGCAGGCGCTGGCCGCCGGCGGGCAGGTCCTGCACCATGTGCGGCGGGTACAGGCGCAGCCGCTGCATGTCGATCACGTTGATATTGGCCTTCAGTCCCACCCGCAGGCGACCCCGGTCGCTGAGACCGGCGTAGTCGGCGATATCCGAGGTCAGTCGCCGCACAGCGTCGGACAGCTCCAGTCGCTCGCCGCGCTGCCGGTCACGGGTCCAGTAACTCAAAAGGTAGGTGGGGAAAGAGGAATCGCACACGGTGCCCACGTGGGCGCCGCCGTCCGACAGGCCCATGATACTCTGCGGGTGGCGCATCATCCGGTAGACGTTGTCGTAATTCATCTCGGTGTAATTGTAGATGGGGAAGTACAGCAGCTCCCTGCCGTCGTTTTCCAGCATCAGGTCGTAGATCATCTCCAGGGTGGGCACGCCGCGGTCTTTCGCCATCTGCAGCACCGAGGTCTCCGCGGTCTGCTCGTAGTCCGGGTTTTCGCCAAGGCGGAAGGTCTTGCTGGCAACGAAGTCCACCGCCGCCAACAGCGCGTCGGCGATAGGCGGCACCGAGGTGCCATCACCGGCCATCGGCTCGGATTTCTCGGTCAGCAACTGCGCCTTGAACGCGGGATCACGCATGCGAGCCACCCGCTCCGCCAGGGGCAGGTCATAGATGGTCTTGTAGCTGGGGAAGCCGATAAATGGGTGGAAGGTGCACTGCAGGCCCACGGTGACGCCGATGCCCCGGGGGGCGGTCTGCAGGCGCATATCGATGCCCTTCTCCCTGGCCCGTTCCGCCCGGTCAATGATACGCAGCCACTGGTCGGGAGCGAAGTCACGCTGCATCAGCGACAGGGAGAAGGGATGTCCATTGGAGGCCAGGGCCATCTGCTCGAGCAGGTCGAACTCCTGATCGAACACGTCCCCTTCCCGCTCCAGGTTGAAATCGTTGACCGCCTGCAGTACCCCGTGGTCCACACCGTCAAATGCCGCGGCGATACCCGCCAGTTCCTCGCCGCTGGCCTCAGAGCCCGGGGTCCAGTCGCCGTCGGCACTGCGGTGCACGTCGGAGCGCCCGGTTGAAAAGCCAATGGCCCCGGCTTCCAGGGCTTCGCGGGTCAGGCGCCGCATCTCGGCGATGTCCTGTGCGCTTGCCTGCTCGTTGAATACCGCCCGTTCGCCCATCACGTATACCCGCAGCGGGTCGTGGGTGACCTGCACCGCGAAGTCGATGCTGTGAGGTCTCGCGTCCAGCGCATCCATATACTCAGGCAGGCTTTCCCAGTCCCAGGTGATGCCCTCGCTGAGGGCGGTGCCGGGGATATCCTCCACCCCTTCCATCAAGCGCACCAGCTGATCTCGGTCCGCGGCGCGCACCGGGGCAAAGCCCACCCCGCAGCTGCCCATAATAACCGTGCTAACCCCGTGGTTGACGCTTGGCTGCAGGTCGGCATCCCAGGATACCTGGCCATCGTAGTGGGTATGCAGGTCGATGAATCCGGGGGTCACGATCTTGCCGGCCGCGTCGATCACCCGCGCCGCCTCACCCTCGCAGGCACCCACCTCGGTGATAACGCCGTCTGTCACCGCGATATTGGCCTGTACCGGTGTGCCGCCCTCGCCGTCGAAGATCGAGCCGTTGATGATTTTCAGGTCGTAGCGCATTGGGAGTCTCCGGTTATTTTTCAACCAAATCGATGGCGCAAAGTCTAGTGAGAGGCCCCCGGCAAAACAAAGGTCAAAACAGGCCAGTTCGGGTTATTCATGGCCGCCCGCACAGGTATGATAGACCCCCATGACGAAACCGTTCCCTTCGCTGCTGCTGTCGCTCGCCTTGCTGTGTCCGGGCACGGGTGCGCAGACCACGGAGCCGCGCGCCGATTTCGAGGACCTGGACATCAGCTATATCTACACCGCCCTGCTCGGCACCGGCACCTACACGATCGACGGTCGCAGGATATCCATGCTCAAGCTACCCGTCTCCATCACCCAGCGCCGGGCCGGGGAAGAGCATGACCTGGGCATCCGCTGGGACGTACCGCTGGTGCTGGGCTACGACCAGGTGGGCGACACCCACTGGGTGGACAATGTGTTGAACGATGAACTGGTGACCCTGGTGGCTCTGCCCGGGGTCCAGATCACCATTCCGCTGAATGACACCTGGTCGATCAAGCCCTTTGGCCACATCGGCTACGGCCACGATTTCATTTCCAACGAAAACATCCTGATGGCCATGGCAGGGGTGCGCAGCCTGGGGGTGTTCCCGCTGGCTAACGGTTGGGACCTGCGCTGGGGTGGCTCGGCACGAATCGCCAGCGAGTACCAGTTCCGGTCGGAATACGACGTGCTGGTGGGCCTGTTCGAGACCGGGCTTGACCTGCGCCGCAATACCCGACTGCGCATGCTGGAAAGCCGGGTCAATGTCGGGATGTATTACGTATTCCAATGGTTCCAGCCGGAGTGGGATATCGGCGATGGCCGCTTCCGGAACTCCGAGGTCAATACCGTCAACGAGATCGGGGTATCGGCAGGCCTCGCCAAACCGCGCACGATCCTGGGTTTCACTTTCGAGCGAGTGCGACTGGGTTACAAAATGGGCAGCAGTTTCCAGGGCTGGACCATCGGCACGGAGTTCCCTTTCTAGCCCATGCGCCTGTCCAACCCACTGGTCCCCCTTAGCCTGCTGCTGGTAATCGCAACCCTGGCTTTCGTGCACGAGAATTTCATCCGTCCCGCCCAGGAGGCCGCCCGGCCCAATATCCTGCTGATCATGGTGGACGACCTGGGCAATAATGACCTGGGTTACAGCGGCGACGGCGCCGCGACCACCCCCAACATCGACGCCCTGGCAGCCGGCGGGGTGCGCTTCCAGCGCCACTATGCCCACGCCACCTGCCGCCCGTCCCGCGCCGCCCTGCTTACCGGCATGCCTGCCAGTCGAGTGGGTGTACCGCCCCACTTCCGCGGTCTGTCGCCGGAACTGGTGACCCTGCCCGAGGCTCTGCGCGATGCGGGCTACGCGACCCGCCATATCGGCAAGTGGCACCTGGGGGACCGCTTGCAATCCGCCGGCCCCGACCAGCACGGCTTTGACCACTGGTACGGCTTTCGCAACGCCGTGGCCACCCGCCACGGCAGTCTGGACAAGCCCGGCATCAGCTACGACGATCCCTGGCTGGAGGCGGACGACCAGCCCCCACAGCAGGTGCAGGGCCATATGACCGACCTGTTCACCGCTCGCGCGGTACAGGAGATCAACACACTGGCCAAAGGCGGCCAGCCCTGGTTCATCAACCTGTGGTACTTCGCGCCCCATGGCCCCTCGGTCCCCGCCGAGCGCTTCGGCGAGCGCTACCCGAAAGGTGGCGAGGGTCGCTACCTGGCCCTGCTGGAACAACTGGACGAAGGGATCGGCCAGGTACTGCAGGCACTGGACGCCTCCGGACAGCGCGATGACACGCTGGTGGTTTTCCTCAGTGACAACGGCGGCAACAACAAGTACCGCGACAGCAACTGGCCGTTCCAGGGCAAGAAACACAGCTTCCTGGAGGGCGGACTGCGCACCCCGCTGGTGCTCTTCTCCCCTGAACTGACGGCCACCGACATCCAGGAGCCCGTCTTCATCAGCGACCTGATGCCCACCCTGCTCGGGTTCGGGAAGGCCAAAGTCCCGCCCCGGGTGGAGGGCCGTGACCTGCGCCCGCTGCTGGAGGGCCAGCCCATCCCCTCCGCCAGCCCCTACTTCTGGGAAATGCAGCTGCTGGACTACGTCAGTTTCGGCATGCTGGACCTGGAACGGCAGCGCCTGCACTCCGACCTGGTGAGCCAGCGCTGGGACCCGGAGCAGCAACAGTTCCTGCCCTTTGCCTTTACCTCAAAATCCGAGGTGGACGCCGCCGCAGCTGCACACCGCGCGTGGCGGCGGGAGGTACGGCAGGTGGAACTGATCAGGCGCAAGCGGCCCGACGGGCGCCTGCTCTACGCCGGCGACAGTTACCGCCGCACCCCCGGCTACGGCGCCTGGACCCTGCAGATCCCCATCGACCTGGAGTACCCCGGTCCGGTTACCGTGGAACAGGCCAGACAACTGGCCATCCGGGTGGCTGAGGAGCAGGTGGAGGTCACCCTGCCCGGCTACCAGTTCAACGTGGCGCTGGAGGCCAGCGGCTGCCAGCTCCTGACCCTCAGCAGTTATTACGTGTGGAAGGTCTGGGATGGCGAGGACGCCCGGGCGCATATCGCCCTGTACCTGGGCGACGAGCAACTGCGCACCGCCACCTTTCCCCTGACCCCCGACCTGCAGGTGGATCATTTCCCACCCCTGCTGGTGTCGGAAGGAGCGGGCCGGCCGTTGATCCTCAACGATTACTTTTCCGGCGAGGCCGACGGCGAACTGCTGGACAACTACCAGCAGATTCGCGGCGCGGCCCCCGACTGCGGTGAGGCGGGCTGAGTTGAAGATACTGTCTCGCGCCCTGTTACTCGCCCTGGCGGCGGCCACGGTGTATTACCTGGTGTTCATGGCGCCACCCCCGGTCCCTGCACCGGACACGAAGGGCGGTTCCGCAAAATCGCCCCCCAACATCCTGCTGATCCTGGCCGACGACCTGGGTAACAACGACCTGGGCAGTTTCGGCGACGGCAGCATCGAGACACCGAATATCGACCAACTCGCCGTAGGGGGGGTGAGCTTTACCCGCCACTACGCCCACGCCACCTGCCGCCCGTCGCGCGCGGCCCTGCTCACCGGCATGCCCGCCAGCCGGGTGGCGGTACCGCCCTACTTCCGCGGTATCCCGCCGGAATTCACCACCCTGCCCGAGGCCCTGCAGGTAGCGGGCTACCAAACGGCGCACATCGGCAAGTGGCACCTGGGTTACGCCCTCCCCTCCGCCCGCCCCGACCGGCAGGGTTTTGACGAGTGGTACGGCTTTCTGGCGGCACTGGCGACCAAAAACGGCAGCCTGAAACGGCAGGGCATCACCTACCACGACCCCTTCCTGCAGGAGAACGGCGCCGAGCCGGTAAAGCAACAGGGGCACATGACCGACCTGCTGACCAACCGGGCCATCGACACCATTGAGCGCTTTGCCGGTGAAGAACGACCCTGGTTTATCAACCTGTGGTACTTCGCCCCACACACGCCGATCCAGCCGGGGGCGGACTTTGCGGCGCGCTTCCCCGATACCGGGGAAGGCCGCTACCTGGCCCTGGTGGCGCAGCTGGACGCCGCGGTGGGCCGGCTGGTCACGGCACTGGAGGAGCGCGGTCTGCGCGACAATACCCTCATCGTATTCGCCAGCGACAACGGCGGCCTGAACAAGGCCCGTGACAACAATGCGCCCTTCTTCGGGGTAAAAAACAGCTTCCGCGAGGGCGGCCTGCGCACCCCGCTGATACTCAACCAGCCGAACCAACTGGCCGCAGCGGTCGTGACCGAGCCGGTGTTTATCAGCGACCTGATGCCCACCCTGCTGGCCGCCGCGGGGGCGACAACACCGCCCGAAGTGGAGGGCCGCAGCCTCTGGCCATTATTGGCAGGGCAATCCATCCCTCCCGTAGAGCACTACTTCTGGGAAATGCAGTTGGCCGGGCAACTGGACTATGGCGTGCTGGACCTGACGGAGGGCACCCTGACCAGCGGCTGGCACAGCCAGCCCTGGAATGCAGCCAGCAACCGCTTCGACCGGGCACAACCGGCATCGGCAGCGCTGCTCGCGCGCGCGGCGAACCAGCATGCAGCCTGGCGCGACGCCGTACGCGCCACCGATCCCGCCAAGGACAGCTACCGTCGCACCCCGGGCTACGGCGCCTGGAGCCTGCAGGCCACCGTGCCTGATACCCCCGGCGAGCACATCCAGCAAAAAGGCCAGTTCAATGTCCTGCGCAGGGACGACGACCTTGCGATCGACCTGCCCGGGCACCGCTTCGAGTTGCCCCTGCCCGCGACGCCGGGTACCCGACTCACCCTGAACAGCTATTACGCCTGGACCGAGTTCAATATCCGCAAGTCCAAGGGCATCGTGGAGGTGATGTACGACCGGGAACCGGTCTACCGGAAAGAATTTCCAATCAGGGACAAAATACTGAAGGACCGCTATCCGCCACTGCAGGCCAGCCCCGGTTGGGGCGAGGTGGAAATTCGCAATGACTTTCTGCCAGCCGGGCTCGAACCAGGCAATCAGACGACGCCATCACAGAACTTGCCCTGAGCAATTTATGCTATACTCGCCGATCCACTAATGGGGGCGATACGGATTCGACGACGGTAACGAACCCTGAGGTGCATGCCGTGGTGGCAGCCAACCACGTTAATCCAAAGCTGTAAACTATTAGTTGCCAACGACGACAACTACGCTCTGGCGGCATAAACCCCGCTAGCGGTCTTCAGCAAGGTGCCAGCCCCGCGCTGTTGACCGTCATATAGAACTGGATCGCAGCAACGCTCGCCCTGGGCCGCGCTGTTAAACACTGACAGGGCTCGCCAATCACGTCCTGACCGTTGGGCTGTGTGCGGCTAAATCAATTAACGGACCCTAAGCATGTAGAGCCGAAGGCAGAGTACTGGCGGACGCGGGTTCAACTCCCGCCGCCTCCACCAATTTCAATCGGGTGTGCCACCGCCACCCGACTCCACCATCCTGTCAAAAGACTCCAGCACCTCGCGCTGCTGGTCCTCGATCTGACGCCTGTAATCTCCGTGGGTAATGATATAGCGGCGATGTTCCTTCAGGTCGGCCAGCAGGTTGCGCACGGCATACTCCGCCGAGGCGACATGGCTCGCGGCCGCCATTCCAGCGCCGCGCATCATGGTCTCAATGTCCTCCCGCTCCAGGCGGTACTCGCCGCGCTCGGCCGGTCGCGCCGCGGCACTGCTTTCCAGGTGCCGCGTGGTCATGCCGCCGGGGAACAGCAACGATACGTTGATGCCCTCCTCCGCCAGTTCCTGGCGCAACACCTCACCGTATCCCACCAGGGCGTATTTGCTGGTGATGTAGGCCCCCATGCGCACGGCGGGCGTAAAAAAACTGGAGGAGGACGTGATGACGACATGGCGATCCCCCTGCCCCTTGCGCAGCAGTGGCAGGAACCTGGAAACGGTATCAATGGCCCCGGAGACATTCACCGACAGTACCCAGGACCAGTCATCCCGGGTCAATTTATCCAGCGCGCCGAACTGCTGCACACCCACGTTGACGCAGAGCACGTGACAGGGGCCGAAATGTTCTTCGACGCGGGCTGCGGCGCCGGCCAGGGAGGTTTCATCAGCCACGTCAACCGCCAGGGCCAGGGCGTCCACGCCGTTTTCGCGCAGCCCGGCCGCTTTCTGTTCCGCGCGGAGGCGGTCAATATCCAGCAGGGCCAGGCGCGCACCTTCGGCGGCGAACACATCCGCCATGGCCGCTCCCAGCCCTGAGCCGCCACCGGTAATTACCACGGTTTTTTTTGCGTAGTCCATAGCCCCCGCCTTGTTTATGATGTCGACATATCCTTGCACACAGCGCAATCCGGGCCAAGCGGATTAAGGTCTCCCGGCCGGGTGAGGTAACAAGCGACCATGAATGAACCGACCGATCCCGGGGGCAGACCGGCCAGCCGACTCCCCTGGTGCCTGGGCTTCAGCCTGGCCCTGGCCGCGAGCATCGCGGTGCCAGTCACCGCGCAGGACAGCGACAGTCCGCTGGACCCGAATTCTCCCTGGCTCATCGTGCCCACCGTCAGCAGCGATCCCAAGCTCAGCCACTCGGTCGGCGTCATCGCCGGCTACCTGCCCCGCTTTGACGCGGCGTCGACCCAGTCGATCATCGCGGGCTTTGGCACCTACAGCGATACCGATTCCTGGTTCACCGGCGTGTTCGGCGACCTCTACTTCGGCGCGGACCGACACAAGGTCACCGCCGGCCTGGTCACCGGCCGGGTGAAGAATGAGTACGATGATTTTCTCGGCACCGGGGTACGGGCCCGCACCGAGGACACCTTCGACGGCGTATTCGCCCGCTACCTGCACCGGGTGGGCGAGGACTGGTACCTGGGCGGACAGGTTCTTTCGTCCAACTACGCTATCGGCGCCGAGGGTTTACTGGGCGGAATTCTCGGGCAGATCGGCCTGACCGGCTTCGACTCCACCGGGCTCGGGGCGGTGCTGGAACGGGAGACCCGGGACAACGTGCGCAACGCCACCCGCGGCAGTCACTTCATTGCCCAGAATATCGCCTACCGCCAGACCCTTGGCGGCGATGAGTCCTTCGACGTCTACCGCGCCGACTTCAGCCATTACCTGCCCTTTGGCAACGGCCACGTGCTGGCCACACAGCTCACAGGCCGCTGGACGCACAATGCGCCCCTGGGTGGCTACTCCTCGATCAACCTGCGCGGCTACACCCGGGGTAATTACCTGGCGGAGCACTATTCGCACCTGGACGTGGACGCCCGGTTCGCGCTCTCAAAACGCTGGGGAGCAGCGGTATTCGCCGGCCTGGGCTGCCTGTATGGTTCCCTGTCCGACTGCGGTCACAGCGACGAGTTGTACCCCTCGGCGGGGGCGGGGGTCATTTACCTGCTGAAGCCGGAGGCGGGCTTCGTGATCCGGCTGGATGCGGCCTGGGGTAAGGAAGACAACTCGGCGGTCTACCTCAAACTCGGGCAGCCGTTCTAGCCGATCATAACAACCAGGCACCCGGGAAAGGCGCCGTGCTCAGTGCTTCAGCCGGGAATCCCGCTCCGCGCGCAACTGTTGCTCGGCGCTACCCGCCAGCCACAGGGCCCGCAGCAGGTCGCGGGCCGCCATGCTCAGGTGCTGCTCCGCCGCCTGCAGGGCCAGGCCCGTGGCCTGACGCTTCTGCTCCGGGGTGAGGTGGGCGGCCCGCTCGCTCATCTCCTGTGAGACACTGTCGGTCATCTGCTGCAACTCCCGCACCACCTCGTCCGAGGCCAGCCGCATTTCCGTGGCGAAGCGCTGCCAATTACCGGGTAGCAGCCACAGTTCGCGACTCCCTTTCAGGGCCAGCCGGGCCGGCAGGGTGGCGAGGTTGAAGCTGAGGGTGAAAGCTTGTCTGAGCATGGGCGCTAGTGTAGCCCGACTGTGTGACAGGATAAAGAAAATTGCCGGATAAGGGCGTTTTGCATACAACCTGGGGACACCCATTGTCACCCCGGAGGCCATGCCGCTGGGTTTTTACCGCAGCAGTCGTTATAGTTTTCCGGTGTCTTCGCGGCGCCCGGTGCAAATGACCGACGTCGCCCGACCCCCTCGCTGGAGGAATGATGGTGCCCGGAATTCGCTTTATCGCCCTGTGCCTGGCCTGGCTCGTGGTCGCGCCCGCCTGGTCACAGCAAGCGGAAGAAGGTACTGCACCGGAACCGGGTGAACCGACCGCGCAGGCCGAACCACTACCCAAGGCGCAGAACATAGACCTGGAGGACCCCGTGCCCGAGGCCGATCTGCTGCCCGCAGCTGCGCCCGCGGCCGATGCCGCGCCCCCGGAACCGGAGCAGGAAGCCGCAGACAGCAGCGTCGAACCCCGGTCGGCTCCACCCGAGGCAGCGGAACCGGCGCGGCAACCGCAGCCGGACGAAACCGCGGTGGCGCCAACGCCGGCAACCGAACCAGGCGAAGCAAAGCAGGCAGCGAAAGCAGAGCAGGCGGCTGAAACCGTTGCCCCCCTGGTCATTCTCGGTAGTGAGGTGCCGCCGGGCACCTCCACCCGCCTGAGTTGGGTGCCGGCCCAGTCCTTCGAGGGCGTGTACGCCGCCACCCCGGTCCTGATAGTCCACGGAACCCGGCCCGGGCCGGTACTGTGCCTGACCGCGGCGGTCCACGGCGACGAGTTGAACGGCATCGAAACGGTGCGCCGGGTGCTCTACAGTCTTGATCCCGAAGGGCTGGCGGGCACGGTTATCGGCGTGCCGATCGTCAACCTGCAGGGATTCCACCGCAGCTCCCGCTACCTGGCAGACCGGCGCGACCTGAATCGCTATTTCCCCGGCGATCCCCAGGGCAGCCTGGCCTCGCGAATCGCCGCCTCTTTCTTCAAGGAGGTGGTCACCCACTGTGACACGCTGGTCGACCTGCACACCGGTTCCTACCACCGCACCAACCTGCCGCAACTTCGCGCCGACCTGCACCAGCCAGAAGTACTGGCGCTGAGCCGGGGCTTCGGCGCCACGGTGGTGCTGCACAGCGACGGCGCGCCAGGCACCCTGCGCCGCGCCGCCACGGAAGCCGGAGTGCCGGCGGTCACCCTGGAGGCGGGCAGTTCGACGCTGCTGGACGAGCGCAGCGTGCACCACAGCTACCAGGCCATTCAGAGCCTGCTGCATCACCTGGAAATGGTGAGCAAATTCAACCTGTGGGGACAGCCCGAGCCTGTATTCTACAAGTCCACCTGGCAGCGCGCCCCGGTGGGCGGGGTGATTTTCAGCCGGGTGAAACTGGGCGCCACGGTGGCCGAGGGCGACCTGTTGGGCACCATCACCAATCCCATCACCAATGTCCGCACCGAGCTGCACTCACTGTACACCGGGCGGATTCTCGGCATGGCCCTCAACCAGTTCGTCCAGCCGGGGTTTGCCGCCTACCACATCGGTATCCAGGCACCTCCCGAAGAACTGGGCACGGACAAGGACGGCGCGGTTGTGACCGCCCCTTCGACAGACAACGATGTCGAAGACGTCGGGGCCAATAATCACGAGCTGCCCGAAGATGACCCGGTGGAGTCGCCGCTGGAGGACTGACCAGGGCCCGCCCACTGGCAGGTAGCGCGAGACCTGCCGCTTGTCCCCGGGAGGGTGACCCGCTTCACAGTTCACCCCTGCCGCAGTGACCCGGATCACAAATCCGGCAGTCCGGTTGGCGCGCATTCTCCCGGCGCATTAATTTCTCCTAGTGATAACTATCAGCACGAAGAGAAGACCATGACGACACTGCGCGCCATTCGCCGCACTGCCCTGACCGCCGCAGCCCTGGTGCTGGCCGGCCAGGCCAGCGCCAACCTGGGCCCCGCCGCAGACGCGGAATCGGCCTGCGCGGTGCAACAGCCGCCCCACTTCGAGAAGCGGGAACCGTCCTTCCAGGTACGCCTGGTCCCGGAGGGTGTAAGCCTGCCACCGGAACTGCCGGAACAGGTGGACGGCGCGGCACGGCGGCTGTACCAGCTCTGGGCCTACTTCGTGGGCGAGGAGAACGTGCAGCAGCCCCTGCTCCTGGTGAACCTGGTGGGTGGCGAGGACGATTTTCGCGGCCGTTACGCGGCCGCCAACCCCGGGCTGCCCCTGGCACCGGGCTTTTACAGCATCGCAAATTACCAGGCGACCGTGCAGTTTGACCCGGCGCACAGTGACCAGGCAACCCGGGCCGTATATCACGAACTGTCCCACCTGCTGACCATTTACCACCTGGGCCCGATCTCGCCCTGGATCAGCGAGGGTCTGGCCCGCTACCTGGAAAACCTGCAGTCGACGGAGCTGCCCGGAGCCATCTATCCCAACGCGGCCTATCTGAACCTGTTGCGCGAGCAGCCCGTTCCCGACCTGCGCGGCGTGCTGCGGCTCGACCAGCAACAGTGGGCGGCAGGGGACACCCGGTTACAGGCGGCCACCGCCTGGTCCCTGATCCACTTCCTCATGGAGGATCCTCACGGGCGCTACGCCCTGCAGGACACCATGCGCCAGGCCCGGCACCAGCGCTGCCAGGGTGGGGAATACAGCGAGATCCTGGGCCGCGCTTATCCGGGCGGCCTGGAAATACTCGAACGCGACTGGCGCACCTGGGTACGGGAAGGCGCGCCGCGGATCCACACGGGCTAGCCAACTGCCAGAACGGGTCGGGGGCTCGGGAACAGCACATGCGTGAGTGGCACTTCCGGTATACACTTCCCGGGTAAACTTCCAGCAGAGCACAGCGCCGCGTCACCGCCGCCAGTGACCCCGGCATAATTGTTTGACATGAAAACTTCGATCGCCCGGCTTGCATCCATACTGCTGCCACTGGTGACCCTGGCAGGCAGCTGCGCACACCAGGATCCGACCGCGCACAGTGTGGACTCAACAGCGGTTGATAACCCTGTGCTGCAGGTCGGTTCGTCTCCGGTGCTCAGTCCGGGCAGCAAGTTCACCGGCAGCCCTGTCCCCGAGGTGGGGCTCAGGGGCTTGTTCCCGGTCCGCAGTCCGCAGGAATGTGAAGTGGCGGTGTTGCAGGGTGGCGAGGACTCCTTCGCCGTTCGCATGGCCGAGCTGAGGCGGGCGCGGACCTCTGTTCGAATCCAGGCACTCGTATTCAAGGGCGACGAGTCCGGGCTGCAGATTGCCGAAGTGCTGAAGCAGAAACGCGCTGAAGGCCTGGACGTACGGGTAATCGTCGATGGCTTTTCAAACCCCGGGCTGCAGACGCAGTGGATGTATTTCGACCTGAAGCAACACGGAATCGAGGTGGAAGGTTACGAGGCGGTAGCGCTGCAATGGCTGAACGAGGTGCCCATCCCTCTGCTCACGCCCTATAGCGATTTCGGGCAACTGGACAAGCGGTTCCACGAAAAAATGTGGATCATCGACGGGGAAACGGAGCACCGCGTGGCCGTGGTAGGCGGACTCAATATCGGCAACGAGTATTTCCGCGCGAATCCCGGCCACCCGGACGCCACCTGGCGCGACCAGGATGTCGTGGTGCGGGGTGCCGTTGTCGAGGACATGGTCGCGGCGTTCGATCGCAATTTCGATTACTTTACCAGCGTGAAAGAGAGTCGGGGGGTATTCAACACAAACCTTTACTGGGACGCGACACGCAACGTGCTGGACGAAACTGGCAGGTTGCCAATCCAGTACATCTCGGACCCTTCCGTAACCGCCTATGTCGTGGACCTTGAGACGCGCCAGCCCAGGCTGGATTTCCGGCCGTCCACCTGCCGCTTCCTGCAAAGCCGGCCGCGGCTGGAAGAGACCTACATTCAGCAGGCATACATAAAACTGTTTTCGCAGGCACAGGACGAAATACTCGTCGCCAACGCCTATTTCGTCCCCACCGAGTCCATGGCCGCTACCATCAAGGCAGCGGCGCGACGCTGCGTGTCGATAAAGCTGATTACCAACAGCCCGGAAACCAACGACCTGCCGGAAATCAGCCTGGTGGGACGCGGCTACTACGGCGATTTGATGTCAGTGAACCATACCAACGAGGTAAGGGAATGCGGGAAGAGTGATGCCGGCGTGCGCATCTGGCAATGGACGGGCAAGGCCGAGGACGAAGAGGCTCCAAGCCAGGGCACGATGCATTCAAAATTCGCGGTGGTCGACCAGCAGATCAGCATTGTCGGCTCTTACAACCTCGATCCTCGCAGTGAGAAGCTGAATAGTGAATCGGTGCTCGTCTTCCATGAACAGGGTCTGGCAGAACAATTGCGCCACCTCTTTTTCGAAAACGACCTGAACTACAGTCGTGAGGTAAGCGCCGAGGAGGCTGCGGCGTTCGAAGAGCCGGATGCCGTGATCGAACGATTCCGGAAGTCGATCGGTGGCCTGTTCGAAGAAGAACTCTGATGCTCGTGCCACAGGTCCACGCCGGTCAGGCAACTGCGAGGGTCGGCCACGGGTTCAGTGCCCCACACTGACAAAATTCTGCGGCAACAGCTCCGCCTCCCCATCCCAGCGGTAGGCAACCAGCCTGCCGCCGGGACGCGGTACCGAGTAGTCCAGGCAGGCCGCATTGGCGGCCACCGATTCAGGTTCTCCCTCGAACCAGTAATGCCCGAACAGCACCGGCGGTGCATCCCGCGGGTAACCCGTGTCCACTCCGGGTGGCAGGGGCACGTGCTTCAGCTTCGGGTTGCGCTCGACCACGTAGGGCGGCAGCGCCAGGTCGGCGTAGGTCTCCGGTCCGTGTCGCCACCACTTGATGCGAATGTCGGTACGGTGGTGGCCGTCCTTGTCCTGGAAGGAGATGCCCTTCGGCAGGGCGATCTCCCGGCCCTTGAGCAAAATCTCCACCGCATCGAATACGGGGTCACAGGAATCGCTGGCCCGCACCAGCAGATCCGGCGTCAGCGTATGGCCCGGGCCCAACAGGGGTTCCAATAGCTGCCGGGAGGGCTCGTGCCAGCAGGCGTGCACCAGGCGCAGGCCACCGGCCAGGTCCAGCCACAGGGGCAGGGTCATGAACCAGTCGAGGACTGCGGCCAGGTCGCCCGGGGTGCCCAGGTATTCGTTCAGGAACGCCAGGTGCTGCTGCGTGTTCTTGTTGTTATGCGGCCGCAGCCAGGTGCCGGGTTGCGCCGGGTGCTCCGTGTGGTAGGCCAGGGCGTTGAATTCGTGGTTGCCCATGATCGCCCGGGCACTGCCGCGCCGACACATGGCCATCACGGTCTCCAGCACCTGTCTTTGCTGCGGGCCGCGGTCCACGAAATCCCCCAGGAACAGCACCTGGCGACTGTCGTGCACATGGCATTCGCCATCGTGTGCGAAGCCCAGCCTGGCCAGCAGGGCCAGCAACTGGTCGGCATGGCCATGGATATCGCCGATCACATCGAATCCTCTGTTACCGCCCCGTTCTGCCACGCTTCTTCCTCCCCGCCTGAGTCCATACTACGCAAACCGCTGACACCCGGCAGCCCCTGATGCCACATCTTCACACTCTTGCCACATTGACAGGCCACCCACTTGAACCACACTATCCGATGTTTACCCAGGGGTAACACCACACCCGGGCAAGGAGTAGCCAGTTGGCAGACGAGATACAAAAACCCGCGACAGACAGAAACCCAAAGCGCAATTTCCTGTTCGTGTCCTATGACGGCCTGATCGGCGACATCGCCTGGCAGGTGCTGAAGGAAGGGCACGGGGTCAAGTACTCGGTATCCAATCCGGAAGACCGGGAGGTGGGCTCGGGGTTCGTGCCCATGGTCGAGGACTGGCAAGCGGAAGTGGACTGGGCCGACGTGATCGTCTTCGACGACGTGCTGGGCATGGGGACCGAAGCCCGGCGCCTGCGCGAAATGGGCAAGCACTGTGTCGGCGGCACGCCCTACACCGACATGCTGGAGGACGACCGCTCCTTCGGCCAGGAAGAGCTGAAGAAACACGGTATCTCCATCATCCCCTATCGCCAGTTCGAGGGCTTCGAGGACGCCATCGCGTTTGTAAAGGAGCACCCGGCACGCTACGTGCTGAAACCCTCCGGCGAGGCCCAGAATATGAAGGGACTGCTGTTCATAGGCGAGGAGGAGGATGGCTCTGACGTCCTCCAGGTGCTGGAGGACTACCACCAGGCCTGGGCCGAAAAGATCCCCTCCTTCCAGCTGCAGAAACGCGTCGAGGGCGTAGAGGTCGCGGTAGGCGCCTTCTTCAACGGCAGGGAATTCGCGTATCCCATCAATATCAACTTCGAACACAAGAAACTGTTCCCGGGCGACCTGGGGCCGTCGACCGGTGAAATGGGCACCGCCATGTTCTGGTCAGGGCCGAACCGGATATTCAACCAGACCCTGAAGAAACTGGAGAAAAAACTGGCGGAAGAAAATTACGTCGGCTACATCGACCTGAACTGTATCGTCAGCGGCAGCAATATCTACCCGCTGGAGTTCACCGCGCGCTTCGGCTATCCCACGATTTTCATCCAGGAAGAGGGCATCATCACCCCCATCGGCGAACTCCTGCATGGCCTGGCCTCGGGCACCCGCAATTCGTTCCGAACCCGCAGCGGCTTCCAGGTCGGTGTGCGCATCGTCGTGCCGCCATTTCCCTTCACCGACCCGGAAACCTTCCGGGTCAAGTCCAAGGACACGATCATACACTTCCGCAAGGGCAAAGAAGGGGTGCATTTCGAGGACGTCAAGCTGGTCAATGAGGAGTGGGTGATCACCGGCAGCTCCGGTGTGATCCTGGTGGTGGTTGGCACCGGGGCTACCATGCGCCAGGCCCAGCGCCAGGCCTATGCGCGGATCAAGAACCTGATCATTCCCCACATGTACTACCGGGTCGACATCGGCAACCGCTGGTTTGAGGACAGCGACAAACTCCACTCCTGGGGTTACCTGAGAGAACTGTGATCCGCTTCCTCAGCGATGCCGGTGAGTGCCGTGCGGCCTGGGACCGGTTCTCACCGGCCGAACGCGTCTGGGATAACTGGCAAGTCATGTCCGCGTTCCACAACCCGGAGCGCCATCGCCTGCATTTCCTGCTGCACGAAACCGACGGCGCGACCGACGGCCTGATTCCCCTGGTGCACGATACCTCGGATGACAGCTACGAACTGTTCGGCGGCTGCTACGCGGACGGCCGTATCCTTTGGATTCAACCGGAACATTTTCCCGAGTGCTACCAGGCCCTGCCCGACAACACCGCGTTCTTCGACCTGAACGGGACCTGGGTCGACGCCCTGCTGGCCATGCATCCGGAGTACGAATCGAATTTTGTTGAAAAGGACGACCAGTTCTACCTGGTGCCGGCGGACTTCCAGTTTGATTTCACCAACCACATCAACACGTTTTCCAGTGACCGGCGCCGCGGTTTTCTGCGCGACCTGCGCAAGGTCAGGGAGAGAAACCCCGGCCTGACACTGAACTGGAGCAACGCGGACGAAAGTGACCTGTTCATCGAGCTCAGTATCAGGAACTTCGGCGAGGACTCTGATTACATCGGCGAGGCCGGTCAGGCGGAGGTGCACCGGGTGGTGCGTGTCCTGCAAAGCCTTGACTACCTGAACACCCTGACCATCTCCATCGATGGAGTCAAACAGGGCACGTCCCTGTCGTCGCTGTATCACAACCGCTGGGTCATGCTCTACGCGGCCAGCAACAACGACTACGACAGCCTCGGCAAGTTCCTGAACGCGGAAACCATCCAGCAGGGCTGCCGCCTGGGCGTGGATGAGGTCAACCTGATGACCGGCACGGCCTGGAAGGCCAACTGGAACATGAAGCGGGCGGTCTGTCGTACCCTGCGCAAACCGCCCCGGCAACCGGGCCCCGGGGACGCAACCGGAACCTAGGCAAGCAACTGCCAGGCGATAACGCCCGTCAGGATGGAGGCGGCCAGGCTCAGCAGCAGGACGGTTGGAGTAATTTTCGACAGTTCCGCGAAGGGTTCGCCGCTGCGCGCGGTACGTAACAGGACCGGCCACTCAATGGCCGCCCCGAAGGCGACGCCGGACAGGGCACCGGCCAGGACCAGGGAGCGTAAAGCCCAGTCCGCGGGGACCAGCCACCACAGCAGTCCGATACCGAGCAAACCGCCCAGGTTACCTCCGAGGCTCATCACCATGAACTGACTGACACTGTTGTTGGCAAAGTCCCAATCGTAGGTAAACAGGCCCGGCCGGGCAGGAATCCTGAATGCGCCGCCCGCCAGGGTGGCACCCAGCAGATGTCCCCATTCATGAATGAGGGTGGTCACCACCACACCGGTCAATACCGAGGCCACCCCACAGGCAATCAACCAGGCGCCGGACCCGGTCAGCGCGGCCCGCTCGCCACTGAAAGCGGTGGCGGCAAGTACCGCCAGCGCCACCAGGCCGTGTTGCAGCGCGTGGCGGGCTAGTAGCATCGCGCCGGTCGTGTGAGCGGCTGTTGCAGCGGTTTGTCTGGCTTCGGTGGACACGGTATGTCGCGCTCCTGTTCAGGTTACGCTATATCCTACTCCTTCGGCGCCGAATTGGATCAGGGAAATATTTCACCCGGCGGGACTGCGCCAGAGGGACCGCCGCGCTATTCGCCGCTATAAGACCGGGCGATCTCCTCGTACTTTTTGCACTCGGCGGTTTCCATGTTTGCGCCGTCCTGCATGGCCTCGCAGCTGATCCGGGTCATACTGCGCATGCAGTCAGTGGCGGACTGGTACAGGGGGTGACCCTCTGGTGCTGCGGTAACCTGAGAGCGCATGGCGGTACACATGTTGGCGATCATGGGCTCGATCATCTGGCGCATTTCCGGGGTGATCTCTTCCTGGTTCATTTGCGTCAGGGTGCACTGCTTGATGTGCTCACAGAGGTCATTGGCGGCGTCCGCCAGGTTATCTGCACGCAGCGCTGTGGTGGCCAGCACGCCTGAGATCAACAGGCTATAGATTACGGTCTGTTTCACGGGTTTTCCTCACGGTGGACGATCTCAGCATAGGCCGAAAACCCCCGGATGACCATCCTGCTACACTGGGTGAAATCGTTCGGAATGCTCACCATGCGCAAAGTCCTTGTCATCACACTGCTGACGCTGGTCCTGCTGACGGGCCTGTTCCTGGCCCTGGCGCCGGGCATACTGGAGAACAGCATGAACCGGGTTCGGCCCCATGCGGCCTACGTCATCCCGAAAGAAGCGCAGGCCCTGCACGATTCCCTGGTGGTCGCCGACCTGCACGCAGACAGCACCCTCTGGTACCGTGACCTGGCCCGGCGCAGTGACCGCGGCCACGTGGACCTGCCCCGCCTGCGTGAGGGTAACGTGGCGATCCAGGTATTCACCGTGGTCACCAAAACGCCCGCGGGGCAGAACTACGAGCAGAACGCGGCGGCGGCGCGGGACAACATCACCGCACTGGCCCTGGTGCAGCGCTGGCCGGTAGCGACCTGGGACAGTCTCAGCGAACGCGCCCTGTACCAGGCCCGGCGCCTGCAGGCCCTGGAGCAGCAGTTGCCCGAACAGTTCTTCCTGCTGCGCAATGCCGAAGACGTCAGGACGCTGCTGCAGCGCCGTATCGACGGCGAACCGGTGATCGCCGGGGTGCTGGGCACCGAGGGTTCCCACGCCCTGGCGGGAGAACTGGATAACGTGCAGACCCTGTTCGATGCCGGTTACCGCGTGATGGGCCTGCAGCACTTCTTCGACAATGAGCTGGGCGGCTCCCTGCACGGGCAAAGCGGCGCCGGACTCACTGCATTCGGACGCGAGGCGCTTGCCCGCATGCGCGAGCTGGGCATCATCGTGGACCTGGCCCACTCCTCGGAGGCGGTGGTGGTGGATGTCCTGGCCGCCGGTCCCGGCCCGCTGATCGTCAGTCACACCGGTTTCAAGGGGCACTGCGATACACCGCGCAACATCTCAGACGACCTGATGTGGGGCATCGCGCAGATGGGCGGGCTGATCGGCGTGGGCTACTGGGACGCGGCGGTCTGTGATCCCAGCCCGGCGGGGATCGTGCGCGCGATACGCTACGGTATCGACCTGGTCGGCGTGGAGCACGTGGCGCTGGGCTCGGATTTTGACGGCGCCATCGAGGCGCCCTTCGACACCTCTGAACTGGCGGTGCTGACCGCAGAGATGCTGCGCCAGGGTTTCGAGGAAGAGGAAATCCGGCGGGTGATGGGCGGCAACGTGGCCCGCTTTCTGCACCACTACCTGCCCGGCGGCGCGGGCGATTAGGGCCCGTTCACACTGCTTGAGTTGGCCCTAGAACAGACCCTCAATCTGGCCCCGGTCGTTGACACAGATACTGTTGGCCGCGGGTACCCGGGGCAGGCCCGGCATGCGCATCACGTCGCCGCAGATCACCACCAGGAAGCCGGCCCCGGCTGACAGGCTCAGGTCGCGCACCTTGATCCGGTGGTTGCCCGGGGCGCCCAACAGGCCGGGATCCGTGGAAAAGCTGTAGGGCGTCTTGGCCATGCACACCGGGAAGTGGCCATAGCCCTCACGCTGGTACTGTTCGAACCGGTCGCGAATTTTCTGGTCCGCGTCCACGTCGTCGGCGCCGTACACCGAGCGCGCCACCAGTCGGGTTTTCTCCCACAGGCTGAGGTCGTCCTCGTACAGCGTGCGGAACTGGGCGGTGTTCTTGTGCAACAAGTCCGCCAGCGCATCTGCCAACTCCAGTGCCCCCTGGCCGCCCTTGGCCCAGTGATCACAGACATAGGCCGTCACGCCGCGCGCCTGCACGAAGCGCTGCACCGCGGTCATCTCCGCCTCGGTGTCGCTGGTGAAA
The DNA here is from genome assembly GCA_033283165.1 of Halieaceae bacterium WSDMB12. Taxonomy (GTDB): domain Bacteria; phylum Pseudomonadota; class Gammaproteobacteria; order Pseudomonadales; family Halieaceae; genus JAWMQL01. The sequence continues at coordinate 75,604 of JAWMQL010000008.1, read as the reverse complement.
CGGTTGATCGCCACCAGCTGCGGCAGGCCGAAGTGGCCGGTGTTGCGCAGGTGTCGACCAAGGTTTTCCAGCCCGCGCTCCAGAGCCGGCACATCCTCCTTTTCGAGTTCGCCGCGGGGCACTCCGCCGTGCATCTTCAGCGCGCGGATGGTGGCCACCAGCACTGCCGCGTCCGGCTTGAGTCCCGCCATGCGGCACTTGATGTTGAAGAACTTCTCGGCCCCCAAATCGGCGCCGAAGCCGGCCTCGGTGATCACGTAGTCGCTGAGCTTCATCGCCGCCTCGGTGGCGATAACCGAGTTGCAGCCGTGGGCGATATTGGCAAAGGGACCGCCGTGGATAAATGCCGGGTTACCCTCCAGGGTCTGTACCAGGTTGGGCGCCAGGGCATCCTTCAACAGCGCGGTCATGGCGCCGGCGGCCTGGATATCGGCGGCGGTCACGGGCGCCAGGTCGCGGGTGTAACCCACCAGGATCCTGGCCAGCCGCTGCTGCAGGTCATCCAGGTTGCGGGCCAGGCAGAAAATCGCCATCACTTCGGAGGCAACGGTGATGTCAAAGCCCCCTTCCATGGGAAAGCCATTGGCGGGGCCGCCGATGCCGGTCACGATCTGGCGCAACTGGCGGTCGTTGATGTCTACCACCCGGCGCCAGTTTACCCGGCGCAGGTCGAGGCGCAGATCGTTGCCCCAGTGCACATAGTTATCCACCATGGCCGCCAGCAGGTTGTGGGCGGCACCGATGGCGTGCATGTCGCCGGTGAAATGCAGGTTGATGTCTTCCATCGGGACCACCTGGGCGAAGCCGCCGCCGGCGGCACCGCCCTTCAGCCCGAAGCAGGGCCCCAGGCTGGGTTCCCGCAGGCACACCGAGGCCTTCCTGCCCTGCAGGTTCAGGGCGTCGACCAGGCCGATGGCGGTGGTGGTCTTGCCCTCCCCCGCCGGGGTCGGGCTGATAGCGGTTACCAGCACCAGCTTGCCGCGGGGCCGGTCATTGAGGCCCTGCAGGTACGCCAGTTCGATCTTGGCCTTGTCGTGACCATAGGGTACCAGCGCCTGGTCCGGAATCCCCAGTCGCCGGGCGACCGCCGCGATGGGGCCGGTGCCGGCAGCCCGGGCAATTTCGATATCCGGTTTCATCGTCTCACTCCAAATCAGTCTCCGGTCCTCCAGACTAGTACAAGCCTGTGAAGTTTTTCACAATCGCCACCCTTTCACTGGTCTTTGATTGACCTCGGTCACGATCCCGGGGCACTATAGGCAGGCAATTCACAGCGACGATGTGGAAGACATGACCACCTTCAGTTATCGACAGGACATCAGCAAGCGCGGCGACATGCCGTCGGCGCTCGTGTGCCTGTGGGCAGACGAGGTGGTTTGAGGAAGGATTTTTTACTGACAAGTCGTTAAGGAAAAGCCTCCGAGAACCTGGATTCCGGAGGCTTTTTTCATATTTATACCCATTCCTCCGTTCTCCAGGTACTCGATCACACAGAGATCAGTACCGTGAACAACAAGATCAAGCGCAATATTCGCACCGTCTACGTGATGGGCTTTTTCCACAGCTTCATGCTGGTGGTGCCCGTGTACGTGCCGCTGCTGCAGGGCCAGGGCCTGTCGATGAGCCAGGTGCTGCAAACCCAGGCCCTGTTCGCCCTGACCATCGCCCTGTGCGAGGTGCCCTCGGGTTACCTGGCAGATGTCTGGGGCCGGCGCGGCGCGGTGCTGGTGGGCGCCGGCATCAATGCGCTGGGCTTTTTCTCCCTGCTGTGGGCGGACGGCTTCATGGACTTTGTGGTGTACGAGGTGCTGCTGGGCGTGGGCTTCTCCCTGATCTCCGGGGCAGACCTGGCGCTGCTGTACGACAGCGAACTGTACCTGGCGGAGCGCGGCGGGGGTGGCGCCGGGGCCAGCCGCTCCCTGAGCCGGCTGATTTCCATCGAGGCGGCGGCTTCGGGCCTGGCGGGCATCGGCGCCAGCATCCTGCTGATCTGGTCCCTGGACTGGGTAATCTGGGTGCAGGCGGTAGTCGGGGTGGCCCCGCTGTTGCTCGGCCTCGGGCTGGTGGAACCGCCGCGCCGGCGCAGTGAGGGCAGCCACCGCGACAACGCGCGCCACATCGTGGAACTGCTGCTGTTCGGCAAACCGGTGGTGCTGTGGACCGCGATGGCCATCGTGCTGTTCGGCTTGCTGGCCCTGTACTCCTTCTGGAGCTACCAGAAGTACTGGGAGCTGCAGGGCATACCGCTGCAGAGCTTCGGCTACATCTGGGCTGTATTTGCGCTGGTGGTCAGCCTTGCCGCGCATTACGCGGGCGCCCTGGAACGCCGCCTCGGCGCCCGCTCCCTGCTGCTACTGCTGGCGGTACTGCCGGTGGCCGGCCTGACGGGCATGGCGCTGATCGGCGGCTGGTTGGGCGCCGCCTGCGGGTTGCTGATCCAGGTAGCGCGGGGGCTGAGCATGACCGTGTTCTATGAAGCCCTGAACCGGCGCATGCCGGGGGACTTCCGCGCCACGGTCAACTCGCTGGTGAGCCTGGCGATCCGGGCGGTATTCATTGTCACCGGGCCCGTGCTGGGCCTTGCCCTGGATAACTACGGCATGACCGGCACCCTGCTCGCCCTGGCGGTGATCTTCGCCCCACTGCTGCTGCTGGTGATTTTGCCCCTCACGGTGCGAATCCGGCGGGAACTGGCCGCGAACGGCGCAGTGAGCTGAACCAGCCCGGTCCGGCGGGCGGCAATCTGTCCGCCAGACTGGGCTATTATTAGCGACAGCACTCTGCCAGGAGACACACGATGCAACAACTATCCGGCCAGGACGCCATGTTCCTGCACGCCGAGCTGGACGGCCTGCCCCAGCACATCGGCGGCGTATCCATTTATGACCAGTCCACCGCACCGGGAGGCAAGGTGCGTTTCAAGCAGATTCTGTCGATGCTGGAAAGCCGCCTGCACGAATCACCCATTTTCCGCCGCAAGCTGCAGTTCGTGCCCCTGAACCTGGGGCGCCCCTACTGGGTGGAAGACCCGGATTTCGACCTGGAATACCACGTGCGCCATATCGCCCTGCCCAAGCCGGGTGACTGGCGCCAGCTGTGCATCCTGGCGGCGCGCCTGCACTCCCAGCCGCTGCGCCGGGACAAGCCCCTGTGGGAGTTCTATATCATTGAGGGCCTGAACAACGTGGAGGGCCTGCCGCCCAACTGCTTCGCCCTGCTGTCCAAGGTCCACCACTGTGCCATGGACGGGGCGACCGGAGCCCGATTCAACAATATCGTGCACGACATGACGCCGGAGATACGCGACCCCGGTAAAGCCCCGCCGTGGATCGTGGAACGGCTGTCCACCCCGAGGATGCTGGCCCGGGCCTACCTCGACGCCTGGAAGAAGCCGGGCCAGGTGCTGGACATGGCACGCCAGCTGGTGCCCGCGGTCCAGCGTATTCGCAAGGGAGAAAAACGGCAGGATTTTCACTTCCTGGAGGACAAGCAGAAAACCCGTTTCCAGGGCAAGATCTCGTCCCACCGGGTGGTGGAGGCGCGCAAGTTCGACTTCGAGGAGATTCGCGCCATCAAGAACACCCTGAAGGGCGCCACCATCAATGACGTGATGCTGACCATCGTCGCCGGCGGCCTGCGCAAGTACCTGCAGAGCAAGGACGAGTTACCGCAAAAGACCCTGGTTACCGGCTGTCCCATCGACGTGCGCTCGCCCGAGGAGCGCGCCTCGGGCGGCAATATGGTGGGCTTCATGAACGTGGCGCTGCGCACCGACGTGGAGGACCCGGCGAAACGACTGGCGGCGGTGCACAAGGAGGCCCGCTCCGCCAAGGCCTTCGCCGAGGCCCTGGGCCCCCGGGTGGTGGTGGACCTCACCGACATCATGCCCGGCAACGTGCTGTCCCTGGCGCTGCGCGCCGCCTCCGCAACCGGCCTCACGGAGGCCAATCCCACGATGAACACGGTGGTGACCAACGTACCGGGGGCGCCCTTTCAACTCTACCTGTGCGGCGCGGAACTGATCGACTCCTTCAGCCTGGGTCCACTGCTGCCGGGCTGCGGCCTGTTCCACATCGTGTACAGCGCGGTACAGAACAAGAAGGGCACCATCACCCTGTCGTTCACCGCCTGCCGCGACCAGTTACCGGACCCGGAGTTTTATGCCCAGTGCCTGCAGGACTCCTTCGACGAGTTGAAGGCCGCGACCCTCAACCCGCCGAAGCGCAGGGCGAAGGCAAAAAAGGCCGCCGTCCGGCGACGGACTAAAGCCAGCGCCTGATCAACTGGTAGACATTGACCCGGGCCCCCAGCCGGCTGGCCAGCATGAACATTCCACCCAGCTTGCGGTGGAAGTACACCGCGTCGGTGGGGGGCGCCTGCCAGAAATCCCGGTAATCGGTTACGGTCTCACCCAACTCCGACATGCGCGCCGGCAGGTCCGAATGGGCAAAATCGTACTCCTCGTCGATTCCCAGGGGTTCCAGCGCGAGCAGGAACAGCTCCAGCACCAGTTCCCGGTATTCCGAGTTCGCGTCCCCCATGGAATAACCGAGCCGCTCCGCCGCCGCCAGCACCTTGTCCCGGTCGCCGTCGATGGCCGCCCTGGCCAGCTTGCGGTAGTCGCGCACGAAGCCGGCCTTGAAGTGCCGGGTGGCGCCGAAATCCAGCAGCACGATACGGCCGTCCGAGTGGCGGTACTGGTAATTGGCAAAATTGGGATCGGTTTGCACCATCCGGAGTTCGAACAGTTCAGTCAGCATCAGGTCCACCAGCGCGGTCATGACCCGGTCGCGCTCGGCCTGCGCCTCCTCCGCGATACTCTCGATGGGCAGGCCCTCGACGTAGGTCATGGCCAGGACGTTGCGCCGGGTCAGGTCCGGCAGCACTTCAGGCAGCAGGAAACGCTCGTCATCGGCCAGCACCTCGCCGAAGGCGCGCAGGAACTCGGCCTCCTTGATGTAGTCGGCCTCATCGCGCAACTGTGCCTTGGCGTCGGCCAGCAGCGGGTTGATATCCAGTCCCTCGGGCAGCAGCCCGGACACTTTCAGCACCGTGGCGATGTTGTCCACGTCGGCATCGATACTCCGGGCCACCCCGGGGTACTGGACCTTCAGTACGATCTCGCGACCGTCAGGGGAAATGGTGCGGTGCACCTGGCCGATCGACGCGGCGGCCAGGGGCTGGTAATCGAAGTTGTAAAACAGCTCCTCCCAGTCCTCGCCGTAAGCCTCGGTCATGGCTGCCTGCAGCTGTTCCAGCGGCATGGAGCGGGCGTCCGAGCGCAGCCGGGCGAGAATGTCCGCCAGTTCCCGCGGCAGCAGGTCGCCGGTATCCATGGACAGGATCTGTCCCAGCTTCATGGCGGCGCCGCGCATGTCTGCCAGCTGGTCTGCCACCCGGCGGGCGTTCCCGGGGGTCAGCAGCAGGTCGCGGGCCCTGGGGCGCTTGCCGGCGCGCAACTGGCGCGAGCCTTCGGCCAGCATGCCGCCGGCCACTCCACCGGCCAGCTTCGCCACCCGTGCGAAACGCCCCATCCGGCTGGTAGGTACAGCCCGTTGCTTGTCCTTGTCGCTCATGCGTCCTCCAGCCAGCGGTCGATATGGCGGTGTACTATCTCGTGGGCGTTGAATTCCGCCCGCAGCACCGCGATGAAGGTAAATACGCCACTGAGCTTGCGGGCGATCATCGCAAATTCCCGCGACGGCGGCGTGAAATGCCGCGACGTGGCGTTCAGTGCCGCCTGCTTGCCGGCCCGGCGCATCAGGCGCGACTTCGCCCAGCAGTACTCACCCCGGCCGTTCAGGTATTCAGGGGGCAGATCCTCCGGTGCCTGCAGGGGCTCCAGCAGTTGCAGGCAGAATTCCGCGAACAGTTCACTGGCCCGGTCGGAGGCATCCTCCGGCAGGCAGCCGAGGCCGACCAGGCCCTCGATGATGGCTTCGCGGTCGTGGTTCTGGCCGGCGGCGATCACGTTGCACAGGTGGACCAGGAAATGTGAATCCAGGCTCAGGGTGGAGCCGAAGTCCAGCAGCACCAGTTCGTCGCCACGACCGCTGTTGCGCACCAGGTAGTTGCCGAAATTGGGGTCAGTCTGAAGCACCCCCCACCGGTACAGCTCATAAAAAAACAGTTCCAGCATTGCGATCCCGAGCTGGTTGCGGCGCCCCTGCGACAGGCCGGCCACCTCCGCCTGGGTGACGATATGGCCCTCGACGTACTCCAGCGCCAGCACCTGGTCGCTGCAGAATTCGGGGTAGCGCCTGGGCACATGATAATTGAGGCCCAGTTCCGCCAGTTCGTCGGCGCACTCCGCCACCAGCTCGCCGACCCGGTCTCCCATGGCCGCCTCGCGCTGGTAATCGATCTCGTAGTGCAGGTGTTCGCGCATGTCCGCCAGCCAGGCGTCCAGGTCCCGCCCGGCCTGTACCCAGCGCGCCAGCAGCAGCATACGTACCACCGCGTCGAAATCCGAGTCGATGACCTCGGCCAGACCGGGATACTGGATTTTCAGGCAGATCTGCTCGCCGGTGGCCTTGATCCGGGCCCGGTGCACCTGGGCCAGGGAGGCCGCGGCCAGGGCCCGGTGCTCCACTTCCAGCTGGTCCAGCCGCTCCCCGAGCGAGGCGCGCAGGGCCGGTTCGATCGTGGCCCAGGGCAGGGGATGGGTCTGGGACTCCAGCTCGTGCAATGCCTCGGTCAGCACCGGCGGCAGGAAGTGCTCTCCCAGCATCGCCAGCATCTGGCCGATCTTGACGTAGGTGCCCTTGAGCTTGCCCAGCTCGGCGACAAACCGGCGTGCCTCGCGCCGGGCAAAAGGGGTGTTCAGCGCTTCGCTGCCTTCCTCGCCGCGCAGGCGCTGCAGGGCGCCGTCAATGGCGAAAGCGCCGCCGGCCCGCAGGCCGGCGAGCGAGACAGTCAGGCTGCGGCCCAGGCTGCTACGCTGGAGTTTTGCGGGTTTTCTGGCCATCCGGCCATTATGCTATCCCAACAGCAGACTCGCCAACCGCTTGCGGTGGTGCATGGCGTCACCGAACTGCTGCTGGCACCACTGGGCCCGGCGAATGTACAGCTGCGCATCGCATTCCCAGGTGAACCCCATGGCACCGTGGAACTGCACCGCGCGATCGCCGGCGTAGCACAGCGTCTCGCTGGCCTGGGCCTTGGCCATGCGGCAGGCGATCTCTGCATCACGGTCCAGGGGCCCGTCCCCCACCACGCTGGCGGCGTGGTAGATAAACGATCGGCTGGCATCCACCGCGCACAAAATTTCCACGGCGGGATGCTTCAGCGCCTGGTAGGAACCGATCAGCTTGCCGAACTGCTTACGGGTCTTGAGATACTCCACCATCGTGTCCAGGCAACTGGCGGCGCTGCCGGTGCACTCCGCCGCGACCAGCAGGGCACCCAGCAGGCGAACGTCGCGCAGGGCAGTCGCCACCGCCGCCCCGGTGACCAGGTTTTCCGGCGCCACCGGTACCCCGGTGAAATCCACCCGCGCCGCGCGCCGGGTCAGGTCGATGGTGGTATTGGGGGTCACTGCCCCGGCGGGTAACTGGTCCCGCGTTACCAGGGCCAGGGCAGGCTGTCCGCCCCGGGTGGCCGCTACCACAAACCAGTCGGCGACACCGGCATCGGTGACATAGTGCTTGCTGCCGTCCAGCCTACCGCCGTCGTCCACCCGGCACCGCACTGCTTCATCGCCCCAGTCGCCGTTGTCCAGCAGGGCCACGGTGGCCACGGTACCCGCCGCCAATAGTGGCAGCAGGCGCTCCCGTTGCTCGTCGGACCCGGCGCGCAGGATCAGCTGCGCCGCCAGGGTGGTGCTGACCAGCGGCGTGCCCAACAGGGCCCGGCCCATGCTTTCCACCACCGGCACCGCGCTGCCCGGGCCCAGGCCCGAGCCGCCGAGGGCCTCCGGGATGGCGATGCCACACCAGCCCAAATCGACCAGTTCCCGCCACAGGGACGGCTCGTAGCCCGCTTCGGTTTCCAGTTGCCCGCGAACGGTATCGATGGGGGCGCGGTCGCGGCAGAACTCCCGCGCCACGTCCAGCAGCATGGCCTGCTCCTCGCTGAGGGCCACGGTGGTGCTTCCTGTCACTGTGCTCATGCCACTGTCCTCACTTCGGCAGGCCGAGCACATGCTCGGCAACAATATTGGCCTGGACCTGGCTGGTGCCACCACCGATGGTGGCGGAAAAGCTGTTGAAGTAGGCCCGCTGCCAGAAGCCGCCCTGCACCGCTTCCTCGTCGCCGACGTACAGGCCGCCGGCGGCGCCCTGCAACTCGATCGCCAACTGGCGCATGCGCCGGGCGTATTCGGAACTGCGCAACTTGCTGGACAGCTGCAGGGAATGGGGATAATCGGTGGTGAGCGGACCGATAGCCGCGCGTCGGCTCCCGAGATTGATGGCTTTTTCCTCCATGATGCACTGCACCAGCCGGTCGCGGACCACCGGATCCTCCAGCACGGGCGCCCCGTCGCGCTGCAGGCCGCGCAGAGACTCGATAAGGTCGTCCGTCTGGATGCGAATCATCATCAGGCCACCGGCCGCACCAGCCTCGGCGCCGCGCTCGTACTGCAGGGTCTGCATGGCGATACGCCAACCCTGGCCTTCCTCGCCCATGATGCAGTCGGCGGGAATGCGCGCGTCGGTGAAGAAGGTTTCGGTAAAACCGTATTCGCCGGTGAGCTTGCGGATGGGCCTTGTTTCGATACCCGCCGCGTCCATCGGGGCCAGGAAAAACGATAGGCCGTCGTAGCGGCGCTCGGCTTCCGGGTTGGTGCGCGCCAGCAGAATCATGTACTTCGCGAAGTTGCCCAGGGTAGTCCAGATCTTGGTGCCGTTCACCACATACTCGTCGCCGTCGCGTACCGCGCGGGTCTGGGCGCTGCCCAGGTCGGAGCCGTGATCCGGCTCGGAAAAACCCTGGCACCAGATATCCTCGGCGCTGAGGATACCCTTCAAATAGCGTTCTTTTTCCTCCACGGTGCCGATATCGAGAATGAGCGGCCCGGCCCAACCGAGGCCGATCACGTTGAAGCAGATGGGTACCCCGTGACGGCGCATTTCCTGGTCGGCGATGGACTGGAATTCAGGGTCCACCCCGCGGCCGCCGTATTCCGTCGGCCAGGCCATGCCCAGGTAGCCCGCCGACCAGACCTTGTACTGCCACTCGCGTAAAAAATCCAGCTGCTGTTCGCTGCCCACCTCCATGAAGGTCTGGGGCAGCAGGAACCCTGGGTCCGCGGGCCTGTTGTCAGCCACCCAGGCAGCGACCTCGCGGCGGAACTCCGCCCTGTCTTTATCGCTCACGCTCATGATTATGCCTCTCCCGTTAAGTTGCCGTGCAGCTACAGGCCGTACTGGCGCGACGCCAGGTCGCGCATGATTTCTTCCGAGCCGCCACCGATGGCGTTAACCCGGACCTCGCGGTAGATCCGCTCCACCCGGTTGCCGCGCATATAGCCGATACCGCCGAGAATCTGCATCGCCTCGCGGGCACAGAACTCCATGGTCTCGCTGGCCTGCACCTTGAGCAGGGCGATATCGCCGGGGTCGGGATGCCCGGCCTCGATCGACTCGCAGCAGGCCCGGATATAACACTGGGTGGCGTTGATCTTCTGTTTCATCTGCGCGATCTTGTGCCGGATCACCTGGTGGTCCGCCAGGCGCTTGCCGAAGGTGTGACGTTCCCGCGCCCAGGCCACCGCCTCTTCCAGACAGACTCGCGCCTTGGCTTCCATGCCGCAGGCCATGTGCAGGCGCTCGCTGTTAAAATTGGTCATGATCACCCGGAAACCGTGGTTTTCCTCGCCGATCAGGTTGGCCACCGGCACCCGCACGTTGTCGAAGTACAGGGTGGCGGTATCGGAGCACCACCAGCCCTGTTTCCGGTCCAGTCGGGTGCGGGAGAAACCCTCGCTATCGCTGGGTATCAACAGCATAGACACGCCACCGGCGCCCTCGCCGCCGGTACGCACGGCGGTGGAGACCCAGTCTGCGCGCATGCCGCCGGTGATGAAGGTCTTGCTGCCGTTGACCACGAAATGGTCGCCGTCGCGGACCGCGGTGGTGCTGAGCTGGGCCACGTCGGAGCCGGCGCCGGGCTCGGTAATACCCAGCGAGATATTCTTCTGGCCGGCCAGCACCGGAGGCGCCACCGCCTGCTTCATCGCCTCGCTGCCCCAGTTGATCACCGGGGGCAGGCCGATCCCGTGCACCATGAGCGTGGCGGAGACGCCACCCACACCGACCCGGGCCAGTTCCTCGTCGGTGATCCAGGCGTGCCAGGAATCGATCCCATCGCTGGTACCACCGTAGGCCTCAGGGTAGCCCAGCCCCAGCAGGCCCACCGCGGCGGCTTTGGGCCACAGGTCCTGGGGTATGTCACCGGCCTCGTCCCAGTCGTCGGCGTAGGGCATGATCTCGGTGTCGATGAAGCGCCGCAGCTGGCTACGCCAGGCCTCGTGAGTCTCGGTGATGTGGGGGTTGGGCAGGCGGGCGCTGTCGAAATCCAGTGACATGGTACTCCCTCGGTCAGCAAGGTGGTGGCACAAATATAGACACTGCGCGGCCAGCCTGCTTGGGTAAGTGCGCCAGCCGCGTGGGCTGCGGTGACAGGCCACGACCGCGACTCATCCGCGCCCCGCTTGACCCGCGTCAATCGCGCCTGGCAATACCCCGGTTACACTGCGCGGACCTGGCCAACACGGTACGGTATACCATGCAGATCGACGAACCTTCCGACAGCCCACTCCCCGCACCCCTGTGGCGGCTGGCGTTCCGCGCCGGCTTCCTGCTGGCCGCCGCATTTGCGGTGCTGGCCATGTTACGCTGGCTGTTCTGGATGGAGCAGCCGGGCCGATGGCCGGCGTCACTGAGCCCGCACTGGTGGCACGGCCACGAAATGGTGTTCGGCTTCGCCCTGCCGGTGGTGGCGGGATTCCTGCTTACCGCGGTGGCCACCTGGACCTCCCTGCCGGGCACCCGGGGATGGCGCCTGCAACTGCTGTTCGGCCTGTGGTTGCTGGCGCGCGGGATCCTGTGGCTGCTGCCCCAGTGGGCCTGGCTGGCCTGGGGGTTGGAAACCGCCTTTATCCTGCTGACCCTGTTTGAGCTGACCCGCCGGGTCTGGGCCCGGCGCCAGTGGCGCAACATGTGGTTCCCCGGCCTCCTGCTGGGACTGGCAGCGCTGAACAGCTGCAGCTACCTGCTGGCGGACAACCCCCTGGCCGCCACCCGCCTGCACTACGGTGCGGTGTGGCTGATCACGGTGTTCGTGGTGATCATCGGCGGCCGGGTCACTCCGCTGTTCACCGGCAACCGGCTGGGCTTCAGACCGCCACCGGCGCCGCCCTGGCTGGAGTACGGCAGCATTACCAGCGCCATCCTGGTGGCCCTGGCCGTGACCCTGTCGCCCGCCGAGGGCCACGGCGCATTGCGGGCACTGTGCCTTGTCACCGGGGTCCTGCACCTGTATCGACTGGGCACCTGGCGCGGCTGGCTGGCCCTGCGGGTGCCGCTGTTGTGGTCCATGCACCTGAGCTACCTGTGCATCCCCCTGACGCTGTTCGGACTGGGGCTGGCTGGGGATGACCCGGTGGCCACGAAAAACCTGGTCCACCTGCTCGCTGTGGGCACGGTCGGCGGCATGATCCTGGCGATGATGGCTCGCGTCTCACTGGGCCATACCGGACGCCCGCTGGATGTCCCCTGGTGGATCGGCGTGGCGTTCGCCCTGGTGCTGCTGGCGGCGCTGTTCCGGGCGCTGTTACCCCTGCTGGAGCCCACCCTGGGCGGCGCCGCCTGGCGCTGGTCGGCGGGCCTGTGGGCAACAGCCTTCAGTCTGTTCCTGCTGCGCTACATACCGGTGCTGACCAGTCCGCGCGCGGACGGCAAACCCGGCTAGCCAGGCCGCCCCAGGCCCGCGGCAGCTGCGCATTGCGACGCTACATGCAGGCTCCCGGCAGCACCCACGCCGGTTGCACTTCCGCTTAGCCCAGGCCGCCCCAGGCCCGCGGCATCTGCATATTGAGGCGCTCCAGGCCACCGTTAACACCCAGCACGTCGCCGGTCACGTAACTGGCCGCCGGGGAACACAGGTACAGGGCGCCGAGCGCGATATCCTCCACCTCGCCCAGCCGCGCCATGGGGGTGAGTTCGACCATGGTCTGCTCGACCTCGTCGGTGAGCACGGTGTTCAGGGCGTCTGTTTTCGTGGAACCGACCGCGATGGCGTTGACCCGGACCCGGGGGGCGTACTCCTGGGCCAGTTCCCGGGTCAGGAAACTCAGCGCACTCTTGGCGGTGCCGTAGGCGGCGAACCAGGGTGCCGGGTAGCGCCCGGCCACCGACGAGATATTGAGGATGGCGCCAGCCCCGGCGCTGTCGACCATCTGCGGGGCGCACAGGCGGGACAGTTCGAAGGCCGTGGTCACGTTGAAGCGCAGTGCGATCTCGAACTCGCGGGCACTGGTCTCTCCCGCCGGCTTGGGCGGAAAGCCCCCGGCGTTGTTGACCAGCACGTCCAGGCGGCCGAATTCCGCCATGGCTGCTTCCACCAGCCTGGGTAACTGCTCCAGTTCCATCACGTCAGCCGGTACCACCAGGGCCCGGGAGCCCAGCGCGGCGACGTCCGCCGCCACCCGCTGCAGATCTGCCTCGGTGCGTGCCGCCAGCACGACACGGGCGCCTGCCTCGGCAAAGGCGCGGGCGATACCCGCGCCAATCCCCTTGCCCGCGCCGGTAATCAGCGCCACCTGCCCGTCCATGCGAAATCGTTCCAACAGGCTCATCGGTTTGCCTCCTTTGCGTCCAGTCGATAATCCAGCGGCGGCGCCCGGTCCCCCAGCAGGGGCTCATAGCGAAAATCCGCACCGCGGCGCTCCTCGAATTCCTCCTGCGCCGCCTGCAGGCGGGCCGGTTCCGTGAACAGGTCGGCCGCGGTCAGGGCCAGGGTCTTGGCCGCCACCAGCATGCCCTTGTAGCCGATGGACGTGCCGCCCGCGGCAATGGCCTGCCAGGTGTGGGGGGCGGTGCCCGGCACCCAGGTGGCGGTGCGTACCTCCACCGTGGGCACGGTCCAGCTGACATCGCCCACATCGGTGGAGCCCATACCCTGGCGGAACTCCAGCGGCTGTATTCGCTGTTCCTGGCCCGCCAGGTCCTCACTCAGGTCCAGGGTGGCGGTGATCTCCCGGGCAAAGGCCCGCTCCTCGCGGTCGTATTCGACGCCGCCCACCGCCTGCAGGTTGGCGTAAGCCAGCTGCGACAGGGCCTCGTTGGGCAGCAGGGAGTGGTTGCCGTGAATCACCTCCGCCGCCAGCGTGGTGCCGGTGCCCAGGGCGGCGCCCTCGGCGGCGGCCATGACCCGGTCCCAGATGGTCTGCAATACCGCCGCCTGGGGGTGGCGCACGTAGTAGAACACCTCGGCGAAATCCGGCACCACGTTGGGGGCCGAGCCGCCGGCGGTGATGACATAATGAATGCGGGTCTCCTGTGGCACGTGCTCGCGCAGCAGGTTGGTCATGTAGTTCATGGCCTCCACCGCGTCCAGGGCCGAACGGCCGCGCTCCGGCGCCACGGCGGCGTGGGAGGACACACCGCGAAAGCGGAATTTGGCGGACTTGTTGGCCAGGGACGTTGCCGGGTTGGCGGCGTTGCGGTCCGCGGGATGCCACACCAGCACCGCGTCCACATCGTCAAACAGGCCCGCCCGCACCAGGTACACCTTGCCGGAGCCGCCCTCTTCCGCCGGGGTGCCGTACAGGCGCACAGTGCCGGGCAGGTCGTTTTGCTCGAGCCAGCGCTTCACCGCCACCGCGGCCGCGGTGGAACCGGCCCCGAACAGGTGATGGCCGCACGCGTGGCCGGCATTCTTGCCTGCCAGTACCTCCCGGTGGGGTTGGTCGGACTGGGAAATGCCCGGCAGGGCGTCGAACTCCGCCAGGATGCCGATCACCGGTTCACCCCTGCCGTAGCTGGCCACGAAAGCCGTGGGAATCTCCGCCAGCCCGGTTTCGATGGCGAAACCCTCGGCGGCAAGGGTTTCGCGCAACAGGGCCGCGCTGTTGGTCTCCAGGTAGCCGAGTTCGGCGTAATCCCAGATCTGCCGCGCGATGTCATTGTAGCGACCGGCCTCGCTGTCCAGGTAGTCGAGCATGGGCTGGCGGTTGTCGGCCAGGCTTGCAGCGCTGGCCAGCAGGAGCCCCAGCAGGGCATTCCTGATCGAGATCATGATTGTTATCCCTTTGACTGAACCGGAAGTCACCTTATCATCGCCAAGTCAAAAAAGCCTGTTATGATCCGGCCATGATCGACGTAAAAATGTGGGCGCGAGCCCTGGACCGCATGCCCAAACTCAGCGCCGCCGAGTGGCAACCCCTGGACCCGGTTGCCAAGTGGCTGATCGCCTGCCGCGCCTCGGTGCTGTTCATGACCTTCACCGCGGCCTGCCTGGGGGGGCTGATGGCCTGGCGGGCGGGGGCTTTTCACCCGCAACTGTGGCTGGCCTGCACCCTGGGCCTGCTGTTCGCCCACGCCACCAACAACCTGCTCAATGACTATACGGATTCGCGTCGCGGTGTCGACAAGAACAACTACTACCGCAATCAGTACGGGGTGCACGTGCTGGAGGACGGTCTCATGAGCGAGCGCCAGTTCTGGCGCTACCTGGGCACTACCGGGGCGATCGCCCTGGCACTGGGCGCCTACCTCGTCTGGCAGCGCACCGGACTCACCCTGAACCTGATGCTGGCGGGGTGCTTCTTCGTGCTGTTCTATACCTGGCCGTTGAAATACTACGGCCTGGGTGAGCCCGCCGTGCTGCTGGTCTGGGGGCCGTTGATGGTCGGCGGCACCTACTACGTGGTGGCCGGCCACTGGAGCTGGGAGGTCACCTGGCTCAGCCTGGTGTTCGCGCTGGGGCCTACCACGGTCCTGTTCGGCAAACACACCGACAAGCTCGACGCGGACCGGGGCAAGGGGGTCAACACCCTGCCGGTCCTGCTGGGGGCGAGTCGCTCACGCAGCTGCGTGCTGGCCATGGTCGCGGCCCAGTACCTGATCTGTACCTACCTCGTGGCGACCGGCAGCTTCGGCTGGCCCCTGTTGCTGGTTCTGGCCAGCCTGCCGCTGGTACCGGAGCTGGCCCGGGTCTATCGCGAGGACAAGCCCGCGGCGCGCCCGGCGGAGTACCCGGAAGAAGTCTGGCCCCTGTGGTTTTCGGCTTTTGCCTTCCGCCATACCCGCCGTTTCACCAGCCTGTTCCTGGTGGGCCTGCTGGCCGATTCCCTGCTGCTGTAACAGGGCGCATCCGGATTTGACCCCAAGAGTTTGATCGAGATCAATATTAGGGGTATCGCCCACCTTAAAAGCTGGCAAGAAAACCCGATAACCATAAAACTGACGGGGCAATAAGAAGGTAACCAGGGAATGGATGCCTGTCTGCCGAAGCTTCTCGGGAGCATTCTAAAAATGGCCGGATTCAACAATAAGGGGGTAGCAATCTGCTGTGGCGCCCTGCTGCTGGTGTTCAGCCTGGCCGGCAACGCACAGTGCCTCGATTGCCACGGGGTTGAAGACGACCCGGCCGTTGCCCGGCTGAGCGGCGCCGTACACGGCAAATTGCCCGGCGACGAGGAAAACTGCATCGCCTGTCACGGCACCAGTGACAACCATGTCGACTCACTCGGCGACGAGTCACCGGATGTCAGTTTCGGACCCAACTGGAAATCCCCCGCCCCCGACCGCGCCGCCAGCTGCCAGTCCTGTCATGAAGGCCAGAATCATCGCTTGTGGAGCGGCAGCGCGCACGAGCAGGAAAACCTGGCCTGCGACGACTGCCACAATGCACACCAGCAGGCCGACCTCGCCACGGCTTCACACCAGGCGGAGCAGCTGTGCCTGGGTTGCCACCCGCGGGTGCGCTCGGAGCTCAACCTGCCCTCAAGGCACCCCATCCGGGAAGGCAAGACCGCCTGCACCGATTGCCACGATCCTCACGGGAGCCTCGGCGAGGCGAGCCTGAAGCAGCTGTCGGTAAATGACAACTGCCTGAGCTGCCACGAGGACAAGCGCGGCCCGTTCCTGTGGGAACACACCCCCGCGACGGAGGACTGCAGTACCTGTCACCGCCCGCACGGTTCCATGCACGAGCGCCTGCTCACCGCACGCAGCCCGGCCCTGTGCCAGCAGTGCCACGCGGCAGCTTTCCATCCCAGCCTGCCTTACGGCGGTGAGGGACTGCCCGGCGGGGCGCCCAGCCAGTATCTGCTGGGCAAGAGCTGTCTCAACTGCCACAGCCAGATTCACGGCTCCAACCATCCGTCGGGGGCGCGCCTGATACGATGAAACGTTCGATTCGCCTGCCATTCCAACTGACCGCCGCGGCCTCCCTGGTGTTGTCGGCATCGCATGCACTGACCGCCGAGGACGAGGCTTACACGCCACTGGCCTTGCAGCTACCCGGCACGGCAGTGCTGGCAGCCGCGGGCAACCGGGTCGAGTTGGGCCTGAGTCACACCAGCGACGACAACTTCATGTTCGGGCAGTACAACGGCCTGCACGAAAACGGTGTCAACCTGATCGGCAACCTCCAGTGGCAGGACTTCAGCGCGGAAGACAGCTACTGGCAGGTATCCCTGTCCGACCTGGGACTGGATACACGCGAGGGCCTGGCGACCTGGGCCAGGCCCGGCCGGCTCAAGTTCAGGGTCGGCTTCGATTCCCAGTTACAGGTGCGCAACGACAGCGGCCGCACCCCGTTCCGCGGTGACGACCGCTTGCTGTTACCGGACAACTGGACCAGCGGCCTGTCCACCGCCGACTGGGACCAGTTGCCGGGTTCCCTGCACGGATTCGAGCGGGAGCTGGAGCGTGACAAGCTGTTCGCAGAGATCGAGGCCTCCCTGAACGACCACTGGAGCCTGGACTCCCACCTGTCCTACGAGAGCCGGGAGGGCACCGGCGACATTGGCGGCGCCATCGCCCCGGACCGCTCCGCCGGTGACGCTGTACTGCTGCCACTGCCGGTGGATTACCGCACCACGGAGCTGGACCTGGGGCTGGCCTACCGCGGCAGCGCCCTGTCGGTGGAGGGCCGGGTCGCCTACTCGGACTTCGACAACAAGAACGAGATCCTGACCTGGCAGAACCCCTACAGCTCCTTCGGCCCGCGGGTCGCCTACCCGAGCGGCACCGGCGGGCTTGGCCTGGCCCCCGACAACGACCAGCGCAGCGCCCGACTGACCGGCGTCTATGTGCTGTCCCCGTATGCGCGCCTGCAATTCGATGGCAGTTACGCCCTCAACAGCCAGGACCAGGACTACCTGGAGTACAGCGCCAACGGCAACCTGCTGGCGCCCGAGTCCCTGCCGCGGGCGAATCTCGACGGCGAGGTGGCGGTCACCCAGTTCGGCGGCAAGCTGCTGCTGCGCCCCCTCCCGAAACTGGACCTGAATGGTTTCTATCGCTATCGGGAGCGGGATTACGACGTACCCCGGGACGGCTACCGCTATATCCGCGGCGACGGCCAGAACCAGCCCCGGGCGGCGCTCACCGTGTATAACTCGGCCCGTGACTACGAGTCGGAAACCCTGGGCGGCGAGGCGAGCTATCGCCTGCCCCTGCGCAGCCGGCTGCGCTTCGAATACGCGTTCGAGCAGATCGATCGCAAAAACGCGGCGGTCGATCACACCGAGGAGGACCGCTACACCCTCGGTTACCGCATTCAGCCCTGGAGCCAGTTCAGCGCCAACATTGAACTGCTGTACGGTGACCGCCAGGCCGATACCTACCAGTGGGACCAGTCCTACTACGCCCTGCTGGACACGGAACTGATCAATGCCACCCCGGACAATCAGCGTTACATCAACCACCCCGAGTTGAGCCAGTTCTTCCTGTCCAACCGGGAGCAGCAGGAGGTGAAGCTCGACCTCAGCTACCTGCCGGGCGCCAACTGGAACCTGGCCCTGAACCTGCTGTGGCACGAAGACGACTACGACAAGAGCGAACTGGGCCTGACCGAAACCGACTGGCAGCGCCTGAATCTCAGCGCCAGTTATGCCCCGGGCAGCGATATTTCCCTGACGGTCTATGGCGGCTTTGACCGGTTCGAGTCGGAGCAGAGCAGTCGCGCCTTCCGCGGCGGCCAGGAAAAGGACGCCTTCACCATTTACCCCCCGCTGCCCCAGGCCTCTGATCCCGGTCGCAACTGGGACCTGGACAGCAAGGATGACAGCTTCACGCTGGGTGCCCAGCTGACCTGGCAGGCCAGCGAGGCCCTGTCCCTGGCGCTGGACTACAGCTTCGTTGATACCACCGCCGAGCAGCGGCTCACGACGTTTGATGACGGCCTGGTCGCTTCCGACCTGCCGGATGTGGATACCACCCTGCACCACCTGGAGGCCGTGGGCAGCTGGGTGGTCCGCGAGGGCCTCGATCTCCAACTGCACTACCAGTACTACCGTTTCAAGACTGACGACTGGGCGCGGGAAGGCGTACAGACAGACACCATTGGCAAGTTGCTGACCTTCGGGGACCGCAACGCCAACGAACAGATTCACTATGTGGGCGCGTCAGTGACCTATCACTGGCAATAAAACCCGGGAGAGAAAGCAAATGGCTACACAGATGCGCAAATGGATGTTGGCTGGCCTGATCGGCCTCCTTGCCGCCTGTGGCGGTGGCGGTGGTGGGGGCGACCGCGCCCCAGGTGTGGAGCCGGGGCCGCCGGCGCCGGGCCAACCGGTGCCACCCCCCCCGATCCAGCCAACTCCCCCGCCCGCCCACTACGCCGAGGCGGAAGAACTCCGCGCCACGATCACCAGCGTCGACATCCCGGACGATGGCAGGGCGGTGGTCGAGTGGCAGCTGACGGACGGCAACGGCGTTGCCATCACCGACCTGGAGACAAGTAATGTCCGCTTCACCCTGGCCAAGCTGCGCGCCAGCGACCTGGGCAACCTGACCGGCAACTGGCAGTCCTACATAAACCGGATCGAGTTCGCCGGCAGCGTGGGCCCCGGTACCGAGGACCGACTGCAGGCCACCGCCGAGCGGGGAGCCGGGGAATTCACCAACAACGGCGACGGCACCTACCGCTACCGCCTGGCCGCCTCCGTGCTGGAGCCGCCGGCGGATATCCAGGCCCAGGCCGACAGCCAGGGTATCGACCTGTCCTACGAGCCCGAACGCACCCACCGGGTCGCCATGCAGTTCGACGGCTCCAGGGACACGGCAAACCCGGTCTACGACTGGGTGCCCGCCACCGGCGCCACCAGCGGCGTCTTCAACCGGGACGTGGTCGCCACCGACAACTGCAACAACTGCCACAACCCGCTGGGCCTGCACGGCGGTAACCGCCGCGACACCCGCTACTGCGTGACCTGTCACAACCCCGGCAGCAGCGACGCCAACAGCGGCAACACGGTGGACTTCAAGGTCATGGTGCACAAGATCCACCGCGGCGCCAACCTGCCCAGCGTGCTGGCCGGCGGGGAATACGCCATCTGGGGTTTCAACGACACGAAGCACGACTACTCCCATCTGGAACTACCCCAGGACATCCGCAACTGCACCAGCTGCCACGCGGGCAGTGCGACCATCGGCGAGCGCGACAACATCGCCCAGACCAGCAATGGGGACAACTGGAATGAGTACCCGCAGCAAGCCGTATGTGGCGCCTGCCACGACGACCTGGACTTCAGCCAGCACGCGGGTGGCCAGCCCGATGACAGCAACTGTGCCTCCTGCCACGCAGAAGACGGCCAGGTGGGCCCCATCCGCGATTCCCATCGCATCCTGGCTGCCGAGGCCAGCGCGCGGTTCCTGGCCGAGGTGCTGGGTGTAACCGGCACCGCACCCGGCGAAACCCCCGCCGTGACCTATCGCATCAGCAACCCGGAGACCGGTGAGGACTACGACCTGGCCAACGACCCGGCCTTTGCCGGCGCGTCAGTTAATGTGCGCGTTTCCTGGGATACCCGCGACTACCACAACACCGGTAACGGCGAGGACAATGCCAGTGCCGTAGGCACCAGCGCCCTGACCGGCTCCGCTAACGGTGATGGCAGCTATACGGCGACCCTGCCGATTCCGCTTCCCGATGGCAGCCAGGCACCCGGTATCGCCGTCAGTGGCAGCGGGGTGGCGGTGATCGAGGGTCGGCTGTCCATCGAGCTGGAAGAGGGTGAAGAGGCGGAGCGCGTGCCCCTGACCAACGCCCACGGCTTCTTCTCCATCGACGAGCCGGACGGTACACCCTTTGCGCGACGCGACGTGGTGGACCTGGACAATTGCCTGAACTGCCATGTTTCGCTCAGCCTGCACGGCGGCAACCGCACCGACAACATCAACAGCTGCGTAACCTGCCACAACCCGCGCAATACCGACCGCGGGGTGCGCGAGATCGCGGCCGACCCGCCCACCGACGGCAAGCAGGAGGAGAGCCTGCACTTCAAGACCATGATCCACGCGATACACGCCGCCGGCATACGGGAAAACCCGATCCAGATCGTCGGCTTCCAGGGTCGCAGCACCCATGTGTTCGACGAGGAACACGTGCACTTCCCGGGCAACCTGGCGGACTGTGAGAGCTGCCACGACGATGACACTTATACCCTGCCGCTGCCTGACGGCGTACTGGGTACCAGTGTGGACACTGGCGACGACCGGCAGGACCCGACCGACGACCTGGTGATCACACCCATCGCCGCCACCTGCTCAAGCTGCCACGACGATGCGGAGGCCGGGTCGCATATGCGCACCAACGGCGCCAATTTCGCCACCACCCAGGCGGCCATTGACAGCGGCGACGTGGTCGAGGAGTGCACCGTGTGTCACGGCGAGGGGCGGATCGCGGACGTGGAGCATGTGCACGAAGAACACACTCACGACGAGTGACGGGTGATTGAGTTGCCTCCGCATTATTGCGGGGGCAACGATCCTGCCGTTAACTCACCACAGGGCCTCGAAGTCCAGGTATTGCCAGTCGGTACCGTGACAGGCTGAATTGGCACAGTGGCTCAGGTTGTCGTCCCCGAAGTCCAGTTCCCCGTGGCAATCCTCGCAGCTGTCGTCGAACAGGTCCGCATGGTTGGCCATGAACGCGGGGTCCCGGTGATCCTCCGGGGACGGCATGTCCAGCAAGGCGGTGTAGTACGCGGGGAGCTTGCCATCCTCCGTCACCAGCGGCACGCTGTGGCAGGTGGTGCAGTTCACCGGCACGGGCACACCCTCCGCCGTCTGCAGGCTGCCGTTGTGGCAGCGGAAACAGCCCGGACCATCCAGATGGCCGGTGTTATCGGGAAATGACTGCCAGTTGATATTGGCGTCTTCCAGGTGCTCGCGGGCCACCTTCAGCGCCACGATGTCATCCTCCTTAGCCAGCAGGTAGGCACGGACATCGGGAATATCGTCTGTGGCCGCGTCGGGATAGCTTGCCACGTACTCATCCACTGCCTCACGCACCTGGGTGCGGGCGTCCTGCTCGGTCTCGATCTCACGTGCCAGCAATTCCCGCATGGTTTTTTTCAGGTAGGGCAGTTCGGGACTGAGCGAGCCACTGGCTAGGGCATCGTCCAGCGCGCGCTCGGGATTGGGGAAGGGGTGGCCGACCCGGTTATGGCAGGTGGAACAATCCATGGTCTGGATCTCGGCATCGCTTGCCTTCGGCTCCTCGTCGCCGGAACGCACGTGCTCATAGACCTTGACGGTGCCGTCCGGCAGCGTGGCCTCCACCCAGTTGATGTGCTGCCGCTGCGGGTCGTCCGTGCGGTAGCGCACGGCGCCACTGGCATGCCAGTTCAGGCCCCGCCCCTCTCCCGCGACCAGGTTGCGGCCCGTCAGGCGCATGATGAGCAGGGTCTGGCTCTCGGTATTGTCCCGGTCCTCGGCAAAGTGGCTGATCATCTGTATCGGGTTTTTGCGGTGGGTGTCACTGGGGTGGCATTTCTCGCAGGAGTTGGCACTCTGCAGGGAGTGGGACACGGTGGGTCGATCATAGCCCACCAGCAGCGACCAGGCGTGGGTGACGTGCCCGGACTTGACCAGGGCCGATTCGAAAAAGCCCATGCGCCCGATATGGCACTCCACGCACTGCACGTTGGCGTGCACCGATAACTCGTGGGCAAACGGTTCCTGCGGATGCACGGCGTGGCAGGCGTTGCCACAGAATTCGTTGCTGTTGGAGTACTCCCAGGTGATGACGCTGGCCGCGCCGACGACTACAAAAGCCACGCCGAACAACACCAGCCCGATGAGAATATTGCGCTTGTTGAGGCCCGACACTATGCACTCTCCCATAATTCCGTTGGGGATACGCGGGCTCGTTTAACACAAAAAAATCCAGCCCACGCCAACCGTCCACATGATTGACAGGGCAAATAATAGACCAGGGGGGGGCGTAATACTATTTGCAGCAGAGGCGATAGGAACGGAAATATTGATCTCGAACAAGAACCCTCAGGTCGCGCCGGTGTCATAATCGGGAGAACCGAAGAACACTGGATAATAACAGGAGATGAACATGCGTAAGCTGGCATTACTCACAGGGTTTCTCGCGGTGGGCACTATTCTGTTGGCGACTACCATCCCGGTTCAGGCGGAGGGAGACGAGTTCAAGGCCTGCGCCAGGTGCCACGGAGTCGACGGCAACAGCAAGAAGGCCAAATCACCCTCCATTTCCAGCCTCAATCCCGCTTACGCTGAAGCGGCCCTCAAAGCCTATCGCGCCGGCGAACGCGAATGCGGCCAGATGGCGTTGAAGTGCAAATCTGCGACCAAAATGACCGATGAGGAGATAGCCGGCGGCGCGGCGCACTTCGCGCAATTCGATCGCGTGCCCCCGGACCAGCCGTTTGATAGTGCGCTGGCGGAACAGGGCAAGTCGATTCACGAGGAGCATTGCGCGGAATGTCACTCAGCGGGGGCGCAGCCAGCGGAGGGCGAACCGCCGGCGGGCATCCTGACCGGGCAATGGCGGGAATATCTCCAGTACGCGCTGGCACAGTACGCCAGCGGCGCCCGGCAACAACCCGACAAGATGCGCGCCGCAGTCGAGAGTCTGGAAGAAGGCCAGCTCGACGCGCTGCTCAACTACTACGCCAGCGGCCAGTAGTGCCCGCCAGACAGGCGGGATAGGCACATGCGACGGCGTTCGGCCGGCAATTATGCGCCGTAAGTCCCGGCAGATAATGTCTGCTGCGAGGTGGATGCTCATCGCCACGGGTTTGTTGCCCCTGGCACTTCCCGCTGCCGGAGATACCGCGGCGGCGGCCACGACTACCGGTCCCGCCTTGCCCTACACGGTCGGTTCCCGGGTCGATGAATTGTTCTTCTATCCCTGCAATGACTGCCACGGATTCATGGATCCAAACGACAATGTCCGCGAACTGGACGTCGACGAGGGCCATCCGCCCGACCTGGAACACGGTGGCGGGCTGTTCTGGTGCTTTTCCTGTCACGACCAGAACAACTACGAGCAGCTGCAAACCCCACTGTCCAAGCCCCTATCACTGGATGCCAGCTATCGCGTCTGCAACGGCTGTCACTCGCAGAAATTTCGGGACTGGCAAGGAGGCGCTCACGGCAAACGGGCGGCCAACTGGCGCGGCGAGCGACAATTGTTCAGCTGCGTGGAGTGTCACAACCCGCACCGGCCTGAGATTGCGCCCCGCGCTCCACAGCCACCACCGCCGGTACGCGCCGGGCTGCACCACATGACCCGGAAGCCGGGTTCTGCGTCACACGATCCGCGGCAACCGGAATGGGAGCATAGCGATGTCCGATGACAAGGAAGCCGCGGTCGAACCGCAGGGCGCTGGCACCCGCCGCAACTTCCTGAAAAACCTGGGGCTCGGCACCGCCGGCGCCGCGGCAGCGGCCGTGCCCACACCCTCACCTGCCTGGAACGGGCTCAGCTTCAGGGAGGCCTTCGATGAATTCTTCCGCAAACATTACAAGAAAATGTCGCCACAGGAGATCGAACGCACCCTGACCAGGATTGAGCGCCGGGCCAAACAGCGCTTCGGCGTCGACGTCACCTGCAAGAACACACCGGCCCAGGAGGGGGTCGTGTACGGTTACGCGATCAATCTCGGTGTGTGCAAGGGCTACCGGGACTGCGTCAGCGCCTGCGTGCAGGAAAATAACCAGGGCAGGGACTCGCAGGTACAGTATATCCGGGTGCTGGAAATGGACCGCGGCAACATGGACCTGGAACAGTCCGAGCACTACTACGACCCGGCGACGGTGCCGGTAGAAGGCAAATTCTACCTGCCGATCCAGTGCATGCAGTGTGACGATCCACCCTGTGTCAAGGCCTGTCCGGTCGAGGCCACCTGGACCGAACCGGACGGTATCGTGGTCGTGGACTATGACTGGTGCATCGGTTGCCGCTACTGCATGACGGCCTGTCCCTACTGGGCCAGGCATTTCAACTGGACCGAACCACAGCTGCCGACCGAGGAACTCAACCCGGATACCCACTACCTGGGCAACCGACCGCGGCCGCGCGGCGTGGTGGAGAAGTGCCATTTCTGTATCCAGCGCACCCGGGAGAACCGCCAGCCCGCCTGCATGGAGGCCTGTCCTACCGGGGCGCGGGTATTCGGCAACCTGCTCGATCCCGACAGCGAGATACGCTACGTGCTCAAGCACAAGACCGTGTTCAGGTTGAAGGAAGACCTGGGGACGGAACCCAAGTTCTGGTACTACACGGACTGAGGCGCACCGATGATCCGCTTCCTGATCGACGCCATTGGCTCCATGTTCCGGGGTTCCCGCAACTACTGGCTGTGGCTGTTGTTCCTGTGCGCGATCATCGCCCTCGGGGGCAGCAACTACGTCCTGCAGTTGCAAACAGGCCTGGTGGTCACCGGTCTGAGCGACCAGGTGTCCTGGGGCTTCTATATCTCCAACTTCGCGTTCCTGGTCGGCATTGCCGCTGCCGCCGTGCTGCTGGTGATCCCCGCCTACATTTTCGAGCGCCAGGACATCAAGGGCGTGGTGCTGCTTGGTGAAGGTATCGCGGTGGCCGCGGTGATCATGGCCATGTTGTTCGTGATCGTTGACCTGGGGCGCCCCGAACGCGTGTGGCACATGATCCCGGTGCTGGGGCGTTTCAATTTTCCACTGTCACTGCTGGCCTGGGACGTGGTGGTGCTGTCCGGCTACCTGCTGCTGAACCTGGCCATTCCCTTCTACATCCTGTACAGCAAATACCGCGGCAACGAACCGCGGCTGTCGCTGTATTTTCCTTTCGTCGTGATTGCGATTTTCTGGGCCATTTCCATCCATACGGTAACGGCGTTCCTGTTCTCCGCCAATCCGGCGAGGCCCTACTGGCACACCGCCCTGCTGGGGCCGCGGTTTATTGCCTCGGCATTCGTGTCCGGTCCGGCCCTGATGATCGTCATCTTCCAGGTGTTGCGCAAAATCACCGACTACCCGGTCAGGCAGAGCGTCATCGACCTGCTGGCCCTGATCATGACCTTCGCCCTGCAGATCAACCTGTTTTTTATCGTCGCGGAGTTGTTCACGGATTTTTACAACGAGGGCGCCCACTCGGCCTCGATCCGCTACCTGTTCCTGGGCCTGCAGGGTTTTGATTCACTGTCGCCGTGGATCTGGACCGCATTGGGGTTCAACCTGGTGGCGGTCATTATCCTGACCATTCACCCCCTGCGCAGAAATATGGTCACGCTGAATATTGCCTGTGCGCTGACCTTTGTCGGCATCTGGATCGAAAAGGGTATGGGACTGGTGGTTCCGGGTTTCATACCGACCCCCCTGGGCGAAGTATTCGAATACCTACCGACGTCGGTGGAAATCGCCGTATCGCTGGGTATCTGGGCCCTGGGCTTGCTGATATTCACCCTGCTCGCCAAGCTGGTCATCGCGGTGGAACAGCGGCAACTGCAACGAGTTCAGTGATCAGCCGCTGAATTACTGACTCCGGACCGGCGCTCGGTCTCAAACAACGTCCTCAGGTCAAGCAGCAGCGCCCGCACCGAATCACCGGAATCCTCCAGGTCGAAGCGGTGCACCTGGTCGACGATGTCAGAATAGCGGAGTTCCAGGTCACGTATAACCTGTCGACTGTCGCCGGGCCAGTCGTGGGAACCGAAATGCAGACTGGCCCAGCCGAGCATCCCCTTGGCCACGTTGATGCTGCGCAGCACGTTTTCCGCGTCATCTACCACCGGGGGTAGCCCCTGCCGGTTGCCCTCGCCGTGACAGCTGGCACAGGCATCCAGGATGATGCTCTGGTAGCCGGGCCGCTTGTTCATTGCCGGATGACAGGTCGTGCAGGTTGGCGCGACCAACTCTCCGGACTGCAGTGCCCGGAAGTGCTTGCTGTGACTGAATTCTTCCTGCTTCTCGCTGTGGCATTCACCGCAGGTCGCTGGCTGCCGGGAGAAGTGCAGGCTGCTTTCGGGGTCGTTTACCGGAAAGATACCCCGGTGAGCCGCCTCTTTTTCCGCTTCTTCGGGCTGGCCGCCATGACAGTCGGCACAGCTGACGCCGGCCTCGGCATGACTGGAAGCAACCCAATCGCGGTAGTATTCGTACAGCCGGGGGAACCGGGCGTAAAAGTCCTCACTCTTGTGGCACTCGGTGCAGCTGTCCGCCGTGACGGGCACGGCCACGAATGGTAACAGGCAGAGAACGGCGGCGCGAAGTACAGACCTCACTGCCCGGTCCCTTCGGGCGTTATCAGGACGACAGATGCCGGTTATGTATCGCACGGTGTTGTCATTATCTCCACGGCGAACAATGCTCAGTTTCTGAGCTTAACCCATGAGGGTAGTCGAGCAACATTGATCTGCGTCAGGCTGAAGCCATTGAGAGCAGACGGTCGATCACGCGAGCGGAAGCTTCCTCCCGGTATTTGACTTGGCAACGGCAGTGGCTGACCGTATATTGGCCCACCATGGCTTACCGCGGCAGCACAGCATTCGACCACGACACCAGCAGGCCCCGCACCGGGGTGCTGCTGGTCAACCTCGGCACCCCGGCTGCGCCGACCAGACAGGCCCTGCGTCCCTACCTGAAACAATTCCTGTCGGATCCGCGGGTGGTGGAAGCGCCACGACTGTTGTGGTGGCTGATACTCAACCTGGTCATCCTCAATACACGCCCCGCCCGCTCCGCCGCCAACTATCGCAAGGTCTGGACCGAGCAGGGCTCCCCGCTGCTGGTGCACACCCGGGCGATTGCAGAAGCCCTGCAGCAGCGGTTGAGCGACCGGTTCGGTGAGGACATGGTGGTTGACTTCGCCATGCGCTACGGCGACCCCTCCGTGGACGGGCGCCTGCAGGCCCTGGCAGATCTCGACGTGCGGCGCCTGCTGGTGCTGCCCCTGTATCCGCAGTACGCGGGCCCGACCACCGCCTCCACCTTCGACGCCCTGGGACAGTCCCTGGCCGGGCGGCGGTGGCTGCCGGAACTGCGTTTTATCTCCCACTACCACGACCACCCCGGCTATATCGCCGCCCTGGTCGGCAGCATCCGCCGGCACTGGGACCGCCACGGGCGCGCGGACCGCTTGCTGTTCTCCTATCACGGCGCACCGCGCAGCTACCTGGACCAGGGCGACCCCTATTACTGCGAGTGTCACAAGACCACCCGGCTGGTGGTCGAGGCCCTGGCACTGGCGGAGGACGACTACCGGATGGTATTCCAGTCGCGCTTCGGTCGCGGCGAGTGGTTGCAACCCTACACGGACGAAACACTGCGCGCCCTGCCTGCCGAGGGCGTCAGGTCAGTGCAGGTGATCTGCCCTGGCTTCGCCGCCGATTGCCTGGAAACCCTGGAGGAAATCGGCGAGGAAAACCGCGAGTATTTCCTGCAGGCGGGCGGAGAACGCTACGAGTACATTCCCTGCCTCAACGAACAGCCGGACCACATCGATGCCCTGGCGACACTGGTCGAGAACAACCTGGCGGGCTGGAGCGCCCCAGAGACCCCATGAAAAACCGGATCAAAGTACTACTGAGCGTTGTTGCCCTGTACGCTATCGCCCTGCGCGCCGAGGTACCTGCCGACGCGGTCTGGATCGACGTGCGCAGCAGCGCGGAATTCGCCAGCGGCCACCTCGAAGGTGCTCACCACATTCCCTGGGACAGTATCGAAACCGGCGTGGCGGCACTGAAACTGGACCGGGATCGCCCCATCTACCTGTACTGCGCGGCCGGCGGTCGGGCCGAGCAGGCCAGGCAGCGGCTGGCAGCCCAGGGTTATACCGCGGTTACCAATGCCGGGGGCCTGGAACAGGCCCGCCAACTGGCGCTCGACCAGTGATCAGAGCCAGCGCCTGACGCGTTGGCAATAGGCGGGGAATTCCTGCGGAAATTCTGCCCGCAGCAGGGCTTCCTCGGGACGGATATAACGAAACTCGATGATCGCCATAAACAGCGGCGGCACCAGCAACGCGGTAGCCGCGCCCACAGTGATGGCGCAACCCAGCAACACCAGCGCCATGCCCAGATACATGGGATTGCGGCTGTAGCGGTACACCCCGCCAGTCACCAGCGCAGACACGTTGCGGAACGGGATCATGTCGGTGCCGGCCCGCTTGAACAGGCCCCCGGCGAACACCAGCAGCGCCAGCCCGACCAGGATGATCAGGCCCCCGGCCAGTTGCCCCGCGCCGCTGGTAAAGCGCGGACCCGGGAAGAGTTCGTTGCAGGCAAACACCGCGCCGATACCAATGGCCATCCACATGGGGGGATAAATGATACGTTTGACCACGCTTACTCTCCCTGTTGCTGTTCAACATGCCGGTGAGCCCCGGGCGGTTCCACCGCGCCGATGCCCCAGGCCAGTGCGATGCCGAGCAGGAACACCGCGGTCAGCGTGGCACGGTCGTGACTGTGGAAGTGCACTTCCGGTAGCAGGTCGCTGAGGGCAATACAGATGAACGCACCGGCAGCAAAAGCCAGCGCGATACCCACCACCACCTGCTGCTCCGCGGCCAGCAGATCCAGGCCGAAATAGAACAACAGCGCGCCCAGGGGGCACATCAGCGCGAACACGGCATTGGTCACGTTGCGCGCCGTTCGGTTCCAGCCACCGGCCTTCATCAGGGCGGTGATGGACATGGCGTCCAGCGGTTTGTGCAGCAGTATCGCCAGGAACACACCCAGCCCCGCCAACCCGGCCACACCGCGACTTGCCGCCCCCTGCAGGGCCGCACCGAGGGCAATACCGTCAATCAGGGTATGCAGTCCGAGCCCCAGCGCCACCCCGACCCAGGACATTTCGCTGGCCTCATGCACGGGGTGATGATGGTGGTGCTCGTCGTGGTGAACGTGTTCCTCGGCACTGAAATCGTGCTGGTGAAAGTGAAACAGGCGCAACATCAACAGCATGGCCACCAGGCCCAGCATCAACCACCACAGCGCGCGATCGGCGCTGTCCGGACCCGGCAGCAGTGCGATGCTGTGCGGCAGCAGATGGTAAAAGGCCACCGCCAGCATGAAACCGGAGACAAAACTCATCGCCAACTGGGTCCGGGTATGGGTCATCCGCACCCAGTTGGGCGCCAGCCCGCCCAGCAGGGAAACCAGGGCGACGGCCAGGCAATAGATGATCAACAAACTGCTGGGAGCAAGACTCATGGGCACTCGCAAAAAAACGGCGCTGGATTATTTCACACCAGGGCGGCGTAAATAAAGAAACCGCCGAACAAACCGGCAGCCAGGGCAGCACAGCGCACGGTGAGCGCGTTGACGTTCCTGACCCGGCTGAATATCGCCGCCACGGTCGCGCGAGGCACCGCCACGAGCAACAGGCCGCCGAGGACAAACAGCCAGCCAAAGGCCTCGACCGTGATGGAGTGCGCCACGGCGGGCGCCGCCGCGATCAACAGCACCCCCAACAGGAAGCGCGCCAGGGCGGCGGCGTAGATCCAGTTACTGGCGAAAATCCGCTCGCCCAGGGGCATCAGGATAAAGGGCTTCACCAGCATCAGCCCCCCCACGGCGCAGATAAACAGGCCGGTTGCCAGCACCAGCAGGGCCATTGGCACTCCTCGATTCGCTCGTCACAGCGCGGGACAGTACCCCATTACGACCGGCAAGCCCAGCACGGCAGTGACCGAATCGGTCACTGCCGAAGTACGGAAAAGACATTGACCCGGAGACTAACGACCATTAGTTTTACTGGATCGAGTAGCCAGGTCGAGGATAAGCCATGTCCATTTACGAACCGATAGAGTCCACTGACTCCAGACGCCACCTGCAGTTGCGCAGCCCGGCCACCCTGGAGCCTACCGGCGAACTGGTCTGCGCCAACACCGAGGATGTGCAGGCGGCCATCGATCGGGCCAGGGCGGTGCAGCCCGCCTGGGCAGCCACTCCCATGAAGGAACGCGCGGCCATTGTGCAAAAGGCGCTGGAAATCGTGGTCCGGCGCCAGGACGAGATCATCGACCTGGTGGTCAAGGAGACCGGTAAGGCGCGCACCGACGCCATGAGTATGGAGGTGTTCTCGGTCGCAGACCAGCTCTGTTACTACGCCAAAAACGCGGGGAAGTTTCTCGCACCCCGCAAGCGCAAGGTTCACGGCCTGATGGGACTGATGAAGCAGTTGCGCATCGTGTACAAGCCACTCGGCGTGATCGGCCTGATTACCCCGTGGAACGGCCCCTTCGTTCTGGTAATGAACCAGGCCACCCAGGCCATCCTGGCAGGCAACACCGTGGTCGCCAAGGGCTCCGAGGTTACCCCCTTCTCCGCCAAACTGGCCGAGGACATCTATCGCGAGGCGGGCCTGCCCGAGGGCGTACTGCAGGTCCTGCTGGGCGATGGCGAAACCGGGGCGGCTATCGTGGGCGGCGGCGTGGACAAGGTCTCCTTCACCGGCTCGGTGGCTACCGGCCGCAAGGTCGCGGTAGCCTGCGCCGAACAACTGATCCCGGTGACCCTGGAACTGGGGGGCAACGACGCCATGATCGTCTGCGCCGACGCCGATCTGGACCGGGCCGCTGACGGCGCCTGGGTGGGCTCCTGCATGAATACCGGCCACTACTGCTGCGGCACCGAGCGCATCTATGTGGTGAAAGAGGTGTACGACGAGTTTCTGCAAAAGGTCCTCGAGAAGGGCAAGGGCCTGCGCCAGGGTCCACAACACGGCTGGGAGGAGGACATCGGCGCGGTCTTCTGGGACCGGCAACTGGCGATCATCGAGGCCCACGTGGAAGACGCCCGGGCGAAGGGCGCCAATATCCTGATGGGCGGGCGTCGCAACCCTGACCTGCCCGGGCTCTATTACGAGCCCACCGTCATCACCGAGGTCGACAACAGCATGGACATCATGCTGCTGGAGACCTTCGGCCCCGTGCTGTGCATCCAGAAGGTGGACTCCGAGGAGGAGGCACTGCGACTGGCCAATGACTCCGAGTTCGGCCTCAACGGCAACGTCTGGACCCGCGACAAGGACAAGGGCTACCGGCTGGCCGCCGCCATCGATACCGGCTCCTGCAGCGTCAACGACATGGCCATGAGCTACGGCATCCCGGCGGCTCCCTTCGGCGGCAGGAAAAACTCCGGCCTGGGCCAGGTGAACGGCAAGAAGGGACTGCGCGGTTACTGCCACGAAATGCCCATCGTTATCGACCGATTCGGCGGCAAGATGCAGAACGCCTATCCCTACAGCGCGGACGGCGCCCAGGGCATGAAGAAACTGATGGAGTTCCTGTGGCTGAAAACCCCCCTGGGCCGCTGGCTCAGCTGATTCGGCCAAGTCGTGGGGAATTAAGTAAACTGTCCCCCCGGAATCGAGGGGTTACCATGAAAAACATCAGCGACAGAATGCAGGGCCACCATCGCCTCTGTGACGAGCAGTACGCCAGTGCCGAGGCGGCGGTGGCGGAACAGGACTGGGAAACGGCCAGCACGGGCTGGAAGGCCTTCGCCGCCGAACTGCGCCGGCACATCGACGACCTGGAGGAGGGCCGCCTGTTTCCGGCTCTGGAAGCGGCGGGTGGACCCGCCCCGCCGCTGCTGGTCATGCGCTCGGAGCACGAACAGATGCGCGCCCTGCTGGCGCAGATGGACCAGGCACTCGCGGCCCGGGACAGTGACGAGTTCCTGGGCCTGGGGGAAACGCTGATGCTGCTGACCCAACAACACAACATGAAGGAGGAGAGCATTCTCTATCCCATGATGGACCAGTTGCTGGGCGACCAGACAGCGCTGCTGGACTAGGCACATGCACGTGGCCACCCCGGATGCGCGCGGCCCGGGAAACCCGCAAAGCCTGTGCGCGGGGCAGCTGTCGTGAGGATGCAGGGCCTGTCCATGAACACCATACCGCCCCTGCACGTGCCGCTGCGCTTCTTCCTGACCGCCCCCTGGCTGGGCCTGCTGGCGGGTCTGTTAGTGGCCGTGGCCGGCGACGAGGCCCTGGCCAGCCGCTGGACTCCCGACCTGCTGGCGGTAACCCACCTGCTGACCCTGGGTTTCATGGCCACCGTGATGCTGGGCGCCCTGTTCCAGATACTGCCGGTGCTCAGTGGCGAGTTGGTCCCCGGGGGAGCGTGGTTGCCGACCCTGGTCCACCTGTGCCTGCTGGCAGGCACACTGTTGCTGGTGGCGGGCTTCGCCAGCCAGAGTTACTGGCTGTTCAACCTGGCCCTGCCCGTTCTCCTGCTGGCGTTTGCCGCGTTCCTGCTGGCCCTGGCCCGCCTGCTGCTGCGCCGGGTCGCCGGGGGAGACGCCCTGTTCTGCATCCGCCTGGCCGCGGCCTGCCTGCTGCTGACGCTGCTGCTGGGCCTGTGGCGCGGCGCCGCCTTCGCGGGCCTGCCGGTACCGGCGGCCAACCTGGGTGAGCTGCACCCCAGCTGGGGCCTGGGGGGCTGGGTCCTGCTGCTGGTGATGGGCGTCAGCTACCAGGTCATTCCCATGTTCCACGTCACCCCGAGTTTTCCCACCCCGCTGGCCAGGACCCTGCCACTGCTGGTGCTGGCCGCACTGCTGCTGGCGAGTCTGGCCCCCGGCGCAATCGGCCAGGCACTGGCGCTGCACCTGCTGAGCCTCGTCGCGCTGGTCTACGGGGCGTACGCCCTGTGGCTGTTGTCGCAACGCAAACGCCGCCTGCCGGATATCACCGCGCGCTTCTGGCGCCTGTCGCTGGGGTCGCTGATCGCCGCGGCGCTGTGCCTGCCGCTGCTGTACTGGGGCGCAGCCGAGGCGCTACCCGGTGAATTGCCACGCCGTCTGCCGGTCCTGCTGGGGGTTTTGCTGCTGCCGGGATTCGCCGTGTCGGTGATCATGGGCATGTTGCAGAAAATCGTGCCCTTTCTCAGCTACCTGCATCTGCAGCGTCGCTGCATCGGCGACGTCGACCAGTTGAAGACCCTGCCGCACATGGGCACCATCATCCCGCCGCGCCTAACCCGCTGGCAGTTCCGGCTGCACGGGCTGGCCCTGGCGGCGCTGTTGCTGGCCGTGGCTACGGGTAAGGGCAGCGCCGGCGCCGGTCTGGCGCTGGCCCTGGATTTCGCCTTCCTGGGCTACACTCTGGGCCGCGCCGCCCTGCTGTACCGGACCACGCTGCGGGGGCTGGCCTGATTCAAACCAGGACCAGGTTGTCCCGGTGGATCAGTTCCGCGTCGCCACCGTAGCCGAGGATATCCTCGATCGCGGCCGACGCCGAACCCATGATACGCCGGGTCTCACCGGCACTGTAATTGACCAGACCCCGGGCCACCTCGCGACCCTCGGGGTCGCGGCAGGACACCATATCGCCGCGGGAAAACGTCCCGTGCACACCGCGCACGCCCACCGGCAGCAGACTGCGGCC
Organism: Halieaceae bacterium WSDMB12; assembly: GCA_033283165.1. GTDB lineage: Bacteria > Pseudomonadota > Gammaproteobacteria > Pseudomonadales > Halieaceae > JAWMQL01. The sequence goes on along the minus strand of JAWMQL010000008.1, from coordinate 41,792 downwards.
GGATTCGCGCAACACCCGCACGGCGCCGTCGTCCAGTTCCAGGCTCCCCTGGATCCGGACCATGGAGGCCAGCCACTGCTTGCGCGCATTCTGGGGTTTCTTGCCGGTGCGAAGCCAGGTGCCCACGGGTTCGCCGGCGCTGACCACGGCCACGATATTGTCCACCCGGCCGCTGGCAATGAGGGTCTCGGTACCCGAGCGGGCCGCCAGGCGCGCCGCGCGCAACTTGGTCACCATGCCACCGCGGCCCAGTACACCGCCCTCGCCGGCCATGGCATCCAGCTCCGGGGCGTGTACGTCACTCTCCGTCACCAGTTCCGCCTGCGGGTTGCTGCGCGGATCTTCGCGGTACAGGCCCTGCTGGTCGGTCAACAGCAGCAGGGCGTCGGCATCGATCAGGTTGGCCACCAGCGCCGCCAGGGTGTCGTTGTCGCCGAAGCGGATCTCGTCGGTAACCACCGTGTCGTTCTCGTTGACGACCGGCAGCACAGCGAGCCCAAGCAGGGTGTTGAGGGTGCCCCGGGCGTTCAGGTAGCGGTCGCGGGCGATGATGTCATCGTGCCCCAACAGGACCTGGGCGGTGGTAATCCCGTGCCGCCGGAACGCGGTCTCGTAACTCTGCACCAGCGCCGACTGGCCCACCGCGGCCGCCGCCTGCAGATCGTGCAATACATGGGGCCGGCTGCGCCAGCCCAGGCGCACGATACCCGCAGCCACCGCGCCACTGGACACCAGCACCACCTCGCAACCACGCGCCCGCAGGGCGGCCACCTGGTCCACCAGGCGGTCGATCACCCCCTGGTCCAGTCCGCGGCCGTCGTCCGTCAGCAGGGCGCTGCCGACCTTCACCACCCAGCGCCGGGCACTGGCGATTTCATCCCGGGTAGTCATCAGGGTGCGTACTCCACCTCGACGTCGTAATCGTCATCATCGTCGTCATCGACCTCCGCCCGCGCCGCAGCCCGGGCGGCACGGTGCTGCTGCCGCAGGGCCTCGATCCGCTCCCGCGCCTCGCGCTGCATGCGGGACTGGATTTCCTCCTCCGCCACGGCGAGTTCCGGGTCAGCGGCTTCCGCCGCGCGCTGGGCCTCGAGTAATTCCATCATGTCCTGGCAGACCCGCTCGCAGCCGGCGCCGGACACCGCGGATATCTCGTAGACCGGTCCCTGCCAGGCCAGTTCAGCGAGCAGCGCCGCCCGGCGCTCGGCCAGCAGTTCCTCATCCAGCAGGTCGATCTTGTTCAATAACAGCCAGCGTGGCCGCTGCGCCAGGGTGGGGCTGAAGCGCTCCAGTTCAGACACGATAGCCCGCGCCGCCTCGGCTGGCTCAGTCCCATCGAAGGGCGCCATGTCGATGATGTGCAGCAGGATGCGGTTGCGGGTCAGGTGCTTGAGGAAGCGAATCCCGAGACCCGCCCCCTCGGAGGCGCCCTCGATCAGGCCGGGAATATCCGCCACCACGAAACTGCGGTGCGACTCCACCTTGACCACCCCGAGGTTGGGCACCAGGGTGGTGAAGGGGTAGTCGGCCACCTTCGGCCTGGCCGAGGATACCGCCCGTATGAAAGTGGATTTGCCCGCGTTGGGGAGGCCCAGCAGGCCCACGTCGGCCAGCACCTTCAGCTCCAGCTTGAGGCTGCGCATTTCGCCCTCAGTGCCGTTGGTGGTCTGCCGCGGGGCGCGGTTGGTGCTGGACTTGAAGCGGGTGTTGCCGAGGCCGTGATAACCGCCCTGGGCAACCACCAGCCGCTCGCCCGCGACCCGCAGGTCCCCCAGCACCTCTTCCGTGTCCTCGTCGATGATGGTGGTGCCCACGGGCACCTTCAACACCAGGTCCTCGCCGCTGCGGCCGGTGCAGTTCCGGCCCCGGCCCGGTTCGCCGCTCGCGGCCTTGTAGCTGCGTACGAAGCGGTAGTCGACCATGGTGTTCAGCCCGGCGTCGGCCTCCATGACCACACTCCCGCCGTCGCCGCCGTCGCCCCCGTCGGGACCGCCCTTGGCAACGTACTTCTCGCGGCGGAAGCTGAGGCAGCCATTCCCCCCCTTCCCCGCGAACACCTTGATACTGGCTTCATCTACAAATTTCATAATTCCGACATTCTATAGTTTCCGGCAACTCACTACGAATCCGGGCAGGCCGACGGATAGGTCTTTCATGAGACGCCGTGAACCCATCCCTGGGGGCTTGAGTTCGGAATGACCATTGACTACACCGCGCAACGCAGGCCCTTGCCCCGGAAGCCCTGTCCCGGACACGCTAAAAGCATGCCGTCCGTGGCACGCTCGACTGTGGCCATCCATGGCCACAGACGGTCCCGGACAGGGCTTCCGGGGCAAGGGCCTGCATTACCAGCCCGATACCAACAACCAGCCAAAAAAAAGCCCCGATCAGATCGGGGCTTTCGGATCTTGCTGTATTCAGCGGATCAGGCAGACACGACCTGCACGAACTTGCGGCTTTTAGGGCCCCGGGTCACGAACTCCACCTTGCCGTCCGCGGTGGCGAACAGGGTGTGGTCCTTGCCTACACGCACGTTGTCGCCGGCGTGAAAGCGGGTGCCGCGCTGACGCACGATGATGCTACCGGCCTGGACCTGTTGACCGCCGAAGCGCTTCACTCCAAGGCGTTTACTTTCGGAATCGCGTCCGTTACGGGTACTACCACCAGCTTTTTTGTGAGCCATTCTTCAAACCCTCCTGTTACGCCGAAATTCCGGTAATTTTCACCTCGGTGAACCACTGGCGGTGGCCAGTTTCTTTCCGGTGGTGCTTACGGCGGTTGAACTTGACGATCTTGACCTTGTTGTGACGGCCGTGGGAGACCACTTCAGCGGTCACCTTGCTGCCATCGACCACCGGGGTACCGATCTTCACGGACTCACCTTCACCCACCAGCAGCACCTTGTCGAACTCGATGCTGTCGCCGGTAGCGGCCTCGATTTTTTCCAGCTTGAGGGTCTCACCCTCGACAACCCGGTGTTGCTTGCCACCGGCTTCAATTACTGCGTACATGTTGCGCTCCGTTCAGTTAGCCTGCTCGCAGTAAAAAAACCCTTATAAATCAAGGGGGCAGAGACAGGCACTAACAGTTGAAATCCCACACCGGGCGGCTTGCGGGCCGCAGCGGGGCGTAGAGGGCGGCGATTTTACTTAAATCAGCCCCCCCGGGCAAGGGTTATTTTCCCTGAGAATACAGGGGCTTATGGCCGCGTCCCTTGACACCCGGCAGGCCGCCCCATAGCATGCCCGGGCACTATTCCAGGGCGCAATCTCCCGGGGCAATTCACACAGCATGCAGGATATCCACGCTACTGTCGCCAGCGAGTTCGAGCAGGTCAACGCCCTGATCATCGAACAGTTGCACTCGGACGTCGAGATGGTGGAAAACATCGGCCACTACATCGTCGACGCCGGCGGCAAACGCCTGCGCCCGCTGCTGACCCTGTTGGCCGGGGCTGCCTTCGGGCACTGCAGCCCGCGCCATATCACCTTCGCCGCGGTGATCGAATTCATCCATACAGCCACCCTGCTGCACGACGATGTGGTGGATATTTCCTCCCTGCGCCGGGGCCGACCCACCGCCAACGCTGAATTCGGCAATGCACCCAGCGTGCTGGTGGGCGACTTTCTCTACACCCGCGCCTTCCAGCTGATGGTGAAGCTGGGGGACATGGATATCCTCGACAACATGGCGGATACGACCAACACCATCGCCGAGGGCGAGGTGCTGCAGCTGGTGCGGGCGGGCAATGCAGACACCACCGAAGCCCAGTACCTGGATGTCATCACCCGCAAGACCGCCATCCTGTTTGCGGCAGCCTGCCACGGCGCCGCGGTACTGAGCGGCCAGCCGGGGGAGATGCGCCAGGCGATGCATGCCTTCGGACTGAACCTCGGCATCGCGTTCCAGATGATCGACGACGCCCTGGACTACGACGGCGACCCGGACGCCATGGGTAAGAATATCGGCGACGATCTCACCGAGGGCAAGCCCACCCTGCCACTGATCTACACCCTGCGCGAGGGCGAGCCGCAGGAACAGGCGCTGATACGCACGGCCATCAGCGACAAGACCGCAGAACATATCGACCAGGTGCTGGCAGCCGTGACGCGCTGCGGTGCCCTGGATTATACTCGTCAGCAAGCCAGGCACTTTCACGACCTGGCACTGGTGCAACTGGAGAGACTGGGCGATAGCCCGGCGCGCTCCGCACTGGCCGAAATCACCGCTCGATCTATCAACAGAGACTACTGATACAGGAGCGACTGCGATGGCCTCCCCTCTTACTGACTCACCTCGACACGGTGAACTGCAGGCGCTGGCGGCTGCACTCAACACAGCCTCGGTGCAGGCGATGTTCGACGCCGACCCGGCGCGGACTGCTGACTTCCACGCGGCCGCGGCAGGCCTGGAGCTGGATTACAGCAAGCAATGCCTGAGCCGGGAGGCCCGGGAGGCGCTGCTCCAGCTGGCGGCCGACGCGGATCTGCCCGCGCGTGCGCGCGACCTGCTGGGAGGCGCCGAGGTCAACAACACCGAGGCTCGCCCGGCCCTGCACAGCCTGTTGCGCGCCATCGACCCGCCGCCGGGACTGGAGCCGGAGCTGGCCGAGGTGGAACGGGTACGGCAGCGGATGCGCCGCATCGCCGGTGAGATGAACGCCGGCGATCACCGGGGTTTCTCCGGGGACGTGATCACCGATGTGGTCAACATCGGCATCGGCGGCTCGGACCTGGGGCCGCGACTGGTAACCGAAGCGCTGCGCCCCTACTGGCGGGAGGTGGCCTGCCACTACGTGGCCAACGTGGATCCGGCGGACCTGCAGAACTGCCTGCTGGAACTGAACCCGGAAACCACCCTGTTCATCGTATGTTCCAAGTCGTTCCGCACCGAGGAGACCCTGGCCAACGCCCTGGCGGCGCGGGATTGGTTGCGTAACGCGGGTGCCCCGGACAATGAACTGGGCCGGCATTTCCTGGCGATCACCACCAATCTCGATGCGGCGGCGGACTTCGGCATCCCGCCGGATAACTGCCTGCCCCTGTGGGACTGGGTGGGCGGTCGCTACTCGGTCTGGTCGGCCATCGGCCTGAGCTGCGCCATTGCGGTGGGCTGGGAGCGCTTCGAGCAATTCCTCGGGGGCGCCGAGGCCATGGACCGGCATTTTGCCAGCGCCCCACCGGCCGAGAACCTGCCGATGCTGATGAGCCTGCTGGAGGTCTGGAACTGCAACTACCTGGGGGCGAGCAACCAGGTTGTACTGCCCTATGACCAGTCCCTGGCCCGCCTGCCCGACTTCCTGCAACAGTTGACCATGGAGAGCAATGGCAAGAGCGTCACCCGCGAAGGCGAGCCCACCGCTACCGATACCGGACCGGTGCTGTGGGGCTCGGCCGGCACCATGGGCCAACACTCCTTCCACCAGCTGTTGCACCAGGGCACCCGCCTGTGCCCGGTGGATTTTGTCCTGCCCCTGACCACCCACACGGGAATGACCATCCAGCATCGACGCCTGGTGGCGAACTGCCTGGCCCAGAGCCGCACCCTGATGGTGGGTCGCAGCACGGCCGAGGCCGAGGCCTCACTGCAGAGCCGGGGAATAGAGGCAGCGGCGGCAGCGCGACTGGCACCACACCTGGCCATGCCCGGCAACCGCCCGAATTCCACTATCAGTTGCCGGGCCTTGACACCGGCAGCCCTGGGTGCGTTGCTGGCGCTGTACGAACATCGCACCTACTGCAGCGGCGTGCTGTGGGGTATCAACCCATTCGACCAGTGGGGAGTCGAGCTGGGCAAGGAGATCGGGGTCGAAATTCTCAGCCTGATGGAGAGCGGCGAATCCGGTGCCATGGACCCTTCCACCGCGGCCCTGCTCGAAGCCTGGCGCGAGAATAATCAGGCGGGACCCCCGCCTTCGCAGGGGTGACGACGCAGTAGCGTCTTCCCGGCGCACGCCGGGATCCACTACTGTTCGATCAGGGCGAGTAGCTCGGCGGTCTTGGCCGCCATCAGCACGGGGTCAGCGCGACTTTCCACGTTCAAGCGCACTACCGGCTCGGTATTGGACATGCGCAGGTTGAAACGCCAGTTGCCGCAATCCATGCTGACCCCGTCGGTGTGGTCCACTGCCTGCGCTTCGCCGGCATAGGCCTGTTCGGCCCGGGTCAGCACCGCCGCGGCGTCGGCGACCTCGCGATTGATTTCGCCGCTGCAGGGGAAGGCGGTGACGCGCTCCCGCACCAGGGTACCCAGGTTCCTGCCGGTACTCGATATGAGGCCGGCCACCAGCAACCAGGGGATCATGCCGCTGTCGCAGTAGGCGAAATCGCGGAAATAATGGTGGGCGCTCATCTCGCCGCCATAGATCGCATTCTCCCTGCGCATCCGCTCCTTGATGAACGCGTGGCCGCACTTGGTCAGCACCGGTTCACCGCCGTTGGCCCGCACGATATCCTCGGTGTTCCAGGTCAGGCGCGGGTCGTGCACGATCCGGGCGCCGGGCTCGCGCTGCAGGAAAGCTTCCGCCAGCAGGCCCACCAGGTAGTAGCCCTCGATAAACTCGCCGCTCTCATCGAAGAAAAAACAGCGATCGAAGTCACCGTCCCAGGCCAGGCCCAGGTCGGCGCCATGGCTGCGCACCGCCTCGATGGTGGCACTGCGGTTCTCCGGCAGCAGCGGATTGGGAACCCCGTTGGGGAAATTGCCGTCAGGTTCATGGTGCAGGCGGATGAAATCGAAGGGCAGGTGCGTGGCCAGCAGGTCCACCACCCGGCCGGCGCCGCCGTTACCGGCATCGACCACGATTTTCAGGGGTTTCAGCCGGTCGATCTCCACGTAGGAGAGCAGGTGCTCCGTATACGCCGCCGCCGTGTCCAGCCGGTGCAGCTGGCCCTGGCGGGGCGCCGCGGTGAACTCGTCCCGTTCCGCCAGCGCGCGAATCTCCTTGAGACCGGAATCGACTGAAATCGGCTGCGACTCCTCGCGTACGAATTTCATGCCGTTGTAGTCTTTGGGATTGTGGCTGGCGGTGACCGCGATACCGCCGTCCATGCCCGCGTGGGAAGTGGCGAAATAAATCTCCTCGGTGCCGCACAGGCCGATGTCGTAGACATCGACCCCCTGTTCCATCAGGCCGCGGGACAGGGCCGCCTTGATGGCTTCCGACGAGAGACGGATATCGTGCCCCACCACGACCTGGTCGGGCCTGATGACCTCGGCATAGGCGCGGCCGATGCGCCGGGCGATATCCTCGTTGAGCTGGTCAGGTACGCGGCCCCGAACGTCGTAGGCCTTGAAACAGGTAATTTCCGACACGGGCAAACGTTCTAGGGCTTGTAGATGTGTTCGTACACGTAGTTGGTGGCTTCCACGAAGCCGGGCACACTGCCGCAATCGAAACGCCGGCCCTTGAACTTATAGGCCATGACGCAACCCCTGCTGGCCTGGGTCTGCAGGGCATCGGTCAGTTGCACCTCGCCATTCGCCCCGGGGGGCGTTTCGCGCAGGATGTCGAATATATCGGGGGTCAGGATATAGCGGCCTATGATCGCCAGGTTGGAGGGTGCCTCCTCGGGCGCGGGCTTCTCCACCATCTTGTCTACCCGGTAGATGCCGTCCTTGAGCGCCTCGCCGGCAATCACGCCATACTTGTAGGTTTCTTCCGGCGGCACTTCCTGGATCGCGACGATGGAGCAGCGAAACTGCTTGTACAGCTCCGCCATCTGGGCCAGCACGCCGGGACCGCCCTCGTTCAGGCACAGGTCATCGGACAGCAGGACCCCGAACGGCTCGTTGCCCACCAGGTTCTGGCCGGTCAGTATGGCGTGACCCAGGCCTTTCATCTCCCGCTGTCGCACCATGGTGAACACGCCCTTGTCCAGCACGTTGCGGATACTGGCGAGATAGGACTCCTTGCCGGTGCCAGAGATCTGGTGCTCCAGTTCATAGCTGATATCGAAATGGTCGGCGATAGCGCGCTTACCGCGGCCGGTCACCAGAGCGCAGGTGGTCATGCCCGCCTCGATTGCCTCTTCCACCCCGTACTGCACCAGCGGCTTGTTGACTATGGGCAGCATCTCCTTGGGCATGGATTTGGTCGCGGGCAGGAAGCGGGTGCCGTAACCCGCCACCGGGAACATGCATTTGTTGATCAACATCGAGTACCTCTCTTGCTCATAGTTTCTTGTCGCGGCCGTACTGGTCCTCAAAGCGGACGATGTCGTCTTCCCCCAGGTAGGAGCCGGACTGGACCTCGATCAACTCCAGCGGAATGCGGCCGGGATTGGCCAGGCGGTGTTTCTGTCCCAGGGGAATGTAGGTGGATTCGTCCTCGCCCAGCATGAACGTCCGGTCTTCACAGGTCACCTCGGCGGTCCCGTGTACCACTACCCAGTGCTCGGCGCGGTGGTGGTGCATCTGCAGTGACAGCGCCGCCCCCGGATTCACCACGATGCGCTTGACCTGGAACCGCTCGCTCTCCACCAGGGATTCATAGGAACCCCAGGGGCGATACACCTTGCGGTGGGTGGTGACCTCGGTGCGTCCCGCAGCCTTGAGGCGATTTACAATCCGTTTGACGTTCTGCACCTGCTCCCGGTCCGACACCAGAATGGCGTCCGGGGTTTCCACCACCACCAGGTTGTCGATGCCGGTAGCGGCCACCAGCCGCGACTCGCTGCGCACGTAACTGCCGCGGCAGTCATCCAGGATCACATCGCCTTCGACCACGTTGCCATTCTCGTCCCTGTCTGCCACTTCCCACAGGGCCGACCAGGCACCCACGTCGCTCCAGCCACAGTCCAGGGAGACCACCCCGCCACGGCTGGTTTTTTCCATCACCGCGTAGTCGATGCTATCCGCGGGACTGGCCAGAAACGCCTGGTTGTCCGGCCGCACGAAATCCATGTCCCGGGTCGCCTGGGCCATGGCGCGGCGGCAACAGGCCAGCATGTCCGGCGCCTGCTGCTCCAGTTCCTCCAGGTAGGTTTCCGCCCGCAGCAGGAACATGCCGCTGTTCCACAGGTACTTGCCACTGTCCACGTAGGCCTGGGCGGTGTCTGCGTCGGGCTTTTCGACAAAAGTATCCAGCTCAAACAGGTCGGTACCCAGTTCCGCCCCGCAGCGGATATAGCCATAGCCGGTCTCGGCGCTGGTCGGTACCACGCCGAAAGTCATCAGGCGGCCCCGCTCTGCCAGGGGGATGGCTTTTACCACCGCATCGGCGAACGCCGAATTGTCCTGTATCAGGTGATCCGCGGGCAGCACCAGCAGTACCGCATCCGGGTCGTCCGCCACCACCTGCAGCGCGGCCAACGCGACCGCTGGCGCCGTATTGCGACCTGCGGGTTCCAGGATCAGGGCGCTGGCCTCAATACTTTGCTGGCGCAATTGCTCCGCCACCATGAATCGGTGCTCTTCGTTACAAACCACCAGGGGATTGGCCGCTTCCAACCGCGAGGTGCGGTGCATGGTCTGCTGCAACATGGACAACTCGCCAGCCAGGGGCAGGAATTGTTTGGGGTGTAACTCGCGCGAGACCGGCCAGAGGCGGCTTCCGATACCGCCAGAGAGCAAAACGGGTACTAGCATTGCGTTCCTGTAGCGCTCCTGTACTGGCGCAGGGATTACCCGGCCTCAGGGGCGATTGATGAAAATCAGTTGTCTTTTCATGGTATCCGAAGCGCCCGCCGATGGCCAGCGGCGCTGCCTGCAAAGCCGCATTTTAACTGGACTTGTACACACCAGCCTTTAGAATGGGCAGCCTCGCATATCGACCCGACGAAAGGGTCGCGCGAGCGCCTGTTTCACACTGGAATCACTATGACGCAACAACATTCTTACGCCAAGGAAGAGCTGGTCGCCTGCGGCCACGGCGAATTGTTTGGCGAGGGCAACGCCCGCCTGCCGGTGGACAATATGCTGATGCTGGACCGCATCAGCCACATCAGCTCCGAAGGCGGCAGTTACGGCAAGGGCGAGATCGTGGCCGAACTGGATATCCACCCCGACCTGTGGTTTTTCGACTGCCATTTCCCCAGTGACCCGGTCATGCCGGGTTGCCTGGGACTGGACGCCATGTGGCAGCTGGTGGGGTTCTTCCTGGGCTGGCGCGGCAACCCCGGCCGCGGCCGCGCCCTGGGATGCGGCGAGGTGAAGTTTACCGGCCAGATCCTGCCCAGCGCGAGCCAGGTGGTGTACAACATCAACATGAAGCGCGTGATCGAGCGCAAGCTGATCATGGGCATCGCCGACGGCACGGTTTCCGTGGACGGACGCGAAATCTATCACGCCACCGACCTGCGGGTCGGCTTGTTTCAGTCTACGGAGTCCTTCTAGAGCCATGGCAAGACGAGTAGTGGTTACCGGGTTGGGTATCGTATCCTGCCTGGGTAACGATGCAGAGGCCGTCACCCGGTCCCTGTATGAGGGCAAGTCCGGCATCAGCACCCGGCAGGAACAAATCGATATTGGGATGCGCTCCCATATCGCCGGCGCACCCAACATCAATACCGCCGAGCTGATCGATCGCAAGCAGCTGCGATTCATGGGCGACGCCGCGGCGTTTGCGTACATCTCCATGCAGCAGGCCATCGCGGATGCGGGGCTGGCGGAGACAGACGTATCCAATGTGCGCACAGGCATTATCGCCGGCTCCGGTGGTGCCTCTTCTGCCAGCCAGACCGAGGCCGCCGACATTCTGCGCGAGCGCGGCCTGCGCCGGGTGGGTCCCTACCGGGTGACCCAGACCATGGGCAGCACCGTATCTGCCTGCCTGGCCACCCCGTTCAAGATCAAGGGGGTGAACTACTCGATTTCATCGGCCTGCTCCACCAGCGCCCACTGTATCGGCAACGCCATGGAACAGATCCAGCTCGACAAGCAGGACGTGGTATTCGCCGGCGGCGGCGAGGAACTGCACTGGACCCTGTCCAGCCTGTTCGATGCCATGGGTGCCCTGTCCACCAAATACAACGACACGCCGGAACGCGCTTCCCGGGCCTACGATGCGGACCGCGACGGCTTCGTCATCGCCGGTGGCGGGGGCATGCTGGTGCTGGAAGAACTGGGGCACGCCCAGGCGCGTGGCGCGAAAATCTACGCCGAGCTGGTGGGCTACGGCGCCACGTCAGACGGCTACGACATGGTTGCGCCCTCTGGTGAGGGCGCCGCGCGCTGCATGCAGCAGGCACTGGCCACTGTGGACGGCGAGGTCGATTATATCAATGCCCACGGCACCAGTACTCCCGCCGGTGACATACAGGAACTGAAAGCGGTGAAAGCGGCCTACGAGAATCGCGGCCCGATTCCGGTGATCGGTTCCACCAAGTCCCTGTCCGGCCACTCGCTGGGCGCCGCCGGCGTACAGGAGGCGATTTATTCCCTGCTGATGCAGCAGGCTGGCTTCATCGCCGCCTCGGCCAACATCGAGAACCTGGACCCGGAAGCCGAGGGACTGCCCATTGCCCTGCAGCGCCAGGATAACGTGGACCTGCAGCGGGTCATGTCCAACAGTTTCGGTTTCGGCGGCACCAACGCCTCACTGGTATTCCAGAAATTTGCCGCCTGACCGCGGGCGTCCCTCAGGTGAGCAGGTCGAGAAAGAGCACCTGCACCGGGTCTCCCTCACTGACCACGGTGCCTATCGGCACTACCGCCAGCGCGTTGGAGTGGGATACCGAGGACAACACCCCGGAAGACTGGTTGGGATAACGCTCGGCCACCAGTCCCTCCCCCGTGTTGACGACCGTTACCCGCAGGTAGTCCTGTCGTGAACCCGGCTTGCCCGTGCTGAACCCGGCCCGCGCCATGGCCTGCGGGGGCTCCGTCTCAGTGGCACCCTGCAGTTTAAGCAAATAGGGCCGCGCAACCAGGCAGAAGGTGACGAATACCGAGCTGGGGTTGCCCGGCAGGCCGAGAAAGGGGGTACCGGCCACGTTGCCAAAGGCCAGGGGTTTGCCGGGCTTGATGGCCAGTTTCCACAAATCGAGCCGACCGAGTCGCTCGACCTGGGCCTTGACGTGATCTTCTTCCCCCACCGACACACCACCCGAGGTGATCACGCAGTCGGCCTCTGCCGCAGCCTGGGACAGCGCGGCGGCTGTGGCGCCGGGATCGTCGGGAACGATGCCGCCATCCACGAACTCCATGCCGAGGGCGCGCACCAGACCAGCCAGGGTATAGCGGTTGGAGTTGTACAGCTGGCCCGGCGCCAGCGCCGCCGCGCCTGGTTCCACCAGTTCGTCACCGGTGGACAACACCGCCACCCGCAGGGGACGATAAACAGCCACCCGGTCCCGACCCAGAGAGGCCAGCAGGCCCAGGTCCTGCGGACGGAGTACGCGCCCGCTATGTAAAACCACCTCACCCGCGGCCACGTCCTGGCCACGGGGACGGATGTTCTCGCCCGGTGCGGGCCTGGATTTGACGGTCACCAGCCCCCCATCCTCACTGCAGTCCTCCTGCATCACCACCGCGTCCGCGCCGGGGGGAATCGCCGCGCCAGTGAATATGCGGGCCGCGGTACCTGGCTCCAGGGGCTCTGGAATGGCGCCCGCAGGGATGCGCTGGCTTACCCGCAGGGGGGCACCCGGCGTAGGGGCGCCCGGCGTAGGGGCACCCGGCGTAGGGGCGCCCGGCGTAGGGGCGCCCGGCGCAGGGGCGCCCGCCAGGTCGGCGACGCGCAGGGCATAGCCGTCCATGGCGCTGTTGTCGTCACCGGGGACGGCGATCGGCGAGGACACGTCCTCCGCCAACACCCGCCCTGCGGCGTCCAGCAGGGCAAGTTGCTGCACCTCCGGGGTCGACCGGATCGAGCCCAGCAACTGTTGCAGGGCATCGGCCAGGGGCGTGAGTGTGCTCAAGTGTGCTGTTCCCGGGCGCGCAGGACCCCGACGAAATTACAGGGTTTGCAGGTACTGTCCAACTGGTCGCGGATGATACCTTCCCAGGCGTCGCGGCAGGCTCCGGTGGAACCCGGCATGCAGAACACCACGGTGCTGTTGGCGAAACCGGCGACCGCTCGCGACTGGATCGTGGAGGAACCGATAGTCTGGAAGGACAGCGCCCGGAACACCTCCCCGAAACCGTCGATCTCCTTGTCGAACAGGGGCGCAACCGCCTCGGGGGTGGAATCGCGGCCGGAGAATCCGGTGCCGCCCGTGACAAGTACCGCCTCGACCCCGGGCTCGGCGATCCAGGCAGACACCATGGCCCGAATCCAGTAGATATCGTCTTTTACGATCTCGCGTCCCACCAGCTGGTGGCCGGCTTCCTGCAGGGCCTCTGCCAGGTACTGTCCGGAGGTGTCATCGGACGGGCTGCGGGTATCGGAAACCGTCAGTACAGCCACACCCAGGGACTGGGGGGTGGTATCGGTTGCTTTAGCCATGCTTACTGCCTCGATTCAGCCTGTTGCTGGAAATAGGCCTTGACGGTGTCGGCCACAAAGCCCCGCCAGGGCACCTGTTTGATGGCGAAACCGGAGCGGATTTTGGTGCAGTCAAGAACCCGGCGCAAGACCCCGGTCTCCTTGTCGTCGCGCACCAGTTGCACCGCGCCCTCCCCGAACTGGGAGAACTGGGAAGCCGAAGCCAACAGCGTTTCGGCAAATTCATAGCAATTGGTTTCATCGAAACTGGCGTAATGATAGATACCCCAGGGCTCGATACCCGTGCTCAGTTGGTCCAGCAGGGCCGCTACTACCCGGGCCGCATCGGTCGCCTCCACCGGGCAGCCCCGCACCCGGTTATTCAACTCCAGTTGCCCGTCTTCCTCGAGTAAGCGGCGCAGCATATGGGTCAGGACATTGATACCGCGGTGCGAGAATACCGGCCCGAGGCGCAGGATGATGTAGCGTTCACAGCGGTCACGGACGGCGTTCTCACCGCGCAACAACAGCTGGCCCACGGTCTCGGGGTTGTCGGGGTAGTCTTCCTCGGTGTACCGGCGATCCAGTTCGCCGGAGAATACCCGGGAACTGGACAGGTACAGGTAGGCAATGTTGTTGCGGTGGCAGGCCTTGGCCAGCCAGTCGCAGCGTTGCAGGTCGATTTCGTTGACGAGTATGCCTCCGTCGACGGCGGCGCAGATGCGGGTATCGACGATGATATCGACCTTGTCCCGGCGCACCGCCTTCTTGGCGTGGCGCTCCCCCTTCCAGCGGCATGCGGCGCTGCTCAGGGTCGTGACCTCGTGACGTCCCCAGTGGCGCAGGTGCTCTTCCAGCGCCTGGCCGATCGGCGTATCGGAACCGAGGATGAGGACTTTCACCAGGCGAAACCTGGCTTAGAAGGGTATATCGTCGTCGAAGTTGCCGAAGTCTTCCGGGGCAGACGCTGCCGCCGGTGCTTGCTGCTGAGACGCGGCGCCACCCTGGACCGGGCGACCACCGCCCTGAGCTGACCCGCCTTGGGCTGACCCGCCCGGGTTGTAATCACCCTGAGGCTGAAAATTGCCGCCGCCCTGGCCACGACTGTCCAGCATCTGCATCTCACTGGCCACGATCTCGGTGGTGTAGCGGTCCTGACCATCCTGCCCTTGCCACTTACGAGTGCGCAGGGAACCTTCAACGTAGACCTTGGAGCCCTTGCGAAGGTACTCACCGGCGATCTCGGCCAGGCGATTGAAAAACACCACCCGGTGCCACTCGGTGCGCTCCTGGGGCTGTCCGGTCTGCTTGTCCTTCCAGGTCTCGGATGTCGCCAGGGAGATGTTGGTAATTGCGGCACCACCCTGGGTATAACGGGTTTCCGGGTCATTGCCCAGATTGCCCACCAGAATGACCTTGTTTACGCCCCTTGAAGCCATAATTATTCCTCGTAATCCGGGTTTGCGCCCGTTTAAAAATCAGTCGGTGACTATAGCAATCCCACCCCGTAATTGCGACAGCGGAGGCGATCGGTATCGGTCAAATCAGTCCATTTGGAAGCCTCTACCTGGGCTGGCGCGCCACGGCACGCTTGCCATGCTTACGCGCCCGTCCACAAGCACTACCAGCGCCGCCGAGGTCAGCTCTCCGAGGGCTGGTTTCCCTCCACCGGCAGGGCCGGTGCCGCGGGCAGGGCCAACAGCAGCCAGGTAAGCGCCAGAGCCGCGCAGACGGCGATCAAGCCCGTTGCACCGAAGTGGCCCAGCAGCCAGCCACCCAGGGCACCGCCAAAGAAGGCGCCCAGAAACTGGCAGGTGGAGTACACCCCCAGTGCGGTGCCCTTGCCGCCGGCGAAAACGACCTTGGACACCAGGGAAGGCAGGGTCGCCTCCAGGTAGTTGAAGCCGACAAAGAACAGCCACAGGCCCAGGTACAGCAACAGGGCCACACCGCTGAGTCCGATCAACAGCACGCCGAGCAGCAACAAACTGATACCGCACAGGAAAGCCTCCCGCAGCCGGCCGCCTTTTTCAGCCCAGGCCATCAACGGCACCATGCCGACAATGGACAGGGCCAGGGTAGGCAGGTAAAGCTGCCAATGGTCCTCGCGCGGCAGGTCCGCCAGTTGTTCCAGCAGCCCGGGCACCAGCAGGAAGCTGGCCATCAGGATGAAGTGCAGGGTGAACACGCCGAAGTTCAGCCGCGCCAGTCCACCATCCCGCAGGATGGGCAGCAACAGACTGCGCCGCGTTCCTACCTCGTCATGCTGTAGCCCGGTAGCCGGGGGGCTCGGCACCAGCAGCCCGAGAATCGCGATGCCTACCACGGCCAGGGCCGCGGTCAGGTTGAATACCGCGGCGAGACCGCCGGCATTGGCTACCAGAGGGCCCAGCACCAGCGCGACGGCGAAGGACATACCAATGCTCATGCCCACCACCGCCATGGCCTTGGTCCGCTGTTCCACGCTGGTGAGGTCTGCTACCAGCGCCATCACCGTGCTGGCGATGGCTCCCCCTCCCTGCAGCAGTCGGCCCAGGGCGATACCTCCCACGGTTTCTGCCTGCCCCGCCACCAGGCTGCCCAGGGCAAAGAGCACGAGCCCGGTGTAAATCACCGGTTTGCGTCCCACCCGATCGGACAGCCAGCCCGCAGGTATCTGCAGCAGGGCCTGACTCAGGCCATAGGCCCCGAGGGCCAGGCCCAGCATGGCCGGTGTGGCACCGGGCATATCCGCCGCGTACAGGGCCAGCAGGGGCAGCACCATGAACAACCCCAGCATGCGAAAGCAATACAGCAGGGCGAGGGAACTGACGGCGCGCCGCTCGGGAGCGCTCATGGGGTGTTCGGTAATCACGGGAATGTCTTGGACCAAAACCGCCATTCTAACAGCTACCCCCGCAGAGGACACCTCCGAGCAGCGCGCGTGAGTTACTCCAGCGACGTCCCGGAGCCTGGGAGTAACAAGCCGCCCCCCGCTTTATCGGGTATCAATCGGGCGCCGGTGGGGCCCTTCCCTCGCGGATGATCTCCCAGCCACCCCCGGCCCCGCGCCGCATCTCAAAGTACCCCGCGTGCAACCGCGTGTGGTGAAAGCGGCATAAGGTGACCAGGTTCTCCAGCGAGGTCTCGCCGCCATCCGCCCAGTGAATTGCGTGATGAGCGTCCACGTACCTCGACTCCGAGCACCCGGGGAACTGGCAACAGCCATCCCGCTCCTTCAGCGCCCGCCGGATAGGCGCCGGCACCACCCGCGTTCGTCGCCCCACGTTCAACACCTGGCCGTTTTCGTCTTCCAATACCGCGGCCAGTGAGGCGTCACAGCCCAGGCGCCGGGCCGTTTCCGCGGAAAGCCACGGCGTGTCCTCGAAGTGCGCCCGGCCGTGCGCGCAGCACACCCCGGCCCGCTGCTGCCGCAGGGTATTCACGTCGATATGCAGGATCACCTGGCACCGCTCCGCCCCGGTCAGCCCCTGCAGCTGGCGGTAGTCCGGCGCCATGGCCAGGAAGTGCTCCACCAGGTTGCCGAAGGCATCCGCCCGGGCCTGGTTCATGAACTGGCCAAACGTTTCCGCGGAGATTTTTTCTTCCACCTGGTGCAGTTCGGGGACTGGTTCCCGGCTTTCGCCGGGATGACGACGGATAGCTTTTGCCGCGGCACTGAGCCGCGCCGCCTGCAGCGCCTTGCATTCGTCCTTGCGTTCCTCCACCAGGGGCCGGGTGAGGGCTTCCAGGGTTTTCACCACCAGTTGCCCCTGCTCCGGCGGCAGCCTGGCGTGGATGACCCAGTTGCCGTCCTCGTCCTGGAACCAGAACATCTCCCGGGCCTCTTCCCGGGCCTGTTCCCGCCCGGCGGCGCCAGGCGTTTCGCCCGCCGGCGCCTCACTTGCCAGCGACTCCGCGGCCCCCTCAGCCGCATCCGCCAGCTGGATCACCTGTGCCTCGGCCGGAATGACCACATCCGGCACCGGCTCGTAGCGGGCCACCACCTTTTCCAGGTGCCCGGCGGTGACCTGTTCCGCCAGTCCCAGCAACAGGTCCTCGTTGTCCGGGGTGGCTACCCGGGTGATGGCGCGAGCCTTGGAGAAACTCAGTTCGCCCCCGGCAAACGCGGCATCGACCAGCGGCAAATCCAGCAGTCGCCGCGCCACCCGCACCCGCTCCCGGGCCGCGCCCAGGTCGATACCGCATGTGGCCACCAGCCAGTGAGCGCAGGAGCGCACGGTCCCGCCACAGCGCCAGGCGCCGCGCCGGTCGAACTCGGCGATCAGCTTCAGCAGCCGGTAGTTGGCCACGTTGATACGTGAAGACAGCAGCACGATCTCCTGCCCGAGCAGCTCATCGTCCGCGCCCGACGCGCTTACCTGTATGGCGGGAAGTCCCATGAACGCCCTCTCTTTTAAACTGTATGTATATACAGTATATTAGCCCTCGAGGTCGGTGTGGGCCAGCAATGCAATCCATCAAATGTGGCCAGGCTGAACCGCTGCCGGCAGCGAAACGTAAGAAAAACATGCGCGGCTTTGCCCCGCAGGCACGCGCCGTTTTATACTGCTCTGTTCCCGTTTAATTGCTGTATCAGGTACTACATGGACACCATCCAGGTTCGCGGCGCGCGTACCCACAACCTCAAGAACGTCGATCTCGACATCCCCCGCGACAAACTGGTGGTGATCACCGGCCTGTCCGGCTCCGGCAAGTCGTCCCTCGCCTTCGACACCCTGTACGCCGAGGGCCAGCGCCGCTACGTGGAATCCCTCTCGACTTACGCCAGGCAGTTCCTGTCGATGATGGAAAAGCCGGACATGGACCATATCGAGGGCCTGTCCCCGGCGATTTCCATTGAGCAGAAGTCGACCTCCCACAACCCGCGCTCCACGGTGGGCACGATCACCGAGATCTACGACTACCTGCGCCTGCTGTTCGCCCGGGTGGGGGAGCCGCGCTGTCCCGACCACGGGCTCAACCTGGAGGCCCAGACCATCAGCCAGATGGTGGACACGGTGCTGGCCCTGCCCGAGGGCAGCAAGTTGATGCTCCTGGCCCCGGTGGTACGGGACCGCAAGGGCGAGCACCTGCACGTCTTTGAAGAACTGCGCGGGGCCGGCTTCGTGCGCGCCCGCATCGACGGCATTGTCACCGACCTGGACGACGCGCCGCTGCTTGAAAAAAACAAGAAGCACCGCATCGAGGTGGTCGTTGACCGGTTCAAGGTGCGCGAGGACCTCAAGCTGCGCCTGGCGGAGTCCTTCGAGACCGCCCTGGGGCTGACCGATGGCCTGGCCTCGATCAGCTACATGGACGGGGACGGCGAGGACATCATGTTCTCGTCCCGCTTCGCCTGTCCCCAGTGCGGCCACAGCATCGATGAACTGGAGCCGCGCCTGTTCTCCTTCAACAACCCCGCCGGCGCCTGCGCCGGTTGCGACGGCCTGGGGGTAAAACAGTACTTCGACCCGGAACGCATCGTGCAACACCCGGAGGCCAGTTTGGCGGAGGGCGCGATCCGCGGTTGGGACCGACGCAACGTGTACTACTTCCACATGCTGAGCTCGCTGGCGGAACACTGCGGCTTCGACATCGACACCCCGTTCAAGAAACTGAAGAAAAAACACCGCGAGGCGCTGCTGTACGGCACCGGCAAGGAAGAGGTCAGCTTTTCCTACATCAATGACCGCGGCGACGTGTTCAAACGCAGGCACCCCTTCGAGGGCATCATCCCTAACTTCGAGCGCCGCTACCGCGACACCGACTCCCAGTCGGTGCGCGAGGACATGGCCAAGTTGCTCACCACCGCGCCCTGCCCGGACTGCGGCGGTACCCGGCTGCGCCAGGACGCCCGGCACGTGTTCGTGGACGAGCGCAACCTGCCCTCCATCACCGCCATGGCGGTGGGGGAGGCCCAGGACTATTTCGAGCAACTGGTCCTGGAAGGCCGCAAGGGCGCAATCGCCGACAAGATCCTGAAGGAACTGCGGGCCCGCTACCGCTTCCTGGTGGACGTGGGGCTGAACTACCTGTCACTGGACCGCTCGGCGGAGACCCTGTCCGGCGGCGAGGCCCAGCGCATCCGCCTGGCCTCACAGATCGGCGCCGGCCTGGTGGGGGTCATGTATATCCTCGACGAACCGTCCATCGGCCTGCATCAACGCGATAACGAGCGCCTGCTCAATACCCTCACCCACCTGCGCGACCTGGGCAACACGGTGCTGGTGGTGGAGCACGACGAGGACGCCATCCGGACCGCCGACCATGTGATCGACATCGGCCCGGGCGCCGGCGTGCACGGCGGCGAAATCGTCGCCCAGGGCACGCTGCAGGATATCGTCAACAACCCCGCCTCCCTGACCGGTGCCTACCTCAGCGGCGAGAAAAAAATCGAGGTGCCCACCGAGCGCACCCCGCTGGACCCGGAGCGGCAACTGGTGCTGGCCGGTGCCCGCGGCAACAACCTGCAGAACGTCACCCTGGAAATCCCGGTGGGGCTGCTGACCTGCATTACCGGGGTCTCCGGCTCAGGCAAGTCCACCCTGATCAACTCCACCCTCTATCCCATCGCCGCTACCGAGCTCAATGGCGCCACCACCCTGCACCCTGCTGCGCACAAGTCCATCCAGGGCCTGCACCACATCGACAAGTGCATCGACATCGACCAGAGCCCGATCGGCCGTACCCCGCGCTCCAACCCGGCCACCTACACCGGTATCTTCACCCCGGTGCGGGAGCTGTTCGCCGGCACCCAGGAGGCCCGCTCGCGGGGCTACAAACCGGGCCGCTTCAGCTTCAACGTCAAGGGCGGGCGCTGCGAGGCCTGCCAGGGCGACGGTGTGACCAAGGTAGAGATGCATTTCCTGCCGGATATCTACGTCCCCTGCGACGTGTGCAAGGGCAAGCGATATAACCGCGAAACGCTGGAGATCAGGTATAAAGGCCGCAATATCAACGAAGTTCTTGACATGACAGTGGAGGACGCCCTGACGTTTTTCGCCCCGGTTCCCGCCATCGCCCGCAAGCTGCAGACCCTGATGGACGTGGGCCTGTCCTACATCCGCCTGGGCCAGGCCGCCACCACCCTGTCCGGGGGCGAGGCGCAGCGGGTCAAGCTGTCCCGGGAACTGTCCAAGCGCGACACCGGCAGCACCCTGTACATCCTGGACGAGCCCACGACCGGCCTGCATTTCGAGGATATCCAGCAACTGCTGAACGTGCTGCACCGGCTGCGCGACCACGGCAACACGGTGGTGATCATCGAGCACAACCTGGACGTGATCAAAACCGCCGACTGGATCGTGGACCTGGGCCCCGAGGGCGGCTCCGGCGGCGGAAAAATCATCGCCACCGGCACCCCGGAGCAGGTTGCGGCCAGGAAGGGCTCCTTCACCGGCCAGTTCCTGGCGCCCATGCTCAAGCGCAGGGGCCGCCGCAAGGCGGCCTGAGGATGATCCGGCTGCCACCCCCTCCTTGAGGCCCTGCATGCAAAAACACAAAAAAAACAAAGAGTTAGAATTTTCTTGAGCCAATTCACAAAAACTACAGAAAAGTGTGGTTTTACATAGAATTGACCGGGCAGCCTTGCTAGATTGGCGTAAATATAAAGTGGGCCGGGGGAGTATCTATTGGTGTCCAGCAATTGGGGGGGAGCGACGAGCTTGCCAGGACCGGCACAGAGTGGCTTCACCTTTGTCGAGCTGATGGCGGTGGTGGCCATCGTGGCCATTCTCCTGACCGTCGGCCTGCCATCCTACGTCGGCTTCGTGGAACGTAACCGACTGAAAAGCGCCTCCGAGGGTCTGGTTTCGGACCTGAACTTCGCCCGCTCCGAGGCGATTCTGCGCGGTCCCAACGGTCGAATGAATGTGTCCTTCTCAGCCGACGGCAGCAACAACTGGTGTTACGGTATGACGACAGCGGACAGCTGCAACTGCACCATTACCAACCCTGAAACCGCAGGGGCCTGTGTCATTTCCACCACCGGTCCCTCCGGCACGGAAACCGTGCTGAAGCGAGTATCCAGCGACGAGTTCCAGGGAGACGTGACCATGGAGATCGATGCCATGCCAGCCGTGGACGGTTACTCCACGGTCGGCTTCAGTGCATTACGGGGGCTGTCGGACGCGTCACAGGTGAGCCTTGGCGCCGACAGCAACAGTATCCAGGTTGAGGTCAGCCTGTTGGGGCAGATCCGGGTCTGCACGCCCTCGGGCACCAACGTAGGGTACCGGCCGTGTTGAGGCGTAACCGCCAGTGCGGCTTCTCGCTTATCGAGTTGATGATCACCGTGGTCATCAGCCTGATTGTGGTGCTGGGAGTGATTCAGCTGTATCTGGCCATCGTGACCAGCAGCAAGGCGACTTACGAGCGCAACCGGCTGACCGAGGAAATGCGCAGCCTGATGGCAATCATGAGCCGCGATATCCGTCGGGCGGGTTTCTGGAACGCCAACACCGGCACCGCCGATTTGTGGATCAACCCGTTTACCCAGGCCGAAACCGATATCAATGTGGGTTCCTCCAGCGGTGAGCCCACAAGAAGCTGTATCCAGTACAGCTACGACATCGACCTCGACGGTACAGTGGACGCGGACGAATACTACTCGGTACGCCTGCAATCGGGCACTGTCCAGATCGCCAACGAGCAGCTCGCCAGCTGCAATACCGGCTCGCTGGGCACCGAATGGCGAGTTGCCACGACCCCGGAGATCACGATTACCGACCTTGACTTTACGCTTAGCGAAACCTGCCTGGACGTGGAAACAGAAACCGAGGAAAACTGCCCCTGCGACAGCGGCAACGCCTGCCAGACAATCCGCAGCGTCGACGTCGTACTGGAGGGCAATCTGACCTCCGACAACAGCGTGACCGAAAAGCTGTTCGAGACCATAAAAATACGTAATGACAAATTCGAATGCGGCTCATCCTGCTAACCAGGGCGCGGGAAACATGATCATGAAAAACGACATAACAAAAATACCAGTTTACGCTCAGCGAGGGGCGCAACGGGGCGTATACACTGTTGTGGTGGCAATCCTGCTGATCGCGGTTGCCATGCTGGCGGTACGCGGGGTGACCCGCTCAGCGGTGGTCGAAACGCGTATCGCCAGCAACGAGGAGCAGATGAAGGAGGTCCAGCATGCCGCCGAGGCAGCCTGGGATTACGGTCTCGCCTGGTATGCGAAGAACGAACCGGATCACGATGACCCCATCAACGGTTGGGTACCCGATCCGGGCGGCGGTCCGGTGGACAGTTATATAATTTCAACGTCTCCTTCCATTACGGTTCCCTCCGGTGAGGTCTACAGCACGACTGTGAGACTGCTCAGGGACTCCACCGACGAGCTTTCCGAGGGCTATGTATTGATCCTCGCCACCGCAACCGCAATCAATGACACGGGGGTCACGGCCACCATAAGGCAGTACGTGCACGACAACTACCTCAGCCGCGATCCGTCATTCGGATCGCCCCCTCTCATCGTAAAGGGCTGCCTGACCAACGTGCTGGGAACCCCCGACGTCACAGTCGGCACGGCGGATTCCGACGCGGTCTTGTCCCTGCAGGCAGCCAGTTCCACCTGTATCGATCCCGGGCACCTGGATGCATTCTATCCCGACCCCAACAACCCAGACGTCGGCCTGGAAATCGACCCGGTTGAAAGTGCCATAGGTTACATGGGCGCCGTGGATGACCCGAATACCTCTATCGATGAAGAGGACCTGTGGTGGTATATTTTCAACGAGGACCGCATTTCGATGAAAGCTATCGCCGACAGCCAGCGTTCCTGGCCCGCCGATCAACGGCAGGTCATCTGGGTGGAACCCGGCGATACGGAATACCTGTCCAGCGATAACTATTGCACCCTGTGCCCCAAGGGCACAGAGGACAGGCCGATTTTCCTCATTTTCGACTCGGCGTTTTCCGCCGCCAATAACTGTCCCGGTTTCCAGGGTAACCAGGTGATCTGGGGAATCGTATTTGTGGATGGTGACTGCCCCGACGGTCAGGGCTGGGGCCAGGTGACCATTAACGGCACCCTGGCAGTCAACGGTGATTTCAACCAGTACAACGCCAACACCGAAGTCAACAACATGGATCCGGCGGGCGGCGATGACGCCACCGTCATCAAATCACCCTGGGTTGCCAGGGTGCCCGGCTCCTGGCGGGACTTCTAAAGGGAGGCAAGGATAATGAACAGTATCTCCAAGCAACAGTTCGGGTCGACCGCCCAGCGCGGAATCGGCTTTGTCGAAATCCTGATCGCCGTTTTCGTTATCAGCCTTGCGGTGCTGGGGCTGGGCCAGATGATCAGCACGTCGTCAGAAACGGCCGCCAACTCCAAGGCCCAGTCGGAAGGACTGGCCGTAGCAGAGCTGCACCTGGAACAATTGCGAAATTACGCCACCTACGACGAGTACAACACGGGGATAGTATCCGCTACCGCCCTGAGCGTAAATGGTACCAACGCCAGCTTTACCCCATCCTGGACCGCGACCCCCAGCACGGTTACCGACCCTGTAACAGATCCGCTTTACCGCACTGTGACCGTTGATGTCGCCTGGGCTGGAACGGAGAGTGCTGAGGAGGTCGAGTTGACCACCATCATTGCGCAGGAACAACCGGTGGAAGCGGGTGCCAAGCTGCTGTCACTAGCGGAGGGTGACAAGCCGGATTTCGATACCGTGTACGACCCGCCGAGCGACCCGAATGACACTACCACTCCCACCGATGTGACTGACCCGAACTGTACGACCTGTACTGATATTTCCACTGACGTCTATACCGATGATGTGCTGCTTGGTGATGTGGTCAATGGTATAAATGTTTTTGGTACGATCGATACTTCTAATGCCAATGAAAAAATACTTTCTGTGCAAGCCACGGGAAACTTTGCCCTGGTTCCAGATTGTCCACCCACACAAAATGTTGCCGGCGGAGTACAACAGTATGAATGCAACATTGGTCCAACCACCTCGGGTGACCCCACGATCTGGAACGTGACAATAACAGTGACGGTTAGAGATCAATCGAACTTTGACTGCGTAGCGTCAAATGTCTATACCCTAGGGAACTTGCAATACCTGAACAATTATTTCCCGCTGATCGGTTCCCTGACAACGCCTCCACTGCCCTGCTAGCGCCGCCAGCAATCCGCATCGGCATAACTTCCGGTGTGGTTGGGGCCATTCTGGTCGATAGCGAAGGTGCCACAGTCATCGCCACTCTGGATGCCGGTGGGAGCGGCAGTCATCAGGTAGCTGGATCCCGTGGGTGTACCCACAATGCTTAAATTGTAATAGCCCTCGGATGAGGTGGCGGCCACTGGAATACTGGATAGCGTGCCGGCATACGTGACCGAATCCGCCCGGTATTTCTCCTGCTTTAGCGAAGCGTCCAGCAGTGCGGTGATGCCATCCCCACGACGGGCCCTGTCAGTGTATTTCTGGTAGGCGGGCAACATAAGGGTCATCAGCACCGCGACCACCACCACCACGATCATCAATTCAATCAGGGTAAAGCCTTCCTGCGTCCTGTTCATGGCCGTTCCTCCCCACTTATTTGGGGACAGTTTACTTAATTCCCCTTGCCCGGGCAGCGAAAATCACCGCAAAAGTAGACTCAGTTCACAAGCGGGAATTTCTTCAAGGCACAAAAAAGCCGGGCATTGCCCGGCTTCTCGAGAGCGCGGAGGCTTTAGTCCTCGTCACCCTCATAGGCTTCATGCTGGGGACGGTCCACCAGCTCGACGTAGGCCATGGGGGCCTTGTCGCCGGCGCGGTAGCCGCACTTCATGATGCGGATGTAACCACCGGGGCGGGCCTGGTAGCGCGGTCCCAGCTCGCTGAACAGCTTGCCCACAGCCGCCTTGTTACGCACCCGGTCAAACGCCAGGCGGCGGTTGGCCACGCTGTCGTTCTTGGCCAGGGTGATCAGCGGCTCGGCGTAGCTGCGCAGTTCCTTGGCCTTGGGCAGGGTGGTCTTGATCAACTCGTGCTCCACCAGGGAGACGGTCATGTTGCGGAACATGGCCTTGCGATGGGAGCTGTTCCGGTTTAACTGACGGCCACTGTGACGATGACGCATTTTTCCAATCCTATCTCTACCGTGCTATCTCAGCACTGTTAACTGTTCAGGCGACGATCAGGCGCTCAGCAGCCGATCGTCGTTCTTCAGGCTGGCGGGGGGCCAGTTGTCCAGGCGCATGCCCAGGGACAGGCCTCGGGACGCCAGCACGTCCTTGATTTCGGTCAGTGACTTCTTGCCCAGGTTCGGGGTCTTCAGCAGCTCCACTTCCGTGCGCTGCACCAGGTCACCGATGTAGTAGATGTTCTCTGCCTTCAGGCAGTTGGCCGAGCGAACGGTCAGTTCCAGGTCATCTACCGGGCGCAGCAGGATCGGATCCACCTCGTCCTCTTCCTCGACGGACTCGGACTCGGATTCGCTCTCCAGGTCCACGAACACGGCCAGCTGCTGCTGCAGGATGGTCGCGGCGCGGCGGATCGCCTCTTCCGGGTCGATGGTGCCGTTGGTTTCGAGGTCCAGCACCAGCTTGTCCAGGTCGGTGCGCTGCTCCACACGGGCCGCCTCGACCACGTAGGACACGCGGTGTACCGGGGCGAAGGTGGCGTCCAGCTGCAGCCGGCCGATGGAGCGGGTTTCCTCCTCGGGGTTCTCGCGGGAGTCGGCCGGGGAGTAACCGCGGCCGCGGGCCACGGTCAGCTTCATGTTGATCTCGGAGTTGCCGTTCAGGTGACAGATCAAGTGATCCGGGTTGCGGATCTCGATATCGTGGTCCACCTGGATGTCGCCGGCGGTCACCGGGCCTGCGCCCTTCTTGCTCAGGGTCAGCTCCGCCTCGTCCTTGCCGTGCATGACCAGGGCCACGCCCTTCAGGTTCAGCAGGATCTCGATGACATCTTCCTGTACGCCCTCTATGGCACTGTACTCGTGCAGTACACCGTCGATTTCCACCTCGGTGATGGCACAGCCAGGCATGGAGGACAGCAGGATGCGACGCAGGGCGTTACCCAGGGTGTGGCCGAAACCACGCTCCAGGGGCTCCAGGGTCACCTGGGCGCGTGTCCTGTTCTTCTCTTCGACATTGATCACGCGCGGGGTCAAGAATTCGTTAACTGCACTCTGCATTATGGCACCTGTACTTGTAGGTTAGTCCTTCAGTGGATTACTTGGAGTAAAGCTCGACGATCAGGTTTTCGTTGATGTCCGAGGACAGGTCCTGGCGATCGGGCGCGGTCTTGAACGTGCCCTCCAGCTTGTCCGTGTTTACTTCGATCCACTCCGGCTCGCCACGCTGGGCGGCCAGGGCCATGGCAGACTGCACGCGCAGCTGCTTCTTGGCCTTCTCGCGCAGGGAAATCACATCACCCGCCTGCACCTGGTAGGAGGGGATGTTGACGACACTGCCGTTAACCAGGATGGCCTTGTGAGAGACCATCTGGCGCGCCTCGGCGCGGGTGGCGCCGAAACCGATGCGGTAGACGACGTTGTCCAGCCGGCTTTCCAGCAGTTGCAGCAGGTTTTCACCGGTAGCGCCCTTGCGACGGGCCGCTTCCTTGTAATAGCCGCGGAACTGCTTTTCCAGCACGCCGTAGATACGGCGAACTTTCTGCTTCTCACGCAGCTGCACACCGTAATCAGACAGGCGGCCGCGACGGGCGCCATGCTGGCCGGGGATGGTCTCGGCCTTGCACTTGCTTTCGAGAGCGCGCACTCCGCTTTTCAGGAACAGATCCGTTCCTTCACGACGGGAGAGCTTGCACTTGGGTCCTATATATCGAGCCATGACAATTCTTCCTGTAAAGCGTTACACGCGACGTTTCTTGGGCGGACGGCAGCCGTTATGCGGAATCGGCGTCACGTCGGTGATGTTGCTGATCTTGTAGCCGCAGGCGTTGAGCGCCCGCACGGCTGATTCGCGGCCGGGGCCGGGGCCCTTGACCTGCACGTCCAGATTTTTCAGGCCGTATTCCTTGGCGGCCTCACCGGCACGCTCGGCTGCCACCTGGGCGGCGAACGGCGTGCTCTTGCGTGAACCGCGGAAACCGGAGCCACCGGCGGTGGCCCAGCTCAGGGTGTTACCCTGGCGGTCGGTGATGGTAATAATGGTGTTGTTGAAAGACGCATGCACATGCGCGATACCGTCGACAACCGTCTTGGTAATCTTCTTGCGAGTGCTCTTGGCACCTGGCTTGGCCATAGTTTTCTTCCTGCTTTAATATCAACACTGCACTCCGGTGCAGCTACACTAAAAGGATTCGTTGCAGTGCGGCCCGCGGGCCGCAAATCCTATCGACGAATCGGTTTGCGCGGACCCTTGCGGGTACGGGCATTGGTCTTGGTGCGCTGGCCGCGCAGCGGCAGGCTGCGGCGGTGACGCAGGCCGCGGTTGCAACCCAGGTCCATCAGACGCTTGATGTTCATGGACACTTCACGGCGCAGATCACCTTCCACGGTCATCTCGCTGACTTTCGCCCGCAGTGCATCCATTTTGTCCTCGGGCAGCTCACCAATTTTGGCGCTTTCCTCGACTCCGGTTTCGGCACACAGGCGCTTCGCCTGGGTACGGCCTACACCAAAGATGTAGGTCAATGAGATAACAGCATGCTTGTTATCGGGTATGTTGACGCCGGCAATACGAGCCATCCAACTTTCTCCAAACTCAGTTCAACGCTGAAACTGCAAAGCGCAGGCCAAGCCACTGATTTTATTCAGTTTTGTCTGGGCACAGCGCGAAAGGCGCAGCATTCTAGCGATATCGTTAGTAAAAATCAACTGCCTGTCCAGGACCCGGATCTCAGCCCTGGCGCTGCTTGTGGCGGGGGTCGGTGTTACAGATAACACGGACCACGCCATTGCGGCGCACAACTTTACAGTTGCGGCAAATTTTCTTCACTGAAGCACGTACCTTCATGACTTCTTCTCCTGAAAAGGGCGCCTAGCGAACGCGCCCGGCTCCACCATAATTCTTCAAATTGGCCTTTTTCATCACCGAGTCATACTGGTGTGACATCAGGTGGCTCTGCACCTGGGCCATGAAATCCATTACCACAACCACCACGATCAGCAATGAGGTTCCGCCCAGGTAAAAGGGCACGTTCCACATCACTACCAGGAACTGCGGCAACAGGCACACCAGCGCGATATACGCGGCCCCGAACACCGTCAGCCTGGTCAGCACACCGTCGATATAATTGGCGGTCTGCTGTCCCGGGCGAATCCCCGGCACGAAGGCACCGGATCGCTTCAGGTTGTCCGCCACTTCCACCGGGTTGAACATCAACGCCGTATAGAAGAAGCAGAAAAACACAATAAACACCGTGAACAACAATATGTTCAGCGGTTGGCCGGGGCCTATCGCCACGGCCAGGTCCTGCAGCCAGTCTGCCCCGCCACCGGACCCGAACCACTGGGCGATGGACGCCGGGAACAGCAGGATGCTGCTGGCGAAAATGGCCGGGATAACACCGGACATGTTCACCTTCAGAGGCAGGTGCGAACTCTGCGCCTGGTACATCTTGCGTCCCTGCTGCCGCTTGGCGTAGTTCACCGTAATGCGGCGCTGGCCACGCTCGATGAACACGATCATGTAGATCACCGCAATCGCCAGGCTCAGGATGAACAGCAGGATGAGGATGTTGATCTCGCCCTGCCGGGCCTGCTCCAGCGACTGCCCGATCGCGGCCGGCAAGCCCGCCACGATACCGGCGAAAATCAACAGCGAAATACCGTTGCCCACGCCTTTCTCGGTAATCTGCTCACCCAGCCACATCATGAACACGGCCCCGGTGACCAGCGAGGTGATCGCGATCAGGTAGAATATCGGCGTCACGCTGAACGCCATTCCCTGGTTCGCCATGCCCACGGTCATGCCGGTGCCCTGAACAAGTGCCAGAAGCACCGTCAGATAGCGGGTGTACTGGCTGATCTTACGGCGGCCAGACTCACCTTCCTTCTTCAACTGTTCCAGCTGTGGCGTCACCACCGACATCAACTGCATGATGATGGATGCAGAGATGTAGGGCATGATGCCCAGCGCCAGGATACTCATCCGCTCCAGGGCGCCGCCGGAGAACATATTCGCCAGGCCCAGGATGGTCCCCTGATTCTGGTTGAACAGCGCCTGCAGCTGGTTGGGGTCAATCCCCGGCACCGGGATGTGCGTCCCGATGCGGTACACGATAATCGCCAGCAAAACAAAACGAAGGCGAGCAAAAAGCTCGCCCAAGCCTGCCTTGTTAACGCCGGGCAGCTGACCTGTCGCCATTTAGTCCTCTACTTTCCCGCCGGCCTGTTCGATCGCTTCGCGGGCACCCTTGGTGACCGCAAGGCCTTTGACCGTAACTGCCTTGCTCAGTTCGCCGGACAGGAACACACGCGCACGGGCGATGTTCTCATTGACCAGATCGGCCGCTTTCAGCGCGGCCAGGTCGATCACGTCCGCCTCGACGCGATTCAGTTCACTCAGGCGAATCTGGGCGGTGGTGCGAGCCATACGCGAGCTGAAGCCGTACTTCGGCAGGCGCTTCTGCAGAGGCATCTGGCCACCCTCGAAACCGGGCCGGACACGGCCGCCGGAACGAGACTTCTGGCCCTTGTGGCCGCGACCCGCGGTCTTGCCGTTGCCGCTGCCGATACCGCGACCGACGCGCTTGGCGTCCTTGCGGGAGCCCGGCGCGGGGCTCAGGCTGTTCAGGCGCATTACGTCTGACATGATTTACTCCTCGACCCGTACCAGGTAGTTCACTTTGTTGATCATGCCACGCACAGACGGAGTATCCTCCACCTCGACGGTGTGGCCGATACGGCGCAGACCCAGGCCGGTAACGCACGCCTTGTGATTCTTCAGGCGGCCGTTGGTGCTTTTCACCTGGGTGACCTTGATAGTTGCTTTAGCCATGACTGGACAACCCAATACTTAGTTCAAAATTTCTTCGACGGTCTTGCCACGCTTGGCCGCCACGTCTTCCGGCGCACTCATATCACGCAAGCCGTTAAAAGTGGCGCGTACCACGTTCACCGGATTGGTGGAGCCGTAGCACTTGGCCAGCACGTCGTGTACACCGGCGATTTCCAATACCGCGCGCATCGCGCCACCGGCGATCACGCCGGTACCTTCTGATGCGGGCTGCATGTAGACCTTGGAAGCGCCATGACTGGCCTTCACCGGATACTGAATAGTGCCGTTGTTCAGCTCGACATGGATCATGTTGCGACGCGCCGCTTCCATAGCCTTCTGGATGGCGACCGGCACCTCGCGGGCCTTGCCGCGTCCGAAGCCGACCTTGCCATTACCGTCACCGACGACGGTCAGGGCAGTAAAACCGAAAATACGGCCACCCTTGACCACCTTGGCAACACGGTTGACCTGGACCAGCTTCTCCTGGAGGTCACCTTCCTGTTGCTGCTTTTTCTGATCGTTAAAAGCCATGTCCTAACCTCTAGAATTCCAGTCCATTTTCGCGGGCGGCGTCGGCCAGGGCCTTGACGCGTCCGTGGTACTTGTAACCGGCCCGGTCGAAAGCCACTTTCTCGATACCGGCCTCTTTGGCGCGCTCGGCAACCAGCTTGCCCACGGCCGCGGCCGCTTCGATATTGCCGGTGCTGCCGCTACGCAGGCTGGTATCCAGGGTCGAGGCGCTGGCCAGGACCTTGTCACCCTCGGGCGCGATCACCTGGGCATAGATGTGGCGCGGGGTGCGGTGTACGCTCAGGCGCACAGCGCCCTTCTTACGCATGCTGGCGCGGGCGCGACGTGCGCGACGCAGCCTTGCTTCATTCTTGGCACTCATCTCAGCTTACCTACTTCTTCTTGGCTTCTTTACGACGGACATACTCGTCCTCGTACCGAATACCTTTACCTTTGTAAGGCTCGGGCGGACGGAAGCTGCGGATCTCCGCGGCTGCCTGGCCCACGGCCTGCTTGTCGATACCCTTGACCACGATCTCGGTCTGGCTGGGCGTTTCCGCGCTCAGGCCTTCAGGCAGTTCATATTCGACCGGGTGGGATAGGCCCACGGTCAGGTTGACCTTGTTGCCCGACACATTGGCGCGGTAGCCAACGCCGTTCAGGATCAGTTTCTTCTCCCAGCCTTCGCTGACGCCCTTGACCATGTTATTGATGAGCGCGCGAGTAGTACCGGCCATGGCCTTGTACTGGTCGCTCTCGTATTTCACGGTCAAGGCGTTGTCATCCTGGCTCACGTCGATACCGTCGACCAGTGACAGTTGCAGCGAACCCTTACCGCCCTTGACGGTAACAGCACGGCCATCCTGCTTGATCTCGACGCCACTCGGCAGTGATACCGGATTATTTGCGACTCTAGACATGTTGAATGCTCGTTAAAAAATCAATTAGAAAACGGTGCAAAGCACTTCGCCGCCGACCCCGGCAGCTCGCGCAGCGCGGTCGGTCATCACACCCCGGGAGGTGGATACGATCGCGACACCCAGACCACCGCGAACTGAGGGCAGCTCGTCCTTGCCGGCGTAGTTACGCAGGCCGGGGCGGCTGACGCGATCGATCTCGGCGATCACGGGCTTGCCGTCGAAGTACTTCAGCTGGATTGACAGGCGCGGCTTGCCAGCCTCAACGGTAGCAGCGAAGTCGGCGATGTACCCTTCTTCCTTCAGCACCTGGGCGACAGCGGACTTCAGCTTGGAACCGGGCATTTCCACACCGGCCTTGCCTGCCATCTGTGCGTTGCGGAGGCGGGTCAGCATATCTGACAGCGGATCTTGCATACTCATAATCTTGTTCTCTCCTGAATCCGACCGGGACTACCAGCTGGACTTGACCAGACCGGGCACATCGCCGCGCATCGCTGCTTCACGCAGCTTGTTACGGCACAGGCCAAACTTACGATATACGGCGTGAGGGCGGCCGGTAACCTGGCAGCGACGCTGCTGGCGGACCGGGCTGGCATCGCGCGGCAGTTTCTGCAGGGCGATCTGCGCTTCCCACTTCTCGTCGTCCGAGGCGTTCACGTCCTGCAGAACCGCCTTCAGGGCGGCGCGCTTGGCAGCGAACTTGGCGACGGTGCGGGCACGCTTTTTCTCACGCGCAATCATAGATTTTTTAGCCATGAATAATGCCTCTTAACCTTTCAGGGGGAAGTTGAAAGCGCGCAGCAGTGCGCGGCCTTCATCATCCGTACGAGCGGTGGTGGTAATGGTGATGTCCATACCGCGCAGTGCGTCCACCTGGTCGTATTCGATTTCCGGAAAAATAATCTGCTCGGTCACACCCATGGCGAAGTTGCCACGGCCGTCGAAAGACTTCGGGCTGATGCCACGGAAGTCACGAACACGCGGGATCGCGATGCTGATAAGGCGCTCCAGGAACTCATACATGCGATCTGACCGCAGGGTAACCTTGCAGCCGATCGGCCAGCCATCGCGGATCTTGAATCCGGCGATAGACCTGCGCGCCTTGGTAACCACAGGCTTCTGGCCGGCGATCTTTTCCATGTCGGCGACGGCGGCTTCCAGCACCTTCTTGTCCCCGACGGCCTCACCGACACCCATATTCAGGGTGATCTTGGTAATCCGGGGGACTTCCATCACGTTGTCCAGGCCCAGCTCTTCCTTCAGTCGGGGAGCGATTTCGCTCTTGTACTTGTCTTTCAAAGTTGCCATGTCTATTACCTGTTAACCCCTGCGCTCAGCCGATCGCTTCGCCGCTGGATTTATAGATACGAATCTTGGTATCGCCGTCTACCTTGAAGCCCACACGGTCGGCCTTGCCGGATTCCGGGTTGAAAATCGCGATATTGGAAACCTGGATCGGGGCTTCCCTCTCGACGATACCGCCAGCCACGCCCGCCTGGGGATTAGGCTTGGTGTGCTTTTTCACCATATTGACGCCCGTGACAATGACCCGGTTGTCGTTAAGGACTTTGCGGACCTTGCCGCGCTTGCCCTTATCCCGACCGGCCAGGACAATCACTTCGTCATCGCGCTTGATCTTCATCTCTCTTCCTCTCCTTGGCCTGCTCAGATAACTTCCGGAGCCAGGGAAATAATCTTCATGAACTTCTCGCCACGCAGCTCGCGGGTTACCGGGCCGAAGATACGGGTTCCGATAGGCGCTTCCTGGTTATTCAGCAGCACGGCGGCATTGTCGTCGAACTTGATCAACGAACCATCGGGACGACGGACACCTTTCTTGGTGCGAACAACAACGGCAGTCATCACCTGGCCTTTCTTGACCTTGCCGCGCGGAATGGCTTCCTTGACCGTTACCTTGATCAGGTCGCCGACGCGGGCATAGCGGCGCTTGGAACCACCCAGCACCTTGATGCACATCACACGACGGGCACCGCTGTTGTCCGCGACTTCCAAATATGACTGTGTCTGAATCATTCTCTACTCCAAACGGCGGCTGTTACCGCCAATCAACTCGCTGCTCGCCAGGCTTATACCTGCGCCGCGCTCTCCACTACTTCTACCAGCTTCCAGGTCTTGCTCCTGGACAGCGGGCGCGTCTCCGCGACGGTGACGGTGTCCCCGATGCCGCACTGGTTGCCTTCATCGTGGGCATGGATCTTGGATGAACGAGTGATGTACTTGCCATACACCGGGTGCTTGACACGACGCTCGATCAGAACCGTAATGGTCTTGTCCATCTTGTTGCTGACAACCCTGCCGGTTGCCGTACGGGTACGCTTCTCTGCAGCTGTCATGCCTGGTTACCTGCCTTCTCGTTGAGTACAGTCTTCACGCGTGCGATGTCGCGCTGGTTCTGCTTCAGCAGATGGGTCTGCGCCAGCTGACCAGTTGACTTCTGCATGCGCAGCTTGAACTGCTCCTCACGCAGGGTGAGCAGCTGCTTGTTGAGGTCCTCAGCGGACTTTTCACGCAATTCGCTTGCTTTCATCACATCACCGACCGTTTAACAAATGTTGTGGATACGGGAATCTTGGATGCCGCCAGCCGGAACGCTTCACGCGCCAGCTCTTCAGATACACCCTGCACCTCATACAGCATCTTGCCGGGCTGAACCTGGGCTACCCAGTATTCGACGTTACCCTTACCTTTACCCTGACGCACTTCCAACGGCTTGCCGGTGATCGGCTTGTCCGGGAATACACGAATCCAGATCTTGCCGCCACGCTTGATGTGACGGGTCATCGCACGACGGGCCGCCTCGATCTGGCGAGCGGTAACACGGCCGCGGCCAGTCGCCTTCAGACCGAATTCCCCGAAGCTCACCTTGCTGCCACGCTGGGCCAGACCGCGGTTGCGCCCCTTCTGTGTCTTGCGAAATTTTGTACGCTTTGGTTGAAGCATCTGCGTAACCCTTAATTAGTTGCTGTCTTCTTGGCGCCTTCGGACTGATCTTCAGTACCGATTACCTCGCCTTTGAAAATCCACACTTTTACACCCAGGATGCCGTAGGTGGTCGCCGCCTGGTAGGTTGCGTAGTCGATATCCGCGCGCAGGGTATGCAGGGGCACACGGCCCTCGCGATACCACTCGGTCCGGGCGATTTCAGCACCACCGAGGCGGCCGCCAACCTGCACCTTGATGCCCTCGGCACCCTGGCGCATGGCGTTCTGCACCACCCGCTTCATCGCCCGACGGAACATCACACGGCGCTCCAGCTGCTGGGCCACGTTCTGGGCAACCAGCTTGGCATCCAGGTCCGGCTTGCGGATCTCCTCGATGTTGATGTGCACCGGCACACCCATCTTGTCGGCCAGGACCTTGCGCAGCTTGTCCACATCCTCACCTTTCTTGCCGATCACGATGCCGGGACGGGCGGTGTGGATAGTGATGCGCGCGGTCTGGGCCGGGCGCTCGATGACGACGCGGCTGACAGAGGCATGCTCCAACTCTTTCTCGATGAATTCGCGAACTTCCAGGTCAGTAATCAACTGCTTGGCGTAGTTCTTGCTGTCCGCGTACCAGATAGAGTTATGGTCTTTAACAATACCTAAACGGATGCCGACCGGATGTACTTTCTGACCCATATGGTCTTCTCCTAAACCTTAGTCTTCGCCGTCTGCGACTTTTACGGTGATATGACATGAGCGCTTCAAGATGCGGTCCGCACGGCCCTTGGCCCGCGGACGGATGCGCTTCATGGTCATACCTTCATCCACATAGATGCTGGATATCTTCAGTTCATCGACATCCGCACCCTCGTTGTTCTCAGCATTGGCGATCGCAGAGTCAAGAACCTTCTTGACGATGTGAGCGGCCTTCTTGTTGCTGAATTCCAGCATGTTCAGCGCTTCTTCTACCGGCTTGCCACGCACCTGGTCAGCAACCAGGCGAGCTTTCTGCGCGGAGATGCGGGCGCCTTTCAGTTTTGCTGCAACTTCCATTTTCTCAACCTCGCTAGGGCGCGCTTAGCGCTTCGCCTTCTTGTCCACGACATGGCCCTTGAACGTGCGGGTGACCGCAAATTCGCCCAGCTTGTGGCCAACCATGTCCTCGTTGATCAGGACGGGGACGTGCTGACGGCCGTTGTGCACGGCAATAGTCAAACCAACCATATCCGGTGAAACCATCGAACGACGGGACCAGGTCTTGATCGGACGACGGTCGTTACTTTCAACGGCAGCCTCGACTTTCTTCATCAGGTGAAGGTCGATAAAGGGGCCTTTTTTCAATGAACGCGGCACAGTGTCTTCCTCTAAATCTCGTTATTCCGAACGCGGCTATTTCTTGCCGCGACGACGCACGATCAAATTGTCGGTGCGCTTGTTCTTGCGCGTCTTGTAACCCTTGGTCGGCGTACCCCAGGGGCTCACCGGGTGACGGCCACCGGAGGTGCGGCCTTCACCACCACCATGCGGGTGGTCTACCGGGTTCATGGCGACACCGCGAACCGTCGGGCGCACACCGCGCCAGCGGGCGGCGCCAGCCTTGCCCAGTTTGCGCAGGATGTGCTCGGCATTGGATACCTCGCCCAGGGTGGCACGACAGTCGGACAGCACCTTGCGCATCTCACCGGAGCGCATGCGCAGGGTCGCGTACTGACCTTCACGGGCCACCAGTTGCACGGACGCACCGGCGGAGCGGGCCAGCTGGGCGCCCTTGCCCGGCTTCAACTCGACCGCGTGCACCACGGAACCCACCGGGATATTGCGCAGGGGCAGACAGTTCCCGACCTTGATC
This sequence comes from Halieaceae bacterium WSDMB12, assembly GCA_033283165.1. Lineage (GTDB taxonomy): Bacteria > Pseudomonadota > Gammaproteobacteria > Pseudomonadales > Halieaceae > JAWMQL01. The sequence goes on along the minus strand of JAWMQL010000008.1, from coordinate 5,293 downwards.
GGTGCCGCGGAACCACTCTGAACCGTGTCGCCGGCCTTCACGCCCTTGGGCGCTATGATGTAACGGCGCTCACCATCCGCAAACAGCAGCAGCGCAATGTGCGCGGTACGGTTGGGGTCATACTCCAGGCGCTCCACCCGGGCCGGGATACTGTCCTTGTTGCGCTTGAAGTCGATTACACGGTAGTGCTGCTTGTGACCACCACCGATATGACGGGTGGTGATACGACCGTTATTGTTACGACCGCCATTGCGGGACTGCTTTTCCAGCAGAGGCTTGTGCGGCGCACCCTTGTGCAGGTCCTCACCGACCACACGGACGACGTGACGACGACCGGGGGACGTGGGTTTGCTCTTCAAAACTGCCATGGTTACACCTACTCCTTAGTCGACCGAGGCAAAGTCAATATCCTGACCCTGCACCAGACGAACGTATGCTTTCTTCCAGGTCGGCTTGGTGCTGTAACCGTAACGGTTGCGCTTTACCTTGCCCTTGACCTTCATGGTGGTCACATTGTCCACCTTGACCTTGAACAGCTGCTCAACAGACTGCTTGATCTCAGTCTTGGTCGCGTCAACGGCGACCTTGAATACGTACTGGTTGGCGGTATCGGCAACGATTGCCGCCTTTTCGGAAACGTGCGGACCTACCAGTACCTGGAAAACGCGCTCCTGGTTCATCCCAGCATCTCCTCAAATTTCTTGACCGCATCCACGGTCACCATCACCTTGTCGAAGCCGATCAGGCTCACCGGGTCGACACCGTCCACGTCGCGGACATCAACCTTGCGCAGGTTGCGGGCCGCGAGGTACAGGTTCTCGCCCACCTCGGTGGCAACGATCAGCACGTTATCCACGCCGTAGTCCCCCAGCTGCTTGGCCAGCAGCTTGGTCTTCGGCTCTTCCACGTCCAGGCTGTCCACTACAACCAGGCGATCCTGGCGCGCCAGTTCCGACAGGATGGAACGCAACGCGGCGCGGTACATCTTGCGATTCACTTTCTGGGAGTGATCCTGCGGCTGGGCCGCAAAGGTCACGCCACCAGAGCGCCAGATGGGGGACCGGATGGTTCCCGCACGGGCGCGACCGGTGCCTTTCTGGCGCCAGGGCTTCTTGCCGCCGCCGTTTACCGCCGCCCGGTTCTTCTGGGCCCGGGTACCCTGACGGGCGCCGGCCATGTAGGCCGTTACCACCTGGTGCACCAGGTCCTCGTTGTACTCACGGGCAAAGGCCACATCAGACACGGATACCGTGCCCGCTTCTCCATTACCCGGCTTAACTACATTCAGTTCCACGTTGCAGACCCCCTAACCTTATGCCTTGACCGTGGGGCGAACCACGACGTCGCCGCCGGGGGCGCCAGGTACGGCACCCTTGATGAGCAGCAAATTGCGCTCGGCGTCTACACGGACAATTTCCAGGCCATGGGTGGTGACGTTTGCCGCCCCCATGTGCCCTGCCATCTTCTTGCCCTTGAACACACGGCCGGGTGTCTGGCACTGGCCGATAGAACCGGGGGCACGGTGGGACAGCGAGTTACCGTGGGTGGCATCCTGCATGGAAAAATTCCAGCGCTTGACGCCGCCCTGGAAGCCCTTGCCCTTGGATTTGCCGGCCACGTCAACAATCTGACCCGCCTCGAAACGCTCAACGGTCAGCTCGGCGCCCACTTCGGGTGCCTCGTCGCCCTCTTCCAGGCGAAATTCCCACAAACCGTTTCCTGCTTCGACACCCGCCTTGGCGAAATGTCCCGCTTCGGATTTACTCACTCTAGAGGCCTTGCGGTTACCCGCCGTGACCTGAATTGCTCTATAACCGTCGGTTTCGAGCTCTTTGATCTGAGTAACGCGGTTTGGAGATACCTCCACTACGGTTACTGGTATGGATGCGCCGTCCTCGGTAAAAACACGAGTCATACCGGACTTACGGCCGACTAAGCCAATAGTCATTTTGCTAACCTCTCAGTGTACGGGGCTACTTACCCTCTATGGCCGCCCAAACCCCTGCGGGGCCGGACATTACACACCCGGAACTCTGCAACAGAAGACCGGGCAGGTCTTGCTACGAATTGTCGTTAACCAAGACTGATCTGTACTTCTACACCTGCTGCCAGGTCCAGTTTCATCAGGGCGTCTACCGTCTTCTCGGTAGGCTCCACGATGTCCAACAGACGCTTGTGCGTACGAATTTCGTACTGGTCACGTGCGTCCTTGTTTACGTGCGGTGAAACCAGCACGGTGTACTTCTCCTTCCGGGTAGGAAGGGGTATCGGGCCCTTGACCTGCGCGCCGGTACGGCGGGCTGTTTCCACGATCTCCTGAGTCGACGAATCGATCAGTCGATGGTCAAACGCCTTAAGGCGAATACGAATACGTTGATTCTGCACCTGACCTAACTCCAATCAATAAAAAACCAGAGGCCCGCGAGGGGACCCCCCGAAAAAAGGAGAGCGAATTCTAATGAGCGCCCCCGGGGGTGTCAAGGCTGTTTCTCAATTAATTTCAAGGGTTTGGGTCAGCCAGCCAGATATTCCTTCCGGTTATATCAAGGCCGGCGGAATTGACCCAAATCAAGGAGGTTGCGGATGTGCCTTGTACCCCGGATACGGCTGGAGAATGATCAAAGTGCGCCAGTGTATGAGGGGAGCGTATGGAGGATCTGGTTGGCCTGGCCATCGTGTGGGGCGCCGTGTTCGTGGCGCATTTTGCCGCCGCGAGAACCCGCCTGACTCCCGTGCTGTGGTTCCTCGCCATGGGCTGCCTGCTGGTCAACACCGGCATCCTGCCACCAGAGCCCGGGATATTCATGCGCGACTTTGCCGAGATCGGCATCATCGTGATCATGTTCGCCCTGGGCTTCGAAGAAAACTCGAGCAATTTTCTGCTCAGCATCCGCCGCAGCTGGGGCATCGCCCTGTTCGGCGCGCTGGCGCCCTTCGCCGTGGGATATGGCCTGGCCATGCACTTCTGGGGGGATCCTCCTGGCGCCCTCATGTGCGCCCTCGCCATGACGGCCACCGCGGTGTCGCTGACCATGGTGTCCCTGCGCAGTGAGGGCCTGGCTAAAACCCGGGCAGCCACCGGGATCATGACCTCGGCGGTACTGGACGACATCGCCTCACTGGCCCTGGTGGCCATGCTGGTGCCGATCGCGACCGGGGAGGCTGCCCCCACTGTCACCGGACTGGGACTGATCATGTTCAAGGCCCTGGCCTTCTTCGTGGTCATTACCGCCATGGCCCTGTGGTTGTTTCCGGTCAGCACTGGCCTCCCGGGCCAGCTGCCCCTGGTGCGGCACTTCAACCTGAAACGCCTGATCACGGCCCAGGGAGGTGAACATGCGATCCTGACGGTGTTGTTGCTGGCCCTGCTGGTAGCCCTGCTGGGGCATGAATTCGGGTTTCACCCGGCCGTGGGCGCTTATATGGCCGGACTGGTCCTGAAAGAAGAGTACTTCGTGTTCGGTCCGCACAGTCTGGAAGCGGACCTCACCATCCACCGCGACACTCGCCGCATCATCGACAGCCTCGCTTTTTCCTGGATCGGCCCGATATTCTTTGTGGTGCTGGGCACCCGGCTGGTGCTGGATATGGATATCCTGTTATCGGTGATGAACGAGACTCTCATCCTGTTCACGTGCCTGTTCCTCGGCCAGGTCCTGTCCGCCGGCCTCGCCGCCCGCTATACCGGCGGATTCAACTGGGCCGAGAGCTGGATGATCGGGTTCGGCATGCTGGGAAGGGCGGAACTGGCCTTCGTGGTGATGGACATCGCCTATGTGGAAAACCGGATTCTCAGTGACGAGATGTTCTACACCCTGATGGCTACCGCCTTCTGCCTGAACGTGGCGGTCCCGCTGACCATCCGCTGGTGGAAGCCGCGCTTCCTGGCCAACGGGGGTCTGGGGACTTGAATACCGGTACCGGCAGTATCGCGGCAGCTACCTACTTAGCGCAGTTGACGCAACGGGTGGCCTCGGGAATGGCGCTCAGGCGGCCTTCACTGATCTCTTCCCCGCAGGCCACGCAGATGCCGTAACTACCGTCCTCGATACGGGCCAGGGCTGCCTGCAACACCCGGATAGACTGGGCGGTTTCGTTGCCGATGGCGTCCACCACCTCGTCGTTCTCCCGCTCCTGGGCCTGCTCGGCGGAGTCCCCGGAATAACTCTGGGTGGCATCGCGCTTGATGCTCGCCAGGCGGCCCCGCAGTTCATCCAGCTTCTGCTCCAGCTGGCGCTTCAGTTCATCGTGGGCCATGTTCATGTGACCTCCTTTTCAGGCCGCGGTCAGCAGGCGGTACAACTCATCCTTGAGGTGCACGCGGCGGACCTTGGCCTCTTCTTCCGTATGGGTCGCCACCGGGGTGACCTCGTTCTCCATGTTCTCAATACTGCGCGTGAGCTTGTGATATTCCTCAAACAGGCCGCGGAAATGCTCATTGTTGACTTTCAGCTCATGAATCCTGTCTTTCAGCTCGGGAAATTCATGGATCAGGTCATGGTGCTCTACAGACATAACTACTCCTTTTCAATACCTGGTGGACCCAGCGGTCCACCCTTTCAGCATAGCCATCCCAGCGGGCCTGACCATGATCTATGTCAGTTTAGACCACCCCGCCCGGGGCGGCTGCCCTTGACCGCACCGCCGTCGCGTCGGACACTGGCAGGACACACTGACCAGGAGAAACGGCATGGACCAACGCCCAGACACCCACTCCAAGCTGATGGGTTACCTGCTGTGGATATTCGGGTTCATCGGCGCCCATCGCTTTTACTACGGCAAGCAGATCACCGGCGTCATCTGGTTTTTCACCCTGGGCCTTTTCTTCATCGGCTGGATTATCGACCTGTTCCTGATCCCGTCCATGGAGCGGGAAGCGGAGCACCGTTTTGTGGAGGGACCGGTAGACTATAACATCACCTGGATCCTGCTGACCTTCCTGGGTGTTTTCGGCATCCACCGCTTCTACATGGGCAAGATATTCACCGGCCTGCTGTACCTGTTCACGGTGGGACTCTTCGGGCTCGGCGTACTGTGGGACTTCCTGACCCTGAACGAGCAGATTTCCGAGGTCAATCGCTAACGCTTAAACAAAAAAGCCCGGCCAGGGCCGGGCTTTTCTGTACCGGGCCCCCGCTTTCGCGGGGGCGAGGATCGTGTTTGCGTGGGGGTGACGCCTTGCGTCACTTATTCGATGCCTGTATCGACGCGTTATTCGATGATCTTCGCTACCACGCCCGCACCCACGGTGCGGCCACCTTCGCGAATCGCGAAACGCAGACCCTCTTCCATC
>JAWMQL010000007.1:0-278911 GCA_033283165.1 Halieaceae bacterium WSDMB12 | reverse complement strand
ACTCAGTAGTGAAACGACGCATCGCCGATGGTAGTGTGGGGTCTCCCCATGTGAGAGTAGGTCATCGCCAGGCGCCCAACCCGGATCCCGCAGCACCTCGTGCTGCGGGATTTTTTATGCCCGGGTATAAAGCCCCATGCCGATCCCTGCCGGGCGATCACCGGACACCGGGTCTTCCTATACATCACCCGGGAATTGTGTCTAACTCCCATCCCAACTCTTTTTCCACATCGTAAGCGAGCGTTGAGTTGGAACAGTTCCTGAAGGAAACAGACGTACTGGTCGTCGGCTCCGGCGCCGGGGCACTCACTGCGGCGCTCAAGGCCCACGACGGCGGTGCCCGGGTGCTTGTAATTGAAAAGACCGGAGCGTTTGGTGGCACCTCCGCCATGTCAGGCGGTGTCCTGTGGCTTCCCAACAGTCCGTTGAGCGACAAGGCGGGCGGCGCGGATACAGCCGAGGAGGGCAAGCGTTACCTGAAGAGCGTGGTACAGGACCCGGAACTGGAACCCCACATAGACGCCTTTGTCGACACCATTCCCGAGATGCTGGAATACCTGGCAGGGAATACGCCCTTGCGGCTGGATGTACTGGCGAATTTCCCGGACATGTATCCGGAAAATCCCGATGCGAAAATGCACCGCTGCCACGAAGCCCGCCCCTTTCCCGGGAAAGAATTGGGAGCGGACCTCTATCGCATGCGGGAGCAGCACCCCCAGACCATGTTGTTGGGAACCATCGGCTGGACCGCCAGCGAGTGTTTTGTGCTCCAGGCCCGCCGTCCGGGCTGGTTCCAAGTCGTGCTCTCGATGGTGCTGCGTTACATCACCGACATGGGCGGTCGAATTCGCGGCAGCCGCGATCGGCGCCAGGTATTGGGCGGCGCCCTGGTGGGCGCGTTGAAACGTGGCCTCAACTCACGTGGCGTCGAACTGTGGCTGAACACGGCGGCGACCGCTTTCATCCTTGAAAATGGCCGGGTATTGGGCATTGAAGGTACCCGCGACGGTCAGCCGATCCGTATTCGCGCCAGCAGCGGCGTCATTCTTGCGTGCGGGGGGTTCGAAAAAAACGAGGCGATGCGCAAACGTTATCTGGGCGAACCCACCAGTACCGGCTGGTCTGCCGGGTCACCCGGGAATACCGGTGAAATGATCGAGGCCGGAGCGGGTATAGGCGCAGGCCTCGGTTATATGGCTGATGGCTGGTGGGGCCCCGCCATACAGTTGGAGGGTGAACCCCAGGCGCGCCTGCTGATCGGCGAGAAAAACCTGCCCCACAGCATTATCGTCAACAAGGCGGGTAAGCGCTTCGTCAACGAAAGCTCCTCCTACACCAAGGTGAACAACGGGATGAAAAATGCCCACAGCGAGGAGTCACCCGCTATTCCCGCTTATATGATTTTCGACGCGGAATATCGTCACCGGTACCCGATGGGTCCCCTGTTGCCGTCAGAATTCCAGCCGGACTGGATGACCACCAGGGCCGTCCGCAAGGCGGTGGTCAAAGCGGCCACTTTGGCTGGACTGGCGCAAAAGCTGGGCATCGATCCACAGGGGCTGGAAGCGGAAGTCGAACGCTTCAACGGTTTTGTCGATGAAGGGGTCGATAAGGATTTTCAACGCGGTGAAGCGCTGTATGACCAGTATTATGGCGACCAGACCCAGCCCCACCCCTGCCTGGGGCGCATCGACAAGGGGCCTTTCTATGGCGTCAGGATTTTCCCGGGGGAATTAGGAACCAAGGGCGGGCTTACCACTGACGCGCACGCCCGTGTGCTGGATGTCGATGGCAAGGTCATACCGGGCCTCTACGCCGTGGGCAATTGCAGCCGCCCCATCACCGGGCACGTCTACCCCGCCTCCGGCGCGACCCTCGGATCGGCCATGGTGTTTGCCTACATCGCCGGCAAGCATATAACTGCCACCTGAGAGGCACGCCCGCCATTGACGTAAATCATTGAGCTATCCTTCGTTAAGGAGGAACCTGCGTCAATGACCACCGTCGCGACATTCGAGGTGTCCCTCACCCGCTTCCTGGATGCGGCCGGCGAGGTCGTGGAAACGCTACCGGATTTCGCCCGGGACGGCGATACCCTGAAAGAATTTTACCGCTGGATGACGCTGACCCGGGAATTCGACACCCGCGCCGTCACCCTGCAACGCACCGGTCAGCTCGGGACCTTCCCGTCCTCCCTGGGCCAGGAGGCGGTGGCAGTCGGTTTGGGTCACGCCATGGCCGAGACCGATGTCTTTGTACCCGCCTTTCGGGAACAGGGCAGCCAGTTGATTCGCGGCGTGAGCCTGAAAGAACTGCTGTTGTACTGGGGCGGTGACGAGCGCGGCTCCGACTTCGCCGGCCCCCGGGAAGATTTCCCGGTCAATGTCCCGGTGGGTAGCCAGGCCAGCCACGCGGCAGGGGTGGCGCTTGCCGTCAAGTTGCGCGGTGAACAGCGCGCGGTGGTATGTGCCCTCGGTGACGGCGCCACCTCCAAGGGCGATGTCTACGAAGCAATGAACATGGCCGGCACCTGGCAACTCCCGCTGGTATTTGTCATCAACAACAATGCCTGGGCCATTTCCGTGCCCCGGACGGCCCAGACCGCGGCGCAAACCCTGGCCCAGAAGGCCATCGCCGCCGGCTTCGACGGCCTGCAGGTAGACGGCAATGACGTGATCGCCGTGCGCCAGGCGGTGGCGACCGCCCTGGCAATGGCCCGGGGTGGTGGCGGCCCGACCCTGGTGGAGGCCGTAACCTACCGCCTGTCGGACCATACCACCGCCGATGACGCCTCCCGCTACCGACCGGAAGAGGAGGTGAGTGCGGCCTGGGAGGCCGAACCCATGGTGCGTTTGCGCACCTACCTGACGCGCGAGCACGGCTGGCAGCGAGAGCATGAGGAGGCCCTGATCGAGGACTGCCGCGCCCAGGTCGACGAGGCGGTTCAGGCCTACCAGGCCGAGCCGGCCCAGCCTGTCACCGCGATATTCGATTACCTGTACGCCGAACTGCCGGCCCCCCTGCAGGCGCAGTACACGGCGCTGCAGGATGAGGCATAGGCCATGGAAATGACCCTGCTGGATGCCATCAACCGGGCCCTGCACCGGGCGATGGCCGCCAACGAGGCCGTGCTGGTTCTCGGGGAGGATGTGGGCAGGGACGGCGGCGTGTTCCGGGCCACAGACGGCTTGCTCCAGGCCTTCGGCGACACCCGCGTGCTGGATACCCCGCTGGCCGAGGCCGGCATCGCCGGGGTGAGCGTGGGGCTTGCCGCCCAGGGCTTCAAGCCGGTGGCGGAAATCCAGTTCTCCGGATTCATGTACAGTTGTCTCGACCAGCTGATCAACCACGCCAGCCGCCTGCGCAACCGGACCCGCGGGCGGCTAACCTGCCCGATGGTGTTGCGCGCGCCCTTTGGTGGCGGCATCGGCGCGCCGGAGCACCACTCGGAGAGCATGGAAGCCCTGTTCGCCCACGTGCCCGGACTGCGGGTGGTGATACCGTCCTCCCCGGGGCGGGCCTATGGCCTGTTGCTGGCGGCCATCGACAACCCGGACCCGGTGGTGTTCCTGGAACCCAAGCGTATCTACCGGGCGGTGAAGGAAGAGGTGGACGACAATGGCCAGTCACTGGCGCTGGACAGCTGTTTCGTCATCCGGGAGGGTAGCGACGTGACCCTGGTCAGTTGGGGCGCCATGGTGGTGGAATGTCTGGCGGCCGCCGAAGCCCTGGAGGAACAGGCTGTCAGCTGTGAGGTGATCGACGTCGCCACGCTGAATCCGCTGGACGCCGCCACCATCCTGGCCTCGGTGGAAAAGACCGGCCGCGCGGTGGTGGTCGAGGAGGCGCCCTACCACGTTGGCTTTGGTGCCCAGGTGGCCTCGGTGCTGGCGGAGCGGGGCCTGTTGAGTTTGCGCGCACCCGTACAGCGCGTCGCGGGCTATGATGCGGTGATGCCCCTGCCCCGGCTGGAAAAGCACTACCTGCCGGATCGCGGGCGGGTAGCGGCCGCCGTGCGTACTGCGCTGGAGTTTGACTGAGATGGACGCGCTGACCCTGCCGGACCTGGGCGAGGGCCTGCAGCGGGCCGAGATTGTCAGCTGGCACGTCAACCAGGGCGACCACGTGGTGACCGGCCAGCCCCTGGTGGCGGTGGAAACCGACAAGGCCGTGGTGGACGTGCCCGCACCTCACGCCGGCACTATTGCCAGGCTGTGTGCGGAGGTTGGCGACACGCTGGAGGTGGGGGACACCCTGGTGGAATTCGCCGAAGGGGAGCAGAAAGACACCGGTACCGTGGTCGGAGAGCTGCAGGAGGCCAGTGCCGATATCAGGCCCTCCCGGGCGGCGCTCCACGTACCCGGGCAGCGGGGGACGGCGACTCCGAAGGTCCGGGCGCTGGCCAGGGAGCTGGGCGTCGACCTGGACACCGTGGCCGGGTCGGGACCCGACGGCGCGGTGCTGTCCCGCGACGTGGAAGCCGCGGCGGAACGCCTTCCCCGAGCCACTACCCAGAAGCTGCGGGGCGTGCGGCGGGCCATGGCGGAGCGCATGGCGAAGGCCCACGCCGAGGTCGTTCCTGCCAGCATCCATGACGACGCCGATCTCGAGGCCTGGACCGAATACGCCGACGTGACCCTGCGCCTGGCGCAGGCGATAGGCCATGCCTGCCGGGTCGAGCCCGCCCTCAACTGCTGGCTGGACAGCGCAAGCATGAGTCGCCAGCTGCACGACCGCGTCGACCTCGGTGTGGCGGTGGATACCGCCGACGGTCTGTTCGTACCCACCCTGCGCGACGTGGCCAATCGTTCTCTGGACGACCTGCGCGCGGGCCTTGAGCGCCTGAAAAACGACGTGGAGAAGCGCCGTATCCCGCCCGCGGAGTTGCGTGGCCAGACCATTACACTGTCGAATTTCGGTGCCATTGGCGGGCGTTATGCCGAACTGGTGGTGGTGCCGCCGCAGGTGGCGATTGTCGGTGCCGGGCGGGTCGAGCCCGCGGTCGTGGCGGTGGACGGACAGCCGGCGGTACGGCGGGTGTTGCCGCTGTCACTGAGTTTCGATCATCGCGCGGTGACCGGGGCGGAAGCGGCGCGCTTTCTGGCGGCGATTATCGAGCACCTCGAGCATGCGGAATCTGGACAAGGAGAGAAAACACATGACTGACGCCTTTGCGCTGATCGACGACTGGGGCCCGGAAAAGGTCATCCACATGCACGACCCGTCTACCGGGCTGCGCGCCATCCTGGTAATAGACAATGTGGCGGCGGGCCCGGCGATCGGGGGCTGCCGCATGGCGCCGGACGTCAGTCTCGATGAATGCTTCCGGCTGGCCCGCGCCATGACGCTCAAAAACGCGGCGGCGGCCTTGCCCCACGGTGGCGCCAAGTCGGTGATCTTCGGCGACCCGAGGATGCCGGGGGAGGAGAAGGAAAAGCTGGTGCGCTCCTTTGCCCATGCCATCAGGAATGTGGAGGACTATATCGTCGGCCCCGACATGGGCACGGACGAGGTCTGCATGGCCTGGTGCCATGACGTGATCGGCCGCTGCGTGGGTATGCCCCGCGCTATCGGCGGTATCCCGCTGGACGAGATCGGCGCCACCGGTCACGGCCTGGCGGAAGCGGTGGAGGTCGCCAGCGAATTTGCCGGTCTCGACCTCCAGGGCGCCACCTTCGCCGTCCAGGGTTATGGTTCCGTCGGGATTCACACCGCCCGCTTTCTGGCCCGCAAGGGCGCGGTGCTCGTGGGGGCCGTCGATATCCACGGCGGCCGCGTGGACCCGGCTGGCATGGACGTCGAGGAACTGCTGCGGATCAAGAGCGCCGGGGGCCGGGTGCTCGACTACCAGGGCGGTAGGGAGATCGGCCGCGACGACATCATCGACGTGGCATGTGATATCTGGGTGCCGGCCGCCAGGCCGGACGTGATCAATATGGACAATGTCGATCGCCTCCAGACGAAGATCGTCGCCCAGGGAGCGAACATTCCCGCCTCGCCGGAGGCGGAAGCCGCCCTGGAGGCCAGGGGTGTCATGATTCTGCCGGATTTCATCGTCAACGCCGGCGGCGTCATCTGCGGCGCGGTGGAATACCTGGGCAGTGGTGAGTCCCACGCCATGACCATGATCACCGACAAGATCCGGGCCAACACGCGGCTGGTGCTGGAGAACGCGCAAGCCGGCGGCATCTCGACCCGCCAGGCAGCGCTGAACCTGGCCCAGGAGCGGGTGCGCCGGGCTATGTCCTATCGAAAGTCCTGGTGATTGGCCCGGTTCCCGCTAGAAGAAGCCCAGCGGGTTGACGTCGTGACTCACCAACATGTTCTTGGTCTGCTGGTAATGCTCCAGGGCCATCTTGTGGGTCTCCCGGCCGATCCCTGATTTCTTGTAGCCGCCGAACGCCGCGTGGGCGGGATAGGCATGGTAGCAGTTCATCCACACCCGTCCGGCCTTGATGCCGCGGGCCATGCGGAAAGCGCGATTGGTGTCGCGGGTCCACACCCCGGCGCCGAGACCGTACTCCGTGGCGTTGGCAACCGCCAGGGCCTCGGCCTCGTCCTTGAACGTGGTGACTCCCAGGGTCGGGCCGAAAATCTCCTCCTGGAACACCCGCATGTCGTTGGTTCCCCGCAATAAGGTCGGTTCCACGTAATAGCCGCCCGCGATATCCGAGCCGACCACGGCCTGGTTGCCTCCCAGCAGGAACTGGGCGCCGTCCTGGCGGGCCACTTCCATGTAGCTCATGATCTTGTCGAACTGTTCCCTCGAGGCCTGGGCGCCGACCATGGTGTCCGTATCCAGCGGATTGCCCTGCTTGATATCTTTGGCGCGCTCCAGTACCCGCTCGATGAAGTCACCGTAGATGCTCTCCTGCACCAGCGCCCGGGACGGACAGGTACAGACCTCGCCCTGGTTGAAAAAGCCCAGTAACACCCCCTCGATGCACTTGCTGATGAAGGCCTCTTCCTGCTGCATGATGTCCTCGAAATAGATGGACGGCGACTTGCCGCCGAGTTCCACCGTCGAGGGAATCATCGTCCGCGCGGCGTTCGCCAGGATCAGGTGCCCCACGGCGGTCGAGCCGGTGAACGCGATCTTGGCTATCCGGTCGGAACTGGCCAGGGCCTGGCCGATTTCCTCGCCGTAACCGTTGAGGATGTTCACCACGCCGGCGGGCAGCAGGTCCGCAATCATCTCCATCATCACCAGGATCGACACCGGCGTCTGCTCGGCGGGCTTGAGTACCACGCAATTACCGGCGGCCAGCGCCGGAGCCAGTTTCCAGCCGGCCATCAGCAGCGGGAAGTTCCAGGGGATGATCTGTCCCACCACGCCCAGGGGTTCGTGGAAGTGGTAGCTCACGGTGGTGGCGTCGATTTCGGCGGCGCTGCCCTCCTGGGCCCGGATACAGCCGGCAAAATACCGGAAGTGATCCACCAGTAGCGGGATATCCGCGTTCAGGGTTTCCCGGATGCCCTTGCCGTTGTCCCAGGTTTCCACGTAGGCCAGGGTCTCCAGATTCGACTCGATGCGGTCGGCGATTTTCAACAGCAGGTTGGAGCGTTCCGCCACCGAGGTCTGGCCCCAGGCGTCCGCTGCCGCGTGCGCGGCGTCGAGGGCCTTGTTGAGGTCCGCCGGGGTGGAGCGGGGTATCTCGCAGAAGGCCTCCCCGGTCACCGGGGTGATATTGTCGAAATACTTGCCTTCGAGCGGGGCTACCCACTCCCCGCCGATGAAATTGGCGTAGCGATCCTTGAAGGTGAACAGTGCGTCGGCACTGCCGGGACTGGCATATATCATGGTGCTGATCCTCCCCAGCTGACGGGTTTACTGCTTCACTATAGACCAGCCAGCCGGGTTCCACAGGCCGGACCCCGGGAAAAACAGTTCCCCCGCCCTGTAACCTTTTCCGTCCTGGCGACGAATACCTCAATGAACCCGCCCATCGCGTTGAGGATTATCCATGTTGAAACATTCCCTGTTTGCCCTGTCGCTGGCGTCCGCTGCTTCCCTGTCGTTCGGCCAGGCGGCGGTGGACTACCAGGTCACCATTACCAACCTCACCCCGGGACAGACGTTCACGCCGCAACTGGTGTTGACCCACACGGCCGGTTTCCGCATCTTCCGGCTCGGGCAACCGGCCAGTATGGCCCTGGAAGTCCTGGCTGAGGGAGGCGACACGGCGCCCCTGGTCGAACTCGCCGGCGCCGACGTGATCGATGCGGTCACTGTCGAGGGGCTGTTGGGTCCGGGCCAGACCGCGAGTACCACGGTGTCGGGTATTCCGGGCGAGCGGATCAGCCTGGCTGCCATGTTGATCCCCACCAACGACAACTTCGTTGCCATGCAGCATGTGAGATTGCCGGCAAACGGCGGATTCAGCCGACTGGTACCGGCCTATGACGCCGGTACGGAGGTCAACGACCAGAACTGCAATCACATTCCCGGTCCGCGCTGCGGCGGCGAAGGGGTATCAGAGGACGGTGCAGAGGTCGCGGAGGGCTATGTACATATCAGCAGCGGCTTTCACGCGCTGGATGATAACGCCGGGGACGGTGGTGAAGTGCTGGGCCCGGCCGCCTACGACTGGCGGAACCCCGTGGCGCGAATCAGGGTCAAACGACTGAATTGATCAGGTATGTCAGACCACGCCGCCCTGGGGGGCGGCTCATCACAGGTTGCGGACTGGATGAGCGAGGCCGAAGCAGCAGACGACAATACGCGCTGGTCGGCCCTGATGGCCAGGGCACAGGTGGGAGACGAGCAGGCCTATCATGCGCTGCTGGGTGAACTTGCCCGGGTGATCAGGCGTTTTCTGCTCAGCCGGTTTGGTTACTACGACCAGGTCGACGATTGCGTCCAGGAATGCCTGCTGGCGATCCATGCGGCGCGACACACCTACGATTCGCGCCGCGACTTCAAGCCCTGGCTGTTCGCCATCGTGCGTCACAAGGCCGTCGATCATCTGCGCCGTCAGCGCCGCCAGCGAAGGCACACCCTGGAGGCGGTTCCGGAGGATGACCTGGCGGTATCCTCCCTGGCGATGGAGAACCAGGTGACCCAGGGCCAGTTGATTGCCGACCTGGCGCCGGATTATCGGGAGGCCATTACCCTGACCAAGATCGTGGGCCTGAGCAGCGCGGAGGCTGCCGCCCGGCTGAATATTTCCGAAAGCGCCCTCAAGGTTCGCGTGCACCGTGCGTTGCGACGGCTGCGGCGGATGCTGGAGGCAGAGCCCAATGACTGATACCGACGACCTGATAACAAACCTGAGCCGCGGCCTGGAACCCACCCGTCCCATGCCCAATATCGACCTGGCAGCAGGCCTCTGGCTGTTGGCCAGCGCGGCCTGGGTGATCGTGGTTACACACTGGTATGGCCCCATCCGACCCAATGCCCTGGAGCAGTTGGCAGGTAACGCGCGCTATCTTCTGGAAACCCTGTGCGGGGTGGCCGCTATTGTGTTGGTCAGCCTGGCCGCTTTCCGCGCCGCCGTTCCCGGCAGGTTGAGCAGGCGTTTCGCGCGTTGGAGCGTGGGCCTGACCCTGCTGTGGCTGTCCTGTTACCTGCTGGACCTGCAATACCCCGCGTTGCAGCCCTCGATGCTCGGCAAACGCGATGGCTGTGTGTTTGAGACCTTGCTCTACGCGTTACCACCGATGGTGACCGGGTTCCTGGTGGTGCGCCGGCTATACCCGCTGCAGCCGGTATTGACCGCGCTGGGTTTCAGTCTGGCCGCCGGTATGTTGCCGGCCCTTTACATGCAGATTGCCTGCATGTACCTGCCCGCGCACATCCTGCAATTCCACCTGTTGCCGGGCCTGGTGGTCGCCTTGCTGGGGGCCGCGGTAGCCTGGCTCCTGTGGCGAACGCGCGGCCAGGACGGGTCAGATCAGTAACGCACACCCCGGTATATCATGCCGGCGGTCTTGCCGACGCCCTTGATGCTGTCGCTCCCCTGGGACAGGCCCAGGATCCGGCTGCAGCTCTCCACGGACAACTCGCCGTCATTGACCAGTTGGAACGCATCCACCACCGCGCTGAGGTCGGACACCGTGAAGCGGTAGCCATACTCGGCGCCCAGGTCGACGATCTGCTTGGCGCGCTCGCCGCTGAGCGCGCCCGCCTCCTCGGAGTCGAGCTCGCCCGGGGAACTGATATCGCCGTCCCCCCCGATGATCGCCATCAGTTTTTCGCGCACCGCGGGATCGGAGCCGGTGCATTCCATGAAACGCACCACTGGCAGGGTGTTGTCCCTGGCTTTCGATACCACCGGAGCCGAGTAGGAAATGCCCTTGTAGGTCATCGTCACAACGTTCTGGATGAAAGGGAAAAAGTCCTTGGAACTGGCATCGACGCTGAGAAACTTCTGGAACGCTTCCTCGGTCAATTCGCCCGACTGCACTCGCTGGAATGCGTCTGTTACCGCAAGCAGATCGGACAGGGTGAACAAGAAGCCGTGGCGAGCCGCGAACTCGGCGACCTGAGCCCCGCGCACGCTGTTCAGCGCCTTCAACTCGTCGGCATCCAGTTCCTTGAAGTCACTGATGTCGCCGTCCCCCACCGCCAGGATGGCTTTCAGCTCTTCGCGAAAGGCCTCGTCTTCCGCTGTCTTCTTCATGAACTGCAGGACCTGGTGGCTGCTCCCCTCGCTGTGGCTGACCGAGTGTTTGACTCCGCGGTAGACCATTTCAACCCCGCTCCCCACCGATGCGAGCTGTGCCGAAGCCTCGTCTGGTGAGCCTTCCCAACCCATGGCCCGCGCGAAGTCCTCCTTCGAAAGGGCACCCTTCTGGTACTGCTGAAACACACTGACCACGGCGTTCAGTTCGGCCAGGGTAAAGGAGTAGCCACGCTTTTCAGCAAAGGCCGTCACGAGCACACCCCGCTTCCCTGACAGGGCCTGCGCCTCTTCCTCATCCAGTTGTTCGGCGCTACTGATATCCCCATCCCCGACCCCGAGGACTGTGGCCAGTTCTTCACTCAGGGATTTGTCGGTGGATGTCGCCTCAAAAAATTCGATTACTGCCTTATGTGCCATGACGTACGCCTCGATAATGCGAATCTGGGTATAAACATGCATGGCGGTACCTCAACAGTGCCGAGCCGCCATTCAGTCCCCAAATTTAAGCAATTATCGGGCCATCAAAATCAGCCCGGTTTTCAGGGTGATTTCAACGCCCATGGTCAGTAGCGTGCCCAGAGTTGGTGCTGGACGCACCGTGCCGGTGCAGGGTCGGCCGGTATTGCACAGGTCCTGTGCGGCGCGTTCCGGCCCGTGGCCGGTCAGGGGACCGCTGCGGTGCCCGGGGGAAATAACCAGCGGAAATGAACGCCCACCGTGGGGGTATTTTCACTGTCCAATCGCACCCGCTCCCCGTCCTGGCGCCTGAAGGCCCAACGTTGGTGCCACAGATAACCCAGCGACAGCGTGGTCTCCAGACGCTGTCGCCAGCGTTTGCGCAGCTGCAATTCACTCTGCCAGCCCTCGCGCACCAGGTCCGTGCCATCATCCAGGTCCTGGTCATAGATACGCCACAGGCCGCCGTCGGGTGTCGTGGTCAGGATCGCCGCCCAGCCCGCGCCCCATTCCCGCTCCAGCAGCAGGTCGGGGTAGGTCAGTCGTAATCGCGTCCTGCCACCAGTCCATCGCACACCCAACAGGGGGTAGTACCGCGCGTCGCCAAAACGCTGATCGTGGGCTACCCCTGCGAGCCAGTCGACCTTGCCCAGCGGCCGGGTGTACAGCGCGGACCCCCACAGTTGCAACATTTCGCGCCGCCACTGTCCCGGTTTCTTCATCGCATTGGAGGAGACCGAGATGGCCGGTGCCAGGGCCAGCGACAGCGTGCCGCCGGCGCCGGCGCCGCGCCACCCGACACCGAGGTTCAGGGTGTGCAGGTCGCCGGTGGTGGGCGGTTTGCTGGTGGCCGGCAGGTCGAACCCGATCGCGTCATAGCTGTGTTGCGCGGACAGGTGCAGGCCGGAGTCTGACTGCCAGGCGACTCCGCCGGTGGTCCGTGAAGCCCCGTCAATTTCCCCGCTGATGCCCTCGACCCTGGAATTCGCCAGGTTCCGGTAACCGATCTCGAGCCTGCCGGGCCTGTCGTTCTCCCAGGCCAGGCCGTCCCGGCTTGCGGCCCCCGGGGCAACGCCGGCCAGCACCGCGCCCAGCAGGGCGGCGCAAGGGTGCGAAATCAGAGATCTTGCGCCCATTTGCGCGACCAGCCGTCAAGTTCCTGGATAATGCTGCCCAGCTCGCGACCCTGGGGGGTAGGGCCATAGCCACCCGCGTCATGGTCGATCAGCTGCAGCTCTCGCAGTTCCTTCAGGCGCTTGTTCAGCAGGGTAGGAGAGACCCGTTCACAACGGGACTGCAGCTCCCGGAACGTCAGCCGTTCACCCTGCCTGAGTTCCCACAGGATCCGCAGGGTCCAGCGCTGACCCAACTGGTCCAGCAGGACCATGAGCGGGCGGCCGGTCTCCGATCCCCTGACTTTCTGACCCGGTTGTTTTGCCATGAAGTCCCTGTTGACGCTACATAATATGTAGCGCTATGATTACGTATGCTACATATTGTGTAGCTTAGTAAAGCCAGCGACAACGTCAAGGAGCTATGATGAAACAGGCACTGACACCGGTTGCCGAGCCCTTCAGTCCGGAGGTTGCGGCGATCCTGGAAAACTACCCGAAACGCGAAGGCTATATCCTGCAACTGTTCCGGGTATTCGCGAACAGCATCCGCTTCCTGCAGAAAGGCACGGTCAACCTGCTGGATCGGGACAGCCCGATCAGCATGCGGCAGCGGGAGATCGTCATCCTGCGGGTCTGCGCGAATAACCGCTGCGAGTATGAGTGGGGCGTTCATGTCGCCGGGTTTTCCCGCCATGTGAAGCTGAGTGCGGAACAGGTGGAGGCAACCTGCAGGACAGGGGTCGACGCGGGCGACTGGCCGGCCGAGGAATTGCTCCTGATCCGGGTGGTGGACGATCTCTGTGAATCGGGCAGCATCAGCGAATGCCGGCTGACTGACTTCCAGCAAACCTGGAACCTCGAGCAGCAGTTGGAAATCCTGGCACTGTGTGGCAATTATCACACGATCAGTTTTGTCGCCAATACCGCGCGCCTGCCGCTGGAGGAATTCGCACCAGAATTTCCCGCTATCCAGACCTGACGGGCGCGGGATACGATAGGGTCTGGTTGGAGAATCCACTATGACAGACCGCCCAGCGTTTTACTGCGGTACCAAGAATGCCTCGAGCTGGTCATTGCGCGCCTGGCTGGCCCTGCGCGAGGCCGGATTGGCGTTCGACGAAATCGAGGTGGATTTGCGCCGCCCGCAGCGGCTTGAACACCTGGCCCGGATCAGGGCATTCTCGCCACCGGGCGCGGTACCGGTGCTGGTGGCTGGCGACAGCTGCATCTTCGACTCGCTGGCCATCATGGAATATGCCAGTGACACAGGCGTGCGCCGGCTGTTGCCCGATGACCCGCGGCAGCGGGCCGAGGCGCGCGCCTGGTTGGCCTGGCAACACGCCGGCCTGTCCGGCCTGTGTCCCGAACTCTCGTTCGAGAGCGTGTTTTACCCCGAGCGCCGCGCCCTGACGGTGACCGAGCACGGCGACATCCACCGCCTGGCGGATGCCTGGGATGGAGCCCTTGCAGAATCCGGTGGGCCCTACCTGGTGGGAGGTGAATTGTCGCTGCCGGACCTGGCGTTTGTACCCACTATTTTGCGGATACAGGCCTACCGGCCTGATTTATCGTCCTACCCCCGGGTACAGTACTGGATGGACGAAATGAACGGGCTGGCCAGCCTGGAGGAATGGCTAGAGCAGGCGCGGAAACTGCCGCCGGTCTACCTGAGTTGAATCCGGGACAGGCAGCCGATTCCGGGTCCTAGAATACCTTGTCCGGGTTGAGGATAGACTTCGGGTCCAGCGCCTGCCGCAGGGTTCGCATCAGGTTGATTTCCGCCTCGGACCGCGACTGCCGCAGGTACTCGCGCTTCTCCAGGCCGATGCCGTGCTCGGCTGACACCGAGCCTCCCACCGCGCCGAGGCGCTCGTAGACCAGGGTCTCCACCGCGTGCTTGTTCTGCACGGGGCCGATACCCAGGTGGATATTGCCGTCCCCGAGGTGCCCGAATACGATCAGGCGCGTGCCCGGAAACTGCGCCTGCAGGACTTCCTCTAGGCCGTTTACGTAGGCTTCCATCTCGCGTAGCGGCAGGCTCACGTCGAAGATCGCGGAGGGATGGGTCACGTGGAGCAGGCTTTCCACGTCATCGCGCATCTCCCACAACTGGGCTGCCTGTTGCGAGGACTGGCAAATCACTGCATCGGCGAGGTGTCCCTCTTCCAGTAATGTGCCGAGCACGGCCATGAACTGCTCCTGCTCCCTGGCCTCATCGGCGCCTTCGGACTCCAGCAGTACGTAGTAGGGATGGTTTGCTGGCAGGACAGCCTGGTGTTTGCCCGATTCTTCTGTCATGAAATGGTAGAAACTGCGCCACAGCACCTCGAAGGAACTGAGTTTGCCTTCCAGTTGCTCGCCGAGACGCCGCAGCAACCCGGTCACATCGCTGAAACTGTCCACGGCGACAAAGGCGGTCTGGACACTGATAGGGCGCGGCCGCAGGCGCAGCACGGCGCGGGTCACGATGCCGAGGGTGCCCTCGCTGCCGATGAACAGTTGCTTGAGGTCGTAGCCGGTATTGTTCTTCAGCATCTCATTCATGGAGGAGATGACGGTGCCGTCAGCCAGTACCGCCTCCAGCCCGAGCACCTGCTCCCGCATCATGCCGTAGCGGACCACGCTGTTGCCGCCGGCGTTGGTGGCGATGGCGCCGCCGATGTTGGCGCTGCCCCTGGCGCCGAAATCCACCGCGAACTGCCAGCCGGCTTCTGCAGCGGACTCCTGTACCGCCTGCAGCACGGCGCCGGCCTGCACGGTCATCACGCCGGCTTCGGCATCGACGTGCTCGATGGCGTTCATGCGCTCCAGCGAGACGACAATGTCATTTGCCGCGCAGGTGATACCGTCCACCAGGCCGGTCAGGCCGCCCCAGGGCACCACGGTCTGGCCGGTGTCGTTGCACAGGCGCATGACGCGGGAGAGCTCGTCAGTGGAGGCGGGGCGAACAATGGCCCGCGCGGGGCAACTGCCCTGGCCCCAACTCCGATTGGGGCGGGCTGCCACATCCTCGCCCAGCAATAGCCCGCGTTCGCCGACGATTGCCGCCAGGGCGGTAATAAGCGAATCCTGGTCCGTCTCTGTCATTGCCTCTCTCCTTGCCCCGGCGGGTGATGCCAGGCCGGGGTCTGTTTGCGGTCGGTCGCTCCGATCAGTCTAGCAATTCAATCAGCTCGGGGCTGAAATCCTCGACCCGTGTGATCCCCATCAGGGCCATCGCCACGGCGAGCTCCCGCTGGAACAGCTCGAGCAGATTGACCAGGCCGGGCTCGCCGCCGCCGGCCGCGGCGTAGACCCAGGGACGCCCGATCAGCACGCCCTTCGCGCCCAGCGCCAGCGCCTTGGCGACATCGATGCCGCTGCGGATGCCGCCGTCCAGCAGCACCTCGCCGCGGTCTCCCACCGCCGCGGCGACAGCGGCCAGCTTGCTGATGCTGGAGGCGACCCCGTCCAGCTGGCGACCGCCGTGGTTGGATACCACCACCCCGTCTGCGCCCGCGTCGAACGCGGCGCGCGCATCGTCTGTTTCCAGCACGCCCTTGATAATAAGTTTGCCCTTCCAGATACCGCGCAGCCACTCGATATCGGCCCAGGTGACGGAGGCATCGAACTGCGCGTCGATAAAGGCCTTGTAGGCGTCGAGATCATCGGGGTCGGGCACCACCTCGCGCAGGTTGCCGACCGCGTGGGGCTTGCCGAGCAGGCCCACGTCGACCGCCCAGACAGGGCTGGTGGCCAGTTGCGCCAGTTGTGAGAGCTTGCCGGGCAGGCCACCGCCGAGCATGCCGTTGCGGTAATCCCGCAGGCGCATACCGGCCACAGCGAGGTCGACCGTGAACAGCAGGGTATCGCAGCCGGCGTTTGCGGCCCGTTCCAGCAGGGCCGCCACCAGGTCACGGTCGCGCAACATGTAGAGCTGGAACCAGAAGGGTTCGCTGGTGGCCGCGGCGACCTCCTCGACGGGGCAGATACCCAGGGTAGAGATCGAGAAGGGCACGCCCGCCTGCCGCGCGGCCCGGGCACCCAGGACCTCCCCGCGGCGCGAAAACATGCCCGCCATGCCCACCGGCGCCAGCGCGAGGGGCATACTGGCCTCACGGCCGGCGAGCGAGGTCTGCGTGGACACGCCATCGACGTTGTACATCACCCGCTGCCTGAGCTGGTAGCGCTGGAAATCCCGCTCGTTGGCAGACGCGGTATATTCGTCGTTGGCCCCACCGTCGATGTAGTCGAACAGGAAACGGGGTAGTCGCCGCCTCGCCCGCAGCCGGAAGTCGGAGACGCTAACGGGGGTTACGTCATAGATGCTCATGGTCCTTGCCCTTCGGTTGCCTGGTCTGGATGGGGCTAACGATAAATGATCGCGGGAACCCGAGACTGTCACCCAAACGACAGTTCACCGGGTTAAAGCCCTCTACACTGAGACTATTGGAATGCCGGAAGCCGGGGTGCGCTAGTTGCAGCGGACCGACCTTCATTCCCGGCAGGAAACAGGAGGCTCAGCATGAACGATTTCAAGATGGTAACCGCCCGCCACGTACCGCAGCCGGTGCAGGACGCCCTGGCGCAACTCGGTACGGTAGTGGCGGCTGACGACCCCGCTGCGCTGGCTGCTGCCCGGATCTACGTCTGTACCAGTATCGACCCGGTGCCCGGGGAGCTTATCGCCCGCTTCGGCGACGGGCTGGGCCTGATCGCCAATATCGGCGTGGGCACCGATAACATCGACCTGGCGGCCGCCGGCGGCCGCGGTATCCTGGTCAGCAACACACCGGTTGTCACCGAAGACACCGCGGATCTGGCCTTCGCCCTGCTGCTGGCTGCCTGCCGGCGCCTGGGTACCTGCGAGCGCCACCTGCGTGCCGGCGACTGGTCTGCCGGGGCGTCCGTCACGGGCCAGCGGGTCCACGGCAAGACCCTGGGTATTGTCGGTTTCGGTGCCATCGGCCAGGCCGTGGCCAGGCGCGCGGTGGGCTTCGGCATGCGCATCCTCTACCACGGCCCGCACCCCAAGCCTGAGGCGGAAGCCGCCCTGGGCGCCGAATACCGCGCCGACCTGGAACAGCTGCTCGGGGAGGCGGATATCGTGTCCCTCAATTGCCCACTCACGAGCGCCACCCGCCACATTATCGACGCGCCGCAACTGGCGCAGATGAAACCCGGCGCGGTGCTGGTCAACACCGGCCGCGGGCCCCTGATCAGGGAGTCAGCGCTGGTGGAATCACTGGCCAGCGGTCACCTCGGCGGCGCCGGACTGGACGTGTTTGAATTCGAGCCCGAGGTCTCTCCCCAACTGCTGGAATTCGATAACGTCACCCTGCTGCCCCACATCGGCAGCGCCACCGGCGAGTGCCGTATGGACATGGTACTGCGCGCGCTGGCCAATATCCGGGCGTTTGTCGAGACCGGGGCGCCCGCCGATCGTTGCGCCTGAACCGCCCGGCCGGGACCGGGAATAATAAATAGAGGACTGAACCTGTATGGCTTATCTGGGATTAATCGGCAGCGTTGCGCTGCTCATCTGGCTCGCCCTGCGGGGTGTCAACATCGTTTTCTCGGCGCTGTTGTGCTCCCTGCTGGTGATTCTCAGCAATGGGTTGCCACTCGCCGCGGGCATGACCGAGTACTTCTCCTTCGGGCCGCTGGGTGCGTTCACGTTTGCGGGCAAGTTTTTCCTGCTGTTTACCGCCGGCGCCATGTTCGGCCGGGTGATGGGCGACAGCCACGCTGCCGCCAGTATCGCCCTGGCGCTGGTGCGCAGGTTGGGTGCACACCGCGCACTGCTGATCACTACGGGCGCCTGCGCGTTGCTCACCTACGGCGGCGTGGTGATCTTCGTGGTGATTTTTGCCATGTACCCCCTGGGTCTGAAGCTGCTGCAGGAGGCCGATATTCCCAAGCGGCTGTTCTGCGCGGCCCTGGCCCTGGGCGGCGGCACTTTTACCCTGACCGCGCTGCCTGGAACGCCGTCTATCCACAACGTGATCGCCTCGGTCGCGCTGGGGACCGACCTGTTTGCCGGTGGTGTGCTGGGCCTGCTCGGGGCCGCCATCATGTTCGGTGCCGGAATCTGGTACCTGGAACGCCAGCGAGTGCTGGCGAGGGAGCGGGGTGAGCATTTTGTGCCGGGCCCCAACGACCGTCTTTCCGAATTACACGAGGAGGAATACCCGGGCTGGCCGCTGGCCCTGCTGCCCCTGGCGGTCGTGCTGATAACGATCATCGCGCCACGGGTGGCCAGCCTGCTGGTCGCCCCGGAGGCGCTGGCCGGCGGGGAGGGGTTGTACGCGCTGCTGCAGTTTGCCAACAGCCAGCCCATCGTCTGGCCCAGTATCGCGCTGTTCAGCGGCACCCTGCTGGCGCTGCTGCTGTTCCCGGCGGTGCGCCCCGACGCGCTGCAGGTGGCCGGGCACGGCGCCCAGGACGCCATCATGCCCCTGATCAACACGGCCGCGGTAATCGGATTCGGTGGAGTCGTGACCCACACGGCGGGCTTCAGCCAGTTCACGGGCCTGATGCTGAATTCCGGCCTGCCACCCCTGATTTCCAGTTTCCTGTCGGTCAGCCTGGTCTCCGCGATCACCGGGTCGGCCTCTGGCGGACTGCAGATCTTCATGCAGACCATGGCACCGGGTTACCTGGAGATGGGCCTGCAGCCGGAGGTCCTGCATCGGCTCGCGACCATGGCCAGCGGCGGCTTCGATTCGCTGCCGCACTGCGGCGCCATCGTCGCCATGCTGACGATCACCGGGCTGACCCACAAGGACGCTTACCGGGATGTCGGCGTGATTACCGTGCTGATCCCGGTGGCAGCCACCCTGTGCGCCATGGCGGCTGCGGCGCTGTTCTACTAGCCTTGAAAATTCACGGAGGGGATAGAAAAGCGGCGGATGGCCGCCCCGCGGAAAGAGCTTGAGAATAAGGGTGTCGAGTCCTGAACAACAAGAAATTCCGCCGTGACAAATTGCTACCAGAGTTCCTTCCAATTTCCAGTCGTTAAGCGCCGTAAAGTTGAAGCTAATTTCAGCGGCGGCGATATCACCAGTAATGTGGGCATCCTGCTCCTGGCCCAGGCTGAGAAGGCCATGGGATTGACGCGATCAGTCGCCAGGGCCCTTCAGGATGCCCGCCGCAAGGCCAGTTGCGATCATTCCCAGGAGGAGTTACTCAAGCCGGGACAGCGCCTGGGCGATTCACCAGGTGCTGTTTGATCGGTTCGTGGCGGCGCACAAGCGCCCGCCCCAACCGTATCCGGCTCACCCTCCTCAAGATCGGCGCGGTGATTATCCGCAACACCCGGCGTATCCGCATCCTGATGAGCAGTGCCTGTCCTCACCAGGACCTGTTTCGCACCGTTGCCTTCCGACTGAACACTTCTTAACCCCCGTAGAGTGCTGCCCCGGCACGTTGAGAAACAATGGGGGTTGGGGGAGGTGTGCTTGAAATCCGTCGATAGCGATAAAGCTGATCAAAAAATGTACAAATGCACCACGTGGTGCATCGAGGAAACCGGCGTGACCGAAAAATCAGCTATCGCCGGTTCACTCATGAAATATCCGGTCTAGCCCATTGTGATAGGCGGGACCATGGCGTCGATCAGGTGGGGTCCGCGCGTTGCCATGGCCCTGCCAAACTGATCGTTGAATTCCTCTGCCGTGGTCGCCCGACTGGCGGTCACGCCCATACCGGTGGCGATGGCGGTGAAATCCATGTTCGGACTGCCGATGTCGAGCATGGCCGCCGCCTTTGGCCCCGGCTTACCGCCGCGGGCCCCGGTGCGGGCAAACTCCACCTCGAGAATGTTGTACTTCTGGTTATTGCAGATCACCACGCTAACGTCGAGATTTTCCCGGGCGATAGTCCACAGCGCCTGGATGGTGTACATGGCGCTGCCGTCTCCCGCCAGGCAGACGACCTTGCGGTCCGGCGCGGCGATGCCGGCACCCGTCGCGCAGGGCAGGCCAAAGCCGATGGAGCCACCGGTCAGGCTCAGCCAGTCGTGGGGCGCGGCCGTCGCCGTGGCCGCGTACAGCGGTATAGACGTGGTGGCGCCATCGTCCACGATGATCGCGCCCGCCGGCAGCAGGTGGGAAATCGCCTGCGCCATGGATTGGGCATTCAGTTCACCGCCGGGGAGCTCCGGCGCGTCACTTGGGTAACACGGCGGCGTGGCATCAGTCGCGCCGATAGCTGTCAGCAGGGCCTCCACGCAGTGGTCGATATCATGTCCCGGCTGGGCCAGGGACAGCACGTCGCAGGCATCATCGGGGATGACGCTGGACACGTTCGGGTAGGCAAAAAACGATACCGGAGAGGCCGCGCCCACCAGGATCAGGTTTTCGATATCGGCAATGTGCTCGATCGCCCATTCCGCCAGGTAGGGCAGCCGCTCCAGCCGGGCGCTGCCGGCGCCACGCCCGATGCGGGTCGGGAAGGTTTCCACGCAGACCCGGGCGCCCGAGGCCGCGCCCAGTTGCGCCAGCTTGTGACCCAGTTCGGGACTGATTTCGGCACCGCCGGCCAGGATCATGGTCGGCCTGCCGGAGCGCAACATGGTCGCGGCCTGCTCGATTCGCCCGGGGTCCACCTGCGGGGGGGGCGCCCGATCCAGGGGCGCTGCCGCGCCGGAGGGGTTGTCCCCCCAGGAAACGTCGGCTGGCAGGACCAGCGTGGCGATCTGGCCGTGTGCGGCTACCTGCGCCGCCTGTGCCGCGTCGGCCGCTATGTGCTCCGGTCCGGTAGATGTGTGCACCCAGTGTGACACGGTCCCGGCCATGCTCTCGATGTCGGCGGTCAGCGGCGCATCGTATTCCAGGTGATAGGTGGCGTGGTCACCGACGATATTGATCATCGGTACATGGCCTTTTTTCGCGTTGTGGATATTGGCCATGGCGTTACTGAACCCGGGGCCCAGATGCAGCAGCGTCGCCGCCGGCTTGCGCGCCATGCGTGCGTAGCCGTCAGCGGCGCCGCTGACCACGCCTTCAAACAGCCCCAACACACTGCGCATGCCCGCCACCTCGTCCAGGGCTGCCACGAAATGCATTTCCGAGGTGCCGGGGTTGGTAAAACAAACGTCTACCCCGGCGTTGACCAGGGTTTGTACCAGGCTTTCCGCTCCGTTCATGGTGCTGTCTCCGCTGTGATTCTACTGTGCTATAGTCCGCGCAGCAGGGCCAGAATACTGTCAAACTGGCGACAGTTCGGGGGTACGGATAATGAAAACGATCCCGCACATGCACGACTATTTCAGTGAGTTGCCGGAACCGGTCCGCCAGGAGATCGAGTCCCGCTGCCGCCAGCGCAAGGTGTGCAAGGGTGATGCGCTCTATCGCCAGGGCGACAGTCCCGACGAGATGTACCAGTTGATCACCGGTGGGGTGAAACTCTGCAATTACTCGGTGGATGGCCGGGAGTTCGTCGCGGCCGAGTTTCGTCCCGGCGACTGCGTGGGTGAGATGGGGCTGATCGATGGCCTGCCGCGGGTCAGCCACGTGGTGGCCACGACCGACAGCCTGGTTCGGGTGCTGCGCAAAGCGGACTTTGACTACCTGGTCGAGACCTACCCGGAGTTCTCCCGCCAGGTCATGCTCACGCTTTGCCGCCGCCTGCGCTGGGCCTATGGGCTGAACGCGGAAGCCAGTGGCCTGTCCCTGCACCAGCGCCTGACCCTGCATTTGTACCGGCTGGCCCAGAGCCATGGGATCCGGGATGAGGCGGGGGCACTCTACATCGGCATTTCGCAGGAAGAGTTGGGCAGGATGCTGGGCGCCTCCCGCCAGACGGTCAACAAGGAGCTTAAAGCGCTGATGGAAGAAGGCTGTGTCGATTTGCGTTACGGGAAGATCTACCTGATCAATCTCGAGGCGATGTGCGAGCAGTACGAAGCCATCCTGGGGGCGGAGCAGATTACCGCCGCATATAATCACAATCGCTGAAGCGGCATGATCCTTCGTTTACGCGGATCTAGCTGACAGGGGGGCGTAACGGGTGACAGCGGCACTGGCAGAGATCGAGGCGATCAAGCAGCTCAAGGCACGTTATTTTCGCACCATGGACAGCAAGGACTGGTCGGGCATGCGGGCCCAGTTCTGTGACGATATCGAAATGGATAGCCGTGACTCGGGCGGTGGCGTGCTGCGGGGCGGCGACGAGTGCATCGCGTTTCTGCAGGAAGCGATCGGCGATGTCCTGACGGTCCACCACGGCCATACGCCGGAAATCGAGTTGACCTCGGCTGCAACCGCGCGGGGTATCTGGGCCATGGAGGACATGCTGCGCTGGCCGGACGGCAGCGAACTGCACGGCTTTGGCCACTACCACGAGACCTATGAAAAAGTGGACGGCACCTGGCGTATCAAATCCCTGAAGCTCACGCGCCTGCGCATGGATTTCTCCGGGGCGCCGCCCGACTGAGTCGATCGGCTCAACTTCCTACCGGCTGGGTCCGGTTCAGGCGACTGTGGACCCGCACCATGGCCAGGCCTGCCAGCAGGGCCGAACCGCCATAGATCAGCACCGTGAACAGGACATTCGCGCCGACCGGGTCGTTCCCTGCGGTGGCGGGAAACATCGACGCGGCGATCATCACGCCCAGGCTGCTGTTGCGCACCGTCACCTCGATATTGATTGCGGTAACGTCGCGCGACACCAGGCCCAGGCTGCGCGGAAGCACCCAGGAGCCCGCCGCCAGTGCCAGCAGGAACAGCAGGGTGATGCCCATGTTGTAGGGGCCGAAGGCCAGCAGGTCGACCCGCCCGGAACCGAGCGCGCCCACCGCGATGACCAGGATCAGGGCCAGTGAGGCGCGGATACAGGCCCTCGAGAAACCCGCCGCGCGGCCGGGCCAGAGGACCAGTACCGCCATGCCCAGTAACAGGGGCAGCAGCAGGGCCAGGCCGATTTCCAGAGCAATCCTGGCGGCGGGCATACTGAAATCCGCCGGCATGTGCTGTGCAATCAGAAATCCCAGTACGACCGGGGTCGTGACCAGGCAGCCCAGCGTGGTGACCCCGGTCAGCGCGATGGACAGGGCCACGTGGCCGCGGCCGATAAAGGTCAGGACGTTGGAAACGGTGCCACCGGGAATCGCAGCGCACATGGCCAGGCCGATGGCGACCCCGGTGTCGAGGGGCAGCAGGGCCAGGAACAGGGCCGCCAGCAGGGGCACGGCGAGCAGTTGCACCAGGACCCCCACACTGATCGCCCAGGGGTTGGCCAGTACGGCGGCAAAGTCCCGGAATTTCAGGGTGGCTCCCATGCCGAGCATGGCCAGCACCAGCTGGCTTACCGCGATCCAGTATTCGAAGTGGAGATAGTATTGGAACACCGGGATGTTTGTATCCTGCGCCGCGCCGTGGAGACCGGGGGGTTATTCGCCTACGATAGAGTAATGCGTATCGACAATCCACACCGCTGGCCGGGAGTTTTATACCGGTCGCTGCTGCTGTCGGCCGTGGTCGCGGCCAGCGCCACCGGGGCAGCGGAGGTGCTCACGGGCTGGCCCGAATACGGCGGTGGCAGCGGCAGCCGCTTCTCGTCGCTGGCGCAGATCGCCCCGGACAACGTGCAGCAGCTGGAGCTGGCGTGGGTGCACCGCAGTGGCGATGTGCCGACCCGGCAGCAACTGGACCAGGGGGTAGAGATCGCCCACGAGGTGACGCCGATCACCGCCGGCGACAAGCTGGTGTACTGCACCCCTTTCAACAGTGTGCTCGCGCTGGACCCGGCCAGCGGTGAGACGCTGTGGCGCTACAACGCCGAACCCGCCGTGCACGCACAGTACGCCAACCAGATGGTATGCCGGGGTGTGGCACAGTGGCAGGGAGGCCGGGGCGGGCACTGCTCGTCGCGTATATTCACCGCGACCAATGACGCGCGCCTGATCGCCCTGGATCTCGAGACCGGCAGCCCCTGCGACGGTTTCGGCCACGGTGGTATCGTCGATCTCGGGACCGGCGTCGGTGACCGGGAGTGGCCCGGAGAATACCAGCACACCTCGCCACCGGTGGTGGCGGGAGACCTCGTCATTGTCGGCGGCTCGATCGCCGACGGTTCCCGCAGCGACGCACCCAGTGGCGTGGTGCGGGCGTATGACGCCCGCGGGGGGAAACTGGCCTGGGCCTGGGACCTGGCGCCACCGGATTTCGACCACCGGCGACAGCCGGTCAGCCCCGCCGGCTATGCGCTGGGTACCCCCAATGTCTGGGCGCCGATGGTGGTGGACCAGGACCGAGACCTGCTGTTCCTGGCCACCGGCAACCCGGCGCCGGATTATTTCCGCGGTGGCGAGCCGGACATGGACTATTACGGCTCCGCGGTGGTGGCGCTGCGCGCCTCCAGCGGTGAGCGGGTGTGGCATTTCAAGACGGTGCGCAACGATTTCTGGGATTACGACGTGGCCAGCCAGCCGGCCCTGGCGGACCTGCAGGTCGACGGCCACAGGGTGCCGGCCCTGGTGCAGGGCACCAAGATGGGCTTTGTCTTCGTGCTGGACCGGCTGACCGGGCAGCCCCTGGTCAAGCCGCAGGACCGGGAGGTTCCCCGTGAGGGGCCGCTTGCGCAACAGCTATCCCCGCGCCAGCCCGTGCCGCCGCCCGCGTACCGGGTTGCGCGTGAGGTGACGGGCGAGGAGGATGCCTGGGGGCTTACCTTCTGGGACCGCGGACAGTGCGCTGAGCTGCTGGCGGAGTCCCGGCTGGGCCCGGTATTCACCCCGGTCACCGAGCAGTGGACGGTGGTGGCGCCGGGGAATGCGGGTGGCATCAACTGGGGCGGGGTGGCGGTGGACGCGGAGCGGGGCCTGATAGCGGCGCGCAGTTCCAATATCCCGTTTCGCGTGCGGCTGGTGTCGAGGGCGGAACTGGATGCCACGGGCGGCGGTGATTTCCGCGGCGAGACGGCCCGCCAGCGCGGCCAGCCCTGGGGCATGCAGCGGGAACCCCTGCTGTCGCCCCTGGGCCTGCCCTGCATCGCGCCGCCCTGGGGCACCCTGACCGCGATCGATATTGCCGCCGGGCAGCAGCTGTGGCAGGTTCCGCACGGGACTGTCCGCGACATCAGCCCCGTACCCCTGCCGCTGGCCTGGGGCGTGCCCGGCGTGGGGGGGCCGCTGTTGACCGCCTCGGGCCTGTTGATTGCCGGCGGCGCCTGGGAGCACGCCGTGCGCGCCCTCGACAGCCGGACCGGCGAGACCCTGTGGCAGGCGCGCCTGCCGGCCGCGCCGCTGGCGACACCGATGACCTACAGTGTCAAAGAGGTGGACGGGCGCGAGCGCCAGTACCTGGTTATCGCCGCCGGTGGACACAGTCGGATGGGCGCAGAGCCGGGCGATTACCTGGTGGCTTTCCGCCTGCCCTGACCGGAGCTGACCCGTGCGTTTCTGTTGCTGCCTCACCCTGCTGTTGCTGTTGTGCTCGCCCCTGTCCCGGGCGGATGAGTCTCGGACGGACCAGCTCCTGCAGTCCGCTCCCGACGCCAGCCGTTACCTGCGCACGGTGGAGGCCCTGGCCGCGGCCCCGGCCGCGACCCGGACGCAATTCGCCGCGCTGGCCCTGACCGAACTGGTAGAGACCCTGCTGGCCGAGGCTGACCTGGCGCGGCGGGAGGCGGCGGACAGCGACGGGCAGGCCAAGCTGCTCGACTGGGCGGCGGCAGTGGAGGCCTACGCGGAACAATTGTTGACCGTGCTGCAGTCCCTGGAGCAGGGTGCGGAACCGGCGCTGCGAATCCATGACGGCGATACGGTGGCGGTGGATACCGGGGCGCAGGTGGTGCTGCTGGCGCACCCGCGGGCCGCGCAGCAGCGGGCCTTTGAGCAGCGGCTGTTACAGGCCTTCTGCAGTCGCCAGCTTTGCCGGGAATTGACCCTGCAGTACCCCGGCGCTGAGCCCATTCCGCTGACCGCGGGTGGCGTGCGCCCAGCCTGGAGTTTTACCCGCGACGGGCCGCGTTGTGCCTATCTCGGCCTGCAGTTGCAGTTCGGCGCGGAGACCGATCCGGGCCAGGCGCGCCTGCTGTGTGAGCAGCTGGTGACCGAACTGGCGCAGGTCACCCGGCTGATCGAAGAACAGCAACGGCACGGGGTCCGGGTTGACTGGCCCGGCCTGTCGATGACTCCCCTGGACGACGGCGAACGCCACCTGTTGAACCTGACCTCCCAGGGTGATGTCGCGGTGGCCGCACTGCCGCTGCTCTACAGCACCCCGGGTTTGCTGGAAAACTGCCTGCCCTGGGTGCGGGCACGGCTTGCCGGGCAGGAGGGTTTCAGCCTGCTGTTGCGCGCCGCCGGGTACAATTGGTAAGGCCCGGCGTGGTCGCTCAGCCGAGGGCGGCGTCGCGCAGTTCGTCGTAGGCGGATTGCAGGCATTCGCGGTAGAACCCCGGGTCAGGCATTAACTCGCGGCAGGCGGTGGCGTTGATGGTGATCTTGCCGGCGGCGCTGATGACGCCGTGAAACAAGCCGGCCATATCCAGCACCGGTCCCATGCCCATCATCATATGAACCCGCGCCCCCGCCAGGTACAGCGGCACCTGCGGTCCCGGTACATTGGACACCACCGTGTGGACGGGCAGGCCGATATCCGAGTGCAGGGCTGCCTCCACCGCGGCCCGCATGCCCAGGCCCAGGATCTGGGGGGTGAGGCTGCTGGTGACATCCATCAGGGCGCTGGCGCCGATGGCTTCCGTGTAGGCCTTGGATTCCTGCGCATGCCGGCTCACGACCTGCAGTCGCTTCAGGGGTTGTTCGACGTCGGTTGCCAGGTCGAGGGTCATCATGCCCACCTGGTTGCCAGCGGAGTCGGCGTTGCGTTCCTTGCGCACATTGATCGGCGCGCCACAGGCGAGACTGTCCGCGGGCAATTCGCCGTGGGCCTCCAGGTATTTGCGCAGGCCGCCACCGACCACGGCAACGATCACGTCATTCACCGTGCTGCCATCGACCTCGCGCTTGATTGCCTTGACCTCGTCGAGGTCCAGTACGATGCCGTCGGTCACCCGCTGGCCGCTGACCCGGGCATTGAAGCGGGTGCGGACCATGGCGGGCCTGTCCGCCTGATCCTCGTCCCGCTTCAACTGTTGCGCGCGCAGGGCGGCGGGTATCATTTCGCCCACGGTTTCAACCAGTTTCAGGGGGCGCTTCAGGTTGTTGACGTAGGCCCTGGACCAGACCTGCCAGGGCGAGGGGTTACGCTCCGGCTGCCAGTCATCCGGCACCCTCGGCGGCAGGCGTTCGTCGGTCAGGCTGTGTATTGCGGTGATGATCTCTGCGCCGGAGACCCCGTCGATTGCCGCATGATGCACTTTCAGCATCAAAACGAAGCTGTTCTCCGGCAGGCCCTCGACGTTATTCAGCCCTTCGATCACATACGCTTCCCACAGCGGCCGGCGCATGTCCAGGCCGCGAGAGTGCAGGCGCGCCAGCAGGATACACAACTGGCGCCAGTCACCGGGTTTCGGCAGGGCGATGTGGCGCACGTGAAATTCCAGGTCGAAATGGCCGTCCTCCACCCAGTAGGGCGTATCCAGGCCCAGGGCGCCACCCGCCAGTCGCCGGCGGAATATCCGCGATTTGTGCAGGTTGCGCTCGAAACAGGTCAATATGTCCTTGAAGCGGACCTTGTCGCCCCCCAGGGTGGACTGGTCGTAGAAGATGACCGGGCTGATATGCATGGGGGTGCGGTTGCTCTCCTGCTGGATGAACATGGCATCCAATTCAGTGAGCTGTTGCATTGGCGGGCTCTCCGGGGCGAGGGATAATCCGTAACTGTGCCCGCAAGCCCCGGCCGGTGCAAGTTTGCAATGTGCACGTGCCGCATCAACAAAAGCCACATTTTACGTGATATAACTATCGCCGCAGCTGTGAACTGGTTCACACTGTGTGCTTGCACGAAGTTCTATATAATCGGCTAGGCTTAACAGTGGTCCTGGTAGGGAAGTCGGCAGACATGCTGGAAGTACAGAAAATATACACCCACGACCTGGAGCTTGGGATGTATGTATCGAATCTCGATCGCCCCTGGCTGGAAACCCCGTTTCTGCTCCAGGGCTTCATGATCGAGAGTTACGACGACATCAAGAAGCTGCGCGAGCACTGCGAGTTCGTGTATGTGGACAGTCGCCGCAGCAAGCTGGACGAATCCACCATCAAGCGTAAGGTCAGGTCCCAGCCGCGCCAGACCAAGCAGCAGTTGTTCACCGGCCGTAATTTGAAGCCCCATGAGGACCAGGTCGCCTGGAACGTCGAATTTCCCCAGGCGGAGAAGGCCGTGGCCGAACTTTCCCGGGGTGTCGACGAGATTTTCGACCAGGCCAGCCGGGGAGACGGGCTGGATGTGGTGCGGGTCCGGAAGGCCGTCGAGCCGATAATCGAGAGCATCCTGCGCAACCCCGACGCCTGTATCTGGCTGGCGCTCCTGAAGCAGCAGGACGCCTATACCTACCAGCATTCCCTGGGTACCGCCATCTGGTCCGTGGCCCTGGGCCGGCAGCTGGGCCTGCCAAAATCCGACCTGCGCTCGCTGGCCATCGGCGGGCTCCTGTTCGACGTGGGCAAGTTGTGCCTGGAACCGGAGCTGTTGTCGACCGACCGGCCCCTGACCGAGGATGACTACGAGAAGGTTCGCAGTCACGTTTCCCTGGGAGTGGAGATGATCCGCGAGACCGGCCTGATGAACCAGGACGTGCTGGACATGATAGCCCACCACCACGAACGCCACGACGGGTCCGGCTACCCGGCGGGGCTCAGCGGCAGTGCCATTCCCGTGTTCGCCCGCATTGCGGCCATCGTGGATTGCTACGACGCGGTAACCAGCCACCGCCCCTATGCCAGTGCGATTACACCGATCAGCGCGATCAAGCTGCTGAACGAGCGCAAGGGCATAGACTTCCAGCCGGAACTGGTCGAAGAGTTTATCCAGGCCGTCGGTATCTACCCGGCGGGCTCACTGGTGGAGCTGTCGTCCGGTGAGGTGGCCGTGGTGGTGGCGCAATACCGCACCCAGCGCCTGCGGCCGCAGGTGATGGTGATGCTGGATGCGGAAAAGCACCCGCTGCCGAAATCGCGAATGCTCGACCTGAAGAAGGAAACCAGAACCGCTGGCGGCAAGCCGCTGGAAATCGTCGCCAGTCTCAAGCCCGAGGCCTACGGCATCAATATGGCGGCGATCAAGCTCTGAATCCCTCCCCTCATGCCCGTGCAAGCGGGTATGACGAACACCTGCGTTTCCGGACGGGCACTGGCTAACGGCCTTTTTTCGCCCTGGAAAACGCCGCTGCCAGGGTGGTATTGCCGCCCGCGCCACCTGACCCGCGCCGGTCTCCCTGGCCGCTTCTGGCGCTGCTACTGCGCTTGCCCTTCGTGTCCGGCCGGGCGGTGGAGTGGGCTCCCGCCTTGTCGCCGAGCCGCATGCTGAGGGCAATGCGCTTGCGCTGCGGATCGACCTCCAGCACCTTGACCCTGACGATGTCGCCGGCCTTGACCACCTCGCGCGGATCCTTCACGAATTTGTCCGACAGGGCCGAGATGTGGACCAGCCCGTCCTGGTGTACACCGATATCCACAAAGGCGCCGAAGTTGGTCACGTTGCTGACCGTGCCCTCCAGCACCATGTCCTCGCGCAGGTCGGACAGGCTTTCCACCCCGTCGCGGAATTCGGCGACCCGGAATTCGGGCCGTGGGTCCCGGCCCGGTTTGGCCAGTTCGCCGAGAATGTCCCGCACCGTCGGCAGGCCGAAGCGCTCGTCGGTATAATCTGCCGGGTCGAGTTTGCCAAGAAAATCGCTGTCGCCGATCACGCTGCGCAGTTCCCTGCCCTGCCGACGCGCAATCCGCTCTACCACCGCATAGGACTCGGGGTGCACCGCGCTGGCGTCCAGCGGGTTATCGCCGTCCATGACGCGCAGGAAGCCCGCCGCCTGTTCGAAGGTCCTGGCGCCCAGGCGCGGCACCGATTTGAGTGTTTCGCGCGAGGAGAAACGCCCCTGCTGGTCGCGCAGGGCGACAATATTGGCGGCAATGCCCTGGCTCAGGCCGGACACCCGTGCGAGCAGGGGTATCGAAGCGGTATTCACGTCCACGCCCACGGCGTTCACGCAGTCCTCCACCACCGCGTCCAGTTGCCGTGCCAGTTGCACCTGGCTGACGTCGTGCTGGTACTGGCCCACGCCGATGGACTTCGGCTCGATCTTGACCAGTTCTGCCAGCGGGTCCTGCAGCCGCCGGGCGATGGACACGGCACCGCGGATGGTCACGTCCAGGTCCGGAAACTCCTGTGCTGCGAACTCCGAGGCCGAGTACACCGAGGCCCCGGCCTCGTTCACCATCACTTTACGGACCGCCAGGTCCGGGTGACGGCGCAGCACATCGCCAACGAACTGATCGGTCTCGCGGCTGGCGGTGCCGTTGCCGATGGCGATCAGTTCCACGCCGTGGCGCCGGATGAAATCCAGCAGGGCCGACTCCGCCTCGCGGGCCCGCTTCTGTGGTGGGTTGGGGAAGATTGCGCCGTGATCCAGCACCTTGCCGGTGGCGTTCACCACCGCCAGCTTCACCCCGGTGCGCAGGCCGGGATCCAGCCCGATGGTGGCGCGGGGACCGGCCGGCGCGGCCAGCAGCAGATCCTTGAGGTTGTCGGCAAATACCCGGATGGCTTCCTGCTCCGCGCGTTCGCGCAACTGGCCCAGCAGGTCGGTCTGCACATGGGTCAGCAGTTTGACCCGCCAGGTCCACCGCACACACTCCGCCAGCCAGTCGTCCGCCGGTCGACCCTGGTGACAGACGCCGAACCGGTCCGCAATCATGGGCTCGCAGGGATGGGAATCGCCTGGTTGTTCCTCGGCATCCATCACCAGGCTGAGGGTCAGGAAGCCCTCATTGCGGCCCCGGAACATGGCCAGGGCCCGGTGCGAAGGCACCCTGGCCAGCGCTTCGTTGTGTTCGAAGTAGTCGGTGAATTTCGCGGCGTCCTGTTCCTTGCCGGGAATCACCCGGGCCGCCAGCAGGGCGTGCTGCTGCAGGAATGTGCGCACCTGCTGCAACAGGTCGGCGTCCTCGGCGAAACGCTCCATGAGGATTTGTTTCGCCCCGTCCAGGACCGCTTTGGCGTCGCCAAAACCCGCCTCCTCATTGAGGTAGTCCGCCGCGCTGCCGGCCGGATCCAACTCCGGGTTCGCCAGCAGGGCCTCGGCCAGTGGTGCCAGGCCTGCCTCCCGGGCGATCTCTGCCCGGGTGCGGCGTTTCGGCTTGTACGGCAGGTACAGGTCTTCCAGGCGGGTCTTGGTCCCGGCGTCGAGCAGCGCCTGGCGCAAGCCCTCATCCAGTTTGCCCTGCTCCTCGATGCTCGCCAGGATGATGGTGCGGCGTTCTTCCAACTCGCGCAGGTAGTGCAGGCGCTCCGCCAGCTGCCGCAACTGGGTGTCGTCCAGCGAACCGGTCACCTCCTTGCGGTAGCGGGCGATAAAGGGCACCGTGGCGCCATCGTCCAGCAGTTTGATGGCCGCGTCCACCTGGGCTTCGCGCACGGCCAGCTCTTCCGCAATGCGCAGGGAAATGGATTTATTCATAGTGTGTCTTCTGGCGGGTAACAGCTTCTGAATTACAACCGGGCGGATTATGCGCCAGCGGCGGCGACAATGCGATCTGGTTTTTTTGCCCCGTTTGTGTATGCCGGGCCGCGCAGGCCGGGCCGCGCAGGTCGGGCCGCGCCACGATCGGTCGGGCCGCGACAGGTCGTGCAGGCCGGGCCGCTTCAGGCCCGGCGGCGATCAATCAGCTGCGAAACTTCTTCACTGCACTCAGCAACTGGCGGCAGGTAATCTGGCCCACCAGCCTGCCGTTTTCCACCACCGGTCGCCGGCGCTTGTTTTTCAGCAGCATATCCTGTGCTACATCGACGATGTCTTCATTGGGGTGTGCCACCACCAGGTTATCGCTGGCCATGTAGTCGCGTACCTGGCCGACACCGCCCTCGTTGTAGATCGCCCCCAGCACGGCGCGCAGGCAATCCAGTTCGGACAGGATGCCGACCAGGGTGTCCTCCGCATCCACCACGCACACGCCGGATACCTTGTTGTCAATGATGACCTGCATGGCGTCGAGAACGTTGTCTTCGGGCTTTACCTTGACCGGTCTGGTCAGCATGTAGTCCCGCAAATTAACGGATTTCAGCATACCTGCCTCCTTGTTATGGTCTCTCCCCCGCTCAGAGTATAGACCTTAAATACGCCAGCAGTGGTTGCGGCAGGGTACCCAGCAGCAGTACGCCGGCGATCAGTGCGCAGCTCAGAACCGGGTGGATCCAGCCGCTGTCCGGCACCGTGGGGTGGCTGTCCGCCACCTCCGGCTCCAGAGTCATGAAATAGACCACCCGCAGGTAGTAATAAATGCCGATGCCGCTGCCCAGGATCAATGCGCCGAGCAGGATCCAGTTGGCGCCCGCGACCGCCACGCCGAAAATATAAAACTTGGCGATAAAACCGGCGGTCAGAGGAATGCCGGCCAGCGACAGCATGGCGACCAGCATCAGGCAGGCGGCCAGCGGCTGGCGCCAGAACAGCCCGGTCAGTTCGCGCAATTCCACCCGGTCCTGGTCCGGTTGGCCCACCGACAACCAGGTCAGGAGGGCAAAGGCGGCCAGGGTGGTGATGGTGTAGGCAATCAGGTAGAACACCAGGGCCTCGGTGCTCAGGTCCGGCCGGCCGCCGGTCAGGGTGGCCATCAGGATGATAGTCAGGTAGCCGACGTGGGCGATGGAAGAGAAGGCCAGCATACGTTTCAGATTGGTTTGCAGCAGGGCCAGCAGGTTGCCGGCCAGCATGCTGAGGATAGCGAGCAGCCCCGTGCACTGGATCAATACCTCATAGCGCAACAGGTCCAGCTGCAGGACCAGGCGCAACAGGACCACGAACGCGGCCGCCTTCGCGACCGAGGCAAGGTAACCGGCCACCGGTGCCGGGGCGCCGTCGTAGACGTCCGCTGTCCACAGGTGCAGGGGCACCAGGGACAATTTGAAGGCCAGGCCGACCAGCACCATGGCGGCGGCAATCATGGGCAGGCGGTCGCTGCCGTACTGTGCCGCCAGTGCCGCTCCCATCTCGCTGAACTGGAGGCTGCCGGTCGCGCCGTAGAGCAGAGCAAAACCGAACAGCAGGATGGCGGAGGTGGCACCGGACAGTACCAGGTACTTGATCGCGGCCTCCAGCGGCAGGATGGAGCGGTCGGGGTAGGCGATCAGCGCATACAGGGCGATGGACAACAACTCCAGTCCCAGCAACAGGGAGGCCAGGTGAGCCGAGTAGGCCATGACACAGGCGCCCAGGGTGGCGAGTACCAGTAACAGAAAGTACTCCTCCGGCTGATCACCCCGGTTCTGCAGGTACTCTGCGGACAGCAGCACGGTCGCCGCCCCGGCCAGGCAGAACAGGATGCAGAGCAGCAGCGCCAGTTGATCGGCATAGAGCAGTGGTGTTACCGGCATGGCACCGACCTGCCCGGCGGGCACTGCCGAGGCGGCCGCGAGCCCGAGGGTGAATACCGCCAGCGCCGTGGTCGTCGCAATCCCGCGCACGAAGGCGATCTGCAGCATCATCAGCGTGGCGCCGCCACCCAGTAACAGCAGTGGCAGCAGGGCCTGGAACCCGGCCGCGGTCACAGCGCCACCCCGGCGAACTCGCGACTGCCCGTGACCAGCGGATGCAGACTGTCGAGCACCGGTTGCGCCAGGTCCAGCACCGGTTGCGGGTACAGCCCCAGCCATAACAGGGCCAGCATCATGGCGACCATGGTGAGCATTTCCCGCGGTCCGAAGTCCGCCATTTGGCGCTCCTGGTCAGGCGTGCCCTGGAAGGTCTGCTGCATCATCCACAGGGCGTAGATCGCGGCGGTGATCAGGCCGAGCGCTGCCGCTGCGGTCACCCAGGGCTGCACCGCGAACAGGCCGGCGAGCACCAGGAACTCGGCCACGAAATTACCCAGTCCGGGCAGACCAAGGGAGGCCACGGCGAAAAACATCGCGCAGGCACCCATGCGCGGGGCCTGGTGCCAGAGGCCGCCCATGGTAGTCATATCGCGACTGTGCAGGCGGTGCTGCAGCGCCCCGGCCATCATGAACAGGGCGGCGGTGCTCACTCCGTGGGCGACCATCTGCATGACCGCGCCCTGCAGGGCGAGGGTGTTCCAGGCATACAGGCCCAGCAACACGAAACCCATGTGACTGACACTGGAGTAGGCCACCAGGCGCTTGAAATCGCGCTGCGCAAACGCCAGCACCGCCCCGTACAGCACCCCGGCCACGCCCAGGGCCATGGCCACCGGGGCAAACTGCATGGAGGCCTCCGGGAACAGCGGGATACAGAAACGCAACAGGCCGTAGGCGCCGGTCTTCAGCAGGATGCCGGCCAGCAGGACGCTGCCGGCAGTGGGCGCCTGGGTATGGGCGTCAGGCAACCAGGTGTGGAACGGAAAGCCCGGCAGCTTGACGGTGAAGGCGAGGAAAAAACCCAGCATGACCAGCATTGCCGTGCGCGGCGACAGCGGCGTACCCAGCAGGTCGAAGTAACTGAAGCTCAGGTGGCCCATACCGGCGCTGGCCTGCCAGCCCAGTATCACGATAGACAGCAGCATCAGCAGGCCGGATACCTGGGTGAAAATGAAGAACTTCATGGCCGCGTAGCCGCGGTTCTCGTGACCCCAGATGGCAATCAGCAGGTACATCGGGATCAGCATGACTTCCCAGAACAGGAAGAACAGCACCAGGTCCAGGGCGAGAAATACCCCGCATACCCCGGCCAGGGTCCACAACAGGTTGGCCTGGAACAGGCCCGGCTTGTAGTCCACTTCCTCCCAGGAGGCCGCCACCGCGACGATCCCCAGCAACAGGGTCAGCAACAGGAGCAGCAGGCTGAGCCCGTCCATGGCCAGTTCCAGGGCGATGCCAAATCGCGGAATCCAGTCAATGCGCAGGTGCATGAGCCAGCTTTCCGGGTTGCTGGCGGCCGGCGTCAGGCTGAAACGATCGGGCGGCAGATCGTTGACGATCGCCAGCAGGTAGAGCAGTGCCAGTACGATGGCGGCCAGCGACAGGCGCCGCGGATAGTGCGTGTTCAGGCGCTCTGACCACCAGGCTGCAAGGCCGGCGACCAGCAGCAGCAGGATCAGGTAGAGCATACTCATGCGGAGTTCCTCAACATGACCGCCAGGAGCAGTACCAGGACGAATACCACCGATGTGGCGTAAAACCGCAGCGCGCCGGTCTGCAGCGCGTTCAACCACCGGTGGCCCCAGTGGCTGGCGTGGACCAGGGCGTTGTACAGGCCGTCCACCGGCTCACCGCGCAGCCAGCGCGCCAGGGTCCTGAAGGGACTGACCAGCAACAGGTCGTACAGGTCGTCGACGCGCCAGCCGCGATACAGGAAGTCCTTCAGGCGGCGCCCGCCCGGGCTCTGTACCAGGGTGTCGATGGATAGCTGCCGGCCCAGGAACAGCAGGTAGGCAATGGCGAGGCCGACCAGCGGTACGGCGATGCCGATATACTCCACCGTGTGATTCAGTTCGCCACTCTCTGCCTGGGGGAAGACCCCCGCCAGTGGCAGGGCGATCCAGCCGCCGCCGATGGACAACAGGCACAGCAGGGCCAGCGGCCCGGCCATTTTCCAGCCCGGCTGCCGGTCGGGTTCCGTTTGCGCCGCGCCGAAAAAGACGATGAACACCAGACGGAAACTGTATATCGCGGTCAGCAGCGCACCGAGCAGGCCGCCCAGCCACAACCAGATACCGCTATCGGCCTGTTCCCAGGCGGCCAGCAGGATGGCGTCCTTGGAGAAAAAACCCGAGGTGAAGGGCAGGGCGGCGAGGGCCGCGGAGCCGATCAGGAAGCTCCAGAACACCACCGGCAGCCGGGTGCGCAGCCCGCCCATGCGGAAGATATTGTGCTCGTGGTGGAGGCAGTGAATCACCGCCCCCGCGGCCAGGAACAGCAGCGCCTTGAAGAACGCGTGGGTCATCAGGTGGAAGACGCCGGCGGAAAACGCGCCGACGCCCAGCGCCAGGAACATGTAACCGATCTGGCTGATGGTGGAGTAAGCCAGGATGCGTTTGATATCGTGCTGGGCCAGCGCGGTGAAGGCCGCCAGCAGCAGGGTCGCCAGCCCCACCCAGGCCACCGCTTCCAGGGTCGGGGGAGCAAGCAGGAACAGGCCGTGGGTGCGGGCGATCAGGTAGACCCCCGCAGTGACCATGGTAGCGGCGTGGATCAGGGCCGAGACCGGGGTCGGGCCGGCCATGGCGTCGGGCAGCCAGGTGTGCAGCGGCAGTTGTGCGGATTTGCCCACCGCCCCGCCCAATAGCAGGGCGGTGACCAGGATGGGCAGGCTGTCACCCACCTGCCACTCGCTGTTGGCGGCGACCACCAGGGCCTGGATGTCGAGGGTGCCCAGTTCGGTGAAAGCCAGGAACAGGCCCAGGGCCATGGCGGTGTCGCCCACCCGGGTGACCACGAAGGCCTTGCGCGCGGCCGCCCCGTTGGCCGGGTCGCGATA
Source organism: Halieaceae bacterium WSDMB12 (assembly GCA_033283165.1). GTDB lineage: Bacteria > Pseudomonadota > Gammaproteobacteria > Pseudomonadales > Halieaceae > JAWMQL01. The sequence continues at coordinate 242,181 of JAWMQL010000007.1, read as the reverse complement.
CCAGAAACCCACCAGCAGGTAGGAGCAGAGTCCTACCCCTTCCCAGCCCAGATAAAGCAGCAGCAGGTTGTCGGCCATGACCAGCACCAGCATCGAGGCCACAAACAGGTTCATGTAGGCGAAGTAGCGGGCGAAAGAGTCGTCGTCCCACATAAACTCCACGGAGTACAGGTGAATCAGGAAGCCGACCCCGGTGATTACGGACATCATCACCACGGTCAGGCCATCCACATAAAAGGCGATGCCGGGGCTGAACCCGCCGACCGCCATCCAGGTCCACAGGGTCTCCCTCAGCACCTGCCCGTCGGCGAGGAAATCACCGGCCAACACCGCGACGCACAGTGCGGACAGGCCGACGGAACCGGCGCCCAGGCAGGCCGCCAGCAGACGCGGCATCCTGCCGGTGCTGGCCATGAGCAGCGCGGCACTGGCCAGGGGGAAGAGGGGAATCAGGGCCAGGACGCTCATCAGCCGCGCAACCTCCTGGCACTGTCCATGTCCAGCGTTTTGAAGCGGCGCTGGATCTGCAATACCAGACCCAGGCCGACCGCGACCTCAGCGGCCGCCACCGACAGGATCAGCATGAAGATGATCTGCCCGTCCGGCTGGCCCCAGCGGGCGCCCGCGGCCACGAAAGCCAGCGCCGCCGCATTGAGCATGACTTCCAGCGACATCAGCATGAAGATGATATTGCGCCGCAGGGTCAGGCCCAGCAGGCCGCAGCTGAACAGCAGCCCGGCCAGGATCTGCACGTGGTGGATTGGAATCTGCAGGCCGTCCATCAATCACGCCCCCCGCGCCGGACGATAAACCGCCGTCCCAGGTGGTAGGCTCCCACCAGACCGGCCAGCAGCAGCATGGAGGCGATCTCCACCGCCAGTACATAAGGGCCGAACAGGGTCAGGCCGACGGTCTTCGGCGTCACCTCTGTGCCCAGGGTGCTGCCGTGGCTGTGTCCCAGGGCCAGCAGCAGTTCGAGCAGCAGCAGGCCGGCCAGAATGCCCGGTACCAGCCAGTTGCGCGGGGCCAGCCACTGCCGTTCCCGGGCAACGCCGGCTTCGCCGATATTGAGCATCATGATCACGAACACGAACAGGACCATGATGGCGCCGGCATAGATGACGATCTCCAGTGCCGCGGCGAAGGGCGCACCCATCAGGAAAAAGGTCACCGCCACCGCCAGCAGGGATACGATCAGGTAAATCAGGGCGTGGGCCGCATTGCTGCGGGTCAGGGCTAGAACGGTGGCCACCAGGGCCACCGCGGCAGCGATATAGAACAGCACCAGCGGCATCATGGCAGAAGGCTCCGCACGTCGATGGGTTCCGATTCGTTCAGGGCCTCGCCCTTATCCTTGCCGGCAATGGCCAGGCCGGACACGCGGTAGAAGTTGTAGTCGTGGTACTTGCCGGTACCGTCGATCTGCAGATGCTCCTTCTCGTACACCATGTTCTGCCGGTTGTACTCGCACATCTCGAAATCCGGGGTCAGCTGGATGGCGTTGGTCGGGCAGGCCTCCTCGCACATGCCGCACATGATGCAGCGCGAGAAGTTGATCCGGAAAAACTCCGGGTACCAGCGGCCGTCCTCGCGCACGCCCTGCTGCAGGGCGATGCAATCCACGGGGCAGGCCACCGCGCAGAGGTTGCAGGCGACACAGCGTTCATCGCCGTCGGGGTCGCGGGTCAGTACGATGCGGCCGCGGTAGCGCGGCGCCAGGTAGGGTTTCTGTTCCGGGTACTCGACAGTCTCCGCGCGGCTGAAGGTGTGCTGCAGGATGGTCCAGATGGTACGCAGTTGACTGGCGATGGCCTGCAGCATGTCAGCGTCCCCCCATGGCCAGCGCGATGGCGCCGGTCAGCAACAGGTTGAGCAGGGTCAGCGGCAGCATGTACTTCCAGCCCAGGGACATGAGCTGGTCGTAGCGCGGCCGCGGTATCGCCGCCCGCAGCAGGATGAAAAAGCAGATGAAGAAAAAGACCTTGAGGCAGAACCACAGCAGCGGCGGCAGCCAGGGGCCGAGCCAGCCGCCAAAAAACAGGGTGGTGATCATGCAGGAGATGAGGATCAGGCCCAGGTACTCGCCCAGCATGAACATGGCGAATTTCATGCCGCCGTACTCGGTATGGAAACCCGCGGTCAGTTCGTGTTCCGCCTCGGGCAGATCGAAGGGCAGCCGGTGGCTCTCAGCAATGCCGGCGACCAGAAACGTGAACAGGCCCAGGGCCTGGGGAATACAGAACCAGAGGTCGCGCTGGGCCTCGACGATGTCGCGCAGGCTGAAAGAGCCGGCCAGCATCACCACGCCCATCAGGGACAGGCCCATGAAGACCTCGTAGCTGACCATCTGCGCCGCCGAACGCAGTCCGCCGAGCAGGGCGTACTTGTTGTTGGACGCGAGGCCGCCCAACAGGACCGAGTACACCGCCAGCGAGGTCATACCGAGGAAGAACAGCAGGCCGATGTTGATATCCATGACGTACAGGTCGGGGGCAAAGGGCACCACCGCGAAACCCAGCATCATGGCCACCACGATAGCCGTGGGGGCGAAGATGAAGACCACCCGGTCGGCGAAGGGCGGGACCCAGTCGTCCTTGGTCAGCAGCTTGAGCATGTCCGCCACCACCTGGAACGCGCCGAACGGCCCGAGCCGGTTGGGGCCGTAGCGATCCTGCCAGATGCCCAGCAGGCGGCGCTCGAACCAGGTCAGTACCGCGGCGCCCCCGACCGCAGCCAGGATGATTGCCAGCCCGAAGGCGATAGTGGCGAGCTCAGACACGGTCACCTCCCGCCCGGTCGCTGCCGATCACCTGGGGCCGCTGGCGCTGCCAGCCAGTGGCGCGCGACAGCTTGAGCCGGCGGCCGGGCTGTAGGTTACCGGTGCCCGGGTGACCGGCGGCATAGCCCGCGCAACCCGGCGCCAGGCTGTCCTCAATGCGCACTTCCAGGGTCGCCAGCCCGTCCCCCACGGTGACGCCATCACCGTCCGCCACCCCCAGTTCGGCGGCGGCCGCGCTGTTCAGTTCGATATAGGCCGGCAGCACCAGCTCCGCGATACCCGGGCTCAACACGCTGAGCTCGTCGCTGCCGAAGATGCGGTACCTGGGCACCAGTTCAAAATCGCCGCTGGCCCCTTGTTCCGCCGCCGCGGCGCTGGCAGTGAGCGGTGCGGTTCGGGCAGGCGAGGTCCCGCCCGGCGAGGTTCCGCCCGGCGAGGTCCCGCCCGGCGAGGTCACGCCCGGCGAGGTCCCGCCCGGCTGCAGCAACCTGACCCCGGCGGTGCCACCCCGCAGGGGGCCGCCCACCTCCGACTGGAACCGGTGCAGGGACTGGTTGGAGTTCCAACCCGGAGACCAGACGTAGGGCAGCAGGGCGCCGGGCTGGTCGCGGTTCAGGCCCTCCATGGTGTAGCCGAGGGCCGATTCCTCGTCCTCGGGCTGTTTCGGTTCGTGCACCGAGATATTCGCCCGCATCGCGGTGCGGCCGCTGTAGCGGGGGGGCTGGCGCGGAATCCGCACCCCGACATTGCGGAAGTGATGGTCCGGTGCCGCCGCCGTGATACCGGCCAGGGCGGGAATTTCGGCAGCGCAAGCGGCGGTGATATCGTCGAAGTAGTGCAGGTCCGGGCAGTGCCCCATCTCTTTCATCCCCGCCAGCAGCCAGTACCAGGCCGGGTGGCGCTCCGCCGCAGGGGGGAACACCGGGAAGTGGCGCTGGGCGCGGCCTTCCAGGCTGACCAGGGTGCCCTCGCTCTCGGCAAAGCTGGCACTGGGCAGTACCAGGTCGCCCGCCGAGGTGCAGCGATTGTCCAGCCCGTCCAGGACGATCACCTTGTCCCAGGCCGCCAGCAGGGCCGTGACCTCGGCTTCGGGCGCGCGCCGGAACAGGTCGTTTTCCAGTACCAGCAGGGTATCGCCGCCCTGCTGTGCCAGGTCCGCCAGGGTGGGCGCGGCCGGCCCGGCAAGCAGGGCCTGGCCGAGGCTGTTCGCTTCCGGCACCACCAGGCTGAGCATGGCCTGCTGGCCGCGCTGGCACAGGGCGTCGGCCAGTTGTGCCGCGGCGTCCAGCACCGCGGCACTGCCGGCCCCGGTGCCGGAGACGACGAGCGGCCGCTTTGCCGCCAGCAGCTGCGGCAGTACCGCCCGGACGTGTTCATCCGCGCTGTCTTCGCCGCGCACCGCCGCGGCCAGCGTCTCGCCCAGGGCGGCGATGCCGGCCGGCGCCAGACTCAGGCGTGCGGTGGCGACATCGTCCAGTGGTGTCCGGGCCGTGGTGGCTATGTACAGGGGGCTGCGCTGGTCCTGGGCCAGGTTGCGGATCGCGGCGTCCTGCCAGGGCGCCAGGTTCAGTTCCGCGGCCATCTCGTAGGCCCGGTTGCGCACGCTCTGGCGCAGGGCCAGGGCCATGCGCGGCGCCGTATTGGTGACATCCTCACCGAGAATAATGACCAGGTCCGCGGATTCGATGCTGCGCAGGTCCGGCAGCACGGCCCGGCTCTCCTGCTGCAGCGCCAGCGCCCGGTTGACCAGGCCCTGCTCGAGGACGCCGAAGCCGGGTGCGAAGCGCTCCCCGCCCACCAGCCGCCGCAGCAGGTAGTTGGCTTCCACCGAGGCCCGCGGCGAGCCGATGCCGGCCAGCGTCGCCCCGCTGCACCACTGGCGCAGCCGGTCGAGGGCGGCGTGGTGGTCCAGGGCGTTGTAGCGCCCGTCAGAGTCTTTCAGACCGGGGTACTCCAGCCTTGACGCGTGGTTCACGAAGCCGGCTCCGAAGCGGCCGCGGTCGCAGAGGAAGTAGCCGTTGACCTCGGCGTTGAAGCGGTTGTGCACCCGCTTCAGGCGGCCGTAGCGCTCCCCGGGCAGGGTGTTACAGCCCACCGCGCAACCGGTGCAGACCGAGGGCGCCGACTGCAGGTCCCACTTGCGGGTATAGTCGTGCACCAGGGTCTTGTCGGTGAAGACGCCAGTGGGACACACCTCCACCAGGTTGCCGGCGAACTCGCTCTGCAGCACGCCCTCCTCGTGGCGACCGAAGTAGACGTGGTCGTGGGCCGCCAGTGCCGCCAGGTCGGTGCCCCCGGCATAGTCCTGGTAAAAGCGGGTGCAGCGGTAACAGGTGATGCAGCGGTTCATCTCGTGGTGGATGAGCGGCCCCAGGTACTGGTTGCGGTGGGTGTTCTTGCGTCCCCGGTAATGCCGGTCGCGGTGGCCCACCATGACCGTCATATCCTGCAGGTGACACTCGCCGCCCTCTGCGCACACCGGGCAGTCGTGGGGGTGATTGAGCATCAGCGATTCCACGATGGCCTCGCGGAAACCGCGCGCCTTGTCCCCGTCGAGGGAGAAAATGGCGCCGTCGCTGACCGGGGTCATGCAGCCCATGACGATACGGCCGCGGTCGTCCTCGGCATTCTGGTATTGCACCACCGCGCACTGGCGGCAGGCACCGATCGAACCCATGGCGGGATGCCAGCAGAAATAGGGCAGGTCCAGGCCCAGGCCCAATACCGCCTCCAGCAGGTTCTTGCCGTCCTCGACCTCGTACTCGCGACCGTCGATCCGGATGCTGGCCATTACCGGACACCTCCCGCAGCCGGTGTCGAACCGCCGGCCTGCTCGATATAGCGCTGGAAGTCCTCCGGGAAATATTTCAGGGCACTCTGCAGCGGTTCCATCGCTCCCGGCGCCAGGGCGCAGTGGGTGTTGCCGATGGCGCCGATGAAGTCGACCTGGCGGGCCAGCGTGGCCATGTCCTCGGGCCGACCGCGGCCGTTGACGATGTCGTCCAGCACCTGGGCGCTCCAGGGCAGGCCGTCGCGGCAGGGGGTGCAGAAGCCGCAGGACTCCTGGGCGAAAAATTCCACCAGGTTTTTCACGAAGCCCACCGGACAGGTCTGGTCGTCGAGCACGATCATGGTGCCGGTGCCCATGCGGCTGCCGGCGGCCTGGATGCTGCCGTAGTCCATGGGCAGATCCAGGTGTTCCTCCACCAGGAAATCGGTGGAGCCGCCGCCCGGCAACAGGCCGCGAAAGGCGTAGCCATCCTCCATGCCGCCGGCGTGGTCGAACAGGATCTCGCGGATAGGGGTGCCCATGGGCAGTTCCCAGCAGCCCGGGTTTTTCACCCGGCCGCTGACCCCGTACAGCTTGGTGCCCGCGTCCTCGGTCAGGCCCAGGTCATTGAACCACTGGGCGCCGTGCTCGAGGATATGATGCACGTTGCACAGGGTTTCCACGTTATTGACGATGGTGGGACGGCCCCACAGACCCGACACCTGGGGGAACGGTGGCTTGGCCCGGGGATTGGCGCGCTTGCCCTCCAGCGAGGATATCAGCGCGGTCTCTTCGCCACAGATGTAGCGTCCCGCGCTCACGTGCACGTACAGGTCCAGGTTATAGCCGCTACCGAGGATATCCGCGCCGAGGTAGTTCCGGGCACGGCAGTCGGCAATGGCCTGGCGCAGCAGTTCTGCCGCCTTGAGGTACTCCGCGCGGATGAAGATGTAGGCCACGTCCGCCTGGATGGTGTAGGCGGAACAGATCATACCCTCGATCAGCTGGTGCGGGTCACACTCCAGGATCAGGCGATCCTTGAAAGTGCCCGGCTCCATCTCGTCGGCGTTGCAGATCAGGTATTTTGATCCCTTGCCGGCCGCCTCACCCATGGGTACGAAGCTCCACTTCATGCCGGTGGGGAAACCGGCGCCGCCGCGCCCGCGCAGGTTGGAGTCTTTCATCACCTGCAGGCATTCCTCCGGGCTGCGCGCCAGCGCGCTGCGCAGGCCCCGGTAGCCGCCGTTGGCCTCGTAGGCAGCCAGGTCGGTGGGCGAGCGATCCTCGCGCACGTTGCGGGTCAGGGGCCGGTCCAGGCTCATGGCTCACCCCCGTCGCCGAACACCCGGTCCAGGGTCGCCTCATCGACCCGCTCGTGCAGTTCATCGCCGACCATCATGACCGGCGCCTGGTCACAGGCCCCCAGGCAGGTCACCGGCAGCAGGGTAAAGCGGTTGTCCGGTGTGGTCTCCCCCAGGCCTATCCCCAGGCGCCCGGAAATCCGGGCCCGCAGGCCCTCGCAGTCCTTGACCCAGCAGGTGACGCTGTTGCACAGCAGGATCACGCGTTCGCCCACCGGCTTCCTGAAAATCAGGTTATAGAAGGTGGCGATACCTTCCAGTTCATCGGCCGACATCTGCAGGTGCCGGGCGATCGCCCGCAGGCTTTCGTCGGATACCCAGCCCCGGTGTGCCTGCACGATTTTCAGGGCGTCGATCGCCACCGCGTTTCGGTAGGGCGCATGTTCTATCTCGGCATCGATGGCGGCCAGTTCCTGTTCGCTGAGCACCGGGATCAGGGCGGCGGCATTCGGTTCGTTCATCGGTCCACGTCCGCCATGACGAAATCGATCGAGGCTATGATCGCGATCAGGTCGGCGATCAACAGGCCGCGGCTGATCAGCGGAATCTGCTGCAGCGCCGGAAAGGACGGCGTGCGGATGCGGGTGCGGTAGCTGCTGGTGCCGCCGTCCGAGATCAGGTGGTAGTTGTTGATGCCCTTGGTGGCTTCGATGGGAAAAGAGGCCTCGCCGGCCGGCATCACCGGGCCCCAGCTGACATTGAGGAAATGGTGAATCAGGGTTTCGATATCGGTCAGGGTGGCGTCCTTGGGGGGCGGGGTCGTCAGCCGGTGCTCCGACTTGTAGGGCCCGCCGGGCATGTTATCCAGGCACTGGCGTATTATCCGCAGGCTCTGGCGAATCTCCTCGATCCGCACCAGGGCACGGTCATAACTGTCGCCGTTGTGTGCCACCGGGACCTCGAACTCGAACTGGTCGTAACCTCCGTAGGGGCGATCCCGGCGCAGGTCGAAGTCCATGCCGGTGGCGCGCAGCGACGGGCCGGTGATGCCCCAGGCCAGCGCCTCCTCGGTGCTGTAGCTGCCGATACCGACAGTGCGCTGTTTCAGGATGGAATTATCCATCGCCATCTTCTGGTAGTGGTCCAGCCGCGCCGGCATACTGTCGATGAACTCCCGGACCAGGCGGTCCCAGCCTTCGGGCAGGTCCTGGGCCACGCCGCCGATGCGAAACCAGGCGGGGTGCATGCGGCCGCCGGTGATGGCCTCGACGATTCCGAACAGGCGCTCGCGATCGGCGAACATGTAAAACACCGGCGACATCTGGCCCACGTCCTGGGCGAAGGTGCCGTAAAACACCAGGTGACTGGAAATCCGGAACAGCTCCGCCATCATGACGCGGATGACCTGGGCCCGCGGCGGCACCTTGATGCCGGCGAGTTGCTCCACCGCCAGCACATAGGCCAGGTTGTTCATCACCCCGCCGAGGTAGTCGATGCGGTCGGTGTAGGGTATGAAGGAGTGCCAGGTCTGGCGCTCCGCCATCTTTTCCGCGCCGCGGTGGTGATAGCCGATGTCCGGCACCGCGTCCACCACCACCTCGCCGTCCAGCTGCAGGGCGATGCGGAACACGCCGTGCACCGAGGGGTGGTTGGGGCCGAGGTTGAGGAACATGAACTCGGTGTCCTCGGTCGCCCGTTGCATGCCCCACTCCTCGGGGCGGAACAGCAGCGCTTCCTGCTCCCGGTCCTGTTTTTCCTGGTCCAGGCTGAAAGGCTCCATTTCCGTCGCCCGGGCCGGGTGGTCCTTGCGCAGGGCGTGACCCTCCCAGGTTGGGGGTAGCAGGATGCGGCGCAGGTTGGGGTGGCCGTCGAACTCCACGCCGAACATGTCCCAGGCCTCGCGCTCGTACCAGTCGGCGTTGGGCCAGATTTTCACCGCGCTGGGTACCCTGGCGTCCCCGGCGCTGACGCTGGTCTTGATGCGAATCTCTTCCGGTTGCTCGAAGTTGAACAGGTGGTAGACGACGGTGAAATCCCGGGCTGCCGCGGGCCGGTGCTCACGCAGTCTTTCGTCCACCCCGAACAGGTCCAGCAGCATCGGGAAGCGCACCCGCAAATGGGCCAGCACCTCCGGCAGGCGCTCCCGCGCCACCCACAGGGTCGGGGTGTTATCGGGGGTAGGCTGGTAGTCGAACAGCTCGGGTCCAAACCGGGCATACAGGTCTTCCACGCTGCTGTTGCTGCTTGTTACCTCGGCCTGCTGCATGTGATTCTTATATTTCTCCCGGCCCGCGCAATTCCGTGGCGCGGTTTCTTTCTTCCATGAGCAGGTCCCGGCGCGAGGGCAGCTCCGGCTTGACGACAGTCTGGTCGCCGACCACCCAGCTGAGCGGTCGGCGTTCGTGTTCAATCGCTTCCTGCAACATCATCAGACCCTGCATCAGGGCTTCCGGACGCGGCGGGCAGCCGGGCACGTACACGTCGACCGGGATGAACTTGTCCACTCCCTGGACCACACTGTAGATGTCATACATGCCGCCGGAATTGGCACAGGATCCCATGGAGATGATCCAGCGGGGCTCCAGTAGCTGGTCGTACAGGTGCTGCACCACCGGCGCCATCTTGCGGAACACGGTGCCGGAGATGACCATCAGGTCGGCCTGCCGCGGGGTAGCGCGAATGACCTCGGAACCGAAGCGGGCGATGTCGTGGCGACTGGTGAAAGAGGTGGCCATCTCGACGTAGCAGCAGGACAGGCCGAAGTTGAACGGCCACAGCGAGTGCGCGCGGCCCCAGGCAATCAGGTCTTCCAGCCGGGCGAAGAACACATTGCGCCGCACCTGTTCCTCGACACTGCCGCCCGGCCCGCCCGCCGCTGTGGCGCCGCCAGGCGCGCTGGCAATGACGTCCTCCGGCCGGCTCAGGTTCCACTCCATCAGGTCGCTTCCTCCGGGTGCAGTTCTTCCGGGTGCGGGCCGGTTTCCACCAGCCCCTTGCGGGTCTTGACTCCCCATTCCAGGGCGCCGGTACTCAGCTCATAGACCAGGGCTACCGCGAGCACCGCGATAAATACCGTCACCGCGATAAACCCCTCCCAGCCCAGTTCGAAGAAAGCGATGGCCCAGGCGAAGATGAACACCGTTTCGAGATCGAAGATGACAAAGAAAATAGCGATCAGGTAGAACTCCACCGACATGTGGATCTGGGGTGAGCCCACCGACAGGACGCCCGACTCGAAGGGCATGTTGGTGGCCCGGTTCGCCCGGCGCTGTCCCAGCAGCCAGGACAGGCCCAGCATCGTGGCGACCAACAGCAGTACCGCGATGAAGTAGACCAGGAAGGGCCAGAGGGATGTGCTCGCCTCAGTCAAATGGCGGGCCTCCGGGCGGACAGCTCGGTACAGTGCTGACTGGAGAGAGGATCGCTGGGGCCGTGTTCCCGGGGGATGAAATCGGGAACAAGCGGAAACCCTGGCAGGTCGCGACAGGCGATCTGACTGCAAAATGGCGCTTTGGTGTCGCGTCTTAGCATACGAACTCCATCCGTCCCGGAGGGCCTACATGGAGATCACTCGCCCGAACCACTAACCTCAAGGGTAAGTAATCGACCTGGTACAGCTACCACTTACAACTTGCTTGGACTCTAGCGCCGAAAAATTGCCTTGGCAAGAAAGACGCGGAAAATAACGATGGCCTGAGCAAATATTGAGCAAACTCTGCTGGAATGCAGCCGGAGGTAAACGCGATGAAAACCCTGCATTTAATGAGACATGCCAAATCATCCTGGAATAACCCGGGGCTGTCCGATCGGGAGCGGCCGCTGAACGAGCGCGGCCGGCGCGACGCCCCACGCATGGGCGCGGCGCTGGCCAGGCGGCTGGCGCCGATGCCGGTGGTGGCCAGCCCGGCGCGGCGGGCGCAGCTCACGCTGGAGGGCCTGTGTGCGGGCTGGCCGGCACTGGCCGACTTCCGGCACCGAACCGAGGAGGAGCTGTACACCTTCGATGCGGACCAGCTGGTTGGATGGCTGCTGGCGCAGTCCGATGACCAGGCATTCCTGTTCCTGGTCGGACACAACCCGGCCCTGACCGACCTGGTCAACGGGCTGACCCGCGTTCACGGCCTGGCCAACCTGCCGACCGCAGGCTACGTGGAACTCACGCTGCCCTGCACCCGCTGGCGGGATATATTGCAGGCGCCGGCGGTGCTAGAGTACAGCCTGTTTCCGAAACAACTGCCGCTGGACTGATGAGATGGTTGCCGCTGTGATTCGATTTTACCTGGTGCTGGGTGTGCTGGCGCTTCTGCCGCTCAAGGTATTGGCCGAGGGTGGCCCGGCGCAACGGCTGGCCGCGGCGGTACAGCTGCGAACCGTCAGTCACCAGGACCCGGCGCAGCAGGACCTGGCCGAGTTCCAGCGCTTCCGCGAGTTCCTGGTGGCGACCTATCCGCGCGTATTCGGGGAGTTGCAGGTCGAGTGGGTCGGCGATTACAGCCTCCTGTTGCGCTGGCCGGGATCGGACCCCGCAGCCGGAGCCGTCCTGTTCACTGCGCACTACGACGTGGTGCCGGTGGAACCCGGCACGGAAGGGGACTGGACCCACCCGCCGTTTGAAGGGGTGATCGCCGATGGCCGGGTGTACGGGCGCGGCACCCTGGATGACAAGCAGGGCGTGATCAGCCTGCTGGAATCTGTCGGCCTGTTGCTGGCCGAGGACTTCCGGCCGCGCAAGACCATCGTGGTGGCCATCGGGCATGACGAGGAGGTCGGTGGTGCCAGGGGCGCCGCGCAACTGGCTGCGCGGATGCGGCAACTGGGGCTTCATTTCGACTGGATGGTGGACGAGGGCGGCATGGTGATCGCCGACCATCCCCTGTTGCCAGAGCGGCCGCTGGCGCTGGTCAACGTGGCGGAAAAAGGCTATCTGACCCTGACCCTCAGCACCACCGGGCCGGGTGGTCACTCCTCCCAGCCGCCGGAGGACAACAGCATCCTGCGTCTGGCGCGAGCGCTGGATCGCCTCGACCGGCAGCCGTTCGGCCCGGAACTGCCGGACCCGGTGCGCGCCATGTTCGAGGCCATCGCGCCTTATACCAGCCTCGGCACCAACATGGCGTTCTCCAACCTGTGGCTGACCGAGGGCCTGGTGGCGCGGATGATGGCAGGCGATCCGTCGGCCCGGGCCATGGTGCGGACCACCACGGCGCTGACCATGTTCAATGCCGGTGTCAAGGAAAACGTGGTGCCGCAGCGGGCCGAGGCGAAGGTCAACTTCCGGCTGCTGCCCGGCTACACGGTGGAGCAGGTGATCGACCACGTGACCAGGGCGATCGACGACCCGGCGGTCACCGTCTCCGCGGGCAGCTGGGGCGCGATCCCGCCGGTAGCGGACCACCGGGCCGAGGGTTTCGAGCTGATCGCTGCGGCGCTGGCGACGGTCTACCCCGAGGCGGTGGTGGCCCCGGGGCTGCTGCCGGGCGCCACCGATACTCGCCACTACATCGACCTGGCCGACAACCACTACCGTTTTCACGGCACCTGGATGGAGATGCAGCAGCTTGGCGGCATCCATGGCACAGACGAGTACATCGGGATCGACAGTTTCGAAAATACGGTGGCGATCGCTGTGCAGCTGATGCGCGAGGGGTCGCGCTAGCTGGCCCGAGGCTAGCCGACCGTCTATTTGCAGACCTTCCTGAACCCGGCGGCCACGAACGGGATCATGTGGTCGTACGCGGCACGAAAATCCTCTGAGCGGCAGAGACCGCCGGACAGCTTGTCGATGCGACCGGTGCGAGCCAGGGTCAGGGTCAATGCCCCCGACAGGTTGTGATAGCACCAGTACAGGTCTTCGCGCCTGGCGTTCGGCAGCGCCTGCTGCAGCGCGTCGATATAGTGGTTGACCAGCTCATCGAATGCCCCGGACATCATGATGGGGCCCCAGTAGGGTGAGTTGTTGACGTAGGCCACCAGGGCCAGATAATTCTCCCAGCCGCTGTCCGCCGTCTCCTGCGCCAGTTCCAGCGGGCGCAGGAAAGCCTCGATGATTTTCTCGACGGAGGGTCCGCGACGTCCCGCTGTTGCCTGGCAGGCCTCCAGCGCCTCTCTTCGCGCCTGGTTCAACGGCCCGGCGCGGCGCTCGAATACGGCCTTGAACAGGTCGAGTTTTTTGCCGAAGTGGTAGCTTGCCAGGGCAACGTCGACCCCGGCGCCACTGGCGATCTGGCGCAGGGTGACACCGTCGTAGCCCTTGTGTGCGAACAATTCCTCTGCGACGTCGAGAATCCGGTCCCGCTTGCTGCCGTTCGATTTGCCGCTGCTGTTTTTCCTGCTGCCCATACCTGCCGGTTGTCTTCCTGTGGAGTCAGGATGCTATCATAGTTGCAAATTCAACGCTTGTTGAATATCCTGCCTGCTTCTTCAGCCACCGGCAACGCTCATGAGCCCCGAAATTTTCAAATACCTGTTGGTCGCGGCTTACGCCCTGCTGGTGTACTGGCTGTCTTTTTTGGGTATGCGTCGGACCCGGTCGGTGGCGGGTTTCTCGATCGGTAACAAGGACATGAGCCCCTATCTGGTCGGCATCACCCTGGCCGCTTCCATTTCCTCCACTGCGACCTTTGTGATCAACCCGGGGTTCGTCTACCAGCATGGTCTTTCCGCCTACCTGCATTACGGGGTGGCGGGTTCGCTGGGTATTCTCGCCGCGTTCCTGGTGCTTAGCCGGGGCTTCCTGCGCCTGGGAGAGAGCAGCAAGGCGCTAACCATTCCCCAGTGGATAATGCACCGTTACGGTCATCGTGGTTTCAGCCTGTTCTTTGCCTGCATCAACCTGCTTTCGATCACCTTCGTGGTGTTGATCCTGGTGGGCTGTTCCGTGCTGGTCACCGGCCTTTTCCCGGTGAGCCAGGAGCTGGCGCTGCTACTGGTACTGGTGTTTGTGTTCAGTTACGTGTTGATGGGTGGCACCTATGCCCACGCCTATACCAACACGCTGCAAGGACTGATGATGATAGGCGTGACCGTGGTGCTGTTTTGCCAGGGCTTGCACTATCTAGGCGACGATTGGAGCGCGGCTCTGGGCAGTGTGTCCGTAGACTATGCCGCGCCATTCAATCCCGCCAGTGACCTGTACTTCGATTTTATCTCGGTCTTTCTCAGTGGCTTCGTGATCACATTCGCGCTGATGTTGCAGCCCCACATACTGACCAAGGTGCTGTACCTGCGCAGCGAGCGCGACCTGGGAAGATTTATCGCCACCACCGTGGTGGTGGGTTCGCTGTTCACTCTGATGCTGGTGATCGGATTCTACGCGCGCCTGGCAGGCCTGGAGGTCAGCGCCCAGGACTCGGTGGTGCGCGAATACCTGTTGCACGAATTCGGCGGCAGCGTGCCGGGTGAATACCTGCTGGTGATGGTATTTATTACCCTGCTGGCGGCTGGCATGAGTACCCTTGATGGCATCCTGGTGTCGCTGTCCGCCATGGTGGTGAATGACATCGCCCGGCCCCTGGGGCTGCAGCGCATGGACGGGCTGGTGCTGTCCCGCTGGGTACTGTTGGGCGTGGGTTTAGTCGGAGCCGGACTGGCCTGGAATCCGCCGCAACTGATCGGCCTGTTCGCGCAAAAGGGCGTTTACGGACTGGCCGCGGCCTCCCTGGTGCCGGTGCTGTTCGGGGTGCTGGTGCAGCGTCCCATTCCACTGTGGGTTGTTGGACTGCCGGCCGTTACCGGCCTGGCGCTGCACCTGGTCCTGAACCTGCTGGCCGGGGTTTCAAACCCCGCCGTTTCGGCCACCTGGGCCATTCTGGTCTCTGTGCTGCTCGGACTTTTGGGCCTGTGGATTACGAGACCGGCGGCCGCGGCATAAAATTCAACAAACGTTGAAAAATAGTTGACACCTCAACAATTGTTGAATAGTCTTTGCTTAAATTCAACAATTGTTGAGTAACAGGTGACCCGAAGTCACCACCTAATAATGAATTAACGCAAGAGTCTGTCGAGGGATCCCGCCATGAAAATTCTGTCTAACCGAACCCTGTTGTTTTCCTCTGTTGCCCTGGCTTCCGCGACCCTAACGCCGCCTGTGCTGGCGCAGGCGGAGAAGCCGAGTCTGGCGCTGGAGGAGGTTGTGGTCACCGCCCGCCGCCGCAGCGAAAGCCTGCAGGACGTACCCATCGCCGTATCCGCCCTGAGCGGGGAGGAACTGGCCCTGAAAGGTGCGCGTGATATCGTCGAACTGGCGCAGTCGGTGCCCAGCCTGACCCTGGAACCCTCTCGTGCCACCAACACCACCCTGACCGCGTTTATCCGCGGTGTTGGTCAGCAGGATCCACTGGCCGGGTTCGAGCAGGGCGTGGCCCTGTACTTGGATGATGTGTACATGGCCCGCCCCCAGGGAGCGCTGCTAGATATCTATGACGTGGAGCGGATCGAGGTGTTGCGCGGACCGCAGGGCACCCTGTACGGACGCAACGCCGTGGGTGGTGCGATCAAGTACGTCACCCGGCGACAGTCGGAGGAGACCGAACTGCGGCTGAAGGGTTCCTACGGCTCTTACCAACAGGTCGACCTGGTCGGTACCGTGTCGCTGCCGGTGACCGACACCCTGCGGGTGGGCGGCACCGTGGCCTCTTTCCAGCGCGACGGTTACGGTGACAACCGCACGACCGGCGGGGAGCAATACGACAAGGATATCTTCGCCTATCGGCTGAGCGCGGAATTTCTGCCGAGTGACAGCCTGCTGATACGCCTGGCCTATGACAAGACCGAGGATGATTCCAGCCCGGTGGCCGGCTTCCGGCCCTTCCGGGGCGTTACCAGCGGCGAGCCGGTACTCAAAGACATATACGACACCCGGGCCGGGGCGTCCGCCAACCCCTCCACCGCCGGCATCGGTGGCAACAACGAGGTCGAGTCGGAGGGGTGGATGCTGTCGGTGGACTGGGAACTGGGCAGCGCCGTCACCCTGCGCTCCATTACCGCTCAGCGTGAGGACTACACTGAATCGGTGATCGACTTCGACAGCCTCGCGGTGGATGACTTCGACGCGCCGGTGATCTACGACAACGAACAGTTCAGCCAGGAATTCCAGTTACTCTACAGCAGTGACATACTGAAAGCGGTCATGGGGCTCTACTACCTGGACGCGGAGGCTGCCAATGACTTCGACGTGGTCCTGGGGCAACTCGCCGATCCAGCCTTCACGGCTTATACCGGGGGCAGGATCGACACCGAAGCCTGGTCCGCTTTCGCCGACGTCACCTGGAATTTCAGTGAGCGCTGGTCCCTGTCCCTGGGTGGCCGCTATACCGAGGACAAGCGTAGCGCGGACGTTTTCCGCGGCAGCTACCTGGGCGTCGGGTCGCCGTTTTTCGGCAACGAAGACGCACTGCTTGTCGGCGTGTCCAGCGATTACGAGGCCAGCAAGACGTTCAACGATTTCTCCCCGCGCATCAACCTCAGTTACGACTGGAACGAGGACATCACCCTTTACGCCGGTTACAGCCAGGGCTGGAAAGCCGGCACCTTTGATCCGCGCGGCGCAAATTTCGTGATTCCCGAGGTGGTGGAAGGGGTGGAACCGGAAACCCTCGACTCCTACGAGGTTGGCATCAAGTCGGTGTGGTGGGACGGTCGCGCCGTGACGAATGTCGCGCTGTTCTACAGCGAATACGAGGACATCCAGATTCCCGGCTCGCTGGGACTGGACACCGATGGGGACGGAATCAACGACAGCTTTGTCGGCACGCTGTTCAATGCCGGCGCCGCCGAGATCTCCGGGCTGGAGCTTGAGGCTAATGTACTCCTGACCGAAAAGCTCAGCGCGAAATTCGCCCTCAGCCTGCTGGACCCGGAATACACAGAGTTTATCGTCGACGGGGTGGATGTCTCAGACCAGCGTGTCATCCAGAACACCCCGGAAGAAATGGCCTTCGTTGCGCTGTCTTACAATACCGGCCTGTTCGGGGGCAACCTGCTGCTGAACGCCAACTGGTCTTACAAAAGTGAGATCAGCCAGTTCGAGGTCCCACAACCCGTTATCGACCAGGACGCCTACGACATGGTGAATGCCAGCATCGCCTGGACCAGCAGCGGCGAGAGCTGGTTGATCGGCCTGCACGGCAAAAACCTGACCGACGAGGAGGTGAAGACCTCCGGCTACTGCTTCGGTTCCGGCGGTTGTCCGTCCACCCTGGGGCTGGAGGACAATACCACTGTCTTCTACGCCCCGCCGCGCACGGTGACCGCCAGCGTGGAGTACCGCTTCTAGGTCTGGCTTGCCACACCCGGGGCCGGTCCTCGCCGGCCCGTTTTTTACCCACTGTATCCTGGAGACAACCGTGAACAGCTTTCCGGCACCTGCGCCCCTGCTGCCCGAGATCCTGGCGCTGCACGGCAAGTGGCAGGCAGACAAAGAAGCCGTCTTGTGCGAGGGCGAGCGCTGGACCTGGCGCGATTTCTGCCGCGCCAGTCATCGCTTCGCCCACGGCCTGAGGGCCCGTGGTATCGAGACCGGCGACCGGGTCGGCGTGGTCATGGGCAACGGCCTGCCCATGGTGCAGGTCCTGTTCGGGACCATGGCCGCAGGCGCCTGTTCGGTGCCCATCAACCTTTCTGTCAGTGACGATGCCCTGGTCACTATGCTGGACGACGCCGGTGTCCGGGCGCTGGTGACCTGTGCCGCACAGCGCCCGCGCCTGCAGGCGATCGCTGCGCGCCTGCCGGCCAGCCTGCAACTGCAGGTGTGTGAGGAAACGGCCCCGGGCTGGGTCGGACTGGACGTCCTGTGCGCGGGCCAGCCGGACAACCTGCCTGAGGCTGGCCTGACTGACGGGTCGCCGCTGAATATCATCTACAGTTCGGGCACCACGGGAATACCCAAGGGGATTGTCCATCACCACCGCGGCCGCCTGGACTGGGCCTACGACCTGGCGATCGCCCTGCGGTACCACCGGGCGGCGCGGACCCTGCTAACGATCGGCCTTTATTCCAATATCTCCTGGGTGGCCATGCTGTGTACCGCCCTGGCCGGGGGTACCCTGGTCGTGCATCGAGGTTTCGACCCCGCCGGGTTCCTGGACAGCTGTGAGCGGCAGCGCATCACCCACGCAGCGATGGTGCCGATCCAGTTCCAGCGGGTGGTCGATGCGCTGCGGCGCGAGGCGCGCGATGTTGGCAGCCTGCAGGGGCTGATGAGTTGTGGCTCACCCCTGCACGAATCGTTGAAGCGCGACATTTTCGCCCTGTTCCCCTGCGGCATCATCGAATTGTACGGCCTGACCGAGGGCATCATCACTACCCTGGACCCGGAGGATGCCGAGGGCCGCTGGCACTCGGTGGGGCGCCCCCTGCAGGGCACCGATATCGCCATCGTCGACGACGCCGACAGCGTCTGTGGCCCGGGTGAGGTGGGAGAAATCGTGTCCCGGGGACGCATCACCATGCCCGGCTACTGGCGGCGGCGGGACGCCGATCGCGAGGCGACTTTCGTGGATGCCTCCGGCCGCCGCTGGCTGCGCTCCGGGGATATAGGTTATGTCGACGAGCAGGGTTTCCTGTATATCGTCGATCGCAAGAAAGACATGATCCTGTCCGGGGGCCAGAATATCTATCCCCAGGATATCGAGGCGGTGTTGTACCAGCATCCCGCGGTTGACGATGTAGCGGTGATTGGCACCCCCAGCGCACGCTGGGGTGAGACACCCATTGCACTGGTGGTGGGGGCCCCCGGGGCCCGGCTGGTCGCAGCGGAGGTGATGCACTGGGCGAACGCTAAACTGGGCAAACAGCAGCGCCTGGCGGATGTGCTGTGCGTCGACAGCTTGCCGCGCAACCCCAACGGCAAGATACTGAAGCGCGAATTACGCCAGACTTACCGGGAGCTGAGTTATGAGTGACTTTCGCGATTACTGGTACCGCAGCGGCGACGGCCTGACGCTGTATGCGCGCGATTATTCCTGTCTTGCAGACGAGGCCGCCGGCACGGTGCTGTGTATGCATGGGCTCACCCGCAACTCGGCCGACTTCGCCGGTACCGCCCGGTACCTGCGGCAACGCTACCGGGTACTGGTCGTGGACCAGCGCGGCCGCGGCCGGTCTGCCTGGGACGCCAACGCGGCGAATTACGCGCCGGCGGTCTATGTGCAGGACATGTTCACCCTGCTCGACGGGATTGGGCTGGACGAGGTGATTCTGGTGGGGACCTCGATGGGCGGACTGATGTCCTTCCTGATGCTGGCCATGCAGCCGGACCGGATTCGCGGCACGGTTATTAACGATGTCGGCCCGGAAATCGACCCGATCGGGTTGGCGCGAATCCAATCCTACGTGGGCAAGTCCCGGCCGGTGCAGAGCTGGGAGGAGGCAGTTGCCCAGGCACGGGAGATCAATGCCATCGCCTTTCCCGATTTCAGCGAAGAGGAGTGGTGGGACTTTACCCGTGGTCTGTACCGCGATGATGGTGGTGTGCCCGTGCTGGCCTACGACCCCGCCATCGCCGGGCCAATGAACGACTCAGACAGCGGCGCGGTACCCCCCGATCTGTGGCCGGTTTTCGAAGCGGGCAACACCCGGCCCATGCTGGTGCTGCGGGGCGCCAGTTCTGACATCCTGGCTCCCGCCTGCCTGGAAGAAATGGCACGCAGGCACCCGCAGCTGACCGCTGTCACTGTTCCCGGCCGAGGGCACGCGCCGACCCTGACCGAGCCGACCGCCAGGGCGGCGATCGAGCGTTTCCTGGAGATACTCGAGGGCTGACTACCGCGCGGAGTGCTGCGCGAAGGTGCGAGTAATGCTAGGCTTGCACTTTTCAAGCGCACCGGTCCCTGGGGAGTAAGCAATGCACATTATCCGGGTTCTCGCCCCGATTCTGGTACTGGCGGGCTGTGCCAGCCCGCCGCCACCCGAACCCCTGGGGTCCGGGTGCGCCGAACCCCGGCCGCAGGTCTGCACCATGGAGTACGACCCGGTCTGTGCCGATCTCGTGGCGGGTGGCCGCGCCGATTACGCTTCCCCCTGTAATGCCTGTGCCGACGACGCGGTTGCTGCCTACCAGCCGGGCAAGTGCCCGGAGCCGGAGCAGCGGGGATGAGCCTCACCAACCGCATCCTGATCGCGATGGTGCTCGGCGTACTGGTGGGCTCGCTGCTCAACCTGCTGCACCAGGACAGCTCGATCGGCGAGGCGGCCGTGGCGTTCATCGACAACTGGCTGATCGACGGCCTGCTGGACATGGTGGGCCGTATATTTGTCGCGTCCCTGAAACTGCTGGTGGTGCCGCTGGTGCTGGTGTCGCTGATCTGCGGCTCCAGTTCCCTGGGGGACAGCGCCCGCATCGGCCCCATCGCGGTCAAGACCCTGGGGTTCTATCTCGCCACCACCGCCATCGCCATTACCGTGGCCCTGTTGGCCGCGGTGGTCATCAGCCCGGGTGCGTCGATCGAACTGACCAGCGACGCGACTTACCAGGCCTCGGCGCCGCCGCCCCTGGTGGACGTGCTGGTCGATATCTTTCCCACCAACCCGGTCAAGGCCATGGCCGACGGCAAGATGCTGCAGATCATCGTATTCGCCCTGCTGTTCGGTTACGCCATCTCCCATGCCGGCGAAGCGGGGCGCCGGGTAGCCAGCTTTTTCCAGGACCTGGAAGCGGTGGTGATGAAGATGGTTGGCCTGCTCATGTCGCTCGCTCCCTATGGCGTGTTCGCCCTGTTGGCCAAGCTGTTTGCCAATATGGGGATCGGCGCCATTGTCGACCTGGCGAGTTATTTTTTCACGGTACTGATCGTGCTGATTTTTCACGCCACGGTGGTCTACAGCCTGTTGCTGAAGTTTTTCAGCGGCCTGTCGCCGCGCATCCTGATGATGAAAATGCGCTCGGTCTGGGCTTTCGCGTTCAGTACCGCGTCCTCCGGCGCAACCCTGCCCGTCACCCTGCGAACGGTGGAACGCCGCCTCGGCGTGCACAACTCCGTGGCGGGCTTCACGATTCCCCTCGGGGCCACGATCAATATGGACGGCACCGCGATCATGCAGGGAGTGGCCACGGTATTCATCGCCCAGGTTTACGGCGTGGAGCTGGGCCCGACCGCTTACGTTACCGTGATTCTCACCGCCACCCTGGCGTCCATCGGTACCGCGGCGGTGCCCGGCGTGGGCCTGATCACCCTGGCGATGGTGCTGGAACAGGCCGGTCTGCCGGTGGAAGGCATCGCGCTGATCATCGGCGTGGACCGCCTGCTGGATATGGTGCGTACGGCGGTCAACGTCACCGGTGACGCCACCGTCTCGGTGATTGTCGGCAAGAGCGAGAACCAGCTTGACCTCGGGACCTACCTCGATCCGCGCGCCGACTCCGAGTCCGACGGGTCCGGGCAGGACGAACCGCTGCCGACCCCAACAGTCCAGGACGTGACATGACCATTCAGGTTGCTATCGTGCCGGTGACGGCCTACCAGCAGAACTGTTCCATTATCAAGTGCCAGGCCAGCGGCCGGGCGGCCATCGTCGACCCGGGCGGCGACGTGGAGAACATCCTGGCCGCGCTGCAGCAGATGGAGGCGACGGCCGAGAAAGTGATCCTGACCCACGGCCACATGGACCACTGCGCCGCTTCCGACCTGTTGCGCCGGCAGCTGGAGATTCCGATCGAGGGCCCGCAGCAGGGCGACCGGTTCTGGATTGAGAAGCTGCCGGAGTGGTGCCAGATGTCGGGTTTTCCCCCGGCGGACGCCTTCGAGCCGGATCGCTGGCTGGAGGAGGGCGATACCGTGACCGTTGGCGAGCAGACCCTGCAGGTGTTGCACTGCCCGGGACATACCCCCGGTCATGTGGTCTTTTACTACGCGCCGCAACGGGTCGCCTGGGTTGGCGACGTCCTGTTCCAGGGCTCTATCGGCCGCACCGATTTTCCCCTGGGGAATCACGACCAGCTGATCAGCAGCATCCGCAACAAACTGTTTCCGCTGGGGGATAACATCACCTTTATCCCCGGACACGGTCCGACCTCCACCTTCGGCCAGGAGCGCCAGACCAATCCCTTCGTCGCGGATACCCGCTATGGCTGAAGACAGTCGCGCAGAGCTGTTGCGCGAGGAGTTTCACAGCCAGACCGCACGCATACCCTGGCGCGAACTCCAGACCTTTTACGCCCACGGCAGTGTCGTGCGGGTGGCGCCGGACCTGAACCTGGTGGAGGTGGCGGTGCAACTGGGCCTGGACAACACGGCTCTTTTCCAGCAGTGGATCGATGCGGATCAGGTGACTCCGGTCAGCGACAGGGAAGCCCTGGCCTGGTACGAGGCGGAGGCGGAACTGTGGGCCGTGGTGGCCCGGCCCTGGGTGCTGGTCCAGGAATTTCGGGAATAATTTCGGGGACAGTTTACTTAATTCATACCAACAACCGGTACGCACGTCGCTGGATGGGAATTAAGTAAACTGTCCCCGAAATTATTATGAATTAAGTAAACTGTCCCCGAATTTTGGGCTAGCGGATGACCTTGACCCAGTCCCCCGTGCGCGGTTCCCCGCGCGGGTAGAACCCGTTGATCAGACGCAGCCGCGCCTCGGCATCCTCGACGCGGCTGCCCGCGGCCAGGGTTTCCAGGGTGGCGCCGCGGGGCACCTGGATGTACTTGACGTATTGCGGGATGGCGGCCTTTTTCTCTCGCGGGTGCAGGGGCCGGAAGCTCTGAATGATGGCCAGTAACTCGCCGTCCCGGGCAGCGAAATCGTCCGCCTTGCCCTCGAACAGGTAGCTGAGGCCGTTGTAGTCGATGACCGCCAGGCGCACGGATTTGCCGCCCGCGCTGGCGACCGCGGAGTAGCCGATCAGCCCGGCCTGGTCCAGGTCCAGGCCGTCGCTCAGGGTGCCCGTGGCGCTGCCTTCCAGCACCGCCTGGGGCGGCTGGGTCTTGTCCCGGCGACGGATCGTCAGTTGCAGGGAGGCGCCGCCGTCCGCCGCGCTGGCGACGATGGCCTGCGAGCCGCCCTGCACGGTCCAGTCTTCCGGGTGCTCGAAGCTGAACGCGAGCTTGTTGTGGTAGAAGCGGTTGTCCTCACGCTGGCCCTGGACGCTCTCGCCCCAGACCAGGCCGTCCATGTGGCGCTGGAATTCGCCGGGGATTTCCGGGTTCTCGATGTACTCGTCCAGGGGCAGCTCGTTGGCGGCCCGGATCACCGTCTGCAGACGCTTGTCGTTGCGCGGGTGGGTGGCGTACAAGCCATGGTAGGTGCCCACTTTCTTGCCGCTTTCCCGCGCTTTCAGCCGCTGGTACTGTTCCTGGTTCTTCAGCACCCCGATGACGTCCAGCAGGGCGTCCACCTCGTAGCCGCTCTTGTGCATGAATTCGGCGCCCAGCTGGTCGGCCTCCAGTTCGTGCTCGCGGCCAAAGCCGGACACGATTTCCTGGCCGTACATGGTGGCGGCCGTGGCCAGGTCGCCGCTGCCGGTGAAGATGTAGGCGGTGGTGGCCAGTACCTTGTTGGTGATGTTGGCGGTTTTCTGCCGCGAGTGATGGCGCGCCGTGACGTGGGCGATCTCATGTCCCAGCACCCCCGCCAGTTCCGCCTCGCTGTCCAGGTAGGCCAGCAGGCCGCGATTGACATAGATGTAGCCACCGGGAGTGGCGAAGGCATTGATGTCCGGGCTGTCGAGGACCGAGAAGGTGAAATCCATATCGGGTTTGTTGCTGTTTTTCACCAGCCGCTGGCCTATCCGGTCGACATAGGCCTGCAGTTCGGGGTCGTCGTAGAATGCGCCATCTTTCTTGAACTGCTCGTACATCTCGCGGCCCATGTCGGCCGCCGCCAGGGGCAGGGCGAAGGCCAGCAACAGGAGCAGACCCGACAGGCGGAGCGAGCGAAACAGGTTTACCGCCGGCATGGACTAGTACTCGCTGGAGAGGAATTCGAGCAATTGGTCGCCGATGCCGTCACAGGCAGTGCCCTGTACCGGCGCGATGATGGGGATCGGCACAATCACCGCCGGCATATACGACTGTCCACTGGCACTGGTGTTGACCCGGCCGACTTCGGCGCGGTCGGTGAAATCCCAGATCGTGGCCTCGTAGTTGGAGTCGTTGCCCCAGGTGCCGAAGCCGAAACAGCCCGCCCCGCCGGGACCGATGCCGCAGGTCATGGAGCCGGCGGAGTTGGTGCGCTGGGTGCTGCCGTCGATCCATATCATATATTCGGTTTTCAGCTCGGCCAGTTTCTGCGCCACCGGCTCCTGCAGCATCAGGCGGTCTATATCCTGGGGGTGCATGGGCGCGGTGCGCGGTTCAAACCAGGGATAGAGGGCGTTGACGAAGTCCAGCTCGTCAATCACCGTGATGCTCCTGTCCCGGGACGCAATGTGGTCGCCCACGCAGCGGATAAAATCAAATTCCGTTTCGTAATCGCTGGAATGGCGCCGCCCCAGGATCACCACCGAGGCGTCACCGATTCCGGCCAGCGGTTCGTTAAACACCATCTCGTCCACCGTGGAGCTGACGCAACCCGCCAGCAGGGCCGCCAGCAGCGGCAGGGTAATCTGTGTGCGAATCATGGTTCGACCTCCCCGGCCATGGCCGTTGCGTCGCCTGGTGTTACCTCAACCGGAGTTTCGCCACCCGGTACCGGTTCGTCGGGCGTTGCCGCAGTCGTGGAACCGGGCGGGCTGGTGGCGGCGGGCGGCTGCGCCTCGGGGCTGCCCTGGCGCCCGTTCAGCCATTGCGCCACCTGGGGCACCCTCTGGAAACCGGTGGCGAAATTGGCCCCGGCGTCGCGCAGGGCGACCACCGCCGCCAGGTTGACGGCCGCCTCGTCGCTGCGCATGAAGGCGGTGGGAGTCTTGCCGTAGGCGGTCATGCTCCAGTCGGCGATGGGCTCACCCCGGGTGGTGACCAGGTCAAAATGGTAGCGCATCCAGATCTCGTAGACCTTGACATTGGTGTGGGCCGGGATGGCGTACTGCAGCTCGGCCACCTTGGGAATCAATACCGCGTCCACCAGCGGGTTGAGCTGGTCGGGGGCGGGTCTGCCCTTCATGTGCACCAGTTCCTGGAACATCCCGCCCAGCAGCGTGTCCCACATCTGCACCTGGGCCGTGCCGGTTTTTACCAGCCAGCTGGATTCCTCGCGGCCCTTGGCTTCGTCGAAGAACTCGTGGCCGGTGAAAGCCTCGTCGTACCAGACCCCCAGTTTCACCGGCAGCCTGTTCATCAGCGGCGCCGGGAACTCGCCTTGAACCACCACCTCGTTGCCACTGCAGCCGGCCAGCAGCGCCAGCAGCAGCGCCAGCACAAAAGCGGGGAGGGTCCCCGCTTTTGCCTCAGGGGCGGAAGTCATTGAGGCCAACAAAGGTTCCTCCATTGCGATACGCGAGCTCTCGCATCAGTGTAGCAAACCGGATGCCGGTGGTTTGCAGGTGCTCGGCCCGGATGAACTGCACCGGGAAGCCCACGCCGTGGATGCGCACCATGCGATTGCCGTTGGCATCCTCCCGGTTGATGCGATCGATGGTTTCCACCACCCGGGAAATGGACTCGCCGGTGAATTCGTCCCCGAACACGTAAATACTGATTTTCTTGCCCGGGTCGTAAAAGGTGCGAATCGCCGCGGTGATGCCCTCCACCGGGCTGGAGTTGGAGAACACGTTCCAGTTGCGCAGGTTCTGGATGATGATCTTGCGCCGGCTGGGGGTGTCGGGAATCCACTCGCCCCGGTACCGGCTGAACATGTAATTACCCATGTCGTTCATGATCTGGATACCCTTGACCTCCGGGTAGATACTGAGGGTCGCCTCCAGTTCCTGGATCATGCGCTCCCAGCTGTAGGAGAACATGGAGCCCGAGGTATCGATGATGAAGATGATGTACTCGCTGTCCACCGGGATACCGCCAATCAGGTTGTTCTTCGACTGGTGCTGGCTGCCCAGCAGCCGCTTCATCTCCTCGGTCAGGGACTGGCGGGCGATGGCCAGCTCGTCCTCGATAATACTGTTGGTATTGCGCTGGACCTGGATACTGTCGTGGCGCGATTTGACGCTGGCCCGCAGTCCCCGCAGGATCGCAATACGCTCCTCATGTTCTGACAACTGTTCGTGCTTTGCGTTCAGGTCGCGGTTCAAAATCCGGGTTTCGCCGCGGATCTCGAACACCTGCTCCTGCAACTTCGCCACCTTGCCCTCCAGGTTGACGGTGGAGGCCTCGATAATCTGCGGCTGCACGGTCTTGGTGATCATGAGCAGCAGGATCACCGCCCCGAACCCGCAGCAGATAACGTCCAGGAAAGACAGGGAAAATTCCTCCGGCGCGCGCCGGCCCCCGCGTCTCACGGCCAGTCCTTCGAGGGGCTGATCAGGGTGCCCCGCGTCAGTTGGGCCAGCTGCCAGAACTCCGACGCGGCCCAGGGGTCGCCCTCCATGGGCGCCAGGATGATGTTCACCGGCACCCCGGAGGGCAGCTGCCTGACCGCCTCGCGGTACAGCTTGCGGCGCTGCTCCCCGGAGACCTTGCTGCCCCGCGGCGGTTTGCTGCCCTGGGTGGGCAGGCCGTCGGTGATCAGGAAGATGTTGTCCGGGGCGGGACTCAGCTCGTTCATGGTCACAAAGGCGTTTTCCAGGCTGGTGCCGCCGCTGGGCACCAGCTCGCGCAGCCCGGCGGACAGCTGGTCCAGGCGCGCCTGGTCGGCCACCTCCAGCCACTGGCCGGCCGTCTCCGGCAGGGCCCAGCGGGCCTCGGTATTGAAGGTGATGAGCTGGAAGTCGGCGTTGATCGGCAGCTGGGCGGTGAGCCACTCCACGGTATTGAGCGCCCGGCTCCACTTGTCCGCCCGGCGCTGGATGTCCTCGCCCATATTGCGCAGCCGGATGATGTTCACCAGGCGATCTGCCAGCATCGAGGAGGATACGTCCAGCAGGATGACGATGCGCTTGCCGCCCAGGTTCAGGCCGGTGAGATACTGGCGGTTGCCCTCGCCGACGTAGCTGCGGGCGCTCTTGCCGCCGTCTTCCTCGGCGGCCTGGCGCAGTTTCTCGAGTTCCTCTTCCAGCGACCGGATCTCGGCCTTCAGCGCCTCGATATCGGAGCTGTCGGTGAACCCCTCCCGGCGCAGGGCCTCGATCATGGCCTCATACTGCTCGATTTCCTCGCTGATGCGGGTGGCCAGGCCCTGGGCCTCCACCATCTGCATATCCAGCTCGGACAGGGTGTTGCGCAGGCGTACCAGGCCCTCCTCGCCCTCGCGAATGTCCTCCTCCAGCAGGTTGACCTCGGACAGCAGGTCCCGATTGAGCTCTTTCGACTGGACCTCGATAGAGTGGTCGATGATCAGGAATACCAGCACTACCGCGCCAAAGCCGCAGGACATGATGTCCAGGAAGCTGAGGTTGAAGGTGGTGAATCCCCGTGAGCGCCTGGCCATGGCCCTACCCCGAATCCACCTCGATCAACTGCGCCTGGCCCGCGCCGGGCAGGGCCAGTGTGTCGCCGCTGGTCAGGGCCCGGTCAGCCCGCCAGGGTTCGCCGTTGATCCGCACTTCCGCGGCGCAGGAGCCGCGCAGCCACCAGAGCCCGCGGTCCAGGAACAGTTCGCAACCGCAGGGCAGGGGCGTACCCGCCGCCAGCAGCGGCCTGGCAACGCTGCCCAGCAGGATGTGGCTGGCGGGATCGGGTTCCGGACTGGTCGCCGCGGGGGGCGCCGGATCGGCGTCCGCGCCTCGCTGCCGGGGCAGGCTGGTCACCAGGTTGAGGGCCTCGGTGCGCTCCACCAGGCTGTCACCGTGGGCGCTCACCGCCTGGTACAGCGCATCGCCGGACAGCACCTCGATACCGGGCAGCTCCTGGTCCAGGCCAGGCAGCAGGCCCGCCAGCGGATCCGCGAGCAGTTGCCCGCCAGCGTCCGCTGCGCCCATGCCCTCGCGGACAGCGCGGAACAGGCGTTCCCCGGCCGGCCGCAACTCGGCCGCGGAAACCCGGGCCCGGTAGCCGTTGATCTCGATGTTGCTCTCGGTGCTGTCCGCCAGTCGCGCCAGCGCCGCCGGCAGGGCGTCGTACAGTTGCTGTTCGGTGGCGGCCTGGCGCCGGGGATCAAAGCGGGTCTGGCGAATGAAGGCCGCGGCGATCACTTCCACCAGGCGTTCCTGCAGCTGCAGCATGCCACAGCCCGGCAGGGGCAGGGCGCGCCGCAACTCGACCCGGTCATCCTGCACGGCGAGTTCCGACAGTACCGCCTGGTGCAGCTGGATTTCCAGGTGAAAGCCGGGCCCGGCGACACCGTAGCGGCTGGCCAGGGCGACGCTGCGATTGACCAGGCCCACCGCCTGGAACGGGCATTGCCCGACGATGCCCAGCAGCAGGGCCAGCTGGTCCCGCTGGGCGCTGCCGGATACCGCCAGCAGGACTTCCCCGGGCTCGCCGCCCTCCCGGTGCAGGTCCTGCAGGTGGGCGTGAACCAGGTCCGCGGTGTGCCGCGCCGGTCCCAGGGCGGGTTGCAGGGGCTCGGTGCTGAGCTGCCACCAGAAACGGGTATTGACCTCCCGCGGGCGCAGGCGCGCGGCGGCCCGGGCGGCCTGTCCGAAGCGGTAGCCGCTGCCCTCCAGCAGGGCATAGCCGGGACTGGAGAGGGCCTCGCCCTGCTGCCACAGCTGCAGGTTACTGTCATTGGTGTCCAGCAGGGCCACGCTCATCAGTGGGCCACCAGGTGGCGCAGCAGGCGCCGGTCGGCGTAGCGCTGGGTGTCCAGCACCAGTCGTTCCTGGGACAACTGCAGCTGGTGCAGGCAGAACATGATGATGATACTCAGCACCAGGGCCACGAAGGTGCTGTTGAAGGCCACCCCCAGGCTGACTGTGACGCCGGAAATGTCTCCCTCCACGGCCTTGTAGGCCTGGCCCAGGGCGTCGCCGATACCGCGCACGGTGCCGATAAACCCGATCGAGGGAATGGCCCAGGCGATGTAACGGACCATGGACAGCTCCGAGTCGAGCCGGTCCGATTCCACCTCGCAGCTCTCCTTGATGGTGTCTGACACCGCCTGGATGGAGCCGGTGGTGGCGAAGCGCTGCAGGGCGGACAACAGGGTGCGCGGCAGCAGGAAATCCTGTTCAACGGGAGGCAGGGCCTCGAGCGAGCGACTGTATTCCCGCGCGTCCTCGGGCAGGACGCTGGTGCCCTCGGGGATTTCCAGCAGGGCGCGCTCCAGGATGGCCTGCTCCTGCAGGGTACGGCGACCCTTGTAGCCCATGATCGCCAGGGCCCAGATCAGCAGGATGAAACAGGCTTCCTGTTCGAAATCGCGGATGACCACCGCCAGGCTGCGCTCGGTGGTCGGGTCACCGCCCGCGGCCTGCACCTCCATCTGGTGCCTGATCTGGGCGTCGGCGCTGGGGCGGATCGCCCCCACGTAGACCGCGTGCACCACGATCACGGCGATGAGCAGGGCGAACAGCTGGTAGATGAACTCCGATGACATCCTGTTTTTCATGACGGGTCCTATATGTCCACCGGGAAGGAGACCGACAGGTCCTCGGAAATCTGCTCCGAGGCCTGGTAGTCAAAGGGGGAGTCGTCATCGCGCTCAGGCGGAGCGTCCTCCGGCTCGTCGGCTTCTGGCTGCGCCTGCCCCGTCCCGGCTTCGCTTGTCACCGCCTCGTCCGCCGGCGGCGGTTCCGCATCCTGTTGGGCCAGGGCGGCGGCGCCGGGCAGGCCGCCCAGGAGGATCAGTAACAGTGACAGACAGGTATTTCTCATGCACTACTCCGCGTAACGGGCTATCCGGAATCCTACGTCATCGCGACCGGCTTGCCCATAATCGCGGAAAGACAGGCGCAGCTCGGCCAGCTTGCTCTGGGCCCAGCCGGCGCCGCGGATCACGAAATTGTCCCCCGACTGGGCCCCCAGGGGGTCAACCTGCAGGGGGCTGTTGGCCGGGGGAATGCTGTACACATCGTTCACCCATTCCGCCACGTTACCGCCCATGTCGTACAGGCCGTTGTGGTTGGGCGGGAAGGAGGCCACCGTGGCGGTAGTCACGTGACCGTCGGTGTAGCCGTTCAGGATGCGCCCGGTGACATAGGCCGAGGTGTTGTCGGCATAGTTGCCCACGACCTTGTCCGGCGGGAACTCGTCGCCCCAGGGGAACCGCAGCAACTCCTCGCCCCGCACCCGGGCCGCCCAGGCCCACTCCGCCTCGGTGGGCAGGCGGTAGCCGGTGGCCTCGGGGTTGAAGCCGGTGACAATGCCCTGGGTCTGTTGATAGAAGGGCGGCAGGCCTTCCCGGCGACTGAGCCAGTTGCAGAACTGGGCCGCCTGTTGCCAGCTCACCTGCACCGCGGGCTGGTGCTCGCGGTTGAGGCTGTTGCTCTCCACCTGGCCCGAATCGTGGTTGGCCTGGAACAGGCGGAACTGGGCGTTGGTGACCTCGGTGGTCTGCAGGTAGAACATGCGGCGCAGTTCCACCGGGCGCAACACCTCGTTGGCGCGGCGCCCCGGCTCGCGCCGGGAGGCGCCCATGGTGAACTGGTTGCGGGGGCTGTCCTCGGGCTTGAACAACAACAGGGTCTGGCCCACCGAGGTGGTGATCTCCGGCGGGATATTGGCCATCCGGGCCTGTTCCACAGTCTGCAGTTCGACCGCCACCAGTTGCTGCAGCCCGGGCCGTGGGGTCACCCGGCGCTGGACGCTGGCGTGGCCATCCAGGACCACCTCGACGCGGTGTTCAAACGCCGGCAGGGACAGGGTCTGCGGGCCCTGACCGACCGGCCGGCCGTTGATGCGCAGGGTCGCCTGCGGGGGGGAGATACGGAACTCCACCTCGCCCAGCCGGGGCTGCAGGGTGATGTCCTGCGCCAACACCTCGCCGGCGGCCAGCTGCAGGCTGTCGCTGTGGCGGCGGTAGCCGGGCTTGAACACGGCGACCTGGTGGCTGCGGGCGGGCGTCAACTCCAGGGTCAGCGGGGTCTGGCCCTGGAATTCACCGTCCAGGGTGACATTGGCGCCGCTGGGGCGGCTGCTCAGTTCCAGCCGTCCGGCGGCCGGCTGCAGGGCCAGCGAGTCCAGCGCCAGCGGCTCGCCGGCGACGATGGTCAGGTCGCTGTGCAGGTCGGCGAAATCCGCCTTCTGCAGGATCAACTGGCGCTCGCCCTCCAGCAGTTCCAGGGTCGCGGGGGTGGTGCCCATGGCCTCCCCGTCGACCAGGATTTGCGCCCCGCTGGGTGCGCTGCTGATACTGACCTCCGCCCAGGCCGGTTCCATGGCCAGTTGCAGGGTCTGCTGCACCTCGCGGCCGGTAATGGCCAGGTCCTGTTCCAACGCCCGGTAACGCGGGTGTTCCAGTCGCAGCCGGTAGTTCCCCGCTTCGAGGCGGTAGTCCGCCAGGGGGGTCTGGCCGATCGCCTCGCCATCGACCAGCACCCGGGCCCCGGCCGGTTCACTGTTCACGGCCAGCAGGCCCGGCAGGGGCCGCAGCTGGATCTCCAGCACCTGGTTGGCCCCGTCGCCCACTGCCAGGGTGGCTTCGCGGGGGTGATAGCCTGGGGCCCGGGCCGCCAGCGCATATTCTCCCGGCAGGATCAGGATGCGGTCACCGAAGGGCAGGTACAGGCCACTGATATTAACCTCGGCCGGGGTGTCCGCCTGCACCCGGATCTCCACCGGGCGGGCGAGGAACAGGAACAGCATGACCAGGGCAAACCCGGTGGCAACCGCCGCCAGGGCCCAGCGCCGTGGATTGCGGGGTCCCCTGCGGGGTTGCTGGTCGGCGCCCAGGGGCTCGAAGGAGGTTGGCGCGATAGTCGCCGACTGGAAATCCCCGGGGGAGATCGGCCCGTCCTTGCCCTGTCCCGGCGCCGTCACCTAGATCGGCTCCGTGCAGCGTATGACCACCGGTTCGACCGCCTGGTCGTGGTTCACGGTGAAACTGCGGCGCACGTCACGGAAGCCGATGCGGGTGCCGACCGCCACATAGGTACCGGGTCGCAATTCCAGTTCTTTCTGTTCGAAACGCCCCAGCCGGGCTACCTTGTACACGATCACCTCGGTTTCCATGTCCGAGCGCAACACCACCCTGATCGGGGAGTTGGCTTTGTCCAGCAGGGTCTGCAACTGGGCTATCTGGCGCTCCAGCAGTGGCCCGCGCGGCGTTACCGCAGCGGCCCGCTGCAGCAGCTGTTCGCTATCCCGGGCCACGGCCAGGTCCGACAGGCGCTCCGGCTGTTCCAGCACCGCCCGGAACTGTTTGTCCAGCCGGGCCCGGGCCTGGGCCCGTTCCAGGCCCTGGCGGGCGAAGCTCAGGTTGGCGTCCAGCTTCAGCGCCTTTTCGTAGGCCGCCACCGCCTGCTGCCACTGCTCCTTCTCCTCCAGGGCCCGGCCACTGCGTTTCAGGCTGGCCAGGCTGGCCCCGGTTTCGGCCGCCGCTACCTCCTGCAGGGCGCTGGCGGCCTCGTCCGAGCCCGGGACCAGGGCGGCGGCCTCGCGGAACGACTCCCGGGCCGCGCGCAGCTGTCCCTCGTCCAGGGCCTGGTAGCCACGGCTCATGGCCTGGTTGAAGCGCTGGTCCAGGTAGGCCGCCTGTACCCGGGCCAGCTCGCCGGCGCTGCGTCGGTGCTGCGGGTCCAGGGCAACGGCCCGGTTCAGGGCCTTCTCCGCCTCGCCCAGGTCGCCGGCGGCTTCGGCCCGGGTTGCCAGTTCCAGTTGTGCCGCCAGCTGCGGCAGGGTGTCCAGTCGCCCCTTGAGCGCCGCCAGGGCCGCGTTTTCCGGCTCCATGGTGGTCAGCAGGTCCAGCGATGCGGCGGCGCTGGCCTCGTCCAGCGCCTCCAGCGCCTCGTCCACCCGGCTCAGCTCCGCGGTGACCGCCTCCGGCAGGGCCACCTGTAGCGCTTCCATGGCGGCCAGTGCCTGTTCATAGCTGGCCCGTGCCGCCTCGAATTCGCGGCTCTTGTAGTGCGCGTCGCCCGCCTGGGCCAGGGCCCTGGCGGCGGCGTAGTCCTCGGCCGCCCAGCGCTCCACCCCCCGCTCCTCGAGGTCGAATTGAATTTCGAGCAGTTCCGCCAGCACGTCCTGGGCGGCCTTGCGCAGGCGCGCCAGTTGCGCGTCGTTCCAGGGCGAGGCCTCTTCGGGCGCGGCCCGGGGCCGGGGAGTGCCGGGCGTCGTCGCGCCGGGCGCCGCCGCGCCCGCACTTGCCGCGGCCCTGTCAGCGGCGGCGGGCGCCGCAGTGTTCGGCGGAGACACCGTCCCCGGCAGCCAGAACACCACCAGCAGCGCGAGCAGCACCAGGCCGCCCAGCGCCGGCAGCAGCCAGCGGGGACGCTCGCCGGTAGCCGTCGCGGCCGCCGGCGCTGCGGTCTCCGGTTCCGGCGCCGCTTCGAAACGGGTGGGCGTGATCTGCTCGTTGTGCTGCGTCATGCGCGGTAGGGTCGTCGTGGAATCGAATTCGCGAGTTTACAGGTTATCGTCCGCGTCCGGCGATTCCGGGGGCAGCTCCAGGGCGCCGATTTCGGCGCGGTAGATGTCCGCCAACAGCTCCCGCCACTGCCGGTACTGGTCTTCCACATTGCCGCTCAACATCACCGTGCGGTCTTCCAGTTCGATCACCGAGGGGGCGATCTCCGCCTCCAGCGACATGCCCAGTTCCTCCAGCGCCTCCACGTGGATCTGGGCCTCGGCGCGCTTTTCGAGGCCGCTTTTCAACAGGTAGCCGCCGCCGATAATGGCCACATTGCCGCCGGCGCGGCCGTACGAAGAGTCGGAGCCGCCCGCCGCGGCGATACCGGCGATCACCGCCAGGCCACCGGCGATCAGGCGCCGGGTGCTCTCCGCCTTCAGCTCCTGCAGGGCCACCGCCTCTTCATAGCTCAGCTTGCGCCAGTCCTGGTACGGCGCCAGCATCTCCGTATTGAAGCTGTGGTAGTACTCCTGCATGGTGTCGATGAACATGTGGTCCCGCTCGCGGATGCTGCGGACCCGTTCCAGCATGGGATCGTCCTCTGCCGGCAGGCGCATCACCAGCTGGATACCCTGGCGATTGGGCTGCAGGTAGCCTTCGAACGCATCGGGCGAGAAACTCCGGGCGAACAGCAGTTCGGTCACCAGGCGGGTGTTGCGCCGGTCCTCCGGCCGCAGGCTCTCCAGCGAGATCAGCAGGTCGTTGGCGATGGTGTTATAGACCGCCTGGAAGGGGTCCTGTTTGTTGCGGGTGGTCACCTCGTAGGCGTAGCGGCTGGCGTTGGCGCGGTAGCGCTTGTTCAGCCACTCGTAACCGCGCGAGTCGGTGGCGGTGATCTGCAGCTCCAGTTCCTCGCCATCGGAGTGCAGGATCAGGCCCTCCACCATCAGGTCGGTAATCTTCGAGTTGTCCGGAACCACCCGCACCGCGCCCCACGCGCCGCTGTTCTGCATCGCTTCCGCCAGCAGATTGGGCATATAGCGCGATTCGGCGCGGCGTACCTCCGGGTACACCTGCTCGCCCTCTTCGTACGCGTCCAGGCCGGGATCGAAGATCGCAATGCCCACGTCGAGCAGCAGGTTCTCCGTCACCGCCTTGCTGGGGCTTTGCACTGAGGGCACCGAGGTGCTTTTCACCGTCTGGTTGACACAGGCGCTCAACAGCAGTACCAGCGGCAATACAAGCAGGCGGACCGCGGTCCTCATTTACTGATGCCCTTGTATTTGCGGTACTCGTCCCAGAGTTTTTCGCGCACCGCCGGGTCCGGTTCGCGCATCGCGGCCTCCCGCAGCTGGCGTGCCACCACGTCGTCGTCATCGCCGTCGGGGATGTCCGGCGGCGGCGGGAACTTGGCAGTGTTCTCGGGCATCTGTCCACCGCCGCCGACGCCGCCGATACCGCCGCCGCTGGAATAGGTGCCGCCCGCGTCGGCCATGCCGCCGCCGTAGGGGCTGTCGCCACCGCGGCCACCGCCCGAGCTCCCGGCATCGGTTTCCTCTGCCGGGGTCTGGGTGGGCGGGCGCGAACGGGCGCTTTCCCGCTGGCGCTGCTGTTCTTCCAGGATCATGGCATCGAATTCCCCGGTGCCCTGTTCCAGCCGGCCCTCGAGTATGGCCACCTGTTCTGCCGGCGTCAGCGGGCCGCCGCTGCCGCCCGTGCCCGACGGGCTACCGGGACTGCCGGGCGTGGGGCTGCCACCCGCCGGGCCGCCCTGGCCAGTATCCGATCCGGCGGGATTACCGCCCGGCATCGCACCGGAGCCGGCCTGCGGTCCCTGGCCCCCGGACTCGCCCTGGTTCTGGCCCTGGCCCTGGCCGAGAATGTCCGCCAGGGTGGGCTCGTCGCTCAGGTCCGGTATGCCGCCGACACTGCCGTCCACCTCGAACCCGGGTTCGACGCCGCCACCCGCCTCGCCACCGCCGGCAGCGGTGCTGGCGCCGGTCTCGCCACCCTGGCCTCCGGTACCGGGGCTGAGGTCGCCATCGGGGCTGCCGCCGGCCGGCTTGTCGCCCCCGCTGCTGCTGTCGCCGCCGGGTTCACCCGGGGCGCCCTGGGGCCCCGGCATGCCGCCACTGGCGACCGGTGGCGAGGGGCTGCCGCTGCTGCCCGGACTGCCGGCGCTGCTGGAACTGCTCTGGCTGCCGCTGGATGAACTCTGGCTGCCCTGGGAACTCGAACTGGAGCTCGGCGACTGGGGACCACTGCTGGAGGAGGAGCTGGGACTGGGCGGCGTGGGGATGGACGGGGTGGAGGTTGGGTTGCTGGCGCTCGGGCATCCCGTGAGCAGGGCGCACACCGCCGCTGCACCCAGCACCCGCAGGGGAGTGACCGGCCCGGTAAAACGGGTTCTGCTACGGTAAGACATACGCCCTCACAACCTTTTCTGTGGCCACCGCGACCCCGTCTTCGTAGCGGGGCCTGAACGGTGTCCTGCGCAACTGGCGCATCAGCCGGTTGCCCCGGCCGGTGCTGCCCTCGGTCTCTGCCAGTCGTTCCAGGTCGACCACCTTACCACGCTCGGTCACACCGAACTCCAGCACAATATCGGCCTGGTCCGGTTCTGCCCGGGGCGGAAGCAGGTTCACGCCTTCGAGATACGGCAACGCCCGCGGCTCACCAAACAGCCGCGCTATATGCTCTTGGGCATCATCCAGGCCCTCAAGTTCCCCGTAGGCCCGGGCGTAAGTGTCCTCTGCCTCGCTGCGCTGGCCGTGCCACATCTGCCAGTCCCCCAACTGCACCAGGCCCTCGGCCTCCGTCACCGGGTCAATCGTGGCGTCGACGCCCTGGCGCACCTCTGTCATGGCGCGGATCACGGCACTGCCGCGTTCGTAGCTCTGGGAGCGGTAGGCCCAGAACCGCCCCTCATCCTGGCGCTCGGCGTAACTGGTATTGGCAGAACCCATACTGAAGCCGCTGTCAGAGGAGGGCGGTTCATAGGCGGAGATGAGGTATTGGGCCTGCAGCATACCCTGCAGCGGTTCCAGCAGCTTGTCGGATCGATCGCCCTCGACTTCCGCAATGTCGGTCAGGGCGAGGCGATACAGGTCCCACATGTTCACCAGTCGCGAGTAGCCGGCATCGTCGAGGCGCAGGGAGTATGCGCGTTGTTGCCAGCGCGCCTGGCGTATCAGCGAGGAGGCGCGCCGCTGGCCGCCGGTCAGGCTGCGCTGCTGCACCCGGTACAGATAGAACTGGCGCTCGTCGGCCGCGGCAAACTGCCCGGTCGCGATATAGCTGGCAATCTCGGCGTCCAGCAGGGGAATTTGCTCGGCGCTGTACAGGCCGCCGTTGATGCGCGCCAGGTGGACCCCGCGTTTGAACGCCTTGATGGCGTCCTCGTGCCGGCCCTGTGCCTGCAGCGCCTGCCCGAGGCTGAGCAGCCGCTCGGGCAAACCCTCGGAGTAGGCCCCCTCGGACAGCTCGATCTGCTCCACCAGTTGCTGCAGGTTGCGGACGTAGGGGGTCAACGGGGAGCTTTCGGCTTGCTCTGTGAGCTGTGCCGCGAGACCGGTTTGCCCCGCGGTCGGCAGCCCGGCGTCAGATTGCTCTGCGACCGGCTGCCCGGCATCGGCTTCCTCTTCGGCGTCGGCGGGCAGGCTCAGCAGGGAGATCAGGCCCGACAGGGCCAGGGATTTGATGAGAGTGGTTTGCCTCAGGAACATCGTGACACCTCGACGACTTGTTCGAACCGTGTACTCCTGTTGGGACACTTGTAAAGTATATACATTCCCTGCCAACACGCACAAAATACGCCCGGGGCGGGGTTTTGGTTCTGCGCCGGGGAGACTCCGATGGACAGATTATTGCAGGCTCTGGATGACCGCTGGAGCGCGATGTTCCGGCGCCTGGCGGCGGGGGACGACCTGCCGCCGGCTCAGCGCCTGCGTACGGAGGGCCTGATGGAGGCGGCGGTACTGCTGCGAATCGCCACCGAGGAGGAGCTGGTCCAGCGCATGGATGACGCCTACCGGGCGGCATTCGGCGAGCACCTCGCCACCGCCCTGGGAGCCGACTGGCAGGCCTTTTTCCCCTTCCCCCAGGTACCGGCCATGGCGCGCCGGGCGCCGGTCTTCCCCAGCACCCGGGATTGACTATAATGCGTGGCACCCAGACAGGAAGTTGCCTATGTTCTCTGCCGTAACCCGGGGCCTGTTCGCCCTCTCGCTGCTGGCCCTGGTCAGCGCCTGTTCGACGCCCCTGCAGGCAGTCATGGACTTTGACCACCGCTATGATTTTACCGGTGTGGAGAAAATTGCCCTGCAGCCGATCTCCCGGGCTGACGCCGGGGCGGCGCTGATTTCCGATATGGAGGTGAACCGCATCAGCCAGGCGCTCAGCGAGGAGCTGACCCGCAAGGGCCTGCAGGTGGTGCAGGACAACAGTGAGGCCGACCTGTTGCTGGCCTGGCACCTGGTCACCCAGGAAAAAACCGACGTGCGCACCTACAACAGCATGAGTTACTACAACTGCTGGCGCTGCGGTCCCATGGTCAACGATGTCACCGTGCGGCAATACACCGAGGGCACCCTGATCGTCGACCTCATCGATCCCTCGCGCAACCAGTCCGTGTGGCGCGCCACCGTGCAGTCGCGCCTCAGTTCCAGGCCGGACCCCGAAAGCGACAAGGCCCTGCGGTACGAGGCGGCGCGGGCCGTGTTCGCCGAGTTCCCGCCGCCGTCTTCCTGATCGTTCAGCCCCGGCCCCGGGCCTCGCGCCACATGGGCCAGGCCGAGGGGCCGTCCGGCATCTTCAGCTCGGTGACCACCTCGAAGCCGTGGCGCTGGTACAGGGGAATGTTTTCTGGCCGGGAGCTCTCGAGATAGGCCGGCATCCGGTCCTGGTCCGCCAGCAGCAGGCCCTGTTTCAGCAGCGCGGAACCGAGTCCCCGGCCCTGGTGGGGTGGGCGGCAGCCGATAAACTGCAGATAATAGTGCGGCATTTTCGGGTGGGCGCCGTCGAACGACCGGCCCTGCTCGCGGATACGCCGCAGCACGCGCGGGCCGCGGCGCAGGATCAGGCGTGCCACCATGGCCAGCAGGGCGAGGCGCGGCGGCAGGTCGAAGTGTTCTCCAGGCGGCAGCCACAGGGCGGCGGCGCGGCCCCCGTCCTCCAGGTGCACGATGCCCCGCGGCAGGAAGATCTCGGTGACAATCAGGCGGAAGAAGGCCGGGTACAGGGACGGCTCAGGGATGACCCAGTTGAGCATCGGGTCGTTGGCGAAACTGTCGCCAAGGGCGCTGATAACGGTGTCCATGTCAGCGATTCCGGCATCGCGGACCTGAGGGGCTGTGTCCATGACTGCTTTTGCTCTGAGGGTGGGCGGCCGCTACTATAGTGGCCCCGAAGCCTAGCAGGAGTCATTGTGCAGTACGAGGATTTCCGGCGCGAATACATCGCCGGCGGACTGACCCGCGAGATGCTGGACGCCAGTCCCATCCGCCAGTTCGAGCACTGGCTCGAGCAGGCCGTGCGCGCGGAACTGGACGACCCCACTGCGATGGTGCTGGCCACGGTGGACCCGCAGGGTCGCCCCTGGCAGCGCATTGTGTTGATGAAGGGCGTGTCGGAACAGGGCTTCGTGTTCTATACCAACTACGGCAGCGCCAAGGCCGAGGCCATAGCCGGCGAACCCCGGGTGTCGCTGCTGTTTCCCTGGAATGTCCTGGATCGGCAGGTGATCGTCGGCGGTGAGGCCCGGAAAATGTCGGTGGCCGAGTCCGCCCGCTACTTCCTGACCCGGCCCCGGGAGAGCCAGCTGGCAGCCTGGGCCTCGCGCCAGAGCCGCACCCTGTCCGCCCGGGCCGCGCTGGAGAAGGAATTCCTGGCCATGAAGGAAAAATTTCGCGAGGGGCGTATCCCGATGCCGGACTTCTGGGGCGGCTACCGGGTGGTACCGGACCGTGTCGAGTTCTGGCAGGGCGGCGCCAATCGCCTGCACGACCGGTTCCTGTACAGCCGGCAGGACGGCGGCCCCTGGCGCATCGAGCAACTGCAACCCTGAGTTAAGGAGATACCCTGAACGTGATTACCAAGCAAGAATTGCTGGGCACCTGGCAACTGGAATCGTGGACCATCGGTTATGCCGACAGCGATCGCTTCAGCTATCCCTACGGGGAAGACCCCCGGGGCCTGTTGCTGTATGCCGGTGACGGCTGGATGAGCGTCTCGATAAGCCTGGCGGAGCGCGCGGCGCTGCCCGAGGACGTGAGCTTTCGCAAGATGCCGGACGCGGTGAAAGCCGGCGCCTTCACCAGCTACTTTCACTATGCGGGGCGTTTCGAGGTGGAGAACGGCGACGTGATCCATTTTGTGACCCAGAGCCTGAACCCCAATTTTGTTGGCAGCCGGCAGCTGCGGCACGCGGAACTGGACGGCCAGACCCTGGTGCTCAGCGGCAAGGACCGGGCCGGCGAAGTGGCGCGTTTCCACTCCCTGGTGTGGCACCGGATCGGCAGCCCGGAAGACAGCTGAATTCGGGAATAATTTCCGAATTTCGGGGACAGTTTACTTTATTCCCGGAGGGAAAAAGTAAACTGTCCCCGAAATTAAAAAAGTAAACTGTCCCCGAAATTGAAAAAGGGGGCCGTAGCCCCCTGAGGTCACCCTTGCCGGCTTCAGCCCTTGTGGGCCTGGTCCAGACCGCGGGCCAGGCGGCTGCCGAGCTGGCCGGCCCAGCGGCGCACTTCGGCCCAGGCGGTGACGGAATTGAGATCCATCATGGTCGAGATATCGTGGCTGCCGCCGCGCTGGATATTGCGCCGCTCGATCGCCAGGGCGAGCGGCTGGCCGGTGGCGCCGTCATACACCTCCAGTACCACGGTGGCCTGCCCGACCTGGTTGCTGTACACGTTGCCGCTGCCGACGAAGGGCGGCGGGACATGGGACACCACGTCCTGCACGTGACCGCGAACGATCAGCGTACCGGCACCGGGCCGGTCGCTCAGCTCGAACTTCCTGGAGCGGGACAGGCCTTTTTCGAAGGACTCGCCGGCGAACTCGGCAAACCGTTGCCGGTCCTGTTCCGGCACCGCGAACTCGCGTTCGTGACTGCGCAGGAACTGGCTGCGGGACTTGCGGACGGGTCCCACGTCGCGGAATTCCACCTTGCCGTCATCCAGCAGCATAACCTTGTCATAGTGGGTGAAGTCCACGTCCGGGTGCACCCAGGTGTTCTGGAAAGCGCCCTTGTGCTGCAGTACCAGGCCGTCCTCGGTGACCTCGGGCGGGCTGTCCGCCGCTGCCTGTGCCTGGACGGTGACGCCGATGACTACGGCGGCCAGGATGCCTGTCAGTAACTTGTTCATATCCGTCTCCTCGCTGTCGCTTACTGTTGCGAATAGCTCACGTTGACCGCCTCCGGGGCGGGCACCGGGAACTGGCTGAAAATTTCACTCACGGCACCGGTCAGGGTCGCGTGCATCTCCTGCTGGGCCTTCTTCGTGATGCGGCCCTGGGTGGTGCCCTGCCACACGATGCGGTTGGAGGCGGTCTCCACCGCGTGCACCGCCAGTTTGCCCTCGGTGAACTGGTCGATGCGGGTCTCGTAGGCCATGCCGTAGCCATAACCGAAGAACGGGTCGGCGTAGAAGCCGCTGGTCGGGACGCTGCGGCTGCGTATTTTTTCCTCGGTCTCGATCGAGAAGTTGATCGTGATGTCCGGGGTGGCGGAGGGCCTGAAGCCGCGCTGTTCCATCTCGTTGGCGACCGCCTCTTTCAGGTAGGTGGATTCCAGTGACTGGTACGCGGCCTGGTCCGTTTGCAGGTCCGACATGAAGGCGTAGGTCTGGTAGGTCTTGAAGTCCACGCTCTGGTCCGCCGCCGAGTAGGTGTGCGGTGATGAGGCACAGCCCCCCATGACCAGGGTCGCCGCGGCCACCAGGGCGGCGCCGCGCAGGGTGTTGAGTCGTGATGTGTTCATGCTGTTCTCCTTTTCATCAGTGGCGGCTTTTGCCGCGTCGATGGGGAGAATGTACCCTGCTCCAGGGTCCGCTGATGGAAGCACCTGTGAGATTACGGAATAGGTTAAATTATTCTTTATAAACAGTAAGTTATGGTGGCTCTCTGACCGCGTCCAGCAGCCATTGCGCGGCAGGTCCGACGCTGGCCCAGCGCACCTCCATGTCCCAGACCTTGAGACCCTGTTGCGCGCTCTCGTAATTGAGCTCGCACAGGTGCCCGCTCTGCAGGTACAGGTCCACGGCGAAGCGGGGCAGGTAGGCGAAGCCCATGCCGCTCATGAGCAGCTCCAGCAACTGGACCAGGCGCTGACAGTTGATCTGGCGCGGGCAGATGCGCATGGATTCCAGCAGGGTGCGGTCAAACAGGGGGCCTTCCGCGGGCAGTAACTGGGTATGCGGCAGCAGGTCGGCCTCGGTCAGTTCGCCCCGCAGCCGCGCCAGGGGATGGGCCGCGGCCGCCACCAGGCACCACTCCGCGACCGCGTAGCGGTGAAAGGACACGGCGCGGGTCGGCAGGATAGTGGCGGGAATGAAGACCAGGTCGACCTCGCCGTCGATCAGGGCGCGGTCGATAGCCAGGCTCTCCGGGTCCAGCAGGGTGAGGTCGACGCCCGGAAACTCGGTGACGAACCGTTTCAGCGCCCGTTCCACCAGGTCGTTGAAGGCCAGGCCGTGGATAGCCAGCACCAGGCGGCTCTCCACCCCCTGCAGGCAGTCGCTGGCCTTGTTTTCCAGGATCTCCAGGCGCGGCAGGATTTCCACCGCCTGCTGGTACAGGTTGCGGGCGGTGGCGGTGGCGCGCGGGGCCTGGCCCTCGCGGCGTTGAAACAGGTCTACCCCCAGGTCCAGCTCGAAATGCTGGATGATGCGGCTGATCGCGGAGGGCGTTTTTTCCAGGCGCCGGGCGGCGGCGGAAAATGAGCCGGTTTCGACCACCGCCACCAGGGCTTCCATGCGCTCGATGGTGACGAGCACGTTCAGCCGGTCTCCACCGGTGTCTTCACAGCGCGCTGGGCGAAATAGCGCGGTTCGCTGTCCAGGCCCAGCAGGCGGCGGCGCACCATGTCCAGCGCGCCGGCCGCGACCATGGTCTGGAACAGGCTGCGTTCCACCGGCCAGCACAGGCAGCGGGCCGCGACCCTGTGGCGGTCACCCCAGGCCAACCAGACCGTGCCGACCGGTTTCTCCTTGCTGCCGCCGTCCGGGCCCGCGATGCCGGACACCGCCACGGCGTGATCGGCGCCGGAGCGCTGCAGGGCGCCGCGCACCATCTGCCGCACCACCGGCTCGCTGACCGCGCCCTGCTCCGCCAGCACCGTGCCGTCCACCCCCAGCAGCGCCT
This sequence comes from Halieaceae bacterium WSDMB12, assembly GCA_033283165.1. Taxonomy (GTDB): domain Bacteria; phylum Pseudomonadota; class Gammaproteobacteria; order Pseudomonadales; family Halieaceae; genus JAWMQL01. The sequence continues at coordinate 199,604 of JAWMQL010000007.1, read as the reverse complement.
GCTTCATCTCGTCCGCGTAGGTGACGAAGCCGGCGTGGAAGGCCTCGGAAGAACCGGGCACCCGGGTCAGCATGGAGGCGATCAGGCCGCCGGTGCAGGATTCCGCGGTGGTCAGCGTTTCACCGCGCGCCCGCAACAGCTCCAGCACCCGCGCTGCCAGCTGGACGTCGCCCTCGCCGATGATGTGGTCCCCGAACAGCTCCTCGAGCTGCGCCCGGCACCAGTCCCGCGCGCCCCTGTGCGCGGCCTGCTCGATGGTCAGCTTGATCTCCAGCTGGGGAGCCCCCGCCCGGAATCCCAGTTCCACCTCGGGGGGCCAGTCGGGCAGGGCGTCCGCGATCAGTTGCTGGGCGGTGGATTCCCCCAGCCCGAAAGTCTGCAGGCGCAGGATATCGCGCTCCGCGGGGTGGCCGAGCTGCTGCGCCAGGTCGGTGACGATGCGGTCCAGCATCAGGCGCAACTCCCCCGGCACGCCGGGGGTGCAGACCACCCGGCAGCGACCCAGCGCCAGTTCAAAGCCCACCGCGCTGCCCACCGGGTTGGGAATGACGCGACAGCCCGCGGGCAGCAGGGCCTGCTTGCGGTTGGCCGCGTTGAGGGTGAGGCCGCGGTTCACCACCCACTGCTCAAGGTGTTCGATGGCCTCCGGGTGCTCCGCCAGGGGGACCCCGGCGGCAGCCGCCAGGATCTCCGCGGTCAGGTCGTCGACCGTGGGACCCAGGCCGCCGTTGACAATAACCAGGTCCGAGGTGGCGGCCATGGCTTCCAGTTCGGCCTGCAGCAGGGCGGGATCGTCGCCCACCGTGACCTTGCGCTGCACGCCGATAGCCAGTTCCCCGAGTCGCCGGGCGATCAGGGCGGAATTGGAGTCGATCGTATCGCCGCTCATGATCTCGTTGCCGGTCATCAGCAACTGCACTTTCAGCGCTTGCTCTGGCATGGCACCAGCTCCCTTTCAATGACCGCGACAGTTTACCCCGAATTGGGGGGCGCTGACGCAATGCGAATGCGGGGGCAAAATGCTAAGGTGCCTGCTATCAGCACCGGACCCGTACATGCCCGAGCTCAATTACTGCCCCGACTGCGGCCAGCCACTGGTACCCCACGTGGTGGGCGGCGAGCCGCGCAACCACGCCTGGTGCGACCGCTGCGCCGCCCCCCGCTACCAGTTTCCGCGCATCGTGGTGACCTGCTTCGTCGCCAGTGGCGATCGCCTGCTGTGGGTGCAGCGGGCGCTGGAGCCCAAGCGCGGCTTGTGGGCGATTCCCGGCGGCTTCCTGGAGGAGGGGGAAACCCTGGCCGAGGGTGCCGCCCGCGAGTTGCGCGAGGAAGCGGGGGTGATCATCCCGCCACAGCGACTGGCGCTGTACATGACCGGGACCATCACCTTTATCAACCAGGTCTACGTGGCCTTTCGCGCCCGGGTCGACTCGCAGCAGCTGCAGCCCGGGGTGGAATCCCTCGCCGCCGGCTTTTACTCGCGCCAGGAGTGCCCCTGGGACCAGGTGGCCTACCCGGAGGTCAACGATTGCATCGAGCAGGCCTACGACGACCTGGCGTCCGGCGAATTCAGGATCTGGCAGGCGGAAATGGTCCCCGGGCGCTACGAGTTGTGGCCGGTCTCCTCCCGCTAGGGGTCAGAAGCCCCCGTGCCGCTCCAGGTAGGTCGCCTCCGCCGGCGTGGTGTCCCGCCCCAGCACCGCGTTGCGATGGGGGAAGCGCCCGAAGCGGTCGATGACCTCGCGGTGCGCGATCGCGTAGCGCAGGAAGCCGGGCAGCTGCGGGTGGCCGCTGGCCGCGACCAGTTCCTCGAACAGGGCGACACAGTCCGCCTGCACCCGCGGGTCTTCGCAGTGCTCCAGTGGCAGGTACAGGAACACCCGGTGAATGCCCGGCAGGCGCCGGTGGCGACCGCTGGCAATGCACGCCTGCGCCAGGGCCAGGGCATGCGGGTCGCCGGCAAAGGCCCGCGCTGTTCCGCGGTAGATGTTGCGGGTGAACTGGTCCAGCAGGACGATCAGTGCGACCAGCCCGCGATCACTGTCGCGCCAGTGGTCCAGCGCGCCGGCCAGCGCCTGCGTCACCAGGTGGCCGAACCGGTCCCGGATCCGGTTGTCGGTGGCGACGCTCTTGTGAAACCACAGCCCGTCCTGGCTGTCGGCGCAAAAGCCCGTTTCGTCCAGCGGGCCGAACCAGAACGCGTGCAGCGCCGCGATGTCATCCTGCACGGGCTAAGCCCACCGTGATTATGCTAAGGTTCGCCTTCATTTCCTGACAGCATAGCGGAATTTACCCATGCCATTGGAACCCGTGGTGGAGCTGACCACCGACGAACAAAAAGTGAGTTATGGCTTCGGCCTGCAATTCGGCGACCAACTGCTGCGCAACGATTTCGAGGGCCTGGACCTGGACGCGGTCATTGCCGGTATCAGTCACTGGTACCGGGATCACGCCTCGCAGCTCAGCAATGAGGAGTTGAACCCCAGTTACGAGGCGGTGCAGGCGCGGCAGAAGGCGCGGACCGAGGAACAGGGCAAAAAGCGGCTGCAGCTGGCCGAGCAGTTCCTGGCCGCCAATGCGGCCCGGGACGAGGTAACGACCACCGACTCCGGCCTGCAGTACGAGGTGCTGGAGGCGGGCAGCGGTGCGAAACCGGGCCCCGGCGCCACGGTGGTGACGCACTACCACGGGACCTTCGTCGACGGCACGGTGTTCGACTCCTCCGTGGAGCGGGGTGAACCGGCGGAATTCGGTGTCAACCAGGTGATTCCCGGCTGGACCGAGGCCCTGCAGCTGATGAGCATTGGCGACAAGTGGCGCATTGCCTGCCCGCCGCAGCTGGCCTATGGCGAGCAGGGCGCCGGCGACACCATTCCCCCCAACACGGCGCTGGTGTTCGAGATTCACCTGATCGACATCAAGGACTAGCCTGGGCCGCGCGCAACAGCCGGTTCTTCATCCCCGGGACAGTGGGGACCAGGGCAGCGGAGGAGCTCAACCTATGATCGCCAATATCAACCTTCCCCGTATTCTGCGGGTCGGCGGTGGCGCCAGCGCGGAACTGGCGGCCAGCCTGACCCAACTGGGTCTGTCGCGGCCGTTGCTGGTGACCGATCCCTTCATGGTGCAGTGCGGCTACAGCGCCCGCATCGAAGAGCAGTTGGCTACCGCGGGCCTGGCCTGCGGCCTGTTCCCGGACTGCGTGCCCGATCCCACCACCGACAGCGTCGAGGCCGCGCTCGCGGTGTTGCGGGCCGGCGACTTCGACTGCGTGGTGGGCCTGGGCGGTGGGTCCAGCCTGGACACGGCCAAGGCGGTGGCGGTCATGGCCCGGCGGGACCGGCCCATGCGCGACTACAAGGTACCCTGCAGTATCGACTCCGGGCTACCCGTGATCGCCATTCCCACCACCGCCGGGACCGGCTCCGAGGCCACCCGGGTGGCGGTGATCACCGATACCGAAACCACCGAGAAAATGCTCTGCATGGGGCTGGGCCTGATGCCCGTGGCGGCCCTGGTGGACTACGAGCTGACCCTCAGCATGCCCTACCGGCTCACCGCCGACACCGGCATCGACAGCCTCTGCCACGCGCTGGAGGCTTACGTCAGCCGCAGGGCCAACCCGTTTACCGACAGTATCGCCCTGACCGCCATGGGCACGATCGTCCGCCATATCCGCACCGCCTGCGAGCAGCCCGACAACCGCCCCGCGCGGGAAGCCATGATGCTGGCCGCCACCCAGGGTGGTATCGCGTTCGCGAATGCCTCGGTGACGTTGATCCACGGCATGAGCCGGCCGGTTGGCGCCAGGTTCCATGTGCCCCACGGCCTGTCCAATGCCATGTTGCTGCCCGAGGTCACGGCCTGGTCGGTGACCCATGCCCCGCAGCGCTACGCCGCGGCTGCCCGCGCCATGGGCCTGGCGGAGGAAGGGGATGCCGAGGCGCTGGCCCTGGATCGGCTGGTGGCAGGCCTGCGCCAGCTCAACGCCGACCTGCAGGTGCCCGGCCCGGCTGCCTGCGGCATCGCCGAGTCCGACTGGTTCGACAGCCTGGACGTGATGGCCGCCCAGGCCCTGGACTCCGGTTCGCCGGCCAACAATCCGCGCCTGCCGGAGGCGGCGGACATTGTCGAGCTGTACCGGCGTGTCTGGCAGGGTTAAAAATTGCCCGGATTGCGGTCTGCCCGCTTACATTGACCAGCGGCTTTGATTACACTCTGGAGTCTCTCTTCTGTCCTTCCACATGACGGTTTTTAGCACTCATGAGACGCGTTGTATTCAATCAGAAAGGCGGGGTCGGCAAGACCAGCATTACCTGTAACCTGGCGGCCATCGGCGCCGCCCTGGGCTATCGCACCCTGGTGGTGGACCTGGACGTCCAGGGCAATACCACCCACTACCTGGTCGGGGAGATCGACGCCGATGCCTTCCCGGCGGAGGCCCAGGGCGTGGCCGGGTTGTTCAAGCAGACCGTGGGCTCGCGCAGGATGCGCCAGAACCCCGACTCCTTTGTCTGGGAGACGCCCTACGAAAACCTGTTCCTGATGCCCTCCAGCCCGGCCCTGGCGGACATGGAAAAGGAGCTGGAGTCGCGCTACAAAATCTACAAACTGCGCGACGCCCTGGACAAGCTGGCGGCGGAATACGACCGGGTCTACATCGATACACCGCCCAACTTCAACTTCTATTCCAAGAGCGCGCTGATCGCCGCCGACGCGGTGCTGGTGCCCTTCGACTGCGACACGTTCGCCCGCCAGAGCCTGTACTCGCTGATGGACAACATCGCCGAGCTGCAGGAGGACCACAACCCGGACCTGGAAGTGGAGGGCATCGTGATCAACCAGTTCAACCAGCAGGCCCGGTTGCCCGGCGAACTGGTGGCGGAACTGGAGGAGGAGGGCTACCCGGTGCTGGCAACCTATCTCAACACCTCGGTGAAAATGAAGGAGTCCCATCGGGAGCACCGGCCGCTGATCGACCTGGCGCCCGGGCACAAGTTGACCGCGCAGTACCTGGACCTGCACGAGGAGCTGGAAAAGGCCCTCGCCAGGGCGGCCTGAGCCGCGCTCACAGGGCGTGAGCGCGAATAACCATATAATTTCTGGTTATTTGTTTTTGTGGTTTTAATTCTTTAAAGTTCAGCGCCTTGGCAAGCCCGTTCCCGGACCACATGGAACTCGATCTCGACAGCATAAACGCCCGCTTACGCGATGCCCCGGCGCAGGATATCGTGCGCTGGGCTGTGGACCAGGGCCGTCCCACCATCGCCACCACCAGCATGGGTCGTTTTGCCGCCGTCATGTTGCACCTGGTCAGCCGGGTGGCCCCGGACCTGCCCACCATCTGGGTCGATACCGGCTACAACCTGCGCGATACCTACATCGTCGCGGAACGCCTGATCCGCGACCTGAAACTGAATATCCATGTCTATTCACCGCTGATGACCTCCGAGCGGCGCAATGCCATCATGGGCGGCATACCCACCGTGGACGAGGAGGAGCGGCACCAGGCGTTCACCGAGCAGGTGAAACTGGAGCCTTTCGACCGGGCGCTGGCCGACTGGCAACCGGACATCTGGCTGACCGGTATCCGACGCGAGGAAACCGAGCACCGCAAAACCCTCGACGTGGTGTCCCGCGACGCGCGCGGCATCGTCAAGGTGGCGCCGATCTTCTACTGGTCAGACGAACAGGTAGAGGCTTACATGGCCGAGCACGGGCTGCCGACCTGCAAGCACTATTTTGATCCCACCAAGGTCCACGACGGCCGCGAGTGCGGCCTGCACACCGCCGCCTGATTCCTGCTTGCGCAGGAATGACCGCCAATTTCGTCACCCCCGCGAAAGCGGGGGCCCAGAAGGGCTCCGCGCCCTCAGCCCATCACGAGCCCCACCACGGTGGCCATGATGGCGGTACCGAGCACGAACAGGCCGATCACGGTGGCCAGGCGGCGCATGGTCTGTTGGTCCTCGAGGGTGTGTTCCGGCAAGATATGCTGGGTCATCGCGTTCTCCCTACCTGTTGTCAAAGTTATGTAATACGTAAAACCGGGTTGCGAGACTCCGATCTTCCGCCAGGCGCCAAATAACTGCATTGACCCAGGTCAACGCGCTATACTGCCGCTATGGCTACCCAGCTGCGACCGGCCGTCAGGCCACGCGCACTGTGGGCCCGCTCCCGCGGCCCGGTGGCTACCCTTGTGCCCCTGTTTCTGGGTCTGCTGCTTTCGGCCTGTGGCGGCATCGGGCCGGCGCGTGTCAGCGACGCCGAGATTCCCCCCCTGCAACTGGAAGACCGTATCGTGGATGCCGGGAACGCGCGGCAGCAGGTGGCCACCGGGCAACTGCTCGAGGTCGATGCCGACATGCGGGCTTTCGTGCGGCGCCATACCCAGGGTATGGCCAGCCGGCGCCAGCGCCTGGTGAACCTGCACCGCGCGGTCAAGGGCGGCGGGCTGCTGGACATCCGCTACGACCCCTTCGCCGAGGGCAGCGCCAGTGACGCCTTCCACCGCGGCAGCGCCAACTGCCTCAGCTACGCCAACCTGATGGTGGCGCTGGCCCGGGAGGCCGGTTTGAAAGCGAACTATCACTGGCAGGAAGTGCGGCCCGAGTGGACCCGTATGGGGGAACAGGTGGCGGTGCGCCTGCATGTGAACGTGCTTGTGACCCTGCCCGGCGGCGAGCAGTACATGGCCGACATCGACCCGCTGGAATCCCAGGACGTGGCCGATACCCGGGTGTTGTCGGACCGCGAAGCGGAGGCCCTGTACCACGCCAACTTGGCCATGAGCGCGCTCGCCGAGCACGACCTGGAGACCGCCTACCTGCGCGCGGTGCGGGCCGTGCAACTGGCCCCGGAGATGAATCACCTGTGGGTCAACCTGGGGGTGGTGTACCGGGTTGCCGGCCAGCAGCGCGAAGCGGAGGATGCCTATCTCTATGCCCTGCAGCGCGACCCGGGGGATCGCTCGGCGATGAATAACCTGGTGGTACTGTACGAGCTGCAGGGGCGGGACGCCGAGCGTGACTACTGGGAAGACCGGGTCCTGCGCTACCGCGAGAAAAACCCCTACTACCATGCCACCCTGGGAGACGAGGCCAGTGCCAGGGAAGACTGGCAGGCCGCACTTGGCCACTACCAGCAGGCGGTGAAGCTGCGCCCCGAGGACAGTCGCCTGCTGTACGCCACGGGCCTGCTGCACTACCGGCTGGGTGAATACGCCGAGGCCGACCGCCTGATCACCGATGCCATCGGCCGGGCCTCCCGCAAGAGCGATATCGAGGTCTACCGGCTGCAGTTACAGGCGGTGCGCCAGGAACAACTGGCCGGGAGTACGGCGGCTCCCTAGCCGGGCGCCCCTTTGCCGGGCGCCCCTGGCCGGGCGCCCCTATGCTGGTTCCGGGCGCTTCTCGTCGGCATCCCCTGCAAGCGTGACCCGGATATAACGGCGTTTGTGGTACTTGCCGGTCAGGCGCGAGGCCAGGTCGGTCAGTTTCATCGCCAGGCCGTACTTGTTGTGCAGCGCCCGCAGCGCCACCGCCTCGTCCTCACCCTCCAGCAGTTTCGCCTGCGCGGCCAGCCAGGGCCCGGTCAGCGTCCCGGAAACGGTGCAGGCCGCCACCCGGGCCTCGGAGAAATTGCGCAGGCGCTTCACCTTGCCGGCGTCCGCGGCGGAAAACAGGTAATAGCTGCCCTCCAGCGGGGCGAACCAGACCGGCGTGTTGACGAATTCGCCGGATCGCTTGCGCGTGCCGAAACTGAGGTATTTGCCGCCCTCGAGAAACTCGATCTCTTCCTGGTCCATGTGCTGCCTGCTCCTGTTTTACAGTGAATTCTGGCCGCCGGCGTCCTGTCCGGGGCCCGGTCCCGCTGCCACACTGGCCGCTGCAGTCTACACTATGTGTTCCAGACAGGAGGAGACAGGAATGACGGAATTCAACGCAGAATCCACCACTGACGAGGTCATTGCGGGTGTGTCCCTGGCGGGCAAGGTGGCCGTGGTCACCGGTGGCTCGGCCGGCCTCGGGGTGGAGACTGCCCGGACCCTGGCGGGGGCGGGCGCCACCGTGGTGATGCTGGCCCGTGATCCCGCCAAGCTGGAGACCGCCATGGCGGGTTTGCTGGCGGAGCAGCCGGCGCTCAAACTGGAAAGCGGGCAGCTGGACCTGGCCGACCTGGATTCGGTGCGGGCCTGCGCCGCGGACCTGCTGCAGCGCTACCCGGCCATCGACCTGCTGATCAACAACGCCGGGGTGATGGCCTGCCCGCTGATGCGCACCGCGCAGGGCTTTGAACTGCAGTTCGGAACCAATCACATTGGCCACTTCCTGCTGACCTGCCTGCTGGTCCCGGCGCTGCAGGCCGCGGCACCGGCCCGGGTGGTGAACCTGTCCTCCGCCGGTCACCGCTTTTCGCCGATCCGCTTCGAGGACCCGAACTTCGAGCACAGCGAGTACCACAAGTGGGAAGCCTACGGCCAGTCCAAGACCGCCAATGCCCTGTTCAGTGTCGCCCTGGACAAGCGGCTGCAGGGCGCGGGCGTGCGCGTTTTCGCCGTGCACCCGGGCGCGATCGCGACCGAATTGGGTCGGCACATGACCGAGGAGGACATGACCTTCCTGCAGGAGCGCGCCAAGGGCGGCGGGATGACGTTCAAGTCAGTGCCCCAGGGGGCGGCTACCAGCGTCTGGGCGGCCACGGCCGCGGAACTGGCGGACCAGGGCGGGCTGTACCTGGAGGATTGCCAGGTGGCGGGACCGTCTGCCCCGGACGCGGTCGGTGGTGTAGAATCCTTTGCCGTCGACCCGGACGCCGCCGAGCGGCTGTGGCAGCTGTCGGAGGAACTGGTCGGCCAGCGCTTCGAATTCTGACCTGGGGGAAAAAGCATGTCCCGGTACTTCTCTCGCCTGCTGCTACTGGCACTGCTGCTGGGCACTGGCGGCGCCCTGGCTGACAGCCGCGAACAGATCGACCGCGCCGCTGCGGCGCTGCTGGCACAATTGCGCCAGGACTCGGGGCAGGCCGCCGGCCTGCTGGACCAGGCCCACGCGGTGCTGGTGTTTCCCGACCTGTTCCGGCTCGGCTTCGGGATCGGCGGTCACTACGGCGAGGGTACGCTGCTCACCGACGGCGAGGACCCGCGCTATTACGCCACTGCCGGCGGCCCGCTGGACGACAGCGGCCCCAACGCCCAGGTGATATTGTTCATGAATCGTGCGGAGCTGGAGGCGTTCACCCGGGAGCGCAGCTGGCAGCGCAGTCGCGCGCCGGCGCTGCGCGGCATTTCCCTGGGCGCTGCCGGGATACAATTCGATACCCCGATGGCGGGCAACAAGATCACCCTGATTACACGGTAATGCAGTATGTCTGAACTCTACACGGTAGCGGCCACCCAGGGCGGTGAGGCCCCGTTGGGCAGCCAGGTGACGGTGCGCGGCTGGCTGCGCAGCAAGCGCGACTCCAAGGCGGGCATCTCCTTCCTGGCGGTGCACGACGGCAGCTGCTTCCACCCCATCCAGGCGGTGGTGCCGCAGGATATCGACAACTACGAGACCGAGGTGCTGAAACTGACCACCGGATGCGCCGTGGTGGTCAGCGGTGAGCTGGTGGCGTCCCAGGGCAAGGGCCAGAGCGTGGAAATCCAGGCCAGCCGGGTGGAGGTGGTGGGCTGGGTCGAGGACGCCGAGACCTACCCCATCGCCAAGAAGCGCCACACCTTCGAGTACCTGCGCACCCAGGCACACCTGCGGGTACGCACCAACACGTTCGGCGCCATCACCCGGGTGCGCCACAGCCTGGCCAACGCCATTCACAACTATTTTCACCGCGAGGGTTTTTACTGGGTCAACACGCCCATCATCACCGGCAGCGATTGCGAGGGGGCGGGGGAACTGTTCCGGGTCAGCACCCTGGATTTTGCGAACCTGCCCCGGGACGAGCAGGGCGAGGTGGACATGAGCCGGGATTTCTTCGGCGGTGAGTCCTTCCTCACCGTGTCCGGGCAGTTGGAAGTGGAGAGCTACTGCCTGGCGATGAGCAAGGTCTACACCTTTGGCCCCACCTTCCGGGCGGAGAACTCCCACACCAGCCGCCACCTGGCGGAATTCTGGATGGTGGAACCGGAGGTCGCCTTCGCCGACCTGCAGGACAACGCCGACCTGGCCGAGGACCTGCTCAAGCACCTGTTCACCCGGGTACTGGAGGAATGTGAGGAAGACATGGCGTTCTTCCAGCAGCGCATCGACCAGACAGTCATCGAGCGCCTGCAGAACGTGATCGACCGGCGTTTCGAACGCATCGACTACAGCGAGGCCATCCGGATTCTGGAAGATTCCGGCCAGCAGTTCGAGTTCCCGGTGGCCTGGGGTGTGGACCTGGCCTCCGAGCACGAGCGCTACCTGTGCGAGGACCACGTGGGTGGCCCGGTGGTGGTGATGAACTACCCGCGGGAGATCAAGGCCTTCTACATGCGTCTCAATGACGACGACAAGACCGTGGCGGCCATGGATGTGCTGGCCCCGGGTATCGGCGAGATTATCGGCGGCGCCCAGCGCGAGGAGCGGCTGGAAGTGCTCGAGTCCCGGATGGAGGCCGAGCTGCTGGATGAGCTGTGGTGGTACCGCGACCTGCGCCGCTACGGCACCGTGCCCCACGCCGGCTTCGGCCTGGGATTCGAGCGCCTGCTGAACTACATAACCGGGATGGAGAATATCCGGGACGCCATTCCCTTCCCCCGGGTACCCGGCAGCGCCCATTTCTAGTGCCCCAACCGGGGCATCTGCTCAGATTTTGAGCATTTTCTGTGAAATATTGCCTATATTTTGATCATGTGGGGTCGAAAACTGGGCCATACTGAAAGTAAACACGGTTTCGGGTTCCGCAAGGTCCCGGCAGGTCCCTGTGGCCATAACAAGGGTTGAGGTAATGAAGCGCGCGCATATCGCCAGCGAAGGCGGACCGGTGTCGGAGATGGTCATTGTCGACACATTCACCAAGCTGATTTTCGGCGAGGATGCGGAGTACAGTCCGCGGGAACTGCTGATCATCCAGTCACTGCGTCTGGTGGATAACAATGTGACCCTGGACTCCCACCGCGAAATGGGGGAGTACCTGCGCGCCCTCGGCGTGCGGGAGATGATCGCCCTGGTCGCCCGGGTGCAGCAGCAGCTGGCCGGCGGCGTGCCGGTGGCCGGCGGCGCCGTTCCCGGTCACCCGCCGCACCACCCGAACCGCTAGCAGATATAAAGGGGACAGTTTACTTAATTCTTGAAAGCTTGAATTAAGTAAACTGTCCCCTTTATTACCCTTTATTGTTCCGGTCGGGTGGCGCCGGCCTGACCGTCAGCGTCAGGCTTGGGCGGTTTCAGGCCGCAGCCCTCCACCAGCGCGAACAGGATCTGGTGGGGTGATTCCGGGTCCACCCCCCGATAGGTCAATGCCACTTCCTGCTCCAGCTGGAAGCGGCGGGTCGTGCTGGTCAGGCTGGCGGTCCACTTGTCAAAGCTGAACTTTTCCGGGTCCTTGCGCAGGTCGACGAAACCCTCCAGGCCGCTGTCGAGCAGGCGTGCCTGGAAGCCGCTGGAGTTGATGTGCGAGACCAGCGCCGTGAAGCGGCGCCCGGGTTCTTCGGACTCCAGCCGGTCCAGGTAGCGCCGGGCCAGCCAGCGTTCCGCCTCGCCGGTCGCCTTGCGCACGGTGGCGATGCGCTCCGCCACGTCGCGCAGCTGGCCTTCCTCGACCTGGTCGGCGCTGGCCCCGCACAGCAGGGCCTTGATCTGGACGTGAGTCAGGAAATCCACATATTTGCGCAGGGGTGAGGTGCAGTTGCTGTAACTGTCCAGCGCCATGCCCATATGCAGGCCGGACCGGGTACTGAGTTCAGCCCGGGTCAGCAGGCGGTTGACCATGCTGCGCAGGGGCAGGCTCCGTTCCGGCGCGGCCAGGTACTGCATGATATCCCGGTAGCCCTCCTTGCCCAGGGGGTCGCGATCGGCGATCTCCGGTGCGTGCCGGTCAAGGAATTTTTTCAGCTCATCCAGCCGGTCGCGGCGGAAGCCCGGGTGGCAGACGAAGGGGCCGCTGGCGCCCTGCCTGGCGAGCAGTCGACCGCTGCAGCGGTTGGCGGCGATCATGCACTCTTCCACCAGGCGCTGGGACAACAGCTTCTCGTACGGCTCGATATGATCGATCTGCTTCTGGTCGTTGAGAATCCAGCGATATTCGCGTCGCTCCTCCATGACCAGTTCCTGCTTCTCGCGCCAGTCGCGCAGGGCGCGGAACACCTGGTAGAGAGCCTCCAGCGGGCTGGCGTGACTCATCAGTTCGTCGTCCTGACCGGTCAGGTAACGGTCCACGGCGTAGTAGGAGAGCTTGGCCCGGGACCGGATGTTGGCCATCTGGAACTCGAACTCGCCCACCTCGCCGGCGTCGGACACCGACAGCTTGCAGACCAGCGCCGGGCGATCCACACCCTCGGACAGGGCGCAGGTGTCCTGCGACAACTCCTCCGGCATCATCGGCAGCACATCGCCGTGGAAGTAGACCGAGCAGCCGCGCTGGGCTATGTCCGCAGCCAGTGCGCTGTCCGGCGGAATATAGGCGGTGGGGTCGGCGATGGCCACGTACAGGGTCCAGCCGTCGCTGGCCACCTCGGCGTACAGGGCGTCGTCGATGTCCTGGGTCTTGGCGGCGTCGATGGAGACGAATTCCAGGTGGGTCAGGTCGTGACGGCCCTCTTCCGCCAGGGGGTTGGCGGCCTCCAGGCAGCGTTTCAGCTCGGCGCGGCTGTCGCCGGTCCAGTCGACCGGCAGCCGGTACTTGGCCATGGCGTACAGGTTCTCGATGCCGGGCGTGTCGTCGGCGCCGATCACGGTCAGCACCTTGGCCTGGGGTTTGCCGTCGCGTATGGGGTGGCGCAGGATGGCACAGCGCAGGTAGTCGCCCTCCCTGGCGCCATTGCGGGCGTGGGGCGGAATGAACAGCCAGCGGCGCAGCTGCGGCAGGTCCGGCTGTACGAAGACAGCCTTGCCCTTGCGCACGCAGCGACCGGTGAATTCGGTCAGCGGGCTGTCCACCAGTTTTTCGATGTCGGCGACGGTCTTGTTGTCCCGGACGGGCCGGATGCACACTTTCACCCGGTCGTCGGGGAAGGCTTTCAGCATCTCGTCCGGTGGGATGAAGATCTCGCGACCGTCATCCAGCACCGCAAAGCCGTAGCGCGCCTGGGTACCTTTGACCACCGCCTCGGCCCGCTCTTTTTCGGCCTCCATCTGGGTCTTGAGGCCCTTGAGCTGGGCAAGGGATTCCTGGTTGAGCATTGAGGTGAATTTCTTACTGCATAGACAAGCGACGTATCGTACTGGAAAAACCGGCGGCTGTCAGGGCGGCGCGCTCTGACTTCGGCGCGGAATAGTCGTTGACAGCGGGGCGGCTGCAGTTTGATAATCGAGACCAAGCCGCTTGGTTTTTTCGCCGGGAACTGCCTTTGAAACATTTCCGGACGCGGGCCGCGCAGACCACCGCCGACCCTTACGCGCCGCACAGCAAGCGCTTCAGCGCTGCCCCTGAGCCAGAGAAGCTCGGACCCCTTTCACACTCCTGTTTTCGACCATTAGCCACTGAAACCACCCCGAGGATTGCTCTATGGAATCAGGCTCCGCCCTGCGTGTAGAAAAAAAACCACTCAAAGCCGTCGTCAAGAAAACCTACGTCCTGGACACGAACGTCCTGCTGCATGATCCCACGGCGATCACCGCCTTCAATGAACACCACCTGGTCATTCCCATGACCGTCCTCGAGGAACTGGATCACATCAAGGACCGGCGCGACAAGACTGTCAGCCGCGAGGCCCGCATCGCCATCCAGATGATCGACAAGATCGTCGACGCGGCCAGCCCGCAGCAGATCCAGGAGGGAGTCGAGGTGCTGCTGCCCGGTGATGGCGAGGTGTCGATGCCGGGCACCCTGGCGATCTACCCGGACCAGCTGCTGACCGAGAACAGTGACATTCCCTACCTGGACGGCACCCAGGACCAGGCCAACGACAACCGCATCATCAACGTGGCGCTGCGCCTGCAGGCGGAGAACCCCGAGAACTTCGTGTGCCTGGTGACCAAGGACATCAACATGCGCATCAAGGCCAAGGGCTCGGGCCTGGCCAACGTGGAGGACTACCGCCGCGACCGGGTGCTGGATGACATCGACCTGCTGGCCCGGGGTTACGAGCATATCGACGGGGATTTCTGGTCCACGATCGCCGAGGTGGACACCCTGCGCGAGGGGGACTGCACCCTGCACCGCATCCCCCGCAAGTCCCTGCCCCAGGCCTACCCCAATATGTTCCTGTACGACGACCTGGAGTTCATGGCCTTTGTGAAACGGGTCGATTCAGAGTACGTGTACCTGCGCTGCGACAGCCGCGACAACCTGATGCACCGGCGCTTCTGGGGCCTGGTGCCGCGCAACCTGGAGCAGGCCATGGCCATGGCCCTGCTGGATGATGACAACGTCGACATGACCGTGATGACCGGCCCCGCCGGCTCCGGCAAGACCCTGCTGGCCCTGGCCTACGGCCTGCATGCCATCCTGGAGCAGAACAAGTACTCGAAGCTGATCGTGGCCCGCTCGACGCCGCCCATCGCCGAGGATATCGGCTTCCTGCCCGGCACGGAGGAGGAGAAAATGGCGCCCTGGCTGGCGGCCTTCGATGACAACCTGGAAATCCTGCACGGCACCGACGAGAGCTGTCACGGTTCCATCGAGTATGTGAAGGAGCGCGCCAACATCCAGTTCAAGTCCCTCAATTTCATGCGCGGGCGGTCCTTCAACAACGCCTACATAATCATCGACGAGGCCCAGGGGCTGACCCATTTCCAGCTCAAGAGCGTGATCAGCCGGGTCGGGGCGGACTCCAAGATCGTGGTGCTGGGCAACCTGGCCCAGATCGACAACAAGTATATTTCGCCACTGACCTCCGGCCTGACCTACCTGGTGGAGAAATCCAAGGCCTACCCCCACGCGGGCATCATGCACGTCAACGGCATCGTGCGCTCACGCCTGGCGGCCTTCGCCGAGGAAAACCTCTGACAATTCGTTACACCTAATTCGGGGACAGTTCACTTTTTTCCTGCGGAAATAAAGTGAACTGTCCCCGAATTAGGTGGCGTCAGTGCGCCAGGGGCTCACCCAGGCGGGTGGCGGAGCCGGCCACGTAGCGCTCGTCCCAGCTCACGCTGTCCTGCGGGAACAGCAGGATCACGGTGGAACCGAGCCGGAATCGACCCATCTCCTCACCCTGGGCCAGCTCGGTGGCCTGTGGCAGATTGACGTAGTCGGTGAGGCGCGGGCCGGACGGCGGGGGTGCGACCTGTCCCGACCAGACGGTCTCGATGCCGGCCACCACCATGGCCCCCACCAGGATCATCGCCATGGGGCCGCGGGGAGTGTCGAAATGGCATACCAGGCGCTCGTTGCGGGCGAACAGGCGCTCCACGTGTTCCGCCGTAACCCCGTTGACCGAGAACAACTTGCCCGGGATATAACTGGTGGCCGTCAGGCGGCCGCTGATCGGCATGTGCACCCGGTGATAGTCCCGCGGCGACAGGTAGATGGTGGCGAAGCGGCCGTTGCTGAACTGCGCCGCCCGCGCCTCGTCGCCCCCCAGCAGTTCCCGGGTGGAGAACCACTGCCCCTTGGCCTGGAAAATACGCCCCTCCTCAATCTCGCCCAGCTGGCTGATGGCGCCGTCCGCCGGACAGACCACCGGGGCGTCGGCAATGGGCCGGGCGCCCTCCTGCAGTGGCCGGGTGAAAAACTCGTTGAAATTGGCGTAGGCCCCGGGGTCCGGGTCCAGTGCCTCCGCCATGTTTACCTCGAAGTGATTGATAAACCGCCGGATCACCCAGTTCTTGAGGCCGATGGGATAGCGCAGTTCCGCCAGCCACCCGGTGCAGCGGGATAACAGGTGTTGCGGGACCAGATATTGAAACCAGATAAACAGCTTATCCATGGCGCTTAGTGTATCCTTGGCGGTGTGAAAGGAAAATTCTGCCTCTCATTGTACGTGGTGTTTGCCGTCCTGTGGCCGGCAGGGGCGGTTTTAGCCCAGGCTCCCCCCGGGGAACCCGTGGCCAGCGAGGAACCGGCTGTCAACTGGGTCGACACCTCCCACGCCTACGCCACCAACCAGGCCCAGGCCCTCACCGAGTGGATGGACAATTACTTCGGTGATCCCAACTACGACGCCGAGCGCGCGGAATCCTTCCTGCGGCTGGAGTTCGAGGTAGAGAACGACACCGACAAGGGCAGCGACCAGAGTATCCGCCTGCGCGGCAAGTTGCAGCTGCCGAAGATCTCACAGCGCCTGAACCTGGTATTCTCCGGCGAGGACGGCGAACTGGAGGATGAGGAAGAACGCAGCCAGAGCGATTCCATCGGCCTGCAGTACGAGGTCGGCAGACGGGGCGGGCGCTCGCGCTTCGACGCCACCATGAGCTGGGGCTCCGGGCACCTGAAGCCGGGGCTCAAGTTCCGCAGCGAGGGGCCCATCGACAAGGTCCACAGCTATCGCTTCGTGCAGCGGCTGCAGTACGAGGACGGCGAGGGCTTCTTCACCATCCCCGACCTGGACCTGAACCGGATCCTCGACGAGCACAATGTCCTGCGCTGGAACAACCGCCTGCTGTGGGGCGAGAACTCCGACGGGGTGGAGTGGCGCACCCGCCTGTCTCTGCGCCAGCGCCTGTTCACCGAGTCGCCCACGCCCTGGGCCGTGAACTACTTCTTCACCGTGAAAGGGGTGACGAGACCGCGCGATTACATCCAGAACTACCGCCTGGGCTTCCTGTGGCGGCGCCAGATCTACCGCGATTACCTGTTCCTGGAATTCGAGCCGGCCTTCGACCTGCGGCGTCCGGAATTCGAGGACAGCCGCAGCAGCGAGTGGAGTGTGGTGCTGCGGCTGGAAGTGATGCTGCACCGCGACCTGGCCCGGAACACCGGCCAGGCTGAAGACTGAGCGCCGCCTACTCCTGGTCCAGCGAGGCGACGATGTGGCGGTAGCTGTCCAGCCGCTCCGGGCGGATGGCGCCGCTGGCGACCGCCTCGAGAATGGCGCAGCCGGGTTCCCCCTCGTGGCGGCAGTCGCGGAAGCGGCAGTGGCCCAGCAGGGGCCTGAACTCCCGGAATCCCCGCTCCACATCCGCCCGTTCCATGTGCCACAGGCCGAACTCGCGGATGCCCGGTGAGTCGATCAGGCTGCCGCCGCAGGGCAGGTGGAACAGCTGCGCCGTGGTGGTGGTGTGGGTGCCCTTGCCGGTGTTTTCCGACAGCGCCCCGACCCGCAGGTCGGCCTGCGGCAGCAGGGCATTGACCAGTGATGACTTCCCCACCCCGGACTGACCCACGAAGACGCTGGTGCGCCCGTCCAGCGCCGCCTGCAGGGAGGCCAGCCCGCCGGCCCGGCTGGAGGTGCGCAGTACCCGGTAGCCGAGCCCGGGGTAGGGTGCGAGCAATTCATCCAGGGCACTGGCCAGGCCGGGGTCACGATCCAGCAGGTCGATCTTGTTCAGCACCAGCACCGGCTCGATCGCCACGGTTTCCGCCGCCACCAGGTAGCGGTCGATGAGGTTGGCGTGCGGCGGCGGCAGGGGGGCGATGACCAGCAATATCTGGTCGATGTTGGCCGCTACCGGCTTCAGCTTGCCGTAGGGGTCGGGCCGGGTCAGTTCGCTGCGTCGATCCAGCCGCGCCACCACCACCCCGGTGGGTTCGCCGGCACACCAGACCACCCGGTCGCCGGTGACCAGGCCCTCCAGGTTGGCGCGGATGTGGCAGCGCTGGCTGTGTCCGGGGGCGGACTCCACCTCGACCTGGGTGCCGAAGTGGGCGGTCACCAGGCCTTCCTGTTCCGTGCCCAGCTCCCCCGCGGAGAGCGCCTGTTCCGCCAGGCTGCCCCGGCGCCGGGCGCGCTCGGCGCGCTCGGCCTGGATCTTCTCCACCCGCCAGGCCTGGCGCCGGGTCAGCTTGCGTTTGCTCATGGCGCAATTATTGGGGCTGGGCGCTATGCCTGTCGAGGCAATTTGTTACACTGGCTTTTTTTGAGGCGATGGGGCATGCAGGACGCGAGCAACCTGATCTGGGTGGACATGGAGATGACCGGCCTGGACCCGGACCGGGACCGGATCATCGAAATAGCCACCATTGTCACCGACAGCGAGCTCAACACCCTGGCCGAGGGCCCGGTGATCGCGGTGCGCCAGTCCGACGCGGTGTTGAACGCCATGGACGACTGGAACAGCAGCCACCACACCCGCTCGGGCCTGGTGGACCGGGTCCGGGCCAGCGATTACGACGAGGCCCGTGCCGCCAATGAAACCATCGCCTTCCTCGAGGCCTGGGTGCCGCCCGGTGCCTCCCCCATGTGCGGCAATACCATCTGCCAGGACCGGCGCTTCATGGCGCGCCACATGCCAGCACTGGAAGTCTATTTCCACTACCGCAACCTGGATGTCAGCACCCTGAAGATCCTGGTGCAGCGCTGGCGGCCGGAACTGGAGGCGGGCCTGGTCAAGACCGCCACCCACCTGGCGCTGGAAGATATCCGCGAATCCGTGGAGGAACTGCGCTATTACCGGCAACATTTCCTGATTCCCGACCCACCGGAATAACGAAGAAAGGTTTATAAAGCGCTTCAAAGGCCCGTGCGGTTTAGACTATATTGCAGATATCGTTACCGGCGCGCCAGCGTGCGTCTTGTGACAACGAGATTCCGCCCGGCGGAGCTAGGGATTCACCGGCAACCATGATTGCAGCATTTTTTCGAGAATTACGGCGGCGCCGGGTAACGCGAACCTGTGTGCTCTACATCCTCATCTGCTGGGGCGTGTTGCAGGTCGGGGACATCATCTATCCGGCCCTGGGCCTGGATGCGGACATGGCCTCGCTGACCTTCCTGTACCTCGCTTTCGTCGGGTTCCCCGTGACCTTTGCCATCGCCTGGTTTTTCCAGATCACGCCGCAGGGCATCGTGCGTACCAATGCCTTCGTGGAACGCCGGGTGCTGGACAATGTGCCGCCCGTGAATGACCGGCGGCGGGGGTTGAAGCGCTATTTCCGCAAGGAAGACGAAACCCTCGACTACCGCTGGATTCTCACCGCCGAGAGCGGTCCCCTGGCGGGCCTGAGTTTCGGGATATCCGACGATCTCGTCATCGGCCGCTCCCTCGACTGCGACATCGCCGTGGTGTCGCCAGTGGTATCGCGCCAGCATGCGCGCCTGGCCCTGGACGGCGAGCTGCTGACCGTGGAGGACCTGGGGTCGGCCAACGGCACCATGGTCAATGGCAAGCTGATCGAACAGCGGCACTACCTGCGCAACGACGACGAGGTGGCGTTTCAGGACGTGGTGTTCCGGGTCTCCGAGAGCTATCGGCCACCGGACCGCGAACTGGAATCCATGGACCAGACCACGTTTATCCGCACCCCGGATATCGAGGAACAGGAGGCCCTGGCCCGGGCCCGGCAGGATCGCAACGCCGAGGCCAAGGACTAGCCGGGATTACGCGACCCTAAGCCCCCCGGAGCAGCCACCAGGCCAGCAGGCCCACCACGACCGCGCCCACCAGCAGCCAACCCGGCAGGCCACCGCGCCCCGCGGCCGCCGGTTGTTCATCTCCGGCGGACGTGTCCACGCCAGACGTGTCCACGCCAGACGTGTCCACGCCGGACGTCTCCACGCCGGACGTCTCCACGCCGGCCGCCTCTTCACCCGCCTGGACCAGCACCACGGTGACATTGTCACGGCCGCCGGCTTCCAGCGCGGCTGCGATCAGGGCGTCCACCCGCTCCTGGGGTTGCCCGTCCCGCTGCAGAATCTGGCTGATCCGCGGTTCCCGCACCTCGTCGGTGAGGCCGTCGCTGCACAGCAGGATCATATCCCCGGGCGACAGGGTGCCCTGCAGGTGGCCCGGCTGCAGTTCCATGGCTTCGGTGATGCCCAGTGACTGGTTCAGCACATGCCGCCCGGGGTGTTGCTCCGCCTCCTCCTGGGTCAGGACACCCCGGCGCAGCAGCTCGGTCACGGTATTGTGGTCGCGGCTGAGCTGCTTCAGTTCGCCGTCCCACAGGTAGGCGCGGCTGTCGCCCACCCAGACCACGTCGTACTCCAATCCGCGCAGGTGCAGGGCCACCACGGTGGAGCCCATGCCCGCGTGGGACATGTCATCGTCAATCGCCGCCAGCACTTCCTCGTGCGCGTCGAGCACCGCATCGGGCAGGCTGCCGCCGGCCTCGATACCTGCGGCTATGGTTTTCCTGACGATGGCGCTGGCCACCTCTCCGTGGCTGTGACCGCCGACACCGTCGGCCACCAGCCACAGGCCCAGTTCCGGGCGGGCGAGGAAGGAGTCTTCGTTGTGGTCACGTTTCTTGCCGGCATCCGAGCCAGCGGCGTATTGGGTCATGCCCGGTCCTTATCGTTGTGGCCTTGTCGCCCCCGCGGGGGTGCGAGGCCCTTTCAGGCCCAGCCGTGCTGTTCCAGGGCCCACTGCACATGCTCGCGCACCAGGTCTGAGGGGTACTGCAGCCGGTATTGTAGCGCGTCCCGCGCCGCAGGCGTAGCCGGCCCGTTGCCCAGCGCCACCGCCAGGTTGCGCAGCCAGCGCTCGTGGCCGATGCGGCGCAGGGCGCTGCCCTCAGTAGCGGCCAGGTATTCCTGCTCGTCCCACAGGAACAGTTCCACCAGGGCCCGATTGTCCAGCCCGTGACGGGGGGCGAAATCACCCTCGCCACTGGCTTGGGCGAACTTGTTCCAGGGGCAGACCAGCTGGCAGTCGTCACAGCCGAAAATCCGGTTGCCCAGCAGGGGGCGCAGGGCCACGTCGATCGATCCCTTGTGCTCGATGGTGAGATAGGAAATGCAGCGCCTGGCGTCCAGTTGGAACGGCGCGGTGAATGCCGCGGTGGGGCAGATCTCGAGGCAGGCGGTACAGCTGCCGCAGTGTTTGCTGACCTGGGGCGCGCTGGGCGGCAGCGGCAGGTCGGTATAGATCTCGCCGAGGAAAAACCAGGAACCCGCCTGCTCGTTGATCAGCATGGTGTTCTTGGCGATCCAGCCGAGCCCGGCCCGTTCCGCCAGGGCCCGCTCCAGCACCGGGGCGCTGTCCACGAAGGCCCGGTAGCGGCCGCCGCCCGCCTCGGCCTCGATGCGCCGCGCCAGTTGCGCCAGGCGCTGGCGCAGCAGCTTGTGGTAATCCCTGCCCAGGGTGTAGCGGGAGATATAGGCCCGGTCCGGCGCTTCCAGCACCTGCAGCGGTTGGGTGTCCGCGGCCAGGTAGTCCATCCGTACCGACAGCACGCGGCAGGTGCCCGGCACCAGCTCGGCCGGCCGCGAGCGCTTGCTGCCGTGGGCGGCCATCCAGGTCATGTCCCCGTGGTAGCCGGCGTCCAGCCATTTCTGCAGGTAGCCCTCGTGCTCGCCGAGATCGACGGTGGCGATGCCGAGCTGCTGAAAACCCAGTTCCCGCGCCCACGACTGAATGCGCCGGGCGAGCGCGGTCCAGTCCTGTTGCTGTGGTTCAGACATAGGGGGCGGTATCCGGGGCCAGTGTGGGTATAATTCTGCCAGAAGCGCACGCCCGCGACGAAACCATTTCCCAACGGATGGGGAGAGCCATGCTCGGAACCGAACAACTGTATACCGCCGCCGAGACCCGGGAGCTGGACCGCTGCGCCATCGAGGAGCAGGGGATTCCCGGTATCACCCTGATGGCGAGAGCCGGTCGGGCCGCCTTCGACCTGCTGCTGGAGCACTGGCCGGACCCGCCCCGGGTGCAGGTGCTGTGCGGCACCGGCAACAACGGCGGCGATGGCTACATTATGGCCGACCTGGCCCAGCGGCGCGGCATCCCGGCCGTGGTGCTGCAACTGGGCGATCCCGCAAAGATCCGCGGTGACGCACTGCGGGCCAGGGAACAGGCCCTGGCCAACGGCGTCGACATCCGCGCCTTCGACCTGTCTGAGCTGGTGCCCCTGGCCGTGACCGTGGACGCAATGCTGGGGACCGGTCTCGGCGGCGAGGTCCGGGACCCGTACCGTGAGGCCATTGCCGGGGTCAACGCCCTCGACGGCCCCGTGCTGGCGGTGGATATCCCCTCCGGGCTGTGCTCTGACACCGGCCGGGTGCTGGGCGACGCGGTGCGGGCGGATCTCACGGTGACGTTTATCGGCCTCAAGCGCGGCCTGTTCACCGCCAGTGCGCCGGACTACACCGGCCCGGTTATGTTCACGGACCTGGGGGTGCCCGCCGAGACCTATGCCCGGGTACCCACCGACACCGCCCGGCTGGAACTGGAGCCCCTGCTGGAGCGACTGCCGGCGCGCCCCGCCGCGGCCCACAAGGGCCTGTACGGTACCGTCCTTGTGGTGGGCGGCGAGCTCGGCATGGGCGGCGCGGTGGCGATGGCGGCGGAAGCGGCCCTGCGCGTGGGGGCCGGCCTGGTGCGGGCCGCCACCCGGCCGGAACACGTGCCGGCGATTCTCGCCCGGACCCCGGAGGTGATGGCCCACGGGATCAGCGCGGGGCAGGCCCTGGCGCCGCTGCTCGCGGGGGTGGACGTGGTGGTGATCGGACCGGGCCTGGGCCAGTCGGCCTGGTCGCAACAGGTGCTGCAGGTGGCCGCCGCCAGCGGCCTGCCGCTGGTGCTGGATGCGGACGGCCTCAACCTGCTGGCCGCCGGCGGGCCGGTGCGGCCGGCGCGGCGCGACAACTGGGTGCTGACCCCGCACCCCGGGGAGGCGGCGCGGCTGCTGGCACTGGCCAACGCCGGAGTGCAGGCGGACCGCTTCGCCGCGGCCCGGGCCCTGGAGCAGCGCTACGGGGGTGTTGCCGTGCTCAAGGGCAACGGCACCCTGGTGTGCGGCGCGGGGCAACTGCTGCTGGCGGACTACGGCAACCCGGGGATGGCCTCCGGCGGCATGGGCGATGTGCTCTCGGGCGTGATCGGCGGGCTGCTGGCCCAGCGGCTGGAGCCGCTGGAGGCGGCCGCCCTGGGGGTGTGCCTGCACGGTGCGGCGGCCGATCGTGCGGCGGAGGACGGCCAGCGCGGCCTGCTGGCGACCGACCTCATGCCCCACCTGCGGGCGCTGCTGGGTTGAGCGCGGCCGAACTCAGCTGGCTGGCACCGGATGAAGCGGCCATGGAAGCCTGCGGCGCCCGCCTGGCGGCGCTGCTGGAGCCGGGCGCGGTGGTGGCGCTGCGGGGCGAGCTCGGCATGGGCAAGACCACCTTCAGCCGCGGCCTGATCCGCGCCCTCGGTCACCGGGGCAATGTCAAAAGTCCCACCTACACCCTGGTGGAACCCTACGAGCTGGGCGCGTTGACCGTGTACCACTTCGACCTGTACCGCCTCGGCGACCCGGAGGAGCTGGAGTTCATGGGCATCCACGATTACTTCCGGCCCGATGCCCTGTGCCTGGTGGAGTGGCCGGAGCGCGGAATCGGGGTTTTGCCCCCGGCGGACATTGGGATTACCATAGAGCGCGAGAATGGCGGCAGGCGCCTGTGGCTGCGGGGCCTGACCGCACTGGGAAAAAAATTAATTCGGGGACAGTTTACTTAATTCCAATGGAACGCTGCCGGAACGGAGATGGCCGTGAATTAAGTAAACTGTCCCCGAATCAGGGGCGTCTGTTACTGCATGAGTGACACGGGCAAAGCAATCTGGATCAGCATGATCCTGTGCTGGCTGAGCGCCACCGTCCAGGCAGTGGAGGTGGTGGACGTGCGCCTGTGGCGGGCCCCGGATCACACCCGCATCGTGCTGGACCTGACCGGTCCCGCGGACCACAAGCTGATCGTGCTCGACAACCCCAGCCGGATCGTGATGGATGTCGCCGATGCCCGCCTGAAAGCGACCCTGGACGGCCTGTCCCTGGCCGATACGCCGGTGGAGCGCATTCGCTCCGGGGTGCGCGACGGTGACGACCTGCGCCTGGTACTGGATGTCAATGCCGCGGTCGACCCGCGGTCCTTCGCCCTCAAGGCCAACGAGCGGGCCGGTGACCGCCTGGTCCTGGACCTGTATGACAAGGGCGCCGGCAAGCCCGCGGCACCCACCGTGCGCAAGAGCGCCGACGACGGCGGCAAGCGCGACATCATCATCGCCATCGACGCCGGTCACGGGGGCGAGGACCCCGGCGCCTCCGGCCCGAAACGCCTGCGTGAAAAAGACGTGGTACTGGCCATCGCCCGGGAGGTGCACCGGCTGTTCAAGGCCGATCCCGGCTTCGAACCGGTGCTGATCCGCAGCGGCGACTACTACGTCAGCCTCAAGGGCCGCCGGGACCTGGCGCGCAAGCACCAGGCCGACCTGCTGGTCTCCGTCCACGCCGACGCCTTCAATCGGCCCGAGGCGAAAGGGGCCTCGGTGTACGCCCTGTCGCTGTCCGGCGCCACCTCCACCGCCGCCCGCTACCTGGCCCAGCGCGAGAACGCGGCCGACCTGGTGGGCGGGGTCAGCATCCGGGATAAAGACGACGTGCTGGCCGGGGTACTGGCGGACCTGTCCATGACCTCCACCCTGGACACCAGCCTCAGCCTGGGCGCCGGCGTGCTGCGGCGCATGGACAGCGTCGCCGCCCTGCACAAGGAGCGGGTGGAACAGGCCGGTTTCGCGGTGTTGAAAAGCCCCGACATCCCCTCCATCCTGGTGGAAACCGGGTTCATCTCCAATCCCACCGAGGCGCGCAAGCTGGCGACCCGCAGTTACCAGCAGCAGATGGCGCGGGCCATCCACAGCGGCATCAGGGAGTGGTTCCTGACCCGGCCGCCCTCGGGCACGCTGATCGCCTGGCAGAACGCCCGCGGCGGCACCCAGTACACCATCGCCAGTGGTGATACACTGTCCGGCATCGCCCAGCGCTTCAATGTGACCGTGGCCGCTCTCAAGACCCGCAACGGCCTGGACGGCACCCGCATTCTGGTAGGGCAGACACTCATTATCCCGACCAGCTGATACGCCCCATGCCCCGAATACATCGCCTCGATACGAGGCTGGCCAACCAGATCGCCGCCGGTGAGGTGGTGGAGCGCCCCGCCTCGGTGGCCAAGGAACTGCTGGAAAACAGCCTCGATGCGGGCGCCACCCGGGTCGAGGTCGAGGTCGAGGCCGGCGGTGGCAAACTGATCCGCATCCGTGACAACGGCGCCGGCATCGGCGCCGACGACCTGCCGCTGGCGCTGGCCCGCCACGCCACCAGCAAGATCGCCTCCCTGGAGGACCTGGAGCGGGTGGCCAGCCTGGGCTTTCGCGGCGAGGCCCTGGCCAGTATCGGCTCGGTGAGCCGCCTGACCCTGACCAGCAATACCGCGGACGACGGCGTCGAGGGTGCCGCCGCCCTGTGCGAGGGGCGCGAGATGGAGGTCACGATCAGGCCCGCCCCGCACCCCCGTGGAACCACGGTGGAAGTGCGCGACCTGTTTTTCAATACCCCTGCCCGGCGCAAGTTCCTGCGCACGGAAAAGACCGAATTCGGGCACCTGGAAGAGGTGCTCAAGCGCCTGGCCCTGAGCCGCTTCGACGTGGCCTTCAGCCTGCGCCACAACCAGCGGGTGATCCACAATCTCAAGGCGGGGGAGAGCGAGGCCGAGCGGCAGCGCCGGGTGGCCACCGTCTGCGGCCCGGCTTTCATGGAACAGGCCCTGTACATCGAGCGCGCGATTCCCGGTGACGGCGGCGATCTCGTCATCCCCGCGAAAGCGGGGATCCAGCCTGCCACGGGCATCAGGCTGTGGGGCTGGGTGGGGCTCCCCACCTTCAGCCGCAGCCAGGCCGACCTGCAGTACTTTTTCGTCAACGGCCGGGTGATCCGCGACAAGCTGGTGGCGCACGCCGTTCGACAGGCCTACCGCGACGTGCTCTACCACGGCCGCCACCCGGCCTTTGTGCTGTACCTCGAGCTTGATCCGTCGGCGGTGGACGTGAACGTGCACCCCACCAAGCACGAGGTGCGCTTCCGCGACAGCCGCGCCGTGCACAACTTCATCTTCAGTACCCTGCACAAGGCCCTGGCCGACGTGCGCCCCGACACCGCGCCTCCGGACGGCGACGCCGCGGGTGTCGCCGCGGGGGCCCGGCCGCTGCAGGCACTGGAGCCCGGCCTGGTGGTCGACACCGCCACCGGCGAGATCGCGGAACAGGCGGCGCTGGGGTGGGGCAATGCCGCGCCCGCGGCGGCGGGGGGGCGGCCGCATCTCGGCGGCGGGTTCTCCCCGGCCGCGGGCCGGGGCCAGCTGGCCGCTTACGCCGCCCTGCACCCCCGGTCCCTGCCGGAGCAGGCCGCCGGGGAGGATATCCCGCCCCTGGGTTATGCCCTGGCGCAGCTCAAGGGCATTTACATCCTGGCGGAGAACGCCGCGGGACTGGTGCTGGTGGATATGCACGCGGCCCACGAACGCATCACCTACGAGCGACTGAAGCGGGCCCGCGACGCCGAAGGGATACGCAGCCAGCCGCTGCTGGTGCCGCAGCCGGTGGCGGTCAGCCAGCGCGAGGCGGCGCTGGCGGAGGAACACGCGGCCTTGTTCCAGCGCCTGGGCCTGGCGGTGGACGTGGCGGGCGAGGAGAGCCTGGTGATCCGCCAGATCCCGGTCTCCCTGCGCGATTCCGACGTGGAGCAGCTGCTGCGCGACGTGCTGGCCGACCTGATCGAATACGGCACTTCCGACCGCATCGAGGCCCACCTGGACGAGATTCTCTCCACCATGGCCTGCCACGGCAGCGTCCGCGCCAACCGCCGCCTGACCGTTCCGGAAATGAACGCCCTGCTGCGCGACATGGAGGAGACCGAGCGCAGCGGCCAGTGCAACCACGGCCGGCCCACCTGGACCCAGCTGGGGCTGGACGAGCTCGACAAGCTGTTCCTTCGTGGCCGCTGAGTGTCTCAATGCTTATATTCACCGGCCACCGGGCACCGGACCGGGATATACCCTCCAGGGACCGCTTACAGTGGGCATGCTCCGGAAAGAGGGGCAGGGGACCGGATCACGGTTCCAGGGATGTGCGAGGCCATGGATGGCCGAGCCCAAGCTGGCATGGACGCCCGCTTTTAGCGGTCCCAGGAACCGTGATCCGGTGCCCTGTGCCGGTAGTCTTGGATCCCAATCTTCATGACGGACCGGATCATCTGCCTCATGGGCCCCACCGCCTCCGGCAAGACCGATCTCGCCATCGGCCTGGCGGAAGCGCTGGGCTGCGAGCTGGTCTCGGTGGACTCGGCGCTGGTGTACCGCGGCCTGGATATCGGCAGCGCCAAGCCGGACTACCCGCACCACCTGGTGGACATCCGCGACCCGGCGCAGCCCTATTCGGCGGCTGACTTCGCCGCAGACGCCCGGCGGCTCTGCGCGGACATCCGCGCCCGGGGCAGGGTGCCGCTGCTGGTGGGGGGCACCATGCTGTATTTCAAGGCTTTCCTGGAGGGCCTGGCACAGATGCCACCGGCGGATCCGGCGGTGCGTGCCGCCATCGAAGCCGAGGCCGCGGAACGGGGCTGGCCGCACATTCACGCCCAGCTGGCCGCGGTAGATCCGGAGGCGGCGGCGCGCGTGCACCCCAATCATTCCCAGCGCCTGAGCCGGGCCCTGGAGGTATACCGTGCCAGCGGCGTGACGCTCAGCGAGTGGCACCGGCGGGGCCGCGCCGAGGGTTCAGCGGTCCCGGGGGCGGTGGTGCAACTGGCCATCTGCCCGGCGGACCGGGCTGTGCTCCACCAGCGCATCGCCCTGCGTTTCGAGCAGATGATGGCGGCGGGCTTGCTGGAGGAGGTCCGCGCCCTGTACCGGCGCGGCGACCTGAGTCCGGAGCTGCCGGCGATCCGGGCGGTGGGCTACCGCCAGCTGTGGCAGCACCTGGCCGGTGAATTCAGCCTGGAGGAGGCGGTCGAGAAAGCGCTGGCCGCCACCCGTCAGCTGGCCAAGCGGCAGCTGACCTGGTTGCGCAAATGGCCCGATCTGGCGTGGATATACACCGATCGGGAGGGGAACGTTTGCGAAGTCCCGGGGTCAGAACAGGGGCAGGGGGTGGCGGAGTCGCCCCTGGAGGAGGCCTTGAAACTGATCCGAACCGGCCCCATTTAAGTAATATCGGTTGTGTGGGCTATGTTCTATACTGCGTACTAGTGGTAACGAGGGCCCGCTGGCCGGCTTGGACAGAGTCGTCGGCTTAGAAGGCCATTTTTATCTTTTTCGGCTCGAATTGAGCCTGCTTAGGAGAGAGTTATGTCAAAGGGGCACACTCTACAAGACCCTTACCTGAATATTCTGCGTAAGGAACGCGTTCCCGTTTCGATCTACCTGGTTAACGGCATCAAGCTGCAGGGCCAGATCGAATCCTTCGACCAGTTTGTGGTGTTGCTGAAGAACACGGTCAGTCAGATGGTGTACAAACACGCCATCTCCACCGTGGTCCCCTCACGCGTGGTGCGTCTGCCGATGCAGAACCCGCCGGAAGAGGGCGGTGACAGCTAAACGGATTCGTCGCGGTTTCGACCCCGGTCGGAGGCCGCAAATTCAACCGGCAGCTCCCAGAGGTACCGTTGTTTTTTGAGAGACCCGAATCGGGCGAACGGGCGGTGCTCGTTCACCTGAACCTGGCCAGCGAAGCGGAGCGGGAGGACCCCCGGGAATTCGAGGAACTGGTGCTGTCCGCCGGGGGCGACCCGGTGGCTTACGTCATGGGCCAGCGCGATACCCCGCACCCCAGGACCTTTGTCGGCAGCGGCAAGCTGTCGGAGATCGCCGCCGAGGCCGGCCAGCACGAGGCCGAGGTGGTGATGTTCAATCACGCCCTCAGCCCCAGTCAGGAGCGCAACCTGGAACGGGAGCTGCAGTGCCGGGTGGTGGATCGCACCGGCCTGATCCTGGATATCTTCGCCCAGCGCGCCCGCACCCACGAGGGCAAGCTGCAGGTGGAGCTTGCCCAGCTGCAGCACATGAGCACGCGCCTGGTGCGCGGCTGGACCCACCTGGAGCGGCAGAAGGGCGGTATCGGCCTGCGCGGCCCGGGTGAAACCCAGCTGGAAACCGACCGCCGCCTGTTGCGGGCCCGGATCAAATCCATCACCGCGCGGCTGGAAAAGGTGCGCAAGCAGCGCGACCAGGGCCGGCGCGCGCGGCAGCGGGCCGAGCTGCCCACGGTATCGCTGGTGGGCTATACCAATGCCGGCAAGTCGACCCTGTTCAACCGCGTCACCGACGCCGAGGTGTACACCGCCGACCAGCTGTTCGCCACCCTGGACCCGACCCTGCGCCGGATTGCGCTGGAACACCTAGGCCCGGTGGTACTGGCCGATACCGTGGGTTTCATCTCCCACCTGCCGCACAAGCTGGTGGAGGCCTTCAAGGCGACCCTGGAAGAAACCCTCAGTGCGGACCTGCTGCTGCACGTGGTCGACGCCGCCAGCGCGGATCGCGACGATCACATCTACCAGGTGCAGGACGTGCTGCACGAAATCGGCGCCGACAAGATTCCGCAACTGCTGGTGTACAACAAGCTGGATCTGCTGGAGCGCGCACCGCGTATAGACCGCAATGCGGAGGGCAAGCCCGAGCGGGTCTGGGTGAGCGCCGCCAGCGGCGCGGGCTGTGACCTGTTGCTGGCCGCGATCGGTGAGCTGGTGGGCGAGGACATGGTCAGCGAGGAGCTGGACCTGGCCCCGGACCAGGGCGGATTGCGCGCCGCCCTGTACCGGCTCGGTGCGGTGCAGTCGGAAGACTACGGCGAGGATGGCAGCGCCCGCCTCAGCGTGCGGCTGCCGCGGGCGGACTGGAACCGGTTGACGAAGAAGGGACCGGAGCCGCTGTATTAGGTTCGGGGGCGGGAACGAACTTTCGCCACAGTAACGAAACGGATAGACTTTCCGTCTCACGATAAGGAGTCAACTATGTCCTGGAACGAGCCGGGCGGTGGTAACAACAAACCCAGGGACCCCTGGGGTGGCGGCGATCAGGGTCCGCCCGATCTGGATGAGGCCCTGAAAAAGCTGCAGGAGCGGCTCGGCGGCCTGTTCGGGGGCGGCGGCAAGAGCGGCGGTGGTGGCGGCGGCGGTGGGCTGCCCGGCGCCCTGCTGGGCTTTATCGCGGCCGGCGCGCTGGTGGTCTGGGGCCTGATGGGCTTCTATCAGGTCGACCAGCAGGAGCGCGCGGTGGTGCTGCGCTTCGGCAAATACCTGGGTACCGTGCAGCCGGGCCTGCAGTGGAATCCGCCCATGATCGACGAGGTGATCCGGGTCAATATCACCAAGGTGCGGGCCGCCACCCTGCGCGAGATCATGTTGACCAAGGACGAGAACATCGTCGAGGTGAAACTCTCGGTGCAGTACGTGATCGACGATCCCACCAAGTTTGTGCTGAAAGTGCGCGACCCCGAGGTGTCACTGCAGCACGCCGCCCAGTCGGCCCTGCGCCACGTGGTGGGCGACACCAGCATGGACCTGGTGCTGACCGAGGGCCGGGCGGAGATCGGTGTCGACGTCCACGACCGCCTGCAGGATTACCTCAACCTGTATGAGACCGGCATCCTGCTGAGCAAGGTCAACGTGGACGAGTCCAAGCCACCGACCCAGGTGCAGGCCGCCTTTGACGACGTGATCAAGGCCCGCGAGGACGAGGAACGGGTGAAGAACGAGGCCCAGGCCTACGCCAACGGCATCGTGCCCGAGGCCCGCGGTATGGCCCAGCGCCAGATCGAGGAGGCCAGCGCCTACAAGGAGGAGGTCATCGCCAATGCCATGGGTGAGGCGGAGCGCTTCGACAAACTGCTGGCGGAATACAAGAAAGCGCCGGAGGTGACCCGGCAGCGCCTGTACCTCGACGCGGTGCAGGCCGTTTACGCCAACACCAGCAAGGTGATGGTGGACGTGGAAGGGGGTAACAACGTCATGTACCTGCCACTGGACAAGCTGGCGCCCCAGGCGGGCAGCCAGTCGCGCCGCAGTATCGACATCGACAGCTCCA
This sequence comes from Halieaceae bacterium WSDMB12, assembly GCA_033283165.1. GTDB lineage: Bacteria > Pseudomonadota > Gammaproteobacteria > Pseudomonadales > Halieaceae > JAWMQL01. Next base: position 168,592 of record JAWMQL010000007.1, on the reverse strand, counting down.
ACATCCGCGAGCTGACCAACGCCGTGACCGAGCAGCTGCGCCGTGACGCCGCTGCCACGAACAACCGCAGGGGAGGACGCTGAGATGAGTGGACGTAGTATGACCCTGTTGCTGGTGGCGGCCCTGGTGCTGTTCATCGCCAGCAATTCCCTGTACGTGATCAAGGAAACCGAGCGCGGCGTGCTGCTGCAGTTTGGTGAGGTGGTGAACACCGACATCCAGCCCGGCCTGCACGTGAAAATTCCCTTCGTGAACAACGTGCGCAAGTTCGACGGCCGGGTGTTGACCGTGGACAGCCAGCCCGAACGCTTCTTCACCCAGGAGAAAAAAGCGCTGATCGTGGACAGCTATGCCAAGTTCCGGGTAGCGGACACCACCAAGTTCTATACCGCGACCAATGGCGAGGAATCCCGTGCCATGGGCCTGCTGGCGCAGCGCATCAATGACGGCCTGCGCAACCAGGTGGCGGTGCGCACCATCCAGGAGGTGGTCAGTGGCGAGCGCGACGAGCTGATGACCGAGCTGACCCGGATGCTGACCGGGGTGGCCCTGCGCGAACTGGGGGTGGAAGTGGTGGACGTGCGGGTGAAGCAGATCGACCTGCCCCCGGACGTGTCTGAATCCGTATACCGGCGGATGAACGCCGAGCGTGAGAAAGAAGCCCGCGAGCACCGTTCCCAGGGCCAGGAGCTGGCCGAGGGTATTCGCGCCGCCGCCGACCGCGAGGTGACGGTGATCAAGGCGAACGCCTACCGCGAAGCGGAGGAAATCCGCGGTGAGGGCGACGCCGAGGCTACCCGGATCTATGCCGAGTCCTTCAACCAGGACCCGGAGTTCTACGCCTTTACCCGCAGCCTGAAGGCCTACCAGGAGTCTTTCCAGGGCGCCGGGGATGTGCTGCTGCTGCGGCCCGACAGCGAGTTTTTCCGCTACCTGAAGGACCCCAAGGGCGGCGGCTGATCCCGGCTTTCGCCGGGATGACGTGGCAAAAAAATCACAGGTGCGTTCCCGGGCAGCTGTGATAGAATCCGTCAACCGTGGGAGCAGGCGTTTGTTGCAAAACGTCCGCCCCACGGTTTTTTGTGCCTGGGTGAAACAGTGGGGTAAACATGGACTTCTGGCAGGTGCTCCCCGCAGCCTTCGCCCTGATGCTGATTATTGAAGGCCTGATGCCCTTTATCAGCCCCAATCGCTGGCGCACGATGCTGGCACTGGTAGCGCAGATGGAAGATCGCGTAATTCGCAATATCGGCCTGGCGAGCATGCTGCTGGGCGTGACTATTTTGTACCTGGTGAACTGATGACGAGTGTCGATCGCTGGCAACTCCCCGACGGGGTGGAGGAGGTCCTCCCGGCCCGGGCCGGCACCGTGGAGCGCCTGCGGCGGCAACTGCTGGACCTGTATCGCAGCTGGGGCTACCAGCTGGTGATCCCGCCGCTGGTGGAGTTCACCGATTCCCTGCTGGTGGGCCTGGGCGCCGACCTCGACCTGCTGACCTTCAAGATGACCGACCAGTTGTCGGGCCGCACCCTGGGCGTGCGGGCCGACATCACCCCGCAGGTGGCGCGCATCGATGCCCACAGCATGGCCGAGGCCGGCGTGACCCGCCTGTGCTATGCCGGCAGCGTGCTGCACACCCGGGCCAAGAGCCTGATGGCCTCCCGCTCGCCGATCCAGCTGGGTGCGGAACTGTACGGCGACGGCAGCCTGGCGGCCGACGTGGAAGTGATCCGCCTGATGCTGGCCACCCTGGACTCGGCGGGCCTGGACCACATCACCCTGGATCTCGGGCACGTGGGCGTGTACGAGGCGGTGCTCGCGGCGGCCAGGCTGGAGCCGGAGCTGGAGCAGACCGTGTTCGATGCCCTGCAGCGCAAATCGGTACCGGACCTGGCGGAAGCCCTGGCCGGGGTGGAGAGCGCCAGCGCGGAACTGATCATCGCGCTGGTGGACCTGCACGGCGACGAGACGGTGCTGGACCGGGCCCGGGAACTGTTTGCCGAGCGAGCCCCCGACGCCCTGGCCGCGGTGGATGCGCTGGCCCAGGTGGCCGCCGACGTGCACCGCCTGCAACCCGACCTGACCATCTATTTCGACCTGGCGGAACTGCGCGGCTACCACTATCACACCGGAATGGTATTCGCGGCCTACGTGCCCGGTCACGGCCAGGCGCTGGCCAATGGCGGCCGCTATGACGGCGTGGGCGAGGTCTACGGCCGCGCCCGGCCGGCCACCGGCTTCGCCACCGACCTGAAGGCCCTGATGACCCTGCTGCCCGCGGAAGCTGCCGCCGGCGGCGCCATCAGCATGCCCGATGCCGACGACCCGGCCCTGACCCGGCTGGCCGACGAGTTGCGCGCGGCCGGCGAAATCGTGATCAACTGCCTGTCATCCAGCCCCGACCCGCGCTGCGATCGCGCGCTGGTGGAGCGGGACGGCGAGTGGCTGGTGGAACCTCTTGGAATGACCGAGTATGAGTAAGAACGTAGTGGTCCTGGGCACCCAGTGGGGTGACGAGGGCAAGGGCAAGATCGTCGACCTGCTGACCGACCAGGCCAGCGCCGTGGTGCGCTTCCAGGGTGGCCACAACGCCGGCCACACCCTGGTAATCGAGGGCGTCAAGACGGTCCTGCACCTGATCCCGTCGGGCATCCTGCGCGAGGGTGTGCAGTGCCTGATCGGCAACGGCGTGGTGCTGGCCCCGGACGCCCTGCTGAAGGAAATCCGCGAGCTGGAAGAGGCCGGGGTGCCGGTGCGCGAGCGCCTGAAGCTGTCCCCTGCCTGCCCGCTGATCCTGCCCTACCACGTGGCCCTGGACCAGGCCCGGGAAGCCAAGCGCGGCAATGAGAAGATCGGCACCACCGGCCGCGGTATCGGCCCCGCCTACGAGGACAAGGTCGCCCGCCGCGGCCCGCGCCTGGGTGACCTGAAGGACAAGCAGCGGTTCGCGAAAAAGCTGAAAGAGGTGATGGAGTACCACAACTTCCAGCTGGAACACTATTACCAGGTGGAGCCGCTGAATTACGACACGGTCCTGGCCGAGGCCCTGGCCATGGGCGCGGAACTGCTGCCGATGATGGCGGACGTGACCGCCATCCTGCACGAGTGCCGCAAGACCAACGCCAAGATCATGTTCGAGGGCGCCCAGGGCAGCCTGCTGGACATCGACCACGGCACCTACCCCTTCGTGACCAGCTCCAACACGACCGCCGGCGGTACCGCCACCGGCTCCGGTTTCGGCCCCCTGTACCTGGATTACGTGCTGGGTATCACCAAGGCCTACACCACCCGGGTGGGCTCGGGACCCTTCCCCACCGAACTGTTCGACGCCACCGGCGAACACCTCGCCAGCCGCGGTCACGAGTTCGGCGCCACCACCGGTCGTCCGCGCCGCTGCGGCTGGTTCGACGCGGTGGCCCTGCGAAACGCGGTGAATATCAACTCCGTCAGCGGCCTGTGCCTGACCAAACTGGACGTGCTGGACGGACTGGAGACCATCCGCATCTGCATCGGCTACGCCGACAAGGCGGGCAAGCCGGTGCCCAACCCGGTGGACTCCGACGATTACGACGGCCTGCACCCCGTGTACGAGGAAGTGCCCGGCTGGAGCGAGAGTACCCTGGGCGCGAAGTCGCTGGAGGAGCTGCCCCAGGCGGCCCGCGACTACATCCAGAAGATCGAGGAGGTGGTGGGCGCCCCGATCGACATCATTTCCACCGGCCCCGACCGGGTGGAGACGATCGTGCTGCGGCATCCCTTCGACTGATTGCCCGTAGCGTCAGTCCTCAATTCCAACCGAAATTTCCGCGGAAACTTTTTCCGGTTATATCAGCGAGAACACGTCGCGTAGAAACGGAATAAAGGTGCTCAATGCGATCGCGGCGAGCATCCATTTCAGCACCTTGACATCGCCGCGTACCTCGGCCAGTTCCTCGTTTATATGGCTTTCGAGTGATCCCAGCTTCCTGTCCATGCTGGTTTCCAGTGTTCCCAGCTTCCTGTCCATGCTGGTTTCCAGTGTTCCCAGCTTCTGGTCCATGCTGGTTTCCAGTGTTCCCAGCTTCTGGTCCATGCTGGTTTCCAGTGAACCCAGCTTCTGGTCAATGCGTGCTTCCAGTGCCCCGAGCTTCTGGTCCATGCGAGCATCGTGCTCGGCGAAGCGGGCATCGAGATAGTCCTGGGTGACCAGGGTATCCATATTGAACACAAAAGCTTCCGCCATGATTTCCGCGTGCGCCTCCGCTGCGGCCTCGGGGACGCCGGCTTCCTTCAGCCGGCGAGCAGCTTTCAGTGTATCAAAGGCTATGGCGGCCATACCAACTCCTGTTGAGTCGCTACAGTATGGCTCCGGGAGTGATCGAAGGGGACATCCGATCTGCCCAACCTTTCATCAATTCCAACCGAAATTTCCGCGGAAACTTTTTCCGGTTATATCAGCGAGAACACGTCGCGTAGAAACGGAATAAAGGTGCTCAGTGCGACGGCGGCGAGCATCCATTTCAGCACCTTGATGTCGCCGCGGACCTCTGCCAATTCGTGGTTGATGCGGGCTTCCAGTGCCCCGAGCTTCTGGTCCATGCGAGCATCCTGCTCGGCGAAGCGGGCATCGAGATAGTCCTGGGTGACCAGGGTATCCATATTGAACACAAAAGCTTCCGCCATGATTTCCGCGTGCGCCTCCGCTGCGGCCTCGGGGACGCCGGCTTCCTTCAGCCGGCGGGCAGCTTTCAGTGTATCAAAGGCTATGGCGGCCATACCAACTCCTGTTGAGTCGCTACAGTATGGCTCCGGGAGTGATCGAAGGGGACATCCGATCCGCCCAACCTTTCATCAATTCCAACCGAAATTTCCGCGGAAACTTTTTCCGGTTATATCAGCGAGAACACGTCGCGTAGAAACGGAATAAAGGTACTCAATGCGATGGCGGCGAGGATCCATCTGAGCACCCGGCTATCCCCGCGTACTTCCCCGAACTTCTGGTCCATGCGAGCATCCTGCTCGGCGAAGCGGGCACGCAGGACCTCATCCAGGTAATCTTTCGTTACCAGGGCGTCCATATTGAATACAAAAGCTTCCGCCATGATTTCCGCGTGCGCCTCCGCTGCGGCCTCGGGGACGCCGGCTTCCTTCAGCCGGCGAGCAGCTTTCAGTGTATCAAAGGCTATGGCGGCCATACCAACTCCCCATTTGCCCACCCAGTATTCCGCAAAGCCCGTCGCCACCACACATCAAATCCGCTCAACATTCCATCCAAATCGGCCACCCCTCCGCGGCAGCGTCAAAAAAGTCCGCCGCGTTTAACCCCTTTCCCCCGCCTGCTGCGATTAAACCGGAACGAACTACAATTGTGTTGACCATTGAGGAGATCCACCATGCGAGTTACTTTGCCGAATCCTGCCCTGATCCTGTCGCTGCCCCTGCTGCTGGCCCTGGCCGCCTGCGACAACAGCGCCAGCATCAGCTATGACCACGCGACCCCGGCCATCCAGGTGAGCGCCGAGGGTGAGGTCAGCCTGGCGCCGGATATGGCGGTGTTGAACCTGACCGTGCTGCGCGAGGCCGCCACCGCCGAGGAGGCGATGGCCGCCAATTCCAGTGCCATGGCCGAGGTGATCGCCGCCATGCGGGCCGGCGGCATCGAGGAGCGCGACCTGCAGACCGCCGGCCTCAATATCCAGCCCGTGTACCACTACCCCAAGCGCACCCAGGGCGAGCGCCCGGCGCCGCGCATCACCGGCTACCGGGTCCAGAACAGCCTCACGGTGCGGGTGCGCGATATCGACCGGGTGGGCGCGATTCTGCAGAAATCCGTGGATCTCGGCGTGAACCAGGGCGGCAACATCCAGTTCACCAACGACGACCCCTCGGAGGCCCTGGCCCAGGCCCGGGCCCGGGCGGTGAAGGCGGCGCGGGCGAAGGCCGAAACCCTGGCCGAGGCGGCGGGGGTCGAGCTGGGCGATATCCTGACCATCAGCGAAAACAGCTACCGCCCCGGCCCCATCCCGGTGGCCCGCGCGTCCATGGCCATGGCGGATGAGGCCGCCGCGGTGCCGGTGGCGGCGGGGGAGAACACCTACCGGGTGACGGTCAATATGGGGTTCTCGATTGACCAATGAATCCGGCCCCGTGTTCGACTCGGGAATCGGTTTGCCCGTAAAATCCCGCCCCCGGATTCAACACAGTACGGCCAGCAACATGAAACAACCGCTCTGCGCCCGAAAAGCCCGCGGCTACGGCGACGACCAGGCCCGGTCATGAGCCACTGGTACGCGGTACACACCAAGCCCCGGCAGGAGCACATCGCCGAGCAGCAGCTGCTGAACCAGGGCTACACCACCTACCTGCCCCGCATCCGCACGCGGAAGCGGCGCGGCGGCGGCTGGACCCAGGTGGTGGAGCCCCTGTTTCCGCGCTACCTGTTCATCCGCGTGGACCTGGCCAGCGACAACACCGCCCCGGTGCGCTCCACCCGCGGTGCGGTAGGCCTGGTGCGCATCGGCCAGGAGCTGCGCCCGGTGCCCGATGAGGTGATCGACTACCTGCTGCAGCAGGAAGACGAGGAAACCCGGCTGCGGGTGGACGACCAGTGGCCGCACCAGCCCGGTGACCGGGTGCAGATACTGCAGGGCCCCTTCGCCGGCCTGACCGGCATCTACCAGGAGGCCGTGGCCGAGAGCCGCGCCCTGTTGCTGCTAGACCTGCTGGGCCGCCAGAACCCGGTAACCGTGTCGCAACAGGACCTGGGTTGAGCCGGTGTCTACCCTGTAACTCCAATTAAAATGTTGCTCATATCAGTCATTAGGTGTGGTTTGACTGATATATGCGTCATTTACTGGACTTGGCGATATCGGCAACCGCCGGAAAACTGACCAGCGAGCAACTTGAGGACCGTGTCCGAATGCTGGGTCTGCAGATTCGCCAACGGCGGAGGGCACTGGGCGTTACCGTAATCACCGCGGCGCAGGCCGCGGGTATGTCTCGAGATACCTGGCGCCGCATGGAAAAGGGCGAGACCACCAGTTGTTGGACTTATTGACAACATTCAACCAGTGTTGTCATAATCTCCAACATGTCCGCGAAGAAGCTGGTTCAGCAACGCATCGTACTCACTGAGCGGAGATTTGCTGAATTGGTGCTTTGGGAGCTGTCAAATCCTCTCAACGCTTCCTCGCATTCATACAAATATCGTCTGGCTTACGTGGTGAATCAGGAGTGCGTGCTTCGTTATGACAATGAATCCGGCAAAGGGGACCATCGCCATTGGGGAGGTGAAGAGCTTAGCTACGAATTTATCTCGCCCGAAAAGCTGGTTGACGATTTTATGCAGGACATAAAGAGGTGGAACGATGAAAACCCTGATACTTGATGTTCGCACCCCGGAGGAAGCGGCGGCACAGTTTTCCGCGTCCTGGAAAAGCGGCAAGCGGGAAAAGTCTGCACGAATCAGCTTTGCGACACCCGAGCTGCTTTGGAAGGTACTTACGGCCAAGCGCTGGGAAATTCTGAAAGCATTGTGTGGCGTTGGCCCCGTGTCAATTCGTGAAACGGCCCGGCGCGTGGGGCGGGATGTTAAAGCCGTACATCGTGACGTAACGGCGCTGCTGGAAGCTGGGCTAATCGCCAGGACTGAGCAGGGCTTGATTGAATTTCCCTATGACGCAGTAAAAGTCGAGTTCCTGCTGAAAGCTGCCTAGTACCTGAAAGGATGGATGCAATGGAATTGCCGGCGGTGCGAGAGCAGGTCACGCAAGTCTATCTGCTGCCCACCGAGCGCTACGCGGGTCTGAAAGAGGCGGGTGCCGTTAACTTTGAAAATCTCAGATCGTGGTTACAAAAACCCAGTTCAAAACCGAATCCCCCCCGTAAAACCATTGATTCCCCCGCCTGAAAGCAAATAAAATAGCTAAAGCTCACTTTTTTCTTCCCCTCCAGAATGATCTATGTTCAACTATTGAACATGCTCTGCCCTGGGTAGGGCGGTAGCGTGCTTATTGATGAACGAAGACACCCACTACCACCTGTTGCGATACCTGGAAGCGAACCCCAGCGCCACCCAGCGCGAGATCGCCGAAGAACTGGGCATCAGCCTGGGCAAGGCCAACTACTGCCTGAAGGGCTTGATCGACAAGGGCTGGCTGAAGGCCAGGAACTTCAAGAACTCGAAAAACAAGGCCGCCTACCTGTACCTGCTGACCCCCAGCGGCATCAAGGCCAAGGCCGGCATCACCTTTCGCTACCTGCAACGCAAGATGGACGAGTACGAATCCCTGAAGGTTGAGATCGAGCAGCTGCAGCGGGAATTGCAAGACAAGTAAAAGCCAAGTAAGGAAACACAAGCGGTATGAGTAAAAGGATTTTTGTGGCCGGCCACAACGGCATGGTCGGTTCGGCACTGGTAAGGCAGTTGAGCAAGGACCCTGGCAACGAGATCGTTGCCCGCACCCGGGCCGAGATGAATCTCACCAGCCAGGAGGCGGTAGCCGAGTTCTTCGCCAGCGAAAAGATCGACGAGGTGTACCTGGGTGCGGCCAAGGTGGGGGGCATTCACGCCAATGACACCTACCCGGCCGAGTTCATCTACGACAACCTGATGGTGGAGTGCAACGTGGTGCACCAGGCCTGGCAGGCCGGCGTGCAGAAACTGCTGTTTCTCGGCAGTTCCTGCATCTATCCTCGCATGGCCACGCAACCCATGCAGGAACAAGAACTGATGCAGGGCTCACTGGAGCCCACCAACGAGCCCTATGCCCTGGCCAAGATCGCGGGCATCAAGCTGTGTGAAAGCTACAACCGTCAGTACGGCACGGATTACCGCAGCGTGATGCCCACCAACCTGTACGGCCCGAACGACAACTACCATCCGGAAAACAGCCACGTGATCCCGGCACTGCTTCGGCGCTTCCATCGGGCTGTAGAAAGCGGCGCGCCCACTGTAACCAACTGGGGCACCGGCAGCGCCTTACGCGAGTTTCTGCATGTAGACGATATGGCGGCAGCCAGTGTGCACGTGATGAATCTCCCTCGTTCTGAGTACGAGCGAGTAACCGAGCCCCGCCTGAGCCACATCAACGTCGGTTCAGGCACAGACTGCTCAATAAAAGAGTTGGTTGAGACCATCGCCGAAGTCACTGGCTTCAAGGGCGACATCGATTGGGACACCACCAAACCAGACGGCGCCCCCCGCAAACTGATGGACAGCTCCAAGTTAAAAAGCCTCGGTTGGCAACCCAGGCACGACCTAAAGTCCGGCCTGCAAGACGCCTACAGTTGGTACATGGAAAACATAGCGACCGCCAGAACGTAACACCACCGTCGTCCCCACGAAGTAAATCGTCATCCCCGCCAAATGAATCGTCATCCCCGCGAAAGCGGGTATCCAGAAACCACCAGGAAACCATGAAACCCTACAACCAACGAGTCGCCCTAATCACCGGCATAACCGGCCAGGACGGCTCCTACCTCGCCGAGTTCCTGTTGGAAAAAGGCTACCAGGTACACGGCATCAAGCGCCGTGCCTCTTCCTTCAATACCGGGCGTATCGACCACATCTACCAGGATCCACACACCAACAACCAGAACCTCTTCCTGCACTACGGCGACCTGACCGATACCAGCAACATCACCCGCATCATCCAGCAGGTACAGCCCGACGAAATCTACAACCTCGGCGCCCAGAGCCACGTGGCGGTGAGCTTCGAGGAGCCCGAGTACACCGCGGATGTGGATGGTGTAGGCACTCTCCGTATCCTCGAAGCTGTGCGCCTGCTGGGCCTGACCGAGAAGACCCGTATCTACCAAGCATCCACCTCCGAGCTCTATGGCCTGGTGCAGGAAACGCCACAAACCGAGAAGACGCCGTTCTATCCCCGCAGCCCTTATGGCGTAGCCAAGCTCTACGCCTACTGGATAACCGTGAACTACCGCGAGAGTTACAAAATGTATGCTTGCAACGGCATCCTGTTCAATCACGAAAGCCCGCGCCGCGGCGAAACCTTCGTCAGCCGTAAGATCACCCGCGGACTGGCGAATATCAGCCAGGGCCTGGAACAGTGCCTATACATGGGCAACCTGGACGCCAGGCGTGATTGGGGTCACGCCAAGGACTATGTCGAGATGCAGTGGCTGATGTTGCAGCAGGACAAGGCGAGGGATTTTGTGATTGCAACCGGGCAGCAGCTTACGGTGCGCGACTTTGTCGTTAAATCTTCGGAAGCCCTCGGTATCAGCCTCAGATTTGAAGGTTGCGGTGCCGGCGAAGTAGGTATTGTTGATGCCATCGACAGCCGTAAGATGGCAGGCGATGTTGTTGTGTCAGTAGGGGATCAGATCATAGCCGTGGACGAGCGCTACTACCGACCCGCCGAAGTTGAAACGTTACTCGGCGACCCTACCGAGGCCAAGAGAGCATTGGGCTGGGTACCCAGCACCAGCGTTGATGACATGATTACAGAGATGGTGGCCTCTGACCTCGAAATTGCATGCAAGAACCGCTTGTTGCTAAACAATGGTTACGACGTTTCTACGGCAAAAGAATGATAACGATCACAGATATCACTGAATATTGCTTATTATTCTTCTGGCGACAAGAGAACTTATCGAGCCTGACCTAAGAATGTAGGGAACAGTTAGCGTGTAACATCGAAGGTAAATATCGATGACGCTTTAGTTTGTTCTATCTAACATGATTTTTTATGAAACACTAAGAAAGTCGCGAAACATTCTTTACTGAGTTGTTCTAGTTCATGAAGAAAAAAGAACTTTTCTCGCGCCTGATTATTGTGCTGCATTTATTGATTGTAATAAGAGGAACTATATTTGTAAGACCCAGGGACTTTAATCAATTTTCGGTAATAGATCTGCATGCCGTTTATCAGATTGTACTAGTTGCCATGTGCCTTTCTATTCTGTTGTTAAGTCGGCGATTTTTTTCGGAGATTCGTTCAATTTCTTTTAGGCCACTCGGTGTACTAATTATTTATTACCTAATTTGCGCAGCTAGCGCTCTTTGGTCGCCAGAACAGATTTACACCTTTTACAAGGCAACTGAGTATCTCATACTCGCGACGAGCATTCATTTTAGTCTTTCATTAATCTCATTCGATAAAGTTGAAAGGATTGTAGTGCGAATTGGACTGGCAATAATTTCTCTGGATGCAGTCAAGCATGTAATTCTTGGCGGGTTTAACATCCAGGGCCTGCACACTAATTCCTATACTATTGTCGCTGCCATGTTGGCTTTGTTTGGTCTGGCGAATATCCTCTCCCCTCGATCTACAGAAGATAAGTGGCGATCATTAGGGCTTATTTTTACAAGCTTAATGTTTCTTATAATGGGAACCAGCAGCGCTAGCTTGATTTCAGCAGCCACCGGGTTATTGATTCTGTTTGTAGTGACTCGAAATCGCTTTGTCCTTTTAGTGACACTTCTTTCTTTAATCGCTTGCGCTCTTTACTTCTCAATTGATGATTTACTGGCGCTGTTTTTTCCCGGAAGAACGTTAGAGCAAATTCAGCATGGTACTGGTAGGGCTCGAATTTGGGAGTTGACTCTTCAGCAAATCAGGTTACACCCTTGGTTGGGAAGTGGATTTTCTGCGTCATCGAGAATGTTAGAGTTTTCCGTAACCAATGCACATAACGGATACCTTGCTGTGCTTTTGGGGACTGGAGTTCTCGGTCTCTTTGTATTTTTCGTGTTTCTCGGGAAGCTTGTTTTCCAAGGGATAAGTTTAAGCTTAGTGAGTGGACAGAGGGAGTTGGGATGTGTGATCGCTATAATAGTACTTTGCATTAACAACCTTTCATTTTCTGCTCTCGGTGAAGGGTGGTCATCCACAAGCCTTTTTTTCATAGCATTTATTTCAATGCAGGAAATAAAGCATCGCAGATACTCAAGGCCGCTGCCCAGCCTGTCGATTCCGAAGTTATAAAAAATTTGACTTCTCTGTTGCAATCTTTGCTCCAGCCTCACTTCACTATATTTACGGTTAATTGGCGGTCTAACTCGAGGTTATTGCGCTAGAAAATGTTTGCGCTAATTAGTTCCGATGTTGCGTATCAATCGATACGGCCTTTCCATAAAGGATATCCTAGCTATTTAGAAAATATCTAAGAGCTAATCTACGAAGAGAAAGTACAGATATTGATTTCGCGTCAACTGAAGCACCTGAATATTAAGTCTTACATTGTTAGTGGGGCTCTATGGGGAGGAACTGGAAAAGCCTTAATTGTTCTGCTGACATTAGTTTTCTCTATGATTGCGTCAAGACTGCTTTCTTATGGGGACTATGGAACTTTAGTATTAGTCCAAAGCATAGCGGTTTTTTTCTCAATTCTTGTAAAGCTGGGACTTGATATCGTTCTGCTTCGCGAGGCATCGAAGGTTGGACTGGATGAGCATGATGCCGATTTCTTAAGCCTGCTGCTTAATCTAATAATAATAATCCTCATATCAGCAGCGATAACTCTAAGCGTCATTTTTTTAATTGGTTTTGACTTCTTTTACAGTCATTCATCGTCGAAAGATCATCGTGGTATGAATTCATTCGTGGCTATCATCGCTTTTGGTATTGCAGTTCAGTGTGTTGTTTGCGAGTTTTTTCGAGGCTTTCGACAAGTCAAACTAGCTTCGATCTTTAGTGGTGCTCTAAGTGGTACGATTTCGATCGCGGTCCTAGCAACACTAATAATCTTGCGTGTAGCCACTGAAATTCAAGATGTGCTTGCAGTTTTAGTCTTTGGTTATGCAATCAATTTCCTGGTGGGTTGGTTCGCTGCGTCTAGATTGCTAACGATATCGTATCCTCGCAAAGTAGATAAAAAAATAAGACCTAAAATTTCGATAATGTGGAAATTGCTTTGCGATTCTATGCCACTAATGGCTAATGAAATGACTTACTACGTGCTTGCTAATTCAGCACTTTGGATTATAGCGATGCGCATGAGCGCAGAGGATCTTGCGCTATACGGCGCAGCGCTTAAGCTAGTTGTTGCCATCGGCTTCTTTTTGAATATTGCGAATTCTTTTCTGCCGCCATTAGTCTCAAGTTTAGCCGCCTCAGGAGATTTTGAAAGGTTAGAGCGTCTGCTGAGATCTATGGCGACAGTAATTACAGTCCCTGCTGCTGTAATTGTGGTCTTATACCTTTTATTTTCTGAGCAGATTCTTCAGATAGTTTATGGGTCAAGATTCTTTTCCGAAGCTACGGTGGTTCTGATTACCTTGGCAGTCGCTAACTTGGTGAGCTCTATGGTTGGATCGGCCGGCTTCGGGCTAATTATGATGGGCTACTCAAGGGTATGTATGGCCAATTCCTTTGCTGCGTGCGGTATATCTGTGTTCGGTGCATTTATGATGATCGATAGTTATGGTTTGGTAGGTGTGGCATTCGCTTTTGGCTCGGGAACGATTTACCAGCAACTTTCGAATCTCTTTGCTCTGAAATATTTTACAGGTGTAAGTAGCTATCTGTACCTTTCGGGAAACATTATTTCCCGGGTCAAGAGCGGGTTTGCTTGAAGCCTAATTTTATATATTTGTCTCTAAAAAAATATTGAACATGGAAGACGGAGTAGAAAATATTTCATCGATATTGCGGCTCTCTTCACAAGAGGAAAAACCTAATCCGCTTGGGTCATGAGAACCAATCGACTAAGGCCAGAGCTTAAGAAAGTAGATTTAAGTGGATCGTTAAGTGGCTATATCAAAGACGAAGCTCCGAGTTTTACACTGCATTTCACATCTATCCCTAGGTGGGGCGGAGTCCGTGGCTACATCAATAGTTGAGCTCTGTCGTAGTGAAGTCGAGTTCGCGGTATTTGTAGTCAAGGCAGGGTTTCAAGATGATTTTGGTCGAGACATTTACGATAAGCTCGTGCATATGGGTGTCCCAGTTTATTTTGGATCAACCTCTAATATGCGACTTGTCGGGTTGATTGAATCAGCGAGAGCATTGAAAACAGCTTCAGATGATTTTGGGCCTAATATTGTTCACCTCCATACCGAGGTTCCTGAGGCGTGCTGGACCCTGAGTTCCCTTTTATTTTTACGGTGTAGACGCAAAAAATTAGTGAGAACAATTCACAATAGTGTGCTTTGGCCTAAATGGAAGGCAGTGGGATGGATTGTTGATATGATCTTGAACCGTGGCACTCTTATCGCGGTATCAAACGGCGCAAAAAAAGGATATGAAGACTTCCGTAATGGTAATCCGCTAGTTCAACGAGAAGTGTTGGTCGCTAAAGTAATCTATAACTGTATTAGTAGATTTCGCCCACAGCTGGAACTAGCGAAACAACTACCTGAGCCGATTAGAATTGTTTATGCCGGCAGGCTTGAGTATCAAAAAGGAGCAGATCTTTTACCATCGATCATTTCAAAATTGAACCGTTTTGATAGTGTTTCTTTGTCTATCGATATTATAGGTGAAGGAAGTTACCGCCTCGGAATCGAAGATAAGATAGCAGAAATCGAACCTCATTTTCCCGTACGTTATTTGCCCCCTGTGTCCAATTTGAATGAACGATTATCGGATTACGACATTTTGTTAATGCCGTCACGATTTGAAGGGTTTGGTATTGTTGCTGTTGAGGCAATTATGGCGGGAGTTTTGCCAGTGGTGTCATCATGCTCTGGCTTGACAGAAATTTTGCCCGTTTCATATCGATGGTTTGGTCTGCCTGGTGACGCTAACAGTATAGCTGAATCTGTTGTTGAAGCAATCGGCGAGTATGAAAGTTGGAAAGCAATATTGGAGGAACTTCAGGCGACATGCGCAGAAAAATTCGGGGAAGCTGAATTTACTAGGTCTTATATAGAGGTATATTTTGATCAATCGGGCTGAATTCAGAGAAAGAGAAAATGATGTCTCTCTGATATGTATTCTTTCGCTTCCAAGGAGTGGTAGCACAGTGCTGTCCGCGCAGCTTGACTCAGTAAAGGGAATTGTTTGCGTCCCAGAAAATTATTTTCCCTTTCTACTCTTTTTCGACGAGAACTGGAGGGAGCGACCCAGAGAAGAGCTAGCGAAGCTCTTTCTCGAATCTACCGATGATTCAAGTATTCTGGACTATGATGAGGTACTCTCTTGCCTAACGGGAAATAGCTTACGGCGAGCCTTAATCGAAATTGGACTGAGAATTGCTGAGAAGACTGGAAGAAAAAGGGAAGGAGTTCGAGCTGTAGTATGGAAAACGACTAGACTTGTCTCTGGATACTCTTTACCCGAAAGTCTTGGGTTTCGGTTTATTTTGCTTCAGCGCAACTTCCTAAATGTCTATCAGTCTCAGTTCCGTGTCGAGTTTGGAAGGCTAAATAGAGATCCTATAAGATTTGTGTTGTTTGGTTACAGTTACATGTCTATCTTTAAGAAAATCGACAGGCATAT
This sequence comes from Halieaceae bacterium WSDMB12, assembly GCA_033283165.1. GTDB lineage: Bacteria > Pseudomonadota > Gammaproteobacteria > Pseudomonadales > Halieaceae > JAWMQL01. The sequence continues at coordinate 153,205 of JAWMQL010000007.1, read as the reverse complement.
TGTTCGAGATATCGAGTACTCTCGTGTTCAGGCGCAATTGCCGGATATCGTGAGATGGATTGGAGTCGAAAGTGTTTTGTGGGATAACGGAAGATCGGCAATTATTGAAAGCATGGGTTCTTCTTCTTGGCACTCCGGTCTATCTTTATCTTTTAAAGATGAAGACTCAAAAAAGATCAAGGCGCTGAGCACACGGCTTAGGTACAGTATTTTTTTTGCGAAAATCTTTCTTTATCCGTCTATATATATTTTATCCCCAATTAGAAAGCAGTTAGATAGAGTCACAGCAGAAAAAATTAGCCGGAGAAGTTCAGCGCTGGGTTAGTCAGTGAGCGTGAATTATTGATTCTAAGCGGATAAATTCTTTCCGGCGCAAGGCACTACTTATTTTCTATTAATCAGTCTTGCAAAGCAGTAACTTGCGTACGGCGAATTCGATGTAGGAAGCGGATAGAGATTCTGGTTATTAATGATGACAATAGCCCAGATTTTTTCGAGGAACTGCTGTGGTGCTTGCACAATTATTTTTTGCCGTTTCATGCCCATTACGAGTCTAAAGAGCGTCATTGGATATACTATTAGCGCATAATTTTTACGGTGCATCTTCCCCTTCCGGTGAGAATCAGGTGGTTGAGGCCGAAGGAGATCTACTGCGAAGGAGGGGGCATCGAGTTTCTGAGTTGTTCAGACACAGCGACGAGATCAGAGCAGCCGGTCTTCGCGGAGCCTTGACTGCGGGCTTTTCTACTCCTTGGAACCCGGTTATGGCTCATCAGATAAAGAAGGAGGTGAGGAGGTTAACGCCTGAAGTGGTACATGCGCACAATACTTTCCCACTGATTTCGCCATCAATATTTAGCGCAGTAGCGGGTCGATCGGCGCGGGTATTGACCCTACATAATTATCGTTTATTTTGTCCGGCCGCCATTCCGGTACGAGAAGGCGAGGTCTGTACAGAGTGTATATCTCGTCGTAACGTTTGGCCGGCTTTGAAACACGGTTGTTACCGAAATAGTAGAATAGCCACTGTACCACTTGCACTCAGTGTTGGGCTTCACCGTACGCTGAAAACATGGCTTAAGCATATAGATGCGTTTATCGTCCTCACCGAATTCCAGCGTGGACTAGTTATTGAGGCCGGACTGCCCAGTGAGCTAGTACATGTTAAGCCCAATTTCTATCCTGGTCATCCTTTAGTGGTGCCATGGAGAGAGCGTAGGCCCGTCGCAGTTTACGTAGGCAGGCTTTCCGAAGAGAAGGGTGTTGCAGACTTGATTAGGGCGTGGAAGGAATGGGGGGGAGAGGCTCCCGAACTAAGAATAATTGGTGATGGGAGGCAGCGTAAGGAGCTGGAGAAAATTGTAGGAAGTAGTTTACGACTTCCCATACGTTTTTTGGGCCAGCTTTCACATGTTGAGGCCCAAGCCGAGATAGCTAACTCGCGCTTATTGATATTGCCTTCCAACTGTTACGAAGGATTTCCGATGGTCATTAGAGAGGCATTTGCTTTTGGCACACCTGCTGCGGTTTCGGGCATAGGTGCCTTGCCTTCAATAGTATCTGATCGGGAGAATGGGGTGGTTTTTAGTCCAGGTGATCCCAGCTCGCTCTATAAAATAGTGCGATCAGCGTGGGATCGACCCGAAGAGCTAGAGAAATTGGCTTTAAATGCCAGATGTTCATTTGAAAAAAAGTATACAGAAGAAGTGAATTATCAACTTTTGATGGATATATACTCTGTGGCCAAGGAGGTAAGTCTTGCTAGAGGTTGAAGACATGGACCGCGAGAAAATCGTAGGCTATCTAGTAAATAGCATTAACAGCGCCGACTGTGTTTCTAGCATAATGAATTATCTTAATCGTACAAGTGAATGCCAAAGCTGCAGGTGGCTTGCTTGTATAAACCCGCATTCATATGCACAGTCTTTGAGTGATCCACAGTTTGCAGATGCTTTACACAATGCAGATTGGCTGATTCCCGATGGCAGCGGTGTCGTGCTGGCCTCCCGCTTTTTGAATGGCTCCATAGACGAGCGAGTTACCGGTAGTGATATATTTCAAGGGGTATCCAAGGTCTTAAACGAGAATGGAGGAGGCCGAGTTTTTTTTCTGGGTTCGACTGAGCAAACCCTTGCCGAGATAAAGAGCCGCATGTCTTTGGACTACCCTAACCTTGAAATTGTTGGCACAATTTCACCTCCATTTAAAACCGAATACTCGCAGTTGGAATTGGATGAGATGGTTGCGGCGATTAATTCGGTAAGCCCGGATGTACTCTGGGTTGGGATGACGGCGCCCAAGCAAGAAAAGTGGCTGTTCCAGCAAATACCACGGCTGAATGTCAAATTCGCTGCGGCTATTGGAGCAGTCTTCGACTTCTATACGGGCAACGTAAAGCGGTCACACCCGATATTTCAGCGCTTGCACCTAGAGTGGCTCCCCAGGCTTCTTCAAGAGCCTAAGCGGCTTTGGCGCCGGATGGGGATCTCTGCCCCTATCTTTGTTTGGCACGTACTGCGGCAGCGATTTGGAATTATCGAGAATTAGTTAATGTCCATGATCTTCGTTTTTGCGTAGTGTATTTGGAACTTTATTGCCTAGCGGATGTTGTCCGGAAAGAGAAGTTTGGTTCGGCCCTTGTAAATCGGACCACCTCGTTAAGCACTATACTGTGCGAGGAGGTGTATCATGGCAAAAAGGAAGCGCTACACCGCGGAATTCAAACGACAGGCCTTGCGCCGAGCAGACCGCGCGGCTGGAAGCGCGCATTGATGGCAAGGTCGACCGGTTGGCTGCGGAGATGAACCTGCGCTTCGCCGAGCTGGACGGCAAGATCGGCCGGTTGAACGTGATGTTCGGGGTAATCATGGCGGGGCTTGCTATTCCGATTATCCAGACGTTGATTACCTGGCTGGGCTGAGCCCCGCCGGGTTTGGCGATTGAGCGTTAATACAGATCGGCGCTATTTGCCCGGGCGGTGGTCAGCAGGGATCAGTTACCCAATGCCAGCATGACAGCCGGTGATGGCGTTTCTGCAGAAACTGTCTATCAGGGCGACGCCGGATCCCGATCGCCCTCTTCCTGGGCGGAACTGCCCAGCAGTTTCGATCTGTTGGCGTCATCGGTGATTTCGTAGGCTATCCCGCCGGCGACCACGAAGGAAACAGCTGCCTGCGCGGTGGTCAGGCCTTTAGGCGGGGGTGTGCCGCCCGCTCCGGTGGTGCTGCCCACCTGGTTGTAAGTACCCGCCGCGCCGGCGTTCATGCAGGCGTCTTCGGTGCCCACGGTGGTGATCTCGTTGGCGCCCAGGGCCTGCACGCAGCCGTTGGCGTAGTGGATCTGGGCGCTGCCGCCCTGCATCACCATCAGCCGGTCGCCCTCGGTCAGGGCCATGCGCTCGGTGGCGTCCACGTAGGTTTCGCCCTGGTTCACCATCACCGGTGCCTGTACGGAAATCAGCACGGCTTCCCGGTTCTCGGCGTGGGTGCCCAGGCTGGCGGCGAGAGAGCCGGCGGCCAGCGTGACGGTGATCAACTTCTTCATATGCAACAATCCCTTGGTTGGTCTTCCTGGTGGCAAACTGACACTCGTTCCGCCTCTGTCCGGGCGGATTCGGGATTATGCTAGCGGGTACTAATAAAGATAACAAGCGAAAAAGTGCTTGTTTATTCCATTAATGCGCCTGATGCGTCGGCCGGGTTAAAGCCGCTACACTGGGCGCCATGATAGACCTGCACTGCCACATGCTGCCGGGCCTCGACGACGGTGCCCGGGACCTCCCCACGGCCCTGAAAATGGCCGAACTGGCGGTGGCGGACGGCATCACGATGACCGCCTGCACCCCGCATATCTACCCGGGCCTGTTCGAGAATACCCACGCCGGCATCCGCGCTGCCTGCACGGCCTTCCAGGCGGAGCTGGACGGCGCCGGCATCCCCCTGCGGCTCACCTATGGCGCCGATATCCAGGTGGTGCCGGAGCTGGTGCAGGGCCTGCGCGAGGCCACGCTGCCGGGCCTGCACGGCAGCCGCTACTTCCTGTTCGAGCCGCCCCACCACGTGAGCCTGCCGCGCATGAACGACCTGGTGCACGATGCCTTGCAGTCGGGCTTCGTGCCGTTGATCACCCACCCGGAACGCCTCACCTACATCGAGCAGGACTACGACAAGTTCGTGGCCGCGGCCCGCCAGGGGGCCTGGATCCAGCTCACCGGGGGCAGCCTGCTGGGGCGCTTCGGGCCCCGGGTGAAGAAGATCACCGAGCGCTTCCTGCGCGACGGGGTCGCCCACCTGCTGGCCTCGGACGGCCACAACCTGAAAAACCGCGCCCCGGAGCTGGCCGAGGCGCGCGATGCGGCGGCGGCCCTCGTCGGCGCGGAGGAGGCCAGCGCCCTGGTGCTGGGGCGGCCGCAGGCGGTAATCGACAATGCCGACCCGGCCTCGGTGCCCCTGCCGCGGGGGCTGGACCCGGATGCCGAGCCGGAAAAGGCGGCCCGCGGCGGCTGGCTCGGCCGCCTGTTTTCCTGAATGGCCATTTAAGCGCACACCATCGTTCCTAAAGCGCCCGATTTCGGGTATTCTCATTAGGTTATTTATAGCTAACTTTAGGATGTGCGGTTAATCGTGCGGTTTGCAGCAGTAGTACCCCTGTTTCGTCTTTCCCTGATTCTCTTCCTCGCCGGCCTGCTGGTCGCCTGTGGCGGCGGCAGCGCGCCAGTCAAGGACAACCAGCCCGAGAAGGTGGTCGGCAGCGACAGCGCCGGGTCCATGACCCGCCTGCCCGACGTGCCCAACGCCGGTAGCGGCACCATCGTGCTGCCCGAGAGCGACTACCGCATCGGCCCCGCCGACGAGCTGGAGGTGTCGGTGTTCCAGGTGGAGGAGCTGTCCGGGCTGGAGAAGGTGAATTCCCGCGGCTACATCCGCATGCCCCTGCTGGGGCCGGTGAAGGTGGCGGGGCTGACCCGGGAGGAGGCCGAGGACCTGATCGCCAGCCTGTACGCCCAGAACTACCTGCAGGACCCCCAGGTGAACATCGACATCACCGACTACGCCAGCCGCCAGGTCACCGTGATCGGCGCGGTGGCGGAGCCCGGCGTGTACCCGCTGAAGGGCCAGACCACCCTGCTGCAGGCGCTGGCCATGTCCGGCGGGCTGGACCGGCTGGCGGACGAGGCGGAGCTGGTGGTGTTCCGCAGCAACGCCAACGGCGAGGTGGTGGGCTACCAGGTGAACCTGGAGGAGATCACCACCGGCGCCAAGCGCGACCCGGAGGTGATCGGCAACGACCGCATCGTGGTGCCGGAATCCGGCAGCAAATCCATCATCAAGGGCGTCACCGACACCCTGCGCGGCTTCATCGGCTTCCGGCCCTACTGACACGGCAACGATTTTCCCATGAGCAATACCCAACCGGTCGCACCCGACCAGCAACTGGCCCTGGCCGACGTGCAACGGCAACTGGCCCGCTACGAAGAGGCTTTCAACAAGCTGCAGCAGCAGCCGGAGGTCCCCGACGACGACTTCATCGACCTGCGCGAGCTGTGGCACATGTTGGTGCGGCGGCGCTGGACCATCGTCATCACCGCCGGGGTGATCCTGGTGGCCACGATGATCGCCACCGCCATGATGACCCCCATCTTCCGCGCCACCACCGTGGTGCAGATCGAGCGCGAGCCGGGCAAGGTGCTGGAGTTCCAGGACGTGACCGCCGAGGAGTCGGCGTCCAGCCGGGATTTCTACCAGACCCAGTACGAGCTGCTGCAAAGCCGCACCCTGGCGCGGCGGGTGATCGACCAGCTGGGTCTGCAGGACGTGCCGCAGGAAGAGCCCGGCGCCCTGGCCGGCGTCATCGCGGGGCTGAAGGGCTTCCTGTTCGGGCGGGAGGAGCCGGGCGAGGAATTGCCACCAGATCTGGAAAAGGTGTTCCTGGATAACCTCACCGTGCAGCCGGTGAGCAACAGCCGCCTGGTGCGCCTGCACTACGACAGCCCGGACCGGGAGCAGGCGGCGCTGATTGCCAACACCATCGCCGGCGCCTACGTGGACATGAACCTGGAGCGCCGTTTCGAGGCCTCCACCTACGCCAAGAGCTTCCTGGAAGACCGCATCAAGCAGGTGCGGGCCGACCTGGAGGATTCCGAGCAGGCCCTGGTGGCCTACACCCAGTCGCGCGGCATCATCAACCAGGAGGACAAGCAGGCCATCCTGATGGAGAAGCTCAAGGAGATGAACCGGGCCCTGGTGGCGACGGAATCCGAGCGCATCGCGGCCGAGTCCCAGTACCAGGAGATGCTCACCGCCAGTCCCGCCGGGCTGGCCGACGCCCTGAACAGCCAGGTGGTGCAGAGCCTGAAAGACCGGCGCACCGCGCTGCAGGCGCAGTACCAGGAGCAGCTCAAGATCTTCAAGCCCGACTACCCGAAAATGCAGCAGCTGCAGCAGCAGATCGACCAGATCGAGGCGGAGATGGCGCAGGAGATCGACAACATCCGCGAGGGCATCCGCATCCGCTACCAGGCCAAGCTGCGGGAAGAGGCCAAGCTGGCCGAGAGCATCGGCGTCACCCGGCAGGAGATCCTGCAGCTCAACGAGCGCAGCACCGACTTCCAGACCCTCAAGCGCGAGGTGGACACCAACCGCGAGCTGTACGACGGCCTGCTGCAGCGCATGAAGGAAGTGGGCGTGGCCGCCGGGGTCTCGAACAACAATATCTCCGTGGTGGACCCGGCCGAGATACCGCGCAACAAGCACAAGCCCAAAACCCTGCTGAACCTGGTGCTGGCGCTGGTGCTGGGCAGCTTCGCCGGGGCGGCGCTGGCCTTCCTGTTCGAGATGCTGGACGACACGGTGAAAAATTCCGCCGACCTGGAAAAGCTGGCCAGCAAGCCGGTGCTGGGGGTGATCCCGCTGCTGTCGGCCAGGGACGATCCCGGCGGCGAGCGGCTGGCGCTGCAGTCCTTCCTGGAGCCCACCTCCGGCCTGTCCGAGGCCTACCGCTCCATGCGCACGGCGCTGATGTTCGCCACCTCCGAGGGCGCGCCCCGCATCATGCACTTCACCAGCGCCGGCCCGGGGGAGGGCAAGACCACCACCGCGGTGAACATGGCCATCAACCTGGCCCAGACCGGCAGCACCGTGCTGCTGCTGGACGGCGACCTGCGCAACCCCTCGCTGCACAAGGTGTTCTCGCGGCCCAACGACAACGGCCTGACCAACTACCTGTCCGGCGACGCCGAGCCGGCCCGCATCACCCAGCGGGTGGGCATCGACAACCTGTTCCTGGTCACCGCCGGCCCGCAGGCGCCCAACCCGGCCGAACTGCTGCACGGCGCCAGGATGCTGGACCTGGCGGCGCTGGCGGCCAAGCGCTTCGACTACGTGGTGATCGACGGCCCGCCCCTGCTGGGGCTGGCGGACGCGCTGCTGCTGGCGGACGTGTCGAAGGCCACCCTGCTGGTGGCGGCGGCGGGGCAGGCCCGCAACGGCGCGGTGGAGGCGGCGCTGAAGCGCCTGCAGCACACCCGCGCCAACGTGCTTGGCACGGTGCTGACCAAGCTGGATCTGAACAAGGCCAGCTACGGCTACGGCGGCAGTTACGACTACGCCTACAGCTATAACTACGGCGCCGAGGGCGCGTCGCGGGCGACCGGCTGACCAGCGCCTTGATTCCCGAACTCCTCTACCTGGCGCTGGATTTCTACCGCGAACCGCGGCGCTTCACCGCGCTGCGCGATCCCCATGCGCCGCTGCCGCCGGGTATCGGCGAGCTGCTGGCGGCGCCGGCCAACTGCCTGGGGGAAGACCGCATCGGCGCCACCGCGGCGCGCCTGAACGCCAGCGTGGCCGAATGCCGCGACTGCGTGCCGTTTTTCATCAAGCAGGTGCTGCTGGAAACCGAAGGGGATTACTACCGGGTGCTGGGGCTGAGCCGCGACGCCGGGCAGGAGCAGGTGAAAACGCACTACTTCTACCTGATGCGCCTCTTTCACCCCGACCGCGACGTGCACAACGAGGGCTGGGACACCCTGTACGCGCCGCGCATCAACGAGGCCTACAACACCCTGCGCAATCCCGAGAAGCGGGGGGCCTATGATCAAAGCCTGCTCCCGCTGGCGGAGGGTGGTGCAGTGCCTTCCGCGGCCGCGCCGGCGCGGCGTTTCGATGAGCCGGTGGCCGGTGGCGGCCGGCGCTCCTTCCTGCGCAGCCCCTGGCTGGCGGCGGGCCTGGCGCTGTGGTGTGTGGGCGGGCTGGCCGCGCTGTTGTTCAACGCCGGCAGTACACCGCAACTGACGGTGGGGAAACCGCAGGCGGAAGGTGTGCCAGCGGCGTTCAGGTCGGTGGACGAGGTGCGGGCGGAGTATGAGGTGGATGCCGGGTCTGAGCCTGAGCCCGGACCGTCTGAGCCCGCCCGGGAACTGGCGGTGGCCGCGGCACCGGAACCGGCGCGGGCGCTGTCGGATGAACAGATCGAGGCGCTGGTGCAGGCGCGGGTGGCCCAGGCCAGCCGCGCGGTGCTGGGGGCGCCGCGGCCTGAACCGAAGCTCAAGCCGAAAGCGAATCCGACACCGGAGCCGACACCGGAGCCGACGCGAGCACCCCGGGTGGTGGCGCAGCCGGAGCCGGTGGTGGCGGAAGCGCCGGTCGCCGAGGCGCGGCCAGAGCCGGAACCCGCAGCCGAGCAGCATCTGGCGTTGGCGCCGCCGGTGGAGCCGGTGGCGGAGGACATGCCGGAATCGGTGACGGCCGAGACGCAGCCCAAAGCTGCGCCAGAGACTCAACCCGCGCCGCCGCAACCGGAATTCAAACCCGCGCCGCAACCGGCGGCCGAGCCCGCGTCGGTGCCGGAGCCTGAGTCCCGGGCGGAACCTGCGCCGATTCCGGAACCCGAGCCCGCGCCCCAACCGGAACCCGAACCCGTCACCCGCCTGGCCGCGCTCAGCGATGCCGAATTGCGGCAGGTGCTGGAGCGCTTCGCCAGCCTGTACGAGGCCGAGGACGCGGCGGCGTTTGCCGCCCTGTTCACCGAGCACGCCGAGACCACCGACGCCAGCGGGCGCGGCACCATCCGGGCGCTGTACGACGACTTCTTCCGCTCGGTGGAAGTGCGCGGTTTCGAGTTCGAGCGGGTGCGCCTCAAAGGACGCGACGCCCTGGAGCGCAGCGCGCGCGGCCAGGCCGTTATCACCACCGTGCCGGCGGCCGGCGGCGAGACCAGCGTGGTGGAAGTGGCGATCGATTTCACCCTGCGGCGCACGGCAGACGGTGGTGTGGGAATCGCGGGAATGCATTACTGATGATGGCAACGGCGGGAACAGCGGATAACGCCGGAGCGGGGCTGTGGCTGCGGCGCGGGGCCTTGCTGGTGCTGGCCACCGTGCTGGTGTGGCAGGTGGTGGTGCGGCACATGGCCGACTACCACGCGCAGCGCGCCCTGGGCGGCGAGCGCGCGGCGGCCGACCTCGCCTTGCAGTGGGATGCCACCCAGCCGCGCGCGCTGGAACTGAAGGCCCGCTACCTGGTGCGCGAGGCCGGCCCCGAGCCGGACGGGCAGGCCCGGCAGCGGGCGCAACTGTGGCTGCAGCGGGCGGTGGCCGCTGATCCGGCGCGGGGCAACAACCTGTCCACGCTGGCCCTGTTGGCGCAGCCGGGTGATCCCGCCGAGGGCGCCGCGCTGGCCGCTGTGGCCGATCGGCTGGCGCCCGTGCAGCCGCGCAACCAGCGTTTCCTCGCACAATACGCCCTGAACGGCGACGACCTGGCCGCGGCGGTCAGTCACCTGGCCCGGGCTATGGTCGGTGCGCCCGAGACCCAGGCCACGGTATTCCCCCTGCTGGTGCAGGTGGCGGCGGACCCGGCGGCGCGCGAGGTGCTGGCCGCCATTGCCGAGGATCCCCAACCGTTCCCCTGGTGGAACGGCTTTTTCGCCCACGTGGCGAACAACGGCGAAAACCTCGACGCGCTGCGCGGGCTGGTGCAGTTGCGGGAGGCGTCCGGCGCCTACCCGCTGCAGGAGTACGAGCGCAACCTGTACGTGAACCGCCTGCGGCGCGAGGGGCTGGTGGCCGAGGCCTACCTGCACTGGGTGAACGGCCTGGGCAAAACGCGGCTGGCGGTGCTGGGCTTCCTCTACGACGGCGGCTTCGAGCAGGACTTCGACAACGACGCCGGCTTCGGCTGGGTGGCGCGGCCGCCGGCCAACAGCGGTATCCGTATCACCCGCAGCAATACCTATGGCACCGGTGGCGAACGGGCCTTGCGCTTGGCGCTGGGCGGCAAGCGGGTGCGATTCGCGCACCTGTACCAGCATGTCTTCCTCGACGCCGGTCGTTATACCGTGCGCGGCCGGGTGCGGCCCGAGCAGTTAAAAGGGCGGCGCGGACTGCAGTGGCGGGTGTACTGCACCGCCGGCAGCGGCGCACTGCTGGGGCAGAGCGAACTGTTCCTTGGCACCGGCGACTGGCGCGCCTTCGATTTCGAGATTGACGTGCCGCCGGACTGCGGCGGGCAGATACTGCGGCTGTACTCCGCCGGCAGCCGCGACGTGGATCACGAACTGGCAGGAACCATCTGGTTTGACGATATGCAGATCGAGTTGAACAAATGAGCCGGCGCAATACCGTCGATTACGTTGCCCGCGTGGGCTTCTACCTGTTGCTGGCGCTGCTGCTGGCGGCGCCCATGTTCCGCTCCGGCAAGACGCCGCTGGCCGCGATGCTGCTGGAGCTGCTGGCGGTGGCGTCGCTGGTGTTGCTGTGCTGGAGCGCCGGGCGGGTGAAAGACCTGGGGCGGGCCGAGGGCTGGTTCCTGCTGGCGCTGGTGGCGCTGCCGCTGCTGCAGCTGTTGCCACTGCCGTGGCTGAGCCGGGTCAGCCTGGCGGGACAGTCCGATTACTACACCGCGCTGCAGTTGGCCGGGGCCGAGGGCGGCGCGACCCTGTCGATCCTGCCGCGGGAAACCCTGCTTGGCTGGTTGAAGATCCTGGTGCCCGTGGCCGTGTACCTGCTGACCCGTGCGCTGCCCCTGCCGCGGGTGAAACTGGTTCTGGCGCTGGTGTTCACCATGGCGGCGGCGCAGGCCCTGCTGGGCCTGCTGCAGTACGGCACCGGGCCCGACTCGCCCTTCATGATGGGCATGGACGAGGCCGGGGGGCTGGCCAAGGGGTCGTGGCGGGGGCGCAACAGCTACGCGAATTTTCTCGACATGGCGCTGATGGTGTCGCTGGCGCTGTTTTTCGCGACGCTGGGGCGGCACAGGCAGCGGGCCGGGAAGCAGAGCCTGCGGCAGCGCTTGGAGTACCTGTCGACCCTGCAGGGGCACAAGGCCTTTATCTATGGCGCGTTGAGCGTGCTGTTGCTGCTGGCAGTGGTGTTCAGCCGGTCGCGGGCGGGCATCGGGCTGGCGATCGTGGGGGTGCTGCTGGCGGGCACCCTCTTTTCCCGCCGTATCGGCGGCGAGAACGTGTACGGGCTGGCGGGTACCGTGACCTCCGTGGTGCTCGCCAGCGGAATCGCGATCGGGCTCGGGCCCGTGTGGGAACGCTTCGCCGAGCGCGATCCCATGTCCGACGGGCGCTGGACGACCTACGAGGGGGTGCTGGAGGGGATCGCGCAGTTTTTTCCGCTGGGGGCCGGGTCCGGTACCTTCGAGCAGGTGTTCCCGGCGTTTCAGGACCTGAGCCAGGCGTCAGTGACCATGAACCAGGCCCACAACAGCTACCTGGAGTGGCTGTTCAACGCCGGGATCGCCGGGGCGGTGCTGGTGCTGGCGGGGCTGGCGATCTACCTGGCGCGCTGGTTCAGCCTGTGGCGCGCGGGGCGCTGGGGCGATTTCCGCTACGTGCAGGTGGGGGCGGGGCTGGCGCTGTTGCTGACGCTGCTGCACGAGCTGGTGGACTTCAACCTGTTCGTGCCCGCCAACATGGCGTACTTCGCCTTCTTCGCCGGGGTGTTCTTCTATCCCTACGAGGAGCCGGCCACCGCGCCGCGGCGAGTGCGTGAGGCGGTGGCGCCGGTGGCGCGCAGCAAGCCCCTGCTGCAGCCGGTGGAGGATGGGTTCGGCAGTAATCCGTTTATGACCGAGTAGGCGTTGATACCGATGGGGCTGGACGCATTTGATGGATTGTTTGGCTTGAGGGCTGAAGGGTGGCCGCCTATATTACTGTATAAATATACAGATATAAGAGGTGCCTGCCATGGGCCTTCCCGTCCCGGTGTTACAGGGGCCGGACTGTGACGACGTTCGGCTCGGCCAGGAAATTACCCTGTTGTCCGCGCGTATCAACGTGGCCAACTACCGGTTGCTCAAACTGATCGCCGAGTTCGATTATCGCGGGGTCTGGCACTGTGGCGGGGCGATGCGATCCTGCGCCCACTGGCTGGTGGCCAATTGCGGGATCGACCTGGGCGCGGCGCGGGAGAAGGTGCGTGTGGCGCGCCGGCTGGCCGGCCTGCCCCTGGTGGAGGAAGCCTTTGCCAGTGGTGAACTCAGCTACTCCAAGGTGCGCGCGATCACCCGGGTGGCCACGCCGCAGAACGAGGGCGTGCTGGTGGGGCTGGCGGACAAGGTCACCGCGGGCTACCTGGAGAAGGTCGTGAGCCGCTATGAGCCGGTGCCGGACGTGGCAGTACCGGAGGCGGTGCGCCGGATCGGGCTGGAGGTGGTGGCGGATAGAGCAGAGGGCGAGGAAGGCGGGCACAGCGATTCCGCGGCGCCGGAGTCGGCGCGGGAGCAGGCCCGGGAGATGTTCTGGTTCCAGGACGAGGACGGCATGTGGGTCATCCATGCGCGACTGCCGCCGGAGCAGGGGCACCTGGTGGTGAAGGCGCTGGAGGCGGTGGCGCGGCCACTGCAGGAGGAGCGCAAGGACGACTTCAAGGCGCTGCACACGGCGCGGATGAAGGCAGCGGCGCAGGCGATCGCGGAGCGGCACCGGGAGGCGGGGGTGGCAGCGCCGGGGGATGACGAGTGCCGGGAGCACGAAGCGGGTCGCGACCGGGTGGAACTGGAGCGGCTGGAGGAAAAAATCTCCGCGGAAACGTTTGGCCAGTTCATAAACCAGGTCAGGGCGGATGCCTTCGCCGGGCTGGTGGAGCATTTCCTGGCCTCGGCGCCCGATTATAGAGAGCTGCGGGCCCTTAACGGCGCGGAGCGGTGCCAGGTGGTGCTGCATGTGGACGTGAATACCCTGCGGGAGCAGCGATCGGGAGTTTGCTGTGAGCACGGCAAGTCCCATTTTGAAGACAAGCCGTGGATTTCCGCGGAAACGGCCCGCCGGCTGGGCTGCGATGCGTCGCTGACTGCCGTGCTGGAGGATGAAAACGGTCAGGTGCTGAACGTGGGGCGACGATCGAGGGTGGTGCCGGCGCCGATTCGGCGGGCGCTGAAGGAGCGGGATGGCTGCTGTCAGTTTCCCGGTTGCCCGGAGTCGCGCTATGTGGACGCACACCATGTCGTTCACTGGGCCGATGGAGGGGAAACCTCACTGGATAACCTGGTCACGCTGTGCCGCTTCCATCACACACGGCTGCACAACGGCTGTTTCGAGATTCGCAGGAAAGACGTTTCCGCGGAAACGTCCGGCGTGGAAACGTCCGGCGTGGTGTGGGAGTTCGTGCGGGCCGGGCCCGCGACCGGGTGAGCGGGCGGGCTCAGGTGTGTTGCAACTGTTTAACCGGGGCCAGGCGTTTGGTGATGCTGTCGAATTTGAGCACGATAAGACAGTGAGTGATGAAAGTCAGGAAGTACAACAACATGCTGATGTATTCCGGGAACCAGGTTTCCAGCAGTAGCCCGCTAAGCGCGGCCAGGGTGGCGTGCAACACCAGCAGCGCCAGCACCAGGCGGGGGCTGATGCCCAGGTCCAGCAGCCGGTGGTGCAGGTGGTCGCGGCCGGCGTCCATCATGCCCCGGCCGGCCCGGAACCGCACCAGCATGGTGGCCAGCATGTCCATCAGCGGTACCGTTACCAGCCACAGGGCGGTCACCGGCTTGATCAACTCATTAACCTGCGAGGCGTACACCAGCACCAGTGTGGTGATGAAGCCGAGAGTCAGGCTGCCGCTGTCCCCCAGGAACATCTTCGGCAACAGGCGGTTGTTGGGACCGAGGTTGAACAGCAGGAATACAGCGATGGGAATCAGCACAATCTGCAGGAATTCGATTGTCTCGTGGTCCGACTGCATGGCCAGCACCAGCACCACCGACAATGGCAGTGCGGCCATGCTCGCGGCGAGGCCGTCGATGCCATCGATCATGTTGAAGGCATTGCTCATGCCGGCAAAGGCCAGGGCGGTCAGGGGCATGGTCAACATGAGCAGGGGGATATTGCCGATGCCCAGCAGGTCGCCGACATGATAGATGGCAATGCCCGTGCTGATCACCACCATGAAGCCGGCGCTGAACTGCGCGAGCAGCCGCACTCTTGGCCCGATCTCGTGCAGGTCATCCAGCAGGCCGACCAGGAACAGCATGAAAATAATCGCGACGATGAGGTTGTAGTCCGCGGACAGCTCCAGCATCAGCGAGCCGAGGGTGATGCAGATCACCACACTCACGCCCCCTGCCAGGGGTACCGCCCCGCGATGAGACTTGCGGTGGTCAGGCGTATCCAGCAGGCCCAGGCGCCAGGCACTGCTGACGCAGATTCGGGCAGCCAGTAAACAGAACAGGAGGTACAGCGAGAAAAACATACAGCATCCAGGCCGGAGATTATATAAACTAATTATGACTAGCTTATGGATACTAACGGCAAAACCTCGCGAGTCAAGCCGCCTGTGCGGGAAACCGTAATTAAGTCCCTTGGATCGGCGGTAACCGGGTGGCAGGCGAGTTGCTCAGGCCTGCAGAGAGGCCGCCTCGGGTCAGCCGGGATGCTGGACGAGGTGAGCCGCAGGCTGCAGGATACGAGAAGACCGGGCCCGGTCGGTTCATCGGCCACCGGGATACACGCAACAGGCCAGAGGCTGACCATGTCGTACGAGACCACCAAACTGCTTTCCCTGCTGGCCTACCCCCTGAGCCAGTCACTGTTGTTGCTGCTACTGGCCCTGTTGCTGCTGTGGCTGCGGCGCGGCCGCGGTGCAGGACTGCTGATGCTGGTGGCGCTTTCCTGGCTGTACCTGTGCTCCACCGCCTGGTTTGCAGACCTCACCATGGCCCGGCTGGAGGCCGCACAGGCGCCCCGTGCCGTCAACGCGGTGCCGCCCATGGAAGCCATCGTGGTTCTCGGAGGAGCCACCCGCGGCGATGTGCACATGGGCAGTCTCGGGGACCTGAGCGCGCAGGCGGACCGGCTGGTAACGGCCGCGGCCCTGTACAAGGCCGGCAAGGCGCCACTGGTGCTGGTCTCCGGTGGGGCCGACCCCGGGGCGCGGCCGGAGGCGGAATTGATGGAGGAAATACTGGCGGTGATGGGGGTGCCCGGGCGCGCCATCATCCAGGAGCCGGCCAGCCGCGATACCCGGCAGAACGCCGACTACTCGGCGCAGGTGCTGCGCAACCAGGGCGTCCGCCGGGTGCTGCTGGTGACCTCGGCGTTTCACATGCGGCGGGCGACCGCGGTATTTTCCCGCACCGGGCTGGAGGTGTACCCGGTGCCCACCGATTACCAACGCCTGGTCTCCGCGCCCGGGGTACCGCGCTGGTTGCCTACGGTTGACGACCTGCAGCGCACCACGATGGCGCTGCGGGAAGAGGTGGGTTACTGGTACTACGTGGCCCGCGGCTGGATTTGACTCCGGGCACGGTTGCCGCCCCGGGAAAAGTGAACCCGCCAGGCGGTGATCAGGAAGTGTGCAGTAGTGCGACCGCTATCGCCTCATCACAGCTGGGTGATCACGCCCCAGAGCCCGCAGCCGATCAGCCCCAGGTTGGACAGAAACCCGATGAGCATACCCGGGCCGCGGCTCTTCACGTCGCGAACGTAGCCGTTGCGGTACAGCAGGCGGCCCAGGAAGAAACCCAGTCCCAGCAGCGAGGCCACCAGGGGCAGGAAGAAATAGGCGCAGATCCACATCGCAGGCAGCACCATCACCAGATGCTCCAGGGTATTCACCTGGACCCGATAGGCCCGTTCGAACATCTCGTGGCCGGTGGTCGCCGGCGCTTCCACACCGTACTCCACGCGCGCCTTGCCGACCAGCGCGGTGAATACCAGGTACTGCAACAAGAGGATCAGGGTAACAAGTGCAACCAGAGCCATCGGGTTCTCCCATGATGTTAAGGGCGTTTAGAGCTTAAAGCCGGAAGGCGCAGGATGCCAGCATCGCAGTGGCCCGGGGAACTGTGACCGCGTTCATGCTTTAGGCCCCGTTGCCAGGCGAACTGTGATGGTAGTCATATTACCGCGTTGGAATGGAGGCCCATTAACCATCCCGGGTTTTATACTGCTAGCCAATCGGGATACGTGATAGACAAAAACAAAAAATAACTGGGGGCCTCGCTTGAAACATCGGGAGCTGCAAAGTCGACCAATGCCGTGGGCGCTGCGCCTGGTGTTTCTGGTCGTCTTGTGGCTGGCGCCGGGCTTCGCCGCTGGCGTACTGGCGCTGGAGTCGCCCCGCTTCGAGGTTGCGGCCCGGGAATGGCCGGCAGTGGATGCCTCGGTTCGCACGGATCCCTACTCCCTGGAGGGGGTCTGGCTGTTTCAACCGGGGGACGACCCGGCCTGGGCGGAACCATCCCTGGACGACAGTGCATGGCAGGCCCGCGCCCTGCCGGAGCGCTGGAGCGACAACGGCTATCCGGAAACCGGCCAGCTGGGCTGGTATCGACTGCGGCTGGTGCTGACTGACGGGGCGCTGGCCAATTACAACATCGACGCGGGTCTGGGTATCAGGCTTGGCAAAATCCTGAGTGCTTACGAGATCTACGCCAACGGTCGACTGCTGGGCGGGGTGGGTCGCCTGCCGCCCATCGCCCGGGTGGATTACGACCGGGAAAAGGTCTATCACCTGCCGCGCGACCTGGTCGGACCGGCAGGCGAACTGGTGCTGGCCCTGCGGGTCTGGGGTGGCAGTGACATCATGGCAGAGCACTGGGGCGGAGGGCCCTATGGCGGCGGTTACAGCCTGGGCGACTACCGTGACCTGTTGCTCTACGGCGTGGTGGACGAGGTGCCGGCGGTGGCCTTGTGTACCCTTTTCCTGGGTTTTGGCCTGTATCACCTGTATCTCTATCGCCGCAACCGGCAGGAAAAACTGTTCCTGTGGTTCGGTCTGCTGGCGATCAATATCGCCCTGTACGGCCTGATGCTGACCCAGGTGAAGTACCTCTTGCCCATGTCTTTCCAGGTGCTGAAGGAAGTGGAAATCGGCGCCATTTATTTCATGCCGGTGCTGGCCCTGCAGATGATCTGGGTGCTGCTGGATGCGCCCGTCACCTGGATCATGCGCGCCTACCAGCTGAGTTTCATACCGCTGGTATTGATCGGCGTGCTCGAGCCGGTGACGGATACGCACGCCCGCACCCTGGCTTACTTTCAGCTGTGGAGCATACCGATACTGCTGATCTGCCCGATCCAGGTGTGGCAGAAAATGCGTAGTGGCCACCCCGAGGCGCGTACCCTGTTTATCGGCCTGCTGATATTCGGGGCCACCTGCGCCAATGACATCCTGATTGACCTGGCCCGGGTGGAGTCCGCGCGGCTGATTACTGTCGGCTTCATGGCCCTGATGCTGGCCATGGCCGTCTCCCTGGGTAATCGCTTCACCACCATGCTCAACCGCCTGGAGCAGGAAGTGGCGGACCGCACGCTGGCCCTGAGCGAGGCCAATCGCCGGTTGGCCGAGGCGGCGCGTCAGGATCCGCTGACCGGGTTGCTGAACCGGCGCGGCTTTGTCGAGGAGGCGGAGGCGGAGATCAAGCGGGTGTTCCGCCGTGGTGGCGAGTTCTCGGTGGTGCTGGCCGATATCGACCACTTCAAACAGCTCAACGACCGGTTCGGCCACGCCTGTGGCGACCACGTGTTGTCCAGGGTTTCCACCGTGCTGCAGCGCCGGCTGCGGGACGTGGATCGCGTGGCCCGCTGGGGCGGGGAGGAATTCATATTCCTGCTGCCCGAGACGGGGCTGGAGGGCGCCACCGTACTGGCGGGCAAACTGCGCGACGAGGTGGCGGAGAACATGTTTGAGTACAAGGACCACCGGCTGCAGATCACCATGACCTTCGGTATCGCCCGCCATCGCACGGGCGAGCCACTGGACGCCTGTATCGCCCGCGCCGACAGTGCGCTGTATGAGGGCAAGAAGCAGGGTCGCAACCAGGTTATGGGTGAGTCCCAGGGCCTGGCCCTGGTGACCTGACCCCTGCTTTCGCAGGGGTGACGAAAGCCCGTCTCGTCATCCCCGTCGGCACCCATCGTCATCCCCGCGAAAGCGGGGATCCACCGGCCGCCAAAAAATACCCACAATCCGGCAAAAGCGGCCATTCGCCGGCGAGTCTCGTGGCCTGTGCTAGGCTTTTGGTTCCGGGACAGGACGTCCCGGGCGGGCCCCGGCGGTGCCCCATGCCCCGGCAGGGCCTCTCTGACTATCCAGTGCTTCAAAAGGATTTGAATCATGGAGACATTGAGCCGTACTGCCGGCGGGGTGAGTTTCACCCCGCCGGCTGAAAAACACCGCTACTTCGCCCTTTCCCGTACCACCGACAAGGTCCTGCAGATTCTGCTGCAGGGTGACCTGTCGCGCCTGCGCGCCGAGTCGGTGGCGGAGCAACTCGGCATCAGCTGCACCACCCTGCGGCGGCGCTTGCGGGCCGATCATACCTGCTACCAGTTCCTGCTGGACCGGGCGCGCCAGTACCGCTGTGAGCGTCGACTGCGCGAGTCCTGGCTGCCGGGCAAGTGCCTGGCGGACGAGCTGGGGTACCTGGAAGTGAACAGTTTCTACCGCGCTTTCCGGCGCTGGACCGGGGTGACCTACAGCGAGTACAAACTGCAATATTATTGACCGGTCGGGCCTTCGAGGCCGCTACAGAAACTCCTCCGGGACCGGGCAGTCCATCACCGCCGCGATGCTGGCGATGATCTCGCGTTCGGCCGGGCACACGGTGCCGTCCGCGGCGGCGGCCCGGGCCATGGCTTTCAGGACCCGGGGTTTCAACAGCGGATAGCAGTCCGCCAGCGCGTGCACGCCCTGGGAGAAAGCCGCCACACTGCACTCGTCGCGGGGCATCAGGGTGAGGCCGTAGAAGCCGAGTTCCTGCACGCCCATCTGGAAGGCCTGGGCGGCCTCGCCGCTGCCCTCGTGGGCCAGTACGGATAGCACGATGCGCAGGTGGTAGCGGACTTTTTCCAGCTTGTTGTAGCGCGGCCGGCTCGGCTTGACCTGGATGAATTCCGGGTCGAGGTAGTGCCGCACCAGCTGGAAGAAGCACCACTCGTAGAGTTCCGTCTGCGCATCGGCCTGCACCAGGCGCAGCATGGTGTCCTTGAAGGCACGGTACTGCGGGTAGGAAACCGCCTTGAGCGCGGGCAGGCACAACTCCAGCAACGGCAAGCGCTGGCCGGGGACCAGGTCGGCTACTCCGCCTGCGACGGTGGCCACCATATCGCCCAGGCCCTGGATGTTGGCTTCCTCGACCAGGGCCAGTTGCCGCTGCCGGGTGTCCGGATCGGCGCTGAGCAGCAGGCCGAGGATCAGGGCGCTGGCCCCGAGCGGTTCGTGGCCCAGGCGCAGGAAGGCCACGGGCAGTTCGTGGCGGGCGGCGTTTTCCTCTTCCAGTTGGTCCGGCGCCGGGCCGAACTCCGCGTCGGCCAGTGGCAGCTCGATGGGCTGCTCGAGTTCCCCGGCCTGGCTGGCGAGCAGGGCGCCCACCACCGCCGCCCGGCCCACGCCGGCCATGGCGTCCTTGTAGTCCGCGGGCAGCTCGCGGTAGTGCTCGACCTTACGCTCGATATAGTGGCCGTCCCAGTCCGGCTGCACCCGGCGAATGCGCTCATCCAGTGGCGGGTGGGTGGCGAACAGCTGCCACAGGCGGTGCTCGATCTGGCCGAAAAAAATGTGTGACATCTCCGCCGCCCGCGCGGCGTGCACCAGTGAACCGGGGATGTAGCCGCCGATTACCTTCAGGGCGTCGCCGATGCCGCCGGGGTCGCGGGTGTACTGCACCGCGCTGGCGTCGGCCAGGAATTCCTTCTGGCGGCTGATCGCGGCCTTGATAAAACCCGCCGCGACGCCACCCAGCCAGCCCAGCAGCCACAGGGCGAGGCCCAGTACCGGCAGGAAGGGACCGCTGTTGCCCCGGGGACTGCCGACCCCGGTGCGGTGGCGGTTGGAGGAGCGCAGCAGCACGTGCCCCACGTCGCCGATGAAGGTGATGCCCTTGAGCATGGCGGCCAGGCGGATATTGAGACGCATGTCGCCGTTGAGGATATGGCTGAACTCGTGCGCGATCACGCCCTGGAGTTCGTGTCGCTTGAGATGATTGACCGTGCCGCGGGTGACGGCGATCACCGCGTCGGCGGGCGTGGTGCCCGCCGCGAAGGCATTGATGCCCCGTTCGCCGTTCATGATGTACACCGGCGGCACCGGCATGTTGGCCGCCAGGGCCATCTCTTCGACCACGTTCAGGCAGCGGCGCTCGGCCTTGTCGCGGGTCTGGGGCAGGATACGTGTTCCCCCCATGGCCTCCGCGACCACCTTGCCGCCGGTATTGAGCTGCAACCAGCGTATCAGCACCACCAGGGCCACGGTGGCGGTGATCGCCAGACCGATGGTGCCGAAGCGGGCCCAGCTGAAGTACGTCCAGAACTCCGCCGGGTCCTGTCGCGCCCCGGCGTACAGGTTGTAGTTCTGGCTGAAGAACAGGAAAGCGGCCACCGCGGCATTGGCCAGCAGCACCAGCAGGGCCACCGCCGCCAGGAACATGAGCAACAGCAGGCGCGCGTTGCGCCGGGCCAGGTCCTGTTGATGGAAAAAGTTCACGATGTGTTACGGGACCCCCGCACAGGCGGGGAGCGCCTGCCCCTCTTTTCGGGCATCCATGTCCCGTTCGCCACCCTACTGGCTGAAAGAAACCTTGGGCGCTTCCTGGATCTGCTCCGAGTCGGCGAACTCCAGCAACTCGGCATCGGCCGGGTGGCCGAAGGTCGCGGCCAGCGCCACTGGCGGGAAACTCTGGCGGTAGCTGTTGTAGGTCATCACCGCGTCGTTATAGCCCTGCCGCGCGTACGCCACGCGGTTTTCGGTGGTGGTGATTTCTTCGGACAGCTGCATCATGTTCTCGTTCGCCTTCAGGTCCGGGTAGGCTTCCAGGGTCACGTTCAGCTTGCCCAGGGCACCCTGCAGGGCGGATTCGGCGCTGGCGAGTTTGGCCATGTCGCCGCTGCCGATGTGCCCGTCGGCCATGCCCTTGAGGATCGCCGCGGCCTCGTTGCGGGCCTCGATGACGGCTTCCAGGGTTTCGCGTTCGTGGCTTAGATAGCCCTTGGCGGTTTCCACCAGGTTGGGGATCAGGTCGTAACGGCGCTTCAGTTGCACCTCGATCTGGGCGAAAGCGTTGAGGTAGCGGTTCTTCAGGGTGACCAGCCGGTTGAAGATGCCGACGATATACAGCACCAGCCCCAGCAGGATCAGCCAGAAAACGATTGTGGAAATTTCCATGGTTCCCGTCCCCGTGTTTTGGTTTTTGCCGAGTTTACCCTATTCGGGTTGTGGCTGTGATCTGCGTTCAGCTGGCGGCCGCAACCTCGGCCGGCACGCCGTTGAGTGCGGCATTGCCTGACAGCGCGTCCAGGGCCAGTTCGTCGGTGATGTCGTTGCAGCTGACGCCGGCATGGGCCTGTGCTATGTGCATGCGGATGCCCTCACGGCTGTGGCCATAGCCGTGGGGCAGGCTGATGGCGCCGGGCATCATGCTGTCGCTGGCCTCGACCGGCACGGTGACGGAGCCGGTCCGGGTACTGACGGTAACGGGATTGCCGTCGCTGATACCGCGCGCCGCCATGTCCTGGGGGTGCATCAGCAGGGTGCAGCGTTCACGGCCCTTCACCAGCCGGCGGAAGTTGTGCATCCAGGAATTATTGGAGCGCACGTGGCGACGGCCGATCAGGCGCAGCCCGGTGTCCGCGGCGCCGCTGAATTCCGCCGCCAGCCGTTGCAGGTCGGCCAGGGCCGCCGGCGTGGCACAGTTGATGCGCTGCTCCGGGGTTTTCAGGCGCCGGGGCAACTGCGGCTGCAGGGGGCCCAGGTCGATCCCCGAGGGTTGGGCCCGCACCTTGTCCAGGTCCAGCGCCCATTCGCTGTTCTGGCCGTAGGGGCCGAATTGCAGCCCCAGGTCGATCATGGCCGCAGGGGGTGTCTCGGGCTGGGCGTCCTCGCCCAGCAGGGTCGCCACCCGGTTGGCCAGGCCGGTAAAGATCTGCCAGTCGTGCAGGGCATCCTCCGGCGGTTCGAACAGGGCCTCGTTGAAGCGGACCGTGTTGCGCATGGCGTTGAGGTGGAAGGCCAGGTCGTAGTGATCGTGCTCCAGCGGCGAGGTGGGCGGCAGGATGATGTGCGCGTGGCGGGTGGTTTCATTCAGGTAGGGGTCGAGGCTGACCATGAAATCGAGCTGGTCCAGGGCCGCCTCCAGCTGCCGGCCGTTGGGCGTGGACAGCACCGGGTTGCCCGCACCGGTGAACAGGGCCCGGATCTGGCCCTCGCCGGGGGTGCTGATTTCCTCCGCCAGGGTCGCCACCGGCAGTTCCCGGTCGAATTCGGGCAGGCCCCGCACACGGCTGTGGTGACGCCCGAAACCGCCCGGACTGCTGCCGTCCACCTGGTCCAGCGCCGGGCTGGTGAACAGGCTGCCGCCGGGTTTGTCGAGGTTGCCGGTGGCGATATTGATCAGGCCGATCAGCCACTGGTTGAGGGCGCCGAAACTCACCACCGAGACACCCAGCCGGCCATAGCAGATACCGGCGTCGGCAGCGGCCAGTTCCCGCGCCAGGCGGCGGATGGTGTCGGCATCGATACCGGTGTGCCTGGCGGCCAGTTCCGGGGTAAATCCCTGCACGGCGCTGGCCACCTCGGCCAGGCCATCGGTAAAAGGCGCGAGCAGCCCCGGGTCGGCGAGTTGCTCGGTGAACAGGGTATTGAGGATCGCCGCCAGCAGCAGGGCGTCGGTACCGGGGCGGATGAAGTGGTGTTCGCTGGCCAGTTCGGCGGTTTCTGTGCGCCGGGGGTCGATGACCACCAGTTTGCCGCCGCGCGCCTTGAGCGCCTTGATCCGCTTGCGCACGTCCGGCACGGTCCAGATGCTGCCGTTGGAGGCGATGGGATTGGCGCCCAGCATCAGGAAGTAGTCCGTGCGGTCGATGTCGGGGATGGGGAACAGGTTCTTGTGCCCGAACAGCCACAGCGCCGCCAGGTGATGGGGCAGCTGGTCGACGCTGGTGGCGGAAAAACGGTTGTTGCTGCGAAAGTGCTTAAATAGCAGCCCCTGGTGGGTCATCATGCCGTAGTTGTGCACGGTGGGATTACCCAGGTAGATGCCCACGGCATTCACCCCGTGGTGCTGGCGAATCTCCACCAGCCGCCGGGCGGTGGTATCCAGCGCCTCGTCCCAGCTGATCTCTTCCCAACGGTCGGGGCCCACGCGCTTGATCGGCCGCCGCAGCCGGTCCGGGTCCTCGTGCAGGTCCTTGAGGGCCACCGCCTTGGGACAGATATGGCCGCGCGACAGGGGATCGTTTTTGTCGCCCTTGATCGAGACAATCTGCGAGCCGTCGGTTTCGATCACCAGGCCGCAAATCGCTTCGCAGAGATGGCAGGCGCGGTAGTGGGTCTGGCGGCTCACGGTGTTGTCCTCACGCCGCGGCTTCCAGTTTGATCAGGCCCAACGCGGCGATTTCGCCCAGCAGCACCTGCAGGTCGTTCTGGAGCCGGGCCTCGGGCACCTGGTACTCGTGCAGCAGGGTGTCGTAGATCACCTGCAGTTCCCGGGTTTCCTTGATCAGTTGCCAGATGCGCGTGCCTACTTCGTCCAGGCCGAGGTAGTTCTCACTCTGCAGGTCCAGCAGGACGGTTTCGCCGGATACTTCCTGGGAAATCACGTCGGGTGAAATGCTGATGGTTTTATTGAGATCCATAGTCGATCCTGTCTTATTGCTGCCGCTCAGCGAGGGCACAGTGTACCGAAATTGGCGCGCTACGCCACCGTGGCGTGGCGCCTGCGCGGCTGGCCGTCGTGGCGAAAACAGTCCGGTTGCGTTACCCTCAGGGGTATGACAGCAGTCCGGGAAGAAGATGAACAAGAGCTGGAAAGCCTACAATAGCGGCGACTACTACGACGAGCTGATCACGCCCAAGGGCCGCCCGCGGCTGGCGGCCCGGCGCGCGGTGAAAATGCTGCAGGACCTGGACGTCGAGGAGATGGACTCCCGGCGGGCGGCGGCGGACCTGGCCATCCGCGAGATGGGTATTTCCTTCACCGTGTACACGGAGGGCGGCAATATAGACCGCGCCTGGCCTTTCGACCTGATTCCGCGGGTGATTCCGGGCAAGGAATGGGAGCAGGTCAGCCGTGGCCTGATCCAGCGCAGTCGCGCGCTCAACCGCTTCATCGACGATATTTACAATCGCCAGAAAATTCTCAAGGACGGTATCGTGCCGGCGGAGATCGTGCTGGAGTCCCCCAATTACAAACCCCAGTGCAAGGGCATGAAACCGCGTTACGGCGCCTGGGCCCATATCTGCGGCTCGGACCTGGTGCGCAACAAGGACGGCAAGTTTTACGTGCTGGAAGACAACTTGCGGGTGCCCTCGGGCGTGTCCTACATGGTGGAAAACCGCGAGATCACCAAGCGCGTTCTGCCCGAGTTGTTCGAGAACTACTCCATCCTCCCGGTGGACGACTACCCGACCCGGCTGTACCAGACCCTGGCGTCGCTGTCGCCCCGGCACCAGCGCCGCCCCTGTATCGTGGTGCTGACCCCGGGTATCTATAACTCGGCCTACTTCGAGCACGCGTTCCTGGCCCAGGGCATGGGGGCGGAACTGGTGGAGGGCTCTGACCTGTTCGTCGATGATGACGACAGCTGTTACATGCGCACGGTGGACGGTCCGATGCAGGTGGATGTCATCTACCGCCGCATCGACGAGGACTTCATGGACCCGGAAGCCTTCCGCGAGGATTCCGTGCTGGGCGTGGCGGGCCTGATGCGCGCCTGGAAGGCCGGCAATGTCGCCATCGCCAACGCGCCCGGGGCGGGCGTGGCGGATGACAAGGTGGTCTATGCCTACGTGCCGGACATGATTCGCTATTACCTCAAGGAAGAGCCGGTGGTTGCCAGCGTGCCTACCTACCTGTGCATGCGCGACAAAGACCGCGAGTACGTGCTCGAGAACCTGGACAAGCTGGTGGTCAAACCCGCCAACGAATCGGGAGGCTACGGCCTGATGGTGGGGCCCCATGCCACCCAGGCGACCCGGCGCAAGTTTGCGAAACTCATCGAAGCCGACCCGCGCAATTACATCGCGCAACCGACCCTGTCCCTGTCCACCGCTCCCACCTATTGCGACGACGCCGTCGAGCCCCGTCACCTGGACCTGCGACCGTTCATCCTGCAGGGCAAGCACAGCTGGGTTACCCCCGGGGGGCTGACCCGGGTGGCCCTGGTGAAAGGGTCCCTGGTGGTCAACTCGTCCCAGGGCGGGGGCAGCAAGGACACCTGGATCGTGGAGGACAAGGCATGAGCATGCTGTCGCGGGTGGCCGAGCGCCTCTACTGGACCGCGCGCTACATGGAACGGGTGGAGGACACGGCCCGGCTGGTGGCTGCCTACCACCACCTGATCATGGATATTCCGCGCGGTTCCGAGCCCGGCTGGGACGTGCTGATACGCATCCTGGACGCGGACCCGGAGTTCTACGGTCGTTTCCGTGTCGCCAATGAACAGAATGTGTTGCGGTTTTTGATCGCCGAGGCCGAGGTGACCTGCAGCATTCCCTTCGCGATTAGCGCTGCCCGTGAAAACGTGCGCACCACGCGCGATGTGTTGCCCGAGGAGGGTTGGGAGCAGGTCAACGAGTTGCACCTGTATTGCCGGGAGATGGCGGAAAAGTCGGTCGGCCGGCGCAACCGGCAGACCTTCCTGGACGAGATCGTGGGCCGCTGCCAGCGCCTCAACGGGCTGTTGTTGACCTCCCTGCCGCGGGATCACGCCGCGGGCTTCCTGAAACTGGGCCAGTTGCTGGAGCGGTCGGATATGACCACCCGCATCATCGATGTGGGCGCCAAGGATATCCTCGACCGGGAGGGGGCGTTTGCCGCCATTGATCCCCTGCTGTGGAGCAACTTGTTGCAGGCGCTGTCGGCGCTGGGCGCCTATCGCCGTAAGGTCGGGCCGATGCTCGAAAGTAACCCGGTGGTGGCGTTCATGTTCAAGGAACCCACGCTGCCGCGCTCGGTGTGTTATTGCCTGAAGGGCCTGCGTGAGGGGCTGAAACCACTGCGCAAGAATGCCGAAGCGGTCCGCCTGGTAGAGCGCAGCTCGCGTAAATTGTCCCGCTTTGACCCGGAGAAAATGACGCGTGAACAGCTGCACCAGTTCATTGACCAGTTCCAGGCTCAACTCATCGACATCAACGACGCGATTACCCGGGCCTGGTTCCAGCCTGAGTAATCCTCCCCCGGAGTAAGTGGTGAAACGCTTTTACTGTGATTGCGGAAGCCAGGTATTTTTCGATACCCGGAAATGCCTGGGTTGCAATCGCTTCCTTGGATTCGACCCCCAGACCATGGAGATGGCGGCCCTGTCGGACCAGAGCCGGCTGTGCAACAACGGCCTGGAATTCGGCGTCTGCAACTGGCTGCTGGACGAGGAGGACAACCATCCCCTGTGTCGCGCCTGCCAGTTCAATCGCACCGTACCCAACCAGTCCCTGCCGGGTAACCGGATTCGGTGGCATCGGCTGGAAGAGGGCAAGAAGCGCCTGTTCTTCACCCTGATGCGCCTGGGCCTGCCCCTGATAGACGGCTGGCGTGACCCGAAACGCGGCCTGCTGCTGGATTTCATCGAGGACGCGCGCAGCCGTGAGCAGTTCCCCGAAAGCTTTGTTTCAACCGGCTACCTCGGAGGCATCATCACCATCAACGCGCTGGAGGCGGACGAGGTGGCGCGCATCACCACCAAGGAAGAACTCGGGGAGGACTACCGCACGGTGCTCGGGCACCTGCGGCACGAATCGGGCCATTATTACTGGCAACGGCTCGACCCGGATCAGGACCTGCAGGGCCGGTTCCAGGAGGTATTCGGTGACCCGGCCCGGGATTACAGCGCCGCCCTGGCCCTGCACTACAGCGAGGGTGCGCCGGACCGTTGGCGTGACTTCTATATCAGTGCCTATGCCAGCGCGCACCCGGTGGAGGACTGGGCCGAGACCTGGGGCCACTACCTGCACATCTACGATGCCCTGGAAACCGCCGCCGCCCACGGGGTCTCCAAGCATTGGCCGGAAGATATGGATATCAGGCAGCGCATCGCGCTGTGGCGCGACCTGAGTATTACCCTCAACGAGTTGAACCGCAGTGTGGGCCGGGGAGATGCCTACCCGTTTGTGATCAACAGCATGGTGGAAGGGAAGCTGGAGTTTGTGGACGACGTTATTTGTCGTCTGAGGGGATTTCGCTGATAGGGGGCAGTTTGTCGAACGCCTCGCGGATATTCTGTTCCCAGCTCTTGCGCAACTTTGTCAGGTAGGGGTGGTTTTCTTTCAGTTTGTAGTAGCGTTCGTGCGGCTGCAGGGAGTCCTTGGCGTAGAACAGGCACTCGACGGGCGGTCCCACCGTCGCGTTGGAGCGCATGGTGGAGTCGACCGATACCAACGCGCAGCGGATAGCGGTTTCCATCGGGGTGTCTGACCGCACGATGCGGTCCAGAATGGGCTTGCCGTACTTGGTTTCGCCGATCTGCAGGTAGGGGTGCTCTTCCGAGGGAATGATATGGTTGCCCTCCGGATAGACGAGGTAGAGTTCCGGTGGCTGCCCCTTGATCTGTCCTCCAACGATGAAGGTCGCCGTGGCGTTGAAGCCCGCGTTGGGACCGCCCTCGTCGCTATGCTTGGACTGCTCCTTCAGGCTGATCTCGCCCACGTAGTCCGCGACTTGCTCGACATAGCGTGCCTTCAGGATGTTGAAACTGTCTTCGTCCATTTCTTCCAGGTCGCGCTGGATATGGGTGACCACAGCCTGGGTGGTGGCCAGGTTGCCAGCGGTCAGGAGTACCAGCGAGCGGTCGTAGGGCACCGAAAACCGGTGCATTTTGCTGTAGGTACTCACCCGGTCGGGGCCGGCGTTCGTCCGGGAGTCGGAGCAGAACACCAGGCCCTCATCCAGTTTGATGGCGAGACAGTATGTCATTGATCAAAAATTGAGCGACACATTACATAGTAGAGAGGGCCGAGCATACTGACTCTTAGAGGGGGGCACAATAGGGTTCGAATACCTCCCCAGGGCGGTATACACAGCCAGTATCCCAGGTTATTGAACGGACTCGCGAAGAATGAGTATGGCAGCAAATATTACTAAACTTAGATTTGAAAATATAAAGAAAGCCCTGCGGAGCTTCCTGCCCTTTTGTGTTATCTAAAATCCAGCAGGACTCAACTCCGTTCAGCTTTACTTCTAAAGTGAATAATGAAAATCGCCAACCCTAATCCGCATACAAAAGCTGGAAGCTTTAACAGATGGAGTTCACCGCTCACGATGCAATAGGTCAAATACGAGCTTGCAGCAACAATAATTCCCAGCGACAGAACTAGAAAGGCATTCTCACCCATCTTGTTTCGAATGTTGTTGTTACTACCAAACCATAGTACGAAACATCCGGTTACGAAGAAAAAGAGCGCAAAGTTAAATACATAGATCATTGTTCAGTACCGCACAAATCCTGATCGTCTTCACCATCACATTTCAGTACACAGCTTGCTAATGAGTAGGCGGTAGAGCCAACTGCTGATGCACCAGCGCCGGCTTTAAACAAGAGCTGGCCAATCTTTGCTTGAGGAAAGAAAAATATCGCAACGTCAGTTATCAGGCTTTGAGCGATAACGTCACCTTGGCACCGCTGGAGACAGCTAACACTTTCCGGTCCCTTATTGTCGGGAACCCTAGGCTGGCCAACTCTTCGCAGGCCCAAACGATCGGAGTATTTCCAAGGATTGGAATCCACATAACTATAAGTATTCAGTCCACCACCCAACCCGATGGGATCACTCTGCACATATCTCCCACTCTGAGGATCATAGTCTCTGAAATAGTTGTAATGGAGACCTGTCTCGGCGTCAAAGTATTGTCCGGGAAATCGCAGGTTTAGCGAAACCGGTTGCCCGTCGCTGTCGGGGTCCTCGTCTACATCTGCCAGGCCAAAGGGTCGGTATCCGGCTCGCCAGACCACTCTGCCTGTCTCGTCGGTCATGGCTTGCGGGGTGCCCAGGTGATCGTTATGGACAAAGTACAGGTCTCCCGCAGGGTTGTCCCGGTAATCGACGGTCGCGAGGGGTTGTCCCTCGAGGTAGATGTACAGCCGATCCACCTGCCCGGTGCTGTCCAGTTCACCCAACAGGTGCCCCTGGGGACCGTAAATGAAGTACACGCTGCCATCTGCCGTACTTTTCTCCACCCGCTGGCCCAGGGCGTTGTGGCGATAGCTGGCCACGCCGGTGACCTCGGTGAGCCGATTGTCCGGGCTGTACTCCAGCGACTGGCCTCTCAATGACAGGGTATTACCCCTGGCATCCAGAGACACCGGGGTGGCTCCCGTGACGGCCAACCGGTTGCTGTAGGGCTCGTACTCGTAGCGGGTCTCGATCCCGTCGGCGGACGAGTACAGTCGATTGCCGTTGAGGTCGTAGCGATAGGCGTGGTCACCGGCCATGTTTGTCGCCGCGGTCAGGCGGTCCAGGGCGTCATAGCCAGCCAGCCGGGTGCCCGTGCTGCTCTCGACGCGCGCGATATTGCTGGCCCCGTCGTAGCTCAATTGCACGGTGTAAGCCGGGTCGTCGATGGAACTGATGCGGTAGGCCTGGTCGAATCCGATGTTGCGCCGGCCGCCGTTGCCGAACTCCAGTGCCTGCAATGGGCCTAAGGGGGCGTACCGTATCCCACTGGCCACTACACGGCTTGCACCTCCCTGGGCCAGGTCCACCCCGGATACCAATCCGGCGCTGTCGTAGTGATAGGTCAGGATCGCACCGTTGGGATAGGTAATTTCCCCCAGATGGCCCCCGATATAGCTGAAATCCAACTCTGAACTGGTGCCGTTGACGGTTTGGCTGATCGAGGTGATCTCCCCGAAACCGTTGTACTGGTAATCGAGCACCACGTCGCCTCGACGGGCCTGGCACAGCCGGCGGAGCCCGTTGTGGCAGCCGTCATATTGATACAGGCTGTCAAAGGCTGTGCCGGCAAGATCTTCCGCTATCAATCGATCGCGCGCATCGAAGCTGCGCCGGGTCGATCCGCCACTCGCATCCGTGACCTGCAGTGCATTGCCCGCACCGTCCCGGGTGTAGGTGAGTACCCCACGGTCGGGACTGTTCTCGAGTACGACCTGGCCCAGATCGTCGTATTGAAAAGCGGTCGTCGCACCGTTGGGTGCGGTAACCGCAACCGGCTCGTCCCCAAGGTCAAACTGGTACCGGGTAGACGCGTCCGCGGTTGCGGGGTCGGAGCCTGTGGCGTCGGCGACCCGGGTCACCAGTCGCCGTAGCTCGTCATAGTCGTAAAGCGTTTCCACCCCGTTGCCGTCGGTCGCGCGAGCCAGCCTGCCATCGGGATGGGCGTCGTGATCGTGGCTGGCACCGCCGCTGGTGATGCGGTCCAGGTGATGGTAGGCGTCGAAACTGCGTTCAATCCGGCTGACCAGTTCGCCACTGGCACCGGTGTAGGTTTCCGCGGAAACGTTCCCCTCGGCGTCGAGCTGGAAGTCGATGCGGTTGCCCCCGCTGTCCCGCAGGGCCACCAGTCGAGCCGCGTCGTCGTATTCGTAGAACAGGGTGTTCCCGTCGGGGGTGGTCAGGCTCGCCACCTCGCCGGCAGCAGTGTAGGACCAGCGGTAACTGCGCTCAATCCCACCAGCGCGTTCGCTGAGCGACAGCAGGCGATCGCTCTGCAGGTCCCACTCGTAGCTGAGTGACAGGCCGTTGGGCCGCTGCTCGGAGGCCACCCGGCGCAGCGCGTTGTACTGGATCTCGTCCCGTTCGACCACATTCCCCGGCCCGGTCACCCGGCGCAACATGCCGCTGTTGGCACCCAGCGCAGGGTCCACCGGGTAGTAGGACAGGTGGGTGCTGTCGTCCAGGTCGATGCGGGGGCCATCCACGCTGGTCAGCTGCCCGAAAGGCCCGTCCCAGGTGTAGCGGGTCGTGGCTGTAACCGCGGTTCCATCGGGAGCGTATCCCTCCACGCTGTGGCTCAGGAGTGTGCCGCGATCATCGTAGGTTCGCAGGGTCACCCGGTGCTGTCCGGGTAGCACGGAGGGTTCCACCCACCGGGTCACCAGATTGGCAAAGCGCGGGTCGTACTCGAACTCGGTGCGCCGTTCGACGGCGCTGCCAGCGGCCTCGATCCGGTATCCCGGGTTGCCGCGGCTGTCGTAGTCGCCAAACGCCGTGGTGACACCGTCCGCTACCTCTGCCAGCAGGCTGTTGTTGAGCGGGTCAACCGTGCGACCGCGCTCGCTGCGAGCGCCGGTGTCGCACAGCGGCCCGTGGCTCTGACTCAAGAGTCCCTGGCCCAGGGACGCCTGCGCCAGTACCCCGGTCTGGTTGCCGGCACTGTCCAGTATCGTGCGCTGGCCGTCCGGACCATAGTCGATTTCCCGGTAGCCCGCGCCGCTGCCGTGGTAGCTGCGCCGGGCGAAGCCGTCACCGTCATAGGTCCAGGTGGCCTGCCTGCGTCCCACTTCATCGGAGATGCCAGTCAGGGCGCCGGGGTAGTCGTTGTCCTGGTACAGGTAGTGGCGCTGGCGGGCATCGGGCGCCATTACCGCGGCCAGCAGTTGCAGCGTGTCGCCGGCGCTGGTTTGCCGTTGCTGGTAGCTCGCGACCCAGCGCCGGGGTGGCGCGTTGTCATAGGCCTGGTAGTCCCAGAACTGCAGCAGACCGTCACTGGTGTAGGTGAACTGCAACCGCTCACCACTGTCCGAGGTGACCTGGTCCAGTCGGCCCCGGGAGTAGCTGAGCTGCTGACTGGCACCGTTGCGGGCAGTTATCGACAGCAGGCTTCCACCCCGGTCGTAGCGCTCCACACTGTCGTCGTCCAGCCGCAGTTCCCAGCCCCGTTTGGTCCTCAACAGGGCCCAGTGAATATCCGCGTCGCCGACCCAGTTGTCACCCACCTGTTGAAAACGCAGTCGCCTGCCGTCCTCGCGGTTCAGCAGGGCGTAGCTGCTGGCGGTTTTGCCCTTACCCTCTTTCACCAGGCTGATGCTGCGCTGGAAGTGATGCCGCCAGCCGAACCCCAGCGGGCCCGCCCGATCGTCCCGGGAGTTATAATAACGGCTGAATTCGAGCGGCACCGGGCTGGCACCACGCAGGTCGGTCTCGCGCTGGAATTTGTTGCCGCTGATCACGTTGATCGGGTTGCCCACGCACTGGCCGGCGGGTATGCGGCCGAGGTTTTTATCCTCGTCCAGTCCGTTGATCGACTGGTCCACGGGTTCCGGCGCGATGGCGGAAATACTGAACGACGGGGTGTAACCGGGGGCCTTGGAGCTGCTGGCGGTGACACTGAAGCTGGCGCTGGAATCGCCCAGTTCCACCCACACCCGGGCGATGCCCTGGGCGTCGGACAGCGCGGCCAGGCTCGAGGTGGCCGTACCCGATGGGGGGTCGTTGTAGCTCGCGCTGAGACCGAAGCCGTCCCCCGGGCTGCCACCATCGATAGTAAAGCGCACGTACTCCCCGGCGACCGGGGTTTCCCCGTCGTACTCCAGCAGCTGGACTTCGAGGGGCTCCGCCAGGGTGGAATCGGCAGGGCCCTGCCGGCTGCCGGCGCCCAGCTGGACCAGCGTGTAGCCCACCACGCGAAAACTCTCGCTGTGTATCTGCTGGTTGTTGACCCGGGTTTCAAATACCCAGTCGCCGGCCTGGTCGATCCAGCTGTATACCGTCATGCGCAGCAGGGGCAGGTCCCAGCAATCCTGGTCGGGGTAGCCGACCTCCTGCCAGCAATGGCCGGGGCCATCCCAGATCAGCCCGATGGACTCGGTGCGGGTCGGCTTGATCCAGTTGAAGCGCACCTCGTCGCCGTCGTTGATGCCCGGTCGAATGCCGACCTCCTGGGACACCGCCTCGTAGTGCAGGTAGGTGATGCCGCCGTTATCGGCAATAGAACTGGAGGATCCGTCCGGAAACTGTTCCGAATGCTCGACCCCGCCGTAAAACTCCACGGTGGGCAGTTGCGCGGACGCAGGTGGCTGGAACATCGAGACAAGACACAGCGCGCAGAGCGCGGCGGGGCGCAACCAGTTCATGAGCATCCTCCCTGACGCAGTGGAACCTGGTGGTTACCCGCAGGGTGACACAGGAATTGGAGGTTTGCCGTCGAATGGCCGCTTCAGGCCGAATGTGGCTCAGGTTGATGGGCCGGCTGGCCGGCAACGGGGGTGGGTCAGCCGATCTGGAACACCAGGTTACGGTGCAGGGTGCCGGTCTGGCGGTACCCCAGCGCGAGAATGTGGTCCCGGAACCAGGGGCTGCCTGCCAGATCCTGTCCGGGGCGTGTTTCCAGGATCAGGATGGGCCGGCAGCGCTGGATCGTGGCCAGGGCACCGGCCAGTGCCGTCTCCTCGTGGCCTTCCACGTCCAGCTGGATAATGGACACCGGCCGCGCATCGCCGACGCTGCCGTCGATCGTCGCGATCTCGATCCACTCGTCCGTGTCCGGGTGGTACTCGGACTCTTCGACGAAATGACTGCCACCGCCCAGGTTCCTGCCTTCGGGTTTCCTGACCCGCAGTGGCAGTTTGCCGGCGCTGTCCCCCAGGCCGGCGTGCACCAGCACCGCGTTTTCCAAGCGGTTGATCAGCGCCGTGATCTGGGCGCAGCGGTGGTTGTCGGGGTTGGGCTCGAAGCCCCACACGGTGGCTCCCGGCGCCAGGGCCTCGCTGAGGCCGGGCAGGAAGTCGCCGAAGAACATTCCCGCGTGCACGATGTCGCCGTCGCCGCAGTGCGCTCGCATGAACTCGATGGTGAGGGGCTCGTACACGCCCGCCAGCATGATGGCCCGCGCCACCGGTCGGTGCAGGGAGTCTTCCGGCAGGCAGTAGCCGCCATACTGGTTGTACCAGACCCGGCACTTGAGCGCGCTGAGCGCGTCGTACTGGTCCCGGGGCAGTTGTCGTTGCTTGATCAGGCGCCGGAACCGGGACTGTACCTTGTGACCGATGCGCCCCAGGGGTGCTTTGCTGGTAGTGGAGGAGTCGAGTTTCGCCATAGGGGCGCAGTTTGGCCTATTTTCCCGCTGAGTTGTAGCGCCCTATGGCTGGTTTGTTCCCGCCGCTGTGCATTCCCTAAATATCGGGGCGCTGCTAAGCTCAGTCAGGTTGCAGGGAAGGGACCCGCTATGTCAGGCAGTGTCATTGTGAAAATCCCGCGGATTGGTCTTTCCACCGCTGGTCGACGGCTCCGTGCACTGCCCGGCTCGCTGGTGCTGGTGCTGTTCCTGTCCCTGGCCGGCTGCGCCGCCAATGCGCCGGATCCACTGACCGAGTACTCGACCATTTCCTTCAGCCAACCCGATTTCTCCCTGCGCCAGGGCGACACGCTGTACTGGCGCTCGGAGCTGGTTTATCTCTACGGCGATGAGCGCGAGGCTCCCGCGGGTGTGCGGCCGTTCCTGCAGGCGGCGATCCAGGACCATCTGGAAGCCGGCGGCTATCGCTTTGTGCCCGACGGCACTGCCGCGGAGTATGGCCTGGTGGCGGTGGTGGTACTGGGCTCGGGACTCACCGCGGAAGACGTGCTGAGCCGGTTCCGCCTCACCCCTTCGTTCAAGGCCTCGCGCGAGTACCAGGAGGGCACCATCGTGGTGGCGCTCTACGACTATGACTCCGAGCGCATCCTGTGGCGCGGCGCGGTACAGGGCAATGTCGATCTCGAGCTGCCCCCCGAGGAGCGGCAGCGCCGGGTGCGGGAGGCGGTGTCCCGGCTGCTGGCCAAACTGCCCAGGGAGTGACCGGGCCGGCCCGGGGCGTATTTCTCCGCGCTTTAACATGGCTGATTCATAGAACTAATTTCTATAAAAGCGGCCTTGAAAAAATCCTGGCCGCCCGCATCTGGTTAACTGCCGGCACGAGTCCCAAGGGAGCGTCCGGCACTGGTTGGCTTTAACTATATTGCTTCAAATGGAGGATATACGATGAACTCAATCGATCTTTCCCCGCTCTATCGCAGCAGCATCGGCTATGACCGACTCGGCTCGTTGATCGACAGCGCGTTCCGTGCCGCGGATCACGCGTCTGGTTATCCGCCCTACAATATCGAGGTGCTGGACGACAACCATTACGCCATTACCCTGGCCGTGGCGGGCTTTGAACGGAATGAACTGGATATCAGTGTGGAAAACAGCGTTCTCACCATTCGCGGTTCGAAAGCCCAGCAGGCGCAGGAACGCCGCTTCCTGCACCAGGGTATCGCCAATCGGACCTTCGAGCGCAAGTTCAATCTGGCGGAGCACGTGGAGGTGACCGATGCCCGGTTGAACAGCGGCCTGTTGACGGTCAGCCTGGTGCGCGAGGTGCCGGAGGCGATGAAGCCCAGGAGCATTCCGATCGATCAGCCCGACTCGGTACTGGAGCACGACGCCGACAGCGACCGCAAGGACGACGATTCGATCGCGGCGTAAACTGTTGGGCGGGCCGTGGAGTACACGGCCCGCCCGCATTACAATGGCCTGTGGAAGGCAGCCTGTCAGGATGATATTGGCCCGTGGAATTCAAGGATTATTACCAGATACTCGGAGTTGAGCCCGACGCAGAAGCGAAGGACATCAAGGCGGCCTACCGCAAACTGGCGCGAAAGTATCACCCGGATGTGAACGCCGAAGAGGGCGCCGAGGACAAGTTCAAGGAAGTCGCCGAGGCCTACGAGGTGCTGAAGGATTCTGCGCGCCGGGCGGAGTACGACGAACTGCGCCGCTACGGTCGCCAGACCGGCGGGGGGTTCGAACCACCGCCGGGATGGCAGAGCAGCCAGCACTTCGATTTCCACGGAGACCCGCGCGCTGCCGCGGAATTTTCCGACTTCTTCAACAGCATTTTTGGCGGTGGCGGCGGCCCGTTCCGCGGTGGCGGCGCGCGCCGCGAGGCTGGCTTGCGCGGCCAGGACGTGGAAATGGAGTTGCCCGTGTTCCTGGAGGAGACCGTTACTGACACCACGCGGGACGTGGCCTACGAGGTGCCGGCGTTCCAGGACGGGCAGGTCAACTACCAGCGCAAGCACCTGAAAGTGAAAATCCCCCGGGGCGTGGCCGACGGCGAGCGGATCCGGCTGAAAGGCCAGGGTGCGCCCGGCAGTGGCAAGGCCCCGGCAGGGGACCTGTACCTGCACATCCGCCTGGTACCCCACCCGCTCTACGACGTCGAGGGCCACAACCTGGTGCTGACCCTGCCCCTGGCGCCCTGGGAGGCGGCCCTGGGCGCCCGGGTTACGGTCCCCACCCTGGACGGCCGGATCAACCTGACCATTCCGCCGGGAACCCCCGCGGGCAAGAAATTGCGGGTCAAGGGCAAGGGCCTGCCGGGCCGGGGTATGACCGGCGACCTGCTGGCGGTGGTCAAGATCGTCATGCCGGAACAGTCCGGTGAGCGGGTCGAGAAGCTGTGGCGGGAACTGGCCACGGCAGCTCCCTTCGATCCACGGAAAGGATGGAGTGAGTCGGCATGAGAGAGATTTTCCTGCGGGTGTCTATTTGCGAGCTGTGCGAACTCGAAGGCATCGAGCGCGACACGGTCATCGAGATGGTCGAGTACGGTATCGCCGCGCCGATCGCGGGCCTGGAGCCAGCCGAGTGGGTATTCGATACCACCAGTGTGCACTGGCTCAAGAAGGCGGCGCGCCTGCGCCGCGACCTGGACGTCGACTGGCTGGCCGTGTCCATGGTGATCGACCTGCAGCGCCAGAACGAGGAATTGCAGCGCCAGCTGCAACACTACCAGCAGCAGGTCAAGCGTCTGCTCTGACCCCCCTCAAGTCCGGTTTCGAGGCCGCTATGACGCGGTAAAAGTCCCACTGACCCCGGCTGTCTGGCCACCAGGCCAGGCAGGACGCGGGTCGTTGTGTCAAGATATTCGCAAACCAAAGTCGAGAATAAACAAGTTATAACCAGCAAGAATATCTTGGCATGAAAAAATGTGATTGGTATCACGGTTTCACTTGTATCTAGACTGGCCTTGTCGCACCTGATGACTGAGCTCTCAGAAGCGGCATTCTGTAAAAGGGCAAACCTGCCGAAAGGCAGGGACGCAAAGTCACCGGTCTAAGGGGCGATAGCCTTATGACAGCGGGATTACCGGAATCAAGCAGTTGGGCGAGTGGAGCGTTGTTTGCTCGTGGTCACCAGCCCGTGTTTTTTCCTGTCCCCCGATCATGCAGACCTGGAGATTGCGTTTGCAACGAATGCATCGGAGGACTTATGAGACATTCAGTAGCGTTCAATAATAACCGTCGGCCCCAGGCCGGCTTCACCATGGTGGAACTGGCCATTGTGCTGGTCATCGCCGGGATCATCCTGGTCGGGGCACTCAAGGGCACCGACATGATCAACAAGGCGAAGATCGAGCGGGTCACCGCCGACCTGAAGGGTCTGCAGGGCATGTTGCTGGAGCACGAGAAGCGCACCGGCCGCCTGCCTGGGGACTGTAACGAGAACGGCATTATCGAATTCGAGGACTTCGAGCCCGATGCCGTATGGAACAACACGGGTAACAACGTGTACTCCCTGGATCCGAATCCGGATACCGACCGCTGTTCAGCCAACCAGCTGGCGGAAACTGACGTGAACCGCGTCTGGTCCGACCTGCGCAAGGCCAACATCGTCGATCCGACCCGGACCAACGTCAACATCACCAAGCACACCCTGACCGACTTCTACGCGGTGGGTTCCTTTGAGCCCGGCAGTCCCGCGGGCGGCGCGGTGAATACCATCGTCGCCTACGGTCTGCCCCTGTGGCTGGCCAAGGGTGTGGACGTCGCCATCGACGGTCCCCAGCCGGTCAACCAGGAACTTGCCGGTGGCAAGCGGGGCCGGGTGCGGTTGATGTACGACGACGGTGGCACCCTGCACGACAACGGGGACGACTGGCCTGATGAGCAACACGACTACCAGTTCGTGGCGATCAGCTTCCAGTTCGATACCCGGATGTCGCAGCCGAAGCCTTGAAGCGGTAGCAGCGTCTCAGGACAGACGGATGCGGCAAGCGCGTAAGAACCTGCCCATCCGCTGCCCTGGCTTTAACACACACGGCCTCCGAAAGGCGACCGTTCCGGGATCAGGAGATGATTCGCGATGATCAACAACCTGTTATCGAGTAAGGAGCTGTTGCTGGCCGTCATTCCCGGCGAGGACGGGGAAGTCGCAGTGCGCCACGCCAGTGTCAACGGCGGGCGCATCATGGCCACCGGCGAAGGGGTTCCATCCCGCTTCAACGGGCCAATGCGGGTTGCCCTGTTCTCCATGGAAACCTATTTCGAGCAGGTGGACCTGGCCGCGGCCTCGGTCAAACTGCTGCCCCTGGTTGCCCGCCGTCACGTCGACGGCGAACTTGTTTACGATGATGCGTCCTACCGGCTGCGCGCACGCAGCCGCTCCCGGCGGGAGCGCACCATCACGGCGGACATCGCGGCCATCCCGGATCACGACCTGGATGCGGCGGTGTCCCAGCTGCCCATGAAGCAGCGGCCCTGCAAGCAGATGGTGCCGCTGGAACTGGCCATTGCGGCCCTGGTGAAGAAGGCCACTGCCGAGCCGGTGATTGTCTTCTGGGAAAAAGGCGGCGTGCTGATCTCGGTGCTGGTGGCCGGCGGCATGGTGCTGAACCGTATGCGCGAGCGCGTCACCGGCGATGACCGGCAGGTGATCATCAGCCGTGCCGAGGCCAGCCTGCGCAACACTGCCAATCGACTCGGGGACAACCGGGAAGTCTTCCTGACCCTGTTCATGGGGGAACTGGCCGGCCGCGAACAGGAGCCGCGGGACAAGGCCAATGTCGCGCTGGAGAAGAAGCTGACGCGCCTCTATCGCGGCAACCGCAAGATTCCTGCGGACGCGGTCCTGCGCGACCCGGAGTTGTACGGCCTGCCCCTCGTCGACCAGGAGTGGAGCTTCCTCGAGCCGGAGTATCGCTCCGAGGTGCTCGCCTGGCAGTACGCGCGCCCGGCCGCCGCAGTGGCCGTGCTGGCCGGGGTGGTGATCGCCCTGTACGGTGGCCTGCGCGACCTGCAGGCACTCAGTATCTCCTCGGATTTCAACCAGCGCCGGGCGGAATTGAACACCAGCCTGGCCGAGTTCGAAAGCAGCCGACCCAGTGACGAGGCCATGGCGTCCGTGCGCAACCGGCTGCAGGTGCAACAGCAAAGTGTCAGCGAGGTGCGCCTGGACCGGATGCTGGACTGGCTCACCCACCTGATACCGGATGGTGTGGTGATCAGGGCATTGCAGATGGAGCCCGTGCCGCTGCCACGTACGCGCACGCGGCAGTCCCCCAGCCAGTACCCGCCGGGTGAGAAGCCCTTCGAGGTCAAGATGGAGATCATGCTGGCCGAAACCGCGCTGGACACCGCCGAGGCCAGCGCGGCAGAGGTGGTCAGGCGCCTGAGCCAGCGGCTGCAGATGATTGACAGCCGGCTGGAAGTGCCGGCGCCCGAGCCCGGCGTGCGTCGCAATGTGGTGCTCGTGGTGCGGGCCCACGCCCGCGCGGTGAACTTCTCATGACCTGCGTCGAGGAAAGCACCCAGAAGTCGATTGGCCATCTGCTGCTGGAAGATGGCCGCATCGATGAGGAGAAACTGGCCTATGCGCTGAAAGTGCAGGAGGTGTCCCGCGAGCGGTTGGGCGACATCATGCAGCGCCTGCGCCTGGTCACTGACCGTGATATCGCCTGGGTGGTCGCCAGGCAGGCGGGACTGGAATACCACCCGATGCTGGTGGTCACCTCCTCCGAAGAGGCGTTGACCCAGATTCCGTCCAGCTTCGCCCAGAAGCACGGATTGTTGCCGCTGGCCATTGAGGACGATCACCTGGTGGTCGCCTGTATCGATCCCTACGCTGAGAATTCCCTCAGTCGCCTGAGCCGCTTCACCTCCTACCCCCTGCGCCTGGTGGTGGCGCCCGAAGCGCGCCTGCGGCGCGAGGTGCAGCGCCAGTACCACCTGGTGGAAAGCCACATCGAGCAGGAGATCGAGCGCATTGCCCAGGCCGCGGCAGCCGGGAAAGA
The DNA here is from genome assembly GCA_033283165.1 of Halieaceae bacterium WSDMB12. Lineage (GTDB taxonomy): Bacteria > Pseudomonadota > Gammaproteobacteria > Pseudomonadales > Halieaceae > JAWMQL01. Next base: position 112,789 of record JAWMQL010000007.1, on the reverse strand, counting down.
CTTCGTCGCCGAGCGCCTGATCGAACTGTTGATCAGCTCGGCGATTGAATACGACGCCACCGACATCCACATCAACCCTACCGAGCTGGCCACGCTGGTCTCGTTCCGCCTGGATGGCGTCATGCAGCTGTGCTACTCGCTGCCCGCCTCGGCGCACGGGCGCCTGGTTTCCGTGTTCAAGGTGGCGGCCGGCATGGATATCGCCGAATCCAACCGCCCCCACGACGGCCACATGGCGTTTTCCTATCTCCAGGAGCGTTACGACCTGCGTATCGCCACGATTCCCTCGGTGACCGGCGAGAACATGGTGATCCGGATTCTGTCCGGTTCCCACGAGTTTCTCTCGCTCAAGGACCTGGGCCTGGTCCCGGAGCAGATCGAACAGATCCGGACCATGTCGCATTCACCCTACGGCATGGTGCTGGTATCCGGCCCCACCGGGTCCGGGAAAACCACCACCCTGTATGCGGTGATGCGCACCATCGACGCGATGAAGAAAAACATCCTGACCATCGAGGACCCGGTGGAATACACCATGCCGCTGGTGCAGCAGGTCGAGGTCAACGAAAAAGCGGGGATTACCTTCGCCAACACCATCCGCAGTTTCCTGCGTCAGGACCCGGACGTGATGCTGATCGGCGAGGTGCGGGACGAGGAGACCGCCGGCCTGGCCCTGCGCGCCGCGCTGACCGGTCACCTGGTGTTCTCCACCGTGCATACCAACGACGCGATCGGGGCAGTGGTGCGCTTGCGCGATCTGGGGGTGGAGGACTTCATCATCGGCTCAACCATTCGCGGGGTGGTATCCCAACGCCTGCTGCGCCTGCTCTGCCCGCACTGCAAGCGGCCCTCTACCCGTGAGGAAGCGTGGAACGGCATTGCCCCGGACCAGATTTACGAGCACGTGGGTTGTCCACTGTGCCGGCAGACCGGCTATATCGGCCGTACCGCGGTCGCCGAGGTGCTGCAGATGAACAAGCAGCTCAGCACGATGATCGGTGAGCGTTGCACCATCGGCGAGATCGAGGCGGCGGCCCGGGCCGGGGGCATGCGCTCCCTGAGCGACGCGGGTCTCGACCTGGTGGCGGCAGGCAGTACCGACATCGCTGAATACGAGAGGGTGCTCTGATGGCCTACCTGCTGTATTCAGCCCTGACCCGCGAAGGGCAAAGTATTCGCCGCCTCGGCCAGTACGCGGCGCTGCAGGATCTCGACAAGGAGCTGTCCCTGCACGGTGAGGAACTGGTCGATTACCAGCAGCTGTGGGACAGCTTCGGGCGCCTGCTGGAGACCCTGCGCGGCAAGCCAAGGCCGCTGGAAATAGCCGAATTCTGTACCACCCTGTCGCACTATGTCGCCGGCGGGGTGGAATTGCAGGGCGCCCTGGAGGACGCTGCGAAATCCGCCAGCACGTCCTCCATGCGCCTGGCCATCATCGATATCCGCCGCCACCTCAAGGGGGGGTATTCCCTGTCCGAGGGGATGCGCATGACCGGGCGCTTTCCCGACGTCGTGATCAGCATGGCTAAAATCGGCGAGGAGAGCGGCAACCTGGCCCGCATGCTGCGCGATGCAGCGCAGCACATCGAGCGGGTCGAGGAGATCAAGGGAGCGGCCAAGCGCGCCATGATCTACCCCATGTTCACCCTTATCGTGGTGGCGGGTGCCGGGATCTTCTGGATGACTGCCGTCGTGCCCAAAATCGTGGAGCTGTTCGAAGCCATGCAGGTGCAGCTGGAGCCGGCAACCCTGATGCTGATCGCGATGAGTGAGTTCTTCGACGCCTACTGGCCGATGATCCTGTTCACGATCGCCGCGATCCCCATCTGCTGGATCCTGGCCAGGCGCAACCAGCGCTTCCGTATCGCCAGTGACCATCTGTTGTGGCGGATGCCGGTGGCCGGGCGCATCGTGCAGGGCAGCCAGATGGCTTTCTACTACCAGTACCTGGCGCTGATGTATGGCGCCGGGGTGGTCATCACCAATGCCCTGGAGACCCTGCAGAATACGGTCAGCAACAAATTTTTTGCCACCCGCGTGTACTCCCTGCTGGCCGACCTGCGGTCCGGCAGCCTGCTGGCGGATGCCTTCCGGGAGTGTGAGCTGTTCCCGCTGCTCGACCAGCGCATGGTGTCGATCGGCGAGCAGACCGGCAACCTGGAAGAACAACTGGACAAGCTCGCCGATATTCATTTCCGGCGGGTGCAGGCGCTGGTGGAGGTGCTGCCCAAGTTCGTGGAGCCGGTCATGCTGCTCGTTCTTGGCGGCGGCTTCGCCTTCTTTATCGTCGCCCTCCTGGGCCCGCTGTACAACATGATCAGCAATGTGGGAGGCGGCTGATGAACGCAATGCTGCGCCATCACAAGGGATTTACCATCGTCGAACTCGCCCTGGTGCTGATCGTCATCGGCATCCTGGCGGTCGCGCTGGTGCCGATGATTCAGGTGGTCCACGACGACGCCATGCGCAAGGAGGACCGGGCCATTCTGGATACGGCCAGGAATGCCCTGATGGGCTATATACGCATCCACGAGGGCGTGCCCTGTGTCGACGACCTCGGCGCCGATGTTGCCTCCGGCTGCGATCCCACCGCGACTCTGGACCTGCTCGGGGTGCGGACCATGGACAGCCGTCGCATGAGCTTTGCGTTCGACGGGAACGAGACCCTGACCCTGGCGGAAATCGCCGCCAGCGGCAACTCGCTGTGCACGGCGCTGTCGAATCTCATCGATCCGCTGATTCCGCCGCCCTCGCCCCCCAATCCCACTATCTGCTCCAGTGGCAACGCCAACACCGGCAATGCCGCCTGCACTGCGGCCAATTCGATGGCCTTCGTGCTGGCGGGGCGCGGCAGCGACCGCTGCTTCAATCTGGAAAATGCCCACGCGAGCGCGGTGAACGACCCGGTCTGTCCCACCGCGGTGGCAGACAACCGGACCTTTGAGAACCCGACCCGTGTTCACTCCCGGACCCAGGACGACGGTTATTACGAAGACCTGGTGTTGACCGTGACCCCGTCGGAACTGGCCGAAAGCCTGGATTGCCCGGGCGGCGGCGGTGGTGGTGGCGGCCTGAACTTCTGCCTGTCCGGCGAGAAGCTGGTGCAGGTCATCAATGGCGTCAACAACGCCATGGGCATCGAACTGAACAGCGCCTGTTACACCGTTGATCGCGGCACCAGCGCCAGTCTGGGCTGCCTGCCGGAGAACACACCCCTGGAGGTTCACGGCAACACCAGCTGCAGTTCGCTGCAGTTCAGTGGCACCGCGGCCTCTCTGGACTCCAACAATGACGGTCGCACCGATGTGGTGTGTACCTCCACCACGTGTACATCGAGGTGAGCAGCCTATGACTTCCTTCACCAACAAATCCCTGCGGGTGCTGATCCTCGGCGCGGTGGTGCTGGGCGTGGCGGTGTACTACGCCGCTGTGGCGTCACAGCGGGTCGAAGACGCCCGGCAGGCACTGCGCAGTGTGGACCGCGCCCACTCGCAGCTGGAAACCGCCAGGCAACAGGCGGACAAGTACGTGGCTTTGCTGGCTGACATGAGCGACCGGAATATCGATCGCCAGCAGCCCTTCGCCGTGGTCAGTGAATTCTCGCCGCAGGAATTCAAGCAGATCGCACCCTTGCTGGACAAGCTGTACCAGCGCGACGGGCATTTCTTCCTGCAGCGCTTTCAGCTGGCCTGGCGCAATGAAAACAAGAAACTCGGACTGTTGCCCCGGGTGGCACTGAACCTCGAAGGGCGGAAAGTTCTGCTGTTCTCCGACGAGGTCGCGGCCACTTCATCGCTAGCCGTCGTAAAACGCTGAGGAATACCATGCATCCCTATATTCACTTCACAGCCTTACCCATCGCGGTGACAGCAGCCTGGTTTGCCGCCTCCCATTGGACGGACAACGATCCGGGGCGCTACCGGCTGCCTTCGGTGCCGCAACTGGAGGATCCGTCTGCATCGGCATTGGTTCGTCCGCACGTGGACGAAACCACCGATATCAAGGTCAGCGCCTTCCTGCCGCAGGTACCGCCTCGCCCGGAGAAGCCGGAACCGACCCTGGTCCTGCACAGTGTCATGACCGGCTCGGACGTGAATTTTGCCACCATCAACGGCCAGGTGCTGCGAGAGGGGGACAGCGTCGACGGCTACCTGGTAAGACACATCGGCGCCGATGGGGTGGAACTGGCCCAGGGCAACAGCGTGCGTCGCCTGCCCATGCGCCCGCTACACGAACTGCCGCCGCCCGTGCAACCGGGCACGGATCCGGCGCTGAAAGAATCACCGACCGGGCAGCAGGAGACGGCCCTGAACAGGAATTTCTGGGCCACTTTTGACTCGCCGCAACCCTAGAACCAGGAAAATGCTATGACCTTATTACACAAACCTATAACGCTGGTCCTGGCGACACTTCTTTTTGCCGGTTGTGCCACCACGGAAACCGAACCCCTGCAGGTGCCCTCGGGAGACCTGGACTTCAAGCCCGCGCCGCGCCGCGCCGCCGACCTGGACGTGCAGAGTCGCATGCCCAAGTTCGCGCTGCCGGAATCGGTAGCCGATATCAAGTTGTACAGCTTCCGGTCGACCGGGCAGCCGGTGCAGCTGGCCCTGTCCCAACTCGCCACGGCCTACAAGCTGAACATTGTGGTGGACCAGGATGTGGATGGCCAGGTCACTGTGGACCTGAAGGACCTGCCGCTGGAGAAGGTGTTTGAGGCGGTCCTGGAGCCGCTGGGCCTGGCCTGGGAGTGGGAGGATGGCCTGGTGCGGGTCAGCCGCCAGGAGACGCGCAACTTTACCGTCGATTACCTGCGCCTGGTCCGCTCGGGCAACGGCAACAGCACCTCCAGCGTATCACTGTCCGGCGGCGGTGGCGGCGGCGGTGGCAGCACCGGCAACAGCAGTTCCAGTATCGCCCAGAACGACACGATCAACTTCTGGAACGAACTGGAAGAGCAACTCGAGCGCATCCTGGAGCGCAGCGATGACGACTACGCCGGTCGCGAGCGCCCCATGGAAACTACCATCCAGACCGACCGGGATACCAATATCACCACCACCCTGACCCAGCGCCTGCGCGAGTCGGCGGGCCGGCTGGTGATCGATCGCCTGTCGGGGACCATCCAGGTCACCACGTCCAGGGCCCGCATGAAGAACGTCGAGGAGTTCCTGGCCCGGGTGAAGGGCGGGATCAAGCGCCAGGTGTACATCGAGGCCAAGGTGGTCGAGGTACAGTTGAACGACGACCGGGCGCTCGGTATCGACTGGAACGAGATCGACTTCGGCTACCTGAAACTCAGCACAGACGTGATCATCGACAGCCCCGCGGGGGGCTTTCCGGCACTGCCGCCGACCCTGGGCGGCACCTACGTGCGGGCTTTCGACGGCACCCTGGAAGGCATCGATGCCGCGCTGGCGGCGCTCAAGGAACAGGGTGAGGTCAAAGTCGTCTCGCAGCCGAAAGTGCGCACCCTGAACAACCAGTCGGCCATCGTGCGGGTGGGCACCGAGCGCACCTTCTTCACCACCACCACGACGATTACCCCGGTGGCCGGTGGCACGCCGATCCAGACCGTGACCAATACGCCGTCCACCATCAACGAGGGCCTGGTGCTCACGGTCACGCCCCAGATCTCGGAAAACGGTGACATCACCATGGATGTCTCACCCGTGCTGACCAGTATCTCCGGAACCGACACCTCGCCCGACGGGCTGAGCAATGCGCCGATACTGGATATCAAGCAGAGTTCGACCCTGGTCCGGACCTACGACGGGGAGACCATCGTGGTGGGCGGCCTGATCCAGGAGTCGGTGAGCAGTACCACGCGCTCGGTGCCGGTAATTGGCAGCATCCCCGGATTGGGCAAGCTGTTCAGCGCCGATTACGATCGCAAAACCAGTACGGAACTGGTGATCTTCCTGACGCCGCATATTGTCGAATGAACGCGATCTGTGCGCCAACCGACGACCTGAGCGGACACCTGGAGGGCTGCTACGGCGCCCTCGGCTTTGCCACGGCGCCGTTCCGCATCACCCCGGACACGGAATTCCTGGTGCCTCATCCGCAGTACCTGGAGGCCATCGGCCATTTGCGGTTCGGGCTGGCAACCGGCAGTTTCACCCTCCTGACCGGCGATGTCGGCCTGGGCAAGACCCTGCTGTGCCGCTACCTGATGCAGCATCTGCCCGGCGATGTGCGCACGGCCTATATCTTCAATCCACAGCAGAACTACGCCGAATTCCTGGCCTCGCTGCTGGCTGACCTGACCGGCAGAATGCCCTATACGGGCCTGAGCGCCCCCCACCTGCACGACGAACTGTTCAATGTCCTGGCGCGACTGGCCGGCCAGGGCAAGCGGGTGGCCCTGCTCATCGACGAGGCCCACGGCCTGCCGCCGGAACTGCTGGAGGGCCTGCGCCTGCTCTCCAACCTGGAGACCGGCAAGCGCAAGCTGATTTCTTTGTTGCTGGTGGGTCAGAACGAGTTGGAGAAAACCCTGCAGGTACCGGATATGCGGGCACTGCGGCAGCGGATCAGTGTCTGGCACCGCCTGCGCCCCTTCAGTCGCCGGGAGAGCGTGGAGTATATCCGCCACCGGCTGCGGATCGCCCGTATCCATGGCCAGTTCGACATCACCACGCCCGCCTGCCTGATCGCCCACCACCACGCCGGGGGCGTGCCACGTCGGCTCAACCAGATTTGCGAACGCGCCATGCTGGCGTCCTATGCCGGCGGCAGAACCCGTGTGAATGCCGGCATCATGCAGCGCGCCGCCCGTGAGGTGATCGCGCTGGAAGCCATGTAATCGCGGGGCAGGGGACAGGAACTCATGAGCATCATTTACAGCACCCTGGAGCGCCTGGAAGCCGACAGCGGCCTGCCCGAGGCGCGCATGGACTGCCTCGGCACCGAGCGCCGCCCGGCCGGGCGGCGCTTCTTTCCGGTTCGCTCGGCGACAATCGCCATCGTGTTACTCGTGGCGGGGATTGCCATGACGTTCTGGCAGCCCCTGGCCCAGGGCGGTGGTATCGGGGCCGTGCCGGTGGTCATGGTGCCTTCGCGGGATGACGCGCGATGGGTACCGGATCAACCGATTCTCCCGGTGGAGCCCGGCGCCGAACCGGCCGCGGCGCCCCGGGCAACGCCTGCCACCGGGCGCCAGGAGCCCATCCAGCTGGCCGGGGTGACCTACGAGGCGGTCATCGCCCCCGAACCGACCAGGGCCGCACTGCCTGAGAAGACGGCGGCGCCGGAAGAATTGGCTGAGCCAGAGCGGCCAGCGCAGCCGGAGACCCCGGCCCCGGTAAGCCCCCGGGCGGCCGCGACGCCCGCCGCCGCGGTTGCGTCCGCCGAGCCCGAACAGGTGGCCTGGGCGGAGTCCTCCGCGGTGGCCCCGGTCCAGACCAGCGCCACCGACGCGGCGATCGAGCAGGCCCGCCTGGCCCTGGCCAGCGGCGGCTACCCGCGGGCACTGGCCGCACTGGCCGCACTCGATCCCATCCCCGAAAACCGCGCGGATTTCTGGCTCGTCAAGGGCAGCGCCCACCTGGGGTTGGGCCAGCTCGAACAGGCCGAACTGGCCTTCGCCTCGGCGCGGACGCTGATGCCGGATAATGCCCAGATCGCGGTGCAGCAGGCGATTCTGAGGCAGGAACAGGGGGACCACCCGGGGGCCCTGCGGATTCTGGAAGCAGTGGCGCAGCGGCACCCGGACGTACCGGAGATCTTTCTCAACCAGGGCTATTCACAACAGGCCCTGGGCGCGGTGACGGAGGCCAAGCGCAGCTTTCGTGTTTTTCTCAGGCTGACAGATGGCCGAGCCCTTTACATGCAGCAGCGTGAGGCGGTCAGGGCCTGGTTGGCGCAGGACGGTTATCAGCGCGCCCGGGGCTGAGCCCGAGGCTGATCACCAACTGATCTCGATCTCGATACTCGATTCGTCGCTCTCGATCTCGACTTCAAACTCGACCGTGACCTCGTCGGGGACTTTCACGTTGACCTTCACCCCGTTGCGGGCGAAATCCACGGCGTTGTGACGGGCGAGCGCGTCGGCGATCTGGTGCAGGAACCGGGCCGCTTCCTCCCGCCCCATCCTGCGCTTTTCGGTGACTTCCAACAGGTCCATGGTGACTCCTTCCTCCACGCCAGAGTTAGCCGCCTGTGGCCGAAAGTGGCCCGATCGGTGGCGGCAGGGGCCATAATACCCGGAACGCCGGGTCCCAGAAACGACAAAAGCCGGCAATAGCCGGCCTTTCGAATAAAGATGGTGCCCAGGAGAGGACTTGAACCTCCACGCCCTTTCGAGCACTAGCACCTGAAGCTAGCGTGTCTACCAATTTCACCACCTGGGCAGCGGTTGGGTCTGGTTGGAGTGACCCGAGGGCGCGCACTTTATATTTCCGCCACGGCTTTGTCAACGCCCGATGAGGCGGGTCAGGCTCTCCTCGAGTATAATGCCCGGAATCAAACTTCAAACTCCTTTGTTCTCGCCGCCAGGACGGCACCTCACATGGCCAAGAAAGGCAAGCCCAAGGACCCCCACGCCAAGCGCGAGGCGGCCCGTTACGACAACCCCATCCCCAGCCGCGAATTCATTCTCGAACTGCTGACCCGGGCCGAGCAGCCCCTTAACCCCAACCAGATCGCCAGCGAATTGGCCCTGGAGGATCACGAGCAGCTCGAGGCCCTGCGCAAGCGGCTGCGGGCCATGGAGCGGGACGGTCAGCTGATGCTCAATCGTCGCGGCGCCTATGGCCTGGTGGACCGCCTCCACCTGCTGCGCTGCCGGGTGCAGGGGCACCGGGACGGCTATGGCTTTGCCGTGCCGCTGGAGGGCGGCGAGGACGTCTACCTCAGCGCGCGCCAGATGCGCGCTGTATTCGACGGCGACGAGGTGCTGGTCTCGGTGACCGGCGAGGACCGCCGCGGCCGCCTGGAAGGCAAGGTGGTGGAGATACTGGAGCGCAGCCACAAGTCCGTGGTGGGCCGCTATCACGAGGAGAGCGGGATCGGTTTCGTGATCCCGGACAACTCCCGCATCAGCCAGCAGATTCTCATTCCACCGCAGCAGAAGGGCGAGGCCCGGCACGGCCAGATCGTCACCGCGGTGATCACCGACTACCCCACGCGGCAGCTGGGCCCGAAGGGCCGGATCGACGAGATACTGGGCGACCACCTGGACCCGGGGCTGGAGATCGACGTGGCGATCCGCTCGCACAATATACCCTGGGAGTGGCCCGAGGCGGTGCTGGACGAGGCGGGCCGGCTGGAGCACGAACCGAGGGAGGAGGACAAGGAAAACCGGGTCGATTTGCGCGACCTGGCCTTTGTCACTATCGACGGGGAGGACGCACGGGACTTTGATGACGCCGTCTATTGCGAGAAGCGGCGCTTCGGGGGCTGGCGCCTGTGGGTGGCCATCGCGGATGTTTCCCACTATGTGCGGCCCGGCTCGGCGCTGGATGAGGAGGCCATCCACCGGGGCAACTCGGTGTACTTCCCCGAGCGGGTGGTGCCCATGCTGCCGGAGGCCCTGTCCAACGGCCTGTGCTCACTGAAGCCGCAGGTGGATCGCCTGGCGATGGTGTGCGAGATGGAGCTTGGCCGGGCCGGCAATCTCAAGTCGTTCCAGTTTTATGAGGCGATCATCCACTCCCACGCCCGCCTGACCTATACCCAGGTGGGGGACGTGCTGGAGAAGGGCAGTCAGCCCGAGGTGGACAAGGCCCGGGTGCCCGACCTGCAGCGCCTGCACAGCCTGTACAAGGTACTGCGCGCGGCCCGGGACCAGCGCGGGGCGATCGATTTCGAGACCGTGGAAACCCGCATTCTGTTCAACGAGCAGCGCAAGATCGAGGCGATCGTGCCGGTGGTGCGCAACGACGCCCACAAGCTGATCGAGGAGTGCATGCTGTGCGCCAACGTGGCGGCGGCGCGCTTTTTCGAAACCCATGCCCTGCCGACCCTGTTCCGGGTGCACGAGGGTCCCAGCCTGGAACGACTGGAGAATCTGCGTGCGTTCCTGGGAGAACTGGGGTTGGACCTGCAGGGTGGCGAGAAGCCCACCCCGGCCCATTACCAGGCGCTGCTGGAGCAGGTGGCGGAGCGGCCCGATGCCCACGTGATCCAGACCATGATGCTGCGCTCGCTCAGCCAGGCGGTGTACCAGCCCGATAACGGCGGCCACTTCGGCCTGCACTACCCGGCCTACGCGCACTTCACCTCGCCCATCCGCCGCTACCCGGACCTGCTGGTACACCGCGGCATCCGCCGCGTGGTGCGCTCGGATCAGGGCAGCAAGCTGGTGCAGCGGGTGGCGGGCGCCGAGCCTATCCCGAAGAAGCGCATCTATCCCTACGACCAGCGCGACATGGTGGCCCTGGGCGAGCACTGTTCCATGACCGAGCGACGGGCCGATGACGCCACCCGCGAGGTGGAGGCCTGGCTCAAGTGTGAGTACCTGCAGGAGCACGTGGGCGACGAGTTCGACGGGGTCATTGCCGCCGTCACCAGTTTCGGCCTGTTCGTGGAGCTGAAAGACCTCTATATCGAGGGGCTGGTCCACATCAGCGGCCTGCCCGGGGACTACTACAATTTCGACAATGCCCACCAGCGCCTGATCGGTGAACGCTCGGGCCGTGTATTCCGCCTGGGTGATCCGCTGCGGGTGCAGGTGGCGCGGGTCGACCTGGACGACAAGAAGATCGACCTCGAGTTTCTGGAGGCGCCGCAGGCCTCCCGGCGTGGGGCCCGTAAGGGCCAGGCCGCGGACAAGGCCGAGACCGGCAAGAGTGCCAGGGGCAAGACAGGTAAGGCCAAGGCCGGCAAGGGTCAAAACAAATCCGGGTCACGCCAGACCGGGTCGCGCCAGACCGGGTCGCGCCAGACCGGGTCACGCCAGACCGGGTCGCGCCAGGGCAGTGACAAGAAGGCCGGCGCCAAGCGGGGCGGCAAGGGCAAGACGGGGCACAGGAAGCGCTATTAGGGCCTGAGGAAGCGGGACCAGATGCAATACATCTTCGGAATCCATGCAGTGGACAGCCTGCTGCGCACCCGGCCGCGCACGGTGCAGCGTTTATGGATTCAGTCGGGCCGCGAGGACAAGCGCATCCGCACCCTGGTGGAACTGGCCCAGAACCAGGGTGTACCGGTGGCGCGGGAGCCGAAAAAGGACCTGGACGAGATGGTCGACGGGCGTCATCAGGGCGTGGTCGCAGAAACCCTGGATGATCCCCGGCACGGCGAAGTTACGGCCCCCAACCTGTGGTCAGAGGCCGACCTCATGCGCTTTGTCGAAAATGAAGAGGGCCCCCTCCTGTTGCTGGTGCTGGACGGAGTGACCGACCCCCACAACCTCGGCGCCTGCCTGCGCAGCGCGGATGCCGCCGGCGTTCAGGCGGTGATCGTGCCCAAGGACAAGTCCGCCGACCTGACCCCCACCGCGCGCAAGGTGGCCTGTGGCGCGGCGGAGGTGGTGCCTTTCGTGCGGGTGACCAATATCGCCCGCGCCCTTGAGGGTCTGAAAGCACGCGGCGTGTGGCTGTACGGCGCTGCGGGCGAGGCCGAGAACTCCCTCTACGACAGCGACCTGACCGGCTCCATCGCGCTGGTAATGGGCGCCGAGGGCGCCGGCCTCAGGCGCCTGACCCGCGAAGCCTGCGACCACCTGGTGCGATTGCCCATGGCCGGCTCCGTGAGCAGCCTCAATGTTTCGGTGGCCACCGGTGTCTGCCTGTTCGAGGTCGTCCGCCAGCGACAGGCGACGAAATTCCGGGTGGACAAGGCCAACTGACCCTGGAGTTGTACCGATGCCAGGCCGCCGGGTGGGGTAATCCTGGCAGGGGACGCTAAAAGCGTGCCTTCCATGGCGCGCTTGGGTTCGGCCATCCCTGGCCTCACACACCCCTGCAAGGATTACCCCACCCGGCGTCCTGGCTGGCAAGGTCCGTTCGCCAGCGTCCTGAGGCCTGCCCCGACACCGCGAATTTCATCGTATTTCAGACACTTGCAGCCCCTGATCGAACCCTGTAGAATCCGCGCCTCAAAATTTGCCCGGCCGCATGAGCGGTCGATTCTCCTTGCTACACCGCCCCGCCAGGGTGACGGGTAGCATTAACCCGTAAGGAGCCTTTAGATGCGTCATTACGAAATCGTATTCATGGTCCATCCGGACCAGTCCGAGCAGGTGCCCGGCATGATCGAGCGCTACTCCAACACCATCCAGAAGGATGGTGGCCAGGTACATCGCCTGGAAGACTGGGGTCGCCGTCAACTGGCCTACCCGATCAACAAGATTCACAAGGCACATTACGTGCTGATGAATGTCGAGGCGTCCAACGACGCCATGGAAGAGCTCACAACGACCTTCCGTTACAACGACGCGGTCATCCGCAACCTGGTCATTCGCCGCGACGAGGCAGTGACCGGCGAGTCCTTCATCATGAAGGCCGAGAAGGAGAATCGCGAGCGCAAGAGCCGCTACGAGGAGCGCCAGGCCGCCGAGGCGAGAGCCGAGGACGATGAGGCTGATGACGAGCAGGATGAAGATCAGCCGGCCGAGGAAGCTACCGCCGAGTAAGGCGGTCGTATCGACACAAGGAATCTAGAGGAGTTTTACCATGGCACGTTTTTTCCGTCGCCGTAAGTTTTGCCGTTTCACCGCCGAGGGCGTGAAAGAGATCGATTACAAGGATCTGGACACGCTGAAGGCCTATATCTCTGAAACGGGCAAGATCGTACCCAGCCGTATCACCGGCACCAAGGCCAAGTACCAGCGTCAGCTGGCCACTGCGGTGAAGCGCGCGCGTTTCCTGGCCCTGCTGCCGTACACGGATTCGCACAGCTAAGAATCCGTTCGAGACCCGCACAGAACTGCCGGCGAGGCCTTGCGTGAAGGGCTTGGCGGAAATGGTTATGCGTGGGCGCTTCTATGCCCTCCTGGTGGTGGTCGCCGGGGCGGGAAGCATGCTGTTTTGCTGGATCAGCGCCGCCGTTCTGGCGCTGGTCACCTTGCGCAAGGGCGCGGGGGAGGGGGCCTGGCTGATGCTGTGGGCCCTGTTGCCGACCGGCGCGGTGCTGTATCTGAGCGGGGACAGTGGCCCGTTGGGGTTACTGGCGGGAACCTGGATGCTCGCCCTGGTGTTGCGCGTCAGCGTCAACCTGCCCCTGGCCCTGCTGGCCGGGGTTGGTGTGGGGATGCTGACCGGCCTGGCCCTGGTGGCTTGGGGCGACGCCTTCCTGGCCCGGATGGTGGAATTCTTCGGGGAATTCCTGGCCAACCTGGAGCAGCAGCTGGCTGCGGGCGGCGAGGAAGAGGTGCGCCTGGCGCGGCCCACGGCTCTGCAACTGGCGGGCATGCTGGGCGCGGCGAACGGCATGACGGCCATGGCCTGCCTGTTGCTGGCACGCTACTGGCAGGCGGCGCTGTACAACCCGGGTGGGTTCGGGGAAGAATTCCGGGCCCTGCGCTACCCGCCGGCAGTGAGCGCCGGGCTGGCGCTGGTCGGCGTGGTGCTGGCAGCCCTGGGCAGGGAATACCAGACCTGGGCCATGATTTGCGCGCTGCCCCTATGCTTTGCCGGGTTGGCGCTGGTACACGCCCGTGTGGCGCATCGCGGGCAGGGTACCGGATGGCTGGTCGGTTTCTACCTGGCCTGGCTGTTCCTGGACCCGGTGAAGTTATTTGTGGTGCTCGTCGCCATCGCCGATAGCTGGTTTGATTTTCGCCAGCGCTGGCAGGCCCGGAAGCCGCCGGTTGAGCGCGACGACGAGGATTGAAAATTTGTAACGCGGGAGGCGACTCCCCACTGAGAGGATAGTGAGATGGAAGTCATTTTGCTGGAAAACATCGGCAACCTGGGTGAGCTGGGTGACAAGGTCGAGGTGAAAGCGGGTTTCGGGCGCAATTACCTGATTCCCCAGGGCAAGGCGGTGCCTGCCAACGAGGCCAACATCGCCGAATTCGAGGCGCGCCGCGCCGAGCTCGAAGCCGCCGCCTCCGAGGCACTGGCCGCTGCTGAAACACGCGCCGAGGCAATCAACGCGCTGGGCCTGATCGAGATCACCGCCAACGCCGGTGAAGAGGGCAAGCTGTTCGGTTCCGTGGGCACCCGCGACATCGCCGAGGCCGTTTCCGCCCAGGGCTGCGAGGTCGACAAGGCCGAGGTTCGCCTGCCGGAAGGCGCCCTGCGCGAGCTGGGTGAGTATGAGGTGGCGATCCAGGTTCACGGTGATGTGATGGCCTACGTGGCCATTGCGGTGATTCCCGAGTAAAGCGGGACTGATTGCGCTCAGGCTTCCCCGGCGGAGCGTGGCCTGACCCTGCCGGGGACCGCGTACTGCGGGGCATCCATGCCCCGCTTGAGTTCGGCGTCCATGCCTCGCACATCCCCGCCAGGGTCAGGCCACACTCCGCCCTGACATCCCGGCGGCAATGAGAACTCCGCCCAAATCGGTGAATTGCGGCCCCGGTACTTCTGCTTGTCGGCAAGACACGGTACTCTGTCGAGTCAAGATAACAATACCCTCCACCCCATGGCCGACCCCGATTTTCCTGACAATGTCTCTGAGCTGCCCTACCCGGCGGACGGTGATATTGCGCGCATCAAGATGCAGCCGCACTCGATCGAGGCGGAGCAGTCGGTGCTGGGCGGCCTGTTGCTGTCCCAGGACAGCTGGGACGCGGTGGCGGAGACCGTTACTGCCAGTGATTTCTACCGCCCGGACCACCGGCTGATTTTTCGCCAGATCGCCCGGCTGGCGGAGGCCGCGGAGCCGGTCGACGTTATTACCGTGGCGGACAGGCTGCAGGCCAGCGGCGAACTCGAATCCGCTGGCGGTCTCAATTACCTGGCGGAGCTGGCGCACAACACCCCCAGTGCCTCGAATATCCGCGCCTACGGTGAAGTGGTGCGCGAGCGTGCGGCGCTGCGCAAGCTGATCGAGGCCGCCCAGGAGATTGCCGACAGCGGGTTCAATCCCGAGGGCCGCAAGTCCGGGGAACTGATCGACGAGGCCGAGCGTCGCATCATGCAGATCTCCGAGCAGGGCCCCAAGGCGGGCGGCCCCCAGGAGGTCAACCCCCTACTGGAGAGAGCGATCGGCCGCATCGAGGAACTCTTCACCTCGGGCGGCGATATCACCGGCCTGACCACCGGCTTTGCCGACCTGGACAGCAAGACCTCCGGCCTGCAGCCCTCGGACCTGGTGATCGTCGCCGGCCGCCCCTCCATGGGCAAGACCAGTTTCGCCATGAACCTGGTGGAGAACGCGGTGCTGGCCCAGGACAAACCCATCCTGGTGTTTTCCATGGAGATGCCCGCCGACCAGCTGGTGGTGCGTATGCTGTCCTCTCTCGGCCGCATCGACCAGACCCGCATCCGCACGGGCAAACTGGAACAGGAGGACTGGCCGAAGCTGAGCACTGCGGTGACCAAGCTCAAGGACGTCAACCTGCACATCGACGACACGCCCGCCCTGACCCCGACCGAGGTGCGCAGCCGCGCCCGCCGGGTGGCGCGGGAGCACGGCCCGCTGGGGATGATCATGGTGGACTACCTGCAGTTGATGCAGGTGGCGGGTTCCTCCGAGGGGCGTACGGCGGAAATCTCCGAGATATCGCGCAGCCTCAAGGCGATCGCCAAGGAATTCGAGTGCCCCATGGTGGCCCTGTCCCAGCTCAACCGCTCCCTGGAGCAACGGCCCAACAAACGCCCGGTGAACTCGGACCTGCGTGAATCGGGCGCCATCGAGCAGGACGCAGACGTCATCATGTTCATCTACCGCGACGAGGTGTACAACGAGGAGTCACCCGACAAGGGCATCGCGGAGATCATCATCGGCAAGCAGCGTAATGGCCCCATCGGCAGCTGCCGGCTGGCCTTCATGGGGCAGTTCACCCGTTTTGAGAACCTCGCCCGGGGCCATTACGACGACCATTGATCAGAGGCCGGTTTCTTCCCGCAGTTTCTTCAGTGCCGCCAGTTGCTGCTCGGGGGTCAGGGGTTCTGCCGGCTGTTGCTCCAGCGCCGCCGGTGCCGGTACCTCCAGGGTCTCGCCGGCCAGGGCGCGGGCGCACCAGCGCTGATAGTGTTCCCGGTAAACCGGGAACGTGAGCCGCTCCGGGTTGTTGGCGAGGAAAAACCAGTCGCTGTCACGCCCGGCCAGGTACACCGCGGGGTGTGACCAGGCCTGGGCCGACCGCGGAGAGCTGGCCTGGCAGGCCTCCACGAAGGCGTCGCGCGGGGACGGCAGGCCCAGTTCGGTGAGGCCTGCGCGGCAGCTTTCGTGCATGCGCTTGAGGGTGGGCAGGTACTCGCTGTGCTCAATGGCGTGCTTGGCCCCCCGCAGCAGTTGCGCCACCGGGTAATCCGCCAGGGACTCCAGCCACAAGCGCTTGACCTGGGCCAACTGGCTCTCGTCCGGGTAGGCGGCGTAAAACTGGTTGTGGTAGTTCAGGCGGAACAGGGCAAACACCTGGTTGATGGCCTCGATTTCCGCCTCGCTGGCCTTGCGGCGACCCTTTTCAGTCGGCCCAGCTGGTGTCGCTGAGGTCTTCTGCGAGGCTTCGATCGCGTGTGCGGCCTGTTGAATGAGTTCCCGGCTGTCCGCCATGTTCTGATTCCGATTGCGTGAGTTTGTGCCGCTTGGCCCAGTGGTATTTTACATGCTGCAGAAACTTGCTGTTCCAGGAGGCATGCGCCTGGTTCGAATCGCGCCAGTAGATGATAAATTCCGGTAGCAGCGAGCGGGCGAATTCGATGTCGATATGGGACATGCGCAGGATATCGAACACGTCCTCAGAGGGTTGCCAGTGTTCGCTGATGCGTTGCGGCTCGGTGGGGTGCGCCAGGCTGCTGCTGTACTTGGCCCACTGTACCCGGATGTGCTGGATGAATTTGGAGTTAAGCTCTTTCGGGGCGCTGCCGCGCTCGTGCCAGTACAGCACGAATTCCGGGATGGCCTCGTCGATAAAGCCGGGATCGACGCCGCTGCGGGTCAGGATTTCCAGGGCGTCGGCGCTGGGCCGCCAGTGCCGGTCCAGCGGCGCCGGCTGGCTGAGGCGGAAGGTCTCTGCTTCCCGCTGCTGGTGGTGGCGCCAGTTGTTGGTGACGTGCTGGCGGAACTTGTTCTCCCAGGCGTGGTGGGTCTCACCCCGCTCGCGCCAGTAGAAGATGAAATCTTCCAGTTGGTCCAGCGCAAACTGGCGCGGTATGTTGTGATTCAGCGCCAGCAGCTGCAGCAGGTCCTCGCTGGGGCACCAGTTCGCGGGCAGGGGCGAGGCGCTGCGGCGCGTGGGCGGCGGCTCGGTGGACATGGCGGTGTGTGGCGCTTTGCGGCGGCGCTCGTTGAGGGCAAATACCAGGCGTTCGGCGCTGTGCAGGGGGGGTGACTCGACCAGGATGACGCCCTTGTCCACCAGGCAGCGGCAGACCCGGTGCAGGGCGGCCGCGTCCCAGAAGGGCAGACTGCGCAGCAGGTAGTCCCGCTCCACGCTCAACCAGGCGAAGCCGTTTCTCTGCTGCGGTGTGTGGTGCTCGTACAGGGCCTGCAGATGCTGCAGCATAATGGCTTCCTCCAGCCCGATAGTCGCCGCCAGGCCGGGGGAAAAGACCAGCTGGCGTTCGGGCACAAGGGAGGAGTCGGACATGGTGACGGGTACACGGCAATAAAGGGGACAGTTTACTTAATTCGCAGCTGTGCGCGTAACTGATCGCAAAAAAAATTGCGCCTCCACTGCTCCAGGCAGGGGAATTAAGTAAACTGTCCCCGATTTTGGGAGTGAGCATGGCGAAACAGAAAACTGCCTATGTCTGTAACGACTGTGGCTCGGACTACAGCAAGTGGCAGGGGCAGTGCACCGACTGCGGGGCATGGAACACGCTCAGCGAGGTGAAACTGGGACCTGCCCGGTCCGGTTCTGGCCGCGCCGGCGGCGGTGCCGCACGTGTCGGCTTTGCCGGGGCCCTGTCAGAAGCGCGGGTGCTGAAAGATATCGACCTGCAGGACCTGCCCCGGTTTTCCTCCGGAGCGGAGGAGTTCGACCGGGTGCTGGGCGGCGGCCTGGTGCCCGGCTCGACGATACTGGTTGGGGGCAACCCGGGGGCGGGCAAGAGTACCCTGTTGCTGCAGACCATGTGTCACCTGGCGTCGGGCATGGAGGCCCTGTACGTGACCGGCGAGGAGTCCCTGCAGCAGGTGGCCATGCGCGCGGCGCGCCTTGGCCTGCCCACGGACCGGCTGAAGCTCATGTCTGAGACCAATGTCGAGACCATTGTCGCAGCGGCCGAGAAGTACCAGCCCAGGGTGCTGGTGGTGGATTCTATCCAGGTGGTGCACACGGCGGAGCTGACCTCGGCGCCGGGCAATGTGTCCCAGGTTCGCGAGTGCGCGGCCTACCTCACCCGTTTTGCCAAGTTGTCCGGGACGGTGCTGTTCCTGGTGGGCCACGTGACCAAGGATGGTTCCCTGGCCGGTCCCAAGGTGCTGGAACACATGATCGATTGCTCCATCCTGCTGGAGGGTTCGGATGACTCTCGGTTCCGGACCCTGCGCGGCCAGAAGAACCGCTTCGGCGCAGTCAATGAGCTGGGTATTTTTGCCATGACTGACCGCGGTATGCGGGAAGTGAAGAACCCATCGGCTATTTTCCTCGACCGCTCCGACCAGCCGGCTTCCGGGTCCGCGGTGATGGTGGTGTGGGAGGGGACCCGGCCCCTGCTGGTGGAAATCCAGGCCCTGGTTGACGACAGCCAGTTGCACAACCCGCGCCGGGTGGCGGTGGGACTGGAGCAGAACCGGCTGGCCATGCTGCTGGCGGTGCTGCACCGGCATGGCGGCCTGCAGCTGGGGGACCAGGACGTGTTTGCCAATGTGGTGGGCGGGGTCAAGGTACTGGAGACCAGTGCTGACCTGGCCCTGTTGCTGGCCATCGTGTCCAGCTACCGCGACCGCGCGCTGCCGCGGGACCTGGTCATCTTCGGTGAGGTCGGCCTGTCCGGCGAGATCCGGCCGGTACCCTCGGGCCAGGAACGCCTGGCCGAAGCGGCCAAGCACGGTTTCCGCCGTGCTGTCGTGCCCCGTGGCAACGCGCCAAAAACAGCGCCGACCGGGATGGAAGTACTGCCGGTTTCACGCCTGGGCGAGGCGCTGGCGGCCATCGACTAGTTTGTACTCGATGCCCAAGTGATTTATACATAGTCCATGAGTGATAAGAACGACGCCAAGACGGTCTCCCCCAGGAAGCCTGCCAACAAGGGCCAGTCCACGATTGACCCGACCGTGGTCATGCAGCAGGACGAGGAGGACATCACCCGCATGGTCGATCCCACGGTGGTGCTCACCGACGACGGGGACGACGCCGACGACCCGGATCGGGATATCACCCGCATGGTCGATGACACCGTGGTGCTCACCGACGACGGGGACGAGGCCGACGACCCGGACCGGGATATCACCCGCATGGTCGATGACACCGTGGTGCTCACCGATGACGGGGACGACGCCGACGACCCGGATCGGGACATAACGGCCATGGTAGATCCGACCATGGTACTGGGTGAGGAGGACGATCCCGATATCACCGAGTTGCCGGATGAGGCCACCCAGGTAATGCTGGACCAGGCCACCGAGGTGGTGCCGGAGGGAGGCGACAGCAATCGGACGGGCACCCGGGGTTACACCACGGGCATTACCAGCCCCACCCTGGTACAGGGTGTCGACCCTGGTGCTGCGGCGGCGTCCACGGGCCCGCGGACCGGGATCATCAAATCCGGCCCGGATGCGGGCAAGTTTATTGTCAGGGATCGCTTCGTGCTGGAGAAGCGCCTGGGCAAGGGCGGCATGGGCGAGGTCTTCATGGCCCGCGACCTGCGCAAGGAGGAAGCCCGGGACGACGATCCCTATGTGGCGATCAAGTTTCTGGGTGAGCAGTTCAGCCGCCACCCGGCCGCGCTGATCAGCCTGCAGCGTGAGGCCAAGAAATCGCAGCAGCTGGCCCACCCCAATGTGGTGACCGTATACGACTTCGACCGTGACGGTGACCGGGTCTATATGACCATGGAGATGCTGCAGGGCGACGCCCTGTCAGGCTGGGAAAAGGTCCAGTACAAAGAGGGCAAGAAGCCCACCGAGGTCGATCTGGTCGAGGAGATGGCCGCGGGCCTGGCCTACGCCCATAGCTGGGGCCTGGTGCACTCGGATTTCAAACCGGACAACGTGTTCGTCACGGTGGACGGGCGGGTCAAGATTCTCGATTTCGGTATCGCCCGGATTATGGACGACGCGGTCGCCAAGGACAGTTTCGACGCCGGCGAACTGGGCGCCCTGACCCTGAAGTACGCCTCCCTGGAGATGCTGCAGGGCGGGCACGACCCCCACCCCTCGGACGATATTTACGCCCTGGGCCTGATGGCCTACCAGCTGTTTGCGGGCAAGCACCCCTATAACGGCAAGAATGCCGCCAAGGCGCTGGAAGAGGGAATCAAGCCGGAGCCGATCAAGGGGCTCAAGCGCAGCCAGATGCGCGCCATCAACCGCGCTATCGCCCTGAAGCGCGAGAACCGCACCGCCTCGGCGGAACAGTTCCTGAAAGAGTTCTCCGGGGTCAGCACGCGCAACCGGGTGCTGATCGGGGCCATCGTGGCCCTGACCATCAGCTCCGGGGTGTTTGCCTACATGGCCTCGCAGCGGGAAGGCCCGGCGGTTGCCTTCGATGACCTGCCACCGCAGCAACAGCAGCAGATTACCGAGAACCTGACCCTGGGCCGGCAGTCGGCAGACATCCAGGACTGGGACGGCGCCTCGCGGTACTTTATGGCCGCGTACGAATTACACCCGCGCAACGCGGATGCCGAAGAAGGCCTGGATATGGTGGTGGAAAGTCTGGTCCAGGCTGCCGCCCGGATGGAGTCGGCGCGGCAGAAAGGCTATCTGTTGAAGCTGATCGACGGCTATTCGGGCAACGAGTACCTGGCCAATCACGAGGGCCTGAGGGAACTGCGGGCACAATTGGCAGCGGACCTGGCGAAGTAACTCAGGACCCGGGCAGGCTCTGCAACACCTGTGGCCAGAGCTCGGGCCAGCAGCAGCGGTGATCGTACGCTTCCACCCAGTGCATCTGCGCGCCGGGGTGGCGCGCCAGGTAGCGCGTCAGCGTGGTGGGTGGCACCACGCGGTCGCGGCCGCCGTGCCAGTGCACGGCGGACACGCCGGATGGCGCCTGCTCGGCGGGATTGATGGAGTCGCTTAGCGGCAGGTGCCCGTGAAATCCGGTCCAGGCTGCCGTATCCAGGTTGGCGGAGACGGTCAGTACCTGTACCGCCTCCAATCCCCGGAGACGGGGCGCCAGCAGGACCGCCAGTACCCCGCCGCCGCTGTAGCCCACCAGGGTCAGCCGGCGCACCCCGCGGGCCGCGATGATCCCCGCCAGCGCGTCCTGCAAAACCCCCAATACCTGTTCCGAATAGCGGCCGCTGGTCCACAGGTCCGGTGTGCAGGCCGGCGGCATGGAGTCCAGGTGATAGCACGGCCGACCCAGGAAGAGGGCAGGGGCGGGGTCGGCGGCCAGCAGTGACAGGATCAGGTCGCTGCTGCCGGTGGGGTCGCGGGCCGGTTGCCTGCCTTGCCAGGGGCGGCCGTCGCCGCCCAGGTAGACGTGCAGAGTCTCCTGCCGGCCGGCTGCTCTTTTGTCCAGCAGCGCCAGTTCAAAACCCTGTGCATTACGCCGCGCCTGCGTCCAATCCTGCTCTGTTGCCCAGGAGTCCAGACCGCGCGGGCTGGCGCAGGCGGCCAGCAGCAGGGCTGCAAAAGTCAACGAAGTGACAGTCAACGATTGATAAAAGCACCGCGCTGCTCTATGGTTTCGGCCGTACCAGATTAAAACAATGAACAATACAGTCAGCCTGCTCCGGAAATTTTTACCAGTATAAACGGAGCGGTGCGGCGACCGGCAGCGGGGCATGCAGGCCGGGTGGATAACAGGGGATCAGGGGAACATAAAGCGATGAATGCTGTATGTCATGGGGCAGTGGGCCGATTTTTTAAAGGGCTCATTCTGGGCTTCGTACTGTGGAGTGCTTCGGCATCAGCTGACCTGTCGCTGCAGGTGGTGGGCGCCGGTAGCTTTGATCTCGGAGGGCCGGAGTTTTCCGAGGTAATCTGCAACCAGGACAATACCGCCTGCTTCTTTCAAAATTTCAACGAGGTCGACGACTTCGTCACGATTTTCCCGGTACCCGACGAGGGCTGGCAGTTCTCGGGTTTCAGTCCATCCTGCGCGCCGGGCCAGTTCAATGAATGCACGTTTACGATACCGGTGGGTTCGATCGCCCCCAGCGTCACCCTGATCTTTACCCAGATTACCCCGCCCACCCCCCAGTGGCCACTCACCGTCACGGTCGACGGCGGCGAGTATGGCACCGTGCTCGGCGACGGCATCAGTTGCCCCGGCCAGTGCACGACCATTGTGCAGGAGGGTACGGTGGTCAGCCTGAGCGCCTCACCCTTTCCGGATGCCGCGTTCCTGGGCTGGTCCGGGGAGGGCTGCAGCGGCACCGGCGGCTGCAGCGTCACCGTGAACGGGCCGCGGGCGGTCAGCGCGGCATTCGAGGGGGATGTGGACGGCGACGGCGTATTCGCGCCCAACGACCAGTGCCCGGGCACCCCGGCCGGGACCGCGGTGGACGGCGCTGGCTGCCCCCTGGAAGAACCGCCACCACCGCCACCCGAACCGGGCGGCGATGAAGACCTGGACGGGGTGCCGGACGCCAGCGACGCCTGCCCCGGAACACCCCAGGGCGAGGCGGTCAATGCCTCGGGCTGCAGCGAATCGCAACTGGACCGGGATGGGGACGGCGTCAGCAACGCCGTGGACGAATGCCCCGCCACCCCGGAGGGTGCGGAGGTGGATGAAGTCGGCTGCGCCGATTCCGAGCGTGACGGCGACCTGGACGGTGTCTCGGACGCCGATGACCTGTGTCCCGACACGCCCCCGGATACCGAGGTGGATGCCGACGGTTGCTCGGTGGAGCAGAACTTCGGCTCCGACCTGGAAGAACTGCCGGGCCTGAGTGCGCCGGAACGGGCCCTGGCCGCCCGCATCGACGAGGTCTGTCCCCTGCTGCTGGGTGCGGATGACGTGGCTGACCTCACCCCGGGACAGCGGGACCTGCTGGATGCCTGTGTCGGCCTGAAGGACGGCGGCACGAGCGAAGACCAGGCCACCGAGGCCCTGCGGGCCATCTCCCTGACTGAACTGGCGGCACTGCTGGATTACGTGGTGGAACTGACCGCGTCCCAGCACGAACACCTGGGCGCGCGCCTGCGCCAGGTCGCCGCGGGCGGTGGTCGCGGTGTGTCGGTCAGCGGCCTGAATATCCGGGCGGGTGACCAGGTCATTCCCGGGCAGGTCCTGCAGTCGGCCTTCGAGGGCCTGCTGGGCATGGCCGCCGGGGAGGATTCCTTCGTCGACTTCGGCAAGCTGGGTCTGTTCCTGCAGGGCGACATCAACGTGGGCGACAAGGACGAAACGGCGCTGGAATCGGGCTACGACTTTGACGCCTGGAGCGTCACCCTGGGTGGCGACTACCGCTTCAGCGACAGTTTTTTCGCGGGGGCCTCGGCCTCCTTCGGTGAGGTGGAAGTCGACTACGAGGGCCAGGCCGGCCAATCTGACATCGATAACTGGGCGCTGTCACTGTACGGCGGTTGGCAATTGACCGGCAACTGGTACCTCGACGGCCTGGTCAGCTACGGCAGCTCGAGCTTCGACCTGACCCGGCGGATCATTTACCGGGACGTGAATGGCACTTTCGATACCACCCAGAAGTCCAGCACCGACGGCGACCAGGTGTTTATCGGCTTCAACACCGGCTACATGTTCAACCGGGGCAGCTGGCGCCTGGGGCCGATTGCCTCGATTGGTTATCTCGACGGCAGTATTGACGGCTTTGACGAAGTCACCCGCGGGCCGGGATCCAAGGCCTGGAATTTCCAGGTTGAGGATCGCGATTACAAATCCCTTCGGGCGCACCTGGGTTTCCAGGCGGATTACATCTGGAATACCAGTTTTGGCGTGCTGATACCCGGGGTCCGCGCTTCCTGGGTGATGGAGACCGAGGACGAGGGTGAGGAGATCGCCCTGCGGCTCATTCACAATCCTTTTGATGAGGAGTTGCTGCAGAGCCAGCGCATTGTGATGGAGACCGAGGGCCGCGATTCCAGTTTCATCGACGCCAGCCTGAACCTGTCCGGCCAGTTCAAGATGGGCTTCTCCGGCTTCCTCAGCTACCGGTTCTACAGCGCCTATGAGAACTATTCCAGGGACGGTTTTGCCATTGGCCTGCGCTGGGACAAGCCCTACTAGGGCGGGTTGTCGCGACCGGTCGGGGAGTGACCCGACGCGCGGCACACGGTTTGTGTAACGGGTGGTTATGAACTACCTTTTTCGGACTATAAAGACAAGATCGGGCGGCTGGGTATGGTGAAGAAATCTCGCGGCATCACGGTGAATCCAGGGCTCGGCTGGCTGGCGCTGCTGACCTGCCTGCTTGCGGCTTGTGGTGGCCAGAGCACCCAGGTGGCGGTGCCTGAGGGCGCCAAGGTCAAGGATCTGTATATCGTCGATTGCCTGCTCCCCGGCCAGGTGCGCCAGCTCGGGAATACCACCTACATGACACCGCGGCGGCCGGTGAGAACCACCGCCCAGGACTGTCGCATCCGCGGCGGCGAGTACGTGGCTTACGACCGGGCCGATTACAAGACGGCGTTGAAGGTGTGGCTGCCGGCGGCGGAAGAGGGCGATGCGGAAGCCCAGAATACCGTGGGTGAGATTTTCGAGCAGGGACTGGGTACGGAGCCCAATTACGAAGTCGCGGCGCTGTGGTACCGACGCGCCGCCGAGCAGGGTCACAAGGGCGCCCAGTTCAACCTGGGTACCCTGTACGAAACCGGCAAGGGGGTGGAGCAGGACAAGGCCCTGGCGCTCAACTGGTACCGCAAGGCCTGGGGCATCTCCGATGACAGCCTGGTTTATCGGTCGGACTCCCAGCGGGCGCTGATTGCCCAGGCCGAGGAGAATGTCAAACGTCGGGAACAGGCGGTGGCAGCGGCCCGCGCCGAGGGCGCGGCGGCGGCTGCAGCGCAGTCGGCAGCGGAAATAGAACGCCTGCGCGCCCGGGCCGCGGCGAAGCCCGCGCCGGCGCCGACGCCGGCCCCAGTGGCCCAGACCCCGGCCGCGGCACCCGCACAACCGGCGCCGATGCTGCCCGAGGCCGAGGAAGTCTCCCTGGCCGGTAAGAACTTCGGACGCTACTACGCGCTGATCATCGGCAATGCGGATTACCGCTACCTCGACGACCTGGTCACGCCGCTGTCCGATGCCGCCAAGGTGCGCGATGTGCTGGAGTCCCACTACGGATTCCGGGTGCGGATGCTGGCGAACGGCGACGATGCCTCGGTGCTGCAGGCCATGAACCAGCTTAACGAGGAACTGCAGGAAAACGACAACCTGCTGATTTACTACTCCGGGCACGGCAATCGCCGCCAGGCGGGCAGCTACGAGACAGGCTACTGGTTACCGGTGAATGCTGAACAGCCCCCCAACGACACCTACTGGGTGCCCACTTCGCAGATCAGCAGCCACCTGGCGCGGATGAAGGCGAAGCGCATCATTGTCGTGTCTGATTCCTCCTATGCAGGACTGCTGGCTGACAACCCCGGGTTCCTGCTGGTCAGTGACCCCGCCAGCCTGAGCAGTGAAGCCTACGTGTCGCTGCGCTTTCCCAACAAGTCGCGCCTGCTGCTGACGTCGGGCAAGGACTTTCCGCTGAAAACAGAGGGCCAGGGCGACGGTTCGGTGTTCGCTGATGCCTTTGTCGAGGCTTTGCAGGAGAATTCCTCGGTGCTGACCGGCCCGGCCCTGTTCCTGCAGCTGCTGGACAAACTGGAAAGCCGACGGCCTGAACTGGACCCGGAGTTCAAGGCGATCAAGCGCGCTGGCGACGAGGTGGGCGACTTCTTTTTCGTGGCCCGTCCCTCCTGAGCCCGCACCATGCTGGAGCACTCCTGGCGGCAAGTGGAAAAACTGCTATAACGATTTCGACAAATCCAGAATTACAGTCTTTACTATAGTTCTGCATCCGGACCCATCCAGGTTGTCCGGCAACGAGCGGTATAACAACAAGTAAGGAGTAAGTCATGTACGACGATCTGTCGCTGGAGCACTTCATGGAAGGGCTGGTCAAGCGTAACCCCGGTGAGCCCGAGTTTCACCAGGCGGTGTACGAGGTGGCGGAATCGGTGATTCCCTATATCCTCGAAAATCCGCGTTACCAGCAGGCGGGCATCATCCAACGCATGACCGAGCCGGACCGTACCGTCATGTTCCGGGTGGTCTGGGAGGATGACGAAGGCCATATCCGGGTCAACCGCGGTTACCGGGTGCAGTTCAACAACTCCATCGGACCCTACAAGGGCGGGCTGCGTTTCCACCCCTCCGTGAACCTGAGCATCCTCAAGTTCCTGGGGTTTGAGCAGACCTTCAAGAACAGCCTGACGACCCTGCCGATGGGCGCCGGCAAGGGCGGCGCGGATTTCAATCCGAAGGGCAAGTCGGACCGCGAGGTCATGCGCTTCTGCCAGGCCTTCATGACCGAGCTATGGCGATATATCGGCCCCGACACGGACGTGCCCGCGGGGGATATCGGCGTCGGTGCGCGGGAGATTTCCTACATGTTCGGCCAGTACAAGCGACTGGCCCATGAGTTCACCGGGGTGCTGACCGGCAAGGCGCTGGAGTTCGGCGGCAGCCTGATCCGCACCGAGGCCACCGGCTACGGAAACGCCTACTTCATGGAGGAGATGCTCAAGCACCAGGGCGACAGTATCGAAGGCAAGACCTGCGCGGTCTCCGGGTCGGGCAATGTGGCAACCTACTGTACCGAGAAAATCAACCAGCTGGGCGGCAAGGTCGTAACCCTGTCCGATTCCTCCGGTTTCATCTACGACCCGGACGGTATCGACGCGGAGAAACTGAAATACGTCATCCACCTGAAAAACGACTTGCGCGGCCGGATTTCCGTCTATGCGGACAAGTTCGGATGCGAGTTCCACGAGGGCAAGCGCCCCTGGGGTGTTCCCTGTGACCTGGCCTTTCCCTGTGCCACCCAGAACGAACTGGACGAGGAGGACGCCAAGACCCTGGTGGCCAATGGCTGCAAGGCGGTGTCGGAGGGAGCCAACATGCCGACCACGGTAGAGGGCATCAAGATACTGCAGGACGCCAAGGTGACCTACGGTCCCGGCAAGGCCGCCAACGCCGGCGGCGTGGCCGTGTCCGGCCTGGAGATGACCCAGAACTCCATTCGCATGGCATGGAGCGCCGAGGAACTGGAGGAGCGCCTGCAGGCCATCATGAAGAGAATTCACGCCGATTGTGCCCGGCACGGCCAGGAAGGGGACTACGTCAACTACGTGAAGGGCGCCAACATCGCCGGCTTCATCAAGGTGGCGGATGCCATGCTGGCCTACGGCGTAATCTGATCCCGCGGGCAGGTTCGGCCGTTCAGGTCGGGCCCCTCAGGAGTCCGGGAGTTCGATCTCCCGGACCAGCCTGAAGCCCACGGTATTTGAACCGATCTCGGGAGGCTGTCCCAAACGCCAGCTGGCGCGCAGGAAACGTGCGTCGGTGCCCCAGGCATTGCCGCGTATCACGCGTTCCTCGCAAGCTTCCAGGTCGCGAGCCTGCTGGCTGTCGTCTTTGTCGCTGTAATCGGGCAGGTAACAGTCGGCGGTCCACTCCGAGACGTTGCCCATCAGGTTTTTCAGTCCGAAGGGATTTGCCTGGAAACTGTCGGACGGAGCAGGCCCGAAGTAGCCGTCGCTGTAATTTCTGACCTCCCGCACGCCGGAGCGTCGGCCCAGGCTTTGCCAGCCGGTGGTTGGCTCGTCCCCGTCGCCACGGAAGTTGTCGTATCCGCCGGGCGGGTTACCGTCGCCCCAGGGATAGATGCTGCCGGTGCCGGCCTGGGCGGCATACTCGAACTCACTCTCGCTCGGCAAGCGGTATCGCGCCCCGGCCTGTTTCGACAGCCAGCGGGCGAAAGCGTCGGCGTCGTTGTAGGACACGTGGATCACGGGGGCATTGTCCTGTGCCGGTAGCCCCAGGTAATCGTGTCGCCAGTTCCTGCCCCCGATTGTCGTGTCGCGGTCACCGAACAGGATATCGACCTCCCCGCGCCGCTCTGCATCGGTGACGTAATCGGTCGCCTCGACGAAACGCCGGAACTGTCCCACTGTCACCTCGCTGCGGGCGAAGGCAATGGGTCGGGTGATATTCACGACGTGGCTGGGTTGCTCGGACGCGGGCTCGTAGCGTTTGCCCGGTCCGGCCATGAGGTTGCCGAACAGGCCGCCGATCCCCGCGAACAGGCTGCGCAGCGCGTTATTGTCTTCCGGTGTGCCCATCGTGAAACTGCCGGTAGGCAAAACCACCATGGGGAATCCGCTCACCTCCTCCACCACCTGGCCGGGTTGCAGGCGCTGCTCGGCCAGTTGCTCGCGCAACGCGACGACCCTGTCGCCGGCGGCGCGCAGCCCGGCACTGCCCCCCAGGACCTGGACAGCGCGCCGGATCAGCGTGTCCGCCCAGTCCGGTTGCCGCTCCGCCACGGCCCGGTTTATCACTCGCAGGAAACGCTGCTCGATCGCCTCGCGCAACTCCGGGCCGCGTGGGCTGTCCGGATCCACCTCGTTGATCGCATGCAGATAATCCAGCGCACTCTCTCCCTCCGGGCGGGTCAGTCGCTCCCGGCTTACCGCTTCCATGCCCGCGGTAAACAGGGCCTCGGCCTCCTGCTGTTCTGCGCTCGGGCTCTCTCCAGCCGGTTCCAGGGCAAGGTCAACGGCTTCAGGTTCGCCCTCGATGTCGGCTGCGGTTGCGGTTGCGGTTGCGGTTGCGGTTGCGTCTGAGGTTTCAGGTTCAGTTGCCGGGGGTGGAGCGGTATCCGTCCCGCGCTCCTGGTAGACGGGAATGTCGGGGGTTCCTGCACCGGGTGAGACCGGCGCTTCAGTCTCTTCCGGCGCAGTTTCTCCGGGAGCAATTTCTTTGGGAGCGGTCTCCGCCGGCGGAGGCGGGGCAGAATCTTCCTGCGCCTCCGACATCGTGGCGAGTGCCTCCATCCGGCTCACGCGCTGTCGTGCGTCCTGGAGCTGCTCGGTGAGGTCGGCAAAGGCGGCATTGGTGGCCTCCAGCCCCTGTGCGCCCGGGAACGGTGTGCGCAGGGTGCGGGTCAGGGCGGCGAGTTCATCCTCATTGATGACCTGTTCCCGGAAGGCGCGACCCTGGTCATCCTCGCCGGCGTTCATCAGTGCCTGCATCAACCGGTCGCGGGCCTGTTGCAACTGGTCTATGGCCGTCAGCCAGCGAGCGCCCAGCACCCGCATCTGCACCGACTCGGGCAGGTCGCTGACCTTGGCCCGGGGCTGCAGGGCGGTCGCAGGCGCCGCTGGTTGGGACGGCTCGTCCTCCCCGGGCAGCATCAGGAAGACGGCCAGCAGGACGGCGAGCAGGGCGCCGCCACCACCCAGGAGCCAGGACAACGGGACCTTCTTTTCAGGCTCAATGGCCGGCACTTCGGGTTGCGGTCGCGAATCGACGTGACTGCCGATGAGTGTGATATCCGGATCGGCCGGCTCGACCACCACGGTCGCGTCAGGATCGGGATCGGGGTCAGCGGCAGGCGCCGGCCGGGAATCGCCGGCATCCGGTTCCGTATTGACGATGGTGGCATCGCGGTCGTAATAGGCCTCGACCGCGGGCATGACCTCGGTGGGTGTGTCGTCCAGTGACACCGCCTCGGCGATCACGGTGGCGTCCGGGTCCGGGGGGTCGCGCAGCAACGCGATCGCCGTATCCAGCTTGTCCAGCTCCGCTCGCAGGGCGGCAGCCAGTGATGATTTCTCGCTCAGCTGGTCAAGTTCCCCCTGGATCGCCGCCTGCCGGGTGACAAACGCTTCCTCGGCCTGGTCCAGGTCCGCGTCGTGCCCCAGGCGAAGAATGGCCCTAGCCTCCTCAAGGCGCATGCCTGGCTGTGCTCCCTTTTTTTGACGAATAGGTGCTATAGTTTAGCTTCTTTATTATGATTTGCATCTGGACGCCGCGATAACAAACGCACGGGGTTAAACGCTGGTATGGAATTCCCGGAAATACCAGGCTACACGGTCATCAAACGCCTGGGCAAAGGTGGCATGGCCAACATCTTCCTTGCGGAGCAGACCAACTTCCAGCGCAAGGTCGCCCTGAAGGTCATGGCGCCGCACCTGCTGTCAGATCCCAGTTTCGGTGAGCGCTTCCTGCGTGAAGCCCGCATCGTCGCCCAACTCAGCCACCCGAACTTCGTGCCCGTTTACGATGTGGGCCGCCACGGCGATTATCACTACCTGTCCATGGAGTACCTCCCGGGGGGAGACCTCAAGACCCTGATGCGCGAGGGCCTGGAACTGGCGGAAGCCATCCGCATGGTGAAAGAGATCGCCAGCGCCCTGAACTACGCCGCCCGGCGCAACTTCGTGCACCGGGATATCAAACCGGAAAACATCCTGTTGCGGGAAGATCACACCGCAGTGGTGTGTGATTTCGGCATCGCCAAGCAGACGGACTCCACCACCCAGATGACCCGTGTGGGCACGGTGATCGGTACGCCCAACTACATGAGCCCGGAACAGGCCCAGGCGGCGGACCTGGATGGTCGCTCCGACCTGTACAGCCTGGGGGTGATATTTTTCGAGATGCTGACCGGAAGTGTGCCGTTCCAGGGCGATTCGGCGGTGTCCACCGGCATCATGCACGTCAGCAGCCCCATTCCGCGCCTGCCCGGCGACGTGGCCGTCTTCCAGGGGTTTATCGACAAGGCCCTGGCCAAGCGACCCGAAGACCGGTTCCAGGATGGGGCCGAGATGATTTATGCCCTGGAGGACCTGGAGGAACAGGAATACGAACTGATTCACGCCATCAATAGTACGGTGGTGATCTCGGCGCCGGAATCCGACAGGGGCAGCGAGGGCGGCAGTTCCCTCTCCGGCGACCGCTCTAGCCTGCGCTCGAGTCCCAGGCCGGCTGGCCGCACCGGTCCACCGCGCCGACGTTCCCGGCGCCGCACCGGCGGGGGGACCGGTGGTGGTACCGGTGGGTCGGGTATTCGCAAGGTCCAGCCCTCGCGGGATGCCACGGTGCACACCGGTATGTTCAGCGCCCGCCAGAAGATGGTTGCCCTGGGCGTGGCGGCCACGGTCGGCGTGGGCACGACCGGTTGGTGGTTGTTCAGCGCCAACGATACCCGCCAGACCACGAGTCCGGGCAGCTCGGCGGCGGTGATCAGCCAGCTCGGCAGCAGCGGCAATTTCGGCATGAAGGCCCAGGAGCTGAGTGAGCTGGCAGAACAGGCCATCGAAGAGGGGCGCCTGTACGGCGACGGGGACGACAACGCCCAGGCCTATCTCACCAGTCTGCTGGTGCTGGATCCGGGCAATGCCGGTGCCCGGGCCAGTATCAAGCGGTTGTACGGTATGTACCTGGAGAAGGCCGGCGTGGCTATCGAGGAGGGAGACTTCCAACTCGCCAAGGAGACCCTGAACCAGGCCTCGCAGATTGATTTTTACATTGACGACCAGGACCTCAAGGACCAGCGCCGGGTGCGCCGGGCCGAGTTGATCGGCGCCCAGCAGCAGAGCCTCATCGCCGCCGAGCGGGCCCGTCGAATCGAGACGCTGCTGGCGGAGGCCAGGGAATTCGTGGCGGGCGACAGCCTGACCAGCCCTGCCGGGGCCAACGCCTACGAACGCTACCAGGAAGTACTGTCACTGGACCCCAATAATCCGGTGGCCAGTGAGGGCATAGCCAGTATCGCCGGCAGTTTGCTGGAACGGGCGGATGCCCAGATCGACGCCGGTGAACTGGGCCGGGCCAGGGCTTACATCAACGCGGCGGTCCAGGTGTACCCGCAGCACCCGAAACTGGCGGTGGTCAGCGAGAAGGCGATGGAAGCGGAAGCTGAGCTGGAGGACGCCCGGCTGCAGGAGGAGCGACTGCTGGTGGAGCAGCGGGAGAAGCAGCGCCTGGCACTGGAACAGGAGCGCAAGCAACGCCAGGACAAGATCAATTCGCTGTTGGCCGCGGCCAGCGAGGACATCAAGGCGGGGCGCCTGAATTCGCCGGAGAACAACAACGCCATCGACCGTTATAACCAGGTCATTGCGCTGGATCCGGCCAATGTCGAAGCCCTGGAGGGCTATGAGAAAGTGGCCCAGCGTTATATCGATATCGCCTCTGATGCAATCCGCGCCGGCCGGCTGGACGAGGCGGAACGCAACCTGACCCGGGCCAAAATCCTGTCGCCGGGCAATACCCAATACGCGGCGGTGCAAACCGCATTGATTGAGGCGCGCGACCTGGCGGAACAGAAAGCGGCGGAAGAAAAGTCCCGCCGGGAGCGGATCGCGGCACTGCTCAAGGCCAGTGAACTGGCCGCCGCACGGGGGAATATCTACCTGCCCAAGGGCAGTAGCGCCCTGGACAGTCTGCGCCAGGTGCTGGAACTGGATTCCAACAATGCGCAGGCGCTGGCACAGCAGAAGAAGCTGTACGATCAGGTCAGCCGCAGCGCCCAGGCGGATATAAAAGCCCGTCGCTTCGATGATGCGCAACGGGCGATTGCCGCACTGGTCGCCGGCAATGCCGGCTCGGCAGAGATCAGGAACCTGCAGCAGCGGCTGCAGGATGAAAAAGACCTGATCGCGCGCGAGGACGCCGAGCGGCAGCGCATCGCCCAGCAGCGGTTGGAGCAACAGCGGGCAGAGCGCGAGCGCCTGGCGCGGGAAGAGGCGGCGCGCAAGAAGGCGGAAGAACAGCGCGTGGCCCGGGAGCAGTTCGAGCGCGAACAGGCCTCGCGTGACCTGGCGGCCCGGGCTGAGGCGGAACGCGAACGGGACGAGCAGATGCGCCTGAGCAAACTGCAGGAGGAGCAGGAGGCCGCGGCGCGGCGCGAGACCGAGGAGGAGCAGCGGCTGGCGCGCCTGGCGCGGGAGCGGGAACTGGCCCGGCAGCAGGCCGAGCAGCAGCAGCGGGAGGCGAGTCAACTGGTCGAACGCACGCGCAGCGCCATCGGCCAGCGCGATTTCGATAGCGCCGAAACGCTGTTGGCGTCACTGGCCAAAATCCAGCCGCGGTCGGGAGACGTGACCAGGCTGCGGGAAGACCTGGCCTACACCCGGCGGCAGCAGGAGCAGGCACTGGAAATGCTGGCGTCGGCCGACGCGCTGACTGCCACACCCTATAAAAAACCGGGTATGTTCGGTTCCAATGACAAGGCGCGCAGGACCCTGAAGAACGCCTACGACAAGATTCAGTCGGCGCGCAAGGTGGATCCCGAAAGCCCTGCCCTGGCCCAGTCGGAACAGAAACTGATTGAAAAATACGTATCCATCATCACCATCCACCTGGAGGATGAGGACGCCGACGAGGCCCGGGAATTCATGAATGACCTGCTGGCGACCAAACTCGGTGGACCGGCGGTACAGGACTGGGACCAACAGGTATCCAAACTGGAAGCTGAGGAAGGCGGGGATGACCGTCCGGCCATCTCCGTCTTCTGATGCGGGGAATTTCGGGGACAGTTCACTTTATTCCCTTTGGGAATAAAGTGAACTGTCCCCGAAATTGTTTTCCCGAAATTACAAAGTAAACTGTCCCCGAAATAAGCCGGTTACAGGTACCACTGCAGGCCGGCGGTAAACGTGGTGATGGTTTCCTCGGACTCGGCTTCCAGGCCCGGGAAGTTGCCGTTGTCATCCTTGGTGTCGGCGTCGTACTGGTGAGTACGCAGGTCAAGGTAGTAGCCGAGGCGCTTGGTCAACGGCTGGGACCAGTTGATGCCGAGACTGAAGCCGTCGGCATCGCCCTTCAGGCGGAAATCGGCGTCGTCTTCCGGAAAGTAGTTATCCTCGTATACCGAGTCCAGGTCGGCATAGGCCAGGCTGACCGACAGGGTGCCGGTATCCTTGATGCTCCAGGCGTAGCCCGCCCCCACGAACCAGCCGTCTTCCTCGTATTCCTGCTCATAGTCACCCCGGCCTTCCGTGAGGAGGGCCTGGGCGAGGTTGCCCTCGAATTCGAAACCGGTATCGGCGGCGAAGTCCAGGTCACAGATAAAAGGTGAGCCGTTGCCGAGGGAGTCGTCCACCGGGCAGCGCGGCTCCGGGGTGAACGTGGTCTTGCCTTCCATGTAACCGACAAACAGGTTGAGATTGTTCCATACGTTGTAGCCGAAGGTGAGTGTTAAATCCCTGCGCTCCACCTCGGTGGACGCATTGGTGAAGGGCACGTCCGAATCGGCGTGCGCGTCGCTCAGGCTCTGCTCGTACTTGAGTGACAGGTAGGCTTTTTTATAGATGCCGGTGAACGACAGGGCGAGGGAGGGGACATCGGCATCCAGGTCTCCCTGGTCGACTTCCACCCCGTCCTGGAACAGTTTCTGGTCGAATTCCAGGTTTTTGTATTGCACGCCGATCTGCGGCACCCAGGTCACTTCCTCGAAGAAACCCGCGGCAGCAGCCGGTTGGGTCAGAAGCAGGGCGGCGGCGGATACGGCGCTGGCCAGGGTAAGTTTTTTCATGGTGTCGATCTCCTCGTAGTGCTAACCGGTGATTTTTCTGGTTGGGGATTCAGTTAACTATAGGTCAGAAAGTGGGGCGCGAGTAATACTCCAGGGACAGGGGGATCTCCCCCACGGCTTCATTGACGGTATTCGAATAGGGCTCGGATAGATACCGCAGGGTGTACTGGCCCCGCTCCCCCGGCCAGATTTCCAGGTTCTGGACCGTCTCGGAATACTGGTTAATCGCCGTCAATTCGATGGCATTGCCCGCCTGCTCCTTGCTGATGCGTGGCACGGACAGTTTGTAGACGCCGGCATTGTTGATTTCGACGACCGGCGCGGAAGCGAGTATCTGGTCTTCTCCCTGCTCGTCCTCCACCTCCCCTATCCACTGCAGGAAAATCTTGGAATGGGGGAATTTTTCCTCAGCATCCAGCAGTATGACGCGGTAGTAGCCGCTGCCTTCGCTGTCTTGCCATTCACCGAAGGCATTCACGTAGACCACGGTGTGCGAGATCTTTTCCAGCTCCTCGATCACCATCTCGTCCGCCCGGGCTGTGCCCCAGGACAGTGCAGTCGTGGTGGCAGCCAATAACAGGCCCGACAGGACCCTTCTGATTACTCGCATTCCGCGATGTGCCCCCTACCGGCAGGATTTGCGCCGTGTGGCTGGCGCGTGGTCGAAGCTGAGTTTAGCCTGCATCAAATTTCGCGCGCTAGTTCGGTAGTCCTTATGTGAAAAATTACCAATCCAAATTTTTTTCGCTTTGGATGGAAACTCTGATTTGGTAATTCCTGAAGACAGTCTATATTAGTAACAGTCACCCTCGCTCGATGGGGTTGTGGCGGTATTTGTAAAGAACAATAAATGAACGAGGAGAGCGCGTGCCCGGACGGTACCATATCGCCATCGTTGGAGCGGGGCCGGCAGGTCTGAGCGCCGCGGGTAGGGCGGCCGAGTATGACAGGGAGTCTGGCGCTTCCGAGCCCAGCTATATCCTGCTTGAGGGTTTCAACACCTTCGCGAAAACCATCCAGAAGTACCAGAAGGGCAAGCACGTCATGGACGAGCCGGGCTTTCTCGCCCTGCGCTCGCCGGTGCCTTTCGTGGCCGGCAAGCGGGAGGAGATTCTCGGCGCCTGGCAGAACAGTATCGACAGCGGCCTGAATATCCGCTACGGCGCCGAGGTGAGCGCCATCGAGGGCGAGCGCGGCGGCTTCAGCCTGCGCCTGGCGGATGGCGACGTGGTCGAGGCAGAGTTTATCGTGCTGTCCATTGGTACCCAGGGCAACCCGCGCAGCCTGGGCGTACCGGGGGACGCGGAGTCGGACTTCGTGCTCTACACCCTGGACGACCCGGAGGACTTCAAGGGTGAGACCATCGTGGTGGTCGGTGCCGGTGACGCCGCGATCGAGAACGCCATCGCCCTCGCGCAGTACAACAAGGTCTATATCGTCAACCGGCGCAACGAATTCAGCCGCGCCAAGGACGGCAACCTGAACGCCGTTCTGGCCGCCATCAACGACAAGAGCAACCAGTTCTACTGTCGTTACGAGTCTTCGGTAAGCTCCCTGGAGCTGCCCTCGGAGCCCAATGGCGCCGGGGCGATCGTGCTCAATACCCTGGAAGGCGAGGAGCGCATCGAGTGCCACCGCATCATCGCCCGCCTGGGTACGGTACCCCCGCGACGCTTCGTGGAATCCTGCGGCATCGTGATTTCAAGCGACAGCGCGGACGCGGTGCCGGACGTGGACCGCCACTACCAGAGTAACGTGCCCGGCCTCTATATCATCGGCGCCCTGGGGGGCTACCCGCTGATCAAGCAGGCCATGAACCAGGGCTACGATGTGGTGGAGTACATCCACGGCAAGGACACCAAGCCCGCCGATTACCCGTTGCTGCAGGATCAGTTCTCCGGCCTGCCCTACGTCATGGATGCCGAGGACGTGCTGTCCCTGTACCAGGACCGGGTGCCCATGTTCCGGCGCATGAACCCCCTCTCGTTCCGCGAATTGATCATAGAAAGCCGTATCATCGTCACCCTGCCGGAGGCGGAACTGGCCCAGGCGCCGGAGGAAACCGAGCGTTCTACCCATTTTATCGCGGCGGACAAGCCCATTTACGAGCACGGCGAATTCAGCACCACCTTCTATACCATCGTTGAGGGCGAGGTGAAGATGCAGCTGGAGCAGGACGGCCCCTGGCATACCCTCAAGGCGGGCCAGTTCTTCGGCGAGATGAGCCTGATCTCCGGCCGGCCGCGGCAGGGCTCCGCGGTGGTGGGGAAGGACTGCATCCTGATCGAGACCCCGCGCCGCATCATGGTCAAGCTGATGAACTCCAACGAGGTGGTGCGCAAGGGCATCGACCAGGTGTTCATCATGCGCGCCCTGCAGGCAGCGTTCCGACCCAACCTGGACCTGGGCCAGCTGGCCGATATCGCCAGCCGTGTAGAGACCTGCCAGTTCAAGCCCGGCGAACACCTGTTCGAGGAGGGCGAGGAGGGGGACTGCCTGCACCTGATCCGCTCCGGCACCGTGATGCTGACCCGGGGCGCCCGGGAGCTGGTGGTGGCCCAGAACCACTCGGGTGAGCTGGTGGGCCAGATGGCGCTGATGGGCGCCCCGCTGCGGCGCGATACCGCTATCGCGGCGGTGCGCACCGAGACCATCCTGGTGCGCGGGCCCGAGTTCCTGGCCCTGGTCAATTCCCAGCCCGATCATATCAGCACCCTGCAGGGCCGGCTCAGCCAGATGTTGCGAAAATCCAACACCATGGCTTCCCAGCCCGAGGCGGCCCGGGCCATCGGCTTCCTGATGGAGCAGGGCCTGGGCGAGGCGACCAACGCCCTGGTGATCGACGAGGCCCTGTGCGTGGGCTGCGACAACTGTGAGCGGGCCTGCGCCGAGACCCACGGCGGCATCTCCCGTCTCAATCGCGAGGCCGGCGCCTCGCTGGTGAACCTGCACGTGCCCATCTCCTGTCGTCACTGCGAGCTGCCCCACTGCATGAAGGACTGCCCTCCCGATGCCATCCGGCGCTCCCCCAACGGCGAGGTGTTCATCACCGACAGCTGTATCGGCTGCGGCAACTGCGAGACCAACTGTCCCTACGATGCGATCAAGTTGAGTTACAAGCCGCAGCCCAAGCCCGGCCTGTGGTCCTGGCTGCTGTTCGGCCGCGGCCCCGGCCCCGGTGAGCAGGATGGCTTCACCCCGACCGCGGAGTCGAAGGATGCCGGAAAGAAAGCGGTCAAGTGTGACGCCTGCCACGGGCAGAAAGGCGGACCGGCCTGCGTTCGCGCCTGTCCCACCGGAGCGGCTATCCGCCTGTCGCCGGAACAGTTCGCGGATCTGGTGGAGGGACACTGACCATGCGGGACGATCTGCGCACCTGGAAAAACTACCGCTGGATAAAGCTGGCCCTCCTGCTGGGGCTGCTCAGTGCCGCCCTGTACGCCAGCCAGTGGCTCAGCCCGGGTCAACCCCCCAACGGCGGCACCTGGCAGGGGTACATGCTGGGTACCGTGGGCGCCCTGTTGATCGCCTGGCTGGCGATGCTGGGGGTGCGCAAACGGAGCTACCGTTCCACCAGCAGCACCGTGCAGGGCTGGACCTCGGCCCATGTCTATCTCGGCAGCATGCTGCTGGTGGTCGGCACCCTGCACTGCGCGTTCCAGTTTGGCTGGAATGTGCATACGCTCGCCTACGCTCTCATGTGCGGGGTGATCTTCTCCGGCGTATTCGGCATGTACGTCTATCTCCACCTGCCGCGGATGATGTCTACCAACCGGGCGGAGAAGGACCGCGAGCGCTGGCTGGACGAACTGGATGCGGTGGACGAGAAGATTCGCGACGCGGTGCAGCGGGTCGATGCCGAACTGCAGGCCCTGGCGCTCAGCGCCCTGGAACTGACCCGGCTGGGCGGCTCCACCCTGCGCCAGTTGAGCGCCATCGACGGCTCCCGAATCCAGCCTTCCGGGGGGGGTAAACCGATTCCCAACCCGGAGCAGCGGGTGATCCTGGAAACACTGGTCCAGCGCATCCCGGATGCACGCAAGAAAGCCGAGGCGGAGGTTCTGAATGAGTTGCTGGGCCTGTTCGGCCGGCGCCAGGTGATTCTGCACGTGCTGCGCAAGGATGTGCAGCTCCAGGGCATGGTCCGCATCTGGCTGTATGTGCACATACCGCTGACCGTGGCGCTGCTGGTCGCCCTGGTCGCCCACATCCTGTCCGTTTTCATTTACTGGTAGAGCGCCGTGTATTTTCTTGTTCGCAGACTGACTGGCCGGGGTGGTAGCGAGGCCCTGGAAACCGACTACGAGGGCAACGCGCTCACCCTCGGCACCGAGTCGATGGTGCAATTGCCGGGAGTCGAGGGTGCCCTGCAGCTGGATCCGGCGGGCGACGGGGGTGCCAAGCTGAGCAGCCGTAAAGCCCGGGTGACCATGGACGGCAAGGAAGTACGCTCAGCCAAGCTGGCGGTGGGGGATGTATTCGAGCTGCCCGGCTACACGCTGCAACTGATCCAGCCACCCGGCGGGTTCGACCTGGCACTGCAGGTTACTGCAGAAGGCGGCAAGCGCCCGGTGGATCACGGCCGGCTGCAACTGGCGGAGAGCGCCTGGAGCAT
Source organism: Halieaceae bacterium WSDMB12 (assembly GCA_033283165.1). Lineage (GTDB taxonomy): Bacteria > Pseudomonadota > Gammaproteobacteria > Pseudomonadales > Halieaceae > JAWMQL01. The sequence goes on along the minus strand of JAWMQL010000007.1, from coordinate 73,510 downwards.
CCGCAAGGTCAGCTGGGTGCTGGCCATACTGGTATTCATCGGCTTCCTGCTGATACCCGCCCTGGGCCTGTTCCAGCACGACCTGGCCGATACCCTGCGCAAGTCACCCCTGCCGGACGACGGCCTGTGGATATCGGGGCCACTGGTGTCCGCGCACACCACAGCGGGCGTGGGAGAGGACTGCCAGGCCTGTCACACCAAACCCTTTGTCATGGTCCAGGACCAGGCCTGCATGGAGTGCCACCGCGATATCAGGGAGCACGCCGATCTCGAGATTCACGACCGGGCGTCCTTTACCGATATCCGCTGCGCTACCTGTCACCGGGAGCACAACGAACCGCAGCAGCTGGTCAATCGCGACAAGGGGCTGTGTGTGGACTGTCACGCGGACCCCTCGGAGTGGCAGGCGCCCGGCGCCAGCGGCATGGAAGCGGCTCATGTCTTTACGGCGGAGGGCCACCCGGAATTCCGGGTGGCCCTGTTGCGGCCCCAGGGTCCCGGCGCCGCACACGGCTGGGAAGTCGATCGGGTGCGCCGCGGCAGCGGTCCGCTGGCTGAACAGTCCAACCTGAAATTCAACCACCAGGTGCACCTGAACCCCGAAAAAGTGCAGGATGAGGCCAGCGGTGAAGCGCTCCATTGCGCCAGCTGCCACACGGCACTGGACGACGGGGAGCATTTCGAGCCGGTAACCATGGACAACCACTGTCGCAGCTGCCACGGCCTGAGCTTTGATATTTTCGAGCCCGACCTGGAGCTGCCCCACGGAGACCTGCGCGCCGCCATCGTGGCGATGGAAGCCCACTTCATCCGCGAGTTCACCGACCCGGTACTGCGCAAGGAGCGCGCCGGGCAAAAACCGCGGCGGGTGCCCGGCAAGCGGCAGGCGGCGGCGAGCTGCCAGGGTAACGGCCTGGATTGCGGCCGCGCCGAGGCCATGAAGGAAGCGGAGTACCAGTTCGTGGAAACCGGCTGCATCACCTGCCACGAGGTGTTGGACACCGGACTCGAGGACATCTTCGATCGCTGGTTTGTGCAGCCGGTCAATGTCACCGGCGACTGGTATCCCTTCAGCCGCTTCAATCACACGGCGCACCTGGCGCTGGCCCGGGAGGCCGAGGGCGAGATCTGTGAGGTCTGCCATACTGCGTCCATGTCCGAGGTGGCCAGTGATGTGCTGATACCGGGCCAGGATAACTGCCTGGGCTGTCACGATGACAAGAAGGGGGATTCGGCGGTGGACTGCGTGGGCTGTCACGCATTCCATCTGGATACCGGAACCCTGTCCGTACAAGCACGCAATCCCCACGGCGCCTTCAAGGCCGCCGGGGCAATGCGGGGGGAATAGACAATGAGCAGGAACTTAGCCGGTCTGTTATGTGTGTTGTTGCTGACCGCCTGTGGCGGCGGCAGCAGCGGCGGCAACGCGGGCAGCTCCGACCCGGTGGATCCACAGGACAATACCCCCTGTACCGGTCAGTGTGCCGACGGTGGTGTGCGACTGACCGTCGCCGATGTCCAGCAGGTGATCGCCCAGGCGGTGCACCAGGCTGAGGCGCTGAATGAAAACGCCACCATCGCGGTGGTGGACCGGGTGGGCAATGTGCTGGCGGTGTACCGCATGGCGGGCAGGGTCCGGGACGTCAAGATCAGCACCGACTTTCCCACGGTGGTGACTACCGGGCTGGAAGGCCTGGTGCTGCCCACGAGCGTTGGTGGCGATGCGCTGGGGGCCATTGCCAAGGCGGTCACGGGCGCCTACCTGTCCAGTGAGGGCAATGGTTTCACCACCCGCACGGCAAACCAGATCGTGCAGGAACACTTCAATCCCGGAGAGGAGAACCAGCCCGGCGGCCCCCTGTTCGGGGTCCAGTTCAGCCAGTTGGCCTGTTCCGATTTCACCCAGGGCGGCAGTGAGCTGGGCCAGGGCCCGCGGCGTTCACCGCTGGGCCTGTCAGCGGACCCCGGCGGTTTCCCGCTGTACAAGAACGGCACCCCGGTCGGTGGCGTGGGTGTGATGGCGGACGGCCGCTACAGCATCGACAAGAACATTCTGGACAGCGACCGCAATATTGACGAGATGATCGCCTACGCGGCGACCTGGGACTACGCAGCCCCGCGCGACCGGCGCGCCGACCGCATCACGGTGGAGGGCAAGGTGTTCCGCTTCTCCGACGTGGACTTCGGCGACCTGCCGGCGGACCCCGACCAGGCGCCGGGTTTTGACAGCCTGGCCGGCTCAGGCTCCCTGATACCGGTGAAAGGGTATGTCGGCAGTTCGATTCGGGCCGGCACGGCTTTCGGCCAGCCGGACTCGGGTGTGGTCCCCGCGGTGGGCTACCCTTCCAGCCTGGATGCGTTCATGTTCGCGGACGCCACCGGCGCCAATCGCTATCCGCCCCGCGACGGTGGTCCCGATGCCGACCTGCTCGCCGACCCGCTGACCCGGGAAGAGGTCCGGCAGATTCTGAGTTCGGCCATTGGCGTGGCCAACCGCGCCCGGGCCCAGATTCGCCGGCCCTTGAGCAGCCAGGCCAGGGTGACGGTATCGGTGGTGGACAGTGCCGGCCGCATCCTCGGGATGCTGCGCACCCGGGACGCCCCCATATTCGGTGCTGACGTGTCCCTGCAGAAGGCCCGCACCGCGACCTTCTTCTCCTCCCGCGATGCGGCGGACGTGTTGCGCGCCGTGCCGCCGGCGGTCTACCTGGACGAGAACCTGCAACCCAAGGCCGAGGTGGAGATCGCGGATTACGTGGATGCGGTGCAGGCCTTTGTCGGCGCCTCGGCCTTGACCGACGGCACGGCCTTCGCCGACCGCTCCGGCGGCAACCTGTCCCGGCCCTTCTACCCGGACGGCATTATCAGCAATGTCCATGGGCCGCTGAGCAAGGCCTACTTCGAGGACGAGTGGAGCGTATTCTCCTCCGGCCTGCAGCTGGACCTCGCCTTCAACCAGATCATTGCCCACCTGGCCTTTGTGGCCCTGGGTGCGCCCCAGGATGTGTCGTCCAACTGCGCCCAGACCGCAGAGCCGCGAGTGCCCAACGGCCTGCAGATCTTCCCCGGCAGCGTGCCCATCTTCCGCGGCGACGAGCTGGTGGGGGGCATCGGCGTCTCGGGTGACGGTATCGACCAGGACGACATGATCTCGTTCCTTGGCCTGCACGAGGCAGGCGAGGTTCTCGGCACCGGTATCGGCAACGCACCGCGCGAGAAGCGTGCCGATCGACTCAAACCCATGGGAACGCGCCTGCGGTATATCAATTGCCCGCAGTCGCCCTACATTGATTCCGATGAACAGCGCGTCTGCGACGGCCTGTAGCGCGATGGACAGGAGGTACACCGTGAAAAACCCAGTTCTGTACCCTGCCATACTGGCTGCTGCGGCGACGCTAGCTGCGCTGCCCCAGGCCAGCCTGGCCCAACAGCCCGAGTCCGTGGCGGTAGAGGCGGAAGTCGGCTGCGACGACGGTGCCACCCGGGACCGCAGCCGCAGTACCCGGCGCCGCGGCAGCGGCGTCAACCGCGACTGCCAGTACCAGGAAACCACCGTTGACGCCGAGACCGGCGAGGTCATTCGCGAGACGCCGGTGGCAGCGGCGCCGCGCACGGTGCTGCCGCGGCGTTACTCCTCGCTCCAGCGGCCCACAGCGGAACAGTTCGTCGAGCACGTACCGATCCCCGATCGCTGGCGAATCGTCAACGCCCTGGGCTACCCGGACAACTGGTGGGACCCCTACAACCAGAACACCATCAAGGGCGACCGCCCGGTGTATGGTGACGACTGGTTCTTCAACGTCACCGCGATTTCCGACACGGTGCTGGAGCTGCGCGAGGTGCCGACGCCGGTGGGTAACCAGACCACCAAGCGCCCGGGCACCCTCGATGTCATCGGTGAGCCGGAGCAGTTGACCTTCAACCAGAACCTGGCGGTGGAACTGGTCTACTACCAGGGGGACACCGTGTTCCGGCCCCCGGATTGGGAGATTCGCTTCACCCCGGTGTTCAACTATAACTACACCGAGATCGACGAGTTCCTGGGCCTGAACGCCAACCCGGACGAGAACGATTCGCGCCACGACAACCACGTGGGCATCCAGTCCCTGTTCGTGGACAAACACCTGCGCAATGTGTCGGACCGCTATGATTTCGACAGCATCCGGGTCGGCATCCAGCCTTTCTCCAGCGACTTCCGCGGCTTCCTGTTCCAGGACGCGCCCTTTGGTGTGCGCCTGTTCGGCAACCGCGCCAACAACGTGTACCAGTACAACCTGGCCTGGTTCCGGCGCATGGAGAAGGATACCAACTCGGGCCTCAACGACATCAGTGAGGACCTGCGCGATGACGATGTCTTTGTGGCCAACCTGTACTGGCAGGATATGCCGAAGCGGGGCTTCTTCTCCCAGTTCACGGTGCTGTATAACCGCAACCGGGAAGACAAGATCTTTTACGACACCAATGACTTTATCCAGCGGCCCGCCTCCCTGGGCGAGGAACGGCTGCGGGATTACGACGTGTTTTACCTCGGCTATAACGGCGACGGCCACTTCGGCCGCCTGAACCTGACCACCTCGTTCTACGCCGCTTTTGGCGAGGAGGAGGACGGGCCCTTCAATGGCGAGAAGTCGGATATCGAGGCCTTCTTCTTTGCCGCCGAGCCGGGCATCGACTTCGACTGGATCCGCCTGCGCGGTTCCTTCCTGTACGGTTCCGGCGACGACGATCCCTTCGACGACAAGAGCCAGGGCTTCGACGCCATTTTCGAGAACCCGCAGTTCGCCGGCGCCGATACCAGCTACTGGATACGCCAGGGTGTACCGCTGATCGGCGGCGGCCGGGTGGCCCTGTCGCAGCGTAACGCGGTGCTGAACTCGCTGCGCTCCTCCAAGGAGCACGGCCAGTCCAACTTCGTCAATCCCGGCGTGGTCCTGGTGGGTGGCGGCATCGACATGGACCTGTTGCCGGAACTGCGCCTGACGTTCAACGCCAACTACCTGGCCTTTGCCGATACCGAGGTGCTGGAGGTTGCGCGCAACCAGGGCGACGTGGACAAAGAGATCGGCTACGACCTGTCCGCGGCGCTGATCTGGCGGCCCTTCATGAGCCAGAACGTGGTCGTGCGCCTGTCCTACGCCCAGCTACTGGCCGGGGACGGCTTCAAGGACCTGTTCGGAGACGACGATCCCTACTCCCTGTTATGCAACCTGATACTGACATTCTGAGGAACGGCCATGAATATGCGTGAAGAGAAACGGCCCCTGGGAACAGCGTTCAAGCTGTGGGCCCTGAGTCTCGGGATGCTGGTACTGGCGGTGCCGGTCAGTCACACCCTGGGTGCCGGTGGCCACCGGCACGTCGAACGGCACTATGTCACGGCGCCCGACGCGCCTGCCAGTCAGACTGCGGAACAGGTTGCGGCCAAGTCCGAGGGCTGCCAGAGCTGCCACACCGAGACCGACCTGGCGACCATGCACGCCAACCCGGCGGTCAAGCTCGGCTGTACCGACTGTCACGGTGGCGATGCCAGCGTGCAACGGCCTGCGGGCACCAATAACCGGGTCCAGGTGGAATACCTTCACGCCATGGAAGAGGCCCACGTGCTGCCCTCCTACCCGGATGACTGGCACTATCCGCACTCGGCCAACCCGGAGGGCAGCTACACCCTGCTGAACCGGGAGAGTCCCGAGTTCGTGCGCTTCGTGAATCCCTCCGATTATCGCATCGCCCGCGAGGCCTGCGGCGCCTGTCACCTGGAAATCATCGAGGCGGCGGAGCGCAGCCTGATGGCCACCTCAGCCATGCTGTGGGGCGGCGCGGCCTACAACAACGGTATCCTGCCCTTCAAGCGCTATAACCTGGGCGAGGCCTACAACCGCGAGGGCGTGGGCGTGTCCCTGCTCGCCCCGATCAAGCCCACGCCGGAAATGACCGAGCAGCACAGCATCCTGCCGCAGTTGTTCCCGCTGCCGGCCTGGGAAACCCTCAAGCCCGGCGACATTTTCCGGGTGTTCGAGCGCGGCGGGCGCAATATCTCGAACCTGTTCCCGGAAACCGGCCTGCCCAACGCCCTGGGCCAGTTGCAGCGCCTGGAGGAGCCCGGCCGACCGGATATCCGCCAGTCCAACCGCGGACCTGGAACCGGGGGCCGTATCTCGGTTCCCGTGATCAATATCACCAAGACCCGGCTGAACGACCCGCATACCTGGTTCCTGGGTACCAACGAGCAGCCCGGCGACTACCGCTCCTCGGGCTGTGCTTCCTGCCACGTGGTGTACGCCAACAACCGGGATCCGAAGCATTCCGGCCACTACGCCGAGTTCGGCCACACAGGGGAAACCCAGACCGCGGACCCCACCATTCCCCGCGGCGAGTCCGGCCACCCGCTGAAGCACGAGTTCACCCGGGCGATTCCCAACAGCCAGTGCATGGTCTGCCACATGCACCAGCCCAATATGTTCATCAACACCTACCTGGGCTACACCATGTGGGACTACGAGTCTGACGCGCCCTTCATGTGGCCCGAGAAACAGGCCTACCCCACCGAGGCGGAACGCCGCGAGGTGCTGGACCGCAACCCGGAGGGCGCCTCGCCCCGGGGCAAGTGGGCGGACCCCGAGTTCCTCAACGCGGTGTCGGAATTGAACCCGCAACTCAAGGATACGCAGTTCGCGGACTACCACGGCCACGGCTGGAACTTCCGCGCCATCTTCAAACGCGACCGCGTGGGCAACCTGCTGGACGCCGAGGGCAAGGTGGTGTCCGACGACGATCCCAAGAAGTTCGAGAAGGCGGTGCACCTGTCCTCCATCCACCTGGACAAGGGTATGCACTGCGTGGATTGTCACTATGCCCAGGATAACCACGGCAACGGTCATATCTACGGCGAGGTGGCCGCGGCGGTGGAGATCGACTGCAAGGACTGCCACGGCTCCATCGATGCCTATCCCAACCTGTTCACATCCGGCCCGGCGGCCCTGGAGGGCGGCACCGACCTGGGCGCCATCCGCAACCCCGACGGGCGCCTGCGTTTCGAGTGGATCGGTAACAAGCTGATCCAGCGCTCGGCGCTGGACCCGCAGCTCGAGTGGGAAATGAGCCTGGTGAAGGATACCGTGACCGAAGGCAACGAGCATTACAATGCCAAGGCCGCGCGCGCCAAGCTCATGAGCGACGACACCGCCAAGCAGGACTGGGGTTACGACACGCCCCGGGACAGTCTGGCCCACTCCGACGACGACATGGAGTGCTACACCTGCCACACCTCCTGGACCACCAGCTGCGGCGGTTGCCACCTGCCCATCGAGGCCAACAACAAGACCGAGCGGCATCACTACGAGGGTGGTGAATCACGCAACTATGCGACCTATAACCCGCAGGTTGCCCGCGACCAGATCTTCATGCTGGGTCGCCGCGAGACAGCCAAGGGCGGCAAGGACGGCGGCCCCGGCAAAATCGCGCCGGTACGCTCCACATCGGCCCTGGTGCTGTCCTCCACCAACTCCAACCGGGAGAAAATCTATATCCAGCAGCCGCCCATCGCGGCCTCCGGTTACAGCTCCCAGGCGATGAATCCGCACTTTCCGCACACCGCGCGCAAGACCGAGACCAAGCAGTGCGAGGACTGTCACCTGAGCAAGAACAATGACAACAACGCCATCATGGCGCAGTTGCTGATGTTCGGCACCGACTTCATCGACTTCATCGGTTACATGGCCTATGTCGGTGGTGAAGAACACGTGACGCCGGTGCAGGTCACGGAGTGGCAGGAACCGCAGGCAGTGATCGGTTCCTACCTGCAGCGCTATGCCTACCCGGATTACTTCCAGCAGCACCTGGATGCGGGCAAGGTGCTGCAGCACGGCTATCCCCACACCAGTGGCGAGGCGGCCTGCCTGCAGCATCGGGGTGAGTACCTGTTCGTGGCCGAGGGTGACAAGGGTTTCCGGGTCTACGACATCGCCAACGTGGCCAACAAGGGCTTCTCCCAACGTATCGTCTCGGCACCCTTCAGCCCGCTGGGCCACGACACCCATATCGACACGGCCGATGCGACCTGCGTGGTGCTGCCCACCACCCAGCCGATCCAGCCCTCGCGTAACCAGGGCGACCTGATGCGCAAGACCAACCTGGAACAGCCCTTCCACCCGCTGTATGAATACGCCTATATCACCGACGCGAAGGAAGGCCTGATCCTGGTCGACCTCGACACGTTCATGGACGGCGAGCCGCGCAACAACTTCATCGAGCGGGCCCTGACCTGGGATGGCGACGGCGCCCTCAAAGGCGCGCGGCACATGACCATCGGCGGCTTCTGGGCCTACATCATCGCCGACGCGGGGCTGGTTGTTGTGAATATCGACGACCCGTTGGCGCCGAAGGTGGTGGCGACCCTGCCCCTGAACAACGGTCATTCGGTGCAACAGCAGTTCCGCTACCTGTGGGTGACGGATGCCGACGGCCTCAAGGCCGTGGATATTACCGATCCCACCGCGCCGAAGCTCGCGGGCAAGGTCATTCCGCTGAAAGAGGCCAGGCGCCTGCACCTGGCACGTACCTACGCCTACGTGGCGGCGGGCAGCGAGGGTATCGCGATCGTGGATATCACCCACCCGGAGAACATGCAGTTGCTGACCATGTTCAGCGATGGCCTGGTGGACGCCACCGATATCACCCTGGCACACACCAATGCCTCGCTGTTTGCCTATGTGGCCGACGGCGCCGGCGGCCTCAAGGTGATCCAGATGACCTCGCCCGACAGCCAGCCCAAGTTCTATGGCTTCAGCCCGGAGCCGAAGCCTGAGTTGATCGCCAGCTACCCGACGGAGTCGCCGGCCCTGTCCCTGTCGCGGGCCCTGGAGCGGGACCGCGGTGTGGACGAGACCGGTGGTCAGGTGGCGGTGTTCGGCCGGGTTGGTTCGCGGCCGCTGAACAACGAGGAAATTCGCAAGATGTACCTTGATAAAGATGGTAAGCCATGGTTTGTAGAAAACTAGCCGCGCTACTGGTCGCGGCCCTGACCGGGGCCGCCGCCCTGTCCGGGGCGGTCCTCCCCCGGGCGGCCCTCGCCCAGCCCCTGCCTGAGACGGGGACCTATCCCCATGAGGGTGTGGCCAGCTGCGCCACCAGTGTGTGCCACGGCAAGGTCAGTGAGGACCCCGCGTCCACCGTGTGGCTCAACGAGTATCGGATCTGGCTGCGCCAGGATTACCACTCGCGCGCCTACAAGACCCTGCAAACCGCCCAGTCCAAGGCGATCGCCGAGAAACTGGGATTGCCGGCTGCCCATACCGCCAAGATCTGCCTGGATTGCCATGCCGACAACGTGCCCGTGGAGGCCCGCGGCCGGCGTTTCCAGATTACCGATGGCGTGGGCTGCGAGGCCTGCCACGGCGGCGGCGGCAAGTGGCTGGAGTCCCATGCCGAAAAAGGGACCTCGCACGCGGACAACCTGGCCGCGGGCATGTATCCCACTGAAAAGCCCCTGGCGAGGGCGCGACTGTGCCTGTCCTGCCACCTGGGGACCAAGGACAAGTTCGCCACTCACGAAATCATGGGCGCCGGCCATCCGCGCCTGGCTTTCGAGCTGGAGACCTTTACGGTCAACCAGCCCAAGCACTACGACGTGGATGCCGACTACCGGGAACGCAAGCCGAATATCGAATCCGTGAATATGTGGCTGGCGGGCCTGGCGGTCATGAGCCTGCAGAATCTGGAATTGCTGCAGGAAGACTGGTTTACCGGGGCGGGGCTGGTGCCGGAGTTGTCCTTCTACCAGTGTCACGCCTGCCACCATCCCATGTCCGACCTGCGCTGGCAGCGCGAGCCCGACGGCCTGGCCCCGGGTACCGTGCGCCTCAATGACGGCAGCCTGCTGGTGCTGGCGGCGGCGCTGGACATCCTGTCCCCCGGACAGAGCGACGCGCTGAAGGCCGGGCTGAGCCAGCTGCACGCGGCGTCGAAACAGAACAAACAGGCGGTGACTTCCGCCGCGGCTTCCCTGGCGAGCAAGCTGGAACCGGTCGCGAAACAGGTCAGTGACGCCAGCTACAGTGCCGACCAGATGCGGCGCCTGCGCAGCGGCCTGCTGCAGCGGGCCGCGGATGGTCGCTTCCGTCACTTCACTTCCGCAGAACAGGTATTCCTGGCAGTTGAAACCCTTTGTCTGGCCCTTGGCGAAGACAAGCGGTACAGTTCACAAATGGATGCCTGGTATAAGACCGTCGAGGAGGACGATCCGTTTGTGCCCAGGCAGTTTGCAGTGCTGGCTCGCAAAATGCTGGAGGCCCTATGAGTGAAAGTGTGGCGACCCGCTCGGAAGCGGTAGGGGCTACAGATGTCGGGAAACGAAAACACAACGAGGACGCGTATTTTATTGATACCGACCTCGGTCTGATGTTGGTCGCCGACGGGGTCGGCGGGCACCATGCGGGGGAGGTTGCCAGTGCTATCACCTGCGCCACCTTAGCCCAGGAAACCGCGGGCGGCGAAAATCTCGATAACGCGATTCGCAGCGCCAATCGCGCCATCATGACCGCGGTTCAGCAGGGCCAGGGCCGCGAGGGCATGGCCACCACGGTTATCGCCATGCGCCTGCAGGGCGCTGACTACGAGTTGGCCTGGGTGGGCGACAGCCGGGCCTACCTCTATGACGGCAAGCTGAAGTTGCTGACCCGGGACCATTCCCTGGTGGAGGCCCTGCTGGCACGCGGAGAAATCACCCAGGAAGAAGCCAAGGATCACCCGCAGCGCAATGTCATCGTTCAGGCGGTGGGCCTGCAGGCCGAGGACAACCTGCGCGTGGGCTACAATCGCGGCCAGTTGCAGGCGGGTGAAACCCTGATCCTGTGCAGCGATGGCATGAGCGACATCCTCGAGAACAGTACGATTGTCGATATCCTGGAAGGCGATGGCGACCTGGCCAGCCGTTGCCAGCAACTGGTCGATGCCTCCATCGAGCAGGGAGGCCGGGACAACTCCACCGTGGTGCTGGTCGAAGGCGTGGAGAAACTGGCCAATGGCGCCGATGTGTTGCCCGAGATCGTCTGGACCTACGATCCGCAAACGGGTGAAGTTACCGGGGCCCTGGACGTGGAGCCCACCGCGACACCGCAGGTCAAGAAGGTCGGCCCCAGGGGGCCGCAGACGACCCAGATGATGTCGGCCGACGAGGTGGAAAAAGCCCTGGCGGAGCAGCGGGCACTCCTCAAGCAGGAAATGAAAGACGAACTGAAACAGGAACTGTCCCAGGGCGACAAGGCCTCAGGGGGTGGTTGGAAGAAAGCGCTGCTGTGGGCAGTGGTGGCGCTGGTCGTATTGGGTGGGCTGGTCTACAGTCTGGATGTCGCCGGTCTGATTTGACAAAGTGGTGAGAAGAAATGAGCGAAGCAGCAGAATTCAGCGCGGAGTTGGTGGCGGAGGATGGCACCCGCCATGTCCTGGAAGGAGAGCAGACGCTTGGCCGCTCCCCGGACTGCGGCATCACGATAGAGGATAGCCGGGTGTCTCGGAACCACGCAAAGATCAAAGTGGAAGGTGAACGGGTCACAGTAGAGGACCTGGGGTCCGCCAACGGTACGCTGGTCAACGGCCAGCGCATCGCCGCAGTGACCCAACTATCCAACGGCGATACGCTGAAGCTTGAGAAACACCTGTTTACCGTGGAACTGACCGGCGTCGAGGAGGAGGAACCGGATCCGGATGCCACGGTGGTGGACATGGCGGCGGTTGTGGTGCCGGAAGAAGATGACGATGCCACCGTGGTCAGCGCTATCCCGGAACCGCCGCCGGCTGCCGCGGCCACAAGGCCGGCTTCGGTCCTGCCCGGCGCCTGGGAGGACGACGGCGAAGGGGAACAGACCCAGGTGATGGGCCTGGACTCCGCAGCGGGGGTGGACCTGGCAGCGAAGGCCGCGGTGCCGCGGATGTCAGACCTGCCGCACCTGGTGATCCTGTCGCCCTCCGGCGCGCCCGAGGACGCCGTTGAACTGCAGCCCTCGGGCGGTACCGATCCGGATGTGTGGGAGGTCGGCCGCGAGCCGACCTGCGAGATCGTGCTGGCAGAGCCCTCTGTGTCCGGGCGCCACGCGCAGCTGGTGCACCAGTCCGGGCGCTGGAAGGTGGTCAACCTGGTTTCCGCCAACGGTATTTTCGTCAACGGCGAGAAACGCCTGCAGGCCTTCCTGTCCGATAACGACGAAATTCGCCTGGGACGGGCCACCGTGGTATTCCACGGTCCCGCCGGCGGAGTCGCCGCCGCGGCCCCGGCCTCCTCTGCCGCAGCGAGCGCGGCGGCGTCGGGCGGTGGCGGTAAAAGCAAGAAGTTGCTGATCGGTGGGATTGTCGCGGTGGTAGTACTGGCAGCCGCCGGGGTGGCCGCTTTCCTGCTGCTGTAGGCCGCGCTATCGAGTGACTAGTTCCCCAGGAGGGCGATTTCCGCTTCCAACTGGGCGATATCCATGTGCTGTTCCAGCAGGTCGCGCAGTGGGTGGATATTCTCCTGGTCCACGTGCTCAACCGAAAATCCCAGGCGGCCGGCTTCCACGTGCTGCAGGTAGGCATGCAGTTCCACTTCGTGCCCTTCTGATACCTTGATGATCAGGGTGAAGGGCTCGTTGTACTGGGCATCCCAGACATCGGGCTGGTCGGTGGCGACGCCGCCCAGGGACAGGTCCAGCAAGCGCTGGTGCCAGACACTGCCGCCCTGGTGGACTTCCACCGGCACATCCAGCTCGATCCGGGTGAATCGACGTTGCTCGGTGCGTACATCAGACATTGCTTGGAGACTCTTGTAATCGACTACCCGCCTACTATATCAGTCCGAATTGGACAGGGTACAGCCGCCGGATGATTTCGCCCGACGGCGGACGTTTGCGCGACCTGTGCAAGCGGGCTAAGCTTCTCCAGGAGAAGGGTGGGACGCGACGTGTTCCCATTCAGGAGGTCAGCATGATTTCAGGGGCTCTGCGCCGAGCGGCATTACTGCTGGCGCCACTCTTACTAGCCGGTTGTTTCCAGGTGTCCCTCAATGGTCCCATCGCCGGGGCCACCTTCACGGTTACCCCGCTGGATCAGCCGGACCAGGTCCTGTTCACCGCGCTCAGCACGAATCCGGTCAGTGAGGCTGCGCGGCTGGGTGAGGCGGAATTCCTGGCCCAGCCACCCGCGATCCAGGTGCTCAGCCTCGGCAACGTGGAATTCGACCTGGACGTTCAGCCGGGGCGCCTGTACCTGGTGACCGCCTCCGGCGGGGTGGAGAGCGATAACAACCGCGACTTCAGCATCGATGCGGTGCCGCGGCAGGTTCGCGGGCAGTGGCGGGCCATTGTGCGGGGTGACCAGTTGTCCCTGGATTTTGCCAATGTGACCGCCCTGACCGAGGCCTTCTACCAGTCTGTGGCCGATTCGCTGGAATTCCTGACCGCCACCCAGATAATGGAGCGTTTCGACAACCTGGCGACCCGGGTCATTGCCGAGGACCTGACCCAGGACGGCCGGATAAACTACGAGGACGTACTGCGGTTCTCTACCATGTACCACAGGGGGAAGCTGAAAAAGGAACTGGGCAACCTGGAGCGGCTCGCCCTGGCGATCCAGGAAGGCCAGGATGAGGAATCCCTGTCGGGGCTGGCCAACCGGTTCCTGGGTGGTAAGGCGACCTTCGGCCTCGACAAGACAGTCAACCTCAAGCGCGACCCCGACGGCACCTGTGACGGCCGTGGCGCAGCCCTGGTGGCCGATGTCGACCTCACCGTTACCACGGAACCGCCCAGCCTCGACTGTTCTGACAGCGACCGGGGAGGTGTGGCTGCGTCGCTGGGGCAGACGGCGGCCCAGATAGAGCTGATGGCGGACGGCAAGCCCCGCAAAATATCGGCGGACTCGGTTGAAGTGTCGTTCAGCAAGTACGACGTGAAGGCAAACAAGCTGCAGGTGAAATACACCCAGGGCGGCAGCAGCCGGCAGAAAAAACTGCCGATTACCGCGCCGCGCAAACTGAAGTCGACCACCTCCGCCTACCAGAAAATGCAAAGCATCATCGATCAGGGCGGCAGCCGGCCCGCCAGCGGTGACGAGCGGGTGTCGGGGGATACCCTGCAGCGCGTTTCGCGGGCGGCCTCGGGCTTCGACGCCGCCCTGGTCGATGCCAATACCTACGGTACCCTGGTGACGAGCTGGACCGCCTGCCTGTCAACCCAGATGATCGCCGATCTCGAAGCCGATGGACTTACCGTGCCCCCCTTCTTCCGTGACTGGGCAGTCGGCGGCTGTACCTCGCCCATCGCCGAGGTCGAGCGCTGGGTGGATGACACCCCGACCAGCCAGGTCGACCAGGTGACGCAGCAGATCGAGACACTGGAGCTGGACGGCTGTCCCAACTGCTACAACTTCATCACCATTCCCAGGGACGGTGCGACCTACACACAACGCGAAATTGTGTTTTTCAACGGGGTCGCCCCGGCCAATGCCCGCAGTGTGGGCTGGGATTTTGGCGACGGGGTGACCACAAAACGCTGGTCCGCGCAACACGCCTATCCCAACGTTGGCACCTATACCGCCCGTTTTTCGGTGGAGTACCGCAACGGTAACAGCGGTTTCAGTGAGGTGACGCTGAATATCGAGTCAAGCCCCTTTGCCTGCTTCGACGAGCCCACGGCGCTGGCGGGGCCGAACCTGCTGGTGGCGCCGGGTACCCCCATCGTGATCAACGGCGGGGCCCGGGCCAATGGCCCGGTACCAGAATGCAGTATCGTGAGCTATCGCTGGGAGTACGTGGCGGGGCCGCAGGTGACCCTGTCCGGGGTTGATACGCCCACGGTGTCCTTTACCGCCCCGCTGGTCATGAGCCTCACCCGGCTGTTGCTGCGCCTCACGGTGACCGACAGCGACGGCCGGACCGACATTGACGACGTGACCATCGATATCAATCCCAACCTGGGAGCGCCGCCGCCCTAGGTCGGGGTCACGGCCGCGTCGCGGTGCGGGGCGATGACTATTTCAGTTTGCGATATTTCACCCGCTGCGGCTGGTCTGCGGCAGCACCCAGGCGCCGGTGGCGATCCTCTTCGTAGTCCGAGAAGTTGCCCTCGTGAAATACCACGTTGCCGTCGTCCTCGTAGGCCAGGATATGGGTGGCGATGCGGTCCAGGAACCAGCGATCGTGGGAGATCACCATGGCCGAGCCGGGGAAGGCCAGCAGGGCCTCTTCCAGAGCACGCAGGGTCTCCACGTCCAGGTCGTTGGTCGGCTCGTCCAGCAACAGCACGTTGGCGCCCTGCTTGAGCAGCTTGGCCAGGTGCAGGCGGTTGCGCTCGCCCCCGGACAGGTCCTTGACGAATTTCTGCTGGTCGGAACCCTTGAAGTTGAATCGGCCGCAGTAGGAACGGGACTGTACCTCGTAATTGCCGATACGGATGATGTCCTGGCCGTCTGAAATTTCCTCCCACACGGTCTTCGAGCCGTCCAGGTCGTCGCGGGACTGGTCCACGTAGCCCAGCTGCACTGTTTCACCGACCTTGACCTCGCCGCCGTCGGGCTGCTCCTGGCCGACCATGATCCGGAACAGGGTCGATTTACCCATACCGTTGGCGCCGATGATGCCGACGATGCTGCCCCTGGGTACGGTAAAGCTGACGTCGTCGAACAGGAGGCGGTCGCCGTAGGCTTTTTTCAGGCCGCTGACCTCGAGCACATTGTCTCCCAGGCGCGGGCCCGGCGGGATGTAGATCTCGTTGGTTTCGTTGCGGCTCTGGAATTCCTGGGACTGCAATTCCTCGAAGCGCTGCAGGCGCGCCTTGCTCTTTGCCTGGCGGCCCTTGGGATTCTGGCGCACCCATTCCAGCTCCGCCTTGATCGCTTTCTGGTGTGAGGCCTCGCGGCGCTCTTCCTGCTCCAGGCGTTGTTCCTTGGTATCGAGCCAGTCGGAATAATTGCCCTCGTAGGGAATACCGCGGCCACGGTCCAGTTCCAGGATCCAGCCGGCGGCATTGTCCAGGAAGTAGCGGTCGTGGGTAATCGCGACCACGGTGCCGGGGAAGTCGTGCAGAAAGCGCTCCAGCCAGGCAACGCTCTCGGCGTCCAGGTGGTTGGTGGGTTCGTCCAGCAGCAGCATGTCGGGGCTGGACAACAGCAGGCGGCACAGGGCCACCCGGCGCTTCTCACCCCCCGACAGGGTGCTGACGTCGGCGTCCCAGGGCGGCAGGCGCAGGGCGTCCGCCGCCACCTCCAGCTTGTGATCCAGGTTGTGCGCATCGGTGGCCTGGATGATGTCCTCCAGCCGCGCCTGTTCCCTGGCCAGGGCGTCGAAATCCGCGTCCGGTTCGGCGTAGGCGGCGTAGACCCTGTCCAGCCCGGCCAGGGCGTCGATCGCCTCCTGCACGCCTTCCTCCACGTTGGCGCGGACGTCCTTGTCCGGGTTGAGTTGCGGCTCCTGGGGCAGGTACCCGATCTTGATGCCCGGCTGAGGCCGGGCCTCGCCGAGTATATCGGTGTCGATGCCCGCCATGATCTTCAACAGGGTGGACTTGCCAGACCCGTTCAGACCCAGCACGCCGATCTTGGCGCCCGGGAAGAAGGACAGGGAAATGTCCTCGAGGATCTTCTTTTTCGGCGGCACGACCTTGCCGACGCGGTTCATGGTGTAAACGTATTGTGCCATTCGGGTAATCCGGGTAACGGTTGCAGGCGCGAATTCTAGCACCGAAAGGCTTATCGCATAAATCGGCCCGGCGGTCTGGCGCCCGGTACCCGGGAGGGCGCGCGCCGCACCACAAATGTGCATTTTGGTAACATTTCACAAATATTGTGGTGCGCGGTGCGGAAATTCGCTAAATACCGGATTTTTTAGAGTAATTCGGTATATAAAAAGTAAAATTGCCGCTTGTTGTGTTACTTTTATGTGTGAATATAGGTAACACACCGAACTGGTGTGACCCTGACAGGGTGTTGTTATGCATCATCGAGAGGTAGTTGATATGAAACGCCTGATAGCTGGATCCACTTTATTCATCGCGCTCGCCGCCGGGGCTGACTGCCCGGATAACCTGGCCTACCCGCAGGCGCCCGATTTCTCCTCACTGCAGGGTAAATCCGCCACCTTCGAGCAGATCGCCACGGCCCGGAGGATCACCCGCGATTACATGCGCGATGTCGAGCTGTACCTGGCCTGTGTACCGCGGTCCTACTCGGTGCAGTACGACCAATTGGTGTGGTCGGTGGCAGAGGCCCGTCGCGTCTACAACCTGCAACTGCGTGAGTTCAAGGCCCGCCAATTGGAAGTACTGGCCATCAACTGACCGCAAACCGGTCCCGGCAGTGTCCGGTCTCGCCTGGGTTGTCGGCCCGAAACCGATGGGGCGACCGGGGCGCAATTTCAGCGCCCGGGAGCCCGATTTCCCTTCTTTGCCAGGCCGAAGTCCGCTAAAATGCGCCGCTTTCCAGAGGGGCCCGGCCCCGGCACCGAGAGAGGAGCACCATGTTCGACAACAGCATGACCATCGAGGGTTTTGACGACGAGATTTTTGCCGCCCTGCGGGATGAGGACCGCCGCCAGGAGGAGCACATCGAGCTCATCGCTTCGGAGAACTACACCAGCCCCCGTGTCATGCAGGCACAGGGCTCGACCATGACCAACAAATACGCTGAGGGTTACCCCGGCAAGCGGTACTACGGCGGCTGTGAGTACGTGGATCGGGCGGAAGAGCTCGCTATAGAACGAGCCAGGGCCCTGTTCGGGGCGGATTACGCCAACGTGCAGCCCCACTCTGGTTCCCAGGCCAATTCCGCCGTGTACCAGGCCCTGTGTGCCCCGGGCGATACGGTACTGGGTATGAGCCTGGCGGACGGTGGCCACCTGACGCACGGCGCCGCCCCCAATTTCTCGGGCAAGATCTACCACGCGGTACAGTATGGCCTCAATGCCGAGACCGGCGAGGTCGACTACGACCAGGTCGAGGCCCTGGCCCTGGAGCACAAGCCGAAGATGATTGTGGCCGGCTTTTCCGCCTACTCCCAGATCATGGACTGGTCCCGTTTCCGTGACATCGCCGACCAGGTGGGTGCCTACCTGATGGTCGATATGGCCCATGTGGCGGGCCTGATCGCCGCCGGCATCTACCCCAACCCGGTACCCGTCGCCGACGTGGTGACCACCACCACCCACAAAACCCTGCGCGGCCCCCGCGGTGGCCTGATCCTGGCGCGCGCCAACGAGGCACTGGAGAAGAAGTTCAACTCCGCCGTCTTCCCCGGCGGCCAGGGCGGCCCCCTGATGCACGTCATAGCGGCCAAGGCGGTGGCCTTCAAGGAGGCCATGGAGCCCGGGTTCGTCGAGTACCAGAAGCAGGTCGTGAAGAACGCCAAGGCCATGGCGGCCACCTTCATCGAGCGCGGTATCAGTATCGTCTCCGGCGGCACCGAGAACCACCTGATGCTGGTGGACCTAATCGGCAAGCCTTACACCGGCAAGGACGCCGACGCTGCCCTGGGCGAGGCCTTCATCACGGTCAACAAGAACGCCGTGCCCAACGACCCGCGATCACCCTTTGTCACCAGCGGCCTGCGCGTGGGCACGCCCGCCATCACCACCCGCGGTTTCGGCGAAGCCGAGACTGTTGAGCTGACCCACTGGATGTGCGACGTGCTCGAGTCCCTGGAAAACGGCACTGCGGAAGAAGTGATCCCGGCGGTCAAAGCCAAGGTCCTCGAAATCTGTGCCCGCTTTCCCGTATATGGCAACTAGGACAACTTGAAAATTTAACCAGATAAAGCGCGGCGGCGACCGGGTAGCCCTTGTGGGACACGCCGTGAACCCATCCATGGGGGCTCGACTGCGGCCGTCCAGGCCGCAGACGGTCCCTCAAGGGCTACCCGGTCCCCGCCGCTCCGCGTCCGACAACCCGCTACTTTTCTGGAATTGTGTTACTCTTCAACGGCTTAGCATAATGAGAATAGTGATATGCACTGCCCTTTCTGTGCTGCCGAAGATACGAAAGTGATCGATTCCCGCCTGGTCGCCGAAGGTGACCAGGTGCGGCGCCGCCGCGAGTGCCTGAGTTGCACGGAACGCTTCACCACCTACGAGGTGGCGGAGCTGGTGATGCCCCGGGTGATCAAGCAAAACGGGGTGCGCGAACCCTTCAACGAGGACAAGCTGCGCGCCGGCCTGCAGCGGGCGCTGGAGAAGCGCCCGGTGTCGCTGGAGCGAATCGAGGCCGTCATCAACCAGACCAAGCACGCCCTGCGGGCCACGGGTGAGCGGGAAATCCAGTCGCTGGTCGTGGGAGAACTGGTGATGGATCACCTGAAACAGCTGGACCAGGTCGCCTACGTGCGGTTTGCCTCGGTATACCGCAGTTTCCAGGACCTGTCCGAGTTCCGCGATGAGATCGAACGGCTGCAGGCGGAACCGGTGGAGGCCGGCGGCGATAGCTGACGGCTGCGCACCCCGTCCCTCCTATGGTTACCGAATTTGATACCCGCATGATGGCCCGCGCCCTGCAGCTGGCGCGTCGCGGGCGGTTCTGGGCCCGGCCCAATCCCCACGTGGGCTGCGTGCTGGTGCGTGACAACGGGATCATCGGCGAGGGCTTCACGCAGCCCGCCGGTGGCAACCACGCCGAAATCGAGGCCCTGCAGTCGGCGGGGGACGCCCGCGGGGCCACGGCCTATGTCACCCTGGAACCCTGCAGTCATACCGGCAAGACCGGCCCCTGTGTCGAGGCCCTGATACAGGCGGGCGTGACCCGGGCGGTGATCGCCACGGGGGACCCGAATCCCGAGGTGGCCGGTCGGGGCCTGGCCCGCCTGGAAGAGGCGGGGGTCGAGGTGCACTGCGGGCTGTTACAGGATCAGGCCCGGGCACTGATCGCCGGCTTCATCGCCCGCATGGAGCGGGGCCGTGGCCGGGTTCGGGCCAAGCTGGCGATGTCCATGGACGGCCGCACCGCTATGGCTTCAGGAGAAAGTCAGTGGATCACCGGGCCCGCGGCACGCTCGGACGTGCAGCGGCTGCGGGCGGAGAGCTGCGCCGTGATGACCGGCGTGGGCACGGTGCTGGCGGACGACTGCGCCCTCACCGTGCGCGCTGACCAATTGGACCTCCACCCGGACGAGATACAGCGGGCGGTGCGGTGCGCTCCGCGGCGGGTAGTATTGGACAGCCACCTGCGGACCCCGTCGACAGCCCGGATTCTGGACCCGGATCGCCCGGCCCTGCTGTTGCATGCGCCGGGTGCAGAGCCCGCTGCCGACCTTGTCGGTGCGCAGTGCCGGCCCGTGGCGACCACCCCGGAGGGGCTGGACCTGGAGGCGGTATTTGCGCTGCTCGGGCAAAGGCAGTGTAACGAGATTCTGGTAGAATCTGGTCCCCGCCTGGCCGGGGCCCTGTTTCGCGCCGGCCTGCTGGATGAGTTGATCATCTACATGGCGCCGGTGTTGCTGGGCGAGCGCGCCCGGCCACTGTTGGGGCTGCCGTTGGACTTTATGTCGGAAAAAGTTAATTTACGGCTGAAAGATGCCCGAATGGTGGGCAAGGACTGGCGGTTTACGGTAATTCCCGAGGGGAAGACATAATGTTCACCGGTATTATTCAGGCGGTCGGCGAGGTGGCGGCAATGGAGCCCCGTAGTGGCGACCTGCGTCTGCGCATCCACAGTGGCAAGCTGTCGCTGGACGATGTCGCCCTGGGTGACAGTATCTGTACCAACGGCGTGTGCCTGACGGTGATCGACCTGCCCGGCGACGGTTACTGGGCGGACGTATCCGTGGAAACCCTGAATTTTACTACCCTTGGCGGCCTCAAGCCGGGCAGCCGGGTGAACCTGGAAAAAGCCCTGACCCCCGCCAGCCGCCTGGGAGGCCATATCGTCAGCGGTCACGTGGACGGTGTCGGCGAGGTGCTGAGCCGGGAAGAGGACGCCCGTTCCATACGTTTCGAACTGCGCGCCCCGGATGCGCTGGCGAGGTATATCGCCCACAAGGGCAGCATCTGCGTGGACGGCACCAGCCTGACGGTCAACGCGGTCAACGGAGCGGTGTTCGATCTCAACATCATTCCCCAGACCATGGCCGAGACCATCTTCGGCCAGTACCGGCCGGGCAGCCGGGTGAACCTCGAGGTGGATGTGATTGCGCGCTACCTGGAGCGACTGGTGCTGGGGGATCAGGCGGCGCGACCCGGTAGTGAAGGACTGACCCTGCAGACACTGGCCGACGCCGGTTACCTGCGCAGCTGAGGCGGACGGAGACAGACAATGCAGGTCAACACGGTCGATGAACTGATCAGCGATATCCGCCAGGGTCGGATGGTGGTGCTGCTGGACGACGATGCCGAGAGTCACAACGAGGGCGTGGTCATGGTGGCGGCGGAGCACTGTGATGCCAACCACGTGAATTTCATGGCGCGGCAGGCCCGCGGCCTGGTATGCCTGGCCCTGACCGAGGATCGCTGCCGGCAACTGGATCTGCCGCCCATGGTGGAGGACGCCCTGGGTGAGAAGTCCAATTTCACCCTGTCGATCGAGGCCGCCGAGGGGATCGATACGGGCATCTCGGCTGCGGACCGGGCGCGCACGGTACAGGCCGCCGTGGCGCCCTATGCCAAACCCGCCGATATTGTGCAACCGGGGCATATCTTTCCCCTGTCGGTGATGCCCGGCGGCGTCCTGATGCGCGCAGGCCACACCGAGGCAGCCTCCGACTACGCGCGCCTGGCGGGGCTGCTGCCGGCGGCGGTGATCGCCGATATCCTGACCCCCGCCGGGGAACTGGCAGACGGTCCGGCGCTGGCGGAATTCGCGGCCCGGCACCAGCTCAAGATCGGCACGATTGCCGACCTGATTCACTTTCGCATGGTCAATGAGCGGACGATCCGGCGCATCCGCGAGGGCACGATCACTACCGCCCACGGGCCGTTTCAGCTGACGGCCTACCGCGACCTGAGCGAGGGTCATGTCCACCTGGCGCTGTCCCGGGGCGACATCCGGCCTGACCAGCCCACCCTGGTGCGGGTCCACGTGACTTCCACCCTGCGCGACCTGGTCACCAGTGAACTGCCGGACAATCCCACCTGGAGCATGGATAAATGCCTGCGCCGGGTGGCGCAGGAAGAGCGCGGCGTCATCGTCATGTTGTACCGTATCGAGAGTGACGAGCAGTTGCTGGCCAGCCTCGATATGGCGCTGGGTGAGGCCGTCGGGCCAGCGGTGGCCACGCCCGATACCTACACCACGGTGGGCCTGGGTTCGCAGATTCTGAAGGACCTGGGGGTGGGAAAAATCCACCTGATGGGGGCGCCAATCAAGTACAATGCGATCTCCGGATTTGACCTCGAGGTGCTGGATTTCGTGCACCCCGGCGAATGACAAGGAAGACCACAATGAGTGATATCAAGACAATCGAGGGCGTGTTTACCGGTGGCCAGGGCAACTACGCGCTGGTGGTGGGCCGCTGGAACAGCTTCGTGGTGGAGCATCTGCTGGAGGGCGCGATTGATACCCTGCGCCGGCACGGGGTGAGCGATAAGCAGATGACCATCGTGCGTGCCCCCGGGGCCTTTGAAATCCCGCTGGTGTGCAAGAAGGTGGCGGAGCGGGGCGGCGTCGACGCCATCATCGCACTGGGCGCCGTGATTCGCGGCGGCACGCCTCACTTCGAGCACGTGGCGGGCGAATGCACCAAGGGTATCGCCCAGGTCAGCATGCAACACGGCGTGCCGGTGGCTTTTGGTGTGCTGACCGTGGACACCATCGAGCAGGCCATCGAACGGTCCGGGACCAAGGCCGGGAACAAGGGTGAGGAAGCCGCCCTGTCCGCGCTGGAAATGGTCAGCCTGCTGGACAAGCTGGGCTAGGATGGCCAAGGGACCCCACAACACCCTCGCCGCGGAGCGGCGCAAGGCCCGTCACTACGGCCTGCAGGCCCTGTACCAGTGGCACATGGCCGGGGCCTCGCTGTCCGATATCGAGGCCGAGTTTCGCGCCGAGTACGACTTCAGCCACGTGGACCTGGAGTACTTCCAGGCCATTCTGCACGGTGTGCCCGCTACGGTTGACGAACTGGAAGCGCTGTTCGAGCCGCTGCTGGACCGCAAACTGAACGAGTTGGACCCGATCGAGCGCAGCCTGTTGCGGATGGGTACCTGGGAATTGCGCGAGCGGCTGGACGTGCCCTACAAGGTGGTGCTCAACGAGGCAGTGGCCCTGGCCAGGAAATTCGGTGCCTCGGAGAGTCACAAGTACATCAACGGCGTACTCGACAAGGCCGCCCGGCAACTGCGCCAGCCGGAGATCAACGCGGCGTCCTGATGGCCGCTTCTGAATTCGAACTGATTTACCGCTACTTCGCCGCCCTGGGCGCCTCGCCCCGGGTCGCGCTCGGGGTGGGCGACGACTGCGCCATCCTGTCGCTGGCGGCCGGTGAGCGACTGGCCACGTCGGTGGATACCCAGGTGGCCGGTGTGCACTTCCCCGAGGATGCATTTCCCGAGGAGATTGCATACCGCGCGGTGGCGGTGGCCGCCAGCGACCTGGCCGCCATGGGGGCCGAGCCCCTGGGGATGACGCTGGCTCTGACTCTCCCCTCGGTCGACGAGTTCTGGCTGCACAGCTTCAGCGAGGGATTGGCCCAGGTAAGCCGCGACTGCCGCCTGCCGCTTGTCGGTGGTGATACCACCCGGGGCCCCCTGACCCTCAGCGTCCAGGTGCTGGGCAGTCTGCCGGCGGAGCACGCCCTGACCCGGGCCGGGGCACAACCCGGCGACCGGCTGTGCGTGTCCGGCACCCTGGGGGATGGGGCGGCGGCACTGGCGCTGATCAGGGGTGAGTGGCAGCCGGGCCCCGATCATGGCGACTACCTGTGGCGGCGCTTTTACCGCCCCCGGCCGCAGCTGGAACTGGGGCAGACCCTGCTGGGCCGGGCCAGTGCCGCCATCGATATTTCCGACGGCCTGCTGGCTGACGCCGGCCACATCGCCGCCGCCAGTGGCCTGGCGCTGATCATCGACCCTGAAAGCCTGCCCCTGTCAGCCGCTGTCGCAGCCCACCCGGAGCGCGAGCAGGCGCTGCGCTGGGCCCTGGCTGGCGGTGATGACTACCAGCTCTGCTTCACCCTGCCCGCCGGGCCGGAACTCCCCGCCGGCTGCACAATCATCGGCCGGGCCGAAACCGGTGAGGGAATAGATTGCGGTTTCCCGATTGACTTTGCCGCTGGATACCAGCACTTTTGATTCCATGTCAGCGATCTCACCTGAAACCGCGGTGACGCCGCGGCCCTTTCGCGACCCGGTACAGTTCCTCGCGTTCGGCTTCGGCAGCGGCCTCTCTCCCTGGGCGCCCGGCACCGCCGGTACCCTGGTCGCCGTGCCCCTGTATCTTTTGCTGGCGCAGCTGCCACCCGCGCTGTACGCGGCGGCGGTGCTGCTCGCCATTGTCGCCGGCATCGCCATCTGCCATCGCGCCAGCGAGCAATTGGGGGTGCACGACCACCCGGGCATCGTCTGGGACGAGTTCGCCGGTTACTGGGTCACCATGTGCCTGCTGCCCGCGACCTGGTCATGGGCCATGGCGGGGTTCGTTGCCTTTCGCGTCTTCGATATCCTGAAGCCCTGGCCCATCGGGTGGCTGGATCGCCGGGTGCACGGCGGTCTGGGTATTATGATCGATGATATAGTGGCCGGTATCATGGCTTGCGGGGTACTGCACGTGGGGCGCTGGCTGCTCGCCTGAACCGGAGGATTCGTGATGAGAGCGATTTTTTTCTGTGTCCTGCTGGTTCTACCCAGCGGGCTGCTGGCCCAGCCCCACGATATCGAGGTACAGGCGCTGTTCACGGACACCGTGGTGCTGCTCATCGGTGGCGAGCGCAAGATGCTCAAGGTGGGGCAGAGTTACGAGGGTGTCACCGTGATCGCCGCCGACTCCCGCCAGGCGGTACTCGATATCAATGGCCAGCGCCACGAAGTGGGGGTTTCCCGCCGGGTCCGCAGTAACTTCCAGACGGCGCAAAAACGCGAGATCCGGATAAAGCGCAACAACAACCTGCAGTACCTGACCCGGGCCGAGATCAACGGTCGCCCCATGCGGGTGCTGGTGGATACCGGGGCCAACGTGATGCTCCTCAACACCGGGCACGCTGATCTCCTGCGCGTCGATTACAGCGCGGGCAAGCCGGCCCGGGTGCAGACGGCGGGGGGAACCGTGGATGCCTGGATCGTCATGCTGCCCAGCGTGGACCTGCAGGGCATCAAGGTCAACCAGGTGCAGGCGGCAGTCGTGGAAGGCGATCAGCCGCCGCTTATCCTGCTTGGTATGAGCTTCCTGCGGCACGTGGAAATGCAGGAAAGTGACGGCATCATGACGCTCTCGGCGCGCTGGTAGCACTTGCCTCAGATGCCCCGGACATGTGCTAGAATGTGCGCCCTTTCCACGATCGGATACAGCGAGTGGCCGTACGCTACGTAGAATCATCCCGCCTTCCCACTGCCTGGGGCGAGTTCGATATGCATGGCTTCGAGGACCCGGAGGGCAACAAGGAGCACGTGGTCCTGACCCTGGGCGATGTCGGCGACGGCAGACCGGTGCTGACCCGAATTCACTCCGAATGCCTGACCGGCGATGCCCTGTTCAGCCTGCGCTGTGACTGCGGCAACCAGTTACAGGCTGCCCTGGAGGCGATCTCTGTGGAGGGCCGCGGGGCCCTGTTCTACCTGCGGCAGGAGGGCCGGGGTATCGGCCTGATCAACAAGATCAAAGCCTACCGGCTGCAGGATCAGGGGGCCGACACCGTGGAGGCCAACGAGGCCCTGGGTTTCGGTGCCGACATGCGCGACTACAGCGTGCTGGGTCCCATGTGCGAACACCTGCATATCAAGTCCGTGCGCCTGATGACCAACAACCCACGCAAGGTGGCCGCGCTGGAGGAGCAGGGCGTGGAGGTGGTGGAACGTATCGACCTGCATACCGACAGCAACCCCCACAACGAGAAGTACCTGCAGACCAAGGCCGGCAAGCTGGGGCATATGTTTGGCGGCCGGCACTGAGTGCTGGCTAACGGTCGCGCTCCACGATAAAGCGGGCCAACTCCCGCAGCGGATCGGCCTTGTGATCAAAGGCTTTCAGCGCATCCAGGGCCAGCGCCAGCAGGCGTGCGGACTCCTGCCGCGCGCCGTCCAGTCCCAGTAATTTCACATAGGTGGGTTTGTTGGCCTCGGCGTCCTTGCCGCCGGTTTTGCCCAGGGACTGGCTGTCCCCGGTGACATCGAGAATGTCATCCACTACCTGGAAGGCCAGGCCGATATGATCTCCGTATTCGTCCAGCGCATCGCGCTGGGCTTCATTGGCGCCTGCGGCGATGGCGCCCAGGGCCAGGGCCCCCCGAATCAGCGCTCCGGTCTTCAGTGCATGCATGGCCTGCAGCTGTGCCAGGTCCAGGTTCGCATCCACCGCGGCGATATCGATGGCCTGGCCGCCCACCATGCCGCGGGGGCCGGCACTTGCGGCGAGAGCAGAAACCATGTCCAACCGCTGTTGCGCGTTCAGCCCCGGTGCCTCGGCGAGAACTTCAAAGGCCCGGGCCTGCAGGCCATCGCCCACCAGGATGGCCGTGGCCTCGTCGAACGCCCGGTGGCAGCTGGGCTGGCCCCGGCGCAGGTCGTCATTATCCATGGCCGGCAGGTCGTCGTGGACCAGGGAATAGGCATGTATCATCTCCACCGCGCAGGCGGCATGGTCCAGGGCCTCCGCAGGCCCCTGGTCGGTGATGGCGCCGGCCGCGCCGTACACCAGAACCGCCCGTACTCGCTTCCCGCCGTTGGACAGTGAGTATCGGCTGGCCTCGAACAAGGTGTCCAGCGGAACTGACTGGCCATGAAATTCGCTGCTCGGCTGCCCCAGCAGATCGTCCACGGCCCGGTTGAAACGATCCCTGCTGGAAGCCAGGAACTGCTCCAGCGACTGGGTCAAGAATCGTCCTCTTCATGGAATTCAGTGGCCACCGGTTTGCCGTTTTCTTCGATCAGCGTCTGGACTCTCTGCTCTGCGGCGGCCAGTTGGGCCTGTGCTTCCCGGGTCAGCTTGATGCCCTTTTCGAAGGCGGCGAGGGTTTCCTCCAACGTCATCTCTCCTTCCTCCATATGGGCTACCAGTGCCTGGAGATCTCCCAACTGGTGTTCGATACCTTTTTTTCTCGCTTTGTTGGCCATTGTTACTGGGTGTCTATTATGAATCAAGGCCGCTATTATAGCGCTTATGCCAACCGGGGTTCAGTGAAAGTACGCGACCTCGACAGCCGCGCTAAGTGCCTGTCGCGGGTGTGAGATTGGCAGGTAATCTCCGGTATACTGCGATCCTTTACGGGGCGGCTTCAGGCATCTTTGTGAAAAAAATAAAACCATTCAGACTATTGTGGGCTGCTTGGTCGCGTTACACGCCACTGCGCCCGCTGCGCTGTTATTTGTGCGGTCATCACTTGCAGCGGTTTTTGCCTTATCGCATAAGCGGCGCGAAAATTCCCCCGTTAATGCGAGAACTGCGGGTTATTGGATCCAACGTCGTACAGTTTGAGTGTCCCTGGTGCGGCTGCAATGATAGGGAGCGTCACCTGTGGATGTTTTTTCGTCAGTTTGGCGTGGAGGACCGGTTGAAGGACGCGATAGTACTGCACTTTGCGCCAGAGAGTCGGTTGTCTACCCTACTGAAGGCCGCAGGCATGCGGGAGTATATCCAAGCCGACCTTTTTCCTTCGGCCGCGGGGATTCAGCGAATTGACCTGCAGGACACGGGCCTACCCAGCGATCACTTCGACTTGGTGATTGCCAATCATGTGCTGGAGCATGTCGACGACGTGTCGAATGCACTTTCTGAAATCTACCGCATGCTGGTACCCGGTGGGGCGGCGGTGTTGCAAACGCCTTATTCGCCGGTCCTGTGCAGAACCTGGGAGGACCCCGGGCTGACCTCCGAACAGGCACGCCTGCAGGCCTTCGGACAGGAAGATCATGTGCGCCTATTCGGACAGGACATATTCAGTCTGATTGAGGCCAGTGGCCTACAGCCTGCACTGCATTGGCACCACGAACTGGGCAGTACGATCGATCCGGATGTCTATGGCGTAAATCCCGAAGAGCCGTTCTTCCTGTTTCTTAAACCACAGGAGGCAGGTTGATGGTGGTTCCATCCAAGCGAAGGGTTTTACTCCTGGATACGGGATTTTCAGCCCGCCCCATTGTAGAGAGCCTTCTTTTTCGCGGCTGTGATGTCTTCATCCTGGGCCGTGGCGGGACCACACTGATGAACCCCGAATCAAAGCACTACATCGACTGCGACTACGCTGATGGCGACGCGGTGCGTGCTGTACTCGATGAGATTGATATTGATGTGCTTATGCCCGGGGTCACCGATGTTGGCTACGAGACGTGTGCGCGGCTCGCTGCAGAAATTGGCTTTACTGGCCTGGATTCTCCGCAAACGACCTTGGAGCTTTCAAACAAGGAAAGTTTCCGGGAGCTCTGTGAAACCCTGCAGTTGCCGGCCCCGCGCAGATTGAATCCGGCTGAGGTTCATGGTCTGGAAGCAGTGATAGTGAAACCGGTCGATGGTTACAGCGGTCGTGGTATCAGCGTGCTGCGCGGTCAGGAAATGGTAGCGCTGGACGACGCAGTGACCAGGGCGAAGATCGCGTCTCGAAGTTCCAAATATATACTGGAGGAATTTCAGTCTGGACAGCTGTACAGTCACTCCTGCTTCCTGGCCGAGGGTATGGTGCTGCGGGACTTCATTGTGAAAGAGTACTCCGTGCACAACGCCTTCTCAGTCGATACCAGTTATGTGGTCGATAACTTTGACGCGGGCCTGTTGGCGCAGTTGCGCGAAAAGGTTCAGTTCATAGCGTCAAGCCTGACTTTGGTCAATGGCCTATTCCACACTCAGTTTATCCTCAACGAAAAAGGGATCTGGTTTGTAGAGGTTACACGACGTTGCCCTGGGGATCTGTATGCTGAGTTGATCCAGCGGACTACTGGTTTCCCTTACTCAGACATGTATGTCAGTGGATTTTTTGGAGGAGACATGGTGCTGGCTCAATCGCCGACGGAGCCTGCCACTGGCAAGATCATTCGGCACACGATAAAAACTGCCGGTAGAGCTGGATATTCGGGCATCGAGTTCACGCGGCCCCTGCAGATTGCCAGCCTTGTGCCGGTGGCGGGGCTTCAGGCCGGACCTGGCGTGGCTGGCGAGCGGATAGCGGTTATGTTCACCGAATCTAATTCAGAGCAGGACTTCGTCGCAGTACTGTCCGACGCTCTGAATAAAAAGCTTTATCGAGCCTGACCGTAGTTCTTAATCGGTTCAGATAGCGGGCGTTACGTTGACCCGCGGCCACTATGATCGCATCATGTCGAAAAACATGCGTGGCCAATCCGGCCGCACACAGGGGCAATAAACGATGAAAACTCATGGCATGAACGCCAAGGCGCCGCTGAAGTTGGCTTTTGTCGGGGGTGGGATAGGTTCGGCGGTGGGTTACACCCATTTCTGTGCCAGTCGCTTGGACAGCGAGTTCGAACTGATGGCGGGTTGTTTTAGCCGGGATCCGGAGGTTAACAAGGAAACTGCCACGCGCTACGGCGTCGAAACACACCGCTGCTATGTTGACTGGCGGGCGTTACTCGCGGGGGAGCAAGGCAGCATTGATGCGCTTGCTGTACTAACGCCCATTCCTTCCCATCTCGAGATTGTGCTGGCAGCTCTAGAAGCCGGAATTCCGGTCATTTCGGAAAAAGCATTGGCAATTTCCTCTGCCGAGTGTGACCAAATTGACACGGCAGTCACCTCCGCGCAGACCTACCTGGCAGTAACCTACAATTATTCCGGTTACCCGATGGTTAGGGAATTACGCGACCTGATTCAGCGGGGTGAATTAGGGGAAATCCGACATCTGGCGATTGAAATGCCGCAGGAGGGGTACCTGAGGAAGGGTGCCAGCCCCCAAGATTGGCGTCTCCAAGATTACAGCGTACCGACCGTGTCACTGGACCTCGGGGCTCACGTATACCATCTGGCCAATTTCCTCACGGGCGGCGCAGAAATCCTGTCCGTGACTGGGACCGAGTCATGTCACGGGCAGTTTTCTCAGCTGGTCGACACGGTGTCCTGTATTGCGAGGCTGGAGTCTGGTGCTGAGCTGAATGCTTGGTGGAGCAAAGCCGCGCTGGGTTACAGCAACGGCCTGAGAATCCGTGTTTTTGGTAGGGAGGGCAGCGCCGAGTGGTTCCAAGCGGAACCGGAATATCTGAAACTCGCCACTGGTGACGGCAGTATGCGACGAATTGATCGGGGTTGTGAAGCTATCCGGGTTGCGAATCAGGAACGGTATACGCGGTTCAAGGCCGGTCATCCTGCGGGATTCGTCGAGGCCTTCGCCAATCTGTATCTGGACATAGCTGAGGAAATTCGCGCAGGCGCGGCGGCGCCTTCGGCTGAGCGTGGCTATGTCTTCGGCGCTCCTCACTCCGGCAACTGTTTGCGCTTCCTGGAGGCGGTAAGCCGCGGCGCAAGGAGTGAATCCTGGCAAGCCCTGTAAGCCGGGCCTCAGGAGAGAGGTCACGGACTGCTCTTCGGGGCACCATCCCGGCTCGATTCTAGCCGCTCATGAGTATGAAGCTTAACCTTTCTGCCAGTGCACTCAGCCAGGTATTCAATGCGTTGATCGGCGTTGCACTGATGCCCGTGTATCTGCGCTTGATGGGGGCTGAGGCGTTTGGAGTGGTGGGTTTCTTCATCGTTCTGCAATCCTGGTTCATGCTTCTGGATATGGGTTTGTCGGGTACGATCTCCAGGGAAACTGCAAGACTTGCTGGCGGAGGCCTCTCCGGTACCACCTACCTGCGCATGTGGCGCTGGGTTCAGGGCATGTTTGTCCTGTTGGGGTTTTTTGGCGGGATGGCAATCTGGCTCGGCGCGGACTGGCTCGCATCCGGATGGTTACAGCTGGAAGCCCTGCTTCTGGACGATGTAAGGACCAGCTTGCGACTGATGTCGGTTGCCATCGCCTTGCGCTGGATGGCCGGGCTGTACCGGGGCGTGGTGATTGGCGCTGAAAGAATTGTCTGGCTGAGCAGTTTCAATATGCTGTTTGCGGCGGCACGGTTCGTGGGTGTGCTACTCTCACTGGCATTGTTCGGTGCATACATCGAGGTATTTTTCTGGCATCAGTTAGTCATTTCAGGCTGCGAATTGCTACTGCTGTATGCCTTTACACACCGGATACGTAGCGAGCTGGTGGCAGTAACCCCAGAACCGGACCGGGCGGATGCCAGTTTGCGGTCCTTGGTTGGATTCGCCGGCTCGTTAGCCCTTGCTTCATCGGTATGGATTCTGAGCTCGCAGACTGATCGCCTGATGCTGTCGGGAACTCTCTCGCTCACCCACTATGGTTATTTTTCGCTGGCCGCAGCGGCAGCGGGCGTCTTATTACTGGTCAATGCAACGGTGGCACAAACACTTATGCCACGACTCACTAACCTGCACAGCAGCGGCGATGCAGTGGCGCTAAGAACCACCTATCGACAGGTTACCCAACTGGTTGCCATCGTGGTTGCTGTGACTTCGCTCACCCTGGCACTCTGCTCCGCTGATGTCCTGCAGCTATGGAGCGGCGATTCAGCGCTTGCAGCCAACGCTGCCCCCGTGCTCTCGATCTATGCTCTGGCCAACGGTGTTTTGAACCTCTCCTCTTTTCCCTACTACTTGCAGTATGCTCATGGCGACCTGCGCTATCATGTGCTGGCCACGATCGGCTTTGCGGCACTGCTGGTGCCCGCAATTATTGGTGTGGTCTGGCTTGGTTACGGCGCTCTCGGTACTGGAGCGATTTTGCTGCTTGGTCATCTCATTTACCTGTGTGCCTGGACGCCCTTCGTGCACAGGAAGTTTCTCGATGGTTATGCGCTGGATTGGCTTTTCAGGGATGTGCTTGTTATCGTTCTGCCTGCTGCCGCAGCAGGCCTGTTGCTGGTCATGTTTCTTCCACCGCAAACTGGTACCTTCGGCCTGGTCGCTCGGCTTGGGCTGGTCGCCTCGATATTAACGATCTGTGCAATGGCTTGCTCTTCCATGGTACGGGATCAGCTTGCGAGCATCTGGAGGAGGCACTTTGCAGGGACAGCCTAAAGTCACCGCCTGCGTCGTTACATACAACCAAGCGAGTTATATCGAGCAATGTGTTGTAAGCATCCTTCAGCAGGTAGGGGATTTCGAACTGGACGTGCTGGTGGGAGAGGATTGTTCCACGGATGATACACGCGCCATTCTCGCCACATTACACATGCAATACCCGGATCGCCTGACCGTCTGTTTCAACGAATGGAACATGGGCGCGGAAAAAAACACACTTTCTCTGGTTAGGAAGGCTTCCGGGGACTATATCGCACTGGTCGATGGCGATGACTACTGGTTGCCAGGCAAACTGCAGGCACAACTGGCGTTCATGCAGGATCATCCCGACTGCCCGGCAGTGTACACAGCCGCGAAAGTTATCGATGGGGATGGCAATCGGGTTCGTACATTTTCTCGCGCCGTTCCCGGCCGAATCTCTGGCGCTTACCTTCTGGCCCGCTGCAATTTTCTTCAATACAGCTCGGTCGTGTTACGCGCTGACCTGAGATCAGAGATTCAACAAGTGCCAAGCTACGGTGGGCTTGACTACAACATTCACTTGAGGCTTGCAACTCACGGCCGGCTTGGTTACCTGGACCGCGAGTTGACTGCCTACCGGGTGGGTCACGCCAGTTCCATGATGCAAATGCTGCCAGATGTCGTTCGCGAGCGCATTTGGCTAACTATTACCGATCCGAGGTTTGCTCACTTCGGAATCCTGCCCAAACTGTCGGGGGGCACAGTATTCGTTGCCGATGTTCTGTCAGCAGCATGGCGACGCAAGGATTCTGGATTGGCGAAAGGCTACTTGGGGCGGGTCTGGCGTGAACAGCACCTGCTCGGTCTCGCGATGATCCTTTGCGGCTTTGCCTATTTCCCCGTGCGTGGACTGCTTCGCTCTCCCTGGCGGCGCCGACGCCCCAGCTGATCAGTACCAGCGGTACCACGTTGGTGTCGGTCACTCACGTGGGATGAAATACATGACCGATTCCGACCAGCCCTCGGTGTAATGGCGCAGGTGCAGGTCATAGTCACTGCGCAGGGATAACACGTATTCCGGAA
The DNA here is from genome assembly GCA_033283165.1 of Halieaceae bacterium WSDMB12. Lineage (GTDB taxonomy): Bacteria > Pseudomonadota > Gammaproteobacteria > Pseudomonadales > Halieaceae > JAWMQL01. The sequence goes on along the minus strand of JAWMQL010000007.1, from coordinate 40,298 downwards.
TGGCTAAAAAATGGTCGGCTTGGTGGTAAACCGCCACGGCAATCTTGGGGTGATCCGCGCAGATATGCTCACGCGCTCCTTGCAAAGCAGCCAGGTCATGGCCTTCCAGGTCCAGCTTGATATAGCTTACCGGCCGGTCCACCGCACGGTCTATGGTTGTCAGTTGGATGACCGTTTCCCCCTGTTCAGATATCGAGGATGCAGAACCCGAGCCCGCGGAAAATCGAGTCTCCCCGCGCTTGTCCGAGAGTCCAAAGGGAATGAAGGTGACATTCGGTACGGAGGAGAGATTCTCGCGCGCATGGTTCATATTGCCGGTATCGGGTTCGAACAGGTAGATGGCTTCGTGGCCGCCGGTACGCCGGCAGAAAGCCTGGCTGGTGTCGCCGGTATAGCCACCGCCATCGACAAAGACCTCCCGGTCGCTTAGGGGACAGACGGAGGAAAAATATTGTTCTTCCAGCCGTACGCTGAAACCGAGGTCCCGCGACACATCGCCATAAAGCCGAAATTGCAGCAGCTTTTGCAAAATCTCCCGTGACTTGTCGTCGGCAAGTCGCGAAGCCAGTTGGGTAAGCTGGTCCCCCGAGGTTGCTTGCAGCGCGTGGGTTTGATGCAGAAAGTCTGGTTGTAGCAATTGCTGCGGATAGTGTGACCACACTTCACAGTATCCCAAAACATCGAGGTACCCCAGGTCGCGCAGCTTGCGGTAGGCCGTGTGAGCCCAGATGGACAGCGAACAACTGATCACACGGGCCCCGACGGGTAGCTCCGCAGTGGTAATTACTGGGCGACCCATGAACTCGCTCGCTCCGCTGAAATCATCTACTACGGCGATTATGTTGAAAGCATTCACCAGGGAACTGCTGTATTCGTTTCTGCCCAGCACATAGCAGCCTTCCGGTTTGGGCGGAGGGCGGCCCTGGTCTGCGTAGTATGCCTTTACGGCGGCAGCGCTGTTCATCGGGTCCCTCACGTTAACCGGGGTGGCGGCAGATGTCGCATATGCGTTCGAGCGTCCCGCGATCCAGACCGGGGTATATAGGCAGGCAGAGCACACTGTTGGCCGCCCGGTGCGCGTTCGCGAGCCTGTCGGATCGGGCACTCTCCAGGCCACGGTACATTGGTAATTCGCTTATAAGGGGGTAAAAATATCGACGGGTGTAGATCTGGTCTTCGCGCAGTCGGTCGTAAAGTGAGTCCCGGCTCACAGGGTAGTTTCTAGAAATAAAGATCGGGAAATATGAGTAGTTGTAACGCCGTGCGTGGCTTCGGGGTGGCAGATCGAGTCCGTTTATGTCCGCCAGCAGCTCCCGGTAGGCCCCGTCCAGATTCTCGCGTTGAGCGATCAACCCATCGATGCGAGGCAGTTGTGCCAAGCCAACCGCCGCCTGAAATTCGTTCATTTTACCGTTGATACCAGACTGCACCACCCGGACCTCGTCCACGAACCCAAAATTTTTCAGGTAGTCCACGCGTTCCTTGGATTTTTCGTCGGGGCTTACTATGGCGCCTCCCTCGAAAGTGGTGTACACCTTGGTGGCGTGAAAACTGAGTATCGACATGTCACCGTGGCGCAGCACGCTGCCTTCGTCGTCCTCGACGCCGAAAGCATGCGCTGCGTCGTAGACCACTTTAAGACCGTACATGTCGGCAATTTGCTGAATGGCTTTAGTATCACAGGGGTTTCCATATATGTGCGTAGGCAGGATAGCTGTGGTTTGCGGGGTGATGGCCTGTTCGATACAGGCCGGGTCGAGGTTGAGTGTGTGAGGGTCTATGTCTACGAAGACCGGGGTTATATTGTTCCAGGCCAAGGCATGGGTGGTCGCCACGAAACTGTAGGGTGTGGTGATCACCTCACCCCGGATGCCCAGAGCCTGTAGGGCGGTGACCAGAGCCAAGGTGCCATTGGCAAACAGTGACAAATAATTCACCCCCAAGTGAGCCGCCAGTTCAGCCTCCAGTCGGGTATGAAATGGTCCGCCATTGGTCAGAACCTGGTTGGACCATATTTCCTCCAGGTAGGGAATGATGTCCTCGAGTGGCGGAAGATTGGGGCGAGTAACATAGACTGGATCGCGCACAGATGGCCTTAGATAGCAGTGTCTATTCAGCTTGAACCGGCAAGCTCGAGTAGTTCAGTTCAAAGTCGGACTGCCATATCGGCTTCTGGTTCTGGCGTTGCCTTGCGCGCTCGACGCAAGCAATGATGCTATCGCTGTCCAGTTGCATCCAGTGGCGCTGCTCCTGTTGGCTGCCGTGTTCCACGAAGCTGTCCGGCAGGCCCAGGTTCAATATCATGGCAGATTTCGACTGGGTCGCCATGAATTCATTGACAGCCGAGCCGGCACCGCCGGCGACGCTGTTTTCCTCCAGCGTGATCAGCAACTCGTGTGACTCCAGGGTCGATAAGATCAACTTCTCATCAAGGGGTTTGACCCAGCGCATATCATAGACACTAGCCCCCAACTCTCGACCGGCTTTCAGCGCTTCCCGTAGCAGGGTTCCGAAGTTGAGTATCGCGACATTTTTACCCTGCAGGCACAGGGTAGCGATGCCAATGTCCAGCGATTGCATCTCCTTATTAATCATCACCCCACACCCCGCGCCCCGCGGATACCGGACCGCCGCCGGCCCAGGGTGATTGAAGGCGGTATACAACATCTGCCGACACTCGTTTTCATCCGACGGGGCGCCGATAACCATATTCGGGATGCAGCGCAGGTAGCTGAGGTCGAAGGCACCGTGATGGGTAGGTCCGTCCTGTCCGACCAGACCCGCTCGGTCGATCGCGAAAGTCACATCCAGGTTCTGCAGGGCCACGTCGTGTATCAGTTGGTCGTAGGCCCGTTGCAAGAAGGTGGAGTAAATCGCCACCACCGGTTTCATACCGTCGCAGGCCATGCCGGCCGCCAGGGTCACCGCGTGTTGCTCTGCAATGGCCACGTCGTAGTAGCGGTCCGGGAAGCGCTTCGCGAACTCCACCATTCCCGAGCCTTCGCACATGGCGGGAGTAATAGCCACCAGCCTTGGGTCCTTATCGGCCATGTCGCAGAGCCAGCGGCCAAACACGTCCTGGTACTTCGGAGGCGAGGTTGGCACGGGTACCGCGGGTTGGGGCCCTTTGGGCTTGGCCTCGATCTTGTTGATGGCATGGTATCCTACAGGGTCGGCTTCTGCCGGCGCAAACCCCTTGCCTTTCATGGTCCTGATGTGCAGGAACTGGGGACCTTCCAGGTCCTTCATGTTTTCCAGGGTCTGGATGAGTCCTGGCAGGTCGTGCCCGTCGAGAGGGCCGATGTAATGGAAGCCTAGTTCCTCAAACAGGGTGCCGGGCGCGACCATGCCCTTCATGTGCTCTTCGGTGCGCTTGGCCAGTTCCCAGGCGGGGCGGATTTTCTCCAGAACCTTTTTGGACCCCTCACGCATGGCTATATAGGTCTTGCTTGCCCAGATCTTGGCAAAGTACGTGGCCAATCCGCCCTTGTTGTGGCCGATGGACATCTGGTTGTCGTTGAGAATGACCAGCATGTTGGGGCGTTCGTGGCCAGCGTGGGCCAGCGCCTCGAAGGCCATGCCGCCGGTGATGGCGCCGTCACCGATCACCGCGATGACCTTGCGATCCAGTCCCTGGGCTCTCGCGGCCAGGGCCATACCCATGGCGGCAGATATACTGGTAGACGAGTGGCCTACCCCGAAGGTGTCGTATTCACTTTCGGACCGCTTGGGAAACCCGGACAGACCCCCCGCCTGGCGCACGGTGTGCATGTGCTGCATGCGCCCGGTCAGAATCTTGTGCGGGTAAGTCTGGTGGCCCACGTCCCACACCAGGCGATCCTCGGGCAGGTTGTATACATGATGCAGAGCCAGCGTCAGCTCCACCACCCCCAGCCCGGCCCCGAAGTGACCGCCGGTCTGGCCTACCGTATAAAGCAGAAACGCGCGCAGTTCCTCCGCCAGTTGCAACAACTGCTCCGTTTCCAGGTCGCGCACAGACAATCCCTGGTCGACTTGGTCCAGCAGGGGGGTGTCGGGGCGAATTATGGGTATCTCGGCCAGCATGGCGGGATTTTACCCCAGAATGGTAGCGGGTAGCGACTCGTTTACCGGTTGATGGCCGCCTCGTTGCGAGGCGAGATTGATGCTCCAAGCTCACCCTGGTTTTATGAAATGAAGCAACTTGCTAGGTCGCCAGGTTAAAAGGTGCAATACCGGTTGCCGAGGTTCATTGCCAGTCTGGAGTTGAGGCAGCGGGGATAGCGGTCTAAGGCTTGATTGAGTCAGGACGTGAAAGAGATTTTCCAACCACCTCATCAAGGTAAACCCCGGATAAATCAGGATCTTGTGGCGGTGTATAACCATGTTCTGCAGTATCCAGCGTCTATTTCGCTCGCTCAGGCGGCGCCTGGCCAGGTTGATTCCTGCACTGTTGGTGGTCGCGCTGATATGGTGTCGATAGCCGGACATATCGAGAATTTGCGTCGATATGCCCAAGGCTCTGGCTTTCAGGCAGAGGTAGAGGTCCTCCGCACTGTACTTAAAAAAGGTCGGATAACCACCGAGTTCCTGCCATAACTCTTTTCGGATCATAAGGCAGGCACCCATCGCGTAGACCAGCTTGTGTGAAGGCTTGGTACAGTGGAAAGGGGTGAAAAACACGTCCAGGCCCATGCCGCTGCAGCTCAGTCTGCCATCCATGCGGTATTCTCTGAGAGAATAAATGGGCGAGGGGTCTTCTCTTACCGCCAGAAACAGTCTTTCCAGTGCCTCTGGCAGCAATTCTACGTCGTTGTTCAGCAACAGCAGGTATTTTCCTCTTGCCTGCTGGGACATCTTTTGATTGGCCTGGCAGTAGCCCACGTTTTCCGTGGAGAAAATCCACACTACATCATGATATTTTTCCCGGACCAGTTTCAATCCAGGGTCGATTGATGCGTCGTCGTGTACCAAAATCTCAATGTTGGCCTGTGTTACCTGGAGTTTAATAGAGCCTAGGCAGGCATCGAGGAGCTCGGCCCCGTTGAAATTGGCGATACAGACTGAAAAATCGATCTCGGAGTTAGTCAAGATTGAGGACTTTGAGCAATTTCTTGCCGTAGTTTGCTGGATAGAATCGATTCGCCCATTGCTGCCACCGGCCCGGTTCAGCAGGTGAGGTCATTTGCGCGGCGAGTGCGATTTCCAGCGTTTTATAATCAGTCGCGGAAATCAGGCAATCGGGGTCGCCTATTGCGTCAGAGACCCCCCCGCAGTCGAACGCGACAGTAGGGGTGCCGTAGCTCGCTGCTTCAACAGCGACCATGCCGAACCCTTCCACGTCTCCGGGGATGTTGACCAGTGGCATGATATGAACTGAGGCCAATTCGAAACAGGCCGCCATATCTTCATCCTGCAAGAGGCCTAAAAAATGGACCTGTTCGCACAGGTCTTGCTTCTCAACCTCCGTTATTACCGACTGGGCATAACTTCGACCGTGTGAGGCAGCGGACTGGGTTGGGGCATCTCCGGCTACAACCAGATTGATATTTCCTTCACTCATCCAGGGTCCGCAGGCTTCTATAAACTCTCTCAGGCCTTTTCTGGGGACTACTCTACCTGCATAAAGAATATACGGCCGTAGCGCTCCCAGTTTGAGTCTCAGTTGCCTGGATCCGACCCCTGGACTAGGTTCCCGAATGCACGGATGTAATATACGAAGCTTATCTGGCGGCATTCCCGCTTCGCAGGCCAGTTTCCGCGTATTTTCCGAAATAACAATGATCGTCTTCATTCGACGCGCGAATGGGAGGAATAACTGGCGGTAGTAAAAGTTGTTGACCGTTATGTCGAGGCCATACAGGAAAATAGCACTTGAACAGCGACCCAGGAGGGCAGTAAGCCAACTAGCTGGTGCTATTAATCCATTGGCTGCGATTACCAAACTAGGTCTGTAAATGAGGCCCAGCACGGGTGCGACTAGCAGGGACATGGAAATGAATACTGGTGCCCAGGCGGGCAGCTCGACTACGCGCAATGCGTTGGGACTGAAGTCGCGACTGCCTTTAGGACCCAGAAGTAATACTTCATGGTCCGCAGCCAGCACGTCGTAGGTCGATTTCATCAACTGTTCAATCCCACCGATAATAGGCGGGAAATTTCTCGATATCAGAAATATTCGAGGTTTCGCAGTTTTCATGGTCTGTTGATAAGTCTATGTGACAGAAAGCCAGTCTAAGTATCCAGGGATTAATGCGCCAGCCGGATTCATTGGATTTGGTTGCCGAAAACCCCCGGATAGTCCCTCTCCAACTGTTCGCGCAGCAACATCGTCAACCGCAGGTAGCCGTGTTCGTTGAGGTTGACGCCATCGGGGCGGTAATAACGGGGGTCGGCCCCTCCATTTGTTTTCACCAGCAGTGGGTTGGCGTCCAGAACGGTAATATTCTCGTTCAGCGCTGCCCACTGGGTGAGTTGGTGACTGATGTTGTCTATGCGCTCGTCATCCTGGGGGTACAGCACGGTCTTGAGCGGGACGAATACGACCAGGCGCTTGCCCGGCCGGGTGACCTGATCGGTTGCAGCCAGGTCCTGTATGGCGTGCAGGAATTCGCCGGCGGATTTGCTGTCGCGGATGTGGAATTCGCTGTTGCCGGGTATCAGGACCAGAATCTCTGGCCGGTAGTGGCCGACAAGGCGCTCATAGTGGTACTGGATGTCACCGATGGTCGCGTCACCCAGCGCCCGGTTCAGCACCGGCATCGGGGCCAGGTCCGCCTCCAGGTTGCGCCACAGGCTGGCGCGCCGACCGCCCACCAGTAACAGGGCATTCTCGGGCAGGTGCTGCTTCCGGTCCTCGGCCACATAGCGAGCCAGGTCCTTTGACCAGGCGTTCGGAGACACATCCAACAGCATCAGGGTCTCCTGCGAGACCAGCCAGGTCAGGTGTATCAGTGGCAGCATTAACAGCAGGGCACCGATGTTGCGAAGGGTCTTCCAGGGGTACATGTCCCCTCCCTGGGTTATTTCGGGCCAGTTTGGCGTAATTACTGCGGCCGGGCAATTGCCCGTGGTACGCTGCTGTGACCCGGTTCTCAGCTTTGGTGCCTGATCTTATACTGGAGCGCACCGGGGTGTAGGATTTCAGCATGATCTACCAGCGCCATATTCCCAGGGAGGAACTGTTCGCCGCTCAGCTGGAACTGCTGATGCAGAACGGTCGAATCTCCACTATCGTCGCCCACCTCATTGGTGTGGCGGGCACCGTTATGCTGTTCTGGTCCTTCGTGGACCTCGCCTACATACTGCTCTGGGCCAGTGCCTTCATCATTATCCTGCTGGTGAGCTCCCTGCATATGAGCAACGCCCTGGTTGAACGGCATTATCGCGAACACCCCCGGGCGCTGTTCTGGCAGCTGATTGCCGGCGCCGCCGTAACCGGGGCCTTATGGGCGGGGGTCTATATCGTGCTGGCCGGCCAGGTGCCGGTGACCATGCAGTATGTCTTCCTGCTGTTGATCGTGACCGTAACGGCCTTTTCGCTGGCGATCACGGTGATGGTGCGGGAGTACTTCCTGGCCTACCTCTTCACCTCCCTGTTCCCGATCGCCTGGTGGAACCTGGTGCACTACTGGGATCAGCCCTACTACCTCTTGATTGGCCTGGTGCTGTTGGGGTTTTGTGCCCTGCTGATGGTCCTCTGTGACCGGGTATACCGTTCCTTTCGCAATATGATCGCCCTGAACTGGGAGCGCGAGGCCATGTCACAGGAACTGGGCGACCTGGCTAATTCCCTGCGCGACCGCAACCGGCAGTTGCAGGACGCGCGGCGCCAGCTCACTGACCTGGCCAACGTGGATGAACTGACCGGGCTGGGCAACCGACGCCTGGTGAACAAGACCCTGCAGGAAGAGATCAACCGCGCACGCCGGGGAGGCACCGAGCTGTCGGTGATCCTCCTGGACGTGGACTTCTTCAAGGACTACAACGATAACTACGGCCACCCCGCCGGTGACGTGGTATTGCAGCGACTGAGCGACCTCATGCAGCGGGCCACGAGCCGCGCCGGTGAAGTGGTGGCCCGGTACGGCGGCGAGGAGTTCATTATCGTGTTACCCGGCGCCTCGGCCAAGTCGGCATTGCGCACGGCCACGCGGCTCAAGGAACTGGTGGAGGTCGAGGCCATACCGCACGAATTCTCAAGCGTGGCAGACCACATCACGGTCAGCCAGGGGGTGTACACCGCCATGCCCGAGGGGGAAATGGTGCCCTCGGACCTGATCAAACCTGCCGACCAGGCCCTTTACCGGGCCAAGGATACCGGGCGCAATACGATTACCGTGGCCTGAGGCCAGGGGGTCAATCGGATTGTTCCCGGAAGCGGTGAATCTGGCGCCGCTGTTTCTTGCTGGGCCGGCTGGCGGGGCGTTCCACCATGCCGCCGGCGGCCTTGCGTGCCGCCGCTTCCGCCTCGCGTCGGGCGATACTTTCATCGGTCTCCCGGTACAGGCGTTGTGCTTCGGGCGCGCCGCGGCGCTGGTCTGAAAGCGCCAACACCTCCACAACCTTGAGATCCCAGCCCTGGCGGATCTGCAACAGGTCACCCACGGCGATTTCCCTGGACACTTTCACCCGCTGGCCGCCCAGTTGTACCTTGCCGCCCTCAATCGCGCCCTTGGCCAGTGTGCGGGTCTTGAAAAACCGCGCTGCCCACAGCCACTTGTCCAGGCGCAGCTTGTCCTGTGTGTCCTGTCCGGCGTTCACGGTGCCGGCTCCCCCGGCATGATCTCGTCGAAATGGTGAATGCCGGGAAACCGCGTGTCCAGGCGTTTCTGGCGCTGGCTGTCGGGCTGCAGCAGGGTCAGCAGGTGCGCGATACCGTAGTCGCGGGCGGAATCCAGGACCCGTTCAGTATCGTCTATCAGCAGGGTCCGTGCCGGGTCAAAGGGGTGCAGTGCCTGCAACCGCTGCCAGAACAGCGGGTCCTCCTTCGGCGCCTCCAGTTCGTGGGACACCACCACCCGGTCAAACCATTGAGTGATGTCAATGTGGTCCATCTTGATGTCCAGGGTCTTGCGGTGGGCATTGGTGACCATCACCACGTCCCGGTGACTGTGGTGCAACCGGGTCAGAAATTCGATCGCAAAGGGCCGGACCTGGATCATGTGTCGCAACTCGCGCTTCAGGGCGGGCAGGTCCAGTTGCAGGCGCTCGGTCCAGTAATCCAGTGAGTACCAGTCCAGGCTGCCCTGGCCGGCATTGAACTCGCTGTGCAACTGGCGGGTGGAGTCCTCCTCGCTGATCCGGTGTTTTTCGGCGTAGGCCCGCGGTACATGCTGCAGCCAGAAATAATTATCGAAGTGCAGGTCCAGCAGGGTGCCGTCCATGTCGAGCAGTACAGTGTCGATGTGGTTCCAGTCGATCATGGGCCTTCTGGAGCGGGAATTTCAGGCCACTAGTATGCCCGAGTTGCCGGGCCGGGTGATATAGTGGCGCAAATCCAGCGGGAATGACCTGTGCAGCAGTTGAAGGACCTGGCCCGGCCGTTACTCAACCTGTGCCGTGACGCGGGTGCAGTGATCAAGGGCCACTATTTTGCCCCGGGAGCGGACCGGTTCGAGGCCAAGGGCGACGAGACCCCTTTGACCCGGGCGGATCTGGATTCCCACGACCTGTTGGTGGCGGGCCTGGAACGCCTCACGCCGGGCGTTCCCATCCTGTCCGAGGAATCCGCCGAACGCGAGCGGCGGCAACGGCTGGACTGGACACAGCTGTGGCTGGTTGATCCGCTGGATGGGACCAAGGAGTTCCTCGCCCGAACCGGAGAATTTACCATTAATATTGCCCTGGTGAGTTCCCACCGGCCCGAGTTGGGCCTGCTCTACCTGCCTATGGAGGAGTGCGGATTCCTGGGTATCCCCGGCCTCGGTGCCTGGTGTTACCGGGTCAGCGACGCGGGCTGGCAGAGCGAATCCCTGCAGACCAGTGCCCTGATTGAGGGTCGGCCCCTGCGACTGCTGGCGAGCCGGCGCCACCGCGGTTCCCGCCTGTCCGCCAGGATCGACTGGCTGCAGCGGCACTGGGGAGAATTGCAGCGGATAAACAGCGGCAGCGCCCTGAAATTCTGCCAAATGGCCGCGGGGGAGGGGGATTTCTATCCCCGGTATTCACCCTGCAGTGAATGGGATGTTGCCGCCGGCCAGGCCCTGGTGGAGGGGGCGGGCGGGGCCGTGCTGGGGCTGGATGGCCAACCGCTGCAATACAACCGGCGCAAGTCATTGCTGAGCCCCGATTTCTATGCCCTGGCCGACCCCGGACACGCCCTGTGGCAGCGCCTTTTCGACCAGCTGGACGCCTGACGGCTCGACCTGTACCGGCAGGAAAAAGGGGAGTAGAGTAGCGCCTTGGATTGCAAGGCGACAATGGACAGCCCCGTGTGATGAGTGAACCACCAGAGACGACAACCGGTGAGGCCGAAGAGGCGGCCAACGAGGTGGTAACCCCCGCCATGCGCTTACTGGATCTGCAGACCAAGCACCGGGCCCTCGATCTCAAGATCGCCGAGTTGTACAGTTACCCCTACCAGAACCAGATATTGCTGCAGCGCCTGAAAAAAGAAAAACTGCACCTCAAGGACGCCATTGAGCGTCTCAAGAACGACATGATCCCGGACCTCAACGCCTGAGGAGACAGCCCATGCGTAATCTCACCAACCTGTTCCTGGCCGGTAGCCTGCTGGCATTTTTTGCGGCGGCAACAGCGGCCGAGCAGGCTCCCACCGTGACCACCACCGCGCTGCAGGGGCCGCTGCACCTGTTGCAGGGCAAGGGCGGCAACGTGCTGGCGTCGCAGGGTCCCGACGGCCTGCTCATCATCGATGACGATTACGCGGAACTCGTTGTGGCGTACCAGCAGGCTCTCGACCAGCTGGCCGGGGCCGGGGCCAGCGTGCGATTTGTGGTCAATACCCACTGGCACTTCGACCACGCGGGGGGCAATGCCTACTGGGGTGAGCGCGGGGCGGTGATCATGGCCCACGAAAATGTTCGTACGCGCATGTCCACGCGCCAGGAATTAAAGGCGCTGGGTCGGGTGTCGGAGCCCAGCCCGCCTGCCGCCCTGCCGGTCGTGACCTACGGTGACAGTGCCGCCCTGCACTTCAACGGGGATGATATCGAACTGCAACACTATCCCCACGGCCATACCGACGGCGACACCGTGGTGTTTTTCAGCGGCGAGAACCTGGTGCACACGGGCGACCTGTTCTTCAAGGACCGGTTTCCCTTCGTCGATATCGAGTCAGGCGGCAATGTGTTTTCCTACATCGCCAACGTCGAGGCCGTGCTCAGCCGCATGGATGACGATACCGTGGTCATCCCCGGTCATGGCTCGGTAGCCAGCAAGGCGGATTTCGCCCGCTATCTCGATATGCTGCAAACCACCAGTGCCCTGGTGGTGGCCAGGCTGGAGCAGGGCATGAGCCTGGCGGAAGTGACTGCCGCGGGCCTGGGACCCGAGTGGGCCAGTTGGGGTGGCGGTTTTATCGACGAGGCGCGCTGGATCAGCTTTATCGCCGCCAGTCGCTAGCCCGGGGCGCTCGCCAGGGCTCCCTCCAGTTCCAGCAGTTTTGTTTTGACCGCGAGACCGCCCGCGTACCCGGTCAGCGATCCGTCGCTGCCGATCACCCGGTGGCAGGGCACCACCAGCGGCAGGGGATTGCGCCCGTTGGCCGCCCCCACCGCGCGGACCGCGCCGGGTTTGTCGAGGCGCCGGGCAATATCGCGGTAGCTGCAGACCTGGCCATACGGGATATCTGCCAGGGCTCGCCACACGGCGCGCTGGAATGCCGTACCACCGGGTTCCAGCGGCAGATCAAACTGGCGCAGTTCGCCGGCGAAATATTGTTCCAGTTGCCGGGCGCAATCCGCCAGTATCGGGTCGTCGTGGTCGTCCGGTTCGCCGGGGGTGTAGTGACCCTCGAATTCGATAGCCCGCAGGCTGCCGCCCCCGGCGCACAGGCGCAGGGTGCCGATGGGTGATTCCAGGTAGCGGTAGTGCATGTCAGAGGCTCCTCCAGAGCAGGTTGGCGGCGTAGGAGCCCCAGGGACTCCAGTCGGAGGCTCGCGGGGCCGTGGATTGATCCGTTGCGGGCAGGGCCTCCCAGGCCCGCTGCAGACCCAGGTCGGCGGCCGGGAAGCGGTCGCTGTCGCCCCGGCCCCGCATCGCGACCATGTCGATCGTCCACGGGCCGATCCCCGGCAGCGCCGCCAGTTGTTCCACGGTCGGCTCGTCTTCGTCCCGGGCAAACAGTGCACAAACACCGCGCAAGGTCTCGCGGCGCCTGCCGGGCATGGCATAGGCGCTGTCCGGCAACGCCGCCAGAACAGCGGGGTCGGGGAAACCGCGGCTGCCGCTATGCGCAACCAGTCGGGCGCACACCGTGCGGGCGCCGCTGACGCTGACCTGCTGGCCTGCCACCGTCCGCACGGCCGCCTCGAACAGGCTCCAGTGGACCGGTGAGCGCACCCCGGGAAAGCGTTGCAGCAGGCTGGCCAGGGCCGGGTCCCGACCCAGGTGGCCGGCGATGGCCCGCGGGTGGCTGTCCAGGTCGAAGACCCGGCGCAAGCGGGCTACCAGCGGCATCAGCCGGCGCGGATCCTGCACCTGCAGGTGCACCCGCAGGGCCGACTTGTCAGCTTGCCGGCAAACGCGAAGATTCGCCTCCTCACCCGCCAGCATCAGGCGGCGGTGGTAGTAGCCGTCCGTCACCGCATCCACCCCCTCGATCGCGTGGCGGGCAAAGAAGCCGAGCACACCGTCCCAATCGTAGGGCGGGCGGTACTGCAACTGCAGGGTGATTTCGCCCTCTGGCACTGTCCGTTTTTTCCGGCCGCGCAGCCGCCCGGGCGTGGTGCGGAAACTCTCCTGGACGGCGCTGTTGAAACGACGCACGCTGCCGAAGCCGGCGGCAAAGGCGATGTCGGTTATCGGCATGCTGGTTTCCGCCAGCAGTTTGCGGGCGAACAACAGGCGCTGGTTCTGGGCCACGCTCAGTGGCGAGGCGCCCAGTTCGCGCTGGAACAGCTTGCGCAGGTAGCGTTCCCCGACGCCCAACCGCTCGGCCAGAGCCTCCACCGGGCCGTCATTCAGGGCGCCGGCCTCGATCAGGGCCAGGGCGCGGCGCACGGTGGTGGCAGAGCCCAGCCAGGCAGGACTGAGGGGCGCGGACTCCGGTCGACAGCGCAGGCAGGGGCGGAACCCGGCTGCGGCGGCCTCGGTGGCGGAGCGATAATAGGTAACATTCTTTTCCGCCGGCGGGCGCGCCGGGCAGACCGGCCGGCAGTAAATGCCCGTCGTACGCACGGCCAGGAAAAACTCACCGTCGAAGCGGCTGTCGCGGGCCAGCCGGGCCTGGCGGCAGGTTTCCGGGTCCAGAGGCAGCGCGGCGTTGTCCGGTTCACTGTGCATGGTTGTCACTATAGTCTCGGGGCCGGGTAGGGACTAGCCAGAATCGGCCCCGGATTGCAAAGCTGAAAATGTACCGGCAAGGGTTTAGACTGGGCCGTCAACTGGAGGAATCCCTATGCGGAAAACGGTGTTGGTCACCCTGCTGCTGGCCCTGGCGGCCTGCCAGGCGGCCTATTACGAGGCGGCGGAGCAGGTGGGCATTCACAAGCGGGATATCCTGGTGGATCGGGTGGAGGACTCCCGGGACGCGCAACAGGAGGCGGAAGAGCAGTTCCTGTCGGCCCTGGATCAGTTGTCCGAGCTGACCAACTTCGACGGCGGTGATCTGGAGGACATGTACGAGGCCATGGCCGAGGAGTACGAGGACGCCGAGGATGCCGCCCGGGAGGTGCGGGACCGGATCGACGCGGTAGAGGATGTTGCCGAGGCGCTGTTCGAGGAATGGCAGGAGGAGATCGAACAGTTTTCCAGCGCGCGAATGAAAGCGGACAGCCAGGCCAAGTTACGCGAGACCCGGCGGCGCTATGACCAGATGGTGGCGGCGCTGCGCCGGTCCGAGGCCAAGATGGACCCGGTGCTGGTCGCCCTGAAGGACAACGTGTTGTATCTCAAGCACAACCTGAACGCCCGGGCCGTGGCCTCGCTTAAGGTTGAGTTCAGCGCCATAGAGGATGATATCGAGTCCCTGATCGCAGAAATGCGCAAGGCCATCGCCAGTTCGGACGCGTTTATCGCCTCCATGCAGTAGCGCCTGACGGGGCGCCGGTAATTATGGACCTGATTGTTTACGCTATACCGTTTTTTATCCTCCTGATCCTGCTGGAACTGGCCTGGGGGCTGGCTCGCGGGCGCAATACCTTTCGCCTGAACGACAGCATCAGCAGCCTGTTTCTCGGTACTCTGAGCCAGGCCCGGCGGTTTGTGACCCTGGGGGTCGGGGGTTACGTCTACCACCTCATCACCGAGTACTTTTCCCTGCCGCTGATGGACCCCGAGCATTGGTTCACCTGGGTGCTGGCCATTGTCCTGTACGACTTCTGTTACTACTGGCTGCATCGTCTGGGACACGAACGCACCATCCTGTGGGCTGCTCACGTGGCGCACCACCAGAGCGAGGACTACAACCTGACCACGGCCCTGCGCCAGACCAGCACCGGGTTCCTGCTCGGCTGGATTTTCTATATCCCCATGTACCTGCTGGGCATCCCGGCCGAGGTGGTGGTGACCGCCGGGGCCATCAACCTGATCTACCAGTTCTGGGTGCACACCGAGCACCTGCCCAAACTGGGCTGGATGGAGTGGCTGTTCATCACCCCCTCCAATCACCGCGTGCATCACGCCCAGAACGACATCTACCTGGACAGGAATTACGGCGGCATGTTCATCCTCTGGGACCGGTTGTTTGGCACCTACCAGGAGGAACTGGACGAGGAACCGCCCATCTACGGGATACGTGGCGCCCTGCGCAGCTGGAACCCGGTCCGGGCCCTGACCCATATTTACGTGGACATGGCCCGGGACAGCTGGCGCACCGCGCACTGGCGCGACAAGATCCGGGTGTGGCTGTCGCGGACGGGCTGGCGGCCGGCGGACGTGGCCGCGGCCTGGCCGCGGCACAAGACCGACCTGGCTGATTTCCACAAGTTCGACCCGGTGATTTCAGCCCCGGTGAAAGGCTACGCCCTGGTCCAGTTACTGGTGGTTATCCTGCTGCTGGCGATCATGCAGCGAGCGGATCTCGGGTACGGCAGCGGCGTTTCATTGTGGGCCCTGATGCTGGCCACCACCGTGACCACGGCCCTGTGGCTGGAAGGACACGACCGCCAGTCCCTGCTGCGCTGGGAGAGCCTTCGCCTGGGCGCCGTCCTGTTGGCGCTGTTGTGGGGCTGGCAATCCGGCCTGGCTTCTGCCGCCCTGCTGGCCGGGCTCGCCTATGCGGTGTTGAACCTGGCGGTGTTACCCTGGCTGGCGCGCAGTTCAACCCGGGCTCTGACCGGGCTCGCGGTCCAGTAACTGGGCCGCGTGCTCGGCAAACCCTGCGCCCGCCTGGGCATACAGGTTGAAGGCAGAGACGCCGCGTCGTTCCAATTCCTCCGCCTCTTCACTGAACCGCACGACCGCGGCCAGTTTGCCCCGGAAACCCATCTCCTTGAGCATGTCCACTACCAGCAGGTTCTCCCGGTGGTTGGTCAGGGCCAGCATGATCAGCTCGATATCCTGCAGGGGCACCTGCAGCCAGAAGTCCGGGTCGCTGGCGTCCGCCGCTACCACCCGACGGTGCTGTGCCCGGTGTGCAGCCAGTTTCTGGTCGTTGTCGTCGATGCCCAGCACCTGGGGGCCGAACTGCTCCGCGATCGCCTCGTAGGCGCCGGTACCGATGTTGCCCATGCCGAGCACCAGTGCCCGCACGTTACTGGTGTCGGGGTAGCTGGCTCGCGCCGTGGACGTTTCAAACGTGCACAGGCGATCCCGGTGGCGGCGATAGAAACCGTGTGACAGGTTGTTCAGCGGTGACGCCAGCACGAAGCTGACCGCGATGGCCAGGGACAGGGCGCCCACCCACTGTGCATCCACCCAGCCCGCCTGGGCCGCCAGTGCCACCACGATCAGGCCGAATTCGCTGAAATTGGCCAGTGCGCTGGAAGCCAGCAGCGCCATGCGTGGCGGGGTGTGGAGGCGGGTCAGCAAGGGAAAATAGAGCAGGGGCTTGAGCAGGGCCAGGCAGCCGATGGCGAGCGCCAGCACCATGATCTTGGGCTCGGGCCAGCCCTGCAGCCCGATGGAGAGGAAAAAGCCGACCAGGAACAGGTCCTTGAACTGCAGCAGATTGCGGGCCAGTTCCTTGGACTTCTGGTGCCCCGCGAGAGCCGCGCCGATGATCAGCGCGCCGAGGTCGCCCTTGATCCCCAGCAAATCGAAAACCTGGGCGCCGCCGAGGGCCAGGGCCAGACCAAACAGGGTGAATAACTCGCCGTGCCCGGCCCGGCCCATGAGCTTCAGTATGTGGCCCCGCAGCGGGAACAGGGCCAACAGCAGTACCGCCATCGGCTCGGGTAGCTTGCCGGTCGAAAAGGCCAGGAACAGGACCGCGGCCAGGTCCTGGATGATCAGTATGCCGATCGCCAGGCTGGCGTGGCGGGACGCCATCTCGCCGCGCTCCTGCATCACCTGGATCACGAAGACGGTGCTGGAAAAAGTCAGGGCAAAGGCGATGACCAGGGTGCCGCTGAATTCCAGCGCGATGCCCGGCACCAGGTGGCTGGCGCCGAACAGGATGGCGGTGAACAGCAGCTGCATGGCCGCCATGTGAATGAGGGTGGTGCCCCACACCCGGGTCTGCAGCAGGTCGGCGGGATTCAGTTTCAGCCCGATAGTGAACAGCAGCAGGGTAATGCCCACCTCCGCCAGGGCATCCAGCAGGGCGCCGCCGCTACCCAGATCGAACTCGTGCAGCAGGAAACCGGCCGCCAGGTACCCCACCAGGGCCGGCAGGCCCAGGCCGCGAACCACCAGGCCACAGGCCAGGGCGATGACAATAATCAGCGGGTCGATGATGTCGGCAATCATGGGTCCTGGCCCGCAGGGCCGGGCTTGATTTGGCTAGGATGCCCTAAA
Organism: Halieaceae bacterium WSDMB12; assembly: GCA_033283165.1. Taxonomy (GTDB): domain Bacteria; phylum Pseudomonadota; class Gammaproteobacteria; order Pseudomonadales; family Halieaceae; genus JAWMQL01. The sequence goes on along the minus strand of JAWMQL010000007.1, from coordinate 23,237 downwards.
TTGCCACAGGGCGGCAGCGCTGGCCAGCACAATGGCGGTATCCGCGGCGAGCCGCAGGGTCAACCACGGGTCCAGAACCTGCGCACCCCAGCGGGCGATGAAGGCCGATGCGACCGGCGCGGCCAGGGCCAGGAACAGGGTGAAGCGGGAACTGCCGTACAGGCCCAGGGCGATAAACAGGTAGATGGCGCCGATCAGGGCGTCCAGGACCGCGGCGGGATTGAGTTCCCTGAACCACAGCGACGCCAGCAGGGCAATACCGGCGCCGGTGGTCAGCAGGGCCGCCAGCAAGCGCACGGGTTCAGGCCGCCGCCCGGGCGGCTCTCGCCAGGGCCGCGCGGGAACCGCTGGCCCGGCCCAGGTCCTGTGATATCGCCACGCCGGCTGCGACCAGGGCGTCCAGGTCCACACCGGTTTCGATGCCGAGGCCGTCCAGCATGTACACCACGTCTTCGGTGGCCACGTTGCCGGAGGCGCCCCTGGCATAGGGACAACCGCCGAGACCGGACACCGATGCGTCCACGGTGGCGATACCGTGCTGCAGTGCAACCAGGATGTTGGCCAGTGCCTGGCCGTAGGTGTCGTGGCAGTGCACCGCCAACTGGCTCGCGGGAATATCCCGCAGCAGGCACTCCAGCAGGCGCGCGGTGCTGCCCGCGGTGCCGGTGCCAATGGTGTCCCCCAGGGAGACCTCGTAGCAGCCCATGTCCAGCAGCCGGGCGCTGACCTCCAGCACCGCCGCAGGGGCTATGTCGCCCTCGTAGGGGCAGCCCAGTACACAGGAGACATAGCCGCGCACCGGGATGTTCGCGGCTGCTGCCGCCGCCATCACCGGCTCGAAACGCGCCAGGCTCTCGGCAATACTGCAGTTGATGTTCTTCTGCGAGAAGGCCTCGGAGGCAGCGCCAAACACGGCGACCTCATCGGCCCCGGCCGCCAGTGCCCGTTCGAACCCCTTGAGATTCGGAGTGAGCGCCGTGTAGCGCACCCCCGGCCTGCGAACCAGCCCCTCGAACACGGCCTCACTGTCGGCCATCTGCGGAACCCACTTCGGGTTCACGAAGCTGCCCGCCTCGATCACCGACAGGCCCGCCGCGCCCAGTTGATCGATCAGGCGGAGCTTACTGGCCAGGGCAATGGTCTGCTGTTCGTTCTGCAGGCCGTCGCGCGGTCCCACCTCCACCAGGGTGACTTTGCTCGGCAGGTTCATCAGGCGTCCTCCACTGTGCTGAAATCCAGTAACTCCGCCCCGCCGTCCACCAGTTCGCCGGGCTGGAAGTAGAAACTGTTTACCGTACCGGCCGCCGGTGCGCGGATGGTATGCTCCATTTTCATGGCCTCCATTACCAGCAGCGGCGTATCGGCCGCGACCGCGCTGCCCGGGTCCACCAGCAGGGTGACGATGGTACCGTTCATGGGGGCGGTCAGGCCGCTGCCGCCGGCCCGGGCATCGGCCTCGCCTGTATCCGGCAGTATTTCCTGGAAGTGACAGGCGCCCTGTGCGAGGTACAGGGTAAAGCCGTCGTGGGTCCGCGCCAGGGTGGCTCTTTGCCGGTGACCGTCACGGTCGATGTGCAGCGTGTCACCTTGCAGTTGACCGTTGAGGCGGGTCTCCCGGCCGCCGGCCCGGACCAGGAACACGCCGCGCTGCTGCTCCACTGCCACCGTGTGGTCCTGGCCGTGGCAGTGCAGGGTCAGGCGGTGGACGTGCGGCTCGTTGAGGCGCCAGGCGTCACCGCTGTACCAGGGAGACCAGGGGTCGAGACAGGACACGGGCCCCGTCGCCTGTTGCCGGTGCAATAGCAGGGCCAGCGCGGCCAGCGGCAGTTCGCGTTCCAGATCCTGCTCCCGCTGGTGGAAAATCAGGTCGGCGTGTTTCTCGATGAAACCGGTATCCAGTTCCGCCTCGACAAAGGGGCGTGAGGTGGCCAGGTTGTACAGGAAGTCCAGGTTGGTCACGGTGCCACCGATGCGGTAGTCGGACAGGGCAACCGCCAGGCGCTGCAGGGCGCGGTCGCGGGATTCGTCCCAGACGATCAACTTGGCAATCATCGGGTCGTAGTACACGCTGATCTCGTCGCCCTGGCGCACCCCGGTATCGACCCGCACGTGACTGGTCTCTTCCGGTGGCTGCAGGTATCCCAGGGTGCCCGTGGCGGGCAGGAAATCATTGCCCGGGTCTTCGGCGTAGATGCGTGCCTCGAAGGCGTGGCCGTGAATCCGGACCTCGTCCTGGGCCAGGGGCAGGGGCTCGCCGCTGGCCACGGCCAACTGCCACTGCACCAGGTCCTGGCCGGTGATCATCTCGGTCACCGGGTGCTCGACCTGCAGGCGGGTGTTCATCTCCATGAAGTAGAAACTGCCGTCCTCGTCCAGCAGGAATTCCACCGTGCCGGCGCCGACATAGTCGATGGCGCGGGCGGCGGTGACCGCGGCCTCGCCCATCTCCCTGCGCAGGGCCTCAGTCATGCCGGGCGCCGGCGCCTCCTCGATCACCTTCTGGTGCCGGCGCTGTACCGAACAGTCACGCTCGGCCAGGTAGACCCCGTTGCCGTGGCCGTCACAGAACACCTGGATTTCCACGTGACGGGGCCGGGTCAGGTACTTCTCCACCAGCATGCTGTCATCGCCAAAGCTGGAACTGGCCTCGCGCCTGGCGGCGGCCAGCGCCTCGTCGAACTCCCGTTCCGACCAGACCTGGCGCATGCCCTTGCCGCCACCACCCGCGGTGGCCTTCAGCAGTACCGGGTAGCCCATCTCGTCTGCGGCGCGCTTGAGCACCGCAGGATCCTGGTCATCCCCGTGGTAACCCGGTACCAGCGGTACGCCGGCCTCGCCCATGATGCGCTTGGCCGCGCTCTTGGAGCCCATGGCCTCGATGGCCGTGGCGGGCGGGCCGATGAACACGATGTTGTGCTCGGCACAAGCCCGGGCGAAGCCGGCATTCTCGGACAGGAAGCCGTAGCCGGGGTGGATTGCCCGGGCGCCGGTCTGGCGCGCGGCGTCCAGTATACGGTCCGCCAGCAGGTAGGACTCCCGGGCCGGCGCGGCGCCGATATGGACCGACTCATCGGCCATCTGCACATGCAGGGCGTCCCGGTCGGCGTCCGAGTACACGGCCACGGTGGCCACCCCCAGGCGGTGCGCGGTCTTGATCACGCGGCAGGCGATCTCGCCCCGGTTGGCAATCAGAATTTTGCTGAACATCAGTCGATTTCCCCCTGTAACCAGCCGGGTTGGCGCTTGCCAAGAAACGCGCCCAGACCCTCCTGGCCCTCCCTGGAGACGCGGATATGGGCGATGCGGGCGCAGCTGTCCTCGACCAGGTCGGCGTCGATTTCGCGGCCGGCGAAACTGTTGACCAGGTCCTTGGCAGCCCGTACCGCCAGGGGGCCGTTCTGCAACAGCGCCTGGATCAGTGCCTCCACCCGTTCATCCAAATCTTCCGCGGGTGCGACCTCGCTGACCAGGCCCAGGCGGTGGGCCTCAGCCGCGGAAAAGCGTTCCGCGGTGGTGAAATAGCGGCGGCTGGCCCGTTCCCCCAGGGCCCGGATCACGTAGGGGCTGATAGTGGCCGGGACCAGCCCGATCTTGACTTCCGACAGGCAGAAGCTGGCCCGCTCACTGGCCACCGCCATGTCGCAGCAGCTCACCAGTCCCACTGCGCCCCCGAAAGCCGCGCCCTGGACCCGGGCAACGGTGGGTTGCGGCAGCTCGTACAACGCCCGCAGCATGTCTGCCAGGGCCTCGGCATCTTTCATGTTGTGGCCGAAGTCGTAGTCCGCCATGCGCTTCATCCAGCCCAGGTCGGCGCCAGCGGAGAAACTCTTGCCCTCGGAGGCCAGTACCACGGCGCGCACGTCGTCACGGCGGGCCAGTTCTGTAAAGGCCCCCCGAAGTTCCGCGATGATGCCGTCGTCGAAGGCATTGTGCTTGTCCGGCCGGTTCAGGGTGACCCGGGCCACGCCCCGGGAGTCGATGCTGGTCAATACGGTGTCGTCGCTCATGTCTACATCCTGAACACGCCGAAGCGGGTCTCCTCGATGGGTGCATTCAGGGCCGCGGACAGGGCCAGCCCCAGCACCGTGCGGGTGTCGGCCGGGTCGATGACCCCGTCGTCCCACAGGCGCGCGGAGGCGTAGTAGGGGTGCCCCTGGTGCTCGTACATGTCGAGGATGGGCTGCTTGAAGGCGGCTTCCTCCTCGGCACTCATGCTGTTGCCGTCCCGGGCCAGCTGGTCCTGTTTCACCGTGGCCAGTACGCCGGCGGCCTGTTCCCCGCCCATGACCGAGATACGGGCATTGGGCCACATGAACAGGAATCTCGGTTCGTAGGCACGGCCGCACATGGCATAGTTCCCCGCACCGAAGGAACCGCCGATCATGATGGTGAATTTCGGTACGTTGGCGCAGGCCACGGCGTGGACCATCTTGGCCCCGTGGCGGGCGATGCCAGCGGCCTCGTACTGCTTGCCCACCATGAAGCCGGTGATGTTCTGCAGAAACACCAGCGGGGTCTTGCGCTGGGCGCAGAGCTCGATGAAGTGGGCGCCCTTTACCGCGGATTCGCCGAACAGGATGCCGTTGTTGGCGACGATGCCAACCGGGTAGCCGTGGATGCGGGCAAAGCCGCAGACCAGGGTTTCGCCGTAAAGGCTTTTGAACTCGTCAAACTCCGACCCGTCCACCACCCGGGCGATGATCTCGCGCACGTCGAAGGGCTGCCGGGTGTCCGCGGGCACAACGCCGTAAATGTCCTCGATCGGGTAGCGGGGCTCCACCGGCGGCTTGATATCCAGGCTCACCGGTTTGGTCCGATTAAGCCGGCCGACCGCCCGCCGGGCCAGTTCCAGGGCGTGGTGGTCATTGTTGGCGTAGTGGTCGGTGACCCCGGAGGTGCGACAGTGCACGTCGGCACCGCCCAGTTCCTCGGCGGTCACCACCTCGCCGGTGGCGGCTTTCACCAGGGGTGGCCCGCCGAGGAAAATTGTGCCCTGGTTCTTGACGATAATGGATTCGTCCGCCATCGCCGGCAGGTAGGCGCCACCAGCGGTGCAGGATCCGAGCACCGCGGCGATCTGGGGAATGCCCTTGGCCGACATGCGGGCCTGGTTGTAAAACGCGTGGCCGAAGTGCTCCCGGTCGGGGAAGACTTCAGCCTGCAGTGGCAGGAAGGCGCCGCCGGAATCCACCAGGTAGACACAGGGCAGGTGGTTTTCCTCGGCGATGGTCTGGGCGCGGCCCTGCTTCTTGACCGTCAGCGGGTAGTAGGTGCCCCCCTTGACCGTCGCGTCATTAACGAAAATCATGCACTCCTGACCCGCCACGCGGCCTATGCCGGTAATGATCCCGGCGGCCGGCACCTCATCTTCGTACACCTGGTAGGCCGCGAGCTGGGACAGCTCCAGGAAGGGTGAGCCCGGGTCGAGCAGGGCGTTGAGCCGGTCGCGGGGCAACAATTTACCGCGCGAGGTGTGACGCTGCTGGGCTTTCTCGCCGCCGCCCTGGCGAATGGCCGCGACTTTCTCCCGCAGATCGTCGACCTGGGCCTGCATGTGGGCCCGGTTGGCGTCGAACGCCGGGTCGCGGGGGTTGATGCGTGTCTGTAGCACGGTCATGGTGCGCGCTCCGTATCGGTTTAGCGGGTGGCGTTGAACAGTTCGCGGCCGATCAACATACGGCGGATTTCCGAGGTGCCCGCGCCAATCTCATATAACTTGGCGTCGCGCAGCAGGCGGCCGGCGGGCGCCTCGTTGGTATAACCGACACCACCCAGGGCCTGGATCGCCTGCAGCGCCATCTGGGTCGCCTTCTCCGCGGTGTAGAGAATGACCGCCGCGCAGTCCTGGCGGGTTTCCTCGCCGCGATCACAGGCTGCGGCCACCGCGTACAGGTAGGAACGACTGGCGTTCAGGTCGGCGTACATGTCTGCCAGTTTGCCCTGCATCAGCTGGAATTCGCCAATAGGCTGGCCGAACTGCTTGCGATCGTGCAGGTAGGGCAGCACCAGGTCCACGCAGGACTGCATGATGCCCACCGGTCCGCCGGACAACACCGTGCGCTCGTAATCGAGGCCGGACATCAGGATCTTGACCCCGTCCCCTTCCTTGCGCAGGACGTTCTCGGCCGGCACCTCGCAGTTCTCGAACACCAGCTCACAGGTGTTGGAGCCGCGCATGCCCAGCTTGTCCAGCTTGGGCGAGCGGCTGAACCCGGGGTAATCGCGTTCAACGATAAAGGCCGTGATCCCCCGGGATCCGGCCTCCGGGTCCGTCTTGGCGTAAATAATGTAGGTGTCCGCGTCGGGGCCGTTGGTGATCCACATCTTGGCGCCGTTGAGGATATACCTGTCCCCTGCCCGGCGCGCCGTGAGGCGCATGCTGACCACGTCGGAACCGGCGTCCGGCTCGGACATGGCCAGGGCGCCCACGTGCTCGCCGCTGCACAGTTTGGGCAGGTAATTCTGCTTCTGTTCCTCGGAGCCGTGCTTGCGCAACTGGTTCAGGCACAGGTTGGACATGGCGCCATAGGACAGACCCACCGAGGCGGAGGCGCGACTGATTTCCTCCATTGCGACGGCGTGGGCCAGGTAGCCCATGCTGCTGCCGCCGTATTCTTCCTCCACGGTAATGCCCAACAGACCCATGTCGCCGAACTTGCGCCACAGATCAGCGGGGAACTGGTTATCGCGGTCGATGGAATCGGCCCGGGGTGCGATCTCTTTCTGCGCCATCTGGTAGACGGCGTCGCGCAGCATGTCGATCTCTTCACCGAGGCCGAAATTAAGGGTGGGATAGGAGGCGTTCATAGTCGATTCCTGTCGGTCTTGGGGTCAGCGGGGGTGGCGGTGACCCCTGGAAGGGCGTGTTCGCACAAGCTCTGGATTTCGTCCAGCCTGGCGAGCATGTCGTCGATATCCTGTTTCTGCTGCAACAACATGGCGCGTCGCTCCTGAACACGCCCAATCAAGGAGTGTAGCTGCTCCTCGTTGTTGTGCCCCGGCTGGTACATGTCGATGATTTCCACGCACTCCGCCAGGCTCAGGCCGATGCGCTTGCCGCGCAGAATCAGCTTGATGCGAACGCGGTCGGTGTTGGAAAAGAGGCGCTTCTGGCCCTCCCGCCGGGGATGCACCAGGCCTTTTTCCTCGTAGAAGCGGATGGTGCGGGTGGAAACCCCGAACTCTTTCGCCAGCTCCGAGATGCTGTAGATCCTGTCATTCACGGCCGGTTGGCTCCCTTGCCGCAGCAGAGAACAGCACTCTACACCAAGTTGACGTTAACGTAAACGTAATTCTCAATGTTGAGTATGGGGATTATGCGCGATGTAGCATCAGGGGCCGGGAGGCCTGTCCAGGACCGTCTGCGGCCCGGACGGCCGCAGTCGAGCCCCCATGGATGGGTTCACGGCGTGTCCAGGACAGGCCTCCCGGGTCCTGATGCGAGATACGGAGTGCTCCGGATTTATCAGCGGTTGTGGGCCAGTTGTTCTTCGAGGCGCTGTTTCATGGGCAGGACCCAGCGCTCCTTGAGTTCGGGGGAGAGGAGGCCGGCGTCTTCCAGTTCGTCGCAGAGCCGCATCTGGTGGGCGAGGTCGAACAGGTCGAACTGGCGGCAGATTCTGGCCTCGTCATTGAGGGTGATAAAGGAAATACCGGGGGTATCGAAGAAGCTGCCGTCCGGGCGGGTGCCGGGGCCGCGGTTCAGCCAGTGGGTGATGAGGAGGTTGTCGCTGCCGGTATAGACACCCTGGTAGGGGAAGGTCCAGCCCTCCCAGCCCACCTGCATGTCGCGGCCGTAGTGGGTGGCCTTGATTTCGTCGATACCGTCCGCGACGACTTTCATCACACCGGCGTACTCGCAGGTGTAGACACAATCGGCGGCGTACAGTTCGTCGACGAAAAACGTCCACTCGTTGGTGCGCGAGGCCTCGGCGTGAGCGGCGATCAGTTTGTTGGCAGTGGCGCGCAAGGTGGCATCGTCGAGCTGGCTCATGGCGGTCTCCCTGTGAGGATGTGCATCCCAGTCTAGGCGCCCTCGTTCGGGCCGCCAACGGCGGAGGTATAGCTGACTGAACCCCGGCCTGTGCTATCATCGGCCCATTCTCCCGAACAACTCCGAATTCACTTCCAGATGCCCAATTCTCCATTACTCTCCCTGTTGGCCGACGGTGAATTCCGGTCCGGCCAGGAACTGGCCGATGCCCTTGGCATCAGTCGCACTGCCGTTTGGAAGCAGGTTAATCGACTGACGGAGCAAGGTATCGAAGTGGAGTCGATCAAGGGCCGTGGCTATCGCCTGCCCGGTGGACTGGAGTTGCTCGACGAGGAGCAGATCCGGGACGGCCTGACGGGCGAGTCCGCGGCCCTGGTGCGGCGGTTGGTCCTGCTGGAGCGGGTGGATTCCACCAATGCCGAGGTCATACGCCGGCTGGAAGCGGGGGAACCCGGTGGCCTGGTGGTCAGTGCCGAGCAACAGACCGCAGGGCGCGGACGCCGTGGACGAACCTGGGTCAGCCCCTACGGCCGCAACCTGTACCTGTCTCTGGCCTGGGAATTCAGCCAGGGCGCGGCTGCGCTGGAGGGATTGAGCCTGGCGGTCGGCGTGGCGGTGGCGCAGGGCCTGTCCGACCTGAAATTGCCCCCGGTGCAGTTGAAGTGGCCCAATGACGTCCTGTTCGAAGGGAAGAAATTGGGAGGTGTGTTATTGGAAATGACCGGCGATGCCGCCGGTCAGTGCCAGGTCATTGTCGGTATCGGACTCAATCTGGCCATGCCGGCCGCCGCCGCCGAGACGATTGACCAGGCCTGGACCGATCTTGAAACCTTAGCGGGCAGACCCTTGCCCCGCCGCAACGCGGTCCTCGCTGCGGTCCTCAATCGCCTGGTGCCGCTGGTGGCCGGGTTTGAGCAGGACGGCTTTGCCACCTGGCGACAGGCGTGGCTGGACCTGGATGCCATGGCGGATACCCCCGTTCTGCTGGATACCGGCAGCGAGCGCATGAGCGGGACCGCGCGGGGTGTGAACGAGCGCGGTGCCCTGCTGCTGGAGAGCACCAGTGGCACCCGGGCTGTGTTCGGTGGCGAAGTCAGTATGAGGAGTTCAGCATGAGGCGCACATCGTGAGCGATTCCGATTACTGCTTGCAACTGGATGTGGGCAACAGCAGTGCCAAGTGGCGGCTGGTGGCGGATGACCAGGTCCTGAAACGGGGGAGATACCTGTTGGGCGACACTGAGTCGCAGCAGGTCTTACTGGATTGCAGCACGGAACTGGACCGTATCTGGATCTCCAGTGTCGCCTCTCCTGCCATCGAGAGCCAACTCACCGTGCTGCTACAGCAACGCTGGCGGAAGAAGCCCTGGTTTGCCAGAACCGCGGCAGAGACCGCCGGGCTTCGCAACAGTTATCGTGAACCGGAAAAAATGGGTGTCGACCGCTGGCTGGCCATGCTGGCGGGAAGGCGGCATGCGGCCGGCAGGGTCTGCGTGGTCGACGCGGGTTCCGCGACGACCATCGACCTGGTGGCCGCCGATGGACAGCATGAAGGCGGGTATATCATTCCCGGGGCAGAGTTGATGGAGCGTATTCTGCTGCAGGATACCGATCGGGTCCGGTTCGCTGAAGAAGCCGATCACAGTCTCGTGCCCGGCGTATCGACTGCGGAAGCCGTGCGGCACGGGGTGACACTGGCCCAGGCCGGTGCGGTCTCCCTGGCGTTGGACCGCTGTGCCGACGAGCCGCCGGCCCTGCTGTTCTGCGGCGGTGGCGGCGAGCGGTTACGCGACGAACTGGACCGCGGTGGTGAATTCCACGCCGACCTGGTGTTCGAGGGGCTGGAAATCATGGCGGAGGCGGCAGCCCCGGTCAGTTAAAGTCCAGTGGATACCTGGCGCCGAACACCTCGCGGGCGGATGTGTGATCGATCTTGCGGCCCCAGGTCAGGATGCTGTGTCCGGCCTGTTCCAGCACCTGTAGTTCGGGTAATTCCCCCTTGAAGATGCCGATCCGGTAAGAATCCTCGACCGTGGGCTGCAGGCCCAGCTGGTGCCAGTGCCACAGCAGGTAGGTGGGTTCGAACAGGAGTCGTTCGCGGTTCCAGTGCTCGGGAATGCCCTCCAGGGCTGCTCGTTCCACCAGCCGGGGAACGTGCAACACCGGGTTCGGGGCGTCGATACTCTGGCAGGCGAAGAATCCCAGGGTATCCCACAGCCAGCCCTGCCAGTTGCTGAGTTTTCGATTCGGCCGCTGGCGTGGCCCGTGACGCACCCGTGGGCGGGAAAATTCGGCGACCGGATCCTTCACAGGATGCAACAAGAGCATATCGTCGTGCCACCAGATCCAGCGGTCGAAGTGACGGGCGAAGATAGCCTGGTGTTCCCACAGGCGCAGTATCTTGTTGGCATCCGGTGAGTGCTCCCAGCGGGTAATGGCCTCGATCCGGTTGCGCTTCAGCCAGGCCTCCGGTGGCAGGTCCTGTGCCTCGGTCAGCAGGACCACGGGCCAGTCCCCGAGATGGTGCCGGATAGCCGCGACCACCACCGGCAGGTAGTCCTGTTCCTTGGGGCGGTAGCTGATGGCGATCGGTGCTTTTCTGGACATTTTCGTTGAACCTGTTTCCCCTGCAAGGTATACACACCAGTGTAATGCAAGTTCTGTGGCGGATGACTGTCTCGGGATTCTCAGTGTTTACCAGGGATTTTGGTGGAGGAATAACATGAAACGTGTATTGGCTGGTTCGGTCTTGATGATTGGCGTTGCCGGTGCCGCTACCCAGGCGGCCCCGGTGCTTCAGGTAGGCAGATCCGCGGGGCAGGGCGTCCTGACCCTGGACAAGGAGTTCACGAATTCGCTGGCCGCCGCCATGATCGAGGTCAGCGGGGTGCGGCCGGGTAAACTGCACAAGAAGAAAGGCCTGCGACTCCCGGTGGGTGGCGGTGTAATCGACCTCGACGGCTTTGTGGGCGAGGTCAACCATGTGGGCGGACTGACCCTGTCCGACGGCGTGAACACGCTTACGCTGCATAATTTCAAGATCGAACTGTACGACGGGATGCCCCGGGTCACCGTGGTGCCCGAGGTAGGCGGTGAACTGCGCGGCCCTGTGCACTTCTTCGATGTCGTGCTGGACGCCGACTCCGACATTTCCACCCGGCCCAACGGCAAGTTGAATACCCGGAATCTGGGGCTGGCCGTGGCCCAGGGCGCCTTGGACCTGATGGAAGAGGTGTTCGGGGTCATGCTGTCACTCGGTGACGAGGTGGCGGAGCTGAATGGCGAGGCGAAGCTGAAGGGCTACAAGCCGGACGATGACGATGATTCCGACGATTCAGACGATTCAGACGATTCCGACGATTCAGACGACTCCGATGATTCAGACGATTCCGATGATTCCGATGATTCCGATGATTCAGACGATTCCGACGATTCAGACGATTCGGACGATTCGGACGATTCAGATGATGAATTGGTGAGCTAAACCCCTGTATCCCGGAGTCCCCCGGCAGGCAGTGACGAGCAACCGCCTGCCGGGTTGACCGGGACTTCACCCGGCATTGCATCCCCCTGAACCTTGGCCTAGAATTGCGCGCCGTCTGGCCCCAATGCCGGTGTAGCTCAGTTGGTAGAGCAGCGCATTCGTAATGCGAAGGTCGTAGGTTCGACTCCTATCTCCGGCACCATCAGTAGCAGCCCGGGCAGCGTCGGGTTTCATCTAAACCGTCGATATAGCTGCCACTGATTGCTCCACCTGGAGACAGCTGGCTATTATCTGCACTAACCAGCGCCCTCCGAGGCCATCGATCCCCGTCTTCAGGTACTAGGGCAACCTCGCAGTACCCATCTTCAGGTCATCGGATTCATCACTTTCCACCAGAAAATCGGTTGCACGTTAACGCGGGGCAAGTTGTCCGGTTTCGGCTATCCTTAGGACGTGGCCCATCGGGGGCGAACAACTCTAATAAATCTCAAAACGAGGGAATTGTTGATGAGAACACTGGCAAAGGGAGTATTGGTAACAGGCGTTGTGGCAGGACTGGCCTGGAGTTCGGCAAGCCAGGCCGGCTGTACACCGGCACAGGTATCGGGCACCTGGGAAATCGCTTTCTCGGATGGGAATTCCTGCCGCGTCAAACTGAGGAGCAACGGCAATGTCGATACCGGGAAAAGCGTCTGTTTTGACCCGGATCGGGGCTCCTCGGGCCTGGATTCCGGGCGCATCAAGGTGGCTGGTGACTGTTTCGCCGAGGGTGAAATTGTCGTTGGTGGTTTCGCCATCGAATTGCCCGTGCAGTTTTCACAGGATCGGGGCACCGCTGCCGGGCGGTTTCGTGTCGAGGCCGCTGGCACCAAGGGCAGTGTCACGATGATCCGGGTGCCCTGAATCCGGCCGGGCGACCGGGCCGATCGGGTAACGCGAACTAAGCGTAAAGAGGTCAGTCATGATAACAATCCACCATCTTGGGGTTTCCCAGTCCGACCGCGTCGTCTGGTTGATGGAAGAGTTGGGCCTGCCCTATGAATTGAAATGGTATGACCGTGGCAGCGATTTTCTCGCCCCGCCGGAGTACCGGGCCCTGCACCCGGCGGGTACCGCGCCGATCATCACTGACGGTGACCTGGTGATGGCGGAATCCACTGCAATTGTGGAGTACATCTCCCAATGCCATGGGGATGGCCGCCTGTCGGTGCAGCCGGGCGACCCGGATTACCCGCACTACCTCTACTGGATGCAGTTCAACAACAACCTGCAATCCGCGCTGTTCGTCAAGCTTGCGGTCCAGGCCACCGGCGTCGAACCCGGTGGTGACAACCTGATCCTGACCACGACCCTGCGCCGGGAAGAGGGCATCTACCGCGCCCTGGAGCAGCGGCTCGGCGAGTCCGATTACCTCGGCGGGCCGAATTTCAGTTGTGCGGACGTGATGTCCCTGTTCAACCTGACCTCACTGGCCACGTTGGGGGCGCGGCCGATAGACGACAGCCTGCCCAATACGAAAGCCTATGTGGAACGGGTTTCCTCCAGGCCCGCGTACCAGAAGGCCATGGCGATTGCCGGCCCCGGGGCAAGTCGGCCCGACGCCTGAGCCGTTGCGGTCCCTGCAGGCCAGCGCCCTGAAAGCTAGCGGGAGCACCCCATGGCGGATATCGAGAAAGCCAGTTACGACGACGTCACCCTGTACGAACTGACCCCGGAACGCGAGCAGGAACTGCTGGCCAAGCAGATCGAGTGCGTCTTCATGTGGGGTACGAAAGACGGCTCCCCGATGGGGGTGGTGATGAACTTCCTGGCCCGCGATGGCAAGCTCTGGCTGACCGCTACCCGGCAGCGGGCACGTATCAAAGCCCTGCAGCGTGACCCACGGGCGGCGATCACGATCACGAGCCAGGGTACGGACATGGGGCCGGGCAAAACCGTCACCTACAAGGGGACTGTCACGTTGCGTGATGACCCGGGGTGCAAGGCGTGGTTTTATCCGCTGATGGCCGAGCTGTTGAATGGCTATCCCGCCCCCAGCGCCGAGGCGGCGATGCAAATGCTGGACACGCCGCTGCGGGTCATCATCGAATTCACCCCGGAGCGGGCGGTAAAATTTGACGGGGACCGGATCGCAGCTTTCTCACGGCAGGTGGCCGGGGAAGACGACTGATGTCGACCGCTGTACCCACCATCGCTGATATCGAGGCTCTGGTCGGTCACCGCTTCCCCGGCGGGAACTATTGCGTCGAGCACTGGGACAACGCGCTGCTCACCCGTTGCACCGGCGCTGACCTGCTGCCCGCCGGCCAGGTTCACCCGGTGGTTCTGTTTCACCTGCCTATCCAGGGGGCCGGCACATCAATCGCCGAGATGTTTGCTCTGGGGCAGGCCGAGTCCGACTTTTCGATTACCATCGAGAGCTACGACTGGGAAATATTCGAGCCGCTTCTTGAGTCCGTGTCCTACGCGGTAGGGGGCCAGGTAATCAGTGCGGAACGCGTTCCCGTCGACAGCGACAGCTGCTATGACCGCATCCGGTTCCAGTTCGAGGTGCTGACTCCTGAAGGTGCACTGGCCGCGCGCACGACCATCACCTGGCGCTACACCCGGGGTATGTTGTGATCGCCATTGGCGAGTCGTTGCCGGAGTGGGTCATGGCCTCGGTATCGGCGGAAAAGATGTGCACCATGGCGGCGATATTGCGCGACCCCAACCCCATTCACTGGGACCGCGCAGCCGTCGCGGCGCTGCCGCTGGGCCTGGGAGAGCGCACCATCAACCAGGGACCTCTGGGACTCAGTTATATCGTCAATATGTTGCATGCCTGGCAGGGCCCCGGCTGCCTGCGCCGACTGGTGATGCGCTTTCCGGGCCTGGTGCTGGACGGCGACCGGGTGGTGGCAGGTGGCCGCGTGGAAGCGATGGAGCCGGACCGCGCAGGGGCACAGGTGGCGCGCTGTTCGGTGTGGCTGCAGCGCGGCGGGGAGGTGCTGCTCGAAGGCGATGCCTGGGTGTTGCTGACGGGTGATTGAACGATGGCGGTCGTGCTGCCCCCGAGGTGCCGGTACTGCTAGATCACGACCGCAGGGCCTGCCGCCAACTTACTCACCAACCGTGCCGCTTGCACTGGAGTTGTTTCCAGCTCCAGCGATGTTGGGAGGCGCGCTGTCGCTATCGCCTTCAGCCAGGCCAGCCAGCATGAACTCCCGGATGGCGAAAAGCGGCGGAGACCCCGCGCTCACCAGGCGTTCGTTGAACTCCTTATAGGTGAATGCGTCGCCGCGGGCGGCGCGGTACTCCATGAGAATATCCTCAATAGCCAGCTGGCCGGCAAAATAGCTGGCCAGTTGCACTGCACCCATGCGTGCACGTCCGAGCTTGCCCTGGGCTTCACCGGGTTGCTGGTAGCCCCTGTCTAGCATCAGTGCCATGGCCTCCTCCTCGGGCCAGTCACTGCGATGCAGGCGGATATCCATGATCGCATTGGTAAGGTTACGAAGTACCATCTTGAGGTCGGCCATGCGTTGTAATTTTTGCCCAAGCGGGTGCTCCGGGTAGACAGTGAAGCCCCCGGAGACCATCTGGGTGGTGATGTAGGCGGCCCAGCCTTCGACCATGGCGCCGTTCCAGAACACCTTCGGTATCAGGCGTTCCGCGCGATTAGAGTACTCCAGCTGCACGAAGTGGCCGGGTACGCCCTCGTCGATGTATACCAGGGCGAGCGCCGGGTTGTCACGGTCGAAGGACGAGAGTTTTTCCAGCAAGAATTCTCTCGCTGCGTCAAAAGTATCACCGACCCCGCGACCGGGATCGGGAAGGCACCGGTCGTAATAGTCGACGTCATCCTCCTTGCCGTGAACCCCGTACTGGATGCCCGCGGGCGGTGACTCCTCCAGCAGCAGTTCCAGGTAAAGAGCGCCCAACTGGTTGATGTCCTCTTCCTGTTGTACGCGCTGCTCCCAAGCTTCGATCTCAAATGTGAGCGGGGTCGGGTTAATAACACGCCGTGAAGTTATCAAGAAGCCGCCGATCAGCGGGTTCAACAGGGGTGCGCTCTGAATCTATCCCGGGCCCGACTAACGGGCGATCAGACAGCACAGCATATTATGCAGACTTTCCTGGAACCGCGGGCAAGGGTCTGACAATCTCTTTCTTCGCCAGTTTTTCGCATAAAATCGCCGGGTGACAAAAGGGGAAAAGTCTAGACTGACTGGTGTTCAGGTTTTTCCCGGCATGCAAGAGCCGGATTGGATAACAGGATATGAGAAGGTTTTGCGACGGCATTGCGCCTTCTGTAGTGGCAATGATCTGCCTCATCGCCTTGCCCCTCCTGGTGCGGGCCAAAGGTTCCGAGGAGCCGCTCCCGCCGGTGGCGGAAATACCGGGACTGACGGTTGAGGATCGCTTTCCTCGAGGTTGTGTGGACTGTCATATCAACCTGCCGGAACTCGGCCAGGACGAGCGTCTCAGTTCGATCATGGCCCACTGGGTGGAGCAGGTACCCCCGGAACTGCTTGAAAAGGCGGCTAACGTCGCTGATAGTGGAGCTTCGCTCAAGGGCAGGCATCCACTGCCGACAGGTATGTTCCGGTCAGTTCCAGAGACCTGTCTGGACTGCCATGAAAAAGGGCCGGGTGCGGTAGTACCGCTGGTGCCCTTGATTCACCGGATTCACCTGTCGGACCGGGAAGAGAACCATTTCATGACAATTTTCCAGGGTCATTGCACCCATTGCCACAAGTTCGATCCCGGTACCGGCGTTGTGAGCGTGCCCAGCGCACCGGAGAATTGAAGACCGGACTTGCTTACGGCCAATCTGCCCCTTGGGTGGAATGTTAAACCCGACTCTGCTTGATTTCAGAGGTCAACAGCGCCTTTGATCCATCTGTGATCCACAGTGGGGAGTTGCGGGCAGCAGGGGCAAAAACGTTTGTGTGAAAACCCCGTTCTCCCAGAATTCGAATCCTTGTCAGGGGCTCGGCAGTATCCTTCAGGTTGGCGCGGTCCAGTGGTTAGAGCAGCTGATTATTAAAAGTTCTGGTTGTAGGGTTTGCCAGGGCAACTTTCATAAACCACTCGGTTGTTCCTCTTCGGGTGTGTCTCCAGGCTGCCTGCCGAACCCAGCCTGAATCTGGTGAGCAGACACGATCAAAACGGCTCGATGTGGGTAATGGCCTCCGGGTAATGCCTGAAGGCCATTGAACGATGTCAACGGGAAAAGTCTGCTTTGTCTACCGGAGCGGCCGCTTTGGCACACTGATCAAGGTGTGGAAAACGGGCCGGTTCGTTTGTTTGATACCGCTCAGTCCTCCCTTCAAACAACAAGAATAAGGGGAAATCTATATCGAGCTGATACTTTGATCTGGATCAACTTCCGGACCTGTCCTTTTTAAATAATTGAAGCTAGCTTTAATGCAGCTGTCTGGTGAGAGCTTCTGCTTTTGCTGGTCAATTCAAGGCAGAATTCGCAAACCCTCCCACCAGGAAGTGTTTCCTTAACAGTTTGGACGGTAGTGTTCTCGTCCATGGGAGGTCACCATGACATACGCAGATTTGAGCAGCCGGCGTTCAGCCCGAATAGGGATGCAATGTGCAACTTTCTGTTGTGCTGCTCTTTTGTTCGCAGTCGCCCCCGCTGGCTTTTGCCAAGCCGGGGACAGTTCAGCAATCGCAGCTGGTCCAAGCAGGGGGGGGAAACCACCGCCATCTCTGCCGGAAAGCCCGCCTGCCCGGTACTGGCATGCGATGGACGACAACGGCAGTGAAGTCCCGGACGCGAGCCGGCTTTATGTTTTCGGTGGTGACGGAGCAGACCAGTCGCCGGTTGCATCTGATTTATGGTACTACTCAACCACAGCTGACGCTTGGCGAGTTGCTGCGACCAACAGAAGCCGGCCCGATGGACGCAAACACCCTGGACTGTCCTGCGGCGCTGGCCGGTGCTTGTTGTTCGGCGGTGTCCGTCTCGGGCCATTGGGGGACACCTGGGTTTATCAAGAAGCCCAGGAGCGGTGGTCCAAGTTCAGTTGCAAGCGCAGGTCCTGTCCATCTGCGCGTTGGGGTACGGCGATAGCCTACGATCCGTCCCGTTTCTATCATGTTGCGTTCGGCGGTATTGATCAGCAAAGCCTCGGTGACACGTTTACCTTTTCATCGGGGCGCTGGACAACTTGGCAGCCAACGACAGCTCCGTCACGACGCGACCGGGCCGCGGCCGAATACGCGGAAGGCGCGGTAAAAGCAGTTGTGATTCATGGTGGTCAAGCGGATAACAGCGAAGTCCTATGCGACATGTTTGCCTGGACTGGTAGCGATTGGCAGGAGATTGAGCTGAGTGCGAATAGTGAGTCGCCACCATGCCTGCACAGCCATAGCATTGTCTGGGACGGGAGCCAACTGGTGGTGACGGGCGGTTATTTGGATACTGGCAATGCAGCGAATGACAAGGTGTGGAACTTCTCCTTCGACAGCAGCACCAGCGGATCGTGGCATGAAGACACAACGTCGTTATTCGCCGCGTGCGTTGCTGGTGCAGATGACGGCGCTCGCTTGATTCGCGACCGAGCCAGTCAAGAGACTCTGTCATTCGGTGGGTTTAAGCCTGGCGGGGAAGCGTCAGATAAGATGGTTCTTTGCGAGTTGCCATAAGTTCGCCTTTTCAGGGCGTGGCCGTGTAAATCTATTAAAGAAATGTCGCAAACGAGGCAAAAAGTGTAGTAAAGGGTTCCGCCAGACGGGCAGCCGCTTTTTCCGATAAAGCGTGCCCATTCATCGGAACCCACCTCTTCCCACAGTGGCCACCTGTGGACGATCAACTCCGCGCACCGAGGGTAATGCCCTGAGGTTTATTCGCCTACTTGCCTGCGAAAGGGGTAGGAGGGAATGGACCATCCTCCTCGTCAGGCATCATTACCAGGCAGAAATCCTACGATGTATGACGACCGTTGCTGACTGCCTTTGCTGCAAGACCCCAGTGTGATTGGTCTCAACATGGGCATGAATGCCGGTTCTTGAACTGAATCCTGCTCCGCGCTGTCGGCCAATGGGCTTTTAAATCATCGGTGATCGACAGTGTGGGGTTTGCGGGCAGCAGGGGGCAAAAACGGTTGCGCGGCATCCCCGCTTCTCATAGAATTTCTCCCCCTTGTCAGGGGCGCAGCAGTGTCCTTCAGGCTGGCGTAGCTCAGTAGGTAGAGCAGCTGATTTGTAATCAGCCGGTCGGGGGTTCGATTCCTCTCGCCAGCTCCATTTTCAAGAACCGAACCCCCGTGGTCATCAGTCCATGTCCACCGAGGCGGTGGCGGCCACCTGCCATTTACCCTTGTGTTTTTGCCACACGTGCAGGCTGTAGTGAGCATCGTCGCCCTCACCCGCGGTGTGCACCATGACTGCCGTATCGGCGTCCAGCATGTGAACCCGGTAGTCGCCGGCGATATAGGGCCCGTCCGGTGGAGGGTTGGCGTCCATATCGGCCAGAAATGCGGCGCGATCCGCCATGCCGTCTCCGGACACCCCGACGAAGTCACTGGCTAACATGGACTCGACTGCCGCAGCGTTTTCCGCCTCGCCCCAGGCCTTGTCCATGGCTATGAGATCTGCTGCTTCGTCGGCAACGGTCAGGGACGCGGCCAACAGAAGCGCAGTACCAATACCGCTTATTATTAATGGTTTCATGGTTTCCTCCATATCTGCGGCGGAGTGCCGCAGGTTTGGAAAACATAGTTCGGTATCTGTGAAATCGCCAGTATCGGGGTCAGTTGACCACGAGTACCTGACTGCCGGATTTGTCCAGTATGGCGTCCAGGGTCTCGGTGGGAATCTGCTGCAACGCGCTGCGGGGGAGCAGTAGCAGGTCGTAGGGTGATTGCTGGATCAGCCCGGTGATTGCCGCTGCGTCGCACCGGGCCCCGCACTGTATGCGCAGCCGGTGGCCGGGATGCGATAGTGCCGCCAGCTGTTCGGGGGGTAGGTTACCCTCAGCCAGCACATAGCTCTCGTCCACCAGGTCGGCGTCGATCAACAGCCTGGCGGCGTCCACTACCCTGGCGGTATCGGGTCCACAGCCCAGTAACAATCCCAGGCGCCGGATTGCTGCCCGGCCCCTGGCAGGCCCTGGCGCGAGCAGGTGCCAGCGCCGGCGGGACGGGAAAAAAACATCCAGGTGACCGTCCCGTTCCAGTACCGTGTGCAGTCGCAAACCCGGCGCTTCCTCGAATTTGAGGTCCACCCGGTTGAGCTCGGCCAGGCCCAGCAGGGTATGTCGGGTGTCCAGGGTCACCCGGCTGGTGCGCTGGGACAGGTGGTCGCGTAACAGGCTGCGTTCGCGGGTGCCACTGAAGGTGATTTCGGTGGTGAAGGGCAGGGCGGCAGCCTGCTGCAGGCGGATGTCGTCCAACAACAGACCCAGCAGACCGCGGTTCATCTGCCGGGCTATGCGCACGAGGGTCTCCAAGGTCTCGCGGCTGATCCCGTGCGGATCGATCGGGATCAGGATGCGCGGCGAATCATTATTCGTCATCTCCTTTCCCCTTGCTGAACTGGCGGGCGAGGTCCTGCAGTTCGCTGACCCGGGTCAGGACCCGCTGGTCCACGACATCGCGGCCCAGGCCGGTGAACAGTTCCAGCGCCTGGTCGATGTCGCTCACACTGTAAATCTGGAACAGGCCTGCGGCCACCGCCTCGCGCACGTCCTCCCGCAGCATCAGGTGCACCCGGTTGGCAGCGGGAATCACGACGCCATGGTTGCCATCGAGGCCGCGGGCTTCGCAGATATCGAAGAACCCCTCGATTTTTTCGTTGACGCCGCCAATGGCCTGCACCTGGCCGTGCTGGTTCAGGGAGCCGGTTACGGCCAGGTCCTGGCGCAAGGGTATGTCGGCGATGGCGGACACCAGCGCCAGCAGTTCCGCCACCGAGGCACTGTCTCCTTCCACCCCACCGTAGGACTGTTCAAAGGCCAGGCTGGCCGACAGCGGCAGCGGCTGGTTGCGGGCGTAGCGGTTGGCCAGCAGGGAGCTGATAATCATCACCGCCTTGGAGTGTATCTTGCCCCCGAGGTCCACTTCCCGTTCTATATCCAGTACCTTGCCCCGGCCAAGCCTGGCCGTGGCGCTGATCCGGGTCGGTTTGCCGAAGGAGTAGTCTCCCAACAGGTATACGGCCAGGCCGTTGACCTGGCCCACCGCCATGCCCTGGGTCTGCACCAGCATGATTTCCCGCAGAATCCCCTCGTGGGATTTCTCGCGGAACTGGTCCAGCCGATGGTTGGCCGCTTCGATAGCCGCGCTGATGTGGTGCGACGAAATACAGTCCGCACCCTCCCGACGGGCGCGAAAATCGCTCTCCGCCAGCAGGTTGCCAAGACGTCCACGGTGCAGGCTCAGCTTCTCACTGTCTTCCAGGTGGCGTGCGGCGTGCTCGATAGTGCGTGCCACTCCCGAACGGTCCAGCGGTAACAGGCCCTCGCGCTGTTGCAGGGTGCGTATCAGGCGGGAAAACAGCAGGGTGCTGGCCGGCGATCGCTCCACCTCCTCCGACATGTCTGCGGCCACCTTGAACAGACTGGAAAACTGCGGATCGTAATGTTGCAGCAGGTGGTAAAGGTAGCGGTCGCCGGTGAGTATCACCTTCACTTCCAGCGGCATGGGCTCGGGCTGCAACTGCACAGTGCTGACCACGCTGAAAATCTGTTCCAGGGACTGGATCCGGATCTCCCCGGCCTTCAGCGTGCGTTTCAGGGTCAGCCAGGCATAAGGATTCATCAGTACCTGGTCTGCATCCAGGATCAGGTAACCGCCGTTGGCGCGGTGCAGTGCCCCCGGTTTGATCAGGTTGAAGTCCGTTACCAGGGTGCCCATCTGCGCGATGTGTTCCACCCGCCCGATCAGGTTGGCAAACCCTGGGCTGTCCTCGTAAATAACCGGGGCGGCCGGCAGCTCGCTGTTGTCCACCAGGACATTGACCCCGTACTGGGGAAATTCCCTTACCCGGTCCTTGAGGTTTTCCGGAATCGCCGACTCCTCCCGTGTCTGGGTGAAGCTTTCGGCTTCCTCCGTCACGTCCACGTGTACGGCCTCGAGGTAGCTCAGCACTTCGGGGAACTCCGAGTAGGCCTTCTTGAGTTCCTGCATCACCGGATCGATGGCCAGCTGGCTGAACTCACGGTTCAGTTCCCGAAAGCGTTCGCGGCTCTCCTTTTTCCAGCCCGGCAGCTGGCGTAGGGCGACCTTCAACTCTTCCTTGAGTGATTCGATCAACTGCATGGTCTGCTGCCGCTTTTCTTCGGGCAGCGCCTCGAACTCCTGGGGCGCTATGATCTCGCCGTTCTTCATGGGGGCGAGACTGTAGCCGCTGGGGGTCTGGATCAGGGCGATCTCTTGTTTCTGGGCCTTGTCGGCGAGTGCCTGGAAGGCGTCCTTTTCCCGGGCCTGGTACTCCTCGGCCAATTCCTGGACCCGGGCCTGGTATTCGTCGCTCTGGAAGGTGGCGGGTAGAATGGCGAGCAGTTCCTCGACTGCATGGGCCATGTCCTGGCGCAGGCGGCAGCCCATACCACGCGGCAGCCGCAGGGCCAGGGGTTGGTCGGGTGCCTCAAAGTTGTTGACGTAGCACCAGTCGGAGACCTCGCCCCGGGCCCTGGCGCTCTCTGTGGGCAGCAGCCTGTTGATCAGTTCGGTCTTGCCGACACCCGGACTACCCAGGACAAAGACATTGAAGCCGTCATGGGGCATGTCCAGGCCGAACTCCAGGGCCTCCACGGCCCGGTCCTGGCCCAGGTGTTCCCCCAGGGGCTCCAGTTCGTCCGTGCTGGAGAAGGGCAGTTCCTCCGGGTCACAGGCATTGTACAGCGCCTCCAGGGGGAGTGGAGAAAGGGGCGCGGCTGGCATGGCTTGATCCTGCTCATCCATGATCTTTATTCCCGGGTTTTGTTCGGGGTGTCGGGTGGGCGATGCCCTCGTGACAGTCTACACAGGTTTTATCGATTGCCACTCTTAAACTAAACCCTGCGTGGGAGGCGGGCAATTGATTGAGGTCAAGACGGCGGAGGGAAGTGGTGGCCCAGGGTCATTCCGGGCCGGTTCCGCGTATCGAAAAGTGGCCAGTAATGACCGATTCAGGCGAGTTCCCCGGCTCAATTGGTCGCTTTTTATGCGGTCTTATGAAGTGTTCGTAAGTCAATAATTTTATTAGAAGAAACGGTTGACAAGGCAATGGGCCATCTGGACAATATGCCGCCTTTCGGAGGGGTTCCCGAGTGGCCAAAGGGATCAGACTGTAAATCTGACGCGAAAGCTTCGGTGGTTCGAATCCACCCCCCTCCACCAAGACGAGGCCGTTCCACCGGGGTGGAGCGGTGGGTTTGGTTGGCCGAGTGGCGGGTATAGTTCAGTGGTAGAACCTCAGCCTTCCAAGCTGATGATGCGGGTTCGATTCCCGCTACCCGCTCCATATGGGAAGGTGATAAAGCTCATATAGCTCAGTCGGTAGAGCACTTCCTTGGTAAGGAAGAGGTCACCGGTTCAAGTCCGGTTATGAGCTCCATCTCTTCTTTATATAAAAGAAGCAAGCTGGATTAGCGGTAAACGTTTCAGGACATGGCGCAAGCCGGGTTTTAAGGAGACTGTCGTAATGGCAAAGGAAACATTTGAACGTACTAAGCCCCACGTAAACGTGGGCACCATTGGTCACGTTGACCACGGCAAGACCACCCTGACAGCGGCGTTGACCCGCGTGTGCGCGGAGACCTGGGGTGGCAGTGCAG
>JAWMQL010000006.1:0-354504 GCA_033283165.1 Halieaceae bacterium WSDMB12 | reverse complement strand
GAACGCCAATGGATACTTTGCTTGACGGGAAACAACTCTGGAAGGAAAAGTTCGTGAACTGAACCTGACCTGACAGAAAACGCCGACATCGGACCGGTAACTGTCAGATCAAGTCTGAACTACTACAGTTTAGAACAATACCATTTCATGGTTTCTTGAGAAGATTTTTTCAACCTATGCAAACTGTATCTAAGTTTGGCGTATAAACTCCAAAATAGCTGAGAGAGTTTTAGGTTCTCGGTCTCGTATCCAGCGAATTCCAATAGCGGTGCACAGATCCCCTGAAAAATCGCGCGGTCCCGTTCGGACACTTCTTTTTTCCAGCGATAGTTGCGGTTAGGACGTGTGGGCTTCTTAAGTAACTGGTGATGGGCGAATTGCGCATCAGGACTGAAATGGCTAGACAGATTCTCATGGTAGCTGAGCATATCGTGCTCAAAAGGGATGTCGAGGAAGCGACAGATTGAATGAAGAGTCTTCTCAGGATCACTGGTCAGATCCTCATACTTTACCAAAATTATTTTTGCATCTGGATATAAGTCGCAAAAGTTCTGGTATGCCTCCAACTGTCTGCGCCAGTACTCAGCTCCGTTAAAAAAACTATCTGGGCCCCAGTCGCAGGCAAGATACGAAAGTGTAACGTCGCGCCCGTCACGGACCAAAAACAGAATCTTGCTGCGTGGAAAAATCTCTATGATGGCAGGCAATCGTAGACCATAATCGGGTGTCTTGTTACCCCAGTAGGTCTTTCCCAATTCGCTGGTGCGTCGCGTGAAGATGGCGACTACTACATCGCGCCACTCTTTGTCTCGCATCTGCCATAAGGTCGAACACAATTGTTCATGATCCCAGCCTAGATAATCAACAAGCGCGACCTCCGGGGGGCGGGGAAACAAACGAAGTCGAAGGGCGAACAACTCTATTTGTTGTCTTGTCATATTCTTGCACCAGACATTTCGCAGAGCCGTTATTAAATAGGACTCCTTGGAAATATCGAGTTGCGAGTGACCGTTAAGCATCGCCCTGAGTAAAGTCGATCCGCTGCGTCCCGGTCCGACAATGAATATAGGTTCATAGTAAGCATCGGGAATTGAGATCGTTACGTGAGAATTCGCAGTCATTGTTCTGGCCAAACTTGGTTTACACCAAAAAAACTGAGTTCATAGCATATTGCTCTAATCTGTGTTTCGCCTACCTAGGTACCGTCCTATCGCGGAGGCACGTAAACGCGCTACCTCGCCTGCGAGTTTTGGCATCGGGATATACAGGAAAAATGCCAGATATGCTGCCCCTCCGATGGTGCCCAGACATACGATGTATAAAATATTGCCTACATGCAACCCCATGGCGTTTATAACCAGATCGGCCATTGAAAGAACAGCTATGAGGACGCCATTCAATATCAAGCTGGGTTGAAGTGCGAAGTACAAATCTTTTATTTTCAGGGACAATATTTTAGAGGCAAGCCCTGTGATCCTGATACAGGAATACGAGTATGTAGCCAGATAGACAAAGGCAATCCAGCTTATTCCCTTAGGGTAGAAAAAAGCACAGCCAAGTCCAATCACCGCAATCGATTCAATATGTATGAATGTTTCCCGGCCTAACATATTCTGTGCACCGATCAGGGTACTTCCAGCACGATTCAGTGTTTTAACTACGCCTGCCGTGGCTAGTATCTGCAATAGTGCGGCCGCCGCTTGCCACTTACTTCCGTATACCGTAACTATAAATGGTTCAGCAAACCAGAACATGAAAACATAGATCGGAAAAACATAAACAGAAAGCACTGTGAGCGTTTTGAGATAGAGGTAACGACAAGTATCGAGATCATCCTGTAGAGACGCCATACCGCGAAAAACTGTCTGATTGACGGAGCTGACAAATATATCAAGTGGTACCGTAACCAGGCTGTCTGCCTTATTCAGCAGTCCGAGTTGAGCCGGGCCGATAAACTTGCTTATCACTGCATTGGGAATGACCGTTTTCAGGTAGACGAGCAGGTCGTTTGTTTGAAACTTTATACCATATATTCCCAGACTCTTTATGCGGCTGAACTTAAAGCATGGCACAGGCTTCCATCGCGCATGCCAGTAGAGAATCGGCAGGGTAGACATGGTGCCTACTAGACCGCCGAAGATAAGACTCCACACACCCTGACCCTCAAGGGCAAGGATGACGCTGGTTGCTCCCGTTGCAATAGGCCGCACATAGCGTACGCTGGACATTTCTTTGAATCGAAAGTCCCGACTTAAAATGGCAACCGGAATGTTATTGAAAGGGCGCAGAAAAAAAGTAAGCGCCGTAACCCTGAGAAGGTCGCAATACATCGGGTTTTCAAACCAGACGGCCACGTAGGGCGCAAGGAAGAATAGCAGGAAATAGATGGCGGTTCCGATCAACATCTGCAATGTAAATACAATGCGGAAATGAATATTCTCGACGTCGTTGAAACGCACCAGCGCTTGGGTCATCCCGCCGCCGGCGATAAAACCAGTTATCCCGGTGAAAATCTGCAGTGTAACCAGCATTCCAAAGTCTGCAGGAAACAGGATGCGCGCAAGGGCGACCCCGAACAGAAAAGAGGCGACTTTGTCAAAAGTACGGGCAGACATGAGGTAGGCACTTCCGCGTCTCAGTCTATCGCCAAGATTCATAATGTCTCCATGTCGCCCCGCTGAATTCCACGAGACTTATACGGGCCAACGTATATTGCTGTAGTCTAGTGGGGAAACAGCTGAATTGACCACGTAGACATCCTGGCCTGCCGCGCTCTGCATCAGGCCCCGAGATAATTTAAGGAAGGGGTCTGCCTCCCGGTATCGTGGATTACTCGCCGAGGCGCGCTTTGCCACACGCAGATTGCACCGAAGTGTATTTCTGCAACACCTCTGTGGAGGCAGGTCGTGAATAAGCATAGCACTTCCTATATCGGATTCGATGATCACAAAAAATTAATTGCCGTCTCGGTGGCCGAGCCCGGGGGCGAACCGGCGCGGTAAGTGAGAACCGTGACAACGGTGCCATCCTCCCTCACAATACCGTTGATGCATGTGGCCGACAAGGCGCATGTGCATGTCATCTGCGAGGACGCCCCAGTGGGTACGGCTGGACGCGATACCTGCGTATTCAAGGCTGGGACTGCGATGTCCGCTCCCTCGCGCCTCAACCTCTATACCGCCGACAAACGGGTCAAGAGCGGTCGAGGCAAAGCCCTGTTGCTGGCGGACGAATCCCGTGTCGGACCCCCGGTCGGCATTGTCGTGCTGGATACACGGTATTAGGTGATTCGGGACTTTGCTCGCACGCGAGCCGATACCTTGTCGGCCCGTCTGGGAGCACCATTGCAGCTGCAGGCGATGTTGCTGCGCCATGGGCGCAACTACAACCGATAGTGTCAGTGAACCCGCGCCCATGAGAGCCACCTGGCTACGCTGCGATTCGATCACCCGCCCCAGAACATTGCCCTCGAAGAGTATCGGCAGGTAGTCACCAGCGACGACGAGGACCGGGAGCGATGGACCGAGGCACCGGATGTCCAGAGCCGGGAATGTTGAATGTGCCCCCTCGTTTAGAACATGATGTGAGTGCGCGGCCTTAACACCATTTCCGCCACCACTTTCGTGGCCGAGATCGGTGATTAGACCCGTTGCGCCAAGCCCGCATGATGGATGGCGTACCTTGGCTTGGTACCCTTTGAGCACTCCAGCGGCGTCAGCCACGGCCGGGTCAGTATGACCAGGTCGGGCAATGAGCACGCTAGGCGCATCCTGGTGGGGACGGGGTGGAACTACGGCCATAAGGCGCAAATTGGCCGGACGCTTCAAATACGACAGTAAGAGCAACCCAAAGTCATCCCCGATATTGTCTGTGAGGCGCAGTTGAGACAGCCCCAACGCTACCGGCATCTGCGACTGAACCGAAAGCTGCATTAGAGCAAGGCCTGTATCGCCATCGCCCGCGAGCTGACGGGCCTTATCTGGGACATCAGACTCCATGTCGAATTGGCTGACCAGTAAGGCGCTAGCAAAAAGACTACCAGGAAGGTGCCGCCATGAACTAACAACGCCACACCGCTGAACACAGGAAAGGCAAGGCGATTCGGGGAAACGACGAGGGGAACCCTCGACGAATTTTGTGCGGGTAAGCCCTTTAGGATTCCCGTCCCTAAACCGGGGCGGCCCCGCGAAGAAGAGACCGAGCGCGGAAGACAATGCGCGAATATCAGCATGATCCATCGTTGCAAAGGTCACCCTGGCTTCGTCTTTTTCATCCCGTGTCATGCGGGTAACCCGACTCACGCACTTCATCCCTTCACGACTCAACGAGAAACTGCCTCGTGCCAGTTTACAGGAAAGGCCATATCCAGAAGTATATCGCTTATATTTCAAGATTTTGTGACTGGTTCGACTTTATCTTTGGGTAAATTCTGCATCCTCAGAGGATGAAAGCGCAATCAGTTCCGCAGCGTTAGGTCGCCAAGGTTTCCTTTGGATGGTCTTACAATAGAAATCCCACCGGACATAATTTTCGATAATTTCATTTGTCTCAAATTCTTTACTAGAATTGTGCCAACAGCATATTTCTGTTCAGTATCCCTATAGACAATCAAAGGGTTCCTGTTTAGTCTTTGATTAATCTCTGGTTTGCTTTCAGGTCGTTAACCGAAATCGATCTTGATCAAGGTGACTAAAAATCCCTCCGTATAGGTTCCCGGTAATGACCTTCTCAGTGCTCGACCCTGTAAGTTCTCATTTCTTTCGTAATGCTGGTCAGCAAGGCCCGATTATGCTGATGTACCACTCGGTGGAACGCGATGTCGGCGCCGTCAAGTGGCCGTGGTCAATTTCGATTAAACTATTTAAAGACCATCTCGACCTTCTTTGCGATCACGGTTGGAAAGCCCGCACTATGGCAGAAATAGTCCAGACGCCCATCGAGTGCTTGGCTCCCAAGACAATAGTAATCACTTTCGATGATGGCTTCGAAAACAATCTCCAAGCCGTAGATGCACTGATTGAGCGAGGGATGCTCGCCACGTGGTTTATTGTTACCGGGGCGATCGGACAAGTGCCTCACTGGAAAGATTCCGGCCGCCCCGAGGACAGGATTCTTGATGCGAGTAGCCTGCGAAACATGAGAGATGCGGGTATGGAGATCGGATCTCATTCCGTGAACCACCGAAAACTACCGTCACTCACCGATCCGGAACTTACATTGGAACTGGCTCAGTCAAAAAATACCCTGGAAGATATTTTGGGCAGCCCAGTCAAGAGCTTTGCCTACCCTTATGGAATCTGGGATGAACGGTCTGAGACGGCGGTTTCCAGGTCGGGGTACCGGTTCGCCTGTACCACTCAGACTGGAGCGGCGCTGAAAGATAATCATCCTTTGCGGCTGCGCAGACTTGCAATTTTCAATCATGACTCGGCAGCAGCCCTTGCCCGCAAGCTAACGCTTATTGCCAACGACGGGGGATTGGCAAAGATGATTTTCTACTATAGCCGCCGCGCTGCTCACAGGTTGTGGCCAGGCACGGCAGTATAATCCAGCCCACAAAGGCACGACAATGCCAACTTCAGCAGATCATGAGCAATCGCCAGCCAAGCCGGCATTGACGGTATCCGTGATCATGCCTTGTTACAACAGTGCCGGGACAATCCGTGATTCAATTGCCAGCGTGCAAGCCCAAACCCACGGAAATTGGGAACTCATCGTAGTTGACGACGGATCCGAGGACCTGTCCAGCGATATAGTGCATGACATGCGAGATTCACGAATAATGTTGATCAAACAAAACAACGGCGGACCGGCAAACGCAAGAAACAGGGGATTGGCGGCATCAAAGGGACAGTTCATTGCATTTCTAGATTCCGATGATACTTGGGAGCCGACTTTCCTCGAGCGGATGCTTGACGCACTTGATCCTCAGGAAAGCGCAGTGCTTGCCTACTGCGGCTGGCAGAATCTTGGTCTTGATGGGGGACGTGGCAGACCGTTTATCCCTCCAGATTACGAGCCTCTGGACCGAACGGAGACTTTTCTTGCTGGTTGTCGCTGGCCAATTCATGCAGTGCTGATACGCAAAAGCACAATTGATCAAACAGGTGGATTTGATGAAACGCTCTATACTTCTGAGGACTACGAACTCTGGTTGAGGGTAGTACTTCAAGGCAAGCTGGTACTGGTTCCCGAAGTACTCGCTTACTACCTACATCACGAAGGTCCTCAAGTTACTAGAAACGCTACTTTAGTAGCTCTCAACCATGTGCGGGCACAGGAGAAGTTTATTGCACTTAATCCCGATGAAGCAAAAAGGCTTGGGAAAAGTCGCGTTCGTCATTTAGTTCAAGGTGAACTGCTGCAACGCGCCTACGCCTGTTACTGGAATCGCGACCTGCAATCGGCACGCACCCTTTTCCGCCAGGTTATGCGCAAGGGCTACGGTAGTCCCAGAGACTGGCTCTACATGCTGCCGTCCCTGCTACCTCTACAGGTTCATGCAATGCTGCTCCAAAGACGGGACGGGCGTTGCTGATGACTGAAAGACTCACTGCTGCCTTTTGCACCTACAACCGCGCAGATCGCCTGCCGGGCCTGATCGCGGCATTGCGCGGCCAGCTATGTAGTATTCCCTTCGACCTCCTGGTGGTGGACAACAACAGCAGCGACAACACGCAAAAAATACTGGCGCGTTTGGCGAACGAGCCGGGCGTAACCCTGAATTTCGTACACGAGCCGGAACAGGGTATTCCCCACGCGCGCAACCGTGCGGTGGCGGAGTGTCTCGCGCTGGGGTCGGACTATATGCTGTTCATGGATGATGACGAGCTCCCCGGCACTGGGCTGCTCCAGGCGGCGGTTGACGCATTAGGTCGCGAGAAAGCGGAAGTGGCAGGTGGTCGAGTCGAAATCAAGTTTGCAGCCGGACAGCGCCCGGCCTGGCTCGATGACGAACTGCTGGGCTTCCTTGCGGAAATAGACTATGGCCAGGAATCCCTTTGGATTGGCGACAAGTCTACCCCCTTGTGGACGGCGAACATCGCCTATCGCATGGAGATATTTGCCCGGGACCCTGAGCTTCGATTCGACCCGCGCTACAATCGGCTCGGCCATACCATCGGAGGGGGGTCGGATGCCATCATGTTCCGGGCCATGGTAGACCGCGGCATGCGCATCCGTTATCGGCCGGATATGGTAGTCGAGCACTATGTGGACGAATGGCGCTTGCGCAGGCGATATTTTCTCAAGCTGCATTTCATCGCGGGTAGAAAATACGGCCAATTCGAATCCGGTGACTATCCGCGAACGTTCTACGGCGTTCCACCCTTCATGTATCGACAGGCACTATCGCAATGGCTGAAGACAGCGGCCATGGCCGTTCGCGGCAAACCGGGCCTGTTGCGCCAGGCCATGAACGGCACCAACGCCCTGGGAATGATCTGGGGTCGGATACTAAGGCATCGCCAGCGATCGAAGCACGTATGACTGATGACGCAGAAATTCGTTCCTGCCACGACTATCCGGCAAATCCCGACCTGGAGGTCCTGATCTGCACCCACGACAGGGCAGACTTGCTACAACGTACGCTTGCATCCCTCAATCACTGCCATCGCCCTTCGGGCTGCCGAATCGGTATATTTGTCAGTGCAAATGCCTGCTCCGATGGAACCGCTGATGCGCTGGACGCCTACATCCGCTCAGCCGAGAAATGCGGAACACGGCTTCCGCTGCGCTGGATGGTCGACCCCGTGCCCGGCAAGAGCCATGCACTCAATACGGCGCTGCCACTCGCGGGGGCTCCCCTGATCGCTTTTGTCGATGATGACCACCGGATCGATGCCGACTACCTGGACGCAGTCTGGCAAACAGCACTTGAACAGCCGGATGCCGACTTCTTCTGCGGACGAATCCTGCCTGACTGGGACGGCAGTGAACCGGCCTGGGTACACGACGAGGGGCGCTATCGGATTTACCCGCTGCCCGTACCGAAATTCGACCTTGGACCCGCGGCAGGTTTCGTGGAGCCCGGCAGCGCCACGCCCGGCGGAGGCAACCTCATAATCAGGCGCCCCTTGTTCGACCACGTCGGTCCGTTCGAACTCGACTTGGGCCCCCACGGTCACGACCTCGGCGGTGCCGAGGACATCGAATGGGTCCGGCGAGGCGTTCAACTTGGAGCCCGTTTGTACTACTCGCCCAGGATACTGCAACACCACTTTGTCGACAGTAGCCGGATGACACTTGGCTACGTGCTGCATAAAGCGTATGAACGCTCGGCCTCCACTGCGCGCCTGGCACCCACCTCCAATGCCCATCGTTCCCTGCCGGCCTACATGATCCGCAAGGCCGTGACGTACGCCCTGCAGGCACTGATTTCATTGTCAAACGATCGGCGACGGTTTTTTCTGACCCGGCTGGCTGCAGCACTGGGAGAGATCAAGGGTTTTCTTCTGCAGCAGCGGTCGAAATCGACGACGGAGGATCAGCGATGAGTGAGACGTTCCTCGCTTCGTTTGCCTCTGGTGTCGAGGGCGCCGCATTGGCAGCCATGATCTTCGCACTCATGCTCACGGTGAAATCTACATTCGACTACAGCTTGACCGGCCCTGTTCTGCCCGCTGAGATCCTTCGGCACTTTTTCAGCGACGCGATTAAATCCCTGCTCAGGCTAGGCGTATTTTGCTTCATGGTGGCATTTTATTGGGCACTATGGGGGGCGTTGATACTCGCCAGCAGCGCGGTTCTGCTGGAGTTGGAGCCGAACTGGGCGCTGGGTTTGCTGGCGGGTATGTCCTCACTGCTCGCGGCGGTCTCCATCCAATTCCTGCGCTGCCTGTTCACCAACCCCGGGGTGATCGTCAGCTCTTCGCACTATCGAGTCTCCCGGTTTTATTCACTTTGGCGCCACCTGTCGTCCGGTTTCGTCAAGTACAGTCTTGTTATTCCAGCTTTGCTGGTCGGGACGTTGGTCGTAGCAGCAGTGATTGATCTCTGGCTTGAGGGAGTCCAATCAGGTGCGCTCACGCTGGCGGGTAACTTTCTGGTTCTATTCGCTATTGCATGTTTTGTCGCCATGGCACCTGAACCTCGTCCCCGCAAAGCAGCGCCGGGAGATTCCAGCCGGCCAAACATTCTAATGCTGGGTTGTGACACCCTGCGTGCCGACCGGGTAGGTGCCAGGCGCAACAGCGTGCCCCTGACGCCCAATCTGGAAGCGCTCGCGAGTCGCGGATCATATTTTGAGAACTGCTACGTGCCCTGTGGGCGCACTGCGC
Organism: Halieaceae bacterium WSDMB12; assembly: GCA_033283165.1. Classification (GTDB taxonomy): domain Bacteria; phylum Pseudomonadota; class Gammaproteobacteria; order Pseudomonadales; family Halieaceae; genus JAWMQL01. The sequence continues at coordinate 345,226 of JAWMQL010000006.1, read as the reverse complement.
CCAGCCTCGTGTCGTTGCTCACGGGTACGTGGCCACACACGCACGGCATCCGCTGCAACTTCGTCCCTGAAACGGCACTCAGGGTACCGCTGCTACCCCGGATCCTGGTGAATACGGGTTATTGCACGGTGGCGGTCAGTGACTGGTGTGGCGCCGATCTCGGTAAGTTCGACCTGGGCTTTCAGGTTCGTGACCTGCCGGAAGATTCCTGGAACCTGCGCCATTTGATTCGCCAGGGTCCCAAGGATCTGCGGTTGTTCCTCTCGCTCTTCGTACGCAACCGCTTCGGCAAACGCTTCCTGCCGGAGCTCTATTACCTTGGCGGTGTACCCTCGACCGATCTGCTGGGTCGGGATGTACGCCGGCATCTCAGCGAACTTGCCGACACTGGCCAGCCTTTTCTGCTCAATGCCTTCTTCTCCACCACTCATCCTCCTTTCGCCTCGGAACACCCCCATTACACCCAGTTTGCAGATCCGGATTACGACGGTCCGTCCAAATTCGCCATGGCGCGCTTGACCGACCCCTTCGAGATCATTCGCAGCCAGGGAGAGCCCCGCAAAGAGTTCGATCTCGATCAGATTCTGGCTCTCTATGACGGCTGCGTGAGCCGCTTCGATGAGGAGGTGGGCAGAGTGCTGGGCCACCTCGAATCCTGCGGGCTTACGCCAAATACAATAGTGGTGCTCTACAGCGATCACGGGATGGAATTTTTCGAGCACGGTACCTGGGGGCAAGGGAACAGCGTGATCGGGGAACAGAGCCCTCGTGTACCACTCATCATCTCAGACCCGCGGATCGCCGCCACCGGGAGTGTCGGAAGTATTGTCCGCAGCATCGACGTTGCCCCGACACTGCTCAATCTGGCCGGACTCCCTGTGCCGGCCGAAATGGAAGGGATCTCTCTCGCGGCAGCCTTACGGGGCGAGCAGCTTCCCGAACTGGCGGCCTTCAATGAAAGCGGCATCTGGCTAACGGATCTGCCGGGAATGCCTGCCGACCACCTGCGATATCCGGGAATAATGGAACTGCTCGATGTGCCTGATCGCAAATCCGCAACTATGGCGGTAAAAACCTGCTACGAGCAACGCGTCATCGAGGCGAAGGATCGAATGATCCGTGTCGGACGCTGGAAACTAACCTATCAACCGCTGGATTCCGGGGCGCGCTACTGTCTCTTTGACCTCGCGTCCGACCCCGCCTGCAGTGTCGACGTCGCCGATGTATACCCTGACATCACCGCTAACCTGCGTGTACGTCTCCTGGCATGGATCAGGGGGGCCAATGCGTGAATCCGGGATATTCGATTCGAGGTGGAGGTCGAAAAGCCGGCAGCGCAATAGACTTTATCGTACGGAACTCAACATCGTCTGGGCCTGCTGCCTATAAATGGCAGCTGACGGAGTCAGTTCAAACTCTCTTGGCCATCTTGAGAGCACATAGTCAAAGTTACGTATCGCCTGCTGCAATATAGACTTTTTCTTCTTCGGCCCAAACTCCGTCGCCGCTTGGCGCATAAAGTGCAATCCAGCACAATAGTGATGGATATGAATGAAATTATCCTCACCCAAACGCTGGCTCCAATTCTTATAAGCAATTTGATCTTTTCCACCCCAACGCGCCTGGCAATACTCTGGTAACATGGCAATCTCGGCGTCTGTGAACTGACTGGAATGGCTCGATGGTGCAGTAATTATTGTTGCTAGTGCAATTGACGAACTGATCACCGCAAATTTTTTGACCACAGTAAACCTCCAACAGCATATTAAATACACAAAAGCACTCGTTACGCATTTTTAATCAACGATATTACGCATCCGGTCGTATTTTCACCCACCTGTGGCAGATACAGAGAGCAATCAGCTACCATTACAATTTACACCAAAGCTGTCAATTATACAGTCAGACCTCTCGTACATTCCGCGACGCTCTCCCAGCCCAATTCGCGATGGGCACGCGCTTTGGCGGCGTCGGCCAGGCGCTGACGCAGATCATCGTCACTCAACAGTCGCGCCAGTGCCTGGCTGACTGCATCACTGTCCGCGCCGTCCACTCGCAAGCCGGTCTGCTCATGTAAAACCGCGGCTCCCGTGCCACCCGCCTCACCTGCGAGGGCTGTCGTGCCGCAGGCGGCGGCCTCGATAAACACCATGCCAAAGCCTTCCGTGTCCCCGTCGATTTCGCGGTTGGGCATGGCAAACAGGTCCGCTGCGCAATACCAGCGTGGCAGGTCGTCGGGAGAGACATGGCCCAGCAGGTGTACGCGTTCTTGAACATCCAGTTCGGTGGCCAGACCGAGCAGATAGTCGCGGTCCTCACCGATTCCTATGATGGCGTAATGTACATCCAGCCCTTGTGCCTGCAACGCGGGCAAGGCGCGGATCACCTGGTCGAAACCCTTGCGACGACTGAGCCGGCCGACGGAGAGTATGAGTCTCTGCCGCGGCGCCAAACCCAGACTCAGGTGCCAATCGTTGGTTTCATATCCGGGATGAAAACGCTCCAGATCCACACCAGGATTGATCAGTGCAATGCGCCCCGGCTCCACGCCCAGTTCCAGCAGTCGGTCGCGGGTAAATTCGCTGTTGGCCACTACCCTGTCAGCGGCGCGGTATGCCGTGGTCATGGCCTTGCTGCGGCGCGGCGAGCGGCGCCAGGTCGTGATCTCTTCGCCGTGGGCGTAAATCACCACCGGCAGCTTTAACAGGCGTCCCAGTCGCACGGCCACCCAACCCTCGGGCAATACCCGCCCGGCGTGAATGGCATCAAAGCGGTGGCACATCCCGAGAATCAATCCTTTCAGGAAAAGTTTGCTGTATATCGGAAGGGACGCCGGCCGCAGCCAACGCGAATGATACAAGTTGAGCCTGTGTACCGTGTTGGCATGGTCGCGATCGTGGGCATCGCAATCGGACACCCGCGCAGTAAGGATGTGTGTACTGCGGTCACCCAGTCGCCGGTAGACCTCGTCGAACCACACCGCGGTGCCGCCCTTGGTTGGGAGGAACAGCTCGGTGATGACGAGATAGCGGTTTCTCACGCGGTCACTCCTGCGCGTCTTGCAGCGGTTGCTGTAAGAACTCGCGCCAGCGCAGCGGGTAGAGCGAGACCCGTGAGCCAGGCCAGCTTGCGCAGCCGTGACACCCCCTCCAGGCGACGCAACGACAGGTGCAGGCGGGCGCCCAGGCCACTCGCACACCATTCCTCGGTTTTATCCGTGTAAATGCGCCCCAGTGCCTCCGGGCTCAGGAAGGCAATTCCAGGCCAGCGTCGCAGGGCGGTGCACAGCAATTCTTCCAGGTTTTCAATGTTTCGCTGGCAATCGGTTTCGCTGCCGATGAAATTGCTGCGATGGGTCTCCAATAAAGCTGGTCGGCCGAGTTGGAAGCGCCTGGAGGCATCTTCCAGAACCTGTGCGGTCGTGTGCCCACGCTCAGGCTCGAAATAAATATCCCGCACCAGGTATCGTGCTCCTTCGGCTGCAATTTCGCCATTGTGGAACGGACCTTCCTCACCAGTGGGCTGACCGGAAGCATCACGCTGCGTGTAGCGCCTGCCCGGCGTGATAACGACCTGGACTCCGGCGGCGATCCAGGCGGTCTCCACTTCCCGGGTCCAGACGAACGTGGGAGGCACCACCACTGTCGGGGGCTGGCCAAAAATCAGTCGCCACGTGGCGGTCTCCTCTTCTGCCGCCAGCCGAATTTCGTGCTCCGCCAGCGGTTGCGATGGCAATCGGGACCCATCGATCCAGCGGCTCTGCAAGGCTGAGGGCAATCCGTCGTAGGGCGGGAACTCGTCGCCTGTCAGCCAGGCTCGTACACTTTCATCCTGACGCGCCCCACGCAACAGCGCAGACGGCCAGTAGTGCTCCATGCCATGAAGTTGCAGGGCGAAAACACCGTCGCGGGCTCCGGCCTGCATCTGCTCCAGCAATCGGCGACAGCGGTAGTCATCCAGCGTAATGCGCCGATACTCGGTCAAACCATTCTGTGCCATCGCAGCCGTATCCGGGGCACCGAGCACCACACCCAGGGTCATGAGTGCGGGGCGGTCCTCTGCGTCTCGGTGATGCGCCAGACACCGCCCTACCTCCGCAAGGCGCTCGGCGTGCCAGTCGGGACCGGGGCCCCAGTCGTCGCTCTCAATCACCAGCACCGGCCGGCGCAGCACCGGCTCCTGCCAACAACTGCGCACGGTGGCGCGCCATTGCCACAGTACCGCCGCCCAGAACAGCGGCAGGAGCAATGGCACGACTAGCAACGATTCAGTCGACATAAAGTTCCCCGGCGCGGCTGCCCCGGGTTATCGCCAGCACACGCTGAATGTTCTCGGCAGCAAGTTGCTCTTCCCAACTGCGCGCCGCCTCAAGAGGATCGCGAAATACGCTGTAGTAGCTGTCATTGTTGCTATTGGTGCTGGTGCGAACGAATGCCCCGGTTTGATCGTCCCAGGGCAGCCCTGCGGCGGCAAACAAGGTCTGGTAACCGGCCACCGGGTCGTTACAAAGGTCTTCGTAACGCACCCGGGTGTAAGTGGGCAGATCGGTACAATCGTTCATGGCCTTTTCATTGTAAATCACCCATCGCCAGGCCAACCGTTCGACCGGGTGCAAGGCCCGTAGTCCATCCACCGTCAGTCCATGTGCTTGCGCCTCGGCTGTCTGTACCAGCAGTTCGTAAATGCCGTAGTCGTCACTGGAAGGCACATCGCCTCCCAACTGTCCCTGGGACTCACCGCGTAATACTGATGATACATATCCGCAGGGGTGCCGCAGGATGTGCACGGCGTGACAATCTGGCAATACACCGGCGATCACCCCCAGTCGCCCGAGGGATTCGATGGACTTCCATACCAGCCAAGCGTCGCCACAATAGCCGCGATCGATCATTGCTGGCAGCTGTAGCTCAGTCCTGCTTATCCGCCCCACGGCCTTGGTTCCCAGCAACAGCAGCTTGCGTACTTGAAAGGCCAATGGGCGCCGGTAGGCCTTGGGAAAAAGGGGAAGCTTGCCGGTAACGCGCGCTGACCGAGTTTCCCGCAAGGCGGCAACGAATTGCTGTAGTAATGGGCGATAGCGCTCGGCATCTTGGATTCGTGGGAACAGGGGCATGGCATTGAGACTTCCGAAGCCGTCAGGTTCGTGGCAATACAGGGTGAACGGATGGCTGTCGAACACCTTACCCAACCAGGTAGTGCCGGAACGCGGCATGCCGAATAGCAGAATGGTCTTGAGCTGCATCTCAGTGTCGCTCGCGCTCCGTTATCCACTGCTCTAGCATCAGCAACGTCCATATCATGGTGCCATAGTAGGCCGCATGCTCCTCCCGATGGCGGCCCAGCAGTTCATCGATGAAACCGGGGCGCACCAGGTCTCGCTGTTTGAGGCTGGCGAGGCTGTCATGGGTGAGTTCACGCAGGCCGGGGTGCTCCACCAGCCAGAGGCCGAAGGGTAGCCCGAAGCCCTGTTTCTTCTTGGTGAGAACTTCGTCCGGCAGGAAACCGCGCAGGGCCTCCTTGAACAGGTGGCGCAGGCGGGTTCCCCTTACCTTTTCCCGGGTTGGCAGCCGCGCGGAGAAATCCACCAGGTCATCGTCGAGAAAGGGGAAGTCCACCTCGACGCCGGCCAAGCCGCAAGCGCCCGTCACCTTGGGCAGGTCGCTGTCGGCGAGGGTGAAGCGCATGTCCACCGCCAGCATGCGATTGAGTATATGCCCGGCGTGGGCGCCATGGTAGGTCTCGCGCAATAGTTGCAGGGGCGCACCGGTATCGATGCGCGCCATCGCCGCATCGGTCAGTATCCGCTGCGGCCCGAGACGGTCCAGCAGGTTGTAACTCTCCATGCGCTCCGGCATGGGCAGCGCCGCCTGTTGTATGTAGCTGACCAGCTTGCGCGCAGGCCCGGAGCTGCCGATGGGCGTGCGCAGTAGAACCGGTTCCACCGCGAGGCGACGTAGCGCCGCGGGCACCCGCTCGTACCAGGAAAACATCTGTTGTTTGGCGTAGCGGTAATTACCCCCAAATAACTCGTCGCCGCCATCACCGGCCAACAGGCGCTCGATGCCATCCTCCTTTGCCATGCGTGCACAATAATATGTAGGTACCGCCGATGCGTTGGCAAAGGGTTGGTCAAAGTGCGCCGCTATCTGCGGCACCGCCGCCACCACATCCTCGGCCGTGACATAGTATTCGTGATGATCAGTGCCGAAGTGGCGCGCAACCAACCGGGCGTACTCCATTTCGTCATAACCGGGCGCGTCGAAGCCGATGGAATAGGTGCGCGCCGGCTCTTCGCGTAGTTGACTGAGCATACCGCTGACCGTGGAGCTGTCGGTACCGCCACTGAGAAACGCGCCCACGTTCACGCCGCCAATAATGCGTCGGCACACGGCCCCCCTCACCAACTCGAGAAAGTGCTGGCGCCACTCGGCCGGGCTGCCTTCGAGCCCCTCCTCCCGGTATTCCATTTCCCAATAGGGCTCAATGCGCGCCCGGCCTGCCTGCCACATCAGGCATTCGCCAGGCTGCAGGCGGCGCACGCCGGAGTAGATGGTCTCGGGCCCCGGTACGACATGGAAATAGAGGTAGTCGTACAAGGCCTGAGGATGCAGGCCGCCATCCACACCCGGCTGGGCCGCCACCTGATCCGCCCGGGTTCCAACGGCCAACCCTTCGCCACTCACGGCATGGTACAGGGGCACGATGCCGCTGCGGTCGCAGGCCAGCATGGTACAGTCCTTCACGATATCGTGAACCGCCAGCGCAAAACCGCCATTTAAATGCTGCAGCACTTCCGCCCCGTGGCGGTGATAGCCCTCCAACAGAGCCACGGCATGTCCCTGTTGTTGTGCCAGTGTCGCCAACCCGGCATCCTGCCACAAGGGCAGCCCTTGCAGAGCCACTGTCAACTGCCGCTGCGGACACTGTGCCAGATGATCGGCCGCCAGCTCTGCGGTCCGCCCCTGGGCGTGCAGCAGTCCCAGCAGCCGAGTCATCCGCTCCCTCCTGGAACAGCCGCCCCCTGACGCGGTGTCCTTGCACTGGCCGACCCGTCCATCGCAGGCGAACGATTGCCGGTATACTCTTCGTTGTCGCTGTCCTTCTCTCTCGCGAGCCGCTGTCGCACAACCACCCGTGTGATCACGATGATAACCACGAGATGATAGAACAGATCGAAATACTGCAGCCCCAGAAAAGCCCCGGCAGCCATGTAGCCGACCAGGCTCACCTGCACCATCGCTGCCAGGTCCCGCGCCCAGAACAGATCTTCACGCCGTCCGGTGCGGCTTATGATCCAGCTTCCCGAACGCCAGGTGAAGAACAACAGCAACAGGAACATGCCCAAGCCCACCCAACCGTTTTCTCCCAGCATGCCAAAATAGATACTGTGGGAATCACGGCCGCCGTAGTAGACCAGAGCCCGCATGCCGCCGCCGATGAAGCGCTCGTTGGCCAGGTCGATGGCATTGCCCCAGGCGCGCACTCTCTCGGAAGCCGAACCATCCTCCTGCCAGGTCTCTATGGTATGCATGCGATCGAACCATTCCTCCGGCATGACCGTGTACATGACATACACGAGCGGTAGCAAGGTGAGCACCGCAGTGATCTTGTTGCGTGATTTGAGCAGATAGAACGCCAGCATGACGACAATACCCACCAGGGCACCGCGTGAATGGGTGCCGACGATGGCAATAAGGGTTAACCCGATACCACCGAGCAGGGCATAACGGACGTACCAGCGCTTCATCTGTAACTGCATGAAGCGGAGCAGGGGCACGGTCATGATCAAGGCGAGGCCGACGGAGTTTCGGTCGTAGATGAAACTGTGGGGAGGCCCCATTACCGAGTAAGCACTGCCGCCAGTGAGCACGAAGACTCCCCCCTTGAAGCCGTAGAAGCCTAGCGAGAGGGCGATGACGTACATCAGTACCTTTATGCGGTACTCGTCCGTAATCAAAATCGTGGTGACATAGGTCATCAGGATAATGCGCCACACCTTGTCCCACTGCTCCCAGGCCGGGGCCTGAACCAGGGCGAAACAGGTGGTCATGAACATCCAGCCGGTCATTACCAGTAGCAGGATGGTCTCCCGGGTCCACGGAATGCGCTTGGGCTCCCTGCTCGCCAGCAAACCCAGCAGAGTTGCCAGGGCGATCATCAGCGCGAAAGGCAATGTAGTCGCAAAGCCCCAGGCCAGTTTGTGGGGGTTCATGTAGCCCAACCAGGACCACGCCAGCACGCCCAGCCATGGCCGCCACAGGATGAAGGGGAGAATGGCGAATATTACCAGGGTGATAGCCATGTCTCTCACAATGCACCTCCCAATGGCTGCACGCCGGAATGGTCGACGATACGGCTGATGACATAGCGGAACTTGCCCGAGGCCTCGGCGGGGATCTCCGATACCAGCTCTACCGCCACCCTTACCCCGGCACCGAGCCGCCCGCGTGCCGCTTGCTCGATGCCGGATATGCAGGCGGGGTCGAACCCCGCCGAGGTGACCAGCAGAAAGCGGGTGTGGTCCATACTCTCCTGAATAATCTTGAAACGGGCCACGCCGGGAACATCGCGTACGATATAGATCAGCGCCAGGCCGTGCATCACCGTACCATCCTGCGCGACGACAAAGTCCGTGCTCCGCCCCTCTATGGACTCCAACACGGGCAGGCCGCGGCCGCAGGAACAGGCAGCATCCGACAGCACGCCGATGTCGCCCGTGCGGTATCGGATAAAGGGGTAATCCCGGGTCGCCAGATGGGTGACCACGATCTCGCCCGCCTTCCCGGCCGGCAACAGCTGCCCCTCGTCATCGATGATCTCGACGATGATGTCTTCGGCGGTGATGTGCATATTGCCCTCTGGGCAGGCGTGGGCAATGAAGCCCGCGTCGCGGCCACCGTAGCCATTGGCCGCCGGGCAACCGAATACGGCTTCGATCGTCTCCCGTTGGTGGTCGTAGAGTCGCTCTGAGGTGACGAAGGCAACGCGAATACCCAGATCATCCATTTTCTGCCCCCGCTCCCGCGCTCGCTCCGCGATGTGTGCCAGCGCGGAGGGGTAACCAAACAACATTCGAGGCCGGGTATTGCGTATAGTAGCGATAAAACTGTCCAATTTGCTCTCGGACATTTCGAATGCCGGCAGCAGGTGGGTGCGCAGCAAGGCGTCACGCAGTGATCGCAATCGGTCCTGGGAACCCAGCTCGATGGGCGAGCCCCAGACCACGATTTCCGGATCACCAATGTCCACGTTCCACCAGCGCGTGGCGCGCCACTTGGCCGCCACGTCGTGACTGACACGCTCCCTGCCGATAAAGAAGATCAGCGGCTCGCCGCTGGACCCGCCGGTATTGAACCGCTCCAGACCCTGCGCCCCTGAGGATTTCAGTGCGTCCTGATTGGCCCGGATAAGTGATTTGGTCAGAAAGGGCAGCTTGTGCAGATCGGTCAGCTCGCGAAAATCCGCGGGGGTCAGATGCAGGCGCTGCAACAGATCGCGGTAATAGGGTACCTCTCCGGCAACGTGCTCCAACAGGGACCGCAGGCGGCGCAACTGCAGGTCGCGCAACCGTGGCGGACTCCACCACTGGCTTTCCTCCAACGACTGGCGAACCTTCACCGAGCTGTGTCCCTTGAGGCGCTCGTGGAGCGGAAAGATCAGCCCCGCCACCAACCGGGTATACAGCGGGGAAGTCATGGTGCAGTTACCCCGGTCAATGGCCGCAAACCATCGAAACGCGTCGTAATCTCCTCACACAGGCCGCGGATTGATGACTCTATCTCGGGCTGGCGTGCCTTGCGGATCGAATGGGGTACCACCCGGCGACTATGCCGGGGCCGATAGGTCAGGTCAAGAAAGGCAAAGACGCGCTTGAATTCGGGCCCTGGCTGTGTCACCAGTGATTCATAGCGTACCAGTAGAACCCGCGGGTCATGGTCGAAGCCTTGATCGAAAAACAATTGGTTGCGGAAATACCAGATCAGGGCCGCGGCGCTGTTGTCGCTGATATCGTCGTGCACGTGGGCGCGCACCAGTTCATGGGTGGCGTCGCTCATGCCCTGGCCCTGCCAGCCATCGCTGTCACGATCGATGGCGATACGTTTTACCTGTTTGGCCTGATTGCGAAAGGAATTGCGCATCGAATTGACCACGTCGCGATAGTCGCGCACTATCCATACCGTACGGGAAGGCGTGAAGTCATTCATCAGCTTTTTCAGGTGCTGTAATTCGCACAGGGACTTGATGACGAAACAGGGCGCATTGGAGCGTTGCAGCAAGCTGTGAATTACCGCCGGCTCGCGCATCTGGAAATTATCGAAGGCTCGTCGATCGCGCTCGTGATAGACGTCGGTCTCCGCGCTGCGCTCCAATACATCCATCATCATGTTGGTGCCGGAGCGTTGTACTCCGGCAATAAAGGCGACATGCTGGCCCGCCTTGTTGCGTTTTGCCGAACAAGACTGTAACAGGCTCTTGCGCAATACCAGCAGCCGCCGCGCCAGCGCCTCAATACGATAACTGGCCATGAATCAGCGGCCCTCCGCTTGCGGCAGCGGCCTGCCAGCCGAAATGCCATGCTTTGCAATGCCGGTAAATATCTCGTGCAAAAGACCGATACGCTTGTCCCAGCCGTTGTCCCGAGCGTAGGCTATTATGGTGTCGCCATCCCACTGTCGCAACAGGGCCTCGCCCAGGGCCCGTTGCAGTGCGGGAGCATCGTCAAAGGGCACGACTGTACCCAGCTCTGGGCGCGCCACCACTTCGGCGTTGCCGCCCACGTCCGTGGTCACCACCGGCAGGCCGCAAGCCATCGCTTCCAGCAATACGTTGGCCCAACCCTCGTTGCGGGTAGACAGCACAAAAACATCTGACGCCGAGAGCGGCTCGCGAATCGCTTCGGGACACAGGGTGCCGAGAAAATGGACCCGGTCACAAAGCCCCAGTGTTTCCACCTGCTGCCGCAGGCGTTCCTCCCAATCACCCTCCGCGCTGCCGCCACCCACGACAAGATAATGCAGTTCAGGAAAACGCTGCAGCAGAGCAGGTAGAAGTTCGATGACGCGGTGGAAGCCCTTGCGCTCCACCAGGCCACCCACTGTGATCAGCACCTTGGCCTGTAGCGGCAATTTGAACCGCGCGCGCATGGCGCCGCGGTCGGCGGGATAAAATTTTTCCACGTCGACGCCGTTGGCCACCACCTGGACCCGCTCGGGCGCCGCGCCCAACTCCAGCGCCAGGCGGCGCAGGGAATCGGAGACGGTGATAATGCGTTCGGCCCCGGTGAGCGCTTTGATCAGCAGGGGTCGCAGTGACTCGTCGCGGGCGTGGCGTACCTCGGTACCGCGCAGTGTGATGGTGACTGGACAGTCGAGCCAGCGACCCAGCAGCACCGCTGCGTAGCCGTCCGGGTAGCCGAAATGGGAATCGATGATGTTAAAACCGAACCGCGCCCGCAATCGTTTCATCGGCCAGTAGAGTGACAGGGCCATCAGGATGCCGTCGAGAGACTTGGCGAGGCCGGGAATGGATAGAAATCGCGGCTGGTAGACATCCACATCCTGCTGCCGCTCGCGACGCGGCACCGACGGCCGGAAACCGGGCCGAACCAGGCGAATCAGGCCCTGCAGGGGAAACCAGGGCTTTGGAGCAACCACAACGATGGGGAGTTGACTTCCAACCCGAAACATACGTTCGCGGATGAACACTCCGGAGGTCGGTTGTGCACTGTTGGGAAACAGTGTGGAAAATACCACCAAGCGGGGGCTGGGCTGCTGCATCAGCCACCTCCAGCCAGGGTCTCGTATACTGGCCCATAGCGCGCCACACTAATAGCCCAGTTGCGTTCGGTTTCGACGAAGCGGCGGCCGTTTACCTTCAACTGCGGCCACTGCTCCTCCCGCTCAAGCAACTCGGACACTGTAGTGACCAGTGCCTCAACATCGCCCGCCCGGAACAGGCGCCCGGTAACCCCGTCCTCGATTAGTTCCCTGTGTCCCCCAACATCCGAAGCCACAACCAGTCGGCCCTGGGCCATGGCCTCCAACGGCTTGAGCGGCGTAACGAGATCTGTCAGGCGCATGGGCAGGCGCGGGTAGACGAAGATGTCCACCAGATCGTAATAATCCTGCACCTGCTCGTGCGGTACCCGGCCGGTGAGGACTACCGCCTCCTGCAGGCCCCGCTGCTCGATGCCGGCCCGGATTGTCGCTTCCTGTGGCCCCCCACCCACCAGCAGCAGACGCAGGTGCGGGTGAGCGCGCAGCAGTTCCGGCAGGGCCTGCAGAAGCAGGGGAATACCCTCGTAAGCATAAAACGAGCCGATAAACCCGAGCACAATCTTGCCCGTAAGACCGAGTTTTTGCTGCAGCCGAGGATCGGCCGCGGCACCAAAGCCAAAGCTGTCCGTGTCCACCGCGTTGGGAATGACCGTGATTTTCTCGGCGGGAATACCCCGGCCGGCAATCTCCGCCCTCAGGCCCTCGCAGATGGTGGTGATGGCACTCGCCTGTCGAAAGACGCGGGTTTCCAGCGCCCGGGTCAGTCGATAGCGCAGGCCCCACTCGCGGCTGGTGCCGTGGTCGACGGCGGCATCTTCCCAAAAGGCGCGGCACTCATACACCACGGGCAACTTCAACTTGCGCCCCGCGCGCAGGGCGGCCAGGCCGTTCAGGGCCGGTGAATGGGCATGCAGGATATCGGGCGTTTCAATTGCCGCCACTTCCTCGATGCGCCGGGCCAGTGTGCGCACCACTTCCCACTGATCGAGCACGGGCAGGCGGAACAAGGGATCGGCCCCAGGGCGGGTGCGGTAGAAGTGTAGTCCATCGATTGTTTCGGATGCGCTTTCGCAGTCGCCCTGCTTCAAACCCGTGACCTGGGCCGTGTGCCAGCCCAGCGCGCGCTGCTGGCACAGGATATTGCGGCTGCGAAACGTGTAGCCGCTGTGCAGCGGGATGGAGTGGTCGAGGATGTGCAGAATTCGCATGGCCGCGCGCTCAGGCATTCACGACAAACTGGTCGTCGCGCACCGTGGCCTGGAACATCAGCAGGGTCCACAGCGGTGCACTGTGGTCGCGAACACCCGACTGGTGCTCATCGACCAGCCGCGCCAGGTAGGTCTGATTGAACAGGCCGGTAGCCGCCAGCCCCCCGCTTTCCAGCAGGTCACGGCGCAGGCGTTCGCGCAGGGGACCGCGGAACCACTTCGCCAACGGCACGCCGAAGCCCATCTTGTCGCGATACAACACGTCGTGCGGCAGGTGGGATTCCAGGGACTTCTTCAACAGGTATTTGCCCTCCCTGCCACGCAGCTTCAAGGCGGGAGGCAGGCCGGACACCCACTCGGTGAACGGATGGTCCAGGAAGGGCACGCGTACTTCCAGCGCATGGGCCATGCTGGCGCGATCTACCTTGGTGAGGATGTCGCCCACCAGGTAGGTCTTCATATCCAGGTACTGGATCAGGGACAGGGGGTGGTCCGTGGGACTGTTGGCAGCGTGCTCATCGAACACGCTGTGCACGGAGTAGCCCTGCAACTCGCGCTTGAAGCCATCACTGAACAGCGCCGCGCGCTGCTCGTCGCTGCAGATGGAAACCGAGTGCAGATAGGCCTGGACGGAGTTGCGGGCCAGGGCCTGGAACGTGGTCTTGGCCCGGAACACCCGCGGCGCCCAGTCCGCCTTGGGGTAGAGCCGGCCGAGAGCGCCAAACAACGGTCGGCGCAGGCCCAGGGGCATCGCCCGGCGCAGTCTTTCCTCATGCATGTGTAAGCGGTAGCGGCGATAGCCGGCAAAGTGCTCGTCGCCACCGTCGCCAGACAGGGCAACCGTCACCCTCTGCCGGGCCAGCTGGCACACCCGGTAGGTGGGAATGGCGGAGCTGTCAGCATAGGGTTCGTCGTAGAGCGCCGCCAGTTCGTCCAGCAGGCCGAAATCCTCGCTGTTCACGGTCTCCTGAAAGTGGTTGGTGCGGTAGCGCTCCGCCACCATGGCGGCGTATTCGGTCTCGTTGAACTGCGGTACGTCAAAGCCGATGGCGCAGGTGTTCACCGGATCGTTTTGCAGCTGGGCCATGGTCGCCACTACAGCGCTGGAATCGACCCCCCCGGAGAGGAAGGCACCCAGGGGCACCTCCGCGACCAGTCGCACCTGCACCGCCTCGCGCAGGCGCGCCAGCATCTCCGCCTGCAGGTCCGTTTCGCTGGCAGTGGCTACTGGGGCGAAGGGAATGTCCCAGTACTGCTGCTGTGACGGTACCGGCTCGCCGCGTTGGAACAACAGGGTATGCCCGGGGCGCAGCTTGTACACATCGCGGTAGATGGTCTTCGGTTCCGGCACATAGCCCAGGGCGAAATAGTCCTCCACGGCCCGGGGTTCCAGTTGCCGCGGCAGTTGCGGGTGAACCTTGAGCACCTTCAGCTCCGAGCCGAAGACAAGCTGTCCATCCGGCAGCACGCTGTAAAAAAGAGGTTTGATGCCGAAACGGTCCCTGGCCAGGAACAGGCTGCGGGCGGCCCGGTCGTACAGGCCAAAGGCGAACATGCCTCGGAAGCGTTCTACGCAGGCCGGGCCCCAGGCCTGCCAGGCGTAGAGGATCACCTCCGTGTCGCAATGGGTACGAAACTGGTAGCCCAGAGCCCGCAGCTCCTGCATCAGTTCCTGAAAATTGTAGATCTCGCCGTTGTAACTGACGCAGAGATTGCCGTCGGCACTGAACATTGGCTGCTGGCCACTAGCCAGATCGATAATGGAGAGGCGCCGGTGAGCCAGGCCCACCCCCGGTTCCGTGTGCAGGCCGCCCTCGTCCGGGCCGCGGTGGAACTGGGTCTGGTTCATGGCGGCAAGCAGTTCGCGATCGGGTTCGCGCTGTTGCCGCAGGTCAAAAATGCCGGCGATGCCACACATGGTCAGACCCTGTCCTTTTGCCCTGAGGCCGGGGCGGACCCCAGCAGTTCGTCGTATACCTGAAGGTAGGCGGACACGGTACGCTCCCATTCGAAATCTGTTGTCACCCTGAGCACCGCCGCGCGTCCCATCTGTTCGCAGCGGGCCGGGTCATCCACCAGTTCAGTGATTGCCGCTTGCAGCGCCGGCACGTCCCCCACCGGTACCAGCAGCCCGGTCACCCCGTCCCGGACCAGCTCCGGGTTGCCTCCCACCCGGGTGGCTATCACCGGCAGGCCCGTGGCCATGGCCTCAAGCACGGTGTTGGAGATACCCTCCCCGAGAGAGGGCAGCACAAACACGTTCATGCAGGCCAGCAAGTCGGGAATATCGTCACGGTCGCCCGCCAGCCAAACGCTGTCTTCCAGGCACTGCCGTGCGATGATGGCTTCAAGCGCCGCCCGCTCTGGTCCGTCGCCAACGATTATACAGCGCAGGGTCTGCCGCCGCCCCGGACTCTCCCGAAAAATGTGACCCAGTGCGCGAATAAGGCTCTGCTGATCCTTTACCGCCGCCAAACGGCCCACGGTACCGACCACCCGGCAGTTGGCATCCGGCAGGAAGCCGGCCGGCATGCCGGCCGGCGATGTCCGCACACGCGGTCTCCCAAGGTCGTCGCCGGCGTCGAAGCGGGGCTGAAAACGGCCGTGATCCACCCCGTTGTAGATGCGCGTAACCTTGCCAGGTGCTATGCCCACGTCGTCCACCAGCCAGCCAGCGAGGTCCTGGCTGACAGCAATATAGCGATGAATCAGCGGGCTCAGCAGCCGTCGCAGCCACTGATACTTGCGGTTGCTGCCATCGAGGTCGTTCACATCGCGCCCGTGCTCGCCGTGCACCCGTTTGCACCCGGGCATAAACAGGCCAAGCACCTGGGTTTCCAGTGCCGCAAGGTTGCGGGTATGGACGATCGCCGGACGCAGGTGACGCAGGGTGCGCCAGAGGCGGAGATACATACCGGGGTCGTGTCCCGGGCGTTTATGCAGCTCGATCACCTCCACGTCCGGCGGAGATAGGCGCCCGGCAAAGGCCTCGGCGGCGGTCAGGCAGATGATTGCGTGGCGATAGCGCCCGGGGGGGGTGCGGTTGATGATGTTGACCAGGCCGTTTTCCAGGCCGCCAGTGCCCAGTGCGTAGATGATATGGGCTACCAGGGGCGGTCCGGGCCTGTCGTTGTCTAGGTGCATCTGTCACACTTCTGATACTCCCGCGCGTATCGGGGCACCGCGTCCTCATCCCCCAGCAAGGATACCACTTCCGGCAGGTTGTCCTCCCAACTGAAGCCGCGCAGCACGCGAGTACGTGCCCGCTCGCCCATTGAATTGTGGACACCGGTGAGTACCTCGGCCAGCAGGCGCTGGTAATCGGCCGGGGTATCCGCCAGCAATACCTCCTCGCCGTCGGCGGCGGCGATGCCCTCCAGGCCCTTGTGACTGACGAGGACAGGCCGCGCCATGGCCATGGCCTCCAGAACCTTGTTCTGTACCCCGCGGGCGACCCGCATGGGGGCTACCGCCGCCAGCGCATGTTTCAGGTAGGGGCGCACATCCGCCACCCGGCCGGTGACGGTAACGCCCTCCACTGCTGCCAGCCGCCATACGGCCCGGGCGGGATTGCCGCCGACAATGGTAAAGGTCAGGGCCGGGTGCGCTCGCCGCAGCGCGGGGAAAACCTCCCGGGCGAACCAGACCACTGCATCCACGTTGGGCCAGTAGTCCATCGCACCGGTAAACACCAGCGGTAGACTCTGCGCCGGGAAGGGGCAGGGCTGCGGGGTCTCACGGTCGAATTCCGGATCAAAGTAGGCGCAATTGACGCCGTTGTTGTAGAAGCCGATTTTATGCGCGGTGGCAGGCGCCAGCCGACGGAACAGGTCGGCCTCAGCGAACGATACGAACAGGCCGGCGTCAAACTGTGCAGCCAGCGCCTGTTCCAGCGCCAGCAGGCAGCGGGCCTCACGTTGGTAGACCCAACTCAGGGGCCAGGGTTTCTGCCGCGCATACTGCTGCCATTTGTCCGAGTCCACGTCCACGAAATCGATCACCTTGCGTCGAAAGTCCCGTTCGCCGACAGGGAGGAACTGGGCCATCGCCGAGGAGTAGACCATTGCATGCCGAATATCGTGAGCCGCCACCACCTGTGCTACCCATTCCCGCAGCCCGGCGTCGGCATAATAGGGAATCGACAGGGCCTGACCGGACAGCAGGCCACGCAGGCTGCGCAGCGTGGCCAGGCGGGTGTGGAGCGGACGCAGGCAGACAGCCTGACAAAATTTTTCCACCTCGGGCGCCCAGGGCCAGTCGTCCTTATCATCGACGAAACTGCCCAGGAAGATGTCAAAATGCTGACTCAGGTGATGCAACAGATGAAAAGAGCGTATCTTGTCGCCCTTGTTCGGTGGATAGGGGATGCGGTGACACAGAAACAGCAGCGGTGGTTTAGCACTGGGCGATGCCTGCGTGAGGCCGACCGCCTGGTCGGGCGCTGCCACTACTTCAGTCATAACACTAGCCGAGGCTGTGGGCCAACGACGGCCCCAACAATTTTGCGAGCGGTAGGGGCAGCCAGCCACGGGCTGCTCTGGTTAGTGTTGTCTTGACCTCCGGAATTCTCTGGCAGAATGTTTATGGTCAACGCCCTACGCAGGTGTAATCGAAACCGTGCTCCAGCATCATGCCCCGCTCATAAACGTTTCGCAAATCAACGAACACCGAGCCTCGCATCGCAGAACGCAAACGAGACATGTCCAGCCCACGATACTGATTCCACTCGGTCATCAGCACGACGGCATCGGCGCCTTCCACAGCCTCTTCGATACTAAGAGCATACTGAATCGTATCTGGCAGGACTTTGCGGGCCTCCTCCATGCCCTCCGGGTCGTGGGCACGTATGATCGCCCCATGGTCGGCGAGTGCGGGCAAGATCGCCAGTGACGGTGCATCACGCATGTCGTCGGTTTCCGGCTTGAATGTGAGCCCCAGTACAGCGATGGTCTTATCGGCCTCTGAGCCGCCCAGAGCCTTGCGAATCTTGGAAACCATCCTGGCCTTCTGGGAGGCGTTGACTTCCGCCACCGCTTCCACGATGCGACTGGAAACACCGTGCTCCTGGGCCATCCGGATCAAGGCTACCGTGTCCTTTGGGAAACAGGAGCCGCCGTACCCAGGGCCGGCATGGAGGAATTTCCGCCCGATGCGCCCGTCGAGTCCCATGCCCTTGGCGACGGAATGCACGTCGGCGCCTACCTGTTCGCAAAGCTGCGAAATCTCGTTGATAAAACTGATTTTGGTAGCGAGAAATGCGTTTGAAGCGTACTTGATCAGTTCCGCGCTCTCGAGGTTGGTGATCTGGATCGGCGCTTCGATCAGGTTCAGCGGCCGGTAGAGTTCCCGTAGCAGCTTCTCTGCCCGCTCGGACTCCACGCCGATCACTACCCGGTCGGGGCGCATGAAGTCCCCGATTGCCGAGCCTTCTCGCAGGAACTCGGGGTTGGATGCCACGTCGAAATCCGCGTCGGGATTGCTTTTACATATGATCCGCTTCACTTCCCGCGCCGTGCCAACAGGCACGGTCGATTTGTCGACCACGACGGTATAGTCGCGCAGGTGCCCGGCGATTTCCTCCGCCGCAGCATAGACGTACTGTAGATCCGCGTGGCCGTCGCCGCGCCGGGTGGGTGTTCCCACCGCGATGAACACCAGGTCCGCACCGGCGACCGCCCTGGCCAGCTCGGTGGAAAAATCGAGTCGCCCCGTCTCAACATTGCGCCTTACCAGGTCCTCAAGACCCGGCTCGTAAATCGGGATGTGGCCGTCGAGAAGCGAGGCGATCCTTCCGGGATCCTTGTCGACGCAGGTAACCCTGGCCCCGAATTCGGCAAAGCAGGCGCCTGATACCAGTCCTACGTATCCCGCGCCGACCATAACCACGTTCATTTCTGCTGACTCCCCCTGCGCTTTTACCCGTGGTACTCGCGGTACCAGGCGATGAATTCAGCGATTCCGGTCTTTACCGGTGTCGCCGGGCGATACCCCACGTAGTCTGCCAGGTCCTCGATGTCGGCATAGGTAGCTGCCACATCCCCGGGCTGTATCGGTAGCATGTCTTTGGCTGCCGTCTTACCGAGGGCTGTCTCTATGGCTTCAATGAAGTCCAACAGCATCACGGGGTTGTTGTTGCCGATGTTGAACAGGCGGTAAGGTGCCGGGCTGGTGCCCGGGTCGGGTGCGTCGCCGTTCCAGTGAGGATTGGCCATTGCCGGTTTATCGGTTACCCGGACAACCCCCTCGACAATGTCATCGATAAAGGTGAAATCCCGCAACATCTCGCCGTTGTTGTAGACCTGGATGGGCTCATCTTTCAGGATCGCCTCCGTAAACAGGAACAACGCCATATCGGGCCTACCCCAGGGGCCGTATACCGTGAAAAAGCGCAGGCCGGTGGTCGGGATACCGTACAGGTGGGAGTAGGTGTGGGCCATCAGTTCATTGGCTTTTTTACTCGCTGCATAGAGCGAGATGGGGTGGTCCACGTTGTCATGGATGGAAAAAGGCATGTTGGTGTTGAGGCCGTAGACGGAACTGCTGGAGGCATACACCAGGTGACCGATAGCGTGATGGCGGCAGCACTCCAGGATGTTGGTAAAGCCCACAATATTGCTGTCGACGTACGCCCGGGGGTTCTCCAGCGAGTAGCGTACCCCGGCCTGGGCTGCCAGGTTGATCACAGCGTCGAAATGATGTCGTTGAAACAGGGTCTCCAGTTCACCGCGCTCCACCAGGTCCTGTTTGGCGAAGGTGAACTTCGGGTGACCTTCGAGCCGGGACAGGCGGGCCCTTTTAAGTTCAACGGAATAGTAGTCGTTGAGGTTGTCCAGTCCGACAACCTCGTCGCCGCGGTCCAGCAGTTTCTGGCTGGTATGCATGCCGATAAAGCCGGCAGCGCCGGTTACCAGTACTTTCATCGGGACGGTGTTCCTTCTCGCCGGATGACGGGTTGGTAATCATCATACTTGGGCCGAATTACGCTGCAAACGAAAATTCGTGAATTGTGACCGGGTTCCGGGGGCGGGCTGCCTTTCACCTGCTATGCTACGGGTATCGAGATTGCGCAGATATTAAAGGCAGGCAGGCTGGTTCCGTCTGCAGTAGCTACAGGATGATCGCCTGATGCATGAGGTGAGGGGCCGGCTGGAGACAATGCCGCGTCGGGAGAACTTCGGTGGAGTCGATCCAGGTGAGCCCTGGCATCGTTCCGGGCGGGCCCGTTTGTTTGCGTGGGTGTTCGGATTGACGCTCATTGTGGGGCTCGCATGGACCGGGCTGCAACCTGTGGTCTATAGCAGCGGCGCCACAGTACTGATGACCGCACCCCGCGCCATCGATGCCGAAATCAGCGACGCCGATATACAGAATGTGGCGATCCAGCGCACCATCCTGCTCGGCAATGAAATCATTGCGCGACTGGTGGAGACCAGCGACCAACAGGGCACTAACGTGTCGGCTGTAGACCTGCGCAACATGCTGTCTGTGCAGCCCGTACCGGAAACCAATCTGGTCGAGCTATCCGCTCGAGGTGAGGAGGAAGAGCGCTTGCCTATCCTCGTGAACGACTGGATCTCCGTATACATGGAATTACGGGCCGAGGATATCGCACTAAACAAAGACCGCACGTCGAATGCCGTGCGGGGAGAAATCGATGCCCTGGCGGAGAAGCTCGAGCAGGCGCGGGATGCGCTGGAGCAGTATCGCCAGGAACACGACATTCTCTCTGTCGAACGTCCGGAAAACGTGGTGATGGCCAGGCTGAACGGTCTCAACACGTCGCTCAACGATGCGATCGAAGAGGAGGTCAAGGCGAGGGCGAACCTCGATACCATGCGCGCCGCAAGCCAACGCGGAGAGCACCTGGTTCCCCGGGACCAGCGTCGCGACGTAACAGCCCTGGAAAACGAACTGCAATCCCTGCGGGCGCAGCATGTAGAAATGAAGAAGCGCTATACCATGGACTATATCGACCGGCAGCCGCAGTTCCGCATGGTTCGGGAGCGAATCGCGGAGCTGGAGCTTGAACTGGCGGACATCTATCGGCAGGGCGAGCAGGCGGAACTGGCCAGTGCTGAACAGACCTACGCGGCGGCCCAGCAAACGGTGGCAGAACTGCAGCGAAAGCTGGACGAGCATAAGTCCAGCGTCGCCGAATTCAACCGGATTTACGCCACCCACCAGGCCCTGGCGAACGACCTGGCCCGGCTGGAGGAACTCC
The DNA here is from genome assembly GCA_033283165.1 of Halieaceae bacterium WSDMB12. Classification (GTDB taxonomy): domain Bacteria; phylum Pseudomonadota; class Gammaproteobacteria; order Pseudomonadales; family Halieaceae; genus JAWMQL01. Next base: position 324,020 of record JAWMQL010000006.1, on the reverse strand, counting down.
ACCGGGAGGCCCAGGCCAGACTGGTGCAGATGCAGGTCAGTTCGGTGGAGAAATACCCGCAGGTAGCAGTTATTGAACAAGCCCGGGAGGCGGTCCGCGTCGGCCCGGATTACCTGCTGCTGGTCGGGGGTACGCTACTAGCGGCCCTGGGGCTCGGGGTCTTCAGCGTCTGGCTGACGGGCTTTTTGAGCGCCCGGGCCCCACAGCCCTCCTATGTCACGCTGTCGGGTGTGCACCTGTATCCCAGGGAGGAGGGTGGGCAATTGGTGTATGCCAGCCAGGCCGACCTGCGGCTGGGTGACGACCGCCGGAGTACCGGAGACGATCCCGATGAGGATAGGAAAAAAGGGGAGCCAGTGTGATTACCGGTACTGGCCTCCCCAGGCGAAGACGGCGCCCTCAGGCCACCAGCTGAAGTCTGGTAGCTTCTCTGAGGTGGGCAACCGAGAGGTAGTGTTCCAGACCTGCAAATTCACCCGTCGCATATTCAGGAACGGGCCGCTGTATTTCAAAGGTTACGCCCAGCGCCGTGTGACAGGCCCGGTAAAAGCGGGCGTTGCGCAGGGAACTGAGCATGACGGCGTGTTGGAAGCCCAATAAATTGGAGGTCTCTATCATGTGTGCCAGGAATTGCCGGGCCAATTTGACGGTGCGCAGGACAGGATCGAGGACAAATCGCTCCCAAATGCAACAGGCATGGGCGGCCACCCCCAATTCCGACAGGTGATCTTTCACTGTCACTTCTGGCGATATCCGCACACCGCCGATCACCTTGCCATCCTCGTGCGCGATGAGTATCTGCCCCTGCCGGTCCCGCTCCTCCTCGGAGCCGTCAAAATCCGGAATGCCGAGATCTGTGCGGAAACACTGCTCTCGTAGTGCGTAGTACTGCTCCAGGAGCCGAGGATCCCGGCTGACTTCAAATTGGATCATGTTAGTTTCGCCCTGTCCTACTAGTCAGTTTTTGAGTTCTATGTATAAACTGCGCGCTCCGCGCCGGCTTATTATTCCTGTTTGATATCAAAGCACTTTTCGTGCCAGATAAATAAAAACATTAAAAATCAGTCGGTTAGGTAGGCGGTGTGAAAAATTACCGGCAATTTTCCGCTAAAGTGTTCGGTAAAACTGACAGTCCCTGCCCAGGCTGTGTAAATTCTCTTTAAAAACAACAAGATACCATGTCGCCAAAATGCGACAGGGCATCGCTACTCGTCCTTGAACCGCTCCGGCTGGATATTATGCCGCTTCAGCAGCCGGTAGAAGTCCGTGCGGTTGCGCTGGGCGAGCATGGCCGCGTCCGTCACGGAGCCGCTGGTCAGGCGCAGGACTTTCAACAGGTAGTCGTGCTCGAACTGTTGCCGGGCCTGGCTCAGGGAGGGCAGATACTGGTCCTCAATGGTCAGCGCTTCCCGCACCAGGGTTTCGGGTATGACCGGCGAGGTCGACAGGGCCGCGGTACGCTGGACCACGTTCTGCAGTTGGCGCACGTTTCCCGGCCAGGGACTCTGGGCCATGACCTCCAACGCTGCGGGGGCAAAGCTGGTTACCCGCTCCAGTTGAAAAGCGCCGGTTTCACGGAGGAAATGGTTGGCGAGTAACGGGATATCCTCGACCCGTTCGGCCAGGGACGGCAGGTGGAAATTGACCACGTTCAGGCGATAGAACAGGTCTTCGCGGAACTGGCCCGCCCGCATATCCTTTTCCAGGTCCCGGTTGGTGGCGGAGATCAGGCGGACTTCCACCGGTTCCGTGGTCGTGCCGCCCACCGGCCGTACTCTCCGCTCCTGCAGCACGCGCAGGAGTTTCACCTGCAGAGGCAGGGGTATCTCGCCGATTTCATCCAGGAACAGCGTGCCGCCGTGTGCGGTCCGGAACAGGCCCTCGTTGGCGCGCACGGCGCCGGTGAACGCACCCTTCACGTGCCCGAACAACTCCGATTCCAGCAGTTGCTCCGGCAGGGCGCCGCAGTTGATGGCCACCAGCGGCCCGTGGTGACGCCCGCTCGCCTCGTGTATCGCCTGGGCCAGCAACTCCTTGCCCGTACCGCTGGCCCCAGTGATGAGAATGCTGACGTCGGACTGGGCCACCTGCTTGACCTGGTTCAGGATGTGTTCCATGACCGGACTGCGGGTCACGATGTGTTCACGCCAGTTTTCAGCCGGTACGCCCTGGACCCGGCCGGATTGTTGCAGTGCCGCCTCGATGGCAGCCAACAACCTGTCCTTGTCGATGGGCTTGGTGAGGAATTCAGACACCCCTTTCTGGGTGGCCGCCACGGCCTCGGGGATCGTGCCCTGCGCGGTCATGATGATCACCGGTAACCCCGGCAGGAAGTACCGCACCTGCTCAAACAGCTCCAGACCGCTGGCTCCCTCCATACGCAGGTCCGTCACCAGCAGTTCGACGGGCTCGTTGCGCAGCACCCGCATGGCCTCCTCGGCCGACGAGGCGGTCAATACCTGGTAACCCTCGGCCTCAAGCCGGATGGACAGCAGTTTCAGCAGGCCGGCATCGTCGTCCACCAACAGCACGCGATTCTGCATCAGGGTGTCTCCCGGGTGCCGATAGTGGTCTCCAGGTCGGTGATGGCCTTGATCTTGCTCTGCAACAGGTCGTTCTCCTCCTCCTTGCCCAGCAACGCATCCTGCAAAGCGCTGATCTCTGCCAGCGATTTGCGGTACTCGGCGTGCCAGTTGATCCGCGTCTGGTTGTACTGCAGGAAAATGCCAGCCAACTGGCGCTGGTCGCGGGTGATCGCGCTGTCCTCACTCAGCTCCTGAAACGCGTCCCGGGCCTGGACCCAACTGGCGTAGGCCTTGAGGCGCTGGTTGAGCAGGCCGAAATAAAATACCTGGTCGGGTCCCTCGGGCTTGCCGACGGCCACCAGCTCGGCCACCACGGCCTCCGTGTCCATGGCGGCCACTGCCCGCTCCCGATCCAGCCAGAGGCGCAGGGCCCGGTACGCCAGTTCATCAGGGGCAAGGGCCTGGGCTGAAGCCGTGGGCGAATAGATCGTCGCCGGTCTCGATAGCGTGCCGCAGCCGGCCAGGCTTGCGAGACAGATGCAGACTACAGCGAGTGTGCGGGGCATATCAATCGGAAGCAGACCGGCAGTCTGGAGTGAGCGACCAGGGACAGACTGCCCTGCTGCACTTCCATGCATTCCCTGGCCACGCTGAGACCGATACCTGAGCCCTTGACGGGGCCGGTCCGCTTGGCGGCGCTCTGTACAAATGGTTCGAACACTCGTTCGGCATCCTCCTCGGGGATGGGCTCTCCTGAATTCGCCACATCGATCACCAGATTAGCATCATCGTTACGCCATACAAGCTCGATGCGGCCACCCTCCGGCGTATAGTTGACCGCATTGGACAGCAAATTATCCAGGGCGGTGCGAAGTTTGTAGCGGTCCGTAATCCAATTCTCCACCGAGCCCTTTCGTTTGACCCTCAGTGACTTGTTCTCCAGCGGAATCCGGTAGTGCCCCAGCAATTCCTCCAGCAACTCCTCGACGTTGAACTGCTCGATGTTCAATTCCTGTCGGGGCAGCTGGTTGTAGTCGATCAGATTCTCGATCAGGCGCTGCAACTGGATGGCGTTTTCCTGGACAATTTCCACGATCTCCTGCTGTTGCTGGGACAGGTGGCCCGCCACATGTTCGGCCAGCAGGTCCGTTCCTTCGCGCAGGCTGGACAAGGGCGTTTTCAACTCGTGGGAGATGTGCCGCAGGAACTGCTGCTTCTGTTTTTCGGCTTCCTGCAACTCCTGGCGCAGCCATTCCAGCTTGCTGCCGAGGTCCCGTACCTCCTGCGGACCGGAGATATCGATACTGTGGCTGAGGCCCTCGGTGCCCAGGGCGTGAATCTCCTGGGTCAGGTCCTTCACCGGCCGGTTGATTCTGTTGGCAGCGAACAACAGCAGGGCGAGGGTGGCGCAGGCCAGCACACCCAACTGGAGTTTCAACTGGTTGATCAGGTCATCGGCCTCCTTCACGGTCTGCTGCAGCAGGCGATCCAGGGACGCCTCCAGCCAGGTCTGTACCGCGGCGCCCTGCTCATTGATCAGGGAGAAAGTCTGCGCCAGGCGCTGCGCCGGGGAGGGCGTGTTGCCCTCGGGCACGGCCTCCTCGGCCGTGGTCAGGACCAGTCGATCGAGCGATTGCAGCAGGCCCTCGACATCGGGGCTTTCGGTCGGTAGGCGTTGATGCAGGGTTTGCAGGTCGCCGGACAGCAGGTTTCGCTCGCGATCGAACAGCGCCGCCAGTTCCGGATCCGCCAGGGCAAAATACTGGCCGGCGCGACGTTCCAGCCCCCGCAGGTTGCTCTGGATCGATTGTCCCAGGCGGGTCGCCTCCACCACCAGCTCGGTCGAACGGCGGCTGCTGCTGGTCAGTTCATCGAGTGTTTGCACGGTGAACAGGATGGCCACGACCAGCGGCGCCAGCGCGGCAAAAAAGCCGAAAATCACCAGCTGCAGGACGGATCGGGGCTGCCAGAAGGCCATTACTCAGAAATCCTTGTGGGCGCGGAGCGTGGATTGTAACGCGATGCGGGGTGACGGTAGGTGCAATTGTAGTCCCAAATAAGGTCAAAGCCACGGCCTGGTGAGGACTGCATCGTGGCCCGATCTGCAGAAGCAACCCGGATACGCTATGCTTGGCACATCACCCGACTCCAGGGAGGGAAAGCAATGAAACAATGGTTGAGCTACGCCAGTCACGCCGCGGGCTTACTCGGTATCCTGCTGTGCCTGGTCAGTGGACTGGCACGCATTGCCGGCGGTTTCTATGTTGCGGATTTCGAGGCCACCACCCTGTTCATGGTGGGCGTGGGGCTCATGGTATTTGCCTGCCTGTTGAAGCTCGAAGTGCTGCTGCGCGGGAACTGAACTGTTGAGGCGGGCGGGCCAGTCTCCGGACACCGTTCGCCGCAGATGCCCCGGGTATGACCGTTATTAACAGCAGCAGTAATCAAGCCGGCTCGCCGCCCAGCGTGGAAGTGGTGATCGAGATTCCCCGGGGCAGCTTCCTCAAACGGGGCAGCGATGGCCACGTCGACTTCGTATCGCCCCTCCCCTGCCCCTACAATTATGGCTCCGTTCACCAGTACATCGGTGGGGAAGGCGATTTCCTGGATGCATTGGTGCTGGGGCCGCGCCTGGCCATCGGCAGTCGGGTGCGGGTATTTGCCTACGCGGCGATCGGCCTGTCCGAGCGGCACATGTACGACGACAAGCTGGTTTGCGCGCAGCGCCCAATCACCGCCCGGGAGCGCCGCAGGGTCCTGGCGTTTTTTAGGTTTTACGCTGTCTGCAAAGGCCTGCTCAATGCCGTACGGCGCCAGCCGGGGGCCTCACGCTGTGAGGGCTGGGGTGAGGCGGACGCGGCCATTGCCCGCGCCACGCCGGTGGCGCAGTGTCCGCAGAAACCGCGTATCCGTTTTTAGTCCTTCGGCCAGTTCGCACCCGGGGTCGTCCTCGCCATTCCCGCTGCGGTTAGCGCCAGCCCGTATCGCTGCGTCTCATCGACCAGATCCAGAGTGCGGCCAGCGAGGCGCCCAGCACGTTGAGCAGGACATCGCCGGCAGAGCTGTATCGGCCGGGCACGGACGCCTGATACAGCTCATTTACGATACCCAACAGCGACGCCAGTACCAGCGCCACCACCGTCCAGGCCCGATGATCGGGCGGCAGCGCCCAGGCCAGGACCAGGGTCAGGCCGGCGAACAGGGGAATATGCAGCACGTTCTGCCAGGTGGGCGGCAGCCACTGGAATGCCGCCCCGATGGCGGTCTCATCCGAGATATCGCCGGGAATCGAGGACAGGAGAAAGAGTCCGACGATGTAACAAAGTGGCAGTAGAATCCTCAGTACTGAAGGTACTGTCGGGCTGCTGCCGTGAGGAATGTAACACATTGTACTTCTTACCAAATAAGGTGTGACATATGACATTGCATTACGTAAGTATAGGGGTAGGCTGCGTGACATCGAAGGTTTGATCTGGCCACAACAGATGACAGGTACGAGATGAGTCTGGAGATTATTATCCTGGCCGCGGGCCAGGGAACGCGGATGGTGTCAGACCTGCCCAAGGTCCTGCACACCATGGCCGGCCGGCCACTGCTGGCGCACGTGATCGACACGGCCCGGGCACTGTCGCCCAGCGCCATTCACGTGGTGGTGGGGCACGGGGCAGAGCAGGTACGCGAGGCGCTGGCCGGGGACTCCCTGGACTGGGTGCTTCAGGAGGAGCAACTCGGAACGGGTCACGCCGTCCTGCAGGCCCTGCCCCGGGTGGCGGCGGGCAGCACGGTGCTGGTGCTGTACGGCGATGTACCCCTGATCGAAGCTGCCACCCTGCAACAACTGGTCGACCAGGCCGGGGGCGGGCCGGCGGTGCTGACAGCGGACCTTGTCGACCCCTTTGGCTATGGCCGGATTCTGCGTGACGATAAAGGCCGGGTGCTGGGCTGTGTGGAAGAAAAAGACGCCAGTCCGGCGCAGCGCGGCATCCGTGAGGTCAATACCGGGGTGCTGGCGGCGCCGGCGGAGGATCTCAATGCCTACCTGCCCCTGGTGCGGAACGATAACCGGCAGGGGGAGTACTACCTGCCGGACATCCTCGAACTGGTGGTGGCCGATGGACGCGAGGTGCACTCCTGCAAGGCGCCCTCCGAGCTGGAAATACTCGGGGTCAACGATCGGGTCCAGCTGAATCAGGTGGAACGCGAACACCAGCGGCGCCAGGCCGAGGCGCTGCTGCGGGCGGGCGTGGCCATAGCCGATGCCGGCCGCCTCGACATCCGCGGCGAGCTGCACTGCGGCCGGGATGTCTGGATCGACGTGAATGTGGTCTTCGAGGGCCGGGTGGAACTGGGGGATGGCGCCCGCATCGGCCCGAACTGCGTCCTGGTCGACAGCCGCGTGGGCGCTGGCGCCACTATCAACGCCATGAGCCACCTGGAGGGTGCCGTGGTGGGTCCCGACTGTTCGGTCGGCCCCTTTGCCCGGTTGCGCCCGGGCACCGAACTGGATGCGGGCGCCCGGATCGGCAATTTTGTCGAGACCAAGCAGGCAAAGTTGGGCAGGGGCAGCAAGGCCAACCACCTGGCCTATATTGGCGACTGTACGATGGGAGGCGGGGTGAATATTGGCGCCGGCACCATCACCTGCAATTACGACGGCGTCAGCAAGCATCGCACCGAAATCGGCGCCGGCAGTTTCATCGGTTCGAACAGTACCCTGGTCGCGCCACTGGAGCTCGGGGACAAGTGTTTTATCGCCGCGGGATCCACCATCACCAGCACCGTGGAAGCCGAGGAACTGGCGGTGGGGCGCGCCCGGCAACGCAATGTGCGTGGCTGGAAGCCGCCGCAGCGCAAGGAGGATTGAGCAATGTGTGGCATCGTAGCGGCTACCGCCCGGCGGGAAGTCTCGGAGATTTTGATGGAAGGCCTGCGACGGCTTGAATATCGGGGCTATGACTCGGCCGGCATGGCCCTGATCGACAATGAGCGCAACCTGCAGATGCACAAACAGGTGGGCAAGGTAGCGGCACTGGAGCAGCAGCAGCAACTCAACCCGATCCTGGGCTGCGTGGGCGTCGCGCACACCCGCTGGGCCACCCACGGCGAACCCTCCTCCGCCAACGCTCACCCCCACCTGTCGGGCGAGCGGCTGGCGCTGGTACACAACGGCATTATCGAGAATCACGCGGCCCTGCGGCAGGAACTGATCGACGCCGGCTACGAGTTTTCCTCCCGCACCGACACCGAGGTGGTCGTGCACCTGCTGCACCAGCGCCTGGAACAGGGCGACAGCCTGCTGGAGGCGATGCGCGCCACCGTGGCGCGGGTGGAGGGGGCCTATGCCCTGGCCGTGGTGGACCGCGAGCACCCCGACGAGGTCGTGGCCGCGCGGAAAGGCAGCCCGCTGGTGATTGGCAAGGGCATTGGGGAAAACTTCCTGGCCTCAGACCAGCTGGCCCTGCGCCAGGTGACCGATCGCTTTATCTACCTGGAGGATGGCGACCTGGTCCGCGCCACGCCCTCGGAGCTCGAAATCCGTGACAGCACGGGCGCAACGGTGACGCGGCCGTCAGTCCGCATCAGGGAGGCGGTCGAGGCCTCCGACCTCGGTGACTACGAACACTACATGCTGAAGGAAATCCACGAACAGCCACGGGTGCTGGCGGCCACCTTCCAAACCGGGCCGGACCACAGGGTCGAAGACGCGGTGTTCGGTGCCGGGGCAGAGGCCCTGTTCGACCGGGTCCAGTCGGTGCAGATCGTCGCCTGCGGCACCAGCTTCCACGCGGGCATGGTGGCCCGGTACTGGCTGGAGGAACTGGCCGGTATTCCCTGCCAGGTGGAGGTTGCCTCGGAGTTTCGCTACCGCAAGCGGGTGGCGCGACCGGGCACGCTGCTGGTGAACGTGTCCCAGTCGGGCGAGACCGCGGATACCCTGGCCGCCCTGCGGGGTGCGATGGAGGGAGAATTCATCGGCAGCCTGGCCATCGTCAACGTGGACTACTCCTCGCTGGTGCGGGAGAGCGATGCGGTGTTCCTGACCCGGGCCGGGGCAGAAATCGGGGTGGCGTCGACCAAGGCCTTCACGACCCAGCTGGTGGCCTTCCTGATGCTGACCATCGTGCTCGGGCGTCGCCGCGGCCTCTCGGCGCAGACCGAGTCGGACCTGGTGGCGGCGCTGCACAAGCTGCCCGAGCTGGTGGCCAGGACCCTGGAACTGGACCCGGCCATACAGAAACTGTCGGAGGCCTTTATCCAGAAACACCACGCCCTGTTCCTGGGCCGCGGTATCCAGTACCCGGTGGCGCTGGAGGGTGCGCTGAAACTGAAAGAGATTTCCTATATCCACGCCGAGGCCTACCCGGCGGGGGAACTGAAACACGGTCCCCTGGCCCTGGTCGATGCCGACATGCCGGTGGTGGCGGTGGCGCCGAATGACGAGCTGCTGGAAAAGCTCAAGTCCAACCTGGAGGAGGTTCGCTCCCGCGGTGGCGAGCTCTACGTCTTCGCCGACCGCGAGGCCGGGTTCACGGACGAGGACAGGGTGCATGTGCTGTCCATGCCCAGCTGCCCGGAACCGCTGATGCCGATCATCTACACCGTGGCCTTGCAGCTGCTGGCCTACCACGTGGCGGTGCAGAAGGGCACTGACGTGGACAAGCCCCGCAACCTGGCCAAGTCAGTGACGGTGGAGTGACCTGCAGGGGTGGGACAGGGCTGGACCGATGTTTGAGCAATTGAAACTGGTCCATGTCAGCTGCGCGCTGTTGTCCCTGGGCGGGTTCGCCCTGCGCGGTTTCTGGATGGTCAGCGATAACCCGCTGCTGCGCCATCGCCTGACCCGCGTGCTGCCCCATTGCGTCGACACCCTGTTGCTGGCCTCGGCGATCGGGATGCTGTACCTGTGGCGCACCTCGCCACTCGAGCTGCCCTGGGTGATGGCCAAGATTGGCGGGCTGCTGGTCTATATCGCCCTGGGCATGGTGGCCCTGCGCTTCGGCCGGACACGCGGGGTGCGAACGGGTGCCTGGCTGGCGGCAATGGCCACCGGGCTCTATATTGTCAGCGTGGCGTACACCCGGTCCGCCGCGGGTCCCCTGCAACTGATGGGTTGGATGTAAATGGAATATCGAGGCAGCTGCCATTGCGGCGCGGTGACATTCAGGGTGCAGGCGCCGGAAGCGGTCGAGGTGGAGGACTGTAACTGCTCGATCTGCAGCAAAAGCGGCTACCTGCACCTGATCGTGCCGAAGGCACACTTCGAACTGCTGAGCGGCGAGGACGAGTTGCGCTGCTATACCTTCAATACCGGCGTGGCCAAGCACTATTTCTGCCAGACCTGCGGTATCAAGCCGTTCTATATTCCGCGTTCAAACCCGGACGGGGTGGACGTGAACCTGAATTGCCTGGACCAGAAGCCGCCGCAGATCACCGTGGTACGCTTTGACGGCCAGAACTGGGAGCAGAACGCTCACAGTCTGGCCCACAAGAGCGAGGCCTGAGCGCCCTCAGCTGGGGTTGGCGGCCTTGTACTCGCGAATCTCGGTGTTGAACTGGCCGACGACTTCCTCTTCCTTGGAGACGGCCGTGTTATAGGCGTCAATCGCCTTGTCATAGGCCTCCACGGCCGCCGCCTTGGCCTTGTCGTCCTGGATGGACTTGGCCTGTTCCTCGGCGGCAGTGAACTTCTTCTCCAGGCAGGCCATGTAGTCCATGTTGGCGGTCTGGAAGGTCTTGACGGCTTTCTGGCCTTCCAGCATCTCCTGCATGGTCGCGGAGCCGCCGTTCGGCAGGGTGGGCATGGCCGGGGCTTCGCACTCGGCAAAGCTGGCGCTGCTGCCGATCACCAGGCCCAGTACGGCAAGTTTGAACAGTTTCATTGCGGGTCCTCTCTCTGGATTAGCCTGCGAACATTAGCAGGACCTTTTGTGCCTGCCAAGCCGGTCTTCAGCGTGCCGGCTCCCGGCCCACCCAGAGTCGGTCCAGGTTGTACTGCTGCTCCAGGCTGCGGGCGACCGACTCCGCCTGGGCGCGGCTGGCCAGGCCAACCACGCGGACCCGGTACAGGGTGCCCCGGTCGCTGCTGCCCGTGGTGATCACCACCTGGCCGACGCCGGGATTTAGCTTGTCCCGCCAGGTCTCGGCGGTGGCGCTCTGGTAGTAGGAGCTGAAATTGACGAACCAGTCGCCACTGCCGGCCGCGGCGCTGGTCGTGGGGGCGGATGGCTGGCTGGTGACCGCGGCCTTTTCCGGAGTGGCCCTGTCCCGGGTGGCCCTGTCCCGGGCGGCCCTGTCCCGGGTGGTCTTCTCAGTGGCCTGCCGGGTGGCTTCCACCTGGGCCTGCAGCTGGCCCTCCAGCCCGGTGACGGTCGCGTTGAGGCGCTCGTTCTCCCGTTGCAGGGATTCCCGCTCCACCCGCAACAGCTGGTTCTCCTCCCGCAGCGCGCGCAGGGACTCGCGTTCCTCTGCTGCCTGTTCCGGTGTCACCGCGTTGGCCAGGCGAGCCCGCAGGTCACGCAATTCTTCCTGGGTCGCCGCGCGCTGCTGCATCACCCCGTAGCCGCCCGCCGCGAGCAGTACCAGGGCAATGACCACCACTGCGATCAGGCCGATGGGCCAGCTGACACCCTCCTCGGGCGCCTGCCTGGTCTCCAGCCAGTGAGGCGGGTCTTCCTCCGGTTCCTCCAGCTCGTCCTCGTACTCCTCCTCGTACTCCTCCTCGTACTCTTCCTCGTCCTGCTCCGACCAGTTGCCGCGCGCTTCCTCCGGCTCGTCCTCCGCCAGGGGCCAGTCGTCGGCGCCGCGCAGCTCGTCCTCGTCGCCCGCCAGCATGAAATCGTCCACGTCCTCCGGGTACTGGGCGCTGATCGCCTCGTCCAGAACCTCGGGATCGTCATCAAAACTGCCCGGCTCGGAGTCCCGCCGGTGTTCACCCTCGTGGTTTATGTTGCGGAAGACGTCGTCTATGTCGTCTGTTTTATCGTTGCCCCGGTGGTCCTGCATAGTAAGTTGCTGCCATGTGCCCCTAAAGTGATTGTCATTATAACGCCGAGCTTGGGTAGAATGCCGCCATGGATGTATCGGATATTCTTTCTCCCCTCAATGATGCGCAACGCCAGGCGGTGGCCGCGGACAGTGGCAACATGCTGGTGCTGGCCGGGGCCGGCAGCGGCAAGACCCGGGTGCTGGTGCACCGGATCGCCTGGCTGATCAGGGCGCTGGACTATTCGCCCTGGTCGATCCTGGCGGTGACGTTTACCAACAAGGCGGCGCGGGAAATGCGCGGCCGTATCGAGGCCATGCTGCAGCTGCCGTCGCACGGTATGTGGGTGGGCACCTTCCACGGCCTGGCCCACCGCCTGTTGAAGGCCCACTGGCAGGAGGCCGGCCTGCCGCAGAATTTCCAGATTCTCGACAGCGACGACCAGTTGCGGCTGGTCAAGCGCGTATGCCGGGAACTGGCGCTGGACGAGGCCCGCTGGCCGCCGAAACAGGCCCAGTGGTTCATCAATGCCCAGAAGGACGAGGGCCTGCGGGCGGCTCACGTCGAGGCCCCCCACGGCGACCTGTTCCAGCAGACCATGCTGCAGGTCTACCGGGCCTACGAACAGGCCTGTGAGCGCAGCGGCATGGTGGACTTTGCCGAGCTGCTGCTGAGGGCTCACGAGTTGTGGCTCAGGAACCCCGACGTCCTGGCGCACTACCAGGGCCGCTTCCGCCAGATCCTGGTGGATGAGTTCCAGGATACCAACACCATCCAGTACGCCTGGTTGCGGGTACTGGCCGGGCAGCGGATACCGGTGGTGGCGGTGGGGGACGACGACCAGTCCATTTACGGCTGGCGCGGGGCGAAGATCGAGAATATCCAGCGCTTCGCTGACGATTTTGCCGGCACGGAAACTGTGCGGCTGGAGCAGAACTACCGCTCCACCCAGACCATCCTGCAGGCCGCCAACGGCGTCATCGGACACAACTTCGGCCGCCTGGGCAAGCAGTTGTGGACCGCCGGTGACGCCGGCGACCCGATCACTTTGTACGCCGGCTTCAATGAGCAGGACGAGGCCCGCTTCATCGTCGAGCAGGCGCAGCGCTGGCTGGAACAGGGCAACAGCCGCGCCTCCATCGCCGTGCTGTACCGCTCCAACGCCCAGTCCCGGGTGCTGGAAGAGGCCCTGATCCGCGAGGGGGTGCCCTACCGCATTTACGGTGGCCAGCGCTTCTACGAGCGCCTCGAAATCCGCAACGCCCTGGCCTACCTGCGGCTGCTGACCAACCGGGCCGACGATGCCGCCCTGGAGCGGGTGGTCAACACCCCGCCCCGCGGCATCGGCCTGAAAACCATCGAAACCGTGCGCGAGTGCGCCCGTACCCGTGACCTGTCGCTGTGGCAGGCGATCGGCGCGACGGTGGAAGAAAAGTTGCTGCCGGCCCGAGCGATCGGCGCCCTGCAGGGCTTTGTCGCCCTGGTCGACGAACTGGACAGCGGCACCGACGAGTTGGGCCTGGAGGAACTGGTCGAGCACGTGGTCGCGGCCTCCGGGCTCATCGCCTACCACGAGAAGGAGAAAGGCGAAAAAGGCCAGGCGCGGGTGGAAAACCTGGAGGAACTGGTGGCCGCGGCGCGCCAGTTTGTTCCCGAGGGCGACGAGCTGTCGCCGCTGCAGCAATTCCTCGACAACGCCGCGCTGGATGCCGGTGACGCCCAGGCGGAGGAGCACGAGGACAGCGTGCAACTGATGACCCTGCACTCGGCCAAGGGCCTGGAGTTCCCGCTGGTGTTCCTGGCGGGGATGGAGGAAAACCTGTTCCCGCACCGGATGTCGCTGGAGGAACCGGGGCGGCTGGAAGAGGAGCGGCGGCTCTGTTACGTGGGCATCACCCGGGCCATGGAAAAACTGTTCATCACCTACGCCGAGACCCGCCGCCTGCACGGCAGTGAGAATTACAATACGCCCTCGCGCTTTATCCGCGAGATCCCGGCAGAGCTGCTGGAAGAAGTGCGGCTGCACAGCACGGTCAGCCGCCCGGTGAGCAGCCTGGGCCAGGCCGAGGTGCCGGATACCGGCCTGGCCCTGGGGCAACATGTCTACCACCAGATTTTCGGCGAGGGGGTCGTGCTAAACTTCGAGGGCCGGGGCGCGAGCGCCCGGGTCGAGGTCAACTTCGATGGCGAGGGCAGCAAGTGGCTGGTGCTGCAGTATGCCAACCTGCAGTTGCTGTGACGGCATGAACCGGAACGGATACCAATAATGAGTGAATCAACCGAACGCCGAATTGCCCCCGTGGTCATCCTGCTGTTGACCGCCGCGCTGGTGGCGGTGGTGGCCCTGTGGGCGCTGGACCGGGCCGCCGTGGAAGGGGCCTCCCCGGGCCGGGTCGGCAACAGCGGCGGCGAGGCACTCGATCGCGGACAGGAGCATTTCAAGTGGAAGCTCATTACCACCTGGCCCAAGAACTTCCCCGGCCTGGGCACGGGTCCGGAAAATTTTGCCCGTATGGTGGGCGAGATGAGCGGCGGCCGCCTGCAGGTGCATGTCTACGGCGCGGGAGAAATCGTCCCGGCCTTTGAAACCTTCGACGCGGTGTCCCAGGGCGTGGCGGATGCCGGTCACGGGGCGGCCTACTACTGGAAGGGCAAGATACCCGCGTCGGTCTTTTACGCGGCGGTGCCCTTCGGCCTCACCGCGCAGGAAATGAATGGCTGGCTGCACTACGGTGGCGGCCTCCAGCTGTGGCGCGAGCTGTATGCGCCCTTCAACGTGGTCCCCATGGCGGGGGGCAACTCCGGGGTGCAGATGGGGGGCTGGTTCCGCAAGGAGATCAACTCCATGGAGGACCTCAAGGGCCTGAAAATGCGCATTCCCGGCCTGGCGGGCGAGGTCTTCAGTGCGGTGGGCGGGACCTCGGTGCGGATTGCCGGGGGCGAGCTGTACACCTCCCTGCAGACCGGTGTGATCGACGCGGTGGAATGGGTGGGGCCCTACAACGACCTGGCCCTGGGCCTGCACGAGGTGGCGAAATACTACTATTACCCGGGTTGGCACGAGCCCGGCCCGACCCTGGAATTCATCTTCAACAAGGATTCCCTGGAGGCCCTCCCCGAGGACCTGCAGGCGATCGTGACGCAGGCCGCCCGGGCGGTAAACGGCGACATGCTGGACGAGTTTACCGCCCGCAACAATGCCGCCCTGAAAGAACTGGTGGAGCAGCACGAGGTGCAGCTGCGGCAATTCCCCGACGATGTGCTCAAGGCGCTGTACGTGGAATCCCGGAACGCCCTGGAGCGACTGGCGGCGGAAGACGAAATGGCGGCTAAGATTTACGCCTCGTTCAGCCGCTACTACAAGAGCGTGCGCCACTATCACCACATTTCGGAGCAGGCCTATATCAACGCCCGGGACCGGGTCATGGACGACTGATCAGCTGCGCTGGATGCTCCGGGTGCGGCCGGTTTCGTCGATGGAGACGAACACGAACTCGCCTTCCGTGACTTTCAGGGGCTCGCCATCGTGGCGAGAATTGATCCAGACCTCGACCATGATGCGGATCGAGCTGCGCCCGATTTCCAGTACGTCGCAGTAACAGGATACGACCGCACCCACGTGGACCGGCGTCAGGAAGGCCATGCCGTCGATGGCGACCGTTGCGGTGCGACCGCCAGCCACCTCCCCGGCGGTAATCGAGCCCGCCAGGTCCATCTGCGACAGCAGCCAGCCACCGAAAATATCGCCGTTGGCATTGGTGTCCCTGGGCATGGCGATGGTTTGCAGCGCCAGGTCACCCTGGGGAACGGGGGTGGAATCGATGTCATTCATCGCCGCGGCTCACGTTTTTGGGGGGTTGTCGGGGCTCAGCTTTTCAACAGGGCTGGCAACCAGGTCGCCAGGGCGGGCCACAACCACAGGCAGCCCAGCACCAGCAACTGGATGATTATAAAGGGAATGACCCCGCGGTAGATAGCGCCCGTGGGCAGTGATTCCGGCGCCACCCCGCGCAGGTAGAACAGGGCGAATCCGAACGGCGGTGTCAGGAAGGAGGTCTGCAGGTTGAGTGCGATCATGATACCCAGCCAGACCGGGTCCAGGCCCATGGTCAGCAGGATAGGCCCGACGATGGGGACCACCACGAAGGTGATCTCAATGAAATCGAGGATGAAACCCAGCAGAAAGATCACCAGCATCACCACCAGGGTGGCGCCCGTCACGCCCCCGGGCATGTTTTCGAAATAGTGGTGGATCAGTTCCTCGCCACCGAAACCGCGGAATACCAGCGAGAACACCGCCGCGCCGATCAGGATGAGAAACACCATGCAGGTGATTTTCATCGTCTCGAGGCAGATCTCCGCCAGGCGCGCCCGGCTGAGCTGGCGCTTGGCTGTCGCCAGCAGCAGGGCGCCCACGGCTCCCACCCCGGCAGCTTCGGTGGGGGTGGCGGCGCCGGCGAGGATGGATCCCAGCACGGTGGCGATCAGCGCCAGCGGCGGCAGCAGGCCCTTGAGCAGGGCGCCCGGGTCGATGTCCGGCTCCTGAGCCGGTGGAGCGGATGCCGGTTTGAGCCAGGCCACCAGCAGCAGGTAGCTCACGTACAGGGCCACCAGGATCAGGCCCGGGATGATTGCGCCCACGAACAGGTCACCGACCGAGACCGACTTGGGGTTGAAGATGTTCATGTTCAGCTGGGCCTGGGTATAGGCCGAGGACAGGATATCCCCCAGCAACACCAGGGCGATGGACGGCGGGATGATCTGTCCCAGGGTGCCGGTGGCGCAGATGGTGCCGGTGGCCAGGGTCGGGCTGTAGCCGGCCCGCAGCATGCTTGGCAGGGACAGCAGGCCCATGGTGACCACGGTGGCGCCCACGATGCCGGTGCTGGCGGCCAGCAGGGTGCCCACCAGCACCACGGAGATGCCCAGCCCCCCGCGCAGGCGGCCGAACACCCGCTCCATATTGCCCAGCAACTCCTCGGCGACACGGGATCGCTCCAGCACCACCCCCATGAGGATAAACAGGGGTACCGCGATCAGCGTGGTGTTGCCAACGGTGCCGAACAGGCGCCCGGGCAGGGCGGCGAGGAACGCGGGGTCGAACACGCCCGCAATGATCCCGCCGGCAGCGAAGGCCAGCGCGGTACCAGCCAGGGTGAGCGCCACCGGATAGCCCAGCATCAGCAACAGGCAGACCGCAAGGAACATGTAGATCGCGACCGAACCGCCCATCAGTCCTCGCCCTCCACCAGCAGCAGCGCCGCCCGCAGGGTCTCCACCAGGCCCTGCAGCAACAGGTTCAGCGCCATCAGTGGCAACAGGGTTTTCAGCAGGAATACCGCCGGGATGCCGCCGGGTTCCGGGGAGCTCTCGCGGATGGCCCAGGATTCCGCCACGTAATTCCAGCTGATGCCGGTGATGAAGAGGCACAGGGGAATGAGGAACAGGACGCCGCCCAGGCTGTTTACCCAGGCCTGGCCGCGGGGGCTGAAATTGCGGTAAAAAATGTCCACCCGCACGTGGCCGCCGTGCTTCAGGGTGTAGGCTGCACCCAGCATGAAGACGCAACCGTGCAGGTAGGTGATCGCCTCCTGGGCGGCGAGGGAGCCGACGCTGAAGCCGTAGCGCATGATCACCACCGCGGTGGTCAGCAGCGCCATCGCCAGGGTCAGCCAGGCCAACAGGCGACCGCACCGGTCGGTGAACGCGTCGATGAGGACGATGAAGCGGCGCATTGGAGACCTGTCGGGCTGTGCTTTTTGATTATTGCCGTGCAGAGTATCATACCTGCCTCACGAAATTGGAAAACCGCTATGCTGACGATCATTTCCCCGGCCAAGACCCTGGACTTCGACACGCCGCCCACGACGCGCCGCAAGACCCAACCGCAGTTTCTGGAACAGAGCGCGGAGCTGGTGTCGGTCGCGCGCGACCTGAGCCCCGCTGATATCCGCTCCCTCATGGGCGTGAGCGAGAAGATCGCGGATCTCAATCACCAGCGCTTCATGAACTGGGGCACGCCCTTTGACCTGGACAATGCCAAGCAGGCACTGCTCGCCTTCAAGGGCGATGTCTACACCGGCCTCGAGGCCGAGACCCTGGACGACGCCGGGCTGCGCTTTGCCCAGCAGCACCTGCGCATCCTGTCCGGGCTCTACGGCCTGCTGCGGCCGCTGGACCTGATGCAACCCTATCGCCTGGAAATGGGCGTGAAGTTCGCCAATCCCGGCGGCCGCAACCTGTATGAGTTCTGGGGCGACCGCATCACCGGGGCCCTGAATGCCCAGCTGAAAAAGAGCGGCAGCCCGGTATTGTGTAACCTGGCCTCCAACGAGTACTTCAAGTCGGTGCAGCCGGGCGAACTCGATGCGGACATCATCACCCCGGTGTTCAAGGACCTGAAGGGCGGCAAGTACAAGATCATCAGCTTCTTTGCCAAGAAGGCCCGGGGCCAGATGGCGCGCTTTATTATCGACAATGAGATCAACGCGCCCGAGGGCCTGAAGAAATTCAGGGTGGACGGTTACCGCTACAACCGCTCCGAATCCACCGCCCGGGAACTGGTTTTTACGCGGGATAGTTAAAAAAGGGGACAGTTATCCTTTTTCCTGCGGAAAAAGGTAACTGTCCCCTTTTTTTCCCCTTTTTTGTAATGGACAAACCACCCAAACCACACTCGGTCATCATCATCGGCGCCGGCATGTCGGGCCTGTGCATGGGCATCGAGCTGCGCCGGCGTGGCATCGAGGATTTCCTGATCCTGGAAAAGTCGCCCGCGGTGGGAGGTACCTGGCACGACAACCACTACCCCGGCTGTTGCTGCGACGTGCCATCGGTCCTGTACAGCTACTCCTTCGAGCCCAACCCGGCCTGGAGCCGGCGCTACTCGCCCTTTGACGAAATACAGGCCTACTTCGAGCACTGCACCGACAAGTATGGCCTGCGCCCGCACCTGCGCCTGGAGACCGGGGTCGAGTCAGCCGCCTACCGGGAGGCGGAGGGTGTCTGGGAACTGGCGCTGGACGATGGCGAGCGGGTGCGGGCCCGCTGCCTGGTCTCGGGCCTGGGGCAACTGAACCTGCCCAACATCCCCGACTTGCCCGGGCGCGACAGTTTCGGCGGCGACAGCTGGCACTCGGCGCGCTGGCGGGACGACGTGGACCTGGCGGGCAAGCGGGTGGCCGTGATCGGCAATGCCGCCAGCGCGCTGCAGTTCATTCCTCATCTCGCGCGCAAGGCAGAGCAGCTGTACGTGTACCAGCGCCATGCCAATCACGTCATCCCGCGCAATGACCGGGCCTACAGCGAGGCCGAAAAGGCCCGCTTCGCCCGTTATCCCCTGTGGCAGAAACTCCATCGCCTGCTGATCTACCTGCGCCAGGATTGGCTGCTCTATCCGCTCATGTGGCGCCGCAGCCCGCTGCGTGGGCTGGTGGCCCGCTGGGCCCGGGGCTACCTGGAAAAACAGGTATCGGACCCCGGCTTGCGGGCGGCCCTGTGGCCGGACTACCCCATGGGCTGCAAACGCATCCTGGTGTCCGACGATTACTTTCCCACCTTCAACCGCGACAACGTGGAGCTGGTGACCGCGCCGATCGAGGGCATCGGCACCGCGGGTGTGGCGACCGCGGACGGTGTCGA
This sequence comes from Halieaceae bacterium WSDMB12, assembly GCA_033283165.1. Classification (GTDB taxonomy): domain Bacteria; phylum Pseudomonadota; class Gammaproteobacteria; order Pseudomonadales; family Halieaceae; genus JAWMQL01. Next base: position 304,871 of record JAWMQL010000006.1, on the reverse strand, counting down.
GCGGCCGGTGGATGTGCTGATCTACGGTACCGGTTTTCGCAGCACCGAGCTGCTGTCGGCGGTGCGCTTCGTCGGTGCGGGCGGCCTCGAGCTGGCGCAGGCCTGGCGCGACGGGCCGGAGGCCCACCGCGGGGTGTGTACGGCGGGCTTCCCGAATTTTTTCATGCTGTACGGACCCAATACCAACCTGGGCCACAATTCCATTATCTACATGGTGGAGCAACAGGTTGCCTATGTTGCGCGCTGTATCGACAAGCTGCTGAGCCACGGGCTGCGCAGCCTGGTAGTGCGGGCCGACGTGCAGCGTGCCTACAATGACCGCCTGCAGGCTGCGCTGGCGGATACGGTCTGGGTGGCCGGTTGCGACAACTGGTACAAGAACGCCGCCGGCAAGGTCACCAACAACTGGCCGCACTCCACCCTGGCCTACCGCTGGCACATGCGGGCCCCGGATTTCAGCGACTTCGAGATGAGGACCTGAACCCTGGACAACCTGCCCTACTCCCAGGCCTGCGAAAACAACAAGGGCCCCATCCTCGAGGTGCTCCGGCGGGTCTTCGCGGACCGCCGCCAGGTCCTTGAGATAGGCAGCGGTACCGCCCAGCACGCCACGCACTTCGCCGCCGCCCTGCCCCGCCTGCGCTGGCAGCCCACCGATCTGCCGGAATACCTGCCCGGGGTGGTACCCCGCTGCCGGGCCTACCCGGGCGACAATATCCTGCCGCCGGCAGTGCTGGATGTACGCCAGCGCCCCTGGCCGCTGGCCCCGGGCGACTACGATGCCCTGTTCAGCGCCAATACCCTGCATATCATGGCATACGCCGCCGTGGAGCTGTTGTTCGCCGAGCTCGGCGAGCGCGCCCGGCCGGATACCGTGCTGGCGGTCTACGGCCCGTTCAATTACGGCGGCCGCTACACCAGCGACAGCAACGCCCGCTTCGACCAGTGGCTGGCCTCACGCGACCCCGACAGCGCCATTCGGGACTTCGAGCAAGTGGACGGCCTGGCCCGGGCTGCGGGCTTCCTGCTCGCGGAGGACAACGCCATGCCCGCCAACAATCGCCTGCTGGTGTGGCGCCGGTCAGTCCTGCCGGAACGGTAACAGGGTACTCGCCTGCTCGATGTAGGCGCGGGTGTGGTCGGCTTCCTCCACGGTGAAATCCGCCACCGCCGCCGCCAGGCGCGCATCCGCAATCCAGTGGTTGGACCAGGTCGGAACCGGTCGAAAGCCCCGTTGAATCTTGTGCTCGCCCTGGGCCCCGGGGTCGAAGCGCTGCAGGCCGTGGCGAATACAGTAGTCGATGCCCTGGTAATAACAGGCCTCGAAATGCAGGCAGTCGAACTCCCGGCTGCAACCCCAGTAGCGGCCGTACAGGGTGCTCTGGTCACGGAAGTACAGTGCGGCCGCCACCGGCGTTCCACTGTGCTCCGCCAGCACCATTACCACCTGTTCACCCATCCCCGCGGCGGTCTGCAGGAAGAACTCCCGGGTCAGGTAACCGCCGTGGCCGCTGCGCTTGGCGTAGGTCATCTGGTAGAAGTGATGGAAGGTTTGCCAGTGCCGCTCGCTGATCCCGGCGCCCTGCAGGGTGCGCAGCGTAATCCCCTGTTCCTGGACCCGGCGCCGCTCCCGGCGCAGGTTCTTCCGCTTGCGGCTGCTGCAAGTGGCCAGGAAGTCGTCGAAACTGCGGAAGCCGTCATTGAACCAGTGGAACTGGCAGGCGGCGCGCCGGGCCAGGCCCAGTCGCTGCAACTGTTCGGAGACATCCTGTTCGGGAAACAGGATATGACAGGAAGAGATGTCGCGCTCCCGGGCCAGTTGCTGTATCGCCGCCAGCGCCACCGGCCAGGCAGCGCCGGGGTCCAGGCCGGGCGCCGTGCACAGGCGCGGGCCGGTGGCGGGGGTGAACGGGATGGCGCTGACCAGCTTGGGGTAGTAACTCAGCCCGCTGCGGCGCCAGGCATCGGCCCAGGACCAGTCGAACACGTACTCGCCGTAGGAGTGCGACTTGAGGTACAGAGGCAGCAGGGCCACGTTCGCGGAGCCTTGCTGCAACAGCAGGTGGCACGGTTGCCAGCCGCTGTCGGCGGTGGTGCAACCGGTGTTCTCCAGGCCGTACAGGAAATGATGGCGCAGGAAGGGGTAGTCGGTGCCGGCCAGGCCATCCCAGTTCGCGGCCGCGATCTGCCCCAGTGAGGTGAGGAAGCGCGCGCTGTACCCTGAGTCGCCGGTATCAGAAGGCATGGTGCAGCGCTACCCCGGCGAACAGCACCAGCCCGACCCAGTTGTTGTGCAGGAAGGCCCGGAAGCAGTCTTCCCGGCGCCGCTCCCGGATCAGCCACTGGTGATAGCAGAACAGGCCGGCGACCAGTGCCAGTGCGATCCAGTACGCGGTGCCCAGGCCGAAGGCGGCGCCCACCTGTCCCCACAGGAACAGGCAGGCCGCCTGCAGCAGGGCGACCGCCTGGCGGTCGTGGCGTCCGAACAGGATGGCGATCGACTTGATGCCCATCTTGAGGTCGTCGTCACGGTCCACCATGGCGTACTGGGTATCGTAGGCCACGGTCCACAGCAGGTTGGCGGCGAACAGCCACCACAGGGCGGGCGGCAGGGCCTCCCGCTGGGCCGCGAAGGCCATGGGTATGCCCCAGGAGAAGGCCAGTCCGAGCACGAACTGCGGCAGGTGGGTGACCCGCTTCATGAACGGGTAGACCAGTGCCAGGACGGCCCCGGCCAGGGACAGCAGCACGGTCAGCCGGTTGGTGAACAGCACCAGGACGAACGACGCCAGGCACAGTGCAAGGCACAGGGTGATTGCCTCCCGCACGGACACGCTGCCCGTCACCAGTGGCCTGGCCTCGGTCCGTGCCACCCCGCCGTCCATGTCCCGGTCCGCCAGGTCGTTGGCGACACAGCCAGCGGAGCGCATCAGGAAGGTGCCGAGGATGAAAATCAGCAGCAGCCTGAGATCCGGCACCCCGCCAGCCGCCAACCACAGGGCGATCAGCGTGGGCCACAGCAGCAGCAGGGTGCCGATCGGCTTGTCGAAGCGAATCAACTGCAGCAGGGCTGTGGTTTTACCGGGTCCGGTCATGGCGCGGGAACGCATAGGGAAAGGGCCAGCTTACTGGTTTAGCGGGCAATTTTCAGTGCCCACAGGGTCTGCCGCGACGCGGCCGCGCTGGCTGCGGTGGATTGGCAGCGGGGCATCCCAGGGGCGGAAGTGGCGCAGGAAGACCTCGCTCACCATCAGGCCCCTGCCCTCGATAACAAACCGCGATCGCCGCCCCCAGGCGGGGTCAGACTGGCGCAGGCTGGCCGGCAGGTAGCTGCTGTCCCCGGGGATGCGCGCCAGCTCGAATGGGCTGCGGTGCATGCCCGGGTGGCCGAACAGGATGCTCCCCAGGGAGCGGTTCTGCAGCCGGCGCAGGTGGCGCAACCCCCCGCTCAGGCTGTGCACCGGGAACACCGAGCGGGCGAACACCACCGGCTCCTCATTCACCCGCAGAACCACCTGCCTGACCAGGGCAAACTGGCGGTCGGGCAGGCCCAGCAGCTGCCGCTCCGAGCGCAGGGGCTCGCACCAGTCCTGCTGCAGGCGCTGTACCCGGAACCGGCCCTGCCTGGCCAGTCTCTGGGTCAGCGAGCCGTCATCCAGCAGCCAGTGACGCTGCCCGGACGGCAACTGGCTGGCCAGGTACTGGCGCACGGGTCGCCAGCGGGGCTCGCGGTGGGTTGAGAAGAAGGGCACGGGAATCTCGCGCTGGTATCAAGGGGGCGAGAATGCTTGAACCGGGCGGTCCTTGCAACCCCGGGGGAGCGGCACCGGGTCTTGCACATTTTTTGCGCATCTTTATAGTGTTGCCTCCGATTTTTGACCTGGATCGAGCTATGAGCAAGTGGGAATGTATTGTCTGCGGCCTGGTGTATGACGAAAAAGAAGGCTGGCCGGACGATGGCATAGCTCCCGGCACCCGCTGGGAAGACGTGCCGGAAGACTGGTTGTGTCCGGACTGTGGGGTCGGCAAGGAGGACTTCGAACTGCTGGAGGAGGCCCCTGTAGACGACACGCCGCACCACGAGGAACCGGTGGCGGACAAGGTCCATGCGCCGGTCGTGATCCTGGGTACCGGCCTGGCGGGCTACGGCCTGGCCAGGGAATTCCGCAAACACGACCCGGAGACGCCCCTGATCCTGATCACTTCCGATGATGGCCGCTCCTATTCCAAGCCCATGCTGTCCACGGGTTACACCAAGAACACGGATGCCGACGACCTGGCGCAACTGGATGCCGGCAGCATGGCGCGCAGCCTGAAGGCCAGCGTCTGGACCATGACCAAGGTGAATGAGATCGATACGGCCCAGCAACTGATCAGGGTCGGGGACGCCCAGACGGTCATCCATTACGGCAAGCTGGTCCTGGCCCTGGGGGCCGACGTGATCCGGCCGCCCATCGGCGGGAACGGCCTGGAGCGGGTCTACTCCATCAACGACCTGCTGGATTTCGACGATTTCCGCACCGCGATGAAGAAGAACGATGTGCGCAAGGTGTGCCTGATCGGCGCCGGCCTGATCGGCTGTGAGTACACCAACGACCTGCTCAATGGCGGCTTCGAGGTGGAGGCGGTCGACCCCCTGGGCTACTGTCTGCCCACCCTGCTGCCGGAACCCGCGGGCAAGGCGGTGCAGGCGGCGCTGGAGGCAAAGGGTGCGAATTTCCATTTCGGTCCCCTGGTGACGGAAGTCAACCTGGCGGGCGACGGTGTCCGGGTCACTCTGGATAACGGCGACACGATCGATGCCGATCTGGTGGTCTCCGCCGTGGGCGTGAGGCCGCGGGTCGAACTGGCCAGGGCCTCGGGTATCGAGACCAGCCGGGGCATTGTGACCAACCGGCTGCTGGAAACCAGTGCCCCCAACGTCTACGCGCTGGGCGATTGCGCCGAGGTCGACGGCCATGTGCTGGTTTACGTGGCGCCGCTGATGGCAGCGGCCCGCGCCCTGGGCAAGACCCTGGCGGGGGAGCCGACAGAGGTCGCTTATCCGGCCATGCCCGTTACCATCAAGACGCCCGCCTGCCCGGTGGTGGTAGCGCCGCCGGCCGAGGGCGCGGCAGGGGAATGGGTCGTGGAACAGGACGGCAACAGCGTCAAGGCGGAATTCCGCAACAGTGCCGGCGACCTGCTGGGTTTTGCCCTGACCGGCGAGGCCACCCGGGACAAGCTCGCCCTGCAGAAGGAACTCCCGGCGATCATGGTCTGACGCCGGGTTACACCCAGCCGAAGCGCTGTCCGGCACCGGTCCAGCGCTGGACCAGTGACACCACCCGGTCCGGGTGGTGCGCGAGTATCTGCCCGGCCAGCGTGTGCACCGTGTCGAGCAGATCCTCGTGTTCCGGCAGGCGCGCGACCCGGAACTCCATCAGACCGGTCTGGCGGGTGCCCAGCACCTCCCCGGGACCGCGCAGTTGCAGGTCTTTCTCGGCGATAAAAAAGCCGTCGTTGCTGGCCCGCAGGGCGCTGATCCGCTCCCGCCCGGCATGGCTGAGGGGGGACTGGTACAGCAGTACACAGTGGCTGGCCTGCGGCCCCCGCCCCACCCGGCCGCGCAGCTGGTGCAACTGGGCCAGGCCCAGGCGCTCCGGGTTCTCGATAATCATCAGGCTCGCGTTGGGCACATCCACTCCCACCTCGATCACGGTGGTGGCAACCAGCACCGCCAGCTCACCGGCCTTGAACGCCGCCATCACGGCCTCCTTCTCCGCCGGCTTCAGGCGCCCGTGGACCAGGCCAATGGCCAGCTCCGGGAGGGCCTCGCGCAACTCCGTCGCGACGGCCTCCGCCGCCTGGGCCTGCAGGGCCTCACTGTCCTCGATCAGGGTACACACCCAGTAGGCCTGGCGCCCGCCGGCGCAGGCCCGGGCGACGCGCTCGGTCACTTCCAGGCGGCGCACATTGTCGATGGACACCGTCGTCACCGGCGTCCGCCCCGGGGGCAATTCGTCGATCACCGAGCAATCCAGGTCTGCGTAGGCCACCATGCTCAGGGTGCGCGGGATCGGGGTGGCGGTCATCACCAGCTGGTGCGGGCGCAGGTCACCGCCGCCCTTGTCCGTCAGTGCGAGGCGCTGGTGAACCCCGAAACGATGTTGTTCGTCGACGATGACCAGGCCCAGTTGCCGGAACTGGACGTCCTCCTGGAACAGCGCGTGGGTACCGATCACCACCGCCGCGTCGCCCGCGGCAATCCGCGCCAGGGTGGCCGCGCGCTTTTTGCCCTTGCTGCGACCGCTGAGCCAGGCGAGTTCGATCCCCAGGGGCTCGAACCAGCCGCTGAAGTTGTGCCAGTGCTGTTCGGCGAGGATTTCGGTGGGCGCCATGATGGCCACCTGGTAACCATTGGCCACGGCCTGCAGCGCAGCGCCGGCGGCGACCAGGGTCTTGCCTGAGCCCACGTCGCCCTGCACCAGGCGCAGCATGGGGCAGGGCCTGGCCAGGTCGGCGGCGATCTCGGCCAGTACCCGCTGTTGCGCCGCGGTGGGTGCAAAAGGCAGCGATTCCAGGAAGCGCGCCAACAGCTGCGGGTTGGTCGCCAGCGCCGGGGCGGGCCGCAGCTGCTGGCGTTGGCGCAGTTGCTGCAGGGACAGGTTGTGAGCCACCAGCTCCTCCAGCGCCAGCCGCAGCTGGGCGGGGTGGCGCCCCTCCCGCAGTAGCTCCAGCGCGGCGTCCGGCGGCGGCGCATGGAGATACTCGATGGCCTCGGCCAGAGCATAGGGAAGCCCCGTGGTCGATGGCAGCAGTTCCTCCGGTCCCTCCCGGCGCAGGTATTGCAGGGCCTGGGTGCAGAGCTTGCGCCACTGGTTCTGGCCGATGCCCTCGGTGGTCGGATAGACGGGGGTGAGGGTGTCGCTGACCTGTTCCTCGCCGGGTCCCAGCCGCTGGTACTCCGGGTGATAGATTTCGAGCCCGCTGCTGCCGCGGCGCACCTGCCCGAAACAGCGCAGCCGGGTGCCTGGCTCGAGGTTGTTTTTTTGTGCCGCGGTAAAGTGGTAGAAGCGCAGGGTCAGGGTGCCGCTGCCATCCTGCAGGCGCACCACCAGGCTGCGGCGGCGGCCAAAGGCCACGTCGGCCAGGCGCACCTCGCCCTCGACCACGGCCTCGTCGCCGTCGCGCAGGGCGCCGATGGGGGTGATGCGGGTGCGGTCCTGGTAGCGCAGCGGCAGGTGAAACAGCAGGTCCTCGACCTGGGTGATGCCGTACTCGCGCAACTTGTCCGCCAGGCGCGGGCCCACCCCGCGCAGTTCACGCACCGAGTGCCGGGCGATGCCGCTCACCGGGGTGACTTACCGGGCTGCGTCACAAAGCAGGTCGATGGCCTGGAGGCGGGGATAGGATACGCGCCAGGCCAGCGCGATCGTGCGGGTGGGCGGCGAGCCGGAGAAGGGCCGGACCACGAGGCCGCGGCGGTTGCCTTCCTCGGGGTCCGGTGTGGTGGCGGATTCCGGCAGTACCGTAATGCCCAGCCCGCTGGCCACCATGTGCTTCAGCGTCTCCAGCGAGCTGCCCTCCAGCACGGTCCGGCCGCGACCCTGGTGATGTTGCAGGGTCTGTTGCAGTCCCGGACAGGCCTCCAGGACCTGGTCGCGGAAACAGTGCCCCTCACCCATCAGCAGGACCTGTTCATTGGCCAGTTGCCCGGTTGCGATACTCTCCTGTTCCGCCAGTGGGTGGTCGCCGCGGAGCAGGACCACGAAGGGTTCGTCGTAGAGCGACCGGGTCACCACCTCGGGTTCGGTAAAGGGCAGGGCGACAAATACCGCGTCCAGATCGCCTGCGCTGAGCTTGCCGCGCAGAGTGGCGGTATAGCCCTCCTCGATGTACAGGGGCATGTCGGGGGCGCTGTCCTGCAGGCGGGCCACCAGGCGCGGGAACAGGTAGGGCCCCACGGTGAAGATCGCGCCCACGGACAGCATGCTGCCCAGGGGGTCCTTGCCCTGCTCCGCCAGCTGCAGCAGGTTGTTGGTCTCCCGCAGCACGGTGCGCGCCTGGTTCACGATGCGCTCGCCCGTGGGCGTGGCCGCCACCCGATGGCGGGAGCGCTCGAACAGGGTGATCCCCAGCTCTTCCTCCAGCTTCTTCACCGCCACGCTGAGGGTGGGCTGGCTGACATTGCATTGCTCGGCGGCCTTGCGGAAATGGCCTGTCTCGGACAGTGCCACCACGTAGCGCAATTCTGTTAAGGTCATGGGATACGGTTTCCTGTCAATCTTACCCGCTAGTGTAACCAGTGTCGGAAAACTTAATGAAGCGTAAATCGGTGCTCTTTTTGGGTTGTGGCGATATCGGCCTGCGTACGGCCGCACTGCTGGATGCCGCGGGTATGGCCACCCTGGGCCTGCGCCGGAACACGGGAGGCCTGCCCGGGTTCATGTGGGCGCAGGTGGGTGATTATACCCGCCGCGGTGGCCTGGACTGCCTGGAGGCGCTCGCGCCGGACTTCGTGGTGGCCACGCCACTGCCGGCGGACTACAGCGAGGCAGGCTATCGGCTGGGTTACGTCGGGGCGGTCGAAAACCTGCTGCAGGGGCTGGGCAACTGTCGCCCGCGGCTCGTGCTGCTGGTGTCGAGCACCCGGGTGTACGCCGAGCGCGACGGTGGTTGGGTGGACGAGGACAGCCCCCTGGCGGAGGACGAGCCTCGGGCCCGGGCCCTGATCGACGCCGAGCGCCTGTTGGCCGGGTCCGGGCTGGCCGGCAGTGCCGTGCGCTGCGGCGGCATTTACGGCAACCCGGCGGGTCGCCTGCTGAGCCGCCTGGCCAGCGGCGAGGTCTGCGCCCCGCGGCCGGTACTTTACAGCAACCGCATTCACCGTGAGGACTGCGCGGGATTTCTCGCGCACCTGGTGCGGCTGGCCGCGGCGGGAGACACCCTGGAGTCCTGTTATACGGCGGTTGACGACTGCCCCGCGCCGCGCCATGAGGTGGAGCGCTGGCTGTGTGCTGAGCTCGGGGTCGAGGCCCACTGGCCCGATACCGGCCCCGAGGCGGCGCACAAGCGCTGCCGGAACGCGCGGCTGCATGCCAGTGGCTACACCCTGCGCTACCCGGACTACCGGTCCGGATACCGGGCCGTGCTGGCGGCTAGATCGAGAGGATAGCTTCCACCTCGATGTCCACGCCCCTGGGCAGGGCGGCTACCTGCACGCAGGCACGGGCGGGGTAGGGCTCGTCCAGGAAGGAGGCCATCACCTCGTTGACCGCGCCGAAGTCATTCAGGTCGGTGAGGGAGATATTGATTTTTACCGCCTTGTTGAGGTTGCCGCCAGCGGCGGAGGCGACCGCCGCCAGGTTCTTGAAAACCTGGGTGGCCTGGGCGCTGATGTCGCCGGTGACGAGCTCCATACTGCCGGGCACCAGGGGAATCTGGCCCGACAGCCACACGGTGTTCCCGACCTTGATGGCCTGGGAGTAGGGTCCGATGGCTTCCGGGGCGTCGCCGGTGGTAATGACAGCGCGATTGCTCATAGTGCTTTCCTCGTGGGTGACAGGGCAGGTGTCGCAGCCCGCTCTGGTCTAGTTCCTGACCCGGTTCACGCGCAACACGGAGTTGACGGTACGCAGGCGTTTCATGATACGGGCGAGGTGTACCCGGTTCTGGACCATCAGCTCCAGGTCGACGTAGGTGAACTGGTAGTCCTTGTCCTCGGTGGAAATCTTCTCGATGTTCACGCCCATGCTGTTGATTCGCGTGGCGATGACCGCGATCATGCCGCGCCGGTTCTGGACCTCGATACGCAGGTGGACCAGGTATTCGCCTTCCACCTGCTCATCCCAGCGCAGGGCCACCAGGCGCTCCTCGTTGTCGCGCATATCGCGCAGGTTGCGGCAGCGCTCCCGGTGCACGACCACGCCTTTCTCCGAGCTCAGGTAACCCTCGATCGGGTCGCCGGGAATCGGGTGACAGCACTTGCCATAGCTGACCATGAAACCTTCGGTACCGCGGATGGCGACGGGCTGCGGTTCGCTGCCGTGGTTGGGGCGTTCGCCGCCGACCTCGCCCAGCAGTTGCTGGGCCGTGATGAGTGGCAGTCGATTGCCCCGCGCGATCTCCTCCAGCAGGTCCTCCAGCCGTTTGTAATGGTGCCGCTCGAGGTAGTCGTTGAGGGCGTCCCGGGGCAGGTCGTTCAGTCGTGTCTCGAACGCGGCCAGGGATTTGTCCAGCAGGCGCCGGCCCAGGGTCACCGAGTCGTCCCGGGTCTGGTGCTTGAGGTAGTGGCGGATATTGGTTCGCGCTTTCGCGGTGACCGCGTAGTTGTACCAGGAGGGGTTGGGCCGCGAGCCGGGGGCGGTGAGAATCTCTACGGTCTGGCCACTCTGCAGCGGTTCTGACAGCGGCGCCAGGCGGCGATTGATGCGGCAGGCGACACAGCTGTTACCAACGTCGGTATGGACCGCGTAGGCGAAATCCACCGGCGTCGCCCCCCGGGGCAACTCCAGGATGCGGCCCTTGGGCGTGAACACGTAAATCTCGTCCGGGAACAGGTCGATCTTGACGCTTTCGATGAATTCCAGCGAATTGCCGGCCCGCTGCTGCATCTCCAGCAAGCCCTGTACCCACTCCCTCGCCCGGGCGTGGCTGCCGCTGGCGCTCTGGCCGTCGCTCTTGTACAGCCAGTGGGCGGCAATGCCGTTGTTGGCCATTTCCTCCATCTCCCGGGTGCGGATCTGGATCTCTATCGGTACCCCGTGCATGCCCATCAGGACGGTGTGCAGCGACTGGTAGCCGTTGGCCTTGGGAATGGCTATGTAGTCCTTGAACTCCCCGGGCACCGGCTTGTACAGGCTGTGGATGCAGCCGAGCACCCGGTAACAGGTGTCCACCGAGTCGACGATGATGCGGAAGGCGTAGATGTCCATGATCTCGGCAAACGACTTCCGCTTGGACTTCATCTTCTTGTAGATGCTGTACAGGTGTTTTTCGCGGCCCACCACCTCGACGTCGTGGCCCTCCTGTTCCAGGGTGCTCTCGATCTGGCTGCGGATTTTCTCGACCAGTTCCTTGCGGTTGCCGCGGGCGTTGCGCATCGCGGCCCGGATGCGCTCGGCCCGCATCGGATAAAGCGCACTGAAGCCCAGGTCCTCGTACTCGATGCGCACGTTGTTCATGCCCAGGCGCATGGCGATGGGCGCGTAGATTTCCAGTGTTTCCCGGGCGATGCGCCGCGCCTTCTCCGGCTTCAGGACACCCAGGGTGCGCATGTTGTGCAGTCGGTCGGCCAGCTTTACCAGGATCACCCGGATATCCCGGGCCATCGCCAGGGCCATTTTCTGGAAGTTCTCGGCCTGTTTCTCTTCCAGGGACTCGAACTCGATCTGGGTCAGCTTGGAGACCCCGTCGACCAGTTCCGCCACGCTGGGACCGAACTGCGTGCCGATGGCTTCCTTGGGAATGCCGGTGTCCTCGATCACGTCGTGCAACATGGCCGCTATCAGGCTCTGGTGGTCCATGTGCATGTCGGCAAGAATGCCGGCCACCGCCAGCGGGTGGGTGACATAGGGCTCGCCACTGCGCCGCATCTGCCCGTAGTGGGCCTGTTCGGCGAAGTAATAGGCGCGCCTAACGTGGTTGGTCTGCTCCGGGTTGAGATAGGAGCGCAGCGTGGAGTCGAGGGCTTCGATGGTCTGCATGGCCTGCACCGCGCCCTCGCGCTCGCCCCGGACGGGACTGGCTAGAGCGGTTCTCCGGACAGGGGCTCGCTGGCCTCCATGACATCGGCCAGTTCCTGCTGGGCGTCCAGTTCATCCTCCCGGCTCAGGATGTCCGGGGTGATCAGGCCTTCGGCGATTTCGCGCAGGGCGATGACAGTGGGCTTGTCGGACTCTTCCTGGACCAGCGGATCCTTGCCGCCGGTGGCCATTTGCCGGGCGCGCTTGCTGGCTACCATGACCAGTTCAAAGCGGTTGGCTACATTGTCCAGACAATCTTCTACAGTTACACGTGCCATGTAATTCTCGTCCAATAGTGGTTAAAGCGAAAGAACCGGCAATTATAACCCGAGGGCCGGGTCTCACGGAAGAGGTGGTTCAGCCCAGCAGATCGCTCAGCAGCGGGGCCAGGCGCTGGCTCTGGGGGCCGACCGCCAGGCGGTTGGCGGTGATGATCGCCGCCAGCTGCTCCAGGGCTAGGTCGAAGTCGTCGTTGACCACCAGGTAGTCCGCTTCCACGTAGTGGGACATTTCCTCCACCGCCTCCGCCATGCGCCCTGCGACCACTTCGGCACTGTCCTGGCCGCGGTCGTTGAGGCGCTGTTGCAGGGTGGTCCGGGACGGCGGCAGGATGAATATGGAGCGACTGGCGGGGATCAGCTGCTTGACCTGGCGCGCCCCCTGCCAGTCGATCTCGAGTATCACATCAACACCCGAGGCCAGCTGTTGCTCGACCGCTGCCTGGGAGGTGCCGTACAGGTTGCCGAACACGCGGGCATGCTCCAGGAATGCGCCCTCGGCCAGCATGGCGCTGAAAGCGCCCTCGTCCACGAAGTGGTAGTTGACCCCGTCCTGCTCCCCGGGGCGCATGGCGCGGGTGGTGTGGGACACGGACACGTCCAGGTCGGGCATGCGCTCCACCAGGGCGTTGACCAGGCTGGTCTTGCCGGCCCCGGAGGGCGCGGACACGTTGTACAGGGTGCCGGGAGTGCTCATGTTTACTCGATATTCTGGATCTGTTCGCGCATCTGTTCGATCAGCACCTTGAGCTCCACCGAGCTCTGGGTGGTGGTGGTCGAAATGGACTTCGAGGACAGCGTGTTGGCCTCGCGGTTCAGTTCCTGCATCAGGAAGTCCAGGCGCCGGCCACAGGGCCCGCCCTTGTCCAGGGTACGCCGCACCTCTTCCACGTGGGTTTGCAGTCGGTCCAGCTCCTCATCCACGTCCGCTTTCTGGGCCAGGTAGACCAGCTCCTGCTCCAGCCGGGCCTGGTCGGTTTCCACCGCCAGGTCCTCGATCCGGGAGATGATTCTGTCGCGCTGCTGTTGCAGCAGGTCCGGCATGATCTCGCGGGTGGCGGCAACCACGGATTCCAGGCCCTGCAGCCGCTCGCGCACCAGGTCGGCCAGCTTCTCGCCCTCGCGCCGGCGGTTTTCCCGCAGGCCCTTGAGGGCGCGGGAAAACACGCTCTCGGCGTCCTTGAGCAATTGCTCCTCGGAGACCGGACGGGGACTGCAGATGCCGGGAAACTGCAGCACGCCCAGCGGGTCCAGGGGCGGTGCGCCGTCGATCTGGTCAGCCACCTCGCGGGCCGCCGCCAGCAGTTGCGCCAGGCGCTCGCGATTGATGTCCAGGGAGTTGTCCTGCTCGCCCTGGGCCTGCAGTCGCAGCAGGCAGTCCAGTTTGCCCCGGGCCAGGCCCTTGCCCGCCAGTTCGCGGAACCGCGGCTCCGCCGCGCGCAACGCGTCGGGCAGCTTGAAGTAACAGTCGAGGTAGCGGTGGTTGACGGTGCGCAGCTCGATAGTGAGCACACCCTGGTCGGTAGTCATACTTTCCCGGGCGAAAGCCGTCATGCTGTGAATCATCGGGACGTGGTCCGCTTGCTGTTGCGAGGGCTGAAAGTGTAACAGCTTGCCCCGGGGGCTCACAGGGTCCTGCAGGGTCTCGCCCGCTGACGTATACTGGCGCCCATTTTCCAGCCCCGGAGACACTCCATGCAAAGACCCAGCGGTCGCGCCCCCGATGAATTGAGGGATATCGGCATCACCCGACATTACACCTGTCACGCGGAGGGCTCGGTGCTGGTCAGCTTCGGCCGCACCCGGGTGATCTGCACCGCCTCGGTGGAACCCGGGGTGCCGCGCTTCATGCGCGGTGAGGGTCGCGGCTGGATTACCGCCGAATACGGTATGTTGCCGCGCTCCACCGGCACCCGCATGGGGCGGGAAGCCAGCCGGGGCAAGCAGGGTGGCCGCACCGTGGAAATCCAGCGCCTGATCGGGCGCTCGCTGCGCGCGGCGGTGGACCTGTCGAAACTGGGTGAATACACCGTGACCGTGGATTGCGATGTGATCCAGGCAGACGGTGGCACCCGGACGGCGGCAATCACCGGGGCCTGCGTGGCCCTGGTGGACGCGATCAACCACCTGCAGCGGGAAAAACAGATCACCACGGATCCCCTGTTGCAGATGGTGGCCTCGGTCTCAGTCGGGGTCTTCCAGGGCACCCCGGTACTGGACCTGGACTATGCCGAGGACGCCGCTGCGGACACCGACATGAACGTGATCATGGGCGAGGACGGTGGCTTCATCGAGGTGCAGGGCACCGCCGAGGGAGCGCCCTTCCGGCGCCAGGAACTCGACCACATGCTGGACCTGGCCAGTAGCGGCATCCAGCGCCTGGTCGAATTGCAGAAGACCGCCCTGGCGGGCTGAGGCACCGCGCTACAGCTCGATGTCGTAGTCCATGATGATGGGGGCGTGGGTGGAAAACTCGCGGCTCTTGTAAATGGCGCCGTAGTCCACCGCGTATTTCAGGCCCTTGGAGATGACCTGGAAGTCGGTGCGCCAGCCGTTGTTGTCGCGGTCCCCGTCAGGCCACCAGCTGAACTCGTCCTGGTCGGAGTTGATCTCCCGGAACGCGTCCACGTAGCCGGATTCCAGCAGCTCGGCCATCCACTGTCGCTCCTCGGCCAGGAAGCCGGAGTGATTGCAGTTGCGCTCGGTATCCTGCACGTCGGCCGGGGTGTGGACCAGGTGCCAGTTGCCGCAGATGATGAATTCCCGCCGCTTGTTGCGGACTTTCTGCAGGTGGGCGAAGAGCAGGGAATAGAATTCGTTTTTGCGCTCCTGCTGCGCGGGGTCCTCGTCCTGCACTGAGGGGGCCAACAGGCAACCCACGCTGAGGTTTTCGTAGTCCGCCTGGATATAGCGCCCCTCCATGTCGAAATCGGCGAAACCGAGCCCGGTCATGATCGCCTTGGGCAGCTTCTTGCAGTAAATCGCCACGCCGTTGGACTTGCCGTCGATGTCATCGAGGAAGTAAGCGTTGTACGCGCTCGGGAAGTACACCTCTTCCTGCAGGTCATACTCAGAGCACTGCAGGTCCTGGATGCAGACAAAATCGGCGTCCTGTTCACTCAGCCAGTCGTAAAAGCCCTTTTCTGCAGCGCGCCGGATGCCGTCAGCGCTGAAACTGATGATCCTCATTCTTGGCCCCTTATTATGCGAGCGTGTATGATACCTGAGCAGTTGGCCGCAGAATAGCCTGCCGGGCCCCTCCCGAACGACCTCTTGCCACCCCTTCTCCGGAGCTGCGATGCAAGCCTACCAGACTGAATTCATTGAACTCGCCCGCCGTCACGATGTACTCAAGTTTGGCGAATTTACCCTGAAATCGGGCCGAATCAGCCCCTACTTCTTCAATGCCGGCGCCTTCGCCACGGGCGCCGCCCTGGCGGCCCTGGGGCGCTGCTATGCCAACCGCATTGCCGATGCCGGGCTGGCCTTCGATGTCCTGCTGGGGCCGGCCTACAAGGGCATTCCGCTGGCCGCGGCCACCGCCATCGCCCTGGCCGATCACCACGGCCGCGATGTGCCCTTCGCCTATAACCGCAAGGAGGCCAAGGACCACGGTGAGGGCGGGCTGCTGGTCGGGGCGCCCCTGGCGGGCCGGGTGCTGGTCATCGACGACGTCATCACGGCGGGGACGGCGGTGCGCGAGGTGATTGCGATGATCGAGGCCGCGGGGGCGGAACTGGCCGGGGTGGCCATCGGGCTCAATCGCCAGGAGCGCGGGGCGGGCAGCCTGTCCGCCATCCAGGAGGTGGAGCAGAACTACGGGGTTCCGGTACTGTCCATTATTGATATGGAGCACATCATCGAGTACCTGGAGCAGCGTCCGGAGGAGTCCGCCGGGTACCTGCCGGCCATGAGGGCCTATCGTGCGGAATACGGAGTTTGAGCTTGTGCCCCGTAGAGCCGGAACTTACTATAAATTCATGTTGAGGTACCGATATCTGAAACCCGCCCTTGTGCTGCCGCTGGCGTTGCTGCTGTGGGCCGGTAGCGCGTGGTCACAGCCCGGTCGGGTCATGTACCGCTATTACAACGAGCAGGGCACCATGGTAGTGGGTTACCAGGTCCCGGCGGAGTACGTCAAGAACGGCTACGAGGTGCTCAACGAGGAAGGCGTCGTGGTGCGGGTGGTACCGCGGGCATTGACCGCGGAGGAGCGGGCCCGGCGCGATGCCGAGAAGCTGCAGGACCAGGCCGCCGAGGAGGAGGCCGAGCGCCTGCGCCAGTGGGATGAGAGCCTGCTGTTGCGCTACAGCACCGTGGAGGACATCGAGGCGGCGCGGGAGCGCGGGCTGCGGGACCTGCGCATCCGGGTCAGCATTCTCAAGGGCAACCAGCGCTCACTCAAGAAACAGGTGGAAAACTACCAGGCCCAGGCGGCCGACCAGGAGCGCCGCGGGCAGGCGGTGGATATCACCCAGCTCAACGCGATTGAAGACCTGCAGGGTGAGATCGCCGCCACGGAGCGCGCCATCACTGACAGGCTCAAGGAAATCGAGGAGGTGTCCGCCTCCTACCAGAGAGACATCGATCGCTTCGAACAGCTGCTGGAAGTGGTGGCCCTGCGCCGCGCCATGCTGGCAGCGGACAAGTAATCAGCGCACCAGGCTGCTGGCCTGGGGACTGCCCGCCAGGGAACTGCCCGCCTGCGGCTGGCTCACCGCCTCGCGGAAGAAGCCCTGCATCAACAGCTGCCACTGTTCCGGCCAGTCCGCCGTCGGGGCGCGCTGGAAGCCACTGCGCACAAACTGGGCGATACGTCCCTCGGCGGCCGCGAGCAACAGATTGGCGGCGGCCGGCAGGGGCACCACCGGGCGCAGGCCCTCGCGCAGTTCCGCCTCCCTGAGTATCTGGCGCAGCTGGGTTTCCAGCCGGTCGTACAATTGTGCGACCCGGGTATGGAGGCGCTCGGTTTCGCCGGTCAGGGCGTCGCCGGTGAGAATCCGGGTAATGCCCGGGTTGCGTTCGGTGAAGGTCAACAGCAGGCCAAGGATTTTTTCGCAGCGGCGGGCGGCGACCGGCTCCTCGTTGAGGATAATGGCCACGCGGCTGAACAGGGTGTCCTCGATAAACTCGATCAGCCCTTCGAACATTTTGGACTTGCTGGGAAAGTGGCGGTACAGGGCCGCCTCCGACACGCCCACCTGCCGTGCCAGGCCTGCGGTGGTGATGCGGTTGCCCGGGCTGGCCTCCAGCATTTGAGCCAGGGCCTCGAGGATTTCTTGTCGCCGTTGGGACTTCTTCCGGGACATGGTGGTTTTCATCAGCGCGTGTCAGCGTCCATGCTAGCGATTCGCCTGCACCGCTGCAATAAAACTCTAGGTTGTGGCGAAAATTTTTACTTTTGTCAGGGCTCAGAGGCGACGCGGCGATTGGTGATCAGTGTCCCGATACCCTCGTCGGTGAATATTTCCAGCAACACCGCATGGGGTACCCGGCCGTCGATGATATGCGCGCTGGAGACACCGGACTTGACCGCATCCAGCGCACAGCTGATCTTGGGCAGCATGCCGCCGGTAATCGTGCCATCGGCGATCAGTTCGTCCACCTGGGCGGTGCTGAGACCGGTGAGAATGTTGCCGTCCTTATCCAGCAGCCCCTCGACGTTGGTCAGCAGCATGAGCTTTTCGGCCCCCATGACCTGGGCGATCTTGCCCGCGACCAGGTCGGCATTGATGTTGTAGCTGCTGCCGTCCGGCCCCACCCCGATGGGGGCGATTACCGGGATGAAGTCGCTGTCCAGAAACACCTTCAGCACGCTGGTGTCGACCTTGTCCACCTCCCCGACGTGCCCGATATCGATGATCTCCGACACTTCCAGCTCCGGGCCGCTGCGGCTGATCTGCAGTTTGCGGGCGCGCAGCAGCTGGCCGTCCTTGCCGGTCACGCCGATCGCCTTGCCGCCGTTGCGGTTGATCGAGGATACGATGTCCTTGTTGACCGAGCCTCCCAGGACCATTTCCACCACGTCCATGGTGGCGGTGTCGGTGACCCGCATGCCCTCCACGAACTCGGACTGGATATTGAGCTTTTCCAGCAGCGCGCCAATCTGGGGGCCGCCGCCGTGCACCACCACCGGGTTCAGTCCCACCAGTTTCATCAGCACGATGTCGCGCGCGAAACTGTCGTGCAACTCCGGGTCGACCATGGCGTTGCCGCCGAACTTGACCACCATCGTCCGGCCGGTGAAGCGCTGGATGTAGGGCAGTGCCTCGGTCAGTACTCTGGCGATGTTGAGTGCGGATGCTCTGTTCAGTGACATAACGATTCCCGAATCGAAGTGGGCCGGGTGCGGTCAGAATCCCAGGTCCAGATCGGGCACCACCTGGGCGATCTGGGTCCGGAATTCCTGCATGATACTGTCCAGTGCCTCCTGGCTGTCCGCCTCGAAGCGGGCGGTCAGGTTGGCGGAGGTGTTGGACGCCCGCAGCAGTCCCCAGCCATTGTTGAAATCCACCCGGACCCCGTCCATGGTGTTGACCTTGCCGGAGGGAAAAGACAGGCCGGCGGCGATCCGCTCGATGATGCCGAACTTCGCCCCCTCGGCCACCGGGATCAGGATCTCCGGTGTGCTCACCGATTGCGGCAGCGCCGCCAGCAGGTCTTCCAGCGACCGGCCCAGGGTGCCGAGAATTTCCGCCAGGCGTCCCGCGGCATACATGCCGTCGTCGAACCCGTACCAGCGTTCGCCGAAAAATATGTGGCCCGAGAACTCGCCGCCCAGCAGGGCGCCGGTTTCGGCCATTTTCTGCTTCATGTAGGCGTGGCCGGTTTTCCACAGCACCGGGCGCCCGCCCTGCCGGCTGATCAGCTGCGACAGGTGGCGGCTGCTTTTGACGTCGAACACCACGTCTGCGCCCGGGTTGCGCGACACCACGTCCTGGGCAAACAGCATCATCAGGCGGTCGGTGCGCACGATATGGCCGGTGGGGCTTACCACGGCGAGCCGATCACCGTCGCCGTCGAATGCCACGCCGAAGTCGGCCTGGTTGTCCTGTACCGCCCGGCACAGGTCGGCCAGGTTGGTTTCGTCACTGGTGTCCGGCGGGTGATTGGGGAATTTGCCGTCGATCTCGCAGTACAGGGGAATGACCTCGCAGCCCAGCTCCTGGAACAGTTCCGGCGCGATCTCGCTGGTGGCGCCATTGCCGGCGTCGATGACGATCTTCAGCGGCACCGCGATCGCGATGTCGTTGATCACCTCCTCGATGTAGGCGGGGGCGATGTCCTCGCGGACGGTGCGCCCGGCGCCACGGCTGAATTGGCCCGCCTCGGCCCGCTCGCGAATTTCCTGGATACCGCCGGCGTGGATGGTTTGCCCTTTCAGCACGATTTTCAGGCCGTTGTGGTCCGCCGGGTTGTGGCTGCCGGTGATCATCACGCCGGAATCGCAGTTCAGGTGGCGGGTGGCGTAGTACAGCAGCGGCGTCGGCACCAGGCCGACGTCGATGACGTCGCGGCCAGCCTCCATCAGTGCCCGCAGCAGGCAGGACTTGATGCGGTTGCTTGAGAGGCGGCCGTCACAGCCCACGACGAGGGTCTGTTCCCCTATTTCGCCGGCCATGGTACCGATGGCTCCCCCGATCGCGCTGATCAGGTTATTGCTCAGCTCGTGATCGGCGTCGCCGCGGATATCGTAGGCGCGGAATACGTGGGCCGGAAACCCTGCCCGGTCGGACGCCTGCTCCTGCTCTTCCTCCGGCAGGTCGAGCTCCAGTACGTCTTCGCCGCCCTCGTCAAGGATGCTGTCCTTGTGAAAGAGGGGGTCGCTGAAGCTGCCGTCCCGGTCCGGTTCGGACTCGACCAGGGGTTGCGGGATGCCGGGGGTGCTGGTCTGGCGCAGGCTGCGCATGGTGGTGCGGCGCAGTTGCTTGGCTATGGTGACCAGCTCGGGTATGGCCAGCTGCAGAGACGATTTCTTGTCCGCCACTGAGATAACCCGCTCGACCTCCGCCGCCAGCGACTGGCTGAAGCGGCGGACGATGAGCACGGCCGCGGCCAGCACCGCCAACAGCGACAGTCCCAGGAGGGCGTACAGGGGCAGCGGGCTGCTGGCCAGTTCCGCGTACAGGGACCGGGAGGGGGTGAAAGCCACCCGCCAGGAGGTGGCCGGGATGTCCGCCATCCGGGTATAGGCCTGCACGTCGCCGCTGCCGGCGCTGGCGATGACATCCACCTGCTGCTGGCCGTCGTGTCCCGTGTAGAGCTGCTCCAGTGCAAAGCGGCCGACGCTGCTGTCCAGGGGTTGCAAGCGCTCGCTCAGTTGCCGATTGTCCAGGCTGACCAGGATGACCGCCCGTTGCTCGGTAATCCGCGGGTTGGAGACCCGTGCGGCGAGCGACGTTATCCAGCGATTCTCGAACTGGTAGGAAACCGGCGGCTGTTCATCGCCCTCGCTGGTGCGGCGCACCAGGTCCACCTCGATATGGTTGCGCAGGCCCCGGTTGCCGCCCTTGAAGGTGGCAGTGCCCATGTCGTCGATGGGCAGCAGGCGCAGGCTGATCAGGTCCGGGAAGTAATCCAGCATGGCCTGCTCCACCAGTTCCACGTCGCTGTCGTCACCGGCGGCGACAGCGGACAGGGCCAGTGGCGACGCGGCCGCACTGCTCACCCGCTGCCTGAGCCGGTCCAGCTGGTGGTGGATATTGGCGGCCTGCTGCCCGGCGTAGCTGGTCGCGATATGCTCCATTTGCCGGTCCTGGGCCCCGGGCTCCCGCAGTAGCAGGAGATAGGCGAAACCGAGCAGCAGCGGCAGCAATATGACGGCCATGGCCGTGGCGGTGATTCTTGCCAGGCTGTTGCCCCGTGCGGAGATGCCCTGTGGAGTCGCGGCAGCCGGCGCTTCTTTATTGTCCCTGTTCAGCTTCAGCATCCTGATTGTTATTGTCGCGGCCCCTGAACCGCCAAAGCGCCCATGATAGTACGGCAGGCAAGGTTCTTAAACGTGAGAATGTCCCGATGGGCACAATTCGGCGATGACCGCGATGATCTGCCTGGCCAGGTTGGCCTTGCTGGCCCGGGTCAGCGGGCGCTCCCCCGCGGGCCACAGCAGGGTCACCTCGTTGTCCTCGCTGTTGAAGCCGATGGTCTGGTCGGAGACATCGTTGGCCACGATCAGGTCCAGGCCTTTCGCCTCCAGCTTGCCGCGGGCATAGCCCAGCACGTTGTCGGTCTCGGCGGCGAAGCCCACCGTAAAGGGTCGCTCTGGCGCCGCGGCCACGGTAGCGACGATATCCGGGTTGCGCACCAGCGACAGGGTCATGCCCTCCCCCGCTTTCTTTATCTTCTGCGGCGCGACCTGTTCCGGCCGGTAATCGGCGACCGCGGCGCTGGCGATGAAGATGTCGCAGTCGGGCAGCAGCTCCAGGCAGGCGGCCAGCATGTCGCGGGCGGATTCCACCCGCCGGCAGTGCACATGTTCCGGCACGGGCAGGGATACCGGGCCGCTGACCAGGGTGGTGTGGGCGCCGGCATCGACGGCGGCCCGGGCCAGGGCATAGCCCATCTTGCCGGAGCTGTGATTGGAGATATAGCGCACCGGGTCGAGCGCTTCCCGGGTGGGGCCGGCGGTGATGACCACCCGCTTGCCGTCCAGCAGGCCGCTGTCGAACAGGCTTGCCGCGCGCTCCGCGATCTGTTCCGGCTGTTCCATGCGGCCGGGCCCCACGTCGCCGCAGGCCTGTTCCCCACTGGCTGGCCCGACGCTCCGGAATCCGCGCTCCAGCAGGATTTCCAGGTTGGCGGCCGTGGCCGGGTCGCGCCACATCTGCTGGTTCATCGCCGGTGCCAGTAATACCGGCGCCGCCGTTGCCAGGGCGACCGTGGTCAACAGGTCGTCGGCCCGCCCGTGGGCCAGCCGCGCCAGCAGGTCGGCGGTGGCCGGAGCGATCAACAGCAGGTCTGCCCAGCGCGCCAGCTCGATGTGACCCATGCCGCGTTCGGCCTCCTCGTCCAGCAGCTCGGTATGGACCGGGTGCCCGGACAGGGCCTGCAGGGTCAGCGGGGTGATGAACTCCTGTGCGCCACGCGTCATGATCACGCGCACGGTGGCGCCGCGCTCCTGTAGCTGGCGCACCAGTTCGGCGGACTTGTAGGCTGCGATGCCGCCGCTCACTCCAAGTAACACGTTGCGATTGAAAAGATGTGCCATTTCCGTTCCGGAACCGGGATACTGATCGTGGGAAGCGAAAGATACCACCCGGTGGTGGGTATTGATACCGGCCCCGGGCGGCTCAGGGAGGAGCTGCGATGGGTATTGGCGACTGGCACAACGGCGAGGGGCCCCGGGACAAGTTGCTGGAGCGGGGCGCGGCCGCCCTGTCGGATGCCGAGCTGCTGGCGCTGTTATTCCACACCGGTATCCGGGGCTGCAGTGCGGTCGACCTGGGCCGGCAGGTGCTGGCGGAACACGGTGGCCTGAACGGGGTGTTGCGGGCCGATTGCGACAGCCTGCGGACCTGTCCCGGCATCGGCGCGGCCAAGTACGCCCGACTGCAGGCTGCCCTGGAGCTGGCCCGCCGTCAGGCGCTGGTGAGACTCAACAGCGGCGACGTGCTGGCCAGCCCGGATGCCACCCGCCGGTTCCTTCAGTTTCATCTTGGAACCCGGGAAAGGGAGGTCTTCAGCTGCCTGTTCCTGGATAATCAGCACCGGGTGATTCGCTGCGAGGACCTGTTCTTCGGCACCCTGGACGGGGCCGCGGTCTACCCCCGGGAAGTGGCGACCCGGGCCCTGCAATACCGGGCCGCGGCCCTGATCTTCGCCCACAACCACCCCTCCGGGGTGGCGGAGCCCAGTGTCGCGGACCGGCGCATTACTGAGCGCCTGGTGCAGGCCCTGGGCCTGCTGGATATCCGGGTACTGGACCACCTGATCATCGGCGCCGGCCGCGAGTTTTCCTTCGCCGAACAAGGCTTGCTCTGACTGGGGTGTTCTGGTATAAAGTCGCGCTCCGCGCGGCTGTGGTCCCGGAAAGGTCCCGAGAGCCACACCAGTTTCAGCATTCCCGCCTGTTTGGGAGAGGAAGATCATGGCAAGAGTATGTCAGGTCACCGGCAAGCGACCGGTCACCGGAAACAACGTATCGCATGCAAAAAACCGCACTCGCCGCCGTTTTTTGCCCAACCTGCACCAGCATCGCTTCTGGGTCGAGTCCGAAAAGCGCTTCGTGACCCTGCGCGTATCCAGCAAGGGCATGCGTATCATCGACAAGAAAGGTATCGAAACCGTGCTGCAGGACATGCGTACCCGCGGCGAAAAGGTTTAATCAGACGAGGCCCTGAGGAGAGTTCCCATGAGAGAAAAGATCCGCATGAATTCGTCAGCCGGTACCGGTCATTTCTATACCACTGACAAGAACAAGCGCACTACCCCGGACAAGCTGGAAATGAAGAAGTACGATCCGGTCGCGCGCAAGCACGTCCTGTATAAGGAAGGCAAAATCAAGTAAGCCTGTCCCGGTAGCGCAAGTCCCGAAACCCCGGCCCCGTCCGGGGTTTTCTGTCTCTGGCGCGACCGAAACCTGGCGCTGCCCGCTACCTGAGCTGCCCATGCCCGAACTGCCTGAAGTAGAAACGACCCGCCGTGGTGTGGCGCCGCACTGCGAGGGTCGCCGTATCAGCCGGCTGGAAGTGCGCCAGCCCAGCCTGCGCTGGCCGGTGCCCGAGCAGTTGCCAGCCTGGCTGGCGGGCCAGCGAATCGACGCCGTGGAGCGGCGCGCCAAGTACCTGTTGTTCCGGACCGGCGCCGGCACCCTGCTGGTGCACCTTGGCATGTCGGGCTCCCTGCGGCTGGTGCAGCCGGACGAGCCGGCCGCCTACCACGATCACATCGACCTGGTGCTGGAGGGCGGCTGGCGGCTGCGTTATAACGACCCGCGCCGTTTCGGCAGCTTCCTGTGGCAGGCGCCCGGCGAACTGCATCCGCTGCTGGCGGGACTGGGCCCGGAACCCCTGTCCGAGGCCTTCGACGGCGCCCTGCTGCATCGCCGGTCCCGGGGCCGTCGCGGCCCGGTCAAGAACTTCATCATGGACGGCAAGATCGTGGTGGGCGTTGGTAATATTTACGCTAACGAGGCCCTGTTCCTGGCCGGTATCCGTCCCGACCGTGCCGCCGGGCGCATTTCCCTGGCCCGTTACCAGCGCCTGTCTGATCAAATAAAGCAAATACTTACTAACGCCATAGAGCAGGGCGGTACAACACTCCGGGATTTCGTTGGCGGAGATGGCAAGCCCGGCTATTTCGCCCGGCAGCTGTTTGTCTACGGTCGCCAGGGCCTGCCCTGCAAGGTCTGCCGGCGCGACCTGAGGGAACTGCGGATCGGGCAAAGAACCAGCACTTATTGCGTGGCCTGCCAACACTGAGTCGGCTACACTTGGAGGCAAAACAGGGGATGACGGGGAAACCCGGGAGTGATAAACATGACAACACACTCAACACTGCGTCGCACGGTCGCTGCGATATGCCTTTCCACACTGCTGTCGCCCCAGATGCTCTGGGCGCAGGCTGCCATCGACGAGAGTCCCGATCCGTTTGCCATGGTCGGCGACCTGGTGGTGGCGCGCCCGGTGGGTCTGGTCATGACCGTGGGCGGTACGGCGGCCTGGCTTGTGAGCCTGCCCTTTACCCTGTTGGCCGGCCACGCGGCGGAAGCGGCCGACCAGCTGATGGTCGGTCCGGCGCGGAGCACCTTCATGCGCTGCCTGGGGTGTCGTGAAACCGGCTACACCAACAAGGATATCGAGCGTCACCGCGCCTACCAAGAAGGCCGGGAGATCGAGAAGTCCCCCGACGCGGATACCATGGCCTACTAGGCCGGCGCGCAGCACCAGCTGCCGCTCAGTCGCCGAACTTGTCCCGCAGTGCCGCGGCCACCGGCGCCGGCACAAAGGGCGTGATGTCCCCCTCCAGGGCGGCGATCTCCCGCACCAGGGAAGAGGATATATAGGACAGGTGTTCGGACGGGGTCAGGAAAATACTTTCGAACTCGGGCCACATGGCCCGGTTCATGTTGGCCAGCTGGAACTCGTATTCAAAATCCGCCACCGCCCTGAGGCCGCGCAGTACGCAGTGCGCGCCCACGCTGCGTGCAAAGTCGGTGGTCAGGTTGCTGAAACCCCTGACCTCGACGTTGTCCAGGTGGCCCAGTGCGGCCTCACACAGGGCGACCCGTTCTTCCAGAGTAAACAGGGGCGTTTTCTTCTGGCTGTAGGCGATCGCCACCACCACCCGGTCGAACAGGCGGGCAGCGCGCTCGGTCAAATCCACATGGCCGTTGGTGATCGGATCGAAGGTCCCCGGATAGATGACTGAGGTGGTACGCATGCGACTGACCCGGACTGGTAGTGGGAGCGGCCGATGGTAAACAATTTGCCCGGGGCGTACAAACGACCTCAGGCGGCCCGGTACAGGCGATAGGCCACGTTGCCGGTGCGCTTGTCCCGGTGCAGATGCCAGTTCCCCGGCACTTCCGGTGCGGGCTCGTCGCGCGCGGTCTCCACGTACACCAGGGCCCCGGGCGCCAGCAGGCCCCGCTGTTCCAGCTCCCGGCAGCAGTCCGGTACCAGGCCGCGGTCGAAGGGCGGGTCGATAAATACGATATGGTAGGCCGGCTGCGCCCCGCGCAGGAAATCCATTGCGGTCAGGGCGTGGTCACGGCCGCGGTCGGCGGCGTCGAGCAGCGTCAGGTGGGCGTTGATCTGGGCGGCGACCGGACCGGCACTGTCGACGAAGTCACAGTGTCCGGCGCCGCGTGACAGGGCTTCCAGTCCCAGCGCGCCGGAGCCCGCAAACAGGTCCAGGCAGCGCGCCCCGGCAATGTCTCCCGCCAGCCAGTTGAACAGGGTCTCGCGTATCCGGTCCCCGGTGGGACGCAGACCTTCGGCGGGCAGGAATTCCAGTTTGCGGCCCCGCCACTGGCCGCCAATGATGCGCAACTGGGACGGAGCGCCCCTGGGACCCTGTTTGCGGCTTCTCGCCATTTCGTCGCTCTGCCCGGGAATGGTAGGATAGGCGCTTTCGCAGACACCACCCCTGCATTCTCACTATGAAATTCTTTAAACGCAACAAACCCGCGCCCACCGCGGACCCTGCGGCGGACGCGCCGGGTCCGGCGCCAGCGGACATCGCCCCCGCGGCAGAGAGCACCGCGGCGGAGACCGCCCCGATGGAGCCGGCAGCCGGGGACAACGACGGGGCTGCGGCCGGGGTCGCCACGGTGCAGCCCGCCAGCGCCGAGAAACCGGCCTCGCCGGGCCTGTTCGAGCGCCTGCGGCGCGGACTGAGCCGTACCGGCGACAGCCTGTCTACCGGGCTGGGTAACCTGTTCCTGGGGCGCAAGGAAATTGACGCCGACCTGCTCGAGGAACTGGAATCCCAGCTGCTGCTGGCCGATGTGGGCATCGATGCCACGCTGCACATTATCGAGCGGCTGACCCAGCGCGTATCGCGCCGGGAGCTCACCAGCCCGGAGGCCCTGCAGCAGGCCCTGGAGCAGGAGTTGCTGGAACTGCTGCGGCCCTGCGAGCAGCCGCTGGACGTCGGCGGCCGCAAGCCCTGCGTGATCCTGATGGTCGGGGTCAACGGCGTGGGCAAGACCACCACGATCGGCAAGCTCGCCCGACGCTACCAGCTCGAGGGCCGCTCCGTGATGCTGGCCGCGGGCGACACGTTCCGCGCCGCGGCGGTGGAGCAGCTGCAGGTCTGGGGAGAGCGCAACGGGGTGCCGGTGGTAGCCCAGCATACCGGCGCGGACAGCGCCTCGGTCATTTACGACGCCCTGCAGGCAGCAAAGGCCAGGGAGGTGGATGTCCTGATCGCCGATACCGCCGGCCGCCTGCACAACAAGGACAACCTGATGGAAGAGCTGAAGAAGGTTGTGCGGGTGATGGCCAAGCTGGATCCCGAGGCGCCCCACGAGGTGATGCTGGTGCTGGATGCCGGGACCGGGCAGAACGCCCTGGCCCAGGCGGACAACTTCCGCCAGGTGGTGGGGGTCAGCGGTATCACCCTGACCAAGCTGGACGGTACCGCCAAGGGCGGGATTATTTTTGCCATTGCCCGCAAGCTGAGCCTGCCCATCCGCTTTATCGGGATCGGCGAGTCCGCCGAGGACCTGCGACCCTTTGTGGCGGAGGATTTCATCCGCGCCCTGTTTCAGCACAGTGACCGGGCTTGATGATCAGCTTCGAGCGGGTCAGCAAGCGCTATGGTGAGGGCCACGATGCCCTGAAAGAAGTCAGTTTCACCATCGACCAGGATGAGCTGGTGTTTCTGACGGGTCACTCGGGGGCAGGCAAGTCGACCCTGATGCGCCTGATCATGTTGATGGAGCGCCCCAGCCGTGGTCGCATCAGCATCGATGGGCGCGATCTCGCGAAGGTCGGTCGCCGGGGTATTCCCCGCCACCGGCGCGACATCGGGGTGGTGTTCCAGAATCACCAGTTGCTGAACGACCGGCCGGTGTTCGACAACGTGGCCCTGCCCCTGCTGATCTCGGGCTACGACTATCGGGAGGTGGGCCGGCGGGTGCGGGCAGCCCTGGACAAGGTAGGCCTGCTGCAGTTCGAGCGCGCCATGCCCGTGACCCTGTCAGGGGGTGAACAACAGCGGGTCGGTATCGCCCGGGCGGTGGTGGGGCGACCCCGTATCCTGCTGGCGGATGAACCCACCGGCAACCTGGACCCCGCCCTGTCGGCGGAGATCATGCAGCTGTTCCAGGAATTCAACCAGGTGGGCGTGACGGTGCTGATTGCCAGTCACGACCTGGCCCTGATTTCCCGCCTTCACCACCGCATCATCACCCTGCGCGAGGGCCGGCTGATGACCGGTACCAGCGCGTGAATGCCCGGCGTGGCCGGGCGGCGCGCCGCGACGGGGCCAGCCAGAGCCACACCGGCCTGCGGGGTCGATTCCGCGGCTGGCTGCGGCATCACCGCCTGTCCGCCGCGGACAGCCTGTACCGGGTGCTGGACAATCGCCTCACCAGCCTGATGACCTGGCTGGTCATCGGCATCGCCCTGGCCCTGCCGGTGGCCCTGAATGTAGGCCTGGACAACGCCCGCCAGCTCAGCGCCAGCTGGGACAGCCCGGCCCAGCTGTCCCTGTTCCTGCAGGACGAGGTGGATGGTGAGCGTGCCGCCGCCCTGGCGCTGGAGCTGGAGCAACGGGACGCCGTGGCGACGGTGTTGATCCTGCCGCGGGAGGAGGCCCTGGCGGAGTTCAGCCAGATGTCCGGCTTCGCCGATGTGCTGGACAGCCTGGAGCAGAATCCGCTGCCAAACCTGCTGCTGGTGACCCCGGACGGAACGCTGGATGCCGCCGCCCTCGAACTGCTCGCCGCGGACCTGGCCGACCTGCCGGGCGTGGCCGAGGTGGTGGTGGACATGGCCTGGCTGCAACGCTTGAACAGCCTGGTGGAACTGAGCCGCCGGGTGGTGCTGGCTCTAGGTATACTGCTGGTGGTGGGCGTGGTGCTCATTCTGGGTAACACCATCCGCCTGGCGATCGAGAATCGCCGTGAGGAGATCGTGATCGTGAAGCTGGTGGGCGGCAGTAACGCCTTCGTACGCCGGCCGTTTTTGTACACCGGCCTGTGGTACGGGCTCGGCGGTGGCATGATTGCCGCCGTGCTCGTTGGCCTGGGTCTGTTGTTCCTGCAGCGGCCGGTGACAGAGCTGGCCACCCTGTACGACAGTGCTTTCCGTCTGCGCGGCCTGGGCCTCATGGGCTCACTCAACCTGGTCATGCTGGGTGGCGGCCTGGGCCTGGTGGGTGCCTGGTTGGCGGTCTCCCGCCACCTGTCCGGCATCGAGCCGCGGTAAATCAGGCGCGACGCGATAACTTGTTGATATATATTAATAAAATTTTAGAATTACGCCCTGGAATTGAACTTTCCCAGGGTTAGCACTCTAATAGAAAGAGTGCTAGAATCGCCTGCCTTGAACGATGGAGAGAGTGTATGAATAACAGTCTGATGCCACTGGACCAGCTGGTACCGGGAGCCAACCTCGCCTCCTACGTGCAGGCGGTGAGCAGCATCCCTGTCCTGACGCCGGAGCGTGAGCGCGAGTTGGCGGAAGACCTGTATTACAACGACAACCTCGATGCCGCGCGGCAGCTGGTCATGTCTCACCTGCGTTTCGTGGTGCACATCGCCCGCAGTTATTCCGGCTATGGCCTGGCGGAGGCCGACCTGATCCAGGAGGGCAATGTCGGCCTGATGAAGGCGGTAAAACGCTTCAATCCCGAAAAGGGCGTGCGCCTGGTGTCCTTTGCCGTGCACTGGATCAAGGCCGAGATGCACGAATTTATTCTGCGCAACTGGCGCATCGTCAAGGTGGCCACCACCAAGGCCCAGCGCAAGCTGTTCTTCAACCTGCGTGGCCAGAAAAAAAGCCTGTCCTGGCTGAGCGCCGACGAGGCGCAGGCTGTTGCCGATGACCTGGGCGTGGACGTCAGGGAAGTGCAGCGCATGGAGGGCCGCCTGAGCAGCCGCGATGTGGGCTTCGACGCCCCGGTTGGCAGCGACGAGGAAGACGCCTGGCAGGCTCCCCAGTACTACCTGGAAGACCACAGTGCCGATCCCGCGCTGGCGGTGGAATCCAGCGACTGGCAGGAAAATTCCGAACAGGCGCTCCACAATGCCCTGGCCGGGCTGGATGAGCGCAGCCGCGATATCCTGGCCCAGCGCTGGCTGGCGGAGGAGAAGGCCACCCTGCACGAACTGGCCGAGAAGTACGGTGTGTCCGCCGAGCGCATCCGCCAGCTCGAGAAAAACGCCATGAAAAAACTGAAGGTGGCAATCGCCGCCTGATCGCGTCGCCCAACGGCGACCTGCAAGGCCCCGCCACTTGGTGGGGCCTTTTTGATTCGGGGTAATTCGGGGACAGTTCACTTAATTCCGCAGGAATTAAGTGAACTGTCCCCGAATTACCCCGGGCACCGGCCTTCGCCGGGGTGACGAGGCCGGCTACAATACCTCCATGGCAAAACTCTTTATCTCTCTCGCCGCACTCAGCGGCCTGCTCTCGGTGGCCCTCGGTGCCTTTGGCGCTCACGGACTGCGCAACCGGCTGGACGATTACGCCATGGGGGTATTCGAGACCGCGGTGCAATACCACATGGTGCACAGCCTGGCGCTGCTGGCGGTCGGCGTGATTGCCCTGAGCCAACCCCAGGCCGTGTTGCTGAAAAGTTCCGGCTGGCTGTTCCTGGGCGGAATCGTCGTGTTTTCGGGCAGCCTGTACCTGCTCAGCCTCAGCGGCATGCGCTGGCTCGGTGCAATCACTCCCCTGGGTGGCCTGGCGTTCATCGCCGGCTGGGCCTGTCTCGCGGCGGCTGCCTGGAAGCAGTTATGACCGGACAGCCGTCCGACGGGCGCAACCGCGCCATCCGCAGTTATGTGCTGCGTACCGGGCGCATGACCCCGGGCCAGGAGCGGGCCCTTGAGCGCAACTGGCCCCACTGGGGGCTGGACCACGCCGACGGGGTACTGGACTGGGATGCCGCATTCGGCGGCCCCGGGCGCCGGGTGCTGGAGATCGGCTTCGGAATGGGCCAGTCACTGGTGCAGATGGCGGCGGCCGAGCCCGCCAGCCAGTTTGTCGGGATAGAGGTGCACCGGCCGGGCGTGGGCAGATTGATGCACGCCATGGAGGAGCAGGGCGTGGATAATATCCGCGCCTACTGCCACGACGCGGTGGAAGTGCTGCGGGACTGCATCGCCGGGGAATCGCTGGACTGCATCCAGATATTTTTCCCCGATCCGTGGCACAAGAAACGGCATCACAAGCGACGCCTGATCAAGCCGGAATTCGTGCAGCTGCTGCGCAGCCGCCTGCGCGTCGGTGGCGTATTGCACCTGGCCACCGACTGGGAGAACTACGCCGAACAGATGATGGAGGTGCTCAGCGCTGCCGAGGGGCTCGTCAACCAGTGTGGCGAGGGCGTATTTGCGCCGCGCCCCGAGCGCCGGCCCCGGACCAAGTTCGAGCAGCGCGGTGAGCGTCTCGGCCACGGTGTGTGGGACCTGTTGTTCGAACGAACCGATTGACGCCGGGTTGTGAATGCACTAAAAATGTAATAGTTAGTCAAAGCTACTCGACAGGGGGCTTGCCCATGCATAACCATCGAGTCTTCTCCCTTTCCCGGGGCCTGCTGGCGCTGACCCTGCTGGCCCTCACTGGCTGCAACCTCGAGATCAGGGTTCCCCAGGGGGGCACCGTCCGGAGCACTGACGGGGCCTACGTGTGCGAGGCCGGACAGACCTGTGTGATCAGCGTGGTGGACTTCTTCTTCGACCAGACATTTGTGGCGGAACCGGCCATGGGCTATTACTTCAGTAGCTGGCGGGACAAGGATGGTTACCTCTGCGCAGGTGAAACCGGGCCCTGCCGGCTGGCCACGGCGGGGTATGAGGGCAATCCCGAAGTGCAGGCCTTCCTGGAGTCGGACCAGACCTTCTCGCTGGAGCCGCGCTTTGTCCTGATACTGCAGTGCCCGGAGCCCGAGATCGTCATCTCGCCAGCCATGCCCGGCGACTGAGGCCGGACGATCAATCCGGGAAAAACTCCGCGATCACCGAATCGAGAAAGCGGCGGCCCAGGGCGCTGGCGCTGACCCGGGTGGCCGACGGCTCCAGCAAACCCCGCTCCGCCAGCCTGTCCACGGTGGCAGACAGACAGCTGGCCTCGAGTCCGGTGTGCGCCTCGAACTGCGCCAGGCTGAAGCCCTGCCGGAGTCGCAGCGCGTTGAGGGCGAACTCGACCACGATCTCCTCCCGCTCAAGTACACGGGTCCCGCTGCGCCCGGCGCCGCCGGGCGCCAGGTAGTCCGCCGGCAGCCGCGTCTTGCTGTAGCGGGTGATGCGGCCATCTGCCGTGGTCAGCTTGCCGTGGGCTCCGGCGCCGATGCCGATATAGTCGCCGAACCGCCAGTAGTTCAGGTTGTGCCGGCACTGGAAACCGGGCCGGGCATAGGCCGATACCTCGTACTGCTGCAGACCGGCTCCGTGCAGCAGCGCCTCGCCGCGATCCTGGATGCTCGCGAGCAGGTCCTCCTGCGGCAGGGCTGGTGGCCGCTTGTAAAACACGGTGTTCGGTTCCAGGGTCAACTGGTACCAGGAAATATGGGGCGCACCGGTAGCCATCGCCTGGTGCAGGTCACTGGCGGCGCCGGCCGTGTCCTGTCCGGGCAGGCCGTGCATCAGGTCGATATTGAAACTGTCGAACCCGGCTCCGCGCGCTGCATCGATGGCGGCCAGGGCCTGCTCGCTGTTGTGCACGCGGCCCAGTGCCTGCAGCTGCTCATCGTGAAAGCTCTGCACCCCGATAGACAGTCGATTGACCCCGGCGGCGCGGAAGCCGGCGAACTTCCCGGCCTCTGCACTGCCCGGGTTGGCTTCCATGGTGATCTCGATATCGTCCGCCAAAAGCAGGCGCTTACTAACCCCGTGCAGCAGGCGAGTTATGGAGCGGACCGAGAACAGGCTGGGGGTCCCGCCACCGATGAAGAGGGTCTCCAGGGTGCGCCCCCGGCACGCGGCAGCCTCCTGCTCAAGGTCTGCCAGCAGGGTGTCCACATAGGCGTCTTCTGGCAGGTCCCGGGACTCGTGGGAATTGAAATCACAGTAGGGGCATTTCCGCTCGCACCAGGGCAGGTGGATATACAGCCCCAGGGGCGGCAGGTCCCGGCTCATATCAACGCCGGCGCAGGGCGGCCAGCAGCAATCCGCTGGCCCGGGCGCGGTGGCTGATCCGGTTCTTTATATCGGGGGCCAGCTCGGCGGAGCTGCAGTCGTGGTCCGGCACCCAGAACAGGGGGTCGTAGCCGAACCCGTTCTCGCCCCGCGGGGCGTGCAGTATGCGACCCTCCCAGGCGGCCTGGCAGACCAGCGGGGTCGGGTCGGTGGCGTGGCGCATGAAGACGAGAACGCACTGGAAGCGCGCCGTGCGCGCCTCGTCCGGGACGCCCTGCAGCGCTGCCAGCAGTTTGTCATTGTTGGCGCGATCACCCTGGCCCGAGTAGCGCGCCGAGTGAATGCCGGGCTCGCCGCGAAGGAAATCCACCTCGAGCCCCGAGTCATCGGCGATTGCCGGCAGGCCGGTATGGGCCGCCGCGGCACGGGCCTTGATGATGGCATTTTCCACGAAGCTGAGACCGTCCTCCGGGACCTCGGGCATATCGAACTCAGCCTGGGGCCTGACGGTCATACCCAGGGGGGCGAGAATGCGGGAGAACTCGCGCAGCTTGCCGGCGTTGCCGCTGGCCAGTACGACCACATCCTGCTGGGAATCCGTGCTCATGGGTCGCTGTACAGCTGGTGCCGGTACTTGAAGTGATAGGTCTGGTCCGCTCCCTCGGGGCGGAAATCCACCTCGAAATGGCGCCACTCCTCGTTCAGGAACCTGAACTCGGCAATGTAGTAAATGGCCCCTCCCTCGCGCACCTCCTGGAACTCCAGCGGCTCACCGCGGTTCATCAGGTCCCAGCTGCGACCCTTCAGCAGCATGGGCCTGCCTTCGGTGCCGCCATCCAGGTGTTCGCGCACGGCCAGGTTGAGGATCGCGCGCTGCTTGCCGCGGGTGATGCCGTAGGTCGCCGCTACCTGCGGGTCCAGGAAGGTGGTGTTGACCACGCTGTAGTGCAGCTCGTAGGGGCCGAATCGCTCCGACTGCTGCGCCCGGGCCACCCCGCAGGTCAGGGCCAGCAGGGTGACAAACAGTGGCAGCGCGCGCGTCATCGGGTGATCCTGTAGATGGCGGTAAGGGAGAACAGGTTGGGCCACAGCCGTGCCAGCAGCGGCCGCCGCTGGGTGTTGCCGATCGTATCCCTGGACAGGATGCGGATGCAGCGCTCGGCGCACAGGGCCTCGAAGTCCTCTACCGTGCAGAAGTGGATGTTGGGTGTATCGTACCAGTTATAGGGCAGGAACCTGGACACCGGCATGCGTCCCCGTGTCCCCAGGTACAGGCGGCAGCGCCAGTGGCCGAAATTGGGGAAGGTCACGATGCACTGGCGACCGATGCGGAGCATTTCTTCCAGCACCTTGTCCGGGAAATGCACGGCCTGCAGGGCGTGGGCCATCACCACCGTATCGAAACTCTGGTCGGGGAAGTTGCCCAGGCCCTGGTCCATGTTCTGCTCGATGATATCCAGCCCACGCGCCACCGCCGCGGTAATATTGTCCTCGTCGATTTCCAGCCCGGTACCCCTGACCTGGCGTTCCCGCTGCAGCAGCTCCAGGAAGTCGCCGTCGCCGCAGCCCAGGTCCAGCACCCGGGAGCCCGGTTCGATCCAGCGCAGGATGTGGGTCAGGTCCTGGCGCATCAGCTGTCCTCCCCTACCCGCCGCATATAAGCGGCGAACACGTCCAGGTAGCGCGGGATAGGCAGCAGGAAGGCATCGTGCCCCTCGTCGGCCTCTATCTCGACATAGGTCACGGGTTTATCAGCCGCAATCAGGGCGTCGACGATCTCCCGCGAGCGCTGGGGGGAAAAGCGCCAGTCGGTGGAGAAAGACATCACCAGGAATTTGCACAGGGCGTGGCTGAAGGCCTCCACCGGGTTGTTGTCGTACTCCCGCGCCAGGTCGAAATAGTCCAGCATGCGGGTGATCAGGATATAGCTGTTGGCGTCGAAGCTGCCGGAAAACTGGCTGCCCTGGTAGCGCAGGTAGCTCTGGACCTGGAACTCCACCTGGTCCTCGGTACCCCGCTCCAGGGTACCGGAGCGAATCTCGCGGCCAAATCTGTTGGCCATGGCATTGTCCGAAAGATAGGTGATATGGCCGACCATGCGCGCCAGCGCCAGGCCCTGGTCCGGGTTGGACCCGTGGTCCAGGTAGCGCCCCTCGTGGAAGCGGGGATCGGACTGGATGGCCTGGCGGGCGATCTCGTTGAATGCCAGGTTCTGCGCGCTCAGTTTCATGGCCGCGGCGATGACGACGCAGTGACGCACCCGCTGCGGGTACTCCAGCGCCCAGCGCATGGCCTGCATGCCGCCGAGGCTGCCGCCGATCACCGCGGCCCAGCAGTCGATGCCCAGGGCGTCCGCCAGCCGGGCCTGGTTGTTGACCCAGTCCCGGGCCCGCAGTGGCGGGAAATCCGGACCCCAGGGTTTGCCTGTCTCGGGGTTGATGCTGCGGGGCCCGGTTGAACCGTGGCAGCCGCCGATGTTATTCGGGCACACCACGAAAAACCGGTCGGTATCGATGGGTTTCCCCGGGCCAATGCACTCGTCCCACCAGCCGGGCTTCTTGTCCTCCGCGCTGTGGTAACCGGCGGCGTGGTGGTGACCGCTCAAGGCGTGGCAGATCAGCACCGCGTTGCTGCGCGCCGCGTTCAGCTCGCCGTAGGTCTCGTATACCAGCTCAAAGGGCCCCAACTGGCGGCCACAGGCCAGCAGCAGCGGCTCGTCGAACACGGCTGTCTGCGGGCTGACGATACCCACCGAGCCCGTGCTCACCGGCGTGTCCATCGCGCGGCGCTCAGAGGCCGATCACCAGCGCCGGGTGCAGGCCGACCCCGGCCGCCAGGTGGCGCAGGGCGATCTGGATCACGTTGATCAGGATGAACACCAGGATGGGTGAAAAATCCAGGCCACCCATGGCGGGCAGGGCCTTGCGGAAGGGCGCCATGACCGGTTCCGTGACCTGGTACAGCAGGTAGATGGCCGGGTGCTGGCTGCCGGCGGCAATCCAGCTGAGTATGATCATGGCCAGCAGGGCGAAAAAGTAGATATTCACCAGCAGCCCCGCGACACCCAGCAGCGACCACAGCAACAGCACCAGCACGTTGGGCGGCGACAGGCCGTTGAGCAGCAACAGCGCGATGATGCCCAACATCTGCAGTATCAGGCACAACAACAGGCTGGCCAGATCCACGCCGCCCAGCCCCGGTATCAACCG
This sequence comes from Halieaceae bacterium WSDMB12, assembly GCA_033283165.1. Lineage (GTDB taxonomy): Bacteria > Pseudomonadota > Gammaproteobacteria > Pseudomonadales > Halieaceae > JAWMQL01. The sequence goes on along the minus strand of JAWMQL010000006.1, from coordinate 268,906 downwards.
GCGCATCGGAATCACCACCGGATTGGTGACCTTGACCAGGAACTGGCTGATCGGGTTGTAGAAATCGGCCCGTACCAGTTGCAGCAGGAATCGCAGCAACATGGCGACCAGGTACAGGCTCAGCAGGGTCTGCACCAGGTAACCGAGTATCTCGCTTACAGCGGCCATGTGATTCGCTCCCTCAACCCATTTCCCGGGCCATCTCCGAGGCCCGGTCATTCGCGGCCTGCATGGCTTTGTCTACCAGTTCGCGCAGGCCGTTGTGTTCAAAACTTTCCACCGCGCGCTCGGTGGTGCCCCCGGGGCTGGTGACCCGGCGCCGCAGTTCCACCAGGTCGACCTCGTTTTCGAGCGCCATGCGCGCGGCGCCCAGCGCGGTCTGCATGGCCAGCCGGCCGGCGGTATCACGGTCCAGGCCCTGCTTGACCGCGGCGTCGATCATCGCTTCCATGAACAGGAAGAAATAGGCGGGCCCCGAGCCGGACAGCGCGGTGACCGCATCCAGGTCCCGCTCGCTGGCCACCCAGGAGGTGATGCCCACCGCGGCCAGCGGATATTCCGCCAGTGCGCGCTGCGCCGGATCGCAGTTGTCGTTGGCGAACAGGGCACTGGCGCCGGCGCCCAGCAGCGCCGGCGTATTGGGCATACAGCGCACGATAGCGGCCTGCGCGCCCAGGCGCTGCTGCATGGCGGCCACCGTGACGCCGGCGGCGATCGACAATACCACCGCCGCTTCCGCCACCGCTTCGGCGATGCTGTCCGTCGCCTCGGCCATGACCTGGGGCTTGACCGCGAGCACGACCAGGTCCGCGCCGGCCGCCGCCTCGGCATTGCTGGCACAGCAGCGCACCGCGGCGACCTGCTGCAGGTGTTCCAGGCTCGGCGGGTAGGGGTCGGCCGCGCGCAGGCGCTCCGGCGGGTGGCCGCTCTCGACCAGGCCGCCGATGATGCTGCTCGCCATATTGCCGGCGCCGATAAACGCTATGGTGGGTTTGTCCAACGTAAAAATGCCTTGTAAAACGAGATCTTAAATCAGTCGGGCAGTATACACCGGGGGCGCGGCGTGCTCAGCCCCGGGGTCCAAAAATATCCGTGCCCACCCGCACCAGGGTGGCGCCCTCGGCAATGGCGGCCTCCAGGTCGCCGGACATCCCCATGGACAGGGTATCGAGCTGCGGGGCGTGCTCCCGGAGTTTTTCCAGCAACTGCCGCAGGCGCGCGAAGGCCTGGCGCTGCTGCTCAAAGTCGTCACTCGCCGCGGGAATTGCCATCAGGCCGCGCAGGCGCAGGCGCGGCAGGGTCTGCACCTCGGCCACCAGTTCATCCAGCGCTTCCGGTGCGGCTCCGGACTTCCTCTGTTCACCGGAGATATTGACCTGCAGGCAGATCTCCAGTGGCGGCAGTTCCGCAGGCCGCTGGTCGTTCAGGCGCCGGGCAATCTTGATCCGCTCCACACTGTGCACCCAGTCGAAATGCTCCGCGATAGCCCGGGTCTTGTTGGACTGGATCGGCCCGATGAAGTGCCACTGGATAGCCAGGTCCCGCAGTGCCTGGATCTTGTCCAGCGCCTCCTGCACATAGTTTTCACCGAAGGCGTGCAGGCCGAGTTCGAAGGCCTGGCGCAGGTCTTCCGCGGGCCGGGTTTTGCTGACGGCGAGAAGTGCACAACCGTGACTTTCCCGCTGGTATTTTTCTTCCGCCAGTCGTACCCTCTGAAGCACGGAGTCGATATTGTGTCGTAGCTGTTCGTAGTCCATGGGCGAATAGTAGCGATTCGATGCGGCCTGTGCGATATGAGAATAACAGCCAGGGGGTAACATGGACATTACTGAGCTTCTCGCGTTCAGCGCCAAGCAGGGTGCGTCGGACCTGCACCTGTCGTCGGGGCTGCCGCCGATGATCAGGGTGGACGGTGACGTGCGGCGTATCAACCTGCCGCCCATGGAGCACAAGCAGGTCCACGACCTGATCTACGACATCATGAACGACAAGCAGCGCAAGGACTACGAGGAGTTCCTGGAGACGGACTTCTCCTTTGAGGTTCCCGGCGTGGCGCGTTTCCGGGTCAACGCCTTCAACCAGAATCGTGGCGCCGCCGGCGTGTTCCGGACCATTCCCTCCAAGGTGCTGACCATGGACGACCTCGGAATGGGACAGGTGTTCCGGGACATTTCCATGATGCCGCGCGGCCTGGTGCTGGTGACCGGGCCAACCGGTTCCGGCAAGTCCACTACCCTGGCGGCGATGATGGACTACATCAACGACAACAAATACGAACACGTTCTCACCATCGAGGACCCGATCGAATTCGTGCACGAGAGCAAGAAGTGCCTGGTCAACCAGCGTGAAGTGCACCGGGATACCCTGGGTTTTGCCGAGGCCCTGCGATCCGCCCTGCGGGAAGACCCGGACATCATCCTGGTGGGCGAGATGCGTGACCTGGAAACCATTCGCCTGGCCCTGACCGCGGCGGAAACCGGCCACCTCGTATTCGGCACCCTGCACACGACCTCGGCGGCCAAGACCATCGACCGGGTCATCGACGTCTTTCCCGCGGCGGAAAAATCCATGGTCCGCTCCATGTTGTCGGAATCACTGCAGGCGGTGGTCTCCCAGACGCTGCTCAAGCGCAGCACCGGCGGCCGGGTCGCGGCGCACGAGATCATGCGCGGCACACCGGCCATTCGCAACCTCATTCGCGAAGACAAGGTGGCGCAGATGTACTCCGCCATCCAGACCGGACAGTCGGTCGGCATGCAGACCATGGACCAGTGCCTGCAGGAACTGCTGGACAAGCGCATCATCACCCGCGAGGTAGCGCGGGAGAAAGCCAAGATGCCGGAAAATTTCTAGGGTGCTGAGAGCAACCGTATAACAGGGGGCTGGCCATGAACATCGACCAATTACTGCAAAGAATCGTCAAGGAAAAAGCTTCGGACGGATTCATTTCCGCCGGGGCGCGCCCGTCCATCAAGGTGGATGGCAAGATTCTTCCCATTTCCGAGCAGCCACTGAGCGAGGAAGAAAGCCGCGCCATCGTGCTCTCCACCATGTCCGAGGCGCAGCAGCAAGAGTTCCTGCGCAGCCACGAATGCAACTTCGCTTTATCCCGCGAGGGGCTGGGCCGCTACCGGGTCAGTGCCTTTGTCCAGCGCGGCAAGTGCGGCCTGGTCCTGCGCCGGATTGAAACCGAGATTCCCGAGATCGACGCCCTGGGCCTGCCGCCCATCATCAAGGACCTGGCCATGACCAAGCGCGGCCTGGTCATTTTCGTCGGCGCCACCGGCACCGGTAAGTCCACCTCGCTGGCGGCCATGGTGGGGTACCGCAACCAGAACAGCCAGGGCCATATTATTTCCATCGAGGACCCCATCGAATTCATCCACGACCACGGCAACTGCATTGTCACCCAGCGTGAGGTGGGTATGGATACCGAGTCCTTTGACGTGGCCCTTAAAAATACCCTGCGCCAGGCCCCGGACGTGATCATGATCGGCGAGGTTCGCGCGGCGGAAACCATGCAGCAGGCCCTGGCCTTTGCCGAAACGGGTCACCTGTGCCTGTGCACCCTGCACGCCAACAACGCCAACCAGGCGCTGGACCGTATCCAGAGCTTTTTCCCGCCGAACCAGCACAGCCAGATCTGGATGGACCTGTCCCTGAACCTGAAGGCGATGGTGGCGCAGCAGTTGCTGCCGCGCAAGGACGGCAAGGGACGGACGCCGGTGGTGGAAGTGATGCTCAATTCCCCGCTGGTGGCGGACTATATCCGCAAGGGTGAGGTACACCTGATCAAGGAACTGATGGCCCGCTCCACCGAGGAGGGTATGCAGACCCTGGACCAGGCCCTGTTCATCGCCTACGCGGAAGGGCGTATCAGCAAGGAGGATGCGATCCGCCACGCAGACTCCGCCAACGATGTCCGCCTGAAAATCAAGATGCACGAGAAAACACAGACCACGTTCGGCGGCGACCAGCTGACCTACGACGACCAGGAAGACAAGGGCACCTTTATCCGCCGCTAGTCGCCCTGGCTTGCGAGCCAGCTGTCGAGGATCAGCTGCGCCGCCACGCTGTCCACCGGCGCGGCCCTGTAGTCGCCGTCATGCCCGGCTTCCGCCGCCAGTTGCTTGGCCTCGAAACTGGTCAGGCGCTCATCCACCAGTGTGACCGGCAGCCCCAGCCTGCCCTCCAGGCGGCGGGCGAACCTGGCGGCGCGGCGCGACAGCTCTGACTCGCTGCCGTCCATGTTCAGGGGCTCACCCACCAGCAGCTGTTGCGGCTGCCACTCCTCGATCAGCGCCTGGACCCGGGCCCAGTCAGGCACCCCGTCGCGAGCCTTCAGTATCGCCAGTGGCTGGCTGGTGCCGAGCACGGTGTTGCCCACCGCCACGCCGATCTGGCGCAGGCCGTAGTCGAAAGCGAGGATGGTGCCCGGGGCCGCCTTCACGCGATCAGGCGTGTCCCGCCTGACCCGAGATCAGGTTCATGTCGACGCCGATCTTGGCCGCGGCGGCGTTGAGGCGCTGGTCCGCGGGCGTGGCGAAGATCACATCGTTGTCGGCGGGCAGGGTCAGCCAGCTGTTTGCCGCCAGCTCCTGTTCCAGCTGTCCCGCCGCCCAGCCGGCATAGCCGAGGGCAATGATGTGATCCCTTGGGCCGGTCCCGGCGGCGATGGCGCGCAGGATGTCGCGGCTGGTTGTCAGCGAAATTTCCGGGGTGACCCGGATGGTGGCCTCCCAGTTCTCGCTGGAGCCGCGGTGCAGCACGAAGCCGTGATCGATCTGGACCGGGCCCCCGGCCATGACCGGGGTGCTGGAAAAATCGTCCCGTGGGGTTATCTGCAGGTGCTCGAAAATTTCCGCTACCGACAGGTCCAGGGGCTGGTTGATCACGATACCCATGGCGCCGCTCTCGCCGTGCTCACAGATATAGGTGACGCTGTGGGAGAAGATGCCCCCGGTCAGTCCCGGCATGGCCAGCAAGAAATGATCCCGCAGGCAGTCACTGCTTCTCGGCGTGTCGCTGGACCTGGCAGGTGTCATGATCGTACCGCTGGCTCCTCTGAGCGGGCCGTTCTGGTTCATCCGGGAACGTCATTCTGAGCTTAGCCCGTTTTCCTGGAATTGCCATGTACGCACGATTTCCAGCTTGTCCGTGGTGGCGCGCAGCTCCGGCGGAAAGGGCGCGTAGGGCGCCGCCAGCCGCACGATTTTGACCGCCGCCTGGTCCAGCACCGCGTAACCGGAAGAGGACAGCACCCGGACGTCCTCCAGGCTGCCGTCGTGGCGGATGACCACCAGCAGCCGCAGGCTGCCGTAGATACCGTAGCGCAGGGAGGCCTCGGGGTAATAGTGAGTGCCCACTGCCTCCAGGCGCAGGCGCCAGTCGTGCAGGTAGGCGGCGTCGGCCGCCTGCCGGGCGGATGCGGAGGTGAGACGTCGGACCCTGGGTCGTTGGGCGTAGGCCTGGGTCTGCTGGTTCAGCTCGGCCTCCAGCTGCTCCAGCTCGCGGTCGATGCGCGCCACCTCCGGATCGCCCCGGCTGGCCTCGTGCGGGTCCACCAGGCGCGCGTCCGCGGTGGTTGCCAGGGGCTCCCGTTCATCGCGTGTGCGCTGCAACTCCTGCGGCGGTGGTGGGTTGGCCGGTTCGGGCTCGCTGATTTCCCGCTGTTCGTCGCGACCCTGCTGATTGGCCTGGGCCAGCAACCGGGCCTCGTCGGGGGCCCGTCGGCTGGGATCCAGGGCCAGGGTGACCTCGATCTGGCGCTGATAGCTACCCGGCTCAGGCAGGTCGAATCCCAGGCCGAAAATCAGCGCCACGTGCAGGGCGCAGGCGATCGCGATCGCCCTGCCCAGGCGCTGGTTGTTGTCCCTGTCGTCCCCGACGTAATACACCCGGCCGGATTACCCCCGGTTTGCAAGCTGCTGGGCTATACAATCCATCAGTTGGCCGCCGATGTCCAGATCGTAGGCGGCGTCGATCTCGCGGATACAGGTGGGACTGGTGACATTGATTTCGGTGAGGTAATCGCCGATCACGTCCAGGCCGACGAAGATCAGTCCCAGGGCTTTCAATGAGGGCGCGACCTGTTCCACGATCCAGCGATCCCGATCGCTCAGCGGTTGCGCCCGACCCTCGCCGCCTGCCGCCAGGTTGCCGCGGCTCTCCCCCGCCAGGGGTACGCGCGCCAGGCAATAGGGCAGGACCTCGCCGCCGATAACCAGGATGCGCTTGTCGCCCTCGCTGATCTCGGGAATATACTTCTGTGCCATGATGGTCTGGCGGCCGTGGCCGGTCAGGGTTTCCAGGATCACGCTGAGATTGGGATCGCTGTCGCGGACCCGGAAGATGGCCTCGCCGCCCATGCCATCCAGTGGTTTGAAGATCACGTCGCCGTGCTCGCGGTGGAAGGCACGCAGGCGCTGCTTGTCGGCGCTGACCAGCAGCGGCGGGCAGCACTGGGGAAACCGGGTGGCAAACACTTTCTCATTGCAGTCCCGCAGACTCTGGCAACGGTTGACGATCAGCGTGCCACGCCGCTCCGCTTCCTCCAGCAGGTAGGTGGTATAGATGTATTCGTTGTCGAAGGGCGGATCCACCCGCATCAGGATCACGTCCAGCTCGGCCAGTTCCCGGTCCTCCACCTCGTCCAGCTGGTACCACCTGGCCGGATCCCGGAACACCTGCAGGGCGGCCATTTTCGCCCGGGCCACGCCCCGGTCCAGGTACAGGTCGTGCTGCTCCATGTAATACAGCTGCCAGTCGCGGTCCTGCGCCGCCCACAGCATGGCCATGGTGCTGTCCTTCTTGTAGTTGATGTCGGCAATGGGGTCCATTACCACACCGATCTTGATTGCCATACCGCGCTACCGCCGATTTCGTTGGTGATTCGAGAGGGACTACGTTACGCAATGGCCATTATGGGCGCAAGCGCCTCGCCATGAACGCGGATCAACCCTAGAATGGGAACTTTTTGACGGTTGGAGGTTTGCCAGTGAGCTGGGCGGGTGTGTATTTTTTTCTGGCGGTATTCGGCGCGATAGCCACGCTGGTGGCGATCGTACAGGCCCGGCGCCTGTACTTCATGGTGCCCGTGTATTTCCTGCTGGGCTGGTTGTCGGGTGAGCTCGCGGCCATCAACCTGGTGTGGCAGCTGGCGCTGACGGCCGTGCTGGCGTTTGCCGGCGTGTTCGACGATCCCCTGGCCCAGTGCGGGCTGGCCCTGTTCGCCCTGTCCTGGCTGGGCAAGCTGTACCTGCTGGGCCAGGCCATGGATACTCCCCAGTACCTGCAGGGCGCCCTGCGGCGTGCCCTGGGTGAGGATTTCCGCAGCGAGATTCCGGTGGAGCGCCAGCGCCAGCTGCGCAGTGACATCGTACAGCGGCACTGGTTGCGCCCCTTTCACTACCGGCGTCCGGGCGTGCAACTGCACACCCACCTGCCCTATGGCGATGCCGGCAAGCGCAACCTGCTGGATATCTACCAGCCGCGCAATCCCCGCGAGGGGGGCTTTCCGGTCCTGTTGCAGGTGCACGGCGGGGCCTGGATCATCGGTGACAAGCAGGAGCAGGCCAAGCCCCTGATGTACCACATGGCCGAGCGCGGCTGGTTGTGCGTGTCGATCAACTATCGCCTGAGCCCCAAGGCCGCTTTTCCTGCCCATATCATCGATGTGAAAAAAGCCATCGCCTGGGTGCGCGAAAACATTGCCGACTACGGTGGCAACCCCGATTTTATCGCGATCACCGGCGGCTCCGCCGGCGGCCACCTGTCATCCCTGGCGGCTCTCACGCCCAACCTGGCCGAGTGGCAGCCCGGCTTTGAGGATGCCGATACGACGCTGCAGGCGGCAGTGCCGTTCTATGGCGTTTACGATTTCCTGGATCGCTTTGATATCCGCGTCGGCATGTCCATGGACGGCATGATCGGCGACAAGGTGATGCAGTGCTCAAAAGACGAAAACCGCGAATTGTGGGACCAGGGTTCGCCCCTCAGCCAGGTCAACCCGGCGGCGCCCCCCTTCTTCGTGATCCACGGTAGCCACGACTCGCTGGTGTGGGTGGAGGAGGCGCGCGTCTTTGTTTCGCACCTGCAGGCGGTGTCCGGCAACCCGGTCGCCTACGGTGAGCTGCCCGGCGCCCAGCATGCCTTCGAGATTTTTCACTCCATCCGCACCGACCACATGGTGAACTCGGTGGCAGAGTTCCTGGAGTGGAGCCACGCGCGCTGGGCGGAGCAACAGGCGCCCTGACGGGCGTCCGCCAATCCCTTGACCCAGATCAAGAAAATCCAGTGAAATCAGCACTTTAGTATGTGAATTCTAATTCCTGACAGCACAATATAGCCATGAGTAACCATGTGGAGTGAGGTGAGTCATGGACGCACAAAAACTGTTAGTTGTATTCGACCCGACCCGAGAGGAGCAGCCCGCGCTGGAGCGTGCGGCCCAAACCGCTGACCGGGGTAATGTCATCGTTCACCTGTACGCCTGTATCTATGGCGAAATCGATCCCGGTCTTAATAAATCCGATGAGATAGCCCGGCGCATTGCTGAGCAGAAATCGCGGCTGCAGGAACTGGTCGCCGATGTGGAACAACGCGGCGTCAAGGTCGACATCGAGGTGGAATGGGGCAAGGACTGGTACGACGGGGTGGTACGCGCTTCCCGTCGCAACGCGGTAGATGCCGTCCTGAAGTCGTCCTATCCGCACAGCAACCGCGAGCGTATCCTCAACCGCACCTCGGACTGGACCCTGATCCGCGAGTGCGACTGCCCCGTGCTGCTGGTCAAGGGTAATGGCCAGAAGGAAGTACGGCGTATCCTGGCGGCCATCGACCTGCGCACCGAAAAAGAGTCCTATCGCGAATTGAACCGGCACATCCTCGACTTCAGCCGCCAGCTGATGGACAGTACCGACGCCGAGATTCACTTCGTCAACGCCTTCGAGAAACTCAAGGCGATGCCGGACCGCAAGGCCCTGATGGAGCAGTGCGGCGTTGACAGCGACCGCATCCATATCCAGATCGGCGAGCCCGAGGAAGTGATTGTCGACCGCGCCCGGGCCATCGAAGCCAGCCTGGTGGTGGTGGGCAACTCGGGTCGCAGCGGCCTCGCCGCGGCCATCAACGGCAATACGGTGGAGAAAGTGTTGGACCAGCTGGAGTGCGACGTCCTGTCCATGCCCTGAGTTCCGCCGGCAGCGGCCGGTCCTGTTGAGTCCCGGGCGCGCGATCAGTCGCCCGGGCCCATATCCCCCCAGCGCGCCTGGAGGATGGCCAGCGCCGCCAGCGGCGCGGTTTCGGTGCGCAGTACCCGCGGACCCAGCTGCATGGCCTCGAAACCCGCCGCCAGCGCGCCCGAGATTTCACCGTCACTGAGGCCGCCCTCCGGACCCACCAGCAGGGCGGCGCTATCGGGCCTGCTGCCGGACTCGCCGCCCGGCCCGGCCCGGTGATGCAGCACGAAGCGGCACCGGGCCTCTACCTGGCCCACCCAGTCTTCCAGGTTCATCAGGGCGGCGATGGCCGGTACCCGGTTGCGGCCGCACTGTTCACAGGCGCTGACCGCGATCTGCTGCCAGTGCTGCTGCTTGCGCCCGGCGCGCTCGCCCTTGAGCCGGACCTCGGTGCGCTCCGAGAACAGCGGTGCGATCGCCGTTACGCCGAGTTCCGTGGCTTTCTGGATAACCAGGTCCATGCGTTCACCGCGGGATATGGCGATGCCAAGCTCCACCGCCAGGGGCGATTCCCGTTCGACCTGTACGTGCTCCGAGGTTTGCACCCGGACTGCCTTCTTGTCTACCGCGCTGATGGTTGCCGGGTACTCGCCGCCGCCGCCATCAAACAGGGTGAGGCGGTCCCCCGGCCCCATGCGCAGGGCCCGCGACAGGTGCTGGCTGGGACCGGGTTCCAGCTGAAACTGGCCATGCGGAGCCAGAGGCTGGGCAGTGAAAATTCTCGGTACCCGCATGCACCCTCCGGCCCTACAGGCCCAGGTTGTTGTAGATCTCCCGGGTCGGTTCCACCTGGTTCATGGTGTAGAAGTGGATGCCGGGCGCACCACTCTCCAGCAGAGTCTGGCACAACTGGCTGACCACTTCGACGCCGAACTTGCGGATGCTGTCCTGGTCATCGCCGAAAGCCTCGATGCGCTGGCAGATCCAGCGGGGAATCTCGGCGCCACAGTTGCGCGAGAATCGCGCCAGGTTGGCGAAGTTGGTGATCGGCATGATGCCCGCGTAAATGGGCTGGTCGATGCCGATGGCCGCGCAGCGGTCGAGAAAATAGAAATAGGCTTCGACGTTGTAGAAATACTGGGTAATGGCGTTGTCGGCACCGGCGTCGAATTTGCCCTTGAGATACTCGATGTCCCGGTCGTAGCTGATCGCCTCGGGATGGATTTCGGGGTAGGCGGCCACCGAGATGGTGAAGTGGTCACCGGTCTCCCGGCGCACGAACTCCACCAGTTCGTTCGCGTATACCAACTGGGTCGCGGCCCCCATGCCTGAGGGCATATCGCCGCGCAGGGCCACCAGGCGTGTTGCGCCCGCCCGCTGGTAGGCGCGGAGCAACTCGCGGATAGTGTCCTCGCCATCGCCGCCGAAACTCATGTGCGGGGCGACCTCGTGACCGCGGCCGATCAGCGTGGTGACTATCTCTTTGGTGGTCTCCCGGGTAGTGCCGCCGGCGCCGTAGGTCACCGAGAAGAACGCCGGGTCCAGTGCCTGCAGGGCAGGCGTGGTCTCATCCGTCAGCCGGGTTCTTCCCGCCTCCGTGCGGGGCGGGAAGAACTCGAAGCTGATACTGGCCTTACTGCCTGCCATATCAGTACTTGTAGCTCTCGGGCTTGAACGGGCCGTCCAGGCTGACGTTGATGTACTCTGCCTGTTCCGGGGTCAGGCGGGTGAGAACGGCACCGAAGCCGCCGATCATATGGGCCGCGACTTCCTCGTCCAGTTTCTTGGGCAGCACTTCCACCGCCAGGGCCGCGGGCTTCATCTCCGGTTCAAGATCGGCGAACTTGCGCTCGTAGAGATAAATCTGGGCCAGTACTTGGTTGGCGAAGGAGCCGTCCATGATGCGCGAGGGGTGGCCGGTGGCGTTACCCAGGTTGACCAGGCGGCCCTCGGACAGCAGGATCAGGTGATCGTTGGCGGCCCGGTCGCGGTACACCTTGTGCACCTGGGGCTTGACCTCTTCCCACTCCCAGCTGCGGCGCATGAAGGCGGTATCAATCTCGTTATCGAAATGGCCGATGTTGCAGACCACGGCGCCGCATTTCAGCGCCTTGAGCATGTTGGCGTCACAGACGTTGTAGTTACCGGTGGTGGTGACCACCAGGTCGGTGTTGCCCAGGAGCCCTGAGTTAACGCAGCCGGGCGTGCCGTCGTTCACGCCGTCGACGTAAGGTGACACCACCTCGAAACCGTCCATGCAGGCCTGCATCGCGCAGATCGGGTCGATCTCGCTGATGCGCACGATCATCCCTTCCTGGCGCAGGGACTGGGCAGAACCCTTGCCCACGTCACCGTAGCCGATCACCAGTGCCCGCTTGCCCGCCAGCAGGTGATCGGTGCCGCGCTTGATGGCGTCGTTCAGGCTGTGCCGGCAGCCGTACTTGTTGTCGTTCTTGGACTTGGTGACGGAATCGTTGACGTTCACGGCCGGCACTTTCAGGGTTCCGGCTTCCAGCATCTCCTGCAGGCGGTGCACGCCGGTAGTGGTTTCCTCGGTGATGCCGTGAATGTTGTCCAGCATCTGGGGATACTTCTCGTGCAACATGGCGGTCAGGTCGCCGCCGTCGTCCAGTACCATGTTGGCGTCCCAGGGCTGGCCGTCCTTGAGAATGGTCTGCTCGAGGCACCAGTCATATTCTTCTTCGGTCTCGCCTTTCCAGGCGAATACCGGGACACCGGCCGCGGCGATCGCGGCGGCGGCGTGGTCCTGGGTAGAGAAGATATTGCAGCTCGACCAGCGCACTTCCGCCCCCAGCTCCATCAGGGTTTCGATGAGGACGCCGGTCTGGATCGTCATGTGGATGCAGCCGAGGATCCTGGCGCCGGCCAGCGGCTGGCTGTCACGGTAGCGTTCGCGCAGTGCCATCAGGGCGGGCATCTCGCCCTCGGCGATGTCCAGTTCGCGGCGGCCCCAGTCGGCCAGTGAAATGTCGGCGACCTTGTAGTCGGTCTTGGTGTCCAGTTTTTCTGCAGTGCTCATTGTCTGTTCCTCATTGGTGAAACGGTAGCGTGTCATCTGCATTTGGGGTCAGAGTAAAAATAGGTCAGAGCCCTTTTTTTTTGACCCCAAATGCAAATGCATATTTTTACTCTGACCCCAAATGTCCAGGTCAGAGCCCTTTTTTACTCTGACCCCAAATGCTCTCAAATGCATATTTTTACTCTGACCCCAAATGTCCACTGACCCCAAATGTCCAACGACTCCTTACAGTGCCGCGTTAAGCAGTTCGGCTTTGTCAGTGCGTTCCCAGGTAAAATCCGCATCCTCGCGTCCGAAGTGACCGTAGGCCGCGGTCTTGCGGTAAATCGGCCGTTTCAGGTCCAGCATGTCCACCAGGCCCCTGGGCCGCAGGTCGAAGTGCTCCCGCACCAGGTCGGCTATGTGGTCGTCGGTCAGCTTGCCGGTGCCAAAGCTGTTGACCGAGATGGAGGTGGGCTGGGCCACGCCGATGGCGTAGGAGACCTGGATCTCGCAGCGCTGGGCGAGGCCGGCAGCGACGATATTCTTGGCCACATAGCGGCCGGCGTAAGCGGCGGAGCGGTCGACCTTGGAGGGGTCCTTACCGGAGAAGGCGCCGCCGCCGTGGCGGGCCATGCCGCCATAGGTGTCGACGATGATCTTGCGTCCGGTCAGGCCGCAGTCGCCCACGGGACCACCGATGATGAACTGTCCGGTGGGGTTGATGTGGAAGCGGGTATCGGCGTGCAGCCACTCGGCGGGCAGGGTCTCCTTGATGATCAGGTCCATCACCGCCTCGTGGATGTCCTTCTGGGCGATGTCCTCGTCGTGCTGGGTGGACAGGACCACCGCGTCGATAGCCACCGGTTTGCCGTCCTCATAGCGCAGGGTCACCTGGCTCTTGGCGTCCGGGCGCAGCCAGGGCAGGACGCCGTGTTTGCGCAGTTCCGCCTGCTTTTCCACCAGGCGGTGGGAGTAGTAGATCGGAGCCGGCATCAGTACGTCGGTCTCGTTGGTGGCGTAGCCGAACATCAGGCCCTGATCACCCGCGCCCTGCTCTTTCTGCTCGCCCTCGTCCACGCCCATGGCGATGTCCGGGCTCTGCTTGCCGATGGCGTTCAGCACCGCGCAGGAGGCGCCGTCAAAGCCCACCCGGGAGCTGTTGTAACCGATGTCCAGGATCACCTGGCGCACCACGTCCTCCAGGTCCACGTAGGTCGAGGTGGTCACCTCACCGGCAATCACCGCCATGCCGGTTTTGACCATGGTTTCCACCGCCACCCGGGCGTCCCTGTCATCCGCCAGAATGGCGTCCAGGATGGCGTCGGAGATCTGGTCCGCCATTTTGTCGGGGTGTCCCTCGGACACGGATTCCGAGGTGAAGATTGCATATTCGCTCATAGGGTTTCCTTCCTTTTACTGTTCAGGTGCGCCAAACAGGCGGACCTGTATCTGAAATCCGTTACGTTGCGCCAGGTACTCGCTGGCGATGTCCCGCAGCCCCGCGTCCACGGCCCAGCCGGTGATGTCCTCGGGCTCAAAGCCGAGCCACAGGTCGCCACAGGTCTCGCGGGCCCAGGCCTGGTCGTGGCTGCACAGGTCGGTGATGACCACCACGCCGCCCGGCCGCAGCAAACCGGCCACGTCGGCAATCACTTCCTGCGGCCTGGGGGTATGGTGCAGCACCATATTGACGATGATGCAGTCCGCCGCCAGCCCCGTCAGCGCCGCGCTGCGGGTGTCGCCGTGGACCAGCTCCACGTTATCCAGCCCCGCCCCCTCTATTCTCTCGCGCGCCTGCTGCAGCATTTCGGCAGCGGTATCCACCGCCACCACGCGCTCGAAGCGGGGTGCCAACTCCAACAGGAAGCGGCCGTCTCCGGGGCCCACTTCCAGGGCCAGGGCGTTGTACCTGAGCGGTGCCTTGCGCAGGCCCTCAGCCACGGTCTGTGCGTATTGCTCGTAGCTGGCAATGAGATCCTGCTGTTCCACGAACTTGTTTGCGTTGTCGCGGAAGAACGTACGCGAGTTCTCTTCCCTGTGGCGCTGCAGTTCATGCAGCCGCTTCGCGACGGGCGCGGGCAGGGCCAGTTGGTCCAGGCTGGCAAATAACTGCGACTGCAGTGCCGCCAGCTCCCGCCGTTGGCCCAGCTCTGCGCGGCGGTAGAATATCGAGTTGCCCTCCCGGCGGGTTGCCACCAGCCCCGCGCCGGCCAGCACCTTCAGGTGGTGGCTCAGGGCGGGCTGGCGAATGTCGAAGATCCCGCACAGCTCCGATACCCCGAAAGAATCCCTGCTCAGGATACGCAGTACCTGCAGGCGCAGGGGATCGGCGCTGGCCTTGCACAGGTGGGCCAGGGCGTCGATCTGCTGCTCCGGGGCGTCGTCCGGGGACTGCATGGCTTCCGCGAGTAATGACATGGCGGGGGATTTTACCAGCTTTTCAAACTATATCAAAACTTTTTGATATAGGACTCGCAGCCTGTGGATTGGGCAATATTCCGCCAGAAAGATTGCCGTAACCAGGCACTTACGCGAAAATAGCGCCCCTTTGCAATCGCTCCCCCGCAGCCCTTTCCCTGGAGAACAGCATGCCGTCCCGCCTAGACCTCGCCAACGCCATCCGCGCCCTGAGTATGGATGCGGTGCAACAGGCCAACAGTGGCCACCCGGGCGCCCCCATGGGCATGGCGGATATTGCCGAGGTCCTGTGGAACGATTTTCATCGCCACAACCCGGGCAACCCCGGCTGGCCCAACCGGGATCGCTTTGTGCTCTCCAATGGGCACGGTTCCATGCTGGTGTATTCCCTGCTGCACCTGACCGGTTACGAACTGCCGCTGGAGGAGTTGCAGAATTTCAGGCAATTGCACTCCCGAACCCCGGGCCACCCCGAGTACGGCTACGCGCCGGGTGTGGAGACCACAACCGGCCCGCTGGGCCAGGGCATCACCAACGCGGTGGGTATGGCAATCGCGGAAAAAGTGCTGGCGGCCCAGTTCAACCGGCCCGGACACGAGGTGATCGACCACCGCACCTGGGTGTTCCTCGGGGACGGCTGCATGATGGAGGGCATCTCCCACGAGGCCTGCTCCCTGGCGGGCACCCTGGGCCTGGGCAAACTGGTCGCCTTCTATGACGACAACGGAATTTCCATTGACGGTGAGGTCGAGGGCTGGTTTACCGACGACACCCCGGCCCGCTTCACCGCCTATGGCTGGCACGTGATCCAGTCGGTCAATGGCCATGACAGCGAGGCCGTACGGGCGGCTATCGAGGAGGCGGTTGCGGAGACCGGCAGGCCCACGCTGATCTGCTGCAAGACCGTGATCGGCAAGGGTGCGCCCAACAAGGAAGGCAGCGAGTCCTGCCACGGCGCTCCCCTCGGTGCGGATGAGGTCGCCGCCACCCGCGAGGCCATCGGCTGGCGTTACGCCCCCTTTAAAATCCCCGCGGACATCTACGCCGGCTGGGACGCGCGCCAGCGCGGCGCCGAGGCGGAGGCCGCCTGGCAGTTTTCGATGGATGCCTATGCCGAGGCACACCCGGAACTGGCCGCTGAACTGCGCCGTCGCCTGGCGGGCGACCTGCCGGCGGAATTCTCGGAGCAGGCCGACGCCTATATCGGCGCCTGCCAGGTTGCGGGAGAGAGCATCGCCTCGCGCAAGGCCTCCCAGAACTGTCTCAACGCCTACGGGCCGTTGTTGCCCGAGTTGCTGGGCGGCTCGGCGGACCTGGCGGGGTCCAACCTGACCCTGTGGAGTGAGTCCCGGGCCGTGCGCGCCGATGAGGCCAGCGGCAACTACATTTATTACGGTGTGCGCGAATTTGCGATGTCGGCCATCATGAACGGCATCGCCCTGCACGGCGGATTCATTCCCTACGGTGCGACCTTCCTGATCTTCATGGAGTATGCCCGCAACGCGGTGCGCATGGCGGCGCTGATGAAGCTGCGCTCGATATTTGTGTATACCCACGATTCTATCGGTCTCGGCGAGGACGGTCCGACCCACCAGCCGGTTGAGCAGCTGACCGCCCTGCGCGCCACTCCCAACATGCAGACCTGGCGCCCCTGTGACACGGTGGAAAGCGCCGTGGCCTGGAAGGCCGCCATTGAGCGCACCGAGGGACCCAGCGCGCTGGTCTTTTCCCGCCAGGGCCTGCCGCACCAGGAGCGCAGCGCCGCGCAGGTGGCGGAAATCGCGCGCGGCGCCTATGTCCTGACGGGCAGCGAAGACCGGCCGGACGCCATCATTATCGCCACCGGCTCCGAGGTCCAGCTGGCGATGGAGGCCGCCGCCCGGCTGGCCGATAAGGTCCAGCAGGTGCGTGTCGTATCCATGCCCTGTGCGGAGGTGTTCGAGGCCCAGGACGCTGACTACCGCGAGCAGGTCCTGCCCAGCGATGTGCTGGCCCGGGTGGCCGTCGAGGCGGCACACCAGGACTACTGGTACAAGTACGTGGGGCTGGATGGGCGCGTGGTCGGCATGACCACCTTTGGTGAGTCGGCGCCGGCCGGCGAACTCATGCGCGAATACGGTTTCACCGTGGACAACGTGGTCGCCGCCGTGGAAGACGTCCTGTTCCAGGACTAGCGGCGTGTTGCGCCTGGCAGTCAACGGCTACGGCAGAATCGGGCGCAGTATCCTCCGCGCCCTGCTGGAGAGCCCCCTGCGCGAGGTCATGCAGGTGGTGGCGATCAATGAGCTGGCCGATGCCCGCACCGTGGCCCACCTGACCCGTTACGACTCCACTCACGGACGCCTGCGGGAAGCGGTTGTGGGCACCGACGACAGCCTGCAGGTGGCCGGCCAGCAAATCCGCCTGTTGCGCAGCGAACAGATTACCGGCCTGCCCTGGGGCGAGTTGGCTGTGGACCTGGTCATGGAGTGCACCGGCGCGTTCAATGACCGCGAGACCGCGGAGCTGCACCTGGCCCAGGGCGCCGGGAAGGTGCTGCTGTCCCAGCCCGCCCAGGGGGATGCGGACGCCACCCTGGTGTACGGCGTCAATCACGGCGCGCTGCGGGCGGAGCACCGGTTCGTGTCCAATGCGTCGTGCACTACCAACGGTATCGTGCCTGTTATCAGGGCCCTGGACCGCGCCCTGGGCATCGAGTACGGCACCATCACGACCATTCACTCGGCCATGAACGACCAGCCCGTGCTGGATGCCTATCACCACACCGACCTGCGCAAAACCCGCGCCGCTTCCCAGTCCATCATTCCGGTGGACACGGAACTGGCGCTCGGTGTCGCGCGGCTGCTGCCGGAGATGGCCGGCCGCTTCACGGCCCAGGCACTGCGGGTGCCGACACTGGATGTCTCGGCGCTGGACCTGACGGTACAGGTTGCGACTGACACCGACGCCCGGACGGTCAATGCGGCCCTGGCCGCGGCCGCCGGGCACGATTTCGAAGGCGTGCTGGGCTATACTGAGGAGCCGTTGGCCTCCTGTGATTTTATCCACGACCCCCGCTCCAGCGTGGTCGATGCCAGCCAGACCCGGGTCAGCGGGCGGCGCCTGGTCAAGGTGCTGACCTGGTTCGACAACGAGTGGGGTTACGCCAACCGAATGCTGGATGTGGCCGACCTCTGGGGCCGCCTGAAGTAACCGCGACAAGGATTGCACCATGGCGCTCAACGTGAAGCTGATGACCGACCTGGACCTCGCCGGCAAGCGGGTCCTGATCCGCGAGGATCTCAACGTACCGATCAAGGACGGTGCGGTAAGCTCCGACGCGCGTATCCGCGCCGCCCTGCCGACCATCGAGGCCGCGGTCGCGGCCGGCGCCAGGCCGGTCCTGATGTCGCACCTGGGGCGTCCCACCGAGGGCGAGTTTGATTCGCAGTTTTCCCTCGCCCCGGTGGCGGATCACCTGTCCGATCTGCTGGGCCAGCCGGTGCGGCTGGTGAGTGACTGGCGCCAGGGGGTGGAACTGGCCGACGGCGAGGTGGCCCTGCTGGAGAACGTGCGCTTCAATCCGGGGGAGAAGAATGACGACGAGGAGCTGGCCCGCGCCTATGCTGCCCTGTGCGACGTGTTCGTGATGGACGCCTTCGGCACCGCCCACCGCGCCCAGGCTTCCACCCACGGTGTGGCGCGTTACGCGCCGGTAGCCTGCGCCGGCCCGCTGTTGGCGGGGGAACTGACTGCCCTGGAGCAGGCCCTGTCCAACCCGGCCCGGCCCATGGTCGCCATCGTGGGCGGTTCCAAGGTATCCACCAAGTTGACCGTGCTGGAAACCCTGGCGGACAAGGTCGACCAGCTGGTGGTCGGGGGCGGCATCGCCAATACCTTTCTGGCCGCCAGCGGCAGGCCGGTAGGCAAGTCACTGTGCGAGCATGACCTGATCCCGGCTGCCAGCAGCCTGATGGCAAAGACCCATATCCCGCTGCCTGCGGACGTGGTCACCGGCAAGGTTTTTTCGGAAGATGCAGTGGCGGAACTGAAGTCGGCAGACCAGGTGGCCGAGGACGACATGATTTTTGACATCGGCCCGCAAGCGTCGGCGGAGATCGCCGGGCTCCTGGCGCAGGCCGGCACCATACTGTGGAACGGCCCGGTGGGCGTGTTCGAGTTCGACCAGTTCGGCGCCGGCACGGAGGCCCTTGCCCGGGCGATTGCGGCCAGCGACGCCTTTTCCCTGGCCGGGGGCGGCGATACCCTGGCGGCCATTGACAAGTACGGCATCGCCGACCAGGTGTCCTACATCTCAACCGGCGGTGGCGCCTTCCTGGAATATGTGGAAGGCAAGCGCCTGCCGGCGGTGGCGGTGCTCGAAGAGCGTGCCGGCGACCCATGAAACCGATTAATCAAGCAGACAGAGGAACAAGCACATGGCACTGATCAGCATGCGGCAATTGCTGGACCACGCGGCGGAGCACGGCTACGGCGTGCCGGCCTTTAACGTCAACAACCTGGAGCAGACCCGGGCCATCATGGAAGCGGCGGATACCACCAACTCGCCGGTGATCATGCAGGCCAGCGCCGGCGCGCGCAAGTACGCCGGCGCGCCCTTCCTGCGGGCGCTGATGGAAGCCGCCATGTCGGAATTCCCCCACATCCCGGTGGTGGTGCACCAGGATCACGGGGTGTCCCCCGCGGTCTGCCAGCGCTCAATCCAGCTGGGATTCTCCTCGGTCATGATGGACGGTTCCCTGGGCGAGGACGGCAAGACCCCCATGGACTACGACTACAACGCGCGGGTCACCCGCACGGTGGTGGAGATGGCCCATGCCTGCGGCGTGTCGGTGGAAGGCGAGCTGGGCTGCCTGGGTTCACTGGAAACCGGCGAGGCGGGTGAGGAGGATGGCATCGGCGCCGCCGGCACGCTCAGTCACGACCAGTTGCTGACCGATCCTGAGGAGGCGGCCCAATTCGTCAAGGCCACCGGGGTGGACGCCCTGGCCATCGCCTGCGGCACCAGTCACGGCGCCTACAAGTTCACCCGCCCGCCCACCGGCGATATCCTGGCCATTGACCGCATCAAGGAAATCAATGCGCGCATTCCCAACACCCACCTGGTGATGCACGGCTCCTCGTCAGTGCCTCAGGAGTGGCTGGCGGTCATCAACGAGTTCGGCGGGAACATCCCCGAGACCTACGGGGTGCCGCTGGAGCAGATCCAGGAAGGCATCCGCCACGGGGTGCGCAAGGTCAACATCGACACCGACCTGCGCCTGGCCTCAACCGGTGCGATACGCCGCTTTTTGGCCCAGAACCCGGCGGAATTCGACCCGCGCAAGTACCTGGCCAAGACCCAGGAAGCCATGCGCGACATCTGTATCGCCCGTTACGAGGCCTTCGGCACCGCCGGCCAGGCGGACCGGATCAAGGTGCGTTCCCTGGCGGCGATGCAGGTCGCCTACGACGCCGGTGAACTGGAGCAGCAGGTCAACTGAGATCGGGCAGTTTCTTGCCCCGGAACCTGGTTACGCGGCCCACCGAGGAATCCCTCGCTGCCCTGCGTGATACCCTGCCGCCCTTTGCCCTGGGCTGGGCACCGTCCCCGGCCCTGCTCGAATTCTGCCGCTTCTACGGTATCGACCTGGCCAGCGAACTGCCCGGAGTGGAACACCATTGTGGCCTGGTGCCCTCCGGCAACTTCCGCCTGGCGGTTCACCTGTTCCTGGCTCCAGCGGCGCGCGGCACCTTGGTGCTCGTGCACGGCTACTACGATCACTGTGGCCTGTACGGCAAGCTGTACCGCTGGGCGCTGGAGCAGGGCTACAACGTGCTGGGCTTTGATCTGCCGGGGCATGGCTTGTCCAGCGGGCAACCCGCGGTTATCGAGGAGTTCGCCCAGTACGGCCGCGCCCTGCACGACGTCCTGCAGGCGGTGGACCTGCCGCCCCTGCCGCTGTGGGTTATGGCCCAGAGTACCGGCTGTGCCGCACTGATCGAGTTCGCCCGCCATCACCCCTGGCCCTTTGCCGCTGCGGTGCTGCTGGCGCCCCTGATCCGGCCGGGGAAATGGACCGCCCTCAACCTGGCCTTCCCGCTGGTCCGGAAGCTGCGTGATTCGGTCCCTCGCAGTTTTGCCCGCAATTCAACCGATGAGGCCTTCCTGCTCTTTGTTAGAGACGATCCGCTGCAGAGTCGTGTCACCCCCCTGCGCTGGTTCGCCGCCCTGCGCAACTGGCTGGCCGGCCTGGAGCTGCGCGACCTGGGGGTGGGGCCGGCGCTGGTGATCCAGGGCCAGCAGGACCACACCGTCGCCTGGCGCTATAACATGAAGCATATCGGCAGCCTGTTTCCCGGCAGCCACATCGAATATCTCCCCGACGCCGGCCACCAGCTGGCCAATGAGTCCGCATCGATTCGCGAGCAGTACCTGCAGCGGGTTTCGGCCTATCTCGGTAATTTGCCGGCTTTTTCACCCAGAGTGTGAATAGTTCCAAAACGAATGTGTGAATATGTCACAAATATGGCGGGTCGCTTGAGGTGGTCCCGCCGTTATTCGTTTAGAGTCTGTGTTTAGTGGCACCGCGCCACATAACAAATAACAGCATTCTTCACGTAACAGGGGTAGTCATATGAAGAAGAAAAGCCTGGCTCTCGCGGTTTCCACCGCCATGGGTCTAACCACAGCACTGATGGTGCCCGCAGCCGCCAACGCGCAGGAAGAGTTAGCGTTGGAGGAAGTGGTCGTCACCGGTTCCCGTATCTCCCGCAACCCGGAATCCTACCTTGGCGGTATGGCTATCGCCTCCGGCGATATGATCGAGCAGGTGGGTAGCTTCAACACCCTGGACCTGCTGCAGCGTCTGCCGTCGGTCGGCTCCCAGGGCACCGGCCGCAACCAGGCCAACGGTGGCCGCGGCGCCAACTTTGTCGAGATTCACAACCTGGAGGCGGAACGCACCCTGGTCCTGATGAACGGCCGCCGGGTGGTCAACACCATCCGCGACACCCTGGGCCTGGCGGTGGACATGCAGTCCTTCCCGATCAACATGATCGACCGCGTCGAGGTCCTGGCGGACGGCGCCTCCGCGGTATACGGTTCTGACGCGGTGGCCGGTGTGGTCAACGTGATCACCAAGGACAACTTCGAGGGCTTCGAGTTTACCGCCGGTTACGGCGCGCCCTCCGAGGACGGCGGCGAGGCCACCAACTTCGGCATGCTGTTCGGTGTCCAGGGCGCCCGCGGCCGGATCATCGTCGGCGGCACCTACGTCGAGACGGACAACGTGGACTACCTCGATCGCGACTGGTCCAAGATCCCCAATCTGGGCGAGGCCAGCGACGGTGCGGGCGGCGTACTGACCCTGATAGGCAGTGGTATCCCACCCCAGGGCCGGCTGCCCAACAGCGGCATCATCTTCGAGCCCGATGCGGAGACCGGTCTCAGCTACCAGTTTTATGATACGTTCGGCCTCAGCGGCCTGAACGGCTCGGCCGGGGACGGCAGTGTCCAGTCCATCCTGGACACCAACCACCGCTTCAACTACAACGACCCGGGCGGTGCGGGCGTCAGCCTCATCAACGCTTCCCAGGTGTACAACTTCGGCACCATCGGCGAAGTGGAGTTCGACAACGGCGTGGTGGCCTACACCAGCATCCTGGCCCAGCACCGCCAGGGCCGGCTGAATTTCACCCCGCTGCCCGTGCAGGGCGCCGCGGGCCGCTTCACCGACCTGCTGCAGGTGCCGATTACCAACCCCAATATCCCGGCGGATGCCCTGGAATTTATCCTTACCGAGGGTGAGCTGGCCGAGGGCGGCGACACCTTCCAGCTCGCCTATCGCGGCCTGGACCTGGGCAACCGGAAATTCGACTACGATTCCGACACCATGCAGGCCACCTTCGGCTTCAAGGGTGATATCGGTGACGACTGGTCCTTCGATGCCTGGGGCACCTGGGGCCAATCGCGCCTGACCGAGGTGACCTCCGGCCAGCTCAATGTGGCCAATATGCAGACCGCCCTGATCCCGGAGCACTGTGCACTGGTGTCCTCCTGTCCCAAGGATCGCAACGGTAACCCGACCTTCAATCCCTTCGGCCGCAGCCCCAAGAGCCAGGCGGAAAAGGACTTCATCCTGTTCGATGATCACGAGAAGACCGAGTACGAGATGTTCCACCTGGCTGCCACTGTCAGCACGCCGGAACTGATTTCCCTGCCGGCGGGCGGTCTCGGTTTCGCCGCGGGCGTGGAGTGGCGCGACGAGTACGGCAGCGTGACCCCCTCGGGCATCGTCGGCAACGGCGACAGCGGCGGTAACTTCGCCGAGCCCACCCGCGGTGGCTACAACCTCTATGAGGTCTACGCCGAGGTCAATGTGCCGATCCTGGCGGACGTGCCTCTGGCTCAGGAGCTGACCCTGGAAGCGGCGGTGCGCTACTCCGAGTACTCAGACTACGACGAGACCACCTGGAAGGTGGGCGGCCGCTGGGCGCCGTTGGAGATGCTGGCCTTCCGGGCCCAGGCCTCTACCGGTTTCCGGGCGCCCAACGTACTGGAGCTGTTCGGCGGCAACGCCGATAACTTCATCGGTGTGACCGACCCCTGTAACGCGGTCAACCAGGCCTCCAACGCGGTCGTGGCCGCCAACTGCCGGTCAGAGGGCGTGTCCGCCGACTACGTGCAGCCCGCGGCGCAGCTGAAGGTCACCCAGGGGGGTAACCCGGAGCTGGAGCCCGAAACCTCGGATAACTTCTCCATCGGTTTCGTGCTGACCCCGGAAATCTGGGGTAACCCGCGGCTCACGGTCGATTACTACGACGTGGAAATCGAGGACGCGATCTCGACTCCGAACCCGCCGGACGTGATCGACACCTGTTACAACACCCCCGGGCTGGCCGCGCCTGAGTGCGATCGTATCGCGCGTGGACCTGCCGGCGACGTGGTGCGGTTCGACCTGCTCAACGAGAACCTGAACACCATCGAGACCTCCGGCTACGACATCAACGCCACCTTCTCCTGGGAGACCGGCATTGGTGTGCTCAGTGCGGACTGGCTGGTCAACTACCTCGACGACTGGACCCAGACCACCGATACCGGCGTGGTGGATGACCGCACCGGCAAGGTGGCCTGTGACGTCTGTGACTTCGTGGGCTACCCGGAGTGGAAGTCGAACCTGACCGCCTCACTGGCCAGGGATGACTGGGCGGTGTCAGCGTCCTGGCGTTACCTGGACGAGATGGAGATCGATGACCAGATCGGCTTTGACGAGTTCAACAAGAAGGCAGATTCCGTCAGCTACTTTGACGTGTTCGCGTCCTATACCTGGGACAACATCACCTTCTCGGCCGGGGTCAACAACCTGAATGACGAGGAGCCGCCGTTCGTACCGTCAATCTCCGCCAATACCGCGCCCATCTACGACTACCTGGGCCGGTTCTACTACGCTCGCCTGAAGTTCAGCATGTAAGTCGAGCTGCAGTGACCTGAAAACGGGCCCTCACGGGCCCGTTTTTTTTGTATTTCGGGGACAGTTTACTTTTTTTCCGCAGGAAAAAAGTAAACTGTCCCCGAAATACGTTACCTCACCCGGGCGACGCCCACCGTGCGGTCCTCGGCGACCAGGGTCATCTCGTAAAAGCCCCAGCTGTTTTTGCGGATAACCACCCGGTTATCGTCTCCGGTATAGGTGTAACGGCCGGCGATCCGTTGCCGCCACACCTGCCCGTTGTCCAGCCGGAACACGGTCTTGCCGCTCCAGCCCCGGAACGGCTCCACCACCTGTGCATGCAACTCATTGCCCGGCGTATCGCTATCCCGGACGGGTTCCGGGAAACCGAAGTTTTCATCGACCGCGGGTGCAGCGGCCTTCGTGGCGGCAGGAGCCTTGGTCTCTGGCTGCTCTGCCGGGGCGGACCTGGGCGGTGCCGTCGGGGCGACCTTCGGCGGCGCTGCCGGGGCGGCCTTCGGCGGTGCTGCCGGGACCACCGCGACCGGGGGTTCGGCCCCGCTCGGGGGAACTTCGGTTTTGGCCGCAGGTGTCTCGGTGCCGCGGGTATAGGCTTCCAGCCACCGTTCCAGCGCCCGCCGCTCCTCGTCACTGAGCCTGTGCACCCCGGTGGCCTGCAACTGCTCCGGTGTCATCAGCTCCCGCAGGTGGATGGTGTCCCCCTCAGCTGCTCTTACAGCCGAGGTGGGGACCACCAGGCAGAAAAAACTCGCCAGCAGGGTTCTGCCGAAGCGGTGCGGGTGCGGCATGCTGCCGGTTCGAGATGAAGGGTAGTCGGTTGGCATTGTCGTTTTCTCCCGGGTCTGCCTAGAAACTCTGGCTCAGGCGTGTGTACCAGAATCGCCCCTTGAGTTCATGGGTACGGCCGTCGATATTGTCGTTAAAGGCCGAGGCCGCCAATGGCGGCTCCTCGTCCAGCAGGTTGTCCACCCCCACCGCCCAGCGCAGGCCGGCCAGCACCGGGAAGGTGTAGCTGACCTGCAGATCGTGCACCAGCCAGCTGTCGATGGTCCGGAAGCGGTCGGTGCCGGGCACCAGCTCTTCCATCTCGCTGACGTAGAACAGGTCGTAGGAGCCCAGCCAGCGGCGGTGTTTCCAGCGCATGCCCAGGCGTGCCTTCCACTCGGGTATCCCGCCCAGTCCCTCAGAGGCCTCGTCCCGGAAACTGCCGGCCAGGTCCAGTTCCGGTCCGGACGCGTCGTTGCGCGCCAGGTACTCCGCGATGTAGGCCCCGGTGCCGGTGAAGGACAACTGGCCCCAGCTGCGGCGTGGCAGGTGGTAATTGAAGGCCAGGTCGGCACCGCGTACCCGGCGCCTGCCCACATTGACATTGGTGGCCTCCACCAGCGTCAGGTTACCTGCCGCGTCCCGCTCCACCTGGCCTGCAAAGGCGCCGAAACGCGCATTCTGGCTGACAATGTACTGGGCGCTGGACGATACCACGTCATACTGGTCTATCTGGAACAGGTCCATGGACAGGGTCAGGCCGCTGGCTGACTCGGGCGACCAGACCACCCCGGCGCTGACGCTGTGGGCCGTTTCGGGTTCCAGCTCGGCATTACCGCCCTTGAGGGTGAGAAACTGGTTGCGGGTGGGGTCGGCCTGTTGCGTGCAGCCGGGCAACAGGGCCACGTTGTGGGCCTGGGTACAGGGGTCGTTCAGGAAGGCCTGGTTCTCGGTCTGGCCCTCGTACAGCTCGTTCAGGCTGGGAGCGCGGAAACCGCGGGCGAAGTTGCCGCGCAACAGCCACTCGCGACCCAGCTGCAGTCGCAGTGCCGCCCGCGGGTTGGTGCTGTCGCCGAAATCGCTGTAGTCGGAGTAGCGCAGGGCGAGGTCCAGGTCCAGCCCGTTGCCGCCCCCCGCGCTGCGCCACATCGGCAGCCGTGCCTCGGCGTACAACTCGGTGATTTTACGGTCGCCCCGGGTGGCTTCGAAATTGGTGCCGCCCAGCGTGCCGGTCGATGCCAGCAGCGCGTCGGGCTTTTTGCTGGTGGCCTCGAGGCGGTGCTCGCCCCCCAGGGCCAGGTCCCCGGTTCCCCCCGGCATCGGCAGAATAGCGCGGCTGACATGCGCCGACACGGTGGACAGACTGGAATAGCCCGCGACCTCACCGTCCACACGCAGATAGCTCACCTGCTGGGGGGTGATGCTGCCCGGGCCGCCCAGCAGGTTGATGGGGACACAGCCGTCGATGTCCCTGCCGCGGCAGGCGGAATCCGGCCCGAGCCCGCGACGCAGGTGGTCGGCGTTGACCAGGTTGGTGGTGCGCTCAATGGCCTCGCTGCGGCTCCAGCTGTAGGCAAGCTCCCAGTTCCAGTCTGCCGCCAGACCTTCCAGAGCCAGGCTAGCGCGGGAAACTTCGGACTCGTTGTGCTGCTTCCGGCGGGGGAATTCCACCAGGCGGCGGCGCACATCCTCCAGGTCCACCCCGAAGGGGTTGAAGCGATTGTCTGCTGAAATGGTAAACGGGCGGGCCTCGAAGGCGGTAAAAACCGGGGCTGGTGCCAGTTCGGCAATGGCCTTCGTCTCCAGGTAGTGCAGGTCGAGCAGGGCGACGATGCGCTCGCTGACATCGAACGCCAGGTTGGCGTAGACACTGTTTCGCTCCATCGGCACCACGGCCGTGGTGCCCTGCTGGAAGTCATACAGGTCCTCTTCCGTGGCCGGGCGGTAGCCGTTGTCGCCCGCGATCAGGGTGTCTCCGCCCGGCAGTTGAATCCGCGCCGCGGGGGTGGCGCTGGAGCGCTCGTCACTGCCGCCAAAGCGGCGCGTATCGGCACTGGCGGAAATACGCCGGTCGCGGCTGTAGAGCGGTTCCTGTTCGAAGTGAGTGGCGGTGACGAACAGGGAGGTGCGCGGCAGGTTGGCGCCGTACTGCAGCGTGTGGTTGGTGGTTTCCAGGTCGCCCGCCTCGGCCTCGCCGTAGTAGAGCTCTGCCAGCAGGCCGGTGAACTCCCGTTTCATGATCACGTTGACCACTCCAGCAATGGCGTCGGAACCATAGATCGCCGAGGCGCCGCCCTTCAGGATTTCAATACGCTCCACCGCCGCCGGCGCGATGCTGTTCAGGTCCACCGACTCGCCCGCAAGGCCGTCATTGGCTACCCGGCGGCCGTTGATCAGCACCAGCGTATTACTGGCGGGCAGGCCGCGCAGGGTCACGGTGGCGGTGCCGTCGCCGCCATTGGAAATCGCGGTACTGATGGAATTGCCCGCCACTGCCGGGACGAATTTCAGTAACTCGCCCAATGTCTGGGCGCCACTCAACTCGATGTCAGGTGCGGTGATGATGTCCACCGGAATAGCGCCATGGTAGTCGGCACGTCGGATGCGCGAGCCGGTAACCAGGTCACCGTAAACGTAGGTTTCCTCTATACCGGGCTGGAAAGTGGGATATTTACTCAGGGTCTGCTGCGGCTCCTCGCAGTCCCGACCCGCCCGGCAGACCGCGGGGTAGACTGCAATCACCTGGGGTTCCACTTCTTCCCAGGCCAGGCCACTGTCCTCCAGCAGGTTATCCAGGGCAGCCTCGGGACTCATCCAGCCGGTGACCGGGCTGACCCTCACCTGGCGAGCGAGCCGCTCCGAAAACACGATCGCCTTGCCGCTCTGGCGGCTGAACTGGATCAGGGCGCCGGAGAGCTGGCGGGCGTCGATGAGAAAGTTCGTGGTGGCCTGTTTACCCAGGGCAATCGGGGTCAGGCCGAGCAGCGCACAGCACAGCAGGCTCAATCCCCCGAACTGGCGCCAGCGGCGCGGCGCGGCAAGGGCCGCAAAATGGGTAAACATGGCACCTCAAGTTGCTTTGCTGGCCGGCAACTTAGTGATACAGAAATGTGGTGTTGGCCTTTCACGGCCGTTCGGGGAGTTTTATATCCTAACGCTGGACCGCTAGCAACTGCACGGTTCGGTCGTCCAGGCGGACCACTTCCAGGTCCAGACTGCGCGCCACGGCATTCAGCATGGCATCCGGCTGCTCCAGTCGAAAGACGCCGGAGACGGTGCGGGTGGCGAGGTCGTTATCCCCCAGCAGGATGTGGGTGTCCCAGTAGCGCTCCAGTTCCCGGGTGAGTTCCGCCAGGGTCATGTCCCGCGCCAGCAATTCCCCCTTACGCCAGGCCACCAGGGGTGCGGTGTCCACGGTGGCACTGCGTTCCAGCCCAGCCGGCCCGGCCACCACGCGTTGATCGACTCGCAGCAGGTCCGCGGCGGGTACCCGGTTGCCGGTGGTGCCAAGTTCCGTGACCCGTACCACGCCCTCGGTGACGGTAATGGCGGCCAGATCACCGTCGCGACGGATATTGAACGCGGTGCCCACGGCCGTGGCCCTGGCGCTACCCGCATCCACGTTAAACGGCCGCTTCGGGTCTTTCGCGACCTCGAAATACGCCTCGCCCCGGATCAGCTCGACATGGCGTTCGGCATCGCCGTAGCTGACGTTGGCACGGCTGCCGGTGTTCAGGGTCAGGCGCGACTGGTCGGGCAGTTCGAAACTGTGTTGCTCTCCCACGGCCGTCTGCAGCTGCAACTGGGTGGTGTTCTGGCTGCCGGGCCACAGGGCCACGGCGACCACCAGGCAGGCGGCCAGCGCCGCGGCGGTTCCCAGCAGCCAGCGCCGGTTGCGGCCCCTGTCCCGATAGGTCTCTTCGTCAAAGGGCAACGCCTGGACCACGGCCAGGTCTTCCCACAGGTCCAGTACCTCGTCCATGGCCCGGCGATGCGCCCGGTCGCTGGCCAGCCACAGGGCAAATGCCCGCCGGTCATCGTCCGAAACCCGGTCGGCGCGCAGGCGCGCTACCCAGGCCATGGCCTGGTCACACTGCTGTCGATACTGCTGCGCCCCGTAATGGGTCATTTTGGTTCCTTGTTCTCGACCGGGTTTTGTTACCCGTTTTGTCTTCTGGTTCTCTGTATTAAACGGACGAGACGCCCCGTCCCTCAAGTGCTTATCAGCCTTCCGTCGGGTCTTCCTCCGGAGGAAACCGTTGGACCAGCCGTTCGCGGCAATGTTTCAGCGCCTGCAGGATATATTTCTCCACACTGGACACCGACACCCCCAGCTCCGCGGCAATTTCCTGGTAGGACATACCGTTGCGGCGGTGCATCAGGAAGGCCTGCTTGACCTTGAACGGCAGCTCGTTGACGGCGCTGTATATCGTCGCCAGCTTTTCCTGCGCGCCCAGGATACGGTCCGGACCGGCGCTGTCTGTCATGCCCACCGCCGGTTCTCCCGGCGTTACCTGCGCCTTCTCCCGGTTGAGGAAACGCAGGTGCAGGCTGCGCCGGCGCAACTGGTCAGTAGCCAGGTTGGTGGCGACCTGGAACAGGAAGGCCCTGGCGTTGTCCAGGGACTGGGGCTGTTCCAGGCGGTGCAGGCGCAGGAAGGCCTCCTGGGCCACCTCGGCGGCATCCTCGGGACTGTCCATTTTCCGTGCCAGGTAGTTCGCCAGGGCCTGGCTGTGCTCGGCAACCAGCTTTTCCAGGAAAATATCTTTTTTGTCAGCCACTTATGGCGTCCGGTCTGGGCCTTTCGGGGCGGATAATGAAATAGTACGCGAGAGCGGAATGCGGCGTCTATGGCGCCATCAGGGTAGAGCTGGCGCCCCGGGTGGAATGATATCATGCCGGCCTGTTTGCGGGGGACCAGGGCACCGTTCCGGCAACAGGCAGTAACGACAGGAGCAGACCATGACCGATTTTCACCAGGATATCGTGCCGCGCCTTCAGAGCATCGTCGGCGAACAGCGGGTGCTGACTGACGAGGACGCCTTGCAGCGCTATGGCCGCGACTGGACCCGGGTCTACCAGCCCGCGCCCGTGGCCGTCGTGCTGCCCGGCAGCATTGCGGAAGTGCAGGAGATCGTGCGGCTGGCGGCCGGCGAAGGTATCCACCTCGTGCCGTCGGGTGGTCGCACCGGCCTCAGTGCCGGCGCCGTGGCGACCGCGGGAGAGCTGGTGCTGGCCCTGGACCGGTTGACCTGGCTGGAGGACTTCAACCCGGTGGATCGCACCGTGCGCTGCGGCGCCGGCGTGATCACTGAACAGTTGCAGGCCTTTGCCGACGAACGAGACCTGTTCTATCCGGTGGATTTTGCCTCCGCCGGTTCCAGCCAGATAGGCGGGAATATTTCCACCAATGCCGGCGGCATCAAGGTCATCCGCTACGGCATGACCCGCGACTGGGTGGCGGGAGTCAAACTGGTCACCGGCACCGGCGAACTGCTGGACCTGAACCGGGGCCTGATCAAGAACAATGCCGGCTATGATCTGAGACAGCTGGTGGTGGGTGCCGAGGGCACCCTGGGCGTGGTGGTGGAGGCGACCATGCGCTTGGCGGCCAGACCCCGGCCGCAGGCGGTGATGGTGCTGGGCACACCGGGCATGGCGGCGATCATGGCGGTTCTCGATGCCTGCCGGGCGCGGCTGGAACTCAGTGCCTTCGAGTTTTTTTCCCAGGCGGCCCTGGACAAGGTGGTTGCCCACCAGGACCTGCAGCGACCTTTTGACACCGCGTGTGATTACTACGCCCTGATCGAGTTCGAATGCGGCGACGAGGACCAGCTGGAGCAGGCGATGGCCCTGTTCGAGTACTGCGTGGAGCAGGGCACGGTGCTGGACGGTACCATCTCCAGCAGTGAGACCCAGGCGGCGAACCTGTGGCGCCTGCGGGAAGACATCTCCGAGACGATCTCCCGCTGGACCCCGTACAAGAACGATATCTCCACCGTGGTATCCGGTGTGCCCGCGCTGCTGGCGGACGTGGAGCAACTGGTGGTGGCGGCCTACCCGGATTACGAGATCATCTGGTACGGCCATATCGGTGACGGCAATATTCACCTCAATATCCTCAAGCCCGATGACCTGAGCCAGGAAGAGTTCCAGCAGCATTGTGCCGCGGTCAGCCCCGCAATATTCGAAGCCGTGCGCGAGCACGGCGGCAGCGTCTCCGCCGAGCACGGGGTCGGCCTGCTGAAGAAGAACTACCTGACCTACTGCCGCTCGGAGGCGGAAATCGCCCTGATGCGCCAGATCAAGCAGGCCTTCGATCCCCACGGCATCATGAACCCCGGCAAGATCTTCGACTGACGCACTGGAAAACCGCTTCGGGGGCCGACAGTGCTTTCCGGACACGCTAACAGCATGCCATCCATGGCGCGCTCGACGGCGGCCATCCGTGGCCGCCGACGGTCCTGAAAGCACTGTCGGCCCCCGAAGCTGGCATCGCAGGCAGCCTGGCCGTATAGCTTGTGGGATGTTAGCAGCGGGCGTGGGGTGGCGCGGTCAGGAGTGTGTGAGGCATGGATGCCGAACTCAAGCCCCCATGGATGGGTTTACGGCGTCTCCTGACCGCGCCACCCCACGCCCGATGCGTAAATTAAAGCGGAAATCTATTCGGGATAGAGAGTCCGGACGCCGTCCCGGGTGCCGAGCAGCAGCACGTCGGCGGGTTTGAGGGCGAACAGGCCGTTGGTGACCACGCCGGTAATGCCGTTGATTTTCTGCTCCGTGGCCAGCGGCTGCGGGATGGAGAAGTTGTACACGTCGAGAATGATGTTGCCGTTGTCCGTCACCACGCCCTCGCGGTAGACCGGGTCGCCGCCCAGTTTGACCAGTTCGCGGGCCACGTGGCTGCGAGCCATGGGGATCACCTCCACCGGCAGAGGGAAGGCGCCCAGGGTGTGGACCAGTTTGCTTTCGTCGGCGATACAGATGAATTCCCGGGCCACCGCGGTGACGATTTTTTCCCGGGTCAGGGCGGCCCCGCCACCCTTGATCAGTTGCAGGGCGCGATTGGCCTCGTCGGCACCATCGATATAGAAATCCACCTGGTCGACGCTGTTGAGATCGTAGACCGGGATGCCGTGGGACTTGAGGCGCTCGGCGGAGGCCTCGGAGCTGGCCACGGTGGCGTAGACCTGGCCCTTGATTGCGGCCAGGCAATCGATGAACCGGTTGGCGGTGGATCCTGTGCCGATACCGACAACCGAGTCATTTTCGAGTCTGGGCTGCACGTAGGCCAGGGCGGCTTCGGCCACTGCCTGTTTCAATTCGTCCTGGGTCATGCGGTCTCCTCGCTGGCGGCCGGCAGGTGCTGTCGGCAGGCGTGGCTCATTATAGGTTAGGGGGGTGGTCGCTTCACCAAAAATACCAAACCCCCGGGCTGAAAAAGCCCGGCAAGTCCCTTACTATGGCCGGTCCCGTTGCCCCAGTTCGCGAATTCGGCCATGCCCCAGTCCTATATCAAGCGTATTCTCGATGCCCGTGTGTACGATGTCGCCCGGGAGACCCCGGTGGACGAAGCGCAGCTGATGTCCCATCGCCTGGGTAACCGGGTATGGCTCAAGCGCGAGGACCTGCAGCCCGTGTTCTCGTTCAAGCTGCGCGGCGCCTATAACAAGATGGCGCAACTCAGCCAGGAGCAGCGCGACCGCGGGGTGATCGCCGCGTCCGCCGGCAACCATGCCCAGGGCCTGGCCATGGCAGCGCAGAAAATGGGCGTGAAGGCGACGATCGTCATGCCCCGCACCACCCCCCAGATCAAGGTCGACGCGGTGCGCAATCGCGGCGCCAGGGTAGTCCTGCACGGGGACTCCTTTGACGAGGCGGCGGAACACGCCCGGCAGGTCGTGGCGGAGAAGGGGCTGGTCTACGTGCATCCTTTCGACGATCCGGATGTTATCGCCGGACAGGGCACTGTGGGGATGGAAATCGTGCACCAGCTGCAGGAGCCGCTGGACGCGCTGTTTGTGCCCGTGGGCGGCGGCGGGCTGCTGGCCGGGGTGGCGGCCTTTGTCAAATACGTCTGGCCCCGGACCCGCCTGGTCGGGGTGGAACCGGAAGATGCCGCGTGCCTGAAGCTGGCCCTGGACAAGGGCCGGCGAGCGACGCTGAAGGAGGTCGGTTTATTCGCCGATGGCTGTGCCGTGGCCCAGGTTGGCAAGGAAACCTTCCGGGTAATCCGCGACACGGTGGACGAGGTGATCACCGTGTCCACTGACGAAATGTGTGCTGCCATCAAGGATATTTTCGAGGACACCCGCGGCATTGCCGAGCCCGCCGGCGCACTGGCACTTGCCGGGCTCAAGAAGTACGTCGAGCGAACCGGGGTGCAGGACCAGAATCTGCTGGCCATCGTCAGCGGTGCCAATACCAATTTCGACCGCCTGCGCTACATTTCCGAGCGCACCGAGATCGGTGAGCACCGCGAGGCGGTCATCAGTGTCACCATCCCTGAGCAGCCGGGCAGTTTCCGCAGCTTTTGCTCGGCCCTGGGCCGGCGCAACATCACCGAGTTCAATTACCGTTACGTCAGCGCCGAGCAGGCCCGGGTATTCGTTGGCCTCACGGTGGTGCCGGGAGGTGACGACCTGTCGGGATTGCTGCGGGATCTGGAGGCACAGGACTACCCGACGGAAGACCTGACTCACAACGAGGTGGCCAAGTTGCATGTCCGCTACATGGTGGGTGGCCGCGCCCCCCGCGAGGTGGATGACGAGGTGGTTTACCGGGTTGAATTCCCGGAGCGCCCGGGCGCCCTGCTCAAGTTCCTGTCAGGGCTGGGTCAGCGCTGGAATATTTCCATGTTCCACTACCGCAATCACGGCTCAGCCTACGGACGTATTCTGGTGGGCCTGCAGGTGCCAAGGCGGGAACGGCGCGAACTGGCTGCCGCCCTGGGTCGAATCGGCTACCGGCACTGGGAGGAAACCGGGAACAGGGCCTACCAGCTATATCTGGGCAGCGTCCCTGGAGAATCCGCACAAAGCTAGATAAAATGCGGCTTTCGGGCTTGTGCTAGATGCTATCGTAGGCTAACCTAGCGCGAATAGTGTGAAATAATTACAAAAATATTCGGCACCGCCGGATCAACACTGGGTGATGGCTCCGCAGAGACTCACGCCCGGGACAAAGCGAGAGAGAACGAAAACCGTGAAATCCAGACCGGATCCAATGCTGATTCTGATGGCGCTGTTCGGCCTTGGCGTGGTGATCACGCTGATGCTGCCCGTGGCCGCCAACGATAGCGTGGCAGCACCGGCCTCCGCGCTGCAGGCAGGCGTCATCGTCGAGTAAAGGGCACCGCGGGCAGGCCGCCAGGGCTGTCACGCGACCCGGTACAATTCCCGTTCGGTCAGGACGTAGTCCAGGCTGATATCCCAGTCGTCCCGCGGTACCGCGGCCACTTCCTGGAAGGCGTAGGCCAGGCCCACTAACAGTGGGCGGCCGCCGTGAGGGCGGCCCGTGTCAGGGGGGGGCACTTCCTCATGGGATTCACCCATTGGCCCGGCTGTCGTCTCTGCCAGGCTGCGATCGTAGTAGCCTCCGCCCATGCCGAGCCGGTTGCCTGCGCGATCCCAGGCCACCAGCGGCATCAGCAGGATATCCAGTGCGCCCGGGGGTCGCTCCCGAGCGTCCGGGCCCGGTTCCGGGATGCCGTAGCGATTGGCTGTCAGTTCATGATCCGCCAGCCACTGGCGGAATATCAGCCGCTGTCCGGACAGCACCGGCAGGTACAGTGCAAGGTGCCGTTCGCGGGCGATGGCGCTGATGGCGCTGGTGGGCATTTCGCCATCAGCTGGCAGATACAGCCCGGCCGAGGAAGCCTGCGCCCAGCCAGGCAGGGTGCCCAGGTGAGTTGCGGCGTGCTCAGCGGCCGCCTGCCGCTGCTCCTCGCTGAGTGACTTGCGTTGCTGGCGTATCGCCTGGCGCAGTGCCTGTTTCTCTTGCTGGCGCATGGTGAATAGTTGGATTCCCGGCATACCGCTGACAGTGTTGCCCTTGAACCCGATGGTTCAAGGTGGCGGTTCCTGTACCGTATCAGGCTTTCCGGTCATGCCGGACTTGCACACCTACAGTAACGCGAAACCTCCGGTTACTACGTTATCGGCTCGAGGACTGGCTGTCTGGCGCATACGCCAGGGACCCGGGGAGGATTATACCCCAGCGGGAATCGAAAAGGGGTGATCAGCTGATTTCCAGTTGCCGCAGGGAGTACAGGGCGTCGTCGAGCTTGCGATTCAGGCCACGCAATTCGTTGTCGTTCGGCACCTCGGTGAGGCTGAGTTCCGGGGTATTCGGGGCGGGTACCGGAGCGCCCGCCTCAGAGGCCCGGAGCAGTTCGTGACTGATATTGAGTGCCGCCATGACGGCGATCCGCTCCAGCCCGATCACCTTGCCGCTGTCGCGAATATCCCGCATCTGCTTGTCCAGGTAGCGAGCCGAGGCGCGCAGGGCGTCCTCCTGTTCTGCCGGGCAGGCTACCTGGTATTCCTTGTCGAGGATATTCACACTCACGGTGTTTGGCTGGGACACGCTAGGACTCCAGGGCGCGCAGACGGTCGATCATGGCTTCCACCTTGGACCGCGCCAGTTCGTTTTTATCGATGAGGGTTTGTCGCTCCCGCTGCCAGTCGGCGCTTTTGGCCTTGAGCATCTGGTTTTCGCGATTGAGTTCGCTGCACAATGCGATCAACTCGTCGATTTTATTCTCGAGTGACTTGAGTTGGTCTTCTGCCATCCGGTTATACTTGCCCAGGTCTTTGTGGGCCTACTATAGAGCTGCCATGTCATCAGGTCAACGAGGCAAATTCCTGAGATATCAATAGCCTGCCATGGATTTTGCAGATAACAGTGTAAGTTTGACGGCGACACCGCCGCGGAGGGTGAAGCGTGAGCAACAGTCTGTGGGAGGAGGAAGTCGGCGTCGATGTGGAGGCCATGGCCAACTACCTGCTGGAACTTGGGGCCACGGTGTCGCCGTCGGAGCTGCACGGCTGCCTGACGGGCCTGCTGGCCGGCGACAGCGACTGCGACGCGGAATCCGCCCTGCATGCGGCGTCGCAACTGCTCGACGTCGATCTGCATGGCGAGCTGGCGGCTCTGGTGATGGAACTGCACCGGCTGACAGCGGAGCAGTTGGAGGATGAAGATTTCGACTTCTATCCCCTGTTGCCTGCCGATGACGTCGACATCGGGGAGCGTACCCGGGCCCTGGCGGCCTGGTGCCGAGGCTTCCTGGCTGGTTTCGCGCGGCGCGCGGGTGAGAGTGTCCAGGCCGACGCTGGCTCTGCCGGGGGTGGCCCGACCGATCGCGGCCCGACCGACCGCGGCCCGACCGGCCTGTCGGGCGACAGCGCCGAAATCCTGGGGGACTTTGCCGCTATCGCCGAAGCGGTGGTCGGGGACGATGAGGAGGATGAGGATCAGGAGCGGAGCTATATGGAAATCCTCGAATACCTGCGCTTTGCCGCACTCAATGTCTATCTCGACAGCCGGGCCGAGCCAGGCCGGGCCGCGGGAG
Organism: Halieaceae bacterium WSDMB12; assembly: GCA_033283165.1. GTDB lineage: Bacteria > Pseudomonadota > Gammaproteobacteria > Pseudomonadales > Halieaceae > JAWMQL01. The sequence continues at coordinate 232,495 of JAWMQL010000006.1, read as the reverse complement.
GCCCGGCCGGGAGCGGCCCTGCACTGCACTGAGCACGCCAGCCGTGGTATCTTCTGCCGCCTGTCACCAAGCATAGAGTCGTTCACCCCGCCCCATGACGATCAGTAAGGCCGAGTACGCGCGCCGGCGCAAACACCTGATGGGCCTGATGGAGGCCAACAGCATTGCCATCATTCCCTCCGCCCGGGAAGTGGTGCGCAACCGCGACACCCATTTCCCTTTCCGCCAGGACAGCGATTTTTACTACCTGAGTGGGTTCGAGGAGCCGGACGCGGTGCTGGTCCTGATTCCCGGCCGGCGCCATGGGCAGTACGTGATGTTCTGCCGCGACAAGGACCCGACGCGGGAGCAGTGGGACGGCTTTCGGGCCGGCCCCGAGGGCGCCTGCAGCGACTACAAGGCGGACGATGCCTTTCCCATTGGCGACATTGACGACATCCTGCCCGGCCTGATCGAGGGGCGGGAGCGGGTCTATTACTCCATGGGTCGCAGCAGCGAGTTCGACCAGCAGATCATGGCCTGGGTGAACAGCATTCGCAGCAAGGTAGCCACCGGGGCGGTGCCTCCCGGCGAGTTCACCGACCTCGACCATATGCTGCACGACCTGCGTCTGGTCAAGAGCGCTGCCGAGCAGCGCCTGATGCGCCGGGCGGGGACCATCAGCGCCCGCGCCCATTGCCGCGCCATGCGCTATTGCAAGCCGGGGCGGTTCGAGTACCAGCTGCAGGCGGAACTGGAGCACGAGTTCGCACTGGCCGGTGCCCGTTACCCGGCCTACGCCAGCATCGTTGCCGGCGGTGCCAACGGTTGCGTACTGCACTACATCGAGAACAGCGCGAAACTGAAAGACGGCGACCTGGTGCTGATCGATGCCGGTTGCGAGCTGGATAACTACGCCTCGGATGTCACCCGCACCTTTCCGGTCAACGGCCGCTTCAGCCCCGCGCAACGGGCTATTTACGAGCTGGTACTGAAGGCCCACGGGGCCGCCCTGGAGCAGATCCGGTCGGGCAATCACTGGAATCAGCCACACGATGCCACGGTGGAGGTTATCACCTCGGGACTGGTTGCGCTGGGGCTGCTCAGGGGCCGGGTGTCCAACCTGATCAAGAAAGGTGCCTACCGCGACTTCTACATGCATCGCGCGGGTCACTGGCTGGGCCTGGATGTGCACGATGTAGGCGACTACCAGGTGGGTGGCGAATGGCGCCAGCTTGAGACCGGCATGGTACTGACCGTGGAACCCGGTATTTATATCGCCCCCGATAACACCAGGGTGGCGAAAAAGTGGCGTGGTATCGCGGTTCGCATAGAGGATGACGTGGTTGTGACGCCAGAGGGTTATCGCATCCTGAACGAGGGCGTCCCGAGAGAGCCCGAGGAGATCGAGGCCCTGATGGCCTCGTGAGCGGATGACCGAACGTCGCGATATCGTCATAGCCGGCGGCGGCATGGTGGGAATCAGCCTGGCCCTGGAACTGGCCAGGCAACTGCCCGCCGGAACCCGCCTGACCCTGGTCGAGGGTTTCCCCCTGCCGGGCGCCAGGGAGGGAGGCAGGCCGGAATACCACCCGGCGTTTGATGCCAGGTCCACTGCCCTGAGCTACAGCAGCCGGGTCATCTACCGGGAGTTGGACCTGTGGACCCAACTGGAGCAATGGCTCTGCCCCATCGACACGATTCATGTCTCCAGCCGGGGACGGTTTGGCAGCTCACTGTTGCGGGCGGCTGATTACGGCTGGCCGGCGCTGGGTTACGTGGTGGAGAACGCCTGGCTGGGCAACGTGCTGGTCCAGGCCCTGCACGCCAGCGGCAAGGTGGAGGCGATAAACCCCGCGCGGGTGGTGGTGGCGACTCCGGGCGAGGACGGGCTGAGTCTGCAACTGGAGGGCGACGGGCCGGCCCGCCTGCACACCAGTCTGCTGGTGGTTGCGGACGGGGCGGCATCAAACCTGCGCCAGCAACTCGGCGTGGCGGTGGCGGAAAAGCCCTATCGCCAGAGTGCGCTGATTGCCAACGTGGGGTCGGCCCGGCCCCACCAGGGGCGAGCGTTCGAGCGTTTTACCGACACCGGGCCGGTGGCCATGCTGCCACTGCTGCCGGCAGCGGGGGACAGCCGCAGCGCGCTGGTCTGGACCCTGCCTACGGATCGCGCGGAGCAGCTGCAGCAGTGCCCGGAGGCGGAGTTCCTGGCCGAACTGCAACAGGTATTCGGATATCGCCTGGGTCGGTTGACCAGGGTGGGCGAGCGCCACAGCTACCCCCTGGCCCTGGTCCGGAGTGAGGAGCAGGTGCGGCAGGGCGCGGTGGTGATGGGCAATGCCGCCCACGCCCTGCACCCCGTGGCCGGCCAGGGTTTCAACCTGGCCCTGCGCGACGTCGCCAGCCTGGCGCGGGTGCTGGCCGCGGCCCGGGAGGCGGGAGAGGAATACGGCGACCTGGCAGTACTGGGCCGCTACCAGCGGCAACAGGCCGCGGACCAGCGCCGCACGATCGGCTTCAGCGATGCCCTGCCGGGGCTCTTCATGCACGGCGATCCGGTGCTGGGTCTGGCCCGCGACCTGGCCCTGTCCGGACTGGACGTGATCGCCCCCCTGAAGCGCGAGTTTGTGCGGATGGCGGCGGGGATGGCTGATCTGCCGGAGGAGGACCGGGCCCATGGTTGAGTCGCGTGGCTTCGACCTGGTGATTGTCGGTTCCGGTATCGCGGGGACTGCCCTGGCCGCCAGCCTGGCCGGCCGGGGTCTCAGGCTGGCTCTGGTAGAGGCGCAGGACCTGGTTGACCGGGACCTGCCCCCGCCGGGAGGCCTGGACAGTTTCGACAGCCGGGTGAGCGCCCTGACTCCCAGGTCGCGGGCGCTGCTGGAGGCAGTGGACTGTTGGTCGGCGATTACCGGGTACCGGGCCTGCCCCTATACCCACATGACAGTGTGGGACGCGGAAGGCACCGGATTGATCGAGTTCGACGCGGCAGAGGTGCAGCGCCCGGAACTGGGTTACATCGTGGAGAACCGGGTGGTGGTCAAGGCCCTGCTGGACCGGGTCCGGGCGGCGACGGACGTGGTCCTGCTCAGTCCGGCCCGTGTGGCCGCCTGCGACCGCGGCGCAGACGGCGCCATGCAGCTGACACTGGCAGGGGAAGGCGGCGACCAGTTGCGGGCAGACCTGGTGGTCGCCGCAGACGGGGCCATGTCGCCGCTGCGCCAGATGCTCGGCTTCGAAACCCGGGAGTGGGACTACGGGCACCGGGCGCTGGTCTGCACGGTACAGACCGAGCACGCTCATCAGGCCACTGCCTGGCAGCGTTTTCTGCCCAGCGGGCCGCTCGCGTTCCTGCCCCTGCCCGGGGACGGGCAGTTCTGTTCCATTGTCTGGTCGGTACCGGAGGCGCGGGCCGAGGAGTTGCTGGGGCTGGACGAGGCGGCCTTCTGCAGCGCCCTGGGAGAGGCTTTCGAGCAGCGCCTGGGGCGGGTCCTGGCGGCCACCCCGCGGTTTGCCTTTCCCCTGCGCCAGCGGCACGCGGTGGATTATGTCCAGCCCGGTGTGGCGCTGATAGCCGACGCCGCGCACACTATCCACCCGCTGGCGGGGCAGGGCATCAATCTCGGCCTGCAGGACGTGGCGGCCCTGGCCGAGGAGGTGGTCTGGGCCCTGGGGCAGGGCCTGAATCCCGGGCGGCTGGAGGTGCTGCGCCGGTACCAGCGCCGGCGCAAGGGCGAGAACCTGCTGATGATGGCTGCCATGGACGGTTTCAAGCGCCTGTTCGAGGAGGACGCCCTGCCGCTGCGCTTCCTGCGCAATGCCGGCATGGACCTGGTGGGCCGCCTGGGCCCGGTCAAGCAGCAACTGATGCGCCACGCCATGGGGCTGGGTTAGAATGAGTCCCTCGCCAGGACCGGCGCCCGAATCAGTCAGAGGTGCCTTAAAATTCGAGGAAAAACGATGAGCCAGACTCCCAGTGAACTGAAATACGCCGCCAGCCATGAGTGGGCTCGGCTGGAAGAAGACGGCAGCGTGACCGTGGGCATTACCGACCATGCCCAGGAGGCGCTGGGTGATGTGGTGTTCGTCGAGCTGCCGGAAGTGGGCGATACCCTGGCCGCGGGTGACGAGGCAGGGGTGGTCGAGTCAGTGAAGGCTGCCTCCGATATCTACGCCCCGATCGGGGGCGAGGTGCTCGCGGTCAATCCCGCCCTGGAAGACGAGCCGGAAACCGTGAACTCCGATCCCTACAACGACGGCTGGTTCTTCAAGCTGCAGCCCTCGGACGTATCTGAGCTGGAAGCCCTGCTGTCGGCGGAAGATTACCTGGCCCAGTGCGCTGAAGACAGCTGAGCTGAACGCTGCGCCGACCCCTGACCTGAACCTGCGCAAAGGCGCTGAACGGCGCCTGCGCAGCGGTCACCTCTGGGTTTACTCCAACGAGATCGACACCGATCGCAACCCCCTGTCGCAATTCGCGGCAGGGGACCTGGTCTGCGTGCGCGCGGCTGGCGGGCAACTGCTGGGCAGCGCCTACATGGAACCCCGGTCGCTCATCTGCGCCCGGCTGTATGCACCCGGCGAGGATCGCGCCCTGGACCGGGAGCTGATCGGGGCGCGGTTGGCGGACGCCCTGGCGACCCGCGACCTGGCCTTTGACCGACCCTGTTACCGACTGGTCTACGGCGACTCCGATGGTCTTCCCGGGGTGGTGGTAGACCGTTTCGGGGACTATCTGGTCCTGCAGCTGAATAACGCGGCCATCGAGCGTTTCCGTGAACCGCTACTCGCGGCTCTGGTGGAACTGCTGCAGCCGTCGGGGGTGCTGCTGCGCACCGACAGCCGGGAGCGGCGGGCTCAGGCGTTGCCGCAGGCCGCGCAGGTGGTGCACGGCGAGGTGCCGGAACGGGTCGCCCTGGAGGAAAACGGCGTACGTTTCCTGGCGCCGGTGCACGGTGGCCAGAAAACCGGCTGGTTCTACGACCATCGCCTGTCCCGGGCACGGCTGGCGAGCTACACCGCGGACGCCGAGGTGCTGGATGTCTACAGTTATATCGGCGGCTGGGGAATCCAGGCGGCGGCCCGGGGAGCGCGCTCCGTGTGTTGCGTGGACAGTTCCGGGCCGGCCCTGTCGGGGGTCATGGAGAACGCCCGGCTCAACGGGCTGGAGGGCCGGGTCAGCACACACCAGGGCGGCGCCACCGAGGTCATGGCGCAGTTCGCCGCCGAGGGCCGCAGTTTCGATCTGGTGATCCTGGATCCGCCGGCCTTTATCCAGCGGCGCAAGGACCTGAAAAAGGGAATCGCGGCCTATCGCCGGATATTCGAGGCCGGGCTGCGGCTGACCCGGCCGGGGGGCGTACTGGTGGCGGGCTCCTGTTCCATGCACCTGTCACGCGCAGACCTGGTCTTTGCCCTGCAGGGGGCGGCACTGCGAGCGGGCTGCCGGCTGCGAATCCTGGAGCAGGGCGGGCAGGGGCCGGACCATCCGGTGCACCCGGCCATCCCGGAAACCGAGTACCTGAAAGCGGTATTTGTGCGGAAAACGCCAGCCTAATCGCGCAGGCTGATGATGGGCCAGCCCTTTGCCACCGCGGCCTCGCGCAGGCTGTCGTCGGGATCCACCGCCACCGGGTGGTCCACCAGTTGCAACAGGGGCAGGTCGTTGTGGGAGTCGCTGTAGAACCAGGCGCCAGCCAGTTCCAGTCCCCTGTCTGCCAGCCAGGCCCGCAGGCGGGTCACCTTGCCCTCCTTGTAGGACGGTACGCCGCGCGGTTCACCCGTGTAGCGGCCGTCAACCACCTCGGCCTCGCAGGCCAGCAGTTCCTCGACGCCCAGGGCGGTGGCGATGGGCCGCGTGATGAATTCGTTGGTAGCGGTGATGATCAACAGGTCGTCGCCCTGCTGCCGGTGTCGCTCGATCAGGTCCCGGCCGCGGGGCAGGATAATGGGTTCAATCACGGTCGCCATGAACCTGGCATGCCATTCTTCCAGCACCTCGGGCGGGTGGCCCTTCAGGGGCGCCAGGGCGAAGCGCAGGTAGGCCTGAATGTCCAGTTCACCGGCCTGGTAATCGCGGTAGAACTGTTCGTTGCGCTGCTCGAAATCGGCCCCGTCCACCAGTCCCTCGCGGCACAGGAACTGCCCCCAGAGATGGTCGCTGTCCCCGGCCAGCAGCGTGTTGTCGAGGTCGAAAATAGCCAGGGCCATATCATTCTGCCAGTGATTGCGGCCGGCAAGAATAGCCCCTTCGGGCGGTCCCGTCTAATGTGCCCGCGACAGCTGATTTCTAAGTCTGTGGAAAGTGTGGAACAATAGTCCGTTCGATAACAGCCGGTGCGATAACGTGATCGATAAAGAGGGCTACCGGCCCAATGTGGGGATTATCCTGGCCAACGACCAGGGTCGCCTGTTGTGGGCCCGCCGGGTCGGCGGTCGCGATGCCTGGCAGTTTCCGCAGGGCGGCATCAACCGCGGCGAGACCCCGGAGCAGGCCCTGTTCCGGGAGCTGGAGGAAGAGGTGGGCCTCACTGCCGACGCGGTGGAGGTGCTGGCCAGCACCCGTGGCTGGCTGCGCTATCGCCTGCCAAAGCGATTCATCCGCAAGGGCCAGAACCCGGTCTGTATCGGGCAGAAGCAGAAATGGTTCCTGTTGCGCATGCTCGCTGATGACGACAGGGTCCGGCTGGACCGCAACCACAAACCCGAGTTCGACCACTGGCAATGGGTCAGTTACTGGTATCCCCTCAACCAGGTGATTTCCTTCAAGCGGGAGGTGTACCGCCGCGCCCTGAAAGAGCTGTCCCAGCCCCTGGGGCGCCACACCGACAGGTTCGTGAACCCGTGAACAGCATGCTCGAAACCCTGCGCAATATTGTCCAGGAGGTCAATGCCGCCGAGGGACTGGCCGACGCCCTGGACATCATTGTGCGCCGGGTTCGGGACGCGATGGGCACCGAGGTGTGCACGGTCTATATGCGCGACGAGGCCAGCGACCGACTGGTCTTCCGGGCTACCGAGGGCCTCAACCGCAGCCAGATTGGCCAGGTCAGCCTGGCCCCGGGCGAGGGCCTGGTCGGCCTGGTGGCGGAGCGCGAGGAGCCGGTCAACCTGGAGAACGCCTCCTCGCACCCGGCATTCCAGTTCCTGGAAGGTATCGGCGAGGAAGATTACCACGCGTTCCTGGGGGTACCCATTATCCACCAGCGGGATGTACTGGGCGTACTGGTGGTGCAGCAGGCACGGCAGCGTCGCTTCGACGAGAGCGAGGAAGCCTTCCTGGTCACCATGTCGGCCCAGCTCGCGGGAGTGATCGCCCATGCCCAGGTAACCGGCTCGGTGCAGCGGGACCTGGCGCCGGGGGAAGGCGTGCCGGCCAAGATTTCGGGCATCCCCGGGGCACCGGGTATCGCCATCGGCACTGCAGTGGTCGTGTCGCCGGTGGCGGATCTTTACGCGGTGCCGAGCAAAAAGGCCAAGGACCGCCGCGCGGAGTTGCGGGCCTTCAAGCACGCGGTGGCGCAGGTGCGGGCCGATATCAAATCGGTGGCCGCCAACCTCAGCGGTGAACTCAGCCCCGAGGACCATGCCCTGTTCGACGTCTATATCGGCATCCTGGACGATTCCGCCCTCGGCGGTGAGGTGGCGAGCCGGATCAAGCAGGGCGAGTGGGCCCAGGGTGCCCTCAGTGAGGTCATGATCGAGCACATTCGCCATTTCGAGCGCATGGAGCACTCCTACCTGAAAGAACGTGCGGTGGATGTCAAGGACCTGGGAACCCGGATGCTGGGCTACCTGCAGGCGGACGACCAGGAAGTGAGGATATTCCCCGACCACACGATACTGGTGGGTGAGGAGTTGACCGCCTCCAGCCTGGGCGAGATTCCCCGGCACAAGCTCGCTGGCCTGATCTCGGTGCGCGGGTCGGGCAATTCCCACGTGGCGATCCTGGCGCGGGCCATGGGGGTGCCTACGGTCATGGGGGCCCTGGATCTGCCCTATACCCGGCTGCAGGACCGGGAGCTCGTGGTGGACGGTTATAACGGGGATGTGCACCTCAATCCACTGCCCGAGGTGAAAGCGCGTTTCCAGGAAGTCCTGGAGCAGGACCAGGCCCTCAATCGCGACCTGGAGTCCCTGCGCGACCTGCCCTGTGAAACCCTCGACGGCCATCGCCTGAACCTGTGGGTGAACACCGGTCTGATGGCGGATATCACCCGCTCCCTGGAGCAGGGTGCAGAGGGCGTGGGCCTGTATCGCACCGAGGTGCCGTTCCTGTTGCGGGAGCGTTTTCCCTCGGAAGAAGAGCAGCGTCAGATCTATCGCAATCAGCTGGAGGCTTTTGCCCCGCGGCCGGTGACCATGCGCACCCTGGATATCGGCGGTGACAAGGCGCTGCCCTATTTCCCGATCGAGGAGGACAATCCCTTCCTCGGTTGGCGCGGCATCCGGGTGACCCTGGACCACCCGGAAATTTTCCTCGGTCAGATCCGGGCCATGCTCAAGGCCAACGCCGGCCTTGGCAACCTGCGTATCATGTTGCCGATGATCTCCAACATCGCCGAGCTGGAAGAGGCGCTCGACCTGATCCGGCGCAGCCACCGGGAGCTGCAGCAGGAAGGCGTCGAGGGCGAGCTGCCCCTGATCGGGGTGATGGTCGAGGTTCCCGCCGCGGTGTACCAGGCTCGTTCACTGGCCCGACGGGTGGACTTCCTGTCGGTGGGCAGCAACGACCTGACCCAGTACCTGCTGGCGGTGGACCGCAACAATGCCCGCGTGGCCGACCTGTACCACACCTTTCACCCGGCGGTCCTGCAGGCCCTGGCAGCGGTCGCCGAGGCGGCCCGTGCCGAGGGCAAGAAGGTGGGTATCTGCGGCGAACTGGCGGGTGAACCACTGGCCTCGGTGTTGCTGTTGGCGATGGGTTATGACGTGCTTTCCATGAATGCCACCAGCCTGCTGAAGGTCAAGCAGGCCCTGCGCACCCTGCACCTGGGGGAAGCCCAGCAGGTTCTGGCCGAGGTCATGGCGATGGATGACGCGATGGAAATCGCCAGGCGCCTCGAGGAGGTACTCGAAGACAATGGTCTGGGGCGTTTCCTGCACGCGCCGATGCACTGATTCACGCCAGCGGGAATGACTCCTCGACCCGGCCGGTCTCCTGTCCCCATTCGTTGTAACTGCGCTCCAGCCAGGATACCCGGCCCGCGGCGGTGATCCACAGGGTGGTGCAGGCCCGGGTGCCGTAGGGACCGGCGTTGATGAACTGCGCCGACAGCAGCTGGTCCATCTCTCCGTTCAGGCCCTGTAGCTGCAGGGCCTCGCTCGGGGCCAGTGTGCGATCGCTCACCACGCTTGCCAGTGCCTCGTGGTCCGGTATTCCCCCGTCCAGCAGGTGGCGCAGGCGCTCCTTGCCGAGCTCTACCTTGGGCCAGGGCGTATCCAGGCTGGCATTGCTCAAGCCGTAAATACCCGGCGCCAGGTCCCGGGACCTGCGCCCGGTCGGGTCCCCGGCGTTACTGGCGTACCACAGGGAACCCGGTTCGCCCAGCAGCAGGTTGAAGCCGGCGTACTCGTCGACTTGCGGGGCGATGCTGTCCAGGTAGGATTGCGGCGACGTGTCTCCCAGCAGGAAATCCAGCGTCAGCGCACCACGGCTGCGGGGCGCCGGCGCGGTGCGAGCCGGATCGCGAAAGTTGGTGACCGCCGCGAAACGCCCGTCGCGGGTGATACCCATCCAGGTGCCGCCCTGCTCCAGGTCGCGCCCGGCCAGCAGGCGGGGGTGCCCGTGCCAGAATGCTGCCGGGGCGGTGGGCCGGGAGTGGAACTCGTCGCGGTTGGCCGCCACGACCAGCGGATAATCGGCGTCCGGTCGGTGGGCGAAAATCAGCAGGCACATGGGCACTCGCGTTGTGAATATAGTCCGGGTGCATGATAATACCCGGCTTTCAAAACCTGTGCTTCAGCTACCGGAAATTCACCTATGCTGCCCTACCCCGAGATAGACCCGGTCGCCTTTGCCCTGGGGCCGGTCAAGGTGCACTGGTACGGGCTCACCTACCTCGCGGGTATCGCTTTTGGCTGGTGGCTGGCGGCGAGCAGAACCGCCCGCCCCGGTTCACCCCTGCGGCGCGAGCAGGTGGATGACCTGATCTTCTACGCCGCCATGGGCGTGGTGCTGGGTGGACGCCTGGGCTATACCCTTTTTTATGGCGGTGATCGCCTGGCCCAGGATCCGGCCTGGATACTGCGGGTCTGGGAAGGAGGCATGTCCTTTCACGGCGGATTCCTCGGGGTGTTGTTTGCCATGTGGTTGTTCGGTCGCCGCCGCGGTATCCGCTACTGGGTGCTGATGGACTTCGTCGCCCCGCTGGTGCCGGTTGGCCTGGCCCTGGGTCGACTGGGCAATTTCATCGGCCAGGAACTCTGGGGCAGGCCAACCGATGTGCCCTGGGCAATGGTGTTTCCTGCCGACCCCCTGCAGTTGCCCCGCCATCCCTCGCAGCTTTACCAGTTCGCCCTGGAGGGCATGTTATTGTTCGCCATTCTGATCTGGTTCTCGCGCAAGCCGCGCCCCGTCATGGCGGTGTCCGGGGTGTTTTCCCTCGGCTATGGCTGCCTGCGCTTTTTCGCCGAGTTTTTCCGGGAGCCGGATGCCCACCTGGGATTCCAGGCCCTGGGCTGGGTGACCCGGGGGCAGATATTGTGCCTGCCCATGATCGCCCTGGGACTGTATCTTCTTTACCGCGCCTACCGCGGGCAGAGCGAGGAGCTGACCAAGTAATGAAGCAATACCTGGACCTGTTGCAGGACATTCTCGACAACGGGGTAGAAAAAGAGGATCGCACCGGCACCGGCACGCTGTCGGTATTCGGGCGCCAGTACCGGCACTGCCTGGCGGATGGTTTTCCCCTGCTGACCACCAAGAAACTGCATCTCAAGAGTATCGTCAACGAGCTGATCTGGTTCCTGAACGGGGATACCAACACCCGCTGGCTGAAGGAGAACGGCGTCAGCATCTGGGACGAGTGGGCCACCGAAGACGGTGACCTGGGACCTATCTACGGCGCCCAGTGGACCGCCTGGCCCACCCGGGACGGCGGCGCGATCAACCAGATTGACTACGTGGTGGATTGCCTGCGCAACAACCCGGACAGCCGGCGGATCCTGTTTCATGGCTGGAACGTGGAATACCTGCCGGATGAAACGGTGAGTCCGCAGGACAATGTGCGGGCCGGACGCATGGCCCTGCCACCCTGCCACCTGCTGTACCAGTTCTATGTCGCCCGGGGCAGGCTGTCGGCCCAGCTGCTGATCCGCTCCTCGGACTCTTTCCTGGGCCTGCCCTACAACACCGCCAGCCTGGCGGTGCTGACCATGATGCTGGCCCAGCAGTGTGACCTGGTACCGCACGAGATCATCATCTGCACCGGCGACTCGCACATTTACCGCAACCACCTGGTGCAGGTGCGCGAGCAGCTGGCCCGCGAGCCCAGGCCTCTACCGCGGCTCAATATCCTGCGCAGGCCGGACAGCATCTACGGCTACCGTTTCGAGGATTTTGAACTGGTGGACTACGACCCGCATCCCCATATCGCGGCGCCGGTGGCGGTATAGTGATGCTGTCCCTGGTGGTCGCCGTTGCGGAGAACGGTGTGATTGGCCGGGACAACGGGCTGCCCTGGCGACTGCCTGGTGACCTGCAGTACTTCAAGCGCATCACAATGGGCAAACCCCTGATAATGGGTCGCAAGACCTTTGAGTCCATCGGTCGTCCCCTGCCCGGGCGCACCAACATCGTTGTAACACGCGATCCGGCGTGGACTGCTGAGGGTGTGGTCGTGGCGAACTCCCTGCCCCGGGCGGTCGACCTGGCGCAGGAAGTTGCAGCGACCGGGGGCGCCGGTGAGGTGATGGTCATTGGCGGGGCGGAAATCTATGCGGCGGCGCTGCCCCGGGCGGACCGTATCTACCTTACCGAAGTGCACGCCGCGGTAGACGGCGATGCCCGTCTGCCTCGTCTGGATCGGGCCGAGTGGCGCGAGGTCAGCCGGGAGCGCCGGGTCGCCGCGGCCGGTGACCAATTTGACTACAGTTTCGTAGTTTTTGAGCGTCAGGCCCAGCGCGCAGTGTTACCAAGGAAGTGCTCCTCTACTTAAAGTGTAACCATACTACACACCACGCGTTGACTAACCTGATCGAGTGACTTGCGTCGATTGATAATTAGCCGCCTTTGGGTTTAAATTCGCCCCCTCGGTTTGCCGACACAGATATTTCCACTATAACTATTTCATACCTAGTTCGATTTTTGTTACTAGCTCAGATTACTTTGTTGGATATAGGAAGCGCTATTCCCATGACTATGCATCGATTGAAAAACGTGTTGATCGCTGCGCTGGTTGCGATGGGTGCCCTGCTGGGTGCCACCGCCGCCGTGCACGCCGATACACTCGAAGACATTCTTCAAGTAGGCGACGCCAAGAACGACGCGGCGCGCAAATCCCAGGCCAAGATCGACCGGCTGGCGGATGAGACCCGCGACCTGCTGAACGACTACAAAACGGTCATGAAGCAGATTGACGGTTTGAAGGTCTACAACGCCCGTCTGGAGCGACAGATCGATAACCAGGTCAAGCGCATCGGTGAGATCGATGAGTCCATCGACCAGGTTACCGTGATCCAGCGCCAGATGACCCCGCTGGTTATCCGCATGATCGACGGCCTGGAGAAGTTCGTGGAACTGGATGTGCCCTTCCACATGGATGAGCGCAAACAGCGCCTGGCCTTCCTGCGCTCCAACCTGGATCGCTCGGATGTGTCAGTGGCGGAGAAGTTCCGCCAGGTCCTGGAAGCCTACAAGATCGAAAACGAGTACGGGCGCAAGATCGACGCCTATAAAGGCAGCGTCGACATCGACGGTGTGGACCGCGACGTGAACTTCTTCCGCGTCGGCCGCATCGCCCTGCTGTACCAGACCACTGACACCGACATTTCCGGCGCCTGGGACCAGGCCAGCCGCAGTTGGGTGCCGCTGGAGCGCGGTGAGTACCGCAACGCCATCATGAAAGGTCTGCGAATCGCCCGTAAAGAAGCGTCAATCGACGTGTTGACCTTGCCCGTTCCCGCTCCGGAGGCCAACTAATGAACATTAAATTTGTCAAAGCCGCTGCCATTACCGGCGCCCTGAGCCTGTTCGCCGGGTCTGCCCTGGCGCAGGAGGCACAGTCCCTGGAGCAGTTGCTTGAATTCGTCAAGCAGGGCCAGGTAAGCGAGGCCAAGGAAAACCGCGACCGCGAGCAGCGCTTCGCCCGTGACAAGGCCAACCAGGCCGCTGAGTTGAAGCGCGCCGAGGCCGAGCGTGCCAGCGAGGAAGCCCGGTCCGCGGAACTGGAAGACCAGTTCGAGGCAAACGAACTGCTGGTTGCCGCCAAGCAGAAGCAGCTTAAAGAGAAGCTGGGTACCCTGGCGGAACTGTTCGGTCACCTGACCTCTACTGCCGGCGACCTGTCCACCAACCTGGAGTTCTCGCTGACCAGCGCCGAGTTCAAGGACGACCGTGTCGACTTCCTGCAGAACCTGATCGAGAAGATGGCCGGCAGCGACAGGCTGCCCACCATCGAGGAAATCGAGCGCGTGTGGTACGAACTGCAGCGCGAGATGGTCGAATCCGGCAAGGTCTCCGCTTTCACCGCCGAGGTGGCCAAGCCCAATGGCGACAAGGTTGAACAGAAGGTGGTCCGGGTCGGTACCTTCAACGTGGTCTCCGAGGACGGTATGTACCTGCAGTACGTGCCCGAGAAGGGCACCCTCGAAGAACTGGCGCGCCAGCCCTCCGGCCCTTACATCGGCTGGGCCAAGAAGCTCGCCTCAGCCACCAGCGGCCTGCAGAAGTTCGGTGTTGACCCGACCGGTCCCAGCGGCGGTTCGTTCCTGGCGGCGCTGATCAACAGCCCCAACCTGGAGGAGCGCTGGCACCAGGGCGGCTACATCGGCTACGCCATCACCGCGGTGGGTGTGTTTGCCTTCCTGCTGGCCATCTGGCGCCTGCTTATCCTGACCGGTGTCAGCGCCAAGGTCAGCAAGCAGCTCAAGAGCGACAAGGCGATAGAGAACAACCCGCTGGGCCGCGTGCTGAAGATCCACGAGGACAACCCGACCATGGATACCGAGACCCTCGAACTGAAGCTCTCGGAAGGTATCCTGAAGGAGACGCCGAAACTGGAAAGCGGCCTGACCCTGCTCAAGATCATCTCGGCTGTGGCGCCCCTGATGGGTCTGCTGGGTACGGTGACCGGTATGATCATCACCTTCCAGGCCATCACCATTTTCGGCGCCGGCGATCCCAAGGCCATGGCCGGTGGTATTTCCGGTGCCCTGGTGACCACGGTTCTGGGTCTGTTGGTGGCGATTCCGACCGTCCTGCTGCACACCGTCGTGAACGGTCGCGCCCAGCGCATCATTCACGTCCTGAACGAGCAGACCACGGGAATTATCGCGGAGCACACCGAAGCCAACCTGGGGAAGTAATATGTACTGGTTAGACAGTGCTTACGAGGCCGTTTCCCGTTTCATGGATATGGGCGGGAACGTCCTCTGGTTGATCGCCGCGCTGCTGTTTGTCATGTGGGCGCTGATCTTCGAGCGGGTCTGGTATTTCAAGGCCGGCTGGCGGAAAGACGTATCCAAGGCGATCGCAATCTGGGAGGGGCGCTCCGAGCGTAAATCCTGGGCGGCCCACCAGATTCGCGACAAGCTGATTTCTGAATGCCGCATGCAGATCAACCAGTACCTGCCCGTCATCAAGACACTGGTGGCCCTGTGCCCCCTGCTGGGTCTGTTGGGTACGGTGACCGGGATGATCGAAGTGTTCAACATCATGGCGGTCACCGGCGGTGGTGATGCCAAATCGATGGCGGGCGGTGTAAGCCGTGCCACGATCCCGACCATGGCCGGTATGGTTGCCGCCCTGTCGGGGGTGTTTGCCAACACCTACGTCACCCGGATCGCCCAGCGTGAGGGCGAGTTCCTCGAAGACAACCTGACGACCGATCACTAAGAGAGTTATTGCCATGCGCAGGAATAATCAAGCAGCTGCAGAAGAAGAAGCCCAGATTGACCTCACGCCCATGCTGGACGTGGTGTTTATCATGTTGATCTTCTTCATCGTGACCGCGTCCTTTATCAAGGAAGCGGGCATCGAGGTGAACCGGCCCGAGGCCTCCACCTCCCAGCCCAAGGAAAACGTCAACATCCTCATCGCGATCAACGCCAACAACGAGATCTGGATGGACAAGCGCCGTATCGACGTCCGGGCCGTACGCGCCAACATCGAGCGCCTGCATGCCGAGAACCCCAAGGGTGCGGTCGTGATCCAGGCGGACAACAAATCCAACACCGAGACGGTAGCCGCCGTACTGGATGCCTCCCGCGAGGCGGGTGTGTACGATGTGTCCCTGGCGACGGAAGACAAGTGATCTGATATGAATCGCAACCTAGTCAGACTGATCCTCGGTGCCGCGCTGGCCTTGCCGGTGGCGGGAGGATTGTTCTTTATCATGCAGTACCTGATCGCCACGGCGGATCCGCAGATTGACGACTCGAAGACTCGCAAGCTGGCGGACATCCTGATGCCCGAGCGGGAAATCGAAACCAATGTGAAGGAACAGAAGCCGGACAAGGTGGAAGATCCTGAAGAGCCGCCGCCGGACCTGGATACGCCGGATATCGATATGGACATGGATGTCGAGGTGGTCAACACGGCGCCCCAGGCCGCAGTCGACGTCAACATCAGCAGCAGCGGTATGGCCTCCGGTGACGGTGAGTACCTGCCGATTGTGAAGGTGGCGCCGATTTACCCGCGGCGTGCCCAGACCCGCGGAATCACCGGCTATTGCATCGTCGAATACACCGTGACCAAGTCCGGATCGATCCGCGACCCGGAGCCGGTGGATTGCCAGCCCCAGGGCGTGTTCGAGAGCGCCTCGGTGAAGGCCTCGCTGAAGTTCAAATACAAGCCACGGGTGGTTGACGGCGAACCGATCGAGGTCGCCGGTGTGCAGAACAAGTTCACCTATGAGCTGGAACAGTAAAACGGTTGAAGTCCTATGACATTGTTTAAACGCCAAATCTGGTCCCGGGCCGCCCTGCTGGCGGTACCCGTGGTCGTGGCCCAGGTAGCCGTGACCCAGCTGCAGCGCGATGCCGGTGTGCCGGCGCTGTCCTCGGCGGTGGCCCAGGAAGAAAAGAAACAGCAGGAAACCCGGCGCACGCCGGCGCTGCGGAACAAGGTGTACGAAAGGCTGGCGGAAGCCCAGACCGCCGCGGAGGCCAAGGACTATAACGAAGCCGCCAAGATTCTCGACGGCATGATCAGCGCCGGTGGCAAGAACGAGCTGAACAGCTACGAGCTGGCCAACGTCTACAACCTGTACGCCTTTGTTCACTACTCTCGCGAAGATTACGGCAAGGCCCTGCAGGCCTACGAGAACGTGGTGCGCCAGCCCGATATCCCCCTGGCGATGGAGATCAATACCAAGTTCACCATTGCCCAGCTGTATTTCGTGCAGGAGGACTGGCAGAAAGGGATCAACGCCCTGCTGGAGTGGTTCGAGGTGACCGACCAGCCCAACGCCAATGCCTACGTCCTGCTGTCCCAGGGCTATTACCAGATCAAGGAATACGACAAGGCGCTGTTCAACGTGGAGAAGGCGATCTCCATGTACGAGGAAAAGGACAAGCTGCCGAAGGAAAACTGGTACAACCTGGCACGTTTCCTGTACTTCGAAAAGAACGATATTCCGAAGACCATCGAGATGCTGGAAATTCTGCTCAAGCACTACCCGAAGAAGGCCTACTGGGTCCAGCTCTCGCACATGTTCGGTGAGAACAAGAACGAAAAATGGCAGCTCTCCGCCATGGAGACCGCCTATGTTCAGGGCATGCTCGACAAGAGCACCGAACAGGTCACCATGGCCTATCTCTACCTGCAGGGCGAAGTGCCCTACAAGGCGGCCAAGGTGCTGGATAAGGGCCTCAATGACGGCACCATCGAGTCCAAGTCCCGTAACTACGAGGTGCTGGGCAACGCCTGGCGCCAGGCACAGGAAGTCGACAAGGCGATCCCGGCCCTGGAACAGGCGGCTGCCAAGTCAGACTCCGGTGAACTGTATGCGCGCCTGGGCAACGTTTACCTGGACGGCGACCAGTACAAGAAAGCTATCGAGGCCCTCAACAAGGGGTTGCAGCGCGGCGGGATCAAGCGTCCCGACCAGGCGCGCCTGGTGCTGGGTATGGCCTATTTCAACGACAAGCAGTACACCCGTGCGCGGGAGGCCTTCCAGGCAGCGGGCCGAGACGAGCGCTCGGAGAAATATGCGTCACAGTGGTTGAAGTACCTGGATTCCGAACTGGAACGGCAGCGCAAACTGCAGGAGGACGCCGGCTAAACCCGGCAGGCAGGCCATAAAAAAAGGAGCGCCAGGCGCTCCTTTTTTGTTCCCGTTGCCGGGAGTGAATCGGGTTAACCTACAGCGGCACCACGTTTTCAGCCTGGGGGCCTTTCTGCCCGTCGGTGACATTGAATTGCACCTTCTGCCCATCGGTCAGGGTTTTGAAGCCATCGCCCTGGATGGCGCTGAAGTGAACAAATACATCGGGGCCATCTTCCCGCTCAATAAAGCCATAGCCCTTGGACTCGTTGAACCACTTCACGGTGCCGGTTGTTTGAGACATAGTTTCCTACCTGTAAAAGTACTACTGGCACCAGTTACGGCGCCGGGTTGATCATCATTTATGGATTACGAACCGAGGACTCGAGGGAACTTCGACCGCCTGCATAAATTGCGCTGAACATTCAGCACTTTTGAGTTTAGCACCGTCCAGAGGGGTATAGTGTGACTACAAGGGCTATTTATTGGGAATATTTACAGTTTAGCCGGGCCATTTCAGGGCAGTTTCATCTTTTCGGGCGAGTATACGGGTGACCGTGCACCTGATCTGGACGCTTGAATGAGAATACTTCTGGTCGAAGATGACTTACAACTGGGGGAGTCCCTGGAAGCCGCCCTGCGCCTGGAGCAGTACGCGGTGGACTGGCTCCGCTCCGGGGAGCCGGTGCGCGCGGCGCTATCGGCCACCCCCTACGACCTGGTGATCCTCGACCTGGGCCTGCCCGAGGTCCCCGGCATGCAGGTACTGCGGCAATTGCGCCGGGATGGCCACGGCATGCCGGTGATGCTGTTGACCGCGCGCAACACCCTGGGGGACAGGGTGGACGGACTGGATTCCGGGGCTGATGATTACCTTGGCAAACCGTTCGAGATGGACGAATTGTTCGCCCGCTTGCGCTCCCTGTTGCGGCGCCAGACCGAGCACAAGGCGCAGTTGATCCAGGCGGCCGGTATCACCCTCGATCCGGTGGACCGCAGTGTGACCTTCGAGGGCGAGGACCTGGTGCTCACCGCGCGTGAATTCGCGATCCTGGAGATATTGTTACGCAATGCCGGCCGCTTCGTATCCCGCGCCCGGCTGGAGGAGGGCATCTACAGCTGGGGAGAGGAGGTAGGCTCCAATACGGTCGAGGTCTACGTCTCCCGGCTACGCAAGCGATTCGGCAGTTCGACCATCGAAACCATGCGTGGTGTGGGATACCGCATCCCGGGATGATGACCTCCCTGAAAAAACGCCTGCTGCTGATTCTGCTGGCGCTCACCCTGTTTGCCTGGGTCGGCTCCGCCATGCTGACCTTCTCCTACGCCAGTCGGGTGATGCTCGATCAGGTCGACCGCCAGTTGGAGCAGTATGCCGACCTGGTGAGCTACATTACCGAGGTGTTCGGCCGCCAGCTGGACCAGGGCCTGGCCCCGTCGGAGCCGGCGCTGGCCCAGTTGTTTCGGGACAGCCGCGGGGATGCCATCCTGATCCCACCCCCGGGGCGGGACGAACTGGTGCCTGCGCTCAATATCTTCATGGATGGCCGTCTGCTGGCCGCGCTGGAGGATTCACCGCAGTTCCCGGTACCCACGGAAGCGGGGTTTGCTTCCCGCAGTCTCGGCAAGGATGGTGGATTCTGGCGCCTGTTCAGCCGCTACCACGAGCCCACCGAGCTGTGGATTCTCGTGGGTATCGAGATCGACGCGGCGCGCTGGGACATGCTCGGAACCCTGGGACAGGCCCTGACACCGCTACTGATTATCCTGCCCCTGACCCTGGCCCTGTTTTACTTCGGGGTGTCTCGCGGCCTGCGCCCGGTACAGGACCTCGCGGAGCAGATCGCTCGCCGCAGCCCGGGCCTGCTGGATCCCGTCGCAAACGAACGGGTGCCCGAGGAACTGCGCCCGGTGGTAGCGGAACTCAACGAATTGCTGGACCGGCTGGCCCAGGCCCTCGACGCGGAACAGCGCTTTACCGCCAACGCCGCGCACGAGTTGCTCACGCCGCTGGCGGCGATCAAAACCGAGGTCCAGTTGTGCCAGCGCCAGGTCCGGGAAGAACAGGGCCGGCTGATGCTGGATCGCATCGCCCAGCGGGTGGATCGGGCCGGCCACACGGTGGAGCAGCTGTTGACCCTGGCGCGACTCGACCCTGACGCGCCCCTGCCGCGGGGACCGGTCCCGCTGGCACCGCTGGTGCGGGAAATCCTGGCGGAGACCGGCCACCTGGCGGCGGACCGCGGCCTGCGCCTGGAACTTGTCCTGGATGAGGGCAGCGTCGTTCACGGCGACACCGGGGCCCTGGCCATCCTGCTGCGCAACCTGTTTATCAACGCCTTTCGCTACGCCACGGAAAACTCGCAGGTGCAGGTTGAGCTGCAGCGCAGCGACTCCGCGGTCTCCTTCGAGCTGTGTAACGATTGCGCGGCCCTGTCCGCCGCCGAGTACCAGCGGATATTCGATCGTTTCTACCGCATTCCCGGCAGTGCCGGCCAGGGAGCCGGGCTGGGTCTCTCCATCGTCGGCCGCATCGCGACCCTGCACGACGCCGAATTCAGCGCCGGCCCGAACCGGAGCGGCGCCGGCTTCTGCGTGCGGCTGGTGTTTCCCGCCTGACGATCAGGCCAGTATTGCGTGCGCCGCACCGACCAGGCCGGGTTGGGGGTGGGTGATGACACGGACGGGCATGGCGGCCAGCCGGGGTGCCATATTGCCTTTGTTGCTGAAACGTGACAGGAAGTCGCTGTGACGCAGGAAGGGCAGGATTCGGGGGGGGATGCCGCCGGCCAGGTAGAGCCCGTCCCAGGCGCCATTGGCCAGCACGAAGTCGCCGCATACCGAGCCCAGCAGGGCGCAAAACAACGCCAGAGCGCGCTCGCAGAGCGGGTCCTCCCCGGCCATGGCCCGGGTCGAGACCTGCCCGGGATCGAGATCCTCGTGTGGTTGCCCCGACAGAGCGGCCAGGCTCCGGTACAGTCTGGCCAGCCCGGGTCCGGACAACAGGAATTCCGCCTCCACGTGGTCGCGATCCCGCAGCAGGTATTCAAACAGCTCCAGTTCGGTGGGGTTGGCGGGTGACAGGCCGATATCCGCCGGTTCCGCCGCACTGGCCAGCCACTGGCCGGCCACCGCCTGCAGGGTTGCCCCGCCGAGGCCGGTACCCGGGCCGATTACCGCCAGTCGGGCGCCGCCAGTGATCGTGCCTTCCTGCAGGGTCACGCGATCCTCCGGGTCGAGGAACGGCAGGGCGTAAGCGTTGGCCACGAAGTCGTTGATCAATGTCAGGCGCTGCACACCGAAGCGCCGGGCCAGCGCCGGCCCGTTGAATTGCCAGTGGCAGTTGGTCATGCGCACGCTGTCGCCGGACAGGGGCGCCGCCACTGCCAGGCAGGCCTCGGTGGGCACCGCGCCTCCCAGTACCGGCCACCAGTCTGCTATGGCGTCCTCCAGCCCGGGAAAGTCGGCGTTGAGGTAGCTGCGCAGGTGGCTCAAACCCGGCGACCCGCGTTTCGCCAGCGCCAGCCGTGTATTGGTGCCGCCGATATCTGCAACCAGGCGCGTGACCGTCTCTGTCATTGTCCCGCCTCAGAGCACATTCAGTATCTTGATGATGTTGGTCGAGCCCGATCGGCCCATCACCTCCCCGCGGGTGAGCAGGATGGAATCACCCTTGGTCAGGTGTCCGCCGTCCATCAGGAACTCGATTGCCCGGGCTTCGATGCTGTCGGCGTCAAAGGCCCCTGCATCAAAGAACAGGGGCACCACCCCGCGGCACAGGCACAGCCGCTGCAGGGTTTCGCTGTTGTTGCTGAGACCGAAAATAGGGAGGCCGGAACTCAGTCGCGACATCAGCAATGGCGTGGTGCCCGATTCGGTGAGGCAGGCGATTCCGCGCACGTTGCTGTAGTGATTGGCGGCGTAGATGGCGGACATGGCGATCGTCTCCTGGGCCGAACTGAACTGACGGTCCAGGCGGTAGCGCGAGGTTCGGGTGACCGGTTGCCGCTCGGCGCCCAGGGCGGCGTCGGCCATGGCGGTCACGACCTCCACCGGGTAATCGCCCACCGCGGTTTCGGCCGACAGCATGACCGCGTCGGTGCCGTCCAGCACCGCGTTGGCCACGTCGAACACCTCGGCCCGGGTCGGCATGGAGTTGCTGATCATGGACTCCATCATCTGGGTGGCCGTAATCACTACCCGGTCCATTTGCCGGGCCCGGGCAATCAGGTCTTTCTGCAGGCCGATCAACTGGGCGTCGCCGACCTCCACCCCGAGATCACCCCGGGCGACCATGATCCCCAGCGAGGCGTGGATGATGCCGTTCAGGGTATCCACGTCCGCCACCACCTCGGCCCGTTCGATCTTGGCAATAATGCCCGGCTGTAACAGGTGCTGCGCCAGCAACTCCCGGGTCTGTTCGATGTCCTCGGCACTGGAGACGAAAGACACCGCCACGAAGTCCGGTCGCACCTCCGCCAGGCTGTCGATATCGGCCATGTCCTTGGTGGTCAGCGCGGGGGCCGCCAGGCCGCCTCCCAGCCTGTTGATACCCTTGCGCGAGCTGAGTTTGCCACCGATCAGGACCGTACAATCCACCGCCGTGGGCTCCACCTCGTCCACCCGCAGGCGCAGCCGCCCGTCGTCCAGCAGCAGGGTGTCGCCGCGTGCCACCGATTGCGGCAGCTGCTTGTAATCAAGGCCCACCGCAGTGCGGGTACCCTCGCCCTCGGCCAGTTCCAGGTCGAGCCGGAAGCGGTCCCCGGCGCTGAGTTCGATGGCGTCTTCCCGAAAACTGCTGATGCGGATCTTGGGGCCCTGGAGGTCGGCGAGGATACCCACGTAGCGCCCGGCAATGGCCGCCTGTTTGCGGATTTTTGTCGCGACGCTGGCATGCTGCCCGGCGCTGCCATGACTGAAATTGAGGCGGAACACGTCGACCCCGGCGCCGATCAGCTTCGCGATCATGTCGGCGGAATCGCTGGCCGGGCCTATGGTGGCGACGATCTTGGTCCTGCGCTTGACGGTGGGGGTCACTGGGGCATTCCCTCGTGGCTGTCGGGTTTCCGGTACAGGGCCTGCCGGCCGTGGCGCACCTCCAGTCCCTGGCGCGTGGTTCTGGCCAGCCCCCTGACGACCAGGGCGTAGGAACTGTCGATCATACGCTCCAGTTCACCGCGCGGTATGCTGCCATCAAGCCGTACGGTATTCCAGTGCCGTTTGTTCATGTGGTAGCCCGGTGAAACCGCCGCGAAAATATCCCGCAGCAGCAGCGCCTCGTTCGGGTCGCACTTGAGGTTCATCGCCGCCGGCCCGTCACGCTGGCTCAAGGTGGCGAACATCTTGCCCGAGATTTTCATCACCGCGGTGTCCGGGCCGAACGGGAAGTCCTCCACCGCCTCGGGCAGGGACAGCAGGTAACGTCGGGCGGCGGCGCGGTCCACTAACAGTCCACCCTCTGGTCGATGTAGGCTCGCGCCCGGTCCGGGAAGTCGGTAAACAGGCCGTCCACCCCGACGCGCTGGATGAACAGGTCGAGCCAGCGCTCAAAATCGCCCATGCCCTCGGGTACCTCCTCGACCCGGAAGGTGTAGGGGTGCACCACCAACCCCTGCGCCCGGGCGTCTTCCACCAGCGAACTGAGGCGCGGTTCGCCGGCCGCATCCAGGCCCAGGAATATCTGTCCCAGCCACGGCCCGATACCGGTGGCGTAGGTCGCAACCCGGGCCAGCCCCTCGGGGCGTCGCATCGCCTCGTAATCCACAGCGCCGTCCTCGCCCCAGTCGTTTTCGCCGATGAGCTGTATCAGGGGCAGGTCGGTTTTGAACTCTTCTTTCAGGCGCAGCAGCGTGCGGTCGTCGAAGCACTGCAGGAACACCCTGGCAGGCCTCCGGTCCAGCTGCTTTTCCCGCAGCAGCGCCATGACCGCCGCGGTGATATCAAGGCCCTGTTGCAGATGCCAACGGGGTGCCTTGAGTTCGATATAGAGTCCGGCCCGGCCTCCGCGACTGCGATTGAGGCCCTGCACCAGGTCGACTTCCTCCGCCAGGGTTGGCACGGTAAACGGGGTGGCCTGCAGGGGATAACGCTGCGGGTACACCGCGTGGGAGCCCTCCGGAGAGGAGGTGCTGCGCTCGTGCAGGCGCAGGCGCCGGATTTCCTCCAGGCTGAAGTCGGCCGCGTAGTACTGGCCGTCCTCCCTCGCGCGATCCGGAAATACCTGCTCCACGTCGGTGGTGGACTGCAGGTAGATATCGTGCAACACCACCGGCACGCCATCCCGGGTCAGTACCACGTCCTGTTCCAGGTAATCTGCGCCCATACCGTGCGCCAGGGCCTTGGCCGCCAGCGAGTGCTCCGGCAGGTAGCCACTGGCACCGCGGTGAGCGATAACGAGGGGGCGCTCGCAATCGGCGGGTGTCACGGGGCTGGACACCAGCGCAGCGGTGACGGCGGCCAGCAGCCAGGTGCTAGGGCAGCGCCGGTACCCAGTCGGTGTTCTCGAGCCATTTCTCGCGCAGCTTGGCCAGCACGCCCAGCTTGGCATAGGCGTCAACATAGTTCTGCACCAGGTTGAGGAACTGGGGATCATCGGCGCTGATGGCGATGCCTATGGGTTCCACGGTAAGGGGTTCCTTGAGGGTGGTCAGCCCGGTACCCGGATGACGAAGCACCGCCAGCACACAGGTGACCATATCGGCGACCATGCCGTCGGCCTCGCCATTCAGCAGCAACTGGACGCCGGCGTCGTAGTTATCGACCTCGATCAGGGTGGCCTCCGGGGCCGCTTCGGTGATAAAGGCGGCGCTGGTGGAGTTCTTCAGCCCGGCGAGTTTCAGGTCGGCCCGGTTGAAGGTTTCCGTATTGGTGGCCTTGGCGAGCACCTCATTCCGGGTCAGGATGGACTTGCCCGACATCATGTAGGGGCCCACGAAAGAAGCCTTGCGGCTGCGTTCGGGGGTGATAGCCATGCCGGATATGATCATGTCCACCTCGTTATTCTGCAGCGCGTTCATCAGTCCGCCGAACGGTATCTGCTTGATCTCCAGCTTCACGCTCATGGCGTTGGCCAGGGCCCGGGCCAGGTCCACATCGAAGCCCATCAGCTTGCCGTCGCGGCTCAGCATGTTCATCGGTGGCTGGTTGGTGGACATGCCCACGGTGAGCGTCTTGAAGTCGGTGACCCGGTCCAGGGTGTCCCCTGCCTGCGCCAGAGCGGATGTGGCGACCGCCACCGGGATCAGTACTGCCAGCAGCAGTCGCTTGATGCATTGAAGCATGCGTTTGCACTCCTCGGGATTGTGAGTTACGAGATGTTCGATAGCCGCTTTCATTGTAGAGTGCTTCCCGGGCAATTACCAAAGGTGAGGTGACAGGACCGTGACCGGGGCAGTTATCGAGGGTTTTGATCGCGTCCGTATCGCGGTCCCCGACCTGGCCGCAGCACGGGAGGACTATGAACTCCTGCTGGGTATGGCCGCGGTGCCGGTCGCCGACGAGCTGTGCTTCGGGCTGCGAAACACGGTGCTGACGCTGCAGCAGGCACCGCTGCCGCGAGCCCGGGTCGAGGGTCTGGTGCTGGTCCGGCACGGGGCCGGTCCGGCGACCTGTCCGGTGGCCAACGATCGCGGCCTGTCACTGTCCGTTTGCGACGGCGCCAAGCTGAATCAGCTGCGCAACCGTGGTTCCGCGCCGGCGATCGATCACGTGGTATTGCGCACCAGCGATGCGGCGGCCTGTATCAGGCTGTTCGGCGACCAACTGGGCCTGCGCCTGGCGCTGGACCAGACCGTTCCGGAGTGGGGGGGTCGTATGCTGTTTTTCCGGGCCGGCAAATTGACCCTGGAGGTGCTGGAACTGGACGAGGATTCGGACAGGGACGACTACTTCTGGGGGATCTCCTACCAGGTAGAGGATCTGGAGTCCGAGACCTGCCGGCTACGGGCGGCAGGCGTTGAAGTGTCGCCCTCCCGGGACGGTCGCAAGCCGGGCACCCGGGTGGCCTCGGTGAAGAGCCATTGCCAGGGTATCCCGACCCTGTTGCTGCAACCGGCGCCGCCGGCTACATGACGCAGTGCTTGGCGTAGTCCGCCGCCTCGCTGGCAGTCCAGTCTCCCTTGGGGGTTTCCTCCAGGTCTTCACACCAGGCCTCGGATCCGATGGTCTGGCTTTCCAGAACACAGTGGCGGGCATAGGTCTTGGCGTCGTCTGCGGACCACTCGGATTTGGGCTGTTCTTTTTTCGCCGTACACCAGGCCTCGCTGCCCGGGTCGGCACTGCAGGCCGTCAGCAGTAAGGCGGTCGTAACGATGATGGCTGTCCGCATGGTTGCTCTCCTTTCTATCACAACTATCAGTAGCAAAACGAAATGGGTGCCGGCCCCCTGGGGCCGCATGGTCTATGCTCACTCACTGTAGTCCAAGAATACGGAGCTGTCCTGTGCGCGGATCACTGCTGATATCGGCTGCCCTCGGCCTGCTGCTGGTGGCCTGTGCCGGTACCCGGGTCGAATTGCCTCCCCTGGTCGCGGGCTCCGGTCAGGCACTGCCGGGCAAGTTTGTCTGGCACGACCTGCTGACGGATCGTCCGCGGCAGACCCGGGCATTCTACGGTGAGTTGTTTGGCTGGGAGTTCGAGGCGCTCCCGGGAATGAACTACGAGTTGATCCGGTTGCACGGGGAGGCGATCGGCGGCATGGTCGACCAGACGCGCCTGCCCACCCGGGTGGACATTTCCCAGTGGGTAGCGGTGCTGTCGGTGGCCGATGTCGAGCGCTCGGTGGCGCAGTTGCGGCAGGCCGGAGGGACAGTATTCACCGCGCCGGTTTCACTCGGTTCGCGAGGCCGGATAGCGGTCGTGGCCGATCCCGAGGGCGCGGTATTCGCCATGCTGCAGGGTGCAGGCGGCGATCCGCCGGACCGGCCGGGGCCGCCCCTGAGCGGGGATTTCCTGTGGGACGAACTGTGGGCCAGGGCGCCGGCCCGGGCGGCTGCTGTGTACCAGCAACTGGCACCCTTCGCGCTGGAGCAGAAGGCATTCCAGGACGGGGAAGGGCAGCTTGACTACCAGGTCCTGCACAGCGGGGGGCGTCCGCGGGCGGGAATCCGGCTGAATCCGCTGGCGGGATTGCCCTCCCTGTGGCTGAATTACCTGCGGGTACGCGACGAGGCGGAGCTGGACGCAATCCTGGCCCGGGTGGAAACCCTGGGTGGGGCCATCCTGGTGCCGGCCACGGCGCGCCCGGAGGGCGGTCAGATGGCCATTATCGCCGGGCCTTCAGGCGCTGGTATCGCACTTCAGACCTGGGGAGACAGGGCGGGGGCCGACGGCGGAGATGCATGACATGAGCACCGTGTTAAAAATTCTGGCGGCACTGCTGACTGCCTGCCTGCTGGCCACGGCTTCCGGCTGCAGCGACCCGCAGGTCTACGGCAGCATTGGCGTTTCCAGCGGGTACAGCAGCTATGGCGGTGGCTGGGGTGGGCCCCGTGTGCACACCAGTATCTCGGTGGGCGGCCGCATCCGCTAGCCCGGGGTCGATCAGCCGCCGGTATCCAGGGACACCTGGTAGATGCCGGCCTCGCGCGAGGCGTCCACGGCAGCGGCCACGGCGCTCACGGTAGATGCGTTGTGGGCCTTGATGATGACCGCGGCCTTGGGATTCTCCGCCTTGAGGCGGCTGATATTGGCGCGGATGGCGCGATCATCGATCTTGCGGCCCTTGACCCAGAATTCGTCACTGGCGCTGATCTGGACGATGATATTGTCGGAGGGCTCAGTGGAGGTGGCGTTGCTGGTCTGCTTGCGGTCCACCTCTACCACGACTTCGTGAACGAACGAACCAGCGACGATGAAAAAGATCAGCATGATCATCACCACGTCGAGCATCGGGGTCAGGTCGATGGCCAGGGCGGACTCAGCCTTCTGCGGACGGACCCGTTTGCGGTGAACACCTCGCTCATCCACCCCTGTATGGTCATACCACATCTCCATTGAGACTCTCCCGTAGTCCCGGACTTCCTACTGATCATATTTCGCCTGAATCCTGTGGCAATGGGCAATTTCCGGTCAGTTGACGCCGGTCAATAAAAAAGGGCCCCTGGGGGCCCCTTGTGGGGATAAATTCGGGGTCAGATCACTTTTTCTCGCAGGGGTAATTCGGGGTAATTCGGGGTCAGATCACTTTTTCTCTGCGAGAAAAAGTGATCTGACCCCGAATTTTGACCCCGATTTTTGGAGGTGATTACTTTTTCATCTGCATCTTGATCGTGTTCTGGGTCGCCTTGCCGTAGGGTGGCAACATGCCGCCCAGCTTGGCGATATTGAACTTTGACTGGCTGTAGATCGATTTGGCATGGCTGAACGTGCGGAACCCCTCCAGGCCGTGATAAGAGCCCATCCCGCTGGGACCGATACCACCGAAGGGCAGGTCCTCCTGCATCACGTGCATCAGCACGTCGTTGACACAGGCGCCCCCTGAGGTGGTGCGGGTCAGCACCGCTTCCTCCTCCGCCTTGTCCTCACCGAAGTAGTAGGCGGCCAGCGGGCGGGGCCTGGCGTTGACATACGCGATGGTCTCTTCAAACTCCTTGTAAGTGCAGATTGGCAGCAGGGGACCGAAGATCTCTTCCTCCAGCACTTTCGCGTCCTGGGGCGGCTCCGGGATCAGTGTGGGCGGTATCTTGTGGGTGCCCTGCTGGTTGGAAAAGTCCTCGTTCGCGGGGTTGATCGGTATGGTCTTCACGCCTCGCTCTTCCAGTTCCTGCAGGTAGCCGGTCAGGCGCTGGTAGTGGCGCTCGTTCACGACCGAGGTGTACTGCGGGTTGTCGAGCAGCTTCGGATACATGGATTCGACCGCCTTGCGCGCCTCGGCGATGACATCGTGAAGTTTTTCCTCTGGCACCAGCAGGTAATCGGGCGCGAGGCAGATCTGGCCGGCATTCAGGGTCTTGCCCAACATGATGCGGCCGAGGGCCTTTTCCAGGTCTGCGCTGCGAGAGATGATGGTCGGCGACTTGCCGCCCAGTTCCAGGGTCAGCGGTACCAGGTTCCGGGCCGCGGCAGCCATGATGTGACGCGCGATGGAAGTGGCGCCGGTAAACAGCATGTGGTCCAGCGGCAGGCTGGAAAACGCCGCACCTACCTCCGGTCCGCCGTCGAACAGGGCCACTTCCTCCTCGTTGTAGGCATCGGCAATCATCTGGCCGATGACCCCGGACGTGGCGGGGGTGAACTCGGATGGTTTGATCATGATCCGGTTGCCCGCCGCCAGTGCGCCTGCCAGGGGCTGAAACACCATGCCGACCGGAAAGTTCCAGGGGGCGATGATGCCCACCACGCCCAGGGGCTGGTACTCGATGCGGGAGCGTCCCCCCAGCAGGTTCAGCGGAAACATGGTGGGTCGCTTCTGCCCCTTCATCCAACTGCGCAGGTGCTTTTTCGCATGTTTCATCGCGCTGATCGAACTCGCGACGTCGGTGAGCAGGGTGATTTCCCGCGGCCGGCAACCGAAGTCCGTGTTCAGGGCCTCGGCCAATTGATTGTCGTAGCGCAACAGCACGTCGATGGCGCGGTCGATGCGATCGATTCGGGTCTCGGCGCTGACCACTCCCTCGGCCAGGTAGGCCTGGCGTTGTCGCTCCAGTACCGCGAGCATGCTGGCTTCGATATCGCTCTGGGGAATGTGTTCGGGTGCGTTCATCGTCCGGTTCCTCCTGCCGTTTCTGTGCACGGCCGCCTGATCAAAAAACAGGCGGGCAGTATAGCGCTGTCGGGATTGATCGGGGTAACTTCGGGCCGGTCAATTTTGGCCATGCGGGATGAAGATTTGGTAATTTCCCGGGTAGCTGCTAAAAATGGGTCATGGACAGGGCACCCGATAAACGCGACTCCCGCACACCGTCACCTCCCTACGGCTACTCCCGGGAATGCACCCACAGCCGGGAGGAGCAGATTCATATCGTGGCGGAATACCATGCCAACAAGATCCGGCCCAGTCGCATCGCGTACCGCGTGGGCATCGATATCGCGTTCATCGAGGCCCTCATAGCGGGCGAGACCGAGCCGGCCCGCTTCGATCGCCTGGTGGAGTATTACCGGCACCAGCGCTACCGTCAGCGCATGCGCGACACCAGTCGCGAGCGCGGTGTCACCCGGTATGAGTTGCAGCAGAAAATCGAGCGGGAATTTCGCCAGGACGCCGAGTTCTAGCCACCGGCCGGTCGGCCTGGACATGCTCCGGGTTCAGTGAACAGCGCCCCGGTCAGTCCTGCCCCGAGCGTTGCTCGACCAGTTCCGCGTACCAGCGCTCGCGGCGTTCAAGGTCGGCTATGCGGGTCACCAGCGCGTCGCGTTCCAACTCGGTGGCGACCTTCAGGTGGGCCCGTTCCCGCTTCAGGTCGCGGCGCAGGTCTTCCTGGTGTTGCTTCAGTTCCTCCAGGCTGGCAGCTTCCTCTGCCATGTCGAAGATTTTTGCTTCCGGGGCATCGCGGTCCGACACCGATCCCGCCGGTTCACGAATGACCGGTTGTTCGGGGATCACGGCCCGTCCCGGGTCCAACTGGCGCTGGTTCATAAACGCGGGCGACACGATTTCCACCCCGTTGCCATGCAGTTGTTCCAGCACCCGCTTGTGCAGGTTGGAGCGCGCGCTCAACAGGTTTTTCATTTCCGGCAGGAAGCCGCAGGCCCGATAGACCACGGCGTGGTCCAGCAAGGCGTGAACCAGGACGAAGGGCTGTTCCAGCCCGGCCTCGACGGCGGCCTGGTGCAGCAGTTCCTCGATCCGGGTATAGGCGACGTCGTAACCGATTGAAACCTCGGCGTGGATGATGGTGCCCTCCCGGTGCAATACGGTAATCGGATTGGTTACCAGCAGCATGTTGGGCAGCGTGGTCAGGTCGCGCCACTCGGTCTGGATCTGGGTATGGATCAGGGAGAGGCGCGCAACCCGCCCGAACTGGTCATTGACCCGGATGTAGTCGCCAGGCCGGAACGGCTGGGTGGCCTGCAGCATGACGCCCGCCATGGCGTTGGATACGAAGGTGGTAGAGGACAGGGCAATGACCGCGGTCAGCACCACACCCAGCAGGCTCAGCACCTGGCCCTGGGTCTGTTCACTGAAGGGCAGCAGGATCACGACCACGATCACCGCGGTGGAGGAGACGACCCAGATCAGCAGTTGATACAGCAGGTTGGCCGGGCCGCCTTCCCTGTTGGCGTAGCGGTGAATGGCCCATACCAGCAGCAGGGCTATCGCAATGGTGCCCGCTGAGGGCCAGAGCGTTTCGACAGCTTGCTGCAGTAGTTCCAAGTTGGCTCTGAACCCCGGTTTTTGTGCTTAAATGTCAGCTTAGCAGGAGTTGCCCCACCCGGCATTAACGATGGCGCACTGGCGCGGGAGGACGTTTGACTACTCTGGAGAAATGGCATGCTATTGTCGCCGGCAGGGACGTTGCGCGTTTGCCTGAGGTGCTGGCGCCGGATTGTAAGTTCGTGTCGCCGGTGCTGCACACCCCGCAGCAGGGCAGGGACCTGGTGGTCCTGTACCTGAGCGGCGCGATGCAGGTCTTCAACGACAGCTTCCGCTACGTCAAGGAGGTTGCCAGCGGCGCACACACGGTGCTGGAATTCGAGTGCGAGGTGGACGGTATCCTGATCAATGGCGTGGACATCATGACCTTTGACAGCGACGGTCTGATCAGCGAATTCAGGGTCATGATCCGGCCACTGAAAGCGGTGCACCTGATGCAGGCGAAAATGGCGGCCATGCTGGAACAACTTTCCGCCTGAACAGGAGTGCGGCCTTTATGACAATTGCCCGGATGATACCGCTGCTGGTGGCGCTGGCCGGCGTGGCAGCCTGTGACAATGGCGGGGGGAGTGCTATGCCGGCGATAGAAGGGGTTGTGTGGCAACTGACCGAGTTGGACGGCGCGGCACCTCCGCGCGGGGATCGGGGCCAGTTGCTGACCCTGCAACTGGATTCCGGAGAGCGCCGGGCCTCCGGGTTCGGTGGCTGTAACCGTTTTTTCGGAGAATACCGGTTACAGGGTGCCTCGCTGAGCTTCGGGCAGCTGGCCATGACGATGAAGGCCTGCCCCGAGGGCATGGACGCGGAACGCGCCTATCACCGGGCGCTGGGCCGGGTGAAAGCCTATCGCAGGGAGGCAGGGCAGTTACTGCTGCTGGACGGGGACAGCGTCGTGGCCCGTTACCGGGAGGAGTCCGGGGCGACTGACTGATGCCACTGCTGTTCGGGGTGGTGCTGCTGGACCTGATCGGCTTCGGCATGGTGGTGCCCATCCTGCCCTTCCTGTCGCCGCAACTGGGCGGCGACAAAATGGATGTTGCCCTCATCCTGGTCGTTTACGCCCTGTGCTCCGGCCTCTGTGGACCTCTCTGGGGTCGCCTGTCTGATCGTATCGGCCGTAAACCCGTCATCATGATCTGCCTGGCCGGGGCAGCCCTGTCCTATGTCATGCTGGGTCTGGCCACCGAGCTGTGGATGGTCTACGCAGCGCGCGTGTGGGGTGGCCTGATGGCCGGTAACTTCGGTGTCGCATCGGCGATGATGGCGGACGTTACCGGGCCGCAGGACCGCGCCCGCGGTATGGGCCTGATCGGCGCCGCGTGGGGCATGGGCCTGGTGCTGGGGCCGGTGCTGGGTGGCCTGTTATCCGGCGACGGCACCAGTTTCACCCTGCCCTGCGTCTTTGCCGGCGGGATGTCGCTGGCGGCGATTGTGGCCGCGGCACTGTTCCTGCCGGAATCACTGCCCCCGGAGCGGCGGCGCCCGGCCCGCGTCGCGGGGGCGCCGGCGATGGAGCGCCTGCTGCCCATGTTGAAACGCACCGGCAACCGGCTCTTCATCCTGCAGTACGCCCTGCACAATTCCGGGGTCAGCGCGGCCACCTACCTGTTGCCTCTGTGGGTTGGTGACATGCTGGGCTGGGGTGCCCGCGAGGTGGGGGTCGTTTTCGGTATCCAGGGTGCGCTGATGGTGCTGTTCCAGGGCGGACTCATGGGCCGGATGGTACGGGCACTCGGGGAGTGGCCCCTGTTGCGGCTGGCGGTGGGAGCTTACCTGGTCGGCCTGTTGCTGGCCGGCGCGGCGTCTGCCATGGGCCCCTCCGTGCCCGCCATGATCGGCCCGGCCTACCTGGCCATGACCGGCGCTACCCTCTGTATGCCCCTGTTGAACAGCCTGCTGACCCAGCGGGTGCCGCTGGAGTTCCGGGGCGAGGTGATGGGTGCCACCAGTACCTCGGCATCGGTTGGAAGGGTGGCGGGGCCGCTGCTGGCAGGTACCAACCTCGCGGCATTTGGTTACACTGGCGCCTGGGTATTCAGTGCCGCCCTGGTGGCGGTATATTTCTGCTGGGTCGCGAGCAACGCGCACCGGGCAATGCATTTGCAGGAGGAGCAGTAACAGATGAGTACGGATTTGTTTGACCTGACAGGCAAGATCGCCCTGGTGAGCGGTGCCAGCCGCGGGATCGGCGAGGAGGTCGCCCGCCTGCTGGCCGCGCAGGGTGCGCACGTGATCGTGTCCAGCCGCCGTATCGACGACTGCCAGCGGGTAGCCGACAGCATTGTCGAGGATGGCGGCAGCGCCGAGGCGCAGGCCTGCCACGTGGGGTCCCTGGACGATATCGCGACCCTGTTCGCCCACATCCGCCAGGCTCACGGGCGCCTGGATATCAGCGTGAACAACGCTGCGACCAATCCCTATTTTGGCCACGTGCTGGACACGGACCTGGGAGCCTTCAACAAGACCGTCGAGGTCAATATCCGCGGCTATTTCTTCATGTCCATCGAGGCCGGTAAGCTGATGCGGGACCAGGGTGGCGGTGCCATTGTCAACACCGCGTCGGTCAACGCCCTGCAGCCCGCGGTCTGGCAGGGTATCTACTCGATCACCAAGGCGGCGGTGGTCAATATGACGAAGGTCTTCGCCAAGGAGTGCGGCGGCTTCGGCATCCGTTGCAATGCGCTCCTGCCCGGCCTGACCGAGACCAAATTTGCCGGGGCACTGTTTGAAAACAAGGAGTTTCACGACGAGGCGATCAAGCGCATACCCCTGGGGCGGCATGCGCAGCCGCGGGAGATGGCGGGCACGGTGCTTTACCTGGTGTCCGAGGCCAGCAGCTACACCAACGGCGAGTGCATCGTGGTGGACGGGGGTATGACGATTTGACCGCCATTCACCCGCAGCTGCTGGCGGACTGTCACCTGCTGGGGCAACTCCCAAGCGGCGCCCTATTATTGCACCGCAATGCGCTGTTGCCCTGGCTGATCCTGGTGCCGGAGACCGGCTTGAACGATGTCCTGGATCTGCCGCCATCCCAGCGTGAGCGGGTATTCGCGGATGCCGCGTCCCTGTCCCGCTATATCAAGACGGACCTGGGCTGGCCCAAGGTCAACGTGGCCGGCCTGGGCAACCAGGTGCCGCAAATGCACCTGCATATTATCGGCCGTCGCGAGGGTGATGCCGCCTGGCCGCAGCCGGTCTGGGGCAACCTGCCGCCGGGTCCGGCTTACACCGGCGAACAGTTGTATGAGTGGCGCCTGGGGTTGCAGGCCCGCTGCCAACTGGATCCGGTGGCGGAACCCGGTTGACGCGGCCGGGGAAATGCTGTGGAAGCCATAAGCAAGAAAGTGCTGGTCACTCACCGCTTACCCGGCGCACGCATTCACGCGCTGGCGCAATACTGTGACATGAATGTCTGGATGGGTCCGGGGCTGTTGCCCCCTGAGACCCTGCGCGAAGAACTCGCTGACTGCCAGGGCCTGATCTGCCTGCTGACTGACCGGCTGGACCGGGAGCTGATCCAGGCCATGCCCCGGCTGGAATTCGTCTCCAGTATGTCGGTGGGGGTGGACCACGTGGACGTGGCCGCCCTGACCGAGCGCGGCATACCCCTGGGCAATACGCCCGGCGTGTTGGTGGACACGACCGCCGATACGGCCTTTGCCCTGTTGTTGGCGGCGGCCCGGCGGGTGCCCGAGGCGGACCAGTTTGTGCGCCAGGGGAACTGGCGCCAGGACAATCGCTGGTCGCCCGAATTCTTCACCGGCAAGGACGTGAGTGGTGCAACCCTGGGGATCATCGGCCTGGGCGCGATCGGACAGGCCGTGGCGAGGCGGGCAGCGGGTTTCGGTATGCAGGTACTGGGCTGGAACAGGACGCCCCGCGAAGTGCCCGGTGTCGACCCGGTATCCCTGGAGGAACTGTTGCTGCGCAGTGACTTTGTCAGCGTCAACGTGGCCCTGACTGCCGATACACGCGACCTGCTCGACGCCCGTCGTATCGCCATGATGAAGCCGGGCGCGGTGCTGGTGAATACCGCCCGCGGTGGCATCGTGGACGAGCGGGCACTGGCGGAAGCCCTGTCCCGGGGCCAGCTGTACGCGGCCGGCATCGATGTGTTCGAACGGGAGCCGGTGGCATCGGATAATCCGCTACTGGCGCTGCCCAACGTGGTGGTGGCGCCACACATCGGCAGCGCCACGGTACTGACCCGGGCCCGCATGGCCGACCTGGCGGCGGAGAACGCCCTGGCAGCCCTGCGCGGGCAGGCGATGCCGCACTGTGTGAATCCTGAGGTCTACTGAGCCGGGGGCAGGGTACGGAGTCCCCTGGTCACCGCCTCGTGGGCGTTCCGTTCGATGCGCTCCGGATCGACCTCGTTGACGTCTTCCACGATCTTGGTGATGACCACACGCCACACTTCCTCGTTGCGCGCGATGTCGTTGAACTGCAAGCCGATGTTGCTGGTTTCCTTGACACCGCCCAGGGCATAGGCGTTGTCCACCACCGCCTGGTTGACCTGCCGGTTGGGTATCACCGTGGGGTAGGTCTGGATATTGGTCGCATCCGCGCTTTTTTCGCCCATGATCAGGCCCGGGGCAAAGATGTAGTCGACACTGAACTGGGCCCGCTCCGGGTCCAGCACGTAGCCCTTGTCCTGCAGGGCCGTGTCGACCTCGCGGCGCAGGATCGGGTCCAGCACATAGACCGGATCCAGGGAGTTGCTGCTGTTGTCCAGGGGCTGTGAGCGCCAGCGATAAAACTGATAATTTGCCTGTTCGAAAGAAGTGGTGTCGCCGGGACGGGTTTGCACGCCGCTGGCGCAGGCAGTAACCAGAAGTGCCAGTAGAACCGCGGCCAGGGTCTTCGGGTAAGGCATGGTAATCCTCGTTGATTCGGGTGCGGCGCAGCGCGGCCGCGCATTCGGCCGTCATGGTAGCAGTCATTACCCGGGGCAGCTACCGAATCGGCGTGCCCCCGCGGACGGGTAAATTTGGCTGGGTATTCGCAGGCGGGACCTGCTATCATCTCGCGCATAACTAGAAGTTATTTCATGGAGTGGGGTGTGATTTCTCGCAAATTGATCCGCACGGATCTCAACCTGCTGGTGGCCCTGCAGATCCTGCTGGAGGAGCGCAACGTCACCCGCGCCGCCGAGCGTCTGTCGGTATCTCAGCCGGCACTCAGCAAAACCCTGCAGAAACTGCGCGAATCCTTCGAGGACGAATTGTTCACCCGCACCGCCCACGGCCTGGTGCCGACGCCCCGGGCTGAACAACTGGCGCGCGAGTTGCCGGCCCTGCTCGAGTCGGTGGAAAAAGTCCTGGGCAACGAGGAATTCAGCCCGGCCAGTTACGTCGGCAGTTTCAGGCTGTTGTTGCCGCCGTTACTGAGTGAATCGCTCCTGCCCAGCCTGATGGAGGAGCTGGTGCGGGTGGCGCCGGGTGTGCAGCTGATCACCGGTGAGGTGGGCAGTAACTACCAGGACCTGCTCAAGAAGGGTGAGGCGGATTTTGCCGCGTTTGTGGCACTCGAACCCGAACGGGATATCCTGGCGGAACCCATCGCCACTCTCGCGCCGCGATGTTACCTGCGCAATGGCCACCCGCTGCAGGACGCGGAGATGAAGTTAAAGGACTTTCTGGACTATCCCCACGTGCGATTGTATCTGCCCGGCCTGAGCCGTGAGAATACCTCCATGGTGGATGACGTGCTGGGCCAGTACGGGGTACACCGCAATATCATCCTGGAAACCAGTCAGTTCGCCTGCGCGGTGGGCGTGCTGAGCCAGACCGACGCCCTGTTGATCGCCAATGCCGGTTTTGAAGAGGGTGGCCTGTATCGGCCGCTCATTGCCGGGCGTGAGCTGCCGGCGGAGTTGCAGCGAATGATCCGCAACTCCCAGAGTGGTCGCCGAGGCAAGATGTCCCTGATGCGGCATACCCGCTGCTCACGCAGCGCGCCTCACCAGTGGATGCGGGCCCTGCTCATGAAGCACCTGACCCGTTCCGAGTCCAGAATTCCGGACGCGGGCTGATGTCTACTCGCCATCCAGCTCCTGCATGCGCTTTTCCTGCATCTGTTGCAGGTTGGACTCCAGTGCGCGCGCATCCTCCAGGGCGTCCTGGTGGCCCTGCGGAATCACACCGGCGGAATCGTCGGCACCGTCTTTCGATCTGACGATGGCGAGTCCCACCAGCAGCAATACGACCAGCAGCCCGATCAGCCTACCCATGAGTCAATACCCCCCGCTCCATCAGGTTCCATTGCCTGCAGTGTGCGCCCCGCTGGACCGCTGATCAAGGCCGTGCATGGCGGGCCTCAGCCGGCGCCGGCCATCAGCCCCCGCAGCAGGCGACTGTCCAGCGTCAGCAGCCGGTCATACTGGCGGAACGAGAGTTCGAAAAACAGCTGGAATTCACTGCTGTAGATAAAGTAGCGCTGCTCCATCTGGAACAGTTCCAGGCGGGTCTTGCCCCGCAGGCTCGTTATGTCCAGCACCAGTGCGGGGCTGCTCTGCGCCAGATCCCGCTGGCTGTCCTCGTCTGCCAGACCCAGTATCTGCAGGTGGCGCAGACTGTCCAGCAGGGCAGCCACCTCGCGCTCATCGGGTATGGCGCCGTCGCCGGCCTGCCAGCGCTCTCCGCGCCGCACCAGGTGGTAGGCGTCGGCGGTGATTTCCACGGGAGTGCGAACCTGCAGCAGTTTGCGGTCCAGCCACTGTTCCGGGCGCCCGGGCAACTGGTAGCCCGCCAGCGGCACGCTGAAAATCTCCCGCTGCGCGTCGTTGCGCAGGTGCACCCGACGGAAACCGGGCGCGGTTCCGGTGTACAGGGTGCCCAGTAACTCCCCCGAGCCGATCAGCGTGATGCGGCGCTGGTAGTGATAGGCAGCGACCTGGAACCGCTGTCGCGCCGGCACCGTGTCCGCCACCGGCCAGCCGGCGCCGCCCTCCGCCAGTTGTGCCAGCGCCTCGAGCAGGGCGGAGGGGTCGGCGGGCAGCGATTCCAGCTCCGGCAACAACCACTGTTCTCCACTTCGAATCAGCACGGCCTCCTGTCCCTGGTTGTCGCTCACCTGGATTTCGTCGATCTGATCCGGATCGAAGTTCACCGGATTTGGCGGGCGACTGCCCGCGTTATCGCCGGCGCCCCGCCAGTACACCGCGGCGGTTACCAGGCACTGCACCAACAGCAGGGCAATCAACAAGGGTAGCGGCCGGGTCACAGTTCCAGGCTCCGGCGATAACGGCGCTTGCGCCAGTAGCGCATCAGCAGGTGGACCAGTACCAGCAGCAGGACCCACAGACCGGCCGCCGTGTAGTTGAAGTACTCCAGCTTCAGCTGGGCGCTGCGTTCCAGGGCGGGCAGGGTCTGGTTGAAATGGGAGCGCGAGCGGATTTCCATCAGGCGACCGTCTTCCAGCGCCCAGTCCAGCGTGTTCTGGAGCAGTTCCAGGGGGCCCCGGTACTCGCTGCCGCTCGCCACGGTCTGTGCGGTAAGGGCCCGGTCTCCGAGGAATTCGTTGGAGGCCAGCAGGACAAGGCGGGCCGACTCGGGAGAGGTTTCGATCAGCGGTATCACGCCCGGGTCAAAGCCGGGCTCAACGTGGGTGTCGGGAACCGGCCGGTCGCGGAAATAAGAGGGCAGTCGGCCCTGCAGGGTGATACCCAGGTCCCGTGCCTTCTGCGGGCCATCCGCGGAAAAACTGTCGCCGGCAGAAGGCAGGACGTCGCGCGAATCGGACAGCCAGGCCGCGGCGGAACTGCGCAGCAGGGTGGTCAGGCGTACTCGGCGGCTCCGGTCCGCCTCGATTGGCGAGGCCCAGGCCATGGTCAGTTGCGGCAGGTGATCGGTTACCGGGTGACCCGGCAGAAGGCCTCCACGGCGCAGGTCGATGAAGTAGGGGTAATCGATCAGTTGCAGCTCCCGAAACTCCCGGTCACCCTCATTGCGGGTGATGCCCGCCGGGAATGCCATATTGGCCCGGTCCAGCACCAGGGTCTTGTCCAGCACCAGGCCGTGGTGCGCCAGCCAGTCTTCCAGGCCGCTCTTGCGCGGTTTTGCCCGCGGTCCGTCGGCGGTGGATTCTATGACGAACGGCGAGGTGGCGAGGATCACGGTACCGCCGCGCATCAGGAACTGGTCCACGGCGTATACCGCGGCCTCCGGCAGCTCCTCCGGCGCCAGCACCAGCAGGATGTCTGCTTGCGGTGTGATTTCCCCGTCGTCGAGGTCCTCCCGCACCAGGCTGTAATCCAGGGCCAGGACTTCCTCCAACTGGTTGAATTGGGGACTTTTCCCGGGCCCTGGCAGAGCCAGCGCCACCGTGTGTGTCATGTTGGCGGCGAAGCGTTTCAGACCCGCGCGCAGGGTGGCCTGAAAGCGTCCCTCGTCAAAATCGTCGGTGGGCAGTTGCACCACCTGGTCGCGATCCGCCAGGGTCAGGTAGAAGTAAAAGTCCTGCTGGTCGTCCGCGCTGCTGGTAAGGGGTTTGAAACCCCACTGGGTCGCGATCTGTTGCGCCACGCTGCCGTCACCGGCCTCGGGTTGGATAAAACGTACCGAAAATTTGTCCTTCGCCTGCTGGTTGAGCTCTTCCAGGTCCGTTGCGATGGCCTGACGATAGCGCCGTAGCAGAGGCGGCAGACGCTCGTCGGCAGACACGTAGCCGATGAATTCCACCGGCTGCTCAATGCCGTCGAACAGGTCTCCGGCCACGCGGTAGCGATACAACACGTCCTTGATCGCACGGCTCAGGTCGTACTCGGGATTGCGCAGTACTACCCGCGGCTGATTTTCCGGCGTCACCTTCACCTCGATCAGGTCGTTGTATCCCAGGCTGCGGAATTCGTCCCCGTAGCGCACCAGCACGTGGAAATAGGCGTTGACCAGCGAGGAACGGTGCCGGTCTGCCACACGCAGCGGGGTGGCCGTGATGCCGTAGCGTTCATTGGCCTCCTGTTCCTGTTCTGGATGTTCTGCAGGGTCCAGCCATTCCGCCCTGACCTTGCCCCCGCTGGCCAGTGAGTACTCCAGCAACAGGTCCTGCATCTGTGGCACGAGCGGTGAGAGCAGGGGGTGAGTCTGCTCGCTGAAGTAGCCGCGCAGCAGCAGAGGCTCCCTCAGTTGGGCCAGGATTTCCGTGCTGGACGGAGAAAGGCTGAAACGCTGGTCGCGGGTCAGGTCCAGTCGCCAGTGTTGCATCCGGGCCATCCAGGTGTTGGTCAGCAGCAGGTTCAGCATGAGCAGAAGCAGCGCGGCGCGCCACTCCCAGTGCCGCGAACGGGATCCGCCCCTGGCCCAGCGGTCGCGCTCCAGCAAATACCCGTTGAGTGCCAGTGCGCCGAGGCACAGGCTCAGGTACCAGGTGAGGTCGCGCGCGTCCAGGACTCCGCGGGCAAGGCTTTCAAAACGGCTGCCCGTACCCAGCAGGCGCAGGGTCTGTGCCGTCTCGCTAGCGAAAAAGTCGGTAACCAGCGGGCTGCCGAGCAGGTACAGGCCTCCGCATACCCCGGAGCTGATGATGAGGCTGACGATGGCGTTGTCGCAGCGGGAGGAAATGCACAGACCGATGGCGAGGTAGGCCGCGCCCAGCAACAGGGTCGCCAGGAAGGCCGCGTACACCGGGCCGGGATCCAGGTCGGCGATCAGCCCGGCGGTGATCGCCAGGGGCAGGGTGCCGGCGAGCGCCAGTAGCAGCAGTGCCAGGCAGGCCATGAATTTCCCCAGTACGTAGGGCCACAGGCCGGCGGGCTGGGTCAGCATGTGCTCCAGGTGACCGGCGCGGCGCTCGTCGCTCCACATGCGCATGGACAGGGCAGAACACAGAAATACCAGTAGTACCGGCTGCCACTGGAACAGTGGCCTGAGATCGGCGATATTGCGCGCGAACCAGGATTCCACCCAGAACACCAGGAACAGGCTGCTGCCGGCGAAGGCGGCGAGGAACAGCCAGGCCACTGGTGAGGAGAAGAACAGCAGCAGCTCCTTGCGCGCGACGCGCAGGCTAGCCCCCATTGTCATGGACCTCCGCGCTGTTTCCGGTCGTTTCCCTGAATACCGTATCGAGGCCCCGGGTCAGTTGCTGCAACTGGTAAAGCTGGGCTCCGCTGTCCACCACCACCCCGGTGGCGAGCTGGGCGACCCGGTCGGCGTCTGCGCCCACCTCCAGGGTCAGGGTGAACTCCCCACTCAGTTCCCCCTGTGTCGCCTCCACTTGCGCCACGCCGGGCAGAGCTGCGAGGGACTGCTCCAACCCGTCTCCGCCACCACCGCAGCGCAGGCGCAGGGCACCGCTGCGGCGCAGCCGGTCGACGCTGTCGTCCAGCACCAGCCTGCCCTGGTTCAACAGCAGCACCCGGTCGCAGACCGCTTCCACCTCCTGCATGATATGGCTGGACAGGATCACGGTAGCCCGGCGCGCCAGTTGTTTGATCAGGGCCCGCATCTCGTCCGCCTGGTCCGGGTCCAGGCCGTTTGAGGGCTCGTCGAGAATCAACAGCCGGGGCCGTCCCAGCATGGCCTGGGCCACGCCCACGCGCTGTCGCAGGCCGCGGGACAGGGTGTGGATGCGATCCAGCATGCGGGGCTTCAGGTCCAGCGCCCTGATCAGTGCGCGGATAGCCTCCGGACGTTCCGCGCGCGACAGGCCCTTCATTGCCGCCGCGTAATCCAGGTAATCTGCCACCATCATTTCCGGGTACAGCGGCAGGTTCTCGGGCAGGTAACCCAGTTGGCGCCGCAATTCGTTGCCCTGGCGCCAGGGGTCCAGGCCGTTGATCCGCACGGTGCCGACACTGGGCTCGAGGTAACCGCTCAACATGCGCATGACGGTGGATTTGCCGGCGCCGTTGGGACCCAGCAGGCCGACGATGCTGTTGCCTTCAACCTTGAAAGAAAGGCTGGTCACGGCGGTGCGCCTGCCGTAACGGCGAGTCAGGGACTGTGCCTCGATCATGGGGTTGGTGAGCCTGGCATCAGTCGGGCAGCAATAGCTTGATGATGAATAGTATTAGCACAATATTGAGTACCGTCCTGATCAGCTTCTCTCCCCGGGTCACCGTGAAGTGCGCACCCAGGTAGCCGCCAATGCTGTTGCCCAGGGCCAGTGCCGCGCCCACCAGCCACAGCATTTCGACCTGGCTGGCAAACACCAGCAACGCTGCCGTGGTGTAAACGGCCACGATAAACACCTTGTGCATGTTGGTGCGCACCAGGTCCAGGCCCATGACCCGGTTCAGTATGGGCATCAGGATAAACCCGACCCCGATCTGGATAAAGCCGCCCCAGAAACCGGCGGCGATCATCAGCAGGTGACCATTGATAAGCTGCCTTCGGTCCGGCTGGTGATCCGCGCTGGCGTCCCGGGTGCCCTTGTCGAAGTGCATGACCAGCATGACGCCCACCATCACCAGCGCCAGCAGGCGCTCGAACCATTCTCCTTCCAGGTGCACGCCGGTGAACGCGCCGGCGATGGCCCCGGGCAGGGCGCAGGCGGCCAGCGACAGGCTGAGCCGGAAATCCGAGAAACCACGTCGGAAAAAGGTACTGATCGCGGTCAGGTTCTGGGCCAGGATGGCGATCCGGTTGGTGCCATTGGCCACGGGTCCGGGAATGCCCATGAAGACCATCACCGGCACCGTGAGCAGGGACCCGCCACCCGCCATCACATTGAGGAATCCGGCGACCACGCCCACCGCGGTGAGCAGTGCCGCCTGCCACAGGCCCAGGTCCATGATCAGTCTTCGCTCCAGGGCTCTCGCATGGTGACGAATTCCTCGGCCGCGGTGGGGTGGATGCCGATGGTGCGATCGAAGTCTGCCTTGGTAGCGCCGGCCTTGAGGGCGATGGCGATGCCCTGCAGGATTTCGCCGGCGTCGGGACCCATCATGTGCACGCCCACCACCCGGTCACTGGCGCGATCGACGATCAGCTTCATGAAGGTTTTTTCGTCGCGGCCGCTGATGGTGTGTTTCATCGGACGGAAGGTGGACTTGTACAGCACGATGTCACCGAATTCGGCCTGGGCCGCTTCCTCGGTAAAGCCCACGGTGCCGATATTGGGCTGAGAGAACACCGCGGTGGGAATGAAGTCGTATTCCGGCGGCGCGTCCTGGTCGCCGTACTGGCGGCGGGCGAAGGCCATCCCCTCGGCCAGGGCCACCGGGGTCAGTTCCATGCCGCCGGTGACATCGCCCAGGGCAAAAATACCCGGCTCGCTGGTCTGGAAATGCTGATCCACGGCAACAGCACCCTGGGCGGTAAGCTGCACATTCACGTTTTCCAGGCCCAGGCCTGCCAGGTGCGGCTTGCGGCCTGTCGCATAGAGCACCGCATCCGTCTCCAGTACGCTGCCATCCGACAAAGTCAGCAGCAGGCCGCTGTCCCCGCGGTCGATGGCGTTCACCTCGGTTTCGAAGCGCAGGTCCACGCCGGATTTGCTGATCTCCTGGGCCGCGTGGGCGCGGATATCCGCGTCGAATCCGCGCAGGAACAGCGGGCCGCGGTACAGCTGGGTGACGCGGGAACCCAGGCCGTTGAAGATGCCGGCGAATTCCACCGCTATATAACCCCCGCCGACGATGGCAATGCGCGCGGGAAAAGTTTCCAGGTCGAACACCTCATTGGACGTGATGGCAAGATTGCTGCCCGGAAACTCCGGCACATGGGGCCAGCCGCCGGTGGCGATCAGGATTTTGTCCACCGTGTATTCGCGGTCGCCGACCGCGACCCGGTGGGGCCCGACAATGCGGGCCCGGCCGTCGATCACCTCGGCGCCAGCACCATCCAGGAGGTTCTCGTAAATCGCGTTCAGGCGCGCTATTTCGTTTTTCTTGTTGTCCCGAAGGGTGGCCCAGTCAAACGCCGGGACCCGGCTGTCCCAGCCGAAACCGCGGGCATCCTCGAATGCCTTGCCGTATTCCGAGGCGTACACGTAGAGTTTCTTGGGCACGCAACCCACGTTGACGCAGGTGCCTCCCAGGTAGCGGTCTTCCGCCACGGCCACCCGGGCGCCGAGGCTCGCGGCCATGCGGGCCGCCCGCACACCCCCGGAACCGGCGCCAATAACAAACAGGTCGTAATCCCTAACAGCCATGGTCCTCTCCCTTTCTGGGCTGCCAGTCTAACGGGGCCTATCGGTGCATACCAGTTCCGGTATCATAGGGCCCCTTTGGAGCAGGGCATGATTCTCAGCGACATTTTCGTATACCCGGTGAAATCCTGTGCCGGCATGGCAGTTGATGAAACCGACCTGGATCGCTTCGGGCCGGCGGCGGATGCTGCCCTGTCCGGGTTTCTGGACCGGGACTGTCGCCTGGTGTACATGCCGGAGGATACGCGGCGTCCGGTAGACACGCTCTATGCGCGGCAGGGTGAAACGGTGAGCTTTGCCGACGGTTTTCCCCTGCTGCTGGTCTCGCAGGCGTCGCTGGATGACCTGAACAGCCGCCTCCCTGAGCCAGTGCCCATGAACCGATTCCGGCCC
The DNA here is from genome assembly GCA_033283165.1 of Halieaceae bacterium WSDMB12. Classification (GTDB taxonomy): domain Bacteria; phylum Pseudomonadota; class Gammaproteobacteria; order Pseudomonadales; family Halieaceae; genus JAWMQL01. Next base: position 188,287 of record JAWMQL010000006.1, on the reverse strand, counting down.
AACCTCGTGGTGAGTGGCTGCGGGCCGTTCGCGGAGGATGACTGGCGCCGCCTTCGCATCGGCGAGCTGGAACTTGAGGTGGCCAAGCCCTGTTCCCGCTGTGTGATGCCCTCCATCGTGCAGGAGACCGCCGGCCGGGACGGCACGATCAACCGGGTGCTCGCCAGCTTCCGGCGTCGCGACGGAGTGATCTGTTTTGGCCAGAACTTGCTATATAGACATAGCGGCCGACTGCGGGTGGGCGATCCCGTTGAAATTATTCAATAAACAGGTGAGGAGTGAGTAATGCACGGACATAGAACACTGGGGTGGCTTTGTGCCCTGTCACTGGCAATCGCTGCGGGCTGGGCCCGGGCCCAGGAGGCGGCGTCCCCACCGCCGGACGAGATACTGCTCAAGAACGGCTCCCGTATCCTCGGAACGGTGACCGGCACGCGAGACGGGATAGTGACGGTGGAGACCAGCTTCGCCGGTACGCTGGAGGTGGCGCTGGCCGAGGTCAGCGATATGCGCACCCAGGGCGCCGCGGTGATGAAGCTGGCCGACGGCGCGGTGATCCCCGAGCAGCCCATCCAGGTCAGCGCGGAACAGTTGCAGGTGGTCACTGACGACGGCGACCGGCGCAGCTACGCCCTGGACCAGTTACTGGTCACCAACCCGGAGCCCTGGGAACTGGGCCAGGGCTACAAGTGGACCGGGCTCGCCAGTGTGGCCGCGGAGCTCAAGGACGGTAACTCCGATACGGAGGAACTGGACTACAAGATCGAGACCTACCTGCGCAGCCTCAAGGATCGCTACACCCTGATCTTCACCGGCGAGCAGGATGAAGCCAACAACCAGAAAAGCGCGGACAACTGGACCTTCATCGGCAAGTACGACCGCTTCCTGGAGGGCCCCTGGTACTGGGGCGCCAACGTCTCCGCGGAGAGCGACGAGTTCAAGGACCTGGATCTGCGCTATTACATCGGCCCCTATGTCGGGCGCCAGTTCTACGAGGAGGAAATCCTCACCCTCTCGGGCGAACTGGGTATTGCCTACGTGAATGAGGATTATATCGTGGCGGAGGACCAGGATTATCCCGCGGCCAACTGGACGGTGCGGGTGTCCAGCAACTATCTCGGCGGTGACTCGCGCCTCTATATCGACCATCTGGGTCTGTGGAACCTGGACCAGACCGATGACCTGGTACTGAATACCACCTTCGGCCTGGCTTTCCCCCTGCTGTTCAACTTTGAAGCGGCGGCGGAAATCCTGCTGGAGTACGACTCCGGCGCCCAGGAGGGGGTGGAGGAGCTGGACCAGACCTACACCTTCCGCATCGGTTATTCCTGGTAGAGGCTAGCGCTGGCTGCGGCGCACCGCCGCGGCCAGCATCTCGAGCAGGGGCACGGTGTCGTCCAGTGACAGGCAGGGGTCGGTGATGCTCTGGCCATAGACCAGGTTCCTGCCGTCCCCGATCGACTGGTTGCCACCCACCAGGTGGCTCTCCAGCATCACCCCGCGAATGGCCCCCTGGCCCTGCTCGACCTGGTTGCACAGGTCGGACAGCACGGTGGCCTGGCGCTGCGGGTCCTTGCCCGAGTTGGCGTGGCTGCAGTCCACGATCAGAGAGGACGGCAGGTCCTTCCCGGCCAGCGCCACTGCCGCGGTCTGCACACTGTCGGCATCGCAATTCGGTCCATCGTGGCCGCCGCGCAGGATCAGGTAGCCGTGTGGATTGCCGCTGGATTTCAGCACCGCTGGCGTGCCCTCCTTGGTCAGGGAGGGGAACCAGTGCCCGTGCCGGGCGCTGCGGATGGCGTCGATCGCTACCCCGATGTCGCCGCTGGTGCCGTTCTTGAAACCCACCGGCATGGACAGGCCGGAGGCCAGTTCACGGTGGATCTGGCTCTCCACCGTGCGCGCGCCGATGGCGCCGAAACTGACCAGGTCCGCGTAGTACTGGCCGAAGGTGGTGTCTAAAAACTCACTGGCGGCGGGCAGGCCCAGCTGTGCCACGTCCAGCAGCACCTGGCGCGCCAGGTGCAGGCCCTTGTTGATATGAAAAGAGCCGTCCAGATCCGGGTCGTTGATCAGGCCCTTCCAGCCGATCACCGTGCGCGGTTTTTCGAAGTAGACGCGCAACACCGGGTAGATGGCGTCCACCAGCGATTCGGAGGCGGCCTGCAGCTGCCCGGCGAAATCCAGCAGGGCAGCCGGGTCGTGCACCGAGCAGGGGCCCACGATGGTCAGTACCCGCCGGTCCTCCCCCGTGAGGATGCGCTCGATATCCCGCCTGGCGCCGCTGATCTGCTCCGCCAGAGCCGGTGGCAATGGCAGTTCCTCGGCCAGGACCCAGGGGGTGATCAGGGGCCGGGCACTGAGAATGCGAACGTCGTCGGTCTGTTCGGTCATGGTGCCATTCGGGGCCAGGGGTCCGGCATTGTGGCGCAGTCGTCGGTGGCGGGCAAGGCGGGGTGCGGGCGAGCCTGTTCAGTATTGGGGAATAAAGCTACACTCTGTTTCCCATAATACCCTTACAAATGGCGCCCCAATATGACTGCCGATCGAGTCCGCCAGAGTCTACTCCTGCTATCAGCATTGGTCCTGCCGCTGGGCGGCGCACTGGCGCAAGCCCAGGAACCGGCCGCAGCGCACCCCTATCTCAAGGCCTCCCACCTGTTTGAGGCTGGCTGGACCCGGCAGAAGGTGGATGCGAAGGTCCGCTCCACGGTGGAGCCTCTGGGGGGAACTACCCTGGACCTGGACGACCTGGGGGTGGACAAAAGGGACGATTCCTGGATTCTGGGCTACCGCTACCGCTTCAATCCCCGCTGGAGTGTGCTGGCCGGCGCCTACCTGTTCAGCGGCAGCGGCAGTATCGAAGGCCAGACCGACTTCACCTACGACGGGCAGCAATTCACGGCCGGCGCATCCCTTCATACCAAGCTTGATGTGGATACCTATATCGTGGATGTGTTGTACGCGGTGTACCGCAGTGAGCGCAGTGAATTGAATATTGGCGGCGGCGTTCACGCCATGGATATGACTGTGGATATCAGGGCCACGGCATTCGTGTCCGATGTGGGCGATCGGGAGGTAAGTTCCGGCGGTGATACCCTGCTGGCGCCCCTGCCCAATCTGCGTGTCCAGGGCTTTCATGCCTTCAGTGACAGGTTCGCCGTCTCCGGAACCCTGGGCTGGTTCTCCGCCAACGTGGACGAATACGACGGCAGTTTCAGCTTCGTCCGGGCCAACGCGCAGTACTGGTTTACGGACCGGTTCGCCGCGGTACTCGGCTACCAGTACACCGAGGTGGATATCACCCGGGACACCGGTCGGCGCGAGACGGAATTTGACCTGACTTTCGACGGTCCGATATTCGAGCTCAGTTACGCCTTCTAGGTCCGTCCCCGCTCCTGTCGGCAGTGGGGAACTAGCGCCCTCAGAGTGTCTCGACCGGCAGCGCCAGCCGGGACCACTGGATCATGCCGCCGCACACGTTGGCCACCTGCTGGTAGTCGGCCTTGCGCAGGATTTCGACCGCCATGGCGGAACGTTTCCCCGACTGGCACAGGGCCACAACGGGACGATCCCGGGGAACCTCGGCCAGCCGCTCGCGCAACTCGTCCAGGGGAATCAGGTAAGCCGTGTTCACGTGCCCCAGTTGGCCCTCGAATTCCGCCCTGCTGCGAACGTCGAGCACGAACAACTCCCGCAGGTGCCTTGCGACCCAGTCCGGCTGGATTTCCGGTACACCCGCGAAGCTGGTGGTGACCGGCCCCCAACGGTTCTCTTCCCGCGCCGCGCCCCGCTCGGGCCGACCGCACTGCAGATTGGCCGGGACCGCGATATCCAGCAGGCGCGGGTGGGGTAGGGCCAGGTTTTCCATGTAGCCGACAAAATCCTCCTCCCGCGCGTCGCCGCCAATCCGGGGATTGAAGCGCTTTTCTTCCAGCACCGTGGAAACGGTGCGGCCGAAATAGTCATGGCCCGGGTATACCAGGCAACTGTCGGGCAGGGTGAAAATCTGCTCGCGGATGCTGCGCCACATTTCGTGCACGTCGCCCGCCTGGAAATCGGTACGGCCGGCGCCGCGTATCATCAGGCAATCACCGGTGAACGCCATGGTTTGCCCGGCATCGACATACGTTACGCAACCGGCCGTGTGCCCGGGGGTCGCCCGCACCGTGAGCGAGCAGTTGCCAAAAGCCAGCACATCGCCGTGATCCACGGGTACATCGACTTCCTCGACCCCGTACCGGGCCGATAGGACAATCCCGGCGCCGAGATTCGATCGCATCAGCCAGGCACCCGTCACGTGATCGGCATGCACGTGCGTGTCGAGCACGTAGCGTACGTGGAGTCCAAGTTCGCGGATGAGAGCTGAATCGCGGCTGTATTGCTCGAAGACCGGATCGATGACCACGGCCTCACCGGTGTCGCTACACCCGAGCAGGTAGGTATAGGTGGATGAAACCGGGTCAAATAGCTGGCGGAATAGCATATTCGACACTGGCCAGGGGGCGCACGAGACGCCCGCCGGAGTGCCCGGGCTGGTTTGCGAGGTTTACCGCTTGCCCTTGATCAGGGTGCGAAACCAGTCGCCCAGGGTCTCTTCCTTGTAGTCGGCGAATTCGCCGGCATCCATGAAGATGCCGTGCTCATCGCAGACCTCGTACCAGATGTGGGGTTGTTTCGGATCGGAGGACTTCTCCATGTCCTTGCCGCAGCGGGGGCAGGCAATGTCTTCCACGGAGTCCCATTTCTTGCCTTCGCTCGGCTTGCCCGTGTCCAGGGCGTGCCCCATCCACTTTTCCTTGAGCTTTTCCGCCTCGCCCGTATCAAACCACATACCGCCACAACGGGTACAGCGGTCGATGGTCACATCCCCGTAGGTGACCTCTTCCATACCGTGCCCGCACTTGGAGCATTCGATGCTGTGTATATCCGGGTTGTATTCCATATGACCTGTTCTCCTGTTTATTCTACCGCTGAGTATAGTCCAGACCGGGTAGAAGACCCACAATGCGCTAAAATGGTGCGCCGGTTGGCGCTCGATGCTGCTCTGCGCACGAATCACCCCGATTTTAAGCCCTGTTTCATCTTCGCGGCTACAATAGGCGCCTGGTTGGATCAATGGCCCACCGTGTCCAGTGAGGACTACCCGATGAGACTGTTAACCACAATTATCTGTTGCCTGTTCCCTTTCTGGTCCGGCGTCGCCCATGGCCTGGGTGATGCGGCCGCTGGCGAAGCATACTACAGTACCTGTGCAGCCTGCCACGGGCAGGCAGCGGCGGGAAATCCGACACTCCAGGCGCCGCGGCTGACCCACCTGGAGCCCACCTACCTGGTCGCCCAGCTGGAAAAATTCAAGGCCGGCATCCGGGGGGGTGAGGGCGCGACGGACAGTGCCCGACAAATGCAACCGATGGCGGCGTCGCTGCCCGATCGCCAGGCCATGCTGGATGTGGCGGCCTACATAGGCAGCCTGCCCAAGGCGAGGCCGGCCGCGACCCTGCAGGGTGATGCGCGCCTGGGGGGAGACTACTTCAACCAGTTCTGCGGCGCCTGCCACGGGGCTGCGGCCCAGGGTAACCCGGCCCTGCATTCGCCGCGCCTGGCCGGGGCCGATGACTGGTACCTGGCGGCCCAGTTACGATCCTTCCGCGACGGCAGCCGTGGCAGTCACCCGGACGACCGCACGGGTCGCCAGATGCGCGCCATGGCCGCGCTGCTGGCCGACGAGCAGGCCATCCTGGATGTGCTGGCTTTTATCAACAGCCTGGGGCAATAGGCGGCGATCCGTGTTGAAATGGTTTTTGACAATGGCCCTGCTGCTGGGCGCGTGGGCCGGTCCGGCGCCGCTGCGGGCAGCGGAGATCCGGCTCAATGCGGACTGTCCGCCCGGGTTTGAACTCAGTGCGGGGCACTGTGAATTGCGCAGCCTGTACCAGATGTACGACTCACTGGCCGACGCCGGTGTCGGCGGCCTCAAGACCGGCCTGCCGGCCTATCGGGACGGATTTACCCCACAGCAGATCGACCTGGGACGCTACCTGTTTTTTGATCCGCTATTGTCCGGCGATGGCAGCCAATCCTGCGCCTCCTGCCACGACCCGGACAAGGGTTTCGCAGACGGGCTCGGGCGCAGCGTGGGTGCAGAGGGCGAAGTATTGCCGCGATCGGCACCGACCCTGTGGAATGTGGCCTTCCTGAAACTGTTTTTCTGGGACGGTCGTGCCAGCAGCCTGGAGGAGCAGATGCTGGGTCCCCTGTACGACCCGCATGAGATGGCAAACAGCCCGCAGCAGTTGCTGGCCAGTCTCAATGGTACGCCTGCTTACCGCGAGCTCTTTGCCCAGGCCTTTCCCTATGCGTTCCGCAACGCCGGCGCCGAAATTCAGCTGGACCAGGTGTACCTGGCGATCACCGCATTCCAGGCCTCGCTGATCTCGCTCAACAGCCGCTATGACCAGTATGCCCACGGCTATCACGATGCGCTTACCGACCCAGAGAAAGAGGGCCTGAATATCTTCCGTTCTTTCGTGGCCCGCTGCGCCGAGTGTCACACCCCACCCCTGTTCACCAATCAGCAGATCGCGGTCATAGGCACGCCTGAACCTGAGGGTTTGCCCTTCGACCCCGGGGCCGGAAAGGTTTCACCGGAGGTCACCCAGCGGGGCGGTTTCAAGATACCCTCGTTGCGCAATATCGAGCTGACCGCGCCCTATATGCATTCCGGCCGGTTCGCCACCCTGCGTGAGGCGGCGGCCTTTTACACCGGCGGCCGCGGGCACGCGGTGCCTGAGGGCGAGGACCTGAAAATTCACTGGCATATCTGGGAGCCGAACCTGACCGACGATGAACTGGATCGCCTGGTCGATTTTCTGCGAACCTTGACCGACGAAAGTTTCAAACCGAAAACACCGGACGTTTTGCCCTCGGGCCTGCACCCGGTTCACAATCAACTGAGCTTGGCTGACAAGTCTCAAAACGGGGAAAGTAACAATGAATAAACTGGCCGTAGTCGTTGCCGCCCTGGCACTGCTTGTAGTGGGCTATTACCTTGGCGAGGGCAATCAGCCTGAGCCGACGGTTATCAAGGTGCCCGAAGAACAGAAGGCGGATTTTGCCTCGCCCGGAACCGCCGAGCTGGCGGCGGCGCAGGACCGCAGCCCGGCCATTCGCAGCCTGCAGACCCCGACCTCCGGGGAGCTGATCATCGTCAAAGACGGTGAATCGATCCAGGAGGCAGTACAGCAGGCCTCCCCCGGAGCCGTGATCAAGGTGATGCCTGGCACCTACAGGGAAACTGTTTATATCGACAAGGATAATATCACCCTGTCCGGCGTGATAGAGCGGGGCGCCTATGCGGTCATGGACGGGGAAGGTATGCGCAATGACGCCGTACTGTACTCCGGTAACGGCATTACGGTGGAAAACCTGTACATCACGAAGTACAAGGGCAATGCCATCATGGGCCAGGCGGGCAACAATTACATCATCCGCAACAACATCATCGTCGATACTGGGGTCTACGGTATCTTTCCGCAACTCGGCAAGAACGGCCTGGTATCACACAACATCATTTCCGGTATTGAGGATGCCGCGATCTACGTGGGGATGTCTGACAATGTCGACGTGGTTTACAACCAGGTTTTCGACAGCGTGGCCGGGATAGAGATCGAGAACAGCCGCACCGCCCTGGTGGAAGGCAATTACGTGTATAACAATACCGGCGGCATCCTGGCCTTCATCACACCGGGCCTGCCGATCAAGAGCTGCGGCGACGTTATTATTCGCAACAACTTCGTGGTGGACAACAACCACGAAAACTTCGCTATCCCGGGTTCCCTGGTATCGAATATCCCCCCCGGTACCGGCATGATGATCATGGCCTGTGACGACGTGGTCATCGAAAACAACATCATCACCGGCAATGATTCCTTCGGAATTACCCTGACCGATTTCTCCCTGGCCACCAATGCCCGGGTGGACCCGGATTCCGAACCCAACCCGAACCGGGCGAAGATACTCAACAACATCATGCGTGATAACGGCAACAACCCGGCGCCGATGGTGCGCGCCGCCCTCGCCACCGAGCTGCTGACCCGGGGTCCCGATATCGTGGATACGGTGGGTATGGATGACGGTTGTATCCTGAACCCGGAGCGCTACCGCACCGTGGGTCTCGGCAAGTACGGCGAGTGTGAATTTTCCAGCACCTACAATGTGGCCTCCTACATGCTGCCCGAGCCGGTCCCGCCTCGCAGCAAGGACCACATGGAGAAGGGCAAGCTGGCGTACTACGGCATCTGTGCCGGCTGCCACGCCTACAGTTCACGGATGATCGGTCCCCCCACGCAGATACTTCAGGCCCTGTACATGGATAACCCGGAAGGTATTGCGGCCTATGCCGCCAACCCGGTGAAGAAACGCGAGGATTATCCGGAAATGCCGCCACAGTCCCACCTTGACGAAGACACCCTGCTGGCAGCCGCGAGGTACATGCTCGAAATCAAGCGCTGAATTCACGAAGCTAAATTTCGGCAAATTTCGGGGACAGTTTACTTTATTACCTCCGGTAAAAAGTAAACTGTCCCCGAAATTGGTCCCCGAAATTGTCCCCGATGTTATTCCTTGGCGGGTGGTTTGCCGCCACCCTCGAGCAGGCGGTCGTAGCGGCTGCGCAGCCGGTCGTGCGTTTCGACGTCCTCCAGCGCGCTCAGGCGATCGTTCGGGTCAGGAGCGGGCGCTTTCTCACCCGGCCCTGGCGCGGCTGGTTTATCATCCCCTGCCGCTGCCGGTCGAAACTGCCAGAGCACGAAGGCCAGGGCGCCATAGACGATGAAAATTTTGGCGACCAGGGCATAGATAACCGTGCCCGGATACTGCCGCTCGAGAAAGCCGGCCACATCCTGGTACAGGAGTGAGGTGACTGCGGCGAATAATATCACCGCGACGATGCGGAAAATCTTGCCCCGGTATTTACTGAAAAAAAACAGCAGGGAGGAATATTTGAATATCCGGAACAGGGACACGGTCAGATACCGATATTGATGCCCAGCAGGAGGGCAGCGATGCCGAAGCCCTTCCAGCCGATCCCGGACCAGATCTCCTTCTCCTTTTCCGCCACCAGGTACTCCAGGTCCTCAGTTGAATAATCGGCTTCCTTGCGGCCGGCGTGAATAATATCCTGGCGCACCCGAGCCACGGCCAGGGAGCGCAGTTTCTTGCGCACCGCCTTGGGTGCGCGAATGCCTTTGGCGGGTTTTTCTGTCATGGGAATGTGCCGTTGTGTGACCCGTTACCAACATACCATAAGCTTACGCAGCCTTACCCGCTAACACCAGCTCGCCTCCTCGGCCGGATTGCGCAGCAATTCCTCGATGTTGGATGACAATATCCGGTATCCGACGTTGCCGTACAGCAGCTGGCGCCCGTCATTCAGCACCCAGGTGGGGCTGCCGCGCACGCCAAGTTCCGACGCGACGCGCAGGTCGCTGCTGAACGCCGCCATCGCGGAGCCGTCGCCGAGGCTCTGCATAAGCGCCGTACGCTCGACGCCACAAGCCTCGGCCAGTTGCAACAGCAGCTCCATTTCGGCGACATCCCGACCTTCAACGAAGAAAGCCCGGCGCAGCGTGAGGGCAAACCGCTGGGCCAGATTTTCCCCGGCGACAAGTTGCGCCGCCTTCAACACCACGTGGGCCTGGCCGGAGCTGCGTGGTCGAACCCGGGTCCAGATGTCGCTGCTGATATCGGTATGCTCAAAGGGTGCCGCAGAATTTACCACGTGCTGATGAAATTTTTCGAAGCCGTCTTCCGCGCCCCACTGGTTCGGAATCTTGCTGTGACTGTCGCCAAAAATATCGACAAAGCGGTGACGAACCAGAACCTGTTCACCCCACTGCGTCTTGAGTTCATCCAGCCTCGGTTGCGCGATCCAGGCCCAGACACACAGCACGTCAGAATAGTAATCCACATGAATCGGCTCGCTCATCACCATGCTTCCTCCAGAGTTGTTTAGTTAAATGCTAGCAGTATTGCGGCGGCTACAGTGCAACCGCGACCAAAAATAGTCGTTACATATTGTGCAATTAGGCTTAGACTACGCGTGCGGTACCCATTCTAATCAGGGAGTGCAGGTGTCATGCTGGAGAAGGAATTAGCTCAGGCCACTAAAATGGCAGAGCAGGCGAATAAACAGGTAGAGCAGCTGCGCAAGCGTTTGCTGGCGGAAAGCGAAAAAGCGCTTGGCCGCGCAAAGCGAGAGCTTGCCAACGCGCGGAAAAAACATTCGACCGCCAGTTCACGGTTGAAAAAAGCGCGCTCCACATTTAAAAAAAGAGCCACCCCCGACAATCAGCAGAAAGTCGACGCGCTGCGTAAACAGGTCGAGGAATTGGCTGAGGCGGTGGCGGCCATCGCGCGGGCTGCTTACGAGGCCGCTGAACGCTATATCAGCGTGAAGACCGATGCCACCCTGGAAATGCGTAAGGCGCAGGCCGCCGAACGGGCAGCGCAGATGGTAGAGAAAGCGACCCTGCGCAAGTCCAAGGCGAAGGCGAAAAAGAAACCGGCCAAAAAGAAAGCTGCCGCGAAAGAGAAGGCTGCACCAAAGGAAAAGGCCGCCGTGAAAAAGAAAGCTGCAGCGAAGAAGAAAGCCGCACCGAAGAAAAAGGCGACTGCCAAAAAGAAAGCAGCGCCTAAAAAGAAAGCTGCGGCCAAGAAGAAAGCAGCGCCGAAGCGCAAAGCGGCCTAGGCTGACATCCTGCCCTTACGCCGGCGCTGGCCCGCCGGCGAGGGCCGGCCTTTCCAGTTTTGGAGCCGGTTCGCCGGCATCTGACCAGCTGTCGCTGATTCATTTTGGCGACCTGTATGTACCCACCCGGCATGCTCCGCATGCCTTGCTCGCAGAGACCGCCTGACCTCTGGACGAACTCAGTTCTCCGAACCGATGCCCGCTGCGCGCCGCGCGGCCTCGTGACGCAGGCGCTGCTCGAGCACCATGGTGTACGCCAGGTAGTATTTGTAGATATTGGCCACGTACTGAACGGTTTCCCGTCCAATACGGCGGGCCGCAATCACTTCCACGTTATCGAACCAGACATTGGGATCGTAGCCCGCTTTGTCCGCTTCGTTGCGCAGGTTGATCATGCGCGACGGGCCGGCATTGTAGGCCGCAAGCGCCAGCAGGGTGCCATTCAGTTGATCGATGCCCGGGTCGGAGAAGTAGCGGTCACGCAGGAACTGGAGGTACTTGACCCCGGCGTGAATATTGTTCTCTGCCGTGGTGATGTCGGCAATGCCCACGTTCGGATCGGCGGCGGTGGAAGGCAGCAGTTGCATGATGCCTATGGCCCCGGCCGCGCTGCGCGCCTCCTGCCGCAGGCGCGACTCCTGGTAGCCCTGGGCTGCCGACATCAGGTAGTCGACGCCGTACTGCTCGCCGTAGTTTCGGAAGATATCCACCAGCTGCAGCAGGCGCTGGTAATCCTGGTCAGCGAGGGCATTCGCGGCCCAGTCAAAATCCCGGATGTAGCGATTGACCAGGATATTGCCGAACAGGGTGCCCTCTTTGTGGGTCCTGATAAAATCGTTCAGGGTTTTTTGCAGCTTCGGGCTGTTCGGGCGGATGGCCCAGGCAATGCGGCCCCCCACCCGGAAAACGATGTCCTCCCGGACCACCAGGTCATTGAATACACCCTCCCACAGCTGGGTTTTGTAATCGTCCACGATCGCCCAGGGCAGCATGCCGGCGTTGACCATTTCGATGATGTCGTCGTCCTCCAGCATTTCCGGCAGGAATTCGATCTTTACCTTGGCCAGGCCCTGTTCGTCGAAGGTCTGGTTGAGTCGCTCCAGGCTTTCCCGGTAGCTACTGCTTTGACGCACATACAGGGTCTGGCCCGACAGGTCGTCGATACTGCCGACTTCCGGCGCGGCGGGCCCCGTCACCAGGATCTCCGAGACCGGTTTGCTAACCGGGTTGGTAAAGGCCACCTGCCCGGAGCGCTCCTCCGTTATCGACAGGCTCGCCGCAACGATATCTCCCTTCCCCTGCAGCAGGGCGGGAAGCAATTTGTCCCGGGGAACCGGCACGAACACCACGTGAACCTTCAGGTGACCCCGGTCGAGGCGTTCGTTGATAAACTTTTCAAACGTCTTGAACATCTCGTAGGTCAGGCCACGCTGCTCTACCCCGTCGAGGTAGTACCGGCCGATGCTGTAGACCGTCAGCACCCGGATCACGCGCCTTTCCTCCATGCCGTCCAGGTCGCCGGTCCAGGCGGGATTGAAGCCTTCCTCGGACAGGGAGGAGAGTTGGTCGAACAGGTCGATGGCCTCCTCGATGTCCTGGTCGCTGGGCTCCGCTGTCCCGGCGGTTGCGGCGGGTTGCGGTGCAGACATCGCTCCGCCGGACGAGGCGGCCGGACTGGCACCCGGTTTGCCGGTCGTATTGTCGCTTTCCGCGCCGCACGCGGTGAGGCTGCAAAGGAGCAAAAGGGAGGCCAGGCTGGCGAGCAACGACTTCATGAAGGGGATTCTCCGCTGGGGCTTTGCCGGTCATTGTACCGTGCGAGCGACCCGGCGAATCAAGTCGGGGGCGGGAACTGGAATGATTCAGATCAAGGGCTATGCTGAGATAATCATCTAGAATTGGCCGGCTGAATATTGAGGTGGATTCGTTGTGGATCAGCAACAGGAAAAGGCGGATGAGCGCAACACGTTCATTCTGCTGTCGGTGTTCCTGGCACCGGTGGCGGCGGTTGCCATTGTCGGAGGCTATGGTTTCGCCGTCTGGATTTCCCAGATAATTCTCGGCCCCCCCGGGTCACCATAGGACATTGCCCATGGATGTCAGTCGGCGTGCCTTCCTGCGCGGTGGCCGTAACCTGTCTGCACTGCGCCCCCCCTGGCTGAAAAACCCGGCGACCTTTACCGATGCCTGTACCCGGTGCGGTGACTGTATTGCGCGCTGTGACGAGGGGGTGCTGGTAGCCGGTGATGGAGGGTACCCGCAGCTGGATTTCAGCTGGGGGGAATGCACCTTTTGCGGCCGCTGTACCGAGCAATGCGAGCAGTCCCTGTTCGATGCCGATCGTCGGTCCCTGCCCTGGACCTACCACGCCTTCCTGTCCGAGGCCTGTCTGCCGCTCAGTGGGGTGATGTGCCGCAGTTGTGAGGATGCCTGCGAACCCCGCGCTATTCGTTTTCCGCTGGCGGTGGGCCGCGTGCCTGCTCCCGCCATCGACACCGACGCCTGTACCGGCTGTGGCGCCTGCGTAGCGCCCTGCCCGGTACAGGCCATCAGCCTGGCGTGAGGTATTCCGTGGAAGACGAGAAAGAAATCTGTCACATCAGCAGTTTCGTGGTGCGCTGCCAGCCGCGGGCGCTGACCCGGGTGCTGACCGCCACCGCCGCCCTGCGGGGGGTCGAAGTGCACAACAGTGATGCCAGTGGCAAGTTCGTCGCGCTGCTGGAACTCGAATCAGAGCGGGCCCTGGTGGAGACCATTACCGCCATCGAACAATTACCTGGCGTAATCAACGCCAGCATGGTGTATCACCATGTGGAATAAGACTAGCGAGGACTGAGTTATGAAGCCGAATCGCAGGGAGTTTATCAAAGCCAATGCGCTTGCCACGGCCGCGGCTGCCGCCGGCATGTCGGCGCCGGGCAAGGCCGCCAACCTGGTGACGGATAAGGACCAGACCCGGCTGACCTGGTCCAAGGCCCCCTGCCGCTTCTGCGGTACCGGTTGCAGTGTCAACGTGGCCACCCGCGACAACCGGGTGGTGGCGACGCACGGCGATATCAACTCACCCGTCAACAAAGGCCTCAACTGCGTCAAGGGCTACTTCCTGTCCAAGATCATGTACGGCGAAGACCGCCTCACCCAGCCGCTGTTGCGCAAGAAAGGCGGCAAGTATGACAAGAACGGCGACTTCGAACCGGTGTCCTGGGACGAGGCCTTCGACATCATGGAAGAGAAGTTCAAGAAGGCACTCAGGGAAAAGGGCCCTGAGGCCGTGGGCATGTTCGGCTCCGGTCAGTGGACCGTGTGGGAGGGCTATGCCGCCGCCAAGCTGTTCAAGGCCGGTTTCCGCTCCAATAACATCGACCCCAATGCCCGGCACTGCATGGCCTCAGCAGTAGGCGGCTTCATGCGCACCTTCGGGATCGACGAGCCGATGGGCTGTTATGACGACATGGAGCACGCCGACGCTTTCGTGTTATGGGGCTCTAATATGGCCGAGATGCACCCCATACTGTGGACCCGCATCACCGACCGACGGCTGAGCCACCCGCACGTGAAAGTGGCGGTGCTATCCACCTTCGAACACCGATCCTTCGAACTGGCCGACGTGCCCCTGGTGTTCACCCCCCAGACTGACCTGGCAATCCTCAACTACATCGCCCACTACATCATCGAGAGTGGCTCGGTGAACGAGGAGTTCGTCAGCAAGCACGTCAATTTCCGCCGCGGGAACGACGATATCGGCTACGGTCTGCGCCCGGAACACCCGCTGGAGCAGGCCGCGAAGAATGCAGACAAGGCCGGCGGCTCAGAGCCCATGAGTTTCGATGAGTACAAGGCCTATGTCGCCCGGTATGACCTGGATTACGTGTCGAAGCTGTCCGGGGTACCGCAGGAGCGCCTGCTGGAACTGGCCAGGCTGTACGCCGACCCGGACGTCAAGGTCATGTCCCTCTGGACCATGGGCTTCAACCAGCACACCCGCGGTGTCTGGTGTAACAACCTGGTGTACAACATACACCTGCTCACCGGGAAAATTTCGGAGCCGGGCAACAGCCCCTTTTCCCTGACCGGCCAGCCCTCGGCCTGTGGCACGGCACGGGAAGTGGGCACATTCTCCCATCGCCTGCCTGCGGACATGGTGGTCAACAATCCGGAGCACCGCAAGATTGCGGAGAAGAAGTGGAAGCTGCCCGAGGGCGTCATTCCCGGCTGGGTGGGTGCCCACGCGGTACTGCAGAACCGCAAGTTGAAGGACGGCGAGATCAACGCCTACTGGGTGCAGGTGAACAACAACGTGCAGGCAGGTCCCAACCTGAACGAGGAGACCCTGCCGGGCTACCGCAACCCGGACAATTTCATCGTGGTGTCCGATGCCTATCCCACCGTCACCGCCCAGGCCGCGGACCTGATCCTGCCTACGGCCATGTGGGTTGAGAAGGAGGGGGCCTACGGTAACGCCGAGCGCCGCACCCAGTTCTGGCATCAACTGGTCGAGGCGCCCGGTGAGTCAAAGTCCGACCTGTGGCAGCTGGTGGAGTTTTCCAGGCGTTTCAGGACGGACGAGGTGTGGCCGGCGGAAATTCTCGAAGCCAACCCGGCGTACAGGGGCAAGACTTTGTACGAAGTGCTGTACCGCAATGGACAGGTGGACCGCTACCCCCTGTCCGACATGGACGAGGCCTATGGCAACCAGGAGTCCCGGGAGTTCGGCTTTTACCTGCAGAAGGGCCTGTTCGAGGAGTACGCGAGCTTCGGCCGCGGCAAGGCTCACGACCTCGATGATTTTGACAACTACCACGCCAACCGCGGACTGCGCTGGCCGGTGGTGGACGGCAAGGAGACCCGGTGGCGTTTCAGGGAGGGCTCCGACCCTTACGTGGAACCCGGTACCGGCTGGCAGTTCTATGGCAAACCCGACGGCAGGGCGGTGATTTTCGCGCTGCCCTATGAGCCCGCCGCCGAGTCGCCGGACGAGGAGTTCGACCTGTGGCTGTCGACCGGGCGGGTGTTGGAGCACTGGCACTCCGGTTCCATGACCCGGCGGGTTCCGGAGCTCAACAGTGCTTTTCCCAATGCCGTGGTGTTCATGCACCCCGCCGACGCCCGCAAGCGCAATATGCGGCGCGGTGACGAGGTGATCGTGGAATCCCGTCGCGGCAGGCTGCGCACCCGGCTTGAGACCCGCGGCCGCAACCGGGTACCCGAGGGGCTGGTGTTCATGCCCTGGTTCGATGCCAGTCAGCTGGTCAACAAATTGACCCTGGACGCCACCGATCCCCTGTCCAAGGAAACCGACTTCAAGAAGTGCGCCGTCAAGGTTCGCAAGGCATAGGAGGACATATCATGAACAAATGGATTGCAGTCCTGGCTTGCCTGCTGCTGGTGACCGGTTTCGCCGTGGCCGACGATGAAATAGCCACCCTGCGCGGCGCCGCCATCGATACGGAAAAAGAACCGCCACGCCTGGCTAACGTCGACAACCGTGATATCAAGCGGCCCCGGGCCTACCCCATGCAGCCACCCACAATCCCACACAAGATCCGTGACTACCGGGTGGACCTGAACTCCAACAAGTGCCTGTCCTGTCACAGTCGAAAGCAGACTGGCGAGAGCCAGGCGCCGATGATCTCGGTGACCCACTACCAGGACCGGGACGGCAACTTCCTGGCCGACGTATCACCGCGCCGCTATTTCTGCGAGCAATGCCACGTGGTGCAAACCGATGCCAGGTCACTGGTAGGCAATGAGTTCGAGGACATTGACTCGCTGCTGCGTAAAGCGAAATAAAGCCCGGAGGACGCGACGTGATCGAGAGAATCAAGCGCTACTGGGCTACCTTGCGTCGGCCCAGCAAACATTTCAGCCTGGGTTTCCTGACCCTGGGCGGTTTTGCCATGGGTATCATCTTCTGGGGCGGCTTCAATACGGTGCTGGAGTTCACCAACACCGAGATGTTCTGTACCGGTTGCCATGAGATGCGCGAAAACGTCTACGCGGAACTCCAGTACACCATCCACTTCAGCAACCGTTCCGGGGTGCGGGCCAAGTGTTCAGACTGTCATGTACCGCACGACTGGACCCACAAGATGGCGCGCAAGATGCAGGCCTCCAAGGAAGTCTGGGGCAAGATCTTCGGCACGATCAACACGCGGGAAAAATTTCTCGACAAACGCCTGGAACTGGCCCAGCACGAATGGGCCCGGCTCAAGGCCAATGACTCCCTGGAGTGTCGCAACTGTCACGACTTCGATTACATGGATTTCACCAAGCAATCGCCCCGGGCATCGAACCAGCACTCCACCTCGCTGGCCAGCGGCGACAAGACCTGTATCGACTGCCACAAGGGCATCGCCCACGAGTTGCCCGACATGTCCGGCGTGCCCGGCTGGGATGACTGACAGGATAAAATGAAACAGGGGCCCTGAATGGTCCCCTATTTTGACCCCTGCGGTCATTCCGCGCCGGCATCAGCCGGTTAGGCTGTACCGTCCTGAAAACAGCTTTTCCGGGGGAATAGGCTATGAATCTCTCTGTAATCCTGCGCGGCCTGGCAGTCCTGTTACTGGGCCTGGCGGCCACTGTGACCCAGGCCAAAACCGCCAGGCCCAATATCCTGGTGATCTGGGGTGATGATATCGGCTGGTCAAATCTCAGCGTTTACCACCGCGGCATGCTGGGCGGACGCACCCCCAACATCGATCGCATTGCGCAGGAAGGCGCCATGTTCACCGATTACTACGGTGAGCAGAGCTGTACCGCCGGGCGCTCGGCGTTTATCACCGGTCAGCACCCCCTGCGTACGGGCCTGCTCAAGGTGGGTTTGCCCGGGGCGGATGTCGGCCTGCGGCCGGAGGACCCGACCCTGGCCGAGCTGCTCAGGCCGCTGGGCTATACCTCGGGTCAGTTTGGCAAGAATCACCTGGGGGACAAGGATGAGTTTCTGCCCAGCAATCACGGCTTCGACGAGTTTTTCGGCAACCTGTACCACCTCAATGCGGAGGAGGAACCCGAAACCTACTTCTACCCCAGGGACCCGGCCTTCCGCAAACGCTACGCCCCGCGCGGAGTCATTCACTCTTATGCCGACGGCAAGATCGAGGATACGGGTCCCCTGACCCGCAAGCGGATGGAAACCGTGGACCAGGAATTCACCGACGCCTCGCTCAAGTTCATGGACAAGGCGCACCGCGAGGGTAAACCCTTTTTCGTCTGGTTCAATGCCACCCGTATGCACGTGTGGACCCGGCTGGCGCCGGAGTGGGACGGCAAGTCCGGCTATGGCCTGTATGCCGATGGCCTGATGGAGCATGACCACCACGTGGGCCAGTTACTGGACAAGCTGGATGAACTGGGCATCGCCGACAATACCATTGTGATCTACAGCACTGACAACGGCTCCCAGACCAACACCTATCCGGACGGTGGCGCCGAACCCTTCCGCGGTGAAAAGGGCTCGACCTGGGAGGGCGGTTTCCGGGTGCCCGCGCTGATCAGGTGGCCGGGGGTGGTGGAACCCGGGCGGGTCATCAACGACATCTTCTCCCACCAGGACTGGTTGCCCACCCTGATGACCGCCGCGGGTGAACAGGACATCGTTGCCAGGCTGAAAAGTGGACACCGGGCCGGGGACAAGACCTACAGGGTGCACCTGGACGGTTACGACCAGAGCGCGCTGCTGTCGGGCGAGGGTCCTGGTGCGCGTTCCACCATCTTTTATTTCGATGACAACGCCAACCTGAACGCGATCCGCTGGAATGACTGGAAAATTCACTTTGCGGTGGCCTGGGATGGCTGGTCGGGCCCCCGGGAGGCACTGAATTTTCCGCGCGCGATTCACCTGCGCTCGGACCCCTACGAGGAGTCCCTGGATTCAGGCCTGTACACCCGGTTCTTCGGTGACCAGCTGTGGCTGTTCGTGCCCACCCAGCAGGAAGTGGGCAAGTGGCTGGCGACCTTCCGCGAGTTTCCTCCGCGCCAGGCTACGGCCAGCTTCAGCATCGACAAACTGATGCAGCAGATGCAACAGATGTTGCAGATGCGGGCCAACGCGGGTCAGTAAGACAATTTCGGGGACACAATTTCGGGGACAGTTTACTTAATTCCAGCTTCACAGGAATTAAGTAAACTGTCCCCGAAATTAATTAAGTAAACTGTCCCCGAAATTTTCAGCCGGCCGTCTGGGCGCCATCGATGGGTAGCGCCGCACCGGTCACGAACCTGGCTTCATCCGAGGCCAGGTAACTGACCGCGGCGGCGATTTCCTCCGGCTCCGCGCCGTCCAGCAACGGATTCAGCCGGGCCATCAGGGCCATGTCCGCGTCTGCGGGCGCCGAAAAATTATCGGTCAGCGGGGTTTTCACCATGCCCGGGCATACCGCGTTGACGCGCACACCCTGCCGGGAGTATTCGATGGCCAGCGACTTGCTGAACATCAGGACACCGGCCTTGGTGGCGCAGTACGCGGAGTTATAGGCCTGGCCCACCAGGCCGGCGCTGGATGACATGTTGACGATATTCCCGCGCCGCTCGATCAAGTGCGGTATCGCCGCGCGGCACATGTAGAACACACCGTCGAGGTTGATGCTCACCATCCGTCGCCACTGCTCGTCACTGGTCTGGGCCATGTGCTCGCACATGGCGATCCCGGCGATATTGCACAATATGTCCAGGCCGCCGAAAGTCTCGATGCAGGCAGCCACGGCCGCGTCGCAGCTGGCGGAGTCGCTCACATCCGCCAGCACCTCGCTGAACTCGCTGCCGTCGGGCATGGCCGCGCTGGTCCCGGCCAGGCCCTGCGCACTGATATCCGCCAGCATGACCCGGGCCCCCTCGCTGGCCAGTCGTCGCGCCGTCGCCCGGCCGATGCCGGAACCGGCGCCGGTGACCAGTGCTACCTTGTTTTCAAATCGCTGCATTGAATTCTCCTTGTTCATTACGGCCAGTCCGGTGTCAGCGCGGCACTGCGCACGTGGCTGTCGGAAGTTGGGCGAATGGCCGGTTCAGGTGGTGAGGATAATCTTGCCGGTATGCGCACCGCTTTGCATCAGTGCATGGGCGGCCGCGGCCTCGGCCAGTGGGAAACACTGGTGTACTACCGGGCGAATGCTGCCGTCCTCCAGGTAGGGCCAGACCCGCTCGAGAATTTCCTCCTTCATTACCGCTTTCTGCGCAAAGCTCTGCGCTCGTAGTGTGGAGCCGGTCAGGGTCAGGCGCTTCATCAGCAGCGGCGCGAAATTGACCTCGGCCGTGAAGCCGCGCTGGAAGGCGATATTGACGATGCGGCCCTCGGGGGCGGCGACCTCGATGTTTTTCTGGATGTAGTCGCCACCCACCATATCGAGGATGACGTGAATGGCGCCCTTCAAGCCCAGCTCCGCCATCGACTGCTCGAAATCCTCCTCATTGTAATTGAAGGCGCGGCGGGCACCCAGCTGTTCCAGCCGCGCGCATTTCTCCGGGGTGCCCGCGGTGGTGTAGACCTCCGAGCCCAGGGCGTGGGCCATCTGGATGCCCAGGGTACCGATGCCGCTGGCGCCGCCGTGGATCAGGACCTTCTGCCCGGCCTGCAGGTTGCCGCGCTGGTACAGGTTGTGCCACACGGTCAACAGGGCCTCTGGCAGGGCCGCTGCCTCTGCCATGGAAAAACCCGCCGGCACCCGGAAACACTGTCCCACCGGGGCGACCGCGTGGTCTGCGTAACCGCCGCCGTGGGTCAGGGCGCAGATCGGGTCCCCCAGGTCCCAGCCGCTGACGTCGGCGCCCAGGGCCTGGACCTCTCCAGCCACTTCCAGGCCGAGCACCGGTGAGGCGTCTTCCGGCGGTGGGTAAAGGCCCATGCGCTGCAGCAGGTCGGCGCGATTGAGACCCGCCGCGGCAACCCGGATCAGGATCTGCCCCGGGCCCGGCCCCGGTATCTGATCGGTGGCAATGGACAGTTCCTGGTTGTCCGGGTCCACGGACACATAGCGGCGTTGCACGGTCATGGTCCGGCCCCCTCAGCGGTTGCGACCCAGCTTCTCGTGGGCATCCACCCACTCGTTGGTGCGGGTTTCCCGGTCTACCCGGGTGGCGGCCCCCAGGGACAGTTCCCCCGCCACGGTCAGGGCGGCGGCGATCTCCGCCAGTTTGAGCGCCTTGCCGGCGCCGTAGCAGCCCATGATCTCCAGGCATTCGCGCTGGGTGGGCAGGCCTGTCCCGCCTCCGTACGTGGCCAGGATCAGGGCCGGCAAAGTAATGGAGAAAAAGTAATCGCCGCCGCGGGTCACCTTGTTATAGATGGTGCACTGGTTGGACTCCCCGATATTGGCGATGTCCTGGCCAGTCGCCAGGTACAGGGCCGCGAGTCCGTTGGCCGGGTGTGCGGCGTTGCTGGAGGCGCCGGCGAGGAAGGTACTGACACTGCTGACCCCCTGCCCGTAATGCATCTGCTCCGGGGTAATGCGCAAGCGGTCGATCAGCACCTGCCGCGGTATGGTGATCTCCGCCGTGACCCGGCGACCGCGACCCTTGAGGAGGTTCACGTAGGAGGTCTTTTTCTCGGTATCGAAGTTGCCGGACAGCATGTAGTGGCGCAGTTTGGGATAATTCTGCTGAATCCACTCGCAGGCCGCGAAGGTGGCCCGGCTGGTCATGTTCTGGCCGGCCGCGTCGCCGGTACTGTAGTCG
The DNA here is from genome assembly GCA_033283165.1 of Halieaceae bacterium WSDMB12. GTDB lineage: Bacteria > Pseudomonadota > Gammaproteobacteria > Pseudomonadales > Halieaceae > JAWMQL01. The sequence goes on along the minus strand of JAWMQL010000006.1, from coordinate 166,869 downwards.
AAGCGGCTGAAGATGAACTGGTGCGCGTGGTAGTGCTCGATTTCGTTCAGCTTGCCCACCGAGGTGGTGCTCTCTGCCACCGCCTTGATCTGCTCGAAGTTCTCCACCAGCCACAGTTCGAAGTCCCGGGCGTCGCGGGCATCCCGAAAGATGAATACCGGTGCGCGCTGCATGGCCTCGCCTGAGACGGTGGTTTTCACACCGCCCGCATCACGGATCACCGCCATGCCGCGGTTGTAGCTGGCCAGCATGGTGCCCTCGACGGTGGCCATGGGTACGTAGAACTCACCGCTGGCGTGTTCGCCGTCCATCAGCAGCGGCCCGGCCAGGCCAATGGGCACCTGGGCCACCCCGAACAGGTTCTCGATATTACCCGCCATGTCTTTGGGGTCGAAGGAATACTGGCGGGTGTGATCCAGGCTGGCTCCGGTCTGTTGCTCAATGAATTCCTGGCGCTGACGAATGATGTCGGCGCTGTAATCGTCCTCAGGGGACCGGGGTATCCGGGCACTCATTTCGCGCACTCCTTCGGCTGGTGGGGGTGGTGATATTACCTGCTCGGGCCGCCCGGTGCACGACTTGTGGCAGACAGCCGATCGCGGATGCACTAATCTTGGGTAGTGAACCCTGGACGGAAGCGCCTATGGATCTGAAACTGTTTGCCACTATATTTGCCGCGGTATTCATCGCTGAACTGGGCGACAAGACCCAGCTCGCCACCATGTTGTTCGCCGCGGACAAGGAAGTCAGCAAGTGGCTGGTGTTCGGCGCCGCCTCGGCAGCATTGATCGTGGCCTCGGCCATCGGGGTGATTGCCGGCAGTGCCCTGTCCCACGTGATCGACGAACGGGTGTTGCATTACATCGCGGGTACCGGCTTCATACTGATCGGCGCTATTACCCTGTACCAGGCCTGAGTCGTGTTCAGACCTTGTCCCCGTCGCTTCCCGCCCCCACAGCGGGAGTAGGTCGATGGGTACCCGGATTCTGTTCGCGTCCCTACTCCTCGCCGCTGCCCTCGGTGCTCGCGGCCAGGGCCGGGACTGGCAGTTACCGGCACTGATAGAGGCCCTGCGCGAGCAGGGCCACACCATTTTATACAGTTCCGCGCTGGTACACGGTGAGCAGACGGTGCGGGTCGAGACCGTGGATATCGAGGCGCTGCGCAGGTCCCTGCCAGCCCTGGGGTTGGAATTGACGGCTGAAAGTGGCGTGTGGGTTATCACCGCCGGGGACAGTGCCGTTGAGACGACCCCGCCGGTTTTGAGTGCAGATGCACCACCGGGAGTGCTGGAGACCGTGATCGTTACCGGTACCCGGCATCATTTTCCCGCGGCCGGGGTGGCTGCCAGCAGCAACAGCTATCGTGCCGAGGACCTGGCCCAGGTGCCTGCCCTCGGCTCTGATCGCCTCCGCGCCACGCTGCGCTTGCCCGGAGTCTCGTCGGTCGGAGTGTCCGCCAAGCCGCGCATTCGCGGTGGTCTGCAGGACGAGCTGCTGGTGATGCAGGATGGCGTGGAGTTGCTGGAGCCCTTCCACCTGGCCGATTATCACAGTGCTTACAGCGCCATCGACTACCACACGGTGGAAACCCTGGATGTCTATACCGGGGGTTTTCCCTCGCGCTATGGCAACCGCATGAGCGGCGTAATGGATATCCGGAATCGCTGGCAGCCGGCGGAGTACAACACGGATATCGGGGTATCGTCCTTTGCCAATTTCATTCACAGCCACGGCGAACTCGGGCGGCGCCGGCCCACCCGCTGGGCCCTGTCGCTGCGCCAGGGTGACCTGTCGGACCTGACTGAATACATCGGCAGCCGTTCCGGTAAGCCGGAGTATGCCGATGCCGCCGGGCGCCTCAGTATCGAGCTGAATCCGCAACTGCAGCTGGACGGGGGCCTGGTGTACGGCGAGGACGATATCCTGTTCGAGGACGAGGAGGAGCGGGCCGAGTCCCGGATCGAAACCCGCTACGCCTGGCTCGGCGGCGACTGGACCCGGGGCGAGAACCTGGCCAGCCGGGTGACCCTGTCCTGGCTGGATTTCCGGCGCGACAAGCTCCTGTCCAGCTTCGAGGTCGAAGAAGACCCGGACAGTTTCGAGGACGAGAGCAAGGGCGGCTTCCTGGATCACCGCCAGCGGGTAGAGCGCTGGGCGCTGCGCCAGGATGTGAGCCTGGTGGCGGCACAGCAGTTTTTCGAGTTGGGCTGGCAGGCGGAATACAACCGTGGCGACTACCGGCACGTCAGCCGTATTGACCGCGGTGAACTGGCGGATGTGATCGATACTGAGCGGCTGGTGCGGCGCGATATCGACCTGCAGGCCAGCGGCTGGTCGGGTGGCGCCTACGCGCAACTGGAGTTGCCGCTGGGGCCTGGCCTGCTGATCCAGCCCAGCCTGCGCTGGGACTGGCAGGACTACTACCTCGGGGGGAACAGCGAAGCGCAGTGGTCCCCGCGCCTCGGCCTGGCCTGGGAGGCCAGCGAGGCGTTGCGTTTGCGCCTGAGCCTGGGGCGCTTCAACCAGCCCGAGAGCATCCAGGAGTTGCAGGTGCTGGACGGGGTGACCCGCTTCTTCAAACCCCAGCGCTCGGACCAGGTGGTGGCGGGACTGGAGTGGCAGCACGGCGGGCTCCGGGTAACCACGGAGGCCTATTACAAGGATTATGGCCGGGTAAAGGGGCGCTTTGAGAACATGTTCAACCCCTTTGTGCTGTTGCCCGAAATGGAGCCCGACCGGGTCGGTTTGCTGCCCGACAGGGCGCGCGCCCGCGGTGCCGACCTGGATATCCGCTGGCGCTGGCAGGAAACATTCGGAAGTCACCTGCGCTACAGCTACATGGATGCAGAGGACAGGCTGGCGACCCGCTGGATACCGCGGCGCTGGTCCCAGCGGCACACGGTCAACACGGGTGTCGCCTGGCAGCTGGGCAGTTTCCGTTTGTCTCTGGCAGCTACCTGGCACTCCGGCTGGCGCAGTACCCGGTTGCCGGACTACGTGCCCGAGGGGGCAGTCGTCACCGTTGAGTCGGTGTTGAACAACGTCGAGCTGGGGGAATATTTTTCCCTCGACCTGGGGATCAGCAAATACTGGGAGATCGGCCGTACCCGACTCACGCTGTACGCCGATATCAGCAACCTGACCGACCGTGACAACGCGGCCGGCATAGACTGGGATGTGGAGGAGGACGAGGACCGTGGCGGATTTCTCCTGACACCGGACGCCGAGGTGTTACTGGGGCGGGTGCCTTCCGTCGGCGCGACGTTGTCCTTCTAGCCCTGGCGTGGCAGCAGATAGACCCGCAGCCGGCCTGCCTCGACAGTGGCGCGCAGGTCGGTACTGAGCAGCACCGGCGCCAGTACGCGCTCGGGATTCTGCGCAGGGAGGGAGCCGTGCAGCACGGTGGTGCGGGCCCGGATTTCAGCGGCCCGGTCGGCAAACACCAGTTCCCGGCCGCTCTCCTCGCTGGCCCAACGCAGGAACGCGTGGGCACTGGCGCCTTCCAGGACAAAGCCGGGCCCGGCGGCATGGATCCAGTCCCAGTCTGCGCCGCTGGCACTGACCCGGGCTGCACTCAGGCTGCCGTTTGAATCCACCGTCAGGCGTTCGGCCTCGCCACCTCGTGCTCGCGCCTTGAGCGACTTCCCGGCCCGCTCCAGCGCGATCGTGCCGTGCCGCACCGTGGCATTGAGCCCGGCCGGGGTCACGGACACCTGGAACTGGGTGCCGATATCGTGCACCGTTCCCAGTGGCGTGCGGACCCGGGTACCGGAGCCCTGTCCCCGGTCGCTCAGGTAGATGCGGCCATGCCGCAGATCCAGGTGATCCTGCTCCAGGACCAGGCGGGTGTCCGCGCCGAGGCGCAGATCGTAGGCGCCATAGGCGATGGCCAGGGTTCCTCCGGCGGTGGTCGCCAGCAGGGTTCCGGCGACGAGTACATCGCCGGCTTGCGCAACGTGAATCTCTTTCCCCGGTGGGCTGACGCTTGTGCCCGGGCCACTGCTCACTATGCGGTACCGTGTATCGGGCAGCGAGTCTCCCTGCCAGTGCAGCCGGACGCCGGTAAAGGCCAGTAACAGGCTGGCGGCGACTCCGGCCCAGAGGCCGCGGCGTCGATTCCGGCGGCGACCGACCACCGGTTCAAGCTCACGGCGGAAATGGCTCGCCCAACTCTGTTTCAAGGACTCCGGCATCGGCGCCCTTGGCCCCGCAGCACGCAGCAGGGCAGCGATGTCGCTGTCGTGCGGTTCGGTGTATTTGTCGTCGTTCATGACCTCACCTCAGGGCGGCCTGCTGGGCCTCGGTGCAGATGTCCCGGAAGGCGCGCCGCGCCCTTGCCAACAAGGACTGCACCGCCTCGTCACTGGTCTGGAGGTGGCGCGCGATTTCGCGCGAGTCATAGCCCCAGACGTATTTCATCTCCAGCGCCGTGGCATAGTGTTCCGGCAACTGGTCCAGCGTGAACTGGATCAGGCGGATCAGTTCGTTGCGGCGCAGGCTGCTCTCCGGATCGTTGCCGTCATCCACTTCGATTGACTCCACCACGGACTGGAGCACCTTGTCGTTCAGGAACGGGGTCATCAGGTCGCGTTCGCGGCTTGCCTTGCTCGCCTGTCGGGCGATCTCGTGGCGGCATATCTGGATCAACCAGGTCAGCAGGGTGGCTTCACCCCGGTAGGTCTCGAGGCGCCGCGCGGCCTGGCTCAGCACAACCTGCACCACGTCGTCGACATCCGCCGCATTTCCCAGCCGGTGGCGGGTGTAGCGATACAGCCGGGGAAAGTACTCGTCGACGAACTGCTGCAGCGAGCGCTCGTCGCCGGCCAGTATCTTCCGCACCAGGCGCCGGTCTCGGCCAAGCTGTATTGCGGCACTGTCCGGTTGCTGATCCATGGGACAATTATAGTTGCACCGGGGCGGACCGGTCCTCGCCCCGGCAACGGCTCACTCCAGCCCGACCTCAAACTCGGCCTCGGTGAAGGTCTGGTTACCACTTTCTTCCATGGCGCCGACCTCGAGCTTGAACTGGTTGACACCCGCGGCGAGGTAGGCGTCGATGAACTCGGGGGGTACCACCACATGGGTGCTGTCGGTGGGCAGGTGCACAGAAAACTTGCCGAAGGGCACGCCGTCGGGAAGTTCGCCGCCCGGAAGTTCATCTTCGTTCACTTCCACCACCACCTCCCATCGTACCACCTCGACCCCGGCCGGATCGGGCAGGGAATCCGGATACTCGCACTCGCCCAGGTCATCACCTGCGTTCCAACTGAGCTCCACGCGGTTGCCCATGGTGTCGACGAAAACCTCCGGTGCGGCGGGCAGGTTGTGAGTCAACTCAGCCCGCGCCTGCAGCTGGTCACCCTCGATGGTCCTGCCTGCGGCGCGGTAGGTACCCGCGGCAAAGCGCTCGATGAAATCCGCCACCGTTACCACGTCTTCCGGATCAGCATCCGGATCCTCGTCGTCGAACCAGCAAGGGGGTTCGGCGCTTTCGAAAAACACTTCGGTGACGCCCTGCTCGGACAGCTCCTTTTTGCTCCGGGCGCGCAGAATCTGTTTGTTGTCGGGGTTGTACAACTTGGCGATCTCCCAGGCTTCGCCGTCCAGGATGACATGGAAACCGACGTCACCGTCGCTGGCGTTGATCTCCACGATGGGATTGAATTCGTCGAATTCTGCTCTCTCGCCGGGCTGGGCCAGGGCACTGCTCACTGCCAGGGCCAGCACGGAGGCGGCAAGTACCGGGTATTGCGCAGTCATGCTCACTCTCCTTTCAGGGTGTCTTTGCGTTGCGTTTTACCGCGAACCTCTACCTGTTGGAGGGAGACGCAGGGGATTTTCTGTCGCAGCGGGGCCACAAAAACGGACTAGAATGCAGAACACAGGAGGATAATCCCATGGCGCAGTTACAGAGTTTCCCCGCCGGCGGTGATATTGAGGTCATACACCGGGCGCTGCTGGAGGATGGCGGGGTCATCGTCCGGGACCTGCTTGATCAGGATTTGCTGGCGCAACTGAACCGCGAGTTCGACCCTCTGCTGGCTGCCGCAGACCCGGCTCACCGGCACCTCAACCCGACTCTTGACGCGTTTTTCGGCGAACGAACCCGCCATGTCACCGGTCTGGCGGGTAAATCCGCGCGCTATGCCGAACAGGTCATGCTGCACCCGCTGTACGCCGGTTTGTGCGAGCGCATACTGTTGCCAAACTGCGCCGACTACATTCTCAACCTCGCCCATATCATGGATCGCGGGCCGGGTGCGGAGCAGCAATGGTTCCACCGGGACGAGGATGTATGGATCCATATGCCCCCGGAACGGCCCGAACTGCAGCTGGCCAGTATCATCGCCATGGTGGACTTTACCCGGGAAAACGGCGCCACCGTGGTGGTGCCGGGCAGCCACCGCTGGGCGCGCGAGCGGCAACCGGGGGAGCACGAACTGGCCTACGCCGAGATGCCGGCGGGTTCGGCAGTTATCTACCTTGGCTCCACCATACATGCCGGCGGCAGCAACGCGGTCCAGGACTTCTGGCGCCGCGGTATCCACATGAGTTACTGCCTGGGCTGGTTGCGCACCGAGGAAAATAATGTGCTCGCCACGCCGCCGGACGCCGCGCGCCAACTGTCCCGGCGAGCCCGGCAATTGCTGGGTTACGGGTTACACGATGCGATCGAGGATATGGGCGGCTACCTGGGGATGGTGGATATGAAAGACCCGGTGGACCTGCCGGACCGGGATTGATCTGGCGCAAGGCGAGCGCCCGGGATGTCGCTAGACTGGAACAACCTTGAGCCAAACCGTGGAGGTGCGCGGTTATGACCAGTGAGTCCCTGCTGTCGGTGATCGTGCCGGTGCAGGAGCACGATTGTCTGGGCGATACCCTGCAGGCCCTGGCCACACAGCAGGGTGTGCGACCAGGCGGGTTTGAAGTGATCGCCGTTGACAGCCTGTACCAGCATGACTGGTCCGCCATTGTGGCCAGGCTGCATCAGCAGTACCCGGAACTGCAGCTGGATTTCAGCCAGATCGCTCCCACCCGTAGTCGCGCCAGGCAGTTGAACCACTGTATTCGCAGGGCCCGCGGGGACCTGCTCCTGCTGCTCGCGGATGATTTCATTCCCTCTCCCGGCCTGGTTCGAGCGCACCTTGACGTCCACCGGCAGTACCCGTCGGAGCAGGTCGTGGGTATCGGTCCCGGTCTGTTTCCCGACACTGAAGAGACTACCGAATTCATGCACTGGCTGGAGGACAGCGGTGCCATTTTCGGGGTTCGCTTCAAAGACCCGGAACTGGTCCTGCCCGAACACTACTTCTACATGGCCAACACGTCGATCAAGCGCAACTTCCTGCACACCGCCGGCGTGTTCAACGAGGTGTTCCCCTACGACGCCATGGACGACCTGGAGATGGGCTTACGCCTTGTCCGGCTCGGTCTGCGCAGTGTGCTGGTGCCCGGGGCGATCGCCACCCATCAGCACCTGATATCCTTTCAGGAGCGCTGTCTCTCCATGCATCGCGCGGGTGAGTCGGCCGCCCTCTACGAACTGCGTACCGGTGGCAGACTGCTGCCGGCAGGGGTCCGCGGAAAGTCGCCACCGAGGCGGCGTAAAGAGTCCCGCGAGCAGCGTTATGCCCGGGTACTCCAGCGGCATTTTGTCAACGGCTATCGACAGACCCTGCAGGCCGGTTGATTTCAGTCCGGTTCCCGCAACCTGACCGGCATTTCCTTGAAACCGTGAATGCTGTTGGAGCGGATATACACCGGGTCACCGGTTGCCTCGATGCCACCGAAGCTGCGGAAGAATTCCTCGAAGAACAGTCGCGCTTCCAGTCGCGCCAGATTGGCGCCCAGGCACAGGTGGATACCGTGGCCAAAGGCCAGGTGGGGATTGGGGTCGCGTTCGATGTCGAAGCGCAGAGGCTGGTCGAACACGGTCTCGTCGAAGTTGGCCGAGCTGTACAGCATGACTACCCGGTCGCCGGCCGTGATCGCCTGGCCGTTGATTTCGGTATCGCAGCTGGCGGTGCGACGGAAATAGTGCAGGGGACAGGTCCAGCGCAGCATCTCCTCGATGGCCAGGGGGAGTTTGCCGGGGTCCTGGCGCAGGACCGCCATGGTGTCCGGCTGTTGCAACAGCTGGTGCATGCCGGAACTGATCAGGCCGCGGGTGGTCTCGTTACCGGCCACGGTGAGCTGCACGAACAGTGAGGCAAACTCCAACTCGGTAACCAGTCGACCGTCCACTTCCTGGTTGATCAGCAGCGATATGAGATCGTCGCCGCCGGCGTCCTTGCGCTCGCTGGCGAGCTGGAATCCGTAGCTGCCCATCTCGATGGAGGCCTGATTGACTTCCTCGGCGCTGCCGCCCAGATCCGGGTCCGAGGCGGACGTCTGCAGGTCGGACCAGCGCCGGATCTGCGGCCACATGTCCCGGGGTATATCCAGCAGGGAGCAGATCACCGCGGTGGGCAGGTCGCCTGCCAGGTCCTCCACGAAGTTGATTTCCTCGTTCCTGGCCGCGCCCTGCATGATGCCCCTGGCTATTTCGCGTACCCTCGGTTCCAGTTCCGCCAGCCGCCGCGAGGTGAAACGGGTGATCACCGCACGGCGAATCGGGCCGTGGTTGGGCGGGTCCATTCCCAACAGCTGATTCTGGGCCATGGCGAGTATATCCGGCGGCAGGTCGTCCACCATCACGAAACCCTGCTGGGCCGAGAAAGTCTTGAAGTCGCGGGAGACCGCCACCACATCAGCGTGCCGGCTCAGCACCCAGTATCCGTGGCCCGCGGGGTGTTCGTGCCAGTACACCGGTGCGTTTTTACGTAGCCAGGCAAACTGGTCGTGGGGAATACCGTTGGTGTAATTATCCGGATTGTAGACGTCGATCTGCACGGTGCGCGTATCCACCTATTCCACCAGCACCCGGGGGCGCGGCAGGCCCTGCTGTTCACACATGGCGTAGTAGTACTCCAGGGTCAGCTGGCCGTCCACGATGGAGGTGATGTTGCCCTGTGCGTCCAGGTTGATGTTGGAGCCGTACATCTGGAACCAGACCCGGGTCTCGTCCTCGATGCACTGCAGGGTGTGCACTGAACCGGCCGGTTCGTACAGGAAAGAGCCGGCGCGATTGACGTAGTCGTACTCCTTGTACTTCCAGGCGCCCGCCGTCGTGTAGCCGAATACCGGGCCGGTGTGCTTGTGCGTTTCCACCTCGTAGCCGGCCTGGAAAATATTTTCGATGATCCACAGGCCCTCGCCGGTCTTAAGCTGTAACACTTTCAGTTTGCTGCCGTCGCCGATATCGACGAAAGGCAGGTCGTCGGCGCCAAAATGCACCGCTTCCGGGGTCAACATGGTTCAGTCCTCTTTGTCGTCTGCCTGTATTACCGCGCCGCTGGCCAGTCGCGCAGCCACCTGCTGCTCGCTGTAGCCGAAGCGGCGCAGGACGTCCGCGCTGTTTTCACCGATACCCCTGGCGGGATGCGCCACCTCGCCCGGGGTGCGGCTGAAACGCGGCGCCGGCGCCGGTTGCCAGACCTCGCCGTCGTCCAGGAAGCTGCCGCGAGCCTGGTGATGGGGGTGGTGGCGCACCTCGCTCATGGCCAGCACCGGCGCATAACAGACATCCGCTCCCGCAAAGATCTGGTCCCAGTCATCGCGGGTGCGGCGCCTGATAACGGCCGCCAACCGGTCTTTCATCGCCGGCCAGTTGGCCATGTCCCACTGGTTTTCCAGGCCGGCCGCATCCTCGCCCAGCCGTTCCAGCAGGGCGGCGTAAAACTGCGGCTCGATGGACCCCAGGGAGATGTAGCGACCGTCGGCCGTCTCATACACCTCGTAGAAGGGGGCTCCGCCGTCAAGGAAATTGGTGCCTCGCTCCTCTTTCCAGAAGTCGGCCTGCAGCGCGGCAAAGGTGCTGGCCATCAGGGTCGCGGCGCCGTCGATCATGGCGGCGTCCACCACCTGGCCCTCGCCGGAGCCGGCGGCCTCCAGCAGCGCGCAGACCAGGCCGTAGGCCAGCAGCAGGCCTCCACCGCCGAAATCCCCCACCAGGTTCAGCGGGATGGCAGGTTTCTCCCCCGCCCGGCCCATGGGGTGCAGCGCCCCTGACAGCGCCACGTAGTTGAGATCGTGCCCGGCGGCATCCTTCCAGGGTCCCTCCTGGCCCCAGCCCGTCATCCGACCGTACACCAGGCGTGGGTTGCGGGCCAGGCAGTCGTCCGGTCCCAGGCCCAGTCGCTCCATGACCCCGGGGCGATTGCCCTCCAGCAGGGCATCGGCCTGCGCCACCATGTCCAGTACCGTGGCAACGCCGTCCGTGTCCTTGAGGTTGATTGATATGCACTGCTTGTTGCGGTTGAGAAAATCCAGCTTCGGGTTGTGGGCGGCGGCGAAGCCGCTGCCCCCCGGGCGCTCCACCCGGATGACTTCGGCACCCATATCCGCCAGCAGCATGGCGCAGAAGGGGCCGGGGCCCAGGCCCGCGATTTCGATGATTGTCCGGCCCTTCAGGGGTCCCATGGTTGCGTCCTGCTCCTGTTCATGTGAGTGCCACCATGCCGTCCCGGTGGGCACCGGGCAATGGCGAATGCGGTCGGGTCAGTTGTCCTTGCAGATCAACTGCTCGAATATGACCCGCGCCTCCTCCAGCTTGGCAAAGATCGGGTACGCGGCGTCGATGGCCCAACTGGTGGTCAGCGTATTCAGGGTGCCCACCACGATGGTGGCGAGAATTTCCGCGGAAAACTCCTCGTTCACATCACCCATGGCCTTGCCGGCCTTGATCAGGCGGGCAAACGCGGCAATGGAACTGTCACCCAGGGCCTTCTGCTCCTCCGGGCGATTGGCGAAAGTGGAGGGGGCGCTCAGGATGAGCTGCCGGTCTATGTCCTGGTAGGAGGCAAAGTTGGACTCGATGTAATCGATCATCGCTTCCAGCCGGTCGCGGGTCGTGTCCTGGTCCGCCATCAGCACACGCAACATGGGCCCCATCTGGCTGTACAGCCGGGATACGCCGAGGCCGCCCAGCAGGGCGTGCTTGTTGGGGAAGTAGCCGTAAAAGGTTCGCCTCGCCACGTCGGCCTGCTGGCAGATCTGCTCGATGGAGGTCTCCTCGATGCCCTGTGCCTTGAACAGCTCGTAAGCCGCTTCCTCGATCCTGGCGCGAATTTCCCGCTTGCGTTTTTCCCGACGCCCCACCGGCGTCTCGAGCGTGTCCATGTGGTTCCGAATGACCTTTTTGCGTAACAGTTGTTGCAAATCTGCGGCCATTACACTACTTTGTATACAAATGTGCAAGTTTGCTCATGTGAGCAGTCTGTGCCCGTGTATCCAGTGCTTAAGTTTTACCAGGTGAGTTAGAAACATCATGTCAGAACGTCTGTTGGTGGTATCCACCGATTGCCATGCCGGTTTGCCGATTGCCGAGTACAAGCCCTACGTGGAGAGCAAGTACCACGAAATGCTGGATGCGGCGGTAGCCATCACGGTCGAAATGATGGAGAAGTCCGAGCAGAGCTTCCTTATCAAGGAAATCAACGACGCCTGGCGCGCCCCGATAGAGCGACAGCTGACCGGCGCCTGGGACTACGGCGAGCGGCTCAACATGCTGGCGGGTGACGGCATCGCGGCTGAGGTGATCTTTCCCGACGGCATCACGGAAAAGAATACGCCACCCTTCGGCGCGGGTCTGGGCCTGTCGCCCCGGGATATGGTGCCGGAGCTGCAGTGGGCCGGGGCCATGGCGCACAACCGCTGGCTGGCGGAGCTGTGTGCCAACGATCCTGCGCGGCACATCGGGGTGGCGTCCATCCCGCTGTTGTGGGACGTGGACCAGGCGGTCGAGGCGGTACGCTGGTGCGTGGACAACGGCCTGCGCGCGGTGATGATTCCCACCCTGTGGTATGAGCACGCCCCCTACCACCACCGCAAGTACGACCCGTTCTGGGAGGTGTGCGAGGATCTCGGGGTGATCGTGCACTTCCACTCCGGCCCGGCGCCTCACGCGGAGTACTTCGGTCCCGGCTTCCCGCTGGAGGACGACAGCGAGCAGTTGCCCGGTGCGATGGGGGTCTATGTCTCCGAGGTGATGTGGTGGCTGTACCGGCCGCTCACCTTCATGATCTGGGGCGGCGTGTTCGAACGCTACCCGCGGCTCCGGACCATGATCGTGGAGGGCGGCACCCTGTTCATGCTGCCACCCTGGCTGCGCCTGCTGGATCACAACTACACGGACGTGCAGTTTTCCGCCAAGCTTGGCGATTTCCGCTCTCACCTGAGCATGAAGCCATCAGAATATTTCGCGCGCAACTGCGGTATCGGCGCCTCCTGTGTCCCGCGCTCGGATATTGAATTGCGCGACCTGGTCGGTACCGACCTGATCATGTGGGGATCGGACTTCCCCCACCCCGAGGGCACCTGGCCCAACACCCGGGCCTACTATGAGGAAACCTTCGCCGGCATCCCGGAAGCCGACGGGCGCAAGATACTGGGCGAGAACGCGGTGGCCTTCTATGGTCTGGACCGCGAACGCCTGCAGGCCGTGGCCGCCGAGATCGGCCCCGACACCTCCATATTCAACTGAACGTCGACGCGACAGGAGCAAGAGCATGACGATCGTAGAAGCCTGTGAATCGAAAACCAATTCCACGCCCGAGTTCCCCATGGGCTGGTACTCGGTGGAACGGTCCCATGAACTGGCCATCGGCGAGGTGAAGCCGGTGCAGGCCTTTGACCGGGAGCTGGTTGTCTACCGCACCCGCTCCGGCCAGGTGGCGCTGCAGGACGCCTTCTGCCCCCACCTGGGTGCCCACCTCGGGCACGAGGGTCGCGTGATCGGCGAGACAATCCGCTGTCCCTTTCACGGCTGGCAGTTCAATGCCGGCGACGGCAGGTGCGCGAAGATCCCCTACTGCGACGAGATACCGGACCGGGCCCGGGTGCGCACCTGGCACACCGAGGAGAAGAACGGCGAGATCTACGTCTGGTTCCACCCGGAAAATACCGCCCCCCAGTGGGGATTGCCCGACCTGCCGGAACTGGGGGATCCCAACTGGACCGCGCCCCGCTACACCGAGCACCGTGTCCCCGCACACGTGCAGGACATCTGCGAGAATTCCTGTGACCCGGTGCACTTCCAGTTCGTGCACGGGCAGATGGCAGTGCCCGAATCGTCAGTCAGCATTGACCCGGATGGTCGCACCATGCACCTGCACTCGGAAATGGCGAACGCGGACTACCCCGGTCACCTGCACGCGACCACCTACAGCCCGGGCTTCGCCATGGTGCGCACCACCTACGGACCCGACGCCGAGATGATCATGTACAACAGCGCCCAGCCCATCAACCGCAATGAGACCGTCATGCGCTGGACCCTTATCGTGCGACGGGAGATCGAGGATTACGCCGGCGACGATGTGATGAACGGCATCATCAACGGCCTGTCGGACGACTACCCGATCTGGGCCAACAAGGTGCACAAGCAAAGACCGGTATTCTGCAAGGGTGACCAGACCCTGGTGACCTTCCGCAAGTGGGTACGCCAGTTCTATCTCACTTCCCAGGACCAGCGGGATATCGCCTAGTGAAAGATTTCCAGGACAAGGTCGCCGTCATTACCGGTGGCGCCAGCGGGGTTGGTCGATCCCTGGCTTTTGCCCTGGGTCGGCGCGGCGCCCGGATCGTGGTGGGTGATGTCGATCCCCAGGCCATGGAGCAGGTGGCGGCGGACCTGGCAGCGGAGGGAATCGAGGCCATTGTCGAGCGCTGCGACGTAAGCTCGCTGGACAGCCTCAACGCCCTCGCCGAGCGGGCTGCAGCGAACTTCGGCGGTATCGACCTGGTGTTTGCCAACGCCGGGATCGGCGCCGGCGAGACCGGCGCCATGTGGGACTATTCCGAGAAAGACTGGCAGTGGTGTTTCAATGTCAATGTCTGGGGTGTGATCAACTCCATCCGCGCCTTTATGCCGCGGCTGGTGGCGGCGGGTAGCGAGGCCCATTTCGTGGTGACCGGTTCCGGTAACGGCGCCTATGTGATCCTGCCCGACGCCCCGATCTACACCGCGTCCAAGGCCGCGGTGCACGCGATTACCGAGAACCTGCACTACCAGGTGCAGGCGGGCGGTCTGCCGGTGAAAGTGAGCGCCCTGTTCCCGGGCCCACACGTGGTGGAAACCGGTCTGTTCAATTCCGGTCGGGTCCGGCCCGAGGAACTGCAGAAAGATGTGGCAGGCAACGAGTCCGGTATCAATTCGGTCGAGGACATGAAGAAGATGGCGGCGGAGTTCGGTGTCGACCTGCAAACCACCCACCCCGACCAGGTGGCCGATATGGCCCTGCGCGGGCTGGAGCGGGATGCCTTCTGGCTGCTGGAGACGACCGCTGAGACCGAGGCCAAAATTCGCGCCCGTGCGGACATGATTCTCAACCGGGATACCCCCGTGCCCGCCATGGTGGGTTAGTTTCAATCGTGACATCAAGGAAAAGGATAAGGATATGAGTAACCAAGCAGCTGCGCCCCAGGGTAGCCCGGGCGATATCGTCAACTGGCCGATGCTGAAGGTCGTCTACCGCACCGATCCGGACAAGGTCGCCGCCCTGTTGCCCCCCGGCATCGAGCCCGGTGCCAACCCCCACGTGACCCTGACCTTCTACAACTTCCCGGTGCCGGACGAGCCCGAGTACGGCATCCTGCAAACCGTGGATGCCGTGTATGACGGGATCGAGGGCGAGTACGCCATCGGCTACGGGATCGACCAGGAGTCGGCGATCTTCGGCAGCCAGGAAATGAACGGCCAGCCCAAGTACCCCTGCACCACGGATTACTATCGCCTCGGGCCCCAGGTCAGCGCGCGTTCCAGCCACCAGGGCTATACCTTCGCGGAATTCAAGGGCGTATCCACCGGTCCCGCCGAGATACCGGAGGAATTCGACCTGCACGAGTGGTGGATCAAGGTATCCCGCGCGGTCAGCGTGGGCGGTCCCGCCACCGGTTACGACTTCCCGCCTCATGTGGTCCACGTGCGCAGTCGCTACGGCACCGCCTGGCGGGAGGAAGTCCAGGGGGAACTGATCCTGCGCGACTCCCCCTGGGACCCCCTGGCCACGGAACTGCCGCTGCGCGAGCAGGTGTCCGCGCACCTCTGGTGGCCGATCTTTGTCGACCGGGAAATCAAGCTGGCCGGTCCGCTGGACCCGGAAGGCTTCCTGCCCTTCGCCGACACCATCTCCGGTTCCCGCTGGCCCGGCACCAACGGCGGCCCGAAGCGCAGCTGAGCGCAGTCGCACAGTGGACCTCGGTAGGTAGGAGGTGCAGGGGGCGTAGGCTCTTCAACGGACCGTGTGAGCCATGGATGGCGAACCCGAGCCCCCATGGAAGGGTTCACGGCGTGTCCGGTGAAGAGCCTACGTTCGCTGCGCCGGCTCTCTGGGTGACCTTCTCTTGAAACTCTCCTCGTGGCTGCCCGCCATGGCCGGCATGGTGTGTCTCGGCTTCGGTATCGGGCTGATCAGCCTGTACGGATTTTTCGTCGACGACCTGTCCCGGGAGTTCGGTGTTGGCGTGGCGACGCTCAATATCGCCCCGGTGGCGCTGCTGCTGGTGCCGGGTCTCGTCTCGCCGTACGTCGGCAAACTGGTGGATCGGATGCCGGCTCGGCGACTGATCCTGGCCGGCGCCAGCGTTGCGCTGCTATCCCTGTGCCTGGTCAGTCAGGCGCCGAACCTGCTGTTGGCCGGGCTCGGCTTTCTCGGGTTTACCCTCGGTATGACCGGCTATGGTCCGGTGGTGATCAATGCCCTGCTGACCCGCGTTTACCCGGGTCGAGAGGCCAGGGCGCTGGCGATCGCGGCGATCGGTATCAGCCTGGCCAGTATCGTTCTGCCGCCGGCGACCGGACTCTTGCTGGACTGGTTTGACTGGCGCACGACTCTGCTGAGCCTGTCCCTTTCACTCCTGGGTATTGTCTGGGCGGTGGTCCTGTTCGCGGTCCCGCCGGTCGCCGGGCGGCCGGCGGCTGAACGGCAACCACTGGCCCGCGCAATCTATCGAGAGCGTGCATTCTGGTTGATCGGCAGCCTGGTGGCGCTGGGATTCAACGGCGCCCTGGTAATGACCATCTGCTACCCACCCTATTTTCGCTCGCTGGGCTACAGCCCCGCGTCGGCAGGGCTGCTGTTGGCGCTGGCCGGGGCAGGTGGCCTGGTGGGTAAAACGGCGCTGGCCTGGCTGGGTGATGCCCTGCGGGACCGCGCCGCACAACTGGCAGCGTTCGTGCTGTCACTGCAGGCGGTGGCCATTGCCCTGTTGTGGTCCGCGGAGTCCACGGCGGTGATGGTGGTCGCCATGGGCCTGCTGGGCTTTGGTGGCGGGGCCCTGATCCCCCTGCACCCCTATCTCAACAGCCGCTACTTCGATCCGGCCATCATCGGCCAGGTAAACGGGGCACAAACGCCGCTGATGCTGCCGCTCGGTTTGGTGGGGCCGCCACTGGCCGGGTTTGCCTACGATCGCAGCGGCGGTTACGAACCGGTATTGCTGGCCGTGGCGTTGCTGTATTGCCTGGCTGCGGTCCTGGCGCTGTACCTGTCGGTGCGGGAGCGGGAGCTCAGTCCCGGGGCAGGTCCGGGTGGGTGATGGTCAGCATGTATTCGGCGGCGGCGTCGACTTCATAGTCACTGAGTCCATTGCGCTGGGCCGGCATGCCGAGATAGCCATGTTCCGCGTGTTCCGCGAGCACCGCCTGCCACAGGCGCGAGCGGTCCCGCCAGTCTTCCGGTTTGCGTGTCTGGGGTGCTTCGGCGATACCGCTCTCGTGACAGGTGGCACAGTGCAGGGCGTAGACGCGCTCTCCGTCCTCGAGACGACCGGCGGTTGCGCTGGCGGTTGCGAGCAGCATCGCGGCGGCAAGGCAGGTTTTAGTCGGCATGGTTCTCTCCTGTGGTCTTTTGCCTAGTTTAGCCCGACACGGGGGGAAAATCTGTCCACTACCCTACGACGCCACTTGACCCTCCCCCGGGCAGTGATTACCGTGAGTGGCTCGGGATCAAGAGGATTCCCTTTGCTCAAGAACATATTGATCACCATCGCAGTGCTGCTGTTGCTGGCTGTTGGCTGGGGCTATTTCGAATTGCGGAGCAGAGGGCTGATGAACGAGCCGGTGTACGACACAGTGGCGCCTGCCATACCCGAACTGGAGCACCCTGCCATCCTGGTGCTGCATAAAACCAATGGTTTCGTGCACAAGGAAGGGCTGCCGGCAGCCGGTGCCATGTTGGCGGACCTGGCGGAACAACAGGGCTGGCATATCTTCCAGACCGACAACGCCGCCAGTCACAACGCGGCCGACCTGGCCCGCTTCGATGTGGTGGTGTGGAACAATACCTCCGGCGATATCCTGACCCCGGCGCAGCGCGCGGATTTCCGGGCCTGGCTGGAGGGCGGTGGCCGGTGGCTTGGCCTCCACGCCGCCGGTGGCGACCCGTCCTATGACTGGCAGTGGTACGTCGACCGCCTGCTGGGCGCGCAATTCATCGGCCACACCATGTCGCCCCAGTTTCAGGACGCGGATGTGTTGTCGGTGGACCCATCGCCACTGACCAGGCATCTGCCCTCGCCATGGCGGGTGGCCGCAGAGGAGTGGTACGCCTTTGACCGCAATCCGCGGGAAACCGGTTCCAGCATTCTGCTGGCCATGGACGAGTCCTCCTACGATACCGAGGAGACTTTTTTCCCCGACGCCTCGATGCCCGGTGAACACCCCATCGCCTGGACCCACCCCGTGGGCGAGGGGCGCGTGGTTTACTCCGCTATCGGTCACACGGCCGCCACCTACGCACTGCCTGCCTACCAGCAGTTCCTGGTGAATGCCGTTGACTACCTGCTGGAGCGCACGCCGTGATCCGGGCCCTGTGCTGGGGCTGTGCGGTCGCCCTGTATCTGCGCTTCGGGCTCGAACCCACCGGCTGGATGTTTTACGAGGCCAGTTTCGCCACGGGGATCGATTGGCTGTACTGGGGCTACAGCGCATTCCGCGGCGCCGGTTATGCCTTTGGCCTGTGGAGTTACCAACTGTTGGCCTGCCTGGCGGCTGGCGCCCTGGTGGGCCTGCTGGTTTACCGCCGTCACTCCAGGAGATCCTGATCGTGGACCGACGTGAGTTTCTGCAGGCCGCGGCCCTGCTGGCATCAGGGTCGGCGCTGGTGCCCCCCGGTTGGGCCCTGACCGAGGAACAACGGGTCTTCCTGGCCGCCCAGCCCGCCTATATAGACCGCGCCAGGCCGGACCTGTTTTCCCCGACCCGGCGCGCGGCGGTGGCCGCCGCGGCGGAGCAGGTGATCCCGGCCACCGACTCGCCGGGCGCGGTGGATGCGGGGGCTCCGAGATTTATCGAGTTGATGGTCCGGGACTGGTTCAACGATACGGAGCGGGCGCATTTCCTGGCTGGTCTCGACGACCTGCTGGCGCGGGCCGGGGGTGATTTCGCGGCCCTGGATAGCGCAGCGCAACTGGCGCTGCTGGAACAGCTGGAGGATGAGGCCGGTGATTCAGACTGGTACCGGATCGGCAATACCCTGCGCGTGTGGGCGTCCGACGCGCCCTTTATCTGCCAGTTCAAGGAGCTGACCGTGCTGGGATTCTTCCTGTCCGAGAAGGGCGCCAGCGAGACGCTGAGAATCAATCCCATGGGCTCCTTTGACGGCGACATTCCCCTCCAGCCGGGGGAAGCGGCCTACGCCGGCGAAAGCCCCCTGCGCATGATCGCGAGAGACTAGAGCCTGTGACCGACACCCAGTTTGACGCCATTGTTGTCGGCTCCGGTATCTCCGGCGGCTGGGCTGCCAAGGAGCTGACCGAGCGCGGCCTGCGCGTGCTGGTGCTGGAGCGCGGCCGCGATATCCGGCACCGGAAAGACTACCTCGGCGAGCACGCGGAGTCCTGGAAGATGCCCTTTTACGGTATGCCCGACCGCGAGCGCGATCGGCGCGATTACCCGGTCCAGAGCACGTCCTACGCCTTCAGTGAAGCCACCATCCAGTACTGGAACAACGACCGGCTCAATCCCTACGTGCGCAACGATGACAAACCATTCACCTGGAAGCGGGCGGATGTGGTGGGCGGCCGCTCCCTGTTGTGGGGCCGGCAGGTGTATCGCTGGAGTGAGCAGGACTTCCGCGCCAATGCAGAGGATGGCCACGGTATACCCTGGCCGGTGAGCTATGCTGATATCGCCCCCTGGTACAGCCACGTGGAAAAGTTTATCGGTGTGTCCGGCGAGCAGGAGAACCTGCCGCAACTGCCCGACTCCGAGTTTCTGCCGCCCATGGGTTACTACGCCCTGGAAAAAACCATCAAGGCGCGGCTGAAGAAGAAACTGCCACACATCACCATGACCATGGGGCGGGTGGCCATTCTCACCGAGGACCACAACGGGCGGGCGGCCTGCCACTATTGCGGCCCCTGTCATCGCGGCTGCTCCACCGGCAGTTACTTCAGCTCCCAGAGTTCCACCCTGCCCGCGGCGCGCGCCACCGGCAGGCTGACCCTGCTGCCAGACCAGGTGGTGGAGCGCCTGGTCCACGACGAGAGCGGACGCAAGGTAACCGCGGTCCATGCGATCGACAGCAACAGCGGGGAGCGCAAGGTCTATACGGCGAAGCTTTTTTTCCTGTGCGCCTCGACCCTGGCCAGCACCCAGATCCTGCTCAATTCCGCCAGCGCGCGGCATCCCGCCGGCCTGGCCAATGGCAGTGGTGCACTCGGCAAGTACCTGATGGACCACGGCATGATCGGTCACATGGGTATGTTCGTGGACAACACGGACCGGTATTTCCGTGGCGTGCGGCCCAATGGCACCTACTTCCCGCGCTTTCGCAACGTTGGTGGCCAGGACGAGGACGCGGACTTCCTGCGCGGCTACGGCTACCAGTGCCACGTATTGCGGCCCGATTGGCAGCTCAACTTCAACAGCCGGGGTTTTGGCCGGGATTACAAGAATTCACTGATCGAGCCCGGCCCGTTCTGGGTCTGGGTCATGGGCAGCTTCATCGAGTGCCTGCCGCGATCTGACAACCGCGTTTTCCTCGACCCCGGCAAGAAGGATCGTTTCGGCATTCCCCTGATCTCCACGGAATTCCTCTGGGGCGACAATGAACGCAAGCTGGCAGCGGACACGGGAGAACAGGCCCGGCATATCTTCCGCGCAGCCGGCGCCATCGGCTACCAGATCGCGGAGGTTGAGACCCTCAGCGATGGCGGCGACGGTATACACGAGATGGGCACGGCGCGAATGGGAGACGATCCCGCCAGTTCGGTGCTCAACAAACACAACCAGGCGCACGAGGTCGATAACCTATTTGTCACCGACGGCTCGTTTATGACCTCTGCCTCCTGTGTCAATCCGTCCCTGACGTACATGGCCTTTACCGCCAGGGCGGCGGAGTACGCTGTCAGGCAACTGCAGGAAGGCCGAGTGGGGTGAGTTCTTGGACGTGAAAATCGGCATGAATATGCTGCTGTGGGGGGCTGAAACCAGGACCGCCCACATACCGGTGTTCGAGGGCCTGGCCAGCGCCGGTTTCGACGGGGTGGAAATTTCGGTGGTAGGTCAGAGCAGTTCCCAGTTGAAGCTGATGCGGGAGGCCGTGCTTGGACTGGGTCTGGAGTTGACCGCCAGCACCTTTATCCCGGCCGACGTGAACCCCATCGCCACCGACCCGGCCACCCGGCGCAAGGCCCTGGACTACCTGCGCGCGCGGATCGACGATGCGGCCACCCTGGGCAGCGAGCTGCTGGTTGGTGCTGTCTACCAGGCGCACAAGGTCTTCAGCGGCAGGGGACCTACCGACCAGGAGTGGGAATGGAGTCGGCAGTACCTGCGCGCTGCCGGCGAACATGCGGCCGATGCGGGAGTTCGCCTGGGTCTGGAATTCCTCAACCGGTTCGAGGTATACCTGATCAATACCGCGGCCGATGCTGCCCTCATGTGCCGGGACGTGGGCCTGGACAACGTGGGCGTGCTGTATGACACCCATCACGCCCACATCGAGGACCCGGACCCGGTCATTGCCCTGCCGGCAGCCGGTGACCATCTGTTTCACATTCACCTGAGCGAAAGCCATCGCGGTACCCTGGGCAGCGGCCAGGTGAACTGGGACGAGACCTTCGCCACCCTGGATTTTCTGGGCTATTCCGGCTGGCTCACGATAGAGGCATTCGGGATGTCCGATCCGGCCATCGTGGGCGCCGCCAACATCTGGCGCCAGGCTTTCGACAGCGAGGAACAACTGTACCGGGACGGGCTGCGGTTTATCCGGGAACACCTGCGGGCCGTTACCAACTGAGGGGTAGTTAGCATGTTACGCAAGATCCAGCACGCCATTTATCTGGCGCTGATGAAATTCATGTCGCGCCTGCAGCCCGGCGCCAGTCACCTGGCGTTTACCGGCGCCCACAGTTCCCGCCAGCTCTGTGACCATATTGCCGCCACCGGGGTCAGCCGGGTACTGGTCGTGACCGACAAGCCCCTGCGCGAACTGGGGGTGGTTGACCAGGCTGTGGCGCGGCTGGTCGAGGCCGGTGTGGAACTGCACTATTACGACGGTGTGCTGCCCGACCCCACCTACGCCCAGGTAGCGGAGGGTGCGGCCCTGTACCGGGAGACCGGCTGCCAGGCGGTGTTCGCTATCGGTGGCGGCTCGTCCATGGATGCCGCCAAAATCATCGCCGCTGCTTCCGGCAGTGACGAGGACCCCCAGAGTTGGGTGGGCCACTTCAAGTTCAGTCACCAGGTGCCGCCGATCTACGCCATACCCACCACCTCGGGAACCGGGTCCGAGGCCACCATGGGGGCGGTTATATCCGATACGGCAACTCACGAGAAGGGCATCATCGCGTCCGATCAGCTGTTGCCGGCGGTTACCGCGCTGGACCCGGAGTTGATCCTCGGACTGCCCCCCCATATTACCGCCGCCACCGGGATGGACGCCCTGACTCACGGCATCGAGGCCTATATCGGGGTCTGGGAGCGCGGTACTCGCAGTGAGTGTGCCCGCATCGCCGTGAAGCTGGTTTTCCAGCATCTGGAAACGGCCTGCCGGGACGGCTCCGATCGGGAGGCCCGGCAGGGCCTGGCCATGGGCGCCTACTATGGCGGGCTGGCCATCAACCAGGTCAACGTGGGCAATGTCCACGCCATTGCCCACCAGTTGGGCGGCAAATACAGCATACCCCACGGTCTGGCCAATTCCCTGGTGTTGCCGCACGTGCTGGAATTTTGTCTGGCTGAAGCGGCACCGCGCCTGGCGGAACTGGCGCGGTTGGTGGGGGCGGGGCAACCCGGCGATTCCGAGGAGCAACTGGCTCGCGCCTTTATCAAGGCAGTCTGCGACCTGCGTGCGGCCGTGGGTATCACCGGGACTTCCGACAGATTACAGCCCGGCGACTTCGATCACCTGGCCGAACTCGCGCTCGCCGAGGGCATGGGGTACCCGGTGCCGCGCCTGCTGGACGAGGCATCGGTCAAGCAGATCCTGGCCAGGATCGCGGCCTAGACACTACACCTGGCCCGCTACCGCTGGTCTGTAGCGAAGATGCTGGCGCCCGCCTCGGCGCCGCTGACCGCGGCGCGCATGTGGCCGAACAGTTCCCGCCCGGTGCCGTACTCGCTGGCCAGGTCGGGTCGGGTCGCCTGCTCGCGCGCGTCCCACTCCGATGCCGGAACCAGGGCACTGAGCTCCCCCTGCAAGGCGTCCAACCGCACCAGGTCGCCATCGCGCAGTTTACCGAGGGGACCGTCGGCCAGCGCCTCCGGCGTGAGGTGGATTGCCGCCGGCACCTTGCCCGAGGCCCCGGACATCCGGCCGTCGGTCACCAGCGCCACGTGAAAGCCGCGATCCTGCAGGATGCCCAGGTAGGGTGTCATTTTGTGCAGCTCCGGCATGCCGTTGGCCCGCGGTCCCTGGAAGCGCACCACCGCCACCAGGTCCTGCTCCAGTTCGCCGCGCTCGAAGGCCTCGCGCAGTTCGGACTGGTCGTTGAATACCCGTGCCGGGGCTTCCACCACCTGGTGCTCCGGCGCAACCGCCGATACCTTGATCACCGACCGGCCCAGGTTGCCCTGCAACAGCTTCAATCCGCCTTCGGGCTGGAAAGGTTCCGAGGCGGGGCGCAGCACCTCGAGGTCAGCGCTGTCCGTGGGTCCCGGGCGGTAACACAACCGCCCATTCTCCAGGCCGGCTTCCAGGGTGTAGTGATGTAATCCCTCGCCCCACACGGTTTTCACATCCGGGTGCATCAGGCCTGCCTCCAGCAGGGTGCGAATGACATAGGCGCAGCCGCCGGCGGCGTGGAAATGGTTCACGTCAGCGCTGCCGTTGGGATAGACCCGGGCGACCAGCGGGATGATGGCGGAGAGCTCGCTGAAGTCCTGCCAGTCGATCTGTATGCCTGCGGCGCGCGCAATCGCGACCCAGTGGATGCTGTGGTTGGTGGAGCCGCCGGTGGCCAGCAGGGCGACCAGGGCATTGACGATGCACTTGACGTCTACCACTTCCGCCATGGGCGTGTACTGTGACCCGAGGGCGGTAATGCTGCACAGGCGCTCGGTTGCACCGATAGTAAGCTGGTCGCGCAGCGCGGTGTCCGGTGGCTCGAAGGCAGCCCCGGGAATGTGCAGGCCCATGGCCTCCATCAGCATCTGGTTACTGTTGGCAGTGCCGTAGAAGGTACAGGTGCCGCGACCGTGGTAGGCCGCGGACTCGGCCTCTAGCAGCCTGTCGCGACCGACCTTGCCCTCCGCATACTGTTGTCGCACCGCGGCTTTTTCCTTGTTACTGAGGCCGGATGTCATGGGGCCCGCCGGGGCAAAGATCACCGGAAGGTGACCGAATGACAGGGCGCCGATCAGGAGGCCGGGCACGATCTTGTCACAGACCCCCAGGCACAGCACGCCGTCGAACATGTTGTGGGACAGGGCAATCGCGGTGCTGGCGGCGATCACGTCGCGGCTGAACAGGCTCAGTTCCATACCGGCGGTACCCTGGGTAACACCGTCGCACATGGCGGGGACGCCGCCCGCCACCTGCGCGGTGCAGCCGACTTCATGGGCGGCCCGCTTGACCAGCGCCGGGTAGTCGCCCAGGGGCTGGTGGGCCGACAGCATGTCGTTGTAGGCGTTGACAATGCCGATGTTGGCTGACTCGGTAAGTTTCAGGGCCTGTTTGTCGCTGTCACCGCAGGCGGCGAAGCCGTGCGCGAGATTACTGCAGGACAGGCTGCCCCGCACCGGGCCCTGGCCCCGCATCTGCTCGATGCGGTCAAGGTAGGCGCGGCGGGACTGCGCGCTGCGGGTGGCGATACGCTCGGTGATTTCCTGTAGTCGGGTATTAGTCATCAGGGTGCCCACCAGATACTGATCGGGGTAGTGGTTTGTTCCGTGGCGCGCGCGACGGGATAACCGTGCGACACGGCGTCCGCCAGCACGCGGCGCTTGTCCTCGCCAACAATGTGCAAGAGGATCTCGCGGCTGTTCAGCACCGCCGCCAGGGTCAGGGTCATGCGCAGGTGTGGCGCCGTGACCGGGTCACAGACACCGAGCAGCTCGGTGCCGGTCGGATCCAGCAGTTGCTCCAGGTTACTGGCCTGCGGGAACCAGCTGGCGGTGTGACCGTCCCCGCCCATGCCCAGAACCGTCAGGGTAAAGGGCAGGGTAATGGCGCCCAGGCGCGCGCTGGCTTCCGCCAGGCCGTCCCTGGGGTCCTCGTGGCCGGTTTTCAGGCCGATGAACTGCGCCGCGGAGGCCGGTCCCTGCAGCAGGTTTTCGCGGGCCATGCGTTCATTGGAATCGGGGTGGTCCGGCGGTACCCAGCGATCGTCCACCAGGGTGATGGTGACCCTGGACCAGTCCAGCGGGAAGTCGCTCAGCCGGCGGAAAAAGCCCCTGGGCGTACTGCCGCCGGATACCGCCAGGCTGGCGTGGCCCCGGGTGTCGATCCCGGCCGCCAGGGCGCGGCCGATATAGTCCGCGATGTCCTGGTCCAGCGCCTCGCGACTGGCCGCTTCCCGCCACTCACTCATACCAGCTTCTCCCGTCCATGACGGTCAACGCGGTCGCCGAATTGGGGCCCATGGTGCCCGAGTTGTAGGATTTGATCGGCATGCCGACCTCGTCCCAGGCGTCGATGATGGAATCGATCCAGTGCCAGGCGGTCTCCACCTCGTCGCGGCGCATGAACAGGGTCTGGTCGCCGTTGATCGCGTCCAGCAACAGGCGCTCGTAGGCGTCGTAGCTGTCGCCGCGATTCTGGGATTCGTCAGTCAGGTGCAACTCCACCGGTTGCAGGCGCAGCTTGCTGGCCAGGCCGGGCTTTTTGTTCAGGGTGTGCAGGGAGATGGTTTCTTCCGGTTGCAGCCGGATCACCAGCTTGTTGGTGAGTTCATTGGGGTCGTTGGCAAACAGCGAGAAGGGTTGCTTGCGGAATTCGATCACGATTTCCGAGTAGCGCCGGCTCAGCCGTTTACCCGTGCGCAGGTAGAACGGTACGCCGGCCCAGCGCCAGTTGTTGATAGTGGCCTTGAGGGCGACAAAGGTCTCGGTGGAATCCACATCCTCGTACTCGGCCTCCTGGTGAAAGCCCTTGACCGCCACACCGTTCACGGCGCCCGGGCCGTATACCCCGCGCACCGTGGTCTCCTTGACGTTGTCCGCTGTGATGGGCTCCAGGCAGCGCAGGACTTTCATTTTCTCGTCCCGAATATCCGCCGGCTTGAGACTGGCCGGGGGTTCCATGGCCACCAGAGACAGCACCTGCAGCAGGTGATTCTGCACCATGTCGCGCAGGGCACCGGTCTTGGCGTAGTAGCTGCCGCGGCCCTCGACCCCGATCTCCTCCGCCACGGTGATCTGGACGTTGTCGACAAAGGAGTTTTTCCACACCGGGTGAAACAGCGGATTGCCGAAGCGTACCGCCAGCAGGTTCTGCACGGTCTCCTTGCCCAGGTAGTGATCTATGCGGAAGGTCGCTTCCTCCGGGAACACCTTTGCTACCTGCTCGTTGATGGCCCGGCAGGAATCCAGGTCGTGTCCCAGGGGCTTTTCCAGTACCACGCGGCTGCCGTCGGTGACCGCCTGAGCCGCCTGCAGGTGGTCGCAGATCGTACCGTACAGGGAGGGCAGGGTAGCCAGGTAGAAGAGCGGCAGCGCCCGGGCGCTATCGAGCTGGGCGGCCAGTTCGGCGTAGTCGCCCGCGGCGTCGGCCTCCACCTTGACGTAGTGCAGCTTGTGACAGAACACGTTCCAGATGGCCTCGTCCCAGTGCTGGTCGGGCAGGAAGCGGCGCAGGTTGCTGTGCGCATCGCCGCGGAACGTCGCATCGTCCAGTTCGCCGCGCCCGGTGGCAACGATGCGGTGCAGGGAATCCGCCAGGCCGTGACGGTGAAGCTGGAACAGGGCCGGCAACAGTTTGCGGGTGGAGAGGTCGCCCGTGCCCCCGAATATAACCAAATCAACCAGTTGACTCATACACTGTGTCCTCGGCATGTGTATCGACAGTCTTGTGACCCGACACTGGAATGAGCGACGGGATGAGCGCGGTGATTGATCCGCGGCGATTCTGATGCGCCGCTGGAGAGAATCGGATGATAGCAGAGAATTGGCCCGCCTGCTCGCCGGGTTCGGGTCCGGTCTGTGCGCCGCCGGTGCCCGGGGTCGGGCGCCCGGCTGGCCGCAACTACTCGTCGTACTCGGCGGTATCCGCGATCTGCTGGTACCAGGCGACGCCCTGTCCATCCAGGTGGCGCGTGATCCGGCGCTGTTCAAACAGGCAGTTGAGGTGCGCGAGGGTCTCACCGGTGGCCATGCCCAGGGATTCCTCGTCGATCGCGCGATTGAACAGTGCCGGGAAGCAGTCCACGGCCCGTTTCGGCTCGTCGAGGAATTCGAACAGTTTTTTCAGGTCCCGCTTGTGCCCCTCGATGACCTGGGACTGGCGCACGTGCAGGCCGTGAAAGGGCGTCTCGTGGGCGGGCAGCACCAGCAGGTCGTCGGGCAGAAACTCCCGGATGAGTGCGTTGCTGAACATCCACTCGTTGAGCGGGTCTCCCTCCGGTTCGGTCGGAAAGACGCTGACGTTGGGGGTGATGCGCGGCAGCACCTGGTCGCCGGAAATCAGCAGTTTGAGTGCCGGGCAATACAGGGCGGCATGCTCCGGCGAGTGACCGCCACCGACGATGATCTGCCAGTAGCGGTCGCCGATGGTGATGGTTTCCCGGTCCATCAGGCGGCGGAAGCTGTCCGGCAGAGGGTAAACCGCGCGGCCGAAATTGCCGAACTTGTCCCGGTAGAGTCCCAACTGCTGCTCGTTGTAACCGGCCGCGCGATAGAACCTCAGGGCCGCGTCCGGCGCGTCGCGCCCGGTGTCACTGACCAGTGCCCTGCACATGAGGAATTCCTCCCGCGACATCCACAGGGAGCAGTGGAAGCGCTCGGTGAGCCAGCCGGCCAGGCCCACGTGATCCGGGTGCATGTGGGTACAGATTACGCGCTTGATCGGCCGCCCCCCCATGAAGCCGGTAAACAGGGTCTCCCAGGTCTCGCGGGCGCTGTCCAGAGACAGGCAGGTATCCACCACGGTCCAGCCGTCACCATCCTCCAGCAGCCAGAGATTGATATGGTCGAGGGACATTGGCATGGCAAAGCGCGCCCAGTAGACGCCTTCGGCCACCGGTACCGGTTCGCCGGGGATCGGGCCCTGCTCCCGGCCGAAGGGGTAACTCAGGCCACGATAGTGCACGGGATGCTCTTCGCTCATAAAAAGTACCACTGGTAAGGGAGCGCTAATGGTCCCTGTTCCTGGGCCGGCTGTCCAGCGGCCGGCTAGCGTCCGAATCGGCCGGAAACTGACGGTTCGGTCCGCCCCCGTATACAATAGTCGCCCTGCAGGAGGATCTGCCCCTATGACCACGTATACGGAGACTGCGCTGGAGGCGGTGAGCGCAATCGGATCTGGAGAGAATATCTGGTGCCACTCCATGGCGGCCACCCCGACGGTGTTGCTGGATGCCCTGGCGCTGCATGCCATCGGCGCCGAGTTGCGGGATGTCACCATCATGCAACTGCACCTCGAGCATGCCGAGTCGTTGGCGAACCCGGCCCTGGAAGGTCGCCTGCGTTGCCGCTGTTTTTTCGCGGGCAAGGTGACCCGGGAATTGATCAACCAGGGACAGGCAGATTATGTGCCGATGTTCCTGTCCGAAATTCCGCGCATGTTGCGACGGCGCGAACAGCGAGTGGATACCGTCCTGGCCCAGGTCTCGACGCCGGACCAGCACGGCAACTGTTCGCTGGGAATATCGGTGGAGGCAACCCGGGCGGCGGCGGACATGGCCGGCCGCATCATCGCCCATATGAATCCCAACATGCCGCGGACCCACGGCGACAGCTTTATCAACCTCAAGGACATCGACTATGTCTACCTGGAGGAAACGCCACTGATCAGCCCGGAACAGCGGGAAATCACCGCCACCGAGCGGGCGGTGGGGGAAAACGTGGCGAGCCTGATCGAGGACGGGGATTGCCTGCAAATGGGGATTGGCGCGATTCCCGATGCCGCCCTGGCGCAGCTGGTTGACCGCCGGGACCTGGGCGTGCACTCCGAGATGTTTTCCGACGGCGTGCTCGACCTGCTGGAAAGTGGCGCGATCAACAACAGCCGGAAAAAAATTTCCACCGGCAGGACGGTGACCGGTTTCAGCATGGGCAGCCCGCGGCTGTACGACTTTGTAAACGACAATCCGGAAGTGGTGTTTCTGGACATCGAGTTCGTTAACAACCCGGTAGTGATTGCCAAGAACCGCCAGGTAACCTCCATCAACAGCGCTATCCAGGTCGACCTGTCCGGACAGGTTTGCGCCGATTCCATGGGTTACAAGATTTACTCCGGCGTGGGCGGGCAGGTGGACTTCGTACTGGGGGCCAGTTTCTCCGAGGGCGGCAAGTCCATCATTGCCCTGCCCTCCACCGCGCGGGACGGGGCATTGTCACGGCTGGTGGCCGGGCTGGAGCGCGGTGCCGGTGTGGTGACCACCCGGGCCCTGGTGGATTACGTGGTGACCGAATTCGGGGTGGCAAAGTTGCGCGGTCGCTCGATCACCGAGCGTGCCCGCGACCTGATCGATATTGCCCACCCAGCTTTCCGCGAGGAGCTGGAGCGGGAGGCCTGGACCATGCGCCGTCTCCGGTGAAGAAAAAAGGGGACAGTTCACTTTTTCCTGGGGGAATAAAGTGAACTGTCCCCTTTTTTCAGGGCGGGGGGCGATACCAGATGGCGGAGCTGACCGCCCGCTCCTGGATGGCGGCGGGTTCGGGTGCCTCGATGCCCAGCTTCGCCGCGTCATAGGTGCTCCAGCGCGGGGTCGGTATCTCGATGACCCGGGCGTAGTAGAACGCCTCCTGGCCCGGATTGAACTCCGGGTCGGTCCAGACCGTCGCCAGCTGGTCGCTGCCGATACTGTTGCTGTAACTGGCGCTGGCCACATCGACGGTGCTGCCTACCGGAGGCAGCTCGCCGTGCTCGTCCTGCGCCCGGTTCCCGGACCAGGCCACGTTGAAGATTTTCTCCCGGCTGTTGCCGTCCTCGTCCACCCAGCCCTTTATTACCTGCAGGCGATCCAGCCTGCCGCTATCGGGATCGCGCAGGGCCCACAGGGCGAAATCGGGAGCGGTGGCGACGCCTGCCGGCGGCAGGTCGGCCCCCATGGGCACGCCGCTGGCTTCGGCGCGCACTATCCAGTCCTGCCGGGTCAGCAGGTCTTCGGGGTAGCCCCAGCCGCCGAAGAACCGCAGTTGGATGCGCGGGCCGGAGGTGGCGTAGGTTTCCTTGCGGCGCATGGCGTCGAACAGGGCATCGCGGGTGTTCTCTTCTGCCCACACGGCGGCCAGGCCGGCGGCGCCCCAGCGCACCCCGCCCATCATACTGGCGGGCATGTAGTTGGAGGTGGCGAGCCGGATACCGGCGCTGCCGTCCAGCAGCGGTAGTTTGCCGTGGTAGTTGTTCTCCTCCACCGGGGAGCTGGCATTATGGCCGTCCGAACTGCCGATCACACCGAAGCGGTAGGGGTTGAAACCCTCGCTGTGCGACAGCTCCAGCCCGGTGCGCAGGGCGTCACGGGCATAGCTGCCTTCCGCCCTGGAGTCATCCTGGCTGGCGCCCAGTACCGTGTCGAAGATCTCAAATCCGGCGAACTCGTCCTCCGGGGACAACAGGGGGTTGCTCTCCGAGGAGCCCTTGACCTGGAAAATCTCACTGAGGGGTTCATTGCGCATGCGCTGCTCTGCGTAATCGGCATTCATGGGCAGGCCGTCGAACATGACCCGGCTGTACATGCGGCCGTCACTGACATTGCCGTTGTGCGGGATGGCGAAGTTGTCCATGCCCGCGGCCCGCTGCTCGTCCAGCACCTGCCACAGGTCCCGGGGGTCGTCGGAATCCATCGAGGAGAAAGGCAGCTCCGGCACCCGTGCGGAGCGGTAGATCACGTTGCGGTGCAGGTTGCGCTCATTGGGCATGGAGGTCCACTCGTAGCCGACAAAAGCGCTAAAACGCCCGGGGTCGTTGTTGCGCTCTGCACTGGCGACGATGGCCCGCCAGGATTCGCGACTGATGTCCTGCCAGCCGGCCACGTTCACCATCTCCAGGGAAAAACTGTTCAGGGTTGTCATCACCATCCAGGTGTTGGCCAGGCGGCTGTCCTCCAGCAGGCGCTGGCGCAGGCTGCGCTGCTGCAGTGGCTGGTCCTTTGCAGTAGCCCGTACCACGCCGAGGTACTCCGAGTGATCGGTGACCGCGGCGAAGTCCAGCGGCTTGCTGATCCGGATGCCGTAGCCGGCCCCATGGGCGATCTCGCCGCCCTTGAAGAACCTGTAGGCGTCGTCCGGGCCGGCGCGCACGCCCATCGTGAAGGCGTCGGTGGAATAACTGGTGTGCACATGCAGGTCGCCCCAATACAGGTTGCGCTGTGGATTGTAGGCTGTGAGCGGGTTGGTCTGTGGCGGTACCGCCCGGTCCGGATCGAAGGCCGGGAACAGGCTGGGATCCTCGATCGGGCTGCAGGCCGCCAGCAACAGGGCAAACGGGGCCAGCTTACCCAGTGCGCGGCTTGTCACCGCACGGGTCCCTTTATTGGCGAGTTGCCCCGGGTCGCCATTCTAGCCAACCGCACGCTCGCTGCCTTCCCAGTAGCGGGCCCGCACGGCTTTCTTGTCGGGCTTGCCGACCGCGGTCAACGGGATGGCCTCCACGAAGTCGACGGACTTGGGTGCCTGCACCGAGCCCTTGGCCTCCTTCACCAGCGCCTGTAATTCGGCGACCAGCGAATCGGAGGCAGCGGCGCCGGGTTTCAGGACCACCACCGCCTTGATCGCCTCGCCCCACTGCGCGTCGGGCACCCCAATCACAACCACCTGGGCAACCGCGTCGTGGGTGGCGAGTACGTCCTCTACCTCCCGCGGAAACACGTTGAAGCCACCGGTGACGATCATGTCCTTGGTCCGGTCGACGATGTACAGAAAGCCCTCGTCGTCCAGGCGGCCGACGTCGCCGGTGTGAAGCCAACCGCCGGCGAAGGCTTCCGCGGTCTGCTCCGGCATATCCTTGTAGCCTTTCATGACCAGCGGCCCGCGCACACAGATCTCGCCGGGCTCACCGGGCGCCACCTCGTTGCCGTCGCCGTCGCGCAGGCTCAGGTGTACCCACGGTGTGGGCCGGCCGCAGGAACCGAGACGTTCCGGCTTGTTCAGGTCGTGCTCCCGCCGGCTCATGTTGGCAATCACCATGGGGCACTCGGACTGACCGAAGAACTGGTAGAACACCTGGCCCCACTTCTCGATGCCTTCACGCAGACGCGCGGGGCTCATCGGCGAGGCGCCGTAGAAGATGGTTTCCATGCTGGACATATCGGCGCTGGCTGACCGCGGCGAGTCCAGCAGGAAATAGAGCATGACAGGTACCAGCATGGTCAGTGTGATGCGGTGTTTTTCCACCATGTCAAAGAACTCGTCCGGGCTGAAACCCTGCATGACGTAAAAGGCGCCCCCTTTCTGCAGCACGGGCACGAAGAACGCCGCCGCCGCGTGGGACAGGGGGGTGGCGAACAGCATCCGGCACTGTTCCGGAAACTCCCACTCGGTGAGCTGGATCTGGGTCATGTAGGCGGACATGGCGTAACTGCTCATCACGCCCTTGGGCTTGCCGGTGGTGCCCCCGGTGAAATTGACCGAGGAGGTATCTCCCGGCTCCACCGCGGGCGCCACCAGCGGCGCGGGCTGGAAGCGGTCTGCCAGGGCCAGGTAGTCCTCGCCCACCTCGCTGGGCCCGAACGCCAGGTAGTGCCTGATACCCGGTACCCGCTCTTTCAGGGCGGCCACCACCGGTTCGAAATGCTCCTGGTCGAACACCAGGCAGTCGATTTCCGCGGCGTTCAGGACATATTCGTGATCAGCCAGCGAGCCCAGCGGGTGCAGGGGGGTGCCGATGCAGCCGGCAATCTGCATGGCCGCGGTATTGGCCAGCACTTCCGGCCGGTTGGCGGAGATGATGGCCACCCGGCTGCCCACCCCCAGGCCCTTCGACTGCAGCGCCTGTACCATCTGGCTGGTGCGCTCCCGCACCTGCCTGTAACTGGCCATGGTCTCGCCCAGCACCAGGCAGGGCTCGTCGTTGTAGCGGTTCAGCGCATCGATCATCAGGTGCGGCATCAGGGGCTGCTGGTGCAGCGCGTGGTCACTCATCGCAAAATTCCTCGTAATCCAGTATCAGTCAATCTGCAGGGCGCGACGCAGCACGGCGCGCATCTCGGCCGCCTCCCGCTGACTGACCGTGGCGCTTGCCACCATTGAAGAGCCGTGAAAGGTGCCCGGGAAACTGTGTAACTCCGTCGGCACGCCCGCCCGCATCAGTTGCAGGGCGTACAGCACGCCCTCGTCCCGCAGCGGGTCGAACTCCATGGTGCTGACATAGGCCGGGGGAAGCCCTTCCAGCTGCTCGACCGAGGCCCTGGCGGGCGCAGCCAGGTGAGGTACACCATCGGCCCCGCGCCGGTAATCCTCGCTCAGGTAATAGTCCCAGCTCAGCTGTGCGGAGGGCAGGTTCCACATGGGGGTGTCGTGGAAACGTTGCATGCTGGGGGTATCGAGGCGGTCGTCCAGTTCCGGTATTCCCAGGTACTGAAAGCAGATTGCCGGGCCGTTGCGTTCCGCGGCCAGTAATGCCGTTGCGGCAGACAACCCGCCGCCGGCGCTCATCCCGATGATACCCAGCCGCTGTGGATCGATGTGCAGTTCGGCGGCGTGATCGGCGGTCCAGCACAGTGCAGCATAACAGTCCTCCAGACCCCCCGGGAACGGGCTTTCCGGGGCCAGCCGGTAGTCCACCGAGACGATGACAATGCCCAGGTCGCGGCACAGTGCCAGGCAACTGCCTTCCTCGCTGTCCAGGTTACCGATCACGAAACCACCGCCGTGGATATGCAGCAGCCCGGGCACCGTGGCGTCCAGTCCTTCTGGAGTGTAGATGCGCACCGGAACCGCCGGTGCCCCCCCGGGACCGGGAATATCGCGGTTGACGACAGTCACGCCGGAGCGATCCAGGTCGGCCGACATTTGCCGGGTCAGTTCGAGGAAGCCCGACCTGGCACTCGCCAGGTTCGCGATACTCAGCTCGGGAATGAATTCCAGTATCGGTGTGAGTTCGGGGTCGATGTTATGGTTCATGCTGTTGAAGTCCGAAGGATCGAACGTAACAGCATATCCTCTCCGCCGGGAAAGTGTATTTCCGGGGTACAAGAAAAAATACCTGGGCCCTGATTCGAAAGCAGTTCATGAGCTGTTCGTGTCAGCCGGGCGTAACCCACAGCTCCTCGGGACCGCGCAGCACGGCGCGGGTAATCGCTACCGGGCGCTCCTCGATCAGGCGCAGGTCGGGGAAGCGTTCCAGAATGCGGCGCAGGGCGACCTCCAGTTCCTGCCGGGCCAGGTGGGAGCCCAGGCAGAAGTGTTCGCCGTGGCCGAAGGCCAGGTTCTTGTTGCGCCGGCCGGGATCGAAACGGCGCGGCTCGCTGAATACCGCGGGGTCATTGTTCGCCGCGGTAATGCCGAACAGTACCCAGTCGCCCTCGCGTATTGCAACCCCGGCCAGCTTGGTATCGCGGCTGCACATGCGTGGCAGCAGGCCGGTGGGCGCCTCCCAGCGCAGGCCTTCCTGCACGACGTCCGCCACCGCACCGGGTTCTGCCAGGCACTGCTCCACCACACCCTCGGTGGTCAGCACCGCGTACAGCAGCGAACCGAGATTCTTGTAGGTGGTGTCGGAGCCGGCGGGGAAGATCAGGCGGCAGAAGGACAGGATTTCCTCGTCACTCAATTGCTGGTTTTCGAGTTCCGCGGTCGCCAGCACCGAGACCAGGTCCTGTTCCGGCTGTGCCCGACGCGCGGCGATCAGCGGCAGCATGTAGGCGTCAAATTCGGCTTTCGCCTGCATCGCTCCCTCCGGGTCCCAGGGAAAATCGATGATCTTCAGGGCCCAGGTCAGGAACTTTGCATCGTCGTGCACCGGAATACCCAGCAGGCGGGTAATCACCTTGAACGGGTAGGGGCGGGCGAAAGCCTGCACGAGGTCAACCGCTTCCTGCCCCGCCAGTGCATCCAGGGCGAGGTCGGCCTGGGTCTCGATCAGCGGTTCGACCAGCGCCCGCACCTTGCCGGGGAAGAAGGACCCGGAGACCAGGCCGCGGTTGATACGGTGTTGCTCTCCGGACATGGTCTGCATGGTCTTGCCCATGGAGGGTTCGGAGTGAATCCGGTAGGCCCTGGCGGCTTCGAAGTGCTCCTCGTCGGCGAAGGCCTGGCGCAGTTCCTCCCAGCCAAGGATCAGCCAGGCGGGCCCGCCGTGGTATTGCACCCGGACCACCGGTCCTTCCTGGCGCAACTCGTCCAGTACCTCGTGCAGGTTCGGCAGCGCATCCCAGGCGAAGTCTATATCCGGTCGCAGCAGGGCAGGGCTTTCGTTCACCGGGGTTCTCCCCGCCAGCCGCGCAGGTTATCTGCCATCTCGCTCTCCTTGTCCTCGAACACCCGCCGCAGCTCCTCGAGGGTCTCCGGGTGGCGCAGGGAGGTGTCATAAGCCTCACGGGTATCCCCGGCCAGATCAAACAGCCACTCCTTCTGGGGAATGCCGAAGGCCACGGGCATCTGGTCAGTGCCGTAGTGGACGCTGGCCGCGCCGCGGTACTTGAATCGCTGGCTGCGCACCGCGAACAGGGATTCGCCGTCGAAATAATACAGGTAGTCGTGGGGAGTGGGCGACCCGGCAGTGAGCACCGGCAGGATACTGCGCCCGTCGAGGACGCGATCGCCGGGCGCCGGCAGGCCCAGTATGTCCAGCACGGTAGGTACCAGGTCGGTGCCCATGGCCATGGCCGGCTCAACCCGGCCGGCGGGAATCGACGCCGGCCAGTGCGCGATGAAGGGTACCCGCATGCCGCCCTCGAAGGTGCTGCCCTTGCGGCCCCGCTGGCCGCCGCCGCTGCCCAGGAACCAGGGGCCGTTGTCGGAGGTGATGACAATCAGGGTGTTGTCCAGGGTGCCGGTGTCCGCCAGCGCGGCCACCAGTTCGCCCACGCCGTCGTCGATCTCCTCCATGACATCGCCGAACAGGCCGGCTTCGGAGCGGCCCGCCCGCTCCTCGCGCACGGACAGGGGGTCGTGGGGAAAGTTGTGGGCGAAATACAGGAAAAACGCCCGGTTCGCGTGGCCGCGCACGAAATCGACGGCCTCACGGGTGTAGTATTCGCTCATCCTGCGCTGGTCCACGGGGGCCGGTACGGCGATGTCCCGGTTGCGGTAATGGGCAAAGGGTGTCATGTCGTTGCTGTACAACGCACCGTAGTAGTAATCGAAGCCGAAGTCGTTGGGCAGGGAGGGACTGACGTCCCCCATGTGCCACTTACCGACCATGCCGGTGGCGTAACCGCGGGCCTTCAGGATGTCGGCCAGGGTGATCTCCTCGGCGGGCAGGCGCTGGTTGCTGTCCGGGTCGCCCAGCCTGGCCATCACCCCCTTCCAGTTGTCATGGCTGGGAAAGACCACGTTGGGCAGGCCGGCGCGCAGTGGCAGGCGGCCGGTGAGGTAACCGGCGCGGGCGGGGGTGCAGACCGGTGCCGGAGAATGGAAGTCACTGAGCATCACCCCGTTGGCCGCCAGCCGATCGATATTCGGCGTCTTGATCGGCGGTTTGTCACCGGCGCCAAGGCCGACATCGCCGTAACCCAGGTCGTCGTAGAGGATGAAAATGATGTTGGGTGCCCTGCCGGACGAGGGCAAACCGGACAGTTGTTCCAGATAGTCTCGTTTGCCCCGCAGGCGTTCGGCGTCATCTTCCTGGTGGAAGGCGGTGTAGCGGTAGATTGCGAACAGGGCCGCCAGTGTCAGCAGCAGCAGAGCGGTGCTGAGCAGCGCGGTGATACGGTCCCAGATAAATTGCAGAACGGGCATGCGGGTCTCTTTTTCAAGCCGGGCGAATCATAGCACGATGCCCGCCGCATCTGCCGCCGGCAGAATACGTCGGCCACCCCGGTGGCGCTCAATCGCGCAGGTCGCCGAGTTCGCTGTGCATGCCCTGCTGCCACTGCTTGCGCAGCATGAACTTCTGGATTTTGCCCGAGCCGGTCATGGGATATTGCTCGACCTCGAACCAGTACCGGGGCGTTTTATGGGGCGCCAGGTGCTCCCGCGTGTAGGCGAACAGTGCCTCGCGGTCCAGGGCCATCCCCGGTGCGGGGCGCAGGAAGGCCGCTACCTCCTCGCCGAGGCGGTCGCTGGGCAAGCCCACCACAGCCACTTCCGCGACAGCGGGATGTTTGAACAATAATTCCTCGATCTCCCGCGGGTAGATGTTCTCCCCGCCGCGGATGATCATGTCCTTGAGGCGCCCCTCGACCCGGGTATAGCCACGCTCGTCCATGGCACACAGGTCGCCGGTGTGCAGCCAGCCGTCCTCGTCGATGGTATCCGCCGTTGCCTCCGGCATCTCGAAATAACCGTGCATGACGTGGTAACCGCGGGTGCAGTATTCACCGACCTGGTTCACCGGCTGGATCTCACCGCTGGCCGGGTCCACGATTTTCACCTCCACATTCGGCATGGGCAGTCCCAGGGTATAGGCCTTGTCTTCCGGGCTGTCGTCGGGCAGGGTCATGGAGGCCACCGGCGAGCACTCGGTTTGGCCGAACACGATGGTGAAAGTGACCCCCAGTTCGGCCTCGATCCGTTCCACCAGTGGTGCCGGCACCGTGGCGCCGCCGCTGCTGACCACCTGCAGCGAGGACAGGTCGCGAACCACGAAATCCGGGTGTTCCAGCAGCGCGATCAGCATGGTGGGCACGCCCCCGGTATTGCGCACCCGGTAGGTCTCGATCAGTTCCAGGACTAGGCCGGGCTCAAACATCTCGACCAGTACCAGCCGGGCGCGACGGTCCAGAGCGCCCAATACGCACAGCACGGAGCCCGAGGTGTGGAACAGCGGCATGTAGCCCAGATGGGCACCACCCCGGTCCAGGCCCGCCCGCTCCAGCACATGGGCTGCGTTGTTGACCAGCCCGCGGTGATGCAGCAGCGCGCCCTTGGGGAAGCCGGTGGTGCCGGAGGTGTACTGGATCATGCAGGGGTCCCCGGCGCTCACTTCTGGCAGGTCTGCGGTGACGTTTATTCCTGAGTCCATGAATGCCGCCCAGCTATCGAAGCCGATAACCTCGCGCAGTTCCGGACACTGGTCCCGCACCGCCAGCAGGTGCTGCAACATGCGGTTGCCGCGGAATTCCGGCAGCACGAAGATCCCGCGACTGCGCGACTGCTTCAGCACGTAGGCCAGTTCCTCCGGCTGGTAGGAGGGGTTGACCGTCACCAGCACGACCCCCGCCAGGGCGCAGCCATACTCCAGGATGACCCATTCCGGGATGTTAGGCGCCCACACCGCTACCCGCTCACCGGGTTGGAAGCGCTGCAGGAGGGCCCGGGCCGCGGTCCGGGCCTCGCGGTAGAGTTCGGCATAGGTCCAGGTCCGGCGTTCGCCCGGGTTGGGAGAGCCCACGGTTAACGCCGCCTGGTTGGGTGAGTCTGCAGCCGCCTCAGCCAGGACCTGGCCGATCGTGAGTTCGCGCACCGGGGGCGTATCCGGGCCCACGCAGAAGGATTCGGTGAGTGTCATTGATCCCGCTCCCAGGAACTGGTGTCAGTTCGATGATGGTCGATTTATTGTTCCGGTTGTTCGACTCGACCTCAAATCTAGTTAGCAGTATAGGAGTGATTTTTCAGCGCGTCTGAGAGGTTTTGGCGCCCTGCCTTCTTGCTGGAGTGGGTTCGAAATGTCGCCGTGTGGCCGCATTTGATGAGATATATTCGTATATAAATCAGATAGATAGGAGGAAAATGGGCAGATGGATTAGCGTGACTGATACCCCCGGAGGCCCCATGAATATCGCCCAATTGGTTACCCGTCGCAGCCTCGACGATCTGGAAGATGAGATCATCTCCCTCGCTGCGCGCATCAATGCCGAAGAGTACGAATTCCTGTTGCTGGTGCGTGAATTTGACCTGCGCCAGGGCTGGAAGGCCTACCACTTCAACAACTGCGCCGAGTGGCTGAATATGAAGTGCGGCATTGCGCCCGGCACCGCACGGGAGAAAATTCGGGTGGCCAATGCGCTGTTTGATCTGCCGCTCACGGCCGGCGCCTTCCAATCCGGCGAACTGTCCTATTCCAAGGCACGGGCGCTCACTCGCATCGCCACACCGGCTACGGAAGAGCGGTTGCTGGATTACGCCATCCCGGCCACTGCGCAGCAGGTGGATGATCACTGCCGGAAATTGCGCAATGTGCACAGGCAGTTCGCGGGTGAGGATGCGCAGCGCCTGCACCGGGAGCGATACCTGAGTCGCTCCACCCACGGTGATGGCAGTATGACGATTTCCGTTGAACTGCCGCGTGAACAGGGCGAGTTGGTGATGAAGGCCTTGGAGATGGCATTGGCATCGATGGAGAACTCCGAGGGGGGTGCAGGCGCAGAAACCCTCCACCAGCAACAGGCAGATGCGCTGGTGGAGTTGGCTCGCGCTTACCTGGCTGGTGGAGAAGAACAGAAAAGCTGTACTGCCGACCACTATCAGGTGGTGGTGCATGTGGATGAGAAAGCGCTGCGCGGTCAGCCTGATGAGAACAGTGAAAGTGATCTGCCGATCGAGACGATAAAGAGGCTTTGTTGCGATAGTGCCGTGGTCACGGTAGAAGAAGATGAAAACAGGAACCCGCTGAATGTTGGGAGGAAGCACCGCGTGGTACAGCCGGCTTTAAGACGAGCGCTTTTGGCACGCGACAAATGTTGCCGCTATCCGGGTTGCATGCACGAAAAGTGGCTCGACGCGCATCACGTGATGCACTGGGCCGATGGCGGCGAGACCTCTTTGGAAAATACGATTTTGCTCTGTTCAAAACACCACAGGCTGATTCACGAGGGCGCTTTCGCGATCAAACCGGGTCCTGAGGGGGATTGGCAGTTCCGACGAGCCAGTGGTAGATGATCAGAGGCTTGTATCAGGCTTCAGTCCGCGGCCAGTTCGACTCGCCAGGGTGGGTTCAGGCGATCGCCGCCGGCCCAGTAGAGTTTGATTTTGTTACCCGAGGGGTCGTGCAAGATCGCTTCCCGCCAGAGATAAGGCATATCTTTCGGATCCTGATCGAATTCAAATCCCTTGTTCTTGAGTTCATCGACCAGGTTGTCCAGGTCTTCATGCTCGAAGTAGATAACACTGCCATTTGAAGAAACCGTCTCGACCAGCGACAAGGAAAAGGTAGAGCTACCTTCGGGGCATTCAAAACGAGCGTAGTGCGGCGTGTCGACTATCTGTAGAAACCCCATTCGCCGATAGAAGGCAGCCGCTTTCTCCATTTCGGTAACCGGCAATGTCACCTGATTCATATTCACCAGATCGCCCGCCCGCCGTCGATCACCTGCTCAGTGCCGGTCATGTACGAGGACTTGTCCGAGGCGAGGAAAATGACCACGTCACTGACATCGTCGGGCTTGCCGGTGCGGCGCAGGGGAATGGCGGAGACGATCTGCTCCAGGCCCTGGGGATCCTCATCCAGGCTGAACATGCTGGTCTCGGAAATCGCCCCGGGCATGATGGCGTTGACCCGGATATTGTCAGGACCCAGTTCCTGCGCCCAGACCTGGGTCATGCCGCGCACGGCCCACTTGCTGGCGCCGTAGGCGCTGTAGCCCCAGATGCCGCGAATGCCCGCCAGGGAAGATATATTGATGATGGAGCCGCCGCCGCGAGGGCGCATGGCCGGTAACACGGCCTTTGCACCCTGGAAGCTGCCCACCACGTTCACTTCCAGGTGGCGCCGCAGGGAGTCCGCGGTCTCGTTTTCCATCGGGCAATTGAGGTGGATGGCGGCGTTGTTGACCAGTACGTCCAGGCCCCCGAACTGCTGCTCTGCGACCTGGACGATTTCCTGCCAGCCATCCGGGTCACACACGTCGTGCTTTACGAACACGGCGGTCTCGCCAATCTCCGCGGCCAGGGCCCTGCCCTCTTCCTCCAGCACGTCACCGAACACCACCCGAGCTCCTTCCTGTGCGCAGCGTCGCACGTGGTTGGCGCCCATGCTGCGGGCGCCACCGGTGATGAGGATTGTTTTGTCCTGCAGCAAGCCCATGGTGCAGTCCTCCCTGGATGAATGTTGAGGTTCGGGCTGCAGTGTACACCCGCTGCGGGGGCGGGCTGGCGGGGAGCGGGTCGACCACCGGGATAGCCTCCCGGTGGTTCAGATTATTGGGCGTTGGATGCGCCTCAGGCGGCAGTGCGGTCCCGCTGGACGGGTGGGATTCCGGTGTACTTGGCCCGTGGTCGGATCAGGCGGCTGTCCCGGCGGAATTCCAGGAAGTGGGCGATGTAGCCGTACACCCGCGCCATGGCGAACAGTGCCGTGAAGTACTGGCTGGGAATCCCCAGGCTGTGGAATACCGCGCCCTTGTAGAATTCGACGTTGGCCCAGATCTCCTTGCCGCGCTCGGCAAAGGCCCTCTGGCAGGCCTCCTCGACGGCGACCAGGGTGGCCAGCAGTCGTGCGCTGTCACCCTCGGTACACAACTCCATGGCCATGGGCTTCAGCACCCTGGCCCGGGGATCCACTGTGCGGTACTCGCGGTGGCCCATACCCATGATCTTCTCGCCGCGGGCGAGGCAGTCCTGCACGTAGGCCTCCGCATGCTCCGGCCCGCCGATCGCCTCGGCCATTTCCAGTGCGGCCTGGTCGGCCCCACCGTGCAGGCGCCCGAACAGGGTGCCGATGGATGCGGCGATGGAGGACTGGATAGGCGCCAGGGTGCTGGCGCAGACTCGTCCGGCGAACGTCCCGGCATTGAAACTGTGCTCCATCTGCAGGATCTGGGCGGCGTTGAGCATTCGCACCTGGGCCTCGCTGGGCTGACTGCCGTGGAACATGTACAGGAAATTGTGATTAAACAGTTTGCCCGGCCGGGGTGACAACGGCACCTTGCTGTGTTCCAGTCGGTAGTGTGCTGCGACCAGGGCGGGGAGTTTGGCGGCAATAAACAGGCCCTGCTCGGCATCCAGCCCCATGTCCAGCGTCTCCTCCTGGGGCAATTTGAGCAGCGGGGTCATCCCCTGCAGCATCAGCATCGGGTGCAGGTCCCTGGGCACAAGTTGCAGCAGGTCAATTTCCTGGAAACTGAGCCGTGCGTGGCGGTTCATGAATGCCACCAGCCGGCTGCTTTGCTGGCTGTCGGGCCACTCGCCGAACAGTAGTAACCAGGCAACGTGCAGGAAGGGCGCGTCGATCAGGTCATTGATATCCACCCCGCGATAGCTGAGCTTGCCCTGGTCTCCCTGTACATCGGAGATGGCGGTTTCGCCCACAACAATGCCTGCCAGATCCGGGGAAAAGACTGCTTGGTCGGTCATGGTAACCCCCTGCTTGGTTAAAAATGTGAATTTTTCACAGTATAGGGCGGATATAATGATTAGTTGAGTTAATGTTACTTATCCCCATATAAGGGAAATTAATATGCGCTTGGAAAACAATGAGTTACGGGCCTTGCGGGCCGTCATCGAGGAGGGCGGGTTCCAGCGAGCGGCCGAATCACTGCACATCAGCCAGTCTGCGGTGAGCCAGGCGGTAGCGGGCCTGGAAGCCAAACTGGATACGCCGCTCGTGGTGCGCGGCAAGACCCCGCGCCTGACCGAGCCGGGCAAGCGCCTGTTCGATTACGCGGTCGAGGTGCTGCGCGAGGAACAACAGACGCTGGAGGATATCGCCCAACTCAAAAAAGGCAGCAGCGAGTTGCTCAACCTGGCCTTGTCGGCCTCGGTAAACTATTTTTACGGACCGATGTTGATAAGCGCTTACTATCAGCACTTCCCGCGTACGCGCTTGAAAATTGCGGATCTTCCCAGCCGCAGCATGATCTACGCGGTGTCCTCGGGTGCGGTAGAACTGGGCTTTGGTCCGTTTCAGAAGCACATGTCT
Organism: Halieaceae bacterium WSDMB12; assembly: GCA_033283165.1. Taxonomy (GTDB): domain Bacteria; phylum Pseudomonadota; class Gammaproteobacteria; order Pseudomonadales; family Halieaceae; genus JAWMQL01. The sequence continues at coordinate 124,265 of JAWMQL010000006.1, read as the reverse complement.
GCGTTCGATACGGTGCCGCTGTACGCCGACTCTCGGCACCTGGTGGTATCGCCTCGTCACCCCCACTACGACGACATGATGGCCGGTGACGAGCGCGCCCTGAAACGCACTCCGCTGATTGCCTCGGCCCTGGACAACCCGGACATGCGGCCGTCCATCCAGCGCCTGCGTGACCAGTTCAGCACGGTGTGGGAAGTGAACAGCCTGATGTTGCGCATCCACATGGTGGCCGAGGGAATGGGCGTGACCTTCATGGAGCGTAAACTGCTGGACGAGCATCCTTTATGCAACGAGTTCCGTATCATGGACGACGTGTCCTTCGGGCGCATCGACCGCCGGGTGGGACTCTATTACCGCTCCGGGGGCGTGCTCAGCGACAGTGCGAAAAACTTTATCGCCCTGTGCGAAGATATCTGGGCTGGTGCGGCCGGCTAAGGTGCGGCCGGCTGAGGTGCGGTCGGCCCAGGTGTGGCCGACCCAGGTGTGGCCGGCTGAGGTGTGGCCGGTGGAGGCGCTACCTGATGATCGGCAAGAGGAGAATGTATGGGTGTCAAGCTGCGCCAGAGCAATGTGGAAAAACTGGCACAACAGGAATTCGATGTATTGATCGTGGGTGGCGGCATCAACGGCGCCGTGTCGGCAGCCTCCCTGTCTGCCCGGGGCCTGCATGTGGGCCTGATCGACAGAGGTGATTTCGCTTCCGGTGTCAGCTCCAACTCGTCCAACCTCGCCTGGGGCGGGATCAAGTATCTCGAGAGTCACGAGTACCTGCTGGTCAGCAAGCTGTGCAAGTCCCGCAACGAACTGATGCGGGCCTACCCTTCGACGGTCAAGGAGGTGCGTTTTTTCACCACCATCCAGAAGGGCTTCCGGTTCTGGAGCTTCTTCGTCTTCCTGGGCAGCGTGCTGTACTGGATTATGGGACGCTTTGCGACCCGGCCACCGCGATACCTGACCGCCCGCCGTATCGAGCGCGAGGAGCCGATAGTGGACACCAGCAATGCCGCGGGTGGCCTGGAGTATTCGGATTGCTACCTGTACGACAACGATGCCCGATTCGTATTCAGGTTTATCCGCGCCAGCCTCAACTATGGCTGTATCGCGGCCAATTACGTGGAATTACTGGAGGCCAGCCGGGAACAGGGCTGGTGGCAGGTCAGTGCGCGGGACCGGGTGACCGGCAAGCCTCTCGGCATCCGCGCCCGGGTCCTGATCAACGCCTGCGGTCCCTATGCCGACCAGGTCAACGACAGGATCGGTGTCAGTACCGAATACCATCACCTGTTCTCCAAGGGTATCCACCTGGTGGTGGACCGGTTGGCCGACAGTGACCGGGTGCTGACCTTTTTCGCCAGCGACGGGCGCCTGTTCTTCCTCATTCCCATGGGGCCAAAGACCTGTGTCGGCACCACGGATACCCAGGTGCAGGATCCCGCGGTGGAGGTGACCGACGAGGACCGGGACTTCGTACTGGACAATATCAACGGCCTGCTGGATATGGACCCGCCCCTCACCCGGGACGACATCATCGCCGAGCGGGTGGGGGTCAGGCCACTGGCGATCCGCGGCACAACCGGTGAGGCGGACTGGGTGCAGCTGTCACGCAAACATGAGATCGAGGTGGATTCCGCGCGCCGGCAAATGACCATTTTCGGCGGCAAACTGACCGATTGTCTCAACGTGGGAAATGAGGTGGCGGAACTTGTGGAGCGCCTTGGCCTGCGCCTGCCCCTGCCTCGCAACACCTGGTATGGCGAACCCGGCGCGGAACTGCGGGCGGAGTTCATGTTGCAGGCGCGGTTGATGAACCTCGACAGCCTGACCGACCCCAGTTCATCCGAGCCCCTCTCGGAACGCTTCTGGCGCCGCTATGGCGAGGCCGCCTTTGGCCTGCTGGAACGTATCCGTGAAGACGAAAGCGGGGCGAAACTGCTGATCGAGAACGCCGAGTACACCCGTTGTGAAATTGAATTGGCGGCGCGGCGCGAGATGGTCGTCAAGCTGGAGGATTTCATGCGCCGTCGGTCCAAGATCGAGCTGGTGGTCAGGCGCGAGGATATCGCCGCCGCGCCGGGATTGCGGCGGGCCTGCGAGATCCTGTTCGGGGACGAGGCTGAGCAGCGCCTGGCGGAATACCTGGACTAGACTGGGAGCACAGCAACAAGAAAAAGGAGAATGACGTGGAATTGATGATTGCCGGCCTGGTCCTGTGGAGTGTCGTCCATCTGCTGCCCTCGGCAGCCCGTCCCCTGCGTGACAACCTGGTCGGGCGCCTGGGGGAAAATCCCTACAAGGGCCTGTTTTCCCTGGCGCTGGTCCTGGCTGTCGTGTTGATCGTGTTTGGCTGGCGTGGCACGCCCCCGCAGTCGCTGTACGTGCCGCCCCCGGGAATGCGTCACGTCACCATGGGCCTGGTGCTGCTGGCCTTCATCCTGATGGCCGCCAGCCAGCAGCCCAGTCGAATACGGCGCGTCGTGCGTCACCCGCAGCTTACCGGGGTAGCGCTGTGGGCCGTCGCCCACCTGTTATGCAACGGAGAACAGCGCTCGGTTCTGCTGTTCGGATCGCTGCTCGCCTGGGCGGTGGTGGAAATCGTGCTGATCAGCCGTCGCGAAGGGCCCTGGCAGAAACCGGAGCCGGCGGGCTGGGGGCGGGAGCTGGCGCTGGTGGCAGGGGGTGCCGCGGTGTATCTGGTGCTGGTCTTTGCGCATCCCTGGATCAGCGGCATGCCCCTGCTATAGCGGCGCGCGGCTGACGCGCTCGGGCCATCATGCGCTAATCCCCCTGTCCCGCCTGACCGATCAGCGCGCTGCGCAATTCCGGCCGGGTGGTATTGGGTGACAGCCAGATGTCGAGGAATTGCTGGCCAAAGTCCGGGTCGGCGATTTCCCCCAGCGGTTCCCCGTTGAAATAAAAACGGCTGCGGTTGTCAGCATCCAGTTCCAGCGCCAGGCGGTCGCCCTTGCTGATGTCGGGCCACAGGGTGCCCAACAGGACCAGCCACTGCTGCTGGTTTTCGTGGGTCAGGTTCTGGCTCTGCCACTCCTGACCGGTTCGCTCCACCAGTTGCACTGCAGTGATATCGCGCAGGTACTCGATCTCCAGTCGCAGCGGTCGCTGCCCCCGTTGGTAGGCGCCGTTCTCGCTGTACAAGCGCGAATGGTAGACCGGCCAGAACAGGACTTTGAGCCGGGCCTCCCCGACCGGCTTCAGCGACCCGGCTGCCGTGGGCAGGGCCAGTGCCAGCATCAGTCCGACAGTGAGACCGTTGAGCGTCGAGCGCAGGCTTGTGTTCATGACGCGTCCTCCCGGTACGCCAGGGCCGCCAGCCGGTAACAGGCGGGCAGCAGGATCGCCCAGATAGCCCCCAGGGTCACCAGGGTGACCGTGTCGCCGTAGCCGAATTCCACCGCGCCCAGGCGCTGTCCCAGCGCGTAGTTCAGCGGTACCACCAGCGCGCCCACCAGGGCTGCCAGCCAGAGCCGTGAGGCCAGGAACGACAGGCTGCGGCGCAGGGTGGTGGCGAAGGCCAGCCACAGGCACCAGAACCACAGGGGCAAAATCTCGCCGCCGGCGAAGTGGTAGGCGCCCGCCAGGCTGAGGCCGGCGTCCACGGCTATACCCACCGCGGCGACCATCAGCAGCTGTCGCAACTCGCGTCCCGGTTCGGCGACCAGGACAAAGTGCAGGGCCAGCAGGGCCAGGGTCAACAGCAGGGTGTCATAGCGGCCCAGCACGCAGGAGAACCAGCTGATCTGGAACCACAGGGCATTGAACCAGGTGGTCTCGCCGAGCCGCTGTCGCGGTGGGCTGTCGATGGTTGTGGAGGGGTCGGCATTGTCCATACAGTTGCTACGCCATCCGGGAAGCAATGGATTGCAGCGGGAATCAATCCGGGTGACTGTATTCCCGCAGTATCTCTACCACCTTCACATTGTAGCTCTTATACCAGCGCTCGCGACCCAGGGCCTGGGCGCGGGCATGCAGCGGGTGGGCTTTCCAGGCCCGGATCTGCTCCAGGGAATCCCACAGCGAGACCGCAATCTCCTGCCCGTCCTCGCAACTGGCCCTGAACTCGCGGCAATCGAACTCTGCCAGGGCCAGCTCGCGCAGTTGGGCCGCCATGGCGCTGTAGTCCCCATCGATATCGGCCAGTCGCGCCGTGAAGATCACCGCGTACACGGCAGGGCCCTAGAACTTTGGCTCGGTGCCGTGCACACCCAGGTAGTGGGAGGCGATGTTGGGGCGCCCGTCCAGGGTCTCGTTAATCTCGTAGATGCGTTCGTAGCGGGTTTCCCTGATAAGCCAGCGCCCGTTCTCCTTCACGTAGCGGTCCCAGTACAGAGCGGTGCCCGTGGTGAACGCATTGTGATTGAGAATCCACATATTGTCCGCCAGGTACCACAGGCCGGTGGCCTCGGTGTCGCTGAGGATCTGGATTTCCGGCTGGTGGCCGTTGTGGTGGCCGATGGCCTCGCGGCTGAAGGAGGCGGCGATATTGTTCAGGTAGTCCTGCTTGCCGTCCACAATCCACTCGTAGTGCCCGCCCTTGAAGTGCACCTGCACCTGGTCGTGGAACAACGTGCCCAGCTCCTCCAGGTTGGCGGTATCGATGCACCGGAAGTAGGCGTGTTTCAATTGCTTGATGGCCTCGATATCCATCAGGCGCTGTATGTCCCGGCGCAGTTCCTCGATACCGCCACTGCTGGCCTCCAGGGGCAGCCCGGGCTCGATGCCAAGGGTGGCTTTGTCCAGTTTCTGTCGTTGCTCGCTCATGGGAAATCCTCGTAGCAGTGATTCGTTCAGGCCGGGTCCAGCAGTCGCCGGGCTGCGGTGAGCCCACCGTCCACCGCCAGCGACTGGCCGTTGATAAAGGAGGCCTCGTCAGAGGCCAGGAACAGGGCCGCGGCGGCGACTTCCTCCGGCTTGCCCGGCCGTCCCTGGATATGCCAGCCGACGAAGCGCTCGTGCACCGGCTCGATACTTTTCACGATGTCCGTCAGGGGAGTTTCGATCAGGCCCGGGCACAGGGCGTTGGCGCGCACATTGGCGGGGCCGTAGTCGGCACACAGGCTGCGGGTCAGTTGCAGCACGCCGCCCTTGGAGACACAGTAGGGCAATTGCCCGTCGCCGCCCATCAGGCCGTAGATGCTCGCCAGGTTGATAATGGCACCGCCGCCGTTCTCCACCATCTGGTTGACCAGGTGCTTGCTGGTCAGAAAGCTGCCCTTCAGGTTGATATCCAGGACCCGCTGGAATTCAGCCGTATCCAGTTCACCGGCGGCCCCGAGTCCCGCCACGCCTGCGGAATTGACCAGGATGTCCACACGGCCGTGAGCCGCCAGGGCGCCCGCAGCGCAGGCCTGTACCTCGTCCTCGTTGGTCACGTCCATGGTGGAAAACATCGACAGGGGGGCGGCGTCGGTCACCGCCTGCCAGTCAGCGGGGTCGGGTTTGTTGATATCGTAGCCGCAAACGGTGGCGCCTTCGGCGGCGAAGCGACGGGCACAGGCCAGGCCGATGCCCGACGCGGCTCCGGTAATAAAGGCGATCTTGTCCTGCAGGCGGCTCATCGAATCCTCCGTGGTTGGGTGTGCTTCACGCTTGCCATAGAATAGCGCAATGGAGTCCATCACAAGGCGACTGTCGGTGCACACCGGGCCAGTAAAACAAACCGTCGGCTGTTTCTACCGGGCACCGGCGTGAGAGCCGTAGTCAGCGCACCGCGCCTGTTCGATGGCGACCAGTGGCGGGAGGGCTACGGGCTGCTGCTGGAGGACGGTCGGGTCACGGCGCTGCGGCCCGTGGCGGAACTGCCCGCGGGCCTGCCCCGGCAGGCTTTTGAGTCGGGCTTCCTGGTACCTGGCTTTATCGACCTGCAGGTTAACGGCGGCGGTGATGTCATGTTTAACAGTGATCCCACCAGCGCCGGGCTGGAGCGGATTGCCAGCAGCCACCGCAAGAAGGGTACCACCGGTATGCTGCCGACCCTGGTCTCTGATACCCCCCATGTCCACCGGGCCGGGGTCGAGGCGGTTCGATCCGCCCTTGCCAGCGGGTTGCAGGAAATTCTCGGCATTCACCTCGAGGGGCCCTTCTTCGAGCCGCAGCGTCGCGGCGCCCACCGGGCCGACATGATTCGCCCGCTGGCCGCGGCCGACATCGACTGGTTATGTGGCATCGACGACCTGGACGTGACCCTGACCCTGGCTCCGGAACTCACGCGAGCGGGCGAAATCCGGCGCCTGGCGGCGGCGGGTCTGCGGGTTTGCGCCGGACACACGGATGCCGGATTCGAGCGGATCCAGGAAGCGCTGGGGGAGGGTCTGCGCGGTTTCACCCACCTGTATAACGCCATGGGCCCCCTGACCGCCAGGGAGCCCGGCGTGGTGGGGGCGGCGCTGGTGGACGAGGACAGCTGGGTCGGCATTATCGCTGACGGCCACCACGTGCACCCGGTCAGCCTGCAGGTGGCGCTCAGGGCGAAGGCCCGCGGCAAGGTGTGCCTGGTGAGTGATGCCATGGCCACGGTGGGTGGCACCAGGCTCGAGTTCGAGCTGTACGGGGAAACCATACGGGAACAGGGCGGCAGGCTGGTCAACGCCGAGGGCGTGCTGGCCGGCAGCGCTATCGGGATGATCGACGCGGTGCGTTATTGCCACCGGGTACTGGGTGTCGAACTGGGCGAGTGCCTGCGCATGGCCAGCCTGTACCCGGCGGGTTTCCTCGATCGGGACGGCGACCTGGGACGCCTGGCGGCGGGTTACCGGGCCGACCTGCTGTTACTGGACGAGGCCCTCGAGGTGCGATGCAGCTGGGTTGCCGGTGTGGGGCAGGTGCACGCCTGAGTCGCCGCCGCGGACTCCCGCGGCAGCGACCGGCAGCGGAACCGCCCCGGGTACCGTTGAATCAGGCGACGCCGTAATGACTGGCGGTCCGGTCCAGGGCGGCGGTGAGGCGCTCCGCCAACAGGTCGATCTCCTCCTTACTGCAGACCAGGGGGGGCGCCATGATCATGGCATCGCCGGTCTGGCGCACCATGAGTCCGCCTTCGTTGGCCTGGTTGCGGCAGTAGATCGCGGCCGCTGACTGCGGTGCCAGGCGTTCCCGCGAGCCCTTGTCCCTGACCAGTTCCACCGCCGCAAACATGCCCTGGCCACGTACCTGGCCGACAATGGGGTGATCTTCCAGCTGTTTCAGGCGGGCCTGGAAGTGCGGCGCTACCTCCGCGCCGCAGTTCTCGATGATGTTGCTTTCGCGCAGGATGCGCAGGGTCTCCAGACCGGCGGCACAGGAAGCCGGGTGCCCGGAATAGGTCAGGCCGTGGGCGAACTCGCCGCCATGTCCCAGAATGACCTCAGCCACCTTGTCGCTGACCAACACGCCGCCGAGGGGCATATAGCCGTTGGTTACCGCCTTGGCGAAGGTGATCAGGTCGGGCCGGATGCCGTAGGTCTCGCTGCCGAACCAGGCGCCGGTGCGGCCGAATCCGCAGATCACCTCGTCGGCGATCAGGAGGATGTCACGCTCGTCACAGATGCGCTGAATTTCCGGCCAGTAGGAGTCCGGGGGAATGATCACGCCACCGGCGCCCTGCACCGGTTCGGCAATAAAGGCGGCAACCTTGTCCTCGCCCAGTTCGTCGATTTTCTGCTCCAGCTCGCGCGCCACCCGCAGGCCGAATTCATTCGGGTCCTCGTCGGCTCCCTCCTCGAACCAGTGGGGCTGGCCGATATGGTGGATATAAGTCAGTCCGTGGGTCTGCTCGTGCATGGCCTTCATGCCGCCCAGGGACGCGGCGGCGATGGTCGAGCCGTGGTAGGCGTTGCGGCGGCTGATGATCTGCTGTTTTTCGGGGCGGCCCTGCAGGTCGTAGTAGCGTTGCACCAGACGCAGGTTGGTGTCGTTGGCCTCGGAGCCGGAGTTGGTGAAGAACACCCGGTTGAAGTTGTCCGGCGTTACCGCGGCCAGGGCCTGGGCCAGTTCCACTGCGGGCTGGTTGGCGCACTGAAAGAAATTGTTGTAGTAGGGCAGCTCCTGCAGCTGGGCGTAAACCCGTTCACTGATGCTGTGCTGGCTGTAGCCCAGGTTGCAGCACCACAGGCCGGACATGCCATCCAGCATCTGGTGGCCGTCGTGGGTATAGATGTAGATGTGTTCCGCTTTCGAGACGATGCGCCCGCCGGTCCTGCTGTAGGCCTGCAGGTCGGTGAAGGGATGCAGGTGGTGATCCCGGTCCAGTTGGCTGAGCTGTTCGGTATTTGCCGGGCGGTTCATTGGCGGCTTCTCCTGAAAGTTGGTGACGTGGGCTACCCCGTGGTGTTATGGCCCCTGTCGGCGCATCATAGTGTAATAGTCTGGCACAGGGCGGCTGTCAGGGGATTACCCCTTTGGTGGTGTTTTCGCCCCCGGGAACAAGACACGGAATAAAACCCATGGATAAACTGGAGTCCTTCCTCGAGCAGCACCCGGATATCGAGATATTCGAGGTGATTCTGCCCGACCTGGCGGGTGGCCTGCGCGGCAAGTGGGTGACACGCGACAAAATTCACAAGGTGATGGCGGGCGGACTGAAGTTGCCGCTGAGTGCGCACGCGTTTGACGTCTGGGGTCGGGACGTGGAGGCCTGGGTGATGGAAACCGGGGACGGCGACGGTCTCTGTGAGGCCGACCCGGCTTCGCTGGCCCCCGTACCCTGGGCGATTCGGCCCACCGGGCAGGTGTTGCTGTCCCTCCGCGAGGTCGATGGCAAGCCCAGCCCGCTGGACCCGCGCTTTATCCTGCGTGCTCTGATGGAGCGATTTGCGGCCCGCGGCCTCACCCCGGTGGTGGCCAGCGAAATGGAATTCTACCTGTTCCGCGACGAGAACGACGCCCTGGGACGTCCCGCGCACACCCAGACTGACCGCGTCGGCGGCGCGCTGGGGAGCGGGCAGACCTACGGCATCGACATTATGCAGGACCAGGCCGGGTTGATGCATGCGATACGCGATGCCTGTAACGCGCAGGGGCTCCCGGTGGACACCTTGATCAAGGAAAACGCCCCCTCCCAGTATGAAATCAACCTCTACCACAGCGCCGACGCACTGCTGGCTGCGGACCAGGCGCTGATGCTGCAGCGGGCGATACGCGGGGTCGCGAAGCGGCATGGCCTGCGCGCCTCGTTCATGGCCAAGCCCTTCGGTGACCTGGCGGGTAACGGCATGCACATCCACTGCAGCCTGGTCGACAGCGAGGGCAGGAATGTCTTTGACGACGGCACCGAGCAGGGCTCGCCGCTGCTGCAGCAGGCCGTTGCCGGCTGCCTCGCGACCCTGGAAGACAGCATGCTGCTGCTGGCCCCCAACCTGAATTCCTATCGCCGTTTCCAGCGCGGCAGCCACGCCCCACTGGCGCCGACCTGGGGTTATGAGAATCGCACGGTGGCGGTGCGGGTACCGGCGGACGCACCGGTGGCCCGGCGTATCGAACACCGCGTGGCCGGGGCCGACGCCCAGGTCCACATGGTCATCGCGGCCATATTGGCCGGCATGCTGCACGGCCTGGAAAATGGCCTGTCCGCGCCGGAGCCGCTGGCGGGCAATGCCTACGAACTGGCGCCGCCCTCCCTGCCGCGTTACTGGCCGGACGCGCTGGCCCGGTTCCGTGACTCAGCGTTTATCGCGAACTATCTCGGAAACGAGTTTCAGCGCGTGTTCGTTTTCCTGAAGGAACAGGAGATGGATGAATTTGACCGTCAGGTGACGCCTCTGGAATACGACGCCTGCCTGTGAGTAGCGCGAGATGATCGAGCCAGACAGCGACGTCAATGAGAGCGGCATGTTCGCCAACGTGTTCAGCTTTCTCGGCCTGCCCCTCAGCCGTGAGCTGGACGCCGGCGGAGTGCAGGCCGTGGTGGCGGGGATCCCCTATGACCTGGGTACCAGCGGCCGGGCGGGCGCCCGCTCCGGCCCCCTGGGGATTCGCCAGGCCAGCGCCAACCTGCGCTGGGAGCAGCCGCGCTGGCCCTGGGGGTTCAGGCTGTCGGACCGCCTGGCGGCGATAGATTACGGTGACATCCAGTTCACCTGGGGGGACAGTGCCGACATGCTGGCGCAGGTCGAGTCACACGCGGCGGCAGTCAGCGCCAGTGGCAGGACCATGGTCAGCCTGGGCGGCGACCATTTTGTCACCCTGCCCCTGTTGCGCGGGCACGCCCGCAGCCATGGCACACTGGCCCTGATTCACTTTGACGCCCACACCGATGCCCTGGACGAGGACGGCGAGTACAACCACGGCTGCATGTTCCACCGCGCCCCGCGAGAGGGCCTGATCGACCCGTCCCGTTCCATCCAGGTGGGGATTCGTACCGAGTACGATCCCGCCAGCCACGAATTCGAGGTAATCGACGCCCACCGTGCCAACGAGCAGCCGGTGCAGGCCACGGTGGAGGCAATCCGTACCCGGGTAGGGGACGGTCCGGCCTACCTGACCTTCGATATCGACTGCCTGGACCCGGCCTTCGCCCCCGGCACCGGTACCCCGGTGGTTGGTGGCCTGAGCAGCTCTCGCGCCTTGCGTATCCTGCAGGGTATTGCCGACCTGAATATTGTCGGCTTCGACGTGGTGGAGGTGGCGCCTGCCTATGATCACGCCGAGGTGACCAGCCTGGCTGGAGCCACCCTGGCGCTGGAGTTTCTCTACATGCGGGCCAGCCGCCTGTAAACCAGGGAGTTTCGGGGACAGTTTCGGGGACAGTTTACTTTTTCCCGAAGGGAAAAAGTAAACTGTCCCCGAAACTATCCTGAAATCAGGGGCGCGGGGGCGGTTTGAGGTAGGCCTCGAGGGTGTCGCCGCCGCGGTAGTCCTCGGCGCTGACGAGCGAATCCAGGAACAGGTGGAACAGTTCTGCCTGGGAGCGCACTTCCAGTTTGGCATAGGCGTGCTTGCGGTGCAGTTTGACCGTCTCCGTGGAGATACTGAGCTTATCGGCCAGCGTTTTGGTGCTGTGGCCGTGCAGGACCAGGTTGATTACCTGGCGTTCCCGTTCTGTCAGCAGGCTGCTGCCGAAGGCCTCCAGCGCGCTGTCCATGCGGGCCCGCAGGTTGACCCCGCCACTGTCTTCCTCCGAAGGCAGCCAATGACGCCGGCACAGGCCCGCTACCGTGTCCTCGATATCCCGCAACAGTGTCACCTCGCCGCTGCTGAATCTTGCCCGGGGGCGGGTCTTGCCCAGGGCTATGTTGACGAAACCGCTGCCCCGCAGTCGGACCAGGTAGCCACACTCATCGGTATAACCGCAATTGCGGTACCAGCCGCGGTAGTACTCACTGTCGCGAAAGCCCTGTGGTGCAAGGTCGCGCAACTGGAATACGCCGAAGCGCTGTGCCACCGCGGCCTGGTAGTAGGGGTCCAGCAGATAGGGTCCGCGCACGAACTGCCGCAGGCTGGACTCGTCCCGACCCCCCGGAAGTTCGAAATATTCGACCCGGGGCAGCCGGCGGTCGGGATAGTAGAGGATGGTCGCATCGTCCACCGCCACCAGATCCTTGAACAGTGCGATCAGGCCGGCGGCAAAGTCGGGCCGGCCCGGTTGGTCCATCAACTGTGCAGAGTGGCGGCTGAACGTGGCCAGGGTAGACATGGGGCGGCTCTGGGATGGTCGGCACGGGGGCATCATAACCTGAAAGCCGCCCAGTCCAGAAATGCCTGGTTGGCGCGGGAAATCGTGCGTCCACGGCGTTTGGCCAGTGCCACCTCGATGTGCATCGCCGGGGACAGGGGGATGCCAATGATGTCGGGCTCGCGCTGGGCCAGAATATCAAGGCCTACGGTGCTGCCCATGCCGCACCGGACCATGTGCAGCAGCAGGGGCAGGAAGTTGCTTTGCAGGCGGATATCCGGTGTGACAGCGGCCTTACGGCATTGGTCATCCAGCTGACTGCGGATGAAATAGCCGCTTTCGTACAGCACCATGGCGGCGCCATCCAGTTCCTCGATGCGAATCCGTTTGCGCCCTGACCAGGGATGGTCAGGGGTGACACACAGCAACATGGACTGGCGCAGCAGGGGGATGCGTTCCAGGGTCTCCCGGTGCTCACCGGCATCGGCGGTTGTCACGCCGATCTCCACCTCGTCCTGCAGCAGCATCTGCTCTACCCGCGCGGTGCCCGCCTGGATGACCGAGGCGCGCAGCCCCACGTGTTCGGACAGGAAGCCGGTCAGCAGGTCGGGCAGGAAATAGGTCGCCAGCATGGACGGACAGGCGATGCTGAGTTCACCTTCCAGCAACTGGTCGCGGGCGGCCACGGCATGCTTGAGTTCCTCCACGTCCGCCAGTATGCGCCGGGCCCGGTCCAGCAGTTCCCGGCCTTCGGCGGTGAGCAGCACCCGGCGGCTGGCGCGATCCATCAGGGCCACACCCAGGGATTGCTCCAGCTTGCGTATGGCGATGCTCACCGCCGGCTGGGCCATGTGCAGTGATACCGCGGCCTGGCTGAAACTGCCCAGTTCGGCAACCCGGACGAAAATCTGGAGCTTGCGTATATCCATAAATAATAGATATGGAAGATATATAAAACATATATTTTATCAATATTAAAAGTTCTGGTAACTTGGCGTTTTTCCCGAAGTACCGAGAGGACTACCCATGGCCCAGACCAAGACCTGGCAAAAACTGGACTGGCAGGACCCCTTCCTGCTGCAGCGACAACTCAGTGACGAGCAGCGCATGGTGGCTGATTCCGCGCGGCAGTACGCCCAGGACAAACTGGCGCCGCGCGTGCGGGAGGCATTCCGGCGGGAAGAGACCGACCTGGCGATTTTCCGCGAAATGGGAGAACTGGGCCTGTTGGGCGCCACCATTGACGGTTACGGCTGCCCGGGCGTGGATTACGTCAGTTACGGTTTGATCGCCCGCGAGGTGGAGCGGGTCGACTCCGGTTACCGCTCCATGATGAGCGTCCAGTCATCACTGGTTATGTACCCCATCTACGCCTACGGCACCGAGGACCAGCGCGAAAAATACCTGCCGAAGCTGGCCACGGGCGAATGGATTGGCTGCTTCGGGCTGACCGAACCGGATCACGGCTCCGACCCGGGCAGCATGGTCACCCGGGCCCGCTCGGTGGAGGGGGGTTACCGCCTGTCCGGGGCCAAGATGTGGATAACCAACAGTCCGGTGGCGGACGTGTTCGTGGTCTGGGCCAAGACCGACGACGGTGTGATCCGGGGATTCATACTCGAGCAGGGCATGGCTGGACTCAGCGCGCCGAAGATCGAGGGCAAGCTGGCCCTGCGCGCCTCGATAACCGGCGAGATCGTGATGGACGAGGTGTTTGTCCCGGAAGAAAACCTGCTGCCCGGCGTACAGGGCCTGAAGGGGCCCTTCGGCTGCCTCAACAATGCCCGCTACGGCATCGCCTGGGGCGCATTGGGCGCCGCCGAGGCCTGCTGGCACGCCGCCCGCGAATACACCCTGGAGCGGACCCAGTTCGGCGTGCCGCTGGCCTCCAAGCAGTTGATACAATTGAAGCTGGCTGACATGCAGACCGAGATCGCCCTGGGCCTGCAGGGCTGTCACCGGGCCGGGCAGCTGATGGATGCGGGGGAAATCGCCCCGGAACTGATCTCCCTGATCAAGCGCAACTCCTGTGGCAAGGCCCTGCACATAGCGCGGCAGGCGCGGGACATGCTGGGCGGCAACGGCATTTCCGATGAGTACCCCATCATGCGCCACATGGTGAACCTGGAAGTGGTCAACACCTATGAGGGAACGCACGATGTGCACGCGCTGATTCTCGGCCGCACCCAGACTGATATCCCGGCGTTCTGATGGGCGCCCTGTCCCATCTCCGGGTCCTGGACCTGTCCCGGGTCCTGGCCGGCCCCTGGGCGAGCCAGCTGCTGGGCGACCTGGGCGCCGAGGTGATCAAGGTGGAGCGGCCCGGCGCCGGTGACGATACCCGCGGCTGGGGCCCGCCCTACCTGGCTGGTGCCGACGGTGAGCCGACCCGGGAGTCCGCCTACTACCTGTGCACCAACCGCAACAAGCGCTCGGTGTGCATCGACCTGAAGGATCCCGCTGGGCAGGCCAGTTTGCGTCAGTTGGCACAGGACAGCGACGTCCTGATCGAGAATTTCAAGGTGGGCGGCGCAGCCGCCTATGGCCTGGATTATGACACCCTGGCCGCGCTGAACCCGCGCCTGGTGTACTGCTCCATCACCGGCTTCGGCCAGACCGGTCCCCTGCGCGAGCGTCCCGGCTACGATTTCCTGGTCCAGGCGATGGGCGGCCTGATGAGTGTGACCGGGCAGGCCGACGGCGCCGAGGGAGCCGGGCCCCAGAAGGTGGGAGTGGCGCTCACGGATATCATGACCGGACTTTATGCGACCGTGGGTATCCTGGCCGCCCTGGCGGAACGGGATCGATCCGGTCTGGGTCAGCAGGTCGATCTGGCTTTGCTGGATGTCACCGCCGCGACCCTGGCCAACCAGGCGAGCAACTACCTGGTGGGCGGAATGAACCCCACCCGACTGGGAAATGCCCACCCCAATATCGTGCCCTACCAGAGTTTCGTTGCCGCGGACGGTCACCTCATCGTGGCGGTGGGCAACGATGCCCAGTTCAGGCGCTACGTGGAGGTGCTGGGCTTGCCCGCGCTGGCGGATGATCCGCGCTTTGCCAGCAACCGCGCGCGGGTTCAGCACCGGGACGCGCTGGTGCCCCTGCTGCAGGCCAGGATGCTGGAGAAGGGCAAGGCCGAGTGGCTGCAGTTGCTGGCAGCGGCCGGGGTGCCCGCCGGGCCCATCAACACGGTGGCTGAGGTGTTTGCCGAGCCCCAGGTCCAGGCGCGGGAGATGCAGGTCACCGTGCCGCACCCGCTCAACCCGGACCTGCAACTGGTGGGCAATCCCATCAAGCTTTCCCGCACCCCGGTTCAATATCGCAGTGCACCCCCCACTTTGGGCCAGCACACCGCAGAGGTATTTGAATCCCTGGCGACGACTGGCTAGTCTGGCGCACTGTCTGCCAGCGCCGGAGTCGCCGTGAAAAAAGCCCTGCTTGTGTTGTTCGTCCTGGCCCTGGGCTCCTGTGCCGTGTTGCAATTGGGTCGGCAGCCCGAACCCTTTGCCGAGGGTTCCGAAAGCCTGCGACGGTTGGCCCCGGGGCCATTTGAGGTTGTGACCCACGAGGAAACCTTCATCGATACCTCGAGGCCGACCCGGGCCAACGGGGACTACCCGGGCGACGACAAACGCACCCTGGCGGGCCGGGTCTGGTTTCCGGCGGACAGGTCGGCGGCGCCCTACCCACTCGTGGTGTACAGCCACGGCTTCACCTCCAACCACCTCGGTGGCAAGTACATCGCAGAGCACCTTGCCAGCCTGGGCCACGTGGTGGTGGCGGTGGACTACCCCCTGACCAGCATGGGGGCCCCCGGCGGCCCGGTGGCCCGGGATGTGGTCAACCAGCCGGGTGACGTGAGCTTCCTGATCGATACCCTCATCGCACAGAGCGATACCCCCAATCACCCGCTGGCGGGGCTGGTGGATTCAACCCGCATCGGCGTAACCGGCATTTCCCTGGGCGGCCTGACCACGACCCTGGCGGCCTTTCACCCGGACTCCCGCGATCCGCGGATCAGGGCGGCGCTGTCCATCGCCGGCCCCACCTCGCCCTTCACCCCGACCTTTTTCAGTTTCGCCCCGGTGCCGTTCCTGATGCTGGCGGGAGATATCGATGCGCTGGTGCCCTACGCGAGCAACGCGGCGCCAGTGCCGGACCGGGTGGCCGGTTCGGAACTGGTGACCCTGCGCGGCGCGTCACACACCGGTTTCGCCGATCCGGCGGTGCCCATGCGCTGGTTGAACAACCCCGATGCGATCGGCTGTTATATGGTCAAGGACAGGGTCGACAGAGAAATGGACGAGCCCTGGTTTGAGCAATTGGGCACACCCGAGCAGGGCATTGATTACAACGCCGAGAACGAATTGTGCCTGGTCGAACCGCTGCCGGAGGCGATGAATGTGCTGCGCCAGCACATGATTACCCGGGTGGTGGTTGGCAGCTTCTTCCAGGCCCGGTTTGCGCCGGAACCCGCGCAGCGGGCCGCAGCCCGGCGCTTTCTCAGCGAGGTCCTGGCGGCCGAGCTGGCGGATGTCGAATACCGCCGTGCGGCCCCCGGGCGGGCCGGGGTCCAACCCCGGGCCTGAACTGGACCTCGCGGGCATTCAGTATCCCGCCACACGCGCTGCAGACCACCTGGCCGACCAGCGCCCGACCGCAGCTGGTGTGGGTCAGCCGCATGGGCTTGCCGGCGCGCTCCGGATCGCACCACCTGTCGCCCCACTGCAACAGGGCCAGGAAGAATGGATAGGTATCCTCGCCCCGGCCAGTCAGGCGATACTCCAGGCGGCGCGGGCTTTCCAGATAGACCTCCTGGCTGAAGATACCCTCCGCCACCAGGAATTTGAGCCGGTCCGACAGGATATTGGTAGCGATAGGTAATTCCCGGTGGAACTGGTCGAACCGGGTCAGGCCGTGGAAGGCCAGCGCGATGATATTGGCGGTCCACCGGTCGCCCACCACGTTGATCAGGTTGTGGTAGAAAGCCCGGCTTGTGGGGGCCTTTCCGATCGGGATGGAGGAGCGTCGCCGCACCTTTTTGTCGCGTTCATCCCGGGTGGCGCCGGGTCCGGGTCGATAGTCCACGTCCCAGACGGCAATGTCTTCCTTGCAGTTCCGGCATCGCATCACGGGGCGGAAAGCCTGGCCGCATAGCCGGTGCAAAAGCGCTATCTCGTCCAGTCCCGGGGTGGCGAAGTGCCGGCGCTCCCAGGCCAGGGCCATCAGCGCGGTGTGATAGATATCCAGGGACTTCGGCGTCAGGTGATACTCCATACGCTTGCCGCGCCCGGCCCTGACCCTGGCCAGGCAGTCCACCGATTGCAGCCATTTCAGGCGGTCCGAGAGCACTCCCCTGGAGGCGCCGGTGGTAGCCATGAACTCGTTGAAGGTATTCACACCCCAGAAGGCTTCCTGGATAAGCAACAGGCACCACTTGTCGCCGATCTGGTCCAGCGCCCGGTTGATCGAGCTGGCCCGGGTAAGCAGTTTATTCGTCATAGCCAGGCCGCCAGTGCCTCCAGCGTTTTCCGCCCGCCGTCATCCCCCGCGGTGGCGGGTACCAGGCAGATCTCATCTGCCCCCGCACTGCGATAGGCCTCCAGGCGTTCAGCCACTTCCGCCGCGCTGCCCACCAGGCCCACGGCGGCCAACAGCTCAGGCGGCGTCGCGGCCAGCAGGTCTTTCGGGTGGGGGCGGGTGCGGGCAAAGTCCACCAGCTCGTCAAAACCCGCGGCCCTGAACATGTCCGAGTAACCCGGCGCCGCCAGGTAGCCGACGATGGCCCCCAGCAATTGTCGGTAGGCGCCCTGGTCGGGGTCGACGGCGCAGGGCAGCCACACCGCCACCCGCGGCCTGTCTTTAACTGCGCGATCGGCCGCCTGTTCCAGTTGCTGTTTCTGCAGGCGCAGACTGGCCGGGCTTACCATATTCAGCAGCATGCGGTCCCCGTGTCGCGCGGCGACCCGTATTGCCGCCGGGGAGAAGGCGGCGATGGTGATACTCGAATCGGTGGCCGGGAGACGCAGCCGGTAACCGCGGCAACGGGCCAGCTCGCCCTGGAAATCGATCCTGTCGCCGCGCAGCAGGCCGCGGGTGATCTGCGCTGTTTCCGCCAGGTGGGTCGCGGTGCGCGACCACTCCCGGCCATGCCAGTGCTCCACCACGATCAAACTGGAGGCGCCCAGAGCCAGGTCCACCCGGCGGCCCCCCAGTTCCTGTACCGAGGCCACTCCCATGGCCATGGTCACGGGGGTGCGCACAGACACCGCCAGGGGGCCCAGCACCAATCCGATCTGTTCGGTGCGGCTGGCAATCACACTAGCCAGGGCGAATACGTCGAAAGTGGCCATTTCGCCAATCCACAATTCCGGGAAGCCGAGGCGGTCTGCATGGCGGGCCACATCCAGGTTCTCGGCGGCCGGGCGGTCCTGCCACAGGGGGGCTACCACGCTGAGTTTCATGCCTGAGCTTTCTTTGCCTGTTGCGCCTGGATCGGGGTAGTACTATATTTTATTTGGTCTATTTATAAAAGTTACAGACATGATTACGTCCAGCCCGGAGCGGGTCGCGGCATTATCTGCGACTGGAGCCTGGCGCGAGCAGACCCTGGACAGCTTGCTCGCCCGGCACGGGAATGAGCGGCCCGGGGTGATCGCGGTGAAAGACCAGCCCAATCGCGAGCAACTGACCGGCGATCTGCCCCTGGCGCTGACCTGGAGGGAGCTGGAAAACGCCAGCGACAACCTGGCGCAGAGCCTGCAATCGCTCGGGGTGCAGGCGGGTGAAACCGTCCTGGTGCAACTGCCCAACGTTTCGGAATTATTGGTTCTTTACTACGCCATGAGCAATCTGGGAGCGATCCTGTCGCCGGTGCCCGTGCAGTACGGGCGGCATGAATTGCAGTTACTGGCGGGGGCCCTGGGTGCGGGAAAAGTGATTACCCTGCGCCAGCTGCGGGACAGCGCGCTGGCGGATCGTGCGCGCCGGGCCCTGCCCGATTGCCGCGTGCTCGTATTTGGCGAGGACCTGACGATAGACACCGCGCCGCCATCGGCTGCCCACGACCGGCCACCTGCCGACGCCAATCGTATCCTGACGATCTGCTGGACCTCGGGCACCACGGGCACCCCCAAGGGCGTGCCCCGGTCCCACAATATGTGGATGGCCACCGGGCGGTGCTCTGCCGAGGCGGGCGGCATCGCAGCGAACGAGGTGCTGCTGAACCCTTTTCCGCTGGTCAACATGGCGGCGCTGGGCGGATTCCTGTTTCCGGCTGCGCTGCTGGGCTGCACCCTGGTGCTGCACCACCCACTCGACCCGCCCCTGTTTCTCAAGCAGCTGCAGGATGAAGGCGTGACCTTCACCATCGCGCCCCCGGCACTGTTGAACCAGCTGGCGAAGGAACCGGGCCTGTGGCGGCAGTTTGATTTCAGTGCCCTGCGCCGCATCGGTTCCGGATCGGCTCCCCTGGCGCCCTGGATGATAGAAACTTTCCGGCGCGACTACGGTAAGGAAATCGTCAATTTCTATGGCTCCAACGAGGGCATCGCCCTGTATGCGACGCCGGAGACAGCGCCGCAGCCGGAGGTGCGCGCCGCCATGTTCCGCCGGCCGGGGCCGGGTGAATTGATCGCAACGCGGGTTGCCGATCCCGACAGCGGCGCGGAGATGGCAGCCGTCGGCGATCGCGGCGAACTGTTGATCAGCGGAGCTACCGTGTTCGATGGCTACCTGGACCACGATAACAGCGACCTGTTCTCCGTCGACGGTTACTTCCGCAGCGGTGACCTGGTGGAAATCTGTGGTGAAGCGGGTGACTACTACCGCATCGTTGGCCGTTGCAAGGACATCATCAACCGCGGCGGCATGAAAATCTCGCCGGTGGAACTGGACGTGGCGCTGGAACAGCATCCGGACCTGGCGGAAGCGGCGGTCTGTGCCTATCCCGACGAGCGCCTGGGGGAGAAAATCTGCGCCTGCCTGGTACCCGGGGAGGCAGGCCGTGCGCCTGGCCTGGAGGAACTGCAGGGCTGGTTGCTGGCGCGGGGCTTTGCCAGATTCAAAATACCTGAACGTATCGAGTTATTCGAGCAACTGCCGCGCAATCCCCTGGGCAAGGTCCAGCGCTTTAGCCTGCAGGACGAAGTGGCGAGCCGGGAGGCCCCCTCATGAGTGGTGATATCTACATCCTGGGCGGCAGCCAGACCGACTTCGCCCGCAACTGGTCGCGGGAGGGCCTGGAAATATTCGATATGTTCTCCGAGACCCTGGTGGCGGCGGTGGCGAACGCGGGCATCGAACCGGCGCAGATCGAAGTCGGCCACGTGGGCAACTTCGTCGCCGAACTGTTTGCCCGGCAGGGCCTGATGGGGGGCTTTTTCGGCATGGTCTACCCGGAACTGGCGTCGCTGCCGACCTCGCGCCACGAGGCGGCCTGCGCCTCCGGTTCCATGGCGATCCTGTCGGCCATGCGCGATATCGAGGCAGGGCATTACGACGTGGCCTGCGTGCTGGGCCTGGAGCTGATGCGCAATGTGAACGGCCAGACCGGTGCCGAGTACCTGGGCGCCGCCGCCTGGCAGGGTCACGAGGCGCGGCCCGGGGACTGCCAGTTTCCCTGGCCCCATATGTTTGATCGCCTGACCGGGGAATACGATCGCCGCTACGGCATTGACGCCGATCACCTGAACCGGATTGCGGAGATCAACTTCGGCAACGCAAAGCGCAATCCCCTGGCCCAGACCCGCGACTGGCAGTTCGCCGCGGGCGCCTTCAGCTGCAGCGATGAACTGAACCCGGTCATCGAGGGCCGCGTGCGCAAAAAGGACTGCGGCCAGATCACCGACGGCGCTGCCTGCATCATCCTGGCCGGCGAACGAGCCGCGCGGGCGCAGGCGGAAAAACGGGGCCAGCGCCTGGCGGACCTGCCCCGTATCAAAGGCTGGGGCCACCGCTCGGCGCCGATCCTGCTGGATCGCAAGCTGCAGCTCTCTGCGGATGCGCCGCTGGTGTTTCCCCACGCAGCGGCCTGCCTAACGGAAGCCGCGCAGCGCGCAGGCTTCGCCCGGGTCGCCGAGCTGGACGGACTGGAAACCCACGACTGTTTCACCATGACCGAGTACATGGCGATCGATCACGCCGGGCTGACCCCACCCGGGCAGAGCTGGCAGGCCATCGAGGACGGACGCATTACCCCCGACGGCAGGTTTCCCATCAATCCCAGCGGCGGCCTGATCGGCCTGGGCCATCCGGTGGGTGCCACGGGTGTTCGCATGGTGCTGGACTGCGCGCGGCAAGTGAGCGGTACGGCGGGTGACTACCAGTTAAGAAAGGCCGAGAACATGATCACCTTCAATGTCGGTGGCAGCACCACCACCTGTGCCAGTTTCGTGGTGGGGATCGGTTGATGGTCCCGGTTTTTATCTACGACGCGATTCGCACCGCACGTACGCGGGCGAAGGAGAGCGGTGGACTGCACGACCTGAGCCCCCACGAGGTGCTGAAATCACTTTACGACAGTCTCCAGCAGCGCACCGGGCTCGACCCGGTCCAGGTCGGGGACGTGATCCTGGGCTGCGTAACCCAGCACGGTGAGCAGGCGGGCAATGTCGCCCGAACCTCGGCCCTGTACGCCGGCTGGCCCGCCGGCGTGGGGGGGCTCACGGTCAACCGCTTCTGTTCCTCCGGTATCGATGCGATCTCGATCGGCGCACTGAAAATTGCCGTGGGCCAGGAACAGGCGGTGGTAGCCGGTGGCGTGGAAATGATGTCGCGCGTGCCCCTGCTGGCGGACCAGGCCCGGCCGTTTATGGATCCGGCCTTCGCCGCCCGCTGCCGGATGCTGATGATGGGCAGCGGCGCCGACCTGGTCGCCAGTCTCTACGATGTCACCCGGGAACAGGCCGACGCGATCGCCCTGCAGAGCCAACGGCGCGCGGCGCAGGCGCGCAGCGAGGGCTACTTCAAGTCGATTGTGCCCGTGCGCAACCCGGTCAAGGGTATTGAAGTGATCGAGGATGAATGCATACGCGGCGATATCACCGCGGAACAGCTGGCGGCCCTGCCGGCAGCGTTCGCCGACCCGGGTGCCCAGGGGGTCGACGCCCTGCAACTCGCCGCGCATGCGCAACTGGATGCGATCCGGCATATTCACACCGCGGGCAATTCGCCGGCCATGGCCGATGCGGCGACCCTGTTGCTGCTCGGTAACGAGGAATTGGGCAAGCGCCTGTCCGCCCCGCCCCGGGCGCGGGTTACCGCTGCCGCTGCTGCCAGCGATGACCCCCTGCAGGTGCTCACCGGCTGCGTCGCCGCCACCGGGCGCCTGTTGGCGGAGCAGGGCCTGACGGCTGCGGACGTGGACCTGTTCGAGGTGCACGAGGCCTTTGCCGCCACGGTGATCAAAATCCAGCGGGACCTGGATATTCCCGCCGAGCGACTCAACGTCAACGGCGGCGTGATAGCGCTGGGACACCCCATGGGCGCGACCGGCGCCATCATGGCCGGCGTGTTGCTGGATGAACTGGAACGGCGGGACCTGAAGCGCGGCATCGTCGCCGCCAGTGGTGCGGGCGGTTGCGGCAGCGCATTGCTCGTTGAGCGCGACTGACCCCTGAGTCTGATCGGGAGAAGATAACGATGGCCCGGACACAGAGCATGCGCGAGTACCCGGCAGTCGATCACTGCATCGGCGGGGTGACTCACTTCGAAGACACGGCCCGGTGGATCTACGACCTCGACAATCCCTACCTGCACGGTGTGTATGCCCCGACCCGGGACGAGATGTCGGTGGCCGATCTTGCGGTGGAAGGCGAGCTGCCCGCCGACCTGGAGGGCGCCTATTTTCGCAACGGCCCCAACCCCGTGCACCCGCCAAAGTTCCGTTACCACCCGTTTGACGGTGACGGCATGGTGCACGGCATTTACTTCCGCGATGGCAAGGTCAGCTACCGCAATCGCTACATCCAGACCGCGGCGCTGCAGCAGGAGGCAACAGCCGGGGAGTCGGTCTCTCCCGGTGTGATGGGTCCGTTTGACTACAACGTGTCACCCTTTGGCATCAAGGACACCTCCAACACCGATGTATTCTGGTACAACGACAGCATCATGACCCTGTGGTACAACGCCGGCCACCCCTACCAGCTGGATAGCCAGACTCTGGCAACACGGGGCCACTACCGGCTGCAGGGGCGCGAATCCCTGCGCCTGTCGGCCCACTCCAAGCTCGACTGGGCGACCGGCGAGTTGTTGTTTTTCGACTATGGCGATGAGCCCCCGTACATGACCTACGGCGTGGCGGATCCGCAGGGGCGGTTGGTGCACGAGGTGGCGATCGACCTGCCCGGGGCGCGTCTGCCTCACGATATCGGGTTTACGACCCGCTACGCCATCCTGCACGACCTGCCGTTCTTTCACGATCTGGACGTCTTGCGCCAGCACAAGTACCGGGTCCTGACTTTTCATCGCGAGCTCCCGACGCGCTTCGGTATCATTCCGCGGCGCGGACAGGGCGGCGACGTGCGCTGGTTCGAGTGCGAGCCCTGCTACATCCTGCACGTGACCAACTGCTGGGAAGAGGGCGACTGGGTTGTCATGGATGGCTGCCGCTCCACCAACCCGATGCCCGATGCCCGGCCCGGGGAAGGCGAACTGGCCCATATGCTGGCCTATATGCGGCTGGAGGCCAATGCCTACCGCTGGCGCTTCAACCTGCGTACCGGCGAGGTTCGCGAGGGCGATACTGACGACCTCAATACCGAGTTCAACAAATCCAATCCGCTGTTCCACGGCGTGAAGAGCAGGTATTCCTATCACCAGCGCATCCCGCTGTTGCACGAGGGAGGGTACACCCTGCGCTTTACCGGGCTGGTGAAGTACGACAACGACAGCGGCCGGCACTGGCAGTGGGACTACGGTGCCGGGGTGTTCGGCAGCGAGGCGGTATTCGCACCCAAGACAGGCGCGGACCGCGCCAGCGTCGAGGACGATGGCTATGTCATTACCCTGGTGACCGACAGCAACAGCTGGCAGTCCCACTGCCTGGTGTTCGACGCCACGGACATTCCCGCAGGACCCATCGCCCGGGTGCGCCTGCCGCACCGGGTACCGTTCGGATTTCACGCCACCTGGGCGCGGGGGGAGGACCTCTACCAGTGACTACGGCAGCGGATTTTTTTGTGCGCCACCAGGGAACCCTCGAGAAGGCACTGGACGCCTGTGCCCGGCGCTATGCGTGGACGGCCTACCCGGAAAGCCCCAGCACGAAAATACATGGGCCCGAGAAACCCGCTGCCGGCAAGGCCCGTTTCGAGGCACTACTGGACCAGCCCTACCCGCTGACGCTACCGGGCGAGATCGGCCGACTGGGCGCGGAGGTATCGCCCTACACGGGAGAGCCCCTCGGTATCGATTACCCGCGGGTGGACCTGGACCCGCTGTTCCCCGCCATCGTGTCCGGGATGGACGCCTGGTGCGGGGCGGAGCCCCGGGACCGGGTCGGCGTCTGCCTGGAAATTCTCGATCGCTGCGCCGGGCAGTTGTTCGAAAACGCCCACGCCACCATGCATACCTCCGGGCAGAGCTACATCATGGCGTTCGCCGGCTCCGGGGCCAACGCGCTGGACCGGGGCCTGGAGGCCCTGGTGTATGCCCACAAGGCGATGGCCGATGTGCCGGCCACGGCACACTGGGAGCGGCAGTTCGGCAAGTCGGGGACGGCCCGCCTCGACAAGCAGTACCACCTGCTGCCGCGTGGTGTCAGTGTGGCCATCTGCTGTGCCACCTTCCCGCTCTGGAACGGCTATCCCGCGCTGTGCGCCAGCCTGGCTACGGGCAATCCGGTGGTGATGAAACCTCATCCCGCTGCGATCCTGCCGGTGGCGCTGGTGGTCAGCGCGGCGCGGGCCGTGCTGGCGGAGGCGGGTTTTGATCCCAACCTGGTGACCCTGGTGGCGGATACCCGGGAGGCCCCAGCGGCGATGGCACTGCTGGCGCGACCGGAAACCGCGATCGTCGATTTCACCGGCAGCCCGCGTTTCGGCCGGTGGCTGGAGGAAAACTGTCGCGACAAGCTGGTCTACACCGAGACTGCCGGCTGTAATTCCGTGGTCATCGAGTCCTGTGAGGATCTGCAGGCCATGGCCTCGGCCATCGCCCACTCCCTGTGCCAGGCCTCGGCGCAGATGTGTACCAGTGTACAGAACATCCATGTGCCCGCGGGTGGCATCAGTGTCGGTGGGGAATCGGTCAGCTTCGATGCGGTTGCGGAAGCGATCGTGCGCGCTGTAGACGAACACCTGCAGCAGGCCCAGGTGCTGTGCGGCACACTGGTGGACGACAACGTGCTGGCAACCGTCGATCGCTACCGGCAGCTGGCGGGAATGCGCGGCCGGCTGCTGCGGGACTCCGGGCCGCTGGCTTACGCCGATTTTCCCCGCGCCCGCACCGCCTCACCCCTGGTGCTGGAGGTGACCGAGGCGGCCCGGGATATCTACCGCGAGGAAATTTTCGGACCGGTGTCTTTCATCATCAAGGGCCGGGACGCGGAGTCCTGCCTGCGCGAGGCCACGACCAACGCCCGTGAGCGCGGCGCCATCACCTCCCATGTGTATTCGGTGAACGAGGATTTCCTGCAGCGGGCGGTGGATGCCTACCACGCAGCGGGTGCGTCGGTGGCCTGCAACCTGGTCGGCATGCCGATCAATTTTGCCGCCGCCTACTCCGACTACCACGTGACCGGGCTCAACCCCGCGGGTAATGCCTGCCTGGCCGACCTGGCCTTCGTCGCCAGCCGCTTTCGCATCGTCCAGAGCAAGCGCCTGCGCTAGCGCACGATGGTGACCGGGTGCACGGCTGCCTTGCGGCCGGTCGGGTTGAGCGCCAGCATCTCGGGAGCCATGGCCGCCAGGGCGGCCTCGCGGTTCCCCGGCGCCGGGTGGGTGCTGAGAAATTCGAACGGCGCGGCGCCGCCGTTCTTGCCCATCTTCTGCCACAGGGTCACGGCCGCCTCCGGGTCGTAGCCGGCACGGGTGGCGAGCTCGATGCCAATGCGGTCCGCCTCGGACTCGGCGGTGCGGCTGTTGGGCAGCTCCAGTGCCAACTTCGCTGCCATGGCGGCCCCCGACATGGCCACCCCGGGCCGGTCCGACACGGCGCCGACCGCGACCACCCCCAGGGTGGTGGCCATGGCGCGGGACATACGCTCGGCGGTGTGATTGGCCAGGGCGTGGGAGATCTCGTGGCCCATGATCTGGGCGAACTCGGCGTCGGTGAGTTGCAACTGCTGGAACAGGCCCGTGTACACGGCCATGCGGCCGCCGGCCATGCACCAGGCGTTGACCACCTCCGGGTCATCCACGATGGCCACGCTCCATTCCCAGTCCCGTGACTGCGGATACATGGCAATGGCCTCGGTTACCAGGCGCCCGGTGATCCGGGCCACCCGGTCCGCCATGCGCGGGTCGTCCACCAGTTTGTTCTCGCTGTCCAGTTTGCTGACGGTACTCAGGTAGGCGGCTTTGGACTCTACGATGGCGGATTCCGGAGAGATCAACATCAACTGGCTGCGCCCTGTGGGGCTGGTGGCACAGGCGCTGGCGAGGCAGCAGGCCAGGATTAAAAGCAGCGGGCGTTTCATACCGGGTGGACTCCTCAGTTTCCGTTGGTGCAGGGGCGTATCTGTGTGACTGTTATTGTAGTGAAAAATGCCCCCGGGCCACAGAAAACCGCCGTCGGTTCAGGTTTCGTTCAGTCGTTGGCGCCCTCCTCCCGGGCGGCATTCAGTAGCGCCAGGGCCCGCTCGTAGGCAGCCCTGCCCAGGGCCACCGGCTGCTGCGCGGCCTGCTCGTCGTCGATGGCATCCAGGGCCCAGCGATTCCAGTGCAGGCGTGCCACCAGCAGCTCCGCCATCAGCGTGATGGCGATGCCATTCCAGGGCATACCGGCGGTGGCATCGATCCCGCCCGCCAGAACCTGCTCGATGCCGTCGATCGCCGTCTGCAGGTCGCGCTCCGTACCCGCGAGAGCCTCGAGCAGCGTGTTCCTCGCGGTGTCGGCGGGGCCGGCATTGGCCAGCAACAACTTGAGCATCACCTCCGACTGGGTTCGCAACTCGGCTCCGTCTTCCGCTTGCAGCCAGTGCCGCAGGGCGTCGTGTCCGGCAGCGGTAATGCTGTAGACCTTGCGGCTGCGCCCGCCGCTGACCTGAACCTCTTCACGGACCAGGCCGTGGCGCAGGAGCTTCTTCGGCTCAGAGTAGATATGGCTCTCCGCCCGCGGCCAGAACACCCGCACCAGGCTGTTCTTCATGGCGGAAGTCAGCTGGTAGGCGGAACGGGGCTCGCGGGCCAGCAGGCCGAGCAGGGCATAAGAAGTTGGACTGAGTTTGGGTAAGTTGTCGGCCATGATTTGACTCTACTCCTATTTGGAGTATTATCCCAGCCCCCTAAAACAAAATACTCCAAAAAGGAGTAGTCCTGTAGGAGCAAGGATCATGACCGCAGCAAAGACAACCCTGGCAATCGCCCTGGCCGGCGTGGCCGGCCTCGCCCAGGCCCAGGTACTGGAGGAGGTGGTGGTAACCGCCCAGAAGCGTGAAACCTCACTCCAGGACACGCCCATCGCGATCACCGCCTTTACCGCTGATTCGCTGGAGTCCATCGGCGCGTTCAACGCCACCGACATCGGCAACTACACCCCGAACGTGGACATTTCCAATACCTTTGGCAGCGCGGGCAATATCCGCGCCAGCATCCGGGGTATCTCCACGGGTGAGCCCTCGCTGGCGGTCGACCCCAAGGTCGGCATGTACCTGGACGGCGCCTATCTCGCCCGCAATGCCGGCGCGGTATTCGATATCGTGGATATCGAGCGTATCGAGATCCTGCGCGGTCCCCAGGGTACCCTGTGGGGCAAGAACACGACCGGTGGAGCGATCAACATCATCACCCGCAAGCCGGCCGGCGAATTCGGTTTCAGGCAGGCCCTGACGGCGGGTTCCTTTGGTGATTTGCGCTCCACCACCACCCTGGATACCCCGGCCGCGGGCGGTTTCAGCGCCAAGATTTCCTACATGTACCGGGAGTACGATGGCTGGGCCGACAATCATCATCCGGACGGTGAGAGTGACCTGGGCAGCCTGGAAACCGACGCCCTGCGTGTGGCCCTGCGCTGGGAGCCGAGTGATTTTTTCAGCGCGGACTACAGTTACGACGGCACCTGGACTGACGCGGTACCCCTGCCCTCGCAGATTGTCAAGGTGGGCCCCGGTGGTACGGACAGCAGCCTGCAGGGTACCTACGACCTGGCGACCGGGGCCTTCCTGCCGGGTTACAACCCGCTGGCGGGTATGCTGGAGGTGGAATCCCCCCGCAAACGACGGGAGGACTTTCAACTGGACGGCCAGTCAGTGGAGGAAACCGAAATCTCCGGCCATAACCTGACCCTCGTCTGGGATACCGACTGGGCGCAGATCAAATCCATCAGCGCCTATCGCGAGTACGAGTCCGATTTCCCGGGCAATGACCTGGACGGTGGCGCCTGGGTTACGGACGCGGGGGAAGCCGTGCCCATGTTCCATGCCGAAAACGAAAAAGACCAGGACCAGTTCTCGCAGGAGTTGCAGGTGATCGGCAGCGCCCTGGACGACAGGCTGGACTACACCCTGGGACTGTTCTACTTCGAGGAAGAAGGCAGGGAGATCAATCCCTGGGATGCCCTGTTCTATCTCAACGACCCTACCCGGCCGGTGTTGCTGCGCAACCTCGGCGCCGGGGCGGGCTCCTGGTACAGCATCGAGAACAAATCCCAGGCCGCCTTCGGCCAGGTGAAATACTATTTCAACGAGAGCTGGGACCTGACGCTGGGCCTGCGCTACACCGAGGACGAAAAGGAAATCACCCTGCTGGACGAGGATCCGCGGCTGGACGGCCCGCACACGGCCGACCAGGACTGGGACAAGTTCACCACCGATGTCGTGGTGGGCTACCGGGTCAACGATGACCTGAGTTTCTACTTCAAGCGGGCGGAAGGCTACAACGCCGGGGTCTTCAGCGTGGGGGCCCTCAATCACCTGGATTACACCGACTTTGAAGCCTTCGACACGCCGGCTGATCCGGAGGAGACCACCTCCTGGGAGATCGGCATGAAGTCAGAGTGGTGGGACAACCGCCTGCGGGTCAACGCGGCGGTGTTCTACAACGACAACGAGAACCTGCAAATCACCGAGTTCGTGAACGGCGTGCGCACCCTGCGCAACTCGGGTGAGAACGAGACCGAGGGTCTGGAGATCGACTTCAACGCCCTGTTGACCGATACCCTGAGCCTGACCGGTGCGTATGGCTATCGCAAAACTGACCTGGACGACGGCACCGCCCGCTCGGACGGCAAACACAGCGGCAGCCTCGCGCTGGTCTATGCACGGCCTCTTAACTGGGGCTACCTGGACGCCCGACTGGATACAAACTACACGGACGCCCAGGAATTTTCCGGGTCCCCCTTCGGCAACGCGCGGTCCCGGACCTTGCTGAACGCCCGGCTCGGGGTCTCGGAAATACAGCTGGGTAATGCCGGTAGCCTGCGCATTGCCGCCTGGGGCCGTAACCTGACCGACGAGGAATACGTGGTCTACGGTGCTGACCTCGGCGTCAACCAGGGCCTCGGTTACGCGGTGAGCATGTTCGGTACGCCGCGCAGTTACGGCCTGGACCTGGTCTACGAGTACTGAGGGTTTACTACACTGTTCGAGCCGGCTCGTCCGGCTCATTTTTTTTCATGGATGGTGTGCCCTCTTTTTGGGTACGGCGATAGCGATGAAATCTGCAGGTGAGGTCGATGAAAAAGCTCCTGATTGTGGTTGTGCTCCTGGCCCTGGTGATAGGGTTCCTGGTACCGCGGGTGGACAGCTACCGTGAGAGCGGAGAACTGACCGCGCCCTCGTTGCAGGCGGAGGTACGGGTACTGCGCGACGACAACGGAGTGCCCTATGTCTACGCCGACTCGCTGGACGATGCGCTGGTGGCGCAGGGCTACCTGCACGCCCAGGAACGGCTGTTCCAGTTGGAACTTCAGCGGTACCTGGCCCATGGCCGGCTGGCGGAGTTTGTCGGGGAACGCGGCCTGGTCAACGACCGCCTGATGCGGCTGCTGGACATCAGCGGTTTCGCCCGGCGCCAGGAAGCCCGCCTCAGCGCGGCAGAACGCAACTACCTGCAGCGCTACCTGGACGGTGTCAATGACTACATCGCCAC
Source organism: Halieaceae bacterium WSDMB12 (assembly GCA_033283165.1). Classification (GTDB taxonomy): domain Bacteria; phylum Pseudomonadota; class Gammaproteobacteria; order Pseudomonadales; family Halieaceae; genus JAWMQL01. Next base: position 94,412 of record JAWMQL010000006.1, on the reverse strand, counting down.
CCGGGGCGAGGAGTTTCCCCTGATGCTCGGTGTGATGGATCACCAGGTGCAGCCCTGGACACTGGCGGACGTGCTCGCCATTCAATATTTCCGGGTGTGGAGTTCGTCGGTGAACTGGCGCCAGGAACTGCTGACCCTGAAGCTGATTGATCACCTGGGCCCCGGTCGCGCCGCCAGCCTGCACCCGATCACGATCAACCCGGATGAACCGGGTACGGACCCGCGACTTGTAACGGCCGGCGACAATTTCGGGGACAATTTCGGGGACAGTTTACTTAATTCAAACGACGCGGGCCCCGAACTCTCCGGCCCTGATGAATTAAGTAAACTGTCCCCGAAATTGTCGAAACTGTCCCCGGATTTGTGGGCGCCGCGCTATGCCATGGGCAGCGACGCCTGGGCCAGCGACGGCGGCAAGTCGGCCGGCGGCAGGCCCATCCTGTCCAGCGATCCACACCTGGATGCCCGTCACCTGCCCGGCTTCTGGTATCCCATGGGCATCATCACCCCGGAAGTGCGAGCCGTCGGGGGCGCCACCCCCGGTGGTCCCGGCATCGGGGTGGGGCGCAATGCCTACATCGCCTGGGGCGCAACCAACGGCTACGCCGACATGGTCGACCTGTTCATCGAGACGGCGGACCCGGACAAGCCCGATCATTATCTTGAGGGGGACCGGTCGCTGCCCTTCGTGACCCGGCGCGAGGAAGTGCGCATCCTCGATCGCGAGGCCGAAGGCGGTTACCGCTCCGAGTGGCTGGAGATCCGCTCCACCCGGCGCGGGCCGCTGGTATCGGACCTGGACCCCGACGCCGCAGGCGGCCGCCTGCTCTCCCTGCGCTGGTCAGTGCCGGAGTATGCCGGTCCAGACGCCGGCAATCGCGAACTGTTGCAGGCGCATTCCGTGACCGAGGCCCTGGCCGCCATCGGCAAGATGGTTACCCCGCTGAATCACGTGGTGATCGATGTGGAGGGTAATATTGCACGGCTGGCCTCCGGTGTGGTGCCGATTCGGCGTGACGGCGACGGGCTGGTGCCCCTGCCGGCCGGGGATACCGACAACTGGCTGGGGCCGATTCCCGCCGCCGACATGCCCCTGCAGCTGAATCCGGCTCGGGGCTGGGTCGGTTCGGCCAACCACCGGGTGACGGGGCCTGACTATCCCTATGCCTTTTCGACCCACTTTTCGGGCTCCTGGCGCTACCGGCGAATCATGGAGTTGATGGATCGCGACCAGTTGAGCGCCGCCGACCATTGGGCCGCCAACCAGGATATCAAGAACCTGCTGGCCCGGCGTATGCGGCCGGCGATGCTGGCAGCGTTCGAGCAGGATCCCGCGCTGGCCCCGCTGGCCCGCATCCTCGCCGATTGGAACCTGGAAGACGACAAGGACCTGTCGGCACCCCTGATTTTCCAGTCATTCCTGCGCCATTTCGCCTGGGAAACCTTTGTCGACGAGCTGGGTGACGAGCTTGCGATGGCCTACCTGAAAGAGCCCTATTACTGGCAGGAGCGGCTGCTCTACTGGTACGAGAGGGGCCACAGCGAATGGTTCGATGACAGCCGCACTGATGAGGTAGACGGCCTGGGCGACATCATCCTGCGCGCCGGTCGCCTCGCGCGGCAGGAGTTGGTGGCGGACTGGGGTGAGGACCCGGATGCCTGGCGCTGGGGTGACGCCCACACCGTGACCTTCTACCACCCGTTCATCCCCGGTGCCGACGCAGCTCGCTGGATTGGCGGCGGGGTGCACCCGATGAGCGGTTCCGGCGAGACTCTCAATCGCGGTGTGTGGATGTTTGACGCGCCCTACGAGGCGCGCATCATCGATTCGCTGCGGGTCATCGTTGATCTGGCTGACGAGGACCGGGTGATGGCGCACTTTCCGGGCGGCAACAGTGAGCGCTGGTTCGACAGCGGCAACAAGACGTTCCTGGACGCCTGGTTGACCGGCGACACAAGTTACTGGTGGTTCAGCGATCGGGCGATCGCGGAGAACGCCCGCACCGAATTGAAACTCAAGCCCGGGGCTGCCTAAAAAGGCAGCCCGTCGTCAATCGCGTGACCGGCATCCGCGGGCGTGGCCATGCCCTGGGTGTGGATCACGCCGTTGATGGCTGCACGGGTCGATGCCATGCCTTCCGGAGTGTCGTACCACTGGGAATACCACTGGCGGCCGATTTTGAACGGACCATCGGTTTTCAACTGCATGATAGTCAGGGCCGGCTTTTTATGTTGCCAGACATTGAAATCGGCGCCGAAGGCCTCCAGGGCGCCGGCCTGGGCCTGTCGCGCCGCCGCGCGGTCTTCCTCCGACGCCGGGTTGTTGGCGCCGCGGTACAGGCAGGCATGCCAGCACTTTGACACCCCGTCATCCACCGGGGTGTTGGCAATCAGTTCATAGATCAGGGTGTCCCCGAAGACCTGTTTGGAAAGCAGCACACCGGGACCGGTGTACCAGGTGGTGGTGTACAGGTAGGTGCCGTACAGTTGCATCGGACCCCCCTGGCGCTGGATGTAGATATGGTCTTTGAACTCGTTCTCGAAGTATTCGCTGGGCGCGCCGTGGGTGGGGCCCAGGTGCCGCACGTCGGCCATGTTGTCGAGAATCTCCTGGGGATGAACCGGTAACTCTCCCAGGTGATCAAGCTGCCACTGAACCCACTGCGGGTCGTCCCATTCGGGCAGGAAGGGCGCATCGAATTCGGGATCGCTGCCGTCGGGATCGTACCAGGCCATGATGCAGCCCATGCTTTCCACCACCGGGTAGGAACGAATGGCCGCTGACTTGGGGCAGGGGCCGTCGTGGTAGGGGATGTCGTTCACCTGGCCATCGGGTCCGTAACGCCAGCCGTGATAGGGGCAGCGGATGGAATCGCCCTCGATCTGCTCGCCGTTTTTGACGATCATGGCGCTGTCGCTGAGGGCGAGGTGGGTACCCATGTGTTTGCAGTAGGCGTCCAGCAGCACCGGCTTCCCGCTTTCACCGCGATACAGCGCCAGGTCCTGGCCGAAGAAGCGCACGCCCCGGGGCCCCGCGTCCAGTTCCGTTGCTTCCGCCACGATAAACCAGCCCCGCGGGAAGGTATTCGGGCCCAGCTTGTAGTCGACTGCCTTTGCCATCGGTTTCACCTGCCTGCATCCTGTCGAAAGGGTGAAGTATAGCCGTGGAGCCTGCCGCTGGAATGCAATACCGTCACGCGAGCGGCTGCGGCTCAACTATTCGACTGATCCCGTGTTCCTGGCGCCGCCGGTTGATCAATTCACACCGCTCTTTTCCCGGCGAGGCCTGCTTGCTATGGTCACAGCCTGGTATCGGGAGGACGGGTTGACCATGGAGCAGTATGTAAAAACGCTGCTTGCGCGTGCCATTTGTGCGCTGTTTGTCCCGGTATTGCTCGCCTGCAGAGCGGAGGTGACCGTGACCCGGCACGATGCCGTTCAGGTCTCGCCCGACCGTGCCAGCAAGGTGGTGTTCCTGGCCGGCCCGGACAGCCACGGCCCCTGGGCCCACGAGCACCGGGCGGGAGCGGAGTTGCTGGCCGCGGCGCTGCGGGAGCGCTTTCCCGCCACTGCCACGATCAACGTCTATGGTGGCTGGCCGGCGGACGAAAGCCTGCTGGAAAATGCCGATGCCCTGGTGCTGTATTGTGACGGCGGCGAGGGACACCTGGTCAACCGGCACCTGGCCGCCTTCAACCGCCTGCTGGACCAGGGCACGGGCGTGGTGGCCCTGCACTATTGCGTCGAGGTGCCGAAAGACAGTCCCTCCGCCGCTGCCATGATGCGGGCTGTCGGCGCTTACTTCGAAACCCACTGGTCGGTAAACCCGATGTGGGAGGCCGACTTCGCTGAACTCCCGGTGCACCCGATTACCACCGGCATCGGGCCGTTTCGACTGGAGGACGAGTGGTATTTCAATATGCGTTTCGTACCCGGGGGCAGTGGCGTTACCCCCATCCTGAGTGCCGTCGCGCCCGATAGCACCATGGATCGCGGTAATGGTCCTCATTCCGGTAATGACGCGGTACGGGAGCTGGTGGCGGCGCGGGTACCGCAGGTGACGGCCTGGGCTTATGAACGGCCCGGGGGCGGACGCGGATTCGGCTATACCGGCGGACATTATCACGCGAACTGGCAGGAACCCGCCCCCCGCAACCTGGTCGTCAATGCAATCCACTGGGTGGCCTCTTATCGAGCCGAATCGACCCAATGAGCGGAATGGTATTCGCGGCGCGCCTTGTTAATCCTCTGCGGAATCGGGGTTGTCGATATCCTGGGCGTTGAAGTGTCGCCCCAGGTAGATGCCCACAACCGCCCAGACCGCGGCAATGCCGGCGCCGACGCCGGCAACGGCGGCGAGACCCAGGCCCACTCCCTGGGTCAGTGCGGTGAAGCTCCAGGCGTTGAGCATGTCGCCGCCGCGGTAGATGACGATGTCGATGACCGGTTTCGCCTTGAACCGTGTCTCCCGATCGACCGCGGTAAACAGCATTTCCCGCGCTGGCCGGGTTACCGCGTAGTTGCCGGCGCGGCGCGCGACCTGCACCGCAACGACTATCGACACCATAGGCACCAGGGCCAGCAACAGCATGCCGGCGCCGATCAATACCGGAACCGCAGCCAGGGTAAAGGGCAGTCCCAGGTGTTTGGCCATGCGTCCGGTGACGAAGGCGGCGACCAGCAGGGTGAGGCTGTTGACCGCCAGGTCCATGCCGGCCCAGATCTGGGAGCGGGTGGCGCGGTCATAGTCCGCCAGCAGGTTCTTCAATTCGAAATACACGAAAGAGCCGATGGCCGTGTACAGGAAGATGAACAGGCCGATGCCCAGCAGATAGGGGCTGCGTAAAAACTCGCCGAATCCCGCCAGCGGGTTGCCGCCTATGTACTCGAAGTCCTCAGTCCCCACCGTAACGGAGCGGTTGCCCAGCTCGCTGTATTTCAGGCGCTGGATGAAGTGGACCAGGGGCAGGGTACACAGCACCAGCACGCTGGCGACCAGCAACAGCGAATCGGTGTTTCCACTGCCGGCCAGGGCCGTTGCCAGGGCGGGGCCGCCGATGGCGCCGATGCTGGCGCCTGCCCCGATAAAGGCGAACAGTCGCTTGGACTGCGGCCGGGAGAACGTGTCGGCCATGAAGCTCCAGAACACAGAAATATGGAACAGGCTGAAGACGCTGATCCAGACGTAGAAGGCCTTGTCCAGCAATTCGCGGTCGGGCAGCAGGCGGGCGCCCAGGTAGAAGGCGACGAAGGAGGCCGCGAAGAACCCGTAAACCGAGGGCACCAGGGCGCGAAAACGCACCCGGGTCACGGCCCAGCCGTACAGTGATACCGCGGCGGCGCTGAAGAAAAAGGTGAAAGTCCACAACCAGCTGACCTGGGCGTCGCTCCATTCACTGGCCAGGGCATCCCGCAGGGGGCGCAGGATGTAGTAAGCCGCCATGAGTATCAGCACCAGGGCAAAGGAACTCAGGGTGCTGCGCACCTCCGACTGCCGGATATCGCAGGCCCGTGCCAGGGCGCGTTGCAGCAGGTTGCCGTCTGAATCACCCACGTCCTACAGGGAACCGAACGCGCGAATCATTTCTTCCCGCTGCCGTGAGTCGGGCAGCGGGCCGAAATTCGCCTTCATGTTGTCCTGCATGTGCTGCAGTTTCGAGGTAGCCGGGATAACGCAGGTGGCGGCCGGGTGGCTGGTGATGAACTTGAGAAAGAACTGTCCCCAGCTGTCGCAATCGATGTCCCTGGCCACGTCGGGCAGGGGCTGGCCGCGGGACTTGCCGAACAGGGCGCCGCGCTGGTAAGGACGGTTTATCATGGTGGCTATGCCGCGGTCCCGGGCCAGCGGCAGAAGTTTCTGTTCCGCCACCCGGTCTTCGATGTTGTAACTGAACTGGACGAAATCCAGCGGCTCGCTGGCCATCACCTGCAGGAATTCTTCGTGATTGCGGCCGTGGGAGGTGGTGATGCCGATGTAGCGAACCTTGCCCTCATCCTTCCATTCCTTCAGCGTGGCGAGATGCGTTCTCCAGTCCTTCAGGTTGTGTACCGCGATGAGGTCAAAACGCGCTACCTGCATGCGCCGGGCGGATTCCTCCATTTGCGCAATGCCTTCCTGTTCGCCGTTGGTCCACACCTTGGTGGCGGCGAAGATGGCGGGCGCCGGTTGCAGGGCCCGCAGTACGTCACCAACCCGGGATTCTGCTTTTCCGTACATGGGGGAAGAGTCGATGATCTTGCCGCCACCGTCAAAGAAGGCCTGCATCACCGTCGTCAACTGCGCCAGATTTTCAGCGTCACCCTCGACATCAAAGGTCGAGGAAGTCCCCATACCGATCACCGGTATATGCTCGCCGCTGCCGGGAATGGGCTTGGTAATCAGTGGCGAGGTATCTTCGCCCCCGGCCGGCATCGAAAGTAGCGGTCCCAGGGCGGTCAGCCCTGCTCCCAGTTGCATGCACTGGCGTCGATTGATCACGATAGTCTCCGTTTCCAGAAGAAAGTGAAGCCCGGTTCGGGCTCCTGGTGTTCCACACTCAGTGTAGTCAACTGGTGGGTTTTCTGCGGCTACAGGGGAACGGTATAGCTCAGAATGACCTGCGGACCCTCGAGATCGATCTTGCCCACCGACTTGTCCAGGTCCAGTTCGCTCTTCATGTAGCGCAGGCCGATTCCCACGCTCTGCTCACCGCTAATGGCAAGATCGATGCCGATGCGGCCGTAGTAGCCTACGCCGAAGTCGGACACGCTGGAAGTTTCCAGCTCTCGATCACCGCTGTCGATCTCCGCTTTGTCAGGCTCGTCCTCCACCTTCATCCGGCCGTACATCAGCAGGGGGCCGGCGGCGGCGTACGCGGTTACGGCCTGTCCCAGGCGGGCGCGGACATAGCCGCCCAGGTGCAACTCGCCCAGGAACAGGGAGTTGTCGATCTCCACCCGGATCACGGCGCCGGTGTTGCCGCCGAAACCACCGGAAATCCGGGTGCCGCCGCTTTTCCAGGCAATACTACCGCCCGGGTTCAGGCCCCAGTTGATGTACTGGCCGCCGTAGCGATACTCGCCCTCCAGGCCCAGGCTGGGCAGGGTGGGAAAGTCGATGTCCACCGGGTCGCCCCTGTCATCCAGCAGGTCTCCCCGCTGGTCGTCCAGCTTCAGGGCACCGATAAACGACTGTACCAGCTGGTCGTACTCCTCGGCACCGGCCGGGGCGCTACAAAGGCCCAGCCCCAGCAAGGTCATGATCGCAACTCGTCTCATCAATTCTCCCGGCCGGGGTCAGCTGTTGGCCAGCAGCCACTTGCGCAAGCGGTTGGAATCACCAAAGGGGGTCAGCTTGCCGAAGGAGTTAAGCAGGATGATCGATATATCCTCACCCTCGATATTGGCCTGCATCACCAGGCAGCGTCCCGCCTCGTTGATATAGCCGGTCTTGCTGAGCGCGATATCCCAGCTGGCGTTTTTCAGCAGGCGATTGGTGTTGCCGTATACCAGTGGCCCCCGGCCGCGGTACGGCCGCACCTCCATGCGGAGGGTTGTACTGGCCTCCTCTATCAGCGGATAGCGGCTGGCCGCTGCCACCATTTTAGCGAGGTCGCTGGCCGTGGAGACGTTTTCCACCTGCAGGCCCGCGGGATCGGCGAAGTGGCTGTGGTCCATGCCAAGGGCCTTCGCCTTGTCGTTCATGGCCGCGACGAAAGCCCGGGTGCCGCCGGGATACGTGCGCCCCAGGGCAGTGGCCGCGCGGTTTTCGGAGGACATCAGCGCCAGCAACAGCATTTCCCTGCGGCTGAGGGTGGCGCCGTATTCCAGCCGCGAACCGGTCAGCTGCACCAGGTCGCGATCGTCTTTGGTGATGGTGACCGGCCGGGTCAGGTCCAGGCCTGCATCGAGCACGACCATGGCGGTCATCAGCTTGGTGATGGAGGCGATGGAGCGGACCGTGTTCACGTCCTTGCCGTAAATCAGGTTGCCGTTGGCATCCAGCACGATGGCCGAGGCGGAACGCAGTCCGGGTTGGCCGGGCAGGTCGGCAAAACGTGCGGAGCTGGCGTTGGCCAGCTGGGCCCCGAAGCTGATAGCCAGCAGGCAGAACAGCGCTGTTATTCTCATAGGCCGCATTCTGCCGTTTTTGCCTGGCGGATGCCAGCCCGCTAGCCGGGCTCTGACTCGGCGCCGGGGGAGACTTTCAGCAGCCCCTTGAACGCCATCATCGGCGTGCAGCCGTGGTTCAGTACCCGGTGCACATCGCGCGCGATGGGCATCTCGACGCCGTACTCCTCGGCCAGGGCAATTACCGCAGGGGCGCTCTTGGCGCCCTCAGCCACCATGAACATTTCCTCGATGATCTCGTCCAGGTGACGGCCCTTGCCCAGTTCCACCCCCACGTGGCGGTTGCGGCTCTGGGGGCTGGTACAGGTGGCGATCATGTCGCCCATGCCGGCCAGACCGGCGAAGGTTTCCGGCTTGCCGCCCATGGCGACGCCCAGGCGAGTGATTTCCGCCAGGCCGCGGGTGATCAGCGCCGCACGGGTGTTGTCCCCGGCTCCCTGGCCGTCACCCATGCCCACTGCGATGGCAATGATGTTTTTCAGGACTCCGCCCAGCTCGCAACCGATCACGTCGGTGTTGGTGTAGCAGCGAAACAGCCCGGAACTGAACAGGCATTGCAACTCGCGCACGATAATTTCATCGCCCATGGCGATCACCCCGGCGGCCGCCATGCCTTCCATGATTTCCCGGGCCAGGTTGGGTCCGGTGAGCACGCCCACCGGGTGTCCCGGCAGAACCTCGTTGATGATTTCCGTCATGCGCATGCGGGTGTCCAGCTCCAGACCCTTGGTGAGGCTGATGACAGGCACCCAGGCCCGGACGTGCTCGCGGGCCTCCTCCAGCACCCGGCGAAAACTCTGGGAGGGAACGCCCATGACGAGGACATCGGCGTTGGCCACTGCCTCGCGGATATCATTGGTAGCCACCAGGTTGCGGGAGGACAGGACGGCACCGGGCAGGTAGGTTTCGTTGGTGCGGTGGGTATTGATTTCCTCCACGGTGGCCGGATTGCGCGCCCACATGGTCACCGGTGCATTGCGCGCAACCAGGTGGGCAACAGTGGTTCCCCAGGAGCCTCCTCCCAGTATTCCGACTCGCAGATTGCTCATTGTGTCTCCTTGTTAGAATTAAAGTGAGACGCCCCTGCACTCAATCCAGGAGTGAGTCAGGGATCAGGTGAGCGAAGAATAGCATGTAAGCCACTGACCGGGGCACACCGTCCATGGACATAAAAAAAGCCGTCGCCCGGAGGCGACGGCCTGTGAGGGGTAAAGCTTTATTGTTCTGACCAGGTATTGTTCCGGCCCGCTACCGGATCACGTCCCCTTGGCCGCAAACGCCTCTGACAAGCGCCTGCCAGCGTCCCCCCAGTAGGCAGCGGGTTCCCGTGTGTCGGGCACCCCATGCGCGCCCAAGCCCCGCCGCAGGTGAAAGTATTGACGCCCGCGCCGCATCCGGCAAGAAATTCCCCCATGATATTTTTTTATTTCGCATAATAATCATTGGTTATAACATGGCCCTGTGCCTGATGACTGTCTACACTGGGAAGGAACGATTGGAGAGACTGACCATGGATGACAGGCGACGCCAGATTCTCAGGTTTTCCGCTGCGGCCGTGCTGGTCGCGCCCTCCGCCACCCTGCTGGGTGGCTGCGCCGGAGACCGCCCCCAGGCCAGCATCGATAGAAGCCTGCCTACCGGCCCTTACGGCCCGGATGCCACCGCGGAAGAGGTGACGGCCGGGCTGGACCTGAGTGGCAAGGTAGCCCTGGTCACGGGCTGCAATTCGGGGCTGGGTTTCGAGACCCTGCGCGTCCTGGCCCTGCGTGGCGCCCACGTGATCGGGACCGGACGGACCCTGGAGAAAGCCAGCACAGCCTGCGACAGCGTGGACGGTAGAACCACGCCCATGGCGCTGGAACTGTCAGATTTCCAGTCGGTGGTGGACTGTGCCCGCCGGGTTGAGATGCTGGGGGTAGGGCTGGACATGCTGATCCTGAACGCCGGTATCAATACCTTCCGTGAAATCGAGTTGGTGAATGGTGTCGAGAAAATGTTCGTGGTCAACTTCCTGGGGCATTTTGTGCTGGTCAACCGCCTGCTGCCCCTGATGCTGGACGCCGATCGCGGCCGCATCGTGCATGTGGGCAGCGAGTCGGGCTACAACCAGGCACCCGCGGTGGGGATCGATTTTGATAACCTGCGCGGCGAGCAGGCCTACGATGCCGGTGAGGCCTATGGTCGGTCGAAGCTGGCCAACGCCCTGTTCTCCCTGGAACTGGCCCGACGCCTGCAGGGCTCAGGCGTGACTTCCAACGTGATTCACCCGGGGTTGGTCCATACCAACATCGCGCGCACGGCGCCGGCGATTATTCGCAAGGGATTCGACTGGGTGGGCCCGTGGATTGCGAAAACCCCGCAGCAGGGTGCCGCAACCCAGGTTTATGTCGCCACCAGCCCCCTGCTGGAGGGGGTCAGCGGCGCCTATTTCGAGGACTGCAACCCGGTTACCCTGAGCGGCACGCACCATATGTTCGACGCCGCCATGGCGCGCCAGTTGTGGGACGTCGCCACCGACATGACCAGCGATTTTCTGCTGTAGCGTTCGCTGCCCGCATCCCGTCCCGCCGGGCGCCTGCACAGAGGCGCGTCAGGGGGCCTTGCGAAACAGCAGGGTCATGCGGTCCGATTCCCCGATGGCCGCCACCGCCGCGCGTTTCGCGGGATCCTCACCGGTGCCGCTGTAGGACGGCGGTAGTCGCCACACCACGTCCTCGGGCCCGGGTTGATCCTTTGGATTGGCATTGATCTCGCTCTGGTCCACCAGTTCGAAACCGGCTTCCTCGAACAGTGCGATGACCGTCGACTGCTTCAGGTAGCCGCGGCTGCCGTCAGCCTTGTCGTCACTGGCGGACTCCGGCAGGCGGTGTTGTACCACGCCCACCAGACCATCGTCCTTGAGCATGGCACGCACGGCGGACAGGGCCTGACTGCGGGTGCCGGCCTGGGCCTCGAAGCGGTTCAGGTTGTGCAGGGCCCTGATCATCAATACCCGGTCGACGGTCCCGGCGATGCCTGTGGGCACGGTGCCGAACGTGAAGCCCTCGGCCTTGATGCCATTGTCGGTATACTCGCGGACCTGTTTCGGGAAACCCTTGGTCAGGGCGATGCGCCTGGCGATGGTCTCCTCAGTCAGGAAACCGAACAGCGGCCACATGCGGTCCACGTAGTTGACGCCGTACAGGGTGCCCTCAGGACCCAGGTAGTTGGCCAGTATGCGGCTGTACCAGCCGCCACCCGGCAGTGCCTCGGCCACCACCATACCCGGTTTTACCCGCATGAAGGCGAGCGTTTCGGCGGGGTGGCGGTACACGTCGCGGGCCCGGTCTTCCTCGCTGCGCGCAGCCAGGATGTCCTGTAGTGCGGGATCCGTTGTGCCGGCCGCCACCTGCCCGGCCAGCAATGCCAGGATGAGCACTACCGCCCTGCCCAAAAACACTTTCATACCGGTGGTCTCCCTAGAGTTGCCCGCGCTCGCGCAAGGCCTGGCGCAGCGCGGTGGAACTGTGATTTTTTTCGTCGCCGACAAATTCGATTCGCCCGCCGCACGCTTCTACCGCGATCCGTTCGGGCATCTGTTCCAGAGTATAGTCCGTACCTTTGGCCTGGATGTGAGGCCGGAACAACTCGATCAGGGGCGTGGGCTCGGCGGCCTCGAGAGGCACCACGAAATCCACCGCCTGCAGGGCCGCGACGACCTCCATCCGTTTTTCGCAGGGATTGATCGGCGGTTCCCGGTTGGGATTGAAGCGGATGGAAGCCTCGGTGTTGATGGCCATCACCAGCACGTCGCCCAGTGCCCGGGCGGCTTCCAGGTAGCGAATATGGCCCACGTGCAGCAGGTCGAAACAGCCGTTGCCGAATACGATGATGTCGCCGGCGGCGCGGCGGGCGTCCAGTACGGGCACAAGGTCGGCCGGTTCCACGTGAATCTTCTCGAAACTGCTCATCAGGGCGGTCGTATGTCATGTTAGCGGGTGCCACGCAGTGTAGCGGGGAATGCGGTGGGAATATATACTCGCCGGCGTTGCCGAACCGCAGGTCGTCGCGCCATGCCCAGGACTCCCCCGGCGAATCTCGCCCCCGATCGCGTGCTGTTGATCCTGCCCACCTGGGTGGGTGACGTGGTGATGGCGACGCCGTTTATCGACGCATTGTTTCGCCGCTTTCCCCGGGCCGAAATTACGCTGTTGATGAATCGCCACCTGTTCGGGCTGCTGGAGGGCAGCCCATGGGTGGCGCACTGCGAGTTCTGGCCGCCGCGCAAAAAAACGCCGCAGGCCAGGCAACAGCAGCGGGAACTGGTGGCGCGGCTGCGCGGCCGCCGTTTTGACCTGGCGGTGATGTTGCCCAACTCCCTGCGCAGTGCGTGGCTGGCCTGGCGCAGCGGGGCGCGACGCCGGGTGGGTTTCAGCCGTGACGGGCGCGGCCTGCTGCTCACCGACCGCGTGCCGGTGCCGAATCGCCGCGGCAAGGGCTATGAGCCCATGCCGCTGGTGGACTATTACGCCGTGCTGGCGCGCTACCTCGGCTGCGACCACCCCGGGGACGGGCTGACCCTGTTTACCACCCCTGGTTGCGACCAGGCGGTAGTCTCCCGGCTGGCGGCGGCCGGCGTCGATTCGTCGGCCAGGCTGGTGGTGCTGTGCCCGGGAGCCAACTTCGGGGCATCCAAGTGCTGGGACCCACAGCGCTTCGCCGCGGTGGCGGACCGTCTCGTCAGGGAGCAGGGCGCGACCGTCGTTATTCCACCGGGGCCGGGAGAAGAGCCCCTGGCCCAGGCGATCGTGGACTCGATGCAGGAGCCCGCCACCCTGCTGATCGATCCCTGCCTCAGCCTGGGTGAACTCAAGTCACTGATTGCCCGCAGCCAGCTGCTGCTCGGTAACGACACCGGGCCGCGACACTTCGGCCGCGCATTCGAGGTACCCCGGGTCACGGTGTTCGGCCCCACCGAACAACGCTGGACCGATACCAGCCACAGCCGGGAGACCATCGTCAGGGTGGATGTGCCCTGCGGTCCCTGTCACAAGAAAGTCTGCCCGCTGGAGGAGCAGATCTGCATGACCCGGGTGACGGTGGATAGGGTCTACGCCGCCTGCCTGGAACAGCTCTGTCAGCGACAATCGTCATAGGAACCGGTCCGCTGGGCGGGAAGGCCGCTGTGGGGACCGCTTGAAGCAGGGCGTCCTGCCCAGCTCGGCTGCGGCCGTCCATGGCCGCCGACGCCCCCACAGCGGTCCTCCCGCCCAGCGGCCCTCTATCTTGCCATTATCTACAGAAAGTAGTCCGCCTCGGATTCCGCGTCGGCCTGCAGCCTGTCCAGCTGTTCCGGGTGCTGGATCAGGCGCTCGATCCACCAGTTCACGTCGTTATACAGGCAGGTGACCTTCTCGCACTCGGTGGTGGCGTTGAAATTCCGGATCAGGTCAGCGGTGACAGCGCGGGTGGCGTCGTAGGTCTTGACGGTTGCATTGGCGTTCTTGTCCCCCAGCAGACCGTGGTCCTGGTTACGGTATACCGGGCAGTTGTAGAGCCCCAGCGGGCTGAGCACCTGGCGGAAGAACTGCATGTGGCACTGTCTCGGCTGTTGGGCCAGGGTCTGGGTCTGGCCTTTCAGCATGGCTTTCAGGCCGGTGCTGCGGTGCACCTTGAAGCTGTCTGTTTCCAGCGCGACGGCCTGGTCTACCTGGGCCTGTATGCGGGCAACAATCGCGGCCATTTCCTCTTTCTGCTGGATGTCGATGACTTCCGCATTGTTCAATTCATCCCGGGTCAGGAAGGGCTTGAAACTGATATAGCTGAACTGGTTGTCCCGGGCCAGGCGCGCCGCGCGGGCAATTTCGTCCAGGTTCTCGACAATGTCCGTATCGTTGATGTGGGCTCCGGCCCAGGTCACGATGTAGGAAAAACCCACTGTCAGGTCAGGATTGGCTGCCTTGATCTCCGGTACCACCTCGCAGATGCCCTCAAGGGTGAAGGACTTGCGCGGCTTGTGCATGGCCTGGAAGGTCGGGTCGGTACCGGAATCCAGTGACAGGCGCACCCAGTCGCCGCTGTCCATGCAGTCAGCCACCTGGGCAATTTTCCTGTTGCCGGTGCCGTTGGAGACGATGGCGATCTGCAGCCCCAGGTCCTTCATGAAGCGGATGATTTCCTCGAATTTCGGGTACAGGGTCGGCTCGCCGCCGCCGATAACGATCACCGACTTCATGCCGCGCTCGGCCATCAGCTTGAGCGAAGCCAGCAGCTTGTCGTGCTCGAACCGGATGCCGGTGTTCAGGATGTCCAGGTCCACGCAGTGATCGCAGGCGTAGTTGCATGCGGTAGTCAGGTCCAGGTTGATGGAAATCGGGGCAAAGTCGGGCACCCGGGACGGGTCCAGGGCGGTGGCTTCGGTGTCCCGGGCATTGCGCTGCGCCACCTGCCAGCGTACGTAGTGTTTCAGGGCGTCCAGGGACGCGGGCAGGGTCAGCTTGCTGGCAAAGTCGTGGATGCTGTCCAGTTCCAGTTGTTCGCCCGGCTCCGGTTTGGGTGCGTCCAGGTCGGTCAGGGGGATACTGTCGGTCAAAATATACCTCGGGCACGACGGGCGTGCGATGCGGGGGGGTTAGCCGTGAATTCTAGGGAATGAAACCCGATACAACAAGCGCGGTTACACTTCCCGCGACAGCCCGGCGCACAGGGTCGCTGGCTTCAGCCGGCCAACTGGAGGAGGTTGCGGTGCGCCGCGCGCAGGGCCTGGCCATCGGTGCCCTCGCCGGCAGCCAGTTTGCGCAGGAACTCAGCCGCCACCACCTCCAGTGGATCGGCCAGCGCAGCACGCTGCCCGCCAGCGACCAGCCACTGCCGGTATTCCGGCAGGTCCACCTCGCGGTCGGCGCGCAGCGCGTTGATCTGGTACCAGGCTGGCCGCGGGCGCTCGGGGCAGGCCCGCAGCTGCAACCGGGCCCGGCTGCTGCCCGACCGGTGTCGGTAGCGACAGGACACGGTAAGCTCGTCCCGGTCCCGTTCCCGCGACACCTCCTCGCAGTCGCCGGTACCCAGCAGGGCCTGCAGCAGGCTGATGAAATGCGGTGCGGCGTCCGGGATGGCCTTGTCGTCCAGCGTCAGGGGACTCAGGCGCATGTGGAAGGATTCGATGTGTCGGGGGCGGGCGCCGTGCAATACCTCCCAGCCCGACAGTGTCGCCGGCCACTGGGTGATCATGTCCAGCAGCAGTCCGCGTGTCTCGAAGGCCTCGATGGCACGCTCTGCCGCCGCCCAGGTGGCTGGCCACAGCAGGGGCTTTTCCACCAGGCAGTGGCAGTGGTTCGCGGCCACCTGCGCCAGCTGTTCCGCGTGTACCCGCCACGGCGAGCACAGCGCCACGGCCGTGGGCCGGACTGTATCGAGCGCATCCTGCAGCACTGTAAACGTGGCGCACTCCAGCCCGAATCGCTGTTTGAGGTCCTGCCGTGCGGACTCCACCGACGCCTTTGAGGTCCCGACGATGGCCGCTATGCGGGCACCGCCTGCGGCCAGCGCCGCGGCCACGAAGGGGCCGGTGCCCTGGCGAACCGTGCGGGCCCCGACCAGGACAATGTCGGGAGCTGAACTCAGCTGCCGGTCTCCCCGTCGAGCTCGATTTCTGTCATGGCGTTGATGGGGTCATTGACATCCCACCAGCCGCGCATGGAATACAGTTTGCCCTCGTCGTCCACCGCGTAGGCGAACACGCCGTGTACCTTCTGTTGCAGGGCCTTGCCGTCGCCGCTGGGTATGACCACGGTGATCTCTACCTGGTTGGCGACCTCGTTGCCGGCCACGTAGGAGTTCTTGATTTCCAGGTCGATATTCGCCGGCGCGATAAAGTTGTCGTAGAACGCCGCGATGGCTTCCTTGCCCCGGTGGCCTTTGCCCACCGGGTCGATGTGGGATATGCCGATCGGGTCTTCGATACAGGCGTCATCTCGCCACAGGCCGAGCCAGCCTGCGCGATTGTGGGTCCGGGTGTATTCCCGCGACAGGAGTGACGCCCGTCGTGCGGGGTGTTCGTTTTCAAACATGGTTATCTGCTCCGCGGTTGCTGCGTACCAGCCAAGTGTAGCGGCTATCAGGTACCGCGGTAGTCGTGGACCGCGCGGTAGTCGTAAACAAGCTGCTGCGGATCAAAGGACTGAACCCCGGGCGCGGTCAGGCGCGGCTTGAATATGGCCACCAGTTCCGCCTGCGGGTTGAGCAGCAGCAGGTTGACACCGTGCAGCACATCGTAGCCGTCGTCACCATCCCGGGGCTCCAGCCGGGCCCGGATACCCAGACCCTGTTCGAAGGGCAGGTGCGGGTTTTGCGGATCGTCAACGTGGGTCAGGCCGATGAAAGCGGGGTTGAAATAGGGCACATAGCTCGCCAGCTGGTCGGCGGTGTCACGGCGATGATCCACGCTGTAGAACAGGATGCGCGGTGCCTCGGTGTCGGGTCCCAGCAGTTTCAGGAAGCGATCCAGTTGACTCAGGGTGGTGGGGCAGACATCCGGGCAGCTGGTGAAGCCATAGGCCACCAGGTGCCAGTGGCCCAGCAGGTCGTCACGGTGAAAGGACTCGCCGTGGTGATCGAGCAGGCTGAATTCCGGCAGGGCCCGGGATTCGCCCAGCAGCACGCCCTGGATCTGCGGCGGCGGTGACGGACGGGTCAGGACCAGGATGGCGGCGACCGACAGAATTGCGCCATTGGCCAGCAGGAAACCAACCAGCATACGGGCGCGGGTGGACAGCTTCACGGCTCAGCGGTCGAAGAACAGGTGCCGCGTCAGGTAGGTGTGATCACCCTCGATGGACATCAGCAGTATGAGCACCATGATAGCGATGATCGGCAGGCCCAGGGTCCACTTCAACGACAGTCGCTCCCATGACAGGTGCATGAAAATGGCCACGATGAATCCCGCCTTGAGGAACATGAACAGCAGGATCAGGAACCAGCGCAGATAGCCCTGGAGGTGGAACCAGTCCACCAGGTAGGACATGGTCGACAGGACGAACAGCAGCGCCCATATCTTGAGGTAGATGCCGATCGGGTGTTGCTGGCCCGTTGCTTCAGTCATTGCTGCACCTCGCTGTCGTTACCACAGGTAGAAGAAGGCGAAGATGAAAACCCATACCAGGTCGACGAAGTGCCAGTACAAGCCGGCGATTTCGACGATCGCGTATCCTTTCTGTTCGTAATCACCCCGCGCCACCCGCCGCGCCACAATGCTCAGGTAGATGACCCCGGCGGTCACGTGCATGCCGTGAAAGCCGGTAATCATGAAAAAGGTCGAGCCGAACTGGGCGGCGCCCATCGGGTTGCCCCAGGGCCGTATGCCCTCTTCCATGATCAGCTTGGTCCATTCGAAGGCCTGCATGCCGACAAATGATGCGCCCAGCACAGCGGTGGCCGCCATCAGCAGGACCGTTTTGCGACGGTCACCGCGGTAGGCGAAATTCACCGCCATGGCCATCGTGCCACTGGAGGTGATCAGGACGAAGGTCATGATGGCGATCAGGATCAGCGGCAGGTGGACGCCGAACAGGGTCAGGGCGAAGACCTCGCTGGCGTTGGGCCAGCTGTCGGTGGCCGACAGGCGCACATTCATGTAGCCGGTCAGGAAAATGCTGAAAATAAAGGTGTCCGAGAGCAGGAAAATCCACATCATCAACTTGCCCCAGGGCATGTCGAAGGCCTGCTTGTCCGAGCTCCAGTCGGCTACCACGCCGCCCAGCCCGGGCCGGGCGAAGTCGCTGGTCTTGCTGTCGCCTGTTATCGCCATGATCTCGTCCTCAGAAACCGCACAGTGCCGCCAGGGTGTTGATGGTATCGGCCGGAGCCGTCAGCAGGGCGAACAGCAGCAGCCATACCCCGAACAGGAAATGCCAGTAGGTGGCGCACAGCTGCAGGGGACGCCACAGGCTGCTGCCGCGACCGTCGTACCAGACCCGGAACACCACGTTGGTGAGCACCAGCAGGCCGCCGATGATGTGCAGGCCATGTACCGCGGTCAGCAGGTAGAAATAACTGTTGGCCGGATTGCTGTTGATATAAAAGCCCAGCGACTGCAGGTGCTGCCACAAATCCAGCTGTGCCAGCAGGAAGGCGATCGCGAAAAACACCGCTAGGCTGATCCCGATGACGGCGCGATTGAGTTGCTCCCGCCGGGTTGAGACCAGGGCCCACTGCATCGCCACACTGCTGGCAGCCAGCAACCCCGTATTGAACCAGAGCCGTCCCGGATTACTGAAGGGCTGCCAGGGGGGGCCTGCCAGGGCCTGGAAATCCGGGTACTGGGAGCGCGACAGGAAGGTGATGATGAACAGGAAGAACAGCACCCCCACCACGGCCAGGATGAAGCGCAGGGCCGTACGCGCTGCGCCGTAGGGGTCTTCGAGGCCGGGTTGCGCCGCGGCCGGGTGGCCTGCGGGCTGTGCTATCCAGGGTTTCTCGCGCAGTGTCTTGAACGGATTCATGTGCGCTCCCCCCCTTCCTCGCCGGCGGTACCCTCACCCGCGCTGATCGGGTGGTTCTGGGGAATGAAGTCCTCGGCCGCCCCGGGCACGCTGTAATCGTAGGCCCAGCGGTGCACCTCGGGCAGTTCCGGGCCCCAGTTGCCGTGCTTCGGCGGCACGTCCGGGGTCTGCCATTCCAGGCTGGTGGCGCCCCAGGGATTTCTCTCACTGCGCTCCCCGTGGCGCAGGCTCCAGAACACGTTGTACAGGAAGATCAGCTGCGACGCGCCCACGATCAGCGCGGAGACGGTGATGCTGGCGTTCAGGGAGACCGCCGATTCCGGAATGAAGTCGGTGCTGCCCATGGCGAAGTAACGCCGCGGTACCCCGAGGACACCCAGATAGTGCATCGGCAGGTAGATGGCGTAGGTCCCCAGGAAGGTGAACCAGAAGTGCGCCTTGCCCAGGGTTTCATTGAACATGCGGCCGGTGATCAGCGGGTACCAGTGGTAGATCGCGGCGAACAGCACCATGATGGGGGACACGCCCATCACCATGTGGAAGTGGGCCACCACAAAGTAAGTATCCGACAGTGGCAGATCAATGGTCACATTGCCCAGGAACAGGCCGGTCAGGCCGCCGTGGGTAAAGGTGAAGATAAAGCCGATGGCGAACAGCATCGGCACCGTGAGGTGAATATTGCCCTGCCACAGGGTCAGGACCCAGTTGTAGACCTTGATCGCCGTGGGTACCGCGATGATCAGGGTGGTGGTGGCGAAAAAGAAGCCGAAGGCCGGGTGCATGCCGCTCACGTACATGTGGTGCGCCCAGACCACAAAGCTGAGGCCGCCGATGGCCACGATGGCCCACACCATCATCCGGTAGCCGAAGATGTTCTTGCGCGCGTGGGTCGCCAGGACGTCGGACACCATGCCGAAGGCGGGCAGGGCGACGATATAGACTTCCGGGTGGCCGAAGAACCAGAACAGGTGCTGGAACAGCACCGGGCTGCCCCCGGAGTAATCGAGATTTTCGCCCAGCGAGACCAGCGCCGGCATAAAGAAACTGGTGCCCAGGGTCTTGTCGAGCATCATCATGATCGCGCTGACCAGCAGCGCGGGAAAAGCCAACAGGCCGAGCACGGTGGCGGTGAAGATGCCCCAGACAGTGAGCGGCATGCGCATCAGCGTCATGCCCCGGGTGCGGGCCTGCAGCACGGTGGTGACGTAGTTCAGGCCGCCCATGGTGAAGGCCACGATGAAAATCGCCAGGGACAGCAGCATCAGGATGATGCCCCAGTCGTAGCCGGGGGTGCCCTGCAGGATGGCCTGTGGCGGATACAGGGTCCAGCCGGCGCCCGTCGGCCCCCCCGGCACAAAAAAGCTGGACAGCAGCACCAGAACCGACAGCAGGTAGAACCAGTAACTCAGCATGTTCATGTACGGGAACACCATGTCCCGGGCCCCGACCATCAGCGGGATCAGGTAATTGCCGAAGCCGCCCAGCAGCAGGGCAGTCAGCAGGTAGATCACCATGATCATGCCGTGCATGGTAACGAACTGCAGGTAGGAGTTGGGATCGATGAAATCGAAGGTGTCCGGGAAACCCAGTTGCAGGCGCATCAGCCCGGACAGGACCAGCGCCACCAGACCCACGAAGACGGCGGTCAGGCCGTACTGGATGGCGATGACCTTGTGGTCCTGGCTCCAGACGTACTTCGTGATGAAGGTGTCCGGGTCGTGCAGATGCTGGATCTGGTCGGCAACGGCGACATTTTGCATGGTGTTTCTCCCGGTCCCTACAGGGTGTCCAGATAGGCCAGCAGGTCGTCGACGGACTGCTCGTTCTGCAGCGAGCGCGCCATCAGCACCATCTGGTGACCGTAGTTATCGTCTTCGTGGGTGCCGCGAATACCCTGGCGAAAATTCTCCAGCTGCCGTTTCAGGTACCAGTCCTGCTGGCCAGCCAGGCGCGGCGCCTGCAGGGCGTAGTTGCCCTGCGCGGCGCTGCCGTGACAGGCGCCGCAGCTGGTGTAATGGCGCTCCCCGCGCAGGGGGTCGCCGCCCAGGGTGCCGGCGGCCGGCGGCGGCGACAGCGTCTCGATGTAGGCGGCGACATTGCGGATCGCATTCTCGTCGGCCAGAACCCGCGCCATGGGCGCCATCTGTTGGCCGTACTGGTCCTGCGGATGGCTGCCGCGCACCCCGTCCTGGTAATAGTGCAGCTGCCGCTCCAGGTACCAGGCCGGCTGACCCGCCAGGCGCGGCGCGTTGAGCGCGGGATTGCCCTCACCCTGTGCCCCGTGGCAGGAGGCGCACAGGGTATACTGGCCCTGGCCCACGGTGGCGTCCGCCGGCGGCTGGCCCTGTATTTCGCTCCAGGTGGGTTGCCCGGCGAGCCAGGTCTGGAAGTCCGCGGCTTCGTCCACCACGACCTTCCCGCGCATGGCGTAATGGGCGATCCCGCACAGCTCCATGCACAGGATGTCGAACTCGCCGGTGCGGGTGGGGGTGAACCAGACGTAACTCACCAGTCCCGGCACCAGGTCCATCTTGACCCGGAACTGCGGTACCGCGAAATCGTGCAGCACGTCCTTGGAGCGCAGGTTGACCTTGACCGGGCGGTCCATGGGCAGGTGCAGTTCGTTGCTGCGCACCAGTATGTCGTCCAGGCCCGCCTCGTCGTTGGGGCTCATGCCGAAGGGATTGTCCTGCGACACGTAGCGCGAGTCGATCTCGCCCAGTACCCCGTCTTCACCGGGGAAACGGAAACTCCACTGCCACTGCTCGCCGACCACCTCGATCTGATCCGCCTCCTCGGGCACGTTGACGAAATCGGCCCACACGACCAGCCCGGGAGCCAGCATGGCCACCACGCCCACGGCCGTGATGCCGGTCAGCCACAGTTCCAGTTTCTTGTTTTCAGGTTCGTAGTGAGCCCGTCTTTTCGGGTTGTGGCGGAATCTGAAAATTGCATACGCCATGAACAGGTTGACGGCCACGAACACGGCGCCGGTGATGTAGAGTGTGATATCGACGGTGGTATCGACCGTGCCCCAGTTGGAGGCGAGGGGGGTGAACCACCAGGGGCTCCACCAGTGGAACAGCAGTGAGCCCACCACTAACAGCACCAGCACGATCACCAGCTTCATACAGCCTCCTTGGTCGTTCTTCTTGTTCCGTTGTTATACCGACCCCGTTGCAGAACTCCTGTAGATCTATCCCCTGTGTATGGCTTTAAGGAGCCACTTTCATGAAATTCGCCCATTTCTGTTGTGCCCCCACGACCCAGCCCGGCGTGGATGAGCCTTCACCGGCATCGCGCAGTTTGGGATGTTGAGACACGACCTTGCGCAGGATGCTCTCCTGCTCGGAGTCCACGTCCACGAACAGTACGTGCTTGCCCGCGTGCAACTCCTCCTGGAAGCGGCGGAAATCCGTGTGCGGCTCCTGGATTCCGATCAGGCCCCCCTCCCAGGTGCAGAAGCCCAACACAATGATGGCCAGGAAAATGGCGGGAACCCAGGTGTAGCTCTCGGTGATACCGGAGAAGTATGCGATGGCCAGCACCAGTGCCGCGCCCAGTACCCCGACGACCGCGCCGATCTCGGTGCCGTGCACCACGTCTTTTTTCAGCACCGCCTCGACCTGGTGCAGGTGGTGCTGCTCCACGCCGGCGTCGTCTTCACTGAGGACGTGAATCTGGGGTGTGGTGACACCCGCTGCCTCGAGGTCCTGCTCGACGGTTTCCAGGTCGTCCAGGTCATCACTGATGTAGTAGTGGCGTTTCATACAGCGTTCTCCCTGTTGATCCAGGCAACGAGTTATCAGGGAACTGCATCACAAAGCGGTGCGTCGCGAGTTCCCGGGAACTCACCAGCGTCGCGCCGGAGGTCGTCAAGCTCACCACTTATGGCTTCTTATACGGCTACGGCCCGACATTGAGCCGAGTATAGCATCGCGTCTTCGCGGCGGCAGATGGCGCTGTCGGGAGGTGCCGGGAAGCCCTGTTTTTATAGTACTTTTCGAATTACAAGCTATGCTTTTTATGAAAAATTACTATTAAAACAAGCCGAAAAAGCACCTGATTTGAGAAAGCGAAGGCTTGAACGCAAATTAAAGGCCGATTCTTAGACTATTTTGTGATTACAAATATTCTTGATAGATTTAATCGGATATTAAAAGCCGCGAGGTCTGGCCTGAGCCGCCCTGCCTGGCGCCGCAGATCAGCCCTCACACGGGGAATGGCAACAGAGAATTAAGGAGCGAAAATGGCCAGAGTCCTGATAACCGGAGCCACCGGTTTTATTGGTAACCATGTCACCCGACTGGCGCTGGAACGCGGTGATACCGTGCGGGTTATGGTCATGCCCGGCGAGGACCGCTCTCCCCTGCACGGTATGGAGGTGGAGATCGTGGAGGGTAACGTGCTCGATCCGGAGTCATTGCAACGCGCCGTGAGCGGGGTCGAGCAGCTCTATCACTTGGCGGCCCTGTTTGCGATCTGGACCCGCGATCCGAACCTGCACTACAAGATCAACGTGGACGGGGCGCAGCATATGATGCAGGCCGCCCTGGCGGCGGGGGTCGAGAAAGTGGTCTACACCAGCAGCGTTGCCGCCATCGGCATTCCCGGTGGCGGCGAGTTGGCCAACGAGCAGACCCGGTTCAATGGCTGGCCCTGGGCCAGCGATTACATCCTGTCCAAGTTCATCAGTCACCATGTGGTGAAAGGCCTGGTGGCCGACGGGCTGCCGGCGACCCTGGTGTTGCCGGGCCTGCCCTTCGGCCCGGGCGACCGGGCCCCGACGCCGACCGGCACCATGGTACTGCGCACCCTGCAGGGCAAGATGAAAAACTACTGGCAGGGCGGCGTGCCGGCGGTGGATGTGCGCGACGTGGCCGCGGGTCATATCCTGGCGATGGACAAGGGCGGCATCGGAGAGTCCTATATCCTGTCCAACCGCGACGGCAACTACAACAACCGCGACCTGTTGCGCCTGATCGGTGAGATCGCCGGGGTGCCGGACGTGGCCACCCGGGAAGTATCCGCTGCAACCATGATCCGGGTGGCTAAGATCGCCGAGTTCGTGTCGAAGATCACCGGCAGGGCGCCGGTAACTACCCTCAAGAACACCATGTACGTGCTGCAGCAGGGTTTTATGGATCCGGGCAAGGCCATAGCGGAACTGGGGTTGCCGCAAACGCCGCTGGAAACCGCCATACGCGATTCCGTAGAATGGTTCCGCGCCAACAACTACGTGTGACCCCGATGAAGAAATCCATGCTCACGGCGGCCCTGCTGCTGCCACTGACCGCCTTTGCCTCGACCCTGGTACACAACGTGACCGGCTACACCATGGACAAGGGTAAGGTCGTTCGTTTTGCGGCCCTGGAGTTCGATGCAGGCCGGGTCACCCGCCTGTACGACAGCGAGCAGGCCGCCGCCGCGAGCCGTGCAGACCAGCGCATCGACGGTGCCGGCGCGACCCTGTTGCCGGGCCTGATCGACGCCCATGGCCATATCAGCAGGCACGGCCGCGCCCTGAACGCCGTCGACCTGGTGGGTGTGTCCAGCGAGGCGGCAGCGGCCCAGGCCGTGGCTGATTTTATCCAGGCCCACCCCGGTGCTGCCTATATCTATGGCCGCGGCTGGAACCAGGTATTGTGGCCGGGCAAGGCGTTCCCGGATCGCGACAGCCTGGACGCCGTCAGCGGTGACACTCCCGTGGTGCTCGAGCGCGTCGACGGCCACGCCCTGTGGGCCAACAGCGCCGCCCTGGCACTGGTGGGCATCGGCGACGACACCCCCGATCCCGAGGGCGGGCAGATCATTCGCGATGCACGGGGCAGGGCCACCGGGGTGCTGGTGGACAATGCCAGGGACGCCCTGTTCGCGGCCCTGCCCGCGCCCACCGATGATCAGATGGCCGCCCTGCAGCTGACCGGCCTCAAGGACCTGGCCCGGGTTGGCCTGACCTCGGTCCACGACGCGGGCATCACCGCGCAGGAAGTGCGTGCCTTCCTGCAGTTGCGTCGCGACGACCGCCTGCCGGTGCGGGTCTACGGCATGCTGCACGTGCTGGATCCGGATAATGACGCCTACCTGGCGGAGGGACCGTTGCTGGACGAGGAGCACCTGCTGGAAATTCGCAGCGTGAAGATCTCCGCTGACGGTGCGCTGGGGTCCCGCGGGGCGGCGCTGTTCGCCGATTACAGCGACCAGCCCGGGTACAGGGGCCTGCTGCTGTTGACCGACCAGGAACTGGAACACCACATGGACCGGGCCATGCAGGCGGGCTACCAGGTCAACACCCACGCCATCGGCGACCTGGCCAATGACCGGGTACTGGACCTGTATGAGCAACTTATCGAGCGCCACGACAGCCGCGCCCTGCGCCACCGGGTGGAGCACGCCCAGGTCCTGCGCCCGACAGACATTCCCCGCTTTGCCGCCAGCGGCATCGTCGCCTCCATCCAGCCCACCCACGCCACCAGCGACAAGAACATGGCGGGCGACCGGCTCGGTGCGTCGCGCCTGGCCGGGGCCTATGCCTGGCACAGCCTGCTGGCGAGTGGTGCGCCGATGGCCGGTGGCTCGGATTTCCCGGTAGAACCGCCGAATCCCTTCTACGGCCTGCACGCGGCGGTGACCCGCCAGGACCGCGAGGGCCGGCCCCCGGGCGGCTGGCTGCCGGAGGAAAAGCTGAGCCGGGCCCAGGCCCTGTCCCTGTTCACCGAGGACGCGGCCTGGGCCGCCCACCAGGAGCAGCACATCGGCAAACTGCTGCCGGGGTATTACGCTGATTTCATCCTGGTGCGGGACGACTACTTCGAAGTGCCCGAGGCTGATATCTGGAAAAACCGGGTGCAGGCCACCTACCTGGCGGGCAGGCAGGTTTTTCCCACGGCCGATTGAGGACGCCTTGTTCTGAAGCGCGATCCCCGCGCCGTATCGTCATCCCCGCGCAGGCGGGGATCAGTCGCAGCGCCGCTCCCCGGGTGGCGTGTTCAGCAACTCCTCCAGCAGCAGCGGTCGGTCAGTCATGATGGCGTCCACCCCCAGCGCGATCATGTCGAGCATGTCCTGGCAGTCGTTGATGGTCCACACCTGCACCGCCACATTCACCGCGTGTGCATCCGCCACCAGGTCCGGGGTGGCCACCTCGATGTGCAGGCTGGGCGGCAACTGGGAGATCTGGTTGCCATTGCGGGGTATCTGGAAGGCCACATGGTTTGGAATCGGCGGCAGGGACAGGTCCGGACCATAGCTGCCCAGGACCAGGACGACGCCCTCCTGGAGCGGTACAGAGGTGGGAATGCAGGGCGCCACCGCCTTGAAGTTGTTGGCCGCCGCGTCGACGAAGGAAGCGGCGATCAGGTCGCTGGTGCGGCCGTACTGCAGCAACAGCTCGGCGATCTGCCGCTCGTAGTCGCCGACCCCGTCCTGGTCCGGCTTCAACTCGATATTGATCAGTTCCCGGGGGAAGGCCTGCAGGGCCTCCTCCAGGGTGGGGATGCGGAAATCACTGGCCCGGTAGCCCGGGGGCGGTGGCCTGTCACCAGTGGCGATGCCGCGGAAGACGTAGTCCCCCTCCGCGGCGTCGTGCGGCGTACCGCGACCTGGCACGAACCAGTAGGCGGCATCCAGCGCGCGCAACTCGGCCAGGGTCAGGTCCACCACGTTGCCGCTGCCGTCGGTTGTGCGGTCCACATCCAGGTCATGCAGGATCACCAACTCGTTGTCCGCGGTCTGGTAGACGTCCATCTCCAGTACGTCCGCCCCGGCCCGCGCCACCTCGTAATAGGCGTAAAGTGTATTTTCCGGGAAATCGATCACGCCGCCGCGGTGGGCGTAATTCAGCGGGTCGCTGCCGGTCGGCAGGATCCAGGGATTGGGCTCCTTGTTGAACGGGCTGTCACAGCGGCCGTCGTCATTGGCGATGGTGCCGATGGCGGTGTCCGCGGTGAGCTGCGCATTGCCCTCCAGGGTCAGCTGCAGCTCGAACCGTTCCGCCACCTCCTCGGTCGCGTCCCCGAGCAACTCCACCACAATGCTCCCTTCCACCTGTCCAGCCGGGATCGTGAGTTCCCCCTGCACCGGCAGGTAGTCCTCGTCGACCCGGGCCTCCAGGTCGCGACTCTGGTAGCGGACAACCACCGCGCGCTCCTGGGGGCCGTCCATGAACACCGGGAATACCAGTTCGCTCATGACACCGGCAGGGCCCTCGGGTGCGGCGGTGGAGCGCACCGTCAGCAGGGACGGCGGTCCCGGCGCACGGTCGGAGTGGTCGCCGCAGGCGACCAGCAACAGCAGGACAGAGAAACTGCACAGTAGCAGGCGCTGGTTCACGCGGCGTAGCCGGCGGCGATGGCCCGGCCCAACTCGCCCGTGAGCTGGGCGCTGCTGCCCAGGCTCAGTTCCAGTTGCCGCGCCTGCAGGCAGAACCGGTACAGGGGGTAATCGCGGTCCACGCCGGTGCCCCCGTGGCAGTGCTGGGCGCTCTGGCTGACCCGGTGGCTGGCATCGCCGCACCAGATCTTGGCAATGGTGACCGCTTCTCCGGCGGGCTGCCCGGCGTCCAGCAGGGACAGGGCCTGCTGGGTGACCAGGCGC
Source organism: Halieaceae bacterium WSDMB12 (assembly GCA_033283165.1). Lineage (GTDB taxonomy): Bacteria > Pseudomonadota > Gammaproteobacteria > Pseudomonadales > Halieaceae > JAWMQL01. The sequence goes on along the minus strand of JAWMQL010000006.1, from coordinate 67,230 downwards.
AGGCACTCGGTATCGATATAGCAGTTCGCCACCTGGTGACTCACGGCCTGGAAGGTGGCGACGGCGCGACCGAACTGCTGTCGCTCCGAGGTGTAGCTGCCGGTCATGCGCATCATGCGGTCACACAGTCCCACCACCGAAGCGCACAGGGCCGCCCGGGTGGCCTCGCGGGCCCATTGCATGGCCGCCAGCGCCTGGTCACCGCTGGCGACTATGTCCGCGGCATCGATGGCCACCTCTTCCAGCACCAGCTCATGGCGTGTTTCGCCACTGGTGACCCGCTGTGGATAAAGCTGGACCCCGGCGCTGCCTGGATCCAGCAGGGCCACCACCAGTCCGTGTTCGGCCCTGGCCGACAGCAGGATGCGTTGCGCCTCGCCTGCCAGGGGCACGCAAATCTTGCTGCCGCTGAGCCGGTATCCGTCGCCGTCGGCGCTGGCGCGGGTCGACGGGGCTGCCGGATCAGGATTGAGGTATTCCTCCAGGGCCGCGCTGACCAGCACTTCGCCCCGTGTGATTCCGGGTAGCCAGGCCTCGTGAAGTGCTTCATCGGCAAAGCGCTGCAGGGTGCTGGCGGCACTGGCCAGCACCGGCACTATGGGCAGGGGCGCGGCGGTGCGACCCACCTCTTCACACAGCAGGCCCAGGGCATAGAAACCGAGGCCGATGCCACCGTGGGCCTCGGGAATGTCCAGCCCCAGCAGTCCGGCCTCGGCCAGTGCCTGCCACAGGGCGTGGTCAAAGTGTGCCCCGGACTGCTCCACCGCCTGCAGCTGTTCCGGCGCGGTGAAGTCGTTCAGAATCTGTTGCGCCAGTTGCCGGGCGCTGTCGAGTGCTTCGGGAATCGTGAAATCCATGGGCCGTCTCCTAGCGTGTGCGGGGCATCCAGAGCCCCGCCATGGCGATGATGTCGCGTTGAATTTCGTTGCAGCCACCCCCGAAAGTGAGGATTGAACCCACCCGCCAGCGCGATTCGAGCTTGCCCTGCAGTATCGCGCCCGCAGAGTCGGCGGCGATGGTTCCAGCCTGGCCCATGACCTCCAACAGCAGACGGTACAATTCAACAAAAAATTCGGTGCCGTAGACCTTGGCCATGGAGGCGTCTGCCATGTCCAGTGCGCCCTGGTCCATGGACCAGGCCTGCTTCCAGCAGATCAGTTTGATCACTTCCAGTCCGGCGCGGACCCGGGCCAGGTTGTGTTGCACCCAGGACTGGTCGATGAGCCGGCCACCACCGGGCGCCGGGGTGGCGGCGGACCACTCACAGACCTCCTGGTACAGGGAATCCACCTGGCCGTGGGTCACCAGGGAAAGGCGCTCGATATTCAGCTGCCCGGTAATGAGCTGCCAGCCACCGTTGACCTCGCCCACGCGGTACTTGTCAGAGATGCGCACGTCGCTGTAGTAGGTCGCGTTGGTGCGCACCCCCATGGTGCGCACCGGCGTGTGGGAGAAGCCCTCGGCATCGGTGGGCACCAGGAACATCGTCAGGCCCTTGTGTTTTTTCTCCGGGTCCGGATCCGTGCGGGCGGCGAGCCATACGTAATCGGCGAAATTGGCCAGGCTGGTCCACATTTTCTGGCCGTTGATAATCCAGTCGTCGCCGTCACGCTCCGCTTTCGTTGTGAGGCTGGCCAGGTCGGTGCCCGCATTGGGCTCTGAGTAGCCGATGGCAATCACGACCTGGCCCCGCTTGATGCCGCCCACCACCTCGTCCCGGATCTCGGGATTGGCGTTTTTTGCCAGGTGTGGGGCAATGGCCTCGGTGGTGAGGAAGGGGTAGGCGAAACCGGAGCGTACCACCTCATCGGTGAAGATGTACTGCTCCACATGAGACAGGTTGCGACCGCCCAGTTCCTCTGGCCAGCTGAGCCCGATCCAGCCGTCGGAACCCATACGGGCAAACTGTTTGCGGAACTCCGGACCGCCGCCCTCTCTGAGGTCCGGGTCTTTCATTTCCTCCCGCAGCTCGGGTGTCATCAGCTCCCGCATATAGGCGCGCACCTCCTGCTGCAATTTTTGCTCTTCTGCGCTCAGGTGAATCTGCATGCTTGTTCCTCCGGCTAGGCCCGCCCGATGTCTGCCAGCAATTGTTCTATCATGCCCTGCGCCTGCTGACCGTATGCGCCGCCGAAAAGATTGTAGTGGTTCAGGATGTGATACAGCTGGTACAGCTTCCGGCGAATTCCGTAGCCGGGGTCCAGCGGCCAGCGCTCGCGATAACTGTGGTAAAAGTGCCGGCCAAACCCGCCAAAAAGTTCGGTCATGGCAAGGTCGGCCTCGCGGTCGCCGTAATACACCGCGGGGTCAAAAATCACCGGCCGACCTTGCGCGTCCGCGGCCCAGTTGCCGCCCCACAGGTCGCCGTGCAGGAGGGAGGGGACCGGGCAATAACCGGGAAAGAAGTCGGCCAGGTGGTCCAGCAGTCGCCAGCCCGGCTGCAGCAGCCGTGCGGAGGCCCCGCTGCGCTCTGCCAGACGTAACTGGAAGGCCAGCCGCTGGTCGCGCAGGAACACCAGCCACTCGTCGTACCAGCCATTCGGCTGTGGGGTGGCGCCGATGGTGTTATCCCGGTGCCAGCCGAAGCGCTCCGCCTGGTGTCGGTGCAGGGCCGCCAGGTGCTCCCCCAGGAGTTGCTGGCCGGCGACCGTGGCGCGTTGGAAGTCGATTTGTTCCAACACCAACCAGGCCCGCTGTCCGGCACCCACCGCGATGACCTGCGGTACCCGGAGGGCAGCGGCCGTCGCGAGTTCCGCCAGCCCCTCCGCCTCGGCCTGGAACATGGCCAGTCTGGCCGGGTCGTTGAACTTCACGAAATAGCGCCCGCTACGGCCCTCCAGGCACCAGGCCTCGTTGATGCTGCCACCGCCCAGCGGCTCAGCCCTGAGGGTCTCGAACGCGGCGCCCGTAGCCGCGGTAATGGCTGCCGACACCTCCCCGAACTCCTTGATTTCACTGGCCATTATGGCATTCCATCCCGGTTGCAAGGCCCCGCCGCTGGGCCTATAATGCGCAGCCTTTCCAGGACTATAGCTCAGTTGGTTAGAGCGCTACCTTGACATGGTAGAGGTCCCCAGTTCGAATCTGGGTAGTCCTACCAAACAAATAACCCTCGCCCTCGGCGGGGGTTTTTTGTTTGGCCGGAGTATCCGTCGGTGAGAACTGGCGTTCGAAAAATCGCGACCAAAGGAGCGATTTTGACGCGGGAGCGCAGCGACTGCGCCCCGCAGGGGTCAGAACAGCCCCTGGGCTGTTCTGATCAATCTGGGTAGTCCTACCAAATAAAAGAGCCCCCGCGGGGGCTTTTTTATTGGTCGAATTATCCCGGGTGAGTACGTCTTTTCAGCGTTTCCTGCGTCTTGACCATACAAGGCCAGCCAGGCCCAGGCCGATCAGGGAGAGTGTGGCGGGAACAGGGACATCCGCAAAACTGGCGTTACTGATTGCGCCCGAGCCCTTCATGCTGGAGATGGGTGGGCCGCCCTGGGGGGTGTTAAAAAGTGGAGCGTCGAGACCCGTGCCAATGTTGTTGGGCGCGTGAAAAGACTCGGGGCGCACTTTCTTGGTAAAACGGGTATCGCTGGAAATTTCGAAGTAAGCGGCCGGTTGTGAGCCACCCCCATCTGGATGGTCGCCGCAATTACCTTTATCGGCACAGTTGCCGGGCGCGGCGAGTGTCCCGTGTGAAAGCAACAGGAAGCCGACGAAACATGCGGTTTCTGTCAGACCTGGAAACGTTCTGCCTGCTCTGCGAATAATCATACCGAAACTCCCGAATGGCCGTCCCAATTCGTTTGCGGACCAAAAAATGGTGCCTTAGAGCCCTGTTTGTATCAGTTCAGGTGAGCAGGTGCTCGAATCAGGGTCAGAATTGCGGGCCAGTTCACGCTTTCAGGTGGAGAATCCTGGGTGTTGCGACCTGGACTGTGGTGATTTATCGAACTGACCAGGCACTGCTGTGAGCCGATCGATATCTGCGTTATGCTTGCGCTTGAGCACACTCGGAATAAGCCCACGCCCATCCACACCCTGCGCACCCAACTCGATCTTGCTTTCAGCGCGCTCACAGCCGACGCCACTCGCCTGTTTCACGGCCGCGGCCACTGCTACCCCGGACTCGAATATCTCAACGTCGACTGGTTCGATCCGGTGATCTGGGTGGTGCTGTACGGGGATGTGCCGGAAGCGGAGCTGACGGCGATTTCCGCGGAGTTGCTTTGTCGCGCCGAACCTGAGCCGCGGGTGCAGTGTGTTGCCTTGCAGCGCCGCGAGCGGGGCAGGGCGGTACAGGAACTAATCTATGGCGCGCTGCCGGAACAGGTGTATGCCCGGGAGGATGGCGCCGTGTACCAGCTCAACCTGGCCGCCAACCAGAATATCGGCTTCTTCCTCGACGCCCGGCCCGCCCGCCAGTGGCTGCGGGAGCGGGCTGCGGGTAAGACGGTGCTCAACCTGTTCGCCTACACCTGTTCTTTTTCGGTGGCGGCCCTGCAGTCTGGTGCGGAGAAAGTCGTGAATATCGACATGGCCAAGTCCGCCCTTGCCACCGGGCAGCGCAACCATGCGCTGAACGGCCTGGATATCAGCCGGGCGGTGTTCCTGCCCCACGACATTTTTCGCTCTACCCGGCGGCTGGAGGACCTGGGACCCTATGAGTTGGTGATCATCGACCCGCCCTCGCGGCAAAAGGGCAGCTTCGAGGCGGACAAGGACTACGTCCGCCTGCTGGGCAAACTGGCACCCATGCTCGCTCCGGGAGCCGATATCCTGGCCTGTCTCAATGCCCCCTACCTGGATGAGGACTTCCTGCCGGCTGCCTTTGCCGGGCAGATTGCGGGCAGTGACTATCTGGGACGGCTGCTCCAGCGGACTGATTTCCCCGAGCGGGATTTGCAGCGTTGCCTGAAGATGCAGTGGTTCCGTTCACCCAGTTGAACCCGGTTGCCCGTGGGGCGATGGTATATTGGCGTTTGACCTATGTCGGGGGAAGACCAGGAGATGCCAGGGGGATCCGGTGCCAGTTGCGGTGGTTGGCGCTCTGTCAGCGCCGGCCTGCTGCTGTCCGCGCTGGTGGCGCTCTCGCAGGCGTCTGGCGTGCTCGCCGGATCCGCAGCACCGGGGCCGTGGGCTGACCGGCGCCCCACACCGCTGCCGGTGCAGGAAATCTACCCGGTCCTGCACCGGGGAAAACTCTGTATTGGCGGTGGCCTGGTGCCCGCCGCCGAGCAGCCCGGTCCGAGCGCGCGGGTTTTCTGTTACGACCCGGCCATCGGTCACTGGCTCGATTACCCCGACCTGCCGCTACCCCTGCACCATCCCTACCTGCTCAGTATTGATCGCGAGCTGTGGGCCATCGGCGGCTTTCGTGCCGACGGCGACGGCTTCTGGCAGATGCAGTCCTCGGTCTACGCGTTGTCGCCGGGGGCCCTGGAGTGGCGGACCGGCCCCGCCCTGCCGCAGCCTCAGGCGGAGTTCTCCGCCGCGGTCATCGACGGCGTGCCGGTCATCAGTGGTGGCCGGGAACCTGCCGGCCGCGCCAACGGGGCCTATGACGACCACGTGGAATCCAGCCGCACCTGGGCCCTGGTGGATGGCGCCTGGCAGGCGCGGGCGCCGTTGCCCACCCCGCGCAACAGTAGCGCCACGGCGGTACTGCAAGGACGCATGCACGTGATAGGCGGGCGCCAGTCGCGACCCGTCGGCAACCCGGTGAATGTGACCGCCCACGAGGCCTACGATCCGAACACGGATACCTGGCAGCAGCTGGCGCCGCTGCCGCAGGCCCAGGGCGGTTTTGCCGCGGCGACCTGGGAGGGGAAAATCTACGCCTTTGGTGGCGAGCAGTTTGACCCCGCTGCGCGCACCTTCCACGAGACCTGGGTGTATGACCCGGATTCCGATAGCTGGAGCGCCGGGCCCGATTTGCCCTTCGGCCTGCACGGCCATGGGGCGGTCGCGATGAAAGACGGTATCCACGTAGTGGGTGGCGGCAGGAAAGTCGCGGGGGGCAGCACCACCGATACCCACCGGCACCTGTTGCCCGTGACGCGCTGAACCGGAACCGGAGGGTAGAGCATGAAATTCTGGCTGATTGCGCCCTGGCTGGCCGCCGGGGAAATGATCGAACTGGCACGCCTGGCGGAGCAGTTCGGCTTCGAGGGCATGATGGGGGCGGACCACGGGGTCGTGCCACAGTCCATGGCGGCGGAGTATCTGTACTCGGCAGATGGTGCGCCGCCGATCAGCGGCGACATGCCCTACCCGGAGGTGTGGACCACCCTCACCGCCATGGCCATGGCGACGCAGCGCCTGAAATTATCCTGTGCGGTCTATGTGTTGCCCCTGCGGCACCCCATCGAGGTGGCCAAGGCCACCGGCACCCTGGCCAATATCAGTGGCGATCGCCTGGTACTGGGGGCCGGTGTGGGTTGGATGAAAGAGGAGTTCGACGCCTACGGGGTGGACTTTCGCAGCCGCGGTCGGCGTATGGACGAGTGTATCGAGGTATTGCAGAAGTTCTGGCGCGGTGGCTACGTAGAACACCACGGGGAGTTTTTTGACTTCCCGCCGGTGGCGGTGGAACCGGCCCCGGGAAGGCCAGTTCCCCTCTATATCGGCGGTGCCAGCGATGTCGCCCTGCGCCGCGCCGCGCGGGTCGGCCAGGGCTGGATCGGGGCCGGTAACCGGATCGACGAACTACCCGAGGTGCTGGGTAAGCTGCAGGCTTTCCGCCGCGAATACGGTCGCGAGGAGCAGCCCTTCGAGACCGTGGTGGCGGTTGAGGAAATCGACCAGGTGGATCGGTTGCGGGAACTCCAGGACCAGGGCTTGACCTCCCTGGTGTTCGGTTTCGCCCACAACTACCAGATTCCGTTGGCCGAAAAACGCGCCCGGCTGGAGTGGTTCGCCGCTGAGATGATGCCCCGTTTCGACTGAGGAGCCCGACCATGCCACAACTGATGTTGCGCTACGATCTGCGCCTGCCCGAGTTCGCCGCTACGCCCCGCGTGGATATGTACCAGGCTGCCATCGACCAGTGCGCCTGGGGCGAGGCGCAGGGCATACCCGCGGTGCACCTGTCGGAGCATCACGGCGCCGCCGACGGCTATTGCCCCTCGCCCCTGGTGCTGGCCGCCGCGATCGCTGCCCGCACCACGGAGATGAGAATTTATGTGTCTGCCCTGATCGCGCCCTTGCACGACCCGGTGCGGCTGGCGGAGGACCTGGCGGTGGTCGATCTGATCAGCCGTGGCCGGGTGTTGCCGGTGCTCAGTGGCGGTTACCGGGAGGAAGAGTTCCAGGCCGTGGGCAAGTCGCTCAGCGACCGTAAGGCCTGTATGGACGACATCGGCCCGTTCCTTGATCAGGCCTGGCGCGGCGAACCTTTCGAATACCGCGGGCGAACCGTCACGGTCACTCCCGTTCCCCACAGCCAGCCGCGACCGCTGATCCTGATGGGCGGCAGCAGCCGGCCCGCCGCGCGCCGAGCGGTGGAACACGCGGATTTCTTCATTCCCACCGGACCGGAAATTTTTGAGTACTACCGGGAGCAACTGCGGGCTGAGGGCAGGCCCGACCCCGGTCCGATGCCCGCGGCACCCTCCACCGTGACTTTCGTGGCGGAGAACGCCGACGCCTACTGGTCACAGATCGCCCCGTACGTGCAGCACGAAACCAACTGCTACCGGGCCTGGGCCGACCAGGCCGGGGTGCACAGTCCCTACCGGCACTACGACGACCTGGACGCGCTGCGCGCCAGCGGCGCTTACCGGGTCTATACCCCGGGGGAACTGCTTGCGGCGGCGCGGGAGATGCCCGCCGATCAGCCCATCATGTTCCACCCCCTGTGCGGGGGTATTGCCCCGGAGCTGGGCTGGGCCAGCCTGGAATTGTTCGCCGCGGAGGTGCTGCCAACCCTGCGGGACGAAGGCCTGGTGTAAATTCGGGGACAATTTCGTGGACACAATTTCGGGGACAGTTTACTTAATTCCCCGCAGGGGAATTAAGTAAACTGTCCCCGAATTAAAGAGAAGGGTCCGTGAATTTCTATTCGAAACTGTATTGCGCCATCATGTTGATGCGGTTGGCATTCCCGTGGCGGCCGTCCAGGTTCTTTCGTTCGCCCCACATGTACTCGATGCCGGCGCTGAGACGGCGATCCGGGCGCCAGAACAGGTTGATCGAGGCGAACTCACTCTCCGAGTACAGTTGCAGATAGGAGGCCTTGGCGGCGGGATCGGCCCTATCCAGGTCGGGTACATAGCGATCCTCGACCTCGACCCGGCTCCAGGTGGCGGTGGAGCTGAAATAGGGTCCCCAGGCGTGGGTGTAGGCCAGGTACAGGGCGTCGCTGTCGAGCATCTCGATACTGCCCCGACGGTCGAAGTCCGCAACAGCGCCCTGGCCGTCCAGGTCGCCGATGAACTGGCTGAGGCCGTTGGCGAAGGTGTACAGGTATTGGAGCTTGTCGTTCTCAGCGACGTTTAAAACACCCGAGAGAGACAGGGCGTATCCGTTCAGGTCCTTGTCCCGGCCGCTGTCCCGGGCCGGCTCGTCCTCGATGGTCTGCCCCTCCTTGACCGTGACCCGCACGTTGCCAATGGCACCGGCGATCTGCACGTTGCCCCAGTCGCCGCGGTTCATGGCCGAGACCAGGAAGTCGAGCAGGTCGTTGGACACATCCTGGACCGCGTTGAAATCCGTGGTGCTGTCGATCCGTGACTCCTCCAGCGCCAGGCGCCACTGCCAGGTACTCCCGGCATTCACCGTGTAACGCGCCACCGGCGTACGGTAGGCCGGCAGTGCGGGCGTCAGGCCGAAGTTGACCATGTCGGGAATCACGGCCATGTTCATGAACGTACCCCAGGTCTGGCCCACGAGTAAGCTGTTCACCTCGCCATAGGCGTGGCGCAAGCGCAGCGAATTGCCGCTGCCCGCGAAGTCGCCTTCGACAAAGGCCTTCATGACGCCGAAGCGGGTATCCCCGAGCACTTCGAAGTTCAGGCGGCTGGTCCGGGCGGTGAATTTGCTCTGGGCACCGGTGGGTTTGAAGGGCGTGGTGCTGCGATCCAGGTAATAGTTGCCGTCGGCCTGTCGGATGGCAATGTCCCTGGGCAGGAAGGCATCGGGGTCAGCGGTAGCGCGGTCGGTCCAGTTGAGGTCGGTGCGCGCGAAACCGCCGAAGGAAACCACCAGATCCTCGCTGGCGCTGATAACGCCGCGTTGGCCTTGCACCTGCCCGGTGCCGCTGCCCGCCTCCAGGTTCGGCACCGTGGGCACCGGTTTGGTCTGGTCAACGAATTTCTCTTCCAGCTTATCCAACTGTTTGCCGCGGGCGTCCTCCAGGGCATTGAGAATACCGGCCGCTTGCTCCGGGTCCGCCAGGGCATAGTCGCTGGCCGGCTCGTCATCGGCAGCCGGCCCCGCGGGCGCCGCGTCCTGGCGAGCCTGTTCCCGGGCACGCAATTCGTTCAGTTCCTGGCGCATGGAGCGCATTTCCGCTTCCATGGCCTCCATTTTGCGGGTCAATTCCTCGACCGTTGCCGCCTCGACCGGCAGGACGGAAAAGCAGGTCAGGGCAAACGCAAAGGGGGCAGAGATGCGCATGGTTGATCCTTGGTGGTCACGTCTACCTGACAGTGTAGACCTCCGGCACCAACCTCAGGGGCTGTCCCGGTCCGGTGTGAGCACCGAGAAATCACTGAAGCGGTATTCCCGGGCGCCGTCGACCCGGTCAAAGTCCACGGTGCCCGCGACGATGGCCTGCATGGCCTCGTCCAGGGCCTGCAGGTAACGGGCATCGGCGGTGGGAACATTGTGGGAGGTGACCAGGGTATCTACCAGTCCTCGCATGTCTGCCATGCGGCGCGCGCTGGCGACATAGTCCTCCAGGCTGGAACCCTCGATATGGGCATACAGGGCTGCCAGGTAGAAGGCGTCGCCGGTGAACAGCAGGCGATTGTGCCGGTCCAGCAGGCTGATGCAGTCCGGGGCGTGGCCCGGGGTGAAGAGAACCTCCAGGCTGACGCCGCCCAGGTCGATCTGCATGCCGTCCTCGACATAGCGGTCATAGCGCCAGGGGCGGCTGGTGAATCGGTCCGGGTCAAACCCGGCGGGTAGCGGTTTCCAGATCCAGCCCTCGGCCACCGCCTCGGCTACCTTGTCGTGGCTCAGTCCCTGCATGCGCTCGCGGGTGAATGGCGTATCCCGGCCCCACAGGGTGTCGAACTGGTGGTTACCGCCCACGTGATCGTAATGACTGTGGGAAGAGAGGACGATGATGGGCAGCCCGGTAAGGGACTCCACGGCGGCGCGCATGTCGCCGATACCGAGGCCGGTATCGAACAGCAGCGCGCGTTCCGAACCCAGTACCAGAAAGGAGATCACTTCCTCGAACTGGCCGGGCTCGTACAGGGCGTAGATATGGGGCCGGATACGGTAAATTTCGAACCAGCCCGTGCCGTCGTCAATACGCTCGAAAGTCTGCCACGCGGGGCGCGGCAGTTCATCCCACCAGTTGGCCGTGTCGGCCCCCCGGTTCTGCACCTGTCGTTCATCTGCCGGCTGGCAGGCTGCCAGGAGCAGCGCCAGCAACAGCGGTAGCAGTCTAGTCATCGGTCGTTCCGGTGCCCGTGATACGAAGTAAAAAGTAGCCTGAAAGTCCAGCCAGCAGGGACGCCAGCAGAATGCCGGTCTTGGCCATCAGCAGGCTCTCCGGGTCGCCGGCAAATCCCAGGTCGGCGATAAAGATCGACATCGTGAAGCCGATACCGCCCAGCAGGCCGACCCCGAGGATGTGCTTCATGTTCAGCCCCTCCGGCAGCTCCGCCAGGCCCAGCTTTACCGTCACCCAGGTGAAGCCGACAATGCCCAGTGGCTTGCCCAGCAGCAGTCCGGCCAGCACCCCCAGGGTGATGGGGTTCTGCAGGTAGTGGCCGAAGCCGCTGAAATCGATCGGGATACCGGCGTTGGCCAGGGCGAAGATCGGGATCACGAGGTAAGCCACCGGCAGGTGCAGGGTATGTTCGGCCCGCTGGGCCGGCGCCTGCACCAGGTGCACCCCGTCGCCGAGACTGGTAACCAGTGAGCGGAAGCGGTTGTTGTGGATGATGTCCGGATTGGTGGCCACGGCCTTTTTCATCTTCAGTACCGAGTCTTCCACCCGATCGATGAAGGTATTGGCCTTGAACTTGGGTCGGATGGGGATGGTAAAGGCCACCACGATGCCAGCGATGGTGGCGTGCACACCACTGGCCAGCATGGCGCTCCACAACAGCACCCCGACGAAGACGTAGGGCAGCGAGTGACGGATGCCGCCCAGGTTGAACGCGACCATGATGGCGGTGAAACCGGCCGCGTACAGCAGGGCCATGGTATTGATGTCAGCGGTGTAGAACAGGGCGATCACCGCCACCGCGCCCAGGTCGTCGACAATGGCCAGGGCGATCAGGAAGGTGACCAGGGTCTTGGGTACCCGCGCGCCCAGCAGGCTCAGGGCACCCACCGCGAAGGCGATGTCGGTGGCCATCGGGATGCCCCAGCCCTTGGCTCCCTCCCCACCGGCGTTGAACAGCACATAGGCCCCGGCCGGGATGACCATGCCGCCGATGGCGGCCATGATGGGAAGCAGGGCCTGGCGCGGCGACGAAAGCTCGCCCACCAGCAGCTCGCGCTTCAGTTCCAGCCCGATGACCATGAAGAACAGCGCCATCAGGGCCTCGTTGATCCAGTGATGAATGGACAGGGAGAACACCCCGTCGCCAAAGCCCAGGCTGATACCGGTGTGCAGGAAATGCTCGTAGGCCTCGTGCAGCGGACCATTGGCAATCACCAGGGCGGCGACCGCGCAGATCATCAGCAGGATGCCGCTGGTGGTCTGGCGCTGGATAAATTCTTCCAGCGGGGTCAGGATCAGGTCGAAAGCCTTCTCCCAGGGACCGTGATAGACACCTCTGGCCATGTTGTCAGCCCGCTCCCAGGAACGGACCGTCGACGCACAACCGGCGGCCGTCCGGTGCGGCACAGGCGCCGCAGATACCGACGCCGCACTTCGTCAAGTAATCGATAGCGGAAAAAATCTGCCGGTCCTCGCAAAACTCACGCTGCACGGCAACGGCCGCGTGCACCATGGGCTCGGGACCGCAGTTGTAAAATACAAGCTGCTGCCGCTCCACCGGGCTCATGCCCGCGAGACGCTCACGCAGCAGTTCGGTAACAAAACCCTTGAACCCGGCGCTGCCGTCATCGGTGGCCACGTGCACCTGCGCCACCTGGTGGCACTCGTCCAGGAAGTACAATCGCTCGGCGGTGCGCGCGCCGGTGAATACCTCGGCATTGTCGAAGTCGCGCGCGATCTGGTACACCGCCGCCAGCCCGGTGCCCCCCGCCACGGCCATGATGTGGGCATCTTCCGGGGGATCGACCGGGATACCGTGGGGGCCGCGCACGTAGGCCTCGGTGCCGACGGGCAGGTCCATCGTGGCGTGGGTGAATTCGCCCACGTCGATCACCACCAGGGAGAAGGGGTCGTCAGTCAGGGCGGAGAAGGGCTTTTCTCCCACCCCGGGCAGCCAGAGAAAGACAAACTCCCCGGCCTGTATGTTGATCTTGCGGTCGAAACGCAGAATGGTGATGTCCTCGCAGACCCGCTCGTTGGCCACCAGGGTCACCGGCCTGAAGGCCATGTCGATGTCGTAGCGAATATGGCTCTCGGCGCGGTTGTGGCCGGTGGCCAGGTCGGACGCCAGGGTGCTGAAATAGGCCCCGATCTCCTCGGTGGTCAGTCCGACCAGGGCGGAGCCGATGCCGACTACGGTGGCCCCGGCATCGAAAAATGCGCGCACGTCATCGGCACTGCTGGCGCCGCCACAGCCGATGATGGGTAGGTCCGTGGCCTCCGCCACCGCCTTGACGCATTTCAGGGCAATGGGCAGGACCCCCTTGCCCGACAGGCCGCCCGCGCCGTTGGACAGCACCGGGTGGCCGTGGGCCGAGGTATAGCCCGGACCGACCGTGTTGATGGCGCAGAAGCCGTCGGCGCCGCCCGCTTCCGCGGCGCGCGCGATCAGGGCGATGTCGTCGGTGTTGGGGGTCAACTTGGGTATGACCGGAATGTCGACCACAGCCTTCACGGCGGCGACGATCTCCTGCACCAGTTCCGGGTCCTGGCCCATGGCCATGCCATAGCCCTTGGCATGGGGGCAGGACAGGTTGAGTTCCAGGCCGTCCGAGACCGGCGCCAGGATTTTCGCTACCTCGACGAATTCCGCCACGCTGCCGCCGAAAATGGAGGTCAGCAGGAAACGGTCGGCGGGCACCCGCAACTGTCCCAGTAACTCCAGCGACTCCCTGGCGCCCGGGTTGGTCAACCCGACCGCGTTGACGAAGCAGCCGGGGGCGTACTGGCTCAGCACCGGTTCACGGTACCCGGTGCGGGGTTCCAGCCCGATGCTCTTGGTGGTGACAACGCCTACCAGGGGCATGTGGTCGAAGATGTACTGCATGATCGGCACCGCGGTGGTGACGATACCCGAGGGAACGGTAAAGGGGCCGGACAGGGATTTGCCGAAGAAATCAGTGCTCAAGATGCTGTGCTCAAGATAGGGCGCTCGCGCGGGCCGGTGGGCTGGATTTGAGGTGGCGGCAATTATAGCGGCTGCCCCTGTTCGAGTCTAAAGGCCGCACCGGATCAGGTGCCGCAGAAGGTCTTGTGCACGACCTGTTCCGGCCGCGGCGGCAGGGCGTAGCGGGCGTGCTCCGGCCGGTAGCTGAACGGCGCGGACAGGATCTCGCACAGGGTGTGGAAGGGTTCGAAATCGTCGCCGTTCTCTGCCGCCTCGATGGCCTCCGCAACCAGGTGATTGCGCGCTATGAACACCGGGTTGCTGCGCAGCATGGCTTGCTGGCGCTGTTCCGGCGCGGTGGTTTCCTGCTCCAGGCGGCGCCGCCAGCGGGCGACCCAGAAGGCGAGCTCCCCGGGCGCCTGGTAGAGGTCTGTCACGTCTGCCTCGCCCGCTTCCGGCGGTGTTACGAGGTCCGCCAGGTGCCGGAATGTCAGGGTGAAGTCCGCGCCCTGTGCGGCCATGAGCCTGAACAGGTCCTCCACCAGGTCCGTATCCTCTTCCCGCAATTCGGCCAGGCCCAGCTTGCGCGCCAGGCCGGCGCTGTGGGCGAGCTGGAACTCGGCGGGATAGGCGTCGACCGCGGCCTGCGCCAGCGCGACCGCCTTCTCGGCGTCCGGGTGCAGAACAGGCAGCAGTGCCTGGGCCAGGCAGGCCAGGTTCCAATGGGCGATGCCCGGTTGATTGCGGAAAGCGTACCGGCCGCCGTGGTCGATTGAACTGAATACCGTCTCCGGGTGAAAGTCATCCATGAAAGCGCAGGGACCGTAGTCGATGGTCTCGCCGCAGAGCAGCATGTTATCGGTATTCATGACGCCGTGAATAAAGCCCAACAGCTGCCATTGCGCCACCAGTCGGGCCTGCGTCGAGACAACCGCCTGCAGCAGCGCATGGACCGGGTTGTCTGCCTCTGCCGCCCGCGGGTAGTGCCTGCTGATGACGTGCTCAGCCAGCAAGCGCAGGGAGTCCTCGTCCTGGCGCGCGGCAAAAAACTGGAAAGTACCGATGCGGATGTGGCTGGATGCCACCCGCGCCAGCACGGCGCCGGGCAGCACCTGGTCGCGGTATACCGGTTCGCCGGTGGCGACCGCGGCCAGGGCCCGGGTGGTGGGTACGCCCAATGCATGCATGGATTCGCTGACCAGGTACTCCCGCAGGACAGGCCCCAGCGGCGAGCGGCCGTCGCCGCCCCGGGAGTAGGGGGTGCGGCCGGAACCTTTCAGCTGGACATCGAAGCGTCGACCGTCGGCGGTGACCACCTCGCCCAGCAGCAGGGCACGGCCATCCCCCAGCTGCGGGTTATAACTGCCGAACTGGTGACCGGCGTATACTGCGGCCAGCGGGTCGGCGCCGTCCGGGACCGCATTACCGGCGATTACCGCAGTGCCCTCCGGGCCCGCTAGCCACCCGGCGTCGATGCCCAGTTCCCGGGCCAGCTCTGTGTTGACCCGAATCGATCGCGGCTCTGCCACCGGGGTGGGCGCCAGCCGGGTATAGAACTGCTCCGGCAGGCGTGCGTAGCTGTTGTCGAAGGGGATGGGCTGCGCGCTGGGCATGGGAAGTTACCGCCTGGAGAAAACTTTACATTAGTTTACCTTGCCCGCCGGGAATTTCCCGCCGGTTTCTGGTCCAATGTCTACCCGATACGGGTTCAAAGGAGAAACAGATGAAACACCCCGTTACTACCCTGTTGATGGTTGCCTCCCTGGCGCTGTCGTCCCTCGCCCTTGCCCAGCCAGCCGCCGGCGGCATGGGGGGCGGCCACCCCAAACGCGAGGGTCCACCACCGGCGGACCGGGTGGCACAGCGCATGATAGAGCGGGCCGACCAGCTGGGCCTCAGTGAAGACCAGGTGGCACAATTGCAGAATATCGCCGACAATGGTGGCACCCGCGAGGATATCCACGATGTACTTACCGACGAGCAGCGCAAGAAACTGCACGAGGCACGGCAACAGAACGGCCACAGGAAGCACCGCGGTGAGCCGCCGGCACAGGGCGCCGCGGAGTCCGGGCAGGACTGAGTTGCGGCTTCCCGGCGCCTGGCTGTGCCTGGGAATGGGCCTATCCCTGCTGGCCGCCTGTACCACCACCGATGAGATCATCATCGACAAGAAAGGGGTCAACCTGGCCGCCTACGAGCAGGACCTGGCCGAATGCCGGGTCTACTCCGAGGAGGTGCAGACCGGCAAGAAGACCGCCAAGGGCGCAGCCAGTGGCGCGGTCGTCGGCGGCGCAATCGGGGCCATTACCGGCAACAGTACCACGGCCGCGCGCGGCGCCGGCGTCGGTGCCGTGAGCGGCGGTGCCAAGGGCGCCTCCCAGGGCGAACGGGAAGCGTTGCAGGTGGTCAAGCAGTGCCTGCGCGGGCGCGGGTATCGGGTATTGAACTGAACAGCGACCGCTGATGACGGTTCCGCGGGAACGTCGTAAGCGGTCTCCTCGCCGGTTTACTTGTCGAACAGCTTTTTCAAGGCGCGCTCTGCCTCTTTCTCCACTTTCCTCCTGGCCTCGTTACGGGCCATGTCGGCAATGATGTCCTCGGTTTGCACCGAGCACCACTCCGCTGGATCGCCGCTCAGCTGGCCGCGACAGTCCATTGGCCAGTCGATCGCGGTCAGGCGTTCGTTGACCCGGCAGGCCGGGTCCAGCTTCGCCAGGCTGGGTTTCAGCCTGGCTTTGAAGTCCACCCGAAACTCATCCTGCAACAGGTCCACCACCCCCTGGCCGGTCAGTCCCAGGTGGGGCAATTGGGCCTTGATAGCCGACAGCGTGGCCTTGCCGTCGCCCATACGGATATCGACCCCCAGGGTGCGGAAGGTGCTCTGTTCCGGCAGCGGGGTCGAGATTTTTTCCTGATTGACGAGGGCCACCGCCTCACAGAGCTCCCGCTCGATGCCCAGCGCCTTGAGCACCGACTCGTCGGCCGACAGCGTGATCGGCCCGCGCAGGTCGCTGAACAGTTCGTTGGGGGTGACGCCCTTGCTGTTCAACTGCCACTCCAGGTTGGCGCTCCCCGCCAGCAGCGGTTCCGTCTCCAGCGCGGTCAGCAGGCGCGCGATATCCACGCCCTCGATCCCGCCCCGGGTATTCAGCCTGGCGGGGTCCTCGCTGGCGTTGAATACCGCTTTCATGTCCAGCTTGCCGCCGTGTACCTCACCGGTGAAGGTGCTGACGCGCACCACGCCCTGGGCCGCACGTAATTTCAGGACCAGGTTCTCCACCGTGTGGGCCTCGTACACCGCCTTGTCCACAGTCAGCTCGGCCAGGGTATCGATCGTGCGAATGAGTTCCAGCGGCAAGGGCTCGTCGCCGGTGTCGTCCCCGGAAGATGCCGGGGCCTGTTCTGCCGCATCCGGCCCCGCCAGTGCCAGCAGGGCCGGATCCAGCAGGTTCAGGTGTAATTTTGCATCGATCTGCGGGCTGCCGCCGCCGTTGTAGGCTACTTCCCCGGTGGCGCGGGTCTCGCCCAGGGCGGCCTCCAGTTCCATGGTCGCGGCGGTTTGCTTCATGTTGATCCGCCCGCGCGTCGTCAGGTTGAGCGGCTGGCCGTTAAAGCTGCCACGGGTGAGCGCCAGTTCTATCGGGCCCTTGACGCTGGCGGCCAACTCCTCGTTGCTGGCACCGGTACCGGAAAGTTCCCAGCTGAGCGCCGCGGTTCCGCTCAGATCGGCGTCCACGGCGGCCAGTGTCAGTAGTTGAGCCACGTCCAGGCTCTGCAGGCTGCCACTGGTTTCGAGCACCGCGGCGGCGTCCAGGCCGGGGGCGGTGTACAGCAGGTGGGCCTCACCACTGGCGGCCCCACTGGCCAGGGTGAGCTGCAGTTCGGTGTCCTGGCTGGCCAGGTTGACGGTGCCTGTCGCTTTCAGCGCCAGGGGTTCGGGGGTCGGTCCCTCTACGGCCAGCTCTATGCCATCCAGCAGCAATTGCTGTTGCGGCAGGTCCAGGCGCACCGCGCCGTCCAGCACCAGGGAGATACCCTGGTCGGGCAGCGCGACCGTGCCCCGCAGTGCTATCGGTCTCGCCTCCGTGTTGAGGTCGCTGGCCTGCAGCCTGTTGATTTCTACCACCGTCTCGGTCGCTGCCGCGGGGTCCACCAGGGTGATGCGCGAGTCACTGATGTCCAGCTGGTCGATGGTGAGTGCGGGTGTGGGGGCGGGTACCGCGGCGGTGCTGTCGGCGTCGCCGGCCTGTGCGGGTCGGCCGCCCGTCGGCGGTGCGACATCGGCGGGGAGGTCAGGGGCAGGCGGCGGTTCCGGCGAGCCGTCAGCGGACGGGGCCTGGTACAGACGCGCGTCGAGACCGTCCACCCGGATGCCACCGATCTCGATCCGGCGCGACAGCAATGGCATCAGCTCCACCCCGATTTCCAGCAGGCGCGCATCGACCTGGCTCTGCCGGTCCCCGGGCAGCGACAGGCTGGCGTCGGCCAGCGACACCCCAAGGGTCGGGAACAGCGACAGGCTGGTCTCGCCCCGCACCACCAGGGTCGCGCCGGTCTGCTCCCTGAGGGTGGTGGTGGCGAGCTCCAGCACCTTGTCCTTGTCCAGCAGCACGGTCAGCAGGATCGCAGCCAGCAGGATCAGGGCCAGCAGGATGGCGAGGATGATCAGTAAAAGGCGGGACATAGGTTTCTCTGTGACAACACCGGGGACCGTTCGTTCAGGTTAGCAGAAGATCTTGCCTACGCCCGGTAGGCGGCCGCCACCTCCTCGGCGATTACGGCGACCCCGCGCCGGACCATCGCGGCGTCCTGGGCATAGGATACGCGCAGGCACTCGTTGCGGTGCGGCCAGTCATCCTTCAGGCCGATAAAGAAATTGTGACCGGGAACCACCAGCACACCGCGCCGCTTCAGTCGCTGGTACAGTTCCTGGCTGCTTATCGGCAGGCCTTCAAACCAGAGCCACAGGAAAATAGCGCCCTCCGGCTTGTGCACCCGGTAGGGCAGGTCGCCCAGGTCGGAGCGGAACCAATCCAGGGTCTTTTGCGCTGCGTCGCGATACCAGGGGGTGATGTAGTCCCGGCTGAGGGTCAGTATCTCGCCACTGTCGAACAGGGCCCTGGCCAGGGCCGGCCCCAGGTTGCCACAGGCCAGGCTGACGATGGTATTGGCATTGGTATAGGCGCGGATGATCTCCTCCCGCGCCACCAGGATGCCGGTGCGGACACCGGGCAGGCCCAGCTTGGACAGACTCAGGGCCAGGATGGTGTTGTCGTTCCAGTGGGGTGTGGCCGGCTCAAACAGAATGTTGGGAAATGGCGTGCCATAGGCGCCGTCTATGATCAGCGGTATATCGGCCGCCCGGGCCAGCTGGTCAAGGTGGGCGACTTCCTCGTCGGTCAGCACATTGCCGGTGGGATTGGTCGGGCGCGAGACGCACAGGGCCCCCACGTCCGGCCCCGGCTGCAACTGGCTGAAGTCCACGTGATACTTGAACAGGTGCTGATCCAGCAATTCGATGGTCGGGCGGGTGGCGGTGAAAAAATTCCTCTCCAGGCCGATATCGCCGTAGCCGATGTACTCCGGCGCCAGTGGCAGGTGAATGTGGCGCAGGCTGCCGTCCGGCATCCGCCCGGCGAACAGGTTGTAGAGAATGAAGAACGCCGACTGGCTGCCATTGCTGACCGCGATATTCTGCTCGCCCAGGCCCCAGTCGTACTGCTTGTTGAGAAAATCGGCCACCCGGCGCCGGAACTCGCGGTCCCCCTGGGGTGACTGGTAGATGCCGAACAGTGCGTGGCGCTGGGCCGGGTCTGCCATGATGGCTTCCAGTCGCTGCTGAAATACCGCCTCCATTGCCTGCACCCGGCCAGGGTTGCCGCCGCCCATGAAGATCATGTCGGGGTTTTCATTGAGGGCCGTGCCCAGGTCATCCATCAGTTCGACGATGCCGGACGGGCCGCTGAATTTCTCGCCGAAGGCAGACAGTTTCACCGTAACCAGTCCCTGTTCACTCGGTCAGCGAGGCGCTTTCCACTTCGCTGCGCAAACCCTGGGCGATGTCCCAACCCGTGTTGATCACCGCGTACTTTTCCGGTTCCACGGTTTGCTTTACCTCGAAGCGCCTGACCTCACTGGTCTGGTTGCCCTGGGCGTCAAAGAAGGCTGCCGCCACCACGATATTATTGACCGGCAGTGGCGACAGGTTGTAGACGGCGATGGCGAGCTTGCCGTCCCGGCCTTCGCCATGGCGTGTTTTCAGGTACTTGGCTGGCTGGTCCTCCAGTTCCAGTCGGGCCAGTGCGGCCAGTGCCTCCCGGCCGGTTGCGGAGTCGGATCGGGCTGCGCTGCTGTAGTATTCCACCGCCCTGGCCTCGTTGCCCTGCTTCAGGGCCAGGTCACCCAGGGCTTTCTGGGCATTCGCGGTGGGCAGGATCTCGTTGCTGCGTTCCAGTGCGCGGGTGGCGGCGTCGATGTTGTCCAGTTGCATCTGGGTGTAGCCCTGGCGCAGGTGGAAGGCGAAGTAGTCCGGATACAGGGCAATCGCCTTGTTGTAATGGGATGAGGCCTGCCGGTAATTGCCGGCATGGAAAGCCAGGTCGCCCTTCAGGCCGTGAAACTTTGGCTCTGCCGGTTGCAGGTGGATCGCCCTGTCCGCCAGGGTGTTGGCCTCGTCGAATTTTTCCTCGTTTGCGGCCGCCACGGCCTGGTCGTGGGCCTGGTAGGCGGGCAGGTCCCGCTTGAGGCCGGCGATCGCCTGTTGGTAGCGCTCGCGACCGAAATCCAGGTCGGCGCCCCCGAGGCGTCTGGCGTTGGCCTTGTTGCGCTCCACGCGCTCTTCCGAGGGCGGGTGGGAGGCGAACAGTCCCTCCAGCCAGCTGCTCTTGCGCCCCTCGGAGAGGCGCACGAAGGTCTGTTGCAGGTCGACGGCGGCATTGGGGTTGTAACCGGCCCGCACCATGTATTCCATACCGTAGTGATCGGCTTGCAACTCGGCGTCGCGGCCGTAGCGCGTGTTCAGCAATTGCGCGCCGACCATGGCTCCCCCGGCCATCATGTCGCCGAAGCGGGTGCCGCCCCCGACTACCGCGGTGGCAAGGACCCCGCTCTGCAACAACAAGCCGCGCTCCTGCGCGCGGGCACCGTGCCTGGCGGCGGCGTGCACGACCTCGTGCCCCAGCACGGCAGCCAGCTCGGCCTCGCTTTTGAGTTCGGTCAGCAGGCCGCGATTGATCGCCATCTTGCCGCCGGGCAGGGCCCAGGCATTGGGCACCGAGCTGTTAAGAATGTGTATTTCATAGGGCAAATCGCGGTCGGATACCCGCGCCAGCCGATCGTTGACCTGTTGCACGTAGCGGCCCAGAGCCGGGTCGACCACGTAGTCTCCGCCCTGCATCTGGCGCCCCGGGGCGTAGGCCTGTTCGCCCATCTGAATCTCCTGGTTGGTGGAGATCAACTGCAACTCGGATTCACCGGTGACCGGGTTGGTGCCACAGGCGATCAGCAGGGTGGAGAGGCCAGCGGCCAGCAAGTTGCGCAACAGGAATTTCATTGCCTTTGATTGCCCTGGGAAAAGCCATAATGTAACACGATATGGTACCCTGCGGCCTGCATCGCGGTGGCCCCGGGCCCCGCAAAACAGAACCCGGAATCCTATGAGCCAGCACCCGCAACTGTCGATCATCGTCGTCGCCTACGACATGCCGCGGCAGGCGATGAATACCCTGTACAGCCTGTCCCCGGCCTATCAGCGCGATGTCAATCCGGCGGATTACGAGGTGCTGGTGGTTGAAAACGCCTCCGGCAACGAGCTCGACGCCGGCGAGGTCGCCCGGTTGGGTGACAACTTCGATTACCGGCTGCGACAGGAGCCGGGAGTGTCCCCGGTACCGGCTATCAACGAGGCGCTGGCACGCTGCCGTGGCGAGTACCTGGGCCTGCTGATTGACGGCGCGCGCATGCTCACGCCGCGGGTACTGCACTACGCCCTGCAGGCCCTGCAGCTGCCCGGTGCCCTGGTGGCGGTACCCGGCTATTACCTGACCGAGGCGGGCAAGACCGAAACCGGAGCCTCAGCAGGGGACGCGGCCCGGATTCTCGAACAGGAGCGGGACCTGTTGCAGCGACTCAACTGGCATCGGAACGGCTATGCCCTGTTCCAGCAGGCCTGCTTCAGCAACGGCAACCGCAACGGGTTCCTGGAGCCTTTGATGGAGTGCAATGCATTGTTCTGCCCGCGCGCGGCACTGTCAGAACAGGGGGGACTGGACACCGGTTTTGACCTGCCCGGCGGGGGCGCCATCAACCTGCACCTGTACCGGCAACTGGCCACCGCCGCCGGCAGTGCAATCTACCTGCTGCCCGGCGAAGGTAATTTTCACCAGTTTCACAGTGGTACGAGTACCAGCCCGGGCGCGGAGCGCGATGCGCTGGTGCAAACCTTCAAGGCCCAGTTGGACGAGCGTTGGCCCGGGGGCTTTCAGGCCGTCAGGCGCGAACCGCGCTTGTTCGGGGCGGTGTCGCCGGAGGCCATGCCCTTCCTTGAGCGCTCCGCGCAGAGCAGCGCCCTGCGCGCGCAGCGGCTGGCCGGTGCGGGGCGGGCGCTGTGGGAAGACGAACAAGCCGTGAGAGGGACAGCATGATCAGGCTCTGGGGCCCCATTATCCGGCCCATGGTCGATGCTATCCACGGCCGGAACATTCTCGAAATTGGCGCCGAATACGGCCGCAGCACCCACGTGCTGCTCAACTACGTCCGGGACGTGGGCGGGCACCTGCATTGCATCGACCCGGCGCCGGTGTTTGATGTGGAAGACTTCAAACGCGCCAATGCGGACGTGATGACCTTCTACCAGGACCTGAGCCTGGAGGTGCTGCCCGGCATTACCGGCATCGACGTGGCGCTGGTGGACGGCGATCACAACTGGTACACCGTTTACAACGAATTGAAGGCCATAGAAGCGTCTCACGGCCACGACCCCCTGAAGCAGCCGCTGCTGTTTTGTCACGATATCGGCTGGCCCTACGGGCGTCGGGACCTGTACTACAATCCGGCCAACATCCCCGCGCAATATCGCCATGCTTACGCGCTGAAAGGTATCCTGCCGCGCAAGGAGGAACTGGTCGAGGGCGCTGGCATGAACCTCGATATGTACAACGCCGAGCAGTTTGGCGGCGAGCGTAACGGTGTGCTCACGGGCGTAGAGGACTACCTGGCGCAAAGCGCGCTCGAATATCGCTTCCTCAACCTGCCATTGTTCTACGGCCTCGGTATCCTGATTACCGAACAGCGCCTGGCCGGGAACGCGGAACTACAGTCCCAGGTACAGCGCCTGGAACACGCGCTGCAGGGCGAGGAACTGATCGCCCTGGCCGAGCATATGAGACTGGTGGAAGGGCTGGTGCTACAGGGGCTCAGTCGCCAGTTGCAGGAAAGCCAGCAGCAGGTAGAGGCCCTGCAGGCGGAACTGGCGGCCCTGCGTCAGGTGGACTGATTGCCCGACACGGGCGCAACCTCTTCCGGCCTGGCGTGAGGCTCATTCAACACGCGCTATGGCGCGGTAGATTGCGATATCCCGGGCGAATATACGCGCAACCAGGGCGCCGGCCTCGGTGCCATCGAGCAACGCCTCGGTCACCTGCGGCAACGGGTAGCCCGGCTTGCGGTCCAGCGGCAGGCCGCGGTCCAGTGCCTCCCGGGCCTGGTCTGCCGGCAGGTCGGCCTTGGGTTTGTGGTGGCCTGAAGAGAACAGGTCCCGGGACCGGCTGGAATCCTCCAGACCGAATTCCTGTTCCAGCGCGCGGGTGGCGGGGCCGAAGTCTTCCAGGCGGTAGTGGCGCACAGGCGCCAGTTCATACAGTTCCGAGTGTTGGGTCGAGTGGTGCGGATTCAGTGTCCTGGGGTCCTGAAGTTCCAGCCAGCGGAGATAATCCGTGAACGAATACTCCGTTGCCAGTGGCGTTTCCGGCCCGTACAGCCCCTCGAGAATTTGCCGGCGCAGGCGGATGGCGTTGTTCTCAATGCCCCGGCGTTGCAGGCGCAGCATGCCCGGGCTGTAACTGTGCAGGTAGGAGCTGTAGGCGCGCTGCCAGGGATCGCGCATGAAATTGAGCACCGGTTTTGTCCCTCTGACCATTTGCCGCTGTGTCCTGCGACGGTGCCCGCGGTGGTCTCGTACCCACTGGTTTTGAAAGTGGTGAATATTGAGAGAGGTGTGATCGCTGCGATAGGCCAGCGCCTCCTGCAGCAGGCCGGCATGAAACAGGTGCCACTTGAGCACCGCAGTGCAACCGGACTTCTGTGACCACAGCATAATAAAGGGCACGTCCGGGTGACTGTACGGCGTACGCTGGCGCATCAGGCGCATCGACCGGGTGGAGCGGTTGTCGATCTTGCGCAACAAACGGCGCAATCTGGCTATCATTCGGGTTCCTCCTTGTCCCGTGGATGGGGCGTTCAGCGTTCGCTCGTGAGCAGGCCCCGCCCCCGGGCCAGGCAGCAGCGCGCAATGTCGAACTGTGCCGGATCGATGTCGTTATCCCCGCGGGTAACCAGCACCAGGTGGTGATCCACCTCCACGCTGCTGACCAGGCCGGGTTCCGACGCGCAGGCCAGCACCAGTTGGAAAACCAGACGGGTCAGGGGTTCGCGCTCGGGGTAGAAGGCGGGCTCGTCATCCGGGAAGCGCAGCGGGCCGTGAGCCCAGGACCAGTCCTCGATCACATAGACGCCGCCGGGCCGGAGGGCCGGGAACAACTGGTTGAAGGAAGCCCGGGTCTCGTCGAGAAAGTGGGAGGCGTCATCGATCACGAGGTCCAGTGGGCTGTCCTGTAGCTCGACCTCGAGTATACCCTGCAGGGCGCCCCGGTCGGCCTGGTTCACCCCGTAGTAGGGGCGCAGCACGTGTGCCAGGCCGGCCCGCTCTCGGTACTGGTCCAGCGCGTCGATGCGATGCTCACTGAGATCTACCGAAATGACCTTGCTCGCACCGGCCAGCTTCTGCAGAAAAACGCAGCTGCCGCCGCGCCAGATTCCCAGCTCGAAGATGACCCGGGGCTGCAGCTGCGCCAGCAGTTGCTGGTAGCGATCAATCATCGCACGGGGCTTCTGGAAGATGAACTGCTCGAGCGTTGAGGGCTGGTCCCCCAATCCCATCTCCAGTGCCTTGAAATTGACCTCGCCGATACGAAAGGTATTGTCGCTTTGCCAGACTATGCTCATGGTGATCCGGAGTGCTGAACGATGTGGCCGTGCCGGTGCTGTCTGCTGGCGCACGGGCCGGCTATGATAGCAGGCTTTGTGCTGCCGGTGTTGAACCGGCCAGGTGCCCCCGATGCGGTCCCGGTGCTTGCGGCGCTCCCTGATTCGCGTATCCTGCGCGGGGTTCTCGCTATGAAAAAGCCCATTATGCGCAGACTTTCAGTGATAGTTGTCGCGGTGTTGACTATGAGTAAGGCCATTAACGGACACGGGACGACAGCGCAGGAGGCCTCGACGGCGGTTAACCCGCTGTTAAGCCCCAGCACCCTGCCGTTGCAATACCCGCATTTCGACCGCATTCGCGACGAGCACTACCAACCCGCCGTTGAACAGGGCATGGCCGAGCACAGTGTGGAAATCGGGGCGATTGCCGGCAATCCCGAGCCGCCTACGTTCGACAACACGATCGTGGCCATGGAGCGCAGTGGGGTGTTGCTGGAACGCGCCACCCGGGCCTTTTTCCTGCGGGTAGGGGCGGACACCAACGACGCACTGGAGCAGGTACGCAGCGATCTGGCGCCGGTACTGGCGGCGCACGCGGATGCGATCCTGCTGGACGAGGCCCTGTTCCGGCGCGTGGAGGCGGTCTATGAGCAGCGGCAGGGACTGGGCCTGGATCCCGAGTCGCTGCGGCTGGTGGAGGAAGTCTACAAGGATTTCGTGCGCGCCGGAGCCCGCCTGTCCCCGGCCGACAAGGTCGCGCTCAAAGCCCTGAACGCTGAGTTGGCGACCCTGCAGACCCGGTTCAACCAGAATGTGAAGAACGAGGTGAATGCCAGCGCTATTGTAGTGGATGCGGTGGACGAACTGGCGGGATTCAGCCCGGACCAGGTTGCCGCCGCTGCTGAGGCAGCGAAGAGCCGCGGCCTGGACGGCAAATACGTCATTCCGCTGGTCAATACCAGCGGCCAGCCGGCCCTGGTTGCGCTGGAAAATCGCGCCTTGCGGGAGCGCATCTACCGGACTTCCCTTGGACGCGGCTCCTCTGGCGGAGCGTTCGATAACCGCGATGTTCTGTCCCGGGTGATGGCACTGCGTGCCGAACGGGCCCGCCTGCTGGGCTATGAGTCACACGCGGCCTACCAGCTGGAAGTCCAGACTGCCGGTACGGTCGCCACGGTTAACCGGCTCCTGGCCAGCCTGGCGCCACCGGCGGTGGTCAACGCCCGCCGCGAGGCCGCTGGCATCCAGGAGATCATCGACCGGGAAGGTGGTGATTTCGAGCTGGCGCCCTGGGACTGGGACCTCTATACCGAGCGCCTGCGACTGGAACGGTTTGCTTTCGACGAGACCAGCCTGAGGCCCTATTTCGAGCTGAATAATGTGCTTGAAAAAGGCGTGTTCTACGCCGCCAACCGGCTCTATGGCATTACCTTCAGGCAGCGGCTCGACCTGCCCGTGTACCACCCCGATGTCAGTGTCTGGGAGGTTTCCGACCGGGACGGCTCCACCCTGGCGCTGTTTCTGATGGATCCCTACGCCCGCGAAAGCAAGAACGGGGGTGCCTGGATGAACTCCTATGTCATGCAGTCTCATCTGCTGGGCAACAGCCCGGTGGTGGCTAACCACCTGAACATCACCCGGCCTCTGGACGGGCAGCCCGCCCTGCTGAGCTGGGACGAGGTCACCACCATGTTCCACGAGTTCGGGCATGCGCTGCACGGTATGTTTTCCGACGTGAAGTACCCTTACTTTTCGGGCACCTCGGTACCGCGGGATTTCGTGGAATATCCATCAACGGTGAACCAGATGTGGGCCGAGTGGCCCGAAGTGCTGCAAAATTACGCCCTGCACCACGAGACGGGGGAGCCCATGCCGCCGGAGTTGTTACAGAAAGTCCTGGCGAAGGGCACCTTCAACCAGGGCTTCGCCACGACCGAATACCTGGCGGCAAGCCTGCTGGACCAGGCCTGGCACCAGCTGCAACCGGAGGATGTACCGGACGCCGGGGGCGTGCTGGATTTCGAGACCCTGGCGCTGGAACGGGCGGGGGTGAATTTTGCCCCCGTTCCGCCGCGTTACCGCAGCACCTATTTCTCTCACATCATGGCGGGGTATGCGGCGGGTTATTACTCCTATATCTGGAGTGAGGTCATGGATGCCGACACCGTGGAGTGGTTCAAGGAAAACGGGGGCCTGCTGCGCAAGAACGGCGATCATTTTCGCGACATCCTGCTGGCGCGGGGTGGCTCCGCCGATGCCAAACAGCTGTTCCGCGATTTCCGCGGGCGCGATCCGGATATCGGGCCACTGCTGCTGCGGCGCGGGCTGGTCCGGCCGGGAAAGGCCCCGCCCGGGGGGTGAGGCCGCCGCCCGGGCTCAGGGCTTGGCGAAGACCAGAGTCATCCGTTCGCTTTCACCAATGGCCCGGTAAGGTGCTTTCTCTTCCTCGCTGTCCAGTTCGCGAAAAGTCGGCGGCAGCTGCCACACGCCCTTTTCATATCGCTTGTGGTCCAGCGGGTTGCGGTTGAAGTAGCCCTCAGCTTCAAGTACGAAACCGGCCCGATTTGCCACCGCAATCACGTACTCCCGCCCCACGTAGCCGATGTTGCGGGACATCCAGTCCTGGCCGGTGTCGGCCATGTGCTGCACGAAGCCCAGCTTGCCGCCGGGTTTCAGGATGGCAAAGAAATGGTCGAAGGCCGCCTGCATCGTGCCGCTGGCATACCAGCCGTGAGCGTTGCGGAAGGTGACGACCCGGTCCACCGAATTGTCGGGCGCCGCACCCCGGGCCAGGGTGCCCTGCTGTTCATCGAAGACCAGGGAACTGATTTCCACCCGGTCATAGACTGCCGGCAGCGCGGCGAGCTTTTCCTCGAAGCTCTGGCGAGCCCTGGGACGGTAGCTGGCCTGGGTGTCCTCGCTGTCGTAGTGGGCGGCGATCAGCTTGCCGTGCTCGCGCAAATAGGGTGCGAGTATTTCCGTGTACCAGCCGCCACCCGGCCAGATCTCCACCACGGTATGCTGTGGCTGGATGTCGAACAGCCGCAGGGTCTGCAGTGGGTGGCGGTAGGCATCCCGCTCGGCCCAGGCCGGGGTGCGATGACTACCCTGCACCGCGGCCGCGAGAGCCGGGTCGTCCGCCCGGGCCAGTGACGGCCAGGCCAGTATCAATGCCAACAGGGGGCTGAAGATTTTCATTCGGTGTGCTCCTCAATATAACGGTTCCAGATGCGGGTGAAATTTTCCTCGATTTCCCGGGTGTGGCCGGCCGCATCGGTGAGCGGGGACCTGGCCATCCGCGAGCGCAGGCCCCGACGCAGGTCATGGAGCTCAGCGCGGTGGTTTGCCCAGTACTGGCCGATGGCGACAAACTCCTCCTCGCGGTCCGCCACGAACCCCGGCAGGCCCACCGAATCGAGCATGCAGGCACTCTGGCGCGAGATGATCCGGTTGCCTCGCAGGGCGATGACCGGCGTTCCCATCCACAGGGCCTCACAGGTGGTGAGACCGCCATTGTAGGGGAAAGTGTCCAGGGCGACATCGATGTCGCCGTATTCGGCAAGCATTTCCTCGTGGGGCGTCCGTCCTCGGAAGATAATCCGCTTGCCTGCCACCCCGTGCTTGTCAAAACGCTCGCGGTAGGCCTGTTGCACGTCCTTGCTGGCGAAGGCCGCGCTTTTCAACAACAGGGTGGATTCCGGAACCGCCAGCAACAACCGGGACCACAGCTCGATAACCCGCTCGGTAATCTTGTGATGGCGGTTGAAGGAGCCGAACACGAATCCCGGTGCGGTCTCATTTCGCAGTTGTGGCTCGGGTGCATAGTCTGGCGCACGGTAGACCAGGCGCGGGTGCTCGAGGACGATCAGTTCCTCGATGAAACGCTGCTCGCTGTCCGGGGGAGTGGAGTCCCGGTCGGTAACGTAGTAGTCCATGGCGTCGAGGCCGGTGGTGTCGAAGTAGTCCAGCATGGATACCTGCACCGGGGCGGGTTTGCAGGCCACCGCTGTGATGCGGCTCTCCGGGGCGTGACCGGCCAAGTCCACCAGGATATCGATCTCGTCTTCGACAATGCGCTGGCACAATTCGCGATCCGACAGCCGGGTTACATCGCGCCAGGCATCTGATTCCGCCCTGAAGTATTCCGTCAGGTCATCCGGGCGCGGTGTGGCGCTGTACAGGTAGAGCTCGAAGCGCTCGCGGCTGTGATGCTCAAACACTGGCCTGAAAAAATTGCCAACGATCTCGCGACTGAAGCGCGGTGAAAGGTAACCCAGTCGAATCCGGTTGCCCGGCCGCCGGCTGACGCTCACGCGGCGGGGCGTATCGGCCGGAACCAGGGCCTGGATTTTTTCGGCCAGCGCGCGATGCATCTGGTAGAAGCTGTCATGCTCGTCGACAACGAACAGTTGCATCGAGAGCAGTATGGCACCGAGCGTGCTCAGGTCCCGTACAGGGGACTGGAACACCTTCTCGAAGCACTCTTTGGCCTCCCTTTCGCGGCCAAGGTCACGCAGGGTATTACCCAGGTTATTGTAGGCCTGGTAAAAGTCCGGCTTGAGCTTCAGTGCTTTGCGAAAAGCGCGTACCGCGGCCTCCTGTTCCCAGGTTTGGGCCAGTGTCGTGGCGTAGTTGTACAGGTGAACCGGATTATCGGGTTCCAGTTTCAGCGCCCGGCGGATGAAGGTTTTCGCCTGCTCAAAGTTTTGCAGGCGCATCTCGACCCCGCAGGCCAGCGCCCAGGTAGCGGCGTTGCGGGGAAACTGCCGGGTTGCGCGCCGAACCAGTTGCCGGGCCGCCTCGAAGTTACCGGCCCGGGCCCGCTGTCGCACCTCGTCCAGCATGTCCTCCACTGTGGGCAGGGGAACCGCGGTGGCGGGCTCTCGCCCCGGCAAACAGCAGCGTTTGTACTTTTTACCACTGCCACAGGGGCAGGGAGCGTTCCTGGCGATGTTCATCGCGGGCACATTAAACCATGACGCCGATACCGGCAAACCGGACGGAATCAGCGCAGCCGGTAGTCGCGGGTCAGCAGCTCCGAGGGTTCGGGTTCGCCGTCCCGGAACTGGGGCCTGAAGTGGGTATCGCGGAGCATGTTGGCGATGCGCCGGGCGCGATCGCCGTATTGCTCGGACAGCGCCTCTGTACTCACCCGCCGCACCTCGCCCCGGGAGGTGACCATGAAATGGGCCCTTACCCGGTCGGCGCCAGCTGCCGGCCCGGGAACGGGGGGCGAATCCTGGTGCCGCGCCGGTGGCAATTCCTGGGGTTCGCCGAGCCAGCTGTGCAGCAGGGTGGCATTGCCCTCGGTGAGCAATATCTCGGTGACTGCCAGGTACTCCTGCCTGGCGTTCCTGAAATCCCCGTTCCACTGGTACCAGTCACCGAGTTCCAGGTGCAGCTCGGCACTGCTCACCGGATCATTCTCTCCGGCACGCTGCATCAGGTCCAGCAGCAGATCACGGCCTATGCTCTTGCCGATCCGTTGCAGGTGGGCTATTTCCCGCAACCAGGGGTATTCGCTGTTGATGGAAGCGGCCTGGGTGCCGGCAGCCAGTGCGTACTCAGGCTCGCAGCCCAGGATCAGGTAGAGGTTGCGCAGCTGGCTGGTCACGAGTTCCCGGTACAGTGACAGCTCCAGAGGTTGTTCCCGGGCGTCATCCAGCAGGCTCTCATTGAGGCGGTAGGCGTAGAGTAACTGGCGCCCGCCCCGGATGTCCTCGCGCGCCGCGTAACTGCCCCGCTGCCACTCGAAATATTCCAGTGCCTCGGCCAGGCTGGCCGGATCCCGGGTGGCCGTCAGCAGGCCTGCCGCGCGCCGGTACTGGTTGTAGATGCCATCCAGCGCCTGGAAATCCTCCCTGCTCCAGTACAGTTTGATCAATTCGCGCAGGATGGGCAGTTGTCGCTCGCTGTCCAGGCCGTCATTCACCCGGGACAGGTACAGGGCATGCTGGTAGGTCTCTATAGCCTCGCTTTCGCGGCCGAGCTGCCGGTAGGTGGCGGCCAGGCTCAACAGGGGATCGGCCTGGCCGGCCCCGTAGGGCCCGTTGCGGTTGCGCTCCTGCTGCAATTGCGCCTCCAACTGGCGGGCCTGGTCGGCGAGGTCCTGGATTCCAGCATTTCCGGCGCCATGCGGGATGATCGGGTTCTGTTCGGCAGTGCCCAGGCGAAAATAGTCGCGGCCGAAAAACTCCGGCAGGTGGGCCCCCGCCCCGGGCGAGATCAGGCCAAGACAGGTTATCAGGCAGGCGACGCTGGTCCGCATTCGGTACGGTCCCCGCTGAGGTTATCGCTGTTCAGTTACTGTAGAACCGCAGCCCGAGGATTTCAAACTGCGATGAACGGAGCCATATCTGCGATGAATCGGGATTGACCCCCCCCAAACCACCGTATAATGAACCGGATGCAAATGCGCGAACTGTTACAGGACAAGGGCTACCTGTTCTGGGCCTTGCAGCTGGCCGGCTGGAGCGCCTGGGGTATCACCTTTTACCTGGGGATGCTGGTCTGGGGCCAGGCGCCAGCCAATTACGCCCTGTACCTGCCGGTGGTCAGCACCATCGGGATGCTCATCACCCTGCTGTTGCGGATGCTGTATCGCGCACTGTGGGACTCGGACATAGTGTGGCGCGTGGTGGGCGTGCTGGTGAGTTCCTACCTCGCGGGCGCGCTGTGGATGGGTCTGCGGGTTGCCATTTTCCGCGCCATCTTCCCGCCGTCCATGACCGCGAAACCGGACCACTACGACATGGGTTTCTGGTCCTACTTCAAGGATACCAACAGTGCTTTCATGGTGATGCTCGTCTGGAGCGTGCTGTACTTCGGCATCAAGTACTATCTCCAGGCCCAGGAAGAACACCAGCGCTGGCTGAAGGCCACCGCCATGGCCCATGAAGCACAGCTTAAAATGTTGCACTACCAGCTCAATCCGCATTTCCTGTTCAATACCCTCAACGCAATTTCCACCCTCATCCTTGACCAGGACAACGAGTTGGCGAACGCCATGGTGACCCGCCTGAGTCGGTTCCTGCGCTACACGCTGGAACACGAACCGATGCAAAAAGTCTCGGTACAGGAAGAGGTCGACGCACTGAAGCTGTACCTGGATATTGAACAGGTGCGCTTTGGCGAGCGCCTGCAGCTCAAGTTCACCGTGGAGCCCGCTGCCAGCCAGGCGCTGATCCCCAGCCTGTTGTTGCAACCACTGGTTGAAAACTCGATAAAGTACGCCATTTCCCAGAGCGTGCGGGGAGGCACCATCGGGGTCCACGCCGCGCTGGAGGGCGAGCGATTGCGCTTATCGGTTGCCGATGATGGCCCGGGGCTGGACCTGAGCAACGGCAGGCTGCCCAGGGGCACGGGGGTGGGACTGTTGAATTGCCGCGAACGCCTGCACGAACTGTACGGCGACAAGCAGACTTTCCGCCTGGGGCGGACGGAGCCTCACGGCCTGACCATCGATATCACTATCCCCCTTGAACTGAAGCAGGCAGAAGCATGAGCGAAGTACTAAGGTCAATTGTGGTGGACGATGAAGCGCTGGCTCGGCGCGGCCTGGCCCTGCGCCTGGAGAAGGTTCCCCAGGTAGAGCTGGTGGCTGAGTGCGGCAACGTTCCCGAGGCTCTGGACACCATCGCCGAGGTGTCGCCGGACCTGATATTCCTCGATATCCAGATGCCGGAGATGTCCGGTTTTGACCTGGTATGTGCCCTGCAGTCTGACACCATGCCGATGATCATCTTTGTTACCGCCTACGACGAATACGCCATCGAGGCATTCAGGGTGCATGCGGTGGACTACCTGCTGAAGCCGATCGACGAGGACCGGTTACGGCAGTCGGTGGCGCGCGCCCTGGAGCGGTTCCAGGCCCGCGCCCACCGGCAGGGCAAGCAGCAGTTACTGGATGCCATGTCGGGAATGGCCAATGCCCGGCCCGTCAGGGAAATGATAGACGAGCCGTTTCCGGAGCGGGAATGGCCCGATCGCCTGATCATCAAGGATGGCAACGAGTTTCAGTTCATCAAGATCAACGACATCCAGTGGATAGACGCTGCCGGCGATTACATGTGTGTCCACACCAGGGATGCCACCCACATCATGCGCACGACCATGAAGCAGTTGGAGCGGAGTCTCGACCCGACAGTTTTCCTCAGGGTGCATCGCTCCAGCATGGTCAACCGCGACTACATCGCCGGTGCCCGTACGCACCAGAACGGCGAATATCAACTCACCCTGGCCGGTGGTGCCAGCCTGAAAGTCAGTCGCAGTTATCGTAACCGGATCAGGGAACTGATCGAAAATTGAGTTTGGCCACCCCGCTGCGCTGCGGCTTATCGCGCCAATCCCTCCACTCATCGCAGGCCACCGGTCACTCGCCGCAAGGCTGTTTTCCCTCTCTCGGGATCACCATACAGTAAGTCTCAAGGCCAGGCTGAACTGGTCGAAAAGCAGCCCCGGCTGCATTTAGTCTGGTAGGGAGACTTCGAAATGAAACACATGGTATCAAACGCATTCGCCGCAGCCCTGGGCTGCACTGCTTTCCTCGGCTTTTCGTCTGCCACCTGGGCCGGACAGGTGGATGAAACTGTCGTGCACGGCAGGTATGCACCCGTCAGGAGCGTCACGGTTCAATACGACGCCAGCAAGCTCGACTCGGCCGAAGCCCGGGCCGAACTGCAGGCGGAGATCAAGGCTGCTGCACGGGATGTCTGCGGCTCGCTGAACCTGCGCGAGGCGGGTAGTCTGCGGGTGGTGGCCAGCCGCCAGGCCTGTTACGAATCCGCCGTGGCGGCCGCCCATGCCCAACTTGAGAGAGAGCAGGTTGCCAGTCGCTGATAGCAGCCCTTCCCCCGGCCCCCGTTTCACTACCCCGGACGGGGGCCGCTTTTTTTTACCCGCTGAACAATCGTCCGGCCGACGCTACATGCGCTCTTTCTTGGTTCCCCGGGGCCAGCTTGCCTTGAACAGGTCGGGGTTGAGCTTCAGGTTGCGCGCAGTGTGGGTGTAGGTCACCACTAACTCTTCACCATCGGCGGTGGCGCCGATCACCTGTTGTGTGGGCATCCAGGACGCCTGGTCTATCCACAGTTGCACCCGCGACACCACCTCACGGGCCTTGTCCTTCTTGGGGGTCAGGTCCAGGCCCAGGGTGCGGCTTTCACCGACATCCCGCTCACCCAGTGAGGTGAGCAGGTAGTCGTCCTTCAGCTTTTTGCCGGTCAGCGAGAATCCCAGGCGCAGGAAGGGCTCGAGACGCCCCTTGTGGCGCGACAGGGAATATTGCTCCACCAGCTGGCGATCGGGATAGTGGATATACAGGTCACTTCTCAGCACCAGCACCGTGCGGCGGTCCGGGCCATCGACATCCAGCCGTATCTTGCCGTCCTGGTCCATAAACATAACGGCCTGCTGGCGGCCGGTTTCCTGTCCATCCTTGTCCGAGCGGACAATCTCGGCTCTGGCCAGTACGCTGTCAAAATCATCGGCCTGCCGATTGATCTGTTTCAGGGCGTCGTCCAGATCCCACTGAATGACCGGGGCGTCGGCGAAACCCGGCGCCGCAAAAGCCAGCAAGCTGATGAGCAAAAGTCGAGATAGCGTCACCGGGGGTCCTCCCGTTAGTGGCTGGTGGTTTGATGTGCAGTATAGATACTGTCGGGCGAAGTGCCCAAAAAGCCTGCTCCGTGGCTTCGTGGGCGCTAGTGGTGGTGGTGGCCGCCGGGGCCATGCGCGTGGCCGTGGGCCAATTCCTCGGCACTGGCGGCTCGCACTTCCAGTATCTCGATGTCGAAGGTCAGTGCCTGTCCGGCCAGGGGGTGGTTGGTATCTATATCGGCGCTGTGGCGGCCGGCTTTGAGCACGGTCACCGGTATCCGGCCCTCGCTGGTGTTGAGTTGCACCACCATGCCGCGACTCAACTTGCCCTTGAACACCAGATGTTTCACCGGCACCCGCTGTTTCTTATAGGGATCGCGGGCACCGTAGGCCTTCTCCGCCGGGACAGTGGCGCTGAATACGTCCCCGGTGGCCCGGCCGGCCATGGCTGACTCGAGCCCGGGGATGATGTTGCCGGCCCCGTGCAGGTAGGCGGTGGGTTCAGAGCCTCGAGAGGTCTCCAGTTCCTCGCCGGACTCGTCATACAGGGTGTAATGAAATAGCACGACGGATTCATTGCCGATGATCACGAAGCGGAACCTCCCGCAGTGGAACGATGGGAGTATTATATGTTCTATACTCCATGGGCGGGCGATCCGGTGAGGGTTTTTCATGCAGTTTCTGGTCCCGGCGATGTTGTTGGTCCTGGTTGTCAATGCCCGGGCGACAGACGGCGTGACAACCAGGGTGTACAAGACGGTGGACGAGGCGGGAGTGGTGAGCTTTTCCGATACCCCGCCGCGGGACGATGCCGCGCCCAGGGAGATATTGCATATCGACACCCCGCGACCGATGGATCCCGACGGCTACCGGGATCAACTGGAGTCGATGCGGGAATCCACCGACCGCATGGCCGAGAGTCGTCGCGAGCGGGAGAAGCACCGCGCCGAGCTGCGTGAATCCCAGGCCCGCTATCGGGCCGCGCAGCCGCAGCCCTATCCCGACGAGGATTATTACCCGGCAAGTTATCGCTATCCCTGGTATAACTGGCGTCCTTGGCAGCCCGGCTTCCGCCCTCCCAGGCCGGAACACCCGATCCTTCATCCGCCCCTGCGCCCCGGTATTGACCATATCGGCTCACGCAACTCCCAGTTGATGCGACCCCTGGTGTCCTCGGGAAAGCATGGCTCCGGTTCCAGCAATGCCCAGTTGATGCGGCCACTGGTGTCCACCCCACCCTGACTGACTCCCTTCGATGGGTGTCCCCTCATGCGGCCTGTCCGCTGAGGGAGCGCCGCGCCGGTCGGCTACAGGCGATGTTCCCGGCGGATGGCCAGGTAGTCCGTGGAGCGATCTCCGAAGATTCGAATTTCTATCAGTACCGCTTCGCCGCGAAGCCCGTCGCGCAGCTGCCGCGGCAGGGTGTGACGATAACCGTGCACGCCCAGGGTCGGCAGTTCCGCACGGTCGTCCGCGGATAGTTCACGGTCGAGGATGAAGCTGCGCTTGCGGCTGGAGGCGTAAACCTGCTTACCCTCGTGGAACACCAGGGTTTGCATACGCAGGCTCTTGTGAGGCAGGGCCCGGTTGATACTCCAGGCGCTGATTTTGCCGCCACCGGAAACGTCCAGAATGCCGCCCTCGTAGCGGTTCCCTGGCCGGAAAATATAGGGCTCCGTGCGCTGTAGATTAAGGTTGGGGTAGATGTGGTCGTGCTCCTTGACCTGGAAGCCGATCCAGGTGATGAGATCGACAAAATCCTCTCCTCCGTCGGGAAATTGCTCCTCGAACCGGTTTACGCCGAAGCCGGGTTTTGCCGGCTGGCCCGGGGCCGCGTCGAAGGACCAGATAAACGGGATGAAGGCGACGAAGCGGGGTTCGGCCAGGGCAATTTCGTAGTGGTGTTGCAGGCGCCGTTTCAGGTTGCGGACCAGTTTCTGCAGCCGCTGCCGGTACAGTTCCTCCGGCTCGAAGCGGCCGCGCTCGTAATCGCTGTACTTGACCCAGGCCTGGGGTACAGCCATCAGGGACTGCTCCGGTGTCATCACCTGCAGCAGGCGGCGGTAGTGATCCGTGATCGGGCGCCCGTCACAGTCCCACAGGCTGTGGTAGCAGTCCATCCCGATCCAGCTGAAAGAGTCCGGGATTCGGAAGTCGCTGCGAAAAACCTCCCGGTGGTTGAATATCACGCCCAGTGGTGTGCCCGGGAACAGCGCTTCGAGGTCCTCGTTGACCAGCAACAGCGCCTGGTACATGTCCTCGCGATTGGTGGCGCGGCTGTTGGCCGAGCGCAGGAAAGGTTCGTCCACCGGGTACAGCATCGCGATGTGCCGGCCCAGATCCTCGAAATCAATGCGCTGCTGTAACTCGGACAGGTTGTGCAGGTAGTCGGGCTTCAGGCGGTAGTCACTGTCAAACAGGAAAGGTTCCAGGGCCAGGACCGCCTCGACACCGGCCAGTTCGGCCTGCCGCAGGCGCTCGATGATCGTGTCCATGTTGCGTGAACTGATCCAGGTGAGATTGGTGACCGGCGCCAGTTCGGCGGTGAAGTTCCAGTGGCGCATGGCGGACCCGAAGTAGCCCATGTACTCCAGGTGTCCGTAACGGTCTTCGCGGGTCTTGAAAATCTCCCCCGGGGCGGCATCGAGGTAGCCCCTGGCCTGTGCCGGCGATGCCAGTAACAGCAAGGCCAGCAGGCCCAGTATGGCCAGCGGCAAGCCTTTGCGGGAATTTTCGGACATGCAGAATTTCTCCAGGGTGACAGGCCCAGTGTGGGGCACCGGCTGTCCCAGGGGCATGGCTGTGGGCGCCAATCACCCGGCCGCTCACGCCAACGAGGCGTCTATTCGGGGATGGTGACGATAATCTTGCCCCGGGCGCGGCCGGTCTCCGAATAGCGGATAGCCTCTGGCAATCCGGCCAGCGGGAACTGCCGGTCGATCACCGGGTTCAGCTCCCCGGTGGCCATCATATCCGCCAGGAATTGCAGGTCCTCGAGGTTGAACCTGGCCATCAACATCTCCAGCTGCTGGTCGATAAACGGGGCCAGGGCCGCGGCTTGCAGGGGTTGCACCATGGGACCCAGCCAGTCCCCTTTCTGCCCCCCGACCATGACCAGGGTGCCAGCGGGCGCCAGCACCTGCCTGAGAGCGCCGAGCGAGTGGTTGCCCACCATATCGATAATCAGGTCGTAGCGCCGGTTCCCGAGGGTAAAGTCCTCCTGCTTGTAATTGATCACCCGCTGCGCACCCAGCGATCGGACCAGATCCACGTTGCGCCCGCTGCAGACGCCGGTGACCCGGGCGCCCATGGCCCGGGCCAGCTGTACTGCAAACGTGCCCACCCCCCCGGATGCGCCATTGATCAGTACCTCCTGGCCTGCCTGCAAGCCGCCCTTGTCGCGCAGGGCCTGCAGGGCGGTCAGGCCGGCGATCGGAACCGCCGCCGCTTGCGCGTGACTGATACCCGGTGGCTTCAATACCAGATTGCGATCCGCGGGCAGGGTCAGGAATTCTGAGTACGCCCCGGTCCCCCCGCCCCATACCTCGTCGCCGGGTTTGAAGCGGGTGACCCCCGGGCCCACCGCCTCGATCGTCCCGGAAAAATCCACCCCCAGCCGCGGCTCGGACGGAGCGCCTATGCCGCTAACCAGGCGCATGAAGTAGGGGGTGCCGCGCAGGTAGTGCCAGTCGAGCGGATTCACGCCGGCGGCCCGCACCCTGACCAGTACCTCGCCGGCGCCCGGTTCGGGTCGGGCCAGCCGTTCCAGTTGCAGCACCTCCGGCCCGCCGTAGCAGTAGTACCGATAGGCCAGCATGGCAGGTTCCGCGCCGCTGGAAGAGGTCACCTCCTCACAGGGTCGGGTATAGGCCAGGGCCCCGGCCAGGCCCGCCAGGGCGAGCAGTACCAGCGCCAGCAGGGCCGCTGCCAATTTCAGTAAAAATCTCATGCCAGTGGGCCTCCAGGGGGCGCGCCGCGCTTGCCAGCGCCCAATATAGCTGGGCACAATGATCCTGCCTACACTTACGGAAGCACGGCTTTGAATTACCTGAGAAAAATACTGTTCGTTGGTTTGGCAGGCCTGCTGATAGCCTGCAGTGATGGCAGCGACCGCATGCCGCCACCGGTCGAGCCGCCGCCGGAACCCGAACCCCTGGGAACCCGGGTCGACCTGGTAAGCGGTCCCATCGAGGGCCAGGCCAGCAGCCGCGCGGACAGCTGGGAATACCTCGGCTTGCCTTACGCCGCCCCGCCGGTGGGGGAGTTGCGCTGGCGCGCGCCGCAGCCGGTCAGCCCCTGGGAGGACC
This sequence comes from Halieaceae bacterium WSDMB12, assembly GCA_033283165.1. Classification (GTDB taxonomy): domain Bacteria; phylum Pseudomonadota; class Gammaproteobacteria; order Pseudomonadales; family Halieaceae; genus JAWMQL01. The sequence continues at coordinate 28,562 of JAWMQL010000006.1, read as the reverse complement.
TGCGGCTCGCCCGGTCACTACCGGACTTCTGTCCCCAGTTCCTGTATTTCAGTAACCTCTTCGCCGGGAGCGAAGATTGTCTGTACCTGAATGTATTCCGGCCTCAATCCCAGGAACGGGATCTGCCGGTGTTTGTCTGGATTCATGGCGGCGGCAACGACAACGGCGAAACAGGCCAGAATTTCCCGGTCTACGACGGCGCCCGCCTCGCCGAACGCGGTAACCTGGTGGTGGTGACGGTGCAGTATCGGCTGGGCGCCCTGGGCTGGTTGAGCCACCCGGCCCTGCGCGGCGAGAACGCGGCCGACCGGTCCGGCAACTACGGCACCCTGGATATCATCGAGACCCTGCACTGGGTGCAGGACAACATCGGCGCCTTTGGCGGCGACCCGGATAATGTGACCCTGGCGGGCGAGTCCGCCGGGGCGGCCAACGTGCTGTCGCTGGTCATCAGTGAACGGGCCTGGGGCCTGTTTCACCGGGGGATTATCCAGAGCCTGGGTGGCACCGTTAACAGTTTCCAGTTGGCTCGCCGCCAGGCCCGCATCCTGGTGGATGACCTGTTGGCCTTCGCGGGGGCACCCGAGACACCGCTGAGTGACGAGGAGCTGGCCGATTACCTGCGTTCAGTCGACCCGGAACTGGTCCTGGGCCTGGCCAACGTACCGTACATCCTGGGCGACGGCAACGTGCTGCCGACCGAGGGCTTCGATGTGCTGGACAGTGGTGACTTCCCGAACAAGGTTCCCCTGTTGTTCGGTACCAACCGGGACGAGCAGAAGCTGTTCACCAATCCGCTGGGTTTCAACATCTTCCCGAACGGGCCGGAGGCACTGCGCGCCGCGGTGGGCCGCTATCTCAGCGATGCCTGGCGCGTGACCGGGGCCGACCAGCTGGCCACCCGGTTGCGGCGGGTGGACGATGTGCCGGACCTGTATGTCTATCGCTTCAACTGGGGCTCCACCGACGAGAACGGCAACAGCCCCCTGCCCGGTAACTTCGGCGACACCGGCGGCGCCATTCACAGCGGTGAAATCAGTTTCATGATGGGCAACGAGGACATTTTCATCTTCGATGATTTCACCGACATTTTCTTTAGCGAAGACAATGCCGCCAGCCGTGCCACCATGAGCGAGGTCATGGTGAGCTACTGGAGCAGCTTTGCCGCCAACGGCGACCCCAACGGCAACAGCCTGCCTGTATGGGAGCCCTGGAGCAATGCGGATAACGGTTACAAGGCGATCACCCTGGACGTGAACTTTGCCGATGACAGCCCGAGGGTGGAGCCCGATCCCACCGTGCTGACGGAACAGGACGTCTACGCGGCGGCCCGGGCAAATCTCGAGGGCGATATTCTCGCCCAGGTACTGCAGCTATTGGATGGCTGGTTCGATCTTTACGGAGGAAGTAGCGAATGAAACTGATAAGGCAAATGTGTTTTGCGCCTGTGCTCGGTGCCGCCCTGGTGCTGGCGGGGTGTTCGGACGGCAGCGACAGGCAGCGCACCGAGAGCCTCACCGTGACCAGTTACAACGTCGGTCTGGCACTCAATTTCGTGCCCCTGACCCAGGAGCGCCTGGTGGCCAACGAACGCCTGCTGGCCGACTACGACAGCGATGTCCTGTGTCTGCAGGAGGTGTGGCTGGAGGATCACATGGCGCGCCTGCGGCAGGCCCTGGAGCCCGGCTATCCACACGTTTATACCGTTCCGGCGGAACAGATTTTCTCCGAATCCGCGGCCTGCACCGCAGACGAGGTTGCCGGGTTCGAGAACTGCGCCCGGACCCAGTGTCCCGGGCTCAGTGGCAGCGACCTGGTTTCCTGTGCCACGGCCCAGTGTGGAGCCTTTATTCCGCAACTGTCATCGGGCTGTTTCGACGCGGTGGTGGGCGCTGTCGGTACCCCCAATATCACGGTCGACGCGCTGGTGGACGCGGTGACCCAGCCGGTCGGGAAATTCGCCTACGATGGCTCCCTGGGACTGTTGCTGGCTTCCAGGTACCCACTCAGAAACCGGGAGTTCCAGGACCTGATCGAGGACTCCAGTGCCAACCATCGGGGCGCGTTGTACGCCGAGGTGGAGGTCAACAACCAGACCCACCTGGTCGGCTGCACCCATACGACCGCGGATCTCTCGGCCTCCATACCCTACCCCGAATCGGGCCTGCACGGCTCCTGGGAGGGTGAGAACCGGTTTATGCAGGAGCAACTGATTGCCTTCGCCCAACAGAAGGCCCAGGGTAATCCGGTGCTCTTTGCCGGGGATTTCAACTGCAGTATCGCCAACGCCGCGAACGGGGTGGATGCGGAGTTCGGACCCAATTGCCGGTTGTGGCGCCAGGCGGGCTTTGCCGATCCGGTGGCCGAGCAACTGCCCTGTACCTTCTGCTACGAGGACAACACGATCCTGCAGCGCTCCGGCCGTCCCGGCGGCACGCAACTGGACCACGTGTTCGTCGCCAACCTGCCGGCGGATTCCGCGAGTGCGCGCCGCGTCTTCGACACCCAGGTCTCCGTCGAAGCGGTCGATCCGGTATCCGAACTGGCCCCGGAAGACTCTCCCATTATGTCCCATCCGTCGGATCACTTCGGGGTAGAGGTGCAGGTCAGCCTGCCCTGACCGCAGTCAACAGGAAGGTGCGGGTTACCGCGCTCTCTGGCGCCGCGCCGCCCGGGCGCGGATAGCGGCCACGAGGTCCCTGCCGGCCTGCAGGTCCAGCGCGCCCTCGCGCCACTGGTCCTGTCCCGGGACAGCTACCGGCTGGTATTTGTGCAGGCGGTAGCCCGTTACCTTGCGGTCAAACTCGCTGAGGTAGCTGTTGACCGATACCTCGTCGACCGCCCCTGAGCCCGCGGCGATGTCCTCGAGCATCGCCTCGTTCACCGCCTGGTGGTAATGGCCGTGATCGCGGTAGAGGCGAATGTCGTCGGCCAATGGCGAAAGTCCGAACAGGTGAACGGACACGTTGTCGAATGCCGCCATGGCCCGGGTAAAATCCCGCAAATAGGCCAGGTAGTTGCGGTAGGTCCCTGGCTCGCTCACGCGCAGGTGTTGCCAGTGCAGGGTGGTCAGGGGTGGCATGGGGATAAAAACAAAGTCCACCCCGGGGTTGGCGGCAACCACGGCGAGCAGGTTGGTTTGCAGGTTGGCATGGAAATCGTCATCCGCTGCAATGGTGAGGCCGGCGATATCACCCGGTTTCAGCAGCGGGAAGCTCTGGGCCAGGGCCTTGCGGTAGGCACCGGGCCGGCCGGCATAGTCGCCCAGGATTTCATCGACGATCTCATCCACGGCATTGAATCGATTATCCTGCGTCAACTGCCAGTTGGTGGCGTAGTCCCGCGCGTCCACCGGCGCACCGGTTTCCGCGCGCAGCTCACGCAACATGGCGCGGACCCTGGATTTTTCCTCCCTGTAGTCGGCCAGATTGCGCGGCAGGGTGACAAAAAAGCGCAGGTCGTTGAACCGGGAGTCGTCGTAGAGGTACTCCGGGAAGGTCATCCTGGGGGTATAGACCACTGCCGGCAGGCGCAGGTTGGCCGGGAAAAACAGCCACATAACCCGGTCAATTGCGGCGTTCGCCAGGGCGAAGGTGGCGACCCGGCGATGTTCGTAGATGGTGGAGCCTTTCAGGGTCAGGTTGTAGACCGAGTCCCAGCCGAGAACCCGCTCGACCCGGGTGGGCTGGAAATTGGCCGCCAGCGAGTGGCCCACGATAATGGATTGCGGCTGGTAGTGCCGTATCACACCGGGCATCTGGTAGCGGTCCTGGCCTCTCTTACTGAGAAAAGCGGTCTCCTCCAGCGTGTCCCGGGACAATATCTGGAACGGGTCGGCAGCGATATTGAGGGTGAACGCCAGTGCTGTCGGCAGTACCAGCACCAGCACCAGGACCAGCGAGAACCACTGGGGCGGGACGGTTTCCTGAAACTTGCGCTCGCTCATGGTCAGAACTGGAAGTAAACGAATTCCTGAACCGTGGTGGCATTCAGGAGGGTGAACAGAGTGACTGCGGCTACCAGGGACAGGTAGCAGAGCCAGGGCCAGGTGAAGCGGATGCGCAGGGCGTCCAGCGCCGGGAATCGCAGGGCGGCGGTGGCCGAGATCGTGTTGCTGTCGAACTGGATGGGCGTGAAACGCTCGCTGATCAGTTGCCGCGTGCTGGGGAATATCAGCACACCGATGAAGGAGCCGATTACCAGCGCGTAGGCCGCTGGCGAAATATTGGCGGCCTGCGCCGGGGTGTCGCTGATAAAGAACATGACCTCGAGAACCCGGATCGCGGAATCGAGATTGTGGGCGGGGAAAAACGAGTGGGCCACGGTGGTGGCAAAGAATGTTACAAACCAGGCCAGCAACACGGGCAACCGCCAGGGTGACCAGCGGACCCAGACCAGGTTGACGGCCTGGAACACGCCATGCAGGGTACCCCAGATCACAAAGGTCCAGCCCGCACCGTGCCACAGGCCGCCGAGCGCCAGGGTGATAACCACGTTGATGCAGGTACGGGTGAATCCCTTACGATTACCGCCGAGAGGAATATAGACATAGGAACGTAGAAAGCGTCCCAGGGTCATGTGCCAGCGCCGCCAGTACTCGATCATGGTCAGTGATTTGTGCGGTGACTCGAAGTTGATCGGCAGCCGGATATTGAAAATCAATGCCAGTCCGATCGCCATATCGCCGTAGGCGGAGAAATCGAAGTAGACCTGCATGGGATAGGCCACAGCCGCCAGCCAGGTGTCGAAAGCGCTGTACGTCATGCCCCAGGCGGCGCCGTCGAATATAGTGGCCGGCATCGGTGCGATATTGTCGGCCAGAACCACTTTCTTGAACATGCCGATAATGAAAATGGCCATGCCGGTGGCAAAATTGGCCGCATTGAAACGGAGGATGTCCGGGTTGCGAAACTGGGGTATCAGCTCCGAGTGATGGACGATGGGGCCGGCGATCAGTTGCGGAAAGAACACGACGAACAGCAGGTACTCACCAAAATCCACCCGCCCCTCAGACACGTGGTTGGTGTAGTTGTCCACCACCCAGGCGATCTGCTGGAAGGTGAAGAAGGAGATGGCCAGCGGGAGCACGATGTCCCCCACCGAGACCGCCTGGCCCGCCAGGGCGTTGTAGATGCTGGCAAAGAAGCCCAGGTACTTGTAGTAGGACAGCAGGCCCAGGTTGAATACCAGGGTGAGAATCAGCAGGGGCCTGTTCTTGCGGCCGTGCAGGTGCCGGCCCACCAGGAAATTCACCATTATTGAACTGCCAATCAGCAGCAGGTAGGCGGGATTCCAGTAGCCGTAAAATACCAGCGAAGCGCCGACCAGCCACAGCAGGCAGAGACGCAGGTTGGCTCGCGACAGGCGCGCCATGGCGTAAAAGCCCAGGCCCACGATGGGCAGGAACAGGTACAGAAATTCTACGGAGAAGAACAGCATTGCGGGTGAATCTGACGTGGTGCCCCTGTCATCGGCACTGGTGAGCTGCCGGGTGGCGCCGTTCCGGAGGCCGTCCTGGCCGGTCGATCGGGCCGGATTGGTTTTGCGTTATGGGCGGGATTGTAGCACTCGCGCGTGGGCTTCCCATAGTCCCGGCTGCCGCCGGCGCCCGTGGAATCAATGACCCAGATCACTGAGCCGACATCGGGATAGATTAAGATAAACAAATAGGGTGTGTTACAGCCCTTTGCGAAATCACCGCGACGAGGAGTTGCGGCCATGAAGTTGTTAGTTGATAACCCGGACCACCTGCAGGAGCTGTGCTCTGAGCTGGCTCTGGGTAGACCGGAGTCTGCACCGCAGCGGGTGTTCGGAGGACTGCATCACTGGATGTGGCGAGTGGACGCCGGTGGCAATCGTTTCGCGGTCAAACAGCTGGCGGCGGATACCGACCTCGCTGACCCCCGGGTCCTGTCCCACTATCAGGCCTCAGAGGCAGTGGCCGAGGCCTTCTCTGGTCACGGGATCGAGGTGATTGGCGCCCTGCGCAAGGGCGCAGGTTACCTGCAGCTGATCGGCGATTGCGCCTACCTGGTCTACCCCTGGACCGATGCCCGGGCTCGTGGCCGGGATGAAATAGAGCCCCAGCATGCCCAGCAGGTAGCCGCGATCCTGGCTCGTATGCATCGGGCGAACATCCGGGTGCCGGGTCTGCGGGAGGTGCCGGATCGGGTGCAGGCGCGGGAAAATATCGATTTTCTCCTGTATCTGGCGCGGGAACAGGAGGCCCCGTGTCGGCGGGTGCTGGAGGAATTGCGACCGACCCTTCACGATATCGCGCTGCGGCAGGAGGCGGCGGTACGCCAACTGCACAGCCACCAGGTAGTGAGTCACGGCGACCTGGACCACAAAAACGTCCTGTGGCACGCGAATGTGAGGGCCTGCCTGATTGACTGGGAATCTGCCCGGCGCCTGAATCCCACCCACGAGATCGTGCTGGAGGCGCTGGATTGGAGCGGCATAACCGGTCGTTTCAACCCGGATCTGTTTCGCCGCATGCTGGCGACTTATGAGCGTGCGGGTGGGGAGATTCCGGCGGATGCGTTGCCGCTGGCCTTCCACTGTGTGCTGGGTGACTGGCTGAACTGGCTTATGTACAACGTGGGCCGTTCTCTCGGGCTCGACGATGCGGTCCAGCGGAGGACAGGGGCAGACCAGGTCGATGTGGCGCTGTCCGTGATTCAGCGCATCCTGCATTACCTGCCGCAGTTGCTGGGCGCAGCGGGACCGGGTGAAAAATCGGCGTCATCGGCCGGGCTATCGGAGTCGGGGTGACATGTTTGATCTGACGGGCTGCAGTGTCGAGCGGAATGAGGACCAGGATTACCTGGTGCGTTGGCGGGGGCCCGGCCCCGGCGAACGCGTCGCCGTGCACATGTCAGATTCACCCGACACCTACTACGGTAGCAATACCCGGGAAGCCCCCTTGTTGTATTCAACCGGGAGCCACGCCCTGGTCCGCAACCCCGATCCGGACGTCAGGCACTATTTTTATCTCGAAACCGCGCGGGGCGAGGGGGTGATTCTGGCCGAACGACGCCTGCCGCTACAGGGGGTGCCGAATTTTCGTGACCTCGGCGGATATGAAGGAGAGCAGGGGCGTCGACTGAAATGGGGACGGCTGTATCGCTCCAGCAAACTGTCGGGGCTTACTGATCCGGATCGGCGTTATGTCCGCCGCCTGGGGCTGACCCTCATTTGTGATTTCAGGCAGGTTATCGAGCAGGAACTGGAGCCGACCCTGCTGGGAGAGGAGGGTGCGCCGCTGTTGCACAGTCTGCCGGTGATGCCGGGCAGCCAGAGCAGTTTTCTCGAAAACCTGCACAACGGGATTATCGCTGTGGAGGATGCCGCCGGCTTCATGGAGCGCGTCAACCGCGATTACGTGGTCAGCCAGATGCCGCGCTACGCAGAAATGTTCCAGCTGCTGCTGGCTGAAGATCAACAGGTTTTGATTCATTGTGCATCGGGCAAGGACCGCACCGGCTTCGGTGCGGCCCTGATCCTGGACGTGCTGGGGGTCAGTGATGAGGTGATCGTGGAAGATTACCTGATGACCAACCGGTTCCTGCCGCTGGAAGAGGAAATCGCCCGGCTGTCCTCCGCGTTTACCGATCGCGGCGGTAAACCGGTATCTGAAGAGGTCCTGCGGCCCCTGCTGGAGGTGCGGCCAGAGTATATCTGGGCCTGCTTCGAGGAAATCAGGCGGCGCTACGAATCGCGGGAACACTTCTACGAGGCGGCCCTGAACCTGGATGAGGCCCGCATAGCCCTTCTGCGGGAGCGCTACCTGGAGTAGCAATCCGGCGTTGGCTGTGTCGGCGATTTATTCACGACTGCTCCAGTTCCAGCAAGCGCGCCTTGATCGAATTGCACATCACTGCGGGGGTGTAACGCTGTGCCATGTCGCGGGCGGCACGTTGCGCGAGCCGTTCGCGATGGCCGGGGTCCTGCACCATGCGAACCATGTGCCGGGCCGCGTCCTCCAGGTCCGGCTCCGCCCACATCCAGCCGCCCTCGTAGTGAGGGTATTCACCCGGCTTCACGGGGATCAGGCTGTGGTCGACCAGGCAGCTGTTTTCCGGGTTCATGAATTCCAGGTTGCCGGAGTAGCCGGTCGCGATCACCGGTTTGCCCAGCGCCATGCTCTCGGCCAGGCCCAGGCCCAGTCCCTCGGCGCGGTGCAGCGACACAAAGCAGTCACATACGCTCTGCAGGCCGGTCATGTCTTCCCGTGAGAGCTTGCAATCCAGAAGCGTGATCCGGGAATCTCCACGGACAAGGTCCAGCAAGGGTTCCAGTTGCTCCCGGAACTGGTCGCCGTTGACGCTTTTGATTACCAGCCCCACGCCCGATGCCATGCCGGGGAATGCGCTTTTGAAAGCGTCTATCACGGCGGCAGGGTTCTTGCGGCTGGTGTAGGAACTGAAATCGAAACTGAACAGGAACAGGAAGCGATTATCGGCCAGGCCGAACTCCTGCCGCCGGTATCGCCGTGATAACACTGCATTGATAGCATGCGGTATTTTTATAACCGGTTTGTCGCAGTCCCGGGCAATGAGTTGCTGTACAAAAGTACTGGTAGTCCAGATTTCATCGACCCGCTCCAAAGCCGGCCGCCAGGCCCTCGGGTACTGGTCGATTTCCCAGTGCCAGAGACCGATGATACGGCGCCCGGCCAGGGCGTCCTGGTCCTGTAGTCCCTGCAGTACGCCCTCCAGCTGGTCCGGGTTTACGTATACCAGTGTGTTTCGGAAAGCGAGGTCATCCGACATAAGATGTTCAAAGGTGCACACGGATTGCCGAGCGCCCAGGTTCACGCCGGCATCGTGCAGGCGCACCGGAATATCGTTGGCGGGGCACCACCGGGCCATGCCACGCACGTTTTCCCCGAGGGCCAGGTCACCGCGGAAGTAACCAACCAGGTTCAGGCCTTGCCCTGGTAAATCGGCGGGCCGGGCCAAAGGCGTCGGGTGATGGTTCAGCTCGTCCTCCATGCGCGTGAGCACGGCGGGTGGCAGGCGTGAATGACCGGCGCTGAGCGCGTAGACCAGATAGGCCGCACCCCGCGTCGCCCTGCTCGGCGCGAAGGGATTGACCGGGGTCTCCCGCTCGGCCCGTTCGCAGAAAGTCGCAAACAGGCGCTGTACTTCACGCTGGCCGCGTTCGGTAAATTCTCCGGCGGCTACCCGCGGCAGCAGCTGGTGCCGGTACAGCTGCGCGGGCAATCGACGCGGTTCAGCGAGCCACAGTGCCCGCAGGCAAAAGTCCCAATCCAGGTGGAAAGCCCGGTCGCAGAACCCGTCCAACTCACGGTGCAAGCTGCGCTCGAAAAACAGGTTGCCGAGGCAGACAGCAGGATTGGCCATGCCCAGGAAGCAGTCCCCGACGGTCGCGGCAGTACCATTGTCCCGAACTGCCTGGTTCAGAAAAGCGACCGCCTGGTGCTCGCCAGGGTGCAACAGTTCGTTCCGGTCATCAACCAATGCGCAGTCAGTAAACCCCCAGCGGCCACCCCGTTGGGCGACGGATTCTACCAGTGTGGCAATGCGATCCGGTCCAAAGCAATCTCCGGGCGCCAGGGGATTGACGTAGTCACCCCGGGCGAGGCGGACCGCTTCATTGAGCGCCGCGGCAAGCGACAGGGCAGGCCTTTGCTCGCAGCGACAGGGAAAGGGCATGGCGGTCAGCAATTCCGTGAGTCCCTCGGGCAGCTGGTCCGATTCGCCGTGGTAAACCAGCACCACTTCCAGCTTTGGGTAGGTCTGCTCCGAGACCGAGCGCAGACCGGTTTCGATAGCGTCGAGCCCCTGTGTACATGCGACAACCACGCTGACAAGGGGCCGGTAGTGTCCGCGCTGCGCGGCGTTCTGCACAGCCCGGCGATAGTCGATGCGCAGCCTGGCCGCGGCCGTTGTACTGGCGCCGTACAGGCGAGCGCCCAACGCCAGGGCGTAGTGGTGACGGAGGGACAGATCGCGCCAACCGCTGGCGCTACCTGCCTGGCGCAATAGCGCCATCGCCTCGCGGTACTGCTGTTGTTTGTACAGCACAAAACCCAGCAGTTGCTGCGCCTTGACGTCTCCGGGATGTCGCTCCAATTCCCGCCGTGCAAGCACCCCGGCGCGCTCGTACTTCTCGGCCTGCACCATCTCGACGGCCTTGCGCAAAGGTTTTTCACCACCGCCCGGGTCCCCGGGCAGCCGCGTGGCAGCCTGGCTGCCGCAGCACTTGCCGAACGCCTTCTTGCTGCCGCAGGGACAGCGACTTCCCCGGCTGAGCGTCGGTGACGTACGGCCCTGGTGGACAGCAAGCCGGCTCATCACCGTCTCCAGGTCAAAGAATGCCAGGGGTTGTTGTTCCGCCGAGGTGACCAGTAACTGGCTTTCCGGTTGCAGGTCGACGCCCTTGACTCCTCCCTCCATGGGGTTGTGGTGACCCTCGAGGAAGGTCGAGTCATCCAGCAGGCGCAAGGACAGGAGAGGTTTCTGTTCGCCCTGCCAGTGGCGCCCGTTCCGGCTGTATATGCGCAAAAACGGCGCGCCGGCGTCGGCAACCAGAAGGTGTCGACCATCGCGGCTGAATACCAGTCCGTGTGGGTACGCAGTGCCATGCAGCAGGGCATCCGGCGCGGAAAAACGATTCAGTTTCGCGTCGTTCGAATAGATTCGAAGAGTCTGTTCATCGTGGTTGCTGACCGCAATCCACCGCGCATCGGGGCTTACCGCAATGCCGTCGGGCAAGCCCAGATCGCGCGCCAGCAGCAGTTCATTGTGCCGTACCCTGACTGTGTCCGATATTTCCAGCTCGTGGCGGGTAATATAGTTCGCGTAATTGTTGCAGATCAGCACCTGGTAATTGCCCCGCTGATCGCGGTAATTGCATACCGAACCGGGGGAGTGCAGCCACATTTTCCCGGGGATCGGTTCCTGTGCCGGGACGTCCGACGGGGCCGTGCCGCCCTCGGGGGGCAGGTGAAGTAACGGCGCACTCGCTTCGCGGTTGGCCACCAGCAGCAGCTGATCACTGATAAAGGACAGCCCGTGGGGGCGGGACAGGGCTGGTGACGTTAACTCCTGTGCGCCGCTCAAGTGCACCATCGTGCGGCCGCCCCTGCGCGAAAGGTCCACATCGAGCAGCAAGATGGCATTGCGTTGGAAACCGGCGATGGCGATCCTGCGGCCATCCGGAGACCACTTTACGTCTTCCGTCCGACCAATCCGGGCCAGGGCAGCTTCGGCCAGGCCAGTGGCTTTGTAAGGAACTTTAAATCCGGCCACAAATACACGAAGTCAATCAATATTCGCTTAACTGTCGGCGCTTGATCGACAGAAATCAACCAGAGACATCAGTTGTCTCATACACTCCCGTCGGGTTTCAGGATGCAGACATCCACGTCCCGATCTTCCAGCGCCTTCTCCAGGGCGGCCAGCAGCGCCGGGCAGGCCCCTCCCAGCATTTTCAGGTTTTTGCGCTTGACCTCATAAAAGGCACAGGGTGTGATGGCACGGCAGGTCGCGCTGTGCGGCTCGCCCTTGACGAAGCCCACCTCGCCGACGAAGTCGCCGGGTCCCAGGCGGTTGATTTCCACCTCGTGACCGCCTTCGCTCTTCAGTACGCTCACCTCACCCCGGGCTATCAGGTACAGCGAGTTGTCCCGCCGCCCCTGCTGGATAAGATCCTGGCGCGCCGGGACCGTGCGCTGTTTCAGGCAGCCCAACACGTCTGGCACCCGCGACTCCGGCAGGTCATGGAACACGGGCACCTTGCGCAGCAATTCGGTGGGATCGATCCGCAGGTTGACCGTGTCATAACCGCGCAGGCCGCGCAGCTCCTCGTCCAGTTCCGCGATCAGCCCGGAAGCCACCGTGTTGGGAATATCACCGCTGCGGCGCTGGCTGTTGATGAAATCCCGCTGGGCATGCAACATCATGCGCCGGGCGTGGCGCTGCTGGCAGGCGTCGTAGAACTCCGGGAACTGTTCCGCGACAGTATCCAGTTTCTTCCTCGCCCCTGTCGCCCAGCGGATAAAGCACTTGCGCAGCTGATCCACCACCGCCTCGCGGGTATGGCTGTGCTTCGACAGTTCGTCGATGCCGGACAGCACGCGCATGCAACCCTGGTAACCGGCCCAGGCATACTCGTAGTCCTGGGCGGTCGAATGGGCGCGGATGGACTCCGCAAAGTCATCAAACAGCCCCATCTTCTGGATAAAGCGCATCCAGTGCAGTCGCACCCAGCGCGCCCATTGGGATCTCGGCGGCACGGCTGGCAGGTGGCCGTAATAGCGCAGGCTGTCCGCCTCTACATTCAGGGCGTAGACCAGGTTACGGTAGGTCTTCTCCGACAGGTGTCCGCGTCCGTACATCTCGTGGTAGAAGGCCTTCTGAACCGAAAAGCACTTGAGCTGCAGCAGGTTGTATTCCTGCTCGTCGTCCAGTTCCTGTTTCCAGTACTTCTGGAAGTCGGCCTCTGCCGAAAACAGGTACTTATCGTATTCCTTCTTCATCAGGCTGGCGGATTGCGGCGGGAAAATTGCCTCGTCCTGCAGTTGGGGGATTTTCTCGAGGGCGTGTTTGCGCGCCGTCACCCGGGCTTCACTCGTCGCCATGCGGTCCGCCAGGGGCGGCTGGTCCAGACCCAGTTTTCGAATCAGGGTTTCAATCGTCAGCCCCGGGAGTATCAGGGTGAACAGCACTGCGCCGGTGACCAGTACCACAAAGGTGTCGGCGTGGCGGAAATCTCCCAGGCTGAGGGCCAGGGCCAGGGCGATGGCACCGCGCAATCCTCCCCAGTACATGATCGTCTGGTATTTGCGGTCGATCGGCTCCGACCCGGGGAAAAAGCCTACCAGGGGCACCAGTGAGAACACCACCAGGGCCCGCGCCAGCAGCATCGCCAATATGACCCAGATCAGCAGGGGCCAGGACGAGGCCACCTGCACCAGGTCGATCTGCAATCCCACGAGCAGGAAGATCAGCGCATTGGCGGCATAAGCGAGGTACTCCCAGAAGTTTTCCAGGTAGTCATGGACCGAGTGAGAAATTTTCGAACGCCCCCACCCGCCTATGGTCAGCGCTGCTGCCACCGTCGCCATGACGCCGCTGACATGCAGCGCGTGCTCGGCGATCAGGAATGAGAAATATGCCAGTATCGTGGTGAGTGAAATCTCAATCAGCGGATCGTTCTCGACACGGCCCAGCAGGAAACCGGTGGCAACGGCCAGCCCCCAGCCCACCAGGGCGCCACCGAAGAATACGAAAAAGAAATCGCCCACCCCGCTGATAATGGTCTGCGTCGAGACATAACCTGCGACAGCGATCGCCAGCAGTATCTGAGAGGCCACGATCGCGGTCGCGTCGTTGAACAGGCTCTCTCCCTCCACCAGTATGGTCAGACGCCGGGGCGCCCCCAACTGTTTGAACAGGGAGATCACCGCGACCGGGTCGGTGGCGCTGAGAATCGCCCCGAGCACCAGCGCCGCGGTGAAGTCGATGGGGGTAAACGTGGAGACAATAAGGCCGATAATCCCGGTGGAGATCAGCAATCCGGGTATCGCCAGGGTCAGGACCGGCATCAGGTTGCGCCGCAGTTCGCGCGCATCGAGGTGCAGGGAAGACTCAAAAATCAGGGTCGGCAGGAAGACGAACAGGATAACGTCCGGCGATATATGAAACTCGATCAGTGGTGCCAGCAAACCCTGCCCGTGCTTGGCCCACTCCGCCAGACCGATGCCCACCACGACGAGTACCACGGTGAAAGGGAGACGCAGGCGTTTGCACAGTGCCAGCACCGTGGCCGCGACCAGTAGCAGAGTGACCACGGCACTGACCAGGTCAATGACGTTGCTGGTATGCTCCATGACGTGCTACCCCCTTTTTTACTTCAGTATAGGTGATATCCCGAAGTCGCGACGGGGAGAGTTTCAACCCCAGCCGATTTCATCCAGGTGGGCGTCGTCGATGCCGAAATAGTGGGCGATTTCGTGCCACAGGGTGCGGGTGATCTCCAGTCGTAACTCCTCCTCGGGGAGATCGAGTTCCAGGTGCGGCAGGCGGAAAATATAGATGATATCCGGCAGCGCACCAGCGTAGTCCGTGCCGCGCTCAGGCAGGGGAGTTCCCAGGTAGAGGCCAAGCAGGCCGGTACCCTCAGGGTCCATGTGTGGCTCGGGCCGGTCCAGTACCAGGATGTCGATGTTGTGCAGGGCCTGGCGTACCCATTCCGGCAGGCGGCCATAGGCCTGTTCGACGGCGTCCTCGAATTCTTGCTCGGTCATGGCCGTTTCACGGTAACTGAAGCGCGGGTCGAGTGCCAGCGGCGCTCGGTGGAGGGTGGCGTATGCCGGCCGGCTGTGACATTAATGGCCAGTTTGCGGGCAGTTCAGCGATCATGAGGACTCGAGTTTTCGGCAGAAAAAGTGTATGAAAAACAACAGGATGCCGTTGTGATCAGGCTCAGGTCCGGCGTGTGCGGATGACCTGTCGCGGGTAGACGGCCCGGCACGCCACCAGGTCATTCGGCTGCCAGGTCGTCCTCTTCCTCGGGGCTGGTCTTTTCCTCTTCCGGTTCTGATTTATCGATCGCCAGCAGGGTCCAGCCGTCCTTGGGTGCTAGGTCACGCTCGGGGGAAAACATGAACAATCGGCCGTCGTCGGACACCGCCATCAGGAGCGAGCGGCTACCCGCGTTTTCTTCCAGCCAGCGCTCGAAGGTGAAATCCTCCGACAGCCTGGTTGTCCTGATGGAGGCGCCCTTGCTGATCAGGCTGGACAACTTGTTGAAGGTATAGCCATCGACTCCCAGGATTGAACCCTGGCCCCGCTCACTCAGGCTGTGGCGTTTGTCCGAGCTGCCGGGTTTGTCAGTGTTTACCTTGAAGATAAAACGCTGCTTGAAATCGTTGCTGAAGTGCAGGCAACACAGGGCATTCAGCTCCCGACGCGGGGTCGCGGCCAGCAGCTGGCCATAGCCCGTGAGGTCCAGGCGCTCTTCCACTGCGCTGGACAGGGGGTTGCCGAGCAGGGTGCGCAACCCCTGCATGCGGGCCTCGCTGATATTTTCCCAGCTCGAATCTATCAACAGGGTGGGTATCTCCTGTTTTTCCAGTGCCTGAGCCAGTGTGCGGGCGACCCGGTTGGCACCGACAATCACCAGCCCGCGCGGCTCGGGCATGGTCACCCCCAGGCGACTGGCGATGAAGCGGGCGCTGGCGCTCTGGAATACCACGGTGCCGATGATGACCGCAAAGGTCAGCGCGGTCAGCAGTTGCGCGTCCGCGTAACCCAGGTCTTCCAGGCGCAGGGCGAATAGCGCCGATATCGCCGCGGCGACGATACCCCTGGGCCCGACCCAGGAGATCAGCAATCGCTCCCGCCAGTCGAGACTGCTGCCCAGCGCGCACAAGCTCACCGTGATCGGCCGGGCCAGGAACTGTATTGCCGCCAGCAGACCCAGGGCGGGCAGCCCGAGCGCTATCAGCGCAGCCAGATCCATGCGCGCCGCAAGCAGGATGAACAGGCCCGAGATCAGCAACAGGGTGAGGTTCTCCTTGAAGGAAAGAATCTCCTCGATGTGGATGTCACGGGCATTGGCGAGCCACAGGCCCATGACGGTGACCGCCAGCAGGCCGGATTCATGGGCCAGATTGTTGGAAAGCGTAAAGCTGCCCAGAACCAGTGCCAGTGACCCGAAGGCATGCAGGTATTCCGGGAGCCAGTAGCGACGAATCACGAAGGCGAGGAACCAGGCTGCGGCAGAGCCCAGTACAGTCCCCACCAGGATAATCTTGGCGAACAGCCAGCTGGTCTCGAACAACTGGCCTCCACCCTCGTTGACCGAAATGATGATCTGGTAGACCAGTACGGCCATCAGGGCGCCGATGGGATCGATCAGGATGCCCTCCCAGCGCAACACGTTGGTGATCCTTTCGTTGGCCCGCAGGGTACGCAGCATGGGAGTCACCACGGTGGGACCGGTGACCACGACCAGGGCGCCAAACAACGCGGCCATTTCCGGGGGCAGGCCGACGATATAATGGGCGGCCAGCGCAATGAGTGCCCAGCTGACCAGTGCCCCCCAGGTGACCAGCCGGCGTACGACCATGCCCACCTCACGCAGCTGTTCCAGTTCAAGTGTCAGTGCTCCCTCGAACAGGATAATGGCGATGGAGAGCGAGACGAGGGGGAACAGCAGGTCTCCCAGCAGCGCGTCCGGGTCCAGGGTGCCGGAGACCGGCCCCAGCACGATGCCGGTCAGCAACAGGAACAGGATTGCCGGTAGCTTCAGGCGCCAGGCGATCCACTGGCAGGCAATACTGAGGAAGGCGATCAGGGCCAGCAGCCCGGTGGCGGACAGAATCATAGGGTTTCAGGGCTCCGGGCCGAGGGCGCCAGTGTGTGGCGGCCTGTCACTAAGGTAAACCAGGCGGGTGTCGATTGCAGCCCTGCCATGCGCGCCCCGGACATTCGCTGCCCCGATCAGCCCGCGCCGGGTTGCCAGGCCCGGGCCTGGTCGAGGCAGGCCCGGTAGGCCGGGAGTCCGCGCCAGTACACCCAGGTGCAGGCCGGGGCGATGAGTACCGCGGCCAGGCTCATGGACCGGGGTAATGCGCTGTCATCGGTGAACAGGAAGTCGGTGAAAAAGGCGATTGTGGTGCCGCCCAGGCCAAAGCCGATGAAGTTGATCAACAACAGGAATATGGCCGAGGCCTGGGCCCGCAACTGGTTTGGCGTGATCAACTGGGTGGATGCGACCGCTACCGACGCGATCATCTGGGTGGCAAACACGGCTACCGCCATTAGGGCCATGGCCAGTTCTGCGCTGGGCATTTGCGGACCGGCAATATAGGGCAGCAGTGAAAGTCCGGAGCCCAGCACCATCACCCGCATATTGGCGTCCTGGTGGCCCCTGGCGGTCCAGCGCCCGGCCAGCCAGCCACCGGCCAGGACACCGAGGGTCCCGAACAGGGCGAACAGCAGTCCGAAGGAGTAACCGGCCTCGCTCATGCTGTAGCCGTGGGTGCGGATCAGGAAGGTCGGGTACCACATGACGAATCCGGCGCTGAGGGCGGTCATAAACGATGTGGTCAGGAACAGGGTGCCGTAGGTACCGCGGCGCGCCACCAGGAAGCTGGCCACCTCGCGCAGGGGAAGTTGCCGGTCCTGCCGCGCTACCGGCAGGACGCCCTGGCGTACAGGTTCCGGTACCAGGAACAGCATGGCGGCCACAACCAGGCCGGGTACGCCGACGATCAGGAAGCTGGCGCGCCAGGTCGCAAGTTCGCCGACCAGTGGCACGGTGGTGGTTTCTGCCCCCGCGACCAGCTGGATAACCGCACCGCCGATGATCATTGCCAGGCCGGTGCCGAGGGTGCCACCGGTACTGAATACCGCGACCGCCCGGGTCAGCTTGTCCGGTGGGAAGGCGTCGCTCAACAGGGAATAGGTGGAGGGTGTGAGCGTTGCCTCGCCGACGCCAACGCCCATGCGAGCCAGGAACAGCTCGGGGAAATTGCGCGCCAGGCCGCACAGCGCGGTCATGAAACTCCACGTGGCCACGCCCCACGCGATGATCGCCCGGCGACTGTAGCGGTCCGCCAGTCGGCCGACGGGCAGGCCCAGCAGGGCGAAGAAAATTGCGAAGGCGAAGCCGTGCAGCAGGCTGAACTGGAAATCGCTCAAGCCGAGATCTGCCCTGATCGGTCCCACCAGCAGGGTGATGATCTGGCGGTCGATAAAAGACAGGGTATAGGCCAGGAACAGGATGGCCACGGTACTCCAGGCTTGGACCGCGCCCGGGTAATTGTCCAGGCTTGCGCCGGAATCGACCAGGGGCTGTTGCATTCAGCCTTTCTCCCCGTTTGGCTGGCGCAGGGGAACCTGCAGGTTCAGGGCGTCCAGGACGGTTTGCAGTTCACGCTGCAGGCGGCCCAGCTGGCGGGCGCCCACGGCCTCGCGGTAGTCAGTTTCGATGTCGGCAAAGCTGTCCAGCAGGTCTTCGAGGAAGCGATGGCCCTGGGGGGAAAAATAGACCCGGCGCACCCGGCCGTCCCGGCTGTCATTTCGTACTTCCACGTAACCCAGGCGCCGCAATGACTTGACCTGTTTGCCGATGGCCTGTCGGGTAATGCCCGCGTGATCAGCCAGTTCGGTCTGGGTCATGCCCCCGAAACTCAAATGGCTCAGTACCGCCGTATGTCCGGTCTGGATACCGCTGTGGCCCCGCTCGTGCATCAGGCTCCCGCAGCGGTCCGCATAGTCTTTTCCCAGCACAGCCAACAGCCGCCCCAGGTGCCAGGCACTGGTGTAACCCGGCACGGGCTGCAGCGCGGTGTCGGGAAGCTCCAGCTCCAGGCCCTGGATCAGGCGAAGCATGGCATGCTCCAGCTGTTCGATACGTCCCGCGCCGCAAGATTTGCAGTAGTCCTTCAGTATGTCGCCGATGATAGTGCGGGAAGACGACAACAGTTGCCGGCCCCGATCGGTGAGGCACACCAGGCTGACCCTGCCGTCCTCTCGGGCTGGTCGTCTCCCGACGTAGCCCAGAATCTCCAGTTCATCGACCAGTTTGGCGATGGCCCGATGGGTCACGCCAGCCCGGCGGGACAATATGGTGATCCGGGTACCGGCCTGGTCCAGATTGCGCAGGACTGCCCCGTGGGCGGGTCGGATATCGCCAAAACCCAGGTGGGCGTAGGCGGCCAGGGTGCGCCGCTCAAAGTCGGCCGCCAGCGCCACCAGCTGGTGCCCCAGGTTGTTCTGGCGGGCGCGGGTCAGTTGCACCTGGTCTACGGTGGGCCTCGAGCTGGTGGGCATGGGTCGTTCTTGTAATTCTCGGTACCTGGTTTACTATATAGGGTACCCGGTTTACTAATGTCTCGCAAAGGAGATTGCCATGCCTGCTGGAAATGCCTCGACCAGGCCCGACCGGGCCGTTGACAGCCAGAGCGGCGCTGCACTGCGCGAGCAGCTCGCACGATGGCAGCGTGACACCCTCGGGCCGGACCTGGAAGCCCAGGGGGAGTGGAAGGGCGCCTATACCAGCCAGTCCATGCGCTGGCCGATCAAGTCGCTCTACACCCCGGTGGACCTGGAAGATATCGGCTTCGATTACCTGCGCGACGTGGGGTTCCCGGGGGAATTTCCCTATACCCGCGCGACCGAGCCCAACGGCTATCGCTCGCGCCTCTGGAACATGTTGCAGACCACCGGATTCGGCACTGGCGAGGATTCCAACAAGCGCTGGCGCTATATGCTCGACCAGGGATTAAACGGCCTGATCATCGAGTACGACCTGCCCACCACCAATGGTTACGATTCCGATCATCCCCTGGCGGCGGGAGAGGTGTGCCGTGCCGGTACCGCCATCGACACCCTGCAGGATATGGAGGCGGCCCTGGACCTGCCTTTTGAGAAGGTTGAATACCTCACCTCCGTGTGTAACGCGCCGCAACCCATCAACCTGGCCATGATCATCGCGGCGCTGGAGAACAAGGGGGTGGACCCGCACAGCCTGCGCCTGCAGATGCCCAATTTCATTCTCGTGGAGTACACCTGTGTCGGCCGTTATATCTACCCGCCGAAACACGGCTTGCGCATCGCCACCGACGTGATGGAATACAGTATCCGCAACTATCCCAACTGGGTGCCCATCTCCATTGTCAGCGCCCAGCTTTATGCCGCCCGGGCCAACGTGGTGCAGGAACTGGCCTTCGGTTTCGCCATGGCCATCGAATACCTGGACGCCATTCTGGCGCGGGGTTTCGAGATCGACGAGGTGGCACCCTATTTCAGCTTCATTACCGGGGTTGATATGGACTTCTTCGAAGCGGTGGCCAAGCTGCGGGCCTACCGCAAAATCTGGGCGCGGTTGATGCGCGACAAGTATGGGGCCAGAACCGAGGAGTCACTGAAGCTCAACCTGATGGGCTCACCGGGTACCATGTCCATGGCCCTGCAGCAGCCCCTGAACAATATCGCCCGGCTCGGCATCCAGATGCTGGCCTGTGCGGCGGCCAATGGTGGTCAGGCAATGAACATACCGCTGCATGACGAGGCCCACGCCCTGCCGTCAGACGAGGCAGTGGCCGTGGGCGCAGCAATCCAGAATATCGTTGCCCACGAGACCGGGGTCACCAACACCACCGACCCGTTTGCCGGTTCCTACTTCGTCGAGACCCTGACCCGGCAGATCGAGAACGCCGTGATCGAGGAAATGGCGAAAATCGAGAGTATGGGAGGTGCATTGGCGGCCATCGAGCGAGGCTATTTCCAGAAGGAACTGGCCCGGGAACAGATCGAGCGCAACCGGGCCATAGAGAACGGGGAGTGGAAGTTCATCGGTGTGAACTACCTGCAGCGGGAGGAGCCCGAGCCGCAGATCGACATGTTCGAACTGGAATCCGAGGCGGAGCAGCGCCAGATAACCAATCTCCGGCGGGTCAAGGCCGAACGCGATAATGCGGCGGTGCAGGAGGCACTGGCCAGGGTGCGGCAGGTAGCCGCCACGAAGGAAAATCTCATGCCCTGTATGCTGGACGCGGTCCGGGTGCAGGCAACCCACGGGGAGTTGTGCGATGCCCTACGCGACGTGTACGGGGAATACCACCCCGACTCACTGACCCTGGGCGTTTGAAGGTTATCGGGAGAAGCGGGAACATGGCGCGAAAAACGCGGGTATTATTGGGAAAAATGGGCCTGGACTGCCACACGATCGGCGTTACGGTACTGGCCCAGGCCCTGCGGGATGCGGGCATGGAAGTCATCTACAGTGGACTCAAGCAGACGGCGGACATGATCGTGCGCACGGCGATCCAGGAAGACGTGGACGTGGTGGGGATCAGCAGCCTGTCCGGCGGTCATATGCGCTACCTGCCCGAGGTGGTCGAGGGCCTCCGGGCTGCCGGCGCGGAGGACAAGCTGGTGATCTGCGGCGGGGTGATCCCCGAACGGGATGCCGTGAAACTGAAGGCGCTGGGCGTGGACGAGGTCTTCACCATGGGCGCGGAGACAGCGCATATTGCCCGCTATATCAACGGGAAAATGGACGAGCGGCCCGCCGCCTGATGGATCTGGTCCGGGATACGCTGGCGGGCGGGCAACTGGCCGGGGCCAGGCTGATTCGCCTGCTGGACGATGAGGACGAGCGGGGTGTCGCAGCCCTGCGAGAGCTCTACCCGCACACCGGCCGGGCATTCGTTATCGGCATCACCGGGCCACCCGGAGCAGGCAAATCCTCGCTGGTGGATTGCCTTATCGCGGAACTGCGGGGGCGCGACACTACCGTGGCAGTGCTGGCTATCGATCCTTCCAGCCCCTTCTCCGGTGGCGCCATCCTGGGCGACCGGGTTCGCATGCAACGCCACGCCCTCGATGACGGGGTGTTTGTGCGCTCCATGGCGACCCGGGGCCAGTTGGGCGGATTGAGCCGGTCCACCTTCGAGGCCAGCATGGTGCTCGATGCCATGGGATACCAGGTCATTATCGTCGAGACCGTGGGGGTGGGCCAGGATGAACTGGAAGTCGTTGAATTGGCCCACAGCACCGCGGTGGTCAGCATACCGGGCATGGGGGACGATGTGCAGGCCATGAAGGCCGGCATCATGGAGATCGGCAATATCCTGGTGATCAACAAGGCGGACAAGGAGGGGGCGGACCGGCTGGAGCAGCAACTCCTGACCATGTTGCACCTGCGCGATTACCCGCAGGGCAGTTGGCTGCCGCCCCTGGTGAAAACCAGCGCGCTGAACCAGGAGGGCGCGGCGGAACTGGTGGACAGCTTCTACGCCCACCGCCAGTGGCAGATCGACAATGATTGCCTGGAAAGCAAGGTGGTTGCACGCGAACTGCATTTTTTCCAGGAGCTTGTGAGGGATATGGCTTCACGGCGGATGCTGCGGCGGGTCGGTGACAGTGATGCCTACCGGCAGCTGGTGTCTGACCTGGCGGCACGGCGCGTAGATCCGTATACGGCGGCCGAGCGGTTGGTGGCGCAGAGTGGACTGTAGCCTGGCGGCCCTGAAAGTGATCGCATTGCTGGCACGCCGGCCGGATATCAGCCGCGCCGAATTTCGCAGCCACTACGAAGAGCAGCACGTACCGCTGGCGCGCGAGGTGTTCGAGGGCTGGCCAGGCTACGTCCGTAACCATATAGACCGTGTCTATCCGCCCGGGGACCTGGACTTCGATGTCGTCACCCTGTTCTGGTACCGGGATGAGGCGCAGTTCCGGGACACGGTCACATTACTCAATGGTCCACAGGGTGCGGTGATTCGCGAGGACGAACGCCGCTTTATGGGCAAGGAGACCAATCGCTACTACACCGTGCGCGAGTGGTCCAATGACCCGGATTACGCAACCGGCTGCCCGTGGCTCACCGGGTTCCGCGGTGTGGCGCAGGAGGCGCGGAAGGTGCTGGCCCTGGTGCCTGGCCCGGAGCAGGCGGGGTGGCGCGTCGAGATCGACGGCTTCGCCGGTGCCGGGCGCCCGGAAGGGCTGGTCACCTGGGTGGGTAACCAGGTCCCCGGCGCTGCAGCGGAGTTCGCTGAAATAACCGAATTGTGGTTTGCCGATTCCGCGGCGCTGGAACGGGCCGTGGCGCGGTGGCAGACGACTTACCCCGCGGTGACCTTCGCTGCAGTCACTGCCCGCGAGTAGTCAAAACAGGGTAAATCGCACCCCGAAACTCCAGGCGGCCATCGTCAGCATGATGTACCACGCGGCGAGCAGATCGTAGAGGCGGTGTCTGACAAAAATGCCCAGGAAGGCGATCAGCGCATAGTGCCCGACGAAGGCGAAATAGAACAGCTCCGGCAAGGCCTGGTCCCGCTCGCTGGTAGTGATCAAATCCAGCAGACACATGATCACCCAGGTGGACAGGAACCAGTTCCTGTTGCGGACGAACAGCTCGCCGTAGTCCACCTGCCCCGACAGGTTGGGAGGGTAGAGTGCCAGGGCGAGGACGTACATGGTCGTGACCCACATGATCACAGTAAAGAACACGACAAAGTTCCAGTGATGCACGTCGCGCCACAGCAACAGGACCCACCAGTTGAGCACCAGTACGAAGAAGACGGTGATCGTCCAGGCCACGTGCACCGCGTCCATCTTGTTCTGGTTGCGGAAATAGAAGGCCCGGCCCAGGCCCGACAGCAGGTGGGTCAGGCCGAAACCGATGACAATGGAAATCAGTACCGACAGAAACTCAAAGTCGCTCACTTACTGTCCTTCCCGCCCTGTAGTTATCGTTCGTCTGATGGGTAGTCGCCCGGGTGCCGGCCGTGGAGGACATTCACAGCATGCCCGGCGGCACGTCGTAGAACAGCGGCCGCCAGCTGGAGCCGGTCGTTTCGCCCGCATCGACCACCAGGGTGTGGCCGGTCATGTAACGGCTCTCCTCGCCCAGGCAGAACAGGATGGCGTTGGCCATATCCTGGGCTACTGCGGCAAATCCCAGTGGTGAAGCCTCAGCGATGTTTGCCCTGATTGCCTCTTCATCGTTGTCCGTCAGGGCCGCGGTCATGGGCGTTACCGTGCTGCCCGGTGCGACCGCGTTCACCCTGATGCCGTGAGTCGCCAGCTCCGCCGCTGCGGACTTGGTCAGTCCCACCACGCCGTGCTTGGCCATGGTGTACACGTGGGGTCCCAGGCCGCCGATCATGCCGGCGGTACTGGCCAGGGAGACGATGGAACCGGCTCCCTGGGGTTTCATCGCCCGTCCGGCTGCCTGGATGCCCAGAAAAACAGCGCGAGACAGGATCGCCATGGTGCGGTCGAAGTGTTCGACCGGGGTATCGAGGATGGAGCCGATGGCGCCTACGATCCCGGCGTTATTGACCATACCGGTCAGGGGGCCGAAACGATCCACCGCCAGTGCTACGGCGGCGGTTATATGGTTCGGTGCCGTAACGTCGGTCAGGTGGAAAGCGGCGGCCTCGCCCAGTTCGGCCGCGAGCGCCCGGCCCTTGTCCTCCTGGATATCGGCGATGACCACGCTGCCGCCGCGATGAACGATACTGCGCACGGTGGCTTCGCCAATGCCGCTGGCTCCTCCGGTGACCACCACGTTCATTTTAGCCATTGACCACGTCCGCCTGTTATTTTTCGTGACAAAGACTTCCAGAAAAACGTCTACACCACAAGTCAAAGCGGCATAATGCAGGATCGCAGTGATATCGGCTAAGCTATACAACCCATCCGTCCAGTAAGGATAAGAACAATGGCCAACCCTTCCAGCGGCCGCTGCCTGTGCGGCGACTTTACCTACACCCTTGACCGCGACCAGGTAATATCCGCCCATCACTGTCACTGCAAGGACTGCCAGCGCATGACCGGTAGCGGCAAGGCGACCATCGTCCTGGCACCGCTGTCTGCTCTGGAAACCAGCGGTGAGCTGAACAGCTTCACGGTAACCGGCACTGATGGTGCCCACGTGACCCGCAGCTTCTGTCCGCGCTGCGGATCGCAGGTATTGAGCCACGTGGAAGAAATGCCGGAAGTCCGCCTGGTCAAGGCCGGGACCCTGGATGATGCCAGCTGGGTAACGGTGGACTCCAGCTTCTGGAGCTGCTCCGCCAACCCCTGGTCACCAGTGGACGAATCGCACCCTGTGTTTGAGAAAAATCCCGGAGCGTTCTAAGGCCAGTATATAAACAAGAGGGGACCCTCATGATCGATAGCGAAGTCAATCGCCGGCGCCTGTATTACGTGGGCAACCTGTCCATTTTCATGATCGGCCTCGGTTTTGCCGTGCGGGCCAATATCGCACCGAACCTGCAGGTCGACATCTACGACCAGATCGACCTGGTAAATTCCGCCTCCATGGTGGGGCAGGCTCTCGGTATCACCTTTACCGGTTTTGCCCTGACCCTGCTATTCGGCAGCGCGCTGGTGGACCTGGTCGGTATGAAACGGATGCTGCTGCTGTCTGCACTGGGCTATGTGCTCGGTTCCCTGGGCCTGCTGGCGGCGGCGGCGATGCCGGTGGGCGAGGCCGTCGAGATCGTCGTGCTGGCAAGCCTGTTGCTGACCGGGCTGGGTTGGGGCGCGGTGGAGGCGGCTTCCAATCCCATGGTGGCTTCCCTGTACCCGGAGGAGAAAACCCACCGCCTGAATATCCTGCATGCCTGGTGGCCCGCCGGTATCGTGGTGGGTGGCCTGCTCGGGGTGGGTATCTCGGCGCTGGGGCTGCCGTGGGAACTGAATATGCTGGTGCTGTTGTTGCCGGCGGTGGTCCTGGCGATCATGGTGGCCAGTTCCGCCTTCCCCGTGACCGAGCGGGTGGCCACCGGGGTCAGCTACGCCGATATGTTCATGGAGTTGCTGCGACGCCCCCTGTTCTGGCTGTTCTGGGTCTGCATGTACCTGACCGCTGCCTCGGAACTGGCGCCCGGCCAGTGGGTGAACATTTCCCTGTCCAACATCGTCGGCATGCAGGGCATTCTGCTGCTGGTCTACGTCAGCGCCCTGATGTTTGTCATGCGCCATTTTGCCGGGCCCATCGTGGCGCGCATCTCCTCAGTGGGTCTGATGTTTGTCAGTTGCCTCGCGGCCGGCATCGGTCTGTACCTGCTGAGCCTGGCGAATTCGCCCGCTCTGGCCTTTGCCGCGGCGACGGTCTGGGGTATCGGGGTGTGCTACCTGTGGCCCACCATGCTGGCTATCGTGTCGGAGCGATTTCCCCGCGGCGGAGCCGTAGCGATGGGGCTGATGGGCTTCGCCGGCGGCATGTCCATCCAGTTCGTCCTGCCAAGAATGGGCGCGATCTTCGACTCGGCCAAGGCCGAGGCCGCGGGTGGTGCCGGGAAGCTGGCTGGCCTGTCACCGGAAGCGATGACCGAAGTGGTGCGCTACGCCTCGGTGGAATCCTTCCAGGCGGTCGCCATCGTGCCGATCCTGCTGCTGCCGGTTTTTGGCGCGGTCTGGTTATACGACCGGCGCGCGACCAGCTAGCGGCGTAAAATTCCCACGACCCCTGGAGGTCGTGGGGTAGCGGTCTCTTCAGCTGACGCTAGTCAGTACTGACAATCAGCTTGCCGGAATCGATCATGGCCTGGATGGCCGAATTCACGCTGTCGTGACCAGACAACAGGTCGACGCCCTCGATCGTGATGATCTGGTCGACCCGGCCGGCATCGCTGCCGTTGCCCGCGAAATCGCCCTCGCTGTTGACCTTGATCACCGTGTTACCGCCCTCGAGGCTGACGTCCAGGTAGCTACCAAAGTCGGCGGAATCCACCGCGTCGCCCAGCAGGTCCTTGATGTCGATCGCATCTTCCGCGGCGTCGAAGCCAATGATGATATCGCCTTCCTCGGTCTGGTCCGCCAGGGACCAGGCGAACACGTCCGCACCGTCGGTTGCGAACAGGGTGTCGGCGCCCGCCGTGGGCTGGTCGGCTTGATCCCCTTGCACCGACAGGGCGGCGGACGCCGCTTCAAATAGCTCCGGGTTGAGAGTGATTACCAGCGGATCGACCGCCGCGACATCGCCGTCCTCGTCCACCATTTCCAGGGGGAAGGTGTCGAAGGTGACCGCACGTTCCTCTCCGGGAATGGCGCCACCGTAGCCACCGAGGGCGAATTTATCCACCCCGACATTGAAGTACTCGACCGCCATGGGACCCTCGTCGAGGCCGCCGTTGTCGGTAAAGACGGCAACCCGGTCCTCGTCCGTGACGCCCGAGACGGTAACCCAGCCAGCGGCATCGAAGGTTACCGTGTAGCCGTTCTGGGTCTGTGGGGTCGTGCCGCTATCAGTAAAGGTGTACTGGATAAGGCCATCGTCAATGACCACCACGTTGATATTGCGAAGGTCCTCCCCATCGCCCTTGACCTGGTTGATCGGTGTGCCGGTTTCGTCATAGGCGACGATCCGGATATCCGCGGTGTCTCCGGATTTCAGGAAGAAGCTCGCCGCCGCGCCGTTGAGGCTCTCAAAGACTGTGAAAAAGTGATCCTCCGGCTCGGTGTAGCCGGGCGAACCGCTCCCCGGGTTGCCGCCGATTCCGCTGATAAAATTGACCCGGACCCCCTCGTTGGTGGGCACCGTGGGTCCGTTGTTGGTACCGCCCTGGAAGGCATTGGCGTTGACTGTGCCTTCCAACCTCGTGGCAATCGGGCCAATACTCGGATCATAGACCAGCGGCGTGACCAGGACATCGGGGCTGACCGCGCTGTCGTCGATATTGAAGTAGACGTAATCGGTGTTACCCCCGACAAAGTCATAGGCCTCGTTGGCGGCAACGGTGAAGTTATCGACCTCCGGATCGATCTTCTGCAGCAGTTCGAAGTCGTAGCTGTCGTCACCCACCGCGTTCAGAACCAGGGTCACCGTGAACACCAGGTTCGCCGCACTGGTGATATCGGCCGGCGACGGGCTGGAGGACGGGACCGCCTTCGACCCGTACAGCACCGTGCCGTCATCGTTGGTGTAGTAATACAGTGGCATATTGCCCGACATCAGCGGTTCGTCACTGGCGCCGCCGGTAAAGTCCCCGGTTACCGGGGTACCGTCTGTCACGGTGAAACGCATGCCGCCGGGCTGGTCCGCACCGATGTCGTCGTGAATGTTGTGATCGTCATCCAGGAAACCACTGCCAGTACCCGCTGCTCCCACAAGGTTGGTCACCGAGATGGATTCCGGCGTGACCGAACCGGGCACATCATCCACGATCTGCGCCACCAGGGTATCGTTGGCGCTGCCGCCGTTGGTGTCGGTCAGCACCACCGCAAAGCTCTCGAACAGGCTGTCCTGGCCCGCCCCGCTATGCGTCTCCGCGGCGTTCAGGGTGTAGCTGTAACTGATCACCCCGGTGGCCGCGTTGTAGCCGGTGATCGCAAGGGTGTTGCCCAGCGGGGTCGCGAAGGAGGTCGGCGTGAACACACCGTCCACGATCACGTTCTGGCCGCCCACGGTCAGGTCATCCACCCCGTCCGGGGCTGAAATCGTGAAGGTCCCGGGCTGGGTGGTGGACTGGCTCTGGTCCGAACCGTCCGGCACCAGGTCGTCCTCGTCCACGATCACGTCACCGCCTTCCGCCTGCGGGGTCAGGCCGGTGATGACCGGGTCGCTGTCCAGGTTGATGGTCAGGGCCACGGTGCTGTAGTCGCCGTCATTGTCGACGATGGTGTAGTAGAAGGTGTCCGTACCCGTGCCGTCCTCATTGGCCAGGTAGCTGTAGTCGCCGTTGGCGCCCAGGGTCAGGGTACCGTGGCTGCCCACCAGGCCGCCCAGGCCGGCGCCGTCGGTGACCTGGGTGTTGCTGGTGGCGACACCCACCACCACCGGGCTGCCGAAGCCGTCGGCACCGGCGGTGTCCGCCACGCCGTCACTGCTGTTGGCGTCGCCGCCGCCGATGTCCACCCCGGTCACCACGTTGCCGGTGGCGGTGCCGCCGGCCATCACGGTGTCGCTGTCGGCATTGGCGGTCGGCACATCATCCACGATCTGCGCCACCAGGGTATCGTTGGCGCTGCCGCCATTGGTGTCGCTCAGGACCACCGCAAAGCTCTCGAACAGGCTGTCCTGCCCGGCCGCGGTGTGGGTCTCGGCGGCGTTCAGGGTGT
>JAWMQL010000005.1:0-354807 GCA_033283165.1 Halieaceae bacterium WSDMB12 | reverse complement strand
GGTCCGAACCGTCCGGCACCAGGTCGTCCTCGTCCACGATCACGTCACCGCCCTCAACCTGCGGGGTCAGGCCGGTGATGACCGGGTCGCTGTCCAGGTTGATGGTCAGGGCCACGGTGCTGTAATCCCCGTCACCGTCGACGATGGTGTAGTAGAAAGTATCCGAGCCCGTGCCGTCCTCATTGGCCAGGTAGCTGTAGTCGCCGTTGGCGCCCAGGGTCAGGGTGCCCTGGCTGCCCGCCAGGCCGCCCAGGCCGGCGCCGTCGGTGACCTGGGTGTTGCTGGTAGAGACACCCACCACCACCGGGCTGCCGAAGCCGTCGGCACCGGCGGTGTCCGCCACGCCGTCACTGCTGTTGGCGTCGCCGCCGCCGATGTCCACCCCGGTCACCACGTTGCCGGTGGCGGTGCCGCCGGCCATGACGGTATCGCTGTCGGCATTGGCGGTCGGGATGTCATCCAGCACCGAACCGGTGCGGGTGGTGCTGTCAGTCTGGTCGTTGTTGTCCGTGGCGACAATGGTAAAAGGAGCCGGTACCGGGTCGGCGGAACCCGAGTGATCGTAGGGACCGGTCAGCCGCACGGTGTAATTCAGGGTATACAGGCCGGTATCCGGATCCTGTACCAGGCTGGTGAAATCCACCGCGATCACGCCGATTTCACTGTTGGCCACGGTCATGCCGGGCAGCAAGTTGCCCCCGCCGTCCAGCAGTTCGGTACCTTCCACGGTCAGGCTCTTCAGGCCCGCCTCGGCCTCGATGGTCAGGCTGCCGTCCCGGCTGATGGCGGTGGGGTCTGGCGCTGATCCGGTCGCCAGGTTGGCCTCAAAGAAGGGGTCGGCGAGACCGCGTACCTCCAGGATACCGGGGCCGGGTGTCGGCGGGCCCACCGTGATGGTCACGGTAGCCAGGTCCGAAAATTCGCCGTCGCTGATGCTGTAGAGGAAACTGTCCTGGCCCTGAAACTCACCGGGTGGGGTGTAGGTAAAGGAACCGTTGCTGTTGAGGGTCACGCTGCCGCCGTTGCTGGTAGGGATGGTGCCCCCGGTGATCAGGGTAATGGCATCGCCGTCGGGATCGGAGTCATTGACCAGTACGCCCGCGCCGGCGGGCACGTTCAGCGTGGTTTCGAAGCCGGTCTGGTAGTTATCGTCCACGGCGATGGGCGGGTTGTTTTCGTCTCCCTGGTCCACCCCGTTGATGGTGATGGTGAGGGTTGCCTGGTCCCGGTCGCCGTCGCCGGGGTCTAGCCCGGGATCGCCCACATTGAGCTCGTCCAGCACGTAGTTGAAAACATCCTGCAGGGATTCGCCCGGCCCCAGCGCCGCGGCGGCCTCCTGTCCAGCGGGGGTCAGCACATAGGTGTAACTGCCGTCGGGCAGGATCACCAGGTTGCCGTAGACCCCGGCTGCGGTGAGGGGGTTGTTGTCGTCGGGCTGCTCGGTGCCGCCGCCGCTGATTGCGGTCACCTCGGCACCGTCGGCGCCGGGCAGGTCGTTGTCAGGGTTCACCGGGGTGACATCACCGCTGACGCCCGGGTTGTCGGCGTCCAGGCTGGCAAAGTCGTCCACCGCGATGGGTTCGTCGTCTCCCAGTAGCACGGAGCGGCTGGTGACCACCGACTGGCCGAGGTCATCGAAGGCCTCAATGCGGAACGGGATCAGGATCGTCTCCGATTCCGGCAGGGCGAGTTCTTGGGGGGCATGGTCGTAGTTTTCCAGCAGGGTCAGCGTGAAATTCACGGTAATGGAGTTGGGTACGGGACCGACACTGGGTTCGTTGATTGTCAGCAGGAAGCCGTCCTTGCTGATGGTCGTGCCCACCAGGACGACACCGTCATCGTTGATGATCGGCTCCTCTTCCAACAGCACCAGGTTGAAGCCGCCCTCGGCGACCACCGTGAAACTGCCTGTGCGGGTCAGGGCGGCCGGATCGGGTGACGTGCCGTCGGGCAGGGCGGACTCTTCAAAGCGGTTCCCGCCACCGCCGAACGGGCCCTGGAAATTGATAATTGCCGGCGCCGCCGCGACTGCGTCGTCGTCGCCGGCATCCCCGGCCTCAATGCTGATAACGCCGTCGCTGCCTTCGACACCGTTGACCGCGTCGCTGAGCTCCACGCCGAAGGTTTCCGTCCCCTCGGCCTGCGCATCGGGGTTGGTGGCAATCTGGACCGAGATCTCGGTCTCGCCCGGCGCAAAGGTGATGGTGCCCGACTCGGGGGTATAATCGCCGTCGGCCACGGTCGCAGTGCCATCGACGGTGGTGAAGGTGACCGAGACCGGTACCGGGCTGGGTTCGGACAGGGTGATGACTACCGTGACAATGTCCCCTTCCTCGACCGTCACGTTCGGGACGTTGATTTCCGGCAGCGGGAACTCGAGGTTCTCTGCGTCGGCCGCGACGTCCAGTTCCGGGACCGTGACGGCAGTCATAAGACCGGAAAACTCACTGGTTTCCTCGACGACGCGGCTCAGGCGGACAAAGGTGGAGCCCTCGGCGCCCTGGCTGACTCCGGGGCCGGCGGCGGTGGGTTCCAGCACCTCGCTGAGGTCGTCACCCGATTCCAGGGCCTGCAGGACCAGTTGCGCGCTCTCGTCTTCCAGTGCGCTCTCGTCCCGGGAGGCCGCCAGGCCGGACACCAGGTCCCGGGTGATGGTGGTGTCTTCGCGGGCAACGGTCAGCGGTGCCCCGTCGATCAACTCCAACTCGACGCTGCCGCCGCCGGGAGTGACCACCGTTTCACCCTCGTAAATCTTGTCGCCCGGCGTGAGCGCCCGAAGCTCACCTTCGCTGTTCCTGACAAAGGCATTGCCGCTGACAGCCACGACCGTGGCCAGTACCTGGATATCCATCGCCTGTTCTCCTTATGTGTTCGCCGATGTCTTCAACACCGGCTATTGGCGTCAGTTATCCATAATGGTACGTCGATGCAAGCCCCCGCACATCGTACTTTTGGCCAATACCGGGACAGAAGTCCAATACCGCCTAAAACGGCTTGTCCCAGCGCAGGCCGATGGTGAAACTGTCACGGGAGTAGTCGTCGAAGCTGCTGTAGAACTGGTAGCTGAAGTAGCCGGAAAAGCCCATGATGAACTGCCCGGACAGGTTAAAGCTGGAATCCAGGTAACTGCTGTCCTTCTTGTCGGTCGTGACCACGATCTGGTCGCTGACCAGTTCACTCTCCAGGAAGGGGTTGTTCACCAGGCGCATGGAGACCTCTTCCTCGCCGTCCTCCTGCTCCGACACGAATGCGACCCGGATACCCGGGATGATAACCCCGAAGGACGTGTTCAGGATGTAATCCGCCTGGGCGCCGACGCTGATGCGCAGGGACTTGAAGTCCTGGTCATCCACCGCGTAATTCCAGGCCTGGGAGGCTTCGCCCCGGGACGTCTCGGTAAAGCCGTCGATATCGCCGTCCAGGTAGGCCAGCGAGGCGACCGGCCCGAAACGCCAGGAGCCCCGGTTGAGGACATAGCCGGCATTGAGGCCGACAAAGATCTGGTCGCCGTCGGTATCGCCCTCGTGGCGTGAATCGAAGGATCCTCCGGCATCCACGTAGGAGACATTGCGGTTGGTGCTGATATCCGACTGGCCATAGCTGATCATGCCGTCCAGGTACAGGTTCTCGGTGATTGACCAGCCGGAATAAACTGCCAGGGTCCAGTTGTCGATATCGGTGTTGCCGCCGTCCAGGTCGTAGTCCACTTCCGCGCTGCCGAAACTCACCGCGGCCCCGGCCCACAGGCGATCGCTGAAGCGGTAATCGCCGCCCAGGCTCAGCGACCAGGCGTCGAAGTCGAAGCCGGACTCCAGTTCCGTTTCATCCCGTTCCCCCATGTGGATATCGCCCTGGATGAACAGCCCCAGGCGACCGAAGTCGACGAAACTGTCCTCGCCGGCCCCCATGCCCAGCATCTCGTCCACAGCCGACTGCAGCAGGTGGCCGGGTATCACCTGGTCGTCCACGCGCAGGTTGAGTCCCGCGGTGGACACACCGCCGCCCTGGCCCTGGCGGCGCCGGTGCATGCGGTTGCCGATGTGACGGTTCTGGGCGGTGGCGATGTCGATGGCGTAGGTCTGCAGGGAGGCGAGCTCGGTGAGTGAAATCTCGCGCAGCGCCCGCGCCGCCTGGCTCTCGGTGGTGTCCGGGTTCTTGAGCCGGGTACAGGCCTCGCGCAGGTCCTCCTGGCCCTCGGTCAGGTCGTCCAGATCCGAGAGTTTGATCAGCATGGGACAGATTTCATCCAGGCGGGTGCCCAGCAGGCGCTCGTTGCCGCTCAGGCCGGCCAGATTGCCCAGCTGGTTGCCGAAGTCGATAATGGCCGGGCAGCCGTCGCTGTCCACCGCCGCCACGTAAGCCGGGGTGTCGGCACAGGCATCGACACTGTTGACCACGCCGTCGCCGTCGTCGTCGGACTGGTCGACGGAGCAGCCGTCGCTGTCCACCGCCGCCCCCGGCGGCGTATTGGCGCACTTGTCCACCGTGTTCGGCACGTTGTCGTCGTCATCGTCATCCGGGGGCTCGCCGGGGCTGCAGCCGACCTCGTTGACCGTGGCGCCGGGGGGTGTGTTGGGGCACTGGTCGATGGTGTTGGGCACGCCATCCCCGTCGTCGTCTTCCGGTTGCTGGGGTCCCTGGGGTCCGTCCAGGGCGCACCCCACCTCGTCCACCTGTGCGCCCGGCGGTGTATCGGGGCACTGGTCGATGGTGTTGGGCACGCCGTCCTGGTCGTCATCCCCGGGGGGCTGGGTCACGCTACAACCCACCTCGTCCACGGTTTCGCCCGGCGGCGTGTTGGGGCACTGGTCGATGGGGTTGGGCACCAGGTCCTTGTCGTCGTCACCGTCGAGTTGGAACAGGGCGGAGACCGAGGTGCTGGCCGCCAGTGTCAGGCTGCAGGGACCGGTACCGGAACAACTGCCGCCCTGCCAGCCGGCGAAGACGCTGCCCTGGGCGGGACTCGCGGTCAGCGTGACGGAGGTGTCAGGGGCGTAGGACTGGCTGCAGGTGCCCGGGCAGTTGATCGCCTGGTCGTCGCTGCGGACGCGGCCCGAGCCGCTGCCCCCGGTGCTGACCGACAGCACCACGGGGGGCGGGACTGAGCCGTCCTGGAATACAGCGGTCACGCTGCGGTTGCCCCCCAGGGTCACGACACAGGGCCCGGAGCCCGTACAGGCGCCCTGCCATTCCACGAAGCTGGAGCCCGGCGCGGGCTGCGCGCTCAGGGTGAGCGTGGCACCGCTGTCGGCGGGGTAACTGGCAGAGCAGGTCGGGGTACAGTTGATGGCCTGGTCGTTGCTGCTGACGCTGCCGCTGCCGCTGCCGGCCAGGGCCACCGATACCGTGACCGGCTCTCCCGGTCCCGGTCCGCCGTCGCTGTCGAAGGTGGCCAGCACGTTGCGATCCATCGTCATGGGCACCACGCAACTGCCGGTGCCGGAACAGCCGCCGCCCTGCCAGCCGGTGAAGGTAGACCCGGCGGCGGGGTCGGCAGTCAGGGTCACGACCGCGTCGCTGGCGTAGTCGTCGCTGCAAGTTCCCGGGCAACTGATCGCGCCGATGTCGCTGCTGACCTGGCCACTGCCGGTGCCGCCCCGGGTGACGTTCAGCGTGTTGGTATTGTCGTCGCTGCTGAACAGGGCGGTGACATTGCGATCGCCGGTCATGGTGACATTGCAGACACCGGTACCGGAACAGCCGCCCCCCTGCCAGCCGTCAAAAGCCTGCCCCGAGCCGGGTACAGCGGTCAGGGTGACGGAAGCGGCGTCTTCGTAGGTCTCGCTGCAATCACCGGGGCAGTTGATCCCCTGGTCGGAACTGGTGACCTGGCCGTCGCCCGAGACAGAGACTGACAGGGTGCCGCCGGGTGGCGTGACGCTGCTGAACACAGCGGTGACGTTGTCGGGGCTGGTCATGAGTCTCTGGCAGGTGTTCCCGCTGACACCCCCTTCGCAGCCCTGCCAGCCATCGAACACCGAACCCGGATCCGCCTGCGCGGTCAGGTTGATCAGTTCCCCGGCGAAGTAGGACTGGCTGCAGTCCCCGGGGCAGTCGATATTGCCATCGTCACTGGTGACCCGGCCCATACCGTCGCCGGTTATTTCCACCGACAGCAGGTTGCCGGTCTGTGCCAGCGCGCTGTCGGGACTCAGCAACAGCAGTGGCAGGGTGGCGAGCAGGACTTGCCAGAGATGAAGGGACCAGAGATGAAGGGAAAAGCCCCGCTGCCTTCCATGCTGTCGCGCTATCATTCTTATTCTCCCTGTTCTGTTAGCCGGCCTGTTCTGCGCTGTCGCAACGCCCCGTGCACAGCCTGACTGCCAGAACAACTTCCCCCGGTTTCTCACTAAAAGTAGGCGTTTGCGCGCAAAATGACAAGCGGGCGATCGGCATGGGCCGGGAGAAACGCCCGGGCTCGCTGAGGTCGACGGCCTGTTTGTTGCGCTGGTCTATACTTGCGCAGTGGAAGCCGATTCGCAGCAGCGACAGGAGGCCGGGATGACAGGTAAAACGTTGGAAGGGGGACTGTTCGTGACACTGTTCCTGTTTTTCATAGGTGTCGCCGCCCCGCTCTATGCCAGCGGATCGGCCGATCCCGGGGAAACCGTGCGCAATGCCTTTGGTCCCCAGGGCGGTGGCAAGCCCAACACCTGTCGCGGCGCCTGTGGCGGTGGCTGTCCAAAAAGTTGTGACAGAACCGTGGCCTGGGAGTGTGCCGATTCCGGACGCTTGCGCCGGGTGCAGGTATTCGATTGCGGCACGCACACCGGCTGCCGGGTACACGATGACTGCCTCGACGACTGCCTGGACAGCGGCGGCGACGTGGGCAGCTGCTCCAGCCAGTGTGACTCGCAAATCATCGAACAGTTCGGATTCGAGTCCGCCGGGTCCTGGTTGACCGGCGGCGGACCCTATGATGGCCGCACCCGCTTCGAGTACACGCGAGACGCACCCGGCGCGCCGGAACCCGCCTTTCGCTGCCCGGATGGGGCAACACGCCGTTGTTCCGACCAGGCCGTTTGTGTCGCTGCGGGCGAACCGGTGGAACCGGTCTTCGATTCCTATCCGGACGCCGGTGCCGGCGCGATGCGCATCGCTGATTTCAAGGCCGGGCCGGCCTGTGGTGATCGCGTCTGCCGACAGGACGCCACTATCGAGATCAGCGGGTCTGATAGCTGCCCCGGTGGCGATTGCACGCGCTTCGGAATGGAGTTCGACTACGAGAACGCGGACCCGGCCGAGCCGCTGCTGTGCTCCAGCTCCACCGCTGGCGGTGGCAGTGACTTCGTCGGCGACCTGCTGAAGCAAAGTGCAGACGCAATGGAAAGCCGGGGTACGGCCCCCGACCCCAACAGTGAAAACGGGATGGAGGCCCTGTTGGGGGTATTCAGCAAAGTGCTGACCAGCGCTGACTCCCCGGAGGACGTCAATGTCAGCTTCACCCCGCTGGATGCCGATGGCAATCCGATCGAGTCACAGCGGGTCGGCTCGCAACCCAAGGACGGCCTGCCGCCGATCCCCAACCGGGTGGAACTGGAGACGAGCCGCGGTCACCTGTTCGTGCCCATGTACCAGCTGGCCTCGGGCATGAAGCGGGGACAGATCAAGGAACGGCGGGTTCGCTGCACCCACCGCGACCTGCCGGTACTGGACACCACCTTCCGGCTCAGCGGCTCCTGAACCCCCGGCTGGCGCGTCTCAGGTGATGTTGGCGTTCAGCCGGAACAGGTTGTCCGGGTCGTAGCGCTTCTTGATCTCCCGCAGGCGGGGGTAGTTGCCCCCGAAGTTACTATTGAACGCGGTCGCTGTCTCATCGCCGGGAATGCTGGTGTAGAACCCCTGGCTGAAGGGCTGCAGCCGGGACCAGTACTCCCTGATGTACTGTTTGTGCCGCGCCACGTCCGCAGTGGGAGCAAAGCCCGCCAGGGCCATCATGTTACCTGTCGCCGTACGGTGCGGGAAAGCGGTGGCATCGGCGGGAATCTCTGAAATCCTGCCGCCGGCGTGTTGCACCACAAAACCCGAGCGCCGGTCCGGGTCGGGTTCCAGTCCGTCCAGAGCCGTGTTCACCAGCGCCGGGCTGAGTTCCGGGATGTAGCCGTTCTTCATGTAAGTGGACCTGGCCCGTGGGTCGGCCTGGTCGTTGCTGCGTTGCAGGGCGACGTAATCCACGCCCTTGAGTTGATCCGCCAGCGGTTTCCCCAGGGCCCGAAGTGGCTTGAGCGCTGCCTCTGCCCCGGCGGGGTCGCCGCTGTAACAGATGTCGAGGAGGGCGACGCTGCCCTCGCCGCCGGGCCCCAGCATGACGACCGGGTCCATGTACATCTCTTTCGGCGCCCTGGGGGCGTACTCCCCCCAGGTCTCCAGGACATCCCGGGCCCGGTCTACGGAGAAGACCAGGGGGCCGCCCAGGACCTGCCGCTGCATCGGGTGCAGGCGGAACCTGAAGGTGGTGACCACGCCGAAGTTGCCGCCCCCGCCGCGCACGGCCCAGTACAGGTCCGGGTTGTGGTCGGCGCTCGCCTGGTGCAGCTTGCCGTCGGCCGCCACGACCTCCACCGCTTCCACGTTGTCCAGGGCCAGGCCGAACCGTCGTGCCAGGCGGCCGAAGCCACCGCCGGTGGTCAGTCCGCCGACGCCGGTATGGGACACGGTGCCCGCGGTCGTCACCAGGCCCTGGGCCATGCACTCGTGGTCCATTTGCCCCAGCAGGCTGCCCCCGGCCACGTAGGCGGCGCGTTGCTGCGGGTCCACCCGCACCCCCCGGTAGTGGGACAGGTCGATCTGCAGGCCGCCATCGCAGGTGGATTTGCCGGCGAAGCTGTGACCGCCGCACTTGATCGCGATCTCCAGGCTGTGCTCGGCCGCGAAACTGACCGCGGTGCAGATATCCGCCACCCCGGCCGGCTGTACCACGATGGCGGGGAATTTGTCGATCAGGGGGTTGAGTACCTGCCGCGCCTGGTCGTAGCCTTCAAACCCGCGTAGCAGCAGGGGCCGGCGCAGGCGGTCCGCCAGGTCCTGCACCGCGGCCCGGGGCAGATGGCGCTCCCTGCCGTCCAGGGTCAGTGCCGGCACGTCGCCGGGCACCCTGACCGCACCGGCATAAACCGAGGCCCACAACCTGGCCGGCGCAGCACCTGCCAGCAGCGAACCCGCCAGCCCATGGGTAAAATTCCGTCTTTTCATCTTGTGCTCCCCGCTTCTTCCGCTCAGTCCTCGATGACGTTTCGCCCTATTGGTCGGCCTGCAACCGGTGGACGATATTGCCGTCGATAATCACCGCCCTTACGTGGCTGGTGTACTCGAAGGGATCCCCGTCGAATAACACCAGGTCGGCATCCTTGCCCGGCTCCAGAGAGCCGACCCGCTCATCCACGCCCAGCAGCCTTGCTGGGTTGATGGTGGCGGCTTCGATCGCGTCGACAGCGGGCAGGCCATTGGCCACTGCGACAGTCATTTCAAACAGCAGGATACGCGTCTTGGGGACATAATCCTCGTGCCCGGTACTGAAAGCGATGGGCACCCCCGCGCTGTGCAGCAGGGCGGCGTTTTCCAGTGATGCATTCAGGGTCTGGATTCCGTCCAGGCGTTGCATGGTGGGCCCCAGTATGATCGGCACCCCGGCCTCCCGGAGTTGCCGCCGCATCAGGTAGCCCTCGGTGGCGTACTGAATCCAGGCCTTCAGTTCGAATTCCTGTGCAATGCGCAGGGCGGTGGCAATGTCGTCTTCCCGGTGCGCGGTGAACAGGGCGGGCAGTCTGCTCTCCACCACGTCCGCGAGCGCCGCCAGTGCCAGATCGGTTTTGCCATCGTCGCTGCCGTGCCGGGCATAGTGTCGTGCATCGAGCAGGGCCTGGCGGATGATGGCGGCCGAGGCCATGCGTGTGGCCGGTGCTTTCCGGTCCGCGGCGTAAGCCGACTTGGGTTCCTCGCCCAGGTTGAACAGCATGCTCGCCACGGGTTTCAGCACCGCCTCGGCCACGGTGTCGCCGGCGGTCTTAAGAATGGCGCCCTGGCCGGCGATCAGGTTGGCGTCGCCGGGGGTCGCGTGGATCGTGGTCACCCCGTAGCGGCGCACGGTGTCCAGCATGGCCTCCCTCGGGTTGTAACTGTCGATTGCCCGCAACTGGGCCTGGCTGGCGCCAGTGGTCTCGTCGTGGTCCTGGTCGGCGGGGATGTTCAACGCGCCGGACAGGCCGACGGTCGTGCGGGCGTCGACCAGGCCCGGCGTAACGACCTCCGCCCGGAGAACCTCGATATCTTCAGGCAGACGCAGGTCCTCCCGGCTGCTGATCCTGCTGATCCGACCATCCCGGAGCAGTATGGCGGCGTCTCGCAGCACGCCCCGGGGGCCGGCGGTATGGACCGTATCGGCCAATATGACCAGATCCCCGGCCAGCACCACCGGTGCAAACAGGAAGAACGTCGCGATCAGGGAAACGCGGCGTATCATTCGTCATCTCCGGCCGGGTAGCGGTGGGCAACCTGGAACCCGCCGGTGGCGTAGCGCAGGTCATCAGGGTCGTTGCGATCAAACACGCGCTCCCCCTCGATCCAGGTTTCCAGCACCTGGGTATAGCTGCTGAAGGGTTGACCGGACAGGATGACGAAGTCGGCGTCCTTGCCTTTTGCCAGCGAGCCGATCCGGTCGCCGAGATCGAGCATGTCGGCCGCATTGCGGGTTACCGCCGCGAGGGCGGTCGCCTCGTCCAGCCCGCCGCGTACCGCCAGGGCCGCCTCCCGCAGCAGGAATCGCGATGAGTTGATGTAGTCGTCGGTGTGAATGGCGATTTTCACCCCGGCCTCCGCGAGGATCCTGGCGCCGGATGCCTTGTAGCGGGTCATCTCCTGCTTGCCCCCGGGTGAATCGACCACGAGGAGTGAAACGGGGATATTCCGGGCAGCCAGCTGGTCGGCCACCTTCCAGGCTTCCGTGCCGTGCTGTATCACCACCCGGTAGTCGAACTCCTCGGCGATGCGCAGCACGGTGAGTATGTCGTCCGCCCTGTGGGTGTGGTGGTGAACAATGCGTTTGCCCGCCAGTACTTCCGCCAGGGCTTCCATCCCCAGGTCGGTTTTGGGTGGTTTGTCCTTTTTCCCTCCCCCTGCCGCGCGCTGTTCCAGGTAATTTTGTGCGTCCAGGTAGGCCTGGCGCGCCAGCGCCGCGATGGCCATGCGCGTGGCGGGCGCCTGGTCGCGGCTGCCGTAGTTCTTCTTCGGGTTTTCGCCATTGGCCATCTTCAGGCCCCCGGGCGTATCGGGGATTAGCATCTCCTCGATGGTTCGCCCGCGCAATTTGACATAGGCGGTCTGGCCGCCAATCACGTTGCCGCTGCCGGGCATGATGTTGGCGGTGGTGATGCCGCCCGCCCGGGCCATGCGGATGCCCGGGTCCTCCGGCCAGATCGCGTCCAGGGCCCGGATCTCGGGCGTCAGGGGGTCGGTACTCTCGTTCCCGTCGCTGTTGGCCGGTACCGCGGGACGCGAGAAATTACCCACGTGGCTGTGGGTATCCACCAGCCCGGGGATGAGCACGCGGCCGGACAGGTCCACCTGCCGGGCGTCCGATGGAACCGTGACCCGGTCAGTGGGTCCCACGGCGAGCACTTTTCCGGCCTGCACCAGCAGGGTGCCCTGTTCAATCGTAGGCCCGTCCACCGGGTAGATCCGCGCGTTGACGAAGGCGAGGGGTTCGCTTTGCCCGAAAGCTGAGGCGGCCCCCAGCGGCGCGAGTAATACGACGAGAACAGCCGCAATTCGTATCATGGTTGTCTCCATATGCGTGCCCAACGCCCCTCGGCCCGGCCTGTTCCGGATTCACTGCGATTTGCCCCGGATTTGCTATAGCTTAGAGCAGAATCCTGAAACCGGCAGAAATACCCGGGCAAGGTTCGCGCACCCGGCACCCGAGCAAGCAGGGCGGGCTCCGCTGGCAGGGACGTCCGGATGGGGGATGCCGCCAGTGGCGGCTGCGGATAACCCGTTCTAGACTGCCATGACAGTGACCGGGATTCCGTCCGGGCCCAGAGGCGGCGGGTCAGGTCCTGAACTTTGCGCAGGGAGAGTTGCCAGTGATCGACAAGTCCGGTGAAGTGTCGCCGTCCGCGGGTGAAACCAGACCAGGCGCCTATGATGAACGCGACCTGCTGGCGACCCTGCTGGTGTTCGTCGCCAAGGGTGACGGCACCATCGCCAGAGAAGAGACCGATGCCATGATCGCACTGCTGTCCCGGCAGTTCGATATTCGCGGCGCGGAAGCGATGGAGCGCTTGACCGCCGCGGTCATGGCCCTGGCTGACGATCCGGACATAGCGCGCACCCTGAGATCCCTCAGCCGCTTCCTGGACCCGGCCCAAAAAAGGGAGATGATTCGTAAAATGATCGTCGTGGCCGATGCGGACGGGGTGCAGGATGCCAAGGAGCTCGAGGTAATCCACCTGGCGGCGCGCATATTGAATATGCCCGAAAGCGATGTGGCCATGGCCTTTCGTGCCGGCTCCGGTTGAATGCTATACGAGACGCCTCGAATTAATATACTCTGACGCGCGGGGATATTGATAAAAATGCAGTAAACGGGGAGTCGGGCGTGGCGGGATCCTTTCTGGCCGAGCTTAAGCGTCGCAAGGTGACCAGGGCGGCAGTCACCTACGTGGTAGTGGCCTGGGCGCTGTTGCAGGTCGGCGACGTGGTGATCGAGCCCCTCGGGCTGCCTGTGTGGGTCCAGACCGCACTGATTATGGGCCTTGCAGCACTGTTTCCCGTAGTTGTCGTGGTCGCCTGGCTGTACGAACTGACCTCCTCGGGTCTGGTTCGGGACAGTGCCGACGTGGACGCCGAGGACGCAAAGTCCCACAGGGCCCTGGAAAAACCCCGAATTGCCGTCCTGCCACTCGATCACCTTGGCCCGGAAGAGGACAGTTGGCACCTGGGCGAAGGCGTGGCGGAAGAAATCCTGAATGTTATTGCCCGCAGTCCCGGATTACAGGTCATTGCCCGCACCTCTTCCTTTCGGTTCCAGGGCGAGGAAGCCCGGCTGGACAACCTCCGCCGGCAACTGGGTGTAAGTCATGTCCTGACCGGTAGTCTGCGCCTCTCGGATGAGCGGATACGGGTGTCGGTGCAGCTGGTGCAGGTGGCCGATGAACAGCAGTTGTGGGCCGACTCGTTCCAGCGCGGCAAGCAGGACCTGTTCCAGTTGCAGAATGAGATTGCGCGCAGCGTGGGTAAGGATGTGCTGGCCGCACTGGGGCTCGACTCAGTGGCGACCAGGCGGGAGTGGAAGCTCGCCCCGGCAGCCTACGAGCAGTACCTCATGGCCATGGCGGCATTCCGCCGCGGGGACTTCCCCCAGGCCCTGAAGTACGCGGAGGCCTCGGCCGGGATCGATGAGGACAACCCGCTGGTGCCTTCCCTGATGGCCGAGGTTTACCTCAACTGGCCGCGCTATGGCTTTGTACTGGGCCTTGACGAGCTGACCCAGGCGCGCCGTCACGCCCGCCGGGCTCTCGAGGTCGACCCGGATTACCTGCCGGCCAGTGCGGCGCTGGGCATGCTGTCCCTGTATCTGAGTCGCGACTTTGCCGCCGCCTTTGACGCGGTCGTCAAGGCGGCCATCGATCAGCCGGGTCTGGTGGAGTGGTTGCCCGTGTTACTGGCCTACGCCAATCGCTACGAGGACGCGGTGGAGGTGCAGCGCCGGGTCGCGTTACAGGACCCGTTGAATACGGTCAACCTGCTGACCTGGGCCAATCGCCTGAACTGGCTGGGCCGGCGGGATCAGGCCCTGCAGATCTGTGACCGGGCGCGGGAACTCGACCCCAACCATATGATCCTGGCCAATAACGATTACCGCTGGTCCATTCGTGACGGTAACTTCGAAAAGGCCCGGGGCCTGCTGCGTCAGTGGGGCCTCGATCCCGACCGCCCGGCAAGCGAACGGACCCGTTCCTTCCTGCCGCGCAGTATCGGGCTCTGGCTGGGGGCTCGCCTGTACGGTGAAATGGGCGACCTGGACACGGCCCTGCACCTGGCACGGGAAATAGAGAAGGAGGAGGGCTTCACGCCTACCACAGTGGCGGAAGCCTATATCTGTGCCGGTGCCGTCGACGACGCCTATCGCATCTGGGACCTGGGCATCACCCGCTACGACTCAGGTGTCTATGACCTGGCGCGGCCCGAGAACATGCGCGACCCGGACAACCACTTCTGGAAGTCGTTTGAGTGCGACCCGCGTTTCGAGGAGTACCTCGGCCGACTGGGTATCGACGAGGCTGCCCTGCAGGGCATTGACTGGCACCAGGTCGACCGGGTGCTGGCCTAGGTAGTGCCCGCGGGCACGGCAGCAGTGCCAATCCGGCTGCCCATCTGCAGGGCCTTGCCCTGCACGTCGGCGGACAGCTCGAAACGCCCTTTCTGGGTCAGCATGATCATGTTCGAGCCACCAAACTGGAAGTAGCCGAACTCCTCTCCCTGGTGTAACGTCACCCCGGTTTCCGCGGTAATCACCACCGAAGAAATCTGTGCCATACCCACCGGCAGTAACGCGACCAGGCCCAGCGCCGGCGAATCGACGATCATCAGGCCGCGATCCTGGGTGAACTGGAAACCCGGCCGGGGGTCCGGCACCAGAGCCCCGTCTTCTTTTTTGAAGGTCATGCCCACGTGGCCCGGTATCTTGCGCACTTCCACCACCTTGCCCGCTACCGGGGTGTGGAAGCGGTGGTAGTTATACATCTGCAGGTAGCCACTCACCAGCAGGCCGCCGGCAAAGTCGTCCTTGTACTGGCTGTCCTTGAGCAGTTCGGCAATCGTCAGCCGGGCCTCCTTGGCGCCCACCGTCGAATCCGGGTTCACCGGTATGACCTCCATTATCTGGTAGTCGCAGGGCGACGTGACAACGTTGTCGGCACTGTTTCCGGCGATGGGGCGCATGCCGGGCTTGAACTGGCGGGCAAAAAACTGGTTGAAGGTATGCCAGCCGCTGGGACCCTGCTGAAACTGGTCTTTCTCGAACTGCGGGTCGTCCAGGTAGGACTTCAGGTGCCCGATGGATGCATCGGTATCCAGGAATTTCCCCCAGGCGTCATGATAACCGAGGTTCCACTGCTGGAAGGCGGGATCCGTCATCAGTACCTGGTTGGGCGACATCTGCAGCACGTAGTAGTAGGCGAGGTCCAGCTGCAGCATGGAGTCCTCGTTTTTGGGAATCTGCTGCACCCCGCGATCGAGGTAGCGGCAGTAGGAATCCAGGTCGGTGAAACAGTGCGGCAGGTCCGCCGCCTTGATCGCCGCCTCCAGCGCGTCCTTGAGATCCGGCCGGGAACTGAGCAAGGCCTTGAGGTCTTCGACCACGGGTTGGGTGCCGGGCATGACAGGTATCCTTTGTTGCTGCCGGATCAGCCTATAACAACAGTACTTTTTCGCAAGAATAAATTAGTCATTGCAGCGTTTGTCCCTACAATGGAAGACCAGTTACAGTCCCGAACAACAAACACAATAAAAGGTAGGGTCACGATGTCTTTCTTTGAGGGTTTTCCCCGGTCCGGCGGCTTGCTGGGTCTGGTGCTGGCATTGAGCCTGTTGTCCTGTAAGCAGGGCTACGAGGGCTCGGACACACTGGCGAATTACCCCAACCCCGCTACCCTGAAATCCGAACTGGCCAAGGATGCATTGCTGGACCTGATCGGCTTCTGGGATGAAAACAAGGATACGCAACTGGTCACTGCCGGGCAGATGGTCGAGATCACCGCCTTCCTGGTGGCGGGATTGCACACCAGCTGGGTGCACGATGTCGACACGCGGTCCATGAACGTTCGCCCCACCGGACCCTTTATCGACGGCAGCGGCTACAACACCCACCAGCGGGTGCGGGTCTATTACTCCAACGGCGTGGTGGACTGGCTGCTCAACGATCGCCAGGGCGAGATTCCCGATGGCGCCATGATCGTCAAGCAGATGTATCCCACGGACCCGGACAACACCACCTACGGCGGGCACAAGGTCACCGGCTGGGCGGTGATGATACGTGACAGCAAAGCCACCAGCGACGGCTGGCTCTGGTACCTGTTTTTCTTTCCCGGGACCCCGTCCTACGGTCAGCCGGTATTGCTGTCCCAGTACGGGATGTCCTATTGCCTGGCCTGCCATTCAGGGGCCGACAACGATATGGCCACCTTTGCCTACATCGGCAACCTGAACGGAGATGATCCCAGCCATTACACCGCCATCAGCAACCCGGCGCCGCTCAATGTTCCGGAACCGAAACCGGAAGTGGTGGCTGGTCACAGCTCCCAGACTCCGTCTTTCGGCCTGCTTACCGACGATATCGGTAAATTGCTGCAGCTCGTCGAGGAGCACCGGGACAGTCACGGCCCGGAAATGCAGGCCAGGATCGACAAGCACCTGGGCGATA
Organism: Halieaceae bacterium WSDMB12; assembly: GCA_033283165.1. Taxonomy (GTDB): domain Bacteria; phylum Pseudomonadota; class Gammaproteobacteria; order Pseudomonadales; family Halieaceae; genus JAWMQL01. Next base: position 338,390 of record JAWMQL010000005.1, on the reverse strand, counting down.
TACCGAAGGAACTGGCCGGACTGCTGGATAACTACATCCAGAAGTCCATGTCGAAACCGGTGAGTGATCCACGCGCAGAGCCCGACCCGGTGGTAGTGGCAACCTTCGGGCCGCGGCAGGTGGATGGCGACAGTGTGGTGAAGTTGCCCTGGGACCTGTTCAGCGACCATACCGCGGTAACTCCCGATGATCTGAAGACCTTTGTCAGCAGCGATAACTGCCGCGGTTGTCATGACGCCAGCCTGCTGCTGGGCGGGCGACAGCCGGCCATGATGATGTACCGCGACCCCGACCACCCGGACACGAACGGCGTCGACGATACGCAAAAATACAACATATCGATCTATGGCGAGTGGGGCACCTCGATGATGGGCCTGGCGGGTCGCGACCCGATTTTCCTGGCGCAACTGGAATCAGAGCACGCCCTGCGACCCGGATTGAAAGACTGGACTTCGAACCTGTGCCTGTCCTGCCACCAGGTGGCCGGGCAGCGGCAGTTTCACCTGGACGGCCAGGCAGGCGCGTATACCAGCGACCTTACCTACGCAGTGCCGAACGGCAAGCACCTGCGACCCCGGGCCGTCTACGGGGCACTGGGTCGCGACGGTGTCACCTGCACCGTCTGTCACCAGGTGATGGCCGAGGGGTTGGGTGAGCCGCAGACTTTCACCGGCAAGTTCAAGATCAACCCCGAGCCGGGCAGCGTTTTCGGGCCGTTCCCGGACGACGAAATCAAGCCCTACTACATGGAGCAGGCACTGGGCATCTCGCCGAAACACGGCGAGCAGATCAAGGACGCCGGCCTGTGCGGCTCCTGTCACACCATCGAGTTGCCGGTCCTGCCGGTGGGCGCGGGCCAACCGCCCCGGCCCGGCGGTCCGGTATCTCACGAGCAGACCACCTACCTGGAATGGTTGAACAGTGACTATGCCGGAGACCCCGAAAAGACCTGCCAGGGTTGTCACATGCCGGACAATTTCCGCGAAGCCGGGTCACTGCAGACCGAGATCGCCAACGTCGAGGATGGCGCCTTTCCCGAGGTCGGCAACCGTGCCGAGGCGGACCTGATCACGCCGGAGCCGAAGCCCTATCGCCGCCACACCCTGGTGGGTCTCAACATCTTTGCCAACCGCATGTTCCAGCAATTTCCCACCGTGCTGGGCGTAACCACCCTGGATCCCGGCACGCCGTTGACCTTCGGGCCGTCCTCGACCGGCGCCGTTCACCGGCTGCAGTTGACCGAGCAAGAGATGGAGCTGATGGCTGGCTCCTCGGTTGTGCTGGATGCGCAACTGACCGGTCGCGACACGCAGAACCTGACTGTGCAGGTACAGCTGCGGAACGAGGCCGGCCACAAGTTTCCCTCCGGGGTGGGCTTCCGGCGCGCTTTCCTGGAAGTGACCGCACTGGCCGCCGACGGTCGCGTCCTGTGGGGCTCCGGCCGCACCAACGAGGCGGGTGTCATCCTGGACGGCAACGGCCAGCCGCTGGCGTCCGAGTTCACCGTCGACTGGCGTGAGCTGCAGCCGGACTACACGGTGATCGAACGGCAGGACCAGGCGCTGGTGTTCGAGACCCGGCATATCAATGACGACGGCAAGCTGACGACCAGCTTCCTCGGCCTGGCGCGGGAGATGAAAGACAACCGCCTGCTGCCGCTGGGCTGGAAGACCGACGGGCCCTACGCCGGTGAGACCCGGCTGGTCGCGCTCGGCGGTGAGCCGGACGATTCCGCCAGCCCCGGTACGCGACGGGTGGAATACCGGATTCCCGCCAGTGTCGGCGCCATCGACCGGGTCCAGGTGCGCCTGCTGTACCAGTCCACGCCGCCCTATTACCTGCGCGACCGCTTCGCCACCGCCGGGCAGGAGAACGATCGCCTGTACTACCTGGTCAGCCGACTGAACCTGGACGATTCACTGGCCCGGGGTTGGAGTGTCGAGATTGCGCGGACGGAAGTCCGTTAGGGACTGACCACCACCAGGCCGCGAGACAGATTCGAACCCGGGTCCTCCAGCAGCATGGCCTCGTGCAACTGCGCCACCGTCAGCCATACCGGCGGGTACTTGTATTTGGCCACGTCCAGTATCAATACCCGGTCGCTGTCCCGGTCATAGGCCGCGAGGGGTGACAGGTGCCCGTCGCCGTCCTGTCCCAGCGGGCGCCGGGAATAATTGGCGATCAACCGCTGCCCGGGAGATGCCAGGGCGTTCACGAGGGTCTCGCGCAACCAGTCCACGCTGAATTCGCTCGCGTGGTAGGTGCTGGCCTGCACCCCCAGGTTTTCGAGAAATTCCCCGACTTCCGCTAGCACCAGCCCCTCGTGCTCGACCCGGGCATAACTCTTGAGCGCCTGGTTGGCGGGATTGAACACCAGGTCCTGGGTGAACAGCTGATACGGGAACAGGCGATGGGGGCTTGGCCTTGGAATGCCGAGGCTGTTCAATACGGCCGCCATGGAGGCGGGTCCGCAGAAGGTGAGAACCTGCTCTGACTCCAGGTAACTGGCGAGGGGGAAATAGTCGCCATGAAGTTCCGATTCCATGAACAGCGATTGCCCGGCGGGGGTCGTCAGGTAAATCAGGTCGGGCTCCGGCTCGCTGTCAGCCAGGGCGGGAGCGATCGCGAACAACAAGCAGAACAGGCAGTGGCGCATGGTGTATTTTCGGACCATCGGTTGGTGAGAGGGGCTCCAGTATATAAAGTCCACCGCGGCTTGCCACAGAGATTCCGCAGGGGCAACGAATTTTGGCCCCATCTATCACTGTGCGGATACGCCAGGGGAGTAAGATAGGCGGGACTGTAATGAGCCGGAGTCCACCATGAGCGATGCCTTGAGAAATGTCCTGAACCTGCCGCCCGCCGACCAGGTGGGCCTTGTAGTGCAAGACCTCGAGCAGTCCATGAAACGCTACGATCCCCTGTTCGGCCCTTTCTCCGTCATGGAGCCGGGTGAAATGACCTACGATTACCGGGGGCGGCAGGAACCCTGCACGATACGGATTGCCTATGGCCGCAGTGGTGACCTGGAAATCGAGCTGATCGAGTGGGTGGCGGGAGGCTGCCCGCACAAGGAGTTCCTGGATGCCGGTCGCGAGGGCATGCATCACCTGCGCTTTATCGTCGAGGATCTCGACGCGAGCCTGGTGCAGGCCGCCGGGCTGGGCTACAGCCCGGTCTGGCAGACCCGGTTCGGCGAGGGACTGGCGGTGGCCTACCTGGAACGCGCCGATGACCCGCTGTTGATCGAACTGTTTGAAAATCACGGCCTGGCTGACTAGCCCCCGGGCGGAAACGCACTGTCTCGCCATCCCCGCGCGGATAGTCGTCATCCCCGCGCAGGCGGGGATCCAGGCGGGTCCGAAGCCTGATGTGGATTCCCGCCTGCGCGGGAATGACGAGGTGTGGATTCCTTTTGGGGTTGCCCGGGCCCTATCAGGTTCACTGACACCCTGCATCGGCCACATCACGGTCTACAATTAGAGCGTGCCTGTACCAGTCAGGTAGTTAACTATCATTACTGTACGATCAGGATACGCCCGGTACCGCCGCGCCTTCGTATTGTGTTGCCTGTTGCCCTGGTGTTCGGCGGCAACAGGCACCTCTGTGGACGTCGAAATCGATGGGCTCGAGGGTGAGCTGGAAAACAATGTCGCGGCCCACCTGAGCATCGTTACCGAAGGCCGGCGCAAACGCGAAAAAGACGAGAGGCCGCTATCTGAAGCCGATATACGTCGCCTTCACCGCGGCGCCGCGGGAGAAATTGCGGCGGCACTTGAGCCCTACGGTTACTACGCGGCCACCGTTGACGCCACCCTGACCCCGCAACAAGGCGCCGCCGGTGACGACGGCGAGGTCACCTGGCTGGCGCGATATCTCATCGAGCCCGGCCCGGTCACGCGGGTTCGGGGCGTGGAGATTCGACTGGAGGGTATGGGCAAGGAGCGCAGCGAGCTGCTGCAGCTCATCGCGGAAGCGGATATCAAACCGGGAGACGTACTGGTACACCCCGTCTACAGTGACCTGAAAAGTGCCCTGCAGAGTGAAGCCTACGCCCTGGGCTATCTCGACGGCACATTCGAGCGCAGCCGGATCGAGGTATACCCCGATCGATTGGTGGCGGACGTGGCGCTGGTGTTCGACACCGGATCGCAGTTCTATTTTGGTGAGGTCTCCGTCGAACAGGCGATCCTGTCACCGGAGTTCATCGACAGATTCGTGGAGATCAACGCGGGCGAAGTGTTCGATCCGCGCCGGTTGACCGACCTGCAACTGGCGCTCAGCGACAGCGACTACTTCAATACCGCTGAAATGGACATCCAGCGTGACCTTGCAGAGGGTGTTCGGGTTCCGGTGCGCGTCAATACCACACCCAGCCGACCACGGCGCTACCAGGCCAGCCTGGGCTATGGCACCGATACCGGTGTGCGCGGTGAGCTCGGTGTATTGTGGCGACACATCAACCGGTATGGCCACCAGTTCCGGGCCGACATACGCCTGTCCCAAATCCAGCAGACACTTGTTGGCCAGTACAAGGTGCCCGTGGGTGATGTGCGCAGCGAGTACGTGGACTTCACCGGCGATATCAACGAACGGGACCTTAACGATGTAGACGCCACGCGCTATTCCCTTGGTAGCAGCCTCAACCAGAACCGCTGGGGCGGCAGGCGGCGGTACTCGCTGTTTTACGAGTACGAGTCCTGGAATTTCGGCGACAAACCCCGGCAGGACTCCACCCTCTTGGTCCCGGGTATTGAATACGACCGGATCATAGGGGATGACCTGCTGTTTACGCGTGAGGGCTACAGCGTGTCAGCCATGCTGGCTGGCGCTGCAGAAAACCTGTTGTCTGACACCTCCTTCCTGCAGGGGCTGCTGACGGCGCGCTACGTTACCGCACTGGGCGAGCGGGGCCGCCTGTTGTTGCGGGGAGACTACGGTGCCACGGCCGCCGACGACTTCGACAGTCTGCCCCCGTCGCGACGTTTTTTCACCGGGGGTGCGCGCAGCGTACGCGGCTACGGCTTCGAGGAGCTGAGCCCGGTTGACGACGAGGGCAACCTCGTGGGTGGGCGCTACCTGGGTGTGGTGAATGTCGAGGTAGACTACCTGGTCTACGGCAACTTCGGAGTGGCTGCCTTTGTCGACAGTGGCAATGCATCCAACAGCGCCGATATTGATTTTAAGACCGGCGCCGGTATCGGCCTGCGTTACAAAACGCCGGTGGGCATGGTGAGGGTTGATTTCGCGCATCCCTTCGATGACCCCGATTCATCCTTCGCCTTTCACATCAGCTTCGGACCGGACCTGCAATGATACGTCGCATCCTGCCCTGGTCGGCGGCAGTCCTCGCAACACTGCTGGTGACCATGCTCCTGCTGCTTACCTGGGGTGTCGGTACCACCCACGGGACGCGGACCCTGTGGCGGGTAGTCAGCGACGCGCTACCCGGCCTGCAGGCGGGGTCGGTCTCGGGGCGTCTGGCGGGACCCCTGACGGTTCGCGATCTGCGTTATGAGGACGCGTACCGGCAGCTGGCTATCGGCGCAGTCGAGTTCGACTGGTCGCCGCGCAGCTTGCTCCTTGGCGAGGCTCACATCGAGCGGCTGAGGGTGGCGGAAATCGAGTTCACTCAGATCAAACCGGCACCGCCACCCGAGGAAGAAAGTGCTTTCGAACTTCCCGACAGCTTCAAGCTGCCCCTCGACGTGCTCCTTGACGATATCACGCTGCAGGGTCTCAGCTTTCGCAGCAGTCCGGAGGCCCAGCCGCTGCAGGTTGACCGGGCCAGACTGGCGGCCTCGTTCCGCCAGCACGATCTGTCGCTGGACAGCCTGGAAGCCAGCGGCCCCCTGTTCCGTCTGCAGGGGGTAGCCAGGGCCGTCACCCGCGGCAACTATCCCGCAGAGGCGACGGTTGACTGGGAAGTGAGACCGGCGCAGCTGGCCCCGGCGGCGGGGCGCCTGGAGATCGAGGGCGGCTTACAGGAAATGCGCATCGGGCACACCCTTGAACCGCCCTACCGGATCGAACAGACCCTGATGCTCCGGGACATTGCCGGGAAACTGCGTTTTGATCTCGATACCCTCGTTTCCGGTCTGCAGCTGTCTGAAGTGGGAGACTCGATGCCCGATGCCGTCCTCGATGGCAGGCTGAGCGCAGAAGGCACGCTGCGGAAGATCGCTTTTCAGGGACAAGTGACAACCGACTCCGAGGAGTTCGGCCGTTTTTCACTGGGGGTGAGCGGTGGTTTTCAGGAGCAGGTGCTGGCGCTCTCGGAACTGTTACTGGCGGGTACCGGGAATATGCGCCTGCAGGCCGAGGGAGCGGTAGATCTCGGCGAAGACTCGCCGCAGATCGAACTTCGCGGCCGGTGGCAGGCACTGCGATGGCCGCTGACAGGAGCGCCGCAACTGCTTGCCACCGACGGCCACGGCAGCGTTCTCGGCGTCCCGGGAGACTACGCGGTGCAGGCCAGTTCGTCGCTGGAAGTGCCGGGTCAGACCGGGGGTGAACTGGAAATTATCGGCCGCGGGAGTAAGCAGGCCTTCGAGTTATCCCGTTTACAGCTGTCCTTGCTGGACGGGCGCATGGACGGCGTGGGACGCGTGCGCTGGGCACCAGCGCTCGAGGGCAGTATCGAGTTCAGCGGCGAGGGCCTGGCCCCTTCGGTACTGCTTCCCGAGCTGTCCGCCGACCTGCGGCTGGACCTGCGAGCACAGGGACAGCTGACGGGAGGCCTTTTTACGCTCGACAAGCTCGAGCTGGCTGCCGGTGCGACGCGGATTGCTGCCAGGGGCCAGCTGGGTGAGGACATGGACCTGGACTGGCTGGTTAACAGCCCCGATGTCGGTGAGATCCTGCCGGAAGCGACGGGACAAATCGCAGGCCGGGGACGAATCAGCGGAACCGCGCCTCTGCCTGCCTTGCGCGCGACCCTGGATGCGCGCGATCTCAGCCTCGGACAGTATTCCCTTGCCGCACTGTCACTGCGGGCGGATGTCGACCTGAACCGCGCCAAACCCTCTGACCTGGCGCTGTCACTGCGCGATGCTGCGCTGGGCGGTATTACCGTGGACAGCCTGGACCTGAGCGGCGAGGGAGTGCGGTCTTCACACACACTGGGCCTGTCTGTTGACAGCTCCGCAGGTGCTGTCGACCTGGAGATAGAGGGCGATCTTCAGGATGTGGCCTGGGCCATGCAGGTATCACGGGGCCGTCTGCAGTATGGGGAATTACCGCCGTGGACCTTATCCAGCCCCCACCGTGGCCAGATTACACGGGAGCAACAGCAACTGCGGGAGGGTTGCTGGAACAGCGACCAGGCGCGCCTCTGCTTCCAGGGTGAACTGGCGCCAGATAAGGTGGCCGCAGAGCTGGACCTGAAAGGGCTGGCACTGGACTACCTGGAGCCGCTGCTGCCGGCCAGCCTGGCAATGCGCGGTCGTCTCGCGGCCCACGCGACCCTGGCACGGCAGGGCGCCGGGGAACCCTCGGTGAATGCACTACTCAGTGCGGAGGGTGTGGAGTTGCGCAGCAGTGAAGCCACCGTGCAGCCTAACAGGCAGCTACTCGCACTCGGTTCATCCCGGGTTGCGCTGGATTACAGCCAGTCGGGATTGAGCGCGAACCTGTCGCTGCCGTTTGCGGGAGAGGGAGGAATCAGTGGATACGCACAGGTTGAGCCTGGCAATGCAGTGCTGAACGAGCGGCCGCTTCGTGGTCGCCTGGATATCGATCTTCGGGATCTCTCCTTTCTGACCGCGCTGTCGCCGGAGATAGAACGGGCCGCCGGGGCATTGCGCGGCCATGTGGAACTGTCCGGTTCACTCTCGCAGATACTGCCGGAGGGCGAGCTGAGCCTGGTCGATACCGGGCTGCAACTGGTCACACCCGGCCTGGACATCACCGGTATCCGGCTGCGTGCGTACACTACCGGCCCGGCTGCGGTGGCCTTTGAGGGCCGGGCCCGTTCCGGTGAGGGTGAGCTTGTGCTGTCCGGCAGCTCGCAATTCGACGGCCCGCAGGCGCTGGTCAATGCCCGTGTCAGGGGTGACACATTCCAGGTCGTGGATACACCCGAAGCGCGGGTGTTTGTGTCTCCCGATCTCGCTATCGCCGTGAGCGAGACAGGCGTCCGGGTGAGCGGGAATGTGGTCGTTCCACGGGCCGCCATCACACCGCGCAAGCTGCCGGAATCGGCCGTTTCTGCATCCGGCGACCAGGTCATCATCTCCGGCGACAGGGACGGTGAGTACGCTACCGCCAACAGCGGCGTGGAAGCCGATCTCCGGATAACGCTGGGCGATGATGTTACCGTGGATGGCTTCGGCTTCAATGGCCGGTTGGAGGGTGGGCTGTCGGTTAAGCAGGTTCCGGGCAAGCCGGGTACAGGCACGGGCGAATTCAATATCATCGACGGCGAATATCGCGCTTACGGCCAGGGGCTGGTCATCGAGCAGGGCAAGATTCTTTTCGCCGGCGGTCCCCTGGACCAGCCCGGCATCAGTGTGCGGGCAGTGCGGCGGCCCGCAACGGGTATCCTGGTTGGTATCCGGGCGCGGGGACCAGTCCGGCAACCGGAACTGGAAGTGTTTTCCGAACCGGGCATGAGCCAGACCGAGCAGTTGTCGTGGCTGGTGCTGGGCCGTTCTTTGGCGAACACCTCGGATGGCGAAGGCGACATGCTGGTGCGGGCCGCTACCATGCTCGGTCTCAAAGGCGGTAATTTCCTGGCGGACAAGTTCGGCGCCGATCTCGGCGTCGATACGATCGGTTTCGAAGCCGGTTCAGGGGAGGCCGGCGCCGCGAGTGATGTCAATCAGGCGGCCTTCGTGATCGGCAAGTACCTTACGCCGGATCTTTACGTCAGCTACGGCACCGGTCTGTTCGAATCCGTATCGACCATCAGGCTCGAATACTCCCTGGATGAAAACTGGAAACTGTCGACCGAATCCTCAACCCTCTCCAGCGGCGGCGACGTGATATACACGATCGAACGTTGATCGCGTCCGCCTTCGCATGGCCGGGTGGACGCAGGGATTGCCGCGCCCCGTTCACATCGGTGACCGGGTAAATCCAGCCGCTTTGTCCAGTATCCATTCAGCATCCGTCCCTTAAGGTAGGTTCCATCAGCCGGACATAAACAAGGCTGAGGCAATCAGACCGGGAGGGGTGGCAACCATGCAGAAGTCTCTGGAGCCGGGTCATGCGCGCGCGTCGATCAGGCAGTGGTTTCGTCGAACAATGCTTATCAGCTGCTGTGTCGGGCTTTTGCACGAGTCGGCGCTGGCGGGTTCCACGTCTGGTACCCGGTTCGAAGAAGTAGCGGAACGATCGGGGCTGATCCACCGCGGTGAGGAGTTCACCAGTATCGCCTGGGTGGATTATAACGGGGACGGCCGCCAGGACCTTTTCCTGGGCAACCACAGCATGAACAGCAGCGACGACCTGTCCAGGCTCTTCCTCAGCCATCCCCCGAACGGTTTTATCGATGTCTGGAATGATCTCCAGCTCTCCTCCTATCGTACCGATGCGCACGGCGCCAACTGGGTCGACTTCGACGGGGATGGCGATCAGGACCTGATGATTACCGCGGGCGGCAAGCAGGGCAGGGCGGACCAGGGGGACAACAACCTGCTCTTTATCCAGCAGGGTGGTCGCCTGCGGGAGATGGCCGAGATCAACAATATTCACCGCACCAAAGCCCGGGGCCGGTTCAGCGCCTGGTTCGATCTCGACCACGACGGGCGCCTGGACATCATGCAGGTGAACGTTCCGCGGCCGGATCAGGTTGGCAAGAATGTCGCGGCCAGGAACTACCCGGACAACTATTTTATCCGCTTTGACCGGGAGGAGGTTCGCTGGCCGACTGTTTACGGCGGCCATCAGCTGGTCACTGCCGGGCTGTCGGACCGCCACCGGTCCGCCCTGGCCGGGACTGAGGTCATGGGCCTGTCAAGAATGCGGCGCGGCGTGACGGCCGGCGACGATCTGCCCGAGGTGTTCTGGTCCGGCCGTTACCTGGTGGCAACAGCCGACTTCAACGGCGACCTGCGCACGGATTTCCTGCTGTACGAGCCACCGCCGACGCCGCCCGGGACCTGCCGGATTCCGTCCTCGTCCGACAACTCCCTGGGGATTGCGGTAAGCGCACCGGGATTACGTCAGCAGCCGGCGGCGATCGACCTGCGGCTCGAGGGCAGTGCCCGCCTGTCGATCAGGCGCAAGAACGTGGGCGTATCCCTGTACCAGGGCGCGGACTCGGTGCCCCGTTCACTGGGTTCGATCGAGTTGTCGCCGGATGACAGGACGCTGGACGGCATCCCGGCAAGCCTGCCCGCCGGCAGCGGCCTGCATGTGGGCAGGACCGGCGACGGCAATTGGCGCCTGACAGCCTACGGCGACTGGCCAAAAAATTTCCTGCTCTGGCTGCGCCCGGCCGATCCGCACACACAGGTGAGCAGTAGCCTGCCGCGCTGCGCCGCCACCAGCAACGCGCCGATGCGGCTGTTGCTGCAGACCGACAGTGGATTCAGGGACGCCAGTGGGCACTGGAACCTGCCGCGCAAGCGCGCCTGCGGTACCGCGATACCGGGTGACTTCGATAACGACGGCGACGTGGATATCTATCTCGCCTGCGCTTCGCGGGTCCATGACCTGCGCGACCTGGTGCTGTGGAATGACGACAATACCGGTTTTTCCAGGGCCACGGTCCGGGCGTCCCGGAGCACGTCGCACCCGGGCTTTTTCGATTTCTCGCTGGTCCCCTGGCGCCAGGCGGTCGCGGCGGACTATGACAATGACGGTTTCCTCGATGTCGCCATCAGCCCGGGGGTTCTGTTCGATGACCGGCAGCACCTGACCGGCAGTCCCCTGCAGCTGTTACACAACCTCGGGAACGGCAACCACTGGCTGCAACTGCAACTGGTGGGAACGCGCAGCAACCGCGACGGGATCGGGTCCCGGGTGGAAGTCGTCACGGGGGACAGGACCCAGCTGCGGGAAGCGGATGGCGGCTTCAACAACTACGGGCAGCATGCCAAGCGCCTGCATTTCGGGCTCGGGGACAGCGACCGGGTGGATGTGGTGAGAATCACCTGGGACAGCGGCCAGGTGCAGGAACTGTACGACCTGCCGGTCAACCGGATCGTGACTGTTCAGGAGCCCTGAGCGCATACAACACAGCGCGGGGGTGTTAAGCTTCCCGGTTGGAACGGAACAGGCTGACGCGGATGAAGGAGCTGGAAGGTAAGCGGGTAGTGATCACCGGGCCCACCTCCGGCATCGGCCGGGCCAGTGCACTGCGCCTGGCCCAGATGGGTGCCGACCTGACCCTGCTGGCCCGGGACCCGGGTAAGGCGCAGGCGCTGGCGGAGGAGATAGCCCAGGCCGGTGGCATCAGGCCGACACTGGTCCAGATGGACATGGCAGACCTCGCCAGTGTGCGCCGGGCAGCCGAAGCATGTCTTGCGGAGGGGCGGTCCATTGACGTGCTGCTGAACAACGCGGGGGTCATCAATACCACCCGTCGCGAGACCGTGGACGGATTCGAGCAGACTCTGGCGGTCAACCACTTTGCGCCCTTCCTGCTCACCGGCCTGCTGCTGCCCGCCATGCTCCAGGTGCCGGGGTCGCGTATCGTCAACGTGGCCTCGGACGCGCACGCGTTCGTGCGGGAGATGGGCTTCGATGACATGCAGGCCGAACGCAGTTACAAGACCTTTCGGGAGTATGGCCGTTCCAAACTGGCCAATATCCTGTTTACCCGCAGCCTGGCCCATCGCCTGGCCGGTCACCCGATCACGGTGAACTGCCTGCACCCGGGTGCCGTAGCCACCTCGCTGGGCAGTCAGAATGACGGGCTCCTGTCCCGCTGGCTACCGGCGCTGCTGAAGCTCTTTTTTCGCACGCCCGACAAGGGCGCCGCAACCTCTGTCTATCTGTGTCACAGTGAGGCGGTAAGCGGTATCAGCGGCGCCTATTTTGTCGATTGCCGCCAGACCCGGCCAAAGCCCTGGGCGTGCGATGACCAGGCGGCGGAACGCCTGTGGGACTACACCGAGGAATGCGTGGGCCTCAGCTACCTGATTCCCGCGACCTAGGGTGGCGGCTTCGTCGCGACCCGGCGCCAGGCGTCGATGATCGAACGGCCGAGATGTTCGATATCCTCCCGGTCGGTCTGGCGCGATATAACCGAGACCCGGAGTATCTTCCTGCCGTTCCAGTCCGCGCCCTCCACGAAGGCGCGGTTGTCCCGGGCCAGTTGTTCGATGACCGCATCCGTGAGTCGGTTGCTCTCTGCCGTGCCCCGATCCTCGCCAAAGGTGATCGCCACCTGGTTAAGTACCACTTCATTGAGAACCCGAATGCCCGGCTCACCGGACAGTAATCGGCCCAGCTCGCGGGCGCAGCGACAATGGCGCGCTACCATCTCGGTAATCCCTTCCCGCCCCAGGGCCTGGATAATGGCCCATACAGCGAAGCCCCTGGCACGGCGCGATAACTCCGGGCAGTACTGGGAAGGCGAGCGGGCATTGCCGGGAGACTCCGCCAGGTAGCCGGCGCTGATGCCCATGGCGCGCTGGTGCGCCTCCCGGTGCCTGACGATAGCGAAGCCCGAGTCATAGGGCACCTGCAGCCACTTGTGTCCGTCCACCGACCAGGAGTCGGCACCGTCCACTCCCTCACACAGCGGCCGCAACTCCGGTACGCTGCGCGCCCACAGGCCAAAAGCGCCGTCCACGTGGCACCAGGCCCCGGCGGACCGGCAGATCGTGATTACCTCCTGCAGCGGGTCGAAACCGCCGGTGTGAATGTGGCCGGCCTGGCAGATCACGATGGCCGGGCCGCTCCAATCGGCCAGGGCTGTGGCCAGGGACTCAGCCCGCATCTGTCCCTGGCCATCGGCCTCGATCCTGACCAGGTTGTCCTCCCCGAAGCCCAGATAACGCAGCCCGGAGAAGATGGTTGAATGCGCTTCCTCGCCGAGGAATATCTTGATTTCCGGTGCCGCGAAAACGCCCCCTTGCGCCAGGTCGTAACCAGCCTGCCGCAGCACCTGGTGGCGGGCCGCAGCCAGGCACACGGAGCTGGCCATGGTGGCGCCGGTGCAGAAACCCACCGAGCTCTCCGCCGGCAGGTCCAGCAGGTCCAGCAACCAGGCTGCCACCACATCCTCCACCACCGCGGCCGAGGGCGCGGTGTTATAAATGCCGGCGTTCTGCCCCCAGGCGGTTACCAGCCACTCCGCGGCCACACCCACCGGGTGGGATGCCCCCATGACCCAGGCAAAAAAACCGGGACGTATGGTGCCGACCAGGCCGGGGGTCGCCGCCGCAACCAGTGCCTCGATGACGTCCACGGGGTCCCTGCCCTGTTCCGGGATACCGGTATCAAAAGCCGCCCGCAATGACTGTACCGTCGCTCCGGGGCGAGGTGGCCGCTGGTTATCTTCCCGGTAGGCCAGCGCGTGCTGCATCGCGCAGCGCGCCATGGCTTCGAAAGATTGCCTGTCATCCATTTCGTCGCGCCCCGGCCCGGCGGGTGCTGGCGCCGTTAGCGCGGGTGCAGCCAGGTTGGAAGAAAGCTGTAGGCATCGAAACTTTTCTCCTCGTCGAAAGTGATGTGCCTGTCCCGCAAGAGGCGCTGCAGCTGGCCGTCATTGAAGGCGTCAAAAGTCTCTGTGGCGCCTCCGATGTGCTCGCCGCCGACGAAGATCTGCGGGATGGTGGGGGACCCGATGCGCTCCTGTAGCGCCACGCGGATATTGCCGCCCAGGCTGTCCGCCTGGTATTCGACAGAATCCAGGTCGACCGAGCGATAGTTCAGTCCCAACTCGGCAAACATCTTGCGCACCGACCAGCAGAACTCACACCACTCTAGAGCGAACATTACAACCGGTTGGTCCGGGTCATTCACCACCTCGTCGACGAAAGCCAGAGCGGATTCCTTTGCCCTGGGCGCTTCTCCCGGACCGCTCGGGGCGGAGGCTGACGCTCCGAACCGGTAGCCAGCGGTTGATTCAGATATCTCCACTTCCTCCGCCGTCATGTCGGCGGGGATATCCTCAAACAGGGGGGTGCTGAGGTAGCGTTCACCGGTATCGGGCAGCATGCACAGGATACTGGCTCCGGGTGCCGCCCTTGCCGCCACCTGCAGAGCGCCGTGCAGGGTGGCGCCGCCGGAGATGCCGCAGAAAATACCCTCGCGGGTGGCGAGTTCCCGGCACAGGCGCAGGGATTTCTCGCCGTTGACGGCCACGAACTCGTCCACCAATGCGTCAGCGAGCACGTCGCTTGCCAGCTTTGAGATAAAGTCCGGTGACCAGCCCTGCATCAGGTGTGGGCGGAAGTTGGGATGGCTCGCCGCGGGACTCCCGTCGGCCCTGATCTGCTGCGGAATTCCGCTGCCCAGCATGACGGAGTTCTCCGGCTCGGTGGCCACGATACGGACCCCGGGTCGCTGTTGTTTAAGTACCCGGGCCACGCCCTTGAGCGTACCGCCGGTGCCGAAACCGGTAACCCAGTAGTCCAGTGGCAGGCCCTCAAAATCGGACAGAATCTCCTGCGCCGTGGTGCGGGAGTGTATGTCGGCATTGGCCTCGTTCTCGAACTGTCGGGCGAGAAACCAACCGTGTTTTTCCGCCAGCTCTACCGCCTTGGCCAGCATGCCCGAACCCTTTTCGGCAGCCGGGGTCAGCACCACCCTCGCACCCAGGAAGCGCATCAGGCGGCGGCGCTCCACGCTGAAGTTTTCCGCCATGGTGACGACCAGGGGATAGCCTTTCTGGGCACAAACCATGGCCAGTCCGATGCCGGTATTGCCGCTGGTGGCCTCTATCACCGTCTGCCCTGGCTGCAGGCTGCCATCCCGCTCCGCGGCGTCTATGACGCCCAGTGCCAGGCGGTCCTTGACCGAGCCCATGGGGTTGAAGGCCTCGATTTTCACGAACAGGTCGACATGGGGTGGGGCCAGTTTGTTGATGCGAACGACCGGTGTATTACCGACGGTCTCCAGGATGTTGGCACGGGGAGCAGTCATGGTGATGTCGCTTTTTCCTTTGAAGAGCCATGAATTTTACTCTCCATGATAGTCTGGTTGGAGGCTGTCTGCTCAGCGCATTGCAAGCCCCCGGCCTGCTATCCTATGGCGGAAATTCAATTTATGCCTGGCCGGGTGATTGCCCGGCTGCGATGATGGTCTGTCATGGCGTTCAACTATTTCGAAAAACTGGTAGACCCGTTCCCGCCCGACGCGGTGGGGCGTTCGCCCCGCTCGGTGTACCGGTTTTGTCGCCACTACGCGCGCGGGCTGGAGCCCTACCTGTTGCTGATGGGGCTCCTCAGTATGGGCATCGCCGTCGTCGAGGTGGCCATGTTCGATGTCATGGGCCGGGTTGTGGATGTGCTCGCGACTCAGACACCGCAGTCTCTGGCCGGGCAGGGCCGCGGGGTATTGTGGTGGGCGCTGGGCCTGCTGGGAATTTATCCGTTGCTGGTCGGCCTGCAGTCGCTGTTGCTGCACCAGACCCTGATGGGAAATTTTCCCATGATCGTGCGCTGGCTGGCACACCGCTACCTGCTGCGGCAGAGCCTCAGTTTCTTCCACGATGAGTTCGCCGGACGTATCGCCACCCGCGTCATGCAGACCGCGCTGGCGGTGCGCACCACGGTGATCAAACTGCTGGACATCATGGTATACGTGACAGTGTATTTCCTGTCCGTGCTGACCCTGTTCGCGGCGGTGGATGTGCGCCTGATGCTGCCACTGGCCCTGTGGTTGCTGGTGTACATCGTCATACTCTATATCCTGCTGCCGCGGCTGCAGGCAATTTCCGAGGCCCAGGCCGGCGCCCGGGCCATGATGACCGGTCGGATCGCGGACAGTTACACCAACATCACCACGGTAAAACTGTTCTCCCACGCCCGGCGGGAGGCGGCTTATGCACGCGAGGGTATGGGGGAGTTTCTCGGTACCGTGCACCCGCAGATGCGTCTGGTCACCTGGATGGAAACCGCGGTGGCGGTGAACAACACCCTGATGCTGCTCTCGGTGGGAGGTACCGCGGTATACCTGTGGTACGTGGATGCCATTACGCCCGGCGCGATAGCCGCCTCGATCGGCCTCTGTCTGCGCCTGAACGGGATCAGCGAGTGGATCATGTGGGAGGTGTCGGACCTGTTTGAGAATATCGGCACCGTGCGGGACGGGATCAGTACCCTGTCGCGCCCGATTGCGGTCCAGGATCGTGACGATGCGGTGGAACTGGTAGCGAGTCACGGTGAAATCGAGTTTGAGCGGGTGAGCTTCGCCTACGGCGGCGCCGTGCAGGTCTTCAACGGGCTGGACCTGCACATCGCCCCGGGGGAGAAGGTGGGTGTGATCGGTCGTTCCGGGGCTGGCAAGTCGACCCTGGTCAACCTGCTGTTGCGTTTCTACGACCTGGACAGCGGCGCCATCCGCATCGATGGCCAGGACATACGCGCCGTGACCCAGTCCAGCCTCCGGGCCAATATCGGCATGGTGACCCAGGATACCTCGCTGCTGCACCGCACCGTGCGGGAGAATATCCTGTATGGCCGCGAGGACGCCAGCGAGGAGGAACTCCTGGCGGCAGTCCACAAGGCTCGCGCCTGGGATTTCATCCAGGTACTGGAGGACCAGCAGGGCAATCGCGGCCTGGACGCGCGGGTGGGCGAGCGCGGGGTGAAACTGAGCGGTGGCCAGCGGCAGCGCGTTGCTATCGCCAGGGTGATGCTCAAGGACGCACCGATCCTGGTGCTGGACGAGGCCACCTCGGCGCTGGACTCGGAGGTGGAACTGGCCATTCAGGACAGTCTGTATGAACTCATGCAGGGTAAGACAGTGATCGCCATCGCGCACCGGCTGTCAACCATAGCGGCCCTGGACCGGCTGGTGGTGCTGGACGAGGGCCGGATCGTGGAGACCGGAAGCCACGCCGAATTATTGCGACTGGACGGTATCTACAAGCGCCTCTGGGACTACCAGTCGGGTGGCTTCCTGGCGGCGGACTAGCCGTTATCGGGCCCGGCCAGGGCGCGCATGGTCTCTGCCATCATCAACAGGGCCTCCCTGCGTGGCATGGCGACCAGGCCGCTGAAAGACTCCCGGTTGTGGGCACCGGGAATCAGGATCGGGCCATTGGCGATATTCTCCAGGGCCTCAGCGGCGACTTCCTCCGGGCGCATCATGCCTTCCAGGGTCGACTTGTCTATCCCCTGTAGTGCCAGGGTTTCCGTATCGGTACTGCTCGGGCACAGGCCCAGCACGTCGATTCCGTGGGGCTTGAGTTCCGCCCAAAGGCCCTCCGCCAGACTGGTGGTAAACGCCTTGCTCGCCGCGTAGGGAGCGGAATAGGCGAAACCCAGCAGGCCTTCCACCGAACTGGTAATGATGATTCCGCTGCGGGCCCGCCGCTTCAGGTCGGGGATAAAGCAACGGGTGAGTTGCATCGGAGCGTGGCAATTCACCGCCAGCATCCGGCTCATGGTGGCGGGGTCGTTTTGCTCGTGCGCTCCCTTCATCCCGAATCCCGCATTGCTGACGAGCAGGCCAATATCCCTGCCGCTGCATGCCGCGGCAACCGTGTCGGCGGCGTCCGGCTGGCTGAGGTCGGCCTCGCAGACAGTGACCTCGACGCCATGGCGCTGCGCCAGTTCCTGCGCGAGCTTCTCCAGTCTTTCCCTGCGTCGCGCCACCAGTACCAGGTCGAAACCGGCGGCCGCCAGCAGGCATGCAAAGGCCTCGCCAATACCTGAGGATGCGCCGGTGACCACTGCGGCAGGCCCATATGGTTCTAGCAAGTTCTTCATTTTTCCTCCGGGGCGCTCCGCTCTTCTACACTGTGTCAGAGACTACACGAACACGATCGGAATTCTAACGGGGGACCATTGATGGCTTTCAGTCGCTACCGGCTGGTCTGCTTTGCCACACTGCCTGACGGTTACAGCTTCGAGGAGCGGGTCGCCGCGGCGGCGACGGCAGGTTTCAATGAAATGTCTTTCTGGCTCCTGAGCCTGGACGAGGCGCGCGTGGAACTGGGCAGTCTGGAGGCGGTTCGCGATGTCCTGGATCGCCACGGTGTGAAAGCCACGGTGCTGGAGTTTCTAACGGCCTGGAGCCGGGCCACGCCGGCGGGCCATCTCGAGGAGCTCGAGGTCATGCTCGCCGCCGCGGATGTGTTTGCACCGGAAGTGGTCATGGTGGGCTGCCTGGAGGCCGAGATGGCGGATCGGGCGGCCGCGGTCGCACGCCTGGGTGAGATGTGCCGGACCGCGCGGGCGCGCGGCTACCTGTTCAATTTTGCCCTGGAGTTCCTGCCCTGGAGTGCGATCCCCGACCTGCCCGCGGCGCTGTCCCTGGTGGCGGAGGTGGCGGAACCCAACCTGGGACTGGTGCTCGATACCTGGCACTTTGCCCGCACGGGAGCCGATTACCCCTCGCTGGCGGCCCTGCCCGGCGAGAAACTGCATTTCATCCAGGTCTCCGACCTGCGTGCCGATGCCGGCCCCGATACGATCCGGGAGACCCTGGCGCACCGGGTGGCTCCCGGCGAGGGCGTGCTCGACTGGCCGCGCTTGCTGGCCATCCTCACAGATCGCGGTGTGACCTGCCCGGTGGGAACCGAGCAGTTCAGCGACGCGGTCAAGGCCATGCCCCTGCAGGAGGCCTGTGATTACCTGTATGCGACGGTCAGCGGCCTGTCAGCCTAGCGCGTCATCGGCGACAAAGTAGCGCGGGTCCTCGATGACGTTCACCTCCACCAGGCCACGCGCCTTGGTCAGCAGGTGTCGGCACTCCTGGCTCAGGTGCACCAGGTGCAGGGTCTTGCCGGCATTCAGGTAGCGCTCCGCCAGGCTGTCTATGGCCTCCAGCCCGGAGTGGTCCGCTACCCGGGAGCGGGCGAAATCGATGATGACATCGTCCTTATCCTCACCCGGTTCGAAGGCTTCGAGGAACGAGGTGGCCGAACCGAAAAAAAGCGGGCCGGTCACGGCGTAGACCGTGGAACCCTTGTGGTCCTCCCGGGCCTCGATCCGGATATGCTTGGCGTGCTCCCAGGCGAAGACCAGTGCGGAAACGATAACCCCGACCACTACCGCTACCGCCAGGTCGGTCGCCACGGTCACCGCGGAAACCAGCACCAGTACCAGGGCGTCGCTGCGCGGTACCTTGTGCAGCACCCGGAAGCTGCTCCATTCGAAGGTGCCGATGACCACGATAAACATCACCCCGATCAGGGCGGCGAGGGGTATCTGCTCGATCAGCGGTGAGGCAAACAGGATGAACAACAGCAGGGCGACCGCGGCGGTGATTCCCGACAGTCGGCCGCGGCCGCCGGAGTTCACGTTGATCATGCTCTGGCCGATCATGGCGCAACCGCCCATACCCCCGAACAGGCCGGTCGTCGTGTTGGCGAGTCCCTGGGCCACACATTCCCTGTTACCGCGACCGCGGCTCTCGGTGATTTCATCCACCAGGCGCAGGGTGAGCAGGGACTCGATCAGGCCGATGGCGGCCAGGATTACCGAATAGGGAAAGATGATGGCCAGGGTCTCGAGATTGAACGGCACCGTGGGCAGGTGGAAAACCGGCAGGCCACCCTTGATGGACGCCACGTCACCCACCACCCTGGTATCCAGGCCCAGTCCCGCCACCAGCAGGCTGACCACGATAATGGCCGCCAGCGAAGAGGGCACCGCGGTGGTTAGCCGTGGCAGGAGGTGGATGATGCACATGGTGATGCCCACCAGCGCCAGCAGCATGTAAAGCTGGGCTCCCTCCAGCCAGGCGACGTCGAGAATTGTGCCTTGCAACCAGGTGTCCTGCAGCCAGCCGGGCTCTCCGGGGACACCGAACTGCGACAGCTGGGCGAGGAAAATAACGATGGCAAGGCCGTTGACAAATCCCAGCATCACCGGGTGGGGCACCATGCGGATAAACTTTCCCAGCCGCATGGCACCGGCCAGCACCTGCAGCAGTCCCATCAACACGACGGCCGCAAACAGGTATTCCACGCCGTGGTCGGCGACCAGGGCGACCATCACCACGGCCAGGGCGCCGGTTGCACCGGAGATCATCCCCGGTCGTCCGCCGATGCAGGCGGTGATCAGGCCGACCATGAATGCCGCGTATAAGCCCACCAGGGGTTCGACCCCGGCAACGAAAGCGAACGCGACAGCCTCGGGCACCAGCGCCAGCGCCACGGTGACTCCGGACAGGACGTCGTTCTTGACGCTCGTCCCTTTACTGGGATTGATCTCAAACATAAGCAAATCTCTGCTGCGATGGTGCGGCGCCGGGCGGAGTGCGCGCCGCTGGGGACATGACCAATCGGCGGGGATTTTTTCTTATGCGGCGAGTGGAAGGGCGCGGATTCTACTGGATCGCCTGCCGCGGCACAATCGCCGGCCCCCGGGCGGGGTTCAGTTTTCGCTCGCAGCGGGTATAATCGCCGGCCCTTCCCAGAGGGCTGGCCTGTCACGCCGCCCGAGGTAACCTGATGTCTACTGAAAAGGCGGTAACCAGCTTCGCCGAGCTGGATCTTCCCGCGACCCTGCAACAGGCGCTGGCCGATGTCGGCTATGAAACCCCTTCTGCTATCCAGGCGGCAACGATTCCGCCGCTGCTGGAGGGTGCTGATGTGCTGGGCCAGGCCCAGACCGGGACCGGCAAAACCGCAGCTTTCGCGCTACCCGTTCTGGCCAGGCTCGACAACGAGCAGCGCCTGCCCCAGGTACTCGTGCTCGCGCCGACCCGGGAACTGGCGATACAGGTGGCGGAAGCCTTCCAGAAGTACGCCAGCTACCTGAAAGATTTTCACGTGCTGCCCCTGTATGGCGGAGCCGATTACCGGGGCCAGTTCCGCCAGCTGCAGCGCGGCGTGCAGGTGGTGGTGGGTACTCCCGGGCGGGTGATGGACCACATGCGGCGCGGCTCCCTGGACCTCTCTTCCCTGCGGACGCTGGTCCTGGACGAGGCGGACGAGATGTTGCGGATGGGGTTTATCGACGACGTCGAGTGGATCCTGGATCAGACCCCACCGCAGCGCCAGATCGCCCTGTTCTCGGCCACCATGCCCGATGCGATCAGGCGGATAGCCCAGCAGCACCTGAACGACCCCAGGGAGATCGCCATCGAGGTGCAGACGGTTACCAACCAGTCCATTCGTCAGCGGGTGTGGATGATGGCGGGCGTGCACAAACTGGATGCGCTGACCCGGATTCTGGAAGTGGAGGAGTTCGACGGCGTTATCATTTTTGTACGCACGCGCCTGGCAACCGTGGAGTTGGCGGACAAGCTGGCCGCCCGGGGCTACAGCGCGGCAGCCCTCAACGGCGATATCCCGCAAAAGCAGCGCGAGACCACTATCGATAAGCTCAAGTCCGGCAAGCTGGATATTCTGGTAGCGACCGACGTGGCCGCCCGGGGCCTGGATGTGGGGCGTATCAGCCACGTGATCAACTACGATATTCCCTACGACGTGGAGGCTTACGTCCACCGAATCGGTCGCACGGGTCGGGCCGGGCGGGAAGGCGACGCTATCCTGTTTGCGGCTAACAGGGAACGCCGTCTGTTGCGCGCCATCGAAAAGGCCACCGGCCAGGCCATCGAGAAGATGGAGCTGCCCACCGCCGAGCAGGTGACCGACAAGCGGATCGGCAAGCTCAAGCAGAGGATCACGGAGACACTCGCCAGCCAGGAGCTGGACCTGTTCCGTAAACTGGTGGAAGAGTACCAGCGGGACTACGGGGTCCCGGTGATCGAGGTGGCAGCCGCCCTGGGTGCCATGGCCCAGGGCAAGAAACCACTGGTAGCGAAACCCGGGACCCGGGGCGACGGCAATCCGCCACAGGAGAAAACGCCCCCGGCAAAGAGCAAGTCCGGTCACAGGGAGGGGTCCGGCCAGGCGAGGCCCGGCCAGGAAAGGCCCGGCCAGGAAAGGCCCGGCCAGGCGAGGCCCGGCCAGGAAAGGCCCGGCCAGGCGAGGCCCGGCCAGGCGAGGCCCGGCCAGCCGGACAAGGGCATGGAGCGCTTTCGAATCGAGGTCGGGCACCAGCACGGGGTGAAACCCGGCAATATCGTGGGTGCCATCGCCAACGAGGCGGAAATCGACGCCGAGTATATCGGGCGCATCGACATACACGACGACCACAGTATCGTGGACCTGCCCGAAGGCATGCCCAAGGAGATTTTCCGGCACCTGAAATCGGTGTGGGTCAGCGGCCAGCGCTTGCAGATCTCAAGGCTTGATAGCAGTCGGGGGATTGACGGCAGGCATCGCGGTGACGGCAGGGGCGCCAACAGAAAGCACGACAGCGGCAACAAGACCGGGAAACGGAAACCGCGGCAACCATGAGATGATCAAGTCGGGTAGTCGGCCGGGAAGCGCTGATCGTACGCCGTCGGTCGCGCTGCCGGCTACCCCCTGACGATGTCCCTTGCCGAGTCAGAAACAATCCTGCGAGCTTCTGCCTCCTCGAGTCCCAGTCCACACAGCACCAGGGTAAAGACCCCGGTGCAAAGCGCAGCTGCCTCATCGGGGTTCAGCTGCTGGTCAACAACCTTCAGGCAGGTTGCGATAGCGGAGCCCATTATGACCAGGTAAGCGCCGTCGTTACAGCGTGTCGCCAGTCGTCCGGATTCAACGCCCTCGCGCACGTGTTCCTGTACCGCCTGGTTCAATGTGTGTTTCTCTGATGTGACACCCTCGTATCCGCGCAGCATGATGGTGGCGCGCCCGGGGTCGGAAACGGCGAACTGGACGTGATTGCACAAGCCGCGGGCGATTTTGTAGGCGGGGTCCGTCACATTGGTGTTACTGTCCCTGACCCGCGATTCCACCTCGCTGCGAATTTCCGCAGCCACTGTTTCAGCCAGCGCCTCCTTGTCCGGGAAGTGATTGTAGAAGCTGCCCTTCGCCACCCCGGCGGATTCGACGATGTTGTTGATGGTGATCGCGTCAATGGGGTACTGACCCATCAGGTCCGTGCAGGCGCTGATCAGGGCTTGCCGAATTTTAATACTGTGCGCCTCTCTGGCGCTGAGTTGTTCCTTCACGGCTCCCGCTCCCGGACAAAACATCAGGCAATGGATTGTAAGACTGTATGACCGTATGGTCAATGAAATAGTACAAATCAAAAAATAAATGACCAAAAAGTCATTGACTATTTGGTCACTCACGACTAGTATGCCGATCACGCTATGGGGCTTGGACGTTGCTGCCCGCCCCTTCGGACCGACTGACAAGTGAAAAGCAAGAGCGTAGATGCCATGAACGGAATTAAGCGCAGGAACCCCGTGGTAAACGTGGCGGCGGCATTGGCCGGCCCGGTATTGGGAGCGTCAGTGCATATCCAGGCCAAGGTACTGGAGGAGGTAACGGTTACGGCCCAGAAGCGGGTGGAGAGTGCGCAGGATGTACCCATTTCCATCAACGCCATGTCAGGTGACCAGATCCGATTGACTGGTGCAGGGAATCTGGAGGGGCTTTCTGATTCACTGCCCAACGTCGATATTTCCGATTCTCCAGGAACCACGCGGGTCGTCATGCGGGGTTTGGGCAGCGGAACCGGCAATGCGGCTTTCGAGCAGTCAGTGGGTATGTTCGTCGATGGCATTTACGCCTCGCGAGCAGCAATGTTCCAGGCACCTTTTCTTGACCTGGAGCGCATCGAGGTGCTCCGGGGGCCGCAGGGTGTCCTGTTCGGGAAAAACAGTGTCGCGGGTGCTGTGAACCTGATTTCAAACAAGCCGGGGGAGGCGTTCGAGGCTGAAATCGCGGCATCGCATGAATTCGAGTACGAGAGCTCCGAAGTTTCGGGAATCGTGTCCGGACGACTTGCCGACGGCCTCTATGGCCGGGTCGCTGCGCGAACTTCCCGGGACGGTTCATTCCTTTACAATGCCATTCGCGATGAGGGCGTACCCATCAGCGACGCGGATGCGATACGCGGCACCCTGGTGTGGGACGCGGGCGAGCGTACGGAATTGCTCCTGAAACTTGAAACCGGTGAACTGGACGAACGGGGCACCAACTGGCAGGCCTTTACAGACTATTCAGAGGGCTCCCTCCCCGACCTGGTCGAAAATGTTCCCGAGTGGGCGCCATCCACGCCCGATCTCATAGTAGCAGCGGACATTTATACCCTGGCCCGTGAAGCGGGTGAAGATTTTATATTTGATGACGTGGCCTACATCAATGAGCGCGATCGCCTCCAGCAGCAGACTGACGGGCTGACCCTCCAGCTCAGCCACTATCTGGGCGAATATGAGTTGGTCTACTTACTCGGCTACGGTGCCTACGAGCGTGACCAGTTCAGCGATCAGGACTTTTCCGCCCCGTCGGTCGTCAAAACCCGGGTTGTTGAGGACTTCGAGCAGAACTCGCACGAGCTGAGGATTACCTCTCCCGCCGGTGGCACCGTCGACTATATTGCAGGTCTCTATTACCTCGATCGCGAATTGGAGGTTGGCAATACGCAGGACGTGCTCGGGTTCAGTCCGCTTCTGCAATTCAGCAGCCTGGGCGAATTCCAGGAGAGGTCCACCTCATACTCCGCCTTTGCCCAGGCCACCTGGAACATCTCTGAGGCCTGGCGCGCCAGTTTTGGCCTGCGCTACTCTGAAGAGCAAAAAGAGGCGTCCAACGCCCGGTTGACGGCGAAGTATGAGACCGCCTATTCATTGCAGGAGGCAGACCCCGGCCGCTACGCATTTGTCGCGTCGGCCTTCAACCGGCCTGTCTTCGCGTATGAAGATGACCGGGATGAAGACAGCCTGGACCCTGCGCTGAATGTACAGTGGAATTTCGCGTCAGACGGGATGGTTTATTTCAGCTGGACCCGGGCCAGTAAGGCGGGTGGTTTCAACGCGGCCGAGAGTGCTGGACGGCTGGAAGATTTCAGCTTTGAGCAGGAAAAAGCTGAGAGTATCGAACTCGGCCTGAAGTCGGACCTGTGGGAGGGTCGGGCCAGGCTTAACGCGGCCATATTTCGCACGGCGTTCGATGACCTGCAAGTGGGCGCCTTCGACCCGACTGTGAATGGCTTTGTCGTAACCAATGCAGCCAAAGCAGTCTCGCAGGGCATTGAACTCGAAGCCATGGTGGGGATTTCCGAGACATTGACGCTTGGTGGTACGGCCGCATACCTGCAAGCAGAGTATGAAGATTTCACGGCGGGCTGTCCCAACAACTGGGTAGAGGCAGGGAAACTCGATTGCTACCAGGACCCCGCGGGTCCGGATGGACGACTGATCCAGGACCTGGATGGTGTGCGCCTCGACAATGCGCCCGAGGTGACTGCCGCGCTGTTTTTAGACTACTCGCACCTTATGGCAAATGGTCTCGCACTGGGCGGACGACTGGATGCCAACTACAAGGGAGAGACCACGCTGGACTTCTCCCAGGACGCTAACCTCAAAGAAGATGACTTCTGGCGGGTGAATCTTCGTGTCAGTCTGGGCGCCCCCGAGGACGTCTGGACGCTGGCATTGAGTGTATTCAATCTGACCGACGAAGAGCCGGTGACCTTTGCCGGCCAGGAATTCCTGACGCCCGGCGTCTACTGGGGTAACCGTGCCAGAGGGCGCGAGGTCGAAGTGTCAGCCGTTTACCGGTTTGGCCGGTAGGCAGAGCGGAGATGATCGTCTTCATGCGGCACCGGATCGGGAAATCAGCCCGGTATCTGTTCACGGTCCTCGGGTCATTGCTGATGTGCGGTGAGGTGTATGCTGCACAACAGCCCAATTTTCTACTCGTGGTTGCCGACGATATGGGCTGGGCTGACCTGGGAAGCTTCGGCAGCGAAATTCACACGCCCAATCTGGATGCCCTGGCGGCGGGCGGCCTGACCATGACCCATTTTCGCACCGCACCTGCCTGTTCACCCTCGCGCGCCATGCTGCTGACAGGCGTTGACAATCACCTCGCGGGGGTGGGGACCATGGAGTCTATTCAGGCGCCCAACCAGATGAATTCCCGCCACTACGCCGCCCAGTTACACGGCGATGTGGTAACCGTTGCCGAGGCCTTGCTCGACAGCGGCTACGCGACCATGATGGCCGGGAAGTGGCACCTGGCTGTTGCCCCGGAACAGCGGCCGGATCGGCGAGGATTCCGGCGCTCCTTCACCTTGCTACAGGGTGGCGCGAGCCACTTCAGTGACCGCCTGCCTCTGCACCAGGGCAACACCGTCGACTATCTCGAGGATGGGAGCCCGGTAGAACTCGCCGGTGACTTCTATTCGTCGATTGCCTATACGGATAAAACCATCGAGTACCTGAATGAAGTAGAGCCAGATCAGCCCTTCTTCGCTTACGTTGCCTACACTGCCCCCCACGACCCGTTGCAGGTGCCTGATGCCTGGCTGGATCGCTATCGCGGTGTCTACGATAAGGGACCTGAGGTGGTTCGCAGTGAGCGTATCGCCCGGCAGCGCCAGCTCGGATTGCTGGAGCGTGGCGTTGAACCCTGGTCACCGACGGAATATCCCGCCTGGCTGGTCATCGGCCGTCCGCCCTGGGGCGATCGCTCGGTAGAAGAACGATATCGTGATGCCCGCTCCATGGAAATCTACGCGGCCATGGTGGAATTGCTTGATCAACAGATTGGACGCCTGGTCAGATACCTTGATGCCAGCGGCCGGCTGGATAATACCTACATTATTTTTCTCTCCGACAATGGGGCTAACGCTGCGACACCCCTGTTATATCCGCACGCAACCCGGGAGTGGCTGCTGAGTGCCCGCAACCAGGATGAAACGCAGATCGGCAGGCGGGGTACGCACAGCTTCCAGGGTCGCGAGTGGGCTACTGTATCGAATACGCCTTTTCGTTTGTACAAAACGACGGTCGCTGAGGGGGGCGTCAGGGTGCCTTTCATCGTCAGGGGACCGGGAATCGCCAGCGGGCAGCGATCGTCCGCGGCGGCACATGTGATCGATGTCACGCCAACCGTGCTGGAGTTGGCCGGTGTAAACAGCGTCACCAGCGAGCGGTATGCGGGCAAGCTGCCTTTACAGGGCGTCAGCTTGCGAGAGGCCTGGCAGGGCGGTGAGGTGAGACAGGATCGTGTACTGGGTATGGAGCTTTTTGGCGCACGTGCCGTGGTACGGGGTCATTGGAAGGCTGTCAACATCAGGCCCCCCCTGGGCTCGGGCACCTGGCAGCTGTACGACCTCGCGCAAGACCCGGGCGAGACGACTGATCTCGGCAGGAAACACCCGGATGTTCTGCGAACCTTGACCAGTGAATACGGACAGTACGCTGAAACAAATGGCGTGATCCACCCGGATCCAGCGCCGATGCCTTCTTCCGAAGTCCTGTATGCCGGGCCCTGTAGCTGGTTTTGTGAACTGCAATTTGACGCGATCGACACCTATGTGATGCTCGCGAACTACCTGGCATCGAATGATTAGCCGGCCTCTGACACACGGGAAGATTATGACCAATAGACTGGAACAGATTGTATATCCTGGCTCCGATCAGTACAGCGACAGGGAATTGGAAGCGCCTGGGAGTATTCCACTGGATTCAGGCGGGGAGCCGTTGGCAAAGATTACTGATACAGCCTACATCCTGTTTCAGGTGCCGGATCTGGAAACGCAGAAAGCGTTCCTGCAGGACTTCGGCATGATTGTGGCGGGGCAAACCGACAGCTGTCTGTATATGCGTGGTTATGGCTCGTCTCCCTATATCTATGTCGCGCGCCAGGGACCGCACGCCAAATTCCTGGGTGCCGGTTTCCTGGTCGGGTCAGCTGAGGCGCTGAACAGTGTGGCGCAGGAAGCCGGGGCCCCGATAGAAGCCGTTGATGGGCCGGGAGGCGGCAGGCGCGTTCGCTTGACGGATCCCGACGGCTTCCTGGTTGACCTGGTGTTCGGACGGGAGGAGGTGCAGGCCCTGGCAACCCGGCGCACCGCACTCCCTGTCAACCTGCCCGGTGAAAAAAACAGAATCAACCGCGGTCAGCGCGCGCCGCTGCAGCCCAGCGCTGTTGAGCGTTTTGGCCACTATGTATTGATGGTGTCTGATTTCGAACGCTCCTGGCAGTGGTACCGGCGCTACCTGGGCCTGTTGCCCACTGATGTTCTGTGCACCGACACAGGGCGCCCTGTGCTTGTCTTTTCCCGCATGGATCGGGGAGACCGGGCCGCGGATCATCACACCGTAGTGATCGCCGGTGGTACGGAGGCGGCTTACATGCACAGCGCCTTTGAGACGGTCGACCAGGACGCCATCGGGCAGGGCCAGCAGTATCTCAAGCTCAAAGGATGGAAGCATTTCTGGGGTATGGGTCGGCATATTCTCGGCAGTCAGATTTTCGACTACTGGTTGGATCCTTTTGGTCACGAGGTTGAACACTATGCCGACGGTGACGTGTTTGATAACAGCTATCCAACCCAATACCACCTGTTTGACCGGGGCGGCCTCTGGGCCTGGGGAAACGACGTGCCGGATCGAATGAAGCCCCGTGCGGGTATCAGGGATCTCGTGGGCCTGATCTTTGGTGGTCGAGAAAAGCGCAAGCGATTACTCGAGTTGAAAAAGGCTGTGGACAGGGCTCCACGGCCCTGGTTGAAGTAATGATTCCGGTTGGTCGGGTGGTGCCGACTTGTTCACAAGTACAGAAATTTGAAAAAAGGTAAATGTCATGGGTATTTCGGTAGTCAGTTATCGCGAAGGTGGTTGTGGAGACAAACGCTGGGGGATTCTCAGGGAAGGAGGAATCCATCCATTAGCCACGATCCACGCCTCCCACCGGGAAGTCATGGCTCATTATTTCAGTGATCCTCGGGCTTTTATCGCGGACAGGCGAGACAGCGTATTGTCACCCGCGGAGGTCAGGTTTGAGTCGCCCGTGTCTGCGGACGTGCAACTGTTTTGTCAGGGGCTTAACTACGCGGACCACCGGGCGGAGTCGGGTGTCTCGGAGTCAGAGGCCGAGGAAAACCTGATTTTCATGAAGGCCGCATCGAGCATCTGCGCTCCCAACGACACGATTTTAAGGCCCCGTGGTTGCCAGTTACTCGATTATGAAATCGAACTGGCGCTCGTTATGAAACAGGGTGTTGTTGGGCCCACCGAGATCAGCGAATCCAGTCTGTCAAAGTATGTCGGCGGGCTGGTTCTGGCCAATGATGTGTCGGCGCGCGACATTATGTTCGGATCACCCATGCTGCAGTGGTTTCGAGGCAAGAGCCAGCGGACGTTCTGCCCCATGGGACCCGTGCTCTACCTGATGGACGAGGAGGATTTCGACCAGTTGTACTCGCTGCAGCTGGAGCTGAAACTGAACGGAGCGGTCAGGCAGTCTGCTTCGACAGGTCTTCTTATCCATCGACCCGCAGCGACGCTGACAGAGTTATCCAGCTTCGCAAATTTCAATGCCGGGGACTGCCTCTTGACCGGCACCCCCGGTGGTGTCCTCGCTGGCGCCAACCTCAAGGTGGCACTTGCAGTCGTTTTGAATTTCAAGAACGACAAAAAACGGCGAACAAAATTTACTCGCGCTCAGCTGGCCCAGACCCGCTTCCTCGAGCCGGGAGACAAGCTGGAACTCTCTATCAAAACACCAGACGGGTCGATCGACCTCGGTTTGCAGCAAAACACCATCGCTGACGCATGAGCTCTCGCCGGCCATAAGGAAGGTAAATTTATTATGCAAACCATGAATACGTCGATTCTGATTTGTGGGGCCGGGCCGGCCGGCTTGACCCTGGCCCACCTCCTGTCGCTCGATGAGGTGGATGTCGTCCTGATCGACAAACTGGACAACACGCTGACTGAACCGAGAGCGATTTCCATCGACGGCGAATCGTTGCGGACGCTGCAGAAAGCGGGGCTTCTGCGGGGGGTAGAGTGCGATATTCTCGGCGGCCTGCAGGTGGATTATGTCAGCGGAACCGGGCAGCATCTTTTCCGGGCGGGCAGTCCGGAGTTTTGTCCCTACGGTTATCCCACGGTGAACGCATTCGATCAACCGCGACTCGATCGCTACCTGGCGGACAGCCTTGCTGACAGGCGCAGCGTTCGACTTCGCTTCAGCCACACGCTCACGGCGTTCACCCAGGATGACAGTGGAGTGCGCGTACAGTGCACTGACGGCGAGGGCAGGGAGATAGAGATATTCGCGGACTATCTGGTGGGCTGTGATGGTGGGCGCTCGACCGTGCGTTCACTGCTCGGCATCGACATGATAGGGGAGAGCAATCCGCAGCCATGGCTGGTGATTGACACCAGGGATCCTCATCTCGCCGACCGGCTGGACTGCCGGTTTTTCTGTGACCCCCGGCGACCTGGTATGACCATCAGGAAACGCAATGGCGAAAGGCGCTGGGAGTGGATGCTGATGCCCGGCGAGGATCGCCAGTTTCTCCTGGAGGACGACAATATCCGGGAGATCATCGCCCCCTATACAGATGTCAGCCAGGTGGAGATCTACCGTAAGCGGGTCTACGATTTTCATGCCATCATGGCCGAAAAGTGGCGGGATGGCCGCGTATTCCTGGCCGGCGACGCCGCCCACATGACTCCCCCATTTGCCGGCCAGGGCCTGAACAGTGGCCTCAGGGATGTCAGTAACCTGTCATGGAAACTCTCGGCTGTCGTCAATGGCAGGGCTCACAGACACATACTGGACACCTATGAGCCGGAGCGGCGTGATCATGCGTGGGAGCTGATTGAAACCGCGCTTCACCTGGGCGAACAGATTCAGCCTATTGATCCACAACAGGCCGCCGAGCGGGATGCGTTTTTCGCAGAGGTCAACAGGGATCCCGCTGCAGTACAGGCACTGCAGGATGAGATCTTCAAGTCCGTGTTGTGCCGATCAGTCGAGAATGGCCTTGTGATCGGCGCAGGCCCGGAGTCTTCTGCCGGCAGGTTGTTGGTGCAACCGGAGGTAGAGTTGGGTGGCGTGACCGCGCTGCTGGATGATTACCTCGGCAGTGGATTTGCGGTTGTGGGATACGATTGCAATCCCGCGACGGTGCTGAGCGAGCGGTTGTTGCATCAGTGGCGCAATCTCGGCGCGTCTATTGTCCAGATCGACCCAGGCATGAGGGGGACAACTGGAGAGGGTGTGGTGGACAAAGACAACGCCATCGGCGCTTGGCTGAGTGAAAGTGGACCGCACATCATACTGGTCCGGCCCGACAGGTTCTGCATGGCCTGCGCAGCGCCCGTCGCGGCAGAAGCTTGTTTGACCGGCGCCTTGGCACTGCTCACTGAACCCTTACATTGAAAAGACCCTGATCGGCTCGAACATCTCCCCCCGCGCCTCCCTGCGGGCCGCTGTCAGCGCCAGGTATTCGTTTGCATCCAGGCAACAATGCAATAAAATTAAACCGTACTGACTGTTTTGTTGAGATCGGCGACTGTTCCGGTTGGGGCCGGGTTGCCCCCGGCGATGCCGATTAGGCAAATAGGGAGAAAACAGGTGCCAATGACTCGAGCAGAAATCGACAACATCCGCGCCCTGATGGAGTACGAGGCATCGCGCACCGCGCCACCCGAGGGATTTCCCGGTTTGCCCGACATTCCGGCGGGTCGCTATACCGACCCGCGATTCTTCGAGCTGGAGCGAGACCACATCTGGCGCAAGAGCTGGCTGTTGGCGGCACATATTGATGAGTTGCCGGAGCCGGGCTCCTTTCTGCTCTGGGACATTGCCGGCCAGCCTGTACTGTTGATCCATGGGGATGACGGGACTGTCAGGGCTTTCTATAACACCTGCAGTCACCGCGGTGCGCCGGTGGTTGCTGAGCGTAGCGGTAGCATGAAGCGGTTTGTCTGCTCCTACCATGGCTGGTCCTACAGCCGGGCAGGCTGCCTTTTGGCGATCCGTGATCCGGAGGATTTCCGCGACCTGGATCTAGCTACCCGCGGACTGAAGACTATTCGTTGTGAGCGCTTCGGCAACCTCGTCTTCGTTAACTTCGATCCGCAGGCGGTCACATTGCGGGACTGGCTTGGTCCTGTTGCCGACGAGTGGCAGGAATTCCAGTTTGAGAATTGCCGACTCGCGGCCCGCCACGTGTTTGATCTCAACTGCAACTGGAAGATCGCCATGGAGTCCAACACCGAGGTGTACCATGTGCGCAGCATACACCCGAAAACGCTGGCCCCGCGTCTCGACGACAGGCGCAATGTCAACACGCTTTATCCCCATGGGCATGGGCGTATGATAGCCCCCACGCCGCAGGGCAGGGCCACTCTGGATGCGATGCCTGTCTCCAGTGACATCGCACAGT
Organism: Halieaceae bacterium WSDMB12; assembly: GCA_033283165.1. Classification (GTDB taxonomy): domain Bacteria; phylum Pseudomonadota; class Gammaproteobacteria; order Pseudomonadales; family Halieaceae; genus JAWMQL01. The sequence goes on along the minus strand of JAWMQL010000005.1, from coordinate 306,114 downwards.
TCGATACCGTGGGCGAGATAGCCCGCACCTGTACCCAGTCCTACGGCGTATTTCCCAACTGGGTCTCTCCCCTCAGTCAGTATTTCATCCCGCCCATCCTGTTCTGGCCCAACGGCATCGATAAGTGCCGGATGGAAACCTGGACCATGGCGCCACCATGGAAAGACGGCCTGCGCCCGGACCTGTGGACCGAAAATGACGGGGCGCAATTGTGTGCGGTACTCAGGGAGGACACCCAGTTTGGAGAGAAGATCCAGAAGTCCATGGAATCGTACGGTTTTGAAGGCGTTCCCCTGAGTTACCAGGAGGCGCGCATCTATCACTGGAACCAGGCGGCGGACCAGATGATCGGGATCGAGAATATTCCACCAGAACTGCGGGTGGAGCAGGTTATCGGCGAAGAATGGATCTACCCCAATGATCCGCGTCTGGCCCAGATGGGCAACTGACCGGCGTCATGGAGTGATCCGTCGCACCAGACACATAGCAGCAGGGCCAAGTTCATGATCGAAACCAGGAAGACCTTTTGCCGTTTCTGCCACGTCTTCTGTGGACTGGAAGTGGATGTGGAGGAGAATCGGGTCGTCGCGGTGCGGGGTGACCACGACAACCCGGTGTCCGAGGGCTATACCTGCCCCAAGGGCAGGGCTGAGGTTGAGCGTATTAACCATCCGGAGCGACTGCGTCGCTCGCTGAAGCGGGTGGGAGATGACTACAGGGAAATCGAAAGTACGAAAGCCATCGAGGAAATAGGCGATCGCCTGCGAGCTATCATCGCCGAGCACGGCCCCGAGTCCGTGGCGGTCTACGTCGGCTGTGGCGGCCACCGAACGTCGGCAGGTGGGCCCTGGTATGTCGCCAAATGGCTCGAGTCATTTGGTTCGCCGCGCCTGTACACTTCCCTGACCATCGACTCGCCGGCGCTGATCATCGCCTACGACAGGTTGTTCGGGGGCGCGCTGCCTCTGGGCTGCTTTGACATAGAGCACGCGGAAAGCGCCCTGTTTGTGGGCACCAATCCCGTGGTATCCCATCAATGGACCATGCCCCAGTCCAATCCCATGACGCGCGTGAAACGGGCCCTGAAGCGGGGCATGAAGCTTGTCGTTATCGATCCCCGCCGCTCGGACCTGGCCGAGCGCGCTCACGTGCATCTGCAGGTGAAGCCGGGAGAGGATGCCGCACTGCTGGCCTGCATGATAAGGGAGATCATCGAAAGCAGGTGGTATGACGCAGATTACGTGGCCAACTACGTGAGCGGCTTCGAGGATCTCTACGAGGCTGTGAAGCCCTTTGACCTGGCCTATACCGAGAGACGTACCACCTGTCCGGCGGCGGATATTGTCGAGGCAGCACGACTTTTTGCCACCGCAGCCAGTGGCGCGGCGGCCTCCGGTACGGGCCTGCACATGGCGCGCCACCAGAACCTGAACACGCAGCTGGTGCAGACCTTTAATGCCCTTTGCGGTCGTTTCGACCGGCGCGGCGGCATGACCCGCATCGACGGGACGCTCGGTCCGGTATTGCCGGACGCGGGAAACCAGCCCCTGCCAGTGAGCCTGCGTACCGAGCACTGGTCGCGGGTGCGGAATATACAGGGCATCACCGGGTTATTTGGCTACCAGGAAATGCCCACCAATACCCTGACCGACGAGATTCTGACGCCGGGTAAAGGACAGATCCGGGCGCTCATAGTGAACGGTGGTAACCCCGCGCTGGTGTTCAGTGATACCGACCACACCCTGCAAGCGCTGGACTCCCTCGAACTGCTGGTGGTCAATGACCTCTTCATGTCCGCCACCGCGAAGCATGCCGACTATGTCATGGCGGTCAAGCACCCCTTCGAGCGTGTCGATATTCCGATGCTCTCGGACAATTACTATCCTTTTTCCTTTAATCAGTACACGGAGAAAGTGGTCGAGGCGGAAGACGACGTGATCGAGGAGTGGGAGTTTTTCTGGCGCGCGGCGCAACGGATGGAATCCGGCTTCAACTTGCCGGGTATTGCGCCCGATGCCGACCCCTCGGCTGACGACATTATCCAGGCCCTCACGCCCAATGCCAGAATAGGGCTGGAGCAATTGAAAGCCGCTCCCGCCAGTGGCCAGGCCTATGACGACCGGGTGCCAAAAGTCGGCGGGGTCATCCCCGACATGCTGGGCCACCCGGACCGGCGCCTGGCGGCCGGCCACCCTGAAGTAATCCAGGAGCTGGCGGAGGTGTATGCCGAGCCGGTCATGGACAACGGCGCCTACCGGCAAGGTGACAGTTTCGATTTTCGCCTGATCACCTATCGTATGCCGGAGGTCTATTGCACGACGGGCAATAACCTGCCGAGCCTGCGGCGCAAACGGCAGTACAACCCGGCCCTCATGAACCGCGGGGATATGCAGAGGCTGTCACTGCGAGACGAAGATCTCGTCACGATCGAAAGTCGACACGGCAGGATCGAGGCGGTGGTAGAGGGATCAGAGCGCGTAGCCAGCGGCACGATTGGACTGGCCCATGGCTGGGGCGACCCGGGCGACCCGCGGCCGACCCGGGAAAAGGGCAGTAATGTGCAGCAGTTGATAGCGCGCGACGTTGACTACGACCGCATTACCGGGATTGCGCAGCAGAGTGCGTTTGCGGTGAATGTCAGGCCCTGCGCGGATTGATTTCTGCCCAGGGTCTGTTGCTCAGAGGGCGGCTGTCTTTGACGGCTTGGCCCATGTGGCTCAGGGGTTAAACCAGATAGGCGAACTGTAGATTCGCTCGCGGGTCAGCAGGGGTATGTCTTCCTGCGGTTTGTCGAAATACCTTGCGTCGTAGGCCGTCCAGCGCGGTGTCGGAATTTCAAGTACCCGCACGTAATAAAAGGCTCGTTGAGACGGGTCAAAGTCGGTATCACGCCACAGTCGTGACAGGCTGGCGGCGCCTACAGAATTACTGTAAGTGGCCCGCTCGATATTCACTGTAGATTCGATATCAGGCGCTTTTCCCGTTTGCGGATCGACCCTGCGACCGTCGGACAGGGCAATATCGAATACTTTTTCCCGCGCGACTCCCTCGTCATCTACCCAGCCCTTTATCACCTGGATCCTGTCCAGGTTTGCACCATCGGGGTCCTTTAATGCCTGCACCATGAAAACAGGCGGCTTTTCGCCCGGTGCTGAGGTGATCTGTCCTCCCATGGGCACGCCTTTGCGGTAGCCGATGGATGCCATGTCGGGAGCATACAGATCCTGTTCGTCGAAATCCCAGCCGCCGAAAAAGCGTAGAGCGATACGCGGTCCTGTCGTGGCGTACACTTCCTTTCGCTTCAGGGCATCGTACAGGGCTTCGCGCGTATTCTCCCGGGCCCAGACGGCGGCGTAACCCGAGGCAGCCAGTTTCCAGTTGGACCAGAGCATGCCGCCCATTTTGTTGCGGGTGCGGTCCGGCCCCGGTTCTGAATCGAGAAATTTACCCCAGAAGTTATTGTCGTCAGCGGTGGCCAGCGAGGTGTGACTGTCAGTGCTGCCGATCATGCCGAACTGGAAGGGATTTACCCCAAGCTTGTCTTCCATACGCAGGCCGAGTTTCAGGGCTGAACGCGCATATTCGTGCACCAGCATAGCGTCCTCCTTGGCCGCAGTGCGGGCGATGTTATCCCCGTCCCAGGTTTCGAAATCTGCGAATTCATCGTCGGGAGACAGGAACGGGTGTGTTTCACCATCGCCTTTCACCTGTGTCACCTCATAGAGCGGTTCCCAGCGTGCACGCCGTGTCGCGTAGCTCGCATCCAGCGGCTTACCGGCAAGACTCTCCTCGGCGAACATGAGGCCATTGGATACATTGCCGTTGTGCGGAATCGCCATCACGTCCCCGCCGGTTTCCTGCTGGTAGCTGTCCAGGGCCCGCCAGAGCTGTTCCGGGTTCTGGCTGTCCAGGGCCGAGAACGGGGCGCGCCGGGTGGCGCGCTCGGCCCCGTCCCGATACAGCACCACACGGTGCAGGTTGTTGCCCTCGACCATGGCGGTCCACTCATAGCCCACAAAGGCGGTAAAACTTCCAGGCAGGTTATTTCGCTCCGCTGCGGCGGCAACCTCCTTCCAGACGGAAATCCGATAGTCGACCGACAGTTCCTGGCGGTACTCCGGATCCTGGAGGCGTACCAGCCATTGTTGAATAACCGCACCTATGTCGCCTGTTTCATCAAGTAACCGGCGCCAGCTTGAGCCAAGTTCTGTCGCGAGAAAGTCCGCATCGCGATTCAGCAGTTTTGGGAACACGCCAATGAACTCGGCATGATCTGCCACCAGGAGAAAGTCCAGGGGACGGCGCAGTTGCGCGTTCATGCCGTTGTTGGCGGTTATCCGCTCTCCTCGCGCAAACCTGAAAGCGTCATCCGGAGATAAGCGGGAGTTCCCGAAAGCGAAGGCATCCGGGGAGTTGTTGCTGTGTACATGTAAATCGCCCCAGTACAGGTTGTCCGCCCCGACCAGGTTCAGTACGGGAGAGTACTCCCTGCCGAGAGCCGGCAGCGAAAGCGCGAGCAGCAGAACCAGGAGCAATGCACCCGGATTCATATTTATGCCACCTCGAATGACCGCCTCAAGGATGGAAAGATTGCTCCTGTGTGAAGGGGTCCTATACAATGCTTCCTGCCTGCCGATATCTGAACAGCACCTGGTCGATCTGGAGAAGAAGAATACCGTGACTGAACAATCGAAAAATTATGATGATGTAAAACAGTATCGACTGGACCCGGAACGTGAGCAAGAGCTGCTCAAATCGGCCGGTGAATGCACTTTCATCTGGGCCAACAAATCGGGTCACCCCCTCGGTGTTACCACAGCCTTTTTCGCGGCCAAGGGGAAAATCTGGATGACGGCAACGCGGGAGCGTGTTCGCGTCAAAGCCATTGCCCGGGACGGAAGGTCTTCTATTGTCATCACCAGTACCGGCACCCCGATGGGGGGTGGCAAAACGGTGACCTACAAGGGTCACACCGTCATTCGCGATGACGATGAAACAAAACAGTGGATGTACCGGGTGCTGGCGCAGGGTATGGTAAGGGAGGAACGTAAAGATGAAGGCAACGCCTTTACCAGCGGCATAGACCCGGACATGTTTGTGCGCTTCCTCGACACACCCGAGCGGGTGGTGCTGGAGTTCACCCCGGAAATGTCCATCCCCTTCGACGGTGACAAGATGGCAGCGGGTACCGCCGAGGCCTACGCTGAGTTTGCGCGCCAGGATCAGGATGGCTAAACCACCTTGACCACGGTTTTGCCGAAATTGTTGCCGGCAAACAGGTCACTGAATGCAATGCCGCATTGCGCCACCCCTTCGTAAATCTGTTCCCTGGCCTGTAGCTGTCCGCTGCTCAGCCACTCGGACAACTGACGGCGCGCTTCCGGGTAGCGCTCGGTCTGCATGTGGGTCATGAAGCCCTTGAGCGTCGCACATTGCGCCACCAGCCGGAACAGGTTGCGTGGCCCGGCGGACTCGCCTTGCGCTGTGTAGTCAGCGACCGCGCCGCAAAAAGGAATGCGGGCACCGTGATTGATGTGCTCCAGCACATATTCCAGCAGCGGCCCACCCACGTTATCGAAGTACACGTCCACGCCCTCCGGACAGGCCCGCGCCAACTGCGCATGCAGGCCTTCCCCCTTGTAGTTAATGGCGTCGTCATAGCCCAGCTCGGCGCACAGGCGTTGGCATTTCTCGTCACTGCCGGCAAAGCCGACTACCCTGGCGCCCATGATCCTGGCGATCTGTCCCGCCACGGAACCGACCGCGCCGCCCGCTGCTGACACCAGTACAGTCTCTCCGGGTTTTGGCTGTCCTATGTCGGTCAGCCCGAAATAGGCCGACATACCGGTGTCGCCCAGTACCCCCAGGTGGTAACTCAGTGGATGCCGATCTCTTTCCTCGCCGGCGAGAGTCACCAGCCAGTCGCCACTCCCCACGATGGAGTATTCCTCCCACGCCAGCCGTGCCATGACCAGTTCGCCAACAGGTTTGTCCGGCATCCTGGACTCGCATATTTCACCCAGTACCAGCCCCATGACCGGAGCGCCGAGGGCCATGGCGGGGAGTACCTCGTCACCCGAGTCCTCGTCCATCCAGTTGCGGAAGCCGGCGTCCAGCGAGATGTAGAGGTTCTTCACCCGTGCCTGACCCGGCTGAAGCCCCGGCGATCGTGATTCGACCACCTGAAAGTCATCCGCCTGTGGTTTGCCCTGCGGACGACGGGCGAGCAGCACCTGTGTGTTCAGCATTTTTCCGTCCTTGAGAAAAAGAAGCCCAGCATGTGCCGGGCTTCCTTTCCTCTGATCGCCTCTTCGCCGGAGGTTTCAGAAGTTGACCGCGAACTCCACGCCGAAGTTCTTCCCCTGGTTCCAGCTGGCCCAGGAAACCAGCCCGGGAATGCGCACCACGATGCGCTCCCGCTCATCGGTCACGTTGCGGCCGTAAGCGGTCACGCGATATCTTCCATCGGCCCACAGGTAGCTGAAGGTAATGTCCAGGTTGTCGATACTGTCGAGACTCCCGAGTGGGTCATTGTTGGCGATCACCTCGATCTCATCGCGCCAGCGGTAGGAGATGAAATTCACAAACTCGCCCGAGCCGATGGGTATCGTGTAAGTGCTGTTGATACCCAGCGTATTCTCCGGCGTATTCCGCGGCCTGAGGTCAGAGTTGTCCGTGATAATGCCATCGCCATTAATGTCGGCGATAAAATTGTCATAATCGGCGTCCAGGTAGCCATAGGACGCGCGCAGGTTCCAGTTTTCGGTTGCCTGGAATTGCCACTCCAGTTCGACACCGAAAATCTCCAGCGTCGACGCGTTCCTGACCACGGTGGCCACGTTACTGAGGCTGATTGGAATCAGTACTTCTTCCTGTTTGTCCTCGTAGTCGTTGAAGAAGATGGTGGGGTTGAAGATCATGCGCCCGTTCATCCAGTTGCTCTTCATGCCCAACTCGTAATTGGTGACAAACTCCGGGTCGTAGGTCGGGTCGATATCGAAATTGGCCTGCCGGCCAAAGAAACCGCCGCTCTTGAAGCCTTCCGAGTAGGAGCCGAAGAACATGATGTCGTCGTTCATGTTGTACTGGAAGCCCAGTTTGGGCGACAGCTCACTCCAGTCGTCGTCGAAGTCGGTGAAGTTAAGCGGCGGGGGGCCGCCTGGCGGTACGTAGAAGCCGGCACCGTCAGCGCCCTGGAAGTCCTTCTCCTCGTAGGTCCAGCGCAGGCCTGCGGTGAGCGTCCACTTTTCAGTCACATGCCAGTCACCCTGGGCGAACACCGCGTAGGAGGTGGTCTCCTGGTTCTGGCCATTGTGGTTGATGAGGTTGGGCGGGAAGCCTGCACCACCGGGCGCGCCGGTAATGGCACCTATCTGGTCGAGGACAAAGTGCAGTTCATGCACGTCCCAGCGCTGGGCGTAATCGACTTCCCAGTAATAGAGGCCGCCGATAAACTCAAAGCTGTCACCCGAGTAATCCAGCCGCAGCTCCTGGCTGAACTGGTCCCAATCGTTGAAGTAATCGAAATACAGCTGGTTGGCCGGTGAGCCGTCGAACTCGATACGGTACTCCTCGTCCATATTCCGCTGACCGGTAATGGATGTCAGCAGCACAGGCCCCAGATCCCAGTTCATGGTGAGGATGTAGGTGTCATACTCGCTGTCATTGGTGTTGCGGTCATTGGTGGAGTTATGGTCCTTGTCGCTGCCGGTGTCGGTGGATTCACAACCACCCGTCCAGAAGACGCCCTCCAGCGCACAAACCAGGTCCTCTGGCTGGTTTGCGTTGGCGTAGGCGCCGGTATCGGTCTCGTCCTTGGAGTACTCGTAGTGGAACTTCACATCAAAATTTTCGTTGGGACGCCACAAGGTCGCAAAGCCCAGAATCTGCTTGTCGTCACCCCAGGCGTCTTCGTCGATGGTCGTGTTCTTGATCCAGCCGTCGCTCTTGATAGAGGCGCCGAACAGTTTGAGTCCCAACTTGTCTTTCACGACAGGCATGTTGAGCACGCCCTTGAAGTCCTCCCGGCCGTCATCGCCCAGGGTCGCGCTGAAATCGCCGCCCCAATCCATGGTGACGTCGCCACGAATGATGTTGAGTACGCCGCCGGTGGTATTTTTACCGAACAGTGTTCCCTGTGGCCCGCGCAGGACCTCGATGCGTTCAGTGTCAAAGTTCTGTAGCAGGGCGCCACTGGAGGTACCCAGGTACAGTCCGTCCATGACCACACCAATGGACGGGTCAAGGCTCTTGTCGGTCTCCTGGTAAGACACGCCGCGAATACTGATTGCTGCGCCGCCCGGGATACCGCTGGTATTCCGAATGTAGACATTGGGCGTAAACGACTGAATATCGTCGATCCGGCGTAAACTCGCCTCCTTCAGCTCGGCGCCGATCGAGGTCACCGACACCGGTACATCCTGGATGGACTCCACCCGCTTACGGGCGGTTACCAGTATCTCTTCCAGCACCAGGCCTGACTCCTGGGCCATAGCCGAGGGCGCCATCACCCCGGTGACGGCCAGCGCCAGCGCCGATAGCGATAGCACGGGCTTCGAGAAGCGGCCATGGGTCGAGGTCCGGGTAGAGGTGCTTTCTTGCTTGTGATGAGTCATAAGGCGATCCCTGTTTTATGCTAATTAGTGCTGGAATTGACTTGCGAATGACAATAGCCGATCGGGCAGACCCTGCCGGCCGGGTAGAGGTGGGTCCCGGCGCCTGGGAAGGGAAGATGTTCAGGTGCTCGCTGCGGTGGCGAGAGTAGGTGCATCGCGTGCTCACCTATTATCATTATTGCGTGTCACATGAGCCTAATACAAAAATTAAAAGCAGTAAAGACTGTTTTTTTATACTGTTTTTTGTGTTGTACTGAAGGTGGGTATCACCGCAAAAAAGCGCTTTGTAATAAATGGCCGGTGTCAGCCGCCCACGACTGGCCGATTTTACGCGATCGGTATCGCTAGCCGCGATCGAGTATCACGGGGCCGCTGCCCTCGGCTGCCAACCGGTCGTTCTCGTTATAGATCGGACAATTTCTGAGCGACAGGCAACCACAACCGATGCAGCCGGTCAGGGAATCGCGGAGCCGCTCGAGGTAGGCGATGCGGTCGTCCAGGTCGTCGCGCCAGCGGGCCGACAGGGTGGCCCAGTCGTCGATGGTTGGCGTGCGGTTTTCGGGTAGAGCAGCCAGCGCCCGTTTGACGTCCTCCAGGCTGATACCCATCTTCTGGGCGGCTTTAATCACCGCAATGCGCCGCAGCACGTCGGGCTTATAACGTCGCTGGTTGCCGGCATTGCGCCAGCTGCGGATCAGGCCCCGCTTCTCGTAAAAATGCAGGGTACTGACCTTGACGCCGCTGCGTTTCGCCACCCTGCCCACACTCCAGGTCGCATCTTCCATAGTACCTCCGAACGTTTCACACAGTTTTACGCAAAATAACGCTTTACCTCAAGTTAGGTTGAGGTATTAGCATCTCCTCCGTTGGTTTGGAACTGGAGGACACCATCATGTATTTAGAACACGTTAACCTGGTCGTTTCGGATCTGGACGCCGCCCTGGCGTTTTATCGCGCCGCCTTTCCTCACTGGCGCATTCGTGACAAGGCCCGGGGAGAGTGGTACGGCAAGCCTCGCACCTGGCTGCATTTCGGTGACGATTACCAATACCTGGCGATGAGTGATCACGGCGAGGGTAACAACCGCGAGCTGGGCGGTCACCAGGTGGGCTTTGCTCATTTTGCCTTCGTTATCAATAACCTGGATGCCCTGGTTGTGCGCATGGCAGAAGCGGGGTTCGAACCGTCGAAGGACGGCGCGAAAGCGCCCCATCGCCGCAACATCTACTACATCGATCCCGCAGGGTTTGAGGTGGAGTTTGTGCAGTACCTCAGTGACCTGCCGGGGGAGCGAAATTCGGCGTAGGCCACCGCCGCAGTACACCCGGGCGATCATGCCGGGCGTCTATGGTAAAGTTAGGCAGCTGCGCTGTGTGACACGACTGGGGGAGTGAAAGCAATGCGCTGCGAATCCAACGACCGTCATTGGGGGTAAAAACGATGAAAAATGCTAACTTCAGGAAATTCCTTATTTATTTTCTGGTGATCCTGGTTCCCGGGGGCAGCCTGTGCAGCACCGTGAATGCGGCCATGATCGATTCCAGACTGCTGCTGCAGGAACAGGTGGTCAGTGACCAGAGGGCACAACTCCTGTCCCTGGTGGCCCGTGAGGATGTCGCCAGGCAACTGTCTGAGTTGGGCGTCGATCCGGTAAATGCCCAGGCCCGCGTCGCCAGCCTGACTGACGCCGAGGTCTCTGCCCTGCAGCAGAATATCGAGCGTCTCCCGGCGGGATCCGGCGCTCTGGGAACCATTGCCCTGGTATTGCTTATCCTGATACTGCTGGACATCGCCGGGGTGACCGATATCTTCCCGAAAGTGTAGCCCGGGTACCTGATATCCGGTTCCTTTACTGCCGCGGCGGGCCTGCTTGAGACCGGTGAGCAGGGGGATTTCGGCCCGGCGAATGGTCGTCTTGATGGTGGCCCTGCTGTTGGCCGGGTGCGTGAGCACGCCGCAGTCGGAGCAACTGCTGGCGAGTGCTGCTGCCGGGTCTGGCGAGCTGAGCCTGTCGCGGGAACTCGACGAGGTGGCTTTTTACCCGCAGGATGCGTACCAGTGCGGGCCGGCTGCCCTGGCCACGCTGGTGTCGCCCGCGGGGCTCAGTGTTTCACCGGAGGAACTGAAGGACGAGGTCTACATTCCTGACAGGCAGGGCAGCCTGCAAGCGGAAATGCTCGCCGCCACCCGTCGACTGCAACTGCTCCCGGTGCTGATCGCGCCCACCCTGGCGACCCTGCTGGCGGAAATCGATGCCGGCAACCCTGTCCTGGTAATGCAGAACCTGGGGCCCGGCTGGATGCCGAACTGGCATTACGCGGTTGCAGTCGGCTACGACCTCCAGGCGGGTGAAATCGTTCTGCGATCCGGGACAATACGTCGGCGGGTTACGCCGCTCAGCGTGTTCGAAAATACCTGGCGCAGGAGCGGTTTCTGGGGATTTGTCGCGCTGCAGCCCGGGCAACTGTCCGCCACCTTGACGGAACAACACTATGTGGCAGCGCTGGCTGACTATCTGGAGCACGCCGAGAATACCCGGGCGACGCTGGCCGCCCGGGCGGGAGTTACCCGATGGCCTGGAAATACCCTGCTGCGAATGATGCTGGCCGAGACTTATGCCGGTGGCGGCGATACAGTTTCGGCCGAAGCGGCCTACCGGGACCTGCTGGAGTATCATCCGGAGTATGCGCCGGCCCATAATAACCTGGCGCTGTTGTTATCCGCCCGTGGCGAACAGCAGCAGGCCCTGCAGCACGCCCGGCGAGCGGTAAGCCTGGGAGGTCGTTACGCTGACGAATACCGGGCTACACTGAAGGAAATTCAGTCTCGGTTCTGAGCAGTTATCGCTCGCTCTTCCATGGGGCAGTCCGATATGGATATGTTGCTGGCCACCACGAGCCTCCTGTTGCTGGCCATGACCCTGGCATCACTGTTGCGGGCCGAGACCTGGTGGATACGCGGTCTGGACTTTCCGCGGCAGCAATTTTTCTGGCTCGCCATGGTGTTGCTGGTTCTCAGCGGCATCCTGGCCGTTTTACAAGCCGACGCGTCACTGTCTGGTCCCACCCGGGTGGCTATCATCGCCTGTCTGCTGTGTCTTGGCTACAACGGCTGGTTGCTTCTGCCCTATTCCGCCCTGTCCAGGGTCACCGCGCAATCCGCCGCGGCGCCGCAGCCGGGAAACAGCTTATCGGTACTGGTGGCCAACGTACTGCAAACCAACCGGGATGCCGCCCCGCTGCTTGATTACATCCGGCTGAATTCGCCGGATATCGTGGTCACGCTGGAAACGGATCAGTGGTGGCAGGAGCGACTGCGGCCGCTGCAGGCGAGCTACCCCTCCACGCTGTTTGCGCCCAAGGACAATCTTTACGGTATGCACGTGTTTTCCCGTCTGCCACTGGCCGATGGCCAGATAGAATACCTGGTGCAGTCCGATGTCCCTTCGATGCACGCGTTGCTGAGTCTGCCCGGTGGGCGAAAGGTTCGTCTGCATGCATTGCACCCGGCGCCGCCCGCGCCGACAGAGAACGAGACATCGACGCCGCGTGACGCGGAACTTGTTGCCGTGGCCAGGAGCGTGGCTGAGGGCCAGCTGCCGGCAATCGTCGTGGGCGACCTGAACGATGCTCCGTGGTCGGACACCATACGCCTGTTCCTGAAGGTCGGCGGCCTGCTCGACCCGCGGGTGGGCCGCGGGCTGTTCAACACCTTTCATGCAGGTCACTGGTTCCTGCGCTGGCCTCTGGACCACGTATTTCACAGCCCCCATTTCTCAGTCGTGGATATCAGGCGCAGTCCCGCCTTCGGTTCCGATCATTTCGCCCTGCAGGTGACGCTGGTCCTGGAGCACTCGGGGGAACTGCCTCCGGAAGCGGATGCCGCCGACCCGGAAGAAGACCGGTGGGCCGATGAGAAGACCGCGAGGGAGGACGTCAGCGCTGACGACGTGCCACGACCCGGTGACAACTCAGGTCAGTCCTGATGCCGCTCGCGCGCCGCCATCGAAAGAAATATCGCTGCCCCCAGAATACCCGCGACGCAGGACCCGGCCAGTATACCCAGCTTGGCCTGCTGCAATAACGCGGCGTTTTCGCTGAATGCGAGCGCGCTGATGAAAAGTGACATGGTGAAACCAATCCCCGCCAGCATCCCGAGTCCCATCAGATGGCCGAACGCGATACCCTCCGGCAGGCGGCACCAGCCCGTCCGCAGGCCCAACCAGGAAAACACGCTGACACCCAGCACCTTTCCCAGCGCCAGGCCCATGGCAATAGCGATGACCACCCTGGACTCCACCAGGCTGGAGGCTTCGCCGGGCAGTACAACACCGGAATTGAGAAAGGCGAACAGTGGCAACACGACCAGGCTGACCGGTTTGTCCAGTGTGCTCTCCCAGCGCTGCAGCGGCGTGGTGGCCTTGATGGCCGCCTCGCGCGCGGATTCGACCAGCTCGTGTTGTCGTTGGTCGTCCAATATCCCGTCACTGGCGCTATCGGCGTGCTCGATCTTGCCGAGAATCCGTCTCATACGTCGCCTGAACCAGCCGGTACCCGCATAAGGGCGGGCCGGTACGGTCAGGGCCGCCAGTATGCCGGCTGTGGTTGTGTGTACACCTGACTGCAGTATGTACCACCAGAGCAACATGGCCGCGGCGATGTAGGGCAGAGGGCGGCGCACGCCGCCGAGATTCAGGAGCCACATGAACGCAAAAACCAGGGCGGCGTAAAGTAACTGCGTGGTGTCGATATCTGCCGAGTAAAACAGGGTGATGACCAGCACCGCGCCTAGATCGTCGACGATGGCTACCGCGGAGAGCAGCAGGACCGCTCCGCGCGGAGCCCGTGCGCCGAGCAGGCTCAATATACCGATGGCGAAGGCCGTGTCCGTGGCCATCGGGATCCCCCAGCCGGCGATTGCTCCTTCGGGACCGGTCCAGGTGAGCAGGGCATATATTGCCGCCGGCACGATCATGCCGCCCGCGGACATGAACAGCACCAGGACGGAACTGCGAATGTCACTCAGGTCACCGGCAAGGCACTCTCGCTTTATCTCCAGCCCCAGGACAAAAAAGAACAGGGCCATCAACCCCTCGTTTACCCAGTGATGTAGCGACATGCTGATGCCCCAGTCACCGAGGCTGACGGTAAACGGCAGGTGGTTCAGGGACTCGTAGAGTTCGCGATAATCGCTGTTGGCCATCAGCAGTGCCAGTACCACGGCCAGCAGCAGGGCGATACCAGTTGTAGCCTGACTGTTGGCGAAGGTCTCGAGAGGCGTCAGCACCCGCTCGAGAGGCCGCTCGATAGGCGCTGTCTCGCGCTCGCGCCCGGTGGCGGCGCCATTGCCTGAGTTATTGCTCTGCATCGTGTTATTACCACATGAAAGCGAGTAACTGGCAACCGATGGTGTTTGCCGGGGCATTCGGGCAGTGTGCCGGTTCGTGGTGTATCCTGATCCGGGCCCCGGTCTCTCTCGTAATTACGGTATTGGGATGGCAAAGGAGTTGGACCTGAATTCTCGATCGCCCAGCGGCGTCAGCGAGACGTTGTATGGGAAGCTGATTTCAGAAGACAGCAGCAGTTCCTGCGAAGATATTCCGGAGCGGGCCTGTGTGGAGGCTCCCGGCAACTTTGTTCGGATACTGATCTGTAACGGGCTGACCAAAATTGGTGATGCCCTGGCCAGTGCCAAAACGCTGCTGCCCTGGATGGCGACCGCCGTGGGTGTGCCGCCGTACCTGATTGCCTGGTTCGTCCCGATCCGCGAATCGGGTTCCCTGATTCCCCAGGTTGCCGTGGCCGCCTTTCTGCGTCGCCGGGCAGTGCGCAAGTGGAGCTGGGTTGCCGGTGCGGCGGTCCAGGGCTTGTGTGTGCTGGGCCTGGCCGCCATAGCGCTGACCCAGCGGGGCGTGACGGCAGGCTTGCTGATTCTGGCCTGCCTGTCCCTGTTCAGTATTGCGAGGTGCTTTTGCTCGGTCGCCGCCAAAGATGTACTGGGGAAAACCATCCCAAGGGGACAGCGTGGCCAGTTGACGGGTTGGGCCTCCAGCACCGCGGGGCTGGTGACCGTAGCGGTAGCCATCGCGTTGTTGATCGCGGGCGGTCCTGATGCGGGCCACCCTGACGTGGGCCGCCCTGATGCGGGCCACCCTGACGCGGGCCACCCTGACGCGGGCCACCCTGACGCGGGCCGCCCTGACTACACCTCCGGCTACCTCGCGGAAATCCTGTTGGCTGCCGGCTTTTTATGGTTTGCCGCGGCGCTGCTGTATGCCCGGATAAAGGAATTCCCGGGCGAAACAGAGACCGGCAGCCAGGGGCTGCGATCAATTTTCTCACCGCTGTCACTGCTGTGGAGCGACCCCGTTTTCCTGCGCTTTATTATCGCCCGGGCGTTGCTCATGTCCTCCGCCCTCAGTGCGCCTTTTTTCGTGTTGCTTGCGCAGCAATCCATAGGCAACACGGCTGCACTGCTTGGCCTGCTGCTTTTGGCGCAGGGTGCGGCCAGCCTGGTCAGCGGGCCCTTCTGGGGGCGGTTTGCCGATCAATCCAGCCGCTCGGTCATGGTCCTGGCCTCAGCAATCAGCGCGGGCGTGGCCCTGATCCTCTGCCTTTCCTACCTGCTGGAAGTGCCGTTGATCGATCGGGTCTGGTTCATTCCTGCAATGTATTTCCTGCTCGGCATCGCCCACGCCGGAATACGCATCGGGCGCAAGACCTATGTGGTCGATATAGCCACGGGCAATAAGCGCACCGACTACGTGTCACTCGGTAATACCGTCATCGGCCTGTTGATGCTGGCGGCGGGCAGTGTCGGGTTGCTGGTACCGGTAATCGGCGCGGCGGGCGTGATCGCCCTGCTTGCGGCCCTGGGTATGTGCGGCTGTCTCGTGAGCCTGACGCTGCCAGAACGATCGTCCTCCGGTTAGTGACAGTACATCCCGGCGACAGGAACTACAGCACGTCCGGCTGGCCGATGATGGTCTACAATGTTCCCTGTAAAAGGCCTGCAACAAGCAGGGCGAGCGAGCCAGAACCGAGGGGAGCCATCGTTCCGCATGATGACAGAAATCGCAGGTCCGTGGTCAGAGGATGACGTCCGGGACTTTCTCCAGACGGCAGTGCTGCCGCTCCGCCTGGCTGCAGTCGGTACCGACGGTTATCCCCGGGTGGTGTCAGTCTGGTTCGAGGCGCGAGGCGGCGAACTGGTCTGCGTATCACATCGTGAGTCAAAGCTGGTAAAGCTGCTGCGGGCAAACCCCAGGGTGGGATTTGAAGTGGCGCCGGAGAAACCGCCCTATCACGGTGTTCGCGGCCAGGGCGAGGTGCGCCTGGCACCACTGGAGGAGGATCCGGCACTGGATCGCCTGCTGGACAAGTATCTGGGCGGCAAGGAGTCGAAAGTCGGTAACTGGCTGTTGGCGCGTCGTGACGAGGAAACGCTGGTGATGATCACGCCGCTGCGGCTGTTCAGCTGGGATTACCGCGATCGTATGTCCGATGTGGAAAGCGGCGAGTAGGGTCACTTACTCTTCAGCCTCTTGAGTTGCACTGCGTCACTACCGCTTCTTCATTCGCCGCAAGAAGGTGGCCGGGGTCCAGGCCAGTACCTCGGCTGCTGTCGCGTCCGCTGCTAGCGCTTCTCGTCCACCTCCAGCGCCAGTTCCGTATCCTCCCAGTCGACCTGCTCCTCGGGGAAGTCTTCCAGTGGGCCGATCGCTTCCCTGTCCCGCTCGAACAGAACCCTGGACTGCATGTAGATCGCCAGCAGCCGGGCGACGGACAACACGGATTTACGGTGCGTTCGCTCGTAACCATGAGAGCTGTCCAGCGCGAAGCAAACCAGCGCGGTACGGATGTCGTTACCAGCTTCCAGGGCCGCTGCGGCATCGCTGCGGTAGTAGCGGAACACGTCCCGGCTGTGGTCTATACCAAAGGTGTCGCACAGGTTGCTGAGCCGGCGGCTAAGGTAGTAATCGAAGGGACCGCTGGAGTCCTGCATGGCAATGGTGACACCATACTCCGAGGTGTTCTGGTCCGGCGCAATGGTGCCGTTATCGACCGCGATCAGCTCGGCGACGTCGCCGTGCAGGATATGTGAAGCGCCAACGCCGGTCTCTTCCGAAATCGTGAACAACAGGTGGCAATCCATGGGGAGTTCCACCTTGTTCTCAACCACCGCTTTGGCCGCGGCCAGCAGGGCGGCAACGCCGGCCTTGTCATCGAGGAAGCGGGAGGTCCAGAAACCGTTGTCCAGGAACTCGGGCTGCGGGTCCACCGCGATGAAATCACCGGGCTGGATGCCCAGGGCGACCAGGTCGTCACGCTCTTGTACCGCCTCGTCCAGGCGCAGTTCCAGGTTCTGCCAGTTGGCCGGCTGCTGGTCTACCTCCTCGTTGTAAACGTGCCCCGAGGCTTTCAGAGGTAGCAAAGTGCCGCGGTAATGCCGGGCATGGTCGGCGAACAGGCTGACCCTGGCACCCTCGGCAGAACGAGCGGGCCAGGTGCCCACCGGTACAACCTCGATGCGCCCGCAGGGCTTCAGGTTCTTGACCATCGCTCCCAGGGTATCCAGGTGCGCGACAATGGCGCGATCGGGAGAGTGTTGCGCACCGGCCAGCGTGGCGCGAATGGCGCCGCGACGGGTCAACTCGTACTCGATGCCCAGCGCCTCGAGTTTGCTGCAGCAAAGCTGTACCACGTCGTCTGTCATGCCGGCCGGGCTGGGTACCGCCAGCAGTTCCAGCAGTGTCTGCTGTATGTAGGTGGGGTCGATTACAACCGGCTTCACGATGCCTGTCCACCGTGCAGCATGGTCGTGGGAAACAGCAGGTCCAGTAATTTGGCCGCCGTGGGTTGTGGTTCATGATTCGCCAGGCCGGGTCGCTCGTTTGCCTCGATAATCACGTAGCTGGAAGATTCCGGCGCAGGGACTATGAAGTCGAAGCCTACAACGGGGATGTCCAGTATCCTGGCTGCCTTGATAGCAGCCCGGGTGACGCGGGGGTGGAGCAGGTCGGTCACATCGTGCAGGGTGCCACCGGTGTGCAGGTTCGCGGTTTTGCGAACCACCAGTTCAATGCCCGCCGGCAGCACGTCATCCATCGAATAGCCCGCATTGCGTACACAGCGACAGGTTTCATCGTCCAGCGGTATGCTGCTTTCCCCGCCCGTGGCGGACTGTCTGCGCCTGCTTTGTTTCACGATCAGTTCGCGGATGGTGTGCCTGTCCGTACCAACAATCGCGGGCGGCCTGCGAACGGCGGCGGCGACGATTTCGTTGTCGATGACAACAACCCGCAGGTCCTCGCCCTCCACATACTGTTCCCCGAGGACCGTTTCACCGGTGTCGGCCGCCTTCTTCCAGGCGCTCCTGACCTCCTCCTCGCGCTGCAGGTCCACTGCCACCGCGGTCCCCTGCTCACCGCGAGCGGGCTTGATGACGATGCGGCTGTGTTTGTCGAGGAACTCCAGGGCGTCGGACTCGCTTTGCAACTCTGCCTGCTCCGGCAGGCTCAGCCCGCCGCGCTGCAGCAGGCGTCGGGTCAGGGCCTTGTCATCGCAGCGGGCGACGGCCACCGCACTGGTGGCATCGGTGAGCGATTCGCGGCAGTGAATGGTGCGCCCGCCCAGGCTCAGCGAGAACAGGCCCGTGGCCGCGTCCACGACATCCACCGCAATGCCACGGCGGCTGGCCTCTTCGGTGATAATCCTGGCGTAGGGGTTGAGCTCCTCTTCGGGTCTCGGCCCGATGTAGAGCGGTTCGTTGATGGCATTGCGATTTTTTACGCAGTAAACAGGGACCTGCTCGAAGCCCAGATCCTTGTACAGGGTCAGGGCCTGGTGATTGTCATGCATGACCGAGAGATCCATGAAGCTGCGGCCCGCCTGCCGGAAACGGTTGGCCAGATCCAGCAGCAGGGCAGTACCGACACCAGGCAGGGGGCACTGGGCGTCGACCGCCAGAGCCCACAGGCTGGAGCCGTTGTCCGGGTCGTCGAAGGCCAGTCGATGGTCAACGCCTGTGACGCATCCCAGTATCTCCCCGGATTCATTGTCCGCGGCAACCAGCGCCAGCAACTCCTGCCGATCGGAAAGGGACTCTGCGAAGTCTTCCTGCACCGGCACCATGCCGTGGGCCATGTAGATACGGTTGATCTCGCGTATTTCAGCTTTCCCCGCCAGTGACCGGATGGTAATGCCAGGCGCCGGTGCCGCCTCTTCCAGGTCTGCCTGCAGCGACAGGCGCATGGTGACGGAGGGGTCAATGAACAATTCCTGTGGCGCCTGGGCAATGATGACCTGCGGGTCGCGGATATACAGGGCGACGTCGCGACAACCGGCTTTCTCCCTGCGCAGTTCCCTGGCGATTGCACCGCTGGAGAAAAAAGTCTGGCCGAACAACAGGCGTCCCCAACCACAATCCACAATGGCCTCATCGGTGGCCGATTCGCGAATGATGGGTGGCGGGGCACCCCAGTTCTTGAGCGATACCAGTTCTGTACTTTGCATGCTGATCTCCTCCCTCTGCTGCCGGGATTGACTGGATTTTTGCTGGTCCTCGTCCTTCACAGGCCGTGCCGCTGCAGCCAGATTTCCAGCAACGCCACCTGCCAGAGCTTGGATCCATTGAGCGGCGTTATGTGTTCTTCCGGTTGATCCAGCAGTTTGCTGACGTAGGGCCAGTTGAACAGGCCACGATTCTGCGCCCGGCTGGAATTCAGGATGTCATTGACATAATCGTGCACGCTGCCGCGAATGTACTTCAACTCGGGTACCGGGAAGTAACCCTTGGGTCGGTCGATAACCTGCCAGGGCACCACCTGCCTGGCGGCTTCCTTCAGTACATGCTTGCCGCCCTCTGCGACTTTCATCTCGGCGGGAATGCGGGCCGCAAACTCCACCAGTTCGTGGTCCAGGAACGGCACCCGGGCTTCCAGTCCCCAGGCCATGGTCATATTGTCGACCCGCTTCACGGGGTCCTCGACCAGCATGACGGTGGTATCCACCTGCAGGGCCTTGTCGACGGGCAGGTGGCCCGCGCCGGAGTCAAACCGGGTTTCAATGAAGGCCCGGGCGATATCCTCGGTCACGTACTCGCCGCCCACCGCCTGTCTGTACTCGTGAAAATCCCGGTCTGCAAACGCTGCCAGGTAGTCGTTGACTGGAGACTGGCTGTTCAGCATGGGCGGGTACCAGTGATAGCCGCCAAAGACCTCGTCCGCGCCCTGTCCGGACTGCACCACTTTCAGGTGCTTCGAAACTTCCTGCGAGAGCAGGTAGAAGCCCACGTTGTCGTGGCTGACCATGGGCTCCGACATGGCGTCGATGGCCGCGGGCAGGGTATCCACCAGGGTGTGGGTGGGCACGCGTATTTTGTGATGATCGGTCTCGAACCGGTTGGCGATCAGGTCGGAGTACTGGAATTCATCCCCGGCCTCGTCGCCCACAGATTCGAAACCGACCGAGAATGTGCTCAGTTTTTCCTGCCCCTGTTCGGCCAGCAGCCCCACGATCAGGCTCGAGTCCACCCCGCCCGATAACAGCACACCTACCGGTACGTCGGCTACCATGCGGCGCCTGACCGCCAGGCGCAGCTTCTCCAGCAACTGTTCCTGCACCTCTTCGAAACTGCCCAGCGAGCCGGGCTCCGGCTGTCCGACCTCCAGGGTCCAGTAGGTCCAGGTGTCGCGGCGGCCATCCGCGTAGTAGGTCCTGACGGTGGCCGGCGGCAACTTCTGGATACCCTGCAGGATGGTGTTGGGGGCGGGTACCACCGAGTGAAAACTCATGTAGGTGTTGAGCCCGATGGGATCGATTTCGGTGTCGATATTGCCGGCTTCCAGCAGGGCCGGCAGGGTCGACGCAAAGGCCAGCCGCGTGTCCGACTCGGCGACATACAACGGCTTGATGCCCAGACGGTCCCGACCCAGCATCAGGCGACCGGTGTTGCGGTCCCGTGCCGCAAAGGCAAACATGCCGTTGAATCGCGTTACCGCCTCGTGGCCCCAGGCGTGCAGCGCCTTGAGAACCACCTCGGTATCTCCCTGGGAGAAGAAGCGGTAGTTGAGACCCTGCAACTCTTCCCGCAGCTCCCGGTAGTTGTAGATACAGCCGTTGAACACGATATCGATGCCCAGGTCCGGGTCGCTCATGGGCTGCTGTGCGCTATCGGTCAGGTCGATCACCTTCAGGCGCCGGTGGCCGAAAGCGAAGCCATCGCGCACCAGCACCCCGGAACCGTCGGGTCCGCGAGGCGCCAGCCTTTGAGTCATGCGCTCTATGCGTCTGAGCTCAGGTTGTTGTCCGTCAAAATGATAAATACCGGCAATGCCACACATCGTTAGCCTTTTCTTTGGTCGTTGAGGAGAAAATAAAACAAGGGAAATGCCATCCTGATCTTGATCGAGAAACATTTCGTGCCATAATGTTACAGGTCTAAACATTAGAGATCAAATTAAAATGCCGAACGGTGAGACAGCGGGGCGGTCCCGGGGCGGAGATAGGGCTGACCTGGCGGCCTGGCAGGGGGTGCTGGTGTCGCTGCGCCGTATCATCCGCGCCACCGATATGCAGTCCAGCCGTATGGTCAAGGACTGCGGGCTTACGATCCCGCAACTCGTGGTGCTGCGCGCCATAGAGACGCTGGGCGATGTGACTGTGAAACGGCTGTCGGACCATGTCTCGCTGAGCCAGGCCACGGTTACCACCATCCTGGATCGCCTGGAGGGCCGTTTACTGGTGGAGCGGGTCAGGAATGAACAGGACAAGCGCGTGGTGAACGCCCGTTTGACGGCTCAGGGAAAGAAAACACTCAAGCAATCCCCGCCACTTCTGCATGAAAAATTTATCGAGCGGTTCGAGGCGCTTGACGACAACGAGCAGGAGGCGATCCTCGATGTGCTGCAGAAGGTCGCGACCATGATGGACGCCGACCACATCGATGCCGCCCCGATACTGGACGTACAAAGACCGTTCTGACCTACCGCACGGTCCCCTTCAGCTCCACGTTGTTGCCCTCCGGGTCTCTCAGGTAGATAGAGGGTCCCATGCCCGTCGCGCCGTACCGCGTATCGACCGGGTCATAATCCACCCCGTGATCACGCAAGTGCCGCTCGAGCGTGTCGAGATCCCAGGGATCCACCTGGAGGCAGACATGGTCCATATTGGGCGCCCCGTGGTCCGGTGCGTCTCCGCCCTGGCGCCCGAGAGTGCCGTTCGTGTCGACGACATCGATCAGGGAGAGCCCTGCGCGCAACTGGGCCAGGCCAAGGTCGCCGGGGCCGCGCTCCAGCCGGCAACCCAGGACATCCCGGTAGAAGGCGATCATACCTTGCAAATCCACCGCCCGAATCACCACGTGGTCGATGCAGGTGATATTGATGGGGTTGGCCCTGTCGCGAAACGCGCTGGCCTGGTCGCCAGTGGGTTGCAGTACAGTTTTCATCGAAGTGTGTCTCCTGGGCCGTACGCACGTCTCACAGGATTATAGTTGGTCCCTGAAGACTAACGATCCTTCGGCTGCCAGTTGACGCCATTGACGTGTGAACCGCCGTCAACGAACAGGGTATTGCCGTTGATGTAGCTGGCGTCGTCGGACGCGAGCAACAGGGCGGCGCCACCGATGTCGTCTTCCGGGTCACCCATGCGGCCAGCGGGATTTTGCTGCAGCATCTCGGCGACCATTGCAGGCTCAGACTTTTCAAACGCCTTGTAGGCCTCGGTGGCTGCCGCCGGGCAGATCACGTTGGTGGTGATGCCATGGCGCATCCATTCCACTGCCGCGGTTCGCGAAAAGGCTCTGACCGCCTCTTTGCAGCTGTTGTAGTCCGCCGTGAACTTGTGGGCATTGACGCCGTTCAGCGAGCACATGTTGATAATTCGGCCGTAGTGACGGTCCCGCATGTGCGGGAACACCTCCTTCATCAGGCTGACCACAGCGAGATAGCCGGCCGCCAGGGTGCGCTGGTAATCCTCCATGCTGCGATTTTCGATCGGCAGGGTTTTGCCGCCGGAGGTTGGGTAGGCGTTGTTGACCAGTATATCTATCTGCCCGAACTCTTTTATCGTGTCGCTGACCAGGCGTTTGCCGCTGTCGAGGTCGAACAGGTCGTAGGGAGTGAAGCTGCCGCTGCCCCCGAGTTCCGCCAGCGCGCTGGCGGTCTGTGCCCCAGCCTCGGCGTTGACGTCGGCGACAATTACCGTGGCGCCCTCCCGCGCAAACCGCCGCGCGACACCCTTACCGATACCGCCGCCGGCACCGGTTACAATCGCGACTTTCCCCGTCAGTAATCCCATGAATCGGTTCACTCCCTGTGGTTAAAAAAAGAGTGGAGAGTTTAACAGAACCTAGGCCGGTGCCTGCTCGATCTCTCCGCGCAGCCTGCGCCCCGCCAGGACAAAATGCGTGGCTGACCACAGCATCGCAACCGGTAAGAGGTACAGCATCGCGGTACCCAGGGCAGCCGTACCCATTTCGGGTTCCAGGTAGTCACTCAGTAAACCCACACACCAGGGACCGCCACCTAGCCCGATAATATTCAGCACCAGGTACAGTATCGCCGAACCCGTGGCGCGCATTTTCAGTCCCACCAGGCTGTGAATCACCGCGACGCTGATCGGCACATACACCGTCAGCAGAGAGCCCGGGATGATCAGCCATAGCAGGGCCACCCGGGCACTGTCAGCGGTATAAACCAGTGCAATGAGGGGCACGCAGATCAGGCTGGCGCCGGCGGAGGCCCAGACATACCAGCGCTTGTCCGCCACCGCGAGACGATCCGCCAGCCGGCTGGTCAGCAGAACCCCGCCTGCGCCTCCCAGGCCGAAAATCAGGGACAGCCAGGTCCCCAGTTCACCGGTGGAGATCTCGTGATTGCGCAGCATGAACGACGCGGTCCAGTTCAGGATGGCGTAACCGGCGAAAGCGTTCAGGCCACAGCCCAGCGCCACGTGGCGGAAAGAACGGCGGCTCCAGAGCAGGCCCACCACCTGTCTGAAGGTCGGCGACTCCCTGGTGGCCTGCCTGGATTCCATCAGCCCGCGGATCGGTTCCCGCACCTGGAACCGAACCAGCGCGGCCACCAGGATGCCCGGCACGCCCACCACCAGGAACGCTGTGCGCCAGCCAAAAAATTCGTTCAGCCAGCCGCCGAACAGGAACCCGAACAGGATGCCGATATTGATGCCGCTCGAAAAAATGCCCAGTGCGCCGGCGCGCTGATGCACCGGGAACATGTCCGAAATCATGGAGTGTGCCGGGGGGCTGCCACCCGCCTCGCCGATCCCAACCCCGATCCGGGCCAGCAACAGCTGCAGGTAGTTCTGCACCATGCCGCTGATCGCTGTCATGAAACTCCAGATAAAGACACACAGTGCGATGATATTGCGGCGGTTCGAGCGATCTGCCAGTCCGGCGATGGGAATCCCGGCAATCACGTAAAACATGGCGAACGCCAGCCCGGTCAACAGGCCCAGCTGCCCGTCGCTGAGGCCGAGGTCCGCCTTGATACCTTCCTGCAAAATGGCCAGTAACTGCCGATCGATGAAGTTGAAGGTATACACCAAAGTGAGGACACCCAGCGCGTAGTAGCGCCGAGCGGGCGTTGCATAGGGATTTTCCAGAGCCGAGCTGGCGGTATTGTCGGGGGTATTGGCCATGGTCAGCTTGACATTCTTGTTATCGCTGGTGGGTTGACTATGGCCACACCTGCAGGAAAGGTCAACAACGCGCCGGGGCGGAAATCCACTGAGGAATAATCTGGCGGCGCGCCGCGAGATGAGGACCGGGTGCCGGGCGCCCGTCGGCGCTTACAGGATATCCTCGATAAACCAGGCCGAAAACGCGTGCCTGCCGGCCAGCCCGGCCTTTTTGTAGACTGCCGAGGCCTGCTGCCGAATGGTTTTTTCCGTGGTGCCGCGCAACTCCGAGATCTCTTTCAGGCTGAATCCCTTTAACAGCAGCAGCCCGACTTCCCGTTCACTGGGTGTCAGGGACCAGGCGTCGAACTGGGTGCTGATGGCGGTGGCCAGTTGTCGCCTCGCTGCCACGACCTGCTCGGGCGGGTTTCGGGCGGCGTGCTCCAGTGCCTCCACATCGGCTTTCAATTGCCGGACCTCCCGGACCCGTCGCCGCAGGCTGGCGGCAATCAGGGCGACCCCGCAGAGCGCCAGCGCCAGAATGGCGCCCTCCTGGACCAGGTGTGAGGTATTTACTCCCTCTTTGATATCGGCCGTCAGGTCGGCGGCGCTGGCCACGGCCACCAACAATAGAAAAGCGATGATGAAATGCTCCTGCGATAAAGGCCTGCGCATCGTCACTCCTCATCCATTGGACAAATGTACCAAACTCACCCTTTTGCCGCTGCATTATGACATTCGCCCGATGCAATTTACCCGTGGGTGGATCAATATTTGGCCTGAGTAACGCATTGGGAGACGCGAGATGAGCGATACCGTTTATGTTTGGGACCGATTTGTCCGGACCTTTCACTGGGCCCTGGTGCTACTGTTTGTCACCAGCTATATCACCGGAGAGGAGGAGCACTGGCTGCATGTCTACTCCGGCTATGCCATAGCCACGCTGGTGGTCTTGCGCATCCTCTGGGGGTTTACCGGCTCCACCCACGCCCGGTTCCGGGATTTTGTCTATGCGCCGGGCAGGGTGCTGGAATACCTGAAGGCCCTGGCTACCGGCCGTAAGCCGGCGCGCTACCTGGGTCACAATCCCGCTGGGGGCATGATGGTGCTGGTGATGCTGATCGCCCTGTGCTGCACCGCCGTCAGCGGCATGAAGCTGTATGCCATCGAGGAGGGCAAGGGTCCCTTTGCGGTTATCACTGCGATGGCGCAATCGCCGCAGGCAGGCACCGGAGATGAGAGTCGGGAGCACGAGGCCGGGTCACCAGACCGGGACGACGGGGCCCTGGAAGAAGTAGCTGACTCCGACTCGGCAGAGGAAGAGTTCTGGGAGGAGATACACGAGTTCTCGGTCAATCTCATGCTGTTATTGATCCTGCTCCACCTGGGCGGCGTTTTCCTCTCGAGCCGGGCCCACAACGAATCCCTGTTGCGGGCCATGATCACTGGCCGCAAAACAAGGACCTGATTCAGGCCGATTGAGGTCCTGCGGCGCGAGACGGACGAAGCCCGCGGTCGCTGGCGGGCTTCAAAACAGGGCGATCTCCCGGTAGAGTGACGGGCAATGATTCAGTTATTGCCCAGCCAGCCGGGCGATATGGACGAGGTCAAGCGTCATCTTGGTTACCGGCTGCCCTATCATCACCCCGATGTCCCCTTTATCGCCAGCTGGTCGCACAAGGCGGGCTGCACCGTGCTCCTGCGTTGGTACCTCTTCCAGGCCCACCTGCTGCTGGAGGCCAGCTCCTATGACAAGGGCAGGGGACAAATGCGGCTGCACCAGTACGAGCGCGACGTGTTCAAGGCGCGGCCCGGATATCGCCGGGACCTGTTGCAGGCGGTGGCCGCCGGTAAACCCCTTATCCTGTTCGTGCGCTGTCCCTTCGCCAGGGCGTTCAGCAGTTACCTGCAGGTCAACAGTCCGCAGATACCGAGGATAGAGCAACGCGGTCAGCAATCCCGGATGACCCGCCTGCGCCGGGAAATCCAGTTCTTCACCCACGGCAGGGAGATGCCCCTGAATACGCCGATGCCGTTTATGGACTACTTGCGCTGGTTGCAGGCCCAGGACCCTGACGGTGTAAATCGCCACCATGCGCCGCAGCACAGTGCCCTGCTGGACCACTGCCAGGTCAACTTTTTCCGGCTCAAGCATCTGGCGGATACCGCCCGGGCCCTCGAGCGGGACCTTGGGCTGCGCAGTTCAGGCAATCACCCGAAAATGTTCAAGACCAAACATGCCGTGCCCAAGTTCGAGAGTAATTCGGGCGCAGCGGAGAAGTTGCTGGATGAGGGAATTACCCTGCAGCGCACCAAGCGCGACCCGATTCCCGCCATAAGCAGGGACCTGCTGCAACGGCGTCCGGAGGGTGCGTTGATACAGGAGGTCTTTGCCAAAGACGTCGCGCTATATGACTCGATTCCCGAGTGAGGGTGTCGGCGATACTGTCCGGGATACCGGCGCTCAACGCGCCAGGTTGCGCAACACGTAGTGCAGGATCCCCCCATTGGCGTAGTAACTGAATTCATTGGGGGTGTCGATGCGGATGTCCAGTTCAAACAGGATTTCCGTCCCGTCCTGTTTTGCGGCGGCGGCCTGCAGGCGCGATTGCCCGCGCTCGATCGCGGGCAGGGTGAATCGCTCCCGGCCGTCCAGGCCCAGCGAGCTCGCATTTTCTCCGCGCAGGTATTGCAGCGGTAAAATTCCCATGCCGATCAGGTTGGAACGGTGTATGCGTTCGTAGCTTTCAGCGATGACCGCCCGTACACCGAGCAGGGCCGGCCCCTTGGCTGCCCAGTCCCGGGACGAACCGGTGCCATACTCCTTGCCTGCCAGTACCACCAGGGGCACATCCGCGGCGCGGTAGGCCTCGGCGGCATCGAATATCGACATCTGTTGGTCGTTCAGGAAGCAGGTGGTCACGCTGCCCTCGGTCCCCGGAGCCAGCTGGTTCCGGAGGCGGATATTGGCGAAGGTGCCGCGGGTCATGACCTCGTGGTTGCCACGGCGGGAGCCGTAGGAATTGAAATCGTCCGGCGCGATACCGTGGTCGGTGAGGTACAGGCCAGCCGGGCTATCCACTGCGATGGCGCCTGCCGGTGAAATATGGTCGGTAGTCACGCTGTCGCCGACCTTGACCAGGCAGCGCGCATCCTGCACCGCGGCTACCGGGGCCGGCTCCGGCGGCATGCCGTCAAAGAAGGTGGGCTTGCGGACATAGGTGGACTCAGGCCAGGCGAAGCGCTCGCTGTCGTCCACAGGCAGATTGTTCCAGACCTCGTTGCCGCTGTAGACGTCGGCATAGCGCTCCCGGAATATCTCCGGTTTGACGCTGGAGGCAACCAGCGCGTTGATTTCCGCCGGGTCCGGCCAGATGTCCGCCAGGGTGACGGCGCGGCCGTCGGGGCCCTGGCCCAGGCCCTCGCGGTACAGATCCAGCGTCATGCTGCCGGCCAGCGCGTATGCGACGACCAGGGGTGGTGAGGCCAGGTAATTGGCCCGGACATCCTGGTGAATGCGGCCCTCGAAGTTGCGGTTTCCGGACAGGACCGACGTCACCAGCAACTTGCCGCTGCGAATCGCCTCGGTGATGTCGTCGGGCAGCGGCCCGGAATTCCCGATGCAGGTGGTACAGCCGTACCCCACCACATGAAAACCCAGTGCTTCGAGGTCCTCCAGCAGGCCGGTCCTGCGCAGGTATTCGGTCACGACCTTGGAACCCGGCGCCAGGCTGGTCTTGACCCACGGGCGGGTTTTCAAGCCCAGTTGGCGCGCCTTGCGCGCCACCAGCCCGGCGGCCACCAGCACTGCCGGGTTCGATGTATTGGTACAACTGGTAATCGCAGCGATCACCACAGCGCCGTGATCCAGTTGAAAGACCTGTTCGCCACGGGTCACCGTAACACCGTGCGGGACGGCCGGGTCAGGACTGGTCTGCCCTCCCTCCGCGGCCCAGTCGCCGGCAGAGGCATCTGCCAGGCGCAATTCCTGGTCCTCACGCAGAACATGACGGAAGGCCTCCGCGGCCTGCGTCAGCGGAATCCTGTCCTGTGGACGCTTGGGGCCCGCCAGGCTGGGTACGACATCGGCAAGATCGAGTTCCAGCGTGGCACTGTAGCGTGCCGCCGGGGTCTCGTCGTCATGCCACATGCCCATGGCCTTCAGGTAGGCCTCGATCAGGACCAGGCTGGATTCCTCCCGGCCGGTCAGTCGCAGGTAGTCGATGGTCTCACGGTCCATGGGGAAAATGCCGCAGGTGGCACCGTACTCGGGCGCCATGTTGGCTATGGTTGCGCGGTCGGCGAGACTCAGGTGTTGCAGTCCGGGACCGAAGAATTCGACAAACTTGCCCACCACCCCGTGAGCGCGCAGTTGTTCCGTGACGGTCAGCACCAGGTCGGTCGCGGTTGCCCCCTCGGCCAGCCGCCCGCTGAGGCGGAATCCTACGACCTGGGGAATCAGCATGGTCACCGGCTGGCCGAGCATGGCTGCCTCGGCCTCGATGCCTCCCACGCCCCAGCCCAGGACACCCAGGCCGTTGATCATGGTGGTGTGGGAGTCGGTGCCCACCAGGGTGTCGGGGTAGGCCCGCAGGCGGCCGTCCTGCTCCGCGGTGAACACTCCCCGCGCCAGGTACTCCAGGTTGACCTGGTGCACGATGCCGGTTCCGGGAGGAACCACCTTGAAGTTGTCAAAGGCCTGCTGGCCCCAGCGCAGAAACTGGTAGCGCTCCAGATTACGGCGAATTTCGATTTCCGTGTTGCGCTCCAGGGCATCGGCACTGGCGAAGTGGTCCACCATCACCGAGTGGTCAATCACCAGTTCCACCGGGGAGAGGGGATTGATGCGACCTGCTTCGCCGCCCAGATCCACGATGGCGTCGCGCATGACCGCCAGGTCCACGATCGCGGGCACCCCGGTAAAATCCTGCAGCAGTACGCGGGAGGGAACAAAGGCGATCTCCTGGGAGGGTTCCGCGAGGGGGTCCCAATTGGCCAGCGCCAGAATATCGTCGTCGGTGACATAGTCTTCGTTGCCATGGCGCAGCAGGTTTTCCAGCAGAATCTTGTGCGAGTAGGGCAGGGTGGTGGCGCTGCTGTCTTCATCCAGTCCATCGAAGGGGAAGATCAGGTACTCCTTGTCGTCGACTTGTAAAACCTGTTCCCGGGTATAGCGGGTACTCATCTCTGTACTCCTTTGTGGGGCTGCCGGTGGGCGGCCCGGCGTCTGAAGGTCTATGCTTACCCAAATATAGCAGGGGAATTGCAGGATGACCGAGAGCCGCACAGAACATGACAGCATGGGCGAAATCAAGGTGCCAGCAGATGCCCTGTACGGCGCCCAGACCCAGCGCGCAGTGGATAATTTCAGGATCACGGAGCGCCGGATGCCCGCGGGGTTCATCCGCGCGCTGGCGCAAATCAAGGGCGCCGCCGCCCGGGCCAACCGCCAGTGCGGGGTACTGGAAGGGGCCCTGGCCGACGCCCTCGAGGCCGCCGCGAAGACTGTCGCGGAGGGGGCCTGCCAGGAGCATTTCCCGGTCTCGGTCATGCAGACCGGCTCGGGCACCAGCACCAATATGAACATGAACGAGGTGCTGGCTGCCCTGGCTTCCAGAGACGGTGACCTCGCGGTGCATCCCAACGATCACGCCAATTGCAGCCAGAGCAGCAACGACGTGATCCCCAGCACCATCCAGGTGGCGTCGACGCTGGCGCTGGAGAGGACGTTGCGGCCTGCCATGGCATTACTGGTCCGTTCAATCGATCGGCGCGGTGACGAACTTGCGGCAGAGGTCAAAACCGGCCGTACTCACCTGATGGACGCCATGCCATTGACTTTTGCCCAGGAACTGTCGGGCTGGGCCAGCCAGCTGCGGGAATGTGACAGGCGCATCGGGGACCTGTTGCCCCGCCTGCAGGATTTGCCTGTCGGCGGCTCTGCGGTAGGTACCGGGGTAAACGTGCCAGCCGGGTTTGGCTCTCACCTGGTGAAGCGCCTCAACGAGATGACGGGGATGGACTTTTCGGTGGCTGCCAATCCCTTTGCCCGCATGGCGGGGCAGGACGTGAACCTGGAGTGCTCCAGCTGCCTGCGCGGACTCGCGGTGGTGCTGGTCAAGATTAACAATGATCTGCGCTGGATGTCCTCCGGACCATTGTCCGGCCTGGCGGAGATCGAGTTACAGGCACTGCAGCCCGGTTCTTCTATCATGCCCGGCAAGGTGAATCCGGTACTCCCCGAGGCGGTATTGATGGCGGCGACGGAGGTGATAGGCAATGACACCACTATCACCCTGGCGTGCCAGTCCGGCAATTTCCAGCTCAATGTCATGCTGCCATTGATTGCCGACAAACTGCTGCAGGGCATCGAGCTGCTGGCAGGTGCCTGCCGGGCCAGTGCCCGCACCGTGGACGGATTTACCGTCAATCGCGAATCCGTGCAGCGCTCTCTGGCCAGCAATCCCATACTGGTCACGGCTCTGAACTCCATCATCGGCTACGAGGCTGCCGCTGCAATCGCCAAGCGCAGTTACGAGGAGGGGCGGCCGGTGCTCGACGTGGCGCTCGAGGAGACGGGAATGCCGCGTGAGGAACTGGCCAGCCTGCTTGATCCCTACCGACTGACGGGGGCCGAAAAGTAAACCTCTCGCGGCCGCTCGATCCGTCAGTGGCGCTGCTCGCGGTCATGCCGGGCGAAACTTTTGCCGTATGACATCGATTTATCAGTGCAAGCGGTAGCCGGGGGATGTAAATGGCGAACAGTCGGATTGTGGATTAGGATGAAACAATCGCTTTGATGGTGGCGAGTCGCCAGTCGGAGGTCAACAATGAAATTTTCACCTGTTGTCGGAGTCATGTTGTTGTCGCTGTTTGTCCTGAGTTCGCCGGTATTTTCGAAGGACAAGGACAAGAAAGCGGCAGTCGATGCCGCCATCGACCGGGGATTGATGGACGAGAAAGAAAAAAAACGGGAAAAACCCGACAATCCCGGGGAACATGGCCGTGAAAACGCGGCTGAACACCAGTTGGAAAGCCACGGTCAGGACAGCAAGAAGGACGAGAGCCCACTGGAGGCTGCCACCCGGGAAGAGCGGGAGCGTGAGCAAAAAGGCGACATGAAGAAACACAGACAGTAGCCGGTACCCTGGCGTCAACTCCCTTATCGGGCAATGGGACTCAGTTATGAAACGTATTCTTTTCAGTATCGCCGTTGCTGTCGCCACAGCCACGGCCATGCCGGCACTCGCTACCAGTATCGACGAGGCCATGGCGAAGCCGGGCCGGCTGGCCGCTGATATCGAGCGGGATTCGCGCAGCCGTCCTGAGGTTGTGATCCCGCTGCTCGGTTTGCAACCGGGAAGCGTGGTGGTGGATATCTTTGGTGGCGATGGCTATTACAGCGAGCTATTGGCAGCGGTGGTCGGATCGGAAGGTGAAGTGGTCCTGCAAAACAACCTGGCCTACAAGAAATACGCGGCCAAAGGTCTGGCCAGGCGATTTGATGGCCGTGCAATCGACAACGTCAGCTTGCTGGTATCCGAAGCCGACGACTTGCAATTGGGCGAGGGCCGTTTCGACGCCGCCCTGATCATCATGTCCTACCACGATGTTTATCACATCGACGAAGCCGGTGGTTGGTCCGCGATCGACGTGGACAGTTTCATGCGGCAGATACACGCCGGACTCAAACCCGGCGGACGCTTCCTGATCGTGGACCATGCCGCTGCCGCCGGTTCCGGTAATCGTGACAGCAATGTCCTGCACCGTATTGAACGGTTGTTTGCGATCGAGGACATTGAGCGATTCGGATTCACCCTGGCTGCCACCAGCGACGTACTGAGCAATCCGGCGGACAATCATGAATTGTCGGTTTTCGATCCCAAGGTGCGCGGTAAGACTGATCGCTTCGTGCTGGTGTTCGAGAAGAATCCCTAGTCCCGTCCCGGTCAGCCTGAGCTTGCAACACGCCAGAGAAACGTTTCTATCCTGTCCTGGCCAAAAAAGGGCTCGCCTCGATAAACAATGGTCGGTACCCCCCAGTGCCCCGCTGAGGCCAGCGACTGTTGATTGGCTGCAATGGCAGCGTCGTATCTCTCCGGTTCTTCAGTGACGGCAGCATCCATGGCCTCCAGCGAGAGACCAGCGGCATCTGCCACCCCGGACAGGTGGTCGCCGACATGCCAGTTGTCGGTCCTGCCGTCCCAGATCAGGGTCGCCAGCTTCAGGGTGAAGTCAAAACCGACCCCCTGTTCCACGGCGTATTGCATAAGCCGGGTGAGGCGGTAGATGTGAGGCTGGTCCGGGGAAATCGCCAGGGTTGCCATATCCTGTACGATCGGATCAGGAACCGGCCAGACGCGAAACTCGATACCGTATTGTTCGGCCGCCCGGCGGCTATCCAGTTCCAGATAGGGCATGGCGAGTGGGTTGATACTTTCGAACACCTCGGGTTTTCGTATCGCGATGGGCATCACCGGCCGGATAGCAATCGTTATCTCGACCGGCTGGGCGGGCAGGAGCTGCTCCAGGCGCCGCAGGGCGATGTAGGAAAACGGGCTGCGAATGGAGAAATACAGGTCGGCCTCTGCTGGCATATTCACCTCGACGTTGTCAGCTCCTGGAATCGCGCAGTATAGCGGGAAGAAGCCGCTGCCGGAGTATGAACTGACGGACTGCACATGATGGATTTCGGTTGCCACATTGCGCAAATCGTGCCGGGTGCCTAGGCTTGCCCGTATGACTACCCGCAAAAAACCCGGAAACCACAAGCGTTTCCTCAGTGGCGCAGCAGTATTCGCCGCACTCATCAACGGACTGCTGCTGGCTGTCCTGGCGGTGGCTGGCGAGACCCCGCCGGTCATCGAGCAGGTGAAAGCGCCTGAGGGTGCGCCCAATGTGGTCGTGGTCCTGCTGGACGACGTCGGTTTTGGCGCGGCCGGCACCTTCGGCGGTCCCGCCGAGACTCCTGCACTCGACACCCTCGCCGCCCAAGGTTTGCGCTACAACCGCTTTCACACAACGGCTATCTGCTCGCCGACGCGCGCCTCGCTGCTGACCGGTCGCGACTCACACGCGGTCAATGTGGGGGCGGTTCTCAATTCCAGTAACAGCTTCCCGGGTTATCAGGGGATTCTGCGGCGGGAGGCTGCCACGGTGGCAGAGCTGTTGCGACAGCGTGGTTACAGCACCGCCGCCTTCGGCAAATGGCACCTTGCGCCACCCTGGGAAACCTCGCAGTCCGGGCCATTCGACCGCTGGCCCACCGGCCTGGGATTTGAGCACTTCTATGGCTTTCTGGGTGGCGAAACCGACCAGTTTGAGCCGACGCTTTATCTGGGTACCTCGCCGGTGATGCGACCCGCCGGTGAGGACTACCACCTGACCGAAGATCTGGCGGACCAGGCGATCAGCTGGATGCGCAGGCAGCAGGCAGTTACTCCGGACCGACCATTTTTTCTCTACTTTGCCACCGGCGCTACTCATGCCCCCCTGCAGGTGCCCAGATCATGGATCGATCGCTATCGGGGCCGGTTCGCCGGAGGCTGGGACACGCTGCGGGAGGAAACCCTCGCCAGGCAGAAGGCGGCCGGTATCATCCCGCGAGATGCCGAGCTTACCCCCAGGCCTGGCGAACTGCCCGCGTGGGACAGCCTCAGCGCAGACGAAAAAAAGGTGGCGGAACGTATGATGGAAACCTACGCCGGCTTTCTGTCCCATACGGACGCCCAGGTAGGCCGCCTGGCCAGCGCTTTGCAGGACAGCGGGGCGTTCGACAATACCCTGTTCTTTTATGTTGTGGGAGATAACGGCAGTAGTGGTGAAGGCGGACCGCAGAGCAGTATCAATTATATGGGCGCCCTGCAGGGTCTGGCAGAGCCGCTTTCGCGCAAGTTGCAACGGCTTGACGACATCGGGGGCCGTGACAGTTACCCGCAGTTTCACTCGGGTTGGGCGTGGGCCATGAACACGCCGTTCCAGTGGATGAAACAGGTCGCCTCCCACCTGGGTGGAACGCGAAACCCGATGGTGGTCAGCTGGCCGGCGGGTATCGCGGATGAGGGTGGCTTACGCAGTCAGTATTCGCACGTCAACGACATAACGCCGACTATCCTCGACGTGGCGGGCGTCGAACTGCCCGAGGAGGTCAACGGTTACCGGCAACTACCGCTGGATGGCGCCAGCCTGCTGCCGAGTTTCCTCGACGCCGGCGCGCCGGAACACAAGCATACCCAGTTTTATGAGGTTCATGGTCATCGGTCCATTTATCACGAGGGCTGGCTGGCTTCGGCCCGCCATGACCGCCTGCCCTGGTCTGTGGGGGTGCGACGGCAGCCGACCCCGTTTGAAGACGATGAGTGGGAGCTGTACCACCTGGAGGAGGATTTCAGCCAGGCCAGGAACCTGGCCGCTGAACAGCCCGGGAAACTGGCTGACATGCGCCAGTTGTTCATGCGGGAGGCAGCGAGACTGGGAATACTGCCTCTGCGCAGCTCGCTCGATTCGCCTACCCCTATGCCGAGCCTGATCGCAGGCAGAACCGAATTCAGCTACCCACAGGGCGCCATAGGCATCCCGGAAAGCGGCGCACCGCCCATCCAGAATCGCTCCTGGGATATGCAGGCCAGATTGCAGATTTACGGTGGCAGGCCAGCGTCCGGGGTGATCGCTACCATGGGTGGTACCGCCGGCGGCTGGTCGCTGTACCTCGACGAAGCCGGCCTGCCGGTATTCGAGTATCGCGTTTTTGAACTCGGCCATATTCGCCTGGTGGGCCCGGAATCTTTGCCACGTGGGCTCAACACGCTGCAACTCAGTTTTGGCTATGATGGGGGTGGCTATGCCCGTGGGGGTGTGTTCACGTTGAGCGTTGACGGTGAACTCCTGGCGCAGGACAAGGTGCCCGCTACGCCGCCATCCTTCTTCTCCATTGATGAGACCTTCGACATCGGGCTCGATACAGGCTCGCCGGCCGGCCGATACCCGGTCAATGCACCGCTGGGATATCCTTTCAGCGGAGGGAATATCCTGGGGGTGGACTTCAGGGTCAACCAGGCCGTTGGCCAGTGACAGGTTGCGTCGCCCCACGTGGTCCGGGCTTCGGGTTGAACTCGCTGAAGTCCCGGTCCGGTACGATCCCATTTACCGCTTCCGAATTTATCCACACGAAAACCAACGCGTCCGATCAAGGAGCTGTACAGGTACAGATGATCAATCCGAAAGATGCTGTTCCGATTCGACAAGTAGATGATGCTGACACCTGGTATTGACCCTGAGGCAGCGCTACCCGATATAGGCAAAGGTATTACGCCCGGTGAGCGCTTTTATTCACCTGAGTTTATGCAACGTGAGTGGCGGGCGGTCTGGCGCAAAGTCTGGAATATGGGGCCAAGGATTCAGGAGCTGGCTTCTCCCGGTGATTACGCGATTCACACTCTCGGCAAAGAGTCCTTCATATTCGTCCGTGACCTTAGTGGAGAATTACGGGGTTTCTATAATGTTTGCCAGCACCGCGGTACGCGTCTCCTCCAGGGGCCAGTAAACGGTAACAGTCGCTTCTTTCGCTGTCCCTTTCACGGTTGGTCCTGGAACGTGGATGGCTCCCTGAAAGGCATCCCCGATCGCGAAAACTTCGCCTGCTTTTCTGACGGCCTGCCTGTTTCAGGGCTCGACCTGGTGTCGGTACGTGTGGAACATTGGGGCGGGTGGTTGTGGTTTAACCTGGATCAGCACGCCCCTGACCTGCTGGAATTCCTGGGGGTCATTCCAGATCATCTCGCTCCCTACCGGCTGGAGGACATGGTCTTGTACGAATACAAGACCTTTCTCTGGGATTGCAACTGGAAGGTGGCAGTGGATGCTTTTAACGAAAGTTACCACTTCCGCAGCCTGCACCCGCAAATGTTGCGATGGTCCCATGATGTGGCGCGAATAGAACTGCTCGGACCGCACTCGCGCATGATCAACGAATACGGCACTACCAGCTCCCCATACCGCAATGCCTCCAGGGTTTTCCCGGAACTGGAGCAATGGATGGAATATTACGGCATGGATCCGGACTCCTATGAAGGGCGGCCGAGAGATGTTCGCCTGGCCAAACAGGCGCTCTGTCGAAATTTGCAGGATGAGTTGCAGTACTTGCCTTATCGCGACCTGACCGATGAGCAACTGTCCGACGTGTATCACTACTTCCTGTTCCCGGGATTTGCCATGAACCTGTTTGCGGAGGGTATCAACGGTTTCCGCTACCGCCCCCATGAAAATGACCCGAACAGAATGTACTACGACCTGATCATGCTGATTCATGTTCCCGACGCTGATCAGGCGCCTCTATGCGAACGAAAGTTTTTTCCTGCGCCGGTCGACTACGCTGAAGTCGCTGACAATCCGGTGGCGCCACTGGTGACCGATGTGCTGCAGCAGGACGCCGACAATGTGGCCGGTGTGCAGGCGGGTGTGCAATCTGAAAGCTTTCGCGGTGCCTGGTTCGGCGACCAGGAACTTCGACTCAGACACTTCCACAATACGCTGGATGCATACCTGAATTCTGGAGATTCAGAATGAGCCGCTTCATAGAGATTGAACAGGATGACAGTGGTGGACTAGCAACGCTTTTCTTCAGCGATGCCGCGCGCGGCAATCAACTGTGTTGGGCGGCGGTCGATGAACTGGCGGAGGCGCTCTGCACTTGCCGGGAGTCAGGTGTGCGTGTGATTGTGCTCGGCTCGAGGTTAAAGGGGCACTGGTTCGAGCATGCCTGGTTGGAAGACCTTTGCGCCGGGGTGGAGGGACGACTCCGGACGGGGGTCGGTGACGGCTGGTTTCGTACGCTGCAAGAGCTGTCCCATGAGTCCGTAATCAGCATCGCGGCGATAAGCGGTGACTGCTCTGGAGGCGGGGCGGAATTGGGCTGGGCCTGCGACCTGCGTGTTGCTGAAAGACAGGCTCGATTTGCGCAGATTGAGGTCAACGCGGGCCTGACCACCGGTATTGGTGGCTGTAGCCGACTGATGAGGCTGGTGGGACCCGCCTGCGCCGCCGACATGGTGTTAACCGGCCGTGCGGTAAGTGCCCGGCGCCTGTATGAATTGGGCGCGATAACACGGTTGGTGAACGAGGGCGAATCCATGGGCTGCGCTTCGGGTATCGCATCGCAACTGGCGCAGAAAAGCCCTGAGGCCCTGGCGGGGCTCAAACGGATCCTGCGCCGGGTCGAAAATTTACCTCTTGATCAGGCGCTGGAATTTGAGCAGGCAGTATTCCAGGAAGTTGTCACCAGCGAAACGGCGCTGGTCGCGATGCGGGCTTGCCAGGCGGCTTACGATCGCGGGGAGAGCATTGCTTCGGTTCACGACTATGAGGGCGATTCCCCTGACTGTTGCTAGCGCGGCTCAGCGATGAAAACGGGTATTTTCCTGCTGGTCTTGGCCTGGTATTCGTCATATGGCGGATAGGCTGCCACCGCGGCTGCCCAGAGCCGTGAGCGTTCCTGCTCATCGGCCACCTCCCGGACGCGCATGTCGAATACCTCGGTCTTGTCCCTAATTTGAACATCCGGGTTTGCCCTCAGGTTGTATACCCATACGGGATTCTTCGGCTGCCCACCCATGGAGCCGATCAACACGTAGTTACCGTCAACTTCGACCCGCATCAAGGGAATCTTGCGAATGCCGCCCGTCTTGTTGCCGATGTGGGTGACGAGAATACAGGGCATGCCGGTATCCAGTAGCGTGTTGCCCTGGGTTCCTCCGCTGCTCTCATACAGTTCGACCTGCTCGCGAACCCAATCCAGGGCGGGGGGGATGTAGTCAGCCATCAGTGAATATCCTTTTTCTTGCCATTGCCACAGCTACAACATAGTCCTGGATTCCTGATTCGTAAACTGTCGCAGGGTTTGTGGTGGCTGATACCCGGGACTACAATGACGCCATGTTGAATAATGAGTCCGTTCCTGAAGGTGGCTGCTTTCTGTGTGCTACCTCATATTCGGGCCGCCATGAGAGTCAGCCCATAAGCTAATGCTCGGCCGCATCCTGCTCCCCTCCATCTTCATACTCCTGTCCTACGGGTTCTGGGCCAGCAGCAGTTTCCAGGACATATCTGCCGGTGTGGCGCTGTTCCTGTTCGGGATGTTCTGTATGGAACAGGGCTTCAAGGCATTCAGCGGTGGCAGCCTGCAGCGCTTGCTCTCCGCCAGTACCGACCGACTGTGGAAAAGCCTGAGTTTCGGCATCATCAGTACCACCCTGATGCAGTCCTCTTCGCTGGTCTCGGTGCTGACCATCTCATTCCTGAGCGCGCAGCTCATCGGGCTGGCGGAAGGCATCGGTATCGTCTTCGGCGCAAATCTGGGGACGACAACCGGCGCCTGGATTGTCGCGGGCTTCGGAATGAACGTAAAAATATCGGCCTACGCAATGCCGATCCTGGTGTTCGGTGTCATTCTGCTCATGCGCCAGTCAGAGCGTTCAAAGGGCAGTGGCTGGATTATGGTGGGGGTCGGTTTCCTGTTCCTGGGCATCCACTTCATGAAGGAGGGGTTCGCCTCCTACGCAAGCCACATCGATCTGACCCAGTATGCGATTCCCGGCTTGACTGGCCTCCTGGTCTTTACCCTGGTCGGGATGCTCGCCACGATTGTCATGCAATCCAGTCACGCGACCATGACGCTGATCATTACCGCGCTGGCGGCCTCGCAGATCACCTACGAGAACGCGCTGGCGCTCGCGATTGGCGCAAACGTGGGCACCACGGTGACCGCTGTTCTCGGTTCCCTCAGCGCCAACATCAGTGGTAAACGGCTGGCCGCCGCGCACTTCATCTTCAATGTCGTTACCGGTGTCGTGGCACTGGTCATGATCGAGCCACTGCTATCAGCGGTGGATGCGGTGAGCGCGGTGGTGGGGATAGCGCCTGATAACCATACGTTGAAACTGGCCGTCTTTCACACGCTGTTTAACCTGCTGGGTATCCTGCTGATGCTGCCCATGACTGGAAATCTGGTGAGGTTCCTGGAAAAACACCTGCGGCAGGAGGTCAGCGACTATGACACTCCGCGCTTTCTCAGCGAAGCGGCACTCGAGGTACCGTCAGTCGCTCTCCACGCGGGAATACAGGAAACGGATCACCTTTTTCGCAACGCGAAAAACCTGATTATCCACGGGGTCTGCTTGCGCCGTTCAGTGGTCAATAGCGAGTCGGACCTGCAAGAGTTGATTGACCAGCGTGGCGAGGTTATTCCGATCGATATCGACGAGGGCTACAGCAAGACGATCAGGGATATTCATGGCGCCACAATAACGTTTTTGAGCAAGGCGCAGGCCAGGGCGACGCCGGAATACGCCGCGGCGCTGACAAAGTTGCGCCAGGCCAATACGGACCTGGTCACCGCTATCAAGGCCGTCAAGCATTTGCGCAAGAACCTCGTGCGGTACATGCGCAGCGAAAACCTTCATCTGCGTCGCGAGTACAACCGCTTCCGGGTGCGGATCGCGAGTGTAATTCGCGACCTTGGGGCCCTGAATGAAACCGAGGATGTGTCACTGCGGTTGTTGGCCCTGGATGAGATCAAGGTCAATGCCAGCCAGGCGGAGCAGGCCGCCAATCGCTCTGTCGATAAGCTGATCAGAACGGGCCTTATAAGCCCGGATATCGCTACATCCCTGATCAACGACAGTAACTACACGAAGACCGTGGTAGATTGCCTTATCGAAATGACAGAGGCCTGGAACAAGGCCATGCTTTCTGACAACAAGCTCGAAGATGTGCTCTCTCTCAAGCCGGAGGAGATCGAGGCTATTGCCAGGCAGGTCCACTAGCAAGTGATGCGTCCTGCGCGGACGGGGGAAAATGTATGAAAAGGAAGAAGTTGCTACATAAACTCCAGGTCCTGCTGTCAGAGGATGATGATCACAAGAAGAAAGATATTGATAAATTGCGCAAGGTTATAAAACAGCTCCATGACAAGCAGAAAGAACTGGAGCACAAGCTCGAGGAACTGCCCGAGGGTGAGGAACAGAGCAAAGTCAGAAAGCACATAGAAGTGATCAGATTACAGCGCCAGAAAGGTGCTGCCGTCTATCGGGAACTGATGGGTAAGGACGAATTGAAAATATGAGGAATTACCCGATCGGTATGGGTGATCTACCTCCAGGTATGCCTGGCACGGAGCATATCGCGTGAATCAGGTCAGTCCGGGCGCCCGTCGACTCGCATTCCACGCCGTTGTTGTGCTCGCACTGGGCATGGTCTCGGGTTTGGTCTGGGGCAATGTTCTCGCGGATCCGACGGCTACCGCCAGCCGTGTCGCTGCATGGAGACTCGCTCATATCGAGGGCTTTGCCAATGGCGTACTGATGTTGCTTGTCGCCCTGTCTTACCCGCTGGTGAGCCCTAACGAAAGGGCGGAGCGCCTCATTCGCTATGGCATGTTGGTGGTAGGCTACTCCAATATTCTTGCCAGTATCTACGGCGGGGTATTTGACGCCCGGGGCACGATGCCAACGGCAGCTTCGAGTATCCACGATCTGGTTGTATTTTTTGGTTTCTTGCCCGGTGTAATAGCTATTTTTGTTGTACTGGGTGCGATGGGCGCTTCCCTGCGCCCGCCAGCCAGGTAGCCGAACTGATCAGGCCGAGAATGGTATCGAGCTTCATCGTTCGCCCGGGCGATAAAGCAATTCTGTGACTACAATTCGCATCCCAGTTGGTCGGCGAGATCGTTAAAGTCGTCCGCCACATAGTCAAACGTGATATCCGACTTCATCAGTTCCGGTTCTCCCAGCGGCCCCCACTCGGCCGGTCGCCGCACGAACGCCGTCTTGTAACCGGCTCGGGCCGCAGCCGCCAGATCCAGCCCGTGTGCGGCGACCATCAGGCACTCGGAAGGTGACAGCTGCAGCCACCGGGCCGCCTGCCGGTAGGCGAGTGGTCGCGGTTTGTAGACCCCGATCGATTTCCAGGAGAAGACGATATCCCAGATGATGTCCGCCCTTTTACAGGTATCCACTATCAGTCGATTGGCCAGGATGGTCAGTGAGGCGACGATGAACTTACTGCGCAGCCTGGCCAGGCCCCGGGGAACATCCGGTCAACACCGCAGTTCATGCCAGGCAATGCTCGCCCGGTCAGCCTCGATTCCCCGCCTCGAACCGCTTTCCGCAAGTTTCTCGCTTAAACCGGTATACCCGTCGAGTATGGTAATGCCGACTGGCAAGCTCAATCGCACGTATCCGGTTAGCCCCCTATACTCTACTTTCAGCCGCTTTCAACGGGGGGAGGACAGAGGTGGAACTTTGGGATGTTATGCGGACGACCTTTGCCTGTCGCGAGTTTGCGCCCGGGCCGGTGCCGGATGAGGTGCTGCGCCGGATAATCGAGCACGCGCGTTTTGCGCCCAGTGGGGGAAATCGCCAGGGCTGGCGGGTTATCCAGGTTGCCGACGATGAACTGAAAGGACGCTTGGCTGATCTGTCGCTGCTCACGGCAACCCGCTACCTGCTCGAGGTGCAGGCAGGAGAAAATCCGCTGAATACCATTCATCCAGGCAAGATTACCGATGAACAGGTAAGGCAGGCCGACCCGCCGGATTGGCTTGTTGATCACATACGCAAAGCGCCTACCCTGCTGGTGATAACCGTCGATCTTTCGGTAGTGGCCAGCATGGACAAGGAC
Source organism: Halieaceae bacterium WSDMB12 (assembly GCA_033283165.1). Taxonomy (GTDB): domain Bacteria; phylum Pseudomonadota; class Gammaproteobacteria; order Pseudomonadales; family Halieaceae; genus JAWMQL01. Next base: position 264,185 of record JAWMQL010000005.1, on the reverse strand, counting down.
CTTGACCGTGTCGGTATCGTCAGCGGCGCGTCGATATACCCGCTGGTCTGGAATATCCTGTTGGGGGCGCGCAATGAGGGTTACGGGGGAACGATCACGACCTGGGGTGTGGCCTCGGAACCGGAGATACAATCGCTTCTGCATATACCACCACATTGGGCGGTTGCGGCGATCGTGCCACTGGGTAAGCCTGTCAAACAATTGAGCCGGCTCAAGCGCAAATCCGTGGAAGAAATTTTGTTCGTCGATCGCTGGGATGGGGCCTGACCGCGGGGAGCATTGGTCATCGCCAGTCTGGCTGGCTAAAGGCGCCGCGACAGCCTCAGCGCCTGATACCAAGCTTGCGCCCGAACTGTTCCGGTAGTGAAATCTTTTTACCGCGGTCCAACTCTTGCTGAAAACGGGCCATCTGCTCACTGCTGAACGACGTGCTGCGCCTTGTTTCCATGTCGATGTACATGCCAAGGCATTCGTTGGTTGCCACCAGGTGCCCGGCGTCTGCGTGATACATGCAGTGAATGTAGTGCAGGCGCTTGTGATCAAAGTCCGCCAGTTGGCTGGTTATGCGCAGCCTGTCACCGGCCATCACTTCCCGGACGAAATCGATATTCGCACCCAGAGTGAAGGTGGACTTTCCAACAATTTTTTTATGTTCCCAGCCAATATCCATGGAGTCGTAAAACAGGTCGGTAGCGACCATGTCGAACGCCACCAGGTAGAAGCCCATGTTCATATGGCCGTTGTAGTCGATCCATTCGGGTTTTACTTCCGTGTAGGTAGTGAATAACTGGTCTTCCGCCATTGTGCTTTCCCCTCTGGCGCTGTTGTATCTACCAGGGCATGGGCTTGCCGTCATAGTTGTAGAAATTGCCGTTGTCTTCTCCCTCCAGGCCTTCGATCAACTGAAAAAGGGCGTTTGCACTCTCCGCCGCTGTGATATCGCCTTCGCCGGCGTTCATGTCGGTCTTTACATAACCCGGATGCAGCACCACGAAAATGAGATTATCCTCAGCCAGGTCTACTGACAAAGTCTTTGTAAAACTGTTCAGGGCGGCCTTGCTGGCCCGGTAACCCATATAGGTGCCAAAGTTATTCAGGGCCATGCTGCCCATCATGCTGCTGATGTTGGCCACGATCTTCCTTTCACCGGCCATCATATTTGGCATTAATGCCTGGGTCACCCGCAGGGGGCCCAGGGCATTGACCTGATACTCGACCCCCATCTGCTCGATGTTCCTGTCGGCAAAACTGGTGGCCTCGTCATTGACCATGCCTGCGTTGTTAATAAGGATGTCGATCGGCCTTCCTGCCAGGGCTCTGGCAAGGCTGGCGACACTGCTGGGATCTGTTACGTCCAGTTGCAGCACCTCGACCCCTGACTGTCGCAGTGCCGAGGCCGCCGCAGGACGACGAGCGGAACCAATGACGGTATAGCCCTCCCGGCTGAATGCTTCCGCCATCGCCAGGCCGATGCCGCGGTTGGCGCCTGTGATCAGTACCGTCCCTCTGGACCCGGCGGCATTGACGGTGAGTGAGGCGAATATCAATACCAGCAAGGCGAGGACTCCACGAAATCTGCCCGGCATAAACTCTACTCCCTGTGACCTGCTCGAGACTTATCATGAACGAGGCGCCAGATTATGCAATACCCGGCCGAGGGGAAACAGCCGTTTTACCAGTGGCGAGAGGAATCGGCGTTCGAGCCCTTTCGGGTCAACTCTCCGGTTGCGGCAAACTGGCCAGTGCAATGCCGCTGCCAGCCATAAAGACGATGGTCAGCAGCAGAAAGGGCGCGTAGCTGCCACCCTGGTCGTAGACCGCCGCGGCAGCCAGGGGTCCGAATGCCGTACCGATCGACAAGGCCGTCAGTAAGCCACCGTAAATGGTGCCGAAATTTTTCAAGCCGAAATGTTTCGTGGTCAGGTAGACGATGACATCCACTTCCGAGCCCAGTGTGAGCCCTATTACAATGGCGGCAACCGATTGCGCCACTAGGTTAGTGCCCGCCAGTAACAGCAGCGCACAGGCAATAATCGGAAGCAGGAATATCACGGCTCCAACCCGCGAGGCCCTGAAATGATCGAGCATAAAGCCCGTGCCCAACCTGCCAACGACGGAAAACACACCCACCAGCGAAGCGACACCGGCAGCTGCGAGTCGGTCCGCGCCGGCGTTTGTGAGGATAGGAATGAAGTGCACGACCAGGGCGATGATCGTGAATGTGAACAGAACACTGGCCACGAACAGGCGCAAAAAAACCAGTGAACCGAGGCCCTCGGCGGCGCTGACCCCGTGTAATTGCGGGGATGTTCTGGTGGTGCGTTTCCCGTCAGTGGACTTTTCATCGCGCGCACCGCGGAAAAAAAGCCAGATCATGGGCAAGGTAATGGCCGCCCAGATGCCACCTTCCGCGGCGAACGCCGTGCGCCAGCCGTAGGTGTCGATCAACCACGTGGCCAGCAGGGGAAACACCGTGGCGGCCAGTGAGGCGCCACTGAGTGTCACCGCCAGCGCCATCCCCCGTGATGTTTCAAAGCGGCTCGCAACCGCACTGGTCCAGATGGTCGCCTGAACCGGCAGGGTGGCGAAGGCCAGCATACCCCACAGCAGATACCAGTTGGTCTGGCCCCCGGTGGCCGTTCCCAGCAGCGCGAACGCGCCGGTGGTGAGCAATACGCCCGTCAGTCCGACCAGGCGCGGACCCATGCGATCCACCAGCATGCCAATTGCGATGCAAAAAATGGCGTTGATCACAGTGGCGATGGTGAGCCCGCTGGTGGCCTGTGCCCGAGACCAGCCAAAGGCTTCCTGGATCGGCTCGATATAGGGGCCGAGGCCGTAGATGTGGATAACACTGGTGGCGTAGCCGAGTGCACCCGCCACCGGCAGCATACCGTATCGGCGCCACTCTGTACTGGCAGGCAGGTTGAGGTCGGTCATGGTCAGGGGACTATCCTATCGGTTCCCGGATAGCCGGACAAGAAAACTCGTCAGGAAGAGGGGCCGAGCCAAAGCACAATCCCAAATATCACGGCTGCGGAACCCACGAGGGTTACGACGTCTGTTATGGGAACGCGTTCCAGGGGTTGCTCGCAGCGCAATTCTCGTGGCAACACGATGAACAGCTTAACCAGCATCGGGACCAGTCCGGCCAGCAGGCCCGCCACGTTCCACCACAACCAGGAAACGGTTGGCATGCCCAGCCACAAGCCGAGGTTGGTTGCGAGTCCCAGGCAGAACCCTGCCAGCGCGATGCGCTGTCCCACCCGGGGTGCAAACATGGCGACGGCGAACAGAGCCAGCAGCGGCCCGTTCGCCATGGAGCCCACCTTGTTGATCGCCTCCAGAACTGTTGGGGCGATGCGCTCGACCTGGAACGAGAACAGCAGGGCAAAGATTCCCCAGCCCAGGGTGACCAGCTTTGAGAGCAGGAACAGCCTGTTTTCCGCGGATTCGGTAAAACGCGACAAAAAGTCTTCCATGGTGCTGGCCGACAGGCTATTTAAAGCCGAGTCTATAGAGGACATCGCGGCGGCGAACAGGCCGACGATGGCGAGTCCAGCCAGCCCCGGCGCGAATTCCACTGCTACAAAGGCCGGGAATACCAGGTTGAGGTTGGGAGTCCCGGTGTCAGTCAACGGCAGAGTCGAGATAAATTGGTCGTGGTCGATCGCGTATGCCGCCAGTCCGAGACCCAGCAGGCAATAGGCCAGGACCAGGGGAAAGCGCAGCACTCCGTTGAAAACCAGCACCTTGCGTGTTGCTTCCTCGTCCCTGGCCGACAGCAGTCGTTGCGCCTGGCTTTGGTCGCAGCCGTAATATGCCATGTAGAGAAAGAGACCCCCGATCAGCATCGGCCAGAAGCCGTAATTGTTGCCGCTGCTTATACCCCAGTCGTTTGCCAGTGCATGGGTACGAGCGGATAATTCGCCGTAATGGGCCAGAAGCGGCTCGTAAAGCCATGCCAGCGCCACAGCAACGGCGGTAGCCAGCAGCAACATCTGGATGACGTCGGATATCACCACCGCGCGCATACCACCCAGGACGTCGTAAGCGATGGTGATACCCATCAGGATCAGAACCGCTTGCATATAGGAGAGGCCGGTAACGAGGCTGACCACTGAGCCGACGCCGTACATGGTGACCCCGGTAGCGATACCGCGAAACAGCAGGAAACAGCCACTCGCCAGCAGTCGGCTTTCCCGCCCCAGGCGCGATTCCAGGTAGGCGTAGATCGAGATTCCTCCCGAGCGGCGCACCGGCATGAACAACGCGCACAGTGCCAGCATCGCCAGGGGCACGGCCAGTTCATACTGCAACCAGAGCATGCCCCCACCGGCCACGAAGCCGACAAATGCGGGGGCGCCCAGCAGGCTGTTGGTCGAGCACTGCGTTGCGACAACCGACGTGGCGAGGGCCCAGCTGGGCATTTCGTTGTCGCCGAGGTAGTAATCGGCGCGCGAGCTCTGGCTGCGACCCAGGTAGATGGCGAGCAGCAGCATGCTGGCCAGGTAGGCCCCGATAACTATCCAGTCGAGCGTACTGAGGTGTGCATCCACCGCTTCAACTTACACGAATCGCGCCCGGAAACGAAATTTCCCCGGATTGAGAGAGGTCACAGCCGCCTGGACTGGCTGCGTGTGGGAGGAGGCTCTCACTGTCCGCCAAATGGCATATACTGTAGTCCATTCAACCGGGGCACCGTCATTTTCCGCGACTATAATGCGGGGACAGCAAAGGAGAATAAAATGGCAACCATTGATCTCAGTTACATCAAAAGCCTGTTCGGAGATAATTCCGGGCCGGAAGGCGACATTAAGGCTTACCGGGAGCTTTTTGTCATGGTGCTGGCCCGGGCTACCGATGCGGATTGCTATACCCATCCCGCCGAAGTGGAAGCTGTGCAGCGTGTTATAAAGGAACACCTGGATGAGGATCTCACCGAACAGGACATCCAGAGCGTCGCAGTTACGGATCTCTACAAGTCTGCCCCGCTGGAGAAATACATCTCGAGCCTGGCACCCAAACTATCCATAGCGCAGCGCAAGAATATCATCCACGGCCTGGTCGAGGTGCTGCGCTCTGATGGCCAGGTAGCCGCGTCCGAGGTGGAGTACTTCAACAGCGTGGCCATGGCCCTGCGTCTCACCTATTCGGAAGTGGTTGGTTTGAACTAGCGAGCGCCTGCCGTTTCAGGCCGCCTCGGCAGCGGTGCGGGCGTCCAGTATCGCCCGGTCACCGTGGCTTCTGTCGTAGAACAGCCAGGCCAGGGCTGGCAGTAGCAACAGCGCGCCGACCATGTTCCAGAAAAACATGAAGGTCAACATCAGGCCCATATCTGCCTGGAACTTGATCGGAGAGAATATCCAGGTACCCACGCCGATGGCCAGTGTCACGCCGGTAAAGGCCACCGCACTGCCGCTGGACATCAGGGCCAGAAGGTAGGCCTGTCTCAGGGTGTCGCCTCGGCGCCGATTGGATTCAAGCGCGGTATAGATGTAAATCCCGTAGTCCACCCCGATACCTACTCCCAGAGCAATGACCGGCAGGGTGGCAACCTTGACCCCGATACCCAGGCCCGCCATCAGTGCCTGACCCAATGCGGAGGTCAGCATCAGGGGCAGGATGATGCACAGGGTAACCCGTACGGAACGGAACGTGAGCAGGCACAGCAGGGTTACGACGCCATAAACCCACAGCAGCATTTTCAGCTGTGCCTGCTCGATCACGATATTGGTCGCAGCCTCGATTCCCGCATTGCCTGCAGCCAATTTGAACTCAACGTCATCAGTGTGGAATTGCTCTTCAAAATCGGACACGGCCTCAACGACATTGGTGAGGGTATCTGCCTTGTGGTCATCCAGGAAAAAGATGACGGGTGCCATGGAACAATCGGTATTTCGTAAACTGCTGGGTGCCCGGCTCAGCGAATTGTTGAGAATAAGCTGGTTACGACTGATGTCGTGCCATTTCGGGTTGCCTTCGTTCATGCCCATGATCACCAGCTTCGATACATCCGTCAAAGAGGTTGAGGACTGAATCCCGGGCACGGCGCCCATGTAACCCTGGAAGTAGTTTACGGCATCGATAAATTGGTAACTGCCGCACTGCTGTTCACCTGTCTGGGCCATCACCACCAGGACATCGGTACTGGTGGAGTAATTCTCAGTGAGGAATGCATTGTCCCGGTTGTACCGTGAATCAGCGCGCAGTTCCGGAGCGCCAGCATCGAGGTCGCCGATTTTCTGGAACTGGCCGCCGTAAATACCGAGCCCGAAAAGTACCGCGGAAACCAGCAGGATGGTGACCGCCGCCCGGCGCCTGGTCACCCCGGACAGGAATCGCCACAGGGGCTGGGGTTTTGCGTCCCGCTCCTGCCGGTGTTTCGCTCCCCCGGGACTGATACCGGTCAGGGACAGAACCAGGGGCAGAAGAATGAGATTCGTGGCAATCAGTACCGCGATACCGGTGCTGGCTACAATTGCCAATTCCTGGATAACCGGAATATCGATCACACTGAGGGTAAAAAAGCCCACTCCGTCACTGACCAGAGCGATAAAGCCCGGTTTCGATATCTTGATGAAGGTCAGCTGGGCCGCCTCGTCATTCGGGGCGCCCTGGGCGGCGTACAGGCCAAAGCGGTTGATTATCTGCGAGGCGTGGCTGATACCCACCGCAAACACCAGGAACGGCACCAGCATGGAATAGGGATCAAGGCCCATGCCCATTGTCCGCAGCAGACCCAGCTGCCAGACCACGGCGATCACCGAACAGACCAATGCGCTGAGCATGAGCCGGACGCAACGCGCGTAGACGTACAGCAGCACCGCGGTAATCACCAGCGCGATCAGGAAAAACAAGCCGACCAGGGTGGCCCCGTCGATCAGATCGCCAACCAGTTTGGCGAATCCGGTGATGTGAATTTTTATGGTGTCGCTCTGGTATTTTTCCCGCACCAGGGTTTCCAGGTCATTAGACAGTGCCTGGTAGTCCAGCCGTTCACCGGTATCCGGGTCGGTCTCGGTCAACTGGGCCAGAATCACTGCCGACTTGAAGTTATTGGCAACCAGTCTGCCCACCTGGCCTGACTTGAGCACGTTTTCGCGCAGCTTCTCGACGGTACGGGGGGAATCGTCATAATCATCCGGAACCACCGCCCCGCCGACAAAGCCTTCCTCGGTGACTTCCTGCCACCGTACAGACGGTGTCCACAAGGATTGCAGAGCAGAGCGGTCCACGCCCCGGATATAAAACACCTCGTCAGTGATTTCCCGCAGCAGGGTCTGGAACTCGGGGGTAAAGATATCGCCCTCGGTAGTTTCGACAATGATACGAACAGAATTACCCAGGCCTTTCAGGTCGTCGCGGTTCTCCAGATAATTGACGATAAAGGGATGCGACACCGGGATCATTTTCTCGAAGCTGGCGTCGGGGCGCAGCATCGACATCTGCCATCCGAACAGCAGGGTCAGTGCGGCGAACAGCAATATCACCGGCAGGCGGACTTTTATCAGCAGCGCCGCCAGCCACGGGCGCAGGCGACCGTCTTCCGGATCCAGGTTCGTTCTCAGGTCAGTCACTGCTGAACTCCTTCAGGTCCTCGAGCAGGATGCCAGAAGAGCCGGCCAGGATCAGTGTTGGTCCCACGGTCGTTATCGCCGCCAATGCTGCGCGGCTGGGGTGGGTAAACTCACTGAAAGTCTGGCCCTGGTCACTGCTGAAAGCGATCCTGCCGCCGGCACCGACGAGAAAGATTCCCCGGTCTGTTACGGCCCCGTTGTAAAGGCTGCCCATACCCTGCATGGGTACATTCGACCAACTGACACCGCCGTCAACGGAGCGAAAGACATTGCCGCGTAAGCCTACCGCCAGCACGACTTCCTCACTGGCAAGCAGGGCAAACAGGCTGCCGTCGTACACGTCCTCGGTGCGGGTCCAGGTCCTGCCCTTGTCATCGGAGTAAAAGAGCAGGCCCGCCTCGCCGCTGATATGCAGCCGGCCCGTGGGATCCTGTGCCAGGCTGTAAAGGTGATAGCGATAGCTGTTGTCGATGCCATCTATCGACAGGGCCCAGGTATCGCCACCATCTTCTGTTCGATACAGCATGTTGTAGGCACCCACGGCAATACCGGTGGTGTCATCCATGAACAGCACATCCAGGAGAGGGTCAGCCGGTCCCGTATCAACTGCTACCTCGGCATCCTCCAGGGCAAAAATGGCGTCTTCGAGAGCATATTCGAGCTCTTCCAGCGCGACCTCGTCCGGGTCGTCCCGGGATTCCAGTTCCGCCATTTCCGCTTCCAGCCGCTCTTTGTTGGCGGTTGCCCAGGCAAGGAACTGTCTGTTGGCCTCCCGGCCGTCGAAGACCTGCTCCCAGGACAGGCCGCCGTCGTCGCTGCGCAGGATCGTGCCGCCGTGACCCACAGTCCAGCCTTCGCCGCCCTCGGTAAAGGTGATGGCGGTCAGCGTCACGCTGACCGGTACATCCGCCTGCTGCCAGGTTTTTCCCGCGTCGTCGCTGAATGCGATCAGCCCGCGTTCACCGACGGCGAACAGCCGGTCTCCGGACCAGGCCATTTCGACCAGGTTACCGGCAGCGGGATCGCTGACCTTGACTGCCGGACTGGCGGCAAATTCTGCGAACGAGTGCAGAGACATCAGCGCTGTGGCCAGAAACAGGCAACAGGCCATGACCTGTGGTAGGTATCTTGTTGTTTGCAAGGCCTTGTCGGACCAGGGCCTGCCGTGGCTCATCACCACTGCGGCTGGCTCTGTTATCCGCCCCAATTATTCCAAAAGTTATTTATACGGACCAAGTCAGTATACACAACAATTCAAATCGCGCCCCAATACCTGGCAGGAGAAAGTGCCGCCGAATTCATCAGGAAACTCCGGGTTGGCCGGTCTATAGTTTCACTGGTATACGCAGCGGAGGGCGGGAAGGTGAATCAGCCAGATGAAATTGAATATTCCACCATAGAGGCCTTCGCCACCCCTACCCGGGGCGGCCAGGTCCCTGCCAGCGTATTTGGCTCGCCGGGCCGGTACGTGCAGGGTGAAGGCATCATTGATCACGGTGGTCATTATCTGAGCAGACTGGGGTACCGGCATGCTCTGGTTTTGTTATCCCCGCGCTGCCTGGCGGCGGAGGGCGGCCGGTTCCTGGGCAGCCTGGAGGTGGCCGGTATTTCCTCTACCATAGCCCGGTTCAAGGGAGAGTGTTCGCTCGAGGAAATCGATCGCCATGTGCAGGACTGCAAAAACAGCGCTGAGAAACCCGACGTACTGGTAGCCATTGGTGGCGGTAAAGCCGTCGATGCGGGCCGGGCGGTTGCCCACAGGCTCGGTATGGATTGTGCCGTGGTGCCATCACTGGCGTCGAACGATGCGCCCTGCGCAGCGGTCTCGGTGATCTACACGGAACAGGGGGTGACCCTTGATGCAGAAATTTATCCCCGCAACCCGGCGCTGGTCCTGATGGACACCGGTATTGTCGCCAGTGCGGGCGAACGCTACCTGGCAGCGGGCATGGGTGACGCGATGGCCACCTGGTATGAAGCGCGTGTCAGCCAGCGGAACCCGGAGGGAGTGACGGTGTTTGGGGGACGCCCAACGCTGGTGGGTTCAGCCATCGCCGAGCTTTGTATGAAAACCCTGTTCGAGTACGGCGAGGACGCCCTGGAGTCGGTGCGGGAAGGCCGGGTGTCCAGTGCCCTGGAGCGCATTGTCGAGGCTAATACCCTGATGAGCGGCCTGGGATATGAAAGCGGTGGGCTGGCAGCGGCACATGCTTTTGCCCAGGGTTTCACCGTACTGGAAAAGGTTCACAGAACCCGGCTGCACGGTGAAATGGTGGCGATGGGAACCCTGGCCCAACTCATGCTCGAGGGAGAGCAGCAGGAAGCGGCCAGGGTGGCGCGCTTTTTTGCCTCCGTCGGCTTGCCCGTGCACCTTGGTCAACTCGATATCTCCAGAACAGATGATCCCAGCCTGGACGCCGTGGTGCAGGGCGCGATGGCCTTCCCTTTTATCCATAATATGACAGTGCCGGTTGACGCAGCTCTTCTCAGACAGGCCTTGCTTGACGCGGATGCGCTGGGAAATGGACTGGCTGATTGCGCGAATGGCGGTGGTACTGTCTAGGCAGAACGCCGGAGCGAAATACCGCAGGTCCAGGCTCCCACCAGCAACAGCGCAAGCGTCAGCGTGTTGGTGGCCGACACGAGCTGCCCGTCAAAGCCCAGCAAGGTCGCGAGACTGATACCCAGGCCCGCCATCAGGGCCCCGGCAACCAGTCGCAGCGCCGAGGGTACCGATGCGCCTGCCGGACTGCCCATTCGCTCCAGGGGTGACAGGGCCAGTGCGCAGGGTATCAGCAGCGTTGCGAGAACGGCCAGCCAGACCGGGCGGGTCAACCACCAGTCCGCGGTTCCGGGCGTTACGCCCAGACCGAACCCGTCCGCCAGCCAGGTCCCGGCCAGCACCAGCAGGAGGACGGTCATGTGCCAGAGATAGATGGTCATGATCATGGTGTTGATAATGACGGTGCAGGTCCAGGCTCTCAGTCCTGACAGCAATCGCTGGGCCGGTTTCTCCAGCGCCAGTAACAGGCCGAACTGGGCCAGGCCGAGAGTGATCAGCGTGATTTTAGGGGGTAGGGTATTACTGACTTCCTCCCCCGGTGACCCGGCCATGGCCACCGGGTAGGGGCCGAAAGCGATCAGCGACACGAAAATCCCGAACGCCGCCATGGCCACCAGAAGCAGAATGGCAGGGCTGCCCGTGCGCCCGTCCCGCCAGGCGAAACCCAGGTGATGCATGGCGAGCCAGACCCAGAAGTAGTTACTCCACCCCAGGAACTCCAGATGCAGTGCAAAGAACAGGAAGTCGACCAGCGCCGCCAGCAGAATATAGGCCGCGAGCGAATAGAAGCCCCAGCGTTGCCACAGGGCGAAGGTCACCGGCGCGAGCAAAACGATCATGGTATAAATCGCGAGGAACCAGGTGGGTACCAGTGCCGTGCGCGAGACGAACCGAATGGTCTCCTCGTCAGCGCCGGCAAGGTTCATCGCAAACGATGCGGCAACCCAGACCAGGACCAGCAACATCAGTGGTGTCAGTAGCCGGTGCAAACGGCCTGTCAACCACTGGGAGTAACCGAGTTGTTTTTCTTGCGCGCTCGCCAGCGAGACAGCATTGGAATAACCGCCAACGATGAAAAATATCGGCATTACCTGGAAAACCCAGGTCAGCCAGGCGGTCCACGGTACGCTTTCCAGCGCCAGAACCGGGGTCAGGGTCTCACTGGAAGCGTCCCACACGGCGGTGGTAATCAGCCAGTGGCCGGTGATCACGAACAGGATCGAGACCGCCCGCAGGAAGTCCACGTAGCGGTTTCTTTCCCGCGGCGTTGCCGCCGCGATTTCACTTGCCTGTGACCAGATCCCCATGGTGGCTCCTTGCTGCAGCCGTAATTGCGCTTTTCCGCTCGCCCTCGGGCAAAGACGACCACCAGATTGCCAGGGGCGCGCCCAGTATCCCCGCCAGGTGAGCCAGGGCAAACGGCGGCCAGCTGATCTCTGTGAAGACAGCCTGCCCTGATGTGATTTCCAGCGCAATCTTTATTGCGCCAAAGACCGCCACGGCCGGAACTATGGGCGACCGTGTGCGCTGCCAGCAGAGGCACAGGGCGATACCGAACAGCGTATTCAGGACGCCGGACAGGCCGCAGTAGCGCTGCAGTTCGGTCCAGGGCGCAAGCAGTAACAGATCGACGCAGAGCGTGCCCATAATCAGTCCACGGAACAGCAGCCCCCGGGAGTGCATTTCAACCAGCGGCGCCAGGATCAGGAAGGCACCAAGATTCCACCAAAGGTGCTCGCCATCTGCGTGAATCCAGTGCCCCGTTACCAGGCCCGTCGGCATTCCCTGCTGCAGGTGCCGGGAGTTGAAGTACAACAGCTCCTGCACCCCGGACGGCAACACCATCAACAGCAGCATCAGGGCGGCCAGCAGCAGGGAGGCAAGGGGAAATCGGCTCATCGGGACAGCCCTGTCACTCCCGGGCACTCAAGGGTGCCCGGGTACCTTCCGCCCCGCGGCGAAAGGCGCGCAGTTCCACCAACAACAGCGGCAGTAACAGGAGCAACAGCCACGGCCCGGCGGCTCCGCCGCCGCTGTTCGGATAGGCGCGGGGGCTCGCAAAGGCAGGCTGGTTGCCATCCTGGCGATGATTGCGCAGCGGATTCGCAGCCCGTTGCTGCCGCGCCGCCTGCTCCCCGGCCACGCGCCGGGCGTTATCACGTGCCACGCCGTATTGCTCGAACAGTTCGTCTCGCACCACAATCATGGACGTGTAGGGCGTGACCAGCCCGTGTGCCACAGCGAGGTCCGCTATGGCTTGTTCTGAGTCGCTGTCCTGGCCGAGGTAGTCCATCTGTCGCTGCAGGTCTGCTATGCTCGCGAAGGCCCACAAGCGCTCCAGCTCGGGATTCATGGTGCTGCTGGCGGGGAAATCCAGCTTCGAGCGGTAGTTCAGTTCCCGGCCGGCGACCTTGCCGCTGATTTCAAGCTCGGCCGGCCCGTCACCCCAGTAATGCCCGAACAGGGTCAATTGCTGGCCGCGATACAGCGAGCCGATCCGGGCCGGGGTGAGATCTCGCACCTTGACGCCGCGCACCCGGACCTCGATATCACGGTAGGCCTCGTAGCCCAGTTTTTCTGCCGACAGCATGAGCCGACCGGCGATATCGTCACCGTTGGAGATGCTCATGGCAAAGCCGTTGGAAACGCGGGTCATGCTGTCCAGCAGCGGCCGGTTGGCGCTGTTGCCCATGACAAAGGTGAACAGGCGCACGTCGTACCGTTCGAGCAGGGCAAGAAATTCCTTCTTTTCGGTGACCCCGACATTTGCGACGCCGTCCGTTACCAGGATGACGGCGCTGGGCCGGTCGGCGTCGAGCGCCCGAAAGCCCTGCTGCAGGCCCGCGAAAAGATTGGTCCCGCCCTCGGGGCTGATCCCGTCCAGGCGCCGGGCGTAGTCGTTGATACTCTGTTCGTTCACCGCGGTGTAACCGTGGGTCAGCTCCATGGCGCTGTTATTGAACAGGACGATGCGAAACCGGTCCCCGGCGCGCAGTTGGCTCAGGCCCTTCCTGACTCCCTCTACCAGGCTGTGGTATTTGCCCTTCATGGAGCCGGAAAAGTCCAGTACGAACACCCAGTCGCGCCCACCCTGGATACCGGCCAGATCATCGCCCGGTGTGACGGTCAGCATGAAGGTGCCGCGATCACTGCCCGGGGCCCTGTGACTGATCATATCGACCGCGCCGGGCAGTCCCTGCTGGTGTCGCCAGTAGACCACGACATCCCGGTCCAGCAGGTAGGGTTCGGTAACCGCCGCCTGAGCGGACTCGTCAGCAACATCCACTGCCTGCTCGCTGCCGAAAGCCACCTCCCATGTCTGCTCGTCCACCCGGGTCGCGACCGCCTGCGGGTGTCCGGGCAGACGGAACTCCTCTACCGGATACGACGAACGCAGCCGCAGCCTGAAGCTGAAGGCTTCCCGGACTGCGGTCTCGAAATTCCAGAATGCCAGCCGCTCCTCGTCCACCCCGCCCTCTTCCAGCGGATAGACGTAGCGGCCGATCCCGAGGTCTGCAGGCACCGCCTGGATGTAAACCAGCCGGATCCGGACGCTGTCCCTTGCGCGCACCGGGTACACCCGGCTGTCGAAGCTGCGATACGCCTCCTGGTCGACGAGAGCCACCTCGCGCCCCTGGGCTTTCTCCTGCTCATATATTTCCCGGCCCCGCGCTTTCTCCACCACCTCGCCGGTCACTGCCTTGCCGTCGATCCAGTAGGTGAACTCACCCACTGCCGCGCCCTCCGGCACGGGGAAAGAATAGATCGCTTCCAGCGCCTGGTCATGCGGGTTGAAAAACTGCTGTTCCACCGAGGTCACGGCATAGCCGTCCTCGATGGTGACCTCGACATGGTGCTGGCGAATTTCCAGCCCCGGGAGATCCCCGCCGGCCGGGGTCATCAGGCCCGCCGCGCTGGCGCCCTGGGTAAAGCAAAATGCCGCGGTAATCGCCAGCACACCGGATCTGAAACCGTTCCATTGACTGACCATGATGGCCTCCTCGCGTTAGCTGCTAGCCGTTGCTGTCACCCGGGCCAGCTACCCGGATGGCAGGCCACTGTATCCGTGAGGCATCACAGAATGCACCTTGATAGTGAAATGTCCTACAATGTGACCCATCAAGTATCAAAAATTAATACTTTCAGGAGGCGCAGATGAGCCAGACCTCGATGCTGATAACCACCCTCAAGCGGGAGCTCAAGGCCCAGGGGATGACCTACGCGCAGGTGGCCAGGCAACTGCAGCTGTCGGAGAGCAGTATCAAGCGCCTGTTTTCGGGTTCCCAGTTGTCCCTCACGAGGCTGGAACAGCTGTGCCAGCTGCTGGGGATGGAAATTTCTGACCTGGTACAGAAAATGGGCGAGGGCAGAAAGAAAATCAATCAGCTCACGATCGAGCAGGAGCGAGAAGTCGCAGAGCATCCCAGGCTGTTGCTGGTAGCGATCTGCGTTCTCAATCGCTGGAGTTATGAGGAGATACTGGAAAACTATGAGTTGGATGAGCACGAGTGCGTGCAACTGCTGGCGAAACTGGATCGCCTGAAGATCATCGACCTCCTGCCCCGCAACCGCTTCCGGGTCATTGTCGCCAACGACTTCCGCTGGATACCCGGCGGACCCATACAGGACTTTTTCGGTCGTGAGGTCCTGCAGGACTTCATGCATTCCTCATTTAATGGCGCCGGCGAGCAACTGTTGTTCCGCAACGGCATGCTGTCCCGGGGATCCAACGCCAGCCTGATGAAAAAGATGGAGCGCCTGATCAGCGAGTTTCACGAATTGCACGAGGAAGATGCCGGCCTGCCACTGTCTGAACGCTTCGGCACCAGTATCATGGTGGCCGTGCGACCCTGGGAATTCAGCTATTTCAGTGCCCTGCGACGCCAGCCGGATACCAAGGTTTTTGGCTGAGAGACGTCCGCGAGCGCGTTACTGCCCGATGAATTTCCGGTTGTACTGCGAGTAGTTACTGATACGCAGCCAGTTGGACAGGCTGCGCGTATAGGCTGGTTGCCCGACGACCTTCAACTCGCCGCTCTCCCGCGCCGCATCCAGCCCAAGGTCGCCGTACCAGATCCGGGTCAGGGTTTTCAGCGTGCCGGTGATGAAGATGTCCACCTCGTGGCCGGTCTCAACCTCACACAGTTCCGCCTGATCACCGTGCACGCGGATAAATTGCCGGGGGAAATCCTGCAGGTCACTGAAGTTGAACTGAATCAGGGACTGGCCTGCAGGCAAGCGCTGCAGATCCAGCGCGGCGGTGAAATCCCGCATGAGCGTGGTGGCATTGAGCTCCTCGTCCGTAATGCCTTCGTGGACCCAGTACATTCCCCACTTGCCCAGCTCGGATAACACCGGCTCAAGCGCCTTGCCCTTGGCGGTAAGGTGGTAAGTACAGCCGCGCTGTCCGGCCGTTTGCTTGCGCAGGATAATTCCCTGCTCCTCCAGGAAGCGCAATCGGGTCTTCAACAAACTGGGTGAGATCCGGGGGATGTGCCGTTGAAACTCTGAAAACCGGGTGGCGCCGAGGATCATTTCCCTGACGATCTGCAGCGTCCAGCGCTCGCAGAGAATCGAGGTGGCCAGGGAGATGGGGCAGAACTCGCCGTAATCAAATACTTTTGTCACTGCTGATGCTGTGGTCCCTTACAACGATCTTTGAACTATATCAGGTTACACCCGCTGGAAGAGAATACAACTCGCGAAGGGCGCAACTGGAGAGACCACCCTGGCCGGCTGTGAATTCTGGCCTTGTACCCGTGGCCTGAAGCGCATAAATTAGGTGCCTTGTGTGAAGGTCTATTCCAGTCTTCAGCCTCAACTGAAGTCTAAGGTCGAACAAAACTTTTGTACTCATTAAGCAGTTTCACCCGCAATCCATGGGGCGACCTCTTTGGTGGCATCACCGCCGCCATCGTCGCCCTGCCGCTCGCACTGGCATTTGGCATCTCCTCTGGCGCGGGTCCGGCCGCCGGACTTTACGGCGCTGTCATTGTTGGTTTTTTTGCCGCGGTGTTTGGCGGTACCCCAACGCAGATTTCCGGTCCGACCGGTCCGATGACCGTGGTAATGACCGCGATGACCGCGCAGTTCATGGCCCAGTATCCCGACCAGGGGCTCGCCCTGGCATTCAGCACCGTCTTTCTCGGGGGGTGTTTGCAGGTGTGTTTCGGACTCCTGCGCATCGGGAAATACGTGATCATGGTTCCCTACCCGGTGATCTCAGGTTTCATGACCGGGATCGGGGCGATTATCATCCTGCTCGAGCTCGGGCCCTTGCTGGGGTTTTTCTCAAGCGGCAAGGTAATTGACGCGGTTGCGGCACTGCCCGGGCAAATTGCCGATTTCGACGCCCACGCGCTGTTCGCCGGCGCGTTGACCCTGGTGATCATCTTCGCCTGGAGGGGCCGGCTGAACCGCTACATCCCCGCGCCACTGCTGGCTCTCATCGTCACTACCCTGGTCGTGCAAGCGGTCATTCCCGACAGCGGTATCGAGCGTATTGGCAAAATCTCATCATCGCTGCCCGCTTTGCAATTGCCGGTCTTTCGCCTCGATCTCCTGCAGGAGACCCTGGTGAATGCCCTGATGTTGGCGATCCTCGGTTCCATTGACTCCCTGTTGACATCACTGGTAGCGGACAACGTGACCGGGACCCATCATGACTCTGACCGGGAACTCATCGGCCAGGGTCTTGGCAATGCGGTAGCGGGCTTGTTTGGTGGTCTGCCCGGGGCCGGTGCCACCATGCGTACCATGGTGAATATCAACGCCGGCGGTACGGGGCCGTTGTCGGGTGCCTCCCACGCGTTGGTGCTGCTGGTCATCATCTCCGGCATGGGGTTTCTGTTCGAGGATATTCCTCAGGCGGCGCTGGCGGGGATCCTGATAAAGGTCGGTGTGGATATCATCGACTGGCCCTTTTTGAAAAGAGTGCATCGACTGCCGCGGTTTCCCGTCCTGTTGATGACCGTAGTACTGTTATTGACCGTATTCGTGGACCTGATTACCGCCGTCTTCGTCGGTGTCTTCATCAAGAATCTCGTGACCGTCAGCAAGCTGTCCGACCTGCAACTCGGCAGTGTGGTGTTGAGTGACGGACTGCAGAACACTGAGCGGCTGGCGCAAGGTGAACGCGAAGCCCTGGAAAAACATGCCGGCAAGGCCCTGCTGCTACGCATTAATGGTCCGGTCAGCTATGCTGTTGGCCGCGGACTGACCCAGCGCTACAAGCAGTACAGTAACATTGAGCGACTTTTGATCGATATCTCGGATGCCTCCATAGTGGGTATTTCCACGGTGATGGTGTTGGAGGACCTGGTGAGAAGTGCTATCGCCGGCGGTTCAGAAGTCAGGCTCATCGGTGCCGACAAGGCGGCCCACCAGGAGTTGCAACAATTGGAGTTGTTGCGCCTGGTCGGCAATAGCAACTGCGTCGATTCAGTTGCTGAGGCGCTGTAGATACGGCCGAACAGCCGGGTCTCACACGGCCTGGCCGCCAGGAAAGAAGGACTATCGGGTTTATGGAATCGCTACCGGATTTTATGCACTGGGAAGATCTGCACTCCCTGGTCGGTTCCATCAGGACCCGGTCACTGGTGGCCAAACCCACGACGGTCGAGGACTGCCAGCAGGTTATCGCGTATTGTCGCGAGCACGGGCTGAAAATCTGTCCCCGGGGCGCGGGGCGCAGTTATGGCGACGAGGCCCTGTGCGACGGACAGGTCCTGCTGGACGTCAGCGCGATGAATCGCATCCTCGATTTCGATGAGGACAAGGCCCAGATCACGGTCGAGGCGGGCGTGCGCCTGATCGATATCTTCCGGCACGTTCATCACCGCTTGTTGACGCTCCCCTCCAGCCCGACCGAATCCCACTCGTCGGTGTCCGGCGCGCTTTCCGCCAACGTGAATGGCAAGGATGGCGCCAGGCAGGGAAGCTTCTACAACCAGGTGGTTCGCCTGCGGCTGCTGACCGCGGCCGGAGACGTACTGGAGATTGACCGCTCGCACGGCCTCTTTAACGCGGTTGTGAGCGGCATCGGTATGCTCGGGGTGGTACTGGATGCGACCCTGCAGTTAAAGCGCATACCATCACCCTACCTGGCCGTCCGGCGCATCCCGGCGGCCAATGTGGATGCCCTGCTGAGTACCCTGGCCGAGGTCGAGGAGAGCAGTGACCTGGTCGTGGTCTGGGTCGACGCCTATGCCGGGGGGAAACGGCTCGGCCGCTCGGTAGTGCATGCCGCCAACTGGACCGACGATGACGCCAGCCCCGAGGAGCGGGAGGCCCTGCTGGAAGCGGGCTATCGTGGCCTGGACCGGCACCGCGCCATGGGGCTCGCTCTCCACGAGGCCGTCGGCCCACTACTCTCCCTGATGTTGTACGCCCAGCGGTTTCTGCTGAACCTGTTCAACCGGTTCTATTACCGCATGAGCGTCATCCTGGCCTGGTGGGAACGTGAACCCAAGCGAGAGCTGTTCCTGCAATACAGCTTTGCGGCGAGTTTTACCGTGCCGCCAGCCCACCTCGTTTGCGGACCCCGGGGATATACCGTCCAGCTTACCTTTCCGCGTAAGCGGGCGCGCGAGGCGATGGTGGAGCTGTTGGAAATCTGTCAATCCTCTCCCTGCCCCCCGGTGACGACCGTGCTGCGCATTCACCGCAGGGACGAGGGCCTGTTGTCCTTCTCGGAGGATGGCTACAGCCTCAACTTCGAATTCCATCCCAAGAAACACAATGAAATGGCCAGCAGGGCCGCCATCGACAGACTGCTGGAGGCCACCGCGCGGCGGGGCGGCAAGATACACCTGGCCAAGGACCAGGTCCTGAGACCCGAGCAGTTCGAGCGGATTTATCCGCGTGCGGTGGAGTTGCAGGCCATCAAGCGGGAGCTGGACCCCGACGGGTTGTTCACGTCGGATCTGGCACGCCGGGTCGGCCTGGTAAGCTGAGGGGCTCGGCGGCTTTCCTCGATACCAGGGCGAGATCGCGGCTGCCGATGCGCTGCCGGTCGATCAGCGTGGTATCGGCCAGCAGCGTGTCCTTCAACATATCGTATTCCCGCCCCCGTACCACGACGAGCAGCGGTCCGGGCTGCGCCATGAACGCACGCAGTTCCTCTTCGGTCTGAAGCTCGGTCGTGAAGTGATCTGCGTAGTAAATGAACCGGGCGCGGTATGTCCGGTACATGCCCCACCGGGTTTCCGGCGCTTCGTCGAGCAGGCTCCTGATGTACTCGCTGTAGGGTTTGACGGTCTTGACCTGGTCCACCAGTGGGATGATGGCGTGCACGCTGTACAGCACTACCGCGAGGACAAAGACGGCGGGCATGACCACCAGCTGTTGCGGGCGATCCCTGCGCCATGCCACCAGTGTCGCCACTGCAAAACCCGCGGCCAGCAGCGAAATACCCAGTGCCGGCAGTACCCACTCCTCGTTACGTTTCCCGGCGACGATCGGCATCCCGATCGCCAGCAGTAGCCATAGCACCGCGAGGAGTAGACTGGGAATTACCACGGATCGACGGTAGAAGGGCTCCTGCCAGTGCTGCAGGGCGCGGTCGAGCAGGTAGCCCACCAGCAGGGCCAGCGCCGGATAGGCGCCCAGCAGGTACTGGGGTCGCTTACCATCAGCGATAGAAAAGAACAGCAACAGGCTGATGAACCATACCAGGGCTAGAGTGACGCCCTGGCGGTGTGGGCGCGAGCGGCTTGAGAACGCCAGCCACAGGGCCGAAGGCAGGAAGAATGACCACGGCGCGAAAGACCATAACAGGTCACGCAGGTAAAAATAGAACGGCTGTGAGTGAGTCCAGGTGTCCACGTAACGCGTCACGTTCGTGGTAATCAGCAGGTCGAAGCCGTAATCCTCCTGGGTCGCCACGTACGCGTACCAGGGGGCTGCTATCGCCAGGAACAGCAGCGTGCCGCGCACCAGCATCATGTTTTTCATGTGCCCCAGGTCGCGCATGACCACCAGGAAGGTAAAGCAGACCAGGCCCGGCATGGCGAGATTGACCGGCCCCATGGTCAGCACTCCCAGCGCGGTTGCCGTGTACATGACCAGGTGTGCCTGCGTCCGGCGCTCGGGGTCGGTGTAGGCGACATAGAAAGACACGATAGCCAGGGTCGAGAAGAAAGCGGACAGCATGTAGGTCTGGGCCCAGCGGGCCTGTTGCAAAAACACGACACTGGTGCCGAGTGCCAGGGCGCTGAGAATGCCGGCCCGGGTCGAGAAAATGCGCTTGCCCAGGTAGTAAGTCAGCATGAAGCCGCCCAGTCCGCCCATGGACGAGAAGAAACGCGCCCGGAATTCAGTCACGTCGCCCCAGGGCAGTGAAATCAACGCAATCAGCCAGTTGAGCAGCACGGGCTTGATGGTCCAGGGCTCGCCGTTGCAGGTGGCCAGGAGCCAGTTGCCGCTGCGCAGCATCTCCCGGCTGATCTGGCCATATTCATCCTCATCCGTGGGCCAGAAGTCGCGCGCCCCGACGTAGTAAAGAAACAGCAACAGGCCAATGCTCAGCAGCGCAATGGTTACCGCTTTTCCTTGTCTGTCCAGGAAGGTCATCAAAGTGTTCCTCTACTCCGATTCGATCACACCGCGTCACAAGCCTCGGCAAAGGCTCTGAGCAGCAGTTCTGAGCGCCCTTCCTGGTACAGGGGAAAGGCATCGACGTGCAGGATTTCACCGGCAATCCGCTCGGCCACGGGAAAAGCCCGATCCGTTTTAATTCCGTAATATTCGGTGACCACACTGTGCCTGTGTGCCAGCGTCCCGGGGTTGCGTTGAACCGGGCAGTTACGCTCCTGCAGCCGTCTCACCAGGGTCTCCAGATCTGCGCAGGACGTATTCACCTTCACCGGGAAACGCCAGTAGACCCGACTTGCCTTCGGGTCGGGTTGCAGGGCGCTGAATGCATCGAGGTCATCCAGCCCGCGCTCGAATAACTGCACGTTGTTCACCAGCCGGCTCGATCGCGCGGCATAGGTGCTCATCTGCTCCAGGGCCAGGGTGAGGGCGAAAGGGTGAGGGCGATACTTCACACCCACGGCGTTATCGATATGTCGGTACTCGTCAGTCAACAGCGCGGCGGGAACCCGGTTGACGTGGCCGTACAGCAACATACGGTCGCGGCAGCGGTCACTGGGCGCGGTAACCACCCCCAGCTCTCCGCCGGAGATCAACTTTCCCTTGCCCAGGGAACTACAGATGTAGTCGTAGTAATAGCCCAGTGGGTGGTCGTCCCAGCGGGCGCCGTGGGCCTGGGCGGCATCGCAGATCAGCTGCAGGCCGTGCCGGTCGGCATAGGAGCGAAGTTGCCCGGCATCTGCCGGACAGCCGTGCGGCTGGTGAACGATCATAGCGCGGGTGCGCGAGGTGCGCATCCGGTCCGCGTCTTCCAGGTCGATGGTCAGGTCTTCTGCGCGGACGTCGCAGAACACCGGGATACCGCCCATCAGGCAAACCGCCAGTGGCACGGCGTAGTAGGCGTATGAAGGAATGAGTACTTCATCGCCCGGCTGCAGATCCATGGCGAACAGCGCGAGGTGCAGTGCGGCCGTCCCGTTGCTGACGGCGACGGCGTGGGGTGTGCCAAGAAATTCAGCGGTCGCTTCCTCGAAGCGCTCCAGGATCCCGCCATCCACGACCGAAAACTCCTCGTCGATCACCTCTCTCACGATTCTTCCCACGGCATCTTCGTCCACACCGTAGAACTGCCGCTGTGTCTCTTCGAGAGAGTAGGGAGGGAACAGCGTCATGCCGCTCATGAGGGCAGCCCGGACCAGGCCCGGATAACCCTGGCAATGCGCTTGATCTTGCTGGCAGAAATGACGGGGTACACGCAGATTTCCAGCAGCGACGCCTCCCGGACTGGCAGTGCCGCGCTGCCTTCCCCTTCCCCCTCGCGAAAAGCGTCGAGTTGGGAACAGTCCGACATATCGGTGATTTTGCCGTCAATACCGTGGCGCAGCAGGTGGTTGCGCAGGCTGTCCCTTTTATCGGGGTCGACGGCGATCGGGTAGTAAACGTAGATATGGTTGGCTCCTGGAGGTGGCAGGCTTATCCCGCTGACCGAACCCAGCTCCCGCGACAGCAATTCGGCATTGCTCCTGGCCCCCGCGTTGAAGGCGTCTATGTGCTTCAGCTGCCTGAGTCCGATTGCTGCCTGGAGATTGGCCATTTTCACCACGCCCGGATTGGCCGCGGTGTAGGCAGACAGCAGGTCGTTTCCGACGTCGGAGTCCATCAGCGGTTTGCCCGTAGCCAGTTTGAGCCGCAATACGGGGTAGGCGCTGAGACCAAACACCAGGGGCCGGGTAAGCAGCCACTTGATCCAGGTGGAGAGGCCCTTCTTGAAGACCGCTCCGCTGTCCTGTTCTGTCCCGCGGGCCAGAATGTCGCGCGCACGCTCCGCGACGGCAGCATCCCTGACCGCGATCGCGCCGCCGCCGAAGCAGGGCATATTCTTGCCCTCCGCGAAACTGTAGATGCCTATGTCACCGAAAGTCCCCGCCTGCTTGCCGTCGATCCGCAGGCCACAGGCATGGGCACAGTCTTCCAGCAGTCGAATCCCCCGCCCGCTGGTGAGGGCCTCTATCGCCGCTACGTCGCAGGGTTGCCCGAACAGGTGGGTGGCCAGGACTGCCGATGTCCGGTCCGTGAGACAGGCTTCTATATCGCTGGCCCGGACGTTGAAGGTCAGCGGATCCACGTCGCAGAATACCGGCTTGAAACCCTGCAGCTTGGCCACCAGTGGCATGACGGGAAAAGTGAACACGGGGAAGATGATTTCGCTGCCTTCCTCGAGGTCGAGCGCCTGCAGGGCCAGCTCAAAGGCAGACCGACCCTGTGCCACGCCGAAAACGTGCCCTGTCCCCAGGTATTCCTCGAAGCGGCGACTGAACTGCTCTATGGCGGGTCCGCGTTGCAACCTGCCGGTGAGCGCGCTGGTGAGCAGCGTCCAGAGGGAGCCGGGTGGCAGGTTCACACAGCGACGGGGTACGGTGCTCAAAAAATTCATGTTTGCTTGTCCATTTGTCCAGGTACGCCCGGTCAGTCTGCTTCTGGATCCAGCGCGACCCGTTCGCGCAGGGTGTGAATGCCAAGTGGCTGCCGGAATGCCCACATGAGCGCTCCCAGCACGATGTGTAACCAGTAATCGATGAGTCGGTTAACGACGGTAATCGAGGTTGCCAGGGAAGCCGGGACAGACAGTAACTGCAGGCATCCGAACAACGTGATCTCAACGGCACCGGCGCCCGACGGTGTGAGCGGAAAAGCGGATGCCAACAGCGGGATCTGGGTCAGGAATACCAGCTCCAGTATCGACAGTTGCACTCCGAAAGCGGCGATCAGGTAGTAGATCCATACTGTTTCGAGAGACCAGATGATAACGGTGAAAGCCAGAACGGGAACCCAGTCCTTTCGAGCAGGCCACATTGTACCGTGAAACGCCTCGATCATCTCGGCGATGCGCTGGGGTACCCAACCGGGGGTGGAGTGTCTGAGCAGGACCATGAAGACCAGTGCCCCGGTGACGACCAGTGCCAGCAGGAGTCCCGCACCCAATCCCCAGACCACGTTATCGGGAATGTGATGGGAAAAAACGAACCAGCTCGATACAACCGCCAGCAGGAACACGATCCAGGCGTCTATCAGGCGCAGGAAAACGATGGAGCCCAGGGCTGAAGAGCGTCGAATGCCGAAGTTGATCCGGGCCATGTGGGCAGCGTAGATGTCTCCGAGTTTCGCGGGGACCACATTGTCGACCGCATTGTAAAAAAACACGATCATGCCAAAGGTCCGCCCGGGGATCTTCCCCGTTCGGCCGCCCAGTGTTCGTCGCCAGCGGAGGCCTCGCACCGGGTACGTGGCATAGTGGGCCAGCAAGCCGAGCATGACGTAGGTCAGGTTGCACTGCGCCAGGTCCTGCCACAGTGACTCGAAGTGGATTTGCGCGGCCAGAAATGCGAGCAGTGCCGCGGTCAGGGCAAGGCTCAGGAATGTCTGCCACCGCCACAGCGAAAGCGGTGGGAGGCCGGAATCGATCGCCAGTTCCGGCCCGGCCCCGTCCGCCGGTGAATTTTTGGCATGGGATGCCGTTTCAGCCATGCACTGGGTTCCTTCCGCCGGACTCGTAGAGTTCGCAGGCCCGGTTGAAGACCTGGTCTACGGTTATGCGCTGCATGCATTGGTTGTCTACACAGCATGATACCCGATTGTTGTAGGCGCTGACGCAGGGGCTGCAGGCGAGCCCGGCCCACAGGGTATGACTGCGGGGCGAATTTGCGGCAAAGAGCCGGGGTGTTTCGGGGCCGAACAGGGTCAGGGTCTGGATCGTGGTCAGGGTAGCGAAATGAGCGGGGCCACTGTCATTGGTGACCAGAACCCGCGCCAGGGAATACAGGGCCAGGAGCTGTTCCATGGTCGTCCTGCCGGCGAAGTTCACGCATCGCGGAGAGCCCACCTCGCGGACCAGCAGCTCTGTGTCCTCCGCTTCCGAGGGAGCGCCGGTAAAGCCGATATAAACATCCTCGTAATACTCCAGCAGGCACCGCGCCAGGCTGACGTAGTTGCGATTGTCCCATTTGCGCAGGGGCAGCAGGTCGCTGCAGTTGACGTTGAGCAGGATCAGCGGAGGTACGTCGCTCTGGCCCGAGGTTTCGCAGACAATGGCCTGCACAGCAGCGATGTCCGCGGCCGCAGGCTTGTGTTCAGGTAGTGGCAGCGCCTTGATTTCAGGCACCTGCAGGGCAAAGGTAGGAAACGCCGAGTCGGGATAATTCAGGGCCTCTACCATGCTGTAAAAAACCTGGCTGGTATGCAGGTGTGGATTGTAGACCAGCCGATGGGTCATCAGGTCTCCCCGGTAGGCCCCGCCCCCGGCATAACGGTGCAGGCCGACCCGCCGACGGCTGCCGCTGAGGAACGTGAAGACCGCGGAGGAGCGGGCAAAGAACTCCATATCAATGGCGGCATCAATGGACAGGCTGCGCATTCGGGCGACGGCCTTGAGGGAGGAGATCATGGCGACCGGCAGAGAGGATTCGTCGATTGTTATGACGTTCTGGCGCGGAATCAGGTCCAGTGCATCAATAATAAAGCGGTTGTTGTCGAAGGCCAGGAAATAGACCTTGTCCCGGCCTACCATCTCGACAGCCCGCTGGATAGCGCCGTAGGCCAGTACCGTCGAGCCCTGTTCCGCCAGCTTGACGAACAGGATGCTCTGGGCTGGCCCGCTCGCGGACGGGGTTATCCACCCCAGGGCCTTTCTCACCAGCGTGAGAGACAGGGTCATGGGGATGCCGAGCCAGCGGTCCACCTTGCGCAGCATGGACATCTTCATCCCGGGTGCTTCCCGCCGGTAGGATCAAAGTCTGCTTTGTCTCGCCCCGGACCGGGCCTGTTTATCAGCGACATGAAGTGTTCGGGAATCAAGAGCTATCCGGTAGTTCTGTTTGGGGACGGGTTGCAGGGAGCCATTAATCGGGCACAGTCATAAGCACCCGATTATAGCCTGCGATTCTTAATAAAATCTTAATATGCCGGAAATTTCCATGCGCGAGGGGAGGAGGAGCCTACACCAGGCGGCCGTGATCGTGGTTGATTCGGGTCAAGGCCGGCGGTAACGGCAGGACCCTGAGACTGTGTTCGATAACGGACAGTGGGTTGTTGTTAAAGTTGGTGCCGCTCTGCCGGGTGTTGTGGTCATTATATAATCGGCGCTATGGTCTGCTGTCAACATTCGAGCCCGGGAAGTATATGAATAAAGCCAGTGCTGATCTGCGCGGGGGCCTGTGGCGCCTGGCGGATCCGAAGATCAGTATCACCTCCGCGGCATCGATGGCCATAGGCGCCAGTATGGCGGCAGGAGACAGGCTCTTCTCCTGGACCTGGCTGGGGGTGTTCGGTCTGGCGATGTTCTGCATGGAGGTGGCCAAGAACGCCTGGGGCGATGTCATCGATTACGATTCCGGTACCGACCTGGCGGTAGCCCCCGAGGACCGGACCGATTTTTCCGGTGGTAAGCGCGTCCTTGTGGACGGCCTGCTCAGCCGCCAGCAGACCTGGGCGATCGCCGGCCTGTTCAGCGCTGCAGGGCTGGCCCTGGGCGCAGCTGTGGTGTTGTTCCGTGAGCCATCGGTCTTTTACCTCGGTTGCGCGGCCCTGTTTCTGGGCTGGTCCTATCACGGGCCGCCGCTGAAGTTGGCCTACCGTGGTCTGGGGGAGTTGGACGTCGTGCTTATCTACGGTCCCGCCATTGCGGTCGCGACCTATATGATCATGACCCGTGAGTTCAGTGTTGACGTGATCTGGGCTTCACTCCCACTGGGGGTATTCATTGCCGCTTTCCTGTGGGTCAATGAATTCCCGGACTACCAGGCTGATCGTGGCGCGGGCAAGCTCAACCTGGTGGCGAGGCTGGGCAAGTACAGGGCCAGCCGGACGCTGCCGCTGATTTACCTGCTGGGCGTCTTGCTGCTCGTCGCTGCGGTACTTGCGGGCAGAATGCCGACCACTGCGCTGCTCGGCCTGTTGGCCATCATACCGGCCGCGCTGGCAGTCGCGGGTTGTTGGCGCGACCCGGAAGGCTTTCATCGTAATCGGCCGGTGCAGCCGGCGGCGCTGCTGGCCTTCGTGGTGCTGTCCGCGGGCACCAGTATCGGCTTGCTGGTGGCGTGAAGCGTGCAGGGAGCCATCAAGTGGGCCCTCGACAGGGTAGCCGCATTGGGACTGTTGATCCTGCTGCTGCCCCTGCTGCTGGTTATCGCGCTGCTGGTTCTGCTGTTCGCCGGGCTCCCGGTAATCTACCGCGAGCAGCGCGTTGGCAGGGCAGGCAGACGCTTTACCCTGTACAAATTTCGCAGCCTGCGGGACTCCGGTGGCCCCGGAATCGCACCGGAGAACGACCCGCGCATTTATCCCTTCGGACAGTGGCTGCGCCGCTGGCGCCTGGATGAACTTCCACAGCTGGTCAATGTGCTGATCGGCGACATGAGCCTGGTCGGTCCAAGGCCGCTGCGGCCCGCGCACGCCGCGACCCTGGCGCCTGGCGACCTGCGGGAACTGCTGGCTGCTCGCCCCGGCCTCGCCGGCGCCTCCTCACTGGCGTTCCTCGGCGACGACCTGGCCCTGGTGGCGGAAAGCGACCCGGAGGCGCGGTACCTGGCGCGTGTGCTGCCGGCCAAGGTTGCCCTGGATCTGGCCTACCTGCGCGGTTGGAACCTGGGGCGGGATCTGGCGCTGCTGGCGAGGACAGTGCTACAGGTCTGGTCCCCCGCCGCGCGGCGCCGTTCCAGGGCAATGGTGAGGGAGTTGCTGGGGGACGACTGAACGCTCGCGGCCCGCTCAGGATGCCGGCGCTATTTACGGGTCGAGGCGCGATATCGCCGCGGCGAAATCCCGATGGTCTTGCTGAACAGGCGTGAAAAATACAGCGGATCCTCGTAACCCAGGTGCCGGGATATCTCCCCCACGCTGAGTTCACTGGCGTCCAGCAGGTGACAGGCATGCTCCATCTTCATGTTCAGGAAATGCTTGACGGGTGAGTACCCGGTCAGTTCCTTGTAGCGGTTGCTGAAGTGGTACTTGGACATATTGGCTACCGCCGCGAGATTATCCAGGCTCAGGGTCTGGTCCAGGTTCTCCAGCATGTAGGCCTGGACGTGTTCCAGTTCGAAGCCCGATTGCAGGCGCCCCCGCTGGGCGCTGACTTCCATGGTCATCTGCGTCAACAGGTGGCGCAGGTGGTTGCCGGCATTGATAAAGGCGCGCGTCGAGTAACCGGTGCGCCGCACCTCCATCAGGCTGGTAAAGGCACCGATCAGCAGGGGCGACACCCCGGCCTCGATGACATAACGGCCCTCACGGAATCCCAGGTATTGCATGAACACACCGGTACTGTTGCCCTGGAAGTGCACCCAGTAGAGGCTCCAGGGATCGGACGCATCTGCCTCATAGGCGTGGGTCAGTCCCTGGGGCAGCAGTATCACCTGGCCGGGTCGTATTTCACTGTGCCAGTCTCCGACGGTCAGCCGCCCTTGTCCGGCCGTGCAGTAAAGCAACAGGTTGTCGTCGTGGCGCTCGCGCCGCATGCGATGCGCCCTGGCTTCCGGATAAAAGCCCATGGCAGTGGGATAGCACTCCTTGGTTAACGGGTGCCTGGCCAGCTTCTCAACCATGAAGGCCGGGGTGAGAAAGCGCACGCCGGCGCTGGGAAGCGGCCATTTCGAGGGGGTGCTCATAGAGCAATATAGTCCATAAACTCCGCAATTTAGTCAATATGGTCCCGGTTTGGCCGATGCTAGAATTGCCCGCTATCTCGAATAAACCCAGGGAGGAGTCAAGATGTCAGATCAAAAAAGTCCGGCTCAGGAAATCGCTGAAATGATGGCCCGCGCCAGAGCAGCCCAGGAGCAAATAGCTGATTACACGCAGGAACAGGTCGATGAACTGATTACTGCCATGGTGTACTCGGTGGCACGTGAAGACCGTTCCGAAGAAATCGCCCGTTTCACGGTGGAAGAAACCCAACTGGGTAACTACGAAGGCAAATACCTGAAGATTCACCGCAAGACCCGCGCCACGCTGATGGACATTATCAACGATAAATCGGTAGGGGTGATCGAGGAACTGCCCGAGCGCAATATTGTCAAGATCGCCAAGCCCGTCGGGGTGATCGGCGCGCTGTCACCCTCCACGAACCCGGAGGCTACCCCGGTCATCAAGGCCATCTCGGCGGTCAAGGGCCGCAATGCCATTATTATTGCGCCGCATCCCCGTGCCAAGCTGACCAACAAGAAAATCTGCGATTACATGCGTGATGCCCTGGAGCGCTGCGGGGCGCCGGCGGACCTGGTGCAGAGTATCGACGTGCCGTCGCTGGAAAAAACCAACGAACTGATGGCCCAGTGCGACCGCGTTCTCGCCACCGGTGGTGAGGCCATGGTGTCGGCAGCCTACTCTTCCGGCACACCTGCCCTGGGCGTCGGTGTGGGCAATGCGGTGATTACGGTGGACGACAGCGCCGACCTGGACGAGGCGGCAGAGAAAATTCGCGTTTCCAAAACACTGGACCTGGCCGCGTCCTGCTCCTCCGATAACTCCGTGTTGGTGTTCGAGTCGATTTATGACGAGTTCCTTGAGAAGCTCAAGCACGAAGGCGGTTACGTCATCGAGGGCGAAGACAAGGTCAAATTGCAGAATGTGATCTGGGAAGACGGCCACCTCAACCCCAGGATCGTCGCCCAGCCCGCGCTGAACATCACCGGCCAGGCCGGCATCGACCTGCCCGAGGGCAAGCAATTCCTGATCGTGCCAGAGACGGGGGCCGGTCCGGAGTACCCGTTCTCCGGTGAAAAGCTCACCGTGACCATGGCGCTGTACAAGGTCAGGGATATCGATGAGGCCATCGATCTCACCAACCGCATCCAGGCCTACCAGGGTCAGGGGCACAGTTGTGGAATCTACTCCTACAACGACGACAACATCATGAAGCTGGCTATGGCCACCCGTACTTCCCGGGTGATGGTGAACCAGCCCCAGGCTGCCTCCAACAGCGGCAACGTGTGGAACGGCATGCGCCAGACTTTCTCTCTGGGGTGCGGTTCCTGGGGCGGCAACTCCATCAATCACAACATCACCTGGCGTGACCTGATCAACGAAACCTGGGTATCCAGGCCGCTGCCCGAAACCAAGGTCATTCCCTCCGACGAGGAGTTGTTCGGTTCCGTCATCGCAAAGTTTGACTAGGGGCTGGCAATGGAATTTGCCCTGACGGAAGACCAGCAGGCGTTCGCCGAGAGCGCCCGCGCATTTTCAGAGGGTGTACTTGCCCCCAACGCCGCGCAGTGGGATGCGGAGTCCCACTTCCCGGTGGACGCGCTCAGGCAGGCCGGCGAACTCGGCTTCATGGGTATGTATACGCCGGAAAGCGCCGGCGGCCTGGGCTTGAGCCGGCTGGACGCCAGCCTGATCGTAGAGGAACTGGCCAGGGGCTGCACCGCGACGGCCGCCTTCCTCACCATTCACAACATGGCCACCAGCATGGTCGGCAAATATGCCTCCGAGGCGGTCATCGAACAGTGGTGCCCGGACCTGGTGATGGGCCAGAAGCTGGCCTCCTACTGCCTGACCGAGCCCGGCGCCGGCTCCGATGCCGCTTCCCTGCGCACTTCCGCCACCCTGGACGGTGACGACTACGTGGTCAACGGGTCCAAGGTGTTCATATCGGGAGCCGGCGAGACTGACGTGCTGGTGGTGATGTTACGTACCGGTGGCCCCGGTCCGAAAGGCATTTCCACGCTGTTGATCCCCGCGGATGCCGAGGGCATTTCCTACGGCAAGAACGAGGAAAAAATGGGTTGGAAGGCGCAGCCCACGCGGATGATCAGTTTCGACAACGTGCGGGTGCCGGTGAGTAATCGCCTGGGCGAGGAGGGGCAGGGTTTCGCCATTGCCATGGAGGGACTGGATGGCGGCCGCATCAATATCGCCACCTGCAGTATCGGGACGGCGCAACAGGCCCTGGAGGAGGCGGTAGCCTACGTGCAGGAACGCAAACAGTTCGATACCCCCATCGCCGATTTCCAGGCCACCCAGTTCAGCCTGGCGAATATGCTGACTGAACTGGTCGCCGCACGGCAGATGGTGCGCCTGGCGGCCAGCAAACTGGACGCGGGTGACAGCCAGGCGACCACCTACTGCGCCATGGCCAAGCGTTTTGCAACCGATGTCGGCTTCAGGGTCTGCAATGACGCCCTGCAGTTGTTCGGCGGGTATGGCTACATCAAGGAGTACCCCATGGAACGGCATGTGCGCGACACCCGCGTACACCAGATCCTGGAGGGAACCAACGAAATAATGAACGTTATCGTTTCGCGCCGCATGCTGATGGATGGCGCTATGGAGGTTATCAAGTGAGCCTGAGTATTTCCGAGAAACTGAAAGTCGAGATTCGCGGTCACACCGCCATTGTCACGATCGACAATCCAGCCGCCAATACCTGGGATACAGAAAGCCTTCCCGCCATGAAGGACCTGGTGGAAAAGCTCAATGAAGAAAAATCGGTGTATGCGCTGGTGCTCACGGGCGCCGGCGACAAGTTCTTTTCCGCCGGTGCCGACCTGAAACTGTTCGCCGACGGCGACCCGGCCAACGCGGACGAAATGGCGCTGCTGTTCAGCGAGGCCTTCGAGACCCTGGCCGATTTTCGCGGTGTCTCCATCGCCGCGGTCAATGGCTTTGCCATGGGCGGTGGCCTCGAGGCCTCCCTGGCCTGTGATATTCGAATTGCCGAGGAACAGGCCCAGATGGGCCTGCCGGAAGCCAAGGTGGGCCTGCTGCCCTGTGCCGGCGGTACCCAGCGCCTGGCGCAACTGGTGGGAATGGGCTGGGCCAAGAAAATCATCCTGTGTGGCGAACGCGTCAAGGCAGGGAAAGCGCTGGAAATCGGCCTGGTTGAAGAGGTGGTGCCAACGGGAACCGCCCTGGAACGCGCCCTGGCTCTGGCGGAGCAGGTCGGCGAACAGAGCCCGATTTCCGTGGCGGCGTGTAAACGACTGATCCACAGTGCCCGCAATATCGAAATCATTCAGGGCCTACGCGAGGAACGGTCCGAATTCGTGGCCCTGTTCGGCACCGAGGACCAGAGCGAAGGTGTGAACGCGTTTCTGGAGAAGCGCAAGCCCGAGTGGAAAAACGCTTGATGAGTTCACCGGTACTGTTTGAAGAACTCCCGGCGGCCAGCGGCAAGGTCGGCCGCATTACCCTGAGTGTCGCGGCGACCCTGAATTCCCTGACCCTGGAGATGGTCGACCTGTTGCAACAGCAACTGGATGCCTGGGCGCTTGACGACGAGATCTGCGCCGTGTTCATCGAGGGCGCGGGGGAGAAGGCCTTTTGTGCCGGCGGCGACGTACAGGCCCTGCACGCGTCGGCGGTGGCCCAGCCCGGCGGACCCTGCGAATACGCCGAGGCGTTTTTCGCCAGGGAATATCGCATGAACTATACCCTGCATACCTATGCCAAGCCGCTGGTCTGCTGGGGTCACGGTATCGTGATGGGCGGCGGGTTGGGCGTGATGGCCGGTTGCTCTCACCGGGTGGTCACCGAGCGCACCCGAATCGCCATGCCCGAGGTCACCATCGCATTGTTCCCGGACGTGGGCGGCAGTTGGTTCCTGAACCATGCGCCGGGCAAGAGCGGCGAATTCCTGGCGCTTACCGGTGCGTCGATCAACGCAGCCGATGCAATCTACATCGGTATCGCCGACCGGTTCATTGCCAGCGAGCACAAGGACGGCGTTGTGGCGCAGCTGCTGCAACAGCAATGGACCACCGATGCCGCAGCCAATCACGCCCTGGTGCGCCACGTGTTGCGTCCGTTCGCAGAGCAGAGCATCAGTGCCTGGCCCGCGGGGCAGGTCGAGCCTCACCTGGCGACTATCAATGCCCTGTGTGACGGCGATGATATCCACGCGATTATCGACAACATCACCAGCCAACAAACGGATGATCCCTGGCTGGAGAACGCCCGGGACAGCCTCGCCCATGGTTCGAAACTCGCCGCCCTGTGGATTCACCGGCAATTGTGGGAGACACGCCATGCCTCCCTGCGCGAGGTATTCCAGAGCGAGATTCAGCTGGTCACCAATGTGGTGCGCTATCCGGAATTTGCCGAGGGGGTGCGTGCCCTGTTGATCGACAAGGACCGCAATCCGGCCTGGCAATACGCGGCGTCCCGGGACGTGCCCCAGGCCGTGCTGGACGGGTTCTTTCAGGCCCCCTGGGACGAAAACCCGCTGGCGGATTTGAACTGACAGAACGGAGAGCGATATGTCAAATGTAGCATTTATCGGGCTCGGTAACATGGGTGGTCCGATGGCGAAAAACCTGGTCAAGGCCGGGCACGACGTCACGGTTTTTGACCTGGTGCCAGCGGCGTGTGCCGAACTGCAGGAAGCAGGCGCGGCCGTTGCCGAATCCGCTGCCGCAGCGGTCGCGGGCAAGGACTACGTGATTTCCATGCTGCCCGCCGGCAAACATGTTGCGTCAACCTATCTCGGTGACGAGGGCTTACTGGCCGGGTTGGACGGGAGCACCACCGTGCTGGATTGCTCGACGATCGACGCGGCCACGGCACGGCAGGTAGGAGAGGCGGCGGCCGGGCTGGGTATCGGTTTCATGGACTCACCCGTGTCGGGCGGCGTTGCCGCGGCTGCCGCGGGCACCCTGGCTTTCATGTGCGGCGGTTCCGCCGAGACCTTCGACAAGGCCAGGCTCATCCTGGCCGACATGGGAAAGAATATCTTCCACGCGGGCCCCGCCGGCGCGGGCCAGGTGGCCAAGGGCTGTAACAATATGCTGCTGGCTATCCACATGATCGGCACCTGCGAGGCCCTGGAGATGGGTGTGCGTAATGGCCTGGACCCGAAAGTACTGTCGGAGATCATGCTGGCGAGTTCCGGTCGCAACTGGTCGCTGGAGGTGTACAACCCCTACCCGGGTGTGATGGAGACAGCCCCGGCCAGTAACGATTACAAGCCAGGCTTCATGACTGACCTCATGGTCAAGGATCTGGGCCTGGCGCTGGAGATTGCCGAGCAGTCCGGGGTCAACAACAGTATGGGCCAGCTTGCCCGGGCGCTGTACCGCAAGCACCAGGAAGAGGGTAATGGCCAGCGGGATTTCTCCAGTATCCTGGAGCAACTCAAGGCCTGAACCCGTGCAGCCAGCAGACCAGGTGGCGGCGCTCCTGCAGCGTGCCAACATTCACCGGATCGACGTAGAAGGTTGTGAACTGGTGTGGCAGCAGTGGCCCACCCGGTCGACGGGTGCGCGTCCCCTGTTGCTGCTGCACGGTGGCTTCGGCTCCTGGACTCATTGGCTGGCCAATATCCCGGTACTCAGCGAACAACGAGCGGTATGGACAGTGGATCTCCCGGGTCTGGGCAACTCCGGCGACATGCCCGAACCTTATACTACCGCGCACTTCGCGGACCTCCTGCTCAGCGGCTGGCGCTCGTTGATCGGGCGGGAGCAAACCTTCGAACTGGCAGCCTTCAGTTTTGGCGCGATGATCGGGGGCCAGCTGGCTGCGATGGCCAGTGAGCAGTGCCGCCGTTGCACCCTGATCGGTGCCTCCGGCTTCGGGGGGCTGCACGTACAGGCGAGCCTGCTGCCGCCCCCCGGCCCGGGCGTGGCGGCCGCCGAGGCGGAAGCGATACACCGGGAAAACCTGGCGCGCCTGATGCTGTACGACCCGGCGAGCATCGACCCCCTGGCGGTCTATATTCACGGCGACAACCTCGCCCGGCATCGCTTCCGCAGCCGTCGGCTGGCCGGAAGCAATGATCTCGCCGAGGTACTCCCCACTATCTCCGCCGAACTGGTCGGTATCTGGGGTGAACATGACGCGACCGCCGGCGGCGCAGAAAATATCGAGGCGCGCCGGAAACTGTTTGCTGAGGCCCAGGCAGAGGCCCGTTTTCACGTCCTGCCCGGGGTGGGGCACTGGGCCATGTACGAAGCGCCGGAGACCGTCAACCGACTGATCCTCGCCGGCGACTGAGGTCCTACCGGGTGTCAATTGCCTTGCGCACCGCGGTCCGCTAATCTGCGCAGTCGCTGTTGTTATTGAAGAAGTGATGAGGTCTATGAAATCGATGTCCAGCCAGGACCAGGACAAGGAGCAGGGTACCGAGCAGGAAATTCTCCCGGCGGAACAGAATGCGCTCGGCAAGGTGCTCAGTTCGGTTATGGTCGTGGGGCGGGAGATTCTGTCCAAGCGCGGCCTGGTGGCGCCGGCGGGCGCCACCCGCAATGAAAAGTTGCTGGCCCAGAGCCGCGAATTATTGCATCACCGGGGTGAGGCGTCGGGCATGGCCCTGGCCGGCGACCTGATCAAGACCTACAACGGCCTGAATGCCGAGGAGCGCCTGGCCTTTTTCCACAGCCTGGCCGATGAGTTTGATGTCGACAGCGAGCACCTGAAGGCAGCCGCTGCGGCTTACAGTGAGAATGACAGCGCCGAGAACCTGTGGGCTTTGACTCGCGCCGCCGAGGCGCCGCGGCAGAAACTGTTCCGGCGTATCAATATGGCGCCGGGCGGCACCGCTGCGCTGGTGTCCATGCGGGGTGACCTGCTCAAGGTGCTGCGCGGGCGGCCGGAGCTCAAGGTCGTGGACGTGGACCTCAAGCACCTGTTTATCTCCTGGTTCAATAAGGGATTTCTGGAATTGCGCCGGCTCGACTGGAGCGCCCCCGCGCTGGAGCTGGAAAAAATTATTGCCTACGAGGCGGTGCACGAGATCAATGGCTGGCCTGACCTGCGCAGCCGGCTCCGGGAAGACCGGCGTTGCTTTGCGTTTTTCCACCCGGCGCTCGCCCACGACCCGCTGGTCTTTGTCGAGGTCGCCCTTACGGACCACATCCCCAACGCGATTGCCCCCCTGTTGGAACAGGACCGTGAGTCGCTGCCCATGGACAAGGTTGACACCGTGGTTTTCTACTCGATCAGCAATTGCCACCCGGGACTGGCCGGCGTGTCATTCGGCAACTTCCTGATCAAGAACGTGGTGGAGGAACTCAAGAAGGAAATGCCCTGGCTGAAGACTTTCGTCACCTTGTCGCCGGTGCCCGGGTTCCGCAAGTGGCTTAAATCTACCGACCTGACCGAACTGGTGGGTGAATCCCTGGCGCAAAAAGTGAAGGAGCCCGTCGGCCGGGTGGTGGAGGCGGAAGTCAGCGCTGCGCTCATGAAGCTTTGTGCGCATTACCTGGTCAATGAGAAGTCCGGTGAACTCGCCCTGGATCCGGTCGCCAGGTTTCACCTGGGTAATGGCGCCCGCCTGCACCAGATGCACTGGGGCGCGGACCTTACCAGCAAGGGCCGGGAGCAGTCCGCAGGAATCATGGTCAATTACCTGTACGACCTGTCAAAGATCGAACTCAACCACGAAGCGTACTTCGACCAGGGCGTGGTCTCCGTGTCCAAGAGCGTGACCAAGCTCATCGCCTAGACCGCGCTATCGCCTACCCCATCCTCGCCGCGCCCGGCAAGGAATTTCCCTGCTTTTCGTGACTTTTCGCGAGGCCGCCCGATGGCGCGGGCACAATCTGTCGAAAAGTGCAGAAAACAGTAGAGCCGGCAGGTCCGTTCACCTTCAATCAGGAAAGTGACGGCGGAGGAGCGCCGTCTCCCGGCGATGAACTGGAAACTGGTATGTACGCTGACCCAATCCGTGTCGTGCGCGGCTTGCTCGCAGGTCTTTTGCTGACCCTGGCGGGTTGCCGACTGGTCCTGATTACTGATGATAAGGGCGAGATTTTCTCCGCTTCTGGCCTGCATTCGTGCAGTCAGGCCGAGTGTACTTTCGATATCCACGAGGAGGTCACAGACACCCTCACCGCCGTCCCCGCCGATGGCTACCGGTTTGTTCGCTGGACCGGGATATGTTCCCGCTTCCCGACCGAAGTGTGTGAACTTTCCCTTGCTCCCCTGCCAGAGGAATACCGTCAATACCAGGGCAGCGTCGAAGTGCGGGCCAGATTCGAACGGGAGACCAGGACCAGGCCCTGGTTTCGCGATGGCGACGGAGACCATTTCGGCAGGTCGAGCAGTCGGGTCATGTCAGCGGAGCGCCCGGAGGGTTATGTGACGATAAAGGGAGACTGCGACGATAGTGACGCGACGACCTGGCCACATGCTGAAGAACTCGGTGACGGACGCGACAATAACTGCAACGGCAAGATCGACGAGGGTCTCGCCGACAGCACCTCCGACCAGGAAGAACAGGCAACAACGCGTTATTTCCGGGATGTCGACGGCGACGGTTACGGTGGCACAGCAGACTTCTTCGACGGCTTTGAGCCACTCGACGGATATGTCGCAAACAACAGTGACTGTGATGATGGCAACGCCAGCATCTCGCCCGCCACAGATGAGTCGTTCGACAGCGTCGACAACGATTGTGACGGGCTGGTAGACGAGGGCTTCTTTCCCCGGGAGTACTTCCGCGATATCGATCGGGATGGCTATGGCGACCCGACTGACTACGTGACCGATATTACCCGGCCTGATGGCTATGTTCTGGACGCCACGGATAACTGTGTCGACGTGTACAACCCGCTCCAGTCAGATCTGGACAACGATGGCATTGGCGATGCCTGCGACCCCATCGACGATACACAGGAACCGGAACCCCCGCCGCCACCGACCGATGGCTCCTGCACCCTGTCTTCAGACGACCAGGCGATGCTGGCGGCGGTAAACGCATTCCGGGCCCAGACGCGGACCTGCGGCACGCAGACATTAGCGCCGGCGCCGCCACTGGCGTGGAACTGTCAACTCCAGGTGGCGGCAACCCGGCACTCGAGTGATATGGCGACCCATAATTTCATGAGCCATACCGGATCTGATAATTCCACGCCGGGAGAGCGCATCAGTCAGGCGGGCTACAACTGGTATACCTACGGCGAGAACATCGCGGCCGGATACAACTCGGTGAATTCGGTGATGCAGGCCTGGACTGCAAGCCCCGGGCATTGCGCCAATATGATGGCCAGCTATTTCAAGGACTTTGGGTCGTCGGGTTACAGCAGTGTCTACGGCGTGTTCTGGACCCAGGTGTTTGCCAGGTAACCTTACCCTGGACACTTATGACGTTTCCGCGGAAACGTCATAACCGACCAGCAGCAGCGAAAACGACCACGGGCCAAACATCAGCCGCAGAGCCCGCGCATCCGCCTCGCCCGAGCGTATGCCCCGACCGAGAACGTTGACAAGCCCGGAGCAGCCGGCGAGCGCGATCGATAGCGCCGCGATGGTCAGTAGGGTGTCTGCCTGGTCCACAGGAAAATGTTGCCTGTCAGAGTGTCCACCTTGAGGTTGGGAATTCAATCGGCCAGGCAGGCCCGGATCATTTCGGCGTGCTTTTCCAGCACGGCGAAATCTTCCAGTTCGCGGGCGTGCAATTTCAAATCTATGCCCCGAAACCGTGGCAGGATATGAAAGTGCAGGTGGAAAACCGATTGTCCTGCCGCTGCGCCGTTGAGTTGGGCGATCATGATCCCCGGCGCCTCAAAAGCGCGTTTGACGGCGTCGGCGACGGTTTGCACGACCTGGATCGTGGCGCCGAGAATCTCCGGGTCGGCATCGTGCAGGTTCTCGGCACCGTCCCTGGGGATCACCAGGGTGTGGCCCGGCACCTGGGGCATGATGTCCATGAACGCCAGCGCCTGGTCAGTTTCGTAGACCTTGAACGCCGGCGCCTCGCCGCGCAGGATTTGCGCGAAGATATTGTTGTCGTCGTAACTCATCGAAGCTCCACCGGGAATCCCCACAGGCCCAGTCCGCGGGAGCGGGCAATTTTTTCCAGTGCCTGGTATTCAACCGGGGCGTCCGGCAGCGCCACGGCCCAGCCTCGTTCCAGCAGGTAGGCGCTCAGGTCCTCGCCGTCATCGAACTGACTGGCGTTGACCCGGCAGCGGCCCACCAGGCTGCGGTCCTCGTTGCGGGACAGGATTTCACAGCGCACGAAGCCCTGGATTTTGA
Source organism: Halieaceae bacterium WSDMB12 (assembly GCA_033283165.1). GTDB lineage: Bacteria > Pseudomonadota > Gammaproteobacteria > Pseudomonadales > Halieaceae > JAWMQL01. The sequence continues at coordinate 225,482 of JAWMQL010000005.1, read as the reverse complement.
AGTCCAGGGCGACATAAGCGCGCGAGCCGCACACCGAGGGTTGGCGGTAGGTCGCGCAGGTGTTGCCGGTATCGGGGATATGGATGCCGGTCAGGTAGATCGTGCGGCCGTCGATACGCAGCGAACCGTCCTCGTTGACCCGGGCAGAGCTGGAAATTTCCCTGGCTCCCGTGAACTGCGCCACCGGGATCAGGGTGGCGGCGAGCAGCAACCGGGGCAGCAGGCGGTTTGTGCGTGACAGCATATCCATTGAGCGCGATGGTTTGTTCCTAGATTAGTATACAAACCAACGTACAGCGACCCGAGCCGTGTCGCCGCAGGCTTTTGCTCCGGGCCCTTGTCTATCCCTGCTGCTGGTATTCGCGCGGTGAAACGCCCACATGGCGGCTGAAGGTGCGTGAGAAGTAGGCCGGGTCCGGGTAGCCTGCTGCCGCACCCACGGCGGCAATCGACATCGAGCTGTTGCGAAGCAACTGGGCTGCCTGCACCATGCGCAACTCGTCCCGGTAGCCCAGTACACTGAGACCGCACTGCTGCCGGAACAGGCTGGCCAGCCTCGACACGGACATGCTGGCTGCACCGGCAACGTCCTCCAGGGTGAAGGCCTCGTCGAAATGTTCCTCGACGAAGGCGCGAGCGCGCTCGATACGGGGGTCGCGATGGGGTTCGAATTCGCTCGGCAGGCTGGCCCGGCAGCGCAGAATCAACTGTTCCATCAGGTTGTGGGAAAGTTCCGTGGCCATGGGACGCGCCGACTGCAGGCAGTGTTCGAGTTCCAGGAAAGTGGCGGAAACCGCCGGCTGCACGTCCTCCGGCAGGCTGAGGTGGCTGATGCGGGTCGCGAAGTGCGGCCAGATCAGCCAGTTGCGCCAACGGGAGTCGGGGTGGAAGACCGCCCAGTAGTAGGCCCACTCATCACAATCCGGCAGGGGCTGCAGGCTACACGGGGCTCCGGGCGCCACCAACAGCACCTGCCCGGGCACCAGTGGCAGGTCACGACCTGCGGCGCGCAGCCGGGCACCGCCGCGGTCACAGTAGAGCAGGCTCCAGGCCTGCTCGCTCTGGCTGGCAAAGGCGAAGCCCTGTTGCAGCAGGGCGCGCTCCCAGCGGGCGTAGCCGGCGGTGATCGGCGCGCGAAACAGGAGGTTGGGGTCCAGATGTGCAGTGTAATCCTGCAAGAAAGCGGCAGCCGAGTCTTCGTCAAACCGGTCTTTGCCGCGCCGCGCGTGTCGCCACTTGGGCACCAGTCCCGCCAGTGGGCTGGCGGAATCCAGCTCCCGTTGTAGAACCTGTGTGTAGGCCAGAAAACTGCGGCGGTCCAGCGGTGTATCCAGCTGTTCGAACCAGTCGCAGGCGCGCTCCAGGCGGGCGCGGGAGACGCGCTTGCCGGCGAGAATTTCATAGAGTGTGTCGGCGGTGTCGCTCCGGAGACTCATGTTGACAGAATCATCCAAGTATTTGATGCAATACTAATACTAGTCGGTCCCGTTACAGGGGTAAATTGGGGCCCTAGCCCAACTGCCACAGGAAGCACAACATGAGCCAGGTCGAGAACCTCCTGATTAAGAACGGTACCGTGGTCGATGGTACCGGCGCCCCGGCCTACCGCGCGGACGTACGCCTGCGCGACGGCCTGATCGCCGAAATTGGTGACCAGTTGCCGGCACAGGATGATCGTGTTTACGACGCCACAGGCTGTATCGTGGCCCCGGGCTTCATCGAGTCCCATACGCACTACGATGGCGCCATGTGGTGGGACAACCGTCTCGATCCCCTGCCCGGTTACGGCGCCACTACCCAGGTTATGGGTAATTGTGGGTTCTCCACCGCGCCCCTGTCCGATGACGAGGCCGCCCGGCGCGAGGTGGTCAAGATTTTTTCCTTCTTCGAGGATATCCCCGAGGAACCCTTCCTGGACTCCCTGCCCTGGAACTGGCGCAGCTGGCCGGAGTACAGGGACGCCATGGTGGCCAACTGCCGGGTGCCGCTGAACTACGCCGTCTACTGCGGGCATATCGCCCTGCGCCTGGCCGTCATGGGACTGGAAGCCTGGCAGCGCGCCGCCACCCCGGAGGAGATCGGGCGCATGGTGGTCATGCTGGACGAGGCGATGCAGGCCGGCGCCATGGGACTGTCCTCCAACCTGATGGACCACGACGGGGAGGACCGTCCCGTGCCCAGCCTGAAGGCGGACGACGCCGAGTTCCGGGCCCTGATGGAGGTGCTGGACCGCTATCCCGGCAGCAGTCTGCAGATCATCCTGGACACATTCCGGAACATGACCGCCGGGGAATCCCTGCAGCGCCTGGCCCGGTTGTCCGACGGCCTGAATGTGCGGGTGCAGTGGGGCGGGGTGCCGACCCTGGAATTCCAGCGTGACCTGATGGGTATTCAGGCGCCACTGGTGGAACTGCATCAACAGCTCAAGGCCCGGAGACTCGACTTCTGGACCGGTTTTGCCCATATCCCCGTCACCTCGACCCTCAGCGTCCAGAGCTCGCTGATATTTGCCCAGAGCAATGACTACGTCTGGCATGAGGTCGTGACCGCCGAAACTGACGAGGAAAAGACCGCCCTCCTGCGCGACCCGGAGTGGCGCGCCCGGGCCCGCAAGTCCTGGGATGAGGAAACCTTCGAGTTCTCGCCGTTTCCGAAGGGGCGCGCCGAGAATTTACAGCTGCTGAACAGCGACAACGGGACCGGCCCCATCCACCTCACGCTGGGGGAGTACCAGCGGCAGATCGGCGCCGAACATCCCTCCGATGCCATGGCCGAGTGGCTGCTGGCCAACGGGTTGGAGTCCACCGTGACCATGCCGCCCTTCGCCATGACCGAGGATGTGGTGGAAGCGCTGATCAGGGACCCCATGGCGGCGGGCAATATCAATGATTGCGGCGCCCACGGGCAGATGCTCTGTGGCGGTGGAGAGAATATCAAGCTGCTGACTTACTGGGTGCGCGATACCGGCAGGATCAGCCTCGAGGAGGCCATCCATTCCATGACCGGCAAGCTGGCCCGCCACTTTTCCCTTCCGGACCGGGGCGAACTGGTGGTGGGCAAGCGCGCTGATGTTACCGTGTTCAGGCTGGACGAAATCGAGTCACGGGATATGGAACGGGTCTACGACGTCCCCGACGGCAAGGGTGGTTACACCTGGCGCTGGACGCGACAGCCGGCTCCGGTACGCCTCACCCTGGTGAACGGCATACCCACCTTCGAGGGCACCCGGGCCACGGAAGCCCGGCCCGGGGTTATGGTCAGTCCGCAGGCGGCCTGATCAGGCTGCCGCTTCCTCCGGGTCCAGGTCGGCCTGCAGTTCGGTGAGTTGGGCTTCCAACTCGCTGACCTTCTGCTGCAGCTCGGCCTTTTCGCTCTTTACCTTGCCCACGGATTTTTGCAGCAGCTCGTTGGCGCGGGTCTGCTCCGCCACTTTTTTCTTGTTGGCGTCCAGGTTCTTTTTCATCCGGGCGGGATCGAACTGCTTCAGGGCCTTGTTTTCTTCCCGGGTCTGGGCCAGGTCCTTTTGCAGCGCCTTCACGCGCTTTTTCAGCTCGGCCACTTCCTCCTGCAGGTTTCCCGCCCGGTTGTTCAGCTCGCGATTGAGCTGTTCCACCTGCTGGTTGGCCTCGGCCTTCGCCGCCAGCTCGGTGATGGTGTCCAGTTGCCTGGCGATAGTTGCCTGCTGGGATTCAATAGTCGCCTGCAGTTCTGATTCCTGCCTGACGTGAATCTCGATCTGGGCCTTCTTTTCGTCCAGTTGGCCCTGGTACTCGGTGCGCAGTTGTTCTTCCAGTTCGATGACTTTTTCCAGTTTGTTGACGCTTAACATACGATGTTTCCCAAATGTTCGTACCGCGCGATACCGCGATCGCGTCGGTGGGTTGCTGGTAGTGACCGTTCAGTCCTGGCCTGGTATCCCGGCACCATCTCCCCGGTATAGCCGGAGACGGGTTTTTATAGAAAATCTATAAAAATCAATCAGATGGTTGGCCCATAAGGGCTAAACGGAGGCGTCCAGGAGGCCGGCCTGCCAAGCTGCTGGCGTTCGGCGATGGCCAGGTTTCCGCGCCAGGCGGATTCTCGCTGTCTGGCTCCCTGGTGGCCGCGCGCATTGTACCTGAAACCGGGCCAATGCCGAAGCCCGGATATGCCCGATTGCCTGATTTCCGCCGGTCCGGGCCTCCCGGCCCGATCAGTCAGCGATGGCGCCGCGGGATTGGTTCGCGGTCCGGCTCGACAAACCGGTCTCGCGCGGTGGCCGAGAACAGCAGCTCGGCCGAGTAATGCGACAACATGATCCTGCTGTCCAGCAGCGCGGGATTCTGTTCGATGAAGTCGTCAAAACACCGTGCCCCACTGGATCTTTCCATAAAATGATTCACCGCGTAGACCCAGGCACAGGTCAGGGTCTCGTGGTATTTGGCGGGATCGGCGCCGGCATGACGAATAAACCGGTTCAGGGACTTCCTTACCTGTCCGGCCGATTCATCCGGTGTATTCCCGGCGAGGTAGACATAGGCCAGTCGGATATGGGATTTGTGATCGAAATCAGCTGCCGGAAACCGGCAGCTTTCGAACTGGTTTTTGAAGTCCCTGTCCTGTGAGGATAGAGAATAGGTCACGCGACAGCCCTCAGCGTGGTGTCCACCAGCGCCCGGATGTGCCGAATGTCGGTGCCGCAGCAACCGCCCAGGACATTGATGTGGGGAAACCGCTGGCGCAGGTGGAAGTGCTCAACCCCGAATGCCACCGGGTCGCCGTCGTCCAGTGTCTCGCTCTCATCCAGTTCTGCGTGACTCAGGCAGGAGGCGTTGGCGCGGACCGCTCGTACGCGCCTGACCCAGTCCGAATCGTCCAGCACGTCAACGAAATGGCTCGTATGCGCACAGTTGATCATGTAGTAGGCGGGCGAGGCGTTCGTCGCGGCATCCACTTCCGCGATGGCGTCGGCCAGCGATTGGCCGGTCGGCAGCCTGCCGTCTGTTTCCACGGTGAAAGACAGCACGCAGGGCAGGCCCGCGTCCTCGGCTGCTCGCGCGATACCGATGGCCTCACCGGTGTAATTCAGCGTCAGGGCGGAGATCATGTCGGCTTCCGTGGCTGCCAACGCATCGACCTGGCGGCTGTGGTAGGCCTGTGCCTCCTCTGCGGACATGAGCCCCTCAGGGTTGTATCCGTCGCCCCGTGGACCCAGCTGACCGCTGATCACCATCGGTGAATTCTCGTTCTGGTACTTGTCCCGCAGGGGCAGCAGTAGTTCGATGGAGTCGCTGCAGATCCTGGCCAGGGCATTCTCTGGGTAACCCGTTTTTCGCAGCCAGTCGGGGCCTGCGCGCCAGGTGACGCTCTCGAAGATAAAGCCCAGGCCGTTATCTCGGGCAAGTTTGGCGTAGCTCTCGTAGTATTCCAGCAGCGTCCGTTGGCTCGTGGGGGAGGACAGCAGGTCGAAGGCGGCGAACTCTGGCAGGTCGATGCCATGGTGAAATATCATGGTCGTCTCCAGGCCGCCATCGGTGAGAAACAGTTTGTCACTGAGTTGGGGAAGATTGGTGCGATAGCGTGTCATCTCGATGCCTCCGGGCAGTGGTTGCTGACGTGGTGAAAGCTTATTACCGGCAGCCTTGGAGGGATAGTGAACTCCGGGTGCTTTTCGTAACTGATCGAATTTCTTCAGCTTTATCAACGGGATAGGTGGGGTAATCGGGAAGGTGGCGGGTTTAAAATCACCCGGGAGCGGCTAAGCTGTACTCGAGGTACAGTAACCGCGGCATTAGATAGGTGCATTATGGCCAAACGAGGGGAGGATCGACGCGAAAAAATCCTGGCGGTGGCCGAGCAACTGGTGCTGCAAAAGGGATTCTCGGGCGTGTCAATTGACGAAGTGCTCGAGGGCGCGCACATTACCAAGGGCGGTTTTTTCTACCATTTCAGCGGTCGGGACGACCTGGCCCGCGGGCTCATCGAACGCTACCTGGAAGCTGACCGGGATGTCTTTGAGTCCCTGTTTGAGCGAGCTCATACCCTGAGCGAGGACCCATTGCAGCAGATGTTGATCTTCGTCAACCTGTTGGCTGAGGCGATGGAAAACATGACCTATGTGCACCCGGGTTGCCTGGTGGCGTCCTACACCTATGCCAGCCAGTTGTTCGATGAGGACATCAAGGCGCTGCTGGCGGGCGGAACCCTCGATTGGCGCAGGCTGTTCCGCGCGCAGTTGCTTAAGATTGAGCAAACCCGGGAGGCGGCGATCGAGGTCGACCTGGATACCTTGGCGGATATGCTCAGCTCGGTGATTGAGGGAGGCATTATCCTGTCGCGGGTACTCGACGATAAGTACGTGCTGGTCAATCAACTGAAGCAGTATCGCAATTATTTGCGATTGCTTTACGGCGATGTGCCCCGCAAACAGACCGAGGACGGGTAGCGTCCACCCTGCAGGATCTCCTGCTGCGCCGGCACCATGGTCGTCGCGGTAGCCAGCGGCTCGCCAGTGCCCAGGTTGCGTGCGTACCGGGGGTGGGCGCCACTGGCCACGATCAGCCGCAGCTTGTGACCGCGCTTGAATCGATAGGCCGTCGGCCAGCAGTCAATGGTGACCTCGCGTACCCCCGAGGCGTCCAGTGCCGGCTTGCCGGGCCGCAGGCGGACATAGCCGTCGACGACCTGCAGTGAGCGCCCCTTTTTGTCGACGTCACACAGGCAAACGTAGAAGTCAGTGTGGTCCCGGTCAGAGCGAATGAAGAGTTCAGCCTGCACCGGGCCGATCGCGTCGAGGTCGCGAGCCAGGGCCGCACCCGTGTAGACGAGAGTGTCAGCCCTCTCCTCGAGGGCTTTCATGTCGCGCACTCTCTTGCCGCCCATGACCTGTGGTCCGTGGATCGCGGGTGTTGGGTCCGCCGGGTCATAGGTATAGCCGTCGCTGGCCTCCTCGTCCGGTGCCGAGTCCGACAGGATGCCGCCTGAGCCGAGAAACAGGTGGATCGATTGCCCGCCGGGAGGTGGCCAGCTGGGATAGTCGCGCCAGACACCGGCACCCTGCAGGAAGAGCCTGACCCGGTCGCGATCCGGGAATGGCCTTCGCTGCGCTGCCAGGGCGGAAAAAAAGGTGATGGCCTGGCGCAGGCCTTCCACCATGCCGCCAGGCGCGGAGTGATTCCACGGTCCGATCGTGATCCAGGTGTCCCGGCCCGCCGCCTGTCGCGCTTCAAAATCCTTGAGCTGGAAAGGCAGGAAAATATCCTGCCAGCCCGCGACCATCGTCACCGGTGCACGGAGTTCCGCCACTGCGGGCCCGTGATCGATCGCGTGCCACCAGGGATCTTCCGGATCGTCGTGCCTCACCCAGTCCCGCCACCAGGTGACGGTTGTGCCGAAAGCCGCCTGGTCTATCGTCCCCAGGGGCAAATGCGAGAACACGTGATCGAGATCGCCCGGCCGGGGCCGCGCTCTTTTCAGGTCGGCCTCGTTCCCCGCCAGTCCCTGCATGAGCTGGGTCCAGCCCAGCGAACCGGCGAGGGTGAATCCTCCGGAGCCGAGCGTTTCGTCGCGGAAGTTGGACAGGGTCATCATCTGCACCAGGCCGTCGAGTTTGTCGCCGGACCCGTTGGCGATGGCCCATTGCACATTGCCGAGATAACTCGGGCCGAAGGTGAACAGCTTGCCGGTGAACCAGGGCCGGGCGCGAACCCAGTCCACGGTATCCGCGCCGTCCGCCTGCTCCTGGCGCATCGGGTCCAGCTTGCCACCCGACCCCGTCGTGCCTCGGACACTCTGTGCCAGTACCTGGAAACCGCGTTCCGCCAGCAAGCCGGCGATCAAGCCGAACAGCTTGCCCCGGCCATAGGAGCTGCGAATCAGCACGACCGGTCCGGCTGGTCGCTGCCCGCCGTAGTAGTGGTCCGCCATGAGGACCACCCCGTCGCGCATGGGAACGGGAATATCCCTGTCGATCTGGATACTGCCTGTGCCCCGGGGCGGCAGCTGGAGCAGTTTCCCCAGCAGCCGGCGCAACAGTCCCTGAGCCGACACCGTTGGCCTACACCATCCTGAAGATGACGATATCGACCGCCAACCCGTCGCCGGACAGGTCGGGGAGCAGGGTCCCGACATAGACGCCCTCATTGAGCCACTGGTGAGGCCCATCAGGTGCGATAAAACGGGGCGTGGTCAACTGGACGGGCATGGTGTCCGTGCTGCTCCGGTCAATCCGATTCCTGCCCGCGTTGAACACCTGGATGATGGTGCCGTCATCGGCCTTGATGGCGTAACGGGCATTCACTATCGCCAGGCCATCGTCGTGCATGACCGCCCAGTCGGCTCCCCCCGGCATGACCTCGCCGCGAAGGCGGTCGCCACTGACGCTGCCGCCGGTGATGGGGATCATGAGGCCGTTACCGCCCTGCATGGCACCGATCGGGGTCGGTGGATCACACAGCACATGGAGTGCGAACACGGCCTCGGCGCCCGGTATGTATGGCTTCATGTTTAGTGTTCCCGTCCCTGGACAACGTGCCGCTGATAATCGGTGCAGACTAATCGCTGTCCGCCTGCCCATCAAGCTGCTTCTGCTGCGCCCGCCAGAGCTCTGCGTAGCGTCCTCCATGGTTCAACAGTTCCCGGTGTGAACCGCTCTCGACCACCCTGCCATCATCCAGCACCACGATGGTGTCCGCGTCGACCACGGTGGACAGGCGGTGGGCGATGACCAGGCTGGTGTGGTCCCTGGATATTTCCCGCAGCGCGGAGAGAATGGCCCGCTCTGATTTGCTGTCCAGTGAGGAGGTCGCTTCGTCGAAGACCAGGATGGGGGGGCGCTTGAGGATGGTGCGGGCGATTGAAACGCGCTGTTTCTCACCCCCCGAGAGCTTCAAACCGCGCTCGCCCACCAGCGTGTCGGCGCCGCGGGGCAGGGCCGCGATAAAGGCATCGAGGTGTGCCAGGCGGATAGCCTCGCGCACCCGGTCGTCGTCGGCTTCCGGGTTGCCGTAGCGGACATTCTCGAAGATGCTGTCGTTGAACAGCACCGTATCCTGGGGGACGATGCCGATTGCCCGGCGCAGTGAAGCCTGGGTCACCTGCCGAATGTCCTGCCCGTCCACCAGTATGCGGCCGCCGTCCGGGTCGTAGAACCTGAACAGCAACTTGACCAGGGTGGATTTGCCCGCCCCGCTGGCACCAACCACGGCCACCTTGTGGCCGGCCGCTACCGAAAAGCTCACATCGCGCAGGATGGTGCGGTCGGCGCTGTAACCGAAGTCCAGGTGCTCGAAATCGATGCGACCCGCGCCAACTGCCAGGGGCCTGGCGTCAGGGGCATCCACCACCCCGGGCTTGACCGCCATCAGTGTGAACAGGGCTTCGATATTGGCCATCGAGCCCTTGATCTCGCGAAACACGAAACCGAGGAAGTTCAGCGGCAGGAACAGCTGGATCATGAACTGGTTGATCAGGATGAAATCGCCCAGTGTGAGTATGTCCTCACGTACCTGCCAGGCTGCGAGACCGATCATGCTGGTCTGGGCAATCGCGATGATCAGCGCCTGGCCGCCGTTCAGGCCGAACAGGGACAGGCGGTTGCGCCGCCGCGCCAGCTCCCAGTTCGCCAGTTCGCGATCGTAGCGCCGGGCCTCGAACTCCTCGTTGGTGAAGTACTTCACTGTCTCGAAATTGAGCAGGCTGTCGACCGCACGGGTATTGGAAGCCGAGTCCGCGGCATTCATTTCGCGCACAAACTGAGTGCGCCACTCCGTTGCGCGCAGGGAAAACAGGCCGTAGGCACTGACAGACACCAACGTGATCAGGGCGAAACTGATCCCGTAGTTGAACAGCAGGATGCCCACGACCATCGCGATCTCGAACAGGGTAGGCGCAATGTTGAAAACGAAAAATCGCATCAGGAAGCTGATGCCCGTTATGCCGCGCTCGATATCACGGGCCAATCCGCCCGTGCGCCTGTTCAGGTGGAATTCCAGGTCCAGCGCATGCACGTGACGGAATACCTGCAGGCCGATGCGGCGCATGGCCCGCTCGGTCACCTTGCCGAAGATCGTATCGCGCAGTTCGGCAAAGAACACGTTCGAGAAGCGTGCGGCACCGTAGGCGAGTACCAGCCCCATGAGCAGGGCCGGAGCCACGCTCTGCAGATCCTGCTGTTCCAGCGAGTCGACCAGGTACTTCAGCAGGAAGGGAATCAGCAGGATAGCGCCCTTGGCGAGCAGCAGGCAGGCCATGGCCAGGGCCACGCGGTAGCGAGACTCCAGCAGGTAGGGAATCAGGTGCCGGATGATGCGCCAGTTGATTCTGGTGTCTGGATCGCTGTCGTAGCTGCCGTGTCGCATCGCGGGATTCTACTCGCGCTGGCGCGGGATTTCACTGCGACAGGGGTCTTGCCGTTTTATCGGGAGAGCCTGTGCGAGTGTAAACACCCGCACAGGACCCCTTTGGCAGGTGTCAGGGATGGCTGGATATGAAATTGTTTATGAAATCCAGTACATTTTGCCGATCAACGCGGAACACACCGCCGGTACCGCCGCAGGAACCGTTCAGGCCAAACGAGGTCACCCCGGCGACAATCATGCTATCGCCGATAAAGTTCGGCCCGCCGGAGTCACCAAAGCAGGTTCCCCCCGTGGCGGCATTGTTGGACAGCAGCAAGGAAAAATCACCGGTAAAGCCCGGCGTATTGGACTGCACCAACCACGGGTTGGAGAACATTCTTATACGAAGCCCTGAAAAGGGGGCATTCCCGGTGGGGTCGGAGGTGATGCGCTGCAGTCCATAACCGACCGAGGTAAAGCGGCTTTTCTTCCGGCCTTTTTTGATCAGATCGTTACTGTCAGGATTAGGTAGTTGGCCATACTGCAGGACGTCGAGATCTACCGGCTCGGACAGCTTGATCATCCCCACGTCGTGGAGGAAGAAGGCCTGATTCGTATACTCCGGGTGAGAGGCCCAGGCAACCGCCTTGATCGTATTATTGCCGTCACCAAATGGATAATTGTTGTCGCCATTATCCACGTCGGACTCGGTGAAGATGCGAATGCCGGAGAATTCGCCGGGTTCCCCCGCGCAGTGGCCTGCGGTCAACACGAAGGTGGGTGCGATGAGGGTTCCACTGCAGCGAAAGGCTGGGCCTCCGTCGACGTCCATCACTATCAGGACGACCGCCGGATGGCCGTCGCCATCCAGTTCGCCGTGGGTTATTGCCATTGCGGTGTTTGCGATTGACAAGGCGATGCCCGCCAATGCCGCACACAGTGCTCTGCATTTGCTGGTTAACATATTGAATGCTCCATCGTTCAGTTTTATCAAGAGGATGCAGCGTTACCGAAGCTAGTACTGACTATCTCGCCATCGGTAAAGCTGGCGTGGCGGCAACTGTCAACCTTTCCGGGGATGCTGTCAATCTTCTTTTCCCCAACCCTGGCTGACGCAATCCCGCAGGAGAGTTTTGTGTCTCGATTTGCCTGAAAATTACGGGCACGGGCCCTTCCCGTGCGGCAGATTCTGATCATCGGGGATGGAATTCTGGTGCTGCCTAAAGCGATGTGATGCCGTAGGTTTTTGCGGCGGTCTGGCGGAACAGCTGTTCCTTCTCGTCGGCGGAATACTGGCGGGCGATACGCTTGAATGCGTTCCAGGTCGCACCGTAGGTGCCCGCCGCGCGATCCGGCGGGAAGTTACTCTCGAACATGCAGCGCCGGGGAGAAAAAGCGTCGATACAGTATTCGAACCAGGGGCGCCACAGGTCTGCCAGGGTCTCCGAGGAGACGGTGCCCGCCACGCTGCCAATGGGCCTTGAGATATCCATGCCCAGGCCCCCCAGTTTGATCGCGACATTGGGTCGCAGGGCGAGATGGCTGATTTTCGTTCGCCAGTCGGCCTGCACCTCGGCCACGTGGTCCGGGCCCGTTCCGCGTAACTCGGGTGTGCCGATATGATCCAGCACGATGCAGAGATCGGGCAGGGCATCGGCCAGGTCGGCGAGGCTGTCCAGTTGCCTGTGCACGCACCAGACATCGAGGCAGAGACCCATATCCGCCAGAATCCGGGCGCCGGCCTGAAACTGCGTGTCGCGGAGCCGGTCCTGCAGGCCCGGGTCACCGGGGGAACCAAACAGGCCCGCCGCGCTGAATGCGGTTCTGTTGCGTACACCGCAGAATCGCTCCCCGCCTGCGGCTGAAAGCGCCTCCAGCACCGGCTTCACAGCCGTCCCCAGTGACAGGTCCGCATTGCCCACGATGCGCTCCGCCATCCGGCAGGCGCCGTACCGGCCGGAGGCGCTCATTGCCGCCTGGCCATTGGCAAACTCCACTTCGCCCACCGGTCGCATTTCCGGTGGTCCGTCCCGGCGATACATGGCATGACATTCGACGTATATGCTGTGAGTGATCCGCTGACCACTGCGTTCAATCGTCTGGTTGGCGTCGGAGAGGAGAAATCGGTGGGGAAATTCAGCCGGGCCCGATGCGGGAGAAATGTCCCAGAGATGCAGGTGAGCGTCGATGATCGGTTGCTCGGGGTCGAGCGGCGCTTCTTCAGCGGTCATGTTGATCACGGCTCCCACCCGGCTGGCCAGTAAACCCGTCACGCCGATCAGATTCTGAGTACCTACACATCAAGGCATAGTAAAATGCACCTTTTCCCCAGTACAAGTGCAAAAGGTACACGGCAATCAGTGTGAAGCAGGATCCTGATATTAGCGGTGACGGCGAGGTCGGTGGTGCGCAACCCGCGACGAAAGGTGCGGCACTCGCGCCCTTGCGTGAACCGGTATTTCGCCGTATCTGGAGTGCCAGCTTTCTTTCAAACTTCGGCCAGTTGATCCTGGGCGTCGGTGTGGCCTGGGAAATGACCCGGCTCACGAATTCTCCCGACATGGTCGCACTTGTCCAGACCGCGATGATGTTGCCCCTGATGCTGGTGGCGCTTCCCGCCGGGGCTATCGCGGATACCTTCGATCGACGCAAGGTCGCCATGCTGGGCCTGGGTATTGCGGCTTTTTTCGGGTCGATATTGTCGGGCCTGGCGTTTTTCGAGTTGACCAGCCCCTGGCTGCTGCTTGCCTTCTGCTCCCTGATCGGAATGGGGGTGGCCCTGTATAACCCCGCCTGGCAGTCGTCCATCGGCGAACAGGTCAAATCGGCGGATCTGCCGGCTGCGATCGCGTTGGGCACCATCAGCTATAACCTGGCCAGGAGTTTTGGCCCGGCGATCGGTGGATTCATCGTGTTAGCCGCAGGCGCGCAGGCCGCTTTCGCGGTGAATGCCCTGGGTTACCTGCCCCTGATAGTGGCTTTTTACCTGTGGAAACGCGGCAGTGTTCCCTCCCGGTTGCCCCCAGAGCACATTACCCGTGCCATCGTCTCCGGGGTGCGCTACGCCGTGCACTCCCATCCCATTCGCACCGTTCTGGCCCGGTCGTTCATATTCGGGCTGGCCGGTGCGTCCGCCACGGCATTGGCGCCGCTGGTGGCCAAGGAACTGCTTGCTGGCGACGCCGCCACATTCGGCATCCTGCTGGGCGCCACCGGCGTGGGCGCCGTCACCGGAGCGCTGGCGATCAACTTCATCCGTGGCCACCTGGGGGTGGAAAAAGCCGTGTCTGTACTGGCCGTCGTGGGTGGCCTGGCGCTGGTTTCCGTGGGTTTCAGCCGGTCCCTGATACTGACCTGCAGCGGACTGCTCCTGGTCGGTGGGGCGACCATGGTGACCATCGCGCTGTTCAACATCTCCGTGCAACTCACCGCGCCGCGCTGGGTCATGGCCCGGGCGCTGTCGCTGTTTTCCTCGTCTCTGACGGGCGGCATCGCAGTCGGTGCCTGGTTCTGGGGAACCGTTGCCAGCACCTGGTCCATAGAGGCGGCACTCGTTGCGTCGGGCGTGTTCCTGCTTGCCCTGCCGTTACTGGCCTTGATCCTGCGACTGCCCGAGATCGATCAGGCCGGCGCGGAGTCGGTGGCCATGGCTAACGAGCCCGAGGTGGGATTGGCCATTACCTTGCGCTCGGGGCCCGTGGTGATCGAGGTCGATTACCCGATAGCGCCGGAAAATGCCCGTGCCTATTATGACGCGATGCTGGATTTGCGGCGTATGAGATTGCGCAATGGCGCGTTCAACTGGTCGATCACCCGTGATATCGCACGACCGGATCTGTGGACGGAACGCTACTATCTCCCGACCTGGGCAGATTACCTGCGCATGCGAGACCGTTTCACCCAGGCCGATATGGAAGCCCAGCGCAAGGTGGATATCTTCATTATCGAGGGTCAGGACAGGCGAATCCGGCGCGGTCTCGACCGTCCCTTCGGCTCGGTGCGCTGGAAAACCGGCACGCCGGACCCGCAACAGGATAACGTCGTGTATGTGGGGCCCTAGTATCAGCCCGTTATTGCCCTGATTTGGGGCAGCGTGACACGGGCCGCCAGAATGGGCGCTATGGTTCCCAGCTGGCGTTCACCAGTCGGTCCAGCCACTCGCCGCTTTTCTCGACCACCTCGTCCCAGACTCTCGCCGTATCGGGTAGCTCCGGGTTGCAGACGCTGCGCAGTACCTCGTCCGGTGTTTCGTCCTCCATCTCCAGGTCCGCGTAGAGCCGGTCCAGATCATTCAGTGTCTCGCAGGCCGCGTATAACTCGTATCCGGTGTCGGCGATCAGGACCCCTATGCCGATCATGGGAATGGACTCCGCCGGTATGGCAGCCAGGCTTTTGGCGGCGACGCGTTTGGTCCGGGCGGTGAGTCGGGCGCCGAACCTGCGGGCCGCGGCTTTCCGGCTGGTCGCAACGGCTTTATGCCGGGCTATCACCTTTTGCTGCCGCTCCGCCCGGCTGGCCAGCAGCCCGGAGACCGTCTGTACCCCCAGTGCCGTGCCCACCAGGCCGGACAGGGCTGTATTGAAGGCAACACTGGTTAGGGTGAGGATATTGGTGGTCACCAGGGACAGGATCCCCAGGACGAGCAGCAGGCGTTTGGTCCAGATCAGCATGGTGGCAGTCTCCTCAGCAATGGCCACCAGTGTAAGCCTGTGAGCCGGGACCTGTCTTTATCCGGTCGCGAGGAGAGGCTCACCGGCAATTCCCGCTTTACAGCAGGGAAACCTCCACATTAATATAAACAGGTCGTCCGGTTTTTATTTTAGCGGGACCATCTCCTCAGTCGAACAGAGCATAAGGACAGCCATGATCACCAGATACCCCGAACGCACTGCGTTGCTTACTGCGCGGAACGCGATTGCTGTAGTCGAGGTAACGCAATGAGCTCGATGACGTCACGGCCTGAAATGGATTTAGAGCGCTTCCCCTACCTGCAGGGTAACTATGCGCCGGTGCTGGCAGAGTGCAGTTTCGACGAGGGTGAGGGGGGATTGCGCGTCGAGGGCACGATACCGCCGAATATCACCGGGGCCTTCATGCGCAACGGGCCGAACATCGCCTGGCAGCCCAATCACTACGTGTATCCCATTGACGGTGACGGGATGATTCACGCGGTCTACCTGAAAGACGGCCGCGCCCACTACCGCAACCGCTGGGTGCGTACCCAGGGCTTCCAGGTGGAGGAAAAACTGGGCCGCTCCTGCTATGGCAGCCTGGGCAGGTTGACGCCCGTCGACGACGAGGTTGTTGCCGCAGGCGGCTCGCCCAACCCGGTAAAAAACTCGGGCAATACCAATATTCTCCTGCACGGTGGCAAACTGATGGCGCTGTGGGAAGCGGGCTTTCCCCACATTATGAACAGTGACCTCAGCACGGTGGGTGAGTGGGACTACGACGGTGCTCTCAAGCCCGGCGATGGCCTGACCGCACACCCCAAAATCTGCGCCCGCAACGGCGACCTGATTTCCAACACCCAGTGCTGGCAACCACCTTATTTTACAGTCCAGATCTTCGACAGGAATGGCCGTCACAAGCGGTCCTTCCCCATAGACATGGGCAATGAGCGTCGGGCGATTATTCACGACATGCAGATTTGTGGCGACTATGTCGTGGTCTTCTACGCCCCTGCGTATTCGGACCTGGAAGCGGCGATGAAGGGCGGTGAGCCCTTTGCCTGGGAAGCTGACAGGCCCACGCGTATTGTTGCTGTGCACCGGGACAGCGGCGAGCAGACCTGGTTCGAGGCGCCGACATTTTTCAGCTGGCACTTCTGCAATGGCTTCCAGAGCGGCAACAAGCTGTACGTGGATTACATCTGGATGGACAGCCTGCCGATCTCCCGGCACCTGGGGACGGGTATCGAAGCACAGATGCGCAACATGCACCGCATAACACTGGACCTGAAAATGGGCGCCGTCGGCAACGAAAAAGTCGGTACCACCCACTGTGAATTCGCCCGTGCGGATGATCGTCGCTGCGGCCTGCCGTACCGCTACGGCTTCGCGGCCGCGTCAACCCAGAGCTGGGAAGACGGCCCCAATCATGGCTATAACGGTACCATCGCCTATGACATGGACAGTGGCGACTTCCAGGTCTGGGACTACGGGGCAGGTTGTAATTCCGGCGAACCGGTCCATGTGCCCGACCCGGCCAGTGACAAAGAAGAAGACGGCTTCCTGATGTGCTTTGTACATAGTCCGGAAGAGGGGGCTTATCTGTCCATCCTGAATGCCGGGCAGGTCGAACGCGGTCCGCTGGCGAAAATCCATATCCCGGTCCGCGTTCCCAATGGGTTTCATGCCAACTGGATGAATGGCTTGAGCCTGTAAATGTTGGTAATTGCCTACCGCGCCAACGTCATTTAGATAGTGATGAGTCTCATAGAGGGCAATTTGCCGCTCCGGGTATTTTTTAGCCATGGCCTTCACAAAACCAGATTTCTGTTCTACTTTAAGGTTTCGGCGTAAGCGCTGGGTTGTTCCTGTGCAAGATCCGATCGAAACGGCGGCACCCGGATCCGTGTCCGCCAAGGAGTTCTCCTGATGTATTCTGTAAAGTCTGCCACCGTTAGCGCGGGTCTGGGCGTTGTTTTCCTGTTGTTTGCCTTTCAGGTTTCGGCCGCTCCGAAGCCCGATGATTACAACAATGAGCCCATGAAGTTTGATTTTGCTTGTATAGACGATGAACCGCAGATCGACCTGGATTTTCGCTTGGATGTTTTTGATCCCCAGCTAAGCCCCGACGAGCCTAATGTGTCGAAATGGAAAAACGTCAGAGTAGAGGCCTTTGGCGGAAGCCTAGATTGGAACGGATGTGATGCTGACGGATTACCGGGTTTCGGGATTGGCGGTGACGGCTATATAGAGCGCGGAGAAACTCTGGTAATTGATTTGGTGGGAGCTGAAAATGCACCCGAGACCAATACCTTCGATGTCGACGGAATGTGGGTGGGCTTCAAACTCGACTATAAAGGCAACAGTGAAGTTTGCGAGGTCACGCTTAATGAATATGGGGGCACCAGCAAAACCTATCCGGTAATCTGGGACAATGCTGATAATGCTGTTGCAGATGAAGGTGCCAATCCCAACCACGAAGTGCTGATCAACTTCGAAGGCGCCGACCCCAGGCGTATCGTCCGTGCCGAAATCACTGGGACATCTGGATTGTGCCGGGTAATCGGCTTTACCAATAGTCCAATAAGGTTCGGCGAGGACGAGGGTGATAGTCAGTGTCCTCCTCCTCCGGGAGAACCAGAAGACGCATGCAAGTTCAAACTGGCGCAGGGTTTCACATTCGAGGCAGAGTTCGCAAATAAGGTCGAAGGTGATCTGTACAAGCAAGGTGTGACGGTAATATCAGACGGTCAGGATGACCGGGACCACTGTGTAAACGGTCTCACGCTCGCGGAACTTCAGCCTGGCAACGAACTTGAGCCATTGCGTGTTGACGTCGACGCAGATGGCGTACCTGACGTGGATATCCCGGGAGAGTTTTGCGGAATCGCGGATGACAACGGTGACCGGTTTGTCAATGTCCTGGTTATCCGCAGTACACTTGAAGTAGAAGCAGATATCCTCAAACTCAGGATTGAAAACGCGCCAGGCTTCGATTGTAAGGAACCGAGCGATGTTGGCTTCGACCCGCTGCATCGAGAGGTAGTCCTCCGTGCGCCGAACAACCTCGAGTATTTCGAGCCTGACCCGAATGATGTTTTCCATTTCCAGGAAATCCCACACCTGATCGAGCTTGAGGAAGGGTGGGCAGACTACGAGGGAAATACGACTGATGGTGGTATAGAAATCCCCGTGGTTGCGCGTAACATCTCTGTCAACGAGTGCGGCAGCTTCCGGGGCAACGGGTTCTCTCTCTTTCCCCACCATTTGACGCTGGTCGGCCCGGCGGAAGGCGTCGACGAGGAAGCATTCGTTTACGCTCTCCACAAGCGACTTTCAGAGCGGACCTTGCATGAACTGGAGGTCTACGCGGAAGCGATTCGCCCCTGCATGGACCGCTACGGTACGGGCCAGTCCAGCCTGCAGTATTATCTGAACTTGATCAGAAACAATTTTGATCGGGAAAACTACTCAAGGATGGTGGGCAATATCAACGAATTTATAGGACGGCTGGAAGACCCAAACTCACATCTTTATTTAGACCTTGTCAGCTGCAATTTTGATCTGGCATATAACGCCTATCCCTTTTCACTGGACGGACAGAATGAAAGCGACACCCCGTTCATCGAGCCTCCCGATCCCGAGGGGGCTACCACTGCAGGGCCCTACGAGGTGTGGTCAAATGCGACTGGGTACCTGCGGGCCCAACTCAGGCACCTTCTTTGGTTGGCTGCCGGTCTGCCGCAGTAGGTCCTTAGATCTTGTGTTAATAGCACCCCCGGAAAGGGGGGGTGCTTACGTATTGGTTGATCCTGGCAGCATCAGGTTGTAATCCCGCAAAATCCAAACCTGACTGAAACACCTAGTGGCTATCCGGGCTTTTCCTGAAGGTCCATTACCGCTACATTGAGGCGACACTATCACCAGGTAGACGCCGGATATGCCGCCACCCACCGCCAGTGCCCAATGGGAACACCTGAACACCGGGGTTAAGCCCTCCAACTTCCTCATCCGCCACGAATGGTCGCTGGTCGGTATGCTGGCGGTCCTGGCCTTTGTACTGGGCTGTTTTGGTTACGGCCAGATCATGCAGTTCGTCGACGCAGGTGGCACGCATACCTGGTGGGATGTCGCCTACGCCAGCCTGCAGTTATTCGTCTTCGAGGGGCCGGACGAGAGTATGGGTTGGCCCCTGCACCTGCAGATTGCGCGGGCGCTGGCGCCGGCGGTGCTCTTATATACCGCCGGCAAGGCGGTATGGAACCAGTTTAAGCACCGGGTATCCCTGTACTGGCTGCTGTATTACAAGCGCCGTTTCGTCGTCATCTGCGGCGTCGGCGAAACCGGTTTCCGGATTGCCAAGGATTATCTTTTTCGCAGTGACAAACGGGTGGTGGTGATCGATAACGACTACCTGAATCCGCTGGCAGCCGAACTGAAGCACCTGGGCGCCATCGTGGTGTACGGCAACGCCATGGATCCCCTGGTCCTCCACAATGCGCGGGTGATCTACGCCAAGGAGCTCTTCCTGTGTACCAGCGACGACAAGGCCAATATCGCCATCGCCAAGGCTGCCGAGCGCCTGACCAGGAGGTTGAAGCCAAAAGAGATAACAAAGCTGGAGCAGCGATCCCAACGCTACGAGGAGGGCGTTGCCGGAGAGCCCGCCAACCTCGGGCTGCGTTGCTTTATCTGCGTCGATGCGCCCGATATCTATGAGGTGTTCAGCGCCCACAGCTTCTTTGAGACCAACCGCTCACAGTTTGCCATTCGCCTGTTCAACCGGCGGGAGACGTTCGCGCGCAATATATTCCGAACCTGCGCGCCGGATCTGTACTATCTGCCGACCGATGCGGCCAGTGAACCGATGCACATGTTGTTTATCGGCTTCAATGCGCTCGCCAGGGAGATGATCCTGCAGGCGACCCTGACCGCGCATTACACGGATTTTCGCCTGCCGCGAGCCACCGTGTTGTGCTCGCGTGTGCACGAGGAGGAGGTGGAGCGTTTTCTCTACCGTTACCCGCACCTCGACAAGATCATCGAACTCGATTTCGTCTATGCCGACCCCATGACCATCAGCGAGGAGAAATGGCGGGGGATGCAGAAGTCCTCGACCTTCAAGGTGTGCTACGTGGTGATGCTGCGGGATGTGGAGGGCATCTTGTGTGCCCGGCGGTTGAACCGGCTGCGGCGGCTGGCGGGTCTGCCGCCCTTGAATTTCGTGGTTTGCCTGAACCAGCAGAATTTCCTCGCCGAGATTATCGATGACGACTTTGAGCCCATCGATATCGACAAGAGCATTCTGCCCGCGCACGAGCCCATCGAGTACTTCGAAACCCTGGACGAGACCCTGACCATCGACGTGGTGGTTCACGAAGCGCTCGACATGGTGGCCAGGACGCTACACAACGATTATGCCCGGACCCAGATAGAAAGGGGTGAGAGCGCCGAGGCCAATGCCTCGCTGATACCGTGGTCGGAGCTTCCCGCCCATAAAAAGTTGGCCAACCAGCGCGCCGCGGCCCACATCGACGTCAAATTGCGGATCTGCGGCTGTACCGCGTACGGTGAAAACGCCGCGGCCAGCGAGGTCCGGTTTCCCCCGGACGACGAGGCTCTGGAGTTACTGGCCCAACTCGAGCATCGCCGCTGGATGGCGGACAAGCACCTGGCGGGCTACAGTTACGGCGAAATCCGTGACGAGGACCAGATGCTGCACCCCGACCTCATTCCCTGGGAGCGGCTGTCTGAATCAGACAAGGAAAAGGACCGCGACAATATAAGAAGAATACCGGAGCTGTTGCGCCTGCAGCACCAGAAAGTCTGCAGGATGAGAGGCTGACAGCTTGGCTGGCGACCACTTCAAGTACCGGGCGTTTATCAGTTACGCCCACGCGGACGAGAAGTGGGCGCGGTGGTTGCACCGCTCGCTGGAAACCTATCGCTTACCGAAGCACCTGGTCGGCCAGAAAACCGAGTTTGGCGAGGTACCGGCAAAACTGGCGCCGGTATTCAGGGACCGTGACGAACTCGCCAGTGCCACCGACCTGGGAGAAAAACTGACCGCGGCGCTGGAGGGGGCTGCAACCCTCATCGTGATCTGTTCCACGGCGTCGGCGAAATCCCACTGGGTCAACGAGGAAATCCTCGCCTACAAGCGGCTGGGACGCTCCAACCGGGTATTCTCGCTGATTGTCGACGGCGAACCCTACAGCTCCGGTATACCGGGCGAGGAAGACAAGGAGTGCTTCCCGCACGCCTTACGTTACCAGTTGGATGACAACGGTGAACTCACCACGGAACGTGCCGAGCCGATAGCGGCGGATGCCCGCCCCGGTAAAGATGGCAAGGCCAATGCCAAGATCAAACTCATCGCCGGCATGCTGGGGCTCGGGTTCGACGATCTCAAGCAGCGTGAACTGCACCGCCGCAACCGCCGGCTGGCGTTCATTACCGTCTCGGCCGTTGTTGGCATGATCTTCGCCATCGGCCTCGCAACCATGGCCGTCATTGCCCGCAACGAGGCCGAGAGGCAGCGCGCCCGGGCGGAAGTCGAGGCGGAAACGGCGCGCCAGACAGCCAACTTCATGATCGACCTGTTCGCGGTGTCGGACCCCAGTGAAGCAAGGGGAAAAAGCATCACGGCGCGAGAAATCCTCACCAAGGGCGCCGAACGTATTCGCAGCGATCTCAGCGACCAGCCCAAGATCCAGACCTCGCTGATGGATACCATCGGCAAGGTTTATACCAACCTCGGTCTGTACGGGGATGCCACCGCCATGCTGGAGGACGCGGTCGAGCTGCGGGAGACGCTACCCGGCATTCCCCGGCAGGAATATGCCCGGTCCCTGTACAACCTGGCCAATGCAGTCGTGGAGCAAGCCGAGTACGACAGGGCCGCCCCCCTGTACGACCGTGCGCAGACAATTCTTGAAGAGGAGGGTGATGAACTCTCCCCGCTGCATGTGGACATCGTGGCCGCGCGGGCTGAATTGTATTATCGCACCGGCGAATATGCACTCGCCGAGCCACTGCTGAACCAGGTGCTGCAGGAGCGGCTCGACCTGTTCGGTCCTGAACATCCCTCGGTGGCCGATGCGATGGAGGAGGTCGGGCTCAATTTTTTCGACCAGGGCAAGATGGCCGAAGCAGAGAGCCGCTTGCGCGAATCGCTGGATCTGCGCTGGAAAATACTGGGGCGCGAGCCCCACCCGGATATTGCGGAAAACCTCAATAACCTCGCCCTGGTGCTGATGATATCGGGTGATTTGGAGAAATCCGAAAAACTGTACGAACAGACCCTGGCGATGAACCGCGAGCTGTACAGCGGCGCCCACCCCCTCACCGCCATGGCGATGAGTAACCTGGCGCGTGCCTACGGCGTGCGCAACAAGTACGACGCGGCCGAAGCGCTCTATCTTGATGCGCTGGCCATGCAGCGTGAACTGTTGGGCGAGGAGCATCCCGCGGTGGGCCTGTTGATCACCAACCTTGCCAGCAATTATTACGACAAGGGCGATATCGACACCGCCATCGCCACCGCGAAGGAAGCCCTCGAGGTACAGCAGGCGACTATCGGCAATGAACACCCTACCACGGCCATTACCCTGCGCCTGTTGGGAAAGCTCTACAATACCCCGGGCAACCGGGCTAAGGCGGAGGAATACCTGCGGGCGGCGCTCGCTATACAACTGGAAGCGATGGGCGCCGATCACCCGGCGACGGCTTTTACCCAGATAGAACTGGCCGACGTCCTGCTCAAGTCGGGCCAGATCGAAGAGGCACTGCAGCAGGCGCGGACCGGCGACGAGGTCCTGACGGCTGCGCTATCCGAGTCCAACGAGTTGACCATGCGGGCGCGCGGCATTCATGGCGCGGCGCTGCAGGCCTCGGGTGACCTCGCGGGAGCGGAGAAGCTGCTGTTGTCGAGCTACGAGTTGTACAGCAACAATCCCAATGCGAAGCCCTCCCAGTTGCGACAGGCGAGGCAGCGGCTGTATGCACTGTATTCGGCGTGGGATAAACCGGACCTGGCCGGTCGCTTCGCACCACGGGACAGTTAGGCGCGGCCTGCCTGGCCCCGGCCTGCCGCGGTCCGTTTAAACCCGTCGGGTTTGAGTAGCTGGAGCTCAGGCGGGGTTGACTGCCTTGATCGTCTTCACCACGTCCAGAAACAGGTTGTTGACCTCGCGCACCCGATAGCCCGCCGCCTTCACATTTTCCACGGTCGTCCGGTTCATGTCGGGTCCGATGTGTTTCGTGATCTGTGTCATCAGGTCCATCATGACTTTGAAGGGATAGTACCTGGAGCCGGTGTGCTCGAACATGTACAGCTCGCCCCCTGGCTTCAGCACCCGTTTCAACGCGCGCAGACCACCGACCGGGTCGGGCACCGAGCAGAAGGTGCAGGAGGTGAACACCTGGTCGAAGGTTCCGTCTTCGAACGCCATGTCGTGCACATCCATCACCTGCGCATCTATTTCCCCTTGGTATGCCGCAATCCGGGGCTGCGCCTGTTCCAGCATTTTCGGGCTGATGTCGATCGCCGTTATGGTCTTGCCCGGTGGGAAGGCCTCGATATCCAGGCCGGTGCCCAGTGCCAGGAACAGTATTTTTCCCTCCATGTGGTTGAACAGTTGCTGCTTGTAAGGTCGCCAGCGGTTTTCGGCGCCGCGGCCGGCCATGAGATCGAAGTTGGGTGCGGCTTTATCCCACTTTGCCTGCGTTTTCGTGTCCAATCTCAGTCCTCCTCATCCAGTACCCGTACGCCGCACAGTGCGGCGTTGGCGAGCCAGATTACCAGGATGCCGATCACTCCGCAGATAGCGCCGGTCAACGCGGCGGCCCCGTCGGATACGGGGGCCATCGCCGCCCACATGCCGACCACCATCCCCGCGAGCATGCCGCTGAACATGATCGGCAGCATGACCTCCATGGCCCCAAAAAAGATGCCAAAAGGAAAGAACAGGACGAAACCCACTACCATGCCGACGGCCATGGCCACCAGCATGGCGGGCAACATGTTCCAACTGGTTCCCACCACCAGCGCACACAACCAGCCTGCAATCAGGCCGACCGCGATATTCGCCACCAGGTCGCCAAACACAAAAAACAGTCTTGAATCCATGACACCCGGCTCCCGTAGGGTTGGTTATCTGTCCGTCGAACTATAGCCCATTACCGGGCCGGTTTGACCGAGGCGTAAAAATTGCTGCCGAGCCACTTCCCGATGTCTTCTTTGAGCTGTCTCGGCCCGGCCAGGGTTATGCTGCCCCGGCGGATCTCCCGTGCCATGGTGCTGTCACCCATCCATACAGCGGTCAGGGTTCTCACGTCCGTCGTGATCTGGAAACTGACTTCATGGCCCGGATCCTTCAGGCACACGTCCACCTCGCCCTTCTCTATGACCAGCCACCAATAGCGCAGGCGCGAGGCGTAATCGGTGAACTCCACCAGTATCACCGTGCGTTGTTCCGGGTCGAAATACTCCTTCCTGAGAGTCCGGTGTATATCCCACATGAGCATGGAGGGATCCAGGTCATCCTCGGACAAGTCACTGCGCGCCCAGCGGTGCCCCCAGGTTCCCAGTTCCCAGACGATGCTGGCGAGTTCCTCGCCGGCTTTCGTCAGCCGGTACCTTGTACCACCCCGGGGGAGGGTGGTTTTTCCCACCACGCCGGCAGACTCCAGCGACTTCAGGCGGGTCGATAGGAGGCTTGGTGACAGTAAGGGCAGGCCCTTTCTCAGGGCGTTAAATGAGTCGCTCCCCGCAGCCAACTCCCTGATTACGAGAATGGACCACCGCTCGCCGACAATTTCCGCCGCCTTGGCCACCGGGCAGAACTGACCGTAACCTTTCATAGTCTTGCGCTCCCGACAGGACTTCGGCTATCAGTAACTTATCCGTTTTTCCAAAGTAAGTACATATTTTGTACTTACAAAAACTCTCCGGCCGGACCATATTACCGCGGTGCCCTGGCACCGCAGAGGAGAAAACCATGCCTATATTACCGAGTACAATTCGTTACAAGCTCTTTGACGTCCTGTCGAAGAAAACCATGCGGTACGTAACTGCCGTGCCCCCGTCCCGCGCGACGGACCTGGCGCGCACCGTATACCAGCAGATCGAACGCGACTTTTTCATCAATGGTTCACTGTCCAGTCGCTCGAGGGTCCCGGAGATTTTCGCGGCGACCTGGTGCCTCGGTCGCGAGGCGGTTCTGGTGGAAGACAAGCTCGATAAGCTGACCAAGGAGGCCATGCTCGCCACTCTGTCAGATGTAAATGACTGTCCGTACTGTGGCGAGATGCTGGTGAGCCTGGTCCATGCCGGTGACGAATCCGAGGTGGCCGAGGCTATCCTGGCCAGTGACGAAGCGGCGTCCGGAGACGGCCTGCTCCAGCGTCGCCTCGAATGGGTGAGGGCGGTGGCGACACCTGGCGCCGTGGCGCCGGATCAAGTGCCCTTCAATGCCGAGGAACTGCCTGAAGCCCTTGCCGCGCTGCTGGCCATGAGTGACATCAACCGGTTCAGCCATGTGGTCATGGATGGCTCTCCGGTAAAAGTTCCTCTGGGTTCCAGGCGACTGAAGTCCGCCGCACTGCGGCTGTTTGCGGGTGAACTGGTCCCGACGCAACGCCATGAGGTCGAGCCCGGCCTGGCAATCGGGCTGTTACCGGAATCGGAACTTCCCGTTGATATGCGGTGGGCAGCCGGAAACAACCGCCTGTCAACCGCGCTGGCGCGAAGTGCGGGCGTGGTAGAAAGCCAATCCGCCGGGGTGATTTCGACCGCCACCAGGGAGTTCGTCCGGAACAACCTGCGAGACTGGACCGGGGAGCGCATGCCCCTGAGTCGCAGCTGGGTGGAGGAGGAAGTCGCCGGGCTGGCCGAAGATGAAAAGCCAATCGCGCGCCTGGCCCTGCTGTTGGCCAAGGCCAGTTACCAGATAGACGACCAGGTGGTATACGGCGTTCTGAACGACCGGAGCGAGGAGAATTTCATCCGCATACTCGCCTGGTGCTCATTCACGGCTGCACGCTACCAGGTAGCTGCCATCGCCGCTCGATGTGAGGCCGATTTCGACCTGGCGGCGTGAGCCGGCCAGATGCACGGCTCTTCCTGATGCGGCCCGTGGCTTCCTACGGGCCGTATTTGTCCATCAATCCGTCGAGCCGGATATTACCGATCACCGGGCCTTCTCCGGTCATCGTGATCCAGGTGATGTGGTCCACGTTGCCGGGCCCCTGGTTGATCCAGATACCACCGGTGGTGGCCAGGTCCAGGTAATCCCGGCCATGACGCCGGCTGTACATGTAATAGTGCTCGTGCCCGGCGATAACCGTGTATGGCCGGTCACCCAGTGCCGTCTCGATCTGCTGGAATTGCACATTATCGGTTTCCCAGGCGGGCTTGTGCATGAAGAGCATCGTCCACCGGACGTCCGGGTTTTCCGCCAGCGCCTGTTTCATGTAGCGCAGCTGCTCATCGGAGATGGCCACCTCACTGGGCTGGGGTTTCGCACCACCCGCCACGCGGGGCTTGCTGCGCTGTAGCAGCATCGCCTGCGTACCCTCCGGGTCCTCTTCCATCATTTTTTGTAGCCGGGTCTGACCCGAATATTCCCGCTCGGACAGTGCGATCGGTGGATCCTCGGTGTTGAGGGACAGAAACAGGACGTTTTTGTACACGAAGTGATAATAGTCCCTGCCGTTGCGCGCAAGCCACAGATCACGCATGCGGTTGTTGCTGATGTCGTGGTTGCCTACGGTATAAAAGAATGGCATCTGCAGCTTGTCGACCATCGAGTCCAGCTCGTCCCACTCGGCGTTGAGGGTGCTGTCGTCCTCGCTGTACCCTTCGATCAGGTCGCCCACACACATGACGAATTCAGGCTGCAACAGGTTTATCTTGTCCATCGCCTGGTCGAATACCCCGGGTCGATGGCCGCCTGTTCGATCCGCTACCACCACGAACTGAAAATTGTCAGGATCGGCGAGAAATGGTTTGCGCGTGCGGGGCAGGTCTTCGCTTCCCTGGTAGCTGGCTGGCCTGTCGATGGGCTCGCTGCCGCAGCCCGACAGGTAAAGCGCAGCCGCCAGTATCAATGCGCCACTGAGCAGACGATTGGATAACGGCGGGGCCTTGCCCTGATCTGCTGCCATGTGCGTCTCCTGGTCGTCGCTGTAATCCGGAGCAGTCCTACGGGGGTGGGAAATCCGCCAACAACTCCCGGGCGACTTCCGAGGCGATTCGGTTCTTGTCCTTAATGCTGAGCGACTTTTTCATCCTGCCCTCGGCGATGCCGCGCCAGACGACCTTGCTGCTGCCGGTGTCGATGACATCCAGCACCACGGTACCTTCCTTGTATTCCCGGACGCTGGGCCCGCTGCTATAGCCAACGCTGACCCCGGATCCATAGGTGCCCACACCCATGGCGCCGTGCATGCCCGCCGAGGGGTAACCGCTGAAATTATCTATTTTCATACGGTCCTGTGTGGATACGCTGTAATTGACCCAGAAGTCGGCCTTCCCGGTCTGGCTTTCAGTGAACCCGCTGTTGCGCAATTCCCGATCGACATAAGTGCGCACGCGTTCGTCGGAACTGTTGTACTGGCGATACTCGGCCAGCTCGGTATCGTGGACGTCGTCGTACCAGCGGTAGGTCTGGTAGCGAGAGAAATCTGTATTGGCATCGTGGTCGATGATATAGGAGGGCTGATTGCTGCAGGCGCCCATCAGTAAGCCAATAAACAGCGCCGGTAAAGTGGTGCGGAATCCAGACATGGTTGCAGGCCTCAGTCGCAATCGTTCCAGCGACACCGACAGGCGGGCCGATACCCCCGTTACCAGTTTGCGCCACTGAGGAACAATATTGCCATGGTGCCGTCGACAATAATACCGGGCATGGACTGCTTCAGGCTCGTCTTGTCGGCCACCATGGAGTAAAACCTGGCCAGCAGACCACAGCTCCAGCCCACTCCCAGCGCCAGGTAAATCACGGGATCCTGCATCAGCAGCGCCACGATACCGATGCCGAAGTGCAGCCCGCCGAACACTACCCTGGCCTCCGACAGGGCCACGGGGCTGTTCAGCCCGATCTGCTGGCCATCGGTAATCAGGCCGGGTTTGAAAAATCCGACGAGTCCCAGTGCCACGGTAAGGATGGCGCCCACCCGGGGCAGCCACTCTACAAGTAGTTCCATTGGTCTATTATCCTGGTAGGCGGGAAGCCTCAGCCTAGCAACTGTGGACAGAGAAATCATGGAGCTTTGCCTCACCTACGATATGCGGGCACCCGATTTCGGCGCCCGGCGCAACATGTTATACGACGCGGCACTGGACCAGGTGGCCTGGGCTGATGAACTCGGCTTCGACCTGGTGGGCCTGGGTGAACACCACGGCAGTGACGACGGTTACAACCCCTCGCCACTGATCCTGGCCAGCGCGATGGCGGCGCGCACACGCCGGATAAAACTGCGTACTTCGGTATTACTCGCTCCCCTGTACGACCTGCCGAGGTTGGCGGAAGACGCGGCCATTTCCCAGACCCTTGCCAACGGCCGATTGCTCCTTGGCATTGGCGCCGGTTACCGTCCCAGTGAGTTTGAGACCTTTGGCCGTCGCCTCGAGGAACGCTGGAAAATCATCGGCGAGACCTGCGAATTTCTTCGTCTGGCCTGGCGCGGGGAGCCATTCGAGTGGCAGGGGCGGCGGTGCCACATCACGCCAGCCCCGGAACCGCTGCCGCCGCCGATCCTGCTGGGGGGCAGTTCAGCGGCGGCAGCACGCCGCGCGGCGCATATCGCCGACGACTGGTTTCCGCCCCTGGATGCCCGTCTCTGGCCGCCATACCGGGAAGAGTGTCTTGCCCTGGGCAAACCCGACCCGGGGTCCTACCCGGCACAGGGACCGATTTTTCTCTGGGTGTCGGAGGACCCGGACAGGGACTGGGAGTGGATCCTGCCCCACGTGCGTCATCAGCTGGCCTCTTACAGCGCCTGGACGACAGAAGCCTTTGGCAGGGCGGCTGGCCCCTACGCTGGCGAACTCAGCGCGGAGACCGTGCGGCAGAGCAAGGCCTACCAGGTGCTCAGCCCCGAGCAGGTCCTGGAACTGTTCGGCGAACTGGGTGACCACAGTGTGCTGTATCTCAACCCGCTGCTGGCGGGCATAGATCCCGTGCGGTCCTGGAAGATGTTGCGCCTGTTTGAAGACCAGGTGATGCCACACCTGCGGTGATGGCCGCTATACAAGTGCTGTGATTAATCTATTATTAGGGCAGCCAACAGGGAGATGTGCTGTGCCACTATCGATCAAGCGCCGTCAGCTACTGCAACACCTGCTTACCCTGAGCGTCCTGAGTGCCTTGCCGGGGTCACTGCTGGCGCAAATCATCTCCCGGCCCCCACCCGATAGCCCCTTTGGAGAGGACTCGACTGCCGAGGAGGTCACAGAGGGCATTGATCTCAGCGGGAAAACCATCGCCATTACCGGCGCCAACTCTGGCCTGGGCTTTGAGACCATGCGGGTGCTGGCTCTGCGCGGCGCCCACGTGATCGGGATTGCACGCAACCAGGCCAAGGCCGACGCGGCTTGCGCCAGCGTTGCGGGGGACACCACGCCGATGTTCCTGGATCTGGCAGAGTGGGACTCGGTGGTGGCCTGCGCCGAACGCATCAGGGCACTGGGCCAACCCCTTGATGGTCTGATTACCAATGCCGGCATCATGGCATTACCGGAACTGCAACTGGTCAATGGCTTCGAACGGCAGTTCGCGGTCAATCACCTGGGGCACTTTATCCTGATCAACCAACTCCGGGATACCGTACTGGCGGCCCCGGAAGGTCGTTTTACCATCCTCAGCTCCCGTGCCCACCGACAGGCCAAGGATGGTATCGAATTCGACAACCTGGATGGCAGCAGGCATTACGATGGCTGGCAGGCCTACGGTGTATCCAAGCTGGCCAATGCCCTGTGCGCGCGTGAGCTGGCGCGTCAGATTTCTGGCACCGAGGCCATCGCCAATAGCCTGCACCCCGGCGTGATTGCCACCAATCTCGGCCAGCACCTGCCTGCCTGGATGCAGTTCGCCAGCAAATACCTGGGCTGGATTTTTATGAAGTCGATTCCGGAAGGGGCAGCCACGACCTGCTACGTGGCCACCAGTCCCGACCTCAGGGGGGTGCGCGGCTATTATTTTTCAGACTGTAATGTCGCTGAAGGGACGCAATACATCAGCGACGACGCGATGGCAAAGAAGCTCTGGGAGGTTTCCACGGAAGCGACCAGGGCGTACCTGCCCACCTGAAAAGGGAACCACGGGCTCAGTCCTCCAGCGCTTCAAAATCCTCCTTGTAACGCACCGCGCAATCGGGGCAGGTAAAATCTTCCGGTAAGGCGTCGAAGGATGTTCCGGGGGGATAGCCCTCGTGGGCATCTCCCTGCGCCTCGTCGTAGGTATAGCCGCAGCCGGGACAGCGGTACTTGTCCATGCGCCGTTCCTCAGGCAGTGACAGAGTGGTGTTCGGGGTGCTGGTCGCGGCGGTAACGGGCGTAGATGGCCGCACGTTTCGCGGGGTCGATGTTAACCTTGTCCAGGTCTCCGCGGATGTGTGGCAACGCCAGCAGCCGCCTGTCCATGACCCGGTACCAGAGCCACGGGATATAAGCCAGCAGGTACATGCCGTAGTAGCCGTTGGGCAGTTCCGGCAGGCCATCGAAGTTGCGCAGGCTCTGGTAGCGGCGGGTAGGATTGGCGTGGTGGTCCGAATGCCGCTCCAGGTGGAACAGCACGATGTTGCTGAAGATGTAGTTTGCGTTCCAGCTGTGATACGGCTGGCAACGTTCGTAACGACCGCTCGCCTCTTTCTCCCGCAACAGGCCGTAATGCTCGATGTAGTTGGCGCTGGTTAGCTGGTACCAGGCCCAGAAGTTGTGAATTGCGAGGAAGGGGATCATGATCCAGCCGAACGCGATGATCAGTCCCAGCTGTAAGACCGCACTGATGGCGAACGACTGCAGGATATCGTTCTGCCAGGACCAGACGCTCTTGCCCTGCCGCTCCAGGCGCTCTTTTTCCACCGCCCAACCGCGGCGGAAAGCGCCCGGTATTTCGCGCAGCACGAACTTGTAGATCGACTCGCCCATGCGCGAGCTGGCCGGGTCCTCCGGGGTGGCGACATCCCGGTGGTGGCCGCGATTGTGCTCTATGCAGAAATGGCCATAAGCGGGCACCGCCAGCACGATTTTCGCCAGCTGTCGTTCGAAACCGGTTTTTTTATGGCCCAGTTCGTGGGCGGTATTGATGCCCAGCCCGGAGTAGCTGCCGGCAGTAATCGCCAGGGCGAGCACGGACCAGAGCGTGAGTTCCTGAGTGCCGACAAACCACGCGATGGCGATCAGGACGAGAAAGTGCATCGGCACCGTGAACCAGGTCAGGAGCCGGTAGTATCGATCCTCCTCCAACTGGGGCACGATTTCTTCCGGGGGGTTGTTCTCATCCGATCCCAGAGCCCAGTCCAGCACGGGAATGACGATGTAGCTGAACACCAGCGGAATCGCCAGCAACCACTGGGAATCGAAGGCGAAGTACAGGAGTATGCCCAGCATGGGGAACAGGGGCATGAACAACGAGGACATCCACAGGTAGCGTTTGCGGTCGCTGTATTCAATATGACCCTTGGTGGGGTGTTCCAGGGTGTAGGTCGTCATGCTGATCACCTTGCCTCGTTAACAATTGGGCCCAGATTACAGGGATTTATCCACCCGCTGGTTTTCACTAAATGACAATATAATGGTTATTTAGTGACACTCCACTCAATTTCGGCTAGGCTGAAACGATGACGCGCCCCATGGAACTGGCCAATTCCTACGTTCGGATCACCCTGCAATCGGGCCTGCTGCCCGCGGAAGAGTTACTGGCCGGCAGTGGCCTCAGCGAGCAGGACCTGGCGACAAGGGAATTCCTGCCCTGGCAACTGCTGGCGACAATGTTCCAGCGGATAGAGGCCGTTCGGCAACTGGAGCCCTGGGGGCCTGCCCTTGGCGCCCAGTACAATATCACTGCCCACGGTCCGCTGGGCTTTGCGGCGCTCAGCGCACCAACCCTGGGGGGCGCACTGGAGGTCATGGGCAGTCTCTACCCGGTGCGCAACAGCACCTTTCGGGCCGGGCTGGAACACCGCGACGGGCGCTTTTTCCTGTGGTTTGAGGACCTCACCGGGGACGAGTTTTTTGCCGCCCGGATAGCCCAGATCGTGTCCAAGGTCGTCGAAGAGCTGTTGCGCACCATTCTGGGTCACCCGGTAGGCCGAAACGTGCACATCGCATTCGCGGGAAAGCCCCCGCCCAACGCTGAGTCGGTTGCGGCCAGTTATGACGCGCGGGTCAGCTTCGCCGCGACGAGGAGCTCGATATCCGTGCCTGCCACCTGGTGCGCGTTACCCTCACCGCTGGCAGACGAGGTGGTGTACCGGGCCAACCTGGTGCGTTGCCGGGAGGTCATTGCCAGTCGCGAGGAACAGGACTCCTGCCGGGCGGCGGTGCTCGCCCTGCTCGACAACCATTTCGACCTGGTCATCGCCGGCGACCGCGAACCCGGACCGCCTCCCACCCTGCAACAGGCTGCTGCCACCCTGCACTACACCGAGCGGACCCTGATACGTCACCTGCAGGCCGAGGGCTGTGGTTTCCGGGAACTGCTGGAGGAACAGCGCAGGGTGCGAGCCGCGGAGCTGCTGCACGATGCGCGCTTGCAGGTGGCGGAAGTGGGCGAACTGCTGGGCTATCGTGAACCGGCAAATTTCGGCCGCGCCTTCCGCCGCTGGTTCCAGACCTCACCCGCGGCCTGGCGGCGCCAGCGTTGACACTCAGAAAGCTGGGTCAAGCTCGTTAACCCGGGGTTCCGTTGCCCGATAATCTCTCCAGTTCACCAATCAACCGCAGCGCTTCCTCCGCCGTGTCACCGCAGGTATCTCGCCGGGCTGGAAACCGGCGACATAACGCGGGATAGGCCGGGGATCCCCACAGCCGGCAGTCGCGGCTTACCGGATCAAGATTTACACAGGGCACGCCTGCGGGCTTGCCGTTGGGCATCCCGGGAATGGGAGTGGTGATGGACGGGGCAATACAGCAGGCACCACAGCCGCGGCGGCACTTCATAGCGGCGCGGCCACCGCGCGTGGCGGGCAATCAGACACGGGTGCTGGCCGCATTTGAATCGCTCCCCCCGTACCCGCCCAGTCGGTAACGCAGGCGTTCGCGGATAACGCCGCAGCCCAGTTCCACCCTGGCCCAGAATCGCGACCACCTTTCCCCGATTGACCGGGGTTCGTTTACGGACACCCAGAGACGCAACAAGTGACGCTTGCGCGACGGCTCCGGGTGATCGCGGTAGTCCGTGCGGCTGTGCAGTATGGTGTGATTGGACAGTAACTGGATGTCGCCTTCCTCGAGCGCCATATCCAGAAAATTGGCGGGATCGGCGCATATCCCGTCGTATACATCCAGCAATTCCCGGTCCTGGTCAGACAGTCGCACGTGCTCGTAGCGAGCCGCCGTGCGGAAGTACAGTGTGTGGAAAAATGTCCTGAGTTCCCCGGCATGGAAACGGCACGGGCGTATGGGCAGGGTCAGTACGCCGCCCTCACGATGCGCGTCCAGGTGGAAGGGTTGAAACAGCCGTGGGACCAGGTCCGGTCGACTGCGCAGCAGTTCGTTGAATACCGTCACTGAACTGACGACCCGGCTCAAACCTCCCGCCAGCGCGCTGCGCAGGCACAGAAGGCCCACGATATCGGCGGCGTCGCAATGGAAGGGGATATAAGCCGTGGTCCGGTATTGCCTCACGCGGGGGTCGGACTCGTCGGAGCCGTCATCGCGGACATGCCCCAGCAGATCGTTGTCGCGGTTCTGCGCACCGGGGACGCCCAGGTGCTGGCCGAGGCACCAGAAAAATTTTTCGCTCTGCTGCTGGCTCCACTGTCCCGTGGGTACTCCCCTGATGACCTGCAGCCCGCGGCCTCGCATCACCGCCTGGCGCCATTGCGCCAACCGCGGCGCGAGCTGCTCCAGCGGAAAATCCGCCGCCGTCAGTGACTCGGTAGCCTTGCCGGTTGCCTCCGCGTGGGCCAGCGCGCGTTGCAGAATCGCCACCTCTTTATCTTCCAGGGTGTGGCACCAGTGCCGCCGATCCGTCATATCGGCAGCTCGCCAGGCCGCGGGTGAACTGACAGGCGCGGATGGAATGCCACCGTGGGGACGACCGAAATAGTGCAGGGTCTGCGCCTGGAGTGTGTTATAGGTCATACAGGCTGGCTTCTTTTTCTGCGAATGAGTCCAAACTGAAAACGTCTGCTGTCCCCATGATAGCCGGTTGTGTCGATTGACCGCACCTGGTGCATGCACTATATAAAGTGGACCGCCCGCTCCTACCGGTGTGTGAAATCATGCTTCGATTTCGCGCCCTCCTTGCGTTTGCTGTAGTGCTTTTACTCGAGGGTTGCAAAATTGAGATATCCGTCCCCCGCGGCGGTGTCGTGGAGAGTACCTCAGGCGAGTACTCCTGCGCATCGGGGGAGACCTGTATCGTCGAGGTCACGGATATATTTTTCGATCAGGAATTCGTTGCCGTCCCCGAGGAGGGTTTCGTATTTCTCTCCTGGGTCAAAAGGCGGCGCGACCTGTGCGGAGGTCGCAGCACTTCCTGCCGCCTGGCCACCGCCAGTTTCGAGGGCAACGATGCGCTGTTAGCTGTATTGGCCTCAAATGAACGCTTCTTTCTGGAACCACTCTTCGGCCGGTCGGATACCTACGCTGTCGGCGCTGCTATGCCCATTGGTGGCGCATCGCGGGCCGCGTGTAGCGTGGACGGCAAGCTGTACGTGTTCGGCGCGGGCTGGGAAACCGTTGCGGCATTGAACACGACCCAGGAGTACGACCCTGCCAGCGATAGCTGGAGACGCCGTGCCAATATGCCCACGGCGCGGGCCTGGGCAACAGCCTCGGCGTACCGGGGGGAGTGCTACGTCATCGGCGGCAGCGCTGGCGGCGAATCCGAGGCCGTCGTGGAGGTCTACGATCCGCGGGCCGACAGTTGGCGCGAACGGGCGCCGCTGCCGGATGGCCGGTTTTCCGCCTCCAGTGTCACCGTGGGTAACCGGATCTATGTGGTTGGCGGCAGCGGCGGCAGGCTGGGCACCTACGCCGAGGTCTCTTCCGCGCTGTTTATGTACGATCCGGATCGGGACAGGTGGTCGAGCGGCGCGAATCTGCCAACCCCCAGGCGGAGGATGGGCATTGGTGCTGTGGATGGGATGATCTATACCGTGGGCGGTGGAAATCCGCTCCAGCAGATACGCGAAAGCGACGTTGTCGAGCGCTATGACCCGGCGACAGATCGCTGGGTTCGCCGCGCGCCCCTGCCTGCCGACCGCAGCAGTGTGGCAGCGGCGTCAGTCGGGGGGCATCTGTACGTGTTTGGGGGGTTCGGGGAGAATCCCATAGCCAGATCCACTGCGTACCGTTACGACCCGACGGTTGACCGGTGGCAGCAGATTGCCAGCCTGAACACAGCCCGCGGCGATGCCGTTGCCGGACCGAGCAACGGGCAGATTGTCATAGCCGGGGGCAGGGCGCCCGACCACAACGGCGAGCCAATATCGGAGACGGAAATCTACACCCCCTGAATGGCAGTCGTGCCGGGTTCACATATTGTCCCAGGGGGAGATAACGAAATCGATGGGGTTGGTGAACTGCACCACGTGCCTTGGAAGCGGTTCCAGGAATGGCTGCCAGTGTGTGTTGTTGGCAAGTTCAACGGTCGCGGGATCGACGAGTATCACCCGGGGATTGGCCAGGCCGGAATCGTAGAAAGCGCGGTCACAAACCCCATTGCGCCAGTAGATGTAATCGTTGGCCTCCAGCCACTCCGGAGCGAGAGCACCGGAAACCGGGGCGGCCGTGGGGCGGTATGCTGATTCAAAGCTGCCACCCTGCAGGTCCTCCACCAGCGTGCGACAATCCGGGCCGGTGCTGTGCTCCACGCGACTCCTCCGGGTGATGATGTCGACCGGATCCATGGAGGTGTTGCTGGAGGCGGCTTCCAGTACCATGTACCGGACTTTGCCCATGTGATCGTGGATATAGGTAGACCACTCTGCGCGTACACCGGAAGCGATACCGCTCACCTCGTAAACGTTCAGTGTCACGGTGAGCGCGGGTTGCTCGGAGGCCAGGCATCGAACCGGGACGAGATCGAAACCCTCGGGTAGGCCGATGTAATCGACGAAATCGCTGAAATTTTCGTCCCTGATACTGAAATTCCAGTAAACGGACGCGGGAACCGCCTTGACGGAAAAACTGATCCGCGGGTCGGCAAGGCCGACCAGTATCCGGAACGCATCGATCACGCTGAGCTGCGAATACATCAGGCGTTTCAGCAGGCTGCGCCCCATGCGCGATATCCCTGTGTTCGATACGGCTTTGATTGTCATCCTCCCAACGCGTCAGTCCGGCTCAGGGTGATCTCACCAGCAGCGCATGCAGTTCGTCGGCCAGCTTTACCCGGGCCGGTGTCCGGCGCAACTTCGACAACTGCTGCCCCGCTATGGAAAGGTGCTGTTGCGCTCTCTCAGTGTGCCCGGCTGCCAGCAACAGTTTCGCCATCTCAAACTGCCAGAACGGGCTGCTCGACGCGCCCGGGCCCGACAACTGCAGTCGCAGTGTGGCCTCGTCGTAGCGGCCGATGCTTCCTTCCAGTTCGATAGCGCGCAGCTGCAATTGCGGCACAGCGCCCAGCTTTGCCATGCCCTGGTCCAGCAGCGCGATTGCGGCTTCAACCCCGTACGCCGGGAGTTCGACCATCAACGCGGCGGCCGAGAGATAGTCCACGGGATGGGCAGGTTGCCGGAGCGCGATCACGGCTCTGTAATCTGCCAGGGCGCCTTCCAGGTCGCCCGTTTCGCTCCGCAACCTGGCGCGGTACTGCAGGGCGGTGATATTACCCGGCCGGAACGCGAGATAGGAGTCAAAGCGATCCCGCGCCATGGGGTAGTTCTTGTAGTGCAACTGAATGATACCCAGATGCAGCGCAACCATCCGGGGATCACCAAGTTCCGCAGCATACTGCAGGTCTGAAAGCGCGGCCCGGTATTGCTGGTCATGGAGATAGGCGACACCCCGTTGATGATACAGAGAGGGGTTGCCGGGCTCCTCCGCAATCATGCGGGTGAGGTGATCCAGCGTGGCGGGCAGTCCCGGATGCGCCTGAACCAGGGTCGACAGGCACAGGCAGCCCAGCAGTATGAGCATTCGACGCTTCAATGTCCTTATGGCCATTGTCATTCAGCGTGTCATGGTGAAGTAGTCGAGTTGCTCGCCCAGCTCGTTGATGAAACGCGCGGTCAACTGCCTGGCGGACACGTCGACCAGGACGGACCCCGTGCGGGCCAGGCCGTTGCGTCCCTGGGGATCCGCCGCCTGTCTGACGTGCGCCGGGTGACGCAACCAGACACTGGCCTCGGTCATGCCGGAATCATGGTCTGCTTTCCCTGAACTGCCCGCCACCGTATAGACGACGCGATCATCCACGTCGCCACTGGTGGGACTCACTTGTGCGTAGGTGTTGGGGCCCTGGCCGAGCGAGGGCGCATCGGGATCGCCATCGATGAGCTCGGCGTGCTCAGCGTGAGAGTAGCTGTCCGACGTGCCGGTGTGGCCGCGCAGGTAGTAGGAACGCTCGTAGGAGTGGGAGTGGCCGCTGTAGACCAGGTCGACGCCGTGCGCGTCGAACAGGGGGGTGAATTCCGTACGCAGGTCGAACTGTGGTCGGTCGATGGGGCTGTGCTCGGTCAAATCCGAATCGTGGTTAGCGCCCTTGCTGTAGGGTGGGTGGTGAAAGAACACAATTGTCCAGTCCTGGCTGTTTGTCTCCAGGTCTGTAACCAGCCATTGTTTCATCGCCGCTCTTTGCGCACTATCGCGCGCTGACAGCTGGGAGTCCAGGCTGACCAGGTGAATGTTGCCGTAGTCGAAAGAGTAGTACTGTTCGGTGCCGCTGGGGACGCCCCCCGCTTCACCTCGGGCAGGCAGGCTGAAAATATCCAGGTAGGGCATGCCGGATCCGTCCGGTTTCCCGTCACTGTTGCCGTCGTAGTCCCCGGGGTCCGCCGCGACGCTGGTGCCGCCCAGGTGGATCATGAACGGTCCCTGCTCACATTGCGGCATCTCCCTGAACAGGCAGATATCGAAGGTCCCCGCGCCCATTTCATGATTGCCGATGGTCGGCCACACCGCTGCCTGCTTGAGAAGTGCCGGGTAGACGTCAAACACCGATTCCTGCCACTGGGCATCGGTACCCTCAAGGTAGGCGTTATCGCCGAGCAGGATAAACAGATCGGTCGGTTCGTCGTCCTGTTGCGCAGAGAATGCCTGGTAGCCGGAATAGACCGCAGCGGCTTCGCCGGGATGGGTGTATTCGCCAGTCTGCGGATCTACCTCACTGGCCGTGCCTGAATCGCCGATAAGCCATATGCGTATGTTGCCATCAGAGGGCGCGTCGCCGGTTGCCGGCGCGGTCTGGAACCACTGACCCGGATCGGTCAGGCCGCCCACCGAATAGAAATACCGGGTGTCGCGTTCCAGGTCTGTGAACAGGGCCTCCTGGTGATCGCCGGCGGTAGCGTGGGCTTGCACGCAGTGCGCTTTTTTCCTTCTGCTCAGGGCGCGCATGGTTTTCGCCACGCAGGCCTGCCGGGCCTCTCCACGCCACTTCACGATGGCGCGGCTGGACGAAACCTGCTGCAGAAACAGGCGCTCGGGCGGGCTGCTCGGCGGAGCGACCGGTGTAAGACTGCAGCCGACCAGCGGCAGCAGTAGCACATAAGCCAGCGCTACGCAGGACCATTTACAGGACATGATGCTTCTCCAGATCAAATTCGCGATTATAGACCAGCGGCTGGTTTGTGCCCGGGTAGCCGCCCGGCGAAGGGCACAATGTTCAGCCCTTCGTAGAGCTCGGCGGGCTGGTAGAGTTTGTTGCCTTTCACCACCAGGACGGTGCTGCTCAGCGCTCTCATATTGTCCAGCGGATTTTCCTCCAGAAGGACCAGGTCTGCGTCCTTGCCCGCACTGATCGAGCCGGTGCGATGAGCCGCGCCCACCAGTTTTGCCGAGCCCAGGGTAGCCAGCTGCAGAACTTCGATCGGATCGATGCCTGCCAGTGCGTAGTCGATCAACTCCTGCTGTAGCGCCAGCCCGAGACCGCCGTGGTCCGTTCCGGGCACAATCCACACGCCCGCGTCATGAAGCTTCTTGACCATTGCCGAGAAGGCATCGGCGGAGGCTTTGTAATCGTCAAGCTGTTCCTTCGGGATGTCCATCTCAGCGCCGAGAAACAGGCTGCGCACGTATTGTGGGGGCAGGTTGGGCGCGATGTGGCTGAACTCCGGGTCCACGCTCCCGGCGCGTCTTGTATACATTGACCGGAACGTGGCCAGGGTTGGGTCAATGACCACGCGATTTCTGACCAGTTTCGCGATGAAGGTCTCGACCGCCTCACTGTCCAGATCCAGTTGATGGGCCTGTTCGGCGGGAATGCTGAAGCGCAGCTGTTGCCGCGTGTCGATCGACTCACCGCCGAGAAAATTGAGAAAGACCATGTTGATGTGCTGGATTTCGTCAAAGCCAGCGTCAACTGCCTGCCCGGCATTCATGAACGCCGGTATATGTCCGCTCACCCGCATGCCCCGGTCGTGCGCGTGTTCCACCAGTTCGGGTACCCACTCCGGGCTTATGGAACTGTACAGCTTGAGTTGCCGATAGCCGTTATCCGCGAAGAAGTCGATTTTATCGTGTGCCTGGTCAAGGCTTTTCACCGACAGGCCCGCGGAGTATTCCGAGAACTGGTCCATGAACCCGGCTCGATAGATATTCGGGCCCATGATCTCGCCGCTGTGGAAATAGTCCTCAATGCGCATGATCGATTCGTGGGCCGTGCCCATATCCCTAACGCTGGTAACGCCGGCGGCCAGGTACAGGGCGCCATCCTGGTTGCTCAGGTGTCCGTGCATATCCCAGAGTCCCGGGATCAGCGTCTTTCCCGACGCATCTATCGAACGTTCGGCCGTCAGGTTCGATGGGTGGCTGCTTACGGCTTTAATCCTGCCGTTCTCCAGCAGGACATCCTGTCCCTCCAGGGCGACCAGTTTTTCCACATCGATGACACGCAGGTTAGATAGCAGCAAAGAGTCGTAGGTTTCAGACAGCCTCTTCGCCATCTCGGTCATGTGCCGCTTTTCCTGCTCATTTTTGGCGTCCGAAAGGCGTCTCAGTACATCGATGTCGAAGCCCTTCCGGATAGCGCCCAGCGCGGGTTCGCCAGAGGCAAAAAATGACAGATTCTGGTCCAGCCAGAGGTATTCCGGCATCAGGTCGAGACCCTCCAGGGCATAGAGCGTTACCGTTTGTCGGGATTCGCCCTGCCTGACCTGTTGGGTGGCGACAGGCTTCGCCGTGGCGTATCCGCGAGGCAGCAGCTTGACCGACCGGTTGTCCGATGCCTGTATCGCCCGTACCAGTGCGGTCAGTGTCGCGGCCTGGTAGTCGGCCGGCAGATAGAATCCATCCTCGGTAGACTGTCCGGATTCCTTGAGGCTGTTCCAGCGTGCCGTACCGTCGGCGCGTTCAAATGTCTCCCGGACAGGGGCCCCGAAGGCCGATATCCCCGAGACGACAATCTTGACCGGATACCCGTGTGCATCGAGGACCACGGACTCTTCCACAGAGTAACGGCGATTGTTCCAGCTGAGACGGGTATCTGCGGATAGATGAAAACGGTCAGTCTCCTCGACGATGGAGCGCCCCATCACGCCTTTCTCGCTGAACCAGGTGTTTTCAAGCACTGTCGGCTGTGCGCTGACCGCAATGGCCAGGATCGATAGCGCGAAGGCGAGGAAATGTCGTTGCATGGGAGTTCCCTGGATTGCTGAGGCGAGGCTCAACCTATTCTAGGCTATCAGAAGAAACCCGAGCGCACTGACTGTGGCGCCGAGCAGGGCATAGGGCAGCTGGGACAGGGCGTGATCATAGGACGGGCAACCGGCACCCTGGGCAGCCAGCACGGTGGAATCGCTGTAAAAGCAGGCCTGACTGCCAAATCCACTGGCGGAGAAGAGGGCGCCGGCCATCAGCGGGATGCTCACTCCCAGCTCCTGGGCGAGAGGGAACACCACCGGAATGGCGATCGCGAATACCCCCCAGTTTGATCCTGTCGTGAAAGAGACAAAAGCCATGGTGACGAATACCAGGAACGGGAGCAACCTGGCGGTCATGAAGGGTGCCACCGTCCGGATCACGTATTCGGTAAAGCCGAGGGCATTATTCGCCTCGATGAACGTGAACACTGCCACCAGGATACAGAGTACCGGGACCATCGTCTTGAGGCCCTCCAGCAGGGTGTCGCACATCTCGTAGAAGGTGAGTGTCCTGGTGACCAGGTAGTGCACCATCGTAACCAGGATCCCGGCGATCACTCCGATCAGCAGGTCGATATCTGACCAGATGGTGAAAAATATCAAGGCGAAGATGGGTACGAAAAACAGCGAAACACCACCGCGCTTGCTGTGCTCCGCGTCGTAGGGTTCCTCCATCTCGATGTCCACCGCCGTGCCGGGGGGTATCAGCACGCCGGTGTTTTCAGCACGCAGCTCGGCAGTTTTCATCGTGCCGATCAGTGGTATCACGCCGACGATAACCAGTGGGACGATCAGCAGGGCGACAAAGGGATACAACATGTAGGGAATAGACTGGATAAACAGCTCGATGCCCTTGCCCTCCGCGGCCACGCCATTCTTCTCCAGCAAGCCGGCGAAGTACACCGCCCAGGTAGAGATGGGGACGATCAGGCAGGTGGGCGCCGCGGTAGAGTCGACGATATAAGAGAGCATCTCCCGCGAGGTCTTGAAGCGATCGGTAACCTTCTTCATGGATGACGAAACTGTCAGGGCGTTGAGGTAGTCGTCGAGGAAGATCACCAGGCCCAGCACCCAGGTCCAGAGCAGGCTGCCGCGTTTGCTGGTTACGCGGGTGGTAACCAGGTCGCCGAAGGCACGCGCGCCGCCGGCGCGAACCAGCAGGGCGATGAAGCTACCGTACAGGGCACAGACCAGTATGACCCAGCCGGTATTTTCGTCCTGCATCACCGTGAGCAGCGCCTCCGAAAGCGAGCCGACAAAACCCGTCCCGTCTGCAATCAGGAAGGCCACTACGGCCCCCGCCGAAACAGCCGCGATGGTCCGGTGGGTAATGATCGCCACCGTCAGTACCACGACAACCGGGATCAGGCTGACAGCCCCATAGTCTTCCATGAATCCTCCTGAATTAACTTGCCCTTAACAATTGTTAATGCCCGGCCGGGGCCTTTTTCCTATGCTTGCGCTTGAGCCTGGAAAGTGACACCGCATCAATACCGAGGTAGGACGCAATGTGGAACTGCGCTACCCGCTCGGGCAGGTCGGGTTCCTGGTCCAGCAGCCACCGGTAGCGCTGGTCGGCGTTACAGGTGAGCAACATGGCCTCGCGCTGCTCGTTGCGGATAAATGCCTCCGCCAGCAGTGTACGGTAGAGTTGGGCGACATGGGCGTTACGGGAGGTGGCGTCCATGAGTTCCCTGAACGAGCAGCGGATGGCTTCGGTCGGCTCCATCGACTGGATAGAGAACGGGGCGGCGGAGGCGGTGATTGCGGCACTGACCGGCCCGGTGACCTGGCCTTCGCGATAAAAGGCCTTGTTGCGCTCGCGGCCGTCAGGCGTGATGTAGAACAGCCGGACCAGGCCGCGGTCCAGCAGGTAAAGAGAGTCGCTGTGTTCACCACAGCGCACCAGGAATTCATCGGGAGCGAATGTCACCAGTGACATGCTCCCAAGCCAAGGCTCAGACGGGTCCAACTGCTCCAGGGACCAGCGCTGCAGCCAGGGCCTAAGGCGTGCTCTTGTGTCATTCGATATCATGGCCAGAGTATAAACTGATATGTATAACACCGAGAGAGGAGATAAATCATGAGCGATACAGCAAACCAGATCGTGATGAATATGGATGGCGGCAATGCGCTGAACCGGGCACCTGAGGGTGTCGATGAGATCCGCCAGGATCGTAAGAACAAGCTGGCTGCGGCCCTGCGCCTGTTCGGGAAGTTCGGCTTTGACGAAGGGGTGGCTGGCCATATCACCGTGCGCGACCCGGAGCACCAGGACCATTTCTGGGTGAACCCCATGGGGCAGTCCTTCAAGCAAATGAAGGTTTCCGACCTGTTGCTGGTCAATCACAAAGGCGATGTGGTGGAGGGCTCCGGCCTGCTCAACGGCGCGGCTTTCACCATCCACTCGCAAATCCACATGGCCAATCCGGAGATCACCGCGGCGGCGCACTCCCACTCGGTTTACGGCAAGGCTTTCTCTGCGCTGGGCAGGACCCTGGATCCCCTGACACAGGATGCCTGTGCCTTCTACGAGGACCATGTACTGTTCGATGACTTCTCCGGTGTGGTACTGGACAACAGTGAGGGGGAGCGCATTGCGGCCGCGCTGGGCAACCGCAAGGCGGCGATATTGCAAAATCACGGCCTGCTGACCGTCGCCGACAGCATCGATGCCGCCGCGTGGTGGTATATCACGATGGAGCGCAGCTGCCAGGCGCAACTGCTGGCCGAAGCCGCCGGCACGCCGAAGTTGATCGCCCACGATGTGGCGCTTCACACCCGGGAAACAGTCGGCACCCCGCTGGCGGGCTGGTTCAACTTTCAGCCGCTGTACCAGGTAATCATTGCCGAGCAGCCTGATCTGCTGAAATAGCCTGGCAATAGCCCTCGTGGCGAAATTATCCAATCGTGTGCAACGATTGGCTATAATCGTCCGGTAATTGCACCGAGAGGGCAGTATGGCAAAGAAACACCAGAAAAATACCGATATGCAGATGCTCGCCGACCTGGCCAACGTGTCCCGGTCCACCGTGTCGCGGGCTCTCAGTGACAGCCCCCTGGTGAACGAGAAAACCAGGGCGAAGATCCGCGCCCTGGCGGCTGAGCACAATTATGTCGTTAACGAGGCGGCTCGTAGCCTGCGGCTCCAACAAAGCAATATCGTCAGTGTCGTGCTCATGCTGGACCCGGAATCAGAGCAACACATTTCCGACCCGTTTTTCCTGGAAATGATAGGCCATCTGGCGGATAACCTGGCCGGCGCCGGCTTTGACCTCCTGCTGGTTCACGAACCCATCTCCAGGGCGACTGACTTCCTGGCCAGCCGCGCCTATCGCCAATCAGCAGGGATAATCTTTATCGGCCAGGGACAGGCCCACAAAGAGCTGAATAAACTGGCCCAGGGCAACGTGCCGATTGTCGTGTGGGGTGCGAAACTGGCGGGGAAAAAGTACCGCCTGGTTGGCTCGGACAACGTCGCCGGTGGTCGACTTGCCGCCTCCTACCTGATCGAACACGGCCGGAAACGCCTGGCCTTTTTCGGTGACAGGGGCCTGCCTGAGTTGAAGGCGAGATACGAGGGCTTTGTCAAAGCGCATGAGGATCTCGGTCTCGCGGTCGACGATAATCTGATGTTGCCGGTGCCGTTCGATACAGAACAGGCGGAGGTAATGATTGGCGCCTTTCTCGATCGGCATCCCAGGATTGATGGGATAGTCTGCTGCAGTGACCTGATCGCGATGAGTACCATGGCGC
Organism: Halieaceae bacterium WSDMB12; assembly: GCA_033283165.1. GTDB lineage: Bacteria > Pseudomonadota > Gammaproteobacteria > Pseudomonadales > Halieaceae > JAWMQL01. The sequence continues at coordinate 180,763 of JAWMQL010000005.1, read as the reverse complement.
TATTGAACGCCCGGGGCATGCGTGTGCCCGAAGACGTCGCCGTGATCGGCTACGATGACATTTCCATAGCCGCAAGAGCCAATCCACCCCTCACGACCGTCAGTCAGGACATCCGCTCCGGTGGCCAGATGCTGGTCAAGACCCTGTTGCAGAGCATGGAAAAAGGCTCGGCAAGGGATCACGTTATGAAGGTGAAGCTGGTCAAGCGGGGCTCAACGCCCTGAAAAGCGATCCCCGGGGATGAGTCTGTTCCCTGCTCTGGGGCGATCTAAACGCCTTGCTGCAATCGATTGCATTATTGTCCGGATTGTCGTAAACTCCCGACCATATTGAAACCTGAAACAGTTGACTCCTGTTCTGGCGGCAGCAATACGACAATGAGAAAAACCTGGTGGAAAGAGGCTGTTGCCTATCAGATCTATCCGCGCAGTTTTTGCGACAGCAACGGCGATGGGATAGGGGATCTGCAGGGCATTATCAGTAAGCTGGACTATCTTGAAGAACTTGGCATCGGCCTGGTCTGGCTGTCGCCAATCTACCCCTCTCCAAACGATGACAATGGCTACGACGTCGCCGATTACCAGGGTGTAGCGCAAGAATTCGGCTCAATGGCCGATTTCGACCTTCTACTCGAGCAACTGCACAGGCGCGGCATACGGCTGATCATGGATTTCGTGGCAAATCATACGTCCGACGAGCATCCATGGTTCAGGGAGTCACGCAAATCTAGAGACAACCCCTATCGAGACTGGTATATCTGGCGACCGGGAAAGGATGGCCGGGAACCCAATAACTGGGAGTCGATCTTCCGGGGATCGGCCTGGGAACTGGACGAGGGAACCGGGGACTATTACCTCCATCTTTTCTCTAAAAAGCAGCCAGATCTCAACTGGGAGAACCCCTCGGTGAGAACGGCTATCTACCGGGCGATGCGGTGGTGGCTGGACAAGGGGGTGGACGGGTTTCGACTCGACGCGATTAACTACCTGTCAAAAGTCCCTGGCCTGCCGGATGCCGCATCGGCGGGCGCCGGTTCCTATGCGGACGCGATGCGGTTGTGTGCCATGGGGCCGCGTCTGCACGAGTACCTCAATGAAATGAAAAGAGAGGTGTTTGACCATTACGACATTTTCACGGTGGGTGAGGCATCTCTCACGACTGTGGATGAAGCGGCCAGCCTGACACATGAAGAACACGGTTCCCTGAACTCACTGTTTCATTTTGAGCACACCATCCTGGATATAGAGCCTGGCGACAGGGCAAGCTGGAAACCGAGGAAACTGGACATTGGGGAACTCAAACGGGTGCTGGGGAAATGGCAGATAGGGCTCGAGGGAACAGGCTGGAATGCCCCGTTCTTCGGTAACCACGATCTCCCCAGGGCGGTGTCCCGGTTTGGCGATGACAACCGCTATCGCGCCGAGTCGGCAAAATTGATTGCTACGATCCTGTTGACGCTGAAGGGTACGCCCTTCATCTACCAGGGCGATGAAATAGGAATGACGAATGCCAGGTTTGCGTCAATCGATGACTATCGTGATGTCGCGACACTTAATATGTACAACGAGTATCGTGATGCCGAGGGCATGCACCCGAATGACATATTGCCGCTGGCTCACCGGTACAGCAGGGATAACGCCCGTACACCGATGCATTGGACAGGCGGTCCCCACGCGGGCTTCAGTTCGGTGCAACCCTGGATCGGTATCAATGATAACCACGAGCAGATCAACGTAGAACGGGAACGGCAGGATAGAAATTCAGTGTTGCAGTTCTACAAATCACTCATTGCACTGCGGAAGCAATACGCCGTCCTGGTCTACGGTGAATTCCAGGCTATCGACGACGCTCCCCGTGACGTGTTCGCATTCGCGCGGTTTATGGACGGAACCCGGATAGTGGTACTAGGTAATTTTTCCAGGCAGGAAACCTTACTGGAGATGAATCAGTCCTCGGCGGGAAAGCTACTCCTGGGGAATTACTGCGGAAACCCGAGTAGCAAAGATGGCTGGATCCTTCTGCGGCCCTTCGAATCGAGGGTGTATGTGGAAAATACCTGAGGCACAGGGAGGGCCACCAGGCACCGGTAGATTCGCCGGCCAGGACGGAAGGCATAACACGCAGTGAATTAAATAAGAAATCAAGCGAGAACTAATATGGCTCAAGACCCCGATACCGCTCCACTGTCATTCTCAGAAAAGCTGGGCTACGGGCTCGGTGACATGGCCTCGAACTTTTATCTGGGCTTTTTCGGCCTGTTCCTGCTGTACTACTACACCGATATTTACGGTATCGCGCCCGCCGCAGTCGGGACCATGTTGCTGATATCAAAAGTCGTGGATGCGGTCAGCGATCCGGCCATGGGGTTGATAGCGGATCGTACCGAGTCCAGGTGGGGTAAATACCGTCCATACCTGTTATGGGTGGCTATCCCCTACGGCGTGCTGGGTTACGTAATATTTCTCGGCCCGGACCTGGGGGCGACGGGGAAACTGGTCTACGCCTACGCGACCTACATCGCAGTGATGTTGGCGTTTACGGCCATCAATGTGCCCTATTCAGCGCTCATGGCCGTGATCTCACCTGTGGCTACCGAGCGCACCAGGGTAACCACCTACAGATTTGTATGTGCCTCGCTTGGTGGATTGTTTATCGCGGCGTTCGCCACGCCGCTGAAGAACTGGCTGGGAGGCGGCGACGACCTGCTTGGATTTCGTTTGACCATGGCCGTATTCGCCGTATTCTCGGTGATCCTGTTCTGGATTACTTTCGCAACGACCAGGGAGCGTATCAAGCCCGAGCCGCATGATTCCTCCATCGGTGATGATTTCGGCGCGCTCCTTAAAAATTCGTCCTGGGTCGTGCTGGCGATAGCCTGCGTTTTGTTGGTAACCGGGCTCGTTGCCCGGTTTGCGTCCATCGTGTTTTACGTGAAGTACTATATGCTCGACGACGGCGCGAGTGTCTTCCTGTTTTTCGACCGGACGGCCGTGGTTTCATCGGTTGGCCTGATCGGGCAGTTGCTGGGGGTTCTGTTTACGCCTGTTCTGGCAATTCGTTTCGATAAAAATCACCTCGTGATGATGATGTGCCTGGTTCACGCCATGTTGTTGATTTTGTGCTTTTTCATTCCGCCTGAGTATTTTTGGACGATCGTACTCGTTCATTCTCTTGGCATAGCGACGTTTGGCGTGGTCATCACCTTGTTGTTCGCCATGTTCACCGACTGTGCGGAATATGGTGAATGGTTGACCGCCAGGCGCACGTCGGGACTTACCGTGTCGGCATCCATGTTCGCGCTGAAATTCGGCTCGGCTTTTGGTGGTGCGTTGCCCGGTTTTATCCTGGCCGGGTTCGGATTTGTCGCGAACGAGGTGCAATCTCCCACCGCCATTATGGGCATCCGCATGATGTTCAATGTCATGCCGGCCATCCTGTTTGCCTCAGGTGGGCTGCTGTTGCTGTTTTACCGGATCGACCGATCCTTGCTGAGCCAGATTGAGGCTGAAATGCATATAAGGCGCCAACCGGATGAATTGCCGGTGGGAACCGAAGCGAGGACGGTCACCTGACAGCCAGGTTTTAAAAAACGAAAGCCACGGGTGCGGGAAGAGCCCTTGATTATTGCAATCGATTGCATTAATATGCCTGTGAGCGCTCGAAGGGCGCATCAGTGTCGATTGCTCTAGCGGTGGAACAGTCGATGTTTTGGGCATGCCACAAAACTGTGGCATGCCTTTTTTTTCGCAAGGTATGATAAGTTACGTGGACCATGATTCAGTAGCGTGGTTGTATCGTCAAATATCCATGGTAGTGCTGTTTCCGGAATCGATTTAAAGACTTATGCCAGCATGCTGCTTGCACAGTCCCGCTGCCCACTCAGCCGGGGCGGGGAGACCGCGAGGCCCGGGTCCGTTTCTGGCCCTGTGGTTGCTGTTGGCGCTCGGTGGCTGCGCCACCAGCACACTCGAGATCGAGCCACTGGACGCGCCCTCGGAGCTTACCGGGGTCCAGACCAAGACGGTGGGGGACATCTCTGTTGCAGTCGCCATTTTGACAGACTCCCAGGCACGCGCACATTTCGGGGCAGACCTCGGCGCAAAAGACATACAGGCGATCTGGATCAGCGTGAGGAATGCCTCGGACAACAACCTGTGGTTGTTGCGGAACAAGATCGACCAGGACTTCTATTCACAGGACGAGGCGGCCCTGCTGTTGAAGAAAACTGTACCGGACAGCCAGTTCGAAAAATTCTCCCAGCGGCTGCGTGACGAATCGATCCGGTTGAAAATGCTCCCCGGCATGATTACCGAGGGCTACATCTATCTGCCCCGGGCAGTCGGTGGCCGCTATGTGGACATCCGGCTGGCGCAGGATTCATATGAGCTGGATTTGCGACGGACCACCGGCGATGGTGAGTTGAGCTCCCAGGAACCCGGGACCTATCTCGAACTGCGTTTCGGCTTCGCGCTTCCGCTGCCGGACGGCATATTCGACTATGAACGCCTGGATACCGAGCATACGTACCCCGGCATGGATCTCCCCAATCTCGATACCGAGGAATTGCGGGCCACTCTCGCTGATCTTCCCTGCTGCGCCAGTGATACCGGAGGCAACCACGGTGATCCCCTGAACGTCGTGATCGTCGGCGACTCAAGCGACGTGCTGAGTTCCCTTTCAGCCAGCGGTTGGTCCTTCACACACCGCATTACCATTGGCAGTGTACGCCGCCTCGTTGGCGCCACGATTTCCGGTGACAGTTACCCGGTTGCGCCGGTCAGTAACCTGTACCTGTTCGGGCGTAAACAGGACTTTGCCCTGCAGCGTGCCCGGGATAATATCGCGCAGCGCAATCACATGCGGCTGTGGCTGGCCCCATTCAGGTACCTCGGTCAGCAGGTGTGGGTTGGTCAGGTCAGCCGCGATATCGGCATCAAGGTAACTCCCAAATCGCCTTCACTGACGACTCATATTATCGATCCTGAAGTCGACCTGACGCGCGAGTACCTGCTGCACAGCCTGCTCGCCGAGGGCTTTGTGAAACGCTTTGGTTTCGTGTCAGGTGCTCCGGTCGCGACCCGCGAGCAACCGCGGGAAAACCTGACCGGTGACCCGTACTTCAGTGACGGAATGCGCCTGGTCGTAATACTCTCACCGGATCCTGTTCCCTACAACAAGGTCCGAAACCTGCTGTGGGAGCGGTCGGCCGAGCCGGTAAAGGAGGGGCAGAGCAGGGCCGCTTCCAGGAATGTCCGCCCTATCGTCAGCGGGCAGTGAGTACTCCAGGCCATTTTTCCCTGATCTGACTACCTGCTCAGGCGAGGCGCCGCCCGCCCTGCAATGAGCGGCAGATCCAGGTAGGTTTTGATACCGGGGTCTGCGCGGCACACGTAGGGAATGGCGCTGACGCCATGATTGGCGGTGGCGACAATGCCCGGGTTGCGTGCCAGGCCCGCGGCAATCGACTCCGGGTGCCAGCCATGGAAAGTCACGAGTGAACCTGGATCGCCGGTGACCTCCACCTCGAAGCGCTCCCCCGCGGGGCCGAAATTCCAGCCCGCGTCCAGGTTTTTCTCGCCCATGAACCAGTTCACACGCACCGTGATGACAGGTTCCCCCGCGACCGTCCGTTGCCAGGTAAAGCGCTGGGCGGCCACCAGGCCCGGTTCGATGACACCGATGGGAGAGTCGATCGGTCGGGTAGCCACGGCGACCTCGTGCAAGGCCAGGGGATCGGGGTCGACTGCGAAGCCAAGTTCGGCAGCCACCATGTCCATGGACTGCCCGAATCCATCCCCGAGGAATTGCACCATGGGGCTGGCGGCGGCTTCGTCCGGAGTCTTGCCGAACAGCATGATGTCGCTCACCACCTCCGGTGCGCCGTAAGTGCGGATGTCGGAGAATTCCTCGGCGCGTACATGGGTGATAGAGGCCGACAGGGCAGATATCATCAGCGGAAAGCGCTCGGTAATACCCCCCGGGTGAATGCCTGTCCCGTGCAGGGTGCTGTTGCCCTCCCGGCAGGCGTTCTCCAGGTCCGAGACGTCGCGGTCGCCAGGGAAAAACCAGCCCAGGGGGGTGACCACGTTCTTGCCGCTCGCCAGCAACCTGCAGACCAGTGCCGGGTCGGCCATTACCGGGCTGTACATGACACAGTCCGCAGCCAGCGCAAGCAGGGCTTCCGCGTCCCGCGTGGCGGTGACGCCCAGCGGCTCAGCGCCGATAATCTCACCCACGTCGCGGCCGTCCTTTTCCTCGCTGCTGACCCAGCAGCCGGCCAGTTCCAGTTCGGGGTGTGCGAGGATATCCTCGATAGCGGCACGCCCGACACCCCCGGTCGCCCACTGTATTACCTTGTAGCTCATACTGTTCTCCGGTCCGGTTTCGCGCCGCCGCCCGATCACCGTTGCAGCTGGAAAAGGGTGCATTCCGGTCGGGTCCCTAATAGCTTAGGCCAGGTCGCCCGTCGGGAGCCGGGAGCGGGTACTTATAGTCATACCAATGCCGGTTAGGCTAACCTTCCGCTCTGGCCTTGCTCGCGTTTCGCGGTACAGGCGGCACACTTGACGGGTTCAGCAGCGGGAGGAGTGACTATGCAGGCTATGAAACTGGGCTTACCCGGGGGACTGGATCGGCTTGCCCTGGGGGATATCGAACCGGTAGCCCCCGGGCCCGGTGAAATCCAGGTGGAGGTGAAAGCCAGTTCCCTGAATTTTCACGACTACGTGGTGGTGACCGGGCTGCTCCCGACTGAGGACGGCCGTATTCCGCTCTCGGACGGTGCCGGCATCGTCACCGAGGTGGGGGCGGGGGTCAGTGAATTTGCCGTCGGAGACCGGGTGCTCAGTTACTTTTTCCCCCACTGGTTGGACGGGGCGGCCTCCCCGGAAAGGCTTGGGGGCGTTCCCGGTGACAATGTGGACGGCTTTGCGGCAAACAGCGTGACCATGCCGGCCACGGCCTTCAGCCGCATGCCAGCCAATCTGGACTTCGCCGAGGCCGCTACCCTGACCTGCGCCGGTCTTACCGCCTGGCGTGCACTGGTGGTGGAGACCCACCTCGCCCCGGGTGACTGGGTCCTGGTCCAGGGCAGCGGTGGCGTCTCGGTATTCGCGCTGCAGTTTGCCCGGATGATGGGTTGTCGTGTGATCGCAACCTCCTCTTCCGAAGAAAAACTGGCCCGCCTTGGTGAGTTGGGAGCACAGGAATTGATCAACTACCGCGCAACGCCTGACTGGGGCGACAGGGTGCTGGAACTGACCGGCGGGCGAGGCGCCGACCTGGTGGTGGAAGTGGGTGGTTCCGGAACCGTGGCGCAGTCCGTACGCGCGGCGGCTTTTGGCGGCTGCATCAGCATGATCGGTGTCCTGACCGGCATCTCGGGCGAGGTGCCGACGGCGGAACTGTTTCACAAGAATGCGCGTATCCAGGGTATTACGGTGGGTAGCCACAAGCACCAGGCGGATATGCTCGACGCGGTGGAGGCCCATAACCTGCGGCCGGTGGTCGACAGTTGCTACCCGCTGGCTGAACTGGCGCAGGCATTCCGTCACCAGGAGTCACAGCGGCACTTTGGCAAGATTTGTGTAGAGATATAGCTGGCCGGGCGGGGGCTATTTCCGCTCCGGCATCAGGAATTGTTTCAAGTAATCCGAAAGAGTGATTTGCGACAGGTCGCGCAGTTCGCCCGCATCCAGGAACGAACCGCTGCATTCGCGGCAGATTTCGTACCAGATGTGTGGTTGCGAGTCGTCGACCACCTTCATCATGACGCCGCTGCAGCGCGGGCAGGGATAATCATCGACCCTGTTCCACTTTCTGCCCACCGCGATCTCGCCCGTATCGATTTTTGCGGCGATGTCGGGGTCTGTGAAACCCTCGATCTCACCGGCATCGAACCAGATACCACCGCAAATTGTACAACGGTCGATCACGACGCCCGCGTGAGTGACCTGATCCATATCGGCCCGGCATTTCGGGCATCGCATCGCGCCGGGCCAGAAGGTGCCGCCTTCCGCACCGCCCAGGCCCAAAGTGAATCTGCGACCCTCGTTCTCCAACCCCGGTTCGTGGTCGTGCTGATGCCGGTGGAAATACAGAACTGCCAGCATGGCGGCGACAAGGGCGATCAGGATCGCGAACGAGTTCACGTAGCCTGATTGTTCGGCGACCAGGCCATACAGGAGTGAGCCAGCGGAAATGCCCAGGTTGGCAACCGACATGTAGATGGCAAACTGGGTAGCGGAATTGACGCTTTTGCAGATCGCCATGGCCAGAGCGATGCTCGCCACCATCACCACTGGCACCATCATGACCCAGACGGACAGGATCACCCGAGCATATAACGAATTTTCCCAGAGCTGCTGCGTCTCAACGATCAGCAGAGCATGAACGCCCAGTAGGGTCACGCCGAGTCCGAGCATGCGCTTCGCTCCCAGCCGGTCTATCAGCGGCCCGATCGCCAGCGCAATGACCGCACCGACAAGCCCCATCATCGCGACCAGTTGCGACCAGTCCTGCGTCGTGTAACCGAACAGGTTAACGGCGGCTATCGGCATCAACGCGTGACCGTAACCGTAGATAAGGCCATCGAAAAACATGATGGCCATGACGATAATGCTTGCCCTGTTCCACAGCGCTTCGTTGACTTCCTTCAGGACCGAGCGGAATGACCGGTCCGCGCGCGGCACGGAGACGGTATGCCCCCGGGTCCACGGTAGCACCCGTTCTCCCCGGCGCTCGACCACGGAAATCATCAGGAGCAGTGCGACAGTCGAGACAGCCGACGCCACCAGCGCCGTCATCGCCAGTCCCGCGGTAACCAGCAGCACGCCCGACACCGCCGCAGTGGAAGCCCATCCCATCGCCTTGCCGAAGCTCATGAAGCCGTTCAGCCGACCCTGCTGGCGGACCGGGGTGAGATCAATCGACATGCCGTCGACGGCCACGTCCTGGGTTGCTGCGAAGCTGTTGATCAACATGCCGATGACAGTCAACAGGCCGATCTGCTCCGCGGGGTCGTCAACAAGCAGCAGTGCCAGAAAGGACAGGACCAGGCCCAACTGCGCCCCGATCACCCAGGGCCGACGGTGACCCATGGGCGGGAATTTGAAGCGGTCCATGAACGGGCCCGTAATGAGCTTGAAGGCCCAGGGCAGGGTAATAACCGCGAGGTAGGAAGCGATTTCGCCGGCCCCGACGCCCTGGCTCGCGAGCCAGGCAGGCATTGCTATGCCGAGCACGCCCTGCGGAATACCCTGCGCAAAATACATTGCGGAGCCCGTTGCGTAACGGGCCCAGGCGTTATCCGCTAGGCTCAGGGTACCTGCCATGCGCTGCTTCCACAGTGAGGGTCCCGGTAGTAGACAATACCGCCACGGATTAGTCCACCGGCCCTGGTAGCCCACAGGGGTCACGTTGTCCCGGACACCGTTGTCGTTTGAGCTGGCGGTGGCATCGCCTCGGTGGCGGTAAGGGCGGCGCGTGTAAACTTTCGGGAACCGGGGACGATGCTAAGATTGGCGATGAGTTCCATGAGATAAAGGCAATTGAACCTGCGTCGGCTATTAAAGGTCCTCCGCGTAGCGAGTGTGGCTGCCAGCTTCGGTTTATTACTGTCCTGCGCCGTCAGTCGCCCGCCAGTGGAGCCGGAGCCGGTCAGTATCCAGCGTGGCCCGGTAAGCCAGCCGCAAACAGTCGCCATGCTCGGTGCCACAGGCATGGCGGGGGGCTACCTGCTCCGGGAAGCACTGGCGCGGGGGTACGAGGTCCGGGCACTGGCGAGAACTCCGGACAAGCTGGCTGAACTTCGTGACCGGCTTACTATCGTCCAGGGGGATGCCCGCGATCCCCTGGTGATTCAGGAATTATTGCAGGGCGCTGACGTGGTAATCAGTGCCCTGGGCCCTGTGAAAGCGGACGGTGATGCGGCGCGTTTTGTCAATTCGGTGGTGACGGCCAACATATTGCGCGAGATGGAAGGCAGGTCGATTTCACAGTATATGATCGTCTCGGGTGCTGCCGTGGTGATGCCCGGTGACAGGCGGAATCTGCTCGGGTGGTGGATGAGGAAGCTGGTCCAGCTATCGCTGTGGGACACGCTCAAGGACAAGCAGTCAGAGTATGAGCTGTTGGCGGCAAGTTCTGCGAACTGGATGCTTGTGCGCTGTCCCCTGATCGATCCCGAACCGTATCGCTCCGGGCCGCAGGTGTCGTTGGAGACGCCGCCAGCATTTCACCTGAGGGCGGGGGAGTTGGCTCGGTTCATGGTCGACCAGATTGAAGCCCGGCAATACCTGCGGCAGGCCCCCTTTCTTGGCAGCGAGTGAGTTGGACAGCCAGTTTGTGCACTTTTCCGCGTTTCATTGTGACTTGCGTCACAATCTGCCGTTCTGGTAGTGGCCGGGTACCTTGTGCCCATGCTATTAAAGCACAGACAGGGGATGGTTGTGCGGGGCACAACGACATGGCACAAGTGACCAGGTGCCGGGAATTGGCGAAAGTAGCGGTTAGCACTGAATTCGAGTCTCGTATGCGGACTCAGTGTGAGAAGATCGTGGAATATCGCCAGACGGTACTCGAAAAGGAAAATCGGCTTCTCAGCCTGGACCAGGCAGCAAAGGAGTGGATAGAACTCTACGCTGACAGTTTCTAGTCCGGTCCAGTTGGTAGCGGTTCCACGCCGCATGGCGTTCATGCGACAGTCCCCCTGTATTTCTTCATCGGTCTGCGCTAGCTTTTCCCACGGGCAATCCAACCTCTGGCCAGCGGACCATGGACGAGATTACTGCAATCATTCTGTATACCGTGATGGCCGGGGCCTGCATACCCCTGGGCGGGCTGATCGCGTTGCGGCAGAAGATCAGGCCCAGCTGGCTGGAGAACGAGTTAAGGCATTCCATTATCGCCTTCGGCGGCGGCATCCTCCTGGCTGCCGTGTCACTCGTGCTGGTGCCGGAAGGGGTAGCCTACCTGGAGGACTCTCTGGTCAGCGCCATGGCGTTCACTGCCGGCGGGCTTTGCTTTTTCTTTCTTGAGCGGATGCTGGGAGCCAGGCGCCGCGAAAAACCCCAGTTTATGGCCATGCTGCTGGATTTTGTGCCCGAGTCCATTGCGCTGGGAGGCATTTTTGCCCTGGGTTCGCCGTTGGCGCCAATGTTGGCCTTATTTATCGGGCTACAGAATCTGCCCGAGGGATTCAATGCCTTCAGGGAACTCAAATCGGGCACGGACTCCGGCCGGGGGAAAATCCTGCTGGTGATGGTGGCCATGGTGCCGCTGGGACCCTTGATGGGCATTCTGGGCTACACTTATTTCAGTCGGGACACGGCGCTATTGGGAGGCATTATGCTGTTTGCTGCCGGTGGCATTCTGTACCTGATTTTTCAGGATATCGCTCCCCAGTCCAGGATGAAACGTCACTGGGCCCCGCCACTGGGAGCGGTGCTCGGCTTCAGCCTGGGTATGATAAGCAACACGCTGGTCACTGGACATTGACGTGCCGATGCAGTTGAGCGACTTCGTCTCCCTGGTAACGCTGCATCGGCCGCTTGATGCCGGAGAGATCGATCGCCTGACGCGACACTCCTGTCTTGATATTCACCGGGTACAGTGGCTCCGGTGCTACCTGGCCAAAGACAGCTCAAGAATGCTGTGCTGGTATCGGGCGCCGGATGCGGAATCGGTGAGACTGGTATTGCGGCACCAGGACCTGGGCAGTGCGCTTGTGTGGCCCGTGCGGGTCGCCGCGGGCAATGGACTGGCAACCCCCGAACCTGCTGACCTCCTGGTGGCTGAGTACCATCGGGGAGAACCGAACCCGGGTGGTGCAGCAATTGACGAAGACGCTGCGAAACACGCTCTGGAGGCCGCGGGGCTCACTCTCTACCAGGGGTTCAGTGCCGTCACAGGGCAGCAGGAGATTGGCATAGTGGTTGGCGGGGACGAGTTTGCGGTTCATGAGTCCCTGCAAGCTGCAGGCTCCGAGGCGGGTAAACTATGGCCATGTGTCATGTATGACACCCGGCCCGCGCGGCTATTTGAAGATCTCGTATCGCCGGCTGATGTTCCGGCGGCCACCAGGCCAGGTATGGACAGCCTGGGTGAGCCCCGCAACGGGATTGCGGCGCTTTCATACACCGACGAACTTGACGCGTTGGTAATTGGAGCCGGGGTATCGGGAATCTGTATGCTGCAACGTTTGCTGGCGATGGGGCTGCGTGCGCGGGCATGTGAGAGCGCCGCCGATGTCGGCGGTGTATGGTACTGGAATCGTTATCCTGGGGCCCGTGTGGATTCGGAGACCTACACCTACGGATTTTCCTTTTCCGATGATCTTCTCAGGGACTGGGATTGGCGGGAGCTGTTTGCTCCGCGGGACGAAATCTATCACTACCTGCGCCACGTGGTGAAGCGCTGTGAGCTTGGTAATCACATAGACCTGAACACGCGCCTGGAGAGCGCTGTTTTCGATGAAAAAACGGGTCGCTGGCTGGTTGATACCAGCACAGGTATTCGCCACTCTGTAAGGTATCTCATTGCCGCTACGGGCTCCCTATCGACACCGCAAATGCCCGATTTCCCCGGTATTGAAGATTTTGCCGGCCCGAGTTTCCACACTGCCCGGTGGCCCGAATCGGGTGTCGACCTGACCGGTAGACGTGTTGGCGTCGTCGGTACGGGCGCGTCCGGCGTGCAGGTGATCCAGACCATTGCTGATCAGGTCGGGCAGTTACTGGTGTTCCAGAGGACACCGAATTATTGTATTCCCCAGCGAAACCGAGTCCTCAGGGATGACGACCGGTGTCAGATCCGCGATTCATGGAAAGACATTCTCGCCGCCTGTAACAGCTCCTACAGCGGTTTCATTCACAGCTTCGACCCGCGGTCCGGCCTGGCGGTGACCGCACGGGAGCGGGAAGAGAAGTTTGAGGAACTGTGGCAACAGCCCGGATTCGCCTTCTGGTTCAGCAATTTCGCCGACCTGATGATGAACCTCGAAGTCAACAGTCATGCCAGTGAGTTTGTTCGCCGGAAAATACGCGAGCGCGTGCTGGACCCGGAGGTCGCCGACAAACTGCTGCCCGATCATCCCTTCGGCACCAAGCGGGTTCCACTGGAAAACGGTTATTACGAGGTGTTCAACCGGGACAATGTTCAACTGATCGATACGCGAGACACGCCTGTTGAGCAGGTCACTGAGGCCGGTATCCGTACCTCCAAAGAAGAGTATCCGCTCGACATCATCGTCTATGCTACCGGCTTCGATGCCGGAACCGGCGCCCTGAACCGCATCAATTTGCGCGGTCGCAACAATCGCCTGCTCGCAGACAAGTGGCGCCCGGGTCCAAAAACCTTTCTTGGCCTGCTGGTCAATGAGTTTCCGAATCTGTTTATTGTCAACGGGCCGCAGAACGCAGCGGCGCTATGCAATGCGGTCCGCTGCGTCGAGCAGAATGTTGATTGGATAGCCCGGTGTATCGGTCACATGCGGCAGCGAAACCTTACCTTTATAGAACCTGTTGCTGCCGCTGAGGATGAGTGGACGGCGCACGTGAACGATGCGGCCGAGGGCAGCGTATTGGGACAGATGAAAGAATCCTGGTTTTTTGGCGCCAATACACCCGGTAAAGCGCGGCAGGCGACGATTTATGCACCCGGTGCCCGGGCCTATCGCGAACACTGCGAGGAAATCGCCAAGGCAGGGTACCTGGGCTGTACGATGTATTGAATGGCTGTTGTCGTGAATGGCCGCTACCCGGGCGCTTCGGGACGCTGACCGGCACAGAGTACTTCCGTGACCAGTTCGGTATCCATGTATTCTTTTAACTCCACCAGCTTGCCGTCGCGCCACAGGAACAGGAAATGGTAGTGATTCCTGTACAGCCGGCCGGAAACGTGCAGTCCTTCTCCCGTTGCCTCTACTGCCACGCGATCCTCTTCCGCAGTCATGTTGTGGATGGTGTACCTGATCCCATCGGGGAAAGCCTCAAGAACGCCTCCCGCGAACTCCCGGATATTCGCCTTATCGTAGACGCCCGATATGAGGGTGTGCCCCATGGTATACAAACGCCCGTTCTCGGCGTAGGCATCCGCTATAAAAGCTGCGTCGCCGCGGCCAATGGCATCGATGAATATCCTCGTCAGTTCTTTGTTTTTCCCGGTCTCGCTCACGCCATGCTCCGTATTTCGGCTGATCAGGATAAGATAGGCCAGAGTGAACCCTGTAGCCAGAATCGGGTCTGAGCAGTTATATGCACGGTTAAATATGAAAGGTCTATTTATGGTTGTGCGACTGATCGCTGTACTGTTCCTGCTGCCAGTCACCGCGCTGGCGGGGTCCGGGCTCAGCAAGCGCCAGGCCAGTGAACTGGCCCGGTTTGTGGGAGATTACCAGGGCGCCTTTGACACGGCAGTTTCCGCCACGCCGCTGGACGACATGAACGTGAATCCCTGTCGCGATTGTGAAACCCATGGCGCCCCCCTTACGGACATCGTGCTGCGCCTGGCGATCGAGGATGACATTGTCAAGGTGAGTTTTCACAGGGACAGGGAATCTCCCGCTATCGACCTGTTGGGGGAGTACTGTCACAGTGCCATCGGCGATCTGCAGTCGCTGGATACCAGCCGGGGAGAGGGCAAGGACAGCGGTGACGAATACAGCGTCACCACCCTGACGTTTGGCTTCGACCCCGGTCGCTGCTACCGCAATATCCCGCAGAACAAGGAGCCTGAACTGACTTTGACGTTGCTCAAGAACCATACCCAGGGAATGCACTTCGCCCAGGTCGAGATCGACCGGGACCTGCGCCGTGTGGTCACCCTCACCGCCAAGAATCGCGAGGGTGACCGGGTGGAAGTGAAGTCCAACCCGGTCGATTATGGCAAGGATCGTCGAGAGACGCGGTCTTTCGTCTACGAAGATGAGATGGGCGAGGGTAGCTACCTGCGCAGCGACACCACCGAGACCCGTTATTTCGCTATCCCGCTGGTGTTGAATGGCTATGTGGCGACCAATGTGACCTGGTGGCCACACAAGATTCTCGATGTGAAAGCCGAGACTGAGGAAGTCCTCACCCGCCACACGGGGGTGTTTATGCCATTCGAGGAGTAGCGCGGGCTTCAGCGCCGCGCATCGTCCGCGAACGTCACCTCGCCATTCACCATGGTCATCACCACCCTGGCCTTGTGTATCGCGTAGCGATCGAGCTCGAACAGGTTCTCGTTCAGTACCACCAGGTCGGCCTGCTTACCCGCTTCCAGGGAGCCGATCTGGTCTTCGAGGCGCAGCTGGTAGGCCGCGTCCAGGGTGTAGGCCCGGATCGCCTGCTCCAGGGTAATCCGCTCACTTTGCAGGGGCTGCACCGCGAAGTTCTGGTCCCCGGCCGGCTGCCGCGTCAGGGCCATCTCGATATTGAACAGGGGGTTAAGGCCATCCAGGCCAATCCAGCTGGCGGGATAGTCGCTGCCGAGCGTCAGCCGCGCCCCTCCCTCTGCGATGCTGCGCAGCGGATACATCTGGTGAAAACGCTCCTCGCCAAGGGATTCCAGCGCCAGGTCGTCGTAGGCGTACCATGTCGGGGTCGACTGGGCGATCACGTCCAACTCGCCGAAGCGCGGTACGTCCTCCGGGTTCACGATCTGGAGATGGCACATCGTGTAGCGCGACGGGCTGTCCGGTACCTCGTTTCTTGCACGCTCCACCATGTCCAGGCCCATGCGCACGGCGCCGTCGCCGAGGGCGTGCAGGTGCACATCCACGCCCTCGCGGGCCGCCTGCACCACCACGTCACCGGTAGCGCCGGCGGGGATGGTGGGTTGTGCCAGATACCCCTCCGGCGAGGTGTAGGGCTTCAGGGTAAATGCCGTGCGCGCCTCCACC
Organism: Halieaceae bacterium WSDMB12; assembly: GCA_033283165.1. Classification (GTDB taxonomy): domain Bacteria; phylum Pseudomonadota; class Gammaproteobacteria; order Pseudomonadales; family Halieaceae; genus JAWMQL01. The sequence goes on along the minus strand of JAWMQL010000005.1, from coordinate 164,883 downwards.
GTGCCATCCAGGGTCAGCTTGAGTACGCGCACGTCGAAAAATTCAGAGTGAAATCGCCGCTGCAACTCCCGAACCCTTGCCAGCGCACCCGGCAGTGCAGCGGGGGTAAGTACGTGGTGCGACCCGACCACCCGGATAGGCAATGCCCTGCGCTCCACCAGGGATTCGAACAGGTCCAGGACCAACTCGCCGCCGTCCAGCATCCCGGCATCGAAAGCCGCGGTGATCCCCATGGATGACATGGTGGAGAGGAAGCTGTCGGCGCCCGCCGCCAGGTTTTCCATCGATACCACACCCAGTGTTTCCGCCGCGGGAGCGTAAGCCCCGGATTCGACCAGCCACCCGGTCGGGGCGCCGTTCGGATATCGCTTGTAATAATGGGCGCCCGGGACCGGATCCGGCGTACTGGCGTCCAGCCCTATCATCGCCATCGCCCGGGAGTTTATCCAGGCCGAGTGAAATCCCTCGTCATAGATGAACACCGGCCGGTCGTCGACTACCTGGTCCAGCATCTTCGCGGTCGGGCCCTGTGCCCCGAAGGCCGCACTGAGAAAGCCGGTGCCGATAACAGGGTTCTGGTCGGGATACCGACGGGCGTGTTCCGCTATCGCGGCCAGGTATTCCTCCGGGCTCATGTCGGGACTGAGCGCCGCGGCAAAAACATAGGGGAACGTATCCCCCACGTGTATATGGGTGTCGATCAAACCCGGCAACACCATGCGACCCTGCAGGTCTTCTTGTGCCGTGTTGCTGTCGATAAACGGCTGGGCGCCGGCGCGGTCTCCCACATAGGCTATTCGATCGCCTTTCACCACCAGGGTGTCCGCCCAGGGCTGCTCCGGGTTGAGGGTATAGATACGGGCATTGAAAAACACCGAGTCCGCAGCGGTTGCCAGGGGCGGCAGCATGAGCGCCAGCAGGACGAGCAACTTTTTAAATGACAATCTGCTATCTCCTAATATCGATCAGACAGTTGATGATGATCGTTCGCCGCACGGGAACAATATCCCATTGGGGTTAGGTTGGGCCAAAGTTACCGGGAGTGTGCGGATCAAGAGGCCTTGCAGGTGCCCCGGTCAAGCCGGCATGAGCCGCTCGATCACCGCGCGACATTCCCCGGCATCAAAATATCTCGGGGTCGGGTAACTGGCCCCCTCGGAAATCGCGGCGTCGACCAGCTCGCCGATATCCTCCGCCCTGATGATATCGGTGGTGCCGGGTATCCCGATCTGCCGATTCAGTTCCCCAACCCGGTCGACCAGCTTCTGCGCCAGGACGGCCTCCGGTTCTTCCGAATCGCCGATACCCGAATGTATGGCGATCGCCGCCATTCTGGCGGTGGCGTCCTGCTTGAGTAACTCGAGGACATGGGGCAGGACCATGGCATTGCCAAGGCCGTGGGGAACGCCGTACTTTGCGCCCAGGTTGTGGGAGATGGCGTGAACATAACCTACCAGCGCCTGGCTGATCGCCAACCCACCATAGTACGCAGCCAGTGCCATGGCCTCACGCGCTTCGAGGTCGTCGCCATTTGCGCAGGCTTGGGGCAGGTACTGGAATACCAGTCTGGCGGCGGCAAGACCGTAAAAATCGGTTTCCTCGTTGCCGAAGCTGCCTATGTACGATTCGATGGCATGCGTCAGCGCGTCCATGCCGGTTGCGGCGGTAATATGGGCTGGCAGGCCTTGCATCAGGCAGGGGTCCAGTGCCGCGGCCCGTGGGATGAGTTTGACGTCGATTACCCCGCTTTTCTCATGGGTCTCGTCATCGGAAATCACCGCGATACAGGTGCCCTCGGAGCCGGTGCCGGCGGTAGTGGGAATAGCGAACAGGGGCAGCGCCGGCAATTTACACTGGTTAAGCCCTGCACAGTCCTCAGCGCTGCAGTTGTTGCCAGCCCCGAGGGCGATGACCTTGGCGCAGTCAATAGAAGATCCGCCGCCAAACGCCAGCACGGCCTCACAGTCGCTTTTTTGCAGTATCGCGATGCCGTCATTGACGAGCCTGGCCGTGGGGTCGGGCAGAACGCCGTCATATACCTGCGCGCTGACGCCACTGGCAGACAGCGCCGCGAGTGTATCGTCGAGCACCCCCAGTTCACGCAGGGGTTTATCGGTGACGACCAGCAGCCTGCGAATACCAAACTGGCTGATCGCCTTGCACAGTTGAGTACTGGATCCAGGCCCGATAAAAGTCATTGGCCTGGGTTGCGGTTTACCCAGCATGCGCCCGGCAAGCGCGAGTTTCGCGCGATAAAACCATCTCTTGTAGAACGCGGGCAAAACACTCCCCTTTATTGGCACTGAGTTTCCCTGTCAGGCAGAGTGTAGTCGAAATCGACTTGATTGCTCACAGCCAGCCGGGCGGACCGGGTCCATCCGGGTTGCTGGAGCGAAAGCTGCCAATGGCTAGCGGAAATGACTTGTTTTCAGCGGTTTGGTGTCCCACCAGTCCTCCTTGACTATAATTCAACGCGTTCCCCGGCTCGTCCCCCTAATTCACAGCGAGAACGTGCGGGAACGCGGGAGTTCTGTCGATATGTCAAAAAAACCAGCCATCAACCGACTGATTCTTGCCACTATCGTGCTACAGGCTTTGCTCTGCACCAGTGTCTCCGCCAGAGACAGCGCAACGGTGATGGAAGAGATTCTGGCTACCCGGGCCGTGAGCGACCTTTTTCCGGGGGCGGACAGGATAGACGAGCCGGAAGGTGAATTTAATGCAGCGGCGGTCTACAGGCAGGACGAGCAGATCGGCCTCCTGTTTCTCAACTCGGCGGTAGTTAACTCGATTGGCTACTCGGGAAAACCCATCCATGTTCTGGTTGGGCTGGACAATGCGGCCGTCATTCGCACGGCGCAGCTGATAGAACACTCTGAACCCATCGTGTTGATCGGTATCCCGGAGTCCCGGATCACGCCACTGATCGACAAGCTCCTGGGCACCGACCTCGCTGACGTCGCGCAGACGGTGAACACCGGGCAACGCTTTGACGCGGTCAGTGGCGCGACCGTCACTATCCGGGTGATCGACGACAGTATCGTGCGCTCCGGAATCAAGGTGGCCAGGCATTACGGTCTCGGTGGCATGGCCTCCGTCGCACAGGGCCCGAAGGCCTCCATCAAGCAGGAACTGCTCGAGATCAAGAGCTGGCAGGACCTGCTGCAGGAGGGGTCCCTGGCGCAATTGACCATCTCCCTGGAACAGGTCAACCAGGCTTTCATTGACTCCGGTGACGAAGCCGCCATGAAGCACCCGGAGATAGGAGAGCCGGACGAGATGTTTATCGACATGTACGCGGCCCAGGTCTCCGTGCCCTCCATCGGCCGCAGTCTTCTCGGGAAAGGCGAATTTGGTAACATGAACAAGGAGCTCGAACCGGGACAACAGGCAATTTTGCTGGCGGGGCGGGGCCGCTACTCCTTCAAGGGCTCGGGCTATGTGCGCGGCGGCATCTTCGACCGCTTCGAGATAATTCAGGGTGATGAGGCCATCCGTCTCACGGATCTGGATCACAAGCGCCTGCGCGATGTGGCGGCAGAAGGCGCACCGGACGACCTGCGCGAGGTCGACCTGTTCATGATTCCCGAGGGTGCCACGCTGCAGCCGGCCAAGCCCTGGCACCTGCAACTACTCGTCAGCAGGGAAACCGGTCCCCGGGACAAGTCCTTCGTCACCTTCCTGCTGAAATACGAGATTCCCGCCGGCTATCTGGATATCGAGGCGCCGCCGGCCGCCGAGGCGAGCAGTTTCTTCAACCCGGGCCCTGACGCACCGCTGTGGCAGAAACTCTGGGCGGAAAAGCAGATGGAGACCGCTGTGCTGCTGGTCGCGCTCGCCGTGCTCAGTGGCGTGTTTTTTTTCCAGAACTCGGTGGTCAAAAACTCTCCCCTGACCAAGCGCTTTCGTGTCGGCTACCTGATCTTCACGCTCTTTGTGCTTGGTTTTTACGCCAATGCGCAGCTTTCAGTGGTGAATATCCTGACTGTCTTCAGCGCCCTGGTGAGCGGCTTCAACTGGGAGTACTTCCTGATGGAGCCGTTGATATTCATCCTCTGGGGTGGCGTTTTCGCGGGACTGTTGTTCTGGGGTCGCGGCGCCTACTGCGGCTGGTTGTGTCCTTATGGCGCCCTCCAGGAGCTGCTCAATCGCCTTGCCAAGCTGATAAAGGTCCCTCAGGTTGCGCTACCCTGGGGGCTGCACGAGCGCCTCTGGGCCGTCAAATACATGATATTCCTGGTTCTATTCGGTGTCTCTCTGCACTCCCTCTCCCTGGCGGAGCAGCTGGCCGAGGTAGAACCGTTCAAGACCACCATCATCCTGAAGTTCATGCGGGACTGGCCCTTCGTGGTATTCGCAGTGGCCCTGCTGATCCCCTGCCTGTTTATCGAGCGCTTCTACTGCCGTTACCTGTGTCCACTGGGTGCAGCGTTGGCGATCCCCGCCCGCATGCGCATGTTTGCCTGGCTCAAGCGCTATCGCCAGTGTGGCAACCCCTGCCAGGTATGCCATAAGGAGTGCATGGTGCAGGCGATTCACCCCGAGGGGGAGATCAATGTCAATGAGTGCCTCTACTGCCTGCACTGCCAGGAGCGCTACTACGATGATCAGGAGTGTCCGGTGTGCGTGAAACAGCGCGAGCGGGACGAGCGGCGCAGTATGATCGCCTCTGACCAGACCGAAGCGCGGGGCAGGGCCATTCTCGAAGAGCTGAGAGGCAAGAAGACTTGAAATCAGGCAGGAATCGCCTACGCTTTTTTTGGATAGCACAGCCAGCCCACCCCCTTCAACCTGAAACCGCTGGGCCCAGAGACGCCCGAGGAGAAGAAAATGACGGATAAAATGCAGGGAGATTCGAACAACCGGCAGGAGTCCATGGATCAGGGCGTGGCAGAAGACAGTATCGACAGCAGCAAACGTGAGTTACTGACGCGCAGCGCCAGCCTCGCCACCGTTGCCGGCCTGGGCGCGGCCACCGGCGGACTTGCCACCGCCGGTTTTTCAAGCCCCCGGGCGATCGCCGCTGCCGAGGCCAGGGGGTCCGTAGCCCCGGGGGACCTCGATGACTACTATGGTTTCTGGAGCAGTGGCCAGACCGGGGAAGTACGGATTATGGGCATGCCGTCCATGCGCGAACTGATGCGTATTCCGGTATTCAATCGCTGCAGCGCCACCGGCTGGGGGCAGACCAATGAGAGCCGCAAGATCCTCACTGAGGGCCTGCTCCCTGAAACCAAACAGTACCTGGACAAGAATGGCGGTGTCTGGCTCAACGGCGATGCCCACCACCCCCACATGTCGTTTACCGACGGGACCTACGACGGCCGCTATCTGTGGATCAACGACAAGGCGAATACCCGGGTGGCCCGGATTCGCTGCGACGTGATGAAGTGCGACAAAATCATCGAAATTCCCAACGCCGCCGACATCCATGGCATGCGACCGCAGAAGTATCCTCGCACCGGATATGTGTTCGCCAACGGAGAGCACCGGGTGCCCATCCCCAATGACGGCTCCATCCTGGACGAACCTGAGAAGTACCACGCCATTTTCACTGCCATCGATGGCGATGAGATGAAAGTAGCCTGGCAGGTGATGGTGGACGGCAACCTTGACAACTGCGACGCGGATTACCAGGGTCTGTACGCGGTGTCGACCTGTTACAACAGCGAAGGCGGGGTGAACCTGGCGCAGATGACCGCCAACGAACAGGACTGGGCTGTGATATTTGACATCAAGGCGATTGAAGACGGTGTGAAAAAAGGCGACTTCGAAACCATCAACGGCGTCCCGGTGCTGGATGGACGCAAGGGTTCCCGCTATACCCGCTATGTCCCGGTTTCCAACAGCCCGCACGGTTGCAACACGGCACCCGATGGCAAGCATATCGTTATCAATGGCAAACTTTCCCCCACGGTCACCGTTCTCGATGTGCGGCGTTTCCCCGACCTGTTCGCCGACAAGATCGAACCCCGCGATACCGTGGTCGCCGAGCCGGAGCTGGGCCTGGGCCCCTTGCACACGGCCTTTGACGGCGAAGGGAACGCCTTTACAACCTTGTTCCTGGACAGCCAGGTGGCAAAGTGGAACATCGACAAGGCGATTGAGCTCTACCAGGGCAAGGACGTCAATCCGATTCTCGACAAGATCGATGTGCAGTACCAGCCCGGCCACAACCACACATCCATGGGCGAAACCAAGGAGGCCGATGGCCAGTGGCTGGTGTCGCTGAACAAGTTCTCCAAGGACCGGTTTATCAACGTGGGACCGCTGAAGCCCGAGAATGAACAGCTAATCGATATTACCGGCGACAAGATGAAAATCGTTCACGACGGCCCGACCTTTGCCGAGCCCCACGACTGTATTATTGTGCGGGCCGACCTGGTCAATCCGGACAAGACGTGGACCCGGGGTGACTCCATGTGGGCGGACGCACAGGAACAGGCCAAGAAAGACGGTGTCACCCTGGAAAGCGACAACAAGGTGATTCGCGACGGCAAGAAAGTCCGTGTCTACATGACGTCCATCGCCCCGAGCTTCGGCCTGGAGAAATTTACTGTCAAACAGGGTGATGAGGTCACCATCTACGTCACCAATATGGACAGGGTGGATGACCTTACCCACGGGCTGACCCTGGCCAACTACGGAATCTGCTTCGAGATAGGGGCGCAGGCGACGGCATCGGCCACTTTCACGGCTGATCGGCCCGGAGTTCACTGGTTCTATTGCCAGTGGTTCTGCCACGCCTTGCATATGGAGATGCGCGGCCGTATGTTGGTTGAGCCGGCCTGAGACGATGCCCCCGACCTGACAGATGCGGTATCAATGGCAGGCACCGGCGGCCATCCTGGCCGCCGGTGCGGTTTGTTTGGGCCTGCCCATTGAAAGCCGGGCTGCGGATTTTACGGTTACGCCGGACCTGTTGGCCTCCTCCCTTGCCCGAGCCGCAGATGGGGATACCCTGCGCCTCGGGCCGGGTCAATACAGCGGCCCCATCACGATCGAGCGCAGCATCTCCATCCTCGGCACAGGCGATCCCACCGTGACCGGAAATGGCTTCGGTACCGTGATTACTATTGATGCCCCGGGAGTCAAACTGGAGGGGCTCACCATCACCGGTTCCGGCCGTAAATTGTCTACTGAGGACAGCGGGGTGTTTGTCACCGCCAGGGGGGATGATGCTGTTATTTCAGCGAACCGCATCGTCGGCAACCTGATCGGTGTTTATCTCAAGGGTCCGGAAAACGCCAGGGTAAGCGAAAACCTGATCGAGGGCCTGGAGGACCTGCGTGTCAACGAGCGCGGTAATGCGGTGCAGTTGTGGAATACGCCGGGCTCAGAAGTTGTAGGAAACCGTATCCGCTATGGCCGCGACGGCATTTTTGTTACCACCAGTCGCGATAATCGGTTCCACGATAACCGTTTTTCTGATCTCCGTTTCGCCGTGCATTATATGTACACTCACGATAGCGCGGTGACAGATAATATCTCCACGGGTAACACGGTGGGTTATGCCCTTATGTATTCCAACCGCCTCGTGGTTACCGGGAATCAGTCCCTGGGAGATTCGGAGCGCGGTATCTTTTTTAATTTCACCAATGAATCCACCATTACCGGCAATGTGGTGACGCCGTGGCATGGCCAGAGCAGCTCGGAAAAGTGCGTTTTCGTATACAACTCCAACTTCAACGCGATCAGTCGCAATCACTTCCAGGGCTGTGCCATCGGTATTCACTTTACCGCTGGCTCGGAACAGAATGACATCTGGGAGAACAACTTCGTCGCCAACAGGAAACAGGTAAAATACGTGGGAACACGCGAGCTCGAGTGGTCCCGAAACCATCGCGGCAATTACTGGAGTGATCACGTATCATTTGACCTGGATGGTGACGGTACCGCCAATCAGGCCTATCGTCCCAACTCGGTTGCTGACCAGATCCTTTGGCGCTATCCCATGGCAAAACTGCTCATGAACAGCCCGATCCTGCAGATTTTGCAGTGGGCCCAGTCCGAGTTTCCCGCGCTCCATCCCGGTGGCGTTACTGACAGTTACCCGCTGATGAGCCCGGTTGCCACGGGAGAGGCCGGATGAACTGTGGCGGCCAGATCGCGATGAACGTCCTCGAAATACAGGGCTTGTCCAAATTGTATCGTGGTCGACCCGCCGTGGATGACGTGGACCTGCACCTGCAGCCCGGTGAGAGCCTGGCCGTCATCGGCCACAATGGTGCCGGCAAAACGACTCTGATGAAACTCATACTGGGCCTGACGCGGCCAACACGGGGCTCGATCAGTCGATGGGCCTGGGATGGAGGTAAGTCGCGGCCAACTCCCGCCAGCGATGCGATAGGCTTTCTGCCAGAGAGCGTCACCTTCCCGGGCAGTCTGTCGGGCCACCAGATGTTGCGTTTTTACGGCCGGTTGAAGAAGGTGGGTAAATCCCAATGCAACGAGATGCTGGAGCTGGTAGGACTGGCCGGAGCTGCGGATCAGAAGATCAGTACCTACTCCAAGGGTATGCGCCAGCGATTGGGGTTGGCTCAGGCGCTGCTGGGCAAACCGGACCTGTTATTGCTCGATGAGCCCACCTCCGGGCTGGATCCGTTTTTGCGCCAGCATTTTTACGACATTGTCGGCCAGCGGCAGTCGTCTGGCGCCTCGTTGATTCTCTCCTCCCACGCACTGACCGAAATAGAGGCACGTACAGACCGGATAGCCATCATGAAGCATGGTCGCCTGCTGGAGCAGGGCAGCCTTTCGGCCCTGCGGCAGAAAGCCGCGCTGCCAGTCATCATCACCGTTCATTATGTTCCTGGCATGCTCGCTGAACTGCGGGCCATTGTTCCGGGGAGCGAAGTGCTGCAGTCGTCGGATGGACAACGTGCCCAGATAAGTTGCCCGCAGGAGCAGAAAATCGCGCTTCTACGGCAATTGACCTCGCGACCGGACATCGTACAGGACATCGGCGTCCGCCCGCCGGGCCTGGACGATCTGTACACGTATTTTGTTAACGGGGTTGGCGAATGACGATGTTACGCCCGGTGTTGATTCTCGCCGCCGAGGAATTTCAAGAGGGGGTTCGCAATCGCTGGGTGATCTCCGTGTTGTTGCTGTTGGCAACCCTGGCTTTTTCCCTCGCCGTGCTTGGCGCCTCGCCGATCGGTGAAACACGCGCGTCCGCAATGAGTGTAACCACGGTGAGCCTGGCCAGTTTGAGCGTTTACCTCATCCCGCTGATAGCGTTGACCCTCTCTTATGACAGCATTGTCGGGGAACGGGAGCGAGGCACGCTGCTATTGCTGATGACTTACCCCGTCAGTCGAGGGCAGATAATCGCGGGCAAGTTCATCGGGCATTTTTCAATCATAGCCCTGGCCATTCTTCTGGGCTATGGCGCCACCGGCGTTTATATCAGTGCCACGGCAGATATACAGGTACAGGACTGGCTGTTGTTCGCCAGCATGCTGGGCAGTTCCTTACTGCTTGGCAGCAGTTTTATCGCCCTGGGATACCTGATCAGCGTCTCCGTGTCATCCAGTGCCACGGCGGCCGGTTTAGCCATCAGTGCCTGGCTGTTCATCGTGGTTCTCTTCGACCTGTTACTTCTGGGACTGGTGCTGGCTGATTCGGAGGGCCGGATACACGCTGACCTGTTTGCCGGCTTGCTGTTGCTTAATCCTGCGGATATTTACCGGCTGTTCAACCTCGCGGGGTCAGAAGCTGCCAGCCTGGTCTCAGGCAGCCTTGGCGCCCTGGATAACTCCTTCCTCAATGCAAACCTGTTGCTTGGCGTGCTATGCCTGTGGATTCTGGCGCCCCTGCTTACCTCGGTCTGGATATTCAAGCGCCATGAGCTTTAGACACTTTCTCATCACACTGGTTTGCGGAATACTCATCGCCTGCGGTGCGGATACCAGTGCACCCAAACCTGCGCCGACCCAACCCGGCCGCGAGGATACTGGTTATTTCTGTGGCATGATCGTGGCGGACCACACGGGCCCCAAGAGCCAGATATTCCTGCGCGGAGAACTGAAACCCCTGTGGTTCACTACCGCAAGGGATGGAATCGCCTTTCAGCGCCTGCCTGAGGAGACCCGGCCAATCCACGTATTTTATGTCAGTGCCGTGGATCTCGGTGGCTGGGATCACCCTGAGGCCGACACCGACAGCATGATCGAGGCCGATCGGGCCTGGTTTGTGATCGAGAGTGAGAAGTCAGGCAGCATGGGTGCTCCCGAGACGATACCGTTCAGCAGTAGACCCGCGGCAGAGGCTTTCGCTGCGCAACATGGGGGCAGGGTGCTGCAGCTTGATGATATCCCGGTGGCATACGTGCTCGGCCCGGATGAGGGGCATGCGGCGGGAATGATGATGGACGTGCAGCAGGAATGACGAGGAACCTTCGCGGCAAGAGGTCGTCGATGCAGCCTTCACCAGTAGACAAAAAATTCCTCGAAAGCCTCATTGAAGCTATCCGCGTTGAACCCCTTGCGATAACCCCGCTCCCACAGCGCGCTGATGGCGGCTTGCTGTACCTGCCGGTCTTCGCCGAAATTGCCGTTCCACAGCGCTCTCAGTATGGCCAGCGCGTAAACTTCCTGTTGATGATCAGCGGTGGTGCCGTACGCGTCAGCTGACGCGATGACCGCCTTGACGTCAAATGAATGACAGAACTGGGTGAAATCCTCGAGTTCTCTCCGAACAGTTCTCGGTTCCATGAGTCCCTCTCCTCAGCAGATTGGGTTGATCAGTCGGCTCGTCCTTTCATCTCCTGCAAGAATCGTGCAAATCCGGAAATGTGATTAATTTACAATTACATAGCGGCGAAAAAGCATGTGTGGCAGCGCTCTGGTCAGAGGCGGCTGTTGCGATATTGCGACAGAATTCGGGACAAACGACTTTTTCTTCCTGAATTCAGTCACTTAGATTGTCGCTAAATGACGACAGTGGCGCGTGCCGCCAATACAGCCGCCATGGACTGAAACTACAGCAGCGCCGCGAGCAGTGTCGCCGTGCCGAGGAAGGCGAGAAACCCCGAGACGTCGGTCACCGTGGTGAGAATGATGGAGGAAGCCGTGGCGGGGTCCTGTCCGAGGCGGGACAAGATCATCGGGACCAGTGCGCCCGAGATGCCGGCCATGACCATTGCCGTCACCATGGCGATGGCGATTACGAGGGCAAGGCCCCAGGATTGGCTCCAGGCCCACACACCCAGGCCACAGGTGATCGCCAGCGCGGACCCGTTGATCAGGCCGATCTGAAGCTCCTTGGACAGCACCGCACGCCAGTGCAGCGTGCTGACCTCACGCAGGGCCAGCCCGCGCATGGTCACCGCCAGGGCCTGTGAGCCAGCATTGCCCGACTGCCCCGCAACCACAGGAAGGAGGATGGCGAGGGCGGTGAACCTGGCGATGGTGGATTCGAACAGACCGACGACCGCCGCCGCCAGGAACGCGGTCAGCAGGTTGATGTGCAACCACACCAGGCGACGCTTCACCGCGAACAGGGGACTGGAGAGTGCCCGCTCGTCCGCACTGGCGCCCACCATGCGCTGGATGCCAGCGGTAGCTGCCTCTTCGGCGGCCTGGAACAGGTTGGCGTAGCGAACGGTACCCAACAGCCTGAAGTCCTGGTCCACCACCGGGATGGAATCGACCCGGGACTTGTCGAACAGCGCGACGAGGTCCTCCTCGGTGGACGTGAGGTAAGCCACATCCTCGACTGCGTGCACGAGGTCCATCATCAGCGAGTCGGGAGAGGCGAGCGCCATGTCCTGCAAATCCACCCGACCTTCCAGGATCCCGTCGCCCGAGACCAGGTAAAGCGACCGGATCCGTTGTGCGCCTGACTGGCGCAGGGTCTCGAGCGCCTCGCCGACAGTCTGGTTGCCGTGGTAGTGGGTTCTGAGGCGTTCCATGAAGCGTCCTGCCGTGCCCTCGGGAAACTCCAGCAACTCCAGGAATTCACCCCTGACACGCTCGGACAGGCTCTCCAGGGTAGCGTCCAGTTCTGCGGGGGGCAGGGCGCGCATGATCAGCAGGGCGGTTCTGACACTGGCGAGTTGCAGCACCTCGCCCCTGCGCTCGCCGTCGAGAGCGAGGAACATGCGCTCCAGGTTAGCGGGGTCGACGTTTTCCAGCAGCCGCGCGACAGCCGCGTCCGAAAGGTCTGCCAGTTGAGCTGACACATCGGTTTCGTGCTCGAGTACCGGTGCTGCCTCTGCGGGGAATTTCCGCACGTAGTGCTCTCTTACCGTGTTGAGCAGATTCACCGCGATTTCCCCAGTACGGACTCAAGTAGTCGGCCACAGGTGTTGAGATAGCCCACCGCCAGCTCGGAAAACAGGCGTTCGGTGGTGAAATCAGCCGGCTCGTCTTCGCCGGCAACCCGCTGTAGCGCCGACCTGCTGACCACACCCAACAGGCGGTGTCTGCCATCCACCACCGGCAGGGTGGTGTAGCGGGTCCAGAGCCGCGAGCCGAGCGCTGTCTCGGCGCTGGTCAGGCCACTGAGTGGTTCTATCGCGTTGGCGACATCCGCGACCGCCCTGCTGCGATTCTTGTAGGACAGTGCCGCCTGCAGGTCCAACAAGCCGACGTACTTGCCCTGTTCGTCCACCACAAGCAAGGGTCGTGGACGCGTATCGCTGCTGTAGGCCAACTGCCTGGCGAACTCATCACAGCTGGTTTTCGAGCCAATCCGGATAAACCGGGTAGTCGCCAGCGCGGCCAGGCTGTGAGACGGAAATTCAAACAATTGACGCAGGGCGAGGCGCGATTCTGCCGGGCAGACCTCGAGAATGGCGGAGTATCGTGACTCCTGCAGGTGGGACACAATTGCGACCGCGTCATCGGTGGCGGCGCTCACCAGCATCTGGCAGATCAACCCGGGTTCCAGGGTACCCAGCAGGGCAGTGAGCTGCCAACTCGGCAAACGTGTGCCGACCTGGGCTGCAACCTTCGCCGGTAGTGAGGCTATCAGCTCCGAAAGCTCGCGCAGGTCAGCGCTTGCCAGTATCCCGGCCAATTCTTCCGGCCGGCCCCTGGCAAAAGCCAGCAGCAGCGGATCGGTGTCCTCAGGCACTGCTTTCTTCCACCTGGGTCTCTCTGATCAGGAGCACCTCGTGGTCGACAAAATGCGAAGTCGGGATGGTAAAGATGCCCTCATCGGTTTCCAGTATCACCGCGGTATTCAGGATTTCGACGATTCTGCCCTGTATAGTGTTCACGCGAACCAGGTCACCGATGCGATAGCGATCGAGGGCGCGTCGGGCCAACAGGTTCTCAACCAGCTGTCGGCTGCCGAGCGCGAATGCCAGTGACAGGCCGCCGAAGAAAAAGGCCACCAGGATAACCAGGACGTTGGAGATGAATGAAATGTCGATGGACGTCTGGGCCAATCCCGTCAGCACGGCGGCGGTCAGCACCAGGGCCTGGACCAGGCGTGGTATCAGATGGTCCGAGTTGATACCCATCAGGCCGGCGACCAGGCTGCGCAAGACCACCCCGATCAGGTAGCCGACCAGGATAATCAGGCCGCCCAGGATCAGTTGCGGTACGTACTGCAGCAGCAGTTCCAGCCACTGGGCGACCACCGTGATGCTGAGGGTCTGCAGCGCCAGCAGCAGAAAAAACAACAGGGTCCCGTAGTACACCAGCGCACGAAGGGTTTGCCGCAGGACGCGCAGGTCGACCTGTTCCAGCCGCGTCGGCGCCCGGCGCCTGAGGTAACCGTCCAGGCGCATCAGCAGCCGCTCGGCCAGTCCGGCCAGCACGTTGGCGACGAGGAAGCCCGCTATCGCCAGAAGCACGGCGAGTATTTCGGGATGATTGCTCAGAATATCAGTCGTCATACGGTGGCTCGTTTCAATGCCTCTCGCCGCGCTTCAAGGTAATGGCCCCAGTATAGACAATTCATCCAGAGCGGGATTCACGGGCCCGTTGGCGCAGACTCCTGGACTCAGGAGCCGGTGGCGTGGGCGCTACTTTCTGCGGGAACACCCTGTTGCCCCGGTCGAGCTTGATCACCGGCTTCTGCAGTATCAGGTTGTTCGGGTAGGTGATGATGTTCCCGTCGTCGGTGCGGATCAGGACATGGAACAGGCTGATCTCCTCGACCGTGCCGGACAGGTCGAAATCGGCATCCGTGATCTTGATCCGGTCCTCCACCCGGTACGGAAAACCGAAGAAGATCACCATGCTGGCCGTGATATTGCTCAGGATCGACCACTGGGCGAACAGCGCCACGCCGATCACGGCGAAGGCCGATGAGAGGAACAGGGAAATCTCGCCATAGCCCAGCCCCAGCACCAGGCATACCGCGAACACAAAGACCACGAACATCGCGATATTGGCGGTTTTAGCCAGGTATTTGATCCGCGTCGGTGAAACTTCCTTGCTCGCGCCCAGCTTTCTTATGGTCACACCGACTGCGCGCAGGGAAAACAGGTAGGCGACGACACAGATGAGGATGGACAACGTTTTCATGGTCAGGCTCATTGCTCCCTCACGGCGCTCTGTCGTTCCTTCACATGTTCGACCCGGATGATGAGTGTGTCTATGGTCGCCCGCAGCTGGTCGAGTTCGTCGATGCTGAGGTCGCCCAATCGTTCCAGGTTGAATTCGATGGTGTCGATGATATGTCGGTGGGGGCGCTGCATCGGCCGCATGAAGTAAGTGGTGATGGTTGCGACGATCGTACCGAAGAACAGCATCGAGCCGAGCACGATCCAGATTCCGCCAATCAACTGGGCCAGGTTGGACGTGGGCGTGTCGGCGATACCCGCGGTGGAGAACGCGGCCACGCCCCAGTACAGCGCATCCCCGAGGTCGTGTATGGAAGAGCCGGGTATCTTCGACTCCGCCAGGTAGATTGCACATCCGAACAGGAACCAGAGCACTAACAGTAACACCACCATGCGCCAGAAAGGAGTGTACTGGTAGACGTCCGTGACAAAACGCCTGGAGCGAGTGCGCAGGCGGCTTCTCCTGCCCCGGCCATTGTAAAACCTGTTTCTCACGTCATTCATGACAGCTTGTACCCGGATCGAAGCGGCAGATGATAAGGGCAATGTAGCGTCTCGTGCATGCCCTGTCGATGCTGAGGGGGGCAGCGGGCTGAATTATCACGCAGGGAGCGTGAGCGCCCTCGAAGGTGCTCTACATCAGGCTCAGGATCCATACCATGGCAGTGATGGCGGCTGCGATGCCTGCGGTGGTGGCGATCCGCTTTCCCGCCGGGGCGTAGCTGAAGTTGTTCAATGCGCTGAAGCGCCGGGCCACAGGTCGGATAAGCAGCATCAGGCCGAAGAAAGTATAGTATATCCAGTTGGTTTGCGGCTGGGGTACGGTGCCGCCAGCCGCCTCGACAATCGCTTTAGGCTCCACGTTGCCCTGTGCGATGAGTTTTACCGGCGCCAGTGTTTCGTTGAGTTGCAGCCTGCCGTTCTCGGGAATGGCGATCAGGCTGTAGAACTGACGCTCGAACGTTGACAGTTCGTACATTACCCTGACAGTTTTTTCAGGCAGCAGGTAAAGGTACTGATCCTCTGCCTGCCAGTCCGGATTCAGCTCGGCTGAATTCAAGAACTCCGCCGTCACGGGGACCCGACCGAACCACAGCCCGAAGTCATACGGGGAGACTTTCCAGGACCCGAGCATCAATGGATCGCTCATGAAGCCCTTGTCCTCGAAGGGCTTTGTCTTGGGATTTTCCCGTTCCTTGCCACCGAAGTAGGGCTCGTGAAAACTGTCCGAATCGATGAGTTGCCGGCTCCACACCCGGTCGTACCAGTACCTGTAACTTCTCGATGTGTTCGAGCTCCCGACTCTCGTGGATTCCACGTTTTCCTTCCACTGCTTGAGCTCGACGCCCCGCGCCAGACGTGTGCCGGTCAGGGTCAGTCCGGTCAGCGGGTCAGTCACCGTGGTGGGAATGATCTCTCCCTGGATGAAGACCGGCTGGCCGTCGTAGGCATCGGTAATCTGATCCGGAGATAGCGACGGCAGGCCGTCGGCCACCGATTGCTGTAATTCGCCAAGCGCGCCTTCGGTCGCCTGCTTTCGCGCGGTTTGATCGAACCGGCCCCAGACACCTATCGTGAGGACCAGCAGCCCGATAATCACCCTGATCGTGGTAAGCACAAAACCCATGGTTCAGTCCACCCTGATACTTTCGTAAATACCCAGCACGGCGCGCTTCAGCGGCTCAGAGTTGTCCGGCCATTTCATGCTGAGACCAATCTGCGTGCGGCCGTCATGCAGTACCATCCAGCGATGAAATGCGGGGCGCTCCCGGTTGACGCCGCCGGCATCCTGTCCCTGCTCGATATGTCGCCGGGTAATCGAGAACCCGCTGAAACCGTTTTTCTTTACATCGTCGTCTGATTCGATGATCTCGCCCGACATGGCGTTGATCAAAGACGAATTTTTGGCCTGCTGGTAAACGACCATCGGCTTGCGGACGTGATCGAGATGAATTTCCACGGAACTCAGGAAATCGCCTTCTATTTTCAACACATTCCAGTCTGATAGTTCCTCGGGGCTCTTCCAGCGCTCAAAGTCGAGAAATACCTTGCCGTAAGGTTTGCGACGCTTGCGGACGTTCAATTCCCAGGAATCGGGCACACTGACGGAGAGGCCATATTTGTCGTTATGAATTACTCGAACGCCTGTAGCAACCCGGTGCTGCGCTCCGGTATGACCACCCGCGTCGAGAAACTCTTTTACCGCGTGTTCCTCCCGTTCCCTGAGTTTCCTGCGCCAGTCGTCGACGAGTCGTTTGACCTGTTCTGCGTTCTGCAACGCCTTGAAGGCAAGGCGACGGCGATCGCGGCTGTAGCTGTTTTCCCTGGCGCCGGAGGAGGACGACAACTCCTTGAATTCGACGTCGGCGTGGCCATTGGCGCGGTCGCGAATGCGTGGCTCCCCGAAATCCTCCGGCCCCAATTCCGTCGCAATATCTCCATTCTCCAGAATGAGTAGCCGCCGGTCGGTGATGCCGTAGGTGAGCGATTCGGCCCATCGCTGATACGAGCCTTCGACGTCCCAGTTCTTCTTGCGCAGGAATCGGCTGGCAATAAAAATCGCGACCAATACCAGCAGGGGTATGGCGGCCTTACCCGATAATAGTTCGTTGACCTGCTGAGCCGACCCCGGCAGCGGAATACCGGGATTTTCCCTTACAAACCAGTAAGTAAGGCCTGCGCCCATTGCCAGGATGACCCAGATCCGGGCCAGCGACCTTTCGCCCGTGCCCCGGGTTTGCTTGCGGATCATCAGGGCGCTGTTGGGGCGACCAGACCACAGCAGGGTTTCTTCAGGGGAGATCACGCGCGAAACAATGTCTTTCGGCGTATCACCGGTGCCCGGGTCACGACCGGCGGAATTTTTGAGCGTGGAGCCGGTCATCATGCCTGTCCTCCGCTTTGTCGGGTGGGTTGTGACCCGGCTTTTCCCCGGGATGTTCCATTCCTGAAAACAGCCCGCTGGACCCTAGTTTGTCCTTGGTTTCAGGTAGCCAAGTCGCTCGCCCATCAGGAGATGTCGGTATGACTCGCCCGCTGGACTCTTCGGTGCATCGATAGTGAAATCGACCGTATTCTGAAACAGCATAACAAAGTCCGAGCCGCCAAAGGCAAAATTCCCCAGCATGTCGCCCTTGGCGACCTTCATCCCTGGCTTGACGTGGTCCTCAAAATTCACCGATCCAACCGCGACCATCCCGATCGGCAGCAGGGCGACCAGACCATGCTTCTCGGTCTCCAGGATGACGCAACCCCTCGTTTCGATACTTTGCCAGCCCAGCTTTGCAGCGGGGTTAAAGGCGTACCGGTTGTTCTTCGCATCCCACCAAAGCGAGCCGCCTGTGGGGTTGATGCCCTGGATGATGCGAGCCTCTTTGACGGTACCGCCCAGCGGGAAATGGTAGCGGTGGTAGTCATTAACGTTCAGGAACGAATGTGTGAACGTGCCATTGGTAAAGGCGCCCCAGGACTTGCTGAAAGTGATCAGCCAGGACGCAAACGGTTCCGCGTACTGCAATGAGTTGTTCACCAGTCCTTTCCCCTCCAGTTCAGGGAGCGGCTGGTCGATCAGGAAATGGAAATAGACAATGCTCTGGAACATATCGTCAAAAATCCCCGGATAGTCGGAGTCCTTGAGTAATGCCCAGGGCATTGCGGTTTCGGCCCAGGAGACAAATGCGTAATAATCCTGCAGGGTCTGGGCCGGATTTGTATTCCTGTCCGGATTGATTGCTTTCGCTTTCTGTATCCACTCGACCAGGATGGACTCCAGAGCCGGCTTTTCCCCCACCAGTGCCATGAGTTATCGGGTTGCGACTCCGTAGTCGCCGGGCTCGCCGGAGTGGCTGCTTACGCAGAGAGCCAGCAATATAGAGGCGAGCAGACAGTGCAGGTAACGACAAGGCGCCGTTGGTTCTTTTATTCCCTGGTAGGCAATCTCCATGTTAGCTCCCATGTTCCAGCAGGTTGTCAATCTGGCGCGCCAGGTCGAAGTCTCGCTCACTGATGCCGCCTGCGTCATGGGTTGTCAGGGCGATGTCCACCCGGCTCCAGACATTGCTCCACTCGGGATGGTGGTCCAGCCGCTCGGCGAGCAGCGCCACCCGGGTCATGAACGCGAAGGCCTCACTGAAATTGGTAAAGTGAAAAGACCGGAACAATCGCGCATTCTCCAGGCGCCATTCGGGCACCCCGGGTAGTCGCTCCGCGATTTCTGACTCGGATAGTTGCTGTCTGGGCATGGTATAGACCACCTTCCTCGAACTCTCGTCAACGCAGTATAGAATTTCGTGGGTCGAAAGCATTATCGAAGGGCGAATATCTCGCCTTGAATCTATACTGGGGTAAATCCACGCTTGAATGGGAGGGAATCCATTATGAATGAGTCCGGGAAAAGGAACAGTGTCAGCGGGGCCGCCGTATTGTCACTGCTTGTGCTGGCGATGACCGCCACGGGAGCGGCAGCCGCCGGCGAGGACAATGACAAGGAAGATAAGCTGGGAAGCATCATCACCGACGAAATCCTGGCAGACTCGGAGCACTGTGTGAACCTCAGGCGCATCGATCGCACGGACGTGGTGGATGATCGCAATATCCTGTTTTACATGAAGGGTGGTGACGTCTACGTGAATCGCCTGCCGCACAGTTGTCCCGGCCTGCGCTGGGAAAAAGCGTTTATGTACCGGACATCGCTCAGCCAGCTCTGCGACGTGGACATCATTACAACGCTGGACAATATGGGTTTCGGCTTCCGCCCGGGTATGTCCTGCGGTCTGGGCATGTTTCACCCCATCAGCAAGGAGACAGCCAAACTGCTTAAAGAAGCGAAGTAGGCGCGACAGGAGCGAAAGGGGAGGGGGAGCTGGGCCCGGGACAGGGTGTTCCCGCTGGGGAATCGCCTATTCAGTTGCTTTTGCTGCGAGGTCGATAGCGCCCCTGTTCGAAGCCGGCAAAAAATTCATCGACCAGTGGGTGCTCGATCGGTTCCAGGGACTGGTCTGCGGTGAGATTCCGCTCCGCCACGTAGGTCGTGTGGTTCGCTCCGTGCACGAGTACGTGGTACCAGGGACGGTCTTTGGGAGGACGCGAGCGGGCCACGGTCTCGTACCATTCGTCAGTCAGGCGGAAACAGGGGTCCACGTCAAAGATCACGCCGCGATACTCGAACAGGCGGTGGCGGACCAGTTCTCCCACACCAAACCGGGAGCGTCTCAGCTGTGTCACGGTACCCATAAGTCGTCTCTGTTGTCATCGACCTGGAAATGGTAGCACAGGGATCAGATCAGCCAGTGAGGCTCGCAGTCATGACAGGTATCACTCGATTAGTTGCGTTTTGGAACTAACGGTCTATGCTGGGGATATCAACGAGCCCGGGAGGTGACCCATGAGCGATCAGTGGCAAACCAGTGCCTGTATTCTTTGTGAGTGCAACTGCGGCATCAGGGTCCAGACCGGTGGCGAGGACGGGCGCGATATAGTTCGCATCCGCGGTGATGAGAATCACCCCGCTTCACGGGGTTACCTGTGCCAGAAGGCCTCGGGACTGAACCACTACCAGAACGGCAAAGACCGGATCACCTCGCCGCTCAGGCGGCGACCCGACGGCAGCTTCGAGGCCATCGACTGGGACACCGCCGCGCGCGAGATCATGCAGCGTTTCCTGGCGATTCGAGATACCCATGGTGGTGACAAGATTTTCTATTACGGCGGTGGCGGCCAGGGCAACCACCTGCCCGGGGCCTATGGCGCCGCGACTCGCGCGGTGCTGGGCAGCCAGTATCGGTCCAATGCCCTGGCCCAGGAAAAAACCGGTGAGTTCTGGGTCAACGGCCAGATGTTCGGGACCCATGTGCGCGGTGATTTCGAGCACTGCGACGTGGCGGTGTTCCTCGGCAAGAATCCCTGGCACTCTCACGGAATCGCACGAGCGCGGGCTTTCCTGAAAGATTTCAACAAAGACCCCGCCCGCACCATGATCGTGATCGATCCCGTGATTTCAGAGACCGCGAAGCTGGCCGACATCCATTTGCGGGTGAAGCCGGGCACCGACGCCTGGCTGCTGGCCGCCATGCTTGGCATGCTGGTGCAGGAAAAACAGTACCAGGCTGACTGGCTGGCCGCCCACGCGGACGGGCTGGACGCAGTCATCGATACTTTTGCCGCTGTTCCCGTGGCCGAGTACTGCACTCACGCGGGCCTCGACGAGGCCGAGGTACGTCGTGCGGTAGAGGTGATTGCCAATGCCCGGGGCCTGGCAATGTTCGAGGACCTTGGGGTGCAGATGAGTCACCACTCCACGCTGACCAGCTACCTGGAAAAACTGCTCTGGGTGCTATGCGGGCAGTTCGGTACCCCAGGTGGCCAGTTCGTGCCCGCCTACCTGCAAAATCTCGCCGGCAGTGGTCGCAGCTCACGCAAGAGCCCGGTGGCCGGTGCGCCGATCATCAGCGGCCTCGTGCCCTGTAACGTGATCGCCGATGAGATACTCACCGATCACCCGGACCGCTACCGGGCGATGCTGGTCGAGGCGGCTAATCCGGTTCACTCACTGGCCCACAGCGCACGTTTCAGGCAGGCCCTTCGCTCGCTGGAACTGGTCGTGGTGATCGATATCGCCATGAGCGAAACCGCGCGGGAAGCCGACTATGTACTGCCGGCCTCGACCCAATACGAGAAGTGGGAGGCGACCTTCTTCAACTTTGAATTCCCCGACAACTATTTCCAGTTGCGCAAGCCACTGTTCGAGCCCCTGGGTGACTCTCTGCCGGAAGCGGAAATACATGCGCGCCTGGTGGAAGCCGCCGGCGTCATGCCCGGAGTACTGTGCGAGGAACTTACGACACTGTTGAAGGAGCGGGGCCGCGAGGCCTACCGCGACAGGTTTATGCAAGCCATGGGTGAGGATGCGCTGGTGGCGGCCCTGGCCCCGGTCATCCTGTACCGTACCCTCGGGCCGACCCTGCCCGAGGGAGCCGCCGAGGGAGCCGTCCTGTGGCCATTGGCGCTGGGCTTCGCCATGCGCGAGCCGGACAATCTGCGACGTGCGGGTTTCGATGGCGACCCGCTGGCGCAGGCGGACGCGCTGTTCGATGCCGTCATCGTCGGCCACTCCGGTGTCGTATTTTCGCGGGATGAGATCGCCAATTCCTGGCAGCGCCTGGGTAATGCGGGCCGTATCCGACTCGCGCTGCCCGAACTGCTGGATGAGGTCGCCGAGTTGGCACGGGGACCGGTGAGCCTGGCGGGGGCCGAGTACCCTTTCGTACTGATGGCAGGGGAGCGGCGCGACTATTCGGCAAATACCATCTACCGCGATGCGGGCTGGCGGCGCAAGGACGCGGAAGGCTCCCTGAGGGTCAACCCGGGTGATGCGGCGACACTGGGCCTGGAAAGCGGCGCCCGCGCCCGTATCACGACCGAAGTGGGCTCGGCCCTGGCCCGGGTGGAGGTGACCGACCGGATGCAGCCTGGTCACGTCTCTCTCCCTAATGGCTACGGCCTGGATAACGAAGATGGAACCCGCACCGGCGTGGCGCCGAATGAACTCACCTCATTGGGTGACCGCGACAAGTTCGCCGGCACGCCACACCACAAGTTCGTGCCAGCCCGTATCGAGGCGGTGGCAGTCTGAGAGTACTTTGCAAATTGTTCCGACTGTCGACGTGCTTTTTATAGTCAATTTTTGTTCTAAGCTTGCTCTTGATAGTACCGATCTATTCTGAAGAGCCGCCCACGGTTCGACTGTTCTGAACATTCCGCATCTCCGCTTCCGTGTCTTTGACCATCTTTTCGTACTCTTCCCGGCTCCAGCACCTGCGTACTTTTATGTTGGAGCCGGTAGGGCGTTCATCCCGACAGACCCGCTCCGAGTTCGTGCCGGCCACCTGGTTGCCCGCTGCAGTATTCGAGCTGTTCGATGCGCAGCCTGAAGCCAGGGTCAGGGAAATGGCGGCTGTTACGAGTGCGGTTATTGTTTTCACGGGTAAATCCTTTGCTTGCAAACGACGGGTCGCCCTATGCTGACACCGGGTGATGGTATGTTCAATACCAGATCTTTCACGAATTACCGGATACCAGGGAGTCACCTTGAACTTCGATCGCCGCAGGCAGGCTGGCCACTGGTTACGCGGTATGCAAGAGCCTTAAGAATTACATAAGGTAATGGGTGTATGAAGCTGGGGATGTTCCAGAAATATCCTCTAGCGATCTTGCTCGCCGGTGCGGCTCTCGACGCAATCCTGCTGACGTTCCTGCTGCAGTCCGGTGTTTCTCTCGGCATGGCTGGCTTGCTGAGCCTGACGCTCATCGGGATGACGGTTTATGCGCCGGGGTTGCGTGCCGCCAACCGCGCACCCGATCTGTGGTTCGTTGCGACACTGCTGCTCACCGCCTTGCTCAGGGCCGGGATTCTGGCCTGGATGGTGCGTATACCGGGCTGCCCGATCCCTGTTACAGCGCTGATGGGCGCCTCTGCCGGTGGCATATTACTGTGGTTCCTGGCGCCAATCGCGCCCCCGGCGGTGCGCAGCCGGGTCAGCTCATTCACGAGTCCGGAATACCGTATCACCGTCTTACTGATCTTTGCAGTGCTGCTGCGGCTGGTGTACCTGGGCCTGCCGGAACTGGTACACGAAGAGGCCTATTACTGGAACTACTCGCGGCATCCTGCGCTCAGCTACCTCGACCACCCACCTATGGTGGCCTGGCTCATTCGCGGCTTCACGACCCTGCTGGGACACAACGAGTTGGGTGTGCGGGCCGGCGCTTTCCTGTCCTGGTGTGTGGGTGGAGGCTTCGTTTATGCGCTCAGCCGCCGCATCTATGACAGATCGACGGCAATCTGCGCTTTATTGTTGTTTGCCACGCTGCCGGCTTACTTCCTGTTCGGCTTCGCCATGTCGCCCGATGCACCGCTGATAGCCTGTTGGGCCGCTACCCTGTATTTTTTCTACCGCTGGTTGATCGACGAAAGGCCGTTTGCCTGGCTTGGCGCGGCAATTTTCCTTGGACTGGGAATGCTGTCAAAGTATACGATCGCCCTGTTGGGATTTGCCATGCTGGTCTTCATGCTGGTCGATGGACCCGCCCGGCGCTGGCTGCAAAGGCCGCAACCCTGGCTGGCGGTGATGATTGCCCTGGCCATTTTCTCACCTGTGATCATCTGGAACTGGCAACACGAGTGGGTGTCTTTTGCCTTCCAGACGGTGCGGCGGGCCGGGGGTGACTTCGACTTCAGCCTGCCGAGCTTATTGGGCTCGGCAGCACTGCTGATTACACCCGTGGGACTCGGTGCCGTCGCGGTTTCTGCCTGCAGTCGACGCTTTCTCGCGCCATCCGGGGAGTTCGGGTCGAGCCCGCGATTCCAGCGCGGATTTCGCCTGCTGATGCTGTCCACCCTGATCCCCCTCGGGGTATTTGTTCTGATCAGCCTCACCCGCCACACCAAGCTGAACTGGACCGCGCCCTTGTGGATAGGGGTTTTACCCTACCTGGCCAGGATGATGGCCGTGGGCTGGTCAACTGATGCCGGTCGTTGGCGAACCTGGCTGTCACCCGCCACCTGGAAATGGACCTCGCTTACGGCATTGTTGCTCCTGGCTGTTGTCATGCACTACTTCGTCCTTGGCCTGCCAGGTCTTTCCTACCGGGAGAACAGCATGGGTCTACCGGCCATCGGTTGGCCGGCACTGGCGCAGCAGGTCGAGTCGGTGGTGGATGCGGTGGAGCGCAAGTCCGGCACCAGGCCCCTTGTGGTCGGCCTGAACAGCGATCGACTCAGCAGTTGGCTCGCCTACTATCGCAGCCGGGCGCAGGACCAGGGCGGCTCGAAGAACGCCACTGCGCCCGCCCAGGAAACGGCCGGCCCCAACCTGTTCGACTTACCGCGCAGCAACATGTACGGACTCTGGTTTCCGGCTATCGACGCGTACCGTGATCGACCACTGGTCCTGATCGGCGACAGGCCGCGGCAGCTGGACGTGAATCCCGGGCGGCGCATCATGGGGCCGGTTCAGGAGATGACGACGGAGAAGAACGGACAGGTCGTGTGGCGTGTGTTCTACCGGATTCTGAGCGCAGAAAAAAATGACGGAAGAGGCGGACATGCCTGATTCGGCAGCGCAGCCACAGGACTCGAACTCACCGCTGTATCACGGTCGCTGGCACCCGCTGATCCTGGCAACCGGTCTCGGCTTCAGCGTGCTGCTGTTGGCGAGTTTTTTCCTGGAACCGACCCGGTCGCTGTGGCTTGCCCTGGACAATAGAGTTTTTCTGGTTCTGAACCAGTCCCTGGCCTGGAGCCCGTGGTACCGTGGCTTGATTGCAATTGCCACGAGCCCATTGGTCGATGTTGTCGGCGGCCTGTGCATGCTCGGTCTGTATCTGCATTTCGTGTTGCGCCGCGAGCACCACGTTAGCCTGGAGTTGACCGCCATCGGCCTGCTGATGCTGTTGCTGCTTGTGGTCGCGGTGCAGTTGGCAAAGGCCATTCCCTACCACCGTCTCAGCGGCACGCTCGTATTCACGGATGCCCTGCGCTTGAACGAACTGGTCACCTGGATTCATTCCAAGGACTCTTCTCGAGATACCTTCCCTGGCGACCACGGGACCGTGCTGCTGGTCTTCGCCGGCATGGTAAGCATCTATTTACCCCGCGCCTACGTAAGGGCCGCCTGGATCATTGCCGCGATCTTTGTTGCTCCCCGCCTGGTGAGCGGTGCACACTGGTTCAGCGATGTGGCGGTGGGATCGGTCGCAATCGCCTGCCTTGTGTTGACCGTCACCTTCGCCACGCCACTGCATTTGTTCCTGGTCGATCGTATTCAGCGCCAGTTGCTCCACATAATCCCGCGCCGATGGCTGCCGCACCGCGCCTGATATTGCCAGACGCTGGAACCTGTTTGTCAGTAACCCGGAACCCGCTACAATGGCCAGGACTATCGGGAGTCCGCTATGCTGAAAAAAAAGAATTACAGCAGTGCCCGGCCATTCTTGCTTGCCTGTTCGAGTCTGGTTGTGTTGTCTGCGTTGGAGTTTTCCCCATTTGCGCTCGCCCAGGGCGGCATACTCGAAGAGGTGATCGTTACCGCACGCAAGCGGGAGGAACCGATCCAGGAAGTGCCGGTATCGGTTACGGCGTTTACCGGCAATCAACTGCGGGACGCTGGTATTACCAACTTGAAGGACCTGGGCTACCAGACACCGGGTCTACAGATAGACCAGAGCAGCAGTGCACAGATCTGGATTCGCGGAATCGGCCAGCGAGATGACGGATCACGGGTCGATAGTCCCGTCGGGGTTTATCTCGACGGTCTCTACATACCACGGAAAGACGGCCAGCTGCTGGATTTGATCGACATCCAGAGTGTCCAGGTACTGCGCGGCCCCCAGGGCACATTGTTCGGCAAGAACACTACCGGCGGAGCGCTGCTGGTGACCACCAGTCCACCGGATAATACACTCAGCGGCTTTGTCGATGGTCGGGTCGGCAACTTTGACCGCCGCGATATCAGGGGCAGTGTCAGTGTGCCTCTGATCGATGACCTGTTGCTTTCTAAAATTACCGTCGGTTCGATCCAGCGTGATGGCTATCAGGAAAACGTCACCACGGGCCAGGAGCCCGCCTCCGAGGACCGCCAGTCGGCAGCGCTGCAGTTGCGCTGGCTGCCTTCTGACACGGTGGTAGTGGATACCCTGGTCTACTATGGCGACGTGGATGAGGTTCAACCCTCGACCACCTGTCGATTCCTGCGCAACAGCAGCTTCAACGGCGAGGATTCCCTGTTCGGCAACCGGGTAGGCGTTGGTGAGACAACGCCCGTGGACGCCTATGACGACAACGACAACCCGGTCATGCCGGGCTTTATCGATCAGTCTCGGGTATACCAGCAGGCCTGCAATCTGTCCGATTCTCTTGAAAAAGATTACAAGGTCACCTCGGACATCCCAATCGACTTCCAACTGGAAAACCTGCTGTTAGGGATAACACTCAAGTGGGAGATCAGCGATAACCTGACCTTTACGAGCATTTCGGGTTACGGAGACCAGGAGAAATCGGGAAATTTCGGCAATCCCGATAACGATGCAACGCATCTGCCGATCTCCTCGCGTTACCGACCTGACGGCAATGCGAGTCAGCGCGATCACTGGTCCCAGGAATTCCAGTTGAACGGCGGGGCGTTCGAAGGCCGTCTCGATTACACTTTCGGGCTCTTCGCCATGAAGGAAAATATCGATGACGGCACGGACAGGTCCTCCGGTACCAACTGGGGCTACGTTGTCGCCGATGCTCCTGTATTGGTCATTGGTTCGCCCAATACAGAGAGCCAGACCTATGAACTGGAGAACACCACGTTCGCAGCGTTTTTCCAGGGCAGCTATGAACTGACCAACAATCTCGAATTCACTGCAGGGGTGCGCTGGACCAGCGAAAAACGTGAACAGTCGGTTGAACTGGAATTACTGGATGAGGCCGCCTATCGGGAGATTGCCTTTGACGCGATTGCCGATGTGCCGGGTATCACCCCGAGTCGGCAGTTGGGGATCGTGTTTTATCAGGACCTTGGTAATGCAATAGGCCAGGATATGTACGGCCTGATCCAGGATGCTTTCCCTGTCGACAGCTACGGTCAGCCGCTGTACCCGATGGTTGCGGCCAGTGTGCTCGATCCTGATATCCAGCAGGATATCGACGAGACCTGGAATGAGTGGACGCCCATGGCCAGTCTGGCATATCACCTGCCTGATGCTTTGCTCGACAGCAATGTGGTAGACGCGGGTATGTTTTATGTCACCTATGCCGAGGGTTTCAAGTCGGGCACCTTCGAACCTGTTGGCATCGACGGCCAGGCGGTGGTCGAGCCGGAAACGGTCACTAACTACGAGTTCGGTTGGAAGCTGGATATGTTCGACGCCCGGATGCGCTTCAACGGCGCCGTTTTCCGGACCGACTACGACGATATGCAGTTGCGGCAGGTCTTGCTGGACAGTTCCGGCATTCCCCGGGTGGTATTTCGCAATGCCTCCAGCACACGCATAAAGGGCGTCGAGCTCGAGTGGACATGGATGCCGGTGGATGGTCTGATGTTAATTGCCACCGGCAGCTTCAATGACTACGAGTATCTCGACTTCGATGATACGCAGTTCAGTACCAGGGCCCTGATCGCACAGGCCCCACTGCCGATTGTCGATCGCAGTGCGGAGCCGTTCGCAGAGGTCCCGGAAAACACCTACACGCTCGGCGTTCAGTATTCCCTGAACACCAGGTTTGGATCCTTTACCCCGAGGGTAGACTACAGCTATGTCGACGAGATATTCATGGGCCTGGATGCCGGAGCTGGACAGAATGAGGACCAGGCGACCTTTGACGATTACGGCCTGTGGAACATGCGAATTGGCTGGATCAGCCCCGAGGCCCGATTCGAGGCGGCTCTCTATGGTGCCAATATCACCGATGAGTTCTACCATCCCGGGGCCGCCGCCGTCGCGGATTCCACCGGCAATTTCATGCGCAGTCCGGGTCCCCCCAGGATGTACGGACTGGAGTTGCGCTACAACCTGAATTGATTTCCCGCCGCTTGAGACGCGGCAAAAGGGGGGTCCGGTTCAGCCCGGGGGCGGGTTCAGTACCCCGTCAGTCCGCCTGACCACAGCTGCCAGCCGCCGGCCACCACAAGCACCAGCGCAGTGACGCGCGCCAGCCAGATGCCGGGCAACAGCTTTTCCACCAGTACAAACAGGGCCAGCAGGGCAATCCACAGCAGGTTCATCACCCCGCCGACAAACAGCAGTGTCATCAGCAGCCAACAGCAACCGAGGCAAAAGGCACCATGCTGCAGGCCCATCTTCAGGGCGCCGGCCAGCCCTCCCCGCCAGTGTTGCATAATAAACGTAAAGGGCGCCTGGCACTGTTCCAGGCAGGTTTCCTTCCAATCGCTGAGTTGGTACAGGCCCGCAGCTATCAGCAGAGTGCCCGACAGCAGGCCGCTACTGGATACCATCATGTCGCTGACCAGGCCTGTCTCGCGCAGGGCCCATTGCAGGGCGGTTGCCGCTGCGCTGAAACCGGTCCATATCAGCAGGTAGCCGCTGGTGAACAGGCTGACCGCCAGCCGCGGGCGGGACATTTTCTGGTGGGCAATCCGCTGGTAAAGCAGGATCATCGGACTGGCGCTGGGCAGCATCATGGCGACCATCATGACCGCCCACATCAGGAACATCAGCCAGGCGTCCATGGGTGTCCACGGTTGCAGCGTGGCCATCGCTGCCATCTCCATGGGGGCCATCTCCATGGGGGCCATCTCCATGGGGGCCATCTCCATGGGGGCCATCTCCATGGCCATGCCGCTCTCCATTTCGACCGCCAGCTGCACCAGGTACAGCCAGGACAGGCCGCAGGCCAGTACAATGGCGGCCCAGGTTAGCAGCTTCTCAGTTGTGGGCGTGCGTGGCAGGTCAGCCCGATTGTTCCCGGCCTGTGCGGGTGAAGCCCTGCCGCCCAATCAGCGAACCACGCCCTGGTGGGTCAGGTGATAGTTCACCATGTGGGTGTGGGTGTTTTTCAGGGCCAGTTGCACCGCGCCCTGGCTGGTGGTGCTGCCGTCGGCGACCTCGGCCAGGGTGAACTCGAAACCGTTGGGCAGGTCAATGCGGGCCCGGTGGGGCTCGCCGGTAACCGCATTGCGCAGGGGTTGGACGCTGGTATCCACCACGTCCTCCACGACCAGCCGCGCGGTGCGCTCTTCCACGTCGATATCGAAAGAGATGTCCTTGAACAGTGGTTCCTGCATGTCTGTGACAGTGGAGGCGAAGATATCGAGGAAGGTCATGGCTTCCTCGGAGGCCGCGGCACCGGTGAGGATGGTGAGCAGGGCCTCGCGCTGCTCCGGGCTGGCCTTGGCGTCCACTACCGCCTGGCAGGTGGCATTGCCCTCGTGGATAGGGCCGGGCCAATGGAACAGTGCCACCCAGGACAGGCCGTCCAGTGACACGTCACCGTAGTGCCCCTGCTCGATGTGCATGGCGCCAACCGCTTCACAATTACCGTGGGTGGGAAGCGCGTTGAACTGGCACGGGCAGCCATAGTCGCAGTTGCAGTTGCCCAGGCCGGGGCCTTTCATTTCCCAATCGACTGAGTTCATGGCTCTACCTCTTTGGCTTTGTCGGGGCGGTCAAATACAGCCGCACATAAAAGAGTGGTCACTAGAGAAAGATAGTAGCAGAAAAGCCGGGCCGTGAACGGCCGCTTAAATTGATTTGATATATCAATATTCGTGCTTATTTCGAGTACTAGCGAAATTACGGCGACAACGCATCCGGTGTAGCGAGCTGCCTGACCTGCACCGACATGTCTTCTGGCAGTAGCAAGGGACCATACTGGTTGTACAGGGCCACATCGGCGGCGTCCCTGCCATGCGCCAGAACAATTCTCACGCCACCCACGCCTGGAATTGTCGGGTCGAACGTCAGCCATTGGTCCCCGACGAAGGCCTCGAACCAGGCATGGACATCCATCGGTTCCAGGTCTTCGAGGTAACCGACTACCATCCGCGCCGGGATACAGATACCACGGCACAGGGCGATGGCGAGATGCGCGAGATCCCGACAGACGCCGACGCGTCGTTGGTTTACCTCGATGGCCGATACCGGGTAGGTACTGCTGAGCGGGATGTTCTGTACGGCATCGTGTACCCAGTTGTTGATTGCTATCACCTGTTCATAGCCCGGCGTACACCCCAGGACGATCTCGGCAGCCATATCGCCAAAGCGGTCAGACTCGCAATAACGGCTTGGCAGCAGGAAACCAAGCGCGTCATAGGGCAGGTCGGGAACCTCGACGAACCCCGCTGCGGGTGTCGCCGGTGGAGCTTCTGACACCCTCACCGTCAACGATGAGTGAACCCGGAAGTCGCCCACGGGAGCCACCAAGCGTTGGCAGAGATTGCCAAAAACATCCGTATACTCATCTACCGGGACAGATGGCGAAAGCGCATATTCTTCTGCGGCAACCCACTGGCGCGAACTGCTACGGGGCCGCAACATGAAAACCATGGGCGAATCGACTTGCACGTCGAACGACAGGGTGCAGGATGCATTCAGTAGAATCTCACTCATGGAATCGGCCCTGTTACCGGAACTGCTCAAAGGGTGGGCTTACCCGCTCAGTCCGGCATAATTTCCGCTTCGCGCTCACTTTTAGAGCAGGTTTCAGCATAACGTATCACATCCGCTGCGCGATCGTATCTATAGCCCCGGAAAAGATAAACCGGCTTGAGTTCACACTCTATGCCGTACTCTTCTATCAGCTTTTTCTCTTCTTCCGTAACATCCGTATTTTTATACATAGCGTCTTTCCTCGGGGCAGACATGGCCGGCCATGCGGCCATGCGGTTGGTACTGATCTGTCGGCGACCTACCTGGCAAGGCAGGACTCCATCTGTTTCCGGTATCCTGGCTTGCATATCCATGCATCTCCGGCTTCGCTGAGATAGGCGTTCTCCGGAAGCTCGACCGCGACACAGCGGCCGTTCAGGGCTCGATATCCGCGCTCACATGTCCAACCGCTGCCAAACGAGTAGTCAGAGAGATAGCCATTCACGGGAACGTCGATTGCGACACAGCGATCGTTCGATGCGCGGTAGCCGCGTTCACACTTCCACCCCGTGCCGTGGTCTGAATCCACCAGATAGCCATTTTCGGGAACGACGATCGCGACACAACTGTCCCGGGTTGGCCTGTGACCGCGATCACATTTCCAGCCAGGTCCGTAGGCGTCTCCGCTAAGGTAGCCGTTTTCCGGCACTTCAATCCGGTCGCATGTGTCATCCCCGGCGCGGTAACCGCGGTCACATTTCCAACCCTTGCCATAGGAGGAATTTGTTGCATGACCATTGGCGGGAATGTTGATCTGGACGCAGGTATTGCTGACTTTGCGGAACCCCCGCTCGCACACCCAACTGGAGCCATAACCGCTGGCAACCGCATTTTCCGGTAAGTCGGCGCTTGCTCGCTGGGCTGAGGCAACGACTGGAAAGCCCAGCAAGAACAGTAAAAGCGGGAAAAGTTTCCTGGTCGCGCCATACCGCGACCTTGTTACATTAGTCATGGATCGGGTTCCGGCCTGTTCTGTCAGGCATGGTGAGAAGAGTTGCGGCTTTCAGGCTGGCCTGGGAATCGCCTCGTCCATCGGCCCGTGTTTGGCGAAACCCGGTCCAGAAGAAAGTTACCGACGACTGGCGGACAGATAAATCCAGAGAGAAGATCGGGTGCAATACACTGTGTTGCGTCCAGCATACAGCAGAACCGGTTCAAACACCCCCGTTTTCGTAACCGGCACTGACGGAGAGGATTAACTGACGTAGCCGATCACCGCGATAAAGTGACAGGCTGATCCCACCAGCACAAAGAAATGCCAGATACCGTGGGCATGATTAAGCCAGTTCGCCTTGTCGAGTAGATAGAATACTACTCCCGCGGTGTAGGCTATCCCACCTGCTGTCAGCCACCAGAAGCCGGCGCTGGGAAGTGCGGCCCTCAGGCTGGTGAAATCAAGGGAACAGGCCCACCCCATGGTCAGGTAGATAACGAGTTGGCTGACCTTGACGATTCGTCCCGACAGCAATACTTCGGAAATGATTCCGACAAATGCCAGTGTCCACACCAGGGCGAGAATCATCGTGCCTTCGCTGTCGCGCATGCTGACGAGCATAAAGGGGGTGTAGGTGCCGGCAATCAGCAGGTATATTGAAATATGGTCCATTACCCGGAATACGTTTTTCAGCCTGGGTTCGCGGAAGCTGTGGTAGAGCGTTGACATGGTGTACAGCAGGACCAGGGCTAGGCCGAAGGTCGTGAACCCGAGGATCGTCATCGGGTCACGCGTCTGGATACCCAGCGCGAGCAGCGCACCGAGGGCGATGAGGGCGAAGACCGCGCCCACTAGGTGGCTGATACTGTTCAGCCTTTCACCGTAGTACATCTCTCGCAACTACTCCTGCCGCCGGGCCATCTCGCTCGGGAGATTGTAAGTCTGAAATCAATTTGGCAACAGTAGGCGCGTCAGGTAATGTGCTGCAGGCGGACCCGGCTTGAGTTATCGCCTGGTCCCAGCCGATCTACGCCATCCTGAATCAGAATTTCCAGGTGAGGCCCAGGGCCCAGCCAAACTGCTGGATGTCGTAGACGAACCCGTCATCATCGTAGTCGACATCAAACTGGCGGTAGCCCAGAGTGGTGCCGATGGCGTCGTTCCACTGGTAACCAAGGTTGAGGGACGCGTCGTAGAAAGACTCTGAGCCTGCGCCGAAGCCGCCAAAGATCGCCCAGTAAGCCAGATAGAAGTTACTCTCCCCGAGCCTGGTTTTACCCTTCACACCCAACAGAGGGTCAAGCCAGTCTTCCGAATTATCCACTCGCCGGCCAGCGAGGGCCCCGAGTCCGCCCTTGAATCTCAGGGACGAATCCACATCCCAGTAACGCAGGCCGGCCAACAAGTCCAGGCGAGTGCCCGCGGACTCGTAAATTCCGTATTCGTAAGAAGCGGAGAACAGCGTATTCTTGCTTACGGAGGTGAGCACCAATCCGATATCCTCGATCAGGTCCTCATCGGTTCGCGTGTCGGTGTAGATGAGGTCAAGCAGCAAACCGTGGCGCTGCTTTCTTGCCTCAAAAAAGGCCATGAAACTGGTTTCGTTGTCCTCCAGGGCGTCGCTGGCCGTCAGTTTTATCGGGACGGTCGGCGAGCCCGGAATGGTCGCCACGTCGCCGTCAACGCCGGCAAACCAGAGGTAGGGGGACAGGCGATATTCCCAGCTATTGGCGGCGAATACTGTAGCTGGTAAGCAGATGGCGATAATAAACAATACGCTTTTTCTCATGATACTGGCTCCCGACATCAACTGGACACGATTCATTTCTCTGGCAGGCGCTGCGCTTTGGGCACCTGGTAGTTCTTGTACGCCTTGAGATCCGGCACATAGATTCGCATGATCAAATCGATGTCCTCGTCCTTGCGACTGATTGGCAGCCAGTTGTCCTCCGGCACTCCCTCTGGTTTATCTGCGCTTACATAGATGGCAATTCCGCCCTGGTCATCCAGTTGCATGCCGCCATTCTCGCCGACACTGTATTTTTTGCGGTCGTTGGGGATGAAAAAGCCGTTGGCGGAGTCGTATAGGGTAAGCGACCAGAACGCGCGGGCTGGCGGCAACTGGTCTTTGTCCATCCGGATCACATAGTCGTGCATGGCGTTCAATGAGCCTCCGCCCTCGGCAACGACCGCCGGGTAGACCGCCTCGGTTGCGGGCAAACCGATCGGGCCAATCACCGACTGGAAAAGCAGCGCTTCGAGGCCGATCTTGCCCTTCGTTTTGAACATTCGGAGGAGGATGTCACTCTGCGCGGGGTCGAACATGCGCCGGAACTCTTCCTCGCGTATTGACTCGACTACCGGCACGAAACGCCCGGGCTCGTATTCGATTGCATCGGTGTTGTTGGTCTTGCCCGGCTGAATCCCCAGGGGCTCGAGGGCGGTGAGCAGGGCAGCATCCACCGGATCGTCGGGGTGGAAGGTGGTGTGATTGACGACAAACTGCATGACGTCGAGAAAATTGTTGGCATAGACGTCGGTATCTGTCGCGCCAACCGGCGGAAAACCGGTGTCCTCGACCGGTTCAGGCTCGCCTCCCTGGAATTCCGACAGGGTGACCGCTCTTACCGATTGCATCTGCTCCTTGATGCGGTCGAAACGCTCGGGGTCGTTGGCGTGTGGCATGACGCGAAATACCGCGGAAAGGAAATCCCCTGACATTTCGAATACGCGGTCCACGCCGCCTACAGGCTCGCCCTCGTAGCCCTCTGTGCGCTCGGTATAAAACAGTACTTTTTCCGGCTTGCCGAAGTCGCCTTTGGTGACCGAGAGGGGAACGTTCACGTAGTGGTCGTACCCTGTCACCATCAGCGATACGTACTTGGAATCGAACGCGGGATACTCGATGATCACCGGGTCAGTGCGCAGGTCGAGCATACAGGAGATATAGAGGGAATCGTTGTTGGGACGCGCGATGTCGGTCATCGTGTGGTCTTTGAGTGTGGTATCCGCCACGCAGGAGTTCCAGCCCTGGCGCATGGCGAACTTGTTGTTCACGTTGTACATGGCCACGTACTGGTAGGAGCGGCGCACGATGTCCTCCACCTGTGCGTCGCTCAGCTTCGCTTTCCGCTCGGGCAGGGTACTGGCGCTCATCGGGCTCTCGTTGGATTCCGCGGCCGGTGTATCCACCGGTTTTTCACAGCCGGCGAGTGCGAGTGACAGGGCCAGCGTGACCAGGGACAGGTGTGGAACTTTCATTTTGGAGTCTCCCTTTCGAACCCGGCCGAGTCCGATGTGCGGACGGCTAGGGTGTATACCAGACGGGTGAAGTGTAGGCCCGCTCCTGCTGACTCGGTGAAACGTCTTCCGGCAGGTCGATGTCAAAAAATGCGGCGTCGTAGGTCGTCCAGCGTGGTGTTGGAATCTCGAGCACCCGCACGTAGTAAAAGGCGCGCTGCGCCGGGTCAAAATCCTGATCTTCCCAGAAAGCCTCCAGGAAGGGCGCACCGATGCTGTTGACGTAGGTTGCGCTCGCCACGTCGACCGTGTTGCCGACATTGCCCTGGCACCTGCCCGCGGCGATCTCGCGTTCCCCCGAACAGGCCGCATCATATACCTGCTCATGCGCTTGTCCCTGTGTATCAACCCAGCCCTTGACCACCTGCACCCGATCGAGATTGGCGCCATCCGGGTCGCGCAGGGCGCGGATCAACAGGGTAGGGCGCCGCCTGGCCGGCATTGCGGAGAGGTCGCCGCCCATCGGTACGCCGTTCTTGTAGCCATATTCCGCGAAGTCGGAGCGTTGCAGGTCATCCGCGCTAAAGGACCAGCCACCGAAAACCCGCACCAGCATGCGCGTTCCTGTGGTGGCAAAGACCTCCTTGCGCCTGAATGCGTCCCAGATCGCCTCGCGGGTATTGTCCCGCGCCCAAACGGCCGCCAGACCGGATGCCAGGGCCTTCGCGTGGACGATATCGTCGGCGGGGTCATCGGGTGTTGAGCGCCCCGTGATTGCTTCATCAAATCGGACCGGATCGCTGGTCGGCTCGACCGTGGAAGCCTTGCCGAAGAAGTTGTCTTCCTGGGTAGTGGCCAGCCCGGTATGGGAATCGGTCGACCCGATGACGCCGAACTTGAACGGATTGGCGCCAAGGGTCGCTTCATATGCCATGCCGCGCTTCCACGCCTCGCGGGCATACTCACGCGGAAGCATGTCGGGTGTTTTCGGTTCGGTGCCAAAGCTGCCCTTGTCCCAGGTGCCGTAGTCGGCGAACTCGTCGTTGGGCGAGAGGGCCGGGTGTGTCTCGCCGTCACCCTTGATCTGGGTGATCTCATAGATGGGCTCGAAGCGCATCCGGCGCTCGGCATAGGCCCTGTCCAGTGGCGCCTTCCCGGTGAGTGTGACGTTGTCAAACATCAGCCCGTTGGACAGGTTGCCGTTGTGCGGAATCGCCAGCAAGCGACCGCCGGTTGCCGCCTCGTAGCGTTCCATCCAGGCCCACAGGTCCTCCGGATCCATGCTGTCATAGGCGCTGAAGGGCACGACCTGGTCTGCCCTGTCCTTGCCATCGCGGAAGATGATGTTGCGGTGCAGGTTGTTGCCGCCCGGGCCGGAGGTCCACTCGTAGCCGATCAGCGCCGTAAAAGCTCCCGGGTCGTTGTGTTTCTCGGCAGCCGCTGTCATGCGCTGCCACATCGTCTCGTTGAAGCCGGTCCCCGCGAGCGGGTCCTGGGGGTCTTCCGACAGGGCAAACGTACTCGCCCAGTAAAGGTAGGCTTTGGCCATGGCTTCATCGGTCTTCGGCCCGAATACCTTCAGGAGGCCGCGGCCCCATTCCGTTCCGCTGATGGCCTCGTTGCCCTCGGCGAGGCCAAAGGTCAGGCCGAGGTTTTCAGCGTGGTCGGCTACCACCAGGAAATCCAGCGGGCGCTGTAGCCGGGCCGGTACCCCGTGCGACGAGGTGACCGTCTCGCCCCTGGCGAAGCGGTAGGCTTCCTCGGGCCCGGTCAGGGCGCCGACGAGCCCGGCGTCTGCCGAATAGCCGGTGTGCAGGTGGGTGTCCCCGAACAGAACGCGGTTCGGGTAGTCGTGCTGTATATACGGCGAGTATTCGGCATCGGGGTCCGGTGCCATACCAACCAGTTCCTGCGCCTGCGGCGACTGTGCCGCCAGGAAGCTGACTATCGCAACTTCTGCAAGATGTTTCATCAATCCTGAACCGTTTGTTGCGTTCGAGAGCATATCAGTATAGAAAATTTCTGCTCGAACTATAGTCCGGTTCGTTACCAGTCTGGTGGTAATCAGCGCTGCATCTGATCTGGATCAATATACCGAAACATCCCTGTCCCTGGTCGGTGGTTTGCGCGAGCCCTCGCGCACTCTTCGTCAGGCGTTCTTATCCAACCCCAGCCTGTCGTTTTCCCGTTCAAACATGCTGCGGATTACTGCCCCGTCAGATGGCTCTTCTTCCAGGGTTTCCGGGTTCCATTGGCTGCGGGTGGTATTGAAGAAATCACCGCCATAGATGTGGATGCCGCCAGTAAATCGTTGCAGGGGATTGGTCACCGAATGCAGCGCGTCCTCAGGCAGCATCGCGGTGTCTTTGGTAAACAGGGCTTTGGCCCCGAAAGCCTCAATGCCTCCAGCGGTCCTGTTCCAGAAGATGTTGTCCTCGCGGCCGGTATAGATGCCGATGTTGGCCCACATCAGGTGATCATGGGGCATGAGGTTCATTTGAGGGGTCCACGAGGCGGCAAATATCGTCAGACTCGGTGAGCTTAGAAGTACCTTAAGTCCGGCCCTTTGCGGTTCGCCCAGTGCCGCCAGGACGGCGCCGGGACTGGATACAGCCCTGGCGAGTACTTCATTGACGGCTGCCTGTGCCTCCGTCTCCCTGTTTGCGGCGATGCAGTCGTCGACAAAGCGATCGATATCCATCCTCTTACTCCCGGTAGACGTGGGTCTTTTGGTGCTGGCAAAGACGGACACTGGCGATAACAGTTGCGCGGTTACGGCCGCCCCGCCCAGGATCATTGTGCGCCGTTGCCGGTTGAGCTTTGAACCGCTGGTGTTTGACATTTATGGCTCCGCGTCAACGAGCAGACAAGTGCATTGGATCAGGAAAGGTCGGTACCTACAGCATAGACCAGATGACCGCTACAGGGAGAACAGGTGGAATTTCACAGGTCTTTGTTGCCCCCCGGGAGTCGATGAGTTAAAAATTACAATCAGTGAAGCTATTCAGTGACTTGACCGATGCGCGTCCTGTGAAAAATCTCCCCCGGTCACGGCTGACACAGGAAATAGAGCATCATGTCTTCTATAATTACCAGTGTCCCCTGGAACAGGAGGAGCTGAATATGCCGCGCTACACGCTGGATAACGCGGATCTGCTCGTCGGGGAGGACTGCTCGTAGTGACCCTCCGACCCTTCCATGTGCCATTCAGCCTTTCCTTGTTTTCCGGCACCGTGTTGACAGTGGTCCTGCTCGGGGGCACTCCGCTGGTCAATGCCCAGGATTGCGTGGAAGTGGCTCCACAGACACAGACGGAGGCTTTCCGTTTCCTGCCCTCCATTGAGCACGATGCCCTCGCCAAATCGATTCCCCCGGGCACCACCATCCGCAATATCACGATCACCCGTTATTCGGTATTTGACCTGGAGGATCCCGAAGAGGACAAGCTGCTCTATCGCTGGGCCAACGATTTTCACCCGAAGACCCGCGAGTGGGTGATTCGCGACCACCTCCTGATCGAGGAAGGTGAGGGCTACGATCTCTCCCGCCTCAAGGAATCTGAACGAATACTCCGGGAACTCAAGTTTATCTATGACGCTTCGGTGCGAGCCACACACTGGTGTGGTGAGTACGTGGATATCGAGGTGATTACCCGTGATATCTGGACATTTACCCCCACCTTGTCTTTTTCCCGCAGCGGGGGGCAGAACGAATCCATGTTCGGTCTGCGCGACACCAATTTCCTGGGCACCGGCAAGCAGATAGCGATCCGCTATGAAAGCGACGAAGAGCGTTCGGGCACCAACTTTATCTACGCCGATCCCTCGGTGGCTGGCAGTCGCTGGCGCACCCGCCTGTCGTGGACCGAGAACGATGATGGTTTCGACCGCAGTATCTACATGGTGCGACCGTTTTACTCCCTCTATGAGAGCTGGTCTGCGGGTAGCGCCCTGGAGGACGTCAAACTGGAGGAAAAAGTCTGGTTCCGCGGCGACGAGGTCGCGGAGTTCGATCGCGATACCCAGCAGGTGAGACTGTTTGGCGGTATTGCCGACAAGTTGCGCCCGGCGAGTAAGGTGGGGCGCTGGTTATTCGGCTACACCTACGAAGATAACACCTTCGATTTCAGCGATTCGGAGATTCCGCCCCTGGAACTGCCGGAAGACCGCACTTACAGTTATCCCTTCATCGGCTACGAGTCCATCCAGGACGAGTACGTCGAGCTCCACAACATGAATTACCTTGCCCGAACCGAGGACGTGTACGTCGGTGAGCGCTACCGCTGGGCAGCGGGCTGGTCTGGCGAAAGCCTTGGCGCCACCCGTGACCAGTTGGTGCTGCAAGCCAGCTATGACAATACCCTGCAGGTCGATGCGCGTCGGTTGTGGAGGCTTATATCCTGGCTCGATGGGTACTGGAATGTAGCCGACGGAGACTTCGAAAACCTGTGGCTGAGCGTGGAAAGCCGGTATTACCGGCGACAGGCGGATAAATGGACCTTGTTCAGCCGCTTGAAGCTCGACTACACCGATGGACTGACGCTGGACAACCAACTGACGCTGGGCGGCGATACCGGGTTGCGGGGATACGACCGCAACTACCAGACAGGCGATCGCTCCTTCGTTTTCAACCTGGAGGAGCGCTACTACTCCGACTGGCACCCCTTCCGCGTGGTCCGTGTGGGATTCGCCGCTTTTCTCGACGTGGGCCGGGCCTGGTTTGAAAACCGCGACAATGGCTCCAATGGCGACGTCCTGGCCAACGTGGGGTTTGGCCTGCGGTTGAACTCCAGCCGGGCGGAAAAAAGCAGCGTGCTCCACCTCGACCTGGCCTTTCCGTTCATGAAAGACGACGACGTGGACAGCGTACAGTTCCTGGTCACCCTGAAAGATCGCTTTTGAATAAGCCTTGACTACCTTGGCCCCCCGGCAACGCATCCCTTATCATTCCGCTGGTTCAAGAATTCTCCAACCGGGACAAGAATGATGAGTGAAACCGGGCAGGCCCTGCCGCTGCGAGTCGTACAGTGGGCAAGCGGTAATATTGGTCAACGGTCCATGCGTGAGGTCATTCGTCACCCCGGCATGGAACTGGTCGGTGCCCTGACCTACAACCCCGATAAACACGGCACGGACACCGGCCGCTATTGTGGCGAGGCCGAAAACGGCGTCCTGTTCACTACCAATCGGGAAGAGATCCACGCAATCAAGGCCGACTGCGTGCTCTATATGCCCCGCGTTGTCGACGTCGAGGACCTGGTGGCATTTGCCGAAGCGGGTACCAATATCGTGTCCATCTGTATGGAACTGTACGACGGTGCCAGTGGCCTGGGGGATGATGACCGGGCGCGCCTGGCGCGGGCCTGCCAGACAGGCGGCGCTTCCGTCTACGGCACCGGGAGCAGCCCGGGGTTTATCTCTGATATTTTTCCTTACGCCCTGCTATCCCTGCAGCGCCGTGTCGACAGCTATGAAATTGGCGAGTTCGGCAATATGTCCGAGCGGGATTCTGCCGTCATGCTGTTTGAACAGATCGGCTTCGGCAAGCCAATGGACCCCGATGCCTATCCCACCCCACGCCTGACCAGCGCCCCCACCGCGTTTGCCTCTATCGCTCGCGCTGCCGGTTGGACTATCGATGAATGGACCACGGTGACGGAATTTGCCGCCGCCAGGCAGGACACCAGGGTGCTTGCCGGGGAAATCAAG
The DNA here is from genome assembly GCA_033283165.1 of Halieaceae bacterium WSDMB12. GTDB lineage: Bacteria > Pseudomonadota > Gammaproteobacteria > Pseudomonadales > Halieaceae > JAWMQL01. Next base: position 124,328 of record JAWMQL010000005.1, on the reverse strand, counting down.
GCCGGCACGGTGGGAGCTCGTCGGCTGCTGACCATAGGCAGCGAAAAAGGCGTGGAGCGCATCCGATTCTTGCAGGTGATGTATCTCACCCCGGACCTGGAGCCTGCCTGGGAAATGTCACCGACTGGATGGCGAGTGAAGGTGCGCGGCGACGCGTCGCTGGATGTGGAACTGAAATTCCCGGTATCGATCGATGAACTTGCCGATTACACACCCGGGCTCACGGCGAACCCGCCGGTCAATGCGGTGCCCTTCGTCTGCGCCGCCCCGGCAGGCCTGTTACGGACAGCCGATCTGCCACCCCTGGTTCCTGCCGGTCCAGCCGGCATTTAAAGCCTACTCTGGTAATTCGGCGTCCATCAGGCGCTTCTTGCGACTTTCTTCCTCCGCAAGTGCGGCCTTGATTTCCAGCATTACCGCATCGATATCGGCTGCATGGGTGTCCAACTCGAACTGGCCGGTCAGTTCGTGATCCGGATGCAGTTCACCCTCTTCGAACAGAGACCATATTTCCCCGGCATAGCAGGTGTGCACCAGTTCCGGCGCAAACAGGCTGTAGTAATTCGTAATGTTCTGCACGTCCCGATCAAGCATTGAGTGAGCGTTATTGTTGGTCGCCGCGTCTACTGCCTGCGGCAGGTCGATGATCACGGGGCCCTCCTGATCAACCAGCACATTGAACTCAGACAGGTCACCATGTACAAGCCCGATACACAGCATGCGCATGACATAGTGCATGACCAGTGCGTGATCCTCTCTGGCCTGTTCTGCCGACATGGCTACATCATTCAGTCTCGGGGCGGGATTTCCCTGTTCGTCGGTAATCAGTTCCATGAGCAATACACCGTCGAAACAGCCGTAGGGCTGTGGCACCCTGACCCCGGCCGAAGCCAGTCGGTAGAGTGCGTCTACTTCGGCGTTCTGCCAGGTCTCTTCCTGTTGCTTGCGACCGAATCTGGACCGTCTTTCAATGGCTCGGGCACGCCGGCTATTGCGAACCTTGCGCCCTTCAGTGTATTGCACGGCCTTCTTGAAGCTTCGCTTCACGGCGTCCTTGTAGATTTTGGCGCAGCGGATATCTGAGCCACAACGCACTACGAACACGTCGGCCTCTTTGCCGCTCATTAGCGGGTGAATGACTTCGTCTATCAGTCCGTCATAAACCAGGGGTTGCAAGCGCTTGGGGGTCTTCACTCAATTTACCGTATCTTGGCAGAATCCACTTCGCGGACTCCAGTATTCGAACACTCTGACACAGTCGGAGGGCGAGTTCTATCGAAACCCGTTCAGCCTTAGATATCGACTGACATTATTATATGGATAGTTACCCCGGCACCGTAGACTGCTTTGCCGTGGAAAAAGCCAGGGAGACCGCAAATCTTCGGCGCGTATCGTCAGCCTGCTGTGATAAATCCAATGAGAAAGCGATCGAATCCGTCGCCTCGGAAGCGCGAGTAGAGGCACAAGAGTGCCTCACAGTGAAACAGCAGTTTATCGATGCCACCACGGCGGAGGAACTGGAGCTGGCGCCGAGGAAAATAGCGCTTTTATGTGATGATTAACCTTTTATTACCGGGAGTGGTTGTCCAGGTCGGGAGCGATTTCAGGGGCTGCCATAAGATGCGAATTCAACCGGAATCCCAGTGCCATATTCTCCGGCGATATGATGCCGATTCACATTCTCGTTAAAATAGTTAATACTAACTATAAAGGGAGTGGCCGATGTATCCTGATCTGTAGTGGGCACCAGCTCGTCACGATAAAACAACTTCCGGCCGTCGCCCCGGTGAGAAGGAAAGTGGATATATCTACAGGATGTAGACTTTGTCGCGAGATAATAATATCAACACGTTCCGCTTTCTTGGCGCGTTCCTGGTTCTATTTGGGCACACATTTGTACTATTTTACGGGCCGGGAGGCGGTGAAGACCCAATTTCTGAATTGATAAAACACTATGCCGGTTACCGCGCGAAATTACCCGGTATAGGTGTCGCCATCTTCTTTGTTCTCTCTGGTTACCTCATCACCCGCAGTTACCTGGCAAGGCACAGCCTGCTGGCCTTCGTCGAGGCCCGGGTCTTGCGTATTTACCCCGCTCTATGGGTGACACTGCTCCTGACCGTTTTCGTACTGGGGCCGATAGTTACTGCCCAGCCAGTTACCGAGTATTTTTCGGACCCTCTGACATTTGTGCATCTGATTACCAACGCTAAGCTCTACCCTGCCGTTGTTCACAAACTCCCGGGTATGTTCCTGGATAATCCTCGCGCCGGCGGTGTGAACGGATCACTCTGGACACTGCCGGTGGAGGTGCGAATGTATGTTTTGGTCGGCATTCTGGGAGTCTTCGGTTTGTTGCGGCGGCGCTGGCTGTTCAATCTGTCAGCGGCCGGCCTCCTGGTTTTCTATCTCACTGCGCCGCAACACTTTTTTCTATTACAGAAGTTGAGTCATGAAAGACTGGGTTTGTATTTCCTTCTGGGTTCAGTCGCATACGTAAATCGTGACTTGATCACCTACCATTGGCTCGGTGTGATAACTTTAGGCCTTGTTGCGGTGTCTGCTTTCGATAGCCGCTTCTACGATCCGCTTTTTGCGCTGTGTTTTGCTTACACGGTTCTCTACCTATCTTTTCATGAGTTTGTGAGACTGCCCGATCTGGCGGCGCGAGGTGACCTTTCCTACGGGCTCTACCTCTATGCTTTTCCTGTCACACAGACCTGGATCTGGCTGCTTCAGCCGCAAAACCCGTGGGTGTTGGTCGCCCTGGTCTTTTGCACGGCCCTGTTCCTTGCGGCTGTTTCCTGGCATTTCGTAGAAAAGCCGTGTCTAGCCCTTAAGGGGCGTCTCTCTTCCTTCGTGACGCAAGGCCGGGCCGGCACCCAGGCTCGTAAAACCTGATGACACGTTCAGGTCTCAAAGTAGGGCGCCAGCACGCCCAGGGCCGCGTTCAGGCTGAATTCTTTATGTTCCTTGCGCTGCCGGGGGTAGCGGGCACGATAGGCCCATAAGGCCGAGTTCAGCTCATACAGGTAGGCGCTGACCCGTTCCAGGCGCGCCCTCGACGCGCGTGCGCCGAATCGTTGCAGGTAATCTGCGAATTTGCCCGTCGTTACTTTCGCATGCCGTTCGTCGATTTCCCTGAGTTCGGGAAAGAGTCCGAGGGCCTGCTCAAGTTCTGTCTCTATCCCCTCCCGCTGTTCCGATTGATACAGTGTTTCCAACAGTAGGCACATGCGTTCCTGCCAGGGCGCCTGTGGATCGTCGCGCAGGTCGAATTTTTCGTAAGCGGCAAGGATCTGCTCCAGGTAGTCCTCGTAGAGCGCTGAAAGAATGGCGATTTTGTCCGGAAAGTACTGGTAGATTGAGCTAACAGGGATGTTGGCTTCGGCTGCAATGCTGTTGGTGGTGAGCGCCTTGAGTCCCTGTTCACGCAGTACCCGGCGGGTCGCCTTCAGGATGTCGGCGACCCGCCGACGAGAGCGTTCCTGTTTGGGGCTACTGCGCCCTGTTGCTAAAGCCATGGTCTCCTACCCCTTTAGGGTAATGGTAGATATTCCTGCCTGGTTTAGGGTAGCATTAATATGAAAATGAATAAATATTCATGTTAATTTTGGGTTCACGACCCAGTATAAGAGGGATTGCACCATGCATCGACCCGGCAAGTTACCCGCGCTGATCGCCGCGGCAATAGCGGCCGCGATATCCGCGCCGTCCTCGGCCGAGAACGCTCTGGAAGAGGTGGTGGTTACCGCCCAGAAGCGAACGGAAAGCGCCCAGGACGTATCCATCGCTATTGCGGCATTCGGTGAGGAGCAGCTCAGGAATCTCGGTACCACCAACCTCCAGGAATTGACCGAGTTCGTCAGCGGTACCGAGCTGTTCGACGATCGTGGAGCCGGGCAGCCCACCTGGATTATCCGCGGTGTTGGTCTGTCTGACTTCAACTCCAACAACACACCGACCGCGGCGATCTATTACGACGAGTATTACCTGAGCTCCAACGTGCTGGGCGGGATTGGCCTGTTCGATATGCAACGGGTCGAGGTGCTCAAGGGGCCGCAGGGCGGGCTGTATGGTCGTAATACCAGCGGTGGAGCCGTATTGGTGAACTCCACTCGCGCGGTGGTCGGCGCGGGATTGAGCGGTTATGTAACGGGTACCTTCGGTCGCTGGAACAGGGCCGGCGTCGAGGCGGCGATTGGGGGTGACCTCGGTGCCTCCGCGGCGTTCCGGCTTTCCGCGGTAACCGACCAGGGTGGTGGCTGGCAGGATAGCCTGGCCACCGCGCGCGATGATGAGTACGGTGATCGTGACTTTACCGCGGTGCGTGCCCAGCTGGCGTTTGCACCATCAGACAACTTCGATCTATGGCTGAAAGTGGAGGGTGGCAGAGACGAAAGTGAAACCACACTCGGTTATTCAAGGGCCTTGTACGACCCCGGCAGCGGTGATTTCTGCGCGTCAGCCTTCGCCGGCAGGCACGACGAAAAGAACTGCGTGACCCTGTCCAATCTGACCAACCTGTTCGTGCTGACACCGGGCGACCCCGGGGTGCTTCCAGGCGGCCAGAAACTCGATGGCACCAGGGTGCTCGCCAACCCTGTCAATGCCCTCGACAATGACTGGCTGGGGGCAAACCTGCAGCTGAACTGGAACCTGGATTTTGCCACCCTGACCTCGATAACCGGCTACCTGGACTATGAGAACAACCAGCTCTACGACTTCGACGCGCAGCCGCTCACCTTGTTTCACGAGGACGGTAGTGCCGATCTCACTTCCTGGTCCCAGGAACTGCGCCTGGTGTCAAACAGCGATGGCCCACTGAGCTGGCTGGTTGGCGCAATGTATGCCGAGGATGAGGACGAGGAATTCCGGCTGGGTGACCTCAGCGACAATATCCTGGTGTTCCAGACCCGTGCCCAACGCAGCTTCACCCAGGAGAGCGAATCCTGGGCGTTGTACGGCCAGCTCGATTACCAGATCAGCGACGCCTGGAAGGTACACGGTTCCCTGCGGTATACCGATGAAGAGAAGGACCTGCTGGACGTCGTGAACTACGACATTTGGGGGGATTTCTTCTACCTCGACGGCGTGGACAAGCATTACGAACTGGATGATCACTGGTCGGGGCATGTCGGCGTGAACTGGACGTTTTCCGATGACGCTATGGCTTATGGGCGCATCACCCGCGGGTTCAAGTCCGGCGGTTTTTTTGGCGGGTTTGCCTTCTCTCCCGAAGAACTGGATGCCTATGGCGAGGAAATCGTTTACGCCTACGAAATTGGCTTGAAGTCTGAATGGCTGGATCGCACATTGCAGCTCAATGCTGCCGCCTACTACTACGATTACCAGGAAGTACAGGGCTTTACCCAGGTGTTCAATGAGGTCACCGGCACCGTGGTAACCAAGTTGGGCAACCTGGGCGATGCCGAGCACACCGGGGTGGAGACTGACCTGGTGTGGCTGCCCCTGGCGGGCCTGACACTGAGGGCCTCGGTCGCCTGGATGGACGTCGAGATCGTCGACTCCGACACCATCGCCCTGAGCCAGGACGGGCAGGCGGTACCGATCGAGGGGTTGCGGCGGGCCTTTGCGCCCGAGTGGAGCTATTCCCTGGAAGGGCGCTATGAGTGGTCGATAGGTAGTTCTCTGCGCGCTGCATTCCAGCTGAACTACAGCTGGCGCGACGATTTGAGCGACGAGGATTCCAGTTTCAGCCGGGTAGATCTCGCAGCCTTCAGCCACGAGGACTACCAGCTGTTGAACGGGCGGATTTCGGTCTCCGACGCCGGAGACCGCTGGAGTGTGGCGCTCATCGGCCGTAACCTGACCGATGAAGAGTACTGGACCTCGACTTCCACCGATGACCTGGCCAGCTATCCCAGCATCACCGGGCGGCCCCTGAGCTATGCGCTGGAAGCAACCTACCGGTGGTAAACCGCGGGTTGTTCGCTGGCCGGGCGCCGGAGACTGCCATTATTCGATTCGCTGTATGAGGCAATAACATGAAGACAAGTAATCTGGTGATTTTGTTTGTCCTGGTGGCGCAGCTCACCTGGGCCGCTCCCGGTACCGGGGATCCGGGCGAGACCCTCATGCAGGGTTTTCCGCCGCCGGCGGATGAGCGGGTGAGCCTGTCCAATTTTATGCAGCCACCCTACAACCGTTGGGCGCTGCAGCACGTGCGGGAACTGCAGCCCACCCGGGAGGTTTTCCGGGGAATGGAGGCGCCGAGCGCCCTGGCCAGTTCCCCTGTTGCCCTTGATGCAATTCAGTACCAGGTCAGCGAACGGGGAAAGGTCAGTCTCGACGAGTGGCTCGACTACTCTGCCACCGACGCCTTCCTGGTACTGCACAAGGGAAAAATCGTTTACGAGCGGTACCTCAACGGTATGACGCCCTACCGTCAGCACCAGATGTTCTCGGCAACCAAGTCATTTGTTGGAACCCTGGTATTGACCCTGATCGAGGAGGGCCGGATTGACCCGTCTCGAACGCTGGCCAGCTACGTTGCCGAGCTGAAAGGAAGCGCGTTTGGCGACGCAACCGTACAGCAGGTGCTGGATATGACAACCAGCATCGCGTTCAGCGAGGAATACACCGACCCGGACGCGGATGTGTGGCAGTACGGCCGGGTGTTCCGCCTGGTGCCCGCCGACCAGTCAGGGAGAGAGTTCGATTCGATATACGATTACCTGCCAACGCTGCAGAAGGGTGACGTGGAGCACGGCAAGGGCTTCCATTATGTCACCCCGAACACCGACGTGCTGGGCTGGTTGCTCAGCCGGGTGACGGGGAAATCCCTGTCGCGTCTGATCGAAGAGCGTTTCTGGCAACCCCTCGGTGCGGAGCGTGACGCCTATATCTGGCTGGATCGCTCAGCCACCGAGATGGCGGGGGGTGGCCTGAATGTGACTGCCCGGGATGCCGCGCGGTTCGGCCAGATGGTGCTCCAGGGAGGCCGCTACAACGGCCGGCAGATAATACCGGCCCCGGTGGCGAAAAGAATCCTGACCCCCGGCAATTCGGAAACCTTCAGCCGTTTTTACGACGACCCCTGGTATGACGAGGTCGGCCACTCCTATCACGACCAGTGGTGGAGTTTTCGCAACAAGCATGAGGCGGTCAGCGCGATCGGCGTCCACGGCCAGTTCATCTACCTGGATCCGATAGCGGAGATGGTCGTCGTCAAGCAGTCCTCCCATCCGGAGGCCGAGGGTGCGGATAACGAGGTGGATGGGCCGATGATCTGGCAGCAGATGGCTGAGTATCTGATGTCGCGGTGACAGCGGGTCATCGGGGTCTTCCGCCCGGCCCGGGCCGAGAGGCCCCCGGGCGCCAGAAATGCCCACATGGTTTACATTGTTATAACACTAGTAAAAACTAACTATTGTAGTGAGGCGGAATCCGAGTAATGTAGTAGTGGCAATGCCGGTGTCGTTGCAAAAGCCAGGTTTTTCTTTTGCGAGGTGCCCGGGTTGTCGCTCACGGATGAGTGCGCCCGGACATCTCGCATCCTTAATTGCAGCGGTAACGCGCGTCCTGGCGTTACTGTTTGAAGACCTTGCCGCCGCGCATGACGAAATCCACCTCCAGCAGTTCCTCGATATCCTCCAGCGGTGAGCCGTTGGTGGCGATCAGGTCGGCGTGCTTCCCGGGTTCCAGGCTGCCGAGGGAGTCGCTCATGCCGATCAGGTCTGCGGCGTTGACGGTCGCCGCCACCAGGATATCCCTGGTGCTCATGCCGGCGCGGTGCATCAGCACCGCCTCCATGGCATTGTCGCCGTGGGCCGAGACGCCGCTGTCCGTGCCGTAGGCCACTTTCACGCCGGCCTGGTAGGCCCTGCCGAAATTGCCCTCCATGTCCTTGCCCACGCGAATAGCCTTCTCCCTGACGGCCGGGGTCAGCACATCGGAAGTCTCTGCCATCTGCACGACCGTGTGGCCCGCGAGCAGGGTGGGCACCAGGTAGGCACCGGTGGACTTGAACAGCTTGATGGACCTGGGGCCGGTGTAGGTGCCGTGCTCGATACTGTCCACCCCCGCTTCCAGGGCGGCGATAATGCCTTCCTCCTGGTGGGCGTGGCTGGCCACCTTGCGGCCCATACGCCCGGCGGCGCGGACGATTTCCTTCAGTTCGTCCATCTCCATCTGCTGCCCGGTGCCCGTATTGCTATCCGTGAGCACACCCCCGGTAGAAGTGATCTTGATCAGGTCGGCCCCGTACTTGATGACCTCGCGCGTGGCTCGCCGGCAGTCGTAGGGGCCATCGCAAATCTCGCCCCTTTCCTCGACTTCCATGAACACGGGCTTCATTCCCGAGGTATCCGCGTGGCCTCCCGTGATGCCGACCAACCCGGCTGCGATGATGCGTGGTCCTTCCACCCAGCCGCGATTAATGGCCTCGCGCAGGGCGTAGATTTCCTGCCGCTTCCATCCCAGGTCGCGCACGGTGGTGAAGCCGGCGGCGAGGGTGCGCTGCGCGTACATGAGCGCGCGCAGCTGCAGCAGCTGATCGGACTCGCGCAGCGAGATGCTGGCGAGCTCGGGGCCCAGCTCCTGATGCAGGTGCACATGCATGTCCATCAGGCCCGGCATCACGAAGTGGTCCCGGAGATCGATCAGCCGCGCCCCGGGGCCGAACTCGGCGCCGCCGCGGTAGCCGTCCAGTACCTGGCTGACCTTGCCGTTCTCGATGACCAGGGTCTGCTCCTGCGCCGGCTCCTCGCCGGGTATCGCCAGCAGGGTGCCGGCGTGGATTACTATCGTGTCCGCCAGGGTGGCCCCGGCGGTCAGGATGCACAGGATAATCGTGAGGACGGCCGCGCGGGTCTGGCGGGCAATCCGGGTGGTGATGGACATGGAGATTCTCCAGGGGAAGAAAGATTCCGCAGCCTATAAAGTGACGTCCGGCTTGTCAAAATAAGGGCCTTGCGCCTGCTTGAGTATCCGGTTCGGAGTATGGCACCCTGAAGACGTCGGCTTGTTGATGCTCCGGTCCTTCTTATAACAGGGCGTTCACAGCCTGAAATTCAGGAAATAATCATTATGGCAACCACGGAAACCATTCACCGCAGCTGCCCCACCTGCGAGGCCAGTTGCGGCCTGGTAATGGAAGTCGATCGCGCCAACCGGGACGTCATTTCCGTCAAGGGTGACGAGCAGGACGTGCGCTCCCGGGGATACGTCTGTGCCAAATCCCAGGCATTCGCCCACATTCATGCGGACCCTGAACGCCTGCGACGACCCGTGAAGCGGGTTGGTGACGACTGGGTGGAGATCGACTGGGATGAGGCGCTGTCCGAGGTCGCGGCGAGGCTGGTCCGGGTACGCGACGACCACGGCAAGGATGCCATCGCCATGTACTACGGCAATCCCAACGGGCACAACTTCCACACCCAGATCCACACCCAGCTTTTTATCCAGATGCTGAACACCGAGCGCTTCTTTTCCGCCGGCAGCGTGGACCAGCAGCCGAAGAACCTGAGTTGTGATCTGCTCTACGGCAACCCCTGGCTGTTCCCGGTGCCCGACCTTGAGCGCACCGACTTCCTGGTCTGCATGGGGGCTAACCCGCTGGTCTCACAGGGCTCTATTCTCGGCGCACCGAACGCCGCCGAATACCTGCAGGGTATTCGGCAGCGTGGTGGCCAGGTGGTGGTGATCGACCCGCGACGCACAGAGACCGCCCGGGCGGCCGACCAACACCTGTTTATCCGACCCGGAACAGATGCGTTCTTCCTGTTTGCCTGGGTCAATGAGCTGTTCCGCCAGGACCTGGTGCATATCGGACCGCTGGCGCCCCGTATCGAGGGTCTGGAGGAACTGGAGCGACTCGCGCGCGCGTTTACCGCCGAGGCGGTGGCGTCGAAAACCGGTGTCAGCGCTACCGACCTGCGCGCCCTGGTGACCCGCTTCGCGAGAGCTGAGCGGCCCGTGCTTTACGGTCGTATCGGCCTGTGCACCCAGGCCTTCGGCACGCTCTCAAGCTGGCTGGTGGACGTGGTGAACCTGCTGCAGGGTCGACTGGACGCCGAGGGGGGCGCCATGTTTGCACGGCCCGCCACCGGTCAGAACGAACGTACCGGCGAGGTCGGTCCATTACTGCACGGTCGCTGGCATTCGAGGGCGCGGGGTTTTCCCGAGTACATGAGCATGCTGCCAGCCTCCTGCCTGGCGGAGGAACTGGAATGCGAGGGTGACGATGCGGTGCACGCCCTGATCACGGTCGCCGGCAACCCGGTACTCAGTGTGCCCAACGGCAAGCGCATCGACGCCGCGATGAGTGAGCTGGACTTTGTCGTGGCACTCGATATCTACATTAATGAGACCACACGGCACGCGGACTACATCCTGCCGTCCACCACGCAACTGGAGCACAGCAATTACGACTTCCTGTTCGCGGCCTTCTCCCAGCGCAACTTTGCCCGCTATTCGCCGCAGGTTTTCGAGCCCGCGCCGGATAGCAAAGACCAGTACGAGCTGTTCCTGGAGTTGCTGGCGCGGATGAACGGCATGCAGGCCGACGACCTGCAGGGCATGATGCTGGACGGCATGATAGAGACGGTGCTGAAGTCCCCTGCGCTGTCGGGCGTGGATGCAGCGAGGGTGCGGGAGGCGACCTCCCGGCATGCGGACGGGGAGCGCCTGCTGGATATCCTGCTGCGGGTCGGCCCCTACGGCGACCGATTCGACGAGTCGGGCGAGGGGCTGAATCTCGAGCGGGTCAAGGCCGCCCCGCACGGGATTGATCTCGGCCCACTGCAGCCCGGCGTCCTGCCCGACATGCTGCGCAGCGAGGGCGGGAAAATTCGCCTGCTGCACCCCCTGCTGGAGGCGGATATCCAGCGCCTCGAGCGGGATATTACGGTGGAGGTACCGGAACTGGTAATGATCGGCCGGCGCCATATTCGCGACATGAACTCCTGGCTGCACAACCTGAACAACTACGCACGCGGCAAAAATCGCTGCACCCTGATGATGCACCCGCAGGACGCCCGCAGCCGCAGGCTGGAAGACGGGGCAGAGGCAATCATCAGCTCAGCAGTGGGCGAGTTGGTCGTGCCGGTTGAGTACCACGACGGCCTGATGCCCGGCGTGGTCAGCCTGCCCCATGGCTTCGGTCACCGCTACGGCGGTACCCGCCAGTCGGTAGCGAGCGAGGTCCTGCCCGGGGTCAGTGCCAATGACCTGGTGGACGACCGCACGCTGGATATCCCCTCGGGCACCAGCGTGGTCAACGGGGTGCCGGTTTCGGTAGCCCCGGCGGCGAACCTGGCCGCAAAGGAAGGCGCTACCCGCTAGTTCGCTGACCCGAAGCGGTGCATGACTGCACCAGCCGGGTGCCCCGCCGGCGCGCCGGCAGCATGCCCACCTTGTCTGTAGCCCCATAATCCAAGGACTTGAAGGCCTTTGGCAAGGTTCTTGCTCAGTTGATTCCGTCCCCATCACCCTGGTTATATTAAGGCAACGAAGCCTGCCCGCACCCGCTCTCGGGGTGTGTGCGGGCTTTTGCCGTTTTAAAGGAGTCATATTATGTCTTTCAGTTACCGTGGGGCTTTCCTGCTGGCAGCCCTGGGCGTCCAGTCGTCCACCGTCTTCGCCCAGGACGCTGCGCCGGCGGATTTCACAGGGATGGTCACGGAGGGCAAGGCCGCCCTGGATCTCCGCTACCGCTACGAGTACGTGGACGATGAGGGTTTCAGCCGCAATGCCAAAGCCTCCACCCTGCGCACCCGCCTGACCTTCAGCTCGGCGGCCTACAAGGGGTTTTCCTTCCTGCTGGAATTCGACGACGTGACCGCCGTGGGCAGTGACGACTACAACTCCACCGCCAACGGCAAGACCCAGTATCCGGTGGTGGCCGATCCGGAGGGCACTGAAGTCAACCAGGCCTGGATACGCTACGGCCAGGGCTCCGGCTCCGGCAGCTACGGTCGCCAGCGCATTCTGCACGACGACCAGCGCTTCGTCGGTGGTGTAGGCTGGCGCCAGAACGAACAGACCTACGATGGCTTCCGAGCCCGGTACAAGGGCGAGCAGGGCCTGAACATAGACTACGCCTACGTCTACAACATCAACCGCATTTTCGGTCCGGATGACGGGCCCGTGCAGCCGGCCAGCCTGCATGGGGAAAACCACTTCTTCCGCGCGGACTGGCAATTCGCCGAAGCACACACCCTCAGCGGCTACGCTTACCTGCTGGACATCGACGAGGACCTGGCCTATCCGGCCGGGCGCAGCGTCGGTAACTCTTCCGACACCTGGGGCCTCAAGTACAGCGGTGCCTTCGGGCCGGTGGCCGTGCGGGCTGCTTATGCCAGCCAGTCGGATGCCGGGGATAATCCGGTGAACTACGACGCCGATTACTACCTGGTCGAAGGGGACCTGAAGTTGTCCGGCCTCAAGGCCAGCCTCGGTTATGAAGTCCTCGGGGCCGGTGACGGCGTGGGCTTCAAAACGCCGTTTGCCACCCTGCACAAGTTCCAGGGCTGGGCGGACAAGTTCCTGGTCACCCCGGCGGATGGCATCGAGGATTTCTACGTCGGCCTCAGCGGCGCCTTGGGCCCGGTGAAGCTGGGAGGCTTCTACCATGACTTTCAGGCGGAGGACAGTAGCGAGGACTACGGCTCGGAGATCGACCTGGTGGCAACCTGGCCTGTGACCAAACAGCTCACTCTGCAGCTGAAGTACGCCAGCTTCTCGAGCGACAGCGATGCCTACACGGATGCGGACAAGGCCTGGATGACGGTACAATTCAAGCTCTGATTCCAATCACCCGGCGTCGGCCCGCCGGCGCATCGCCTGTGTCCAGATCACTGAACAGCAACCGGCCCCTGCGACTTATCCTGGTCGACGACGACCCCGACCGCGCCTGCGCGGTCGAGGCCCGCCTGCTCGAGGTGGGTTGCGAGGTGCTGTCCACCATTCCCACGGCCTCGGGCCTGCTGTTCCAGATGGCGCAGCAGGAGCCGGACGTGGTGATCATCGCCCTGGATTCGCCGGACCGGGATGTGCTGGAAAGCCTGAGTATCGCTTCCAGCCACAACCCGCGGCCCGTGGTGATGTTCTCCGAATCGGGGGACCAGGGATTCATCAACGACGCCATCCGCGCGGGTGTCACGGCTTACCAGGCCGAGGATATCAGTCCGGCGCGGGTGCGCGGCGCGGTGGATATCGCGATCGCCCAGTTCTCCGCGTTCCGGGAATTACGCGAGGAACTGGATCATACCCGGCGCCAGTTGGAGGATCGCAAGGTCGTGGACCGGGCCAAAGGCCTGCTGATGCAGGTGCACGGTGTGGCCGAGCAGGAGGCCTATGCCACCCTGCGCCGGCTGGCCATGGACAAACACCGCAGCCTCGGGGAGACTGCCCGCGACGTGATCGCGATCCTCGGGCAAGCCAACAAGGGAAAGTCACCGCGATGACAGACGCCAACAGGTTGCCTCCGGCAGAAACCAGTAGCCTACGGCTGGGCTATCTGCGCCTCACCGACAGCGCCCCGCTGATCATGGCGCAGGAACTGGGGTTCTATGAACGCTTCGGGCTCACAGTGCAACTGCGGCGGGAGGTGTCCTGGGCCAACGTGCGTGACAAGCTCGTCACCGGCGACCTGGACGCGGCGCAGATGCTGGCCCCGTTGCCCCTGGCGACCTCGCTCGGCCTCGGTGGCCTGCGGGCGGACGTGATCACTGGCCTGGCCCTGAGCCTGAACGGCAATGCCATTACCCTGGGCCAGCCCCTGGCGGCGGCGGTCGCCGAGCGCGGCGCCCGGGGCCAGGACGGCGCCCTGAACACGGCACGGGCCTTTGCCGAGGTGCTGCGGGCGCAGCGGCGCCAGGTGACGCTCGCCGCGGCCCACGGCTTTTCCTGCCATATCCTGCTACTGCGGCGCTGGTTGCAGGCCGGGGGGATCGACCCCGTTCGGGACCTGCACATCATCGTGCTGCCCCCGGAACAGATGGTGGACAGCCTGGCCCGCGGAATCATCGATGGCTTTTGCGTGGGCGAGCCCTGGAACAGTCTGGCGGTGCAACAGGGCATCGGCACGGTCCAGGCCACGGGCTACCAGATCTGGAACAATGGCATGGAGAAGGTGCTGGGCGTCACCGAGGGCTGGCACCAGAACCACACCGGCTCCCACCTGCGCCTGCGCCTGGCGCTGCTGGAGGCCTGCCGCTGGCTGGCGGAACCGGACAACCGCCGCCAGGCGGCAGAGGTGCTGGCCCGGCCGGAGTACCTCGATCTGCGCCAGGAATGCCTGGAACCCTCGTTGACGGGCCGGTTCCGGTTCAGCAAGGGGGGACCGGTGATCGACCGGCCACACTTTCACGTATTCGGCCGCTTCCAGGCCGGTTTCCCCTGGCGCTCCGACGGCGAATTCCTGTTACGTGAGATTGGCGCGATCCTGGGCCGCGAGTTCAGCCCGGAGGAGGTCAAGTCCCGGGTCCAGCGCTGTTTCCGAACCGACCTGTACCGGGAGGCGGCTCGTCACCTCGATTTGCCGAGCCCGCCCGGCGACTACCGGCCGTTGGACCGGCACGGGGAAAACTGGTTTCTGGCACCGGGAATCGAACTGGGTCCCGATCAGCTGTTGCCGGTCAATAATGGGGACTGAATGCACCAGAGCCGTGCACACCGGCCCCCAATTTTTTCACCCGGCGGCAGTGCAGGTCACCGGGTAACAAGACAACGTACTGATAATTAAGGAATTTATAAAAACTGGCCCGGCGCTTGTTACAGAGTTGGGTAGTAACGCACATTCCACAGGTTTTCTCCTTGAGCAGCGGCGCTCTTTCAACCCGGCCCCCGGTCGACGGTTGAGGAGAGCGCCTGGGTGTTTCGACCAGCGAAGTTCAGGGAGTAAAGCATGGTTATCAGAACAATTCGTTCACTCACGCGCCGGGGTTTCGGCGTTCTGGCGCTCGGCACACTGCTCGCCACTGCGCTGCCCGGCGCCGCCCGCGCGGAGTTGGGGGAGCCGGAAAAAGACGAGCTGAAATTCGGCTTTATCAAGCTTACCGATATGGCCCCTCTCGCAGTGGCCTACGAAAACGGCTATTTCGAGGACGAGGGTCTGTACGTGACCCTGGAGGCGCAGGCCAACTGGAAGGTGCTGCTGGATGGGGTGATCGACGGCCAGCTGGACGGGGCCCACATGCTGGCGGGCCAGCCCCTGGCGGCCACCATCGGGTTCGGCACCAGGGCCCACATTGTCACGCCATTCTCAATGGACCTGAATGGCAACGGCATCACCGTGTCCAGCGAGATCTGGGATCGGATGAAAAAGCACGTGCCCCATGAGAATGGCAAGCCGGTGCACCCGATCAAGGCCGACTACCTGAAACCGGTCGTGGATGAATTCCGCGCGGAGGGCGAGCCGTTCAAAATGGGCATGGTGTTCCCGGTGTCCACCCACAATTACGAGCTGCGCTACTGGTTGGCCGCGGGCGGTATCCACCCGGGATATTACGCGCCGCACAAGGGGGATATCTCGGGCCAGATCGACGCCCAGGCGCTGCTGTCGGTCACCCCGCCGCCGCAGATGCCGTCGACGCTGGAAGCGGGCACCATCCACGGTTACTGCGTGGGTGAGCCCTGGAACCAGCAGGCGGTGTTCAAGGGCATCGGCGTGCCGGTGATCACCGACTACGAGATCTGGAAGAACAACCCGGAAAAGGTGTTTGGCCTGACCCGGGAATTCACCGAGCAGTATCCGAATACCACCGTGCGGGTCGTCAAGGCCCTGTTGCGGGCCGCCCGCTGGCTGGATGAGAACGACAACGCCAACCGGCCCGAGGCGGTGGAGATCCTGTCGCGCCCGGAATACGTGGGGGCTGACTACGACGTGATTGCCAACTCCATGACCGGCACCTTCGAGTACGAAAAGGGCGACAAGCGCGAGGTCCCCGACTTCAACGTGTTCTTCCGTTACTTCGCCACCTACCCCTACTACTCGGACGCGGTCTGGTACCTCACCCAGATGCGGCGCTGGGGCCAGATTGCGGAGCCAAAGGACGACAGCTGGTATCTCGACGTGGCGCGCAGCGTCTATCGGCCCGACCTGTACCAGGCCGCCGCCGAGGCGCTGGTCGAGGACGGCGAGATGACTGCGGCGGAGTTTCCGGCGTTCGCCACGGAGTCCGGCTTCCGCGCTCCCCAGACCGAGTTTATCGACGGCAAGGTCTTCGATGGCACCCGGCCGAACGCCTACCTGGACCAGTTCGCGATCGGGCTCAAGGGTAACGAAAAACTGTAACGTCCCGTGCCGGTGCCCCGCGCCGGCCCCGACCCTGACTGAAATGGTATGACCGACATGGCTGATACAAACCCCGCCCCCCCGGTGGACAACCGCTTCGAGCTGCTCCAGGCCCGCCTGACTTCCAAGACGTTTGTCGAGGGGCTGTTGCTGCCGGTCCTGGGCATCGCGGTGTTCCTGCTGCTGTGGCAGTTCGGCGCCAACCGTATCGACACCTCCCTGGGCCAGTTTCCCGGACCCACCCAGGTCTGGGAACAGGTCCAGAACCTGGGCGCCGAACACGCCCGGGAGCGTGAGAAGGAGGCCGGGTTCTACCAGCGGCAGGAAGAGCGCAATGCCGCCCGGCTGGAGAAGGACCCGGAGGCTACTATCAAGTGGCGCAAGTACACCGGTAAACCGACCTTCCTGGACCAGATCGTAACCAGCCTGCTCACGGTGGCGGCGGGCTTCCTGATGGCCAACATGATCGCCATCCCGCTGGGAATCCTGTGCGGCCTCAGCGCGGCCATGTACAAGGCCTGTAACCCGATCATCCAGGTATTCAAGCCGGTGTCGCCGCTGGCCTGGTTGCCCCTGGTCACCATGGTAGTGTCCGCGACCTATACCGCCGACGACCCGCTGTTCGAGAAATCCTTTCTAAACTCGGCCTTCACGGTGGCGCTGTGTTGCCTGTGGCCGACCCTGATCAACACCACGGTAGGGGTGACCGGTATCGACCGCGACCTGGTGAATGTCAGCCGGGTCATGGCCCTGTCGCCCCTGACCCACGTGCGCAAGATCGTGATTCCGGCCGCTATCCCGATGATTTTCACCGGCTTGCGCCTGTCCCTGGCGACCGGCTGGATGGTGCTGATTGCCGCTGAGATGCTGGCCCAGAACCCCGGCCTCGGGAAATTCGTATGGGACGAGTTCCAGAACGGCAGCTCGAATTCACTGGGGCGGATCATGGTGGCGGTACTGGTGATCGGACTGATCGGGTTTGCCCTGGATAAGTTGATGCTGGTCCTGCAGAAGCGGGTCAGCTGGGACAAGAGCGCGGTGCTTCGCTAACTGACGCAAGTAGTGTGAAAAGGCCCTAACAAGGAGAAGATCACATGGACCGGAAATACCTCGATATCACCGGCGTCGGGATCGAATTTGATACCGATGGGAAAAAGTTCCGCGCCCTGCAGAACGTCAACCTGAAACTGGCCAAAGGCGAGTTCGTCTCACTCATCGGTCACTCCGGTTGCGGCAAATCGACGGTGCTGAATATCGTCGCCGGCCTGCACCGGGCTACCGAGGGGGGGGTGGTGCTGGAAGGGCGGGAGGTAATCGAGCCCGGCCCGGACCGCGCGGTGGTGTTCCAGAACCACTCCCTGATGCCCTGGCTGACCGTGTACGAGAATGTCGCCCTGGCCGTGAACCAGGTATTCCGCAAGAGCATGAGCCGGGCCGAACGCCGGGAATGGATCGAGCACAACCTGCAGCTGGTTAATATGGAGCACGCGCTGCACAAGCGCCCGGGCGAAATATCCGGCGGCATGAAACAGCGGGTGGGGATTGCCCGCTGTCTGGCCATGCAACCGAAAGTACTGCTGATGGACGAGCCATTCGGCGCCCTGGACGCATTGACCCGGGCCCAGCTGCAGGACTCGCTGATGGCGATCCAGGCGGAGCTGGACAACACCGTGATCATGATTACCCACGACGTGGACGAAGCAGTGCTCTTGTCCGACCGAATCGTGATGATGACCAATGGCCCGGCAGCGACCATCGGGGAAATCCTGGCAGTGAACCTGCCGCGCCCCCGGGATCGTCTGGCGCTGGCGGAAGACCCCGATTTCGTCCACCTGCGGCAGATGGTGCTGGAGTTTCTCTACTCCCGGCATGGGGCGAAAACGGACCTGGAGGTGCGGGCGGTGGCTGCGGTACCCGGCTCGACGCCTGCCCCGGTGCAGGGGGGATCGGAACCCGAGCCTGAACCACGCCCTTCCAGCGACGGACCGGACTCCAGGGCCGCATGAAATCACGATTGGTCATTGTCGGCGCCGGTATGGCGAGCGCCTACCTGTTACAGGAACTCGCCCGGCGTGAGCACGGCTTCGATATCACCCTCATCGGTGACGAGGCCGAGGCCTGCTACAACCGGGTGCTGTTGTCTGGCCTGCTGGCCGGCGACAACGCGGAAGGAGACCTGCTGCTGGCCGGCCCGGAGATTGCCAACCGGGTGCTGACCGGGGTGCGGGTCACCGGAGTCGACCCGGCTGCCCGGCAGGTGCAATGCGCCGGGTCGGCGCCGGTGGCTTTTGACCACCTGGTATTCGCCACCGGAGCCCGGGTCGCCCGCCCGAACCTGCCCTGTGGTGAGCTGGATGGGCTGGAAGTGCTGCGGACCCTGGCGGACGCCCGGCGGCTGCGGGACCGCGCCGGGCGCGGGGCTGAAGCCCTGGTCGTGGGAGCCGGCCTGTTGGGGCTGGAGGCGGCCCACGGTCTCAACGAACTCGGGTTTGCCACCACCATCCTGCACCGCAACGACTGGCCCATGAATCGGCAGCTCGATCGCGAGGGGGGGGCCTGCCTGCAGGGTCAGCTGGAGCGGCGAGGTTTGCGGTTCTGCTGTGGCACGACCCTCCAGGCGGTCCATTCCGAATGCGGTACTGTGCGGGGTGCGCGTTTGGCGGATGGCACCGAGCTATCTTGCGACCTGCTGCTGTTCGCTACCGGGATCACTCCCAACGCCGGGCTGGCAAGGGCGGCCGGGCTGGCGGTGCAGCGCGGTATTTCGGTGGACGCTCACCTGCGCACGTCCCGGCCGCAGGTATACGCACTGGGAGAGTGCTGCCAAATCGGCGGGCACTGTTTTGGTCTGGTGGCGCCGGTACGTGAGCAGGCCGCCGTGCTGGCCGCAACCTTGCTGGAAGAACCCGGCCCCGGCTTTGTCGTGTCGGACTGGCCCACGCAATTGAAAATTTCCGGCACCGCGATATTCAGCGCCGGGAAGCTGGTGGAGGATGCCGAACAGCTCGTGCTGCGGGATACCGGCGCCGGTGTGTATCGCCGGCTGGTGATTCGGGACAACCGCCTGTTGGGCGCGGTACTGGTCGGTGACCAGACCGGTGGCACCTGGTACGCGGAATTGATCCGCAGCGGGCAGGACGTGGCGCAATTGCGGTCCGGCCTGATGTTCGGGCGGAACGTGGCGGAGGCCCTGCAGCCGCAGGCGGCGGCCGCCTGATTTACGGGAGAAAACTGATGAGCAAACAGAAAGTCGTGGTGGTGGGCAATGGCATGGTCGGCCATCACTTCGTCGAGACCCTGGCGGGCAAGAACGCCGACCTGGAGATTACCGTGATCGGCGAGGAGCCGCGCCCGGCCTACGACCGGGTCCACCTGTCGGAGGTGTTCGCGGGACGGGCGCCGGAAGATCTGGCCCTGGCCCACCGGGAGATCTACCAGGGCTGGGGCGTGGCGGCTCACTTCGGCGATCCGGTGGTCGCGATCGAGCGCGAGGCCCGGGTGGTGGTAACCGGTCTGGGGCGGCGTTTTCCCTACGACCGCCTGGTGTTGGCCACCGGTTCCTATCCCTTCGTACCACCGGTACCCGGTCATGAACACAAGCGCTGCCTGACCTACCGCACGATTGACGACCTCGGTGAAATCCGGGCGCGGGCCAAAAACAGCCGGATCGGGGTGGTGGTGGGTGGCGGCCTGCTGGGCCTGGAGTGCGCCAACGCGCTGCAGAATCTCGGACTGGAGACGCACGTGGTGGAGTTCGCGCCGGGACTGATGGGTGTGCAGCTGGACGAGGGCGGTTCGCGTATGCTGCGGCGCAAGGTGGAGGCGCTGGGCGTGGTGATCCACACCAGCAAGAACACCCGGGCTATCGTCGCCGGCGACGAGTGCGCCCTGAAGATGCAGTTCGCCGACGACGAGGTGCTCGAAACCGACATGATCGTGTTCTCGGCCGGTATCCGCCCCCAGGACAAACTGGCGCGGGACTTCGAGCTGGCGGTGGGCGAGCGCGGCGGCATCGTGGTGGACTCGAGCTGCCTGACCACCGACCCCGGCATTTACGCCATCGGCGAATGCGCCCTGTACGAAGGCCGCATTTACGGCCTGGTGGCGCCGGGTTACCGGATGGCGGAGGCGGTGGCGAACCAGATTGCCGGCGAAGAGGGCAGTTTCACCGGCGCCGATATGAGCACCAGGCTCAAGCTGCTGGGGGTGGATGTGGGGTCGATCGGCGATGCCCATGGGCGCACCCCGGGCGCCCTGTCCTACGTGTTCAGCGACGAGCGACGGGAGCTGTACAAACGCATCGTGACCTGCCCCGAGGGCAAGACCCTGCTCGGTGCGGTGCTGGTCGGGGACTGTGCGGATTACGACACCCTGCTCCAGTACCACCTCAACGGCATCGAGCTGCCGCCGGAGCCAGAGTCCCTGATTGCACCGGCCGCCGGTGCCGCACCCCAGCTCGGGGTAGCGGCACTGCCCGCCACGGCCACCGTGTGCTCCTGCCACAACGTGACCAAGGGCGCCATCGTAGAGGCTATCGACCAGGGCTGCTGTTCGCTGGCCGAGGTCAAGGGTGAAACCCGCGCCAGCACGGGCTGCGGCGGCTGCGGCGCGATGCTGAAGAACCTGGTGGACGGGGAGCTGGCCGCCCGCGGGGTGGCCGTGGACACCAGCCTCTGCGAACACTTCCCCTACACCCGCCAGGAGCTGTTCCACCTGGTCCAGGTGGGTGAGATCCGCACCTTCCAGGACCTGTTGCACCAGCACGGCCGTGGCCGCGGCTGTGATATCTGCAAACCGGCGGTGGCGTCCATCCTGGCCTCGCTGTGGAACGAGCATATCCTGGAGATGCCCCACGTCGGCCTGCAGGACACCAACGACACCTACATGGCCAACATGCAGAAGGACGGCACCTATTCTGTGGTCCCGCGGGTCGCCGGTGGCGAGATCACGCCGGAGAAACTGATCGTGCTGGGCCAGGTGGCCCAGAAATACGGGCTCTACACCAAGATCACCGGAGGCCAGCGGGTGGACCTGTTCGGGGCCCGGCTGGAACAGCTGCCCGCCATCTGGGGCGAGCTGGTGTCGGCGGGCTTCGAGACCGGCCATGCCTACGGCAAGGCGCTGCGGACGGTAAAATCCTGTGTCGGCAGCACCTGGTGTCGTTACGGGGTGCAGGACAGCGTGACCATGGCCATCCTGATCGAGAATCGCTACAAGGGCCTGCGCGCGCCGCACAAGGTCAAGTCCGCGGTGTCCGGCTGCACCCGCGAGTGCGCCGAGGCCCAGTCCAAGGACTTCGGGGTCATCGCGACAGAACACGGCTGGAACCTGTACGTTTGCGGCAATGGCGGCATGAAACCGCGCCACGCCGACCTGTTCGCCACTGACCTGGATGACGAGACGCTGATCCGCTTCATCGACCGCTTCCTGATGTTCTACGTGCGTACGGCGGATCGCCTGCAGCGCACCTCGACCTGGATGGACAACCTGGAGGGCGGCATCGACTACCTGCGCCAGGTGGTGATCGATGATTCCCTGGGGCTGGGCGCCGAATTGGAAGCCCAGATGCAGCATGTCGTGGACAGCTACCAATGTGAGTGGAGAGCCTCGCTCGAGAACCCGGAAAAACTGAAGCGTTTCCGCGCCTTTGTCAATTCCGACGAGACAGACCCGGGGGTGGTGTTCGTCAAGGAACGGGGACAGAACCGCCCGGCCAGAACGGAAGAACGGCTGCACCTGGTGGCGGTCAGCGAATAGGGAGGAGGGGCCATGAAAGCAGCGGAAAAACTTCAGTGGCGGACCATCTGCGAGCGCGGCGACCTGGTGCCCGGCTCCGGTGTCTGCGCCCTGGTGGGGAGGGAACAGGTCGCGCTGTTCTTCCTGCCGGATGAGGAGCCACAGGTATTCGCGCTCAGTAACCGCGACCCCCTGGGCGGCGCCAACGTCCTGTCCCGGGGTATTGTCGGGGACCTGGCCGGCCGGCTGGTAGTGGCCTCGCCCCTGTACAAGCAGCATTTCGATCTCCTGACCGGAGAGTGCCTGGAGGACCCGGAGGTCGCGGTGGAGGTGTACCGCGTGCGCCTGGACAGTGACCAGGTCCTGATCGGCAGCTGATGACACGGCGTCTCACCACCTGCCCCTACTGCGGCGTCGGCTGCGGGGTCGAAGCCGAGGTAGAGGGAGACCGATTGATTGCCGTTATGGGGGACGGGAGACATCCCGCCAATGCCGGCCGCCTGTGCGTAAAGGGGACTGCACTGGCTGAGACACTCGGACACGAGGGCCGGCTCCTCCACCCCCGCCTGCAGGGGCGACGGGTCAGCTGGGATGGCGCGCTGGACACCCTAAGCGAGCGCCTGCGCGTGACCCGGGAACGGTACGGGCCGCAGTCCGTCGCGTTCTACCTCTCAGGGCAGTTGCTGACCGAGGATTACTACGTCGCCAACAAACTGATGAAGGGCTTTCTCGGTAGCGCCAACGTGGACACCAATTCCCGCCTGTGTATGTCCTCCGCGGTGGCCGCCCACAAGCGCGCCTTCGGCGAAGACGTGGTGCCCTGCAGCTACGAGGACCTGGAAACCTGCGATTTGCTGGTGCTGGTGGGTTCCAACGCGGCCTGGACCCACCCGGTGATTTACCAGCGTATCCAGGCCGCCCGGGCACATCGCGGCGGCCCCCGTCTGGTAGTGATCGACCCGCGCCGCACGGCCACCTGTGAGGACGCCGACCTGCATCTGCAGCTCCGGCCCGGGACAGACGCCTTCCTGTTTGGCGGCCTGTTGCGTTACCTCGCTGCCGAGGGACTGACCGACGAGGGGTTTGTGCGCGAATGTACCGGGGGCCTGGACGCCAGCCTGGCAGCGGTTGCCGAACTGGACCCATGCACGGTGCAGGAAGCTACCGGCCTGGCGGCGGCGGACCTGCAACGCTTCTATCACTGGTTTGGCGACACACCGCGGGCTGTGACCCTGTTCTCCCAGGGTATCAACCAGTCCGTTTCCGGTACTGACAAGGGCAACGCCATCATCAACTGCCACCTCGCCACGGGCCGCATCGGCCAGCCGGGGGTCGGCCCGTTCTCGATCACCGGCCAGCCCAACGCCATGGGCGGGCGGGAGGTCGGGGGGCTGGCCAACCAGCTTGCGGCGCATATGGATTTCAACCCCGCCGACATGGACCGGGTGCAGCGCTTCTGGCGCGCCGCTGACCTGGCCGCCGGGCCGGGGCTCAAGGCGGTGGATATGTTCCGCGCGGCGGAGGCGGGTGAGATCCGGTTTCTCTGGATCATGGCCACCAACCCGGCGGTCAGCCTGCCGGATTCAGCCGCGGTGCGTCGTGCACTGGAGCGCTGTGACTTTGTGGTGGTGTCGGACTGCAGCGGCGATACGGATACCGCGCGGATGGCGGACCTGCTGCTGCCCGCCGCGGCCTGGGGCGAGAAAGACGGGACCGTGACCAATTCCGAGCGGGTGATCTCGCGCCAGCGGCAGCTGGTACCGGCGCCGGGAGAGGCCCGGCCGGACTGGTGGATCGTGACAGAGGTGGCGCGCCGGCTGGGCCTGGGCGCGGCCTTCGATTACCGCAGCCCGGCGGATATCTTTCGCGAGCATGCGGCCCTGTCCGGATTCGAGAACGACGGCGACCGGGCCTTCGACATCGGCGCGCTGGCGCAGTTGGACGACGCCGGCTACGAAACCCTGGCGCCGGTCCGTTGGCCCCTGGAGGATACGCTTCCGGCGCCGTTTACCGACCGGCGTTTTTTCACTCCCGATGGCCGGGCGCGCTTCGTCCCCGTTCGGGCCACCCCGCCCGCGGCCGACGGAAAGCTGCTCGTCAACAGTGGCCGCCTGCGCGACCAGTGGCATACCATGACCCGCACCGGCCGGGTGCCCCGACTGGCCCGGCACCGGGATTTCTTTGCTATCGAGGTCAATCCGGCCACTGCCCGTGCGCACGGTCTTCGCGCAGGGGACCTGGCGCGGCTCGGGAACGAGCGGGGCGCCGTACACGGCCTGGTGCTACCGGATGAGGGCCTGCCACCCGGTCAGGCCTTCCTGCCCATCCACTGGAGCGACCAGTTTGCCGCGCAGGCCGCGGCCTGTGCCCTGTTTCCCGCCATCACCGACCCGGTGTCCGGCCAACCCCAGCTGAAACTGGCCGGGGCCGAACTGTCCGCGCTACCGGTCGGCGCCTGGGGCCTGCTGTTCAGCCGCCGGGCGGTCTCCCTGCCCGACCTGGCTTACTGGTCGCAGATCGCTGTTGATGGCGGCAGCCTCACCCTGCTTGGCCATGGCGCGGATCCCGCCGCTACCCGGCAATGGTTAGAGCCGCTGCTGGTGCCCGAGGATGGCGACCTGCTGAGCTTTGAAGACGATGCCCGTGGCGACTATCGCCTGGTCTGGCGCGACGGCGATAGCGTCGCCCGGGCCCTGTTCCTGGGACCAGGCCGTGACGCCCTGCCGGGCCTGGAGTGGATGGCGGGCCTGGCCGGGAACCGCACCGGCGCGGGCGACCTGCTGGCGGGGATCGACCTGCAGCGCGAGGATCCGGGTACCCTGATCTGCAGCTGCTGGGAAGTCGGGGAACGGCAGGTCAGCGCCGCCATCGAGCAGGGTGCCGGCAGTGTCGAAGACCTCGGGACCCGGTTGCGCTGCGGTACGGGCTGCGGTTCCTGTGTCCCGGAGCTGAAGCAGTTGCTGGCGCTGCGGCGCCGCGACTGCGCCGCCTGAATTCCCGCATCGATGCTTCTGGACAGGCACAGCTCCCGTGTGTTGATCAGGCTGTGGAGGGCGGCTCCTGGGCCGGCGCGGTAAACCAGCGATCCGGGGGCACGATCTTGGCCTGCTCCGGATCATTCTCGTAGTGTGGGGACATGATCTGCACCCCGTGCTCATTGAACACGTCCTGGATGTTGCCGTGCAGTTGCGAGTACAGCCTGTTCATGCTGTGGGCGTCGCGACAGTGCGCGTTGAGCTGGTAGGTGATGGCGAAATCGCCCATCGCAGTCTGCAGGACAAAGGGCGGGGGATCCTTCAGCAAACCCTCTGTCCGTTCCGCGGCCAGCCGCAACAGGGCCTCGACCTGGCGCCACGGCGTGTCATAGCCGATGCCGACCTCGGTATGCAGCACCAGCCCCTGTTCCCGCTGGTAGGTGCTGTAGTTGATCACGGCACTGGCGAGCACGACCGAATTGGGGATATTGATCTGCTCGTTTTTCAGCGAGCGGATCACCGTGCTCATCGACCCCACATGCTCGACCTTGCCGAGGTGGTCTTCGATTCGCACCATGTCGCCCACGCGGTAGGCGCCGCGGTAGGTCAGACTGTAACCGGCGATCATGTTGGCGATAAAACTGGTCGAACCGATGGACAGCACGACCCCCATGAAGATGCCCACACCCTTGAAAGCGTCTGAGTCAGAGCCAGGTATATAGGGGTAAGCGACCACCAGGGCAAACGCGATAACCACCACCCTGACGATGCGATAGGTGGGCATGGCCCAGTCGGAGTCAAATTTCTCCAGGCGGATCCAGCCCCGACTTACACGGTCAAAAAAGGTCAACAGTGCCCGCAACACCATGCGTACCACAAAAAACAGTACGATCAGGAACATCAACTTGGGCAGCGAGTCGACCACGCCGGCGCCCATCCGCGCCAGCGGATCCAGCGCCATCTGGAAGATGTCGCTGGCGAAGGGCCTGGTCCAGGGATAGAGACTCAGCGCGGTATTGAGCCAGGTCAGTACGATGCCGATTACGGTCAGCAACCTGACGCCCCGCACCAGTCCACCGAGTACCGCCCAGATCTGGCCCGAGTGAATGATACGGTGCGAGGCCTTCTCCAGCTTCTCGAGGTGTCGCTTGACGTTGCCCTCGATGATGCCATTGATCCAGCCGAGAATGCGCAGGCTGGCCCACACGGAGCCGAGCGCCAGCACAGTGAATCCCAGCAACAACAAGGTGTTGCGCAGCAGCTGTGTGGGCTCCCGGGCCTGGCGGTAAGCCGCAATAGCGTCGCTGAGGCGAATAAGGGCTGCCTTCGCCGCAAGGTTTAACGGCACTGAATCGAGTTGGGCGTCGATTTCGTAGAAAGTGACAACGCGGACGCCACCGAATTCAATGGCAATCGCATCGCCCTCCGGCACCAGGTTTCCTTCCGCCGGGTCGATGGCGGGATCATCGGCTACCCTGCGAATTTCCTGCAGGATGAGAGCCGCTCGATCCTTCGCCGGAACGGCTGCGGTCCCGCGAACCCGGAACAATACCTTGCCATCCAGTACGACGGGCGCGGCAAGTGTCGTGTCGCTGACGACCATGCCCAGTCGTTGCGCGGGTACCGGCGGCTCGGCCAGTGTCGCGGCGGAAATCATCAGGCCAAAGGCCAGCAGCAACCATCGCATTGTATCGACCCTCCCGAGGCCAACTGGTCAGGTCAGCGTCAACATCGGCCGACCAGGCGCCAGATTACTTTTTTTGACTGAATAGGGCTACGGGTTTGGTTAAGCTGTCAGCGCCCTGGCGCGGCATCTCAAGTTTGTGTCGCGAAATATCAATTTGGGCTGATAAAGCGGGCGTATCATCCCTAAAATTAATAACAACGGGTTGGTGCAGACATGAAATCGATCCTGTTACTTGTGGCCTGCCTGGCGGTAACGTCGGGTGTTTCCGCGGCAAGTTATTCACCCTACGCAGAAGAATCGTTTCCGCGGAATCTCTACTGGGGCGACACACACCTGCATTCTTCCCTGTCGGCGGACGCCTTCGGGCTGGGTGTCAGGCTCGGCCCCGAGGAGGCCTTCCGCTTTTCCCGCGGGGAAACGGTGACCTCTACCTGGGGCCTGGCGGCAAGGCTGTCTCGCC
Organism: Halieaceae bacterium WSDMB12; assembly: GCA_033283165.1. Classification (GTDB taxonomy): domain Bacteria; phylum Pseudomonadota; class Gammaproteobacteria; order Pseudomonadales; family Halieaceae; genus JAWMQL01. The sequence goes on along the minus strand of JAWMQL010000005.1, from coordinate 97,209 downwards.
CGCTGGACTTCATCGTCCTGGCAGATCACTCGGAATCGCTCGGCCTGATGCGTGCGTTGTACGAGGGCAATTCGCGCCTGGTCGAAAACCCGGAACTGCGCCGCTGGTATGACCTGCTCAACGGCAGCCCGGAACAGCGCCGCGAATTTGCGAAGGAGTTCTTTGCCCGGGAGGCCCGTCAGTCCGCGTTCGCCACGCTCCAGGCGGCGGCAACACCGGAAATGAAGGCGACCATCTGGCACGACGCCCTCGCCGTGGCGGAACGGTACAACGAGCCGGGCCGGTTCACGACCCTGCTCGGCTTTGAGTGGACATCGGCGCCGGGCGGCAGCAACCTGCATCGGGTCGTCATCTTCCGGGACGGCGCCCGTCGCGCCGGGCAGGTCATGCCCCTGTCCAGCCGCGGCGACGCGCAACCGGACGAGTTGTGGGATTATCTCGCGGCCTACGAGGCGGACACCGGTGGCAAGGCCCTGGCGATTCCCCACAATGGCAACCTGAGCAACGGCCTGATGTTCCCCACCGGCGAACGCTACGGCGGACCGTCCGTGGATGCGGACTACGCCCGACGGCGGGCGCGCTGGGAGCCGGTGGTGGAAGTCACCCAGATCAAGGGTGACAGCGAGACGCATCCATTGCTCTCCCCCGACGATGAATTCGCCGATTACGAAACCTGGGATGCGGGCAATTTCGAGGGCAAACCGAAAACCGACGCCATGCTGGAGTTCGAGTACGCCCGCGCTGCGTTGAAGAACGGTCTGGCGCTGGGCGAGCGGCTGGGCGTCAATCCCTACGCATTCGGCATGATCGGCTCCACCGACTCGCACACCGCGCTGCCCGCGGTGGAGGAAAACAACTTTTTCGGCAAGCACAGCGGTGTCGAGCCCGGTCCGCAACGCGCCAGCCATCCAGTCGGTCACGCCGGAGAGCGGGTGGTGCAGGGCTGGGAACAGGCCTCCTCCGGCTACGCCGCCGTCTGGGCCCGGGATAACACAAGAGAGGCACTCTGGGACGCGCTCAAGCGACGGGAAGTGTACGCCACCACCGGGCCGCGTATCACGGTGCAGTTCTTCGGCGGCTGGGCGTTCAATGAGGACGATGCCCTGAAAGCGGACCTTGCCGCCACCGGTTATGGCGGTGGCGTCCCCATGGGCGGGGTGCTGCCGGCCGCTGAGGCCGGCGCGCCGAGCTTCCTGTTCGCTGCCAGCAAGGATGCCATCGGCGCCAACCTCGACCGGCTCCAGGTCGTGAAGGGTTGGCTGGACAGCGATGGCCAGGTACAGGAACGGGTATACGACGTGGCCTGGAGCAATGACAGGCAGCCCGGCCGGGGCGGAAAGCTCACCGCAGTAGGCAACACGGTGGATGTAGCGAATGCCCGCTGGGAGAACAGTATCGGCGCGGCTCAGCTCCAGGGGACCTGGCGCGACCCCGGGTTCGATGCCGCGCTGCCCGCTTTCTACTATCTGCGCGTACTGGAGATCCCGACCCCGCGCTGGACCGCCTACGACGCCGCGCGCTTCAAGGTGGCAATGCCGGAGGGCACGCCCATGGTGACCCGGGAGCGGGCGTATACCTCCCCGATCTGGTACCGGCCACCGTCCCGATGACCGTGTCGGCTGGGGCAGTCAGCCAGGTCCTGATCACCGGCGCGAACGGCTTCATCGGTCGCGCGCTGGTCGACCGCTACCGGGCTGACGGCGCAGCAGTGACCGGCATCGATCTGCAGGCTGACCCGGAGCGGGGTGTCATTGCCGGCGATCTCAGCTCGAAAGGCCCCTGGCGTGAGGCACTGCAGGGCGTTGACCTGGTGATCCACACCGCCGCCATCGTCTCCAATACCGCCACCATGGACCTGGCCTGGCGGGTTAATGTCAAGGCCACCGCCGACCTGCTCGACGCCAGCGTTGCCGCGGGAGTGGGTCGTTTCGTACAGCTTTCATCCACTGCGGCCTTCGGTTTCGATTTCACTGAGGAGGTCGATGAAACCGCGCCGCTGCGGCCCATGGGCAACACCTATGTGGATACCAAGATCGCCGCCGAACATGCCGTTCTGGCCTGTCATGGCGGCGGCGCGATGGATTGCACCATTGTCAGGCCCAGTGACGTTTACGGCCCGGGCTCACGGCCCTGGGTCATCCTGCCGCTGGAGATGATCGCGAGGGGACGCTTCCTGCTGCCGGCCCACGGCAAGGGTATTTTCAGCCCCGTCTACGTGGACGACGTGGTCGAGGGCATCGTCCTGGCCGCCGCCGCGCCCGAGGGGCGCGGACAAATCTTTACCCTCGGCGGGGGCGAGGGTGTGACCTGTTCCGAGTTTTTCGGTTACCACGCGCGTATGCTGGGGCGGGACGACAGGCTTCCCGCGGTCGGCACACGCTCCGCCAGGCTGCTCGCGGAGACCGCACGCCGACTTTACGGTTTTTTCGGACAGCCCACGGAACTGGGTCGGGGGAGCATCGATATGCTCTCGCGCCAGGCCGGTTATTCCATCGACAAGGCGCGCCGGCTGTTGGACTATGAGCCGCGGGTGTCCCTCTCTGAGGGTATGCAGCGCACGGCCGCGTGGGCCTCGGCGGAGGGGCTTGTCGCGAATTAGTAAATCGCTGTCGCCGATTATCAAATTGCGAGATGCGACTGGCGTTATCTTGCAAACCTGACGGCTACAAACCGCAATCACTACATAACGATAGACAGGTGATCAACCATGAATACACTGCCCAGAACCCGATACTCGCTGACCGCTCTGGCCGCGGCCCTGATGCTGACTCCCGGTTTCGCCCGGGCCCAGGCCGGCCAGCTGGAAGAAGTCGTTGTCACGGCGCAAAAACGCGTGGAAAGCCTGCAGGATGTCCCCATCGCCGTCTCCGCCATGAGTGGAACCAAGATCGACGAGCAGGGGATTACCGATCTCGGTGAGCTGACCCTGTACATACCCAATGTCAATATCAACCCGGGGCAGGCGCAACCCAACCTGTTCATCCGCGGTGTCGGCTCGGGCACCAATGCCGGATTCGAGCAGTCCGTGGGACTGTATATCGATGGCGTGTTCTCCGGTCGCGGCCAGTTGGCGGCCGTCCCCCTGACCATGGACCTGGAGCGCGTTGAGGTCCTGAAAGGTCCACAGGGCACCCTGTTCGGTCGCAATACGATCGGCGGTGCGATCAACGTCACCACGGCGCGGCCCGACCACGAATTCCTCGCCATGGTCGATGCCCTGTACGCGCCCGACGACGGCGAGCAGATCTACCACCTCACCCTGAACGGCGGGCTCACCGACAACCTCGCCGGGCGCCTGGCGCTGCGCTACGACGCCATGGACGGCTGGTGGGAAAACAAACTGCTCGACGACGAGGGCCCGGATCGCAGCAACATCTACGGCCGCGGTTCGCTGCTGTTCGAGCCCTCGGAAAAGCTCGAGATTATCGCCAAGTACGAGTACGGCGACTTCGAACAGAATGCCAAGCCGCTGGTCATCTACCAGTCGGACCAGCCCCTCAACTTCCGTGGGGAGGAGGTGTTCCCCATCATCGACGATATCGATAAAGCCGCGTTCGATATCAACGACGACCGGGAGACCGGCACCGATGTCGCGGCGCTGACGGTGAACTGGTTCCTGGACTTCGCGACGTTGACGTCGATCACGGCCTGGTCGGCTTACGAGCTCAACACCCAGACCAACACCGATTACAGCGTCACCCCGGCGCTGCATCGCACCCAGAACGAGGACTTCGACCAGTACAGCCAGGAGCTCCGGCTGGTCTCTCCCGGCGGCGAAAAGCTGGACTGGATCCTCGGCGCCTACTACGAGTACAACACGCTGGAGGTATCCCGCGTCAATACCACCGGAGATGTGGCCCTGTTGGGCCCGCTGGTCTCTCAGCCACTGATAGCACTCGGTGAGCCTGCTCCGTCGCAGTTCGACCAGGACACCCGGACCTGGTCGCTCTTTGCCCAGGGCACCTACTCGTTGACGGATCGATGGCGGGTGACGGCCGGCTTGCGCTACAACGACGAGACCAAGGAACTCGACAAGCGGGTCACCACAAACGCCGGCGTCAGGGGAGTCGACCTGGGTGCGCCCGACCTGATCGTGCTCGCGAGGCCGTCCGACCGCGCCATCATCTCCGACCTGCGCAGCCACGACTTCCAGGGGCTGGAGATGGACAAGGACAAGTGGACCTGGTCGCTCAACACCCAGTGGGATGCCACCGATAACGCCATGCTCTACGCCAGCGTCAGCACCGGCTTCAAGAGCGGCGGCTTCGACGAGGCCTACTCGAGTGAAGGTGAAACGGTCCGCACCGCCAGCAATATCTTTACCGGCGAACCCGACGGCGGAACGATCCCCGGCGCGGATGCCTCGGTACTCGAATACGCCGAGGAGACCGTGGTCGCCTACGAACTCGGCGCCAAGATGAGCCTGCTGGAGGGAGCCGCGGAACTGAACGTGGCCGTGTTCCGCTCCGAGTATGACGACCTTCAGACCAGTTCCCTGGTGGGGGATGTATTCCGGGTGGGCAACGCCGGCGAATCCGTCAGCCAGGGCATCGAACTCGACGGCCGCTGGGCGGCCACCGAGCGCCTGACCCTGGGCGGCTCGCTCGGCTACCTGGACGCGGAGTACGAAGACTTTACCGGTGCCACCTGCACGGTGCCCCAGGAGTCCGACCCGGTCAACAACCCGGGCTGCCTGCGCGAGGACGGCAGCAATATCGCGCCGGGCGAGGAGGGTGGCCAGGACCTCAGCGGTGAGACCCTGCTGTTCGCCCCGAAGTGGAGCGCCAACCTGAACGCCACCTACATCCACCCCCTCGGCAACGGCCTGGAACTGCTCTTTGGCGTGGACGTCAACTACAGCGACGACTACTTCTCGGCGCTGGACCTCGATCCGTCAACCAAACACGACTCCGCCACGCTCTACAATGCCCGTGTCTCCCTGTCCGGCGATGACGGCAGGTGGTCCATCGCGGTACTGGGGAAGAACCTGAGCGACGAGGTCACCTACGCCTGGAAAAATGACGTGCCGGCGACCGCCAGCAACAGCTACTTCGGCGTACCCAATCGGCCTCGCTCGATCGCCATACAGGGCCGTTATTACTTCTAGAACGACGAGTCTACCGACGGAGTAGCCAATCATGAGACACGCTATCGCTTTAATTTTCCTACTGCTGACTGGCACGTTGACACAGCTTGCCTGGGCAGCAGACAAACCGAATATCCTGGTGATCTGGGGTGATGACATAGGCATCTGGAACATCAGCAAGTACAGCCACGGACTGATGGGTTACCCCACGCCCAATATCGACCGGATTGCCAACGAGGGCATGCTGTTTACCGACTACTACGGCGAGCAGAGTTGCACCGCGGGCCGCTCGGCGTTCATCACGGGCCAGCATCCGGTGCGTACGGGACTCACCAAGGTGGGTATCCCCGGGGCCGAGCTTGGCATCCAGCCCGAGGATCCCACCCTGGCCGAACTGCTCAAGCCGCACGGTTACGCCACCGGTCAGTTCGGCAAGAATCACCTCGGTGACCGGGACGAGTTCCTGCCCACCAACCACGGCTTTGATGAATTCTTCGGCAACCTCTATCACCTCAATGCCGAGGAACAGCCGGAGGACCCCGACTACCCGAAAAGCCCGGCCTACCGCAAGATGTTCGGTCCGCGGGGTGTGATCCACAGCTATGCCGACGGCCGCATCGAGGACAGTGGCCCGCTGACCCGCAAGCGCATGGAAACCGTGGATGAGGAATTCCTGGCCGCGTCACTCAAGTTTATCGACAAGGCGGTCTCACAGGACAAGCCCTTCTTCGTCTGGTTCAACTCCACGCGGATGCACTACTACACCCACTTGCAGGAATCCGAGCGCGGACGCTCCGGGCAGGGCTTTTACAACGACGCCATGATGGAGCACGACGACCATGTGGGCGCGTTGCTCGACCGGCTCGACAAACTCGGTGTGTCGGATAACACCATCGTGATCTACTCCACGGATAACGGCCCCCATTTCAATATGTGGCCGGATGCGGCCATAACCCCGTTCCGTGGCGAGAAAAACACCAACTGGGAAGGTGGCTTCCGGGTGCCCGCACTGCTGCGCTGGCCCGGCAAGGTTGCGAAAGGCAGTGTCAGCAACCAGGTCATGTCCCATCTCGACTGGGTGCCGACGCTGATGGCCGCGGTGGGCGAGGAGGATATCGCCGCCCGCCTGAAACAGGGCCACCGCGTTGGCGACAAACAGTTCAGGGTGCACCTGGATGGCTACAACTTCCTGCCCTTCCTGACCGGGCAGGCGGACCAGGCGCCGCGGCAGGAGTTTTTCTACTTCAGTGACGACGGCCTGCTCACCGCCGCCCGGGTGGGCGACTGGAAACTGGTGTTCGCCGAGCAGCGCGCGCAGCGTTTCGATGTCTGGCGAGACCCCTTCGTGCCCCTGCGCATCCCCAAGGTATTTCACTTGCGGCGGGACCCACTGGAACGGGCCGACACGGACGCCAACGGTTATAACAACTGGTGGGACAAGAAGGTCGCGATTGCCGGCACCCAGGGCCGGGTGGCGGTGAGCAAGTTCGTCGCCAGCCTGCAGCAATATCCCCCACGCCAGCGCCCGGATACCTTCACTGTCGACCAGATCATGGAGGCGCTCTACGCGCCGCGTTAGACCGGCCCGCGACGGGCAGGACCCCAATTTCAAACCACCACGCGAGGACAAGACAATGCCAGATGACGCCATGAGCATCCTGAGAGACGGCAACCAGGACTGGTTGCCCATTCCCCTGCCCGGCGCCGAGGGAGTGTTCGTCAAGGTACTGAAAGCGGACCAGGCGATGGATCGTGTCGCCGTCAAGGTGCGCTTTGAGCCCGGCAGCCGCATGCCCCGGCACATCCACCACTGCCGGGCGGTAGCCTACACGGTCAGTGGTCACTGGGCCTATGACGAAGGGGCCTTCGGTCCCGGGGAAACCGCCTGGGAAGACGAGGGCAACGACCACACGCCCTGGAGTGACGAGGGCGCGGAGCTGTTTATCGTGTTCGACGGCAAGAACGGACGCTACCTGGACAACATACTGGACGACGGCACGGTGGTGAAACTCGACATGCCCTTCCTCAAGGCCTACGAGCGCGTAACCCTGTCCGAAGCTGCCGCCATCGACCCGCTGACGCTGGTCGAGATCATTCCCCCCGCCGCCTGAGATCTGTCATGGCCCACCTGAACCAGATTGCCATGAGCGTGCGGGACCTCCGGCGCACGCACGCCTGGTATACCAGGGTCTTCGGCTTCCTGCCGGCCGGCGGAACCAATCTGTTCAAGGGCTATGTGGCGGAAAAAGTTCAGGGCGTCCCGGGTGCAGCCAGCACCTGCTGGTGGCTGATGGACGGCCGCGACTGGTTCCAGCTCGAGCTGTTCGAGTTCTATCGCCCGGAGACCCGCCCGCTGCCCGATGACTGGCGGCTGTGCGACATCGGCTATGGCATGGTGGGCCTGGTCGTCAGGGATTTCGCCGCGGTTTTACAGGCGCTGGAGGACAGTGGCACGGAGACCCTCACCGAAGCCCTGGGCGATCCGGGTCAACGGCGGGTGTGCGTGCGCGACCCGGAGGGCGTACTGCTGGAGATCATGGAAGCGGATCCCATGCCCGGGACCGCTTTGAGACCGGTGCGACGGGATGTGCCGGTGACGGTGCGCAGCGTGACCCTGTCGGTACCCGATATCGACCGGTCGCGCCGCTTTTTCTGCGACCTGCTGGAACTTGAGCCCATCGAGGACGAGCCCCTGCATGGCCCGGAGCACGGCCGGCTCTGGGGCCTGCCGGATGCCGAGCGGAAGGAATTGTTGCTGGACGCCGACGGCGTGATCCTCGAAGTGGTCCAGTACGACTCACCGGTGGGCCGGCCGCGCCCCGCCGACTACCGGATCAGCGACCAGGGCCTGCTCAATATCGCCCTCGGGTATCGAAGCCGGAGCGAATTCAACCGCATTTACCACAAGTGCCTCGCTGCGGGCATCGATGGCAACTGGCGACCGCTGCGCCTGGGCGCCTGGTCCGTGGTTTACGTCAATGACGAACAGGGATTCAGTGTGGAGTTGCTCCATGTCGCGCCCTGGTACGACAAATGGATGGGTTTCGTACCCGGACACCCACCCCAATACAAAAGGAATCACGCCATGCAGACCTGGCGCACTGCGATAATCACCGGCGGTGGCAGCGGCATCGGTCGCGAACTGTCACGACGCCTGCTGGCGGAGGGTGCAGTCGTGGCTGTCATCGATCGCAATACCGACCCTGTCGCCCGTGAAGCCATGCAGGCGATTACGCCCGGCCGGGTTTCCTTCCATACCGCCGACGTGACCGACCGGGAACAGCTGCGCCTCGCGGTGGACGCCTCCGTGGCCGAGATCGGCGGCCCACCCGACCTGGTGGTCAATTGCGCCGGGATCCAGAACGCCAGGCCTTTTGATGTCCTGTCCGGCGAGGAGTTCGAGGAGGTGGTGCGGGTCAACCTGTTCGGCAGCCGCAACCTGGCGGCCGCCGTGTTGCCGCACCTGCAGCGGGGATCACAGCTGGCACTGGTCGCCTCGCTGGCAGGGCTGGTGCCGACCCACAGCTATACGGCCTACAACGCGTCCAAGTTCGGCGTCGTCGGACTCGCGGGGGCGCTGCGTCTTGAATGCGTCGAGCGCGGCATCGAGGTCTCGGTCATCTGCCCCCCGGAGGTGGACACTCCCATGATCGTCGAGGAGCGCAAGAACCTGGGGCCGGCCGCCGCGCGGCTCAAGGACACCGCCGGCACACTGGAGGTGGGGGCTGCCTGCGACCAGATTCTGTCACGCCTGCGGCGGGGGAAATTCATGATCATCCCCGGTTGGCGGGCTCGTGCGGTGGTCGTTATCGGACGCTGGTTCCCCAACATCATGCGCCGGATCAGTGAGCGTATTGTGCTCGCCACTGGCGCGGCGACAGTCCGGTCTGAGTCTTGAAGGCATTGGAAAACGCGCTCAGTTCGCTGTAGCCGAGCATGTCAGCCAGGATGGTGAGCGAGGAACCGGACTCCCGCAGATAGCGGGACGCGATATTGAATCGCACTTCTTCCAGCAGCGCCTTGTAACTGGTGCCCTCTGATTTCAGGCGCCGTTGCAGCGTACGCTTGGTGATGGACAGGTAGCCCGCGACCCGCTCGATGGAGCAGTCGCCGGTTAGCAGCGCCTGGCGGATCAGGTAGCGGATCTGGTCCGGGTAGTTCTCCGGAAAACTCTCTTTGATGATTGCCAGGTGCTGTTCCAGCACACGGTGCAGGTCGCTGTCGGCATTGGAGATTTTGCGCGACAGGACCTCCGCGGGAAAGGTGAACATGGACATTTCCGCGTTGAACAGGACCGGCGCGTCGAACAGCTTGCGGAAAGGTGTGCGGTCCCGGGGCTCCTTGTGCATCACGTAGACGGTACTCGGATTCCAGTCCTGGCCGCAGAGCAGGCGCATTAATTTCAGGCCGATGCCCAGTACCAGGTCGAGTTGCTGGGTGGTGCCGACAAGACCGGGTAACTTCTGCTCGAAGCTGATACTGGCCACGTTCCCGTGCACGCTGAGATTGACCTCGCCACCCTGGTTGTGAAGCGAGAAATAACGGCTCAGCTCGGACAGGGCCGTACCCACGTCGGGCGCCTCGCGCATGACGAAACCCACCGTGCCGAGAATGCCGATATCCTGGTAGCGCGACAGATTGAGTCCGAACAGCGGGCAGTCGAGGCTGCGGGCGCTGTTTTCCAGCAGGGTGAGAAACGCGCGATAGGATATCCAGCTGTCCTGGGGCAATTCGCCCGGGTCAATACCGGCCTGGCGGCGCAGTGTCGCGGGATCGCCGCCGAGTTCCAGGACGAGCCGATCATAACCTTCCAGCGCTGAGCCGCGCACGAGATAGTCCGACATGTGCTCACCTTGTTGTTATTCATTGGAATGTAGGGCGACTGTCGCGAAATATCAAGCCGGGCCATCGAGATGGCGTTAGTGTTCTGCAAAGCCTGTCGTCAAGGAGAACAGTCATGAGTGTGTCCTTCGCCCCCCGGCGTCGATCTGTCTTGCGCATCAGCCTCAGCGCGCTCCTGCTGGTCTGGAGCGCCGCCGGCATCGCCGCCGACTATTCACCCAACGCCAGCCTGCCGGCGCCCACCCGCGTGTTCTGGGGCGATACCCACCTGCACACCGACGCGTCCACGGACGCGGCGGCCCGCGGCACCCGGCTGGGACTGGACGACGCCTACCGCTTTGCCCGTGGCGAAACCGTGCTGTCATCCTCCGGCCAGCGAGCCCGTCTGCGGCGGCCCCTGGACTTTCTGGTGATCGCCGACCACTCCGACGGCATGGGTTTTTTCAACATGCTGGTCAGCGGCCACCCGGAACTGATGAAGGAAGAGTTGGGTCGCCGCTGGCGCAAGTTGCTGCAGGAAGGCAAGGGGGTCCTTGTGGCCGCGGAAGTCGTCAACGGCTTCGCCCAGGGCACGCTGCCGTGGAAAACCAATGACCCGGTGCTGATGCGGTCGGTCTGGGATGACAACCTGGAGGCGGCCGAGCAATTCAATGATCCGGGCAACTTCACCGCCTTTATCGGATTCGAGTGGACCTCCCTGGTCAAGGGTAACAACCTGCACCGTGTAGTGGTGTTTCGCGATGGCGCGGAGCGCGCCGGCCAGGTGCTGCCCTACACCCTGGGCGACAGCCCCGATCCCGAGGATTTGTGGCGGTACCTGGCCGGCTACCAGGAGAAAACCGGTGGCCAGGTACTGGCGATTCCACACAACGCCAACCTGAGCAACGGCATGATGTTCGCCGACGTGACCCTGGCGGGCGGCCCGATCGACCGCGACTATGCCGACCGGCGACGCCAGTGGGAGCCGCTGCTGGAGGTGAGCCAGATCAAGGGTGATGGTGAGGCCCACCCGTTTCTGTCGCCGAACGATGAATTCGCGGACTTTGAAACCTGGGACGTGGGGAACCTGGACCTGAGCCAGGCCAAAACCAACGAGATGCTCAAGGGGGAGTACGCCCGCGAGGCGCTCAAGAACGGACTCGCGATGCGCAAGGCGCTGGGCGGTAATCCGTTCGAGTTCGGGATGATCGGCAGCACCGATTCACACACGTCGCTGTCCGCGGTGGAGGAGAACAATTTTTTCGGCAAGCACGCGGCCAAGGAACCCTCGCCGGAACGGATGAGCCGGGTGCAGCGCAAGGGACCCGCGGGCGAATTGCTCGGCTGGGAGCAGGTGGCCTCCGGCTACGCCGCAGTGTGGGCCACGGCGAACACCCGGGAAGCGCTCTGGGATGCCATGAAGCGCCGCGAGGTGTACGGCACCACCGGGCCGCGCATGACCGTGCGATTCTTCGGCGGCTGGTCGTTCACCGACGCCGATGCCGCGGCACCCGACCTGGCAGCCGCGGGCTACACACGGGGCGTACCCATGGGCGCCACCCTGCCTCCTGCCGAGGATGGCCAGGCGCCGGGTTTCCTGGTTGCCGCGCTCCGCGACCCGGAAGGAGCCAACCTCGATCGTATCCAGATCGTGAAGGGCTGGCTCGACAGCGCCGGGGAGCCCAGGGAGAAAGTGTTCGATGTGGCGTGGTCCGGCGACCGGCGACCCGATCGCAACGGAAAACTGCCGCCGGTGGGCAACACCGTGGACCTGGCGACGGCGTCCTGGACCAATACCATCGGCAGCGCCGAACTCACGGCTGTGTGGCGGGATCCGGACTTCGACCCGCAGCAGGAGGCCTTTTACTACTTGCGCGTGCTGGAGATTCCCACACCCCGTTGGACCGCCTACGACGCGGTGCGTCTGGGCGCCACCTTGCCGGAGGGCGCGACGACGGTTCTGCAGGAACGCGCCTACAGCTCGCCAATCTGGTACTACCCCCCGGCGGGGTCCGAGGCGCCGTGACCTGAACGGCGAGGTGCATACGCGGTGACCGATGCCGGCACACGCTTCCTGCCCCTGAGTCCCTATCTCGACCCGCCGCTGGATCTGCAGGCTGCGCTCGATGGTGATATCCGCGCCGATGTCGCTATCGTCGGCGGCGGCTTCACGGGCCTGTCGACTGCGCTGGCGCTCAAGCAGATGGGTACCGACGCGGTGATCCTGGAACGCGAATTCTGTGGTTACGGGGCGAGCGGTCGTAATGCCGGGCACCTGACGCCCACGATCTGCAAGGACATGCCGACCGCCATCATGCTGTTCGGTGCGGAGCGCGCCGGCAGGTTGGCGAGTTTCGCCGACCATTGTGTGGAAACCGCCGAACAGCTCATGGTCGAGTACGGCATCGACTGTGACTACCATCCGGGCGGCAACATCATGTCAGTCGTGCACCCGGCCCAGGAACCGCGCCTGCGCCGCGCCACCGCGGCAGCACAGGAGATCGGCGCCAGGGTGCGATTCGTCGAGGCTGCTGAAATGCGCGAACGCGGCATCCCGAAAGCCTTTCTCTGCGGCGCCCTGGAGGAGGTGGGCGGCACACTGCACCCGGGCAAGCTGGTGCTGGGGCTGCGCCAGGCCGCGCTGGCGGCGGGGGTCCGGATTTACGAGCACACCCGGGTGCAGCGGGTAACACGGGACACGCCAGCCCGGGTGGAGACCGACCGGGGCACCGTCAGTGCCGACCGCGTGGTCATGGCCAGCAATGCCTGGACGCCCGAGATCGGCGAGCCCGGCCATCGCCTGTATGCCTTTGGGGTAACGCTGTTCGAGACCGAGCCGCTAACGGATGCCCAGATTGACGCGATTGGCGGCTGGTCGGGGCGGGAGGGCATCTACACTGCTCACGAGAGCCTGCTCAGCTATCGGCTGACGGCGCAACGCACCATCATTGGAGGTTCCAAGCACGTGCGGTACTTTTTCGGCGGCAAGCCGGGCTCCCATGGCGGAGTAAAGGATGCCTCGATGGCAGCGAATCTGGGGGAGTTCCGGGATCGCTTTCCCACCCTTGGCGACCTGCCCTTCGCCCACGGCTGGAGCGGCTGGATCGGCATGACCCTGAACTTCATACCGATTATCGGCGAATCACCGCGCCAGCCGGGACTCTATTACGGCGTCGGCTACAACGGCCATGGCGTGGCCCAGGCGCTCACTGTTGGCGGGCTGTTGGCGGACCGCATCCAGGGGCGCAACAATCCCTGGTACGACCTGATCAGCTGCAAGCCCGCCTGGTTGCCGCCCGAGCCATTCCGCTGGCTGGGTGTACGCTCCTTGCTGGCGCTGGTTAACGGCATCGACGCCTGGCGCAATCGGCAGATCCTGCGGCGAGGCATAGGGCGTTAAAGTGACTTACTGGCCAGGTGGTCCATCTGCTCCCGGCGGGACATTGGGGAAACGGCGTACGCTGACGTAGAAGTCGTGGATGAGGCGCCCGCCGATCTCGCCAAGCCATTGGTTGGGCGCATTGATATTCCACAATTCCTTGGGGTCATTTTCCAGGTCGAACACCATCGGTGGCCCCAGCTTCTGGTGGTAGGCACTCAACACGCCCTGGCCGGCACTCACCACGGCGCCGGTCGCCGGCACCCGCGCCATCAGGTGGCTTTTATAATTACGCCATTTTATCGCCAGCAGGTCCCCGTCGTAGAAGTACAGGACATGCTCGCGGGGCGAGTTGGGTTCGTTTTCGAACAGGAAGGCACCGAGATCCAGCGAGTCCACGGCGCGGTCCCGGGGAATCCGCTCCGGGGCGCCGGCCAGGGTGGCCAGGGTGCGGTAAAAATCGAGGATGGTGACGATCTCGTTGCTGACACGGCCTGGCTCGATGCGGTCTGGCCAGCGCAACAGCGCAGGCACCCTGATTGCCCCCTCCCAGGCGCTGGGGAATTCGCCGCGAAACGGCCCGCTATCGGATTGCCCGCCGTACTGGATGCCGATGCCCTGCATGGTCTCGGGGCCGTTGTCACTGGCCCAGATTACCAGCGTATTATCGGCAACGCCCGCGGCTGCGATGGCATCGAGTACGCGACCGGCGTTATGGTCGATTTCCGCCAGGGTATTCTGGTAGTCGCTCTTACCGGGGCGGTCGAAATCCGGGTGCGGCAGCGGTGGACTGTGCGGTTGGGAAAAGGGCAGGTAGAGGAAAAATGGCTGTTTTTTACCGGCCTGGCGCGTCAGCCAGGCGATGCCGCGCTCGGTGATCTCGCGATCCATACGCCGGCGCATCGCCAGGTCGTAGTCCCCGACACGGCGGCTGGGCTCGCCCTTGCGGCCCTCCCACAGGCCCTCGGGCGGGGCAAGATCCGGGTCGTAGCCAGGCTGCAGGGCTCGCAGCGGCGCATTACTGCTGCGGGCAAAACCCCACCAGAGGTCAAAGCCCTGGTCGGTCGGGAAGCGGCCCTGGACATTGCCCAGGTGCCACTTGCCAAACAGCGCGGTGGCGTAACCGGCATCGGACAGCAGTTCCGCCAGGGTATATTCCCATGGCGCGATACCCTCCGGTCCGCCCAGCGTCACCACCGCCGAGGTACCGCTGCGGACCGGCAGGCGCCCCGTCATCAGGGCGGAGCGGGTGGGGGTGCACTCCGGCTCCACATTGAAGTTGGTCAGTCGCAGGCCCTGGTTGGCCAACTCGTCCAGCCGGGGGGTCGGTACGCCTCGCAGTTCGCCTCCGCCGTAGGACCCCAGGTCGCCGTAACCGAAGTTATCGACCAGCATCAGGACGATATTGGGACGCTCATCGTTGGCCTGTGCCGAGGTCGCCAGCACCAGGGCCAGGGGTGACAGCCACGCTCTTAAAAATTTCAGCATCTCGCACCCACCCCGGATAAGTAATTCCATCGACGATCTACAGCATAGACCAGCTTTTGAACGGGGTGGGCGACGTCTCGGTTGTATCTGCAGCAGTCATTGTCAGTCTGGAGCGATACGCCCATACTTGGGCGATGGCCGACGTTATCCCTTTCAAAAAGCGTTCTTTAAAGGAAAAGCACAAGGGCAATACCCTGTGCCGGCACGGTCACCACAAGTGGGTGATTGATAAGAAAAAGCAGTTCGATGTCAAACAGGGCAGGTTGGTGACAGTGTATCGCTGTTCGCGCTGTGGTACGTCGAAGACGAAGGCTGTCTGACTCTGACGAAAGGCCAGACCGGTACCTGATATCACGGTTTATAAAGGAGTGCAGATGAAATCAACAGGGGTTTTCTGTGCGGCGCTGTTGGCTGTGGCGCTGTTATGTGGCGGTGTCGCCGCGGCGGACAAGCCGGGCATCGTAATCCTGGCCACCGGGGGGACGATTGCCGGTTCGGCGGAGACCCGGACGCAGGCGGGCTACGCCTCTGGCCAGGTCGGCGTCGACGTGCTGATCGATGCCGTGCCACAAATCAACGCGCTTGCCCGTATCAGCGGCGAACAAGTCGCCAACGTCGGGAGCCAGGACATGTCCGATGCGATCTGGCTCAAGCTCGCTGCCCGGGTCAATGAGTTGTTGCAGCAAGCGGAGGTGGACGGGGTGGTTATCACCCACGGGACCGATACCCTGGAAGAGACCGCCTACTTTCTCAACCTGACTGTCCACAGCGACAAACCGGTGGTCATGACCGCGGCGATGAGGCCCTCGACGGCACTTTCTGCCGACGGTCCACTGAATATCTACAATGCTGTGGCGGTAGCCGCCGACCCGGAAGCACGAGGCCGCGGCGTGCTGGTGGTTGCCAACGATGACATCCACGGGGCGAGGGCATTGACCAAGACGAGCACCACCGATGTACAGACATTCCAGTCACCGGAAAAAGGCCTGGTGGGCGTCTCCCTCTACGGCGATAACACGTTTTATCGACGGCCCTATCGGCGCTTCGGGACTGGCAGCGAATTCAGTGTCGCTGGCGTTGGCACGCTGCCGCGGGTGGACGTGATCTACATCAATGCCGATGTCTCGGCGGATTTGATCAGCAGTGCCGTGGCCAACGGTGCTCGTGGCATCGTTACCGCGGGGGTGGGTAACGGCAACATGACGTCTGCCGCGCTGAAAGCCGTGGAGCAGGCTATCCGGGAGGGGGTGGTTGTGGTGCGCTCTACCCGATTGCCGTCGGGGTCGGTAGGGCGCAATGTCGAGATCGACGATGATCAGGTCGGCACCGTGGCATCGGGCGAGCTCAACCCGGCCAAGGCCCGGGTGCTCCTGAAACTGGCCTTGCTTGAATCCACGGATCCGGCGCAGATCCAGACATATTTCAACGAATACTGAGCCGAGACAGACCGCAATCTCTACTACACTATCTGATGGTTGCCTGGTCTTTCCGATCCGGGCGCGACGCCATTAACAAGGAGGCCGACATGAATGTAATACTCTGGCGCACGCTGGCAGTGGCTTCCTGCGTCCTGGTGTTGCAGATAGGCAGTGCCTATGCCGGCAATATTACGGCGGCGGAATTTCAGCGCGTGGTGGATAGCGCCTACGACAGGTTCAAGGACAACAAGGAAGGGGCTAACGCGGACTACATACCCATTCTCGCCACGGTGCCCAGCGACATGTTCGGCGTGGTGATAGTGACCCGCGAGGGCAAGATCTACTCCGCCGGTGAAATGGACTATGAGTTTTCCATCCAGTCCGTCTCCAAGCCATTCACCGCCGCCCTGATCATGGCGGAGCAGGGCCCGAGGACCCTGCGCGAGAAGATCGGTGTCGAGCCCACCGGCCTGCCGTTCAATTCCAAGATTGCGCTGGAGCTGTATGAGAGCCGCTCGGTGAATCCAATGGTAAATGCGGGGGCTATCGCCGCGGTCAGCCTGGTCGAGGCCGCGTCCGAGGAGGAGCGCTGGAAGAAGGTATTGGGCAATATCAGCGGCTTCGCCGGGCGCGATCTCAAGGTGCTCGAGGAGGTTTACGATTCCGAGTACGAATCCTCGTGGAGCAATCGGGGCATCGCCAATCTCCTGTATAACTACGGCCGACTGTACAGTGACCCGGAAGAGACTCTGCGGGTCTACACGCGGCAATGCTCGATCGGTATCAACACGCGGGACCTGGGCATCATGGGGGCAACCCTGGCCAACGAGGGTATTAACCCGATCACCGGCAAGCAGTTGCTGGAAAAAGAAGATGTACCCGAGTTGCTGGCTATCATGGCGACCGCTGGATTCTATGACGAGTCGGGAGAGTGGATGTATAGCGCCGGCCTGCCCGCCAAGACGGGTGTCGGTGGAGGGATTGTCGCGGTGGTCCCCGGGCGTTTCGCCATCGCCACCTTCTCGCCGCCATTGAACGAGGCGGGCAACAGTGTACGCGGCATGAAGGCTATCCAGTTCATTGCGTCCGAACTCGGTGTGGGCCTTTACGGTCCCAACGCGGGCGAGTGACGCTGCCGTGGACGAAGTTCACCTTTCCAAATCCAGGCTGATCTCGGGCTGGCAATGCGGCAAGCGGCTGTGGTTGGAAAAATACGCCCCGGAAAAGCTTGTGTACTCCTCTGCGACGGAGCTTGCTTTCGCGGTGGGCCACCAGGTGGGCCAGACCGCCCAGGGGCTTTTCCCTGGCGGCATTCTCATCGGGCACGACCAGGACCTGGGGCAGGCACTATCCCAGACCCGTGAGATTCTGGCAATCCCGGGCCCGATCACCTTGTTCGAGGCCACCTTCCAGGCCCAGGGCATACTCATCCGGGCCGATATCCTGATCCGGGACAGCAGCGATAACTATCGGCTGATAGAAGTCAAAGCGTCAACCGGGGTGAAGGACTACCACCTGTTCGACTGCGCGATCCAGCTGCGGGTACTCGAACAGTCGGGTTTGCGACTCCAGCGCCTGGAACTGGCTCACATCAACAACCAGTTCGTGTATGCCGGTGACGACGACTACAGTGGTCTGTTCACCCTGGTCGATGTACTGCACGAGTCGCGAGCGGCAGGAGCCGAGGTCGAGGAACTGATCGAGGATATGCGCGAGGTTCTCGTGGGCGGCGAGCCGCATATTCCCATGGGCGCCCACTGCACCGCGCCCTTCGCCTGCCCGTTTCAGGACTACTGCCGGGAATCCCGGCCGGAGGAGCCGGAAAGCGGGGAGTATGTCCTGGATCCGGCTGCTGGCGAGGAACTCCGCGCGCTGGGGTGGCCTCGGTACTACTTCGATTTCGAGACCATCGCCCCGGCGGTGCCGCGCTTTGCGGGTACCCGGCCCTATAGTCCCCAGGCGTTCCAGTGGTCATGCCACGTCGAAAGCCAGGATGGAACCATGGACCACCGCGAGTTTCTGGCTGAAGGCAATGAGGCGCCGATGCGGCGTTGTGCCGAATCCCTGATCGAGGCCCTGGGCCAGGAAGGGCCGGTCTTCATGTACTCGCCCTATGAACGAACGATTATCCGTGGCTTCATCACCCAATTTCCGGATCTGGCTGAGCCGTTGGAGCGGATCGTGGATCGGCTGTATGACCTGCTGCCGCTCACCCGCAAGTATTACTATCACCCGGATATGCGCGGATCGTGGTCGATCAAGGCCGTCCTGCCTACCGTGGCGCCCGATCTGGATTACGGTGAGCTGGATATCGTCAGCAGTGGCGCGATGGCCGAACCGGCATACCTGGAGATGATCGACGGCAAGACCACACCGGACAGGAAGGCCGCATTGCGTGAGGCACTGTTGCGGTACTGCAAGCTGGACACCCTGGCCATGGTCCGGTTGGCCCATTTCCTGGAGAAGGGACAGGCATAGACCGGTCTAGTGCCGAATGCGCAAGCGCAGCGCGTTGCTGACCACCGAGACCGAGCTGAGGCTCATCGCCAGCGCGGCGATCATGGGTGACAGCAGCATTCCCGTGAAGGGATACAGCACCCCGGCGGCAACAGGCACACCGATGCTGTTGTAAAGGAAGGCAAACCCCAGGTTCTGGCGCATGTTGGTCACCGTCTGTTGTGACAGATTGATGGCCTCGCCAATGCCGCGCAAATCCCCTTTGATCAGGGTCACCTGCGCGCTGTCCATCGCCACATTCGTGCCCGTCCCCATGGCGATTCCGACGTCCGCTTTGGCAAGTGCAGGTGCGTCATTGATGCCGTCGCCCGCCATGGCCACCGTGCGGCCCTGCTGTTGCAGGTCGCTGATGATCTGCAGTTTTCTCTCTGGTGTGACTTCCCCGTAAGCGTCCTGTATTCCCAACTGCCCGGCCACGGCCCTGGCAGTGATTTCGCCGTCGCCGGTGGCCATGATGACCTGTACCCCGGCGGCCCGTATCTGGTCTATCGCCGCCTGGGTGGTCGCCTTGATCGGGTCGGCGACGGCCAGCACACCTGCCAGCTGTTGATCAACCGCGAGGTAGATGACACTTGCCCCAGCCTGGCGAAGTTCATCGACATCCGATCCAGTGGCGTCCAGGTCGATGCCGTGCAACTGCATGAGCGCCGTGTTTCCCAGTACCAGGCTGTGGCCTTCCACCTGGCCGGTGACCCCGATGCCGGATTCGGATTCAAAATCTTCAGCGCGGGTAAGCTCCAGTTCCATTTCGCGAGCCCTGCTTACGATGGCCAGTGCGAGGGGATGTTCGCTGCCCTGGTCCAGACTGGCGGCCAGCCGCAGGACTTCCTCCTCTGAATAACCGTTTAACGCGACCGCCTGGCGGAAGGCAGGCCTTCCCTCGGTCAGTGTGCCGGTCTTGTCCACCACCAGCGTGTCTACCTTGCGCAGGGCCTCGATTGCCGTGGCATCACGGAACAGGACGCCGCGTGTCGCGCCCTTGCCTGTGGCTACCATGATGGACATCGGCGTTGCCAGGCCCAGCGCACAGGGGCAGGCGATAATCAGCACCGATACTGCGTTGATCAGTCCGTGTACCCAACTCGGTGCCGGCCCCCATACGCCCCAGGCGAGAAAAGTGATCAGCGCAATGGCTACAACGGTCACCACGAAATAGCCGGCCACCACATCGGCGAGCCGTTGCAGTGGTGCGCGGGAACGCTGCGCCTGGGCCACGAGGTTGACGATCTGCGACAGCGTGCTGTCCTGGCCGACATGTTCGGCACGAATGACCAGGCTGCCGCTGGTGTTCATGGTGGCACCGATCACCTTGTCGCCAGCCTGCTTGGAAACGGGCAGTGGCTCTCCGGTAAGCATGGACTCATCGATGGCGCTCTTCCCTTCCTCCACCTCGCCGTCCACCGGCACCTTTTCGCCAGGCCGTACGCGCAACAGGTCGCCTTCCTGGACCTCTGACAGAGGCACGTCGTTTTCGCTGCCGTCCGCATTGATGCGGCGGGCGGTATCCGGTGCGAGCTGCAGCAGGGATCTGATGGCCTCGGAGGTCTGCGACCTTGCCTTCAGCTCAAACATCTGCCCCATCAGGGTGAGGGAAATGATCACGGCCGCAGCCTCGAAATACACGCTGACCCGGCCATCCTGGACGAACGACGCCGGAAATACCCCTGGGGCGAGGGTGGCAACCACGCTGTACAGGTAGGCGGCGGCTGTTCCCAGGCTTATTAGCGTCCACATGTTGGGACTGCGATTGATGATGGACTGTGCGCCGCGCTCAAAGAAGGGCAGGCCGCACCAGAGCACGACGGGGGAGGCGAGCAGCAGTTCCACCCAATTGTGACTGCCGGTCGGTAACCAGCCGTGCCCGAACATGGCAAGGACAAAGACTGCTCCCGTGAAGGGCAGGCTGACCCGGAAGCGCCTGCGAAAATCAACCAACTCCGGGTCCTCACTGTCATCGAGAGAGGGGACTTCCGGTTCCAGTGCCATGCCGCATTTCGGGCAGCTACCGGGCCCCTGCTGCCTCACTTCCGGGTGCATGGGGCAGGTATACCAGGCACTGCTGTCACCTGCGGCCTGCTTTCGAGAACCCAGGTAGTCTTCCGGATGCCCGGAGAATTTTGCGAGACACCGGGCACTGCAAAAGAAATAGTCCTCGCCCTGGTGGGAGAAGTGATGGGCCGAGTCTTCGGTTACCGACATACCACAGACGGGGTCCTTCAGATCATGCCCGTGGATAGCCGGGGCATGCCCGTGGTGGCTGGTTTCCTTGTGTGCCATGGTGGCGCCCTCTCGGTCGAATAGTGCAACTGCCGTTGCCGGGAGCAGAGTCAAGCGGGTAATACTTCACGGCTCTTTAACTATAGTGCAATCTCGAATTCTGGACCCTATTCGACAACATCTCGGTAACGTGAAAAAACAGGGGTAGACAGGTGCGATATATCATTGGCAAAGTCCGGCCAGGTCCTTTGCCGCGCATTCGAAAATCAGCAACGGGCCTCAGGAAATAATCTTCCCGCCATATCACACAATGCTAACGCCAGTGACAGTATCATGTTCCCGCTCGAGCAATCCTTCGGCGACCCGCAACGGTTCGCGCTATAATCCCGCCGAACCAGGGGGAGTAACAGATGGGGCAAGGCACAACAAACCGCATTCCAGTTCATGGCGAGGTCACGGCTGGATTCGAATCGGTCGAGCAGCTCTTCCGGCATGAGATGCATGCAATGGCCGAGCAGAACGCCCAGCTATGTGTGTACCACCAGGGTAAAAAGGTGGTGGATCTGTGGGCGTCCGCGACAGGTGACGGCAGCTTCTCGGGGGACTCCCTCGTTAACATTTTCAGCAGTGGCAAGAGCCTCGAGGCGATCGCTATCGCCTCGCTCGTCAGCAAGAACCTGCTGAGCTACGATGCGAAAATCACGCAGTACTGGCCGGAGTTTGGCGCCGAGGGCAAAGATGGGCTGACCGTTGCGGACCTCATGCGGCACGAGGCGGGTCTGGCCAACTTCGACACTTCGCTCGATATGGAGGACCTGTTTACGGAGAATATCAAACAGAATGCCGTGGGTCGCATCATCGAGGGTCAGGCGCCAAGCTTTGGTAAAACAGGTGAGGGTAAGAGAGAGTATCACGCGCTCACGCGTGGCTGGATCGTCAATGAACTGTTCCGTAGAGTGGATCCTGCCGGCCGCACCATCGGCGAGTTTCTGCGTGAAGAGGTCAGTGGGCCGCTTGACGCAGATGTGGTGATTGGCGTCAGGGACGACGAAATGGGTCGCGTTTCCAGGGTTAAGGCACTGGGTCTCGGTTTTCAGTTTCTGCAAAGCCTGCTACCCCGTTTCCTTGGCAGGCGTATCGTTCACAATATCTTTCAGATTCTTGGCCGTCTCATCCGGATGATCCCGACTCTGGTTCGAAGTCGCAGGATGGGCGTCCCGCCGCCATTAACCGGCATGAATGACCTGGAAATCTTCAATGAGCCGCGGTTTGCGAAAGGCGAAACGCCCTCGGCCAATGCAACCTGCTCCGCCCGGGGCTTGGCGAAGATTGGCGCGATGCTGTCAGCCGGCGGTTCCTGGCAGGGCAGGGAGTATATCCGCGGGGAGGCATGGCAGGCCATGCATGCCTATCCCCTGGAAGCCGATATGGGGGCAATACTGACCACGCGTTTCACCCAAGGGGGGGTGAATTGTTTCACCCCCTGTACTCCCGATAACACACGCATGGAGCGTGAGTTCAACGAGGGAAGGGAGGGCTTCTACGGCTGGATGGGATTTGGCGGGTCCATTTTCCAGTGGCATCCGGAACTGGATATCGGTTTCGCATTCGTGCCCACGTCGCTGCATGTACTGGATATTCTTAATGAACGAGGGAAAAGGTACCAGGCAGAGGTATTGACCTGTGCCTTGGGCGTGTCCAGGGCAGTCAGGCCGTGAGGTTTCCAGAACCCGGGGAACAGTCAGGCGGCCGGCAGGTGGTGATGGGACGCTTGACCTGCCTGCTCACACTCCTGGTGACCCTGTGTCTTACGGGATGCACCGGCGCGCCAGACCAACCTGGAGGGGGTGCGGGGTTGCCTGCGTGCGGCTCACTTCCCAACTGCGTCAACAGCGACGGGGGAGAGGGCGGGAACGCGATCGCGCCTCTGCAGGCAACGGCCGGCCAGTGGCAAACACTCAAGGTGTGGTTGGGCAGGCAGGAGAATTGGACCATCACCACGGATAACGGGGACTTCTTGCAGGCTGTGGTTCAAACGCCACTGATGCGCTTCCGCGACGATGTACAGTTATTGTTTGACGAGCAGGCGGGCTTGATTCAGGTACGCTCTTCCTCCCGCCTTGGTATCAGTGATATGGGCGCCAATCGAGAACGGGTGGAAATGTTGCGCCGCCAGCTGCAGTTCGACCAGCCGGAGAGCTAACACCGGTCGGCCGGCTCTGCATCTTCGCCGATCAGGCGCAATTACAGCATCGTTTGACCGTCAGCAGCAAGGGAGTAGACGGGCGCGCATGCTTCAGCGAGCTTACCGGTCAGTGCTGTCGGTAGCGATGATCTCGATACCTGCCAGTTTTTCCGCGTAGCGCTTCTTACGCTCCACTTCCATACCGCGCAGTATCTGGATCCGCTGGGCCTGGGGCGATCCGGCACCGTGCAGCGACTCGGTCAGGTAACCCACCGCGTTGCGCCCTAACGTCATGTTCTCGATCAGGCGCAGCATACGCACCCGCTGCTCCACCGGGATATCCCCCCTGCCTTTCAGGTACTTCTGGAGAATCGGGCCGGTCTCCTCGTTATCAAAATCCTGCTCTGAGGGCAGCGTTACCATGATTCCCCCTGCCAGGTCCTGGGCGAAGCGGGCGATTTCGTAGGGGAATCGCGTGACGTTGTGCTTGCATACGTTCGAAAGCATCTCGTCATTCATCCAGATGCCGGACTCCAGCTGTGACGCCCGGTAGGACGAGGCAATCCCGGAGGAAAAAATCGTCTCATTGAGGTGGGTCATCTCAACCAGCTTGTCCTTGATATGACTGGCGCGCTCGGCGCCGTTATATTCGGCGATCGATGCGGCAGCGCCGACCATTACGTCGCCGAGGCCGGTTTTACAGACATAACTGGCACGGTGATAGGCGGTAAAGCGCGAGACCATGAGCTGGGCGAACTCATACTCGCCGTCCATGAGCACATGCTCCCAGGGAATGAAGACCTCGTCAAAGACCACCAGTACCTCCTGGCCCCCATACTCCGCATTCCCCGCGTCGATATCGCCAGGCTCCAGCGCCCGGGTATCGCAGGACTGGCGGCCATAGATATAGGTAATACCCTGGGCGTCGCCCGGTACCAGCCCGACCACGGCGTATTCACGGTCCTCCGCCTGCAGATTCATGGTGGGCATGACGCAGATCCAGTGGGAATTGAGACCCCCGGTCATGTGCGCCTTGGCGCCGGTTATATAAAGCCCCGCATCGGTGCGGCGGGTAACGTGCAGGAACAGGTCCGGATCCGCCTGCTCGTGGGGGCGCTTGCTGCGGTCGCCCTTGGGATCGGTCATGCCGGCGCCGATGATCACGTTGTTTCGCTGGGCCTGCCGCATGAAATCCAGGTAACGCAGGTGATACGCAGTGCCGTGCTTCTGGTCGATATCGTAGGTAATAGAATGCAGGACACTGATGGTATCCAGGCCGGCACAGCGCTGGAAGCAGGTGCCCGTGATTTGACCCATACGTCGTTGCATTTCGTTCTTGCGCACCAGGTCCTCAGGCGACTCGACGATATGCAGGAAGCGGTTGACCGGGGCGTCGATCAGGCTGGACCAGGCGCTCGCCAGCTCAGGTTCCTCCACGGCCAGGTCATAGGTGGCCCGCAGCGCGTTGATGGAGGGGCGAATAATGGGGTGATCCACGGGTTCGTCGACTTTTTCGCCCAACAGGTACACGGTAAGTCCACGACCACGCAGGCTGTCAATATATTCCTCGCCCGTGGCAATGGGAGAAAACCGGCTCCAGCGCTGTTCGGCGGTTTCCTCCCTCGGCAGTGGGTTGATCGCATTCATGGCACTCTCCCGGCGTGTTGCCGTAGTCAGAATCTCGGCATCAACCCAGGCTGGCCAGGTCGATGACAAAGCGGTACTTAACGTCGTTACGCTCGATACGCGCCCAGGCTTCGTTCACCTGCTCGATATTAATCAGCTCTATATCCGCGGTAATGTTGTGGTCGGCACAAAACTGCAGCATTTCCCCGGTGCCGGGCAAACCGCCAATGAAAGAGCCCGACATGGACTTGTCACCCACCACCAGCCCCGATATAACGATGGGCAGCGGTGTCTGCGGTGCTCCGACAAAGCACAGCGTTCCGAACCGGCTCAGTAGCGGCAGGAATGGATTCGGGTCGTGCTCACCGGGAATCGTGTTGATGATCAGATCAAAGCTGCCAGCGTGCGCATTCAGGTGCTCGGCCTCGCGCGTCAGCACTACCTCGTTGGCGCCCAGCTTTTCGGCGTCTGCCACCTTGCTTTCTGAGGATGTCAGCATGACGGTATGCGCCCCCATGGCGCTCGCCATCTTGATCGCCAGGTGGCCGAGGCCACCCAGGCCCAATACACCGACTTTTTTCCCGGCTGTTACACCATAGCGTTTCAGCGGGGTGTAGACGGTAATTCCCCCGCATAGAAGTGGTGCTGCGCCCGCGGGGTCGAGACCGTCGGGTATCCGCAGCGCGTAGCGCTGGTTGATCGTGTAATGTGAGCTGTAGCCGCCGTGGGTCTTTTCGCCACCGGCATCGACGGCGTTGAAGGTCATCACAAAGCCGCTTTCACAGTAGTGCTCGTCGCCGGCATTACAGGCGCTGCAGGTCCGGCAGGTGTCAGCAATGCAGCCGATTCCCACAAGGTCGCCCACCTCGAAG
This sequence comes from Halieaceae bacterium WSDMB12, assembly GCA_033283165.1. GTDB lineage: Bacteria > Pseudomonadota > Gammaproteobacteria > Pseudomonadales > Halieaceae > JAWMQL01. Next base: position 71,600 of record JAWMQL010000005.1, on the reverse strand, counting down.
GCGGTCACGTCGGAGCCGGTCTCCGCTACCCGCCCTACCATCTCATGCCCGGGGACTACCGGATACATGGCGCCCCCTGTTTCGTTGTTGGCAATGATCAGGTCGGTGTGGCAGATGCCGCAGTACAGTAACTCCACCAGAACGTCCTCGGGTCCCGGCGCGCGCCGCTCGATGGTGCAGGGCTCCAGTAGGCCGCCCTCGGCGGCAAGGGCATAGGCTTTGGCTTGCATTATGATTCTCGCTGGCAGGGTGTGTTTATGATTCTTTCCCGCTCATACTAATATGCCGCTGATCCCCGTGCCAATCTTTAACGCGGTCCTGGCCGCGCAGCACCGTGTCGCCAAGGACATTGAACAATGCGTACTCGGTTTCAAATATTGACTCGGCCTGGTCCCGGGCCTGATGCCAGCGGTCGTTGTTATCGGGTGCCTTAACCAGGGACTGCATGATTGTGGCCAGGTTATTCCACTCGCTGGCCGACTGCTCCGCCAGTTCGACGGCGGCCCGGGAGACAAGGTCAGGGCGCTGATCTTTTGCCCAGTGCATAAATACTGCAAAGTGATTTCGGAAGAACCCTCCGCCCGTACCGAACTTGATGATGGCATTGTCCACGTACTGCGTATAGTCCCTGGAATCGGGTAATTGCTGCCAGAGTTTCAGGTGGTCGATAAAGGCGCGCATACCGTCAAGCCCTGTGGCTATCGATTCCGGCCTCCTCGTCATCGCCGCCATATCGTCGTGCTGCGTAGTATCCAGGCCCTGCATGCGCTCGACAGTTTTACGCAGGGCAATCCCGCAGGCCATTGGAAGGGGATTACGTTGCGCATTGCTGCTGAACTTACCCCACAGGTTACATGTGGAGATAGGCAGGTCGGGATTGCGGCTCTTTGCCAGTGCCGCCAGTGAACAGGTTTCCGCGTAGTCGTTGATGCGGTCAGCGATGTAGCATTCACCCTTGTCTTCGTCGAATCCGAGCAGAATAAACCGATGGGCGGGGAAGTGGACCTTGAAATCGCGGTAGTCCAGGTAGTAAATATCCCCCGATAGCATGGTTGGGCGACCAGCGAGAATTTCCTCGCGCACTTCCTGCCAGGCAATATCGTTATCCGGCTGCACCGATTCCCGATAGTCCAGCCCAAGTGTCTCGGCCAGGTCTGCCTCCATGCTCGAGCCACGGCCAAACAACATGAACGGCGGCCTGGCGTCGGGATAATCGAAGTAGACGGTATCCAGTCCGGCGCCAAGGCCGAACACGACGCCCTCGTCCAGATCCAGCCCACAGTAGTGATAGATCAGGTTGCGCATTGCACCGCTGCCGCAGTGGCCCGCTGGGACGATACGGAAATCCTCGATCATTCTGCGCATTGATCGCCCTTAAAAAAATGTACGCCATCGCCGGACAGATTCTGCTCGATCCAGGGACGGTAGGCATCTTCGATGTGTTTCCGTTTCAGTTTCATGGTGGGGGTCAGGAGGGTGTTTTCTATCGTCCACTCCGGCACTACGAAAATCTGCGCCACCCGTTCATAGGGTGGCACTTCCCCGTTGATCTCCGCCAGCAGCGCCTGCAATTCAGATTTCAGTGCCTCCCGGTCCATGGCTTCTCCCGACTCCGAGAGCGTGGTCAATAGAACGGGTTGATCCAGGCCGTGCCCCAGGATGCAGAACTGCGCCAGGTTGCGGTTGCGACCGAAAAGATTCTCCAGGCGGGTCGGCACGATGAATTTCCCCTTGGAGGTTTTGAAGACCTCGCTGACACGTCCCGTCACCCACAGATTGCCGTCCTCGTCGAACCTGCCGGAGTCGCCGGTACAGTACCAGCCGTCATCGAACACCTCGGCAGTTTTTTCCGGATTCAAATAGTAGCCCTTCATCAGTCCTTTACTTTTGAACTGTATCTCGCCGGTATCGGATATGCGCACCTGAACGCTGTCGTCCATGGGCCGGCCCACGCAACCGGAAAGGGGCTGGTCGTCCTTGATCCAGGCGCAGCCGTGGACGAAATTCTCGGTCATGCCGTAGCCGTCCCGCAGCGCGATGCCCATTTCCAGGAACCAGTCCTGCACATCCCGGGGACAGGGGGCAGAACCGGTAAGAATTATTCTGGCCTCGCCCAGGCCCAGCTGGTGGGCAATGCCGGCCTTTTGCTCATCGGTCAATTGCGCCTGGGCCTCCGGGGGTATCCTGGCGTCGATACCCTCCTTGAACTTGACCCACAGCCGCGGCACAGCGAAAAAGAAGGTGGGCTGGACCGAACGGATCTCATCGGCGAAGGTGTTCAGTCCCTGGGAAAAGGAGATGGGAGCGTTGGCGTAGAGGCTGGTGAGTTCCACGATAATCCGTTCCGCCGCGTGGGACATCGGCAGGAAGGAAAACATCCGGTTTTCGCCCTCCTTCATCCTGAAGGAGTCTACCAGTCCCGGTACCACATGCCCGGGGGTCTGGTGCATATGCATCACACCCTTGGGATTGCCGGTGGTTCCCGAGGTATAAATGATGGTGAAGGTATCCTCAGGGTCAGGAATGGGAGAGTCAGGGTAGGGTGGGTACCCGGCGACTATCTCCTCCAGCGTGTAATCGCAGTCGATACTGCAGCCGAGCATGGCGACGGTCTCCATCCCGTCTCTCAGGGCGTCCTGCACGTGGGCGGCCTGATCGAATTCTCCGGCAAAGACCAGCTGAACGTCACTGTGATTGAATATGTAGTTGGCTGAGGCCGTATCCTGTCCCGGATAAATGGGCACGCTGATATGGCCGCTGAGCATGATCGCCAGATCCACAATGGGCCAGTCCTTGCTGTTGGACGACCAGATAGCAATGCGGCTCTGGGGGGGATAATTCCTGCTCTTGAGAAAGCTGGCGATGCGGCGGATCTGGTCTGCCACCTCGGCCCAGGTGTATTCCCTCCACACCAGGTCCGTGGGTTGACGCAGGTACACCTGCTCCGGTGTTTCCCGCTCCCACTGATAGAACATTTCCAGGGGGCTCTTTACGGCAGTTTCCATGGGATTCGTCCTCTTTATGGAGTGCAAAGTATATAGACACGGCCACTTGAAAATCCACGCTTGTCGGCGGAGACAGCCACTGACAGCCCGGTGCGGCGGCGATCTATATTGATATGAACAGCTCGCATGTCAGGATAGGGGCCGGTGGCCTGTCCCTTCTGTCAACAAAGTGACAATTATCCACACCGAATCCAGTCGTACCGGCTTTTCAACAACCCCGGGTGACTTCAGGCCCGGGTGACTTCAGTTTCCTGAAGCGAAATAAACCCGGGGAACTCGTTAACAGGGGAGTGAGGTGGCTGAACTGCTGGTATTCGTCGCCTGCCCTGGCGGAAAAGGATAACCCCCGCTAATCACTGCTTCCCGAGGGTCTGGCATAACGATCATTCAACGACTGGACAAACTGGTCCGCGTCGGCGAGCACCCTCGCAACCTGTTTGCGCCGCCTGCGGTTCCAGCTGCGGGGTTGGGGCGATGCAAGGGAGAGCCACCATGCCTTGAGGTTGTGAGCGAAACCCCTGACCACGGCGGACTGATCCTCGCCCAATTTGTCCGTGTGTTGCAGCTTTTTGAGTACCGTTCTTCCGGCAACGCCCCTGAGCTGCATATTCAGGCCCCAGGCTACCACGAGGACCACTGACAGCACGGCAATCTGGTACATCGGCTCCAACCTGGCAAACGGCGTGAGCGTCAGTCCCTGCCACTGACCGCTGCTGATCGTTAACCAGAGAAACAGAATCCCCAGAACCGCAAATACGGTCCCGTTCAGCAACAAACTGCGCTTGCGCCAGGCGCGGCGAGCGTCGCAAAGATGGGGCACGAGCACATGCTCGATATGCTTGGCGGTCTTCTGGAGCACCCCGATCACCCGATAAGCCCGCTCGACCTCCACCTGGCGAATACGTGCCTCTATATCTGCGAGGTCTTCATCGCGCTTGCGCTCCAGGCGCTCGCGCACCGTGGGGTCTTCCACCGGCACTGAGGATTCGCGGGCGTAGATGCGGTAGAAGCGCCCGGCGGTCAGACCGTGTTGTGCCAGCGCCCGCTGCCAGGCCGCCACCACTTCTTCCGGGTTGTCTTCCCGGGCGGTATTGTCGATCTGGTTCAGCACATACAGAAACTTGGTAGCATCAGCTCTACCCACCGTGTCGCTGACAAGGTGTTGCAGGGTATCGGCCATCGCACCGGGTTCGGGGTGGCGCGCATCGAAAAAGACCAGGACTAGATCAGACAAATTGATGATGTGATCGATGATCAACAGAGTCGAGGTGCGCTGCTGGTCGGCGTCAAAACCGGGCGAATCGATAAAAATCTTGCCCCTCAGCGCCTCTGAATCACAGGTCTTCAACTGCAGGTAGGAATCCACCCGGCGGCCTTCGCCTTCAGCGGCACTCTCGATGTCGCGACTGATCTGGTAAAACGGAAATCGTGGGTCATTGTCCAGCGCGAGGCCGGGAAGCACCGTCCCCGTGTCACCCTCACCAAAACAGAGCACCGTGAACTTGTCATCCACCGCCTGGTTACCGGTTCTCTGTAATTCCTTGCCGACGTACTGGTTAAGGAAGGTGGACTTGCCTGCGGAAAACGTGCCCAGCACAGCAATCACCGGCCACCAGGAAACCTGGGTTGCGAAGGACTGGTCGGCATCGGCAAGACCGAGCTTTCTGGCTATCGCATCGAGCTTCTCGAAGCTCTCCACGGCCTCGGCCAGCACCGGATTCTCCTGCTTCAGGTGCTGAAGCAGTCTTTTGATTCGTTCCTGTGTTGCCGTCCTCGCCATGATGTTCCATCGATTACTGCTGATGATAGATTACTATAGGAGTTGGTCGGTTAGGTGTCCAAGTTAAGCCGACTTTTGCCAGTACTGGATTATCCGTTCCGGGTAAAGGGCTGTACCAGTTGCCTGAAAGGGTCGATGGGATAGTCCGGATCATCTATGCCGATATTGTGAATATCCGAGCCACCGTCATCGCCGTGGCCACCTTCCGGCCAGAAAAAGGTGCCGAACACCAGGTCCCAGAGAATCAGGTTGCTACCGTAGTTGTGATTCGCAAGCGCCACTTCCTTGTTGTGGTGCCAGCGGTGTAGCTGGGCACCGGATACCAGGTAATTGAGCAGTCCGAGATCCTGGCGGGTATTGCCGTGTTGCCAATAGCCGTGAAATATAGAGAACAGCGTGATAAACAGGACGGTTGTTTCGTTGGCGCCCAGAATCAACACTGGCAAGACCGTGCAACTTTGCAAAATGGTGACATCCAGGTAGTGGAACTTGGTGGCATTCAGCCAGTAGAGCCGGCCCGGGCTGTGGTGAATCTTGTGGAAACGCCACAGCAGGGGAATTTCGTGGCTGGCCCGGTGCCACCAGTACGCCCCGAGTTCGCCAAGTATCAGCGCCAGTGGTACCTGGATATACAGTGGCCATTGATTGGGCCAGACCTGCAGTCCTCCGCCCGCCAGGCTGATGGCGAGGCCGGATATCAGTAGTTGTACGCTGGGACTTTGCAGTAGAAAATTATTGACGATGGCAGTCACGCCGTCAGGGTAGTAGTTATCGCCAAACGTTGGTCGCCACCCGGGGTAAAAACGTTGGGCGAGTTCCCCGCATAACACGAACAGCAGGCTACTGGCGCTGACCAGGCCGAAGATTGCCAGTGGATTTACACCGGTATTGACCGCCCACCACGCGACTGCCATGGAGCACACCAGGCAAGTCGGGTAGGCCAGTCGGGCCCACCACTTGGCGGCGAAGTTACTCATGCGGATTTCACCCGGCCGTTAGTGGGCCTTCAACCAGGCCCTGGCTCTGGACCCCTGCGGCAGGTCAGTATCCGCATCGGCCCAGGCTTTGAGAAAAGCCTTGTAGGCCTGTTCAGCTTCGCGGGTGTCACCGGCCAGTGCGTAACTGCGGGCAATACCGTACAGTGGCATGCCCGCATTGGGGCGTTCAGCGAGCACGCCCTCACAGGCGGCGCGAGCGGCGGCGAAGTCGCCTTTCTGCAGCAACAGCGTCGCCAGCGATTCAGCCGCCGGATGAATATTACTTCGCGGCTCCCCGTACTCAATTTCCGCTTCCAGTTTCACGGCGCGCTGCAGCAGGTCGATACCCGCGTCCACGTCACCTCGCAGTCCTTCGACCAGTCCCTGTAGTTCCAGCGCAGCGACTTCCAGCGGTTTTTGACGATAGGAAAGACCGGCAGTATCCCGCCCCGCGCGCCACAGGGTGGAATCCAGTTGCCTCGAAAATGTTTCGGCGGAGGCCAGGTCGCCGGCCTGCACAGCGGCCATCCCCGCACTGTAGGCGTAATAGGCTGATTGCAGGGACAGCAGCCGATCAGTTTTTTCCCAGTCATCCCAACGGGAATCCCGAATCAGGGACGCGGCCAGGTCGTATTGTTCCAACCTGATTGCCATATACGCGTTCTCCATCATGGCCCGACTCAACAGCATTTCAAAATGGGGCAGGTGCCCGAAGTTGGAGGTCTCGGTCAGCTGTGCCAGTTTATCGGCGTACTTCGCTCCTTCCTGCAATCGACCGGCCTCGGCCAGATTGCTCATAATGAAGCTGAAATTGTGCAGGTAATTCCAGGTAAATATCGCTTCGATGTTGTAGTTGGCCATATAGCGGGCATCGGTCTGTTCCGCTTTCACGAATTGCTCATGTGCCGAGGCATAGTCGCCCATCAGGTAATAAATGTGCCCGGGCATGTGAACGATATGCCCGGAGTTGGGGGCAAGCCGGGCCAAGCGCCTGGCCGCCTCCAGCGCGGTTTCCGGGTGTTGCCCGGGCTCCTGGCTGTGTATCCAGTAATGGAGCAGCCCCTGGTGGTCTCCGTGGTCATCAAATTCACGCTCGAGCAGCAACTGGCCATACAGCTGGTCGGGCTTCGGATTGCCTTCGGCATCGAACCCAACATCGAGTTCGCGCCAGAGGAACAGCCGCGCCTCTATCTGCTCCGGGTATTTGTTCAGTAAGGCCAGCAGGATTTGATTGTGTTCGGCCACCCCGGCTTCACCCTCGTTGTCATGCAATGCGATCACGGCATCCAGATAGTACTGCTCCCGTTCGGAGGCAGCAGACCTGAGTGACTTCATCGCCGCTACCGCCTCGTCAAGGGCTGCCTCGCGCTCATCATCAGCGAGATTAGCCATGCTGGAAGCGGCCTGATACAGGCCCCAATGGGGCATCGCCGCCTCTGGGTCCAGTTGGGCAGTATGCCGGAACGCGCGGTAGGCCTCGAACCACCAGAAATCGTGCAGCAGCGAGACGCCCTGGTCGAAGAACGCCTGCGCCTCTTTCGATGCGGTTGTAATCTCAAGGTGGCTATTGCCGACTCCACCCATGAGCGCGGGCTGTGGGAGGCTTTCGATGTACTCCAGCGTGGACATCTTTTCATTCGGCGCGGCGACGACGAATATCGACCAAAACACCAGGCCGAGCGGGAGATGTCGGTACATAACAGCTTCCTTTACAGTGATTATCTATCAGGAAACATACAGACAACGCTGGGGAATTACTACCGAGGCCGGCTGTTGGTAAACATTACTGGGATTGGCCGGTGGAGGTATCGCGGTGGCCGATGTAATCTGTCCTGGTACGGAGACAGGTGCGTCCAGTAGAGAGACATAAGCATGCAGCGTAATTTCAGCGATTGGGGTGGCAATATCGCCGCCATGCTGTTGGTGATCATCGTCAACGGCCTTTCCAGCGCCGTGCCACTGAATAACCAGACCATGCCCGAGATATCGGCGAAATACCCCTCCCTGTTCACCCCCGCCGGTTTTACTTTTTCCATCTGGGGTGTGATCTACCTGGGGCTGATTGGCTTTGTTATCTACCAGGCACTGCCGGGGCAGCGCCGCGACGCGGGTATTGCCCGGATCAGCGGTTGGTTCAAACTGAATTGCCTGGCCAATGCCCTCTGGATTTTTGCCTGGCACTACGATCTGTTGCTACTGTCACTGGTCTTGATGGCGGTCATTCTACTGTCACTGGTGGCCATTTATCGCGCCCTGGGCATTCTCGATGTGAGCCGGAACCGGGCGCAGCAGTGGCTGGTTCAACTTCCCTTTGGCCTCTACACCGGCTGGATCACGGTAGCGACGATTGCCAATCTCAGTGCCGCACAAATCGGGATGGGGTGGGACGACCTGTGGTTTACCGCGGTCAACTGGACCCTGCTCAAGCTGGCTCTCGCGGGAGCGGTGGCGGCCATTGTTATCATGCGTCGCAGGGACAAGGCCTTCGTGCTGGTGGTGGCCTGGGCGGCCTACGGTATCTCTGTCAAACAGGCCGCTACCCCGGCGGTCGCCGGTGCCGCGTGGATGCTGACCCTGCTCTCCTTACTGCTGGTGTCGGGTGAGGTGCTGCGTAAATTTCGCGCCTGAACCCAGCCGTGATGAGATCGGCTATCTCAGGCCAGACTGACGATGCAGCGCTCGTCGTCCAGGATCGACCGCACGCCGTCGTCCAACCGGAACTCCTTGCGATAGGCATCCATCTTCCCGGTGGCGTAGCTGCGTAGCCGCTTTCTCTTCAGGGCCGCGAGGAAACGCCGGATATCGTCATCCCCTTCCAGGATCAAGGGCGGGACCGCCACCTTCCGGTTATCTTCGGACTTTGCCACCATGGTCACGTAGGAGGTGTTGGTGTGTTTGACCGTCGCGGTTCGCACGTCTTCTGCAATCACCCTGATGCCCACCACCAGGGAGGAGTTGCCCACGTAATTCACCGACGCCATGAGCGAGACCAGTTCCCCCACTTCCACGGGCTGCAGGAAATTGACCGTATCGACAGAAACGGTGACACAGTAGGTGCCGGCGTGTTTGCTGGCGCAGGCATAGGCGACCTTGTCCATGAGAGAGAGTAGAACGCCGCCGTGGATCTTGCCGCCGAAATTGGCGTAGGACGGGATCATCAATTCTGTGATCGTGGTGCGGGAGTAACTGACGGTGCGCCCTTCCATGATGGCCGACCCTCATGAATACCGGATGGTCTGGATTATAGGCTAACGGTGAAAAAGATACCTTATGCCGCGAATCCGGCTCACTCTTACTGAGTTCGTCTATACTCCTTCAGCTAACGAGGCTGCGTCTGGCTGGTGGCGAGGGCAGGCCATGGACTTTCAGATTGACACTAACAACCATCGGACCCAGGAGGTCCGGGTGGGGGTGAATTCTCAGGAGGTGGCGTGTTTTCGCAAGACCAACTTCTTCATCCATAACCTGCAGGCGGAGATCGAAGGGTCAGGCTACCAACTCAAGCTCGCCGCCCCCTGGAACGGTTTTCGCTTCCAGCTGCGCCAGGGTGACAGGGAACTGGTGACGGCGAGGCAAAAACGGCGGATGCATGCATTTGACGAAGACAGGCCGCTGATCAGGCACCCATTTGTCGAGTTTGATCTGGATGTGGGTGGCCGGAGCTATTGCATGACGCCAGAGGACCGGCATGGTCTTAGCTATGTGCTGAGCGAGGGTGAGCGTGAAATCGGCCGACTGGCCATGCGCACCTTCGAGGAGCAGAAAAACGCCGAATGGAAGGCCGACCTCAGTCTTCCGGATGACTGGGGCGTACCCCTGGCGGCGTTTGTGGCCTGGATCGGGCGGGAGGGTCGCGCGAGAATGTCTGCCTGACCCCTTTGGTATGATCAGATCGGGCTGGCAGCTTCAGTGCAAGTCAGTCTTTAAGCTTTGAATACTCTTTTTCGACCTTCGCTGCCTTATCGTCATCGCTGTCCAGCAGTTCCTCCACGTAGCGGCGACCCTCGCTTATCTTGTCCCTCAGCTCACCAATCTTCCCCAGAATCTCCTTTTCCAGGTCTGCGTCGGCCTTGTCAGCCTCGGCCTTCGCCTGTTTGGCCCTGGCTCTTGACTCTGCTGCATCCAATTCGGTACTCCAGCGCTCGATTTGCTTTTCGATGCTCTCCCGCAATAGATCTGAGAAGCCCATGTTGTGTTCCTCCTTTTCCAATGTGGGATTGTGGATTAGCCACGTTGTCGCCACATTGATTCCGGTCAATGTCTCGCCGTCGGACAGCCGGGTCATGCCGAATACAGTACTTGGCAGCTTGCCGCGACACCTGTTCCTCAAAATGTCAGTGTCCCGTGTCGGACTAGTAGGCGTATGGATGCCATGGACGATCTATAATAATCCAGAGAAATCTGCGGGATCCGCAGGCCATGCAGGTAAAGGGGGCTACGGGGTTGTCCAGGCCATCGGCCTGTCGATCATAACTCTAACCCGGGGGTATCCAATATGAGTCAGGTGGAGACATCAATCGAAGGTCACATTCTGGACATTTGTATCCGAAGGCCCGAGAAACTCAATGCACTGAGCGTGGAGATGTTCCATGAACTATGCCTGGCGTTAGCGGAGCTGAATAACAATCCTTTGCTGCGGGTGGCGGTGTTGCATGCCGATGGCAAGCACTTTACGGCGGGAGTGGAACTCGATGAGTGGGCACCATATTTCCGCTCTGGCAAGGGTTTTCCGATTACAGACGGGGGCATCGACATTTTCGGCCTGGTGGGTCCACGACGTCGCAAGCCGGTAGTACAGGCAGTACAGGGCTATTGTTTCACCTGGGGCATAGAAATGATGCTGAATATGGAGGTGCGCATAGCGGCAGAAGACACACAGTTTGCGATGCTGGAAGTGCAAAGAGGTTTGTATCCCTGCGGCGGTGCGACAATTCGGCTGCCACGGCAGATGGGCTGGGCCAATGCTCAGCGCTATCTCCTGACGGGTGAGCGTTGGTCAGCCAGCGAATCCTATCGCCTGGGCCTGGTACAAGCAGTCGTTCCCGTCGGTCAGCAGTATGAAGTCGCTATGGAGGTCGCGGACAGTATTGCGAGAGCGGCACCACTGGCAGTAGAGGGCGTGATGAAAGCTGTGCACTTCGCGGCCCATCATGCTGAGCCACAGGCTGTTGAGCAAATGTTTTCCGATCTGGTGCCGGTAATGCAGAGTGAAGATGCGGCCGAGGGTATTCAATCCTTTCTTGAGCGGCGTGAGGCGGTATTCAAAGGTCGTTGATTTATGAGACCGTGAATGTTCATGATGTAGGTGAAATCGGCCATTTCGACATGAAAATGGGCCCGGTACCGTCAGGGATACTGCCGCAGGATCAGGGTGTCGCCCCGTTGGGTAAACTCGACGTGTTTTAAAAAGCTCATGCCCAGCAGGATAGCGTTCATGTTCAGGCCTGTGGCGATGCCCGCGTCCACTTCCCCCAGCCGGATATCACCGATACTGACCTCCTCCAGCCGGGTGGCGTAGCTGGTGGCAATCCCGTTGGCTGTTTGTGTGCGATAGGCCCGACCCCGTTCCAGCCCAAGCTCGCGGGCGATGGCGTCCGGGATCGCGACCCCGGTGGCGCCTGTGTCCAGCAGAAAGATGACCTCCTGACCGTTGATGCGTCCCGCTGTCACGTAGTGTCCCTGGCGGTTTCGCTGCAGTTGGACTTCCCTGACGCCATTGTTGCCGGCCCGGGTGGCGGGATCGGGATTGGGATTAAACTGCCTTTCCAGGACATCGCTGAAAAAAAACACGCCAAGGAACAGGAACACGACCCAGGCCAGGGCCTGCATGCCCGCACCCATACGTTTTTGTTCGCGGATACCGCGATGTTCACTCATTTCCCAGTCACCCATAGCGCAGTTGGACCGCGCGAATCCATCCCGAATACAGCCTGATGACCCGTCATTCACTCAAACGGGATTACTGGCCTTGATACCCTTGAGCAGTTTGCCGAGCACGTCGGCGCCGGTAATGATCCGCGGCTCGTCTCCCCAGATCAACACTGCGTCGTAGTCGATGGCGCCGTCTTCCACCGGCGAGCTGCTGGGTATTGATTTCAGGTAGGCTATGACCTCCCCGATGGTCTTGCTGGTGTCGCGAATGATCAGCGGCCGGCGGCAGAAATTGTATATATCGTAGGGTTTGTCCTTGTCCAGCAGGGCCGCGCGCAGTGCGCCGTCGGCATCGAGTAACAGTTGCGGATTGCCGGCCTCGTCGGCAAGCACTACCCAGTGATGGCCGCTGGCGTTGACCTTTTGCAGGAATGGGTCGTTGACGTCCCGGGTGACGTCGGGTATCAGGGGCAGGTCGACCTTGGTCGGCAGGCGAATGATCGAATCGGCGTCGACTACCTCCCCCTCCTCGGTGACCTTGACCTCGTCGATGGAGAGAAAATTCAGTGCGCCGCGACCCTCCAGATCATCGAGTTCCGATTCCTCGGCTTCCATGTGCGCGCGAATCATGGAGATCAGCTCCCTCTCCTGCAGGTAGCCGATGCCTTCTTTGCCCAATAAACGGTCGAGTACCCTGGCACAGGGTCGCGCTACAGGAAACAGGATGTACTGGTAAAAGCGCAGCACCGGCGCCAGCAGCGAAGCCATGCGCAATGCGTTACGTGAAAAGTACGCCTGCGGCAGAATTTCGCCGAAGATAGTGATGAATATGGTAGAAAAGGCGAAGGCCGCCACCCCGGCGAGCACGGAATCGGACAGTAGGGTCAACAACACGTTGATGCCGACATTACCCCAGAGAATGGTCGTTAACAGGAAGTTCGAATCCTGGCGAACCGCGAGTACCTTGCCTGCGGTCGGGTTGCCGTGCTTTACCTCGATTTCGAGTTGCAATCGGCTGAGCGAAAAGAACGCGAGGTTCAAGCCGGAGAACATCGCCGATTGCGTAATGCAAAAAGCGATGCCAATCCACAGTAATGTGTCGACGTTGTATTCCATGAAAGTCGTGTACCTTGCGCGCAAACTGGCTTGATCGGCGCATGCTACGCGGAAGGCCTCAGTTTGAAAAGCGTGCTTACGTGACCGGAGGCGTCCGTGCAGGCGGCACTGACAGCGCCATGCCGGTGTTCGGAGGCAGCGTCAAACGGTCACACAGAGAACGACCCGCCGGTCTTCAGGGGGTGTACCAGATCGGGCTGGTCCAGGCCCGCTCCTGGATACTGACCGGCAGGTCTGCGGGTGGCTCCACGCCCAGCCTGACGGCGTCAAACGTCGACCAGCGTGGGGTGGGAATTTCCAGTACCCGGGCATAGTAGACGGCGTGCTGTCGCGGGTCGAAATCCGGGTCGCTCCATACCGCGAACAATTGTTCCGCACCGATGGTGTTGGTATAGCTTGCCGTTTTCGGGTTGACAGTATTGCCCACGGGCGGCGCCGTGCCATCGGCGCCGGCCTTGCGGTCATCCGATAGGGCCACGTTGTAGATTTTCTCGTGGGTATTGCCGTCCTCGTCCACCCAACCCTTGATGACCTGTACCCGGTCGAGGTTGGCCCCATCGGCCTCCTTCATCGCGGCGACAAGGAAGTGGGGGGATGCCCCCTCCGGTGCCCGTGGCAGGTCCCCGCCCATCGGTACGGCGCGACTGTAGGCCGTGTCCAGCCAGTCGGCGGCTTGCAGCGTGTCCGCTTCCAGGCCATAGCCCCCGAAAAACCGGACCTTCATCCGGGGCCCCGATGTCGCGTAGGTTTCCTTCCGGGCGATGGCGGCGAATATCTCCTCGCGGGTATTGGCCCTGGCCCAGATCGCTGCGACACCGCCGCTGCTGAATTGCCGCACCTGTTTGGCGGCGGCCTTGCTGACCCCGGGGGGGCCGTTCAGGCGGTGCCCGGGATCGTTCTCGAAGCCGAACTTGCCGCTATAGTTATCCTCCTCTATCGCCGCGGCAGAATTGTGCGAGTCCGAGTCACCGATGAAGCCATACTTGAAGGGGTTGCCCCTGCCGCCCTGTTGCAACTGCAGGCCGCGGATCAGGGCCTCGCGCATGTAACCACCCCGTTTTTGCTCGGGCGGTGTCGCGGTGGAGGCCAGGGTGTAATCCCACAGCTCGAAGCCACCGAATTCATCATTGGGCGACAGCGACGGATGAACCTCCGAGGTGCCCTTGATCTGGCTGATCTCGTACAGCGGTTCATTGCGCATGCGGGTCTCGGCGTAGGCCGGGTCCAGCTTGCTGCCACCGTAGGAGGTCTCGATGGGAAACATCAGGCCATCGCTGGCATTGCCGTTGTGGGGGATAGCGAGCACCTCGCTGCCCCTGTCGCGCAGACCGTCCATCCAGCGCCAGAGGTCTTCCGGCACATCCGAGTCGATGGCGGACAGCGGCGCGGCGGGTAATTGCCTGGTATCGGCAAAAAACACGATCCGGTGCAGATTGCGCCAGTCCGGGTTTGAGGTCCACTCGAAGCCGGCGAAGGTGGTGAATTTGCCCGGCTCATAGTGCGCGTCTGCGGTCTCCGTCACCTGGCTCCAGATCGTCCTGGCGAGTACCGGATCGCCCAGGATGTCATCCCGGCGCCGATGCGAAATGCCATCGAGAATCTCGGTATAGGCGTCGAAGGAGGCCTTGGGGTCGTCGCCAGTGATCGCTGCTGCCAGCGGGTGTTTGCTGGCGGGGCTGTCAGGGTCTGCCATCAGTGGCAGGGCGCCCAGGTACTCGGCGTGATCCGAGACGATGTACCAGTCCAGCGGCACCTTGATTTTCAGTGGCGTACCGTCTCCTCCGCCAGGAATCTCCTCGCCCCTGGCCCAGCGGTAGGCGCCGTCCGGATCGCTGGCCGCGCCGTTGATGTAGGCGTCGAAGGACCAGGCGGTATGGATATGAAAGTTGCCGAAGTACACCTCGCGCTGGGGGTTCAGGGCAACGGCATGATCGGCGGCTGATGCCGCAGAAGACAGGGTCAGGAGTGTTCCGCTGATCAGGGTGGCGAAAGCAGTCAGTGAAAACGTGGCGCGCATCAGGTTCTCCTATCGGTTGCAGGGCCCGTCATGGGGAATACGAATCAAGGGGTATACCAGATCGGCGAACTGTACACCCGCTCCTGGATGGTGGCAGGGCGGCCGGTTTCCCTGACGTCGATACCCAGCGCGATGGCGTCCAGCAGCGAGTACCGCGGCGTGGGGATCTCCAGCACCCGGGCGTAGTAGAACGCCCGCTGCCCGGGGTCGAAATCCGGGTCGCGCCAGACGGCCGTAAAATCACTGGCCCCGATCGTGTTGCTGTACTTGCCGGTCGTCAGGTCCACGGTATTGCCCACCGGTTGCGAGCCGTCCTGGCGCCCGTCGGACAGGGCCACGTCATAGACCTTTTCCGCCGTGCTGCCATCGGCTTTGAGCCAGCCCTTGACGATCTGGACCCGGTCGAGGTTGGCGCCATTCGGGTCCTTCATGGCCGCCAGCAGGAAGGTGGGGGCCTTGCCCCCCTGTCCCTGCAGGTCACCGCCCATGGGCACTCCCTTGTCGTAGCCGACCCTCGGCAGGTCCCGTGCCCGGGCATCGCCGGGCTCGAAGTCGAAGCCGCCGAAGAAGCGCAGGGTGATCCGCGGTCCCGTGGTGGCGTAGACTTCCCGCCGCTGGAACGCGTCAAAAATGGCCTGGCGAGTATTCGCCGTGGCCCACACGCCGGCGTAGCCCGCGGCGCCCATGTCCCAGCCCCTGGATCCGCCGATGCCGGTGAGGTGCGGGCGCTGTTCGGGGCGCGCGTCATGCTGGCCCTTGCCGGCGAAATTGTCCTCCTCCACGGCACTCATGCCGGTGTGGCTGTCGGTGCTGCCGATCACCCCGACCTTGAAGGGGTTGGTGCCCAGTTTTTCCTGCCAGGCCAGGCCGCGCCTGAGCCCCGCGCGTACGTAGTCGCCCTCGGTGGGATCCGGGGTGCGCCCGTCCGGCGTCAGCACGAAGGGAAAGGTCTCAAAGTCGGCGTACTCGTCGGTCGGAGACAGCAAGGGGTGGGTTTCACTGTCGCCCTTGATCTGGGTGATCTCGATCACCCGCTCCCACTTCTCCCGGGCCCGGGCGTAGTCTTCATCCAGTGGGGTGCCGCTCTGGTCCACCAGCGGGAACATCTGCCCCATGCTGATATTGCCGTTGTGGGGAATGGCCACGAAATCTGCCCCCGTGCGCTCGCTGGTTTCCTCCAGCCACGCCCAGAGGTCCCGTGGATCGCCACTCTCAAGGGAGCTGTATGGCAAGAACTGGCGCGCCACGTCTTCGCCTTGCGGTGTGAAGATGACCCGGTGCAGGTTGCCGACCTGGGGTTGGGCGCTCCACTCCCAACCGATGAAGGCGGTAAATTCGCCGGGAGCATTATGGCTTTCCACGGTGTCGATGTTGGCCTCCCAGGTCGGGCGGCGCTTGTCGCCCGCGTGCAGCCCGGCCACCAGTTCTTCCGCTTTCAACCCGATTTCCGAGGCTATCCCGCTGCCTATCCGCACGATCTCGTCATAAATCGCCTGCAAGTCCTCCTCGCTCTGTTGCCCCCCGAGCTCGCGCAGTATCTTCCCGGCTTTGGTTTCCGCAACATCCGGGTCACCGGCAAACAGGCGCGGGATCGAACCGACCAACTCCGCGTGATCTGACACCACGGCGAAATCCAGCGGCACTTTGAGCTGCCAGCGCACCTGGGTGGTCGGGCTCACGACCGGCAGGCCGCGGGCGAAGCGCAGGGCCGTGTCCGGGGTCGAGGTCGGTGTGTTGAACAGGTAGACATCGAAGGAGTTGCTGGTGTGCAGGTGGGTATCGCCCCAGTAGACCTGGGTGGAGACGGTGTCGGCAGCAAGCTGCGGAGTCTGGAACAGCACGGCGAGAACCAGCATGGCCGCTACCGCTCGCGGTAAGCGCAATAAAGTCATGAGGGCTCCTCTCTGGTACCGGATGGCAGTTCCCTGATCTGATTTATCGTAGACCATGTGCGAATAGCCGCCAGTGCGTACCCATCGACGGAGCATGCACTCGCCGAGGTAGTCATGGCAAAGTCCTCATCACGCTGGCTGACGACTGTTGAACATCAATCGACGTTGTAACTGGCGCCACCGCCCGGTTTGATATAGCGCGGCTGGATGCCCTGGGACCTGGCTGCGGCCAGTACCATCTGTTCGATCCAGCCCGCATCCATGATGTTGACGAAGTTCCCCTCGTCATCGAAGTTGATGTTGGCGCCCTCGACCACCATGAAGCCGTCCGTGCCATCGGAATCCTCGGGGCAGTGGAATGTGTGGATCGAGCCGCCCGGCTCGTAGAGATAACAGCCGGCGGTTTGGGGCTGGTCCGGATACTCCAGGTAAAACCACTTGCCCGACAGGGTGTAGAAATGCACGACACCCGTGTGAAAGTGCTTGGGCAGGGTGGTGCCGGGCTTGAACCGGGCGCGCAGGACCCAGACACCGTTTTCCGGGTCCAGAAACAGCGGCCAGACATCGACGCCGGGCAGGCTGTCGACCACCACCGGTTCCCTGGATGTATCGACGGTAAGCAGAAAGTCCTGGTGATTAATGATTTCGGGCAATGTCATGGGATCAATCCTCTTGTTGACTGGGCGCCGGTCAAGCACCGTGTAGGTGTGGGTTTGCCGTACTAGGCGTGGGAAAAGCGTTGAGTCAGGGGGTATTTGAAGCCGCAGAAGCCATCCGCTGCCTCCACGGTCGTACCATTGATACAACCGGCCGCGTCGCTGGCGAGGAAGACAATTACCTCGGCGAGTTCCTCGGGTTCGATCAGGCGCTCACGCATCTGCTCGCGCTTGATGTGCTCCAGTAACCCCAGCGCCTTGTAGCCCTCCAGGATGGGCGTATTGACCCGCCCCGGCGCTACCGCGCACACGCGGACGCCTTGTGGTGCGAATTCCAGCGCCGCGCACTTGGTCATCATGTCCACCGCGGCCTTGCTGACGTTGTAACTGAAACTGAGTTCCGATGCCATGGTGCCGTAGACCGAGGAGGTGTTGACGATCACGCCCGGCCGGTTGAGTTCGGTAAACTTTCTGCCCGCGGCGAGGATGCCGTAGTAGACGCCTTTCTGGTTCACCGCTGTGATGGAGTCAAAATCCGTCGCCGGGTCGTGCTCGAGCAGGGGCCTGGCGAAACCGATGCCGGCGTTATTCAGTACGATATCGAGTTGGCCGAAGACCTCCACTGCCCGGTCCATCGCGCTGGCCACTGCCACGAAATCGGTGACATCCAGAACCAAGGTCGAGATGGACTCGCCCAGTTCCCGGCGCAGGTCGGCAAGGCCTTCTTCCGAGATGTCAGTGGCCAGCACCCTGCCACCCCCAGCGACCAGCTTGCGGGTGACGGCCTGGCCGATCCCGCCACAGGCACCCGTCAGGACAGCGACTTTACCTTGTATTGACATGCGGTGTACCTCGCGTATTTGAGGGGTGTGTCGCATTAATGATAGTGTGGCCGGCACGTAAAACTTGATCTTTTCCGCATCGAATTTGATATATTACGCATTCTGCGTTCACGAATGGGAACCGGTTATGTTCCGGGCACGCATTGGCGGGGTTGACGGCCTGGAACAACTGGTGAGGGACCTGGGTGAGAATCCGAACGCATTGATGGCACAACTGGGCCTGACCCCGGCTCACTTTCGCGACCCCAACCAGTACATCGACTACCCAACAATGGCGGAACTGCTGCATGTCTGCAGCACGGGCTGCAACGAGCCCCGGTTCGGGTTACTGCTGGGCCAGCGCCAGCAGGTTGAGGTGCTCGGTGTTCTACCGCTACTTGCCTCCCAGGCCACCACGGTCGGTGAGGCGCTGTCGACCGCCGACCGTTACCTGTACCTGCAGGCTTCTGGAGCGCGTTTGACGCCAGTGTTTCGCGGTGATTCGGCAAAGCTCATGCTGAAGATCAGCATCGGGCAGCCACCGGGGATGGAGCAGTTGCTACAAATGAGTGTCGTTCAGCTGGCACTGTTCACTGCCTCGCTACTGGATACCGACCCCTTCGCTTTGCCCCTTTACCTGCGGCAAAAGGCGCCTCCGGCCACGGCGCCGGAGGGCACAATACACTTTCGCCACCTGCATTTTGGACAGGACTTCGATGGTGTCCGCCTGTCGGGGCGCTCATTGACCCGGTCCTGTCACCGGGATGAGGGGGCGGTCAGCCGACACCTGGAGGAATACCTGTCGAGATTACAGGCGCTTTATCCAAACCGCCTGGAGGAGCAGGTGGCCGACGTCATAGGACGGATGTTGCCGACGGGCGAGTGTTCGCTCGCGTTGGTGGCAGCGACGCTGAACCTGCGCCCCCGCACGCTGCAGGCGCAGCTGGTGTCACGGGCCTCAGGCTATCGCGAGATCCTGCGCGAAACGCGCCATAACCTCGCAGTCCAGCGCCTGTCCGAGGGCAATGTGAGCATCACTGAACTGGCGCTTCACCTGGGATACGCGGACGTGGCCGTGTTCAGTCGCCATTTCAAAAGCTGGACGGGATGCTCACCCCGGGCCTGGCGCACCGCCAGGCAATCGACCAACTAACCGGGGCCGGCTCTGAACGAAGAGCCCGCGCCAAACAGACTCCAGCCTCAGCCGCGTATGTCCTGCACCTGCTCGACAAAATGCCAGGGCGACAGCAACTGGCGCAGTTCTTCCTCTGGCACCGGCCTGGAAAACAGGTAGCCCTGCATTACCTGGGCGCCCTGGTCGATCAGAAAGCGGCATTGCGCCTCGGTTTCCACTCCCTCGGCTACCATATCCAGGCGGAGGCTTCTGGCCAGGGCGATGATTCCTACCAGGAGCCGCGCGGCCTCTTCGCCACTGTCACAACCCTCGATGAAGCTGCGGTTGATCTTCAGCTCGTCCAGGGGATAGTGCCCGAGGTAGGCCAGCGGTGAATACCCCATGCCGAAATCATCCACCGCAAGCCGTACCCCCAGCGCGCGCAGGGCCTGCAGGCCCTGCAGCGTAGCGGGATTTTTATTGGTCATGATCGCCTCGCTCAGCCCCAGCTCCAGCCGTTCGCCGGCGAGGCCGTAGCGCTGCAGTACCTGGCTGACACGCTGGACAAATGCATTGTTGAATTCGAAAGCACTCACGTTGACAGACATATGTGGCAGCTTCAGGCCGCTTTCATCGAGTGCCTTCAACTGGCGACACACTTCTTCCAGCACCCAGTTGCCGAGTTCGGCTATCGCACCGATTTCCTCGGCGATGGGGATGAAGTCCAGGGGCGGCACCAGGCCGTGCTCCGGATGCTCCCAGCGCAACAGGGCCTCGGCCCCTGCCACCGCGCCGTTGGTGGTGTTCACCTGGGGCTGGTAGTGCAGCACGAGTTGTTTGCGTTCCACCGCCCGGCGCAGGTCGGCCTCGAGCTGTAGACGGCCCACCGCAACGGCATCCATTTCACTGTCGTAATACAGCACGGTCTCGTGGCTGGAGGCCTTGGCGTGGTGCATGGCAACGCCGGCAGCCTTGAGCAGCGCCTCGACGCTACTGCCGTCCCGGGGTGCGATGGCGATACCGATACTGGGCTTGATCACCACCTCGTTACCCTCTATCTGCATGGGATCCAGCAGGGCGTCTACCAGGCGCTGGGCCACCAGCGCAGCCGAGTCGACGCTGTCGAGCTGGTTCAGCACCACGGTAAACTCGTCGCCACCCAGGCGCGAAACATCGATAGTCCTGTCCGTGTCTGCGTGATGGGCCACCCGGTCGCTCTGGCGGACGCAGCTGGTTAGCCGCCTGCCCACCTCGCGCAGGGCCAGGTCGCCGGCACCGTGGCCGAGGGAATCGTTGATGCGTTGGAAGTTGTCCAGGTTGAGGAACAGCAAGGCCAGAATCTGGCCGTTGCGCTCATTTAAATCCAGCAGCAGGTCCAACTGCTCGGTAAACAGGCGCCGGTTGGGCAGAGAGGTCAGGCTGTCGTAGTAAGACAGTTGACGCAGCTGATCGCGGGTCTGGGTTATTTCCTCGGCGGCTTTGTCCAGCTCTTGCTCGCGCTGACTCAGCTGTGACGTGCGCTCTTCAACCTTCATGCTGAGCAGTCGCTGGCCGACGTCGTTTGCCCGGCGGTATTCGCTGACGCCACCGATGAAACGGTTGAGCACCTGTGCGACGTTCGTGATTTCGCGGTCCGCCTTTATCTGTACCGTCTGCTGTACCTGTCCTGTCGCAACCTGCTCCGCCAGACTGGCCAACTGGGACAGGCCCCGGGTGATGCGGCGGCTCAGCACAATTACCACCAGGCCAGACAGGACAATCACTGACAGGCTGATGTAAGCCACCCTGGCCACCGCCGCTTGGGTGCTCTGTAACAAGGCCTGCCGGGTGATGTCCAGCTGCACGTAACCCATCACCCGCCTGCTGGCCTTTGCGGCGGGCTCTGACAGCGCCGTGTAAAAATCCAACGCACGCAGGCCGCGCTGGACTGGATTCACGGCGGTAAATACCGGCAGTGTCAGGTGCAGCGTCCGGTCAGGGCGCAGGAAGGCAGACCACCAGCCGTCATCCGCAGGCTGCAGATCCTCATCCAGGACCTGCAGACCGACATCCGTTACCGGCAGTTCATGCCGCAGCGACCAGAACGGGGGCAGGCCTCCGGTGTGCTCACCCTCGGGCGCTCGGTGGGCCAACACCTCTCCCAGGCTATCGCGCGCGGCTGCCAGCGATACTGAGGATGAGTCGAGAAACCCGGCCAATACCCGCTGCAGGGCCGGCTCGTCCCGGTTGTAGATGGCCACCTGCAGATCTGGCCTGCTCAGCACGGTGGCCTCGGCGCTTAGCACCACCTGCCGCCGTGCCAGCTGGTATTCCGTGGACGCGGTAACCGCGATTGCCAGTGCCGCCATCACCACGGCTACACCGATGACCAATGCACTGATCCTGGTCGCTATGCTCATGCCGAACGTTTCCTTGATACCAAGCCGAATAGCTTCCCGACAGCGTCACGGGGCAATAGTACCTAGACCGGCACGAGTATAAAACTAGTTGTTGTGAATATATCCTGCAGGCGCGAACCCTGGCCACGGCAGCTGCGTGGAGAACCGGCGATCCACCACCTGCTTGCCGTGGCACCTGCTCGTCAGAATGTCAGTGTCGCTGCACCCTTGGCAATACGTTCCATGATGACGCTGGCGCCGTGTATTACTACGCCATCTATCAGGGTGTCCTGGTCGTATCCACGCGCGGTGGTGCAAGGCGGGCAGGCCCACACGTCGCCGCCGCGTTCCATGAACGACTCAAGCAGGCTTTTCAGGCTTTCCATGGGATGGACATGGGTATGATCGATGCCATTCTTCCTGACCAGATCTATGGCGCTGCTGGTCAGGAACAGGCCGACGGTCTTTCCTGAGGTCAACGCCCCATTGGCAATGGTCAGGCCGACAGAGGACACTTCGTCATAGATGCCTTTGGTCAATACAATGATCAGGTCGGTGGTTTCTTTGCTCATGATCTTCTCTCCTTTCGGTGTCGATTTATGGCTCAACCCAAATAATTCGGGTTGAGCAAAAGTCTAGGTAAAACGGCCTGAAGGCTATAGGGCAGAATTTGTAGTAATCGACTACAGATTTAGAAGTAAACCAATCTTCAGCCGCGGTGCTGATCTGTGACAGCCGCCGTGGTATGGGCAGAGTGGTTTCGAAATAGCTGTCGTGAAAACAGCCTGGCGGTACAATACCTCCAAAGTTAATAGAGACCCGCCAGGGAGATCATGAGGAAATTCCCCCCTAAAGTTGAAGACGAGCATTTCCGCGTCGAAATGACGGTAAGCTGTCGTGATGCAGACCCTATTCCGAAGGTGCCAAACGCGGGCAGCGTAGAACGGATCGGAGATGACGTGGTTCAGGTGATGCATAATGGTGTGCGGGTACTCAAGGGTGGATACCATGGCGACTGGATGAGCGAGGTCATAGCTCGACTTAATGGGCATCATGAACCGCAGGAGGAGCTTGTTTTTCACCATATACTCAAGTTCTTGCCTGATAACGCTCGCATGATCGAGTTGGGAGCTTTCTGGTCTTACTACTCCATCTGGTTTTTGAAAGATCACCCGCAAAGACAGGCGCTTGGTGTCGAGCCTGATCCTTCGCATATTGAGATCGGACTAAAGAACGCTGCATTGAACAACGTCAACCTGGAAATCAGGTGCGGTTTTCTTGGATCGATGGATATTCCATCGAATAATTTTGTAACAGAAAACAGTGGTATCGTTGATATTCCAATGATCAGGGCTTCAACTCTGGTCAAGGAGTTCAGTCCCTCTGGCCTGGATTTGCTTCATTTGGATATTCAGGGGGCTGAGGCGGACGTGATTCGAGACTGCCAGGATCTGCTCCTGTCAAAGACAATACAGTTTCTGTTGATCTCTACTCACGCCGAGCCGATTTCCGGCAGTCCGCTGACTCACCAGGAATGCCTGGACATGGTACGGGAATTTGATGGCGTGATTCTGGAAGAACACGATGTCCACGAGTCATTCAGTGGGGATGGTCTTATCGCCGCTTACTTCGGGTCAGAACCCATCGACTGGCCCCAGCTCGATCTAAGTTACAACAGATATTCTTCCAGCCTGTTTAGAAATCCGATCTATGATCTCAGCGAAGCGCAAGCCAGCATTGCGAACCTCACCGCGGAAAAGCAATCCCTTGAACAAAAGCACGCTGCTATGGTTAATTCCAGGCTATGGCGCTTCGCTGAGAAACTTCGGAATATTCGCACCGTTCTATCCCATGAAAAATAGACTCCCACGAGGTAAGCACAGGTTTCCCATCGTGTCGCACAGCCAGAACAGTAAAATGTAGTCCTTCAGGAGCTTATCCAGATTGGAACCGGCCGATTTCAAGCACCGGTACACGGTAGACCAGGTGCCCTGGTATTGGTGGCTACCCATGGAGATATATGGCTGGACTGTTGGCACGGTCTGGTACCTTTACACCTGCCTGGTGATACTCACCTCAAAAATCAGATATCACGGACACCCGTTAAATCTGGCCCAGAACTATGTCTATTGTTTCTGGCACGAAAATATCTTTGCCTACATGTGTTTGCAGTACCGCTTTCATCGCATGTCATTATTCGTTCATCCGGTCTGGTACATGCGTCCCAGTCATATTGTGGGATTCCTGAAAGGTATCAACAACACCGTATTTGGTTCATCGGGGAATCGAGGAAGGGAAGCTGCCGATAGATTGACGGCCCTGGTAGCGGGTGGAGAAAACACTTTCTTTACGCCGGATGGCCCCGGCGGACCTCAATACCAGGTCAAAAAAGGTGCGCTATACGTGGCATTGAACAGTAATACGCCAATAGTCGGGATGACTGTTTCCGCGTCCAGATATTTCAGGCTCAAGGCCTGGGACAGGAAAATTGTTCCCCTCCCTTTTGGCTGCATCGACGTAAGCTATGGTTGCCCCTTCAAGCCTACGCTGGAAGGTATTGAAGCTTGTGCTCAAAGACTGCAAGAGCAAATGAATGGCAGAGATCCCGCTGCGGCGCGCTGGTAGCCCGCTGGCTGCAGTGCCTATCTCTAAAACGGAATATCGTCATCACCAAACTGCGAGGCCTCGGGATAATCCGGTTCCGTCAGGGGAGCTTCCGTGTCATCGCCCACGGTCACGACTTTCCAGCCCTGGAGATTATTGAAATACCTGCCATTGTATTCGCGACCGCGGATATCGAAACTCACCGTCACTTCCTGACCGGGCTGTAAGTTGTCCAGCAGGGACACCTTTTCCTGAACGAATTCCAGGTTGATTTCCTGGGGGTACTTGCCATCTTCAACGATGACCACCATTTCCCGCTTGGTAAAACCGCTGTTGAAGGTCTTGGGCTCCTGGATCAGCTTGATCTTTCCGGTTAATTCATACGCCATGGGCATCTCTCTTGGTCGCCTGTTCTCGCAGGCAAGGACTTGATCGGGGTAACTGGCACCAGAGCAGCTAAAAACACTCGAAGTCGTCCTCGCTGATCGGTCGGCAGGCATCAGCCCAGCCGTAGGTGCGCCAGTAGTCGACCAGGTTGAGTTCAGAGGCGAATTGCCTGAATTCCGGCAAGCGCCTGACATCAGACATGACGGGATACCACAGTGAGGAAATGCGCAGGACGTTCGCGCGAACCTCTTGGCGCTTAACTTTCAGTGCGAATTGCGGGTCTCCGAAATAGGCCGCCACCATGGCCAGGTCGTGTAGCTTTCTGATCCATTGCAGACTCTCATCCTGGTAAATGTCCCGCACAATGGACAGGACTCGCGCGGGCGAATCGAACTCGGCCAGTACTGGTTCATAAAGCGCGGTAAAATCAATAATCGCTTCAGGCATCGCGCGAATCGCGGCCTTGAGTTTCTCCGGGTCGGCTTCGTTGAACGCGATGTCGAGATTATCCTCGAAAGTCCTCTCGGCCGGGATCCAGTCAAACTTTTCCCTTGCTTCGGCCAGTCGCCCCTGAGCGACTTTCGCATGCCACGACTGCATCGAGGGCAGTCCACCCAGAGGCTCCAGCTCCCGGGCGATACGATAATGCTTCAGTGCGGATTCCGTGCGGCCGCTGCGCATCAGCGTAAAGGCGTACTTTTCAACGATCAGGCGATCCGACCGCAAGTCCATTGCCCGCCTGTGACTCTGCTCCGCGCCGATCCAGTCAAACCTGGCTTCTTGCACGACCGCCAGGTGTGAGTGAGCAGTGGCCGATTCCGGATCGAGTCGCACCGCGCGAAGTACGAGCGGGTAGGCCCGATCCACAATCGCCGATACCTGCTCCGGGCCGACATCCCACGCGGTGCAATGGACCAGGTTGCCCAACATCGACCAGGCCGCCGCATAGTTTGGGTCCAGCTCGACGGCTCGCTCCAGCATTTGGATTTTGTAATCCACCGCCGGCTTGCTCCAGTCAGGAGTCTGGGTCTGCAGGTAAAGCTCATAGGCCTCCACATTCCGTGTGCCCGCACCGGGAAACGCGTTGATGGTGCCGACGCCCAACTGTACTCCGAGGGCCCCGGCCACCGCCGCTGCGATCTCCCCCTGCAACTCGAATATGTTTTCCAGCGTGTGATTGTAGGATTCCGACCAGATGGTGAATCCATCCGCCGCGTGAGTGAGCTGGACGGTGATTCGAACATTGCCGCCCTCCTTACGAACGCTGCCCTCGATAATCGAGTCGACCTTTAGCATTTCACCAATCGTCTTGCTGTCTTCCTGTGCGTACGCGACCGAGGATGTTCTGCCGGCGACACGGAGGCCGTCCAGCCCTTGCAGCTCGAGGCGCAGTTCATCGGCGATACCGTTGGCAAAATAGGCCTGATCACCCCCCGGGCTCATATCCTCGAAGGGCAGAACGGCAATCGACCTGATATCAGGTGTCACGGGGAGATAGAAAAATGCGACCACAGCGACCAACAACACGCCAACCAGGGCAAGAGCGAACTTGCCTCTCACAGTCAAGCCGCGCGCAATCTGGCCAGCGTCGTTTGCCGGCGGTATCAGGGATTCGGACCGATTCCCGACCGCCACCGATAGACGGTAGCCTTTCTTTGGAATGGTCTCGATATAGGGCTGGGTATCATCCAGGTCGGAAATGGCGTGGCGCAGCTCGCCGATACAGTTGTACAAGGTGCCGTCGGTAACAACCTTGCCGGGCCATAACCTGTTGAGCAGTTCCTCGACGCTGACCACCAGGCCCCCTTTTGCGGCGAGGAAGACCAGCAGCTCCATAACCTGGGGGCGCAGGCTGACAGTCCTGCCATTGCGGCTGACCTTATCCATTGCCGGATCTACGAGCAGTTCACCAACTGTCAGGGGGCTGCTGTTCTTTTCCGGCATCGTCATGGCCAGAATTCACCCCGGTTCCGGTGACTCCTTCCCTCATTATGCCCAATTGTCATATCCGCATCCTGTCTCAGAAAAATCAGAGATAAATATGAGAGATTTTTCGGGTAAGTGTGGAGATTTACCAAGTATAGCTCCAGTACGTTGACCGTGGAGCGCGACGGGGTCGCGATTCAAGGAGGGACGTACCGATGAGGATTGCTTACCTGGTACCGGACGGCCGGCTCCGGATTCCAACAAGCCGTATGATCGTCTTGTCAGCCATGCTGGCTCTCACGACGGCCTGTGCTTCCCAGTCAGGCGACCATTTGCTGGCGCAGCGAGATTCGCCGGTTATGGGGTGTCCAACGGGAAGCATTCGTACCTGCGAAGTCATTGGTGGAAACAAATTCAGCAAGCGCTACGGGCGATGCGAGTGCTGGCGTCGATAATATTTGCCGCTGAATTGCGTCCGAACGGTAATCGGCGGGCAGTTATTATTTAAAAACGATAAAAATCAACGGGATAGCCAGGTATCCCGGGCCGCGTGGGCAAGTGCTTGCGCAGCGCCGCCCGGGCCGTGAACCTGTCGATCCTCACAATAAAAAGAAGCAGGCCATGACCGCAATACAAGAGCTCTTTTTATTTTCTGGAAACCTCATTCGAGGTTACGGTCAGGCAATGAATGGAATATATGGCCCCAGCCCGTTGCCTTGTATTGATAATTAACCTCCGCGCCGGAGTCTACTTCACGAAGCAGGTAACCCTCGTCATCATACTCCCGGACAGTAGACTCTTCCCAATCACCGTCACCGTTCGCATCCCGATCCTCGCGTATGATATTGCCGCGTTGATCATATTCCCGCACAACAATCTGCTCTGCTATCCCATCAGTAACTACGACTGACTCTTCGCGAATTGCGTTGCCCTGGTTATCGTAGTCGTAGTGCCAGCTGCTGATCACGTCCGGAATATGGTCCCCGTCCCGGTCAATTGCCTCGCGAATCAGGTTCCCATGCGTATCGTATTCGAACTCATGCACATCGGTGCCCTGTTGCGGAGGGTCACCGAACAGGGTATTGCTTCCCTCGAACCGGGCCACATTACCGTCTGAGTTATAGTGCCAGATTTCGGTGCGCTGGCCGAAATCGGGCCGATTGCCATGGCGAATGTCACTGGTCAGGTTGCCGTTGGCGTCGTACTCGAAGATCACGCGGTAGGTCGCCTCGTGGTAATCCGCGAGGCCAAGAAGGTCCATAGAGGGGATTCCCAGTTCTATGGCAACAGCCGGAATTCTGTCGCCTTCCATGTCGATCGCAATCAATCGGCCGTTCGCGTCGTACTGATAGGTGGCGATATTGTCGAATTCACCGTTGGGACCGTAGCTGACCGCTACCCTCAGTAATTCTGCCACAGGCCCGTACTCGAATCGCCAGACGGCAGATCTTTCAAGCGATATGTCTATCGGGAGGCGAGGATCGTCCGGGTCCGTGACCTCCGAGTATCGACCCCGATTGCGGGTGATGCGTGTCACATCGCCCATGGCGTTGTAATGTCGCCGCTCGATCTCAACCGACAGGTCACGAAATCGTATGGGATCCTCGCCTGAAATGCTGCCTTCGAATTCTTCATAGCGCCGTTCTTCGAAGCGCGTCTGATTGCCCCGGTCATCGTATAAATACTTCTGGATGAAATAGTGTGTCGAATCGTCACCTTCCCGATACCACTCGGGAGCGGCAACCCGCCCCAGGTTGCCGCCCGAGTAA
This sequence comes from Halieaceae bacterium WSDMB12, assembly GCA_033283165.1. GTDB lineage: Bacteria > Pseudomonadota > Gammaproteobacteria > Pseudomonadales > Halieaceae > JAWMQL01. The sequence goes on along the minus strand of JAWMQL010000005.1, from coordinate 43,287 downwards.
TAGCGAAATCCTATGGTCTCCTGCCCCGGTTCGTGCTGTGAACTTATCGCGAGTGTTTGAGCATCAATACCCAGGTCATCGTAAAGTGCTTGCATTACCGGTGCAGGATTTGCGACGCCATGAGCTGTGCCAAACAACTTCGCTCCGATAGCCCGGCTGAAGGCACGTCGTAACTCCCTATCCTCCCGAAACGTCTTCCAGTGTTGCCTGACCCGCAAGTTGGTATGGCGAAAGAGATCAGCCACACCCTGGCTGATCTCGATACCGTTATCCGGGTTGGCATCGTGGTCAAGGCTGTGCAGAAACACTGCGATGTTAACTGCGGCATTGAAACGACTGCCATCCCGTTCAAGCACGCTGGTTATGTCCGGAGTGCCTGTGATCACCGGAGAATCAGCCAGGTCAAAGGGGGTTACCTGCGCCTGACCGTCGACCTCACCGAGGATCGTCGCACCTATCCTGAACCGGATGGATTCTCCCGCCTCGTACCGAAAGCTGCCATCCAGTCCGGTTACGCCCTGTCTTGAGGTTGTCTGGTAAGCGACACCCGCAACCGGGGCTCCCGCGACCAGATAACCGGTTTCGCCTGTACCGGGCTCGAATATCGCCGTCGTAGGGGCGATTGTCACGTCGGGATAGGTATCATCCCACCAATCCACTGTTGTCGCTGACACATTGAAGGAGCAGTGTTGGAACGCCGAGCGGGGGGAACAGGGGCCCTGCCAACGGACAAAGACCCACCCTGGTCTGGGTACGGCCCTGTATGTGACCTGGTAGTCGCCGGTCACCAGATTTTCAGCGCAGGCCGGAACTCGCTCCCGGTATTGCTCCAGAGTACAGCCACGAGTGCCACCGGAAACTTCTATTATGTCGCCCTCTCCTTCGATGGCGAGAGGGTGTTTGCACGCTTGCAGGCCCACTATGCACAGGGCGATTAACAGGCAGGACCGGTACCTCATCACTGGTTACCCAACCCAAAAGACATCTCAGCCAATACGCTACCAATGGCCAGATAATATCGGCTTGATCTGGATCAGCAGAACTAATATCCATATATAATATATGGGTATTAGTGGTGCTTAAAATGCCGGGGCAGAGCAATATTGGGGGCAGCCTGGACAATAACTTGTTCACCTAAACTCGATCTCTTTTAAAACCAAAAAAATCTAGCAAGAGATGGTTCACCTACTAGTCTTGATCTGAGGCCTGCGTCCATAAGCGGTAAATTCGACACACTGCGTTCAGCAGGATCAGTGGAAAGCGATAGCGCTCCGACATCCGCAGATGCTGCGGCGGGAGTTGCCAATACCGGTGGCGCATGATGGAGGTTTTTTCATATGCCGGTGTATGAATTCAAGTGCAAGAAATGCGGCAACCGCTTTGAATTGGCGGAATCGATCAGCCAGCATGACAAGCACAAGGAGAAATGTCCTGAATGTGGCAGCAAAAGCATTCAGAATGTTGTCAGCGCAGTGAATGTGAAAACCGCCAGGAAATCGTGAACCGTCAGCTGGGGTTACGAGGCATAATAAGGTTGAAAACACCCTCCTGTTGCCCCATTCTTCGAAGCCCTTTTTTGAGGCCAGGACCGTCGAAGCCTGCTCATAATGGGCATTGATAAGGTGTAAGAGCAGAACGGTGCGGTCAATCGGACCCAGAAGCAGGGCCGAATTCCGCTGCCAACTCGCGGTAGGACGGTAGCTCTTTAAGCCCGAGGATCGAAGCCCAGCGGTCAGTGTAGAGGAATGTCCCCCCGCCTTCGCTTTCCAGCACGGCCCGCATCTCTTCGATCGCAGCTTCCGGCTGCCCAGCGTGAGCCAGCAGCACGGCGTACTGCTGCCGGTTCTCGACGTCCTGATAAAGATCGCCCTTACTGTCCTGCCATGTTCGCTGCCGGTACCTCTCGCGCCAGCGGAGGGTCTCTTCCGCATTGCCCTGAAGGGCATGATAGAGCGCATTCGCGAACAGGAACTGGGCCTTGCCAGACGTACCGGGATCGGCCCCGAGCCGTGTGAGTATCTCGCCGGCCCGCGTAAGCTCGACCCAGGCAGCCTCCTGATTCCCGCGGTACATTTCAGCCTGCGCCAGATTGAGGGCCGCAAAGACGGGACCGAAATGGGCCGGACCGGACACCAGAATGTCATGCAGATGTTGCAACTGCGCGTAGTCGCCGGCGAACAGGGCCGACCACCAGGCCTGGAGATATACATAAATTTCCGCATCCCGCAGGTCCAGTTCCTGCATCAGGGCATTGGCCCGCTCCGCGTCACCGGTACAGTGCAATTCATAGCGCGCGGCATCTGCCCGAATATTCATCGAGTCCGGCGCGAGCGCCAGCCCTGCCGCGACATGGGCACGGGCCTCCTCACAGCGGCCCGTCTCCACTGCCTCCTGGATCAGCCCCTCTGCCACGCTGAGACTGCGGGGGTCCAGGCGGTGGGCCGCCTGCACATTGCGATAGGCCTCGTCGAATCGCCCCAGCCGGTTGAGTAGCCAGGCCTTTTTCATGTAGGTCGAGGCATCCAGGGAATGGCGCGCCTCCAGGGATTCGAGCACGTCGAGGGCGGCCTGGTACTCCCGCTCCACCCGGTACAGGTAAATGGCGGTGGCGATGTCCGCCTCCGGTAACCCGGGTCGCAGCGACTGTGCCCTGTCGCGGGCCGCCAATACCTCGGGGATGAGCCCCCGATCGCCGTTCAACTGGATCAGTCGCGACCGGGCCGTGGACAACTGGGCCCAGGCCTGGGCGAATTCAGGGTCGCGCTCGACCGCGGATTCCAGCACCTGGATTACGGCCCGGCAGTTCGCCTCGGTGTAGCTGCCTTCATCCCACAGTTTCAGCGCCCTGAGATAGGCGTTGTAGGCCTCCATGTTGCGGGTGGATACCTCCGCCATCACCGCGCGATCCTGGGGAGTCAATGCGCTGTGCATCTTGTCGGCAATGGCGCGCGCCAGGTTGGCCTGTATATCGAACAGGTTCTCGGCATCCAGTTCGCGGTCGTAGGTTTCGGCCCACAGGTGTTCGTCCGCCGTCGCGTCGATCAGTTGGGTGTTGATACGCACCCGCTTGCCGATAGCCTGGACTCCCCCCTCGAGAATATAGTCAGCGCCGAGTTCCTCACCTATCTGGCGAATATTGACTGCATTGTTGGCGTAACCCATCACCGAGGTCCGGGAAATCACCCGGAAGGCTTGCAGTCGTGCCAGGCGGGTCAGTAAATCGTCGTGAAGTCCCGCCGCCAGGAAGCCCCCGTCGTCTGAACCGGAGGACTGGAAGGGAAGTACGGCGACAACAGGTGTGTCCCCCGACGCGACTTGCCGGATTGATTGTGGGCCCGCCCCGCCGGGCGGCAAGATCACCTCCTTTTGCTCCAGCAGGTACCTTCCTGCCACCACGGCAATGGCGAGCGTGACCATGGCGATGGTGATCAGGTCCAGTTTACGCCCGGTTTCTGGTGTAATGGATTGCTCCGCTGCCACCTGGGACTCCCGCTTGATTCCCTCGGGAGTAAGTTCGTAGACCCAGGAAAATGCGAGCACGAAGGGAAAAGCGGCAATTCCCACCCACAGGGCCGCGGTGGGCAGCCAGGATGGCAATTGCAGCAGGGGCACCGTGGTCTCCGCCACCTCGATCACCACCCAGCCCAGCGCCAGGTAGGCAGCCGCCGCCCGAAAGACATTGCGGCGCTTTAGTTCGGCCAACAGCATGCGATGGACCCTCCTGCTGTTCTTCCCGCAGCCCGTGCTAAGTATAGCAACAGCGGCAATCTGCTCCGGTCGAGCCGCCAGTTAGCGGAAGCAAACTAGCTGATTTACTTCAATCCATCGACGATGCGCGAATTCCGATTGCACGCTACACTGATGGCGTCGCCGGCCCGGTCGGCGCCGGGAGAAAAATCCGGGATTAGCAGGACCTACGACCCCGCCGGGAGAAGGAATGTACACGTTGATATCGAGATCGGCAGGGCGATTATTCGGGGCAACACTGCTCCTGCTTTGGCCTTTCGCAGTAGCCGGTGCTACCTACAATGTTGAGTACCACGCTGAAATCGAGCCCGAAGAGGGCATCGCGCGGGTTGAAATTGAATTGCGTGGCGAGGATTTGCCCAGCAGGGTGGTCCTGCACCTTGACCCCGGTCGCCATCTTTCGCCCAGCAGTGAGCGGGGCCTGGACATTGACGGTGACAAGGCCATCTGGCGACCATCGGGGCCGCTGGCCAGGTTACGCTATCGCTTCGTGATCAAGGAAAAAAAGACCAGCGGTCGCTTTGATTCCTACATCAACGACGACTGGTCGATCCTGCGCAGTGACGAGATGATTCCCCCCATGGCCGTCACCGCCCCGAAAACGCTTAAATCCCGAGCCTGGTTACAGTTCGAACTCCCGCCAGACTGGTCAGTAGCGGCGCCCTACGAACAAGACGGTGAGAACCGCTACCGGCTGGTTGACCCAGGTCGCGGGCTGATCCGGCCCAAGGGCTGGTTGATGCTGGGACGGATTACGTCCCGCTCTGACGTGATCGATGGCATCGAAACCCGGATCGCGGCGCCTCGCGGCGAGGATATCCGTCTCCAGGACACGCTGGCCTTTCTAAACTGGGTCCTGCCCGAGGTGACGGCGGTCTTTCCGGAGTTCCCCGAACGCCTGCTGGTGGTGACCGCCCGTGAACCCATGTGGCTGGGCGGCCTCTCGGGTACCCGCTCTCTGTTCATGCACGGCAGTCGGCCCCTGGTCAGTGGTAACCGGACCAGCAGCCTGATCCATGAACTGGTACACGTGGCAACCGGTATCCATGGGGATAAGGAGAGCGACTGGATTGTGGAGGGTCTGGCGGAGTACTACGCCGTCAATCTGCTGTACCGGTCGGGCGGTATGAGTGAAAAGCGATACCAGGAGACGTTGGACGAGCTTGCGCAGTGGGGTAGTGAGGCCGACTCGCTGCTGGTAGAGCGCTCATCAGGCGCGGTGACGGCGCGCGCCGTCGGGGTGTTGGAACATCTGGACCGGCAGATCCGCAAGGCTTCCGGCGGTCGGGCCTGCCTGGATGATGTGGCGCGCGAACTTGCCGCCGCCCGAGGACGTGTCAGTCTCGAGCGCCTGAACATGTTGGCTAACGAAGCCGCAGGCGAGTCACTCCCGGGCCTGCAGCGCAACGTGCTGTCGCGACCTGGCGAGCCAGGGGAAGCCGCGGTTGATTCGGGGGAAGGTACTGTCAAATAGGCTGCCCCCGGGAGGCAATCTCAGGATTAATAACAGAAAAAGGTTACCCGAAACGAATATATTTCAGAACCTACTATACTGATCCGGGTCCACCGTCCACGAATTAGGATTCGGAGGTCCAGTGGCATGAAAAGACGTACCTTTTGCATCAATTCCCTCAGCACGGCCCTGGCGGCATCCGCTTATACCCGCGGCGCGAGCGCTCTGCTCAAAGTCGGCACCGATATCACCGCGGTCGGTGCCGAGGGCGAGGCGGTTACGATTGAAAAGGCGGCCCTCGAGGAACTGGCCGATAGCCTGGAAGGCCCACTGATCCTGCCCGACGATGCCCGCTACGAATCGGTCCGCAGGCTGTGGAACGGTATGATTGACAAGCATCCCGCCCTCATCGCCCTGTGTGCCGATACGGCCGATGTTGCCAAGGCGGTGACTTTCGCGTCGGAACGGAATCTGTTGCTGGCAGTGAAAGGGGGAGGACACAGCTTCCCGGGAAAATCCTCCTGTAACCGGGGTATGGTGATCGATCTCAGTACAATGCGTGACCTGACTGTCGATGCGAAGGCGGGCACGATGACCGCCGGCGGTGGTGCCCTACTGGCGCAACTGGATACCGGCGCGTTGGCCCACGGCATGATTACAACGACAGGCGTGGTTTCCCATACGGGCATCGGTGGCTTCACGCTGGGAGGCGGATTGGGCAGGGTCAATCGAAAATTCGGCCTGGCTGTCGATAATCTTCTCGCGGCGACGCTGGTTACGGCAGATGGACAGGTTCGACGCGTCTCCGCCGCCGAGCACCCCGACCTGTTCTGGGCGATTCGCGGCGGCGGTGGGAACTTCGGTGTGGCAACGGACCTTCAGTATCGTATTCACCCCTTCCCGGCCAAACCGCTGGCGGGCAACCTGGAGTATTCCTTCGACCAGGCGAAGGATCTGTTGAACTTTCTGGGGGAGTTTTACCAGACGCTACCCGATGAATGCAGCATCGAGCCCGGATTCGGCGTTTCCGACTCGGGGGAGAGGTATATATACGTGACGGTGTGCTACGCGGGCGATCCGGCCACGGGTGAAAAGGTCATCTCCCCGCTGCGTGCCTTTGGCAAACCGTACAGCGACAAGGTTGCACCGATGTCTTACCAGGTGTTGCAAACTTCCGCCGACAGTTACTACGCGCCGGGACGCCTCGCCTACCTGAAGTCTGGTTTTGTAAAACAGCTCACAAGCGCAGCAATCGACGCCATGGTGGAGAATTTTGAGGGAGAATTCCTTCCCGATGTCTGGTTTGAGCATCTCGGCGGCGCAGTGGCTCGTGTTCCGCCAACCGCGACAGCGTTCGCCCATCGCGACGCCGCCATCAATTTTGGTATTGATGCGGTCTGGGACGATCCTTCGGAATCTGATCTACGCATCGCCAGGGTTCGCGACTACTACACAGCCGTTGCTCCCCATATGAGCGGGTTCTATATCAACCTGAACGAGGATACTCCACGCAAGACCTGGAGCAACTTTGGCGTTAACTATTCTCGCCTGGTGGAGGTAAAAAATCGTTACGACCCGCGCAACCTGTTCCGTCTGAATTCCAATATTCAGCCGACGATCGGAGCGAAACCGGCATGATAGCGACACACTGACTGACAGCAGGAGATAATCCGGTCCCATCGGGAAATCTGCCTTCCCATCGCCTAACGCGGCCTGTTTTGTATGCCAGGTCACTGAGGTAAATCATCGTTGATAGTTACCCACGCTGCCCCAGAATCCGAGCAAACGTGTTTTGCGTCACGACTAACTTAATCGAGAAACTCTTCTCCAGCATGTTAGAGCCAGTTATACCTGCCCGGCAGTGGAAACAAATTCAGGGGGTAAACTGCTCGTTGAGAATGCGCTCTTCGAGATTGTGGTGAGAATCAAACAGTAGCGTTACCTCTCTTTCCTTATCCACGCTTACCTCCACTTCCGCCACGTTGCGCACCTCGTGAGCATCAGCCACTGCGCTGACGGGCCGCTTGTAGTTGTCGAGAATGGTCAGGGTGATCAGCGTATCTTCGGGCAGTACCGCACCCTTCCATCGGCGTGGACGGAAGGCGCTGATTGGGGTCAGGGCGAGCACACCCGAGCCAATCGGCAAAATGGGGCCGTGAGCCGACAGGTTATAGGCGGTACTGCCGGCGGGGGTCGCGACCAGGCAACCGTCGCACATCAGGCAGTCAATGCGCACTTTGCCGTCCACTGCCACACGAATATTAGCGGCCTGGCGGGTCTGTCGCAGCAGGGAGACCTCATTGTATGCGTGGGAATCCTGCTGGACACCCGAATCGGTGGTTACCCGCATGCGCAGAGGGCGCAGTTTTTCCTCGTGGGCATTCTCCAGCCGGCCTTGCAGATCATCTACATCGAAAGAGTTCAGCAGAAAGCCCACGGTTCCGCGGTTCATGCCATATATGGGCAGCTTATGGGCCAAATTGCGGTGGATCGCCTCCAGCATGAAGCCGTCGCCGCCCAGGGCGACAATGACGTCGGCGTCTTCCGGACTGACCGACTCGTAGCGCTGGGATAGAATATCCAGAGCTTCCTGTGCGTCCGGGCCACGACTGGCTACAAATGCTATTTTTTTGGTCAATGTAGTTTCCTCCACAAAACCTGAGTACAGGTGCTGACAAGTTGACTGGCCCGGATTGATACAATTCAGCCACGAATGCCTATGAATGACACCGGTTGCCACACGATATCATTTCATACGCTGTCTGGCTCTACTATCGCTTCGCTCATGGGCAGCCTTCTTTCTCCACAGTCCACATGAAGTTGGCCGCCTTCCATTCTCCATTTATTTTGACCAGATCGGCAGAGTCGACACCGCCGTGGGAAAAATCGCCATCCATCCAAAATTCATACTCTCCCCATACCACAGCAATTGGCCCCCTGATCAAAATAGTAAGTTCTCCTGTCCAGCGTTCTACATACTCATGCCCGTCTGGCTTGAGATCGGCGATGAACTCTTCATTGCTGGCGATTCGCATCTCAAGCAGATCTGATTTTTCATCAGCGCTCGGCCTGAAGGATAAAGTTGTCCCTTCGGCCAACTGAATCGCTCGCCAATCGTCGGGAGTCTGTGACCGGACAGCGGCAAACGTCCTGTCCATAACGGCGAGTATCGCCTCTCAGTATATACCGGGAATCAACCGATAACGCACACGCCGCGCATAGGCTCTATAACCCGGCAATTCATCCTGGAGAGCCTGATCCTCCAACGCGGTTCTGATCACCGTTATGATCAGCGCCACAGCAGCGGGAATAAGTATCCAGACCGAGCTGAAGGCAAACGCCATACCCAGCAGCGGCAAGACATTTCCAGCGTAACCGGGGTGCCGAACAATCCGGTACGGACCACTGTCACACACCGCATGCCCTTGCTCTAACCGAATTTGCACCAAGGTGTAGAAAAAGCGGTTCTCTGCCAATGCCCAGGCAGCGAATGTGTACCCGAGTGTGATCAAGATGAAGCCGATCATGATGAGCCATAGCGGAAACAAGGGAGACCAACCATAGCGGTGATCCAGCCCTGCTATTATTACCATCGGATACGCCAAACTCAGCGCCATTAGCGGAGCAAGTACTTTGTCCCAGGCTTTTGCGCATTTGATGTTCTCGATGCTTTGCCGTTCGGCCAATAAACCGGGATGCCGCTGCTCCACCCAAATCCGCCCCCCTATGCCGGCGGCTAAGATCAGTAGGGAATACAGCCACGCCTGCCACCAACTGAGGTCCCCACCGCATAGAAATAAAACCAGTGGAATAGAGAGATAAACAACAATCAATCCAACCCACTGGCGAGTAGACAATGTATGGACTGACCTTTGATTAACCGTCTTTGGAGTCATGCTGCATCTTCATCGCTGGTGAAGTTCTCGTCAACATAAACGACGGGCGTGGCGTTTGAATCTGCCACGCGAAGGCGACGGTTCCTGAGAACTCACGTTGCGGTCTCACATTTGTTCAACCTGAACTACGCTTATCTGTACCCTCAACACTGGCTCTCTACAGGAGAATGACTAATGCCTATCACTCGAAGGGAATTTTCGACAGCAGCCATTGGCACCCTGGCGTTCGCACCGACGCTATTCGCTGGCGAGGCGGTTAATCGGCGGATAGTGTTGGCTTCCCGCCCGCGAGGCAAACCTACGCTGGAAAATTTTCGCCTGGAGCAGCAGGCCATTCCGGAGCCCGTAGCGGGCCAGGCGCTCCTGCAAACAATGTATCTGTCACTCGACCCCTACATGCGTGGTCGCATGTCCGCTGGTCCCAGCTATGCAGAGAGCGTCAAGGTGGATGACGTTATGGTGGGCGGTACCATCAGCCGCGTGGTGAAATCCCGCAATGAGAGCCTGCCCGAAGGAAAACTGGTTAGCGCGTTCTCCGGCTGGCAGGAGTATGCCCTGACGGACGGTACCGGTGTCAGCTTGCTGGACCCGAGGATACAGCCACCCTCCTATGGGCTGGGGGTTCTGGGTATGCCCGGCCTTACCGCCTACGTGGGTCTGTTCGATTTGGGGCAACCAAAACCCGGTGAAACGGTAGTGCTGGCAGCGTCAACCGGCGCAGTGGGCTCGGTTGTGGGCCAGATAGCCAGGATCAAAGGCTGCCGCGTGGTCGGTATTGCCGGCGCCCGGGAAAAGTGTCAATACGCCGTAGATACCCTTGGCTACGATGCCTGCGTCAGTCATTACGACGACGATATGGCGGAGCAACTGGCTTCGCACTGCCCGAATGGTATCGATGTCTACTTTGAAAACGTCGGCGGTTCCTCCTGGGAAGCGGTGATGCCCTTGTTAAATGTCTTCGCCAGAGTGCCGGTCTGCGGTCTGATTGCTCACTACAACCAGACCGAGTTGCCCCCCGGACCGGACCGAATGTCCCTGTTGCAAAGCGTGATTCTCCAGAAGCGGATCAGGATGCAGGGTTTCATTGTGTCGGACCACCAGCATCGTATCCCTGATTTCGTGAGAGACGTTTCGCAGTGGTTGGCGGAAGGCAAGATTCACTACCGGGAGGATGTCGTCGAGGGATTGCCAAATGCCCCCGGTGCATTTCTTGGGTTATTCCAGGGAGCCAACTTCGGGAAACTGGTCGTGAAGGTGAGTTGACATTAGCCGGGATCCGTCGGCTTCGTCGAGGCAAAGAGAAGGCCGTACGCCTGTGAAACGACGTGCGTGGCAGCAGCCGCATGCTCTCGGCGGAAAGAAAACATGTAGATCAATATCGTTTGCTATAAACTCGCAGTATTGATCCTGAATAATGGATAAATTCCGAGAAGTCGCAGGTCAGGTGAATCCCTCAGCAAGCCAATTGAGCCTTCGAGAGCGCAATAAACAAAAACGTCGAATTCATGTCATTGATTCGGCACGTTTACTCTTCAATAGCAAAGGCTATTCCTCTACGCGCCTCGATGAAATCGCGGAAACAGCGGAGGTTGGCATCGCGACGGTCCACAACTATTTTGGCACCAAGCTTGGACTACTGGCGGCTGTGCTGGATGAGGACTTTAGAGAGCTCTTTCGGCAGAGTGAAGAGCTCCTGGCTGCCGAGCGTGTAGACCCGCTGCACGACATACTGCTGTTGATTCAGATTTACTACCAACTGGAAGATTCCTGGCAAGCGACCGATGTCTTGCTGCAGGTGATGGGACCAGGATTGGCGGCCTCGCCAGAATTGGACGCCATAGCAATTGAATCAGAGCGTCAGGTTCGCGCCGGCATGCAAACGTTACTCGCTGCCCACCAGAAGCTCGGTAATATACGCCCCGAGGTCAACCTGGAAGATGCAACAAAAGTCCTCTTCAGCATTTTTAATCAAGAGTTCATTTCTTACGTATCTGGCCAATGGGAGTCATTTGAGGAAATGCGGGGCAACATGGATCGCTTGATTGGCTTCGTTATCGACGCGATCAGGGCGTTACCCTGAAGGAAGCGTAGACCGGCCCAAAGCCAGAGACCCTGACCTTTTCCCTGGCCAATAAAAAGCTTCCATACGCTACCGGACTGCTCTCTGTTTTCCTATTCGCAACCCACTTTTCCTGACGCAGAGCCACACAAGCCAGGCCCCGTCAGGGTGGAGTCACTATGTGAGTAGATTTTCAACAGGGGGAATATTTATAGAAAATGTTAATCATCTATAAATTATAGAATAGAGTTTCGATCTATAATTACTGTGGTGGGGTTAAGTCAACCACAAGGGTATTTGCGCATTACAGGAGCCCATTATGGAAGCCAGCGACCTTCGATTAGAAAAGAAGCTGCCCGCGCAGGGCATGTCCATCGACGAAATTGAATCCCACCTGGATACCCTGGTTGTGCCGGAACCCTACGCACATTTTGCCAGGGCTTTTCGGGGTCCGGTGGAAGTGCAGGAACTCGGCAAGCGAACCTTCATGAGGTTCATGACCGACAATGGGTTCTTCTCGCTCTATGCGCCCTACATGCAGACTATTGAACAGGAGGTGCTGTCGATGGGTGTTAGCTTGTTACACCCGGAAGAAACCTCTACGGGAAATTTCACCAGTGGCGGAACTGAAAGCAACTTTTCGGCGATTCATGCTGCACGTAATTGGGCCCGGGAGACGTATCCGCACATTGATCGACCAAATATAGTTGCCCCCCATACGATCCACCCTTCGTTCCATAAGGGCGCCCGCTATTTGGGATTAGAGATCATCACCACACCTGTTGATGCTGAAGGCAGGGGGGTTGTTGACTCCCTGAAGGAGGCCATCAACGAGCAGACAATTATGCTCGCTGCATCAGCACCGTCCTGGCACTTTGCAAACATAGATCCGATTCCTGGCATCGGAGAATTGGCTGAAGAGCATAATCTCTGGTTGCATGTGGACGCCTGTGTGGGTGGTTACATTTCCCCTTTTTTTGAAAAGCTGGGGGTGGAGTTAACCCCCTGGGATTTTCGCGTCCCCGGGGTACGGTCTATCTCTGCTGACCTGCACAAATATGGCTACGCGCCGAAGCCAGCGTCAACCATCTACTGGCGTAAATCTGGTTACCAGAAGTATCACTACGTGACCATAGAAGACACCTATCTTGGCCAATACAAGTTGGCAGGCTTTTCAGTGTCGCGATCTGCTGGCCCGATTTTCGCTGCATGGTCTGTCATGAATTACCTTGGAGAGGAGGGCTATCTCCGCCTCGCCCGGCAGGTCCTTGAATTGAAGGCGTACTTGAAGACCCGGATCGAGTCGTTGGAAGGGCTGAAGGTATGGGACACCGATGTGTTGCCGATGCATTTCCACTCTGAGAAAGTGCCGACTCAGGCCATTTATGGCGGCGTGTCCGAGAAAGGCTGGATACTTTTGGGCCTGCAGGAGCCTGAAGCGATTACTATTTGCCTGGATGCGGCATTTACCAGGGAGATCGCAGACCTGTTTTTAACCGACCTCACCGAGGTGACAGAGAATCTCCTGGCAGGTGGTGAACGGGTGGCGGGTGATATCAGATACAGCTGAATGTCCGCCTCCCCGCCGTGGTGGGGAGCCATGCCGGGAACTGAACGGTCTGCATTGATTCGAACAATTTTGTCACAGAAAACAGTGGCGTCGTTGATATCCTAATCCACAGGCACAGGGCGTCGACTCTGATCAGGGAGTTCAGCCCTTCTCGTCTGGATTTGCTCCATTTGGATATACAAGGGCCTGAGGTGGAGGTTATTGTTGGATTCGGGCCTTGGTCAGGAGTAGCCTAAGAAGGCGAGGGATTTTTGACAAAAATACGCGGGGCGGCACAGCCAGATCAAATCAATGAAACCAGCACTGGTAATGTCCGGCGGCGGAGCGCGAGGAGCCTATCAGGTCGGCGTCCTCAAGGCGATAGCCGATCTGCACGAGAAAAATGCCCAAAACCCCTTTTCTGTAATCAGTGGCACGTCGGCTGGGGCCATCAACGCGGTGGCTCTCGCTGCTTCTGCCAATAATTTCCGACTGGCGGTAAAAAAGGTGGAGAAGATATGGCGTTCATTGCATGTAAACGCCGTGTACAAATCCGGTGCCGGGGACCTGCTCGCCGGGGTGGGACGAATGCTGGGTTCCCTGTTCAACCAGGGAATTGGCCGGGATCGACCCCTGGCTCTGCTGAACAATGACCCACTTCGGGAACTGCTGACACATACTATTAACTTCCGTAACATTCAGGATCGCATCGACAAGGGATACCTCGATGCTGTGGGCGTTACCGCCTCGGGCTTCACATCGGGCGAGAGCGTGACGTTCTTTCAGGGCCGCCCGGAGATGACCAAGTGGAGGCAGGGGAGACGGGTCGGGGTGCCGACAGTACTCGGCGTCGACCACCTGTTAGCGTCCTCGGCAATTCCCACCATACTGCCCCCGGTAAAGGTCAGCCGCGAATACTTCGGCGACGGCGCACTCAGGCAACTCGCCCCGATCAGTCCCGTGATCCGACTCGGGGCTGACCGCATACTGGTCATCGGCGTAAGTGGCAAGCCCAGTCAAGTGCCAAAACGACGCCAGGTAACACATTCCCCGTCACTCGCGCAGATGATAGGCCATGTGTTCAATAGTGCTTTCATCGACAGCCTGGACCACGACCTGGATACCCTGGTAAAGGTCAACGAACTACTCGGCCTTGTGCACAACGAGAATCCCGGCAAGGTATATTGCGAAATGCGTAACCTGGATCTGCTTGTCATATATCCCAGTACTCCCTTTGACGAAATCGCCGCCAGGCATGTGGGCGATCTGCCGCGCGCTATGCGAGCTGCCATGAAGATCACCGGCGCAACGGGACGTGGCGGCGGCGCCAGCCTGGCCAGTTACCTGCTGTTCGAATCAACGTTCTGCCAGGAACTGATCATCATGGGTTATCGCGACGCAATGGCGATGCGGGAGGATATCCTGCATTTCTTTAAGCCAGCTTGATCGAATCTTTCATCAGGCGGTCCATGGGACCACCACACGATTTCCAGTTCACGATACATGGATAGCTGGAAGAGCGCCGGTGGCTTGATCCAATAGCGTTCGTCCGCAGCTTTTGCCATCAGTACCTTACGTGGAGTTGTAAGGCGTAAAGCCATAGCGATAGGTTATTTCTCGATATCATAAAAAGTCATTAGCCTAGGTCACGCGTTGAGACTAGCCTGCAGGGTATGTGCTACCACTACGTGGGGAAGTCAATGCGTACACTTCTGATGCTGGCCCTGACCGTATTTTTCACACTGGCAACCGGGTGCGAGTTACACCAGGTCAAAGGTGCAGTAGCCGGCGTGGAGATAGAAGCCAGTACCAAAGACGGTGCAGGGGATTTCTGTCCTCCAGGGCAAGCCAAGAAAGGCAACTGCTAGCTGAATCTCTATTGAGTCTGCAGGTATTGAATCCTCTGCCAAGGCAGCTTCAGTCACCGATAAGCATGTTTTTAGTGCCTGGAGCGCGGTGGTTTCGCAATTCGGGATTTGGGGCAGGGAGGTACTTTCACATTATTACAGTTGATGATGAAAACTAAACGATTATCGATATGATGTTGACGAAAGGAATATCATTATGAAAAAAATTATGGGTCTAGTTCTGGTTACGGCTTCAGCTTGTTCGACCTCATTAGCCTACGCAGAGCCGGCAGACGTCCTTCACGACACCGGATGCATTCAGTTTGATTCGAATGGAATTCGTTTCCTGTCGGACTCGGACATGAAAGTGTATGCCAACAGTGAAGAGGGGAATATAAAAATTACTTGCAGGAGTAGTGGTGTCTTCAACGATACGGGCGAACGGTTGGTATACAATTTTGCTAACACGGGATTTACTTGCAAAGGCGACACGCGCTGGGAGCAGGTGCTGACTCCAAATGGAAGTGCTATTACCAGATGTCACTCCAATTTTTAGAAGGTGTAACACCCGTCCAATTCTAAACTTGTAGCTTCAAAATCGGTCCGCACACTATTTGGCATGCAGATTTTAGCACGCAGAAAACCTCATCGAACGATCAGCTAGCACTTGGCGATCGCCGCCACATCAATGCAAGCGCACCTCGCTCGACCAATTTACTTCACGCACACTTAGAAGGTTCGAACTCGGATTTGCGGAGTCGGTGGAGGTGTACCTGGAGGCTGGCGTGGACTCGCGCAACTTGCGTTTTGGAACCATTGGCGCCGGTTGTACCCGCCACTGGGTAACTGCTAACGGCTCTCCATTCCGGGTTGATGCGCGTTTTCGTGATTATTCCCGGAATGGTGGCCCACGCCTGCCTGGCTTTGAATAGGTTGCAGCGGGGTCTGGTGAGCCTGCAGGAACCATTTTCGGATAACGACATCACGGGTAAACCACCGGGTTCGCATGAGGCGTTTCGCGAATATCTGTTTGATCGGTAGTGGCAATCTTTCCAGAAAACCGGGTTCCGCCCGGCGTTCTCCAAACCGGGCCTCGATCAGCTCTCGGTAGACCTGTAGGTGCTCCGGACTGTAGTCTCCGGCCGCATCGCGTATCACACGGGCTGCTATCAGGGCCGACTCTACCGCAGGACGGATGCCCTCACCGCTCTGGGGGTGGGCGAGACCGGCTGCATCGCCGATCAGGAGGACGCGATCAGACTGCAGTTCACGCTGCGCGTGGTTGTACAGCAGGTAGGCATGGCCGTCGAAACGGGGAATCAATCCGGGCGGAATCTTGCATTCGTCCTCCAGGAATGCCCTGAAGGCTTTTACGTGGCCAGGCAGCCTGTCCTTGTCCTCCCGACCCAGGCCGACATTCAGGAAATTCCCCTTGCGAAATACCCAGCCATAGCCTTTCAGGTCGGGTGTGAAAAACAGTTCCGGTACGTCCTCCCTGACCGGGCATCGCGCCAGTTGCCCCGGGTTCAACTCGATCTCTGCCTCCTGCGCCACTACGGCGAGCTCGCCGCCGGACCTGGAGCCGGTGGCGCGCGCCACCGGGCAATTGTGTCCGCCCGCGCCGACGACCATCCTCGCCTGGATTCTGTCGTTGATGCACCAGCCTTCATTCCGTTTCACCATTGTCCTCAGAGACTCATCCAGCATCCGTTCCGCGCCACAGCGCTGCAGCAGATAGTGGTCAAATTCAATGCGACGGATGCCAAAGCTCACCGGGTCTCCGGAAAAGGACGACGTTACCTGGCGATCTCCAAGCATGCTGACGTTGAAGCCGTGGATTGGCTGCAGCACCTTGTTACGTCCATAGTCGTCCAGGTCGATGTCCAGCAGGCGCAGCACCTCGGGTGTAACCCAGCCCGCGCACACCTTGTCGCGAGGAAATGCCTGCTTGTCGAGGATGCCGATCTTCAATCCCGACCCTCTAAGCGCCCAGGCCAGGCTTGATCCGGCGGGACCACCGCCTACGACCAGCACATCGAAGGTCTGCATCGCCTACTCTGCTCGTGGTGGCACGATCGACAGGCGTCCAGCAGCCGGGGTGTGCTCCCGGTACATATACTCCCTGGATGGTGGCAGGTCGTTATTCAGCGCGTGAGTGAACAGCACCTGGAACAACTGCAGTGAACTCGAACTGAACGCGGCAATGGACCCGCTCAGATACAGGCCCCAGGCTTTCACGAACTCCTCGTCCATCATGGCCTGGATGGTTTCGCGCCGGGCATTGAATCGCTGCTCCCAGCACTCGAGGGTCCGCGCGTAGTGCAACCTGAGATTTTCCACGTCATTGACCACCAGCTCGTTGGGTTCGAAGATCCGCATGAGTTGGCTCAGCGCCGGCGGCTGGGCACCGGGAAAAATGCGGCGCTCTATCCAGGCGTTCATCGGACCCTCCCTCAGGCGGCCGATGGAATGTATCAGGCCACGCCCATCAATTTTTAGCGTGCGGCGGATCAGTGCGCCCAGCTCTTCATAGTGACTGACACCGACGTGTTCCAGCATGCCGATAGAGACAAACACATCGTACTGGCCTTCGACGTTACGGTAATCGTCGAGGATATACTCTACGCGATCATCCAGGCCCTCGGCCTTCGCTCGTTGGCGGGCGAACTGGACCTGTTCCCTGGATATGTTGTATGCCCGAACCCTCACCCCGTAGTGCTTCGCCATAAACAGCGCCAGCCCGCCCCAGCCGCAACCAGCCTCGATCACGTAATCGCCGGGCCGCAACTGGAGCTTTCGGCACACGTGGTGGAGCTTGGCAACCTGGGCTTCTTCCAGCGTCATGTCCGGCCTTGCAAAGTAGGCGCAGGTGTACTGCATGACCTCGTTATCCAGCCATAGCCGGTAAAAATCGTTACCGATATCGTAGTGGTGAAAGATGTTCTCCCGCGCCTTTTGCTCCGTGTTGTAGATTCTTCGGTGCCCCAACCATTTCACCAGGGACCGCAGCGGTCCGGCTTTTTCCTTGCCCCGGATACCCAGGTAGATCGTCGCCATGAAGCGCGCCAGGTCGCCCTCGAACAAAACGCGCCCACTGCAGTAGAGGTCGCCCCAGTACAGCTCGGGATTGATGATCGACTTGAGCAGGGCGCCGCGATCCAGGTAGGTCAGAATCCCATCGGGCTCGTCACAGGGCGGAGTCACTTCCACGCCGTCCCACAGGCTGATGCTCACAGGTGGGTTGCCGACCACATCGAGCATTGTTCGCACCAAATAACGATCAATCCAGGTAACCCTGGCAGAAAACATACCTGACCTGCTGGGACCCGGCTGTGAGCGATTTACCTGTACTTGTCCGCTGGAATCCTGGGATGGAGGATTCTCAGGTACATCAACTGATTCGCGTTGTTTCGGTTTCAAGCTCGCCTCCCATGTGCCGAAAGCCTGCAAAATTGAAGTCCCTCTTTCCAGTCTAGTTACTGAGAAATAGCTTGCAACTTGGGTAAACCGGAATTGGCAACGCCTGTTTGCTATGCAACCGGCACACCTTGGGAAATTTCATCCTGTGATTCCTGGCGCCATCATCAAAACCCGCTAGAGTTTTGGGGTGTCACTACAACAAAGGGGACTCCGTGTGTCTCGCTTGATAATGTTTCCGACAGTATTCATTGCCTGCCTCATTACGGCCGCGGCGGTCCTGGGCAAGGAAATTGCCGATACGATCTACAGCGGCGGCCCGATCCTTACGATCGATGATGCGAACCCCCGGGCTGAGGCCGTCGCAGTAAAAGGCGGTCGTATAATCGCCGTGGGTAAGGGTTCCGACGTGATGTCGCTGCGCGGTGAGACAACGGACTTGTTTGACCTCGAGGAACGGACGATGTTGCCGGGCTTTGTAGACAGCCACGGACATGTTGTCCTGGGCGGATTGCAGGCCTTATCTGCGAACCTGCTGGCGCCGCCGGATGGAGAGGTGACAGACATTGCGAGCCTGCAGGACACGCTCTCCAGGTGGGCCAAAGACAATGCAGCAGTGGTAGATAAAGTCAGCGTCATCGTGGGGTTCGGGTATGACAACGCCCAACTCGCCGAGCTACGGCACCCGACACGGAATGACCTCGACGCAGTGTCGCAAGATGTTCCGATTATTGTCGTACATCAGTCCGGCCACCTGGGCGTGGCGAATTCGAAGGCGCTGGAACTGGCGGGAATCGATGCCTCTTCAGAAGATCCACCGGGCGGCGTCATCCAGCGCGGTCCCGATGGCCTTCCGAACGGGGTCCTCGAAGAATATGCGTTTTTCCCTGTGCTTATAAAAAATCTCTCGGGCCTCGGGGAAAAAGGCCTGCTTGAGTTCACCCGCGCCGGCAGCGAGCTCTGGGCGAGTTTCGGCTACACAACCGCGCAAGATGGTCGATCCTCCGCCGCCATCGTTGAGGCGACCAGGAGATTGGATGCGGAGGGAGACCTGCATATCGATATCGTTGCTTTCCCTGATGTACTTGAGGACAAGGATTACATCAAGGCGAACGTCTCGCAGACCTACAAGGGCCACTCCCGGGTAGGCGGCTGCAAACTGACGATCGATGGTTCACCCCAGGGATTCACCGCGTTGCGCGACCGCCCCTACTACGATCCGGTGGGCGACTACCCACCGGACTATGCGGGATATGCCGCCGTTACGCAGGAGCAGGTTCAGGCGGCAGTGAACTGGTGCTATGAGAACGGGTTCCAGGTTATCGTGCATGCGAATGGCGAAGGCGCGTCCGATATGCTGATAGCTGCCTTGCAGGAAGCGCAGGAAGAATACGGCGACCCTGGTAATCGACCGGTGCTGATCCACGGCCAGTTCCTGCGCGAAGACCAGGTGGACAGCTACAAGCGGCTGGGTGTATTCCCGTCCTTGTTCCCGATGCACACTTTCTATTGGGGCGACTGGCACCGCGAGCATACCGTGGGACCCGAGAACTCAAAGAACATCTCTCCCACGGGCTGGCTGGTGATACGCGACATGATGTTCGGGACGCACCACGATGCGCCGGTAGCCTTTCCAGATAGCATGCGTGTTTTGTCCGCTACCGTCACGCGCCGCACGCGGTCAGGAAAAATCCTGGGGCCGGATCAACGAGTGGATGTGATGACCGCGCTGAAGGCGATGACGATATGGCCTGCCTGGCAGCATTTTGAAGAGGATGAGAAGGGTTCCATCGAGGTCGGTAAGCGCGCTGATTTTGTGATCCTGTCCGATGATCCGACCGCGATTGACCCAGAAACCCTTGCAGGAATTGATGTCCTCGCCACCATCAAGGATGACATTACAATCTATGAAAGGAAAACTGGCGTCCGGCAAGATAAAGGCCTGCCCTCGTTGATCTCTTTTAGTGGAGAGGCGCCCGGGGCAGCGCATGACCTGTTGGACGCACTATATTTCGCCATGGCACGTAAATAGCAAAGTAGACACTCCCCGCCCGGTCCGCGGATATCGGCCGCTTAAGGTTTTACAAGGCGTTCAGGAGACATCCGCCGAGGCCGAAATCGGCCCTTTCCTCCTTCGGTTCCCAGTGTATACTCTGGTCAGTAACCGGCGAATTCCTGTCACCCAGGATGCCGGACGAGCAGGTTTACGGCGTTGGAACTGAAGGCCCTAAGCCCATACCCATCAAGTACCGGTGAGCCGCGGGAGGAACCGCCGATCAACCCCCAGGAGTATCCGCCCAACAGGGATGTTGCCCCAACGGGGCGCTGGCACCTGTACGCTGTCTGCCTGCTGGCGGCCTTCCTCACAGTCGCCATCGGCTGTTCCCAGGATTCCTACGTCGAGAGCGGCAACCGCGACGCCATCCTCTATTTCGGCAACGGCACCGAGCCACAGTCCATTGACCCGCATGTGCTGACCGGATCTCCCGAGGCGACCCTGGCGCGGTCCCTGTTCGAGGGACTGGTTATCCAGGATCCCTACACCCTGGAGATCAAGCCGGGCGTCGCGGAGCGTTGGGAGCTCAGCCCCGATGGCACGACCCTGACGTTTTATCTCCACCCGGAAGCGCGCTGGTCGAACGGCGATCCCCTGACCGCGGAGGACTTCGTCTGGTCCTGGCATCGTGCGCTCAATCCCCGCACTGGCAACCAGCTCGCGGACCAGCTCTATTCGGTCAGGAATGCTGAGGCGTACAATACCGGCGCCATCGATGATCCCGGGGCCGTAGGCGTGAAGGCGCTGGATGCGCACACCCTGCAGGTAGACCTGGAATATCCCGACCCGTTCGTGCTGCAAAAACTCAGCTATATCTATAACGCGCCGGTGCATCGCGCGACCATCGAGGCTCATGGCGGTATGACCGAGCGGTATACGGGATGGACGCGCCCTGGCAGCTTCGTCGGCAATGGATCTTTTGTCCTGGATGACTGGAAGATGCAGCGTTACGTTACCGTGAAGCGAAATCCCTACTACTGGGACAGGGACAGGGTACACGTGGAAAAGATTGTGTTCCGGCCAATCGAGAGCGCCGCCACCGAGGAAAAGATGTTCCGCAGTGGCCAGCTGCATGCGACCACGGATGTTCCCAACAGCCGGATACCGTTCTATCGCGCCCAGTCGGAATCACCGCTGATCGAGACGCCGGTGATGACCGTCTATTACTACATGATCAATACCCGGCGCCCCCCGCTGGACGATGTCAGGGTGCGTCACGCCCTGTCCATGGCGATAGACCGGGATGCGATCGCCGGCTCGGTGTTAAAGGACACGGTGCTTCCCTCCAATAACTACGTGCCATTGGGCATGCCTGACTACGAGCACGCCAGGGGGCTGCCCTACGACCCGGCAGGCGCTCGTGAGCTGCTGGCGGCGGCCGGCTATCCTGACGGGGAGGGCTTCCCGGACGTCACCCTCACCTACAATACCAGCGAGAACCACCGCTCGGTGGCAGTCGCCGTGCAGCAAATGTGGAAGCGGGAGTTGAACCTGGATATCGAGATCGTGAACCAGGAGTGGAAGGTGTATCTCGATACCCTCGACCAGGAGAACTACGATATTGCGCGCATGGGCTGGATTGGGAACACCTATCCGGGATCCATGCTCGACCGTCTGATCACGGACGGTCACACCAATCGCGTCGGCTTCTCCAATGCACGTTTCGATGAGATCATCAATCACGACATCCGCTCCAATCTCAGTCCCGCCAGAATCATGGCGCTGTACCGCGAGGCGGAACAGATTTTGCTCGATGAGGCGCCCCTGATCCCGATCTATTCCTACAAGTCGAAGCGGCTGGTCCAGACCAGCACCGAGGGGTTGCCCGGCAATGCCGCCAGGGCGTTCAATTTCAAGTATGTTGTGCTGGACCCCTATGCCCCGGCCTGGCAAGCACAAACCATGACTCCCTGAGGTGCGCGACTGATGTGGCGATTTATCGGCGGCAGGTTGCTGCAGGCCGTGCCGGTGATCCTCACCGTGATTACGGTGACTTTTTTCCTGGTGCGAGTGGCGCCCGGGGGACCGTTCGATGAGGAAAAAGCCGTTATCCCGGAAGTCAAGGCGGCACTGGAGAAGCAGTACCGTCTGGACCAGCCCCTGTTCAGCCAGTATGTTGCCTACCTCGGTGACCTTGCCCGGGGCGACATGGGGCCCTCCTTCAAGTACCCGGGTCGCTCGGTGAATGAGCTGATCGGGGCGGGGTTCCCGGTCACCGCGGAGCTGGGGCTGTACGCGCTGCTTGTCGCTATCGGCATCGGCGCTCTTGCCGGGATCATCGCTTCGCTGAAACCGAACTCGGCCCAGGATTATATTCCCATGACCGCGGCGATGATCGGTATCTGCATGCCAACCTTTCTCCTGGGCCCGCTGCTGGTGCTGGTATTCGGCATCCACCTGGAGTGGCTGCCGGTGTCGGGCTGGGGCGATCTTCCTGGGGACAAGCTGCTACCCAGCCTGACCCTGGGGGCCGCCTACGCAGCCTATATCGCCCGGCTGTCCCGTGCCGGGATGCTGGAGGTGCTGTCCCAGGATTATATCCGCACGGCGCGCGCCAAGGGCCTGCCCGAATGGCAGGTGGTCGCCCGCCACTCCCTGCGTGGCGGCCTACTGCCCATGGTGGCCTTTCTCGGCCCCGCGTTTGCCGGGCTGCTGGCGGGTTCATTCGTGGTGGAAACCATCTTTCAGATTCCCGGGCTGGGCCGGTTTTACGTCCAGGCGGCGTTCAATCGCGATTACACCATGATCCTCGGCACGACCGTGTTCCTGTCCATCCTGATCGTACTGTTTAACCTGTTATCCGACATTATCGCCGCGTGGATGAATCCGCGCCTGCGCCACCAGTTCTCGGGGGGCGCATGAAATCCGATGTGTTGACAGATATTGCTGCGGCCGAGGAGGGCACCTCCCTGTGGAAGGACGCCTGGCACCGGTTGCGCAAGAACAGGCTCGCGGTTTTCGGGCTGTTGGTGATCAGCCTGTTCATCGTTGTGGCGCTGCTGACGCCCTGGATTGCTCCCTACACCTATGATGCCCAGAACCTGGAACTGGGCGCCTCGCCGCCCTCGGCCGCCCACTGGCTGGGGACCGATATCTTCGGGCGCGACCTCCTCACCCAGATTCTCTATGGCGGTCGCGTATCCCTGGCGGTTGGATTTATCGCCACCGCAGTGGCCCTGCTAATCGGCGTCGCCTGGGGCGCAATAGCCGGCTATGCCGGCGGGCGCGTCGACGCGGTTATGATGCGATTGGTGGATATCCTCTACGCCCTGCCTTTCATGATATTTATCATCCTGCTCATGGTGGTTTTCGGGCGCAATATGCTGCTGCTGTTCCTGGCGATAGGGGCGGTGGAGTGGCTGACCATGGCGCGTATCATGCGCGGCCAGGTGCAGTCCCTGCGCCAGCAGGAATTCGTTGAGGCGGCAATTTCCCTGGGCCTGTCGCCCGCGGCGATTATCCGCCGGCATATCGTGCCCAACGCCCTGGGGCCGATCATCGTCTATACCACCCTGACCATACCCAGCGTGATGCTCACCGAGGCTTTTTTGAGCTTCCTCGGTCTGGGTGTGCAGCCTCCGCAGACTTCCTGGGGCCTGCTTATCTCCTACGGCGCAGAGACCATGGAGGAGTATCCCTGGCTGTTGATTTTCCCGGGCATCGCCCTGTCCCTGACCCTCTTCTGCCTCAATTTTCTCGGCGATGGCCTGCGCGATGCGCTCGACGTTCGCGGTTCCAGGGACTGATCACGATGTCATTATTGGAAGTAAAGAACCTGGAAGTCAGCTTTGTGACCCGCAACGGGGTCAACAAGGCGGTAGACGGCATCAGCTTCAGGGTGGAGACCGGCAAGATCACGGCGATTATTGGCGAATCCGGTTCCGGCAAGTCGGTAGCCTGCTACAGCATGCTTGGCCTGGTGCCGAGCCCGCCGGGCAGGATCGACGGCGGCGAGGCGCTATTCGCCGGCGAGGACCTGCTGCAGATGTCCGAGCGCAGCCTGCGCAGGATCCGCGGGCGCGACATCGCCATGATTTTCCAGGATCCCATGACCTGCCTGAATCCCTACATGACCATCGGCGACCAGCTGATCGAGCCCCTGGTCTATCATCGCGGGGTCAGCAAGGCACAGGCCCGCAAGCGGGCGATCGAACTTCTCGGTGAAGTCGGTATTCGCGATCCCGGCAGTACCATCCGCAGTTTTCCGCATGAGTTTTCCGGGGGTATGCGCCAGCGTGTGATGATTGCGATGGCACTGATCAATGAGCCGAAGCTGTTGATTGCTGACGAGCCGACCACGGCACTGGACGTGACCATTCAGGCGCAAATCCTGCAGCTGATCGCCGACCTCCAGCGCAAGCGGGATATCGGGGTGATCTTCATCAGTCATGATCTCGCCGTGGTTGCAGACATCGCCGACGAAATCTGCGTGATGCAGCAGGGCAGGATCGTGGAGGCGGGAAATAGTGAGGCAATTTTTCATCACGCGGGCCATCCCTACACGCGCAAACTGCTGGACGCCATTCCCCGGAGCCACAAGATCGCGGCGAACCAGGAGGTTGCACCGCTGATTAGCGTGCGCAATTTGTGCACCTGGTTTGACGCGGGCAAGGGCGAGACCGTGAAGGCGGTCAACGACGTCAGTTTCGACATCCGGCGTGGTGAACTGCTGGGTCTGGTGGGCGAATCCGGCAGCGGCAAGTCCACCATCGGCCGCTCCCTGCTGCGCCTGGTACCCGTGACCAGTGGCGATGTGGAGTTCGACGGTACCGATGTCACTGCGCTTGAGGGCACGGCACTGAAAACCATGCGCCGGCGCATGCAGATCATCTTCCAGGATCCTTTCGCCTCGCTGAATCCGCGCATGACGGTGTTTGACACCCTCGCAGAGCCCCTGCTGTTACATGGCATCGAAAGCCGCAAGAGTGTCACTCAGGGCGTGTTGCAACTGATGGACGACGTGGGCCTGGCGCGAGCCTTCGTGCGCAAGTACCCGCATGAGTTCTCAGGTGGACAGCGCCAGCGCATTGCCATCGGCCGCGCCCTCGCGACCCGCCCGGAGTTCGTGGTGGCGGATGAGCCGGTATCGGCTCTGGACGTCACTATCCAGGCGCAGATCCTTGACCTGATGCTGCAACTGGGGCGGGAGTATGGCCTGACCATGCTGTTTGTGTCCCACGACCTGGCGGTGGTACGGCAGATTGCGGATCGCATCGTCGTGCTTTATCGGGGGCAAATTGTGGAACAGGGTACGGGAGACAGCCTGTTCAACCACCCCCGGGAAGACTATACCCGCCAGCTTCTAAAGGCCATCCCGGGGCGCGCCCTGATCGAGTGATAACCTCGCGGAATGCGCCGCCCCGGTTATAACCGGAAAAACCAGCATTATTACTTTCCAACGCCCTGCCCGAATCCTACTATCATCGCTACGTCTGGGATCTGTTTCGGTGGCTCGCACAGCCGAAGGGGCGAAATATGGCAACCAATACGGGAACCGTGGTTGGAAAAGACAGCGAAGCCGGTGGACTATCCACACTGATCGATCGCTGGATCTATGTTTTTATGGCCGCATTGTTTATGGCTGCCGTCCTGAGCGGATTCATTCCCACTTCGCTGGCGTTAATAGAAGAAATAGATGCCGGTCGCCGCTTGCCGCCCCCGCCCATACTGCACGCCCATGCAGTCGTCATGGGCGCATGGTTATTGCTGTTACTCAGCCAGACGGGACTAATGGCCACCGGGCACCGAACTCTGCATATGCAACTGGGTCTCGCCGCCATGGCAATAGTACCCGCCATGTTACTGGTACAAGTTATCCTCCTGCCCACGATTTATACCGGTTACTGGGAACTGGCACAGGCTGCGGCTTCTGGCAATGAAGGGCCCAGTTCCGACCTGCTCTGGTTCGTCGAGGGGATACTGCTGGCGCAATTTCAGATCGCTTCGCTCTTTCCGATCCTGATAGTGCTGGCGCTCAGGACGCGTCGTGCCAACCCCGGATTTCACAAGCGGATGATGATCCTTGCGACGGCACTTCTCATGCCGCCAGCAACAGACCGGATTGCATGGCTGCCGAGCAGTTTGCCTGATAATCCAATGACCATCGATCTCTACATGTTCATCCTGATTACCCCAATGTTCCTCTGGGATATGTTCCGGTTACGCCGGGTGCATAGTGCCTATTTGGTATTTTTGGCGCTCAATATCCCGTTCATAGTCGCAAAGCAGTATTTCTGGGACTCAGCGTGGTGGCACGAAACCGCGCCCGTATTGATGGGAGTTGGCTAAGTCAATCGATTGCCCGCGTAAGCACCCGACGAACTCGTCGCCAGACCAATGGCTGCAAGGCATCAGGGGTTTTGAAAGTCTCCGGGTGCGACGGGTTGCGGCACCGCTTTCTTCATGTCCCGGCGTATACCGTCAAATGTTCCTGGCCGCAGCGGAAGCCCAATCATGATATTGCCAAGTTTAATGCCAACAATCGTGTGAAATTCAGGCAGACTGAAAGCGGCATGATAAGAACACAAAGGGATTGGGATGTCGAGCAAGTCAAAGCAGTTTATCGTATGGGATGAGTGGCGGCAGTATGGCAGCATTATGCCTGCCTGCGTTTTCGGCATGGTACTCGTCGCTATGCATGCTTACTCCCTTGGCGTGATGATGGTTCCACTGGAGAAGGAATTTGGCTGGGCTCGATCACAAATATCCGCAGGCCCACTGGTAACCTCATTTGCCACATTGCTGATGGCCCCGATAGCTGGTCGATTGCTGGACAAGAAAGGCCCGCGGAAGGTGGCGCTGCTAGGTGTCCCAATTTTCGGTGTGTCTATTGGCATGATTTCTCTGGCGGGCCCAAGTATCTACTCGTGGCTGGCGCTCTATGCCGTACTCGCTGTGGCTCTATTGATGGTATTTCCGACTGTCTGGACAGCCGCAATCGCCATGCGCTTTGAAAAGAACCGCGGCCTGGCTATGGCTTTAGCGCTCTCAGGCACAGGCATTACCTCAGCTGTCGTGCCAGCAATCACTGCCCACCTGGTAGAGGCCTATGGCTGGCGAGGTGCCTATATCGGGCTGGGCACCATGAGCGTGGTGGTCGTTTTCCCATTGGTGCTGCTGCTGTTTGATCGTGATGATACACACAGGAGAGTTGCCCAACAGACGGCATTGGTACCCGGGGCGCTGTCCGCTAAAAATGAATTCAAGCAACCGCGATTTATCGTGCTGGCCCTTGCTGCGTTGCTCTATTCAATTGGCGCCACTGGATTGGGCATCAACGCAGTGCCCATTCTTATCGACGAAGGTTTTAAACTTTCCGCAGCTGCTGAGATAGCCGGACTTATCGGTATTGGCACGATAACCGGTCGGGTTCTGGGAGGCTTTCTGCTGGACCATATGGATGGGCGCTTTGTGGCTGTGGGCTGTGGGATCTTTGCGATGATGATGGCGGCGATACTGCTCTGGACAGAACAATCTGCCGGCGCCGCCTCCGCTGCCTGCTTCTTCCTCGGTCTGGCTGCTGGCGCTGAATATGATGCCTGCGCATATCTCACAACACGCCATTTTCCACGCCGAAATTTCGGCGCACTGTTCGGTCTTATCGGCGCTTTGTCTGGGGTGGGTGCTGGCGTAGCTCCGATGATCGCGAACACGATTTATGATGTGACGCTGACATACGAAAGCGTTTTGTGGGGCATCTTTCCGCTGTTCACAGTAGCGAGCATATTGTTTTTGCTGATGGGTCCCTATCCAGACAGGCAAATTTCCTTCAATCAGATGGCATAAATTGGGTGATAGCGGCGCTAAGCTCGACCAGACGATGACAAACGCATCCTCTTCAACTGTTTTGCATTTTTTGTCGCTGGCGCCAGGCGAAAGCTATTCGATCACTATCAAGTGGGTCGTAATCATCAAAAGCCAAGGGGCGACTGCGTTCACCTCAATAGACACAACTACTCCAAACGAACCCTTGGTGCAAATGCTCCTGTACGTGTCATGTCACGGATCTCCCGTTTTATTACACCCTATCACTCTCCCCTGGAACGCAGTGCCGCGATACACTCAAGTTCTACGCGTGCTCCAAGAGCGAGTCCAGATGCTGCCAAAGCACTACGAGCAGGATATCGTCCTGGCTCAAAGTAGGATGCGTATATGTCATTGAAGACGGGCCACTCTGCAATGTCCGCTAAAAATACCGTGCACTTAATAATGTCACTCATATCTAATTCATGGCGTTTCAAAGTCGCCCTGATATTTTTCATAGTTTGTTTAGACTCGGGGCCTATTCCTCCGGCCACCAACTTCCCGCTTGAGTCGGTTCCCACGTCACCAGACATATAGAGCACACCACCATACGCTACTGCTTCGGAAAACGGATAATCTGGGTACTTTGCCGAAGGAAAAATTACAGGATCAGCGCCAAAAGCGCTGCCTGAAATTAACATCAAGGCACATGCGTATCCTGATCGCCTTTTCATATGCGTTGCATCCATAGTTAAAGACCTATTTACAATGCAATCATAGACCAGGAGGTCTGAGTCGGGCGAACAGGTGCAGGTCAGCCGATCGTGAATCTGCTCGTTGAACGTCCGCATACTACGATTCTGCCGATAGTTACGGTAGGATTACCGTGGTTTTTATCACAGAATAACAAAAGGCTGAAAACTCATGCTGCGGATTGTAGTCGGTGCGATTCTGGGGATGATCGCTCTGTGCGCTGTGCCGAATCTCTTTGCTGCCGATGTCGTGATCGACGCTCCTCGCGTGGTTCTGGCCGGCATACCTTCAAGTATATCGGTGGATTCACCAGCGGGCGATGGGATAGTCATAGCGTTGGATGGTGCGGCGCTGGAAACGACCCGTGATGGCAAGTATTTGACCCGTGCGGGGTTCACACAAGCCTCCACGGGAACGGTCACCCTGGAAGTCAAGCAGCACGGTACGCAGGTTGATCTGCGAACAATACACGTGATCCCGGGCTGGGTGTCAGTATTGCCCCCGCTGGTGGCCATACTGTTGGCTTTCCTGCTTCGCGCGGTAATCCCCTCGCTGTTCGCCGGTCTGATTCTGGGCGCCTGGCTGATCAATGGCATGACCTGGCAGGGTGCATTGACCGGTGTTTTTGACACCATGACGATCTATATTCTCGATGCGATGACCGACCCCGATCATGGGGCTATTATCCTGTTCACGCTGCTTATCGGTGGCATGGTGGGTATTGTCTCGCACAACGGGGGCATGGTCGGAATAGTCAACCGGGTCATACCCGTGGCGAAAACCCCCAAACGGGGTCAGGTGGTGATCGCGGGATTGGGCCTGGCCATATTTTTTGATGACTACGCCAACACCATGATTGTCGGCAATGCAACGCGTCCGGTGAGTGACCATTTGAAGATCTCGAGAGAAAAGCTGGCCTACCTGGTCGACTCAACGGCGGCGCCAGTGTCTACCGTTGCTGTCATCACTACCTGGATAGGCTTCCAGGTCGGGCTGATCGAGGATGCGATGCAGGGGCTGGAAGGTATCGACCAGACGGCCTACGGTCTGTTTCTGCAGTCTATCCCCTACAGCTTTTATCCATTTCTGGCGGTTTTTCTGGTGTTCCTGGTGGTGCTCACCGGGAAGGATTTTGGCCCGATGTACCGCGCCGAGGTGCGGGCGCGGACCACCGGGCAGGTGACCCGATTCGCGGCCGGGAAGCCGGCTCAGAGTTTGCTTTCGGACTTCGATCACAAACAGGGCGTGACCTGCCGTGCGGTAAACGCCGTACTCCCCATACTCTGCCTTGTTGGCGGTGTGGTCGGGGGCATTTACATCAGCGGTGAGGGGGATTCACTGCAGGAGATTGTCGGCAGCGCCGACGCCTATGTGGTTCTCATCTGGGCTTCGCTCCTCGCCTGTATGGTGGCCTTTGCGCTCTCTCTCGGCCAGCGAATACTGACGCTGGAAGAATGCGTTGAGGGCTGGGTTGTCGGTGCCAGGTTCATGCTTACCGGCCTGCTGTTGCTGGTTATGGCCTGGGCGATCGCAGATGTCACCAACGTTCTCCAGACTGCCCCCTATCTGATCTCGATTCTCGGGGATACGCTGTCTCCCTATACACTGCCGGCAATTGTATTTGTGCTGGCCGCCGGCGCCGGATTTGCTGCCGGTTCGAGCTGGGGCGTGATGGCCATCCTGATGCCCCTGGTGGTTCCCCTGTGCTGGGCAGTGTTGAACTACAACGGCATCGCAGATGCGCAGCACATGCACATTCTGTATTCCTGTATTGCCTGCGTGCTCACCGGCGCGGTATGGTCCGATCACTGCTCGCCTATCTCTGACACAACGGTATTGTCTTCACTGGCGACCGGTTGCGATCTCATGGATCACGTGACTACCCAGCTTCCCTATGCCTTGCTCGGAGGCCTGGTTGCGATATCGGTCTGTATAGTGCCCGCGGGTTATGGCATGCCGTGGTGGCTGCTGCTGCCAACCGGCGTCGTTGTGGTGTTTGCGGTTCATCGTTTTCTGGGCAAACAGACGGACCCTCCCAATTAACCGGTTCCCCCGGGCTGGGGCCTGGTGGTGGGCCCTTTAGGAGAGTAAAAAATTGTTGCGGGAAAAGAGATTGGTGCTCAGATTCCCACAGTCAGTCGTACTCGAACAAAGGGGTACGGTCACACGCAGAAACGATTCTATTCAGTGGACTAAACTCTAATAGAGTATCTAATTTAATTGCCCAGGGAAAAATGCAATGAGTGACAATATTCAATCTGGGCTATCGCCCTCCGGGCGAGCAATGAACCTTGAAGCGTTTGGAGCACTTCTCGCACCCATATTTTCGCCAGAGGGCAGGCAGCAAGGGCTTGAATTGGAACTCAGGCCCTCTGATGTCGTGGTGACACCATATGGAAAATGTGGCACTACATGGTTGCAGCAGATCGCGCACACATTACGCACGCGTGGCGACATGGAATTTGATGACATCAGCCGCGTATGCCCCTGGATCGAAGCCTCCACTGACCTGGGGCTTGACCTGAATGCCGAGCAAACAGCCAAACCTCGTGTGTTCAAAAGCCATCTTGATGCTGAACGGATACCGAAGGGAGGGCGCTATATAGTTGCGTGCCGAAACCCGCAGGACGCCGCCTTTTCCATGTACAAGTTTATGGAGGGCTGGATACTCGAGCCGGGTGCCGTATCTGCAGATGATTTTGTCCGCGCTACCTTTATCGCATCGGGCAACGCGCCAGATGGCAGTGGCGGAGATTACTGGACGCATCTCGCGTCATGGTGGGAGCGACGCAATGACCCCGACGTGCTTTTGATGGCTTACGAGCACATGAAAGAAGATTTGGCCGGTACCATACGCAGGGTGGCGAAATTCATGGATATTGAGTTAGATGACGAATTATTGTCGATTACCGAAGAGCACGCCTCGTTACCATTTATGCAGGCGCACAAAGATCGCTTTGATGACCGTTTGATCAGAGAGCGCAGTGTCGAAGTATCTGGCTTACCCACCGACAGTGATTCAGCAAAGGTCCGCAGCGGTCGGGTAGGCGAATCGGATCGGGAATTGGGCGTTAATGTTGTCGCCGAACTGGATCGTGTCTGGCGTGAAAGAATTACCGCTCAATTGGGCTTTGAGAACTACTCGATGATGATTTCAGAACTGTAGTCATAGTTTCGGGGGGCATCCAGTACCTCGTTGGAACGAATCATAGAAAAATTGGTGCGACTGGATGTAACCCGAACCCCCCATGTCAGGATAGTTTTCGGCTACTTCTGAAAAAGCGGTCGCTGGCCGCGTTGTATCGAAAGCTACCGCTTCCACCTCTTCCGAGACGTTTCATAGCCACGGTCATGGGTAGTTCCAGATTCTGCTTTCGGCGATGAACAGTCTTTCAGGGAGTCGTTGAAATGCCGCTACGACTGTAACAATTCGGTGTAGCTCATGATATTCGGTCGTTCCGATTCATTAAGAAACTTTCTAAACTCAGGATGGAACGTTGTCTCCCGCAATGCCCACCACGCCCGTACTCCGGGTTCGTGAAATGCCATCAGCATGTGCCGACTCCATGCATTCCAACTTACGTCATCGGTGTTGCCATCTCTATGCTCCATAAATATTAATTCGTAGTACTTGAACATGCCGAAGATCGACGCTATGAAGTAAGCCTTGTCTCCCGTAGGGAGTTTTTCGAAATCCTTAGGATTCGAACTCAGACCGAGAGCAAATGCCTCCGGTCTTTCGGATATGATCTCCGCAATGGACATGAAACTCTGCGTTATCGCTTGACGCGTCTGTGCCTTGGTCGCTCTCGTATTCTGGACAATCGAGTAGCCGACAAATAACAAGGACAATACGACGCCGAAGGCACCTACAAACTCTCCGTAGTTGCCTAGCAGCTGAGCAAATGCCTGATGATCCATAATTTACCTCCTCCAACGAATTGAGAGAGCGTAGCGCACAAGCGCAGACCACTGAATGGCCGGATTGGATCGACAGCGGTCTTCGTATCAATTCTAGTTCAACTGTCACGAACCAGGCGAACAGAGAAAATTCAGTCGTCGATGAATCAGCCTTTCCAACGACCGCTATCGCAGAGTAAAGCAGACACGCTTCGCTGCGCCCCGATATAGTTTCCCTCAAACAACCCGCCGCATCCGTCGACAGTCCAATAGCTACAGGGCCTTGTTGTAACTGAAAAGTCGCCGGGAACGACGGGTGAGAAGGTTTGGTACAGCGTTTCCGGCGGGCTGGCAGTGGGCCTTTTAGTAGATCACCAGAATTTCACGGACAGAATTATTGGAGGTGTATGGAACTCAGGACCGGTGCGTTTGTAGAATGGAGTAGGGCGGTTGCTTGAAGGGAAACACCGGGAATCTGTGATTTGGAGTTCTTAATTTGTCGATACCACATTGCTGTTTAGTCTCGACATTGCCATTCGTCCTCCAGGTTCCGGTCAATCAAATACCTGGATTCAGTTCAGTGTAGTGGAAGCGCCAAAACATAGGTGATAAGGCCCGGTTGCCCAGATTTCATCCCTGATGACTCAGGAAGAGCGCTGCCACATTGTCAGGGACGATATGGGCTTACAGACATTGGCATTCCGAGGTTCCGCTCTCGGCCAGAAGGGGATGGTGCCCCAGTGGGGGTCACGGTTCTGGCTCCTCGGCCATCAGCCGTTCGACGGCGCGGATGAACGACACCGCGTAGTAGTCCCCGGCACGATCCCACATCCGGCGAAACCCGGGCTGGTGCATAATGCGATGAAAGGTCTTCCAGCGATTTTCGAAGAAATCATCGTCAATCGCGCCTGACTGATGGTGCAGGTAGAGGCCTTCGTAGAGATTCACGACCTGCCCCGCGATCAGCATGAACTGCGCCATTTCTGCTTCCGAGCAGCTGTCAGGGTCTTTCCGACCCTTGCGGTAGACCGCATCAACATTCCGCTCTGCCAGGGAATCCCCGAGGCGGTTGGATGAGTCCATGATCGCCTGGTACGTCTGAATGCGCACTGCCTTGGTATTTTGGCGTATCTGTATAGCGAGATACACGAGGGAGAAGATCACGGCCACGGCGCCGATGAGTTCACCGATACTGCCGATGTCCTGGAGACTCATGGTGTCGTTCCTCCCTTCTGCCCTTTGGAGTCACCGGGCGTGCTTCTCCGCACCCCAAAAAACGCAGCGATACGGGTAGAACATAGAAAACCCAATTTCGCTACGCCGCGCCGCAGATCGGCAGCGGTTATATAACGATTATGGACCAAACTTCCCCAAGTAGTCGAAAGTGGTTTTCCTGGTTGCGACCATGGGGTCCAAGACTGGATAACCGCAGAATCGTGGATGCGGTTTTGCAAATCAGGGGTAAGACGCAGCCTGGTTTCTATGATTTCTCGCTGTGCGAGCCATTTCGTCCATAGTCTTCGCCATGTCCGGATCAGGACAGGCCTCGAATAGGACCTTCCGCCAATCTACCCGAGAGGAATCTGCAACGATCGGCGTGATCTTATTGCCGTACTTTTTTGGAGATTTCCTGTGCAGCATTTACCAGGCGCTGCGAAAGCGGTGCGGGGCTCGGCCTAGATGACATACCTTCCGTCATTTGGCTTTGGAGTATCGAACGCTCCACATGAAAAGTAGGGATGCAATAATGCCTGATGACCATATAGCTATTGGCCATAAAATTGAATTTTCCGCTCCAAATTCTGGAGCGTATTCGTAAACCTCTCTCAGCTGCTTTGTCTTTTCTCGCGCCATCTCTCCTACAGTAGTTATGAGGAATACTTGGCGTCCTGCCGCAGCTGTGAACAAAAAGGTAACGACGGCCAGCTGAAATCTGGTTAGTTCCTTGCCAGCGAAGTAGGCCACCGACAGATAGGCAAATATCATAGTCAAATAAATGGCCACATAACTGGCCTGAACGTCGAGGAGTGACACACCGGTCTGGGCTATGGCCTCCCTCGCAGCGATCATTTCATAATCGATCATGGTAGAAACTTGCCTCACTGTTGGGATTACAAAAAAGCATAGACCAACGCCCGAATCTAGGCGAACGGGAACGTTTCAGTCGACAGTGAATCAACTCCCCCAAACTACTCCTTTAGCGCAAAGCAGACACTCCTGAAAATTTTTATGGGCACAATAATTGGCAGATCTCGAATTAACTGGGGCACGGACACGGCCACGGGGTCGGACGACCGATTCACCATGGCCTATTAATATAAGATGTTACAGCTGCCGGTGCACTTCACCACAGGGCGGCACAGTACTCTTGAAAACCTGGTTTCCATGTCGCAGAATCGGGGGAAGTTTTTATTCTTCCTGAAGGGACTCCCCAATATGCCAAGGATTCGGTTCCTCGCCAGCATTTTGTCTTTTATCCCCGCAAATTTCCCCGTTTTAAGACGCTGTTTGCTGCTGTTCTCAGTGGTAGCCCTGTCGGCCTGCAAACTGACCATCGAAGTGCCGGTAAACGGCTCGGTCCAGTCAGCCTCGGGAACCTATAGCTGCGCAAGCGGCCAGACCTGTACTCTGGAGATCAGCGATACCGACTTCAACGATGTGTTCATGGCAGTCCCGGCCTCTGGTTATGCTTTCACGGGCTGGGTGAAGAGGGACAAGGGCCTGTGTGGTGGCAAGTACCTGGACTGCGCCCTGACCACCGCTGACTTCGAAAACTTCCCACTCCTTATGACAATCCTGGCGTCGAATGACGAGTTTTTCCTCGAACCGGAATTCAAAAGGATCGGCAAGAATAAGGTAACCCGTGGTCCCGTGGCCGGGGCCACCGTCAAGGCGTTTACTTTCGACGACCTGGAGAAGCCGGTGGAGGAGCGCAGGAGCCTGAAAGCACGACAGGACCTCGATGCGGCCGGGACATTCAGCCTCAGCCTGGACGATATACCGGACGACGAGTTGGTGGTGGTCGTGGCCAGTGGCGGTGAGGACCTGGATATCGATGGCGACGGAGTGCTGGACAAAAAGCCCACCCCAAACTTTGGCAGTCTCTTTGCCGTGGCCAGGGCATCTGACTGGCGCGCGGGGGGCAACAAGGTCAATTTACTCACGGACATTGCCTACCTGCTGGCGGGAACCAAGGACCCATCCAAGGTGCTCGAACGGGTCGGCAAAATCGCGGCGGTGACGGCCAAAGATGTGGATGGCAGCGGTGACAGGGATTACCGTGATCTGCTGGGGTACGACCCGGTGGCGTTGGGTAACGTGAGCCAGTTCAGCGACACGACGGTGGATGCCCTAACGCGACAGGGTCGCAAGGGCCAGCGGATACCGGACAGAACCACGCTGTACCGTAAGGCCTTTGATATCCTGGCAGCAGCTGACGTGGTGGATCAGGCCAGTACCGTGGTGGGTGATGCGGAGCAGGTGGCGCAGGTAACCGAGGATGGGGACAGTAAGTCAGTGAGCGTGACAGCTCTGGGTGCGGATACCGTGATTGACACGACGATAAGCAAGCCATCGGACCAGTCGGCTCGGGGGAAATCTGCCTTGTACGCCAAGGGCAAGCAGTTACAGATCGAGTTCACGCCATCAAAAAAAGGGCTGGCGAGTCTCGGGGCTAACCAGGCATTGAACAGGGATTCGCTGAAATTATCGGCAAAACTGGTGGCGAAGGGGGTTGAGGTGACGATCCCGAAAGACCTGATCAGCAGCGTGGCGGCGGATAAGCCAACATTCAATTTTGATGGCTTACCCTACGACCCAATCATTATTCAGGACGACCCCGTGATCGGCTGGTATTTCCCGTTTGTGGCCATTCCAGAGGAGCCCACTCCTGACGAAGTGGTGGCGGCTGAGGAACTCTTCGGCGAACCCGACTATGTCGGCACCTATGTCGGCTCACATGCCCCAATTTCCTGGAGTTTCGGTGTCAATATTAGTCCCGATCCCGATACCCCGATTTTCTGTTCCTACCAGATAAATGACGAAACCGGAGAGCTTACAATCTCATTGAACGAAACATCGGGTACATGGAACTTAATCAGAGCTGCATCAGACATCTTCCATGCTCCTGACAACGATCAACAGTGTCCAGTATTCGAGGGAGGAACACTTTCTTATAGTACGTCATTTGATATCGAGCAGTTGTATGAAGATGACGTCCTGGTTGGAGCGCGATTTTCCGGAACGTACAATAATCCAGAAAACAATGGGTTTACTACCGTCAGCGGCTCTGTCGATGGAGCCTCTTTGTCCGCCACTTTGCAGGTGAACTACAATGGAATCGCTAGCGGAAGTTATACCGCTAAGCTGACTTTGAGCAAACAATAGTACCCCGAAGATTGGTAAAGGGCTTTCAAAACCGAACTCCGAACCAGGGCCGAGCCGAAACCACGCAGCAGTTCTGGGGGGTAACTTTTTAATTCAAGGAGTGAATTGGCAATTTGCCTTGCACAGGTTATAAATACCTACCGCTGGGTGAAAGACGAGATATGTCAACAAGTCGGATCCTACCTCCTCAAAGAAATAAGGGAATAATTACGGAGGCGCATTATGGAACAGGGCTTAACAAAGAGACTTTCATTTCTTGACAGATATCTGACTCTCTGGATATTTCTCGCCATGGCCGGTGGAGTACTTGGCGGTTGGCTTTATCCGGACATCAAGGATGTGGTCAATGCCTTCTCAGTAGGAACCACCAATATCCCGATAGCGATCGGCCTGATACTAATGATGTATCCGCCACTGGCAAAAGTCCGTTATGAAGAGCTCGGGGAAGTGTTTGCCAACAAGAAGATTCTTGGCATTTCACTCATTCAGAACTGGGTAATTGGGCCAATTCTAATGTTCGTGCTGGCCGTCGTATTTCTCGGCAACTATCCGGAATACATGGTCGGCCTCATCATGATCGGGCTGGCGCGTTGTATCGCCATGGTCATTGTTTGGAATGAACTGGCGAAAGGAAATACCGAGTACTGCGCTGGTCTGGTGGCCTTCAATTCAGTCTTTCAGGTCTTGTTTTATTCGGTGTACGCCTGGCTATTCGTCACGGTGCTCCCGCCCTTTTTTGGGCTGGAAGGGGCCGTTGTCGAGGTCTCAATCGGACAAATCGCCGAAAGCGTGGCAATCTATCTGGGGATTCCCTTTGTCTCCGGAATGCTTACTCGCTTCATCCTCGTCAGAAAGTACGGCCGCGACTGGTACGAACATAAGTTCATCCCCAGGATCAGCCCGATCACCCTGACCGCACTGCTGTTTACCATCGTCGTAATGTTCAGTCTCAAAGGCGAGCTTATCGTTTCCATCCCGATGGACGTAGTTCGTATCGCCATCCCTCTGCTCATCTATTTCGTCGTAATGTTCCTCGTCAGTTTCTTCATGGCGGTCAAAGCCGGTGCTGACTACAGCAAAACTGCGACGGTAGCTTTCACCGCAGCCGGTAACAACTTCGAACTGGCAATTGCCGTTGCGGTCGCCGTCTTCGGTATCAATTCAGGCGTGGCCTTCACGGCGGTAATAGGCCCGCTTGTTGAAGTTCCGGCGCTGATTGCCCTGGTGAATGTCGCCTTCTGGCTGCAACGCCGATACTACGGTTCCAGCCAGACCGAACCGCTGAAGCCTTAACAAGGCCGCCCAGACTAGGCATCAAGCAGATAAACGGGCCCTATTATCCAGGAGGGTACTGCCAGGTTAAGTCGCACAAATTGGTAGAATCGGCTCATGAGTGTCTACAAGAGACACCGATTTCCACCGGACATCATTTCCTACGCCGTCTGGCTCTACTATCGATTCAACCTCAGTCACCGCGATATCGAGGACCTCCTCGCGGAACGCGGCATCACCGTAAGCCGCGAGGCGATTCGTCTCTGGTGCATCAAATTCGGTGCGGTTTAATCCCGCCGCTTGAAGAGAAGACACCGAGGCTATGGCGATACCTTCTACATCGATGAAGTCCTCTTCAGGATAAAAGGCAAGCAGCTTTACCTGTGGCGAGCCCAGGACGATCGTTACAGATAAACTACGCAGTTATCCGGTCGCCCACCGAAAAGTCATCCCAGAGGCAATACATTTCACTGAGCGGTATGCCAATAATCGAGCCGAACAGTCTCACGAGGCGACCAGGGTCAGAGAGCGAGGGATGCGGCGATTCAAGTCGATAACCCAGGTGCAGCGATTCGTCGCTGCCCATGCGGCTGTCAGTAATCTATTCAACTTGGGCAGGCACCTGGTCGGGGCCGAACATTACCGAAACCTCAGGGTAGCTGCGTGCAGTGAGTGGGGCAGGGCAGTCGCATGATTGCCGGATGCCGACTTCAATCGAATGCTGAAGTTAATTTGTCAGTACTGCGACGCTACAACCAAAAAAACTCGACCCAAGAGCGCTTACAAACGCCACCGTTTCCCGCCTAGCGCCCACTTCAAGTCCAAAATGCAGGGAATAGCCTATGCTGATTTTTCGAACGGTCGTTGGCATGCTACTCTACCGATTAGCAAGTCGGCGCCGCCGTAAGTAAAAGTATTTTTTCCATCCACTTCGTGGCGCTGTACTTTGGGTGTTCGTTAACCTCCGGGAGAATGATCAGAATGGAGGCCATCCAAAAGCTCCGGCCCGATCAACAAACGTTCGACGGCGATGCCGTTCGAGCGATACACGCTTTCTCAACTGGTCGCGGCTTTCAACACAAAGAGCATCGGAATGGCGGTGTGCCGCAAATCTGGTGGGTGCTCACGTCCTGGAGTTGGGTCGGACTTCCGATCAATGTCTTTCTAATTGAACATAAAAATGGTCTTGTGTTGTTTGACACCGGGCTCGACCCAGCCATTGAGACCGATTCTGCCTATATCTCACAAGCGATTGGGCGCTTGCTACTGAAGCGGATTTTTCGTTTCGACGTTCGCCCGGAAGACAAGCTAGGTCAACAGCTGAAAGCTCATGGATTTGACTCGCACCAAGTCCGGAAAGCCGTCATCTCGCATCTGCATTTCGATCATATTGGAGGAATCTCCGATATTACGCAGGCAGAACTTCTGGTGAGTCAGACGGAGTGGACTCTACCAGGCGAACCGCATCCAGAACGCGAGTGGGTTCTGCGAGAGCACATAGAAATCCCCGGCGCACAGTGGACGCCTATCGAGTTCCAACCTACCCAAGACCCGCTCTTTACATCTTTTGGCGGCATGTATGATGTGATGGGAGATGGTTCATTAGTGCTCTTGCCAACACCTGGGCATACTCCTGGTTCGCTGTCACTGCTTGTTCGGTCTTCTATCGGGCCACCAATACTTCTCATCGGTGATCTCGCCTACAGCGCGCAAGCGATCATGGAGGATCGTGTCCCAGGGACAGGCGATGCAAAGCAATTGCGAAATACCTATACCAAAGTTCGGCAACTTAAGAACGAATTCCGCGATATTCTGATCGTTCCATCGCACGATGACGAGGCGATTGCTGAACTGCGTGCAACTTTAGATCAGGCGGTCCAAAATGGCTGATGCTGAGAATATCCACTGGGACGCCATCGTCATCGGCTCCGGAATGGGCGGTATGGCGGCTGCCTCGGCGCTGTCCCGGGTGGGACACAGGGTACTGTTGCTTGAGCAGCATCAGACGCTCGGCGGGCTGACGCACAGCTTTTCCCGCGACGGTTTCACATGGGACGTGGGCATCCATTACCTGAGCGGCCTGGCACCGGAAGACCGCGAGCGCGCGCTTCTCGACTGGCTCTCCGATACGCCCATGGATTTCGTGTCATTGGGATCGATCTATGACGTCATTCACATCGGATCGTCAGAGCCACTGTCACTCTCACGTCCCTACGAGGCACAGGAAAGAGACCTGAAAGACCGCTTTCCCGATCAGGTCGAGGCGATCGAGGCATGGACTCAGGCGCTGCGCGACGGTCGGGAGGCGATGTTCAAGGTCGCTCCGACCCGAGCGATGCCGAAGATCGCGGGCGACATGCTCCATTGGTGGAACCGGCGCGAAATTGCGAAATGGTGTGGCCGCACGACTAAAGAGGTCATCGACGATCTTACCGACGATCCCGAACTTGCCGCCGTGATGGCGGCGCAATGGGGCGACCACGGCGGACGCCCAGGCAAGGCGAGCTTCGCTATGCATGCCCTGATTTCCGCATCATACCTGGTGAGCGGGTCCTGGTACCCGGTGGGCGGAAGCGCCGCTTTTGCCGAGCACATCATCCCGACCATCGCCAAACACGGCGGCGAAACCCGCGCAGACGTCCGAGTCGAAAAGCTTCTTCTCGAGGGCGGCGCTGTTGTGGGCGTCCGGACCGACGACGGCAAGGAGATTCGGGCGAATGTCGTGATCTCGGATATCGGCGCGCGGGAAACAATCGACACTCTTTTGCCCGAGGATTGCGGGCACCAAGACTGGATGGAAAAAATTCGCGCGTTGCCCTCCAGTATCGCGCATTTTACTCTGTTCCTCGGATTCGAGGGCGACATCGAGGCCGCCGGTGCCACGAAGGCGAACCATTGGATTTTCCCGACCGGAGAGACCGATGTCGTCTGGACGACAGCGCCTGACGGCGTGCCGCCCTGCATGGTTGCCTCTTTTGGCTCGCTCAAGAATCCGAAACAGGAGCCATGCCCGCAGCAGAAGCACACGGGGCAGTTCCTGGTCTGGACCGACTGGGCCTCCGTCAATCAATGGGCGGACCAGCCCGCCGGAGCGCGCGGGGACGACTATGTCGATTTCAAGCGCCGGGTCGAAGACACGCTGTTGGCACAATTCAGGCGCTACTTTCCGGAACTCGCCAAACTTATGGCGTATCACGAATTGGCCACGCCGCTATCCACCGTCACCTTCACAGGGCATCGCAAGGGTGCGTTCTATGGGCTCGACGTCACCCCGGAACGCGTCATGTGCGACGCGTTGCGCGCCAAAACGCCAATCAAAGGACTTTTCCTGGCAGGCCAGGACGTGGTGAGCCCAGGCATTCCCGGGGCGCTTTGGGGCGGCCTTCTCTCGGCCGCCAGCGTCGATCCGAAGGTGTTCTCCGTATTCAGGGGATAAAGCTGTTTTCGCGTGTCTGGTTTACCGCCGAAAGCAGATATCGGAGTTTCGTTGGTGAACGAGCATTTTCAGCGAATCCAAGCCGTTCGCCAGAGCGCTTTCGAACGGAACCAAGAGGCTTCCCGTGGCAAGCGCTCACCAGACCATCAATGCGACAAAGATGGGCAACCACGCCCTGCGATTGATCGGCACAACCGATATAGATGGTAATGGTACCAGCCACGAGGTTGCCGATGTCGACCCCATCGTGTTGTTTGACTTCGTCAAAATCAACACCAGTGCCGAGGCACCCTTTCGCCCGCATCCCCATGTCGGGCTAACTGCTATGAGCTTTCTGCCGGTCGGCGGAACCTGGATGGCCTGGGATAGCCTGGAGGGCGATAGCGACCAACACCTACGGAGTGGGGGGCTATATTTCGTGCATGCGGGCAGCCCCGCCTTCCACCATGAATTTCCGTCACCCGATACGGTGGCGGCGGCTATGGAGGTGGAATTTTTGCAGCTGGTTTGGAACGCCACCGATGAAGAGGATGTCAGGACGGTGGTCGTGCAGCCGGAGGACGTTCCCGTCGTCACATTGGAGCACGGTAGCGTGCGTGTGTTGACCGGCGATTTCTGTGGCGTAAGCGCCGTTCAACCATTCACACATCGCAAGATCATCTATGCCTACGTGCAGCTCGATCAGGGCGGCAGGATGGACTTCTCGATACCCCCCACGATGCGCGGCATACTGTTTGTCATGGAAGGAAAACTGGGCGTTGATGACACGACAGTCGACGCCGAACAAATGATGATACTCGGCGACGAGGATGCAGCCCTGGTCACCAACAACCTGGACCCCGACCGCGTTACCCGCTTCATCAATGCCGCGGGCGAACCCGTGAACAGACCGTTCCGTAAGCTGCTAGGGCTCGGAGGGTTCATCATCGGAGAAACCGATGAAGAGCTAAGAAGTACGATGGCGGAACTGGCCGAGACTGCTGAACAGATCAAACAGGACGTACCACATTATTTCCCGGCGCAGTACCTGTGACGTTCGCATGGTGAAATACTTTGCCCTAAGCACTAACCTGTGTCTGGTGCATTCTGCCCAACTGCCTGCTTTCGGTAAAAAGGATCGCTAAAAAGCTTTGATTTATGTTATGCGGCCTCCTGTCCATGGCGAAATGGCATTTCAGGCAGCTACCGGCAGCTCAAAAAGACCGCGACAGTGCTTGTTCCACCGATACTCTTTGATGTCGAAGACGTTTGTAGCCACGTTGTTGGCCGGAGCGGTTCCGCCCCGGCTTGAATGACATCGATGCTACTGAAATCGTGGATCGTTATCAGAGTTGATTCTGTCTGGCCATTCGTTGCCGCAGGTTGCCTCACTAGGATAATGGCATCTATCATGTCACCGAGCCTGGTCAAGCTTCGCCTGGGTGGCAACAAACAAGCCTTTGATACTATTGATAAATTAAGAATTCGCCAGGCACAGGGAGTAGGGGGGATGGTGATCAAACCGTCTCTCGCGAACTCGCTCTTCAAGCAGCCACCGGTAGCTCAAACAGCTAGGGTGGCGAGCAGGTGGAATAGCAGGGGGATCACGCCTTTCATGCGGTTTGAGAGGAGTAGAGCATTCTGGAGTCAGCAACGATCAACTCATTTGTAGTAGTTCAGACTTGATCTGACAGTTACCGGTCCGATGTCGGCGTTTTCTGTCAGGTCAGGTTCAGTTCACGAACTTTTCCTTCCAGAGTTGTTTCCCGTCAAGCAAAGTATCCATTGGCGTTC
>JAWMQL010000004.1:0-508513 GCA_033283165.1 Halieaceae bacterium WSDMB12 | reverse complement strand
ACGACATGCTCGCCGTTAAACAGTACGGCGAGGAAC
The DNA here is from genome assembly GCA_033283165.1 of Halieaceae bacterium WSDMB12. GTDB lineage: Bacteria > Pseudomonadota > Gammaproteobacteria > Pseudomonadales > Halieaceae > JAWMQL01. The sequence goes on along the minus strand of JAWMQL010000004.1, from coordinate 508,477 downwards.
TGGGACTGGGCTGGGACGCGATCAACTCCAACACCTTCCAGGACCAGCCGGGACAGGCCCTCAGTTACAAATACGGCAGCCTGACCCATACCGAGGCCGCGGTGCGCGAGCAGGCGATCCAACACAACCTGGAGTGCATCGAGCGGGGCAAGGTGCTGGGCAGCACGGCGCTGACCGTGTGGATTGGCGACGGCTCCAACTTCCCGGGCCAGCAGCACTTCTCCCGCTCGCTGCAGCGCTACCTGGACAGCACCCGCGAGATCTATGCCGCCCTGCCCGATGACTGGCAGATGTTCATCGAGCACAAGATGTTCGAGCCGGCGTTTTATTCCACCGTGATCCAGGATTGGGGCACCAACGTCCTGTGCGCGATGGAACTGGGCGACAAGGCGAAGTCCCTGGTGGACCTGGGCCACCACGCCCCCAACGTCAATATCGAGATGATCGTCTCGCGTCTCATCCAGTTCGGAAAACTGGCGGGATTCCACTTCAACGACAGTAAGTACGGTGACGACGACCTGGACAGCGGCTCGATCAATCCCTACCAGCAGTTCCTGGTCTTCAACGAACTCGTGGACGCGGAATACAATGCTGTCGCGGACTTCGCACCCGCCTATATGCTCGACCAGTCGCATAATGTGACCGACCCTATCGAGAGCCTGATCAACTCGGCGATGGAAGTACAACGCAGCTATGTGAAGGCGCTACTGGTCGACCGGAAGTCACTGTACGCGCGCCAGGAAAGCAACGACGCGTTGATGGCGAGTAATACCCTGAAGCAGGCCTACAACACCGACGTCAGTCCCATACTCGCCATGGCGCGGCTGGAGGGCGGCGGCGCCATCGACCCGATTACCTGCTATCGGGCCGCGAATTACCGCGAGGCCTTGCAGGCAGCGCGGCCACCGGTGGCGGGCGGCGGCTCGGGTATCGTCTAGCGTCAGCCGCGCCGGGCTCACCACAACAACGATGCAAGCCGACTTCAACACCAACTACCCGGACATCCCCTTCCTGGAAGCGCGGGCGCGGCAGCGGATTCCGCGCTTCGCCTTTGAATACCTCGCAGGGGGCTGCAACAGCGAACTCAACCTGCGGGCCAATACCGCGCGGATTAGAGACGTGCGCCTGCAACCCTACTACCTGCGCGGCACCGGGGAGGTATCGCTCAAGACCAGCCTGTTCGGCCACGAGTACGACACCCCCTTCGGCATCGCCCCGATCGGCCTGCAGGGGCTGATGTGGCCGCGCGCCTCGGAGATTCTTGCCCGAACTGCTTTTGAGAACAATATTCCCTACATCCTCAGTACCGTCGGCACCGCCAGTATCGAGAAAATCGCCGAGATCACCGAGGGGCAGGCCTGGTTCCAGCTCTACAATCCGGTGGCCGACGAGTTGCGCTCCGACCTGCTGAAACGCGCTCATGGCGCCGGATACAAGGTGCTGGTGGTGCTGTGCGACACCCCCAGCTTCGGCTACCGGTCCCGCGAAATTCGCAACGGCCTGTCCATGCCGCCGAAAATGACCGCCCGCAACATCGCCCAGATTTTCGCCCGACCCCACTGGGCGATGGCCACCCTGCTGGCCGGACAGCCCCGTTTCCAGACCCTGCTGCCCTACATCCCCAAGGGCATGAACATGCACCACCTGGGGCTGTTTATGAACGAGACCTTCTCCGGGCGCCTGAGTGAGGAAAAACTCGACGAGATTCGTTCGAACTGGTCGGGCAAGCTGGTCCTGAAAGGCATCGTTACGGCCGAAGATGCCGAGAGAGCCATACGCCTGGGAGCAGACGGCATCATCGTCTCCAACCACGGTGGCCGGCAGCTGGATTGCGGACCGGCAGCCATTGAGTCGCTGAACAGCATGGCAGATGACCTTCGCGGCCGGCTCACCCTGATGATGGACAGCGGTATACGCACCGGGGCGGACGTGGCCAACGCCGTGGCTACCGGCGCCGAGTTCTGTTTCCTCGGACGCTCCTTCATGTACGGTGTGTCCGCCCTGGGCAACACCGGCGGGGAGCAGGTGGTGGCGATTCTGTCGCGGCAGCTGAAGCAGGTGATGGAGCAGGTAGGCGCAGAGACCATAGGCGACCTGCCGGCGCACCGTCATCCCCACGAAAATTGCCATCCCCGCGGACTTCGTCATCCCCGCGAAAGCGGGGATCCAGACTATTAGTAGCCGGATTGCCACTTTCGCGGGAATGACGACATACGAACGATGGACGACGAACGATGAGCCCAAACTACTGAGAGATCACTATCAATGAAAAAATGGCTAATCCGAATTGGCACCACCCTGCTGATACTCGCCCTGGCGGCCTTCAGCTACGCCTACTACCAGATGCGCTCCCGCGGTTTCTGGCGCATCCCCTCCTACGAGACCGAGCCGCCCGAAGTACCAGTGCTCAAGCGCCCGGCGGTGCTGGTGTTTTCCAAGACCAATTCCTTTATCCACAGGGAGGCCATGCCCGCCGCAGAGGCAATGTTCAATGAACTTGGCGACAAGCAGGGCTGGTCGATTTACATCACCGAAAACGGCGCCATCCACAACGCGGAGGACCTGGCGAAATTTGACACCGTGGTCTGGAACAATGTTACCGGCAACGTACTCACTGACGGGCAACGCCAGGCACTGGCTTCCTACCTGGAAAACGGCGGCGGCTGGATCGGCATCCACGGCGCCGGCGACGACTCCGCCGAGTCGGACTGGCCCTGGTACCGGGAGAACCTGATCGGCGCGACGTTTATCGGCCACCCCATGAATCCGCAGTTCCAGGAGGCCACGATACGCATTGAGGCGAGGAACGACCCTATTGTGGCTCACCTGGGAGATACCTGGATACGCACCGACGAGTGGTACTCCTTCGACAGTAGCCCCCGTTCAGCCGGCATGCAGGTTCTGGGCAACCTCGACGAAACCACCTACTCGCCGGTGCAGTTCGACAAGGAGATTCGCATGGGCGACGACCACCCGATTATCTGGAAGAATTGCGTGGGATCGGGGCGCACGTTCTACTCCGCGTTGGGGCACACTGCGGAAAGTTTTACCGAACCAGAGCACGTGGAGATGCTGATACAGGCCGTGCGCTGGACGGCAGGTCTATCAGGCAGCCCCTGCTCAAGGTAGGCCTCCATGTCGCCTGACCACGTGACAAAAAGGTACTATCGATGCACACAACGGAGGGACTCCAATGCAAAGACGTGAATTACTCAAGTTCTCCCTGACCATGCTGGGCGCGGCGGCCGGTGCGTCCGTCTCTCGCGCCCTGCTAGCCGGCGAAGCTTTGCACAACGGCAGCGCAAACACCGTATTCAACACCGGCCAGCGCAAGGCGGTGGAGCTCCTGTCGGAGATGATCATCCCCACCACCGACACCCCCGGAGCGATCGCGGCGGGTGTGCCGGACTTTATCGCCGCCATCGTCGGCGATTGGTACAAACCAGCCGAGCGTAAAATATTCATGCAGGGACTGTTGGCCCTGGACGAGTACTGCGCCAGTAATGGCGGAAAGTCCTTTGCTGAGTCGGGCGAAGCGGTTCGTATCGACGCCCTGAAGGCCCAGGAGGCGGCCGCGGCTGAGTACAAGGGCCCGCAACCGCTGCGATTGAGAAAGCCCGCCGAGGACGAAAACGCGCCTTTCTTCAAGCGGCTCAAGGAACTGGTGGTACTCGGCTATTACACCTCCGAGGTGGGCGCCACCCAGGAGCTCGCCTACCTGCCCATGCCCGGTTACTACGACGGCAGCTACGACTTCGACAAGATCGGCCGCGAATTTACTCACTAAGCCCCCAAATTCTAGAGAGATATCATCATGCAAACGACAAACCCTCAATTCGACGCGATCGTCGTCGGGTCCGGTGTCACCGGTGGCTGGGCGGCAAAGGAACTGACTGAAAAAGGACTGAAAGTGCTGATGCTGGACCGTGGACGCATGGTCGAGCACGGCAAGGACTACACCGGCGAACATATTCCGCCCTGGGAAATCCCCTTTCGTGGTAAGCCACTGCGCGAGTTATATGCGAAAGACTACTCGGTGCAAAGCACACTGTACGCCTTCAGCGAACCCACCCGCCACTTCTTCAACAACGACCGCGAGAACCCCTACGTCGAGGACAAGGAACAGTTCCTCTGGTACCGGGCCGATGTGGTGGGCGGAAAGTCGCTGATCTGGGGTCGCCAGAGTTACCGCTGGAGCGATCTCGATTTTGCGGCCAACCAGCAGGACGGTCACGGCATCGACTGGCCGATCCGCTACAAGGATATCGCGCCCTGGTACAGCCACGTGGAGAAATTCATCGGCATTAGCGGACAGAAGGAAAACCTGCCGCAGTTACCGGACAGCGAGTTCCAGAAACCGATGGAGATGAGCGCGCTGGAAAAGGTTGTCAAGGACAAGATCGCCGAGCACTATGACGATCGCCTGATGACCATAGGCCGTGTCGCGGTACTCACCGAACCCAAGGAGGGCCGCGGCGCCTGTCACTATTGCGGACCCTGCGAACGAGGGTGTTCCGTCGGCGCCTATTTCTCCACCCAGAGCTCCACCCTCCCCGCGGCGCGCAAAACCGGCAACCTGACCCTCAGGGCCAACAGTGTGGTGGCGGGTATCGACTACGACGCGAACACCCGGCGCGCTACTGGCGTCAGGGTGATCGACGCTAACACCGCGGAAAAGACCACCTATACCGCAAAACTGGTCTTTCTCTGTGGCGGGACCGTGGGCAGCACCCAGGTACTTCTAAACTCCGGCTCCGAGGCCTTCCCCAACGGACTGGCCAACACCAGCGGCGTCCTCGGACACTACCTGATGGACCATACCCTTGGTACTTCCGCAATTGGTTTTTTCCAAGGGCTGGAGGACAAGGTCATCTACGGCTGGCGGCCAAATGGAATCTATATCCCCCGCTTCCGCAACCTCGACGGACAGGACGAAGAACTCGATTTCCTGCGCGGCTACGGTTTCCAGGGCGGAGCCATACGCACCGGCTGGCAGAGCATGGCAGGCCAGGTACCCGGCTTCGGAGCGGACTTCAAGCACGCACTGCGTAAACCGGGCCCCTGGATGATGTACCTCTCGGGTTTTGGCGAGTGCCTGCCCTACCGCGACAACAGGATGGTGCTGGACAAATCCAGAAAGGACCGCTTCGGCATCCCTCAGGTGCGGTTTGAATTCAAGTTCGGTGAGAATGAGCAGAGAATGCGCAAGGATATCGCCGCCCAGGGCGAGGAAATGCTCAAGAAAGCCGGCGCCATGTTCACCATGAGTAACATCCACGACTCCGTGGGTGGCGAGGCGATTCACGAGATGGGCACCGCGCGTATGGGCAAGGATCCCAGGGAGTCCGTACTAAATCGCTGGAACCAGGCCCACGATGTCCCAAACCTGTTCGTCACTGACGGCGCCAGTATGACATCGGCCGCCTGCGTGAATCCATCGCTAACCTACATGGCCTTGACCGCTCGCGCCGCGGATTACGCCGTCACGCAGTTAAGCGAGGGCGCAATTTGAGGTATCAACCTGGCACCAGGCAACTGGAATTGAATTTGGCCACCTGGCTCAGGTACCAGGGGTCCGGCAGCTAGAGCCCCAGGTCATGGATCGGGCCATCGAAATTACCACCGAGTTTGTGAATGGCCCGGGTAATTCTTTCCTGCTCGGCACCCGTCAGGTAACCGTCGATAATCTGCTGATAATTGCCGATCAAGCCCTCGACTTCCTTAGCCAGGCGCATGAACTCAAAACCTCCGCCATGCAGACCTCTCTGTTGATTCGGGATGTTCGAATAGTCCTGCTTCGGGATCGGCGGAAATTCATCGCTGTCGAAGGGGAGGACGACGGGCTCCATCAGTGGCTCCGGTTGATCGTCTTCGGGGAAGTGGGTCAGTGACCAGATCTCGAACAGGCAACTCTCAGGCCCCAGTGGCCGCACCCGGTATGATGACATACTGGTGAAGGTGGACAGCAGAAAGTAGTGCGGAAACAAAAACTCCAGGGCTTCAATAGGATGGGACACGGCCACGGCATTAAGGTCGGGAACATTTTCCCCCCTGGCGCGCAATTGCCGGGTAATCTGGTCCTGGATGATGCCGAACCAGGTCATTACGCCCTGTTCGAGATCCTCCGGCAGATCGATATCAAGCAATGGACGGACAATATCCAGTTCCTTCTGGTGAACCAGCCCTGCCATACCCTCGCTCAATTGCTCGAAGTGCTTGAATTGGGCCGCGATATTGCCCCGCACACCAATGCTCGAGTCCAGCATTTCGCCGATTCCAGCATAGCGGGAGTTATACGTCGCGGGCAGCGAGTGCTGTAGCTGTGGATGAGTTCGCATCACATGGAAGCCCTCGTGGAAGGCCTCCATTGCGGTCTTCCAGTTGGCGGGCAGGACGGTGGCATACCACCATTCGGACCGCAGGTTGTCCACGCCATGCGCTTCCAGACGCTCCGCGAGAGGCCCCAGAGTCTCGCGGTAAGCTGGCGCTTTATCGTCGAAATTGATGAAAGCGCAACCGCCCCAGGTCTCCACCCGTACCGGGGTAAGCGCGATGTCGTCTTCTTCCAGCTGCGCCTCGTCGAACAATTGGCGGCCATACACGAAGGTATTTTCGCCATTAGTATTCCAACGCCAACCGTGGAACGGGCAGGTAAACCCCTCACTGCTGCTGTTGCCGAAAGGTTCAGACACCAGGGGAACACCCCGGTGACGGCAGACATTGTGGAAAGCTTTTACACCTGACTCTGTACGCACAACGATGACGGACTTATCCAGGATCGTGTACTCGACCCAGTCACCCACATTGGGAATCTGCTCCAGGCGGCAGGCCATCTGCCAGACGTGCGGCCAGAGCCGTCGACATTCCAGATCGAAGAACGCCTGGTCGTAATAGCGCGGGGCGGGAATGCGTTGCGGGTCGGTAATCTTGAAGGGGATATCATGCGTGTTGGCAGCTTGCGTGCAGTTGTTCATATCACTGTTCTCCCGTCATCACCCGCGGCGACTGATCGCCTGCTATCATACTGACGAACACAGTATACCAAGTCGAGGAAAAAGCACCACCTTTCGTGTGCAATATCCGCCATTAACGCCAGGTGCCTGACCGGTGACCCGGCGCTTGTCGTGACGTCCCTGAGGCCCTGGCGCCATTGCATTGCCACCCGGGTTTTACATGATTAAAGGCCGGTTGACTCGATAACAAGCGAGACGCTAATATAATGACGAACAAAGTGAAGCCAGGCTCCATCACGAGCAATGCCCAACAACGGTGGCAATATGAAACACAACGAGCCTGACTTTTTCAGCGACCCCGCACTTATCGATGACCCAAAGGCCTACTTTGATCTGATGCGATCAAAGTCACCGGTGGCAAGAGAACCCTACCACGGAACCCTTATGGTTACCGGTTTCGACGCGGCACAGGAAATTCTCTGGCGCCGCGACGACACCTTCTCTTCTGCTGTAGCCGTGGTCGGCCCGGTACCACCCTTGCCCTTCACCCCGGAGGGTGCTGATATAAGTGAGCAAATCGAGGCACACCGGGACAGTCTACCCTGGGGAAGCCATCTCGTGTGTTTCGATGGCGAGAAACATACCAACTTCAGGGCCCTGCTGGCCGGAATACTCAACCCCCGCCGGGTCAAACAAAACGAAGAATATCTGTACGGATTGGCGGACCAACTGATCGATGGTTTCATCGACAAGGGCCTCTGCAACATCGTTCCGGAGTTTGCCCATGCCGCCACGACCTATGCTATCTCTGACCTTATGGGCATCCCCGAATCCGATCGCGCCGAACTGCTGGAACTTATCGGAGCTCCTCCCAGCCAGTTGGAAGGTGACGCAGTGCACAAGGTAGGCCCGGATCCACTCATTTTTCTCAAACCGAGATTCGAGAACTACCTGCGTGAACGGGAATCCAACCCGGGCAACGACCTCATGACTGAAATTGCAGGCGCCAGATTCCCGGGCGGATCTGTTCCAGTCATTGATGACCTTGCACGACTGTGCTGTTTCCTGTTTGGTGCCGGCCAGGACACTACCTCACGCCTGATCGCCATGGGCGTCAGGATTCTGGCTGAAGACAAGGAGTTACAGGAACGGTTACGGCAAACGCCCGGGGACATACCGAATTTTGTGGAGGAAGTGCTGCGTTTTGACGCCCCTGTCAGGGCAATCTACCGACTGGCGCGCAGAGATACGAGGGTGGCCGGTATCGACATTCCCGCTGGAACGATAATCACTATATGCCTTACGGCGGCGAGCAACGATCCGGCGCATTATGCTCATCCGGAAGAGTTCAATATCGACCGTCCCAATGTGCGGGAACACCTTGGCTTCAGCAAAGGAAAGCACACCTGCCTGGGTGCGCCACTGGGGCGGCTGGAGTCCCGGGTCGCGATCGAGCGGCTGCTGGCGAGAACCGCCGACATCAGCATCTCGGAGACGCATCACGGCTCCGCCGCGAACCGTCATTATCGGTATGAACCTACCTATAGCTTCCGCAGCCTGGCCGATCTGCACGTGACCTTCGTTGCTGCGTGAAGACGGGACATCGCTTCAGCAGGTTTCTCCCGCATCGACAAGTAAGGTACTGCCGGTCATGAACAGGGACAGATCCGAGGCACAGAACAATACCGCGCGGGCGATGTCGTCGGGGACGCCGACACGGCCAAGCATCGACGTCAAGGTCGCGGAAATCTCGCTGCGCACCTTTTCCGGTAGTTCATTGAGAGCCGCCATATTACCTTCCGTCTCGCAGAAGGTGGGCGCCACTCCGAGCACCCGTATATCGTGAGGAGCCAGCTCAATGGCCATTTGTTTGACCATGCCCCGGACCCCGTGCTTGGAAGCCACATAGGCGGACACACCCGGTGCCACTCCCTTGAATCCGGCGGTCGAAACCACGTTGATGATGACGCCACCACCCCTGTCGATCATTTGTCGGGCGGCTTCACGGGAGCCGGCCATTACGCCGCGTAAGTTTACCGCCATAACCTGGTCCCAGATCTCATCATCCATGTCGAACAGGCCGACGTTGGGATAGAGCCCGGCATTGTTGACCCAGATATCGATGCCACCAAACTCGCTCCGTGCCAGTTCCGCCGCCGCGGTTACCGTTGCCGAATCGGTGACGTCGAGCGCGGTCGCAATTACCGTTACATCGTGAAGGGCGCTCAATTCGGCGGCGATTTTCTCGGCCTGAACCAGTTTCAGGTCCCCGACCAGTACCGAGGCACCTGCCTCTGCCAGGCGGCAGGCGATGGCTCTGCCGAGGCCCTGGGCCCCGCCCGTCACCACGGCTCCACGCCCGGCCAGAGAGATAAGGTCCGCTATGGAATGGCTGGATACGTCTGCGATCGTCATTACTATTACTCGCTTCGGAAGTGGGGAAGTACCTCTTTGGCGAACAGGCGCAGTTCCTCGATCTGCTGATCAGGGTTCGGCACGCCCGTCGGCGTGATAAAGAAATACTCGGGGTCAACCAGTTTCCTGATGCTCTCGATTTCCCGGATGCAGTCATCCGGCGTACCGACCACCGCCCGGTGGGGGGCGAAATCTTCCAGGGTCACCTGTTTGCCGCCAAACATCACCTCGTCGGCGAGTTCGTCCCGGTCGGCGGTGGCAGAGAGGGAGTCGTAGCTCTGCCAGACCTTGATGATATTGGGGAGAAAGGCGGGGTCGACCCTGTCCTTCGTGGGCGCGATGTGAACATCGCGCATCAACGCAAGCGTGGAGGGACGACCATGCTCCGCAGCCAGTGCCCGGTAGCGGGCTACCTTGTCAGCCAGTTCCACCATGTGTTCAGCGAAACTGATCTCCCAGCCGTCACCGTACCTGGCCGCGCGCAACATGGCAGGCTCGCTCACCGCGCCGATCCAGATAGGTGTATGAGTGCCAGGCAGGGGCGGCGGAGTAACCTTGACGTCATCGAATTGAAAGTGGTCGCCCCGGAAAGAAAAAGCCTGACCGCTCAGCGCCAGTCGCAGCACCTGCAGGCACTCCTCCATCCGCCTCGCACGGCTCCTGAAACTCCAGCCAACGTTTTCAAACTCATCAGGTTTGTAGCCAATACCACCACCGAGGATGAACCGGTTGTTCGACATCTCCTGCAGGGTATTCACCTGCTCTGCCACTTCGAGCGGATGGTGCGCCGGCAGCAGCATGATATTGGTGGCAAACTTCATCTTCGTCGTTCGCGCCATAAGTGGCGCAAGCATCATCAGTGGCGCCGAGGGTTCCGTCGCGCTGTCCTGACCAAACGCTGTCGTATCGGAAAAGCGATGCTGGCCACACCAAGCCAGGTCATATCCCAGGTCTTCCATTTCCTCAAGATAGCTATACAGCCGATGGTAGGGGTCGGCGGCAGTGCGATCGACCAGCTTGCGATTGACGATGATACCGAACTTCATTGCTATTCCTTATATTTCTGGTACGGTCTCGACCTGTGCAAGTACACCATCAGGCATCGACAAAGGGGATCACCTCGTCGTGATAGTCTATGTCGCCAAGGACGATATTCGTATTCATCGCCTGTCCGGCCAGGCGCTCGCGCAATTCGAGCTTGTGGTGCCAGGGTGAGTCGGGGTGATCGTCCAACTCAGGGCCAACCTCGAAACCCATTTTTTCCAGCCTGGCCTTATGCTCCTCCAGGCCCCTGACACCGAATACCACCGACGACACACCCTCTCCCTTGGCTTCGAGCTCGCTCCACAACCACTCGTTGAAATCTGTTCGCTCCTCCATGGGCGACACCACCTCCAGACCGGCCTCCCAGCTGATACACATGGTGAATCCCATGTCCTTACGCGAAAAGCGCGTGAGCGTGGCGCCAGTCAGTTTTTCCAGTTGCGCCACATTGGCATCGAGATTCTCCGGCCTCGAAATCCAGGCCACGTGATCGACGTGATTTATAAATTTTTTCATTGCTCTAAACCTCCGACTGGTGACTGTCCATTTGCTTTCTGCAGGCCTTCACCCGACTGCCCCGCCGTTCACACCGAGAAGTTGAGCGGTGACATAAGCGGCTTCCTCTGAGATAAAAAAGGCGCAGGCGGCAGCAACTTCCTCGGGTTTCCCCAGGCGTGGTATTGGATAAGAACCGTAAATCCGCGCGGGATCAATGGGCAGGTCACCACCTTCGATGGCGCGCCTGGCCATAGGGGTATCGATAAAGCCGGGGGACACAGAATTTACAGTAATTCCGCGCGGCCCGAATTCCGCCGCCATGGAGCGTGTCAGGGAAATGACCCCTCCCTTGCTGGCATAGTAGTGACCCATGTAGCCCTCAACCAGCTGAGCGCCGTAAGCCGATATGTTGACAATGCGACCCCAGCCGGCCGCCTCCATATCGGGTAGCACCGCCTGGGTCGTGTAAAAAATGCCCTTGAGATTGACGTCGAACATGCGATCCAGCTGATCTTCGGTAATCTGCTCGAAGGGGCAGAAACTCTCCATCGCCGCGTTGTTGACCAGCACCACCACAGGGCCCACCTTGCCACGCAAACCTGCTACTGCGTCTTCGATCGCCGGTTTGTCGGAGATATCCGCCGCCAGTGCCACAGCCAGGCCGCCATCCTCGTTGATGTGTCGCGCGACAGATTCGGCGGCATCGGCATTGAGGTCGAGCACACCAACCGCCATGCCATCGCTGGCGAGGCGCCTGGCAGTCGCCTCGCCAATGCCGGATCCCGCCCCGGTCACCAGCGCAACTTTCCGGGGCTGATGCACCCTCATATACCTAGTTCCTCAGGAAAGATGAACTACCGCGACCTGATAATCTCGGCCGTGAACAATGAATAACATTCACAGCATGATCGCCCCGCCCTCGACGCATATCGTCTGGCCGGTAACAAAATCGGATTCGTCGCTGACCAGGAAGATAGCGGTCGGCGCTATGTCCCGTGGCTCTCCAAAGCGACCCATTGCTACTTTGGAAAGTTCGGCATCGTAGGTGCCGCTGTCTTCAAGGTACCAGATTGCCTTGGGAGACAGGGCCGAGGGTAAGATGGTGTTAACCCGGATATTGTCTTTCCCCCACTCCCGGGCAGCGGTTTTGGTCAGGGCGCGAATCGCTTCCTTACTTGCCGCGTAAGCGAGAAATCCTGGCTCGCATCGGATCCCGTAGCTGGATCCCATATTGATAATCGAACCGCCACCCTGCTTCAACATGTGTGGGTAGCACAACTGCATGAGCTGCAAAGAACCATAGAATGCCGACTGAAAATCGACTTTGCAGTTCTCTTCCATCTTGGGGTCGCTGAGTGGAAGGTAGTCGGTGAAAGTGTGCGCATTGTTAACGAGCGCATCGACACGCCCCCACTCAAGGAGGGCCCGGTCAATGGTCATTTTCGACTGCTCAAGGTCGCCAGCCAGGGCTTCCAGCGCAATGGCCTCCCCGCCCGCCTTGGCAATTTTCCCCGCAACCTCCTCGACCTTGCTCAAGGTACGACCCGTCAGAATCACCCTGGCGCCTTCTGCGGCATAGGCTTCGGCGATCGCTGCGCCGATACCCTGACCTGCACCTGTGACGACTGCCACCTTGCCTTCCAGGCGACCACCTTTTGACTTCACAGCTTCACCCTCCTGCTGTCAGCTCAACGAGCTTGACACATGCTACCATTGTGACGAACATTATACAGCATGCGACAAAAAATACACCAGAAGCCTTTGCGGAACGGCGCAGTTTTCGACTACGTGGTTATTGGCGCTGGCTCGGCTGGCTGTGTGGTCGGCGCCCGACTCGCAGAGGAATGCCAGGGTACTGTTCTACTCGTGGAAACCGGCCAGCCGTGCTCGTTCAACCCGGAAATCAAGTCTGCGGACGGCTTCAAATACACCTTCTCGAACGAAAATACGATGTGGGACAGAATGTCGCTGCCCCAGGAGCATGTCGACGGGCGCCAGCTTTATTGTGGTTCCGGTACTGGTGTTGGTGGCTCGGGTTCGGTTAACGGCATGGTCTATACGCGAGGTGACAGTCGCGACTTTACGCAGTGGCCCCGTTCCTGGCATTGGGAGGAGATAGTGCCCCACTTCGAGTCGCTGGAAGCGCGATTGCGTATCCGCCACCGCGAGGGCACCGCTTTCACCGAGGCCTGCGTCAAATCCTCAGTGAGGGCAGGCTTTATAGCGAAAAACGGCCTCAATGACGGTGACCTGTGTGGCTACATGGGCTACAACGATATGAATTTCGAAGGCGACCAGCGTCGCAGTTCCTACATGGCATTTATCCATGACCGGGAGAGTGAACTGGAACTGCTGACCCTGAAAACCGGCACCCGGGCGCAAAGGATACTGTTCGACGGAAACCGGACCGCCGTGGGTGTAGAACTGCAGGAGGACGGCGCGACAAAAACCATCCGTGTCAACAGAGAGGTCATTCTTTGTGCGGGAGCGCTTGAGACTCCCAAACTACTGATGCTGTCCGGTGTCGGACCGCGGGAGGAACTGGAAAAATTTGCCATCCCGGTTGTGGCTGAAGTCCAGGATATCGGCAAGAACCTGCAGGACCATCCTAACGTGTGCATTTTCTACCAGACAAACCGGGAGATAGATTTCTATTTCCCGCAGGTCTATGGTTTTCAGCGCATCAATTTGGATAGCGATCTACCCCCGAGTCAGGCCGACGTCTGTTACACCTTTTTCTCCGTACCCTCGGTAATCGAGGAGACATTAAAGAAAATGCTGCCGCGGATTATTTTGCCCACGCCACTACATGCTGTCAGAAAGTTCCGTTATGGCATCAGGAGCCTCGTCGGCTGGGCATTCAGGTTGCCGCTCTTGCAGCGCTTTGTTAACCGAATCTACGGCATCATCGTCATTCTGGGCAAACCGGAGTTCAGGGGAGAGGTAGGACTCAACAGCAGGGATCCCGGAGACCAGGCACGCGTTGACCTTGGCTACTACAGCCACCCTACTGACGCCAGAACCATGGCGGCTGCAATCCACCTGGCTGACCAGATAGCCCAACAGCCCGAATTGCAGGCCTGGGGCAGCCGGTTGCTGTCCAGAACCGCGCTTGCGAAGCAACCCGCCAAAGCTCGAAAGTGGTTGAACAGGGCCACCATGACCACCTATCACTTCAGCGGCACCTGCGCGATGGGGGATTCGCCTGATGCCCCCGTTGCCCCCGACTTGAAACTGAGGGGCTTTGCCAATGTGCGCATCGCCGACGCCTCAGCAATCCCCGAGGTTCCCGTATCGGCAACCAACGCGCCAAGTATGCTGATCGGATACCGGGCGGCAGAATTCATCCTGCAGTCAAATGCATGATTCAGCCAGGGCATCAGCCTATAAGACGCTCTACTCAGGCAGGCCTTTGGCGGCGGGCCTGTCCTGTGCGACTTGAGCTTCGGAATTTTCAACTGGCAGGCGCGGCATATTCGCTGCCGAAGTTGCGACATGGCGAGAATCATATTATTCTCTGGATATAATTCGTCACATTGTTAGCGTAACGTAAATTGACAATATGCCTCTATAAGCCATATGGATTAACGTCAGCCTCTTGTTATGCCGGAAGTCTCTGAATTCGCCGGACTATCCCTGAACGAGGAAACCGGGATAGGTGCTTTGACCCTGCCGGGATTCGTCAGGGAACTGTGTGCAGAATTCACCGACCGTGAGGCGATTTACTGGCGTGACCTCGACGGCATGGAACAACGCTGGACATACAGCGATCTCCTCGGGCAATCAACTTCTGTCGCCAGGGCTCTTTCGGCCCTCGGTGTCAATAAGGGCACGCGAGTCGGCATCCTCATCAGCAATCGGCCCGAGTGGCTGTTCAGCCTGTTTGGATCCGCCATGGCGGGAGCCACGGTAGTGGCGCTGAACACGTTTTCGACCCCGCAGGAACTGCGGCACCAACTCAAGGTCGCCGATATCGGGGTGGTCATTACCGAGGCAGAGGTCGCCTCGAATGATTTCGTCAACGACCTTATTTCGCTGTGCCCGCAACTGAAAACGCCTACGGACGGTGCACTGAACATCATTGAGTATCCCTTTCTTCGACACGTTGTGTGCATCGACCAGGGCAGGGCCAGGGGCGGCATCCATGGCTGGGAGGATTTCCTCGCCGCTGGCAGAACGGTCGCCGAAGAAATGATCGAGTCTGCGGCAAACGCAACCAACGCCACCGACGACGCCCTGATTTTCTTTTCATCAGGCTCCACTGCACAGCCCAAGGCCATCCGGCAAACCCATCGCGCTGCAACCCTGCAGTGCTGGCGCATGGCAAAAATGTACGACTTTGACGCCTCCGTGAGAACCTGGAACGCCAACGGCTACTTCTTTTCCGGCAATTTTGCCATGTCCTTCGGCACCCTCTGCCGGGGCGGCTGCCTGGTCATGCTGCGTTACTTCGACCCGGACAAAGCGCTGGATCTTATCCAGCAGGAAAAAGTGTCCTGTATCATCGCCTGGCCCCACCAGGAAGAGCGCTTCAAGGAGTGTCCCACCTGGGAAACAGCCGATTTTTCACACGTCAAATGGGTCACATACTTTTCCGCGTTCAGGGAACACCCGACAACGAACATCGACTGGGCGGGCTTCGACGGGTATGGCATGACGGAAACCTTCACCTTCGTGGCCCTGATTGCAGGGGAAGAAAACACCGAAAAGAGCCAGGGTCATGTCCTGCCGGGCAATACCATCCGGGTCGTCGATCCAGTATCCGGCAAAACCTTGCCCGTCGGGGAAACCGGCGAGATTATCGTCAAGGGACCGACGCTGATGCCCGGCTATATCGGTGTGCCACCCGAAGACACCTTCGACGAGTCAGGTTTTCTGCACACTGCCGACGCGGGTTATTTTTCTGTGGACGGCCAGCTTTTCTGGAAAGGCCGGCTCAGCGACATCATCAAGACCGGCGGCGCCAACGTTTCTCCGGCGGAAATCGACGGTATCATATCGCAACATCCTGATATCCAGGCCTCATTTACCGTGGGGATAGCTCACCACAGTCTGGGCGAGATGGTCGTTAGCTGTGTCGTCTTGCGAGAGGGCCGGCTGTTGACCGGGGACGATGTGAAAACCTACGGCAGGAAGTATCTTTCCGGGTACAAAGTGCCTCGGGAAATATTGTTTTTCAGCGAAGAAGAGTTGCCACTCACCGGTAGCAATAAGGTAAAAACCGCGGACTTGCGCGCAATGGCCGCAGACCGCCTGGCAGACAATCAGGCCCTACACATCCCAGGAGACACGACATGACCGAACACACGCTGGACACCTCCGATCTCGACAATTACATGGGCAAACAATTGCGCAGCTCGGAATCCTTCGAACCCGTCGGCAACAATGATATTCGCCGCTGGGTGCAGGCCATGCACTACCCCAACCGCCTGCACTACGACCGGGATTACGCGTCAGAGAGCCGCTACGGCCACATCATCGCACCACAGTCATTTTCTGTCGCCATGGATGACGGGCATGGCGCGGTGCCAGCCTGTGTTGGCAAGATTCCCAACTCCCACCTGATTTTTGGCGGCGACGAATGGTGGTTCTACGGACCCACGATCAAGGCCGGGGACATGATCCGAAATGAACGCTTCGGTGTCGATTACGTGGTCAAGGAGACCGGATTTGCCGGCCCCACGTGTTTCCAGCGTGGTGATAACATCTACTACAACCAGGATGGCGACAAGATTGCGACCCAGCGCTCTACCGGCATTCGCTATAATCCCGATCTGGCGCGAGAAATGAACGCATTGACGGCCTCGGAAGTAGAACCCGAGTGGACCGACGAGCAAGTCACCGAACTGGAAGAAAAAAAATTCGAATGGATCCAGACATTGCACGACCTGGGTCACCGCAAACGCCTGTTCGACAGCGTCGAGGTCGGCGATAAACTGCCCACCCGCGTATTCGGCCCCCACTCTATCGCGAGTCTTGCCACTGAATGGCGGGCTTATCCGCAGAACCTCTGGGGCGCTATGAAACTACCTGAAGGTGGTCCTGGCGACCTGGGCTGGGTGGACGAGATGGGCGGCCATGAACAGGATGCCACCATGCAGCGAATCAATCCGGAACTCACTGATGGCGGCTATTACGGTCCATCGAGGGGCCACCTGTTTCCGCGCTATGCCCAGCGTATCGGGATGCCCAGGGGTTACGGCTATGGCGCATCGATGGGCGCCTACATTCTGGATTACCTGGCCGGCTGGGCCGGCCAGTGGGGCATGGTCACCCACTGCAATTCGCACTACCGCGGCCCGGTATTCACCGGTGACATCACCATCCAGACAGCGGAAGTGGTGGATAAGACCACCGATGAAGAGGGGCGCAGTATCTTGAAGGTAAGCTCGACCATGACCAACCAGGAGGATACGATACTGGCTACCGCCAAGGCGTCGATTGCACTGCCCTCCAGCTAGGCCCTGCCGGAAAAGTCACTGCGGCACCACCCCACTGATGCGGAAATGCCGCGGGACAGGGCTATCAACCCAGCTCAAATTCTGTGGGAAGGATCGGGCTTCCCGCCACCCTGGAACGCCCCCGGTACATGACCGAGCGTTGTTCGGTGGGGATTTGCCCGTCCTTCAGGTTGTCCCCCCCGTCGACGGGTACGGCGTTAATATAAATGTCCCGCATATCGGCACCGCCGAATCGCACCTGCGTGATCGCCTTCGCCGGAGTGTCCACCGCCGGAAGCAGTTCGCCCTCGGGGCTGACCCGGGTGATGGATCCAGAACGAAAACCGGTGATCCAGACGTTGCCCTCGGCATCCAGCGCCATACCATCGGCATCTTCCTTCTCGACGAGTATGCGCCTGTTGGCCAGTGACAGGTCTGCCTGCACGTCGAATACCCAGGTACCACGGAAGGTGTCATTGCAGTACAATCTGCCGCGGCCCAGGTCGTACATGATGCCATTGGAGAAGCCCACATCGTCGGCTACCTTCAACAATTTCCTGGTACGGGTCAGTCGATAGATTTGCGTCGGCCTCGGCGTGCCGCCACTCTCGACCATATCGATGTCGCAGGTGCCAAAGAAGAGCCCGCCCTGCCCGTCCGGCACCATTTCGTTAACCCCATTGACGACCTCGCCATCAATACCTTCCAGCAGCCAGCCCACGCCACCGGAAGCCGGGTTATTCCACATGATACCTCCGGCTCCCGATGACAGAACAGATCCGTCGGCGTTGAGCATCACTCCGCCGGTCCACATTCTGTCGCGGTTCAGGGTCAGGATTTCGCCATCCGCACTGAGCCCATGAATACCGCCGCCCACGACGTCGCTGAACCAGACGAGATTGGATGTCACGTCGACCGCCAGGCCCTCAAGGTAGATGCCGGCTGCGACCTGTTCCATCGAACTAATGATTGTATTACTCATTGAACTCCTGATTGACCGCAGTCTGGTCTCCCATCAGCCCGGTATTACGGTTCGAGCACTTCAAAGAAGCCATTGATCACTTTCTTGACGGCTCTATGGCCCAGCGTGACTCCGAGACTGGCTTCCCGGTTCAATGCCAGCGCCATGCTGGTCCCCATAAAAGCCAATACCTCGGCTTTTGGCAGATTGTCCGCGGAACCGTTTCGCGACATCACATTCTTTAGCGCCTTGATCTGAATTTTGCGGGATTCCTCGATGAAATTGATAACCTCGGCACGTACGCCTTCATTGCGATTGGCCAGCGCCATGTACTCGGACACCAGCCGGGCATCGCTGGTATTGATACAGATGTCCCATACTTCATGCAGCGGTCGGTCCGACGAGATTGCTGATTGCAGACGTTGCAACTCACGCGCCGACAACCGCTTGAAGGACTCCAGCACCAGGTCGTCCATAGTCCGAAAATAGTAATAAAGCAGGCGCTGCTTGACACCCAGGTATTCGGCGATCCTGCGCGAGGTCAGCGCGGCGTAGCCCTCTTCTTTCAGTATCGCATCCGCCGCCTCCATCATGGACTCGGCCATCTCCGAGTTGATCGAGCCCATCCTTCGAGTAGAGGTCATATCAGCTTACCTTCGCAGTGGTTCATGTCTGGCCCGGGCACTGGGGCGCCGCATGCTTGAACTGCCAGATACTACTACACGAAGGCCAAAATTACTCAGTCATACCCCATTTGGACCTGGATTTCTCATCAGCTTGTCCATGCCGGGCAAACATCATGGCAAGGTCCCCCGAGGTAATCCGGCGTTGCACCTCACCTTCGGCCAACGGACGCTCTCCTCCCAACGACTTTGTTGCGGTGTCGACGCCGTCCGCAGCAGCTTTAGCGCGTAATGCTCCCACCGTGAGTTCGGATTTATCCGCCTGTTTGAACGGCTCGAACCTGAACCAGCGCATCGCATTGCGATGAGTGACCTTGTCGATCTGATCATCGCTCAGGTGGTTGATCTGCTCCCACAAATGCTCAGGGCACTCTGGCCACAACGTATCGGAATGCG
Organism: Halieaceae bacterium WSDMB12; assembly: GCA_033283165.1. Taxonomy (GTDB): domain Bacteria; phylum Pseudomonadota; class Gammaproteobacteria; order Pseudomonadales; family Halieaceae; genus JAWMQL01. Next base: position 489,087 of record JAWMQL010000004.1, on the reverse strand, counting down.
GGTAGTCACATTCGTAGGCAACCATATTCTCATCGAGTTGATCCAGGTTCCGCAAGCCATAGGCGTCATCTATAAAGCACAGCATGAAATGTTTCTTGAATCGCTCACTGGGCTTCAGGCCATTGAAATGATTGTGCGTCCAATACTTGTGCCGTGAATGAGAAAAGTCTGCACGCTCCATGAAATAGGGGATCCAACCTATACTGGCCTCGGAAAGCGCCACTTTCAGATTGCATTCATGTAGCGCATCCAGGTGCAGCCAATCCGCAGCCCCTACTGCACTGGATAGCGGCATGGTCGTAATCCAGGCTTCAATCGGTGTTTCCATCGATGCGTGAGGTACCGGGTTACCAGCACCAATATGCAGACACATGGTTATATCGGCATCCGCAATGGCTCTCCACATAGGCTTCCAGTATTCATTGTGTATGCTTGGCAGGCCCTGTTTCGTGGGGTTTTCGTTGAGCGACACAGCGCTGCACCCCATGGCAGCGACCCGCTTGATCTCCTCGACAGTCGCATTCATATCCCAGGTTGGCAGTAAAGCGCAGGGGATAAACCGCCCCGGGTAAGCTCCACACCACTCGTTGATATGCCAGTCGTTGTAGGCGCGCAAGTGCTTCAGCGCCAGTTCCTTGTCCGGCGCCTCATGGAACTTGCCGCCATCAAATCCGACACAGGTGCCGAAATTCAACGACGCGGCCACGCCATTTGCGTTCATGTCATCAATCCGAGCGTGTACGTTGTAGACACCCTCCCGCATTTCCTCCAGCGAATTGGGCTCCATTCCGTACTCTTCCAATGGTCGCCCAACCACAGCATTCAAGCCGACAGAGGGCATGAACATGCCCTGATAGGTCCAGAAACTTTTGCCGTTCTCGTCAGTACCGAACTTGGGTGCTGTTTCGAGATCTCTGCCGGTAAGATGCCTGTCGAACATATCCGGCGGCTCCGTGATGTGATCATCCACGCTGACGATCACCATATCGTTCATTTGCATAAAACAACCCTCATCCGAAAACCGTTTGCCATTATGCAAACTCCACTTCAGCCAGCCATTGAGCCTCGTCCTTAATCCGAGACCGGCCTCTCCGGTAGAAAAGGCAACCGACGCAGGTGTTTTTTGGTCAGTTAATTGCCATCTGTTCGTCACTATGGTAGCGTCGCGCCCTGTGCGAGTCAAGAAGGTGATTGCAGCCTCAGTTTCGTGACACAACTCGACAAGGTATTCGCTCTTGCCTCGTGTTCGGGCGCGGTGGAGCATTGGGGTCGAGGGAAATAATAATTCAGGAGTAGCGCTATGACTCATCAAAAGTATTTTTACTTGATTACCCTCTCCGCTTCCCTGGCGAGCTTTCCATGCGTCCCGGCTTCGGCGCAGCTGAATGATTCGGGAGGGGCTCTAGTACTGGAAGAGGTAATTGTTACCGCCCGCCGTCGCGAGGAAATGCTGCAGGATGTTGCTGTTTCCATGACCGTGTTTAATCAGCGCCAGCTGGACGATGCCAATATCGTCAATGCGGGTGATCTGGCAGCCTATACGCCTTCACTGCAGTCCAACGCGCGCTTCGGCGCTGACAATACAACCTTTGCCATCCGCGGCTTCTCCCAGGAACTTCGTACCACTGCCTCGGTTGGCGTCTACTTCGCGGAAGTCATTGCCCCGCGTGGAGCGAACTCGCAACAGTCCGGGGACGGCGCTGGTCCCGGTGACTTCTTCGACTTGCAGAATGTGCAGGTTCTGAAGGGACCGCAGGGTACTCTGTTCGGACGGAATACTACCGGGGGTGCAGTCCTGCTGACGCCGCAGCGCCCAACAGATCAGTTGGAAGGATATCTTGGAGGTTCGTCTGGTAACTACGATATGTGGCGGGCACAGGGTGTCCTGAATATCCCTGTATCAGGGAAGATCCGCCTGCGCCTGGGCCTGGATCACCAGGAGCGCGACGGCTATCTGGACAATATTTCGGGAATCGGTCCTGACAAGTTCGCCGATCTGGACTATACCGCCCTGCGCGCCAGCGCCGTAATCGACTTTTCTCCTTCACTTGAAAATTACACCATCCTGCGCTGGTTTGAATCCGAGAACAACGGCTATCCGACCTCGCTTATCGATTGCAATCCGGAGGCTGGCCTACTGGGAAATTTCTGTGCGGCCGATCTGGCGGAAAGGATAGCGGGGGGGAACGATGATATCTACGACGTCTACAATTTTGTTCCGAAACCGGTCAATGAGCAGGAACAGTGGCAACTCATCAATACTACCACCTGGGATATTAACGACACACTCACCGTCAAGAACATCTTGTCCTACGCCGAACTGGAGACCCGTCAGAGAAGTTCGATATATGGGACCAACTGGCAGTATCCAACCGGTGCCGCAGTGACCGACCAGCTGATCTTTCAGCAGGTAGGCCTCAACAACAGCTTCAATACCACCGATCAGAGGAGCTATGTCTGGGAACTCCAGGTCCAGGGCAACAGCATCGACGACAAGCTCGAGTGGCAGGCCGGTCTTTACTACGAAAAAAGTGAACCCGTCGATGACTACGGCGCGCAATCGCCGACTTTCGTCTCCTGCATCCAATCGACCATCAACTCGAATAATCCCGAAGACTTCCGCTGTAACAACCTGCTGGCGCCATCCTTTGGTGCCCTGCAAAGCACTCCCGGGGGTGTCGAGTACACTAACCAGGCCGTTTATGCCCAGGGCACCTGGAGATTCAGCTCTATACTCAGCGCAACGGCCGGCATCCGCTACACGGACGACGACACAGATGGCTATTCACGCGATCGCTATTATTATTTTGATACTTTGCCCGCGCAGCAATATTCAGGAATCGATCCATCCCGAACGATTGTCGACAACCGGTTCCCCAGTCAGCACAGCGAGGAGCCTACGTGGCTCCTGGGCCTGGATTACACACCGACGGATGAAGTCCTGCTGTATGCCAAGTATGCGCGGGGCTATCGTCAGGGAAGTATCAATCTTGGCGGCTTAACGGGACTGGACGTACACGAACCGGAGGAGGTCGACACCTATGAAATTGGCTCAAAATTCTCTTTCAGCGGAAATGTAGCCGGCACCTTTAACGTGGCGGCTTTTTATAACGATTTCACCAATCAGCAGATACAGTACGGCTACTTTAAACCGACAGGAACGGGTACGACCGCAGTCATCAACGCCGGCGCGTCGACCCTGTGGGGTATTGAGGTTGAGACCGTCCTGCGACTACACGAGAATTTTTTACTGAACGCCAGCTACGCTTACCTCGATACCGAGGTCGATAAACTGGTGTTGCCGCCGTTCCCACCGGATATACCCAATGTGCTGGCGACGCTGAACACCACCACCGCGGAAGGCGAACCATTGTCCTACGCGCCCGAGAACGAACTTGCATTGACCGGGACCTTCCGCGTGCCGGTTGCGGCGGAGCTGGGCGACATTACACTGTCACTGACTTACCTGTACACCGATGAGCAACAGGCTGTTGCGAAGGAGGTCTCAATATATTCAGTCCTGCCTGATCGAGAACTGTGGAATGCGAACTTCAACTGGGAGAGGGTTTTAGGCAGTCATTTTGATTTTTCACTGTTCGGGACCAATTTGACCGACGAGGAGTACATCACCTACCTTACCGGCAACTGGAACAATGGCTTAGAAGTGGCTCAGGTCGGCTTGCCCCGCATGTTTGGCATGCGGGTCCGTTATAATTTCGGCGTTGATGCGCCCTGAGGCCACTGCGGCCGGTTCGCGCTACTGCGCTTTCACACACCAGGCAACCAGCTTGTTTCCCGTGGGGTCGCGCAGATAGGCGGCATAACTGCCAGGAATTGCCTCACGGGGGCCCGGGCCACCCTCGTCGAGTCCTCCCGCAGACATGCCTGCAGCGTGGAACGCGTCCACTGCTTCGGCCGAAGGGGCCGCAAAACCCACCGTGCCGCCATTGGCGTGACTGGCCGGTTCACCATTGTAGGGATGCGTAATCATCAGGATGCCGCTTTCAGCGTGATAAATCACCCTGGAGCCGTCTGGCGTCTCCATGCCTGGCCCATGGCCCAGCGGGGCCAGAACTGCATCATAAAACTTTTTTGCGACTGGGATGTCATCCGCGCCGAGTACGATATGGCTGAACATGGCTTTATTCTCCTGTAGTGACTGATCTGGTGTGTGGTAGCAGCGCTGCTACCAACGCACACCGTCCACTTTCGCGACGATGGGTCGTTCATAAGATGGGTCGTTGCCATCCCAGAGGCCTTTCAAAAAGCCCCTGACGTTCTCCGAGTGAACCCACCTGCCATCCGTGTCGCTGCTCATCTCGATCGTGCAGCGACGTGTAAGGAGGCGCCATTCACCATTGCGCTTTTCCAACTGGTCAAGGTAGCGGCCGAAGGCGATCGTCGTTCTCTCGTTATCGAGCCAGAACAGGCCGCCGATGACGTAGGACTCGCAGTAGGCGGTATTACCGTCAATCTCACACAGGTGGTTCGTTATGTTGTGACTGGTCATATTGAATAGCGACCTGTGCCCGGCGTTGGCTCGCTCAGGGTAGTCAGGGGCATCAGTAATTACCGGACCGTGTTCATCCCTGCCGTCCTCCCACCAGCAGCTCGCGATCTGCTGCTCATCCTGGCGGTCGCGGGCACGACACTCTCGCTGTATGCAGTCGCGAATGGCTTGCCGATCCTCAATTTGTTCCACCCTGGCTTTGAGTTGTTCAAATTCGTCTTCAATACTCATATGATCCCTCTCCGCTTGGCATCCCTTAAAATTGCTGTCCCGGAATTCAATCAGAACTTCTTGCTAAGGCCGAACTTGTAGATCCTTCCCAGGCTGTAACCGGTCCGCGAGTAGTTGATGCTCTGCTGGGTGCGCAGCTCCGGCGGCTCCTCGTCAAACAGGTTGTCCACATTGAAGCGCAGGGATAAACCCTCGGTGATTCCGGAGCCGGAGAAGTCATAACCGACCAACAGGTTGGTCGTGAGGAAGTCGTCCACCTTGCGCTGGTTGACCGCCTGGCTGGGGTTGGCGTCGTAGCCGTCGGTGTAGCGGAAGGTCAGTCGCGCACGCGTATTGTCTCCACTCCAGCCAATATCAGCGGAGACGAACAGGTCCGGGTTGAACTCCAACTGGTCCGTCACATTCGCGCCCTGAAACAGGTCAAACTCGGTCGAGTAGTTGCCGGATAGGCCGTAACTCCAGTAGCCGAAGTTCGTGCTGTGATCATAGCGGATACCGAAGTCGATACCCCGGAGCTCCGCCCGGTCTGTGTTCGCCGTGCGCCGGTCGACGATAATGCCCACCTGGTTGGGGTCGAGATCGGCGAACTGGTCGCCGTTGTCAATCTGGGCCAGGAAAGCGTCCCACTCGGCCTGGGTTGGTTCAAAGATGAATTTCTCGGGGTTGAGCAGAACCGCCTCCGCGCTCTGGGGATTGGGGGCGCCGAGCAGTTCCTCGAAATCGATCTCGTAGTAATACAGATTGGCCTTCAGGCCCTCCAGTGGCCGCACCTCGAAACCCAGACCCCAGGTCTCGGCGGTCTGCGGTTGGAGGGTGCCACCTGCGCCCTCCAGCAACAGCACGTCGTCGCGATTGGGGTTGGTCCGCTCGCCGTTGGGATCGGGCACGATGGACGCGGTATTGGGAAAGTAGGTGCCCTGGCTGGTAGCAATCCGATCCAGCACGGTGGGCGCATTGAAGGATTCGCCCCACTTGCCGAACACCGTCAGCCAGTCCGTCGGGTTCCAGTCGAAACCGATGTTGGGATTGGTGGTGTCGCCGAAATCGCTGTAATCGTCATAGCGGGCCGACAGGGACAGGGCCAGGGACTCGAACACGGGCACGGACAATTCGGCAAACACCGACTTGATGTCGCGGTCGTCTTTTTTCCGTTCCAGAGTGCCAGTGGCGTCCCGGCTCACGTCACCGTTGCGCTTTTCCGCCTTATCCTTGGTGTACTCGATGCCGAGCGCCGCGCGCAGGGTACCCGCGGGCAGCTCGAACAGCTCGCCGTCGGCAATGGAGCGAAAAAAGAACATCTCCTGCTCCACGTCATCCAGCCGCACCCAGTTCAGGATATCCTGGATCACCGCGGCGTCGGCGGAAGCTACGTCCAGCGGGTCAAGTTGGCCGCTCTCTACATAGCCGAGCAGCCTGTCCCGGTTGGACTGGGGCTGGTCGACCCTGTTGTCGGACTTGCCGTAGTGCAGGGTATTGCGCAACTGCCAGCTGTTGCCCAGATCAATGGCCAACTCCGGGGTGATGCCCCAGGTCTCGATATCGATCTCCAGGTCGCGGTGGCGGTAGGCGGGATGAGCGCCGTAGGAAAAACCCACCGCTGCGGTTTCGTACAGCTCACCGACGAACTCGCCCACCAGGCCGAGCTGATCGGGGCCCGGCTCGCTGATCGTTTCGCCCTCCGGGTAGCTGCGGTAGGTGGTCTCGCGGTTCATGTAATAGTCTTGGCCTTGAACGACATGCGGTCGCCGAGCTCCTGAGTGATCCCGCCGTAAAAATTATCCCGCTGCTGTTCCGGTATCAGGGCGCTCTGGGCATCGATATCACAGGGGTCACCCACCGGGGTCACTCCGGCCCCGGGGGCCCTCGGGTCGGTGGTCCAGCCACTGCCGTACCAGAACCAGGTGGAGATGGCGCCGACCGGAGTGATGCACTCCGTGCCGGAAGGGGATAGTTCGGTGCCCAGCTCGTCCCAGCTGCCCTGCAGTGCCCAGTCCCGGTCTTCGAGCAATACCGCGTCGCGATCGGTGGTGGCCAGGGCGATATAGCCCGAGCCGCCGTCCCAGTCGGTGCCGGCAATGAGCGAGGCCTGCCAGCCGTCGTAGTCGTCGCCGGTGTCGTAACCGATGTCCACCTGCAGCCCGTCAAAGCTCTCCTTGGTAACGAAGTTGATCACCCCGCCCACGGCGTCCGCGCCGTACAGGAAGGAGCCACCATCCGTAACCATCTCCACCCGGTCGAGCACCAGCCCGGGAATGACGTCCGGGTCCAGGGAGGACTGGTCGGTCCCCACCGGTGCCAGGCGGTGGCCGTCAATCTGTACCAGGGTGGTGGCGCCAGTGGCGGAGTTGATACCGGGCAGGGGGCGCAGGCTGGGCCGGTTGACCTGCAGGCGGTCAGCGCCGCGCGGGTCCTGTTCCGGGCGCTGATTGAAATAGTTGGATACCTGGGGCACGGTGGCGAGGATCTCGTTGGTGGTTAGCCGATGGTCGGGGAGCCGACGGCCTCCACCCCGCGGATCAGGGTGCCGGTGACCAGGACTTCCTCCAGTTGTTGTTCCGGGCTGTCCTGGGCGGCCGCGCCCTGGGCGGCGATGGCGCCGAGGATGGCGCTGGTCAGCAGTTTCTTGCGGAACGGCAGGCTGGGTTTGCGCATGGTATGCACCTCCGGTAAGGATCGTAGTTATCCGTATTAAAATAAACCCCAACAGCAGCGCCATTACACACGCTCGTGTCGGGTGGGGCAAGACCCCATTCAATCCCTCGAATGAAAACGCTGATAGGGAGCAACATTCGGGGACAGTGCAAATTTCGGGGACAGTTTACTTAATTCCGGCAAAGCCGGAATTAAGTAAACTGTCCCCGAAATAGGTCAGCTGGCCTTCTTTTCCCCTTCCTGGGCGTGATGGGCAAACATCTTCATCAGGTCACCGGACACAATGCGGCGCGTTGCCTCGCCCTCCGCCAGCGGCCTTTCTCCGCTCATGGAAACCGGGGTGGTATCCACACCGTCCGCCGCGGCCTTGGCGCGCAGCGCACCCACCGTGAGGTCCTCGCGCTTGATGTGCGAAAACATGTCGAAGTTGAACCAGTTAATGGCGTTCTTGTGGGTGACCTTGTCGATCTGCTCGTCGGTCAGGTGCTTGCACTGCTCCCACAGGTGTTCCGGGCACTCCGGCCACAGGGTATCCGAGTGCGGGTAATCGCACTCGTAAGACACCATGTCCTCGTTCAGCTGGTCGAGATTTTTCAGGCCGTAGGCGTCATCGATGAAACACAGCATGAAATGCTTCTTGAAACGCTCACTGGGCAGCATCCCGCCGAAGTGGTTGTGCGTCCAGTACTTGTGCCGGGAGTGAGCGAAGTCGGCCCGTTCGAGGAAATAGGGAACCCAGCCGATACTGGCCTCGGACATGGCGATTTTCAGGTCGTACTCGTGCAGCGCCTGCAGGTGCAGCCAATCTGCCGCACCCACTGAGCTGGATAGCGGCATGGTCGTGATCCAGGCCTCGATCGGGGTTTCCATGGAGGCGTGCGGCACCGGGTTGCCCGCGCCGATGTGCAGGCACATGGTGATGTCGTGCTCGGCGATCGCCTTCCACATGGGGTTCCAGTACTCGTTGTGAATACTCGGCAGTTCCTGCTTGGTGGGGTTCTCGTTCAGCGACACCGCCGTACACCCCTTCGCCGCGATGCGCCTGATTTCCTCCACCGTGGCGTCCATGTCCCAGGTGGGCAACAGGGCGCAGGGAATGAAACGGCCGGGGTAGGCACCGCACCACTCATCGATGTGCCAGTCGTTGTAGGCGCGGAGATGCTTCAGCGACAGGTCCTTGTCCGGCGCCTTGTGAAAGCGGCCGCCGTCGAAGCCGACACAGGTGCCGAAATTGAGCGAGGCCGCGACGCCGTTGACGTTCATGTCGTCGATGCGGGCATCCACGTTATAGACCCCCTTGCGCATCTCCTCCAGCGAATTCGGCTCCATGCCGTATTCTTCCAGCGGCCGGCCCACCACGGCGTTGAGGCCCACAGAGGGCATGAACATGCCCTGGTAGGTCCAGAAGCTCTTGCCGTTCTCGTCGGTGCCGAACTTGGGCGCGGTGGCCAGGTCTTCCTTGGACAGGTGTTTGTCGAACATGTCGGGCGGCTCAGTAATATGATCATCCACGCTGATGATCACCATATCGTTCATTTCCATACTCTTATCCTCCACGGTTGTATGCTGAACTGTCTTTCGAGTACGCGGTTGGCGCACCCGCTTTTCAAATCCTCAGGCAAAAGCCTTGTAGCCCGCCAACGGCGACGCCTGCCCCGGTCCGAAATCCCGGATCTCACCGACCCGCTGCGCATGCTGTGCGCGCTCGGGCTGGAAGGTGTAGCAATTCGGCGGCATGCGGCTGGCGTCCGACTGATCGGTGAGGGGGATGACGCGGCCGTTGGCCAGCATATTGCCCCAGCGCAACAGGCGGGCGGCCTCCTGTATGTCCGGCTCCTGGGCGTCGATCCAGGCGCGCAGGTCCCACAACACCTCGCCGGCCAGTTCCTCTGGCGCGGTAATTTTGAACCCGGACTCCGTCCAATCAAGTATAGACCGCCCGTCGCGGCGCAGTTCCGCGCGGCGTTGGCCGTCGACCGGGTCGGACACCAGGATGTCGTAGACCAGTGGGGCACTGTCGCCCGCATGGGCCGCGGCCAGCAGGGCCAGGTCGTACAGGTGGGTACAGTTGGCGCTCTTGTCACCCCGGGATGAAAACCCGGCCAAGGGCGTACCGGTAAAAGTCGTTACCAGTTCCGCCTCCGCCCCGGGGCAGGTCGTCCAGGGCGCGCGGCGCATGGCGGGCTCGACCCGCATGGCGCGTTCACCATCGTGGTGAATCACCACACTCATGCAGTGGTAATCATCCTCCACCTCGCAACAGATCCGGTCGCTTGCCGGCGTCAGTCGGAAGCGGCGGCGGAATCCGGGCAGGGTGTCCAGGGGGGCCGACAGGCTCATGATCAATCCCTTGCCAGCAGCAGGGCCGTGGCCAGTGGGCCACCGCCGGAGGTGGCAATCGCCACCTTCGGGTCACCGGGTATCTGACGCTCCCCGCCCTTGCCCCGCAGCTGCACGACCGATTCATGGGCAAAGCCGAAACCGTGCAGGCGGCCGGCGCCGATCTGGCCACCGAAGGTATTGAGTGGCAACTCGCCGTCCAGGGCGATGCGGCTACCGCCCTCGATGAATCGACCGCCTTCGCCCACCTCGCAGAAGCCCAGCGCCTCCAGCCAGGTCAGCGCCAGGAAACTGAAGCCGTCGTAGAGTTGCACCGTGTCCACGTCCGCGGGGGTGTAGTCCGTGCGCTGCCACAGGTCGGCGCCCGTGGCGTAGCTGGCCATCCACTCCGCCTGGTCCCAGGAATGGCGCTCTACGCTGCCGGCCATGGCGGCGATACGCACCGGGGTACAGCGCACCTCGTCCAGCGCATCGCCGGCCGAGACGATCAGGACCGTGGAAGCATCCGAGTAGCGGTCGCAGTCGAACAGGCACAAGGGCGTGGAGATCAGGCGCGCCGACAGGTACTCGTCCATGGTCAGCGGCTCCCGCACCAGGGCGCGCGGGTTACGGGCCGCGTTGGCCCGGTCGGTCAGGGCGATCTGGGCCAGTTGCTCCCGGGTCAGTCCGTACCGCTTCACGTGGCGCATGGCGTACTGGGCAACCCAGGTCGCGGCCGACAGCGCATTGAAGGGCGCGGTCCACTGGGACATGCCGTCGACACGGTCCCGGCGCGGCATGGGATACTCGTCCGGCTTGAGTGTCGCCCCCGCCTCGTAAACGGTACGGAAACAGATGACGTGCCGCGCCTGGCCAGCGCGAACCGCCGCTGCAGCCGCGACCACAGCGCCCAGCTGGGAGGTGATTTCGCCGCCGCCGGCGTACCAGGTCGCCCGGATTCCGAGGGCGTCGATCAGCTCGTCTGCGCCCACCGGTGAAAAACCCAGCATCTGGGGCACGCGCCCGGGGTAGGTGGAGACGCCGTCGATCTGGGAGATGGCCAGGCCGGCGTCATCCAGCGCCTCCTTCACCGCATCCAGGGTCAGCAACAGGGGATGCCGGGTCAGCTTGATCCCGACCTCGGACTGGCCGATACCGGTGATGTAGGCGTCGGAATTAGTCATCTGGCGCGATCCGCTCAAACAGCGGCAGGTACACGTCGTCCTGCTGTTCAAAGACCACCCGCACCCGGTCGCCGATATCCACCGCGTCCACCGGGCAGCCGATGATATTGGTGGTCAGGATGACACCGGGGGCATCGTCCAGCGCCACCCGGGCGATCACGAAGGGCACCTCCATGTCCGGGTGCCATTTCTGGTGATTCACGGTGAAGGTATCGATCACGCCGGTCCCGGCCACCGCCTGTGGCTCGACCCGGTCGGACAGGCAGTGCCGGCAGACGGGTCGAGGGGGATGGATATAGCCCTCGCAGTCGAGGCAGCGCATGATGCGCAGCTCGCCATCGGCACCCCCGGTCCAGAAAGCGCGGTTCTGGCTGTCGAGTCGCGGCAGTGCGCGGGTACCGGCCACCGTTTACTGGTCCCAGCGGAGGTAGAGTTCCTCGACGCCGACCACGTGACCGCCGTTGAAGCGGGGCGCGCGGTCCGGGTCGAGCCGGAACTGCGGTACCCGGGCCAGGAATTCCTCGTACAGGATATTCAGTTCGACCCGCGCCAGATGCGAGCCGAGGCAGCGGTGGGGCCCGGCATTGAAAGCGATATGCGCACCCTCGCGCTGCAGATCGAACTGTTCCGGGTGACTGTATTCCCTGGGGTCGAGGTCGGCCGCGGGCAGGAACAGCATGGCGCGTTCGCCCGATTTCATCTGCACACCCTGGAACTCCTGGTCCCGGGCTACCCGGCGCGGCGGAACGGTAAAGGTGTAGCGGCGCAGGAGTTCCTCTGTGGCGTCGGCGATCAGCTCCGGCTGCTCCCGCAGGCGCTGTTGCAGCTCCGGGTTCATGGCCAGGTGCCGCACGCCGTGTCCCATGCCCTGCATCACCGTGTCCAGGCCGGCGATGAACAGCAGCACGCCGTAATTCTCCAGGTCCTCCAGGGTGGTGGGCCTGCCGTCGATCTCCACCTGCCACAGCATGCTGATGATATCGTCCTGGGGGTTGTCGCGCCGTTCCAGCAGGGTGGGACGCATCATCGCCGCCACCTGCTGTAGTCGTTGTACCGCCTTGCTGGGGTCAGGTTGAATCTCGCTCAGGTGCGCTTTCACCAGCGCCCGGTACTCCGGCAGCTTGTCCAGCGGCATGCCCAGCATTTTCAAGAATACCTGGACCGGCAGGGGCTCGGCCACCGCGGCCATGAACTCGCATTCGCCCTGCAGGACGATCCCGTCGATTATTTCAGCGGCCAGCGCGCGGATGCTGTCCTTGAGGGAATTGATATGCTGGGGCGAGAACACGCGCTGCAGGGGGATGCGGTAGGTGGCGTGCAGCGGCGGATCCAGGTTGATGGGGTAGGCCACGGGAATACGCGGCTGATCCGCCGGCATCTGGGCGAGCATGGCCTGCAACTGCTCGTGGGGAATCATCTCGCTGGAGAAGGCCTCGGTGTCCCGAGCGGCCTCGAAATTCGCCTTGTGGCCGATCAGCATCCAGTGGCCGCCGTTGCGGGGCGTCCAGAATACCGGCGGGGCGTTTTCCACCAGGTCGAGGATGCGCTGGTGGGGATCTGCCAGGTAGGCCGGATCCAAATACATGTCAAAGTCGTACACCAGCGCATCGGGGATATGGTCGGGCTGCGTGGCCAGGTCAACTGCAGTAGCTGCTTCCGTCATCGTGATACTTCCTTAGAAATTGAAACTGTTTCTTGCGGGCTCGCTGGTGTGCATCCGGATTCTCGTCATCCCCGGGCGGCCGCCAGCGCTGACAGGTCGATCTGGCCGGTGGTCACACCGCCCATAAAGCCGCCGTCGACGGGCAACACCACACCGTTGACAAAACGCGCGCCGTCGCTGTTGAGACAGATCAGGGCGCTTGCCTGTTCCTCGGGCGTGGCGCGCCGGCCGATGGGCTTGCTGAAAGTGTCCAGCACCACGGCCGGGGTGGCGGATTCGAAGTGATCCATCATGGGGGTCTGGGTGGGCGACGGCAGGGTGCAGTTGCTGCGCACGCCGCGCTGGATCAGTTCACAGGCCGACAACATGGTCCACACGATGATGGCTTCCTTGGACAGGGAGTAACCCTCGGCCACCGTCTCGGGATTGTCCTCGCACCACTTCAGCGTCGCGGCGTAGTCACCCAGCTGCGCGATCTCCAGCAGCTGCGGAATCCGGCGGCTCCAGCCCATGCCACCGGTGGAGGAGATACTGGCAATAGCCCCACCCTCGGACATCAGGGGTACAAGCTGTTCGGTCAGGTACTTGGTGCCGATGAAGTTGACCTTCATGACATCCATCGACGGTGCGGTCTGGGGCAGTCCGGCGCAGTTGAACAATGCGTCCACCCGGCCGCCGAGACCGGCAACCGCGGTGTCGATGGACTCCGGGTCGCGAAGATCCACATTGGTGAAGGAGGCGAGGTCCAGGGACGACTCCTTGAAATCGAAGCCGTGCACTTCCGCACCCAGGTCGAGCAACAGGCGGGCGGTAGCTTCACCCATGCCGGAAAAACAGCCACTGACGACCACACGTTTATTCTGGTAACCGAGAAAATCCATCAAACAACCCTGAAAATTAAATTTTGGTTAGATTTGGAGAGCTGACGGTGGCTGCGGGCCTCAGTCGCCCTCTTCCACGATCTGGATCACACGCTCCGGACAGGCCCGCGCGCCGCGCCTGGCGAGGTCTTCCATGCCCTCTGGCACTTCCACCTCCTCTACGGCAATATAGCCGTCCGCGTCCAGCGGGAACAGGACTTCAGACACTGCCCAACAGCGCGCATTCCCTACGCAGGCCGATTTGTCTATGCGGATTTTCATGGCGTGCTCCGTCTACTTCTATGCCGCTGGCCAAGCGCTGGCCAGTTGCGCTATTATACATCAATGGTGTTCATTAGCAATTAAACGGAGCCTGGTTATGGCGCTCTACACAACCATTCACCTGCACAATGCAACCGCCGGTCGCGAGTCCGAGTATGCCGCCTGGTACGAGGGTCCCCACCAGTCCGACCTGGCCCGCCTGCGGGGCTTCCTCGGCACCGAGCGCTACGAGGTGTCTGAGGCACAGATCATGCCGGACATTGCCCAGCCCTGGCGCTTCCTCACAATTTACGACTTCGATCTGCCGGCACCGGAAATCGACCTCCCCGCGCTGGGGCCCCTGATCGCCGCGGCCCGGGATAACGGCCTGATCACCTATGACGATACCGAGCGCCTGTACAGCTATCGCATGTACTCCGACTGGAAGGGCAGCCCGAACTGGCAGCAGGACCAGCCTTTTTCCGGGGTCAGCATTATCCTCGGCAATTACGTCGCCGGGCGCTTCGAGGAGTACCAGCAATGGTACGACGAGGTGCACAGTGTCGAGGTGACCAACGTGCCCGGGCACGTGGCCATGAAGCGGGGCGAACTGTCTGCCGTCCAGATCGAGCCACGGCATTACTGCCCGGGGGACCAGTTGATCCTCTGCGGTAACCAGACCGACGACCTGCTGTTCACCATTCGCGATTTCAGCGCCCGCGCCCGCGGGGTCAGCCCCAGCGGTATCGCCATGGAGCCCCGCTCGACCTCCGGCTCCTTCGCGCGTACTGTGCACTATTTCGACAAGATCAGCGGCGACCGCTTCTGGCCGGGCGGCATTGCCTACGCAGGCGACCTCTCGGTCTACCCCGACAAATCCTGACCATAACGGCGTAACCCGATCTTCAAGAGATTCACACTATTAAGGAGAGCACCATGTCCAAGGTAATCGTCATCACCGGCGCCGGGGTCGGTCTCGGCCGGGCCCTGGCCCGCCAGTTCGTGGCGGACGGCCACCGGGTGGCGCTGCTGGGCCGCACCGCGTCCAAGGTCGAAGCGGTGGCCGCCGAGCTCGGGGAACAGGCACTGGCGCGTGGCTGTGACGTGGGCTCCCCGGAGTCCGTGCGCGGAGCCTTCGCGGCGATCGCCGAGCAATTCGGCCGGGTGGATGTCCTGATCAACAACGCCGCTATTTTCCTTCCCTTCAAGCTGGCCGATGCCAGCGACGAGCAGATATTCGGCGCAGTGCATACCAACCTGGCCGGTCCCATGCTCTGCGCCCGCGCGGCGATCCCCCTGATGAGTACCGGTGCACACATTATCAATGTCACCAGCGAGTCGGTGGACATGCCCTTCCCCCACCTGTCGGTCTACCAGAGCACCAAGGCCGGGGTGGAGCGCCTGTCGAAGAGCCTGTTCCAGGAGCTGGAGCCGGAGGGTATTCGCGTGTCCAACGTGCGCGCCGGGTCCATGTACGAGGAGGGCAAGTCCTGGGATGTAGATCCCCAGGCCGCCATGGCCTTCCACGAGGCGGCGACCGCAAAAGGCATCAACCTGATCGAAAAGCCCCTGTCCCAGTTCACTTCCGTGGTCCAGCTGTTCCAGACCCTGATCGACCTGCCACCCGATCTGCAGATCGAGCACATCAGCCTTAAAGCCCGCAAAGCGGACTGATCCGGAGCAGCCAGCGGATGGATGAAACTTTCGATTTCGTGGTGGTCGGCAGCGGCGGCGGGGCTTTCTGTGCCGCGCTGGTGCTGCGGAGCGCCGGCAAGAGCGTGCTGGTGCTGGAAAAAACTGATCTCGTGGGCGGCACCACAGCCATATCCGGCGGTGTCATGTGGATTCCCGCCAACCGATTCATGGCCGAGGCCGGCATCGAGGACAGTCCGGAGCAGGCCATTACCTACCTCGACGCCGTCGTGGGCGATCACGCCGATACCCCGGGGGCCACTCCCGGACGCCGCCGCGTGTACGTGGAACAGGCCCGCCAGATGATCGATTTCCTGGTGGAGCACGGCATCCAGTTGCGTCGGGTCCCCTCCTGGCCGGACTATGTCGCCGCTCCCGGCGAGTCGCAGGCCGGCCGCACGGTGGTATCGGAGCTGTTCGACCTCAACCGGCTGGGGGAGTGGAAAGATCGCCTGCGGCCCGGCTTCCTGCCGCTGCCGGCTTATCTGGAAGAAGCCATGCAGCTACCCGACATGAAACGCTCGTGGGGCAGTATGAAAACCCTGCTCCGGATCATCGGCCGCACCCTGGGCACCCGGCTGCGGGGCAAGCACCTGGTCACCGCGGGCCAGGCCCTGCAGGCGCAGATGTTGCACGCCGCCCTGGAAGCCGGTACCGACATCCGGATCGAGGCCGGCGTGAAAGCACTGCTGGTCGAGGACGGCGACGTTACCGGCGTGAAAGTCATTCTGGACGGTAACGAGAAAATGATCGGCGCGCGCCACGGCGTGCTCCTCAACGCGGGCGGTTTTTCGCGCAACCAACGCATGCTGGACCAGTACATTCCCGGCGCCTCCTCGGCCTGGACCAAAACCGCACCCGGCGATACCGGTGAAATGATCGAGGAGGCCATGCGGGTGGGCGCTGCCGTTGCCCAGATGGAGGAACGTGTCGGCAATCCCATGGCCTTGCCTCCGGATGCGCCGGATGGTGAACCGGCCGTGGTGCACGGCGACCTGGCCAAACCGCACAGCATACTGGTGGACCAGACCGGGCAGCGCTATATGTGCGAGACCGACTCCTATGCAAATATCAGCAAAGGGATACTGGCGCGGGACCAACAGGTGCCGGCATCCCCGAGCTGGCTGATCCTGGACAGCCGCTACCTGGCGACCTATCCCCTGGCGGGCAACATGCGCGGCAGCAAAAAACCGGCGGTCTGGTTCGAACAGGGGTTCTTGCGCCAGGGCGACACCATCGAAGCACTGGCCCAGGCCTGCGACATCGACCCGGCGACCCTCAGCGCATCGGTGCTGCGGTTCAACGAACTCGTGCGCCAGGGTCAGGATGAGGATTTCCGGCGCGGGGACCATATCTATCACAACTGGCTGGGCGATGCCCTGCACCAGCCCTCCCCGACCCTGGGGCCCATCGAGCAGGGTCCGTTTTACGCCATGCAGGTGTATCCCGGGGATGTCAGCACCTTCGGCGGCGTGGTGACCGACGAGCACGCCCGGGTCTTGCGGGAAGACGGTTCGGTCATCCGCGGCCTGTACGCCACCGGGACCTCGACCGCCTCGGTCATGGGCCGCGGCTGCCCCGGCGCCGGGGCCAGCATCGGCCCTTCGTTCACCTGGGGTTACGTGGCCGCCCGCCATGCGGCCGACAATAACTGATACCTATCGAGACAACCAGGCCGGACTGGCAGCCCGGCGATGAAAAATACATGAGGATCACGCGATGAAGGAATTACCGGAAGCCCAGCTCTACATCAACGGCGTTCTGCGCAGCGCCGAGGGCGGCAAGACCTACGACAACATCTGCCCGTGGACGGCCGCTGTGGCCGGCCAGGCGGCGGATGCCTCCGCGGCGGATGTCGAAGAGGCCATCGCCGCGGCCCGCGCCGCCTTCGACCAGACGGACTGGTCACAGCAGCACGCCCGACGCCGGGAACTGGTCGCCAACTACATGGCCCTGCTGCGCGACAACCGTGATCGCCTGATGGAGATCGCGCGCATTGAAGCGGGCGCTGCCGTCGGTGCGGCCTGCCGGGCCCACGTGGACTTCGCGCTGAACGGCGGCGACGACCTGGTGAATTGCTTCGATGAGATTCAATGGCAGGAAGACCGTGGCCGGCGAGAGGACAGCATCGGCGTCAGTGATCGCCTGGTCCTGCACGAACCCCTTGGGGTGGTGGGCGCCATCACACCCTGGAACGTGCCCCTGTACGTCAACGTCGGCAAGGTCATCGCCGCCCTCCTGGCCGGCTGCACCGTGGTACTGAAGCCCGCCCCCGATACGCCCCTGATGGGTTCGGTGATGGGCGAGTTGGCCCAGGAGGCCGGATTCCCGCCGGGCGTGTTCAATGTCGTGACCTCCGCGGATCCGGCCATGGCCGGCGAGATGCTGGTCCAGGACCCCCGGGTGGACGTGATTTCCTTCACCGGCTCCACCGCGGTGGGCAAGCACATCATGGCGCAGGGTGCCGCCACCCTGAAGCGGATTTTCCTGGAACTGGGCGGCAAGTCCGCCAAGATCATCCTGGATGACGCGCCGGACTTCGCGATCAAGGTCATGATGTCCATGGCCATCTTCCACGCCGGCCAGGGTTGCGCCATGCCCACCCGCCTGCTGGTGCCCCGGAGCCGCTACGAGGAAGCGGTGCAGGCTCTGGAGATGTCCTACGGCGGGATCGCCAGCCGCTGGGGAGATTACGACGACCCGGAGAACGTCATGGGACCGGTAATCTCCAAACGCCAGATGGACCGGGTCATGAGCTACATCGAACTGGGCCAGCAGGAAGGCGCGCGCCTGCTCGCCGGCGGCAAGACCTGCCCTGAGAAAGGCGACGGCTTCTTTATCGAGCCCACCTGCTTCGTGGACGTGACCAACGATATGCGCATTGCGCAGGAAGAAATCTTCGGCCCGGTGCTGGTGGTGATTCCCTTCGAGGACGACGAGGACGCCATCCGCATCGCCAACGACAGCACCTACGCCCTTGGCGGCGCGGTCACCTCAGGCGACCCGGAGCGTGCCATGCGCGTGGCCCGGGGTGTCCGCGCCGGGTCGATCAGTGTCAATGACGGCATGAGCATCACCGGCGACCTGCCCTTCGGCGGTTTCAAGGGCAGCGGCATGGGACGCGAATGGGGCCGCGAGGGCATCGAGGAATTCCTGGATCTCAAGGCCATCGCCGTGGGCGTGCCCCAGGCCTGAAGCGCCACTTAAAAAGGGGACAGTTCACTTAATTCTTAGGAATTAAGTGAACTGTCCCCTTTTTATATCCCCTCTTTAGGCTTCGCCGGCGACGAACCGGGCCGCCACGTAGCCCCAGGTGAACCCCGGACCGATACTGCAGCCCGCGCCGGGGTAGACCCGTCCCATCACCGAGCCGGTCGACACGCCCGTGGCGTACAGGCCGGGGATGGGCGAGCCGTCCTCGCGCAGCACCCGGGCGTGCTCGTCGGTCAACACCCCGCCAAAGGTCCCCACGTCGCCGGGCACTACCGGCATGGCGTAAAAAGGCGCCTCCTCGATGGTCCCCAGGGTCTGGGACGGCTGGTGCAGGGGATCGCCGAGCCAGTTGTCGTAGGCCCGCGCGCCGCGGCCGAAGTCCTCGTCCCGGTTGTTGGCCACGAAGCCGTTGAAGCGCGCCACGGTGGACACCAGTACCGCCGGGTCCACCTCGATCTGCCGGGCCAGGTCCTCCAGCGTCGCCGCTTTTTTCAGGTACCCGGAGTCGTACCACTCCTGCGGTTTCTCACTGCCCGGCATGGTGCCCGCCAGCATGTACTTGCGTATGTGCTGGCTGTCAAAAATCGCCCAGCTGGGCACCGCCGGGACCTCCCTGTCCCGCTCCAGCATGCCCTTGCAGTAGGCCATGTAGGAGCCGCCCTCGTTCATGTAGCGAACGCCGCTGCGGTCCACCAGGATCGCGTGGGGCGCGGCCGTCATGCCCTGCATCCCCGGCTTGAATTCCTCATTCTCGTAACCCGGGGGTACTGTGGCCTGGAAGCCGACAAATTCCTCCAGCTGCGCCGGCGCCGCCCCATGGCGCAGCATTTCCTCGATCATCTCCCCGGTATCCCCCGGGGACGCCAGGCTCCAGTCCGCCGAGGTGCCGGGCTGGTAGCGCTCGCGCATGGCCTGGTTGCGCCCGAATCCGCCGGCGTTGACCAGCACCCCCAGGTGCGCACCCACCCGCCAGGGCTGGCCGTCGCGGACCGTGAGCACCCCGGTTACCGCCTCGTTCTCGAACAGCAGTTCCTTCACCGGCGACTCGACGCGGATATCGATGCCCGCCCGCAGTACCGCCTGCAGCATGCGGCCCTGCAGGGCCGCGCCACCGGATACGTAGCGCCGCCCCAACAGGCGGCCCAGCAGCCCGCGCAATACCACCTTGAGCATCATGCCGCGTCCCCGCCAGGAACGCCTGTACAGGGACAGCTGCCGCATCTCTTCGATACTGGCCGGCAGGTCACCGGGCAGGCTGATGAAGCTGGGCCGCAGCCGGTCGCGCCAGGGACCCAGCTTTTTGACATTGAAGGGCCGGGCAAAAACCGTGCGACCCGGGGCCGAACCACCGGGCAGTTCGTCGTAGTAGTCCGGCCAGTAGCGGGACCGGTCAAGCTCGATACCCTGGCTGACAAGAAACTCGATCATGCGCGGCGCCGCGGTCAGAAACACCTGCCGCCGTTCCGGCGTGGCGGCTGGCGCGTCCTCCTGGCCGCCGCAGACAGCATCCAGGTAGCGCGCGGCGTTGTCGTAGCTGTCGCTCACGCCATCCCGGGCCATGAAGGGGTTGTCGGGAATCCACATGATGCCACCGGAGCGGGCGGTGCTGCCGCCGACCAGATCGGTCTTCTCCAGGATCAACACACGCTTGCCGCGCTGTTGCAGGTACAGGGCAGCAACCATCGAACCGGCGCCGCTGCCGACGATCACGAAATCGTATTGCTCATCGAAGGAGGTCATCGTTCAATCCAGCGCGGCTTCGGCGGCCGCGATCTCTGACTTCAGCCACATCACCTCGCTGAAATTCTCACCGCCAGACGCTTCCAGCAGTTGCTGGTGGGCGCCGACCCTGGCGCGCAAAGCGCGCTCGTTGGCCGGCTCCGCCTGCAGCGCGATCTGCACCAGGTGCAGGGCTTCCAGGGGTTTGGCGTCGGCAATATAGTGCTCGGCGCGCGCCGCCAGCGCATCGGCGCCGCCGGCCAGTTCCACCAGGTCGCCCGCCACCGCGCTGCCGGGCACACCGTACAGGGAGGTGGTGGCGTCGTAGTGAAACCACCCAGCGTACTCCTCCCAGATCGCGCGCACGCACCAGGACAGCTTGCCGTGGGCCTGGCCGACCTGCAGCTCTTCCGGCAGCGTCACCTCGCGCATCAGGGTGTGCACGTCCTTGCCCGCGTTCATGCCCGCAACCGTGTAGTCGTGCACGTGCAGGACCGCCGCGCGCAGACGGGTCAGTGCATCCCGGATCGCCTGCTCACCCTCGATCACCTCGTGGCCGGTGACGATGACCACCGGTTCCAGCGCCAGGACGAAATCCAGTGACTCGATGAAGCGTTTGGCGGAGCGGATCTTGTCGCCGCGGATGGTATACAGGTTGGGCATGTTGCCGAATACGGGCCCGAACAGGTTGCCGGTAATCACTGTCCTGTCCTGGGGCAGCCACACCACCGAGCCGTCTTCGCTCTCCCCGCCCGGAGCGGCGTAGAGGGCGAAGTGACGACCCCCCAACTCGAACTCGTGGCTTTCCTTGAAGGTGAGATCCGGCTCCACCTCCCGGATCAGCTCGCGGACATTACGTCGCTCGCCCAGCACCGACCCCCACAGCTTGCCGGAACGCCGGGTGTAGAACTCCTCCAGGATGCGCCAGTACTCCCGGCAGCGGGTAAAATTCGCCTGGGTGATAACCCGGGTTTCCGGATCGCGGATGCCGTAGGCGCCCCCGAAATGATCCGCGTGACACTGGGTGATTACCAGGTAGTTTACCGGCCCGCTGCTGACGGAGTTGAATCGCTCCCGGTGCTGCTCGCCGTTACCCGGCATGCCGCTGTTGATCACCACGTTCCCCTCGGGGGTGGTGATCAGGATGCTGTCGCTGATGTCCTTGGACACCCACAGGTGGTCGTTGACCTCCACCAGCTGCCCGCTGCGGCTGCCGATCCCGGTCAGGGCGCCCAGCGGCATGGCGCTGGCGGACTTGTCTTCATCGTTATTCAAAATGCTTTCCTCTTGACCCGGTTCAGCGGCGGCTGGCCGAGCCGTTGCCGCCAGTGCGGTGACGTTAAGATGCGCGACAAGCAGGCCCGCCACGAGTTGCACCGGCAGAAACCATTTCCGCAACATCGCGAACCGCCTCCGTTCAATAATGAACACCTGTGTTGTATAGTAGTGGAGAATGCCCCGCCGGGCAATGCGCGAGTCAGGGCAGCTCCACCTCGACCTCGCCGAACATCCAGTGAGCGATCGGGGAACCGATCATCTCGTGGGGAAATCCCGCCTCGATCCCGCTGACCTGGTCCAGCCGGGCCAGTTGTTCCCCGTCGAGGTCCAGCTCCAGGGCAGCGATATTGTCCTCCAGCTGGCCCAGGGTTCGCACACCAAGGATGGTGGAGGTGACTGCGGGGTTGCACAGGGTCCACGCCAGGGCCACCTGGGCCGGGGTGCGGCCCAACTCCCGGGCGATCGCGCGGACCTCGTCGGCGATGGCGAGTGTTCGTGAACTGAGCCGACCGGAGGCCAGGTTGATGTCCCTGCGGGAATCCGCGGCGCCGCTGCCGGCGGCGGACGCCTCCAGGTCACCTTGCCCGTACTTGCCGGTCAGGGTGCCCCCGGCCAGCGGCGACCAGGGCAGGACGCCCATGCCCATCGTCCGGGCCATGGGAATCAGGTCTCTTTCCACGGTGCGTTCCGCCAGGCTGTAGGGAATCTGGAGCCCCACCACGGGCGACCAGCCACGCAACTCCGCGATGGCCTGCATGCGCGAGACCTGCCAGGCGGGGGTATCCGAGATACCGACGTAGAGTATCTTCCCGGCGCGCACCAGGTCGTCGAAGGCGCGCAGGATTTCCTCCACCGGTGTGCGTTCGTCCCAGACGTGAAGATACAACAGGTCGATGTAGTCGCTGCCCAGGCGCTTGAGGCTGTGTTCCACCGATTGCACCATGTTCTTGCGGTGGTTGCCGCTGGCATTGGGGTCCCCCCGGCGCATGGTGAGGGAGTACTTGGTGGCGATGACCATCTGCTCCCGCCGGCCCTGCACCAGGTCGCCGATCATGCGTTCCGACTCGCCCTCGGCGTAAAAATTCGCGGTGTCGATGAAATTGCCGCCATCCTCTACGTAACGGTCGAATATCCGCCGCGCCTCCACTTCCCCGCACCCCCAGCTCGCGGGCACGCCGAAGGTCATGGTGCCCAGGCAGAGCGGTGATACGCGCAGGCCGGAGCGGCCCAGCAGGCGGTAGTGATCCAGTGTGGTTGCCATGTTTTATCCTCTTGCCCGAATTTTTCCCTGTCGCCGCGCCAATCGCCTGTCAAAAGGCGCCGCCCTGACATAAGATAGCTTCACGATAAATAACAACCAACACTGATGTCTACCAGCAAACCATCTCCGGCGGCCGGCAACACGCCAGGGCCAGCCTACCCCGCTGCGTCCATCGCCTGGTACTCCACCGGCCTGCTGGCGGTACTGTACTGGCTGTCCATCCTGGACCGGACCATCATTTCACTGCTGGTGGACCCGATCAAAGCGGATATCGGTATCAGCGATGTGCAGTTCGGCATGCTGCACGGCATGGCGTTCGCGGTGACCTTTTCCCTGTTCGGCCTGCTTGCCGGGACCCTGTCGGACCGCTTCAGCCGGCGCCTGATCATCTTTGTCAGCGTATCCGTCTGGTCCCTGGCCACGGCGGCCTGTGGCCTGGCGCGGGACTTCGGCCACCTGCTGCTGGCGCGGGTCGGGGTCGGCGCCGGCGAGGCCGGCCTGAATCCCTGTGCCACGTCAATGATCACCGACCTGTTCCCACCGGCGCGCCTGACCCTGGCCCTGGCAGTGTATTCGCTGGGCGCATCCGCCGGATCCGGGTGCGCCTACCTGTTCGGCGGCGTCCTGGTCGACGTGGTCTCCCGGGCGGACGCGGTGGTTCTGCCGCTCATCGGCGAGGTGAAGCCGTGGCAGTCGGTATTTCTCATCATCGGCGTGCCGGGTCTGGTGATCTCCCTGTTGAGCTTCACCATGCCGGAGCCACGCCGGCGCGGCGTGCACAGCCAGAAACAGGACGTGTCTGTGCTCAGCAGCATGCTGAGCTGCTATCCTGACCTGATCCGCTTCATGCGGTCCCGCGGCCGGTTTTTCTTTCATCACTACGCGGGTTTCGGCCTGGCCTCGGTCGGTTTCGTTGGCGCTGCCGCCTGGTACCCGGCGCACATGGGACGCACATTTGGCTGGAGTGGCAGCGAGATCGGCCTGGGGCTGGGCATTACCATGATAATTGGAGGTGTGGTGGGCAAGCTCCTGTGCGGCACCGTCGTCAACCACCTGTTCGAGCGCGGTCACAAGGACGCGCCTTTCCTGTGGTACGGAGTGAGCCTGGCGGTGGCCGTTCCCTTTGGGCTGGTCGCCGTGACCAGTGATAATCCCTGGGTATTCCTGGTCGGGTTCGGGGGGTTCCAGATCCTGGTCACCTCGATGACGGCGGTGTACGTCGCGTCACTGAACCTGGTGACCCCAAATGAGCTGCGCGGCGCGGGCGTGGCCTTTTACTCCACCACCATCGGACTGCTGGCCATGAGCCTGGGCCCGGTATTGATCGCGGCGTTTTCAGACTACGTCTATGGCGGCAACGCCATCGGTCTGGGGATGGCCACCATGTTCGGCAGCTGCCTGCCACTGGCGGCGTTTTTCCTGTTCCGGGGCCGCAGCGCGATGCGCGAGGCGGTCGCTGCGGCAGAAGCCTGGAGCCAGCACTGATCAGACCGCGGCGCCGCCGTTCACCCCGAGCAACTGGGCGGTGATATAACCGGCCTCCTCCGAGGCAAAAAACGCACAGGCGGCGGCAACTTCCTCCGGCTGACCGATGCGCGGGATCGGGTAGGAGGCGAGAATCTGCTCCGCCGGCACCGGGAACTGCTTGCCGTCGATCGCGCGCCTCGACATGGGGGTATCGATGAAGCCCGGCGCGATGGCGTTGACGGTGATGCCTTTTGAACCCAGCTCCATCGCCAGGGATCGCGTCAGGGAAATGACCCCGCCCTTGCTGGCGCTGTAGTGGCTCATATTCAGGGCGCCGGTCTGCCCCGCCATGGACGCCATATTGACGATTCTTCCCCAGCCGGCGGCGAGCATGTCGGGCAGGACAGCCCGGGTGACGCTATAGACGCTCTTCAGGTTGATATCGAGCACCCGGTCCCAGGCGCCCTCTTCCAGCTCCTGGAAGGGACAGAAATCATCCACCGCGGCGTTGTTGACCAGCACCGTGACCGGGCCAAGCGTCGCGCGGACCGACTCCAGCGCCTTCGCCACCTGGTCCTGCCGAACCACGTCGCACACGACGGCCAGCCCCTCACCGCCATCCCGGTTGATCCCGTCGGCCACCCGAGCGGCGGCGTCGCCATCGATATCCAGTACCGCGACCCGCAAACCGTCCCTCGCCAGGCGCTCACAGGTCGCCTTGCCCATACCGGCACCGCCGCCGGTGACCAGCGCGGTTTTCACGGGCGTCAGGCTCAGAACAGCAGCTCCAGGTCTACGCCATAGGTCCGCGGTTCGGCGTACAGGTTGATGTCGAAGCCGAAGGTCGGGTAGATGTTGACTCCATTAAAGAAGTAGGACTCATCGGTCAGGTTCTTACCCCAGGCCGACACCCGCAGCGTCGTGTCACCAGGACCATCGATTTCGTCCAGGGACACACGGGCATTCCAAAGATCGTAAGAGCCCTGGAAATTACGCTCAGGCTGGGGCGCCAGAAAGTTGTATTTATCCTTGTAAGACCAGTCCACCCGCGCGATCAAGCTGGCGAAACCAAGGGGGTAATCGAACCTGAGATAGGCGCTGGCGGTGTTCTCCGGCGAATAGGAAAAGTTGGTGATTTTCGACAGGTCCTGGACATCCGTCGGATCGTCAGGGTTCACGAAGTTGTATTCCTTGAACTCCGGGTCCGTGTATCCGTAGGTGGCGCCGAGTTGGAAATGGTCACTGAGCTGCGCAAGCATCTCGAGTTCGATTCCCCAGATTTCCACCTTTTCCGCGTTGGTAACAATATTGCCCAGGGTTTCGGCGTCGAAATTGTTGATCCGCTTGTCTTTATAGTCGCTGAACCAGAGTGCGCCGTTCAGACGGACGCGGTCACCGAGATTCGACTTGAGACCCAACTCGTAGGAAATCATGGTTTCCTCGTCGTAGCCGCGCTGGAAACTGACCGGATTCTGGTCGCGAACGTTCAGGCCGCCGGACTGGTAACCGGAACTGATTCTCAGGTAGGTCATGATATCCGCGGTCCAGTCGTAACTGACCGACGCCATGGGCGACACCCGGCTCCAGTTGTCCTTGGCCTTTATCAGGCCCAGGTTATTCCCGGGTATGAAGCCGATGTTTTGCTCCGTTTTGGAAAGGGATTTTTCCTCATCCGTGTAGCGCAATCCGGCCGTCACACGCAGCTTCTCGGAGAGGTAATAGCTGGCCTGTCCGTATACCGCCCAGTTGTCGTTCTCCATCTCAGCCTCGATCCGGTTCGACGTTCCGAACACGTTCACATCGTTGATGATGTCGCCCTCTTCATCCATGTAGTAGAACCCGGCCACGTAGTCGATTCGGTCGTCCATAGCCGCTCCGACCAGCCGGAATTCCTGGGTTAACTGCTCGTGCTCGTTGGTGTCCATCGTCTGGATTGCAGGCACGGGCGACCCATCGGAATCGGCGAAGGCCTGGTTTTTCATTTCCCGATAGGCAGTGATGGACTTAAGGGTGAGGTTGTCCGAAAAGTTGTAGTCGATGTGCAGCGTGTGGCCGTCCACGTCGGTCTTCGCCACGTGGAAACCGTTCACGAGAATTTCATCAGGCCGATCCGCCCGGTAACCGATCGAGAAGGGCAACAGCACCGGACCAATGGATGAGGCGGGATTGGTACCGGTGGTAAACGGCGTGGGCGGGGTTTCGTCGATACGGGAACGGTCGTAAGTGTACAGGGCGGTCAAATTATCGGTGGGCTGCCACTGCAGGTGCGCCATGAAGATCTCCCGGTCCCTGGTCTCGAGTTCCTTGTCCGGCGCGCCCGGCAACTTGTTATCGATTGAACCGTCACGCTTGATTTTGCCGGCTGTCAGACGGGTGCTAAGCGCGCCGATACCGCTATCGGCACCGGCCAATGGAATATTCAAAATGCCTCGTATATCGCGCTGGTCGTACCTACCCAGGGTGCCGGCGATGCTGCCCTCGAATTCATCGGTGGGTTTCTTGGTAATGTAATTCACCGTGCCGCCCATGGTGTTGCGCCCGTACAATGTTCCCTGGGGTCCGCGCAGGATCTCGATACGTTCCAGGTCGAGCACGTCGAACAGGGCGCCGACGTTCTTGGAAATCAGCACATCATCCAGGTAAACACCAACGGCCGGGTCGAAGGAGATGATCGTCTCGTTCTGTCCGACACCGCGCATATTCACGCCAATGCCGGACTTGCCACCCTGGTACTTGTTAATGGTCACATTGGGAGTGAAATGGCCCAGATCCACGGAATTGCTGATGCCGAGTTCCTTGATATCACTGGCCGACAGGGCGCTGATCGAAATCTGGGTATCTTGCAGGTTCGCCTCGCGGTGTTCCGCGGTGACCAGAACCTCCTCCAGTTGGGCCTGACCCTGGGCGTTAGCCTGGGCCACGAGGCCGATGGACAGGGCGAGAATAGATAGAGGGAAAATTACAGCTCGGGCTAGATGCATCATGATGCTCTCCCATTATATTTATTGACATCGTAATGAACACCACTGTTGTATCATATCAGCACCATTTCGCAACCATCCGAGACGACCAAAACCGGTAATATTCCACCAAATTCCAAGTATCCCGAGCCTCCTGCCCCGCTTTTTCAATATGTTGAAAAACAGGGTTCCTCGTCACCCCTGCGCAGGCAGGGGTCCAGGGTCTCGAGTGGCCCAGAGATTCAAAAACACAGTCAACATCTGCAACTGGGAGCGCGCGGCCTCGTTGTCGCTGATGCGGGGGTCGTAACGATCCGGCACGTCGGCCAGATCCGGCACCATTTGGTGCAGCAGTGCCGGGACATCGAGAAGCCAGTTGAGCCCCATGACCCGCGCGTGCAGCAGGAGTTGCCGTTGCAGCAGGGACGGGTCCAGTGCCGGCCCGCCGGCGTTGTGGAACTCCTGCGCAAACAGCGCCAGCAGTGTCTCCAGGTGTTTGTCCCAGAGATCCGTTTCCGCGCCGCTCAGGCAACCCCACAGGGCCATCGCTACCGGCATCTGGCTGACGTTCCCCCAGTCCATCAGACCGCACTCCAGGGTGCCGTCCGCGTCGCGCCAGAACCAGGCGTTGTCTATGTTGGCATTCCAGTGACAGAGCGCGACGTACTCGGGCTTCTCTGCCAGTAAATCCTGAACCGCCGTCCTGGCGCTCACCAGGGCCGGGGCCTCGGCGGTCAGTTGTGCGATAAAAGCACTCGAGCGCAGATGCGGCGGCAACAGCTGCGGGCAGTTGGTTGCGAATTCCGCGTAGCGCTGTATTCGCCGCAGCACCTGCTCGGGGCCGTAACTCTCTCGCCGACTCACCGCCAGCGCGTCCGGGTCGAAAGGGAAGGCCTGCTCTACCGATTTCGGCAGTCGCCCAGCGCGGTGCGTGCCCGCCAGCCTGGCGAGCGCCCGGACCAGGGCCTGGTAGTGCGGCAGCGGCTCGGACAGGCGGTAGTCCAGGCATTTCTCCCGGTGGGGTTCGATACCGTCGCGCCCGAAAGGCACCCGGCGAGTGATCAGGACACCGGTCCCGGTGCTTTCGTGAAAGTCGGCGGCGTGGCAGGTCGCCACGGTGATCGGAAAGGCCGGCGCCCGGGACAGCAGGGCCAGGCGCACCTCGCGGGCCATCTGGTAACGGCCGCGGTCACGCAGGCTGTCATCAAGGTCGCGGGAAAATTTTACGAACAGGTCGTTGCTGAGTTCCGGGGAGGGCTGTTGATAGGTGACGGACAACAGCAGTTTCCGGCCGGTACTGCCGCCCTCGCAGGGTTCCATGTGAGTAATGGCGGTGACGCGGTTGTCGGCTGCCAGGGCGCCGGTGGCCCGGAACGCCAGGGTAAGCCAGTCCGGCCCGCCTTCCCGGAGCGCCCCGGCGTGGGCCGGCATTTCCAGCCCCAGCAGGTCGCCCCTTACCCAGTTCGGGGATTCCGTCACCGCTCGGACGGCGGCTCGGTCTCCCCCGCCCAGTCGGCTGCACGCTCGCGGCAGACGTCGACGATCTGCTGCCAGCGCTGGGGTGTGTTTCCCCGCAGTGCCAGGTTGAAACGGGACGCGTTACGAAACTCGAGTACTTCCACGCCTTCCGGGCCCGCCTCGTAACCGTAGGCCTGGTCCGCGGGAACGAAGAAACCGTCGCCCGGCTGCAGGCGGTGCGAACCGATGCGCAACTCCCCGCCCAGCACATAGTACAGGCAGTCCACGTTGTGGCTGTGATAGGGCAGGACGTAACCGCTCTTGAACCAGACATGCAGCAGGCTCATACCGTTGTCGCCGGGCTCCGAGAACAGCATCCGGTTGCGCTCCCCCGTGCCCTCCACGTAGCCCGCCTCGGCCAGACTGGCCAGGGCCGACCGGGCGTGTTCGTCGATACCCTCCCGGGGCATTTCCTCTGGCAGCGGCTCCCGCGCGTCGGCGACGCGGAAGATCCGGATGGTACGCCGCTTGCGCTCGGTCACGGGGTCAATACCGCCCGGTAGGCGTCGTCGATACGCTGCGGACGTCGCGTTTCGGGATCCCAGCGCACCAGCACCGCACTGGCGCGGACCACCTGCTTACCACCCTGGTACATGTCACAGTGCATGGTCATGGACGTGTTGCCGACGTCCACCGCCCGCATATTGGCCACCACATCGGCACCGAAGAAGGTTTCCGCCAGGTAGTCGATGGTGATGGAGGCCACCGTCACTTTGAGCATGGGCAGGTCGTGTTTGTCCCGCAGGTACTCGAAGAACCGCACCCGCAAATCCTCGAACCAGACGGCGATCGAGGTGTTGTTGATATGGCCTACCAGGTCAGTCTCGCTGGCGCGCGGCTTGATGGTGATCGAAAATAGCGGCTCAGTCATGGCGCTCCCGCTCTGAAAACCAGGCCATGGCATCCCTGACCGTCTCCTGCACCGGCCTGGGCTGCCAGTGCAGTTCGTTGCGCGCCTTGCTGTTATCCATTTCCCGGAACGCGTTGGACAGAAACACCGCGTCGGTACTTAGCAAATAGTCCTTGCGCCCGGTCAACATGTACACCCGCTCTGCCAGCCACGCAATAGTGTGGGCAAACCACAGGGGGATAAATCGCGGCGGCGGCCTGCCCTGCTCGGCCGCCGCCATGCCGTAGAAATCGCGATTGCTGATGTACTCGTTGGCGATGATGTAGCGCTCCCCGGCACGGCCATAACGTTCGGCCTGCAGCGCCGCCTGCGCCACGTCGCGAATGTCCACCATGGGCGCCGCGGCATCCAGTACGGCGCGGGTTTCGCCCCTGGCGGCCTGCCACAGGCCATGGCCGTGCGGGGTCGGCTGGAAGTCCTGCGGGCCGTAGGTATTGGCCACGCACAGGGCCACCCCGGGGAGACCGCGTTCGCGGCAGTACGCCAGCAGCCGCTGTTCCGCTTCCAGGCGCGCCAGGATGTAGGGCGACGCCCGGTCCCGCCAGTTGAAGGGAATGTCCTCGGTCACCGGGCCGTCCGGGTTGAATCCCAGGGTGCCCATGGAACTGGTGAAGATAAAGCGCTCGACGCCGCAGGCCAGCGCCACGTCCATGGCGTTGACCAGGCCCTCGACATTGTTGCGGTAGATGGGGGTGGGGTCGGTCAGCCAGAACCGCGGGTCGACCACGCTGTAGAACACGGTTCCGCAACCCTGCATGGCCGTCTCCAGCGACGCGGGGTCCAGCACATCGCCATAAAATATCTCCAGCGGCAGGTCCTGCAGGGCCTCCTGCTGGCTGGTTTTTCGCAGCAACACTCGCACCTGGCGCCCCTGCTGCGCCAGCAGGCGCGCCGTGTGGCTGCCGACGAAACCACTGGCGCCGGTAACCAGCACGGGCTTGTCGGGTATCTCGTATTGGGACTCCGCCATTACCGGAGGCTCTCGCAACCGCTCATTCAGTCACCTATCCCCAGCCGCTTGCAGGCCCGCAGCCGGATATCGCCTGCCTTGGCCTTCTCGTTGCCGGTCACCGGGAATTCCTCCTCGTCGAACACCAGTACAGTGCGGGGAATCTTGTAGCTGGCCAGCCGTTCCTTGAGAAAGGCCTGCAGCGCCTCCTCCGACAGGGCTTGACCGGCCAGCGGGACGATGCAGGAGACCACCATTTCGCCCAGGGTGTCGTGGGGCAGGCCCACGGTCTGGGTTCGCTTGACCCCGGGATAAGTGGCGATAACGGTGTCGATTTCCTCCGGTGAGACATTGGCGCCGCCGGTCTTGATGATGTCGTTCAGGCGGCCTTCCCAGTACAACCGGCCCGCCGAATCGAGGTAGCCGCCGTCTCCGGTGCAGTAGAAACCTTCCTCGTCGAAGCATTCCTCCCGGTCCTTGCCGATGTAACCCAGCATCAGGGTCGGCCCCTTGACGCAGAGTTCACCGCGCTCGCCCAGCGGCAGGATCTCCCCGGTCTGCGGGTCGACGATTTTCAGGCAGTTACCGGGCAGCGGACCGCCGAAGCTGTCGGCGTATTGTTCCGCCGGGGTGTCCGCGTCGTAGCTGGAGAGTATCGTCATGGTCTCGGTGGTGCCGAAGGAGTTGGGCAGCTCCCAGTCACTGTCGACCGTGGGGTGCGCCGTGATCAATTCGCCCTTGGTAACATAGCGCAGGGAACTGAGATCTGCCTCGTCCCAGCCCGGCGCGGCACAAAAACGCGCCCACTGGTGCGGGCGGCCGCTCATCAGGGTGACGCGTTCATCCTGGATCAGGCGCAGGGCGGACTCGGCGTCAAACAGGGGCTGCAGGATGATCGCGCCGCCGGTGGACAACGCTGTGCCGACAATCATGGTCACGTTGGCCGACCAGAAAAATCCGTTGCCGGTCCAGCTTCGGACCGGTTCACGCACACAGAATACCCGCGGCCAGCGCCACCACTGGATGGCAAATGCGCGCTGGGTGTGAAGAATGCCCTTGGGCAGGCTGGTGGTGCCCGAAGAGAAAAACAGGCCGCCGGGATCGCAGGGCGACACGGTTGCGGCCCGGTCTTCGACAACTGCCGCCCGGACGTTCGCCCCGCTATGCAGGAACTCCGGCCAACTCTCCAGGGCCGGCGCCGCAACCCCCGCCGGGCTCTGGTCGCCGGCAACCAGGCCATCCAGCCGCACCAGCCGGCGCAGGAAGGGAAACCTGTCCGAGCAGAGTTGCCCGGGTTGTGCGGCGGCTATCGCCGGATCGAGTTCCAGCAGCGTGGCCGCGAAATCCTTTTTCAGTACCCGGTCTTCAAACAACAGGACCGACACCGCCGACGCGGAGATCAGCTGCTCCAGTTCCGGTGCCGTTGAGAAGGTATTCAGGGCCACCGAGACGCCTCCGGCGAGCGCCGTGCCGAACAGGGCCGCGAGGTACTCCGGGCGATTGGTCATCAGGATGCCGACCCGGCCGTCCTTGCCCACGCCGGAGGCAATCAGGGCCTGGGCAACTGCCACTGAACGATCCCAGAGATCCTGGTAGGTCCAGCGCACGTCACCCGAGGCGTGGCGCAACACCACGGCTTCCCGCCCGGCGCAGCGCTCGCAGACCTCGCGCAGGTAGCCGGGGATGGTCAACGCGCCCAGCCCGGGCTCCTGGTCCAGGGGCACGCCGTGGGCAATGGAGAGAACGGGATCAACCCGCGCTTCGGTCAGGGATACCATGGTCAATGTATCGGTCGCTTGATGCAGGTTCAGTAGGGCAGCTCAACTTCGGCGAAGCCGGTCAATATGACCTCACCCTCCTGCGTACTCTGCTTGATCTTGACCTGCACGACCGGCACACCGTAGGGAGAGGACTCGATTTTATCCACCACTTCCCCATCGACGTAGGTCACGTCACCTTCAAAGGCCGGGCTGCGAAACTGCGACTTCGAGTGCCAGATAAAGCCCTGGTGACCGGCCCAGTAGGCCACGTAATCGAGGAACCAGCTGTTCATGGACGAGCCGTAGCCATAGGCACCGCCCATACCGACTTTCTCCGCTTTCTCGGTATTGATATGGCCACTGGAGGGACCGTGGAAGAGGCCGTCGCCCATGCGCGGATCGACCTTCCTGGCCTCGTAGTCATAACGCATGTTGTCGCTGAAACCGGCGTCGTCTGTAGCCGGGTCGTGTATGCCTTCGGGTACGTTCCAACGCCAGGTACCCCAGATGTTCTGGCGGTGGGCGCGGCACTCCAGGGCGAACGTCACCACCGAATGCGGGCCGATGACCCGCCGCGGCAGCTTGTCTCCCACCTGCACTTCCTCGAAATGCGGCGAGATTCCCTCGCGGTTGGACAGGATCCAGTCCATCCGGATCCGGGCGATGTCATCCAGTTCTTCCTGGGTCCAGCGCCTCGGCGTGCGTTGTTCCTTGTCGTACATGCCGCGCTTGCGCGCCTCTTCGATGAGGTAGCGGATGGCGGTGGCCCGTTCCCTGGCCACCGGGATGCCGTGCTGGTTGCGGTGCACGGTGTCGCCGCGGGTGAAGACCGTGGGGCCGGCGAACTTGGTATCGGCCACGTCATAGCCGTCGAACCGGCGGTCCTGCACGAGCTTGTCACCGGGACGGATCGGGGCGCCGTAAAACCACCATTCCTCGCCTCCAAAGATCAGGTGTGAGCCGGGAATATTGCCCACTCCCGAGGGGTGACAGCCGTGACCGTAATCCATGCAGACGGTGAAGGACTGT
Source organism: Halieaceae bacterium WSDMB12 (assembly GCA_033283165.1). Lineage (GTDB taxonomy): Bacteria > Pseudomonadota > Gammaproteobacteria > Pseudomonadales > Halieaceae > JAWMQL01. The sequence goes on along the minus strand of JAWMQL010000004.1, from coordinate 455,651 downwards.
GGCGCCACGATACCCCCGAAGCGGGAATTACGGGCAAACTCCTCGTCCCAGTGCAGGGGATTGGCATAGTCCATGGCCTGCACCCAACGGCGAATATCGGTGGCGCTGCAAGGGTCCCACATCTCGGCGAAGACCACGGGCTTGCCGACCCACTTATCGAGATCGCTGAGGTCGAGTTGCGCCTCACTTTGTTCCGCATTTACTGACATTATCCTGCTCCTGATTTCCTTGTTATCACACGAGCCCGGGGGTGGCCGGCCAGGCGCGGCCGGCTAGGCCAGCAGACCCTCGGCCAGGTCAGCCGCGTACTGATCGACACCCCGGCCCAGCTGCTCATCCAGCATGGCGCGTTTGAGATACCGGTGGCAGTCATGCTCGGCAGTCATGCCGATGCCCCCGTGTAATTGCAGGGCCTCTTCCGCCACCCTGGCGTAGGCCTCGCCTGCCAGTTGCCTGGCGGCCAGGCCCGCCTGGCGCGCCGCCGGGCTAAACCCGGTCGCGGCTGTCTCCCCCGCCGCCCGGGCCAGGCCATCCTGCAACAGGGCATCGGCGGCCTCGAACAGGGTCTTGAGATCTGCACAGCGGTGTTTCAGTGCCTGGAACAGCGCCAGCGGACGGCCAAACTGACGGCGCGTTTCCAGGTACTCGACGGTCTGTTCCAACAGCGCGCCGGCACCGCCCACCGCCTCGGCGGCCAGGGCGAAGTCGCGCCAGATCAACAGGCTTTCCACCAGTTCCGATGCCGCAGCGCCAGTGGCGATGACCGTCTCATCTGATGCCGCCACCTGCGACAGCCGCAGTTCGAACAGGCGCCGGGAGGTATCCCAGGTTTGACGATGACAGAGTTCGATACCCGGTTGCGTCACTGGCAACAACAGGATCTGGTCGGCCGCCCCGGTCCACAGCAGCACATGACTGGCACTGTCGGCCGAAGGCACCGCGTGGACAATACCGTTCAGCAGGGCCTTGCCACCCGGAGCCTGTTCCAGCACCAGTTCGGACCTGCCGAGGGGCGCGGCAATGTAGTCCGCTCCAGCGCACAACTGCTCCAGCCGCTCCTCGCGATCCGGCAGGGTCGACCGGCGCAGGGCCTCCATGGACAGCAGTGCCGGCAACAGTGGCACCGGCGCCACGCCACGGCCCAGTTCCCGGTGCAGGGCACAGGCACCGGACAGGCCCATACCCAGGCCGCCGAGTTCCTCCGGCACCCCCACCATCAACCAGCCGAGTTCTGCTACCTGCTGCCAGGCCGATCGCTCATCGGCCCCCATGCCCAGACCGGCTACGACCTGTCGCGCCGAATCTCGCAGGGCTTGCAATTCGCTACCCATCACTTACCGTCCGCCACTTGCCAGTCGCGCGGTTCGCGCGGCATGCCCAGCATGCGTTCGGCGATGATATTGCGCTGGATCTCGTCACTGCCCCCGGCAATCGACCAGTTATAGGAATTCATGAAATCCACCGGCCAGTTGCCGGTCTCCTGGGTCGCGCCGCGCATAAAACCCTTGTAATACTGCCCTTCGAGGCCGGCAATCCGTTTCCCGAGCAGGGTAAACTCCCGCAGGGTGCGGGCGTAGAACAGCTTGACCACCGAGGCATCCCCGGGAGCCTCCTCGCCGGAAATGCGCTTCAGCAGGTAGCGATCCGCCAGCGCGCAGGCGGCATCGACGCGGGCGCTGAGCCGTCCAAGCTCTGCATACAGAGACCCATCGTTTTCCCGCCCTGCGCGGCGCATCTCCGCCACGATCAGGGGCAGTGAATAGCGCATGCGCTGGCTCAACTCGACCAAAGTCAGGCCCCGTTCGGAGGCCAGGGTGGCCTGCGCCACCTGCCACCCGGCGCCCTCCTCGCCCACGCGCTCGGAGACCGGGACTTCCACATCATCAAAGAATATCTCGGCGAATTCGTCGTCGCCGGTGATCTGGTGAATGGGCCGCACCGTGACGCCGGGCGCCTTCATGTCCAGTAACAGGTAGGTGAGGCCCGCCTGGGGTGGTCCCGACCTGTCGGTGCGGGCGAGCAACAGACAGCGGTCCGCATACTGGGCCATGGTGGACCAGGTCTTCTGGCCGTTGATCACGTAGCGGTCGCCGCGTCGTTCGGCCCGCGTCCGGACCGAAGCCAGGTCGGAGCCGGCATTGGGTTCGGAAAAACCCTGGCACCAGATTTCGCCCGCCAGGATACCCGGCAGGTAGCGGTCCTGTTGCTCCGGCGTGCCGCACTCCATCAGGGTACAGGCGGCGTGGTACAGGGCCACGAAATACATGATCAGGCGCGGCGCGTCCGCACGCGCCACCTCTTCGTAGATCACTTTCTGCTCGGCCAGCGAACGGCCGCCCCCCGGCCAGCCCTCGGGCCAGTGCGGCGTGGCGTAGCCCGCCGCGCAGAGCTTGCCGAACCAGTCCTGCTGGAGTTCGACGAACGCCTCCTGCTCGGAGTTGGTCATCGCCTCGCGCCAGCCCCGCGGCACATTATCCTCCAGCCAGGCCCTCACTTCCTCACGCAGGGCAACGGTTGAGTTATCGCTTGTCGTCACTTGTCCAGCTACTCCGCCTGCCCGAGGCAGACCTCGATCCAGTCGTCCACGACCCGGACCGGGTATACGGGAATGGGCCGGGTGGCAGGCAGATCCAGCGCCTCCCCGGTTTCCAGGTCGAAGCGGGCGCCATGCACCGGGCAGGTGATCTTGCAGTGCCGCACGCGGCCGGTGAACAGCGGTTTTTCCTGGTGCGAGCAGATCCCGGATACGGCGAACAGGCGGTCGCTGGCGTTGCAGACCAGTACCCAGGTGCCGTCGATCTTGGCGTGCTTGCGCCCGCCCGGCGGCACCTCGGCGGCCGGGCAGAAGCGTGTGAATTCAGATGACAAAAAAACTTACCCCGTTGTTGTCGACTCAGGAACTGACATAGCGATCAACCGCCTGCTCGAAGTGGCGCACTCGGATTTCCTGGTAGTTGCCCAGGGTGATGCCGGGCTTGGCGCTGGCCTCCAGGCCCTCCTGCTGCAGCAGCAGGTTTTCCGTGTCCTGGTCGAGGATGACGCCGAAGCCCGGGTCCATGCCTTCCGCCTCGGTGAAGGACTGCCCCTCGTCCAGTCTGATAACTTCCGCCGGCTCCGGCCGAGCGCCATCCACCGGCACCGGTCGCAGGAAAAGCACCTCGTACAGGCACTTGCGGTGATCGCCACGGACCGGGCGAAAACGGTAGATCATCGGCAGCGAGATACCGGCGAACAGGAAGGTGTTGGGGAAGACCGTATAGGAGAAACAATCGAGCAACTCTGCATCAGATACCTTGCTCAGGTCGGTATTGGTGCCCTGCTCGAACATCTGGCGCAGGGTGTCCGCCATGCGCTGCCGGGCTGATTCCCCTTCCTTCAGGGTTCGGTCCACCTCGCCGAGCACGGACGCGTCGCCCAGGGTGAACTGGTCCAGGATGTCCTGCTCCGTGTACTGCCCTTTCAGGTGCGGGCTCAGCACCCCGAGGGAGGATATGAAGCGGTTCACATGTTCGCCGTAGGTGTCGTACTGGGAGTTGGCGTCCGCGTTGGAGACCGCCACCTGCGGGTGGGTCTCGATCACGTGGTAGGCCTCCATGAAGGCCTCCATAGTCAGTTTCCAGTTGGCGGGAATGACCTTGGCTACATGGCAGTAGACATAGCGATCCTCGAGACCCCAGGCGTGGAGATGCTCCAGGAACTCGGGTCCCAGGTACTCGTCCAGGGAGGGAGCATCCTGGTCCATATTGATAAACACGCACCCCCCTGCGGTCTCGACACGCACCTGCGGCAGGGAGAACTCCGACGCCTTGACGTGGGGGAAATCCCAGTCGCAGACGGACTGTTTCAGGCTGCCATCCAGGTGCCAGCTCCAGCCGTGGAAGGGGCACTTGAATTCGGTGGTATAGCCCTCGGTCCCCGACGGCTTGAGCTTGGTCCCCCGGTGCAGGCAGGCATTGTAGTAAGCCTTTATCGCGCCACCGGCAACCCGGGTCACGATAAAGGAATGGTAGCCGAGGTCGTAGACGTAATAGTCACCCTCCTCCGGAATATGCTCCTCACGGCAGGCAAACTGCCAGGTGCAGGTCCAGAGTTTCTCGTACTCCAGGGCGGCGAAGTCAGGGGTGATGTAACGATCCTTCGATATATCCTCGTCCCCGAGAAACTCATAGGATTCTGATCGTACCCAGTCAGGAGCCGGCACCCGGTCCCGGGCGATAATTTCCTGGGTCGAGGGCTCTCCGGGACAGCGTGCTTCTCCCGGCCGGGCTTGCGTCGCTTCTGCGCTAAGCTGTTCGCTCATTGCTATTCTCCTTGCGTGCTGGGGGCTGGCACCTCTTTTCCGGGCGCCACTGGGGAGCAGTATGCCACTCCCCCGGGGCAGCCCAAATGACCAGTCTGGCACTCTCACTTGCCCCGACTCGCGCTATAATACAACACTGTTGTTTTATAACGCCATTGTGCTTTAATCTTGGACCTAACTCAAGTACGGAGGCAGGCAAATGATCAGAGGCATTCACCACGTTGCAGTTCACGCCCACGACCTGGACCGGATGATAGGCTTCTACCGGGACGCGTTCGGCTTCGAACTGGTGGGCGAGCCCTTCGGCTGGGAAAAGGACGACTTCATCGACAGCATCGTGGACGTGCCCAATTCCTCGGCGCGCGGGGCGATGCTGCGCGCCGGCACCTGCTACATGGAACTGTTCCAGTACAGCGCCCCCGAACCGGAATCGGACCGGCCGCTGCAGCCCTATGACAAGGGCTACACCCATTTCTGCGTCGACGTGACCGACATTGAGTCGGAATTCGAGCGCCTGAAAACCCTGGGCATGACCTTCAACCAGCCGGGGCCGATCGATGTGGGTCACGTGAAAACAATCTACGGACGCGACCCGGAGGGCAACCTGATAGAAATCCAGCAGACCCAGCCCACCTGCGACTTCCCCCTGGCTGCCCTGCCCCCTGTCGAGCGCTAGCAAAATGAAGGCACCGTATAACCGGAGAACTGTTCCACCCATGAAAATGACGACACGCTTTACCGAACTGGTCGGCATCGACTACCCGATCGTCCAGGGCGGCATGATGTGGGTCGGCCGCGCCGAACTGGCCGCCGCAGTATCCAACGCCGGGGGCCTCGGTATCCTGACCGGGCTGACCCAGCCCTCCCCCGACGACCTGCGACGGGAGATCGACCGCTGCCGCTCGATGACCGACAGGCCCTTCGGCGTCAACCTCACCATATTGCCGTCGGTCAACCCGCCACCCTACGCGGAGTACCGCCAGGCGATCATTGACAGCGGGGTGAAGATTGTCGAGACCGCAGGCCACAACCCGCGGGAACACGTGGAGCATTTCAAGGAGCACGGCATCATCGTGATCCACAAGTGCACTGCCGTGCGTCATGCCCTGTCCGCGGAACGCATGGGGGCCGACGCCATTTCGATTGACGGCTTCGAGTGCGCGGGGCATCCCGGTGAGGACGACATACCGGGCCTGATATTGATCCCCGCTGCGGCCGACAAGGTCAGTGTGCCGATGCTGGCCTCCGGCGGTTTCGGTGACGGCCGCGGCCTCGTCGCGGCCCTGAGCCTGGGCGCCGACGGCATCAACATGGGCACACGCTTCTGCGCCACCGTCGAAGCGCCCATCCACGAGCGCATCAAGCAGCTGCTGGTGGACAACGACGAGCGCGACACCAACCTGATATTCCGCTCCCTGCGCAACACCGGCCGGGTCAGCAAGAACAGTGTGTCGGATAAAGTGGTTGAGATTCTCCGGAACCCGGAGGCGAAATTCGAGGACGTTGCCCACCTGGTGCGCGGCGTGGACGGGCGCAAGGCACTGGAGACGGGCGATCCCGATGCCGGCCTGGTCTGGGCCGGCCAGGTCCAGGGCCTGATCCACGATATTCCCACGGTGGAAGAGCTGGTGCAGCGTATCGTCCGGGACGCCACAGAGATCATCCAGGGTCGGCTGCAGTCGGTGCTGCCGGCGGCCCGAGGCCCGGTGCCGACTCAGGCGGGCGTGACCACCGGGTCGCTGGCCTCGTAGACCACCGCGTAACTGTTGGCCCTGTCGATCGCTTCCGACATGGCCAACTGCCCGCCTTCTGCCACCGTCATGAGGCCGTTCATTACCCGGTCGATGTCGTCGGTTTCGATCTCGTAAATGGCCAGGTGCGACCAGGCATCGCGGTCACCCAGGGTCCGCTCGTGGCGATAGCGCCGCGCGGACACGAAGCCCTCCAGCGCCACCATTTCGGGCAGGTGCACTTCCTGGTACCACTGCGCGAATTCGGCTTCCCTGCCCGGCAAGGGATTGCTCATCACCACCAGCTTATAAGCGGGCATGTCAGTCGTCCGTGCTCTCTCGCCCCGGCTCGGATTTGCCGAAGTCCGGCGGCCGTTTTTCCTGCATGGCCCGCACCGCTTCCCGATGGTCCGCGGAGCGCACCGTCAGGGCCTCGTAGGCCAGCCCGGCATCCAGCACCGCGTGACTGATCCGCTTCAGTTCCAGGTTGAGCAGGACCTTGGTGGAGCGGATCGCTTTGCTCGCACCCCGCAACAGGCGCTCGCAGAACGCGTCGACGGCGTCGTCCAGTTCATCGGCCGGCAGGCAGTGATTGACCAACCCGATCTCGACCGCTTCCTGCGCCGTGAGCAGCTCCCCGGTCAGGAGGAATTCCTTGGCCCGGCCCAGGCCCACGCGCTGGGGCCAGATGGCCGCGCCGCCGTCCCCCGCCACCAGCCCGACGGCCACGTGCGGGTCACCGATTTTGGCCCGGTCCGAGGCGAAAATCACGTCGCAGTACAGCGCCAGGGTGGCCCCCAGACCTACCGCGTGACCGTTCATGCGGCAGACCAGCGGCTTGTCCAGGTCCAGCATCGCAAACACGATGCGCTTGGCCAGGCGCACTTCCTCGTCGAACAGGTCCGGGTTCCCTGCGTTGTTCAGGATATGCTCCAGGTCGCCGCCGGCGGAAAACGCGCTGCCGGCGCCGGTCAACACGATCACATCGGAATGGGGGTCTGCGTTGGCAAAGGTAAACACCTCGGCCAGTTCTTCGTGCAGGCGCAGGTTCACCGCATTGAGCTGGTCTGGCCGGTTCAGGGTAATCGTCAGTAGTCGACCACGGCGCGTCAGCTCCAGCGTGTCGTAGGAAGGCACCGTGGCGCCGGCGTCGGTCATGGGAAACTCCCTGTTTACGCACCCTCGGCGGAGTGGGCGCGGTCGGCGATGTGATTGGCGGCAGTGTACCCGAATACCATGGCCGGGCCTATGGTGCCGCCGGCGCCCGGGTAGACGTTGCCGAAGGGACTGCCGGCGTTATTACCGGCGGCATAGAGCCCGGGAATCGGTTTCCCCTCACCATCCAGCACCTGCGCGGCGGCGTTGGCCTTGAGCCCACCCTTGGTTCCCAGGTCTCCCAGATTGATCGGCATCGCGTAGTACGGCCCCTTGTCGATTGGCCCCAGGCAGGGATTGGGTGTGACATTGGCGTCGCCAAACATGCAGTCATAGGGGTTACCGCCGCGATCGAATTCGGGATCCACGCCAGTTTTCGCATATTCGTTCATGTTGGCCACGGTCTGCATCACCGCATCGACGGGGAGTTGGATCTTCATGGCCAGATCTTCAAGAGTATCCGACCTGAAGACATAGCGATCCCAGCAGTCGGGAGAAATCATCCAGTCCGGCATGACGAGCGTGGGCAGCAGCCCTCCCGCGGGAAACTTGCTGCGGAAGGTGGCGTCGAAGATCAACCAGCAGGGCGTATTGGCGCCCGTTTCCACCTGGTCTTTCACCATGGCCATGCCGAACTCGTCATAGCTGCAGGCCTCGTCCACGAAGCGCACGCCGTTGCGATTGACACAGACGCTGTGCGGTCGGCCCACGTCAAAGGCGGTCTGGTGAATCTCCTCGAAGTTGGATGCCTGGGGCATGGGCCAGTGCATGGTCGGCATCCACCAGCCTCCTTCCGTGTGCTCGGTAGCCGCGCCGATCTCCAGTCCGGCGAGCAGGCCCTCGCCACGATTGGCGTCCTCCGGTGTACTGCTGTGCCGGGTCAGCCCGGGCACCGGGAAATACCGCTCACGCAGTTCCTGGTTCCACTCAAAACCGCCAGCAGCCAGCACGACGCCGTGTTTGGCCTCGATGTCATAGCTGCGCCCGAAATGGCTGACGCTGATCCCGCTGACCTCCCCGCCGGTGACCAGCAGATTGTTCAGGCGGGTCTCCAGGCGAACCTCGACACCGCGATCGAAGACCAGTTTGTACAGGTGCCCCATCAGCGCCGCGCCCGTGGTGAAGCGGCGGTCGCGTTTGCCGATACGCCGCGTACCGAAATCGGTCCAGTACCGCCAGAGTATTTTCAGGAAGGCCTTTACCCACCCCTCACCACGGGTGGAGATGGCAAAAAACTCCGCCAGGTCCATGGAGTAGCGCTTGAACAGCTTGAAGCGCGAATACTGCTCGCGCAACAGCACGAATTTATCGCCCAGTTCCCTGCCGTCAAAGGTGTCACAGACCACGGAGCGATCAATCCGCGCGCCCGGCGCGGTGGCAAAGTAGTCGGGGTAGCCGACGAAGGGATAGAGCGGCATGCCCAGCGACTTGAGGAACTGGGCCATCTCCGGCCCATTGTCGAGATAGGCCTGCAGGCGATCCTGTTGCACAGGGACATTGATCAATGCATCGAGGTATTCCCGCGCGGATTCCTGGCTGTCGTCGTTCTCCTCCAACTGGTGATTGGGTATCCACAACACCCCGCCGGACGTGGCCGAGGTCCCGCCGTACTTGTGCGCTTTCTCGACAATCAGCACGGACAGCCCCCGCTCCGCGGCGCGTAGTGCCGCGGTCGCGCCGGCAGCGCCCGATCCCACCACCACCACATCATATGTCTCAGTTGCACTCATTGACCTTTCTCCAATCTCACCCCTTGCAGGGCTGCCCGCCTGTTACACGCATCCGTTCGTTCTGCGCACCCGATCACTGCGGCGGCGCCACCCGGACCCGCAGTCCATCCATGTCGTCCCGCAACAGCACCTGGCAACCGAGGCGGCTGTTGTCCTGGAGAATATGCGAGACGCCCTCCAGGGTCATCTCCTCAAGGACATCCGCCTCGCCAAGGACATCGCGCCACTCGGGCTCCACGTAAACGTGGCAGGTGGCGCAGGCACAGCCGCCGCCACACTCACCCAGAATGCCGTCGACGTCGTTCTCCTTGGCCACTTCCATCAACGAGCGTCCAGTCTCCGCGTCCTCGATAGTTCGCTCGGCACCATCGCGCTCTATCAGGGTGATGCTAATCTTTCCCATATTGTTTCTCTCCAAACCGACCCGGCCGTCGCACCGCGATCGCGGACTGTTATTCCTCCAACGCCCGGGCCCGGGCATCGAACAGTTCCTGCAGGTGATTCACCGGATCGCCGGCGGTGATGCCACCGTCGATGGGCAGTACCACGCCGGTGATCTGCGCCGCGCGGTCACTGACCAGGAACAACACGGTCTCGGCCACGTCCTCGGGCCGCCCGTGACGCTTGAGGGGCTGGTTCGAATCCCAGACCGGTGCAAGCGCCTCGCGTATGCGTGTCATCTGCGCCTCGTCCATACCCGGCAGGGTGAACGCGGTGAGCGGCGTGCGGATGTGCCCCGGCGCCAGGCAGTTCACCCGGATGCCGTACTCCGCCAGGTCGATAGCAATGCATTTGGAGAAGTGGATAACCGCCGCCTTGGTCACGCGGTAGGACATCAGCGCCTGGCCGGGCAGGATGCCGGCAATGGAGGCATTGTTGATGATCACCCCGCCCCCGTGCCTGGACATGTACTGGCCGGCGCAACGGGCGCCCACCATGACCCCGTGCAGGTTGATGCCGACCACCGTCTGGAAGTCCGCCAGGTCATCGTCCAGGAAGCGGGGGTACTGGGCGCCTGATATGCCGGCATTGTTGAACATGATGTCCAGGCCGCCGAACTGTTCCACGGCACCGTCGACCAGCCCCTGCACGTCCTCGGGGCGCGATACGTCCGTGCGCAGGAAGCGGGCGGAATCACCCAGGCTGTTCGCCAGGGCCTCGCCCTCTTCCGCATTGATATCGCCCAGCATGACGCGGGCGCCCTGCGCGGCAAACAACTCCGCGGTGGCCCGGCCGATACCGCTGGCGGCACCGGTGACGACCGCTACTTTTCCCTCGAGATCCCGGCCCATCAGCCTCTCCTCTTCGTCGTTGGCGACAACTGGTGCTCAGCGCTTGCTGAAACTGAGCGGTAGTGACTCGATCGAGCGTGTGGCGACCGTCGGCAGGTAGCGGATATCTTCCCGGGGAATCTCGAGCTTGATGTCCTTCAGCCGGCGCACGAACTCGCGTGCCGCGACCTTCACCTCCATCCGAGCCAGGGCCAGTCCCACGCAGCGGTGCACGCCGCCACCAAAGGCCACGTGACGAACAATATTCTTGCGGTTCAGGTCGAACTGGCGCGGGCACTCGAATACCGTCTCGTCGTCATTGCCCGAGGCGTAGAGGTTCAGCATGTGGGCGCCCTTGGGCAAGGTCACACCGCCCAGTTCCACTTCCCTGGTGGTCATGCGGGACAGGCCGCGCACCGGCGGCTCCAGCCGCAGCATCTCCTCCACGAAGCGCGTCAGGTAGCGCTCATCATCGACGTTGGCATACAAATCGTCCGCCAGTTCCGGCTGGGTCGCCAGGATATACAACAGGTTGCCCAGCGCCGTGGCGGTGGTTTCGTTGCCGGCGATCAGCAGTGCCCGTGCCAGCGACACCACCTCCTCAAAGGTCAACGTCGGGTTTTCCTCGTCCTCGGTCCTGGCGTGGATCAGGTCGGACAGCATGTCGTCCCGCGGCTCCGCCTCGCGTTCGCGGATGCGCGCGATCAGGTAGTTCTGCAGGTCACAGATCTCACGAGCGTTTTCGATCATCTGCTCGCGGTCCTGCATGCGCCCGATCTGCGCGGTCACGGCCAGCGACCAACGCTGTACCTTCTTCGCGTCGAAGCGATCCAGCCCCAGTTGAGCGCAAATGATCTCGATCGTCATCGGCACCGCGAAGTCCCTGACCCCGTCGGCCCTGCCTGCATCGGCAAATTTGTCGATCAGGCCGGACACCACGTTGGCGATTTCCGGCTCCAACTGCTTTACCCGGTGCGCCGTGAATGCGCCTTCCATCAGCTTGCGGATACGGGTGTGTTTCGGTGGGTCTGTCATGATCGCGTCGGGGAAAAAACCGCCCCCGTCCCGCTCCAGGATAGACTTGAATTCCTCGAAGAAGCCCTTCGCATACTGCTCGGCATAGCCCGCCTCCACCGAAAAGGTAATCGGGTCGGCCAGTACCGCCTGCAGATCCTCGTAGCGGGAGACCAGCCACATGTCCAGGCCGGGATCGTAGTGGACCGGGTCCTCATGGCGCATGGTCCAGTAGAACTCATTGGGATGAGCGAGAATTGTGGGATCCTGCAGCGAGGTCGCGGCCAGGTCCACTTCGTGCCCGGCAACCGGGCAGCTGTCGAAATTCTTGTCCTGCGTGCTGTTCATTGTCTGTTTCTCTCCGTGTTCACATTCCAGATCGATTACTGCAGGGTGTCGCTGGCCCCGGCATAGAGGCTTGTCGCCAACGGCTCCCGCGTCGGCACGGCCCGCTGCTGTTGCTGACAGGCATTGCGGAACGCCCGCGGACCCTGCTGGTGAGTGCGCTTGAACATGCGGCTGAAGTGGGCAGGGCTCTTGAACCCGACCCGGAAGGCGATCTCGGCGATGGAGATATCCCCGGGGCCGGTGCTCGCCAGCCAGTGACAGGCCTCCTCCATCCGCTTGTTCCAGATGTAGTCCGAAAACCGCGTGCCATTGCCCTTCAACAGCGAAGAGAGGTAACGCGGCGAGATGCCACAGGCCTGTGCCACGGCGGCCGCGCTCAGCGCTGGATCCGACAGGTGCAGGTCGATATAGCGGAGGACATCCTGCAGGCGTTGCTGCCTGAGAGACTGTCGCACGGCAAAGCAATCGTCCCGCTCGCCCAGCGCCTCCGCCACCAGCGCCAGGGCGCTGTCCAGCAACATCTGCCCGGTGGTCTCGGAAATCTCCTCGTCGTCCTCGAACAGGTTGCCGAGAATCTGCTCCGCAAGCGCGAACTTTCGTCCACCACCGCGCACCGAGAATCCGGACTTCAGCTCCCGCGGCAGGAAATGCCTGAAACTGTGCGCGGGGACGATTGCGTGCAGCACCTCGTGTTCGTTGCCGTCGCCGGTTTTGCACTCGATGGAGAAAGGCTGCATGGAGCGGGTCAGCGCAAAATCCCCTGCTTCCGCGACGTGACTGGCACCGTTGTGATAGATGGCCAGCCGTCCCCGCCTGACAAACCAAAGCACCACGACGTCGGTGGCGTCCTCGCGGATATGCGACCAGGAGCGATCGAACAGCAATCGCGACCGGGATCGCAACTGAATGATGGAGCTGGAACCGACCGATTTTTTCTCCGCCCGAACGTCGATGGTCGACCCCGCCTCGATGCGGTAATCGCCGAGGTAGTACTCCCGGTTATTCTCACCCCGGTAGCGGTCCTGGCAGTCGAGATAGTTGCACTCGTCGAACTGGAACAGTACTTCCGTCATTTACGAGTCTCCCTTCACCCCGGTGCGGCGCGTCAGCGCGTGACACCCTGTTCTCTGAGCTGCGCCTGTCGTTCGCGCGACAGACCCAGGATGTCCCCCAGCACATAATCGTTGTGTTCCCCGAGTGCAGGCGCGCCGCGAGCGATCTCCGCCGCGCCACTCATCCGCCAGCCCGGTCCGGTGGTCGCCTTGCTGCGACCGGCGCCGTCACACACCTCGCGATAAAAGCCGTCGCCCCACAATTGCGCGTCCGCCACCAGTTGCAGGGAGTCCTGGCAGCGCCCGGCGGCGACGCCGCGACTTTGCAACAGGGCCACCAGTTCACCGGCGTCCCGCTCCTCGGTCCAGGCGGCCAGGGCCTCGTCCAACGCAGGTTCCACTGCCTTGCGCGAGGCCAGGTCGCGATACTGCGTCAGGTCCTCGCGATCCATGCAGGCTGTCAGCGCCGTCCAGGCTGAGTCCGACGATACGGCGATGCTGATCCACTCACCCCCATGGCAGGGATAACTGCCGTGGGGCGCCATACCCTCGTGGCGATTGCCATCGCAGCCGCGCACCACCCCGTTGAGGCTGTGGTCCAGGATGGCATCGGCCACCATCGTGCTCATACTCTCCACCGCCGACACATCGACGAATTGTCCGCGACCGGTACGGCGGGCATGGTAGAGCGCCACCATGGCGCCGTAGGCGGCGAGGGTGCCGAAGGTGGAATCGGCGTAACGCACGTTCATCCCGCCGGGGGCCTCACCCTCGAAGCCAACCAGGGCACTGAGGCCGCCGAGGGCGGCAAAACAGGGCGCGTAGCCCGTTTGGTAGCTCAGCGGCCCGGCGCTGCCATACATGCCCATGGAGACGTATACAATGGCCGGGTTGACCGCGCTGACCACCTCGTAGCCCAGGCCCAGCCGCTCGATTGCTCCCGGGCGCAGGTTTTCCACCACCAGGTCGGATTCCCGCAGCAGGTCGAGCAACAGGGCGATCCCCTCCTCGCTCTTCATGTCTATCTGCACGCTGAGTTTCTCCGGGTTGACCGACTGGAAACCCGGCGCGTTATTGATGTCGTCCACACCGTAGAAGCGGGTGACGTCCAGCGAGCCCTCGCTCTCGACCCGGATCACCTCTGCCCCCAGGAAGGCCAGCAGTTTGCCCACATAGGGGCCGGCCCAGACCTTGGTGAGTTCGACCACCCGCACGCCCTGCAAGGGCCCCCCTCGCTGTACCGCGTTCACGCCGCACCCCCGTCACGGTTTTCCCCGCTGCCCTGCAGGGCGGCCAGCAGGCCGGCATCGTGCTGCCCCAGCAGCGGCGCCGGCCTTGCTATCCGGGCCGGGGTTTCGCTGAGCAGGTAGGGAACCGTGGGATACAGGGCGCGCCCCTGGACCGGGTGCTCGACCTCGGCGAAGAAACCGCGGTACTGGTATTGCGGCGATGCCAGCAGGTCGCCGGGATCATTCACCGGCACCAGGGTGACCCCCAGTTCCTGCGCCGCCGCGGCGGCCTCGTTCTTGTCCTGCCCCAGCAGCCACTCCGCCAGCCGTGCCCGGCACAGGGCAACCCGCTCCGGGGTGCACGCCCGCTCCAGCCAGTTCTCGGGGAAGTCCGCCATCCAGTCCGGCGACCCCAGCAGTTGCCGCAGTCCCTCCCAGTGCGCCGGCGCCGACATCCAGATGTAGATAAAGCCCTCGCGGCAGGGAAAGATACCGGACGGGCCGAACAGGTCGAAGGCGTGGCGGTCGGAACTCACCGGCATGTCGCCGGCGACCATCTGGGCCAGCACGTAGTCGGCCCGGGAGGCCATCACCGCCTGCCGCGACACCTCGATGCTGCGCCCGGCGCTATCCCCTTCGCGGCCACACAAAGCCGCTACCAGGCACAGGGCCGCTTCCACCCCGGATTCAAAGCTGGGCAGGAAGCGACCGGCGCCTTTCAGGGGGGGCTGGTCTTCTGTCGAGCCGCTGGGCGTGTGATAACCCCAGCCGCTGGCCTGGAATACGGTGAGGTCCTCGGCGTGCGCCCGTTCCGGCGGTGGCTCGGGACCGAAAGGGGTGATCCGGCACAGCACCAGGCCCGGATACTGTGCCTCGCAGGTGGCCGGATCCAGGCCCAGTTGTTCCAGCCAGCCCCCGGCGTGATCATCGATGACCGCATCCACCCGTCCCAGCAGGCTGGCCAGCAGGGCGCGACCCTCGTCGCTGCAGAGGTCGACCTCCAGGGAGTGCTTGTTGGTATTGAGATAGGCAAACAGGCCGCTGTGCTCGGGATCACTGCCGCCGGGCGCAAAGGGCCCCAGGCGGCGGGTCGGGCTGCCGCTGCCGGGTCTTTCCAGCTTGATGATCTCGGCACCGAAATCCGCCAGCAGCTTGCCGCAGTATTCGCCGGCGACATCCTCGGCCAGTTCCAGCACCCGCAGTTGGCCCAGCGCCGCTGGCTTGTCATGTTCCTGACTGCCCATGCCTCAATCGCCCTCCCGAACCCGGTTCAATTCGTAATCGCCAGCGTCGTCCACCCGCAGGCGCCAGCCGGGGCTGACCACCAGGGTGGTGAAGGTCTCCTCGACGATGGCCGGGCCAATGATCTCGTCGCCCGGCGCCAGGTCCACCCCGGCAAAGACGTCGGTCTCGTGGTAACCCTCCCCGAGGTTGGCGCGGCGGGTCCGGGCCACGGACGCCAGCCGGGTGGGTGCGTTGAAGCCGTGCCCGACCCGGGGCGAAGGCGTGGCCACCGAGGACGCCAGGCGCACGCCGGTGATCTCCGGAACTTCATCCTCGCGGATATGTCCGTATTCCTCCATGTGGCGCTGGTTGAAGTCCGCGATGGCCCGGGCGCCGATGGCCTCGTCGACAAAGGACAGGTCATCCAGGCCGTGGCACACCCGGGCATCGAAGGTGAGCACCCAGTTCTGGCCCGGGTAACGCATATTGAGCTGGTACTTCGCGCACACCTGGTCGGCCTCGAATCCCGCATCGGTGAAGAACTGCCGTGCCCGCGCCGCCAGTTCCCCCCACAGATCGCGCAAGCGGCCGGGATCGACGCTGTCCGCGGGGCTGAGGTAGGAGCGCTCTTCGTCTATGCTGGGATCTGCCACCAGGGTACCCAGCGCGGAAAAGGTGGGCGAGGCCCGGGGCACCAGCACCCGTTCGATGCCGAGTTCCTCGGCCTGTCGGGCTGCGAACGCGGGGCCATTGCCGCCGTAGGCGAGCATGCAGGTGTCGGCCGGATCGATGCCCTTGCCGGCCGTAATCCGCCGCACCCCCTGGGTCATGTTGGCATTCACCACCCGCCAGCAGTCGAACGCTGCCTTCTCGGCGCTGTAACCCATCTGGTCGCCAAGGGCCTGGAAGGCCTCCTCCACGCCTGTCCGGCTCAGGGAGAAGCTGCCACCGGCAAACTCAGAGTCAGCGGAGAGAATGCCCAGCATCAGCAGCGCATCGGTAATGGTCGGGCGGGTGCCGCCGCGGCCGTAGCAGATCGGCCCGGGGTCGGAGCCCGCCGAGGCCGGCCCGACCTGTATTTCCCCCTGGTTGACGTGGCAGATGGAGCCGCCGCCGGCCCCCAGGGTCTCCACCTGGACCATGGGCACTCCCACCAGGTAACGGTGGTGCATGTTCCAGCCCGCCACCGCCGGCGCTGCGCCGCCCAGTACCATGGAGATGTCGTAGGAGGTTCCACCCATGTCCACGCACAGCAGGTTCTTGTGCCCTTTGGCCACCCCCGCGTGGGCCGAGCCGACCACCCCGCCGGCCGGTCCGCTGGCCAGGACCCGGATCGGCGAGCCTTCGATATACTCGCGGGTCATCACCCCACCGGAGGCCTGCATGACCATCAATTGCCTGCGGTAACCGGCCTCCCGGACCCGGCTCACCAGGCGCTCCAGGTAGGAGGTCACCCGCGGGCCGACAAACGCATTGACCACGGTGGTGCTGGTGCGGTCGTACTCCGGCGCCCGTGGCAGGACCTGGTGGGAAACGGACAGGTGCACCCCGGGCATCTCCTCGGCGACAATTTCCGCCACCCGTCGCTCGTGGGCCGGGTTGACGAAGGAAAACAGCAGTGAGATGGCCACCGACTCCACCCCCTGCTTCCGCAGGCGGGCGCAACAGGCCCGCACCGCCGCCTCGTCCAGTGGCCGGTGCACCGTCCCGTCGTGCAGGATGCGCTCGGGCACCGTGAGCCGGCGCCGGCGCGGGGTGATCTGCGGTGGCGGTGCCAGGCGCACATCCCAGATATTCTCCTTGTAGCCGCGCCGGTACTCCATCTCGTCGCGGAAGCCCTCGGTCGTTATCAGGCCCGTTACCGCGCCGTTCATCTCGATCAGGGTGTTATCGGCGACGGTGGTGCCGTGGACGATGGCGTCACACCGGCCCATGAACTCCGCCAGTGGCAGGCCTTCCATCTCCGCGAGTTTTTCCAGCCCGCTCATGACGCCGAGCGAGCGATCCCCGGGGGTGGACAGGTTTTTATACAGGATCACCTCTTCGCCCTTGAGCAGCGCAAAGTCTGTGAAGGTGCCGCCTATATCGATACCGACACGATAACTCATGACGTCACTCCCGCTCTCATTGTGCCGGTTCCTTTTGCATTTGCTCCCGCAGCGCCGCGGTGGCCACCTCGTCCACTGCCAGGTCGAACTCCTCCACCGTGCCGGTGAAGACCACGCCGTATTTGTCCCGCGCCCGCTGTACGCTGACGATCTCGTCCAGCACGTCTTCCCGCACCGCCGCGGGGTCGCGCATCAGGGCCGGCTCAAAACCCGCGCCACCGCCGTACTGGTAAGCCGTTATCGAACCCGCCGGCAACACCTCGTTGGCGGAGAGTTCGATGACATGCTCCTCCGGGGTACCGACCCGGAAGCGGTTGGAATAGGGGCTGGCGTCGTCGCCGCCACACATGCCCCGCAGGGGATGCTCCGCGGTCACCATCCAGGCCATCGCGGTGGCCGGTTCCAGCACCTGTTTGACGTTGAGACTGCCCGGCTGGCCGCGCCAGCGCCCGGCGCCCTCGGAATCCACGGTCATCTCGCGACTGATATTGATCACGGGAAAGCGCCCCTCGGCATCCTCTACCTGGGCCAGCAACAGGTTGCCCAGGCTGACCGGGCAGGTACCCCAGCCGTCGATGCCCTGCACCGCGGAGGTATCGCAACTGCGGGAATCGACCCCCTGGTCCATCCACATGCGGCCCTGGGCGTCGAATCCGATCACCGAGTTGGGCATGCCCATCTTGTAGACCTGGGGCGCGGAACGCTCCGGTACGATCCCCGACAGGGCGACACAGACCGCCTCGGTGATCTCGCAGGCGGGGTGGAAGGAACCCAGCGCCGCCGGCTTGTTCGGCGGTGGATGGGCGATACAGCCCTCCGGGATCACCATGTCCACCGCGTTGAAAAAACCCTCGTTCTTGTTGATACCGGGGTCCATCGCCGCCACCACCTGGGTCATGATGTAACCGCGGCTGTTGGCAAAGGTGTTCCAGACCCCGACCAGGTCCTGCCGGTCGTCGGTGCCGGTCAGGTCCACGGTCAACTGGTCACCGGCCACCCGGCAGGCCACGTGCACCCGGATATCCTTCGCCCGGCCGATGGTATCGTGGTCGACGAAAACATCCGCCTCGTAGGTGCCGTCGGGCCAGCTCTCGACCACCTTCCGGACGCCCTGCTCAGTGTGCTCGATGTTGTAATTGATCGCGGCTTTTACCCGGTCCGAACCCCATTTGCGGATCAGGTCCTCGAGCATCCGCACCGAGTGCTGCACACCACCGATCATCGCGGCCAGGTCCCCGCCGATGGTCGGGAAACGGTTGTTGCGCACCACGGTGTCGAACACGTCGCGGCGCCGCTCGCCCCGGTGCACCAGTTTGAGGCAGGGGAAGGCCATGCCCTCGGTAAAGATATCGGTGGCCTCCAGGGTAAAGCCCCCGGGGTCCTTGCCGCCGGTATCGCCCTGGTGAGCCTGCAGGCACTGAACCATGATCAGTTCCCCGGCGGCGTCGTAGACCGGCGCATAGACGTTGTAGTCCGGCAGGTGACCACCGCCGTAATCCGGGTCGTTACCCAGGAACACATCCCCCGGGCCCCAGTCGTAATCCCGCTGCCGCATGAGGCCGTAGCGTACTGTCATGCCGGTGACAAAAGTCAGGTGGGGTGTGCCGATGGCGGCGCCGGCAAGGCGGCCGTGGGCATCGACGATACTGGCATTGCGCTCGTTGGACTGGTTGATGATGGCCGATGACGCGGCCCGCCCGAGGTGGGTCGCCGCCTCGAAACAGATGGTTTCCATACCGCCGCGGATAATAGCGGCGGTGACGGGATCGACGGTGGCCGAGGTCGGCAGGGGCTCGCGACGCGCGGCCAGTTGCCGGTTCAACTCGAAAGACATGGCGTTATTCCTCTTTCTCCGGGCCAGGTCCGGTGACTAGCAGTGCACCATAGCGCAGCACGGCTCGGCGGCCGGCGACAGATCACGTCGGACTATCGACATTTCGCGCAGAACCTCCACAAATCGCGCAATCCGGGGCGCCGGCGCTCACAATGACTGCCCATCATCGATGGTGAAGGTCGCCCCGGTCACCGCGAGGGAAGCATCCGAGCACAGGTACAGCACCATGTCGTGCAGGGACTCCGGCGCCTGCAGGCGCCGCCGCGGCAGGTCGGCGATGGCGGCCTCTCCCTGCGCTGAGCGGGTCCAGGCGTCATTGAGCTCCGTGTGGATCCAGCCTGGCTCGACCGTGTTGACATTGATCCCCTGGCGTATCCACTCCCTGGCGAACTGGCGCGCCAGGTGGGCGAGCCCGATCTTCGTGGCCGCGTAGGCGGCGTCGCCGGTGTGCTGCTGGCGCGCGGTGATCGAGCCGATGAACAGGATGCGCCCGGACTCCTGCTGGCGGCTGCCGGCCGCAATCATGCGCCGGGCGCCCTCCCGCGCCACCAGGTAGCCCCCCAGCAGGTTGGTTTCGAGCACCTGCCGCACATCGCCGGCGGCGACCTCGGTGGAGCGCCCCCCGGCGGCGGTCCCGGCGTTGGCCACGACCGTATCCACCGTACCGAAGCGGGCCTCGGCCGCGTCGAAAGCAGCCGTCACCGACACCTCGTCACCGACATCGAGTTCAACGCCCAGGGCCGGGCTCCCCTGCACCTCCAGTTCCATCGCCAGCGCTTCGACCCGCTCCAGGCGCCGGGCGCCGAGCACGACCTTGGCCCCGGCGCCCGCCAGCAGGCGCGCAAAGCCGGCCCCGAGACCGGACGAGGCGCCCGTGACCAGCGCAACCCTGCCATCGAGGCGGTGCACAGGGTACTCCTTCGCTATTCCGGTTTGGCGCGGCCCGAGCGGCTCAGGCGCCACTCCGGGGGGTAGTTGAGGTCATTGTTCTTGACCACCTCGTTGAGACCCTGGCCGAATACGCCGTCACCGAGTTGCACGTCGTTCACGCGGTCGTTCTGCATCAGTGGCAGCATGCCCTCCAGCCAGCCGGTCATCAGGCTGCCCATGTACTCGCCGCGGTACTGCTTGTACATCTCGATGAAGGTCTTCTGGGCCTGCACGGTGTCGGTGGGCCGGGTCTGGGCACAGGCCCGGGCATACTTCTGGGTCTCCGCCTCCAGCTCCTCCCGTGGCACCACGCTGTTGACGAAGTTGTTGCACTCCTTCATCTCGGCCGCCGTGAAGGGACGCCCGGTAAACAGCATCTCCTCGAACTTGCGCAGCCCCATCATCTCGATCCAGGTCCACAGGCGCGGCCCCCACCCGACATAGCGAAACGCCGGATGCCCGAACAGGGCATCATCGGAGGACACCACCAGGTCACAGTCGCCGGCCTGGTAGAAGTGCCAGCCATAGCAATAGCCCTTGGCCTCGACGATGCTGATCTTCTTGAACTCCTGCAGCGGCCGGCAGCCGGCGCGGGCCTTGGAATAGTGGTCGGTCAGGTTGTGCAGGAAACGGTATGAATTTTTTGGCGGGTAGCGTACGTCCGGGTCGTTGATCCCGATCTCCCAGTTCAGGTCCACGTCCTCGTCGGACTCGGACAGCATGTCAGCCTGCTCGGGCAGGTCGCCACCGGAACCGAAGTGCTCGCCCTCGCCGCGTATGACCAGCACTTTCACATCGTCGTCAGTGTTGGCCTTGTGCACGTAATCGGCGTACAGCTGGCGCATGCCGGCCGTGGTGGCATTCTGGGCCTCGGGCCGGTCGAAGGTCAGGTAGGCGATCTTGCTGGCCTTGTCCTTGTCGTAACGTATGTACTGTTTCGCTTCCTCTTTGAGGACCTCGTAGTCTTTCATAGTCGCTCCGTTGGGGGTAGTTGGGGGACCGCAATATCCGAATATAGAGTACAACAGTGTCGTTCATTTACAACAACTGGCGTGGTATTATCGACAGTTCACGCAAACTTTCCCCGCGTCCGCGCGCGATGGAACCAATCACCATGGCCGAAAATTATTTTTACAGCCTGGATGGGCCACTGGAGTCCACCCCCCAGAAACACCAGATGCGGGTGGCCAACCTGGCCGGCCTGCCCGGCTTGGTGCGGGTGCGGGGCGGCGATCCCCACGCCCTGCTGGAGCGGCACAATATCGAGCCGCACCAGATCCGGGACCCGGATCACTACGTGGACTGCAAGTCCGTGATCGAGCTGTTCGAGGACTGCTCCCATACCCTGAACGACCCGCTGTTCGGGCTGGACCTGGCGGAAATCCAGAACCCGGAGGTGTTCGGCTGTGTCGCGGCCCTGTGCCGGGCCGCGCCCACCGTACGCAGTTCCATCGATCACTTCATCGAGTACATTCCGGTCACGCACGCCCCCGACACGGTGCTGGAACTGATCGAAAAGGGTCCGGTGGCCGAACTGCGCTGGAACGTTCCCGCTGACCTCGGCAGCAACGCCCAGGCGAATTTCCAGGCGGTACTGCTCAACCTCAAGCTGTTGCGCGAGGTGGTCGGCCAGCAGTTCCGGCCGAGCTACGTCAATCTCGCGGTGGAGTCGCGGGCCGCCGGCCTGCGGGAACTGGAGCGGCGCCTGGGCGCCCGCTTCAACAGCACCAAAACCGATAACGCCATTGCCTTTCCCACCGCCCTGCTGGAGCAGCCGGTGAAAAGCGCCAACAAACTCCTGTTCAAGCTGCTGGGCGGTTACCTGCAAAAGGTCAAGCTCGCCTCACGTGAATCCCTGGCAGAGCGGGTTGAAGATTACGTCCGCGGCGCGATGGCCTCCGGGAACTGCAGTATCGAGCGCTGCGCCATGAAATTGAACATGCCGGTGCGCACCCTGCAGGCGCAGTTGGCGGCATCGGAACTCAAATTCTCGGATATCCTGGAGTCCCAGCGCAGTGAAAAGGCCCGGGCCTGCCTGGAACAGCGGGACCTGAGCCTGGATGACGTGGCCGAGCAGTTGGGCTATGCCGAGCAATCCAGTTTCGGCCGCGCCTTCAAGCGCTGGACCGGGCTCACGCCGCAACAGTACCGGCAGGGGCTGGACGGCAGCCGCTAGGCACGGGCCGTACTGCGTGATCGGGGGCTATTGACACATGCAGTCGATCGAGGAGTTGCCGCTGGCCGACCTGCCGGTCGAGGACCCCACCTTCGCCGCGGACCCCCTGCCCCATTTCGAACGCGCTCGAGACATCCATCCCTGGCTCGCGCGCTGCAGTTACGGCTACCTGGTACACGAGTACCGGGCAATCGAGGAACTGTACCGGATGGATGACCGGCTCCAGTTCGCCACCGACCAGATCATCGAGGTAATGGGTGCCCGTGGCAGCCCCTGGGGCAATTTCAACGAAGGGCTGATGATTACCAAGCAGGACGGGGAGCATACCCGCCTGCGCGGCAACGTGGCCAGCGCCTTCACCCCACGCAACATCAACCGGTTCAGGCAACAGATGCGCGACACGGTAGCGGCGCTGCTGGACGATTGGGTCCCCAGGGCGTCTTTCGACTTCGCCGACTTCGCCGCGAATTTCCCGATCAGGATCATGTGCGCCATTATCGGCGCCTCACCGGATGTGGTCCCCGGCATCCGCCGCCACCTGGAAATCCAGGGCCTCAGTTTCAGTATGAACCCGGCCATGCTGCCACAGGCGGACGAGGCGATCAGCCGCCTGTTTGAGTTTGTCGACGATCTGGTAAAGGCGCGGGAGACACACCGCGACGAGGAAAGCGGCGACCTGTTGGACGCCCTGCTCACCGCCAATACCAGGGGGCTCATCAACGATGATGAACTACGCAACCTGCTGGTCTTCCTGTTCGGCGCCGGCTACGACACGTCCAAGAACATGCTGACGCTGATCATGCACCTGATGCTCGACCGGCCGGACATGTACCGCCGTTGCGGCGAGGACTTCAGCTACGCGCGCAAGGTGATGAACGAGACACTGCGCTATGTCAGTGTCTCCAATGTGCCGCGCACGGTGGTCAGGGAATTTTCCTACCGCGACGTGCTGTTGCCCGAGGGCACCATGCTCACCATGGTCCTGCCCCTGTCCGGACGCGACCCGGCAGCCTTCCCCGACCCACACCGCTTCGACCCCGACCGGCACAGCGACAATCACCATATCGCCTTCGGGCGTGGCGCCCATATCTGCCTCGGCCAGTACCTGGCCAGAGCCCAGATCGAGGAGGGGCTGCACCTGATCGCGCAGCGAATCACCGCGCCGGAACTGGCCGGCGAGATACGCTGGCGGCCGTTTCCGGGCGTGTGGGGTATCGAAAGCCTGCCGGTTCGCTTCACGCCGGCGTAACCCGCAGATACCGTTTTCATTTTCCTGGGCTAAGCTCTCGTTAAAACAGAAATGGAGAAGCGAGCATGGACTGGGAAGCTATCGCTGCATTTGCTGAAAGCCTGGCAGCTATCGGCGTGATCCTCTCGCTGATTTATGTTGGCTATCAGGTAAAAGAAACAAAAAAGGCGGTGAAAGCCTCTGCTGCGCAGGCACGTACCGAACTTGGAGTCCACCTGATCACGTCTCGCTATACATCGAACATTGCCGAGGTGTTAACCAAGTCACTGCAGAGTCCCGACGAGATCACTGATGCGGAACTGTTTAAACTCAAAAGCTTTCTTTCGGCACACGTGCGACATGCACAAAACCTGTACTACCAGCAACGGGAGGGGCTTCTCGACGACTATTTCCGCTATGGGGTTGCGCGAGTAGTTTGCTACTGGGTACGTAATTATCCCTGGGCCCAGAAAGAATGGGATCGCGTGAAAGAAACTGTACCGCAGGAATTCAACACCTTCATCGAGGAGGAACTCACCAGGCATCCAGAAAGGTACGCAGCTTAAAAAGTTTGTTGGCTGATCACGTGCGGTAACAACCGCGAGCGCTCAGGCAGCTATCTGGGCCAACGTGGTAATGGACAGATAGCCTACCGTGAATACGGGCCAGAAAATCGCATAGATCTTGTGATAGGTCTTGTTGGGCCAAACCGCCGCAACAACGCTGAGAGTCAGCTGAGGTATCACCATCGCCAAATACGCATCCGGCAGTCCGCGCAGTCCGGTGGCCGACTTGGTCATCGTCTCGGGAATGTCGATGCACCAGGCCATAGCGAAAACCGAGAAAAACCAGGGGCGGGTTTCGTAATAATGATGTTCGAAATCAAAGTCATCGGGAAAATCCCACGGGAATATCAGCGAGGCAGCCAGGAAAAGGAATATCGCGTACAGAATTAACAGTAGGAACAGAAAGTACGACCACTCCTCCTGGGCACTCCACCAGAACATGCCCCACCAGATGGTCACGATGTAGATCAGAACATTGACAGCCCAAAGAGATTGCACCCAATAGGGTTTGATTGTCTTCCGCTGGTGAATCGTCTTGCTCAGGCCAGCCAGGATGTGTGTAACGCCAAGGCCCATGATGACCGAGAGAATTACGCCCAGATATTCGAATACGCCCATTTATTGTCCTTTTTATGCCGCAATAACACGAAAATCTACCCTAAAATGGAGACCAAGACGAGATGCAAGGTACCGAAATCAAGGGAAGTGGAGACCAGTTACAATCCAATGCAGGGAAAGCGAGCCACCCTGGTTAATTAATGACCAGGGCCGGAAAGGGAGCGCTTTCGCCCATTGGCTGCGATGGGTCTATTCTTGTTGTTAGTCAAATAACAGGGTGCAGACATGCGTTCTACAGCTGGTATGATGCGCCGCCACTTTGCCGAGCTTGTCGTGGTATTCGTCGGCGTGGCACTGGCCTTCGCGGTAGAGAATGTGCGTGAAGACCTCAGTGAGCGTGCCGTAGGCGAGCAGTACTTGCGCGGATTTCGCGTGGACCTTTTGGCGGACCTCGCCATGCTGGAAGCACAGCAGAAAATTCGGCGAAGCCAGTTGGAGGATGCCCTGCTCGTGCTCGGGGTCTTCGATGGCCGTCCCGTCCACCCGCAGCAGTTTTTCGAGGCGTACTATCCAATGCTACTGAATCAATACATCGCACCCAATCGGAATACCATGGACGAGGTGCTGAGTTCGGGAAGTC
Organism: Halieaceae bacterium WSDMB12; assembly: GCA_033283165.1. GTDB lineage: Bacteria > Pseudomonadota > Gammaproteobacteria > Pseudomonadales > Halieaceae > JAWMQL01. Next base: position 430,558 of record JAWMQL010000004.1, on the reverse strand, counting down.
TCAGGCTCATCCGTGATGATGAGATTCGCACGCGGTTGCTCGAACTGTACGCCACTTATGACAGGATCGGGCACCTCGAGGAGCACATGGCTCGTGACTTCGACTCATACCTTTACGATCCCACGTTCTCGAGTATCAGGATTCAGCTTGATGGACCCTGGGAGGATACGCCGGCAAACCGGCGTGCTGTGGAAACCCTGCTCAACGACCTGAGAGTTGAGAACGGAGTCCGATTGTTTGTGGCCAATCTCGAATTATCCGGGAGTGGCCTTCTGGACGAACTTGATCTCGTTCATTCAGAGGTCGAGCAACTGCTGCAGTTGATCCCCACGGAATGAGCAGCTTCGGGACGATCTGATGAGTCACCATCTGTGTGTCTGCGCTACAACGCAGCACCGTGGGCCTCCATCCAGCCAGCAAACACAGCCAGCGATTCTTCGCTGATTTCATCCCTGAGTTCGGCGATGGCATCCCCGTCGAAACGCGCAAACTCAACGCCCTTGATCTCAAGCACAGGTAGACCGGGATTGGTATATCGGGCCGTCCACTGCGCGACCACGGTATCACCATCGGTAGAGACGTTGTGCAGCTGTACGTCCCGCTGGCCCATCGCCCGATCGAGACCATTCACCGCATCCTGAAACTTCTGCAAAACCGCGTCACGGCCGACGGCAGCGTCTGAACCGTCGCCAGCGTCGTAGCTGGCATCCACGGTGAAATACTGGGCCAGGCGATCCCAGTTGTCATCGGCGTAACTTGACTCGAAATCAGCGGCGTAGGCCTGGAATCGATCTTCTATATTCATTGGAGCCTCCATCTAATCATTATGCAGTATAGGTGCGAACTGCTTCGCGCGCAGATTCATGATTCTATTCCCGGGCAGCATTCGCCTGCGTATGAGGACGGGTGGATAGCCAGAACCGATTTTTGAACTTCACATCCGCCCTGAAGAATGCTCGAATAGACAGGGCGGAACTTTATTTTCCTGGATAATGTGAGGTCGTGATGGACGAAGCACTGGGTCTGGATATGGACACTATCCAAAACATCTACAATACAGTGGCCGAGTTTCTCGTCAACTACAGCTTCCAGGTCCTGGGGGCGATCATCATCCTCATCATTGGCTGGATACTGGCGCGCTGGATCAGCAACGTTATCGTCCGTTTCTGCGACAGCAAGAACGTGGATGTCACCCTGGCGAAATTTATCGGCTCGTGTGCCTACCTGTTACTCCTGGCCTGCTTCGTTATCATCGCCCTTGGCAAGTTCGGCATATCCGTGGCACCTTTTGTCGCCGCCGTGGGTGCCCTCACACTCGGTGTCGGCCTGGCTTTGCAGGGGCCGGTTTCCAATTACGGCGCCGGCTTTATCATCATATTGACGCGGCCATTTGTCGTGGGTAACACGATCTCCGTCGCTGGCATTTCCGGGGTGGTGGAGGAGGTAAAGCTGGGCATGACTCTCATGCGCACGGAAGACGACGAACTCATCGTCGTACCCAACCGGCACCTCATAGGCGAGGTGCTTTACAACTCCTTCGAGAACAAGATCGTCGAGGATTCTGTAGGCGTTGCTTATGGTAGCGACACCGAGAGGGTGATTGAAAAGCTGACCGAGAGACTACGGGGGTTGGACTGTGTCGCCTCCAATCCGGAGGTAAAAGTAGGGATAGAGGGCTTTGGCGATAATGGGATTATTATCGGACTGCGCTACTGGGTGCCGGCTAAGAATTACTTCAGCCACAAGTACGCCGCAAATGCCGAGATCTACAGGACACTGAGGGAAGAGAATGTCTCCATTCCATTTCCCCAGCGAGAAGTCCGTCTGCTGCAATGACGAGGTGACATCAATGATTCAGGAATTCAAAAAATTCGCCATGCGAGGCAATGTCGTTGACATGGCCGTGGGCATCATCATCGGCGGAGCCTTCGGGACGATTGTCAAGAGTCTGGTCGCCGATATCATTATGCCACCCGTTGGGCTTCTCATCGGGGGCGTGGACTTCTCCGACCTGTTTATCACGCTGAAAGAAGGCTCCACCGCCGGTCCTTACGCGACCCTTGCCGCGGCCCAGGAGGCCGGGGCCGTCACCATGAGTTACGGCGTTTTTATCAACTCGGTTATCAGTTTTCTGATCGTCGCCTTTGCTGTTTTTCTGCTGATCAAGTCCATCAATAAGATGCAACCTGAGGAGGAAGTCCAGCCTGAGGAACCAACGACAAAAGACTGCCCTTTCTGCCTTAGCAATATCGCAATTAAAGCAACCAGATGCCCGCACTGCACTTCGGAGCTTTCAGGTTAAATAGCCACGTCAGCTCACTTAACCGGAAAAGAATCGATACTGAACTTTGTACTAAAATAGCGTGCGGGGATTATCAACTCTGGGGGTTGTTATGGCGAGTTACAATTTCACCGGATATCTACTCATATTTTTGCACTTGGCAGTTGGCGGGACGATGAGCCCCGTTGGCTGGAGCTTCTTCGAGGGATCCCTGATTGCTTTCATATACCTGGTATTCGTCTGGTTTCTCGCAGGAGTTTACTTGACCGACGTCATTCATATGGGGGTGGCTCATCGGGCACTGGTGTTCAGACCCTGGTTCACCAAGTTTATCAGCGTGCTGTATAACACGATTGGAATCTATGTAAATCCTACAACCTGGGTTAACCGGCATAGGCACCATCATGTTTTTGCTGATCAAGCTGGCGATCCGAATAAACTGGCTGAAGACGGATTCTGGAGAACCATGTACTTGTGTCTTCTGCCGTACAAGAGTGGCTCAAATCTCGCCAATGACGATATTCTGAAAAGCTTTTCTATGAAGATGATATCGACCCCGGCTTACGCTGTGTTGTCTCAGTTTACAAGCTATTTATTGGTCTGGCTCCTGGTGCAGGACTGGAAGTACGCTCTCACTCTCTGGGTCGGCGTAAGAATCATCGCGCTATGGGTCAACATGATCCAGAATTTCTGGTCACATGACCGACGCTTCGGATCGCGGCGATATCCGGATGATGGCGACAACGCCATGAATCTGTGTGAGTGGTTACCGGTTACTGCAACGTTCAGCGCGTGCCTGCAAAATAATCATCATCACTATCCGAGCTTTCTGAGAACAAGTCACGATCCAGACCAGTTCGACTTTGGACTGATGACGATAAGGTGGTTCAAGAAACTGGGACTGGTAGACACCTCCCCGACTGGGGCCAGATTACCTCAAGGAGTCAATCTGGAAACTACCGGGCTGTGAGCTCCTTTGAATTTCTTTCGGTCTTCATTTCGGTCATCGTTGGCCTTGGCATGGCAAACATGCTCACAGGCAGCGTGCGACTACTGCACTGCCGGAAAACCATAAAATTCTCCGCTGCGCATTTCGCATGGACACTGTTCGTATTTTTCATGATGATCGTCTACTGGTGGACGGTTGTGTTCGGCTGGAAGGACTGGCAGGACTGGAACGTACTGCTATTCGTGTTCCTGCTGTTTTACGGTATCACGCTGTTTCTGCTGTCCGCGATTTTGTATCCGGGTGACATTCCTGAAGATTGGGATTTACACAGCCATTTTGTAGAGATAAGACGCTGGTTTTTCACTATTGAGTTTCTGTGGATCCTGCTGGAGTTGACGGACACTTACCTCAAGGATCATTTCGATGACTTTTCAATACCCTATTTTTTGTTAATCGGTTCCTGGACTCTGTTGGCAATATGGGGCTGGATCACAAGGAGCCGGCCCGCACACGTCTTCATTGCCAACTATCACCTGTTCACCCTGCTTCTCTGGATCATGTATCAGTTCCGGAGCCTTGAGTGGACACGAGCAACGGCGGGATACTGATTGCGTACCGTACTCTGAAAGTGAATCGGGATGTGTTTATGAGTATTGAATTGCTTCGAGAATTTCTTGGCTGGTGCACCGTTATCAACGTGCTCATTTTGGCTGTCAGTACTGTTTCACTCACCTTATTCAAGGAAAAGATTGCAGCCATTCATTCAAATGTTTTCGGCGTGAGCGTATCTGATGTAAAAAATCATTACTTTTTATATCTGGCTCACTATAAGATAGTTGTCATTGTTTTCAATCTCGCACCGTATTTAGCCCTGGCTGTCGTTAATGGGGGTTAATATTGGCTCGTGGTGCCTGGTCGCTTTGGATACTTTCGGCTGATTATGACGTTTCCGCGGAAACGTCATAAGTGTCCAGGAGAACGGCGACGGGAATCGCCTGGTGGTCGCCTGGAATACCCGCAGCGAACTGTTGCCTTCGCCCGGTACCTTTCGAGACGTAAGCACCCTGGTCTTCGACGACATGGCCGCTGTCGCCCGAGAATGCGAACTCTGTCCAGCAAGCCTCGGTCCGAATTCAGCTTCCCCTGAACTTCGCCTCGCGCTTCTCCAGCATGGCGCGGACCCCCTCCTCCGCATCGCCCGTGACAAAGGTATCGAGTTGCACCCGTTCCTCCCGATCCAGGTGCTGGGCGAAGCTCAGGTCCCAGCTCTCCCAGGCCAGTTGCCGAATCGTGCCCAGGGCGACGGTCGGGCCGGCTGCCAGACGTTGCGCCATTGCCATCGCTTCATCAGCGAAGTCCTCGTCCTCGAAGACCCGGTTCACCAGACCCCAGTCCAGGGCCTGCTCAGCCGGGAGACGCTCGCCCAATAGCAACAGTTCCCTGGCGCGGGCCCAGCCGAGAATACGGGGCAGCAGCCAGCTCAGGCCGCCGTCGGGTGAAATACCCAGGTTGCAGAAGGCGGCCAGGAAAAAGGCGGAGCGGGCGGCGACTACAAGGTCACCGGCCAGGGCCAGCGAGAATCCGAACCCGGCTGCCGGTCCATTGACCGCGGTCAGCACCGGAAAGGGCAGGTCCCGCAGCAATTTCATGAAGTAGTGATGATGGGTACCCAGGCTGATACGGTCGTCGGCGGACTGGCCCTGCCCGTCACCCGCCATCAACTCCAGGTTGCCGCCGGAGCAAAATGCGCGACCGGCCCCGGTAATCAGCAGGCAGCGAACGCCCCGCTCGCGGTCGGCCACGGACCTGACCGCCTCCCGAAACTCCCGCGCCATCATCGCGCCCATGGCGTTCAGGGTCTTAGGGTCGTTCAGGGTGATACGGGCCACGGCGCCGTCTACAGTAAGTTGTACGTTCTCCATGCTTTACCCCTGGCAGGCAATTATATTTGACACAATTATGTCATTTTGACAATAATGTGTCATTAGCATTACAGACTATACTTCCCAGCTTAGCGCGGTATGGCCCCGATGACGTCTACGGTAACCCTCACTGAAGAACAAATTGATTGCTACCAGCGCGATGGTGCGATCCTGCTCAAGGGCGTGCTGGGCCAACGCGAACAGGACCTGCTGGCCCGGGGGGTCGAGGAATCCTTCAGTAACCCGGGCAAGCGTGCCACCCGGGCCAGCGACAAGGCGGGTGAGGGCATGACCTTCCTGGAATCCTTCCCCAGCCTGAACAGCCCCTCGCTGCAAACCCTGCTGGAGACCAGTTGCATTGCCGAGATCGCCGCGCGGATGATGCGCACCCCCTCGGCGCAACTGATACTGGACCAGATTTTCTACAAGCAGCACGGCCGGGTGATACCCACCCCCTGGCACCAGGACACGCCCTACCTGCGGGTGCGGGGTGACGAGATGGTGCGGGTCTGGATTACGGCCGACTTCTCACCCCGTGAACTGTCCCTGCAGATCGTGCGGGGTTCCCATCGCTGGAACGTGATCTACGATCCCCGCCTGCCGGGTAGCGGGGACGGCAACATCAGGAAAAGCGGCGCGGGCAAGATGCTGGAACTCGCCACGGCGGACAGCAGTGCGCCGCGGGTGCCCGACATCGAGCGCTACCGCGACAGTTTCGACATCCTGAACTGGGAGGTCGAACCCGGTGACGCCCTGGTCTTCCACGGCAACATGCTGCACGCGGCGGGTGGCGCCAGCGACTACCCCGGTGATCGCCGCGCCTATACCAGCATGTGGGGCGGCCCCAACCTGCACTACATCGTGCCTCCGGATAACGCCATCCCGACCCTGGCGGAGATCAACGGCGTCGAGGTTCCTGACGGCGCGCGGATCGGCGAGTACCGCGACGCCTTTCCCCTGGGTTGGCAGGCCTAATGGCCGCGCCCGACGCCGCTCACAGGACCCCGGCACTCTCGGCACTACGGTCCAATCCCCTGATCCAGCTGGTCGACGAAATGGCCCGCATCCAGGGCCGGGTGAAGCACCTGTTTCGGGGGGTCCGCGAGGAAAGCGGACTGGGGTCGACGGACGGCCTGGTGCTGGCAGCCATTCTGGAGGCCGAAAGGCCCCCGACCGTGCCGCAGATCGGCCGCAGTCTCGGTCACCCGCGGCAGGTGATCCAACGGGCGGTGAACAAACTGGAAGACCAGGGTCTGATCGACAAGTTGCCCAACCCGGACCACAAACGGGCACCCCTGCTTGCGGCAACACCACAGGGTATTGAATTCAAACAGCGCTCCGACCGCCGGGCACTGGCGGTTGCCGAAAAGTTCCTGGCGGAAGTGGACCCGCAACAGTTCGCCCGGCTGGCGGAGGAGCTGACCGGGGCCAGGCGGGCAATCGAGCGCTATCTGCGTGAACGTGACAGTGAAGACTGAATCACCACAGGGGAAACGTGCCGGGACGCAACAGACCCGCGCGGCGATAGCGGACCAGTTGGGTCCGATCGAGAACTACGCCCTGCAGCCCTACGACCCCGGGCAACCGGGACCGGGACAGGTCCGGGTGGCGGTGCGCGCCGCCGGCGTGAGTTTTGTCGACGTGCTCAACGCCCGCGGCGAATACCAGATCCGGGCACCGGTGCCCTTCATTCCGGGCAGTGAGTTCGCCGGCATGGTCGAGAGCCTGGGTGAGGGCGTCGATGCAGTCGCGGTCGGCGACGCCGTTGTCGCCACCAGCTGGGGTGGGGCCTTCGCCGAGGCGGCGGTCGTGCCGGCCGCGTCCCTGAACGCGATGCCGGCCAATATGGATTTTATCGCGGCGGCGGTGTTCAAGGTCAGCGCCACGACCGCCTGGCACGCCCTGGCAGACCGCGCCCGCCTGCAGCCCGGGGAATCACTGCTGGTGCTGGGCGCCGGCGGCGCCACCGGCTACGCCGCGGTGCAGGTGGGCAAGTACCTGGGGGCCAGGGTCATCGCCTCGGCATCCAGCGCGGAAAAGCGCGCCCTGGCACTGTCCGCGGGGGCAGACGCCGCGGTCGACGCCGGCTGCGACCACTGGCGCGAGGCGGTGGCCGACGTCAATGATGGCCAGGCCATCGACGTGGTGTTCGACCCGGTGGGCGGCGCGGCCACCGAGCCGGCCTTCCGCTGCCTGGGCTGGAACGGCCGCCACCTGGTGGTGGGCTTTCCCGCCGGCATCGCTCCCCTGCCCACCAACCTGCCCCTGTTGCGCAGTGCGAGCCTGGTGGGCGTCAATTTGCAACAATTTTCAAAAGCCGAACCCGACCGCGCCAGGGCGAATATCGACCGGCTGATGGAGCTGGCCGCGTCGGGCCTGTTCCATCCCCGGGTGGCCCACACCTTTCCCCTGGAGCGCTTTGCCGACGCCATGCGCGCGGCGGCCCGGGGTGACAGCGCCGGGCGTATCGTGCTGGTCATGGATGCGGCGGCGCCCGAATTAGCAGTCTAGAGACGCTCATCATGGGACTAAAACACAAGCTGGACGAACTGATCGACATCCCCCGCCTGAGCGACTGGCTGGACCGGCACCTGCCGGATTTGGGCGCAGGGCCATTGCAGGCCGAACTCCTGCACGGGGGCTACTCCAACGTGGTGATCACCCTGAACCGGGGCGGCGAGACCCGGGTCATGCGCCGTCCCCCGGCGGTGCCGCCGCCGGGCAGTGAACGCACGGTGCTGCGCGAGGCCCGGGTATTGACGGCCCTGGCCGGCACTGACGTGCCCCACCCGCACTGTTACGCAAGCTGCGAGGATGCCGACATCGTCGGCGCGCCCTTCTACGTGATGCAGAAGGTCGACGGCTGGTCCGGCCAGGTCATCGACCAGCAGGTGCAACACCGGGCGCCCTTCGACCGCATGCCATACGAATACCGCATCCCCTTCGCGGTGGTGGATGCGCTGGTGGCGCTGGCCAACGTCGACCACGAGGCCGTGGGCCTGGGCGACTTCGGCCGGCCGGGACATTACCTCGAGCGGCAGGTCGACCGCTGGGCCAACCAGCTGGCGTCCTACGGGGAACGCTACGGCTACGCCGGGCGGGAACTGCCTGGCTACGGCCGGGTCGAGCAGTGGCTGCGGGACAATACGCCCCGTGATTACCAGCCCGGGATCATTCACGGCGACATAGGCACCCCCAATATGCTGTTCGCCGACGGGCCGCCCGCCCGGGTCAACGCGCTGGTGGACTGGGAACTGTCCACCATCGGCGACCCCCTGGTGGACATGGGCTGGTTCTGCAGCGGCCTGCGCGACGAGCGCGAACCGGACCGGGTGCCCCACTCGGTGCACGACTCACGCCACTGGCCCACCCGCCAGGAACTGGCGCGTTACTACGCCGCCGGCACCGGGCGCGATGTCAGCCAGTTCGACTACTACCTGATCCTGGCGCGCTTCAAGGCCGGCTGCATCATGGAATACAAGGTGGCCCAGGCCGTCGCGGGAAAACTGGATAAGGAGGTCGGCAAATGGTTCGCAGAGATCGTGACCGACTGCTTCGAGTCCGCTGCCGAGCACATTGGCAAATACGGCTGATCAGCAAGCTGACGAGGACATAGAACGATGATTGATTTTAGCGTGGAACCGGCGTTCCAGGAAAAGCTGGACTGGATGAACCAGTTTGTCAGGGAGGAGTGCGAGCTGGTGGACCTGCTCTTTCCGCACGCCGCCGATATGTACGACATGAAGAACAGCCGGGCGCGCAGGGTGATCCGGCCCTTGCAGGACCAGGTCAGGGCACAGGAACTGTGGGCCTGCCACCTGGGCCCCAACCTGGGCGGCCCGGGCTACGGCCAGGTCAAACTCGCCCTGATGAATGAAATCCTGGGGCGCTCGAGCTGGGCCCCGACCATCTTCGGCACGCAGGCGCCGGATACCGGCAACGCCGAGATCCTGGCGATGTTCGGCACCGACGAACAGAAGGAAAAATACCTGGAACCGCTGATGGCGGGGGATATCGTGTCCTGCTTTTCCATGACCGAGCCCCAGGCCGGGGCGGATCCGCTGGAGTTCGAATGCAAGGCCTGGCGCGACGGCGACGAGTGGGTCATCGACGGTTACAAGTGGTTTTCTTCCAACGCGCGCTATGCCGAATTCCTGATCGTGATGGCCGTGACCAACCCCGATAACGAGCCCCACGAACGAATGTCGATGTTCCTGGTGGATGCCAACACCCTGGGAATCGAGATCATCCGCAACACCAAGATCATGTCGGATTCCCCCAACGAGGAGGACGATGACGGCATCCACGCCTTCATGCACTACAACCAGGTCCGAGTACCCCTGGACGCCATGCTGGGTGAGCCGGGCGGCGCGTTCAAGGTGGCCCAGGCACGGCTGGGTGGTGGCCGGATCCATCACTGCATGCGCACCGTGGGTCTGCTGCAGAGGGCTCTGGACATGATGCTGGAACGGGCCCTGTCCCGGCACACCAAGGGCAAGCGGCTGGCGGACCACCAGTTCGTACAGGGCATGATCGCGGATTCGGCGGTAGAGCTGGAGCAGTTCCGGCTGCTGGTACTGAAGACCGCCTGGATCATCGACAATGAACCCCACGGCGCCGCCCGTACCCATATCGGCATGTGTAAAATCCAGCTGGGCAAGGTGTTTTACGAGGTCGCGCGGCGCGCGGTCCACCTGCATGGCTCCCTGGGTGTGTCGCTGGAAACCCCGCTCGCTAAGATCTGGGCCGGGGCGCCGACCCTGGCGGTGGCCGATGGTCCCACCGAGGTGCATCAGGTACAGGTGGCCAGGGCGCTGCTGAAACAGGCCACGCCGGCCGACGGGCTGTTTCCCTCCGACCACCACCCCACCCGGCTCGCCGCGGCGCGCAAGAAATACGCACACCTGCTGGAGGACTGACCGTGGATCCCCTGCTCGATTTCAGCGGCAAGGTCGCCCTGGTGACCGGCGGCTCCCGTGGCCTGGGACTGGCCATGGTGCGTGGTCTGGCAGAACGCGGCGCGGACATCGTCATCGCCAGCCGCAAGCTGGACAACTGCGAGCGCGTTGCCGCGGAGGTCCGTGGACTCGGGCGCCGCGCCCTGGCGGTCGCGGCCCATGTGGGCCGCTGGCAACAGTGCGACGAACTGGTCGACAGCGCGTACCGGGAATTCGGCCGGGTCGACATCCTGGTCAACAACGCCGGCATGTCCCCGGCCTGCCCCAGCCATGAGGTCACCGAGCAGTTGTTCGACGCGGTACTGAACCTGAACTTCAAGGGGCCTTTCCGGCTGGCCAGCCAGATAGGCCACCGCATGGCGCAGGGCGACGGCGGCTGTATCATCAACATCAGTTCCAGCGGCGCGCTGATGGCACTGCCCGGGGTGGTCCCCTACGGCGGCGCCAAGGCCGCGTTGAACGCGATGACGGTGTCGCTGGCGGCGGAACTGGGCCCGAAGGTCCGGGTCAACGCCATCTCTGCAGGACCGTTCAGTACCGACGCCACCGCCGACTGGCCGGAGGAGGATGTGTTGCATATGAACCTGCCCGCCGGGCGCATGGGACAACCGGAGGAGATCGTCGCGGCCGCTCTGCTGCTGGCCAGCGATGCCTCCTCTTTCACCACCGGCGCCATCCTGCGCGTGGACGGCGGGCAACGAGGATGAGCATGCACCCCTACCAACACGCCGCCGAGCACCCGGACCGGGCGGCCTTCATCCTCGCCGACAGCGGCGAGGTCCTCAGCTACCGCGCACTGGATGAGGGCTCCAACCGGCTCGCCCACCTGTTCCGTCAGCTCGGTCTCGCACCCGGCGACCGGATCGGTGTCATGCTGAAAAACAGTAGTGATTTCCCCCTGGTGTACTGGGCGGCGCAGCGTTCGGGGATTCTCATGGCGCTGTTGTCCACCCACCTGAAGGCAGCGGAGGCGGCCTATATTCTCAATGACTGCGGCGCGCGGGTATTCATCTCCAGCGCCGAGGTCGGCGACACGCCCGCCGAGTTGTTCCGCCGGCGCGCGGAACTGGTGCCCGGGCTGGAACACTGTCTCGACGCGGGCGGCGAGCCGTTGCCGGGCAGCCGGGCCCTGTGGCAGGCCGCAGCGGACCTGCCGATCACACCGGTGGCCGACGAGATCTCCGGCTACCATTTCCTGTACTCCAGCGGCACCACCGGCCGCCCGAAAGGCATCATGCACAAGTTTGAACCGGGTCCCATCGAGGAGCCTTCCCCCTCGGACGGCGGCACCGCGCTGTACGAGAGATTTGACCCGCTGGTAACGTTCAACGCCGGCCCCGTCTACCACGGCGCGCCCCTCAACACCATGCTGCTGACCCACCGACTGGGAGGCACGTTTGTCACCCTGCGTAAATTCGACGCGCAGGCGACCCTGCGCGCGATCGAACGGCACCGCGTGGTGGCGGCCCAGTTCGTGCCGACCATGTTCGTGCGCATGCTGGCCTTACCGGAGGCAGTGCGCAACAGCGCCGACCTGTCTTCCCTGCGCTATGTGCTGCACGCCGCGGCGCCCTGCCCGGTGGGCATCAAGCAGCAGATGATCGACTGGTTGGGGCCCATCGTGGACGAATACTACGGCGCCACCGAGAACATCGGCGCAACCTATATCCGGGCCGAGGAGTGGCTGCTCAAGAAGGGTTCCGTCGGTAAGTCCGTGCTGGGCCCGATCCACATCTGCGACGAGGCCGGCCGCGAATTGCCACCGGGAGAGGACGGCATCGTCTACTTCGAGCTGGTGCCGGGGCGCGGCTTCGACTACCTCAACGACCCGGACAAGACCGACAGCGCCCGCCACCCGCAGCACCCGGACTGGTTCGCTGTCGGGGACATCGGCCACCTGGACGAGGACGGCTACCTGTTCCTGACCGACCGCAAGGACTTCACCATCATCTCCGGCGGGGTGAACATCTACCCGCAAATGATCGAGGACGCACTCATCGAGCACCCCCGGGTACTGGATGCCGCGGTGATCGGCATACCCGATCCGGAATACGGTGAGCAGGTCAAGGCGATCATCCAGCCGGTAGACTGGACCGAGGCCGGCAAGGCGCTGGAACAGGACGTGGACCGCTGGTGCCACGCGCGACTGTCCGCGGTGATCTGCCCCAGATCTTTCCAGTTCGTGCAGGAGTTGCCGCGGCTGCCCTCGGGCAAGCTGGCGAAAAAACAGCTGCGGGTACTCTACGGTTCAGACCAACCCTGGCAGACCTGATCGACCGGTCAGCAAGACCGTCTGGAGCGAATGACATGAAGAAAACGCCGGCCGCCATGATGGTCACGCTGATTCTCCTTGCCGGCGGGGCGAACGCCAGTGATCCTGCGCCTGACAGCGGGCAGCGACAGTACTGCCCTGTGCCGGCCAGGCATTTCCCCATCTGGTACCAACCGCATGGATGCCCGCCTGCGCGGGAATGACCAGAGTCCAGGAACAACGAGAGTCCGGGAGTGACGGAAATGTGAGGCACTAGTTGGCTGGGCGGCCGGGCCTCTGCGGCAGGGTCACCGCCACGTCGACGCGGTGCAGGGTGCCGCTGAAGACGCCCTCGTCGGCGTAGTCGAGGGAGACCGGGTCGTTGCTGTCACGCCCGGTGTCGAAGGTTTCCCCGCCCCCCGCCATCAGATGTGGCCGCCGCGCGACGCTGCCCCGAACGAGCAATTCATCATCCACCAGGATCTGCAGTTCTCCCGCCGCGCTGAAGGTATAACGCAGGCTGTGCCGGCCAGGTGGCAGGGGCCTGTCACCGGCAATGCGGGTCGCGCCGCCGGGCAACGGCGACACTGCCGCGGTGGCTACCGGAATCCCCTCGTCGAGATAGAAACTCCAGCCACCGAAGCGGCTGCCGGCGGCGACGATCACCCCGTCAGCCCCTTCTGCGGGCACCTCGATCTCCGCGTCAATGGTAAACGGCAGGGAGAAAATCGGCGGCGCGGCCGCCAGGGACAGGCGGATGTCCGGCCCCCACAGGGTCTTTTGCGGGTAGAACTTCCAGCCCGCCCCCGGGATCGCCATAAGCTTGCCCATGCGCGCCATGGCGCCGGAATCGTGCACCGGGTAGACCCGGTAACGCCGGGCCTCGCGATCGAACAGGGCCTGCATTTCCTGCAGTTTCTCCGGGTGTTCCGCCGCCAGGTCACGGGACTGGCTGAAGTCCTCGTCCAGGTTGTACAACTCCCAGGGATAATTGCTGACGTCGCTGCCGGCCCGGACCTGGGCGATGTTCCATGGCATGTTGCGCGGGCGCGTATTGGCCAGCCAGCCCTCGTGGTAGATGCCGCGGTTGCCGAGAATCTCGAAGTACTGCGTGGTGCGGCTGGACGGCGCCCCGGCGGCATTGAAACTGTACACCATGCTGGTGCCGTCAATCGGCTGCTGCGGCACCCCGTCCACCTCTTCCGGGGCCGGAATACCGGTGGCCTCCAGGATGGTGGGTAACACGTCGATCACGTGGTGGTACTGCGGACGAATCCCCCCCGGCTGTTCGATGGCCGCGGGCCAGGACACCACCAGCCCGTTGCGCACCCCGCCCAGGTGCGAGGCGATCTGTTTCACCCAGGGAAACGGCGTGCCGGTCGCCAGGGCCCAGCCCACCGGGTACCCCAGGTAGGTGTCCGGCCCACCCAGCAGGTCCAGGTTGTCCGCCAGCCAGTCGACGGTTACGGGCAACTCCCCTTCCGGGCTGGACAGGTGCGCCAGTTCGTTCAGGGTGCCGTGATGCCCCCCCTCGCCGCTGGAGCCGTTATCCCCCTGGATGAAAATCACCAGGGTGTTTTCCGCCAGGCCCATACGCTCGAGTTCAGCCATGAGCCGCCCGAACTGGGCATCCTGGTAGGACAGCATGGCGGCGAAGACTTCCATGTAGCGCGCGTAAACCGTTTGCTCCGCGCTTGACAGGCTGTCCCAGGCGGGAATTTCCTCCGGCCGTTCGGCCAGCCGGGTAGCCGGGGGCACCACCCCGAGCTCTTTCTGCCGCGCCAGGATCAGTTCCCGCTCCCGGTCCCAACCGTGGTCGAACTGACCACGGAAGCGCGCTATCCACTCCTGTGGCGCCTGCAGGGGCGCATGGGCGGTACCGGGAGCGTAGTACATGAAGAAGGGCTTGCCGGGCGCCCCGGCCTGCTGGTTGTGCAGCCAGGCGATGGCGTGATCCACCAGTTCCTTGTCGAGCAGGTAATCCTCCGCCCGGACCCGGCTGTCCACCGGCGAGGTGCCGTCGTACAGCGCCGGCCGCCACTGGTTGGTGTCACCGGCAACGAAGCCGTAAAAGTGTTCGAATCCGCGCCCGGTGGGCCAGTGCTCGAAGGGGCCCGCGGGGCTGCGGTCTGCCGTGGGCACATTGTGGTCCTTGCCAAACATGGCGGTGTTGTAGCCGTTGTCCCTGAGAATACGGGCCACGGTCGCGGCGCTGCGCGGGATTCGGGTGGTGTAACCCGGATAGGGTGAGGCAACGTCCGCCAGGAAACCCGTGCCCACCGCGTGGTGATTGCGCCCGGTAAGCAGGGCCGCCCGGGTCGGCGAGCAGATGGCGGTGGTATGGAAGCGGTTGTAGCGCAGACCCTGCTCCGCCAGGTGATCCAGGTTGGGTGTGGGCACCGGGCCGCCGAAACTGCTGGCGGCGGCGAAGCCCACGTCATCGGTCATCACCAGCAGCACATTGGGCGCCCCCTCGGGCGCGGACAGCCCCACGGGATAGTACAGGGTGGACCCCTCCTCCGTGGGCAGCAGCTCGCCGCTGAACGCAGCGGGCACCGCCGGCAGCGCGCTGCGCCCGGGTGGCTCCGCCGCGATCCCCGGCACCGCGCTGGCGCCAATAAGCAATACGCTGGCCAGTCCTCTCAGGGTGCGGCCAGCAGATAGAGCGTGTTTCATCGTTCGGTTCTCCCGGACAGTAGCAGGGCGCACTATGCACCACAAAATCCATAACTTAAAATGCTTTATTTATCACTGATCCATGCTTTCTGATTATGAAATACGACCTGAGAAAACTGGCCCAGATGGTCAGCGTGGCGCGCGCCGGCAGTTTTTCTCGCGCGGCGGAGAAACTGCACATCACGCAACCGGCCCTGAGCCGCAACATCGCCGCGCTGGAACGGGATCTGGGCATTACGGTGTTCGAGCGCGGTCGCCGCGGCGCCACCCTGACCCCCGTGGGCGCCCTCGCGGTGGAGGCCACGGAAGCCCTGCTGCGCCAGGCGGACAGCCTCGAGCACAATCTCGAGTTGTTCAGTCAGGGCGATGCCGGTCACCTGGCCTTCGGGCTGGGACCGATGCTGGGCAGCATGGTATTACCGGGGCTGGGCCGGGAATTTCTAAGCAGGCGACCGGCGCTGCGCCTGCGCGCGGTGATCAAACCGGCCCGGGAGTTGCTGCAGGAACTGCTGCAGGACCGTATCGAGCTGTTCTACTGCGGCCGGGAACAGCTGCCCTCCTCCCCCCTGATCAGCGTGCACAGTATGGCCCGCATGCCCATTGCCCACGTCGTTCGGCGCGACCACCCGCTGGCCGGCAGGGCCCGGGTAAAAAGCGCAGAGCTCCATGCCTACCCATTTCTCGCCGGGGTGGAACTGCCCACCGACGTCACCAGCGGTGAACTGGTGTGCGATAATTACCACATCCTCCGGGAAACCGCCCTGCACAGCGACAGCATCTGGATCACCACCCCGCGCATGATCGAGGCGGAACTTGCCGTAGGCAGCCTGTGCCAGTTGCGTCTGGTCGACCGGGTCGGCGTGACCGAAACCGACATCTGCCAGGTCAGCCGGGTCGGTTTCCGGTTGTCCCCGGCAGCAGAGCGCGTCAGAGCCTACATGCTGCAATTCCTGCTGGAGGACGGCGGTCTGGCATAAATCGGTTGCCTGCAAGCACACCAACTAACCTCGTCGGAACTGCCAGTCGCCGTCCGAACCGGCTTTGATCTCGAATTCACCGTCGTGCAACAGCCGATGATGCTTCGAACACAGCAAAACCAGGTTGTCGAGGCTGGTTTCACCACCATCGACCCAATGTTCCACGTGATGCCCGAAAAGCGGGGCAGGCTCTGCGCGTCCAACCACTTTTCATGCGTACACCCGGGGTACCTGCAGCATTTATCTCGAGCAAGTAGCGCTCTTTTCTGGGCCGGCTGTACCACGCGGTGCTTCCTACCCACATGCAGCGGGTTGCCCTTTTCATCTTCCGTGACAGGCAGAATGGCGCCATCGCAGCACAGCCGCCTGACCGTCTCGATCGGCAGGTCACTCTTGCTATTCTCATCCGGCGCGCCACGCAGAGCCTCTTCATCCACATGCACCACCACCTGGTAGTGGTCCGCGGTACAGCTACCCCGGTCGGCGCCGCCATTCAAATAACCCTTTGCCACTGCCACCAACGCATCGGCCTGTCGCTCGTGCAGTGTTTCGTCTTCTTCTCCGCACGCGTCACAGGCCTCGCCGTCCGATTCCATCGCGCCGAGCGCCATCTCCAGCGCCTTCATCACCAGTTCACCGCTCTCCCTTGGTAGCTCTACCGAGATCGTCATACTGCCATCCCCGTGCACCGAACGAGACAGGTAGCGCGCCCGGTACAGCCGTCTGGCATCCGCCAGCGATTCGTCCTTGAGCACATTGCGCCGCCGGCGGCAGTAGTCATCCACCTGTTGCGCGGTCGCCTTCACGGCATAGTCCAGTAACGCCTCCTCATTCTCAGGTCGCGCGATACGAGTCAAAGATCGCGCCTTGGAGTAGGACAGGTCACCGCCCTGAAAAGCTGCCGAGATCAAAGGCAGGTCGAACAGCGCGCGCGCCACGCGCACTTTTTCCCGCGCGGTACCCGGGCAGATACCGCACTTCATGTTCAGCCACTCGGCGCAGTTGTTGAACAGGTAGGGTTTCCAGCCCTGGCGCAGATCGAATTCGCGGATGAGCACGAGGAAGTCGTATTCCGCCGCGTTGATGCGAGCGGACAGGCTGATCAGCTCGGCTTCGAGGTCGTCGAGGGAACGGCTGGAGATGTGTTGGACCGGTTGCATGGGAGCCTCCTTGCGGGGTGCGGGTTGCGGGGTGCGGGCTGGCAGCGGCAATGCGCTGTACGGAGAACTCCAATTTTCTCATATCTATCTGATTTACAAAGAAATATTGTTAATCAAATGCGTCCACCTGCCAGTTTTTCAGGTGGTCGGCCAGTGCCTGGGCCACGACAAAGATGGGTCAGTCGTGCCGGAAAATCGAGCGCGTGGCCTGATCGATAAGCAGCACGCGCTCGCGGCGTTGTATTGCCGAGTTGGGCGCCATACCGGACTCTGAGTCGTCCTGCCCCCAGTTCACGATCGGCCCGTCAGCCAGTCGCGCCAGTCCCAGTGACGCCACCTCCTCCGGCGAGGCCAGGTTGTCGGGCACCGGCAGGCCCTGACGGGCCAGGGTGTCGCGAAAAGCCGGGGTATCCGTCTGGCCCAGGACCAGGTGCAGTACGTCCACCCCGTGGGGCCGCAGTTCCGACCACAGGCCCTCCGCGAAACACAGCGCGAACGCCTTGCTGCCGGCGTAGACGGCAAGGAAACCGGCGCCGCCATAACACGCCCCCGAACCGATCAGGAGGATGCCGCCACGACCGCGCTCACACATGGGGGCGGCGAAATAGTGACAGGAACGCACGAGCGTGCGCACGTTGCGATTCACGAGATCGGTCCAGTCTGCCACCTCCGCCTCCAGGAAGCGCCGGTTGACCGTATCGGCGCCGGCGTTGCAGATCAACAGGCCCACCTCGCGCTCACCGACCCGGTCCGCCAGGTGTTCCACCACGTCTGGCGCGGCCAGGTCGGCCGTGATCACCAGGGTGTCCACACCGTGGGTCCTCTCCAGTTGTCCCGCCAGCGCCTGCAACGGTTTCTCTCGCCGGGCGACCAGGATGCAGTTCACCCCGCGGCCCGCCACCTGCTCGGCGAAGGCCTTGCCGGTACCCTCGGAGGCGCCGGTAATCAGGGCCCAGGGCCCGTATTGTCGCGCGAATGCGGTCATGCTTTCTGCCCCCTGGTTGCCATCGATACCGATGTCCCAGCATAGTCCCCCGAATCCCGCTCCGGGCCGCTGAATGGTCCCGGACAGAGATCGTTGATGCCTGAACCGGCACAGAACGGCCGCGCCGCTCCTGCGCTGCGGCGCGGAACGTTACAATGCCCCGGCTATACCCCACGCAAACCATCGCGCAGCACTATCGCGAAGCATAAGGAGAAACCCCGATGGACACCACACCAGACAAGCCCGTTGCACTGATCACCGGCGCCAGTTCCGGTATTGGCGCCACCACCGCCCGCCGGTTTGCCGCCGGCGGCTTCAATCTGGTGATTCTGGCGCGCCGGCAGGAGCGCCTGGAACAACTCGCCGGGGAACTCGCCCCCGAGGCACGGGTGGCCATACTCGCCGCCGACGTGAGCGACCCGGATACACCGCGGCGGGCGGTGCAACTGGCCATCGACACCTTCGGGCGCCTGGACTGCCTGGTGAACAACGCCGGGGCCGGGGTCTGGGCCCCGGTGCACGAGACCACCGACGACATGATGAACGAGGTGATCGAGGTGAGCCTGAAAGCGCCCTTCCGCTTCTGTCGCGAGGCCCTGGGCCAGATGAAAGCCGGTGCCAGCATCATCAACGTGGGCTCCGTGTTCGGCTCCATCGGTGGGCTGGACGGGGGCATCTACTGCGCAGTGAAAGCCGGCCTGGTAGGCCTGACCCAGA
The DNA here is from genome assembly GCA_033283165.1 of Halieaceae bacterium WSDMB12. GTDB lineage: Bacteria > Pseudomonadota > Gammaproteobacteria > Pseudomonadales > Halieaceae > JAWMQL01. Next base: position 411,682 of record JAWMQL010000004.1, on the reverse strand, counting down.
CCATGGCCGGCCAGTACGGCGCCCAGGGCATTCGCACCAACCTGGTGGCCCCGGGCGTCATTCGCACCGAGATGACCGATGCCGCCTGGGAGGCCGAGCCCTTCCAGCGCATCAATCATGAAATGACGCCCTGTGACCGCGAGGGCACGACCGAGGATGTGGCCAATGCGATCTATTTTCTCGCCTCGGAACAGGGCAGCTATATCAACGGCCAGACTCTCGCTCTGGACGGCGGCTGGAGCACCACCAAGTACCTCTGCCCCGAGGCGCTGTTGTGTGAGCGCAAGCCGCTGGCGGATTAAAAACACGGGGCGTAACCAGAACTGGCTATTTCGTGTATTGAGCTATTATTGAGGAGAGGAAACGACAATACATAAGGAGATGTGCGATGGCCGTTCGTATTCTGAAGGTAGTCCTTGTCCTGTTTGTCGGCTTGCAGGGACTGCTTTACGTGGCGGGGAACTTATCCAACTGGGACGCCGGCCTCGGTGCCGTTTCCTACGTGATCGGAATGGATGAGCACGAGATTTACCCAAACCATATCTTCCCGTCGATCACCAACACAGTCCTGGTTTCGATCGGCTTTCTCACCATACTCACTGGCGAGTTCCTTGTCGGCATCCTTTCCTTAAAAGGCGCGTGGGACTTATGGCAGGCCCGCGCGGGATCGGCGTCCGAGTTCAACGCCGCCAAGACCTTTGCGGTACTCGGTACGGGTATGGGCCTCGTTGTCTGGTTTGGCGGTTTCATCGTGCTCGGCGGTGCCTTGTTCCAGATGTGGCAAACGGCAATCGGGTCCGGTTCATTCGATGATGCCTTTGTCTTCGCAGGTACCAGCGGCATCGTGCTGCTGTTTGTCAACGCCCCCGATTCGTAGATCCCGGTGGACCACTATGCACAAGAGCAAACTCGCTGGCTTCATCATCGATTGCGACACGGATGATCTCCACGCGGCAGCTGAGTTCTGGAGTCAGGCGCTCGGCATGAAACTCCATGCACTGCCCGACGAAGAGGGCGAGAAGTACGTGGAGCTACTGGACCCCCAAGAGTCATTGCATGTGGAGGTGCAGAAAGTGGTGCACCCCAGCCGGGTCCACCTGGACATCGAGACGGACGACATCGAGGCGGAGGTCAGGCGGCTTGAAGCGCTGGGAGCGAAACGGGTCGAGTACGTGGGCTCCTGGTGTGTCATGCAGGCGCCGACGGGACAGAAGTTTTGCGTGGTGCGTAAGATGTCGTCAAACTTTGCCCACAACGCTAACGCGTGGGATTAGGACAGCTGAATATAACCATGACCCGTCGCCTGGCAAGTTGCAGTTGCGGAAACCTCTCGGTAGAAGTCGAAGGCGATCCGATTCGCGTGTCGGTCTGCCACTGCCTCGCCTGCCAGCGCAGAACCGGCAGTGTGTTTGGCGCCCAGGCGCGCTTTGACCGTTCCCGGGCCCAGATCAAGGGCAAGGGAAAGGACTTTGTGCGGATCGGCGATGAGGGATCGACGATCACCTTCACGTTCTGTCCGGACTGCGGCGCTACCGTTTACTACCTGTTGGCGGACAACGCGCAGCATATCGCCATTCCCGTCGGCGCTTTCGCCGATCCCGGATTTCCCGCCCCCGCATTCTCGGTGTATGACAACCGTATGCACAGCTGGGTCTCGATGCCGGAAGGCATCGATCACCTGCAGTGATTATCCCGGATGTGTATCAGAAGGGCGCGAGGTCAGGCCTTCCCTGCCCCAAAGCACGTCCGCGCCACCTCTTCCGCCTGCCCTCCGCGGCCACCCAGTTCCGAGGCCAGGGCCTTGATGCGGTAGGTCCACAGGTGCAGTGACATTTCCAGGGTCATGCCCATGGCGCCCATCATCTGGTGCACGTCGTAGCACAGGCGGGTGCCACTGTCCTGGGCGTGCAGAGCGGCCAGGGCGGCGTCCCCGGCATCGCCGGTACAGGCGGCTTTAAGGGCCAGGCGGCGCACACCGCCGGCCAGTACCGCACATTCGGCCATGCGGTGGCGCAGGGCCTGGAAGGTACCCAGCGGCCGCCCGAACTGCTTGCGCACGCTCAGGTGCTCCACGGTGGCGTCGATGGCGGCCTGCATCAGGCCGGCGATCTCGGCGGCGCAGGCGATACGGATCCAGGTGCGCGCGGTGTCCGCTTCCTCGGCGGATAGCACCCGCGCTTCGGGCCGGTTGACCAGGCGCCCCATGGGATAGGCGAAAATCGACTCGACCTCCTCCGCGTCTTCCGGCGCCGGGTGGGCAATGGCGATCTCGTCGCCGTCGATCAGCAGCAGCGTTCTAGCCAGGGCGACGAAACGGCCGGGGCGACCGTTTTCAACAATCGCCCAGGGCCGCGGCAGTTCCAGTTCCCTGTCGAGTTGCGGCCGCACCAGCATGGACAGGGCCACTTCGGCGGTAAACGGCGCGCGCGCCAGGCGTTCCACCGCCAGGGCGGCAGTGACCGGCCCCGTCTCGGGAAACGCGGCAATGTCGAAGTACTGGCCGTTCTCCAGTTCCTGTTCCAGTTCCGGGCTCGACAGGGCGAAACCGTCGAAGTCGGTGGGCTTGTCATTGAACTGGCGCGCCAGGCGATCGATGGCGTCGGCCACGGCGGCCTGGTCGTCGGTGAGGGTGAATTCCATCAGCGCGGCTCCCGTGGCAGTTCCAGCAATTCGGTGGCAATCAGGTTCAGCTGGATTTCGGCGGCGCCGGAAGCAATGCCCGCGACGATCGCGCGCTGGTGGTGGGCCAGCAGCATCGGGTCGCCCCCGGCCAGGGATTCAGGCACATGCTCCACCACGAATTCCGCCACCAGGCGCTCGGCGTTGACGGTGGCGAAGCGGGCCGCACTGGCCTCGGGTCCGGGTACCTGGCCGCGGCTGCGCTGGTCGATGATTTCGTAGCTGCCCAGTCGGGCGGCCTCGCAGGCCGCCAGGGCGCGGGCCGATTGCTCCACCGCGCCGGGGCCCAAGCGGTCCGCTTGCTTCAGCAGGTCCACCGCCCGGTGCAGCATCCGCGCGGCCAGGGCAAAACGCGGAATACCGACCCGTTCCAGCGACAGGGCGATACGGATGATATCCCAGGCCTGGCCCTCCTCCCCCAGCATGGCGCTGGCGGGCACCCGCACGTCGTCGAAGAACACCTCGTGGATATCGCCTTCGCCGATAATGCTGGGAATCTGGCGCACGGTGATGCCGGGGGTGTCCATCGGCAGCAGGAAGATCGAGATCCCCCGCTTGTCCTGGGACGTGCGCGCCAGCAGGAAACAGGTGTCGGCATGGCCGGCGTAGGAGGTCCAGATCTTCTGGCCGTTGACGACGTAGTCGTCGCCATCACGCTCCGCGCGGGTGCGCAAGGAGGCCAGGTCGGAACCGGCTTCAGGCTCGGAAAAGCCCTGGCACCAGAGGGTCTCACCCCGGGCCATGGGCGGGATATAGCGCGCCTGCTGCTCCTCGGTGCCGAATTTCATCAGGGTCGGGCCGATCCAGTTCACGTTCATGTACTGGCCGCCGCGGGGTTCGCCCGCGGCCCACATCTCCTCGGCGAGAATAAACGAGATCCAGGGATCGGCGTCACGGCCGCCCCAGCGCTCGGGCCAGTGGGGCACCAGCAGACCGGCTTCCGCCAGGGCGCCACAGAACTGTTTCGAGAACACGGTCTGGGCCTCGGAGCCGGGGCCGTGGGCCAGTTCCTCCCAGTCAGCAGGCAGGTTGGCGGCGAGGAAGTCACGGACCGTGGCCCGGAAAGCCAGTTGTTCCTCGTTCCAGTCAAAATTCATCAGTAGTTATCCCGCATTGCCTGACCAGCCGATGCCGGCGGTCAATCTTCCTGGTCCTTGCCCTTGTTGCCGAGTTTGCTGATATAGCGTTCGATACCCGCCAGGTAATCCGGGTTCAACATCAGGGCGCTGTTGGCCATCCGCTCCACCTGCCGCGCCTGGGCCAGGCCCACGTCGTGCGCCAGTTCGATCGCAATCTTGGCGGTGCCCATCTGCTCGGCGTGCTGCTCGGCCAGGTGACTGCAGAAAGCCATCACATCCTGCTCAAAACTCTCGTCCGGGAAGACCTCGTGTACGAGCCCCATGACATAGGCCCGGTCGGCATCGGCGGGGAGATTGGCCATGACCAGGTAGCGGGTCCAGTGGGTGCCGATGATTCGCGACAGGCGACTGACCCCGTTGGAGGCGGGCAGCACGCCCATTTTCCCCTCGGGAAAGGCATAGCTCGCACTTTTCGCCGCGAGCCGGAAATCGCAGGACAGCGACAGTTCCAGACCGCCCCCGACGCACGGTCCATGGTGCGCAGCCACGATAGGCTTCTCGATATGCTCCATTTCGTCGTAAATACGCTGCATGCCATTGAGGCGCAGGCGGTGATTCTCGCGAATGGCCACGCCAGAGCGGGCCGGCTGCGGCGGCTCATCCGAGCGGTCGCGCAGGTCGGCCCCGGCGCAAAAGTAGCGCCCGGTGGCGCGCACCAGCATCACCTTGAGCGACGCGGTATCGCGAAAGCGGTGCAGGGATTCCTCGAACAGTGCCATGGTCTGGCCGGACAGGGCGTTGAGTTTTTCCGGCCGGTTCAGGGTCGCGATCAGGATGCCGTCCTGTTCCTCGACCAGCAGATGCGGTTGTTCTGACATGTTCGCTCTCTCCTCAGCCGCGGGTGCGGGGCAGGCCCAGGTTGCGCTCCGCGATCTGGCTGCGGTGTACCTCGCTGGTGCCGCCGTAAATGGTCGTACCGTGAGCATGGCGATAGGCCAGGTTGATCTCGCCCGCCGGCCCCTCGCGCTTGGACAGAGAGTATGGCGCGGTCAGGTCCAGCAGGTCTCGGGAATCCGACAGGAATTTCTCCGATGAAAACAGCTTGGCCATGGGACCGAAGCCGAGGTTGGGCATACCCTGCACGCCGGCCCAGAGGGCCCGGTTCTCGATCACTTCCGACAGGTAACAGTGCAGCCGGGTGCGAGCCAGGCGCTTCTGGGCGTCTGCGTGCTCGATCAGCGGCCGGCCGCCGCGCGAGATATCTCGACACAGTTGCTCGCCCGCCTCCGCCATGGCGATCTGCGACCGGGCAAAACCGCCACCGTGCTCCAGTTCCAGGGCCGCCGCCATGACCCGGACGCCACCGTCCACCTCACCCAGCCGATAACTGTCCTTGACCTTCACGCCGTCGTAGAAGGTGACGTTGGTTCGTTCGTCCTGAAAAGTATGTACGGCCTGCACCTCAATACCCTCTGAATCCAGCGGCACCACGAACAGGGTCAGGCCCTTGTGCTTGGGCACATCGGGATTGGTGCGAGTCAACAGCAACACGTACTGGGCGATGTTGGCGCCGCTGGTCCACATTTTCGAGCCGTCGATGCGCCAGTCATCGCCGTCGCGGGTGGCCTTCGTCTGGGCCGCGAACACATCGGAACCGCAGCCGGGCTCGCTGTACCCCAGGCTGCAGATCACGTCGCCGGAGACGATTTTGCTGAGCACCTCCTCCTTCACCTCGTCGCTGCCGAATTTCTGGATCATGGTGCCCACCAGCATGGTGGTGCTGGTGGCGTGGGACGTCCAGTTGTGTTTCTCCCATACCTGGCGCAGGGCGCTCACCGTGTAGGGCGGCGCCTCGCGGCCACCGTACTCGCTGGACCAGGCGGGGAACAGCATCCGCGCCGCGGCCAGTTTCTTGTGCACCCCGGAATCAAAACCGTCGAAGGAGTAGTGGGCCCTGGCCCGCAGCTCCGGGGTCAGGATACTGTTGAACAGGTCGTCCAGTTCCTGCGCCATGGCCCGCGCCTCGTCGCCGAGGTCAAAATCGATGGACACCTCTCCGACCTCTGGCAGCTGCACCGATTCCCCGGCATACAGGCGCCGCCCGGCCTCCTCCAGCAACAGGGCCGGATCGCCCAGCACCAGCGGCCAGTCCCGGGCGCGCAGGTTGTACAGGTGGATGTCGTACTCGGTGGACAGGCCGTAGCCGCCAAACGTATGCAGCGCCTGGGCCACTGCCCGGGCCGCGGTATCGGCGTTCCACCACAGGCTCAGGGACACCTTGGCGGCCCTCGGCCCCTCTTCCCGGGCGATATCGTATATGGTCTTCCAGGTGAAGTACTTGCCGCCGTCCACATCCGTGATCAGGTCGGCCAGCGGGTGGGAGATGCCCTGGTAGGTACCGATGGGCTGGCCGAAGGCGACGCGCTCACAGGCGTATTCCGCGGCCTGGCGCAGGGCCTCCCGCGACAGGCCGGCTAGCCCGATGGCCACCAGCAGCTTCCACTCTTCCAGCGCCTGTTGATAGAGTGCCACCGCCTGGTCACCCTCCCCGAGTACCGCGTTGTCGCCACTGGCCAGGTCCAGTTCCGCCAGCGGTGTCGAGGCCAGGTTCGGCTCTCCCCGCTCGCCGCTGCAGGCCACCAGTACCACCTGGTCGCCGTCACGGGCGACGAGGGCGTCCGCCACGCTGCCGCCCGCCACCCACTGCTGCGGATTCCCGGCAATATCGTGCAGCGCCAGGCTGATGACCTTCTCGCCGGCCAGCGCGGCCTGCAGCAGTTCGTCCTGGGAGTCGGCCGCCAGTAATGCCAGCACGCGCAGGGCCACCAGGGACTCGGCCAGCGGACCGGAAGCCAGCATGCGGCCGGCCTCCTCCATCAATACCGCGGCGTCGAGCACCCCCAAGCCGAGGCCGCCCGACTCTTCGGGGATGCGCAGGGAGAAGGCACCCAGCTCAGCCAGGCCTCGCCACAGGTCCGGGTCGAAACCGCCGCGTGCCGCAGCGGCGCGAACGCGCTCCATGCTGCTGTGTTCATCAAAGAACCGGGCGAAGGTTTCGCGCATCAGGCGCTGATCTTCAGAGAGATCGAAATTCATTTAGCTATAACTCCGCTCAGGCGTTTACGTCGACGACCAGGCGACCCCTGATCTTGCCGGCGAGTACATCCCCGGCCACCTCGGCGGCCTGTGCCAGGGTGATGTCATTGGCCACGGTTTCCAGTCTGGCTGCATCCAGGTCCTTCGCCAGGCGCGCCCAGGCGCGCTCGCGCGGCTCCAGCGGCGCCATCACGCTGTCGATACCGTACAGGGTGACGCCACGCAGGATGAAGGGCGCGACGCTGGCGGGAAACTTCATGCTCTCGGCCAGGCCGCAGGCGGCCAGCGCACCGCGGTAGCGGGTCTGGGCGCACGCATTGGCCAGCGTGTTGCCGCCCACCGCGTCGACGACTCCTGCCCAACGCTCTTTCTGCATCGGCTTGCCGGGTTCGGACAGTTCGGCCCGGTCGATGATTTCCGCGGCGCCCAGTTCTTTCAGGTAATCCGCCTCGGCCACCTTACCGGTGGAAGCCGCCACCGTGTAGCCGGCGCTGGCCAACAGGGCAATGGCGATGCTGCCGACACCGCCACTGGCACCGGTCACCAGCACGGGGCCTGACTCCGGGGTCAGGCCGTGATCCACCAGGGCATCCACGCACAGGCTCGCGGTGTAACCGGCGGTGCCGATGATCATGGCCTGGCGGGAATCGAAAACTTCCGGCAGGGCTACCAGCCAGTCGCCCTTGAGCCGGGCATACTGCGCCAGGCCACCCCAGTGCATCTCACCCACGCCCCAGCCGTTCAGCACAACCTTGTCGCCGGGCTGCCACTTCGGATGGTCGCTCTGCTCGACGGTGCCCGCCAGGTCAATGCCCGGCACCATGGGGAACTGCCGCACCACCGGCGAGGCCCCGGTGATGGCGAGGGCATCCTTGTAGTTGATGGTGGAGTAGTCGACACGGATCAACACGTCCCCCCCGGGCAGTGCCTCCTGCTCCAGTGACGCGACTTTGACTTCCTGCCCGGCATCGGTCTTTTCAATGAGTACGGCGTTGAACATGGTCGATTGGCTCCTGCGGTGATAGAGCCCGGAACCTTAACTGGCATTCCGCTGTTAGTCAACAACCTTGTTGATTAGCTCAAGCCCCCGCGCTGCGCCCCTGATGCGCCCAAATCAACGTTGATGTATAGTCTCGGCCCTTGCAGGAGATCGCATATGACCAAAATCATTCCACCCCGGTTCGAGGGCACCTTCCGGCTCAAGGACGGTCGCCGGTTGGGCTATGCCGAGTATGGCCCGGCCGACGGCAAGACCATCCTGTGGTTTCACGGCACGCCGGGCGGGCGACGCCAGATCGCACCCCGGGCCCGTATACTCGCTGAAGAACGCGGGGTCCGGCTGATCGCGATCGAACGGCCCGGCATCGGGGATTCGACCTCGCACAGTTACGAGTCACTGGCGGAATGGGCCGCGGACATCCAGGCCTTTTGCAATGCCAAGGAAATAGAGCACTTCGCGGTATGCGGACTCTCCGGCGGCGGCCCCTATGCCCTGGCCTGCGCCTACTACCTGCAGGACCGGGTCCTGGCGGTCACCGTACTGGGTGGGGTGGCGCCCACCGTGGGCGAGGACGCGGCCAAGGGCGGCGTCGCCAGTTTATCGCGCGCTGCGGGACCGGTACTGAAACAACTGCGGGTACCGCTGAACCGGTTGATGCTCGCGCTGGTAAAACGGCTCGAAAACCGGGTCGATCAGGCGATGGACGCCTTTGCCCGCCTGATGCCGCCCGGTGACCAGGCCATGTTCCAGGACCCGGCTATCCGCCACATGTTCGAGGACGACATCCTGCTGGGCAGCCGCGAGCAGATGCAGGCCATGATTCACGACGTGGTCATCTTCGGCAGGGATTGGGGCTTCCTGCTGGAAGAGATCGATACCCCGGTCTACCTGCTGTACGGGGACGCCGACAATATCGTGCCCGTGGCGCATGGCGAGCACATGGCGCAGCGCATGCCCCGGGCCGAATTCCGGGTACGGCCGGGCGAGGGACACCTGGGGGGCCTGGGGGCCTCGGAGGAGATATTCAACGACCTGCTGTCGCACTGGCCGCGATCGAAACAGCGGCGCAGAAAAACCTAGCCCTTGCCGCGTTTACCACCCTTGTCTCCGTATCGCGCTATGAGTTCCGGGTGGCGCTCGGGCACCAGGGCACCGAACAGGACCAGGCGCAGCATTTCATCCACGAAGCGCTGGCGCATCCGATCCTTGGATTTCTTGCCCTTGGTGTGAGCCGATACCCAAATGGGCCAGAGCAGGGAACTGACCAGCGTGATAAACGCGTAGACTTCCACATCGATGTCGTCCCGCCCGTGCCCCAGGTCGATAAATTCCTGCAGGCGGGCCACGTATTCCTTCCAGAAGCGGTCGGTGACTTCCCCCTCGGTGGTCATGACGTCGAACCACCAGGCGCGACTCAGCTCCGGATTATCCATGGCGAACTTCGACAGGCGGTCCAGCGCCAGGGAGGGCGGATAGACCTCGTTTTCCTCCGACACCTCGAGGAAGTCGCCGTAAAACTCCTCGAACATGCGTTCGCTGACCCAGGTGGCCGTGGCATGGGCCAGGTCCTCCCGGGTGGGAAAATGCTGGTAGGCAGTGCCGCGGTTGACCCCGGCCCGGCGGGCCACCTCCGTCACGCTGAGGCTCTCCGGCCCGTCCTTGGCCAGCACCTCCAGTGCAGCCTGCAGAATCTCCCGGTGGGTCGTTTCCGGGTCCGTATTGTTGCGCCGCCCGCGCCTGGTTGAATTTGCCATGCGGTTGCCCCCTGGTTATTTGTGCAGAGCGTAACATACATGTTGATCACTAGCCCACTGATCGGGCGCGCGTCAACTGCCTGTATACTATACACCAGTGTTGACTATACGCGATGTATGTCGTAGCCTTCCGATGGCCCGCGTTACCGGGCTTAGATTGTTACGGAACGAGGTAGAGACAGATGTCACTCGAGGGAAAGGTAGCGGTGGTCACCGGCGGAGCCAGCGGCATCGGACGCGCAATTTGCCTGCAACTGGCCCGGGATGGCTTGGCCGTGTCGGTCTGGGACCTGAACGGCGACGGGGCCGCTGAAACCGTGGCGATGATCGAAGCCGAAGGGGGCCGCGCCATAGCCTGCCCGGGCGACGCCGCGTCGAAGGAGGCGATCGACGCCCACGCGACAAGGACCAGAGCAGCACTCGGGCCGATCACGGTGCTGGTCAACAACGCGGGCATTACCGAATTCACTCCCTTCCTGAACATCAGCGCCGACTCCCTGGATCGCATGCTGGCCGTCAACGTCAAGGGCCCCTTCCTGTGCAGCCAGGAGATCATCCCGGACATGCTCGCAGCGGGCTGGGGCCGGATCGTCAACATCTCGTCGTCGTCCGCCCAGACCGGGGCCGCCACCATGGCGCACTACTCCGCCTCCAAGGGCGCAGTCATCGCACTGACCAAGACCCTGGCGAAGGAGTTCGCCAGCAAGGGCATCACCGTGAACAACATCCCGCCGGGCTTCGTGGATACCCCCATGCTCCGGGCCTCACCGGTCAACGTCGATACGGAGGCTGCGGCCAACTCGCCCATGGGACGCCCGGGCAAGCCCGAGGATATCGCCGCCGCCTGTTCCTACCTGGTGTCCGAGGCCGCCGGCTACGTCACCGGACACACCCTGAGCGTGAACGGCGGACGGGTAACCGTCTGACGCGCCGGGCATCACTGAATATTGGCAAGGAGACACCCGTGAGTATCAAGACCGAGAACATCAATCCCAATATCGGCACCCGGATTTACGCCGACAAGGCAGACCTGCTGAGCGGCGAACACGCCGGTGAAATTCGCGAGCTCATGGAGCAGCGCGGGGTACTGGTATTCCCCGAGATTCACTTCAATGACCAGGAACAGGCGGCCTTCACCCGCACCCTGGGCAAGCTCGCGCCGGAACTGATGGGCGAGGAGGTATACAAGGTGACCCTGGACCAGAAAGCCAACGAGCGCTCCGACTACCTCAAGGGTTCGATGTACTGGCACATAGACGGCACCATGAACAAGGTGCCCATCCTGGCCTCCATCCTGTCCGGCAAGGTGCTCTCCCCCACCGGCGGCCAGACTGAGTTCTGCAACACCTATGCGGCCTACGAACTGCTGCCCGAAGACGAAAAACAGGCCTACGAAAAGCTGCGCGTCATGCACTCGGCCTGGAATTCGCTGTTCTACTATGACCCTGAGCCACCCCTGGCCAAGCTCCAGGAAATGATGGCCATCGGCGACAGCGAACTGCCGCTGGTGTGGAACCACCGCTCCGGGCGCAAGTCCCTGGTCCTTGGCTGCACCGCCTACCAGGTGATGGGCATGAGCCCCAAGGACAGCGCCGAGCTGTTGGTGATGTTGCGCGAGTGGGCCACCCAGCCGGACTTCGTCTATCGCCACGAGTGGTCAGTGGGCGACACGGTGATCTGGGACAACACGGGCACCATGCACCGCGCCATCCCCTACGATCCAGCCTCCGGCCGCATGATGCATCGCACCAAACTGGAAGGGGAGGAAGCCTTCGCCTGAGCGCTTTTCCCGCCGAGGTGGCCAGGGAGCCGCGCCGGTAGGGACAAGTCGCGGCACTGCTGTGAGCAAAAACGATAAAACACCGGGCAATATAATCCGCCCCTGGCATGAATACTTTGCAGTAAACGATAAGTCAATAATACGGGAGAACCGCTATGAAGTACTTACACCACACGCCGCTGTTCCTGGCCTTCGCCGCACTGGGCTCCGGCCTTAGCCTGCCCGCCCAGGCCCAGAGTGCCACCGCGCGTGCCGACAACCTGGTGCTGGAAGAGGTCATCGTCACCGCCCGGCGGCGCGAGGAATCGCTGCAGGACGTGCCGGTGTCCATGACCGTGTTCAACCAGGACCAGTTGAACGACGCCAACATCATCAATTCCGGCGACCTGGCGGCCTACACGCCGTCGCTGGTCACCAATACCCGCTTCGGCGCGGACACCACCACCTTCGCCATTCGCGGCTTCGCCCAGGAACTGCGGACCACCGCCTCAGTCGGGGTCTACTTCGCGGAGGTCGTGGCGCCACGCGGCGCCAACTCCCAGCAGTCCGGGGACGGCGCCGGTCCCGGTGACTTTTTCGACCTGCAGAACGTGCAGGTGCTGAAAGGCCCCCAGGGGACCCTGTTCGGCCGCAATACCACGGGCGGCGCGGTACTACTCACCCCACAGCGGCCCACCGACCAGTTGGAAGGTTACCTCGAGGGCTCGATGGGCAACTACGACATGTGGCGGGGCCAGGGCGTACTCAACGTGCCCGTCAGCGACAATATCCGGCTGCGTTTCGGCATCGACCACCAGGAGCGCGACGGCTACCTGGACAACATCTCCGGTATCGGCCCTGACGAATACGCCGACCTGGACTACACCGCCATCCGGGCCAGCGCCGTGGTCGACATCACCGACACCCTGGAAAACTACAGCATCCTGCGCTGGTACGAATCCGAGAACAACGGTTACCCGGGTTCGCTTTTTTACTGCAATCCCGAGGGCAGCCTGGGCTCCTTTTGCGTAAGAGACCTGGACGCCAGGATCGCTGCCGGAGACGACGACTTCAACGACGTGTACAACTTCATCGACGATCCCCAGAGCAGGCAGGAACAGTGGCAGTTGATCAACACCACCACCTGGGAAGCCGGCAACGACTTCACCGTCAAGAATATCCTGGCCTACGCCGAACTGGAGACTGACGTGCGCAACGCCATTTATGGCACCAACTGGCAGTTTCCCCCGGGCTCACCCACTTCCCAGAACCTGATCTTCCAGATGGTCGGCCTCAACGACAAGCGCCGGACCACCGACCAGCGCTCCTTCGTCTGGGAACTGCAGTTCCAGGGCAATGCCTTCGAGGACGCCCTGATCTGGCAGGCGGGTCTGTACTATGAAAACAGCAAGCCGATCAACGATTACGGCGCGCAATCCCCCACCTTTGTTGCCTGTGACCAGAAATCGATCACTTCCAACGACCCGAGGGATTTCCGCTGTAACCAGCAGTTGAGCCCCGGGGTGGGCGGCGTGGCGGCCGCCTCAGGCGGCGTCGAGTACACCAACCAGGCAGTCTACGCCCAGGCGACCTACGCCTTCAACGACGCCTTGAGCGTGACCGGCGGCATTCGCTACACCGACGACGAGACCGAGGGCGAGGTGACGGAAACCGTGTACAAGTTTCCCACCTCCCCTGCCGGCGGCCTGTTCCCGCCGGACTTTGACCGGACCATCGTGGATATCCGCAAACCGGAGCAGCACAGCGAGGAACCCACCTGGCTGCTGGGGGTGGACTGGACACCCACGCCTGACGCACTGGTCTACGCCAAGTACTCCCGCGGCTATCGCCAGGGCAGCGTCAATATCGGCGGTTCCACCGGGCTAGACGTACACGGCCCCGAGGAAGTCGACACCTACGAGATCGGCACCAAGACCAGCTTCCAGGACCTGCTGTGGGGCGTCTCGGGCACACTGAATATCGCGGCTTTTTACAACGACTTCTCAGACCAGCAGGTTCAGTTCGGCTACTTCAAGCCCACCGGCACCGGCTCGACGGCGGTCATCAACGCCGGTGCCTCCACCATCCAGGGCGCGGAGCTGGAAATGAACCTGCAGTTGCACGACCGCTTCATCCTCCGAGCCAGCTACGCCTACCTGGACACAGAAGTGGACGAATTGGAATTGCCGGAGATTCCGCCCGACGCACCGCTGGTAACCCTGAACACGACCACCGCCGAGGGCGAGCCCCTGTCCTACGCGCCCGAAAACGAGGTGGTGGTCACCGGCACCTACCTGCTGCACGCCCCCGAGTCCGTGGGCCAGATGACCTTCTCGGTCACGTACCTCTACACCGACGAACGCCAGGCCGTGTCGCGCGAAACCTCGGTCTTCGCGGTACTGCCCTCCTATGAAACCTGGAACGTCAACTTCAACTGGTATGGCATCGGCGGCAGCCCGGTGGACCTGTCCGTGTTCGGGACCAACGTGACTGACGAGGAGTACATCAGCTTCCTCACCGGTAACTGGAACAACGGCCTGGAAATGGGCCAGATCAACGTCCCCAGGATGTACGGTGCCCGCTTGCGCTACAATTTCTAACCCGCAATTCGGGGCATTTCGGGGACAGTTTACTTAATTCCTGCGGAATTAAGTAAACTGTCCCCGAAATAGGTCCCCGATATAGCCGAATTTTTTGGGAGCAGAGGACTATGAACAGTGGTTCAGTGGAAGACCGCCTGGCCATCCGTGAGCTGGCGGAGACTTTTGCGGTAGGCGCCATGCACGTCGACCCGGACATTTGGGGCAGCACCTGGGCGGAAGAAGGTGCCTGGAAGCTGCCGTCCATGGACGCGCCCGCCCAGGGCAAGGACAATGTCATCGCGACGTTCAAGGAAAAGATGGCCTACGTGGAGTTCATGAGCATGATCTCCTTTCCCGCCGAGCTGGTAATCGAGGGAGACCGGGCCAGTGGCAAGAGTTACTGCCGCGAGCTGATCTTTCCCAAGGGCGGAGAGCAGAAGGTCGTGGTGGGTTATTTCGACGACGAGTATGTCAAGCGCGACGGCCGCTGGCTGTTTCTCTCGCGCACCTATAACGTAATCGGCATGCACTGAAAGCCGGGGCCTGTCCGTTCGGGCCCCAGCGCGGCCGGGCTGCTAAGCTGCCCCTTCCGCCGCCAGCCGCTCGGAGGCCAGCACCCGCAGGTCGGCAGTCTTGATCTTGGCGGTGCCGGTGGTTGCCAGCTCGTCCTCGTTGAAAAACAGCACCCGCCGGGGCACCTTGTAACTCGCCAGCTTCTCCTTCGCGAACGCCCTGACCTGGGACTCGTCCAGGCCCGCGCTCTCGTGGGGCACGACGCAGGCCACAACCAGTTCACCCAGGCTGTCGTGGGGTATGCCCACGGTCTTGGCAACCTTGACCCCCGGGCACTGCAACAGCAGGGCATCCACCTCCACCGGCGACACGTTGGCACCGCCGGTCTTGATGATGTCGTTGAGACGGCCCTCCCAGTACAGGCGCCCGGTTTCGTCCACATAGCCACCATCGCCGGTGCGGAAGAAACCCTGCTCGTCCAGGGTCTCGTCCAGGGGTACGCCGAGATAGCCCAGCATCAGGGTGGGCCCCTTGACCGCGATCTCGCCCCGCTCCCCCATGGGTACTGTCTCGCCGCTGAGCGGATCGACAATCTTGAATACCATCCCCGGCTGCGGCTCGCCGTGACTGCCGGCAATTCGCTCCTCCGGCGTCCCGGAGGGGAAGATCGCACTGATGGTAAAGGTCTCGGTGTTGCCGTAGGCCGACAGCGGTTCCTGCCAGTCCGTGTTTACCGTGGGATGCTGCGCGAGCGGCGTGTGCGCGCCGACATACTTCAGGGAGGAGAGGTCCACCTGCTCCCAGTTCGCGGCGGCCTCCAGTTGCTCCCACTGGTGCGGCCAGGCGATGGCCATGGTGGCCTTCTCTTTCTCCATCAGCGCCAGCGCCTCCTCGGCCTGGAAGGTGGGCTGCAACACCAGGCTACCGCCGGCGGACAGGGCGCCGCCGATGGCCATCCCGAAGTTACCGGACCAGAAAAACCCGTTGGCGGACCAGGCCCGGGCGTCCTCTGCGGTGGCGTAAAAGCGCTTCCAGCGCCACAACTGCAGGGTGACGCCGCGGTGGGCATTCAGGATGCCCTTGGGCATGGAGGTGGTACCGGAGGAGAAAAACAGCGCGCCGGGGTCCGCCGGCCTGACCGTGGCCGCGGTCGCGGCCACCAGTTCGGGTGCCACACTGGCGCCGCGCGCCAGGAAGCTTTCCCAGTCCTGCACCTGGCCGCTGCCGCCGCCGATCGCCGCCACATGGCGCAGGAACGGAAAGCGGGTGGAGGCGAGCGCGGTGTCGCCCGCTGCGGCCAGCGCCGGCTCCAAAGCCTGCACCATATCCACGAAATCCTTTTTCAGCACCCGACGCTCCAGCAGCAGCACCGAGCAGGCGGACTCACGCAGCAGATGCTCGAGTTCCGCCTCGGTTGAGAAGGTGCTCAGGGTGGTGGCGACGCCGCCCGCCAGGGCGGTACCGAATACCGCGGATAAAAATTCCGGCCGGTTGGTCATCATGATGCCGACCCGCGTGCCCTTGCCCACCCCGCAGGCGAGCAGCGCCCGGGCCACGTCATTGGCCCGCTGCCACAACTCGTCGTAGGTCCAGCGAATGGCCTGGTCGCCCTCGTGAAAAACCAGGGCCTCGCGCGGCCCGAACTGCTCGGTCACCTCGCGCAACCAGCCACCCAGGGTCAGGGCACCGAGACCGGGCTCTTCCTCGAGTGGAATACCGGCGATAATGGAAAGGGGTTTTTCTGACATATTCGCTCTACCTCTTGGACAAGCACTTTTTATCACAAATCACCGCTGAGTTGGCGGGACAGGCTGCGGGAATCCGCCAACATACGGGCCTGCAGTTCTGCCAGCCCGGTGCGCTGCAGGGCGCTGCCGATACCCAGGGCCACCAGTGCGTGACTCATCTGCCCCGACGCCTTCCAGACCGGCGCGGCGAGTACGGTCACACCCGAGATATAGTTGCCTTCATCAATGGCGAAGCCCCGGGACCGGGCCAGTTCGACCTGCTCATGCCACTGCTCGAAACTCGGGGGATCATCCCAGCGCAGGGTCTTGAAGCGCCGCTTCAACTCCTTTTCAGGGTAGTCGCCAAAGGCCGCAATACAGCGCCCGGTCGCGCTGATCAGGGCGGGGAAGCGGCTGCCCACCTGGGCACTGAGCTGGAAGTTGTTACCCGCCTGGGATACCGCCACCACGATAATATGATCCAGGCCGACGATATTTACCCCCAGCATGGTGACGCCGAAGGACTGGCTCAGGCCATCCAGCACGGGCTGGGCGATATCGGTGAACTGATTGCGCCTGAGCCAGTGGCGGGCCAGGGTCAGTACACCGGCCTCCAGTGAGTAGCGTTTGGTATCGGCGTCAAAGGCGACCAACTCCTCGTCCACCAGGGCCCGGAGCACGTAGAGACAGGTACTGGGCACCAGACCCAGGGTGCGTGCGATGGTCTGCAGCCCCAGGGGTGTTTCGCTTTTGCCCAGCAGCCGCAATATTGCCGCCGCGCGGGAAATCGCCGGCGCCTTGCTGGACTTGACCGCCTGGGCAAGTTCCCGGTCCTGGCTCTGTTGTTCTGGTTTGTTCATATCTTCCCGTTCACGCCCCGGGGCGGTTTTCATTGCTAAGGGCTGTTCAATATATAAAATTTAATTCGATATTTGCAACAGTTTATTTTTATGGCATAGTGGCCCACCTCAACCAACGCGCCGCGAGATTACGGTACCTGAAGATGGAGACGAGGACGACGCCATGACCAGGCTGACAGAGTTCACCAGTTTTGCCGATGCCCAGGCACAC
Source organism: Halieaceae bacterium WSDMB12 (assembly GCA_033283165.1). Classification (GTDB taxonomy): domain Bacteria; phylum Pseudomonadota; class Gammaproteobacteria; order Pseudomonadales; family Halieaceae; genus JAWMQL01. Next base: position 394,422 of record JAWMQL010000004.1, on the reverse strand, counting down.
GCGAATTCCGACGCCCTGTGGCAGCTGTTCGACGGCGACCGCGAGTACCTGAATATCGCCCACGAGTGCATATTGCGCCACGCGGATGGCAGCGGCAGAACCGCGGTGCGCATCGCCCACGCGGACGGCAGCGACGAAATTCTCAGCTTCGACCAGATTGCCGCGGGCTCGGCCCGGTTCGCCCACTGGCTGGACCAGCAGGGAATCGAGCCCGGCGACCGTATCGCCTTCATGCTGGAACCCTCCCTGCCCTTCTACGTCTGCCTGTTCGGCGCCATGATGACCGGGGCGATCAGTGTGCCCCTGTTTACCCTGTTCGGGCTGGACGGCCTGCGCCTGCGCGTGGACGACTGCCAGCCCCGCCTGCTGATCACCAACCGCGAGAAAGCGGAACTGGCCGGGCAGGTCGAGGGGCTGCGAGTGGTCGTCGCGGATGCCGGACTGATGAACGATATCGCCGCCCTGCCGGGCGAATACACGCCGCGCACTCGGGCTGACGACCTGGCGGTATTCCAGTATACCTCCGGCACCACGCGGGAACTGCCCGCCGCGGTAAAACACACTCACCGCTCCCTGGTCACCCTGATGTTCGCGGCCCTGTACGGCACCGGCATCCGGCCGGGGGACGAGTTCTTCTGTCCCTCTTCACCCGCCTGGGGGCACGGACTGTGGCACGGCACCCTGGCCCCGCTGGGGCTGGGCGTGACCACCGGCACCTTCGCCGGCCGCTTTGATGCGGAGCGGCTGATGGCGGCGCTGCAGGACTTCGGCATCACCAACATGTCCGCGGCCGCCACCCACTACCGGATGATGAAGAACTGCGGCCGGGCGGCAGACTTCAGCTTTGCCATCCGCAAGCTGTCCTACACCGGCGAGCCCATCGACCCCGCCACCCTGGAGTTCATCGACGAGGTGTTCAAGGTGCCCGCCTGCAGCATGTACGGCACCACCGAGATCGGCGTGGTGCTGGTCAACTACCCCGGTGCGGAAGACTACAGGGTCAAGCCGGGCTCGCTGGGCAAGCCCGTTCCCGGCCTGAAACTGGAGGTGCAGAACCCCGACGGCAGCCCCGCGGAACCCGGCGTGATCGGCGAGCTGATGCTGTGGCGCCGGAGCCGCTGGGAGACCACCAAGGACCTGGCCCGCATCGACGAGGATGGCTATTTCTACCACTGCGGCCGGGCGGACGACGTCATCATATCCGCCGGCTGGACCATGAGCGCGGTGGAAATCGAGAATACGCTGCTCAAGCACGAAAACGTCCAGGAGGCCGCCGTCATCGGCGTTCCCGACGAGACCCGCGGCCAGGTGGTCAAGGCCTTCCTGGTCACCAATTGCCCGGGCTCCGACGAACTGTCAGACGAGCTGAGAAAGTTCACCCGCGAGCGGCTGAGCCAGCACGAATTCCCTCGGCTCATCGAGTTCGTCGATGAGTTGCCCAAGACACCCGCCGGCAAGGTGCATCGCAAGGTCCTGCGAGACCGCGAAGCTGCCGCGGCAAACGCTTAAACACCAAGGAGTACACACTATGTCTACCAACAAGTTTCCCAAGATCACCGAGGAAGGCCTGGCCGACCTGCGCAAGCGTATCGGGGTCAAGATCAGCGACAGCATCGAGCCCTGGAACTACGAGGCCAGCCGTGACGCCATCCGCCACTACGCCCACGGCATCGGCGACGACAACCCCCTGTGGTGCGACCCGGCGTACGCCGAGCAGACCAAATACGGCAGCATCGTGGCGCTGCCCAGCTTCCTGTTCAGCACCAACCGGTTCATCTCCGGTTACTGTGGTGGCCTGTCAGGCGTGCACGCCATGTGGGCGGGCGCCGACTGGAACTGGCACAAGCCGGTACTGCGCAACGACACCATCCACACCGAGGCCTACCTGAAGGACCTGATCGAGCACCAGACCAAATTCGCCGGCCGCTCCTTCCAGCAGATCTACCACGTGGACTTCTACAACCAGGACGGCGACCACGTGGCCGGGGCCGACAGCTGGGTGTTCCGCACCGATCGCGACGAGGCCCGTGAGCGCGGCACCAAGTACGATTCGGTCAAGGGCAAGATCGAGCAACTCTCGGATGAGGACCAGGCCGAATGGGGCAAGCTGTACGATAAGGAAGAGATTCGCGGCGCCACCCCGCGCTACTGGGAGGACGTGGTCGAGGGCGAGGAACTGCAGCGCATGATGAAGGGCCCGATGACGGTCACCGGCTTTATCTGCTACGCCCAGGGCTGGGGCGGCCTGTATATCCGCTCCAACAAACTGGCCTGGAAGATGCAGCAGGCGCACCCGGGCCTTGGCATCAAGAACCGCTTCAATATACCGGACTGTCCCGAGCGGGTGCACTGGGACGAGGATTTCGCCCGCGAGGTGGGCACCCCGGGCGCCTACGACTACGGCCCCGAGCGCACCTCCTGGTTGACCCACCAGATAACCAACTGGATCGGTGACGATGGCTTCCTGGCCAAACACAAGAGCCAGATCCGCCGCCACAACCCGGATGGCGACGTCGTCTTTATCGACGGCACCGTCAGCCGCAAGTGGCAGGAGGACGGCAAAAACCTGGTGGAAATCCAGCAGCGCGCGGAAACCCACCGTGGCGAGTTGTCGGCTACCGGCGCGGCGATCGTGGAGTTGCCCAGCCGCGACTAGGCTGCGAGTATGGCGGCTTCGGATAGCGGTGGGAGCTTGAGTCATGTCTGAGACCGACGCCGCCTGGGGCGGCCCCCTGCAGGGCATCCGGGTGCTGGATTTCACCCGGGTTCTCGCGGGCCCATCGGCAGCCCTGGTCCTGGCAGACCTGGGCGCCGAGGTGCTCAAGGTGGAGCCGCCGGGCAGCGGCGACGAGACCCGCACCTTTCCGCCTTTCAAAGACGGCGAGAGCCATTACTACCTGAGCATCAACCGGGGCAAGAAGAGCATTGTCATCGACCTGAAAACCGATGAGGGTGTGGCCCTGGCCCGGGATTTGGCCTCGAAGTGCGACATCCTGCTGGAAAACTACCGGCCCGGGGTGATGGACCGCTTGGGCCTGGGTTATGACGGCCTGGCGGCCGACAACCCGGGCCTGATCTACTGCGCCATTTCCGGCTTCGGCATGACCGGGCCGTTGCGCGACAAACCGTCCTTCGATATCGTGCTGCAGGCCCTGTCCGGGGCGCTGAGTGTCAACGGTGAACCGGACGCGCCCCTGCCCAGCAAGCTGGGCATCCCCCTGGGCGACCTGGTGGGCGGCATCAACGGCCCCATCGGCATCCTGGCGGCATTGCACGAGCGCAACCAGACCGGCCGCGGCCGGCTGATCGACATCAGCCTGCTGGACGGCATGATGGGGCTGCTGGGCTACCTGGCGCAACTGGCCTTCTTCACCGGCCATGACCCCCGGCCGCAGGGTTCACAGCATCCCAACCTGGTGCCCTACGGCCAGTTCCCGGCCAGCGACGGCTCGATCATCATCGCCTGCCTGACCAACAGTTTCTGGGAGCGGGTCTGCCGCGCGCTGGGCATGCCGGAACTGATCGACGATCCGCGCTTTGACAGTATCGAGAAGCGGCGCGAGAGCCGCCAGGAAGTGAACGCCATCATCGCCGGCTTCACCGAAACGCGCAGCGTGGCGGAACTGGAAGCACTGTTCAGCGAACACCAGGTGCCCAACGCCCCCATCCTGGGCGTGCTGGAAGCCCTGGCGCAGCCCCAGGCCGTGGCCCGGGGCATGGTGGTGGACACCGAGCACCAGACCCTGGGCACCATTCCCATCGTGAACCGCTCGATCCGCTACCCCGGCGCCGAGCAGCCCGTGCCCACCGCTCCGCCGGTACTGGGCCAGCACACCGACGAGATCCTGCGCGAGGTTCTGGGCCTGGACCCGGCGCGTATTGCGGCCCTGCGCGCGGCGGGTGTGGTGACCTGACAGCGCAATAGATGAGCATTAAATGAACCCGGAAATCCATCCATAGGAATCCCGTTTGAAATTATTATTCCCCATTGCCGCAGCAATCCTGATGGTTCTTGCGGCAGGATGCGCCAGCAAAAACTCCGCGGTTGAGGAGTCATATCTCGAGGACCCGATGCTCGGACGGGTCGAAATCTTCACGGTTCCACTGGCCCCCGATATCCGCTTGCGCAGCGCCACCTACACGCCGTCCGGAAACGTGCTCGTTGCCTACTACCCCGACGCCACGGCAGACGTCCGCCACCTGAGCCTGGCGGTGATGGATGATAACGGGGGCAACATGCGCACCTTCTTCTCACAGCCCCTTCCGGACCGCGACAAGGACAACGGCATCCGGTTCATGGTCTTCCCCGACAACCAGCGCATCTTCATGGGTGACTTCGTCCTGGAATGTGCACCGGATATCGATAACTGTGAGCGTACTGCGCTACTCCCCGTGAAGTATCCCGGGGAAGTGGCCGGCGGTGCCCATATTTCTCACCGCTGGTCGGAAATCATCACTGCCCCCGACAATGTTCACATAGCCTGGACCACACTGCTTTCTAACTATTCGGCCGCCGTTTTCACCGGGAAACTCGAGAAAGACACCCGGGGTTATACGATTGTGAGTCCACGGATCGTCAGCACACTGGAACCTTTCCAGGCGGATCCGCAGCACGTCGACGGCGTGATACCCAACCCGGTTCGAAACGGCGAGGTCAAGCAATTCGTGAATGGCGGAGCCGGAATCTCCATGGTCGGCGCCAGTGAAAGCGACCTCGCGGACTCCGTGGTACAAAATCTGGTGACAGGCGCTATCACCCAGATCACTCGCACCCCGGGCTATGACGAAACCACCATTTTCTCACCGGATGAGCGCCTGGGAATCGTGATGACGTCGCGCTTTTCTGACCCCACCGACCTGAAGATCCTGGGCGCCATACCGAAACCCTACCCGGCCAGCCTGAACATGGGACTGAACATGCATGCCTACACGTATGCGGTCACCGGTGTGCGCAAGTCGCGCAGGGGCAATATCGGTCCGGCATTGATTGACATCGAGGCCTCCAGCACCGATCAGGATTACCTGGGGATCAACCTTCACACACAGGAGGAGTGGGTTTTCAGGTCACCGATGTCGTGGCACCCCGCCGGCAAAAAAGCCATGTGGATGGAGGAACCTCGCGGCGCCAGCCGGCTGGAGGGAAAGCGGCGAATCCAGGTGGTACGGCTGTTGGATTACCAGCCGGCACCGCGGGTGGCAACCCAGGTCACGCCGGATGACGTCCCCTACGCCGAGACCGACCTGTCGGTGATTGAAGGGCTGCTGCAGCGGTCCAGGGAGGTCGACGTGAAGGTCTACGGCCAGCATTCCGGTTATATCCACTACCGACAGGGTGCCGGGGGTACGATCGAGAAAACCTACATCGACTTCAGCGACGACGGAGAGAGTTGGTACCGCGGCCGGGAGACGATGCAACTCAATCCCCAGGGCCACTCCACCTATATCGCCGACCTCAAACTCGCGGGACCCAGGCCCGGCAGGATGGACCTGAAAGTCACCTTCGGTCCTCTTCAGGACCCGATGCCGGCGCGAATCGTGTTCTCGAAGGACGAAACCGGTGTTCCCCTCTCTCACGGCTACACCGAGTTCGACGGGCAGCGCCTGGAAATCACCAATCTGGTGGAGTGACCGCTTACGGCGACAGCTTTTGTGCACTCATGGTACGTCACGAATGCCAATCATCAGTTCCTGAATCACCGTGGCGACCAGATCTCCTTCACGATTGTAGATTGCCCCCCGGGCGAGACCTCGGCCATGAGCAGCCCAGGGGCTGTCAGTCGCAAACAGCAACCAATCATCGGTTTTTGCCGGCTGGTGGAACCACATACTATGATTGATCGTAGCCGCAATCATACGTTCAACCTCGATTGGGGAAAGATGTCGTGCCAAAGCGACAGCGCCCAGGCGATAGTCTGACAGAAATGACAGTATGCAATTGTGCTGGCCTGTCGTGGACAAGCCGCTCGCTGATGGCATCCGATACCAGTAGCTTCGCTGCAGCTGTGTGCTTTTATCAAAGTATATTTTGTCCGCATCGATAACGCATATTTCGACAGGAAAAGGTTGTGAAAATGCTGCTACAGCAATTTTTGGCAACTTTCCGGCATTGGCGTTCACGAACTCAATTTCAGTCATCAGCTCTTCTGGAGGAGACACTGGTGGCGGCCTGACATGCTGATGCTCCAACCCCGTACCCTCGGCACTAAAGGCGCACAGCATATCGAGTATGATCCTGCCATTCTGGCTGCCCGTCACCCGACGGTTGGCGTAGCGCTTGCCGTCCCGCACGATTTCCACGTGGTACTCGACGGGTGTTTTGGAGCTGCCAGGACTGGGAAAATGAGCATTGCAGTTGTGAGCGGGCCACGGTGGTGCTGTGTCCTGGGCGGCCGCCAATCCCTGGGCCAGCAACTGGCCGCCAAACATCGTGCCGATCTGGCTGTCCTGGTTGTAACAATTTCGAAAGCGATTTTCGCCCAACCTCTCCAGGTCTAGCAGCGCTTGTGCCACTTCCGAGTCCGGCACATTTGGACGGCGGTCTGGAGGGTCAGGCTGAATCACTTGTATTCTCGGTGCCCAGAATCAACACATTTTCAACGTCCTGCTCCTGCTGCATATAGACCCTTAGCGCGGTTACCTTGTCGTCATCATTAAACTCGAAGACAGACATCGTATAGATAACGTTTTCGCCGTGGGGACGGGTGATGGTCTCCTCCAGTTCCTGGAACACGATATTTTCTACCGCGTTAATAAAGCGCAATTTCCCGGTCCATAGGGAAGTTCCTGCAAATTGCACATACTTTTCCAGGCACAGGGGCCAGTCCGCCTCATCCTTGAAAACGCCTATCCGCGTGAAAACATCGGTTGCGATCAGTTCCGCGATCGGGTCGAAGTCAGCGGCAGTGATTTTGCGCTCCTGGGAGGTAATACAGATCTCCTCGTATATATCCGCCCAGTGACGAACGATTTTTATCAGTCGGGAGGAGCGTTCCTGGGAATCAGTCATTTGTATATTCTCCTGTTCATTTGCATCTAAATATATCTGTCCTGGCGGGCTCATGAATCTCCAAAACAACGCTGACAATCAGGCTCGCATCGTTGTGCCGCCGTCGACACAAAAAACCTGGCCGGTGATATAACTTCCTTCGTCTGACATGAGGAGCGCCCCGAGTGCGGCAATGTCAGTTGGCCGCCCGGTCCGGCCCTTGATACTGGAGCGCGAACAACACATCTCCAGGAGTTCCTCTGATATTTCCGCTTCGGCCGCCGGGTGCAGAATAAGGCCCGGTGCGATTGTGTTGGCTCTTACACCATCCGGGCCGTAACGGGTCGCAACGTGACGCATTAGTGCATGGCCCGCAGCTTTGCTCATCGAGTAGGCCACCTGAGCCGCGCCACCGGTATAGGCACCGATAGAGCTGGTATACACGATAGACCCGCCACCACCGGCTATCAGAATTGGCAGTGCGGCACGGGTGCAGAGATAAAAGCCCCTTACATTCACGCGCTGGGTCTCATCATAAATATCGAGAGGGAGTTCGAGAATGCCTTGTTCGCGATTGCTATCGGCCAGAGAAGCGAAGTTTATATGTAATCCGTCAAGGCCTCCCAGGGTCTCGTCGCAAAACTTGATGGCTGCACTCACTGAATCCTCATCGGATCCATCGAGGTGAATGCTCCTGGCGGCGTAGCCGGAATCGTTGATCTCCCGGACTACTTGCTCTGCCGCGGGAAGGTTGATGTCACCGAGCACCACCTGGGCACCCTCCTCCGCATACCGCCTTGCCAGGCCTTCTCCAATACCGCCCGCGCCGGCGACGAAAATCACACTACCTTCCAGCCGTCTCATGGATTCGCCTCCATTCTTGTTCAATACAGATCACTTACTGGTATCACGGTGTAAACAGCAAGTGCACGTCCGAGAGTCCTCGAGCGATGTAACTGGGCTCAAACCGCATAATTCGATTGCCTGGTTCTCCATGCTTTTTTTCATCCAGTGCAATATCGGAACAACATTCGAAAAATCGCTCGATAACGACACTGGCTTCTATTCGGGCCAGTGGAGCGCCGGCACAGGTGTGCACTCCCCGACCGAAGGCCACATGCTGGCGAACCCCGGGGCGATTCAATTGGAACTCATCGGAATTTTCCCACTGTCGCGGATCGCGATTGGCTGCCTCGAAGGCGACTACGACCTTCGTTCCCGCTGGAACTTCAACATCCCCGATGGTGGTATTTCTACGCGCCAGCCTGAAGGTCGCCTTGGTGGTTCCCTGCAGCCGCAAAACTTCTTCAATAAACGCCGGGACAAGTTTACTGTCCCGCCGCAACTGCCGCTGAACTTCGGTTAAATCCGCGAGAAAGTAAAGACAGGTTGCAAGAAACTTCGAACTACTGCCACGTCCACCGACAAACATGAACATGGCGAGCTTCACAATTTCCATCAGCTCCGGCGTCGAGCCGTCGGGATATTTCGCGGTAGCCAATTCGTGTAACACATCAGGTGTGGGATTAGCCCTTCGCTCCCTTATATAACGCTCGAAGAACTCCGACATATAGTCAAAATGCGGCACGAGCGTTTTCACATCATCCGGATCGACCTTCGAACCGATCGGGGGCGATTCCGCAATCGCCTCCATGAACAACCCCCGGTCCCTATCGGGGATACCCAGGAGATCTGCGATGACGCCCGTGGCGAAGGGCAGGGCGAAGTCGTTGATAACCTCGCACCCTCCCCTGGGAACCAGCTCTGCCAGAAGCTTGTCCGCCTGTTCCCGCATAAAAGCTTCATTCGCCTTCAGACGTGCAGGTGTGAACAGCTTGTTCAGAATCGACCGGTTGGCCGAGTGGAAGGCGCCATCATAACTCACCAGCAGGTCATCCGGAGTGCGGCACGACTCGATCTGCGCCGAGATATCGTCGCCCTCGGGCTCGAATGGCAGCGGCAAACCGGCGCCGTAGGGCGAGAAACAGAAGATCGAGGAAAAGTCCTCGGTATTCCTAACCACTTCGATACACTCGCGAAACCCCGTGACCATCATGTAGTCTCTGCCCGGAACGTCATACACCGGTGACCGGGCAAGGCATTGGCGGAAGTACTCGTGAGGCTCTTTCAGGATCTCATCATCAGTAAAGTAATCTCGGTCTTCAATATTCTGCTGTGCCATAATTCATGCTCGCTTGTTATTGGCGCCGATAACGGCAGGGTCGGTAGCTATCGGAGCCAATTGATAACGGACGCTAAAAGAACAGCCCCCCACTTACCTCAATAACCTGACCTGTAACATAACTCATCTGCTGAGATACGAGAGACGAGGCGACACCGGCCAGGTCGGAGGGTTCTCCAAGCCGGCCCAATAGAACATTGTCTTCAAAGTGCTTTCTTGCGACAGGATCTGCACGCAACTCCGCGTTGGCATCCGAGGCAATCAGCCCCGGCATAATGCAATTCACTGTTATACCCCGGTGACCGAGTTCCTTGGCCATCACAGACGTCAGGGTTTCTATCGCTGACTTGCACATCGCGTAAACCACGAAATTGGGCCGTGAATGCCGGGCCCCAAGGGAACTGAAGAAAATAACCCGGCCATTGTCGCGCAAGCGTGGCTTCAGCACTTTGGTCACATAGAAGGGCCCGCGCATATTGTCCGAGACAATCTGCTCGAAGATTTCAGTCGTCGTTTCATCGATATTGGCCACGGGGCCGCCACCAGCATTGTTGACGAGAATATCAAGCTCGGGACAGCCGGTACGTTCGGTCAATTCAGCATCCAGCCTGGACTTCAGTTCTTCCGCCGATTCGAGACTCACCTGGGGACCCTTTATCAGGAAAGCTTTCCCGCCCTCGGCTTCAATCATCTTCAATGTTTCAAGTGCAGCCTCGTCATTACGTGCGTAGTTAATAGCAACCAGGGCACCCTGCTTCGCGAAGTCCACCGCCATCGCACGCCCAAGCCCCCGAGAGCCTCCGGTAACCAGGGCAGTTTTCCCTTCAAGAGTTTCCATGATCATACTACTTCGCTCTGGCGAAGCCTCCAGCTGCTTATACCTTCTATGCTATACAGTGTAGCATAGATGGAGAGAATAATTTGAGTCAAGCACGGACGGTCCGGGCACGATTCGGCGTAGATAAACCCTGGTTGGGGGCCAGGTTCGGCTGGTGGCCCAGGTTGTGGCCCGCGTTTGAGACCGCCAATGCGGGAAGCTTTACAGTACTGCTGGCCCCAAAACCCCCGCCCTCCAGTGAAAGCGGGGCTTCGTGGGTAAGACAATCGCCGCGGTCAGAAATCCAGGATGATATCAACGCCGTAAGTTCTCGGCGCCGAGGGGGTCTTCCCTACGAAGCCGAGCGGGCCATCACTGACGTCGAAGCCGCTGTTGTACCAGAGTTCGTCGCCCAGATTCTTGCCCCAGGCTGCGATGGTCATGCGGGTGCCGCCCGGTCCGGGCACTTCGTTCAGCGCGATCCGCGCGTTAATGGTCTCGTAGCTCGGTGCGACGTTACCATCGACCAGGTCGGGCCCATTAGCGGTGAGCAGGAAATAGTCGTCAATCCAGCTGTAATCCACGCGCATCACCAGGTCGCCACCGAACACATCCTCGACCTTGTAGCGAGCGTAGAAGTTGAAGGTATTTTCCGGCGCGTGGGCCCAGTGGTTGTTGCTCAGGTCCTGTCCCTGGCTGTTGATATAGGTCTTGTACTCCGGGTCCAGGTAGCCGTAACCGCCGCCGACTTCAAAGCTATCGGTGATGACCGCGGTGACCTCGACTTCGAGGCCGGTGATATCGGCATCCCCGGCGTTGTCGATATTATTGGAGCCGGTTTCGGTCAACTGGTTGACCTGCAGGTCGCTGTAGTCGTTGTAGAACAGGGCGCCGTTGAACAGCAGGCGGTTGTCCAGCCAGGTGGTTTTCCAGCCCAGTTCGTAGGTGTAGACAGTCTCTTCGTCGTAACCCGGATAGAAAAGCATAGGGTTTGCCTGCCGCGCGTTAAAGCCCCCGCTCGCGTAGCCTTTGGACACCTTGAAGTAAGTCATAAGGTCGTGGGTCCAGTTGTAGCTCACGCTGATCGTGCCCGACAAATCGTCGTAGTCCTGCTGGGCATCCTGGTTAATTGCCTCCGAAACAACCGCCCCGCCGCCTAGTACTTCGAGGATCTGCATGTTCGTCATGGACCGGTCTTCTTCCGTGTAGCGCAATCCGAGGGTCAGATCGAGTTTTTCGGTCAGGCTGTAGGTGCCCTCACCGAATACCGCCCAAACCTCGTTCTTGGCCTTGGCCCCTGAGTTGATGGAGAGGCCGTAGGCGACACTCTCGAGATTCTGGTATGTGTCCTTGATATCCTCGTCCATGTAGAAGGCACCCACCACGTACTCCAGTTCGGAGTCAAAGGCCTCGCCCACCAGGCGAAGTTCCTGGGTCAGGTTCTCATAGTCGTCGCCGGAGAAGGTATGCCCCTGGAGCAAGGGGGTGGCATCAGAATCCTGGAAACTGTCAACCTGGAACTCGCGCAGACCGGTGATGGACACCAGCGTCAGGCTGTCGCTGATTTTCCAGTTCACGGTAAAACCGTGGCCCTCAATATCGGCCTCAGTGAAGGTGCCCAGGGCATCGAAAAAGCGGTCCTCGGTGCCGTCCTGCACCCACGGCGCGAGCTGTGGCGCCAACGGACCGTAATTGACCGTCGCAGCCGGGTAGAAGCCCTCGTCTATATCGGTCTTGTCATAGGAGTAGAGGAAATTAAGGCTGTCGCTGGGCTCCCACATCAGCTGCAGGTGGGCGACTTCACGGTCCTTGTCTCCCAGGGTTTTGTTATTCTCGAGGCGGTTCTTCCAGAAGCCGTCGCGTTTCAGGGAGCCCAGGCTTGCCTTGAAAGCCAGCGTGTCGCCCAACGGGACGTTGACCGTACCCTTGAAGTCCTGCTGGTCGTAATCGCCCAGGGTGGCGCTGAGTTTGCCGGAGAACCCCTCGGTGCTGGGTTTCCTGGTGATGAAGTTAACCGCGCCGCCTACCGTATTGCGCCCGTAAAGTGTGCCCTGGGGGCCGCGCAGTATTTCCACCCGCTCCAGGTCCAGCACATCGAACACTGAACCGGCACCCTTGGCGAGCAGGACGCCATCCAGGTATAGCGCCACCTTGGGTTCGAAGGTGGCGAATGTCTCGGCGTTCTTGAACCCGCGAATGGCGATGGCGCCACCGGCCTTGCCCGGCATCTCGTGTATCAATACGTTGGGCGCCAGCGCGGACAGGTCGAGATAGGTCTGGATACCCTGTTCCTCTATACTTCGGCTTGAAAATACCGACATGGCGATATCGGTATCCTGCAGGGACGCTTCGCGCCGCTCCGCCGTGACAATGACTTCTTCCAGCTGTGCTTTCGCCGCCGGAACAACGGCAAGTGCTTGTACCAGCGCTAAGCCGACCGAGCCATACAGACGAGGGTGTTTCATTGCGTACTACCTCTCTTATACTTATCCGTGGTGTTATTTTCTGTTCTCTCGCTCCAGTTGCTCGAAGGAACGGAACTATTAAGTGGACGCAGATATCAATCAATGCACCATCAGGTCGACTCACGGTGCGACCTACCAAGAGTCGGTGGCACTGATCGGCCTTCATTATGCTACACTGTGTAGCATAGACACAAGGGTGAAATTATGTCAAGCAGGGAAGATCCGCGCACGATTCGAAGCAGACTTGCTTTGCACGATGCTTTCCTCGACCTGCTGAAAAGTCATGCACTGGAAGAAATAACCATTCGTCAGATCTGTGCGGCCGCAGGGGTACATTACACGACGTTCTTTCGCCACCACCCGTCTAAGGACTCACTACTGGAGGAAATTGCCGCTGAACAATCCGAACGTTTGGTTACCCTGTGCTTGCCCGTGGTTGAAACCGATGACCGGCACGCAGTCCACCTGACCCTGTGTAACTTCGTGAACGACAATCGAAAACTCTGGTCTGCCCTGTTAAATGGTGGCGCGGCGGGAACGGTAAAAGCAGAGTTATTGCGCCTCTGCATGCAACCCGCGATGAAACGAGTACCAAAAAAGACAAAGATTCCGGTTGAGCTGATTGTCATCAGTACAGTGAGCGTACAACTCGAAGCGTTGTCCTGGTGGTTGGCACAACCCGCAAATAAGTTCACTGTCGAACAGTTTGCTGACATGCTGGACGAGTTGGTCTATACCTCAATTAAAAAGTGAGCAGCGAGCCCGATGTCCGGAGACGACGTCGGAACCGGTGTGAATTCAATGACCTGATACACAGAACCTGAGGCAACGCACTATTCCGGGCGCAGTGCGAGGACGCTGCCTTCCCCGTCGCCAGAGAGATAGAGAGCGCCATCGGCACCCACAGCGACACCGGCAAACGAGGTCATCGGCCCGGCGAGTTCGCCGATCGCGTTCAGGGTTGGCGCCACCACGCCAGGTGGTGCACCCACAGGCAGGTTCTCCGCCAGAGTTCGAACCGCGCCGCTGGCAAGGTCCAGCCGCTGCAGGGCCTTGCTGCCCACGTCCACCACATACAGCGCGCCATCGGCCACGGCCAGCCCGTGGGGTTCCACCAGGCCGTCAAGCACCGTGTTCACCGTACCGCCGGGTGCTACCTCAACGATGCACCCGCCCGCGGATTCGGCAACGAAGCAGGTTCCGTCCTCTGCCACCGCCACACCGGTGGGTTCCGCCAGGCCCTCGGCAACCTGCTGCACCTTGCCATCGCCAATCGCCAGCAGGCGGCCCGTGCCGTATTCAGCCACGAGCACCTTGTCTCCCGGCGCCACGGCAATCCCCATCAGGCGGTCGAAACCGCTCGCGAGGGACTCGCTCTCCTGCTGCGCCGGCCGGAATCGCGCCACATCGCCGTTAGCGGTGCTCACCAGCCACTCTCCCGGGGCTGCGGCGACCACCCCCCGGGTAAAGCCCGGGAACCCCGGGGTGAACAGCATGCCAAGCATCTGCAACTCGCCGCCGGGAGCCAGGCTGTAAGTGAAGCCCCCGTCCGCGACAAACAGTTCGCCATCGAATCCCAGCGCTAGCCCCATGGGCCACTGCAGACCGTCCGGCACCAGCGGCCGCACCTCGCCCGACGCCAGTATCTCGTTGACCTGGCCGCTGATACTGGAAACGAACAGTCGCCCGTCGACGAAGGTGCAGTTGTCCAGCCCCGGCGCGATGGTCGCGAGGACGGTCTTGTCGCCGGTGGCGGGATCGATGCGCAGTACCTGACCGCTGGCCACCTGGGTTGAGATGATAAAGCCCTGGGCGTCGAACTTGACCGAGTCGGGCACTCCCAGCCCCGTGGCCACCACCTCCGGTGCACCACCCGCCAGGTCCACCCGCCAGATCTCGTTGGCCCCCATGACCGGGAAATACAGCTTGCCATCCGGGCCCACCTCGAAGGCGTTGGGCATGGGCACGTCCTCCAGGATCACCCGCGGCGCGCCGCCATCCAGGTCCAGTTCCAGGATACGCCCGCCCGGGCGGCATTCGCCGGCATACAGGTGTCCGTGGTGAACCGTGATCGGGTTGGCGCAGGGCATGTCGCCGTGCACCACGTGGTAGTCGCCGTTGGGCTTGAGTACGCTCACCCGGCCCTCCGTGATCTCGGTGGCATACAGATTGCCATGCTCATCGAAGGCCAGGTCGTCCGGCGCCACGATGCGTCCACCCCTGGGGCTGATGACCTCGATCTCGCCGCTGTCGACATCGATGGCGCTGACCTGGCTGCCCGGCACCTGGGCCACGTAGATTCGACCGTCGGCACCAGTGCGCAGGCCGTTGGCGCCGTACAGGCGGCTGGGGGGCGTCAGCCGTTCCAGGCTCCAGCCCTCTGCCGCGGTGGCCTCTGCCGGTTTTGGGTACCGTCCGCTATCTCGTGACACTCTGCTATCCTCACACCCCAACTAGTAAACAACACTGTAGCTTATCAGCAGGCACAACAGAAGCCGCGGGAACCGACATCGTCACCCCGGCGCAGGCCGGGGCGCCAGGTAGCGGTCCAGTTCCCGGTGCATGTTCAGGATCAGTTTTTCCTGGTTCGCCGCCAGCCACACCTGCTTCATGCCTTTTGAGCGCAAGCCCACCTGGACGCGGGGGATATTGCTCATGTCCTGGCGCGGAATCAGGCCGAGCTGTTCCGGGTCGTCCGCGGCGGTGGCGTGCTGGACCTCGGCCCGGGGCGGCCGTTCCGCGGCGGGATAGGTCTTGGTCGAGCGAATCTCGAAGGTGCAGCGGTTGGGATCGGACGGGTGCGGGCGTGAGCGGTACATGACGGCATTGCCCGCCTGGGGCAGGATCAGCACATTCGGGAACAGGTAGATCACCCCGCCCCACATGGCCAGCAGGTCCGGGCGCGGCTCGTGGATGACGCGTTCGACGCGGGCGGCATTTTCGAACTGCAGCCGCACGTATTCGGCCCCCAGGTTGGCATCCGCGGGCAGGTTCTTGTCCCGCAGGGTCAGCAGCAGCTCGATGTCCTCCTTCAGGATCATGCCGCCCAGGCCTTCCGCGGTAAGGTTCATGCGCGCCGCCATCGCCTCCAGGCGATCGCCATGGGGCTCCTGCACGTGTCCCGCGATCGGCGTTTTCTCGCCGCCGAAGAAGCGACCGTGTCCCCCGGGCAGGGTCTCGTAGGTGAGATTCTGGTACATCATCTCGCCGTCCTCGCGATCGCCGTAGACGATCTCGCTGCCCACCTTTTCCAGTTGGGGGTGAGTTGCCGACACGTGGTAGGCCTCGAAGAACGCCTCCTGGGTCACTTTCCAGTTGGCCGGCACCTCGGCGCTCTTCCACCAGATGTGGCGCATATCGCCGATGCGCAGGTCCTCCAGCAGGGACCGCAAAGGCGCGATGAAGTCATCGAAAGGTTCGGGGGCCGGGTCCAGGTTGATGAACACGAAACCCGCGAACACCCGGGAGTGCACCTCGCGCAGGGCCACGTCGCTGTCTGACAGCTCGCCGCCGTGGAACTCCTGCCGCTCCAGCACCAGCTGGATATTGCCCGCCAGGTCCCAGCGCCAGCCGTGGAAGGGACAGATGATGCGGCCCCTGTCGTAGTGGCCACAGCCCACACCCAGGGCGGTACCCCGGTGGGGACAGAAGTTGAAATAGGCCTTGATGCTATCGGTGTCCACCCGCACCAGCAGGATGGACTGGTCGCCGATCTGGTAGGTGGTGAAGTCCCCGGGTTCCGGCATCTCGTCGACCCGGGCCGCGACCTGCCACACCCGGCTCCACAGGCGCTCATACTCCAGCTGCGCGAAGCCCTCGTCGGTATAACGCCCCACCCCGAGGCTGCCGGCGAACGTACGCCAGCGCTCGGGCCAGTCTTCACCGGGCGGGGTTGCAGTGCTGTCGGGTCGAACATCGCTTGTCATGGTGTTTACCTCGGGGTGGTTATCAGGCCCGCTGGGGACCTTTCCTTATGCCGGATCGGGACCATGCTAGACCAGCTTATAAACACCACTGTTGACTGAGATCAATGACGGGGCAGATCACCTGGTCCACCGTTTACTGGCGTGACCAGTCCCGGCGCAGGATTTTTACTGCAGGAGAATAACGACCATGAGCACCGACACCCTCGACACCCTGGAAGCCACGGAAATTTCGCCCCATATCGGCAGCCGGGTCGACCTGCCGAAGGAGGCCCTGCTGAGCGGCGAATACGCCGCTGAACTGAAGAATCTGCTGGAACAGCGCGGCGTCCTGGTGTTCCCGCAAATCCATTTCAGCGACGAGGAGCAGGCCGCGTTCACCCGGACCATCGGCAAGTTCCTGCCCGAACTGGAGGGGCAGGCTATCTACAAGGTGACCCTGGACAGCGCGGTAAACCAGCGCTCCGAGTACCTGAAGGGCTCCCTCTACTGGCACATTGACGGCACCATGAACAAGGTGCCCATCGGCGCCGCGGTCCTGTCAAGCAAGGTCCTGCCCACCTGGGGCGGCAATACCGAGTTCTGTAATACCTACGCCGCCTGGGAGGCCCTGCCCGAAGACGAGAAAGCCCGACTGGAGGGCCTCAGGGTCATGCACGCCGCCTGGACCACCCTGTTCTACTACGAACCGGAGCCCAGCTACGCCAAACTGCAGGAAATGATGGCCCTCGGCGAGGTAAATCTGCCGCTGGTCTGGAAGCACCGCTCGGGGCGCAATTCCCTGGTACTGGGTGCCACAGCGCACCACGTGCTGGACATGGACCCGTCCGAGAGCACCCGGCTACTGGTGCGCCTGCGGGAGTGGGCCACGCAGCCGAAGTTCGTCTACAGCCACGCCTGGTCCGCCGGCGACGCGGTCATGTGGGACAACACCGGCACCATGCACCGGGCCATGCCCTACGATCCCGACTGCGGCCGCCTGCTGCACCGCACCAAGACCGAGGGCGACGAGCCCATCGCCCAGGCGTCCCCGCCATGCCGGGCCAGCGGACCGGACAGACGGCCCGAGATATTTTAAAAACCCTGTTTTCTATAAAGCCGCCGGGCACGGTTGTCCGGCAGCGACATTTACTGGTATTATCAACATCGTTGTTGATTATTAATTTAAAACCCAACAGCGGGCGGCCCGCCCCACCGAGACGACTATGAAATGTGAACCCACCAACCTGCCCCCGGTAGAGGACATCGATATCCCCGCCATGCGGGAAAAGTACCGCCAGGAACGCGACAAGCGCGTGCGCAGCGAGGGCCAGAGCCAGTACGAACGGCCGGTGGACGACTTTGCCGACGAGTACGAGGGCGACCCCCACATGCCGGTGGAGCCTCGCGAGCCCTTCCAGCGGGACATCGACGTGGCGGTGCTGGGCGGCGGCATCTCCGGCATCCTGGCGGGCGTCCAGTTACGCAAGGCCGGGGTCTCGGACTTCTGCCACATCGACCATGCCGGCGATTTCGGCGGGGTCTGGTACTGGAACCGTTACCCGGGTATCCAGTGCGACAACGACGCCTACTGCTACCTGCCCATGCTGGAGGAGATGGACTTCATCCCCTCACAGAAATTTTCTGACGGCCCCGAGATCTACCAGTACTGCCAGCGCATTGCCCAGCGTTTCGGGCTGTATGACAACGCCCTCTTCCACACCCTGATCAAGGGCATGCGCTGGGACGAGGAAGTCAAGCGCTGGCGCATTGCCACCGACCGCGGCGACGACATCCGGGCGCGCTTCGTGATCATGGCCAACGGCCTGCTCAATATCCCCAAGCTTCCGGGCATCCCGGGCATTCATGAATTCAAGGGCAAGATGTTCCACACCGCGCGCTGGGAATACGACTACACCGGCGGCAGTTGTGAGAACCCGGTCCTGGACAAACTGGCGGACAAGCGGGTGGCCATCGTCGGTACCGGCGCCACCGCCATCCAGGCCATACCGCACCTGGGCCGCTACGCGAAAAAGCTCTACGTCCTGCAGCGCACCCCCTCGACCGTGGACATTCGCCGCAACCCCCCCACCGACCCGGAGTGGGCCCGGTCGCTGCAACCGGGCTGGCAGCAGCACCGTATCGAGAATTTCCACCACGCGGCAATGGAGGCCTGGCTGTCCCCAGGGGAGCCCGACCTGGTGTGCGATTTCTGGACCGAGATCAGCCGCAACATGGCCGCGGAACTGGAGGAGGAAGGCTGGCCGGAACTGACGCCCGAGGAGTTTGGCGCGCGCCGGGAAATGATGGACTACCGGGTCATGGAACGGCTGCGCCGCCGGGTGGCGTCGATTGTCAAGGATCCGGCCACGGCGGAATCCCTGAAACCCTACTACCGCTTCCTGTGCAAGCGCCCGCTGTCCAACGAGACCTACCTGGACACCTTCAACCTGCCCAACGTCCAGCTGATCGACGTATCCGAAAGCCGCGGCGTGGAGCGCATGACCGAAAACGCCTTCGTGCACCAGGGCGAGGAAATCGACATCGACTGCATGATCTTCGCCAGTGGCTTCGAGGTCACCAGCGATCTCGACCGCCGCTGGGGTTTCGAGCAACTGGAGGGCCGCGACGGTGTGTCCCTGTACGATCACTGGGCCGACGGCTACGAGACCCTGCATGGGATGATGACCCGGGGCTTCCCCAACCAGTTCTTTGTCGGTTACTACCAGGGCGGCCAGAACTCCACCACCACCGAGCAATTCGGGCGACAATGCCAGCATATCGCCTATATTGTGAAGACCGCACTGGAGCGCGGCGCGGTGGCCGTGGAGCCGAGCCAGGCGGCCCAGGACGAGTGGGTGCGGCATATTCGCGAGACGGCCATCGACATCTCCGATTTCCAGCGCGAGTGTACGCCCAGCTACTTCAACAACGAGGGCGAGGCGGACGTCGACAGCGAGGGCAACCAGAAACTGCGCTGGTACCTCGGCGAGGGCTACGGTCCAGGCTGGCCCGCGTTCATGCAACTGCTGCAGGACTGGCGGGATCAGGGCGACCTGGCCGGCCTCGAAGTCGAAACGGAGTCGCAGCAGGCTGCGCAATCCCGGAATACCGCGAGCCCGTAAGGGAGGAGACAGAAGCCATGAACAAACGTGAAGAGATCGAGGCCGGCGGCATCAGCATCGAGGACCTGGCCGAACCCCTGACCTACCCGGTGGACGCCTTCACCTGCCCCGAGTACGCGCGCGCCGAGCGCGACCTGCTGTGGCCAAAAATCTGGCAGATGGCGGGCCGGCTGGAGGACCTGCCCGAGGTCGGCAGTTTTTTCACCTACAACATCGGCGACGAGTCGATCATCATCGTGCGCAGCGCGCCGGACCAGATCAAGGCCCTGTACAACGTCTGCCCACACCGCGGCCGGCAACTGATCAACACCCCCGACGACGTGAACCAGGTTCGCGGCCGCAAGCCGAATTTTATCTGCGGCTTTCACGGCTGGACCTACGACCTGGAGGGCAGGAATACTTTCGTCCTCGATCCCGAGGACTGGAAAGACGCCCTGAACCCCGAGCGCACCTGCATGACGGAACTCAGGGTCGACACCTGGGGCGGCTGGATCTATATCAACATGGACCCGGACTGCGAACCCCTGCGCGACTTCCTGGAGCCCGCCGCCAGCATCCTGGACCACTTCGAGTTCGAGAAGATGCGCTACAAGTGGCGCCAGTGGGTGGTTTATCCCTGCAACTGGAAGACCGCCATCGAGGCCTTCATGGAGCCCTACCATGTCACGGGCACCCACACCCAGTTACTGAAGTACGGTGAGTACTACGCCTACAGCAAGGCCTACGGTATTCACGGCGTCAGCGGCTTCGACGAGCGCGATCCCTCGCGCAAGAACAGCCAGAGCAGTTCCGTCACCCGCGCCGGCAAAGGGGGAGACCCACGAATCTCAACCTACGAACTTATCAAGGAAAACTACGAGACCATCAACTACTCCACCGCCACGGATACCCTGGTCAACGCCGCCAGCCGCCTGGTAGATGAGTTGCCGGAAGGCACCCCGGCGGATAAGGTGATTGCCCACATGATGGCTTCGGCCAAGGCGGATGACGCTGCCCGCGGCGTGATCTGGCCCGAGATTCCGCCGGAGACCATGTCAGAGGCGGGCCTGGCCTGGAGCCTGTTCCCGAACCAGACCATCCTGCAGGGGGTGACCTTCGCCCTGTGCTACCGCACCCGACCCTACGGCGACGACCCCAACAAGTGCATTTTCGAATCCTATGCCCTGGAGCGTTTCCCCGAGGGCGAGGAGCCGAAAACCGAGTGGGTGCACGCCGAGGCGACCGCCGAAAAGTGGGGTGCGGTGCTGGCGCAGGATTTCTCCAACATGGAGTGGGTACAGAAGGGCATGAAGTCGCGCGGTTTCCGCGGCACCCTGCCCAACCCGCACCAGGAGCGCAAGGTCACCAACTTCCACCGGGTGCTATCCCAGTACATGGGCCAGGGCTCACCGAAGTTGCTGGACGACTGACCGGGGCCTTGCAGCCCCGGCTTCCAGAACACCATTAATCCCGAATACAACGCGATAACTCAAGAGGATAAACCCAACATGGCCGTTAAAGTTTACGAACGCATCCTGGAACTGTTTGAGGCCGAGGGCGTCGATACCATTTTCGGTATTCCCGATCCCAACTTCGTGCACCTGTTCGTCGCCGCCGAGGAGCGCGGCTGGAACATCGTCACCCCGCACCACGAGCTGGCCACCGGCTTCATGGCCGAGGGCTACACCCGCATGACCGGCAAACCGGCCCTGGCCATCGCCACCCTGGGCCCGGGCATCGCGCTCGCCTCTGGCGCCATGATGGATGCCCTGGTGGAGAACTGCCCGGTGATCTTCATCGGCGGCCAGCGCGCCCGTATTACCGAGCGCCGCGTACGCCGCGGCCGCATCCAGTTCATCCAGCAGGAAGACCTGTTCAAGAATTCGGTGAAGTGGAGCACCAGCATCGAGTACGCAGACCAGACCGATGAAATCATCCGCCACGCCCTGCGGGTCAGCCAGTCCGGCACCCCCGGCCCGGTCTACATCGAGTATCCCTCCCACGTCATCCTCGAGGAGCTGGACGTACCACCGGCCCTGCCGCCTTCGCAGTACCGCCTGGTGGAACCCGGCGCCGACGCCGGCATGGTGGCCCAGGCGGCGGAGCTGATCAGGAACGCCGAGTGCCCGGTGCTGTTGACCGGTCACGCGGTGCAGTGCACCCGCGCCGGCCAGAAGGTCAGGGAACTGGCGGAGCTGATGGGCTGCCCGGTCCTGCAGACCTCCGGCGGCAACGCCTTTATCGAGGGCATCGAGGACCGCACCTTCCCCTACCTGTTCGCCGAGGTGGCGGACGAGATCGTGGCGAAGTCCGACGTGGTGCTGGCCATCGGCACCGAGATCGGCGAGCCGGTGCACTACGGCCGCGGCTTCCTGTGGGCCGAGGGGAACGTGGACCGCAAGTGGATTTCCATCGAGCTGGACGCGGAAGCCATCGGCATCAACCGCCCCATCGACGTACCGCTGGTGGGCGACCTGCGCACCGTGGTGCCGCAGCTCACCGCGGCCCTGAAAGACAGCCCGCGCGCCGAGCATCCCGACCTGTCGCGCTGGATCGAGGAGGACAAACAGCGCCTGGCCGCGCTGGCCGAGCAGGACTTCAGCACCGACAGCGGCCGGGTCCACACCGGGCAGTGGGTAATCGAGGCCACCGGGGCCATGCCCGAGAACGCCATTCACGTGCGCGACGGCGGCTGCACGGTGATCTTCACCTGGACCTACCTGCAGTCCAAGCCACGGGACGTAATCTGGAACCAGAACTTCGGCTGCCTGGGCACAGGCCTGCCCTACGCCGTCGGGGCGTCTATTGCCGATGGCGGCCAGCGGCCGGTGCTGTTCACCACCAGTGACTCGGCCTTCCTGTACCACATCGGGGAGCTGGAAGTGGTGAGCCGTTTCAACCTGCCCATGGTCATCGTGGTCGCGGTCGACAATGCCTGGGGCCTGGAAGTGGGCGTCTACAAGCGCACCTTCGGCCACGGCAAGACCAACGAGCCGGGCGTGCACTGGAGCAAGGATGTGCGCTTCGACCAGATCGCCGAGGGGCTCGGCTGCCAGGGCATGTACGTGGAGCAGGGAGAAGAGCTCGGCGCCGCCATCGAGCAGGCCTTCGCCAGCGGCAAGCCCACCGTGATCCACGTGCCCATCGACCCGGTGATCAACCACGGCGGCAACGAAAACCTGGATACCCCCAACTACGCCCGTTTCCGCACCTGGTACGCGGAAGGCCAGCAGTAAGGAGGGCAGGACAGCATGCGCGAATACCTGAAGTTCTATATCGACGGCCAGTGGGTCGAGCCCATCGAGCACACGGTCGGCACCCCGATCAACCCCGCCACCGAGGAGCCCTCGGGCAAGATCGCACTGGGTGGCGCCGCCGACGTCGATCGCGCCGTGCAGGCGGCGCGCCGGGCTTTCGGCAGCTGGTCGCAGACCAGCCGCGAGGAGCGCCTGGCAATGCTGGAGCGGATTCTCGAGGAGTACAACAAGCGCATCGACGATCTCGGAGCGGCCATCACCGAGGAAATGGGCGCTCCCGCCAGTCTCGCGGGCGGCTTTCACATCCAGCTTGGCCTCGGCCACCTGAGCACCGCAATCGAGGTCCTGAAAACCTTCGAGTTCGAGGAACAGCGCGGTGTGAGCCGGATCGTCAAGGAACCGATCGGGGTCTGCGGCATGATCACGCCCTGGAACTGGCCCATCAACCAGGTCACCGTTAAAGTGTTCCCGGCCCTGGCCAGTGGGTGCACCATCGTGCTCAAGCCCTCCCAGGAAGCCCACTACTCGGCCCACATACTGGCGGAAATCTTCCATGCCGCCGGGGTGCCCGCCGGGGTGTTCAACCTGGTCCAGGGCAGGGGCTCGGTGGTCGGTGAGGCGATCGCCACCCACCCCGGGGTCGACATGGTCTCCATCACCGGCTCCGAAGCCGCGGGCGTGCAGGTGGCGATCAATGCCGCCACCTCCGTCAAGCGGGTCTGCCAGGAACTGGGCGGCAAGAGCGCCCACATCATCCTCGACGATGACCAGCTGGCAGCCAACGTCGCAACCGGCGTCGGCGGCGTCATGATGAACTCCGGCCAGACCTGCAGCGCCTCGACCCGCATGCTGGTGCCCGCTGCGCGGATGGACGAGGCCATTGCCGCCGCTCGCGAGGCGGCGGAGCAGGTGGTCGTTGGCGAGCCCACCCGGGCCGACGTGGCGATGGGCCCCGTGGTATCACGCGGCCAGTTCGACACCGTCCAGGGCTACATTGCGCAGGGCATCGACGAGGGTGCGACCCTGGTGGCTGGTGGCCCCGGCCGACCGGAGGGTCTCGAAAAAGGCTACTACGTCAAGCCCACGGTCTTCGCCAACGTCAGCAACGACATGGTCATCGCCCGGGAGGAAATTTTCGGACCTGTGCTGTGCATACTCGGTTACGACGACCTCGACCACGCGGTCGCGATTGCCAACGATTCAGATTTCGGCCTGGCCGGCAACGTCTCAGGCAGCGACCTGGAACAGGCGCGGGGGGTGGCGCGGCGCATCCGGGCCGGCGCGATCTACGTCAACAACGGCTTCGATTTCCACGCCCCCTTTGGCGGCTACAAGCGCAGCGGCAACGGCCGCGAGTGGGGCGAGTTCGGTTTCCACGAGTACCTCGAGATCAAGAGCATCGTCGGCTACGAACCAGAAGCCACGGCCTGAGGCAGGAGAATCCACAAATGACCACCCGCTTTTCTCACGTCGGGATCTGCACATCGGATCTCGAGCGCTCTGTCCGCTTCTACCAGGAAGCGCTCGGATTCGAACACCTGACCGCAATCGAGGGCCTGGGAGCGCCCTTTGACAGCCTGCTGGAATTGCCGGGCAGCCGCCTCGACGTGGTGCAGCTGACCTGCGGCGCGATGAAAATCGAACTGCTCGGCTTTCCCGAACTGGAGGTCAGCGGCGACGGTGAGCGCTGTCCCATGAACCGCCTGGGCTTTACCCACATGACCCTGGTGGTGGACGACCTGGACGCCACCGTCGGGCGCATCTGCGAGCTGGGCGGCGCGGTCCACCCGGAGACCGAGGTCGACTCCCCGCACGGGCGAATCCTGTTCTGCACCGATCCCGACGGGGTCCGGATCGAGTTGATGCAGGCTCCCTGATCAGGCGCCCGGGACAAAACCCTCGGGCAGGCGCGGCGCCCGCCGGTTGCGCAGGGGTCGCTGGTAGGACGGATCTTGCGGCCCACGGCAGGGTTCGCCATTGAGGTGCAGGTCCTCAACCCCGGCGAACGGCAGCTCCATGGTGGGCAACATCCCTGACCACTCGATGACATTGGTGCGCAGGGCGATTTTCCACTGCCCGTCGCGCCGTTCCAGCCGGTCGATGTAGCGGCCTCCGGCCAGCCAGTTGCTCTCGTCCCGGTTGCGCCCGACAAACTGGTAGTAGGTCTCTGCGTGGGCCGTATCCCCGTCGATATCACAGCTGTGATTCAGCAGGTTGTGCTGGGTCGCCGCCTGTCCCTGCTCGTGCAGAGCGCTGGCCCAGTCGTACAGGTCCACCGGGCCACCGACGAACTCGCCGGCGGCGATTTCCGCGTCCGGGTGAAACGCGGACAGGAACAGCTCCCGGTCGAAACGGTCCATGCCGCGGCTGAAGCGGACCAGGCAATCGAGGATATCCTGGCGATGAAGAAGCTGTTCCAGACGGGCGATGTTTGCGGGGTCCAACGTATCCGCTGCATTATTACTCATATGCTGCCTCCGGCCATTGTGATCATCACTCACCCTTTCCCAGGTTTCTCAATTCGGTTTTCAGCACCTTGCCGTAGTTGTTCTTGGGCAGGGCATCCAGAAATACATAGCGCTTGGGGCGCTTGAAGCGCGCAATCTGTTCCAGGCAGAGACTGTCCAGCTCGGCTTCCGAGACCGCCCCGCCCTGCTCGGCCACCAGGAAGGCCACCACGATCTCGCCCCACTCGGGATCGGGCTCGCCCACCACCGACGCCTCGGCCACGGCCGGGTGGGTCAACAATACCTCCTCCACCTCGCGCGGATAGATATTGCTGCCGCCGCTGATGATCACGTCCTTGACCCGGTCCTTGAGGGTCAGGAACCCGTCCTCGTCAAAAGCCCCCATGTCGCCGGTATGCAGCCAGCCGTCGCGCAGGGTGGCGGCGGTGGCCTCGGGCCGATGCCAGTAACCCTGCATGACGACCTCGCCGCGCACGCAGATCTCGCCGACCTCACCGGGTGGCAGTTCGGCGCCCGCCTCGTCGATCACCCGGACCTCGACCACCGCGTGGGGCAGGCCCACCGAGGTCAGGCGCTCGTCCGAGGCATCCCGGTGCAGGTCGCGGTTGAGGCTGGTAATGGTCATGGGGCTCTCGCCCTGGCCGTAGATCTGCCCCAGCTTGTTACCCAGCAGGGCCATCGCCGCCTTGAGGTCGGCCAGGTACATGGGACCGCCACCGTAAACGATGTTCTTCAGGTTGGCCTTGTCCGCCTGCGCAGCCCCCGGGGTCTCCACCAACCGCTTGACCATGGTCGGGGCGGCGAAAAATACCGTGCCGGGGAAACGCCCGATCAGGTCGAATATTTCCTGCGGGTCGAACTGGCCGGAGGCAGGCACCACCTGGTTGGCGCCGCTGTACACCGCGGCGAAGTTGTACAGGCCCGAGCCGTGGGACATGGGCGCCGGGTGCAGCAGGCTGTCGCCACTGTCGAGGTGCTCCACGTCGCTGAAGAAGCCGAGCAGCATCTGGTGCAGGTTACCGTGACTCAGCATGGCCCCCTTGGGTTGTCCTGTCGTGCCGCTGGTGTAAAACAGCCAGGCGAGATCGTCGGGTTCGCGCGCGGCCATCGCCACGGGCGGGCCCGCCTGCATGGCCTGCCAGGCCTCGCCCGGCACCGCGACCGCGAAAACCGGGCTGGGTATCGCCGCCGCCAGTTCTTCCGAGGCGAACGCCAGGCGCGCCCCGCTGTCCTCCAGGATGTAGGCGATTTCCCGCGGGTGCAGCTTGGCGTTGACCGGGACCGCGACCAGGCCCGCGTGCCAGATGGCGTACAGCGCCTCGAGATACTCCGGCCGGTTTTTCATCACGATCGCGACCCGGTCTCCCGGCGCCAGGCCGTGGTCGTTCAGCAGGCTGGCGGCGATACAGCCGACCCGCCCGGCAAACTCCCGGTAGGTCGCGTACGTTCGATCACCGTGGCAGATCGCCCGCCGCTCCGGCCAGATGCGGCTCGCACGCCGCAGCAAGTGGGCCAGGTTCATCTCAGATAACTCCTCGTTCCACGATCACGAATGGCGCCGCCTAACTCTTTACCCGGCGCAGGGTCATGGAGTGCTGGAAGCGCGCTGCCGGGTGGGTGTTGATGGTCACCTGCGCGACCTGGTCGTCGGCGGTGCGGTAGGTCCGGCGCACCTCCAGCGCTGCACTGCCTTCCGCCACCTGCAAATCCTCCCCCAGCGACCGGTCCACCAGGGTCGCGGCGATGGTCTGTTGCACCACGACAATGCTCTGCCCGTACAGGTCCTCGATCAGGGGAAAGATCGGCCCCTTGTGACGGGGCAGGATCCGGCCCACGGCGGCGAAGGCGCGGTTGATGTAATACTCGGTGCGGCAGACCGGCGTGGCGTCTTCTCCCGCCAGCCGCAGGGCGCGGACGGCCAGCCAGGTGTCACCGCTGACCAGGCCGGTCCTGGCCGCCGTCCCGGCATCCAGGACGACGGTGTTGATGGCCTCGATAGCCAGCCGGGTGTCGGTGCTGAAGGCCACCAGGTCGTTGATCGTCGTGAGTTGCTGGATGTCGTCCCCCACCGCTGAAGGCGGTATGACCACGGTGCCGGCGCCGCGGCGGGATGTCACCAGGCCGTCGTCGCGCAACAGGCGCAGGGCCTCCCGCACCGTGTGCCGGCTGACGCCGTAGCGCTCGCAGAGGGCGACCTCGGTGGGCAGTTGCGAGCCCACCGGATAGACCCCACTGGCAATATCCTCACGCAGCGCCCGGGCCAGGCGCTGGTACAGCGGCCGCGCGTCTGCGGTCGGCTCTTCCGCGCTGGCCGCCCGGACTGCCTTGATAACGCCCACGTTTTTCATATTTGTCCGGACATCTTTAAAATTGCGGGATGATAAAGCCTCTATTATGGCTATAATCACCACGATATACCATATTTATTGTCCGTACTAATGAACGCGAGTGAGAACGATGAACGACAAAAACAAGGCCGTTGAGTCCATCGAGGACCTGGTAGAGCCCGTCACCATTCCGGCCGAGGCCTACATTTCCGAGGAATACGCCCGGGCCGAGCGGGACCGCCTGTGGCGCAAGGTCTGGCTGCAGGCCGGGCGGGTGGAAGACATCCCCGAGGTCGGCAACTACCTGACTTTCCAGATCCTGGATGACTCGGTCATCATCGTGCGCAACAGACCCGATTCCATCCAGGCCTATCACAATGTCTGTCCGCACCGGGGCCGGCGCCTGGTGGACACGCCCGACGGCGCGCGCAATGCCCGCGGCACCCGGACCCGCTTCATGTGTCCCTATCACGGCTGGAAATTCAACCTGCACGGCGACAACGTCGACGTGCCCCATGAGGAGGACTGGCAGGGCAGCCTGCAGGGCTGTAACGACCTCAAGCCGGTCCGGCTGGACACCTGGGGCGGCTGGCTCTGGATCAACCTCGATCCCGACTGCGAACCGCTGGCAGACTACCTGGCCCCCATTCCCGAAATGCTGGATCCCTTCCAGTTGCAGAACATGCGCTGCCGCTGGCGCAAGTGGGGCGTGTTCGACTGCAACTGGAAAGTCGCCCTGGAAGCCTTCAACGAGACCTATCACGTCGCCACCACGCACCCGGAATTCAACCAGTTCGGCGCCTTCCGCGGCTGGGCGCGGGCCCAGGGTAAGCACAGCCACATCGGCTACGAGGCGGCGGCGGACGACGATGACAACCAGAAAGCCAAGCTGCGCATCGGCACCGGCGATGCGCGTATTTCCACCGCCGAAATGCAGGTCTACACCTGGGAGCAAGCCAATACCAATACCACCCAGACCCTGGTGGACGCCGCCCTGCGCCTGAAGGACGAGTTGCCCGAGGGGACGCCGCCGGGCGAGGTACTGCAGCACTGGCTGGCGTCGGCGCGCGCCGACGACGAGGCCCGCGGCGTGATCTGGCCCACGGTGGACCCGAAACACGTGGGTGAAACCGGCACCGCCTGGCAGGTGTTCCCCAATTTCCAGATCGGGCACGCGGTGAACAATATGCTGTGCTATAGCGCCCGGCCCCATGGCTACGACCCGGACAATTGCATTTTCGAGGGGGCGGTCTACGAGCTGTACCCGGAGGGTGAGGAACCGGCCACCGAGTGGGAGTACTGTGAGGCCACCGCCGAGGACTGGTGCTACGTGCTGTCCCAGGATTTCTCCAACATGGCGGCGGTGCAGCAGGGCATGAAATCCGCGGGTTTCAGCGGCACCCGGCCCAACCCCTACATGGAGCGCAGCACCGTCAACCTGCACCGCAACCTCGCCCTGTACATGGGCACCGGCGCGCCGCGCAAGGTCCGGTGAGCGAGGCATCTGATGAAAACGACAGGACCGCTCGCCGGCCTCCTGGTGGTCGACCTGACCGCCATGGTTATGGGCCCCTACTGCACCCAGATCATGGCCGATATGGGGGCCGACGTGATCAAGGTGGAACCCCCGGGGGGCGACAACACGCGCTTTGTCTCCGCGGGGCCCGCCCCGGGCATGAGCGGGGTCTTCGTCAACGTCAACCGCGGCAAGCGCAGTATCGTACTGGACCTGCGCACCGAGGCGGACCGGGCGGTGTTGCAGAAACTGGTCGAGCGCGCCGACGTCTTCATCCATTCCATGCGGGCCCAGGCCATCGCGAAGCTGGGATTCAGTTACAGCGACGTCGCCGCGATCAACCCGTCGATCATCTACAGTAACTGCTACGGCTATGGCCGCGGCGGCCCCGGCCGGGACCGTCCCGCCTACGATGACACCATACAGGCCGAGTGCGGCCTGCCGGCAGTGCAGCAACTGCTGACCGGCGAGGCGAATTTTGTCGGCACCATCATGGCCGACAAGGTGACCGGGCTGACCGCGCTGTACGCGACCATGATGGCGCTGTATCACCGGGAGCGCACCGGCGAGGGGCAGGAGGTCGAGGTGGCCATGTTCGAAACCATGGCCTCCTTCATGCTGGTGGAGCACGCCAACGGGGCGCTGTTCGAGCCGCCCCTGGGACCGGCCCACTATCACCGCGCCGTGGCCCCCAATCGCCGCCCCTACCGGACCAGGGACGGCTACATCGCCGCCCTGGTATACAACGACAAGCACTGGTCCCTGTTCATGGAGGCGGTGCAACCGGACTGGGCGAGCGACGAGTTCGACACGCTGGAACAGCGGGCGCGGCAGATCAACCGGGTCTACGGCCTGCTGGGGGAGACCTTCCTGGAGCGCAGCACCGACGAGTGGCTGCAACTGCTGCGGGAACTCGGCATCCCGGCGGCGCCACTGCGCACCCCGGACGAGTTGTTCGACGACCCGCACCTGAACGCGGTGAACTTCTTCGAGACGGTGGAGACGCCCCAGGGCCCGGTGCGCTTCCCCGGCGTTCCGACCTGGTTCTCGCGCACTCCCGGGCAGGTGCAGGGGCCCGCCCCGGGCCTCGGCGACCACACGCAGGAAGTTCTGGCGGAGCTGGGCCTTGCAGACGACGGGTCGCACGAGGCGACGCCCGCGGCCCACCCCGAAGGACTGTTGTAGCCAGTGTCCGGCGACCTTATTTGAGACAGGGAGTACCGAGTGGACTTTTTACTGACAGACGACCAGCAGAGCATCCGTGATGCGGTGCTCAAGCACTGCTCACAGTTCTCCGACGAGTACTGGCTGGAACGGGATCGCGGCGGGGATTTCCCCGACGGGTTCTACCGGTCCATGGCGGAGGCGGGCTGGCTCGGTATCGCGATGCCGGAGTCGGTGGGCGGCGCCGGGCTGGGGATCACCGAGGCCGCCATCATGATGCAGGCCGTGGCCGAGTCGGGCGGCGGCATGAGCGCGGCTTCCAGCATCCACGGCCCGGTGTTCAGCCTGGAACCGATCGAGCAGTTCGGCACCAAGGAACAACAGCAGCGCATGATCCCGCCGATCCTCTCCGGTGAGCAGAAGATGTGCTTCGCGGTCACTGAACCCAACGTGGGCCTGGATACCACCAGGCTGAAGACCCGCGCGGAGAAAGTGGATGGCGGCTACCGGGTCAACGGCGAAAAGATCTGGATCACCAACGCCCATGTGGCCGACAAGATGATGTTGCTCGCACGCACCACGCCGCTGGAGGATTGCGCGCGCAAGACCCAGGGTCTGTCGCTGTTCTTCACCGACCTGGACAGGGCTCACATCGAACACCGGATCATCCCCAAGATGGGCCGCCACGCGGTGGGCTCCAACATGCTGTTCATCTCGGACCTGTTTATCCCCGAGGCGGACCGCATCGGCGCCGAGGGCGAAGGTTTCCGGATCATCCTGCAGGGCCTCAACCCGGAACGGGTGCTGCTTGGCGCCGAGGCCGTCGGCCTGGGACGGGTGGCCATACAGCGGGCGGCGCAGTACGCCAGGGAGCGCATTGTCTTCGACCGCCCCATCGGCATGAACCAGGGTATCCAGCACCCGCTGGCCAAGTGCTGGGCGCAACTGGAAGCCGCCAACCTGATGGTGCTGAAGGGCGCCAACCTGTTCGACAAAGGGCTGGACTGCGGGGTGGAGGCCAACGCCGGCAAATACCTGGCGGCCGAAGCCGGCTTCGAGGCCTGTCACACTGCCATGCTGACCCTGGGGGGCATGGGCTACGCCCAGGAGTACCACGTGGAGCGCTACCTGCGGGAAATCCTCATCCCCCGCACCGCGCCGGTGAGCCCGCACATGATTCTCAACTTCCTGGCAGAGAAGGTCCTCGATCTGCCAAAATCCTATTGATCACGAGCCAGGCCGGGAACACCATGAGCGACGCAGTCCTGTTTGACGCACGCGATGACGGCATCGCCATCATCACCCTGAACCGCCCGGAGGCGCGAAACGCCCTGGGGCGGGACATCCGCGAAGGGCTCTACCAGGCCTGGGAGCGGTTCGAGAACGACCCCGCGCTGCGGGTGGCGATCCTGACCGGCGCCGGGGACAAGGCCTTCTGCGCCGGTGGCGACCTCAAGGAAATGGTGGCAACCGGCATGACCGTGCCGCCCCGGGATATGTTTCCCCTGCCCTATGACACCATCGAGCTGACCAAGCCCACCATCGCCGCGGTCAACGGCGTGGCCTTCGCCGGCGGCTGGATGATCGCCCAGGCCTGCGACCTGTGCGTGGCCAGCACCAGCGCCCGCTTCGCCGTGACCGAGGTCCGGGTGGGGCGCAGTTCGCCCTGGGCCGCACCCCTGATCCACATGATCCCGCAACGCATCATGATGGAGATCCTGCTGACCGGGAAACCCATCAGCGCCGAGCGCGCTTACGAGATCGGCCTGGTCAACCGGCTGGCGGCGCCGGAGGAGTTACTGGACTGCGCCCTGGCACTGGCCGCCGAAATACTGGAAGGTGCGCCCCTGTCCGTGGGCGCCGCCCGGGAAACCGTCATGCTGGCCACCGAGATGGGCCGCTCGGCGGCCCTGCAGGCCGCCCGACACGCCTCGACACGCTGTTACCACAGCGAGGATGCCCAGGAAGGACCGCGCGCCTTCGCCGAAAAGCGCAGCCCGAACTGGCGGGGGCGCTGAATCTGTCAGATTTTCTCAGCAACCTGCTGGCAAATCACCTACTACTCGTAGTGTTCTCTGCGCGCCTTCGAAACTGCCATTGTCCGCCGGGGCCGCTCTTTATGGAAAAAGCTCCCTCATGCAGCAGCCGATGGTGCTTTGAACACAGCAGTATGGTGTTTTCCAGAGTAGTTTCACCTCCGTCTGCCCAGTGCATCACGTGGTGCGCGTCCAACCACTTTTCGTGGGTGCAACCCGGGTAACGACAGCACCTGTCGCGGGCCAGCAAAGCTCGTTTTAACGCCGGCTGCACCACGCGGTGCTTCCTCCCCACGTTCAGTGGGTTTCTATTTTCATCTTCCTCTACGGTAACAACCGCACTGTCACAACAAAGCCGCCTGACTGTCTCGATCGGCAGGTCGCTTTTGCTATTTTCGTCCGGAACACCACGCAGCGCCTTCTCATCCACATGTACCACTACCTGGTAATGATCCGCCGTACAGCTTTTCTGTTCTTTCCCACCCGCCAGGTAACTGCGCGCAACCTCAACCAACGCATCCGCCTGCTGCTGTTGCAGGTTTTCCTCGTCCTGGTCACCCGTTTCCTCCGACTCACTGTCCGTTGATGAAAGAGCTCTCTCCAGCGCCTTCATCACGAGTTCACCGCTTTCCCGTGGCAGTTCAACGGAAATCGTCATACTCCCATCACCGTGCACGGAGCGACTGAGGTACCGCTCCCGGTGTAGACGCTGTGCGTCTTCTCCCGCAAGTTCCCGGTGCACATTGCGGAGCTTCCGGCAGTGATCGTCCACCTGCTGCGCGGTGGCGGGGATGGCGTAGTCGAGTAGCCGTTCCTCAGTTGCCGGGGTAACAATCCGGGTCAGGGCCCGGGCCTTGGAATAGGACAGTTCCCCCGACTGGAAGGCCCCCGCGGTGAGCGGCAGATCGAACAAGGCGCGCGCGACACGCACCTTCTCGCGAGCAGTCCCCGGACAGATACCACACTTCATGTTCAGCCATTCGGCGCAGTTGTTGAAATGGTAGGCCTTCCAGCCCTGGCGCAAGTCGAACTCACGCACCAGCACCAGAAACTCATACTCCTGCGCGTTGATATGTGACGCCAGTGAAATGATCTCTCCCTCAAGATCATCCAGACTGCGGCGGGTGACGAGCTGGGCGATATTCATGGCGGCCTCCCAGGCTTGGAAAAAGCTGATTCGATAGACCTATTTTCTCCCTATCTCATTGATTTATAAATTTATTTAAATCATCAAATGCGGCCAGGCTATCGTACCAAGACATACTTTTGCACTTAGTAAAGGCGGTATCAGAGACGGGCAGGCTCAGCACGAGACCGTCGTCAGGCGCTTTTGAAAACATCACCCCGGGTACGAAATTGGCCAGGTCAAACAGGTTCGTGACTTCAAACTGGTCGAGCTTTTCCTGGCTCGCTGCGGTAATGGATATCGGAACATCCTGCAGCGACTGCTCACGCCTCTGGGCCGTGACTATGACCTTCTCCAGGACCGCCGCGCGATAGCCAATGAGCATCAGTGCTTCGATCTGCGTATCTTCTCCGCGCCCGAAGCAGCCAATAACATGGTGGCCGCGTGACAATTGAGACCCGCCAAAAATCAGGGAGGTCGGTGACGAGTGATCCTGGTCACAGCAGCGAACGGCAACCAGGGGAAAATGTTGATTCCCAAGCTGGTGGCAGCCGGGCTCCCGGTGCGCGCCTGCGTGCAGTCAGAACAATCGGCGGAGCATCTGGTCAATGCGGGCGTTACCGACGTGCTGGTGGCCGACATCAGTGAGCCCCTGAACGCGGCACGGGCCGTGCAGGTAAAGCACTTTGTTTTCAGTTCCGTACTGCACGCCATCACGTCGGACCTGGTACAGCACGCGATAAAACGCGACATCGAAGAGCACCTGCTCTCCTCGGGGCTCGAATTCACGATATTGCAACCCGCGAATTACATGCTGCCCCTGAAGTTGAAACCCGCTTTTGAGGAGTCCGTGTTCAGGCTCTCGTGGTCGCTGGATCGGCGCCAGTCGATGGTCGACCTGGATGACGTGACCGACGTGGCGCTGGCGGTGTTGCGCGACGGAGAACGGCACTATGGCGCAACCTACGAACTGGTCGGTTCGGGTCGCTACACCGCCTACGAGTTAGCCGGCATCCTCGCCGCCGTGGTGGGGAGAGAGATCGAGGTGGAGCAGATCAGTGCGGACAGGTATCTCAAGGCCTGGTTTGGCGATGCCAGTCCGGACGATTTCCCGCACCAGGCAACGGTACTGCGCTCGATCAGCGCCCGCTACAGCAGATACGACAGTCTCAGCTCGCGCCGGCGAGGCCGCGGTTGGCCATCTCGAAACTGTAACGCAGGTGATCCGAGTGGCCGGTAGGCACCGGCTGAAACACCAGGGTGTGGCTGGTGTCGCTGATGGCATCCATCTGCCCGGCCACCTCCTCGATCGTCCACTCGTCCTGGTAGACACCCTCGGTCTCGGTAACATAGGCGCGGGCGACGCGGCCGGCCAGCGCTATCAGCATCTCCCCGCTGACGGAACAGTCCTCGTGGGCCAGCCAGCCCACCACCGGCGCCACCAGCTCCGGCCCCATGGGCGGGTAAGCGGAGGTGTCGAGCCCGTCGGCCATGCGCGTGACCGCGGCGGGAATGATGCAGTTGCATTTCACCCCCTCCTCCGCGCCCTCGATGGCGGCCACGTTGGACAGGCCGATCAGGCCCGCCTTGGACACGCTGTAATTCACCACATTGGCATTGCCGTACAGGCCGCCGATGGAGGAGGTCAGGACGATGCGACCGTACCCTTGTTCGCACATGAGCGGGAACGCCGGCCGCACGACGTGGAAGGCGCCGCGCAGGTGTACGTCCAGCACGGCGTCAAAGTCCTCGTAGCTGATTTCTTTCAGGCTGCCGTAGCGCACATTACCGGCGTTGTGGATCAGGATATCGATGCGGCCGAAGTGATCGATGGCCGTGTCGATGATGGCCTGGCCGCCCTCCGGCGTGGCCACCGACGCGGTACAGGCCACCGCCTCACCACCAGCGGCCCGGATGGCCGTCACCACCTCCTCCGCCGGGCCACTGTCGACCCCCTCGCCGGCGATAGCAGAACCCGGGTCGTTGACGACCACCCTGGCCCCGCGGGCGGCGAGCAATTCGGCGTAGGCACGGCCAAGGCCGCGCCCGCCGCCAGTCACCACGGCCACGCGGCCGTCAAAACGCATTTCCGACATAATCTGGTTTCCTCGCCCTAGCGGGTCGGCAATTCGATTTCAGCGGTCGCCGTCGCCATGACGGTGCCGAGGTGGGAGGCCATTTTCACTTTTACCTGCACCACGGTACGGCCCTCGTCGTCGGTCATCTTGTCCACGATCTCACCGGTCATGACGGTGGCCTCGCCGGAAAAGGCGGGCCCGCGATAGGAGGATTTGCAGTGCACCACCTGGCCCCACTCGCCGGCCCAGCCGGCCAGGTAGTCCAGAATCCAGGCGCCCATAGAGGCGCCGTAGCCGTAGGCGCGCGGCATGCCGATAAAGCGCGCCCAACGCGGGAACAGATGACCGCGGGAGGGGCCAAAGTAGGCGCCGTCCGTCCACTCGGGGTTGTCGCGCTCCATCACCGGGTCGTTTTCGTAGCCGGCCATCTCCTTCGTATAACCCATGGCTTCGAAGTCCATCCCGGGCCGGTGGGTGCCGCCCCAGATCGTGAACAGGTAGGCGCGCCACTCGGTGGTGAAACTGGCGACCGTGTGCGGACCGATCACCCGGGTGACCAGTTCGTCGCCGACATCGACGTCGTCCCAGTAGCGCCTGCCGTGCCCCAGGTCGTGCATCATCCTGATGTATTCGTATTTCCTGTCTTCCAGTTCCTCCAGCGCGCTATCGCTCCACTCCGGATCATCGTACTGGTCTGAGTTGTCCGCCATTTCCGCGGCCAGGTCCTGGCGGTAACGAATGGATGTGGAACGCTGTTTGGCGATGAAATCACCATCCTGGTTGTAGTAGTTGTTGTCGCCGCGCTGGAAACAGGTGGGGCCGGCAAAACCGGTGTCTTTCACCACGTAATCGAAGGGCACTTTCTCATTGACGATCTCGTCCCCGGCGAAAATGCGCGGGCCGTAGAACCACCACTCGTCGCCGCCGAACAGCAGGTGGGAGTTCCTGATCAGGCCGACGCAGGCGGGGCCGGCGCCGTGGCCGTCGTCGCAGCTGACTGCGAAGGACTGCGGCGCCACGAGCCTGCCATAGCGCCCTTCGGCGGAGAAATCCGTGTCGTAATGCAACAGGTTCGGGTAGTGCATGGCCTGCACCCAGCGCCGGAAGTCGTTGTTGTGCAGGGGCTCCTTCAGGCGCGCCGGCGCTATCGGTTTCCCCAGGTACCGGTCGATATCGGAGCAATCCAGTGTCATGTCGTTCATATGCTGTCCCAGTTTGTTATGTTGCTAATAAGTAAAGCTGGCGGGCCCGGCTTGCGTTCCGGGCGCCGTCGTGCGCTTATGCCTGATCCCCCGGGTCAGTAACCCACTCGGCATTCATCGCGG
This sequence comes from Halieaceae bacterium WSDMB12, assembly GCA_033283165.1. Classification (GTDB taxonomy): domain Bacteria; phylum Pseudomonadota; class Gammaproteobacteria; order Pseudomonadales; family Halieaceae; genus JAWMQL01. The sequence goes on along the minus strand of JAWMQL010000004.1, from coordinate 357,670 downwards.
CCGGCGACAGGTACTTGGTCGTCGACCAGCCACCGTCCACCACAATGGTCTGGCCATTGATATGGGCTGCGCCCGGCGAACACAGGAATGCGATGGTGCTCGCCACGTCGTCCACCGTGCCCAGCCGCGGCGCGGGCGTCATCTCGGTGTTCATGCGCCGGAACCCCTTGTCTTCGAGTCGGCCCTTGACCATGTCGGTCACGGTCACGCCGGGTGCAACGCAATTGGACCGGATACCCTGGGCACCGTATTCACAGGCCATATGCAGGGTCAGCGAGGTCAGCCCACCTTTGGCGGCGGAGTAGGCCCCGCCCCGGCGGCCGCCAACCACCGCAAAGGTCGAGGTCACGTTGATAACGGCGGAGCCGGACTGCATGTGCACTATCGCGTCGCGCGCCAGCCGGAACGGCGCCCGCAGCATCACGCCGAGAAACAGGTCCAGCGACTCGTCATCGGTTTCGTGCAGGGGTTTGGGGCTGCCCAGGCCGGCATTGTTGATCAGGAAATCGATTCGCCCGAAACGTTCCAGGGCCAGCCTGACGATGGCCTGTGGCGCCTCATCCGCAGCGATGTCGATGGACAAGGTCGCAAGGCGCTCAGGGTCGTCCAACTCTTTTTCCAATGCGGCCAGTTTGGCGGGATCACGCCCCACCCCCACCACGGCCATTCCCATGTCGTACAGGTGTCTCGCCGTGGCAAAACCGATACCACTGCCCGCGCCGGTGATGATGGCGACTTGCATTTTCATCGTCCTCCCGGATTCACTCCCTGTCGCAGCAGGCCTGTCGCCAGGCCAGGCACAAGTATAGTATAATCATCGGTGTTGTCTATTACTAATAGCCCCCGCCCGCAATCACCGGGTCGGGAAAATAAACCACGGAGAGCGCAATGACGGCAGATCGCCGCAGCATTACAGGTAGATCCCTGCGCTGGGACAAGGAGCGCGCCCGGGCCGCCTACCGCGATGGCCACTGGGTCCGGGAGACCCTGGCCGAGGCCCTGGATCGTGCGGCAGCGCAGGAACCGGATCGGCAACTGGTGATCGACAGCGAGGTGCGACTGACCGCGGGCGACCTGCGCAACAGGGCCGTGGCCCTGGCGCGCACGCTGGCCGGGCGCTTCCCGGAGGGCAGCGTGATCTCCTTCATGCTGCCCAACTGGCACGAGGCCGCGGTCATTTACCTCGGGGCCACCCTGGCGCGCATGGTCGCACACCCGGTCTTGCCCTCCCTGCGCGAGCACGACCTGTGCTTCATGCTGCGCGACGTCGACAGCCGGATGATCTTCATCCCGGAGGAATTCCGGGGCCACCCCTGTGCCCGGATGCTGTCGGACGTGGTGCGGCAACTGGACCGGCCACCCCAGGTAGTCGTCGTACGCGGAGAGGCGGGCGAACACCAGGCCTATGCCTCGCTGTTCCAGGCGGACGAGCCCGCGGCACTGCCGCCGCCGGACCCGGACGCCGTGCGCATGATCATGTACACCTCGGGCACCACGGGCAGCCCGAAGGGTGTGATGCACAGCCACAACTCGATTCACGCCCTGATCCGGCAACTGGGGGAGCACTGGCTGGTGGACCCGGGCGACAGGTTCCTGGTGGCCTCGCCGATCAGCCATATCGGAGGTTCCATCTACGCCTTCGAGTGCCCCCTGTTACTGGGCACTTCGGTGGTACTGATGGAGCAGTGGCAACCGGATGAGGCGGTGGCGCTGCTGACGACCGAGCACTGCACGCATTTCGCCGGGGCGACCCCGTTTCTGACCCAGTTGCTGGAGGCCGCCGGGCGCACCGGCACCCGTCTGCCCGACCTGAAACTGTTCGTTTGCGGCGGCGCCTCTGTGCCGCCGTCGCTGATTCGCGAGGCGGCCGCCTACTTTGACAGGGCCGTGGTGACCCGGGTCTACGGCTCGACCGAGGTGCCGGTGACCACGGTAGGCGTCACCGATAGGGCAGATCTCGAGCACGCGGCGGAGACCGACGGCAGACCCGGTATCGCCGAGGTGAGACTGGCCGATTCCGACAACGCGGCAACAGACACGGGGGAAGTGCTGGCGCGAGGCCCGCAAATGCTGGTGGGCTACGTGCATCCGGAAGACGAGGCGTCGGTATTCGACAGCGAAGGGTATTACCGAACCGGGGACCTGGGCCGCTGGGTGGACGGCGACTACCTGGTCATCGCCGGGCGCCTCAAGGACATCATTATCCGCAACGGCGAAAATATCGCGCCCAAGGAAATCGAGGACCTGCTGGTCAGGCACGAGGCCATCCGCGAGGTAGCCATCGTCGGCCTGCCCGACCCCCGCACCGGGGAGCGCGCCTGCGCCGTCATCGTACCCGAACAGGATGCGCGACCCGACGTGGCCGCGTTACGGGACTACCTGGTCGGCCTCGGCGTGGCCAGGTTCAAGATTCCGGAACAGGTCGAACTGTGGGATGCACTGCCGAAGAACGACGCCGGCAAAGTGCTGAAGCACCGGATCGCCGCCACCCTGACCGGGGCGAACGGGGAAAACTGACAGCCGGCGGCCGCACCGCGGCCGCCGACTTTCCAGAGCTCATGCCTGCAGGTAGCTGTCCAGCTCCCGGTGCATGTTCATGATGATCTGCTCAAAGTAATTGGCCATCCAGATCTGCTTGCAGCCACTGGTGCGCAGGCCCTTCTGCATCCGTGGGATGTTCTCGAAATCCTGGCGCGGTATCTGCAGGAACTGCTCGGGATCCGCGACGTCGGTCATTTTCTGCACGGTTGCCCGCGGCGGTGTTTCCGCCGCCGGGTAGGTCTTGGTGGAGTATATCTCGAAGATGCAGGAGTCCGGGTTGTAGCCGTCCGGGCGCACCCGGTACATCATGGCATTGCCCGCCTGGGGCAGGATCATCAGGTTGGGGAAAATGAATATCTCGCCACCCCACTGGGCCAGCACTGCCGGATCCGGCTTCGGCATCGGGCGCTCCTTGGCGGCGGCGTCCGCGTACAGGGCCTTCATGTACTCCCCACCCAGGGAGGAGCCCTCCGGGATGGGCTTGCCCTTCAGTGAGCGCACCAGTTCCACATCTTCCTTGAGGATCATGGCGTCCATGCCCTCGACCAGCAGGTTGAGCCGGTTCGCCATCGTCTCCACCGGGTCTTCCACCGCGCCGGTATGGCCCGCCATGGGCGTCTTGTCACCCCCGAGGAAACGCCCGTGGCCGTTGGCGAAACTCTCGTAGGTGTGATTCTCGTGGCTGTACTGGACCGGCTGGCTCATATCGTCGCCGTAGATGAACGCCGCCGCGTCCGTCTCCAGTTGCGGGTGGGTGGCGGGGACGTGGTAGCCCTCCAGGAACGCCTCCAGGGCCACTTTCCAGTTGGCCGGGGCAGTCACGGACTTCCACCAGATGTGGTGCATATCGCCGATGGCGAGGTCTTCCGTCAGCGCCCTGACCGGCGCGATAAACTCCTCGAAAGGTTGCGGATCCTTGTCGAAGTTGATGAACACGAAACCGGCCCAGATCTCCAGTTGCAGCTCGCGCAGGTTCACATCGCTGTCCTGCAACTGGCCGTCGCGGAACTGGTCCCGCTCGAGCACGTACTGCACGGTGCCGTCGATACTCCAGCGCCAGCCGTGGAACGGGCAGATGATGCGCTCTTTTCCGAAACTGCCGCAGTCGACCGCCAGCGCGGTTCCGCGGTGCGGGCAGGCATTGTTGTAGGCCTTGACCGTATGCTCGTCGACACGCACCACGATGACCGATTCCGCGCCGATCTCGTACACGGTGTAGTCCCCGGGCTCCGGCACCTCATCCAATCGGGCCGCCGCCTGCCAGACCTTGCGCCACAGCTTGTCATGTTCCAGCCTGGCGAACGCGGCATCGGTGTAACGGCCGCTTCGAATACCGTGCTCGAGGAGTTTCCAACTGTCCGGCCAGTCCGGTGCGGATGTATTACTCATGGCACTGTTTCCATATTCTGAAGGCGCCTGTCTGACTTATCCTGCAACAGGGCCTCGAGCTGTGGGAAGTACTCCTCTCGCAGGGTGCCGTGCAGGGACAGGCGCAAGACCTCTCGCCGCATGCGCAGGGTCATTTCACGCCGCTCCTTGACCGTGCGCGCGCTGGAGCGCACCCACAGCGGCCACAGAAAATAGCCGGCCAGGAAAATCACCGAGAGCACCTCGGCATCTATATCATCCTCACTGTAGTCATTGTCCGCCATGAACTGGGTTGCCTGCAGGAACTGCTTGAAAAACACGTCCTCCTCCGGGTTATCACTGGACAATATCTCGAACAGCCAGATACGTCCCAACTCAGGATTCTCCACCGCGAAATCCACCAGTTGAGTGATCACGTTGTAGACCGGGCGCTTGCCGCCATCGGGCAGCTTGCCCTCCTCGTCCGGCGGGCCGAACACCGTGGTGGACAGGTGCCGGCTGACCGAGTCCACGGTAGCCTTGATCAGGTCTTCCCGCGTTTCGAAATGCTGGTAGGCAGTGCCCCGGTTTACTCCCGCCAGGTGCGCCACCTTGGACAGGCTGAGGCCGTCGGGGCCGTCGGAGGCGAGCACGGTGCGAGCGGCGACTAATATGTCCTCCCGGGTTGCCTCGGGATTCCGGCGCCTGCGACGGCCATTGGGGCGCTCTGACTTACTTTCCATGTTAATCACCACTGTCGTTCAATAGCTAATGATGATGCGTGAGCACCCCCGGGATGTCAACACCCCGCGGGATCAGAGGTTATTCTGTTATTTGCTCTTCAGGAAGGCGTTCAGAATAGCGTGGCTGTCGGCGCGCAGCACACCGTGCATGGACATGCGCAGTACCTCGCCGGCATAGCGTTTGGCCATTTCCTTGCGCGCCCGCTTGCTGCGGGCATGGGCGCGAACCCACACCGGCCACATGAAGTAGCCGGTCAACATCAGCACCGACTGGACCTCCACATCCATGTCGTCGACGCTGGCGTCACTTTCAGCCAGGGTCTGCAGGGCCTGCGCAAAGCGCTTGTAGAACACGTCGTCACGCGGGTTTTCGCGTGACAGCACATCGTAGAGCCAGATCCGCCCGATGTCCGGGTTCTCGATCGCATATTCCGCCAGCCGCAGGTTGAACTCCGCCATGCGGTTGATCACCTCGTCCATATGATCCAGGTCCGGACGCAGGATATCCTCCGGCGGCTCCCCGCCGAGGTCGCCACCCTCGAATACCGACTCCAGTAACTGGTGGCTGACCCAGTCCAGGGTGGCGCGAATGAGATCTTCCTTCACCTGGAAATGCTGGTAGGCGGTGCCCCGGTTTACCCCGGCCAGCTTGGCGACGCTGGAGACACTGAGGCCCTCGGCGCCGTCACGTGCCAGGATTTTTACGGAAGCTTCCAGAATGGCTTCGCGGGTGGATTCCGGATCCCGTTTGCGCCGCGCCTGCTTCTCCTTACTGGCCATGTAGTACCCCGGTCAAGACGATAGGAAAGGTTATTTTTAATCGCTGGCACTATACCATGTTGTTCGCTAAAGTTCGTAGCCTGCACCGAGTACCGTCAGTCCGTAACACACGCCGGAAGCGCCCCGCCAGACCGAACAACACACCAAAGGAAACACATTGTATGTTGGATAATCTAGAGATCGTAATCACCGGCGCCGCCGGCACACTGGGCCAGGCGGTCGCGGAAAAAGCACGGCAATACGGGGCGCGGGTCACCGGCCTGGATATCGTCGACACCGGGGAACTTGCCAACACGGACGCGTACCGGCAACTCGACCTGCTGGACCGGGACGCGACCCGGGTCTGCTTCGAGTCATTGCCGCGGGTCGACGCCCTGTTCAACATTGCCGGCGGCTTTGCCATGGGCGACGAGGCCGCCGATCCCGAATCAGACCAGTGGGACAAGATGTTCAAAATCAACGTGGACACCCTGCGCAACGCCACCATGGCGGCCGTGCCGCGACTACTGGAGCAGGACAGGGGGGCCATCGTCAATATCGGCGCGCTGGGCGCCCTGTCCGGCCAGGCCACCATGAGCGCCTACTGCTGCGCCAAGTCCTCGGTAATGAAGCTCACCGAGAGCCTGTCGGAGGAACTCCGGCACAAGGGCATCAACGTGAACGCGGTATTACCCAGCATCATCGACACCCCGCCCAACCGCGCGGGGATGCCCGACGCGGACTTTTCCCACTGGGTGGCCCCGGGCCAACTGGCGGAAGTCATCTGCTTCCTGGGCTCACCCGCGGCCAGCGCGGTGCACGGCGCCCTGGTCCCGGTGCGCGGGCTGTCCTGAGCGGGAATTGGCGGCAACAGTCGTCGCAAAGGAGAACGGCGTTTTCATGCGTAACCAGGACGACAATGTTCTGATACACCTGCTGGAATGGTGCCGCGAGGGGCTGTCGCCCTGGCTGTGCGTCATCACCCGCTGCGTCGGTTCCTCGCCGCGACCAGTCGGCTCGCTGCTGGCGGTGCTGGACGACGGGCGCCAGGCCGGGTCCCTGTCCGGCGGTTGCGTGGAAGAAGACCTGTTGCAGCGCCTGCGCGCGGGCGAGTTCCAGTCAGAGCTGCCACAGTTGCTGGACTACGGCCTGAGCGCGGAGGAGAACGAGCGCCTGGGTCTGCCCTGTGGCGGGCGCATCACGTTTCTGCTGCAGCGCCTCGGCGAGGACCACATCGAGTGGCTGGATGGCGTGGTGGAGGCCCTGCAGCAGCGCCGCTGCGTCGTCCGGGAACTGACCCTGTCCGATGGCACATCAAAGTTGCTGCCAGTCGAACACTTCAGTCCCCTGCAACTGGACGAAACCCGGCTGCGGCAATGCTTCGGCCCACGCATGCGCATGCTGCTGGTGGGTGCCGGGCAACTGGCGCAGAGCCTGTCCGAACTGGCCCTGGCCATGGATTACGAGGTTATGGTGACCGATCCACGGCAGGATATCCTGGCGCAGTGGGAAGGACCGGCGTTGCCCCTGCTGCCGGGCATGCCCGACGACGCGGTGCGCGAGCACGCCAACGACCGCCACGCGGTTGTCATCACCCTGACCCACGACCCGCGGATCGACGACATGGCGCTGATGGAGGCCCTGGAAACCGACGCCTGGTACGTGGGCGCCCTGGGGTCGGTGCGCACCACGGAAAAACGCCTGGCGCGGCTGGCGGCGCTGGGTTTACCCCCGGAAACCATCGAGCGGCTGCATGCCCCGGTGGGGCTGTCCATTGGCAGCAAGACACCGATTGAGATCGCGGTGGCGATCATGGCCCAGCTCACCCAGTTGCAACGCCAGCGGGCGGATGTGTCAGGGGCGCAATGAACACCGGCGTGCTCCTGCTCGCCGCCGGCCGCTCCCGGCGTTTCGGCAGTGACAAGCGCCATGCCCCTGTGCCGGGCGGCGGAACCCTGCTGGAGGCGGCGATCAATACACTGCGCGACAGCGGCCTGCCGCTACGGGTTTGCCTGGGGCGCGATGACCGCGCGCTGCAGGAGGAACTGCACGGGGCGGGCATTGACTGCCTGCTGTGCCCGCACTCGGAACTCGGCATGATCGGCACCCTGGGCGACGGTATCCGGGCGCGGCCGCAGCCCTGGGACGGGGTACTGATTGCCCTGGCGGACATGCCGCGAATCCGGACCGCAACCTACCGTACAATTGCCGCACAGCTGCGCACGGACCGGATCGTGGTGCCCTTCTATCGCGGACAGCGCGGCAACCCGGTCGCCTTTGGCAGTAAATTTTTCCCGGAACTGGAGTCACTGCAGGGCGACCGGGGCGCCCGGGCGCTGCTGTTGCACTACCCGGACGCGGTGCACCGCGTCGAGGTCGACGACCCCGGCATCCTGTGTGACGTCGATACCGTGGAAATGTTGCAGGGGCTAGCGGCGGCGACCTGAGGTGGTCACCGGGTCAGCCGGTATTGCGCATGCCCGCCGATATCCCCGCGATGGTCACCATGATGGCCCGCTCCACCTCCGGCTGGGCCGTGGCGCGGTTGCGCTGCAGCAACACCGCCTGCAGGAAGTTCAGTGGATCCGTATAGATATTGCGCAGGCGGATGGATTCGGCAGCCCAGGGGTTGTCCGCCAGCAGCAGCTCGCGCCCCTCGATAGCCAGTACGGTGTCGACGTCCGCGGCCAACTGCTGCCTGAGACGCTCGCCGATAGGCTGCAGTTCGGCGGGCACCAGCAGGGCGTCGTAGTAGGCAGACAGGCCACTGTCACTTTTGGCGTAAACCATTTCCAGCATGGACAGGCGGGTGTTGAAAAAAGGCCAGTGGTCCGACATGTCGCGCAGCAACTCCCCCTCCCCCGCGGCCAGCATGTCCTGCAGTGCCTCGCCCGCACCCAGCCAGGCCGGCAGCATCAGCCGGTTCTGGCTCCAGGCAAAAATCCAGGGAATCGCGCGCAGGCTCTCTATGCCGCCACCTTTTTTACGCCGCGCCGGCCGCGAACCCAGTGGCAGGCTGGCCAGTTCCTGCTCCGGCGTGGCGTGCCGGAAGTAGGCGACAAAGTCGGGCTCGTCCCGCACCACCGCCCGGTAGGCCTCGCAGGACCTGGCCGCCAGGGTGTCCATGGCCTCGCGCCAGCGCGGGCTGGGCGCTGGCGGGGTCAGCAGGTTGGCCTGGCAGATGGCCACGGTATACCGGGCCAGGGTCTTCACCGCCAGCGAGGTCCAGCCCAGCTTGGTGCGGATCATCTCACCCTGCTCTGTCACCCGCAGACCGTTGCGCAGGGAGCCCGGAGGCTGGGACAACAGGGCCTGCTGCGCCGGCGCACCACCCCGGCCGATGGTGCCGCCCCGGCCGTGGAACAGGGTGAGTTGCACGTCGTGCCGCGCGCACACCTCCAGCAACTCCTCCTGCGCCCGGTACTGGGCCCAGGACGCGGCGAGCACGCCGGCATCCTTGGCCGAATCGGAATAGCCGATCATCACCATCAGGCGACCACCGATGTGTCCCCGGTACCAGTTGTGCTGCAGCAACTCGCCTATGACCGAGCGGGCCCGGGAGAGGTCATCCAGGGTCTCGAACAGCGGCGCCACCGGCAGGCTCCCGACGACGCCGGCCTCCTTCAGTAGCAGCTGTACCGCCAGCACATCGGAGGGCTGGCGGGCCATGGAGATCACATAGGCGCCCAGCGCTGCCGGCGGCTGTTCCGCAACCACCGCGCAGGTATCCAGTACTTCCTGCACCTCCGGCCCCGGTTGCCACTGCCGCGGCGTCAAGGGCCGCCGGCTGGCGAGTTCCTGCAGCAGGAAGGCCTGTCGGGTCGCCTCGTCCCAGTGACCGTAATCGCCCAGGCCCAGGTGAGTGGTCAGTTCCGACAGGGCCTGGGTATGGCGATCACTGTCCTGGCGCACATCCAGCCGCACCAGGTGCACCCCGAAGCAACGTACCCGGCGCAGCACATCGAGCAGTGTGCCGCGGGCGATAATGTCCATGCCGCAATCCAGCAGCGACTGGTAACAGGCCGCCAGCGGTTGCCACAACTGCTGAACATCCCTGAGCAGTTCCCCATCCGAGGCCTGTTCGCCGCGTAATTCCGCCTCGATCGCGACGCGGGTGCGCTCCAGCAGTGCCCGCAGTTCGCGCAGCACCGCGCGATACGGCTCGTGCGCGCCCCCGGACAATTCACTCAACGCCTCATTGCAACGGGTCATGGACAGTTCGTCCAGCAGGCGGTTGACGTCACCCAGGTACAGGTCCGCTGCCTGCCAGCGGCCCAGCAGCAGCACCTCACGGGTCACCTCCGCGGTGACGTTGGGATTGCCGTCCCGATCCCCACCCATCCAGAACACGAAGCTGACCGGCGCGGCATCCAGCGGCAGGCGCCGATCCAGGTGGCGCCGGAGCGAACTGTCCAGGCGCCGCAGGAATTCCGGCACCGCACTCCAGAGTGATTCCTCCACCACCGCGAAGCCCCACTTGGCCTCGTCTACCGGGCTCGGCCGGCTCACGCGAAAGTCATCTCCGTACCAGATCTGGGCCACCAGTTCGCGCAGGCGCTGGTCCAGCCGGTCGCGCTCCCGTTCGCTCAGCCCGCCCAGCTCCATCTGGCCCAGGCAGTGACCGATTTCACCGTGCTTGTGGATCAGGGTGCGGCGGGTGATTTCTGTGGGGTGCGCGGTCAGCACCAGTTCGATGCGCAGGTCGGCGATGGTCCCGGCGATAGCCTCCTCCGGCACACCCTCCCCGGCCAACTGCGCGAGACAGTCATCGAGCTGGCCGGAGGCCGAGAACAACGGGTCCATCTGGCGGGAAACCAGGTGCTGCTGGTCGGCGATATTGGCCAGGTTCAGAAACTGGGCAAAGGCTCGCGCCACCGGCACCAGTTGCGACTGGTCGAGGCAGCGCAACTGGTTCAGCAGCGCCTCGCGATCCGCCTCCACCCCGTCCCGGGCACCCTTGGACAGGCCGCGAATTCGCTCGATGAGTTCAAGGAACTCCTCGCCCTCGGCGCCGGCGATGGTATCGCCCAGGATACGTCCCAGCCGGCTGACGTTTTCCCGCAGCCCGGCGTAGTCCTCCCTGGAAGGCGTGGCGTCTACCAACGGTCGATTCTCGCCAGCAGGTCGCAGACCCGGCTGGAGTAGCCCCACTCGTTGTCATACCAGTTCAATACCCGCAGGTAGCGTCCGCCGGTCACCCCGGTAAAGCCGGAATCGTAGATCGAGGAGTGGGAGTTGCCGATGATATCGGACGATACGATCGGGGTGTCGCTGAACTGCAGGATGCCCTGCAGCCGTTCCGACTCCGCCCCCGCGCGCACCGCGTCGTGAACGTCCTCCACGCTGACCTCGCAGGCCAGCTTGGCGAACAGGTCCACCACCGAGCCGTCCGGTACCGGCACCCGGGCCGCAATACCGTGCAATTTGCCCTGCAACTGCGGCAGGACCTCACCCACGGCCTTGGCCGCGCCGGTGGAGGTGGGAATGATATTTTCCGCCGCCGCGCGACTGCGCCGCCAGTCCGAGTGGGGTACATCCGCCAGGCGCTGGTCGTTGGTATAGGCGTGCACGGTATTGATCACCCCCTCCTCGATACCGAAGGCCTCGTCCAGTATGCGCGCCATGGGCGCCAGGCAGTTGGTGGTGCAGCTGGCGTTGGACACGATCCGGTGCTCCGGCCCCAGGCCGTCCTCGTTCACCCCCAGAACCACGGTGTAGTCCACCGGGTCCTTCGATGGCACGGTCAGTACCACCCGCGAGGCGCCCGCTGTGAGGTGCTGCTCCAACTGCTCCCGAGCCCGGAATACGCCGGTCGACTCGACCACCACGTCCACCCCGAGATCCGCCCAGGGCAGGTCGCCGGGGTTACGCTCGCAGATCAGCCGGGTCCGGCCCTTGTCGGTGACGAACTCATCCCCTTCCAGAGCCAGCTTGCCGCGAAACGGTCCCATAACCGTGTCGTGGCTCAGCAGATAACGCAGCGCCTCGTTGTCAAACAGGTCGTTGATCGCGACCACGTCGATGCCCTCGACACTCTCGAGGATGCGAAACACCGAGCGGCCGATCCGCCCGAATCCATTAATTCCGACTTTCATCAGGCGGCCTCCTGCTGCTTGTCCAGTTCCCGGTACAGGCGCACCACGTCGAGCAGCCGCGCCGCGTGACCCCGGTTTTCGTACCAGGCCAGGGTTTTGATGGTGTTGCTGCCGGCCTTGATCGTGCCCTTGAGGTCAAACAGCAGGGAGTGGGGATTGCCGATCACGTCCGAGGACACGATCGGGTCCTCGGCCACGTCGATGATCCCGGGATAATCCTGCACGGCGGCCCGCATGGCGTCGTTCACATCCTCGGCGCTCACGGCGGAATCCTCCAGCACCAGGGTGGTATCCAACAGGCAGCCCTCCTGCACCGGCACGTTGAGTGCCGAGGTCAAAATCTTGCCGTCGAACGCGGGCAGGATCTGGCCCAGCCACAGGCTGGCTTCGTGATTATTGGGAATGATGTTCTTCGCCGCGGACCGGCTGCGGCGGAAATCGCTGCCGGCATAGTCCTGCAGCGCCTGGTCCGAGGTATAGGCGTGCACCGTGGTCATGCTGCCGCACGCTATCCCGAACCGGGCGGACAGGGCATGCAACAACAGGCACAGGGCAGTGGTGGTGGCCGAACCGGCGGAAACCATCCGGTCGCCGACCGCCGCGCTGTCCGCGTTGATGCCCGGCAGGACGATGCGGTCGATATGGTCCGTCGGGAGGGTGCGCAACAGCACGCGGGGCGCGCCGTTGCTCAGGTGATCTTCCATGAACACCCGGTCACGGAACTTGCCGGTAGCGTCGATCACCATGTCCACGGCGAAAATGTCCCAGGGCATCTCCGCCGGCGTATCGATCTGCATCAGTCGCGGACGGCAGCCGGGACTCACCAGGAAGTTGCCCTGCAACTGATGGCGCTGCGGCTCCTCGACTTCCGAGCACAGTAAATAGTGCAGGATGTCAGGCTTGCCGACATCGGCAATGGCTACCACTTCCACGTCGTCACAGTGCGAGGCCAGTTCGTAAATTTGCCGGCCGATCAGGCCGAACCCCATGATGCCCAGGCGAATGGGCCTGTCTTGTGCCATCTCGCTTCTCCCTGTTACCCAGTTATACCGCCATGGCCTCTTGTGCCAGGCGGGTAATCTCGCTCCACTGGCCCTGCTCGACCAGGTCGGGCGCCACCATCCAGGACCCGCCCACACAGACCACATTGGGCAGCGCCAGGTACTGGCGGAAATTGTCCGGGTTGAGCCCGCCGGTGGGACAGAACCTCACCTCGGGGAACGGTCCACCCAGAGCTTTGAGCATAGCCGTTCCGCCCAGAGTCGCGGCGGGAAACAGCTTGCACACGGCAAACCCGTGGTCCGCGGCCAGCATGACCTCAGAGGCCGTGGCCACCCCGGGCACGAAATCCAGCGGCGCGTCCCGGGCTGCAGCCAGCAGGTCGGCGGTCGCCCCCGGGCTCAATGCCAGTTGCACTCCCGCAGCGACAACCTGCTCGAGGTCGGTCGGGGTGTTCACCGTTCCAGCTGCCACCAGCAGCTCCGGCACCTCGGCGCTGACCGCGCGAATGGCATCCAGCGCCGCCGAAGTGCGCAGCGTGATTTCAATGCAGCGCATACCCCCGCGTTGCAATGCCCGTGCCAGATCGACGGTAGACGCCACGTCGCGGGCGGTGACAACCGGCAGTACCCTGCTGTCTCGTAAAATCTGTTCCAGTGCCATGGGACCCCGCATGCTGTAATTAAATTACATTCGCGCACTGTAATACCCTGACAGGAAATTTTCAAGCCCAGGACGGGAGAAAGTAACAGAGCGCTGTTTTGGCCAGATAAAACCCATAATTCACTTGTAAAACCGCTTTAATCGCTGACCCTCGCCAGAAAATCAACGAGGCACCGGAACTACCACTTGAAACTATAGCGAAATTTTATTACATTTTATTGAAATTAAAGAGGGCTTCACCGTGACCTTACTCGCCGAGTTGGCCGATACCCGGGCGAAACGCAGTAAATCAGCCCACAAACTCGCCGCCTGCGTCGTGCGCGATCCCGGGGCCATCGTGTCCATGAGCACCGCCGCCCTGGCCCGCCTCGCCGGGGTCAGCGAACCCACGGTGCACCGTTTTTGCACAGGGCTGGGCTTCAAGGGCTTCCCGGATTTCAAGCTGGCCCTGGCGGGGGAACTGGCGCTCCGGGAACCGCGCATCGCGCCGGATGTCGAGCCGGAGGATACCCCGGCCCAGGTCGCGGCCAAGGTATTTGAAAGTACCCGGGCCAGCCTGAACAACGCCCGCCAGCACCTGGACCCCGGCGCCCTGCGCGATGCGGTGGATTACCTGGCGAATGCCCGCTCCATCGTGCTGTGCGGCCTGGGAGCCTCGGCCTCGGTCGCACTGGACGCGCAGCACAAGTTGCTGCGCTTCCCGGTCCCGGTGGCGGCCTACACCGACCTGATCAATCAGCGCATGGCGGTGACCGGCCTGTCTTCCGGCGATTGCCTGATCTGCATCTCCTACACCGGCAGGACCACGGCGGTCGTCGAACTGGCGGAGCTGGCCGCGGACACGGGCGCCCGGGTGTTGGGCATCACCGCGCCGGGCTCACCTCTGGCGCGGCAGTGCGGCGTGGTGCTGGCGGTGGAAAGCGCTGAGGACACCGAACGCTATACCCCCATGAGCTCGCGCATCGTCCAGCTGGTCATCATCGATATCCTGACGACCTGCCTGGCGCTGCGTCACGGGGACGAGCTCACCCGGCACCTGCAGAAGGTCAAGCGTAATCTCGCTCCAACCCGACACCCCGAAGCGTAGCCCGACAGACAGGCTGACGGGCTATTCCGCCAGCCCGTGTTGCAGTAGCTGGGCGCGCCAGTCGTGGCTGCGCTGCAGGATGTACTGCCGGATTTTCTCGATCTGCGCCGGCTCCAGGATGCCGCCGAACGGCGGCATGCCCTTGTTGGAGCGCGCGCCGTAAACAATAGGCAGGAACTCTTCCCGGGATTCGGGCGAGAGGTAGCGCAGGTCCGGGATGAAGCCGGCACTCATGGCGGACAGGCCGTGACAGCCGCCGCAATGGTTGGCGTACAGCTCACCACCCTCGGCCACCGCGGCAGCGTCGGCGGTGACCGGCGGCGGGTTCGGCAACTGCTCGGTGCGGCGTCGGACCGGGGGCGGCGTGGCCTTGCCCCCCAGTTTGAAGACGTACAACCTGGAGTCCGGGAGCACCCGGGTGCGCTGCGCGAGGGCGCCGAAGGTCACCACGAACGACCCACCCCAACCGGCGTTGAAAGCCACGTACTGCTCACCGTCGACCTCGTAGGTGACCGGCCCGGCCAGGACACCGGTCGATACCTGCTGCTGCCAGAGCAGGTCGCCGCTATCGGCCGCGTAGGCCACCACCCGCCCGTCCGCGGTGCCCTGGAATACCAGGTTGCCCGCGGTCGTCAGGGTGCCGCCGTTGTGGGCGTGTTCGTAGGGCTGGGTCCAGCGCGCTTCCTGCTTCAGGGGATCCCATGCGACCAGGTTGCCCCGGTACACCGTGGCCAGCTCCTCCACGGCATCGATGGTCTCCGGCACCACCGGCATCTCAAGACCCAGGTTCGGTACACCGGTGCGAACCGGCGCTGCCTCTGCCAGGGGGACGTAATGCTCAGCCGTCACCTGCTGGGGGATATAGACCAGGCCGGTGTACGGGTTATAACTCATCGGCGGCCAGTTGTGCGCGCCCTGGGAACCGGGGAAAACCGTCTTGGGCTCATTGTCGCTCCAGTAGTCCGCGACCTCGCGATCCAGGATGGGCCGCCCGGTCTCGGGGTCGATGCCCGTCGCCCAGGTGACCTCGCCAAAGGCCTCCGCAGACAGGAATTCACCGGTGGCGGCGTCCAGGACATAGAAAAAGCCATTCTTGGGGGCCTGCATCACCACCCGGCGCGGCTTGCCGTCGATATCCAGTGTGGTAACGATGATGTGCTGGGTCGCGGTGTAGTCCCAGGCATCACCCGGGGTGGTCTGGTAGTGCCAGACGTACTCACCGCTGTCAGGGCGCAGGGCCACGATGGAGGACAGAAACAGGTTGTCGCCTTTCGCCTCGGAACGCAGCTTGTAATTCCAGTAGGAACCATTGCCGACCCCGATGTACAGCAGGTCCAGGTCTGGGTCGTAGGCCATGGAGTCCCACACCGTGCCACCACCGCCCTGGTGCCAGTACTGGTCACCGTACCAGGTCTTGCGAATCATGGTGATGGTATCGGACTCGTCTCCCCTGGCCGGGTCGCCCGGCACGGTGAAGAAACGCCAGGCCTGTTTGCCGGTCGCGGCGTCGTAGGCCGTGATGTAGCCGCGCACCCCGAATTCGGCACCGCCGTTGCCGATGATCACCTTGCCCTTGACCACGCGTGGCGCCCCGGAAATTGTGTAATTGCGGTCCTCGTCTATCAGGGTGTTAACCGACCACAGTAACTTGCCCGAGCGGGCGTCGAGCGCTTCGAGCCGGCCGTCGTAGACCCCCACGTAGACCTTTCCCTCCCACACGGCCACCCCGCGATTCGCCGCGTCGCAGCAACCGCGACCCTGGACGCCGCGCCAGACTTCCGGATCGTAACTCCACAGCAATTCGCCGGTCTTCGCATCCAGGGCATACACCATGCTGTAGGCGCCGGTGGTGTAGAGCACCCCGTCGACCACGATCGGGGTAGCTTCAACAACCCGGTTCAACTCGTACTGGTGGCTCCAGGCAAGACCCAGCTTGTCGACATTGGTAGCGTTGATGGTGGCCAGTGGCGAGAAGCGCTCCTCGCCCGCGTTGCGCCCGTGACGCGGCCAGTTGCCGGGATCCCCGGCAGCGGAGACCGGCGATTCAGCAGCCAGCGCGGCTCCCGGGGATGCCGCCGTGAGTACCAGGGTGACCAGCGTTGAGATAATAAGCAGTCTGCCTTGCATGTTGTTATGCCTCGTGGACTGGTTTGCAGGAAGCCATTAGTCGAGTATGGCACCCTCACAGGCCGGCCGCACATACTTGCGATAGCGCCGCATGAAGCCCGGGGGCACGCTTTTCTCGACAGGTTGCCAGCTGTCCCGACGGCGGGCAAGTTCATCATCCGCTACCAGCAGGTTCAGGCGGCGATTGGGGATATCGATCTCGATGATGTCGCCATCCTGCACCAGCGCGATGACACCGCCGTCCGAAGCCTCGGGACAGACATGGCCGACACAGGGACCGGAGGTGGCGCCGGAGAACCTTCCGTCGGTGACCAGGGCCGCCGTGTCCAGGCCATTTTTCTTCAGGGCCAGGGTGGCCCCCAGCATCTCGGGCATGCCCGGGGAACCTTTCGGGCCCTGGTAACGCAACACTACCACCTCGCCCTGCTGCACCTCACCCCCGTTGATCGCCACCAGCGCCTCTTCCTCGGAGTCGAAACAGCGCGCGGGGCCGCTGCACTGGTGCATCGACTCGCTCACACCGGCGGCCTTGATGACGCTGCCGTCCGCAGCCAGATTGCCCTTCAGGACAGCGATGCCCGCGGTGGGCCGGAATGCTTTCTCCAGCGGCGGGATCACCTCGCTGTCGGCCACCACCGCGGCATCGATGATCGCCTGCAGGGGTTCACCCATCACGGTCATGCAGGAGGTATCCAGCAGCGACTCAATGCGCTTCATCACCGCCGGCATACCGCCCGCCGCCCAGACATCCTGTATTCCCCAGGGTCCGTTGGGGCTGACCGCCAGCAGGGTGGGCACTTCCCGGGCCGCGTCGAAGTCATCCAGGTTCATGCTGATGCCGGCGGCGTGGGCAATTGCGGGCAGGTGCAGGGTGGCATTGGTGGAGCCACCGATCGCCATATTGGCCCGGACCGCGTTCTGCAGCGACTGGGGCGTGAACATCCGGCCGGCCGTCAATCCCTCCCGGACCATCTCCACGATGCGCTCGCCGCTGAGCCGGGCCGCTTCCAGCTTGTCGCTGTGCCAACCGGGAATATTGGCGCTACCCGGAATACACAGGCCCAACACCTCGGCCAGGCACTGGAAGGTATTCGCCGTACCCATGATCTCGCAGGCCCCGCAGGTCGAGCAGGTGAAGGTGCGACGGGTCAATTCCGGGTCATCGGGGTAGTCGTTGTGGTCGATCGAGCCCTGCGGCGTGGCGTGTTTGCGGATGTCCATCTGGCCGGGTCCGCCGGAGAGATAAATGGCGGGCAGGTCGAGCCGCGCCATGGCCATCATCATACCGGGATTGATCTTGTCGCAGCTCGCGATCATGACCACCCCGTCATAGGGCTGTGAGCGCAGGTGTGTTTCCACCGTGTCGGCAATCAGGTCGCGCTGGGCCAGCACAAACCGCATACCATCGTGGGCCATGGCCACCCCGTCGCAGGGCGCCGGCACATTGAACTCGGCCGCCTCGCCCCCGGCGGCGATGATCCCGTCCCGTACCCTGGCCGCCAGCATGTTCAGGTGAGAGTGCCCGGTGGTGAGGTCGGTATGGGAGTTGGCGATGGCTATCAGTGGCCGATGCGCCAGTCGGCGGGTGCTGTAGCCCGCCCCCTGCAGAAGGCCGGCACGAAACATGTTCAGGATCGGGCTCGGGCTGTTGGAAATGATGTCGCTGCGCTTGCTGGTCTCGCTCATGAAGTTTTACCTGCACACTGTTTTGTCAGAAGGCGGGATCTGCCGCCTGGGAACGCTTCCCGCCGCTTTTTCCGTATACTCCACGCCGGGGCCGCCCGGGTCTGTAAAGTACTTGACAGTTTGTCGTCCGGGCCGCGGCATTATTGGCAACGGCGGCAAGTTCCTGTAGCGTCTTTACCCTCATCGCACATCAACCTGTCCCGGACAAGGGAGTAGCGCAACATGTCCCATCGATTCCTCGCCGTCATTTTGGGCGCAGTGGTATTGACCAGCCTCACGGCCAAAGCACGGCCCCTGGAACCGGACCCCGAGGCCACCCGGATCATCGCCGAATTCAAACTGCGCGAAACCACCGAGCCCATGTCCAGCAACCCGCGCTGGCAGCCCCGCCGGGTGGTGGTCAGCCTGCCTGAGGGCCTCGGCCAGGCGATGGCGCAATTCGAGCAGTCCCTGCGACAGATTGCCGGCGACGTCGAATTGCATATCGATCGCTCGCCGAATTTCACCCTGAGCCGCGAGACCCTGGCCGGGGCCGATGCGGTCATCGGGCTGTGTAACCGGGACCTGCTGGCCAACGCGGATAAACGCCTGCTCTGGGTACACAACTACTTCGTGGGTATCGAGCGCTGTGTGGGCCTGCCCGACGAACTGACGGAGGGGCGAATATTCAGTAACAGCAAGCGTCTCTCGGGACCGGCCATCGCCGAGCACACCATTGCCATGCTGTTGTCCCTGGCACGCGGCTTACCGGCCTACGTGCGCGCGGACAGCTGGGACCCGGCGCTGGCCCGCGAGGCCACGTTCGGTGAAATCAAGGGCAAAACCCTGCTGGTGGTCGGGCTGGGCGGCATCGGCAGCCAGATTGCCTGGCGGGCCCACGGCCTGGGCATGCGAGTCACCGCGATCCGCAACTCGTCGCGCAACGGCCCGGACTACGTCGAACGGGTCGGCCTGCCCGGGGAGTTATTCGAACTGGCGGCACAGGCCGACGTGGTGGTCAACGCCCTGCCGTTGACGGACGAGACCACGGGCCTGTTCGACCGGGCGTTTTTCGAGGCGGTAAAACCGGGGGCGATTTTCCTCAGCGTCGGCCGTGGCAAGAGCACGATTACGGGAGACCTCATCAGCGCCCTGCAAACGGGCCGAATCCACGGCGCGGGCCTGGATGTCACCGAACCGGAGCCGCTGCCCGCGAACAGCCCCCTGTGGCGGATGGACAACGTGATCATCACGCCGCATGTCTCCGCCGCGGGCAGTGGCAGCATGCACCGCCTGGCGGTCATCACGCTGGAAAACCTGCGCCGCTACCTGGCCGGGGAACGCCTGCTCAACGAGGTCGACATCGAGGCGGGCTACTGAGCGGGAGAATGAGTTCACCGCGAGAACAACAAGCGGTAGAATCCGCGACCGTTCCTATTGCACCTGATAATACCTTGAGCAGAGTATCGGCACAGCCCGCCGGCGTACCCTTCGAGGAGCAACCCGGCAAGGACTATATCGCCTCCGCAGAAATGCGGCAGCGCGGCCCCGCCGTGCGGCCCAGGGACGCGGCCACGCTGATCATCGTGCGCAAGGACGGCCCGCAGCCGCTGCTGTTGATGGGCAAACGCGCCGGCAGTCACAAGTTCATGCCGAACAAGTATGTGTTTCCCGGGGGCAAGGTGGATGCTGGTGATGGCCGCCTGAAACCACCCAGCGACCTGCTGCCGCCCGTGCGTAAACGGCTGATGAAGGGGTGCACCGAAACGCGTGCCCGCGCCCTCGCCATGGCGGCTATTCGAGAAACCTACGAGGAAACCGGCCTCATCCTGGGCGAGACTGACAGCCCCACCCTGCGGTCACGGTCACCACACTGGCGCGAATTCCTGGGGCACGGTATCAATCCCCGCCTGGATGTTCTGCACCTGGTTGCCAGGGCGATCACACCCGCCTACCGCAATCGTCGTTTCGACGCCCGCTTCTTCATGGCCGATGCCCGGTACCTGGTGGGTGAGGTTCACGAGCGACCACAGGGCTCGGGGGAGTTGCTGCAACTGCACTGGGTCAGTTTCGAGCAGGCCCACGAGCTGGAACTGGCCCATATCACGCGGGCGGTACTGTTCGAGGTGGAACAGCGCCTGCGGGAAGGCCACGGTCCCGAGGTGGCCGGCCCGTTCGTCCGTACCCGCGGCCGCAGAATCGTGGTGGACAGGCAATGAGAGTGCCGGCTCGAGGCCCGGAAACCGGCGGCCTGCAATCCGGATCGCACGGAAGACCCTGCTCGCCATGATGTCACAGAAAGAAAGACTGCTGCAGTCGATCCTGTTCGAGTTGCTGCTGGTTGCGATGATCACCCCCCTGGTCTACTGGCTGGGGTCGACGGACGCGCCGATCGAGGCCGAGCAGGCTCTGGTGACCTCCCTGGTGGGGTCCGGCATCGCCCTGGTGATGAACTATTTCTATAACCTGGTCTTCGACCGGGTTTTCGGCCATGTGCGTATCGAGCGCACCACGCGCGTGCGCATCGTGCATGCAATTGGCTTTGAGCTGAGCCTGGTGGTCACCTTCCTGCCCTTCGTGATGTGGTACCTCGACATCGGCTTTGTCCAGGCGCTGCTGCTGGACATCGTGCTGATGGGCTTTACCCTGATCTACACGTATATTTTTCACTGGGCATACGATAACTTGCGCCACCGCTACAGGAATAATAAAACCACATGAAAATACGGTACACGGTCTTGGCCTTATGCCTGGCCACCGCTGGAGCGATAGCCGCGGAACATCCCGCCGCCGGTCAGCGACCGGCGCGACCCGTATTCGAGCCGAACGGTACCGTTCATGTACCGGCGTTCGATCTTCCCCCCTCCCCCTACCTGAGCGAGGGCGCCCTGAAGCAGCAACAGCAGCGCGTGTTGATGCCGTCAATGACCTCCGCCCCGGGAGACATCAGCATCGAGGAGCGGCGTGCCGGGCTGGAAAAGGGTCTGGCGCCCAAGGTAAAAGGCATGCTCGAGGCCTACCCGGTGGACGTGGTCGAGGACGTGGCGGCCGTGTACAAAGCACTGCTGCAAACCTACCAGCCGAATCACATCGGCATCTACGGCGGTTCCGCCGGGGGCGCCCTGAGCGCCCAGACGGCCGCGTGGTTATTTTGACGGCGCCGACAAGAGTGGCCCGATCGTTTCACCGGCCCTGCACCCCCGAGGTGATCGGGAAGTTTCCGCCAACGCTGGTGATCACCGGGACGCGGGCCATGGATCTCAGCCCCGCCATCGTGACCAACTCGCGCCTGCTCAAGGCCGGGGTAGAATCGACCCTGGTAGTCGAGCTGCAGGAAGCGCGGGACGCGTACGACGTCACCGTGAATTTCTTCCGGAAGCACCTCCGCTGAGTGACGCGAGCGGTCAGCTGTGCCAGCGGTAGACGCCAGACGGCGCTGTGACGGGTCAGTTAACCCGGCCGTCTGCCACCTTGTCCAACATGGCCCGGGCCTGGGCCAGGAACGCGGTGGTCTCCTCCTGCGCGGAAGGAATGGCCTCGCGGAAGGTCGCAAAGCCATGAATCATGCCCCTGGCCTCGTAGTAGGTTGTGGCCACCCCAGACGCCACCAGTTTGGCCGCGTAGGCCCGCCCCTGGTCCCGTAACGGATCCAGTGAGGCGGTAACAAGGACGGTCGGTGGCAGTCCGGCCAGGTCCGCGAGCAGGGGCGACACACGGACACTGTGCGGATCGGCGGCATAGAAATCCTCGTCGTCATTCGAGATGTCGAGGCCGAAGCCGCTGCTGAATTTTTCCTCCGAAGGATACGTCTTCGTCATATCGGCCGCCGGGTAGATAGGCAATTGCAGCACGACGGGCAGCGCCGCCGGCTTGTCCCGCAACGCTATGCTCGTCACCAGGGTGAGGTTGCCCCCCGCGCTGTCGCCACTGAGTACCAGGCCGGTGAATTCCCGCCCGAATGCCGCACCGTTTTCCGCGATCCAGCGGGCCGCCGCCTCGGCATCGTCAGGCGCCGCCGGCCAGGGATGTTCCGGCGCCAACCGGTATTCCGCGGAAATGACCGGCAGGTCCAGCCTGCGGGCCATCTCCGCCGCCAGGGCGGCATGGGTCTCGATACTGCCGACGATGAACCCGCCGCCGTGGAAGAATACGACAACCGGACCCGCCGCGCGGTCGGCGCGCGCATCGTACAGTCGCATCCTGATATCCCGGCCCGGCGCCGCCATGGTGACGTCCCGAACCGTGGCCAGTTGACCCACCGGCAGATCGGCCTTGCTCTGCATCTTCTCGGGCGGCAGCTTGCGGATCATCGCCAGCATCTCGCGCGTCATCCGGGGCCGCGGATTGGCCTCGAGATGCGCCAGGTAGGCGCGCACGTCCGGTCGTACATAGGGCGTCGCAGCTTCACCCGGTCGCAAATCCTCCGCTGCCTGCGTGGCGTATTGCCCCGCCCCTGCCGGTGCGCCCGCCAGGGCGAGCGCCAGGGTGCATGCCCGTCCGACGCTACATCCTTTCGACATCAACATCCCTATTGCCTCTGGTGTTAGCCACGATTTTCCGCCGGGTTCATGATGACAGGATAAAATCTGCCTGGGGCATCCGTTCACGCGGTTTGGCATCGCGCTCGGCATAGTTGTCCGGCACATGATGAGGCTCTCCCGGGTAGCCGATGGCCAGTGCCGTCAACGGACGGACATCCTCGGGCAGGTCGAAGGTTTCCATTACCTTGTCCGCTTCAATACCGATCATCTGGTGCACCGCCAGGCCGCGTGCTGTCGCCTCGACCGTCAGCAGCGCAGAGGCCGCACCCAGGTCGTGTTCGGCAGCCGCATTGGGTTTGCCATTGTGGTCGAAGGTCGTCTTGATCAGACCCAGCACCAGGACCGGTGCATTGATCGCCCAGGGCTGATTGCCTGTCACCAGGCAATCATGGATCTTCGTATGCAGGTCGCCGTTGCCGCGCACGCCGATGATGTAACGCCAGGGCTGGGCATTGTAGGAAGACATGGCCCAGCGCGCCGCTTCGAACAGCGAGGCGACATCCTCTGCCGCCACGGATCGCGCGGGGTCAAACGCGTAGGGGCTGTGACGGCTGGCCAGCAGTTCGTGAATGGGGTGGTCCGTATTTGCTGTTCTGTTCATTGTCGGTATTCTCCTTCAGTTGACTATCCGTGACTGACGCCTCACGCGCCCAGTTTACGATCCAGGGTCCAGGGACCGGGCGGGTTGTTGGCCAGCACCAGGAAGCCACCGGCCATGGCCAGGTTCTTGAAAAACATGATGAACTGCATCTGGTCCGCCAGCTCGAAGTGGAACAATACAGCGGAAGCGATGCTGAATCCCGCCAGCGCCAGCGCTACCAGTCGCAGCTGGTAACCGGCGATCAGCGCAACCCCGCCCAGCAGTTCCAGCGCGATAACCGCTGGCAGCAGGAAGCCGGGCAGGCCGGCGCTGGCCATGTAGGCCAGGTTGCCTTCATAACCGCTGATCTTGGACAAACCGGCAAGCACAAAAATGGTCGCCATCAGGGTGCGCCCCAGCAGGTCGGTGAGACCGGCCGGCAGGGCAATCTGGACTGGCCGCCTGGATGTGGTGTCGGGGGTGTGGGCGTGGATCGTCATGGTGGTTCTCCTCGGTTAGGGTCGGCCGCCGCACTGTGGCGGCGATGGAGAAACTATATGTTCTATTTTTGCGTAATAAAATTGCTAAAAATAGGCAGTATTATTCTACTAAATAGAAAGATTACCAATTCCAAACCGTCCAGGTCAGGGCGCGCCGCCCGCACTGAACAGGCTCAGGTCCAGTTCCCGGGCAATATATTCCACCGCCCGCATGCCACGGACACTGTTGCCGGCGGCGGATAATCGCGGTGAAAATGTGGCGATGGCCAGTTTGCCCGGCGCCACGGCAACGATGCCGCCGCCAACCCCGCTCTTGGCCGGCAGGCCCGCGGTGTAGGCCCAGCGCCCCGATTCATCGTAAAAACCGCTCAGCAGCATGACCGACAGGACCTCGTCTACATACTGGGTATCCAGCACCCGCAGCCCCGAAACCGGGTTGACGCCGCGGTTGGCCAGGGTCGCGCCCATGGTGGCCAGCTGCCGCGCGGTGACTGCAACGCAACTCTGCTTGTTGTAGATATCCAGGGTGCTGGTCGGATCGGACTCAAGCCAGCCGTCGTACTGCAGCAGGTTGACCACCGCCCGGTTGCGGTAGTTGCTGGCGCTCACCGAGCGATAGACATCGCCCATGAGAGTCAGTGGCTCGCCGGCGAAGCGGCTGTAAAAATCGAGCAGCAGCGACCAGCGCTGCTCCGGCCCGTCGGCCTGCAGCAGGCTCACCGCGGTGATGGCGCCCGCGTTGACCATCGGGTTGAGCGGGTGACCGGCACGCCGGTCGATACCCTCCAGCGCATTGAAAGGCAGGCCCGTGGGTTCCACGCCAATCTTTTCCACCACCGCTTCCGGTCCCCGCTGCTGCAGCAGCAACGCCAGGGTAAACGGTTTCGCGGCGGACATGATGGCAAAGGGCTGGTCCGTGTCCCCGTGGCTGAAGATGCGGCCGTCGGCCGTGACGACCACTACCCCGAACCGGTCCGGGTCCGCCGCCGCCAGCGCGGGAATATAGGCGGCGGTCTCTCCCTCCTCGAGGTCGGCGAAGCGGGCGTGGGCCGCATCCACCAGGTCCTGCAGCCGGGCATCATTGCCCGCCGATACTGTGCCCGCCGGAATCAGCAGGCAACAGAGCAAACCGGCCCGACACACCCGGACCAGCGTGCGGATTCGATACCGCATCAGGGGAACCGGGCCGGGGGCCGGCGACCGTGGGTGGCCTGCTCAAAGGCATAGGCCAGTTCGATCAGCCGTGGCTCGCTACAGGCGGTGCCAATGAAGGAGACGCCAAAGGGCATGGGCTCCGGCGCGAATCCCTCCGGCAGGGGCGGATCCAACTGGTTGGGCACGCTCGCGTAGGGCACGATGACGGCCGGGTAGCCGGCCTTGTTGAGAATATTCTCGCCCTTCCAGGACGGCAGCAGCAGGGCGTCCAGATCGTGGGCATCGAGTGCAGCGTCTATTCCCTCGGTGCGCGACAGGCGAATGTCCTTGTTCCGGTCCGCGCGCCAGCGGGCCCGATCGCGCTCCACATCCATCTCGTCTGAAATATCCAGTTCCGCCTGGTCGTAGCGGATGGCGCCCGCCTCCCGGTGCGCCAGGTTGAACTCCCGCAGACCGGTCAGCGACGCTACAGGCGCCGAATCCCCGAGGGTGTCCAGCCAGCGATTGAAGTCGCGCTTCATGCCGTACTTGAGGATGACCGAACAGTTCTCGTCGCCGCCCTTACCCTGCGCCAGATCGTAGCAATTCTGGAACAGCAGCTGGTTGTTGTCCGGCTTCTCGGCCACCACGCTGGGAATGTTGGCCGGGTCGACCACGACCGCCCCCAGTGACTGCAGAGCGCCGATGACGGTGCGCATGGCCCGGGTCTCCGCCTCAGTCAGTCCGCCCACCGGCTCGGACGCCCCCGGGGGGGTGGTCGGCTGATAGTAGTAGGCCCGGGGAATGCCGATCCGGGCGCCTTTCAGGGCCGCGGGTTTCAGGTGGGAGGAGTAGTCACCGTCCGCCGGCGGCGGGCAGATGCCGGTGGCCTCATCATGGGGGTCAGTGCCCTCCATGGCGGCCAGCAGGGCGGCCGCGTCGGCCACGTACTTGGCCATGGGGCCGGCGGTGTCCTGGTCTGCGGTGATCGGTATGATGCCCCAGCGACTGATCCGACCGACGGTGGGCTTGATGGCCGCCAGCGCGTTGTTGTTGCTGGGAATCTGGATGGAACCACTGGTCTCCGTGCCGACGCTGGCGGCCCAGAAATTGGCCGCGGTGCCGATGCCGGAGCTGGACCCGCCGGTATCCATCACGCCGCGACCGTCGTCGAAGCCTTTCCGGGGGTCCGGTCGCGGGTCGTAGGGGTTGTAGCCGTAACCGCGCACCGCGTTGTAACTGTTCGGCATCCCCGTGGCGACCCAGTTGGCCAGCTCGGTGAGAGTGGTCTTGGCGATGATGATGGCGCCGGCCTCGCGTAAATTTTTCACCAGGGTTGCCTCATAGGGTGGCGTGAAGCCCTGGAAGGCAAGCGCGCCGCCGGTGGTCGGCATGCTGGTGGTGTGAATATTGTCTTTCAGGGCGACGGGAATCCCGTGCAGGGGTCCCCGGACCATACCGGCGGAGCGTTCGCGGTCGAGCTGTTCGGCTTCCTGCAGCGCCTCCGGGTTGACCGCCAGGGTGGCGTGCAGACTGTCCTCATAGCGCTCGATGCGATCCAGGTATTGCTGCACGATTTGCCGGGAGGTGGTGCGCCCCTCGGCCATGGCCTGTTGCAATTCCGCGAAACTGGCTTCCACCACCGAAAAGCCGGGTCTTGTCTCTGCCGCGGACTGGCGCGCACCGTCCGGCGCGGTGGTGGTGCTGGCCGGGCCGCAGGCAGTCAGCAGGAGGACCGCGCAGAGCAAGCAGGCTCGATGGATGGTTTTCATAGTGACTTCCCGTCTTGTCGTTTGCTCAGAACGTCCTGCCGAACTTGTGCTTGAAGGTGAACTGCAGGCGATAGTCCTCACCCCTGCGTCCACCCACATCCTTGTGTTCGCCGTACAGGAACTCGGTGCCGATCAGGAACTCCGGGTAGGGCGTGTACAGCAGGTTGGCACTGGCGTAGATGCCACGGTCGAATTCCCGGTCGGCCTGCTGGTTGCGAGGGTCGGCGTCATTGACCGAAAAGCCCAGCGAGGAACTCCAGCGGTCGGACCAGTAGCGATCGTAGTAGGCGGTTACGCCCAGCACGGGCACCGCCTCGCCCTGATCATTGCCTGGCGCCAGGTTGACGCCACCATCGTTCATGAAACTGGCGATACCCTCGCCATAGACCAGGCCGAGCTTCAACTGGTCCCGGTCGAGCAGGTTGACCACACTCGTCAGGTTGATACCCCAGCCGGGCTCGTCACCCCTGGGCTTGTTGCGAGGCGTCCCCCGGGTTTCGAACTCGAGCTTGCGCAGCACGCCCGCCAGCTGGTAGTGGCCCCAGTCGAACTCGTTGCGCCAGTGCAGGGTCAGGTCCGGCCACTCGGTCTTGGCTCGTGCCAGGGCGTCGAACTCGGGGGACAGGTCGCCGAAGATACCGGTATTGAAACTGCCGTTGGGTTTTTCCAGCGCCACGGCCCACTCGGAATCATCCCCGGCCCAGGTATAACGCAACTGCGCGTTGCGGTTGAAGACCATGCCGGACGGTCCCCACCAGTCGACCACGTTGGGAAAAATCGAGATGTCCATGAAATTGCTGTTGGTCTGGCCGAACCCCAGCCCCCCCACTTCCACCCAGGCATGCCTGAGATTGAACTTGGTGTCGCCGGCATCGGTCCCGGTGCCGAAGAAATCAAACTCGAACCAGGAGTTCACCTGCCCCATCGGAGTGGCGGTCTGGCCCTTGAAGCCGAACTGGGTCTGCTTGACGCTGATGATGGTGAGGCCGTCCGAGCCAAATGTGCCATCGACCGTGGGGATGGTGGAGGGACGCAACGTGGACTCCCAGGTGGGGTCGACCCGCTTGAAATCATGGATGGCGTCCAGCTGCACGTGACCGTAAAAGGTGACCTGGTTGCCGCCGTCTTCGTCCGCCAGAGCGGTTGCCGGGGGCTTGTCGGCCGCGGTAGCGGCCGCCATCGGTGCGGTACCGGCCTGGTCCGCTTTCAGCTGCTGCAGTTCCCGCTGCATGGCCTCCATGACCTCCTGCTGGCGCAGAATGAACTGCTGCTGTTGTTCCAGGGCCCGTTGCTGTTGTTCAAGTTGTGCTTCCAGCGCACGAATACGCTGGTCCGCGCTACCGTCTGCGGCCGCCACCGCCATCGACAGTTGCAGACCGAGCCCGGCAACGATGGTCAGTCCCCACAGTCGCATATTGATCTCCTTGCAGTTGGCAGCCTGCCCCGAATGCGGCAGCCGCATTACCAGCTTAGAAGCAAACCCGGTGTTTGCAACTGCAGCGGTCAGCGCTGGACGCCGAAGATCATTTCTCCAGAATGCGATAAGAGTTGTGCTACCGGCAGGTCGACGCCGCTGTCCCGGGCAAGTTCCACCGCATCACTGAGATCCTTGTCCACCAGGGCGGCGGCGACCCGCAGCGCCTCGTCCTGGTTGGGGATGACCGGACCATCGCGACCCGGCCCCAGCAACTCGTGGTGCATGGCGCTCAGGTCCGACAGGGCGCCGCTGGCCCGGGCAATCTCTTCCAGCAGGCCGTCGGGTACGCCGGCCGCGCGGGCGAGTCTGTCGGCCTCGAGCATGGCGGCAAAGCCGGCGTAAACGATGACATTGTGAGCCAGCTTCAGGGCCGCACCGGCACCCAGCCGGCCCGCCGGGACGACCCGCGAGGCAAACAGTCGCAACGTGGGCTCCAGCTTTTTCACCAGCTCCCCGTCGTCGCCCACGAGCACCGACATGGTACCGTCTTCCACGCTGAATTGACCGCGGCCGGCCACCGGCGTGTCCACCAGCGCAACCCCACGGTCCGCTGCCTGGGCCGCAAGGGTGGCAATCGTCACCGGCTTGACGGTTGCCAGGACCGCGATACAACTGCCGGGTCGGGCTCCTGCCAGTAATCCTTCCTCGCCGCTGACGGCGGCAATACACTGCTCGTCCGTCTGCACACTGAGGATAACCACGTCGCAACGCTCGGCCACCTCGCGTGCAGAAGCGGCCGCGGCGGCGCCGGCTTCCACGGCCGCGTCCGCTTTCTCGCGTTTCAGGTCGAATACCATCGGCGCTACACCCTGCTGGACCAGGCGCTTCGTCAGAGCGCCGCCGATCAGGCCCAGCCCGACGATCCCTACTGTTGCCATACCGTCTTTCCCTCCGCCTGGTAATGAACGCAACGCCCTGCTCTATTATGACCGAGTATTCACAGTCCTGCGGGCTGTACCGGGTGGCTGGACGCCAGTGGCGTTGAGTATTGCCCGCCGCAATGGCAAAACGGGCGAGATTACCTAGACTCAAAGGATAGACCCTGGAGAGTGGATCATGAAAAATGCCATCGCCCCTGTTTTATTCATCATTCTGCTGGTCGCCTGCGGTACCGATAGCGGCACCGGCGGCAATTCCGGGGATGAGCACAAGTGGTCCGTTGCGATCGCCGGATATCCGCCGCAGTCCGGCAACATCCTCCAGGCCGTCACCATGGGCGGCAACGGCAAGTACACCCTGGGTCGTTCGGGCTTTCGCGCCAGCATCGACTTCACGGCCGATGACCCCGTCGGACTCATGATGATCAATTTTGAGAAGGAGGCCGTTCGCTGCGTGAACAAGCAAGGCGCCTCGGCGGTCAGGAAAGGCGGACGCGCGATACTCTCCGGCGAGGTCATGTGCTATCCGAAGAGCGGCAGCTTCGAGGAGGCGCAACCGGCGGCGATTTCCGGCTACTTCCAACTGAAGGAATAAGGACGTGCGCTGGCAACGGTTGTTACGGAGCCTGCCCCTGTTTGTTGTCGTCCTGCCGGGGCTCTCATCGGCGGAAGACGAAACGGGTGCATGCTGCAGTTGTGCCTTCACGCAAACCGTGGAATTCAAGGCCAATGACGATATCCCGTGCAGTTTCGCCTACCCCGCACAATGGGAGGTCAGCTTCGACCGGTGGGAGAACTCGCTGCTGATCAAGGCGCCCCGCTGTGAGACCCGTTGCGGTGGCGCGCGGCAGATGTCGCTCACTGTCGCCAAACGCAAAAACAACAACGCCGAGGTCATGGAAGCGGAGGCAGGGAAATTTTCCACCGCGGTGGGCAGCACCTCCTGCGGTGGGCGCAAGGTGACCTTTTTCAGGCCGCCGGGTACCGAAGCCTCTGGTACATCGGGCGCCCTCAGTTTCTACGTGGGCCGGGACGATGGCCTGTCCTATGATGCGCGCGCGCAGTTCTCATGCAAGGAGCCGGGAGCGTGGCAGAAGCTCGAGCGACTGTTAATAGAATCGCTGAAGTAGGTTCCACGCACGGCCGGCCCGGGCTGTATCTGGCACACTGATGAAACCAGCATAACAGGGAGAACGCACATATGCCCGTACCAACAACACGGCAACTGCTCGACTGGGCAGAGAACTATGTGGCGTTGTGGAACGCCGGCGACAAGGCCGGCTGGGAGGCCAACTGGCGCAAGGTGGCGCCGGGAGACTTTCGCATGCTCGACCCGGTGGGCACGCCGGAAAAAGTGGGCTTCGAGGACTGCTGCCTGAAGTCCTTCGACCTGTTCCAGCCAGTGGTTCGATTCCGGATCCAGCCGGGCACGCTGTTCGTCTGCGACAACGAGGTGGCCTGGCTGCTGGAAAACATCGTCCAGGGGGAACAGGGCGAGCAGATCCAGTACAGCATCGAAACCTACCGCTTTGGCGATGACGGCTCGGTCACCATTCGCACCTATTACCGGGTGCCTTCACACAGCGACCGGGACCTTGGCGACGCATTCAAGACCTACCTGCCGTGACCACATCTTAAGCGCGTTTGGTCAAACCGCTGACTGATCATCGGCAGGTTGGGTCACGCAATGCATTTGGAGTCCAAGGTGCTATGATCGTCGCTTGGGCTATTTACGGTGAGGAGAAACAACCGGTATTCGCCGAGCTGCGGGATCACCCCGAATTCGCCAACCTGTTGCGGCGCAACGCCGACCAGGTGGCGCGGCAACAGCGGATTTACCGCGCGCAGGCACCCTGAACACTCGCACCAACGCAGCGGGGAGGATTGACAACATGAGTTATCCCATTGGCACCCCGGGCCGGCCCTGGGGCGCGCCCGAGAAAGCCGAGTGGTTGTCGCGACAAATAGTGAAGCGTTCCTACCGCGATGATGTCCTTGACCGGATCGATGCCCTGCGCGCCCGCTTCCGGGTCGAACACTATGGCGCGCTGCCATCGGATCCCGATCGTTATCCCCTGCTGGCCCTGCGCAACCCGGACTGGGACCGGGAGAAACCCTTCGTGCTGGTCACCGGCGGTGTGCACGGCTACGAGACCAGCGGCGTACACGGCGCCCTGCGATTCCTGGCTACCGAGGCGGAGCGCTACGCGCAACATTGCAACCTGCTGGTCGCTCCCGCTGTCAGTCCCTGGGGCTATGAGACCATCAATCGCTGGAACCCGGAGGCTGTGGACCCGAATCGCGCCTTTCGGGCAGCCAGCCCCGCCCCCGAGGCAGGGGCGCTGATGCAGTATGTCGCCGCCCTGGAGTGCGCCTTCGACCTGCACATCGACCTGCACGAGACCACCGACACCGATAACTCGGAATTTCGGCCCGCCCTGGCCGCGCGCGATGCGGTCGAACATGCCATCTGGGACATTCCCGATGGCTTCTACCTGGTGGCCGATTCGGAATGCCCGGCACCGGACTTCCAGCGGGCGATCATTGAGTCAGTGGCGCAGGTCACCCACATCGCCCCCGCCGATGACAGCGGCGGCCTGATCGGGGAACCACTGGCACAACCCGGTGTGATCAACTACGCGGCGGGCAGGCTCGGCCTGTGCATGGGCCTGACCGGTGCTCCCCTGCGCACCACCACCGAGGTATATCCCGACAGTGAACGGGTCGATGCGGAAAACTGCATCCAGGCCCAGGTGGCCGCGGTGACCGGCGCACTGGATTACCTGCTGGCGCGGTGAACCCGGCGGCACTGTTCAGGCTTCAGACATTGGACCCCTGGGTCTGTCGGGACAATTTCGCCAGGTCCCCGGCGTTCATGATGATGTCCCGGTAGCTGCCGCCGGCGGGAATCATCGGGTAGACGTTCTCTTCCGCCTCCACAATGACGTCCAGCAGGTAGGGCTCGCCGGGGTCCGCCAACAGGCGCCCGAAGGCGGCGGCGAGGTCCTGCGGCCGGCTCACCCGCTCGGCCTTGACCCGGTACCCAGCGGCGATCGCGGGAAAGTCCGGGTAGATGTCCCGCTCGTCCGCCGGTTTCACCACCATGGGATCCGCCATGCCCGAGTCCGCCCGGTGGCCGTTGTAGATCATGTCCTGCCACTGGCGCACCATGCCTAGCCACTGGTTGTTGATTACGACGATCTTCACGCCTATACCATAACGCCGGCAGGTGGCCAGTTCGTGGATGGTCATGTTCAGGGAACCGTCGCCGTCGATATCGATCACCAGCCGCTCCGGGCAAGCCACCTTGGCGCCGATGGCCGCGGGCAGGCCATAGCCCATGGTGCCAAAACCCGAGCTGGACAGGAACGAACGGGTCCGCGTGGAACGGTAGTGCTGCATGGCCCACATCTGGTGCTGGCCCACCCCCAGGCTGACGATGGCCTCGCCCTCGGTCAGCTCACTGAGCAGTCGAATGGCGAACTGGGGGCTGATGGCCGCCGCCTCCGGTACCTCGAAGGGGTACTGCTCGCGCAGGCCGGCGAGGTACTCAAGCCACGCGCCGTGATCGCCACAGGCAGCACAGCCCAGGAGTTGCTCCAGCGCCGTTTTCACATCGGCACAAATAGGCAGCGTCACCACCTTGTTCTTGTTGAGCTCGTTGCGGTCGACATCGATGTGGATGACCTTGCCCTCGGCGATGAATCGCTGCACGTTGCCGGTCACCCGGTCGTCGAAGCGCACCCCCAGGGCCAGCACCAGGTCCGCCTCGTTGATGGCGACATTGGCATACTTCGCGCCGTGCATGCCCAGGCTGTGCAGGGCCAACGGGTGGTCCGGGGGGAAGCTGCCGTGGCCCATGAGCGTGGTGGTCACCGGGCACTGCAGCTTCTCCGCCAGCTGCAACAGCAATTCCGGCGTGTTGCTGGAGACTATGCCGCCGCCGGCGTAGATCACCGGCCGCTCCGCTTCCCGGATCAGGCGGCAGGCCTCTTCCAGCTGGTTGTCGGTCAGACCGCCCATCTCCGGCTCTGGCAATTCCACCACCGCGGGTATCCGTGGCGCGACGTAGTTCCCTTCCGGGTCCCGTGGATAGTGCTGCTGGACGTCCTTGGGAATATCGATCAGTACCGGCCCGGGGCGGTTACTACCGGCGAGCGCGAAGGCCTCGCGTACCACCTCGGGAATATCCGTAACCTTTTTGACCAGGTAATTCTTCTTGGTAATGGGCTCGGTGATACCGACGATATCGACTTCCTGGAACGCATTCTTACCGAGCAGTTGGGAGGGCACATTGCCGGTGATGGCGACGATCGGGGTGGAATCGCTGTTGGCATCGGCGATGCCCGTCACCAGGTTGGTCGCGCCCGGGCCAGAGGTGGCGAGACAGACCCCGGTCCGCCCGGTGGCCCGGGCATAGCCCTGGGCGGCATGCACCGCGCCCTGCTCGTGCTCGGTCCGGATACAGCGGATGTCGTAGCGCGGCAGCACGTCGAAGATTTCCAGGTTGGCGCCGCCGGGGTAACCGAACAGGGTATCCACCCCCTCGGCCACCAGGGCCATCGCCAGCAACTCAGCCCCGCGGCGGGCGACCTCGCGCTGCCCGGCGCGGATCTCGTCCAGACTACCGCCGGAAACCGTGCTCTTGTCGGCGTAGGTGATATTGTCGCTGTTCATAAGGCCTGCCCCCTAACCGCAGAACGCTTCTCGCGAGCAGCCCACTCCTGAGTCGTGATGCTCCCGGCCAGGGCCTAGTCTACCGGGACCACCCAGCCGAAGGGGTCCTCGGCATCGCCGTACTGGATGGCCATCAGCTTGTCGAACAGACGCCTGGCCACCGGGCCGGTCTCGCCACCGTTGATCTCGTATTCCTTGTCCTGCATCGCAATCAGGCCCACCGGCGAGACCACCGCGGCGGTGCCGCAGCCGAACACCTCGGTGATCCTGCCACTGGCGATATCGGCCAGGATCTCGTGGATGTCCAGGCGGGCCTCCTCCACCTCGTAGCCGAGGGTCGGCGCCAGTTTGAGCAGGGAATCCCGGGTAATGCCCGGCAATATGGACCCGCTCAGGGTCGGCGTCTTGATCAGGTCGCCGTCGTAGACGAAGCAGATGTTCATGGCGCCCACTTCCTCGACATGACGGCCCTCCATCGCATCCAGCCACAGCACCTGGGTGTAACCCTGTTTCGCCGCCGCTTCGCTCACGTAGAGGCTGGCGGCGTAGTTACCGCCGGTCTTGGCCTCCCCTACCCCGCCCTTCACTGCCCGACGGTATTCGTGCGAGACGTACACCGACACCGGGTTGAAGCCCTGGGGGTAGTATGGGCCAGCCGGGCCGGTGATGATGAAATGCAGGTAGCTGAGCGCGGCGCCCAGGCCGAGCTTGGGGGTGGTCGCGATCATGGTGGGGCGTATGTAGAGCGATGAGCCCTCGTCACCGGGCACCCAGGCCCCGTCCAGGTGGACCAGCTGCTTCATGGCATCGACATGAAACGCCACGTCGACCTCCGGCATCACCATGCGCCGGGCGGAGCGGTTGAAACGCTCGGCATTGGCCTCGGGGCGGAACAGGTTGATGCCGCCGTCCTTGCGCCGGTAGGCCTTCAGGCCTTCGAATATTTCCTGGCTGTAGTGCAGCACCGCGGCAGCCGGGTGCAGGGACAGGTTCCCGAAGGAGTGAATCTGCGCATCGTGCCAGCCCTGGCCCGCATCGTATAGCTGGGTAAACATATGATCCGAGAAAACGGTGCCGAAGGAATATTTTTCCGGGCAGCGCCCGCACTCCGCTTCCGGGAGCGCCTTGATTGCGATGGTCATGCTCAACTCTGTTTCCTGTTTTGTTACCTGCCGGTCCAAATCCTCGCCCTGTTCGGCGAACCGTAAAATGTACTGTGCATTGTAATGGGTTTCCAGGGGATTTTGGTCGAGTACCAGGAAATCTGCCCGACGGGCCAAACCCGGGAACACGGGGCAAGGTGAGGCCAATAATACCCCTGAATTGGCCCGTCAGTCCGTCGATCTGACGGATGGAATCAGTGGCTAACAGCACAGCTCATCGGCAGCGAGGGGTCGGCCGACCATTCACGCAGTGATGCATCATAGGTTGCCACCCGGGTTTGTAAATTCTTTATCAAACGTTGCAATTATTTCACGGGACAGACCGCTTAGTGCTGAATGCCTGCCATTTGTGGGGCAACTAACGTTGGCACAACTATTGCAACGCTATATATGAGCCATCAACCCATCAAACATCCGGAGGACACCATGTCATTTGAACTACCCGACCTGCCCTTTGCCCGGGATGCACTAGAACCCCACATGTCGCAGGAGACCCTGGACTACCACTACGGCAAGCACCACGCCGGCTATGTTGACAAATTGAACAGCGCCATCGAGGAAGACGGCCCCCAGGATAAGTCATTGCTGGAACTGATTCGCTCAACTGAGGGCGATACCTTCAACAATGCCGCCCAGGTCTGGAATCACGACTTCTTCTGGCATTGCCTGTGTCCGGCCAACAAGTCCACCGCACCATCTAACAGGCTGCACGAGGCACTGGAGAAAAAATTTGGCTCCCTGGAAAAGTTCAAACAACAGTTCGCCGACGCCGCGAGCGGAAACTTCGGCTCCGGCTGGACCTGGCTGATCGTCGACGCATCCGGCGACCTGTCGATAGTGAACACCTCTGATGCCGACACACCGGTGCGAGATCCGGGCGTGACCGTGCTGATGACCCTCGACATCTGGGAGCACGCCTACTACCTGGACCATCGCAACAGCCGGGAGGATTACATCGAGGCCTTCTGGAAACTGCTTAACTGGCAATTCGTGTCGGAAAACCTGGCCGCTGCCCACAGCGAACGACACGCGGCCTGATCGAAACGTCAGCGCTCATGGACCGCGTGCAACACGTCGGGGACTTTAGCCGGCCATTTCGCTACTAGCGGCATTGGGCTTGTTGAGCTATGTCACGAATGGGCATCGCTTTGATGCCCCGTTCTGAAAAAGCACGATACTCGCTTATACCAGGGCTCGCTTGACTTCTTCGCGTCCCACGGGGTTTGACTGCTTGCTCAGGGCGGTATTCTCTCGCTGACGTGGACTGACGGGCAGGAGTATATACATCAGCTTGCGTTCGGAGTGGTCTCTTCACTGGGGGATAGCCCCCACCAGGAACATCAGGCCCGAGGCATCTACCGGGAACGCGCTGTTAGTTTCCTTGGCCACGCCATCAGCAGTTACCGGCCTTCTCCCTTGCCATCCACATTGTTCAGCAGCTTGAGTGCAGACGTTAACTGATTCAGTTTCCGTTCGCCCAGTATTTCAAGATACTGAGCTCGCACTCGCTCTGCCGCATCCACGAAGTGTTTGTGCAAGCGCTTGCCTGCAGCAGTGAACTCGATCAGCTTCGCACGTGCGTCGGTCGGATCGGGTCTTCGGGAAATCAGTCCCAGGGATTCCAACTCGTGCACGTGTTTCATCATCGGTTGCGGACGAATACCGATCGCCCTTGCGAGGTCAACGCTGCGCGTGGCGCCAAAGCGACCGAGGTGTGTGAATACTGCACGGTGCCGGTCTTTAATTCGCTTTGTCTCCCATTTGGCGACCTCAAACTCATAATTGACCCTCCTTTCGTAATCCTCGAAGGTCATAACAATCAGAAAACACACATCGTCGTAATCGCTCACCAGTTTTAATACCATTGCGTCCGAGATGCACATACTAACCGATAAATACTATCTGCGTATCATAGGGTTTCACCTGCCACCAGACTGCCAGTTCAGAGCCTCAAACCACTTGTTCAGCCCCCGGGTCGAATCTACTTGACTAATCTTTTTAATCATCTAGAATGATTATAACTCTAGATGATATTTTTGCTGAGGATCCATCTAAAGCTCGTGATGCCAAAGGCTTAGGGATACGGTCCCCCATTCTTTGCACAGACAGGGGAAAGAACCCTCACTCACGGACCTGGCATCGCAGTTCGGATCCGGCAAACAGACAACGTAGTGTGTTGTAGACAATAACTATTACATTCTCTCCCCGGAGGAGACACATCATGTCATTAAATCACACTGGCTCCATGCACGCCCTTCCCGCACTGTTCGCCGCCGCTGTTGCGGCCACCAGTGGTATCCACCCGACGCCCACACATGCCCAGGAAAAGCTGGTGCTGGAAGAGATCCTCGTGACCGCCCGCAGGCGCCAGGAATCCCTGCAGGAGACACCGGTGGCGGTGTCGGCATTTTCCGGTGATGACCTGGAGAAGGTGGGGATTACCAACCTGGCGGACTTCCGCCAGGTGGTGCCGAATATGGACGTTGCCAACGGCAGCGGCGCCAACAGCGGCGTGGCCAGTATCTTCATCCGCGGGGTGGGCCAGCGCAATGCCGGTGTGGAGATCGATTCCGGCGTGGGTCTCTACCTGGACGGTGTCTACATAGCGCGCTCTGACGGCGCACTGCTGGACATGGTAGACATGGCCAGCGTGCAAGTACTGCGCGGGCCTCAGGGTACCCTGTTCGGCAAGAACACTACCGGCGGTGCTGTGTTATT
Organism: Halieaceae bacterium WSDMB12; assembly: GCA_033283165.1. GTDB lineage: Bacteria > Pseudomonadota > Gammaproteobacteria > Pseudomonadales > Halieaceae > JAWMQL01. Next base: position 320,204 of record JAWMQL010000004.1, on the reverse strand, counting down.
CAACACGGTGCGCCCCCAGGAAGAGTTCGGGGGCAAGATCTTGGCCCGGCTAGGCAACTATGACCGCACGGACGTCCAGGGTGTCCTGAACGTTCCGCTCAGCGATACCCTCCTGACCCGGTTTTCCGCGGGAATGGTCAAGCGGGACGGCTACATGAAAAATATTGTTGATGGCGAGGAGTACAGTGACGAAGACCGCACCTCTGCCCAGGGCCAACTGCGCTGGCTGGCCAGTGACGCGGTGACGGTTGACCTGAACATGAATTACAGCGAAATCGATCAGCTGGCAAGGGGCCAGAAATGCCAGAATGTCGACGGTTACCCTGGCTGGAATACCGTGTTGAACGAGCCCCTGCTCCAGGCAACCTATGGCGTGTCCGGGGACGCCCTTTGTGACGAGTCCGAGGCCCTGGACACCTACAAGATTGCTGCCGGTGAAACGGACAAGTACGAGTCCGATGCCACCGGCGTCTCGGCCACCATCGACTGGCAAATCACCGATTCGCTCAGTCTCAAGAGCATCACAGCCTGGCGCAATACGGACGTGCAGTTCGACGCAGATATCGATGCCACCCGGGCACCGCTGCTCGGGAGCAGCCGGACCCGTTTCCCGGACGCCGATGGCCGCCAGTCGGACCAGTACAGCCAGGAATTCCAGGTCCTGGGGGAGGCCCTGGATGGCAGCATCAACTGGCAGGCGGGTGCGTTCTTCTTCCGAGAGGAAAGCGAAAACAGCCGGGCCAATGTCATCGGCCCTTTTACCGCCGCCGACCTGGGGCCCGACGGTGTGGTCACCTTTCTCTCTTCCACGCTGGAAGAACTGGAAACGAAGAACACCGCCTGGGCGGTGTTCGGGCAGGCCGACTGGGCGTTTGCCGACAACTGGGAGCTGACGGCGGGCTTACGCTATACGGACGAAGAACGCGAATCATTTAACTTTTCTGTCGCGCCCTTCATTCCCGAGACGATTACCACCGGACCATTCGCCGTGCCTATCAATCCTCCCTCCGTGTATCTGATCGCGCCAGACAGCTTGAATCAGACCTGGGAGTTCGCTGAGCCCACCTTCTTCCCGGAACGGGACACCGCGGTCTCCAATGACGAATGGACGCCCTCCCTCAGCATCAAGTACCTGTTCGAGGGTGAGGGATTCATCAATAACGGCAGCGCCTACCTGAGTTACAGCCGCGGCTTTCTCTCCGGCGGGATCGGGCAGGGACTTATCGGTCCCGCAGCATTCAAGCCGGAGGAAGTCACCAACTATGAGCTGGGCCTCAAGCTGGACGCCTGGGAGCGGCGCCTGCGGATCAATGCGGCCCTGTTCTACACGGACTACGAGAATCGCCAGCTGACCGCCGTGGTCGTGAATCCATTTACCAACGGTGTGCAGGCCCTCTCCATCAATGCCAAGAAATCCAGCATTTCCGGGCTGGAACTGGAAACGACGCTGCTGGCAACCGAGAACCTTCAATTGACCATCAACGCCACCTGGAACGACGACGAGATCGATGAGTTCGAGGATGAACAAATCCAGCTGAACACCGGTAATCCGGCCTGCACGCCAGGCCTGGACGGTGCCGTGGAATCCTGCCCGGTGGACCGGTCTGACGAACGGCTGCCGCGGATACCAGAGTCCAGCTATTACGTGGCTGCCCAGTACAATCTGGAGACCAGCATCGGCACCTTCATTCCGCGCGTCTCCTGGAGCCTGATCAAGGACGTGGAGCAGTGCTTCGATCGCGGTAGCTGCGTGACGGGCGGATGGCTTGGCGACATTGAAGACCTGAGCGCGCGGTTCACCTGGATATCGCCTGACACGAACTGGCAGGTCACTGCTTACGGCACCAACCTGCAGGACAAGGACTTTGTGAACGGTGGCAATCCGAACGTCGATACACTGGGCTGGGGCGGTGCGACGATCACGCCACCGCGCATGTACGGGGTGGAACTGCACTACTACTGGTAGCTAAACACACGAACAAGAGGTAAGTCCATGTCTGTCAGCGGGCAAGCCGATCGCTGCCCCTACGCCAACCTGATGGATCCAAAACTCATTGGCGAGGGCATGCCCAACGACCGTATCGCTGAAATTCGCGAAGCCGGCCCGGCTGTCAGGATCGAGGACCCGGTCACGGGAGTACCCTACTGGGCTGTTCTGCAGAAGGAGGCGATCGACTATGTGTCCATGAATAATCACCTGTTCTCCTCCGAGATCAGAAGCGCAATACCGATGGAGATGTCAAAGGAACAGGTGGAAAACATACAGCAGAACATGTTTCTGAACATGGACCCACCACGGAACCTGGAGTACCGGACGCTCATCCGCGACAATTTCCTGCCAGCCACAGTGGCGAGTTACGGGGAAAAACTGCGCCGGGTCGCCAAAGAGGTGGTGGACGTGGTAATTGACAAGGGCGAGTGCGAGTTTGTCGAGGACATCGCCGCGGAAATGCCACTCATCACCATCCTCGAGTTATTTGAGATCCCCATGGAAGAACGCCGGCAGTTCTTCGATTGGACCAATACCATGTTCTTTGGTGACGATCCCGAGTTTACCCAGGTCCCTGGCGCCGATGGCATGACGCCGGCAGAAGTGGCGGCGATGCAGGTCATCGGCTACTTCGCCGGGATGGCCCAGAAATGGCGCGGGCGTACTGAGAAAAACCTGTGCACCCAGATGCTGAACAGCAGCATGCAGGGCGAGCCGATGAGTGACGAAGTATTCCTGTGGACCTGCCTGATGCTGATGTCAGCCGGAAACGAGAGCACGCGCACCGCCATTGCCCAAGGTATGCGCAACCTGATGGAGCACCCTGAACAGTACCGCTACCTGCAGGAACACCCGGCGGCACTCGACGACGCCATCGAGGAAATGCTCCGCTACAACACATCCTTCATTTGTATGCGTCGTACGGCGACCAAAGATCATGTGGCCCCGGAACTGGGCAAAGTCGAAATCAGGAAGGGTGACAAGATCGTGATGTACTATCACGGCGCCAACCATGACCCGACCCTGTTTGGCGACGATGCGGAGGAGTTCGATATCCACCGGCCTTCGCGCATTCCCAACTTCAAGCGGCACATGCGCTCCTTCGGTTACGGCAAGCACAACTGCCTCGGCATGCACCTGGCCAGGCTGGAAATGAAGATCCAGTTGGGCGAGGTATTGCGTCGTATGAACAACCCCCGGTTTGCCGGCCCCGTGAAGTATATCCAGTCGAACTTCGTCCAGGGTATTCGCGCAATGCCAATAACCTTCGACAAGGCATGAGCAGTTGAAGGGTAGTGAAGAGGACTTTGTAGCCACAGACGAGCGGATTTTATCACACGCGAATTGACGCCAAGATTACCTATACCGCGTGATCTCGTTTTGTTTAAAGGAGAGCAGCTATGAAATTAACCCAGCGGGCGATAGCTATCGCCATAATCATGTGTGGCTCGTGTAGCTTCGCGTCTACCGTCCAGAATGGAAACCTCAATGAGTCGTGGTCGGAGTTTGTTTCCGGAATCGAAACCGCGCAGGAAAATATTACAGATGAGGGTCTCTTCCCGGCTCAGCCCTCGGATCGTGAGCTCGCCGAAGGCTATCGCTATCTACTAGCGCATTTGGGACGCATGATCGAAATGGAAATGCGTATGGACCCGGAGTTTCCGGAGTTCTACCGTTCAGTGGATATGCTGCGAAAATGGACAGGCGAGAATCCTGACACTATGTACCTGAAGGCACCTGTTAATGCGTCGAGCTTCTATAAAGTGACCGGCAAAGCCATGAATACGGAGGAGTGGCGAAGTTCCGGGAGAGTGCCTGGGCCCAAAGCTCCCCGAATCGTCATCTTTCAGACAATCACCAATGTACCGGGCGATACCGGCACCCTGAGCGAGATGCGGGAGTGTCGGAGCCAAACACTCGATAGTATTCGCTCATTTGACTTTGAGGTTGACGATTCCGGTGTCTTCGAAATTCTATTGGGCCCGGAGCGGCCCGAAGGATACACCGCTAGCTTTCTACAGACACGCAAGTCCATAACCTGCCAGGCAACAAATACCACTCGCGAAGTGGAAGCCAATTTCCTGTCAGTTCGTGAGGTGTTCTCCGACTGGGAGGATGAAATTCCCCTGGAACTGTCGATCATTCGAATTGACAAGACCGGCAAGGGTCGCAAACCAATCGACGCGGATTTCATGAGTCGCAAGCTTTCGAAGATTGCCCGTGAACTCCCAAATCAAATTCGGTTCTGGCAGTTACTGCAGGAGCAAGCATTGGAAATCGCCGGCGATCGGAACGGTGACGGGATTATGACTCTTCCCCTTAACGGTATAAATCCTCCCGCCCTGCCATCGGACGGAGTCGCAGGCGGGGTAGCAGGCGCCGGCCAGCTTTACGCGGGCGGTGTATACGAACTTCCAGAAGAGCATGTATTGTTGGTCAAGACCACTGCTCCAGTAGAACCGCATTATATTGGCTTCCAGCTAAACAATCGTTGGTTTGAGGGTCCAGACCAACAGAACTATGTCAGTAGCCTAACTGGCGCACAACTACCCGTGGCCAGCGATGGCACGCGCTACTTCATTATTGCGAAGGAAGATCCCGGCGTACCTGGATGGGTGGACACTACTGGCTACGATTTTGGCAGCTTCGTAATCAGATACAGCTTTAGAGAGGTACCTCAAGAATCTCTAATACCAAGCGCCGAAGCCATGCTCGTTCACGTAAACGAGCTGCGAAAAATACTACCTCCCGATATCGGGAAAGTGACCCAGAAGCAACGGGAACGTGAGGTAGCTGTACGACAGGAGGCGATCAAGAGACGTTGGAGGAATTACTAAATGTGAGCGACGAACCAAAGCGCCTGATTCACCAAGAGACCGTTCCGCTACTTTTAATTGAAGCAGAGTGATCTGGATAAGAGCATGTCCAAAACTGAAAGGACGGTTAAGAAGGTGAACCGGCTATACCGATGAGCCTACTTGAAAGAACTGACGGAATTCGCATGTTCGTAACTTTATGTTATTATAACTTATAATGCCTATTTACTCCGAGACAATGAATACGGCAACAACAAGCAACCCGGTAGATGTACTGATGCCGGCTTGGCGCGACTCGTGAATCTCTCGGAAGATGAACGCTCTGCCGACCACACAGGGAAAAGACTATGGCCGAATTTGATCGCAACGAAGTGTCTGAACTATTCATACGGTGGCGAGCTGCCACTGATCGTAGAGATCTGGACGAAATGTATGAGATGCTCGCTGAAGACGCGATTGGTGGAAATTGCAAGTCCGGGACATTCAAGGGTCGCGACGCAATCATTCAGTGGTCCCAGGAAAACTGGCCAGAGTTTCTTCCAAACAGGAGCATCTGGCACGTTATTGACGATTCCCGGGTGGTCAACAAGTGGTACGAAACGCTACCGGGTGAGCCGTCTGCCGGCCACGACTACTCCTATGAGGGCATCAGCGAATTCATCTACGGAGGGTCTGGAAAATGGAATTTCATGTACGGAATTCCAGATTTTTGGGGCCTTGAGCGTGCTCTAAAGGAATGGGAAAAGGACGGGAATATGGAAAAATACAGTCACCTATTTAATAAAGGCGCACCGTCACCCAAAGAATGAATATTTTCGGATAAACTATTGCCTACAACGTGTGGGGTTGATCCGGATATTGTTCAGAGCGCATTCGGCCGCTGCCAGAACTGATTGGAGATCGAGGATATCCAAGGCAGCAACAGGACCGCGGCGCCATGCTCTCGACACGCCGCGGCAGTCGTTTCCAGACACCTGGCGTTGCAGTGCTTGTGGACTCCCAGCTACTGTACTCGTTACTTTCACCTTATATCAGTGTGCGCGCCGTGAGGGCCAGGTCATAGCCATCCCGGGCTGATTAGATAGCTGCACAAGCGCGGATGTCACGGCTGGCGCCGGTAACAAAGGCAACCTTTCGGGTCATGAGTATGAGTTAGCTCCCAGCGGCCGGTCTTCGGTCCACACGAGATTCAGGTGGCGTGTGTTGTACCTGGCCTGACCCTCACGGATTTCGATGGTTTCCCGATAACGAATACCCATATCCAGTTTGCGTTCCTGCCCATCTTCTGAATAGAAGTGCGATGCAACGCAATAGGTTTCCCCATGGTAGACCTCACCCTCCCACTCACCAAACTGTGATCCGAGTTGATGAAAGGTTCGGCTATATCTGCGCAGGAATTCGAGAATATCAATGAACCCCTCGCAGGAGTCAACGCTATAGCCCGGGCCCTGCAGGCTGAAGTCCGGCCACATGATGGTGGTCATCTGGTCGAATTTACAATCATCGACGATGCGCACGTACTGGTTTGCCAGGTACCGCGGAATCGTTCGTTTATCCACTGCCGTATCCTCGGTTGCCAATCAAATTAATCATTCTCTGGGGCCGGGTTCACTGAGACATGGCGCAAATCAACGGGGGAACTCATCGCCATCAGAATTGCCGTTGCGCAATCCGGTACCGACATCGCACCGGGGCCATTATCCGTGACATAGCCACCCGCCAGCCAGACGGCCAGGAGCTCCTCAAACAATTCGGGATCCCAGGTGGCACTCACCTCCGTACCCACAGTATTGCCCACAGCCACATTGGAAAAGCTGATGTCCGGATGTTCAGAACGCCAGGCGCGCACCATTGTTTCCAACGCCGCTTTACTTGAAACATAGGGGCCCATGCCGGGCAGGGGGCGAGCAATCGACGTTGCGGAAATGACTACTACTCTACCACCAACTGCGCGCAGTGGTGCGAGTGCTGCCCGCACTACCAGCGACGCCCCGACTACGTTGGTGGCCATCACGTCGTGCCAAAGCGCAGCTTCGGCATCAGCCAGTTTGCGCAGCGGATTAATTGCCGTGCAGTAGACAATCTGGTCGAGGCCGCCAAAGATACTGACGACCTGGTCGATCAAGTCCCTGCAATCGCTTTCTTCATGCACATCACACCTTATCGCAAGACTTTGATCACCACAGCGAACTGCTACCTCCTGTAATTTGTGCAACCGGCGTCCGGCAATGGCTACGCGGGCGCCAGCACGAGAGGCGTGTAGAGCCACTTCCGAACCAATACCGGAAGAGGCACCAACGACAAGAACACGCTTACCGCTTAAGTGAGCATTCATACATCCTTTCTCAAGCTGTTTCCTCCCCGGGCATAACGCCCTGTCCCCGTCATGCACTGATGGGCCAGCGCTGGTCGTTCGTATAGAAGGCAAATCGTTCATCAACCATCTGGCGGGTCAGTCCATATTCCTCTAGATGGTACTCATGTTTGCCGTGCTTGCCTTTCGGATTCGCGTCTACGTGCGCTTGCATCATTGCCCGGGTATCGGGCCCAAGCTCGATACCCAAAGCGTCATACACCTTCTCCACTACGCGCATGGGGTCATCGACAAATGCCTGCTGGGAGCTGTCTACAAACAACTTCTGCGGAAGGCGGGAACGTTGCTCCAGGCCTCGTTCCAGCGACAGCGCATACCACTCCATCACCTTGCGGCCGATCTCTCCCATATCCAGATGGCTGTAGTCCTCCAGGTACTTCTTCATGAGTGTTCTGGTCATGCTGTTTATGGAAGGGACGACTATTTGCGGATCGCGGTGGCACCAGACGAAACGCGCATCCGGAAAGTTCTCGAGGATGGCGTCGATGCCCCACATATGGGCGGGCGCCTTGAGCATCCAGCACTTGCCGGGATGCCGCCACGCCAGCAACTGCATGACCTTTTTCTGGAAGCGGTACAGTGGCCCAAAGTCCTGCGCAAGCAACCAGCTGCGATAGGGTTCAAGCATCACCTCCACGCCCGTTAATACGCCATGGAGTGCGTAAACATGCAGCTGCACGCACTCCGCCGGCGTATTCGCATCCAGGTAATGAATCCTGGCAAATTCAGAATCACGCGACGCTTCTATAGCGCTGGCCAGAGAATCATAGCGGGGGTCCTTCTCTCCCGGCCTGCTACCCGGCCATACGTCCGGAAATTGCACCTCCCACTGAAGTGGACTGCGATTTCGGGGATCCACTTCAAGCAGGTTGGAAAGGGCCGAAGTGCCCGAACGCGGCAACCCGGTAACGAACACTGGCGCACGAATTTCCTCGGTCTGCCAGCCGTCGATACTTTTGAAGGCATTTTCAAGTCTGAGCCGGGTCGCCAGCTGGGACCGGACCCGGGCGTGGCAGCGTTTCCGGGCCACCGGGTGAGGCACGTTGCGGTCATAGGTCGCAAGCAGCGCCTCGAGACCTTCGCGATACGGCGTCTCACCGAAGTCGTCAAATCCTGTCCGCTCTACAGCCTCATCTACCACGGAATCGGCATCAAAATTGATCTCGGAAGTCATTTGAGATCCGCCAGCTTCATGACCTGAGTACTCAGTAGCGGGTGACTGTCCGCACCAATCCAACGCCAGCACATGGTGCCCATAGGGTGACCTGCCGTCTCGATCCAGTTGGACAGCCCGGGATCGGTATGGCTTACGATAAGGCGCACGCTGCCATCATCATTGTAATACGCAGTATGCTTGTTGACGTGGATGGTGTGGTAGCGATAGTCCAGTGATTCCATCCACCAGTTGTCCAGCTGGAAGTTCCAGGTCTGGCACACGGGGATCTCCGGCGCGTCTATGACCAGCACCTCGTCCGCGGCAAGGCGCCAGGCGCTATGGAAATAGAAGATATTGGGATCACCACCAATGGACTGGCAGTATTCCTGGTCAGCCGGGGGAAGCTCGTTCAGGGTGGGCAGGAAGCTCTCGGCCCAGTCCTCGAACATGCTCGCGGTTCCCCGGACGAACATGGCCGCCCCCTTCAAGCCCTGCTCCAACGCCTGGGCGGTGAGCGGCGTTGGCCGATCGGCAGCAGCACCGATCCGCTCGATTTTCAGCTCGGCGCGCTTTTCACTGATGCGATCCTGAAAGGTTTGGCGCACCGTAATGGCGTTAGAATTTTCCGCCATGGGCAGCCAGTTACCCGGTTTTTCAGTGTGGCTGACAATAATCTCGATATCACCCTCGTCGTCGATCGTCAGCTGTCGATGATCGATGTGGCCTGTCACTTCCATGGTGCCGCCAGCTGCATACTTGTTACTGATCGAACTTATCCCCAGATAATCCACTGTGCCGCGCTTGCCATAAATTCGATAGTCAAAATTCGGACTGATCGCAGCGCTCTCGTAGCGGTTATCCGGATTGTCGGCGCCAATCTTGATTGTCTCGTGCACGCCGCATCGCAGCTGGGGAAACAAGGGATCACGATACTCCAGGAAACTCTCCAGTCCGCCCCGCAGCAGGCGAGCCAGGTAGCGGTATCCCTCGGCCTGGTTGAAGGCATCTCTGGGCGCTTTTTCACTTCGGATAACCTTACCTGCCGCCTTGAGCGAGTCGCAAAACTCATCCCAGACAGCACCATCAACCACCCGCTGTTCGGCTTCAATCATTTTACGCTACTCCGCATTCCTGTTAGTTAGCTTGTTCTGCATTCATCGGCTCAATATTCAGTCAGTATATAGTGACTTTTAATGATTATCATCATTAGTTACTTTGACGACTTCGATAATGCCAGAACCTTCATATAGTTGAACCAGGAAAAGGTCTTCAGGATGGAATAACGGCCTTGGAGAATTTTTTTAAACAACTTGCGACATGCCGCTTAATCATCTATGATTATTATCACTTTAAATTACTATATAAGTAAAGCCATAATAATGAAGAAACTAGCCAGGTGCGCCACGGCCGCCCGCACAGCGCTTCAATACCTAGCCCGGGAGGTAACCCACCCATGAGAGTCGGGGGGGCGTTTGACGAAGCACTGCAGCAATGGCTGAACCGGCATTGGCATGGGGTGGAGTCCGTCAGGCTGGAGGGGGGGACAGACCGCCCAAAGGGCAGTGGCTACTCGGCAACCACCCTGATCATGCCCGTCAGCTACTCCCGGCATGGCCGGCGTAACCAGGATCGGGTCGTCGTCCGGATAGAATCCAGCGAACCCCCAGTCTATCCGCAACAGACGGACCATTTTGCCGTGGAGATCGAACTGCAGTACCGCGCTATTGAGGTCCTTTCAGGGCGTCCCGGTATACCCGTCGCACCCCTTATCGGGTTTGAAGATGATCCGGGTGTGCTGGGCGCCCCTTTTTTTGTCATGAGCTTCATAGAGGGTCAGGTGCCGATCGAAGACCCCAACTACACCGTCGAAGGGTTTTTTACCGAGATGGAGCCGCAGCAACGCTGCCGGATGGTCAACAACGGCCTGGAAGTGCTTGCCAATATCCATCGGCTCGACTGGCAGCAGGCGGGCGTGGAATGGCTGGTGGAAGGGAATCCGGGTATCGACAAGCAGCTGGAGATATGGCGTCAGTTTACCGAGCGCGAGCTGAAGGGCCGTACGCATCCACCACTCCAATCCGCCTATAAATGGTTACTGGCGAACATCCCCGAGGAGCAATCCCTCGCGTTGAGTTGGGGCGATGCCAGGCTCGGCAATATCATCTGGCAGGATTGCAGCTGCGCCTGCGTCTGTGATTTCGAGAACTTCGCCGTGGCCCCTCCCGCCCTGGATGTCGGCTACTGGCTGATGTTCGACCGCTTTGCCCACGAGGGGCAAGGCGTCGCGCGGCTGCAGGGCGAACCGACACGCGACGAACAACAGGCCCATTACGAGCACTGCAGCGGGCAATACCTCGGTAACCTCTATTTCTACGAGCTGTTTGCCGCTGCGCGCTTCGCCGCCATGGTGGTCCGGGTGACAAACCGCTCCATGGCCAGGGGCGAAGAGCCACCGGACCAGACGATCTGGCTGGAGAACCCCGTGGCAGACATGCTGGCAGACATGCTGGAACAGCGACACGAATAGACTGGAGTACAGGAGAGCTTATGAAAATGCATCCCGATGATCGCTTTCACCCGCCAACGAGCGACGACCCCTTCTGGTCGGAGACCTGCTGGTTCACCTTTACCTTGCCTGAGCGCAGGCTATCGGGCCAGCTGTACCCGTTTTTCCGTCCCAACCAGGGGGTGTGCGCCGCCGGCGCTTTCTTCTGGGATGATTCCGGTCACGAGCCCCACACCATCCGATTCGGCAAGAACTTCTGGCACCTGCCGATGCCGGACCAGGACCTGACGGATATCCAGTTGGCCAACGGGATCAGCATTCGCTGCCTGGAGCCGCTGTCCAAATACCACATTCACTACCTGGACCCTGATGCCCGGGAGGTGGAAGTTGATTTGACGTTTACCGCCATCGCGCCACCCAACTACCTGGGGGACCTTCACTATGAACATCCCGGGCGCTGCCAGGGGAAGATGCGCATTGGAGGGGAAACGTTTACTGTCGACAGCTACGGCATGCGGGACCGAACCTGGGGACCGCGCTCACAGCTCAGTGCTGACATCCACGGAAGTGGCGCCATGGCAGGTGGCTACAGCTACGCCACCGCGGATGACAACAACGCCTTTCACATGATCGGCATGGAATTCACCGCGGGGGAGTGTGTCAATATACACGGCTACTATCTGAGAGACGGTGACTACGCCAAGCTCCGCAGCGGCCGGCGGACCGTGGTGGAACGCGACCCGACCACCGGAGCGCCGTTGCGAGTGTTGATCGAGGCCGAGGATGAACTGGGAAGAAGTTTCCGCGCGGAGGGTCAGTGCCTCAACAAAATATCCATGCATATCAACCCCAACCTGTACACCTGGAATTGTCTGACGGAATGGCGATTTGGAGGCGTGACAGGCTTTGGTGAGGATCACGATAACTGGTCGACCTCGGCCGCTAGACACTTCTTCCGCGACTTCCTACGGAAGCAATAGAGGCGTGCCGGAGGGTCAGCAGTTAGCGATCTTCATCCTTGTCGTTCCGATTGTTCAGCAGCTTGAGCGCAGACCGTAGCTGGTTCGGTTTCCGTTCACCCGGAATTTCAAGATACTGAGTGCGGGCACGATCGGCCGCACTCACGAAACGCGCGTTCATGCTCTTTCCGGTCGCCGTGAGCTCGATCGGTTTGCCCTGGCGTCCGTTGGGTCAGGTCGCCGGGAAATCATGCCCATGGATTCCAGCTCGTGCACATGTTTCATCATGGGTTGCGGACGAATGCCAAGCGCCCCTGCGATGTCTACGTTGCGCATGGCGCCAAAACGAGCGAGTTGTGTAAATACGGCACGATGCCCCAACCTGTTGTCTTGGCGGGACGTGCGAGAGTGTGCAATGTCCTACGTACAATAACCGCCGGAGTCACAGGTATCCCATGTCCAGTTCGCTCGCAGCGCATATCCGCCGGGAAAGCCTCTCCAACCTGGTCATCAATCTTCTGATTAATGGTGGCCTGGCATACTGGTTATTGCATGAGCACCCTGCAATTTTTGCCTGGGGCGAAAACGGCTACGGGCCCGATCTTCTGCTCACCGGATTCCTACTTTCCTTCATTATCTCGGCGATATTTATCTGGATGCATCGTGCCAAGCGCGCAAAGGGCGTCTGGCCTGGCCTGAACAGCGACGAACAAGGCTGGGCGCGCCACCTCCCGACCAACACCTGGCTGGCGGCTGTCTGCTTTGGTGTTATTGGACTGACGGTCGCTGCACCGGTGCTGCTGGCTGTGCTGTGGCTCGCGCAGATCCAAAGCCTGACACCATTGCAATATGCATTGCTCAAGGGCATTTGGGCCGGTGTACTGGCGGCGCTGCTGGTGCCCGCAGCGATTCGGCTCGGATTGCGTCAGTCTTCCTGACAGTGGAACAGGTAGGGCGTCTGCCCCAGCTGCGGCGCCCGCCGCATGGCAGGGACCGCGGCCCCCACGACATGAGCATGGTGCCGGGCATCGTTTACCGGCGAACCGGAATGCGGTGTGGTCCGGCGACGACGCCGTCGCCGGGCTCTAGAACACCCTGTAACGACGCTGTACATGCTGCTGGCGAATATAGATGGCCTCACGACGTTCTTCTTCCGTCAGCACTGGCATATCCTCCGGAAAATACTCACGCACTTTGTCGAAGGGTATCTTCGTGGCGGTAATCTTTGGCCAGTCCTTTTCCTCGGGCAGTTCGGAATAGGCCCAGCGGTGCGACAGGCAGCCCACGGAGAGGCCGGTGGTGTCCAGCCAGTTCTGGACGCCGGGATCGCGATGTGCGACCACCCAGCGCTGAACTCCGTCGGGCCCCATATGCATCTGGAACAGATTGAGGCTGCTCTGGTGATTGGCATAGTCAGGGGACTCTCCCCACAGGTTACCCAGGTGCACGCTGGAGTAGACCGGGTTGCCAGTGAACCTGGCTTCGATGTAGAGCGCTTCATCCTCTTTCAATTCGTAGAGACCACCGGCATAGACGTTGGTGCTCATGCCGCCGCCAGTTGCGGCGCCAGCAGCATTGGGCTTCAGGTAGCCGTTGATAGGAAAGAAAAACTGGCCGTCTTCAGGGGTGCCATGGCTGCCCTTGATATTCAGTATCTTGTCGTAGAAATCGAGCCAGAAATGCATCTGTCCGCGGATGATGCCGCCCATATTGCGTAAATTCTGCGCGGCCTGCGCCGCATCGAGGGGCTCCGGGTGTAGCCCGACCCGGTCAAGCGGAGTAATGGTCAGCGGAATCGCCACTTCGGTCTCCCAGTCGTAAAACAGCTGCCGACCAGAGATAAAAGTGGCGTAACGATCTTCACCATGGGAGTCTCGCTTGCCTGGTGGTTTGCGCGTACAGATAAAGTTTCCGGAATAGCCCTCGGGCCTGTCGGGGGCCAGCAGCAGCTCGATTTCACCGGAATCGCTCACCTGCAGTTGACTGCTGTCCAGGGTGCCGAAGCCGGTGCGGAAACCCGGGCGGAGTTCACTCAGGTCACCCGTATCCCCCGACATTGGCCCACTGGACGATTCAAAGTAAAGGTAATGGGGTGCTTTTGGGCCATCTCCGGGGTGCCTCTCGCCTTGCCAGTGGCTGAAATCTTCCGCCTTGCCCTTGACCAGGTAACGCTGCCTCCCGTCGATCGGGGCGTAGAAATAGATTGCGTCGCTGTTCTCGATGGTGCCTTTGTTGAAAACGGACAGCCCGTTACGAAAGGCCGGAAAATCCGGGTCGCCAAAGAACGTGCGCTCGATACCGTGGTGAACGAAACCTGCGAGGTAGCGGTATCCTTCTGCCAGATTCCGGTTTGACGCCTCGGGGGGAAAGTACTTCGGGTTGTCGATGGCTTCCCGTGCCAGCTGCAATTCCGCGATCAATTCGTCCCAGGCTGCTCGCAGTTCAGCCTTGTCCCGTTCAATCTGTTCGACAGTTTCTGCGCTCATCAAGAATTCCTCGACGCTATTGTGTCCCGTGACTGCTTTTCCGACGCCCACTGGTATTGTGCATAGAATTCCGGCAACTCTCGTATGGCATCCACCATAGAGAAGCCGTAGTCGTCTGCGCTGTAGCTGTAATTTCCGCGTTTTTCGTGCTTGCGCGCCTTCTCGTCCTGCTCCTCCAGGACAGTGCGGAACTGTTCTGTAATCTCCAGGCCGAGTGTCTCGTAGATTTTTTCAATGGTCGCCCTGGGTTGGGCTGTCAGCTCTCTGTAATCCACCACCATCTGCGGCACCTGGGGATTTCGTGCCAGCACCTCTTTGGGCAGGCGGAAGAAGTCATAGGCCATATCCCTGATTATCCGGGTAGATTCCAGGTAGTCCTCCTCGGTCCATCCGTTGAGCTTATAGTTCAGCACCATCAGTTTGAGAATGCTCGGCACGCACTCCATCGGATCTCGCATATTGATAATGATCCTACAGTCCGGGAATGTATCGATCAGCGTCTGCACCCGGCCGCAGTAAAAAGGATTTTTCGACAGGTGAATTTTGTTGCCGCCTTGCAGATAGAGTTGACGGCGCAGGCACTCCTTGTATGAGCGCATCATGCGCCGGCGCAAGCCGGCGGGTTTACGATCCAGGTGAAAAACGTCCATTTCGTCCATCATTGGCACCTGAATTTGCCAGTAACCGGAAAAAAAGCTGGTGGTGTTGACGAAATCATCTTCCTCGGGAACCCATAGCCCCATCTCGTGCATCTCCAATTTGCCGAGGGTCTTCTCGTCCCAGGCTTGAAGGCGCTTGAAAAGATAGCTGTTGAGCAGTACCCGATCCAGAATGCCCATGCCCCGGATAAGTTTTCTTTCCAGCAATGAGGGGAAAAACATTTCCCAGTAGACAAAGTAGCTGAACCGATCCCTATCCTGGCTCATCAGGCGCTGCAGCAGGGTGGTGCCACTGCGCGCGTGCCCAATGATAAAGATCGGCTGGTCCACCTTTTGAAACCACAGTCCCGGAAATACGATCTTATCCAGGAAGAAAAACAGGGAGTGGAAGAGGTAGATGAGGGGAACCAGTACCAGCAGACGGAACAGGAGTTTCCGGCGACCTTTCCAGTGCTTTTTACCCCAGACCCGGCGGATCATCGTGAAGTAGTAGTCGAGATTGAAATACAGGAACAAGGCGGCGCTCCATCTATTGTAGTGTAATCATTTGAGTACACTATACTCGCGAGGAACGAAATAGACAAGCCCGGAACCGGCCGGTCGAGCACAGTTGCCGACTTTACTGGATGTATACGTATGTTTACACTGTGCCGTGAGGAAGAACCCTCAACCCTGTCTCAATCCGTTGCAGCAAACATAATGGGGTGTGTTCTTGGCGGAATCATCCCGCGACTTCTTTCACAGCAAATACGTGCCCTGGGCGCTCATTGTTGGTGCCGCCCAAGGGATGGGTTCAGCCTTCGCCGAGGAAATCGCCCGCCAGGGTCTGAACCTGGCACCGATTGCGGCTCTTGGCCAGGGGGAACCATTTATGGAGACTGATCTGGATACCTTGCTCGCCTGAGGACGTGGCGCTTGCGGCACTGTTCCTCGCCTCTGATGCGGGCATTGCTAGCGCGTGATGGCGTCGGACCACAAATCGAAGATTTCGGAGCGCACTTTCCTCTCCTTGCTCTTAGGGATTCCCGCCATGGCAAGCAGCATCGGGCGAAAAATGTGCCAGCCCAGACCAAAAGCGTAGCTGGAGGCCAGCAACACTTTAGGATCAACACCATCGTATAAGTCCCCGGTCTTCTGGTCCGCCGCTATCTGGCAGACCATGTGGTCAAGTGCCGGACTCCTGAGCTTTGCAAAGACCGACGCATCCGTTTTCTCCAGGGCCAGGTAGGCGAGAATACGGAATACCTCCGGATTGCGCCTGATCATCTGAAAGGAGGCGTGGAGCAACTCTGTACCGGTGGCGTCTTCGTCGTATGACACTGGCTCCATTCTCTCCGCCAGTTCCGCCACGGTGGCCTCAACCAGCTTTTCCTTACTGCCGAAATGACGGTATATAAGCGCTGAATTGACATTGGCTTGTTGTGCTATGTCGCGAATGGGCACCGCTCTGATGCCCCGTTCTGAAAAAAGCGCGATGCTCGCTTCTACCAGGGCTCGCTTGACTTCTTCACGCCCCACGGGTTTTGATTGCTTACTCAGGGCTGCATTCTCTCGCTGAAATAGACTGACGCGTAGGAGTATACATCAGCTTGCGTTCGACGTGTCTCTTACACTGAGCAACCATTTGCGGGCACGAAACTGACCGGGCGCTGGCTGACCCCGGCAATCGGATGCGCGATCGATTCAACCGAAGCTGCCTTTAATTGCCTCGCGTACTAACAGGCCCGTTATCGGCCCTTGTCTTTATCATTCACGTTGTTAAGGATCTTGAGGGCAGAGCGCAACTGATTCAGTTTCCGTTCGCCCAGAATTTCAAGATATTGATTTTCGACTCTCTCTGTCGCTTCAATGAAGTGTCTGTTCAAGCGCTTCCCCGCAGCAGTGAACTCGATCAGCTTTGCCCGTGCATCGGTCGGATCGGGTCTACGGGAAATCAGTCCCAGGGATTCCAGCTCGTGCACATGTTTCATCATTGGTTGCGGACGAATACCTATTGCCCTTGCGAGGTCAACGCTGCGCGTGGCTCCAAATCGGCCGATATGCGTGAATACAGCCCGATGCCGATCTTTGATGCGCATTTTGGTCCATTTCGAGATCTCGAACTCATGTGCCACTCTCCTTTCGTAATCCTCGAAGGTCATGATAATCAAAAAACATAAGTCGTCGTAATCACTCACCAGTTTTGATCCGATTGCTTCCAAGACGCACATAATACCCAAAAATTAAATCAGAAAGGCTGTAATTACGCCGATGTTCTATACATTTTTTCAAAACAGTAGGCCTGGATACGTACAACTGGCCGGTTTGCCCGGTGACCCGACCTGCCCGCCGGCCAACGCTGTGATCCCGCCGCCGGCCACTTCCAGCAGGTGCCCTGGTTTGGTGTACTCTCCGAAATGGGGGCTTATACTGAATCAACAAAAAATCAGTTTAGCGCTCCATTGCTTTAACTGGCCTCCAGTTTCGCGGAGATGGACTACATGAACTCCACTTATACTCCCAGCCAGCCGGTGAGGGCCGAGAATATTGATACATGGCATGACGAATCCGACGTTATCGTTGTAGGCTTTGGCGGTGCCGGTGCTTGTGCCACACTCGAAGCGGCAGAAACCGGTGCGCGAGTCACTCTGATGGAAGTGGCCAGCGGCAGCGGCGGGACCACAGCGCTGGCCGGCGGGCAGATCTATCTCGGTGGTGGAACGCCAATTCAACACGACTGTGGGTTCATGGACAGCGTCGACGCGATGGAGGCCTACCTGACCATGGCCGCGGGCGCGGGCGGCGACCCTGATAAGATCGGTGTCTATTGCCGCGACAGCCTGGAACATTACCACTGGCTTGTGGACCAGGGGGTTGAATTCAATCCGGAGTTCTATGCCGGCAAGCACACCAACACCCCGGAATACCAATCTCTGGCCTACTCAGGTAATGAGAAAGGTTTCGAGGAGTCACTCCGGGCGGCCCCCGCACCGCGCGCCCACAAACCGCGAGCCTTATGGGAAGAAGGTGGCGCTACCTTGATGACAACGCTCACCCAGGCGGTGGAGCAGGCCGAGGTTTCGGTACTTTACGATTGCCGCGTGTTAACACTGATAGTGGATAACGAACGTGTTGTCGGCGTGCTTTGCCGCCAGGATGGTAAGGTACGCGCCTATCGGGCAGCGAACGGTGTCGTGCTCTGCACCGGTGGTTTCATCATGAACCGGGCGATGGTGGAGAAGTACGCGCCGCGGTTGAAGGATGCCACTCCCATTGGCAATCCCGCCGACACTGGTAGCGGTATCCAGATGGGCATGAGTCTCGGTGCCGCTGCGATCAATATGGGCGAGGGCTTTGTCTCAGTTATCTGGTACCCGGACGGAAAGTTCTGCGAGGGCGTATTCGTCAACGAGCAGGGGCAGCGCTTCATCAATGAGGACTGCTATCACGCCCGCGGCGCCCACCACTGCCTTAACCAGAGCAACCGGAAGGTGTATATGGTGGTGGACGCCGCTATTTACAAGGAACCGCCCATGTACGCTAATCCCGAAGTTGTGGAGGTGGGTGAAAGCTTCGAAGAGTTGGAACAGGATGCGGGCTTTCCAGTTGGCACCTTAACGAAAACGCTGGAAACCTATAACCGCTTCGCCGCGCAGGGCGATGATCCACTTTTCCATAAGGATAGCCAGTTCTTGAGGCCGCTTTGCGAGCCACCCTACGCCCTGCTTGATTTCACCATCGGGCCGGGTATGTACTACCCGGCCTTCACCTTCGGTGGTCTGGATACCACCATTGATGGTGAAGTGCGACGGCCAGACGGCACAACCATCGAGGGTTTGTATGCCGCGGGGCGGTGCAGCGCGGGTCTGCCTCGCAGCGGCGAGGGCTACGCCAGCGGCATGTCGATCGGCGATGCCACCTATTTCGGCCGGCGTGCCGGCCGTGCCGCGGCCCGGCACAGGCTCACCCACCTTTAGAAGCGCCGTTGACAACCAGGCAATGGCCGCTGACCCAGGAGGCTTCCGTTGAGGCCAGGTAGGCCACCGTATGCGTTGCTCAAGGCCAGGTCGGCTTTGCCCTCGAGCGCAACGGTCACGGGAAGTACGGAGCCGGAGAGCGAGGTCACCGTGCCAAGCATAACACCACCCGTCAACGCCTCGCCAAAACCTCCGCGATTCGACCCCGTCGTGACGATGTGCCTCTCCCGGTGTAGGATATATAAAGCATCGTGTTATCAAACAAAACACTGAATACACTGTAACCCATGAGTCCAGTAGCCGCAGTGACCTGATCAGGAAAATCACCCGGAAAACGCTCACCGGCGGTTCTATGCTGTGCCGCAAGTCACGCTCTGAGAAAAGAGCGCGAGGCTAATGGTATGAACGACGCAGGCGCTTCCCCTGCAGAACTGTTCGAACGACTTCGGAACGGACCTGGCCGGGTGCTGGTGTGCAGCGGGCCCGGCACTGACCGCCTCACACCACTGCGCGAACTGGCACAACTCCTGGCTGCGGAGAGGCAGCATTACCCCTGTGTCTCGGCCGATCTGTCCCTGCCGCCTTTCGGCGTGCCCGGCGCGGTCAATCTGGGCTGCTGGCGGGATGGGCAGTGGCAGCACGAAGACTGCGAGCCGCTGTGCAGCCTCGACTCCGCTCGTTTTCGCCTGCCCCTTATAACCGCCCTCGATAGCCTGCTGGCGCGTAACCCGTGTGACAGGTTGTTGCTCCTCGCCCCCGGCCTGGCGCGCGGGGTGGGTGGCGCGGAGCTGTTGACGGCCATGACTCGCTGCGCCCGTATCGACACCGTCTGGTGGCAGCTCGGTGCCGATCAGAACCCCTCTTTGCGAGGGATGCTGCAGGCCTGTGGCGTGCGGATACTGGTCCGCGATGCTACCGGGACTGGCGCTATCGACCAGCGGCAGCGCACGGAGCAACGCCGCTGCCTGTGGAGTCACCATATGCGTAAAGCGATCACCTACACCCTCCCGCTGGCGCAGGTGCAGGTGCTGGGCACCGCACCGCCGCGCGATGCCGCCAGTGCCTGGCGGGGTCGCCAGATCGCCCTGCTGCACGCCGGCCGATGCAAGGCTCTGGGTGAGGTGACTGCTTTACGAGGCGACCTGCTGCACACCCGGCTGGCAGCGGAGCCGGGGCATGTGGACCAACTGCTGATCCGCGACGCGATCAGTATTGATGGTCTGTTGCAGTCCGCACAGCCTCATCGCAAACTACCAACCGATCCGGCACCTGCCCCTCCGACGGCGGGGTTTCTGCCGGATGGAGGGCCCCTCAGCAAGGCTGCCCACTGCGGCCCGATTCCGGTCGCCCGCATCGGCTCCTCTACGGCGTGCCTGGTCAACGGTGTGTTCGGCGATCCCCTGCTACAGCTGCAATTGCATCACCAGCGTCGCAGCCTGCTGTTCGACCTGGGTGATCCGCGCCGTATGACGGCGCGGACAGCCCATCAGGTGACCGATGTCTTCCTCAGCCATACTCACGCCGATCATATTGGTGGTTTCATGTGGTTCCTGCGTTCTCGCATCGGTGAACTGCCGGCCTGTCGTTGCTATGGACCTCCCGGTCTCGGCGGCCAGATTGCCGGGATGGTCAACGGTATCCTCTGGGACAGGGTAGCGGAGCGGGCACCACGGTTCGAGGTGCGGGAGTGGCACGGGGACCATCTGCAGTGCTACCAGGTGCAGGCCGGTCATGCCGTGGCCCGGCGCACGGAGAACCTGCCGCTGGTTGACGGGGTAGTGTGGAAAGAGCCTGCTTTTGTGGTGCGCGCCACTGCGCTGGATCACCGCACGACCGTGTTGGCGTACGCCTATGAGCCGGAGGTACAGCTCAAGGTGCGCCGCGATCGTCTTCAGGACCTGGACCTGCCATCAGGTCGCTGGCTACAGGAATTGAAGCAGGCTGTGCTCGCCGGGGATTTGAACCGGACCCTGGCGCTGCCCGACGGCAGCTGTCACCGTGTCTCCCGACTGAAGGAAGAGTTACTACTGGTGACCCCGGGGCAGAAATTGGTCTACGCCACCGACTTTGCCGACACCCCGGCCAATCGGACCCGCTTGGTGGCACTGGCGCAGGGAGCACACAGCCTGTTCTGCGAAGCCCCTTTCATGTCACAACACCGGCAGCAGGCGCGTCGCACTCAGCACCTGACCACCATCGCCTGTGCTGAAATTGCCAGCCAGGCCGGTGTGCAACACCTGTTGCCGTTCCATTTTTCCAAACGCTACATCCGGCACGCACCGGCAGTGTATGCCGAGATCAGCAGTCGCTGCCCGCAGACCGTGGTGCCTGCCTCGTGCCTCGCTGTTCAGGAACCAGACTACCGTGACAGAACCCCGCCAGGAGATACAACGCCGCGGCGCAGGTGAATAAACTCCGCCAGCCGAGCTCGATTGCCAACAGCGGTGCCGCCAGTGCCCCGCAAACTGAGAAGAACCCGTTGACGGCCCAGCCCCAGGCCACTGCGCCACTGCCGCGATGGCGGATCGCCGCTATACCCTGGGGCAACATCACGCCCAGGGGCAATGCTGTCACCGCTAACAGCACCGCCAGGATCGACAAGCGCGCAGCGTCTGTCCAGCGCAGGGACAGCGCAAACAGGTAATCCAGCAACAGCGGGTAGGACAGGGCCGCGACCGCGATACAGGCGGTAAGGACCCAGAGGCCGCGACCCGCCAGCACCCTGTTCCCGCCCCAGTAGCTCCCCAGGCCGGCCCCCAGCAGCAGAGCGACCAGGACCAGGGCAAAGGCCTCGGTGGGGGAATCCAGCAACAGCACCGCTTTCTGCAGCAGGGCGATCTCGATAAACATAAAGCCCACTCCGATGGCGCCGAAGTAAGCTGGCACGGCGAGACGCACGCCCGCGACCTGTACCCGCAGACCGGACGCCGCCAGGGGCGCCACCAGCAGGACAGCGCCGGCCGCCAGTGCCAAGGCGACCAGGGCCGTCAGGTTCAACAGATAACCCCAACCGACGTAGAGCAGCCAGGGTTGTCCGAGCGCCTGCCTGACTTGCCGCCAGTGCTCCCAGCGGAAGAAGTGGTAGAAAAAAGGCCGGTTGTCGTCGGTGACAGACAGATCGAAGGGATAGTTCGCGACAAATCGCCCGGCGTTATCCGACAGCAATTGCCGGACCGACGCAACCAGATGGGCATCGGGACTTTGATGAAACATCTCGTCCTCGTCCGCATCGTAGCCCGGCATGGCCACCACATCGAACTGCCACTGCTGGCTCCACTGTCGCAGCGCGCCGAGTTGCTCACCCCGGAAGGGACTGCGTCCGACCAGCAGCAGGTAGTTGCGCCAATCCCGGATCATGACCAGGTGCAGCTCCGGGGCGGGATAGCGCTCCCGCAGCACCGTCGCCACGCTGTGCACAACCCGCAGTGAATCGCGCGGCCAGGGCATCATCTGGCCGCCGAGCGCGAGAACGCCGCGCGGGCTGAGTCGGTCCAGGGTCGCCGCAAGTGCCTGCCGGGTCAGCAGCAACTGGATACGGGTAGCGGGGGAGCCCACCACCTGGCTGTCCACTTCGGCGAGAACAAGATCGTAAAATCCGGCATTCGTCTCGAGAAACCTGCGGGGCTGGATACGGTGCACGCGCGCGTTATCGGGCAGGAAGCCCGTGACCGCACGGAGGCCACCGTCCAGCAGCTCGGCAAGCGCCCGGTCCGGCTCTACCAGCGATATGGTTGCTGCGCCATGCCAAAAGGCGCCCCAGCTGTTCCAGCTGTGACTGCCGGGCAGTACCAACACCCGGGGTCCAGGTGGCGCGAGGATATACGCCGCGCCACTGATGGACTGGTTAAACAGTGCCCGCTGGCTGGGGAGCCGCCCCTCCAGCAGCAGCGGGATGGCCCCGTCGCCATCGCTGAACAGTTGCTGCTGACGCGGCGCGGGCAGCGTGCTGCCCAGGCTCATCCCGGGGGCAAGATGCTGTCCGGCACTACTGACTCTCGTCAGGCGCGACTGGGAGGAATCCTGTTGATCGAGCAGTTCCGCGCCGCGCTCATGCAATTGTACCGACAGAGCCTTGAAGCTCGACGGCGTGATCGCCAGTTGCATTCCCCAGGGCAACAGCAGCAGTGCCACTACCAATACGGCAGAGTTACCTAATGGACGCCACTTCAGCGGCGCCACACTCATAAATGCCGCCAGCGCCAGCGCGCTGCACAGAATCAGTGCCGATTCCAGCGATGTTTGCAGCCCGGGAGCGTCCAGCCACAGCATGATCAGTATCACGCCAGCGGCGGCGCCGACCAGGTCCGCGCAGTAGCAGGAGCCGATACGTCCGGACCTGAACGTGAACACCAGGGTGATGAACAGCCCGCCGCAGAAAAACGGCAGTACGAAACACAGGCCATACAGCAGCAGATAGACGCCCTGCTCGCCGTACCAGGGCAACGCCAGCATGTTCAGCGGCAATTGCTGGGCCAGCACCACACTGAGGGGCATGGTCGCGGCCGCCGCCAGGGCCGCAACGGGTAGCAGCCAGTACCGCTCAGCCTGCGCGGCTGTGGACCAGCCCGCCACCAGCACGGCGGCGCTGGCCATGCCCAACAGGGCGACAGCGATAACCACCTCGGTGAGATGATGCCAGTGCTGAATGGCGATGACCCGGGGGAGTAATACCTCGTAAGCCAACAGCGCGGCGCTGAGCAAGGCCAACGCCAGCAGTTCCCGCCGCGGTATCGTGTTCGAAGCGGCGTTTTCTGTGCCCCCTGACATCATGCCGATCGGACGGAACGGGCGCTAGTCGCGACCGCCCGTCAGGGGGACGAATCGCACCGGCAACAGCGAGCGGGTGCGGGTCGCCCCGGCCTCATCCTTGCTGACCAGCATCAGCTGTTGTAAGCCCCAGCGCGACCCCACCGGGATGACCATACGACCTCCCGGGGCCAGTTGCTGCAGCAGTGGTGGCGGGATATGCCTGGCGGCGGCGGTCACCAGGATCCGGTCGAACCGTATGGCGGAGTCAAACGCCCAGCCGTAGTAACCATCGGCCTCCCGCGCCCTGATCGCATCCAGATTCAACTCCCTGAACAATGCCGCTGTCCGCGTCGCCAGCGGCGCGATGATTTCCACGGTGTACACGGCATCGGTCAACTCGTACAACACCGCGGCCTGGTAACCGGACCCGGTGCCCACTTCCAGTACCTTCATACCCGATCGAATCTCCGCCAGCTGTGTCATAAGCGCTACCATATAGGGCTGTGAAATAGTCTGCCCGTAGCCGATGGTGACGGGAGAATCCCGGTAGGCCCGGGATTGCTCTGCGGCAGGCACGAAGCGGTGGCGGGGCACATGGCGCATGGCCCGAATAACCGCTTTGTCGGTCACAGCCAGTTCGCCGCCCCTGTAGCGCAACAGGGTGTCTACCATGTGGTTGCGCTCGTCCTGACGCTCCTGCAGGCGGGGATACGGGTGCTCGCGAATCTCACCGATATCCCAGTCCTGTGGCAGGGCCGGACTGACACACAGCAGTAAAAGTAGTGTGATCGCCTGTGGATACATACTGTTCCGACCCGGTTTACCCCCCAGTCTAGCTGAAGACAGCCGAATCGCGTGGGAGCCATGGGTATCACTGGTGTATCCGTGGCTACCGGAGAAAGTGTAAACCATGTCTCCGGCGGCCGGCGGCCGGCGCTCCGGCGGCCGGCGCTCCGAGTTTCACCGTCGGAATATTGTTGTAAATCAATACGCCTCCGTACAGCCCGGTGACCCCCGCATTGATAGTGTTGGCTTCATCTTTCGCCAAAAACACTCAACTTTCATTGTACCGATATTTTAGGTAATATAACCGAATATTTCGGTATATAGGCGGTTGATGGTGATTGAAGCCATTGTTGGCAGTGAAGGAGCAGAACGCGTATTGCTATTCCTGGCCGCGCGCAGCGAGGGCTACGCCAGCGAAATCGCGTCTTTTTACGACATGGACGTAAGCACCGTGCAAAACCAGCTTAAGCGAATGGAACGTGATGGCCTGCTCGTGAACAAATTGTCTGGGAGAACCAGGGTATACAGGTTCAATCCGCGATACGCATTTCTTGCAGAAGTGGAAGCCCTTCTCTCCAAAGCTCTTGGCATGGCGCCTGCAAATTTGCGTGATTCCCTGACCGTTGTACGGCGGCGGCCCCGGCGCACGGGAAAGCCACTCTGATGGATCTGGCATCACTCTCCAGGGCGGAAATGTGTGCCCTGATTGTCGAAACGCTCGCCAGTACCGGGATTGACGTTGTGTTGGTTGGCGGCAGCTGTGTCTGTATTTACACGAATGAGCGCTTCGGCTCACTTGATCTTGATTTCATCGATCTGACATATTCACGTCGAAAAAAAATTGCCGCGGCGCTTGCGAAGATTGGATTTACTCCTCGCGGGAATACGAAATATTTTGAAAATCCGGATTGTCAGTGGTCAGTTGAATTCCCGACTGCTCCGCTGGCCATTGGACACGAGCAAATCGATAGCACGCGGATTGCCAGCATCGAAACAGCTACCGGTACAGTCCGACTACTGAACCCAACCGACACAATCAAGGATCGTCTTCTATGGTATTACCTCGAGCAAGACGGTCAGTGTTGGCGACAAGCCCTGGACATTGCAGGTAGCCACGAGATTGCCTGGCAAGATTTGAAAACCTGGCATGAAATGGAAGGTTATACAGACGAGTACGACAGGTTTCAGGGCGCGCTGGATAACTGGGGCCTATGAGCAGGATTCGTGATGGTGCTGCGCTATGCGCACCTTGCACCGGGCCATTTGAGCCATGCCGCCGCGCGAATCGAACGGGTACGTATGAATGCCCGTCCCTCGATAATAGGGCCCTGAAGATTAGTCTACGGGCATCCAGAAATGACGAGGCCCGCCTACTGGCGGGCCTCTATTTTTGGTCGGGACGGCAGGATTTGAACCTACGACCACCACACCCCCAGTGTGGTGCGCTACCAGACTGCGCTACGCCCCGAGATCGCGTTGCTTTTGCAGATCATCGCGAGGGCGGCATTATACTCAAACCGTACGGTATTACAAAGATTTGACGCGTAATTCTGAAGTCGCTGGATCCCCGCTTTCGCGGGGATGACGTTAGGGTTTGAGGACCCGCAGGAGGTCTTCCAGTTCCTTGATGGTTTCGCTGACCACGGCCTGGGCTTCGGTCATCCCGTTAACGCCGCCGACCTCGTCGGTCATGCGCTGGCGGGCGCCGCCGATGGTGTAGCCCTCCTCGTACAGCAGGCTGCGAATCTGACGAATGGTGAGGACGTCCTCGCGCTGGTAATAACGGCGGTTGCCGCGGCGCTTGACGGGCTTCAGTTGCGGAAATTCCTGCTCCCAGTAGCGCAGCACATGGGGTTTAACTGCGCACAGCTCGCTGACCTCACCTATGGTGAAATAGCGCTTCCCCGGGATTGCGGGCAATTCATTATTGTGGCTCGGTTCCAGCATATTCTTCTACTCGGGCTTTCAGCTTCTGCCCAGGACGGAAGGTAACCACACGTCGCGCGGAGATGGGAATTTCTTCGCCGGTCTTGGGGTTGCGACCGGGCCGCTGGCTCTTGTCGCGCAGGTCGAAGTTGCCGAATCCCGACAGCTTCACCTGCTCGTTGTTCTCGAGCGAGGTGCGGATCTCCTCGAAGAACAGCTCAACAATCTCCTTGGCTTCCCGTTTGTTGAGACCGAGCTCTTCAAACAGGCGTTCTGCCATCTCAGATTTTGTCAGCGCGGACATGTTTCCGTTACCTAGTTCCTGAGCTCTGCTTTATAGTTTTTTTCCAAGGAATCAATAACTTGTTCCATGGCCAAGTTTACATCCTGATCCTCAAGGGTGCGCGATTGCGCCCGGAATGTCAAACCCAGCGCCATGCTTTTTCTTTTAGGATCAATGCCTTTGCCGCTATACACATCAAACAGCCTTAAGTCCCTGAGGTAAGCCCCTGCCGCGCCTCGAACATTCGCCATGAGTTCGGCGGCCGTCACTTCCCGGTCCACGATCACTGCCAGGTCTCGCCTAACTTCGGGGAATTTAGATAATTCTTCAAATTCTGGTATCGATCTCCCAAGAACCGCCGCCAGGTCGATTTCCGCCACGTACAGCGGCGCCGCCAGTCCCAGCTCGGCCTGGACCGAAGGGTGCAGCGCACCGAGGTAACCCACGGGGCGCCCTTCGAGTTCGATCGAGGCGGTCTGACCCGGGTGCAGGCCGGGCCGGCGAATGTTGCAAAACGAGAACCCGGTCACACTCCGGGTCAGGGCCAGCAGGCTCTCCAGGTCGCCCTTGAGGTCGTAGAAGTCACCCGCGGCGCCGTCCGCGGACCAGGACTCGGCAAAGCGCGGCCCGGTCGCGACCAGGGCCAGGGTGGGAATCTGTGCCAGGCCGTCGGGACCGGGCACAAAACGCAGTCCGGTTTCGAACAGCCGCACCCGCGGTTGCTGACGCTTGGTATTGCGCAGCACCGCCCCCACCAGTCCCGGCAACAGACTGGTGCGCATCACCGCCATGTCGGCAGAAATCGGGTTCTCCAGCGCCACCGGTACCAGTTCCGGGTCGAACAGGGCCTGCAGTTTCGGTTCTACGAAACTGTAGGTAATGGCCTCGCGGTACGCGCGGGCACCCAGGTGCCGGCGCACGTGGCGCAGGGACAACTGTCGCTCTGGCCGCGCGGGCATCACGAGGTCGGCGTGAATGTGGCTGACCGGCAGGCGGTTGTAGCCGTAGACCCGGGCGAGCTCTTCCAGCAGGTCCGCCTCGATGGCGAGATCGAAACGCCAGCTGGGCACACTGCAGATCCAGCCGTCGGCGGTGGCGCGGACGCCCAGGCCGAGTCCACCCAGGATGCGCTCCACTTCCGCCGCCTCCAGGTCGAACCCCAGCAGCTTCTCGATCCGCGCCGCGCGCAACTGCACATCGAGCCGCACGGGCAGGTCAGCCTCTGCCATTTCCTCGACAATGGGTCCTGCCTCGCCGCCGACGATGGCAAGCAGCAACTGCGTGGCACGCTCCATGGCCCGGCGCTGCAGCTGGAAATCCACCCCGCGCTCGAACCGGTGCGAGGCGTCCGTATGCATACCGTAACTGCGCGCCTTGCCGGCCATCAGGTCCGGGGTGAAAAAGGCCGCTTCCATAAAAAGGCTGGTCGTGGACTCACTGACGGCGCTGTGCTCGCCGCCCATGATGCCGGCCATGGCGGCCGCGCCACGGTGGTCGGCAATCACCAGGGTCTCGTCGCTCAGCTCCACCTCAGAACCGTCCAGCAGTTCCAGTTTCTCGCCCGGCTCTGCCGTGCGCACGATGATACCGCCACTGAGCTTGTCAAAATCGAAGGCGTGCATGGGCTGGCCCAGTTCCAGCATCACGTAGTTGGTGACGTCCACCACCGCGTCGATGGAACGCAGGCCACAGCGGCGCAACTTCTCCTGCAACCAGAGTGGACTGGGGCGAGACAGGTCCACCCCCCTGATAACCCGGCCGACAAAATGCGGGCAGCGTTCGGGGGCGCGCAACTCCACCGGGAATGCCTCATCGATGGCGGGCGCCACCGGCTCGATGGCAGGGGCCGTGACGGGCAGATTGTTGAGCAGGCCAACCTCACGCGCGATACCCGCGATGCCGAGGCAATCGGCGCGGTTCGGGGTCAGGCCGATTTCGATCACCTGGTCATCCAGTTGCAGGTAGTTGCGGATGTCGGTGCCCACCGGCGCATCGGCCGGCAGTTCCATCAGGCCGTCGGAGGCCTCACTCAACCCCAGTTCCTGCTCGGCGCAGAGCATGCCGCAGGATTCCACACCGCGCAGCCTGGCGCGCTTGATCTTGAAATCACCGGGCAGCACGGCACCAACCACCGCCAAAGGCGCTTTCAGGCCGGCCCGGGCGTTGGGCGCGCCACAGACAATCTGGACAGTCTCGGTACCGGTGTTAACCTGGCAGACCCGCAGCTTGTCGGCGTCCGGGTGCTGCTCGGCGCTGGTAATTTCCGCCACCACAACGCCGGCAAACTCACCGGCCACCGGGTCGACGGCGTCCACTTCCAGGCCGGCCATGGTGATCTGGTGGGCCAGTTCCTCGGTGGAAAGATCCGGGCTCACCCATTCACGGAGCCATTGTTCACTGATAATCACTTGTTCGGTCTCCGTTAAAACTGTTCCAGGAAGCGCAGGTCGTTGTCGAAAAACAGACGCAGGTCGTTCACCCCGTAGCGCAACATGGCCAGGCGTTCCACGCCCATGCCGAAGGCGAACCCGGAGTACTTTTCAGGATCGATGCCGGAGTACTCGAACACTCTCGGGTGCACCATGCCGCAACCGAGGATTTCCAGCCAGCCGGTCTGGCTGCACACGCGGCAGCCCGAGCCGCCGCAGTTGACGCACTGAATGTCCACCTCCGCCGACGGTTCGGTGAAGGGGAAGTAGGACGGACGGAAACGCACCGCGAGATCGTCCTGCTCGAAAAATACTTGCAGGAACTCTTCCAGCACGCCCTTCAGGTCGGCGAAGCTGGACTGCTCGTCGATCAGCAGGCCCTCCACCTGATGGAACATGGGCGTGTGGGTCAGGTCGGAATCGCAGCGGTACACGCGGCCCGGGCAGATGATGCGCAGGGGCGGCTCGCTGTTTTCCATCACCCGCACCTGCACCGGCGAGGTGTGGGTACGCAACACCGTATGGGCGTCCACGTAAAAGGTGTCATGCATGGCCCTGGCCGGGTGGTGCGCGGGAATATTGAGGGCCTCGAAGTTGTGGTAGTCGTCCTCGATTTCCGGGCCCTCGGCGACCTCGAAGCCGATGGCGCCGAAAAAGTCCTCGATGCGTTCGATAGTGCGGGTCACCGGGTGCAGGCCACCGGTGGACTGGCCGCGACCGGGCAGGGTCACATCGATGGTCTCGGCTGCCAGCCGGGCCTCGATGGCCGCCGCCTCCAGCGCCCGCTTGCGCACGCCGATCAGTTCCTGCAACTCCTGCTTGACCACGTTGATCCGGGCGCCGGCGGCCGGGCGTTCCTCGGGGCTCAGTTTACCCAGGCCCTTGAGCAGACCGGTGACCTTGCCCTTCTTGCCAAGGTAGTCCACGCGCAACTGCTCCAGCGCAGCGGCGTCGTTGGCAGCGTCGATGGCAGCCCGTGCTTCGTTCGCTAATGGTTCGAGGTTTTCCATTCGTTCTCAGTCCTAATTCGGGGACAGTTCACTTAATTCCCTGCCGCTATTTCGGGGACAGTTCACTTAATTCCATGAATTAAGTGAACTGTCCCCGAAATAGCGGCTTACAAAAAAAAGGGAAAGAGCCAGGCCCTTTCCCTTCTTGTCTTCTTGTGTAGCCAGCGAGAACCGCGCCAGGGCGGTCCGGGGGTGGGCTCAGGCCAGTGAGGCCTTCGCTTGCTCCACGATCGCTGCAAAAGCCGGCTTGTCGTGCACCGCCAGGTCCGCCAGTACACGGCGATCCAGGGCGATGTCGGCCTTTTTCAGGCCATTGATCAGGCGGCTGTAGCTCAGGCCGTTGGCGCGAGACTGGGCATTGATGCGGGTGATCCACAGCGCGCGGAACTGACGCTTGCGCTGACGGCGGTCACGGTAGGCATACTGGCCAGCCTTGGTTACGGCCTGCTTGGCAACACGAAACACACGGCTGCGGGCACCGTAGTAACCCTTGGCCTGCTTCAGAATCTTCTTGTGACGGCGATGAGCCACCACACCACGTTTTACGCGAGGCATATGTCTTCTCCTTTCCTATGACAGTCGGCGTTACTTGGCACGCAGCATGCGATCGATCAGAACCTCATCACGCTTGTGAATCATGGAGGTTCCACGCAGCTGGCGCTTACGCTTGGTCGTCATCTTGGTCAGGATGTGACTCCTGTTGGCGCTCTTGCGCTTGTAACCGCCGGCGGTTTTCTTGAACCGCTTGGCAGCCCCGCTGTGAATTTTTGCTTTAGGCATAATCAACTACTCCGCATTTGCATTTAAATAAACAAAGAAACAAGGGCATTCACGGGCCGCTAGTTCTTCTTCTTGGGGGCGATAACCATTGTGAGCTGGCGGCCTTCCATTTTCGGAAACTGCTCCACTCCACCCAACTCGGCCAGATCAGCTTCTACTCGCTTGAGCAGCTCCATGCCGATTTCCTGGTGAGCCATTTCACGCCCGCGAAACCGCAGGGTGACCTTGGCCTTATCGCCGTTTTCAAGGAAACGTGTCAGGTTGCGTAGTTTTACCTGGTAGTCTCCTTCCTCCGTCCCTGGACGAAACTTCATCTCTTTTACCTGTGTTCGCTTCTGCTTCTTCTTCTGGGCAGCTTTTTGCTTCTTGGCCTCGAACACGTGCTTCCCGTAGTCCATGATCTTGCAGACCGCGGGATCTGAATCAGCAATCAACACGAGGTCCATCCCGGCCGCTTCCGCTGTGGCCTTTGCCTCGCTGAGAGGAACAATTCCTACCTGAGCTCCGTCTGCGCCGATCAGGCGTACCGGGTCATGGGTGATCTGGTCGTTGGTCAGCGCCTTCTTCGCGCCTTTACCACTGTCTCTCTTAATGCTGACTCTCCATTAATCCAATGCAATACGACCGCGACGCGCTACATCGTCCGCGAGGAGCTGGCTGAATGCCTCGAGATCCATGGATCCCAAATCCTCGCCACGACGGGCACGCACGGCCACTGTCTGTGATTCCACTTCTTTGTCCCCCACCACAAGCAGGTACGGGACCCGGGAAATCGTGTGCTCGCGGATTTTAAAGCCGATTTTCTCGTTTCTCAAGTCCGAGAACACCCGAAAGCCCTTGTTTTTTAAGGAATCTTCCACATTTTTGGCATATTCGGCCTGTTTATCGGTGATATTGAGCACCACCGCCTGCTGTGGCGCCAGCCAGGTGGGAAATATGCCTTCATAATGTTCGATCAAAATCCCGATGAATCGCTCGAAGGAACCCAGGATGGCGCGGTGCAGCATGACCGGCACCTGGCGACTGCCGTCCTCCGCCACATACTGGGCGTCGAGCCGCCCGGGCATGGAAAAATCCACCTGGATGGTGCCGAGTTGCCAGACCCGGCCGATGCAATCCTTCAGGGAAAACTCGACCTTCGGCCCATAAAACGCGCCCTCTCCCGGCAGTTCTTCCCAGGGCAGTCCCTGGGCATCCAGGGCGTCGGCCAGGGCCTTCTCCGCCCGGTCCCAGTCGGCGTCGCTCCCGACCCGTTTCTCGGGCCGGGTGGACAGACGGTAGATCACATCGCTGAAACCGAAGTCCGCGTACACCTCGTGCAGGAAGTCGATAAAGCGGCTCACCTCGCCCTGGATCTGCTCCTCGGTGCAGAAAATATGGGCGTCATCCTGAACAAACCCGCGCACCCGCATGATGCCGTGCAGGGACCCGGACGGTTCGTTGCGGTGGCAGGAGCCGAATTCCGCCAGTCTCAGGGGCAGGTCGCGGTAGGACTTGAGCCCCTGGTTGAAGACCTGCACGTGGCAGGGACAGTTCATGGGCTTGACCGCGAACTCGCGTTCCTCGGCCTTGAGCATGAACATGTCATCGCCGAACTTGTCTGCGTGGCCGGACTTCTCCCACAGGGACAGGTCCACCAGCTGCGGGGTCTTGATCTCGCGGTAACCCTGCGCCAGTTGCTGCCCGCGCATGTACTGTTCGATGGTCTGGTAGATGGTCCAGCCCGCCGGGTGCCAGAACACCATGCCCGGGGCCTCTTCCTGGGTATGGAACAGGTCCAGTTTCTTGCCGATCTTGCGGTGATCACGCTTCTCGGCTTCCTCGATTCGATGCAGGTACTGCTTCAGCTGCTTCTTGTTGGCCCAGGCAGTGCCGTAAATGCGCTGCAGCATCTCGTTGCGGGAGTCGCCCCGCCAGTAGGCGCCAGCCACCTTGGTCAATTTGAAGGCCTTGAGCTTGCCGGTGCTGGGCACGTGGGGGCCGCGGCACAGGTCACCCCAGTCGCCCTGCCGGTACAGGGTGATTTCCTCGTCGGCGGGCAGGTCCTCGATGATCTGGACCTTGTAATCCTCGCCCATCTTGCGAAACAGCTCGATGGCGTTCTCCCGCGAAGTCACGATGCGCTTGACCGGGATATCCTCGGCAGCCAGCTCCTCCATGCGCTGCTCGATGCGCTCCAGGTCCTCCGGGGTGAAGTGGTGCTCGGTGGCGAAGTCGTAATAGAAGCCGTCCTCTATCACCGGGCCAATGGTGACCTGCACGCCCGGGAACAGGTCCTGGGTGGCCATGGCCAGCAGGTGGGCGGTGGAGTGGCGGATGACTTCCAGCCCGGCGTCATCGCGGTCGGTGACGATGGCCAGGCTGGCGTCGTTGTCGATCACGTGAGAGGTGTCGACCTCGCGGCCATCCACCACACCGGCCAGCGCGGCTTTTGCCAGGCCGGGACCGATATCAGCGGCGACGTCGTGTACGGAGACGGGTTGCTCGAATGTGCGTTGACTGCCGTCCGGCAGGGTAATAACAGGCATGGCTCTGTCCTTGTTCAGTGGTGGCCCCTACCAAAGGCCACGTGTGGACCTAAGCTTTTGATTTGCTTAGACTTCTTAAATTCCGGTCGTACTCGTGGAGGAACCGGTCTGGCGGCTACAATCCGGCGGTCCGATGCGTTCCAGCGAGGGCGGCATATTGCCTGAATGGACGCCATTTTGAAAGGGAAATAATGACAGACCGCAGCGGGTCTGCTCTACTGGGGGCCTGTAGTCCAGGGAGGTGACGCGGTGCGATATCCATGGCTGATTGCGACAGTATTCGCGAGCGCCGGCCTGCTGGCGAGCACAGGCCAGGCCCAGACCATCTACCAGTGCAAGGACGCCCAGGGACGCACCGTGTTTACGGACGTGGCCTGCTCCGACAACACGCCCGGCGAAAATGCCCCGGTACAACCCCCGGGTAGCGAGCGACCGGGCCAGAGTGCCAACCACAAATCCTCCGCAAAAACTGCTAATGGCGACGCCTGCAACCGGGCGCCGGGTCACGCCGGGTTTATCGACCGGGCCAGGGTGGCAGACGACAAGGGGCCCGGCGACTGCAAAGAATGAATTAAGTAGACTGACCCCGGTTGGCGGCGAACAGGCGGTGCAGCAGCTTACGCAGTTCGTCGAACAGCAGGACGCTGGAGGCCACCAGTGCCGCCAGCCCCCAGTCCGCCAGGGTCAGGTCGGTCGTGTGGAAGACGGTCTGGGCCGGTCCCCAGCTGACCACCAGGGCCTGCAGGCCCAGCACTGACGCCAGCGAGAGCCACAGCCAGCGATTGGTGAAGAACTGCCGGTTGAGGGCCGTGGTGAATTCCGCCCGGGCATTGAACATATTGAAAAACTGGAACAGCACGAACGTGGTAAAGGCCATGGTCAGGGCGTAGGTCTCGCCCCTGGGCAGGGCGTAATTGAACAGGGCGAGCGTCCCGACGGCCATGGTCAGGCCATAGATGAACAACCGGAACACCCGGTGCCCCGACAGGATGCGCGCAGAGGTGCTGCGGGGAGGGTCGTCCATCACCCCTTCCCGCGCCGGCTCTACTCCGAGGCTCATGGCAGGCGGGCCGTCCATGATGATGTTGATCCACAGGAGGTGAATCGCGCTGAACGGCGTCGGCCAGCCCAGCAGGCTGGCACCGAGCACGGCCTGCACGGCGCCCATGTTGGTGGAGAGTTGAAACCGCACGAACTTGACGATGTTGTCGTAGATAGCGCGCCCCTCCTCCACCGCATCGACGATAGTCGCGAAGTTGTCGTCGGTCAGCACCATGGTGGCCGCCTCCTTGGCAACCTCGGTGCCGTTGATACCCATGGCCACACCGATATGGGCACTTTTCAGGGCCGGGGCATCGTTCACCCCGTCGCCGGTCATGGCCACCACCTGGCCATTGGCCTTCAGCGCCTGGACGATACGCACCTTGTGTTCGGGCCCCACCCGGGCAAACACGACGATTTTGTCGACCCGCCGCGAGAGTTCCTCCCCGGTCATCCCGTCCAGCTCCGCGCCGTCGACCACCTCGCCCTGAATGCCGAGTTCCCGGGCGGTCGCCGCGGCGGTCAGGCGATGGTCTCCGGTGATCATCTTCACTGCGATGCCGGCCCGGTGGCACTGGGCGATGGCGTCCCGCGCCTCGGGCCGGGGCGGATCGGCGATGCCCACCAGACCGACGAAGGTGAGGTCGCTCACATGCGCCATCAGATCACCCTCGGGATCGAAGCCCTCGGCCGGGATGCATTTATCGGCCAGCGCCAGCACGCGCATCGACCGGCCCGCCATATGCCCGTTCTCGGCGCGCCACCAGCCGCGGCTCTCGTCATCCAGCGCGGCCTCCCCGTGCTGGGTGAGGTGTCGTGAGGCCCGCGCCAGCAGCACATCGGGCGCGCCCTTGACGTAGAGCCGGACGGCGTCCGCCTCCCGGTGGAACGTCGCCTGGAACTTGTGCCCGGAGTCGAAGGGAATTTCCGCCACACGGGGGCTACGCTCGATGAGTCGCTCAACCTCCTCTACCCCTTTCGAGGCCAGCGCCAGTAGCGCTCCCTCGGTGGGGTCGCCGATCAATTGCCCGTCGCAGATGCGGCTGTCATTGGCGAAGGCAGCCGGGCAGAGGCAGCGGTGGAGGTCCACCGGGTCCCGGTCGGCCTCGTCGCTGATCCGGCCTTCGGCACGATAACCCTCCCCCGTCACCTGCAGCCGCTGACCGCGGCACACGAACGCGCGGGCGGTCATCTGGTTGAGGGTAAGGGTGCCGGTCTTGTCAGCGCAGATAACCGTGGTGCAACCCAGAGTTTCAACCGCCGCCAGGCGCCGCACGATCGCCCGGTGCTGCGCCATGCGATGCAGGCCCACGGCCAGAGTGACGGTCACCACGGCGGGCAGGCCCTCGGGGATGGCGGCAACCGCCAGTGCGATGGATGTCAGCACGGTCTGCAGCAAGGGCAGACCGCGGGCAATGCCCATGATGAAGATCAGCACGATCACCGCGGTGGCAATCACCGCCAGGCGGCGACCCAGCCCATCGAGCTGGCGCTGCAGCGGGGTCTGCCCGGACTCCGCCACAGTGAGCATGCCCGCCAGCCGGCCAATCTCGGTACCCATGCCAATACCGGTGACCAGCAATTCTCCCCGCCCGCGGGTCACGACGGTATTCATATAGGCCATGTTAACCCGCTCCGCGAGCGGTGCGGTTGCATCAAGCACGGTCCAGGCCATCTTGGCGACCGGTACCGATTCACCGGTGAACGCAGACTCGTCGATCTCCAGGCTGTGGCTGTCGATCAGCCGTCCGTCCGCCGGCACCCGATCACCCGCCTCCAGGACGACCAGGTCTCCCGGCACCAGCGCGGTTGCAACCACTTCCTGCTCGACGCCACCTCGCCTGACCCGGGCGACGGGCGAAAGCATTCTCTTGAGTGTCTCGAGGGTCTGCTCCGCTCTGTGTTCCTGCCAGAAACCAAGCAGGGCGTTGACGAATACCACCACCAGAATGACCAGCGCATCCTTCAGGTCGCCAATCGCACCGGCCAGGATACCGGCGCCGATCAGCACGATGATCAGGAAGCTCTTGAACTGTTCAAAAAACGCCACCCAGGCGGAGCGGTGCGGCTTTTCCGCCAGGCGGTTGCGCCCGAACACGTCGCGCCGCTCCTCTACCTCGGCCTCGTCGAGCCCGAGCCGGCTGTCCACAGACTGGTGTCGCAAAGCCGCCTGCGCCGACACCGCGTGCCAATGCGTTGCCCTGCCGTCACCATCGGCCGACGCTGGTTTGTCTTGTTTGGGAGTGTTTGCTGCCTGCATGAGGCAGTGATGATAGCAGGGCCTGTTACCCCTGCCAGCAAAAGAATGCAGGCGCAGGCGTCAGCACTTTCGGGAATTTCGGGGACAGTTCACTAAATTCCCTGGCGCAGCATCTTTGCTCACCTCTGTGTTCAGAATTAAGTGAACTGTCCCCGAAATACGTCCCAACTCGGGAGGCGGCCGCGCGGCACAGAATAACCCTGGTGCTCGCGGAAGGCCGTCACCACCTGCACCTCCACCGCCAGTTGCCGGTTCAGCACGGGCAGCTCTGCCACCGGCACCCGGTATTCCAGGTGCTCCTCGTAGGCCACCGTACTCAACTCGAAGCGCTGCAGGTAACTGCGCGGCAGCCGCACTTCCACCACATAGCCAACGCCGTGGGCCGCCAGTTCCCACTGGCGCGCGATCATCTCGGCGTAGCGCTGGCTGAGTTTGAAAAATAAAAATCGCTCGCCGTCCCGGCCTGGCTCAATGCACCGGTAATCGGCGCGCACCAGGGCGGCGAGCTGTGCGGGACCAATCGCCAGGTACAGCGTTGCGGTCTCTACGGGGGACAGGGATATCACAGTAAGTACTCCTCTCGGGGCTGGGCGCGCACCACGTATCGCAGTGGGCCACCGGGTTGCAGGTCGTCAAAGGGGTAACAGGTCACCAGCAGCAGCTCGTTGGCTCCCCCGCGTCGGATCTGGAGCAGGCTGCGCCGGCTGTCCACCACCTCCGCCGCAGACACCTTATAGATCAGCGACTCGCCACCCGGCAGCTGCACCAGCAGGAGTTCACCCGCCGGCAGGTGGCGCAGGAAACCGAAGTGGGTGTCGCGGTGCCCGGCGATAACGCTGGTGCCGGCCTGACCCGGCGGTACCGATGCGACCTCGAAGCCCGGGCCGAAGGCCAGGGCATTGCCGGCGGCGCCCGCCAGAACGTAGAGGTCGATGCCGCGTGCCGGCGCCTGCAGCCGGGCCACCGGCCAGGTGTCGGCCCAGGGCCAGGGACGTCGTGGCTCGCCGCCGTTGGCGAGGGTCTGCTGCCAGGCGTGGGCGATCAGGTACTGCGCCAGGCTGGCCTTGGCGCGGATATAGCCCGCACTGCCCAGTTGCTGCAGTCCCAGTACCGCCAGCATCGCCGCCACCAGCGTCAAGGTGCGTTTAAACCGGCACACAATCGGGCTCCGGCCGCGCCAGGGTGTAGCACATCAATGCCAGGAACAGCGCCAGGCACCCGAGCCAGGTATGCAGCGGCGCCAGAGTGGCGGTGCGCGGGTAGGCGAAGGGCTGGGAGGCCTGCCCGGCCGGGCGCGAGTTGGGGACCGGGCTTTTCTTCAGGTCCGCTGCAGCCGGGCGGCTGATTTTTTCCTCCACCGCGACGAAACTGGTATAGGGACTCATCAGGCTGTGCTCCAGGGCCAGCGGGAGGACCGCTTCGCGGATCGCGTCCTCGGCGGTGCCGGTGACCCGGCTGTCCAACAGCGCGGTGATCTTGCGCCGGGCCCAGACGCTGGCGACCCCGGGATGATCGCCGCGCTCCCCGGCGGCAGGCAGGCTGAGCCGGCGCTGCCAGTCTGTCCCCCGCAGGCTGCCGGTCAGTTCGATGTCGCCCACGGTTGCGGCCTCGCTGAACCGGACCGCCACCACCACCGGCTCTCCGGCGTACAGGTCGGGCACCCGTGCGGGCCAGGCTTCCACCGCAACCGGCCAGGTAATTTCGATATCCGCCGCCAGCGGCGCGGCGATGGTCTCCAGCAACCGTGCCATGCGGCTGCTCACCTCGGAAATGTCGCCGATATGCACGTGGGTGCCGCGGCCGAACTCCGCCGCCTTGCGCATGAACCAGCTGTTGGGCGCCGAGCCGATGCCAACGGTAAACAGGCGCTGGTTCCCCAGGCGCCGGCTGATTTCCTCAAACAGGGCCGCCTCGTTGCCCACCGCGCCATCGGTGATGAATACCACCTGGCGCAGGCGTCCGCTCTCCTCCATCCGTGACGGGGCCAGGGCTGCCGCCAGGGCGGGCAGCATTTCGGTACCGCCACCCGCATCCAGCTGGCGCACGAATTCCAGCGCGCGTTGCACGTTGTGGCGGCTGGCGGGCTGCGCTCCCCGGAACAGCATCCGGTAACTGGAGTTGAATTCGATCACATTAAACTGGTCCTGCGGCCGCAGCTGCCGCAGCGCCAGCATCAGGCTCTCCCGCGCCTGCTGAATGGACACCCCACCCATGGAGCCGGAGGTATCGATCACGAACACCGTCTCCCGCGGCAGCGCCTGCTCTGCGCCGCGCACCGCGGGCGGCAGCACCATGAGCAGGCCGTAGTGCTGGCCGTCGACGGTCTCGGTAAACAGCGCCGCTGCCGGCGCCCGCCCGGTGACCGGCTCGAACTGCAGCAGGAAGTCGCGGTTCATTTCCACCCGGCCCGCCGCCAGTTGCAGGCGGTAGCGCCCGCCGTCACGCTCCAGGGCCAGCGGGTGATAGGGCGATTCCACCCGGGCCAACGGCACCCCCATGTCCAGCTCGGCGCTGATCTCGATCGGGTTGACCAGCGCGGTGCCGGCGCCCGGGTGCAGCAGGGGCGTGATCGCTGCCGCATCGGGCACCTGGTCGGTTGCCACGGCCCAGCCGCCATAGGGATTGAGTTCGAACTCACCCGCCAGGCTCGGCTCTTCCTCCGCACGGGGCAGGGGCTGGCCCGGGATGTAACGGGGCGTCAGTGTCATGGGAAAACGCAGGGAAAAAACGCCGCGCACGTAGTCCAGTTCCTGCACATACTCCAGGGTGACCCGCACCGACTCCCCCGGCGCGATATTGGCCACCCGATTGGTGAACAGGTTAGGCCGCTGCTGCTCCACCAGGGCGGCCTTTTTACCCTCCCGTTTCGCCTGCTGATAGATCTGCTTCGCCAGGGACTTTTCCTTGATCCGCCCGACGATGCGGCGCTCGCCCAGCACCATTTCCATGGCCCGGACCGCGGCCCGTTCCGGCAGTGGGAACGCGTACACCCCCTCGGCCCAGTCGCCACTGTCGTTGCGGAACTCCTGCTCCAGCTGCACCCGGGCGATCATGCCGCTGATATCGAAGTGCACCCTGCTGCGCTGGCTCACCGCCTGCCGGTAGTCGCCGTTGCCGGAGGTCAGCAACAGCTGTCCCGCAGCCACCTCGTCCAGGCCCGCGGCGCGGGCCACGCTCGCGCTCAGCAGCAGGCACAGGCAGATCCCGGCGACTGCCAGGGGCAGGTAGTAAAAACAGAGGCGGCAGCCGCGGCTGTAGAATGCAAAGTCCCTGCGGGTCTGGCTGTTCATGGTCTCCCTCCCTCAACGCTCAGGGATCCATTGAAGCGCGACAAGATGGCGGGATCGGTGAACAATCGTGGCAAAGCGCGGGGCAATTATGGCGAATTATGGCGGCCTCTTGAGCGCCCCCGCCGAATCTGGAACCATGGCCACATCACAGTCCAGCGGGACCAGCATGCCCCAACATATCGTTATCGTGGAGGACGAGGCGGTGATCGCGGCCAATTACCGCGACACCCTCGCCCGGCAGGGCTTCGAGGTCTCGGTTTTTGCCGATCGCGGCTCGGCCAGCGCCGCCCTGGCGCAGCGCCTGCCGGATCTGGCCATCATCGACGTGGGCCTGGGTGACGAGGTCGAGGGCGGATTTGAACTGTGCCGCGAATTACGCAGCCGCTCGCCGGGGCTGCCCATCATGTTCCTGACCGCCCGGGATGCCGAGTTGGACATCATTTCCGGCCTGCGGCTGGGCGCCGACGACTACCTGACCAAGGACATCAGCCAGGCCCACCTGCTGGCCCGCATTGTCGCCCTGCTGCGGCGCGCGCGGGCCATGGGCCAACCGGTCGCGCAGGAACAACTGGTCGTCCAGGGCGCCCTGCGCCTCAACCTCGAACGCATGACCGCGCAGTGGCACGAGGACCTGGTGGAACTGACGGTCACCGAATTCTGGATCGTGCACGCCCTGGCACGCCACCCGGGCCACGTGAAAAGCCGCCAGCAACTGATGGACGCGGCCTCGGTGGTGCTGGACGACAACACCATCACCTCCCACATCAAGCGCATACGCCGCAAGTTCCAGGCCCTGGATCCACAGTTCGGCGCCATCGAGACAGCCTACGGCATCGGTTATCGCTGGCGCGGGGCCGACGCGTGAGCCTGCGCCGGCAACTGATCCTGGTGTCACTGCTGCTGTTGACCCTGCCCTGGGCCGGCTGCCAGTTCATCCGCGAGGTGGAGGGCGCCCTGCGCCTGGGCCAGGAACAGGCCGCGCAGGCCACCGCCCGGGCCATTGCCTCCTCTCTGTCCGGCCGCCCGGAACTGCTGTATCCCCAGGCCGAACGACTGGAAAGTCGCCAGGACCCGCGGGTATCCCTGTATGCCTTCCCCCAGCGCGAACCGGTCATCGTCGACGGCTACGGCGATGGCTGGGGCGACCGGGACCACTACCAGTTCCAGGGCGACCCGGACGGCGCTCCCCTGGTGGTCAGCTACCAGGCAGTCACCCGGGGCGACCGCCTGTACCTGCTGCTGAAAGTGCAGGATGCCCGGGTGGTGTACCACAACCCGGGGATCGGTCCCGAGCCGAATGGCGACCGGCTGGTCCTGCAGACCTGGCAGGGGGAGCGGCGCCAGGAATACGTCATCGCGCCGCTGGCCCCGGGACGGGTGCACGCCCGGCACGCCGGCCGCATCAGTCCCGGCAGCGACCCGCAACGCATTCGCGGGCACTGGCAGGACGCGCAGGACGGCTACACCCTGGAACTGGAGATGCCCCTGGCGATGACCGGCGGCCGGCTCGGTTTCTACCTGGTCAATGTCGGCGGGACCAGCCGTGGCCAGGTAGCCACTCTCGGGAACGTCACGCCACTGGACACCCGTGCACCGCCCTGGCTGATCTACAGCTCACCACCACTGCAGCGGGCAATGGCCGGTTACGCCGGGCTCGGCAGCGGTATCCAGGTCATCGACCGCTGGCGCTGGCTGTTGTTCGACCAGCCAGGACAGTTACCGGCAGTTGAGCCGGGGGCTGGCACGTTCTGGCTGCTGCGCGCCCTGTACCGCAGCGTGCTGGAAAAACCGGAGCGACCCGCCCTGCCCCGTGCCGAGCGCGTCGGCGGTGCCAGCGGCGAAGACGTGGACCGCGCCCTGGGCGGACAGGAAGCGGTGCTGTGGTACCTCGACCCCGAGGGCCCCGGCCGCAATACCCTGTCCGCTTCCGCCCCGATTTTCCAGGACGGGCTGGTGATCGGGGCAGTGGTCGTGCGCAAGGGCAGCGAGGAGTACCTGTCACTGACCGACCAGGCCTTCAGCAAGCTGTTGTCCTACAGCCTGCTCGCACTGGTCGCGGCGGGCCTGGGACTGCTCGGCTTCGCCAGCCTGCTGTCCTGGCGCATCCACCGCCTGAGCCGGGCGGCCAGTTCAGTCATCGACGAGGACGGCGCCGTGGGTGAGGGCTTTCCGCGCAGCAGCGCGCGGGACGAGATCGGCGAGCTGTCGCGCCACTACGCCGACCTGCTGGACCGGGTGCGCACCTACAACGAATACCTGCGCAGCCTGAGCCGCAAGCTCTCCCACGAGCTGCGCACGCCGATCGCGGTCATCCAGTCTTCACTGGAAAACCTGGAGCAGGCCCACGGCGGCGACCGTCAGGACATGACCTACATCAACCGGTCGCGGGACGGACTGCAGCGGCTCAACCATATCCTCGCCGCGATGAGCGAGGCCACCCGGCTGGAGGAAAGCATCCGTACCAATCCCCGGCGCGAGGTCGACCTTGTGCCGCTATTGCATGAAATCTGGCGAGCCTACGGCGACCTCTATCGCGATCACCGACTGCACAGCGCACTGCCTGAAGGTCCCTGCCGGGTCATTGCCTCGCCGGAACTGCTGGCCCAGGCCCTGGACAAACTGATGGAAAACGCGGCCTCGTTCTGCCCGGCCGGGGGCGAGATCACCCTGGTGCTGGAACAGGCCGCGGGGCACTGGCGCATCGCCATCGATAACCAGGGCCCGGCCCTGCAAGCTGGATCCGGGGCGAGGCTGTTCGAGCCCATGGTATCCGAACGCGACAGCGGTTCAGAGGCAGTACACATGGGCCTGGGCCTGCACATCGTGCGCCTGATCGCCGACTACCACGGTGGCCAGGCCCGGGCGGAGAACCTGCCCGACGGCGCCGGGGTCCGCTTCAGCCTGCTGTTGCCGGCTATGAAAGAGGCCCCGGAGGGGCCTTGAGAGAAAATGGATCCCTGCCTGCGCAGGGGTGACGATAGAACAGGCGGGGCCGCTCACTAGCCCCCGTCTGGCTGCAGCGCCTCCATCACCTGGTCGAGTGAGAAGCTAGCGGCCTTCTGGCGCGGCGGGTACTTCTTGAAGGTTTCCAGGAACTGACCAACGTAGGCCTGGGCCGGTACCAGCAGGTAGGCGCGGTCAATCATCCAGTCATAGTAGGTGTTGGAAGTGATCGGGGCGCGCTCGTAGGGATCGCGGCGCAGGTTGAGAATCAGGGGCACGCGCAGGGGCACGAAGGGCTCCATCCAGACGCGGAACGTACCAACAGTCTTCTGCTCCATGAAGATCAGTTTCCAGTCGTTGTAGCGCAGCGCGGTCAGGTCCCCGTCGTCGGAGAAGTAAAATATCTCCCGGCGCGGCGCCGTGTCAGCTTCCCCGGTCAGGAAGGGCAGGAAGTTATAGCCGTCCAGGTGCACCTTGTAACGGCGCCCGATGGCGCGGTGGCCGTCCAACAGTTTTTCTTTCACGTCCGGCTCACCGGCGGCGGCCAGGAAGGTGGGCAACCAGTCCATGTGGTGCATGATCTCGTTGGACACGGACCCCGCCGCGATCTTGCCCGGCCAGCGCACCATGGAGGGCACCCGCCAGCCGCCCTCCCAGTTGGTGTTTTTCTCGCCACGGAACGGGGTGGCGGCCGCATCGGGCCAGGTATTGTAGTGCGGCCCGTTGTCGGTGGAATAAAACACCATGGTGTTGTCGGCGATGCCGAGTTCGTCCAGTTGATCGAGAAACTCGCCGATGTGCGCATCGTGCTCAATCATGCCGCAGGAATACTCGTCGGCGCGGGGATACTGCTCCTTGCACCAGGCCATCTTCTCGGGGCTGACGTGGGTGCGGAAGTGCATCCGGGTGCCACTCCACCAGACGAAGAAGGGCTTGTCATCCTGCACCGCCTGGGCAATGAATTTCTTGGCAGCGGCCACGGTCTCGTCGTCCACCACCTCCATGCGCTTCTTGGTCAGGGGACCGGTGTCCTCGATCTTGCCGTCAGCGCTGGACCTGATCACCCCACGCGGACCGTACTTTTTATGGAACTCCGGGTCGGTGGGATAGTCCTCATTCTCCGGCTCCTCCTCCGCATTGAGGTGATACAGGTTGCCAAAGAACTCATCAAAACCGTGGTTGGTGGGCAGGTGCTCATCCCGATCCCCCAGGTGATTCTTGCCGAACTGGCCGGTGGCGTAGCCGTGATTCTTGAGCAGGCCGGCGATGGTCGGATCCGCTTCCTGCATGCCTTCCCTGGCGCCGGGAAGGCCTACTTTGCTGAGACCGGTCCGGAACACCGACTGGCCCATAATGAAAGAGGACCGCCCCGCGGTGCAGCTCTGCTCGCCGTAGTAATCGGTAAAAATCATGCCCTCGTTGGCGATACGGTCGATGTTGGGGGTGCGGTAGCCCATCATGCCCATGGTGTAGGCGCTGATATTGGAACGGCCCACGTCATCGCCCCAGATAACCAGGATGTTGGGCTTGTCGGCCGCCTGCGCGGCCAGCGGGAACGCCCCGAGGGCGAACAGCCCCAGGAAACGGATAAGTTTTATCATTGTTACTCCTTGGGAAACCGGTTTGTCAGGTATGGGTGGGATTCATACGACCCAAGAACCAGTGTAGATCAGTTCCCTCAGGGAGCAATGTTCAGGTGATAAAGGCCTGCTGCTTGATCTCCGCGAGCTGGTCGCGCAGGGCCGCCGCCTCCTCGAACTCGAGATTTTTGGCGTGCTCCAGCATCTGCTTCTCCATCTGCTCCAGCTTGCGGGCCAGGGCGGCCGGGCTCAGGTCCGCCACCTCGGCGCCATAGGCAACCCGTTTG
This sequence comes from Halieaceae bacterium WSDMB12, assembly GCA_033283165.1. GTDB lineage: Bacteria > Pseudomonadota > Gammaproteobacteria > Pseudomonadales > Halieaceae > JAWMQL01. The sequence goes on along the minus strand of JAWMQL010000004.1, from coordinate 275,410 downwards.
TCCGCCACCTGCTTTGCCCTGCCCTTGCCCCGGGTGGGCATGCGACGCGCCCCCTCCATGATGTCCTGGACCGATTTCACCACGCCCTTCGGGGTGATGTTGTGCTCGGCGTTGAAGGCCAGCTGCTTCTCCCGGCGGCGCTCGGTCTCCGCCATGGCGCGCTCCATCGAGCCCGTCACCCGGTCGGCATAAAGAATGGCGCGGCCGTTGAGGTTGCGCGCCGCCCGGCCGATGGTCTGGATCAGGGACCGGTCCGAGCGCAGGAAGCCCTCCTTGTCGGCGTCCAGGATGGCCACCAGCGACACCTCGGGCATATCCAGGCCCTCGCGCAGGAGGTTGATGCCCACCAGCACGTCGAACTCGCCCAGGCGGAGGTCGCGGATGATCTCCACCCGCTCCACAGTATCGATATCGGAGTGCAGGTAGCGCACCCGCACATCGTGCTCGGCCAGGAATTCGGTCAGGTCCTCGGCCATGCGCTTGGTCAGGGTGGTCACCAGCACCCGCTCTGTCTTCGCCACCACCGTGCGGATTTCCGCGAGCAGGTCGTCCACCTGGGTGGAGGCCGGGCGCACTTCCAGATCCGGGTCGACCAGGCCGGTAGGGCGCACCACCTGCTCCACCACGCGCCCCGCATGCGCCTCCTCGTAGGGCCCGGGGGTGGCCGAGACAAAGATCGCCTGGGGCACCAGTTGCTCCCACTCCTCGAACCGCAGGGGCCGGTTGTCCAGCGCCGAGGGCAGGCGGAAACCGTATTCCACCAGAGTTTCCTTGCGCGACCGGTCGCCGCGATACATGGCGCCGATCTGGGGAATGCTGGCGTGGGACTCGTCCACAATCACCAGCGCATTGTCCGGCAGGTACTCGAACAGGGTGGGCGGCGGCTGCCCCGGCTCGCGGCCGGACAGGTAGCGGGAGTAGTTCTCGATCCCCTGGCAGTAGCCCAGCTCGCGGATCATCTCCAGGTCGTATTTGGTGCGCTGGGCCAGGCGCTGTGCCTCCACCAGTTTGTCGTTTTCCTGCAGCTGCTTGAGCCGCACCTCCAGCTCGACCTCGATCTGCTCCACCGCGCTCAGCATGACATCGCGCGAGGTGACGTAGTGGCTCTTGGGAAAGATGGTCACCCGGGGTACCTTGTTCTCGATCGCCCCGGTCAGCGGGTCGAACCAGTACAGGCTTTCGATCTCCTCGTCGAACAGCTCCAGCCGCACCGCGTCCTTCTCCGAGTCCGCCGGGAAAATATCGATCACGTCCCCCCGGACCCGGTAGGTGCCGCGCTGGAAATTGACGTCGTTGCGGGTGTACTGCAGTTCCGCCAGCTGACGCAGGATGTTGCGCTGGTCGATGATCTCCCCGCGGGACAGGTGCATCACCATCTTGAAATAGGATTCCGGATCGCCCAGGCCGTAAATGGCAGACACGGTGGCCACCACCAGGCAGTCCTCCCGCTCCAGCAGCGCCTTGGTCGCCGAAAGGCGCATCTGCTCGATATGGTCGTTGATGGAGGCGTCTTTCTCTATATACGTGTCCGATGACGGAACGTAGGCCTCCGGCTGGTAGTAGTCATAATAGGAAACGAAGTACTCCACCGCATTGTTGGGGAAGAACTCCCGGAACTCCCCGTACAGTTGGGCGGCCAGGGTCTTGTTGTGCGCCATGACGATGGTGGGGCGCTGCAGTTGCTCCACCACGTGGGCCATGGTGAAGGTCTTGCCGGAGCCGGTCACGCCCAGCAGGGTCTGGGCCGCCAGCCCTGCCTGTATGCCCTCAACCAACTGACGAATAGCCTCGGGCTGGTCGCCGGCAGGCTCAAAACTGGATACGACTTTAAATGGACGCGACATGGTTACCGTGACAGGGGGCAAAACCTTCATTTTCGCCCAAGCCACCGCCGCTTTCCAGCCAACAGTGCTTTTACCTTTGTTTTACAAACTCGGGCAGGAAAATGGCTAATAATGAAATCGTCACCAGATGCCGGGGCCCGGCCCGGCAAAACAGCGAGGTCCAGACGATGAAACTGCTGAAACGTGCTCAATCTCACCCCGAATCCCGTGATGTCACCCGCGTACAGCGTCCAACACCTCCGCCGCTGGCCGCCGACCTGATCGAGGGCTACCTCCAGGGGATCAGGGAAACGTTACAGAAAAAATGCAAGCCGGAAGAGACAATTCGCATTTCCATGGATGCCCGTGACCGTATCGAGAAAGACTGCTCGCGCTTTTATGTGCGTGTCGCCGGCAGCCTCGTCCGCAGCAGCACCCAGGCCCGGCGCGCCGGCTACGAGTTTTACCGCGCCCGCAACGGCCAGCGGGACGCCTTTAACTGCCGCGATACCTGGTCTGGAAGATCCTGCGGGGAACTGCGGCAGATCACCGCCGAATTCGCCCGGGCCCGTGTTACCCTGGGCCGGGACGGGGTGCTGAAGGTAGCCTGAGCAGGGCCGGAATTTTTCCGGCTCCGGTGGTTGACCGGGCCCGGATCGGCCATTAATATACGCGGCCTTCGATTAACGCCTTTCCGCCTTAGCTCAGTTGGTAGAGCAAATGACTGTTAATCATTGGGTCGCTGGTTCGAGCCCAGCAGGCGGAGCCAATTTTTCCTTAGATAACAGGATGTTATCTAACCCCTCAAGTGAAGTGCAATGCGCAGGGTACAGAATAAGTACCCTGCCCGTTTTTGACTTTACGGGAGGGTCTCATGGCCACCATTTTAAGCACCCCCAACGGCAAATTTAAGGCGATTCTTCGCTCCCCCAAAGGCCGTTATCTCCAATCCAAAACCTTCACCCGCAAGACCGATGCCCGCACCTGGGCCCGGCGCATGGAAGCCGACCAGGAAGCCATGGAGGCCCTGGGGGAATCCGGCGCACGGGTGGCCTTTTCCACCCTGGCACGACGCTATATGGACGCGTACACCGGGCGAGATACGTCCCGCGCGGGTCAGGTCCGCTGGTGGAGCGCCAAATTCGGCGACCGCAATCTCGCTAGCATCACCACTGACGATGTCTGCGAGGCCATCGAAGACTTCGCGCGCGGCCAGGCCCTGCGCTGGGACGGGGTCGAAGCAGGCGGCAAGCCCAAGTTCACGTCCCGCGGTACACCCCGTAAGCCCGCCACCGTCAATCGGATGCGCGCAGCCCTGTCCGCCATCTTCCGCTTCGCCATTGACGAACGACTGGTGAAGCGCAACCCTGTCGAAGGGGTACGCAGTCGGACCGAGAACAATAAACGGGTGCGCTACCTGTCGGACGCTGAGCGCACCGCCCTCCTCCAGGCGTGCCGGAACAGCCACTGGGATCGACTGCACCTGCTGGTGCTCATGGCACTGATGACCGGGGCCCGCCAAGGTGAGCTTCTGCACCTGCGTTGGGAAGACCTCAATTTCACAGAACGCACCGCCTATCTAGAAAGAACCAAAAATGGGGAGCGCCGGGTCATCACCCTACCACACCCCGTGATGGAAGCCCTGATGGCCTTCCGACAGCCCCAGGGACTCATCTTCCCCGGCGAAAAATACCCGCACAAGCCCTATAATTTTCGAAAACATTGGAATAAGGCTCTTGAAATGGCTGGTATTGAGGATTTTCGTTTTCACGACCTTAGGCACTCTGCCGCGTCTTACCTGGCTATGGGCGGCGCTTCGCTGATCGAGATTGCAGATGTCCTAGGCCACAAGAACCTCGAAACCACGCGGCGCTATGCCCATCTCAGTGTCGACCATAAACGTCAGCTCACTGACGCACTCTTGGGCACACTAGCGCAGTGCTCCAACGTAGAGGTCGGTCAATGAAACCTGTCGAGATAGTTAGCACTCTAGCTGCTATACAAACTGGCCAACTCGATGACAAAGAGGTGGAAGCGAGGTACCGTCGACTCAAACGAGAGGCCAGCCTTTACCTACGAGCGGGCCAAGTTATGCCATTGTGCCTTGCCTGGTACGTCACGCTAATGATCGAGGATGGCGCTACCGAGGGCCACCAGTTTCTGACCGTTCGTGATCCGCTTCTACAAAAGGGGAGCAATCGTCAGGAAGCCAGTTTCGCCCTGGCTTGGTCATACCTCCACGTAAAATCTATGACCCCCACCGAGCGTTTGAAACGGTATGGATTCGGTCAAACGTACGCCGTCATGGACCACTACTACAGCGTGTCGCAGAACGTCGTGCGCAACTCGGTTAAACGGTATGGTCAGCTCGTAGAAGATCTGGAAAACAAGGAAGTCTTTTCCACCACGTCGATTGCGCCCGATCTAAGCCGTTACGCAATGGAGCAGATCTACCTATACGAGGATGACGACACGGAGCACGAAAAATTCGTCCAGTTTGAAGCCTCTCTCGAGGACGGAACCCTCATTCAGTACTTCCGGGACGGGCACTACAGGGCGCTCCTTCCCCCAAAACACCTTAACGGTAAGCGCAGATTGGGATTCGCGTCCTACAAGGACCGCGACAAGCCACGACACTTAGATACCCGCATAACATACCTCCGCATCTGAAAAGTGACGTTTAGGCTCTGCTCTAACTGACACCCTATGTCACCTTCGCCGCTGCATGCTGTCTCCCATCAGTTCAATGCAGCACGAGGTGACTCATGCAAACACCACCTAATCACTCAGAGGTCGACGCCAACCCCTTAGGGGAATACGTTCATTACTCCGAAGTACCACTTCATTACCCGGATCTAATCACTCCTAATCGTATCCAGTGGATGATCCGTCACCGCCATGTCAACGGCCTTAACAAGCACGTTCTTAAGGTCGGCAACGCACTTTTTGTTCATTTACCGTCATTTGCGCATTGGCTCGACGGCCAGCGCGGGCACACCGAATAGATTGCTTCCGGGGGCCCGCGTTCACGGTACATGGAACGTATCAGACTTGAGGGACGCTGTGCCGCCGGTTTTTTTAAATCAGGATAGAGGGAAAAACCATGAATAACTTCAGTGACTTCACTTCATCAGTCGATGGACGTTTCTTGACTGCGATGCAACAGTGGGGGTTGGACCCCGGCGACGGCATCATCGCCGATGGTCACATACACCGCTTCTCAACCAATGGTGATCTCAGGGACACGGCTGGCTGGTATGTCTTAGAGTTGGGCAATCCTTCGAAGGGAGCCTTTGGTTGCTATCGCTCCGGCGTGAACGAAAAGTGGATAGATGATCCACTGCTTTCTGCGGGGGAGTTAGCTGACGCCACCGATACCGAAGATACCGACCAAGTTCGGGATGAGGCCCAACGCCGAGCGGCGAAGGACAGTGCATTTCGCACTTGGACCAACGCCAATGACGACCCGCTGAAACACCCTTATTTAGAGAGCAAGAACATCGGCTCCTATGGACTGAGATGCTCAGGCGATACACTCTTTGTCCCGGTGTTTGACCGCAAACACGAGCTAACGTCTCTCCAACAAATTGACCAAGACGGGAAAAAGCGGTTTTTCCGCGGGTGCAGCACTAAAGGTGGCTTTCACCTTATCGGCCAGCCAGGCGAAACAATTTGTATAGCCGAAGGATATGCCACTGCGGCCTCGATTCATGAAGCCACAGGTTTGGCGGTGTATGTCTCCTTCGGGGCCTCAAATCTAAAAAATGTTGCCGAGTATGTGCGTGCGGCCCACACAGAGGCGGATATCATCGTCTGCGCTGACAATGACTGGGAGAACGAACAGAATCCTGGCTTGACCCACGCTACGCGTGCTGCCATAGCGACAGGTAGCAAACTCGCAGTCCCCTCATTTGGCCCGTGTCCACCTGAAAATTCCTCCGACTTCAATGATCTACTGGCCTTGGCCGGGGCTGAGACGCTCAAATCACAGGTTAAGGCCGCATCTTACCCTCACTGTGGCGAATACGGTGATTTAGGCAAAAAGCGAGGTCTAGGCGGCTTCACGGACTGGCAAGGACAGGGCGAAAAAGCGGAAGACATGCGAAAAATTCTAATCGCGTCCGCGGTCGAGGTGGCTAGGGAGCGGATCTTGGCTAAGCTCGCCCCCAGTATTGAATACCCAGTTGACGCACTGGGACCGCTTGAAGAGGTATGTAGAGTCATCTCCCAAGGAGTCCAAGTTGACCCCGCGATCGTTGGACAGAGCCTGATAGCGGCCGCTAGTCTGCTGTCGCAGTCGGTCATGAATGTACGCGCCATAGAAAGCGCAAAACCGCTGTCGCTCTACTGTCTGACCATTGCTGAGTCTGGCGATGGTAAGAGCACGGTGGAATCGATCGTTCTAGCTGCCATCAACGCCTATCAAAGAAGTCAGACGGCCGAATACCAGTTCCAACTTGAACGCTACGCAATTGAACTCAAAGCTGCGCGCAAGAGCGGCGCTGACCCTATCAAACCCAAACAACCCTATCGGTTAATGCGTGATGCCACGATCGAGGGTATCAGAAAGGCTTTCCAGGAAGGCGTTCCCAGTCAGGGGCTTTACACGTCAGAGGCAGCTGCAATGCTACATGGATACGGTATGTCGCCCGATCACCGCGCTAAAACGGCAGCCAACCTAAACGCGCTGTGGGATTCGGGGGAGTTGTCTGTAGCCAGGGTGACAGGGGAACGCGTACAACTATATGACCGCCGTTTCGCCATGCACTGGATGATTCAGCCTTCCGCCGCCGCTAAGGGGCTGACGGACGCTCTGCTAACAGAAATTGGCTTGTGGCCACGATTTTTGGTGTCCTGGCCCTCTCCCGGGAAGCCCAGACGTTTTGCGCCATTTGATCCGGCGAAGGAACCTGTGATTGGAAGATACTGGCAACGTTGTACTGAGCTTCTCTCCCTGCCCCTTGAGGACAGCTGTGAGGGGTTGCCGGTACTGCCACCGGACGAAAATGCGCTCCAGATCTTCCAGGACTTTTTTGAAAACATGGAAGATCGAGCCAAGGGCGAGCCGGCGGATCTAGCTGACGTGAGAGTGTTCGCATCCCGTGCGACTGAGTTGGCGTTCCGAGTTGCAGGAGTACTTGCCGTATTCGGAGGAGAGGAAGTCATCGGCCAAAAATTAGCCACCTGCGCCACTAGGTTGATTTTATACAGCGTCCAGAACTGGCAGGCCATTCACGGGGAGCGTTCCGACAATGAGCACCGCCTCCACGCCGTCACCCTCTACAAGTGGCTCCTGGAGCGCAAGGGGTCTCGCAGCGACCTGACCTCCATCCTTCGCAATGGTCCCCGAGTTATTCGCAGCCGCTCTCGCAGGGACACCGCCTTGGCCATTCTCAAGCATTCGGGACTTGTGGTTATCGATAGCGGAGAGGTTCAAGGGATTCTTGCTGATCCCGACTTCACGCTTCGCCAACACGTGCCTGTCAATCGCCCAATTTCGCCAAACGACAGTGCAGGAGGTACTTGACATGTAGACGAATTCGCCCAAATCGCCATATATGCACCCCAAATACTTAACCGAGGAAATTACAATGGAATCTTACAAACCGACAAATGAGGACTATCAGCAACTGCGCAACAAGCCGGTTAGCGACCCAGCGCGAACAGCCCTGAAAGCCCAGCGTCTGTCATACCCAATAGACGTTGGATTCATATGGGAGGGCAACGAAATTCACGTAAACTTTGACCCCGATGTATTCTACTGGCGCCCCCCTGAGTCCGCTGACGAACTAGCCCAACCGTACCTTTCCGGATTTAGCCTTGATCGTGTTGATGAAGAAATCGAGATACCTGTGTTAGCGATCACGAGTGTCAAACCACTGTACAGGCGACTGACCTGTATTGTTTCTCCACTAGATTTAATAGTGGAAGGCGAAACCCTCCCACCCGCACGTGTTAAATGTGATTGGTGCCAAGCGCAAGTGGACTATTATGGTGAAGGTTACACGAAACTCCCAGAATTGGTCTCCGTACTTGATTGTAGTTGTTCACACAGCTAGTGTCAGAGGGCAACGAATCTCGGACAACTAATACCTGGGGGGTTCCCCCCAGGATACCAATGATTACCCCTCACTAGGCCCACGGCACGCTGTGGGGACGCCAGCGCTAAGGGGTACTAGATAGATGTACGTTGCGGATCGGCCCGCTGTGGCTCCTCCACGGACTCTGGCGGCAGCAACTCCTCCAATGGGACCTGCAGGGTGATAGCGGCTGGAGCCCGCCAAGACATCCACACTACGCCAGCCACGAAGCCCAGGACAAGACCCACCCCCGCGGCAAGGGCCCAGGCTTTCCACCGAGACCGCCGAAGATGTCCATCCAGCAAAATCAACTCGGCCCGTAGGATCTCGAGCCGCTCCAATTCCGATGGTTCAGAGTTGTCCATCGACACCCCTACCGGGACCCGCGGCGCCAGTCCCAGGGTGGCACGGGATTAGGGTCAGCCCAGAGACCCCGGCCAGCCTTTCTAGCCTCCGCTTCAGCGACTCGCAACTCGTCTGAAAACGGCGCATATTTCCGATACCACCAAGCATAGCCTGCCTTGACCAAGGCCGTATTAATGTTGTCACCCCCCAAGTACACAACGCCCACCGTACGGCCATAGCGGTCGGTGTCTTTAACATCGACGCCAACACCCTCTCCTGCTACGCGGTCTGCCAGCGCGCGAGTCGCCGCGCGTCCGTAAGGCTGGCCTGACTCCGGTGTATCGATGCCATGCAAGCGAATCCTGTGCTGACGGTTTGCGGCATCCAATAGATCCAACGTGTCGCCATCGACGACGCGGGTAACCCTCCCCGACAATTCGTAAGCTGGCGCAGACGACTGCGTTTGACCTTCGTGCGCGATGTTCGGGCGAAAATCGGCCGAAAACTGATCCAGCTGCTCGGTAAACGACGTTATGGTGCGATTGACTGCACCCATCGTCCATTGTGTTGCCCGTTCAACGGCGCGATCAGGGTCTTCCCACGCCGTTTTGACAGAATGCTCTGCCCACCGGAACGTACTGGTAAGCCAGGTTACCTGCCCCGTAGACCAGTACTGCACAAGACTACCGATTAAGATACCGGTAAGAAGGGTGGTGGAAGAAAAAATCCTCAGCCGCTTTGGGCCTCGACTATGGACCAGGCTGAACTTTGCCATAAGGTGTCTATATCCAGTTTCTATTTATTTTTGCAATAATACCGAGCGGAGAGCTCTTTTCACCAGCTGAAAATAGCCATAATGGGACGCCGAACTCAGAACAGTTCTACGGCTCGGAGTCGATCCACTAGCGTGTCCATCCGTGGTTTGAGCAGAACTGCTTTGCGCCCTACCAATTTAGGAAGCAAGCTAGACAGGAGTGACCGACTAAGCGCCAAGATATCCTTAATTGGCATTACAAACACCTTTACGTGATACTACTTTTCATTTGCGTCAGATGGATGTAATGGTTGTTGTCTCCAACAAGTTAATCTCTGAGCGTCTGAACGAATATGCAAACGTGCTGACGGCTCAGAGGGCAAATCAGTTCAGAATCAAGGCCTATCAACGTGCCGCAACAACGGTCGAACACTTGAATGAAGACGTCGCCGAAATATACGGCCGCGGAGGTGTCGAGGCGCTTGTAGCCCTGCCCAATATCGGCAAGGGCATTGCGTCAGCAATTGCAGAACTGATCCATAGCGGCAAGCTAACACGGCTTGAAAGACTCCGTGGTGAATTGGAGCCCTCAAAATTGTTCGAGACACTACCCGGCGTCGGTCCAAAGCTGGCTCAGCGAATTCATGACAATTTGGGGGTCGACACACTAGAAGATTTGGAGATTGCCGCACACGACGGCCGGCTGGAGGCCATTCCAGGTATCAGCCATGGCCGAGCCGACATCATCCGAGCCTCCCTTCAAAGTCTACTCACCCGCCCTCGCTCAAAATTCAACCAGGACAAGTCCTCAGGCCCAACGGTCGGATTGTTGCTCGATGTAGATAGCGAATATCGGCACAAGGCGGCACGAGGAGACTTGCCGGTGATCGCCCCCAAGCGATTCAACCCGGAAAAGAAGGCCTGGCTACCGATCATGCACGACGTCATCGGTGACTGGCACTTCACGGTAATGTTTTCCAATACAGCGCGGGCTCACGAGCTACACCGCACCCAGGACTGGGTGGTGATCTATTTCTATGATGATGATCACGAAGAGGGCCAACACACGGTGGTCACAGAAACAGCAGGACCACTAAAAGGCAAACGCGTGGTTCGCGGATTCGAAAAGGAATGTTTGGCCTACTACGAGTAACCAAATGATCGCCAATCCGTCGGCACAAAAATACTTATAGTATCTTATTTGATCGAACCTCTTCTTTCGCAATATACACGGGTGGTCTACTGTGCCTTCAACTTTAGAGTCATAGACGCCGCCGAATTGCTGCAAATATGTGACCTGCCTCAAATTCGTATCTTTAGATTCCTGGTATGCTTTGAAACGGCGGCGGTAAACTAGTACAGGCAGCTGTACAAGACGCAAGGAGTTAATAATGAGCAGAAAAACCACAAGGAAGTATCATTATCTTGTCGCTTTAATGGCCGTTTGCACCCTAGATGCATTCGCCGGCAACGACTCTTGGACGACTGTGCCAGTTCCAGAGGGACACGAAGTTGAGTTTAACTCTCAAGATTCATCCAAAATTTACTACGGAGCTTTTAACGACGGGCTCTATGAAAGTACCAATAGCGGAGCCACATGGAATCCTATCGCCCTCTCTAACGTTACTTTAGTACAGCTAACCGTCGACCCCAACTCTGGTGGTACGCTCTATTGCCCAATGTTCAGCGCTCCCCAAGGGAATGGTTTATACAAAAGCACGGACAGCGGAAGAACCTGGTCCTTGAAGGACCAGGGACTACCAGAAATTGGAAATTCTACGCAACTTTCTAGGCTGTCTGTCGATCCGCTAAATTCATCAAATCTGCTTATCGCCGCTAATGTTAATACGTTCGAGGGTAGTCAACCAGTAAGTGTATATGGCAGCACTGATGCAGGAGATACGTGGAGCAATATCTTTTCATCCTCTGAGTGGATATACGTAAATCGATTTGTTTATGATTCAAACACTCCGGGAAAGGTTTACGCCGCTACACAAGGCGGCCTATATATAAGTTTGGATAACGGCGTATCTTGGTCAAAGTCAGGCGGACTTGGAGATTTGGTCATCCATGATGTGAAAGTTCATCCATACGATTCAAACATTTTGGTCGTTGGCACTAATGGAGGCGCAGCTAAATCAATTGATGGCGGCGCAACTTGGGTGACATCTACTCGGATCCCTCACGGCGGAGGGAGCGGAGGCGAGCAATTGATATCTATAACTTTTGACTCGTCTAACCCCGACCGTATGTATGCATCCGGTGGGAACTCTGGGGTATGGGCCTCTTTAGATTCAGGCAGCAGTTGGCACTGGTTTAGCCAGACTAGCAGAAGCACAAATGACATTGAGTTTCACCCTTCCTCCCAAACCTTATATATTCGAGACAAATCATACACTTTCAGCGCTCCACTCGCGTTTCCCCCATCTCCGGCTATATCGGTTTCCGGCGGTAATTCACAAGAGTGTACCCAGCACGAAGGAACCTTTGTTGGCTTGGAGGTCCTCGGACTTGGTGATGATATTTCCGAGATACGCTGGGTGATTGGGAACGATTACGTAGGTGACGGGCAGACAATAAATATATTTCTATCAATTGGACAGCATTCAGTAGAAGTTCAGGCCACTGATATACAAGGACTAACTGGAAGCGACTCGGTTTTGGTTGAGGTGGTCGACACAATACCACCTCAAATAACAGCCAATCTAGTCAACCCAAAATCTGGAGAACCAGCGTTAGTAATAGGGCGCAATGATAAGGGGGAGGTAATGGTAGATGTCGTTGATGCATGCGACCCCAATCCTACAACAACTATTACCATGGGCATTCCAGCAACAAACGGTGACATTATCAAAGCAACTACCTCTAAAAAATCTAATGATGTAGCTGTCACGGCCGAGGGAACTGCAGATTTCGTTCAACTGATGGTAACTTCTGAAGACTTTTCCGGCAATATAGCGAGCAGCACGTTTAAAGCTGCGATATCAAATTAGGGGTCGCAATCCCGCTCTCGGCTGGGGGAACTTGTCTCTAAGATCTAGTTTATTTGCATACAGTTAGAGTTAGTGATGAAGGAACTTCTGCAAATAAACGACGTGGGTTACCCTGACCGTACCCTACAGAGTACCTATCAGTTGCTCTGAAGCGATTCGTTTCTACCTTATAGTTTCGATATACGGAATACGTACTCAGAGAACATGAAAGCTGTCGCACCAGGATTGATTGAATTGCATTATCGAATCAAAGTCATTATGTGTTCGCTTTAGCTTGCAATACGCTATCGGCGATACGTCTCTCCACAGAACTTGCCATCAGAATTCCTTGGAACTTACTATTTTCATCGAGCACAACGATTTTCTGGATTCTAGCGCGACGCATGATCTTCAGTGCTTCAACTAGACCAGTGTCTTGTGTGATAAATGTCGTGATGGCAGACCTAGAATATCTCTGTAACACTCGCGATTGCTCTAGCACAGAAATAAGTTCGGAGATAGATTCTTGGTTTATTTGATTACGTAGTTTAAATTCACTGATCGGTAAAAGCGCTATAAATCTATTCTCATCATTTCGAATTTCGATGTACTTTAGATTACTTAACGCATTGAAGTATTCGAATAGGACATAATGATCGTAATAGCCTGCGAGTCCCTGTGTTAAAACTAAGCGAGATATGCTCTTCCGCTCTTTCGCACTCATCCGATTAAGATATTCGATACCCCTCTTGTCATCTCCAACTACTTCTTCCATCGCCTCAGTAGCTGTCATTTCAATATTTGTGACTGGCTTACTCAAGCTCGCCTCGAGTTCGACACCAAAACCCTTAAAACTTTTAATATACCCACCGACGATCAGAGCAGCCAAAAGCGGTATCCCTGCTACCAACAACCAGCGTGATTCGAGTTTCAAGACGTTCAAATCGTTATATTGAAATAAAAGAAATGTCGCCAATAGGAGAATAGAGACTATTGCTCCAACAGCAAGGGCTGTATGCTGCGACCAGAAGTCTAAAAGCGCTTTACCCATCGAATTTACTTCCCTGTAGGCACAATAAACTTTAAAAGCAATAAGCGGAGCTGATGCTCATTTGACCCTAATCCTATATGTCTTGACAATAATAGCTCCTGAATAGAAATAGGGTAACCCTCGTCAAATGAAACCAGCAATGATTGTCTATCATTTGGTCACCACTTTGTTTCCTCGACTAAGTTTCATCCAGATACAAGTTTGGCATTACTTCATTGGTAGTGGGCGAACAAGCTCACCTGGTGGCAGGTCCCTTACTTTTTGCTCGACCTGGTACACTATTCGCTGGAGATGATCGGGCGCGATCTTCCCTCCAACCGCTTTGGAAAAAAATCCGCCTATGTATCCTGAGGCAATTACTGGCACTTTTGGTTTGTCGGCATTTTCAATAAACCAACCGGGAAGTACCAGGACGGGTAGTACATAAGTCCTACTGCCTGTAGATGCAGACAACCAGTTGGACGCCCATTGAGCTTGCCTAATTGCTTGAGGAACCGAAGTTCGATCGAGGTGGTTTGGAAATCTTAGGATATCGTTTTCGTAACGCACACGAAATTGCTTTTTATTTGGCCCCAACTCAACGGCCACTTTCGACTTACCTTTCGTCTCAACGGCAAATACCCCTGTAGGGCCAACAACCAAATGGTCGATATTAAAGCCCTCTGCTGGGACATCGTGAAAGATCCTGAAACCATTTAACATCAACAGATCCAGTTCTTGACCCACAGCCAATTCACACTCGTAGCCAAGCCGAAGGTTCCTTATCCTCTGGACCCGCCGAAATAACCGGTAAGTAGAGTACGAAACTAGTCCAGCCCAAAGAACGAAACTCGCCACAATCATGGTCCACTTTGTACTGAGCTGTGCCTCCTGGGTCGCGATACTGGCATAAGCAAGAATAGGAATCACTGCGGGCCACATTAATTCCAGAACGTTAAAGCCTAATTCAATTTGCTCACTACCTAATTCGCGACCCAGTTGAGCCCCTGGTGGGCGCCGTAGAGCTCTGGTAAGTGGGTTTACAAAGTTTCTACGCTTGAAATCGATGACTTTAATCACCGCTACAGCGGCGAGCGAAGGTAGAAAGAAAGACACGAGTATTATTGTGATAAACACTAGACTTCCCTGTGGCCCCCTTGATCAAAATATGACCAATTACGCGGAATTCGGAGACATGTTAATGGCTAAACGTTCCTCTGTTCAGCACAACCACCTAACGATATCAGTCACCCGTGTTAAGTCCAGCGTTACGTTTGGACTAAATCACGATATATACGAGAAGAGATACCGACATGGGGGTACGCGAGTCTATTCGTGGTATACGCACCTCGCCTTACACGGGGTATGCGTGTATCCCGAAGAAAGGTTAGCGACGAACTTTCGATTAGACATTTTCGATCGAGACGAACATCAAACGGGATTCAACGCCACCTTAGATAGCTACCATGTTCGAGGTTCTGACAACGCAAGACTATATAGAAAACGACATGGAACGGAGGAAGCAGTTTATGAGCCTCCCAACTCTATTGGCTATCTGGAGAAAATCAGGGGTGAAAACGCTTGGGCCGGATCCGTTTTCGTAACCAATTCAACTGCTTCGAACATTCTCTCCATGAGCCAGTGCCAACAAAAGCTATATCTCAATATTCACGAAATGAAGGAAGGGCGCAATCGACGAATATTTAGTATTAGTGTTGAAAACCACGATCCCGACGATTACTAAGATTACAGAACATCGGTGTATCGATCCGTTGGCCGGCACGGCGAATCCAGCGAATGAGCGCGAGCAGGTGCAATTTTGACGCTGTAACTCAGGTGCAGCTTTGACCTGCAACCTGAGCAGATAATCCGGCGCAATCTGCCTGTACTCCCTCAACGACCTCAATCACCACACCATTGGTCCGGATGACCACATGATCGCCATTGACGGCATCCCCCGTCGACAGACCCGCATCGCCCTCGTCGGTCCGATAGATCTTCACGTTCGGATTCTTAGCACAGTAACGCATCAGTACACTCATATCGGGTATGTGTGTACCGTTGAAACACTTACGGCCGGACTGAACGACCACAAAGTCAGGGTCTACTGCATCCATGAAGGTGTTAGATGACGACGTCTCACTTCCATGATGGGCGATTTTAAGAAGGTTTGATTTTAAACTGGCCCCCTCGTCAATCAGGATCTTCTCAACATACTTGATCGTGGCGGGGGGATCGGTTCGGTCCTTTCCTTCGGCATCGCCCATAAAGAGAAATGACGTGGTGCCATAGGTCAACTTCAGAACCATCGAAGTGTTATTCTCCAGGGTGTTGCCATGACTCAGCCCCGTATCGACACCGGGCCAGGTGTAAAGAAACTCCGCTGAGACCTCGCCACCCCAATCTAGAGTCGGTTTTTCGCTGGGCGTCCGGTGAACGTTGTTCACGATAATCTCCGGCTTCGAAAATGCCTCGATAAATTTCTCGAAATTTCCTCCCTTAGGAAAACCAGGATCATAGTAATCCTCGATCTCAAAATGCCGAGACAGCATCTCCGCCCCGTAATAGTGATCGCTGTGGGGATGCGTCACAACTAACGCATCAAGGACCGCTAGATGATGCGCCTGTCCGTGTAGATAGTCCAACAGCGGATTATTCTGGTTACGGTAGTATGGACCGCCATCAATAATGATGTTTTTCCCCTCAAAAATGCCGTTGCCATCAACGTCGTCGTCAGCAGTATGGATCCAAATGGCGTCACCCTGACCTACATCGATAAAATGAATGGTCATCCACATATTCGTTGGCAGAGGGTCTGGTAAAGGAGCGATAGCCGGTGTTGGTGAGGGCACAATGAACTTTTTAGCGATCCACCCCGTGGTTGGCTCTCCGAAGTCAATTTCTCGCCAATAAGGCCGTGAGCTCAGCACTGTCACTGGTGCGTTGGCGGCCAGGCAGGTCAATAAGGACGCATCGGAATTTGAGTCAGACCGGACGTTCACACAATCTTGAACGCTCGGTTTAACAATATAGGGCTCCTGAGCGTACGCCGGATAAGCGGTGTAGACCAACAAAAAACAAATAGTTGTGAATCGCATACACCACTCCTGGTACTGTCCTTATGGGGCCATTAACGTAGCACAATTGCTGACCAGCTTGAGCAATTATCCGATTGAGAGAATACCCCTTAGAATCCACGAGTTCGCCACCTGACGCGCTTATGCCCTTATAGTGAACTAAATACAAAAACCTCGTGATACACCGAGAGTTAAAGCGCCGAATGAGGGTTGCCACAGCTTACTCCTATCCTTCAAGGAGGTGGAATAACTGAACGATAATTGCCTATCGACAATCAACACAGTACTGTGAGTAACGCGGTGAAATTACACGAGCCCATAAGCGGCAATTTCCCTGAGCGCCAGTCGCTCAAAATGCACTTGCGGGAAACGGCCTATTCAGGATCTTGAGGCGCAAACCAGAGCTCGAAATGGAGCGGTTTTATAGCAGATGACTTCTCGTAACCGCCGATATAGGTAGTTGTCACCTCTATGCCGCCCTCCTGAATCACATTCGCAATGGATTTCGCTGTAGACTCCTCACCTTTCCTGAAGTATCTGAGTTGATTACTAGATGGCCCAATATCTACTAACTTCTCGATACCGGGCACAAAATAGCCTTGTGAAGTAAGTAACTCACCGACCTCTTTCGCTGTTGTCATACTACGACTGTCTCTTATATGAACATAGATTCTTGGTGTTTCACTCGCGACGGCCGCCGCAGTTTGGGCTACTTGAGTAGCAACGGCTCTAACTGTTGAAGGCTCTTGTTCTGTTTCTGAAACCGCCCGCGCTAATCGTTCTGCGAGATCGTCGTCTAAAGTACCTAATAAGCGCAGAGCAAAAATTCGCTCCGACTCGTCCTTACTGGTGATATTTTCTGCAAATATCTCCAATATTTTAATCTGACGATCTTCAGCGGCCCTCAGCTCTACGCTTCTCTGCTGCTGAGTGGTAATGAAATAAGTGCCTAACGTACCGGCTAACGCCACAGCCAGCGGCATAAGGATGATTTCGACCCAACTCTGTTTAGCAGCCATTAACAGTGTCTCCGTTTCTATTGACAGTTTTACCAATGCAAATTATTAGTGCATTGCTTAAAAGTATCATCCGGACACGAATTCGTTTTAGTCGATTCTACTGGCTAAGCTTAGTTGATTTTGGCGCGTTATCATCTAAATTTCTTTGAGTTACGACGATCAATCTTATTCAACTAGGAGTGGAAAACATGTCTCGTAATCTCATAATTTGCTTCGATGGTACATGGAATACACCCGACAATGACGGCGATATTGACGGGAATACCAATACCAATGTCAGACTCTTTTATGAAGCACTAAATAGTAAAACAGCCGAAGGACAAAAGCAGCTGAAGTGGTATGACAAGGGTGTAGGCACCAGCTGGTACAACCGATTATCAGGAGGCATATTTGGAGTTGGGCTATCAAAAAATATCCGTCAAGGCTATACGTGGCTGGTGAACACCTATCAACCGAATGACAAGATTTATATCGTGGGTTTCTCTCGGGGTGCCTACACTGCACGAAGCCTGGTGGGCATGATTAGGAACTGCGGGCTGGTTAACAAATCGAACAGAAGTGATAAATCGATAGAAGACCTCGTGAAAGAAGCTTATCAGCTTTATCGTGCGAAAGACGAGGGAGCTGATTCTCCACCTGCAAAAAAGTTTAGGGCCACCTATTCATCAATTATAAAAATACATTTTTTGGGTGTTTGGGACACGGTCGGAGCGTTGGGAATACCCATTAGTTCGTTCGACTGGTTTAACCAGAAATTCTATGAATTCCATGACACGGAGCTCAGCAGCATCGTGTCGAACGCATATCACGCCGTAGCAGTCGACGAACATCGAGAAAATTACGAAGCCACGTTATGGGATCCCAAGGTTAAGCCAGACCAAGTCTTAGAACAGCAATGGTTTTCTGGCGCACATTCTAACGTGGGTGGCGGCTACAAAACCCATGCATTATCCGATATCGCTCTGGACTGGCTGATGAAAAAAGCCACCGGCTGCGGACTCGAATTCCTAGACACCGCCACCCCTAAAATCACAAAAAGAAACGTCTCTGGAAAAGCGATCGACTCCTATGAGGACTTTCTTGGCGGACTATACAAAATTACGCGAGAACGCTACTTCCGACCTATCGGAATTACTAAAAACGGTAATGAGGCAATAAACGAGACCGTAGTGGAACGCTGCAAATTACTCGAAGATTATCGGCCGAGAAATAGGGTTGGCCCAGAAACTAAAGGGCTCACAGATCCAGAGAAAGGCCGGATAAGACCATAGTAGTATCCATGGGCGATTTATGCATCCACTAAAAAACCTATGTTGCGAGTAAACAATGATTGCGTATAAGGGGTGATGTTTTGAGCGTTTGGCATTCTTTCTAATTCTTAGAAGCAACTCTATTGAGGTACTTTGCGTATTCTTCCGAAGTTTTTTAATTTGTATTGTCTTGTATTCCGCCGACAATGCCTTTAATTCTATTCAGTAGCTTTGCTCTAAGAGTGAGTGCTTTTTGCTGTGCATCCGCAACTTCTTTAATGTTACTAACGACCTCTTTGGGCATTTCCTGCGTCGTTCCAAGAGGCAGTTCGAAACCCTCTTTCTCAGCCTCATTTACTGCGCTACTGAAGGAAAAGACCGCGCGCGTATACTCATTCGCGAGCACTCGATCTTGATCCTCTAGATAAATGCCATTAGCAAGAATAAAAGAATTCAGGTCCTGAAGATGCGATAGAAAATCCTGTTCGGTCACTTCTTGGACACGAATCATGATGTTGAGGCTTTCCACTCGTTGCCATAGTTCACGATATGCTGATTGCCGTTCAGCCTCGTAGAGGCTGTAACGCTCCAAGGACTTCTCTCGAAGCCAACGCATATGCGCAAAATAGACACCCAGGACAGTGCCGATAAAAGCGAGCACTGCAGCTATTAGTGGGAAGTAGTCAGCCATCACACCATTTCGCTAGATACCAGATGATACAAGTGATTCTATATAACATGCTTCCGCTGCCTATAATTTCTGTCTGAAGTGGTTACTATCACAATGATTGCCATAACGAGGACAAAGATCATGATCGGGTAGCTCAATCTGACAGCCCGAAATCTCTCGATATTCCTGCCAAAAGCTCGGTATATGCTTTCCCAGCGCTCGAAAGATCAACCTCTTCGTGGGCAACAAAATACTCTTCCCAATCATCTTTCCAACTATCAAGCACCCGGTATGGCACGCTAACCATTCGAATTTTCGCGTCGGTGCCTATTTTGTTCCAGGCTTTAAAGCAACTCTGCATAAAATGCATATAGCCTGTGAAAGTTGCTTCGCTCCAATAAGGACGATTTACGTACATTATACGATCAACTTTTCGCTTTTTAGCGATTATGTCGCCGGGAGTAAACTCCTTCCACTGCCCTACTTGGACCAAATAAGTGTAAATATCATTTAGATCTCCACCAATGCTTTCATACATCTCAAGCCGCTTAGCAATAAGCCTATCGCTGAGAGTAATTCTTCGAGAATGCTCCGTTGCCAGTCTTTTCGCCCAAATACCAAGCAAAAGAAGAATGACGGGAGTCGCGAACGAAACAGCAATCTTGACTATTTCCACTGGGGCTTTCTCACCTCTTAGTTAGTATGATCACCCATCATTCGCTCCTCACCCACAACACAGGCGCGAGTGCGAAACATATACAAACTAGATACTTATGTGTAAACGCAGGCCATTAACCATTGAGTTCTTCGGCACGAAATGACTCTAATGGGCTGGACGGTCAACTGAATTTATCTAGTTCGACTTTCAGGATATCAAGATTTGCGAGAATGTCAGCGATATCCTCTTTTTCCAGTTTACTGAAGGTCTCATTACTTCTATCAGACAGACGCTGACATTGCTCCGCGACAGCTACGAGAATCGGATAGACTGCACCAGTTCGTTCCACGCCCACAACAGATCTCCATTTCGATATGGCCGCCATCGACAATCCTGCTAGCTGATGCTCACGTAGGGTCGAGGAATTTACGATAGTTAAAACGCGCCTCTCAGCAGAGACTCGATTTAGAAAAGAGTTTTTCATAATTTTCCCCGCAATTCATCAACCCATCGATCAAGACAGGCGGAGCTAACATCTTCGACTGCCTGATCGAGATCGAATTCAATTTCTACACCTCGCGTTGAACTATGCCTAGCCAACATCGCCTTTTCATAAACCCGTTGTTCTATTGGAAAGTCAACTGGTAGGTGAAATGGCGCGAATGCCGAAAAACATGGGGAACCAGTAAGCGACCAGGAGGCAGACATGGCTATATCTCTCAGCGCCGTATAGACAATACCTAGCTCAAAGACCTTATTGTGGGTCCCATTTTCAAGCTCACCTAGAGCTTCTTTAAGTAAGAACTCGAGATCATCAATATCTTCTACCATAGAAGAGTATGGTGCAGGCTCGCCCATTGACTGAAGTGAGGGTGTGTCATTGGTGCTAAACACACATTTCGCTTCTAGGAAGAGGTGCCAAGCAAAGAGACGACCTAGCCTATAGTATTCACGGATCAATTCCGGCCTATAAACGCTCCAAGCAGATGGGAAAGTTGATGTATCTTCATCGAAAGGCAACACCAGCACATCCACGTCCGAAGTAGGTCTTGCCTCTCCTCTACACGCGGAGCCGAAGATGTATATCTCATGGCTCATCGTCTGGACAACCGTTTAATCAATATGGCCATGAAAAGACCTACTAAAAGGTACCGAACGGCAGCGAGCACAGCCAAATATGAATCAGGTACGGCCATTTTACTCGGCACTCCCCAAAAAGCCGTAGCACCAACGCTTAGCGCCTCTTTCCAACCAAAATCTGGTGTCTGCCATGCTAGAAACACAGTCCAAGCCAATAAAAATACCGCTCCGCTGCAAGCGACGCGAAGAATACTCTCACCGTTGCCCCAAAGTAGGTCTAAAGCTTTCCATCGCAGATGACGCAGACCGCTATAGATCCTACTCAGTCCTTTGTACTTCGATCTGTAGTAAGACTGCTTGGAATATGTGGCGTTAAATAAATGCTGACCGGTCAATGCGACTTCCAGCGACGCGGCCTTATTCACTGCTGGATAGTCACCGATGTGGCCGAAATTTACTCGCAAAGTACGTACAAGGTCACGAGCCAAATTTTCCTCGCTCGGAAGACAAGAGTCGAGAAATTCCGCATCTAGAAAAGTGTGCTGCCACGTCGAGTAGTGGAACTTACAGTCTTCATACTGAGACCCACGAAAGTTTGAACTGGAGATCAGAGCGCCGGTGAAGTCACAACGAATGAATCGGCAATTCCGAAAATAGCAATTTACTAGCTCACTCTGCTTGAAGCTAACGTCAACAAAAGTTCTTCTTACCGCATAAATGCGACTAAGCGATTTTTGCGTGAAACTTTCATCACGCACATCGGAATCCAGCTCCTTATCTTCGATGCGCTCTTTTCTATGATCAACTAGCTTCATGGTCAAAATTCCATCTGACTCGAATTACTATTTATATGGTATGAGAGCGCAGCACCTGAGTCTCGAGGCATTCGCAATCATAAAAAAATAAACTAAAAAATATGATACTCAACCATTTGCGCTGCAAATCAAATTTATCACTCGCTAATGTGCAACCATGATTAAAGAAGTACTACTATTCAAGTACGCCTTCGCGCAAACCATCCCTGCTCGCTTTCAATATTGACGAGAATCTAGTGAGCGTGTGATACAGAGTCGTACCCGCATCAATTAGCCCAGGAGTGCCATGCGCTTGAGCTACAAATTGAGCGAGCTGATCAGAAGCTTCTGAGCAAATAGTTTCTATTTCTTTGGACAAACCAGGGAACAATAGTGCGTGTTGTCTCTGAATCGCAATGAAGTCACTTACTTCGTGAGCTTCTTTTTTATGATCTAACCCAACAATCGTATCAACGCTAGCAGCGGGCCCGTACTTCTTCACTATATTGATCGCACGAGTGAGCTGGGCCTCGATTGAAGCGACATCAGCTGACTTTCTATAGCCCACAATCTCGTCACGATATTGCTTGGCTTTAGATGCTCCGTTCCAGGCTCGTACGGCCTGAGTAATGGTGATAATGGCAGCTAGCCCAGACAATACGGTAAAGCCGATGTTCCAAGCCATCTCAGCGGTCATTTGTCGAGCAGCTCCCAGACCTGCCCTTCGTTTAACTCATACCGGTTGTCATATAGTTTCCAACGCTCGAGCATAGTTTCGTATCTAGGAAGACTGGGCATGTGGTTATTGAAATCTGGGGCTTCTTCTCCATATCGAAGCTCATCAAACCTGCCGAGAGTCAGGATAAAGTAGCGAGTGTATGACATGTAGCGGGTTTCATGGTTACCATCAAATCCACGAAACTTCGCCCAAAAGTGATTCTTGAGCTCATCATTCTCTGTTCTGCCGACAACCATCTGAATGGCACTATACATAGTCATGATGTCGAGAACTTTCCTACACTCGTCCTCTGGTAGGTCATCCCACATGTCTTCGAATATCCACTGATAATGAAGCTCGTAACCTTCTGATAGGGCTTGCCTTTGCTCTGCATAGTACTGAGCTTCATCTGGATATAGCTTTTCAAGAATTAGGAACTGATTGACGAGCGAAAGTCGCTCTTTCTTATCTAGCTTCAAAGCAGATCCTCCGTATCAATACAAATTTTCCACAAGAACATACTAAATGATTCCATAAAAAATGATGACGCATCATTTGGTTAGCACTGCATTCTTTAGGAGCGAACGTCATCGTATTCAGATCTCTATCATTTCAGCTTTTTGCCTCTTGCAATGCGTCGATCTATTCTTCCGCCTTCTATCGAGTTATTCAGCGCAACAATGATCCAAATTATTACCCAGAACCCCATTGTAATAATTGAGAGTATCAGGTGTAGTAGATGACTTGTTTTTGGTTTTTTGCTCAAAAGTACTGCGACTTCCTGGTCCGTGTAAGGGACGTAATCACCCCGTTTCGGAAAGTCAATTGCCGATGCCACAGGGGCTCCACAGTTTGGGCAGGAACTCGCCTTATCAGATACTTCTTTACTACATTCTGGACACGTAATAAGAGACATAAAAACTCCATTTTTCTGTAGTGACCTTTTCAAAATTCTGATGTAAAACTTTCATGCGCAGACCCTAATTAGTTGCACAATATCAGTTAATACAAAATCGGATCCTGGTTAAAACATGCAGATTTAACTCACACGGGCACGTTTATCTTCTGGAATTATCTAAAAATCTCACCTGTCGAAGCGTCCAAGTAAAACTTATTGCTCTTACTCATGCCTCCACAGTATGTAAAGTACACCGATCTTGATTTGTGACTGGAGGAATCCCACCAGCCGCCCTTTTCTTTGAAGTCTCCAAGGGTACATCTCCTCTGGCCGATTAGATCCTGCGCAGCGCCGATAAACACTGATCGAGACTTCGAAAAATCATCGGATCCGATCAATGCTTTTTCTAAATGCATATTTTTGCTACTTTCGTTTGTCGATGTAGTTCCTTCTTCACGTGGATACAGCATCGATACCCATCGGGCTACTTGCTCCGACATCCCTTCTGTTGAAGCATCATAGTATTTTGATATTCGTGCCTAACCATTCTGAACTTCAAAGACCTCCACCTTCATTCCCTTAGAAAGGCTATTTGTAACACCCCCCTCGAGGCTAGAACTCAGGCATACATTAAGTGTTCCTATGTTCAAGACGTATTTGCCTGGATGTGTTACGCCTGCATTGGCGACCGCCCAAACAGCGAGCAGTCCCATAAAGAGTAGCAATTTCTTCATCACAATTTTCAACTGGATAAAAATATGAGGAGGTATCATTAGCACGCTCCCGTATTGTCTGAGCATCGAGTCAAAAAGGCACATATTGGTCAGGAATGCCAAACACTTAAAAAGGAAGCCTGCGCAAGTGCTGCGTTCATCCATGATCCCTAATACACCGATGGCTAGTGCCGTACGACAACCTGCTGATTTAGAAGTATAGTTCCCTAATACTAACCATATTGTGGGAAATGACATAGGATTTAGGTTAGCTTTTAATAGTTAATTTGCAGCAATAATACTGAGCTGATCGTTTTTTAGCCAAGCACGCACAATGAAAGGGACCATCATGAGCCGAGAGTGTCAGCGCAAGAGCTTTGCCCCCGTACTACAGGCCGCGGAGGACTGGAAGGACGCTGCCCTATTGGGACAAGGCTCTATTCTGTCGAGTGAGCAAATTTGGACCAGTGAGCAACTGGACTTGCTTAACCAGTACTTTGTCGAAAATTTGGATTTGGGAGAAGGATCGTTTCTAGAAAAACTTGAAGCTCAGCTCGAAGAAGCGGGGCCTCAGGCAAATAAGCTGGCAGCAGAGATGATGTGGTTCATGAACTTATGCCCTAGCAACACCAAACCACCCAGAAAGCGAGAGGTAATTGGCCAAGTGTGGGGCTTCAGCGGGGAAACCTTGGATTTATCATCCGAATACCTTTCGGAAGATACCCTCCAGGGCGTGGGGAGCGCGGGAACTGCCTACAACACCAATCGATGGCGAGAGCTCGTATTCTTCATCAACTTCATGAGAGCGTTTCGGTCCGAGCCACTGGATGTCCAGCAACGGCTTATGAAGGATGCATGGGAGTTTGCGGCTTGGATTGAGCAGATCGATGAGTCCAATACTCGACAACTGCGGCCAATGATCTTATTCCTGCTATTCCCCGACAGCTTCGAGCGTATTTTCGGGGGTATTGACCGCAGACAAATCGTAGCGGCGTTTACCGATTCAGACATGAAAGCAGTTAAGAGGCTCTCTGCCCTTGATATCGATAAACAGTTGTTTGAAATTCGTCGGGAGTATAGCGCCAAATACCCTGACGCCATCCTTGATTTCTACGAACCTCCGCTCGACTCAATCTGGCGGAGCGCCTCAGGACCTGGTGGCATGAAATCAATTAAGCATGAGCATGTTCTACAGGCAATCAGCAAAATTGATGCTGAAGGCGTGCCCAATGATGCGCAATCAACCTTCTACGACCTCGTGTACGATGGCAAAGCATACCCACCTAAATACTTGCTTTCATTGGCGGGCGAGTTTGCAAACGGCGTCCTACTTGATCGCGGGCTATTCAGCGGCGGCGAAAAATCTAAGGCTTTTCGCCATCTAAGAAAGCTCGGCTTTCACATCGAGGAGAAGAAGGCGCTCTATAAACTGATAGAGAACTTTCTAGATCAAGCCGACGCAGGTGAAGAGCTGGGCGTCTCAAAATATCAACAAAAGTACGATGATTTAGCTGTGTCAGTCAGTTTCGGCAAGGGCAACTTCGCGAGAATACCCTGGATAGCGTTTACTGGATTTGGGCAAACTGTACAGAACGGCATATATCCCGGGTTACTGTATTACAAGGAACAAGAAACCCTGGTCTTATCCTACTGTAGAAGCGAAACGACCTCTGCTGATATGGATTGGCCGGATCAAGATGAAACAAACACGATCAAGGCAAAATTCAAGAGAAAGTTCAATACAAATCCCGCTCGATATGGCACGTCTTACGTGATGAAGATGTACAAGTTGCCAGAAGAGCGAGATATTGACGATATCTGCTTGCACGTCGACAAGCTGATTCAAGAGTATCGGAAACTGATGGGTAGTGTCGGCGCACCCCTGGTTGTTGAAAACGAGCCTTACTCGATCGAGGAAGCCGTTGCAGAAGTATTTATGGAAGCTGAAGAGTTCGAATCGATACTCGAACTCCTAAAAAGAAAGAAAAATGTCATCCTCCAAGGCCCGCCAGGCGTCGGCAAGACGTTCATTTGTAAAAAGCTCGCGTACAGTCTGATGGAAGAAGTAGCTGAGGACCGACTGAGAATGATCCAGTTCCACCAAAGCTACACTTATGAAGACTTCGTTCAAGGTTTTAGACCTAGCGGAACAGGATTCCGACTAAAAGATGGAATATTCCATACCTTCGTAAAGCAAGCAAGCCAAGACTTGGCTAACGATTACGTATTTATCATTGACGAGATCAATAGAGGCAATTTGAGCAAAATTTTTGGTGAACTCTTGATGCTCATTGAATCGGATAAGCGTGGTCCTGAATGGTCGATGCCGCTGGCATACAGCGACGATCCAACAGACGCATTCTACATACCTGAAAACCTTTACTTGATTGGCTTAATGAATACCGCTGATAGATCACTTGCGATGGTAGATTATGCGCTCAGACGTCGATTTGGTTTCGCCAACTTGAAGCCCGGCTTCGGTACTGAGCAATTTCAATCTCACTTAATCGACAACGGCGCCGACGCGGATTTCGTTGAAATGCTCTGTAAAAAGCTAATACAGCTGAATAGCGAGATTGAAGGAGATAGCGCTAATTTGGGCCCAGGTTTCTGTGTGGGCCATAGCTTCTTCACGAATATCGAACCAGGGAATAAAGTCGGCGTTTCTTGGTACAACAATATCATCGAGCACGAAATTACTCCGCTGTTGGAGGAATACTGGTTTGATAATCCAGGGCATGCGAAATCACTAAGCCAAAACCTGTTGATGGCTGACTGAGATGGCTAGAAAAATACCAGTTGAAAATATCTATTATTTACTTTGCTATGCATGGAACCGCTTGGAGGAGGGATCCACGGTCGACGCGTCTGCCCTGGAGCATAAGAAGCTCCCCAATCTATTTGCTTCAGTATTAGTTTCAGGAATCAACCATCTGGCCCGAAGAGGGCTGGACCAAAACTATATAGGAAGGGAGGAAGAACTCACAGCGATTCGCGGTCGCATTCTAGTCTTGGAAACATCAAGGCGGATGCTACCGCCGCAAGGCCGTGCGAAATGTGAATTCGATGAGTTAAGCGTCGACACGTTGGAGAATCAAATACTCAAATCCACGCTGAAGTTACTCACCCAACTCTCTGAACTTGATAGATCATTAGCGAACAAAGTATTGCTGCTGTGTCGATCACTTTCAGCGATAAGTGATATTCAAGTCTCCAGGTCCAGCTTCAGACAAGTCCAGCTTCACAGAAATAATCGCTATTACAAGTTCCTATTGGACGTCTGCAAGCTTGTAGTCGAAAACCTAATAGTCGACGAGACTTCCGGTGAATTAGTTTTCCGTGAATTTGTTGAAGACGAGAAAGCAATGGCAAAGCTCTTCGAGAGCTTTATATTCCACTTCATTCGTATCAATCGACGAGATCTGCAAGTAAAGAAGGAAAAGATTCGATGGGACGCCACCGCGGAAAATTTAGCCGATTTGAATTTTCTTCCGTCCATGGAAACCGATATTTCAGTGAGGAGCAAAGACAGAACACTCATAATAGATGCGAAGTATTACCTAAATACATTGAGTGATTTCCATGGCTCCACTTCCGTTCATTCAAATAACCTTTATCAAATATTCTCGTATTTGAAGAATCTTGAGGTTAGGCAGGGATCTGACAAAAATGCTAGTGGTATGCTTCTCTACCCAAAAGTGGATAGTCCGATTAACTTAAAAATTCATGTTCAAGGCCACGATATCTTTGTCAGGACAATAGATTTATCTCAACAGTGGAGTGTCATACACAATGACTTGATGGCACTGCTAGAAAATGCTTTTTATACTGAATCGGCAACTAAAATCGCCGTATGACGTCATCTATCTGTATTTCGCAATTAGAAATTATCAGATATCTAACGAAGGCAATTTCAATAGCTAGATTAAATTTGGGAAGAACTACTTATGTAGGAGGGGACTACTGAAAGTGAGAAGCCTTGGCAATACTAAACTATGGTGCCATCTATCGATTAAGGACGGGGAAAGATATTCGAACGCTGAGATTAGGAGAAGCAGGCCTCTGTTGGTGACCAGCTTCGAGAAATTGGTGCCAATGGTCGCAAGAATCGCTAACCATAACCCTGAATTTAGTATTCTTTATCGAGGGCAAGCTAAAGATTACATTACAAGATCAGGTATGAGCTCTATCTACCCCACCATATATCGCAAGCCTGGAGCTAGCCTCCGAAGTAGCACTTTAAAAAAGCGATTCGACAAACTAGACAGTCTATCTAGGAGCTTGGTGGCTGAGCTTGAAAAGTTAGATGTTGATAGAGTTGATCGCATCCGTAAATTTCCTGAGCTTCAGTGGTCTATATTGCAACACTATGAAGTCTGTCCAACGCCGCTACTCGATCTTACCCACTCGCTTCGCGTTGCTGCATCTTTCGCACTTAACGCCGCCTCTTCAGGACGTACAATTTTGGCGGTGCTGGCAGTGCCACACCCACAGGGAACCATCACATACTCCACAGAAGATGAGCTGCTTAACGTAAGACTATTGAGTGCTTGTCCACCAGAAGCACTAAGGCCTCATTTTCAAGAGGGTTATCTAGTCGGGTCATTTCCCAATCGGGCTAAGAAGAAGCATGCTTCGCTTGATCTTGCTGGGAGAATGGTTGCTAAGTTCGAGCTAGCGAGATCGGGTTTTTGGTCTGATAGCTTCCAGCCTATCCCCGAGATTGCGCTCTACCCGAAGAAGGACGTCTTGCGTGAAGTCTGTATCAAATTACGTCAAAGCGATTAACAAAATGCGGGTGTTGTAAGTAGACTAGTGCCCTGGGAAATCTGTCTTATAAGCACTGACTTCCGCTCAATCGTATGAGTGATAATCAGTCGGTTAAATGCGAAGGGTTTTCGCTGTTGTTAAAACGTATAATTAATCAGTTCCAAATGAAACTCTTTAAATCGGTTTTGTTAAACTGACTCACGATTAAACGTAAACATTAGCGACGATATAGGAGATTAATATGTCTACAGGCTTAAGTGTTGCTCCTGAACTTAACATGACGGTCGCCGAAGTAATACAAAGGTCAACGGAGTTCACTGCATTATCAGATTCTACGGGCCATACCTTTTTCTTTCTCCTTTTTGCGTACATAGCTGCCTGTTATATCGCAGCAAAATCTCTCACAAGAAATCAGTTGATTCTAGTGAACGTCATCTATTTCTTCATTCAACTGAAACTAATCTTGCTTCAATGGAGTAGAGCTGAATCGAGTTACTCCTGGGCAAATCTCATTCAGGGCACTAGATGGTCTCTTGGAGAAGCACAGCAATATTTGAACGATGTTACCGCGATTTTTAGCCTTGTATTTTTACTACTTAGCATGGCCTTTGCGCAAACTTGTAGGAAAAAGACTCAATAGAAGGCGAACTCGAATCCAATTTTAAATAGTCGCCGGCTTACGCAAACCTGCATGATCCTACATCCGTCAGTGAGCCCTACCGATCTTTGAATTAATTGATTTAAGGTTCACTTACAGTACTCGCCTATTGCTTGGTCTTTATTGCTGGCTATAGCTGTTTATCTATCTGTTTTGCAATGGTTTCCAATCGTGCATACCTTCGGCTTCTGGGGTTAGAGTAGTTGTCCATGATAGATGCTCCGTTAATGTCCGTGGTTACTGTTTTGTTTAGCGATTGATTCCCTAGATGTTGAATGAAGGCAATTTTCGGATTACCGGGTAGCTGCGAGCTAGCAGCTAACTTATCGAACGCAGCTTTTGCCCGATTCCCACACACGATGATGTACTTGGGCGACTGTCCTAGTTCCCCAACAAGCCTATTGAGATTACTCGCCTCTAAAACTTCATCTTCTGAAGGCTCTGTTCTACCAGTCTTTCCTTTATACTCAACCTGCTTCCAAGAGTTCGTAATGACAACGTCATTTCTGGAGAAGCCCGATCGCAGATATTTATTACATAGAATATCAAGAATTTTGTTCAGATTATCTCCCGTCTGTCCTTGTGCTGGGGCTGGTGGCGTTGCAGCCTCTTCAGCCCTTCCAGGGCATGAAAGCACCACGATTACATTTTCACTAGTACCACTTTCATAATGTGCTGCGCAAATAACTATATCCTCCTAATCCTGCGGTAATATGAGCGGCAATCCGTTGAGGGGGCTCAATATCCAAACGTTTCACTCAACCAGGGTACACCATTAGTGCGAACGCGACTGACAAGCCCGTATCCATCTCATCAGGAAGATCTGCATTTTTCTTGGGCCCAATGTAAGCGATGAATACTTCCGCTTCCACCTCCTAACAGCCCCAACATCCTAGGTTTTAAAGCCGTGAATTCAATCTATATAAGTAGTCCCATTCTTCATTTTGGGTGAAGTGATCGCTTCCTCTAGCGTCATACCCTTTTTCCGTATTCGATAGAGCACGGTGGCTACCTTCACACCATACGCCTCACAGGCATCTTTCATGAATTGGTACTCGACTCCCTCAATAACCACTTTTCGGCTTTTTCCCGCAACAGCTTTGATGGCTTGTTCGGGCGTTTCATTCATATATTTCACGTGGTAAAAAACCTTCTTATAATCTGCATCATTCTGATCAGATGCCTCTTTGAGCGAGGGGTACGTTTTCCCAAATGCTTCAACGGTCTTGCTTTTGTCGAAGTCCTCAGGTGGTGTAGTAAAGGCTTTTTTAACTGACCAGCCGCGTTTTATGCGATTCATGCACGTGCCTTCGTCAATGACGTAATGTCGACATGCCTCTGCAAAAGATTCAAACGACTCTCTACCCACCTTGAAGGTTGCTTTCCCAAAACCACCTGATACTGCGCCGCCAATATTTTGGTTATAACCATTAGGGGCTAGCGAGTTGTACTTCGCAATATAATGTTGCTCAAGTTCCTTTAACCGTTCTGCGTTTCGAGCGTGATCGATTGACTCGATCGTGAAGGCTTCTTTTGGGAACACTCTCATTGCTTCGTGCAAAGATGAGTCCTTCCCCCGTCCTATTTTTGATGACTTGAAGTGTGATCTTAATCTGGATTTTATTGTTGCACGGGTTAGGCCGATATATCGCATTCCGGTAATCTGGTTTGTAATCAGATAGATAGTGCCTGGCTTATCAGGCTGATATTCTTGAATCGGGGCTGATACGGCTTGCTCAGGTGACATGCCCCTGCTGAGCCGGGTTACAATGGTCCCTTTATTCACGGAATATTCCTTCGCTAAGGCTGCAATCGAAGGATATTTTTTCCCGAAGCAAATTATATCTCTGACTTTCTGGAAACTTACGGCTTCTTCATATGACATTCCCAATACCCGAACACGGTGCTGGATCATAGGAACTGTGATTCCGTATGCCTCCGAAAGCACCTTTAAGGAAGGGTAAGATTTACCAAACACCGTGACGCTTCTAGCCCGCGAACCAACTTTGGGTTTAGGGCGGTCAACTAAACCGAACGCCTCTTCAGGCGACCAGCCTTTTTTCAGTCGTGATTGGACAAGTTTCTGGCCAAGATCGTAATGCCTACATGCATCTGCAATGGATTCAAAACTATTACTACCAACCTTGATATGCACTCTGTTGGAGTATGGCCCTGTGATTGCCTGATGAGGCGATTGTCCCTTGTTAATTCTTCCCAATACTAATTTCGGGTCCATCCCGTAGTGACGAGCGAAATCTGCAACGGAATCGAACTCCTCGCCTCTATACTTGATGGTTCGATATCTACCCATTATAAAAATCGTGTTTCCGTTATTCCGTATTTGCCCATATCTCTATCGCCATATTATTCGGCCTAAGACAAGGATAGAAGACTGAATGTCGTAAAGTAGGCGATAGCGGTCTTTTCAGGCAGCTAAGATCGTAATCAAGACTGGCTCCTTTACCACCTGCCAGGCAAATTTACTAGGAGCGAGATAGCTCTAACGATATGCCATGACTAGGGCTACTGAGATGAAGCAAAATATCGTCAGGAAACCGACTGTTAGCACAAAAATTTGACTGTAATCTTGATCCGCTTTGGGTGGATATCTCCCGAACGTAATGCAACGCAGGGTAGAGAAGCCGATGAAATGGCACACAGGCTCGACGATAAGACTCCATGTGTAACTTAATATCCTTTCAAGTATTTCATCAACAGGCATTAATTATCCAAATACACACTGGCGTCAATGTGGCTGAAAGTGAACTATAGCGAAAACAGATTCTAGAGTAGCCCATACTTCTGCTTCTAGGTGCGAGAGCGGCCATAAGGGATGCGAAATATGACCGGCCATCATTTGAACTAGTAAATAAAATTGCTCAATCCGATCTATTGGGGTACTGGATTGTTCAAGATTTATTTCATACCCAGTGTCCGATGGAACCAAGGCGCTTCTTCATTTCTTGGCTGGAACCTAAAAGCTAATGTTTCAGCACGAATTATTAAGGGCAACCCTGAGGAATTAGTTGTATAGATCCAACCGGGCCTATTAGTAGCTCATTAGATGACGAATCGAAAACTTTAACGCCTTCACTGAGTGTTACGCTATTAAACAGCTGAGAACCTTCAAGAGCGGCGGTCTCACAACTCTTTGGCTCAAATCCTATATTATTTCTCTGCTTACTTTCCGCGGTCGTCTCAACATAGATCTTTATAGTACATCCCATCCACGCGGGCAGGCCCCACGCCCCGCCTGAATGAACAGTAGGTTCTATACTCAAATACTTTGGTTCTATGGAGTTCTTCTTTGCTTTGGGGCCGGAAATCGTAGCGACACAATTACTAGTGACGTTATCTCCATAATTATCATTTAATACAGCCACACCATCACACTCTTCACCAACACAACCACCAAGAATTTCCTCAGCAATGGCACTTAGCTTGAAACCATCACCCAAAATATCCAAGTAGTCGAAATTGTCTAAAAACCCGGATTGTTCGTCGTTCTCTATACGCACTTCATAAACATAATACTGTTCAAAAGGCTGAAATATCCCAATTATATTTCCTTCATCTGCTGAATCGATGATTCCATCTTCATTCGCATCAAACTGGACTAGCCCGCCATTTCCATCGCTAATTAAAGGACCCTGAGTTAAAATTGAGCTGGGTTGAGGCGCATAAGCAAACAACATATTATCAATACCCCAACCATCAAACAGTCCAGTATTCAGAACTGAAAAAGACGTAAACGGCTTGTCAAAATAGGCACCAAAATAGACTGTATTGATTCCTCCCGTGCCTTGGCTTGCAATCAATATTGGGTCAAACCCATCAACGACAAGAAACGCGTCACCCCGTTCTACGGCATCCGTCAGTTCAAAATAGACGCCACGAACTGCCTGGTTCATGACAAATTCAAGATTCCAAGCATCTCCTGTGCTGGATCCCGCTATTAGAGCTATTGATCCCTCTGTCGGACCTGGAATTCCAGCTGGCGTGTTTCCAGTGCACAACCAAGAAGTTCCAGCATTTTGTGGAATTGAAGTAACGGTGAAATTGGCCGCACTCAAACTTTTCAAAAAAAGTTGTTGCCCAAGCCCGTCCTGGCATGTGCTACTTCTGAAGTCTTCAAACCCTTCTGACAAAAGACCGTTAGCCTCACTACGAAAGTCGGTCTCACTGTAAACCAGTACTGGTGCCGCACTTAGACTTTGGGACCCAATCGATAAAAATAGAAGTGTAACTAGAACTGTGTATTTCATCGCCAACTTTTCCCTATGGGTATTTTTCAGGTTTGATAATAGGGAAGCGAACTATTTCAGCTATAACTATTATCTGTACCAACAATTCTTATAGCTTAGATTCTAATCATACGCCAAAAACGACTATTGCTTCATGTTGATAATCGCAGAGATATAGATGTGTTGCCTGAGTAGGTAGCAATAAATGTAATTTTCTGCGCAAATATATGACAGTCAATCCGTCGCTCGGCCTCAATTTTTACAGACATTCTGCGGTTAGGGTACAAACTCGTATCGCCCACCAGGAATCAATATCAAATTTGCTGAAAACTATTTTGTCTGGACCACGCAACTCCACAAATTGAATATATGACTCTGCGGGAATCAATAACGAGTATTACCGGTCCACCCCCACTTAACTATAGATTCTGGTCTCTTGACGTATCCGATTGGGACGTGAATGTACAGTCACTTAGGTGCGCCATACACTGAAAATCAGTACTATGAACGCCTATCAAATTTATAGCCTCTCTATTGAATCGCGTGAATGTGATCGCTTTTAACGAGGTCCGACGAGGCAAAAAAACCTCCACAATCAGATTTCTTACTGCAATTCTCGCACTCCTGATAATACTTATTTTTCCAATCAGAAATACTTTTTACTGCATACGACCACAAGGATTCTGGAAGCAAACACAAAGGCAGATTGTAAATAGAAGTTCTTACTCGAGATCTTGTCAAAGTATTTACGGCTAACAAAAGTTCTTCCATGTATTCGAAGGGATCTATCCAAAGCGCTTTCAGATTTGCTCTGGTAAATCCAGTGATTTCCAGCCCCATTAGCGCTACATGATCAACAAATTGTAAATTTCGGCTTATAAATTCTGCTAGTTCCGGTAGTCGGTTAATCGTCTGTTTGTGAAGCACTATACGAATTTCTACTTTTTGTGATCGTTTTTTGAGGTTCAGTATTCCACGAATGGTTTCGTCAAACGCGCTGTCAGCTTGCACAACAAAATCATGAATGTGAGACACATCAGAATAAAGCGGTATCCCAAGCATTAGATCAGGATGTCTTATTAGGGCAAGCTCATCGCACGCTTTGGGATTAGAAAAGGTTCTTCCATTTGTTAATATATGCAGACTCGTATATGGAAGGCTTATTTTTATCAAATTAATCAAATCGAAAAACCGTTGTTCAAGTAGTGTAGGCTCTCCCCCAGTAATACCAATTTCACGAGTATCAATATCTATAAGCGGGACCGCCAGCATTAGTTCTTCGATGAGATGCCTGTCGTCAACATCTCTGGGAGGTTGAGAACACATCAGGCAGAAAGAATTACACCTTTCAGTGACAAATAAAAAATTTGCCGATGAATTCTTTCTATAAATAGCTCTAACATAATTGCGGCTCGGATCAATTCGGACCACATCACCATCCGCTAGATAATGTAGATCCTCGGACAGGTATTGAACCTCATGAATATGGGAATCACCTTGATATTTTGAGAAGACAATCTCAAATCCGTCCAAATCGGAACCACTATATTGATCGATAAGAAGTGCCTTGTCGCGGCGCAACACACGTGGCAAATTCTCGTCAGTGGTTATCCTAGCTACTTTTATCGCTCCCAGGTCTTTGGCTATGGTATTCCTTGTTGAATGGAGCTTAATCACGCCAACCACCGCTCCAGTATTTCTCGCTTCTCGCCGTTTTCTAGGAGAGAAAAAACATGCTCAATTAATGCAATATTCTTCGCGCAGAAGAAGCTCAATGGTTTTTTCCCTACAACATCTCCTTGAGTTGCGTAGTGATACACTGGATCTGAACCGCAATAGCTCTGTAGCCCACATTCACTGCACATAGGGCTTGACTCCGCCAAGGATTCTTCTAAGGTATCTAATAATCTATCTGACAAAAAAATGTCTTCGTATGAACTGGTTTCGAGGTTTCCTAGTTTAAAAAAGTCATCCCCCATCTCCTTTAACATTCGCCCCTCGTCACTCGCATAGACATCACCGTCGTAGTTATAGACTATGACGCCTATTCCCGCTCCAGCTGGCGATTGCAAATCTAAATATCCTGGATTTGAAGAGGTGAGTATCTTTTGGAGTAGTACTTTAGTGTACTGTTCAACTAGAAAATAACCGGCTCGGTTTAGCTCTATAATGTAGTCGAGTCCCTCACGATAGAAAGACATCCATTTTTCTGTATTGTATTTCTCAACTTGCTTTGTCTTTATAGCAAATCCGTAGGGAGACAACGGGCGTAAAAAGACGCTATGTAATCCTAACGATACATACTCATCGATAATCGCTCGCACATTAGGAAGACTAGCAGCAGTCGTCGTCATTAGAGCGGACACTTTGTCATACCCCAATCGTGACTGTACCTTCCGTATTCCCGCGACGGTCTTCTCATAGCCGTCTTTTTGTGGCCGGGGGCGGTTTTGATTGTGAAGAAACTCAGGACCATCTAGCGATGTAGACAAATATATATTGTGCGTGTTGCAGAAATTAAGCACCTCATCAGTCAAAAACGTTAAATTTGATGTGATGACAAACTGTATGTTTCTATCCTCAACAGCATTCTTCTCAAGCGCATTTTGTACAATGAATTTTATTAGGGGAAAGTTAAGGAGAGGCTCACCGCCTTGGAATTCTATCTTTATTGACTTTGATGGACTCTGGAAAACCATTTCCAAAGCCTTGAGTGCTGAAGTCTCCTCCATATCATAATCGCCGTCTCCTTCCATGCGACGAGATACCTGGCAATATCTGCATGTGTAGTCACAACGAAGAGTGACTACGAATATATGTAGTGATGTGAATTGGGAAGCAGCATATTGCTTTGTGCGGTACTTGAGGGCTAATAGATCAATAGCCACATCGCTATCTTGATCCATTATGAAATGTTTTGATTTTAGTTCATTGTAAACGGCATCTTCAAAAGAGAGGTCCCCATTGACCAAACGATTTAATGTATCTCGATCTATGATCAGATACTCTCCGACGATGTTACTTATCAAGTAAAGTGTCGATGGCAGTTTGTGAAAATTGAATGGTAGTAAGCTATATCCTTGGTTTAGAATTTTTTTAAAGTGGTTTTGATCCTTGAACTTTTTTGACAGCTCCATTTGATGAGGTCCAAAGATGTTTATGGTTAGCCAACAAGTTTGGTATTTGAGAAAGCATTACTCAAAATCAGATTTCGTACGGTCTCTGTCTGCTGTGCAATCTTCTCTCTGAGTGAATAATCGAGCAACTCATCTAACAGCAAAGAAGTCAGATGCTCTGGATCGATATTAGAGTCGTCTGTTCGTGACCCATGTAGAATGAATTTTCCTTCGGATGTACTGATATTTACGCTCATATAATTCATGAGAGCGTAACACGCCTTTTGGCATGTACTGAGGCTATAAACCGCCGAATCCACTTCTAAGGTGAAGGAAGGATTATCGGTTGCTATCACACTTTCCAAATTCGACCTTCGACTGAAATACGGCTTAAATTCAGCCCGCCCCCGGAACTGAAAATCGGGGGCCGGTTGACTTGGTTATAGACTAATAGCTACTGCTGTAGTGACTCGAATGGCTCGAATGGCTCGAGTGGCTCGAATGACTGGAGTGGCTCGAATGACTGGAGTGGCTAGAGTGGCTGGAGTGCTGAGCCATCTGTACAGCAGAATCGATGGGTTCAATAATAAACTCACCTAATGTGGTAAGCCCGGGAGCGGCACTGTCTACTCTCATTTCCTGGGTTACTGGATTATTGATCGTAGCCGCCGAGTCATTCTCTATATTTGCTTCAGTCGACCCCGCACCAACAGCCGCAGCCAATACAGCTACTGACGTCAGAAATTTACGTTTTTTCGACACAACTACTCCCCCTTTTGAGTATTATAGTTAATACTAATAACAGAGTCTGATGTTTTTCGCAATACACAACTTACTTTTTTTGATGGGAATACTCGGACGGACAATCCGTTGCTCGGTCCTGGGAGAACTCGGCGTACACGGAACAGGGAACTGGATTGGAATCTGTGACTAACGGCTGACAGCGACTTTCAATCAATCGAAAGCGGAAACCCTGACAACGAAAATACACGATGCTAAACCATCCCGGATGGGGTGAAAGCTTACCGTCCGAATGAAATTTGACCAAAAGAACGCAGGAGGCCGAAGCCCCCTTTTTATTTCTGGTCTACACTGGATTCGTTTAGTCGCTCGTTTCAACTAAAGGAGTTTGTAATGGCAGGCAAGTTCGACCTCAAGAGAAGCCCCAGTGGCAAATTTATGTTCAACCTGAAGGCCGGAAACGGGCAGATCATTCTGACTAGTGAGTTGTATGAGAGTAAGTCGGCCGCTGAGAATGGCATCGCGGCCGTCAAAAAGAATGCTGGAGACGATAAGCGCTACGAGCGTAAGGAATCCAAGAAGGGCGAACCCTATTTCGTGCTCAAGGCGGCCAATGGTCAGGTTATCGGCAAAAGCGAAATGTACTCCGCGGCCTCAGCCATGGAGAACGGCATTGCTTCGGTGATAAAGAATGGACCTACCGCTGCCACAGCGGACAACACCTGAGATATACGTGATGGGGCTTCGGCCCCTTTTTCGTCTATGCTCTCTGCATGGACGATCTAAAAACCGAACACTTCGAAAGAGCCATTCGCTGGGGAATGAAGCGAGGGCTGATCCTCGGGGTAATAGCTGGCTTACTACTCGGCTTTGCCCTAGGGGTCTTTGTGGGTCGAGAGTCCGTCGATACCGTGACAATTATTCAACTGGAGCCAGGGATCGAGGTATAGTACGCAGTCTGGTTCGCCGCGTTGGCATCTATGGAATAGTCCCCTTTCGCCTAGAAGCGGTCTCCCGTCTATTCTTATCGAGGGCCATAATCTTAGGTTTTCGAAAATGACTGAATATGAACTAGGCGAGATTCTGCACAACAACTATGGGGGCTTGTGGCAGGCAG
Organism: Halieaceae bacterium WSDMB12; assembly: GCA_033283165.1. Lineage (GTDB taxonomy): Bacteria > Pseudomonadota > Gammaproteobacteria > Pseudomonadales > Halieaceae > JAWMQL01. The sequence continues at coordinate 236,883 of JAWMQL010000004.1, read as the reverse complement.
CACAGATGTATTTTACGCTTGTAAGCGCTTATCTGGCTGTCGCTTATCTGGTAGGAGCAAAATTGACCAAGGGGCAGAACTTAGTGGTCACGGGACTATACCTTGTCTGGATAGCTGGGGTTATCCAAGCACAATACACAACTAGTACCCAGACAATGAGAATTTCAGATGAACTCATCTTGATCTCTTCGACAATATTGCCCGCCGCAGATAAAGCTCAGACCCAAGCCGGAATCTTCAGCTTTATCGTCGTTCAGGTTTTTGGCGTCATTGCATCCCTTTGGTTTATGTGGAGCCTGCGCCATCACAAGAAGGAATGACGCATGTGAGGTGAAAGCGGTCTTCAGTCCGCGGGTGAAACCAGATCGCGGCCAGATTCCGCTATCGCCTACTTGGCGTCATTTTGGCTATTCTTGTATTACGAGCACTTCACAGGAGCTACACCAATGACTGAAGCAGAGGTCTGGGAGTTGATCTTGATATCCCAGGGTAATACGAGCGCGGTTTTTGGCATCTATCTGTCGATAGTTTCTGGCTATTTGGTGATCGCTTACTTGGCTGGTGCCAAATTGAGCGGCTCGCAAGTGCTAACGATCAATGCCCTTTTTCTAACAGGTGGTTCGATCGGAATACTGGGAACCTACGCCTTTTTGAGTCGTGCAGCGTTTCTACTTCAGTTCACAAGTGAAAAATATACATCTCCCGCTTCGACACTTATTCCTGTTCTTCCTCCGCTCTGGTCAGTGATTCTCTCACTGGTTTTAATAGCTAGCTTGAAATTCATGTGGGATGTGCGACACCCAAAGATCAAATAAATTGGCAACACCCAAGACTCGTCTGAGGTGAACGCGGCAATCAGCACACAGGTGGGCCCAGACCGAGGACAGGGTCCGCTATCGCCTAGTAGTGGGCACCTAAATGCAGGCTTAACAGTCGATCACTGCTACTTAAACACTTCAGAATGTTGGCTTTCTTCAGTCAGTACAGCACCTCGCAGGCGTAGTCATCGGCGAAGGGGTCGTCAAAGCCATTACCACCGAAGGGGTGTCGACCCGCATCAAAAATCACTTCCTCGGTATCCAGATTCAAGACAACGCGACCGATGACATTACCTGCAGTATGGCCAGTCACTGCCACGTGAAGAACTGTCTCTCCACCTATATTTGTCACAAAATAAGCACGGTCGAGGCCGCGGTCACCATAGAAGAATGTGTCTCCAATATCATTAATCCAAGTCAGATTCAGATGATAAACGGTGATGTCTACGTTGCGATTACCGTTCTCTTGGAAAGTGCGACCCTGGACCCAACCATCAACCTTGATTGACAAGTATTGGCCATCGCCGCAGTCTATTCCATTCGGAAATGTCTCATCGATGGAGATCACCCATTTATTACCTCGACCATCGGAAGGCGCTGCAAATGAATAACTTTGCATGATTACTAGAAATACTGCGAAAAGTATCTTTTTCATTGATGGTATCCTCTTTGTTGCTTTCAGTTGGACAGTATTGAAATATCCTTTTTTCATTTGTGACCAGTAAACTCTTGCGAACTTTTTTAAGTTTATCGGCTACGGAATACGCCGCATTGACCATGGTCAAATAACCATAATATAATTATGGTTTATGGCCATGAAGAGGTATCGAAAGGGCACTAACAAGTTAAGTACTTGAGGCTAAGAGTATCTAGTCGGTAACTGTCAGGCTACCGCCCTGCTCTACTCGCTAAACCCACTGACCCTCAGATTCCTATAATGCTCAGCCCTGACCAGATGCCTCCCAAGATTGAATAGATTTTGGACAGCGGCTTGTGTCGCCACTAATCCCTGGGTGTTGATTTGCGCCCAGATTTGACCCTGCAATTGCACTGAATGTTGTCCCGGGTGAAGCTCGTCAAGTGCCTGATGTCGGGGCATATCTTTGCGGAACGGTGGGTCACTCCGTTATGCAAACATCGCCTTAAAACGGATCAGATTTCGATGCAAATCAACATCGTTGACCTGAATCGACGCCCCCCTACCCCCTCTTTTGTCCGTGAACCGCCAATTACTCTGCCCGTGAAAAACTTGGTGATTTCCTAAAAGCCCCCGCCACCAGTCCCCCAGAAATATCAAACATACCCGTCGCACCCGTCGTACTCGACGACTTCTCAGCATTCACGAGGCCTTGCAGGACATGGATTGGCGACGGGTTCGTCGGGTGCGTCGGGTTGTCTGGTGGAAACTATATCGGGGCGACTCAGCTGGGAGATGTCTGCTTTGCTCTGCGATAGCGGTCGTTCAACGGGTTGATACACCGTCGGGTGAAACGTCTCTTTTCGCCTACTTTGGGACGTGTGTGCTCTACTCTGTGTGATGACGGCTGCTGACCCATTGCGGCCGCTTAGCTTATTCAAGACGAAAGTCCGATCATGTTAACTGACTGGATAACTTGTGCGTTTGTACTAGTCTCATCAGATTGCCGAATGGCAACAAGAGAAAAGCGCCTAAGCGCCAAGGAGAAAGAATGAACGTCAAAAAAATAATTGTAATTGCACTTACTCTGTGCGCATACCTGAATGTGCCGACAGCAGCCGCCCAAGTCTGTGAAAGCGTGACAGTTGGTACTTCAGACATTAACTTTAACGACGGTTTGGGTAATGACGGAAACCTATCTATAGTGGCACTCAAATATTGTAACGGTGCCGTCAAAGGTCAATGGCAGGATACTTTTTACCGGGGTGGCGGTGCTGTGCGCCTTGACGTTACCTGCCTTAAGATTGTCGGCAATGACGCTTGGATTAGTGGACCAATCAAGAGTATAACTCCAGCAATGAGAGGCGGTGAGGCCTTGATTGGCGTGCCCCTCATTATCCGTGTTCAAGACAATGGTAACGCTGCAAATGGTGGAACGGACAAAGTGAGCTTTTTTTCTTTTCCTGCGGACGACCAAGCGTGCTTACTCATGCCCGACTTACCTGTTTTGGACATACTGGGTGGCGAGGTCAAAATAAACTAAAGATTTACGAGACGATTGGATTAGGCAAACCCCGCTTGTGTGGCGGGGTTATTCGATGTCCGCTATTGGCCGAACGCGAAAGACCCGACTAACAAAGTCCGTGCCTAAATACCGTCCCAGAAGAGGTGAAAGCGGACATCAGATGCGGGGTTATATCCATATGAGAATTCGACAGTCGCTCACCCCCACCACCATTGAGGCTTAGGCGTTCAAGGTACAGTTAGAGTGCGCGATTGAATTTTGATCGCTTCACATAGTGTCGGTTAATGCCCGAGCATCCACATAAGCGTGATATACACCAAATCGCGTCAAATCAGCCGGCAAGCCTAGAACGGCGTGAATCATTCTAGTAGCACCCTGCCACTCTAATTGGGTGGACGGGCCGTCCATGTCTGCGGCATTCGTAAAGTCCAAGAACACCAGTATGCTGTCTTGGTGATTTAGGACGCGGAGGTAATAGTGGAACGCCAAGCGATTAGCGTACTGATAAAACGTGCCCATCCAGTCTGAACTAGCCCTTGGCGCAAAATGCCTTCGAGTTTTCTTGAGGCTCGCCTCGATGAGCTGACGGGACTTGGGGGATGCCCTTGTACCAGGTGACGCAGCCTCTGGGATATGCGCCTTGGCCTCAAGAAGCAATGGGCGTGAATTGGAGGTGATGCCCAAACCATCCCACACGGCTCCCCTGGGAGGCCAAAAGTCAGCCAATGGCACATTCAGATCAGTAGGCATCAGTCCCAGTTTCCTAATCGCCGCCATGTCTCTGTATTCTTTGTGTAGGTCGCCCGCAAGTGGGCAGGTCCAAGTTACTGATTCTCGCTTTCGAAGGGCGCCACTTTTCTTTAGGGCTAGATGAAGCAATTCAGGTCGCTTATTGACTGCTATTTGAAGGAGTCGCTGACTACCGAGTGTCTCCATGTACTCAGCCTCTTTTTAAGACGGGGTCTATCACTAACCGAGATCTTTTGGACTGTATTTCTCGATCCAATCTTCTTCAGACAATGTAGCTGGTACGACCACATACTGCCATGTGTGCCCAGGGGGTGGAGAAATACCCATTGCAGATATGGCCTCCTCTACAGACTGCCCCTCCTCCTGTACAACGACGGGGGGATAACTGGCCTGAACCCGACACCGTTTTTCAAGTAAGGATATTCGGCGTTTGAGAGACATCCGCTGCCTCCTCTAAAGCTGTGATTCGAGCGACCAGTTCGTCATGCTCCTGCAGCTTAGCCTGGACGGCAGCCAAATCGATTATTGCTCTTCCCTCTTCGAGGGTGAGTTCGCCGCGACCGACCAACCCGAGAACGTCAGAGCCCAGGTGCCCGAGGCTGTCGCATTCTGGATAATTTACCTGCGTCTCGGCGCGAGCATTGGGAATCAACTTATCGAGACACGCCTTTAACATGACATTGTCTCCGGCAAGCGCCATTTCTACCGCTTTGGACACCAACTTTGGCGCTTCGGGGACAAGGTACTCCCGAACAATCCGACGACGGTCACTCGTACCCTGCGGCCTGCCCGAGGGATTTCCACTGGCTCCTTTCTCAAACGGCATATCGATCCATTGAAGTTCCGACTGATCTAAACAATATGTAGTTTATCACGACATGTCTACATTGACTCCGTTATTGGATGGCCAGCTCCGACAACTTTTAGGGTACAGAATAAGGAACAACACCGTGCTCATTTGGGCACTTTTGTACTCTTTTTGACTCTCCTTGACTCCAGGCAAGCTTCGCTATATTGTTGATTTTCATGGTGTTTCAGCGAGTACGTTGGAGTACCGAAGAGTACTTGAGGGGCCTGTTAATCATTGGGTCGCTGGTTCGAGCCCAGCAGGCGGAGCCAATTTCTAAAGATATCAAGGGCTTGCAGAGATGCAGGCCCTTTTTATTTGCAGCGCGGTAACCTGGGTAAGGACGAAATTCAAGCCCCTGCTCCAGGCAGTCACTCCACGACCACGCGAACGTCCCGGTAGTTCTGCACTAGGGTGCGGTTGCCCGGCGCCACGAGACCGTCGCGCTGCCCATTCACGTTCAGCCTGACCACGTAGGTACCCGGTTGGGTGAACGTGATGGAGTGTTTGACGTGCACCAGCGGCTGGGGCGTGTCGAGTACCGTTGCCACCTCGTTGTTATCGCCGAGGGTGCTACTGAACCGTTCGACTTCGCCCGTCTCACGCGGCTTGTCGATGACGGTCATTGCTTCGTCATCGCCTGCGATGGTCCACTTGTACTGGACGATCTGGCCTGTCCCCGGCGGCATCTCGAGTTTTGCGATGAGGCTGACCGGCTGGTTCACGCCTACCACTGCACGATCACCGCCATTCGCCTCGAGATTGATCACCGGCTGCAGCCCGCGCCGGTCAGCCGCGTCATCTGGCAGGATAACCTGGCCCTTGCGGACGGTATAACGCGTCGAAGGCGGGGGCGCGATGCCCTGTTCGACCCAGGCCATCATATCCTGGATCGACTGCTGGAAGATGCCCGGCTGACCGGCACCCTCGGCATGGCTGCCATTGTCATGGAGGTAGAAGCGCATCATCTCGTCGGCCCTGGCCGAGCCCAGCGCCTTGCGAACCCGCTCGGTGTAACCCACATTGAAAATCGGCCAGGAAAGCTGATCCGCCATGCCCTCCAGAATCATGATCCTGGTCTTGATGTCGCCGGTTTCGACGCGGCCGCCCATCGTGCGGTAACTTGAGTGAAGCAGTGCGCTGAGGTCCGCGCGCTGGGGGTACTTGGGCGACCCATCCGCGTTCCGGTATTGGTCATGACTCTTGATGCCCGCCACGATGCTGTGGCGCGGATAGTAGTACATCGACAGAATGAAACGGTTGTTGATCCGGATCCTGCTGCCTACCCTGAGCGCCTCGAGCAGGAGCGGACTGTTGGTGATCGGCAATGGCGGTCCCATCAGCGCGGGAAGCGTGCCGGTCAGCGCCAGCGTGCCCGCGGCGGTATCGAGTTTGCCTATCAGGCTGAAGCGGGCCTTGTTTTCGGTGGGGGGGCCGAAGGTCCGGGTCGGGTCGATCAAACGCGTCTTGCCGTCATCCGTGTAAATCCAATACTCGAGGTAGTTGTCGCCAGTCGTGCCCAGCACTGGAATCGTTGCGGGATCGAACTGGACCTCCATCGGCGCGCCGTCCGCGTCGCGGGTAATACCGGTGATCGTCACCCAGCCATCCACCCTGGCGGCCTTGAGGTAGTCCGGCGGGTTGGTTCCGGCGTAGCCCGGCCCGGACCAGAAGTCGTCCTCATAGGTCGGATCGCCCAGGCGGATGTCGATCGGATCAATGAGGGGCGTGAGGTGATTGAAGTGCCTGTCGATGATTTCCCGCGGGAAACCGGCGGCGAGAAATTCGTCCAGTACGGATTTCTCTTCCGCATTGAGTCCGGCATAGATATCGCCCGTACCGCCCGGGACAGCAGCGGCGGCGATAGCATCGCGCTTCGCTTGCGGAATCGCCATCGTGTAGTGCGCCTGCCAGTAGAAAGAATGATACTGGGCATCTATGCTGGTGCCGACACACTGCGGCTGTATGCCGTCCCACACGCCCGTCGTGTTCTCGGCCGCGGCCATCGCCACGGTTCCGCCGCCACTGCATCCCCAGAAGTAGCTATATATCTTGTCGGTGTTGTCGTAGAGCGTGTTGGCGTAGGCCCTGGCGACCTTGGTCGCAGCGGCCTCGTGGCGATGGCTCGCGACCGCGTTGGGGATGCTGTTGCTCAACCAGTTCACCGAAAATGCGCCGTTGGTGAACGCCATCTCGTTGTCGACAATTCCGCCCCCGATCGGATGCTGCTTTTCGAAGGAGCGGTTCCGCCAGAATTCCTTCGCCGGGAATCTGAAGACGTATTGTTGCTCAAAGGTGGTCGGACTCTGGCGCACCCCGGGAGGCAGGGTGTCCAGCGTGTTGGTGGCGGGGAAGTGCCCGGTGACCTGGGTATAGGGAATCAGCGGGCCATCAGGCACCTGGAAAGTCAACTGCTCCGTCTTGTCGATGACGAAGGTGCTTTCGTTATAAGCCGGGTCGATGCAATCCCCGTCGATGAGCAACTGCGGCTCGACACCTGCGTCCCGATGAATCTGCCTGGTGGGTGCGAACTCACACGTGGCGGCGGTTGCGGGCGCTGCAGTCAGCAAGCTGCTTACCAGCAGCGCGGCGGCCACAGTGGCACGTAACACCCTGAGGGGAAAAGCCGCACTTTCACGCCGTCCGAAAGTTGAGATCCCACAAGCCATTTGTCCCCCTCGTCTTCATGATCGATACCGCCTCACTCTACTTTGCTCTGGTGAGAGGCTACCTGATCCTGGCCCGGGTGGTCGAACACCGCCTGAATGATGCCCACAAATCGTTCGCTTTTACAGGTCTGACGATCGTCCACACACCCAGGGGTCTTTTCACTTGAGTTTTGAGGCCCAGATCGCGATCTTGTGTCGCATTGCCTGTTGCGATATCTGTTCCTGGGGTAAAGGCTGGATGACCTTGTCGTGTACCAGCAAGCGGTAGATGTACTCGATTTTCTCGGCGGCGGAATCCGTGGGTTCGAATTCGACCACCCCGCGTTCTTCGCCGTATTTCATACCTTCCAGAATGGCCTTTTTAACCAGTTCTTTCTCGTTTTTCAGTTTTTTCATCCCTGGCTAATCCTCCTGCAAGCGCTGTTCAGCCAGCACTGCCAAGCCGGTTGGCCAATTGCCGCAACAGGGCCGCGCCGTTACCCTGGAATGCGCTGCCGTGCATGCAGGCCAGCGTTTCCGGTCCCAGCGCAGCGAGTCGCTCCAGCACCGGTCCGGTATTGGCACCGTGGGCGAAATAATCCATGCTGGCACGCATCTGCTCGCTGCTGTCCAGGACCTCGTCCGATATCGGCGCGTGCTGATCGCCCGGCTGGGTGAAGAGGTCACCGCAGAACAGGATGTGCGCTGTTTGCTCGAACAAAAAGCCGTTCTCCCAACTGTGCGGTACATGCGGCGCATCGAGCCAGGTCACCCGGTGCCGGCCCAATGAAACCTGCTCGCCGTCAGCCAGCGCTCGTGGTGGCCGGATGGCCAGGTCAGCCACGCTGGTCATCGCCGCGACCTGACTGCACAACACCTCGGCCCGGGGAGCGGCCTCAAGAAATTCGTTGAGTGAGCCGCACTCATCGGCTTCCACGTGACAGAAGGAGATGTACCGCAGCTCTTTCAACGGCAGCACCGTTTCGATCGCCTCACTTACATTTCCAAAGAGTCCGCGCAAGCCGGTGTGGAACAGCAGGGGAGCCTCGTCGATCAGCAGGTACTGGTTAAAACTGAATCCGCCCGGCACCACGTCAGGTGATAACGGTGTGCTGATCCGATACAGGCCATCACCGATGGCGTCGATGCGGGTGCCCGATTTTTCCATTGTCAGTTCCTCAATTCCAGCGTCGGCGACTTGCCCCCGACCGGTACTTCGAATACTTTGTGAGGCGTACCTGAAGCATAGACCGAAACCGGTCGGGCGGGGGAAAACAATGGTCAGGATTATCGGCTCGTATATCTCGCCCTACGTAAGAAAGGTGCTGGTGTGCCTGGATCTCAAGGGCATCCCCTACGAAATCGACCCCATCGTGCCCTTCTTCGGCAACGATGACTTTGGAAAGATCAGCCCGGTGCGTCGTATACCGGTGCTCATCGATGGCGAGATAGCCATCCCCGACTCGACCGTTATCTGTGAATACCTCGATGAACGCTATCCCGATCCCCCGATCTACCCCGGGACGCCATCCGAGCGCGCCAGGGCGCGATGGCTGGAGGAGTATGCCGGCTCGCGGATGGGCGAGGTCTTTATCTGGCGCGTCTTTGACGAACTGGTCATAGGCCGTTTCGTGTGGGGCAACGAAACGAACCAGGACGTCGTCAAGCACAGCCTCGAGGTCGACATTCCGGAGATACTGGACTACCTGGAGAGCGTATTGCCGACAGCGGGTTTCCTGTTCGGGCCCGTGTCGGCCGCCGATATCGCGATCGCCACATTCTTCAGAAACCTGGCGCTGTGCAGGTCCGAGCCCGCCATGGACGCCTGGCCGAAGACCGGCCAGTTTGTTACCCGGGTGCTGGGTCTGCCCGGTTTCATGAAGCTGCGCGAGTTCGAGGAACTCTCCACCCGCACCCCCATCCAGCACCACCGGGAGGCCCTGCGGAAAGCGGGCGCCCCGGTAACATCGGAGACTTTCTTTACCAGTCGCCCCAGGCGGGGCGTGCTGAGCACCCGGCGGGATTGGCCCGCCTGACGATGTTCATGTTAAAGGGCAGTAGTGCGCCGGGCGTAGCCGCAGCGCCAGGCAACAGGTGGACTGGTCACTCGGCAGCTGCTTCCTTGAATTGACGAACCCCGTCGGGAATCACCTCCCAGGATGCCTTCGAACCGACATAGATATGCATGCCGATCTCGACACCCGGGTCGCCGTTGACGCAGCCCAGGGTTACGCCGTGCACCTGGCCCCGGTACACCCCGCAGAGGGTGGAGCCGCAGCGGCTGCAGAACTGGTGCCCGAAGCCCTCGCCGCTGTCGTAGGTCGTCAGCAGTTCTTCGCCGGACAGCCAGCGGAAGGACCCCGGCGCGACCTCGGCATAGGCCGACGCCTGTGCACTGAAGGCCTTGCGGCACCGCGAGCAGTGACAGGAGCGACCCTCGCCCAGGGGTTGATCGATCAGGTAGGTCACGCTGCCGCAGAAACATTCTCCCGTAATCGCCATGCTCAATTCCTCAGGCAGGTTTCACACCCGGTAGTGTACGGAATCTTAACGCCTGAGAGCGACTCGACTTGATGGCTTTACCCGGTCGGCTATAGTCCTTACAGCCAGCGCGTTACTCAGGTGCGTATCCAGCCGGGAGAAAAATCATGCCTAGACAGTTCTGCTTTTCTGTGTCCAGCCGCATCGTCGCGACATTACTATCATCCTTGCTGTGGTTGAGCCTGCCAGCCGGGGCGGCAACCGCGTCCGCTGATGACCTGGCCGGCCTGCAATCCCTGGTACAGCAGCAGCAGGCCGTGATCCAGCAGCTACTGGAGAACCAGCGCCGGCAGGGGCAGCAGATCGAGGAATTGCGGCAGCAGTTGTCTGATCACAGCCAGCTGATCGGCAGTGTCGAGGACAGCGCCGTGGACGAGTCCTACAGCATCAGTCCCGAGAAGGAGCCGGAGATCGGCGTAGAGGAGGTCCTGGCCGCAGCCACACCGATCAGGGTTCTGCCGGGCGAGGCGCGCTTTTCGGTCGGCGGCCACATCAACCGGGCGGTGAATATCGCCGACGACGGCGAGGACGTCGAAACCTTTCACGTGGACAGCGGCAGCGTACCGACCCTCGCCTACCTCAAGGCCTACCTGCCGGTGAACGAACAACTGACCTTCGGCGGGCACATCGAAACGGCCCTGCAGAACAACTCCGCCAGCGTCGTCAGCCAGGACAACCGCGCTCCGGGGTTTACTCACTCCGCCCGCAACTTTGAGCTGACCCTGGACCACGAGCGTTACGGCAAGCTCTGGTTCGGACGCGGCCTCATGTCGTCCTTTATCGCCGTGGAACTGGATAAGTCGGAAACCTGGCGCTACAACATCATCTCTCCCGGGAATACCGCCGGCGGCCTCAAATTCACCGACCGGCAAACAGAGGAACTCAGCGACATCACGGTGGGCCTGGTGTTCATCGACGCGGAAGCGTTCAACCGCAAGGACCGGGTGCGCTATGACTCGCCCGTCTTCGGCGGCCTGCGCATCTCGGGCTCGGTGGGGACCGCGGACAGCAACGACGTGACCCTGCGCTGGAACGGCAAACTGGGCGGCGTCGACATCACGGCGGCCACATCCTTACAGAACAACCCGGTTCTCGGCCGCGTCAGCGACCGGGTCGATGGCGGTGTCGCCTTCTACCACGGCGGGACCGGGTTGAGCCTCTCGCTGGTGGGTGCGAAACAGGATTACAAGCGCTCCTTCTACCAGAATTACGGCCGTACCGACGGTGACAATGAGGGTTACGGCGTCCGGCTGGGCCTGCGTCGCAATTGGTTCGAACTCGGCGAGACCCGCATGGGGTTGGACTATTTCGATGCCGAGGACGTACTGTATAAAAAAGACAGTGCCGAGAGCACCGGATTTTTTATCTCACAGAACATCGATGCCTGGAGCGTGGAACCGTACTTCGGTTACCGCTTCTACGACTACGATACCGGCCCCCAGGCCGGCGGCCTGTCACTGGATAAGGTGCAGGTGTGGACTTTTGGCGCGCGGATGGCCCTGGACCTGACGGTGCAGTAGTACCGGGCTAGTCATGCTTGGGCTGTACGAACTTGCGACTGACATCCACTACTGCGACGTGCTTGAAGAAGCTGCGCCCCAGCAGCAGTGGAAAGGTCAGGTGGGTGCGATCCGCCAGGGTGAATTCCGTTTCCTCCTCGAGGTCACCGATCCGGATCGGGGCGGTGACTACCGCCCGCTCCTGCGACTCGCCGGAACTTGATTGCAGCACATTGACCCAGCGCGTTACGGGCAGGCTGAACACGTCGCTGGCAATCCCGTCGTGTTCGATCCGGAAGCTGACCCAATCCTCGCCGTTACGTTGGAAAGGCACCACGTCCACGGCACTGATCGAGGACGTGGTCGCGCCCGTGTCCACCCGCGCCTTGAAGCTCTCCTCCAGCCCGGGCACGTAGACCCACTCCTGCGCGCCAAGAATGAGCTTGCCGTCGGAGGTTTTCAGCGCTCCCACCTCCAGCACCGCTTGCTCGGACGGTGCGGCTCCGGCTGCCGGCTCCACCGGCTCCGACGCCCGGGAAGCCGCTGCCACGGCCAGTAAAATATTAGCCATCACTACTGCACAAGCGCTTTTCCAATCCACTTTCACCACCTGTCTCCGCCTGATCTGCCACACAAAAATTGCAGTTGTTGCCCCGTTTCATCACCGGCATACCTGGCGTACCCTGCCATCACCCTGTCGCGCCCGGCCATGCCACGAATCCCGTGAAATCCCTATAGTAACACCCACGTAATCGAGACCTCCCCCGGCTCGAGAGCGAGACTCCTACTTGAATGCCCCGTCATGACCGGGGCATTTTTTTTGCTTCTTCGCGCATAAGCGAAGGACAAATCTCTTACCTGCTGTAGGGGTTTCGCCACGCACTGTTTTTCAACATGGGCCACAGGCCTTACGGTTTTCCAACTCCATCCTGTCCTGATGAATTCTCTTGCCGGCCAGCGAGCAGGAAGGGCCACGCCGAACGGGGGCAAGCTGGCCGCCGCCACCGGGCCGCTGCCGGTCAGCCTGCCAACGCCGGTCGCGCCCGTCACCCAAGAGAAAATAGGTCGAAATACCCCGCAACTGTGCGATGAATCTTTTTTGTCCACGGACTGCGCCAGAAACTACAATAACCCTTAACAGGGGATTCTGGCCATGCGCAACATCACACTGGTTTCGGGCGATATCACCGCCGCCCGCACGGACGCCATCGTCAATGCCGCCAATGCGTCCCTGCTGGGAGGCGGCGGGGTGGACGGCGCCCTGCACCGTGCGGCGGGTCCGGAACTGCTCGAGGCCTGCCGCGCCCTGCCCGAGGTCAATGGCACACGCTGTCCCGTCGGCGAGGCCAGGATTACCCCGGCCGGCCGGCTCAAAGCGGGGTATGTCATCCACGCGGTCGGCCCCCGGTATGGCATTGACCCTGACCCTCCCGCACTGCTGCACTCCGCCTATCGACACAGCCTGGAGCTGGCGCTGGCGCATGGCTGTTCCAGCGTGGCCCTGCCCGCGATTTCCTGCGGGGTTTACGGCTACCCGCTGGACGAGGCCGCCGGGATAGCCTTCTCGATCTGTGGCGACCCCCGGTACCGGGAGCTGACACTCACTTTCTACCTGTTCGGTGAACCGATTTACTCGGTCTGGTCGGACGTGCTCGCCAGCAGCGCAAGCGACTGAGTATGGCTGCCATGATCCGACGCTTGAGACAATCGAGCCTCTCCACCCGCATCCTGCTGGGCCTGGGCCTGGGCATCGCCATCGGCATCTTCGTCGGTGAACCGGCCGCGATCCTGCAGCCGGTCGCGGACATCTACATCCGCCTGATGCAGATGATGGTACTCCCCTACCTGGTCACCTCATTGATTATCGGCTTCGGCCAACTGGACGCCAAACGGGCCAGGTTGCTGGCCCTGCGCGGCGGCGCGGTACTGCTACTCGTCTGGTTGTTGGTCAGCGTGATCCTGATCCTGCTGCCGCAGGTGCTGCCACCGTTCGAGAGCGCCTCCTTCTACAGCCACGCGCTCACCCTGCCAGCCCAGGAGTTGTCTTTTACGGATATCTACTTCACCGACAATCCTTTCGACTCGCTGTCGCGCAACGTGGTTCCGGCAGTCGTGCTGTTCAGCAGCCTGATCGGGGTCGGCCTGATCGGGCTGCAGGACAAGGAGCGCCTGCTGGACCCGTTGCGCATCTGGAACACCGCCATCGTGCGCATCACCAACTTCATTATCGAACTCACCCCTTACGGCGTGCTGGCCATTGCCGCGGTGACGGCGGGGACCATCACCACGGAGACCCTGTCCAGGCTTGAGGCGTATTTCATGATCTTCATTGCCGCGTCCCTGCTGCTGGCCATCCTGGTGCTGCCGTTGCTGGTCACGGCGGTCACGCCCTTCCGTTACCGGGAGGTCGCCGGGATGGCGCGGGACGCCCTGCTGACCGCATTCATCGCCAACAGCGCCTTTATCGTCCTGCCAATACTGATCGATCGGTGCAAGACCCTGCTTGCCGAGCACGAGCTGCTGGACGAGGAAACCAATTCCGCCACCGAGATCATGATTCCCATCATGTTCAATTTCCCCAACGCGGGAAAACTGCTGTCCTTGTTGTTCATCCCGTTCGCGGCCTGGCTCAGTGGCGCGCCCCTGCCAGCGACCGATTACGGGCAATTGCTGGCGGTCGGTATCCCCAGCTATTTCGCCAAGGCACAGGTCGCCCTGCCCTTTCTGCTGGACGTTTTCAGCCTGCCCCACGACCTGTTCCAGCTGTACATTCCCACCACGATTCTCACGGGCAAGTTCGATTCCCTGGTGACGGCTGTCAACCTGCTGGTCTTCGCCCTGTTGGGTGCGGCGGCCATGGGCGGATTCCTGGTGTTCGACCGGGTCCGGCTGTTGCGCGCGGGGCTGGCGATCGCCGGCGGCACCGCCCTGACCGTGGGCGGTGCGGCGCTGCTGATGACCACACTGGTCGACACGTCCTACCACATGGACGAGGTCATCCGGAAAATGCAGTACGCCGAGCGCCACGCCGAGACCATTGTGCGCCGCCAGTCGGACACCACGGCAGACGGGGAATACAGCGACCTGACGCCGCTACAACGGATTCGTGCGCGGGGTACCCTGCGGGTGGGCTACGACCCCAAGAACCTGCCTATGAGTTTTTTCAACGACAGCGGCGAACTGGTCGGTTTCGACGTCGAACTGGGGGAGGAACTGGCTGACGCCCTGGGCGTCAGGGCCGAGTTCGTCCCCATCCACTGGCCTGACCTGGCGCAGATGCTGGAACAGGGCATCATCGATGTCATGCCGGGCATGTGGTACCGGCCCTACTGGTTCGGGTCCCTGAAGCTCTCCGCGCCCTATTTTACCGGCACCATAGGCCTTGCCACGCTGGACCGTCGACGCCACGAGTTCGAGCGCATTGACCAGTTGCGCCTTCGCGACCAGCTGACCATCGGGGTACCCCTGGCCTACACCCAGCTCGAGACGAGCATGCGGCGCTACTTCGGGCAAGCGGAAATCCACTACGTGGTGCTGGAAACCTCACGGCTGTTTTTCGAGGGCGATCACCCGGAGCTGGACGCCTTCCTGATGCCGGCGGAGCACGCCTCGGCCTGGACCCTGCTGTATCCCCAGTACACAGTAGTGGTGCCGCAACCGGACCCGGTGCACCTGCCCTCCGCGTTCGGCCTGTCCCGGGAGGCCGACGACCTGCTCTCCCTGGTCAACGAGTGGGTGACCTACGCCGAGAGCGCCGGCATCGTCCAGCGGGCCCACGAATTCTGGATCCAGGGCCAGGGCGCCACCACACCTCAACCGCGCTGGTCGATCCTGCGCGACGTGTTGGGCTGGGTGGACTGAGACCGGGGCGCGAGCGCGCGGCCTATACTGGGTGAAAGCACTGGAAACCGCCATGAAACCGTATTCTTTGCCAGTCTGGGTCGCCGCCCTTTTGCTCCCGGCCTGTGCCGCGGAGCCCCCGCACGACATCGAGATGATGCCGGCCCCCGCTGCCTACAGCGCGAGCGTTATCCCCGGAAACGCGCACACCGCCGGCGGACAGGAGGCCCTGGACATTCTGTATGTGACCAGCCGGGCCCCAACGAGCGCCGCAGCGGGCTATTACAGCGGCGAGCGCGGCTACCTGTTGAGGGCGGGCGCCGCCACCACCGACGTCGGCGATGGCGCCGGCGCCTGGGACGTTGCACGCGGCCAGTCCAGGGCTCTTTCACACCGGGTAAGCGCGGTAAGGGAATTCGGCATCCTGCACGACAGCGTCACGGTATTTACTCCGGCCGACGTCGCCACCCGGGTGGACGAGCAGGCCACCCGCGAGTTTGTCCACGCGGTAGAACAACGGCTGGCGCGCTCGAACAGGAAGGACGTCTACATCTATACCCACGGTTACCGGGTGACTTTCGAACAACCTCTGCTGGTCGCCTCCGAGCTCTGGCACTACCTGGGTCACGAGGGCGCGTTCCTGGCTTTCTCCTGGCCCTCCACCCCCGACAGCCTGGCCTACATGAAGGATACCGAGACCGCGCGGGTCTCTGCCTGGGGACTGCGCCGACTGCTCGAGCTGTTGCGCCGGGAAACCAGTGCCGAGCGCATTCATATTCTCGGTTATTCCGCAGGTAGCCGCGTGGTGCTGACCGCGCTGCACGAACTCGCGCTGGTATACCAGCAATCCGGCGAAGAGGCGGCGCGTCGGGCCACCCGGTTGGGCAACGTCATCCTGGTCGGCTCGGACGTCGACACCGGGCTGGTGGCCAGTTACATCCTGGACGGCCTGCTGAACGTGCAGGAGCGCCTGAGTTTCTATGCCTCGCCCAGCGACCAGGCCCTGGCACTGTCCCGCCGGCTGTTCTCCCACCGGCGCATGGGCCAGATCAATCCCGGCACACTGGATGAGCGCATGCGCGAATTCGTCGATGCAAACACCCGGCTGGCGCTGATCAACGTCGCCGCGGCGGACCATTTCGACGAGGGCAACGGCCACGCCTATTTCCGCAATAGCCCCTGGGTCAGCAACGACATCCTGGTGACCCTGCGCCACGACCTGCCGCCTGCCGAGCGCGGCCTGGAACAGCCACCGGGTTCGCCCGTGTGGACTTTCCCTGTGGACTACCCGGAGCGCTTCCCCGAACTCTAAACTGCGGCTACCATCCACCCATGGCTCCCCTGCAATGGCTCACGGCGTTCTTCACCGCCCACATCGAGGAAATCGTCACCCTCTCCTACCTGGTGCTGTCCGTCGCCTGTACCGTCCACATCTTGCTCAACAAACGCGATACCAAGGCCGCCATAGGCTGGATCGGCCTGGCCTGGCTGTCACCGTTCCTCGGCTCGATTATCTATTACTCCTTCGGCATCAATCGTATCCGGCGGCGCGCTATCCGGATGGAGGTCGGCAGTGCCTGGCCCGCGGAGGCCCTCACCTTCGCGCCGACCAGCGAGGAACTGGTGGACGCCCAGCAGGCCGCCATGGTGAACCCGGTGATGCGGGACATGAACGAACTGTCCACCCGGCTCACCGGGCGCGACCTGGTGCCGGGCAACAGCGTCACCCCGCTGGTCAATGGCGACCAGGCCTACCCGGCCATGCTGCAGGCCATCGCTGGAGCAACAAGCTCGATCGCCCTGCTGAGCTACATTTTTGACGCCGACCAGGTCGGACTGCAGTTTCTCGACGCACTGGCCGCCGCCAGGGAGCGCGGGGTGGAAGTGCGAGTCCTGATCGACGGGGTGGGCGCCCGCTACAGCCGCCCCAGCATGCTGCGCCTGCTGAAAAAACGCGGCGTGCCCTGCGCCGCGTTCCTGCCGACCCAGCTGCCGCGCCTGCCGTCCTACAGCAACCTGCGCAACCACCGCAAGATCCTGGTGGTCGACGGCAGCCACGGCTTTACCGGCGGCACCAATATCCGCGAGGCCCACTGCCTGCAACTGCCCCTGAAGGAACACGCCCAGTGCCTGCATTTCGCCCTCAACGGTCCGGTGGTCACCGGGCTCATGCGGGTGTTTACCGTGGACTGGGCCTTCGCCACCGGCGAGGTGCTGCGGGGTGACGCCTGGTTTCCCCACCGGGAACGGGTGGGTGAGGTCTGGGCGCGCGGCGTCGTCCACGGCCCGGACGAGGACTTTGAACAACTCTCGGACCTGCTGGTGGGGGCGGTATCAGTTGCGCGCGATCATATCCGCATCTGCACGCCCTACTTCCTGCCCACGGGCGCCCTGTTCCAGGGCCTGGGCGTGGCCGCCATGCGCGGGGTTACCGTGGATATCCTGATCCCGAAGCGCAGCAACATCCGGGTGGTCCAGTGGGCGACGATGGCCCAACTGTGGCAGCTGGTGGACAAGGGCTGCAACATCTATCTCACTCCGGAACCTTTCGACCATACCAAGCTGATGGTCGTGGATCGGGCCTGGTCGCTGATCGGATCCACCAACTGGGACCCGCGCAGCCTGCGCCTGAACTTCGAGTTCAACGTGGAGTGCTACGACGGGGCGCTGGCGACCGAGCTCTGCGGCATCTTCGACGGCAAGCGGGCGGCGGCGCAACTGCTCACACGGGAGCAGCTGAAAAATCGCAGTACCGCGGTGCGCCTGCGCGACGCCTTCGCCAGCCTGGCCTCACCCTATCTGTAGCTACTGGAGCCAGCCGCTTGCGGCGGCCTGCTCAATGGCATATTTTGTGCCTGAAACCAGCAACAGGAGCCAGGCGATGGCCGTCGAATTCACCATTCTCAGTTTTGCCGGGCGCTGGGCTTTCGCCCTGCTGCTGGTATTCGGAACCTTCAACCCGACCGATTTCTCGTATATCGGCTGGTTGACCGCCGACAACACCGAACTCGGACCGGTAGTCGCCCTGGTTGGAATCGCCCTGCTGATCTGCTGGGTCATCTTCCTCCGCGCCACCTGGATATCCCTGGGGCCTGTGGGTATCGCCCTGGGCATCGCCCTGTTCGGCTGCCTGATGTGGCTGTTCGTCGATTTGGGTTGGTTGAGCATGGACTCCACCTCCGCCATCACCTGGCTGGTGCTGTTACTCCTGTCCCTGATCCTCGCGACCGGCATGTCCTGGTCCCATATCCGCCGCCGCCTGTCCGGTCAGTTCGACGTGGACGAGGCGGACGTCTGAGCCCGGGATCGCCACTGCCAGACCTTCGCTGTCGACCGCCTGGGTGCGACCGTCCCGGTCTACCCAGCAGGTGACCATGGAGTTGGGGCCCTGGTCGGAAATGACCTTGATCCGCATATGTGCCTTGCCCCGCACCCGGTTCACGGCCTTCAGCCGCAGCCAGTCGTCCTCGCCATAGACTCTGGCCAGGTCAGATTTGCACTGGGCCAGATGCTGCCGGTCCTGGGTCGAGGCGGCCTGGCTGCTGCTGGCAACAGCCGCCAGGGCACTGAAAGTAATCGCTGCAATGGTCTTGTTCATGTCTGATCCTCCGGTGGGTTAGTCCACGGGGATCATGCTAGACCTGTCCGTATTCGGTGAAAATATCCGATAACGATTGGCGTAATTGCATTTTTGGACATATCTCAGGCCTGGTGCCGGGTATCGAGACGGTCGCGGATGCGTTCAAACTCCTCCGCTATGATTTCCCGCAGTACCCGCATCCGGGCGCTGAGGCGCAGGTCGCGGTGGGTCAGCACCCACATGTCCCCAACGTGCACGATGGGCGCCCCCGGGACCCGCACCACTTCCGGATAATCGTGCATCGCGTAGCAGTGCATGAAAGCCATGCCCATGCGCGCCCGGATGGCGTCCAACTGCAGACCGACGTTGCTGATCGCATGTCGCACCGGCAGCTCCGGATGCGCGGTATGGGCCAGCCAGTCGCGCCGCTGGCCGGCGGGTTCCTGGCCAATCCAGCTCAAATGCGAGACATCCTCCGGCAGGTCCGGGTCGAGCAGGTCCCGGTGCACATAGGTGGAAGCGGTCATCGGGCAGAGGTAGCGGCCGATCAGCTGTTCCGGCGGCTTTACCCCCGCCGGCATGGTGCGGATCGCGATGTCAGCCTCGCGCCTGCTGAGGTCGAGCATGTCGAAGCTGGGCACAAATTGCAGTTCGATACCGGGGTACTGCTCCGCGAATGCGGCCAGCCGCCGCATCATGAAGCCCATGCCCGCGACACCGGGCATGGTGAGGCGGATACTGCCCTCCAGCAGCTGGTCCTCGCCGGTCACCCGGCGCTCGGCGCCCAGCACCAGCTCCTCCACGTGTTCCGCCACCGGCAGCAACTGCTCTGCCGCGGCGGTCATGCGGTAACCATCCGGGGTGCGGTCGAACAGGTGGGTGCCGAGGTCCCGCTCCATGTCGTCCAGACGTCGCCCGATGGTGGAGTTACTGACTCCCAGTTCCTGCGCCGCGCCACGAGCCGAGCCCTTGCGCGCCAACGCCAGCAACACTTTCAGGTCGTCCCAGTCCATCTCGCCTCCTCCTGTCAGGCAGCGACAGTGTCGGCCAAGCACGCTGCCGGCGCAACCTCGGCCTGTTATCATGCGCGCTTTCAGGAAAGGGGGAAGTCCGGTGACAGAACTGGACCAGGCGCGGCTACTGTTGCAGAGATACTACCGCCTGGACGGCGAGCTGCGGCGCCTGGGCGGTGACCGCGACAGCAACTTCCGGGTGCACGCGACAGACGGCGCGAAGTACGTATTGAAGTTAACACACAGCGACTGCTCACCGGACAGGGTGGACCTGCAATGTGCGGCGCTGGCGCACCTGGCCGATTGCCCCCTGAACCTGCCCCGGGTCATTCCAGACGTCGAGGGCAGGCCATGGCGCGTGGTCGACGTGGCCGGGGCACAGCGCCCGATCTGGCTGTTGAGCTGGTGCCAGGGCACGCTGCTGTCAGAACTGGCGCAACACGGCACCGACCTGGCACAGGGTTTCGGTCACAGTCTGGCGACCCTGGACCGCGCACTCGCCGGCTTCAGTCACCCGGCAGCGGCAGAACCGAACACCTGGCAACTGACCGGGGCGCTGGCCTGCCGGGACCTGGCGGACTGTGTGGCTGACAGCCATCGGTCCCGGGTACGCGAGGTTTTCGCGCAGTTCGAACAACATGCCCTGCCCACCCTGGCCGCCCTGCCGCAACGGGTGATACACAATGATGCCAACGACCACAATGTACTGGTCAACCAGGGCCGGGTCGACGGATTGATCGACTTCGGCGACATGGGACTGCAGCCGCTGGCGTGCGAGGTCGCAATCGCACTGGCCTATCTGGTCATGGGCAAAAGCGAACCGCTGCCCGCCTGTGCAGCTTTCCTGCGCGGTTTCCTGGCAGTGGAGCAGTTGGAACCGGAGGCACGGCAGATCCTGCCGGAGCTGGTTAACACCCGTCTCGCGGTCAGCGTGAGCATCTCCAGCTACCGCCAACTGACGGAACCGGATGATCCCTATATCGTTGTCAGCCAGCGGCCTGCCAGGGACGCCCTGACCCGACTGGCAGGCCTGGAGCGAGAGTTTCGGGCACTGCTGGACCAGTTGCCGTAGGACGCCGAACTACTCGCTGTAGAAGGCCGAAAACGTATCTATGAAGTCCTGCAGGCGGTCGGCGGGCAGGTCGTTGATACCGGCTGCAGCCTTGCGTCCGCCGCCGGTGGGGAACTGCATGCAAAGCTCGTCGGCGCCGGTCTTGTTGCTGAGAGGGGCGCGCACGCTCACCAGGTAGCAGCCGTTCGCTTTCTCGGTCAGCACGGCGTGGCCGCGATTCGGGTGGGCATTGGCCAGATCGTTGCTGTATACCCCCGATACACGCCGCGCCCAGGGTTCGTTGGGCAGCATGAACACCGCGGTGGCCGGGGTCTCGTGTTCCGGTCTGAGCGCGGCCGCCGCAGCCATGTCCTCGCGGTAGCCGGTTTCCAGGCGCTGGAAGTGCTCGGCACCATCGGTCATGAAATCAAACGGGCTGGCATAGGCACTGATCAGTTCATACAGCTCGGCCGGGGCAAAGTGCAGGTCCGCGAGATTGGAGCCGTAACCGTTATAGTTGATATACACGCCCAGGTTTTCCAGCGACTGCAGGCGTTCCCGTGCCAGGCCAAGGGGCCTGGCGATCGACTCGGCACTGGCTTTCAGGTTGTCGCCGAAGGTGCCGACGACCGCCCACTCCAGAAAAGCGCCCTCGAGGTGTTTGTTCACCAGCAGCGAGGTGCACACGTCCGGAGCCGTGTTGATCAGGGCCTGCAGGCGGTCACTGGACGGAATATCCCCGGCAAAGTGATGATCGCAGTAAAACACCTCTGCACCCGCCTCCAGTACCCGCTCCAGCCCGGCCCGGTTCTTGTCCAGCGAGACATCCAGCACGGTGACCCGGCTGTCGGGGCCAGCATCGACCCGCTCCAGCAGGTTGATGTCACGCTTCACGCCGGTCACCAGTTGCGCCTCGCGGGGTTCGGCGTTGCGCAGCTGGGTCAGCGCGCAGAGGCCGTCCGCGTCACCGTTGAATACGTCAAAATCTGTCATAGCGATAACCTTGTCCCGGGGTCTGTGGTACCCCGCACGTCCGACTGGACATCAGGGTTTAGGGGGGAAGAGTTCTTTCACGTTGGAGGGCGCGACGCTGGCGCCGGGTACCAGCGGAATCAGCGGGCGACCCTGCTTGTTCCAGAGGTGGTCGTGCTGCGCTTCGTGATTGCCGAAGCCGCTTACTGCCGAACGCAGCACCTCGGTGATCCCGGCGCAGTCGATATTGTCGCAGTGGCGTCGCAGGTCGGAGAGGTGGGCGTGCACCTGACCATAGCTCAGGCACTCCTCCTCCGCACGCATGATCATCGGGTGGCCGGTGCCGGTCACGCTGCTGCCCAGCAGCAGTTCCTCGTGCAACTTTTCCCCCGGGCGCAAGCCGATGAACTCGATCTCGATATGTTCCCCCATATGGGTGTCGTGATCCATCTCGTAGCCGCTGAGACGTATCATGCGCCGCGCCAGGTCGACAATGCGGACCGGTTCGCCCATGTCCAGCACGAACACGTCACCACCGGTGCCCATCGCACTGGCCTGCAGCACCAGCTGCGCCGCCTCCTGGATACTCATGAAATAACGGGACACGTCGGGGTGGGTCACGGTCACCGGCCCGCCCTGCTCTATCTGTTCCCGGAACAGGGGCACCACGGAACCGGAGGAGCCCAGCACATTGCCGAACCGCACCATGCAGAAGCGGGTGGCGCCCTGCTTTTCCGCCAGCACCTGCAGGATCATCTCGGCAAAGCGCTTGGAGGCACCCATGATATTGGTCGGGCGCACCGCCTTGTCCGTGGAGACCAGGACGAAGGTTTCCACCCCGGCCTTGCGCGCGGCCTCAGCTGCGTACCAGGTACCGAAGACGTTGTTGGCAACGCCTTCGGCCACGTTGTATTCCACCATCGGGACATGCTTGTAGGCAGCCGCGTGATAGACGGTTTCCACCTCGAAGGTACGGTAGATACTCTCCAGCCGGCGCTGGTCCTGCACGGAGCCCAGCAGCGCCTTGATATCCACCTGGAGTTCGTTGGCTGCGCCCAGATCAAGCAACTCGCGCTCGATCTGGTACAGGGCGTACTCCGAGTTGTCCAGCAACAGCAATTCCTGCGGGCCCGACAACAGGATCTGGCGACATAGCTCGGCGCCGATCGAACCGCCGGCACCGGTTACCATCACCACCTTGTCGGTGATGCAGCGATCGATCAATTCCGGGTGCGGGGGTACCGGGTCGCGACCCAGCAGGTCATCCAGGTCGATGTCCTGAATCTGGTTGACACTGGCGCGACCCGCGACCAGTTCGTTGATCTTGGGCACCGTGCGCACGTGCACCGGCAGGCCGACCAGGGAATCGATGATCTCGCGTCGTCGCTCGGGCGAGGCGGAGGGAATGGCCAAGAGTACCTGGGTGATATCGTGTTCGGAAATCAACCGCTCGATCTCTTCCGGACGCGCCACCTGCAGGCCGTTGATCACGGAATGCTGCAGGCGCGGATCATCGTCGACAAAGACCACCGCGCGGTACTGGTCACCGTGGTGGAGCGCCGTCAGCAACTGGCGGCCTGATTCTCCCGCGCCGTAGATAATCACCTTGCGCGACATGGAGCGCAACTTGGCCTGATAGTAGGCGCGCACGGTCAGCCGCGAACCGCCGATGAAGGCCAGCGCGATACACCAATAGATAAACGGCATGGAGCGGGGGACATCCGCCTGGGTGAAGAACACCGCGGCACTCAGCACCAGGGTGGAGTAGCTGACCGCGGTGATGACAGCCCAGATGGCCTGCTGGCCCATGAACCGGATGACCGCGCGATACAGGCCCAGGCGGAGGAAGATAACCGCGCTGGCGAACACGGTGAATACCGCGCACATGATTTCCACCGCACCGAAGTGCAGGTCGATCCGTCCCATGCGAAACGCCACTGCCGACCACATGGCGACCGTGACGAACACCATGTCCAGCAGCAGCAGGACGGATTGCTTGATATTGCGGGGCAGTTCAACCAGTTTTTCCAGGGCATCCCGCACACTAGCCACAATGGTGGATGACGAGCGTGCAGCGTACGTCCCTAGCCGATTGAGCAAGTTCACTCCTTCCCCTGAATAATGGTCCGAAACGCCGATTCTGGTTAGTAAAAAAGGCCGGCGCCGAGGGGCAAATATTACGCGATTTTACTCAGTATAGCCATTCCTGCCAGCAACGGGAGAAATGCCAATATTACCAATATTGCCTGTAGTCCGGGCCACAGCAGGGCCGCCCAGGCCAGGGGGAAAAGCCACAGACCGTTGATGACCAGCAGCAGGAAATCCACCGCGAGGTGCGAGTTCCATCGCTGCGCCAACTGCTGGTAGGCGTGACTGCGGTGAGCCTCGAAAAAGCGCTGGCCAGTGGCGATACGCCAGACCAGGGTCCAGCTGGCATCGGTGATAAAACAGGCCAGCAGAATCAGCCAGCAGGACAGTGGCAGCGCCCCGCTAGCCTGGCCCATGAGGGCCAGGCTTCCGAGCAGGAAGCCGGTGGGTATACTGCCGGCATCTCCCATAAAGAGCCGTGCCGGCGGCCAGTTCCAGAATAGGAAACCCAGCTGGCTCGCTGCCAGCAACAGGCAGAACAGGGTGTAATCCCCGCCGCCAGTGACGGACCAGGACAACAGGGCCGCGCCGCAACAGGCGAGGAAGCACTGGATGGCGGCGATGCCATCGATACCATCCATAAAGTTGTACAGGTTGAGCAACCACAGCACGGCAACCACGGCGAGGAGAAAAACCGCCGGGCTCAAGAACTGGCCCGCGCCGGGGGAGAGCACCAGCCAGCAGGCCAGTGCAGAGGCCAGGGTGTAAAGCGCCAGCCGCAGGGACATGGGCAGGTTGATCAGGTCGTCCAGGATGCCAAGCACGGACAGCGCCAGCGCAATCACCAGCAACGTGACCAGGTCGCCGCGCCAGTCGCCGTACCACAGTGGCGCCAGTGCAACCCCCAGTGCCAGCGCGAGCATCAGCGCGGCTCCGCCGCCGTGGGGTGTGGCTCGCCGGTGGGAGCTGCGGTCATTGGGCTGGTCGAGTATCTGCAGGCGCCGGGCCAGTCGCAGGTAAACCCAGCACAACGCCGCGGAACTGGCCACGACCAGCAGTAACAGGCCCATCAGCTGTCGCTCTCCAGTATCTCCGGCACCAGGTCTTCGAAGCGTCGGCGAGGGCGCCAGTTGCGCGCCGCGAGCACGGCGCTGCCGTCGTAAACCTCGGTACCGAACAGTCGCTGGTACCAGGAAGGGTGCGCGCCGCGCAGGTCGAGCACCGCGCACGCCGCGCGCCACAGCCCGAGCGGCCAGGGTCGCCGGGGGCGGCCGCCATAGGCAGCGCGGACTGCGTCATAAAGGCGCTGGGTGCTGTAGACCTCGCCGTCGGTCACGGTCCAGAGCGTCTGGTCCGGGGGCGGGTCGCGCGCGATGTCGAGCAGCAGGTCCACCAGGTCCGGGAGCGCGATCATGGAGCGCCCCCCCTCCGCCGGGGGTCGCGGCAGGCCAGCGGCAACGGCGCGGCGCAGGCTGGCCAGGTTACCGCGCACACCCCGGCCGTAGACCAGCGCGGGACGTATTACCACCAGCCGCGTGTCGCTGTCACGCAAGCAGTCGGCCAGGGCCTGTTCGGCGCGAGCCTTGGAACTGCCGTAAGCGCCCTCACGGTGCTCCGCCTTGACGCTGCTGAGGAATACAAAGCACCCGACGCCCGCCGCCCGGGCAGACTCCGCCAGCGCCCGGGTAGCGCGCACGTTCAGCGCCTCGTAGTCAGATTCCGCAGCCCGCTGGTGGGCGATCCCGGCCAGGTGAAACACGGTATCCACCCCGACGAGTTGCGCGGCAGCCGGTTGCTCGCGGGTCAGATCCATGACCAGGCTGGTCGCTCCGGAGCGGGGGGTCGCCGTGCGTGACAGGACCAGCACCTCCGCCTGCTCCCCGAGCAGCCGGGCACAGAGCTCTGTCCCGATAAAACCGGTGGCACCGGTGACCAGACATTTCACAATTTATCCAGGCCGTCGCAGTCGTATCACCCCGGAAGCAGGACTCGCCCTCCCTGGCCTGCGCGACGTACCGTCCCTCCATTGACATTAAAAAAGGGGCCGCAGCCCCTTCATGATACGGATGCGGGACGCCTATTCCAATGTAATCCGCGCCCGGTTCTTCTCGAGCGTGGCCTGTCCCACGCCCTTGACCTCGGTGAGTTCGTCAACCGTGGCAAAGGGCCCGTAAGTTTCGCGGTACCGGACGATCTCCTGCGCCCGGCTCATACCGACTCCCACCAGCACATCGGCCAGTGCGGCGGCGTCCGCGGTGTTGATATTGACGGTGCTGGCGGCGCCTGGCGCCTGCTGTGCCTGCGCCACCTCCGGCAAGGCTGTGCCCAGCAGGCCAAAAACCAGGGCCAGGCAGGCAATGAGCGTACGAAAGTTAAGTTGGGCAAGGTGTGAGTAGATCATGATGAGTTCTCCCTGAACCGTTACGCGTCCATGCGTGCATCCGTATCGGGAGGGAGTCTAGCAGCCACAACGCGGGGCGGCGCGCTGCTGGCCAGATTTGATAAAACAGCGGGAAAATAGCGTCTCAACCCGCCGCCAGCTCCCGGTGCACCCGTTCCAGCGCGGCCAGGGGATCGCTGGCTGCAGTGATTGAGCGCCCGATAACCAGGTAGTCGGCCCCCATCGCCACCGCGTCAGCGGGAGTGACCACCCGCCGCTGATCACCGGCGTCGTCGCCGGCCAGGCGAATGCCCGGTGTTACCAGGCAGAAGCCGGGCCCGCGCGCCGCACGCAGTGCACTGGCTTCCTGCGCGGAACACACCACACCGTCCATACCGCTGGCCGCCGCCAGCGCCGCCAGGCGCTGCACCCGCTGTGCCGCGGTTTCGGTATAGCCCAGGTCGGCGAGGTCCTCGTCACTCATGCTGGTCAGCACGGTTACCGCGATCAACAGGGGCCGGCTGGCACTGCCGGCCACCGCGTCCGCGGCAGCCTCCATCATGCGCCGGCCGCCGCCGGCATGCACATTGACCATCCACACACCCAGGTCCGCCGCCGCCCGCAGGGCGCCGGCCACGGTATTGGGAATATCGTGAAACTTGAGGTCGAGGAACAACTCGAAGCCCCTGCCCTGCAATTTTTCAACCAGGACAGGACCGGCGCGGGTAAACAATTCCTTGCCCACCTTGAGCCGGCACAGTTCCGGGGTCAGCCGGTCGGCCAGGGCCAGGGCCGGTTCCTCGCTGGCGAAATCCAACGCCACAATGACAGGTGAATTCATACAACTCCCGTTGCTGGTGCGGCGGGTGGCCTACTCGACCTTGCTGCCGCGGATGGTTTTCATGGTTCCCCAGTACTTACAGCCGGGACAGTACCAGTGCAGGTGACGGCCGGCAAAACCGCAGTGGTTGCAGCGGTAGTCCGGTCGCTCCTCGATCAGCCGGTCCACCAACATCTGCAGGAGGTCGAGACTGTCGCGGGTCCTGCCTTCGCTTTCCTCCAACTGCAGACTGATCAGGCGTGCCAGGCCGCGCAGGGAGGGCCGATCGGCCAGCTGCCGGGATAGAAACTCTGCCGCTGCCCGCTCTCCCTGCTCTTCCAGCACGGCCTCGGCCAGTGCCAGCACCAGCGGCGCCGAGGGGTGCTGCGCCAGGCATTCCTCCAGGTAGGCCCTGAAGCCGCTCTCGTCCCCCAGTTCCCGATGGCATCGCCCCAGGGTCACAATGGTCTCTGGAATGTAATCCGGATCCTGGTCCCGGACCCGATGCAGGGCCTTGATCGCACGCTTGAAGTTACCCGTTTCGCACTCGACTTCTCCCAGCATCAGTGCGGCGCGGACACAGCGCCGATCCTGTTCCAGGGCGAGCTGCAACAGGCGCCGGGCCTCGCCGTAATCACCACGATCGATCGCCTCCTGCGCCAGTTCGCAGTGGAAATGGGCCAGTGCCACCACCACTTCCTGGCCCGGACCCGCCGGCCCGCGCCCGGTCTTTGCCCCCAGCAGGCTCTTGCGCGGCAACAGCGCCGTGGCGACCGCGATGGCGTTCTGCCAGTCGCGCTCGCTCTGGTAGATTTCCAGCAGATGGAAGCGACTGATGTTGCGTTGCTCGGCGGACTCCTCGACCAGGTCGAGCAACAGGCGCTCGGCGCGGTCCAGCAAGCCGGCGCTGATGTAATCCCGGGCCAGTTCCAGGTGAGCCTGGTGAATCTGGTGCCGGGGCAGGCTGGGCCGGGCCAGCAGGTTCTGGTGGATACGGATGGCCCGGTCCACCTCGCCCTTCTTTCGCAACAGGTTGCCCAGGGCGATGTGCGTCTCAAGGGTTTCGCTGTTGACTTCCAGGGCGTTGATAAAGGCGTCGATGGCGCCGTCGGGGCGACCGTCCAGCAGATAGTTGAGCCCCTTGTAATACTGGCTGGGAAGGTCGCCGGCGCTCAGCGAGGAAGCGGCGCCGGTCCGTCGCCCGAGTATCCAGCCGATGGCAATGGCCAATAACAGGAGGGCAAACAGGGCGAGGTCATTCACCGTTTTTCAGGCCTGCGGTGCGCAGGCGATCCACCTCCGCCCGGGCCCGATCCAGTTTTCGATTGGCGCTGCTCAGCGAGGCGCGCAGGCGCAACAGCACACCGGACGAGGCCAGCATACCCAGGAGACCACCGATCGCGAGGGACGACAGCACCCACAGCGAGATGCTCTGGGGCGGGAACTGGTAAACCAGCAGATCCAGGGGAACCGCCTGGGTGTTCTGGAGAGTGAACAGGGCGCCGACCGCCACCATGCCGGCAGCAAGCAGCAGGGCGACCAGTTTGTACAGCAGTTTCATAATTCCTGTGACACCTTACAGGCTGACCTGCATGCCCATCTGCAGACCGAGGTTGACCCGCTCGCGCAACTCCTTGCCAGGCTTGAAATGCGGCACGTACTTGCCGGTGAGTTCCACCGCGTCACCGGTCTTGGGATTGCGGCCGCGGCGCGGCTCGCGGTAGTGCAATGAGAAGCTGCCGAAGCCGCGGATTTCGATTCGTTCGCCCGAGGACAGGGCCTGGGACATGTGCTCCAGAATGGTCTTTACCGCCAGTTCCACGTCCTTGGAGGACAATTGGCTCTGCCTGGCCGCGATAGCCTCGATCAACTCACTTTTCGTCATATCGCCCCCTGCCCCTGTTTATTATCGCAGTGCGAAGTTTATGACGGGCTATTGTGAACCCATACTGTTCTTATCGCAAGTTGTTATTTTTTAACAATATTTTCCCTACATCACAATTTCGGGGACAGTTTACTTAATTCTATTTCGGGGACAGTTTACTTAATTCGGTAGAGATTCCATCGGAAACAGCCTCGAGCCGGAATTAAGTAAACTGTCCCCGAAATTAAAAAAAAGGCCCGCATTGCGGGCCTGAGGTCACTGGGCCCCCGCTTTCGCGGGGGTAAACTTACTTTTCGCCCATCTGCGCCTTGATCAGGTCACCGATGGTGCCCGGGGAGGCAGTTTCCTGCTCGGACTCTTTCAGAGACTTCACAGCTTCCTGCTCGTCGTCGTAGTCCTTGGCCTTGACCGAGAGGCTCAGGCCGCGGTTCTTGCGATCAACGGAGACGATCTTGGCTTCGACGGTATCACCCACCTTGTACAGACTGCGCGCATCCTCGACCCGCTCGCGGGAAATATCCGAGGCTTTCAGCACGCCCTCTACCTCGTCCGCCAGTTTGACGATGACGGTCTTGGGATCCACCTCGATCACTTCGCCGGTTACGATGCTGCCGCGATCATTGACGGCGATGTAGTTGCCGAAGGGGTCGTCTTCCAGCTGCTTGATGCCCAGGGAAATACGCTCGCGCTCGGGATCGATGGACAGGATAACCGTCTCGATCTCATCGCCCTTCTTGTAATTGCGCACCGCTTCCTCGCCAGCTTCATTCCAGCTGATGTCCGACAGGTGCACCAGGCCGTCAATGTTGCCTTCCAGGCCGATGAAGATACCGAAATCGGTGATGGACTTGATAGAGCCGGAGATCTTGTCGCCCTTGCTGTACTGCGAGGCAAACGCGTCCCAGGGGTTCTGCTGGCACTGCTTGATACCCAGGGAAATACGGCGCCGTTCCTCGTCGATATCCAGGACCATGACCTCCACCTCGTCGCCCAGCTGGACGACCTTGGACGGGTGCACGTTCTTGTTGGTCCAGTCCATTTCGGAGACGTGTACCAGGCCTTCCACGCCCTCTTCCAGTTCGGCGAAGCAGCCGTAGTCGGTGAGGTTGGTGACCTTGGCCTGCACGCGGCTGCCTTCCGGGTAACGACCGGTGATTTCCACCCAGGGGTCCTCGCCCAGTTGCTTCAGGCCCAGCGAGACGCGATTGCGCTCACGGTCAAACTTGAGGATCTTGACCTCAATTTCCTGACCCACTTCCACGATCTCGGAGGGGTGCTTGATGCGCTTCCAGGCCATGTCGGTAATGTGCAGCAGGCCGTCGACTCCACCCAGGTCCACGAAGGCACCGTAGTCGGTGAGGTTCTTGACGATACCCTTGACGGACATCCCTTCCTGCAGGGTTTCCAGCAGGGCGTCGCGCTCGACGCTGTTGGCTTCTTCCATGACAGCGCGACGTGAAACCACCACGTTGTTGCGCTTCTGATCCAGCTTGATAACCTTGAATTCGAGTTCCTTGCCTTCCAGGTGCACGGTCTCGCGCACCGGCCGCACGTCGACCAGTGAGCCGGGCAGGAATGCGCGGATAGAGTTGATGTCCACGGTGAAACCGCCCTTGACCTTGCCGTTGATCATGCCGGTGACCACTTCGCCCGCCTCGTGAGCTGCTTCCAGCTCCTTCCAGGCCTCGGCGCGCTTGGCCTTCTCGCGGGACAGTTTGGTCTCACCAAAGCCGTCTTCAACGGTTTCCAGGGCGACCTGGACTTCATCACCGATGTTCAGGGTACATTCCCCGGACGCATCGGTGAACTGGGCACGAGGGATCACGCCTTCGGACTTCAGGCCCGCGTGGACGGTGACCCACTCGTTATCTATGTCGATGACCACGCCGGTCACGATGGACCCGGGCTCCATATCGACGGTCTTCAAGCTTTCTTCGAACAGTTCGGCGAAAGATTCGCTCATTACACAATACCTATCATGGTTGTGGCGTTTCCCCGCCGGGCGGGTTCACTGCCAGGCCGATCCTCCAGCCGGACCGGGTCATTTAACGACGTTCTCAAAGACGCCTGTTGACTGGATAGCGCCTCTCAGAACATTTTTTGCCATTTTTCGGGAGATGGTGACAAATAGGTGCTATTTGAAGCCTTTTTCCCGCACCTTTTGCATTACCTGCTCGAACACCTCGGGGATGGGAGTGGCAGTGCTGTCGATGACAATGGCGTCTTCCGCGGGTACCAGAGGCGAGACTTTGCGGCTTTTGTCGCGCGCGTCCCGTTCCTCGATATCCTCGAGAAGGCGCGGGAGACTAACAGATTCACCCTTTGCAATCAACTGCCTGTAGCGGCGCTCGGCGCGTTCCGCGGCACTGGCCGTGAGGAAGAATTTGAGCGGCGCGTCGGGGAACACCACGGTGCCCATATCGCGCCCGTCGGCCACCAGACCCGGCGACCGCCGGAACTCGCGCTGGCGCGCCAGCAGGGCCTCGCGCACGCCGGCGATTGCCCCCACGGTGGACGCCCCGCGACCGCCCTCCTCGGTGCGGATAGCGCGACTGACATCGCGTCCTTTATATGCCACCAGGACCTCCCCCTGCTCGCCGGTGCTGAAACTGACATCCAGGTGGCGGGCAATCTCGGTGACCGCCGGATGGTCGTCCCAACTGACCCCCTCGAGCAGGCAGGCCTGGCCGGTCACACGGTACAGGGCGCCGCTGTCCAGAAAGTGCCAGCCCAGTGTGTCCGCCAGCAGGTGGCTGATAGTGCCCTTTCCCGCCCCCGAGGGTCCGTCGACAGTGATGACCGGTACGCCGTCCGTCATCAGTCGGCCCGGGCTGAGATCTGCAGGCCGAGGCCGCGTGCCAGGGCATCGAAGTCGGGAAAGGAGGTGGCCACGTGATCGCAATCCAGGATGGTGATCTCCCGCTCGGCGCGCAGGGCCGCGATGGCAAAGGACATGGCGATCCGGTGATCCATGTAGGTCTGGATCACACCCCCGCCCAGGATGCCGCCGTCGATAATGATGCCGTCCTCCAGCACCTCGTTCTTCACCCCCAGGGTGCTCAGGCCCTCGGCCATGGCCGCGATGCGGTCGCTCTCCTTGACCCGCAACTCCGCTGCCCCGCGCAACACGGTGCGACCCTCGGCACAGGCGGCGGCGATGAACAGGGCCGGGAACTCGTCGATCGCCAGCGGCACCTGGTCCTCGGGAATCTCGATGCCCTTGAGCGGCGCGTAGCGGACCCGGATATCGGCCACGGGCTCGCCACCCACCTCGCGCTCGTTCTTGAGCTCGATGTCCGCCCCCATCAGGCTGAGTATATTGATCACCCCGGTGCGGGTAGGGTTGATACCCACGTGAGTCAGCAACAGGTCGGAACCGGGAGCGATAGTGGCCGCCACCAGGAAAAATGCGGCGGAGGAAATGTCGGCCGGGACGTCGATATCCGTGGCCAGCAAGCGGCCACCTCCCTGCAGGCCAATCACGCCGTTATCATTGCCTACCTCGTAGCCGAATCCGCGCAGCATGCGCTCGGTATGATCCCGGGTCGGCGCCGGCTCGGTTACCGAGGTACGACCAACCGCGTACAGTCCCGCCAGCAGCACGCAGGATTTCACCTGGGCGCTGGCCATGGGCAGGTCGTAGTGAATACCCTTCAGCGTCTGGCCACCTCTGATGCGCAGGGGCGGCCGCCCATCCCCTGCCCCTTCGACCCTGGCGCCCATCCGGGTCAGGGGTTCGATGACCCGGCCCATGGGCCGCTTGCAGAGCGAAGCGTCGCCGGTAAGCTCGACATCGAAGGCCTGTCCCGCAAGCAGTCCGGACAGCAGCCTGATGGTGGTACCCGAGTTGCCCACGTAAAGCGCCCCCTCCGGCGCCTGCAGGCCATGCAGGCCGACCCCGTGGATGGCCACCTCGCCGTCGTCCGGGCCGTCGATACGCACCCCCATGGCGCGGAAGGCCGCCACCGTCGCCAGCGCGTCCTCGCCCTGGAGAAAGCCACTGACCTCGGTGGTGCCCTCGGCCAGGGCCCCCAGCATGATGGAACGGTGGGATATCGACTTGTCGCCCGGTACCCGGGCCTCTCCCGTCAGGGCACCACCCGGATTCAGCTTGAATTCCATGTCGTCTTCTCTCAGGCCGGGTACACTTTCACGATGGAGTACTGCCGCCGCGCGCCGCCAGTTCTTGGGCGAACCGGTCGCGGGCCTGCTTGGCCCGACTGAAGGTCTCAAGCATTTCCTCGCCGGCCTGCCCTGCCACCGCGCGGCGCAACTGCGCCAGGTGCTCGCCAAAGCTGTCAATGGCTTCCAGCAAAGCGTCCCGGTTGGCGATGGCGATATCGCGCCACATCACCGGGTCGCTGGAGGCGATCCGGGTAAAATCGCGGAAGCCCCCGGCGGCAAAACGAAAAATATCCTCACTGGATTCGCTGTCGGCCAGGGCATCGACCAGGGCATAGGCCAGCATATGGGGCAGGTGACTGGTTGCCGCGAGGACCGCATCGTGCTCGTCCACCTGCATATCCAGCACCTCGGCACCGGTACTTTCCCACATGGCCCGCACCAGCGCCACCGCCTCGGGGTCGTTACCGGCGACAGGGGTCAGGATTACCCGATGATCCACGAACAGGTCGGCTCGCGAGGCCGCAACACCGCTCTGCTCGGAGCCGGCGATGGGGTGGCCCAACACCAGCCGTGGCGGCATGGCCCCGCCGCAAACCTCGCGGGCAGCGTCCAGCAGGTTGCCCTTGACGCTGGCCACATCGGTAATGACCGGGTCGGAGTCGTCTCCGCGCAGGCGCGGCAGAATGTCGCGTAACAGTTCGGCAGTCACCAGGGTGGGCGCAGCGAGCACCAGGATATCGGCGCGGGCCAGGGCCTCGTCGAGATCCAGGGTGTAGTCATCGATCACCCCCAGTGCAACGCCACGCTCCAGGGAGGGCAGCCGGTGCCCGTAGCCGACAAACTTCGCACTGAAGCCGTTACCGCGCAATGCCCGGGCCAGGGACCCGCCGATCAGCCCCAGCCCCATGATGACGACGGTCTCGCTGCGCATCTACAGCACCGCCCGGGGATAGGAGCCCAGCGGCTTCAACAGGATCGACTGCTCCTCCAGTTCGGCGATGACCGCGGCGCAATTGGCGTCCTGCAGGTGCCCCTCGAACTCGATAAAGAACACGTAGGCCCACTTCTCGGTGCGCGAGGGCCGGGTGTCAATGCGGGTCAGGCTGATACCAGCGCGCCGGAAAGGGTCCAGCAAGCTGTACAGGGCGCCCGGCTTGTTGCGACTGGACACCACAATGGAGGTCTTGTCGCGCCCGGAAGGGGGAACCTCTTCCCGCCCGATCACCAGGAAACGGGTGGTGTTGTCTGTGTAATCCTCGATATGCTCGGCCAGTTTTTCCAGTTGGTACTGTTCAGCCGCCATATCGCCAGCGACCGCGGCCACCCCGGGCGTGTCCCGGGCAATGCGCGCGGCCTCACCGTTGCTGCTTACAGCCTCCCGTTCGACTTTCGGGAAATGCTGGTCGAGCCAGTTCCGGCACTGGGCCAGGGCCTGCTGGTGAGCGCAGATGCGGACGATACTGTCCTCCGAGGTATGCTCCGCCACCAGCAGGTGGTGCACGATGGGCAGTTCCACCTCGCCGGAAATTTT
Source organism: Halieaceae bacterium WSDMB12 (assembly GCA_033283165.1). Taxonomy (GTDB): domain Bacteria; phylum Pseudomonadota; class Gammaproteobacteria; order Pseudomonadales; family Halieaceae; genus JAWMQL01. The sequence continues at coordinate 202,333 of JAWMQL010000004.1, read as the reverse complement.
CAGGGGCGAGTCCAGGAAACTGTCCAGGGTGTGGCTGACCATGCCCTCGGTGGAATTCTCCACCGGCACCACGCCGTAGTTGCACTCGCCGGTCTCCACCTGGGTGAACACGGCATCGATACTGGCCTGGGGGACACTCAGCGCCGCGTGGCCGAAGTGCTTGATAGCCGCGGCCTGGGTAAAGGTCCCTTCGGGACCGAGGTAGGCCACCTGCAGGGGCTTTTCCAGCGCCAGGCAGGCGGACATCACTTCCCGGAAGATGTGGGCAACGGTCTCCCCGTCCAGGGGACCGCGGTTGCGGTCGATGATGCGCTGCAGCACCTGGGCCTCACGCTCGGGGCGATAGTAAACCACCTCGTGCTCCGGCTCGCCTCGCTCCCTGGCAGCCTGGATCTCCGCCAGCTTGATTGCCGCGACCTGCTGGGCACACTCCCCCCGCCGGGAGATCAGCTCCTGGATCTGCAGGTCCAGGGCATCGATTTCCGCCCGAACCTTGTGCAGTTCGTCGTCCGTCATCGGCTCCGCCTCAGCCCTTGCGCCGCTCGAAATCCTGCATGAAGGCGATCAGGGCATCAACTGCCTGCTCGCTGACCGCATTGTAGAGGCTGGCGCGCATCCCGCCCACGGAGCGGTGCCCCTTGAGGTTCAGCAGGCCCGCCGCTTCAGACTCGGCCAGGAACGCCTTGTCCAGGTTGTCGTCCGCCAGGGTGAAGGGCACGTTCATCAGGGAGCGGCTGGCCAGTTCCACCGGGTTGGCGTAGAAGTCAGAGCCGTCAATGGCGGCGTACAGCTTCTCGGCCTTGCGCCGGTTGATCATTGCCATTGCCTCCAGGCCACCCTGCTGCTGCAACCAGTCGAAAACCAGTCCCGCCAGGTACACGGCAAAGGTGGGGGGCGTGTTGTACATGGAGTCGTTGTCAGCGGCAACCTGCCAGTTGAGCATGGCCGGGCAGTGCGCCGCGGCGCGGCCCAGCAGGTCGCGCCGGACGATGACCAGGGTCAGTCCCGCCGGCCCGATGTTTTTCTGTGCGCCGGCGTAGATCACACCGAAGCGGCTGACCTCGATCGGGCGCGACAGGATGGTGGAGGACATATCCGCGACCAGCGGCACGTCGACCTCGGGCGTCCAGAAAAACTCCACCCCGCCAATGGTCTCGTTGGGTGTGTAGTGCAGGTAGGCGGCATCCGCGCCCAGACGCCAGCTGTCCCGCTCGGGAATGGTGGAAAAATTGCTGTCTTCGGCGCTGGCCACCACGTTGACCTCGCAGTAGCGCTTGCCTTCCGCGATGGCCTTCTTCGACCACTGCCCGGTATTCAGGTAATCGGCGCTGCCCCTGCCGTCCAGCAGGTTCAGCGGGATGGCGGAAAACTGGGTGCTGGCGCCACCCTGCAGGAACAGCACCGCGTAATCATCGGATACAGCGAGCAGGTCGCGCAGGGTCTGTTCGGCGCGCTGGAATACCCCGACCACCTCGGGGCTGCGGTGGCTCATCTCCATCAGGGACAAACCCGCTCCCTGCCAGTCCAGCATCTCGTCGCGAGCCTGGGCCAGAACCGGCTCCGGCAGCGCTGCCGGGCCGGCACAGAAATTGTACTTACGTGTCATATACACTCCCTAAAATTCGGGGACAGTTTACTTAATTAATAATCCGGATTGTGGCGGCTCAACTATCGCTGCCGTCTTCGACGAGTCCTTCCTCGTCTTCCGGTTCCTGGATACGCTCGACGCCCACCAGGTGCTCGCCCTCCTTGCAGCGGATGACGCGCACACCCTGGGTGTTGCGACCCAGTATCGAAACCTCGTCAGCCCGGGTACGCACCAGCGTGCCCTGGTTGGAGATCAGCATCAGCTCATCACCATCGAACACCTGCACGGCACCCACCAGGCGGCCATTGCGATCACTGGTCTGCATCGCGATTACGCCCTTCGTACCGCGCCCCTTGGTGGGGAAATCGGCCAGCTCGGTACGCTTGCCATAACCGTTCTCGCTCACCGTCAACACACGACCACCCTCGGCGGGAATGATCAGGGAGATCATCGCGTGTCCGCTGCCCAGGTTGATGCCGCGCACACCGCGCGCCGTGCGGCCCATGGCGCGCACATCGGATTCCCGGAACCGTACCGCCTTGCCCTCACTGGAGAGCAGCATCACGTCCTGCTCGCCGCTGGTGATGGCCGTACCCACCAGTACATCGCCCTCTTCCAGTTCCAGCGCCCGCAGGCCGACGCTGCGCTGGCGGGAAAAATCGGTCAGCGCGGTCTTCTTCACCGTGCCGTTGGCGGTTGCCATGAAAATGTAGTGGCCCTCGGTATACTCCTCCACCGGCAGTATGGAGGTTACCCGCTCGCCCTCCTCCAGCGGCAGCAGGTTGACCATGGGTCGGCCACGGGAATTTCGCCCGGCCAGGGGGATCTGGTAGACCTTGAGCCAGTAGACCTTACCGACATTGGAAAAACACAGAATGGTGGCATGGGTGCTGGCGATCAGCAGGTGTTCGACGAAGTCCTCGTCCTTTACCGCGGTGGCCGACTTGCCCATCCCGCCCCGGCGCTGGGCCTGGTAGTCCGTCAGCGGCTGGGTCTTGGCGTAACCGCCGTGAGAAATGGTCACCACCCGGTCTTCCTCGGTGATCAAATCCTCCACCGTGAGGTCGTGCTGGGACGCGGTGATCTCGGTCCTGCGCTCGTCACCGTACTCGCTGACGATTTCCTCCAGTTCCTCGCGGATCACGTGCTTGAGCCGCTCGGGGTCGGACAGAATCTCCAGGTAGTCGGCGATTTCGTTCAGCTTTTCCTGGTACTCGTTCAGCAGCTTTTCCTGCTCCAGCCCGGTCAGGCGGTGCAGGCGCAACTCCAGGATGGCCTGGGCCTGGGCCGGGGACAGGCGGTACTCGCCATCCACCATGCCGAATTGCGGCTCCAGTTCTTCCGGGCGGCAGGCGTCGGCGCCGGCCCGCTCCAGCATGCCCAGCACCTCGCCGGGCGCCCAGGTCTGGGCCAGCAGTTTCTCGCGCGCCTCGCCGGCACTGGGCGAGGCCTTGATCAGCTCGATCACCGGATCGATATTGGACAGGGCGACCGCCAGACCTTCCAGGATATGGCCGCGCTCGCGAGCCTTGCGCAGCAGGTACACCGTGCGCCGGGTTACCACCTCGCGGCGGTGCCGGATAAAGGCCTCGATGATCTCCTTCAGGTTGAGAATCCGCGGCTGGCCATCCACCAGCGCGACCATGTTGATGCCGAACACGGACTGCAGCTGGGTCTGGGCATAGAGGTTGTTCAGGACCACGTCGCCCATCTCGCCGCGGCGCAACTCGATAACGACCCGCAGGCCGTCCTTGTCCGACTCGTCGCGCAGCTCGGTGATACCCTCGATCTTCTTTTCCTTGACCAGTTCGGCAATGCGCTCGATCAGGCGGGCCTTGTTCAACTGGTAGGGAATCTCGTGGATGATGATGACGTCCCTGCCCCGCTTCTCATCCGTCACCACTTCGGCGCGGGCGCGCACATAGATACGACCGCGGCCGCTGCGGTAGGCCTGGATGATGCCGGCACGGCCGTTGATGATGGCGCCGGTGGGAAAGTCCGGACCCGGGATATGCTCCATCAACTCGTCCACGGTCAACCCGGGGTCGGCAAGCAGGGCGAGACAACCACTGATCACCTCGGTCAGGTTATGGGGCGGAATATTGGTCGCCATACCCACCGCGATACCCGAGGAGCCATTCACCAGCAGGTTGGGAATGCGGGTGGGCAGGACCACGGGAATCTGCTCGGTGCCGTCGTAGTTATCGACGAAATCGACCGTCTCCTTGTCCAGATCGGCAAGCATGGAATGGGAGATCTTCTGCATGCGAATTTCGGTATATCGCATGGCCGCGGCGGAATCGCCGTCGATTGACCCGAAGTTGCCCTGGCCGTCGACCAGCATGTAGCGCAGAGAGAACGGCTGCGCCATACGCACGATGGTGTCGTACACCGCCGAGTCGCCGTGCGGATGGTACTTACCGATCACGTCACCGACCACGCGGGCAGACTTTTTGTAGGCCTTGTTCCAGTCGTTGTTCAGCTCATTCATGGCGAACAACACCCGCCGGTGTACCGGCTTGAGACCATCGCGAACGTCCGGCAGGGCACGCCCGACAATAACGCTCATGGCGTAATCGAGGTAGGACTGTTTCAGCTCATCTTCGATATTGACGGGAAGGATTTCTTTGGCTATTTCACCCATTACTGCTCTCGGTCCCCTGGCTTTTTATAGTTGCCCGACACCCCCGTCACAGGGGGCCGACACAAACCCCGAATTATACCGGAAGTAGACCCTGTCCCGCCACGCTTTTACCGCTTTGCGGACCGTGTGCGGCGCCTTCGCGCCGTTTGCGGTTATACTGGCGCCCGGTCGCACCGGGCGCCGCCAGCCTGGTTGTTTTTTGACCAGACAGAACCGCAACAGGGACGCTACCAGCAGCCATGACAGACACAGTGGACACCCTTATCCACCCGGGCTGGATTATCCCGATGGCGCCACCGGGTGCCGTACTGGAGAACCACAGCCTGGCCATTACCGACGGCGCGATCAGCGCCATACTGCCGCGCTCCCGTTGCGAGGATCTGGCACCGCGGGAGGTGATCGAGCTGCCCGGCCACGCCCTGATGCCCGGCATGATCAACGCCCACGGCCACGCCGCCATGAGCCTGCTGCGGGGCTATGCCGACGACCTGCCGCTGATGCCCTGGCTGGAGCAGCATATCTGGCCGGTCGAGGGCGCCCATGTCAGCCGCCAGTTCGTCCGGGACGGAGTGGAGCTGGCCGCGCTGGAAATGATTCGCTCCGGCATCACCACCTTCAGCGACATGTACTTTTTCCCCGAGGCCTGCGCCGAGGTGGTCCAGCAAAGCGGCCTGCGCTGCCAGATGTCGATTCCCGTCATCGACTTTGCCACCGCCTGGGCCCGGGACGCGGACCAATGCATCAGCAAGGGACTGGCCCTGCGGGACGACCTGAAACACCAACCGCGGATCACCGTCGTGTTCGGGCCACACGCCATCTACACGGTACCGGAGCCGGCGCTGGCCCGTATCAGCACCCTGGCAGCCGAGCTCGACCTGCCTGTCCAGATCCACCTGCACGAGACCCGGGGCGAGGTGCTGATGGCGGTTGAGGAGCGCGGCGAGCGCCCCATCGATACCCTGCACCGGCTCGGCCTGCTGGGCCCGCGCAGCCAGTGCGTTCACATGACGGATGTCGGCGAGCAGGACATCGCCCTGCTGGCAGAGACCGGGGCCCACGTGGTGCACTGCCCGCATTCCAACATGAAGTTGGCATCGGGCGCCTGCCCGGTGGCGAAACTGCAGAGCGCCGGGGTCAACGTGGCGCTGGGCACCGACAGCGCGGCCAGCAACAACAACCTGAACCTGTTCACGGAAATGGGCAGCGCCGCCCTGCTGGCCAAGCTGGTCAGCGAGGACGCCACGGTCCTGGCAGCAGACGCCGCACTGGCCATGGCCACCCTGAACGGCGCCCGGGCACTGGGCATCGATCACCTGGTCGGCAGCCTGGAAACCGGCAAGCGGGCCGACCTGATTGCCGTGGACCTGAGCCGGCCCGAGACCCAACCTCTGTATAATCCACTGTCGCAACTGGCCTATGCCTGCAACGGCAGCCAGGTCAGTCACAGCTGGGTGGATGGCCGCCTGCTTATGGCCGAACGCGAGTTGCTGACGATGAACGAAAGCGCCGTGCTGGGCCGGGCCGCCGCCTGGCGGCAACGCATCATGGCACAGGAACAGACCGAATGAGTTCAGACCTTAACGTAGACCCCCAGGAGATCGCCAAATTCGAAGCGCTGGCGTCGCGCTGGTGGGACCGGGGCAGCGAGTTCAAGCCCCTGCACGACATCAACCCCCTGCGCGCCAACTACATCGACGAGCGCTCCCCGGTGGCGGGCAAGCGCCTGGTGGACGTCGGTTGCGGCGGCGGCATCCTGGCCGAATCCATGGCGCACCGCGGGGCCGAGGTCACCGGCATCGATATGGGCGAGGCCCCCCTGTCCGTGGCCCGCATTCACCAGCTCGAGTCCGGGGTGGAAGTAGACTATCGCCAGGCCACAGCGGAACAACTGGCGACCGAACTTCCCGGCCACTATGACGTGGTGTGCTGCCTGGAAATGCTGGAGCACGTGCCCGAACCGGGCGCCGTCATCCAGGCCTGCGCAGCGCTGGCCCGACCGGGCGCCAGCCTGTACTTCTCAACCATCAACCGCAACCCCAAGGCGTTCCTGTTCGCCATTGTCGGTGCCGAGCACATCCTGCGCCTACTGCCGGCCGGCACCCACGAGTACGACAAGTTCATCAAACCCTCGGAACTCGCCGGCTGGATCCGCGACGCCGGGCTGGTGTTGGAGGATATGACCGGCCTGACCTACAACCCGCTCACCCGGCAGTACCGGCTGAACGCCAGGGATGTCTCGGTGAACTACATGGTGAGGGCGGTAAAACCGTCGTGAACGCACCCTTTATACCCCAGGCGGTGGTTTTCGACCTGGACGGCACCCTGGTGGATACCGCCGACGAGTTCGTGCTGTGCGTGCAGGCCCTGCGCGCGGAACACGGTCGTGCCCCCATGGAACCGGCCGTCATCCGCCGCTCGGTGTCCAACGGCGCCCTGGCCCTGACCTGCCTGGCACTGGACCTGGCGCCCGACAGCGACGAGGCCGAACGGCAGCGGCAGCGGCTGCTGGCGCTATACAGCGAGGTGCTGGGCACGATGGCCAGCCCCTATCCCGGCATCGTACCGCTGGTCAGCCGGCTGGCGGCGGCCGGCATTCCCTGGGGCGTTTCCACCAACAAACCCCGGGCCTACACGGAACCGCTGATGGCGAAACTGGCTTTTACGCCGGCACCCGCCAGCGTGGTGTGCGCCGACGACGTCCGCCACCGCAAACCCCACCCGGAGCCCCTGCTGCGCAACTGCCATGAACTCAAGTGCAACCCGGCGCGCACCATCTATATCGGCGATCACAGCCGCGATATCGAGGCCGGTCGACGCGCCGGCATGTTCACCGTGGCCGCCACCTACGGCTATATCGAGACGGGTGACAAGCCCGGCGACTGGGGCGCCGACGCCTATGCGGACCGCAGCACCGATCTGGAACAGATAATCTTCGGCCCCTGAGATGACAGCCATGACAATGAAAGCACCCGAGAACTACCAGCCGGCCCCGGACCTGTTGGCCGGGAAAACCATTTTGGTCACCGGTGCCGGTGACGGCATTGGTCGCGCCGCCGCCCTGACCTACGCCGGTCACGGCGCCACCGTGGTCCTGCTGGGACGGACCGAGAGCAAGCTGGAGGCGGTTTACGACGAGATCGAGCAAGCCGGCGGAGCGCAGCCCGCGCTGGTGCCGATAGACCTGGCCAGCGCCGAAGAGGCCAGCTACCTCAAGCTGGCCGAGCACCTGGCGGAAGAGTTCGGCCACCTGGACGGCCTGCTGCACAATGCCAGCGTGCTGGGCGAGCGCCGTCCGATCGAAAGCGCGGGCTACGCCGCCTGGCAGGAAGTCATGCAGGTCAACGTCAACGCCCAGTTCATCATGACCCGCTACCTGCTGCCCCTGCTGCAGGCGGCGCCGGACGCCTCCATCATCTTCACGTCATCCAGCGTCGGCCGCCGGGGACGCGCCTACTGGGGCGCCTACGCGGTCTCCAAGTTTGCCACCGAGGGTCTGATGCAGGTACTGGCCGACGAGCTGGAAAACACCAGCCGTATCCGGGTCAACAGCCTCAACCCCGGAGCGACCAATACCGCCATGCGGCGCGCTGCCTACCCCGCGGAGGAACCCACGGCGAACCCGTCACCAGCGAAGATCATGCCCACCTACCTGTACCTGATGGGCGCGGACAGCGCCGGCGTCACCGGGCAGGCATTCAGCGTACGCTGATCGAGCCCGGGCCGTCGTCCGGCGGGTCCTGGGCGCGGGGACGGCGCCCCCCGCGGTGGTGCAACCACCACATGGCCACGCCGCTCAGGCCGAGCAGGCAGAACATCAGGCCCGCGGCATCCACCAGCCAGACCCCGAACCGACCACCCAGCCGGCCGCTGTGCAGGTCCAGCAACAGGCGCTCCCAGCTCAGCCACGCTTCTCGGGTCGGGAGGACCCGCTGCAGCTCCGGCGGCAGTTCAGCGCTGACGACCTGCGTAATCGCCGAACCACCGGGCACCGGGGCCTCGAACTCCAGTTGATCCGGGTCCGCCAGGCGCCAGCGCCCGTCTGCCCGCAGTACCGGAGACGCGCCGGCCAGCCCGACACCGGTCACCGGGGTTGGCAGGCCGGTAGCGGCGAGTATCGACTCCACCAACTCGCCGCGCCCCGTCAGCAGCAACAGTTCCTCGGCGCAGGCCGCCCAGATCATCCCGTCTGCCGCCAGGGCCCCGACCAGTTCGCCGCGACAGGTTGCCACCGCCTGCGCATCCAGGTAGACCTCGCCGGTGCCGCTGCGATACAGCCAGCGCTCCCCCGCCCTGAAGGCGGGCAGAGCCGGGGCGCCATCGCCGTACAAGCGGTACAGCCAGGGCCACTCGACGAAGCGCCGGTCCAGCGCCAGGTCCGAGGTGTGGTTCAGGGCGATGCCGGTCAGCGCCAGCAGCAGGGCAAGCAGCGCCGCCAGCAGGCCAACCCGCCGGTGCCAGCGCCAGAGAAATCCGACCAGCCTGGGGCGACGGCGCACCAGTGCTCAGCCTTTAACCTGCGCATCCAGCCACAGGGCCAGGCGTGCGACACGGTCCACCGCTCGCACCGACAGGGTGGCGCCGGTGATACCGTCCACCGGGCCGGACAGGTAACCGTCGTCCGCCAGGGCCAGCCCGGAAAACTGTTCGGTAAAGAACGGGTAACGAATTTCCCAGCCTCGGCTCTCGCGGAAGGCCAGCACTTCCACCCGCTCGATCTTGTCCGCGCAAACAGCCACCCCGATGGTGATGGGGCGTTCCTTGCCGATCTCTTCCAGGATCCAGGCGGTGCGATCGCCATTGATCCAATAGCGCAGGCGCAGGCCCGACGGTGCCAGGCCCACGGTCTCTTTCGCCGCAGCGCGGGTTTCCTGGGTTAACCACAGGGTTTTCATCTGAGGTTCGGCCTCTGCGAAGGCCAGTTGCAGGAATTCGTCACGCTGCATGTAGTCTTCCGCAGAAACGACAAAAGCCGCCATGCTCAGCATGGCGGCCAGGGCGGTCTGCCGAAGCAGGCGGCCAATCATCAGAAGCTCCATCCCACTCCCAGGTTAAAGCCGTCGAACTCGCTCTTGTCGGCTGGCGCATCCTGGGTAATGTAGTCGAATTTGAACACCACGTTTTCCTCCAGCCAGTAGTTCACACCGACATCCCACTGCTGGAATTCGCTGTCGATACTGGAGCCCGCCTGGTTGTCCCACTCACTGTAGCGGGCGAACAGGCCAAGCTTACGGCCGAAGCGATAGCTCGGCTCGATGTACCAGCCCTCCTGTTCGTTGGCGCCTTCCTGAACCAGTTCGATGCCGTCATCGATATCCCAGCGGGCCAGCAGCGCCCGCAGTCCGAACCCCCCGGCCTGGTAGGTGGCGTGGGTCGTGAACAGGATGGCGTCCACCGCCTCGCCCAATCCGCCCTGGTAGAGGTCTTCCTGGTACTGCATGGATGCAGCCACTTCCAGGCCGGCGATACCGGTGTACTTCAGGCGGCCGGTGTAGGCCAGGTCGGAGGCCTTGGCCTCGGCGACCTTCTGGCGACCGTCACGGATTTTCCACTCATCGGTATCCAGCCCCAGGCCGGAGGTCACCGTGGCGTCATAACTGAAGCCCGGCAGGATTTCACCGCTCACTGCCAGGCCGCCCTCCCACCAGGTGGTGGGGATAATATTTTTCTCTACGTTGTTGCGTTCCACACCGAAGAAGGTGTCCGGTTCGTGGGTTTCGTTAAGGATACCCACAGGCATCAGGAACAGGCCGGCCTTGAGGCGGTGGTCAAGGGCCAGGTCATGCTCGATATAGGCCTGCTCCAGCTCCACCTCGCCGGGCTTACCGTCGCCCGCCAGGGAGTGCTCCAATTCAATCTCGGAGAAGAAGCGCGTCCTGTCGGAGAACTCATGGCCCAGGAACAGCACGAAGCGGTGGAAATCCATCTCCTCCTGGTCTTCGCCACCTTCCAGGTCGTTCTCCAGGTTGTTGTAGTGCATCTCGGCGTAGCCGCCCAGGCTGGTGCGATCGGTCCAGTGGGTCCTGGCGCTGCTGCCGGAAACGGTCTCTTCCACCAGGTCGGCGGTCGCCTCGAGGCGCAGGTTGGTCTCCTGTAACTCCTCCCCCGATGCGTCCAGCTGTGACCGCAGGCTGGCAATTTCCGCCTGCTGCTGCTGGATGATGGCCCACATCTCTTCCATGGTCGGGGTCTGGGCGCTCGCTCCTGCGCAGGCAAGCCCCAACGCCGCCCCGATTACCGCTCTCCTCATTGTTTGTTTCTCCCCATCGGTCTACGTGTTGTCCGGATGAGGCAAATAATAATGATAGGTATTCTCATTTACAAGACGTAAATAAGAATAATTCTTATTTATATTAAGGAAGGCGCCGACTCAACCCAGCAGAGGCTCTACACGGCGGCGCAGGGCCGGTACCACCTCGGCCTCGAACCAGGGGTTGCGCTTCAGCCACAGGGTATTGCGGGGCGAAGGGTGGGGCAGGGGCAGGTAGCGCGGCGCAAAATCCCGCCAGCGCCGTACCCGCGCGGCCAGTGTCTCCCCGGAGGCGCCGAGATAGTGCTCCTGGGCGTAGCGCCCAACCAGCAGGACCAGTTCGATACGCGGCATCAACTGCAACAGCGCCGGGTGCCAGGCCGGCGCGCATTCGGGCCGCGGCGGCAGGTCCCCGGAGCGGCCCTTACCCGGGTAGCAGAAGCCCATGGGCACGATGGCGATACGGGAGGCGTCATAGAAGGTATCGCGGTCCAGTTGCAGCCAGCCCCGCAAACGATCGCCGCTGGGGTCGTTCCAGGGCACCCCGGTCGCATGCACCCGGGTGCCCGGCGCCTGGCCCACGATCAACAGGCGGGCGGTGGCGCTCGCCGCCAGCACCGGGCGCGGCCCCAGGGGCAGGTGCGCCTCGCACTGGCGACAGCTGCGCACCTCCTGCAGCAGGTCAAGGAGTGCTATCTCGCGTTTGTTCATCACCGTTTAATTATTGTTCATCGAGGGCCCTGCTGCTAACATCGCCAGCTCAATTTTTACCCCGTGAAACACCCTGTCCAGCACTGGAGCCCCTATGAGCCGCCCTACCCTTTTCGAACTGGAAAATCACGCCGATTTTATCCAGCGGCACATCGGGCCCGACCGGCGGCAGCAGGAAGAAATGGCGCGGACGATTGGCTATGACAGCCTCGACGCACTGATCGAGAATACCGTGCCCGGGGCGATTCGCCGCGAACGGTCCATGGACCTGCCCGGCGCGCAAACCGAGCAGGCGGTCATCGCGCGCCTGAAAGAACTGGCCTCGCGCAACATCATCAACCGGTCCTTTATCGGAACCGGCTACTACGATACCTACACCCCTGCCGTGATCCAGCGCAATGTGCTGGAAAACCCGGGCTGGTACACCGCCTACACGCCCTACCAGCCGGAAATTTCCCAGGGCCGGCTGGAGGCGCTGCTGACCTTCCAGCAGATGATCATGGACCTGACCGGCATGGATCTGGCCAACGCTTCCATGCTCGACGAGGGCACCGCCGCGGCGGAGGCCATGACCCTGCTGCACCGGGTCAACAAGAAAAACCGCAGCGCCACGTTTATCGTGGCCGAGGACTGCCACCCGCAGACCATCGCCGTGGTCAAAACGCGGGCCGAAGTCCTGGATATCGAGGTGGTAGTCGGCGACCCGAATACCCTGGTCGGGACGGTGGAGGCGTTCGGCCTGTTAGTGCAGTACCCCGGCACCTACGGCCACCTGGAGGATATCGGTCCGCTGATCGAGCAGGCCCACCAGGCCCAGACCCTGGTCACCGTGGCCAGCGACCTGATGGCCCTGCTGATGATCAAGTCCCCGGGCGCGCTGGGAGCGGACGTGGTAGTCGGCAACAGCCAGCGTTTCGGGGTGCCCATGGGCTTCGGCGGACCCCACGCCGCCTTCTTTGCCACCCGCGATGCCTACAAGCGGTCCACGCCGGGCCGCATTATCGGGGTGTCTGTCGACCGCCGCGGACAACAGGCCCTGCGCATGGCGATGCAGACCCGGGAGCAGCATATCCGTCGGGAGAAAGCCACCAGCAACATCTGCACCGCCCAGGCCCTGCTCGCGATCATGGCCGCCTTTTACGCCATGTACCACGGTCCCCAGGGCCTGCGCGTCATCGCTACCCGCATCCAGCGCCTGACCGGCCTGCTGCAGGCGGGTCTCGCCCAGTCGGGCTTCCAGCCTGACAACAGCAGCTATTTCGACACCCTGACCTACACTGTGGGTGATCAGCAGCAGGCTATCGTCCAGCGCGCGCTGGACCGGGGCATGAACCTGCGTATCGTGGGCGGGGACCGGGTCGGCATTTCCCTCGACGAGACCACCAGCGCGGCGGATGTCGAGGACCTGCTGGCGGTGTTCAGCGGGGACACCACCCTGCCTTCGGCGGCCTCACTGGACGAACAGGTGGCGGAGAACGGCGGCATTCCCGACAGCCTGCTGCGCGGCACCGACTACCTGCAGCACCCGCTGTTCAACGACTACCACTCCGAAACCGAGCTGCTGCGCTACATGCGCTACCTGGAGGACAAGGATATCGCCCTCAACCGGGCCATGATCCCGCTGGGCAGCTGCACCATGAAGCTGAATGCCACTACCGAGATGCTGGCGGTCAGCTGGCCGGAGTTCGCCGGCCTGCACCCCTTTGCCCCCAGCGACCAGACCCGGGGCTACCAGGCCCTGCTGGAGGAGCTGGAGCACATGCTGCTGGAGTGCACCGGCTACGACGCGATCTCCATGCAGCCCAACGCCGGTTCACAGGGTGAATACGCGGGCCTGCTGGCGATCCGCCGCTACCATGAGAGCCGCGGAGAGCCGCAACGCAATGTCTGCCTGATCCCCTCCTCCGCCCACGGCACCAACCCGGCCTCCGCCGCCCTGGCCGGCATGAAGGTGGTCATCGTCGAGTGCGACGACCGGGGCAACGTCGACATGGCGGACCTGAAGCTGAAAGCCGAGCGCCACAGCGAGGACCTGGGCTGCATCATGGTCACCTATCCCTCCACCCACGGGGTGTTCGAGGAGGGCATCATCGAACTGTGCAATATCGTCCACGCCAACGGTGGCCAGGTGTACGTGGACGGGGCCAACCTCAACGCGCTGGTGGGCCTGGCTGCGCCGGGCAAATTCGGCGCCGACGTGTCCCACCTGAACCTGCACAAGACCTTCTGTATTCCCCACGGGGGCGGGGGTCCCGGCATGGGACCGATCGGGGTGGGAGAACACCTCAAACCCTTCCTGCCCACCAACCCGGTGGCACCGGTACCCGGAGTCGATACGGGCAATGACGTGGTGTCTTCCGCGCCCTACGGCAGCACCTCGATCCTGCCGATCTCCTGGGCCTACATCGCCCTGATGGGCGGCGAGGGCCTGACCGAGGCGACCCGGGTGGCCATCCTCAACGCCAATTACATCGCCCATCGGCTGAAGGACCATTACCCGATCCTGTACACGGGCCGCGGTGGCAATGTGGCGCACGAGTGCATCGTGGATATCCGCCCGATCAAGGAGGCCTCCGGCGTGTCCGAGGAGGATATCGCCAAGCGCCTGATCGACTACGGCTTCCACGCCCCCACCATGAGCTTCCCGGTCGCGGGCACCCTGATGGTAGAACCCACCGAGTCCGAGTCCCTGGCGGAACTGGACCGTTTCTGCGACGCCCTGATCGCGATCCGGGCCGAAATCGAAGCCGTGCAGGCCGGACAACTGGACAGCAACGACAACCCGTTGGCCAATGCGCCCCACACCCTGGCCGACGTGGCGGCTACCGAGTGGGGCCACAGTTATCCGCGGGAGCAGGCCGCCTACCCGGTGGACTCCCTGCGCCGCTACAAGTACTGGCCGCCGGTGGCCCGGGTGGACAACGTCTACGGCGACCGCAACCTGTTTTGCGCCTGCCCGGCGATCGACGCCTGGCGCGACCCGGTGGAGGAGCATTAAAACCGCCGCTTAGCGCTTGTCTTCAGTAGGTTGCGCCGTATAATGCCGGCTGATTTTTCAGGCTGTATCCCAGAAGACTTCCTGCTGTGACCTTCCCCCAGACCGGTTCCAGGCTGGTCCGCGCCCTGTCGGACCTGTCGCTGGCGAACGTGGCCACGCCACGCCGCAACTTCGCCCTGCGCATGGGAGGCCTGATCGACCTGTCTGACTCGATCAGCCTGTCGGCCACGCACCTGAACCTGTCCAGCCTGCCCTTCGAGCAGGCCGGCGCCGGAGCCGAGGCGATCCGGCGGGACTTCCTGGACGTCCGCGCGACCCTGATTCAATCCGTGCTGCGAAGCTTCGTGCCGGGCGGCAACGCCGGGCGGCTGCAATTGCCACTGGTCGATCCGCCCGCGGCCGGGGACAGCCCCGACATCCGCCCCTACCTGCGGTTCTATGCCGCGCACCAGCGCGACATGGAATTCCGGGTGCGCAACCTGCAGGACCGGGTACGTATCGCCCTCAGCGGCCTGTCGCCGCGACTGGCGAAACTGGTCGCGCTGGAAAGCGCGCTGGACCAGACGCTGGTCAACCAGCACCGGCAGTCTTTCGCCGCCGTGCCGGCCCTGCTGGAGCGGCGAATGCGACACCTGAAAGCGCAGCACCTGTCCGGTGCGACCCTGCTGACACAGTGCCAGCGGGACCTGCGTTCCCTGCTGCTGGCGGAGATCGACACGCGCCTGCTGCCAGTACAGGGACTGATCGAAGCCATTGACGAAGACCAGGAAATAACCAGCTAATGACCCGCCTACTGTTTGTTACCGCCACCGCCCTCGGGGCCTCGGCCATCGCCTGGATGACGCTGGATTTTGCCGGCAGCCATTCGCTGGCGCTGGCCATTACCCTGGTGATCGCTGCCGTCTACGCCATCGGTATCTGGGAACTGGTTCGATACCGGCGTGCCAGCGGCGCGCTCCTCCAGGCCCTGGCAACCCCACCGCAGGACGTCGCAGGTGAGCGCGAGAACCTGGACCAGTGGCTGCGCAGGTTACCCGCCGCGCTGGCCAACCCGGTGGCGCGACGCATCAACGGTGAACCGGCAGCCTTACCGGCCCCGGTCATCACGCCCTACCTGGTCGGCCTGCTGGTCATGCTCGGCCTGCTCGGCACCTTCGCCGGCATGGTTGAAACCCTGGGCGGTGCCGTGACCGCGCTGGAGGGCAGCACCGAGCTGGAAGCCATCCGCGCCGGTCTGGCGGCCCCCATCAAGGGCCTGGGGCTGGCCTTCGGCACCTCGGTCGCGGGTATCGCCGCGTCCGCGATGCTGGGGCTCAACGCCACCCTGTGCCGCCGCGAGCGCCTGTTGGCTTCGCGCCAGCTGGACAGCGCCCTCGGCGACCTCTTCTATCACTATTCCACGAGCTACCAGCAGCAACAAACCTTCAGCGCCCTGCGAGAGCAGGCCGCTGCCCTGCCACGGGTGGCAGACACGCTGACCGCCCTGTCAGCCCGGTTGGCCGGCCAGGGTGAACGGATTGCACAGGGACTGCAGGCGCAACAGCAGGCCCTGCTGAGCAGCACGAGCGCGGGCTACCGGGACCTGGCGAGCACGGTGGACAGGTCGCTGCGGGAGACCCTGGGCAAAGGCACTGCGCAGGTGGCGGCGACCCTGGAAACACAGGTTGGCAACACGCTGGCGGTCCTTGCCGCTGAGGCTGGCGCCCAGCGGGATCAACTCGCCGCGGACTGCCAGGCCAGTTTGCAGCAACTGGCAGGGGACAGCCGCGCGTTGCAACAGCGCCTGCTCGGGGATCAACAGGCCTTGAAGGAGCAACTGCTGGCTGAGGCCAGCGCTCTCCGGGAGCAGCTGTCGGAGGACAGCCGGGCCCTGCACGATCAACTGCACTGCGACAGCCAGGCGCTGCTGGAGCAGCTCGGCCGGGACAGCGAGACACTGCTCTCCCGGTTATCCGGGGCAGCGGAGAAACTGGCCGCCGACGGCGACACCCAACGCCAGGCTGCGAACGACATGGCCGAGAACGCGGCCCGCGCCCTGGCGGAGACAGGCAGCCGGCTGAGCGAGGAGATCGGCAGCCAGACCGGCAAACTGGTGGAAATCAACGCCGATGCCGCCGACAGCACCGCCAACCTCGCCGCACTCAGCGATGCCTTTGCCGCGGCGGTGGCTCAATACAATGATTCCAATACCCGCCTGACCGAGAGCCTGGCCCGTATCGAGCGGGCTCTCGACGAGTCCAACGCACGCAGCGACGAACAGATGGCCTACTACGTGGCTCAGGCGCGGGAAATCATCGACCAGAGTGTCTCCTCCCAGCGAGCCATTATCGAGGACCTGCGCCAGGCGGGACGCCAGGGCAGCCTGCTGGTCGCCGAGGCCGGCTGATGGCGGAACTGCAGCATGAACTGGAGCAGGACACCCCGGTGTGGGCGATCTTCGGTGACCTGATGGCGGGACTGGTGGGGGTATTCGTACTCATACTGGTCTGGGTCATCGGCTACCAACTGGAATTGTCCCGGGAACTGCAGCATGAAACCCTGCGCCGCGAGGCGGAGCAGGAGCGCCGCGAGGTGCTGGAACAGGCCCTGGCCGGCCCGCTGGCCAGTGGCCGTGTCACGCTCAACGACGGCCGGATCGGCATCAGCGGCAGCGTGCTGTTCGATCTCAACTCCGACCAGTTGCAGGCCGGGGGCCGCGACCTGCTGCACAGCCTGGTGCAACCCCTGCAGGTATACCTGGGGGAGCGGGACGAACTGCTCATGGTCAGTGGTTTTACAGACAACCTGCCCATCCAGGCGGGCAACCTGCACTTCCGGGACAACTGGGAGCTGTCGGCGCAGCGCGCCCTGACCGTCACCCGTGCGCTGGTTGATGCGGGTATGCCCTCGAGCCTGGTATTCGCCGCGGCGTTCGGCGCCCAGCAACCGGTCGCGCCCAACGGGACCCCGGAGGGCCGCTCCCGGAACCGGCGGGTGGAAATAGCGCCGGTGCCCCGGGGCGCTTCACCGGACGGCCGGGATGGCTGAGCGGGCGTGGCGACAACTGCGGCAACTCACCGAACTGCTGAATCGGCAGGAGTCGCCCGCCGACGACGACCTGGACCAAAGCCTGGAAACGGAATTACAGCGGCAAGAGGCTGAACTGCTCGGAGCGCCGGGCGTCGACCCGGCTACCCCCGGTATCCCGCCAGAGCTGAAATCGGCGCGCCATTTCCGCGCCGGGCTGGTCAGGCTGCACAGTGACCGGCTGGTGGAAGAGTCCCTGCAGAATGCGCGCCCCGACAGTGGCCCTCTCAACCCGGAGAAGCTGGTGGTGCACTCCCTGGCCCTGATGCGCGACCTCTCCCCCGCGTATCTGGACCGCTACGTGTCCTACGTCGATACCCTGTTCACCCTCGGCCAGGCGGCAGAACCCGCGGCAACCGGCAGGAAGAAGCCCTGATCTGCACCAGGCGGGCACCTCGCGGGCACATATCTGTACCCCGGACTGGCCCTGCCCTGACTTGCTAACTAATAACTATTAGCCTATAGTTTCGAGTCATGATGTACCAGTGGAGTGCTTTCGCATGAGCCAATGTCCTTTTGCCGATTTTCAGAACATGGTCGACCCGGATACCTACGCCGAGGGCATGCCCTATGACGAGCTGGCCCGGATCCGGCAATCCGGCCCGGTCCATTACATGGACGACCCCACCACGGGGGTACCCTACTGGCTGGTGACAGGCCGCGAGGAGATCGATTACATCTCCAAGCACCCGCAACTGTTTTCCTCGGAGGCCCGCACCGCCATGGCGGGCGAGTACAGCCAGGAAGAGATCGATACTATTCACCGCCATATGACGATCAACATGGACCCACCGCGGCAGCTGAAATCGCGCAAGATCGTACGCGCCACCTTCACCCCGCGAGCGGTGGATTCCTACGAGCAGCGCTTTCGCGAGCACGCCCGGAACATTGTCGACCGGGTCGCCCATCGGGGCGAGTGCGAGTTCGTGGAAGAGGTCGCCGCAGAGCTGCCGCTGCTGGCCATCCTCGAGCTGTGCGGTATCCCGGCGGAGGACCGCAAGGATTTCTTCGAGTGGACCAACACCATGATGTTCAACGAGGACCCGGAGATGGCGGTAGACCCGGCGGAGGCCCAGATGGCGTCGATCAAGGTCATCGAGTACGCCATGAAGCTGGCCGCAGAACACAGGGAGAACCCCAAGAAGGACATCATCGGCGCCCTGCTCAACGGCACGCAGCGGGAAGAGGGACTGGACGAGGACGAGTTCGTGTGGTTTTTCCTTATGCTGATCGCCGCGGGCAACGAGTCAACCCGTACTGTGACCAGCCACGGCATGCGCCTGTTGATGGATCACCCGGAGCAGCTGGAATACCTGGTGCAGAATCCCGACAAGATACCCGGCGCCTGCGAGGAAATGTTGCGCTACAACACGGCGTTCATCCTGATGCGGCGCACCGCGATGGAAGACGCCAAAATCGGCGGCCAGCAGATCAGGAAAGGCGACAAGATCATCATGCACTACCACACGGTGAATCACGACGAGGAGATTTTCGGGCCGGACGCCATGGCCTTCGACGTGACCCGGGCGGAGCGTATGCCGGACCTGTATAACCAGCACCGGGCATTCGGTATCGGCCAGCATTTCTGCCTGGGTACCCACCTGGCGCGACTGGAAATGCGGGTCATGTTCGAGGAAATCATCCCCCGCCTGCGCCACCCGCAGCTGGCGGGGCCGGTAGAGTACACGCGCTCCAGCCTGGTCAACGGCATCAAACGCATGCCGATCACCTTCGACCCGGAAATCAAGAAATCCGACGTGGCCGCCTGAGTGGGCGCGGCCTGCGCGGCCCGACCTGCGCGGCCCGGCCTGCGCGGCCCGGCTCAATCCAGCAATTCGCAGAGTCCGTCGAATACAAGCTCCCGGTAGCTGACGATGCCGATGACTTTCCCGTTCTCCAGCACCGGGGCACTGGAAAGGCCAAAACTATCGAACATGCGCGCGCAATAGCGCACGTCCAACTCCGGGTCCACGGGTATCACCGGCTTGGACATGATCTCATAGACGTTGACCCGTTCCGGCGCCCGGTCAAGGGCGAGCACCTTCTTGGCAATATCCGACAAAAGAACGATACCGAAGGCATCATTCTCATCGCGCTTCCTGACAATAAGAACCTCGGCCTTGTCGGCTTTCATCAGCGCGAGCGCCTCGCTAACGGTTGCGACGCCGTCCAGTTCCAGGTGCTTTTCATACATTACGTCCCGGGCCTTGATGACTGCTCGATTCTTCACACCCTGTCCTCCACGTCCTGACTGATTTCCGCGACCTGCTGGGCCACACCCACCGCATCCTCCACGTCAATCTGGAAGGCGATACCGGTGTCCGGCTCCGTGTCAAAACAACCGGCCCGACTGATTTCTTCCAATATGTGCCGACTGCGGTGCTCCTCCACGAGGAACAACACCACATCACGCTGGGTTTCGAGTGACAGACCGAAGAACGTCTTGCTGACCTTCAGGCCCTCACCGCGCGCGTTGTGTATCACTGTGGCGCCGGTGGCGCCGGCCTCCCGCGCCGCGTCCATCACCGCGTCGGTCATCTTGTCATCGACAAATACCACAATCATCTTGAATCGCATGACAGTCTCCTCACGCTCTAGTCTCAATCATTTCCATTGGCTTCGCCATTCAGACAGCTGGGCATAGGCCATCACCGATATGATGGGGAACAAACTGGCAAAGGCAATCAGCCCGAAACCATCGATCAGGGGATTGCGGCCGGGAACAGTCTCCGACAGGCCCAGCCCCAGGGCCGCGACCAGCGGCACGGTAACCGTAGACGTGGTCACACCCCCGGAATCATAGGCCAGCGGGATTATCAGCTTCGGCGCGACCGTGGTCTGGAGTATGACAATGATGTAGCCGCCGATGATGTACCAGTGAATAGGGTCGCCCACCACGATGCGGTAACAGCCCAGCGATATACCCACGGCCACGCCCAGGGCTACTGCGATACGCAGCCCCCAGACGCCGATCGCGCCACCGGATACCCGATTCGCCTTCAGCGCTACGGCGATCAGCGAGGGCTCGGCGATGGTGGTGCTGAAACCGATCAGGAAGGCGAAGATATAAACCCAGTGGTAATCCTGCCAGGCTACCGTTTGCAGGGTTTCCACGGCCACTTTGGTACCGTGGACGAATTCCGGTGCCGTCAACTGCTGGGCCATGAGCCGCCCCAGCGGGAACAGGCACCACTCCAGCCCGAGCAGGAACAGCGACAGGCCCAGGAGCACCCAGGCAAATCCGGACAGGACCTGCCACAGCTTGGCGGGAACCTGCCGCAACACACCCAGTTGGAAGGCAAAAATAATGACGGCGATGGGCAACACATCGCCCACCGTCTGCACGAGAACCGCCAGAATTTCTGACTGCAGGCTCACTCGATCACCATGCCGTAGGCCAGAACGAAGATGATCGGGGTCAAGGACGCAAAAGCGATGAGGCCGAACCCGTCGATCATCGGGTTGCGGCCGCGGATGGACGTGGCCAGCCCAACCCCCAATGCCGCAACCAGTGGCACCGTGATGGTAGACGTGGTGACGCCGCCGGAATCGTAGGCGATACCGATGATCTCCGGGGGCGCAAACATGGTCATAATCACCACCAGCACATAGCCACCGGCGATCAGCCAGTGCACCGGCCAGCCTTTAAGAATGCGAATCACGCCGACCACGATGGCCAGGCCCACCGACAAGGCCACCGTGTAGCGCAGCCCATCGGCATAGCTCTCTCGCGCCTCGTCGCTGTCGTCGATCATGTGCCCTTCTGCCGCCACACCAGCGGCCTCATTCGCCACCGCTATCAGTGCCGGCTCCGCCACTGTGGTACCAAAACCCAGGGCAAAGGCAAAGGACACCAGCCAGAACAGGCTACCCTTACGCGCGAAAGCTGCCGCCATCGACTCGCCGATAGGAAACAGGCCCTGCTCCAGGCCGTGGACAAAAAAAGTCAGGCCCAGCACCACGAACAACACACCCAACAGCATCTGCCCCGGCGCGGGCAACGGCTGATGCAGCACGGCAAACTGGAAAAAAAGGATAACCAGCACGATGGGCAGCAGATCCCGCAGGCTGCCCAGCATCGCGACTATCAGTTTTCTCAGGACATTCAACATAAAATGCCCCCTCCTGTTGTCAGGATAACAACGCCGTACTGACCAGTTATTGACCTCGACCAACTTTTTGGTAAATGTATCTCCCTCGGAACTGCTGTATACCCTGCGGCTCAACCCGCACTATCCAGGCGACAAAACCGCTCAGTCCCAGGTCAACATCCGGGTGCACCGCAAGACCAGCAATACAGTGGTTATGGACATGGATGACAGATATTCGACGACTTCTGATCCAGGAACCGCGTCAATATATCCCCGAATCAGGCGCGCCAGAGCCGGAAACGATACTCAGTGGCCAGCAGCGCACCGACGAACACCAGCTCGGCGAAATTACCGACCAGGAAACCCCAGGGCTGGCTGCCGGTGGCGCCATTGAGCAGGAAAATAAACAGGGCGCCGGCAAACAACCAGGGCCACCGGGCCGCGCGCCACAGCAGCGCGGCCAGCACGAGCACTACCAGGTTGGTAACGATGGTGCCCAGCGGCGGCAATTTGCTCACGCTGACGTACTTGAATACGCCGTAACGAGTCACCGGCTCCAGTTCCAGCGCCGCAACGTCGTGATAGAGTCCCCAGCCCAGGGCCAGCAGTACGATCGCGCCCAGTACCGACCACAGCACACGGTTGCTCGCGGCGGCCACGTCCGCCTCGCGCAACAGGGACAGGGCCAACAGGGTCAGCCAGGGCAGGGTCACGACGTGCAGGAAATAGCGACCGGCATTGATGGACTCCCAGATTGCCGAGTCCATAAACCACTGCCCCACCCCCTGCACCAGATTGTCGTAAATCATCCCAAACAGCATCAGGCGCAGTAGCCAGAGGCGCGCCGAGGCTGCCCGGGGCACGCCAGCCCGGGGCACGCCAGCCCGGGGCACTCCAGCCCGGGGCACGCCCGACCACCTGAACGTCCAGATCAACAGTCCCGCCTGTATCGCGCCATACGTGAGTAACAGGAAACTCAATGGTCGCTATTCCGGGATGTAAATGATTTCGCCATTTTCGAGCTGGTAGGCCGTGCCCACCCGCCGCCCGCGTTTTTGATTGGGATCTGCCGCCGTGTTTTCATTCTGTTTGTACTTGCTGATTTCCTCGCCCTTCTTGGTGATGATTTCCATGTCGTCCTCACCGGGATTCTTGACGATGGTGAACTCTTCTTCCAGCAGCAGCTCGGCGATGTTGAGATGCTGCACCAGGGCAACCATCAACGCGACAGCGAAGACCATCGCCACGTCGAACAGGTTGGTCAGGGAGCTGAGGGGATCCAGGTCGTCGTCCTTGTTCAGGAAGCGATGTCTCTTCATGGCGCTAGTCCTTGATCACCGCGTAAATATACTCCAGGTCTGACAGATCCGAGGCATACCAGCGGGTCTTGATCTGGTTGCAGAAAAAGCCGATCGCGCCAACCAGCAGGCCGACCACGGTCGTGGCGAACGCCACCTGCATGTTCTGGGCCAGGGACGCCATATCGCCTGAAGCCAGGCCCACCAGGGCAGGTCCCATCGGGATCAGGGTACCCATCAGGCCGAGGATCGGGCCGATCTTGGCCAGGGTCTTGACCACCGCCAGGTCCTTCTCGCAGGCCATCTCGAAATCGGCCAGGACTTTTTCCGCCTTCACCGGATTGTGGGCGGCGGCGACCAGGCGATCCAGGTAGAGGTTGACCAGGCCGGTCTTGCGCACATGATCTGCATCCAGCACTTCGGGCGCATTGTCCGCCGTGAGATTATCCAGCGCCGGTTTCACCGACTTTTCGTAGGCCATGCGATGCGCGTAGAGGCCGTAAAAACCGCCCACAACGAACAGGCCCTGGGCCAGGAACAACAGCAGTAACACGATCGTGGGAATCAGCAGTCCGGAGGATATCCAGTACAGCGTTTGAATAATGAAATCCATTAGTGTGCCTCGCTCAAGCCAGGAGTTTGTTCACGGTTCGCCGGTAGCGCCAATAGCCGACCAGGGCACCCAGCACGATCATGACTGTCACCGCCGCGAACTCCGGCAGGTGGGGCTGGATAGCCGCCGGGCGATAGGGATAGGTGGCGGTAAGTACCGAGGTAGCAACCGCCAACAGAATCTGTGCCGCGTGCATCGCCAGCTTCAACTCCAGCCGCAATACCCGGTGTGGCACCAGGAACCGGATAAGCCAGGCGAACAGCAGCACCGCCGCGGCCACCGCGCCGCCATAAGCCAGCGCGGTCTGTTCGAAGGGCAGTTCCAGTCCCTGCTGGTAGACGTGTACCTGATAAAAACACAGCACCCCGGCCGCGCTGACCATCGGCAGGTACTGGATCAGCAGAATAAGTTTCCACGGCAGGTGCAAGTCGGTATAAATCTCCCGCAACATGAACAGCGCCAACACCAGCATCAGCACTGCCTCCAGTACCAGCACCACCGACATATCCAGCATCGCACCACTGTCAGCCAGGAGGCGCTCGACATCGGTACTGCTGAACTGGATGGCATAGGGATAAAAAGCGTAGGTGATGCCGGCGATCACAAGGGCCAGGGCCAGCTTCTGCCACCACTGCCGGAACAGGGATACCTGGGCCGCGGTGGCGGTAAGGCTGAACAGGCCCAGGAACAGGATGATAGTTTCCACCGCCCTGCCCTACAGTTCCGCCGGATCCAGCGCCGCAGCGTGCTTGCGCCGGGAGGCCAGGAACGCGATGGTGGCCAGGATCAGCAGGGCGCCGAGAATCAGACCCCAGTTGAGCCGCTGGATCAGGGGCAGCTCGTTCTCGGCCGCCGGCTTGAGTACTTCCTTTTCCAGCACCATGGACTGTTCGCTGCTGTCGGCGGGCGCCTCCAGTGACTTGTTGATCTGTGCCTCGTAATTCGCACGCTGCTCCGGGGTGAGTTGCCCGGCAATAAAGTCGCGCAGCTTGCTGTTGTCGCAAACGAAGCCCGAACAACCGGCATCGTACTTCTCTATCAGCTCCGCGTGCAGGCTGGCCAGCGCCCGAATCTGCTCCGGGTCGGCCTGCCACAGCCCCTTGCGCGCGGTCTCCATCATGACCGCGGTCATCTCCTGCAGGGCGTACGGGTTTTCCTTCTCGAAAAAGGCCTGTACACCCAGGTCGTACTGGTCGTCCACGTAGGTGTCGTAAATCTCGTCCCATAACTCATCCTTGATGGCCGCGGGTTTCATCACGTTCCAACCGTAGGTATTGCGGAAAGTCTCCGCCAATGCTTCAGCGGAAGACGCACTGCCCTGCTGCATGGCCTTGATGTACTCGGGGTTGAACAGCGTGGCCTGGGCCTCGGTCCAGACCGCCTCCTCCATGGTCTGCATTGCCGGATTGCTGGCGTTGCGGAAATCGTTGAAGTAGGCCCGCGGGTCCTGACCGGTAACCGATCGCACCGCCAGGTTGAGACCCCCCATGAACTCGTACACGTGATCCAGGGACAGGGCGCCCCAGGTGTTGGACTCCCGCGGCTGCACCACCACCTCGGCGTCCTGCAGCGCGGCCTCGAACACGCCCTCCCGGAAGTAGCTCCACTTGTCACCCTTGCCGTACACCGCGCCCATGTTGTTGAGATACTGCTTTGCCACCTCACCCTCCTCTTCCCAGGCGTCACCTTTTTCCACCAGCCCCATGATGCCGGTTCCGTAGGCACCGTTCACACCGCCAAAGACCCGGGTGGTCGCCAGTTCCCGCGCCTCTGCCGGCGAGATGCCCTTATCGATCATCATGCGCTCGGACTTGGTGACGCCGCTGCGGACGAAGTTGGCGGCGTCCTCTTCCTGCAGCTGGCTGACCATCTCGATGGCCTGGTTGATCAGCAGCACGCGGCTCGCTGCGAGATCGCGAAACTGGCCCGCAGTCTGGGCCACGATGTCGATCCGGGGCCGCCCCAGGCGCGCCAGAGGTATCGGCCGCACGGACACCACCCGGTTGAAGGGATCGCGCACCGGCTCCACTCCCAGCAGGTATAAAATCTGGGCCAGCTGCGCGCCCTCGGTCTGGATAAAGTCCCCGGGCCACAGGGTGAACGTGACTTTCTTCGGGTAGGCCCCGCCGTTGGCCGCGGCGTGGTTTTCCAGCAGTGACTGCGCCAGTTTGACCCCCACCTCCCAGGCTTCCTCGGTAGGGGTTTGCTCCGCGTCCACCGAGTACATATTGCGCCCGGTTGGCAGGGTGCGCGGGTTGCGCACCAGGTCTCCCCCCGAAGTGGGCTCGACATAACCGCCGCTCAGGGCGTTGACCAGGCTGGTCATCTCGATGGCCGGACTGGCCGCCAGGTCGCGACGGTAGTCGGGGACGGACAGTACGTTCATCTCGATGGTGCGGACCGCGTGGGCGTAGTCCTTGTCCCGCTGGTCCAGCGACCGGATTCTCTCCGACGCCGCGTCCTGCGCCGATTGCAGGCGGGCGTCGAAGTCACTCACCGCCAGCAGGGCTGCGAGCGCCAGGGCCGCCTCTCCGCTACCGGCATCGCCCAGCCGGGCCGCGTTGTCACGATAGAAACCGATTGTTTCGATAAACCCGGCCAGGGCGTCACGGTCCATGGCCGCCAGCGCGCCAGGGCGCTGCAGGTCATTGAGTGCCAGGCTGAGGACCTTGAGATTGTCACTGGCCAGGGCGCGCCGCCGTTGCTGCTCCGCCACCGCCTCGCGCTCCGTCTCGACCCGCTGCGCCAGTTGTGGATCCCCCAGTAGCCGGAACACAGCCTCGTACACCGCCGGTTTCTGCATCAGCCGCAGCAACTGGTTGACGTCTTCCTGTTGCGATATGCGCAGCCCCTCCGCCATCGCGGGGATTGCCCTGGCGATAGTCTGCGCCTGTTTGAACAGTTCGGGGTCCAGGGACTTGGAGGACATCTCGAACTGTTTTTCCGATTCCAGGTCGCGAATGAACTGCAGCCGCTCCGGGTGGGGGATGATTTTGACCAACAGGTCCTCGGCCCGCCGCAGATCCTCGGCCCCGGCCTGGCCCGCCTCGCCCAGATCAGCATCCATGGAACCCATGGCGACAAAACCGCCAATGATCTCACCATCGGTCAGGCGCCGGTTGTCGCGGAACCACTGTGCCGCCCGCTGGCGCTCTTCCTCGCCGACAATTTCGGCCAACACCTGCTCCGCCGCGTCACCGGCCAGGATTCGCTCCACCCAGCGGCGGGCGGGCTGGCGATACCGGGCGTCGAACCAGGGCCGGTCATCCAGCTTTTCCGGGTCGATGGCGCCCTTGATCAGGTCCAGCCGGGACAGGGAGTAGGCCAGCGGGTCGGTCGCAATCAGGCGTGTGGTGGAGTCCAGCTGCTCGTCGGTATAGGGCCGGTCCAGCACGTACAGCCCCGCATTGATTTTTTCGTGGGACAAGGTCTCCACGTGATTGGACAGCGCAAAGTAGTCGTCCCCGGTCCACTCGCCGGCGGCTGAGCCAATGCCCAGCTGCTTTACGATACCCATTGCTATCGCGGCTTCGCGGATCCCCCGGGCATAGCTGGCCTTCACCGGACCGTCCTGCAACTGGTGGTATTTGAACAGCTTGTCCGACAGTTCCTTCATCTCGTTGTGCACACCGCTCTCCATGAACGGCGGCGTCAGATGGGAGACGATGGTGGTATAGGAACGGCGCTTGGCAATAATGGCCTCGCCGACATTGTTGATGGTGTATATATAGAAATGCGGGAGGCCGCCTATCAGGGCATCCGACCAGTCGTAGTCCGACAGGGCCACCTGTTTCCAGGGTGTGAATTCCAGCGAGCCATGCGTACCGAAATGCATGATCGCGTCGGGCTGGAACACCTTGCGGGTCCACAGGTATGAGGCCACATAGGGGTGCGGCGGCGCCTCCCGGGTGCCGTGTATCAGGGCAAAGGTATTGTCACCAATACCGGGAAGGGGCTGTGGCAACAGCACCACATTGCCCAGTTCCACCCGCGCCACGCCAACGTATTCGCGTCCCTCGCGCACGGTGGTCATGTAGCTGCCCGGGGTGCGGCCATAGCGCTCCGTCACTGCCTCGCACATGGCGGGGTTCAACTCCTCGGCGCACCAGCGATCGAATTCGCCGGCGGATACCAGGGCCGGGTCGCCCTGCTCGAAAAACTGTGCCATGTCACCCGCTGCGTACGGCCCCAGTACCGGCCCCTGGCGCTGTATGAGCGCTTTGAAACCCTCCGCACTGTCCGGCAGGCCATCCACGGTAAAGCCCGCCAGTCGCAGCGCCTGCAGGGTGTTGTACAGGGAGTCGGCCACCTCCAGCCCGCCGGCGGTCATGGCGTTCTTGCCCGGTCCCTTGTAGTAGTAGATCGCCAGCTTCTTGTTGGTATTGGGCAGCGACTTGAGATTGATCCACTTGCGCACCATGGTGGTGAACTTTTCCATCCGCTCCGGAATCGGCTTGAAAATCTGGTAGCCGTACTCGTCCGCGTACTTGGCAGCGATGGCGTAGGGCGCAACCGCGCCGTCGAACTCGGGCAATACGATGGACATGGTAACCAGCGCGCCCATCATGCCCTGCTGATCCTGCAGCCACTCGTCGTGATTCTGGAATACCGAGATGGGCCCGAAGATCGGGATATTCTTCTGGTGCAACCAGTCGATGGCCTCATCCGCCTCGTTCAGGGTGATACGGCCGTGGGGCATGAACACTACCGCCGCGGGATCGATGTCGCGCAGGAAAGCCAGCCGTTTGTTCAGGGCGGCGATCGGGTAGACATTCAGACCCTTGTCCGCCAGGGATCTGATCAGGCCGTCCACATGATCGCGGTTGGAGTTGAAGGGGCCCGGTACCGAGGTCACCATCGCCACCCTGGGCCGCCCCGTCTTGTGGATACCCTGCGCCAGCGCATAACGCTCGAACCCGGCTACCGTCTCGAACAGGGCTTCCTCATCGAGGTAGAAGACCAGGTCCCGGGACACGGGAATGGGGTCCCTGACCGGGTCCACCAACAGGCGCTTGTCGTCAAACACCGCCCGCGCATAGTTGAGCAGCGAGCGATAGTTGGCCGTGCCGCCGTACTGCAGGTAATCACCAATGAAGTCCAGGTCGCGACCGCGCAGGTTGGTGACGTCGAGGTTCGGGTTGGTGGCTCCCTCCATGAACATCTTCAGTCCCTTGATGCCCTCGGATTTCAGAAATTCGAACTGGGGGGGCTCCAGGTTCAGCCCGCGGCCGAACAACAGCACCAGGTCGTAGGAAGAGACCTTTTCCAGTTCCTCCAACGGCACGGTCTCCACCCGAATGAACGGATTCTGGTTGGCCTTGAACAGCCGGGCCACCTGGAAATCCTCGTAGTTCACCAGTGCCACCCGGGTGGGCGAGGCCCACTTGCTGTAAGCTCCGAGCAGGGCCACACATACCGCCAACAGGCTCACGGCGACAAGTATCTTCCTGCGGGAAAGGGTCATGGATACACGCCTGACTGACTTGGGACAATGCCATATTGTAGGGAGGCTCTGTATCATCGGGATGTCAGATCGGCAGGGTTTTGTAACAAACTGTAACAAACGGGCCTACGCCCGCCGGGCAACAGCGGGCAGGGGAGGACAGGAAAACCACACCATGGCGAGCAGGCTGCAGGAAGAGTACCGGATCAAGCGTCGCGTGACCTGGGTGTGCGCGTCACTCAACCTGGCCCTGGGTATCGGCAAGCTGGTGCTGGGTTTTGTGGGCCAGTCACAGGCCCTGGTCGCGGACGGCTTTCACTCCCTGTCGGACCTGGCGAGTGATGCCGCTGTGCTGGTTGCAGCGCGCTTTGCCAGCGAGGGCGCTGACGAGAAACATCCCTACGGCCACGCGCGCTTTGAGACCGTGGCCAGCGTGTTGCTGGCGGCGCTGCTGATTGCCGTCGCGGCCGGTATCGTGGTGGATGCAGTGGAACGCCTGGCCGCACCGGAAACGCTGTTGCGACCGGGCTGGCTGGCGCTGTCCGGGGCCGCTGTCTCGATCGTGGCCAACGAGTGGATGTTCTGGTACAGCATCGCTGCCGCCGACAAAACCCGTTCTCCCCTGATGCGGGCCAACGCGTGGCATCACCGCTCGGACGCCATCTCCTCGGTCATCGTCCTGATCGGTGTGGCGGGCAGCATGGCGGGCTGGCCGATGCTGGACTCATTGGGGGCGGTGGCGGTGGCAGTTCTGATCGGCAAGATCGGCTGGGATATCGGCTGGAATGGCCTGCATGAACTGGTGGATACCGGCGTAGAGAAGGAAAAACTGGCAGAGATCAAACGCCTGGTGGAGAGTGTCGACGGGGTCGAGGCGCACCACGACCTCCGCACCCGGCACATGGGCCACCGGGTGCTGGTGGAAGTGCACCTGCTGGTGGACAGCCAGCTGACCGTATCGGAAGCGCACAACATCGGCGACCGCGTGAGGGCACTGCTGCTGGACAGCGACCACGACATATCCGAGGTCCTGATCCACATTGATCCCGAGGACGACACGGTGGTGAAGGGCACCCTCCACCTGCCGAAGCGCGCGGAGCTGGAGCGGGACCTGCTGGCCCTGTGGCAGGCCTTGCCGCAGGTGCCGCACATAGAGCGTCTCAATCTCCATTACCTGCGGGGCGCCATCGACGTGGACGTGGTTGTCCCCCTGGACAGCGCCGGCTCGCCGGAGGCGGCCCATGCGCTGGCCCGGCGCATGACCGAACTCGCCGAACACCACCCGTCGGTGCGGCGGGTCGAGGTGTTTTTCCGCTAGGCAGCGAAGGGCGCGGCCAGGGTCAACTCAACCCGAAGTCCCCCCTCGGGCCGGTTGGCGAGTAGCACGTCGCCCCCGTGGGAGCGCATCACGGAGCGGGCGATCGACAACCCCAGGCCGGTGCCGCCGGTGCCCCGGTTGCGGGCCGGGTCACCGCGGACAAAGGGCTCGAACATGGCTTCGAGCTGCTCGTTGTCCAGGCCGGGGCCATCGTCCTCCACGAAGATTCGACACTGGCCGGCACTGCTGTCGAGGCTCAAATACGCCCGGCCGCCGTAGCACACCGCATTATCGAGCACGTTGCCGATCGCCCGCTGCAGCGCCAGTGGTCGCGCGACCACGGTGAGACTCTCGGGTCCGCGATAAATGACCTCGTGCCCCAGGTCTGTAAAGTCGTCCACCAGCGTATACAGCAACTTGGCCAGATCCACACGCACCGGTTGCTCCTGGTTCGCATCGTCGCGCGCGAAGCTCAGGGTCGAGGCGAGCATGGCGTCCATCTGCTCCAGGTCCGCGAGTGCCCTGCCGCGCTGTTCCGGATCTTCGATATATTCCAGCCGCAGGCGCAGGCGGGTGAGCAGGGTGCGCAGGTCGTGGGAAATTGCAGCCAGCATGCGGGTGCGGTCGTTGACGTAATCCTGCAGGCGCCTCTGCATGGTGTTGAATACACGGGCGGCCTGGCGCAACTCTTTACTGCCCTCCTCCGGCATGGGCGGTGAGTTGACGTCCACACCCAGCCGTTCCGCGGCGGAGACAAACAGACGCACGGAACGGGTAATCTGTCGTGCGGCCAGCACCGAGACCACCACCAGTACCAGCACCGCCAGCAGGATCTGGGCGGTCATGTGGACGACCCAGCCGGCCGAGGGCGTGCGGGTATCCAGCGCCAGTCGCAACCAGCTGCCCCGCTCAAGCGCGACCCAGACCTCGGTCTTGTCCCCCTGGTGGGCCACCGCCACCTGCCGCTGTAACTGCCCGGACAGCCTTCGGGCCAGCTCCGCATGGTCGTCGCCGTGACTGTCCGGCGGCGGCCTGTCGCGCAATTCCAGGGACAACAACTCGCTGTCGACGGCGACCACATTGGCCCGCTGGCGCAGGAAATAGGGCAGGGTAATCAACTGGATACCGATCAAGGCCGCGGCCAGCAAAAGGGCTACCCGGCCCGCTAGCGTGGCCGGCCAGAACCACTTCATGCGCGGCGTACCACCGGCGGGGCAAACATGTAGCCACCGCCGCGTATAGTCTTGATGATGCGAGGCTGACGCGGGTCCTGCTCGATCTTTCGCCGCAAGCGGGACAACTGGATATCCACGCTGCGATCATAGGGGCCGCTCTCCCGACCGTGGGTTTGCTCCAGGAGATAGTCCCGGCTGAGCACCTGCTGCGGACTCTCGACAAAGACCTGCAACAGGCGGTACTCCCCGGCGCTGAGCGGCACCAGGGTATCGTCCTCGCGCTTCAGTTCATGCCGGGATACATCCAGGCGCCAGCCCTCGAAGGCCAGAATGTGGCCTCGCGCCGCATCGCCCGTGGCCCGACGCAACACGGCGCGGATCCGGGCCAGCAACTCGCGGGGATTGAAGGGCTTGGTGAGGTAGTCATCGGCGCCCATTTCCAGGCCGACAATGCGATCGGCTTCCTCGGCGACGGCGGTGAGCATGATGATGGGCAGACCCCGCTCGCCACTGAGCCGGCGACACAGGCTGAGACCGTCTTCGCCCGGGAGCATCAGGTCGAGGACGACCAGGTCGATGTCCCCCGCCGCGAGACACTGGTCCATGCCGGGGCCATCGGGGGCGGTGCTGACGCGGTAGCCGTGCTCGCGCAGGAAATCCGCCAGCAGGGTGCGGATTTCAGCGTCATCGTCGACTACCAGCAGGTGCCCGCGTTCACTCATGTTCAGCCTCTGCGCAACCGCACCACGACAGTGGCCACTGTAGCAGTGGCGCCCACTCCACCGCCAGGAATCAGCCGGCGCGGGTAAAGGTGGGGGCCACGGGCGCCGGCAGGTGGGTTTCCGCCTCGCAACGCGACCGGATATCTTCCAGTTCACCGCCCAGGTTGAACAGGGGGATATTATCGCCGCGCCCGGCGACCCGCTCCGCCCGCAGCGACTCGGTAGCGGCACTGTCGACGCTGCCATCCGCGGCAATGACCACAGCGTAGCGCTGCGCGCCCTCCGCACTGACCAGGCCGCGCTCCACATCCTGTCGCACCAGTTCCGGGTCGCGCTGGTAAGGGTCGCCCCAACCGCCACCACCCCAGGTGTTGAAGTACAGCAGGTCGCCCTTCTTCACCTTGATGCCTTCCACCTTGGCAGGCAGCCACTCCTCCGTGCCGTCGACGCGCACCAGCCGCTTGGTTGAGCGCATCCCGGTCTCGCCGCCCATCACGCCCCAGGGGTAGGTCAGCCAGCGCTCGTCGTGAATCCCGATATCACCATCGCAGAGGAAGCGATAGGCCACGCTGAGCCCGTTGCCGCCGCGGTGCAGGCCAGCACCGCCCGAGTCCGGAATCGTTTCATAGCGCTCTATCCGCAGCGGGAAATAGGACTCAATGAACTCATTGGGCACATTGGTGAAGCCCGGCCACAGGGAATGCCCATCCGGGCCGTCGCCCACGGGTCGACCCGGGATACCGCCGAAGCCGATCTGGAACAGCTGGAACCACTCGCCGTTTTTCCCCGGGCGGTCGTCGTAACCGGAGTAGAACAGGTGGGGTGAATCGGAAAAGCCTGCGGCGTTGAGCATCTGCTCCGGTGCTCCCATGCCCAGCAGGGCGCCGAGGATATCGAATATGCGACCCAGGGCGTGGGTGCGACCGGACAGGGCCGCCGGGTAGTTGGGCTTGAGGAGGGTACCCTGGGGAATCCGCACGTCCACCAGGTCGTAGAAGCCGTCATTGAAAACGATCTGCGGGTCCACCACGTTGATCGTGAAAGAGCCGAAGAACATCTTGAACATGTCCTCGTTGAGGAAGAAGTTCACCGAACTCTGGGCCTGGGGGTCGGTGCCCTCGAAGTCGAAGATGGCCACGTCGCCCTCGCGCCATAGCTTGCAGGCAATCTTGTAAGGGCCCATCCCCATACCGTCGTCGCAGATGTAGTCCTCGAA
Source organism: Halieaceae bacterium WSDMB12 (assembly GCA_033283165.1). Lineage (GTDB taxonomy): Bacteria > Pseudomonadota > Gammaproteobacteria > Pseudomonadales > Halieaceae > JAWMQL01. Next base: position 169,203 of record JAWMQL010000004.1, on the reverse strand, counting down.
GTAGCGCGGCTCTTCCGGCACCACCATGTTGATGATGGCTTTCATGGCCGCGTGGTTGCGCTCCAGCATGGTGCCCATGGTGGTGTGCAGGATATCGTCCGAAAAACGCTCGGTGAGTTCCAGCACCCGCCTGGCGGCGGTATTGCAGGCCGCGACCAGGGCGTTCAGGTCGAAGCGGTTCCACTGGCTGGTGCGCACGTTGTGCAGGATCAACTCCAGGATATCGCCCTGCAGCTCGCCTTTCTTGTACAGCTTCACCGGCGGAATGCGGATACCTTCCTGGAATATGGTGGTGGCCTCGATCGGGATCGAGCCGGGCACCATGCCACCGTTGTCCGACATGTGGCCGAACATCGCGGTCCAGGCGATGTGGCGGCCGTTCTTGAAGACCGGCTTCAATACCAGCCAGTCCGGCAGGTGCGACACCGCCGCGTTACACAGGTAGGGATCATTGGTGAGGATGATATCCCCCTCCTCGATCTCGCCATCAAACACTTCCAGGAACGGCCCGATGAAGGAACCGAACTGGCCCACCACCATCTTGCCTTCGACATTGGCGATCATCGGGAAACAGTCACCCTGCTCCCGGATGCCGGGCGACATGGCGGTACGGAACAGCACCGCATCCATTTCCACCCGGGCGTTTTTCAGTGCGTTCTCGATGATATCGACGGTGACCCCTTCGACTTCTACCGTCTGGAGCGGCTCATTGTTGGTCTGCAGAATTCTCGCTGTCATGGTTATCCCTCCCTTATGCCGCCGGCTCGATCAACAGGTTGCCCACCGGGTCCACCCGCGCCCGGAAACCGGGCAGCACCACAGTGGTGGAATCCATCTCGCTGACAATCGCCGGGCCGTGCACCTCCAGGCCCTCGTGCAGGCGGGTGCGGTCGTAGATGACGGCGTCGTGATGCTCGCCCTCGTAGTAGAACCGGGTGTCGTGTAGCTTGCAGTCCGCCAGGTCGGTACCGGCCTGCCCCATGGTGAGTTCGGCGAGGGCCCGGGCTTTCGCCTTGACCACCGCGCGAATCATCAGGATCTCGTGGCCATCGCCGAGCTTGAAGGTAAACAGCTGTTCGTGTTCGTCGTCGAATTCATCGGTGAGGCGGGCCACCCCCTGCTCCCGCAGTTCCGACTCGGTGAATTCCACCGTGATCTGAAAGGCCTGGCCGGCATAGCGCAGGTCGGCCTGAAAGGTCACCTCGTGGTCGCCGGTCGGGATGCCGTCGGCCACCAGCGACTCGCCGGCCCGTTGCTGCAACTCCAGCAGGTCTGCCAGCAGTTGCTCGGCGCTGATTTCCTCGGCCATGGTGATGTAGGTCCGGGTCGCCTCGTCCTGGACCTGGGTGGTCGCGTCGCCATAGGCGCAGAGGACGCCGGGGCCGGGCGGAATGATGACCGGCCAGGCATTGGTCAGGATCCCCAGGGCATTGGCATGCAGCGGGCCGGCACCGCCGAAGCCCACCAGGGAGAAGTCCCGCGGGTCGTAGCCCTGCTCCACCGACACCAGTCGCAGGGCCCCGAACATGGACTCGTTTACCACCTTGATGATGCCCTCGGCGGCGTCCTCCAGGGAGATGCCCATGGCGTCCGCGGTCTCCTGTACCGCTGCCACCGCCGCGTCGCGATTGATCTCCATGGCGCCGCCCAGTTGCACGTCTGAAGGCAGGTAGCCCAGCACCACGTTGGCGTCGCAGACCGTGGGTTCCTCGCCGCCCTTCATGTAACAGGCTGGCCCCGGTACCGCGCCGGCGGACTCCGGCCCAACCCGCAGGGCGCGGGTCAGCTCGGGTACGAAGGCGATAGAACCGCCGCCGGCGCCGACGGTGCGCACGTCGACCGAGGGGGCCCGCACTTTCACGTCACCGACATAGGTCTCGCGCCGCACCCGGGCGCGACCGTTCTGGATCAGGGCCACGTCGGTGGAGGTGCCGCCCATGTCAAAAGTCAGGATATTGTCGAACCCGGCCCGGCTGCAGAAATACATGGCCCCCGCGACCCCCCCGGCCGGACCGGACATCAGCAGGTTGACCGGCGACTCGGCGGCGGCGCGGCCCGAGGCGAGGCCGCCATCCGAGCGCAGGATGGACAGCTGGGTCTTGCTGCCAAGCTTGTCGGCCAGGGAGGCCTGCAGATTGCGCACGTACTTGGAGACTTCCGGGCGCACATAGGAATTCACCACAGTGGTCTCGGTGCGCTCGTACTCCTGCATTTCCGGCACCACGTCGCTGGATACCGATATCGGCACCTCGCCGAACACCTCGCGGGCGATGGCCGCGGCGCGCCGTTCGTGGTCGCCGTTGATATAGGCGTTGATGAAACAGATGGTCAGGGCCTCGATGCCGCCGCGGGCATGCAGGCGCTCCAGGTCGGCGCGCAGTTTTGCCTCGTCCAGCTCCCTGATCACCTCGCCGTTGGCGCCGACCCGCTCGCTGGCGCCGATGGTCAGTTCGAGGGGCGCCAGCAGGGGTTTCTTGTTGAAGGTCACCCAGCCTCCCAGACCGCCGGGGCAGAAGGAGCGGGCCACCTGCAGGGTCTGCTCGTAGCCCTCGGTGGTCACCAGGCCCACCCGCGCACCGCGACCGGTCAACACCGCGTTGGTGGCCACGGTGGTGCCGTGCATTACCCGGGTAACCGCCGCCGGGTTGACCCCCGACTCGTCACAGATTCGCGCAATGCCGTTCAGCACGCCGACCGAGGAATCCTCCGGTGTGGAGGGCACTTTGGCGGTATGGGTCTCGCCGCTCTCCTCGTTGATCAACAGGAGGTCGGTAAACGTGCCGCCGACATCCACTCCCAAGCGATAGCTCATTGTTATCTCCTTTCGTTAACCTGTCATCCCGGCGCAGGCCGGGGTGACGATATACCACCGCCGGGGTGACAATTATCTGTTCACCTGTTTTGCCAGCCAGGGCTTGAGCCAGGCCTTGGCCCGGCCGCCCGGCGCCGTGCCGGTCAGCTCCTCGGCCAGGTCGGAGGCCGCCAGCAGGCGATCCAGGTCTATCCCCGTCTCCACGCCCATCTGCTCCAGCATCATCACCACGTCCTCGGTGGCCACGTTGCCGCTGGCGCCCGGGGCAAAGGGGCAGCCCCCCAGCCCGCCAATGGAGGCGTCAAAGCAACGAATGCCCGACTCGAAGGCCGCAAACACGTTGGCCACGCCCATGGCCCGGGTATCGTGAAAGTGACAGCCCAGGCGATCCGCGCCATGGCTGTCCACGAGCGAGCGTGTCAGGCTGCGCACCTGGCCAGGATTCGCCGCGCCGATGGTATCGGCCAGCACCAGTTGGTCCACGCCCTGGTCCAGGAAGCGGGCGGCGATATCCTCGACCAGCGCCGGGTCGGTGGGGCCGTCGAAGGGGCAGGCGAAGGCGGTGGCCACCGCGGCGAAGACCTTGATCCCGTCCTGTCGCGCCATGGCCAGGATGCGTCCGGTGGCCTGTTCCGCCTCGGCCATGCTCATATTCACGTTCTTTTGCGCCATACCCTCGCTGGCGTAAAGCACCATATTGACGGTCCGCGCGCCCGCGGCGCGGGCCAGCTCGTAACCCTTGAGGTTGGGTATCAGGGCCGCGTAGTGGACCCCGTCATCGGTGGGCAGGTCGGCCACAATCTGGTCGGTGCCGGCCATGGCGGGCACCGCCTTTGGCGAGACGAAACTGCCCACCTCGATACTTTTGACCCCGGCCGCCACCAACGCATCGATCAACTGGCGCCGCTGCCCTGGCGTCAGGATTTTCGGCTGGTTCTGCAGGCCATCGCGCGGTCCCACGTCATTGATCAGCACCTGTTCAGCCATCATTGTCTCTCCAGCTCGACCAGTTCGTAGTGGGTCTGCATATAGCCGCCGACCCCGGCCTTGAGCAGCAGGTAATCATCATCTGCGGTGCACCACACGTCGTAGGGCGGGTGCGCCTCCGGCAGGTTGCCTTCGGTGCCCGTCAACTGGAAGTGCCTGGCGCGAAAGCTCCCGGCTGCTACAGATACGTCCTCTTCGCCCACGTAGACCAGTGAAAAGCGGGTAATAAAGAACTGCGGTCCGGTAGCGCCCCGGTGATCCGGGGAGGTCAGGAACATGTCGTCGAAAAACTGGCTGCCGGGTCCCCGGGACAGATCGTAGCAACGCATCAGCAGAGCATCGCCGATGATGGGATGCGCCTGCAACCACTTGATGCGGCCATTGGTGTCAATTCGCTGACTGATCCGCCCGTCGCGTCGATTCACGGTTTCGCACTCGGCGTAACCATCGGCGAAGTGCATCCAGCCACTGCCCTCGAACTCACCGCCCACCGTCAACCGGACCGAGCAGTCCAGGGGACTGGAATCGGCGTGGCGCATGGCGATACTGACATCCCGGATGACCTTGGGATGGTCGTCGATCTCGCAGTGGGCGAGCAACACGTCGATCCCGTCACCCTGCTGGCTCAGGGTGAAGTACTCCCGCCCGCGCTCCTGGTCCATGCGCTCGGGCTGCTTGCTGCTGTAACGTATGGCACCGCGAATCGTGCGATCGGTCACCTCAGGAGGCTCCCCCGGATTTTGTCAGAAAACCGTCCAGCGCCGCACCCATCTCGTCCAGGGTGCGGATAACGGCCTCGTATTGCGCCAGCCAATCGCGCCAGGCCTCGATCCCGGGACAGGCAGCCAGCAACTGCGGCCGGTCAAAAGCGGCGCCTATACGGTCAATGTAGTACACCGTGGGCGCCAGGGCGATGTCACCGGTCTGCAGCGAGCGCCCGGTGAAGGCCGGCAGGTAGGCCAGCAGGTTCTGCAGCTTGCCCAGTTCCTTCTCCAGTGCGGCAAATTTCAGCGCCAGGTCGGCCGCATCACCGGAAGGCGCCAGCAGTTCCCCGAACAGGGGAAACAGGGCCGGCCCCAGGTGGGTATCGGCGCAGCGCACCAGCATGGCATTCTGGGCCCGCGCCAGTGGCTCCCGGGGCCGCAGTGCAGGTTCCGGGAAGAGGTCTTCCAGGTAGTCCATAATTACGGTTGATTCGGACAGGTGAGAGCCGTCGTCGAGTTCCAGTACCGGCGCCTTGGCCAGCGGGTAGGCGGCGGCGTATTCCGGGGTGCGCAAGGGAATCGCGGGCGGCACGAAAGGCAATTCCAGGCCCTTGTGGCGCACCTGGATCCGCACACGGCTGGCGTAGGGCGAGTGGTCCAGATTGATCAGTTTCACCGGTGCTCCTCCGGGCGCCTCTGTCTTGTCGCGAGACCGGCATTGTATTAATGTTATATAAATATATCAAACTTCGGAGACGGCATGGAAAGCAGCGATAAAACAGCGCGCCAGATCTACCACGAGTTGAAGGCCAATCCCGCCCGGGCCCGTTTCGGCTTCGGGGACAAGGCAATCCTGGTCAACGTGGATCCGCAGAAGGCCTATACCCGCACCGACCTGTTCCGGACCGCCTACGAGACCGACCCGCGCCAGATGGAATACATCGACACCCTGGCGAAAAAATTCCGCGCCCTGGGCTGGCCCGTGGTGTGGACCCATGTCGCCTACATGGAGTCAGGCGAGGACTGCGGGGTCTGGGGCACCCGCACCGACACCCCCGATTCCCTGCAGAACATCAAGTTAGGCTCCGAACGCTCCGAGTTCGACGACCGCCTGGAGATCGACCGCGTCCGCGACGTCATCTACCTGAAGAAAATGCCCTCGGCATTTTTCGAGACCCAGCTCCAGTCCCTGTGCGTGTGGCACAAGGTGGACACCGTGATCGTGACCGGCGGCTCCACCTCCGGCTGCATCCGCGCCACCGCGGTTGACGCCCTGTCACGGGGCTACCGCACTATCGTCCCCGAGGAATGCGTGGCGGACAAGCACGAGAGCTACCACTTCGCCAACCTCACCGACCTGGCCATCAAGTACGCCGACGTGCTGGAGGTGGGTGAGGTGTTCGATTGGCTGGACTCACAGCGCGGTTCATAGCATGAGAGAAGACCCGGGACTGTACGATTACTGGCCCTACGAGGGGCGTCCGAAAATCACCTGGCCCGGCGGCGCGAGAGTGGCCTTCTGGGTGGCCCCCAATATCGAGTTCTACGAGCTGGATCCGCCGGCCAACCCGCAGCGCAAGGCCTGGCCTCAGCCCTACCCCGCCCTGCCCGGTTACTCCATCCGCGACTACGGCAACCGGGTGGGCCACACCCGGCAGATGGAGTTGCTGGACAAGTACGGCATACGTGGCTCCATTTCCCTCAGCACCGCCCTGTGCGAGCACCACCCGGAGATCATTGCCCGGTGCGCCGAGCGCGACTGGGAGTTCTTCAGTCACGGCATCTACAACACGCGCTACACCTACGGTCTGTCCGAGGAGCAGGAGCGCGAGATGATCCAGGACTCGGTGGACACCATCGAAAAACACACCGGCAAAAAGCCTGCCGGTTACCTGGCCCCGGCGCTATCCCACTCGGAGCACACCATCGACCTGTTTGCCGAGGCAGGCGGCATCTATACCTGCGACCTGTTCCACGATGACCAGCCCACCCCCGTGCACGTGCGCAACGGCCAGAAGTTCATCTCCGTTCCCTACTCGCTGGAAATGAACGACACCATTGCCTACGTGGTGAACAAGATCGAGCCGCGCCGCTACGGCCAGATCATTCGCGACAATTTCGACCGCCTGTACCAGGAGGGCGCCGATAACGGCACGGTGATGTGCATCCCGACCCACAACTACCAGGTGAGCTGTCCGCACCGGCTCAGGGCCTTCGAGGAGGCGCTGGAGTACATCACCGGTCACACCGACGTGTGGGTAACCACGGGGCGCGAGATCGCAGAGTACTTTATCGACCACTGTTACGATGTCGCGGTGACCGATATCACCGCCCGGGGGATGGGCTGATGGCGCTGGACCGCGAACACCTGGAGTACCCGCACCGGTCCTACGGCATGGACCACGACCGTTACGACTGGTCCATGCTGGCTGACCGACCGTCGGTGCAGTGGCCCGACGGCGGCAAACTGGCCCTGTGGGTGAATGTCTGCCTGCAGTTCTTCCCCCTGGACCAGCAGGGCAAGCCCTTCCCGCCACCGGGCGGCATGACCATGCCCTATCCCGACCTGCGCCACTTCACCCTGCGCGACTACGGCAACCGGGTGGGCATCTTCCGGGTACTGAAGGCCCTGGACCGGTACGGGGTGAAACCCACCTTCGCCGTGCAGGGGCGGCTGGCGGAGCGCAACCCCTACCTGATGAGCCTGCTGCAGGAACGCGGTGACGAGGTGACTGCCCATGGCTGGCACATGGACGCCCTCCACTACGGCGGACAGGACCCGGCCGAGGAGGAGGAACAGGTGAAGCGGACGCTCGCGGTGCTGCGCGACCGGACCGGGCAGGCAGTCCGGGGCTGGCTCAGTCCGGCGCGCAACGAAAGCGCCATCACGCCGGAACTGCTCGCCGCCAACGGGGTGCGCTACTTCAGCGACTGGGTCAACGACGATATGCCCTACCCTTTCCGCACCGACAACGGGCCCCTGTGGGCCATGCCCCTGTCAAATGAACTGGAAGACCGCTTTATCCTGATGAACAACGGCCACTCGGAGCAGAGCTACGCGGAGCAGCTCTGCGATGCCTGTGACTTCCTGCTGAAAGAGGCGGAAACCGGTGGCGGCCGTATCCTCGCCCTCAACATCCACCCCTGGCTGCTGGGCCAGCCGCACCGGATCGGGAAACTGGAGCAGGTGCTGGATTACGTCACTGCGCAACGCGACGTCTGGAGCGCCCCGGCGGGCGACATCCTGGACAGCTTCGCGAGCCAGGCTATTTGATTGCGCCCGATAAAAACCGGCTGTTTCCTGTCAATCCCGCTCGTGATTCCCCCTCGTCACCCCCTGATCAGCCAACCATCATCCGGATAACCGCCAGCTTGTTGCCATCCAGGTCGCGGAAATACGCGCCATAGGAAACGCCGTCACCGCGCAGGCCAGGCTCCCCCTCGCTGCGGCCACCCAGTTCCAGGGCCCTGGCGTAGAGCGCATCCACCTGCTCGTTGCTGTCGGCCTTCAGCGCCACCATGCTGCCGTTGCCCACCGTGGCGGGTTCGCCGTCGTAGGGCCGGGTGACCATGACCCCGGGGCCACTGCCGTCGGAGTAGAATGAAAAGCGCTCGTCGTCATGCACCCGTGGCACGCCCAGGACAGCGAAAATCTCATCGTAAAAGTCCCTGGCGCGGTCCAGGTCGTTGGTACCGATGGTGACGTAGTTGATCATGTGTTGCCTCGCTGTTGTCGATAGTCTGCCGCAGCGCTCAACAGCGCCAACGGATCTTCCGGTTGCCGGCTGAATTTCGGTACCCCCTCCGGCAGGATAACCCAGGCCTGGGCGCTGCGCGTCCAGATATGCACTTCCGGTTCCAGATCCCGGGTATCGTCCAGCAGCCCCGCCTGTAATTTCAATACCCGGGGGGCGAGGGTTCCGACACCGTAAATGATATTGCCGCACTCGCTGCAGCTGTAGCGGGTATTCACCTGGCCGGTGTCGGCCGTGCGTTCCCAACTACTGAGTTCACCGCGTATGTCGACCGTCTCGTCGAGGGCCATGATGCCCATGGAAAACGCGCTGCCGGTACGTTTCTGGCAGGAGGTACAATGGCAGGCATACACAAACAGGGGCTCGCTGTTGAGTTGCAAGCGGACCTGGCCGCACTGGCAGGTTGCGGAGGCGGGTATCTGCATGGGTTCGCTCGATAAGGGCCTGACCGGTAGTGTACACCACCCGGCCATGGCCCGAGCGAGTCATCAGGCGTCGATCGACTGGTAGTAGTCCATGAGGATCTGGGCGACTTCCGGGCGGGAAAACTCGGGCGGCGGGGCAATACCCTGGCCCAGCATCTCGCGCACCTTGGTGCCCGACAGCAGGACGAAGTCCTCCGGGGTGTGGTCCGGCGCGTCCTTCATCATCACCACCTTATCCAGTTTCTTGCTGTAGGCGGTGTGATCGGCCTTGTAGATTTCCAGTTCCAGCGCGTTCTCGGGGACCTCCTCGTCGAAGATGGTCTGGGCATCGAAACCGCCGTAGTAGTCGCCGACACCGGCGTGATCACGGCCCACGATCAGGTGACTGCAGCCGCAGTTCTGGCGGAATACGGCGTGCAGTACCGCCTCGCGGGGCCCGGCGTACAGCATGTCGAAACCGTAGCCGGTCACCATCACCGTGTTCGGCGGGAAGTAGACCTCCACCATCTTGCGGATCGAGGCGTCGCGCACGTCGGCGGGAATGTCGCCGGGCTTCAGCTTACCGAGCAGCATGTGGATCAGGATACCGTCGGCGCCGAGATCCTCCATGGCCATGCGGCACAGTTCCTCGTGTGCCCGGTGCATGGGATTGCGAGTCTGGAAAGCGACGACTTTTTCCCAGCCGTGTTCGGCGATCTCGTTGCGGATTTCCACCGCGGTGCGGAAGGTGTCGGGAAAATCAGTCTGGAAGTAGGAGAAATTCAGCACCTGGATCGGACCGGACAGCAGCGTGCGTCCCAGGCCGGAGAAGGTGGCCACGCCCGGGTGCTCCGGGTCCAGGGTGCGGAAAATCTTTTCCGCCATGAAGTTGATCTGGTCGTCGCTGACCGGTTCAACGGCCTCTACATCCATGATGGCCAGTACCGGGTTGCCCTCCACGTTGGGATCGCGCAGCGCGATCCGGCTGCCCGCGGTAACGTCGGTGGCGCTGGTCATATTGAGGATGGGGACCGGGAAAAACAGGCCGTCCACGGTCTGCATCTTGCCCGCCACGCTCAGGGCATCGGTCAGGTTCATGTAACCGGACAGGGGGTTGAAATACCCACCCCCCAGCATCACCGCATTGGCTGCGGCCGCGGAGTTCAGCAGAATGGAAGGCAGGTCTTCCGCCTCCGCAACCAGCGCGTGGCGCTGCTCCGCATCGTAGACAAACAGGGGGTTCAGTTCATCGGAACCGTGAGGTTTGATCATGTTGTTCTCCGCTTTCTCGATTAGTTGCCGGCGCTGATGATGCCGCGTTCGCGCAGGGTATCCAGGATGACCTGCACTTCTTCTTCCAGGCTCTGCTGGTCGGAGCGCAGGTGAATCTCCGGCTTGTCAGGCGTTTCGTAGGGATCATCGATACCGGTGAAATTCTTGATTTCGCCGGCCCGGGCTTTCTTGTACAGGCCCTTGGGATCGCGGGCCTCCGCAGCTTCCAGGGAACAGTCCACGAAGATCTCGATGAAATCCATCCCGGCCGCCTCGTGCAGGGCGCGCACCTGGTCGCGGTCATCCCGGTAGGGACTGATAAAGCTGGACAGGGCAATCACGCCGCTGTCCACGAACAGCTTCGCCACCTCGCCGATACGGCGAATGTTCTCGGTGCGATCCTCGGCGGAAAAACCCAGGTTCTTGTTGATCCCCATGCGCACGTTGTCACCGTCGAGACGGTAGGACAGGATGCCCATGTCGTGCAGGGTCCCTTCCAGTTCCACCGCCACGGTGCTCTTGCCGGAGCCGGACAGCCCGGTAAACCACAGGGTCGCGCCCTTGTGGCCGGTCAGTTTCTCCCGGTGCTGGCGGGTAATATCGCCCTCGTGCCAATGGACGTTGGTCGCTTTCTGCTCTGCCATCGCTGAAACCTCTGTTTAGCCGTTATTGCAAGGAGGCGGGCATTCTAGGCTTTGCCACAGCACATGTAAATCAGGTTATCATGGACACCACTATCGGTTTTACCGATAGCTGGACAAAAGAGGCCGTCAAATGCGCTATACCCTGAGGCAACTGCAGATATTTCTGGCGGTGGCCAGGCACCAGAATATCTCCCGGGCGGCCAAAAGCCTGCACATGTCGCAGTCGGCCGCCAGCGAGGCCCTGCTCAACCTGGAACGCAGTTACGAACTCAAGCTGTTCGACCGCTCCCACAATCGCCTGGTCCTCAATGCCTTCGGCCAGACCCTGCGGCAGGAGGCCGAGAGCCTGCTGGTACACTGCCAGGCCTTCGAAGAGACCTTGCTCAGCCACCGGCAGATCGGTCACCTCAAGGTGGGAGCCAGTTTCACCATCGGCAATCACCTGGCGACCCGGTACCTGGCCGGCTACCTGGCGCGTTACCCGGACGCGGATGTAGAACTGGACATCTCGAATACACCCGAGGTGGTCACGAAGGTGCTCAATTACCAGGTGGACATCGGCATGATCGAGGGCGAGGTCAAGCACCGGGACCTGGAATTGATCCCCTGGCGCGAAGATGAACTGATGGTATTTTGCGCCGCGGACCATCCCCTGGCGAGCAAGGGACGTCTCACGGTCAGGGACATGCGCGAGGCACAGTGGATCCTGCGCGAACCGGATTCCGGGGCGCGCCAGACCTTCGACCGGGCCATGGGCAATGCACTGTCGAAACTGAACGTGCACATGGAATTCCGGCATAACGAGGCCATCAAGAACGCGGTCGAGTCCGGCCTCGGCATCGGCTGCCTGTCGGAAATCGTGCTGCGGCGCAATTTCGCCAATGGCGACCTGGTACCCCTGCAACTGCCGCGCCACCAGCTGCGGCGCACGTTTTACTTCGCCCTACCGCGCGGCGCGTTCCGCTCCGAGTCACTCAAGGCCTGGATGGCGGTTTGCGAAGCCACCGACCGCTAGCCAGCGGAGCGACCGCCTAGAACTCCTCCAGCAGCCGGCCCGTGCCAGTGATTTTATCCTCGATACCGCAGGCGCGCAGGGCGTGCCACACCGTGGCCACGTTGATCGGGATCAGCGGTTTCTGCAACACGTGCTCCAGGGTCGGGAACAGGTCGACGGTGGAGAGATTGGTGCCGCACTGCACGATACAGTCCACGTCGTCGCCGTCCACCTCGCGCACCGCGTCGATCACCTCCCGGATACCGGTCTCGGCAATGGCCGTCGCCGAGGGCCGGTTGAGCCCCCTGACCTTTTTCACGTCGTATCCCAGTTCCTCGAAGTACTGCCGCACGTTGGCATCCCCTACCGGCGGATAGGGCGTGATAACCGACAGAGATTTTGCGCCAAAGGCCTTCAGGGCCTCCTGGGTGGCGGTGGCGCCGGTGGTCAGCCCGAGGTCGCCGATGTGTTCGCGGATACCCGCCTCGAAGCGCTCGCTGCCCTCCACGCCACCCCAGAAGGTCTCGGCACTCATGCCCAGCATGATGTGCTTGACCCGGGCCGACATGACGTAGCGCAGGGACTGGGGAATTTCGCCGCGCATCACTTCCAGGAAGCGCTCGAATACGGTATCGGCGTCATCACCGCTGCTGGCGCTCTCGTCGGCCCAATTGCTGATTTCGATCCAGAACCGCGAGGGGTGCCAGGTCACCCCGTCCAGGATGAATTTCTGCAGGTCGTACTCCACGCCCGTATTGGTGGAGGGAATCACGACACCGATCTGGGCCCGGCGGGCGATCTGGTAATTGTCCATGGTTTACTCCTTGTTGTTACCGGACGCGGGGGGCGCCACCGCGCCACTGACCAGGGCTTCGAGGTATTCCGGCGCGATCAGGTGGCAGTAATAGACCCCCTTGATGCGGGCAGGTAATGGGATATACCAGGCATCCGGCACCCGCAGGGCGCGGGAATTGAGCCGCCAGCGACCATCGCCGGTCGCGGTGATGGCCTCGAAGGGCCAGGGTTTCAGCCAGCTGGGGCCCATGTGGGTGACCACCTCCTCCGCCACCACGAAATCTTCCGGCCCCAGTCGCCGCTGTGCCGCGGAGAGCCGGGCCAGGGTGCGCTGGAGCAGTTGCTCGGTAACGAAGTCACAGCCTGTATTGCCCCCGGCCACGGGATCGGGGTCGCCGAAGGCCCGGTTGAGCGACTCCGCACTCTTCAGCTTGCAGGACAACACCCGGTGCAGTGATCCATCTCCCGGTAAGGGGTTGCTGTAGTACTGGTGGATACGGAACGGGTCCAGCGAGGCCTTGGATTCCACGAAGGGCTCGAAGGCCTGGTATTGGACCAACTCTGGCTGCAGCGCGGTGGTCGCGATCCAGTGCTGGGCCTGCAGGCAGAAGGGATCACCTTGCGCCCGCGCCAGCGCGGCCATCGCAACGGCGCCCACGAACAGCAGTAAACGTAGCATCTTCAATCCTCCCGGTGCAGTGTCCAGTGGCGCTGGACGCTGCGCGCCAGCAGGTACAGGGCAAGTGATGTGAATATGGCCAGCGTATAGGGCCCCTGGATGTGAATCCAGGCGAAAATCACTCCGGTGGACAGGGTTCCGACGATGCGGCCCAGGGTCCCGGCGGACGAGTAAATACCCAGCAGCATGCCGCGCTCGGTGGGGCCGGCGCAGCGGGATACCAGACTCTGCATCGAGGTCAGGACCAGGGCGGCTCCCACCGACTGCAGTGACATGGCGGTCATGGCCCCGTAATAGCTGCCCGCCCGGCCCGCCAGGACCGTACCGAGCATCGCCAGCGCAAATACCAGAGCGCCTGCCTGGAACAGGCGGTGTTCCCCGAATCGGCGGGTCAGCGACCCGACGGCGCCACCCTGGATGGCCGCCAGCACGATGCCGCCCACCAGCAATAATGGCATCAGGTCCTGGGGCCCGCGGGCAATGTCCGTGTCGCGTACCCACAGCGGATAAATGGCCTCCACCATGCCGGCACCCAGGTTGTATACCAGCACCCCGACCAGGAAATGCGGGATCAGAGGTCGACCCCACAGATCCCGCAGTATTGCCACTCGCCCTTGCCGGGGCTGTTCACGCAGCGCGCGGCGGTGTTCAGGATCCAGGCTTTCCGGCAGCAGAAATATAATCGTCAGCAGGGACAGGCCCGACAGGCTGGCAGCCACCATGGCGGGCAGGAACAGGTTGGCGGTGGCGAAGTCATCCCCCGCCAGCCAGCTGCCCAGGGCTGGGCCGATAATAAAGCCGAGCCCGAAGCCGGCGCCGATCAGGCCCATGCCTCTGGCCCGGTCCGCCTCAGAGGTGATATCGGTGATATAGGCCTGGGCCGCGGATATATTGCCCGACATCAGGCCCGAGATCAGGCGCGCCGCCGCGACCACCCACAGGGAACTGGCGAAGGCCAGCATGACGAAGCCGATAATCGCCCCGGCCATGCTGAGCATCAGGATCGGGCGGCGCCCGTGGTAGTCGCTGAGCCGGCCGAGGACTGGCGTCGAGACCAACATCCCGATCGGGTACAAGGCCATACAGAAGGTGGCCAGGGCGGGGCTGCCGCCCAGGTTTATCACGTAATAGGCCAGGATGGGCACCATGATGCCGAACCCGATCAGGTCCAGCAGGATGACGCTGAAGACGATCAGCATCGGACCTGGCCTGGATCCCGGCCTGCGCCGGGATGACGAATCGCACGGCCGGGAGTGATCGCCCTCGTCACCCCGGCGCAGGCCGGGGTCCAGTCAATGTTCTTCAAACAGGCGCCCCAGGTGGTCGTACTGGTCGCTGACACCGCAGCTGCGCAGGGCGTGCCACACGGTGGCGATATTGATCGGCAGGCAGGGCTTGCCCAGGTATTTCTCCAGCACCGGGAAGGTGGTGGCGGTGGACAGGTTGGTGCCCACCTGGATGATGGCGTCGACATCATCGCCGTCCACCTGCCGGACGATATCCATGACCTGGTGGTCCGGCACCAGAGCAATCGCGTCGTGAGCGTTCTCGCAGCGCAGGCCCACCACCTGTTTCACGTTGTAGCCGGAGTCCTCGAAGAACAGGATCACGTTCTTGTCGCCCACCGGCTGGTAGGGAGTGATCACGGCGATGTTCTTGTTGGCGTTGCCCGGCACCCCCAGCGCTTCCAGCGCGGCGATCACCGCATTGGCGCCGGTGGTCAGGCCGGTCTCGTGGCCAACGGCTTCCTGGATGCGGTCCACAAAGCCATCGTTGCCCTTGATGCCGCCCCAGAAAGTCTCTGCCGACATGCCCATCATCACGTGATCCGGCTTGCAGGTCATCAGGCTCTCGATGGACGCGCCGATGGTCTGGCGCAGCATATCCAGGAAGCGCATGAAGTTTTCGTCATCGCTCAAATCGGCGTGTTCGATCATGAACCGACTGAAATGCCAGGTGACACCGCGGGGTATCACCCGCTGGCAGTCGTACTCTACCGAGGTGTTGGTGGACGGGATGATCACCCCGATCTTGGCCCGGTGGCCTATGTAATTGTCCAGGTGGCCGTCGGTGCGCTGGTCGCGCTCGCGGGTACGGGACAGGTCAATTTGCTTATTCGGCATGTTCACTCCAGGTCTCCTCCCTTTGTTGCCGCCTCAGGCCACGGCCTCGGCATCCCTGACGCACAAAATCATGGCCCGTTCCAGCAGGAACGCTTTGGCCCGCTGCGGATCGGCGGCGGTTTCCATCAACATTTTCTGCCGGCTGTTCTGGGTCTCCTCGTCGGTGGCCTCCATCAATTTCTTGTTGGCGATGGTGTGGTCCTGTACGAAGCGCACCGCCAGGTCGCGGCGCTGCCGGTTGTAGTGTTCGAATGCGGCGATGTGATCCGCTCCCTCGGTGAGAATACGGTGCAGCTTCCCGGCCAGGTTGTAAGCGTCGTGGATGCCGCCGTTCATGCCCATCCCGCCCAGTGGGTTGTTGATATGGCAGGCGTCTCCGGCCAGCACCACACGGCCCCGGTAGTAGGTTTCCGCCACCCGCTGGTTGACGTGGTACAGGGTGCGGTGGCCGATGTCGTAGTCGCCTTCCTTGTCGTACAGGTGGTGCAGGCGCTGCTGGATGAACTTATCGGACAGCAGCAGTTCCTCGTCGTCCTCGTTTTCGGGCCGGGTGGGGAACAGTACCCGCCACAACTTTTCGGTGCGCAATATCACGCACCATTCTTCCGGATCGGCCACGTAGTTCACCCAGGACAGGCCGTCGAATACCTCCTCGAAAGGAAAACTGGTGCTGACGACGAGAAATTTTTCATCGTAGGTGAAACCGAGAAAATCGATCCCCGCCAGCTTGCGGACCGTGCTGCGTGCACCCTCGGCGCTGACCAGGAACGCACCCTCGACCGCCTCGATTCCCGCGGGCGACGCCACCGAGACCTCCACCCGATCGCCCCGGTCCTCGAAGCCCACCACCTCGTGACCGAAGCGGACGTCGGCCGCGGGCAACTGCGCCAGCTTGTTACCCACGATGCGGGTGAACTCATACTGCTCCAGTTGCAGGCGGAACGGGTAGCGGGTGCAATCCGAGATCAGGCCCATGTCGAAGTTGGCCACCTCCCCGGTGCGCCGGTCGCGGTACTGGTAGCTATCCACCTTCAGGCCCAGTTCGAGCATCTCGTCGATCACCCCGAAACCCAGGTCCTCGATCATTTCCAGGCTGGGCGGGTGAAAGGTGGAAGCCCGCAGGTCCACCGGCAGGCCGGGTTCTTTTTCCAGTAGCAGCACGGGAATATCGCGCTGTGCCAGGTACAGGGCCAGTACGGAGCCCACGGGGCCGGAGCCGGCTATTACAACAGGTAGCATCGCCACAGTTCCTCAGCGCGCGGCCAGGGCCGCCAGCACATCCTCCAGAGATTGCACGTCCGCATACTTGGCGTGCATGTCAAACAGGTTGGCCTCGTGGGCATCCGGGTTGCGGTCACCCACTGCTTCCCGCGGGACCACCACCGGGTAGTCGTACTGCAGCCCGTCCACCACGGTGGCGCGCACGCAGCCACTGGTGGTCAGGCCGGTGACCACCAGGGAGTCGACGGCAAGCGCCCGCAGGCGCGCGTCCAGATCGGTCCTGTGGAAACCCGACGCCCACTGTTTCTCGAGCAACACATCGCCTTCGCGGAAGTCCAGCGCTGGGTCCAGCTGTACCCACTGGGAACCCGGCGTGAGAACATTCAGCGCCTCGATCCGCGCCCGAAAAACACGCGCCTGCGTGTCGTCGTGGTACACCACGGTGGTGAACACCACCGGCAGACCAGCGGCGTGGAACGCATCCACCAGGCGCGCATTGGCGGCCACCACGTCAGGACAATCACTGCCCAGCGGGCAGGCTGGATCGGTAAATCCGTTGATCATGTCGACCACCAGCAGTGCCGGCTTATCGCCCAGTCCCAGGCTGTTGCGCTCCAGGTCCATTTACACCTCAATCGGGTTGTTGAAAAACGTTTGCAGCAGCGACGCCACCCGGTCCACGTTGCGTTCACAGACGTAGGTGCGCTCCCCCCCCGCGAGTTCCGCGCTGTGGCCATGCTGCAACAGGGCCAGGCTGGGAGCCACAGCCCCATACAGGGGGTCGGCGTCGCCCGCGAACACCAGCACCGGACACTCTATCGCGGCCAGCTGCCCGCCGAAGTCCTGCCGGGTCACCGCCCGGTAGGAGGCCTGGTAGGCCTCGCCGCTGGCAAAGGCGGAGGCCAGTTCGCGCTGGCTGAGCCGCGGGTCGACCGACTCGTCCTTGGCCCGCAGGCGCCGCCACATCGCAGCCAGGTGGCTGCCGTCCGCCACCGGCGGGATGGTCTCAGCCAGGGCCGGGAGTGTGCGTTTCTGCTCTTCGTCCAACAGGGTGGGGCCGCACAGGGCCATACTCAGTGCGGTGCCGGGAAAGTCGTGCTCCAGGGCTACCGCAATAGCCGCACCGGTGTGGTGGCCGAACAGGTGGCAATGCTCGATCGCCAGAGCCGGCAACAGGGGCCGAATTGCCGCAGCCAGGTCCTCGATGTCCCATTCCTCCACATCGAGCGGATCGCTGTTGCCGAAGCCCGGGGTATCCGGCGCCAGCAGGAAAAAGCTGTCGCCCAGGGCCGCCATCAACGGTTCGTACATGACCGAGTGGCTGGGGCTCTGGTGCAGCAACAGGACCGCTGGCCGTCCCGGGTCACCCGCAATACGGTAGTGCAGCTGCCGACCGTCGACATCCAGGTAGGCGCGGCGTACCGGCACGGTCAGCCCTCCTCCAGGGACAGGCTGACCCATTTGAGCTCGGTGAACTCTTCGGTACTGTACTTGCCACCACTGCGACCCAGGCCGGACAGGCCGAAACCGCCGATGGGCGCCAGTGCGTTACTCTGGAAACTGTGCATGCCGATGTGCACGCTGCCGGCGCGAATGCCGCGCGCGGCCTTGAAACCCCACTGGACGTTGTGGGTCAGCACGGCGCCGGACAGGCCGTACGCACTGTCATTGGCTACCTCGATGGCCTCATCCAGACCGTCCACCACCACGACGGCAGCGACCGGGCCAAAACTTTCCTCGCGCCACAGTTCACCCTGCCGGTCCGGATTGAGCACGATGGTGGGTTGCATGACCAGCCCGCGCTCGACAGCGCCGCCGCAGAGCAACTCCGCGCCGCTGGCCACCGCGCCCCGCACATGATCCAGGACCTTGTTCAGTGCCGCCCGGTTGATCAGGGGACCGTACTGGCTGCGCTCGTCGCGCAGGTCGCCCAGGTGGATCACCTGCACTGCCCGCTTCAGGGCAGCGACAAACTGCTCGTGCACCGGCCGCTCGACGATGATGCGGCTGTTCGCCATGCAGATCTGGCCGGCATGGGTGAAAATACCCTGGGCCGCTATCGCCGCCGCTTTAACCGGGTCGACATCCCTGAGCACCAGCAGGGCGCTCTTGCCGCCGAGTTCCAGCTGGCAACGGCGCATGTGCTGCATACACTCCTGCCCTATCGCCACGCCCGTCCGGGTGGAGCCGGTAAGCGCCAGGCAATCGAGGTCCGGGTGGGCCGACAGGGCCGCGCCGCACTCCGCGCCGAACCCGGTCACCACGCTGAGCGCTGCCGGGGGCAGTCCGGCGTCGAGCAGCAGGCGGCCGAAGGCGATCGCAGTCAACGGTGTCTCTTCCGAGGGCTTGATCACCACGCTGTTGCCGGCAGCCAGCGGGAAGGCCGTCATCTTGGCCAGCAGGGACAGGGGGGCGTTATAGGGCGAGATTATTGCGGCCACCCCCAGCGGCTCCCGGAATACCATGGACAGCCGCTGCGGGTTGTCGTTGGGGAAGGTATCACCGTACAGGCGTCGCACCTCGCCCGCCGCCGCGCGCAACAGGTCCGCGGTGTACACAATCTCGTGCCGGGCCTTGGTGATAACACTGCCGCTCTCGTCGATCAGGGTGTCGAGAAAGCGCGCCTCGCCCTCGGCCTGCACCAGCTCAGCCGCGCGCAACAGCACCCTCTCCCGCTGCCCGGGGGACAGGCGGGACCAGTCTTCGAACCCCTCGCGGGCACAGGCTACCGCCCTGTCCACGTCGTCGCTGCCGGCGCGCGGCACCCGCGCCAGTACGGTTTCATCTGCCGGCGCCAGCACGTCAAATTCCTGTCCCGAGCTGGCGGCCGCGGCCTGCCCCCCGATCAGCATGTGCACTGACTGTACTGTCATTCGGCCTCCGCCTGCCTGCTGCGCAATCCTCAAGACTGCCCGGTACCGAATTGTGCCTGTTCCGAGCCCTCGATTTCCATCTGTGCCGCCATCAGCCGGCCCCGCTCGGCGGGAAAGGCCTGCACCAGGCCCATGCACAGGTCGCGCAAGGCGCGCACCGGTACACCGTGGTCGCCGGTGCCGCTGGTGCCACAGGCCTTGATGGAACAGGTCGCCAGCCGGAACCCGGCCTCAGCCACGGTACCCTTGCACAGGCGCCAGCGCTTGACCACCTCCTGTTTCGGCAGTATCGGGGGCTCGCTGCTTTCCAGTTCAATCTGGCGTCGCAGCCAGACGGTGGCGGTCTCCAGTTCCACCATCATGTGACCAATCAGTTCCTGCATGTAGGGCGCGGTACCCACCGATTTACCGGTATCGGCAAACGTCTTGGTGCGCAAGTGGTTGATCGTGTAGTGATAGAGGGAAAAGGCCGCGCCCAGGTACACCGCAATACTGGCCACCTGGTTGCCGACGAAGCTGCCGCGGCTGACCTGCATGCAGCGGGTAAAGGCGGCCGGGATTGCCAGCGCATCGCTGTCGGGCACAAAAACATCCTGCAACACGATGCCGTGCGTGGCGGTGCCGCGCATACCGATAGCGTCCCAGTGTTCCCGCTCGCTGACGCCCTCGCCATCCCGCGCCACGAAAAACGTACAGAGCCCCTCAGCGGTGTCGTAGCCCTCCAGGGAAGCAGTAACCAGATACCGGTCCGCCACCCCGGTCGCGCAACCGAATGACTTGACCCCGTTCAGCCGGTAGCCGCCCGCCACTTTTCTGGCCGTGGTACCAATGGTGATGGCGGCCTTCTCCGACTTCACCGACTCGGAGGCAAAGTTGGCCAGCCACTGGCCATTGCGGCCCATGGTGTTCAGTACCTGTTCGGCAAAGGCGCGCACGGTGTCCTGCTCGTCCGCTTCAAACAGGCCCGCGTCCAGTGCTTCCAGCGCCAGCAGGCCACGGGAGGCGGAGCTGCAGTGGAAGAAAAATGTCAGCGCCGTGGAGGGACAGGCCGAGGCCAGGGCGAAGGCCGCCGCACAGAGATCGCGCAGGCCACCGCCCATGCCGCCGTACGCCACCGGCACCACCAGCCCCAACAGGCCGGCATCGCTGAGGGTCTTCACGTGTGGCACGTGGAATTCACCCCGGGCATCCACCTCCGCGGCCTGTTCGCGCAGGGCCGGCAGCACACTCTCGACCACCCGTGCGCGCTCGAGTTCTTCCGGGGTCATGTCCTCGATCAGGAACTGTCCGGTCAGTTTTTCCATGACTGCGTCCTCTTTGAGTTGGGCTGTCATTCGTCTTCTCCAAGCAACAGGGCGCGGGTGGCGTCGACCGCCTCTGCACCGATCAGCGGCGTAATCCGGTTCCATACCGGATCGATAGCGGGATCGAATATCATGCGCTTGTTGCGCAGGTTTCGGTCGGCCAGCTGCTCCGCTGTCACACCGTCCAGGACGTCTTCAGGAATACCGCCGCGCAGTAGTCCCAGCCAGTGCTCGCGGTAGCGGGCTACCGTGTCCGAGATGGCGCTGAAGGCATCGGCGGTAGCCCGATTGACCAGCATCCAGGGAGACATGATGGCGTACTGCTGGGGTGACAGTCGGGCTGCGCTGAGCCCCTCGATGGCCGAGCCCTGCGCATAGAGTTCGTTCAGGGGGACAAACACATGATCCATGTAGGTCCGGTTCGCGCCAAGATCCAGGCGCGGGATCAGGTCCAGGTGGAACGCAAAATGGTCACCCGCCATCACCGAGTCCAGGGTGAAATGCGGTACCGCGCTGTCTTTTGGCGTGAAGGCGAACATCATGTGGGAGTCCAGTTGCATGGCCTCCACCACCATGGAGCAGGTCACCAGCCGGAACAGGGCGTCGCCGTTGAACAGGCGCACATTGCCGACCGCGCCCTGCACCATGGGCAGCTGGCTTGCCAGTGTCAGGTAGGCGGAACCGTCGTCAGCCAGCCGTTCTTCCAGGCCCAGCGCATCGATAACGCCGTGGAGGGTCTGGCTGAACAACTTTTCCGGCAGTGATTGCTGGGCCTCGGACATGGTCTTCTCCACTTATACTGTCAGTGCCCGCAGTGTGCCGCCCTGCACCGTGGCCCACCTTGATAATTCTCAATATAGAGAAGGGCTCAGCGGCTGATCGCGCCGGCCACTCGCCAGGGTCGGCTGGCCAGCAGGTCGGTGTTGAGAGACACCACCTTGTGGGCGGCATTGGCCGGCCGCAGCCCGACTAGGAACACCCCGGAGCCTTCGTCATACCGATACCACTCCGGCTGGCTCAGCAGCCCGTCGAACTTGCGCTCCTGCCATTCCGTCATCACCGTAAAATCCGTCTGCAACGCCGTGGCGAAGGCGGGACCATGGCGTCCGGTGTCGGGAGCCACCAGCAGGTTGATGCGATTTTCCGCCGATCGCTCCAGCAGGCCGGTTTGCAGCTCCCAGTCTTCCAGCGGCGACAGCGGCACCAGTGCCACTGCCACCCCGGCCAGGGCCAGCAGCCTGAAGGTTTCCGGATACAGGCTGTCATCGGAGGTCACCACCGCGACCCGCCCCAGGGGCAGATCCAGTGACACAAACTCGTCCCCAGGCAGGGAAAATCCGTGACGCAGGGAATGATGCACCTGGGGTTGGAACAGGGCCAGGCCGTCCCGGTTGATCAATGCCGCGCCGTACTGGTACCCGTTGGCGCAGGGCCGCACGAGGGCGGTAGCCAGATAGGCCCCGCCCGCCAGGGCCGCCAGGCGATCAATGATTTCCCCGCCCCGGACCGCCGCCGCGGCGGGCTCAGCCAGGTCTCCCGCCAGCGGCGGCAGGCAGACCAGTTCCGCCCCCGCCGCAACGGCTTGCTGCACCGCCGCAGCGGCGTCATCGAGACTGTCGCTGTCCGCCAACTGCACGATCGCGCACCCGACTTCCTGCGCGCCATTCATGGCGGGCAGCGCCTGTCCGGCGGGGTCCGCGGTAATCGGCCGGTACAGCTCCGGCCGCCGGCTGGCGAAAATATCCGTGCCGTCGGGGCGGCACTTATCGTCCGCCAGGGAGACCTCGATATCGGCGTAGACGAACTCCTCCCGGTCGCGGGAGGCCTTGGCCAGCACCGTGCCGTCCGGCGCCACAATCTGGCTCTCGCCGGCACCGGACAGGAACCGCCGGGGAATCCCGGTCGCGGCGCTGATACCCTCGACCATCTCCTCCGGCACCAGTGGTCCCACCTTGTTGGCCGCCACTACCCAGACCTTGTTCTCTGCCGCCCGCACCGGAATATGCAGAGAAGCCTCGTCGGTGGCGAAGGAGTTGAGACTGTTCAGCATGAGCTGCGCTCCGTTCAATGCCAGGCAGCGCGGCGTCTCGTTGATGACGCCATCCATACAGGCGTACAGGCCGATGCGCCCCAGTTCGGTCTCCACTACCGGCCCTTCCTCCCGGGCCTTTTCCAGATAGTCGTTTTCGTGGCCGATGTAGATCTGCTTGGTGTTGTCAATCAGCAACTGACCCCGCCGGTCGTAAAGCAGACTACTGCCTGTGGCACTGCCATCTTCACGTTGCACAGTGCAATTGATGACGACAAAAACCCCCAACTCGCGAGCGCGGTCGGCGATGGCGGTGAGGAAAGGGCCACCCAGTCGCACCGACACATCGAAACAGTGTTGCCGGTCGCTGTACCAGGACAGGTGGTTACAGAACTCCGGGAATACAATGAGGTCGGGGCCGCAAGCGGCAGCCTCGCTCATCATGCGCAGGCAGGTCGCCAGGTTGGCATCGGGATCGGGGCCCACGTGGAACTGGGCCGCGGCCACGCGAACGGTGTTGGCAGGGGTCATGACGGGTGGTTTCTCCAAAACTGGCTATCACGTCGATTTGATATAATATAATATCATTATATCTTTTGTCGCCTGGCGGTGATCCGCGGCCCTGAGCAGTTCGTAACTACCGCTATAGACAGTCCCATACCAACGACAATAAACATTCGGACCCACCATGACCCAGAGCGCTGAACTCAACCCCGCCGGCCGGCACTTCCTCGGCATCGCACTGCAAACCGGGACGGGAACCGGTCACATGCTGACCTTCTACCTGGCCTGCTACGCCACCATCATGTTCGCGACTTTCGTGCCCCAGACCCAGCCCTTCCTGCTGAACGAGGTCCTGATGCTGGAACGGGAGCGCCAGGGAGTCATCAGCGGCAACCTCAATTTCTGGGGTGAAATCGTCATTATCTTGAGCGTGGGCCTGTGGGGCTCGCTGTCGGACAGCATCGGCCGCCGCTGGGTAACGGTACTGGGCTTTCTGCTGGTGGCGGCGGGCATCACCCTGTACGGCGTTGCCCGGAATGTCGATGCCCTGCTGCTGGCCCGGGTGGTCTATTCCGCGGGCATTGCCGCGGTCTCCACCATGATCATCACCCTGATGGCGGACTACGCCACCAATTCCAGCCGCGGCAAAGCCACGGGTCTGCTGGGGGTCATGAACGGACTGGGCGCCATGACTGCCGCCCTGTTCCTGCTGCGACTGCCGCAGATCTTCATGGACCAGGGCATGCAGGCCGAGACAGCGGCCCGATCCACTTACACCCTGATGGGCGTCATTACCCTGGTCATCGCGGTGCTCATGTTCGTCGGGCTGCGCCGGGGCCGGACCGGCCGCCAGGAAACCCGCGTACCCCTGCTGCGCCAGTTGCGCGAGGGGCTGGCCGAGGCGCGCAAACCGGTCATTGCCCTGGCCTACTCCGCCTCCTTTGTAGCCCGTGGCAACCTGGCCGTGGTGGGGACCTTTTTTACCCTGTGGGCAGCCCTCTTCGGCACCCGGGAACTGGGTATGACCACCGCCGAGGCGGTCGGCAAGGGCGGCGCCGTGGTGGCCATCTCCTACGCCGCGTCACTTTTCAGCGCCCCGGTTTTCGGCATCATGACTGACCGGCTCAACCGCATCACCGCCCTGGCAATCACCCTGCTGATCGGCGCCATCGGCTACGGCGGCACCTACTTCGTGACCGACCCGTTCAGTGCCCGCTCGATTGCCTGCCTGGTGCTGATCGGCATGGCGGAAGTGGGCTGTATCATCACCAGCGGGGTGCTGATCGCGGAACAGGCCCCCGAGCGGCTGCGTGGCTCAGTGGTGGGTATTTTCACGCTCTCGGGGGCGGTGGGCATTCTCATCGCCAGCGTGGTGGGCGGCTACCTGTTCGATCACTGGCGCAATGCCGGACCGTTCGTTTTCTTTGGCCTGATCTCGGCCCTGGTTTTCATCTGGGCCGTGATCCTGCGCCGCCGCCCGGCACCGACCGTCGCGCCCACCGTCCCGGTCCCCGGCGCCTGATCGGCTCAGGCGCCGGGGATATCCGCGAACAGGTCGCGCTTGTTGAAGCCCGCCGTCATGAACCGCCGGAAGGCCTTGCCGTTGGTCAGCCAGGCCACCCGGGCACCGCTCCTGTTCGCCTTGAGCACCCCGTCCACCAGGTAAGGGGTAACCGTCTCGACCCGGTCTCCCAGGATATTGAAGATCTTCTTGCTCTTCTGCCACTCCTCACCGGACAGGTCGTAGTCGCCCACCAGCAGGTCGGTAACCACGATCCCCGGACTCAGGGTACAGACCTGCACACCGGTTCCCTTGACCTCCTTCTGCAGGGCCCTGGTCAGGTAATTCACCGCGCGCTTGGTGGCACCGTAGATCGCCATGCCCGGGTTGACCTGGCCACCGCTGCCGAAGCCCTCCATGTTCCAGACCTGGCCATGGCCCTGCTCGTGCATGCCTGCCAGGGCAACCCGGTTGGCATGCAGCATGCCGCCCAGGTTGATCGCCACCACGTGATCGATCATCGCCGGGGCGGCATCGCGCAGCAGCTGCCGCGGCGCGCTGACTCCGGCGTTGTTGATCCACACGTCCACCCGGCCGAAGGCGGTAACGGCCGCATCCCAAAGTGCCTGCAGCTGCCCGGCACTGGTGATATCGCAGGCGCAGCCCGCGACCCGGTCGCTGCCATGGGCGGCGGCCAGGTCATTGACCACCGCCTCGACCGCCGCCTGGCCGCGACCGCTGACCATCACCCGGCAGCCTCGCGCCAGGAAATTTTCCGCCAGGCCGCGCCCGATGCCCCGGGTACTGCCAGTCACCACCACCGTCTTCATTATTTGCTTCCCGCTCTGACACAGGTTGTACTATTGATATATCATTATGTCTCATGATTCCCGTAACGACAAACCGGACTGGTCTATGAGCACTCCCTTTCCCGTTTTCCCGATCGGCTCGGTGGGCTACAACCTGATGCAGATGCGCGGCGTCTGGCACGACCACATCGAGCTGTACAACCTGGACGGCACACCACTGGACGACGACAGTGCCGCCGGCAGTGGCACCCCCGGACCGGGCCCCTTCGACAACCTGGTCTACCTGGATTTCGACGGGCTGCAACTGCAGCTGACCAACGTCCATATTCGGGGCCGGGAGCCGTCCGCCAAGACCTTCCGCGGCAATCTGGCGGAGGGGGTATTGCGCTTTGACGAGTTGGGGCCCGGGGCCTACGAGAATATCGGCATGTCCGGCGGGCCGGGCATCCTGACCTTCAATGCGCGCCGCCTGGGCGACGCCACCGCGGTATATATGGAGCCGGACTTCATCCTGCTGACGGCGCCCGGGGAACGGGTACGGCACACCGTGCTGTACCGGCAGGGTGAGGCGGTGCGCACCCTGACCGCGCGGGGCACCCGCCTCTGGCCCACCTGCGACCGGCGCCACAGCCTGGATCCACGCGGCCCGGAGGGGCCGGTTCACGAGGCCAGTTTCAGCTCGCCCATCTGGCAACACCTGGCCCGAGACGATTGATATTAATCAAGCCGACCCCGCGGGCCCTGCCCTATGATGATTGCGATTAACCCGCTGTCCGCCCGGCAGCATCACCAGTGAGAACCGCGCCATGAGTGAACGCATCCTGACCCCCATCATCGACCTGGTCGAGGCCTCTCCCGACGTGAACAACCGGGAGGTTTTTGAGCAGCTGTGGTCCATACTCGGCGAAATGAACGCGAAGATACAGGACCGTTTCGAACTGAACCTGGACCCCTGTTGCGAGCGCTTTCGGGATTACCGCCGGATCGCCCGGTCGGCCGAGGGTGCCGAGGGCTCCCTGAGCACCTACACAGGCCCGGAAATAGACTGGTATGTGCACTCCTACATCGGCTCACCCGAGTCGACGTTCACCAATATGCATATCACCGTGAGCCTGGGACCGCAGACCCTGGTACCGAATTTCGGTTTCGCCCTGGGCACCGTGCCGGACCTGTTCATGTACATGGACTATGTGCCCCGGGTCGACCTGGTGGCCAACCCCGAGTACTGCGACAGATATTACACCGAAGTCAACGAGGAATTCCTGGGACTGCAGGAGGACGAGCGATTCAACCCGTTTATCAGCCGCGACCTCTATACCCGTGTCGCCATGACGCCGACCGCGGTAGGCTACACCGCGAGCTACACCCCGGAGTTGCTGGAAAAGGTGCGCGGTATTGCCCTCAGCCGCCTGGATCGCTGGCTCAAATGGGTCGACGAGGCGCCCGCGACCGCTCCGGGGGAGCGCCCGGCCATCATGGCCAGGGACGAGAAAATTCGCCAGACCATCTGCGAGCGAGATCCGGCCAACAACCTCGGTGACAAGCTGTTCGGCAAGGACAACGCCGAGGCCATGGTTGCCACCCTGTGGGGCGGTGCCCGGACCCTGCCCAGACCGACTGGCGGCTAGGACGTTACTGCTGGATCCCTGCTTACGCAGGGATGACGATGGTTGAGTTCCTCATTCCGGCGCAGGCCGGAATCCAGAGGGACACCCCGCGCGAGCGGGAGCGAGATGAAAGACAGTTAACCCAAGGTGAGACAGAATTATGGCTGCAGACAAGAGGCCAAGTAACTGGCAACAATCCATCGACGGCGAGTGGCACGGCATCCCCTCGCTGTTCGAGGCCGATGGCACCCACGTCGGGTTCAACAAGGTCAATCGCGCCAGCGAGTTCAAGGATGGCCGCACAACCTACTGGATGGAAACCGACTTCGATGCCACCGGTCCGTTGATGGAACGCTTCGAAATCGGGGCGCGTATGGACTTCGGCGTGATCGACTCTGACCAGGACCGGATTTATACCGGCCCGGACTTTTACGGTTCCGGTCGACCCTTCGGCCTGCTGGTGGACTCGTTCTACTACTCGCCGGGCTGGAATACCCAGCTGCGAACCATGAATCACGTGGTTCCCGAGAAAGGTATCCAGGTCTATTCCTCGCAGCTGTTTGAAGGCGATACCCTGGTGGCCGTGTTCAACGGTCTCTATGTGGTAACCCGGGATTACGCCGACAACCCCGAAACCCGGGAAAAGGTTGCCGACTTCCTGGCCAGGGAAAAAACCCGGGCAAAGAAACCCTTCAACCTGCCGGTTAAACACGAGGGGGTTTTTCGCGGCGAATTCGAGGTATACAGCGCGGATCAGGAGCTGGTTGGCCACAATACCGTGACCGTCACCCACCGCCCGGTCAACCTGACGCACTCCAGGCAGACCGTCAAGGTCGAGGGAGTGATCAACCGCGAGTGGACCGCCCTGCGCACGCGGACCGGCAACAGCCACCAGTTCCACGGACCCGACATGTACGGCAACGGCATGTCCTACGGCCGCTACCTGTATGCCACTCGTCACGTTTACGGCGAGGCCTTCAAGCTGTGGTCCCGCGAAGTGGTAATCGACGAGGACTTCACCACGGTATGCGCCTGGCAGTTCATCGAGTCCCAGAAAGAGAAGTACATGACCTTTGGCACCCTGCACTGGGAGCCCGGAGAAAACGTCCTGGCGGCCAATTACATCGACTAGTGTGACACCAGGCTGGTTGTAACCCCGGTCATCGGGATAAGATGGCACCCCTGACACAGGTGCCCCGATGAACGAACAATCACCCAGGCCCGGCTCCGGACGGCTCACCATTTACAGCGGACTCAGTTCCGCTGAAACCGAGCAACTGAACCAGCACGCGAGCACCCGGCAGGTGGACCCGGACACCTTTCTGTTTCACCAGCACAGCCCCGCTCGCCACGTGTACATGGTAAAGAGCGGCGTCCTGATGATGGAACGCACCTCGGCTGCCGGTCGCCGCCAGGTCATGGCCTTCATCCACCCGGGCAACTTCATCGGTATCGCCCAGAATGAGTTTTACGAATTCTCTGTCTGCGCCCTTACCGCGGCCACCGTACAGGAGATTCCCAGCCGCAAGTTCATCGCCCTGCAGGACGAGTTTCCCGTACTGAAGGAAAACGTGCGGCGTATCGGCGGCAATATCCTGGCTCATACACTGGACCAGGTATTCGCCCTGGGGCAGAAAAAAGCCCACGAGAGAATCTGCTTCCTGCTGCAACAGCTCCGCGCGCGCGAGCCCGTTCCGGACGCGCGATTCATCGACCTGGTCATGACCCGCCAGGACATCGCCGACTACCTGGGACTTACCATAGAGACCGTGTCACGCGCTTTCAGCAAATTGAAACGCGAAGGCCTGATCAATATCCATTCCGCCCACACGGTCGAAATTCTCGATTCGGCCGCCATCGAGGACATGGCGCTCTCGGATTGACGCCCGGCAACAAGCTATTGCGCGGGGGACACCCGATCCCGCCACCACGCTTGCAGCCTCACGGCGATTAGTTACAATGATATACCTTTATATCATTATCAGGGCTGCACCCCCATGCCTCTATCCCACCGGCAGGACCTGCGTGACAAACTGGGCGCCGGGACGCTGCTGAAAGTGCCCGGGGTCTACGATGGCCTGAGCGCCCTGCTGGCGGAACAGGCGGGGTTTCCCGCGGCCTTCCTGTCCGGCGCCTGTCTCAGTTTCGCCCGCTTCGGCCGCCCCGACATGGGCCTGGTCAGCGCCGCCGAGGTGACGGCAACCATCGGCGTACTGCGGGACCGTGTCGAGCTGCCCCTGCTGGTGGATATGGATACGGGTTTCGGCAACGCACTCAACGTGCAGCGCACGGTTCGCGACTTCGAGCGTGCGGGCGCCAGCGCGCTGCAACTGGAAGACCAGCAGGCTCCCAAGCGTTGCGGCCATATGGCGGGCAAGACAGTAATCAGCACCGACGAGATGGTCGGCAAAATCAAGGCGGCCCTGGATGCCCGCCAGGACGACGCCACGCTGTTGATTGCCCGCACTGACGCACTGGGCCTGAACGGCCTGGGCGATGCACTGGATCGGGCAGAGCGGTACCTGGAGGCCGGGGCCGACGCGCTGTTTATCGAGGCTCCGCAATCCGTGCAGCAGATGACAGAGATCTGTGCTCGTTTCGCCGCGCGCACACCGCTGGTTCATAACCTGGTCGAGGGCGGCAACACGCCGACCGAAGACAGCGCCGGGTTGCAGCAACTGGGCTACCGGATCGCCCTCTATCCGGCGGCCCTGTTGCACGCGTTCCTGCCCGCGGCCCGCCGGGTACTGGAAGCCATCGCCACGCAGGGTAACACCCTGTCCCTGCGGGCGGACATGGTCGAACTGCAGGACATGAATGCCTTGCTGGGAGCCGCGGACCTGATTGCCGCCGGACACCGCTATGGGACGGGAGACTAGGCCCGTGCTGCGCTGGTTGGGCCGCATCCTGGTCGCACTGGTCCTGTCAGTGCTGCTTGCCGTTGCGTGGCTGTGGTGGAGCAACCGGGACCTGCCGGTGGCGACACTGGAGCAGCGCTACGGCGGCAGCGGTTTGCGGGTAGCAGATATTTCCGGTGTCCCGGTCCGGTTCAAGGTCGAGGGCCAGGGTCCGCCGGTCGTGCTGCTACACTCGCATTTCTACACCATGCGCCTGTGGCAGGCCTGGGTGGAGGAACTGAAGCCCTACTTCACGGTCGTACGCTACGACCTCACCAGTCACGGCCTGACCGGGCCCGATCCAAGCGACGATTACTCGCGGGAGCGCGGCATGCAATTGCTGCTGAGCCTGATGGACGAGCTGGGATTTGACCGCTTTCACCTGGTCGGCTCCTCCACCGGCGGCGCCATAGCCTGGTACACGGCGGCCCGTCATCCGCAGCGCATCGACCGCCTGATTCTGCTGAACGCCCCGGGCATGCCGCGGATTACCAACAAATACATGGACCGTGAGTTGCCATCCTGGTTCGGCCATCTGCTGTACCTGCTGCCGCGGCGTGTTTTCCGGCCCTTCCTGGAAGCGCCTGTGGTAGACAAGGCGCTCATTACCGAGGAGCTGCTGACCGAGTTTCACGAGATGTATCGCCGTGAGGGCAACCGCATGGCGGAATTTCACCGCCTGCAGGCCTGGGAGCGGGGTGACATCGGTCCGGACCTGGCCCGGATTACCGCGCCCACCCTGATCATGTGGGGCGAGGCCAACCCCCAGTTGCCGGTGGCGCACGTGGCCGAGTACCGGGCTGCCCTGGGCAGCGCCGCCAGCGTCAGCGAAGTGGTGTACGAAAATACGGGGCACGTTATCCCGCTGGAGGTCCCGGTCCGGTCCGCCAGAGACGCGCGCGACTTTCTCATGGGCACACCGCCTTGACCCGGCTGCTGATCGCCCTGGCTATTACCCTGCCGCTGCTGCTGGCTTGCGGAGAGGAGCCGGAACTGCCCCCCGCCGCACCCCTGAGCGCGCCTGAATCGGCCGTGCGGGCCCTGTACGCCATTGCACCGGGTCCGCTCCAGGTCAAGGTGCAACGGGAGCTGCTGCTGCCCGCCGCGGGTGACCGACGGGAGATGCGGTTGAACATCTACTACCCCGGCGAGGGCCTGGCCTATCCGCTGCTGCTGTTTTCCCATGGCAACTGGTCTGGCCGGAACAGCTACGATCGGGTCATAGAACACTGGGTCAGCCACGGTTACGCGGTTATCGCGCCCGATCACCTGGACTGCTGCTCCATGGCGCAGGGTATTTTCAACAGCCTACGCTATGGTCAGTTCGGCCTGATCGCGGCACGCGTGACGGATCTGGAGAACCTGCTCCAGTCGCTGCCGGAAATCGAAGCGCTGGCGCCCGCCTTTGCCGGTAAGGCCGATGCCAGTCGCGTGGCCATGACCGGACACTCCTTCGGCGCCTTCAGCGCGCAGCAGTTCGCCGGTGCCGCGGCCTTCGATTCTGACCGGGGCGAGTACGTGGATGCTTTCACTGCCCGCGTTGCCGCGGTGGTGGCCCTGTCGCCTCCGGGCCCCATGTTCGACACCATTACCGCGGACAGCTGGAATACACTGCGTGCACCGACCCTGGTCACCACCGGTACCTGGGATGTGCAAAAGGGGTTCTGGCCCGAGTACCGGATGCACCTGATGTCCCACGAGCGCGCCCAGCCCGGTGCGCAATACGCCCTTGTGGTGGATGGCGCCGACCACTACCTGGGCAATCTCATCTGCCGGCTGGAACGTGAGGCAACCCCACAGTACGACGCCCTGGCCATGATCAACAGCGTCACCACCGCTTTCCTGGATGCACAACTCAAGCACAGCGAAACCGCCAGGGCTTACCTGGAAAGCGATCGAGTGGTCGACACCACAGCCGGTTTCGCCTGGCTGGAGCGCCGGTGAACGGCACCCGAACTATAAACGGGCAAGGGCCCTGGTAATGCAGCCCACTCCGCTCGGCTCCCGTCGATTTCACCTGCTGGCCATTGTCGCCTGCCTCGTGATCATGGCTGTTATCGTGGGCCTTGGGCCCTACAGCTCAGCTGACATGTTCCTGCCGGACCAGGGTAACTACTGGTATTACTGGCAGTTGCGGGAACCGGGTTTCTGGTCCCGGTTCAGCGCCTGGAGCCTGTACGGTCTGCACCAGCTGGGCCTGTGGGGCCTTATCGCCTGGGCCCAGTTCCGGCGCCCCGCGTACAGCCCCACCCTGCACCCGGTGAATATTGCGGCGATAGGTTTCAACCTGTTGTTTGTCACCCTGCACATCGCGCAAACCCGGCTGTTCTACGATGGCCTGGCCCAGGACACGCCGGTGCTGAGTTCGCAGCTGTCGGTCATCTTCATGCTGGTCTTCATACTGATCATGGAGAACCGGCGGCGCGGGTTGTTCTTCGGCCACCGCGTCCACTTCCTGGATCGGCCCGGTGATTTCCTGCGCCGCTATCACGGCTATTATTTCGCCTGGGCCATCGTCTACACTTTCTGGTTCCACCCGATAGAGGACAACCTCGGTCATTTACTCGGCACTTTCTACACCCTGTTATTGCTGTTGCAGGGCAGCCTTTTTTTCACCAGGGCCCACCGGGACCGGAACTGGACCCTGCTGCTGGAGGTATTCGTACTCGCTCACGGTGCGATGGTGGCCTACCTGAGCGTGGCCAACGGCCAGTGGCCCATGTTCCTGTTCGGTTTTCTGACCCTGTTCGTGATAACCCAGATGCACGGCCTGGGCCTGGGGCGGAGATCGCGTGCGGCGCTGGTATTGACCTACGTGGTCGCCGTGGTCGCAAGCTACCACGGTCGCGGCTGGGACGTGCTCCAGGTCCTGCGTATTCCAATGGCCGAGTTCGTCCTGGTATATGCGTGTGCCGCCCTGCTGTGGCTGCCGCTCCTGTGGTGGGCCCACAGAAAACGCACGGCAGCCGCTGCGCGCTGATAGCGCTCCGACCCCGTGAACGGATCGGCTGCCGCTTGCGTAACAAACAGGACATAGATCAGTGACCCGAATTTGACGGGTGCGTATACTGCGCTCACGAACGGATAAAAGGCGAGCGATGGCAAACAGACTGTGGCACATACTGACCCCGTTACTGGTGCTCGCCGCCGGCGTGGGTCTCTATGCGCTGATGCATGCCACCCGGCCGACACCGCAGCAGGGCGGTGAGCAGGTCCGGCCCACCCGGGTGCACACCGTTATCGCCGAGGTCGGTGAGGTGACCCTGGAGGTGCATTCCCAGGGCGAGGTCAGGTCCCGCACCCAGGTAGACCTGGTGTCCCAGGTCAGCGGCAGGGTGGTGGAGGTGTCGCCGGAATTTATCGAGGGCGGCCGGGTGGAGCCCGGGGTGCCCCTGTTGCGCGTCGAAGACACCGATTACCAGTTGGCGCTGGACCAGGCCAGGGCCCGCGTGGCCGAGGCGGAACTCGCGGTGGAGCAGGCCCTGGCGGACGCGGACGTGGCCCGGAAACAGTTGCGCAATGAGCCGGATGCCTCTGACCTGGCGCTGAAGAAACCGCAGCTTACCCAGGCCAGGGCCCGCCTGGTCGCCGCCCGCTCAGACCTGGCACAGGCCCAGCTGAACCTGGAACGCACCCGCTTCAGCCTGCCTTTTTACGGCCGGGTGATGAGCACCAACGTCGACCGCGGCCAGTACATCGCGCCCGGTACGGTGCTGGGACGTGTTTTCGGCACCGAGAAAGTGGAGGTGCGCCTGCCGCTGGATAACGCCCAGCTGGCCTCCCTGGGACTGCCTATCGGCTATGTGGCGGGTCCCGGCGGCGGCCCGCCGGTACGTTTCAGTACCGAGGTCGCGGGCAGGGTACAACACTGGCGTGGCCACCTGGTCCGGGTGGATGCCGCCGTGGACCCCGACACACGCATGCTGTACGCCACAGCCGAACTGGAAGACCCCTACGGTGCCAACGTCTCCGCCGAAGGAATGCCCATGGCGGTTGGCCTGTTCGTGGACGCACTCATCCAGGGCCGGCGAGTGGAGAATGCCATCACCCTGCCGCGCCCGGCCCTGCGTGCCGGACAGATTGTCTACCTGATCAACGCAGAGGGCCTGCTGGAAGTGCGCCGCGTTCAGGTGGCTCACAGCACTGCAGACAGCGCCGTGATCAGCGCGGGCATACGGGCCGGGGAGCAGGTGGTGACCTCCGCCATCCGCAATCCCATCGCCGGCATGCCCCTGCAGGCTATCGACCCCGCACCCACCGCGCAGCTGGTGGGCGGAACCTAGCCCTCCATGAAATCGCTGATTGCCTGGTGGGTTGATAACCCGGTCGCCGCCAACCTGCTGATGGTGGGCATCCTGCTGTCGGGATTGATCGGTTTCAACGTGGTGGAACGCGAGGCCTTTCCGCAGGTCACTCCCCAGGAAGTCCAGATCATCATCCCGTGGCCCGGCGCCGCGCCGCAGGAGGTCGAGGAACAGATCCTGCGTCGCATCGAGGACGCGCTGGACAACGTGGACCAGATACACAACATCCAGGCCACCGCCACCGAGGGGCTGGCAGAAATGACCGTGTCCACCTTTCCCCGGGTGGACATCAACGGGTTTCTCGACGATGTCCGCAATGCCGTGGATTCCATCCCGTCGTTTCCCCGGGACATCGAGAACCCGCGGGTGCAGCGGGTCGAGAACCGCCGCCAGATGCTGTCGGTGGCAGTACACGGTTCCCTGACGGAGCGGGAGCTGTTCCGACTGGCGGAAGATCTTCGCGACGAGGTCGCCGCGCTGCCCTGGATTTCCACCGTGACGCTCAATGGCCTGCGCCAGGAGGAGGTCAGTATCGAGCTGTCCGAGTCCGCGATGCGACGCTATGGCGTCAGTTTCGAGGAAGTCGCCCGGGCCATTCGCGGCAGTTCCATCAACCTGTCTTCGGGTAACGTGCGCACCGACACCGGGGACGTCCAACTCCGGGCCCGCAAGCTGGCCGACACCCAGGACGAGTTCGAGCGCATCGTGGTTCGCCAGAACCCGGCCGGCGCCGCCATCCGGGTCGGCGATGTCGCCCGGGTGGTGGACGGCTACGAGGACGACCGGGTACTCACCACGGTCAACGGCGAACCCGCGGTGATGATCGAGGCCCAGAGTTCCGATCGCATGCAGGTGGTCAAGGCTTCCGGGTCGGTGCGCGACTGGATGGAGCAGCGCCGGGCCAGCCTGCCACCGGGAGTCAAACTGACCATCTGGTTCGATACGGCCGATATCTACCGCTCGCGTATGGACCTGCTGGCGAGCGCCGCCTGGCAGGGCCTCGCCCTGGTATTCCTGATCCTGATCCTCTCCCTGCGCCCGCGGGTCGCGATCTGGGTAACTGCCGGCATCAGCGTGGCTTTTCTCGGCACCTTTGCCCTGCTTCCGGTCAACGACGTATCCCTGAACGTGATGTCGCTGTTTGCGTTCCTGATGGTACTGGGAATCGTCGTGGACGACGCGATCGTGGTGGGAGAAAGCGTCCACCAGCATACCCACAGTATGGGAGGTGGGCCCGAAGGCGCCGCCCTGGGGGCACAGGCCGTGGCCAGACCGGTGATCTTCGCGGTACTGACGACAATCATCGCTTTTGCGCCATTTTTCTTTCTCAGCGGTGATATGGCGCAGATAACCCGGCAATTGTCGCTGGTCATTACCGTAGCCCTGTCAATTTCCCTGATCGAGGCCTTCTTCATCCTGCCGGCCCACCTGCGTCACCTGCACCCGCGCGGGCGGTTGCACGGCCTGGCGCGTCGTCAGCAGCAGATAGAGCACGGCGTCGTCAACTTCGCCCGCAAGCGCTACCAGCCGGTGCTGGAGTGGGCGGTGCGTCGGCGCTACCTCACCACGAGCCTGTTTGTCACCAGTTTCATCATTGCTCTCGGCCTGCTCAACAGCGGCTGGGTCAAGTTTTATTTCATGCCCAAGGTCGAGAGCCCGCTGGTCTACCTGCGCGTCAGCCTGCCCGCAGGCACGCCTTTTGACCGCGCCCTGGTGGTGCTGGAACAGTTGCAACAGGCCGAGTCCGTGTTGGTGCAGGAGGTGGAACAGAGAGCCCTGACCAGCAACGAGGGCAGCGGCGAGCTGGTCGAGGGCTGGAACACGGTGGCCACCCGCAACATCGTCTTTGCCAGTATCAAACTGGTCCCGGCTGACCAGCGCGACCTGTCCTCGGAGCAGGTGGCAAACAGGTTGCGGGAACTGGTGGGTGATATCCCGGACGCAGAGGAAATCGAGGTCGGTTTTACCCTGCACGGCATGGGTGCCGACGCCACCTACCTGCTGCGCCACAAGGACGGTGACACGCTGCAGCAGGCCAGCCGCGAGTTGCAGGCGCGGCTGCGCTCCTACGATGGCACGTTCTATGTGCGCGACAGCCAGCGCGGCGAAGTGGACGAAATACTGCTGGAACTGAAGCCCGGCGCAGAGAAGTTGGGCATCAACCTGGCAGAGGTGTCCAGGCAGGTGCGGCAGGCCTACTACGGCGAAGAGGTGCAGCGCCTGCCGCGCGAATACGGCGATGTGAAGGTCATGGTGAAATACCCGCTGGAGCAGCGCAGCAACCTGGCCAGCCTGGACTCATTCCGGGTGCGTACCGCGGATGGTCGCGAGTTGCCGTTGATGTCGGTGGTGGATGTGACGGTCGCTAGCGGTGTTCAGCGCATCCAAAGACGGGACGGGGAGCGAGTGGTCTATGTCCGGGCGGACATCGACAATGCCGTCATGAGCGACATCCTGCAGGACCTGCGGACATCGTTTATTCCCGAATTGCGCCAGCGCTATCCCGGCCTGAGTATCGATCTCGGCGGCCAGCAGGAAGAAGAGGCCCGTTTTATCGATGAACTGGTCGCTCTGTACATCGTGGCCTTCTTTATCATGTACGCCCTGATCGCCGTCGCCTTCCACTCCTACTGGCTGCCCCTGCTGATCATGACCGCCATTCCCTTCGGTTTCATGGGGGCGGTTTTCGGGCACTGGCTGCTGGATATTCCCATGGCCATGTTCTCCTACTTCGGTATTGGCGCCGCTGCCGGCGTGGTGGTCAACGACAACCTCGTGCTGGTGGATTATATCGGCCGCCTGCGGGAACGCGGCCTGCACATCAAGGAAGCCATTATCGAGGCGGGTGCGACCCGCTTCCGTCCCATTCTGCTGACCACCGTTACCACCTTTGTCGGCCTGGTGCCCATCCTCCTGGAGCGGGCCACCTCCGCCGAATTCCTCAAGCCCGCGGTGGTGGCGCTGTCCTTTGGCGTACTTTTCGCCCTGTTCGTCAGCCTGTTGATGGTACCCGCGCTGTACGCCATCGGCGGCGATTGCGAACGCGTCAGAAGTCGGCTGCGGGCGCGAGGAACAGCGCGGGAAAGCGACGCTGAACACCCCACCGCCTGACCGCTCTTTCGGGGACAATTTACGTAATTCGTCTAATTTCGGGGACAATTTACTTAATCTGAGGTCAAAGCCAGCAACGGCGGGTATTTTTGTGAATTAAGTAAACTGTCCCCGAATTAGTGATTGCGCTGTAACAAAAAATCCCTATGATGCGCGCCGTGTCTGGCACAAGATTTGCTGGATAGTTTGCAAAAGCCACCAAACCGGGTGTCTGGCTGGTTAAAATTCACCCAACTGGTGCGATTTTTATCCGCGATCGCGACAAGACGCACCGCGGCGGTGCACAGGAGGAGAACCAAATGCAGGACAGTCACATTCAGAGCAGCAGGGTCCGCAGAACCGTCGACGACCTGGTTCTGGCGGAAATGTTCCTGTTACAGGCCACCATCGAATCTGCCACGGCAATCGGCAGCGGCATCAATGACCTGGTGACGGCCGTGGACGAGGGCGAAGAGCGCAGCCTGGGCAGCGTGCTGCAACACACTGCGGGCCAGGCGCTGGAACCCTACACCAGCCGGTTAAAGGTATTCCGCGAGATCCGCCAGCACCGAGACTAGTCCCCGCCGCTGTTGGCCGCCTCGAAGGCGGCCCGCTGCTCCGGGGTCGCCTCGGTCTGGTACTTCTTTTTCCACTCGGCGTAGGGCATACCGTAAATCCGTTCCCTGGCCTGCTCGTAGTCCAGTTCAAGCCCCTCATCCGCCGCTGCCGCCACATACCATTTGGCGAGACAATTGCGACAAAATCCCGCCCGGGTCATCAATTCGATATTCTGTACGTCCTTGCGACTGTCCAGATGTTGCAGCAGGCGCCGGAATACGGCGGCCTCGATGTTGGCAATGTTTGACATCATGTCACCCTCTTGTACTTGTGGTAGTCCCGATTCTAGACCGGCATGTACTCACCGCCATTGACGTCCAGACCTGCCCCGGTCACCACCCGGGCGTAATCAGATCCCAGGAAGACAGCCGCTTTCGCGCAGTCGCCGTCGTCGGGAATCTGTCCCAGCGGAATCTGCCGGGTCACCTCGGCGACCAGTTCTTCCACCGGCCGGCCGGTTTCCTGCGATTGCCAGGCGAAATAACCTTCCACCGCAGGCCCCCACATCCAGCCCATATGGCAGCTGTTGACCCGGATGCCGTACTGCCCGAGTTCCAGTGCCAGGTGTTTGGTGGCATTGCGCAGCGCGGCCTTGGAGGCGCCGTAGCCGGCCTGGGTCGCCAGGGGCTTGTGCTCCACCATGGTGGCGATCATCACGATGGCGCCGCCACCGGCGGCCTTCATGGCCGGGATGCAGGCCTGGGTCAGGTGCATGGTACCGAAAAAGTTGACGTCCATGCAGCGCTGCCAGTCACTCATCTTCGCACTC
Source organism: Halieaceae bacterium WSDMB12 (assembly GCA_033283165.1). Classification (GTDB taxonomy): domain Bacteria; phylum Pseudomonadota; class Gammaproteobacteria; order Pseudomonadales; family Halieaceae; genus JAWMQL01. The sequence goes on along the minus strand of JAWMQL010000004.1, from coordinate 130,508 downwards.
TCCACCGGCTCGAACACCCCTGGATCGTAGGCGCTGTTGAACAGCACATCGATACGACCGAATGCCTCCACCGTCGCCTCGGCCAGGGCCTGGCAGGCCGCCGGGTCGGCAATATCCGTGGGCACCTTCAATACCCGTGTGCCCAGCCCGAGCCCGGCAATCTCCTGTTCCGCCAGGTCCAGCTTGGCCTCGGTGCGGGCCGCCAGCACGACCGCAGCCGCACCCTCCTGCGCCGCCAGGGTCGACAACTCCTGGCCCAGGCCGGGCCCGATTCCGGACACGATTACAACCTTGTCTTTCAGTAACATCACTTACTCCCTTGTGTGGTTATTGTTTATCCTGGCGCAGGATACGCACCAGCGCCTCGCCCTGGCCGGGAAAACGCCAGCTGCTCTTTGGCACCTGGTCCAGCGGCAGCCAGCGCGCGCGGCGGATTTCCAGCGGGTTGTCGACATGCAGCTCTCCCGAGCCCGAATGCATATTGCAGAAATACAGCTTGAAACCGGTATCGAAGGTCGCTGCGAGCACGACCGGTAACAGGTCCAGGCCGGTTTCCTCATAGGTTTCACGGTGAGCCGCACACTGGGCCGACTCCCCTTCTTTCGCCTTTCCTCCTGGCGGTGACAGCTTGCCGGAGTGGTATTCCACCACCAGCAGCCTGCCGTCGACTGCCGTCAGGCAACCGGCACTGGGCGCGTATTCGGGACTGCCGGTAAAGGGACAGGGCGGTCTGCCGGCGACGCCGGTAGCGGCGGCAACAGCCAGCGCCAGGGCCGGCAGCATTGTCGCGTTCACTCAGACGTACTCCAGGGTGACCCGATCGCTGCCCACACAGTCCTTCAGGGCCTGCAGGAGCTCGTCACTGGGCACCACCTGCCAGCGCTCTCCCAGGCGAATTTTCGCCCGGTTGCGGGGCTGGCGGTAGATCAGCGAGACCGGGCAGTTGCCACCGCCGGCACTGGCGAGCGTCTGCTCCAGTCTCTCGGCAAAACGCTCGTCGATCATCTCCTGCTGCAGCTCGATGGTCAGGGCGGCGGCATAGCTCTGCCGCGCCTGCAGCAGGCTGCGGACACTGCTCGCGCGCATGACGAGCTTGCCCGTGCGGTCATCGACCGAGATTCGACCCTCGACGATGACGATGGTGTCCTTGACCAGCAGTTCCCGGTGTTCGGCATAGGCCTCTGAAAACAGGGTGACTTCCATTTGCGCGCTGCTGTCATCCAGGGTCAGCACGGCCATGGTGCCACGCTGGGTATTCATCGTCCGCGAGGCCATGATCAGGCCTACCATCACCTGGTTGCCCGGCTTGTCCGGGCGCAGGTCGGCGATTCGCTGGGGCGCAAATTTGCGCACTTCCTCCCGGTATTCGTCGATCGGGTGACCGGAGATGTACAGGCCGAGGGTGTCCCGTTCCCCGCCCAGGCGCTCCTTGTCCGGCCAGGGATGCGCCTTGCGAAAAGGTGCATACACGTCGCCGGCACCGCCGCCGCGGGTCGGCACGACCTCGCCGAACAGGTCGTCGATGCCGCTGGCCCGGTTGTTGGCGCTCTGCTCCGCCGCCTTCAACGCATCCTCCAGGGCCGCCATCATCACCCAGCGCTCGGTACCGAGGGTGTCGAAAGCGCCGGACCGGATCAGCGCCTCGATAGCGCGGCGGTTGACCTTGCGCGGATCGGTGCGGGCACAGAAATCGAACAGGTCCGAGAAGGGCCCGCCGGCGTTGCGGGTGGCCAGGATGTTTTCCACCGGGCCCTCGCCCAGCCCCTTGATCGCCCCGAGACCGTAGATGACCTCACCCTCGGGATTGACGGTGAACATGTACTGCCCCTCGTTCACATCCGGCAGGCGCAGGGTCAGCCCCATGCGCTTGCACTCGTCGACGAACACCACGATCTTGTCTGTGTTGTCCAGTTCCGAACTCATGACCGCCGCCAAAAATTCGGCCGGGTAATGCCGCTTCAGCCAGGCAGTCTGGTAGGAAACCAGCGCATAGGCCGCGGAGTGGGACTTGTTGAATCCGTAGCCGGCAAACTTCTCCACCAGGTCGAAGATCTTCATTGCCAGCTCGCCATCCACGCCCTTGGCCACGGCCCCTTCCTGGAAGACCGCCCGTTGCTTGGCCATTTCCTCGGGTTTTTTCTTGCCCATGGCACGGCGCAGCATGTCGGCACCGCCGAGGGTGTAACCGGCCAGCACCTGAGCGATCTGCATCACCTGCTCCTGGTACAGGATGATGCCGTAGGTGGGCTGCAGGATGGACCTGAGCCACTCGTGCTGATACTGCGAATCGGGGTAGGAAATCTCTTCCCGGCCGTGCTTGCGGTTGATGAAGTTGTCGACCATACCCGACTGCAGTGGTCCGGGGCGAAACAGCGCCACCAGGGCCACGATGTCCTCGAAACAGTCTGGCTGCAGCCGCTCGATGAGGTCCTTCATGCCGCGGGATTCCAGCTGGAACACCGCCGTTGTTTCACCGGATTTCAGCAGTTCGAAGGTGGCGGCATCAGCCAGTGGAATCTGCATGATGTCCAGCGGCGCTTCGCCCTGGCGCTCGCGCGCCGGATTGATCATCTTGACCGCCCAGTCGATGATCGTCAGGGTGCGCAGGCCCAGGAAATCGAACTTCACCAGGCCGGCGTCTTCCACGTCGCCCTTGTCGTACTGGGTGACCAGGCCGGAACCGGATTCGTCACAGAACAGGGGTGAGAAATCGGTCAGCCTGGAGGGCGCGATCACCACGCCCCCGGCGTGCTTGCCCACATTCCGGGTCACCCCCTCGAGCTGCACTGCCATGTCCCAGATTTCCTGCGCCTGGCTGTCCTCCGCGAGAAACTCCCGCAGAACCTCCTCCTGTTCCAGGGCCTTGGCCAGGGTCATGCCGACCTCGAACGGGATCATCTTGGACAGTTTGTCCGCCAGGCCATAGGACTTGCCCTGGACCCGGGCTACATCGCGGACCACGGCCTTGGCGGCCATGGTGCCAAAGGTAATGATCTGGCTGACCGCCTCGCGGCCATAGGTCTGCGCCACATACTCGATCACCTCATCGCGCCGGTCCATACAGAAATCGACATCAAAGTCCGGCATGGATACCCGCTCGGGGTTGAGGAACCGCTCGAACAGCAGGTCGTACTGCAGGGGGTCGAGATCGGTAATTTCCAGGGCATAGGCCACAAGCGAGCCGGCGCCGGATCCACGCCCGGGCCCCACCGGGATATCGTGTTCCTTGGCCCAGCGGATGAAATCCATCACGATCAGGAAATAACCGGGGAATCCCATCTGGATAATCGTATCCAGTTCGAATTCCAGGCGTTCGCGGTAGCTTTGCTGTTTCTGCGGAAAATCCTCCGCCGAGGTATCGAACAGGAACGCCAGCCGGCGGTCCAGGCCCTCGTGCGAGAGCTGCCGGAAGAATTCATCCATGGTGAGCCCCTCCGGCACCGGGTAGTCCGGGAGGTAGGGCTTGCCCAGTTCCAGTACCACGTTACAGCGCCGTGCGATTTCCACGCTGTTGGCCAGGGCTTCCGGTATATCCGCGAACAGCTCGGCCATCTCCTCGGGGGAGCGCAGGTACTGCTGCTCGGTGTAGGGACGGGCACGCCGCGGGTCGTCCAGGGTCCGCCCCTCGCGGATACAGACCCGGGCCTCGTGGGCCTCGAACTCTGAGGCGTCGAGAAACCGCACGTCGTTGGTCGCCACCACCGGACAACCCAGTCGCGCGGCCAGCGCCACCGCGTTGTGGACATGGGTCTCGTCGCCCTCGCGCCCGGTGCGGTGCAGCTCGAGGTAGAAGCGATCCGGGTACAGGGACATCCAGTAGCGCGCCCGCCGCTCGGCAATGTCGATCTTGCCCGCGACCAGCGCCTGCCCCACATCTCCCGCGGCGCCGCAGGACAGGGCGATAACCCCTGCACTGTGTTCGGCCAGCCAGTTGCGGTGAACATAGGGCTCGCCCAGGTGCTGCCCCTCGGTATAGGCGCGGGAGATCAGCTCGATCAGGTTGTGATAACCGGGCTGGTTCATGGCCAGCAGGCACAGGGGCTGGGCGCGCTCGGGATCATCGTCCTCCATGACCTTGAGATCGACCCCGAACAGGGGCTGCACACCGGCGGCGAAGGCTGCCTTGTAGGCCTTGATCAGGCCGTAGAAATTGCTGACATCGGTGATGGCCACCGCCGGCATGCCCAGTGCCGCCACCCGCTCCATCAGCGGCCTGACCCGCACCAGGCCATCCACCAGGGAGTATTCACTGTGCAGTCTGAGGTGGACGAACGCGGTCATGGCAAAGATTCTACTCCGCGCCGGAGAGCTGTAACAGGCTTTTCACCGGCGCGAAGCTTTTTCGATGTACCGGGGTCACGCCGAGCCGGCGCAGCGCCGCCAGGTGGGCCGCCGTGGGATACCCCTTGTGGGCGGCGAAACCGTAGCCGGGGTACTGCTCCTCCAGTGCCACCAGTTCACCGTCCCGCTGCACCTTGGCCAGGATGGAGGCCGCAGCAATGGCGGGCACCCGGTCATCACCCCTGACCACGGGCTCGGAGGCGTAGTGCCAGCGAGGCAGGCGATTACCGTCCACCAGCACGTAATCCGGCTGCGGTTGCAGCGCCTCCACCGCCCGTCGCATGGCCAACAGGCTCGCCTGCAGGATATTGAGTTCATCAATTTCCGCGACGCTGGCGCGGGCCACTGCCCAGGCACGGGCCCGCTCGCGAATCTGCCGCGCCAGCGCCTCGCGGCGCGCCTCGCTCAGCTTCTTGGAATCCCTCAGACCAGTGATCGGGCGCTTCGGATCCAGGATCACTGCCGCCGCGACCACGTCCCCGGCCAGCGGTCCCCGCCCCACTTCGTCCACCCCCGCCAGCCCGGGGGCGTCGAAGTCGACGCTGAACAGATCAGGCATCGCGTGCCTCGTCCGGCAACAGCGGCTGCAGCGCCGCGACCACCCGGGCGCCGAAATCCAGGCTCAGGCTCTGGTGCAGCCGTTCGAAGGCCAATAACTGGGCCTGGGCCGCGGCTGGGTCCTGCAGCAAAGGTGTGAGGGCCTCCACCATGGCGCCGGATGTCGCCGCCTCCTGAATAAGTTCCGGCACCAGGGCGCGACCGGCGAGGATGTTGGGCAGGGCGGCATACTCGGTTTTCACCAGGCGCGAAACCAGGGCCCAGGAGAGGCTTGCCATGCGGTAGGCCACCACCATGGGCCTGCGCAAGAGCATGGCTTCCAGGGTGGCCGTGCCCGACGCCAGCAACACCGCGTCGGATGCCAGCATGGCTTCCCGGGAACGCCCCTGCAGCAACGTAACTGGCAGATCCGGATAGCGCTCCAGCATGAGCTTCAACTCCGCCGCACGGTCCTCGTTGGCTGCGGGCAGGACCAGGCGCAGATCGGGCTCGACACCGACCAGCTGCGCCGCTGCGGCGAGGAACAACGGCGCCAGCAGGCGGACCTCGCCACTGCGGCTGCCGGGCAACAGCGCCAGCAGCCGCCCCCCGGTCGGCAGCCCCAGCGCGGTTCGTGCCGCCGTGCGCGAGGGCACCTGCCGCAGTTCATCCGCCAGCGGATGGCCCACGAATTCGGCCTCGACGCCGTGCTGGCGATAGATATCGGTTTCAAAGGGAAACAGGCACAGCATCCGGTCCACGGCGCGGCTGATCTTGCGGACCCGGCCGCTGCGCCAGGCCCACACCGTGGGGCTGACGAGGTGTGCGACGGGCACTCCCCTGGCCCGCAGTTTCTGCTCCAGGTGGAGATTGAAATCCGGTGAGTCGATGCCGAGGAACAGATCCGGCGGGTCAGCCGAGAAGTGGCGATAGAGCTCGGCCCGTATACCCAGCAGTTCCGGCAGGCGCTTCAGGGGTTCCACGAACCCCATGACCGACAGGCGTTCCATCGGAAACATGCTGTCCAGTCCCTGCGCGGCCATCAGGGGTCCGCCGATACCCTCTACGCTCAGCTCGCCGTAGCACTGCCGCAGGGCCGCCAGAACACGGGATCCAAGTATATCCCCAGAGGCTTCACCGGCCAGCACTCCGATGCGGAGGCCGCGCCCGGGCACTAGCGGACGATACCGCGCTCTGAAGCGCGAATCGAATCGATCAGGACCTGCACTTCCGGGGTGTCGCTCAGCATCTGCTCGAGGCGCTGCAGGGCGAGATCGAGGGTCAGCCCCTGGCGGTAGAGTATCTTGAACGCGCGGCGAATATTACCGATGGCCTCGGCGGAAAAACCACGCCGGCGCAATCCCTCGGTGTTGATGGTCTTGGCCTCAGCCGGTGATCCCGACACCGTAACGTAGGCCGGCACGTCCTTGCCAATGGCGGTGCCCATACCGCTGAAGCTGTGGGGGCCAATCCGGCAGAACTGGTGAACCAGGGTATAACCGCTGAGAATCGCCCAGTCGCCCACCACCACGTGTCCCGCCAGTGCGGCGTTGTTAACCAGGATAGTGTGGTTCCCGATCACGCTGTCGTGACCGATATGAACATAAGCCATGAGCAGGTTGTCATTGCCTATGATGGTCTCGGCGCGGTCCTGTACCGTACCGCGGTGAATGGTGACATTCTCGCGAATGACATTGTTGTCGCCGATGGTCAGGCGGGTGGGTTCGTCGCGGTACTTGAGATCCGGCGTTGCTTCGCCAACGGTAGAAAACTGGTAGATATGGTTATTGGCGCCGATCACCGTCGGCCCCTTGATCACGCAGTGGGACTCGACCACGGTGCCGGGCCCGATCTCCACATCCGGACCTATCAGGGACCAGGGACCGACCACCACATCTTCCGCCAACCGGGCGGAAGGGTCGACGATGGCCTGCTCGTGAATCATCCGGGACTTAGCGGTCAGCGCACAGGATCGTGGCCGAGGCGCAGCGTTCGCCATCCACGTCAGAACTGACCTCGAATTTCCATATGCCGCGCCGGTCACCGAGAATACGCGCCCGCAGCATGACCTGATCCCCCGGGATACAGGGCCGCTTGAAGCGCAGGTTATCGGCGCCCACGAAATAGTACATGGAACCGTCCTCGGGGGTCTTGTTCATGCTCCTGAAACCGAGGATACCTGCCGCCTGGGCCATTGCCTCAACCAGCAACACGCCTGGAAACACGGGCTTTTCAGGGAAATGACCGTTAAAGTACGGCTCGTTGATAGTCAGGTTCTTGTAGGCGACGATCGACTCACCCAGGTTCAGCTCCACCACCCGGTCTACCAGCAGGAACGGGTAGCGATGCGGCAGGTATTTTCGAATCTCGTTGACGTCCATCATGGACCGGAACTCCTTACACTCATGAATCCTGTGCTTTCTCGATACGGGCCAGCCGCCGCTGGATCGAGTCCAATTGGGCGAACCGCACCGCGTTTCGTTTCCAGTCGCGGGTAGCCGACATGGGAGTTCCCGAAGAATAGGAACCGGGCTCCGTGATCGACTTGGTCACCATGGTCATACCGGTGACGTGGACATTGTCACAAATCTCCACGTGGCCCACCACGCCAACGCCGCCAGCCAGGGTACAATTCTCACCTATGATGGTGCTTCCGGCTAAACCGGTGCAACCGGCTATCGCGGTATTTTTGCCGATGCGGCAGTTGTGCGCGATCTGCACCAGGTTATCGATAATTACCCCGTCGGCGATGAGCGTGTCGTCCAGTGCCCCCCGGTCTATGGTGGTACAGGCGCCTATCTCTACCCGGTCTCCGATCCGCACGCCGCCCAGCTGACAGATTTTCTCCCATCCCTGGCTGGTGGCCGCAAACCCGAAACCATCCGCGCCCAGTACTGTCTGGCTGTGCACCACGCAGTGCCGGCCCAGATGGACATCGTGATAGAGCACGGCTCCCGGGTGGATGCGACTGCCCTCGCCCACGGTGCTGCCCTTGCCGACATAGACGTTGGCGCCGAGGATCACGCCGGCAGCGAGCCTCGCGCCGTCCTCCACCACCGCGTTGGGACCAATACAGACACTGTCTTCGACAAACGCGTCTGCCGATACCACGGCGCTGGCATGGATACCGCGCTCCGGCTGCGGCGCCGTGTCGAACAGACGGGTCAGGCGGGCAAAGGCGAGATAGGGATCTTCCGCCAGCAGGCTGTCCACCGGACACTGCTCTGCCAGGTCGGGATGCAGGATCACCGCGGCTGCCCGGGTGCCCGCCAGTTGGCCGACATATTTCCGATTGGCCAGGAAGCTCAGTTCTCCGGGTCCGGCGGAAGCGAGGGTGGCGAGCCCTGTAATGCGCCGCCCGGGGTCACCGACAACGGCCAGTTGCAGCCGTTGCGCCAGTTCCCCGAGCGTGTACACCTGGCCCTTACTCCGTCGCTTGCTGGTTCAGCTTGTCGGTGACCTTGGCCGTGATGCTGTAGCCCGCATCCGCGTGGATGACGGATCCGCGCTGCAGCAGGAGACCGATTCCCTCGGTGGCGACCAGCTCTCGCAGTACCTCCTCCACCAGCGGCGACATTTCCTGCAACAGGGCCTGGCCGGCGACCTGCTCGGCCTGGCGCAGCTTGCCGGTCACGTGTTCCAGATCAGCCTGCTTGCTCTGCAGCTTCTTGCGCGCCGCGAGCTGTTGTTCCTGGCTCATCACTGCGGCATCTTTCTGGAAGCTCTTGACCAGTTCGTCGAACTCTTTCTTGAGTCGGTCGAACTCGGCCTTGTCCGCCTTGTAATCTTCTTCGTTCCGGGCTTCCGCCATGCGCTTTTGGGCCAGGTCGGTCTGCAGGATCGCCTCCTGCAGGTCAACCACGGCAATCTTGCCCTGGGCCCAACCGGCCATGGGCAGGCACAGTGCGATCGCAACCAGGGTAGCTCTTACAACTTTAGACACGGTTATCTCCATACTCGTTAAAAAAATCAGAATCCTCGACCGAGGGTGAACTGGAATGCTTCCTCCCGATCATCCGGGCCGGCGTTCAGCGGCTTGGCCAGGCTGAATGTCATCGGGCCAAAACCGGTAATCCAGGTCACCCCCACGCCAAAGGAGTAGCGGATTTCGTCGAAATCCACGTCAAAACAGTTGATCTGCGCGGCGCGGCAATTGGTGTTGAATACGTTTCCGGCATCCAGGAAAAAGGCCGAACGAAGCTTGCTCCGGTCCTTGATGAACGGCAGGGGAAACAGCATCTCGGCACTGCCCTCGATGAGTACATTGCCGCCGAAAGGATCCGCGCGGCGCCTCTGGGCAGTACTGAAATCCAGCTTGCCCGGGCTGCCGTCGGCGTTGCGGTTGCGCAGGTAACCGAAGGCATCGCCGCGCGGCCCGCCGACCTGCACCGGGTTACCATCGTCGTCGATCTCGGTCACCGGCTGGCCTACGGTATAAAGCTCCGCCGGGGTACTGCGCGGGCCCAGTGTATTGCTTTCATAGCCGCGCACGGAGCCGAAGCCACCGGAAAAGAAGTGCTCGTAAAAGGGCAACAGGTCATTCTGCCCGTAACCGTCACCGTAGCCCAGCTCGGTCCGCAGGCGCAGGGTCCACTCATTGGCGATGGGGAAAAATATCTCGCCACGGTAGTTCAGCTTGTAGAATTCCAGGTCAGAGCCGGGCATGGACACTTCCAGCGACACCGACTGGGCGGAGCCGCGAGTGGCCAGGCGACCGCGGTTCAGGGTGGACTGCGACCAGCTGCTGGTGATGGTCCAGTTCAGGAACTCGTCGCCGTTGACATCCAGGAAGCCGGGATCGCCGGGTGATGTCAGGGCGCTGTCCGGCAGATTTTCCACCCGCTCCAGCACCTCCTCATCGAAGTAGGTGCCGTCACCCAGCGAGTTATCCAGGTAGTAGAAATTGACCCCCTCTTCCAGGCGCGGACTGGACTTGATTTCCTTGACTGCGAAGCGACCGGCTGTGATATCCGTCTGGGAGATGCCGAAGCTGAACCCCAGGCGTTCGGTCTCCTTGATGGGATAGCCGAAGTTGATGGCGCCACCCAGCGTGTCCGTGGTGTAACTGGCCACGTTCACCTCGGACAGGTCTGTTGAACGATAGAAAATATTGAATCCGCGGCTGACACCGTCCTCCGTAAAATAAGGATTGGTGTAGCTGAAGTTGTACAGATCCTGGTACCGGGACGAGTTGAGCGCGATTCCCACGCGCTTGCCGCTGCCCAGGAAGTTGTCCTGCTGCAGGTTGAGACCGAGTATCAGGCCGGCGTCCTGGGCGTAACCGAAGCTGGCCCCGATACTGCCCGAGGACTGTTCCTCTACCTCGAACTGCACGTCTATCAGGTCATCGTGGCCGGCGACCTCGGTAGTTTCCACGGTGGCCTTGCTGAAATAGCCCAGCCTTTCCAGCCGCACCCGGGATTGCTCGATAGAGGCGGCAGAAGCCGGGGCGCTCTCCATCTGGCGCATCTCCCGTCGCAGGACCTCGTCGGCGGTTTTCTGGTTGCCCTTGAAGCTTATACGGCGCACGTAGGTGCGCTTGCCGGGGTCCACGAAGAACTTGAGACCGACCGTGTTCGCTTCCTCGTCCAGCTCGGGAATGCCACTGACCTTGGCAAAGTTATAGCCCTCGTTGCCCAGCCTGCGGGTCAGGTATTCCTCGGTGGCAGTGACCATCTGCTGGGAGAAGGTCTGGCCCTCGGCCACCAGCAGGAAGCGACGCAGGTCCGATTCCGGCAGGACCAGATCGCCGGACAGGTCGACCGAACTGACCGTAAACTTGTCGCCCTCGGTCACATTCGCGGTGATAAAGACCTCGCGCTTGTTGGGCGAAACCGATACCTGGGTGGAGTCGATACTGAACTGCAGGTATCCCCGGTCCATGTAGTAGGAAGTCAGGGTTTCCAGGTCGCCGGTGAGTTTTTCCCGGGAATACTTGTCGTCATTGCTGAAAAAGGACAACCAGCCGGTGGTCTTGAGGGTGAACAGGTCGGTGAGTTCCTCGTCGGAGAACACCTCGTTGCCCACCACATTGATATGCTTGATGGCCGCAGTGGTGCCCTCGTCGACGTCGATATTGATAGACACCCGGTTGCGCGGTTCCGGCAGCACCTCGGTTTCAATCTTGGCATCGTACCGCCCCTGCTGCACATACTGTCGCTGCAACTCCATCTGCATGCCTTCCAGCGTGGAACGCTGGAATACCTGGCCTACCGCCAGGCCGGAGCCTTTCAGGCCGTCCAGCAACGCCTCGGTCTCGATGGCCTTGTTGCCCTCAATATTGATCTCGCTGATGCTGGGTCGCTCGGCGACGATGATGACCAGTACGTTGCCGTCGCGGCCAATCTGGATATCGTCGAAGTTGCCGGTGGCGAACAGGCTGCGCGCCGCCGCCCGCAGGGCCGCGCTGTCCACCAGGTCGCCCACGGCCAGGGGCATGGCCGCAAAAACGCTGCCGGGAGAAATTCGTTGCAGCCCTTCCACCCGGATATCCGAGACGATAAAGGACTGCGCCCTGGCCAGTGGGGCCGAAAGCAGCAGGGCGATGAGCAGGAACTTGCAAAAGCGCATTATCAATTCTACTTAGTCAAGCGCGCCCGGGTTACAGGCGCGCAAAATCGTTGTACAGGGCCAGCATCATGATCCCCAGCACCAGGAACAGGCCCAGCTGGTAGCCCAATGCCTGTATTTTCTCAGGGATGGGACGGCCGGCCAAGAGTTCCAGGGTGTAGAACAACAGGTGCCCACCGTCCAGCACCGGTATCGGCAGCAGGTTCAGCACCCCGAGACTGACGCTGAGCAGGGCGAGAAAGCTGACCCAGGACTCCAGCCCCGACTTGGCCGAAGCGGTCGCCACTTTAGCAATGGTAATAGGGCCGCTCAAGTTTTTCGGCGAGATCAGGCCCATGACCATTTTTTTGATCGAATTCAGGGTAAAAACCACCAGTTCCCCGGTGCGCTGCAGACTGGCACCCAGCGCCTCCACGGGACCACGGGAAAATTGCCGGACCATTTCCGGGGGCATCACGGGAAGCTTGACGCTAACCCCGACCCGGCCTATCGCGGTCCCGTCTTCCTGGGTGATCCGCTGCGGAGTCACCACGGCACGTTGCAGTTCCCCGTCCCGCTGGTATTCGATTTCCAGGGGCTGCCCGGGCCGGGCGCGAACATAGTTCACCCAGTCCATCCAGGTCGGCATGGGCTGTCCGTCTGCGCTCAGCAGCAGGTCGCCCGGGCGCAGCCCGGCGGCCTCCGCCGCGCCGCCGGCCACGATTTCATCGAACACCGGCGCCACCTCGGGGGTATACATGCGGAGCCCGAGACCGGCGAACAGATCCGGCTGCTCCTGGTCTGCCAACCACATTTCGATGTGGCCTTCTGACTCATAGACCATTTCCGAGCCGGGGTAGCTGACGCTGAAATGAATGCTTCCCGTATCGCCGATACGATCCAGCAGTCGGAAACTGACTGCCTGCCAGGTGGGCGTCTCAAAACCATCGATGGCAATAATTTCCTGACCGACCTCCAGACCCGCCACGTCGGCCACCGAACCGGCCTCGACCTTGCCGATAATCGGTGCATAGCCGGTTTCGCCGGCCAGGAACAGCCCCCAGTAGGCCACCACGGCGAGGGCAAAATTCGCCAGCGGCCCCGCGGATACAACTGCGATCCGCGACAGCGGCGGCTTGCGGTTGAACGCCAGGTGCAGCTCTTCCTGCTTGACCTCACCTTCGCGCTCATCCAGCATCTTGACGTAGCCCCCCAGGGGGATTGCCGCGACACTGAATTCGGTTCCCCACCGGTCGCGCCAGCTCCACAGGGGTTTACCGAAGCCGATACAGAACCGCAACACCTTGATACCGCAGCGCCTGGCCACCCAGAAGTGGCCCCACTCATGCACTGCCACCAGCACCACCAGTGTGGCCAGGGTAATTCCTATGGTATACATCAGGTCCATGTCAGCTCCCGGTAACTACCTGCGCACCAGCCTGCCCGGCCAACCACTCCCGGGCGACGGCGCGAGCCCGGGCATCAGCTGATTCGACCACGGCCAGGCTCTCGGGTTCAGCCACTGGCACCTGCGCCAGGCTGTGCTCTATCAGGCAGGGGATGTCGGTAAAACGAATCCGGCCCGCCAGGAACGCCGCTACCGCCACCTCGTTGGCGGCATTGCACACGGCCATGGCCGTGCCGCCAGCCTGCACCGCCTCCCGCGCCAGGCGCAGGCAGGGAAAGCGGCCCTCGTCCGGCGCCTCGAAATCCAGTCGCGCGCTGGCCACCAGGTCCAGGGGTTCCACGCCGGCGTCAATCCGTTCCGGCCACCCCAGGCCGTAGGCTATGGGGGTGCGCATGTCGGGGTTGCCCATCTGTGCCAGAACCGAGCCGTCCCGGTACTGAACCATGGAGTGCACGATACTCTGGGGATGCACCACGACCTCGACCTGCTCCGGGGGCAGGTCGAACAACCAGCAGGCCTCGATGAATTCCAGGCCCTTGTTCATCAGGCTGGCGGAATCCACGGAAATCTTGCGCCCCATGGACCAGTTGGGGTGGGCACAGGCCTGGTCCGGCGTCGCTGCGACCAGGCGCTCTGCAGGCCAGGTGCGAAAAGGCCCGCCGGAAGCGGTAAGCAGCACCTTGCTGACACCGGCGCGGTGGGTCCTGCCCCGCTCATCCACCGGCAGGCACTGGAAGATGGCATTGTGTTCGCTGTCGATGGGCAACAGGACCGCGCCGGAGTCCCGCACAGCCGCCATCAACAGGTGGCCCGCCATGACCAGCGACTCCTTGTTGGCCAGCAACAGGACCTTACCGGCGCGGGCCGCGGCGAGGGCCGAGGGCAGGCCGGCGGCGCCCACGATGGCGGCCATCACCGCATCGACTTCGGGGGCCGCGGCGATCTGCTGCAGGCCGGCTTCCCCTGCCAGCACCTCCGTGCCCAGTTCGGCGGGTAATCGCCGGCGCAGTTCCTCTGCGGCGGGTGCCTGCATCATCACCGCGTAGCGCGGTTCAAAGCCGAGGCACTGCGCCAGCATGGTATCCACAGACGAATCGGCCGCCAGGCCGTAGACGCGGTACCGGTCGGGGTGCCGGGCCAGCACGTCCAGGGTGCTGACACCGATGGACCCCGTGGAGCCCAGTACCGAAACCTGTCGCGGTGTGGATTTCATCACTACCAGCCCGCCAGCAGCAGGCCCAGCGCAAACACCGGCGCCGCGCCGCACAGGCTGTCCAGGCGATCCAGGACACCTCCGTGTCCCGGCAACAGGGAGCCGGAGTCCTTGGTGCCGCTCTCGCGCTTGACCATGCTCACGCTGAGATCACCAATTACCGAGGCAAAACCGGTGGCCACGGTCACCACCACCACCGCCGCCAGGCTCACGTGCTGTTGCTGCAGCGGCAACAGGTACCACAGGGCGATGGCAAGCAGGCCGCAGGCGATCATACCGCCCCAGAAGCCCTCCCAGGTCTTGCCCGGGCTGACTGCCGGCGCCAGTTTGTGCCGCCCCAGGGCGCGACCGGTAAAATAGGCGGCGATATCCGCCGCCGCCACGATAATGACCATGATCACCACCAGCAGTCCACCCCGGGGGAAGGTCAACAGGTAAACCGCCGCCAGCCACGCCAGGGCCAGGATCAACAACCCCATCAGGCTGCGCATGGCGCGGGTACTCCAGAACACAGCGCTGCCCGGATAGCTCCTCACCCACAACAGCGAGAAACACCACCACAGGCAAGCCAGCCCCAGGAAGGGTTGCACCCGCTCCCGGGAGGCATCGGCCGCCAGTTCACAATATACATAGAGCAGGCCCAGGCAGGATGCCAGCAGCACCAGGAACAGGCAGCGGGCGACGCTCGACTCCCAGCCCGCCAGGCGCGACCACTCCCAGCCCCCGGCAAGCACGATCAGGCCGAAAAAGAGCGCCAGGAACGGCAGCGGCATGAACATGACGGAAGCCAGGAAAACCGCTGCCAGGACCAGCGCCGTGATGACGCGCTGCCTAAGCATGGTCGCCGCCCTCGGCCACCAGGCCATCTGGCTCTCGCAGGCCGAAGCGGCGCTCTCGCCGGCTGTAATCGGCCAGGGCGCGGGCGAACTCCAGTTCGCCAAAATCCGGCCACAGGGTATTGGTGAAATAGAGCTCACTGTAGGCAAAATGCCACAGCATGAAGTTGCTGATCCGCGCGTCACCACCGGTGCGGATACAGAGGTCGGGCCGCGGCAGGTCGGCGATAGCGACATTCCTGTCGATCAATTCCGGGGTGATCTGCTCCACCTCCAGGCTGCCCTCGGCGACCTGTTGTGCCAGCTTGCGGGCGGCGCGAGCAATGTCCCACTGGCCACCGTAGTCCACCGCAATCACTACCGTGGCCTCGGTGTTGTGCTCGGTCAGTCGCTCGCTCTGGCGCATCAGGCGCTGCAGGCGTTCACTGAACCGACCGCGCTCGCCGATGAAACGCAAGCGGATACCGTCCTTGTGCAGCTCGCGCACCTCACTGCGCAGGTAGCGTGACAGGAGCGCCAGCAGGGCCCTCACCTCGGGCAGCGGTCGACCCCAGTTTTCAGAACTGAAAGCAAACAGGGTCAGTACTTCCACCCCGTGGTTGCGGCAGGCTCGCAGTACGCCGCGCACCGCCTCGACGCCAGCCCTGTGCCCGGCTGGCCCGGGCAGGCCGTTGCGCTTGGCCCAGCGATTGTTGCCATCCATAATGATGGCCACGTGGCGTGGGATAAGCCGGTCCTTGTCGCCGCTGGCGCCGGCCTGGTCGGGGGAATTGGACATTGCCGGGGAAGTCAGATTTCCATGAGGTCGGCTTCTTTCTCCGACAGCATCCGCTCAATCCTGGCCACGAAGCCATCGGTAAGTTTCTGCACCGCCTCCTGGCCGCGGCGTTCGTCGTCTTCGCTGATTTCCTTGTCCTTGACCAGTTCCTTCAGCATGCCCATGGCATCCCGGCGCGCGTTGCGCACGGAAACACGGGCGGATTCCGCCTCATGGCGTGCCTGGCGAATAAAGCCCTTGCGCGTTTCCTCGGTCAACATGGGCATGGGTATACGGATGACCTCGCCGGCCGTGGCGGGGTTGAGGCCCAGGTCGGACTTCAGGATCGCCCTCTCGATCTCCGGAATCATGGACTTGTCCCAGGCGGTCAGGGTCAGGGTGCGGGCGTCCTCCACGTTGATATTGGCCACCTGGTTCAACGGCGTGTCAGCGCCGTAGTACTCGATTTTAAGGCCATCCAGCAGGCTGGGGTGGGCACGCCCGGTGCGGATCTTGTTGAAGTTATGGCTCAGCGCTTCCAGGCTTTTCTCCATGCGCTCGGTGGCCTCGGTTTTGATATCGTCTATCACTGTCACTCTCCTGGTGTACCGGGTTTACTCGATCAGGGTGCCGTCGCTCCCGCCCCGGACGATGTTCAGCAGTGCGCCGCGCTTCTCCATTTCGAACACTCGCACCGGCATATTGTGATCGCGACACAGGCAAATGGCGGTCAGGTCCATCACACCCAGTTTCTTGTCCAGTACCTCGTCGTAAGTCAGCCGATCGTATTTGATGGCATCGGGCTCTTTCATCGGGTCGGCCGAGTAAACGCCGTCGACCTTGGTCGCCTTGAGAACAACGTCCGCATCCACCTCGATACCACGCAGGCAGGCGGCCGAGTCCGTGGTGAAGAAGGGGTTGCCGGTACCCGCGCAAAAAATAACCACGTCGCCGTCGTTCAGGGCGCGGATTGCCTTGCGTCGGTCGTAATGATCCACCACGCCGCTCATGGGGATGGAGGACATCGCCCGGGTAGCGATATTGGAACGCTCCAGCGCGTCTCGCAGCGCCAGCGCATTCATCACGGTGGCCAGCATGCCCATGTGATCACCGGTGACCCGGTCCAGCCCCGCCCTCTGCAATGCCGCGCCGCGAAACAGGTTGCCGCCGCCGACCACCAGCCCGACCTGCACGCCGATACCGACCAGCTGGCCTATCTCGAGCGCCATGGCGTCCAGGACCTTGGGATCGATACCGAAGCTTTCCTCGCCGGTCAGCGCTTCACCGCTGAGCTTCAACAGAATGCGCTGGTATTTCTTTTCACCGCTTACCTGGGGCATAGAACTCCTCTCCAAAGCTGGGCCGTATCTTACAGGAACATGCCCTGTGCCCCTAGTCGGATTGGGGGTTATTTTCCCCCGGCACCGCTGTGCATAGCCTGGCCTTGAGTCAGTCGCAACCTGTCAACCGGGCTCAAAGTAGAGAAAAAAAACGGGCCAACAGGCCCGTTTCTGGTTTCCTGTGGCGATCAACCGTTGAGCTGCGCGGCTACCTCGTCGGCAAAATCGACTTTCTCGACCTCGATACCCTCACCCACCTCAAAGCGGACAAAGGACACCACGGAGGCGCCGGCGTTGGCCACCAGCTTGCCTACCGTGAGGTCGGGGTCCTTGACGAAGGCCTGCTCGACCAGGCTGTTCTCGGCCAGGAACTTCTTGATGCGGCCACCGATCATCTTCTCTATGATCTCCGCCGGCTTGCCGGACTCCTGGGCCTGCGCGGTGAAAATTTCCTTCTCCTTGGCCACGACTTCTTCCGGCATGTCATCGGGTGAGACTACCTGGGGGTTTACCGCCGCCACGTGCATGGCCACATCCCTGGCCAGGTCCTGATCACCACCCTGCAGTTCCACCAGGACAGCAATACGATTGTTGCCGTGCACATAGGAACCCACGATGCCGTTGTCGGCACTGACCAATTCGATTCGGCGTACGCCGATGTTCTCACCGATCTTCTGGACCAGGGACTCGCGATCGCTTTCTAGTTCGCCCGCCATCAGCGCGGCAACGTCGGTCTGCTTGCCGTCGAAAGCGGCACCGACCACCTTGTTGACGAAACCCAGGAAATTCTCGTCGCGGGCGACGAAGTCCGTCTCACTATTCACTTCCACCACGACACCGTAGCTGCCGTCCTCGGCCAGGCGAGTGGCGACCACCCCATCTGCCGCCGTGCGACCCGCTTTCTTGGCAGCCTTCATGCCGCTGGATTTGCGCAGTTCCTCGATTGCCTTCTCGACGTCGCCGCCGGCTTCTCTCAGTGCTTTCTTGCACTCCAGCATACCCAGGCCGGTGCGCTCGCGAAGTTCTTTGACCAGTGCTACAGACATTGGAATACCTCTTTGTTCGCCACCCCGGGTGGGGGGTGGATATTCAATATGGGAGACCCGGCGGCGGGACCCCACCGGGTGATTTTCATGCCACGGGCCGGCGCTGCCGGCCCCGTGAATTACTCGGCAGCCTTTTCCCCGGCGGCCACTTCCTCGACGGCTTCGACGGCCGCTTCGGCTACCGGTTCATCAGCGACCGGCTGTTCGGCGGCCTCAGCGGTTTCCTCAACTTCCACGAACTCATCGCGAACCGCCACGACCTCACCGGCCTCCGCCTTGCCCGCCAGACACGCGTCGGCCACGCTGGTGACATACAGCTTGATCGCGCGAATGGCGTCGTCGTTGCCGGGAATGACGTAGTCGACGCCATCGGGGTTGCTGTTGGTGTCCACGATGCCGATCACCGGGATACCCAGCTTGTTGGCTTCGGTGATCGCAATGCGTTCGTGGTCTACATCCACCACGAACAGCGCATCCGGCAGGCCGGCCATGTCCTTGATACCGCCGATGGAACGCTCCAGTTTCTCCATCTGGCGGGTACGCATCAGGGCTTCCTTCTTGGTCAACTTGGTGAAGGTGCCGTCGCTCTGCTGCGCTTCCAGTTCCCGCAGGCGCTTGATGGAGGCGCGAATGGTCTTGTAGTTGGTCAGCATGCCACCCAGCCAGCGGTGGCTGACATAGGGCTGGCCGGCGCGTTCGGCCTGCTCCCTGATGATCTTGCCGGCGGCGCGCTTGGTGCCGACGAACAGGATCTTGTTCTTGTTGCCCGCGAGCTGCTTCACAAATTGCAGGGCCTCGTTGAAGGCCGGCACCGTGTGCTCGAGGTTGATGATGTGGATCTTGTTGCGGGCACCGAAGATATACTGGTCCATCTTGGGGTTCCAGTAACGGGTCTGGTGACCGAAATGTGCGCCCGCCTGCAGCAGGTCGCGCATACTTACTTGCGACATATTTAAGTACCTTGTGTTTGGGTTAATCCTCCACATACCCCATATCCCAAACCGGCAAAGCGGCACCCTGGAACACGTGACGGTATGTGTGTGTCGTTAGTTTCTCCACTCCCGGCATCCCGCCCTGGGGCCAGTGCCAAAAATGAGGCGCGCTTTATACCACAACGGGCCAGGGGATGAAAGTCGCTGTCGCGGGAATTATCTGCCCGCGATACCGGTTTTGCCGCCGGATAGGGTAGAATGTGCATCCCCCGGCCTGCGCCCGGCCGGAATCACCCGGATAAATTCTTTTAAATCAAAAGGTTATAGATGCCCGTATCGATCAAGTCAGCCGCTGATATAGAAAAGATGCGCGTTGCGGGCGCACTCGCAGCCGAGTGCCTGGAAATGATACGGCCACACGTACAGGTGGGAGTCACTACCGGGGAACTGGACCGGATTTGTCATGAGTACATCACCGGGCGCCAACAGGCCATCCCGGCGCCCCTGAACTACCACGGCTTTCCGCGCTCCATCTGCACCTCCGTCAACGACGTGGTCTGCCACGGCATACCTTCAGACAACAAAAAGCTGAAGAGCGGCGACATCATCAACATCGACGTCACGGTGATCAAGGACGGGTTCCACGGCGACAGCAGTATCATGGTGCTGGTGGGTGATGTGGCGCCCCACGCCGAGCGCCTGGTCAAGGTTACCCAGGAGTGCCTGTACCGGGCCATTGACATCGTCCGACCCGGTGCGACGCTGGGTGACATCGGCCATGTCATACAGCAGCACGCCGAAAAGAACTACTACTCGGTGGTCCGCGAGTATTGCGGTCACGGCATCGGCGAGGTCTTTCACGAGGACCCCCAGGTACTGCACTACGGCCGCAAGGGCACCGGCCTGACGCTGGAAGAAGGCATGACCTTCACCATTGAACCCATGATCAACGCCGGCCGGCGCCACACCCGCCTGAACCAGAACGACGGGTGGACTGTCACCACCAAGGACGGCCGACTGTCCGCACAGTGGGAACACACCCTGGGCGTAACAGCGGACGGCTGCGAGATATTCACCCGACGCAGTGAAGAAAGCTTCTGATCCGGCATGAGTATCGACCGCACCAACCTGCCCCGGGAGCTGTTTGATCCGGTCGCTTTCAACCAGTGCCTGGCTGCCAACCCTCCCCTGCAGCCCTGTAAAGAGGCTATCAGGCTGGCTAACGACTACCTGGACCGGCAGTTCCGGCAGCATCAGGATATCGGGCAACTGATCCGTATGCGGGCCAGCTTCATGGATGAGTTGCTGGGGGCCCTGTGGGACCTGCAGGACTGGCAGGAGGACCTGTCACTGGTTGCCGTGGGCGGTTATGGCCGCGGCGAACTGCATCCACACTCCGATATCGACCTCCTGGTCCTGGCCGAGCAGGAGATCGACGCGGACCGGGACAACCTCGAGTGTTTCCTCACCAGGCTGTGGGACATCGGGCTGGAGGTCGGCCACAGCGTGCGCACGATTGAGGATTGCGTAGCGTGTGCCGCCGCCGACATCACAGTGCTTACCAATATGATGGAGCACCGGGTTCTGCGCGGCCCGGAACGCCTGATGCAACAGGTCAGCGAATTAACCGGTCCCGACCACATGTGGCCCAGCGCCGAATTCCTGCGCGCAAAGCTGGAGGAACAGCAGGCCCGGCACGCAAAGTTCGCCGACTCCGAGTACAACCTGGAGCCCAATGTGAAAGGCTCGCCGGGCGGATTGCGCGACCTGCAGGTCATCGGCTGGATCGCCGAGCGCCATTTCGGCGTCAGCTCTTTGGATGACCTGCCGGCAGAGGAGTTTCTCAACCCTGACGAGAGGGAAATTTTGTTCCAGGGCCGGGATTTCATGTGGCAGGTACGCTATGCGTTACACATGATCACCGGCCGGGAAGAAGACCGGCTGCTGTTTGATCACCAGCGGGAACTGGCCGAGATGTGGGGCTTCGAAGACGGCGAGAAGCTGGCGGTCGAGCAATTCATGCAGATCTATTACCGCTGGGCCCTGGGCCTGGGTCAGCTCAACGAGGTGTTGATCCAGTACTTCGACCAGACCATCCTGCACAGTGACGGCAGCGAGAACGTGGAGGTGCTGAACGAGCGCTTTCAGATCCGCAACGGCTATATCGAGGCCCGTATCCCCGACCTGTTTGAAGCCAACCCCGGGGCGCTGCTGGAGGTCTTCCTGCTCAGCGCCCGCAACGAGGCCGTCAGCGGCGTCGGCGCCTCCACCATCCGCGAAATTCGGGAGCATCGCCACCTCATCGACGAGGAGTTCCGGCAGAACCCCGCGCATCGCGCCATGTTCCTGGAAATCCTGCGTTCGCCTCATGCGGTGACACGTCAGCTGCGGCGCATGAGCCGCTATGGCATCCTCGGTCAGTACCTGCCGGAGTGGGGTGCCATCATGGGACAGATGCAGCACGACCTGTTCCACACCTACACGGTGGACGCACACACCCTGGAAGTGATCCAGAACATGCGCCGCTTCCTCCTGTCGGATTTTATCGAGCGGTTTCCCGTAACCAGCCGGGTTGCACGTCGCCTGCCGAAAATCGAGTTGCTGTACATTGCCGGGCTGTACCACGATATCGGCAAGGGCCGCGGCGGCGATCACTCCGAGTTGGGGGCGGTTGACGCACGGCGCTTCTGCGTCGAGCACGGCCTGTCCCGCCAGGATACGAACCTGGTGGTGTGGCTGGTTCGCAATCACCTGCTGATGTCGGCAGTATCGCAGCGCAAGGATATTTCCGACCCGGAAGTGGTACAGCAATTCGCCGAACACTGCGGCGATGAAAATCACCTCGACTACCTGTTGACGCTGACCGTGGCCGATATCAACGGCACCAATCCGAATCTGTGGAACGCCTGGCGCGGGTCACTGCTGCGCCAGCTGTACACCGAGACCCGGCGCGCCCTGCGCCGCGGCCTGGAGAACCCGGTGGACAAGCAGGACCGGATCGACGAAACCCGGGCCGCAGCTGCGGATTTGCTGGAGTTTCGCGGTTTCATGCCGGAGGAGTTACAGGAACTCTGGCTGCAGCGCGGGGAAGATTATTTTCTCAGGGAACGGCCGGAAGACATCGCCTGGCACACCGAAGCCATCGCCGATCATATCAACCGGGACCAGGCCCTGGTCCTTATTCGCAGCACCAATGACTCTACCGTGGCCAACGCCACCCAGATTTTTATTCACGCCCGCGCCCGGGATCACCTGTTCTCCGTCATCTGCGCGGAACTGGAGCAACTGGACCTGAGTATTCACGACGCCCGTATTTACAAGGCCAATGACGGCATGAGCCTGGATACTTTCTTCGTGCTGGATTCCAGCGGCGAACCCATCGCAGAGGATGCCGGTCGACTGCGTTACATAAAGGAGCACCTGACCCGGGCCCTGTCCGCCTCGCCGGAGGAACCCTCCTGGGTGGTGCGGAGAACGCCGCGGCAACTGAAATCCTTCTCTATCCCCACTGAGACCAGTATGAGCGTGGACGAGATAAAGCACGCCTCGGTACTGGAAGTGGCCACCCCGGACCGGCCGGGCCTGCTGGCGCGCATCGGCGGTATTTTTGTGGATTTCGAACTGGTGCTCCAGGCGGCCAAGATCCAGACCCTCGGGGAACGGGTGGAGGACGTCTTCTTCGTGACCGACCGGGACGGGCAGCCGATCACCGACCCGGTGTTGTGTGAATCCATCCAACAGGCCATCCGGGACGAACTGGACGCCCGGGTGGAGAGTTGAGCAGATGAATCCCGACCTGCAGGCCCTGCAGCCCTATCCGTTTGAAAAACTGCAGCGGCTGTTTGAGGGGGTGGAAGCCAATCCGGCGAAAACCGGCATTCCACTGTCCATAGGCGAGCCGCGACAGGCGCCGCCGGACTTCGTGCGCCAGGCCCTGGCGGATAACCTGGACAAACTGGGCAACTACCCCGTGACCCGTGGCAGCGATGAATTGCGCCAGGTGATCGCGCGCTGGCTGGAGCGCCGCTTCGGCCTGCCGGCGGTCGATCCCGAGAGCCAGGTACTGCCGGTCAATGGCACCCGTGAAGCCCTGTTTGCCATAGCCCAGGCGGTGGTGGATCGCTCTCTGCCCGGCGCCCTGGTACTCAGCCCCAATCCCTTCTACCAGATTTACGAGGGCGCGGCCTTACTCGCCGGTGCGGCGACCGGTTTCATCAACTGCGACCCGGTGACCGGTCTCCCCGACTTTGACGGCGTCGCTGAGCAACAGTGGCGTGACTGCCAGTTGCTCTATCTGTGCAGCCCGGGCAACCCGACGGGCGCGGTGATTCCGGTCTCGCAACTGCAGCAACTGATCGCCCTGGCCCGCGAGTACGACTTTGTCCTCGCGGCCGACGAGTGCTATTCCGAAATCTACCCGGACGAGGACCAGCCGCCAGCGGGCCTGCTGCAGGCCTGCGCCGCACTGGGCGACAGCGAATTCAGGAACTGCCTGGTATTCCACAGCCTGAGCAAACGCTCCAACCTGCCGGGCCTGCGCTCCGGCTTCGTGGCCGGAGATGCCAAGCTGTTACGGGGCTACCTGCAGTACCGCACCTATCACGGCTGCGCCATGCCGGCGCAGCACCAGATTGCCAGTATTGCCGCATGGCGGGATGAGCAGCACGTGCGGGACAATCGCCGGCACTACCGCGACAAGTTCGACGCGGTTCTCGGAATCCTCGGCGACACGCTGGCGGTGCAGGCGCCCCAGGCGGGCTTTTACCTGTGGCCTCGCACGCCGGGCCCAGACACGGATTTCGCCCGGGAACTGTACCGGCAGGAACACGTAACCGTGCTGCCGGGCAGCTTCCTGGCGCGGGAGGCCGGCGGTGTCAACCCGGGTGCCGGGCGGGTGCGGATGGCGCTGGTGGCGGAGCAGGCCCAATGCGTGGAAGCGGCCGAGCGAATCGCCGCCTTCCTGGCAAGGATATAGGGCGGTGCTGAAACAGGAGCGGGCGGACTTCGTCCTGCGGCGCCTGCAGGAGTTGTACCCTCACCCACCCATCCCCCTGGATCACGCAAGTCCTTTTACCCTCCTGGTAGCCGTTCTGCTGAGCGCCCAGTGCACCGACGAGCGTGTCAACCAGGTCACGCCGGCCCTGTTTGCGCTGGCTGACAACCCGCGGGATATGGCGCTGCTGGATACAGAGCAGATTCGCGAGGTGATCCGGCCCTGCGGCCTGTCGCCGCAGAAGTCCCGGGCTATCAAGCGCCTCAGCGAAATCCTCGTGGCGGAACACGATGGTGAGGTCCCGGCGGATATGGAGGCGCTGGAGCGACTGCCGGGCGTGGGACACAAAACGGCCAGCGTGGTGATGTCCCAGGCCTTCGGGGTACCCGCATTCCCGGTGGATACCCATATCCACCGCCTCGCCCAGCGTTGGGGTCTCAGTTCGGGTAAAAACGTGGTCCAGACAGAGCGCGACCTGAAGCGCCTGTTTCCCAGGGAGTTCTGGAACCGACTGCACCTGCAGATCATCTACTACGGCCGCGAATACTGCACCGCCCGTGGCTGCGACGGGCGCGTCTGTGAAATCTGCCGCACCACCCATCCGGAGCGCAAACACCCCAAGAAAACCCGTAAAGCCTGAGTCCGGATTGCCCGGGAATTTTCTCGGATCGAGGACCGTGGGGTGGGGTGTACGCGACAGGGATGTCTGAGGCCGTGGACAGTGTGCCCTCTTTTTGGGTATGGCCGAAGCCACGCGCCGCATGGACGCGTGCTTTTAGCGGTCCCCGGCGGGCACACCCCACCCGACGGGCCGTGTTCACAGTCTTGCTGACGCCAAACTTGTCAACACTTATCGAAGTCGTTTAAAGTCGCTGGGCCCGAGCAATAATAAACCAGGGGAAATCTATGTCTGACTTTTACCTCCTGCCTCCCATTCTGGGCCTGGTGGGATTGGCAGTCGCGTTCATTATTTATCACGTCATGACCCGCCACAACCACGGCGACGGGGTCGTGAAAAAAATCGGTGACCAGATTCACCTCGGCGCCATGGTCTTCATGCACCGGGAATACAAGATGCTGCTGATGTTCGCCTCAGTATTGCTGATTGCGATTTTCGTCTCGCCACTGGGCAAGAATTCGGCCATCGCATTCGCCATCGGCGCGCTCTCCTCTGCCACCGCCGGCTACCTGGGGATGTTCGCCGCCACCAAGGCCAACGTGCGCACCGCGGTCGCCGCTCACACCCACGGCCAGGCCCAGGCCCTCGCGATCTCCTTCTATGGCGGCTCGGTCATGGGCCTGTGTGTCGCGTCCCTGGGGCTGGTCGGCCTCGGCAGCCTGTACTGGATGTTTGGCGGCGACCCGCACACGGCCCATGCCATCCATGGCTTCGGCATGGGTGCCTCGGTGGTGGCGCTGTTCTCCCGGGTCGGCGGTGGCATCTTCACCAAGAGCGCCGATGTGGGCGCCGACCTGGTAGGCAAGATCGAGGCCGGCATCCCCGAGGATGACCCGCGCAACCCCGGCGTGATAGCCGACAACGTGGGGGATAACGTGGGGGATATCGCCGGCATGGGCTCAGACATCTTCGAGTCCTACTGCGGCTCCATGATCGCCTGTATCGCCATTGCCTCCACCATGGCCATCGAAGCCGAGGTACAGGCGGCGATGATGTTCCTGCCCCTGTCGCTGGCCAGTATCGGGCTTGTTTCCTCAATCTGCGGTATCGGCATCGTGCGGGCCCGCTCTGCGGCGGCGCCCGAGGCGGCACTGCGCACCGGCACCCTGATGGCGCCGCTGATTTTCGTCGCTCTGGCCTGGTTTCTGATCGGCGCCATGGGCATCGACAGCCACGTCTGGTGGGCGGTTCTGAGCGGCGCCGTGGGCGGTGTGGCCATCGGCCTGATCACCGAGTACTACACCGGGTCCACACCGGTGCAGAAGATCGCCAGGTCCGGCGAGACCGGTCCGGCCACGGTCATGATCACCGGCCTCGCGGTCGGCATGCAGTCCGTGGTGCTGCCCATCCTGTTCCTGGCGGCGATCATCTATGTGTCGACGCATCTGGCAGGCCTGTACGGCGTGGGCATCGCCGCGGTGGGCATGCTGGCGACCGTCGGCATTACCATGGCCATCGACGCCTATGGCCCGGTGGCGGACAACGCCGGCGGTATCGCCGAAATGGCCGGCATGGGTGAAGACACCCGCAAGATTACCGACGGTCTGGACGAGGTGGGCAATACCACCGCCGCCATCGGCAAGGGCTTCGCCATCGGCGCGGCTGCACTCGCGGCGCTGGCGATCATCGCCGCGTTTGTGGAGACCGTGGCGGTCAACAACCCCGGCTTCGCCCTGGAACTGTCTGATCCCGCGGTGCTGGTGGGCATGTTCATCGGCGGTACCATTCCCTTCCTGATCGCCTCCATCACCATGACCGCGGTGGGCGATGCGGCCTTTGACATGATCAATGAGATCCGTCGCCAGTTCCGCGAAATTCCGGGCCTGCTGGAAGGTAATGCCGAACCCGATACGGCGCGCTGCGTGGACATCGCCACCACCGCCGCCCTGCGCCGCATGATCCTGCCGGGCGCGATCGCGGTCGCGGCGCCGGTGCTGGTTGGCTTCGGACTGGGTGCTTCGTCCCTCGGCGGCATGCTGGGAGGCGCGCTGCTGGGCTGCGTCCTCATGGCCCTGATGATGGCCAACGCCGGTGGCGCATGGGACAATGCCAAGAAGTACGTGGAGAAAGGCAACCTGGGCGGCAAGGGCTCGGATACCCACGCGGCGGCCGTGGTCGGTGACACGGTGGGCGACCCCTTCAAGGACACCTCCGGCCCTTCCATGAACATTCTCATCAACGTGATGGCTATCGTCAGCCTGGTGATCGCACCGCTGCTGTAGCCCCTGCCGCTCCCTGCCAGCGGCCACTGGCAGGGAGTCACAGAGGTACCCGTGGTCCAGCGTTACAAAGAAATCGTACTGCACGCCGGCCCTGGGAAAACGGGTTCCACCAGTATCCAGAAAAACTGCCACCTGCACCGCGAACTGCTGGCTGCGCACGGCATTGTCTATCCCGGTTTCGACCTCAACGGTCGCCACCTGATCAATCACTCGGACGCGATCACCACCGCCATCTGCGACCCGCCGACCAAGTACGGTGCCGGCTGGCGCCAGAACACCGAGGACGATCCGCAAGCGGCCCGTGAGCAGCTGCGGGCCCAGTGGGTACCGCTGCTGCGCGAGCCCCGGGGCGAGACGCTGGTTCTTTCCGGCGAGAACGTGGCCGAATACAGCGACCGGGACATGCAGGCCCTGAAAGGTGAACTCATTCCGCACTGCGACAGACTGCGGGTCATGGCGTTTATCCGCAGCCCCCAGAGTTCGCTGGAGAGCATCTTGCAGCAGCGGGTCAAGGGCGGCGCGGCAATCCGGCCGGAGTCCATCATCGGCGTCGTCCGCAAGCGCTACGAGAGCCTGCAGCGGAATTTCCCGGCGGAACTGGAAGCGTACAACTTCCACGAGGCCGTGAACCACCCCAGGGGCCTGGTGGGGTTCTTCATGCTGCAGTGCGGCCTGGCGCCGGAGGAGCTGCCCGCCGGGGATTTCAGCAGCAGCAACGAACGTATCTCGCTGGAAGCCTTCGGCATCATGCTGGCCATCAACGAACGCTACCCTCGCCGCCAGATGGCCGTTCACGGGGTGAAGCGCCGGTTCCGCGACCTCAATCCCCTGAAAGAGCTGCCCGGACAGGGCTTCCAGCTCGGCGGTGTCACCAACGCCCGGGTGCAGCGCGCGCTCAGGAGAGAGGCGCGCTGGCTGGAAAAGCGTCTGGGTTTCGAGTTTCCACCTCTGCCGGCGCGCAAACGTCCCGACCTGTGGCAGGACGAGACCCTGGAAGCACTGGAGGACACCGTCAACCGGCTCAGGGAACCCGAGTTGCGCGCGGTGGCGGCGGAGCACCTGCAGCAGGAGGCCCGGCGCCTGCGCTGGAGAGACCTGGAGACCGCGGCAGCCCTGGCGTATATCGCCGGCATGTTACCCCAGTCTTATACCGACCAGGGCCTGCGCAGGCGGCGTAAGGAAAAACGCGAGCACCCCCAGAGCCTGGACGACCTGAAGGCCTACGCACTGCCCTGGTACAAGCACGGGCTGGTACAGGAGAACCCGATACTGAAACTGCCCCTGGCGCTCAAGCGCGCCCTCAGGCTATAGCAGGAACCCCAGCGGCGCCGAGCTGGACCCCGGGCTGTAGAATTTACCCACATTGGGCAGCACGGTCTCCAGTTCCGAGGGACTCACCCCGAACCAGAGGGCCAGTTCGGCGAAATACTCATCCACCGAGGTCGTGGGGGCGTAGCGACCCCGCCCCGTGTCCAGCGGGTTGCTCGGGTCCAACTCCGGGAAGTCACCATAGAAAGTGCGCCCGCGCACGGCACCGCCCATCACTATGTGATGACCGCCCCAGCCGTGATCCGAACCGCGACCGTTGGACGTCAGGGTCCGACCGAAGTCGGAGGTGGTGAAGGTGGTGACGTTGTCGTTCAGGCCCAGCTCCACCATCGCATCCCGGAACTCCGCCAGGCCGGCGCTGATCTGCGGCAGCATGGCGGCCTGGTTGGCGAGGACCTCGTCGTGATGGTCCCAGCCGCCAACCAGCACAAAGAAGGTCTGGCGACTGGCGCCGATGGCACGCCTGGCGCTGATCACCCGGGCGATCTGGCGCAGGCTCTGGGAAAAATATCCGGCTGAGAATGCCGTGGCCAGCGGCGGTGCCGACGATAGCGCAGCGGTAAAGAACTGCTGGGCATCAACGGCGGATTGCAGGCGACGGCGATACTCACTTCGCAGGATGTGTTGCTGCTCCACCGCAAGCAGGCCATCTACCATGGCCTTGCGGAAATCCCCTGCGGCGGTGCCGTCGTCGTAGCCGTTCAGGCCAGGCGCGCCGTCCCCTGCCGGACTGATGCTGTACTCTGCGACGGTCTGCCCGCTCTGGAACACGTTGCTGCCCGACAGGGAGACGTTCATCGAGATTCCGTTCACGGGGTCGGGACCCTGCAGGATATCGGCAATACGGCCGCCCCAGCCCTGTGCCATGCGCTGGTCGGCAACCGAGGTTTGCCACTGTTGAATCTGGTCGGCGTGGGAGTAAAGGCCCAGGGGCAGGCGGCCACCGGCACCTTGCCAGGGTTCCAGCAGGGTGCCCACGTTACACAGCAGGGCGGCATCGCCGTCGTTGAACAGGGACTGCAGCGCCGTCATACCCGGATGCAGGCCGTATTGGCGGCCGTTGCCGGCAACGCCCTGCAGGGGCAGCAGGTCGTCCTGCGGCAGGGCCAGGTCGGAGCGATAGCCGCGGTAGGCCTGGTACTGGTCATCGTCCAGCGGTACCAGCATATTGAAGGAATCGTTACCCCCCGCCAGCAGGACGCAGACCAGGGCGCGGTAGTCGTCATCCCGGGCCGCCACGGTGCGGGCCAGACCGAGTTGCAGCAACGAAGAGGACAGGGTCGCCCCGGCGACCCCGAGAGCGCAGCTGTGAGTGAGAAATTTGCGTCGACTTGGCATCCGCCTGTCCCTACAGTTCCACCGCGTAATCCGGCGAGAAATACATCATGTAAAGCGCTACCCGGACCCGCAGGCCGGGGTCCTGGATCTGGCCGATGGTGGCCCGGATATGCCGCCGGGTCTCGGGGCGCAGGGTGCCGTAGGTCATCACCAGATCCAGCCGGTCCAGCAGGCGGGCGGGCTTGCGCGCCAGTTCCCGGTAGTCACTGAAATCCAGCTGCGCCGCAGAGAAAGGCGGACGCGGCAGGTCGTTGGCCAGCCCGGCCAGCAGGATTCGCTCCAGCATATTGGACAGGGTCACAATACTGCCGCTGTTGGTGATCTGGAACTCCGGCGCCACCAGCCCCGCTTCGGCAATGGGCCCGACCGGGCTGTGGTCCGGCAGGAAGAAGTTGAACACGCTGGGAGCCGACAGCGGATGCTGCTGGGTCTGTTCCTGCACCACATAACCGGTATTGGCATAGAAACCGTCCGGACTGGACACCCGCAGCTGGCGCAGCACGGCGATAACCCTCAGCAGGGGCTCGCGCAGCTTGCCGCGGTGACTTTTCTCCCGCGGCAGGACGCGCGCCTCCCGATCCAGCAGCACGGCCTCGAGCACTGCCCGCATATCGCCGCGCACACCGGCGCCGTTGTCGTTGAAAGCGGCTGTCACCCGCGCCACGTAGGCCGGTGAGGGATTGGATGTAACCAACCGCTGGATCAGCCGCCGGCCGAAGAAAGGACCGACATTGGGGTGATTGAACAGGTTGTCGATGGCCTGCTCCAGGTCTTCCATACCGGTCTGGCCGGCGGGAACCACCTCGTCCCGCAACAGGTGCTTTTCGCCCTGCTCGTGAAACGCGTCGAACATCTCCATTGGTTCGCGAAAATTTACCGTGCCGAGGCGAATCTGGAAGTTGGAGCCGGCAAAGCTCAAACCGGTGAATATCCGGGCAAATTCCCGGATATCCTCGTTGTCGTAAGTGGGAACGGGCTGGCCTTCATCGCCCAGTATCTCGGTGCCGTCGGGATTCAGCTCGAACAGGCCGATGGAAAACAGCTGCATGACTTCCCGCGCGTAATTCTCGTCCGGAAAGGTATTGGCCTCCGGGTCGGATTTGGCATTGCCCAGGTGACTCAGGTACACCCCCATGGCGGGGTGCAGGGTAGCCGCGCGCAACAGGTCGCGGTAGTTGCCGAAGGCATGTTCCAGCAGGGTGTCGTAATAATTACTCAGGGCATAGGGGAACCGCATCAGGGCCGGCACATGGTCGGACACGACGAATATTTCGCTCAGGGCAAATGCCACCCGCTGCCGCAACTGGTCCTCGGCCGTCATGCTGCGGTGCCACCAGGCCAGGCGCCGGAATACCTGTTCCACGTTCGGGTTGTTCCGCACCTGCTCATCAAACTGGCCGGAGTCAAGCAGCGCATAGAGCTGATCCACCACCGCGTCATGCGAGCTGGGCGGCAGTTCGTACTGCTCACGCATCCAGCGCCGCTCACCGGTTTCGTGGATGGCCAGAATCTGCTGGTACGACATGCCGAAGGTCGCCCGCGAAGCGAGACGGGACGCGGCCTCTTCACCCCTCAGGCGCTCGGCCTGGACGGGTGACACGGCACAGGCCAGCAGCAGGGTCGGTATCAGCGCCAGGCGCCGAATCGAGATCAGCACAACGGTATTCATAAGCCCGATACTAATCAGAAAGGACTCCGCCGACCAAGCTGAACCCCGCGCTTTTACACTTTTTTACCTGTCTTGATACTGCTTGACACGGGCGCACGCCAGCGACTTCCCGGCGGCCGGCGGCTATATTCACCGGCCCGGTGTGCTATATTACGCGGCCACTGAACAGGGGTAGACGCGTGACCACGCTGTACGGCATCAAGAACTGCGATACGGTGAAAAAGGCCCGCCGCTGGCTGGAGTTACACGGCGTTGACTACCACTTTCACGATTTTCGGGAACAGGGCATCGATGCAGCACAGGTGCGGGAGTGGTTGCAGGAACTGGGCTGGGAAAACCTGGTCAACCGCCGCAGCACGACCTGGAAGCAATTGGACCCGGATGTTCGCGAGAACATGGATGAGGACTCGGCCCTGGCGGCCATCCTGGAACACCCGACCCTGGTGAAACGGCCGGTGCTGGATACCGGCAGCCAGCGAATAGTCGGTTTCAAGGCCGCCAGTTACGAGCGGACCTTCAATCTGCACACGCTCTAGGCGCGTGCCCCGGACAACAGGAATCGGCATGACAGACAGCGCGTTCGCTTTTGGACTCGGCGTGGGCACCCATAACGGCAAGGGGGCGTGGCTCGAGGTGTTCTATCCGCGCCCCCTGCTCGGACCATCGACGGCCATCGTCGCGGCAGCCGCCGGGCTGGACAACGACCAGGCCCTGGATGCGGGCCAGTTGACAGCCCTGGAAGAGGCCCTGCGGCAGGCCGGCGAGAGCGATCAGGCCGAGCTGGCCGCCAGCCTGCGCGGCAGTCAGGCACCTGTCGTGTCGGTCCTGCTGGGCGAGGACAGCGCACCGCGCACAGTACCCGAGGCCTACCTGAAACTGCACCTCTTGTCCCACCGACTGGTCAAGCCGCACGGTACAGTGCTCGATGGCCTGTTCGGGGTACTGCCCAACGTGGCGTGGACCAGCGAGGGCGCCATCGCCATCGACGAACTGCCCGCTCGCCAGCTGGCGGCGCGACTTCGGGGGGAGACCCTCGAGGTCAGCTGCGTGGACAAATTCCCCAAGATGAGCAATTACGTGGTTCCCACCGGTGTGCGCATAGCCCACACCGCGCGGGTGCGCCTCGGGGCCTATCTGGGCGAGGGCACCACGATCATGCACGAGGGCTTCGTGAACTTTAATGCCGGCACGGACGGACCGGGCAT
Organism: Halieaceae bacterium WSDMB12; assembly: GCA_033283165.1. Lineage (GTDB taxonomy): Bacteria > Pseudomonadota > Gammaproteobacteria > Pseudomonadales > Halieaceae > JAWMQL01. Next base: position 98,114 of record JAWMQL010000004.1, on the reverse strand, counting down.
GATCGAGGGGAGAATTTCTGCTGGCGTACACGTGGGAGCAGGCTCTGATCTGGGTGGCGGTTGCTCCACCATGGGCACCCTGTCGGGTGGCGGCAACATCGTGATCTCGGTGGGCAGGGAGTGCCTGATCGGCGCCAATGCCGGCCTCGGCATACCCCTGGGCGACCGCTGCACCATCGAGTCAGGTTTGTTCGTCACTGCCGGTACCAAGGTCACCATGCTGGATGCCGACAGCATGCCGGTGGAAACCGTCAAGGCCCGCGACCTGGCCGGAAAATCCGACCTGCTGTTCCGGCGCAACTCCACCACCGGCGCCGTGGAGTGCCTGACCAACAAATCCGCCATTGAGCTGAACGAGGAATTGCACGCCCACAACTGAGGGCTGCCAACCGTACCGTGAACCCGACCCTCGATCTTTGCCTGGACCTGATGCGCCGCCCCTCGGTCACCCCGGTAGACGCCGGCTGCCAGGCAGTAATGATGGACCGGCTGCGTGCCATCGGCTTTGAGTGCAAGCCCCTGCCCTTCGGTGACGTACAGAATTTCTGGGCGCGGCGGGGCGCGGGCGGCCCGCTGCTGGTCTTCGCCGGCCATACCGACGTGGTGCCCGCCGGGCCCGGGTCGAAATGGCGATCGCCGCCCTTCGAACCGACCCTGCGGGGCGACATACTGGCAGGCCGCGGCGCGGCGGATATGAAGGCCAGCCTCGCGGCCATGGTGGTCGCCTGCGAGGAGTTCGTGGCGGAACACCCGGACCACCCGGGGAGTATCGGCTTCCTGATCACCTCCGACGAGGAGGGTCCGGCGGTTGACGGGACCGTCCGCGTCGTCGAGCACCTGCAGCAGCAGAACCTGGCCATCGACTACTGCCTGGTGGGTGAACCTTCCTCCAGCGTCGAGCTCGGGGACGTGGTCAAGAACGGCCGCAGGGGATCACTCGGGGCGACGCTCAGGGTGCGTGGGGTGCAGGGCCATATCGCCTACCCGCACCTGGCGGACAACCCGATTCACCGCGCCCTGCCGGCCCTGGACGCGCTGGCCCGGGAACACTGGGACAGCGGCAACGAGTTTTTCCCGCCCACCTCGTTCCAGATTTCCAATATCAACGGCGGCACCGGAGCCACCAACGTCATCCCGGGCGAGCTCGAGGTGCGCTTCAACTTCCGTTTTTCCACCGGGGTGACCGACGCCGAGCTGCGCCGCCGCACGGAGGCGATTCTGGACTCCCACTCCCTCGACTATGAGCTGGACTGGGAACTCAGCGGGCAACCCTTTCTGACCCCGCGCGGCGAACTGGTGGCGGCAGCCCTGGACAGCATTCGCGAGGTCACCGGTCTGGAGGCGCAACTGTCCACCGCCGGCGGCACCTCGGACGGACGCTTTATCGCGCCCACGGGGGCACAGGTAGTGGAACTCGGGCCAGTCAACGCAACGATCCACAAAGTCAACGAGGAAGTGCGCGTGGCCGACCTGCCCCGCCTGACCGCGATCTACCGCGGCCTGCTGCAGCGACTGCTACTGCAGTGAATCGAGCCGGGCCTGCAACCCGGCCCGGGCCGCCGCGATATTGTGCTCCCCCGGCACGACCACGGTCGGTCCGCCGAAGGCTTCGAGACTCGCGGCCACCACGGTATCCGCTTCCATCCACAGTTCCGCCGGCGTACGCGCCGGGTCAAAGTCCGCCATCTCTTCGGTATAGTGAATCCCGGTGCGGGTCAGGCCCGGACAGAGGCACTGCACGTGGATGCCTGCCTCGCGGACCTCGTACTGCAGGCTGTCGGAAAAGCTGAGCAGGAAGGCCTTGGCGGCGCCGTACACCGCGGTATCTTTCATCGGCAGAAAAGCGGCCAGCGACGCCACGTTCACGATCTGTCCGCCGCCGCGTTCCCGCATGAAGGGAATCGCCCCCCGGCACAGGCTCAACGCCGCCTCGACGTGCAGGCGCACCTGGTCCAGTTGTCCACCGATCTCCAGCGCATCGAAGCGACCGAAAGTACTGTTGCCGGCATTGTTGACCAGGATGTCCACCGGTCCCTGTTGGCGCAGCGCCTCCAGGCACCGGGCAACCCCCTCGACGCTGCTGAGATCGGCGACCACCGGGTGAACCTCGACCCGACCCGCCAGTTCATCGGCCAGCGCGACCAGGCGCTCCCGGCGCCGGGCGACCGCGATGATCACGTCACACCGCGAGGCCAGTTGCCGACAGAATTCCGCGCCCAGGCCGGAAGAAGCGCCCGTCACCAGGGCTATTGTCTTGGACTCCGTCATACTCCCTCCTTTACTCGTGGCCCCGGGATAATACTCTGTGGCCGGTCCCGGTACCATGGTCGCGAACCCGCGCTTGCGTTCGTCCGCCACGCACTAGCTCAGCGCCCGCAGCACGTGGACGTCAAACCGCACCGCCTTGCCGCGCAGTGTATGGGAAGAGGCCCGGCCTGCCAGCAGGGGTGCCTTGAGGGGACGTTTCACCACTACCCTCGCACAGTCCTGGGCCAGGGCCCAGTGCAACAGCGCTTCCCCGTCGGGCTCCCAGTCCGGGCGCTGAAACAGTTGCTGAAACAGGGCCATCTCTTTCTTTACCGCGGCGCTTTTACCGCGTTCGGGAAACATGGGGTCCAGGTAAATCACGTCAGGGGGAGGAGTCGCCAGGTCGGGGCAACGTCGCGCGTCGTCGGCAACCAGTCGCAGGCGCGACAATACCGCCGGCAGCCACTCCCCCGCCTCGCTGCGACCGCGTTCCAGCGCCTCTGACAGCATCGCCGCGACCACCGGTTCCCGCTCGCACATCAGGACCTGACAGCCAAGGTCCGCCAGCACGAACGCGTCCCGGCCGAGGCCGGCAGTGGCGTCCACAATCCGCAGGACATCTTTTTTACCCAACCCGACCGCCCGCCCGAGCAACTCGTTATGCCCGGCACGGCGTCGGTGGCGCATGGCGGCGGAAGCGAAATCAACCCTTACAGCACCCGGCGCGCCCCGGCCGCAGGCCTGCAGGCCCAGGCCCTCTCCATCCAGCAGCAGAACGCACGCGTGGGTCTCGATCTCGCGCGGGTCCGAGGCAACCGGCAACAGGGGCAGGTGCAGCCCTGCAGCCAGTTCCGCGGCCCGCGGCGCCAGCTCAGGCGCGGCTGCCAGGACGGCCAGGGTCCCGGCGCGCGGCGGGGTATTCACCGGACCCCGGCAGCGGCACGATCAGGCTGCCGCAGTAGCTTCCGCAGGCTGCGGAGGTTGTGCTCGATGGCCTCCATATAGAGATTCGGACCGCCAAAATGATCCGCGGCGTAACGATAGACACCGCCGAAACTGCCCTCAAGGCGGGTTTCTATGGCATCTTGTATAAATCCCGGCGTGGCTTCCATCAGGTGCTGAGGTGAACGATAGATCGTCCCGGTGGTGGAATAGTACCCCTCCCTGCCCGCCATGCCACCCTGCCTGAACTCCCGGTACAGGTATTTACGCACCTTGCGCAGGTAGTCGACGTCGGCCATCTGGGCGATCAGGTCTGCCGTGCCGAGCAGGGCGCCCAGCGCTCGCTCCCCGGAATCCTCCACCACCAGGGTTGAAATCTCCCGTTCGTAGCCGGTGAAGTGGACGATACGCTCGCAGCATGGCAGCAGTCGCCGCAGGCCCACCGTCGGCAGGTACTCCGACAGGAAACGCGCGCTGCGGCTGACGTGAATACGGGTATACTCGGCGCCGTTACGGTGCCGGTTGTCGCGCTCGCGGCGAATATAGCCAGCGTCGTGAAAGAGCGCCGCGGCCACGCCGGCCAGCGCCCGCTCAGGGCCCAGCCGGGCTCCGTCCTGGTGCCGGCTCTCGTAGCCATCGATCAGCCGGACCATGGCCAGGCTCACATCCATAACGTGCTGCAGGTCGTGGTAGGCCACGTCACAGGCGCGGAAACCCGGGTAATCGCCGCGGTACAGGCGGTCCAGGTCCCCAACCAGGCGGTCGACCGGGGAGAAGTCGTATTCCGGGTAGCGACGATCCAGGATACGGCGCAATGCCGCGGTAACATCGGTGGGATCGGTTACATCCACCGTATTGCTCACGTCCATATGCCCGCGCCGGGCCGGATCCAGCACAGGTCAGTCTCCGGCGCCCTGACTGCCGGCTGCGACCGGATTTCCAGCCACCGGCCCGTCCGCACCAGCCAACGCCGGCGCCGAGTCACTGTCGACGTTGGCAGGCGGTCCACCCCCGGGCAATTGCGCTTCGGTCAGGCCCAGCCGGAGTCCTCCCCCGGCCGTCTCTATGTCGACCTCGAGGTTGTAGGCCTGCCGACTGAATCCGTGCTTGTCAGTAATGCGAAACTGTCGTGGCATCGGCTGCCCCTGCTCATCGCGCACCGTGGACAGGCGGCAGTGCATGGTATGAATTTCCTTGCGCGACAGGCGCAGTCCCTTGAGGGTCTCGAGTTCGAGATTGCAGTGCCGCACGAACGCCGGCGTGGCACCGACCCCGTTTTCTCCGGCCCAGTCGAACTCCCCCACCAGAATCTGTCCGGGTTGGGCGAAGTCCAGCATGCGAGCCAGTTCGATGGTGACATCGCCGACGATATAGCTGAAGACGGTGGGGTTGATGCCCTCGGCCTGATACAACTCGTAGTGGCTACCGATGTGGAATGCACTGCGAATGCGCGGTACGGTCTTGCCACGGGAAGCAGCCCGGGCAATGGCATTGTCCGCCACCACCAGGACCATGAAGAAGAACAGGTCCTGGTGAGAATAGGGACCCAGGTCCCGGTTCCAAACGTAATACCCGTCGCCGGTGGTGGTGCGGGCAAAATTGATCTCTATACCCTGGGCCAGCAGCTTGTTGTACGCCGAGTTCATGGAATAGGATAGGCTGTTCAGCTGGCTGGCCTGTTCGAATGGTGTGTGCAGGGAAAAGTCCACGATATCGAACAGCAGCACTGCCCGGCGGGGCACGAACCCAAGGCCGTACCGCCTGATCAACTGTTCCACGGCCTCCAGTACCGGTGGCTCGTCCTCCAGTGGCGAATTCAACTTGATGAAAGTGGGAGAGACACCGAGGCGCTCGGCAATGGCCAGCAGATCTTCGCGGCTTTTGCGGCGCCGGCCCGACAGCAGTTCCTGGACGAAGTGCTCGTTGTCGCCACCCTCGCTACCCTGTACTGTGGCACTGTAGTTGCCGAGAAAGTAGTGGGGCACGAGAATCACCAGGAGCCCGCGCTCGTCCGCTCCCCAGCACAGCACCATGTTCTGGCCCAGTCGCCATTGTTTGCGCAAGGTCTCTTCCAGCACCTTGAGATTGCCGCGTTGCACGATACTGATGACGGCTGGAACGGCATCGCGACCGGGACTTGCAGTCGACGCACTGTAGGGGTTGTCTGTCATGGCCATGCTCGTTTTTGTCTTTGGGACACGGTAGCATTATAGGGGTGTGCCGCCCGGCGAACCACGTTACAGGCACCCAGTCACGGAGAACTGATGACTCATGATCAGGCGATTGCTTATTTTTTTATTCATCTTTTCTCCGGTCCTGCTCGGTGCTTGCAGCAGTTACGACCTGACCGTCAACGACCGTGTGGTCTACACGCCCAGGCCGTTGTTCAGCGACTACTCCATCGAGGACCCGGCACTGGCAGACTGCGTGGCCCGGGCCATCGCCGAATACAAGGTCTCCAGCGCCGCACAGCTGCAGGAACTCGACTGTCCCGGTGCCGCCGTCGCCTCGCTCAAGGGGCTGGCCACATTCACCGCGCTGTCCCGCATTGAGCTGTCGCACAACGAGATTACCGATCTGGCTCCGCTGTCGGCCATCACCTCGCTGCAGGAACTGTACCTCAACGGGAACCGCGTGATCGACCCGATCCCTCTCTACCGGTTACCCGCCCTGGCCGTGCTGGACCTGCGCGGTAACGGCTCCCTGCGCTGCCCGGACCAGGCCGCCCTGATCACGCTGGAATCACTGCTGCTGCCGCAGCACTGCAAGCGCTGAGTGAGGCAGGAGGCCGCAGCCCCTTGATCTATCGCGCGCTTGCCTGGCTGCCTCTACCGGTTTTATACCTGATAGCCTGGCTGGCTTACCTGCTGCTCTACTATGTCTCAGGCTACCGCAAAGCAGTGGTGCGTCAGAACCTGTCCCGCGCTTTTCCTGACAAAAGCGCGAAGGAGATCACAGTTCTGAGCAAACGTTTCTACCGCCAATTGTGCCAGGTGGCTTTTGAAATCGTCAGGGCTCGCCGTATGCGGCGGGAGGATTTCCTCCGGCGCATGCACGTGCGCAACCCTGAGGTGCTGCGAGAGGCGAGTAACGGGCTCAGGGATTCGGTCATCGTGCTGACAATCCACCAGGGCAACTGGGAGTGGATGTTACACGGGGCGGTAGCGGCACTCGGCGTTCCCATAGACCCGGTGTACAAGCCGCTGCACAACGAGGCCGTCGATCGGCTGATATTCAACATACGCAGCCAGTTCGGCTCCCGGCCTTTGTCCATGGAGGAATCCACCCGGGACATCCTGCGCAGACGGCGGGAATTCCGCCTCTTTGTCATGGTGGCCGACCAGGCGCCAACCCGGCACGAGCGTACCTACTGGACCCGTTTCCTGAACCAGGAGTCGGCTTTCTACCTGGGCACGGAAGTCATAGCCAAGATGACCAAATTCCCGGTCCTGTTCGCCCAGTGCCGGCGCCTGCGTCGCGGCCATTACGAACTGGAGTTTCACCGCCTTGCGGAGCCACCCTACGACAAGGACAGTCACATGATTACCGAGCGCTACGCGGAGCTGGCGGAACGGGCCATTCGCGCCGAACCGGAAAGCTGGTTGTGGAGTAACCGCCGCTGGAAGCGCGACCGGGCCAGCGAGGAGGCGCATGCGCAAGCCACCGCGCAACGGGAGCAGCAAGACTAGCCCCCGAATAGCGCTGCCCGCGCCCTCGCTTCAGTCCAGGGTCAGCCAGCCAAAGCCCTCACCCTGGCTGGCCCAGGTCACGCGCTCCAGGTCGCCCATGACGGCCCTGATCGTATCGGCGGTGCGTTGCGGACAATTGTTGTTTTCCGAGACATGCGCGACCACCAGGTGACGCAGACCGTGCCAGTCCAGCGTGGCAAGCAGTTCCGAGGCCTGCTGGTTACTCAAATGCCCCCAGTCGCCCGCCACCCGGCGCTTGAGGCCGGGGGGGTAATTACCCTGCAGCAGCAATTCCAGTTCGTGATTGAACTCCAGCAGCAGGGCGTCACAGCTCCTGTAGCTGTCAAGCACGTGATCCGTGACACTGCCCAGGTCGGTCAACACGCCCAGCGAACGGCCCTGGCACTGAATGCGATACTGACAGGGTTCGCGCGCGTCGTGGGGCACCGCGACCGCATGAATTTCCAGCCCCCCGAGTTGGAAGCGCTCGCCGGCGTTGAAGGGGCGGTACTCGAATGCGCCGTCGCAACGGCCTGTACCGTGTGTGCCGTGGGTCAGGTAAACCGGTACCTGGTAGCGTCGGGAAAAAGCGGCCACGCCAGCGCTGTGATCGCTGTGCTCATGGGTGACGAGGATCGCGTCCAACTCCGCGGGGTCGACGCCGAGGGCCTGCAGCCGCAGGGTGGCCTGCCTGACCGAAAAACCGCAGTCGATCATTACCAGGGTACCGGCCCCGGCCACCAGGGTAGCGTTACCCTTACTGCCGCTGCCCAGGGAAGCGAATCGCATAATCGATTTCGTCCTCCTCAAACCACCCGGGGTGACACTAACTGATATTGCCCTTGATCAGCGTCAACAGTGACTGCTCATCCCGTTTTGCCAGCGTCGCCGTCTCGTCCGCCAGCCACAGCCGGACATGAACCATTTCCTCGCCCTGGGAGTCGATGCTGATAATAAAATCCTGCCCCGCCAGCGGGTGCTCGTCGCCACCACCAAACAACCAGTCAAACCAGCCCTCTTCCTCTTCTTCCTGGGGCCCGGTGAACCGGGCGTAGAAGCGACCCGCACTACGGTCGCGATCGGTGATCTCGAAACCGGACCGCTGCAGGGCCCTGGACACGGAAGCCCAGGCGCGATTGAAGGGCAGTTCCAGTTCGACGTAGGTATAGCCGGCGGATGCTTCGCGCAGGGCAACCTTGCCGCTGGCACTGATCGCCTGGTCGGCGATCATGGAAACCGGCGCCGTGTCAGCGCTGTTGGCCACGTACTGGGAAACGGAGCGCAGCATCTCTGCTTCCTGCTCGATATCGTCGGAACTGGTGGGCCAGGTGCTGCCGTCACCCACCTGGTTCATCTGCAGCACGTGCAATTCCGAGGAGCCCCGCTGAACGCCGCGCTCGATACGAAAGCGAAACCGGGATTTCAGCGGCTTGTTTTCCAACTCCAGCCAGTTGGTTTCCATGACGCCGGCTCGCGCATCGAGTCGGCTTACCGGAATACCGGCCGCGGACAGGAAGCTGCGGACCTGGGGCCACAGCTGACCCGGCGCAACCGAGACCAGCGCCCAGCTTTCATCGCCGAGCTTCTGGATACGGACGACATCCTCCCCCTCACCCACCACCAGCGGCGTGGGCCGCGGAACTTCGAACTCCCCTGCCAGGACCACACTTTCCTGGATTTCGGGAATGGCGTAGATCTCGTGCAGGGCGTCGGAGTCCTTACCTTCCGGCACCTCGATTACCGGCAGTTCGGGTGCTTTCTTGTAATCCTCGGCACGGTCTCGGAATACGCCTTCGTCACCGAACAGAAAACCACAACCGCTCACGGGCAGCAGCAGCGACAACACCACCAGGGTGCGCAACTTGCGAGACACTTGCTTCATCAAATTCCCGCCGCCTCCATGGATGCTTCCACCGCCGCGTGATATTTCTCGTCCAGTGGGGTCAGCGGCAGGCGAATACCTTCCTCTATCAGGCCGCGCCTGTACAGGGCCCACTTGATCGGTATCGGGTTGGCCTCGAGGAAAAGGTCCCGATTCAGGTCCTTGAGCAAGCTGTTGATCGCCTCCGCCCCACTGCGATCGCCCGCCATCGCCAGGCGGCATAAATCCGCCATGGCCGCCGGCGCGATGTTGGCCGTGACCGATATATTGCCCTTGCCCCCGAGCAGCATCAGTTCCATGGCGGTGGCGTCGTCGCCAGAGTACACGGCAATGCGGTCGCCACAGCGCTCTATCAGTTCGCCGCCACGGGCTATGTTCCCGGTGGCATCCTTGATGCCCACAATATTCTCCAGGTCCGCCAGCCGGTCTACCGTGTCATTGGCCAGGTCACAGGCCGTGCGACCCGGCACATTATAAAGAATCTGCGGGACTGCCACCGCTTCCGCGATCGCCTTGTAGTGTTCGTACAGGCCGCGTTGCGAGGGCTTGTTGTAGTAGGGCGTCACCAGCAGGCAGGCGTCGGCGCCGGCATCAGCCGCTGTGCGGGTCAACTCGATCGCCTCGCGGGTACAGTTGGCCCCGGTCCCCGCCACCACCGGGATCCGGCCAGCGCAGTAGCTGACACAGTGCTTGATGACCTCGCAGTGCTCCGGGACACTCAGGGTCGAACTCTCACCTGTGGTGCCCACGGCGCCGATGGCCGCGGTACCAGCCGCCACGTGCATATCGAGGAGCCGCTCCAGGCTGGCCCAGTCCACACTGCCGTCGGCATGCATGGGGGTGACCAGTGCGACGATGCTGCCGGTAATCATCAACAATCTCCAGGTTTTCATTGGACAGGGGCGGGCACGGGCTGCAGCCCGCCGCGAGTTGGGCCATTATCCATGTAGGGCGCCGGATGACAACTGGATTACGGCAAATTGAAGCCCTATCCTGTGCCCTGAAAAGGCGATTGAGGACTGCATATGCGCTACCTGCTCAGACTGTCCCTGCTGGGTATGTTGTCCGGCCTCTTCCTGGCACCGATGGCGGTAGCCCAGGACGAGGCCAGGATCAGCGAACTGTCCTATCTGGACCGGCAATACATGAGCCAGCAGCGGGAACTCATTGACGACCTGGTGCGGCGCCATTTCGGCAGTCAGATCAGGCGCAACAGGGAAAATGACCTGCCCCTGCTGCAGATGCTGCTGGACCGCGAGCTGGTGCGGCCCACCGATACGGGTACCCTGCAGGCCATGGGCGTGGTCCTGGGCGACCTGCTGGCGAAGGACCTGGGTATGCACTGGGTAATCTATGAGGACCGCGTGGGCCGCAGCCGGGCGCTGCGCTACAAGGATTCCGACAACTACCTGTTCCCGGTGACCATGATTTCCCGCCGCCGGGAGGCGGATAACCGGACCCCGGTCAGGGATATCTACCAGAAAGCCTACGACATCATCGCTCCCCTGCGCGATCCCCTGCCGTTCCAGTAATCCCTTGGCAGCCCCCCCGGCCCTGATTACACTGCGCATTGTGCGTCGAAGGGCCCTGGACGGCTTATGAATGAACAGCAACCCCGCTTTATCCTGCAGGAGGAGTCCGCTGATGAGCTGCTCCTGAGCCTCGCCGGGGACTGGCTGGAGGGTGCCGACTGCCCACCGTTCGAAGGTCTGCGGCGGGAGTTGAGCGGGCTCGCGAGCAGCCGGCTGACCGTCGAGGGCAGCGAGGTATCGCAGTGGGACGCCATTCTCCCCGCCTTTCTGCTCCAATGCCACGATCACTGCGTGCATGAAGGCATGGAAGTCCGCTTCCGGCAGCTGCCGGACGGGGTGGAGCGGCTGCTGCAGGTGGCCACGGCGGTTCCGCCGCAAAAATCCACCGATTCCGCCGGCGGGGGTCCGTCCCTGTTACTGCATCCCGCCCTTATGTTGCAGCGTTTTGCGGAAGGCGGCCGGGAACACCTGGCCTTCATCGGCGAGACCGCCATCGCCCTGGGCCGGCTGGCGAGCGGGCGGGCCAATACCCGCTGGGTGGATTTTCGCAACTTCTGCTACCAGGCCGGACCCGATGCATTCGCCATCATCAGCCTTGTCTCTATCCTGGTGGGCATGATTCTGGCCTACCTTGGCGCGGTCCAGTTACGTCAATTCGGGGCCGAAATCTACGTTGCCGACCTCGTGGTCGTCGGCATGATGCGGGAAATGGGGGTGTTGATGACGGCGGTGGTCATGGCGGGGCGTACCGGTGCCGCGTACGCTGCGCAACTGGGCACCATGCAGACCAATGAGGAAATCGACGCCATCACCACCATGGGCATCTCCCCCATGGAGTTTCTCGTGGTACCGCGGATGCTGGCCCTGGTCCTGACCATGCCTCTGTTGACGCTCTATGCCAATGTACTCGGCATCCTCGGTGGCGCCATCGTCTCCGGCGGCATGGGCATTACCCTCCTGCAATACGTGAAGGAGGGTCAGTCTGTCCTGGGCGCCGACCACCTGATGGTCGGCCTGGTCAAGAGCGTCGTCTTTGGCCTGTTGATCGCTATTGCCGGTTGCCGCTCGGGCATCAACTCCGGGCGCAGCTCTGCGGCAGTCGGTCAGGCGGCCACCGAGGCGGTCGTCACGGCGGTGGTCTACCTGATCGTGGCGGATGCAGCGATCAATATCCTGTGCCAACAGCTGGACATCTGACCTTGACCTCTGCCGCCCATATCGAGGTACAGGCGCTCACCATGGCCTACGGTAGACGGGTCATTCAGCGGGCGCTGGACTTCACCATTTATCGCGGCGATATTTTTGTCATCATGGGCGGCTCCGGTTGCGGCAAGAGCACCCTGCTGAAGCACATGCTGGGCCTGCTGGAACCGACCACCGGCGATATTCTCTACAATGGCGTGAGCTTCACCCAGGCCGACGAAGCCGAGCGCGGCAAAATGCGCCAGGGCTGGGGCATTACCTACCAGAGTGGCGGGTTGTTCAGCGCCATGACCCTGGGCCAGAATGTCTCGCTGCCCCTGCAGCTGTATTCCGATTACTCGACCAGGGAAATCGAAGAGCTGGTAGCGTACAAGCTGGCCCTCGTGGGCCTGGCGGGTTACCAGGCCTATTATCCCTCTGAAATTTCCGGCGGCATGCGCAAGCGGGCCGCCCTGGCCAGGGCGATCGCGCTGGATCCCGAAATCCTGTTCTTCGACGAGCCCTCCGCCGGGCTGGATCCGATCAGCTCCCGCCTGCTGGACGAACTGATTGTCCAGCTGCAGGAATCGCTGGGTGCCACGGTGGTTATGGTTACCCACGAGCTGCCGAGCATTTTTGAAATTGCCACCAATTCGGTGTACCTGGATGCGGGCAGCCGCACCATGATCGCCTATGGCGACCCGAAAGAGTTGCGGGAACACAGCGAGCAGGCCATTGTGAGACAATTCCTGACACGCAGTATCAGCGCCGAGGGAGAGCGACATGAGTGAAAGGCCACATTCGGTGGCGATCGGTGCCTTTATCGTCGGCGCCCTGGTAATCGCCATCGGTGCGATATTTTTCATCAGCGGCACTGGCCTGGGCAGCGGCCGGGACAAGGTGGTCATGGTGTTCGACGGGTCGGTGAAAGGCCTGACGCTGGGAGCACCCGTGGCTCTGCGCGGGGTGCAGATCGGCCAGGTGACCGATATCAAGCTCGTTCTGGATACCGAGACCATCGAGGTGATCATGGTGGTAGAGGCCGAGCTGAATCCCAGCAATCTTCGCTACCGTGGCCGCGGCAACAACGCCGACTATACCGATGAACTGATCGCCCGCGGCATGCGCGCCCAGCTCAACACCCAGAGCCTGCTGACCGGTCTGCTCTACGTACAGCTGGACTTCCATCCGGAGAGCGAGGTGCAACTGGTCGATATCGAATCCGACTACACCCAGATCCCCACCATCCCCACTGACCTGGAGCGCATCACCCGCGAGATCGCCGCCATCGACATACCCAGGATGACCGAGCACCTGGCCACTATCGCCGAGAGTCTGTCCTCCTTTACCAGCGACGAGGCGTTTCAGCAGATCCCGGCAGACATCCAGTCCACCCTGCGCTCGGTGGCCCAGCTGAGCGAGCAGGTGAACGCCCAGCTGCAAAGCTCCGGCCCTCGCCTGGACCAGGTCCTGGAGCAGGCGGCGAGCACGGTGGAAACCGCCAACATGGAACTGCCGAAACTGTCCGGCGCCGCCCGCGACAGCCTGGCGCAGCTGACGCAGGCCATCACTGCCTTCGAGCAGGCCGCATCCAATGCCCAGGGGATGTTGGCACCGGATTCCGCCACCACCTACCAGCTGAACCAGGCCCTTGCGGAGCTGGCCGGTGCCGGGCGCGCCCTGCGACTGCTGGCACGCAGCCTGGAAGAACAACCGGAGGCCCTGTTGAAAGGCCGCAAAGAGGAGCCGAAATGAAAACCCTCACCGCAATGCTGGCCGGCATCGTGTCGCTGGCGCTGGTAGCGGGCTGCGGCAGTACCCCGCCCAGCAACTACTACCTGCTCAGCGCCGACGTGCGCACCACCGGTCTGGACCAGTCACCCGCCATCGGGATAGGTCCGGTGGATATCCCCGAGTACCTCAACCGCAACAGCATGGTCTACAGCAAAACCGGCAACCAGCTGCATATCGAGTCTGCGGAGCGCTGGGCCGAACCCCTGAAGGATGGTATCCGCCGAGTGGTGGGCCTGAACCTTGCTGCCGAACTCGGGACCCAGAACCTGCAATCCTTCCCCTGGTCCCCCGGCCAGACGCCCGACTATGGCGTCACCCTGCGGGTGCTGGCACTGGATGCCAGCCGTGACAGCGCCGAGGCACTGGTGGAGTGGGAGCTGCGCCATCCGGCCAACGGCGCCACCCTGACCCGGCGCATGTCCCGGCTGCAGACCGGCCTGCCCGGCGGCGAGCTCAGCCCGGCGGCCCTGCCCCCGGCGTACAGCGAGCTGTTTCGCCAACTGAGTGCCGAGATGGCCGGCGCTATCCGCGCCGACCTGGAAAGTGCCGAGTAGGTTTGCCGCTGCGAGCGGGGGTATAGACGGTTAGAAGTCGTCCGGGCGCAGCATGGCGTCAGAGCCACCATCGACAAAATAGACAGCGCCACAGACGAAGTTTGCCGCCTCACTGCAAAGGAATGTCATCACACTGGCAATCTGTTCCGGCTGCGCGGTTCCGCCCCAGGGAACCGATTCACCAAACTCGCGCATGGCCTGCCCCAACTGCTCGTCAGCGAAAACCTGTTCAGTCAGCGGCGTCATGGTAATTCCCGGCGCCACCGCATTCATGCGCACCCCGCCCGCGGCATATTCCGTCACGTTCCGGCGCATCCACATGGTGATGGCGCGCTTGGATCCCGCGTAGGCAGTATGTCCGTCGCGGGTGGATATTTCCGCCACCGCGGCCTCCTCGTCGCCGCTGAGACAGGCGCTGACGAAGGGGTCATCCGCCGGGATCATGGGGGCCGAGTTGGAGGACACCAGCAGCACCGAGCCGCGTTTTCTTGCCACCAGGTCGCGCAAACCGGCGACGGTGGCGGTTACCGCGAAATAATTGACCCGGGCAATCGTGTCAAGCGGAGCGACCGGCGGCAGCCCGGCGCAGGGAATAAAGCCGTCCAGGCCGTCGGAGGCGCGCGCTCGAACACCCTCGACAGCGGCCTGGCGACCCGCCGCAGTGGACAGGTCGGCGATGATATCCCCTTCCTTGATATCCACCGAGATCACCGTATGGCCCGCCGCCGTCATCTGCCGCCTGAATTCTGCGCCGATACCCGTCGCGCCGCCCGTCATGGCGTAAGTTCCCATTCTCTACCCCTCCTCCCTGCTGATATAACCCACCGGATTCCCGCCAATATGCCCCATCGAATGACCTCCAACAACCGCTCCTCAATCCGTTATTCCGCCACCAGCCGCAGCGGCTCTGCCAGGCCGGTCATTAACTCCGGTGCCTTGTTCCGCGCATTGTTTACCGCCCGGTCCAGTGGCGTCAGCAGCCAGTCCTCCTTCAATTCCGGCCTGAACAGCGGGTCGGTGCTGTCGATGACGACGCCATTGTCCAGCCAGCGTTCACGCTCGCCGGGGAGCAGCGTCACCGGCATCCTGCGATGCCAGGGGGTGAAGGCCTCCGCGGCAGCGGTGGTTACCACGGTGCAGGACAGCAGGGGCTCGCCGTCGCCCTGCCACAGGTCCCACAGGGCGGCCAGGGCCAACGCGCCATCGTCGTTGCTGATCAGCCAGGGCTGCTTGGCGCCACCCTCAGGCCGCCACTCAATGAAGGCCGATACGGGCACCAGTCCGCGCTGGCTGTGAAAGGGACGGCGAAAGGCCTTGCTGCGGGACAGGGTTTCCGCCCGGGCGTTGAACATGGCGTAGCGCTGGTCCACCCGCGGCGTCCAGGACGGCGTCAGCCACCAGCGCGCATAGTCAAGTCGCGCGGAGCCCTCTGGATTGCGCACCAGGGGCAGGGGTTCGGTAGGCGCCACATTGATTCCCTGTGGCAATTTCAGGTCGATGCCGAGATCGCGCAGCAACTGCTGAATACCGGGATTGTCGACTATATTCACCCGTCCACACATCACCCAACTGTGCCCCAGTGCGGCCGCGCAGGCAAGGCAGGTCTGCATTGATAAACCCCTTTTCTTGCCTGCGCTGGCGCCCCCTAGTACCCTGACCGCCGCTTTCCACGGAGACCGCACATGAGCGACAAACCCGTAGTCGCCGCCATTGAGGGCTGGCACACAATGGCTGAGGAACCGCGGTTGATTGGCAGCCAGTGCCAGTCCTGTGGCAGCTATTTTTTCCCGCGGCAGGAACATTACTGCCGCAATCCCAACTGTGACAGCACGGACTTCAAGGAGGTGCAGCTGAGCCGCACCGGCCAGGTGTGGAGCTATACCAATGCCTGCTACCAGCCGCCGGAGCCCTTCGTCGCCCCGGACCCCTTTGAACCCTATGCAATCGCGGCGGTGCGCCTGGAAAAAGAACAGATGGTGGTACTGGGCCAGGTGGTGCGTGGCGTCGGCGTCGAAGACCTGCGGGTGGGCATGCCCATGGAACTCGTTCTGGAAACCCTGCACGAGACGGCAGAGGAAACCAAAGTCACCTGGAAGTGGCGACCGCTGGCCGGACAAGGAGACTGATATGTCCCAGGAAATCGCAATACTAGGCGCCGGCATGCACCCCTGGGGCAAGTGGGGTCACAACTTCGTCCAATATGGCGTGGCAGCTGCGCGTGAGGCCCTGGCCGACGCCGGCGTGCCCTGGCGGGACGTCGGCTTCGTTTCGGGTGGTGCCACGGTGCGCTGCGGCTATCCTGGTTACGTCGCCGGCGCGACGTTTGCGCAGGCGTTGGGCTGGCAGGGCGCGGAGGTCAACACCTCCTATGCGGCCTGCGCCTCGGGCTCACAGGCCCTGGCTGCGGCCCGTACCAAAATACTGGCAGGTCAATGTGACGTGGCCCTGGTGGTCGGCGCCGACACCACGCCGAAAGGCTTTCTTGCGCCGGCCGGTGGTTATCGTCCCGAGGACCCTGATTGGGTGCGATTCTACCTCGGCATTACCAATCCGACCTATTTCGCCCTGTATGCACGACGCCGCATGGACCTGTACGGCGATACCCTCGAGGATTTTGCCGCGGTCAAGGTGAAGAACTCCCTGATCGGCAGCAAGAATCCCCGCGCCCGCTACCGCAAGTGCTTTACTGCCGAAGACGTGGCGGCTTCCGCTATGGTGGCCGATCCCCTGCGCCTGATGGACATCTGCGCCACCTCTGACGGCGGCGCAGCACTGATCGTCTCCAGCCTGGATTACGCAGAAAAACTCGGCAAGGGAGACGCGCCGCGGGTAGCGGCCATCTCCACCGTTACCCCGACCTTCGCCAGTGAAGTGGTGGAAATGCCGGATATCGCCACAGACTCGGCCTTCGCCGAGGGCGTGGAGGCGCAGAGCTTCCGCGCCAACCTGCCCTTGAAAGCCTACGAGGAGGCTGGTATCGGTCCGGAGGACGTCGATTTGGCCGAGGTATACGACCTCTCCACCGCACTGGAACTGGATTGGATCGAGGACCTGCGACTGGCGCCGCGCGGCGAGGCGGCCGCGCTGTTGCGGGCCGGCGACACCGCCCTGGGCGGCCGCATCCCGGTCAACGTTTCCGGCGGGCTGGCCTGCTTCGGCGAGGCGGTGCCGGCCCAGGCCCTGGCCCAGGTCTGTGAACTGACCTGGCAATTGCGGGGCCAGTGCGGGGACCGCCAGGTGGTGGGAGCAAAGGTGGGGATTACCGCCAACCAGGGCCTGTTCGGTCACGGCAGTTCGGTCATCGTCAGGAAGTAGGGAGCACCTCAGGCGCCGGCGTCCGCCTCGAGGCGCGCGATGGCCTCTGCCAGGGCCAGGGTGTGGCGGGCGTCGTCCACGTGCATGATCTCCACCAGCTTGCCGTCCAGCACCGCCAGGGCCGCGCCCTCCGCCTGTGCCTGTGACCAGGCCTCGAGCAGGCGCCGCGCACGCTCCACATCGGCCGGGGCCGGTCCGAACGCCCGGTTGGCCGCATCGATCTGGCTGGGGTGAATGAGGGACTTGCCATCAAATCCCAATGCACGCCCCTGCTCGCAGATCGACAGCAGCCCATCGGCATCGCCGAGATCCAGATAGACACCGTCGATAACGCATTTGCCGTGCATGCGCGCGGCGAGTACTGCCTGTCCCAGGGCGTATTGCAGGCCCAGCCGGTCCGGCCGGTGTGGGACCCGCATTTCCGAGGCCAGGTCGGTGGTGCCCATGACCAGCACGTCGACCGTGTCGACTGCCGCGATAGCCGCGGCATTGGCCACGCCCCGTGGGGTTTCGATCATTGGCCAGAGCGGCATGTGGCCGCGGCCGGCTTCCCGCAACAACACCCTTACCCGCTCCAGTTGCGCTACCTGTTCGATCTTGGGCAGGCACAGGGCGGCGGCCCCGGTGGCGCATATCGCCCGCACGTCGTCCGCGCCCCAGGCAGTTTCGAGTCCGTTGCAGCGCACCACCAGAAGCCGTTCACCGTAACCGCCGGAAGACAACTGTGCCTCCACAGCGGCGCGGGCAGCGACCTTGGCCTCGGGTGCAACCGCATCTTCCAGATCGAAGATAATGGCGTCTGCGGCTAGCCCGCGGGCCTTGTCCATGGCGCGCTGGTTCGAACCCGGCATATAAAGTACGCTGCGCAGCGGCTGTTCATTCATCCGGGCTTGCTCCCTCCTCGCGAGTACTTGCCAGCTTCAGGTAGGCTATGAGGTCGGCCCGGTCCTGCGGGTCCGGGACACCGAGGCTCATCATGGTGGTACCCGGAAACATGGCCAGGGGATCCGCCAGCCAAAGGTACAGCAGTTGCGGCGTCCAGACGAAATTCGCCTGCTTGAATGTCTCTGAATAATAGGCAAAACCCGGTTGTTTTCCCGCCACCTTGCCGAAAATCCGGTGCAGGTTGGGTCCATTGTTATGCCCCATGAACGCATCGGGATAGTGACAGGTGCGGCAGGGACCGAATACCAGTCGACCCCGCTCGGGATCGCCCTCGGGAACGCTCACTTGATCCGCGCCCGGCACTTGCGCCAGCGCCCAGGCGGGGACCAGTAACAGCACGGCAATCAATCGGCGCCAGTTCACGCCGCCACCTCGGCCTGCGCCGCCCGCCGCCCGGCCCGGCGGCCGTAGTAGGTGCAATCCCCCAGTGACAGCCCACTGGCGAAATACGGCGCAGTGGGAATGCCGGCGCTGGTGCGTCCCGCCGCATACAGTCCGGGCAGGACCTCGCCGAGAGCGCCCACCACCTCACCGTGAATTGTGGTATGCAAGCCCCCGAAAGTATGCGCGGGGAAAAAGGCCCGGTCCACCGAAAGCTCCAGGCACTGGTAAGGCGGCCCCTGCAATGGCCGCAGGTACTTCTCCGACTTCCGGAACAGGGGGTCGCGGCCGTTCTTGGCATAGCGATTGTAGAAGGCCACCGTGTCCTGCAGAGCGCCGCCGGGGAATCCTGCCAGCCGGGCGAGTTCGCCGACGGTACCTGCCTGCGCCACCAGGGGGAAGTTATCCTGCGGCAAGCCGTAGGACGATTTCGCATCAGCGATCAGCCAGGCCTTGCCCTGCTGGTGGAAAGCGATGGCGTCGCCCAGCACACCATGGTAGGAATCCTCGGCTATGAAACGCTGGCCATTGCGATTGACGACAATCCCGGACAGAACGTTTTCGGGCGGATACAGGGGCGCTATGGCGAAACCCTGGTTCATCCGCAGGGCCGCTGCCCCCACCGCCATTCCCATGCGTATACCGGTCCCCAGGTCACCCGCATTGCCCCAGGGCACCGAGCACGCATACAACTCGGGCGCGTACAACCGCAACATCTCACGGTTGTGAATAAAGCCGCCACTGGCCAGCACAATGCCGCGTCGGGCATGCAGCCTGAGCGAAGTAGCGCCCTCCGCGGCGATCAGTCCGGTCACCCGGCCGTCACTTTCGACGACCAGCCTCAGCGCTTCAACGCCGGCGCGAAGTGTTGCGCCGGATTCCGCCGCCCTGGGCAACAGGGCCTCGACAAGCCGTCGACCGCCGTTCATGCCCGGCACGCCGGGTACATGTCCTCGCGGTGCGGGTCGCGCCTGCTCGCGCGCCGGCCAGGCCAGCTCATTCCCGGAAAAATACAGGGATTCGTCTCCCATCGGCAGACCCTTCGCCTCGGTGTACTTGATCGAATAGGGCACCCCCTGCTCCACCAGCCAGTCGAAGTGGGCCACACTGTCCTCGCAATAGAGGCTGATCTTGTCCAGTTGCGGATGTGGCGCGCTGCCGGCCACGATGAAGTCGTACATGGCCTCCACCGAGTCCTCGATGCCCAGGGCCCGCTGCAGGGCGGTACCACCGCCGGCGTAAACCACCCCGCCCGACATGGCGGACGAACCGCCGAATCGCGGCAGGGACTCGATCAACAGCACCTCGGCCCCGGCGGCCCGGGCCTCGATAGCAGCACACAAGCCCGCGGCCCCCGAACCCACGACGAGGACGTCAGTTACGGCATCCCAGGCGGTTATCTCCTGACCCGGGACCGCTGCGACGCCGGCAGCAACGCCGGCTGCCGCTGCACCGACGCCGCCGATCAGGGATCGCCGGCTGATTCCCTGCGCACTCATTCGCGGATGTACTCCAGCTGATCATCGATCATGTAAACCCGGTGCCGCGGGCCGTCGACTTCAGCTTCGCCCAGTGCATACCCGGCGTCCTCTGCATACAGAAAACACAAGCCGCCTTCCACCAGCACAATGCGGGGTTCAAAAACCGCTGGCGGTCGGCGGCTGATATCCCGCCTCAGTTCGGCGCAACTCGCGAAGGGCTCGATTTCCACCAGGCTGACGAAAGTGGGTGGCATCAGGCGGAAGGGGTGGTCCCGATCCGCCAGTTCCCGCAGGGCGACGCCCGGGCTGACCCAGCGATGCTCGGCGATCTCGCCGCCGTCCACCCGGACTTCCTGGCCATCTTCCAGGATGGCAAGGAAAAACCAGGTGGCAAATCGTTTTCTGGCGCCCTCCGGCGTGGTCCAGTGGGACAGGTGCACCAGCTGCCCGGGATTAATTTCAAGTCCCGCCTCTTCCCGGGTTTCTCGAATGGCAGCGCTGACGGCCGCTTCGAACGGGTCGCGGTCGGGGCCGTGGTCTGTCTCATCGACCTTGCCACCGGGAAACACCCACATGCCCCCCATGTGGCGCACTGCCCTGCTGCGCTGCACCAGCAGTACCTCGGGTCCCGCCACCCCGTCGCGCACCAGCACCACCGTGGCCGAAGGCAACGCGGGTACCACCTCGTCGCAGGTCTCCAGCACGATCAGGGAAAGAAGCGATTGATGGTGTCGATGACGCAGGCGGGACGCTCGGAACCCTCGACCTCGATCGTGATGCGCACCACCACCTGCACGCCGCCCTTTACCTCCTCGGCACTGAGTATCTCGCCCGACCCGCGAATCCGGCTTCCCACCGGCACCGGTGCCGGAAACCGCACCTTGTCGCAGCCGTAGTTCACCCCCATGGAGGTGTTGTTCACCTGCATGATCTGGGGCAGAAACAGATTGGCCAGGGACAGGGTGAGGTAACCGTGGGCAATGGTCTTGCCAAAGGGTCCTTCCGCCGCTTTTTCCGGGTCCACATGAATCCACTGGTGATCTCCGGTGGCCTCGGCAAACAGGTTGATACGCTGCTGGTCGATCTCCAGCCAGTCCGAGGAACCCAGGTGCCGGCCGACCGCGTCTAGCAACCCCGCCGGCGAGTCAAATACTGTCGCCATAATTTTCTCTCTGATTTGCACTACTGACAGGCGACCCACTATATCACCGGACCCCGGGGTTCGGCAGGGCGGCCGGTTCAACTGGATTGAACCGGCAGCGGGTATTGGACCGTAAACACTCTGTAACGACCAACGCCGGGGCAGCTGACAAAGCATCGGTGCTGGGCTATATTCGGGCAAAATCTCTAAATAACAGGAACAAACCATGGATCCGGAACAGATTACATCACTCGCTACTTCCTGGGGCATCAAAATACTGCTGGCGGTTGTTATTTTTGTCGTTGGCCGCATGGTCGTGGGCTGGGTGGTCAAGGTGGTTCGCAGCCTGCTGCAGCGCAACGGCATGGACGGCATCCTGATCAGCTTCCTGTGCTCGATTTTGCGCTGGGTGCTGCTGTTGTTCGTCGTCATCGCCGCCCTGAGCCAGCTCGGCGTCGACACCACTTCACTGGTCGCCCTGCTGGGCGCGGCCGGCCTGGCGATTGGTCTGTCCCTGCAAAGCTCCCTGTCAAACCTGGCGTCGGGCGTGATGCTGATCGTATTCCGCCCCTTCACCAAGGGACATTTCGTGGAGGTTGCCGGCACTTCGGGCGTGGTCGAGTCGATCAACATTTTTACCACCACGCTGACTACTCCTGACAACAAGGAAGTCATCGTGCCCAATGGCGCCATCGTGTCGAGCAACATCACCAATTTCTCCGCCCGTCCCACTCGCCGGGTGGACATGGTGTTCGGCATTTCCTACGACGATGACCCGCGCAAGGCCAAAGAGATACTGGAGGGGATTCTCGCCGCCGATGAGCGTGTCCTCAAGGATCCCGCACCGGTCGTGGCCGTCAGCGAACTGGCCGACTCCAGCATCAATTTCGTGGTGCGCCCCTGGGCCAAGGCGGAAGATTTCTGGACACTGAAATGGGACACCACCGAGGCCGTAAAACTGAAGTTCGACGAGGCCGGGATCAGCATTCCCTATCCCCAGATGGACGTGCATTTCGACAAGGAGGCCTGAACTAGGGGTAACTTTAGTTACAAGGATTTCACATAGTTCCAGGGGGCTTTTATGCTATAAAGTCCCCTCCGGAACTCCCTTTTTCCTCTATACGGGCTGTTCCCTGACCCACGCTCGCCCCGGCAAGGCGGGCTAATGCCCGGTGGCAGCTGTTGACCGCGATAAAGAAACAACTTGTTCTCTCCCTGGTTTTGCTGTGCGGTGCGGCGGCACTGACGACGGTCCTGTACCTGAACAGGCCGCCGTCGGCGGTGCAGCCCCCGGCATTCCAGCCGGTTGCTATCGACGTGGCGCGTGTGGTTCCCGAGACCGTGCACATCCCGGTCCAGGCCCAGGGTACGGTCACCCCGCTGCAGCAGACGGTCATGTTGTCCGAGGTGCAGGGGCGCGTCATCGAGGTCTCGGACAAATTCCTGGTAGGCGGATTTGCGCAGCAGGGCGAGGTGCTGCTGCGGATCGACCCGCGCGACTACCAGGCCGCCCTGCTGCGCGCCCAGGCCGCGGTGGAATCTGCGGACAGCGCACTGGCCCAGGAACGGGGGCGCGCAGAGGTCGCCCTGCGCGAGTGGCAGAAACTGCCCAGCAACAGCCAGCGTAGCCAGGAAGCCAAAGAGCTGTACCTGCGCAAGCCGCAACTGGAACAGGCGGAGGCCCAGGCGCGGGCCGCGCGAGCCGACCTCGATACGGCCAGGGACGACCTGGAGCGCACCATCATTCGCGCTCCCTACGATGCGCTGATCCGCTCCAGGGACGTGGACCTGGGACAATTTGTAGCCCGCGGCACCCGCCTGACCGAGTTGTACTCGGTAGACACTGCCGAGGTGCGCCTGCCGATCCCCCAGGGCAAACTCGCCTATCTGGACCTGCCCGGATTGCAGGGCTATGCCGAGGGAACAGCAATCGATCTGTATACTGACGTGGCGGGTGACGTGAAACATTGGCCCGCAACCCTGCACCGGACCGAGGGCACATTTGACGAGCGCTCGCGCGTGCTGTACGCAGTCGCCAGGGTCGAGGATCCCTATGGCCTCGAAAAAGACCAGGGGGCCGAGCCGCTGCGCTTCGGCACTTTCGTGAATGCCAATATCAAGGGCAAGGCCTTTGAGGGCATCGTAGTGCTGCCACGTCACGCCACCCGCGCCGGTAACCAGGTCTGGATCGTCAGTGACAACCAGGTTCTGCGATCGCGCCAGGTGGAGACGCTGCGGGCCGGCGACAGATTCGTGTATATCAGCGGTGGCCTCAAGGAAGGTGAACTGGTTTCGCTGACGCCGCTGGACGCGAGCTTCGGGGGTTCTATCGCCGAAGTAGTGACTGAGACTCCATCCAACCGGCTGCGCGAGACGGACGGCATGGCCCCGATGCCGGTTCCGGAGGCCTCCATCAGCATGGAGCGCGACGGCGTCGACACTGAATCCGGCACTGAAACCGGAGCCAGCTGATGGACCAGCACCGCAGCGGGGTCATCAGCTGGTTTGTCCACAACCCGGTGGCGGCCAACCTGCTGATGGCTGTCATTCTCGCGGTGGGCCTGGGTGCGGCGTTCAACCTGCAACGCGCCATCATGCCCGCGATTGAATTACAGATGCTGACCATCCTGGTCCCTTACCCTGGCGCGGCGCCGGAGGAGGTGGAGAAAGGGGTCGTCTACAAGATCGAGGAAGCGATCAACGACGTCGACGGGATCAAGCGGATCGAGTCCGATGCCAACGAGTCGATGGCGTTTATCTGGATCAGGCCCCATGACGGGTTCGATATCCGCAAGTTACAGAGCGACATCAAGAACCGCCTCGATAGCATTCAGCATATGCCCAAGGAGGCGGAGGAGCCGGTGGTCAGCGTGCCCGAACTGCGCTTCCCGGTCATGACGCTGCAGCTGACCGGCGAGCTGGACGAGCGTGGCATGAAAACCCTGGCGCAGGAAATACGGCGCGAACTGGTGGCCATACCCGAGGTGTCGGCCGTGGACATCGACGGTGACAGGGACTACGAGATCTCGGTTGAAATCTCCGAGCAGTTGCTGCGCGAGTACCACCTGACCCTGGGCGAGGTGGCCAACATTATCGCCGCGTCATCGCTGGACCTGCCCGCCGGCTCGGTGCAGACGGAGAGCGGCGATATCATGCTGCGCACCCTGGGGCAGGCCTACGTCCAGTCTGATTTCGAGCAGATCGTGCTGAAAACCTGGCCCGATGGCACCCGCCTGATGTTGGGCGATATCGCCACCATTCGTGACGGCTTCGTGGAGGAGAAGGGCTTCGCGATCTTCAACGGCAAGTACTCTCTCGGTCTCAGCGTCTTCGCCATCGGCGACCAGGACATCATCGAAACCGCTGAGGCCACCCAGGCCTACCTGGAGCAAAAGCGGGCGGCACTTCCCCCCTCGGTGGAACTGACCGTCTGGGCGGACATGACGTACTACCTGGAAGGCCGCCTGGGCATGATGCTGCGCAACCTGGCGATGGGCGCCCTGCTCGTATTCATCGTCCTGGCCCTGTTTCTTGAGATCAAGCTCGCCTTCTGGGTGATGCTCGGTATCCCGGTGTGTTTCCTCGGGGCCATGGCCCTGATCCTCACGCCCTATATCGGGATCACGCTCAACATGGTCAGCCTGTTCGGCTTCATCCTGGTGCTGGGAATCGTGGTGGACGACGCCATCATTATCGGCGAGAGCGCCTACAGCGAACAGGAACTGCACGGGCACAATCCCCAGAGCGTGATCGATGGGGTATACCGGGTTGCGACCCCGGCCACCTTCGGCGTGTTGACCACCATCGTGGCCTTTCTGCCCACCCTGTTCGTGCAGGGCATTTTCGCCCCCATGCCTGCTGCAGCTGGCTGGGTGGTGGTGCTGTGCCTCACGTTTTCCCTGATCGAATCCAAGTGGATCCTGCCGGCCCACCTGGCCCACAGCCGGCCCACCCGAAACAACCTGCTGCTGCGTATCGACCACCTGCAGGAGGCGGTCAACACTCGCCTGAAGCACCTGGTGGAACAGCGCTACACGCCTTTTATGCAGAGCTGTCTGCGCCAGCGCTACCTTACCCTGGCGATATTCCTGTCGGTACTGGTCCTGTGCGGTGGGCTGGTATCCGGCGGTGTGGTGCGCCTGGCCATGGCGCCTCATGTCCCGGGGGAGTTCATCAATGTCGAGATTCGGATGTCCGAAGGCACACCGGAGGAGCGGACCGCGGAGGTCACCAACCAGGTGATTGCGGCACTCAGGGACGTGGAGCGTGCCTACCAGCGGGAAACCGGCTCCGATGCCCCGCTGGTGGA
The DNA here is from genome assembly GCA_033283165.1 of Halieaceae bacterium WSDMB12. GTDB lineage: Bacteria > Pseudomonadota > Gammaproteobacteria > Pseudomonadales > Halieaceae > JAWMQL01. Next base: position 72,720 of record JAWMQL010000004.1, on the reverse strand, counting down.
AAACGTCTCGGCCTACGGCTACGAGCGAATCAACGCGCAGGTCATGGTCGAGCTGGTGAAAGAGGAGGAACGCGACATTTCTCCCCTGGAGATTGAGCGACGCTGGCGCGACAGGATAGGACATATCCACGGTACCCAGGTACTGGCGATCAGGAATATCGAGGGCCCGGGCTTTGGCCCGTCACTGTCTTTTGATCTCAAGCACAAGGACTTCAATCTGCTGTCCGCCGCTGCGGCCGACCTGGCCGAGGCGATGGCGCACTACAAAGGCGTCTACGACATCCGCAATAACGCCGGAGAGACCAGCTCGGAGTTTCACCTCGATCTGCTGCCGGAAGCGGAAAACCTGGGTGTGACCCGCCTGGACCTGGGCCAGCAGGTCCGGCACGCGTTTTACGGCGCCGAGGCCCAGCGCATCCAGCGTGACATGGACGAACTCAAGGTCATGGTGCGCTATCCACGCGCCGACCGGGAGACCCCCGGGAGCCTGCAGAACATGTATATTCGCACTGGCTCAGGAGTGGAAATTCCCTTCGAGACAGTTGCCCGGCTGGATATCCGCGAGGGCATGAAAAAAATCACTCACGTCAACTTCCAGCGCGCGGTAGAGATCACTGCGGAAGTGGACAAGAATATCGTGCCGCCGGAACAGATTCAGGCCGAAATTGAACGGCATGTCATGCCCGATCTGCTGAGCAAATACCCGGGACTGGAATACAACCTGTCAGGATTGTCGGATGAAATGGAGAAGCTCTCCACCAGCATGCTGGTCGGTTTCTCCCTGGCCCTGTTCGGTATCTACGCGCTGCTGGCCATTCCCACCCGATCCTACCTGCAGCCGCTGATCATCATGGGAGTGATACCGTTCGGGGTCATCGGTGCGGTGGTCGGCCACTGGGCCCTGGACCTGCCGCTGAGCATGATGTCGTTTTTCGGTGTGATCGCACTGAGTGGCGTGGTCGTCAACGACAGCCTGATTCTGGTGGACTTTATCAACAAGGCAACGGCGCAGGGTACGCCCCTGCTGCGGGCGGTGACGGAAGCGAGTCAGCGGCGTTTCCGCGCTATCCTGCTGACCTCCCTGACCACCTTCTTTGGCCTGGTGCCCATGTTACTGGAGCGTTCCGTACAGGCAATGGAGATCGTTCCCATGGCCGTGTCGCTGGCTTTCGGTATCGTTTTTGCCACCGTGATCACCCTGTTACTGGTGCCCTGCCTGTATATCATATTGCAGGACCTGCGGCAGTGGTGGCCGGGGCAACAGACGCACGTCGCCGCTGTCAAAGAGCACGCGCAACTGGACAGTTAGTGCGGGCGCCGGGGTTTACAACCAGGCACCGCAGCTGAGGCAGCGTACGTAGATATTGCGCGGGTCTTGCAGCAGCGAAAGCTCCTGCGCCGCCCGCTGCAGGGGCTGTAACAGCCTTCGGGCGGCACCCTGGGGCAGCACTTCGCCCAGCCCGAAGCGCTCGCTCAACTTGCGCATCAGCAGTTCCCTGGGTGACAGGTGCTGCTCACGGTAATCCACCCGGTAGTCCGGCAGGTTTGCCAGATCGGCCGCGGCCTGGATGGCTTCCTCCAGTCCCCCCAGCCGGTCGATCAGCCCATGGGCTTTCGCATCCTCCGCACTCCACACCCTGCCCTGGCCAACCGCATCTACGGCCTCGACACTCATACCCCGCCCTTCGGCCACCAACTGCAGGAACTCACGGTAATTGAACTCCACCATACTGGTCAGGGCAGCGGATAACTGCGGATTGAGCGGGCGGTCTAGCCGGCTCGAACCGGCGAGCGGGGTCGTGCCCACGCCATCGGTGTGCACACCCAGCCTCGGCAAGGCCTGCTCCAGGGTGGGCAGCGCAGCAAACACACCGATACTGCCGGTTATGGTCCCCGGTGTGGCCCATATCTGGTCGGCGTTGGCAGCGATATAGTAACCGCCCGACGCCGCCACGGTACCCATTGACACGACCACGGGCAGCCCGGCCTCCTTGGCCGCCAGCACTTGCTGCCGGATCACTTCCGAGGCGAACACACTGCCACCGCCGCTGTTGACGCGTAGCACGATGGCGTCGACTTCCCCGTCGGCAACCGTGTCGGCGATCAGCCGCGACAGGGTATCCCCGCCGATCGCCCCGGGGGGTTGCTCACCGGGCACGATATCGCCCTCGGCGATAATGACCGCCACCTGCCCCGAGGCCGGTGGCTGGGTATGGCGTTTATGCGCCAGGTAAAACTCGAAATCGACTGCTTCGTACAGTCCCTCCTCGTCCTCGGCGCCGACCAGCTCCACCAGGTAGCTGTTCGCCTCATCGCGGGTCAGCAGCTCATCCACCAGCCCGGCATCCAGCGCGACCCGGGCCAGGTCACCCTGTCCTGCAGCCATTCTCTCGGCAAAATCAGCCAGGTACCGGTCCAGTGTCCCGGCGGGAAGCTCCCGGTGCTTTTCCACCGTATCTGTATATTGCGCCCACAACATACCCAGCCAGCGACTGGTAATCTCACGTTCCCCCTCGGACATATCGTTGCGCAGAAAAGGTTCGGCCACGGACTTGTGTTCCCCGGCCTTGAACACGTGTATGTTGATGGAGAGTTTTTCCAGGGCTTCGCGAAAATAATTGTGGTAGCTGGAATAACCCTCCAGCGCCAGACCACCGAAGGGGTGGGTGATGATGGTATCGGCATAGCTGGCCAGCAGGTACTGGTCCTGGCTGTAGTAATCGGCCACCGCAACCACACGTTTGCCGCTGGCCTTGAACTCATTGATCGCCCTGGCCATTTCCTGGGTTTTGCTCAGGCCCGCATACACCAGGCTACCCAGCTCCATCACCAGGGAGTTGATCGCAGGGTCCTCCCGGGCGATATCGATGGCCGCGACCATGTCCCGCAGCAGCACTTCATGATTCGCCGGATCCGGTTGGCCAATAATCGACAACAGTGGGTCTGCCAGGGATTTCTCGTCAACCACTACTCCTGCCGGGTTCAGAAGCAACGCCGCTCGGTTGGGCAGCGGCATTGGCGACCCGCCCACGTAGACAAAGTAAAGTAATACCAGGACGACGATAAACAGCAGATTGGACAGGGCGAGCCGGAGCCGCGTCAACAGGCTCCAGAAACCGCCAAAAAACCGCCGCAACAGACCGGGCTTACTCATTATCAGAATCCCCGCTTTCAACTTCCTGCGCCACCGCCGCCTTCAATTCCCTGGCCCGCCAGCGCACATACATCATGGCAAAGACGAACAGGCCCACCACCGCGATCATCCCGACGATCAGCAGCGGCGAGCCGGGCTGGGCGAACAGACGCTCCACCAGCACGATAAAATACAACAGGCAGACGAAACAGAGCCAGATGTAACTGCGCAGGCGATCCCTCAGCATGCCCGGCAGAAACAGCAGCAGCGGCAACAGCTTACCGAGCCAGATAATCCACGGCGGCTGGGTATAAGCGGCATCCAGGCCCTGCTGCGCGAGCAGCAGGAAGTAGAGAAACCAGGTGAGTCGATGGGCAAACAGCCGCTTGCCGGACCAGTCTTCACTCACTGCACAACCCCAGCGCGAGGCGTGCTACCCGCTGACCCAGGGCCCGGCAGAGTCCCGCCTCGTTATCATCCACGGCGCGGCTGTTGTCAGCCCCGGCCCAGTGTGACGCGCCGTAGGGAGTACCCCCGCTCTCTGCACGCATCAGTCCCTTTTCACTGTAGGGCAGGCCCGCCAGGACCATCCCGTGATGCAACAGAGGCAACATCATACTCAGCAGGGTGCTCTCCTGGCCCCCATGCAGGCTGGAGGTCGACGTGAATACCGCCGCCGGCTTGTCGATCAGGGCGCCGCTCAGCCACAGGCCCGAGGTGCTGTCGAGAAAGTACTTCAGCGGCGCGGCCATGTTGCCAAACCGGGTGGGACTACCGAGGACCAGGCCGGCACAGTGCTGCAGGTCTTCCTGCTCGCAATACAGCGGGCCCTCTGCAGGAATGTCGTCCTCACTCTGGGCGGTATTGGCAGATACCGCTGGCACCGTACGCAATCGCGCTGTGATGCCGTCCACCAGTTCCACGCCACGCGCGACCTGCCGTGCCATCTCGGCGGTGGCACCGTGGCGGGAGTAGAAAAGAATTAAAATATAGGGACTGCTCTGGGCCACTAGCCCTAGGCTCCAATTATCTGCGGGCGCTCAAACCGAAGGTTAGCCCAGACGACGGCCAGCTAAAACCCCATCGTATCACGGATCCACCAAGGGGCGAGGTCGACAGGTCAGGCAGCCGGGTCAACCGGGAAATGCCCAACGGCCAGGCCGCGACCGTCATCGGGCGCTGCCCTGTTTATGCCTGAATTCCGACGGTGTTATGCCGAATCGAGACCGGAACGCCCGTCGGAAATTCGCCGCGTCCTGGTAACCCAGAGTCATCGAAATGGATTCGACGCTGGCAGTGGTCTGGGACAGGTGCTGCCGCGCCCAATCGTGAATCAGCTCTCCGCGCAGTGCCCTGAAGCTGGTGCCCTCACCTTGTAAACGTCGATTGAGCGTGCGCTCGGATACGTGCAGGTGGGCAGCGATGGCACCGAGTCCAGGTAGCGGAGGTTCGTGGCTGCGAAGTCGAGCGAGCACGTACTGGCTGTAAATGCCTTTCTCCGTGGCACCAAGTTCCCGCAGCCGCTGCGACAGCTGCAACTGGGCCTGCTGCCACAGGTCCGGATGATAGTAGGGTGAACGAATATCCAGCCAGTGGGAGGGCAGGTCCAGGGCGTTGACCGGCTGGTTGAACCGGATCGTGCCATGCAGGTACCGATCGTAGGTCGCCGCGTGGCCGGGAGGTGGATAGGCCAGGTGGTATTCGGCATCGTCGAGGATTTTGCCGGATACGGCCTCGACGTACCACTGCAGCACCATCATCGTTGCCTCGGCGTGCTGCGCCAGGTTCACCGTCCCGTCCTCGCCGTACTTCAGGCGCACCGACATACGGCCGAGATAGGAGCGCAATTCCGCCCGGATGTAGCTGGCGTGCAGCCGGGTAAAACTCTCGATGGTCCGCAGGCCATCCCTGACGGTAGGCGCCGCCGACATCGCGGCCCCCATTGTCCCCAACGACATCACCGTGTGGTGCACGCCGACCAGGAAACCCAGGGGAATATCGGATTGCAGTCGTTCCGCGTTTGCCGATATCCGGTTGAAGGCCGCCAGTGGCAGTTCAGTCAGCTGCCACAGATCCTCCTCCGTAACACCGGAACCGGCAAAAATGTCCTCATCACTGATGCCACGCTCGCGCAATTCGCGGCTGATGATCCGTGCGTACACCGGAGTAATCGTTGCCATAGCCACTTTTCCGATCTGTTTGGCGAATTATGACACCCCTCTGGCGGGTTGTGCACTTTTTGAGCAGGTACCTGTCGTGAATAATTCATCCACTGTCACATACACCTCGAGCTGACATAACATGACCACAGCAGAGCAAATGGACCGCGCTACCCGCGACGCGGCCAAACCGTACCAGGGCGAGTTCGCCCTGTTCACCGCAGTCCTGGGCCTGGCAGTGATACTGGGCTATCTCGCCGTGCCCGCGCTGGCCTTTGCCGGCAGGTTGCCCCTTGCCGCAGCCGCCGTGCTTATGATCATTCTCGCCTACCTGGCCTACACGGTCCTGCATGAGGCCGCCCACGGATCTATCTCCGGCAGCCACAGGTCCCTGCGCTGGCTGAATGACTGGCTGGGTTATGCCGCCGCCTGGGTCCTGATGATTCCGCTGACCGCGCATCGCTTCGAACACCTGACCCACCACCGCAATACCAACGATCCCGCGGAAGACCCGGATATGGTGGTGTCGGACATGGCACGGTCCCCGTTTCACGCACTGCGCGCTGCACTGCGGGTATTCGCCGGCCAGTTCCGCTTTTACCTGCGCGAGCGCTGGAACACAGCCCCGGCCGGCCAGAACCTGCGTTTTTGCCTCGAAGTATGCGCGGCGATCGGCCTGCGCCTGCCGATTCTGGCCCAGGGCTACTGGCTGGAGGGATTTGTCCTGTTCGCGGTGGGCGGGATCGGCGGCGTCATACTGTTAATGTACCTGTTTGCCTACCTCGTGCACCGACCACACCAGGCAGTCGGCCCCTACGCCAACACATCGACCATCATCCTGCCCGACTGGTGCCATACCCCCGTAACCTGGCTGTGGCTGTTCCAGAACTACCACTCCATCCACCACCTGTTCCCCCGTGTGCCCTTTTATCACTACCGTCGCCTGTTCGAGCAGATCGAGCCGATCATGGTGGCCAGGGGGGGGCCTGTTTATACCTTAACCGCAGGCGGACTACGACCCCGGTCTGCTTTTAACTGACCCCGCAGAGATTCGTTCGATCACCGCCCCAGGTCGGTGAGGGCAGCGATCGCGCTGGAATCCTGAAAATACGATAACACGGAGCAAGACAATGAAAGCACGCACCCCTATCAAACCCCTGGCGCTGGCCGCTGCCGCCAGCCTCAGCGCCGCCCAGGTCCTGGCGCAACCCGCGCTGGAGGAAGTGGTTGTGACCGCGCGCAAGAAGGCCGAGAGCCTGATGGACACCCCGCTTTCGGTGGTAGCCGTCTCCGGCGCGTCGATGGATGAATCCGGCATCACCAACCTGAACCAGCTCAGCGCCTCGGTGCCGGGCCTGACCCTGGGCGACACTGCCCAGACCACCTCCATCTACATACGCGGTATCGGTTCAGGCATCAACAAGGGCTTCGAGCAGTCTGCAGGCATGTACGTGGACGGTATCTACCAGACCCGCAGCCGCCAGTTTTCGATGTCCATGGTCGACGTCGCCCAGCTCGAAATACTGCGCGGACCACAGAGCATCCTGTTCGGCAAGAACACCATTGCCGGCGCCATCAAGCTGGAGAGCGCCAACCCACAGCCGGGTGACCCCCTGAATGGCTACCTTGCGGCTGACGTGGAACCTGAACTGGGCCTGTATCGCGCCACCGCGGTGATATCCGGTGGCATGACCGATAACCTGGCGGGTCGCCTGGCCCTGCGTTACCAGGAAGCGGAGGGTGCCATCGACAACCACATCCGCGAGGAGGACGGAAAAGCCATCGAGGACGTGATTGCCCGCGGCACCCTGGTGTGGGAGGCCAGCGAACGGTTCATCGCCACCGGCAAGCTTTCCTATATCGACTCGCGGGGGGACGGCTCGAACACGGTGAACGCGATCGTCGACCCCTCGTTGCTGGCCACCCTTGGCCAGCCGGGCAACTCGCTCGGTGTCACCGACGTCATGGGCGCCATCGCCGCATTTCAGGTGCCAGCTTACCAGGCCTCCCGCGGCGGCAGGTCCCACGATTCCTGGCTGGGTAACGAGCAGTTCTTTCCCGGCGGCACTGATGAAGACGAGTTGCAATCGCTGCAGGCCTCCCTGCGCCTGGAGGTGGATCTGGACCGCTATACCCTCACCTCGTTGACCGGCTACACGGACTTCGACGAAGAGCGGCAGCAGGACGTGGACTTCCACGGCGGCAACGTGGTAGGCGAATTCGCCTCGGAAGAACTGCAAATGTTCAGTCAGGAACTGCGCCTGGCCAGCAACTTTGACGGCCCGCTGAACTTCACCGCGGGCCTGTACTATGAGGCCCAGGACGGCTTTATCGGTCGCAACCAGACAGTAGCGGACGGGACCCTGGGCGGTCTGCTCGGCGGACTGCCGGCCAATTCCCTGAATCCCGCGTTACCGGCGGGCCTGCTGCTCGGCGACCTCGGCATCGACAGCGTGTGGAACGGTACCGTACTGACCAGCCTGAATCCGGCCTTTGTGCCGCTGATCGGCAGCGAACTTGATTACGCGGCGCGCCTGCCGAACAACGACCTGGAAACCGGGACCATCGCCGGCTTCGTCGAAGTCACCTGGGACATCACCGATGACCTGACCCTGGAACTGGGCGGTCGCTACTCCCGTGATACCAGGGAGGTGGCAAAGTCCGTCGCGCTTGGCGTGGGCATACCCGGCGCGGTCGTACCTTATATCAATACCGACGGCAGCCTGACAAACGCAGGCACCGCGGACCCGCTCAACGCCGCATTGTTGCGGGCCGTGTTCGGCCCGGTACTCAACACCTATCCACACGACGTGGATCTGGACCGCAGCGAGACCCATTTCGATCCCTCCGCGCGCCTGGTGTGGAACTACAGCGACGCCGGTATGGCCTACCTGTCCTATTCCACCGGCTACAAAAGTGGTGGCTTTAATTCCACCGCCGATACCTTTAACCCGGACGGCACACCGGGGGACGGCACCGAGTTCGAGGACGAGACGGCTACCGCCTGGGAGCTGGGCCTGAAGACCGACTTCTGGGAACAGCGCGGTCGCCTCGGCGTGGCCCTGTTCCACACCAGCATCGACGACCTGCAGGTCACTTCCTTTCGCGGCACCAACTTCCTGGTCGGCAATGCCGCCTCCATGACCAGCCGGGGCATGGAGTTCGACACCCAGCTGGCGCTGACCGATGCACTGGAGGTGGGCGCCTCCATTGCCTACCTGGACAGCGAGTTCGACGACTACGCCGACGCCCCTTGCACCATCTACCAGATCGCCGCCACCGCTGCGGGTGACAATTGCCGCCAGGACCTGGCGGGGCGCCCCGGACCCTTCGCGCCGGAATGGAGCGGTAACTTTTATGCCGCATTTGAGGCATCCATCGGCAACGGCCTGGTACTCCGCCTGCGCGGCGACGCCAGCTACAAGGACGACTACCACACCGATTCCGACCTGGATCCGCACAGCCTGCAGGAGGCCTTCTGGAAACTGAACGCCCGGGTAGGTCTCAGCAATGCCGACAACACCTGGGAGGTGGCACTGTACGGCCGCAACCTCACCAACGAGGCCACCATGTCCTATACCGTCGACGCCCCACTGAGCGCCGGCATCTACGCCAACGGGCGCGAGGAACCGCGCATCGTCGGATTGCAAGCCAGCTACAAATTCTAAGGAGAGCATCATGCCTGTTATTACCCTGGTCGAACACAGTGGCGAACGCCACACCATCGCGGCGAAAGCCGGTACCACCCTGATGGCAAACGCCCTCAACAACGCGGTACCCGGTATAGACGCAGACTGCGGCGGCGCCTGCGCCTGTGGTACCTGTCACTGCTTCATCAACGAGGAGTGGCACGGACGGGTCGGCAACGCCTATCCGATGGAGGAATGCATGCTCAGCATGCGTCCGGATCGGACCGCCAACTCACGACTGGCCTGCCGAGTCGACGTGTCGGATGACATGGACGGTCTGGTAGTTCACCTGCCCGAATACCAGATGTAAGGGAGGAGGAAACCATGGAGGCACTGAAAAAAACGTCGCCCGACGCCTGGAACATGCCGCTGGGCGCGATCGACGTCAGCGACGCCAGCCTGTACCGGACTGACAGCTGGCGCCCCTACTTCGAGCGCCTGCGCCGGGAAGCACCGGTGCACTATCAGGCCAACAGCCCCTATGGCGGTTTCTGGTCGATTACCCGTTTCGAGGACATCGTGGCAGTGGACAGCAATCACCAGGCATTTTCCTCGGAGCCGATCATCATCCTGGGTGACCTGGAGGAAGAGCTTCCCGTGGAAATGTTCATCGCCATGGACCAACCCAGGCATGACGTGCAACGTCGCGCGGTACAGGGGGTGGTAGCGCCGAAGAACCTGGCGCAGATGGAGGGGCTGATCCGCGCCCGGGTGCAGGCCATTCTGGATGGCCTGCCCGTGGGAACGGCCTTCAACTGGGTGGAGCACGTGTCCATCAACCTCACCACCCAGATGCTGGCGACGCTGTTCGACTTCCCCTTCGAGGAGCGCTCGAAGCTGACCTACTGGAGCGATATCGCCGGTGCCCTGCCGGAGCTGACCGGCGGCGACGCCGACCCCGAGGAGCGCATGGCCGCGCTGATGGATTGCCTGCACACCTTCAGTACCTTGTGGCGCGAGCGCCTGGATGACGGCGAGCAAACCATGGACCTGATTCGCCTGCTGCAACGCGACCCGAACACTGCCGACATGGTTGAGCGGCCGATGGAATTCCTCGGCAACATCCTGCTGCTGATCATCGGCGGCAACGACACCACGCGCAACTCCATCTCTGCCGGTGTCCTGGCCCTGAACCAGAATCCGACAGAGTATGACAAGCTGCGCGCCAACCCCGGGCTGATTCCGGGGATGGTGTCCGAGATCATCCGCTGGCAGACGCCGCTCATGCACATGCGCCGGACGGCAAAGCAGGATATCGGGTTTCGCGGCCAACGAATCCGCAAGGGAGACAAGGTTGTGATGTGGTATTTGTCGGGCAACCGTGACGATGCGGCGATAGAAAACGCGGACGACTTCATCATCGACCGGGAGAATCCCCGCCACCATATCGCTTTCGGCTTCGGCATCCACCGCTGCATGGGTAACCGCCTCGCGGAAATGCAGCTGCGCGTCCTATGGGAGGAAATCATGCAGCGCTACCATTTCGTTGAAGTGGTCGGTGAGCCACAGCGGCTACAGTCGAACTTCGTGCGCGGCTATACCGATTTGCCGGTGGTATTACACCCCTTGCGATGATTTCCTGGCGCCGCGGTTTCAGGCATCACTGGGTGGGTCTGGCCCGAGGCACCGGCATCCGGCAGAGTATCAGTCTATGAGGTCCAGCACATTCTCCGGCGGACGCCCCAGCACGGCCCGGTCGCCGCTTACCACGATGGGGCGTTCGATCAGTTTCGGGTGAGCGGCCATCGCGCTGAGCAGTTCCTGCTCGCTGGAATCTGTAGACAGTCCGCAGGACTTGTATTCAGCTTCGCCGCGCCGCACCAGCTGCGCCGCGGTGATACCGAGCTTGTCCAGCAAGACTCTTATCTGCGCTTCGTCCAGGCTGTCCTCCAGGTACAGCACGACCTGGGGTGAAATACCGTTCGCCTCCAGCAGCGCCAGGGTGGCGCGCGACTTGGAACAGCGCGGGTTATGATAGATGGTGTACTCGCTCACAATGGCCTCCGGGTTCAGGATGCGAAAATTATATCAAAGACCATAGACTGCAGGCTGCGTATTGTCGTGCCATAATCAGGCCATGGAGCAATTCAAATACTATCTGCAGGAGGTCCGCGACCGGGTACAGTACCTCTTATCGCGCTTCGTCACTGACCGCTGCACCGACAATGCAGCGGCCCTGACCTATATGAGCCTGTTTGCCCTGGTGCCCCTGCTGACCCTGGTGTACACCATGGCCTCGGCCGTACCCGCCTTCCAGGGCCTCGAAGGAGAGATCGAATCCTTCCTGTTCGAAAACCTGATGCCGGATACGGGTCTGGAGATGCAGCAGTACCTCAGCGACTTCTCCAGCCAGGCGAAAAATCTCACCGGATTTGGTATCGCCATGCTGGTGGCGACCGCCATCCTGATGCTGCGCAACATCGAGGCTGCCTTCAACCGCATCTGGCGCACCCGGGGCAACCGCAGCGCGGTGGGGAGTTTCCTGCTCTACTGGGCGGTACTGAGCCTGGCTCCACTGACCATTGGCCTGGCTCTGGGTATTAACACCTACCTCGCTTCCTTCAGCATGCTGTTCCAGGATGTAGAGGCCGCCGTCGGCCTGAAGCTGGCACCGCTGGCCTTGTATACCCTTGGCTTCACCCTGCTCTACGTGGCGGTGCCCAACTGTCGCGTGCCCTTCCGCCACGCCCTGGTTGGCGGTCTGGTAGCCGCACTGGCCTTCAACCTGGCGCGTTTTCTTTTTACGCGACTGGTGGTGGGCTCCAGTTACACGTTCATCTACGGCGCCTTCGCGGCGGTCCCCCTGTTCCTGCTGTGGATTTACCTGTCCTGGAACCTGGTGCTGGTCGGCGGCATTCTGGTACACAGCCTGTCCGCTTACCAGAGCAAGGAACAGGCCCAGCGTCCCACCGTACTGAAGGGCCTGGATGTGCTGTACCTGTTCTGGGTCCGGCAACGGGGCGGTCGCGCCGTGCGTGAGTTCGAGATCTACAGTGGCAAGCATGAAGCACTGAGCGGCGTGGACTCGGAAACCTGGAGCAAACTGCGCGACCTGTTCATCAACAAACGGCTCATTACCGAAAATGCGCGAGGACATTTCCTGCTGTGCCGTGACCTGCACAAGGTCAGTTTCTGGCAACTCAAGGAGTGGATCAACCAGGAGCGGTCCCTGGCCGAAGAGACCAGGGAAGATCGCATGCCCTGGCAGCAAAAGGCCTATCAACTGCTGCAGGTCCAGCGCGACCAGCAGCGCGAGACCCTGCAGATCAGCCTCGCGGAGCTATTCGAGGAATGAGGAGGACCGCAGTACTCGCCTGCATCCTGTTGCTGGCCGGCTGTGGCGGAACCGAGCCCGCCACAGGCTCACTGGCGCAATACAGTGGCCAGTGGCTGGTGATCAACTACTGGGCCAAGTGGTGCAAACCCTGTATCAAGGAGATCCCCGAACTCAACCAACTGGACCAGGCCTACGACGATGTGCGTGTGCTGGGCGTCAACTACGACGGTGCCAGCGGCGAGGAACTGGCGCTACAGGTGCGCGAACTGGGGGTCGCATTCCCGACCCTGGCGGAGGATCCCGCGGCAGAACTTGGGGTACCCCGCCCTGTCGTCCTGCCCACCACCCTGCTGGTGGCCCCGGATGGTTCCATCCGGCAAACCCTGGTGGGCCCGCAGACAATGGAGTCCCTGGCTGAGAGCCTGGGCAGGAGCCCCGCAGACGCCGGTCTTTAACTCGCTTCGACCGGCGGCGGGAACCAGCCCTGCACTCGCCCACGGCCATACGCCGCTCCCGCCATCCGTGGCTCCGGCGGCACAGCGTACCCCGCTTTATCGGGTATACCGTAAAATCCGCACATAAAAAAACCGGCCCAGGGGGGCCGGTCTAGAGACACTCTCTACAAGGGGGATTTGTGACCTGGATGTAATCCAGAACCAGCCGACGATGCTGGAGTCATGGCCACTTGAACCTGTGACCACACCGTCGCTGTAGTTATGACCGCGAAACTTCCCCCGAAGTTCCGCGCGCGCCATAATTTTTTTCCCGGCGATGCCGCTGCTGCACTCTGAGGCGCCGCTGCCGCGTTTCCTCGCTCTCCGAAGCCCGATGTTTTAATTACGGACCAGGTCGAATTTAGGATCACCTGTTGTCCGGAAAGTTCCTGCGGCGGAATTCCACCCCAAACACCCTAAAATTTGGACAGAAACCTGAGTTGCGGCTAATCTTTCTTACCTCTCACGAAACCGGATCCAGGGCAACGGAGATAGACCATGAGCCAGCTATTCAGCGACAATTCAGAGACCATCGGCCGCACCCCACTGGTCAAAATCAACCACATTTCCGACGGAAACATTTACGCCAAGCTGGAGAATCGCAACCCCGCCATGTCGGTCAAATGCCGCATCGGCGCCAGCATGGTCAAAGCGGCTGAGGAGGACGGCAGCCTGAAGCCGGGCATGACCATCGTCGAACCTACCAGTGGCAATACCGGTATCGCCCTGGCCTTTGTGGCTGCCGCCCGGGGCTATGGCTGCATTCTCACCATGCCCCACACCATGAGCCTGGAGCGACGTCAGCTGATGAAGGCCCTGGGAGCGGAAATTGTCCTGACGGATGGCGCCAAGGGCATTCCGGCGGCCATTGCCCGGGCCGAGGAAATCATCGCCTCGGATCCCGGCAAATACTGGGGGCCTCACCAGTTCGAGAATCCGGCCAACCCCGCGATACATGAGAGCACTACCGGACCGGAAATCTGGCAGGACACTGACGGCGGTATCGACATCCTGATATCGGGCGTTGGCACCGGGGGCACGCTGACCGGCGTGTCCCGCTATATCAAGAACACCTGCGGCAAGGCCATTCAGACCGTCGCGGTGGAACCGGATACCACGACCATGATCACCGCCGCGAAGGCGGGTGAGGAGCCCCGACATGCTCCGCACAAGATCCAGGGTATCGGGGCGGGCTTCGTGCCGGAGAACCTGGACCTGTCCATGGTCGACCAGGTCGAACAGGTATCCAGTGAGGAAGCCATGGAGTGGGCCCACAAGCTGATGCAGAAAGAGGGCATTCTGGCCGGGGTGTCCTGCGGGGCGGCCATGGCCGTGGCCCACCGGGTATCGCAACAGCCGGGTAACGAGGGCAAGATGATCGTGGCCATACTGCCGGACTCGGGCGAGCGCTACCTCACCAGCCCGCTGTTCGAAGGCTTCTTCAGCGATTACGAGACCGTACAGGCGATCAGTTAATCCCGCCCGAGCAGCAGCTGTAGGCGCTCGCGCACCTGCGGCCACTCGCCGTCAATCACGCTGAAATAGACAGAATCGCGGGAAAAGTTGCCCTGGGCGATCATGTGCTGGCGCAACACCCCCTCCCGGGTGGCGCCGATCCGCTCCAGGGCGCGCTGGGATCGCAGGTTACGGGCGTCGGTCTTGAATTCCACCCGCAGGCAGCCCAGCTTTTCGAAGGCGTGTTGCAACAGCAACAATTTGACTTCAGTGTTAACGCCCGTGCGCTGCCAGTCCTGACCGAGCCAGGTATAGCCGATCTCCAGGCTGCGATGTTCCGGGCGAATATTCAGGTAGCGGGTACTACCGACATGTTTGCCCTTGCCGAGTTCGACGATGGCGAACGCCAGCTGCCCGGGCTGTGCCAGGGCCTCATCCACCCATTGCCGGGCGTCAGCCAGGTCGACGAAGCAGGACCTGGGCAGGTATTGCCAGTCGGGATCATAGCGCCCGTGGACAAACAGGCCCTGGGCATGGTGCTGGCCGAGAGGTTCCAGGCAAACCCCTTCGCCGGTAAGGGTTACCGGCTCGCTCATTTTAGTCATTACTTGTTTCCTGTTGCTCCAGCGCGGTGCGGTAATGCCCCAGGGACCACGCTAACAGAGCGGCCGCCAGGGGACAAACCAACAGCGGCAGCAGGGACAGCGAACGGTACAGGGCCGCGTCATCGGCATAGAGAAAGTCGGTCAGCGCGGCGACGATGCTGGGCCCCAGCGCCAATCCAAACAGATTGGTCATGAAGAGCATCAGCGCCGACACCTGGGCCCGCATTCGATTGGGCGTGATCGACTGCAAGGCGGCAATGGCAAGGCCGAAGTAACTGTTGAGGAAAAACAGTATCGGCGCCGTCATCCAGGCAGCCGCCAGGGCCGTGGGCATTCTCGGGCCCAGGGCAGCCGGCACCAACCATAACAGGGCAATCCACAGTACCAGGCGCAGGTTGGCGTCGCGGTAGCCCCGCCGCAGCAGGGGGCCGGCACTGAAGCCGCCCACTACCGTGCCGATGCTGCCTGCCACGATGAACGCGCTGCCGAACAGCGATCCGGCCTGGGCGCGATCCATCCCGTGTGAACGTACCAGGTATTCCGGGTACCACGCCATGGTGCCGTAGCCCAATACCGACAACATGGACACACCAAGAATCAGGCCGGTAAAAGCCTGCCAATGGCCGCGCAGATGGATATAAATTTCACCCGGTGTAAACGAGTCGGCAGCGGCGCGATCTGCTGCCAGTCCCCGCCGCGGCGGCTCCACCATGCGGGTCAGCAGCATGACCACCAGGAAACCCGGCAACCCCACCGCGATAAAAGTAGCCTGCCAGGGCCGCAGTTCGCCGATCACGGGCAGCACCGGCGCGCCATGGGTGGCCAGATACTGGTAGGTCGCGCCGCCAATGATATAGGCCAGCCCGCCTCCGATGGTGATACCCAGGGTATAGATCGCCATCGCCCGCGGCAGGCGCTCCCCGTCGAAATAGTCACTGAGCAGACTGTAGGCCGGTGGAGACAGCGCCGCCTCGCCCACCCCGACGCCCATACGGGCCAGGAACAGGCCGGTGAAACTGCGCACCATGCCGCACAGGCAGGTCATCAGGCTCCAGAAAAATACACCAACTGTAATGATAAGGCGGCGATTACCGCGATCGGCCAGCCGCGCGATGGGCAGTCCGAGAAAAATATAGAACATGGAAAATGCGAAACCGTGTAACAGGCTGTACTGGAAATCCGAGATGGCGAAATCCGCCCGGATCGGCCCGATCAGCACTGCCATGACATTGCGATCCACGAAGGACAGAATATAGGCGAGCAACAGCACCGCCAGGGCGTAGTGTGCCTGGCCGCGGCCCCGCGTAGTCCCGGACTCCGGCGCTGCTCTGCGCGTTACGGACACGGGAAGCTTCAGGGAATAATCAGGGTGGAACCGGTGGTCCTGCGTCCCTCCAGATCGAGATGGGCCTGCTGCACCTCAGCCAGGCTGTAGCGCTGTTGAATCTCCACCCGGATGTCCCCGGCCAACACCCGCTCGAACAGGGCGTCCGAGGAGCCTTGCAACTCGTCCCGGGTGGCGGTGTAGGTTATCAGCGTGGGGCGAGTGACATAGAGCGAACCCCCGGTGCTGAGGCGTTGCAGGTCCAGCGGTTCAGGGGCGCCCGACGCATTGCCGAAACTGACCAACAGGCCGCGCGGCCTGAGGCAGTCGAGAGAAGTCTGGAAAGTATCACGGCCCACGCCGTCGTAAACAACCGGCACCTTGGCGCCCTCAGTAATGTCCAGTACCCGGGCCAGCACGTCCTCGCGACTGTAATCAATGACCTGTTCGTACCCGTGCGCCAGGGCGAGTTCCACCTTCTCCGGCGAACCGGCCGTTCCGATGGCGTGGGCGCCCAGGCTTTTCGCCCACTGGCCGAAGATAAGGCCCACCCCGCCCGCGGCGGCGTGAAACAGGCAGGACTCGCCGGCCTGCAAGGCGTAGGTACGGCGCAGCAGATACTCCGCTGTCTGGCCCTTGAGCAACACTGCCGCCGCCTGCTCGCAGCTGATATTTTCAGGCAGCGCGACCAGGCGTTGCGCCGGCAGGTTGATGGCCTCGGCGTAGGAGCCAAAACCCGCTGAGCAGTAGCCCACCCGCTGTCCCACCGCGAGATCAACCCCGTCACCGACCGCTTCTATCACGCCGGCGCCCTCCATCCCGATTCCGGTGGGCAGGGGTAAGGGATACAGTCCACTGCGGTGATAAGTGTCGATGAAATTCAGGCCGATAGCCTCGTTCCGAACCGTCGCCATGCCCGGACCCGGGGATTCAAGGTCCACCTCCTCCAGTTGCATCACTTCCGGTCCACCCGTTTCGTATACCCGCACTGCCTTGACCATCACGTCTCCTTTGAGGTCGCCTTTACGGCGACCAGTTTTCTCTTGCGTTCCAGAATAATACCCGCGGCGACCAGCAGGTTTAAAGCCGCCAGTGTCACCGCAACATAGATGAAATCTGTCGCACGCAGGGCAAACCAGTGCAGGCCGGCGAAGATCAGCCCTCCCTGCAGCAGGTCGCCGACCCGCTGGCCAAACGGGTCGATGACTGCCCTGGCCTCGTATTTTTCCTGCCGGGAAAGTGGCAGGTATAACATCTGTCTCACGGTGTTCTGCAGGGAATAATCCATGCTGTTATCGACGACCTTGAAATAGCGGAACCAGCCGAGCACAGGCAGGAGCGCGAATGACGCATAGCCGAGGAACACCACGAGGGGGGTCAGGGCAAAGGCGGCACTGAATCCCGCCAGGCGGATAAGCCTCGATACCACCAGAAACTGCAGCAACACGCCGGCCAGATTAACGGCAAAATAGAAACCGCCATAAAATCGCCCGACGAAGGTGCCCTTGTTGACCGTGATCTCTCCGGCCGCCAGCTGTTGTTCGTACAGGGATTCGAGAATAGCCGCGAGCAGGTACTCGCCGGTGGTATTGATCAGGTTGAGCAGGATGACGAATCCGGCCATCAGCAACAGGTAACGACTGCCCGCCACCAGCCTGAAACCCGCGAACAGGGATGTCTGGTCGCCGTCAGCGGCTGCTTCCTGCCCTCCCCGGGAATCCTGCGGAATCGACAGTGTCGCCCGCCGTGCGGGCAGACTGCTGAGAAACAGGGTCCCCGCCGCGCACAGTATCAGCCCGTAGGCATCCAGGTAATCCACCAGGTAGCGCGAGGCCGCCGAACCCACCCAGGCGCCCAGGGACGCACCCAGGGCCACGATAACAAACAACCGCTCCCCGGCTTCACGACTGTAGAGTTCAGAAGCGAAGGCCCAGAACTGGGCGATGATCAGCACGCTGTAGGCGCCCTGCCAGACAAAAAATGCCACGGACACCGGTATACCCACCCTGCCCGCCGCGGCAAAGGCCAGCATCATGGCGATGCATACCCAGCTGACGATTCGCATGTATCGATAGCTGTCAAAACGACGGGAGAAACGGCCATAGATCGGTATAAACAGCAACAGCAGCAGGGCCTGCAGCGCCACCGCGTAGGATCGAATCTCCGCGGTTCCATCGGTAAGAATCAACATTTCCCTGGCGGGTTTCAGCAGGTAGGCGGTGAACAGTATGAGAAACAGGCTGGCAAACATGGCCAGCACGCCGAAGGTCTCGCCCGGTCGCAGTTCCACGCCGAGAAACAGGCTGCGCTTCAGCCTCGCGGCGAGGGACACGGAGGGACTCAAAGCGCTTGCCCGCGACCGGCTACGGCGATGACGATATACCTTCCCTCAGCAACAGGTCCCTGCGTGCCAGCATTCCCTCGATCTGCCGTTCGTGCAGGTAGGGGGACAATTCCAGACTGAGATTGTCCATGTTGAGAGCTTTCAGCCTTTCCCGCGCCAGGTCGGATAACTCGACCTTGACCTTGCGGTACTGATAGGGTCGCTTGGTGGTACTGCGGAAAGCGCGGGTGTGGTCGATAAACTTCATCATGAAGTCATCCTTGGTCCACAGGATATTGGTCAGGTTACGGTCCTCATTGAATATGAGGATGTCGAACATGAATCGCACCCGATACTGCTCCCACTTGTCGCAGTAGCTGGTAAACGGCACTCCCTGTTCTTCCCGGTCCCGTTCGTTGATGGAATTCTCGATCCAGTCAGACAGTGCACCTCGGGTGTCATTGATCTCCCTTTCTATCGCAACGGGCACCAGTTGCAGATCCAGCATGCGGTCCAGCTTATAGGCCGCGACATCGTAGATATAGCGGTCACTGTCATTGTAGCGCGACATAATGTATTTCTTCTTGAACTGCAGATCGATATGGGTGTCCTCGTACTTGAAAGCGGCCAGGTTATACCTGTCGCCCTGCTTCTGTTCCACTCGCCACGGGTTGGTTACTCCCGTCCCGATCTCCTCTACCGACACGACTTCGGCATTCAGCATGAAATCTTCCAGGGTTTCATCGTCCATTTGCGATAACTCCATGGACAGGCTGCGCCGTTCGGGTTCCGGCTGGTACGGGGTGGACTCTCCCAGGTAGTGGACGTGACTGTCTTTACCCTCTATCACCAGCGCCGAGGCGCGTCCCTTGTAGACGGACTTCAGCATCCCGGTATCCAAGCGGATTGCCAGCCCATCCATGCGGGCCTGGACCTCGCCCCGGGTCGGGGTGTGCCCCATGACCAACTGCTTCGCTCCCACCCGCTTGAGAAAGCGCTCGGTATTGAAAGATTCCGAATAAGGGTGACACAGCGCGGTACCGCGGTACCAGTTGGGGCTGTCATCACTGAACACAAAGGCCTGCTGTGCCTCGAATACTTCCTTCATGGGTGTGAACCAGGGCGCCGCCTGACGTGGGTTGGCGGCCAGGTGCTCCTCGGCCCTGGCGTTCAGGAACCCGAGACGATCGTGGTAGGACACGTACCAGGGCATGACCCCGGCCGCACGCAGGTTGTCCATATTGTCCAGGAAGGTCTTGAGTTCACCTTTCAGACGGCGATTGAGGTCATCGATATTCTCCTGTGCGCCGTCCTTGTCGATGCCACCGTGCATGTAGACGCGGTCGTTGATCCTGATCACGAACGGCTGCTGCAGCAGCCAGTCACCGATCTCGCCACCCTGGGAGAAGGCCTTGCGCAGGGCGATAAAACCCCGCGGATAGCGCTCCTCAAACTCCGCCCGCAGCGCCGCCTGTTCCCGGTCCGGATTGAACCGGAGGTAATCCGCGAACAACTGCTCCCGCTCGGTTTCCGATTCGTCCTCGGCAAAGGCAGCAAATTCCTCGCTGGAGACATAGCGCAGGTCACCGGTCATCAGCATGACCTCGTGATTACCGAGCGTCAGGTGCACCGCACCCCCGGCCTTTTCCGCCTGGGCATCCAGCTTCATCATCAATTCCACGACCTTGCGCGAGTGCGGGCCGCGGTCTACCAGGTCTCCCAGCGACACCATGTGTGTATCGCCGCCGGACCAGTCCAGTTGCTCGTTTATCAGTCCCAGTTCCTTCAACATGGCGGTCCAGTCCTCGAAGGCGCCATGAACATCCGCGAACGCCACCACCCTGGATTGGGTGTCCACCTCATAGGCAACGGTCTGCGACACTGCCAGCGGCGTGGCCAAAATTACCAGGCAGGTGATAATCAGTAGCTTGTTCATGAATTTTCCCGTGCGTCCTCCCGTTGCCAGCCTAATCCACCCAGCCCAGGACATTGCGAATAATCGACCAGCGGGGCTGTCGCTCCCGGGATACCCCGCCCAGCATCCAGTAGTTGTACAGTTGACCGGACACGCCGCTCTTCTGCTTGAGTTCGACCCAGTTACTGACAAACTCCACCATCTCGGCATCTCCGCGGGGCACCGCATAGGCCGCTGGAATTCGAATCGTAACCCCGGAGGGTGGCTGGATAACAGTATAGCTGGGGTAGCGGAAGGTGTAGGCGGCGCCCTCCTCTGCCGACAGTACCAGGGCATCCGCCTTTGGACCCTGGCCAGTGAAGAAATCTTCCGCCCGTTCCAGTCGAACGATATGGATTCCCGGGAACAGGCGCTTGAGACTGGGTTCGAAGTAGTGGCTGCCCACCAGGGCCAGGGTGAGGTCAGTGCTGCGTCGCAACTTGTCGAAATCGTAGAAATCCTCACGCCGGTAATCGGGTGTGACTATAGCCAGGGTCAGGTCAAGGTAGGAGCGCGAAAAAGAGGCCTGGCGGTACCTGTCGGGCAGCGACGCGATACACGACATGGCGATGTCGATCTGGCCTGAATCCAGCAGGTCGCCAAGTATTTCAAACTCGAAAGGCACGAACTCCAGTCTCAACCCCATGTCTTCCGCCAGGATATGGGCCATCTCGACGTCAAAGCCCACCAGAGCATACTGCGGTGTGATAAAGCTGCAGGGCAGGTTATCGGGGCGATAGCCGACGCGCAGGCTGCCCCGCTCCAGGATATGGTCCAGCCGACTGCCTTTTATACGGGTCTTTTCCCGCTCCGGGAGCTCGTCAAATACGGCCGCCGGGACCCTGGGCTGCATCAGCTGCATCTCCGCCAGCACCTGCTCGCGCGGCGGTGCGGCAGGAACAAACAGGGTGAAATAGGTTCTGAGGCCGGAGATCATCACGGCCAGGACCAGACCAGTGCCCAGCAGGTAGACCAGCACACGGCGCTTTCGAACCCGCAAACTGCCCTCCAGGGCGAGCGTCGCCAGCAGGCTGACCACGACGATATGCAGTGCCGCCAGCATGGCACCGAAACGCCCCAGAACCACGCCCGTCACGAGAAACAACTGGAACATGTCCGCGGGTATCCGCAGTTCGTCCAGCAGGTAGGGCACTGCCACGTTGATGCTGCCGAACAGGCTGACCAGGCCCGATACCGCCAGCGATACCCGCTCCCCCGTGCCCAGCTCGATGTCTGAAAACCAGGCGGCAAAGAGGACGAACAGGAGTACCAGCAACTTACCCAGGGAGGGGAAGTTGAATATGATGGGCACGATTACATCCACTGTCTGGTCGCGTTCCTCGCTGGCGCCGTGATGCCGGGCCAGCAATTCCTTGCTTTTCTCGATGATCTGCGGCAACACCACGAACTGGTTCCCGGTGGCGAAGGCGGTGACCAGCGACTCCTGGAAACTGGCCATGATCTCGCGATAGCGCAGCTCACTGAGCGCGCCAACCAGCCCTGGAAATATCCACAGGGCACTCATCATGGCTATGCCGATGTAAGTCACAAGGTACACCTGCACCCGACCCACCTCCTCGATGGTGACAGTCCCCGCAGCGGCCGCCGCAATGGTGAAAATACCCACCGGAGTCAACCGGATGACCACGTGATTGACCCTGCCGAGCCCCTCCGCCAACTGCTTGAGCACCTTCATCAGGGCAGTTTTCTCGTGTACCGAGATCAGACCCACGCCCAGGAAAATACTGAACACGACCACCGCCGGCACCAGATTGCGGGACAGGGAATAGAAGATATTCGCTGGAAAATACAGTTCCAGCAGATTGGTTTCCCTCGGCTCTGAAGGCACCATACTGCCAAAGAAAAAGGCGCCTTCCTGTTTCGGAAAAGCCAACGGCGCGACGAATATCATACTCAATGCCAGGGCCCAGACGACCAGCAGCATCAGCAGGCCGCGCACGAACAGCTTGCCCCCTCTGCCGCGCCTCATGCTCCCGAAACCGGTAATCAATGAGACCATGATGTAGGGCAGCACCGTCATCTGCAGCAACATCACGAATATGTCGCCGATCACCTCGAGACCGGCGACCAGTTCCCCGAAAAACAAGCCGGTGGCGATACCGGCAAAGAGACCGATCAGAATTTTCCTGGAAAGCCCCATCTGCGCCCTTGTGCTTACTCTTATCACGCCTGACCATGATACACCTGAATCGGTTAGTATGTGCCCTGATCACCCGGAGGAGACTGGCGTTTGTTTGAGCAGCTCGATTTAGACCAGCGCCTGCGACTCGCACTGGCGGATCTGGCCCTGGAACGACCCACACCGGTGCAGCAGCAAGCGGTACCGCTGGGGCTGACAGGCTGTGATCTGCGGATCAGCGCTGAAACCGGCTCCGGCAAGACCCTGGCCTATCTCCTGCCAGCCGTGCAGCGACTGCTGGTTGAGCCGACACTGCGCGATGCCGGTACCCTGGTCCTGATACTGGTGCCCACCCGGGAGTTGGCCAGACAGGTGCTGAAGCACTGTCGCGCCCTGGTCAACAAGACCCCGTTGCAGGTCCAGGCCATCACCGGGGGCGCCGATTTCAGGTACCAGGCAGCGCTTTTCCGCAAAAACCCCGAGTTGGTCGTCGCCACCCCCGGGCGCCTGCTGGAACACTGCCAGCGACGCAGTGCCGATCTGTCTGCCCTGAAACTGCTGGTTCTCGACGAGGCGGACCGCATGCTGGACCTCGGTTTCCGCGACGATGTACTGGCTATCGCGGAGTACTGTCCGACCGGGAGGCAAACCCTGATGTTGTCCGCAACCCTGAAACACAGGGGTCTCGGGGGTATCGCCGGCGAGCTGTTGCGGGAGCCAGAGACGGTCAGTGTCGGCGAGGTACGCCAGCCCCACAGCAGCATTCACCACCAGCGCATCCTGGCGGACAGCTGGGAGCACAAGGACAAGCTCTTGCTGGCGCTGCTGGACAAGGGTGGTTTCCGGCGCGCCCTGGTGTTCGCCAACAAACGCCGCACCGCTACCCGTCTCGCCGGATCTCTCGCACACCACGGCCTGAAAGCCGGCTGCCTGCAGGGCGAGATGAGCACCGAAGAGCGCAAGCAGGTGATGACCCGCTTTGCCGACGGCAAGGTGGATATACTGTGCGCCTCGGACGTGGCCGCCCGCGGCCTGGACATCCCGGATATCGAGCTGGTGGTGAATTACGATATGCCACACTCCGGCGACGATTACCTGCACCGGACCGGTCGCACCGGGCGCGCGGGCCGGGCGGGTCTGGCGGTGTCCCTGGTCGCGGCGCCCGAATGGAACCTGATGATCAGCATCCAGCGTTACCTGAAACTGGAGTTTGAACAGCGCTCCCTGCCCGGGCTGAAAGCAAAATATCGCGGGCCCAGGAAGAGCAAGTCATCCGGCAAGGCCGCCGGCAGCAAGAAGAAGCGCGACCAGAACAGCGCGCCGCGCAAAAAGGACCGGGTCCGGAACCGCAAGAACGCGGGCAAGCGAAAGCGGGACACGGACAGCGCCGGCAATGACGGGTTCGCCCCGCTGATGCGCAAACCGCGCGACGGCTGATGCGGCTTTTTTTTGCCCTGGACCCGCCAGCGCAACTCCAGTTGGCGATTGCAGACTGGCGCGACCGGCAATTCGGAGCCGTCGGACGGGCCGTGCCGGTGGCCAACCTGCATATCACCCTGGCTTTCCTGGGGGAGCTACCCCAGAGCCGGCTGGAACAACTGCTGCAGAATGTCGATCGTTGGCTGGACGAGGACCACCATACCGCTGACAGCCTGCGACTGGACGATACCGGGTACTGGCCACGGCCGGGGCTGTACTGGCTGGGACCGAGCCAGTGGCCATCCGGCCTGGACCACCTGGCCGGCGGCCTGGCCGGAATCTGCCAGCAGTTGGGCGGACGCCGGGAGCGCCGCCGCTACCAGCCCCACCTGACCCTGTACCGTCGCTGCGAAACAGCCCCCCCGCGCCCTGCCGCGGCACCGGATTTCCTGTTCCGGTATGAGCATTTCACCCTGTTCGAATCACGACGGGGGCGCCGGGGTGCCACATACCAGGGTCTCGCCCACTGGGAATTAGGGTAGAATCCCGCGACTGACACGACAAGAGGTCCCCATGTCCAATCCCCTGTTGCAAGACGACGGCCTGCCGCCCTTTTCCCGGATCGAACCCGGGCACGTCGAGCCCGCCATTAGCAGCCTGATTGAGCGCAACCAGCGCGAAATAGAACGCCTGCTCGCGACCGCTGAGCGGCCGGACTGGGACACGCTGGTAGCCCCGATAGAGGAGCTGGAAGATGAACTGTCCCGTGCCTGGTCCCCGGTCGGCCACCTCAACGGGGTGCTGAATTCAGAGGAACTGCGCGCGGCCTACAATGCCTGCCTGCCGCTGCTGTCCGAACACGGCACCTGGCTCGGGCAGCACGAGGGCCTGTACCGCGCCTACCAGGCCATTGCCGACGCGCCGGGATTTGCCGACCTGGACCAGGCCAAACGGACCGCGGTGGAGCATGCCCTGCGGGACTTTCGACTGGCCGGCATCACCCTGTCCAGGGCGGACAAGGCGCGTTACGGCGAGCTCAGGAAGCGCCTGTCCGAGTTGGGCAGCAAGTTCGGAGAAAATGTGCTGGACGCCACCAACGCCTGGTCGAAGCTGTTGCAGGCGGACGACCTCGCGGGCCTGCCCGACAGCGCCCTGGCCAGCGCCCGGCAGGCGGCTGAGCGGGCGGGCAAGGACGGCTACCTGATCAGCCTCGAATTTCCGTCGCTTCACCCGGTGCTGACCTACTGCGACAATCGCGCCCTGCGCGAAGAGGTCTACACTGCCAACAGCACACGGGCGTCTGACCAGGGTCCGCACGCCGGGCAATGGGACAACAGCGCCATCATCACGGAATTGTTGGACCTGCGCCTGGAACTCGCGCAATTGCTCGGATTTACCGACTACAGCGAACTGTCCCTCGCCACCAAGATGGCCGAGTCACCGACAAGTGTGCTGGACTTCCTGCAGCAGCTGGCGTCTCGCTCGCGACCACAGGCGCAGCGGGAGTGGCAGGAGCTGGAGGACTACGCCCGGAACGAACTCGACCTCGAATCGCTGCAGGCCTGGGATGTGAGCTATGCCGCGGAGAAACTGCGTGAGCAACGCTACCGGATTTCCCAGGAGGACGTGCGTCCCTATCTGCCGCTGGACCGGGTATTGTCCGGGCTGTTCGAAGTGGTGAAAAGACTGTACGGGGTGACTGTAAGGGAGGTGGCCGCTTTTGACAGTTACCACCCGGACGCCCGCCTGTTTGAGCTACTGGACGGCGACCAGATCATTGCGCGCTTTTACCTGGATCTCCATGCCCGGGCCGACAAACGCGGCGGTGCCTGGATGGGCAACTGTCGGGTAAGGCGTTTGCGGGCCGACCAGGTACAGTTGCCTACCGCCTACCTGGTGTGCAATTTCTCGCCGCCGGTGGGGGACCAGCCCGCCCTGCTGAGTCACACCGAACTCGTCACTCTGTTCCACGAATTTGGCCACGGCCTGCATCACATGCTCACCCGGCAGACCGTGGCGGCGGTCTCGGGGATTAACGGCGTACCCTGGGACGCGGTGGAGTTACCCAGCCAGTTCCTTGAAAACTGGTGCTGGGAACCGGAAGCCCTGGTGTTTATCTCCGGACATGTGGAGACCGGCGAACCCTTGCCGCGGCAGCTGCTGGACAGGTTACTGGCCGCCCGCAACTTCCAGTCCGCCATGATGATGGTGCGCCAGCTGGAATTTGCCCTGTTCGACTTCCGGCTGCACCGCGAGTGGTCAGGGGGCGACGCGGCCGGGGTACAGGCAGTCCTTGACGAGGTTCGCAACCAGGTGGCGGTGGTGATGCCACCCGCCCACAACCGCTTCCAGCACAGCTTTTCCCATATTTTTGCCGGGGGCTACGCCGCCGGTTACTACAGCTACAAGTGGGCGGAAGTGTTGTCGGCAGATGCCTTCTCCCGGTTCGAGGAAGAAGGCGTGTTCAATGCCGCCGCCGGCGCAGATTTTCGTCGCCACATCCTGGAAATGGGGGGTTCAAGGGAACCGTTACAACTGTTCGCGGACTTCCGTGGTCGAGAGCCGGACATTGCGCCACTGTTGCGGCACAGCGGGATTGTTGATTCGCGGGCTGCGTGACTATCTGGTTCTGACACACCACCGGTGTTCCACGTGATACCCGATAAAGCGGGGCAGGCTCTGCGTTCGCGGGGCCGCCAGCGTGGTTCTGCGTGGACTGGACCCGGGAAGATTTGGTATGAAGAGAACCTCAGTGCGCTTCCGGGCTCGCGCGCCAGGAGTCTTGCAGACTCCACTTGTATCCGTGTCGACTGGTCACGGTCGGAGCAGATTTGTCGGCTGCTTTGGCCGCCTTCAGCGCAATCAGTTCACGGCGGGTCTGGGCTGCATCAGCCACAGCTTGAAGCGCCGTGGCGTTGGCCTGCGCGACCTCGGCGCGTAAACGCTCCATCTCCGCTGTGGTGGCGCAACCAGACAGGCCCACCGAACTGACACATACAAGGGTGGAAACAGTCTGTTTAAAAGTGATAATCGACAAGAAGCGCCTCCCAAGTGTAATCAAGAAGTCGATGCTGGGACGACTGAATTTGTTACCGGTCGCCTACACGGTAGAAGCCTTTTCAAAAAATAGTTTCGGGCTGAGCGTGACACCTTGCAAGCAGATTCTGTCTGAAAGTCGAGATAGTTGGTTCCGGCACGCGTTAGCCAGAGCGGTGAACCCATGGGAATCTGCGTTGTTTCAACAAGTTACCAAACAAGCCTGCCCGGATACTGTACAGGTGGACACATCTGATTAACTGTATTTCTATTGAAATCAGATAGATATGAGAAAATTGGAGTTCTCCGGACAGCGCATTGCCGCTGCCAGTCCGCACCCCGCAAGGAGGCTCCCATGCAACCGGTCCACCACCTCTCCCGCCGCTCCCTCGACGACCTCGAAGCCGAGCTGATTACACTCTCCGCGCGCATCAACGCGGCGGAATACGACTTCCTCGTGCTCATCCGCGAATTCGACCTGCGCCAGGGCTGAAAACCCTACCTGTTCAATAACTGCGCCGAGTGGCTGAACATGAAGTGCGGCAGCTTTCCAGGGCGGTGACCTGTCCTACTCCAAGGCCCGCTCACTCACGCGGATCGCCAGCCCCGAAAACGAGGGGGCGTTGCTCGATTTTGCTGTCAAGGCAACCGCGCAGCAGGTGGATGATTACTGTCGCCGGCGGCGCAATGTGCTGAAGGACGAATCGCTGGCGGATGCCAGACGGCTGCACCGGGAGCGCTACCTGTCTCGCTCGGTGCACGGGGATGGCAGTATGACGATCTCGGTGGAATTGCCTCAGGAGAGTGGCGAACTGGTGATGAAGGCGCTGGAGATGGAGATGGCGCTGGCATCGCTGGAGGCGGATGGCGGATGGCGGATGGCGGATGGCGGATGGCGAGGAAAGTATCGAGACCGAGGAGACTTTCCACCAGCGGCAAGCGGATGCCCTGGTGGCGGTGGCGAAGGGCTATTTGAACGGCGGCGCCGACAAGGGTAGCTGCACGGCAGACCACTGCCAGGTGGTGGTACAGCCGGCCCAGAAAAGAGCGTTACTCGCTAGAGATAAATGCTGCAGGTACCCCGGGTGTACGCATGAAAAGTGGTTGGACGCGCAGAGCCTGCCCCGCTTTTCGGGTACCACGTGGAACATTGGGCCGACGGGGGTGAAACCAGGCTGGATAACCTGGTATTGCTGTGTTCAAAGCATCACCGGCTGCTGCATGAGGGGGCATTCGCGATCAAGGCCGGACCGGATGGCGATTGGCAGTTCCGACGAGGCTAATCTGGCGGGTGTGTGGGCAAATTTCTGGTTCAGTCCTGGCGCCAGGCAGAGCAGGCGCGCTGCCCGGGCCCCGAGGCCACGCAGAGTTCCACCTCGACCAGCCCGTCCGCGGCAGAGGCCTGCAGCAGCTTCTGCAGCAGGTAAAACGAAAACTCTTCCACGGTGGCATTGCGGATGGGCAACACCAGCGTATCGGTTTTCAGAAACTCCATCTCCTCATCGGCGAAGCGCACGCGGTATCGGGCTCCGTGTTCCTCGATCTGCTGGTAGGGTGAATCACCAGCCAGCAGCAGGTACTCGTCCAGTTCCTCGCACAGCGCGGCCAGCCGCCGTTTGTAGACGTTGTAGTCCGCGGCATAGCCGTTGTCGCCCATGGGCGCGACAATTTTCGCCGAAACGGAATAGTTGTGGCCGTGCAGCCGCTCCCGCTCGGTCGCCGAGAAAATAGTGAAATGCGCGGCGGAAAACTTGTGGCTCTCCTTGTCGATGTACAGGGTGCTCAGTCTTCCCATGCTGCGATATCCTGGTTGGCCGATCTCGATTGTAACCAGCGTGCTTGACGTGGCCAAGGAAATCAATGAGTCTGCCGTTCAGGACCTGTCGAGGAAAGCCGCAAGAACCATATGAAAACAGCGATTATTACCGGCGCCAGCGTCGGCATCGGCCGGGAGACCGCTGCCCTGTTCCTTGCGGACGGCTACCGGGTCTTCAACCTGTCCCGGCGTGCCTGCCCGCTGGACGGGATCGACAATATAGCCTGCGACCTGGCAGACGAGGCCTCGGTGACGGCGGCCTGCGATCGACTGGTCGAGGCTATCGATGATCGCGACAGCGTTGCCCTGGTCTACAACGCCAGCCAGATGCGCAAGGACAGCGCCATCGACTGCGACAGTGACAGCCTGCGCTCGGTGCTGGAAAGCAATCTGGTAGCTCTCAACAGCATCAATCAGCGCCTGTTGCCATTGATGCCTCGCGGCTCCAGTGTGCTGTACGTGGGCTCGACCCTGTCGGAAAAGGCCGTGAGCGGTTCTTTCAGCTATGTGGTGAGCAAGCACGCCCAACTGGGCATGATGCGGGCCACCTGCCAGGACCTGATGGGCAGCGGCGTTCACACTGCCCTGATCTGCCCCGGGTTTACCGACACCGAAATGCTGCGCACCCATATCGGCACAGACCCGGCGGTGGAGCAGGCCATCGCGAGCATGAACAGCTTCAATCGCCTGATCCGGCCACGTGAGATTGCCGATCTGATCCACTGGGCCCACCACAACCCGGTAATCAACGGCTCGGTGCTGCACGCCAACCTGGGCCAGAAGGAGAGCTGACGTGTCCCCGGAGCACTTGTGGGACCGGCGCGAGCGGGTGTTCCTGGTCCTGGCCGGTACCTTTCTCTGCGCCATGACCCTGCTCAATGTGATTGGGATCACGCGCTTCATCCAGCTCGGACCCATGGCGCTGGCGGTGGGTGTACTGCCCTATCCCCTGACTTTTCTCTGCACCGACCTGATCTGCGAGTTATACGGCAAACGGCGCGCCAACTTCCTGGTTACCGTGGGCCTGGGCCTGAACTTCCTGATCCTGTTCATCCTGTTCCTGGGCAATGCCATGCCCTCGGTCCCGGCGGAGAATATGCCGCCCTGGCAAATCCTGCAGCTGGCCGCGCCGGTCAGCCTGCCCAACGGCGAGACCGTGGACTCCAGCATCGGCCTGTACCAGTTGATTTACGCCACCACCTCGGGAGCGGTATTCGCCTCCATGCTGGCCTACATCGCGGCCCAGTACTGCGACGTGCAGTTATTTCACTTCTGGAAGCGCGTCACCCGGGGCAAGTACCTGTGGGTGCGCAACAACTTCAGCACCCTGATGAGCCAGATGGTGGATTCCGTGATGGTGATCAGCGTGACCTTCGGCGCGGCGTTCCTGCGCGATGAGCTGACTTTCGGCACGTTGCTGGTCCTGGTGGGCAGTAACTACCTGTTCAAGGCCACCGTGGCCCTGCTGGATACCGGTCCCTTCTACCTCGGTGTGTATTGCCTGCGGCGCTACATGCAGCTGGCGCCCGGCGAAGTCGCGGCGCCGGGAGGTGGCAACTTCTCCACGACGCCGTAGTAGTGGCGCTCAGGCAGCCCGGGGGCTGTCGGCAACCGCCTGGCACAGGATATCCTCGGCCATGGCTTCTGCGATCGGGCCGGTCGGCAGGCGACCGGCGTCGGCCCGCTGCAATACCTGTTCCAGGGTGGTGGCAATGCGCTCGATGTGGCCTGCCTTCAGCGCTTCGTCAGAACCGCTGCGCTGGTGGTGGACATCGATGATTCCGCCGGCATTGATCAGGAAATCGGGGCAGTACAGGATGCCGCGCTCGGCCAGCCCGACGCCATCCTCGGCGCTTGCCAGCTGGTTGTTGGCGGCGCCGGCCACGATACCCGCTCGCAGCCCGGGAATGGAGTCACTGTTGAGCACGGCACCCATGGCGCAGGGTGCCAGCACGTCCACCTCCAGGCCGAGAATCTGGTCTGTCGCGACCGGTTTGACGCCGAGGTCGCGCACCGAGCGCTCGAGATTGGCAACCATCACATCGGCGCCGTAAACCTCGGCACCTGCTTCCACCAGAAAGCGCGCCAGGTAATAGCCCACGTGACCCAGCCCCTGGATGGCCACTTTCAGGCCCGCCAGGCTGTCACTGCCGAGCCGGTAGCGGACTGCTGTGCAGATTCCCAGGAATACGCCGTAAGCGGTACTGGGCGAGGGGTCTCCGCCGTGTTCGTTATCGGTCAGGCCACTGACATGGCGGGTGCGGCCGGCCATGACCCGGATGTCCTCCACCCCTGTGCCGGAATCCTCAGCGGCGACGTAGCGCCCTCCCAGCGAATCGATGAAATCACCCATGGCCTCGAGCAGTGCGCGACTCTTGTCGCGCCGGGGATCGCCGATAATGACGGACTTGCCGCCCCCCATGGGCAGCCCGGCCAGGGCCGACTTGTAGGTCATGCCGCGGGACAGGCGCAACACATCGTCCAGAGCCGCATCTTCACTGCCGTAGGGATACATGCGGCAGCCACCGACACCGGGGCCCAGCCGGCTATCGTGCACGGCGACAATGGCCTTGAGGCCGCTGGCGTCATCGCGGCGGAACGCCACCAGTTCGTGGCCGTCAAAAGACGGCGCGGTCATCACACTCATTTACAGATCCTCCGGGGTATTGTTATCTGTCAGGCGGCCTCGACAACCTGCACGACCTGGGCGGGCTCGCCCCGGAACAGGCGCAGCAGTTCCTCGCGCCGGCCATCCAGGTTGTCCCGGTTGCGGTCCTTGACGTGACCGAAGCCACGCAAGCGGGCCGGCAGGCGCGCCAGCTCCAGCGCAGGCTGGTAATTGGTTTCGTCCAGGGACGCGAGCAATTCGTCGAGCAGCGCCTCGTAGTCGCTGATATCAGCCCGCTCCCGACGCCGCTCCTCGGTATAGCCGAACAGGTCCAGCGGCGTGCCGCGCAGAAAGCGCAGCCGGGCCAGCAACCCGAAGGCGCGCATCAGCCACGGACCGTATTCCCGCTTCTGCAGGTGTCCGGTTTGCGGGTCACGCTTGCTGAGCAGTGGCGGCGCCAGGTTGAAGCGCAGCTCGTAGTCACCTTCGAACTGCTCGCTGATGCGCTGCCGGAAGCGCTCGCCGCTGTACAGGCGCGCCACTTCGTACTCGTCCTTGTAGGCCATGAGCTTGTACAGGTTTCGGGCCGCGGCCATCGCAATCGAATCCGCCTCCGCGGCGCGCGGGTCGGCCTGCCGGACTTTGTCCACCGCACGGCG
The DNA here is from genome assembly GCA_033283165.1 of Halieaceae bacterium WSDMB12. Lineage (GTDB taxonomy): Bacteria > Pseudomonadota > Gammaproteobacteria > Pseudomonadales > Halieaceae > JAWMQL01. Next base: position 40,629 of record JAWMQL010000004.1, on the reverse strand, counting down.
ATAGCGCTCGGCGTAGGCGGCGTTCTGGTACTCGCCCAGGCGCTGCGCGCGGTCCTCGATAACTTTTTCCAGCGACAGGGGGGCCGGGCGCGACTGGTCGATGCCTGCGGCTTCCAGCACCCGTTCAGGCTGGTGAGCGCAGCGCCTGCCCCACAGGAAAGCCTGTTTGTTGAATTCCACGGCCACGCCATTGAGCTCGATTGCCCGCTCCAGTGAAGCGGCTGATACCGGCACCAGTCCCTGTTGATAGGCGTAACCCAGCAGGAACAGGTTGCCGGCAATGGAGTCACCCATCAGGGCGGTGGCGATTGCCGTGGTATTGATAAAGTGGCAATCCTGTTCCCCGACCTCGGTGCTGACTTTCTCTTTCATGGCCGAGGTGGGAAAACGCGCGTCGGGATCGAGCACGAACGCGGCAGTGGGCACTTCCGCTTCATTGACCACCGCATGGCTGCGACCCAGGGCCACTTTACCCAGGGCCTCGTAGGTAGAAGTGACGACCAGGTCGCAACCCAGCAACAGGTCCGCCTCTCCAGCGGGAATGCGCACGGCTTTTATATCTTCCTGCTGCTCGCTGACCCGCACATGGCTGACCACGGCACCGAACTTCTGCGCCAGGCCGGTCTGGTTGAGCGTCGCGCAGCCCTTGCCCTCGATATGAGCTGCCATCGCCACCAGGGCGCTGATGGTCAGCACACCGGTTCCGCCGACACCCGTTACCACGGTGTTCCAGGGCTGTTCCAGAGTGGGCAGTACAGGCTCGGGCAGGGGATCGAACAACAGGCCATCGGCGCTGTTCCCCGCGGCCGGTTTCTTGAGGCTGCCGCCCAGCACCGTGACGAAGCTCGGGCAGAAGCCCTCGGCGCAGCTGTAATCCTTGTTACAGGCGCTCTGGTCAATCTGCCGCTTGCGACCCAACTCGGTTTCCAACGGCAACACGGACAGGCAGTTGGACTTGATGCTGCAGTCACCGCAGCCCTCACAGACCTCCGGGTTGATAAAGAGCCGCTTGGCGGGGTCAATCATGGTGCCCTTCTTGCGCCGGCGACGTTTTTCCGCGGCACAAGTCTGCTCGTAGATGATGACCGAGGTGCCCTCGTATTCCCGCAGTTCGCGCTGCAGGGCGTCGAGTTCGCTGCGGTGGTGCAGGCTGTAGCCCGGGATGCTGCCAAACTGGCCGCGCCACTTGCCGGGCTCATCGCTGACCAGCGCCAGTCGTCGCACGCCTTCACCGCGCAGCTGGTGCACCAGATCTTCGACGCTGAGTGTGCCGTCGATGGGCTGGCCCCCGGTCATGGCGACGGCATCGTTGTACAGGATCTTGTAAGTAATATTGACGCCCGCGGACACCGCGGCCCGGATAGCCAGGATGCCCGAGTGAAAGTACGTGCCGTCACCCAGGTTCTGGAATACGTGCTTGGTGTCGGTGAAAGGCGCCTGGCCGATCCAGGTGACCCCCTCCCCGCCCATCTGGGTAAAGGTGTGGGTCTCGCGATCGGGCATCCAGGTGGCCATGTAGTGACAACCGATACCGCCCATGGCGCGACTGCCTTCCGGCACCCGGGTGGACGTGTTATGAGGACAGCCGGAGCAGAAATGGGGGACCCGCTCGATGACATCCCGCGGCCTGGCCAGGGACGCCTCTTTTTCCTCGATCCAGCGGACCCGCCGCTCCATGGTTTCCGACTGGTAAAAACGGCGCAGGCGACCGGCGATCGCAAGGGCGATGGTCGCGGGGGTCAGCTCCGACAGGTTGGGCAGCAGGTCGCGACCCTGCTCATCAAATTCGCCAAAGACCCGCGGCCGGGCTGCCACCGGGTAGTTGTACAGCTGGCTGGTAAGCTGGTCCTCGATGACGGAGCGTTTCTCCTCCACCACCAGGATCTCTTCCAGGCCCTCGGCAAACTGGTGCGTGGTCGCAGGCTCCAGGGGCCAGGGCATGCCCACCTTGTACACCCGCAGGCCGATTTCCGCCGCGACCGCGTCATTGATACCCATGTCCTCCAGGGCCTGCATGACGTCAAGGTAGGCCTTGCCAGAGGTAATAATGCCGAACCGGGCTCCGGGGCTGTCCAGGACAATACGATTGAGTCCGTTGACCCGGGCGAACTCCCGTGCGGCGTAAATCTTGTACTTGTTGAGGCGCAATTCCTGATCCAGAGGTCGGTCGGGCCAGCGCGCGTGCACCCCGTCCGCGGGCAGCTGGAAATCTTCCGGAATGGTGATGCTGATGCGATTGGGGTCGATATCGGCGGAGATTGCCGAATCCATATTTTCAGTGATCGCTTTCAGGGCCACCCAGCAGCCGCTGTAGCGCGACAGTTCCCAGCCGTACACGCCCAGGTCCAGCACTTCCTGTACATTGGCCGGCGCCAGCACCGGTATGGATGCCCCCATGAACATATGCTCTGACTGGTGTGGCAGGGTAGAGGATTTACAGGCGTGGTCGTCCCCGGCGACTGCCAGCACACCGCCATACCGGGAGGTGCCAAAGGCATTGGCGTGCTTCATCACGTCCATGGAGCGGTCGACTCCGGGGCCCTTGCCGTACCACATGCCGAACACGCCGTCGTAGCGGGCCCCGGCGAACAGGTTGGTTTGCTGGCTACCCCATACAGCGGTGGCGGCCAGGTCTTCGTTGACGCCGGGCTGGAAATGCACATTGTGCTTCTGCAGCCAGGGGCGCGCCTTCCACATGGCCTGGTCCACGCCACCCACCGGGGAGCCACGGTAGCCGGAGATGAAGGCGGCGGTGTTCAGCCCGCGCTGCTGGTCGCGCTGGTGCTGCAGCATCGGCAGGCGCACCAGCGCCTCGATACCGGTCATATAGGCCCGGGTGGCGTCCAGGGCATACTTGTCTTCCAGGGAAACCTGGCGGATAGCCGCCGACTGATCTTTACCCATCACATTATCCGCGTTATTTCAGGTCGATATAGTTTGCCTCATCTAACAAGGATAGATTATTCAAAGTAAGCTGCAATTTGCTTAAATCGAGCATAAAATAGCCCTTATTTTTCTATAAATAGGTATTTTTATTCTATGGAACTTCAAAAGCAGGATATCCAAATCCTGAAGATACTCCAGGCGGACGCCACGGTCAGCACCGCGGCCATCGCCGAGCGGGTCAATGTCTCGCAGTCGCCCTGCTGGCGCCGCATCAATCGCATGGAACAGGAAGGACTGATCAAGCGCCGGGTGGCCGTGCTGGACCGGCAGGCGCTGGGCATGGACGTGGTGGTCTTCGCCACCATCAACCTGACCTCCACCGGACGCCAGAACCTGATCCAGTTCGAACAGGACATCGTGGACCACCCCGAGGTAGTGGAGTGCTACACCATGACCGGTATCTGGGATTACATGCTGAAAATCGTGACGCGCGACATCCGACACTACGAGGCCTTCGTACGCAATACCCTGACTGCCAGTCCCTCAATTCGTGAGTTACACTCCCACATGGCGGTCACCGAGATCAAAAACATCACGGAACTGCCGCTGGATTCCCAACTTTAAGACGCTGCGCATGATCAAAACCCGGCTGCCCAAGGTCGGCACCACAATCTTCACCCGCATGTCCGCGCTGGCAGCCGAGTGCGACGCTATCAACCTGTCCCAGGGCTTTCCCGACTTTGACGCACCGCTGGCCCTGCGCGAGGCGCTGGGGCGGCACAGCCTGGCAGGACACAACCAGTATGCGCCCATGGCGGGGCTGCCGGTGCTGCGCGAACAGGTGGCCGGACAGCTTGCCCGCCACCGGGGGGTCGACTGTGATCCGGAACAGGAGATCACCGTGGTTCCCGGCGCCACGGAAGGCATTTTCTGCACGGTGACCGCCTGCGTGCGCCCCGGGGACGAGGTTATCCTGCTTGACCCCTGTTATGACAGCTATGAACCGGCCGTGGAACTGGCCGGCGGCACCACGGTGAGGGTGCCTCTGACACCGGGAGACTTCCGGGTCGACTGGCAGCGGGTGACTGAAGCCGTCGGGCGACGCACCCGGATGATCATGATCAACTCCCCGCACAATCCGGCGGGGAGCACCTTCAGCGACGACGACATGCGGCAGTTGCAGGACCTGGCCGAGCGCCATGACCTGCTGGTGTGCTCCGACGAGGTCTACGAGCACCTGGTATTCGACGGCGAGCAACACCACAGCGTATTGCAGTACCCGGCTCTGCGACAGCGCAGTTTCGCCCATTTTTCCTTCGGCAAGACCTTCAGCGTCACAGGCTGGAAAACCGGCTACTGTGTGGCTCCCCCGGCGCTGACCGCGGAGCTGCGCAAGGTGCACCAGTTCGTGGCCTTCGTCGCGGTCACACCGGTTCAGCTGGCCCTGGCAGATTTTATCCGCGCTGAACCGGATTACCCGGCGACCCTGGCCGCCTTCTACCAGGCCAAGCGGGACCTGTTCTGCAACGCCCTGTCCACATCGCGCTTTTCCGTCACGCCCTCCCGGGGCAGTTACTTCCAGTTGCTGGACTACAGCGCCATCAGCGACAGACCGGACTATCAGCTGTGCGAAGAATGGACCCGGGAGCACGGTGTGGCCTCAATTCCGATTTCAATATTTTATGAACAGGCACCACCGCAGCAGGTACTGCGCTTCTGTTTCGCCAAGAGCGACGATACCCTGCTGCGGGCCGCGGAGATTTTATGCAGGATCTGACTGTTACCCTCGTGCAGTGCGAACTGGCCTGGGAAGCCCCCGAGGACAACCGGCGCCAGATAGAGAACCTGGTAGCAGATGCGGCCGGCGGCAGCGACCTGGTGGTGTTGCCGGAAATGTTCACCACCGGTTTTTCCATGAACGCGGTGAAAAATGCCGAGCCTCCCGGCGGAGCGACCGCGCAGTGGCTCGGGACACTGGCAGCGCGATACGACTGCGCCTTTACTGGCAGTATCGCGGTCACAACCGATCGGGGCGTGGTCAATCGCATGCTGTTCGTCACCCCCGAGGATTGCCACCACTACGACAAGCGCCACCTGTTCCGGATGGCGGGCGAAGACAAGCGCTACGCCGCGGGCAATGAGCGGGTCATCGTGCCCTGGCGGGGTTGGCGCGTCATGCTGCAGATCTGTTATGACCTGCGCTTCCCGGTGTTCACCCGCAACCTGGGGGACTACGACCTGATGCTGTTCGTGGCCAACTGGCCCCAAACACGGCGCCTGCACTGGCGCCAGCTGTTGATCGCGCGCGCCATTGAAAACCTGAGTTGCGTGGTGGGGGTCAACCGGGTGGGCAAGGATGCCAAGGGTCTCGAGTACAGCGGCGACAGCCTGGCAATCGCCGCTGACGGCCAGCTGTTGCAGGACATGCAGGACGACAAGGGCGCCGCTTCAGTACTGCTGAAGGGCGCCGAGCTGGTGAGTTACCGGGAGCGGTTTCCGTTCCACCTCGACGCGGACCATTTCCGGCTGGAATAACTATTCCTCGTATTCCACTTCCAGTGTGGCCATGACGCGGCGGTTTTCCGCCCTGCCCTCGCGACTGTCATTGCTGGCCACCGGCTGCGACTCACCATAGCCCACTGCCTGCAAGCGGCTGGCATCGATACCGTGCCGGTTGACCAGCAGGTCCACCACGGCCTGGGCACGACGTTCTGACAGGCCCTGGTTGTACGCATCCGGGCCCGTGCTGTCGGTGTGGCCCTCCACGTCAACCTGCAGATCCTCGAAGCGCTGCAGGAACGCAGCGAGTTCGGCGATATCGGAAAAATACTGCTCTTTGACCACCGCCTTGTCGAAGTCGAAGTTCACCTTGAGCTTGATGGAAGCAATGCGCTCCACTTTCAACGGACAGCCAACAGAATCGACCCGGGTGCCCTGGGGCGTGCCCGGGCACTGGTCCCGGTCGTCGGGTACGCCATCACCATCGGCGTCTTGGTCACCGTATTGGGCGGCGCTGCCTACCGCCGCGCCAGCACCCACTGCGGCCGCAGCCGAGCTATCGCTGCCCACGTCACCAAAGTAGTAATTCAGGCCGGCGCTGAGCAGGACATCCGTGTGGTGCTCATCCAGGCTGTGCAACATCTTGGCTTCCAGCCGGGCACCAAAGCGCTGGGTCCACATCCAGCGGAGCCCGGCGCCGAGGTTGACGGTGGTTTCAACCGTGTCGAAATCGTCGGCTTCCAGGTTGATTTCGCCGGCGCCGAAAGTGGCGTAGGGCCGAACGCGATTGGCCTTGCCGGCGTAGCTGCCGCCATACATCAGCAGGCCCAGCTGCCAGTTCTCGATATCGGTATCGGTGCCATCGCTATAGGTTGTGTCATCTTTGTTGTACAACACCTCCACCGCCCAACGGTCGCTGAAGGCATACTCAATGCTAGCCCAGGGCGTGGTGGCATCGTCCACATCGCGCTCATTATCGAAGAACCAGCGGGCAGCTCCCAGATTCAGGGTGACGGGTTGCTCGGCCAATACCGGTTGCGCCAGCAGTGAGCCCAGCAATCCCGCGGTGAAAACCAGTGATTTGGTCAAATTGTTCATCGTGATAAAGCTCCGGATCCCTGAAACATTCCGGTGAAGCATAGCAGTTAGAGATGGCCTGTCGAATGCTGGAATTGTAAATTTGCCACTGCGAAGACAGTGCCGACCTGTTACCAGCCCAGCGCCGACCTGACGAAGGGGATGGACAGTGCGCGCTGCTGACTCAGGGATTCCCGATCCAGGGTTTCCAACAGTGCCAGCAACGGCCCCATTCCGCGAGGCGCCCGGTTGAGTATATAGCTGCATACTTCCGGCGAGAGGGACAGGCCGCGCCGCCCGGCCCGGAAACCAAGGATGGCCGCCCTGCGTTCGTCATCCAGTACCGGCAGGGCGAATACCACACCCCAGGCAAAACGCGAGCGCAGGTCGGCCAACTGCAGAGCCAGTCGCCGCGGCGGGCAATCTGCGCTGAGCAACAGTCGGCAGCCCTTTTCGCGCGCCGTATTGAACAGCAGGAAAAGTTCCCGCTCCCAGTCTGCCTGCCCGGCGACTGCCTGCAGGTCGTCCAGGCACACGAGCTCACTGGAGGCCAGTCCGGCCAGCACGTCCCCCGGGGGAAATGACGCCAGCTCGGCGAGGGGCAGGTAGGCGGAGCCCGCTCCCCGGGCGTGGCAGGCTGCCTGCAGCAGGTGGCTCTTGCCGGTATCCTCCGCTCCATGCAGGTAAATCAGGGCTTCGCCCTCCGGCTCCAGTTGCCGTTGCAGCAGCGGCAACAGCGGTTCCAGGCCCGGGGCCGGCAGGAAGTTGTCGAGCGTGGCATCGTCACGCAACTGCACCCCCAGGGCCAGCTGTTCCCCCACGAAGGACTCTGAATTCGCCATCAATCGCCGCCGTAAATATCGCTGGCCCGGTAATGGTGCAGGGCGTGGCGCAGGAAGACCATGACCACCGCGCTGACCGGCAGGGCCAGCAGGACGCCCACAAAGCCGGCCAGTTGCCCACCCACCATCAGGGCAAAAATCACCGCCACCGGATGCAACCCGATACGGTCACCCACCAGTACCGGGGTCAGCAGCACACTTTCGAGAACCTGGCCAACACCGAACACCAGCACCACCCACAACAGCATGGTCAGGTCCTGGAACTGGGCCCAGGCGGCGATCAGTGACGCGATGATTCCCACCAGGAATCCCAGGTAAGGCACGATACTGGCCAGCCCGGCGATCAGCCCCAGCACCAGGGCCAACTCAAGACCGACCAACCACAGGCCGAAGCCGTAGATAACGCCCAGCGCGCACATCACCAGAAACTGGCCGCGCAGGAAGGCGCCCATCACCTCATCCGCCTCGCCCACCATATCCACGGTTTTTTCCTGCCAGGCCACGGGGAGCAGGACCAGCAGATGCCGGCGCAGCAGATCCCAGTCACGCATCAGGTAAAACGCCACTACCGGCACCAGGGCGAGGTTGGCCAGGGTCAGCAGCAGCGCGGCGCCGGAGCCGGTGATGGTCCGGACGGTCCGGGCGGTGAGCGCACCCAGCGATTGCCAGTTGTCCGCCAGTTGACCCGACCATGCCACCTGCGGCAGGTCTGCAAAATCGAGATCCAGTCGCTGCTCCATCCAGGGGACGGCCACGTCGATGACCCAGCTGTACAGCTTCGGAATATTGCGCACCAGGGCATCCAGCTGATTGAGCACATTGGGCAGGGCTATCACCAGCGCCAGAACCACCACGGCGGTGAACAGGAGGAAAACCAGAACGACCCCCAGGGTGCGTGGTACCCGGAAGCGCTCCAGGTAATCCACGGCAGGATCACCCAGATAGGCAATGATCGCTCCCAGTACGAAGGGCAGCAGTATGGGCCGCAACAGGTAGACGCAGGCGGCAAACAGCGCTGCCACCAGCAGGGCCCAGACCCACCGGTTGGTCGGCAGCCCCGGTGCGGGATTCACTTCCGCCACCGGTATACCAGTCCCGGCATACCCGGCTCCCGGCGCAGCCGTTCATTCAACTCGATAAGCGCCGATAACTGTTCGGCGTCGGCCTGGGCCGTGAGACGCAGGAGCAGATTGTCGCCGCTGATCTGCTCCACGTTGGCATGCTCGATCAATTCCAGACTCTCCAGCCAGGACACCACGCCCGCGTAGTCGGCATAGCTCTCCACGCCCGACACCCGCATTTCGACTCCGCCGCCCACCGGCTGACTGGCCGCGACCGCGTAACGGGAGGCCAGGTCCTCCGCGACCAGAACACTCCCCAGATGTAAAAATTCCGCTGCGGCCGCAGCGGTTGCCGACCGGTCCAGCCGCCGGGGACCGCTGAAAAAGCTCCAGTCACCGAGCCAGTCACCGGTACTCAGTCCGGCCACGCGCCCCGCCAGTATCTCGGTGGCGTCGTAGCGCTGCGAGGCCTGGATAATAGGCACGGCGCTCAGGCGCCAGGCCTGATCGGCGTTCAGGGCCGCGGCATCAGCCAGGTCAAACAGGGGAAATTGCAGGGGCACACCGCGGCGCGCAAACTCCTCAGCCAATTGCGCCGCCAGCTCCGGCTCACTCCCGGGACTGACGAACCGGCGGCCGAAACTGTCCTCGACGACCAGCCAGACCAGCACCGAGGGACGATTGGCGGTCCACAGTGGCGCACCCGCCCCGGTCACCAGCTCATTGATGACGGCAGAAGAAAACTCAACGTGCAGCAGCAGACCGCTGTCACCCGGGGCCTCGCGGTAGGAAAACTGCTGCACCAGACCCGACGCATCCTGCAGTTTCTGCTGTAACTGCGGATTGGACAGCACCTCGCTGCTGCCGGATACCTTGACCAGCACCAGCGCCAGGGCATCGCTGGCGGCCGCCGCTCTCGCCGCCGCGCTGCGGTCGCTGACCTCGACCTCGGCCTCGTACAGCGTGTCCACCACCTCGGCCCGGGCCAGTGGCAGCAACAGCACAAGCCCCAGGCCCAGCAAGCCGGCCCGCAGCACTCCAATTATCCCTATGCCTGTCTTCATCGCAGCGGCATTGTAACAGCACAACGGTCCCGGGCCGACCCTGCGCCAACCGCTAGTGTGTTGACCTGACTTTCACGCTAGAATAGCGCGCTCTTTCACACCACCCCCCGGCAAGCCATGGAACGAGCGGCACAATGAGCACTGACAACGGCAAACAGAAGCTGAGCTATCGCGATGCAGGCGTCGATATCGATGCCGGCAACGCCCTGGTGGAGCGCATCAAGGGGGTTTCAAAACGCACCCGGCGGCCCGAGGTATTGGGCGGACTGGGCGGTTTCGGCGCCCTCTGTGAATTGCCGCAGGGCTACCGGGAGCCGGTTTTGGTTTCCGGCACCGACGGGGTTGGAACCAAGTTGCGGCTGGCCATGGACCTGGGCGTACACGACACCATCGGCATAGATCTGGTGGCCATGTGTGTCAATGACCTCGTGGTGGCGGGCGCGGAGCCGCTGTTCTTCCTCGACTACTACGCCACCGGCAAACTGAGCGTCGATACGGCAGTCGATGTCGTTACCGGTATTGGCCGCGGTTGTGAACTGGCCGGTTGCGCCCTGGTGGGCGGAGAGACGGCCGAGATGCCGGGCATGTATGAGGGCGAGGACTATGACCTGGCGGGATTCTGTGTTGGCGTGGTGGAGAAATCCGAGATCATCGACGGCAGCGAGGTGCGAGCGGGGGATATCCTGCTCGGCCTGGCCAGCAGCGGTCCGCACTCCAATGGTTACTCCCTGATCCGCAAGATCATCGAGGTAGCGGAGGCCGACCTGGGCGGGGCACTGGGCACTGGTACCCTGGGCGAAGCGCTGCTCATGCCAACCACAATCTATGTCAAGCCACTGCTGGAGCTGTTCCGGGCAGTGCGGGTCAAGGCACTGTCCCACATCACGGGCGGCGGGTTATTGGAGAACCTGCCCCGGGTGCTGCCCGACGACTGCAGTGCGCGAATCGACACAGGCAGCTGGAGCTGGCCCGCGGTTTTCCAGTGGCTGCAGAGCGCGGGCAATGTGGATACCCGCGAGATGTACCGCACCTTTAATTGCGGGGTCGGCATGGTGGTGTGCGTGGCACCCGAGGACGCGGACACGGCACTGGAACTGCTGTCGGCGGCTGGCTGCGAGGCCTGGCAGATCGGTACCATCGTGCCGGGCGGCAACGAGGTAGCACTGGAGCCGTGAGCGGAACCCGCAAAGCCCGGCTGGCCATACTGATCTCCGGCCGCGGCTCTAATATGATGGCGTTCATCGAAGCAATTGAGCGCGGCGAGTTGCCTGCCGAAATCGCTCTGGTGCTCAGCAACAGGCCCGATGCCGCCGGACTGGAACGGGCCCGTCAGGCCGGCATAGAGACGGCGTGTGTCGACCACCGGCAATATGACAGCCGGGAGGACTTCGATCGAGCCATGGTCAGATGCCTGCAGTCGCACCAGGTCGACCTGGTTATACTGGCCGGATTCATGCGTATCCTGACCCCGGAGTTCATCAATCCCTACGCTGGCCGGCTGTTGAATATCCATCCCTCCCTGCTGCCGCGCTACCCGGGCCTGAACACCCACCAGCGGGCCCTGGACGCCGGCGACCGGGAAGCAGGCGTCACCGTGCACTTCGTGACGCCGGAACTCGACGGGGGCCCACCTGTCATACAGGCAAAGGTGCCTGTCAAACAGGGCGACACCGCAGACAGCCTTGCAAGTCGGGTACTGCTGTTGGAACATGTCATTTACCCCATCGCTGCGCGGTGGTACCTGGAAGGACGCTTGCGCCTCACAGAAAACGGAGCAGAACTCGATGGTAACATTCTCCCCGAGAGCGGTTATCCCTACACGCCGGCTGCCTAGCCTGCTGGTCCTGGGACTCCTGTTGTGGCAGCCGCCGCTGCAGGCCGACGAACAGCCGCAACTGTCAGAGACGCAGGCGGCCGAGGCGTTCAAGCCCTACGAGGCGGCGTACAAGACCACGACGCGGGGTATGTCAATTACCCTGAACCGACAGCTGAAACGCGGCAAAAACCAGGAATGGATTCTCACCAATGGCGGCAAGATGCTGGTGGCAGGCTTCCAGGAGACGTCGGTGTTTACGGTTGATGGCGATCGGATCAAGCCCAGGTCGTGGATTTACCAGGGGTCCGGCCTGATCAACCGACGCCGGGAGGTACACTTCACCGAGGGCTCTGACATCATTCGCAGCCTCTACAAGGACGTCTGGTATGAGTTGCCCTACAGCGAGGGCACCCTGGACCGGGTCAGCCAACAGGAGCAGTTGCGCCTGTTCCTGCTCAACGACCCCACCCCGAAAGAGGACGTTACTTTCAGGGTGGCGGACGGCAAGCGAATCAAGGACTACGTCCTGAAATACGTGGCAGAAGAAGAACTTGAGACCGAACTGGGAACGGTGAATACCCTGCATTTCGAACGCCTGCACGATGATGATGACCGTAAATCCGATCTGTGGGTCGCCCCCGCCTGGGATTTCATGATGGTCAAGACCGTGCACATCGAAGACGGCAGCCCGACCGAGGCCACCATCATCTCAGCTGCTATCGATGGTGAACCCGTGCAATCGCCCTAGGTTGGGCGACCGGATGGATCGCCCTATCGCACCGGACCCAGCAGGGCCTCCCGCAACGCACGCGCCTGGGCCTGGATTTTCGCCGTGTTCTCAGGGCCCATGCGCAACAACTGTTTCTCCAGTTCGGGCAGCCCCTCCAGCTCCGGATCCACGTACTTGTAGCTCTTGATCCCGGACTTTACCTGCGGGGGTTCGGCCAGGCTCGGAGCGGCGATGATACGGTCCAGCGCCCGAATCAGGGTATTGTCGAACTCATCGGCTGGAAATCCCTGGGCTTCAAATACCTGTTCAAGCAGCGGCCTCAGGTGGTGAAACATGCCCGCCAGCTGCTCGGTATCCAGGCTGGCGACTGCGTCCGCATAGTCGTCGTAGCGACGATAGCTGGCCGGGTCCAGGTACAGCACATCGCCCTGCTCCTGCACGCTGAATTTCTCCTGCGGTGGGTTGATACGCAACAGCTTATGGGGCACCTGTCCACGGCTCAGGCTCTCGACCAGGGCGGCGCCGCGATCCACCAGGCTCTCGTAGGTCAGGCCGTTGGCCAGCAGTTCGTCGGCGCCGGCGGCTGACAGCTCCTCGACTACCACCTCGTCACTGGTTTCCAGGGTCAGGACAGGCTCCGGCACCGGTTCCGGTTCGGGCGCCGGTTGCGCGACTGCCTCGGCGGGTTCCGCTTCGGGCTCGATAGGCGGGATGTCCGGAGCCGGGGGTGGTTCGGGCTGGGGCTGGGGCGCCACCACCGGCGGGGGCGCCGGCTCTTCACTGTCACCGCTGCCATAAAACCAGTAGACCGCCAGGCCCGCTGCAACCAGCAAAACCAGTACGATCGGAATCAGCGGCGGGCCGCCGCGGCCCCGACCAAAGTCGGGCCGGTCTTCTGGTCGTGCCAACAGAGGTTCATCGGATTTTTCGTTCATCGTCCGCTATCCTGTTGCTAAACATATCTACAGTTAAGTCGTTTGTTCGGCAACAGGCAAATCGAGGATCAGGTCTTGGGCAGGGTGACCCCGGTCTGGCCCTGGTATTTGCCGCCGCGATCCTTGTAGCTGACCTCGCAGACCTCGTCCGATTCGAAGAACAACATTTGCGCCACACCCTCGTTGGCGTAAATCTTGGCGGGCAGGGTGGTCGTGTTGGAAAACTCCAGGGTTACGTGGCCCTCCCACTCCGGCTCCAGCGGTGTCACGTTCACGATAATGCCACAGCGCGCGTAGGTCGATTTTCCCAGGCACACGGTCAGCACGTTGCGCGGGATACGGAAGTATTCCACGGTGCGCGCCAGGGCAAAGGAGTTGGGCGGAATAATGCAGACCTCGCCCACCACGTCGACGAACGAGTCCTCGTCGAAGTGCTTGGGATCCACCGTCGCCGAATGAATGTTGGTAAAGACTTTGAACTCATTGGAGCAGCGCACGTCGTAGCCGTAGCTGGAGGTGCCGTAGGATATCAGGCGCTCAGTCCCGTTGTGACGGACCTGGCCCGCCTCGTAGGGTTCGATCATGCCGTGTTCCTGCGCCATACGGCGAATCCACTTGTCCGATTTGATGCTCACCTGCCTTCCTTACCCGATTCAATCGTCGGAGATACTGATATTGGGAAACTGCTTGACCACCCCGCCGCCCTGGGCCTGCAGGGCCTCGCGGATTCCCGCCGCGGCCTGGCGATAGGCCTTGGCCGCGTCGGACTCGGGATCGGATACCACGGTGGGCCGCCCGGAATCGGTCTGCTCGCGAATCGCCAGTGACAGGGGCAGGCTGGCCAGCAGTGGGACCCCGTATTCCCGGGCAATGCGCTCGCCACCGTGTGCGCCGAATATGTGCTCCCGATGGCCGCAGTTACTGCAGACATGGACGGCCATGTTCTCCACCACACCGAGAATCGGCACATCGACCTTGCGGAACATCTCGATGCCTTTCTGCGCATCCAGCAGGGCAATGTCCTGGGGCGTGGTCACTATAACCGCGCCAGCCACCCTTGCTTTCTGGGACAGGGTCAGCTGGATATCCCCCGTTCCCGGCGGCATGTCGATCACGAGGTAGTCCAGTTCGCCCCACAGGGTCTGTTCCAGCATCTGGGCCAGGGCGCCGCCGGCCATGGGGCCGCGCCAGACCATCGGCGTTCGCTCGTCGACCAGATAACCCATGGACATGGTGCGCAGGCCGTGGGCCTCGATGGGCAGCAGGAACTGCCCACCCTGCTGCTCCGGTTGCTGCCCCTCGGGGATACCCAGCATCAGCTGCTGGCTGGGGCCGTAGATATCCGCGTCCAGCAGACCGACGACCCCGCCGCCTTCCCTCAGCGCCAGAGCGAGATTGACTGCCGTGGTGGATTTGCCCACGCCTCCCTTGCCGGAGGCGACGGCGATGATATGCTTGATTTCGTTCATGTGAACCGGCCCGGCTCCGTGTTGCGCCGCGCTGGATGCGCAGCTGGCACGCTAGTATAAGGACTGGGCTCAGAAGGTCAAAAACGCTATAGTAGCGCCCCGTTTTTGACCGCACGGATTTTCACCCCATGCCGCCTACAGCACCGCGCGATATCCTGGTGACCAGCGCACTGCCCTACGCCAATGGCTCCCTGCACCTGGGCCACCTGCTGGAGATGGTGCAGACCGATATCTGGGTGCGGTTCCAGCGGTCCCGGGGCCATCACTGTGTCTACGTCTGCGCCGACGACGCCCATGGCACCGCCATCATGCTGACGGCGGAGCAACTGGGCATCAGCCCGGAACAACAGATCGCCCGGGTGCAGCAGGAACACGAGCGCGATACCGCCGGTTTTCTGATCGGCTTCGACAACTATTACTCCACTCACAGCGACGAGAACCGCGCCTGGTGCGAAACGATATACAGTCGACTGGAAGCCAACGGCCACATCGCCCGGAGGGAAATTACCCAGGCCTTCGACCCGGAAAAGCAGCTGTTTCTGGCGGACCGCTTTATCAAGGGCAGCTGCCCGCGCTGTAAAACGCCTGACCAGTACGGTGACAACTGCGAGGCCTGCGGCGCCACCTACAGTCCGGCCGACCTGATCGACCCGGTGTCCGCCATTTCCGGAGCGACCCCGGTGGACAAGCAGTCGACCCACTATTTCTTCCGGCTGCCAGAGTTCAGGGACATGCTGTCCGACTGGATCGATTCCGGCACACTGCAGCCACAGATCGCCAACAAGCTGCGCGAGTGGCTGGACGGCGGCCTGCAGGAGTGGGACATCAGTCGCGATGCACCCTACTTTGGTTTCGAAATTCCCGGTGCTCCCGGCAAATATTTCTATGTCTGGCTCGACGCGCCCATCGGCTACATGGCGAGCTTCCAGGACTACTGTCAACGGGAGGGCCTGGACTTCGACAGTTACTGGGCCCAGGACTCGACCGCTGAGCTTTATCATTTTATCGGCAAGGACATCATCAATTTCCACGGCCTGTTCTGGCCCGCCATGTTGTACTCGGCGGGATTGCGTACACCCACGGCGATCTATGTCCACGGTTTTCTCACGGTCAATGGCACCAAGATGTCCAAGAGCCGCGGTACCTTTATCAAGGCGGCCACCTACCTGGAACACCTGGACGCGGAGTACCTGCGCTACTACTTTGCCGCCAAGCTCAGTGCCGCGGTGGACGATATCGATCTGAACCTGGAGGACTTCGTCCAGCGTGTAAACTCGGATGTGGTGGGCAAGGTGGTCAACATCGCCAGTCGCTGCGCGGGATTCCTGCACAAGGGTTTTGACAACCACCTGACAGCTGACTGCGCCGAGCCGCAGCTGTTGGCCGATTTTATTGCCGCCGGGGGTGAGATCGCAGAACTGTACGAGCAACGCGAATTCAACAAGGCGATTCGCGAAATTGTGGCCCTGGCAGACCGGGCCAACCAGTACATCGATGAGCGCAAGCCCTGGGTGCTGGCGAAGCAGGAAGGCAGCGAATGCCAGGTGCACGAGGCCTGCTCGGTGGGCATCAACCTGTTCCGGGTGCTGATGACCTACCTGAAACCGGTACTGCCTGCCATGGCCGGGAAGGCGGAAGACTTCCTCAGGGTTTCCCTGGACTGGACGGCCCTGGAGGGTCCCCTGCTCAATCACCAGATCAGCAAGTTCCAGCCCCTGATGACCCGTATAGACCCCAAACAGGTGGATGCCATGGTGGAAGCCAGCAAGGAAGACCAGGCCAGCGCAGCCCCGACCGAGCCGGCGGTGGAGGACAACACCATCGCCTTTGAGGATTTTGCCAGGGTGGATCTGCGGGTAGCCAGGATTGTCGCCGCCGACCACGTCGACGGCGCTGACAAATTGCTGCAACTGAGCCTGGACCTGGGTGACCGGGGCCAGCGGCAGGTCTTCGCGGGCATCAAAGCCGCCTACCGGCCGGAGGACCTGGTGGGCCGCCTGACCGTGGTGGTTGCCAATCTGGCCCCGCGCAAGATGCGCTTCGGCGTTTCCGAGGGCATGGTGCTGGCGGCGGGACCGGGCGGCGAGGATATTTACCTGCTGCAACCGGACGGCGGAGCCGAACCCGGCATGCAGGTGAAGTAATGCGGCGCCGGGACTAATGAACGTTAGTTTGACATACCGCACTTTGTTCCAGCGCTGAGCGCGGTAAGATGCACACTATGGGCGAATCGATAAAACGGACAGCAGGGAAACGAGCCACAGGGTACCGGCATGCTGGCTGATTACTCAATACTTCTGATCGGGGCCATCCTGGTCAATAATTTTGTCCTGGTGCAATTCCTGGGCCTGTGCCCGTTCATGGGCGTGTCCAACAAGCTCGAGACGGCGATGGGTATGTCCATGGCCACCACCTTCGTGCTGACCCTGGCTTCGGCCTGCTCCAACCTGACCTACCACCTGCTGCTGGTCCCACTGGGCCTTGAGTACCTGAAGACCATTTCCTTTATCCTGGTGATCGCCGTGGTGGTGCAGTTCACCGAGATGGTGGTACGCAAGTCCAGCCCGCTGCTGCACCGGGTGCTGGGGGTCTACCTGCCCCTCATCACGACCAACTGCGCGGTCCTTGGCGTCGCCCTGCTGAATATCAACAAGGACCATGGCTTCATGCAATCCCTGTTCTACGGCTTCGGTGCCGCCGTTGGCTTCTCCCTGGTCCTGGTGCTGTTTGCCGCCATGCGCGAGCGCCTGGCGGTAGCCGACGTGCCCGAACCCTTCAAGGGTCCGGCCATTGGCATGGTCACGGCCGGCTTGATGTCGCTGGCCTTCATGGGTTTTGCCGGGCTGGTATAGGCACCCGTGATCGACTTCATTATTCAATACCCGTTGCTGGCGGCCATCGCGGCCCTGGTATCGCTGGGAGCGGTGTTTGGCGCCCTGCTGGGTTTCGCCGCGGTGCGTTTCAAGACCGAAGGCAATCCAATCGTGGACCAGATCAATGACATCCTGCCCCAGACCCAGTGCGGGCAGTGTGGACACCCGGGCTGCCGTCCCTACGCCGAGGCCATCGCCAACGACAACGAACCCATCAACAAGTGCCCGCCCGGCGGCGAGGCGGGGATCCAGGCGTTGGCCGATCTGCTGGACCTGGAGCCGATCCCCCTGGACGAGGAACACGGCGAAGAGAAGGTCAAGGCGGTGGCCTATATCCGCGAAGACGAATGCATCGGATGCACCAAGTGTATACAGGCCTGCCCGGTGGACGCCATCCTGGGCGCCGCCAAGCACATGCACACCGTCATTACCAGCGAGTGCACGGGCTGCGACCTGTGCGTGGAGCCCTGCCCGGTGGACTGCATCGACATGATCCCGGAACAGACAACGCTGCAGAACTGGCACTGGCAACTGCCGGACCCGGTCAGCCGCGAGGTCGAGATCATCGCCACTGACGCCCCCCGGAACCGCGCCGCATGAGGAAAATTTTTGACTTCCACGGCGGCATCCACCCGCCGGAGAACAAACTGCAATCCAGCGGCAGCGCGATTACCACTGCGGGCGTCCCACCGCAGCTTACCATCCCGTTGTCCCAGCATATCGGCGCCCCGGCAGTACCGACCGTGGCGGTGGGGGAACGGGTACTGAAAGGCCAGCTGATCGCCGAACCGCAGGGCTTTGTCAGCGTCGCCATACACGCGTCCACCTCGGGCACGGTCAGCGCCGTCGAACCGCGTCCGGTCGCCCACCCCTCCGGTCTGCCCGCACCCTGTATCGTGATCGACTGCGACGGACAGGACGAATGGGTGGCGCACCAGGGAGTGCCTGATTATCACCAGCTACCGCCCCGGGAGCTGGTGGAACGCGTTCGCGCTGCCGGCATTGCGGGCATGGGCGGCGCCGGCTTCCCGACCTCGGTCAAGTTGTCGCTGGACCCGGGCCGCCGCATCGACACCCTGATCATCAACGGCACCGAGTGTGAACCCTATATCACCGCGGATGACCTGTTGATGCGCGAGCGCCCCGCACAAATTGTCGAGGGGGCGAAAATCCTGGGACACATGATTTCCCCCGGCGAAATCGTAATCGGTGTAGAGGACAACAAGCCCGAGGCGATTGCGGCACTGCGCGCCGCGGCAGCTGACAGCGACATCGAAATTGCCGTATTCCCCACCAAGTATCCCAGCGGCGGCGAACGTCAGCTGATCGAGATCCTGACCGGCAAGCAGGTTCCCAGTGGCGGCCTGCCGGCGGACGTTGGCGTGGTCTGCCACAATGTCGGCAGCGCGGTGGCCATTCAGGATGCCGTGGTTCACGGCCGGCCGTTGATATCACGCATAACCACCGTCACCGGCGACGCGATTTCGCGGCCGGGGAATTATGAGGTTCTGATCGGCACCCCGATGCAATACCTGCTCGACCTCGCCGGCTACCAGCCGGAGCGCAACCGGCGCCTGATCATGGGAGGCCCCATGATGGGCTTCACCGTACCGGACGCCGCCGTGCCGGTCGTCAAGACCACCAATTGCCTGTTGGCCCCAACCGAGCAGGAACTGCCAACACCGCCGCCGGCCCAGGCCTGCATTCGCTGCGGCATGTGCGCCGAAGTCTGTCCGGCCAGCCTGCTGCCGCAGCAACTGTACTGGTTCGCGCAGGGCAAGGAGAACGACAAACTGGAGCAGCACAACCTCTTCGACTGCATCGAATGCGGTGCCTGTTCCTATGTTTGCCCCAGCCATATTCCGCTGGTCCAGTACTACCGGGCGGGCAAGGCCGACATCCTGCAAATGCGCAAAGACAACGAAAAATCAGAGCACTCCCGGCTGCGCTTCGAGGCGCGCCAGGCGCGCCTGGAACGCGAGGCTCAGGAAAAGGAAGCGAAACGCCTGGCACGAAAAAAAGCGGCCGAGGCTCGCGCCCGACAGGCCGCTGCCAGCGGCGAGGGCGAGGAGGACCCGATCCAGGCGGCGATCGAGCGGGCCAAGGCGAAGAAGGCAGCACAGCAGGCCGGGACCGCCAGTGAGAGCGAGCAGGATAAACTGGAAAAAGCAGTGGTCAGCGCCCGCAAGCGCTTGACCACCGCCGAGGCCAAATTACAGGAGGCGGTGGCTGCGAATTCGGACCTGGTCGACGCGCTGCAGACAGGTGTGGACAAAACCCGGGCCAGGCTTGAAACCGCGGAACAGGCCCTGCAGGCCTACCAGCAAAGCAACAGCCATCCGACCGCTGCAGCGGAGGGGGTCGACGCCGCCCAGGCCGCGATAGAGAAGGCCATGGCGGCGCGCGCCGCTACCGAGGCCCTGGACCCGGTGGAGAAAGCCCGCCAGAATCTGGCCAAACTGGAGCAGCGACTGGCCAGGTCCGAGGTCAAGCTGGCACAGAGCAGGGAAGTTGGTGACGAGGATAAGATCGTGGAAGCCCTCGAATCCACGGTTGAACGGCTGCGGGACAAGGTCAATACCGCGCGCGCCGAACTGGCCGAGCTGGAGGCCTCCTGACATGGCCCTGCTGCGTATCACCTCACCTCACGCCCACGGCGCGCTTTCCACAGCCGCGGTGATGCGCAAGGTACTGCTGGCCACCCTGCCAGGACTGCTGGTACTGATCCACTTTTTCGGTTTCGGCGCACTGGTCAACGTCCTGTTCGGCGGCGTAGTGGCCCTGGCCTGCGAAGCGCTGGCGCTGGCGCTGCGGCGACGACCGCTGGGTTTCTACCTGCGTGACTACAGCGCCCTGGTCACGTCCACCCTGCTCTGTATCGCCCTGCCGCCGTACGCCCCCTGGTGGCTGATCGTGGTGGGAGTCGCGACCTCTATCCTGCTGGCGAAGCACCTGTACGGCGGACTGGGCTACAACCCCTTCAACCCGGCCATGGTGGGCTACGTGGTGTTGCTGATCTCCTTCCCGGTGCAGATGACCGCCTGGGCGCCGCCGCGCGGCACCGGGGAATTGCCCGGCCTGTTGCAGGCCCTGCAGGCCTGCTTTCTGCCGGGCAGCTACGACGCGGTCACCATGGCGACGCCGCTGGACGTAATGAAGCAGAACAGCAGCCTGCTGGTGGAGGACCTGTGGGCCACGACACCGCAGTTCGGTCGCTGGGGCGGGCTGGGCTGGGAATGGGTCAATATCGCCTTCCTGGCGGGCGGCCTGTGGCTGCTGCAGCAGCGTGTTTTCACCTGGCATGCGCCGCTGGCCATGCTGGCCAGCCTGGCCCTGCTGTCCGCGCTGTTCTATGACGGGGGCAGTTCCGCCAGCGGCGGATCGCCCCTGTTCCACCTGTTGAGCGGCGCCACCATGCTGGGGGCCTTCTTTATTGTCACCGATCCGGTTACCTCGGCGGTGTCAAACCGGGGCCGCCTGGTGTACGGCGCCCTGATCGGCGCCCTGGTGTACATCATCCGGGTACAGGGCAACTACCCCGACGCGGTGGCCTTCGCCGTGCTGATCATGAATTTCGCCGCGCCCTTTATTGATAATTACACCCAGCCACGCACCTACGGCCACTCCTCCGGGGGCAGCGACTCATGATGCTGGCCAGCTCCATCAGTCGCAACAGCATCCTGCTGGCCGTGTTCGCAGTGGCCACCACGCTGCTGATCTCGGGCACCTGGCTGGGCACCCGCGACCGCATCGCTCTGGAAGAGCGCAAGGCAGAGGAGCGCGCCCTGCTGGAGATCGTGCCAGAATCGCGCCACGACAATTCCATGCTGGATGACACCCTGACGGTGGGGCCGGAGGCCACGGGCCTGGGCCTGAAGGACACCCGCAAGATCTACCTGGCCCGCAGCGGCGGAAAAGTCGTCGCCGCGATCATCCCGGTGCTTGCCCCGGACGGTTATAGCGGCGCCATCCAGCTGATTGTCGGGGTCAACGCCGACCGCACAGTGGCCGGGGTCCGGGCTCTGTCGCACAAGGAGACACCGGGTCTGGGAGACAAGGTGGATTTGAAAAAATCCGACTGGGTGCTGGGCTTCAACGGCCGCTCGCTGAGCAATCCCGAGCCCGCCGGCTGGGCCGTCAAAAAGGACAAAGGCGTTTTCGACCAGTTTACCGGCGCGACCATCACCCCCCGGGCCGTTGTCGCGGCCACCCTGCGGGCCCTACAATACGCCGATGCAGAGGCGCCCGCGCTGTTTGGCGCCGGGGCCGAGGGAGAAAAGTAATGGCTGATGTGAGTTACCGGGAACTGTCCCTCAACGGCCTGTGGAAAAACAACCCGGCCATCGTACAGCTACTGGGCCTGTGCCCCCTGCTGGCGGTCACCGGCTCCGTGGTGAACGCGATCGGCCTGGGGCTGGCGACCACCACCGTCCTGGTGACCTCTAATACCGCGGTTTCCCTGATTCGCAATATCGTTTCGGACGCGATCCGCTTGCCGGCCTTCGTGATGATCATCGCCGCCGCCGTTACCTGTATCGAACTGCTGATGCAGGCCTTTGCCTACGAGTTGTACCAGATTCTCGGGATCTTCCTGCCGCTGATTACCACCAACTGTGTGATCCTGGGCCGCGCCGACGGCTTTGCCAGCAAGCACAGCCTGTTGCCGTCCATGTACGACGGGTTCATCATGGGGGCGGGCTTTGCCGTCATACTGGTGTTACTGGGCGCCCTCCGGGAGCTGACCGGCACCGGCGCCCTGTTCGCCAACATGGACCTGCTGTTCGGACCCGGGGCGGCCGACTGGAAGGTCGTCCTGGTCGCTGACTACCAGCCCTTCCTGTTGGCCATACTGCCACCCGGGGCATTTATCTTCACCGGCCTGATCATAGCGGTGAAAAACCTGATCGACGCCGACCTGAAGCGACGTGAGGATGCGCGCAAGGAAAAACCGGTCAAGGGCGCCAAACGGGTCAGGGTAACCGGCCATATCAGCTGAGGCTTGTATCAGCTTACGGCCATCAGGGTATCCAGTAACTCATCCACGGCTGCGTCATCCAGGCCGCGATTCTCAGGTTCACAGCTATAGGTGATAAACAGGGCCAGCCTGCCGCTGGCTACACACCACTCGCGCAGGGCTGCGCCCTCTTCTTCGTGGGCACAGCGGATACCGCGGAAATCCCCCAGATCGACGTTTACCCAGGACACGGACGGGTCGGTGAGTTCGGCGGCCATGGCACGCAGGTCCGGTTCGTCGAAACTTCCTTCGTCCTTGTGCAGCGTGCTTATTTCAATACAACCCACCTCGTCGCGGTCGCCAATCAGGATACTTTCACCCTCGGCTTCAGCCCACCACTCCGGCGGCAGCGCCATGGTCCACCACTCGGTTTCCACTATGTTCATCTCTTACCTCACAACAAACGGGACATGAGAATGGCATCTTCCCTGCCTCCGGGGGCGGGATAGTAAGCCGCTCTCACGCCGTCCTCCTGAAATCCCTCGCTCCGGTACAAACACCGCGCAGCGTCGTTACCCCGCCTCACCTCCAGCAGGCAGCGCCCCGCTCCGTCCAACCTGGCCCGGGCCAGCACCGCGCGCAACAGCTTGCGCCCCAGTCCGGTTCCCCGGTGTTGCGGATGAACCACAATATCGAGCAGGCTGGCCTCATCGAGTACCACCGCTACCACCGCGTAGGCCACGACCTGCGCGCCCGGACAGATCACCAGTGGCGGTTGCGGCGACTCACACCACGCCTGTAATCGGTCGCGTGAGTGGCCCCGACCGTCCGCGGGCTGCAAGGCGAGCAGGTCGTTCACATCAAGCGGCGTCGCCGCGCGGACGTCGGGCTTCACCTTCTGTCAGCGTACCCGGCCAGGCTCAGCCAGGCGCGTTTCTTCAGACCCGGGTCACGCAACATATCGGCACTGCCAACTTCGCAGACCAGCAGCGGCAGAGGCAACTCCAGCTTTTCCAGCCGCTGCTGGACGGCCTGGCCCAACATGACGACAGCGGTGCATGGATGCTGCTGCGCGCGCCGTTCCAGAAAACCGCTCAGGGCTGCCAGGGCGGCCTCGTGACTGAGGTCCAGTTGCCGGTTGTTGTGCATGGGCCAATTGAATTGGGCGTGGTCGGTGGCTCCCTGCCAACCCAGGGCCGCAGCTATTGCCGCAATCAGCTTGACCTGCTCACGCGCCAGGGTACCCTGGTCCAGTTCTTCCAGCCACAGGCGCCCACCGGCCACCACCGCCGCCAGGCTGAATGATGCCGGCGCATCGGGGGTGGCGACGACGGGGACGGTAGCGGGCTGCTCTGCCGCCTTCCGATTTTTCCTGCCGGGTTTCGGCAGGGCAGGCATCACTGCGCGCGGCTTCTCCGGTGACGCGGCCACCGCGGGCGGCGAAACTGTCTCTGTGCGGCGCACCTGGACGCACAAACGCCTGCTGGGCGCCGCGCCGGGCAGGGGACCACGGGAGACATAGTTGTCCACCCCCATCGCCTCCAGGTAGGCCAGGCGGGTCAGTTCGTGCATGGGTGCGCAGCTCGATTCATGGCGTGCAGTCTACCAGCTTTGATAGCCGTGCTATATCCATTGCCAGCCGTGCCGGCGGAAAAAACGCAGGCCCGCCGCCAGGAACAGGCGTATATGCCGCAGGCCCTTGCTGGCTGCGTAGCCACCGTGGTGGACGATCACCATGCCGGGGAAATACAGCACCTGTCCCAGGTGCGCTGCTCGTAGCGACAGGTCGAAATCCTCGAAATAAAGGAAGTACTCCTCGTCGAAACCTTCCAGGTGGCGCAGGTCGGCAGTGCGCATCAGCATGAAGCAACCACTGGCCAGGGGCACCGCTGCAGGACAGTCACCGCACAAATCCCGCGCCTCGTAGTGCGCCAGGCGCGCCGCAAACAGTGCCTGCAGTCGGGCGGGCGCAAAGGCTCGCAGGAACAGTACCAGCACCGAGGGATAGCGCTTGCACAGGTATTCTCTGGCTCCCTCTTCGTTTTGCACCAACGGGCTCAAAATAACGCTGTCTGCATCCTGTCGCAGCCGGGCCATGCCCCGGGCCAGGCTGTCGGGCC
The DNA here is from genome assembly GCA_033283165.1 of Halieaceae bacterium WSDMB12. Lineage (GTDB taxonomy): Bacteria > Pseudomonadota > Gammaproteobacteria > Pseudomonadales > Halieaceae > JAWMQL01. The sequence continues at coordinate 16,303 of JAWMQL010000004.1, read as the reverse complement.
GCAATTCCACGTCCGGGTTCAGGACCAGGAAAGCGTTGCCCTGGGCCCGGCCCAGGGCGAGGTTGTGCCCGCCGCCAAATCCCAGGTTGCGCTCCGTCGCGATGTAGTGCCCCGACAGGCCGCCCCCGGTTGGCAGGCTCGCGAGGGCGGCACGCACAGCCTCGGCGTAGTCCTCGCGACCGGTATTGTCGACCAGCAATAATTCGGCACCCTGCAATTCATCCTGCTCCACTGCGGCCTGCACCGCCCGCACCAGGCTGGCGAGGGTAGCACTCAATAATGCGAGGTCACTCTGGAATAACACGACAGAGACGGTCAGGAAAGTCTTGCTGGCGGCGGCGGGCGTCATCGCCGCCATGGTAGCAGTTAGATAACAGCGCTGACAGGACTGGACAGGGGCGCCGGGGACTGTAACGCTTGCCGGCCTGGGGGGCGCAAGTTATGACAGACGAGCACAGCGGGGTTCGGCGCGGACGTTTTGGCCCGGGGGTACTGGTTACCGCGGCCTTTATCGGGCCGGGCACCATCACCACCGCCAGTACAGCGGGCGCCAGCTTTGGATTCGCCCTGCTCTGGGCGCTGGCGTTTTCCGTCTTTGCGACACTGGTACTGCAGGAGATGGCCGCCCGGGTGGGCCTGGTGACCCGATCTGGACTGGCGGAAGCGATGCGCAGCAGCTTTGAGAGCCGCTGGTTCGGCCGACTGGCCGTGATCCTGGTGGTGGCCGCTGTCGGCCTGGGCAATGCGGCCTACGAGGCCGGCAACATCGCCGGCGCGGCACTGGCCCTGGCTTCGGTCAGCGAGGTCGGCACGGGCAACTGGTCGCTGGTGATCGGTGCGGCCGCCGCCGCGCTGCTGTCCAGCGGCCGCTACCGGCTGCTGGAGCGGGTGCTGATCGCCCTGGTCCTGGTGATGAGCGCGGTATTCCTGTTGACCGCGCTGGTGGTGGCGCCCGCCCCGGCTCAGCTGCTGCAGGGCCTGGCAAAGCCCTCTCTGCCGGCCGGGGCCACGACCACGGCGATCGCTCTGGTGGGCACCACGGTAGTACCCTATAACCTGTTTCTGCACGCCAACGCGGTGCGTGAGAAGTGGCCGGCCAGTCTGCCGCTGGCGCAGGCGCTGCGCGAGTCTCGTCTCGATACCGGACTGTCGATCGGCCTCGGCGGCCTGATCACCCTGGCGATCATGAGTACCGCGGCCGCGGCATTTTTCGGCGCGGGGCTGGCGCTGGACAGCCAGAGCATGGCCTCCCAGTTGGAACCCCTGCTGGGACCGGCGGCGCCTTACGTGTTTGCCTCCGGCCTGTTCGCCGGCGGCCTGACCAGTGCCATCACCGCACCACTGGCCGCCTCCTACGCGGTTTGCGGTGCCCTGGGCTGGCACAACGGCCTGGACGCACCGGGGTTTAGGCTGGTCTGGATTCTGGTGCTGGCAGCCGGAACCTCGTTTGCCGCGCTGGGCACCCGGCCGCTGGCGGCAATCCTGTTCGCCCAGGCCGCCAATGGCCTGTTGCTGCCGGTAGTGGCGATCTTCCTGTTGCTGGTGATGAACCGCCGCAGCCTGCTGGGCGCTTACTGTAATGGCGCCTGGGGCAATGTACTGGGTGCACTGGTAGTCGCCGTGGCCATCGGCCTGGGCCTGGTCAAGCTGGCCGGGGTGTTCGGTAGCTGACGTCGGAATGCCTCGTTATCGCCAGCCCCGAGGCAATCCCACCAGTGATATAACCTGATCGAATAACACTTGCGTCAGCAGTTCTGAGAGCGACAGTGAAGAGCCGGTGGAACTTTGTGTAGAAAATCACAAAAAGTGGCTATCGCCATGTTATTTCTAAAGTTTCCGCACTTTAAGCATGATAATCTAGAGAAATCGGGGCTGCGTGGTTGACTCTGTGGGGAAACCCAGCAGAATCAAGAAAGACCATTCGCACAATATTAAGACTCTCTGCACAGAGGGCAAAAGGGGACAACAATGACTACCAGGTTTGCCACACTCCTGAACCGGCTCACGCTCACCTTATTGCTGGCACTGGGCCTGACCGCCTGCGGAGGTGGTGGTGGCGGCGGCGGTGGCGGCGGTGGCTTCCTCGGTGAAACCGACAATGACGACGAACTCTTCGTCACGGTCGAGTTATACGACGACGTCGGCAACCCCACCAGCGAAATCACCAGCACCCGCCCCGGCACCCTGCTGGTGCGTATCACCCGCAAGGGCCCCAACGGCGCGCCGATCGCCGAAGTCGTGGTCAAGGCCGCGGCTTCCATCGGCACCATCGTGCCCGCCAGCGGCTCGGCCCTGACCGACGAGGACGGCGAAGCCACCTTCCAGATCACGTCTGACGGCACCCAGGGAGCGGGCTCCGTGACCGTCACGGTGGACGGCGTCGAGGGCGGGCCCTTCAGCGGCGAACTCAACTTCCAGGTCGGCCAGGCCGACGTGCGCCTGGGCACCTTTGTCGACGGGATATTCCAGGATGGGGTGATCGGCCTGAACGCCGACTCCATCTCCTCCGGCGGTACCGCCCTGCTGTCACTGTCGGTAGTGGACGCCGACGATGCTCTGGTAGACACCGTCGAGACGATCAGGCTGAGCAGCGGTTGCTCGCTCAGCGGTACGGCTACCCTGCCGAAAAAGATCTCCACCACCGATGGCCAGGTACAGGCGACCTACACCGACAAGAGCTGTGGCGCGGACGATGAAATCACCGCTATCGTCGAGGGCTCAGCCGCGACCGCCAGCGCCATCTTGAGTGTCGCCTCGGCCACCGCCAATTCGGTGGATTTTATTTCGGTCACCCCGGAAAGCGGCCTGATCTCGCTCAAGGGCACGGGCACCCCGGACCGTCCCGAGACCGCGACCATCACCTTCCGGGTGGTTGCTGGCGACGCCTCTAGCGAGGGTGCGGGGACACCCATTTCTGGCGTGCTGGTGGCCTTCGAACTGTCCACCCAGGTCGGTGGCATCGAGTTGCTCAACAGCAGCGGTTTTACGGACCAGAATGGCGAGGTGAAAACCATCATCCAGTCCGGCAACGTCTCTACTTCGGTACGTGTCACCGCGATCACCGAGAATGAGGAGGGTGGGCCGCCGCTCACCACGGTATCCGACCCCATCGTGATCAGCACCGGCCTGCCGGACCAGAACTCCACCAGCCTGTCCACCAGCCTGCTGAACGTGGGCGGCGCGCTGGATTTCGACGGCAAGACCGCGACCATCACCGTGCGCATGGCGGACAAGTTCAACAACCCGGTGGCCGACGGCACCAGCGCCACTTTCACCACCGAGTACGGTTCCATACAGAGCTCCTGTGTCACCAGCGGCGGCGCCTGTTCGGTCACCTGGACCAGTCAGGACCCGCGCCTGCCGACATTCAACCAGGACCTGGTGAAAACCATCTTCAGCCCCGGCTATCGCTGTCCGGAGCACAAGGGCAGCAAAGGCCCCTGCCCCTCCGACCTGGGCTATACCCGGGGCTTGCGCACCACCATCCTGGTGACCGCGGTGGGTGAGGAAACCTTTGTCGACGCCAACGGTAACGGTCTCTACGACCGCAACGAGGACTTCGATAACCTGACCGAAGCCTTCATCGATCACAACGAAGACGGTCTGTACACACCGGAGCAGGGTTGCCCCACCAATGCCGGTGCGGGCTGTGAAATTGCGGGGGCCGAGGAAACCTTCGTCGACTTTGACGGCGACGGCCGCTTCAGCCTGAACGTCGACCCGCCCCAGTTCCCGAACGGGGTGTACAACGGCAGCCTCTGTCCGCCCGCCGGGGACGGTGTGTACTGCAGCCGGGAGTTGCTGAATGTGCGTAAGGATATCGTGCTGGTGATGTCCTCCCAGTCCGACTTCTACCTGCTGCTGGTTGACCTGGCGCGTAATGTTCGCACCGTGACGGAGCAGGGCGACTCGTACAATGTGTTCGTGTCCGATCTGTTCAACAACCGGCCTGCCGGCGGCACCACCATCGATGTAAGCGGCGCCGACGAGTGCGAGGTAGTGACCCCGGTGGAATCCATCACCATAGCGGACAGCAATGCCATCGGTGCCTTCAGCTTCCCGCTGCGCACCAAGGGCAAGGGCAGCGTGACAATCACGGTGACGCCCAGCGGCGGTACACCGCTCATCACCACCTACACCTGTAACGCTCCCGATCCGGAGCCAGAGCCAGGCGATGGCGGCGGTGACGGGCTGTCTACCGGCGGCTGAAACATCTAACGAAACACCGGCCGCGGCATGACGTCGCGGCTTTTTTATGTCCATGGATGGACGGTATGCCCGAAAAGAGGGGCACGCTGTGTCGCGAGAGCCAGGGACAGCGTGCCCCGTTTTACCGGGCATGGCGGCAGCGACGACTGGCAGGATGACACATGCGCCTCCCCGGCTTGACAGAACTGGAACAGGCGGCGCAGGTGGTTTACGCGCACATGCTCCCCTCCCCCCAACTGGAGTGGCCGCTGTTGAGTGAACACTGCGGTTGCGAAGTCTGGGTCAAGCACGAGAATCACAACCCGACCGGGGCCTTCAAGGTGCGCGGGGGCCTGGTGTACCTGCAGGACCTGAAGCAGCGGGACCCGTCCCTGCAGGGGGTGGTAGCAGCGACCCGGGGCAATCATGGCCAGAGTATTGCCTTCGCCGCAGGCAGACTGGGCCTGAGGACCGTCGTGGTGGTACCCGAAGGCAACAATCCGGAAAAAAATGCCGCCATGCGCGCCCTGGGGGCGGAGTTGATCATTCACGGTCGCGACTTCGACGCCGCGATTCCTCGCGCGAGGGAGGTGGCAACGGCGCGCGGCTACACCATGGTCCCCTCCTTTCATCCGGCACTGGTCCGCGGCGTGGGCACCTATGCCCTGGAATTTCTGCGCCAGTGCCCCGATCTGGCGCGGGTCTACGTGCCGATAGGCCTGGGATCCGGCATCTGCGGTGTGGTGAGCGCCCGCGACGCGCTGGGACTGGACACCGAGATCGTGGGGGTGGTGTCCAGCCTGGCGGACTGTTACCAGCGCTCTTTCGAGCAGGGCGCCTGTATCAGCACCGACAGCGCCGACACCCTGGCCGACGGGCTAGCCGTGCGGGTGCCCAATCCCGACGCCCTGGAGGTTATCCGTGCGGGTGTCGCCCGCATTATCGCGGTCGATGACGACGCCGTTCTCCAGGCCATGCGGCAACTGTTCCAGGACTGTCACAACGTCGCCGAGGGAGCCGGTGCCGCTGCCCTGGCCGCCCTGTGCGCGGAGCGGCGTCTTAACCGGGGTGCCAGGGTCGGCATTGTCCTCAGCGGCGGCAACGCCGACCGGGAAACTTTTCTGAAAGCGCTATCCGGCTGACCTGGCCCGCGAAATTGTGAAGCCTGTACTGTCCTAACAAGGTCAACTGTGCTTTATTGCTGGGTAATTTCTTCAACCACCGTCTTCCGGGCACTATGAGCGAGAAACACCGAAAACGACTCGGCATCCGCGCCACGGTCCTGACTTTCTTCACCCTCGCCACGACGCTGACTGCCGCCCTGGCCATTGGCCTGCAATATTACTTTGGCCAGCAACAGGCGCGGGAATCAGCCCATACGCTGTACACCATTGCGGCGAACGCAGTCACCACCGAGATTCGCAGCCTGAGCATTCGCAATACCAACCTGATCGACCTGCTGGCCTCCAACCCCGAGCTGGCATACGGCGAATACACGCCCGCTCAGAGAGAGGTCTTCATCAGCGCCCTGCGCAACAACCCGCTGATTCACGGCGTATACGTTGGCCATCCCGACGGAAAATTCGTCGAGCTGATCAACCTGGAATCCAGCCGACATACCCGCGGTGCTCTTGGCGCCATGCACTCTGATCGCTGGGTCTTGATCAGTATGGGATACGACAAGGGCCAGCGGGTCCGTCGCTTCGAGTACCTTGATTCGGAACTGAACACGCGGATTAAAAGACAGGAGCCCAGCGAATTTGATCCACGCAAGCGCGGCTGGTACAAAAATGCCCTGCTCACCGCACAGTCTGTGGCCAGTGCGCCCTACCTGTTTGACCAGTCGGGGGAGACCGGCCAGACCGTCTCAAAACGGGTTGTCGGTAGCGACAGCGTAGTGGCCCTGGACCTGACCATGCGCTCGATCTCTGACTTTCTGAGACAGCAGCAGGCCGCAAAGTACGGTGAATTGATGCTGTATAACAATGCCGGCGAGGTCATCGCGAGCAGCCGCTCCGCGGAAGCCCCGCCGGAATTGCCTCCCGCTCCGGCGCTGTCCCTGACTGCCGCAGAACGCACCTGGATTGCGCAGCAACCACCGCTTCGCGTGTCCAACGAAATGAACTGGCCACCGCTGGATTACGCGGTATCGGGACACCCCGAGGGTTTTTTCATCGATGTTTTCCGCCTGATTTCAACCATGACCGGCCTGGAGTTCCAGTTCGTGAATGGATTGACCTGGACCGGACTGGTCGAACGGTTCCGGCGTGGAGAAATCGACATCCTGCACCCGGTCACGCGCTCACGGGAACGGGAGGACTGGGGCAGTTACAGTATCCCGGTGCTGGAAATGCCGATCTCTCTGGCAACCCGGGATGGATTTGAAGCGGCTGACGGGTTGGCCGCCCTGGACGGTAAACGACTGGCCATACCCGCAGGCTGGGGCTCCATACCGCTGGTCCGCAGCAACTTCCCCGGCATCGAAATCGTCGAGACCCGCAGTACCCTGGAGTCGCTGAAACTGGTTCTGTCGGGTGCTGCGGATGCGACGCTGGATCATGAAATGATCCTGCGCTACCTGCAAAGGCACTATTACCTCGAAGGCATCAGCTACCACCCGTTGGCGGATGGATCGGCACTGGCCGGAAACAGCTCGCTCCACCTCATGGTCCATAAAGAGCAAAGCACCTTGCTCAGTGTACTGAACAAGGCTATCGCGGCGGGATCCGAGGAACAGCGCGCGTTCCTGCGGGACAAGTGGCTGGGCATCGTATACGACGCTGAATCGCACGACCATGCCACCGTACCCAGTGAAAGAATGATCGACGTGGCGCGGGATCCCGCCCTGGAAAACGCACTGATCGAGATCGAGCACAATGGCCAGCCCTATTTTGTTTACGGCGCCACCTTGCACCAGGACAAAGACGAACCGTTGTACTTCGGGGTACTTGTCTCGGAGCAATCCATCGTGGGTCCGTTCATGAAGAAGGTGTGGATATCGATCGGTATCACCGGCGCGTTCCTGCTGTTGCTGACCCCGCTGTCGTGGTATTTCGCCGGTCCGATCGTGCGGCCGATAAAGCAGCTTGCGGTGGAAAACGACAAGGTCCGGGACCGGCGTTACGAGGACGTTCAGCAGGTAGACACGCAGGTCAAGGAACTGAATGAGCTATCAGAATCAATGGTGGCCATGGTGGCCTCCATCCGCGCGTACGAGGAGGCCCAACGGCGCCTCATGGACGCTTTTATCGAGCTGATCGCAGGCGCGATTGACGAAAAGTCCGCCTACACAGGCGGCCACTGTGAACGGGTACCCGAACTTGCCCTGATGCTGGCCGCAGCAGCCTCCGACAGCAACCGTCCGCCCTTCGCCGATTTCAGGCTCGAGAGCGATGACCAATGGCGTGAGTACCGCATTGCCGCCTGGCTGCACGACTGCGGCAAGATTACGACTCCCGAAAATATCGTCGACAAAGGCAGCAAACTGGAGGTGATCTACAACCGTATCCACGAGGTTCGTATGCGTTTCGAGGTTCTTCGCAGGGACGCGGAAATCAAATACCTGCGAGAACTGGCTGAGCACCCGGACCGGGCGGACGAATTACAGGAAGAACTGCGGCGGGAGTGGGCGCAACTGGAACAGGACTTTGCTTTTGTCGCGGAATGCAACGTCGGTGGTGAATCCCTCGACGAAGCAAAGCGGGAGCGCCTGCGCGCGATCAGCCAACGCACCTGGCAGCGCTATTTTGACGACAGGATCGGTCTCTCTCCGGTAGAGGAACTGCGCCGCAGCGGAGCGCCCTCTCCCCTGCCGGCCAGCGAGCACCTCCTGCAGGATAAGCCGGAACACATTATCCCCCGCGAGCGGCCGGCGGAGTTCCCCCCGGAATACGGGATCAACATGGACATCCCGGAGCACCTGTACAACCAGGGCGAGGTCTATAACCTGTCCATCTCCCGCGGCACCCTGACAGCCGAGGATCGCTTCAAGATCAACGAGCACATGATCAGCACGATACGGATGCTGGAAAGCCTGCCCTTCCCGGAGGAGCTGAAAAACGTTCCGCGGTATGCCTCGACCCACCATGAAACCATGCGGGGTGATGGCTATCCGCGCAAGCTGCCCGGGGAACAACTGAGCATCCCGGAACGCATTCTCGCGGTGGCCGATGTCTTCGAGGCCCTGACCGCCTCTGACCGGCCCTACAAAAAAGCCAAGCCCATCAGCGTGGCGGTTGATATCCTGCACAAGATGGTGCAGGACGGACATATAGACAGGGACTGTTTCGAGCTGTTTATTCGCGGCCGGGTTTACCTCGACTACGCCGAACGTTTCCTCGACCCGTCCCAGATTGACGAGGTCGATATTTCCCGCTATCTGGACGTCGCCTGACGGCTACGGCAGACCGCCCAAAGCGGCCTGTCGATTCGCCCGGGCCTGCAGGCGGAACAGTATCATCGAGGTCAGCGCAAAGGCCTGGGCCGTTGACTCCAGTAACTCCTCCGCCACCTGGCCGGACACGTTGTGAAATAGCGGCACCTGGTCGACCAGTTGCGAGAAAAAGAAACTGACACCCCATCCCACGGCAAACAACGCCCAGGGCAAACGCTGGCGCACCGCCAGCAGGAACGCCGACTTCTCCCGGGTCAGATACTGGTACAGGGCAATGAGAAACAGCACGATAATCGTGGCGAGAAACAACTTGGTTGTCAGGGGAATCTGCTCGTGCAGGAAAAAGCGCTTGAACTGGGTCGCCTTGGCGTACTCCGAGACGCGGTAGTGATAATCGGCCTCGCGCAGGGTATAGAACAGCAACAGGTAGCTGAGCAGGAGGTAGGAGCTGCGCCGCTCCCGGTCAAATACCGTATAAAAAAGCGCCATGGCAAGGCACAGTGCGATGCAGGTCAAACCCACGCCCTGTACCGGTCCCTCATCCTCGATCAGGGCTTTCAACCTGACCGGATCATCGACGCTGAGCAGGAGTGAAAGCGTCACCGCCACCGAGGCAAGCAGCACGATCAGCAATGCCAGCGCCACGTTATGAGAAGGGTACGGTGTTACGTTCTCTGGTTCTGCTGGATTCACTCGGTGACTTACCTTGTCGTTTCAAAGCGTATGGAGGTGCGCCAATATAGCGGCTTGCATCCACATTTGTCATGCCCAATTTTACGGCCACCCCGCACCACGATGCTGCTGCCCGGCAACGCTTTGCAAGGTCGTAAACTGAACTGGGATAACCCACTTGACCTGTGCTAAGGTCGGTTTTTTCTTGGACACTACCACAGGCAATATGTTCATTACGCGTTTGCTGTTGCTTCTTTTTATCAGTTCTGGCCTGGTTCACGCCCATACCCCTCGTGTGTTTGAATTCAACTACGAAATAACTGCCACCGACCTGCCCAGCGACCGGGTGGTCGATATCTACGTACCGCTGCCGGTTGAAGATGAAAGCCAGGTGCTGCTGAAACAGCGCCTCGAGAGCTCCATTCCCGGCCAGGTCAGGATCGAGCAGCGCTATGGCAACCGGGTCTACCACGTAAGCCGGGCCGCGGGGGACGACAGCCCGGTGCATCTCAACCTCAGCTGGACCGTTCGACGGGAAGTCCAGCGGGCCGGAACAGTGACCGGAACAGATGCACAGACCCTGGAGTTCTTCCTGCAACCCAACAATCGGGTGCCGGTTGGTCACGAAATTCTCAACCCAATACTCGCCGAAGTCCATGCGCTTCGAGCGGATGACAGTGCTGCTGCGACGGCACGGGCGATCTACGACTGGGTGGTGGACAACGTGGAGTACAAGAAAATCGGCGTGGGCTGGGGCAATGGCGATACCTTCTGGGCCTGCAACGAGCGCTATGGCAACTGCACCGATTTTCATGCGCTGTTTGTGTCCCTCGCCCGCACCGAGGGTATTCCGGCCCGGTTTGAAATTGGCTTCCCGGTGCCGGACGACCGCGAGGCCGGCACGGTCAACGGCTATCACTGCTGGGTGGAGTTCTACCTGCCCGACCTGGGCTGGGTCCCGATTGATGCGTCCGAGGCGGCCAAGCACCCTGAAAACCGTGAACTGTATTACGGCAGCCACCCGGCGGACCGCATCCACTTCAGTACCGGGCGGGATCTCGTGTTGAGCGAGGGGAGCAGGAAAAAGCCGCTGAATTACCTGGTTTATCCCTACGTGGAGGTAGACGGCGCGCCGTTCGCAGCGGAACTACGTAAGCAGTTCAGCTATCGGAGCCCGGCGACGCAGGAAGCGTACTGAGCCGCGGGGTGAGCGCTGAAAGGCGTTCACAGGTGTCTATTCCCGAAGTCGGACCCCCAGTGTGGCGTCCCCCCCTGAGCGGGTCCCCGGGGTCCTGTCCCGACCAGCCAGTTTCAGGTACATTGTAGAAAACTTCTCGCACAGTGAGGCCGGGCCTGTGAGCGCTGAAGACCAGAGCACCATTCCCAGTAAAACGTTACTGCTGCGGCTGTTGCTGCGCGTTATATTGTATTATCTCGTGCTTGGCGGCCTGCTCTTCGCACTGGCTGCCACAGTACCATCCTTTATGGACCATGCCCCGGTTGGCGGGGTCAGCACACTGTCAGGGTTACCCGACCCGACCCTGCGGGAATTCGAGGACGCCTTCCTCAATGACGACCTGGACGAGGTGGAGGCCAGCGTGCGACAGCAGTCTGGCAAGCGCTCTGCTTTCCGCTTCGACGACGCCCGCTCCCTGTTCTTCGCCATGCTGGGTGCGGTCCTGCTGATGTTGCCGGTATCCTGGATTTACAAGGGTATTCACCGCGAAGGCGAACACGACCGGTCCCTGGACGAAACCAGCCTGATCCTGCCGGCTGTCGTGGCCGGCATCGTTATGGTGGTGCAGCACAGCCTGGCACTGGCGTTCAGCCTCGCGGGCATCGTCGCCGGGGTCCAGTTCCGGCGGGCGCTGAGCGACACCTTCGACACCCTGTTTATCTTCGTCGCCATTGCCGTGGGAATCGCCGCCGGGATCAAGGCGCTGGATATCGCCGTAGTGTTGACCGTATTTTTCAATTTCGCCACCCTGAGTGTGTGCCTGTACGGCGATGGATTGGAGTCACACTACCAGGCCCAACGCAAACTGGAACGCCGGGCCGCCAAGGAGGAGGCGGCGCGCCGGGAGGAGGAACAGCAGGAATCCGACCCCAAGCCTAACCCTTGATCACCTCGCCGCGGCAACGCTCAAGGATGTATTTCTCGAAATAACGCTTGTCATTGAGCAGTTCGTAGGACTTTTCCAGGTAGTCCACCGCTTTTCCACGATACCGTTTATCCAGTAACGTCGATTCCGCAAACAGGGCCATTGCGGGCTCTCGCAATCCGTTTACCCGGTCGAGCGCCTCCCGGTAGCGCGCCTCCTCTTTGCACCAGCCCGTGAAGTAACGCTGCTTCACGTCTCTTATCGGCAGGTTTGCGGGCGGCTCAGCGTAGGGTGCATTTACCAGGCCGGACGCATCGAAGTCATAGGGAACCGGGATGAATCCGCTTTTCGCCTCCGGCTCGGCTATCAGTTTCACGTTGTGGCAACAGTCCTCCCCCGGTCGCACCTGCAGGGTGGAGTAGTCATTGTTACCTATCATGAACTGGAATATCTCCACCAGTGCAGTGTGAGCCAGGTCCATCTCGGTTCGCAGCGATCTTTCGACCTTGACCAGTTCCAGGCCGGAGCGCTCCGCCATTGCCTCGTCGTCCTCGAGCAGGAAGTTGGTACTGCTCCAGTGCGAATCCGGGCGATCGCTATCCGTGTACCCTACCTCGACCGGTCGTACCCTGAAATGGTGCTCGCTGAACAGGGCAAACAACTCGTAGAGGTGGTACTCCAGGAACACCATTTGTTGATACTTGTCATCATCCTTGCAGGGGCTGACCATTTTCAGCTTGTTCTGGGCCTGGAACAGGGTGCCCTCCAACTCGTTCTTGCGGAAGTTGAGTTGCAGCGGCGGCAGTTTGCACACCTGGCGCCGGTAGTTACCCCGGGTGCGGACCTTCACCGGCAGCCGCACGGTATTTTCACCGTTCCGATAGGCCCAGCTGCCGTCGAAGTACAGTCTTTTCTCCAGGTCTTTCTGCTCATAGACCTGCCCGAGTGGCGCACTGAGCGTGGCCTTGAACAAGGCCTTGTCGGCAAACAACGGGGCCTCTGCTGCGCTTGGTTGCGCGGTAACGCACACCAGAAAGGCTATGATCCAACGTGTTCGCATGGAGAAAGTTCCTTCCGTCCAGCTCCAGTTTAGTCCATGCAAAATGGTTTATTTACCCACTGGAACGTGCCTGCAGATCGTCTTCCAGGTGGTTCATGAACTGGTCCAGCAATTCCCGGCTCGCGTGTGGCATCACCACCACGTGGGCCAGTCCCCGTTTGTCTTCCCCCTTGCCGCGGATAGTCGCCAGGGACCACTTTTGTATCAACGACCCGGACAGGTGATTGTTGAAATACACCGTGTTGGACAGCGGGCCGACTCGGCGCGGCGCCAGCTGCGGAAAGTTACGTTGCAACTGATCATGAAGGTACGCCGCGTTGTCCAGGATCAATTTTGCATCGCGCTGCTGCTGGACCATGGCCGCAGCGGTACTGTAGAAGTGCACCTCAGCGGCTTTGACCGGATCGCGGGAGCAGGTGATGGTACCGGGCACATGGGAAATGTAGGCTGGATCGTGTACCTGGGCGAAATAATCCCGATAGCTTTCGAAATCGTCGCGGCAGCACAGGAATAGCCCGGCGACCGCGTGGTAGCCGAAAAACTTGTGCCAGGAGACCGCGAGCGAGTCGTAGCGGCGCCGGCCGTCGCGGTCCTGCCGGAGCAGGTCCGCATGAGGACTCGCCTGCAGGTAGCCACCGAATAAGGCCGCGTCCAGGTGAAGATAGGACTCTCTACTTTTCAGCGCTGCCTGGATCCGGTCGACATCGTCAATGCCGCCCTTGAAGGTGGTTCCGATGGTGGCGATGACGAGCACCGGGTGGTCCGGGTTTCGGGCCAACTGCAGTTCCAGGTCCTCGATATCCATGGACGCGTCTTCCCGGGTGCGCACCAGCACCTCCTCCAGCCCCAGCAGGTCGCGGATAACCTGGATAGAGTAGTGGGCCTCGCCGGTGTAGAAAATCTTCGGCTCCCGACCGGTGCGCCGCTTGAGCAGCGTCCGACCGATATAGGCGCCATGCATGTTGCTGTCCGTGCCGCTGTGGCTGACCATGCCCCAGAGGTTGTCCTCGGGAAATCCATAGCGGGTGCCGAAGCGGCGAACCACATCACGCTCCAACTCGTGGCTGCCAAAGGGACTGCCGTGAAAGGGATCGCCGACGTTATTCATACTGCGACGGCCTACCTCAACGCTGTGCAACTCCCGGCACCACTTGAGCATGCCCTCGGCGGGCAGGTTCATGTTGGCGGGATAGCCCAGAAACATCCGTGGATCGCTGTTCTCCAGCAGTTGCCGACGCTGCTTGATATAGGCGTCCTGGAACGCGTCTGGCGAACCGTTCGGGGCACTGACTTCTCCCCCGGTGGCCAGCACCGGGCGGCAGAGGGCCACGGAAGTCGCTGCTGCCGACGATGTGATAAAACTGCGGCGCGTGAACATGGGATGCTCCATAGCAACACTGTACCGGTTAAGCGTAAGGGCTACTGTCGACGATGTCCACGCGGGAATTGTGGCGCGCCGCCACAGTCTGGTATCGTAAGCGGACACGGGCCCGGGGGGACGTAATGAGCCTGTACCAGGAATTGAAGCGCCGCAATGTGATTCGCGTGGCGGTTGCCTACGTGGTGACCGCCTGGCTACTGATGCAGGTTGCCGACCTGGTGCTGGACAACATCGGTGCGCCGGCCTGGGTCATGCAGAGCATCCTGTTGCTGCTGGCAATCGGTTTCCCCCTGGCGATCGTTTTTGCCTGGGCCTTTGAAATAACGCCCGAGGGTCTGAAGCTGGAGCGGGATGTCTCGCGCACCGAGTCCATTACGCCCGCCACCGGCCGCAAGCTGGACTTCACGATTATCGGACTGCTGGCAGTCGTGGCGGTGTATTTTATATGGGAAGCCCGCTTCCAGGATGCAACCAATGCGGCGGAGACGAACGCTGCGGCAAGCGCCTCCGATACGACTGCACCCGCAACCACCGACGTCGCCGATACGAACACGCCCACTTCCCCCTCGGTAGCGGTACTGCCCTTCGTCAATCTGTCCTCGGATCCGGAACAGGAATACTTCTCCGAGGGGATTTCCGAGGAACTGTTGAATGTCCTGGCCCAGTTCCCCGACCTGCAGGTCGCGGCGCGGACGTCCTCTTTCCAGTTCAAGGGTGACAACCGGAACATCAGCGAGATCGCGCAGTTACTCAAGGTGAACCACGTTGTCGAGGGGTCTGTGCGCAAGGCAGGCAATCGCCTCCGGATCACCGCGCAGTTGATCGAGGCCGAGAACGGCTACCACCTGTGGTCGGAGACCTACGATCGCGAACTCAAGGATGTGTTTGCCATCCAGGACGAGATATCCGGAGCTATCGGCGAGGCCCTCAAGGCCAAGCTCAAGCTCGGCGCGTTCACGGCTGACGTGGACACGCCGCGAGTAGCCGAGGCGTCCAACACTGCTGCCTACGAGGCCTACCTCCACGGCCGTTACCTCATCAACCAGCGCGGCAACAAGGCCATCACCGAGGCGGTCCACCAGCTGGAAAAGTCCGTGCGGCTGGACCCGGAATACGCCCCCTCCCGGGCCCAACTCGCCATCGCCTTCACCATGCTGCACAACAATCCGGCCACCTATGGCGACCTCAGCACCGAAGAGGTCAACACGCGAGCAAAACCCCACCTCGAAAAAGCTTTCGAACTCACTGACAGCCTGGCGGAAGCGTGGGGCGCAAGGTGCATGCTGGCACAGGTCAACGACGAAAACGAAAAAGCCATAGAGTACGCCCGGCGCGCACTGGAGTTGAACCCGGCCTACATCGATGCGATGAACTGGATGAACACCTCGGCCCTGGTTATTGGCAAATACGAACTGGCCTACGAGTATATACAACGGATTCAGGAAGTGGACCCGCTGTCGGTTATCGGCAGGTTGAACTACGCAGGCAATTTCCTGGCCTTCGAGAATCCCGAGGAGGCGCACCGAATCGCCGATGACCTGCTCGAGGCCAGTGCCTGGGCCGGGCACGTCGCCCATGCCAACATCAGCGCGACGGAGGGAAAGATGACGGACGCCGTACGCTGGGGACTGCTGGCGTTCCGGGACAACCCACTGGACGCCTACTCCAACCAGTTACTGGCTCTGGGCTTCAGTGCGGTACAGCTACAGAGCGAAGCAACCCGGGTGTCACGTTCCGCGGCGGCCTATGCGGCACTTACGAAGGAGCAATTCAGCGAGGCGCGAGACGCCGCGGCCAGTGCCGTGGCCGATGATCCCGACAACCGTTTCCTGATCAGCAACCTTGCCTATATCGAGTATTACGCGGAAAACTTCGATCGCGCACTGAAAACCAGCCGGGAGCTACACGAGCGCTGGCCTGCCAGCCTCCCGGTCAGTGGCGGTTACAGCCCGCACCCCAGCCTGCGCTACGTATGGCTGTTGCGGCGCACCGGACTCGCGGCGGAGGCCGAGGAGATTCTGGCCCGGGTCGAGAGAAACCTCGACAGTAAGGAAGGGATGCCGCTGGCCAAAAGTCCCTCCTACTTCCGCGACCGCGCCCTGGTTGCCTGGCTGCGCGGCGATCCGGAGCATACCCTGGACATCATGGAATCAGTGCCGGTCTATTACCTGTTGCCGCGCAACGAACTGCTGGACCCGATGCTGGCTCCACTGCGGGATAATCCACGCTATCAACGGCTAATCGCACGCTATGACGAATGGGCATTGGGCGCCAGACGGTCAGTGCAACAAATGGTCTGCCTGGACAACCCGATTCCGGATACCTGGCGCCCCCTGGCCGATACCTGCACCGGGCTCGCGACAGCAGCGGCTTACTGAATTACCCGGGCATAAAAAATCCCGCAGCACGAGGTGCTGCGGGATCCGGGTTGGGCGCCTGGCGATGACCTACTCTCACATGGGGAGACCCCACACTACCATCGGCGATGCGTCGTTTCACTACTGAGT
>JAWMQL010000003.1:0-916098 GCA_033283165.1 Halieaceae bacterium WSDMB12 | reverse complement strand
GCGACGGCAGCTTCGACACGGCCTTGCTGACCATCGACCTGGATGGCGGGGTGACGGTGACGGTCCCGGATGCGGGTGGTGACACCACGACGGTCTACGAGGACGGGCTGCCGGCGCGCACTGGCGAATCGGCCGGTTCCGACGAGCCGGCGGACAGCGAGACGGTCGCGGGCACCTTCAGCTATGCCGCGGAGGACGTGCCGGTCGACATCACCATTGATGGCGTGGCGGTCGTGACCGACGGCGTGGTGACCGCGACGAACGAGGTGACCACCGCGCTGGGCGTGCTGACCATCACCGGGATCAATACCGGGACCCAGACGGTGAGCTACAGCTACACCCTGACTGACAATGCCGATCACAGTGGTGGTGCGGTCACGGATGATTTCAGCGTGACGGTATCGGATGACGACGGGGACAGTGCGAACGACACCCTGTCGATTGCCGTGGTGGACGATGCGCCGACGGCCAACGATGACTTCAGCCTGGCGTCGCCGGGCTCGGTGGCGGAGGACGGCAGTGTCCTGATCGACGTGTTTGCGAACAACGGCAGCGGCGTCGATGTGCCGGGCGCGGACGACGTCGACCTGGTGACCGGCGTGACGGTGCTGTCGGGCCCCTCGAAGGGTTCCCTGACCTACCACGACGACGGCACGTTCACCTACCAGGCGAACGATGGCGCAGAGGGTCCGGACCAGTTCACCTACCAGTTGGAAGACGGGGATGGTGATACGGATACCGCGACGGTTTACCTGAACATTGCCCCGGATTCGTTCCCGTCGGTGACGGTGACGGACGGTGTCGTGGATGAGGCGGCGCTGTCGACGGGCAGCAACGCGGCCAGCCCGAACGAAACGACCACGGGCACGTTCACGATTGGCACGGGTAATGACGATCTCGGTGCGCTGATCATAGTCGACAAGGACGGTATTGACCGTGACGTGACCGGTGGTGGCACGGTGGATGGCCAGTACGGCACCTTGACGGTGACCGAAACTGCCGGCGCTTACAGCTGGTCGTACACGCTGTCGGGCAACACGACGGACCACCCGGACGCTACGAGCACGGGCACGGCGGAAGGTATCGTTGACGAGTTCAGCGTGAGGGTGGTGGACAGCGATACAGACGTGTCGGTTCCCGACATCCTGACGATCCAGGTGCTGGATGATGGTCCGACGGCCAACGATGACTTCAGCCTGGCGTCGCCGGGCTCGGTGGCGGAGGACGGCAGTGTCCTGATCGACGTGTTTGCGAACAACGGCAGCGGCGTCGATGTGCCGGGCGCGGATGACGTCGACCTGGTGACCGGCGTGACGGTGCTGTCGGGCCCCTCGAAGGGTTCCCTGACCTACCACGACGACGGCACGTTCACCTACCAGGCGAACGATGGCGCAGAGGGTCCGGACCAGTTCACCTACCAGTTGGAAGACGGGGATGGTGATACGGATACCGCGACGGTTTACCTGAACATTGCCCCGGATTCGTTCCCGTCGGTGACGGTGACGGACGGTGTCGTGGATGAGGCGGCGCTGTCGACGGGCAGCAACGCGGCCAGCCCGAACGAAACGACCACGGGCACGTTCACGATTGGCACGGGTAATGATGAACTGGGTGCGCTGATCATAGTCGACAAGGACGGTATTGACCGTGATGTGACCGGTGGTGGCACGGTGGATGGCCAGTACGGCACCTTGACGGTGACCGAAACTGCTGGCGCTTACAGCTGGTCTTACACGCTGTCGGGCAACACGACGGACCACCCGGACGCTACAAGCACGGGCACGGCGGAAGGTATCGTTGACGAGTTCAGCGTGAGGGTGGTGGACAGCGATACGGACGTGTCGGTTCCCGACACCCTGACGATCCAGGTGCTGGATGACGGTCCGGTAGTGATTACACCGTTCACCATCACGGCCGAAAACAAGCCGGCGCCGACGTCACCCACTTCCGCAGCCCTGGATGATGACGGCAATATCGACGACGACCTCGGCGCCGATCAGCGCGGTGGGCTGACGTTCAACGCGAAGGCGGGGGAAAACAGTGGCTATACCTCTGACGATGCTCCGATTTTCCTGTTTACCTCAAGTGACGGCCTGTTCCTGTTCGGTTCGACCAATGCGGGGTTCAATCCCGACACGGTAAACCTGAACAGTCCTACGCCTGACCTGGTGTTTGCCGTAGCCATCAACCTCGATGGCGGGTTTGGGGAGTCGAATGACCAGTACAGTTTCACCCAGTTCCAGTACATCGACGGCGAGGACGGCTTCTCCTCCGAGGACCTGGGATACGATTTCCAGGGTGGCAACACGCCGTACGCCTACTACGAGTCGGTTTCGAACCCGGATATTCTGCTGACGCCGATGGAGCGAACTGGCGGTTACAATGGTCAACAGTCATCTGTCGATGCCAGCAGTGGCTCGATCAATGAATCAGCGCAAACGGTCGGTGTTAGCGGCGGCCAGAGTATCGGTCCCGGCGAGGGTATCCGGGTAGATTACGTTGAGGGTTTGGGCCTGGCGACCGCCGACCCGGCGGCCACCGTGGGCGGCGCTGGCTACGCTGAGCCGGCCAACCAGGACCACGATTTCTCTGGCCACGCCGTCGATCTCTTTGGCGCCAGCGCCACGTTCACCAATATCCAGAACAGCAGTACCATTACGATCGTGGCGAAAATTGACCCCGACGGCGGCGACACTGTCGTGGGAGACGGTACCCGTGTGGGTATTACTGGGGTCATTATCAACGGGGTGACCTATACTGCGCCCACCGCAAATATCGTTTTTAATGCGGATGGAACAGTCACGGTATCTGGCGTGCTCGCCGGCGACACCATCGGCGTCTCGGTCCTCAATGATCCCGATAACAACACCGCCTTTATGAACAGCGTGGAGTACTGGCACACCGGCGGATCCACCTTCAAGGTCGGTGACTTCGGCGGAGTGGAGGAACGGCCCGGCGGTGACATCGACCTGTCTTTCGACGCCACCCTGCAGGATGCCGAAGGCGACGCGGTGGACGTGGACCTGAACGTGTCCCTGACGACCGAGAGCACTCTGTTCACCACCTCCATGACCTCGTCCAGCGCCACCCGCGGTTCCGCGAGCCTCCAGTCGGCGTCGCTGGAGCCGGACAACCAGCCTACCGAGGCCGCCGATACACTGGTTGCAACGGACGGCGAGGACGTATTCGCCTGGTCTCTGGCGGACCAGACCGAGGAGGGCGACATCATCATTGATTTCGATGCGTCTGAGGACTCGATCGACATCAAGGACCTGCTGGCAGACGGCGTGGACACCGCCGACTACGCCAGCTTCATCGATGTCAGGGTCGAGGATGGCAGCACGGTGATAAAGGTCAACAGCGAGGGCGACTTCGCTGGCGATGGCAGCGATGCCGGCCTGGTTGATCAGATTATCACCATCGAGGGAGTAGACCTGCTGGCCGGTTACGACAGCATCAATTCGGCCATTCAGGCCATGATTGATTCTGGCAAGCTGGTAGTCAGCACTGACTAGAGCCCATGTAAGAGGCTAGACTCACCCCCACGACCTGCAAAGGTTGTGGGGTTTTTTTATATGGAGAATGAATATGCCCTTTGTGAAACGTGACGATCAGGGAAAGATTGCGGCAGTGAGCCGGGAGCGAGGGCCGGGCTTCCAGGAGGAGTTGGCACCGGACAACCTGGAGCTTTCCTCATTTCTGGGCACCCTCGGCGATGGCGGGACGTCACTGAGTGCCTCGGACCAGGACTTCGTCCGGGTACTGGAGGACGTGGTGCAGCTACTGGTCGACAAGGGCGTAATCCTGTTTACCGAGTTGCCCGATTCCGCCCAGGTGAAGATTTTGCGGCGTCAGCAGCTTCGCAGCAAAATTAGTGGAAATCTTGACCTTATCGGCGACGATTAGCGCTTTTAGCGAATAAAAATTGGCGCGTTGCGCGGTGCCGAACGGCCCGTAACAGCGCCCTTCCCCAAACGGGCTACCCCGGCTGTATTTTTGTGACAGAGGTCATATTATTGTCTGCGCGACGCATGCGTGCAGGGAATGTACCGTATACTTGTCGTGCAAAGGAATATGAGGTGGGAGCAATATAACGGCCCACGATAAAAGAACCCAGGGATAGCTTCACATGAAAACGACACCAAAACTGTTGGCTTTGGCGGTGATTGCCGCCGGTCTGATTTCTGGCCCCAGTCACGCCGAGGTAGGGGATTTCAACTCGGCGGTAAAGAAAGCCGTCGACTTCAGCCCTCGCGTCAACGCCGCTTACTACAACTTCGAGGCCACCCGGGAAGCCGAGCGCGGTGCCCGCGGCGGTTATTTCCCCAGTGTAGACCTGTACGCGGACGTGGGCCGCGAAGACCGCGAAACCCCGATTGTGGACTTCGGGGACTACGCCCGCGACGCCACCCGCTTCAGCATCACCCAGATGCTGTTCGACGGCTTCGCCACCCGCGAGGAGGTCAGGCGCCTGGGATACGCCAAGCTGTCCCAGTATTACGAGTTGCAACGCGCGTCTCAGGAAGTCGCGTTTGAAGGAGCCCAGGCTTACCTGGATGTGATGAAATTCCAGCAGCTGGTGGAGTACGCCAAGGACAACTACGTCGTCCACCGCCAGGTTTATGACCGCATCAAGGAACGGACCGGTGGCGGCGTCAGCCAGGGTGTGGACCTGGAACAGGCCGCCGCCCGTATCGCGCTGGCCGAGTCCAACCTGGTAACCGAACTGACCAACCTGCACGACGTGCGGACCCGGTTTCAACGTGTGATTGGTGAATTGCCGGCGGAATCGCTGCCGGTGCCCAGTGTGCCCTCGGGGATGATCCCGGAGCTGCGTGGGGCGGCCCTGGAACTGGCCTACGAGCAGAGCCCAACGATTAACGCTGCGATCGAAAACCTGCGGTCATCCCAGGCGGCCCTTAATTCAACCAATGCGCCGATGATGCCGCGCGTGGACCTGCGTTACCGCAACGAGGTTGAGCACGACACCGATGGAGTTGACGGTCGTTTCGATGAGGAAGCCCTGGAACTGGTACTGAGCTATAACCTGTTCCGCGGTGGTGCCGACAGCGCCCGCAAGCGCGAATTTTACAACCTTTACAATGCGGCCATCGAGGAGCGTAAGCAGGCCTGCCTGAACGTACGGCAGGAAGTCATGATCGCGTTCAACAACGTGGAGGCCCTGGAAGAGCAGGTTGTGCTGCTGGACCGCAACCGCACCTCCCAGGACAAGACCCGCCGCGCCTACCGCGACCAGTTCGACATTGGCCAGCGCACCCTGCTTGACCTCTTGGACTCCCAGAACGAGTACTTTGATACCCAGCGCGCCTACGCGGTGGCGGTGGCCGATCTGTTGACTGCCCAGGCCTCAACCCTTGCCAACATGGGCCTGCTGCTTTCCGCAATGGACATGGACGGACTGAATGCGGACAGGATTGACAAGTTGAAGCTCGACTTCACCCGCGACCCGGACGACGAGAACACCCACGCTCTGTGCCCGCCGGAACCGCCGGCCGCCTTGCAGATCGACCGCGACGCCCTGTTCGCCAGCCTGTCCGGTGCGGCGCCCTCGGATGGCAATGGCGCCGCCGCTGTGGCAGCCCTGGCCGCGGGAAGCAATCGCTACACCACCATCGGTGGCAACACGGTCTCAGTCGACCTGAATGTGCTGTTCGAGTTCAACTCCTCGTCGATCAGTGACGCTTTTGACGAGGAGATCGAACGCTCGGCCGCCGTGCTGCGCGAGAATCCTGACGTGATGGCGATTGTCGAAGGGCATACCGACAGCAGCGGCCCCGACCAGTACAACCAGTGGTTGTCGGAACGCCGGGCCAATGCTGTGCGCGAGGTGATGATCACCGACCACGGTGTCGACCCCGGTCAGGTTACCGCAGTGGGCTACGGCGAGTCCCGGCCGCGCGCCAGCAACGATAGCGAACAGGGCCGACAGGACAATCGCCGGGTCGAACTGGTGTTGAAGGCGATGGGTTCCTGATACCCGTATTCACCTACACTGAAAGCGCACAGATGCGGCTCAGGCTGGCATAATCCGAGCCGTTTTCGTTGTGCCAGTTGTTGAAGGCTTCCTGGATTCGCTGCAGTTGTGCCTTGCTGGAGGGATTGGTGGTGATGTCCACCCCGGCACCGCGCAGGCAGCGGATCACGTCCGGCGTGACGATGAAGGTGTCCTTGCCCATATTGCGCAGTACCCGCTGACCGGTCATCCCGCCCAGCCGGCTGCCGCGTTTTTTCAGCACCTCGAACAGGCCGACCAGGTTGTCCAGTGGCCAGTTCGCCACGAACTTGCCAAAGCTGCCATGCTCGCGCCCGATGTCCAGGATGAACCTGGCGTTTTCCTGCACGGACACCACCTTCTGACGGTTCCGGATGATTTTCGGATTCTGGCTGAAGCGGTCGACCTGCTCCGGGCTCAGCATCACGATTTTCTCCGGCGGGAAGCCGAAGAACACGTCCTCGAAATCGGGCCACTTGTTGTCCACCACCCGCCATACAAAGCCCGCCTGGAAGATGCAGCGGGACATCTCGGAGAGCCAGCGGTGATCTTTGGTCGCCGCCAGGGCGCGCTTGCTTTTGACCTTCGGCAGGAGTGCCTTGAGGTTCCTGGCGCCGCCCTGCTTTTCTAGCGCGCGCTGGTAAATGGTGTCGAAGGCTTCCATGGGCACTCCTGTAATAACGGCCAGAGTGTGCCCAGTATAGAAGCTGTTGGCGTATCTTACAGCGCGGGCATGCGTGCGCTATCAATCTTTTCAGGCCTGCGTACTGGACAGTTGCTGCCACTGCGCTCAGGCTGTCGTCGATAGGATTGGAGGTCGCCGATGGCCCGAAAAAGAATCGTCCTGCTGTTGCTGCTGTGCTTGATGGCCGGCCAGGTCCGGGCCTGGGGTCCTCTGGGTCACCGGATCATCTCACAGCTGGCGGAGCCGTTGCTGGTAGCCCAGACCAGGGATGCCATGCAGGCAATCATCGGGCGGGAAAGTCTGGCCAGCGCTTCGACCTGGGCCGATGAAATGCGTGGCGACCCCTCGCCCTTCTGGCAGCAGCGTGCCGGACCGCTGCACTATGTAACGGTCCCGCCTGGTCGACGTTACCAGGATGTGGGACCGCCGGCGCAGGGAGATGCGGTGACTGGTCTGAAGGGTTTCCGCGCGTTACTGCTGGACTCGCAGGCCAGTCTGGAAAGCAGGCAGCTGGCGCTGCGCTTCGCCGTTCACATCGTGCAGGACCTGCACCAGCCTCTGCACGTCGGCAATGGCCTGGATCGCGGCGGCACGCGTACGCTCGTGCACTATCGGGGCAGGGAGATAAGCCTGCACCGCCTGTGGGATACGGAATTGCTGCTGGCAGGTGACCTGGGTGAGGAATCCTGGGTGTCGCTGTTGACGACACGAATGACCCGCGCACAGGTCGAGGCCTGGTCGGTAGCGGACCCGCTGCGCTGGATCGCCGAAAGCGCCAGCCTGCGGGAACTGGTTTATCCCGAGGATGGCGTAATCAATGAGAACTACCGGTTGGCGCACCAGGGGCAACTGGAATTGCGCCTGGCGCAGGCCGCTGTGCGCACCGCGACCTGGCTCAATACCGTCTTCAGTCACGCGGCGGACAGGTCGGAATACTCACTACAGTAATGCAGCCCAGGGTCATCATGCCGATCGCCAGGTAGCGCAGCCATTGCACTTCCACGGCGAACACGATAGACGCCGTCCCCGCACCCAGCATGGCCAGCAGGGCGACCAGCTTGGTGCGGGCCGATATACAGCGGTTCTCTTCCCAGTTACGGATAGGCGGGCCAAACAACTCGTTACGTAACAGCCATTGATGCCATTTCTCCGAGGAACGGGAAAAAAACCAGGCCGAGACCAGCAGGAAGGGCGTGGTGGGCAGCACCGGCAGTAGAACGCCCACCAGACCAATGGCAAGGAATATGAATCCCAGGGGCTTGTAGAGGGTGCGTCGCAATCGAGTATCCCGCCGCGTGCGTGCTAGTATGTGTCACCGAAAGTGAAGCGATAGTACCCTATTTCAACCGGTCGAAATGCCGGACCAGAACAAGTTTTGCATGCCGCACTCTGATCAATCCGTACTCGTCCATCCCGGTTTCTACAAGTCGGCCTCGACCTGGCTGCAGAAATGCTTTTTTCTGCCGGAGTTCGGTTACGGTCAGATTTTGAATCCGCTGAGCCTGCAACTGAGCCTGGTTCATCCCTCCGACAGCGATTTCGACCCGGTGCGAGCCCGGCAGGAGATTGCTGCTGAGGTTGCCGCGATCTCCGCTCGAGGTTTGCAACCGGTGCTCTCCTCGGAGGCCTTCGCCGGCGACCTGTTGCGGGGAGGCTGCAATAGCGGACGCAATACCGGGCGGATCGGGCAGGTGCTGGAGGCCAGGCCGCGCATCCTGCTGGTGGTGCGGGAGCAGCGCCGGCTGCTGCGCTCGGTTTACAAGACCCTGGTATTTTTCGGAGCCGATCAGTCGCTACGGAGTCTGCTGAAGTTTCCGGGTGGTCAGGACGAACGGCGCTTCCACCCCGGCTTTCTGCAATTCCAGCAATTGGCAGAGCGGTACCGCGAGTTGTTCGGAGCAGATGCACTGCGGATACTGCCCTACGAGTGGTTTTGCCAGGAACCGCGGGCCTTCCTGGATGCGGTGCGTGCCCACAGTAACCTGGCGCCGCTGACAGACGAACAGTTCCGGGCGGCGCCGGTGACGCAGATAATCAACGCCAATGAATCACTGCTGTTTATTGAGACCCAGCGCTGGCTCAACCGGCTCAATGGTACGGCTAAAAATGACTACCGTGGGCGCAAGGCTGGCAACGATTTCGACCGGGTGATGCGTCGCATCGCCTGGCACAAGCGCAATGCCCGCGCCACCCCGCTGGACGAGCTGCTGGAGCGACGGTTCACGTCCCGGGTCAAGACTGCTACCGCAGGCATGTACGGGCCGGGAAACCGCCGTATCCAGGCTTTCTGCCCGGTGGATCTCGAACAGTTCGGCTATGACATGGAGGCGGGGTAATTCAGATGGCGCGGCGCTATCGCGAAATCATCCTGCATGCCGGCATGAGCAAGACCGGCAGCACCAGTATCCAGGCCAACTGCCGGCGCCACGCGCAGGTGCTTTCTGAGCACGGCATCCGCTATCCCCGGTTCAAGTTTGGCATGCAGACTTTCTCCAACCACAGTGTGCCCCTGGCGGTCATGGTCAGCGCCAATCCCGGGCAGTATGCGCTGGGCCTGCAGCGGCGTTATGGCGATCGCGTCGGGGAGTTGGTGGAGGATTGTCGACGGCAATTCCAGGTCGTGCTGGATGAGCCGGGCGATACCCTGCTGTTATCCAGTGAGCGCGTGGCGGGATTCAGTGAAGAAGACCTGCTCTTGCTGCGGCGGCTGCTTGGCCGCCACACGGAACGACTGCGAGTGTGGCTGTACCTGCGCAGCCCGACAGACGTCCTTGTCGGCATCCTGCAGGAGCGAGCCAAGGCCGGTGCATCACCCGATCCCGGGGCAGTGGTTGGTCGGGCGCGAACACGATTCAGCTTGATGAAGAGGGTCTTTGCCAAAGAACTGGAAGTATGGGATTTTCACGCCGCAGCCCGGGCTCCTGGCGGACTGGTGCAGGATTTTTTCCGGCGCCTGGGCGTATCGGAGGGCGCCATTGGCGGGCTTGATCTGTCGCTGGAGAATGCCCGTATCAGTCTGGAAGCGTATTGGCTCATGCGTGAAGTGAACCGATTGTTGCCGAAACGCGCTGACGGGAGTCGGCGCCGGGCGGGAGACCTGGGTGCGCTGGAGTGTTTACCGGGCCAGCCACTGGGCCTGCGGGATGTAGCGCCAGAGGCAGTCTGGCAAGCTGCCCGGGATGAAGTCGCCTGGTTTGAGCAGCAATCGGGCTTTGTGTTCCCCGACGCGCTGGAGGAAAAAGCAGCGACCTGTTGGGGCGAGGCCTGCCTGCGGGCTTTGCCGGCGTGCCTGGCAGGGCTGCCCCGTACCGAAATGCGCCCGGTTCTTGGGGCTTTTCTGGCCAGGGAGGCGGAGCGCCTGGCGCAGGAGCGGCCACAAACCGCCAGTGATCTGCTCGCAATCAGTCGGGAACTGAACCCGGAATAGCTTTGCCAAAGCTCAATTTTAACCGCACCAATTGGGGTAGACTGTGACGCTCCTGACCACTTGGAAACTGTGATGCGCGCCTACGGATTAGTCGCCCTCTTATTGCTGGCCATCTTCGGTTCCATCGGCGCTTACCTGTACCAGCGCATTTCCGGCTTCGCCAACAGGAATTTTTCTCCGCCCCCGGTGGTGGTATCGGTCGATGTGGCCCGGGAAGAACAGTGGGGAGCCTACCTGGATTCCGTAGGGACCATCCGCTCGGCGCAGGGAATCGATCTCAGTGCGGAAACCAGCGGTGAGGTGGTAGAGCTGTATTTCGATTCCGGGCAGGCCGTGAAGAAGGGCCAACTGCTGTTACTGCTGGACGATGAGGTAGAGCAGGCCGCCCGCGCCAACCAGATCGCGAGCCTGGAACTGGCGCAGCTGTTGTACGATCGGGACAGCAAGCTGGTGGAGCAGAAATCTATTCCCCAGAGCCAGTACGATCGTAGTCGCGCCGATCTGGCCCGGGCGCAAGCGCAGTTGGCAGAGACCGAGGCGCGCATCCGTAACAAGCGTATTTACGCGCCGTTCAGCGGTACCATTGGAATCCGTCACGTGGACGTGGGGGACTACCTGAGTCCCGGCAGCGCCATTGCCAGCCTGCAGGATCTCGATCAGCTGGAAATCGACTTTACCCTGCCAGGCCGGGTCGCGCCGCAGGTGAGAGCGGGCATGCAGGTGGAACTCCTGGTGGATGCCTTCCCGGATCGGGTCTACAGCGCCCGGGTCAGCGCCATTGACTCCAGGGTGGATATGAACACCCGCAACCTGCTGCTGCGCGCGCGACTGGAGGAGAGTGAGGGCCTGTTGCCCGGCATGTTTGCCCGGGTGCGCATTGTCCAGCCGGACCCGGTAGCGCGGGTTACCGTGCCGGAAACGGCGTTGACCTACTCGGTGTACGGCGACACGGTGTTTGTGGTCAGGCCACACCCGGGAGGCGAGGGGCAAACCGCCGAGTCGGTAGTGGTTAAAGCGGGCGATGTGCGGCAGGGGCGTGTGGCGATTCTCCAGGGCATTGAGCCCGGCGACCAGGTGGTGACCGCGGGGCAGAACAAACTCTATCGCGATGTGAAGATTGCGATAGGACCGGCTCTGGAGCCCTGAGCCACGTGGCCTTTACCGACCTGTTCATACGGCGCCCGGTGCTGGCCATCGTGGTCAGCGCACTGATCCTGCTTCTGGGTGTACAAGCCGCCACCAGGCTGCAGGTGCGCGAATTCCCCGAGCTGGAGAAAAGCGTGATCACCGTGCGGGCGATTTATCCCGGCGCGAGTGCGCGCACGGTTCAGGGTTTTGTCACCACGCCGCTGCAGCGGCGGTTGGCGGATGCCCGCGGCGTGGAATACCTCACCAGCAGCAGTAATCCCGGGGTGGCCACAATCGAGGTCTATCCGCGACTTGGAGAAGATACCAACGCGGTCGTTACCGAGGTCATCGCCAAACTCAACGAGGCGCGGTTCGAATTGCCACGCGAGGTAGAGGATCCCGCGGTCAGTAATGTCATGGGTCAGGATGCGCTCATGTACATCGCCTTCGTGAGCGACCAGATGAATATGGCGCAGGTGACCGACTACCTGCAGCGGGTGGTGCAGCCTGAGATGTCTACCGTGCCCGGAGTCGGCCGGGCGGAAGTCATGAGCAGTCAGTTCCTGTCCATGCGGATCTGGTTGAACCCGGCCAGAATGGCCGCCCACGGAGTCACCGCGGAGGATGTGAACAATGCCATCAGGCGGGAGAACTACCTGTCTGCGGCCGGATCAACCAAGGGTCGGCTGGTCTCCACCAGTATCGACGCGCAAACGGATATGGAGTCGCCCGAAGAGTTCGCGGCGCTGGTGGTGCGACAGGAGGGTGACCGGCGGGTAAGGCTGGGCGATGTCGCAGAGGTCGAACTGGCCCAGGAAAACGACGACATGAGCTCCTACTACGACGGTAGGGAAACGATCTACATGTCCATCTTTCCGGCGCCGGACGCGAACGCGCTGGAGGTCGCCGCGGGCATCAATGACCTGATGCCGCGGGTCAACGCCGCCCTGCCCGCCGATCTCTCCGGCCTGGTGGTGTTCGACTCCACGATGTATATCGACGAGGCCCTGTTCGAGGTGGGCGCCACATTGCTGGAGGCGGTACTCATCGTCGTTCTTGTGATGTACCTGTTCCTGGGCTCGGCGAGGGTAGTGGTGATTCCCCTGTTGGCTATACCCCTGTCCCTCATCGGAGTCCTGATGGTCATGTATGTCCTGGGGTTTTCGATCAACCTGTTGACGTTGCTTGCAATGGTGCTCGCCATCGGCCTGGTGGTGGACGATGCCATCGTGGTGGTGGAAAACGTACACCGGTTTATCGAGGACGGTGATACGCCGATGGAGGCGGCCCTGAAGGGTGCCCGGCAGGTGGCCATACCGGTAGTCTCGATGACGCTGACGCTTGCCGCGGTCTACGCCCCCATCGCCTTCCTGGGCGGTTTGACCGGGGTGCTCTTCCTCGAGTTTGCCATGACGCTCGCCGGTGCGGTGATCGTCTCCGGTATCGTTGCGCTGACCCTGAGCCCGATGATGTGCTCCCGGGTCCTGCGCGATCACGATCATCAGGGGCGCTTTGCCGACTGGCTGGACTCGAATTTTTCCCGCTTGCGGAGTTTTTACCAGCGCGCGCTGGGTTACAGCCTGCGAAATCGCGGGGCCACGTTGTTGTTCAGCGCCGTTATCATTCTCAGCTTGCCGCTATTGTTCCAGTTTACACAGCGGGAACTGGCGCCAGAGGAGGATGCGTCGATCATCTTCAACGTCTCCATACCACCCGGCTACGCAAATCACGATTACGTGGCCGCTTACGTGGACGATTTCCTGGCGGTTGCAAAGGAAACGCCGGAAGTGAATATGAACTTCCAGATCGCCCATCACGGCAACATGTTCGGGGGGATGAGCCTGTTGCCCTGGTCCCAGCGCGAGCGCAGCCAGCAGGAAATCCAGCAGGAGATTCAGGCCAAACTGCAACAGGTCCCCGGATTGCAGGTGTTTACCTTCGGCCAGCCGGCGCTGCCGGGCTCGGATTCCGGGCTGCCGGTACAGGTCGTGCTGTCATCCAACCGGGAATACCGGGAATTGCAGGCTATCGCAGAACAGGTGCTTGATGCAGCCCGCAAGTCCGGCATGTTTATTTTCGTCAACCAGAGCCTGGATTACAGTCGGCCGGAGCTTACCGTCAGCGTCGAGCGCGACAAGGCCGCCAACCTGGGGGTCAGCATGGCCTCGATTGGCAATACCCTGGCGGTGATGCTGGGCGAAGCGGAGTCCAACCGGTTCGCCCTTGATGGTCGCAGCTACAAGGTCATCCCCCAGGCGTCCCGTGACTTCCGTCTGAGCAAGGACTGGTTGCAGCGCTATTACGTGCGTTCCAGTAGCGGTGAACTGGTGCCCCTGTCCACCGTGGTCGAGCTTGGCAGCCGGGTAGAACCCACCAATCTGTCCCAGTACCAACAGCTCAACAGCACGACCCTGCAGGGCATGGTCATGCCGCCCAATACCCTGGGGGATGGCCTGGCGTTCCTGGAGCAGGCTACCCGGGAGCTGGCGCCGGCAGACATGCGTATCGGCTACACCGGCGAATCCTTGCGTTTCCAGCAGGAACGACAGAGCTTCCTGCTGTTGTTCGCGTCTTCCCTGTTGGTGATCTACCTGGTGCTGTCAGCGCAGTTCAATGGCTTCCGCGACCCGTTCATCGTCCTGCTCAGCGTGCCCATGTCCGTGTTTGGTGCGGTCGTACCCCTGGCAATGGGATTCGCCACCCTCAATATCTACACCCAGGTGGGCCTGCTCACCCTGATCGGCCTGATAAGCAAGCACGGTATCCTGATCGTGGAATTCGCCAATAAGCTGGCAGAGCAGGGCATGGAGCGCCGGGAGGCCGTGCTGGAGGCCGCCAGCCTGCGGCTGCGCCCGATACTGATGACGACCTTCGCCACAGTGCTTGGCGTCTTGCCCCTGCTGCTGGCATCCGGCGCCGGCGCCAACAGCCGTTTCAGTATCGGGTTGGTGATTACCTGCGGCATGCTGGTAGGCACCCTGTTCACCCTGTTCGTGGTGCCGGTGTTTTACATCCCCCTGCGGAAGTCAGGCGCGAGGGCCGTGACGGCTGGAAATTGAAACCTAAAGATTGAAGCGCTGGCGCAGAAAGCGCGCCACGCCGTCCTCGTCGTGGTGACCGATGACGGCACGGGCGGCTTCCCGCACCGCCCGCTTGGCGTTGGCGGGGGCGTAACTCTCGTCGGCGCTTTCGAACATGCTCAGGTCATTTTCACTGTCGCCGAAGCACAGGATTTGCTTCGCTCCCAGTTGTTCGCGCAGAAACTCGACCGCGGCACCCTTGCTGCCGTCGGTATGGTGGATGTCCAGCCACTTGAAGGCCGCGCCCTCCATGGCCGCCCCGGCATAGGCTACCAGTTGTGGCTCGGAGTCTATCAAGGCGGTAATGCGGTCTATGGCGGCCGGGTCACCCAGTGCACTGATATTGGTGATGTCTGCCTCGGCGGGCATTTCCGCTACCGGCAGGATGGCCACGTCCGGCAAGTTACCGAAGTTTCCTGCCAGGCGCTGTTCCACTTCGGTCTGCAGCGGCGCGTGATAGATGGCGTGGCGGTTCCCGGGTTCCAGGGTGAAAATGAACGGGGTTATGCCCTGTTCGAAAATTGCCGTCAGTACGTGTTCTACCTCGACCTGGGTCAGGAGATTGCGCTGGCTGTACTCGCACAGACTGGGGTCCCAGATGACAACGCCGTTCTTGTAGATCTGGGGCAGGGTAAATCCACTGCCGCGCAATACCTCGATGGAACCGTGCAGGGTGCGCCCGGTGGCCACGGTATAGGCGATCCCGCGGGCTGACAGGCGGCGCAGTGTCTCGCGGGTATAGTCGGATATTTTTCCCCCGGAGTGGAGGAGGGTGCCGTCCAGGTCGAACACAATCAGTTCCATAGCCGCCTACTCCAGCCCGAGGAAGTGCTTCAGGTAAGGGAGCTGCCCGCTATCGATATCGGCGTCCTCACCCTCGCCCCCTGCGACGCCGTCCGCACCCAGGGTCTGCAGCTGGAACACGCCTCTCACCGCACCGGAGTGCTCGCTGGTATAGCGATAAGGCCTGCCCCAGGGATCTTCGGGCACGGCCCGCAGATAGGGTCCCCTGAAATTCCGTGGTCGGGGATGAGTGCCGGCAGGCGTCAGCAGTGCCGCCAGCGTCTGGTCAGAGGTTGGGAAAAAGAAGTTATCGTCCTCGTAGCGGGCCAACGCCAGGGACAACGAACGAAAGTCCGCGATGACCTGCAGCAGGGTCTTGTTGGCGCGACTGATGGGCCTGATGCCGGTCAGTTCCTCGTAGTAAGCGCGGGCGTTATCGCGGCAGAATATCCTCAGGTCCCGGTCACTGGGTGCATGGTCGACCTGGTCTCCGCGGACGATAAAAGGCTGCCAGCTGTTGAATTCACCGAAGGGCGACTTGCCGTCCCATTCGCCACAGGTCACCTGGTCCGGATAGGCCTGCAGCCCCCTGAATGACAGGTTCTTCTGCGGCGGCAGGTAATCGGTCATGGTTTTCTCCGCGACCTGCAACTGGGAAGTGCAGCCGCCCAGCATGCTGACCGCCAGCAAGAGCGGCCCGAGGGTCTTCAACATGGTGCTCCCGGGATTGTTAAACGGGGAATTATGCGCCCCGACGCAGACCGGGGCAATTGCCGGAATGCGGGCTACTCGTAGTCAGAGATCGACCAGGCGGGTAGTGGGTGGCCATTGGTCACCGGCCCGATGTCGATGCCGTTGGTGGCGAGGTTGATAATGATACGCCGTCCTGCGGCCTGGTCCTCAAGGCGGACCATGGTGGCCCGGCGCTCGACTTCCTTGAGCAGGGAAACCACCTCGTCGTGACCGGCCACGAATTCCGACCAGACGCCAATGGACGTATGGTGGTAGGAGCCCAGGATCTCTCCCGTCTCCGGGTCGGCGAATTCAACCGCGCGGATGGACCAGCCGTCCACCGGGATGCGGGTCTGGTGAATGTAGCCGAAGAAGCGGCCCTCCCCTTCGCTGATCACCCCGGTTCGCAGGTCGATGACGATATCGCGGTCTCCCGTGTCGTCTCGCAGGCGCACGGTATCGTTGGTTCGCAAAACTTCACGCAACACTATCGCGGCGCGCTCGCCACTCACGTCAGTGTCCAGCCAGCGTTCCCCGTCGACCTGGGCCAGCGAGCCCTGCAGGATGCCGAAAAGATTACCGTAGGTCACCCGATTCAGCAGTTGGCCATTGTGGCGGGCGGAGATGCCGGCGACACTGTTGAAATAAGCCGGCTGTGCGTTGTTGCTGGCGGCTCGGGTAATGCTGCCGGCAGACAGGTTGACGGTGAACAGTTCGCCGCTCTGGTTGTTGCGCAGGGTTAGTCCGGTCATCCCCCGGCTCTCGGGAGTGAAAGTTACACCCTGGGCGTAATCCCCGGTCTGAATCCACTCATTTGCAGAGACCTGCCTGAAGTAGCCCGAGATCTGCTGTGGGCTGCCATAAGCGACCTGGTTTACCGTGTTGCCGTTGACCTGCCGGAACTGCGCCTCCAGTTCCAGGCCAAAGGGGACCAGTAACGGGTTCAGCCCGTCCACCCTTATGGTGCACTCCGGGCTGGTGGGATTGGGGCAGGCGCTGATGCTCTTGCCCAGGTTGTCCGCCCAGCGTTCGAATTCAGCGCCGGGCTTTGCGATAGCCGTGAACACGCGTTCAAAACTCTCGCCCGCGTCGATATCGAAATCGCAGGCGAAGCCGCACTCGGCCCCCAGGTCGGTGGTCACCTCGCCGTAGGTGTCCGAAGTGACCTTGATCCAACAGCCACCGAGCAGTGGCAGCAGGGCCAACAGGCACAGAATCAGTCGTGAGGAGCGGGTAAAGGGTAAAACCTGAGTGTGCACGGTTGTCAGTTCGCCTTAAAGCAGTTCGGTAACAGTCCAGACATCCCGGATCAGCGGGTTACCCGCGGATTGCGTCGAAACCAGGCCCGTCTGGATGTCGATGAAAAACAGGGAATTGGTTGCCGGGTGGTGCAGCTTTATGCGGTTTGCGCTGCGATAGTCCTGCCGGTATTCAGCCTGGAGCACACCGTTTACGCTGTGTCGGGACCAGGTGGTATCCGTGACTTGCCGGAAATAGCCGGCCGGCTCGCCACTCTCAATATCGGCTATCCGGACCTCGCGAGCGTTCCAGCCGTCGAGTGCCACCTTGATTTCATGCACGTAGGCCGAAAGCTGGTTGCTGCCATCACTATTGAAGGTCCGGACCTCGCCACTCTCGAAATCGACATCGATCTCACTGCTGTCCCCGGCGTCACGCAAGCGCAGACCCCCGTCGCGGTAGGAGACCAGATAAAGCGGCAGCGGTTCGTGTTTGCCGTCGGGGTAACGCCGCTCCCAGAGTATTTCATCCACCATGACCAGGTCCCCTGAATAGAGCCCAAAGAGATTGCCCAGTTGAATGCCACGCGCAAACCAGCCATTGGGCCGGATAAAGGCTTCGTCGATAGTGAGCTGGCCAGCCGTGCTGCGAGAGCCCTGGGTGGTGGACACGGTCCCGCCCGCCAGGTCGATCAGGAACTGGCCGTTCCCCGCCAGGTCAGTCAGGACAATATTGAAGCTGCTGCGGCTGGATAACAGGTAGTCGAAGGTCTCGCCCCGGCTGGTCTCCTCCTGCCAGTGGCTGGCGCTGACCTGGCGCAGGGTGCCGGTGCCGGCCTGGGAGGACTTGTAGGTGACCCGGGTCACATTCCAGCCGTCCTGTATCTCGAAGAGCGCTTCCATTTGCAGGCCCAACTGGGCCAGCGGGTTGTCCATGGCCGTGACGTTCAGGCGGCACACTGTGTGGGTCGGGTTGGGACAGCCGGCGATCTTCGGTCCCAGGCTGTCTTTCCAGCGGATGAACTCGGCTCCTGGCCTGGGCTGAGCGGTGAAAATACGGTCCAGTGTTTCTCCTTCGGCCAGGCTGTAGGTACAGGAACCGGAACAGTCCGCGCCCAGGTTGGTAGTGACATGGCCGTCAGCGCCGGGGGTGACCCGAATGAAACAGCCGGCCAGGGTCAGCATGGAGGAAAATACAAAAAACCTGGTCACGACCGCTCGCCGTCGACCGGAGAAAATCGTCAACACAAAAACCCCGTCCAATCCGGGTGGCTCGCGGCTTTGATGCCTGGCTCACCCTGTTTAAACACGTCCGGCGGAATCATAACTACGGGCGTAGGAAATGTCCCGCGGAAATTGCCAACAATGCACATTTTCGGGGCAGCAGGGGGCGGAAATCACAGCTTATGGTTGCCAACCGGGAGCCCGGTCACCTATGCTCGGCTCTGACCCAGAGAAGTACCGGGGCGTCCGCCCGCAAGCGGCGCCTGTCGTGATAAGCCGAATAAAACAGAGAAGGGGCTTCCTATGGCTGCAAGAGTAATTCCTGGTATTGGCGTGAGCCTGCTGGCCGGTTCGCTGGCGGCGACATCGGTGTGGGCCCAGCCCCTGCTGGAAGAGGTTATCGTCACCGCCCAGAAGCGGGAGCAGAACCTGCAGGATGTGCCGGTCGCGGTATCGGCCTTCAGCGGCGCGCTGCTGACCGAATCCGCGATCAAGGATGTGTTCGACCTCCAGAACAGCGCCCCGGGCCTGGTGGTGGACCAGAACCAGAACGCCACCACCTCCAACTTCTCGGTCCGGGGCATTGGTACCGGTGGTAACAACTTCGGGTTTGAGTCCTCGGTCGGCCTGTACGTGGACGGTGTCTACCGCTCGCGCCAGAGCTCCATGATCAACCAGCTGGTCGACGTGGCCTCGGTGGACGTGTTGCGCGGGCCCCAGGGCACCCTGTTCGGGCGTAACACCCTGTCGGGGGCAATCCAGTTCACCACCGTGCGGCCCGACCACGAGGGCACCGGCTTTCTGGAGGCCGGAGGCGGAAACCTGAGCCTGATCAACGTCAATGGCGCGAAATCCTTCTCGGTGATCGACAATGTGCTGGCGCTGCGCGCCACCGGTTTTTACTCCGAGCGGGACGGTTTCGTGGACAATATCGCCACCGGCGACAAGGACGAGATTTTCGACCGCGACCGCTACGGTATCCGCCTGCAGGGGCTGTGGACACCCAGTGACACGTTGAGCCTGCTGGTGATCGCGGACTACTCGGAAATCGACGAGGTCTGCTGTGCCACCACCGTACAGTGGGACAACAACCGGCTGGACATGCGGATCGGCTCACCTACCTTCGGCACCCCGGGCACCGATGCCTTTCTGGAAGCGCGCGGCGCGACCTTTATCCCGGAATCGCGGATCTTTGACCAGAAAGTGGCCTACAGCTTCAATCCAATCTCCCAGAATGAGGACTACGGCCTGTCGGCCCAGCTGGACTGGGACCTGTCTACCGAGCTGACCCTGACCTCGATCACCGCCTGGCGGCAATTTGAATCCTTCGACGAGATCGATGCCGATTTCACCGACCTGGACGGTCTCACCGATACCAACGACGCGGATCAGGAGCAGTTCTCGCAGGAACTGCGCCTGACCTATACCGGGGAGCGCTTCAACTATGTCGTGGGTGCCTATTACTTCGAGCAGGACCTGAACAGTTCCTCCACCCTGACCTTCGGTGACGACACCGAGTTTATCGCCGGGGCTTTCCTCGGCATTCCGCTGGAACAGATTTTCATGGGCGGGTTCTTCCCACCCGACGGCTGGGCCAACGATGTCAACCAGCAGGAGCACCAGAGCTGGGCCGTGTTCGGTCAGGCGGACTACGCCTTCAATGAAAAGTGGATGGTGACCGCGGGTCTGCGTTACTCAGACGAAGACAAGAAACTCAAGGCCATCTATACCGAGTCCGGTTTCGAACTGGCCTTCCTGACCGGCGATTTCCCGCCCACCACCAAGCGGCCCAACGTCGACGACCGTCTGACCGATGACCAGGTGACCGGCACCCTGAAACTCAGCTGGTTCCCCAGCGACACGGTGATGGTCTACGCCTCGGTGGGCACCGGCTACAAGGCCGGCGGCACCAACACCGACCGCATCGAACCGGCATTTGACCAGCTGTTCGACGCAGAAACCTCGACCTCCTACGAACTGGGCATGAAGGCGGAGTTCCCCGACCAGGGGGTGCGCCTGAATATCGCCCTGTTCCAGGCGGAGGTGGAAGACCTGCAGGTGGGGACCTTTACCGGTTCCGGCTTCAACGTCCAGAATGCCGCGACGGCGGATACCTACGGCGGGGAAGTCGAACTCTTCTGGCAGCCCACCCCGACCTTCAACATGACCGCGGGCTACTCCAAGTCGGTAGCGGACTTCGACGAGTTCGAGAAAGGCAACTGCTGGGTCACCACGCCCTTCCGCGACGGCATTCCCGACAGCGGTGCCCGCAACGCCGACGGCAGCCTGCCCTCCACCCCGGAGGAAGCATTCAATCCGGCCTTCTGTGACCGCACCGACGGCCGCATCGGCACCAACCCCGAAGATTTCTTCGTGTTGAGCGCGCGCAAGGAGTGGACCCTGAATAACGGCGCGGCCCTGTGGTTGAAGGGCGAGTACTCTTACATCGGCGACCAGGTCATGGACCAGAACAACGACCCCCGGTCAGAACAGGACTCCTATGAACTGGTGAACCTGCATGCCGGCCTGATCTTTGACAATATTGCCACCAGTGTGACCCTGTGGGCCCGCAACCTGTTCGACGAGGAATACTATGGGACCGCGTTCCCCGCGGTGATACAGGACGGCAAACAGCTCGCCTACGTGCGCGAGCCCCGCACCTACGGCATCACCCTGCGCAAAGACTTCTGACATAAAAAGGGGAAAAAGGGGACAGTTTACTTAATTCCGCAGGAATTAAGTAAACTGTCCCCTTTTTGTGAACTGTCCCCTTTTTTCAGTAGCGGACGCCGGGCGGCGGGGTGAAGCTGTCCAGCACCGAGAGGTAGTTCTGCCGCTCGTATTCCCCGGGGTTGGCGGCGTGGCGGTAGCTGAGGCTACCCTGCATCTGCCGCACTGATTCGTACTCCTCCCGCTCCAGCCATTCCGCCAGACCGGCCAACAGCTGCTGCAAGCGGGTGGGTCCGTGCTGCAGCAAGGTACTGCACAGCTGTACCGCGTTGGCGCCGGCCAGCAGGGCCTTGATCACGTCCACCGGTTCGTGGAAGCCGCCCGTGGTGGCCAGGTCGATATCCAGGCTGCCGCGCAGGATCGCCGTCCAGCGCACCCGCAGCAGCGATTCGTAGGAACTGGACAGTTGCAGGCTGGGTTCAACCTGCAGGGTCTCCAGGTTGATGTCGCTCTGGTAGAACCGGTTGAAAATCACCGCTCCCCGCGCGCCCGCCTGTTGCAACTGGCGCACGAAGTGTACCGGCGAGGTGAACTGGGGTGACAGCTTCACCGCGATGGGCAGGTCGACCGCGGCGACCAGCCGAGCCAGCACCTCGACATAACGCGCCTCGACCTCCGCCGCGCTCTCGTTGTCGTCCGCGGCCAGGTAGTACAGGTTCAGTTCCAGCGCGTCGGCCCCGGCCCCGGCCAGCTCACGGCCGTATTCCACCCAGCCGCTGTCGGTCACCCCGTTGAGGCTGGCGATAACCGGTATTTCCAGGTTTTCCTTGAGCCGCTGCAGTTGTTCGAGGTAGCTGTCGAGCGTGCCCTGGTAATCGGGCTGGTCGGGCAGGAAGGACGAGGCTTCCCCGTGTCCCAGGGCGGCGTTGTGTATAAAACGCTCATACTGCCGTTCCTCGGCCAGGATCTGCTCCTCGAACAGGGAGTACATCACAATGCCGGCGGCGCCGGCGTCTTCCAGGTGGCGCGCGCTGTCCAGGTGCCTGCTCAGGGGCGAGGCCGAGGGCAAAAGCGGGTTTTTGAGGCTCAGGCCCAGGTAGTCGACGGTGAGATCGCTCATTTTTCTGCCCCCTCGTCCTGCTCGGACTCATCGGCGGGCGACCACTCCATGGCCGCCAGTTGCTGATAGCGGTGGAAACGTTCCCCCACTTCCCGCTGGGCCTCTTCCAGCAGGGCCTCGGCCTTGCCGGGGTTGGCGTACCACAGCATGTTGAAGCGGGTTTCCGACTGGACGAACTCCCGGTAGGGCACCGAGGGCGGCTTACAGTCCAGCTTCAAGGGGTT
This sequence comes from Halieaceae bacterium WSDMB12, assembly GCA_033283165.1. Classification (GTDB taxonomy): domain Bacteria; phylum Pseudomonadota; class Gammaproteobacteria; order Pseudomonadales; family Halieaceae; genus JAWMQL01. The sequence continues at coordinate 893,774 of JAWMQL010000003.1, read as the reverse complement.
CTGGCCGCGCTCGCCCTTGCGCGGGTCGAAGCGGAACAGGGGCCAGTGACCGCTGTCCACCGCCAGGTTCTGCTGGTGGTGATTGAGCGACATGTCCACCCCATGGGCGATGCAGGGGGAGTAGGCGATGATCAGCGACACGCCGGGGTAGCTTTCCGCCTCCAGGAAGGCGTTCAGGGTCTGGGTGTCCTTGGCGCCGTAGGCCACGTGGGCCACGTAGACGTTCTCGTAGTCCATGGCCAGCCGGGCCAGGTCCTTCTTCGGGGTCGGCTTGCCGCCGGCGGAGAACTTGGCGACTGCCCCGCGCGGGGTGGCCTTGGAGGTCTGGCCGCCGGTATTGGAGTACACCTCGGTGTCGAGCACCAGGATGTTGACGTTGCGGTTTGACGCCAGCACGTGGTCCAGGCCACCGAAGCCGATGTCGTAGGCCCACCCGTCGCCGCCGATAATCCACACGCTCTTGTGACACAGGTTCTCCGCCAGTTGCAGCAGCTGCCGGGCCTGCGGGCGGTCGATGCCCTGCAGCTCGTCGCGGAGCTGGACCACCCGCTGGCGCTGCTCATAAATCCCGGCCTCGTCTTCTTCCCGGCATTCGAGAATCTCATCAGCCAGGCCTGGGGCGATCTCGTCTCGCAGTGAATCCAGTAATTGCCGGGCGCGGCGCCGCTGGTCGTCGATGGCGATACGCATGCCCAGGCCAAACTCGGCGTTGTCCTCGAACAGGCTGTTGTTCCAGGCCGGCCCGCGGCCCTCGGCGTTGGTCCGCCAGGGTGTGGTGGGCAGGTTGCCGCCGTAGATGGAGGAACAGCCGGTGGCGTTGGCCACCAGCATGCGGTCCCCGAAGAGCTGGCTGGCCAGGCGGATGTAGGGGGTTTCGCCGCAGCCGACACAGGCGCCGGAGAACTCGAAATGGGGTTCCAGCAGCATGGAGCCCTTCATCGTGCTCAGCTTGATCTCCCGGTGGTCGTACTCCGGCAGGCTGTCGAAGAACGCCCAGTTGGCGGCTTCCGTTTCCCGCAGGGGCGGCTGGGCCGCCATGTTGACCGCCTTGCGGCTGGCGTTGGACTTGTCGCGGATGGGACAGATGTCCACACACAGGGAGCAACCGGTGCAATCTTCTGGCGCCACCTGGTAGGCGATATGGACGCCCTGGGGGAAGTCCTTGCCCTTGATCTGGATGCTCTTGAAGGTCGCCGGGGCGTCCGCCAGGGCGGCCTCCGGGAACGCCTTGGAGCGGATCGCGGAGTGGGGGCAGACAAACACGCACTTGCCGCAGTGGGTGCAGATATCCGTCTCCCACACCGGTATTTCCAGTGCCAGGTTGCGCTTCTCGTAGGCCGCTGTACCCAGCGGCCAGGTGCCGTCGTCCGGCAGCAGGGAGACCGGTATCAGGTCGCCGCGGCCCGCGACGATCTCACTGGTCACCCGGTGTACAAAGTCCGGCGCCTCGTCGGGCATCTTCACCCCGCATGCCATGTTGCTGGTCACCGCCGTGGCCACTTCCACCGGGTGCAGGTTGGCCAGGGTATTGTCGATGGCCTCGATGTTCATGGCGGCGATGCGGCGGCTCTTGCGACCGTAGGTTTTTTCCACGGCATCCTTGATCGACGCAATAGCCTGCTCCTGCGGCAGCACACCGGAGATGGCGAAAAAGCAGGTCTGCATGATGGTGTTGATGCGTTTGCCCATACCGGAGTCGGCTGCAACGCGGTAGGCATCGATCACGTAAAATTTCAGTTCCCTGTCGATCAGCTGTTGCTGGAATACCCGCGGCAGGCTGTCCCAGGCACGCTCCGGCGGCACGTCGGTGTTCAGCACGAATGTCGCCCCGGTCTTGGCCTTGGCCAGCATGTCGTATCGCTCCAGGAACACCGGTTGGTGACAGGCGACGAAATCCGCCTCGCCATCCTCGACCAGGTAGGCGGAATGGATGGGGCGGTCACCGAAACGCAGGTGGGAAATGGTCACCGCGCCGGATTTCTTGGAGTCGTAGACGAAATAGCCCTGGGCAGCGAGATCGGTCTGCTCGCCGATGATCTTGATCGAGTTTTTGTTGGCGCTCACCGTGCCGTCAGAGCCCAGGCCGTAGAACAGGGCCTGGAAACAGCCCTGGTGAGCATCCGAGCGGAAGTTCTCGTCCCAGTCCAGGCTCAACTGGCTGACGTCGTCGTGAATGCCGATAGTGAACGGGCTGCGCGGCCTGTCGCTGAGCAACTCGTTAAACACCGCGGCCACCATACCGGGGGTAAATTCCTTGGAGGACAGGCCAAAGCGGCCACCGGCCAGTCGCGGCATTGCATCGGGGCGGTGCAGCGCCAGCGCCGTGACCACATCCTTGTACAGGGGTTCACCGTCTGCCCCGGGCTCCTTGGTGCGATCGAGAACCGCGACCGCGCGCACGGTGTCGGGCAGTGCGGCGACCAGTTCCGCGCCCTCCAGGGGACGGAACAACCGCACCCGCAAGACCCCGGTTTTCTGCCCCCCGTGGTTGAGGTCATCCACGGTTTCGCAGGCGGTTTCCGCCCCGGAACCCATCAGTACCAGCACCCGGTCGGCGTCGGGGGCGCCGTGGTAATCGTACAGTGAGTAGTGGCGACCCGTGGCCGCCCCGTACTCGTCCATGACCTGCTGCACCACCGCGCCGAACGCCGCGTAGTGGGGATTAACGGCTTCCCGCGCCTGGAAGAACACGTCGGGGTTCTGGGAGCTTCCTCGCAACACCGGATGCTCCGGCGACAGGCCGCGTTCCCTGTGGGCGGCGATGGCGTCCTCGTTGATCAGGCTCCGGAACAGCTCGTCCTCCGGGACCTGGATCTTGCTGACCTCGTGGGAGGTGCGAAAGCCGTCGAAAAAATGCAGCATCGGGATGCGCCCGCGCAGGCTGGCCTCCTGGGCGATGAAGGCAAAATCCAGTGCCTCCTGCACCGAGTTGGAGCAGAGCATCGCGAAGCCGGTGCTGCGGGCAGCCATCACGTCCGAATGGTCACCAAAAATCGACAGGGCGTGGGTGGCCACGGTGCGCGCTGCCACGTGAATCACGGTCGGGGTCAACTCCCCGGCGATCTTGAACATGTTGGGCAGCATCAACAGCAGGCCCTGGGAGGCGGTAAAGGTGGTCGCCAGGCTGCCGGCCTGCAGGGCGCCGTGGATGGCCCCGGCGGCCCCGGCCTCGCTCTGCATTTCTACCACGTCGGGAATAGCACCCCAGAAATTCGGCAGGCCCTCGGCCGCCCAGGCGTCGGCGTGTTCTCCCATGGGCGAGGCGGGGGTGATGGGATAGATGGCAATCACCTCGTTGAAGCGGTGGGCGACGTGGGCCACCGCCTCGTTGCCGTCCATCATCGCACTGAATTGTCCTGCCATGGGGTCCTCCTCGTCAGCCCGCCAGGGCCATCCTGCGGCGCAGGAAAGCGATCTGGGTGGCCAGCGGTAATTGCTTGGGACAGACGTCGTCGCAGCCCACCAGGCTCATGCAGCCGAACACGCCGTCGTCGTCGCCGATCAGTTCAAAATAGTCCGCGTCGTTGCGCGTGTCCCGCGGGTCTAGCCGGAAGCGGGCAATCTTGTTCAGGCCCACCGCACCCACGAAGTCCTCGCGCATCTGGATCGTGCCGCAGCCCGCGATACAGCAGCCGCACTCGATGCAGCGTTCGAGTTCATAGATCGCCTGCGCCAGTTCCGGCTCCATCGGCGTCTCCATGTCATCCAGCGAGGTGGCTTGACCCTGGTCGTGAATCCAGGTCTGCAATCGCTCGCTCATGCCGCGCATCCACTTGCCGGTATTGACGCTGAGATCGGCTATCAGCTCGAATCCGGGCAGGGGAGCCAGCCGGATGCGCGCGGGCAGGTCGCGGGTCAGGGTGCGGCAGGCCAGCCCGGGCCGGCCGTTCACCAGCATGGCGCAGGAGCCGCAGATGCCGGCCCGGCAGACAAAATCGAACTGCAGGCCCGGGTCCTGGTTTTCGCGCAGCTCGTTGAGCGCGATAAACAGGGTCATGCCCTCGGCCTCTTCCAGCGGGAAGACCTGGTAGCGGGGCTCGCTGTCCGGGTCGGCGGGGTTGAAGCGAAATATCTCGATCTCGAGCTGGCGCTGTTCCCGGGCGATAAGCTGCTCAGTCATTGTCGTCTCCTTCACCGAGTCGCGCGTTGGGACCGCGATAGGACGGTGGCAACAGCTGCCGGAAGGGCATCAGCGCATCCTGTCGCTGGTGGCGGTCAAGGTCGGCGTTGACCCGGTTCACATCGTCCACAGCCGCCTGGCGCCGGGCGGTATCGGGGTGCTCGATGTAATCCCTGGCACCGTAACCACGCCAGCCGGGAGGCAATTCCATGGCCATGACATCGAGCGACTCGTAGTCGAGCTCCGCCTCGTCGGCCTCTCCCGGCCAGGACGCCAGGCTGCGATTGAGCCAGCGGCTGTCATCCCGCTGCGGGAAGTCCTCACGGTAGTGGGCGCCGCGGCTTTCGGTCCGGGCCAGGGCACCCTGGGCCACGCACAGGGCCAGTTTTACCATGCGCGGCAGCCGGTAGGCAGCAACCAGTTCCGGGTTGGCGCCGGGGCTCTGGCAGCGCAAGCCCAGTGTCCGGGTACGGAGTAACAGACTGCGCAGGTCCTGGACTGCCTGCTGCAGGGTCTCGCCGTGGCGGAAGATGCCTACCTTGTCGGTCATGATGTTCTGCATCTCGCGAATCAACTGGTAGGGGTTGCCTTCGGCCGGGCGCTCGGCCAACTGGCGCAGGATCGCCACTTGCGCGGCGTGACTCTCCCGCACCAGGGCGGTGGGCAGCCTGATTTCACCCTCGGGTGACTGGCAGTGATCCGCCATGTACTCGCCGACGATCATGCCCGCCACCACGGTTTCGGCCACCGAGTTGCCGCCCAGGCGATTGAAGCCGTGCAGGTCCCAGCAGGCGGCCTCACCGGCGGCAAACAGGCCGCGCAGGCCGGCACTTTCGCCGCGGTGGTCGGTGCGGATGCCGCCCATGGAATAGTGCTGGGCAGGCCGTACCGGGATCAGTTCCCGGGCCGGGTCGATGCCGAGGAAGTACTGGCAGATTTCTTTCACTTCCCGCAGGCGGCTGTTGATGTGATCCTCTCCCAGCAGCCGTATGTCCAGCCACAGGTGCTGGCCGAAGCGGCTGTCGACCGCGTTGCCGGCGCGCATATGCTCCTCCATGCGCCGCGACACCACGTCGCGCGAGGCCAGCTCCATTTTTTCTGGCTCATAGTCCGGCATGAAACGATGCTCCGCCGCATCGAGCAGCAGGCCGCCGTCGCCGCGGCAACCCTCGGTGACCAGGATGCCCGCGGGGAATATGGCGGTGGGGTGGAACTGCACAGCCTCCATGTTACCCAGCGGTGTCGCGCCGGTTTCGAGCGCGATAGCGGCCCCCATGCCCTCGTTGATCACCGCATTGGTCGATACCCTGTAGATGCGGCCAAAACCCCCGGTAGCAATACAGGTGGCGCGGGCCGTAAAGGCGACCAGTTCGCCGCTGACCAGGTTGCGGGCGATGGCGCCGTAACAGCGCTCCCCGTCGTGGATCAGGGACAGGGCCTCGAAACGCTCGAACACCGGTATCTCCGCCGCAATGGCCTGGTCGGACATGTTGTACAGCATGGAGTGCCCGGTACCGTCGGATACATAGCAGGCACGCCAGTGGCGGGTCCCGCCAAAATTGCGCGCGGTAATGAGCCCGTGAGCCTCGTCCCGCTCGGTGATGGTGTGGTGCTTGCCGTCGATAACCACGTCCCGCTCGCCCCGCTGCACCCGGTTCCAGGGCACCCCCCAGTTGGCCAGCTCCCGGATTGCCTTGGGTGCCGTCTGGGTGAACATGCGCACCACCCGCTGGTCGGCGCCCCAGTCACTGCCCCGGACCGTGTCCTCGAAGTGGGTGTCTTCATTGTCGCCGGCGGCCTTGGTGGTGTTGCCCAGGCTGGCCTGCATGCCGCCCTGGGCCGCAGCGGAATGGGAGCGCTTGGGGGGCACCAGGCTGAGGATGTTGACCTCCAGGCCGCGGCGCCGGGCGCCGATGGCGGCGCGCAGACCGGCCAGTCCGCCGCCGATAACCAGTACGTCCGAGTGCACGACCTGCATCAGTTATGCACCTCCCAGCCCGGCTGGTAGCGCTCCCCGACGTTGTCGCGGTGCTCCAGGCCGATCCGCACGTAGGCGGCCTGGGTCAGGAAACCCAGGGCCAGCAGGAAAGCAACCAACCCGTACACGCAGCGGCGCAGGCGCCGCCGTCGGGCTGCCGTATCAGCCAGGCCGAACCAGCCCCACTTGATGATCAGGCGGTACAGGCCGATACCTCCGTGCACCTCCACCGCCAGCAGCAGGATTATGCCCAGGGGCAGCGCGCCACCGGACACGATCCGGTCGGCCGAAGCATAGGGACCTATCTGGTCGGCGTGCATGAAAATTTCGTACAGGTGGGCGGTTGCGAAAAACATCAGCACCAGGCCGGTGACGACCTGTACCAGCCACAGGGTGGTCTCCTCGTGGCGCATGGCGCGCAGGTGGCGCAGGTAGACCCGGTACTGGCGGTAGGAGGACGGCAGTTTGCGCAGGGCCAGCAGGGTGTGAGCGGTAAACAGGATGAATATGGCGAGAGCGACCAGGCTCACCAGCACCGGGGTGGGTTCGGCCAGGAACAGGCTGCCTTCGAAAAACCGGGTTACCCGGTACATGGCATCCTTGCCCAGCAGGATGCTGGATACCGCAAACAGGTGGGCCCACATGAACAGCAGCAGTAGCAGGCCGGTCGCTCCCTGAGCGATATCAAGCCACGCCGGCCAGCGGCTTGCTCTCCCCATACACCGCGCTCTCTCCTTAATGTAAGCCTCGATTATGCCTCATCGCCGCCAAAGGCTCTTGATCTGGGACAAAGACGGCAAGTTGCCGCCGATTCACGCAAAAAAGGGGACAGTTCACTTAATTCCCCTGGAATTAAGTGAACTGTCCCCTTTTTTCCTTTTTTTGAGTTACAGCTTGGCGCTGAGTTGTTTGATGTCGTTGTTCAGGATGCGGTCGTTGTCGCTGTAGTCGACCGGGCAGTCGATCAGGTGCACCCCGGGCTCGGCCTGGCAGGCCTTGAGCAGCGGCAGCAGTTCGTCTGCTGCAGCCACCCGGTGACCCTTCGCGCCATAGCTTTCGGCGTACTTGACGAAGTCGGGATTGCCGTAGTCCAGACCCCAGTTGGGGAAGCCCATGTTGGACTGCTTCCACTTGATCATGCCATAGGCATCGTCACGCATGATCAGGACGGTCAGGTTCATCTCCAGGCGTACCGCGGTTTCCAGTTCCTGGGAGTTCATCATGAAGCCACCGTCGCCGCAGATAGCGATGACCGGCCGATCCGGGTACACGATCTTGGCCGCCATGGCCGAGGGCAGACCCGCACCCATGGTGGCCAGCGCGTTGTCCAGCAGTACCGTGTTGGGCTGTGCGGCACGATAGTTGCGCGCGAACCAGATCTTGTAGACCCCGTTGTCCAGGGCGATGATGCCCTCCGGAGGCATCGCGGCGCGTACGTCCGCTACCAGGCGTTGGGGATAGACCGGGAAACGGCTGTCATCGGCGCCTTCCAGCAAGTGGGCATCGTGGGCCGCCCGCACCGTGTCGAACCGGCTGAAGTCCCAGTGGGAGGCGGGTTCCAGGCGCTCCTTCAGTTGCCAGATGCTGTTGGCGATATCGCCCACCAGTTCCACCTGGGGAAAGTAGACCGGGTCCACCGCGGCGGTGTTGAAGCAGACATGGATGACCTTGCTGTTCTGATCCATGAAGAACGGCGGTTTCTCCACCACGTCGTGACCCACGTTGATGATCAGGTCGGCGGCGTCGATCGCCCGGTGTACGAAGTCGCCGCTGGATAATGAGGCGTTGCCGAGGAACAGTGGATTGGACTCGTCCACCACGCCCTTGCCCATCTGGGTGGTGACAAAGGGGATGCCGGTTTTCTCCACAAACTGGCTCAGCATGCGGCTGGTCATCTTGCGGTTGGCGCCGGCCGCGATCAACAGCAGCGGGCTCTTGGCCTGCTGGATCATGTCCACCGCCCGCTGTACGCCTTTCTCCTCCGCGCAGGGTCGGCGATGGACGCTGGCCGGGAGGATAGGCTCGTCGCTGTCCTCATCGGCGATGTCCTCAGGCAGTTCCAGGTGCACTGCGCCCGGCCGCTCTTCCTCCGCCAGGCGGAAGGCCTCGCGCACCCGGGAGGGGATATTGTCGCCGGCGACGATCTGCCGGGTGTACTTGGTGATCGGCTGCATCATGTCGCAGACATCGATGATCTGGAACTGGCCCTGCTTGGAGGATTTGACCGGTTTCTGGCCGGTGATCATCATCATGGGCATGCCGCCCAGCTGCGCATAGGCGGCGGCGGTGACGAAGTTGGTGGCGCCGGGGCCCAGGGTCGCCATACACACCCCGGCCTTGCCGGTCAGGCGGCCGTAGGTGGTGGCCATGAAGCCTCCCGCCTGCTCGTGCCGGACCAGGATCAGTTTGATGCTGGAATGCCGGAGGGATTCCAGCATGTCGAGGTTTTCCTCGCCGGGAATGGCGAACATGTACTCAACTCCCTCTGCCTCCAGGGCTTTGATAAACAGGTCTGACGCTTTCATTGGGCCTCCTTACGAGTGCCGTTGTGGTTGTTGTTGTGGGTTCGATCAGGTCAATTACTGGCCAGCAGTTGCGCCGCCCGGTCTTGCCACAGCACCAGCTGCAGGGTGTGCCGCTGGTCGCCCGAGAGCTCGCCATCGAGCATCAGGTCGGTGCTCACCGGGTAGACTCCCTGGGGCAGGCCCTCAGGCAGGGTGAAGCTGAATTCGGTCTGGAAGGCGCCGCCGCTTTTCTTGCCAGCCTGCTTGGTCATCGACTTGAGGGCGATGGTGTTGTTGTCGTTGTCCCAGATCGTCAGTCGTTCCTCGATCTTGGTCGAACGGCCGGTATTACCGGGTATGACCTCGATATACGAGCGCACGGTGACCTTGGTGCCGGGGCTGACCGCCGGGCCGGGCAGCAATTCAGTGCGGTAGGATCTGGCCACCGTATTTCGGGGTAGGGCGCCGTTCTCCTTGACGTAGTCATCGGAGACTTCTTTCTCGGTTTTTGTCTGGCTGCTCGTGTAGCCGATGATCATATCCCGCACCATGTCCGAGGCGGTCCTGACCACCACGTCTTCCACGGTTCGTTTGGTCGTGTCCTCCACCTTCTTGCGCAGATCACTGAAGAAGTCCGCCTGGCTTACCGGGGCGAACAGGAAGGAAAGTATCAGAACTGTTATTCCGAAACGCATTGTCATCACCTTTTACTACCGCAGTGCCTCAACGGGCACTCATTCAATCGAAATACTCTTTTTGGCCGAGCGCTGGGCCTGTACCGCGTCGTTTCTCATTGCGCTGGCGCCCCGGTGTCCCGGTATGATCGCCAGGGCCGAATCAGCCTTGGCGATCGCGCAACTGTAGTTTTTTTTCTGCATACAACTCTCGGCCTCCCGCAGGAAACTGGCCACGGTCCGCTCGTTGGCCTCGCGCAGACTGCGCGCCAGGCCGGTCGCCTGCCTGATCTCGATCGCCTCGGTGTTAGCCGCATCCAGCGCCAGCACTGCGCCAGCGCGATCCTCGCTGCAGTCGAAATCCGACCGATCCAGGCACTCCCGCGCCTCCTTAAGCATAGACGTTATTTGCGCCTGCTGCTGCGCCAAAGTGGCCTGTTGTTGCGCCAGCAGGTCGTCCCGCCGTTTTTGCAGGGGATACAGGTCCGCCGCGCCCGCGCCAGCTGCGCTGGCCTCTTCCAGCGCGAGGTCGGCGCAGGCCGTATCACCCCGGTCCAGGCAGGTCTCAGCCCGGCTGAGGAAGCCGCCGATCGACTGCTGTCGCTGACCCTCCTCGGCCTGGTCCAGCAGGCGCTGGGCGAGGGGGTTGCCGTCGTCCAGTTCCAGGGCCTCGCGCGCGTGGACCCGGGCGCAGGCGTAATCCTGTTGCTGCATGCAGTCCTGTGCCTCGGAGATCTGCGTCTCGATGCGGGCCTCGCGGGCCTGTTCACCGGCAGCAGCGCTGGCCGCTTGCAGCAGCTGGGTGGCTTCCGGGTGATCAGGCACCAGATTGGTCACGATGCGTGCATTTTCCACGGCGCAGTCGAACTGTGACTGGTAGAAGCAGTCCTTGGCCGCCTGTAACTTGCTGACCACGGTGGCCTGCTGTGCTGAGGCCGCCTGGTATTGCCGGAATCCCAGCCATCCCGCAATGGCCAGCACCACGACAGCGGCGCCAATGACCATTTTCATGGGCGAGCGTTCGGCTGGCAGCATGGCGCTGCGGAAGGCCTCGATGGAGCCGGTGCGTTTGTTCTTGTCGAATTGCAGCGCCTCGCTGAGCGCCTGCCATTCCCGGGCATTGAGGCAGTCAGGCTTGCGCGCCTTCAATTTCTGCGCTTTTGCGTCCGCCGCGCTGAGCTTGTTGAAGGGATGCTCGCCGGTAAGCATGAGGTACATGACACAGGCCAGGGCGTAGACGTCGTCGCTGAAACTCGGCGGCTCGCGGTTCACCATTTCGATCGTGGCGTAGGCGGGAGTCAGGGCGCCGAGGTCGCCCGCGTCGAACGTATGGCTCTGCGACTCGCGGCTGGCCGCCCGGGCGATGCCGAAATCGAGAATCTTGACCTGGCCACCCGCGGTGACGAATATGTTGCCCGGCTTGAAGTCGGAGTGAATCAGGCCGCGCTTGTGCGCGTATTCCAGGCCGGCGCACAGCTCCTTGAAATAGCGCATGGCCGTTTCCTTGCTGAATTTCTTCTCGATATTCAGCAGGCCGTCCATGGGATCGCCCTTGAGCAGTTCCATGGTCATGAAGATGGTATCGCCGTCCCGGTCGAAATCGTACACCGTAACGATATTGGGGTGGGCCAGGCGCTGCGACTTAACCGCTTCCTGCTGCAGGGTCACGAAGGCATGGGGATGGTCCTTGAAGTTCCCGCTGAGCACCTTGGCCGCGATATAGGGGTTGCTGTCTTCCGCTTCCACCTTGCGCAGGTCGCGCGCCTTGTACACCACGCCCATTCCACCGCGGCCGAGGATCTCCTCCAGCACAAAGCGCTTTTTCAGCAGTCTCCCGGTCTGGCGCTGGGCGTCGCGGGCGATGGCGCGCGCCTGGTCGAAGCCGGTGGCGGTCGTGCTGTGGGTGGCCTGATACTCGGTGAAATCGCCGTCGTCGATCTCGGTGGGTTCGGTATCGGTATCGGTATCGGTGACTGTGGCGTCGTCATCCGCGTTCATTACCGTTTCCGCATCGCCACTGATTTCGGTTGCGTCATCGTCAGCTGCATTTTTATCGCCTGCGCCCGGACCCTGATTATCATTATCCTTCTGGTCTGCCACCCCGCTTACTCCTTGCCCATCCTTCGCCAACCGAACTGACCTCGCCCACGAGTCAGTTGTCCCCCTGAGTTTAGCAAAGCGGGAGGCACAGGGCGGGTACCAGTAAAAAAATAGCAATAGCTATAAAATATGCGGTAAAGCGGCTCTCTGGTGTTTTGCTCGGGATAGTCTAACCTGCCTGTCACATTCGCCAATTCGATTACTGGAGTTATCCCATGCCGAAACCGGGTGTTGGCCGAACCGTGCTGACCATGCTGTGTGTTTCTCTACTTGCCTGTGGCGGAGACGACAAGTCGGCCACTGCCGGGGGACAGGCCCGGGCCACCGAGGATCCTTGCGCGCTGCTGTCAGCGGAGCTTTTAAGGACCGAATTCGGACTGGAGCAGGGTGCCGAGTTCAGTCACGAGCCGTCGAAATATTCTCCACACCCGCTGTGCACCGCAAGTTGGCAAGGGCCCGATGCTGCCGAGATCGAGGCGAAATCGCAGGCGGCCATGCAGGAATATCTGCAGAAAAAAATGCGTGGGGAAGAGGCCAAAATACCCAGTTTCCGTACCCGGAACGAGGTGACCCTGACCCTGTATCAGGGACCCTTTGCCAGCGAGGCAGAAGCGCAGCAGGCCTTCACCAGCGCCATGGCAGTCCTGAACAAGGGCATCAAAGGCAGCAGTGGCAGCGTGGAAGTGGAGTTCCAGGCAGATACCGTCGCCGTCGACGGGGTGGGCGACGAGGCCCAGTGGGCCGAGCGGATGAGGCAGCTGAGCGTGCTGTCCGGGCGGCGCATCTTTCACCTGGGGGTAAGAACCACCGGTGAGTCTGACGTCGATCTGGCCCACGCCCGGCAACTGGCCAGAGCGGTCGCCGGGGAGTTGTGACAATGCATTGGCGCGGATTTTTTCGCCTGGTCGGCTGGCTGGTTGTTGTACAGGCCTGCTGGAGCGGTCCGATTGCACTGGCCCAGCCGCAGGACGCGCCCGGGGCCGAAGATCACCCCATGGTATCGCGGTATGAGGGCGCGTTCATCGATGGCTACGAGGTGAGGGACTTTGACAGCTATCGTCTGGCCCTGGGCCCGGTAGTGCGCAATGAAGCGAAGGAACGGGTGCCGGAAGCCTCGACGAACCTGGAGGGGCGGATCACCCGTATTCTCTACCGCGGCCCAAAGGGCCGCTCGACCCTGGAAATTCTCAGCAATTATCGCGACGCACTGGAAGCGGCAGGATTCGAGCTGCTCTTTACCTGTGGCGGGGACTGCGGTAACAATTTCAGCACCCTGCTGTACGGCCCGACGGAGTTGCGCATTACCAGCAGCAAGACCAGCGGCAGCGCATTCGATCTGCCCGAGGACCTGCGCTATCTGGCAGCGCGGTCAACAAGCGCATCACGGCAGGTACACGTGGCGGTCATGACGGCTTTCGACAAGGGTTTCAGTCCCTTGAGCAAACAACCGGTCACCCTGCTGGAGGTGATCGAATCCGAATCCATGGAGACCGACAAGGTAACCGTTGACGCGGAGGCGATGGCGAGGGGTATCGACGCCAATGGCCACATGGCGATCTACGGTGTCCTGTTCGATACCGACAGTGCCGAGATCAAGCCCGGGTCGGCCGAAACCCTGGAGCAGATTGCGGCGTTGCTTGGCAACAGGCCAGTGCTGCATCTCCACGTGGTGGGGCATACTGACAGCCAGGGCGATTACGACTATAACCTGCGGCTTTCCGCCCAGCGCGCGGAGTCGGTCGTGCGGGCGCTGACCCGGGACTACGGGGTGGACGGGCAACGCCTGCACGCGGCCGGCGTCGGGGTGCTGGCGCCGGTGGCCTCCAACTCCAGCCCTGAAGGCCGGGCCAGGAACCGCCGGGTGGAACTGGTCAGGCGCTGAGCGCGCCGGGTAATTTGCGATAATTTCAGCTATTATTGCCCCATGAACATGGTCAGCAACAGGCAGGGCTTGCTGCGGCGCAAGGTGGCCGCTCTGCTGCTGTGCGTATTCGCCCTGCAAAGTGTCGTGGCGGCGGCCCTGCCCTGTGGCTCCATGACCGTAGTCGACCAGGACGCCGCCACTCATGAAGCAGGCGAGCACAGCGGCCACCATGCAGATCACGCCTCGTCATCGGTGGCCGGTAAGGACTGTTGCTCCGAAGGCGGATTCTGCTCGGCATCGATCTGCCTGGTGCCGGCCGCGCTCGTCCCCTCCTCCTTTTCGGCGTTACCGATACGGCCCGAAGTCTTTGAAGGCAGCAGTGCCGTGACGCCCCCGATCCATGTTCCCCTGAACCTCTTTCGTCCCCCCATTCACGCCTGACAGGGGACAGGTACGCCTGAAATTCCTGTAACCGGGCTTTCAGCCTGTTCCCGGCGGCCATCCTGGCCGACTCAACCTGGCAGTGGGCGCCGCGCCATGCTGCCCTGATCGCAATAGAAAGAGGCACAGTCGTGAACGATTTTCAGCGCGTAAACCGGGGATGGCCCCGGAATCTTGCCGTCGTTATTTTCCTGGGATGGGTCCTGGCCGGGCCCGTCGAAGCCAGCCTGAGCCTGGAGCAGGCCATTGCGCTGGCCCTTGAAAACGATCCCTGGCTGCGCGGTAGCGAATACCGCCAGCAGGCCCTGGAACAGTCCGGTGAGGCCGCGGGCAGGCTGCCGGACCCCGCCTTCCGGCTGGGCCTGGCAAACCTGCCCACGGATACCTTCGATTTCAACCAGGAGCCGATGACCCAGTTGCAGCTGGGCGTGACCCAGTTACTTCCACCGGGCGACAGCCTGGCCCTGCAGCGGCAGCAGTTGCGGCAGCAGGGCAGCCAGTTGCCGTTCGAGCGGGCAGACCGCCGCGCCCGCCTGGCGGTGCAGGTCGCAGAGCAGTGGCTGGACTCCTACCGGGCGCGGGAATCGATCCGGCTGATCGAGCAGGACCGGGACCTGTTCGAGCACCTGGTAGAGGTTGCGCGCTCGAATTACGCCTCGGCACTGGCCCGCACCAACCAGCAGGACCTGGTGCGGGCGCAGTTGGAGTTGACCCGGTTCGAGGATCGCCTGGCGGTGTTGCAGCAGCGGCGTGCCACCGCGGACGCGGCCCTCGGTGAATGGTTGTCGGGGAGCGGTGTATTCCAGGCCGGGCTCCAGTTGCCCGCCGAACTGCCTGGGCTGGTCCTGCAGCAGCCACAATTGATCCGGTCCGGGACCTCGGCGGAGGAAGTGGCGGAACACCTGCTGCTGCACCCGGCCCTGCAACGGATCGAGCGGGGCATTGCCGCCGGCGACACCGCGGTGGAGCTGGCGCGGCAGCAGTACCGGCCCCAGTGGCGTATCGATGCGAGCTACGGCTACCGCGACGACGATCCCCTGGGTCGCGACCGGGCCGACTTTTTCTCGCTCGGGGTGGGCGTTCAGATGCCCCTGTTCTCCTCCGTTCGTCAGGACCGCCAGGTGCAGTCGGCCGAGGCCAGCGCCGCCGCCCTGCGCACGGAAAAATCCCTGGCGCTGCGCCGCCTGATGGCCGACTTCGAAGCCTGGCGCGCCCGCCTGCATTACCTGGAGCAGCGCGGGGCACTCTACCAGTCGCGACTGCTGCGGGAGATGCGCGAGCAGGCTGAAGCGTCACTGGCCGCCTACACCAACGACACGGGCGATTTTGCGGAGGTGGTTCGCGCCCATATAGCGGTAATCAATGCGCGCATCGAGGCGCTGGATATCGAAGTCGAGCGGCTGAAAGCGATCAGCCACCTGAACTACTTTTTTGTCGCGGGAGATAGCCGCGGGGAGGCAAGCTCATGAAGCCGGTTTACCAGTACCTGACGGTGTTTGCTCTGGGCGCCGCGGTCGGCGCCCTGGCCTACAACCTGTTACAGCCCGATCCCGCGGCGGGGGGAAGCGCAGCGGCAGACAAGCCTTCCGAACCACTGTACTGGGTGGCCCCCATGGATCCCGATTACAGGCGCGACGGCCCGGGAAAATCGCCCATGGGCATGGACCTGGTGCCGGTCTATGCCGAGGACCAGCCTGGCGGCACAGGCCTGGTCAGGATATCCCCGGCAGTGGTGAACAACCTGGGTGTCAGAACCAGTCTGGCGACGCCCAGGGTGCTGGCAGCGGACATCCGCACGGTAGGTTACGTCCAGTACGACGAAGACCGACTGATCCATATTCACCCGCGGGTGGAGGGCTGGATCGAAAAGTTGCATGTAAAAGCGGCGGGCGACCCGGTAGCGGAGGGGCAGCCCCTGTATGACCTGTACTCGCCGCAGCTGGTTATCGCCCAGGAGGAACTGGTGCTGGCGCTGAAACGGGATAACCGGGAGCTGCTCAAGGCAGCGGAGGACCGGCTGCTCGCCCTGCAGTTGAGCCGCCCGTTTATCGAGCGATTGAAAAGCGACCGCAAGGTGCAGCAAACAGTCACCTTTCGCGCGCCCCAGGGCGGCGTGGTGGACAACCTGAACATTCGTGAGGGTTTCTTTGTGGGGCCGGACCGGACCCTGATGTCCATCGGTGCGCTGGACGACGTGTGGGTACTGGCGGAGGTGTTTGAACGCCAGGCGGCCCAGGTGCAGGTGGGCCTGCCGGTCACCATGACCCTGGACTACCTGCCCGGGCGGCAATGGCGCGGCGCGGTGGATTACCTCTATCCCACCCTGGATGCGACCACCCGCACCCTGCGGGTGCGGCTGCGGTTCGATAACGAGCAGGGCCTGTTGCGCCCCAACATGTTCGCACAGGTCACCATTCATGGCATGGACCAGCGCCCGGTGCTCAGCGTGCCGCGCGAGGCCGTGATCCGGACCGCCGACCAGGAGCGCGTCGTGCTGGCTCTGGGCGAGGGGCGTTTCAAGTCGGTCGCGGTCAGCACCGGGCGCCGTGAGTCGGAGTACGTGGAAATCCTCGAGGGGCTCAGGGCCGGAGACGAAGTCGTGAGCTCCGCCCAGTTCCTGCTGGACTCCGAGTCCAGCAAACAGTCGGACTTCCGTCGCATAGACGGCGGCGCTGAGGCTGCCGCGCCGGCGGCACACGACCACGACATGGTGCATTGAGGAGGAGAGCATGCTTGCAAAGCTCATTCGCTGGTCGGTTGCCAACCGCCTGTTCGTGCTGCTGGCCACCGCCATCCTGTTGGGAGGGGGACTGTTCGCCCTTCGCAACACCCCGGTGGATGCCATACCCGACCTGTCCGACGTACAGGTGATCGTCAAGACCAGCTATCCTGGCCAGGCGCCGCAGGTGGTGGAGGACCAGGTGACCTATCCCCTGACCACTGCCATGCTGTCCGTGCCCGGCGCCGTCACGGTGCGTGGTTATTCGTTTTTTGGCGACTCCTACGTCTACATCATTTTCGAGGAAGGCACGGACCTGTACTGGGCGCGCAGCCGGGTGCTGGAGTACCTGAGCCAGGTGGCGCCGGACCTGCCGGAAACGGCCCGTCCGCAATTGGGCCCCGACGCCACCGGGGTTGGCTGGGTGTACCTGTACGCCCTGGTCGATCGCAGCGGCCAGCGTGACATCAGCCAGTTGCGCAGCCTGCAGGACTGGTTTCTCAAGTACGAACTGCAGGCAGTGCCCGGGGTGTCCGAGGTGGCCACGGTGGGTGGGATGGTGCGCCAGTACCAGGTACAGGTGAATCCCGACCGGTTGCGGGCCTTTGACCTCACCCTGTCGCAGGTGCAGCAGGCCATTCGCGAAGCGAACCAGGAGGTGGGTGCCTCGGTGGTGGAGATGGCGGAAGCCGAGTACATGGTGCGTGCTTCCGGTTACCTGGCCGGTACCGACGACCTGGGCGACGTGCCGCTGCGGGTCAACAGCAACGGCACGCCCCTGCTGCTGCGCGACGTCGCGGATATTGGCCTGGGACCGCAAATGCGACGCGGCATTGCGGAGCTGGATGGCGAGGGCGAGACAGTGGGCGGAATCGTCGTCATGCGTTTCGGGCAGAATGCCCAGGCCACCATCGACGCGGTCAAGACGCGCCTGGCGTTGCTGCAGGACAGCCTGCCGGAGGGCGTGGAGATCGTCACGGTGTATGACCGCTCGGGCCTGATCGAGCGCGCGGTGAACAACCTGTGGCGCAAACTGGGTGAGGAACTGCTGCTGGTGGCGCTGGTCTGCCTGGTGTTCCTGTTCCACCTGCGCTCGTCGCTGGTGGCCATGATCAGCCTGCCGGTGGGTATCCTGGCCGCCTTTGTGGTGATGTACCTGCAGGGCCTGAACGCCAACATCATGTCGCTGGGCGGCATCGCCATCGCCATCGGGGCGATGATCGATGGCGCTATCGTCATGATCGAGAACCTGCACAAGCACATGGAGCGCGACCCGGAAGGCAAGGTCGATCACTGGCAGCGGGTGGTTGATTCCGCGGTGGAGGTGGGCCCGGCCCTGTTTTTCAGCCTGCTGATCATCACTGTCAGCTTTGTCCCGGTGTTCACCCTGGAGGCGCAGGAAGGACGCATGTTTTCCCCGCTGGCCTTCACCAAGACCTACGCCATGGGGGCGGCGGCGGCGCTGGCGGTCACGCTGGTGCCGGTGCTGATGGGGTACTTCGTGCGCGGCCGGATATTGCCCGAGCAGCGCAACCCGGTAAACCGCCTGTTGGCCGGCCTGTACCGGCCCTCCCTGGCCCTGGTGTTACGCCATCCCCGGCTGACCCTGGCGATAGCGCTGCTGCTGGCACTGTCCAGTATCTGGCCCCTTGCCCGTATCGGTAGCGAGTTCATGCCACCGCTGGATGAGGGTGACCTGATGTATATGCCGACGACCTACCCGGGCATCTCCATTGGCAAGGCGCGGGAGTTGCTGCAGCAGACTGACAAACTGATCGCCACGGTGCCCGAGGTGGAGCGGGTATTCGGCAAGATCGGCCGGGCCGAGACCGCTACCGACCCGGCACCGCTGACCATGATCGAAACCTTTATCAAGCTGAAGCCGCGCAGTGAGTGGCGGCCCGGTATGGATACCGAGCAACTGAAGAGGGAACTGGATGCGCTGGTGCGGATACCCGGCGTCACCAATGCCTGGGTGATGCCGATCAAGACCCGTATCGACATGCTCGCCACCGGCATCAAGACCCCCGTCGGCATCAAGGTGGCCGGGCCCGACCTGGCCGTGATCGAGCAGATCGGCCGGCAACTGGAAACCATACTGCAGGGTGAGCCGGGGACGGCCTCGGTGTATTCCGAGCGTGTCACGGGCGGCCGATATATCAAGGTGGACATCGACCGCGGCAAGGCGGCCCGCTACGGGCTCAGTATCGCCGACGTGCAGCAGGTTATCGCCACCGCCATCGGCGGGGTCAATATCACCCGCACGGTAGAGGGGCTGGAGCGTTACCCGGTCAACCTGCGCTACCCGCAGGCCTACCGCGACTCGCCGGAACAACTGAGGATGCTGCCGCTGGTCACCGCCGCCGGCCAGCGTATTTCGCTGGGGGATGTGGCGCGGGTGTTTATCGAAGACGGGCCGCCAGGCATCAAGAGTGAAAACGCCCGTCTCAATGGCTGGACTTTCGTCGACCTGGAAGGACGGGACGTGGGCAGTTACGTGAAGAGTGCCCAGCAGCGCGTGGCCAGCGAACTGGAGCTGCCGACCGGTTACTCCCTGAGCTGGTCCGGTCAGTATGAGTACATGGAGCGCGCCAAAGAACGTCTGTCCTACGTGGTGCCCCTGACCCTGGCGATCATCGTGGTACTGCTGTACCTGAACTTCCGCAGTTTCAGCCACGTGGTGATCCTGATGGGCGCCCTGCCGCTGGCAGTGGTGGGCAGCACCTGGCTGATGTACTGGCTGGGTTACAACCTCTCCATCGCGGTGGGTGTGGGTTTTATCGCCCTGGCCGGGGTGGCGGTGGAAACCGGGGTTATCATGCTGGTGTACCTGGACCAGGCCTGGCAGCGACTGCTGGACCGACACCGGGAGGATATGGAGCAGCTCACGCCCGAGAATATCGACCGCGCGGTGCTGGAGGGTGCCGGTCGCCGGGTGCGCCCGGTGTTGATGACCGCCGGTGCCACCATCGCGGGCCTGCTGCCCATCCTGTTCGGCAGCGGCACCGGTTCCGAGGTGATGAGCCGCCTGGCGGCGCCCATGGTGGGTGGCATGATCAGTACCGTGTTACTGACCCTGTGGGTATTGCCGGTAATTTACCTGCTGTGGCGTCGTGCCGGTCTGCGGCGGTCGAGGGGCCGGGCTACTCAGGGGATATAGGGTTCAATCTCGTCCGGCTTGAGGGCTTTCACCGCCTGGTGGTGGGTGAGGTAGACCTTGCCGCTCAGGTGCTGCAGGAAGTCAGAGCGCCTGAGGGTGTCCATGACGGGCCCCTTGACCTCGCTCAGGCTCAGGGTAATACCGAGCTCAGCGAGCCGTTGGTCGATGGCTTCCAGCGCCTCTACCGCGCTGAGGTCGATGCTGTTGACCGCCGCGCATTGCAGAATGACGTGCTTCAGCTCCGGCCGCTCGGCTACCTGCGCGTAGACCAGGTTTTCCAGGAAGCTGGCGTTGGCGAAGTACAGGCTCTCGTCCACCCGCAGCGAGACGATACTGGGGTAGGTGATCACCGCGTGCCGCTCCACGTTGCGGAAGTGTTCCGTCCCCGGTACCGCGCCGATGACCGCCACGTGGGGCCGCGAGGTGTTATGCAGGTGCAGGGAGACAGACGCCAGCACCCCGCAGACCACACCCATCTCCACCCCGAACAGCAGGGTGGCGCTGATGGTGATCGCCACCGCGGCAAAATCCGCCCGCGAAAAGCGCCATGCCACACGCAGCACGCGCCAGTCGACCAGGCTGGATACCGCGACGATTATGGTCGCCGCCAGGGTAGCCTTGGGCAGGTAGTGCAGTACTGGCGTCAGCAGCACGGCCGCCAGCGCGATGCCTCCCGCGGCCATGACACTGGCCAACTGGGTCTGGGCGCCGGCGTCGAAGTTGACCACCGAGCGGGCAAAGCCGCCGGTGACGGGGAACCCGCCTGACAAGGCGGCCCCGATGTTTGCCGCCCCCAGGGCTATCAACTCCTGGTCGTACTCTATGCGCTGGCGGCGCTTTGCCGCCAGGGTCTTACCCACGGAAACGGATTCGACGAAGCCGATCAGGGAGATCAACAGCGCGGGCACCGCCAGGGAAGACCACAGCTCCAGGTTGAGGTTGGGCAGGCTGAAGGCCGGCAGTCCGCGTGGCACCTCGCCCACCAGGGCCACCCCCCGGGGTGCCAGTGCCAGGTAGTAGCTGGCGCAGGTGGTGGCGACAATGGCCAGAACCGGGCCGCCCCGGCTGGCCATGACTGCGCCGGCCGGACTCAGGCCAAAGCGCTGCAGCAGCGGCGCCAGGAAGCGCCGCGACCAGAGCAGGATCAACAGGGCGCCAATGCCGGTAACCACGGTGGCCACATTGGTATCTGTCAGTTCCGTGGCGAGGCTGCTGGCGATTTGAACGAGGTTGGAGCCGCCAGCGTCAATACCCAACAAGTGGCGCAACTGGCTCAGGCCGATGAGCAGTCCGGAGGCGGTGATGAACCCCGAGATCACAGGGTGCGACAGGAAATTGGCCACAAAGCCAAACCGCAACAGCCCCAGTAATACCAGCATGAGGCCGGACAGGGCGGCCAGGGCCACCGCAGCTGTGGCGTAATCCGCGGTACCGGCCGCGGCTACATTGCCAACCGAAGAGGCGGTCATCAGCGACAGTACCGCCACCGGTCCTACCGACAGGGTCCGGCTGGTACCGAACAGGGCGTAGACCGCCAGGGGTACGATGCTGGCGTAGAGGCCCATTTCTGCCGGCAGTCCCGCCAGCAGGGCGTAGGCCAGGGACTGGGGGATCAGCATGATCGTCACCACCACGGCGGCGAGGGCGTCACTGGCGAAGGTCTCGCGGTTGTAGCCACGAAGGCTGCCTGGCAGGGTAAATCCCGGCAACAGTTTCTCCCTTGTTATTATCCTCGTCGGACGGCAGTTCCACGCCTCGTCAGGGAAGCATCATAAATCAGCCCGCGGGAATCTGCACTCGGCTACAATTGTTCCAGGCTGCATGTCAGCGATCGGGCGCAGTGCCGTTAGTCCCGTCTGTGGACATACAGGGTTTTGTTTCCAGAAGGATGCTGAGTAATGAACCAGAGTTTTAGCGGATCTTTCAGTGCCATGAGCGCCCGCCTGGGCGGCGACGACTCCCCGGTCTGGGCGGTGCATGACCTGGCGCTGCAGCGTGACGCCAGGGGAGAAGATATCTACCTGTTGTCTGTGGGCGACCCGGACCTGCCGACCCTCCCTTCCACCGTTCGCGCCGCCATCGACAGCCTGGAAAAAGGGCGCACCCATTACGCCCCGGGTCGGGGCGAACTGGTCCTGCGCCAGACGATTGCGGACATCGAGCAGCGCGCCTCTGGCAAGATCTGTGCGCCCGACCATGTGGTCATATTCCCCGGTGCAACCAATGCCATCTACTCCGTGCTGGCCTGCCTGCTGAATCCCGGCGATGACGTGCTGGTGCTGGAGCCGATGTACGTTGGCTACCGCGGTATATTCAAGGCCCTTGACCTGAACCCGGTGGGTATCCCGCTGGATGTGGATAATGGCTTTGCCCTGGATGCCGAACGGGTCAAGGCCGCAGTCAATGCGCGTACCCGGGTGGTGTTCCTGAATACGCCGGGTAATCCCTCCGGCAACATCATCCCGGAGCCGGTACTGCGCGAACTGGCGGCTTTTTGCCTTGAGCGGGGTATCTGGCTGGTCTGTGACGAGGTGTATTCCATGATCACCTTCGAGGAATCCCACGTGTCCCTGCGCAGGGCCGCCGAGCAGTTGGATAACGTGATCATTATCGACGGTATGTCCAAGTCCCACGCCATGACCGGCTGGCGGGTGGGCTGGACCGTGGCCGGGCAACCGGTGTCTGACCGCCTGCTGGAATTTACCTCCTCCACCATCTTTGGCTGTTGCCAGTTCGTGCAGGATGCCGCCGCCCACGCCCTGAGTAACGACGAGGAGTATATCAACGGCGTGAGAGAGGAGTATCGCCAGCGCCGCAACTATGTGTGCGAGCGCGTCGCCGCCATCGACGGGCTGGAATGTCATGTGCCCCAGGCCGGTATGTTCGTTATGGTCAAGGTCTCGGCAGTGGCCGAAGACGGCCTGGATTTCGCCCAGCGGCTGTTGCGGGAGCAGGGTGTCTCGGTATTGCCGGGCGGCGGATTCGGGGCCTGCACTGGCGACTATGTGCGGGTCTCGCTGGCCCGGCCGATCAATGTGCTGCGGCCCGCCTTCGATCGTATCGCGGCCTTTCTGGCGGGCTGACGATGAGCATTGGCGTCGCGGCCTTCCTCGCCGGTTGACCCGGGCGGCTCACAGGCGGAACACCCCGAACAGGGCGGCGTGATCAGACAGGTCACGCCAGTGCTCACCGCTGAGTCGCCGCGCCGAGGCCGGCTGCAGGCCCCGGTAGTAAATACGGTCCACGGGCAACACGGGGGCCCAGACGGGAAAGGTACGGGCGTGGTCGCCCTGCAGTTTGAGGAATAATTCTTCCAGTTCCAGGTCGTCCCGCAGGTGGTGCACCGCCCTGCTGCGCCAGTCGTTGAAATCGCCGGCAATGATCATCGGTTCATCGTGCGGTACATGGGATTCGATGCGCTCGATCAGGGTCTGTATCTGGCGCCTGCGCTCCCGCTCCAGCAGGCCCAGGTGCACGCACAGGGTATGCAGGCGGGTATCGCGGCCGGGAATCTCGATCACACCGTGCAGGATGCTGCGGCTGGAGCGCGGGAAGATCGACACATCGATATTCTCCCAGCGCACAAAAGGGTACTGGCTCAGAATCGCGTTGCCGTGATCCCCCTTCTTGTAAATCGCGTTGCGGCCATAGGCGAAGTGGGGCCAGGCCTGGTCGGCGAGGTACTCGAAGTGCGGCTGGTCGGGGTAGGTAAACCGCCGCCGCTTCGCAGCACTCTTGATGGCGGTGCCGTGAATTTCCTGCAGGAACACGATGTCCGCACCGGTCTCGGCGATGCGCTCGCGCATGCTGTCCAGAACGAACCGGCGTTTGCCCGAGCAGTAGCCTTTGTGAATATTGTAAGTCAGGACATGTATTTCGCCGCTGTCACTTACCTGGGGCCGCTGTCCTTCCGCCGCGGTCATGGCCGGGTCTCCCGGTACTCCCGTCGCGCCCGGGCCGACCACTGGAGTACGTAATGCAGGCCGCTGGTCACGGCCAGCAGCACCACAAGCCATTGCATCGGGCTTATCAACCCGGCTGGAATTGCAGGCACCACCTGCCGTGCCAGCACCAGCAGGCAGAAAACAATCTGCACGAACAGGCTGGCCTTACTGAGCACCGTGGGCTGGTAGTCGAGCCGGCCGAACAGCAGCCGGTAGCAACAGGCGCCCCCCAGGATCACCAGGTCGCGGGTTATTACCACCCCGGCCAGCCACCAGGGAATGAGCCCGAGACTGGCCGTGCTGAGGAAGGCCACGGTGATCAACAGCTTGTCCGCGATCGGGTCCAGCGCCGCCCCCAGGGGCGTGAAGGCTTGCAGGCGCCTGGCGAGGTAGCCGTCCACCGCGTCGGTCAGGCCGGCCAGGAACACGACCACCAGGGCGGCGCCAAACTGCTCCCGCAGGATGAAGAAGCCCATGGGAAGCGCGAGCAACAGGCGCAGGGCGGTCAGGCAGTTAGGCAGTAGTTGCAGCAGGGCTTGCACGATGGGGCAACCTCAGGCGTAGTGGGGATACCGCGGTTGGTACATATGGTCGCGGATATCGGCACAAATGTCTTGTGGTCGCTCTCGTTGCGCCAGACCTTCCCGCCAGGCCAGTTCGGCCACCTCGGCGGCGATACGGGCGGATACCTGTCGAATCTCCGCCAGTGGTGGGTAGATACTGCCGCGCTGCAGGTCGTCTTCGGTAACCTGTTCCGCCAGGCACCGTGCGGCGGCCAGGAACATGTCGTCGGTAACCCGGCACGCGCCGCTGACCACCGCACCGAGTCCCACCCCTGGAAAGATGTAGGCATTGTTGCCCTGGCCCGGTTCAAAAGTCCGCTGGCCCAGGGTAACCGCTGGAAACGGGCTGCCACTGGCGAAGACCACGCGCCCGTCGGACCACTCATAGGCCTGTTGCGCACTGCATTCTGATTTGCTGGTGGGGTTGGACAGGGCGAACACAATGGGGCGCTCGTTGATCGCGGCCATTGCGCCAATAACCGCCTCGTCGAAGGCGCCAGCCTGCCCGGCACAGCCGATCAACACCGTTGGACGCAGTACCTCGACCGCCTCGTGCAGATTCGATACGGCGCGGTGCTCATGCGCGAAGGGGCGCTTCTGGGCGGCGGTGGATCCGCGCTCCGAGACCAGCAGGCCCTCGCTGTCGAAATACCAGCAGTGCTGCCGGGCCCGGGACTCGTCCAGTCCGCGACTGCGCAACTCGGATACCAGGGTATTGCCGATGCCCAGACCGGCCTGGCCCGCCCCCAGGAACAGGACACGCTGTTCCTCCAGGGCGCCGCCGGTGATTCGCAGTGCGCCCAGCAGTCCGGCCAGTCCCACCGCACCGGTGCCCTGGATGTCGTCGTCGAACAGGCAGATACTGTCGCGGTAACGATCCAGCAGGCGAAAGGCGTTGTGGTTGCCGAAATCCTCCAGTTGCACCAGGGCGCAGGGGAACTGTTCTGCGACCGCCTGCATGAACTCCTCAAGCAACTCGTCGTAGGCTTCGCCCCGCTCACGGTGGCGCTCCAGTCCCAGGTACAGGGGGTCGTTCAGGAAGTCCTCGTTGTCTGTTCCCACGTCCAGCATGACCGGCAGGCACTGGGTGGGATGGATGCCGGCACAGGCGGTGTAGAGGGTGAGTTTGCCTATCGGGATGCCCATGCCTGCAGCGCCCAGGTCACCCAGTCCCAGGATTCGCTCGCCGTCGGTGACCACGATCACCCGGGGGTCACGGTGGGGCCAATTGCCGAGCAGTTGACGGACCCGACCCCGGTCCTCGATGGAGATGTACAGGCCGCGGGAGCGGCGGTATATATGGCTGAAATGCTGGCAGGCGTTGCCCACGGTGGGGGTGTAGATCAGCGGCATGAGATCCTCCAGATGCCGCGTCACCACCCGGTAAAACAGGGTCTCATTACGGTCCTGCAGTGCAATCAGGAACAGGTAGCGCTCCAGATCGTTGGTCTTGTGATCCAGGTTGCCCAGGACCCGCATTTCCTGTTCCTCCGCAGAGCAAACGCGCGCGGGCAGCAGGCCGCGCAGGCCCAGCACGTCGCGCTCTGCGGATGTGAAGGCCGTGCCCTTGTTGCGCACCGGGTCGTGCAGCAGCTTGACCCCGCGGTCCATTGTTTCCTCTTTCGGTACCATGCAACACCCCCTTCTTTAGCCACCTTGTTCAAGTGTAGTGCCGCTGTCGCATCCCGGGCTTGAGGTCGATCAACAACAGGTGATCCGCACCGCGCCGACTGAAAACCGGGGACAGTTTACTTATTTGTGCGCCGCGGGCTCGCGAACTCCGATAAGCTGACAGGAATTAAGTAAACTGTCCCCGAATTAAGAGGATAGCGTGTATGCACCTGGCTTTCAGTTCCATGAACAACCCGACCGACCCGCACCCCGCAGAGCTGGCCCGGGCGCTGGAGGAGCGCGGGTTCGAATCGTTGTGGTACGGGGAACACAGTCATATTCCCTGCTCCCTGGCTACCCCCTATCCCGGCGGGGGCGACTTGCCAGAGCCGTACAAGTACATCATGGATCCCTACCTGTCGCTGATGACCGCGGCCAATGCGACCAGCACCCTGCGTCTGGGTACCGGCATCGCGCTGCTGATGGAACGTGACCTGTTCGCCCAGGCCAAGACCATCGCCACCCTGGACCGGCTGTCCGGGGGGCGGGTCATGATCGGTACCGGGGTGGGCTGGAACCAGGAGGAGTTCGAGAACGCCAGCCCCTACCCGTTCAACAAGCGCTACGCGGTATTGCGCGAGACGGTGGCGGCGACCCGCGCCCTGTGGCGGGACCAGGAGTCCTCCTATCATGGCGAGTACGTGCAGTTCGACCCGGTCTGGGCCCTGCCCAAGCCGCTGCAGCCGGGCGGGCCGAAAATCTTCCTCGGCGCCATGGGCCCCCTGGGCAAAAAGCACGCTGCGGCCTGGGCGGATGGCTGGTACCCGGTGGATATCGCCATGGGGGATGTGCCAGCTGCCGTGGCGGAGTTTCGCGAACTGGTCAAGGCGGCGGGGCGGAGCCTGGAAGAGGTGGAAATCAATATCCAGATCATGGATACCGACAACCTGGATCGGCTCAAGGAATACCGCGACCTGGGCATCCAGCGCGCGACGATCGGCGTCTCCGAAAATCTCTGGGACCAGCCTGAGGCCGTGATGCCCATGATCGATAAATATGCCGCGGTAATACCCGAATTGAAGGATTAGGTAATGAGCAGGATTCTGATTGTAGGCGGTACAGGACTGACCGGCGCCCACGCGGCACTGCATTTGCGCGACGCCGGTCACGACGTGACCCTGATGGCCCGGTCCCGTCCGGAGCCGGCCTGCCTGGCCGATTTCCCGTTTATCCAGGGTAGCTACGTGGAGGACGAGCCCGGCCTGGAAACCCTGGCGGGCTTTGAGCAACTGGTGTTTGCCGCGGGGGCGGATATGCGCCAGTACGACTGGGAAGAGGACGAGGCCGAATTTTACCTGCGGGTCAACGCAGAGGCGATTCCGCGGTTTTTTGCCCGTGCCGCCGAGGCCGGCCTGGAACGTGCGGTCTACATCGGCAGTTACTATCCCCAGGTGGTCCCCGAGGCGATCGAGCGCAGCGTGTACGTCCGTTCGCGGCACCTGGCGGACGAGGGCGTGCGAGCCCTCAACAGTGACAGATTCGTGGTCTGCAGCCTGAATGCGCCATTCATTCTCGGGCACGTACCCGGCCTGACCGTGCCGCACCTGGCGGTGTTGGTGAAGTACGCCCGCGGCCAGCTGGAGGGGGTACCGGTGGTAGCGCCTGGGGGCGGTGTGAACCATATCAGCAGCCAGTCCATGTCGGAAGCCATCGCCGGCGCGCTGGCCCGGGGCCAGGGCGGCAAGGCCTATCTGGTGGGGGACGAGAACCTGAGCTGGAAGGCCTACCTGGAACTGTTCTTCGAGCTGGCCGGCAACCCGGTCGACCTGCCGGTGTCGGAAGACGAACATCCCCTGTTCCCGGATGTGATGATGTATGCCGGTCGCAACGCGGTGGTGACGTACGAGCCCGACAACGGGGAACTGGGTTATAGCCGCAACAGGATTCGCGAAACAGTGGCGCAGCTGGTGGCTGCCTACTGAGAAACCGGCAGTAATACCTGGACGCCGCCCCGGGGAGGTAGCAGGGTCAGATCACCGGGCAGCAGCAGATCTGCCAGCGCCTTCAGCGGATTGACCGAGGAAGTCAGCACGGCCCCGAGGCTGTTGATCAAGGTCCCGTCCGGCAGCACGGCGGTGATACCACTGGAATCATCCGGTAAGTCGGCTACCCGCGCGATGAACCTGCCGCTGCGTTTGTCCAGCGCCAACAATACCGACTGCACCGGCAGTGTTACGTTCAACAGGGGCGCCTGGTAGCCCAGGGAGACGGGCACCAGCACCGCATCGGCGGTCACGGTGGGATTCCCGTTGGCCGCGCCAACCGCCTCACCGAACAGGAACGAATCCGGCATCCCGGTCAGCGCGCCGGCGATATCGCTCTGCCACAGTTCGGCGCCGGTGTCGTCCAGCGCGATCAGCGCGGGTGCCGGAAACTCCTGCAGGGCATAGATTGTCCCGTCCCGGCCCACTGCGGCGGCGCCCGCAGCCGCAGCAGTCCTGACCCGCCAGAGGACCTCGCCCGTGACGCTATCGATTGCGTAGAACCAGCCTTCTTCATCACTGACATAGACCTGGCGCTCGTCAGGGGACAGGGCCGGGCTGGAACCACTGCCGATCCCGATTTCGGTGGCGAACGCGACTCGTACCAGGTACGGGGACTGAGCGGTATCGACATCCAGCCCGTACAGGGCGCCGACTCCCGGGGTATTGCTGCTGCCCACCGCATACACCCGGCCCGAAGCGGCCACCGCCGGTGTGTTGGCGGAGCGCATGTTGCCGCCGAAGATAAGCTGCCAGGCCCACTCCCGAAATCGCGCGTCCATGAGGCCGTGGTCCAGCAGGGTATCGGGCAGGGGATGCTTGACGGAATAGGGCGCATTTGCGGCGGGTAGCCGGAAGGGCTCGTTCAGCATCTTGCCTGTGTTCCGATCCGCGACCACGACGTCGCCGAAATTGGTGACGCCCAGGACCTCTCCACCCGTTGTGAAGACCGCCGTGGTGAAAGCATTGACCGGGTGATCCCCGGCGGCGGCCCAGTCGCCTGGCTGCGGTGGTGGCAGTTCCTGGATCCACTTGATGCTGCCATCAGCGCGGTAGGCGAAGAGCTGGTTACAGTCGCTGACATAGAGGTCGCCCGCGGCATCGACGATGGGGCTGGAGAGGATCGCGCAGGCGTCCACGCCGTGGTCGGCGTCCTGCCACGGGTCCGACTGCCACAGCAACTTTCCATCGCGGCTGAAGGCGTGGAGGTTGGAAGCACCAGCGGCCCGGCCGGTGGTCAGGTAGAGTTGCTGGCCGTCGGGGCTGGCCACGGGAGCGGTGAGCACGGAGGCCCCTGCCAGGGCCTGCCAGGCGTGGTAGTCCCTGCCCACCACGCGGGCGCTCACCGCGCGACGGTTTCCGGCGTCATGGTGCAGGGTAGGCCAGCCCCCCGGTGAGTACGCCGGCTGGCACAGGGCGCCCGCACTGACCAGCAACAGCGCGCTTGCAATCAGCTGGAGGAAGAGCGTCATCCGGTCTTTGCTAGCATTCGATATCAATAGTTGTACCCCGGCGGGAAAAGTCACGGCGGCCGTTTCCACGGCGGGGCATCATTGTATAGTGCCTCGATGATAAACGCCCCGACCCGGGTTTAATCGGAGAAACCACGATGGAAGAGATCAGGAGGGCAGGCAACCTGCGGGGCTGTTCGGTACTGGTAACCGGTGGCGGCACCGGGATCGGTACCGGCTGCGCCATGGAACTGGCCGCGGATGGCGCTGCCGTGACGATCAGCGGGCGACGGGTTGAGGTGCTGGAGGCGGCCGCGGAAAAAGTGGCTGCGGTGGCGGATTTTGGCGGTAGCGTACAGTTTGTGACCGGCGACGTCACGGACGAGGACAGTGTCCAGGCCATGGTTGCAAAGGCATTGGAGCCGACCGGCAAGCTCGACGGTTGCGTGGCTAACGCCGGTGGCGGCGGGATGCTGTTCGGTTATGAGAACATGGATACCGACGAGTTCCTGCGGGTCCTGCATCTCAATGTGCTGGGCACGATGCTGTGTATCAAGCACAGCCTGCCACGCATGATCGAGGCGGGCGGTGGCTCCTTTGTGGGCATGTCCTCCTTGGCCGGGCACATCACGCACCCCTGGTTCGGTGCCTATCCCGTGAGCAAAGCGGGCATCGAGGCCATGGTACGCAACGCCGCGGATGAGAACGGCCCGCACCGGGTGCGCTTCAACGCGATCCGGCCCGGCTTTGTGGCGACGGAGGTCATGGCAGGTATTCCCCGCGATTCTGAGGTCTACCGGTCCTATATCGAGAACACGCCACTGGGCGATGTGGCTCAACCGGAGGACGTCGGCCGCCTGGCGCGCTTCCTGATCAGTCCGGAGTCACGCTGGATTACCGGCCAGTGCATCAACGTGGATGGCGGGCACAGCCTGCGGCGCGGACCGAATTTCACCACTTTCAAGGCATAAACAACAGCCCGCAGCAGGAGACAGCATATGGCCTTTACCGGCAAGGTGGCATTGATAACCGGGGGCGGCAGCGGTATGGGCCGAACCGCCGCGCGGATTCTGGCAGCCCAGGGCGCGAGCGTGGCGATCCTGGACGTGAACGAGGCCGGCATGGCGGAAACCGCCGCCGATCATCCAACCGTCAAGCCCTACCCGGTGGATATCAGCGACACCGATGCGGTACGCGCGGTGGTGGAGCAGGTTGAGAATGAGTTGGGCCCGGTCGACCGGGTGTGCAACGCCGCCGCTATCATGCCCTTCGGCAAGCTGCTGGAGCAGGATCCGAAGTTGCAACTCAAGCTCATGGACATCAATTACGGTGGCCTGGTCAACGTGGCCACCGCGGCCCTGCCGCGCATGGTTGCGCGGGGCAGCGGCGATTTTGTCAGTTTCTCCTCCATGTCCGGTGTCATCCCCGGACTGCTGATGGGGGGCTACTGCGCTACCAAGGGCGCGGTACAGATGTACACGGAGATTCTGTATCACGAAAACCGCGACAGCGGCGTGCGATTCTGTTGCGTGTGCCCGCCGCCGGTGGCGACGCCGCTGTGGCAGCAGGCAAAGGATACGGTGGTACCCAAACTGACTGAAGCCTCTCCCGCCATTTCGCCGGAAGAGGTCATTGCGGATATCGAGCAGTGCCTGGAGGCGGGCAAATTTTTCTCTTTTCCAGGCAAAGGCACTCGGGTGGGTTATATCATGCGCCGTTTTTTCCCCAATTACCTGTGGAACTATGCGCACAAGGCCGAGGGATTCTAGTCCCCGTTTGCGGGTGCTGGCCCTGGGCCGGCCAACAGGCGCCGGATGACCAGGATGCCGGCGATGACCGCCGTGCCGGCCACTAATGCAACCGCCATCCAGGTCCAGGGAGCCGGGGTGCTGTCGGCCTGGCGCGCGGCGAGCCCGCTCACCAGGAAAAACATGAAGGCGTAGTTATTGAAAATCGTGGGCAATATCTCGCCAAAGGCGACTATGGCGTAAACCACGGCACAGATGAACACCAGCCGGGCCAGTTCCGCGCCCCACACGGGCGCCACTGCCTGTACGAACTGAACGGTGAGCATGTAACAGCCGATGCCCACCAGTCCGCCCAGCAGCAGGTGCGGGATGCGTGCCCTGTCCATGTGCATCTCGAAGAAGAAGATCATCACCAGGAAGGCGGGCCAGGTGGGCAGGTGGAACCGGTGCAGCACCAGTTCCACCAGCACGATCAGCACCAGCAGGGCGCAGCCGAACAGCAGCCGCTCTTTTCGCAGTTTAGCCATGACTCTAGCCTCCTGTTTCGGGGACAGTTCACTTAATTCCTTGAATTAAGTGAACTGTCCCCTTTTTTTGTTAAAAGGTGTAGGTCACTTCGAGGCCGTAAACCCGACCCTTGGCCAGCGGCGCGAAGGTGCCGCCGGTGGGCACGCCCGAGATGACGTCGGGCAACTGGGTGTCTCCACCGTGCTTCACGTCGTTCAGCAGGTTCTTGCCGTAGATACCGAACGCCCAGTGACCATCATTGGAGTAGAAATCGATGCCGGCATCGACGATTTCCTGGTCCAGGATAAAGCCGAGGTTGCTGTCCGTGTAGAAGGAATCGTCGCGATAGGCGTAATTGATCCGCGAGCTCATATAGCCCCAGTCACCCAGCTGCAGGTCGTGATTCAGGCCGATGCTGTAGGTCCACTCCGCCGCCCGGGGTAACTCCAGCGACTCGTCCAGCCGGTCTATGACCCCGTCACCGTTGAGGTCCGCCTTGACCTCGGTATACTCGGCGTCGATCCAGCCCACGGAGGCAGTGGCCAGCAGGTTGTCGGTCAGGGCAAAGCTGCCGTCGACCTCGACGCCCAGGATGTCCGCGTCGGCAGTATTGCGGATCAGCTGGATCACGCCGATCGGCCCCGGGAAGTTCAGTTCCCGCTGCATATCCTGGACGTCGCTGAAGAACAGGGCGGCGTTCAGGCGCCCCCGGCCGTACTCCGACTTGTAGCCGATTTCATAGTTGTCGACCACTTCCTCGTCGAAGGGGCCCGGCAGGTCGGCCGGGTCGAAGGAGGTGTTGCGCAGGTTATAGCCGCCGGAGCGGTAGCCGCGCGTCCAGTGGCCGTAGATACGCGCCGAGTCCGACAGGTGGTAGGTCAGCCCCAGCTTGGGCGACCAACTGCTCCAGTCCTCATCGTCCTTGAAGTCGATCGGGCAGCGCGCCTCGCCCGGGTCCGGGTCCACCAGGTTGCAGGTAGGGGCGCCGCCCTGGGCAATGTTCCGGCTCAACGAGGCGATCTCCGCCTCTTTCTTCTCGTAGGTGTAACGCAGTCCGGCGGTCAGGGTCAGGGCATCGCTCAGGTCGTAATCGACGGATGCGAAGGCACCCCAGGTTGTCACATCGTAATAGCCGCCGCCGTCGAAGATCGCCGCAGGGGCGACGCCGCCGGTGGCGATGCCCAGTAACTCCCGGCGCTCCGAGGTTTCGATGTCATTGGTGAAGTAGTACAGGCCAGTGGTGACATTGGCCCGGTCGGCGAACATGCCGTTGTAGCGCAACTCGTTGCTGAACTGCTCGGCCCGTGACCAGCTGCGGGCATGGAACAGCCAGACCGGCTGGGCGTCGATGTCGCCCAGTGAGTCTGCCGCGTAGTCCCGCCAGCCGGCGATGTTGGTGATCGTGCCGCCGCCAAAGTCCACGTCCAGGTTGAACTCCAGGGTGACGAAGTCGGTCTCGGTGTCGTAGAACCCCTCTTCGTCGATCGCAAAATCGTGGCTGTCGCGCTTGAAGTTGACGATGGCGCCGGGGACGCCGGAGCCGTTGGTGTGGGACTGGGCCGCGGGGCCGTCGCTGTCGTTTTCCGCGTGCTCCCAGCGCAGCACCAGCTCTGAACGATCGCCGGGGGTCCAGACGCCCACCGCCCTGACCATTTTTTGCTCGAACGCACCGAAGTCCTCGCCGCTTGCCTTGTTCTCGAACCAGCCCTCGTCGTCGTTGTAATAGGCGGTCAGCTTGGCAGCGAAATTGTCGCCCAGCGGGCCGCTGACGCTGCCCATCAGGTAGGTGTTGAGGCCGCCCTGGTCACCGCTGTCTGCCGCGGCCCGCACGGAAGCCTCGAATTCATTGCCGGGTTTGCGGGTATTGATCAGTACCGCGCCACCGGTCACGTTGCGGCCGAACAGCACGCCCTGGGGGCCGCGCAGCACCTCTATGCTCTGGACGTCGAACATGTCAAACACCGTACCGCCGGCAATGCCGAGGTACACGCCGTCGACAAAGACCCCGACCGTGGGGTCGATGGACAGGATGGAGCTGTTCAATCCCAGCCCGCGGATGGAGAAGTTGGCGTAGCCTCGCACTGTGCCGACCGTATCGAGTGCCACATTGGGCATGCCGACAGACAGGTTTTCCAGGTCTCTCACTTTCAGCGCCTCGATCTGCTCCTCGTTGAAGGCGGACACCGACAGCGGCACTTCCTGCGCACTTTCCTCCCGCTTGCGCGCCGTCACGACCACTTCTTCCAGCAGCGCCGCGGCCGATCCTCGCGGTGCCTGTTGCGCCTGCGCGGCCGGGAATCCTGTCGCTGTTGCCAGCGCGGTCACCAGTGCAGCGCGGGTAGCCAGTGATAAAACTGTTGGCGCGGTTTTATATTCTGCGGTTTTTAGAGTGTCATGCTTCATAGTGGTTTCCCTACGTGTGTGTTTGTTATGTATGTCGAACGACCGGGCTCAGCCCGGTCGGTTTTTCAGGGCCTGTTACGGCCGAGTTCGTCATGGCTGCTTACCCACTCCTCCGCCACCACCGCCGCGCCCAGGGATAGTTCCCCGCACAACACCGTCGCAGCGATTATTTCCGCCAGCTTCCGGGCCTTGCCTGCGCCGTAACAATCCAGTACTTCCAGGCATTCCCGCTGTGTTGCCAGGCCGGTGCCGCCGCCGTAGGTGGCGACTATCAGTGACGGCAGCGTGACCGAGTAGTAGTAGTCTCCCGCCGGGGTGACTTCCGCGTGAACCAGGCTGGCGTGCGACTCCGCCACGTTGGCCTCGTCCTGCCCGGTGGCGATAAAGACCGATGCGATACCGTTGGCGGGGTGGACCCCGTTGTGTACGGCGCCGGCCATCAGGCCGCCCAGTTGCGAGGTCATGCGGGCGGCGTACATGGCCTCCGGCGTGGTGCGCATTTTCTGCACCAGCAGGTCCCGCGGCAGCGTGATTTCGGCGATCACGCGCTTGCCCCGTGAATGCAGGGTATTCAGCTGCGAGTGCTTTTTGTCGGTGTCCATATTGCCGGACAGGAAATATCGCACTATCGGTCGGTCGTAGTTGGACGCGATCCACTGGCAGGCGGCATAGGTGGCCTTGCCGCACATGTTCTGGCCCGCGGCGTCTCCGGTGGTGTAGTTGAAGCGCAGGTAGAGCATGCGGCTGGCGGGAAACTGCTGGATATCCCGCAGCTTGCCGCTGCGGGTGGTGGTTTCCGCCGCGGCTTTGATGCCCTCAAAATTTTCGCTGACCCAGCCGGCGAAATCCCGCGCACCGCGGGCATTCTCGAACACGAAAACAGGCGAGCGTTGCATGGCGTCGTCTACCACCGTGGTGGTGATGCCAC
The DNA here is from genome assembly GCA_033283165.1 of Halieaceae bacterium WSDMB12. Classification (GTDB taxonomy): domain Bacteria; phylum Pseudomonadota; class Gammaproteobacteria; order Pseudomonadales; family Halieaceae; genus JAWMQL01. The sequence continues at coordinate 859,017 of JAWMQL010000003.1, read as the reverse complement.
CGGCGGCCCGGGTGAGTCCCATGCCCCGGCTGTAACTGGCCACAAGGGTTCCCTCGGTGGTGGCCATGGGTACGAAAAAGTCTCCCTGGGCATGTTCGCCGAGGACTCTCATGGGCCCCGCGAAGCCCAACGGCATCTGTATCACGCCGGTAAAATTTTCGATGTTGCCCCTGAGGGTCGCGGGATCGAGCGAGTACTGTCCCACGTGCGCCAGGTCCGAACCGGTCTGTTCCACGAGGAAGCCTCGTCGAGTACTGGCGCACTCCCGTGTATAATCGTCGTCCTTGCTGCGCGGTATCTTGAGCTGATCAATGGGCGGCTGCATTTGTCTGGTCACCTGGCGATTGCGATGACAATAAAATTAAACAAGCCGTTTCCCGGGCGCATGACCGAGGACGCCAAAGATTTGATCGAACATGCCAGAAACCGTTAATCATCCCGTGAAGACGCCCACGGTGCTCTCCAGCTGGACCCAGGTACTGGTCAAGGCACTGCGCGAACGGGGGGTGGATACCGACAGGCTGGTGAAGGCTGCCGGCCTTGACCCGGACAGTGTCAACGTGCCCGACCGGCGTTTCCCGCTGCAGGCCACGACCCGCCTGTGGCAACTGGCAGTAACAGAGCTCGATAATGAAAGCCTGGGCTTATGGGTGTCACGTTACTCTACCCATACCAGCTTTCACGCGCTGGGATACGCCTTCATGGCGAGTCGGACCCTGCGCGACGCCATGGAGCGAGTGGTGCGCTATAACTCCACTGTCAGCGATGCCGCCAGCGTGACCTTCGAGGACCGGTCGGGGCGCAGTCTGCTGTCCTGGTCTTTGCACCCGGGTGGGCAGCAGCCGGCGTTCGAGGCCATGGAGGCGGTCATCGCGGCCATCCTGCGCGCCTGCCGCAGGTTGTCCGGCCCCGGGTTTTCTCCCCGCCGGGTGCAGCTGCTGCGACCGGCTCCCGCCGACCAGGCGCCGTTCGCCGAGTTTTTCCGCTGTGAACTGGCCTTCGGCGGGAGTGTCTATGTATTGGAGTTTGACAGTGGTGAGCTGGATCGCCCGCTGGCCGCGGGCAATGAGGACCTGGCCCGCACCAATGACCGGGCCGTGGAGGACTACCTGGCCCGGCTGGAACTGGGCACCGTGGCATCGCGCCTGCGTACCCTGCTGGCGCGACAACTGCCCAGTGGTGTACTGAGCCACGAGGAGTACGCGGAAATGCTGGGTATGAGTGGGCGCAGCCTGCAGCGTAAACTGAACCAGGAAAGCACCAGCTTCAATCAGGTGCTGGGAGAAACCCGCTGCGACCTGGCCAGGTCTTACCTCGCGGCCCAGCCCCGCCACTCACTGGCGGAGATCGCCTTTCTGCTCGGTTTTTCCGATACCAGCAGCTTTTCCCGGGCTTTTCACCGCTGGACCGGCAAGTCACCCAGCAGGTATGCCAGCGCGCTGTAGCACCGTCGGCTTGAGCGCGTGGCAATGCTTCGAATCCCGCCCGGTGTTGGTCAGTTTTCCCCTGCGCTCTCCAGTTCGCTGTGCGCCACGCGATTCAGCACACGGTCTCCGTCCACTGACTCGATGACCACGTCAAAGCCCCACAAGCGATGCAGGTGCTTGATCACCTCGCGGGTGTCCTCCGCGTCGAGTGGCCGGCCCTGGTGCACCTCGTGGCGCAGGGTCAGGCTGCGGTTGCCGCGCACGTCCACGTTCCAGACCTGTATCACAGGTTCGAGATTGCCCAGGTCGTAGCTGGCCGCCAGGGATTCCCGCAACTGCTGGTAGCCGTCCTCGTCGTGTATCGCGGTGACCTCCAGATAGTCCTTGCCTTCTTCGTCCACCACGCTGAACAGTTTCAGCTCTCGGATCAGCGCAGGGGACAGGAATTGCAGCACAAAACTCTCGTCCTTGAAGTCACGCATGGCGAAGTCCAGCGTCTCGCGCCAGGGACTGTCCGCGATGTCGGGAAACCAGGCGCGGTCCTCCTCGGTGGGGTGTTCACAGATGCGCTTCAGGTCCTGCATCATGGAAAAACCGAGGGTATAGGGGTTCAGCCCGCTGTAGTAGGGCGAATTGAATGCCGGCTGGTAGATGACGCTGGTATGGTACTGCAGGAATTCCAGCATGAAGCCGTCGTTGACCAGACCCTCGGCATACAGTTCATGCAGGATGTGAAAGTGCCAGAAACAGGCCCAGCCCTCGTTCATCACCTTGGTCTGGCGCTGGGGATAGAGGTACTGGGCGATCTTGCGCACGATGCGGATCACCTCGCGTTGCCAGGGCTCGAGCAGCGGCGCGTTCTTCTCCAGGAAGTACAGCAGGTTTTCCTGTGGTTCCTCCGGGAAACGCCGCACCTCTGGCGCGAGGTCCGCGGCCTCCCCGGCGGGTATGGTGCGCCACAGCTCGTTGACCTGTTGTTGCAGTATCTCCTCCCGTTCCAGCTGGCGCTGTTTTTCCTCCGCCATGGAGATGGGGTAGGGACGCTTGTAGCGGTCGACCCCCTGGTTCATCAGCGCATGGCAGGAGTCCAGCGTCGCCTCGACCTCCTCCAGGCCGTAGCGCTGCTCGCACTCGGCGATGAAATTGCGGGCGAACACCATGTAATCGATGATCGACTCTGCGTCGGTCCAGGTCTGGAACAGGTAGTTGTTTTTGAAGAAGGAATTGTGACCGTAACTGGCATGGGCGATCACCAGGGCCTGCATGGTCAGCGTGTTCTCCTCCATCAGGTAGGCAATACAGGGATTGGAGTTGAATACGATTTCGTAGGCCAGTCCCATGTGCCCTCGCCGGTAGCTGTTCTGCACACCGAGAAAATGCTTGCCGAAGGACCAGTGGTGGTAGTTCAGGGGCATCGCTGACGAGGCGTACGCGTCCATCATCTGCTCCGAGTTGATCACCTCGATCTGGTTCGGGTAGGTGTCCAGCCCAAAACGTTCGGCTACCCGGGCGATTTCGCGTTCGTAGGCCTCGAGCAATTCAAAGGTCCACTCCGAGGAGGTCGAGATGGGTTCACGCTTCATGCGTTCTGTTTCCTGAACAGCTCGTGAAACACCGGGTAGATGTCACCCGGTCCGGTGATATGCTGCATGGCGAACCGGTCCGGGTGAGCCTCACGCACCGGGGCGTAGGTCTCCCACAGGGGCTTGTCACCCCGGTCGGTGATCTCTATATAGGCGTAGTACTGGCACAGGGGAAGAATCCGGTTGATCAACTCGACGCTGCGCGCGGCGTCATCCGGCCAGTTGTCGCCATCCGAAGCCTGGGCACCGTAAATGTTCCACTCGGCCAGCGGATAACGGGCCTCGATCACGGTTTTCATCAGTTCCAGCGCGCTGGATACCACCGTGCCGCCGGTTTCCCGCGACTGGAAGAACTCCTCTTCGTCCACCTCCTTGGCAGAGGTGTGGTGGCGAATGAATACCACCTCGGTGCGGTCGTAACTGCGCCGCAGGAACAGGTACAGCAGTATATAGAAGCGCTTCGCCAGGTCCTTGGTGTTCTGGTCCATGGAGCCCGATACGTCCATCAGGCAGAACATCACCGCCTTGGAGTGGGGCACCGGTTCCTTGACGTGGCGGTGGTAGCGGATGTCCACATCATCGATAAACGGTATCCGCCCCAGGCGCGCGCGCAGGGCGTCGATCTCCTCCTGCAGCCGGGCTCGCTCATCGGTGTTGTCGTCGATGTCAGGCAGGGCCTCCAGTTCCGCTTCCAGGGCCCGCAGTTCGGTCCGCTTGCCCGCGCCCAGGGCGACGCGTCTCGCCACCGCCGCGCGCATGGAGCGGATCACGCTGATGTTGGAGGGGGCGCCGTCCGAGGCGAAGCCCGCCTTGACCCGCTTGAACTCCTCCAGTCCGGAAAGCTGGCGCTTGGTCAGGTTGGGCAGTTCCATATCGTCGAACAGCAGGTCCAGGAACTCCTGCTGGTTGATCTGGAATACGAATTCGTCCAGCCCTTCGCCCTCGTTGCTGGCCTGGCTGCCACCGCCCCCGGCGCCACCCTGGGGTCGCGGGATGCGGTCCCCTGCGGTGAACTCCTCGTTCCCGGGTATCACGTGGGTCACGGTGCCGCCCGGCCCATGGTGCAGGCTGGGCTCGCGGGTATCGCGGGAGGGGATGGAGATTTTCTCCCCGGAGCCGTCGTCAGTAATACTGCGTGAGCGAAGGTTTTCCGCCACCGACTGCTTGATCTGCTCCCGGTGCCGGCGCAGGAAGCGCTGCCGGTTAACGGCGCTCTTTTGCTTGGGGTTTTTGCGGCGGTCTATCAAGAATGTCATTTACCACCCCCTGCGATACCGCTGTATCCCGGGACGCCGGACCGCCGCCTCCGCGGGGATGACGACCGGGATCGGGCCTCCCGTTTGTCCCTGGGTCTCCGTTATTGTGATTTCCTCACTCGCAGGTACCACTCGGACAACAGCCGTACCTGTTTTTCCGTGTAGCCTCTCTCCACCATCCGCGACACGAAGTCGGAGTGTTTTTTCTGGTCCTCGGCCGAAGCCTTGGCGTTGAAAGAAATGACCGGCAACAGGTCCTCGGTGCTGGCGAACATCTTCTTCTCGATAACGCCACGCAGCTTCTCGTAGCTGGTCCAGCGGGGATTCTGCCCCTCGTTGTTGGCCCGGGAGCGCAACACGAAGTTCACAATCTCGCTGCGGAAATCTTTCGGGTTGCTGATGCCCGCGGGTTTCTCGATCTTCTCCAGTTCGTCGTTGAGTGAAGGGCGGCTGAGAATCTCGCCGGTCTCCGGGTCGCGATACTCCTGGTCCTGGACCCAGAAGTCAGCATAGGTCACGTAGCGATCAAACAGGTTCTGGCCGTACTCGGAGTAGGACTCCAGGTAGGCGGTCTGGATCTCCTTGCCGATAAACTCCACGTAGTTGGGCGCAAGGTACTCCTTGATATAGGTCAGGTAGCGGTCGTGGATATCCTGGGGAAACTGCTCCTGTTCGATCTGGTTTTCCAGCACATACAGCAGGTGCACCGGGTTGGCTGCCACCTCGACCGCGTCGAAATTGAAGACTTTCGACAGCACCTTGAAAGCGAAGCGGGTGGAAAGCCCGTCCATGCCCTCGTTCACCCCTGCCGTATCGCGGTACTCCTGGATGGACTTGGCCTTGGGATCCTTATCCTTGAGGCTCTCGCCGTCGTAGATGCGCATCTTGGAGTAGATGCTGGAATTCTCGGGCTCCACCAGCCGCGACAACACGCTGAACTTGGCCAGCATGCGCAGGGTATCCGGCGCGCAGGGCGCCTCGCACAGGGAACTGTTCTGCAACAGTTTGCGGTAGATCTCGATCTCCTCGGTGACGCGCAGGCAGTAGGGGACCTTGACGATGTACACCCGGTCGATGAACGCCTCGTTGTTCTTGTTGGCTTTGAAGGACTGCCACTCGGACTCGTTGGAGTGGGCCAGTACGATGCCCTCGAAGGGAATGCCGCCGATGCTTTCAGTGCCGTTGTAATTACCCTCCTGGGTGGCTGTCAACAGCGGGTGCAGCACCTTGATCGGGGCCTTGAACATCTCCACGAATTCCATCAGGCCCTGGTTGGCCCGGCACATGCCGCCGGAGTAGCTGTAGGCGTCCGGGTCGTTCTGGGCATAACTTTCCAGTTTGCGGATATCGATCTTGCCCACCAGGGAGGAGATGTCCTGGTTGTTCTCGTCACCGGGCTCGGTCTTGGAAATACCGACCTGATCGAGAATTGACGGGTAGATTTTGACCACCCGGAACTGGGTGATGTCGCCACCGTACTCGTGCAGCCGCTTGACGGCCCAGGGAGACATGATGGATTTCAGGTAGCGGCGCGGAATGCCGTACTCGTCTTCCAGTATCAGGCCGTCCTCGTCGGCGTTGAACAGGCCCAGGGGAGACTCGAAGACCGGCGAGTCCTTGAGGCAGTAGATCGGCTCCTGCTCCATCAGCTGCTTGAGGCGCTCCGCCAGTGACGACTTGCCGCCGCCGACCGGGCCCAGCAGGTACAGAATCTGTTTGCGCTCCTCCAGGCCCTGGGCGGCGTGACGGAAGAAACTGACCATCTGCTGAATACACTCCTCCATGCCGTAGAACTCGGCAAAGGCGGCGTAGCGTTTGATCACCTTGTTGGCGAATATGCGGCTCAGGCGCGGGTCCCTTGACGTGTCGACCAGTTCCGGTTCGCCGATCGCCGCCAGCATGCGTTCGGCGGCGGAGGCGTAGGCACTGCGGTCCTCGCGGCACAGTTCTAGGTATTCCTGGAGACTGTATTCCTCTTGTTGGGTCGCTTCGTAACGATCCTGGTATTGATGAAAGATGGTCATTCTTCTTACCCCTCCCTGTCCCTTGGACAAAAGAAAACCACCAAAGATTCCAAAAGAGAATACAGGAAAATACACCCCCATAACCGGGCAGGATGGCGATTTTTTATGATGATTTCATACCAAAAATCCCTGCTTATAGTAGTTTGCTATAAGTGAAATATTTCCCTTCGCTTCACTGGAGCATGGGCATATGATGGGAGGTCACGTCGACACGAAATACCCCCTGCTATCGATTTTCCCCGGCCCGCAACGGTAACCCGCTGCGTGGGACCTGCTGTTCCGGGCCCGGGGAAGTCAGGTTTGGTAGCGCTCCGCCACCGCCCTGATGATTCCCCTCAGCCAGCGGTTGGCGGGGTCGTCCTGGGCGCTGCGCGGCCAGTACAGGTTCCAGGCCAGTGGTTCGACCTCGAACGGAGTTGGGATGACTTTCAGTGGCAGGGTTTCCGCCAGCACCCGCGGCACCGTCCAGAGCAGGTCGGTCTCCTGGGCGATTTTCGCCGCCACCAGGTAATTCTGCACTCGCATCGCAATCCGGCGCTGTTTTCCCAGGCGGTTCAGGGCAATGTCCACGTGACCGCGCCCCCGGCGGCGACTGGACACGTGCAGGTGTTCCGCGTCCAGGTAGGTGTCGAGTGACAGCCGGGTATGTGCCAGCGGGTGCTCCCGGCGAACGGCGATGACGTAGGGGAAAGCGGTCAGCGCTTGCTGGTGCAACTCCCGGGTGTTCACCACCGGTGCATCCAGCAGCAGGTCTATCTTCCCCGACTTCAGTTCCTCCGTGGCGGATTCCCGCGCCACGTAGTAACTGTTGATGCCGATCCAGGGTGCCTCCTGTCGCACGGTCTGGTGCAGCCCGGGCAACAGCAGCGACTCGGCGAGGTCGTTCATGCCCAGCCGGAAAACCTTCTCTGAGAGCGCCGGCTCAAAACTGGCGTTCACGCCAACGCTGTTGCGCATCAGGTCGAGCGCCTTGCGGATGTCGGCGGCGACATTCTCGGCCACCGGCGTGGGAGTCATGCCCTCGGGGGAGCGAACGAACAGGGTGTCGTCAAAGGTCTGGCGCAGACGGGCCAGCGCGTTGCTGACTGCGGGCTGGGTCAGGTTGAGCCGGGCGGCTACCCGGGTGACGTTGCGCTCGCGGTACAGCGCGTCGAAGACGACGAACAGGTTGAGGTCAATCCGGTCCAGTCTCACAGCGATCTCATCATAAAGATCATGAATAAATAAGGATAAATATAATAAATTAACAGAATGTCAGCATGCCTTCTATACTGACCGGATTGTCCCGATCAGAGCGAGGAGTTGCCCGTGTTGGAATACAGCGACCTGTCCCTGTCCTACCAGGCCCAGTTGCAGGCTTTTATGGCCGAGCATATTTACCCGAATGAACAGGCCTATGCGGAACAGCTGGCCGCGGCGAAGGACCGCTTCGCCTACCTGCCGCTGATGGACGACCTGAAGCAGAAGGCCCGCACCGCCGGCCTGTGGAACCTGTTCGTGCCGCCCGGCCACGCGGAGTACTGTGACCACGGCGGACTCAGTAATTTCGATTACGCCCCGCTGGCGGAACTCATGGGCCGGGTGCTGTGGTCGCCCGAGGTATTCAATTGCAATGCCCCGGATACCGGCAACATGGAGGTTTTTATGAAGTACGGCACGCCAGCGCAGCGTGAGCAATGGTTGACACCACTGCTCAATGGCGAAATCCGCTCGTCCTACGCCATGACCGAGCCGCAGGTCGCCTCCTCTGACGCCACCAATATCGAGCTGAGTATCCGGCGCGAGGGCGACGAATGGATCCTCAATGGCCGCAAGTGGTTCATCACCGGCGCCATGTATGAGCGCTGCAAGATCTTTATCGTCATGGGCAAGTCAGACCCGGACAATCCGAACCGGCACCTGCAGCAGACACAGGTGCTGGTACCCAAGGGTACCCCGGGCCTTGACATAGTGCGGCCCCTGACGACCCTGGGTTATGACGACGCACCCACTGGTCACGCGGAGTTGCTGTTTCGCGATGTGCGGGTACCGGCGGAGAACGTGCTGCTGGGTGAGGGCCGCGGCTTCGAGATTGCCCAGGGCCGGCTGGGACCGGGCCGCATCCACCACTGCATGCGCCTGATCGGGGCGGCCCAGCGCTCCCTCGAGCTGGCCTGCCGGCGCGTGACCAGCCGCTCGACCTTTGGCCGGGAACTGAGCCAGCACCAGTCGGTGCGGGAGGATATCGCCCGCTGTTTCTCCGAGATCGAAATGATGCGTTTGCTGGTGCTGAAAACCTGTCGCAGAATGGACGAGGTGGGGGCCAAGGGGGCTATGGACCTGATTGCGGCGAGCAAGACCAGCGTACCCCTGATGGCCCAGACGATCATTGACCGCTGTATGCAGATGCACGGCGCCGGTGGGCTCACCGAGGACTATTGTATGGCGGAAGCCTTCAACTATGCACGCTGGTGCCGCCAGGCAGACGGGCCCGACCAGGTTCACCTGATGGCGCTGGGCAAGCAGGTTATCAGGCAGTACGCGGATTAGAGGAGGGCAGGAAGATGGAGGATGCCACAGTGGATGAACGTTTTGCACTCACCGGGCAGGTCGCCCTCGTGACCGGGGCCTCCAGCGGACTGGGTGCGCATTTTGCCCGGGTGCTGGCCGCGGCGGGCGCCCGCGTGGCGGTCGGCGCGCGGCGCGCGGACCGTCTCGAGTCCCTGGTTGCGGAGCTGCGGGACCGGGGCGCGACCGCCGTGGCGGTATCGTTGGACGTGACTTCCCCGGACAATGTGGAGGCGGCACTGGACGCGGTCGAGGCAGAACTGGGCACCGTGACGGTGCTGGTCAATAATGCCGGTGTGGCGGATTCGCGCTACTGCCTGAACGTGGACGAGGACAGCTGGGATTTCGTCATGGACACCAATCTCAAGGGTGCCTGGCTGGTGGCGCGAGGCGTGGCGAAACGCTGTGTGGACGCCGGCGTGGCCGGCAGTATCATCAATATTGCCTCCATCCTGGGTCTGCGGGTGGGTTTCGGGGAGTCCACCTACGCCACCTCGAAGGCCGCTCTGGTCCAGCTGACCCGGGCCATGGCGCTGGAATTGGGGGCGAAGAACGTTCGGGTCAACGCGATTTGTCCCGGTTATTTTGCCACCGAGATGAACGGCGACTACCTCGCCTCGGAACAGGGCCAGGCCATGCTGCAGAAGTCCCCGTTCCGGAGGGTGGGTGAGCTGTCGGAACTGGATGGTCCACTGCTGTTACTGGCGAGTGGAGCCGGCAGTTTCATGACCGGCGCCGCGATCCCCGTGGATGGCGGCCACCTGGTGAGTTCGCTGTAACCGGCCGGCGCTGCAGATCTCGTGACTCAGGGCCTGCCCAGCAGGTCCCGGGCGATGGCCACCACCTGCATCTCGTCGGTGCCGGCGTAAATCTGCAGTATTTTCGCGTCCCGCATCAGCTGCTCCACCCGGGTTTCTCGCATGTAACCCGCGCCGCCGAATATCTGCACCGCCTCGGTAGTCACTGCCATCGCGGATTGCGCCGCATACAGTTTCATGGCGGAGGCTTCCGCCAGGGTCAGGTCCCTGCCCGCCGCGCGGGTTTCGATATACCGGAACACGAGGTTCTCCAGGTTGAGCCTGGCCACCTCCATTTTGGCCAGTTTCAGCTGGATTAGCTGGTAGTTGCCGATCGGCTGGTCAAACTGCACGCGGGTTTTGGCGTATTCCAGGGACAGCTCCAGGGAGCGCTCCACCAGCCCCAGGGCCATGGCCGCCACCCCGGAGCGTTCGGCACTGAACGTGGACTTGGCGCCGGACCGGCCATAGCCATCCTCGGACTCGCCCATCAGGCGCTCTGGCCCTGCGCTTACATCGTTCAGGAACAGCTCACCGGTGGGGGAGGAACCGATGCCCATTTTCTTGAAGGGCGCGCTTTGCTCCAGGCCCGCCATCCCCGCGTCCAGGATAAAAGACACCACTTTCCTGTCCCGCGGGGCGACACCCTCCTCTTCCAGCCGGCAGATAAAGACGATAGTGTCGGCGTAGGGGCCATTGGTGATAAAGGTCTTGCTGCCGTTCAGGATGTAGCCACCCTGGCCGTCGCGGCGTGCGGTGGACTTCATCCCGCCGAAAGCGTCCGAGCCGGAGTTCGGTTCGGTGATCGCCCAGGCACCAATTTTCCTGAGGGTAAGGAGATCCCGGACGTAGGTCTTTTTCTGGGCGAGGCTGCCCTTGGACATGATCGCCCCGGCGGTCAGCCCGACCGAGACGCCCAGCGCCGTGACCAGTCCCTGGCAGTGGCGGCTGAGCTCAATGACTGGCAGCAGGCTCATGGCGGCCGCGTCCAGCGCCTCGGTGGTTACCGGGCCATCTGCGGGGGCCTGCTCCTCGTGTTCATCCGCGGTCTCGCCCCGGGCGGCCGCTTCCTCACGGGCAATCTGCCTGTCGAAGCGGTCACCGGACAGTTCGTCCATACCGAAGGTCTTGAACAGCTTGCGCAGTATGTCGTAGGGCGGCAGGCCGTTGTACTCCAGGTCGTCGATATGGGGCACGACTTCCTTTTCCACGAAATCGCGAACCATATCCCTGATCATCCGCTGTTGCTCTGTCCAGGCGATCATCGTATTACCTCCTTGCAGCTGCATTGCAGCCCTGCTGGAAACGGTACCGGGCGGCCACTGTCAGCCAGCCCGGCGAACGTGCCCTGGCAGCGCCGCTGCCAGGAATTGCCTTGCAACTGTCTTTGCCTTTTTGCGGTTCAGCTTGCGTGGCGAGAGTAGAACATTGAGCCACAGGCCGTCCACCAGGCTGGTGTAGCCGGAGGCCAGTATCCCCGGGTCGATCGGGTAGCCGCCCTCGTCGACGGCCAGTCGGAACAGGGTGGCCAGGAGTTCCTGCGCCTTGCGGTCCTGGGACGAATAGACCTTCTGGTAGATCGGTCGCGTCGTGGCCTCGCCAAGGAAGGCGAACCAGACCGCCAGTTTCGGCCGGGTCATCACCCGGGCGCTGAAGTCGAAGGCCAGCAGGGCGTCCAGCTTGTCGGAAATACTGGTATAACTGTCGTCAGTCAGGATGTCATCGTGGCCCTGGCTGTACTCGGTGGTTACCTGCTCCAGTGTCGCCAGCAGCAGTTTTTCCTTACTGTCGAAATGCAGGTTGGCGATGCCGAGGCTGAGGTCTGCCTCACTGGTTACCCGGGCCAGGGTGACGCCCGACAGGCCGTGCTCCGCTATGCATTTCATGGTGGCGTTGATCAGCTGCTCCCGGCGCACTTCCCTGGGCAGGGTGCGCCGTTTCTTCTTGTCGCGGGCTTGTGGCTCTGCGGTCACGGTGTGCTCCCCGGGCTGATAGCTGCTACTTTACGCTGTGCGAAACCTGTTTGCGACAGGCCGCCTGCAGAACACTAGTGGATATCGCCGGGCCAGGCAACCACTGAATGATCATTCATTCAGTATGGACTCCGGTGCCATCCCGTGGCATCCTTGCGGCGAGCTAATGTAGCCGGATATCCTGGAGAACCGGGTGAAGAAATACGACGCTATCGTGATCGGCGCCGGCCACAACGGTCTGGCCAATGGCGCTTATCTGGCCAAGGCCGGCCTGAACGTGGCCGTGCTGGAGCGCAATCCCTATATAGGCGGCGCCACGGTCAGTCGGGAATTGCATGCCGGCTGGAAGTATTCCAATTGTTCCTATGTCTGCAGTCTGCTGCGCCCGGAACTGGTGCGGGATCTCGAATTGCCACGACACGGCCTGCAGGTGGTTCCCTACGGCGGCGGCGTTACCTTCAAGCAGGACGGCGACCACTACGGCAATTACTACGACAGCAATCGCCGGTTCCGGGAAATGTCCAGGCACTCCCGCCGCGACGCCAATGCCTACGAGCGGTACACCGCAGATACGATGAAGCAGACCCACCTGATCCGGCCCTTCCTGCTGAAACGCCCCCCGGACCCGACCTCACTCAAGCTGCGTGACCTGAAAGACCTGGTGGAATTCGCCAGGCCCTTTATCGGTATGGGCGAAGAGGGCCTGGCCGACACGATCCGGTTCTGGACCAAGAGTGTCGGCGACTACCTGTGCGAGTACTTCGAATCCGACGTGATCCGCGCCCATTATGCCGGCTCCGGCATTATCGGTACCGCCCTGGGTGTGTTTTCCCCCGGTACTGCCTACGTACTGCTGCATCACTACATGGGCGATGTGGACGGCAACGTCGGCTCCTGGGGCTTTGCCCGGGGCGGCATGGGCTCGGTCTCAGCGGCCCTGTCAGCCGCGTTCCAGTCCTACGGCGGCGAGGTGGTCTGCGACGGCGATGTGGGCCGCATCCTGGTGCGCGACGGCAAGGTCACCGGGGTCGCTTTGCGCAACGGCGACGAGTATCACGCCGATATCGTGATTTCCTCGCTTGATCCAAAGCGCACGTTCCTAGACATCATGGCGGAGGGGGACCTGCCTGACGAGGTCGTCGGCAAAGCGCGCAACTTCAAGATCCGTGGCTCCTCGGGCAAGCTGAATATCGCCCTGGATGGCCTGCCCACCTTCAACGGGCTCGACAAGCGCAGCCCGTTGATGCTGGGCGATATGCATTTTACCGACAACCTGCAGCGCCTGGAGCGGGCCTACGATGACTGGAAGGACGGCACCTGGTCGAAGGACCCTTACCTGGACATGCTGATCCCGACCCAGACCGATCCCACCATGGCGCCGCCCGGCAAGCACATGATGAGCGTGTTCGTACAGTACGCGCCGCCCAGAATCCATGGGCGCGACTGGACCGCGGAGGACAAGGCCGGCTTCGAGAAATCGGTCATCGACCAGATCGCCCGTTACAGCCCGGATTTCAAGGACCTGATCCTGCACTGTGAGACGCGCACGCCGAAGGAGATCGAGGAAGAGGTGGGTCTGACCGAGGGCAATATTTTCCAGGGCGAGCTGACTTTCGACCAACTCCTGTTTAACCGGCCCTTCCCGGGTTATGGCCAGTACCGTGGCCCGGTCGATGGCATGTACCTGTGCGGGTCGGCGACCCACCCCGGGGGGGGTGTGATGGCCGCCCCGGGTGCCAACGCGGCCCGGGAGATTCTGCGTGACCTGCGCAGGCCCGATATCGTGCCGGGAGGTTACGCCGATGACTGAGCGCTTTGATGTCGTCGTGATCGGTGCCGGCCACAATGGCCTGGTGTGCGCCACCTACCTGGCCCGGGCAGGCCGGCGGGTGCTGGTGCTGGAGGCGGGCTCCGCTCCCGGTGGTTGTGCCGCCACCCACGAATTCGCGCCCGGCTTTTCGGTGTCGGCCTGCGCCCAGTGGCTGTACCAGTTGCACCCGCAGGTCATGCGGGACCTGCGTCTGGAGTCCCACGGCCTGAAATGGCTGGCCCGTGACCTGGCCAGCATTGCCCTGGCCGAGGACGGCCAGCACGTCACCCGGCGGGGCGACAGGCTGGAGGGCGTTGCCCCTGAAGACGCTGCAGCGTTTGGCGATTTCCAGCAGCGCACCGGGAAATTCGTCAAGCTGCTGGCCCGGCTGTTCGAGGTCCGTGCGCCAAAGCTGGTGGAAGCCAACCTGACCGATCGGCTGACCCTGGCCAGGCTCGGCCTGGGGCTGAAAATGCTGGGCAAGGACGACATGAGCGAGTTCATGCGCATTATCCTCATCAACATGTACGATTTGATGCAGGATACCTTCGACAACGAGCGGCTGAAGGCCCTGCTCAGCCTCGACAGTGTGCTGGGCGCGCGGATGGGGCCACGGACCCCGGGCACGGTATTTGCCTACCTCTATCGCCAGTTGTCGCGGGAATTCGGTTTCGCGGGCGTCGGCCTGGTCGAGGGCGGCGCGGGGGCGTTGGGGCAGGCCATGGCGGAAGCAGCGGTTGCCGTTGGCGCCGAGATACGGCTGGCCAGCCGGGTCGCCTCGGTGGAGATGGTCGCCGATCGCGCGGTCGGCGTGCGGCTCGAGGACGGCACGCTCATCGAATCCGCCACGGTGGTGTCCAACGCCGATCCGGTGACCACTTTCCGCGACCTGGTCGGCTACCCGCGCATCGAGGCCGGCACCGCCCGCCGGGTCAGCGAGATACGTTACGGCAGCGGCAGCGCCAAGTTGCACCTGGCACTGGACGGTCTGCCCGCGTTCGTCGGCCTGAACCCGGAGCAGATGGGCCAGCGGCTGGTGATTGCGCCGGACATGGATTACATCGAGCGGGCTTTCAACGCGGTCAAGTACGACGAGTGCTCGCAGGCGCCGGCGCTGGATATCAGTATTCCCAGCCTGCACGACCAGACACTTGCCCCCAGGGGCCAGCATGTGTTGTCCGCCATCGTCCAGTTCGCACCCTACCAGCCGGAGGGCGGGTGGGACGCCCACCGGCAGGACTTCATCGACCGCGTGCTGGACGTGCTGGCCCGCTACGCCCCCGATATCCGCGAACGCCTGCTGGCGACCGAACTGTTGACGCCGCAGGACCTGGAACGTGAATTCGGTATGGCCGGCGGCCACTGGCACCACGGTGAAATGAGCCTGGATCAGGTGTTGATGATGCGCCCCTTCCCTGGCAACAGCCAGTACGGGACCGTGGTCGATGGGCTCTACCTGTGTGGCGCCGGCGCCCATCCCGGTGGCGGGCTGATGGGGCTGGCGGGCCGCAATGCGGCGCGCGAGATTATCAAGCGGGAGGGCAGGGCATGAGCAGTGACGACCGGATGATGTTGCAGACGCCATTTCACGCCCGCATCGCGGAGGCGTGTGAGCTGAACAGCTGGGGTGACTGGAAGGGCTATACCACGCCCGACGCCTACACCGATGTGGAGCTGGAATATTTCGCCGTGCGCAACACCACCGGGGTCTTTGACCTGTCACCTATGAACAAGTACCGCGTTACCGGGCCTGACGCGGAGGCCTATCTCAATCGACTCGTTACCCGCGACGTGAGCAAAATCGCGGTGGGCCGGGTGGGCTACGCGGTCTGGTGCAACGACCAGGGCCAGGTGCTGGATGACGGTACCATTTTCCATCTGGCCGACAACGACTATCGGCTGTGCGCCTGGGCACGGGCCCTGGACTGGCTGCTGTGCAGCGCCATGGGCTTTGACGTCCGGATCGAGGACGAGACCGCCGACGTGGCGGCCCTGGCAGTACAGGGGCCGACGTCCTGCGCCAACCTGCAGGCCATGGGCCTGGCCGGCCTGGAGACCCTGAAACCCTATGGCCTGCGGGAATTCGAATTCCAGGGCGGGGCGCTGCTGGTCAGCCGTACCGGCTTTACCGGTGACCTTGGCTACGAGCTGTGGATTGCGCCGGACCGGGCCGAGGCCCTCTGGGATACCCTGTTCGCAAGCGCCGGGTACAACATGATCAAGCCCTTTGGCACTCATGCGCTGGAACTGGCGCGAATCGAGGCCGGCTTTATCCAGGCGGGTGTCGACTTTGTGCCCGCCCAGAATGTGGTGCGTCCTGGCCGGTCGCGGTCGCCCTTTGAGCTGGGACTGGGCTGGCTGGTAGACCTGGACAAGCCGGTATTCAACGGCCGCAAGGCCCTGCTACGTGAAAAATCGCAGGGCTCCCGCTACCGCTTTGCGATTCTCGACGTGGACGGCAACAAGCCGGCGAATCACTCCTTCATTTTCAAAGGCAGGAAAGTGGTCGGTACCGTCACCTCGGCGGCCTGGTGCCCCACGGCCAAGACCAATATCGCCTACGCCCAGCTGGAGATGCCCCACGGGGAGCCGGGGGAGGAACTGAGCGCCGAAATTTACTACCAGCGGGAGTTGCAGTGGACCCGGGTGCTGGCACCCTGCCGCGTGGTGGAGCAGCCGCCGTTCAACCCAACCCGGCGCCGGGCGACACCGCCAGCGGTGTTCTAGACGTGTCAGTGGTGCAGTGCCATGAAATTCATTGCGACGGATGTTGACGACTCGGCGGCCAGGCTGGCCGGCAAGCTGACTATCGCCCGGGCTAATCGGGGCCGGGCTATCGATTCCTATTTTTACCGCTCCCACCTGGTGTACGCGCGAGAGCTGGACCAGCTGGTATTCCGCAGCTGGCTGTACGCCGGCCACATCTCCGAGATTCGCGACGCTGGCGACTATTTCCTGTTCGAAATCGGCGAGGACTCGGTGATCGTCAGCCGCGGTGAAGCGGGCGAGGTGCGGGCCATGATGAACATCTGCCGCCACCGGGGTGCGCGCGTCTGCGAAGACAGCACCGGCAGTCGCAAGACCTTTGTCTGCCCGTACCACGGGTGGGTCTACAACACTGACGGCTCGCTCCGGGCAGCCAGGGACATGGAGGTATTACCGGGTTTCGACAAGGCCGATTACGGCCTTAAGCCGGTTCGGGTGCAGGTGTACATGGGCCTGATTTTCGTCAACTGCAATCCCGACGCCGCAGACTTTCTGCCGGCACTGGAGAACCTGCGCGAGCCGTTGGGCGCCTACGACCTGGACCACGCGAAAATTGCCCACAAGCACACCTACCGGATCGACGCCAACTGGAAATTGGTGCTGGAGAACTACCTGGAGTGTTATCACTGCGCCACGTCCCACCGGGCCTACGCCCGCATGCACACTCTCAAGGATCTGGACCACAAGGTGCGCAATATCGTGCAGGCCATGCTGGATCGCACCGAGGAGGTGACCGGCGTGCCCGGCATGGGCAAGTCCTGTTCCGCAATTTTTCTGCGCGCGCAGGGCTTCGGCTGCTGCGCCCATACCCGGCGTTACGGCCTGTTCGACGGCTACCTGACCGGCAGCGAGGACGGGCAGCCGGTGGCACCCCTGATGGGCAATATCCGGGGCTATGATGGCGGCGCCGGTGACTTCCAGCTGGGTCCACTGACCTACATGCTGAACTACCCCGATCACTGCGTACTGTACCGCTTCGTACCGCGAAGCCTGACCAGTACGGATATGGAACTGGTGTGGTTCGTGCGTGGCGACGCCGTGGAGGGGGTGGACTACGAGCGAGACAAGCTGACCTGGTTGTGGCATAACACCACGCTGGAGGATGAATATATCATCAGCCGGAATTCGCAGGGGGTGAACTCCCGTTTCTTCGAGCCCGGGCCCTACCACCCGGAGTATGAAGCGACCCTGCAAGCCTTTATCGACTGGTATCTCGATACACTGGCAAGGACATTATGAATATGAACAACGCCGCGATCACAGACGACTTTATTGAGGCCTGGAACGCACTGGACCTGGACGCCATTATGGGCTTTTTCACCGACGACGCAGCCTACACCAATATCCCCATGGGTCCACCCAATGTGGGTAAGGACAACATCCGGGCGTTCATCGAGGGGTTTATCGGCGCGGCCAGCAGCATCAATTTCGTGGTTCACCACCAGGTGGAGGGAGCCGACGGCATCGTGATGAACGAGCGCACCGACATCATCACGATGGGAGACCAGACTGTCGAACTACCGGTCATGGGCGTATTCGAATTCCGCGACGGCAGGATCAGCGCCTGGCGTGACTACTTCGACATGGCGCCGTTCACCGCCCTGCAGGACGGTCAATAGGTCCGTCACCGTGACCCGACAGCTGTCGTTCTGCCGCCTGTGCATGGGCCACTGTGGGGTGGTGGTCACCACCGACGACGCGGGAAGGCTGGTGGATATCCGCGGCGATCACCACGATCCACAGACCATGGGTTACGCCTGTTTCAAGGGCATGAAATCCACCGAGGCCCACAACAGTCCCGATCGTATTCTGCAGCCGCTGAAGCGTCAGCCCGACGGCAGCTTCAATCCCATACCCACCGAGCAGGCCCTGGATGAAATTGCCGCTGCCATGGCAGCGATTATCGAGCGGGACGGTGCGGAGGCCGTGGCCGGTTACAAAGGCGGGGGCGCCTTCTTTACCTCGTCCTCGGTCACGATGATGAACGAGTTGCTGGCGGCGATCGGCAGCCCGAAGGCTTTTTCCTCGGTGACCATTGACCAGTCCTCGAAAGCCGTCGCCCTGGGCCGCATCGGCATCTGGCCCGGGGGCAGGGACCCCTTCAACCGCGGTGATGTCTGCCTGCTGGTCGGGGCCAATCCGCTGGTTACCATCAGCACTAACAATTTTGATAACCGCAATCCGTTGAAGCGTCTGAAAGACGCCAGGGCGCGCGGCATGAAGCTGATCGTCATTGACCCGCGCCGCACGGAGACAGCGCGGTTTGCCGATGTACTCCTGCAGCCCTTACCCGGTGAGGACGTGGCCGTACTGGCGGGCCTGATTCATATCATCCTGGCGCAGGGCTGGGAGGATCGCGCGTTCTGCGACCAGCACGCCGATGACCTGGAGGCACTGCGCCGGGCGGTGGCGCCTTTCGATCCGGACCATGTGGCGGCCCGGGCAGACGTCCCGGTGGATACCCTGCACGAGGCCGCGCGCGTTTTCGCCCACGACGCCAGTAGAGGTGCCGCCTCCAGCGCCACGGGGCCGGATATGGCGCCGTTTCCAAACCTGGCGGAACACCTGATCGAGGCGCTGAACGTGATTTGCGGCCGTTTCGTGCGGGCCGGCGAAACCGTGCCCAACCCGGGCGCAATCAAGGCGCGCTACCCGCGGGCCGCGCAAGTCGTGCCGGCGCCGCGCTGGTGGGAGCAGGGCTACAAGAGCCGTATTGGCGATTACGGGCTGATCGACGGGGAGTTGCCCACCGGCATTCTCGCCGATGAAATCCTGCAGCCGGGGGAGGGTCGGGTGCGGTGCCTGATCGTGCACGGCGGCAACCCGGCCTCGGCGGTGCCCGACCAGCACAAGATCGTGCGCGCACTGGAGTCGCTGGAACTGCTGGTCACCGTCGAGCCGACCATGACCACGACCGCGCAGCTGTCAGACTATATCCTGCCGCCGACGCTGCAGTACGAGCGCGCCGATCTGCCGTTATTTCTGTACGAGGAACTGGTCACCCCCGAGGCCTATACCCGCTTCACCCCGGCGGTCGCCTCGCCACCTGCGGGATCGGACGTGCGGGACGACCACTACTATTTCTGGTCACTGGCCAGGCGCCTGGGCGTGACCCTGAACTACTGGGAGCAGGCGCTGGATATGACCACCGCACCGGACACCGAGGCGCTGCTGGCTATCGCCGCCCGCCATGCTGCGGTGCCCTTTGAAAAAATCCGGACCGCGGAGCGGGGCCTGTACATCGAGGAGCAGCAGGTGCTGGCGCCCACACCCGCAGATAACAGCCACCGCTTTGCGCTGATGCCCGACGATGTCGCCCGGGAACTGGCGCAGGCTTACGGAGCCGCGCAGGAGCCGGGTCGTCCCTACCGCATGGCCGTGCGGCGGCACCGCGATACCCTCAATTCCGCCTGCCGCGACCTGCCTTCGATCCGCCAGCGGATCAGCTCCAACCGCGCCTACCTCAATTCCCGGGACATGCGGCGCGAAGGCCTGGCTAACGGTGACCCGGTGAGCATACGCTCTGACCATGGGGTGATCGCCGCCCGCGCGGAGCTTGACCCGGACCTGCGTCCGGGGGTTGTATCCATAACCCACGGTTTCGGCCAGTTACCGGGCGAGGGCGAATACGACGAGGTGGGCAGTAATACCAACCTGTTGATCAGTACCGATCGGAATCTGGCCAGTATCAATGCCATGCCGCGGATGAGCGCGATTCCGGTTTCCCTGGAGAAGCCGGAGCCATGACGGCCGGGCTGGCGTCACTGCACCCGGCCCGCTGCCCCCTGCGTTTCCCCCTGCTGATCCCAGTCAGGGTAGGGCGGCATACTGACGATCAGTAGCCCGCCCAGGGCACACCCCACGGTGCCGGCAATCAGGAATAAGCGATAGTCGCCCGACAGGTCATAGATCAGGCCGGCCAGCATGGGCCCCATGCCCGCGGCAAGCGCCATCAAAGACGACATCACGCCATAAATTGCCCCAAAATTCTTCATACCAGCGTAGCCTGCCGTCAGAAAGCCGGTGATGTGGGTCTTGGTGCCTGCGGCGTAGCCGTTCACCAGCAGCGCAATGAGAATCATCGTGGGGGAGCGTATCCCGTCCAGCAGGAGGGCAAAGGCCAAAGCCGCCGCTCCCAGCGTAACACCGCCAATCCAGTTGGGTCGGAATCGGTCCAGCAGTACGCCCGTGACCAGTTTGCCGACTATGCCGGCGATGCCTGAAAGACCGACGAGCCAGGCGGCATTGGACCGCGAGACGCCCGCCTCGGTGAGAATGGGAAACAGGTGGATGGCCAGCCCCATGGTCAGCACCATGACGATGAAATTGGAAATGGCGAGCCGCCAGATCGCCGAGTCCCGCCAGGCCTGGGGAATCGTCAGGCCGGAAAGCTCGATGGCGGGTGACTCCCGACCAGGCTCCCGCCCGGCGCGTATGTCTGCTTTGCGTTTCCGGGCGACCCGGTCACGCGCGTCGAACAAAAACAGCAGACACATGACCAGGGTGATGCCGCCCCAGCCCATACCGAGCCAGACGAAGCCAGCCCGCCAGCCAAACTCGGTAATCAGGTAATTGCCGAGCGGTGGCACCGCACTCTGGGCAACGGCTGTGCCCGACAGGGTCAGTCCCAGTGCCAGTCCGCGGGATTTCTTGAATACGCCGACCACAGCGGTTGTCCAGGCTGTCGACTTGATGCTGACCGACACGACGCCGAACAGGACCCACAGGACTACCCACTGTACCTGTGAGCCGCCGAGCAGACTGAAGGAGGCAATCGAGACGGTTGTCAGCACCAGGCCGGGGAGTGCTACACGTCGTGTGCCGAAACGGTCTATCAGCATGCCCAGGAGAGGACCCAGCAGTGCCGTCATGATAGTTGCAATGGACGGGCCGGAAGACAGCAGAGTGCGGCTCCAGCCGAACTCCTCACCCAATGGCCCCATGAACAATCCGGTGCTGGCGAGCATCACCGAATAGAAAGAAAAGCCGAGGGACGCGGCCAGCACTAGCGTCCAACCGGCGCGCCACTCCTGCTTTGCTGACAAAGTTAACTGATCCAGGCCCGTTTCCTTTTTTTTGAGAACCGTCGCTTTCACTAGATGCCTGCGGCAAAGCCCCCGGTTACCCGCAGGGTTTCCCCGGTGATGAATTTTGCCGCTGGAGACGTGAGAAACAGCATCGCGTCGACGATATCCTGCTCTTCACCGTCGGTGGAAAGGAACTGCATGGATTTGACCCGGGACAGTGTATCAGCCGGCATTTCCGTGCGGATGGTGTCCGTTAATATGACCCCCGGTGCGATGGCATTGACGCGTATGCCGTCTGCCGCCAGTTCCCTTGCAAATGTCATGGTAAGTCCAATGACGGCGAGTTTCGAGGTGCCGTAACCGCCACCCGAAAAAGCAGCGGCCGACGCGATATTGACAATGCTTGCCCCCACACGCTGCGCCATGCAGGGGGCCGCCGCCAGGGTACAGTTGGCGGTGCCGACGACGTTGACATCGAACAGCCGGCGAATTTTCTCCACGCCCATCTCGGCCAGGGGCCGGCTGTATTCCTGGCTGTGAAGTCCTGCGTTGTTGACGAGAATGTCGATGCCGCCGCATTGGCCGGTGATATCCGCACAAATCTCTTTTATGCGGGCTTCGTCGGTGACATCAGCCGCCAATCCCGAAGCTGAATCACCAATTTCCGCGGCTGCGTTCTCCGCCGCGGCGCCATCCCGGTCGATCAGGAATACGGTTGCGCCTTTTTCGGCCAGGGCGAAACCAAAGGCCTTGCCAAAGCCGCGGCCACCGCCGGTGACAAGTGCCACTTTGTTGCTGTATTCGCTGTCCATGGAGGTTCCTTCTTACTCAGTCCACTGTAGAAGAGGGTTGTTGTCGTGAACTCGAACTCCGGAGGTCATTTCACCGCGGGCATGATCTCTTCGGCAACCCACTGCGCGTAGTCGCAATAGTCTTCAATACACTGCACCTTCGGGATCGGCACCGAACTCCAGGTGATTCCCAGTTCCCCGAGCCAGCACAGGCGATCGATAATCTCCTGCTTCGTCATGCCGGGCCTGGCACGGGGGTCCTCCTGCTCGACGTGGCCTTCCCCGACCCGGGACGTGGCGAAACCGTAGAATACATCGGTCAATTGGCCATTGTAGTCCGGCTGTGACCTGATGAAGTCGATCCTGGCCGGGATTTCCTCGGGTGGGGTGAGGAAGGGCCACCACCCGCTGGCGTAACGGGCGGTGCGCCGCAGCACGGCATCGGCGTCCCCGCCGAACCAGACCGGCAGATGCGGTTTCTGGACACAGCGGGGCTCGAAGGCGATATCCCGGAAGGAGACGTACCTGCCCTCGAACTCGGGATTGTCCGCCGTCCAGAGTTCGATGATGGCCTGGATATACTCTTCGCTGATCGCGCCTCGTTGATGATAATCGACGCCCAGGGCCTCGAATTCACCCTGCAACCAGCCAACCGCGAAGGTAACCGTGACCCGACCACTGGACAGCCAGTCCATGGTGGCAAGGGCCTTGGCCGTGATGATGGGGTGCTGCAAAGGGAGGATGGTGATACAGCTGTTGACCCGGATTGACCCGGTTGCCCCCGCCCAGTATGACATGGCGGTGATCGCGTTGAAGTAGTGTGGGCCGGACAACTCCCTGTGCGACTGTGGCACCACATGGTGCTCCGGTACGGCGATCATCTCGTAGCCAAGGCGTTCGGCCAACTTTGCCAGCCGCGTCTGGTCCGCACCGGTTACCGCCGCTTCCCAGGGCTGTGTCATCGCCTTCACCCGCACCATGTGCGGCATGGAAAATGCCAGCTTCATTGTTCGTCCTTCGTGCGTGCCCCGCTGTCCATGGCTCCCGCGACATACCGTACATCCTGTACATTCGCCGCTCTCGCCATCCATGGCTCCCGCGACATACCGTACATCCTGTACATTCGCCGCTCTCGCCATCCATGGCTCCCGCGACATACCGTACATCCTGTACATAAAAAAGGCGGCTTGCAAGCAAGCCGCCTTTTGATCCTCAGAGGTTCTGCCGTTGCGGTCAGAACTCGTAGGAGAGGGTCACGCCGTAGGTGCGCGGCGCGCTCCAGTAGCTGTAGTTACTGAAGATGCCATCGTAGTTGGTGGCCGTACGAGACTGCTTGTCGGTGAGGTTTTTGCCCCAGGCCGCCACGCGCCAGCTGGATTCATCAGCCGCGTACAGCTCGATCCGGGCATTCACCAGTGCGACACCGTCTTCCGCCGCGTAGGGCTCGTTGGTGATTTCCAGCCAGTAGTCGTCGGTCCAGCTGACATCAGCCTGTACCGCTGCGCTGATGGAATCGGTGACGGTGAAATCGTAACGGCCGAACAGGTTGGCGCTCCACTGGGGTGCGTCGTTCAACTCGTTGCCTTCCACATCAACCGGGTTTTGCAGCAGGTCGAGGACCACACCCAGGCCCGGGGGCGCCTTGACAATCTCGGTGTTCAGGTAACCGACGGCGGCGCGCAGGTCCAGCCCGTAGATGGGCGCCCAGCGCAGATCCAGTTCCGCACCGTAGGTCTCCACATCACCCATGTTGGTCAGGCCGGAGAAGGTCGCGCCACTGGCCGGGTCCGGAATACCCAGGGGTGACTGGAAGTCCTTGTAGTCGTAGAAGAAGACAGAGCCGTTCAACTGCACGGTGTTATCGGCGAGGGTGGACTTGAAGCCCGCCTCGTAGGCCGTGTTGGTCTCCGGATCGTAGGACTCCACTCCGCGCGGGTCGAAGAAGAAGCCGCCGAAGAAACCGCCGGACTTGAAGCTGCGGCCGATGTTCGCGTACAGCAGCGTATCTTCAAAGGCATGGTAGTCCAGGTTCACCTTCCAGGAGGGCTCGGACTGATCGTAGTCGGTCTTGTTTTCCGCCAGCACCAGGGGTGCCTTGGGGTCGCCGCCGAAGATGGCCAGGGCTTCCTCGTAACTTGCCGCGTAACCGAACGCGTAGTAGGCCCAGGCACCGTCGTGAAGGTTCGTGCTACCGTCGTAGTCCTTCTTCTCCTGGGTGTAGCGCAGGTCCGTGGTCAGGGTCAGGTTATCGGTGATGTCGAACACGACCTGGCCGTAAATTGAGGTGGCTTCGGTATCCTGCTCGAAGGGCATAAAGCCGCAACCGGGGAAAGCGACCTGGTCGGCGAACAGCAGCGCGCCAAAGCTGCAATCGCGCAGTTCGTCGATGGTGTCTTTCGCGTAGACCACACCGACCATCCAGTTGAAGCCCTCGATGTTGTTGGACGACAGGCGCAACTCCTGGGACCAGGACTCCATTTCCGAATCGTAGAGGGTGATATAGGTATCGTCGTAGTTGATGTTTCGACCGGTAGCGTCTGACACCGCTTCCCAATCCGCACGATTGGCTTCGTCCGGACCAATACCGAGTGAGCCGCTGTTGTTCTGGTGCAGGAAGTCCAGGGTGGTGAAATTGGTGATGGAGTCCAGGGTGACCTCGCCGATATCCCACTTGAGGCTCAGGGTGGCGGCATTGAACTCATCGTCGTTGTGGCGATTCCGGGACTCGGCACCGCGGTAGCGGCCGTCTCCCCGGGCACCGTTCAGGTTGACACAGCTGCTGTCGGGAATGCCGGTGGCCACAGCAGCGTCACAGGGGGCCAGGTTAGGGCCCAGGATGTCGGGCAGCGGGCCCGCAGCGGTTTCCAGTCCGGTCGGGCCGAAGGCAGTGTTCGGGTCCAGCCAGCCGTTAGGTTCCGGAATGCCCATCTCACTCTTGTCCCGGCCATAGGTATAACGCAGGTCCGCGCTCAGGGTATCGGTCACATCGACGGACAGGGTCAGGCGGGCCTGCAGCTTGTCCTTGCCACCGGTATCCCGGCGCAGATGGGTGTTGTAGTAGTAGCCATCGCTGCTGTCGTATTGGGTCGCGATGCGCAGGGCGGCGCGGTCGCCCAATGGGCTGCTGAAACCACCGCGGAAGTTCAGCAGGCCGTACTTGCCGGCGTCGATGGCGGCGTCGCCTTCCATCTCGTCGAAGCTCGGCTTGCGGGAGATGAAGTTGATGGCGCCACCGGTGGAGTTGCGGCCGTACAGACCACCCTGTGGGCCTTTCAGGATTTCCACCCGCTCGCTATCGAACATGGAGAACGCGGAGTACACGCCGTAAGGCTGGTAGACATCGTCCACGACCACGGCGGTGGTGGGCGTATTGTTGGTGTTGTAGTCCTGCAGGCCCACACCCCGTACGACAAAGATGGGGATATCCGAGTCGCCGGAGTTGGACAACTCCATGTTGGGGACGAAATCGGTCAGGCCTGAGGCCTCATAAACCCCCAGGTTGCGGATGTCGTCACCACCCATGGTAGACATCGTGATACCGATATCCTGGGCGCTCTGGGCGCGTTTCTGGGCGGTTACTACCACTTCTTCCAGCATTCCCTGGGCAAAGGCGGTAGAGGTTGAAAAAGTTGCGGCTGCGCAGGCAATGGCCAGCGCGGTTCTGTTGAGCTTCATGCTGATCTCCCCCGAGACGTTAGCGAAGTGATTCCGGATTGTTTGTGTCTTTCCTACTTGTCTGAAGAAAATTACACTAACTATAATATTATGTCAACAGTATTTTTATATTGGATGATGGTTTATAGTCGCCCCCCTGTGCCAGCTCTGTCGGGTCGGGGAAGTTCGATTCAGCAGAAGGTGGCGCGGTGACGACTTCGATTTTTTCGCGGTAGTTCGCGTAATGTTAAGCAGTGAGGTAAATGATCTTGAAACAGCATCTCAGTAAACTCTGGGTGATCTGCCTGCTGGCGACGGGCCTGCTGGTTGCGGGCTACAGCCAGGGGTCGGCAAAAACCGATACCGATAGCCCGGCACAGCACCAGCAAGTCCAGAAGGTTTCTGAATTTGGCCGCTACGAGGGCTATTCGGAAGAGCGCTTTAATGGCTGGGTAACCAGCTCTGTTTACATTACCACCCGCGACGGAACCCGACTGGCCGCGGATATATCCCGTCCCGCCATCGGCGGCGTGGTGACCGAGGAGGCTTTACCGGTACTGTGGACCTACTCCCGGTACCACCGCCAGTTTGACGAGGGGATCGTCAATATCGACAGCGAACCCGCCTTGCAGCGCCTGGCAAAACACGGTTATGTGATTGTCTGTGTCAACGTGCGCGGCGGCGGCGC
This sequence comes from Halieaceae bacterium WSDMB12, assembly GCA_033283165.1. GTDB lineage: Bacteria > Pseudomonadota > Gammaproteobacteria > Pseudomonadales > Halieaceae > JAWMQL01. Next base: position 832,674 of record JAWMQL010000003.1, on the reverse strand, counting down.
CTCGTTTGGTCGCTACGAAGGCCTGTTCAGCGCCCCTGAGACGCGCGATGCGTTTGATGTGATCGACTGGCTGTCCAAACAGGATTTCAGTGACGGCAATGTGGGTATGTATGGCGTGTCGTATATGGGCATCACCCAGTACATGGCCGCCAGCACCAGGCACCCCGCACTCAAGGCCATTACCCCCGAAAATGGCTATTTCGATTTTTATGACGCCATTCGCCGCGGCGGCATCTTGCGTGAAGACCAGGTGGAAAGCTGGGGCAAAGGCACCCAGTACCTGGATAAAGTGCGCAAGCCGGCCCCCGTGGATACCGACACGGATGGCTCTCTGGCCGCGGCGGCGGTGAAAGAACACGCGACCAATTTCGATCCCATTGCCCCCCTGGGGGCGGCAAAATTCCGCGACTCAACCGCCCCCGAATTTGATTGGCTGAAGGACATGCCTTCCAGTGTGATGCAGGCGATCAACGAGTCCGGAGTCGCCATCTATCACCTGGGTGCCTGGCACGATCCCTACACCACCGATACCCTGCTGTATTATCGAAACTACCAGGGGCCCCAGAAGATGGCCTTTGGCCCCTGGTCCCATGTGACCAATAATGAAGCAGAACAGGCAGAGTGGATTAAAATCTACGGTACCGAGATGCTGCGCTGGTTTGACTACTGGTTGAAAGGCATTGAAAACGGCGTGATGGACGAGCCCAATATTCACGTCGCCGAAGTGGACACCATGCGTGAAAGCTGGCGCTGGATTCCTCTGGCAGGCTTCCCGATTGAGCAGCGCGTCAGCTACTATTTCGATCCGACTGCTGGCGAAAACACCGATCATGTGCTGACGGCGCAGGCACCCGAAGCCGCCGCAGCAGTGGAATACCAGGTCAATCTGGACACTACCACCGGTACCGCAACCCGTTGGGACTCCAATTACGGCACCCAGGTCAACTATCCCGACATGGCAGAAAATGACAGCCGGGCACTGACCTTCACCACGCCCCCGATGCAGAAGGACCTGGTGATTGCCGGTATTCCGCTGGTGAAAATCTACCTGTCTGCCAGCACCCCGGATGCGGATGTCTACGCGCTGCTGGAAGAGGTTGATGCCAGTGGCCGCTCCAACTACATCACCGAAGGCAGCCTGAGAGTCTCCCTGCGCAAGGAGAGCAAAGCGCCCTGGAATACCCTGGATATCCCCTGGCATCGCGCCTACCGGGAAGACCAGCAGATGCTGAGTCCCGGCGAAGTGGTCGAAATCAATTTCGATATCATGCCTGTGGTCTATCGCGTCAACAAAGGCAATCGCCTGCGTGTGGCGATCGTGGGCGGGGACAAGGACAACATGGAAAAGCCGCCCTTCCCGGACGCGCAGTTGTCGGTGAAGACTGGTGATGAGCGGGCTTCCCGGATTTCACTGCCGGTGCTACCACAGTAGACCCGACCCGATAGCGGTATTTAAGTGCGGGTCACTGGCCCGCCACGGGGTGTTGCACTGTAGCAGGTGTGCCCGTTCACGAAGACATGCGATGCGATACGGCTTGAGAGGGGCCGCGGTGCTGCTGGCTTCCCGTACCCTCTCCGATTCACTGGTTCCAGCGCAAAACTCCGCGCAGGAAATAATACGGGCCCTGCCAATCCATCACCGAGTTCTCGTGTGCAGTCATGCCACAACACGCAAAGAAGCCTGGTTGCGGATCGGGAGCTGCATCAAAGATGTTTCTGCCGCCGAGAGTGACGCTAAGTGCCTCACTCGCCTTCCAGGTGAGATCGAGGTCCCAGTAAACATCCCCGCTCATATCCTGGACCTGGCTCAGTGACGGGTTGGCGAACTTGTAGTCGCCATACCAGTTGCCACGCAGCGTTGCACTGACATTAGCCCAGTTATGTGTGGCGGTGAAGTTTGCTCGAAATTCCGGTTCACCATTTTCGAGTTGGAACACGTCGCCGTCACTGAGGAAGTACACCGGGTCCGGGTTAGCGGGATCGCTCTGTCGATCCGTCCTGCGCGTTACCTTTGTGTCATTGACGTTGACCGCCAGCGACAACAGGGTATGCCCCGCATTCCAGTCAACGTCGTATTGTGCAACCAGGTCTACACCGCTGGTCTCCGTATCCATGTCATTGGTGAAGAATCTGACAGTGGTCAACTGGTCGGCACCGGGTACACCCAGCGCAATGAGCTGTGCACGGTCCGCCGGACTCACATCGAAATTCGACGACACCCAGATCCGGTCGTCCAGCGCGATGAAGTAATAGTCGAGGGTAATTGTGAGTGCATCGGACGGCTGCACTGCAAGACCGAATGTGAACTGGGTCGAGGTCTCATCCTGCAGCGGGGTTGCGCCGAAAATTTGCGCAGCCGGGTCCTGCGGCGGGAAGATTCCCCGTGTTACCGGGGCGCCCTGAAAGGCCCCGGTCAGAACACTGATACTCGAGATCTGGCCCGGTGTCGGCGCGCGAAAACCGGTGCCCGCAGACCCACGTAGCGCTAACACGTCATTTACCTGCAGGCGAGCGGCGAAGCGCCAGCTGAAATTTGAGCCGAAGTCGGAAAAATCTTCGTATCTGCCCGCGATCGAGGCCAGCAAGCGCTCGCTAAGGTCCGCTTCGAGATCGATATAGCCCGCCCAGCTGTCCCTTCCGTAGCTCGATGCATTCTCTGGTCGATAGCCGGGGAAGCCATTCGAACCGACCAGGCCGACGTTGTGAATAGGATCGTCAGGGCGGCACAAGCTCGTCAGGTCAAACTGCGGACCGGGAATGTAGCAGCCAACGCTACCGCCATTCTGTCCTGCCGCCGCTTCGTCGACGTCGATTTCGAAGTTGAACGGGTCTGCAAACGCAAAGGGTCCGACCTCGTACGATTTTAAGTTTCCTTTACCCAGTTCGTAACCCTCGTCGCGATACTCGAGACCAAATGCAACATTGAGGTCGCTGGCTAAGCCGACATTCACAGGCAGCACGAAGTCCGCGGCGAACGCCGACTCATCCGAAACCAGGTCGCCCGGGCGGAACGAGGTCGGTGATTCCGGCCCAAGTGAGGGGTTCAACGTGTTGTAGATCGTGTATTTGATCTGGCTTTCGCCCCAGCGGGCACTGAAGTCATACAACAGGCCGTTCCCAAAATCACCCCTGATGCCAGCGGTGACCCCCATGTCAACGACTTCGCCGGCAAAGCGCGGTGTGAAGCCCGCCGGATAACGGTCGCGCGGGTTATATATCTCGCCGGTCTCCATACGCAGCGGCACCAATGTGGCGTCAGCCGGAGTCCGATAGAAGAAACTGCTGTTTGAATCGCTTTGGGAGTAATTCATCCAGCCGTACAGTTCATTTCCCCCACCCAGTTCCAAGCCCGCATTGATGAATGAGCGAAATGATTCGTTGTCTGGCGCGCCCCATATCTGCACCAGGTGGCTGTCGCTGACTTCAGCAGACCAGAGGTTGTCGGCGTAACGGGTGTCGGTGTCATCAGGAATGCCGTCGCTGCCGCGGGCAAGCGTAATCAACTCTCCGGTGACCTCATCGTAAACTTCTGTCAATGCGTCCGGGCCGAAGCGCTGCTGATCTGGCGTGGCAGGATTGCGGTCGTGATCGAAAAGCCCGAAAACCTGCGCGGTCTCCCTGGTTGAAAAGCCACCTTGCGTGTAAAACGTCCCGCGGCTGGTCGGTTCATTGTCCGACAGTTCCGCGCTGATATTGACAAATCCGGCTCCGCCCAGGCGAAAACCCTGATTAAACGACAGCAGATACCCGCTTTCATGACCCTCGGTGTACATGCCGGTCTGCAGACGAACTTCGCCACCTTCCGCGGAGTCCCTGAGATTGAAATTGAACACGCCGGCGATGGCGTCCGAACCGTACATAGCGGATGCGCCATCGCGCAGGACCTCTACGGATTTCAGGGCAATACTTGGAATAGTTGAAAGATCAGGTCCGTTGACACCATCTTCGGTCAGCCGCACCAGCGCGCTGCGGTGGCGGCGCTTGCCGTTGACGAGCACCAGAATCTTGTCCGCACTCATGCCACGTAACGTGGGCGGGCGCACAAAGGTCGCGCCGTCGTTGATCGCGAAACGTTGGACCTGAAATGAGGGCACCAGCGTGCTAATGATGTCGAGCATGTCGTCGGACGATACGCTGTCGATATCCTGGCGGTTAAAAACATCAACCGGCACAGCCGTCTCGACGACTGTGCGGCCCTGGCGTCGCGTGCCGACAACCACAGTTTCTTCAATTGTCTCGAGGTTTTCTTGCTGAGCGATTGCGTTGCATGGCAACAGTGCGGCAGGCACAAACATGCTCGCGGTCAGCGCAATCCATGCTGCCAGCGGTTTGATGTTTACTGTTACGCCCCAGCACATGTCGGGCATCTATCAACCAGGACCTCAGAACAAAGTGTAGGGCATATCGGCGACCTGTCGAGAGTAGATGCGCCCGCTGATTCTGTTATCACGCGCCTGTCGACTGGACTTCCAGAATCTGGACGCCCGTGACTGGGTGAAATATCTAGCCTCGTCGAAATTGCCAATCGCCATCGGGCCCGGCCTTGATCTCGAATTCCCCGTCGTGCAGCAGCCGGTGATGCTTCGAACACAGCAATACCAGATTTTCCAGGCTAGTTTCTCCGCCGTCGGCCCAATGTTCCACGTGATGCGCGTCCAACCACTTTTCATGAGTACACCCCGGATACTGGCAGCACTTATCCCGCGCTAACAGGGCCCTTTTTTGAGCCGGCTGTACCACCCGATGTTTACGTCCCACATGCAGTGGGTTGCCTTTGTCATCCTCTGTAACCGGCACAATGGCACCGTCACAGCACAACCGCCTGACCGTCTCGATCGGCAGGTCACTCTGGCCAGTCTTACCCGGTTCCCCACGGAGGGCTTCCTCATCCACATGCACCACCACCTGATAGTGATCTGCCGTGCAGCTACCCTTGTCGGCGCCGCCGTTCAAATAGCCCTTCGCCACGGCAACCAGGGCGTCCGCCTGCCGTTGCTGGAGGGTCTCCTCTTCCGCGTCATCATATTCGTCGTCACTCTCGGTATCGGAATCCATTGAGCCCAGCGCCATCTCCAGCGCCTTCATCACCAGTTCGCCGCTCTCCTGAGGCAACTCCACCGAGATCGTCATGCTGCCATCACTGTGCACCGAGCGAGACAGGTAGCGCTCCCGGTGCAGCCGTCTGGCATCCGCCAGCGATTCGTCCTTCAGCACATTGCGCCGCCGGCGACAGTAATCATCCACCTGTTGCGCGGTCGCCTTGACGGCAAATTCGAGCAATGCCCCCTCGTTTTCGGGGCTGGCGATCCGCGTGAGTGAGCGGGCCTTGGAGTAGGACAGGTCACCGCCCTGGAAAGCTGCCGAGATCAAAGGCAGGTCGAACAGCGCGCGGGCCACCCGTACTTTTTCCCGCGCGGTACCCGGGCAGATACCGCACTTCATGTTCAGCCACTCGGCGCAGTTGTTGAACAGGTAGGGCTTCCAGCCCTGCCTCAGATCGAATTCGCGGATGAGCATCAGGAAGTCATATTCCGCCGCATTGATGCGCGCTGAAAGTGATATGAGTTCCGCTTCCAGATCGTCGATGGAACGGCGGGTAACCAGTTGGGCGAGTTGCATGGGAGCCTCCTTGCGGGGTGCGGATTGGCAGCGGCAATGCGCTGTCCGGAGAACTCCAATTTTCTCATATCTATCTGATTTATATAGAATTATAGTTAATCAAATGCGTTCAGTTGGGGGTTTTCAGGGGGCTTGGGTAGAGCCCAGGGGCGGGTGGAGCCAGCCAGAGCTGTGGAGATCGGGTGATTGGATTTCACAGAAAGCATCGCCCGGGCCAGCGCGTGGGTGGTCTGGCGCACCCCCACGGACCTGCAGGACCCGAACCCCGGGGAGTTCATCGGCGGCATCAACGACCTGCCTGCCGGCGCCCATGGCTATTTCACGGTGGAACTGGCGCCCGGGGATTATGCCTTCATCGCCGAAATGCCGGACCCGCTGACGGCCGGTTTCGTGAAGGGGTTTACGATTACGCCGGCCAAGTAGCTACCCTCGTCAATTTGGCCGCGGCTGCGTCGCCGCAAGCCCGCTAGGTCTCATTGTCGCCGGATTCCCGGTCAGCGTCCCGACCGTACCGATCACCCAGGGCCAGAAAGGGTGAGTAGTCGGAATCGTCAATCATTCCGCTTACCAGCCGATAACCCTTCGACCGCTCGCTATCGGTCGCTCGAATCGCGGCGACGGTACGCTGCCGGGTGTCCGTTCTAAAGATGTAGGCCTCAGCCTCCCCCTCACGAAGCCGGGCAAGCGCACCGGGAATCTTCTCCAGTTCCGACAGGGCGGCCCGGCTCCTGGCGGCTTTCCCAAGGTCACTCAGCGCCATCGCCTGCAGGGCCAGTCTATCCGCCGTCTCGTCCAGCTGAGGCAACAGTTCCAGCACTTCATCCGGCCGGCCTTGCAGGATGCGCAAGATGCCGTACTCGAGGGCCATCGAATCCGCCAGGGAGGGGTGTATGGTTTTCACCAGCTCCAGCTCCCTTTCTGCATCGCTCAACCTGTGCAGCGCAAGCAACGTAACCGCGAGGTTGTGCCGACTAACGGCCGAATAAGGCTCCAGTTCCACGATGCGCTGCATCAAGCCGGCAGATCGCTCTCGTTCCCCGGAACGGAACAGGTCGCTCGCACGGAGCGACAGCGCCAAAATATTGTCAGGTTCCAGTTCCAGCGCTCGTTCCAGATGATAGATCGCCAGGTCTTTCTCGCCTGAGTAGCCGTAGTACTGGGCCTGTCGCACATGAGCCTGTGCCAGGCGGGGATCCAGCGCCAGGGCCCGCTCGATCGACCGCTTTTGCAACCTCAGGAACTCTTCACGGTCCAGTTCACCGGTCGACCAGTATTGCTGTGTATAAACACCCACGAGCGCTAACCAGGCCTCGGGGTAGTCAGGGTCAGCAGCAGTGGCTCGCAGGTAAAGATCATGGGCACGCCCGATGTCACCCTCGGCCCGCCGCTGATAGAACAGGTTGCCCTGTTCGACAAGCGCGACGGCTTCAGCTCTGGCAGGTTCTGTTGCAGGGAGTTCGGGGCCCGCGGAGGGGCCAATCTTCCGCGCCCCTGCTGCGAAAAACACGAGCAGCAGTCCGAGAAGCGGCAGGCCTAAGGTGGCCATACGAGTCAGTGGTCGCGTGGGGCCGCGATGCCTTGACACGTTCACCCGTTCGGCATCGGGTTCTTCAGCGGTCACCGCGGGTTTCAGTCGGTAACCAATTCCGCGATCCAGGGCAATAAAGCGGGGCGCCTGCGCATCGTCGTCGATGGCACGCCGCAACAACTTGACCCGCTGCTTGATGGTCGCCTGTGTAACATACCGACCATCCCAAACTTCCCGCTTCAGGTCTTCTGCAGAAAGTGCCGCGGGCGCGTGCCGCACCAGCGCACTCAATAACTTGCGGGATAGCGGCGCGAGACGGATCTCCTGCTCCCCACGGAACAGGCGCCCGGAATTCGGACAGAAGAGCAATTCACCGAATCGGTAGTGCGCTTCAGACGAGTGCATCATGACCTCAAGCGACATGGAACTGGGCCGGAAACCTGACCTAAAGTATGGTCCAGGCGGTGAAAATTTCAAATTCACCGGACTTTCACCGGATTTTCACCCTCCACGGGCGAAGCCTGCGCTAGTTTTTTGACATTAGCGACAGCGGAGCAACCCGATCAAAAACCGGCCACTGGGGCCGCGATCTGATACCCGTGGAGGGAACTATGAACAACGATCACCACCTTCTATACCGACGGCAACAAGCAAGCAGGGCTTTGTATGCCCCGCTGTTGATCAGCCTGGCGCTCTCGGCACAGGCCGGACCCGGTTTCTCCGAGTGGGGAACGCCGGTGGCGACCGTCGGCGGGGGCTGCCCCATCGAGTCCCGCGATGGCAATCTGCTGTACACGGCCTCTAGCAGTGCCGGCACACTGGATATCTGGACCTACCGGCGCGATGGTCGCAAGGGCGAATTCACCGATCGCACCCGCCTGGAAGACCCTGTCAGCCTGGATACCGCCCAGGATTTCTGCCCCACACCGCTGGCGGGCCACTGGCTGATGTTCGTGTCGGACCGCCCCGGACAGGGTGCCTGCGGCGGGCCCGACATGTACGTCACACAGTACCGACCCGAGCCGGCGAAGAGTTTCGGTCCTGCGGTCAATCTGGGCTGTGCGCCGGACGGACCCAACACCACGGGCGTGGAATTCAGCCCGGCTCTGGTGAACACCTCGGGAGGTACCTTCCTGTATTACTCGAGCAACGTGGGCGGCGACCAGGATATCTACCGGAGTGAAATGCTGCCAGACGGCAGTTTCTCCGCGGGCACGCCGGTGGCGGAACTGAATACACCGTCGGATGACCGTCAGCCCAATCTCGCGCGCGACGCCCTGACCATCGTCTTTGCCTCCGACCGCGATACTGGTGGTTTCGATGTGTTCATGGCGACGCGCGAGTCACTCAAATCGCAATGGTCGACACCGCGCAATCTCAGCGTCGAACTGGGATTTCCGACCGCACCACTGGGAGAAACCCGCCCCTCCATCAGTTGGGACATGAAACGCCTCTATTTCGGCGCGGCGGGCACCGTCTACGTAAGCGAACGGCAACCGGGAAAATAGGATGCTACGCGTTGCCTGATCCGGAATGCGCGGAGTGTGGCAGCCGGCGAGCCTGTCGAATCGAATGATTGCAGGCAGCTCCGCTTCTTAACACAGGAGGATTACCAGATGCGCAATTCGCTTACCAGACGATCCGTATTGAGCGGCCTCGCCGGACTGGGTGCGGCCGCAGTGATCAACAAAACGTCAGTTGCCAGCGATACAACACCAGAGACATACAATACGGAAGGTGATCCGCCCCCGGCTAGAGATTACTTGAAGGAGACCGGTCGCGGCTGGCGGGTCTCTCCGACCGGCATCGACGACACCGAAAATCTCGAATGGGCACTGCGCAATACGCCGGCTGGTGGCACAGTGCGCCTGGCATCCGGGAATTTCAAGGTGGCGCACACCATTATCGTACCCGATTTCGACGGCAACCTGGTCGGCGCGGGAGCCGACAAGACCACGATTACCTGCACAGACGAATTTAACTACGAAATCTGGGAAGCTGCAGGCGCAATCGGTTCCCCACCACCGCGATTCCCCCGCATTGCGATAGAGGGCTCGAGCACCAGGGCAGCGCCGGGCGTGATTCTATTCTACAAGAGCCCACCATTACCGGGCGAGGACCCCGCAGATCGCGCCAACCGGATCGAAATTCGCGATATTCGCTGCCGCGGCGCTATGCGCGGTGACGACTGGACCTTTGGTGACGAAGTACTTTGCTTCACCATTGCCAACAGCATTGACTGGATGAGCCCGGAGACCACTCCGCCAACAACGCGACAGGACGTTCTGATCTCCGGCGTCGAAGTTGACGGTTACGCGAGTGAAGCGTTTCCGGTGTTCGGCAACAGCTGCGCCTGTATCACGGTTATCGGTGGCCTTGTGCTCACTGACAACTATGATCTCGAGGGCAGTGTCGACGGCGATATGTTTGGCACCGCCAACGGTGGCCTGCTGGGAGTGGTTCCTGCTGAAGGTGACGTGACGTTTGTAGACTGCGGCTTCAAGAACTGCCGCGTCGGACCGGGTGTGGTCGGTTACAAAGACGGCAGACTGTTGTTCGACAACATCCGCACCGACGGCTGCAAAGGCAATTGCCTGCAATTTCTGGACAACAGCGGTTGCAGGATGGAAGTCAGGGATTGTGACCTCTTCTGCGACTCGTTCCTGCTGCCGCCAGAACTGGCAATCGGCGGCGCTACCGATGTCCCCAGCAGCCTCGGTTGTGTCGTTGCTATCCAGGGCGTAGCCGCTGCGGCGGGAATTGGCTTCAATCTCCGTTGGCTGACCCTGGCTGTCGATACGGTGGCTCACGACGCCCATCCTGAAGCGGGGCCTTTCGGGACCTGGCGACCACTCGGGCCTGCGTTTGCTCCGGCACAGCCTTGCACACTGAAAATTATCGGGACTTCATGTCTTTCTTCCCAGACAGAAAATACCTACTGCTTCCATGTGGTCGACCTGAGCTACGCAGCGTTCGGGCTTTCCTCCATTAGTGCAGAGATATCCAATAACGGCTGTAATGACAGCCAAACATGCATGAGCCTGGAACATATCACTCAAGCCAGGGTATGGCGGAACGACTGCGAGAGCCGTGATTTTGGTGTAGAGCTGTACAACTCAGCTGGTGTCGAGGTTCAGGACAACACATTCAACTTCCCGGGAGGTACGGGATGCGAGGTCAGGATTCTGGCACCAGGCGAAAAGATCGACCTTAGCCGAGTGGTGCCCGGGGCAGGCTCCTGTGTGATTCAGCCATGGTAGGCGCTACCTGGCCGTACAACGTTATCTTCGAGAACTACGAAGTATAGGACCTATTAACGGCCTATCGAGAGTAGATATCCTTTCCTAACCGGTCAATCCTGAATGACCCCGTGTGGTCAAAAAACTCATCCACCGTGTGAATTCAGTATCTTAGCACTCTCCACGCTTTTGTATCAGGTCTCAACAGCAACGTACAATTGGCTGAACATTTCGAGTCGACGGTGGAGATTGAAATGGATTGGGTGCGCATTCTGGCCTACATTACAGGGACAGTGGACCAGGAGCTCCTTTTGCGCAACGAGTACCTTGTGGCAGAGAACCGGATTCTGAAAGCCCAGCTCAAGACCCCGTTACGGCTCACCGACACCGAGCGGGCTTCACTGGCTGAAATTGCTCATCGCCTGGGTCGTAAGGCCCTCGATGACGTGGCCAGTATCATGAAACCCGATACCATCCTGGGCTGGTACCGAAAGCTGGTCGCACGTAAATTCGACGGCTCAAAATCACGCCGCTATCCGGGTCGCCCCAGAATTGACGGTGAAATAGAGGAACTGGTCGTGCGCATGGCCAGAGAGAATTCGGGCTGGGGCTACGACCGGATTGTGGGCGCTATGGCAAACCTCGGTTACAGACTATCCGACCAAACGGTAGGCAATATTCTCCAACGCCACGGTATCCTGCCCGCTCCAAATCGTCGGAATACGACAACCTGGGCGGACTTCATCCGCGCACACATGTCTGTCCTTGCGGGCACTGACTTTTTCACAGTGGAAGTACTGACGCTGCGTGGGTTGGTCACTTACTATGTGCTCTTCTTTATCCATCTTGAGAGCCGCAAGGTTGAGATCGCAGGAATGACACCGCACCCGAACGAAGCCTGGATAAAACAAATCGCCAGAAATGTCACGATGGACGAATGGGGCTTCCTCGAAAATTGCCAGTATCTCATCCATGATCGCGACGCCAAGTACTGTCATTCATTTCGGGAAATCATCAAATCCAGTGGTGTGAAACCGCTGCGACTCCCTGCACGTAGCCCGAATTTGAATGCCTTTTCTGAGCGCTGGGTGAAATCGGTTAAGAACGAGTGTTTATCGAAGCTGATTCTGTTTGGTGAAGCGTCGTTAAGGCGTGCCCTCCGCGATTACCTTGCCTATTATCATGCCGAGCGAAATCACCAGGGTAAAGACAATATCCTGTTATTTCCGATCGCCGGAAAAGCAAGAAATCATGTTGGTGGAGAAATCGGCTGTAACGAACGCTTGGGCGGGCTGTTGAAATACTACCATTTAGCCGCCGCATGAGTTTTTTGACCACACGAGAAAACCGCCCGCGGTGTTCGCCAGGGAGGCGGCCTGATATGCTCAGTTTCCCACATTCTGCCATGCTCTCATACAGGGGGACGGTCATATCGGCCCATTACGGAGAACATATATCGGGAGTTACTCGAAGGTGGAATCCGACTGTGACACGAATTTGTTAGATAGGGAAAAAGTGAAATGTATAACGCAGAGCCACATATTAAATATGGCATAGAGAGCCACACAGCAACACTTACGATCACGAGTCCCCGTAAGAAGAATGCGTTTACGCACAAAATGTACGTTGAGTTCAATCAGTATATGCGAGAGGCGCAATCTAATCCTAACGTTCGTTACATCTTGATACGAGGCGATGGCGACGTTTTCTCCGCCGGCAACGATATAGAAGATTTTACGTCTATTTCGAACAGTGCCTCTTCAGAGTCATTCGCTAGTCGAGATGTGGCGGGCGTAGATTCAGTCTTCACGTTACACGAGACCTCTAAACCAGTGATAGCCGCGGTAGCGGGCCCTGCAGTTGGTTGGGGTGCCACTATGCTGTTACTTTGTGACTTTATACTAGTGGCTGATACAGCTCGCATAATGTTTGTATTTGCGAAGCTGGGATTGATGCCCGAAGCCGCCAGTACATTCCTACTTGCACAGTCGATTGGTAGACATAGAGCCAAAAATATATTAATGCGTGGAGGGACGATCTCCGCGCACCAAGCTGTCGAGTACGGTCTGGCGCTTGAAATGGTTCCTGTACACGATCTGTATGACCGCGCCAACGCTTTTATAAACGAGTTAGATACCGTTTCGTATCCTTCGCAACTTGCCATCAAGTCGATGATAAATGCCAACTTTGAGCCGATTGAGGAAAGGATCATGAACGAGTTCCGCATGCTCGGCGAACTCGTTCTGCGTGAGGATACACAAAAAGGGTTCCAGGAGTTTCTGAACAAATCAGGTTCCCACTAATAGGGATTTCACAAGAATAGAGTGAAGATCGGAATTGATATGCGTGACTGAGGGTATCTGCATGAATGTAGTCGAGTACGAAAAGAAGGGTCATGTTGCGTCCATAAGAATGAATCGTCAAGAGGTTCTCAACTCATTTAGCACGGAGTTGCGATTGGAAATAACATCCGCGATGACGAAGGCAAATGAAGATGAGGACGTGCGAGTAGTAGTTATTTCGGGAGCAGGGAACGGGTTCTCAGCAGGACACGACCTGCGGAGTGGAAACGGAAAATATGCCATGGTTTCTGAGACGATCGTAAACGAATATAAGCCAATGCTACTGGCTGCAGCGCGTGCTCCTAAGATATAAGTCGCTGCGGTTCAAGGGGCTGCTGCAGGTATTGGCGGGTCGCTCGCACTGAGCTGCGAATTCGTTGTGATGGCTGAGAATGCATATCTTTACCAAGCATTTCTCCCAATTGCGCTCGTGCCTGATGGGGGCGCTACGTGGCATTTGGTTCGAACACTTGGCTTTCGACGTGCTTTGGAGATGCTAATCGACTCTCGAAAAGTCTCAGCTAGTGAGTGTATGAAAATGGGACTGGTAAATCGCGTTGTAGGAAATGATGAATTATTGGATAGAGCTACTGAAAGGGCGACCGAGATAGCTTCTGGCCCTCCGATTGCCCAGAGATTGACAAAGGCTCTTGCCCATCAATCTTTACAAGATGATCTAGAGACGATTATCGATTCTGAGGCTGATAGTCAGGATATATGTTCTCTTACCGAGGATGCACAGACTGCAGTGAAATCCTTTTTTACAAAGGAAGCGCCAGTCTTTCGTGGAAAGTGAAGAGAATGGGATCGTTAGTTGTTCAAACCATGAATCGACAAACGAAGAAAAATAGTAGACACGTTGAACCAGGAGAGATCAGTGAAACTAGGACTTTTATTGAGTTACGCGGGCCAGCCAAGAGACATGCCAATGAAGCATGTGCAACACGCAGAGGCACTAGGATATGAGAGCGTTTGGGTTCCGGAAGCGTATGGTTCAGATGCCATCAGTATTGCAGCATGGATATTAGCACGCACAAAGACGATATCAGTTGGGACCGCAATCATGCAGATGCCTGCGAGATCTCCAACAAACGCAGCGATGACAGCTATGACACTTTCGGATATGTCTGGAGGACGTTTTATCGTTGGTCTGGGCGCCTCTGGTCCACAGGTTGTGGAGGGGTGGCACGGTGCGCCTTACTGTTGCCAGGTGATCAGAAACACTCACCTAAGGAAATAGCACTATGCGAGACCTGAACTAACAACTGAAAATGCTATGCAAGCACAGCCATGACCGGGTGCTGGGACTGCGTCTGACACTCTCCTTCTAGCGCAGAGCATCGCCGTACCCGCGCGGCCATCAGTGGTTTGGCTGAGGTGCCTCCACCGTTTACTGTAGGACACTGGTGCATCGTCAGTCGCAGGCCGCCTTCAGGAAAGTGGCAATCCCCTAAGGGTTTTTCCACGGTCGCCACCCGCTGCGTCCTCTCCCCCCTCTTGGCCTCCTTGTGATCATTGTTTAACATGCGGGGCTTAAATTGTCGAGGAGCTTCGCATGGAGCCAAACCTGTCGCCTTCCGAGTACGCCAAGCGCAAGCTGATCCTCGCTGCAATCAATCTCTTTGCCGAGCACGGCGTTGATTCGGTGTCGCTGCGGATGATCAATCGTGAGGCGGGGCACAAGAACAACTCGGCGCTGCACTACCATTTCGGCAGCAAGCTGGGCCTGATCGAGGCCGTTGACCAGTTTATCCAGCAGCACTTCGACGAGGTGCGGGAGTCCAGCCTCGTGGCGCTGGAAGCGCGAGCCGCGAAGGGGGAGATCGACCTTGCCGAGGCGCTGGAGGTCTTCGTCAACCCCTACGTGGAAATCATCGAAGGTTTCGAATGGGGTTACGCGGCCGTGCGCACCATCGCGCGGATGGAATTCGACGCCAACGAAGAGGTGCACCGACTGCTCAGCCAGTCCGCCGGTGATGCGGTCAAACGCTTTGCCAGGCTCAAGCGCCCGCTGCTGCCCGAACTTTCGGCCCGCACCTTCCGCATGCGCCATATGTTCGTGGTCAACGCCACCATCCGCGGCTTTGCGGATTACCGCAACCTGCACCTGAGCTACCTCGGCGACCTCTCGCCAAAGAGCCTGCGCGAACTCGCACGCTTTTACGTGGCGATGGGCCGGGCCGTCCTGACCGCGCCTGCCTGAGCCCCCGGGGGGTAACTGCGCCTTGTAATTCGCTTGACTTACCCGGCTGGTCCGCGAATAATCCCCAAGGATTAATTATCCTGTTGGGTGAGTATAGCAATGAGTGAGATGTCGCCGCCGGGTCGCTCCTACGTCCTGTCGTTCCAGTGCCCGGACCGGCTGGGCGTGGTGGCCAAGTCGACGGGGGTGTTTTTCGAGCTCGGTGCCTTCGTGACGGAAGTGTCCACCTACTCGGACCCGGTCAGCGAGACCTACCACATGCGCTGCGTGTTCGACGACCGGCAGATGTCGGTGTCGCTGGAGGAGTTCCGGGCGCATTTCCAGGCGGTGGCCGATAACTTCCATATGCAGTTCCGCTTGCGTGCCGTGGACGACCTGCCCCGCGTGCTGGTCGCGGTATCGAAGTACGACCACTGCCTGAACGCGCTGCTCAACAAGTGGAAATCTGGCGCACTGCCTGCGGAGATTGTCGGGGTGGTCAGCAATCACCCCGACTGCCGCGCCCTGGCCGAGTGGTACGGGCTGCCGTATTACCACCTGCCGGTGACCGCCGAGACCAAGGCCCGCCAGGAAGCGCAGATACTCGCGGTGATGGACGAACAGCGGGTGGACCTGCTGGTGCTGGCCCGTTACATGCAGATCCTCTCCGACGCGCTCTGTGAGCAACTGGTGGGCCGGGCGATCAACATCCATCACTCCTTCCTGCCTGGCTTCAAGGGGGCCCGGCCCTATCACCAGGCCTACGAGCGGGGAGTGAAAGTCATCGGCGCCACCGCGCACTATGTCACGGCCGATCTCGACGAGGGCCCGATCATCGCCCAGGAAGTGCGCCCCATAGACCACGAGGTCACGGTCCAGCAGATGGTGCACCTGGGACATGACACTGAGGCCACGGCCCTGTCCCATGCCGTGCGCCTGCACTGCGAGGAGCGGGTGCAGCTCAACGGCCAGCGCACCGTGATCCTGTAGGGGGAATCGTGGAAAAGTATTCGGCATACAGCCTGCTCAAACACGCCCTCACAGGGCACCGACGCTGGCCCCAGGCCTGGCGCAGCCCCGAGTTGAAGTCCCGCTACGACGTGGTGATTATCGGTGGCGGCGGCCACGGTCTGGCAACCGCCTATTACCTGGCCAGGGAGCACGGCATCACCAACGTGGCGGTGCTGGAGAAGGGCTGGCTGGGCGGCGGCAATACCGGCCGCAACACCGCCGTGAGCCGTTCCAACTACTTCTATCCCGAGAGCACGCGCTTTTACGAACACTCCCTGAAGCGCTACGAGACGATGGGGCGCGACCTCAACTACAACATCATGTTCAGCCAGCTCGGCATCCTGAACCTGGCCTTCAGCCGCCATGAGCTGGAGATTTTTCGGCGCTGGGCGACCGCCATCCAGGTGCAGGGGGTGGACTGCCAGGTGATGAGCCGCGACGAGATCGCCGCCGCGGTGCCCCTACTCAACATGAGCCCGACTGCGCGCTACCGGGTGTACGGTGGCTTCATGCAGCAACGCGGCGGCATTTCCCGGCACGACGCGGTGGCCTGGGCCTACGCCCGGGCCGCGGACCACCTCGGTGTGGACATCATCCAGAACTGCGAAGTGATCGGTCTCGAGGTCAGCGATGGCCACATCCGGGGAGTAAAGACCAACCGCGGCAGTATACGCACCGACAAGGTGGGCATGGCGGTGGCAGGCCACAGCTCGGTGGTGGCGGCCATGGCGGGCATCAAGCTGCCGATCGTCAGCCAGTGCCTGCAGGCCATGGTCAGCGAGCCGGTCAAGCCCTGCTTCGATCACATTGTGATGTCGCCCATGGTGCACTGCTACCTGTCCCAGTCAGACCGCGGCGAGCTGGTGATTGGCGGCGGTGCCGATACCCATCCCTCCTATGGTCAGCGGGGTAACCTGCCCTCGACCGAGGCCGTGTTGAACGCGGTGGTGGAAATGTACCCGGCCTTCAGCCGGCTGAAGCTGATGCGCCAGTGGGGAGGCATTGTCGACATCGCGCCCGATGCCAGCCCCATCGTTTCGAAAACCCCGGTGACCGGGTTTTATATCAGCACCGGTTGGGGCACCGGGGGTTACAAGGCGATTCCCGCTGGCGGCGAAACCCTGGCCCATACCATCGCCCACGACCGGCCACACCCGCTGGTAGAGCCCTTTTCCCTGGACCGCTTCGCGCAGGGGCGGCTGGTGGACGAGGGCGCGGCGGCGGGCGTGGCCCACTAGGCGTGCCCCACTAGGCGTGCCCCACTGACCGGTTCCCGATGAAGACGGCGCACAGCAAGAGAGAGACGGAAGCATGATTCGAATCGAGTGTCCCTGGTGCGGCCTGCGCAGCGAGACGGAGTTCACCTGTGGTGGCCAGTCGCATATCGCCCGACCGGCCGACCCCGCGGCGGTGTCCGACCGCGAGTGGGCGCAGTACCTCTACCAGCGGGAGAACCCCAAGGGCCTGCATTACGAGCGCTGGCGCCACACCTACGGCTGCCGGCAGTGGTTCAACGTGGCCCGCGACACCGTCACCCACGAGGTCAGGGCGGTGTATCGCATGACCGATCCGAAGCCGGCACTGGGCGGGGAGGGCGCATGAAACAGACATTACGGCGCCTGCCCCACGCGCGGGTGGATGCCGGCAAGCCCATCCGCTTTACCTTCGACGGGCAGCACTACGAGGGCCTGGCGGGCGACACCCTGGCCTCCGCGCTGCTGGCCAACGGCGTGGGTGTGGTGGGCCGCAGCTTCAAGCTGCACCGTCCCCGGGGCGTGCTCGGCAGCGGCAAGGAGGAAGCCAACGCCCTGGTCCAGCTGGAGCGTGGTGAATACACGGAGCCGAATGCGCGGGCAACCCTGGTGCCCCTGTACGAGGGCCTGGAGGCCTGCGGACAGAACGCCTGGCCCAACGTGCACAGCGACCTGTTCGGCGCCCTCGGCCTGTTCAAGCGCCTGCTGCCGGCCTCGTTCTACTACAAGACCTTCATGTGGCCGAGCTGGCACCGCTGGGAATGGCTGGTGCGGCGCATCGCCGGCCTGGGCACCGCGCCGCAGAGCGCCGACCCCCAGACCTACCTCAAGCAGAACGTCCACGCAGATGTGGTGGTGGTCGGCGCCGGGCGTTCGGGCCTGGAGGCGGCCCTGGAGGCGGCCCGTGATTCTGCCTGCCGGGTATTGCTGATAGATGAGCAGGAGGAGGCCGGCGGGAGCCTGCTGGCCAGCCCCAGTGACGCCGATCGCGCCTGGCTGGCAGCGGCCCTGCGGGAGGTGGCTGCCCGGGAGAATATCACCCGCTTGCAGCGCACCACGGTCAACGGCTACTACGACAACAATGTGCTGGCCGCCCTCGAACGGCTCGGCAACCACCTCGGCCCGGCCGGGGCCGGGCCGGTGCGGGAGCGCTTCTGGCGCATCTTCGCCGGCCGGGTGGTGCTCGCCACCGGGGCCATCGAGCGGCCGCTGGTGTTCCCGAACAACGACCGGCCCGGCATCCTGCTGGCCTCCGCGGTGCGCGAGTACAGCCACCGCTACGGCCTGACCCTGGGCGAGCGGATCGTGTTCTACACCAATAACGATTCCGCCTGGCGCACCGCGCTGGAACTGGTGGAGGTGGGGCTGCCGGTAACGGCGATCATCGATATCCGCCCCGCGGTGGACACCGCCCTGCGCCAGCGCGCCGAGGACGCAGGCATCACGCTCTATCCAGGCACCGCCGTTACCAATACCCGTGGCCGCCGCGGCCTGCGCCGGCTGGTGCTGCACCGCCTGACGGGGCAGGGCGAGGCGTTGGGGGCGCCCGCGGGCACCCTCGACTGCGATGTGCTGGCCATGTCCGGCGGCTGGACGCCGACCATTCACCTGTATTCCCAGTCCGGGGGGCAGCTCCGCTATCGCGATGGCGACGCCTGTTTCGTGCCGGAGCGCGCCCACCAGGCCGTGACCGTGGTCGGTCGCGCCAATGGCGAGTTCCCGGAGCCCTTGCATCTCCAGCCCCAGTGGCTAACCCCCGGGGTGTCCCCGGAGCACCAGTGGGTGGACTTCCAGTACGATGTGACCGCCTCGGATATCCAGCTCGCCGCCCGGGAGAACTTCGTGTCGGTGGAGCACGTGAAGCGCTATACCACCAACGGCATGTCCGTCGACCAGGGCAAGACCAGTAACGTCAACGGCCTGGGGGTGCTGGCCCTTGCCACCGGCCGTCCCATTCCCGAGGTGGGGACCACGCGCTTCCGGCCGCCCTATCACCCCACCACTATCGGCGCCTACGCGGGCATCGAGCTGGGGGGGTTGTACACGCCCTTCCAGCAGTTGCCGGCCCACGCGGCCCACGTCGCCGCCGGGGCGCTGTTCGAGGACTACGGCGCCTGGCAGCGCCCGGCCTGCTACCCGCAGCCTGGCGAGGACGAGGACGCGGCGGTGGCGCGGGAGGCGCGGGCGGTACGCAGCGCCGTGGGCCTGCTGGACTACTCCCCCCTGGGCAAGCTGGAAGTGCACGGACCCGATGCCCGGGAGTTCCTCAACCGGGTGTACCTCAACAACATCCGCACCCTCGAGGTCGGCGCAGCCCGCTACGGCCTGATGCTGAACGAGGCGGGCATCGTGATCGACGACGGCGTGCTGGTCTGCCTGGCTGAGGACCACTTCCTGCTGCACACCACCAGCGGCGGCGCCAGCACCATCCACCAGCACCTCGAGGAGTGGCTGCAGTGCGAATGGACCGACCTGGCCGTGATCGTCAATAACGCCACCACCCAGTGGGCGACGCTGATGTTGAGTGGCCCCAGGGCGCGCAGCGTGCTGCAGCAACTTGACAGCGACATCGACGTCGGCCGGGAGGCCTTCGGCCACATGCAGTACCGGGCGGGGCGGCTGCTGGGCCAGCCCTGCCGCATCCTGCGCGCCAGCTTTACCGGGGAGGTCTCCTTCGAGATCAGCGTGCCCGCGAGCTGCGGCCAGGCGCTCTGGGAGGCCCTGATGCAGGCGGGCGCGGCGCAGGGCATCGTACCCTTTGGCATCGAGACCCTGATGCTGCTGCGTACCGAGAAGGGCTACCTGCATGTCGGCGCCGATACCGATGGCAATACCATGCCCCAGGACCTGGGGTGGGGTGGCGCCGTGGCCAAAAAGCCGGACGACTTTATCGGCCGCCGGAGCCTGTCCCAACCGGTGGGCGCAGACCCCGACCGCTTCCAGTTCACGGGGCTGGAATTGCTGGAACCCGACGCGCGCACGGTCAGTGGCGCCCATGTCCTGACGGCAGCGGGCGAGAGTACCGCCGGCTATGTCACCTCGGCGTACTACAGTCCGAACCTGAACCGCAGCGTGGTGCTGGGCATCGTCGCCGGCGCCCGCGAGCGGGAAGGGGAGGTGGTGACGATTTTCTACGCGGGCCGCCGGCAGCGCGCCCGCCTGGTCAAGCCGGGCGCCTATGACCCGGCGGGAGAGGCATTCAATGGATAACCTGGCCAGACGTACCGTCCTGGCGAGCGCGACCCTGGAACGGGAGCAATTTCGCGTCACCGAGAACAGCGCCCTGGGGCTCATTCGCCTGCAGACCTTCCACCGCAAACCGGGCGCCGTGGACCACCTGGCCGCCCGCCTCGGCGCGCCATTGCCCGGCCCCGGCACGACCCGGGCCGGGCAGGACCGGCAGTGGTTCTGGTCCGCCCCCGGCGAATGGGTCATCGCCGTCCGGGCCGGCACGGAGGATGTGGTACTGGCGGAACTGCGGGCGCAGCTGGACGGCCTGTTCGCCGTGCTCAGCGTGATGACCGACAGCCGGATCGTGCTGGATGTCGGTGGCGCGTCGGCGCGCGAAGTGCTCGCCCGCGGTAGCACCGTGGATTTCCACCCGAGCCGCTTTGGCGCCGGCAGCTGCGTGCTGACGCGCTTTGCGGGCGTGCCGGCGATGCTGGCCTGCCCTTACGGGGGGGACGTCATCCTGCTGTTCGCCGATCGCTCCCAGGCGCGCTACCTGCTGGAGTGGTTTGAGGCGGCGAGCGTGGACTGC
The DNA here is from genome assembly GCA_033283165.1 of Halieaceae bacterium WSDMB12. Lineage (GTDB taxonomy): Bacteria > Pseudomonadota > Gammaproteobacteria > Pseudomonadales > Halieaceae > JAWMQL01. The sequence continues at coordinate 811,740 of JAWMQL010000003.1, read as the reverse complement.
GAATGAGCGCCCGGATTATCGATGGCAAGGCCGCCGCGGAACGGCTGCTACAGCGGGTGGCCCTGGAGGTGTCCAGGCTGGTGGAAGAGCACGGTCTGCGCCCCGGCCTGGCGGTGGTGCTGGTGGGGGAAGACCCCGCCAGCCAGGTCTATGTGCGCAACAAGGGGCGGCAGACGGTGGAGGCCGGCATGCTCAGCCGAGAGCACAAGCTGGATGCCTCGGTGAGCGAGGACGAGTTACTGGCCCTGGTGGAGCAGCTTAACATCGACCCCAGCGTGCACGGCATCCTGGTGCAACTGCCGCTGCCGGAGCATATAGACGAGCAGCGTGTGCTGCAGGCGATTGACCCCACCAAGGACGTGGACGGCTTCCACCCACTCAATGTGGGTGGTCTGGCGAGTGGCGACCCCAATGCGCTGGTGCCCTGCACGCCAGTAGGCTGCCTGCTGATGCTGCGGGAAGTGTTCGACGGCCAGCTCTCTGGCCGCAACGCCCTGGTGATCGGCCGCAGCAATATCGTCGGCAAACCGATGGCCCAGTTGCTGCTGCAGGAGAGCTGTACGGTGACCATCGCTCACTCCCGCACTCGTGACCTGCCCGACGTTTGCCGCGAGGCTGACATCGTGGTGGCGGCGGTCGGGCGCCCGGAAATAGTAAAAGGCGGCTGGATCAAGCCCGGCGCCGTGGTGATCGATGTGGGTATCAACCGGGTCGAGCGCGAGGGCGCCAATCGGCCGAAGCTGGTGGGTGATGTGGATTTCGCGGAGGTGTCGAAAGTCGCCGGCGCCATCACCCCGGTGCCCGGTGGTGTCGGCCCCATGACCATTGCCTGCCTGCTGCGCAACACCGTGATTGCCGCCTGCCGGCACGCCGGGATAGCGACTGCGTTGTAGCGGTGCGCCAGGCGTTGTGACGCAGGCGCCAGGAAGATAACTGTAAAAGGAGCTGGAGATATGCACAGGATTATTGGCTTTATGGCGGCGGCGATGCTGGCTGCAGGGGCGCAGGCCATGGACAGCTACAAGGTCATCGACTGCGGCACAGTGCTGGACGTGGAGAGGGAACAGGCCCTCAGCAAGCAGCAGATCCTCGTCAAAAATGCTGTGATCGAAGCCATCGGCGCTGGGGTGACCGCGCCCGTGGGCGCTGAGCGCATCGACCTTTCGAACCAGGTGTGCCTGCCCGGGCTGATGGACACGCATGTCCACCTCTTCATAGATACCACCAAAGCCAGTATCGATGCCTCCGCCCCCACCCAGTCCAGCGCCGCCAATGCGCTGATGGGACTGAAAAATACGCGGACTCTGCTCAATAGCGGCTTTACCACGATCCGCGTTCCCGGGGACGCCGACTATCATTACGCCGGCATCGAACTGCGCGACGCCATCGAGCGTGGTGACTTTGTCGGGCCGCGCATGCTGGTGGCGCCCCATGCCATATCGCCCACCGGTGGACACGGCGATTTCAATAGTTACGCCCCGGATCTGCCGCACCGCCTGATGGGACCGAAAGTGGCCGATGGCGTGGCCGCGATTCGCCTGGCGGTACGCGAGGAGATTAAATACGGGGCGGACTGGATCAAGGTCATGGCCAGCGGTGGGGTGATGTCCCAGCACGATGATCCGGAAGTGGCTGCCTATACGGCGGAGGAGTTTCGCACCTTCGCCGATGAGGCTCACCGACACAAGAAAAAAATCACCGCCCATGCCCACGGTGATGTCGGCATTCGGGCCGCGGTAGAGGCCGGCTTCGATGCCATCGAGCATGGGACGATGATGGAGCCCGAGACCGCGAAGCTGATGGCCAGTCGGGGAACGTTCTACGTACCGACCCTCTACGTGGCGGACTGGATTCTTGAGCGCGGCCGGCAGGGGGGCATAACCGCCAACAACCTGGAGAAGGCGATGTTGGTCAACCAAAAGCACAGTGATTCCGTCAGGCTGGCCGTGAAGTACGGTGTGCCGCTCGCACTCGGATCCGACCCGATCTTCCCGATGGAGGAAAGCATCCGCGAGTTCAATGCCATGGCCAGGCGCATTGACGACAAGTGGCTGGTGCTGCAGGCGGGGACGATCAACAGCGCGAAAATGCTGGGTCTGGACGACCAGATCGGAAGCCTCAGCCCCGGCAAGCAGGCGGATATTGTCGCCATGCCCAACAGCCCGCTCGAGGATATGCGCAATATCGAGCAGGTCAATTTTGTGATGAAGGGGGGAGTGGTCGTCAGGCAGCCCTGACTCCCGACCGCATGGAAGACTGCCGTGAGAGATGGCACGGGCAACCGGGCAGACTCTGGTAAGCTGTGGCATCTCCCGGTAAGCAGAATGCGTGTATGCCCGACAACCTGAAAGCCATCTATCGACTCGCCGGCGCGTCAGAGTTCACCAGCCTGGATGACGGTTCCCGGTTGGACTTCGACCTCTCCCGGGAAGTCGATGAGGAGTATTTCCTCGAGTGGTCGATCAAGCGCCTGCTCGATCAGGCCAGGCGCCTGGGACGGCCCCCCGCATACCGTGTGGCATACCCCGGGGCCGGGGAGACCCTGTACGTGGCCTTCCTCGACGACAGCTATCTTGTTGTCAACCGCGGCATCGAGCTTGGCCCGTTGACGCAGCCGATCAGCTACTTCCTGCGTCACTACTGCCTGTTCCGTGTGCAGTTGGGCGGATACCTGGAGGAGGAATTCAATGACGAGCGTCGATCCCTTTCCGGAGCGAACAGCGCGCTGATCTACGCCGGGGATGGCATTCGCTACGGCTTCGCGATCCCCGGAACCGAGCCGGTGCACAGTGTGACTCTGGCTTTTCTGCCCCGGTTGTTGCAGGAGTTCCTGCCGCTCGAGACGCTCCAGCAACAGGGGCTCTATCACCTGGACTCCCCATCCAGTGCCTGCCAGTTAATCGACCTGGCGCCTACCTCCACGGTATTGGGGTTGGGCAGGCAACTGCTTGCCCTCGATCTTGCTGCGCCGGCTGCCCGCCTCGTGGGCCGGGGGCTGATGCTGCAGATGCTGGGTGAGGTATTGCTGCAGTTGGAGCAGCGCGATCTCGCCGGGGACGCGATCGCGCGCCTGCGCCAGCGTGATATCGAGCGCCTGCTTGCCGTGCGGCAGCGGATTGATGCAGCACCGGAATCACCGCACAGTCTGGAACAGTTGGGCCGCTGGGGCGGGCTCAATCGGCGCAAGCTGACCGAGGGATTCAAGGTGCTGTTCGGCATCACGGTGGCGGATTACCTGGTGAGTCGCCGGATGGCCGTTGCCCGCGAATTGCTGCAACGGGGTGAGTCGGTCGCCGTGGTTGCGGAGGCTGTCGGCTACCAGGACCGCAGTAGTTTCAGTCGCGCGTTCCGCCGCATACATGGACACAGCCCAGCTGCATTGCGTACCACAACTTGATCCAATTTAAGTGATGCGGATGAGTCGATCGATTTAAAAAGTGCCGATCTGCAACATCTCGGTGTCGTGAGGCAACATGTATTCGCCAGAATCCGGGTAATCTTGGGTCCATCCATTCCAGAAGAATGCATTGCGCAGGGGTTGACACATGATTGCAATCAGGCAGCGGCTGGCACAGGCCGTGAAAATGGCGGGTCTTCCCATGGCGGCGGCAGTCAGTCTCACTCAGGGGGTGACAGCACTGGCAGAGGAACCCGTGGTGTTGGAGGAGGTGACCGTGACCGCCCGATTTCGGGACGAGAACCTGCAGGACGTTCCGGCGTCGATTCGCGCTTTTAGCGGGGATGACCTCGATCGGCTAGGCGTTTCTTCGCTAGGCGATCTGACGCGTTTCACCCCCAGCCTCAACGTGCAGGAGCGCGGCCCCAATCGCAACGAACTGAATATCCGCGGCATCACCAACTTCCTGACGACCCAGGATCTGTTGCCGTCTGCGCGACCGGTGGGCGTCTATCTCGATGAGGCACCTATCAACACACTTGGCGGCGCCCAGGTGGAAGTGCGCAATTTCGACCTGCAGCGTGTCGAAGTCCTGCGTGGACCACAGGGCACCCTGTACGGCGAGGGTTCCAGCGCTGGCGCTCTGCGCTATTTTACCCATGACCCGGAGCTTGGCGTGCTCGGCGGCAAGTTTGAGGTCGAGGGTATTTACGTTCCCGATGGCGATGAAGATTTTGGGGTGCGGGCGGCAGTCAATATTCCCCTGCTGGGCGATACCGCGGCGCTGCGCCTCAGCGGTGGCCGCTACGTGATGCCCGGATACATCGATTCGGGGGATGGGAAAGAGGACAGCAACGATTACGAGGCCCTGAATATCCGCGGCGTCTTCCTCGCCCGGCCCACGGAACGCCTGAATATTCGCCTGATGGCCAACTACGACGATTCAGAGCAGGGTTCGCTGGGCCTGGTCACCGGCGACATCGAGGATCTAGAGGCAAATCTTCCTACGGGCAACGACCAGATAGATGATGAGTCGCTGATTGCCAGCGCCAAGATCGATTACGAGTTAGATGGGCTGACGCTGTCTTCAATCACGGGCTACTTTGACCGGGAGCGGCGCCGCGATACGTATGATCAGGTTTTTTCCCTGGTGAATTCCTTCGTGACCCTGCCGTTCTTTGGCTACCCGGACCAGAGTTTCGCCCAGGATGGTTTGGACTACGAGCAGTGGTCACAGGAGTTGCGCCTGGTGAGCCAGTTCGAGGGCCCGCTGCAATTCACCGCGGGTGTCTTCTATCGCGATTTTACCTATGAAAACATTGTGCCGGATGTAAGCAGTGCGACCTTCCCCCTGGTGGGGCTACCCGGTGACAGCTATTCAGAAATCTTTACCGCGCTGGGCATTCCGGTACAGGAGCCCTCCCTGACCAACGACGGAGAGCAGATATCAGCTTACCTGGAATTGGACTACGCACTCTCTGAACGATGGTCATTGACGGCGGGCGTTCGCTACCATACGGAGGAGATTGAAGTCTTCGCCCCAGCTAACCCGGTCATTCTTAGTCTGGCTCCGCTGGTGCTGCCCGAAGTCAGGGAAAAAGTGGAAATCGACGCAGTGTTGCCCAAGCTAGCGGTGCAGTACGCGCCGACGGATGATTTGATGTTCTTCGCCCAGTACGCCTCGGGCGCCCGCAATGGCAATCTGAACTCCACCGCTACCCTGGCGGTCATGGAACTCTTTGTCCCGGGAAGTAGTGAGGGACTGGAATCCTACGACGATGATAAAACTGGCGCCTGGGAGATCGGCTTGAAGTCGACGTTCTGGGATGGTCGCGCGACCTTCAATGCCACGGCCTTCTACACGGACTACGAGGACTTGCAAGTCATTGTGGCAACACCCCCCCTGGGCTTTGGCGTGCTGGTCAACGCCAGTGAGGCCTCCTCCACGGGCTTTGAAGCAGAATTCACCGCGCAGGTGAGCGAGCGCCTGAATGTCTTCGTGGGTGGCAACTACGCCGACGCGCAACTGGAGGAGGACCTGCTATTCAACCAGTTGACCGGCGAGGTGCTCCCCTCGGGAACTGACTTGCCGAACTCGCCCGACTACAGCGTGAGCGCCGGTGCGGAGTATGTCGCCCCTGCCTTTGGCAACACCTCGTGGTACATCAATGGTACCTGGTCCTATACCGGCGAATATACTGCATCGCTATCGACCGACGCATCCACGCTGGGCGACTTCTCCGTGCTGAATGCGGGCCTGGGTTTGCGGGGCGATACCTGGAGCGCCGATCTGCTGGTGACCAACCTCGCGGATGAATCTCAGGTGGTGGCCAGGAATGACTTCAACGATACCCTCGAAAACCAGGGGATTGCGTTGCCCCCGGGGGTGACCTTCGACGAGATCTTCGTGCTGCCGCCGCGCACAATCCGGCTGGCGTTCCGCTACACCTTCTAGTACCCGGCCAGGGCGCGGGAAACCGCGCCCGAGCGGCCGAACCTTGCGCCCATCGCATCGAACTGGCTAACAGCGAGAGGAATAAAATGACCTATCCCAAGTATTTGATACGTCCCCTGGTCGTGTCGCTGACACTTTCGTTTGCCGTCCCGGGGCATTCCCAGACGACGGCTGCCTCCGCACAGGAAAAAAGCCCTGCGACCACGGTGAATCTGTCTCCGGCGCGCTGGCCCACAGGGGAAGTGGACCAATTCCTGGTACGAGAAGATGTGGATTTTCCCGGGAACCCCGAGGCAGTGGGTTTTGGAGGCGCCATCTCCGGTAGCTATCATCCGCTGGCCCAGCGGGCCGGTCTTGAGGCACTGAAGCAGGGCGGCAGCTCGGTGGATGCGGCGCTCACCACCGCCATGACCCAGGTGACCCTGGGCGCCGGCGCGGTCATCAGTTTCTTCGGCATCATGAGTATGGTGCACTACGATGCGACCAGCGGTGAGATTGCCTATTTGAACGCGGGCTGGAACACGGTCGCCGGGGAAGACGACCCGATGAGTATCCCCGGGGAAATTGGCGGCTACGGCGAAGCGCTTTACGGCACCGGAGAGCCCAGTGGTAGAACCGCCCTGGTCGGCGGCTTTATGCGCGGCGTCGAAGCGGCACACGCCCGCTTCGGCAAACTGCCGTTCAACAGCCTGCTGGAACCCTCCGTTTACCTGGCCGAGAAGGGGATACCCTTCGGCCAGGCACTGAACTCCTACCTGGAACCACGCAAGAAGGATCTGGCCCGCCTGCCCGCCAGCAAAGCCGTTTTCTCCCGTCCCGATGGTGAGTGGCTGCAACCGGGGGACACCCTCAAACAGCCGGCGCTGGCGAAAACCCTGCGGGCCATCCAGTCCGAAGGCGTTGATTATATGTACACCGGCCCCTGGGCGAAGAAGGCCGTGGCGGCGGTCCAGGCGGATGGCGGCAAGATGACCCTGGAGGACCTGACCAACTACGAAGTGATCTGGGGCGAGCCCGTGTCCACGGAATACCGGGGCTATACCGTTTATGGCAACGGTCTCCCGGCCTATGGTGGGGTGAGTATGCTGGAAGCACTCAATATGGGCGAGTCGGCGGACATTCTCGAGCTGGGTCACTGGTCGAAAAATCCCGAGAGTTTCCGCCGTGTCTCCGAACTGTTGAATGCCGGCGGCATTCCATTTATTCAGGCGTTTGCGCCGCAGATGCTGGCAGAGAAGTATCCGGAACTGGAGTTCACCCCGGAAGCCCGCACCACCCAGGCCCATGCGGACAAGCTGTGGGCCCAGATCGCGGCGGGTAACGGCTTCAGCCAGTGGGCGGATTCCGGGACCAAGCACTCCGACACGGTGGTCGCCATTGACCGCTGGGGCAATATGACCGCGGTCACCCACTCCATCAACTGCATGGTCTGGGGCAAGACCGGGATCATCATTGACGGGGTGAGCATCGGTGATCCCGCGGTCAGCCAGAAAGCCATCATTGCGCTGGCCGGCCCCGGCAAGCGGCTGCCAGATCCCATCGAAATCGGCCTGGCAGTGAAGGACGGGGAGCCGGTGCTGGCCTTTGCGTCCATGGCCATGGGCCTGCACCTGCAGACCTTTCAGTCCCTGACCAACGTACTCGGCTTTGGCATGACACCCAAGGAGGCCCTCGACGCTCCCTCCATACTCCTCCCACAGATGGAGGGTATTGGCGACCCCACCAAGGCGACCCAGACCGTGCGCGTGATGCAGGGCGACTTCAGTGAGGAACTGATGGAAGCCACAGGCCTGCCCTACAAGTGGATGCAGCCGGAGGACCGCCATTACTCCCAGGGACTCTGGGTAGGTATCGCCCGCGATCCCAGGACTGGCCGGTTGAGTGCCGCCAGCCACCCCTACACCAATGGCCAGGCACTGGCGATTGACTGATGCACCGACGGGAGGTTGATATGCGCCGAGCGCTGATTGCAGGATGTCTCATCCTGGCTGTGCCGCTCGGTGTCAGCGCCGACGCTGCGATTACTGCCGCAGACTACGCCGCGGCGGAGCAGTTGCTCGAGAGCAATGCCGGCGACATGATCAAGAATTTCGAGCTGCGGCCGCACTGGCTGGCGGATGGCTCGGGATTTTGGTTTCAGCGCAGTGGTGACGAGGGGCCGGAGTTTGTGCGCGTGGAACTGCCGGGTGGCGACAAGCGCCCAGCCTTCGATCACGCGGCGCTGAATCTCGCGTTCGGTAAAACGCTGGGTGAGGGCGTGGGGCTCTCAGATGTTCATGCCCCGGCGCTGGACGACAACCTCGAAACGTTCATCGCGGTTTACGACACCAGGAAGGTCACCTGCACTTTGGGCAGCACACCGCAGTGTAGCGCGCAAGCCCTCGAGGCGCCGGCCGCCGGCAGGCTGGTGTCACCAAACGGCCAATATGCAGTGCTGAGCCGCGACCACAATCTATTCCTGGTAGACCTGGGCTCTGGTGAGGAACGGTCCCTGACCAGCGACGGTGAGCCCTACTATGCCTATGGCAAGATGCCGGACACCAGCCTGCTGACCATCCAGATCAAGAAGCACGGACTGGCGTTCCCCCCGTTCGCTGCGCAGTTTTCGCCGGACAGCCGCTACCTGCTCGTGCCGCGCATGGACGAACGCAAGGTCAGGGTCAATCCCTTCGTGGAGTGGGTGCCAAGCGATGGCAGCCTGCGCCCCGTGGTCCACGAGGTACGCCAGCCCTTCACGGGTGATGCCAAGGCGGAAATGCCCGTGCAGGAGCTGCATCTCTGGGATCTCGATACCGGAAGGCATGTCGAACTGGCCCTGCCGGAGGGTATGGTGACCGGCGGGTTGGGGGGCCATATCCTCGACTGGAGCACCTCCAGGGGGCAGGCGTTCCTGTTGGGCAGGAGCATCGGCAGCAAGCAGGTGACCTTGCTGCGGGCAGACCTGGCAACCGGGAAAGTCATCACCGTGATCGACGAATCGAGTCCCACCAGAATCAAACTCAACTCTGCGGAGTACAATCGGCCCAATGTCCGTATCCTGGGAGACGGCGCCGAGGTGATCTGGTTCTCCGAGCGCAGCGGCTGGGGGCACCTCTACCTCTACGATGCCCAGTCCGGTGAGCTCAGGCACGCGATCACTGGTGGCGACTGGCTGGTGCAGGATATTCACTACGTCGACGAGGCGGAACGCCAGGTGTATTTTACCGGCGGCGGGCGCGAGCCAGGACGAGATCCCTATTTCCGTCATCTGTACCGGGTCCCCCTGGAGGGTGGCGATCCGGTGCTGTTGACCGCAGAGAATGCCGATCACCACTTCCCGCCGGACCCGGTGTTGATGATGTCCGTGCTTTTCGGTGTACCTGCTGCACCAGCGCTGATTCGCCCTGAATCCGGGGTGTTTATTGATACCTGGTCAACTGTCGACGAACCGCCGGTAACGGCGTTGCGCTCCACCCGGGACGGACGCCTTGTCGCGACACTGGAGCGCGCGGATGTCAGCGCGCTTCTCGCCGCCGGCTGGAAGCCGCCGGTCCGCCGTGCGGTCAAGGCTGCAGATGGGAAGACTGATCTCTACACCGTCTACTGGGCGCCATTAAAAAAGCTCGATGGTGACAAGCACCCGGTGCTGGATGCGGCCTATGGTGGGCCCCAGATCAGCGTGGCGCCACGCAATTTTGTCGAGGCGGTACGAGCCTCGGCGGCTTCCAACCAGGCAGCCCTGGCCCGGCTGGGCTTTGCGGTGGTGACCACCGACGGTCGTGGTACGCCCCTGCGAAGCAAGGCCTTCGATGATGCCGGTTACACCGAATTCACCCGGGTGGCTATCGAAGATCACATCGCCGCCATTGAGCAACTGGCCGAGCAGCAACCGGAGATGGACCTCGATCGTGTGGGTATTTACGGCCACTCCTGGGGCGGCACCTTCTCTGCCCAGGCGATGCTGCAGCGCCCGGACTTCTACCAGGTCGCGGTCTCAAGTGCCGGGGTATACGACTACTCAGCGACGTACCCGGGGTTTGAGTTGTTTACCGGTGTTCCCACTTACGCGGACGGCAGTGCATACCGCGGCTCGCCTTCCGAAAAGCCCGGTAACTGGAACCGGCTGGATATCACCGCGCTCGCCGCCAATCTCCGCGGTAAACTGATGATCGCTTATGGCGATATGGACGAAAACGTACCGCAAAACCAGGCCATGCGCCTCGTGGACGCGCTGACGAGGGCCAATAAACACTACGACCTGCTGTACATGCCCAACCGAACCCACAATTTTTTTGGGGAAGGGTATTTCATTCAGCGCCGCATGGACTATTTCGTCGAACACCTGCTCAAGGCGGTGCCGCCCGCGGCGGAACCGTTTCACGTTGGCCAGGGTGCAACCATGTAAACAGACAGCTTGAGGCTCTTATGATGCAACGACGCACCTTTCTCGGCGCTGCCGCACTTACCGCCGCTAGCCCCCTGCTTGCCAGAGGGACGGAGCAACGCTGGCAACCCGCCCCGGACCGCGAGCGTGAATCCCTGATCCAGCAGGCGCGCTTTATGGGGGAGAAAACTGGCGTGTCCGGGAAGCGGGGTGTCGCGGTCTCCACCCATCCGCTGGCGACCAGGGCCGCGGTGGACGCGATCAGGGCCGGCGGCAATGCGGTTGATGCCGTCTGTGCCGCGGCCCTGATGCAGACGGTCGTCGAGCCCCACATGACCACCATTACCGGTGTCTTTTCGATGCTCTATCACGAAGCCGCCACCGGGAAGAACTATTACCTCAATGGGACCAACGCGCGACCGCTCAATTGCCCGGATCTGGACCTGGCCAAAATGGCTGAGGAAATGAGGACCGCGAACTATGTCTGCGTGCCCGGCTACTGGGCAGGCTGGCAGGGCGCGCACGACCGCTTCGGCGCGCTGTCGCGCAAACGGGTGATGGCGCCGGCGATCCACTATGCCCGCGAGGGTTTCGAAGTGCATCCATTCCTGTTTGGCGAGATGTTTGCGGAACTCGGGCATATTGCCAGGTCCGGGCAGGGCCGGGAAATCTTTATGCCGGGCAAGCGCATCGTTCAGCCTGGCGAGAAACTCTACCAGAAGCGCTATGCCGATCTGCTGGAGCGCCTGTCGGAGGAGGGTAAGGACTACTTTTACCACGGCGATTTTGCCGAGCGCTTCTCGAAGTTGATCCAGGCCGAGGGTGGCAGCATTACGCCGGAGGACTTCGCCCGCTACGAGGCGTTCTGGGACGAGCCGGCCCGCGGCCAGTATCGTGACTATGACTTGCTGGCCTCCCCGCCGCCCGATTTCGGCGCGACCGACGTGGCAGCGGTGCTACAGATCCTGCAGCACGCCGATATCGGCAAGCTGGGCCCGGCCTCCGAGAGCCCCGAGACCTGTTACCTGATGTTCAAGGCCATCGACGAGGTCTGGGCCGATACCCTGGCGATGAATCACAAAGGCCCGATGCAGCATTGGAAGGCGCGGCTGGACCCGGAACTGGCGGCGCGTCGCTACGAGAAAATCCTCAAGAATCCGCCGCGCAAGCCGGCAGAGGTGTTGAAAATCGCCGCCAATCTACCCCTGGAGGCAATGGAAGGGGTGACCACCGGCAGCAATCACCTGTCGGTAGTGGACGGCGAGGGCAATGTCGCCACCGTGCTCCACTCTTGCATGGCGCTGGCCTGGGCCAATGGACTGTTCATTGACGGCACCAGCATCTGCGGCTCCGGTGTGCACTACTCTTCTGGCATGCCCGAGCGGGGCGCGCACTTCAATTCACGGATTGTGCCGCTGATGGTATTGAAAGCTGGCAAACCGGTTATCGCCTGTGGTTCGCCCAGCGTCTCCCTGTACGAAAGCCTGGTGCAGAACATCACCAATATTCTCGACTGTGGCATGAGTATCGAGGCGTCGGTAAACCGCCCGCGCTTTGGCGGTAGTTGGGGCATGCCGGGACGGCTTATCGAGATGGATATGGGTGACCAACTGATCTCCACGCTCAAAGGCAAGGACGGTGTCTCCTTGAATGTGGTGAATCCGCGCAACTGGATGCATGGGTCCTTTGAGGGGGTGCATATTGTGGACGGCACCGCCCACGCCTGTGGCGATCCGCACCGCACCGCCCAGGCGATGGCCGTGTAGAAACTGAATTGTTTAGCCATCGAGAGCTGTATATGAGATCGATAACACCAATCGTGGCTGCAGCCGTGCTTCTTTTAACGGCCTGCAGCGAGGGGGGGGATACAAGGTCCCTGAACGCTGCGCCAGCGCCGGTAGATGGCGCAGTGGAAACACGGGACGCTGCCGCTGAACTGCTGGCCCTGACGGATACCTACATGGCTGAGCTGGTCAGGGAGCAACCCTACCTGCAGATGATGTCAGGGATGCGGGTGACTGCACTGCCGGATAACTCGGTCGCTGGCGCGCAGAAGATGGCGAACACGGCCAAGGCCCTGCTGGACAAACTCGCCACGATTGACCCCGCTACCCTGTCGCACGACGGGCAGATGACCTACGCCATGTTCAAGGGGCAACTTGAACAGGCGGTGGAGGGCGAGAGATTCTTCTGGCACAAGTTTAATGTCACGCCCTATGCGGTCGGAATCACCTTTAGCACGGTCGTGCCAGCCACACTCGCCAATGCCCCTCTGGCGAGCGAAGAAGATATCGACCTGTACCTGGCGCTGCTTCAGGACGTGGGTCGCTACCTGGATGACGACCTGACGCGTCTCAAAGGCCAGGAGAAGCGCGGTATTCTGCTTCCGAAGGCGGCCCTGCCGGGCGCGCACACGGCCATCTCTGGTATTGGCCAGACCATTGCCAGCGTGACAGCCATGGACGAGAACCGCCTGGCCAACCTTGAGGAATCGCAGAGGACCCGACTGCGTGAGGGAATCGCCCTGGCTGTAAACGATCGTATTAAGCCGGCGCTGGACGCCCTGCTCGCCTACCAGGGGAGTGACTATGCCACCCGAGCGCCGGAAGCGGTGGGCCTCGGGCAATACCCCGATGGCGACGCAGCCTACCGCTTCTTCATCCGCAAGGAGACCACCATGGACCTCGACCCTGCGGAAATCCACCGGCGTGGCCTCGCCTACATGGCCGAGATACAGGCGGGGATGGCAGCCATCCGGGATGAACTGGGTTTCGAGGGTAGCCAGCAGGCATTCCACGACCGGATGCGCGCTGATCCCCGTCTCTTTGCCAAAACGCCCGAGGAAGTGGCCGCGCGCTACATGGGTTATATCAAGCGTATCGAGCCGCATATCCCGGATTACTTTGCCGTGCTGCCCAAGGCCACCTACGGCGTCAAACGCCTTGATGCTGCGGCAGAGCCGGGAATGACTTTCGGCTTCTACCAGGCGCCGACACCCAGTGATCCCAGGGGCTACTACCGCTTCAATGGTTCCAAACTGGAGAGCCGCCCCATGGTATGGACCGGCGCGCTGATCTATCACGAACTGGTGCCCGGGCATCACTTTCATATCGCCCTGCAGCGGGAGAACGAGAACTTTTCCGAGTTTCGCAAGCAAACCGGGATGATGTATGCGGCCTTTACCGAGGGCTGGGCCAATTATGCCGCCAGTCTCGCCAATGAAATGGGCATTATGGAAGACCCCTACGACCGCTATGGCTGGCTACTTTTCAATGCCTTTATCACCAACCGCCTGGTGGTCGACACGGGCATGAACTACCAGGGTTGGTCACTGGAAAGAGCGCGGGAGTACATGATGGAAAATACCTTCTCCAGCGAGGAGGAGGTGGCCACCGAAACATTGCGCTACGCCACTGACTTGCCGGCCCAATCGCTCGCCTACAAACTGGGTCTTGAGAAGATCAGGGAAATCCGCAAGGCCGAAGAGGCCAGGCTGGGCGAGGACTTCGACATCAAGAAATTCCATACCGCGACCGTCGGTAGCGGCGCCATGCCCCTGCCCTTGCTGGAGCAACACGTAGACTGGTTCATGCAGCAATGAGATCCCTGAGGATGGCGCGCTGCTTTCTGCTGTGGCTTGCTGTTTTTGTCCAGATCCCGGTGCAGGCTGCACCGGGGGCTGGAGGCGACTTGATCGCGCAAGCACCCTCGCAGTACGCGACCCTGGACGGGTTGTCCATCCACTACAAGGTGGTGGGCAACCGCGGTCCCGTCACACTGCTTGTGCACGGGGGTGGCTGCGACCTGACTTTCTGGGAACTCCAGGTACCCGCGCTTGCTGCGACCGGTCGTGTGCTGCTGCTGGATCTTCCCGGTTACGGCCAGTCATCCGCGCCGGGAGATATTCGCTATTCCATGAAACTGTATGCGCAAGCCATCAATGCGGTGATGGAGGCCGCCGAGGTGGACAGATTCACCGGCGAGCAAACCCCCGCTTGGGGCGTGGAGAAGGTCAATGCTTCGATGAAGCATGCCCGCAGGTATGTGGTGCGCAGCTTCTTTACGGAGATGTCCCATCCGGATACTGCCTACAACGACAGTATCGAGGTGCCATTGCTGGCCGTCTACGCCCAGAATACTGTATGGACGGACGAGGTGCAGGAAACAATCCGCGGCTTCAATGATAGGACAAAGTTCGTCATGCTTCCTGAGGTGAGTCACTTCCTGATGCTGGATGTACCCGGGGATTTCAATTCACTATTACAGCGGTTTCTAACTGGACTCGGCCGTGATCCAGCCGAAACATCATGAGATATCCGGCACTGGCGGCGTCAATGATCTTTTCTCTGTAGAGCAATAACCGATTAAACAACGGACAAACCGATGTATGCGCTGACACAGTTTCTGAAAAGTAATGCGCTGGCCATACCCAATGCCGCGGCGACAAGACACCTGGGCCGGACACGCACTTGGGCCGAGATGCAGGAACGCGTGGCGCGCCTCGCGGCTGCCATACGTCGCTGCGATATCGTCCCCGGGGACAGGGTGGCTATCCTGGCGCTCAACAGTGACCGATACCTCGAGTACTACTTTGCCTGCTGGTGGGCGGGTGCTGCTGTGGTTCCCCTGAACACCCGTTGGTCAGCACCCGAGAACGCCTATGCGTTGAAGGACTCCGGGGCGCAGGTCCTGTTCATTGATGACGTATTTGCCCCCATGCTGCCCGAGATAATCGGTGAACTTGAGCTCTCCCAGGTGGTCTTTATCGGGGAGAACCAAACCCCTTCCGGCTCGCTCGATTACGAAGCCCTGATCGCGTCTGCGGAGCCCTGCGAAGACGCGAGTCGCTGCGGAGATGACCTGGCAGGCTTATTCTACACAGGCGGTACGACCGGGTTCCCGAAGGGTGTCATGCTGTCGCACCAGGCGCTGTGGTTCAACAATATCAGCGTCGCCCAGTCTACGACTTTCCTCTCCGGCGATGTGTATCTGCATGCCGGGCCCATGTTTCACCTTGCCGATGGCGCATTTTCGGGCGCGGCTACCGCGGGCGCCTGTTGCCACGTGTTCCAGCCCACATTCGATCCTGCTTCCATTGTGAAGCTGATCAAGCAGCACGGTGTTACCCACACACTGATGGTGCCCACCATGCTGGGAATGCTGCTCGCTCACGCGGACTTTGATCCTGCCAGTCTCTCCAGCCTGCGCATGGTGGTATACGGCGCCTCGCCGATGCCGGAGGGCCTCATGCGGCAACTGCTGGAGTGCTTGCCGGATATCGACTGGATCCAGGGTTACGGACAGACGGAAATGGCGCCAATCATCACTATGATGGCCGCCAAAAACCATGTTCTGGATGGCCGCCATGCCGGAAAATTGCGTTCCGCGGGGCGAGCCGCGCTGGGTGTCGAGATACGGATTTGCGACGAAGAGGGGAGGGACCTGCCCAATGGGCAGGTGGGCGAAATCGTCGCGCGCTCCCCCGGATCCATGCTGGGATATTGGAATAATCCGCAGCAAACAGAGGCCACACTGACTGATGGCTGGGTTCGTACGGGCGATGGGGCTTACCGTGACGACGACGGCTTTGTCTTTATTGTCGACCGGCTCAAGGACATGATCGTGACCGGAGGTGAGAACGTGTTCTCAGCGGAGGTGGAGAATGCGCTTTCCACTCACCCGGCGGTAGAGGCGGTGTCGGTGATCGGTATACCGCACGCAAAGTGGGGTGAGGCCGTGCACGCCATTGTCATACTGCGAGCGGATACTGTAGCCTCGGAGGAAGAACTCATGGCTCACACCGCGCCGGTGCTCGCCAACTACAAGCGCCCGAGAAGCATCAGCTTTCGGAGCGAACCTTTTCCCCTGTCCGGCGCCGGGAAAGTTCTTAAGACGGAATTGCGGAAGCCTTTCTGGGAATGCCAGGGAAAAAGTGTCAGCTGACAGGATTTGGCAGTGATCTTTAGTCCACTTGGGTTATAGGCTTTGTACAGGCTTCAACGGCAATCCATCCATATATTTTTACGGCCTTTTGATCGCGAGCCGGCGACCTAGAGCTCGGATACAAAGGAGGGTATCCGAAGCTTGGTGAGGAAGTTCAATGATCCCGATGCCTATGGTATCAAGTTCGGTTGCTTCGGTTCCCTACCGGCTGCCGAGCCGAACTTGACGCCGGAGCAGTTCGCTCCATTACCGGCGGCAGAAGTCGAAGAGACACACCGGCGCAATCTGCCCACCCTGGTCGATATCATGGAGGCCGGGAAGGCCTACGCCCTAGTGGATGCTGGCCTCAATGCCTTCGCCCACCTACCCTTTGGCGAACCGGTATCCGATGCATTTGTGCAAAAGGTCGTGGAGAAGGGTATTTATGTGGCGCCCACCATCGCTGCGTTCCCGCAGATGGTGAAGATTTTCAATGGTCAATCCGTGCCGTCGCCCATTGAGCAGGCCTGCAACCGGCAACGCTGTTACAGGCAGCGACCATCAACGCCGCCGCTGTAATGCGGGTGGCTGATCACCTCGGCAGCATCGAACCCGGCAAGCTGGCGGACTTTCTGGTGCTCGACAGGAACCCCCTGGAAACAATCTACAACGCGCAGTATATCTCGCGGGTTGTGAAGAGTGGTGTCGAGTTGGACCGTGGCGTAGTCAATACCCGTTCCCGGTAAACGTGTAATTGCATTAACCTTGCGAACGCGATGTCGCCAACACTTCCGTGGTCTGCAATGCCTCCACCCACCAGACTTCAGATTAAGCTAATTGACTCATATAAGCTGAATAGTTTAACCTGCCATACCCTTTCGAGGACGATAAAGAGTAGCGCGTGGCAGGTTCAGCAGTAGTGCAAAATCACGACCACTGGTCTTCCCGCTTCGGCTTTCTCATGGCCTCGGTGGGCTTCGCCGTCGGCCTCGGCAATATCTGGCGCTTTCCCTACGTCACGGGTGAGAACGGCGGTGCTGCTTTCGTACTGGTCTACCTGGTCTGCGCTTTTGTTATCTGTGTACCGATCGTGATCGCCGAAATCATGATCGGCCGGCGTGGTCAGGCGGGTACTGCCGGTTCCATGAAGGCCGTGGCCGCCCAGGAACGCCGTTCGCAGGCCTGGATTGGTGTCGGCTACGTGAATCAGTTAGCCGCGTTCCTGATTCAGATAGTCTATGCCGTTATCTGCGGCTGGGTCCTCTGGTATTTTTTCAAGGCGGTAACCACCGGGTTTGTCGGAGTGGAAGCAGCTGCGGCAGACGCGGAATTTGACGCCATGATGGGCGATACCGTCGGGATGCTGTTCTGGACTGCGTTGGGTCTGCTGATCTGTGGTGGCATTCTGTATGGGGGAGTCAAAAACGGTATCGAGCGTGCGGTCATCGTGCTGATGCCGACCCTGTTTGCCCTGATGGTCTTGCTGGTGGTGTTCAATGCGTTCGCCGGTGGCTTCGCAGAAGCGCTGGAATGGCTGTTTACACCTGATTTCAGCAAGCTCGACAGCGGCGTGGTGTTAGCCGCGCTGGGCCAGGCATTTTTCTCGGTCGGCGTGGGTATGGCCGCGATGATGGCCTACGGCTCCTACCTGCCGAAAGAGACCAACATTGTCTCCTCTGCGGTCATTATCGTAGTTGCGGATACCTTGGTGGCCTTACTCGCCGGGTTGGTGATTTTTCCAGCGGTATTCGGCAATGGACTTGACCCAGCGGCAGGGCCAGGGCTGATCTTCCAGACGCTGCCGGTGGCGTTTGCGCAGATGCCCGGAGGTTACTTTTTCTCCTGCATGTTCTTCCTGCTGCTTTCGGTGGCCGGGATCACCTCCATGGTTGGCCTGTTGGAGTCACTGGTGTCATGGCTGGAGGAGTTACACGGCTTCCCGCGTCACCGGGCGACGGTGGTTGTGGTGGGTACCAATTGCCTGTTGAGTGGTATCAGCGTTCTGGGATATACCGTGCTGGCGGACTGGCGGTTGTTGGGTTTGCCGCTCAATTCGGCGACGGATTATGTGTCCAACCAGGTTCTGCTGCCGCTGGGTGGCCTGTTGATTACGATTTTTGCTGGCTGGTTCATGAGCCGCGACGCCAGCCGTGAGGAGCTGGCACTCAGATCGGGTGCGCTGTACGGCCTATGGCGTTTCCTGGTGCGTTGGCCAGTACCGCTGGTAATTGCACTGATATTTTTGCTGGGTATCCGCGAATAGTCAGCAAAGTGAACGAAACCCTTCGACAGTGACTGGCTCACGACTAAGCAAGGAACCTTTAGCAGAGATGACCATGGAGATTAACGCCCTTCCCGAAGCCGAACGCGGTCGCTGCCCGGAAAAATATTCCTTTGGTACGGGTTTCGCCGACCACATGTTCTCCCAGGTTTACGATGCGGGACAGGGCTGGCACGACGCGCAGATCCGCCCCCTCGAGAATCTCTCCCTGCATCCTGCCGCTGCGGTATTGCACTACAGCCAGGAAATCTTTGAGGGCCTGAAGGCCTACCGGCGCAAGGATGGCGGAATCAACCTGTTCCGGCCGGACGCCAATGCGGCCCGCTTCAACCGCTCCGCCGCGCGCATGGTGATGCCCCAGGTGGATGAAGCCTTCCACGTAGAGGCCATCCGCCAACTGGTGAGCCTCGACCGCGCGTGGGTGCCAGGTGATGCGGGCTCCTCCCTGTACATTCGCCCCGCCATGATCGCCACCTCGCCCAAGCTGGGCCTGGGCGCCGCGGCGGCCTACATGCATTTCATCATCACCGGCCCTGCCGGCCCCTACTACCCCCAGGGCTTCAACCCGGTCTCGGTCTATGTTTCGGATGTCTGCCGTCGCGCGGTGAAAGGCGGCGTGGGCGAGGCCAAGACGGGCGGTAACTACGCCGCCAGCCTGTTTGTCAGCGAGGAGGTGGCCAAGAAGGGCTACACCCAGGTGCTGTGGCTGGATGCTATCGAGGGCCGCTATGTGGAGGAGGTGGGCGCGATGAACATCTGCTTCGTGTACGAGGGCAAGCTGATCAAGACCCCGGCGCTGAGCGGTTCCATCCTGCCGGGCATCACCCGGGACTCCCTGCTCAAGCTGGCGCCAACGCTGGGCTACGAAGTGGAGGAGGCGCGCCTCGATATCCACCAGGTGCTGGCGGATATCGACAGCGGCAAGATCACCGAGGTGTTCGGTTGCGGCACCGCCGCCGTGGTCTCCCCGGTGGGGCTGATGGCCATGCAGGACCGGGAGTACCCGATCAACGGCGGCGAGACCGGCCCGGTCGCCCGGCGCCTGTTTGATTCGCTGATGGCCATCCAGTACGGCGACGCCGAGGACCCCTTCGGCTGGGTGATGGACGTGGGCCGGGACTGAGCCTTGCCCTGCCGCCGCCTGCCTTCACTGCTGGCGTTGCGCGCCTTCGAGAGCCTGGCGCGTAACGGCTCGATCAAGCAGGCGGCGGAAGAACTCAGTGTGACCCCCGGCGCCGTCAGCCAGATGGTCAAGAAGCTGGAGGCGGAACTGGACTGCCAGCTGACCGTCCGACGCAACCGCCGGCTGGTGCTGACCCCTGCGGGCGTGCGGCTCAACACTGGACTGGCCGATGCCTTCCTTCGGCTCCGGGAGGCGGTGGAAGGGGTCAAACCCCTGAGCGACAGCAACACGCTGATTGTGGCCACCGGCCCCCCCTGGCCGCCAAGTGGCTGGCGCCCCGCATGGCTACCTTTCTCGAACGCCTTCCCGAGGCGGATATCCGCATTACCTCTAGCTTCACCCGGCTTGACTACGCCGAGCATCACATCGATGTCGGTATCCGCCTGAGCAACGACGACGACCCTGCCCTGGATCGGATCTGGCTGGGCGAGGAGACCATGATGCCCCTGACGTCCCCGGCCTATATCGAGGCACAGCGACTCCGGGAGCCGAAGGACCTGCTCCGGGTGCCCCTGTTGTTCGAGGACGTCAGCCGTCACTTCCCTCACACCTCGTCCTGGCCGGACTGGTTTGCGGCGGCGGGGCTGCCGCGGGAATCCGCCATGCGCGGAGTCAATTTCGGCGCATATCACGACCAGGCGCTGGATGCGGCCATCATGGGCGCGGGTGTGGTGCTGGGGCGCAAGGTGATCGCATCCCGGGACATTGCCGACGGGCGCCTGGTCTGCCCCTTTGGTCCCGAGTTGTCCACGGGGATCAACTACCAGATCGTCTGTCGCAGGGACTTGAAGCATACGCCACTGGCCAAGGCCTTCCAGGAGTGGGTGGCGGAGGAACTGATGTGCTGCCTGGGCATGGTCGTCGTCCCCTGACAGGGGTTTAGATTCCCTAAACCCAGAGCGCAAATTTAATCGATTGTTTGAATTTTCCCTGAGCCTATAGTGGTTTCCGCACCTGGACGATTCTGAGCGCGAGCCCGGAATCGACGAACCCCCTGCAACCGGGCGGGCGCCCGGGCAACGGCACGGGGAGAGATCACCGCAATGAGGAGCACCGGCATGGCAACGACCACCGTGGCAGACCTGATACTCCACAACGGCAGGATCACGACCCTGGCCCAGGGCCAGGCAGAAGCGACCGCGATCGCCATCGCCAATGGCAAGGTCCTGGCGGTGGGGGCCGAGCCGGAGGTGATGGCGTATCGTGGCGAGAGAACCCGGGTCATCGACCTGAACCGGCGGCGGGTCATCCCGGGGCTGAATGACTCCCACACCCACCTGATCCGCGGCGGGCTCAGCTACAACATGGAGCTGCGCTGGGAGGGCGAGCCCTCGCTGGCGTCGGCCCTGGAAAAGCTCAGGCTGCAGGCGCACCACACGCCGCCCCCGCAATGGGTGCGTGTCGTGGGCGGCTGGAGCGAGTTCCAGTTTGCGGAGCGGCGCATGCCGACACTGCAGGAAATCAATGCCGCGGCACCGGACACCCCGGTATTCATCCTGCACCTGTACGGCAGGGCCCTGCTGACCCGGGCGGCAATCCGGGTGCTCGGCATCGACAGGGATACGCCGGACCCGCCCGGCGGACAGATCGAGCGCGACGGGGCAGGGCAGCCCACGGGCATGCTGATCGCCAAACCCTCGGCGCTGATCCTTTACTCTACCCTGGCCAGGGGGCCGGTGTTGCCGGAGGAGTACCAGTACAACTCCACGCGCCACTTCATGCGCGAGTTGAACCGCCTGGGGGTGACCTCGGTGATCGATGCCGGGGGCGGGGGGCAGCAGTACCCCGACGATTACGCAGTCATCGAGCAACTCCATGACAATGATGATATGACAGTCCGCGTGGCCTACAACCTGTTTGCCCAGCGCAGGGGCGAGGAGTTGAACGACTATTCCCAGTGGCTGGAATACCTTGCCTACGGTGAGGGCGATGAGCTCCTGCGGCTCAACGCGGCCGGCGAAAACCTGGCCTGGTCCGCTGCGGACTTCGAGAATTTCCTGGAGCCCCGGCCGGACCTCGCACCGACCATGGAGTCCGAGCTGGAGGACATTGTGCGCCTGCTGGTCGGTCACCGCTGGCCCTTTCGCATCCACGCCACCTACGACGAGACCATCAGCCGTTTCCTGACGGTGTTCGAACGCGTCGACCGGGATACCCCCTTCGACGGACTCCGCTTCATCATCGATCACGCGGAAACCATCAGCGAAGCCAATATCGAGCGCATCCGGACCCTCGGCGGCGGCATCGCCATCCAGCACCGGATGGCCTTCCAGGGCGAGTACTTCGTCGACCGCTACGGGCAGGACATGGCCCGGCACACGCCCCCCATCCGTCGCATGCTGGCGATGGGGGTGCCCGTGGGCGCCGGCACCGATGCCACGCGGGTCGCCAGCTACAACCCCTGGGTGGCGCTGTACTGGCTGGTGACCGGCAAGACCCTGGGCGGGCTGTCCCTGTATGAGCCCGACAACCGGCTGGATCGCCTGACGGCACTCTACCTGTGGACCAAGGGCTCCAGCTGGTTTTCCGGCGAGGAGCACAGCAAGGGCTCCCTCGAGGCGGGTGCGCTCGCCGACCTGGCGGTGCTCTCGGATGACTTCCTGCAGGTGGAGGAGGAGGCGATCAAGGGCCTGTACGCGGTGTTGACGGTGATGGGCGGGCGTATCGTGCACGCGGGCGGGGAGTTCAGCGACTTCGACCCGCCCCTGCCGCCACCGGCGCCGGAATGGTCACCGGTGCATCGTTTTGGCGGCCACTACGGCCTGCCCCAGGGCGCGGCGCAGGCGAGCCGGACCCGGGCACCCGAGGGGAAGTGCTGTGCGCGGGCTTGCACGCTGCACGGTCATGACCATGGTATTGCCTGGCAGACACCCCTGCCGATCGCGGATCGGGCGAGGCATGCCTTCTGGGGGGCGATGGGCTGTTCCTGTTTTGCCGTATGAACTGTGGTAGTTCACGCCCGTTTTGTTACCCCGACAGATTCCTGTGAGTGCATACCTAAGCTGACATCTCGGTAGCGCGTCAGGGCTCGCTTGTTCAATGGAGATTGGCCAATGCCTGTACGTGCGCGCCTTGTGGTGACAAAGTTTAAAGTATAAACTTTAATCTCTAAAATTCGCTGAGCAGGAATTATCTGCGATGAATGATGCATGCCAGGGTATCGCGCCCCCCAGAGGAATCCTGATCGAGGCCGAAGACTTCGATGATTATGGTGGCTGGGTGGTCGATTCCCAGTTCGAGCGAGAAATGGGATCGCCCTACTTGCTTGCCCATGGTCTGGGCCGCCCGGTCGCGGACGCGACCACGACGGTCTCGGTATCGGAAGATGCTGTCTTTGAAGTCTGGGTGCGGGCCAAGGACTGGGTACCCGAACACCACCCAGGGCGGTTTATGCTATCGGTAAATGGCCAGCGTCTGGACACGGTGTTCGGCGCCAATGACCAGGACTGGTCGTGGCAGTCGGCGGGAACAGTGCGCCTGCCGAAAGGTGATGCATCCCTTGCACTCCATGATTTGACCGGTTTCGCGGGTCGCTGCGATGCCATCTACCTGAGCGCGGACGGCTCCATCCCCCCGAACGAGGTCAACGAGGCAACGAGGGCCTGGCGCAGAGCCCTGCGCGGCCTGCCTGAACAACCGGTGGATGCGGGCCATTTCGACGTGGTGGTGATTGGGGGCGGCATTTCCGGCTGCGCCGCCGCGCTGGCGGTGGCGCGGCAGGGGCTGACGGTCGCCCTGGTGCACGACCGTCCGGTGCTGGGTGGCAACGCCAGCAAGGAGATCGGCCTGATGCCGCGGGGTACCCAGGGCGCTCTCCTGAAGGAATTGTCTGCCCGTACCGCTGACGGGGACATCGTGGCTCTGTCCCTGCTGCACGCAGAGCCTACAGCGCATGTGTTCCTGGAGCATCGAGTTTTCAATGCAATCACGGAAGATGCCAAAGTCATCGCTATCGACGCCGTGCAGGCGCGGGGTGGTTACGAGCGTCGCTTCTACGGCAAGTTGTTTATCGACACCTCCGGTGTTGCGATGCTGGGTATCCTGGCTGGCGCGGAGACCCTGTTTGGTCGCGAGGCGCGCTCGGAATTCAATGAGCCCTATGCGCCCGAGACGGCCGACGACATGCACCACGGCAATACGCTGTTCTTCCGTACCCGGATGGCCGATGAGCCGGTGCCGTTCCCGGACGTGCCCTGGGCCACCGAGGTCGCCAAGGACTACGCGAACCTGAGTGGCCAGTTGGTCAAACCCGGCCTGGAAAACGGCCCCGGACCGATCGCGAACGAGAATCCCGCGACCCCCGAGTTCCGCTTCGGCAGCAAGGCGGACGTCTTTCCTGCGACGCACTTCTGGGAGTACGGCCAGTGGCTGGACCCCTACACTTCGGGCGAGCTGGTGCGCGACTACCTGATGCGCGCCCTGTACGGCACCTTCTGGAACGTCAAGCAGCTGAAGCCCGAGGAGTATGCCAATCTCGAGTTTGACTGGATGGCCCATGTCGCCGCGCAGGGCGAGTTCAAGCGCTACCGCGGTGACTACATCCTCACGGAGAACGATATCCGCCACCACACCCGCTTTGACGACACCTTGATTGCCAATGACGGCTCCTTCTGTATCCACTGTGCATGGGAACCGGGAGAGGGTAAGTACGACTTCCGGCTGAAAGACTGGATCTTCGACAGACGGGACCTGGAGCTTTACGAGATTCCCTTCCGCTGTCTTTATTCAGCCAACATCGACAACCTGATGATGGCGGGTAAGCACATCAGTGTCACCCATGTGGCTGGGTCCGCTACCAAGCTGATGGGTAACGGGGCGCAACACGGGGTTGCGGTGGCCGCGGCGGCTACCCTGTGCCTGAAGTACGATGTGACGCCTCGAGGCCTGCTCGAGAATCATCTCGACGAGTTGAAGACGCTGGTCGCCAGCCTGACCGCCTGTGACCACGACCTGGAAAGCCTCCCGCCCAGGCGCAAGTATGAGCGTGTGGAAGGGTAGGGCATGATGCTCGGCTCGTTCACAGTACTCAACCGGCGTGGTGTATTTGACGTCACAGAGCGGAGACCACCGGATGATTGTCGATGTCAGCGTTCTGACGGGTGATTGCCTGAAACGTCATTCCAGTAATAAGGGGATTCAGCCATGCCGCGACCGACGCGTAAAAAACCGCTTTCGCTGACCAACTGCTCCATTGCCCTGGCGGCGGAGCTGATCGGCGATCGCTGGACCCTGCTCATCTTGCGGGAGCTGTTTCACGGCGCGACACGCTTCGGCGAGTTTGCCGAGATACTCGGCGCCGCACGCAACCTGCTTGTCGAGCGGCTCAACCGCCTGATCGAGAACGGATTGGTGGAGCGATTCCCACTGCCAGAATCGCCGGGCCGGGAGGGCTATCGACTGACGCCGATGGGGGAAGGTACTTTTCCCGTCATTGCAGCGTTGATGCAGTGGGGAAATGACTGGCTGGCCAAAGACGGCTATCCCGTGGAAATGCGCGAGCGAGCCAGTGGTGAGGCGGTGGCGGTTGTACTGCTGCCGCGCAGGGGATTATCTGAATCACTGGGTTCTGAAGATATCGAGATCGCTGCGGGCCCGGGAGCGCGCCGGGGGACGCGGGAGCGGTTGGCCTATATTGAGCAGCGGCGTCAGCGGGCTGGTAGTGCCGAATGAACAGGTGGCATGATCACATTCCGTGAGAACGGTTGGCGACTAAAGCGGCAACTCGGTGCTGTACTTCACCTCACTGAGTGCCACCGACGAGGTGATGTCCTGCACACCCGGTAGCTGTGACAGGTGGTCCCGGAAGAAACGCTCGTAGTCCTCCACATCCCTGGCTACGATACGCAGCAGGAAGTCGCTGCGCCCCAGCATCACATAGCATTCGGTCACCTCGGGAAAGGAGCGGATGGCCTCCTCGAAGTCACCCACCGCCTGCCGCCCGTTGGCCGAGAGTTTGACCTCGGTGTAGATCACCACATTCAGGCCCAGCCGCTTGCGATTGAGGAGGGTCACCCGCCGATCGATATAGCCCGCTTGCTCCAGGCGTTTGATGCGCCGCCAGCAGGGCGGCTGGGACAGGTTCACTTTGTCGGCGATTTCCACGGCCGAAAGGCTGGCATCATGCTGCAGCAGGTTGAGGATGGCGAAATCTGTCTTGTCGAGCGGCATGTGATACGCCTGAAGTGCAGGTTGGCAAATAATAATACCCTATATGTTAAAAATGCGTATAAGGAACACAAATAACCTCGGCTGCGAGTATTCATAAGGCATAAAAATTACCCGTCCACAGGACTATTATGGCTGTGCGCTTCGCGGGTGATCCCCGCGCAGTCAGGGAGCCGGCTGTCTACGAGGGGCCGGTTTCGGTAACCACGGGGGCGTCATCCACGCCTCCAGCAATAAGGAAAATAACTGTGGCCGAACCTCGCGCCAGTAAGCTCTTTGTGCCCCGCGCCTCCTCCCGGCCGGGCGAAACGCCGGATTTCTCCGGGCTCCACATTCCGCCGGCAGGTGTCACTGCCAAACCGCCCCTCGATGTCGCCGCCCAGGCCACCCACGACCTGGCCCACGGGCTGGTCCGGGTGCTGGACGATGCCGGCACGGCTGTCGGTGACTGGCGGCCGACGTTGACGCCGGAACAACTGCGGCAGGGCCTGCGGCACATGCTGCACGTCCGTGCCTACGATGACCGTATGTTCCGCATGCAGCGCCAGGGCCAACTGTCCTTTTACATGAAATGCACCGGCGAAGAGGCCGTCGCCGTTGCCCAGGCCATGGCGCTGCGAAGTGGCGATATGTTGTTCCCCAGCTATCGCCAGCAGGGTCTGCTGTTCGTACGCGGCCGCACAGTAGTCGACATGATGTGCCACTGCATCTCCAACGCCGGTGACAATCTCAAGGGCCGCCAGATGCCCGTGTTCTACAGCTGGAAGCCGGGCAATTTTTTCAGCATCTCCGGCAACCTCGCCACCCAGTACAGCCAGGCCGTCGGTTGGGCCATGGCCGCGGCCTACAAGGGGGAGGATCACATTGCCGCCGCCTGGGTCGGGGATGGCAGCACAGCGGAGGCGGATGTGCACAATGCCATGTTGTTTGCCGCCACCTATCGGGCGCCCGTGATTCTCAATGTGGTGAACAATCAATGGGCCATTTCCACTCCCCAGAGCTTCGCTTCCACCGGCACGACCTTTGCCGCCCGCGGACCGGGCTTCAACATTCCCGGTGTACGCGTGGATGGCAACGACTTTCTGGCGGTGTACGCCGTGACCGAATGGGCTGCGGCACGCGCCCGCGCCGGTATGGGGCCCACTCTGGTGGAACTGTTTACCTATCGGGTGGAGGGGCACTCCACGAGTGACAATCCCGAAGGCTACCGTGCCAAGGAGGAGGCGAACGCCTGGCCCCTGGGGGACCCGGTGGCGAGGCTCAAGCAACATCTTATCGTGCTGGGAGAATGGAGCGAGGAACAGCATGCCGGCCTCGAAGTGGAACTGAAGGAGTCCGTGACCCGGGACTGGAAGGCGGCCATTGCTCTCGGCACCCTGGAAGAGGGGCCCCACTGGCCGGTGGAAACCATGTTCGAGGACGTGTTCAAGGCGATGCCGCCGCACCTGCAGCGGCAGCAGACAGCGATGCGGGGGCAGCAATGACGGCAATGAGCATGGTTCAGGCCATCAATTCGGCCCTGGACTGCACCATGGCACGGGACCCTGCCGTGCTGGTGATGGGAGAGGATGTGGGGTATTTCGGCGGCGTATTCCGCTGTACCGAGGGCCTGTATGAGAAATACGGCGCCCACCGGGCGCTGGATACCCCCATCGCGGAAGGGGGTATCGTGGCCGCTGCCATCGGCATGGGTGTCAACGGATTGCGACCGGTCGTGGAGATGCAGTTTGCCGACTACATCTACCCGGCCATCGACCAGATTATTTCCGAGCTTGCGCGCCTGCGCCACCGCAGTGGCGGCGAGTTCTGGGCCCCGGTCGTGGTGCGCGCGCCCTGTGGCGGCGGCATTCGCGGCGGGCAAACCCATTCCCAGAGTCCGGAGGGTATCTTTACACACGTCTGCGGGCTGAAAACCGTGATGCCCTCAAATCCCTACGATGCCAAGGGCCTGCTGATCAGTGCCATCGAGGATGACGATCCGGTGCTGTTCTTCGAGCCCAAGCGCATCTACAACGGGCCCTTCTATGGCCACAACAACGGCAGCCAAGGCCCTGCCACTTGGGCCAGGCATCCGCAGGGTGAGGTGCCCGAGGAGCACTACCGGGTGCCGCTCGGCAAGGCCAGTGTGCTTCGCGAAGGAACGGAGGTCACCGTCTTGGCTTACGGCACAATGGTTCACGTGGCCGAGGCGGCCATCGCACACAGTGGTGTCGATGCGGAACTGATTGACCTGCGCACCCTGCTGCCCCTGGACCTCGAGACCGTGGCCGCCTCCGTGCAGAAAACCGGGCGCTGTGTGGTGATCCATGAAGCGACGCGCACCAGCGGCTTTGGTGCGGAGCTGGTGGCCGTGGTGCAGGAAAAGTGTTTCTGGCACCTGCGCGCGCCGATTGAGCGGGTGACGGGCTGGGATACGCCCTATCCCCACGCGTTCGAGTGGGAGTATTTTCCCAGTCGCGAACGGATCAGCGAGGCGCTACAACGCGCCGCCGCCTGTGATTGAGGACGGATGGCATGGAAACCTATTCATTCAAGCTGCCTGACCTCGGTGAGGGTATCGTCGAGTCGGAAATCACCGCCTGGCATGTGAAGGTCGGCGATGTCGTCGCCGAGGACGACCACCTCGCGGACGTGCAGACGGACAAGGCCGTGGTGGAAGTTTCCTCGCCCGTCGCCGGCACGGTCGTGGCGCTGGGCTGCGAGGCGGGGGAGGTGCTGGCTGTCGGCGCCGAGTTGGTGCGTTTCGCGCTGGAGGACGAAGGTGAAAATTCGTTCGAAAGCGTTCCTCAGGCTACGGCCGAACCGCGTGGCGAGAACAGCCTGGCGGCACAGCCGGTGCCGCGCCAGGATACGTCTGCCGGCGTGCCCGCGGGCGACCCACTGTTCCACCAGGTTCTGGCCTCGCCCTCCCTGCGCAAGCGCGCAAGGGAGGAGGGAGTAAACCTGGCCGTAGTGCCGGGGAGTGGACCTAAGGGCAGAATCAGCCACCGGGACTTCGACGCCTTCCTGGGAGCCGGTGGAGAGTTGGCCGTGCGTGGTGGGCAGTCGCGGAGCGCTACTCGGGAGGTCAAGCTCAGCGGGATGCGCCGGGTGATCGCCCGCAAAATGCAGGCGTCCAAGCGCAACATTCCGCATTACTCCTATATCGAGGAAGTGGATGTCACCGAACTCGAGAACCTGCGCGGGCACCTCAATAGGAATCGTGATGAGCAGCAACCGAAGCTGACCCTGCTGCCGTTCCTGATGCTGGCGCTGGTCAAGGTGTTACCGCGCTTTCCACATTGTAATGCCCGCTTTGACGACGCGGCAGAGATACTCACCGAGTACGAGGCAGCGCACATCGGCGTGGCCACAATGACCGAGGCCGGCCTGATGGTGCCGGTGGTCAGGCACTGCGAGAGCCTGAATCTCTGGCAGGTAGCAGCCGAGGTGTCCCGGGTATCTGGCCTGGCTCGGGAGGGCAAGGCGAGCCCGGCGGAGCTCAGCGGCTCCACGATCACCATCACCAGCCTCGGGGCGATCGGCGGCATTGCCACAACCCCGGTCATCAATGCTCCCGAGACGGCGATTATCGGTGTGAACAAGATGCAGGAACGCCCGGTGATTCGCAGCGGCCAGGTCGTCGCCCGCACCATGATGAATCTCTCGGCCTCCTTCGATCACCGTATTGTCGACGGCTACGACGGGGCGCAACTGGTGCAGGCATTGAAGACCACGCTGGAAAATCCCGGCGCCATTTTCGTGTAGATTTGGAGTGAGCCATGTTGGTGACTGATTTTCGTACCCACCCCGACTTTGACCGCCATGAGAAGGTGGTACATTGCAGCGATGAGCGCAGCGGGCTGCGCGCCATTATCGCTGTGCATAACACCAGCCGTGGCCCCGCCCTGGGAGGCTGTCGCATGTGGCGCTATGTCAACGAGGCAGAGGCGCTCACCGATGCGTTGCGTCTCTCCCGGGGGATGACCTACAAATCCGCCCTGGCGAACCTGTCCCTGGGCGGCGGCAAGGCGGTGATCATGGGTGACCCGCGCAGCGAGAAAACGCGCGAATTGTTGCTTGCCATGGGCGAATTTATCGACACCCTCGGCGGACGCTATGTCACCGCCGAGGATTCCGGTACGTCGGTGGCCGACATGAAGGTGATCGCGGAGCGGACGCCCTGGGTAGCGGGGTTGGTGGAAGCGGCCGCGCATGGGGGCGACCCCTCGCCCTCGACGGCCTACGGTACCTTTGTCGGCCTCAAGGCCGCCGTGCAGCACAAGCTCGGGCGCGATGACCTGAGGGGGGTGGCAGTGGCCATCCAGGGTGTTGGCAATGTCGGGTACCACCTGGCCCGTCTGCTACATGAGGCGGGCGCCGATTTGTATGTCGCTGACATTTTTTCGGATAACGTGGTGCGGGCCCATCGGGAGTTCGGTGCCAATGTAGTACCGGTGGATGCCATTCACGCCCTCGCCGTAGACGTCTTCGCTCCCTGCGCCATGGGCTCGGTGATCAATGACCACACGGTCGATGCGATCCGCGCGCCGGTTATCGCGGGGGCTGCCAACAACCAGCTGGCAACGCCCGCCCACGGCGAGCGCCTGCACGTGCGGGGAACGTTGTATGTACCCGACTACGTGTTGAACGCCGGTGGTATCATCGATATCGCCTACGAACAGCAGGGGGGTGATGATGCCGCCAAGCGGCGGCATATCGAAACCATTGCCGACACGCTCGCCGAAATCTTTGCACGCTCCGAGTCTGGAGGTCGTCCGACCTGTGCTGTCGCCGATGAGCTGGCGCAGGAGCGTTTTTTCTGGAACGAAGAGGTAAAGACCCGTGCAGGCTGACAACCCCCAGCTACATACAGCAGACGACAACGTCACCTACCAGACCCAGAGCACGGTCACCGGCGGTGCCCTGACTGATCTCAAGCCCGAACAGCGCGGGCAGGCCCTGCGCGGCGCGCAGTTGCTGGCCAAGGCGCTGCAGGCGGAGGGCGTGGACGTGCTGTTCGGCTACCCGGGTGGCGCCAACCTGGAGATCTTCGACGTACTGCGGGAGTTCGGCATCCACTGCGTGCGCACCGAGCACGAGCAGGGTGCGGTGCACGCCGCCCAAGGTTACGCCCGGGCCTCCGGTAAGGTGGGGGTCTGCCTGGCCACCTCCGGCCCCGG
Source organism: Halieaceae bacterium WSDMB12 (assembly GCA_033283165.1). Classification (GTDB taxonomy): domain Bacteria; phylum Pseudomonadota; class Gammaproteobacteria; order Pseudomonadales; family Halieaceae; genus JAWMQL01. Next base: position 780,812 of record JAWMQL010000003.1, on the reverse strand, counting down.
GGCCACCAACCTGGTCACCGGTATCGCCGACGCCAACAGCGACTCGACGCCCATCGTCGCCATCACCGGCAACGTGCCCTCGCCCCTGCTGGGCAAGAACGCCTTCCAGGAAGTGGATATCGTCGGCATCACCCGGCCGATCAGCAAGAAGAACTACCTGGTGAAAAGGGTCACCGATATCCCCGAGGTGGTGCGGGAGGCCTTCTCCCTGGCCGGGGGCAACCGGCCGGGCCCGGTGCTGATCGACATCCCCAAGGACATCCAGCAGCACTACCCCAAGGATGCCGAGGGCAACTACATACCGCCGCGCATTCCCGCGGTGATAGAGCCGCCGGAGCAGCCCATCGGCGGCCTGACCGACAACCAGCTCGAGGAGGCCTGCCGCCTGTTGGCGGAGGCGCAGCGCCCGGTAATCTACGCCGGCGGTGGCATCGTGGCGGCGGACTGCGCGGCGCAGCTGCTGGCACTGGCCGAACAGCTGCAGTGCCCGGTCACCACCACGGTGATGGGGCAGGGCATCTTCCCGCCGGACCACCCCCTGGCCCTGCACAGCCTCGGCATGCACGGCGCGAAATACGCCAACGTGGCGATCAACGAAGCGGACGTGGTGCTGGCCCTGGGGGTGCGCTTCGACGACCGGGTCACCGGCAACGTCCAGCAGTTCATCGCCCGGGGCAAGATCATCCACATCGATATCGACCGCGACGAGCTCAACAAGAACAAGGTGGTCACCCTGCCGATCTGCGCGGACGTGAAGGCGGCCCTGGAGCAACTGCTGGGCCGCGCCGCGCGCCAGGCGCCCCGGGATTGGCTGGACTACCTGGCGAGCCTGAGGGAGAGCCATCCCTTCGAGGTACCGGAGAAGGCGTCCATCAGCCCGCAGTACGCCATCCGCCTGCTGAGCGACATGACCAGCGGCGAGGCCGTGGTCAGCCTGGGGGTGGGTCAGCATCAGATGTGGGCCATGCAGCACTACCGCTCGCGGCGGCCGCGCTCCTTCCTGTCCAGCTCGGGCTTTGGCACCATGGGCTACGGCCTGCCGGCGGCCATCGGCGCCAAGGTGGCCTGCCCGGAGCGGCAGGTGATCGACATCGACGGCGACGGCTCGCTTAACATGACGGTGCACGAGCTGGCCACCTGCCGGCGCTACGGCATCGGGGTGAAAGTGGTGGTGATCAACAACCAGTGGCTGGGCATGGTGCGCCAGTGGCAGGACATGATCTATGAGGGCCACCGGGCGGACTCCCACCTGGCCGACCCGATGGCGGTGAAGGCCGCCGACGAGGCGGATATCTACCCGGATTTTCCCACCATCGCTGCGGGCTACCGGGTGAAGGCGGAGCGGGTGTCGCGGCCGGAAGACCTGGCCGCGGCCTACGAGCGCCTGCTGGCCGACCCCGCCGAGCCCTACCTGCTGGATGTCATCGTGGAGGCCGAGGAGAACGTGTTCCCGATGATTCCCGCCGGCGGCAGCTACCGGGACATCATCATGAACGCCGAGGACCTGGCCGCGGTCTCCCGGGACACGCAGGGCGCCAATGTCTGACACACCATCAGGAGGGATCGTATGAGCGCGCAGTTCGCCGACTTTGACCCGCAAGCCATCACCCGTCGCCTGTACGCCGCCGTTTCCGGTCCGCCCGGCACGCGCAACCTGGCGGCGGTCGCGGACCTGTTTCACCCGGAAGCCCGGCTGGTGCGCACCGGCGTGGCCGCCGGCGGCACGCCCGAGCAGACGGTGATGAGCTTCGATGCCTACCGGGATAACGTGGAGCAGTTGCTCGCGGGTGCCCGTGTGGTCAAAAAACTCATCCACCGTGTGAATCCAGTATCTTAGCACTCTCCACGCTTTTGTATCCGGTCTCAACGGCAACGTACAATTCGCTGAATATTTCGAATCGACGGTGGAGATTGTGAGCTTCCCCCAAGAATCTGAGCCATCAGATATGTGAATTTCCAGCTAGACTGACCTAAGACGGAGGGTCTGCCGATGAAGAAGAAGCGGTACACGGTGGAACAAATCGTGGCGGCGGTACAGCAGAATGAGGCAGGCATGTCTGACCGGATTATATTAGGCGAGTTGTTCCAGAAAACTCATCAGGTCACAACCAAATTCCTGTAGCACACAGTACGCACCACTGACTGACAGCTCGCCGTCGTTTGATGTTGAATATCCAGCCAGATATGCCAGTGCTGCATAGGCCTGTCCTTCATACTTGTCACAGGCCGGGGCGATATAGCTGACCCCGGAGGTGGCCAATAGCTGCACCAGGTCAAGCGCGGCGCGACTGGCGGTGATCGCGCTCATCTCGCGTTCCCAGCCTGCACGACGTGCCTGATGCGCTTCTCTAGACTCGCCGGGAATAAGGCATAACCGAGGCATGGAACTGTCTGCGTTTATCGCGTTTTCTACGTCGATAAGGGCATCCACCGCCTGTCGCCAGTCCTTGTTCGTTACGTCGCCGCCCGCACTTTCCCGCTCCGCCAGCTGAAGGATACGCCGTACGGCCTGGCGGATGGGGGCACTGTGCTGCATGGGCGGGGTAATCTTCAGCAGGCAGTTGTGACAGTATCGGAGGAGTAAGCACCGAACTTCGAGACGCAGGTGTACCATGTCGATGTCACGGTTGGCGGCCTGCTGGGCCGCCTCCCGCAAGGGATCTCCTCGCCGTCGGTACATCCCCACCCGGTGTGCCTGGGTCAGCAGGTGATCGAGCCAGGCGGGTAGGGCTTTCGGGGTTACCTCAGGTGGCCGGAGGACAATGACGTTCGACATGACAGGCTCCTTGGGGACTTAAGCTCTAGTTTGGGTACTCAGAAATGCGTTGTTGGCTAACGTTGAGCACCGTCACCAGTCCTCCACATTGATCCAGCGTTTCCATATCCTTTGCATCAGCGCCGGGCCATTCGGTATGACGGACTGGGGCAGGCGGCCTGGGGCCACCCGCCCCTGGATGACGCCCAGGACGGCGAATTTTTCGCCGGGGGTGAGTAAATCCAGCTCTTGCAGGTTGATCACCCAATTGGAATAGGGCTTCTGCAGGTGATTGTCCGCACTCAACAGCACATCCGCGGCGATCCGGGCATGGTCATCCGTCCCGTCCAGTGCCCGATCCATCAGCACCTTGATACAGCGCTCGTACCGAACCTCCAGCTTGCTCAGTTCATTCAGGGGCTCCATCATGGGTCTATACCTCCCTCCATGGATTCGGCGGTAGAGGAGCCCGGCAGGCGCGCCTCTTCAGCGATCTCCAGTCCCAGAAAGACACTCAGAGAGTGTGTGGCACAGCGCAGGGCGCTGCGTAGTACCGACCGGCTGCACCAGTGTTGTCGCCAGGTGCCGCCCAGGCTCGGGCCCTGAGGCCCGGCCCGGTACAGACGCCAGATGGCGCGGCAGTAGTAACTGCAAAAAGCCGCCCCGAAAAAGACCGGGATGAGGGTGATGTCGTTCATAGATCGAAATCCCCCCGCTGATAGGTCGGTATGGCGTTGCACAGCTCCCTGCGAAACTCCCGGCGGCAGTCTTCCACGTCGATCGTGGCCTTGAGAATGTCTTCCCCGCGGAGGTAGGTGACCAGCCAGCGCTGCACCGTCTTGAGGTTGTTTGCCTCTGGCCAGTAGTAAAGTTTGCCGCCGAGGTAGTGGTCTTCCGGCCTAATCCGCACGTCATCGCACAGCATGCGGCCGTAGTGTCGGAAAAGATCCCGGCGTCTTTTCATCAACTGGTTATAGGCAAAATCCGTCGGCTCACGGTCAAAAAAGTCCGTCATATTGTCGTTTACTTGGTTTGGCATGATGCATCTCCTTCCAGATTACTGGAGGTGGGGTTGTTGAGGTTTTGGTTCAGTAGGGCTTCAAAGGCAGAGCCATCCCGGCGTGTAAGATCCCGGGTGTAGGCGGCATAGCGGGTCAGGGTGGTGTGGATATCGGCATGGCCGAGCATCCGGGATACCCACATCACGTTCTCACCCGCAGCCAACCACAGGGAGGCGGCGGTATGGCGTGTCTGGTAAAGCTTGCGGTAGGGCAGGTCCAGCAGCCGCAGCAGGGGCTTCCAGACCCGGTTGGTCACGTTCTGGAGGCTGAGGGGATTCCCTTCGCCGTTACAGAAGACGAATTCCATCCCCTTGGTGCGCTTTTCCTGGTCTTTGAGTGCATCAAAAACGAAGGGCGACATGGGGATGTCGCGGCACGAGCTATCCGTTTTGGTATCGGTCATTTGACCGGCCACCAGGCTCTCGCGGACCTGAATCACCCGGCGCTCAAAATCCACGTACTGCCATTTCAGGCCATGAATCTCCCCGGAGCGCATGCCGGTGTAGAACCGGACCGTGAAGTAAGGCTTAAAGGCGTCCCGGACATGGGTCAGGATCAGCTGGACTTCATTCAGCGTGAACGGCTGAATCTGGGTTTTGGGCACCCGCAGGGCCTTGATGTTCTTGTAGGGGGATTCAAAGCCGAAGCGGTCTGCAGCCTCATTCAGGATCAGCCGCAGGGGCACCAGGATGGTATTGATACGCGAGGCCGACAGGCCCTCGGTGCCATTCTCACGGGGAATCTTGGCCAGGCTGGCCCGGAAGGTGAGGATATCGGCCCGCAGAATCTGCCCTACCGGGACCTCTCCAAAGGCGGGTAGCAGGTGCTTGCTGAGTGAATTGCGCAGGGTTTCCTTATAGGAATGCTTCCAGCCGATCTCATTTTCCGCGAACCAGGTCTCGGAGAACGCCTGAAAGGTCGGCGTGGAGGCCTGCTGGCGCTCAATCCGCTGGTCGTGCTCCGCAAACTGGGCTGCCAGCTTGGAGTTGGGGAAGTATTCGCTGTATTGGAAGGTGCCCAAGATCATCTCGGCTTCCATTCGTTGGACTACCGCATCGAGCCGCTTCCGATTCGATGGTTTGTCTTCTAGCTTTGTATACTCACGGCAACGAACCCCTCGATAACGAACATCGAGAAAGAGTTTGCCGCCTCGTGCGTTAATGGTTCCCATGACAGCCTCCTTACTGAATACCGGCCATCAAGGCGGTGGTGGCTGTGGGGCGGGCCATATCACGCTCGATACGCTCCCAGACGTAGAGGATCTTGCGGCCGCCGAAGGGTCGGATGTAGTGGATGCCTTCCAGGAGAACGGAATCCTTGAGGCGGTTGCGGATGGTCCGGGCGTCGTACTTGATGCGATCGGAGAGTTCATCCGTGGTGAGATAGGTAAAGGTGTCCATGACAGGCTCCAGGTATCTCGGTGATCGGTGGGCCCCATGCCCGGTTGATCACCTTGTAGAGCCAACATTCCATGGAATGAAAAAGTCTGCTGAAAGGAGGGAAACGGCCCTGGTCAGGGTCTATGAATCGGCGGAAACGGGCTGTTCCCACCCACTTCCTCTGCGAAAAATGCAGGCGCAAGCCTGGATTTTTCGCCGCGATCAGAGGGAAATGGCAAAATCGAAGTTAGTGCACTATCTGTACACAAGAATGATTTCGAGGAGAGCTTGTGGTTTCAGGAACCTTGAGAATTACCGGCTGAAGGTGCTGACCCGCTGCGGGTGGGATGGCATCATCAATTGGGTACGAGTGAATGCCCGTCTCCCGAAAATTGGGTAGAGCCTAATGGGGTAGAGCCGCCTAGCGCCACTGGTGGTCTCAATATGGTCTCAAAATGGTCTCAATTTGAAAAATGATCAAAATATGATCAATTTGACAGCGCCAAAAAATGCGCTAAGCTTTTGAAAAATAAGAAGAAAGAGTGGTAGCTACGGGTGGACTTGAACCACCGACCCCAGCATTATGAATGCTGTGCTCTAACCAGCTGAGCTACGTAGCCACATTCAGCAGACGGGACCTGAGGTCCCTCGAGAGGCGCGCATTTTCCTGATTTCCGGGAGGGTAGTCAAGCCCTCACGGGCACCAGACTCGGCGATTTGATTGCAGCACTCCGGGGGAATATTACTCCGGGCAATCCTGCTCGCCCTCGGCGAAAGACAGCAGTTCGCTGGCGATGCGCTGGTCGGGTACGATCACGTTATCGAGCTGCAGTTGATCGCAGATCGGTAGTAACTCACGGCTTTCGAGGCGCAGAACGACACGACTGAAGTCCATGGATTTGGCCACGACGGCAGCGAGGACGTTGGAGGTGTCGTCGTCGGACAGACACAGCAGCAGGTCGGTGCTGCCAGGATCGACATCCTCCAGCACACTGGGTTTGGCGCCGTCGCCGCAGTAAAAGCTGCAGTCGTAATCATCGTCCAGTTTGTCGATGACGGACTGTTCTTTTTCTATCACCACTACCTCGTGGCCTTCCTCGAGAAACTTTTCTACGCTCGCCAACGCCAGGCGACTGGCGCCGATCAATACAACTCTCATGGCTTTTCCCCGCTGCCGCGCCGGCGGCCTATCCAGTTGCGCGGCGCCAGCAGTACCAGCACGGCGATGATTTCCACCCGCCCCAACAGCATATTAGTACACAACACCAGCTTGAGCTCCGCGGGCAGCTCAGCGTTCGTAATACCTGAAGACAGCCCCACGGTCGCCAGGGCAGAGACGACCTCGAATAACGACTGCAGTGGCGGGAAGCCGTACGCAACGAAGACCAGCCACGACAGGAGCACGATGGCCAGGAACCAGACCAGCAGGGACAGGGCTTCTTCCATCCTGCTGCCCTCCTGGTGCTTGGCGCCGCGCACATGAACGTGCTCGGAGAGGGTGCTTCGCAACAGGGACCGGTGTGCAATCTGGAACAGCAGTAATGCGCGATCCAGCTTGAAGCCGCCCGCGGTCGAACCGGCACCCCCGCCGATTGCCATGAGGACGCAAAGCAACAGGATCATGGAAGACGGCAGGGCGCCGATCTCCGTGCTGCTGAAGCCGGCGGTAGTCTGGGCTGAGACAACCGTGGTCAACAGGTCCCGGGCGGGCAGCTCCAGTCCCGCCAGCGTCGCCAAGACCCACATCAGGCCGATACCGGCTGCGAGTGTGGCCAGCAGGGTATACAACTGGTTGTCGATAAATTTACCGCGCCCGGAGCGCAATAGCGATCGGTAGTACAGGTGAAAAGAAATCGCTCCCGCTACACACAGTAGGTTGACGACCCACAGGTGCGCCGCATTGACATCGGCCAGACTGTTGGGGTAGTTGGCAAAGCCGCCGGTCGAAAGGGCTGCCATGCAGTGCACCACGGCGTCCAGCAGGCTGGCGCCGCTGAAATACAGCGCGGTAATGCCCAGTGCGGTGAGCAGGAGGTAGATGATGATGACCCTTCTGGCGTGGGCACGAGTTCCGCCGACCACGTCATCCATTTCCCGGTCGCTGAAGCCAAGACGGTTGGCGGTAACCCCGGGCCTTACGAAGATCGCCAGCGCGAGTACGACAACGCCGATACCGCCAAGCCATTGCATCCAGGCCCGGCCGAACAGAAAAGCGGGGGAGGCCTCGGCAATATCGAGGGTCGACAACCCGGTTGTGGTTACTCCGGACACCGATTCGAACCAGGCGTCCATGAATGGTATGCCATAGCTCATCAGTGGTAAGCAGAGCAACAGTGACGAGGTAATGAACAGCAGCGCTACCATTGCCAGGGCCTCGTTTTTCTGCACCCGGTCGGGTGGCGCCAGCAGCCTGCCGCCCAGCCAGCACAGGGCAAGGGACGCGATGACGCCCGAGTAAGCCTTGGCGGCGGCCGAATCGGTGACCCAGGCGAGGCCCGCGGGCACCAGGGTCAGTAGGGCGAGAATGCCATACATGTCCGACAGAAGACGTCCCACGACGGTGGGGCGGACGGCGAACTGCATAGCACTGTATTTGGCCATAGAGAGCTTATTGTGAAATGTACTTGGCCGTCACCGGCAGCTCACGGTTGCTGTCGCAACCCGCTGTTCCGGGTGCCACGTGGTAATACGCACCGCCAACGTGGTACCTGCTGACGTCAGGCCCTGCTGGCGCGAGGCCCCAGTAAGAACCAGAGAATTACCCCTATAACCGGCAGTACCAGTATCAGCAGGATCCACAGTAACCTGGAGCCCGGGGTAGCCGGAGCGCTCAAGGTATTCAGTATGGCCCATATATCCAGAGCCAGCACCAGTAAACCCACGATGCCTGTAGCTTCTATACCCATGATGTCTCTCCTTCCTGACAAGCGGTGAGTGATGGTCGGGCTAACCTGGCCAGTCTTGAGCGGGAGTTGGGTGCAAATGGCTTTGTTAAACGTTCCCGACAGGTCGTGGAGGTTTGCTGGTCGTGGTCCACCGGGCGGTTCCCCGCCCGGTGTCTTTGCATGAGTGCCGTTGGCGCCTTATGCGGCGTCGCTGAGGCGGTGTTTCAACCAGTCCAGGTCGAGCTTCAGCGGATTGCTGATATACGCGTCCGGGTCCTCATTAACGTCCTTCAGGTACTCCATTGATACCTTCCAGTCGATATCAGGTGAGTCCTTCCCCCTTGACACCAGTTCCATGCGCTTGTTGTGGAGGCGGATGGTGTAGTAGTCAAACGGCTTGTCCGGGTCGTTGTCGTAAACCGCAACCCCAAACTTGCGCCCCGCGGCCTGCTCGTCCACCAGTGACATGATGTCCCTGATAATGGGCTTGTCGCGGTATTTGTCCATGGCTTCATTGAGCACATCGAGAGCGCCCATCAGCATCTTGTAACTGTCGTGGCCTTCTCGCTCGGTTGTCATAACTAACTCCTTAACAGCTCTTTGAATGGTCCGCCGTGTTCAGACGGGCAGCGTTTCTGCTACACGGTGTTAGCAGCAAGGACCATGCCAGGGGGTGGGAAACCGTGTCTCGCGGCGCGCAGCGCGCCTGGATGGCTGTAAGGGGAAGCTTTTACACGGCGATCGGAAAATTTTTCCACGAACAGCGGTAGGAAAGCGCTTTTTCAGTGTGACGGAGGACCAATACCGGCTGGCACACATTCTGCATTCCAGGATAAGTAGCCGATGATTTGGGTGCTCAACGACAAAAATCAGGTCTGGAATCGATGCAGGCAGCGACAGCGAGAAGCGGGAAGACAAAGAGATTCACCCAGGTGAAGTTGCCCCGGAAGTGGTTGATGGTGGGACTGCAAGGGCAGCAGGTGGGAACCGTAGAATACTGTGGTTTGGAGCTGGAAAGCGGTCGGGTAAAGTACGTGCTGCTGACCACACCCTGGCAGACGCTGAAGATACCCTGGCAGAGCGTCTGCGTGGACACCAAGCGTGACCGCTTTCGGTTGCAGCCGGCGAAGGATTGCAGGTGTGCGCGGAATCAGGAATCTTCTGCGTAGGCCTTCAGCCGGTTGTAGAGGGTCTTTATGCTGATGCCCAGCATGTCGGCAGCCGCCCCCTTGTCATCGTCGGTGTATTCGAGGGTGGCGAAGATCAGCTTGCGCTCCGCCTCCGCAATCGTCATCCCCGGTTCGATAGTAATGCCCTGGTCCGCCGTTATCAGTCCCCCTTCCTGTTCCCTGATGGCCTTTGCCAGTTCTGAGTCGATGGTCGTCTCGGACATAATGTAGGCCCGCTCCACCAGGTGTTTCAGTTCTCGTACATTGCCCGGCCAGTCGTAATCCTCGATAACCGGTTTGGCCTCCTCGCCCAGCAGCAGACTGGTATTATGCTGCTCGTTCAGCTCGCGCAGGAAATACTGTGCCAGGCCGACAATATCCCTGCCGCGGCGGCGCAGCGGCGGCACCCGTACCGGGAACTGTGCGAGGCGGTAGTACAGGTCCTCGCGCAGCCGGCCCTCACGGACGGCGACGTCAGGGGGGCGGTTGCAGGCGGAAATGACCCGCGTATCCAGGCTGATGGTCTTCTCGGACCCCAGCCGTCGCAGTGTCCTGGTTTCGAGGACACGCAACAGCTTTGCCTGCAGGTCCATGTCCATCTCGGTGATCTCGTCCAGCAGCAGCGTGCCCCCGCTGGCCCGCTCAAAGTAACCCCGGTGTCGCTGGGTCGCGCCACTGAACGCGCCTTTTTCGTGGCCGAACAACTCGCTCTCGGCCAGGCTCGCCGGTACCGCGGCACAGTTGAAAGCGACGTAGGGACCATTGCGACGGGGCGACATGAGGTGGGTGGTGTGCGCTACCAGTTCTTTCCCCGCGCCGCTTTCCCCGACTACCAGTACACTCGCGTCGGTTTGCGCTACCTTGCGTATCTGGCGGTACAGCTTGCGCATGCCGCGGGAACTGCCCCGCAACATGCCGAACTGGTCCAGGGTATGACCTGCGGTTTCCACCGGCGAATTGTCTTCACTGGCGACTTCTGTGGCGATGTCCTCGAACAGCGGTAGCAGGTTCTCACTGGAGCCGGGTTTGCAGAAGTAATAACTTGCGCCCATGCGGATGGCGCGGTCGGCGGCCTCCGGAGCGTCCACGTCGCTCATGACAAACACTTCTGCAGATTCCAGCAGGTTGGGCTTTAGCAGGGCGGCTGCATCCGGCCCGTCCTCCATCGACAAATCGAGAATGGCCAGATCGTAGCCCTCGAAATCTGGTGCGTCAGCCGTATTCGTCGCATCCAGTATATCTACCGCGAAACCGCAGGACTCCGCGAGTTGCCGCAGTGTACTGGCGTGGGAAGGGTCCTTGTCTACTACCAGACAGCGCGGGTTCAACGTTGCAACTCCAGTAACAGTTTTCAGGAGGATCGCATCGGCGTGCTATGCCAGTTGCCGAAGCATCCCGCGGGGACTGCAAGTATAAGACAAACAGGGGCATTGTGGCGCGTCCACACTCAGGAGCGGAACTGGGCTTTTGGTTACGCGCGCCGGGTCGACAAAACTACTTTTCGCGCCCCTCAAGCTGGGCCCTGACCCAGCGCTGAAACTGCAGCACCGCGTATTCCTCGGCCATCAGGAGGCCCTGTTCATGGGCAATGCAGTGCAGTCCCCGCTGGTTGAGTTCTGCAGCCCCGGCGTCCTGGCACAGCACCATTTGTGCGAAACTGGCAAACTCGCTGGCGTTGAAGCCGGGCTTGGCCAGGGTTTCCTCGCGAAACAGCCACTGCGCACGCAACTCGGTGCGCTCCGCCGCCAGCGGCGACAGGCGCACCACCCTGACATAATCGCTATGACCCACCATGAACAGGGTGGGCAGCAGCACCTCGAAGGTGTGTCCGCGTGCCTGCTCTTCGGCGGTCAGGTCGGGGAAGGGGACGTCACAGGGCTGCCCGTCGGTTGACCAGGTGACGCTGCCCTCGCGCAAGCCGGGCCGGAATCGGGGGTCCCGGTCTGCCGTGTGACGCTGCCACTCCGGGTCGTCGTGCACTTCCATCATGCGGCGCCGGTACAGGGGTACCAGATCGCTCAGTTCAGGGTGGATGCCGGGGCAGTGCAGGCACTCGTTGAAGTTTTCCCAGAAGACTTTCCAGTTGCAGGCGATTTCCTCTCGAAACTCGTGGCCTACCCGAAGGTCCTCCAGGGGCCAGTTCGCCAGAGCATTGCCCTTGCAGTCCATGCCCTCGGTAACGGGGCCCGCATCGGGGTTCAGGTTGACGAATACGAAGCCTCGCCAGGCCTGTACTGCAACCGGGTAGAGCGACAATTCAGCCTCATCAAAGCCGGTCTGGCGGAAATTCGAGGGCGCCCGTTGCAGGGCACCGTGCAGGGAATAAGTCCAGCCGTGGTAGGGGCAGACAATATTGCGGCCGGTTGTGCCTGCCGGTTCCTGCAATAATTCGGCGCCGCGGTGACGACAGGTATTGTGGAATGCCCGTAGCTGCCCGCTGTTATCCCGCAATACAATCACGAGCTGTGTGCCGATGCGTACCAGCCGGTAATCACCCGGGGAGGGCAGGCAATCTTCGCGATCAAGGTAAATCCACTGCCGGTTCCAGATATCCCGCAGCTCGCGTTGGTAGTGCTGCTCATCGTGGTACCAGCGGGCGGGGAGCGACGACTCAATCGAGGTCAGACCCAGGTAGCCCGGGTCGGTGTCGGTTCTGTCGGGCATACGGCTAACCCTGGTCGGAGGTCGCCGCCGAAGCGGCGATCACTAGAATTTCCAGCGAATCGTTGCGCCGATGGTGCGCGGCCTGTTGGTCGATACGCGCTGCACCGAGCCCCAGCGATTGTTGTAGAATTGCTCCGCCACCTCGTCGGTCAGGTTTTGAACGAAAACGGTGGCGTCCCATTTCTCTGCGCTCAGACCCATGCGGAAATTGCCGATATTATATGACGGCTGCGTGGTCGGTCCCCGCGTGAACACGATCGATTCGGTGCCGTTCAGGGAGTTGACTGACTCGCCCACGTAGGACCAGTCCAGCCTCACATAGGGATCGGCCCCCAGCCACTGTTCGGGGAAGTTGTATTCCACCGCGATACTGGCTTTTTCCTCGGGGGTGATCGGTAACTGGGCCCCTTTTTCGACAAATGCGATGACTTCACCGTCCGGGGTGCGAATGTCATTATCCTCGGCGATCTCGGCATTGATGATGGCCAGGTTGGCGGTGATATCCCAGCCTTGGGCGGGGACCCAGCCAAAATCCGCCTCGAAGCCCTCGATATCGGCGCTGGAGAAGTTCACGATGCCCAGGGAGAACACTGTCGGGTCGTTGACCTGTATCTGCATGTCTTCCCAGTCCATGTAGTAGGCAACCAGGTTCAGACGCAGGCCGCCGTCCAGCCAGGTGCTCTTGAAGCCTATCTCGTAATTTTTAAGCAGGTCGGGATCGTAGCTGCGGGGCAGAATCGAGGTGGTCCGGATCGCGTTACCGCCGCCGCGACGGAATCCTTCGGAATAGGTTCCATACAGCAGCATCTCATTGTTGATGTCCCAGGTCAGGTTTAACTTGGGTACCCAGTCGTCGTCTTTTGCCTTTACTGTTTCATTGCTGCTGTAATAGTTACGCTCGAATTCGATCGGTGCGTTCTCTTCCAGCAGCGCGCCCTGCTGCAGCAGGAATTCCTGGTCGTACTCGAACCAGCGGGCGCCCGCAGTAAGGCTGAGACTCTCGGTAGCGCGCCAGGTGAATTCGCCGAACAGAGCCACCTGTTCCACTTCCAGATCATAGATGCCAAAGAAGAAGTTGTCGGTGTCCTTGTTATGGAAGCTGTCGTAGTTCGGGTTGTAGTAGGGCGAGTTGGCCAGGTACTGCAGGTAGCTATAGCCCTGGTTGGCGTAGTAGTCGGTATCACTGAAATTATCGGCGTTGGCGCTGAAGAACTGTTCGCGCTTCAGCTTGCTGTAGAAAAAGCCCACCAGGCCGTCCCAGCGGCTGCCGCTGGCGCCGGGGGTGGCCAGGCGGCCTTCGATGGTCCAGCGGTCATCCTCCTGGGTCTGCAGCGCCTCGGCCCGGGGTGCCCCGGTGAAGTCGTAAATGGCGTAGTAGGTGGGGTCGTACTTCTGGTCGAAGTCGTGCAGGTAGTCCGTATCATCCGCTTCGTAGGTAAATTCGCGATTGAAGTAACTGGTGGTCAGAACGGCATCCGCCCAGCCGAGGTTGCCCTCCAGGGTCAGGCTGACCTGATACCAGTCATCTTCCAGGCTCTCGTCGTTGAAGCGCAGTTGCTCTCGCTCACCGACATCGAGGTTGATATCGCTGAAGCCGTCGACATCCGTCTGTTGCACGATGCCGGCAATGTCCACAGTCCAGTCCTCGCTGACAAACCAGCGCAGGGAGAGACGCCCGCCGGTGACGGTACTGGAATTGATGTCATCCTCGGTGTTGCGTGCATTGTCGAAACGTGGACGCACGGGTAGGCCCGCATCAATACGCGAACTTTCCCAGGTATCGACCTGGTTCTGGCCCAGGACATTGTCTATGAAGCCCGCCTCTTCGGTCCGGAAGCCGACCAGGCGAATCGCCAGTTTGTCCTGAATCAGTGGCAGATTCAGTACACCCGAGATTTCGTTGTCGAGGTCATCGCTGTCTTTTACGGCGCCGACCGTCCCCTCGATCCAGCCACTGAATTCCGTCGGGTCGGGTTTGTTGGTGATGATTCGGAGCGTACCTGACTGGGACGCGTCACCGAACAGGGTGCCCTGGGGGCCGCTGAGCGCTTCCACCCGTTCGATGTCTATGAGCTTCGGGTCGGGGTTGAGACCGGCCTGGGTGATCGGTTGCTCGTCAAGGTACACACCTGCCGAGGGATTGGTGCCGTACTGAATGCCGGATGACGCTGCGCCGCGGAACACGACCGAAGTGCCACCCGGCTCGCGCCTGGCAAAGGCCAGGCTCGGGATCTTGTTGGCATAATCGTCTATTCCCTTGAAACCCTGCCGAACGATATCTTCGGTGGTGAATGCAGTAATGGCCTGCGGCAGGTCCTGGAGATTGGCTTTGCGTTTGCTGGCGGTGACGATAACTTCCTCGAGCACCAGGTCCTGAGCCTGAGAGGTGCTCGCCGTGCCAACGAGGGTGGAGATCACCAGGGCCATGGTTTTTCTTGGCACCACAAGGCCTCTGGGGTTGGATGCATCCATCTGATCGACTTTATTATTCATCACTGTGCCACTTCTGTGACTGCGTCTGGTCCCATGGTAGTCAATAAACAAAGACAAGGGAAGCAAGCGCGGGGCCCGAGCGAACTGTGATCAATGCCAGTTGCCGGCCTTGCTTAACAAGCCGCCGCATCCTGTGCGATTATGGCATCCGCGCTTTTATACGGTAGCGGCAATGGACATTGAAGTGCCTCTCAAGGAACTCGGCGAGTATGACATAGCGCCGTTGCGGCAGTGCATTATGGGGCTGGATGATGCTGCCTGGGCGGGTAATACCTACCGCCAGTCCGAGTACGAGGTGCACAGGCAGACCCAGTCCGTGGTCATGGTATTTACCGACGGTGCGGGCTGGCCCGGGATAGAGGTCAGGCGTGAGGACGGCTGGGACCTGCTGGCGGACGTGGCGTTGCCGCTGATGCACCGTATCGTCGAGGAACACTATCCGCCCGGTGGCACCATTATCCGGGCCATGGCCGCCAGGTTGGCCCCCGGTGGGATCATCAAGCCCCATCGGGACAGGCACCCGTCTTTCCACTACGGTCACCGTGTCCATATCCCTATCACCACCAATCCGCGGGTGCGCTTCGTGATCGATGGTCGCCCCTACCACATGGAAGTGGGCAGGGTTTACGAGATCAATAACCAGAAACAGCACAGTGTGATGAACAAGGGCGGGGAGAACCGGGTCAATTTTATTTTCGACTATGTGCCGCCCGGCTATATCGATCGCTTACCAGAATCCGGCTCGCCTGGCGCATGAGCACCCTGGTGGCCACCTCCGTGGTGCGCGGATCTCACCAGGGAGAGAGTCACGGCGGTGTCTACCTGGTTGATTTCGAGCGCTGTTCAATCGCCCAGCCGGTTGACTGGAATACCCTGGACATCGACTGGCGTGGCAGGGGTTGGGACCGCGGCCTGCGCGGTATTGCCTTTGACGGCGAGCGGGTCTATATCGCCGCGAGTAACGAGTTGTTTGCTTTCAGCCCGGACTTTCGCCAGTTGGCTTCGTACCGCAACCCCTACCTGATGCACTGCCACGAAATAGCGGTCTACCAGCGCCGGTTGTACCTCACCTCAACGGGCTATGACACGGTGTTGGGCTTCGATCTGGACAAGCACAGTTTCTGCTTCGGTTTGCACCTGGTGCCCGTGGGCAGTGGTTTCCAGGGAGCCCCCTTCGACCCTCTGGGCGATGGGGGTCCTGGCGCCAGCAATGCGTTGCACCTGAACAACGTCTTTTGCGATGAAACCGGCATGTACCTGAGCGGTCTGAAAACCTCGGGAATGATCCGATTCAATGGCAAGACCGTGGAAAAAGTGGTCAGTCTGCCGCGCGGCATTCACAACGCGCGCCCCTACGACGACGGTGTGCTGTTCAACGATACGGCGGCAGATCGACTGTGTTTCAAGCTGCCAGACCGGGAAGTCGCTTTTCCGGTGCCAACGGTGGACGACTCCCGGTTGACTCATACTGACCTCGATGATTCCCTGATCGCCCGGGCCGGTTTCGCCCGCGGCCTGTGCGAGTTGGGTGACGGATTGATTGCCGCGGGTAGTTCCCCATCGACCATCGCGGTGCACGATCTGGCGTCGGCCAGGACCCGCAGCGTGGTCAATCTCAGCATGGACATCCGCAACGCGATTCACGGTCTGGAGGTCTGGCCCTTCAGTTAGTGTCACTCATAGTCGGGCAATATGGGCGCCAGCACCTCTTTCAATTCGGCCAGGCCCTCTTCATAGTGGCGCCAGAAACCGACCCCGCCGGTGTAGATCGGCTGGCGAACCTGCTCAGAACTGGCGGTGCGAACGGCGCGCCTGGTTTCATGGAATTTCATGCAGCCGTCTTCCCAGGGCAGTTCCAGGTAGTCCAGTAAGCGCACCACCTGGCTTTCCAGGTCTGCCACCGTGTCCTCGTACTGCACGCGCAGTACCTTGCCGGGCAGGACCTGGTCCCAGTGATCCATCATCCGCTGGTATTGCAGGTAGTATTCGCCGATATCTGTCTGGTCGTAGCTGAAGGTCTGACCGCGGGCGTAGAGCTGCCTCAGGTTGCCGACACAGGCGTCCATGGGGTGGCGGCGCGCATCGATGATTTTTGCATTGGGTAGTATGCTGTGGATGAATCCCACCAGTGGAAAGTTGTTGGGCATTTTGTCAACGAAGCGCGGCGCGCCCTCCCGGCGGTGCATCCGGGCCATGGCCAGGTAGCGCTCACCGAGTTTGTAGAAATGGCGGGGCTCCAGTTCGGCGAGCACCCGGGGGTAACGCATGCCGTCCGCGCGATTGCGATTGAGGGAACGGGTCAGGCGTCCGATATAGGGTAGCTCGCTGGTACCTTCCACCTGGCTGTGGCTGGCAATTATCTGCTCCACCAGGGTGGATCCTGAGCGCGGCATACCAAGGATGAAAATCGGCGCGGGATCCAGGCAGCCGGGTTTCCCCAGTCGCTCGAAGTAGTCCTGGTCGAAGAAGTTCACCAGGTCGTCATTGGTGGACTCGGTCTGCACCGGGTCGTAGCTGACCAGTTGGCGCTGGGCCGCGTTGCCCTTCTCATAGAATTGCCAGGCGCGCCGGTACCGCCTGCGGTCCTCGAAGGCCTTGCCCAGGGCGAACAGGAAATTGATCCTGGAGCCCTCGGGTATCTCGTCACTGTCCAGCTGACGCTGCATTTCCTCGATTTCCTCTTCGCTGAATCGATAGGTCTTGAGGTTGGCAAGGCTGTAATAGGCCTCGCCGAACTGAGGCTCAAGTTCCAGGCAGCGACGGTAGGCGGTGATACCCTCGTCCTGGCGTCCCAGGGTCTTGAGCATGTGACCCAGGCCGAGCCAGGCTGGTGCATGCTTTGGTTCCAGATCGATGCAGCGCTGATACGCCGCGGCGGCCTCCTCGTTGAGGGCCGCAGGTGCCAGGGTGGCGCCCAGTCGGTAGTGGGCCCTGGGGTTGCGGGGCTCAAGCTGCACCAGTCGTTGGTACAGGGCGATGGCTTCTTCGTAGCGCTCCTGGTCTTTCAGGATGCGGCCCAGTTCGAACATGGCGGCCACGTGGTCAGGAGCCTGCTCCAGGGCCTGCTGCAGCAGGTAGGCCGCCTCGTCCATTTCCCCCGCCGCGGCGGCGATAAGGCCCAGCATGCGCAGTGCGTCCACGTTGCGCGGCTCTTTCTGCAGTACCTGGCGGCACAGGGCTTCCGCCTCCTGCAGGCGCCCGGCCTTGTGGTGTTCAGCGGCCCGGGCCATCAGACCCCGCACCGGGGACAGGCGAAAACTCTCCTCGTAGGCGGCGTCCGCTTCCTCGCTACGGCCCAGAAGTGCCAGTGCCCGGCCCCGCTGGAAATGAGCCGCCTCCAGGGTCGGGTCCAGTCGGGTGGCTTTTTCCAGTACCTGCAGCGCGTCTTCGGCCTTGCCGGCCTGCAGTAACAGGGTGCCCAGGTCCTCGTAGGGTTTGGCAAAGCCGGGCGCCAGGTCGATGACCTCGCGCAGTACCGCTTCCGCAGCGTCTGTTTCCCCCAGGTCGCCCAGCGCAACCCCCTTCAGGCCAAGAATATTGATGTCGCCTGGATGGTCTGCCAGTGCCTGATCGCAACTGGCGAGGGCCTCTCGAAAGTGGCCCTGGCGCAGCTGCGACAGGATGAATTCAAACCGGCTGCGGGGGGCGGGACTCGGCTGCATGAAGAGGTGCCTGCTCCTGGCGAAAAGCGCTCATCTTAGTGCCTGTGGCTCCCGGGGGCCAGCCTGTTCCGGGCGGGGCTGGCGGCTGCGCAACATGCTCCAGCCGGCCGCTGCCACCCCGATGGCGACGCCACCGATGATCAGGGTGGCGAGGGCGTTGATTTCGGGGGTAATACCCAGCCGTACCCGGGAGAAGATCTCCAGAGGCAGGGTTGTGGCACCGGCACCGGTGACGAACGAGGTTATCACGAATTCATCCAGTGACAGGGTGAAAGCCAGCAGCCAGCCGGCGGCCATGGCCGGGGCAATGAGTGGCAGGGTGATGTCCCGCACAACGGCGAAGGGCCTGCCGCCCAGGTCCATGGCCGCCTCCTCGAGGGACTGGTCCATTGCGCCGAGCCGCGACTGCACGATCACGGCGACATACGCAGTGGAAAATGTGGCGTGGGCAATCGTGATGGTGGTGAAGCCGCGGCTGTGCGGCCAGCCGGTGAGTTCTTTCAGACCGACGAACAGCAGCAGCAGGGACAGACCGGTAATCACCTCGGGCATCACCAGTGGCGCGGCTACCATGCCGCTGAAGAGCGTGCGCCCGCGAAAGCGTCCCATGCGATTCAATGCGAGGCCTGCCAGGGTGCCCAGCAGGGTGGCGAGGGTGGCGCTGACCACGCCCACTTCCAGGCTGAGCAGCGCGGCGTCAATGATTTCCGGGCTTCTCAGTAGTTCCCGGTACCAGCGTAGTGAGAGGCCGCCCCACACATTGATCAGGCGCGCGTCATTGAAAGAGTAGGTAATCACCACGAAAATCGGCACGTAGAGAAACGCGAGGCCGAAGGCGAGTACGGTGCATAGGAAGCCCGAGGGGCGTCTCATGGCTTGCGCTCCTGCTGGAGGCTCTGAAACAGCATGATCGGCACGATGAGCACCAGCAGCAGTATGACCGCCACGGCTGAAGCGAGCGGCCAGTCCCGGTTCAGGAAGAATTCATCGTACAGGGTTCGGCCAATCATCAGCGTGTCCAGGCCGCCCAGCATGGCAGGGATAATGTAGGAGCCGAGGGCGGGAATGAACACGAGCAATCCGCCGGCGACAATGCCCGGCATGGCCATGGGCAGGGTGATATCGCGAAATACCTGGGTCGGGGACGCGCCGAGGTCCTCAGCGGCTTCATACAGATCGGGGTCCAGTCGCTCCAGGGTGGTATACAGGGGCAGCACCATAAACGGGAGGAAGGTATAGACGATGCCGATGTAGACCGCGACGTTGGTATAGAGAATTTTAAGCGGGGTGGAAATCAGTCCCAGATTCATCAACACCTGGTTTATGACACCCTGTTGGCTCAGCATCACCATCCACGCATACAGTTGCAGCAGGCTGGAAGTCCAGAAGGGCAGCATCACCAGCAGCAGGAGCAGATTGCGCCAGGGCTGGGGTGTGCGGGCTATCGCATAGGCCATGGGGAAGCCGAGCAGCAGACACAGGATGGTGGCCACGAGGGCGATTTTTATCGAGCGCCAGTAGCTGACCAGGTACAGGTTGTCCTCAACCAGGAAGCGGTAATTGTCGAGGGTGGCCTGCAACCGGTAGCCGGTTGCCTCGCTCCAGGTGATGAGGTCGGAGTAGGGCGGTTGCGCCAATATGGGGTCGGCAAAACTGATTTTCAGTACCAGTGCGAAAGGCGCCAGGAAGAACAGCGCCAGCCAGAAGTAGGGAATGCCGATGACGGCGCCCCGCCACAGTCGGTCACCGGTACCGGGGCTTGCCGCGCGCGTCATTCAGGCAGCACCATGGAACAGCGGGTGTCCCAGCTCAGGTAGACCTCGTCATCCCACGCCACGAGGTGTTGCGCAGACCGCTGGAAATTCTGGGCGCTGACCTGGATGACCTGGCCGTTCTGGGTGCGTACCCGGTAAATCGAGCGGTTGCCGTAGTAGGCCAGGTCTTCCACCACGCCCCGGGTGACTGTGTAGATTGGATCGCTGGGCGGCTCCTGGCTTATCAGCAGTTTCTCAGGGCGGACGCCGATCTTGCAGCGGCTGCCCACGGCCAGTTCGCGATCTGTTGCGGCGCGTATCTCGGTGCCGTCACCTTCCAGTGCCGCGGTCACGTATCCCGGATCGGCCGCCACGATCGAGGCTTCAAACAGGTTTACGCTGCCGAAGAAATCGGCGATGTACTCGCTGCCGGGAAACTCGTAGACCTCGGAAGGTGTGCCCGTTTGCAAGAAGCGGCCCTCCTTCATTACCGCGATCCGGGAGGCCAGGGTCATGGCCTCTTCCTGGTCGTGGGTGACCACGATGAAGGTGATGCCGAGCTCGTACTGCAGGTTCATCAGTTCGAACTGGGTTTGCTCCCGCAGTTTCTTGTCCAGTGCCGCCAGCGGCTCGTCCAGTAACAGGACTTTAGGTTGTTTCGCCAGGGCCCTGGCCAGGGCCACTCGCTGGCGCTGGCCCCCGCTGAGCTGGTCCGGCTTGCGCTGCGCGAAATCCTCCAGCTGTACCAGCTTGAGCATCTCCGCCACACGCGCATCGATCTGAGCGCGGGGCAGGCCTTCTTTTTTCAGGCCGTAGGCGATATTCCTGGCCACGTTCATGTGCGGAAACACGGCGTAGGAC
The DNA here is from genome assembly GCA_033283165.1 of Halieaceae bacterium WSDMB12. Classification (GTDB taxonomy): domain Bacteria; phylum Pseudomonadota; class Gammaproteobacteria; order Pseudomonadales; family Halieaceae; genus JAWMQL01. Next base: position 760,129 of record JAWMQL010000003.1, on the reverse strand, counting down.
TGGAACATCATGTTCACAGGCCGCCGATAAGGAGGTTCTTGGGTGATGTCCACGCCGTCGATCAGTATGCGCCCCGTGCTCGGCTGTTCAAAACCAGCCAGCATCCGCAACAGGGTGGATTTGCCGCATCCGGATCCACCCAGGATGGTAAACAGCTCGCCGCGGTAAATGTCCAGGTTGACATCGTCCACCGCGGTGAATCCACCGAACTGCTTGCTAATTCCCTCCAGTCTGATCAGGGGCTTCTGTTGGGGGTCAAGCCAAGGCTTGTCGCTACTGCTGGTGTCGCTCACAAATATCTCATCTCACAGGCCGCTCTTGATCCGGGTCCAGCTTCGGGTGCGAATTCGCTGCTGCTTGGGTGGCAGGATCCTGGTTTCATAAAGTCGGTCCCAGATTTCCTCGCCGGGATAAATAGCCGGATCCCCGGAAATAGCGGGATCGACCAGGGGCGTCGCGCTGCTATTGGCGTTGGCATAGCCAATCGCGTTGGAATTGCGCGCACTGATCTCCGGGCGCAGCATGAAGTCAATGAACAGGTAGGCATTGTCGATGTTGACCGCGTCTGCGGGAATGTAGAGATTATCCATCCAGTCCGGGGCCCCTTCCATCGGTACCGTATAACGGATATCCACGTCGAGCTTTGCTTCCGCAGAACGTATCTTGGCGACCGCGTAATCGCCTGACCAGCACATCGCGAGGCACGCTTCCTCGCTGGGCAGGTCCAACAGCATCTTGTTGTTGTCAAAATACTTGATATAGGGGCGAACGCCGGCCAGCAGCTCTTCCACCTCGCGCAGTTCATCCGGATCGATGGAATTGGGGAGGTAACCCAGGTAGAGCAGAGCCATGCCGAGTACCGATGCGGGGTCGTCCAGCAGGGTCACACCGCAGTCGGCAAAGCGGGACACCAGTTCCGGGTCGAACAGCATGGCGGAACTTTGCACCGGGGCGTCCGGTACCCGCTCGAGAATCTTGTCGCGGTTGTAGCAGAAGCCGGTGGAGCCCCACATATAGGGAACTCCACCAAAATCCTCGCCAAAGCGCTGCCGCATGATGCTGAGAATCTTCGGGTCGAGATGGTGCGCGTTCTTGAGCCGCCGGTAATCCACGCGATGATAGACGCCGATTTTCATCAGCGGTTTGGAATTGGAGGAGGCATGTATGACCACATCGTAGCCCGAACCGCCGGTCAGTAACTTCGTGTCGACTATTTCAGAGGAGGCGTAGGTGTCGAAATTGACCTTGATGCCGTACTCCTGCTCGAATTCGGTGATGACAGAGCGATCTATGTAGTCGCCCCAGTTGTAAAAATTCAGGACGGGCTCGGCTGCGGCCAGGGCCGGGGCGAGCAGCACAGAGGCAAGCAGTCGAACGCGGGATTTAATCACTGGTAAACACCCACTCTATTGCAGTGGGCACTGTTGTCCAGCATTCGCGCCGGCGCCGTCCCGGTTTGCCCGCCTTGCCCTCCCCGGTCCCTCGCTTTTTTGTTATTAAGCAGGCCAAGCCTTGCGCTCCGAAAAATTTCCCTAACTTTACTCTGACCCCGTATTTTTTTCTAACTATTGATGACTCCCTGAGAGTGCCTCTTTATTATTAAATGACCATACAGTATACTGAACAGCCATTTAACATAAGAAACCTGATGAAATTTATCGCCACAGACGTGGATGATTCGCCGGCGAAACTCGCGGCGAAGCTGCGGACCGCCAGGGCCGGCGCGGGCAGGGCTATTGACCCCTATTTCTACCGCTCCCACCTGGCGTATGCGCGCGAACTCGATTGCCTGGTGTTTCGCAGCTGGCTGTATGCCGGCCACGTGTCCGAGATTGCGCTTCCCGGAGATTACCTCCTGTTGGAGATCGGCGAGGATTCGCTGATTATTGTCCGCGATGACAGCGGTGAGGTGCGCTGCCTGGTGAACGTCTGTCGCCATCGCGGCGCCCGGGTGTGTGAGGACGCCCGGGGGCATCGCAAGACCTTTGTCTGCCCTTACCACGGCTGGGTATATCGCACTGATGGCTCCCTCAAGGCGGCGCGGGACATGGAACTGCTGGCCGGTTTCGATACCGCTGACTATGGCTTGAAACGGGCCCGTGTACAGGTTTTCATGGGGCTGATTTTTGTCAATTGCGATCCCCAGGCCGCGGACTTTCTGCCCGCGCTGGAGAATGTGCGCGCGTCTCTGGGTGCCTACGATCTCGAGCACGCCAGGATTGCGCACAAGCAGACCTACCGGGTGGACGCCAACTGGAAACTGGCGCTCGAGAATTACCTGGAGTGCTATCACTGCGCGACTTCTCATCGGGCCTATGCCCGGATGCATACCCTCAGGGACCTCGATCACCGGGTGCAGGATGTGGTGCAGGCAATGCTGGATCGAACCGAGGATGTGACGGGCATTCCGGGAATGGGCAAGGAGTACGACGCCTGTTTCAGCGAGGCGGAGGCGTTTGGCTGTTGCGTGTCCAGTGTTCGCTACGGGCTGTTCGATGGTTTCCTTACCGGAAGTGAGGACGGTCAGCCGGTGGCGCCCTTGATGGGTGACATCAAGGGCTACGACGGCGGCGCGGGGGATTTTCAGCTGGGGCCCCTGACCTACATGCTGAACTACCCTGACCATTGTGTTCTGTATCGGTTCGTCCCGCGCGGTCTCACCGCAACCGACATGGAGGTCGTGTGGTTCGTGCGTGGCGACGCCGTGGAGGGTGTCGATTATGACAAAGACAGGGTCACCTGGTTGTGGCACCACACCACCCTCGAGGATGAATACATTATCACGCGTAATTCGGAGGGTGTGAACTCCCGTTTTTTTGTGCCCGGGCCCTATCATCCCGAGTACGAGAAGGCGCTGCAGGGTTTTATCCACTGGTACCTGGACACCCTGGCAGATGAGGCCTGGTGATGTCGGTACGCGATGGTTTCAATCGTCACCTGCTGCACCCCTGGGCCGACCTGCCCAACCTGGGCGAGGATGACGCCACCCCGGTCATCGTGCGAGGGCAGGGTATCTATATTGAGGATGATCAGGGTAATCGGATGATCGACGGTCCCGGCGGCATGTGGTGTATGCAGACCGGTTACGGGCGCGAAGAGATCGCCTCGGCGGTGTCCAGGCAGATCATGGAGCTTGGTTACGCCTCGGCTTTTTCGGCCATTCATCCGGCAGAGGTTGAGCTGGGCCGGCGCATTGCGAGAGAGACTCCGGGCGACCTCAATCGTATTTTTTTTACCACCGGGGGTTCCACCGCGGTCGATTCTGCCCTGCGCCTGTGTCACCTCTACCGCAACATTCGGGGTGAGCCCCAGAGAAAACACATTCTATGTCGCGACAAGGGTTATCACGGCAGCACCTTTCTTGCCGCCTCGGTCACCGGCAAGGAGCGGGACAAGTCCGCGCTGGATCGACTGCGGGAAACGGTGCATTTTCTCAGCGCGCCCTGCGCCTATTACCATGACTGCGAATTTCACTCTGAGACTGCCTTCTGTGATTTTCTCATCGCGGAACTGGAGGCGGAGATAGAGCGGCTTGGCCCGGAGAATATCATGTGCTTCATCGCCGAGCCGGTGCTTGGGTCCGGTGGCGTCATTGTGCCGCCGCGGGACTACAACCGGCGCTGTTGGGAAGTGGTCAAACGCCACGGAATTACCTATATCGCCGATGAAGTGGTAACCGCCTTCGGGCGCCTGGGACACTGGTTCGCCTCGGAGGCGTTGTTCGGGGTGGTGCCGGACATCATCACTTTTGCTAAGGGTGTCACTTCCGGCTACCTGCCATTGGGTGGCTACGCGGTATCGGATGCTTTCATGGGCGAGATCAGTGGTAACAATGCCGAGGGGAACTGCTTCAGCAATGGCTATACCTGGTCGGCCAACCCGGTGTCCTGTGCTGCTGCCCTGGCCAGCTGGGACATCATCGAACGCGAGCAGTTATTACCCCACGTGCGCGACGTGGGGCCCTACTTTCAGCGGCAGCTGCGGGCTTTGCAGGACATGCCGCTGGTTGCGGATGTGCGTGGAACCGGCCTGATGGCGGCGGTCGAAATGAGCCTGGGCACGGACGCCCGGGGTAGCGCCCTGCTGGCCGAAGACTACCGCCTGGGTGAGCTGGTCGACAGTTACTGCCATGAATATGGGCTGTTGGTCAGGCCCTTGATCAATGTCTGCATCATGTCGCCGCCGCTGATCATCACTCGCGAGCAGGTGGATGAGCTGGTCAATGCGCTGCGCAAGGCGCTGCTTCGGGCCCAGGCAGAGTTGCTGCCCGAAGTCTAAAGTGCCAGCGAATATTTCAGGAAGCGAGTTTCTCGCTGGTAGCCGAGATCCTCGTAGAGGAACTGGGCAGTGAGATTGTCCTGAGCGGTTTCAAGGTCGATCCGACAGGCTTTCATTTTCCTGGCGTGTAGCTCGGCTCGTTTCATCAGCGCGCGGCCGACGCCACCCTGGCGTGCCCCGTTATCGACGAACAGGTCATAGAGAATGCATAGTGGGGCTGCCGACACAGAGCACCAGCTGGCATACAGTTGTACGAAGCCTAGCAACTCGCCGTCCTCGGCCCGGGCGAGGTAGATTGTCGAGCGTTTTTTTTCGAGATTCTGGCGCAGGAATCGCCTGGCAAGCTTTTCGTCTGCGGTTTGTTCGTAGAACTGCCGATAGCGGTCGAATAGCGCCCCAAGCTCCGTTAGGTCCGAGGTCTCGGCCGCGCTGATGTTCACCTCACGCGGACCTGTTTTAGTCTCCTGGCGGGAGGGGAGCTGGTAAGCCCAGGGGAACACACTGGCCAGGAATGACAGGTAGACGTGGCGTGCATCCCTGCGGTCGAAGTCGTGGCCCTGATAGAGGATCTCCTCCCAGATTTCGTCGATAAGGCCCTGTATGGCATTGGCCATCGCCCGTGGGTCCATCTGTTTCAGCTTCCCCCCCTCGCGGATGACATCGATGCAGAGACCGTGGGTGAGCTGGAAAATTTTCCGCTCACGCGCTCCGCAGATTCGCTGGTAGTCTTCCCGGGAGCGCGCCTCTGAGGCGAAGGCGAACCAGACCGCGGTTTTGCGTGGTTCGGTGATCTCCGGGTCTACCGATGCGTCGATCAGTGCCAGGAGTCGAGCTGCAGGATCGTCGCCCGCATTTGCGACCGCGTGCTGGATGCGCTGCTCGAACTCCTCTGAGATCTGGGTGAGGGTCGCCAGCAGCAGGGCCTGTTTGCTGTCGAAGTGGAAGTTGACGCTTCCCGCGCTGAGGCCGGCTTCGCTGCCGATTTTTGCCAGCGTCAGGTTGGACAGGCCGTATTCGTGGATGGCGCTCATGGTGGCTTCCAGCAGCATGCGCCGCCGCTCTGTCTGGACCGCCCGGGTGTTACGATTTTTCTTGTCACTCATGTGTCGCTGCCCTTGGCCGGTGGGTATATTGGTGGCATTATATATCCATACAGAAAATTGAATAGGTGTTTAGAGTAGCATGAGTTACGAATTGCCAGGCAAGTCATCCAGGGCTCTGCTGGAGCGGGGCCTGCCCCATCTTCGCAATGGTCTGCATTACGTCACCGCCAGCCAGAAGAGTGCGGCGAAAGGTTTCCAGCCACCCTGTCAGTTTATTGTGGGCAGGGCAGAGGGCGATTTCGTCTGGGATCTGGATGGCAACAAGTTCATAGACTTCCAGAGCGGCTGGGCGACGAATCCGCTCGGGAACTGCCATCCGGAGGTGCTGGAAGCGGTTCACTCAGCCCAGCGCCAGTACGGTTTCCAGTGGGAACACCCGCTGCGGATTCCGCTGGCTGAGAAACTCGCCAGCATCATGCCGGACAAGGCCCTGCCGCGTTTCAGTTTCGAGGTATCCGGTACCGAGGCGGCGGAGGCGGCCATACATCTGGCCCTGTGCTACAAACGGCGCCGCTACATCATTAGTTTCACGTCCTGCTTTCACGGCGAAGGTCTGGGCGCCAAGATGGTCAGTGCCTATAACAGCAATAATAACCTGTACATGGAGGGCTGGGCCGGGGGAGTGCTGAAGGCCCCGTTTCCGTATTCTGAAGAGATCCCGGCGGGCATGGACCAGGCCCAGTACAGCGAATACTGCCTCTGGTATATCGAGACCCACCTGCCTGGCTTCGTGGTCCCGGCGGAGAACATCGCGGCGATACTGGTGGAGCCAGGCCTGGCGGAGGGGGGCAACTGGATCCCCTCGGTGGAGTTCATGCAGGGCCTGCGACGTATTTGCGACAAGTATGACTGGCTGTTGATAGCCGATGAGGTGCTCACGGGCCTGGGCCGTACAGGTACCATGTGGTCCGTGGAGCAGTTCGGCGTGGTGCCGGATATTCTCGTTGCCGGGAAGAACCTGTCCGGCGGGGTGGAGCCCTGCGCCGGAGTGGCTGCGCGGGATGAAATTCTGGGTGACAACCCTCGCGCCACAGGCGGGAGTACCTTCGCCGGGACGCCCGGCGGCTGTGCAGCGGCCCTGAAAACGCTGGAGATCTACGAGCGGGACCGGATTCTCGAGCATGCCCGGCACCTGTCTGAGGTCGCCCGGGCCCGGATGGCCGATTGGGAACAAAAATTCGAGATCGTGTCACAGGTACGCGGCCTCGGCCTGTTGCTCGGTGTGTCTTTCCGCACCGGACGGGAAGACGGCGAGGACTACTATGTGGCGCGATCGGTGCGTGACGAGATACTCAAACGCGGTGTCTGGGCAATCTGTGTCAACGAGCCGCAGGTGAGGCTATACCCCGCGCTCAACATGGACGAAGACGTTCTGCTTGAAGGGCTCAGCCGTATTGAGGAGGCCATAGACGCTGCCCAGCGCGCCGGTGGTGTGACAGTAGGCGATTACCCACCATTGCCCAGCGGCAACGTCGGCTTCTAGCGCCTGCGCCGGCACCGGGCGGTAGCTCAGCAATCCGGTGGCGGTGTCGCCCTGGCCCGTGCGGGTGCCCAGAATGGTTCTTTCACGACCGTACAACGGGCCACCTTGCGTATCCAGCGCAGCTCCTTCTGGTAATAAATCTCAGCCCACACCGGGCTGTCGGCATACTTTGCCTCTACCAGGCCGTAGGCAATGTTGGCCTTGACTACCGGTGACCACATGGCAGATGTGACATAGCCAATTTCGGTCTCGCAATTCGCTGCCGAGTAGAGAATGCTGTGCCCGGCGGGCTTGTTGCCCTCGATATCCAGGCGCAGCAGGCGGCGATAATTCCCCGACTCCATCTGCTTCAGCAGGGCGGCACGACCGCTGAAATGGCCTTTCTTGAAATTTACCAACCAGGACAGCCCGAGTTCCAGCGGGCTGTGGTCGTGCCCGCGATTCACGGTGTACAGGGCGCCGTGGAATTCCATGTTGGGCGCAATGAAGCCGGCTTCCAGGCGCGCCATTTCCAGGCTGTCGTCACCCAGGGGCTGAATGCCGTAAATTTTGCCCGTAGAGAACAGGGCATCCCACAGTGCAAGGGCATCCGTCGGGGTGACCCACAGTTCGTATCCAAGATCGCCTGTATAACCAGTACGAGAGATCATGAGTTCGCCATTGCCAAACGGGAAGCGCAGGATCTGGAATGGTTTGCAGAATTCGATCCCCTCAAAGCCCAGCGCTTTCAGCAGCGCGCAGGAGGTCGGTCCCTGGAGCGCGAGGGAAGCGAGTTCCTCTGAGATATCGTTGATTTCGAGCGCGTTGAAACCGACAGCGGCCAACATGAACCAGTCGAAGCATGGATCCGCACAGCACAGCATGAATTCATCCTGCCCCAGGCGGAACAGGGTGCCGTCGTCAACCACCCTGCCGGCGTCGGTGCACCAGACGTTGTAGGCCACGGTGTCTGCGCGCTGCCTGGTGACGTCGCGGGTCACCATGCGGTTCAGCATGGACTCGGCGTCCGCGCCGCTGAAGCGGTACTTGCGCATCGGAGACACGTCATAGACTGCACAGGTATTGCGCGTGGCAAAGTATTCGATGTGCGAGTTACGGTAACTGGTGGCTGCGGCATAGCCGTTCCAGTTGGTCCATTGCCGGTTGATGTTCAACTCACTGGTGCGGGCAAAAAAGGGCGATTCCAGGACCCCGGTGTGAACGTGATCGATTGCGTCGTGCGGCAACAGATCTGCATTCAGTGGCATGTCAGTTCTCCTCCATCACGGCCCGGGCGGCATTGGCGCCTGCGGCGCCCATGATGCCGCCGCCGGGGTGACTGCCCGCGCCGCACAGGTAAAAGCCGGTTACCGGGGTCCTGTATTGCGAGGCGCCATAGGTCGGCCGTTGTACCCACCAGTTGTCGATGGCGAATTCGGCCTGGTGCCAGTGACCGCCACGGGCGCCGAACATGGTCTCCAGGTCGGTGGGTGTGAGCAATTCCGTCGCGTTGATGCAGTCTCGAATGTCTGGCGCATAGCTGGCCAGGCTGGCCAGGCAGGCTTCCAGGAATTCGTCACGCCGGTTCTGCCAACCTGTCTTCAGGTCATAGGGCGCATATTGTACCTGTGCCGACAGGACGTGTTTGCCGGCGGGTGCAAGGCTGTCATCCTGCAAGCTGGGGATCAGGACTTCCATCGGCAGCTCTGGTGCAAAGTCACCATACTTGGCCGCGTCGAAGGCGTTCTCGATGCTGTCCATGTTTCGGGTCAACAGGAGGCGACCGCGCGGGTCGGCGAGTCCGCTAAAGTCGGGCAGCCGGTCCAGCGCCAGGTGCAGCTTGGCAACCATGCCGCCGGTCCGCAGGCGATTGATACGGTGAGTAAACTGCACGTCCAGATGCTGTGCACCTACCAGGTCCAGAAAGCTGGTCTTCGGGTCGGCATTGGAAACGACGACCGGTGCCTGCAGCTCGACCCCGTCGACAAGCCTCACACCGGTCGCGCGACCGTTGCTCACCAGGACCTTTTCGACCCGGGTTTCGGTACGAAGGTCTGCCCCGAAGGCAGTGGCGGACTCGGCCAGCGCATCGGTCAGGCCGCCAACGCCACCACGCGGCAGCGGCAGTCCCCCGGTCAGGTCGCCGCTCATCCGCAGCAACAGGGCAATCACTGCGTTGTTGGGCGAGCGCGGTGCCAGACGACTGCCGACATTGGCATCCCAGCTCAGCGCCCCTTTCAGCAGCGGGCTGTCAAAGAATTCATCCATCAGGTCGCGGGCCGGCAGGGCGATCATGCGCATCATTTCGCGCACGTCCTCCTTGCCCAGCCTGCGAAGATTCCAGGCAAACTGCCCGAGCGTCAGCAGGTCGCCTCTGCTGCCGCCGTCGATGCGTGGGGGCCGCTTGTACCAGAAGGGTTTGACCGCGCTGGCGAACCTGTTCAGCAGGCGCCGGTATTCGGCATAGGCGGCACTGTCCTTCGCGCTGGCACCCTCAAGACCACCCGGGGTCACGATGATATGCCTGCCGTCAGTGCCAAGGGCCACCGTGGGCAGGTTCTCGGCTGCCAGGGTAAAGCGGTGCCGGGTGAGATTGAGGTCATCTACCAGCTTTTTATCCAACTGGGGTAGTGTATGTGCCACTGAAGCCCGAAACCCCGGCGCGAATTCACGGGTCGCGCCAAGGCCGCCCAACCGGGTGCTCGCCTCCAGTACGGTGACCTGCTTTCCGGCCCTGGCGAGGTAGGCCGCGCAGGCCAGCCCATTGTGGCCGCCGCCGATGATGATCACCTCCCTACTCATCGACGTCGTCCTCAGGAACCACATTGGGGCGCTTCAGGTCACGCAATATCTCCCGCGCAGAGTTGGCGCCACAGGCTGACGACACGCCACCACCGGGGTGGGTGCCGGACCCGCACATATACATGCCCTTGACCGGGCCCCGGTACTGGGAGTAACCGGGAAAGGGGCGGTTGAACATGAGCTGGTCGATCGTGAGTTCTCCCTGGAAAATGTTGCCTTCGGTCAGGCCGACTTCCTGTTCGATTTCAAAAGGGGTGCGCACCTCCATGTGGGCGATCAGATTGCGGAAATTCGGTGAATACCGGCTTATCTGGTCGATAACTGTCCGACCGAAGGCATCGCGCTTCTCAGGGGTCCAGCCACCTTCAACTTCCGCCGGACAGTACTGGATAAAGCAGGATACGAAATAGTGGCCGGGTGCCGCCAGGGTGGGATCCCAGACGGAAGACTGGGTCATCTCGATAAAGGGGTCCTCCGACCAGCGCCCGTGCTTCCAGTCGTCGTAGGCACGCTCCATTCGCTCCAGTGAATCGAGAAACTGGAAAGAGCCCTTGCGCAATTCGTGTCCCGGCGGCAGTGAAGGGAAATCGGGCATACCGGTCAGAGCCATGTTCACCTTGCCGGAGGATCCGCGAATCCTGAAATTTTCGGCCTTTTTGCGCAGGTCGGCGGGAATGTCCTCTTTCTCCATGATACGGGTGAAGGTGCGCTTGGGATCGAGATTGGAGACCACGATGTCGGCGTGTATCTCTTCACCGTTTTCCAGCGCCACGCCCAGCACCTTGCCGTTTTTGACCAGAATTCGCCGTACCGGCGCCTCAGTGCGTATTTCTCCCCCGAATTCCCGCAGGGCACCGGCGATGGCGTTGGAAATTGCACCCATACCGCCGCGCGCCAGGCCCCATGCGCCGACCGCCCCGTCGACATCGCCCATTACGTGGTGCAGGAGTACGTAGGCAGTGCCGGGCGAATAAACGCCCAGGGCAGTACCGATGATGGAACTGATCGCCAGCATCGACTTGATCAGGTCATTCTCGAAATACTCGTCCAGGAAGTCCCCCGCACTCATGGTCAGGAAGCGGATGAATTCGTAGACCTGCTCTTCCCCCATGTCCGCGAATTTTCTGGCCATGAACAACATTTCGCCGATGTCCCGCGGCCTGAAGGAGGTCGGGTCAGCCGGGGTGCGCAGCAGGAAGTGGCGTATGAACCTCGCATAGCGCATCAGGTCCGCCTCGTAGCGATGCATGGCGTCCGCATCACGCAAGGAGTGGCGGCGGTATTCCCGGTATTGCATGTCGGGGTCGGGGTACTCGGCGATGTAATCGCCATTGCGCGCGAAATTGGTGCTGCCGGCGTAGGGCACGATCATCAGACCGTGTTTGGTCAGGTTCAGGTCGCGGTGAATGGATTGGCGCAGCAGGCTGCACACATAGGAACAGTTGGAGTACAGCCAGCCCGCATGCAACTCGCGACTGACTGCCGCGCCGCCGATGTAGTCGTTTTTCTCTACTACCAGGGTCCTGAGTCCAGCCCTGGCCAGGTAGGCCCCCGCTGTGAGGCCGTTGTGACCGGCGCCGATCACGATGGCGTCGAATTGATTCCCTTTCATTACTTCACAGTATCTGCAGGCATCGGCGTCAGCTTAAAGGTGCGGCACTGGAATGGGCAGGGCCGATAGGGGACAATGTGGGGATAATATGGGTCATATAGATGGTCAAAAATAACCCTGTGGATAAATCCCACGTTTCGGTGCGGGGGTTGCTAAACAACTTTGAGCTGCGCCTGATGATTCGGGAACTGGTAGACAGCCAGTCGGTGGCCCTGGAGCGACTACTGGCCGGCCTGGAACTGCCCCTCGACTTCCTGCAGCGACCCGGGCTGCGACTGACCCTGGCGCAGGAAATGAGCCTGTATACCCGCGTGGCGCACTTCAACCACGATCCCATGCTGGGCTTCCGGGTGGGGGCGCAACTTTCTGCCGCAAACTACGGCATCCTGGGTTATGCGGTGCTCGGCACTGCGACCGTCGACGAGGCGCTGGCACTCCTGACAGAGTTTGCGCCCCTGATCAGCTGGGCCTCTCACAATCAGCTGACCACCGATTCCGTTCACGGGCGCGCTTGCCGTTGTCTTACCCTGCATCCGTCGGCCGCGGACAAAGCAGCGGCTATGCTCGAAGTAGACAGCACTGTGGCCTCACTGCAGCGGATGTTCAACGATCTTGCGGGCGAGCCCATGCGTTTTGCCGCCATTCAGTTGGCACGTCCAGATAAAGACCTGGACAAGCACTGGCTACAGGACTGGTTTGGCTGTCCTGTTTCCTTCAATTGCGAACGCAATGCACTCCTGCTGCCGCTTGCCACCGCCGCCATGCAGTTGCCACACCCGCAACCGGAATACGCCGCGCTGTTTCGCGAACTGTGCCGGCAAAGCAAGGCATCACTGGTTGAAGGCGAGGGGATGCTGGACACCCTGCGCAGTATGGTGCGGGAAGGCAAGGGCAAGCCGCCCGGACTGGAGCAGGCAGCGGCGCAATTCGGTATCAGTGCCCGCGGTCTGCGACGCAAGCTCGCGGCCCTGGGCATGACCTATCGGGCCCTTGTGGACGAAGAGCAGTTCGCACTGGCGCGGCAATATTTGCGGTCGACGCAGATGACGGTTGAGGCGGTGGCCGGCCAGCTTGGCTACGCTGACGCGCGCAGTTTTCGCACGGCGTTCCGGCGCTGGGCCGGATGCACCCCGCATGATTTCAGGTCCGCCCGGCAGCGGTGAACGAAGGCCGACATTGTCGGGTCAGGTCAAGATAGTCAGCCCGGACCTGCAAAGCGACTGTTGCGCAGGGTATCCGGGCGCGGTTATGGTTGCCACAGGCGCCGTGTCAGGCGATCACAAGGTTCTGGACTATGTTCTATGGTTGGCGTGTTGTCGCCGGGGTGTTCGTCGCCCAGTTGTTCGTCATCGGATTTTTCACCTACGCCGCCAGTTTGCTGGTGGCGCCGGTGCGGGACGAGTTCGGGGTCAGCCTGGAGCAGGTGATGTACGGCTTTACCTGCGGCACCCTGCTCGGGCTGGTCATGATGCCCGTGGGTGGCATCATGCTGGACCGGTACCCGGTGCGCTGGCTCATGACGGGAGGCGCACTGGTGCTGGCGGTCGGCCTGTGGTGGCTGGCCAGCAGCCGCGTCATCCTGGAATTCATTATCGTGTTCGGGCTCACCATGGCCGTGGCCAACGCCTTTGCCGGCTCCATGAGTGCCTCCACCGCCATAACGCGCTGGTTTACCACGACCCGGGGCAGGGCACTGGGCATAGCGGCCATCGGCACGTCGGTGGGCGGGATGCTGGTACCCAAGCTGCTGGGGCTGGGTATCAGCGAGATCGGCTGGCGCGCGGCACTGGAGTGGCTGGCAGTGGCCGTTCTGCTGGTCATGTTGCCGGTGGTGGCGGGGTTGGTGCGGGGCCGGCCCGCCGACGTCGGACTGCAACCGGAGCCCGAGCCGGATGGCGGTGTTAATTCGGAGCAGGGCCCGCAATTGTCCTCCGGCCAGATTCTGCGCCACCCCGGGTTCTGGTTCCTGGGCCTGAGCCTGGGCCTGCTGTTCAGTACCTACTCGGTGGTGCTGGCGAATCTCAGCCCCTATGCCCTGCACTTGGGACATGAGCAGGGTGCGGCCTCCACCCTGATCATGGTCATTGCTATCACCGGGTTTATCGGCAAGCTGGTGTTTGGCGCCCTGGCGGACAAACTCAACCTGAAAACCGGCCTGGCGGTGGCCCAACTGCTGGTGCTGTCAGGATTCCTGGTGCTGGCGCTGGAGCCGGCCTATCCACTGATCCTGTGCGCCTCGGTAGCCATCGGCCTGGCTGCCGGTGGCATGTTGCCGGTCTGGGGCGCGCTCATGGCCCGGGTGTTCGGCCTGTTGAGTTACGGTCGCGCCATGGGCATGATGGGCCCGGTGATTACCCTGTGCGTGATGCCCAGCTTTGCCGTGGTGGGCCGTTTGTATGACACCAGTGGCAGCTACGTTTCGGCCCTGTTCCTGTGTTGTGCTGGTATGGTTGTGTCCGGACTGCTGCTGGTGCCGCTCAAGCTGGCCAGGCCTGGTGCGGCGGAGTAGGCGGCCGGTGTCAGTCGCGGTATTCCGGCTTGCGCCCCTCCCTGCGGGCGCGGATGGCCTCCTCGAAGTTCTGGGTGGTCAAACGTACCAGCAGCTGGCTGTGCCCCTCGTGGTTCATGTGACTGTGCAGGCTGCCGGCATCCACGCCGGTCCATAGCATCTGCTTGCTCATTTCCACGCCCAACTGGCTGAACCCGGTAATGCGGGCGGCCATGTCGTAGCACTCCTCCAGCAGCTGGTCGGGGTGCGCGGTGCGGGAGACCAGCCCGATGTCGGCTGCCTCGAGGGCGTCCACGTCGCGGCCGGTCAGCATGATTTCAAAGGCGCGGCTGGTGCCGATTGCACGGGGCAGGAGGTAACTGAGGCCCAGTTCGGCCGAGGTCAGGCCATTGTTGATACCCGCCGGTCGAAAATAAGCCCGCTCCGAGGCGACGCGGATGTCCGCGGCCATGGCCAGACAGAACCCGCCGCCGATGGCGGCACCATTGACGGCGGCGATGACCGGCTGTGGCAGGTCGTGAATAGTGCGCACCACGTCCTCCAGGATACGCATGGCGCGGCGCGCGATGCCCGGCACCGTCAGGCCGTCGAACACATCGAGCCAACCCGGGTCCTCCAGGTCGGCGCCGGCGCAAAACCCGTCCCCGGCGCCGCTGATCACCAGCACGCGGATGCTGTTGTCATCTCCCGCCTCCAGCAGGGCCTCCCGGAAGGGCACCATGACATCGAACGCCATGGCATTCATGCGTTCCGGACGGTTGAGACTGATCAGGCGCACCCCCGGGCGGGGATTTTCAACGGTGACAAAGGACATGGCGGCTCTCCGGCTGGAATGCCGCCACTATACTATGGGCCGAGCGGGTGCGGGCAGGGTGTCACTGGGATTCGTCGTCGGGGCTAACGGCCTCCCAGGCCTCCTTGCTGACCTCTTTGGTCTTTTCCACGGCCTTCTCGGTGCCTTCCTTGGTGGCATCCCAGGCCTCGCCGCTGACCTCCTTGGTCTTGTCCCAGGCTTTTTCGGTGCCTTCCTTGGTGGCATCCCAGGCCTCGCCGCTGACCTCCTTGGTTTTGTCCCAGCCTTTTTCGGCGCCTTCCTTGGTGGCGTCCCAGGCTTCTTCACTGGTCTCCTTGGTGGCGTCCCAGGCTTCACTGCTCGCTTCCTTGGTCGCTTCCCAGGCTTCCCCGGTGGCTTCCTTGGTATCGTCCCAGGTCCCGGCCTCCTCTTCTCCGGCCAGGGCATTGCCAGACGCCAGCAGGCCTGCGATCAGGGCCGCGCAGCAGATAGTGTGGGTTTGTCGCATATCAGGATCCTCAAAATGACAGCATACGCCGCTGGTGCGCTGCTCTCAGACATTGAATCGGAAGTGGATGATGTCGCCGTCCTGCACCACGTAATCCTTTCCTTCCAGGCGCCAGCGTCCAGCGTCCTTGGCGCCCTGTTCCCCATTATAGTCGATAAAATCCTGGTAGCTTATTACCTCGGCGCGTATGAAACCCTTCTGGAAATCCGTATGAATAACGCCGGCTGCCTCGGGGGCGGTGGCGCCGACCCGCACGGTCCAGGCTCTGACCTCCTTCACACCCGCGGTGAAATAGGTGTGCAGGCCCAGCAACTCGTAACCGGCCCGGATGACCCGGTTCAGGCCGGGCTCATCCATGCCCAGTTCCAGCAGGAATTCAGTCCGTTCCTCGTCTTCGAGTTCGACGATCTCAGACTCCAGCTTGTTGCAGATGGGCACCACGACGGCCCCCTCGCTGCTGGCGATTTCGTGCACGGTGTCCAGGTGGGGGTTGTCCTCGAAGCCGTCTTCGTCCACGTTGGCGATATACATGGTCGGCTTGGTGGTGAGCAGGAACAGCTGCTTCACCAGGACCCGTTCGTTATCGTCCAGGGCCAGTGAGCGCACCGGCCGCGCCTCGTTGAGGTGGGGCAACAATTTGTTCTCAAGCAGGGCCTTGAGGGCAATGGCCTCCTTGTCGCCGCCCTTGGCGGTGCGGGTGACGCTCTGCAGCTTTTTCTCGCAGCTCTCGAGGTCCGCCAGGGCCAGCTCGGTGTTGATTACCTCTATGTCCGAGCGCGGGTCTACCTGATTCGACACGTGGATGACGTTGTCGTCCTCGAAGCAGCGCACCACGTGGGCGATCGCGTCCGTCTCGCGGATATTGGCCAGGAACTGGTTGCCCAGTCCCTCTCCCTTGGATGCGCCCGCCACCAGGCCGGCGATGTCCACGAACTCCATGGTGGTCGCGATTTCCCTTTGCGGTTTCACGATGGCGGCGATTCGGGTCTGGCGGGGGTCCGGCACCGGCACGATCCCGGCGTTCGGCTCGATGGTGCAGAAGGGAAAGTTCTCCGCGTCTATGCCGGCCCTGGTGAGGGCATTGAACAGGGTGGATTTGCCCACATTGGGCAGGCCCACAATGCCACATTTGAAACCCATGGATAGTCCTCCGGGAGCGGCCTCAGGCCGCCTTGAAACTGTGTAAGCGGGTCATCGCGCGGGTGTCGTCTCCGTCCAGCAACAGGGGCAGGGCGGCGATGGCCTCCCCGATGCTGGCGTCGATCCGTTCCCGGTCCGCCGGTGAGGGTCGGCCCAGTACGTAACCGGTAACCTTTGATGCATGCCCCGGATGACCGATGCCGATGCGCAGCCGGTAGAAATCCCGGTTGTTGCCCAGCGCCGGCACGATGTCGCGCAGGCCGTTGTGGCCACCGTGGCCGCCGCCGCGTTTGAAGCGGGCGCTGCCAGGGGGGATATCCAACTCGTCGTGGGCCACCAGGATGTGCTCCGGCTCGATCTTGTAGAACGACGTGATTGCCGCCACGGCAAGGCCACTGCGGTTCATGTACGTCGTCGGGATAAGCAGGCGTAGATCGTGGCCATCCACGGTGGTGCGTCCTGCGAGACCGTGAAACTTGGAGTCCGCTGACAGCGTGGCGCCGCCGCGCCGCGCCAGCGCCTCGACGAAATCGGCGCCCGCGTTGTGCCGGGTACCCCGGTGTTCGCTACCGGGGTTGCCCAGGCCGACAATCAGCTTGATGGATGTCGTCAACGCGGATGCCGCTTGCGGGGCGGGGATCAGTCCTCGCCTTCGTCCTCGTCAGCAGCCTCTTCGGCGGCTTCTTCAGCAGCTTCCGCGGGCTCTTCCTCGTCCTCGGCGTCAGCACCGCCCTTCGGCGCGATAACCGAGGCCACTGCCAGGTCGTGGTCCTCACCCAGGGCCAGGGCCACCGAGCTCACGCCTTCCGGCAGCTTGATGTCGGACAGGTGAACAATGTCGCCTGTCTCGATTTTCAGCATGTCCACCTCGATGTACTCGGGGATGGCAGAGGGCAGACACTGTACTTCGATGTCGGTCACCTGGTGCTGAACGATGCCGCCCTGCATCTTGACGCCGACACAGGCCTCTTCGTTGACAAAGTGGATGGGCACGTGAACCTTGACCGCCTTGTTCTCGTCCACGCGCAGGAAGTCTGCGTGCATCACGCTGTCTTTGGCAGGATGCCGTTGCAGGTCCTTGAGAATCGCTTTCTGGCTGTCCTTGCCGACATTGATGGTCAGTACATGCGAGTAGAATGCTTCATTTTCCAGCGCCTTTTCCAGGTCCTTGCGGATGATGGTCAGGGGCTGGGGATCCTTGTTACCGCCGTAAATGATAGCGGGGATCTGGTCGGCGAGACGACGCAGGCGGCGGCTCGCACCTTTCCCCATGTCCTCTCGCAATTCTGCGTTCAGTTCAAATTGGTCAGACATCGTCTGGACTCCTTTGATGGTTCACTGCCTGGCTTGCGACCGGCCAAGACAGCGGGTTGGTGTTACGCCGCTCCTACTGGAACAGCGCGCTGATTGATTCCTCGTTGGACACGCGGCGGATTGACTCCGCCAGCAGGTCCGCAATCGTGAGTTGGCGAATCTTGTCGATTGACCTTGCCTCCTCACTGAGAGGAATCGTATCGGTGATCACCAGCTCGTCGAGCTGGGAATTCCTGAGATTCTCCAGGGCGTTACCCGACAGTACCGCGTGGGTACAGTAGGCGACGACCTTGGTGGCGCCACGCTCTTTCAGTGCGTCCGCCGCCTTGCAAAGGGTGCCGGCGGTATCGACCATGTCGTCCACCAGCAGGCAGGTGCGTCCGTCCACCTCGCCGATCAGGTTCATCACCTGGGCCTCATTGGCCTGCGGCCGCCGCTTGTCGATGATCGCCAGGTCGGCCTCGTTCAACTGCTTGGCGATCGCCCGGGCTCGTACCACACCGCCGATGTCCGGCGACACGACGATCAGGTTCTCGTAGTTACAGGACTGGATATCGTCGTTGAGTACCGGCGAACCGTATACGTTGTCCACCGGGCAGGCAAAGAACCCCTGGATCTGTTCCGCGTGCAGGTCCACGGTCAGCACCCGATCCACCCCGACCGTGACCATCATGTCGGCCACTACCTTGGCAGTAATGGGCACCCGGGCCGACCGCACCCGGCGGTCCTGGCGGGCGTAGCCGAAATAGGGCACCACCGCCGTAATGCGCGCCGCTGACGCCCGGCGCAGGGCGTCGATCATCACGATCAATTCCATCAGGTTGTCATTGGTCGGTGCGCAGGTCGACTGCAGCACGAACACGTCCTTGCCCCTGACGTTTTCGTTCAGTTCCACGGCGACCTCGCCGTCGCTGAACTTGCCGACATCCGCCTTGCCCAGGGACAGGTAAAGTCGGCTGGCCACTTTCCGTGCCAGTTCCGGGTTGGCGTTGCCGCTGAAGACCATCATTTTTGAGGACACGCTTCTGATCCTTGTGGGTCTCTATTTATGTGTTGCAAATGCAACGGGTGCCATACACCGTGGGTGTATGGCACCACGCCTGTGATATGGCTGGGGTGGCAGGATTCGAACCTGCGAATGCCGGGATCAAAACCCGGTGCCTTGCCGCTTGGCGACACCCCAATAAATCGTCTGGCTCAGTCCAGGGCCCGATGGGTTGGCGAACGATTGACTCCCCTGGCGACAAACCCGCGCCAGCACGTTGGCAGCCGGCTTGCGGCCTCCCTGGCTGCGGCCTCTTCCTGGAACCGCGTGAACACACAGGCACCGGTTCCAGTCAGTTGGGCCTCTCCAAAATTCTCCAGCCAATTCAAGGCGTTAGCGACCTCGGGGTAGAGATCCACAACCACGTTGCAGCAGTCGTTCCGGGAGTGCCCCGCAAAAAAGGCCGCTATTGTGATGGGAGAGCTGGTCCGTGTCAATTCCGGGTGGGAAAAAATTTCCGCGGTGGAGATATGGCAGCCGGGATGGACAACGAGGTACCAGGACGGGGCTAACTCCAGTGACTGCAGCCGCTCGCCAACCCCCTCGCCCCAGGCGCTGTGACCGGCGACAAATACCGGTACGTCTGCACCCAGCCCGGCGCCTATCCGGGCGAGCTCCTCAGGCTCCAGCCCGAGTCGCCACAGCCGGTTGAGGGCCAGCAGGGTAGTGGCGGCATTGGAACTGCCACCGCCCAACCCGCCGCCCGTGGGTATCTGTTTGTCCAGCCTGATACGGGCGCCCAGCCCGGGGCGCTGCAGGGCGCGGGCAGCGCGCATCACCAGGTTTTCCGCGGTGGGGACGCCCAGGTCCGGCCCCTCCAGGCAGAGCTCTCCGCTGTCGTCGGCCTCGAAGTGCAGCCGGTCGCCCCAGTCCAGCAGCTGGAACACGGTCTGCAGTTCGTGGTAGCCGTCCGCCCTCCGCCCGGTGATGTGCAGGAACAGGTTGAGTTTGGCCGGCGAGGGCAGGGTCAGGCTGCCGCTCATGGGGCGCCGTCCACCGACCATTGGCGGATAATCAGTCTGGCCCGGGTGTCATCCCGCTCCACCCGCAGGCTGGTGGGCAAAGGGTATCCGTCGAATTCGCCGTGGGACTGGTAACTGATATGCCAGCCGGACTGCTGGAAGCTCGCCGGCAGCTGATTCTTCAGTACCAGCTCACGGGGCTTGCTGCCCGGGGCGGGTATGCCGCGCAGCCAGTAAGGCAATTCCCGCACCGGCAGGTCCCAGTATTTGTACCGCTCGCCCCCGGTATCATCCAGCAGGTGGGTTTCCACCTCGGCGCCGCGACGAATCTCGAGTTGCCGGCCGTCACTGCGGATCGAGGTGGCGCCCACACCGATGGGGCCACTCAGTTGCAACTCGGAAAGCTCGCCGCGCTGCTGCCAGGCCAGGGAAGCGCTTTCCGAGCGCTCCGCGGTGATCACCGCCAGTTTGCCGCTGGCCTGCCAGTTGACCAGCTGTTGCAGCCGCAGCCGCTGGTCACTCCAGGCGATGCCGGACGTGGGTGCGGGCGGCTGGCCCGCGCAGGCGGCGAGCAACAGCAGCACCCCCAGCAGGGCGGGTGTTAATTGCCTCATGGTTCCGTGGGCAGCGTTTGCAGGGAGTCGACGCCCAACCTTTGCAGGGTCTCGCGAAGTACCTTGTGGTCGGGTTGCTTGAGCAGTGCACCCTGCCAGACGTTGAGCGCAGCCTCGGTGTCGCCCTGGGCCCACAATACTTCACCCAGGTGGGCGGCGACTTCCGGGTCGGGGAAACGGGTATAGGCGCGGGTCAGGTACTCGACAGCCTCTTCCAGCCTGCCCTGCCGGAACAAAACCCAGCCCATGCTGTCGAGAATGGCCGGTTCGTCGGGTTGCAGTGCCAGGGCGCGTGTGATCAGTTCCAGCGCCTCCTCGTAGCGGGTCGTGCGATCCGCCAGGGTATAGCCCAGGGCGTTGAGGGCGGTGGCGTTGTCCGGCTCGGCGGCGATGATGGCGCGCAGGTCGGCTTCCATCAGGGCGAGATTGTCCATCTGCTCGCCCAGCATCGAGCGCGCATATCGCAGGCTGCTGGATTCCGGCAGAATTTCCAGGGCCTCGTTGAGAACCACCATGGCGCCGCTGGGGTGACCGGCCCGGATCAGCAGTTCAGACTCCAGGTTGAACAGGCGCTCGCCGCGGGTGACGTGTTCCTCCCGCAACCGGTCAAAGTACGCGCCGTAGGCATCGAACTGGCCCTGTTCCAGCAGCAGTTGCCCGGCGCGGGCGGTCGCGGAATAGAACTCGCGGCCATCCTGCACCGCCTGGTACTCTTTGATGGCGGCCTCTTTCTCTCCCTCCTGTTCCGCGATGCGTCCGAGGTAGTAGTGAGCGTCGTCCTGGCGTTTGCCCAGGTCCAGCATCTGCCGCAGGTATGCCCTGGCGGTCAGGTTGTCGCCCAGTTCCTGGTTGATCAGGGCCAGCGAAAAGAGCAGGTCGGCATCGCCGGGGGCATTCGCGGACAGGATTTCGAATTGTTCCCGGGCCTTGTGGATATCCCCGCGGGTAAGCAGTCTGGCGTACTGCAGGCGCAGCCGCTGGTCGTCCGGGTTGTCCAGCAGGACCTGTTCAATATGGGCGAAAGGTTGCTCCGCTTCTTCACTGAGCAGAATCTTGGCCTCCAGCAACAGCGCCTGGTGCTGGTGCGGCTCCAGGGCGAACAGGCGCTCCAGCCGCGCCCGGGCCAGGCGGTACTGGCCCAGTTCTTCGTGCATCAGTGCCTGGCACAACAACAGCTGCGAACTGTCCGGAAATTCCTGTCCCAGCGCCTCGACCCGGCTCAGCAGGCGCTGCTGCTCCTCAGGTGCCAGCTGGTCGAAACCGTGGGCCAGAATGGCAAAGTTGGCATTGCCGCTTTCGCGCTGTACCAACGCCAGGTGCGATAAGGCTTGCGAGGTCTGGCCCTGGCGCACCAGCAGGGTGGCCAGGGTCTTGTTGGCCTCGACATTATCCGGCTCCAGTTCCACCCAGAGCCGCACCGCCTCCAGGGCCTCCTGCTCCCGCTGCAGGAACTGGGTCAGGTGGGTGGTATGGGCGGAGACGGCCGGGTCGCGCAGCAGGGGAGCCTGTTCCATGTACTGTGCCAGCGCCACGTCATAGGCGCGCCTGCGCAGGGCGAATTCCGCCAGTAACAGCGGGTACAGGCTGTCGGCGGGGATGGCGCGCTCCGGCGGTTCCGGCTCGGCCGTGACTGTCTCGGGCGGCTCTGCTGCCTGTGCCGCGGGCTCCTGTTGGGTGGCAGCGGTGCGGTCACCCGGCGCGGAGGCGCAGGCGGCGAGCATAAGCGACAGGCTCAAGATTACCGGAAGGCGAAACATGGTGTTGTGAAGGTACATCCTGCGGGAACTCAGGCCTAATGATGACACAGGATGCGCGGGAAACCCATAACCTCCCGCCGCACTGTCAATTACCCTCCAACTTGTTAAAATCAATAACAATTTTCGTCAGATGTGCTAAGGTGCGCGCCCGCCGGGAGCCACCCTGCCAAGGACAGAACGCCAACCGCCATGAACCTGATCGCCCTGGGAATCAACCACAACTCCGCCGCTGTCGAGGTGCGCGAGCGGGTGGCCTTCGCACCGGAGCAGGTGGCCGAGGCCCTGGAGGACGCCTGCGAGGCAGCGGGACTGGAAGAGGTCGTCATTCTCTCCACCTGTAACCGCACCGAGATTTACGCGATTGTGCCTGCCCGCAAGTCACTCTCGGACCAGGCCCTGGCGCTGATTGACTGGATGGCCAATTACCACCACCTCGGGGTGGAGGAACTGCGCCGCTCGGCCTACCACTTCGAGTCGCGGGAAGCGCTGCAGCATCTGGTACAGGTGGCCAGTGGACTCGATTCCATGGTGCTGGGCGAACCGCAGATATTCGGCCAGCTGAAGTCCGCCTATGCCGTGGCCCGGGAGGCCGGTACCGCCGGCGGTGAATTGGCGCAGCTGTTCCCGCAGGTATTCAAGATTGCCAAGCAGGTGCGAACCGATACCGCCATCGGTGAGAACCCGGTGTCGGTCGCCTATGCCGCGGTAGATCTGGCAAGCCACATCTTTGCCGACCTTCGCCAGTGCAGCGCCCTGCTGGTTGGCGCCGGGGAAACCATCGAGCTGGTGACGCGGCACCTGATCGAGGCGGGGGTGACCAGTATCGTGATTGCCAATCGCACCCTGGGTCGGGCCCGCGAACTGGCCCACAAGTTTTCCGCCGAGGCAGTGCTGCTGGCGGAGATTCCCGATCACCTGGCCGAGGCGGACATCGTCATTACCTCAACCGCCAGCCAGCTGCCGATTCTGGGCAAGGGAGCGGTGGAGGATGCCATCCACGCGCGCAAACACCGACCGATCTTGATGGTGGATATCGCGGTCCCGCGGGATATCGAGCCGCAGGTAGGCGAGCTGCGCGATGTCTACCTTTACAGCGTTGACGATTTGCGGGAAATCGTCGACGAGAACTTGCGCAACCGACAGCAGGAGGCGCGCAAGGCCGACCTGATCATCGCCGACGGCGTGGATACTTACCTGCGCCAGGTGCGCGAGATGGACGCAGTGGACAGCGTGCGGGAATACCGGCGTCTGGCGGAGCAGCTGCGGGAGCAGGAACTGGAGCGCGCCCTGCGGGCCCTGTCCCGGGGCGACGATCCGCAGCGAGTGACTGCACAGCTGGCCCGGTCCCTCACCAACAAGCTGATTCACGCCCCGACCCAGGGCCTGAAGCAGGCCAGCGCGGAGGGACGCCTGGACCTGTTGGCGGGTGCGCGGCGATTGCTGGGGCTGTCCGATCGGGGCCATCGGGAGGAGTCCGGGACTGCTGACGAAACCGGGCCCGGCGACACCCCGCAGCCGGACCGTGCCGACCCGGTGGAGCAAGGCAAGCACACCTTGCAATGAAACCTTCCCTGTTAGCGAAGCTGGACAGCCTCAGTGAGCGCCACGAGGAAGTCGCCGCCCTGCTGGGTGACAGCGAGACCATCGCCGACCAGGATCGATTCCGCGACCTGTCGCGAGAGTATGCGGAACTGGAGACGCTGGTCAGCTGCTATCGCGACTACCGCAAGGTCGAGGATGACCTGGCGGAGGCGCAATCCATGCTCGAGGACGACGACCCCGATCTGCGCGACATGGCCCGGGAGGAGCTGGAGGCCGGCAACGAGCGCCGCGTGGCGCTGGAGAAGGAACTGCAGTTACTGTTGTTGCCGCGGGACCCGCGGGATTCGCACAACGTGTTCCTGGAAATTCGTGCCGGGACCGGCGGCGACGAAGCGGCGATCTTCTCCGGCGACCTGTTCCGCATGTATTCACGCTATGCCGAGGCCTGCGGCTGGCGAGTGGAAATCCTGTCGGAACGCCCCGGGGAGCACGGCGGTTACAAGGAGATCATCACCCGGATCGAAGGCCGGGACGTCTACGCCCGACTCAAGTTCGAGTCCGGCGCACACCGGGTGCAACGGGTGCCCGAAACCGAGTCCCAGGGCCGAATTCACACCTCGGCCTGCACCGTCGCCGTGTTACCCGAGCCGGACGAACTGGACGAGATCGAAATCAACAAGGCCGACCTGCGGGTCGACACCTTCCGTGCCTCGGGCGCCGGCGGCCAGCACGTCAACAAGACCGACTCGGCGGTGCGCCTCACCCACCTGCCCACGGGCGTTGTGGTGGAATGCCAGGACGAGCGTTCCCAGCACAAGAACCGGGCCCGGGCCATGTCCCTGCTGCAGGCCAAACTCATGAGCAGCGCCCAGGACAAGGCCGCCGCGGAGCAGGCCGAGCAACGTCGTAACCTGGTTGGCAGCGGCGACCGGTCGGATCGTATCCGCACCTACAATTTTCCCCAGGGGCGGGTGACAGACCACCGCATCAACCTGACCCTGTACAAGCTGGACGAGGTAATGCAGGGGCAACTGGACGCCATCATCGGTCCCCTGCGCCAGGAGTACCAGGCGGACCAGCTGGCGGCGCTGGCGGAGACCTGATGGTGACCGTGCGCGAGCTGTTGGGGCGTGCCGCCGGGCTGCCCGGCGACAGCCCGCGGCGCGACGCCGAGGTGCTGTTGTGCCATGCCCTGGGGCGGTCGCGGAGCTGGCTGTACGCGTGGCCCGAGGCGCAGCCCGAGCCGGACCAGTTGCGGCGCTACGAGCAACTGCTCGTCGCCCGGGGCCGAGGCGAGCCAGTGGCTTACCTGACCGGTCGGCGCGAATTCTGGTCGCTGCCCCTGGTTGTCGATCACAACACCCTGATTCCCCGCCCCGAAACCGAAACCCTGGTGGCCTGGGCCCTGGAACTGGAGTTGCCCGCCGACAGCCGGGTCCTGGACCTGGGTACTGGCAGTGGCGCTATCGCCCTCGCCCTGGCCAGCGAGCGGCCGGGCTGGCGAGTGCTGGGCGTGGATGCCAGTGAGGGCGCCCTGCGCGTGGCGGCCCGCAACCGCGAGTCACTGGGACTGCAGGGCGTGCGCCTGCTGCGCTCGAATTGGTACGAGGCCCTGGAGGCGCAACGTTATCACCTGCTGGTGAGTAACCCGCCCTATGTGGATGCGGACGATGACCACCTGCGGCAGGGCGATCTGCGTTTCGAACCCAGAGAGGCGCTGGTGGCCGCGGAGTGCGGCCTGGCAGACCTGCGCCGCGTGATCAGCGGCGCGGTCGATCACCTGTCACCCGGGGGACATATTCTGCTGGAGCACGGCTACGATCAGGGCAACGCCGTGCGCACCCTGCTCAGTGACAGTGGCTTTGAGCGGGTGGCCACCCGACTGGACAGCGCCGGGTTGGAACGTATCAGCGGCGGACAACTGCCATGTTGAGTGACGAACAGTTACAGCGCTACAGCCGCCAGTTGCTGTTGCCCGGATTCGATATTGAAGGCCAGGAGCGTCTGCTGGCATCCCGGGTGCTGGTGGTGGGGCTGGGCGGCCTTGGCGCGCCCGCGGCACTCTACCTGGGTGCGGCCGGAGTCGGCAGCCTGGTCCTGGCCGATGGCGATGCGGTCGAGCGCGATAACCTGCAACGGCAGATCGCCCACGGGGTGGCCGACCTGGGGCGCAACAAGGCGCGTTCCTGCGCCGACGCTGTACAGGCCATCAATCCCGACATTTCACTGGAGATCGTGGAACGGCAGCTGCAGGAGGATGAACTGCAGCGACTGGCGCGCGAGGTCGACCTGGTGGTGGACGCCACCGACAACTACCCGGCCCGATTCGCCATCAACCGCGCCTGCATTGCGGCCGGTATCCCGCTGGTATCGGGTGCGGCGGTGCGGAGCGAGGGCCAGGTCGCGGTGTTCCACCCGGCGGCAGGTGGCCCCTGCTATCGCTGCCTGTACCCGCAGGAGGGCGAAAGTACCGCCCTCAGTTGCAGTGAGAGCGGTGTGCTGGCGCCGCTGGTGGGGGTGGTCGGTTCCCTGCAGGCCATGGAGGCCATCAAGGTACTGGCGGAGTACGGTGAGGCACTGCTGGGCCGCCTGCTGGTACTGGACCTGCTGGGCATGGAACTGCGCACGCTGCGGCTGTCCCGCCGGCCCGATTGCCCCGACTGTGCTGCCGGGGTGGGACATTAGAGCGGAAAGGGTTCCGCCTGCTGGTCCGGCAGCGGCCGTCGCAGCTTGTCGCGAAGGCGCCAGCTAACCAGCAGGGCGGTGACGAAAATGCCGAGAATCATGGCCTGCCAAAAACCCCTCGCGCCGTCTGTGGCGTTCTGCGCCTGCACCAGTCCCAGGTAGTAACCCAGCGGCAGCGACAGCAACCAGTACGACAGGGTCATGGTCAGGAACGGGAACCGGGTGTCCTTGTAAGCCCGCAGGCAGAAGGAGGACACGACCTGGATGGCGTCGAAAATCACGAACAGCGCGGCCAGTCGCAACAGGTTGACCGCCAACCTTGAAATGGATTCGTCCGGTGTGTAGGCGTCGACGATCAACTGTGGCGCGAGCACCAGCATGGCCGTAGCCAGCAGGGCGACCACTGCAGTAACCAGCATGCCGGTGGTTACCGCCCGCTGTACCCCGGGGCGATCGCCGGCACCGATGGCATGCCCCACCCGGGT
This sequence comes from Halieaceae bacterium WSDMB12, assembly GCA_033283165.1. GTDB lineage: Bacteria > Pseudomonadota > Gammaproteobacteria > Pseudomonadales > Halieaceae > JAWMQL01. Next base: position 733,518 of record JAWMQL010000003.1, on the reverse strand, counting down.
GGCCATGGCCGAGCCGATGCTGACCAGAGGAATGTAGACGATATCCCAGACGTTGAAGGCGATCTGGTGGGCGGCGATGGCCGCGTTGCCCAGACGGGCGATCATCAGGGCGATCATCGAGAATACTGCTACCTCGAGGAAGAAGGTCAACCCGATGGGCATCCCGACCCGGGCTATTTCGCCGATCACCGGCAGGTTCGGCGCTACCAGGAATCGTTCCGGCAGGTAGGGTCGGAGGTCACTGGCGCGCAGCATATAGAAGGCGATCAGTAGCGGACCCAGCCACATGGAGATCGCGGTGGCCCAGCCGCAACCCGCGGCGCCCATCTCGGGAAGGCCCCAGTGGCCATAGATAAAGGCGTAGTTCAGCGGAATATTGGCCAGGAAGCCGAGCGTGCTGGCGATCGCGAAGGGGCGCAGGATGCCGATGCCCTGGGTGTGGCAGCGGAGGGCCTGGAATATGGCCGCCGCCGGCAGGCCGAAGGCCGTGGCCTGCAGGTAGTCACGGCTCTTGATACGGGTGCTCTCCTCCAGGCCCAACAGGCCCAGAATCGGGTCTGCGAAAAAGCACAGGGGTGAGAGGATCAGGCCAATTGCCAGGGCCAGCCAAAGGGACTGGGGCAACAGGTCTCGCACCTTTTGCAGGCGCCCGGCGCCGAAATCCTGGGCGACGATTGCGGCGGCGCCCAGCATGGCGCCAAGAAAGAAAAGGTAGATGGGCAGCCAGATGTTGAAACCGATGGCGATGGCTGCCAGGTCCTCCGCTGCATAGCGCCCGGCCATGATGGTATCCACCACTCCGGTGCCCATCTGGGCCAGTTGCGCGATAAACATGGGCCAGGCGATGGCGGCCAGCGAGCGGCCTTCGCGCAGTAAGTTTTGCAGTCGACCTTCCTTCACGGGTAGGCTGTCCGGGAAAAACTTTTTCCCGTGACCGCTGTCACATTTAAAACAGTCACTGGTAGGATAATTGGATGAATCAGCTTGCGGGCCTGTATTACACCATACATAACGGTCTTTTTTCTCGCCTGAAATACCTCGACGGGGTCGCTCCGTTGGCTCTGCGACTGTACCTCTTCCCCGTTTTCTGGATGGCCGGCACCCAGAAAATCGCCGGCATCGATAACACCGCGGCCTGGTTCGGGAATCCGGACTGGGGCCTGGGCCTGCCCTTTCCCACCGTGCTGGCCTACCTGGCCGCCTACACCGAGGCCATCGGCGCCCTGCTGTTGCTGATCGGGCTGGCCACTCGCTGGGTATCGATTCCGCTGATGGTCACCATGGTGGTGGCGGCACTGGCGGTGCACTGGGAGCACGGCTGGGCAGCCATAGCCGACTCCAGTGCCCAGGAGGTCGCGGTGCGGCTGGCGTCGGCCAGGGAAACCCTGCAGGAGTACGGTAATTATGCGTGGCTGACCGAAAAGGGCGATTTCGTGATCCTGAATAATGGCATAGAGTTTGCCGTCACCTACTTTGTGATGCTGCTGACCCTGCTGTTTACCGGCGGCGGCCGCTTCGTGAGTGCTGATTACTACCTTGCCAGGCTCTATCCGCCGCGCTGAGTCCAGCGGTATTACTGCCTTGTCACCGGTCACCTATTCGTGGCCGAAAAGTGCTAAACTAGCGCGCTTTTTGACCAGCCACAGGAAAACACGTGAGTAGATCAGCTGCCGGCAGGCGCCCGCGGGGAGACAAACCCGCCGCCGACCAGACCCCCTGGACCCTGGACCAGTTCCAGGTAGAACCGAAAGAGGGTGAAACCCGCTTCCACGACCTGGATTTGCGCGACGAACTGATGCGCGGTATCGCCGAGCTGGGTTTCGAGTACTGTTCCCCCATTCAGGCGGGCATCCTGCCCCAGACCCTGCAGGGCCATGACGCCATCGGCAAGGCCCAGACCGGTACCGGCAAGACGGCGGCTTTTCTCATTACCATCTTCAATGACCTGTTGTGCAACCCGGTGGAAGGCGAGCGCTTTCTGGGTGAGCCGCGGGCTGTCGTCATCGCCCCGACCCGGGAGCTGGTGATGCAGATCGCGGAGGATGCCAGGGACCTGGGCAAGTACACCGGGCTCAACGTCATTACCCTGATTGGCGGCATGGACTACCAGAAGCAACTCAACCGGATGACCAGCGACATCGTCGATCTGGTGGTCGCGACCCCGGGGCGCCTGATCGACTTCATGACGCGCCGCGATGTCTACCTGGATCATGTGGAGATCCTGGTGCTGGACGAGGCGGACCGCATGCTGGACATGGGCTTCATCCCGCAGGTCAAGCGTATTGTGCGCGCAACCCCGCGCAAGGAAGATCGCCAGACCCTGCTGTTCTCGGCCACCTTTACCCAGGACATCATCAACCTGTCCCAGCAGTGGACCTATCACCCCGTCAAGGTGGATATCGAGCCCGAGCACGTGGCCACCGACTCGGTTGACCAGAAGATTTACATGGTCCGATCCGACGAGCGCTTCCGCGTGCTCAGTAACCTGATCCGCTCACCCGAGTGCGACAGCCTGATCGTCTTTGCCAATCGCCGCGACCAGGTGCGACGCCTGCACGAGCGCCTGCGCAAGTCGGGTGTGAGCTGTGGCATCCTGTCGGGAGAGATTCCGCAGGCCAAGCGGACCAAAACCCTGGATCAGTTCAAAAAAGGTGAGATCAAGGTGCTGGTGGCCACCGACGTGGCCGGCCGGGGCATTCATGTGGACGGGATTTCGCACGTGGTTAATTACAACCTGCCGGAAGATCCCGAGGACTACGTGCACCGCATCGGCCGCACCGGGCGGGCCGGGGCGACCGGGATATCGATCAGTTTTGCCTCGGAAGACGATGCCTTCCTGCTGCCGGACCTGGAGGCATTGCTGGGCCAGAAGCTGGAGTGCACTCATCCGCCGGCGGAGCTGCTGGATTGATCTGTTTCTGAAAGGCGGTCCGCAACCGCACTATCCGGACCGCTCCTGCAACTCGTCACACCACAAAAGGGTGGCGCCGGCCACGGCGGCGGGGACCACGAAGAAATTGATCACCGGTATCCCGGTGCACAGAGCCACCAGGCCGCCGAAACCCAGGCTGCTGAGGCGACGGCGACGGCAGGCTTCCTTGACCTCGCCGAAACCCATGCGGTGATTGTCCACCGGGTAGTCCACGAACTGGATGCTCATCATCCAGGCTCCCAGCAGGAACCACAACACCGGGGACGCCATGTTCAACACCGGGATAAAGGTCAGCAGCAGGACAAAGGCCGCCATGGGCAGGTAGTAAAGCAGCTTGCCGAGTTCGCGGATGATCGCCCTGGGCACTTCCATCAGTGCCGCCCCGAATCCCTCCAGCGAATCCACCGGCTTTGCGGTATGCAGTTCCTCGACTTTTTCTGCCAACAGCGAGTTGAAGGGTGAGGCGATGATCAGGGCCACGGCTGTAAACAGGTAGCCTGTTATCAGGCTGACTGCCAGGGCGATCAGCGGCCAGAGAATCCATTCAATGAAGCCCAGCCAGTCGGGCACCCAGTTCATCAGGCTGTCCATGAAATCGCTCAGGTAGCTGAAACCCACGCCGATGAGGCTGCCGAAAATCACGATGTTGACCACCAGCGGGACGATCACAAACAGCCGCAGACTGGGGTGGGGCAGCAATTTCGCGCCGCGCAACAGGTAGCCGGCGCCCCCGATCAGGTTTCCTCGCACGTTGTATCTCCTCGTAGCCCGGCGCAGGCGGGGCACAGGCAGGCCCGGGTTGCCGAGGCTATCGCCGCCAGGCGCGCCGGGTCGATCGTGGCGCCGGCGCACCAGCAGTCGCCCACCGGGCTACCGGTCGTCACCGCGCACTGGTTGTCACCGCCGCACAGCGGGCAGGTTGTCGGGCCCCGGGCCGGGCTGGGGTTATCTTCAGTCACGGCGCTATAATAGCGGAGTTGGCGGCGGTGAACTACGAGATGAACGACGAGGAAGACCTGTTTTCACGGGAAATGGCCGGGGTGCAGCGCCTGCGGCGGGAACCTCGCGTGGCGTTGAAAAGCGATCCTCGCGGAGGCAAGGATTCCTCCCTTGAACTGCGCCGCCGGGCGGCGGTCCGGGCCGGGGAATACGACCGCAACAACCTCAGCGAGGAGGGTATCGAGCCCCTCGACCCCTGGTATGTACTGGATTTCAAGCGCCCGGGGGTGCAGAACGGTGTCTTCCGCAAGTTGAAGCAGGGCCGTTACGAGATCGATGCGCGGCTTGACCTGCATCGCATGACGGCGGCGCGGGCGCGACGGGAACTGTTCGATTTTATCCAGGAAGCGGAGCGACTGGGGCTGCGGGCGGTGATGCTGGTGCACGGCAAGGGGGAGGGGAAGGCGGAACACGAGCGCAGTTCCGTCCTGAAAGGTTGCGTCAATCACTGGCTGCGGGAACTGGACGTGGTACAGGCTTTTCACAGTGCCCAGCCGCGGCATGGCGGCACCGGGGCGGCCTATGTGTTGTTGCGCAAAAGCGAGGCGAAGAAACGCGAAAACCGCGAGCGCTTCATGAAAGGGCGCCGCGAGATCGACTGAAGCCCGGACGCGTCCGGTTTCAGTTCCCGCCCAGGCCCGCCCTGATGGCCTGGGCGTACTCCTCGCCGTGGCGGTGCTCGGCAATAATCTCCAGTACCGTGCGGCCGTCCAGGCCGGTGGCCTCGAGGTCGCGGCCATCCGCGACGAAAAACCCCACGAACAGTTCGAAGTCGGATGCCCGCATGCTCTGGTAGGCTTTCAGCAGCATGTGAAAGTCATCGCTGTTGCCGTCGTGTGAGCGCACCTCCAGGAAGCTTCTTACCCGGTCTTCGGTCCAGACCTCGTCAAGGACTTTTTGCTTGTCTTTCTTCATCGATACCCTACACCAGTTTTTTGGCCAGCAGCTGGTTGACCATCTGCGGGTTGGCCTGGCCCTTCGAGAGCTGCATGACCTGGCCGACGAAAAAGCCGACGAGTTTCTTGCGCCTGGCATCGTCAGCCGCCAGGTACTGCTCCACCTGCGCCGCGTTGGCCGCGATGACCTCGTCTACCATGGCTTCCAGCGCACCGCTGTCACTGACCTGTTTCAGGCCGCGAGCCTCGATGATTTCATCGGCGCTGCCCTCGCCCTGCCACATCGCCTCGAACACCTGTTTGGCGATCTTACCCGAAATGCTGTCGTCCAGGATGCGGGCGATCAGCCCGGCCAGCGCTGTGGCGGTGACCGGACTGCCGTCCAGATCGAGTTCGGCCCGATTGAGCTGTCCCAGCAACTCCACCTGGACCCAGTTGGCGGCGATCTTGGCGTCGCCGCAGCCTGCCACCACGTCCTCGAAGTAGTCGGCCAGGGCGCGGCTGTCGGACAGTACCGCGGCGTCATAGGCGCTCAGTCCGTATTGCTCGGTAAAGCGCTGGAGCTTGGCCGGGGGCAGCTCCGGCAGGCTGTCCCGCACCGCCTCGATATAGGCCTCGTCGATCACGACCGGCAACAGGTCAGGCTCCGGGAAATAGCGGTAGTCGTTGGCGACCTCCTTGCTGCGCATGGGGCGTGTTTCGTCCTGGTCGGCGTCGTACAGGCGGGTCTCCTGCACCACGCTGCCACCGTCCTCCAGGATATCCTGCTGCCGCTCCTGCTCGAAGCGTATGGCCTTTTCCACAAAGCGGAAGCTGTTGACGTTCTTGATCTCTGCCCGGGTGCCGAACCCGGTTTCGCCTTTCGGGCGCAGGGAGATATTGATGTCGCAGCGCATCGAGCCCTCGGCCATATTGCCGTCGGAAATACCCAGGTAGGTCACCAGGCTGTGCAGCGCTTTGAGGTAAGCCACCGCTTCCTCTGCGCTGCGCAGGTCCGGTTCGGACACGATCTCCAGCAGCGGTGTCCCGGCGCGGTTCAGGTCAATACCGCTCATGCCGTGAAAATCCTCGTGCAGGGACTTGCCCGCGTCTTCCTCGAGGTGGGCCCGGGTGATGCCGATCGTACGACTGCTGCCATCGTCCAGGTGGATTTCAAAGCTGCCCCTGCCCACCACCGGGTCCGAAAACTGGGAGATCTGGTAGCCCTTGGGCAGGTCCGGGTAGAAGTAATTCTTGCGGTCGAAGACCGAGCGCAGACCGATCTCCGCACCGATACCCAGCCCGAACATCACCGCGTAGCGCACGGCCTGTTCATTCAGCACGGGCAACATGCCGGGCATGGCCAGGTCTACCGCGCAGGCCTGGGTGTTCGGCTCGGCGCCGAAGGTGGTAGCGGCTCCGGAAAATATCTTGGACCGGGTAGCCAGCTGCAAATGCACTTCCAGGCCAATGACGGTTTCCCACTGCATCAGGCGTCCCTCCCTGCGGCCGGCTCCAGCAGGTGCCAGTCAGTGACCTGCTGCAGGCGGTGCGCCACGTTCAGCAGCCGGCCCTCAGCAAAATGCCGCCCGATCAACTGCAGTCCCACCGGATTGCCCCCCACCAGGCCAGCCGGCACCGACATACCGGGCAGGCCCGCCAGGTTGACCGCCAGGGTGTAAACGTCTTCCAGGTACATGGCCACCGGGTCGTTCGACTTGGCCCCGATACCGAAAGCGGGCCCGGGTGTGGTGGGTCCGGCAAGAACGTCCACCTGTTCGAAACAGCGCATGAAATCGTCCTTGATCAGGCGTCTAACCTGTTGGGCCTTTTTGTAATAGGCGTCGTAATAGCCAGCGGACAGGGCATAGGTGCCAACCAGGATACGGCGCTTGACCTCATCACCGAAACCTTCCTCCCGGGTGCGGGTATAGAGGTCGTGCAGGTCACGCGGGTCGTCACAGCGATGGCCGTAGCGTACGCCGTCATAGCGGGACAGGTTGGTGGAAGCCTCTGCGGGCGCCACGATATAGTAGGTGGGAATGGTCAGTTCGCTGTGAGGCAGGGAGACGTCGACCAGTTCGGCACCGAGTTTTTCCAGTTCCGCCAGGGCCGCCCGTACCGCTGCTCCCGTGGCGCTGTCCAGGCCTTCGCCAAAGTATTCGCGGGGCAGACCGATCCGCAGTCCCTGCAGGCTGTTGCCCAGTCCGGCGCAGTAATCCTCCACCGGTTGCACAGACGAGGTGGAATCCAGTGGGTCGTGGCCCGCCATGGTATTGAGCAGCAGGGCGCAGTCCTCGGCGCTGCGCGCCATCGGTCCGGCCTGGTCCAGGCTGGAGGCGAAAGCGACCATGCCCAACCGGGAAACCCGGCCATAGGTCGGTTTCAGCCCGGTGATACCGCAGAAGGCGGCCGGCTGCCGGATGGAGCCTCCGGTGTCGGTGCCTGTGGCCGCCGGGGCCAGTCGGGCCGCCACCGCGGCCGCGGAACCCCCGGAGGAGCCCCCGGGCACCAGCTTGTGGTCCCAGGGGTTCCTGACCGGTCCGTAATAGCTGGTTTCATTGGACGATCCCATCGCGAACTCGTCCATGTTGGTCTTGCCCAGCAGCACACTGCCGCTGTCCCGGAAACGCTGGATCAGGGTGGCATCGTAGGGGGGAATGAAGTTATCCAGCATCCGCGAGCCGCAGGTGGTGCGCAGGCCGTCGGTGCAGAAGATATCCTTGTGGGCGACGGGCAGGCCGGTCAGCGGACCGCCCTCGCCGCGGGCCAGCCGGGCATCGGCGGCCGCCGCCTGGGCCAGGGCGTTGTCCTCGTCCACGCTGATGAAACTGTTGAGTTCGCCATCCAGTCTGGCGATGCGATCGAGGAAGCAGCGCGTCAGCTCAACACTGGAAAAACGCTTCTCTCGCAGCCCCTGCAACAGTTGGCTGACGGTTTGTGTGTGCATGTATTCCGATCCTGTCAGCGCTGGTTATTCGATCACCCTGGGTACGAGGTAGAGTCCATTCTCTACTGCCGGGGCGATAGCCTGGAAGTCCTCCCGGCGGTTGGACTCGGTAACCTCATCTGCCCGCAGGCGCTGGATGGCATCCAGCGGGTTGGCCAGGGGTTCCACGCCCGCGGTGTCGGCGGCCTGCAGCCGGTCCACCATGGCCAGAATTTCCGTGATGCGCTGGGTGACCTCGGGTACCTGGTCGCCGTCAATGCGGATGCGCGCCAGCTCCGCGATTTTTTCTATCTCGTCCTGCTCTATAGCCATGCTGTGAAAACCGGTGACAGCCGCCGGAGTGGCGACGGGGGCGTAAACTTATCACATTTGTTCCTTGCCCAAAATCCCCGCGGTTGATACAGTGCCCCGATTACAATAAGGCCGTAGAAATAAGGCCGAGGTCGCCCCGAATCGTGGCCGTTCAGGGCCGGGGACCGACCGATGGGGCAAGTGTTCCCAAGGGGAACCGACCAGTGGTAGTCACAAGGTAGTTACATTAATGCTGAAAAAACTGTGGGGAGTGTTTTCCAACGATCTCTCGATAGATCTGGGCACCGCCAACACGCTCATCTATGTGCGCGATAAGGGTATCATCCTCGATGAGCCCTCCGTGGTCGCCATCCGGGTTCACAATGGTCAGAAAACGATCGAAGCCGTGGGAACCGAGGCCAAGCGTATGCTCGGCCGTACACCAGGCAACATCACCGCCATCCGTCCGCTCAAGGACGGCGTTATCGCGGACTTCCTGGTTACCGAGAAGATGCTGCAGCACTTCATCGCCAAGGTGCATGAAACGCGCTTTATCCGGCCCAGTCCGCGTGTGCTGATCTGTGTACCCTGTATGTCAACCCAGGTGGAAAGGCGTGCTATCCGGGAGTCGGCCATGAGCGCCGGTGCGCGTGAGGTTCGCCTGATAGAGGAACCGATGGCCGCCGCTATCGGCGCCGGTCTGGATGTGGAAGAAGCCACCGGCTGTATGGTGGTCGATGTCGGCGGCGGGACCACTGAAATAGCCATCATATCCCTGAATGGCGTGGTGTACCGTGACTCTGTCCGGGTCGGCGGCGACCGCTTCGACGAGGCCATCGTGTCTCACGTCAGGCGTCGCTACGGCAGCTTGATCGGCGATGCCACCGCGGAGCGCATCAAGCAGGAAGTGGGCTGTGCCTTCGCAGGCTCCGAACTGCGGGAAATCGATGTGCGCGGTCGCAACCTGGCCGAAGGCGTCCCGCGCAGTTTCACCCTCAACTCCGACGAAATCCTCGAGGCCCTGCAGGATCCCCTGTCCTCCATAGTACAGGCGGTGAAGCTGGCTCTGGAGCAGTCACCGCCAGAACTTGCAGCCGATATCGCTGAAAGTGGTATCGTATTGACCGGCGGCGGAGCCCTGTTGCGAGACCTGGATCGTTTGATTTCGGAAGAAACAGGTCTGCCGGTAATCGTGGCGGAAGACCCGCTGACCTGTGTCGCCCGTGGCGGCGGCATGGCAATGGAGCGCATGGACCGTCATACCATCGATCTGCTGTCTACCGAGTAAGTCGGTCGCGTAGCCCGGATCACCATACGACGTAGGAGCGACCATCAAACCGCTGTTCGTCAAGGAATCCCACCTGGGCCTGCGAATCGGGCTGGTCACCCTGGTAATTCTCGGCCTGATTGTCGCTGACCTGCGCTACCGGAGCCTGGAGACCACGCGGTCACTGCTGGATACACTGGCCGCCCCGGTATACTGGGTCGCGGACATCCCATCCCGTGTCGCCGAGTGGCAGGAGTACAACCTGCGCAGTCGCGGCAGCCTGGTCGAGGACAACGAGCGCTTGCGGATGGAGAATCTCGTGCTGCAGGGCCGATCGCAACAGATGGCTTCGCTCCAGGCCGAAAATGTGCGTCTCAAGGCGCTGCTCAACTCTACCGCCCTGCTGCGCGACGACGTGCTGGTCGCCGAACTGGTGGGCGTATCGCCGGATCCCATGCGTCACCAGCTGGTGTTGGACAAGGGTGCAGCCGACGGCGTCTATGTCGGCCAGCCGCTGATCGACTCGGGCGGGCTCATGGGCCAGGTGGTGGAGGTCAGCCAGTTCACGTCCCGCGCCCTGTTGATCACCGACTCGACCCACTCCATCCCGGTCCAGATCAACCGCAACGGAGTGCGCGCCATCGCCGAGGGGACGGGAATGCTGGGCAGCCTTGAAATACACCATGTGTCCGCCACCACCGATATTCGCGAGGGTGATCTGCTGGTAACGTCCGGACTGGGTGGACGCTTCCCGGTAGGTTATCCGGTGGCGGAAGTGACGTCCATCGAACGCGATCCCGGGCAGCCGTTTGCCGATATCCTGGCCCGGCCCAGTGCCGCGCTCGATCGCAGCCGCCACGTCCTGCTGGTGTTCTCAGGCGCGCACACCCCGGGGCGCTGAGATATGGTGGCACCGGAGGCGCACGGATACTGGGTGATTCTGCTCACCTTTCTGCTGGCATTTGTTCTGGCGGTTTTGCCGTTGCCCGCCTGGCTACTGTGGGCGCGGCCGGAGTTTGTCACACTTTCTCTGATCTATTGGTGCATTGCCCTGCCACACCGGGTAGGGATGTTAAGCGCACTGCTGCTAGGGATCTTTCTCGATGCCCTGGAGGGAGCGGTACTGGGCCAGAACGCCTTTGCCCTGGTGGTCGTGGCGCTGCTGTCACTGGCGCTGTACCAGCGCCTGCGGGTTTACAGCCTGGCGCAGCAGTGCGGGGTCGTGTTTGTCCTGATCGGTATCAACCAGCTCATCTGCCAGTGGGTGCAGAACCTGCAGGGGCTGGGGGCGCAATCCCTGCTGTTTTTATTACCCGCCGTGACCAGTGCCCTGCTGTGGCCGCTGGTGCTGCACTACCTGCGGCAGATTCGTCGCGCTTTACGGGTCACCTGAATGGCCGTCCTGATTCTGGCTTCCGCCTCACCCCGGCGCCGCGAACTGCTGGATCAGCTGCGCCTGCAATACCGGGTCGAGCCCGCCCATATCGACGAGAATGCCCTGCCGGGTGAAACGCCGCAACATTATGTGGAGCGCATCGCGACGGCCAAGGCCGCGACCGTAGCGGCCCTCGCCTGCAGCGATGGCCTGCCGGTGCTGGCGGCAGATACCACCGTCGTGCTGGACGGTGATATCCTCGGTAAGCCGGCTGACGCGGTGGCAGCCGTCGAAATGTTGCTGCAACTGGGGGGTCGAGAGCACCAGGTCATGACTGCCGTCAGCCTGTGTGACGGGGTGGTGACGGAAACACTGCGGGTGCAGACGACGGTGCGCTTCCTGCCCCTGCAGCGCGAACTGTGCGAGGCTTACGTGGCCACCGGCGAGCCGATGGACAAGGCCGGCGCCTATGGCATACAGGGCCTCGGCGGAGCGCTGGTTTGCGCCATCGAGGGCAGCTACAGCAACGTGGTTGGTTTACCCCTCAGTGAGACATGGCAATTGCTCAAGCGCCACCGGATCAAAACGGTCCTTGAACGGCCACCGCAGTAAAGCCTCATCGCGCCATGTTCACCGGGCGGTAATTCGGGTGGGCGAAAATGTTACCCTAGGGCCTGCGATCCCGCCGCTGTGTCGACCGGAACGCTTTGACAGCGAATCGCTCTAAACCAGAGAGTCGGCCCGTACCGATGTGACCCGGAAAAGAGATTGGAAAATTCCTTTTTTCACAAGTTGAGCAGTGTGCTGTGGATCGCCCTGGTTGGGGTGATCGTGGTGCTTGCCATCTACGTCAGTTTCGGTCGCCTGGTACTCTCCAATGTGGGTTCCTTCCATCGGGAGATTCTCGCTGTGGTGAACAACCGGGTACCCTTCGCCGTGGAGGCCCGGGCTGTGACAGGAGGCTGGGTCGGCTTCACCCCGGAACTGGTACTTCAGGATGTCACCCTGTCCCACCCGGACCTGGGTGATAATCCTGTAGCCCTCTCCCAGGGGCGTATCGCCGTCGATGTCTGGAGCAGTCTGCTCAGCCGTTCCCTGCAGTTTACCCGGGTCCACCTCGATGGACTCACACTCTGGGCAGATCTCAGCGACCAGGGGCGCTTGACCCTGAAAGGTTTCGACGCCGGCGACGGAACGCTGGCCAGCTGGGCCCGCTCCTTCGTGCTCAACCTGCATCATATCTCGGTATCGAATCTGGCTCTGGAGGTCGATCTCGCCGGTCGGGAACAACGCGAGCTGACACTGGACCTGGACCTGCTGCGGGAGGGCAGCCAGCGTTCCTTGCGCGCCCAGTTGCTGTCCAGTGACGGCAATAAAATCGACCTGGCTGCCCGGGGCGTTGGCAATCCTTTTGAGCCGGCACAGTTCAGCGGCCGGTTATACCTGGACTTTGAACTGTTGCAACTGGAATTGTTGCACAACCTGGTCCCGGCTGGGGGCCTGCTGGATGAACTTGATCCGCGCGGCGAGCTGGAACTGGAACTCTGGCTTGATTGGGATCGCGGTCAACCGGGGGCGGCGGCCAGGGTTGCGGCCAATCACCTTCTGCTCAATGTGCCCGGCTCTGACTGGCAGTTGCCACTGGACCAGCTGACCGCGGTAACCCGCCTGGTCAGTCACGATAATCACTGGCTGCTCTTTGCCGAAGACCTGTGGCTGCGGCAGGGCCAGGCAGAGCTGGCCGTGGATCGGCTGCAAGTCGACAGCTGGGGTGACTCCCTGCGCCTGCGCGCCCAGGGCCTGCCCCTGGATGGCGTCGGTCAGCTGGTCCAAAGCGTGGGCAGTATCCCGGAGGCCCTGCGTGAGGTCTTTGCCGTGCTCGACCCCCGGGGTGAACTCGAACGGCTGGAACTGACCCTGGCGGACCGCAGTGAGCCTGCCAGGCATTGGAAGCTGGCGGCAAATTTCGACCGACTTGCACTGGAGTCCTGGCGAGGTGCCCCCGGGGTCAGTGGTGCTCGCGGCCATGTCGCGCTGGGGGAGGGTGGTGGAGTAATACAGCTGGACAGCCGGCAATTCAGCTTGCATTTTCCTACCGTATATCTCGATCCCCTGTTTTTCGACGAGGTCTATGGCAGTCTCAGGATCGGTTGGGACCAGGCATCCATTTTCCTCGATAGCGGTCCCATCACCGCCACGGCCCTGGAGGGTACCGCGCGGGCCCTGTTCGGTCTGGATATACCCCGTACCAAGACCCCGGCGGGTGTCGAAATGGATCTGCTGGTGGGTCTGCGGGACTCCCATCCCATGTACCGCAGCAAGTACCTGCCCTACATTCTGCCGTCCTCCTTACTGGACTGGCTGGCCAGCAGCGTTGGTGACGGCCATGTCAGGGACGGTGCCTTTCTGTGGCGCGGCAGCCTGCGGCATGGCCAGACGGATTTGCGCACCGTGCAATTGTTTTTCAACCTCGAGGATACGAGCCTGACGTTTCATCCCAGGTGGCCGTCAGCCAGGGTGGAAACCGGGACAGTCCTGGTCGACGACTTCGAGGTCAGTGTATGGGCTGAGCGCGCCAGGTTCTACGATGCGATTGCCGAGCAACTCTCTGTCGAGGCCTGGCGCGATCCCGCCGGGCGCATGCTGCTGGCAGCCCGGGCTGACATCGAGGGCAGTGCGGCCGACGGCTTGAAAATAGTCAATGAGTCACCGCTGGGCGACCTGGTCGGGCATGCCTTCGACGACTGGAACGCAACAGGCGGCCTCGAAGCTGACCTGTTCCTGGAGCTGGCGCTGGCGGGCAACGGCGAGCTGCAACAGGTCGAGGTAGCCACCCGCTGGCAGGACGTGACGCTGGGTATCCAGCCGGGTGGCCTGACCGTGGAACACGTGAACGGAGATTTCAAATACAGCGGCGAGGACGGCTTCAGCTCCCGGCAGCTGGCGGGACAGATCTGGGGACGGCCACTGACAGCGCAGTTACGGCAACGACCTGTGGACCCGGCGGGCGACCGTGGCTATACCCCGGGGAATACGGTCCTGGATATCGATCTGCAGAGCCGAATTCCGATCGCTGCGGTGCAGGACTGGCTGCAACTGCAGCCACTCTCCCTGGCGGCGGGTGAGGCCGGGGTTGCGGTGACCGTGACCGTTGCGCCGAGGGCAGCGCCGCGACTGGCGATCAGCAGCGCACTCGAGGGCGTCAGCCTGGACCTGCCAGAACCCTGGGGTAAAACGGCTGAGGAGCTGCGCGATTTCCAGCTCGACACCACGCTGGCCGAGGGGCTGGGACCCCTGCGCATGTCGCTGGATAAAGCGCTGTACCTGGACCTGGATGCCGGCGGGGGAGAGTTCAACAGTGCCTCGCTTGCCTTCGGACAGGAACCGCCAGACTTGCTGCCCGGATTCATCCGCATTGCCGGGGCGGTGGAGCGGGTCAATGTTGACCAGTGCCTGGATTTTGTTCGCCAGTACCTGTCCTACGGCCCGGTTCCGGAGGATACACAGGTCGAGGAGAAGATGGGCGGCGGTCCCAGCCTGAGTATTGAAAGCCTGTATGCCGGCCGGGCCGAGTTGATGGGGCGCGAGTGGCAGGATCTGCTGGTGGACCTGAGCTACGACTTCGGGGCCTGGTCGGCAGAGCTGGAAATGCCCTGGCTGCGAGGCGCACTGGAACTGCCCGGTGAGGGCCTGCCGGGCAAACTGGATGTCAGCTACCTGGAACTCGATGGGCTGTTCCCGCCGGGTGACCCGGAGGTGGCGCCACCACCAGCGGCAGGAAAAATCGAGTCTCCCGACCCCCTGGGTGGGATCAGTGGCGATCACCTGCCGACTTTGCCGGATATGGTCGTGCGGCTGGGCGGGCTCCACCGCGGCGGCCGTTCCCTGGGGGAGCTGCAGTTCGACCTGTTGTCCGGTGCCGGAGAGATACGGGCCGCGAATATTCGCGGCACCCTGGCCGGTATGGCGGTGGATGAGGCGTCGCCTGCGTTGCTCGTCTGGCGTGAGGCGAACCAGGGTACGAGCAGCGATCTCCAGCTGGTCCTGAATTTCGAGGACCTGGGCGACACCCTGGAAAGCTTCGGTTATGAGAAGATACTGGAAACGAAATCCGGCCGCGCCGAACTGGCGCTTGACTGGCCGGGCAGTCCGGCGGCTTTCAGCCTGGCCGGCAGTGCCGGGCGCCTGGACCTGGGCATTGAGGGCGGGGCATTTCGTAACACGTCCGCCGGTACCTCCGGTGCGCTGCGGGTGGTAAGTATTCTCAACCTGACTGACATTGTTTCCCGGCTGAGCCTGACCCAGATGTTTGAAACCGGCGTGCCCTTCCACAGCCTGGATGGCGACCTGCACTTTCACCGGGGCACCATCGAGGTCGAGGAACTGAAGGTTCTGGGCAGTTCCAGCGCGTTCCAGTTTACCGGCCTGACCGATGTTGAACAGCGGTCACTCAACGGTGAACTGGTGGTGACCCTGCCGGTGGCCAATAACCTGCCCTGGGTCGCCGCACTGACCGCCGGGTTACCGGTCGCCGCGGGAGTTTTTGTGGTCAGCAAGTTGTTCGAGGATGAATTCAGTCGCCTGTCCAGTGGCGTCTACTCGGTGACTGGATCCTGGAATAACCCCGAGGTTACCTTCACGCGCATCTTTGACAATGCCTCACAGGTGGAACTGCCGGGCATGGCGGCCAATGCTGAGGTCGATAATGCGCCCGCGCCGGATCCGGAGCCGCCGCTGGCGGAGGAAGAGCTTGAACTCGACAGCAGCGCGACGGCGCCCGCGATTACGAATGCCCCGGATCCGACTCCAGCAACTGACGCAGGTACCTGAACAGTTTGCGGCTGGCGGTCGGTGGTTTGTCCGCCTTCAGTTCGCGTTGGTGTTGCAGGATCAGCTGCCGCAGCTGTTGCCGGTCAGCCCGGGGCCAGCGCCGCAGAACCAGGTCCGCGCCCGCCGGTCCGGCCACCAGGACAGCTTCACGCAATTGCTCCAGCTCGTGAAAGCTTTCGGTCTGCCGGTGATGAACCTGGCGCATCGCGTCCAGTGCCGCCTGGATCGGCTCCGGGTCCACGCTGCGCATCAACTTGCCGACATACTGGAGTTGCCTTTTGCGGGCGCTGTTACTGCGGATACGGCGAGCCTCGCGAATGGCCTCCAGCAGGCGTGGGTCCTCAATCGGCACTTTTGCCAGCTGTTTCTCGCTCAGCGTGGTAAGTGACTCGCCCAAGTCCTGCAGTGCCGTCATCTGGCGCTTGCGTGCGGATTTGCTCGGCCCCTCGAACTCCTGCTCCGGACTGTCGTCGTAATCAGGCATAGAACACGGTCGCCAGTCCGAGGAACGAAACAAAACCCACCACGTCGGTCACCGTGGTGAGAACCACCCCGCCTGCAAGCGCCGGGTCGACATTAAAGCGCCTCATCAGCAGTGGCAATACAGCTCCCGTGACGCCGGCTGTGGTCAGGTTGATAACCATCGCCACCGCGATAATGAGGCCGATCAGCCAGTCCTGGAACCACAGGGATGCCGCCACTGCAACCACACCCGCCCACAGGAAGCCGTTCATCAGGCCGATAATCAGCTCCCGGTTTATCAACCAGCCCTGGTTACCCGGTTGAACCTGTCCCAGCGCCAGGCCACGTACCAGGACCGTGAGGGTCTGGGTGCCTGCAATGCCACCCATGGATGCGACGATGGGCATCAGTACCGCCAGGGCCACCACCTTCTCGATGGTCCCCTGGAATATATTGATGGTGGAAGCGGCGATAAACGCGGTTACCAGGTTGATCCCGAGCCAGACAGCCCGCCTCGGCGCCGTCTGGCTCACCGGGGCAAATGTGTCTTCGTCCTCGTCCAGTCCGGCCATGGACATTAGGGAATGGTCCGCGTCTTCGCGGATGACATCCACCACGTCGTCGATAGTGATCCGGCCCAGCAGCCTGCGCTGCTCGTCGATCACCGGTGCGGAAACCCAGTCGTTGCGTTCAAACAGACGCGCCACCTCGTCGTCGGGCATGCTGGCCGGGATGGGGTCTACTTCGGTGTTCATCATCTCTCGTACCGACGCAGACGGATCCGAAACCAGCAGGGTCCGCAACGGCAACAGGCCGACGAAGATGTCGTTGCGATTGACCACGATCAGGGTGTCGGTCATCGCCGGTAAATCCGTGTGCCGCCGCAGGTAGCGCAATACCACGTCCAGTGTCAGGTCGGCGCGGATGGTGATGGTGTCCAGGCTCATCAGGCCGCCGGCGCAGTCGTCCGGATAGGTCAGGACCTGTTCCAGTCGCATCCGATCCTGGAGGTCCATGGCGTCGAGTACTTCCCGGGTGACCCGGTCAGGCAGCTGCTGCAGGATGTCGGCGACATCGTCGTCATCCAGGTTTTCAGCAAGCTCGGCCAACTCCGTGGCATTCATCTCACTGAGATAACGCATGCGCAACTCGTCACCCAGCTCGTTGAGCACCTCTGCCTGTTGCTCGTTTTCGACCATCTGCCACAGGACCTGGCGGGTCCTGGGCGGGGAGGATTCAAGTAGATGGGCGGTGTCTGCCGGCGGCAGGTTGTGCAGCATACGACGGACGTCGCGCAGGGTGCCGCTGTCGAGCGCCTCGGACAGCTGCTCGAGTCTTTCCTGTGATCTGGCTTTCACCTGCTGCATCTTGTTGTGGTCCCCGACGAATCCGCGCCGGATGGGCGCGGTGCGCCAATTATCGGGTAAAGCGCAGGGGACAACAACTTGTGACGGGATTGGGCCCTATTCGGGCTCGTCGAAGCGGTTCTCGATCAGGTTGGTGAGCGCGGCCAGCGCGGACTGTTCATCGTCGCCATCGATCTTCAGGTCCAGGACTGTACCCTTGCCCGCTGCGAGCATCATCACCGACATGATGCTCTTGCCATCGACCAGCTGGCCATCGCGGCCGGCCTGAATGTTGGACGAGAACGCGGAGGCACAGCCAACGAACTTGGCCGCGGCACGGGCATGCAGGCCGAGTTTGTTGATAATGGTGACCTGGGTTTCAATCATCTGACCACGCCGTGCCTGTTTATTGTTGCAGTTCCCGGTGCCGGATATGAACCTGCGGATACTGCTGCCGGTAGTGTTCGAAAAGCCTGTGCGCCAGATATACTGAACGATGTTGTCCGCCAGTACAACCCAGCGCAATCGTCATGTAACTGCGGTTGCTCTCGCGATAACGCGGCAGCCAGTTATCCAGGTAGTGACAGAGATCGGCAAACAATTCACCGGTCAGATCGCGCTGTTCCAGGAAACTGGCAACCTCCTGATCCAGGCCGGTCTTCAGGCGCAGCTCCCGCACCCAGTGCGGGTTGGGCAACATACGCACGTCGAACACCAGGTCCGCGTCATTGGGTATGCCGCGCTTGAAGCCGAAGGACTGGAACAGGATGGACATACTGCCGGCGCTGGCCCCGACCAGGCGCTGCTTGATAGCGTCCCGCAGCTCGTAAATGGTCATCTGGCTGGTATCCAGCACCAGCGACGCGGCGCTGGCGATGGGCTCCAGCAGGTCCCGTTCGTAGACTATGGCCTCGGCCAGGGGCATGGTTTCACTGCTCAGGGGGTGGCGCCGGCGGGTCTCGCTGAAGCGCTTGATCAGGGTCGAGTCCTGGGCGTCCAGGAACAGGATATCGGTACTTACCCCGGACGGCAGGGAGTCGAGAATCGCGTTGAAATCACTCAGGTCTTTCCATGCATTGCGGGCGTCGATACAGACCGCGGTGCCCCGAAAGTGCAGGAACTCCTTCCGCGCGACCTCCTGAACGAGGGCGGGCAGCAGTGAAACGGGAAGGTTGTCGATGCAATAGTAGCCCTCGTCCTCCAGCTGGTGCAGGGCGGTGCTCTTGCCGGAACCGGAGCGGCCGCTGATGACTACCAGCTGACGTGGCGCCTCGGTCACGACTCCCAGCTCGTCGCCAACTGGAATAGCGCTTCGTCGGTCTCGGCCGTGCGCAGGGCGGAGCAGAACTCTTCCTGGCTGAACAGTCGCGCGATGCCGGCGAGAATATCGAGGTGCTGTTGCTGCGTTTCTTCCGGTACCAGCAGAATAAACAACAGGTCTACCGGTTGACCGTCGGGCGCGTCGAAATCCACTGGCTCTGACAGCGAGACCAGGGTGCCCAGCGGATGGCTGCAGTTCGCCATACGGCAGTGCGGGATGGCGATGCCCTTGCCGAGTGCGGTGCTGCCCAGTTTTTCCCTGGCCACCAGTTGCGAAAATACCTCGGACTGGGACAGTGACAACTGGTCTTCGGCGATGATACCCGCGATGGTTTCCAGCAGACGTTTTTTGCTGACCCCGGTAACGCGGCAGGCGGTGCGCCCGGGGGTCAGGAACTGTTGCATGATTTGCATGGGATTTGGCTGGGCCTGGTCACACCAGGTGAGTTGGCCCTAGTGACCTCGGCTTTTCTCCTTGTGCTTGATTAATTGCCGGTCCAGCTTGTCGGCCAGGGCGTCAATGGCGGCATACATATCCTCTGATTCGGCGGCGGCGAAGATGTCGGCCCCGGAAATGTGCACGGTGGCCTCGGCTTTTTGTACCAGTTTTTCTACGATCAGGGTGACCTCGGTGTTGGTTATCTGGTCGAAATGTCGTTGCAGGCGCTCGAATTTGTTTTCCACGTACTCGCGCAGGGGGGAGGAAACTTCCACGTGGTGACCGCTGACATTCAATTGCATAAAGAGCTCCTTACTCAGAGTGATACCGCTGTGTATATTTTAGACCAATCTCTTGCGTTCGTTGGAGGGGGGGATCTGCAGGCTGTCCCTGTATTTGGCGACTGTGCGCCGGGCGACCTTGATCCCCTGGTCCTGTTCCAACAGCTGAGCGAGTTTGTTGTCACTCAGCGGTTTACGCGGATTCTCTTCCGCCACCAGTTTGCGAATCAGTGCCCTGATTGCGGTGGACGAGCACTCGCCGCCGCTGGTGGTGCCGACGTGGCTGGAGAAGAAATATTTTAACTCGAATACCCCCCGGGGCGTGTGCATGTACTTGCGGTTTGTAACCCGGGAAATGGTCGATTCATGCATATCTACTGATTCGGCAATTTCCTGCAGCACCAGCGGTTTCATGGCCTCCGGGCCGTACTCCAGGAACCCGCGCTGGTGTTCGACGATGCGGGTGGCCACTTTCATGAGGGTCTCATTGCGGCTTTGCAGGCTCTTCAGGAACCAGCGCGCTTCCTGCAGGTTGTCCCGCAGAAAGGTATTGTCGGCACTGGTGTCGGCGCGCTTGATCAGGCCGGCGTAATCCTGGTTGATACGCAGGCGCGGCGCCACCTCCGGGTTGAGTTCCACCACCCAGCGATCATTGCGCTTGCTGACCATGACGTCAGGGATCACGTACTCGGTACGCTCCTCGGACTGGCGCAGGCCGGGGTGCGGGTCCAGCCCCTGGATCAGGGTCAGCACTTCTTTCAGCTCCGATTCCTGCAGCCGGGTGCGACGCAGGATCTGGTTGAAATCGGCATTGCCGAGCTGGGCCATGTGGCGGCTGACCACCTGTATAGCCTGCTCTCGCCAGCGGGTTTGCACCGGCAGCTGGCGCAACTGGATCAGCAGACATTCCTGCAGGTCCCTGGCGCAAACCCCGGCGGGCTCGAATTGCTGCAGGCAGTGAAGCACCGCCACCACCTCGTCCGGATCGATATCCAATTCGGCGACCAGCGCTGCGTGAATTTCCTCCACGCTTTGTTCCAGACGGCCGTTGTCACCCGTGGCGTCGATAATTGCGTAGGCAATAACCCGGTCGGTGTCAGACAGCCGCGTGAGGTTGAGCTGCCAGTGCAGGAATTCCTGCAGGCTCTGGCCGGTCGGGCCCCGGGCCTCGAAGTCCAGTTCGCCGCCGTCACCCGAGGGGGCTGGTGCCGGGGCGGAGGCCGAGGGCAGCAGGTCGTCCCACTGGGTGTCCACGGGCAGTTCATCGGGAATCTTGGACTGCCAGTCATCATCCTCATCGACGCCCGCGGCGTTCAGGGATTCCTCTTCACCGGCCTGGGCATTCTCGCGGGCATCTTTAGAGGAATTGTCGTCTTCCGCGCCACCCTCGCTCTCGTCCTCGGCCAGCTCCAGCAGCGGATTGTTATCCAGCGCGTCCTGGATTTCCTGTTGCAGGTCCAGGGTCGACAACTGCAAAAGCTTGATAGCCTGCTGCAACTGAGGTGTCATCGTCAGTTGTTGGCCTAGCTTGAGCTGTAGAGATTGTTTCATGTGGCGGTCGGAAAAAGGATTGTCTGAGTCCTCAGGCGGGCTCCCGGATCAGTGTAATGCCCGCAACCCGCCGCTGGCAATGGCTGGCGTGATTATTGCTTGTATTACCTGGATGCTTTGCTGGCTAGAGGGTAAATCCCTGGCCCAGATACACTTCGCGGACCTTGCTGTTGTCCAGCACGTCCTGGGCGGTGCCTGAGGCGATGATATGGCCTTCACCAACGATAAAGGCTTTCTCGCAGATGTGCAGTGTTTCGCGCACGTTGTGGTCGGTGATGAGCACCCCGATACCGCGGTTGCGCAAGTGGGTAATGATTTGCTGGATGTCAGCTACCGAAATCGGGTCGACACCGGCAAAAGGCTCGTCCAGCAGGATGAAATCGGGCTCCGTGGCGAGGGCGCGGGCTATTTCCACCCGCCTCCTTTCTCCGCCTGACAGGGCCTGGCCCAGGCTGTCCCTTATGTGGGTGATGTGGAACTCCTCCAGCAACTGGTCGCGGCGTTCCCGGCGCTGCTCCCGGTTCAGGTCCGGGCGGGTCTCGAGGATCGAGAGGATATTGTCGCCCACGGTCAGCTTGCGGAAGATCGAAGCCTCCTGCGGCAGGTAGCCGATACCGCGACGGGCGCGCTCGTGCATGGGCAGCGCGGTGATATCCTCGCCGTTTATGGTGATGCTGCCGCGATCCGCCTTGACGATCCCGACAATCATGTAAAAGCAGGTGGTCTTGCCGGCCCCATTGGGGCCCAGCAGGCCCACCACCTGGCCGCTCTCGATGGCCATGGAGACATCCTTGACGACTTCCCGGCCCTTGTAGGCCTTGGCCAGGTTATTCGCGCTCAGCTGTGCCATCGGTGGCCTCGCTATCGGTGGCTTCGCTGTCGGTGGCTTCTCTGTCGGTGGCCTCGCTGTCGGTGGCTTCGCTGTCGGTAGTCGGCTGGTCGGGGGCATCGCTGCTGCTGACGGTGGTGGCGGGAATCACGACCTCGACCCGGCTGTCTTCCTGGCTGGCGTCGCTGTCGGCTTTGACCAGCTGCTGCTCGATGTAGTAGTCGATGGTGTTACCTCGAACCGTTGAGCCGTCCTGTTCGATGCGGGCGTCGTCTCTCATGTGTACGCGGTCTTCGGCCTTGTAGTACTCGATGATGCCGGCCCGCGCGTGCATCAGTCCCTTGCCTTCCTCCGGACGCTGCTGCAGGTGTGCTGGCTTACCTTCGGCCACAATCTTGTCCGCCTCTTCCACCAGGCGGTAGATAGTGACCCGGTCCGCCTCGATGTGCAGGCTGCCCTGGTCCATGATCACGTTGCCACTGTAGACAGTGGTGCCCAGTTTCTCGTCGCGGATGGCCTGGTCGGCGCGAATCCTGATCGGCTGTTGGCGGTCGTCCGGTAACGCCATAGCCCGATCGTTGGCGATACCCAGCAGCAGCAATAACAGCAGTGGCAGGGCTGGCCAACAGAGCCGCTTACTGCACAACATAAATACTCTCCACGTTGGGCATGAGTTGCATACGCTCCCGCTCCAGGTTGGCAACCATGCCGTCAGCGCGTGTCGTGTTCTGGCCCTGGGTAAGTAACACCGGGCTTCGGGAGCGGGCAACTTTACGTTCCAGGTCAATCTTCATGGCCTCGGTTTCCAGTCGCCCACCGGTCTGGTCGCTGATCAGCAGGACCTTGTCGAACAGCGACAGGGTATCACCGGCATGATTCATGACGCCGCGCTCGGCCGACGCGGACCAGGTGCGGTCGTCGTCGTGATGGGAATAGAATCGTGGCGACACCAGGAACGTCTCATCGCCGTCCAGGTAGTACTCGGCAGAAGCAGTATCCAGGACCTCGCTCAGGTTGCCGTCTTCATCGTAGACCCAGCTGCGGGTATCGATCAGGTAGGTTTTGGGCAGCTCGCGTTGCCGCTCCTGGGTGGCGGCATCGGGATAGCGTTCATCGCTGGGGTCGTACAGCCAGGCAAACAGGCTCACGCCCAGGACGATCAGCAGCAGCTGGGTGGACGGGCGCCTGATCACCGGTAGCTGCTCTCCAGGTCTGACCACTGTCCCCTGGCCTGCAGCAGTGTCTCGCAGGCCTCGCGCACGGCGCCGCAGCCACCGGCGTTAGCCGACTGCCAATCGGCGGCCGCGGCGACTGCCGGGCATGCGTCAGCGACGGTAAGTCCCAGGCCGGCGGCCGCGATCGCCGCCAGGTCGGGCAGGTCGTCACCCATGTAGGCGCAGTGCTCCAGCGCCACGTCCAGGTCATTGCACAACTCGGTCAGCGCCGCCAGCTTGTCCTCGCGACCCTGTATCACCCGTTCGATACCCAGTTCTGTGGCGCGACGCTGAACGATGGCTGAACTGCGCCCGGTAATGATGGCCACCTCGATCCCGGCGCGCTGCAGCAGCTTCACGCCCAGTCCGTCCTTGATATTGAAGGCCTTCAGTTCCTCGCCCGCGTTGCCGTAGTAAATACGGCCGTCGGTCAACACCCCGTCCACGTCCAGGACCAGAACCCGGATGGCCGCGGCCTGTTTCCCCCTGATGGCGGACACGGTCAGGCCAGCCCCGCGTGCAGCAGGCTCATCAGGTGCAGCACGCCACAGATGGCCCCGTCCTCGGCGATGACCACCAGGGAAGTGATCTGGTTCTCCTCCATGACCCGCAGGGCCTCGGCCGCCAGCACACCGGGGGCGGTGGTCTTTGCCCCGGTGGTCATCAAATCGGCAATCGGGGTCGTGTTCAGATCGATTCTTGCGTCCAGTGCACGGCGCAGGTCGCCGTCTGTGAAGATGCCGGCCAGGCGCCCGTCCTTGCCGATCACGGTGGTCATGCCCAGGCCCTTTCTGCTGACTTCCAGCAGAGCCTGGGCCAGGGGTGTTTCCGGCTCGACCCTGGGAATTGCATCACCGCGGTGCATGATGTCCTCGACCTTCAGCAGCAGCTTTCGGCCCAGTGTGCCCCCCGGGTGGGAGAATGCGAAGTCTTCGGCGGTAAAGCCGCGTGCTTCCAGCAACGCGATCGCCAGCGCGTCACCCATGACCAGTGCCGTGGTCGTGCTGGAGGTTGGTGCCAGGTCCAGTGGGCAGGCCTCGGTTTCAACACCGGTATCCAGGTGTGCGTCGGAGGCCTGGGCCAGTACCGAATCCGGGTTGCCAGTCATGCTGACCAGCGGTATTCCCAGCCTTTTCAGCAGCGGCAGGAGGGAGGTGATTTCCGCCACCGCGCCGCTATTGGATAGGGCAATCACCGTATCGTCCCGGGTGATCATGCCCATGTCACCGTGGCTGGCCTCGCCCGGGTGGACGAAGTACGCGGGGGTTCCGGTACTGGCCAGGGTGGCGGCAATCTTGCGGGCAATGTGCCCCGACTTGCCCATGCCGGTGACAATGACCCGGCCGCGGGTTGCCAGCAGCAGCTCACAGGCGTGGGAAAATTGCTCCCCCACCCGCTGCTCCATGGCCGCGACAGCCTCTGATTCCATGCGTATGGTGCGCTGGCCCGAGGCAATGTGGGGGGACAGCTCTGCCTCGCTCATGGGCCTTTTTCCGCGTTCAGATGGTCAAAAAGAGTTCGTAATAATACAGTGCGTAGAAGGACAGTAACAACACCCCGGCGGTGCGGCCGATGTAGGCGTGCCCCGCGCCTCCCTTGCTGCGGCGCCGGCCGATATACAGCAGTACAGCCAGCATCAGAGTGGCGAGTGTCATGGACGCGTAGTCGCGGGAGAGGACGTAGGGCTCCAACTGCTCGGTTTTGACGATGCCTGGCAGGGACATAACCGCCAGCAGGTTGAACAGGTTGGAGCCGATCACGTTACCCACGGCGATCTCGGTGTGACCGCGCAGGGCGCTGGCCACGGTGGCGGCCAATTCCGGCAGGCTGGTACCGACCGCAACAACGGTCAGCCCGATGATGAGCTCCGAAACCCCCAGGGCCGCGGCCACCTCGGTGGCGCCCCAGACCAGCATCTGGGAACTGGCAATGAGCAGCGCCAGTCCGAGGGCAAAGGTGAGCCAGGCGCGCAACGGGTTCAGGTGAGGCATCGTTTCCTCTGTCGCCTCGATCAGCAGGTTGGGGTCCTGGCTCTGGCCGCGAATGGTGCGTATCAGGATCAGGGCCAGCGCGGCCAGCATCAGAAGCCCGTCCAGTAGGGTCAGTTCGCCGTCAACCAGCAGCAGGCCCACCGCCAGGGTAACGATAAGCAAGGTAGGCATTTCCTGTTTCATGCAGCTGGGGTGAACACTGAGCGGCGCGATCAGTACCGTTGAGCCCAGCACCAACCCGATATTGGCGATATTGGAGCCTATGGCGTTGCCGATGGCCAGCTTGCCGGCATCGGAGAACGCCGCGGTGAGCGACACCAGGATTTCGGGCGCCGAGGTTCCCAGTGAAACAATGGTCAGGCCGATGATAATTGGCGACAGGCCGAAATTTTCGGCGATGGAAGCCGCCCCGGCCACAAAGAGATCAGCGCTCCAGATGAGGAGGATAAAGCCGACCAAAATTGTGGCTGCCGCAAGAAGCATAGGCCCTCGATTCCTGTTAAAGTAGGCGCCGCGCAGCGGGTACTGAACTGCGGGACAAAGGGATTGTCTCAATCACTGGCTGCCCCCCGGTGATGTGATAGCGCGGCAGCCCCCGGTTCGCCGCGATTATACAGCGCGCGTTCCCTGTTGCTAGCTCAATTTTGCGACCACGGAGTATTCGATGACAAAACTGTTACAAACCGCCCTGCTGGTGCTACTCCTGGTCCCGCTGGTCCCGGCCGGTGCTGAAAGCGCACTCGTGGCCACCGCGGGTGAGAACAGTGCGCACGAGGTTGTGAAAGACGCTACCCGGAGGGTGATGGACTCGGTGGAAGAGGCGCGCAGCTATGCCGACGAGGACCCGGAGCGCTACTACGCGACCATACTGGAGATACTGGGCCCGGTGGTTGATTTCCGCGGCTTCGCCCGCGGGGTGATGGGGCCCTACGCCAGCAGCGACCGGTACCGCTCCCTGGACGAGGCGGGTCGCGCCAAGCTGCGCGATCAGCTGGACCGTTTCACGGAGGTGATGCAGGACGGCCTGGTGCGGACCTACAGCAAGGGAATTCTTGCGTTTGGAGGAAGCCGTATCGAACTGGATCCCCCCGCGTCGGGGGCAGAGCAGGATGACCGGGCGTCCGTGCGGCAATTGATTTACGGCGAGCAGGTTCAGCCCTATGTTCTGATTTACCAGATGTCGCGGGATAAGTCGGGTGAGTGGAAGCTGCGCAACCTGATCATCGAGAGCGTCAACCTGGGTGAAATCTACCGCAACCAGTTCCAGTCACTGGCTCGCAAGTATGACGGCGACCTGGATGAGGTGATCGCCAACTGGCGGGTGGAAGAAGAGGTCGAGGGCGCCGAGGGCTGAGCCCGGGCGGGCCCGTGAGCGGATTCGCCATCACCCGCATTTTTCCCTAAAATGCCGCCTTTTGGCGCGGAGAAACACTATGGACGCGGCGACCGTAAAAGCGCTGCTGCAGGCACAGTTACCCGACTGCGACATACAGGTACAGGGCGAGGGCGCCAACTACGATATTACCGTGGTCGGCACGGTGTTCGAGGGTCTGCGGCCGGTTAAGAAACAGCAGCTTGTATACGCCGCCCTGACCGGGCAGATAGCTGACGGCACCATCCACGCTGTGAATATCCGGGCCCTGACCCCGGACGAGGCCAGCGAGTGAACCCGGCGTTCCCGCCGGGCTGAAGGACATATCATGGACAAGCTGGTAATCCAGGGCGGCAGGCCCCTGCACGGAGATTTGTGGATCTCCGGCGCAAAAAATGCGGCGCTGCCGATACTGGCGGCGACCCTGCTGGCGGACGGGCCGGTGACGGTCCGCAACCTGCCCCACCTGCACGACATCACGACCATGATCGAATTGCTGGGCTGTATGGGCGTTGACCTGGTGGTGGACGAGAAGCTCAGCGTCGAGGTGGATGCCCGTACCATCCGCGAGTTTTCGGCACCCTACGAGCTGGTAAAGACCATGCGGGCTTCCATCCTGGTGCTGGGGCCCATGGTGGCGCGCTTCGGGCGGGCGCATGTGTCTTTCCCTGGTGGTTGCGCCATCGGGTCCCGCCCGGTGGACCTGCACCTCAAGGGCCTGGAAGCGATGGGCGCGCGGGTCACCGTGGAGGGCGGCTATATCAATGCCGAGACCGACGGGCGCCTGCAGGGGGCCCGCATTCTGATGGAGACGGTCACCGTCGGTGGCACCGAAAACCTGATCATGGCCGCGACCCTGGCAGAGGGCCAGACGGTACTCGAGAATGCCGCCCGGGAACCCGAGGTGGTGGACCTGGCCAGGTGCCTGATCGCCATGGGCGCCAGAATCAGCGGCCACGGCACCGATACCATCACCATTGACGGGGTGGAGCGGCTCCACGGCTGCACCTACGACGTGATGCCGGACCGGATAGAGGCAGGTACCTATCTGGTCGCCGCTGCCGCTACCCGTGGCCGGGTGCGCTTGCGAGGGGCCTGCCCGCAGCACCTGGAAGTGGTGCTGCAGAAACTGGAGGAGGCGGGGGCCACCATTCGCAGCGGCGACAACTGGATCGAGCTGGATATGGAGGGGCGCAGACCACGGGCTGTCAGCCTGAAAACGGCGCCCTATCCCGGCTTTCCCACGGATATGCAGGCCCAGTTCACCGCGATGAATGCCATTGCCGAGGGTACGGGTACGGTCACCGAAACCGTGTTTGAAAATCGCCTGATCCAGACCCACGAGATGAATCGTATGGGCGCTGATATCGTGATCGAGGGGCACACCGCCATTATTAATGGCCAGGCCGGATTGCAGGGTGCGCCGGTGATGGCCACGGACCTGCGGGCCTCCGCCAGTCTCGTTATCGCCGGCCTGGTGGCGGAGGGCGAAACGCGTATCGACCGTATCTACCATATCGATCGCGGTTACGAATGCATCGAGGAGAAACTACAATCGCTGGGCGCCGATATCCGGCGCCTGCCGGACTGACGAGCGCAGCATGAACAGGCCAATGACCCTTGCCCTGACCAAGGGCCGCATTCTGAAAGAAACCCTGCCGCTCCTGGCACAGGCGGGCATCGAGCCGCTGGATGACATGGCCAGCAGTCGCAAGCTGGTATTCGAAACCAGCCGGGAAGACCTGCGCCTGGTGGTAATACGCGGCACCGACGTGCCTACCTATGTCCGCCACGGCGCGGCCGACCTGGGCGTGGTGGGCAAGGACATCCTGCTTGAGCACGGCGCCGAGGGTTTGTATGAACCCCTGGACCTGGGTATCGCCCGCTGCCGCCTGATGACCGCAGGCCCGGTGGGCTGGCAGCCTGACGGTGCACGAATCCGGGTGGCAACCAAGTTCACCAATATCGCCCGACGCCATTTTGCCCGCCAGGGCGTGCATGCCGAGGTGATAAAGCTTTACGGCGCCATGGAACTGGCGCCCATGATGGACCTGGCGGACCTGATCGTGGATATCGTCGACACCGGCAATACCCTGCGGGCAAATGGCATGGAACCACTGGAAGAAATCGCTGCTGTCAGTTCCCGACTGGTGGTGAACAAGGCGGCCCTGCGGGCCCGCTACGCCCCGCTCCAGGCGGTGATCGACCAGTTGGCGGAGGTTGTCTGCGGTGACTGAGCTGGCGCCGCAACTGGCCCGCCTGTCCACTGGAGACGCCGACTTCGAGCAGCGCCTGGACCAGTTGACCCACTGGCAGGAGCAACTGGACAGCTCGGTCGACGCCGCGGTGGCGCAGATCGTCAGGGCTGTCCGGGCCGGGGGAGATGCCGCGCTGCTGGACTACACCGCACGTTTCGACGGTTTGCAGGCCGCTGCTGTCAGTGAACTCGAAGTGGCGCAGGAGGACCTGCAGCGGGCCCTGGCGACCATCGAGCCGGCGCAGTGTAAGGCCCTGGAGCAGGCCGCCAGCAGGATTCGCCGTTATCACGAACATCAGCGGCAGGACAGCTGGCGTTTTGTGGACGAGGGCGGTAATACGCTGGGACAGCAGGTCACCGCCCTGGACCGGGCCGGTATCTACGTGCCGGGTGGCAAGGCGTCCTACCCCTCCTCGGTGCTGATGAACGCCCTGCCCGCCAGGGTGGCCGGGGTGACCGAGATCGTCATGGCCGTTCCGGCGCCCGGTGGAGAGCTGAATCCCCTGGTGCTGGCGGCTGCCGCGTTGGCGGGTGTGGACCGGGTCTTTACCATGGGTGGCGCCCAGGCTATCGCGGCCCTGGCCTATGGCACCGAGACGATACCCTCTGTAGACAAGATCGTCGGCCCGGGGAATATCTATGTCGCCACTGCCAAACGCCAGGTGTTCGGCCGGGTTGGCATCGACATGATCGCCGGTCCGTCGGAAATCCTGGTGATCTGTGACGGCAGCACGGAACCGGACTGGATCGCCATGGACCTGTTTTCCCAGGCCGAACACGATGAAAATGCCCAGTCCATACTGCTGTGCCCGGCACCGGACTTTCTGGATCAGGTGGAGGAAAGTATCCGCCGGCTGCTGCCGCAGATGGCGCGCCGGGAAATCATTGCCGCTTCACTGTCCGGGCGCGGCGCCCTGATCGAGACCCGGGACCTGGAAGAGGCCGTGGCAATCAGCAATCGCCTGGCGCCGGAACACCTGGAGCTGTCTGTTGCGGATCCCGACGCGCTGCTGCCCCGAATTCGGCACGCAGGCGCTATCTTCATGGGGCCCTATACCTCGGAAGCACTGGGCGACTACTGCGCCGGCCCCAACCACGTGCTGCCCACAGCGCGCACGGCCCGTTTCTCATCGCCCCTGGGAGTGTACGATTTCCAGAAGCGGAGTTCCCTGATCCAGTGCAGTGCGGATGGCGTTCAGGCACTGGGCCGGGTGGCCTCGGTACTGGCCCGCGGTGAACAACTGGAAGCTCACGCCCGCAGCGCGGAACTGCGTCTTAACCTCGATACAGACTGAAGTTCGGCGACAGTGTACCTGGTGCCAGTCGCCATGGGAGGCTGACCAGCCTCTGTCCTGGAATCAAGTTACGGTTCCCGAATTATTCCACCTGGGACTCGCGCAGGACACCCACCACCGTCTCCAGGTCCAGACTCTGGTTGTCCCGTAACACCGTGATGGTCACCATATCCCCGGGGTGCAACAGGGCGATACGGTGCATGGTGCGGCGGCCGTCCTGCACCGGCTCCTGGTCCAGGTGGGTGATGATGTCGCCCGGCAGGATGCCCGCCCTGGCGGCTGGTCCGTCGGGTGCCACACTGACCACGCCCAGGGCGCGGCCCGTTTCGGCGGTGCGGACCGGCTCCACCCGAACCCCCACCCAGCCCCGAATAACCTCTCCGTAATCGATCAGGTCCTGCATCACGAACACGGCCAGGTTGACCGGAATAGCCAGGCTGATGCCGATACCGGTGGCGGCATTGCCGCCCTGGTTGTTGCTGGCGGTGTAGATCAGTGTGTTGATACCCTGCAGCCGGCCACGGGTATCGACCAGGGCGCCGCCGGAATTGCCGGGATGGATGATGGCGTCGGTCTGGATGTAGTCTTCGTAGGCATTGAGCTGCAGGCCGTAGCGACCCAGTGCAGAGATGATGCCCTGGGTGACCGTGTTGCCGAAGCCCAGTGGATTGCCGATGGCCAGGACCACGTCGCCCACCCGCAGCTCAGAGGAATCCCCAAGCTGGATGGGGGGCAGGTCCGGCAGGTCTATCTGCAGTACAGCCAGGTCGGTCGCCTCATCGGTACCGATGACGGTCGCCCGGGCATTGCGCCCGTCCTGCAGCAGTACCTGGATCGCGTCGGCACCGGCGATAACGTGGTTGTTGGTGAGAATGTGTCCGCGATCACTCATGATGACCCCGGAGCCCAGGGCGTTCTCAACGCGCTGTCGCTGGCTGCCGAGCTGGCGCCCGCGTAACAGTTCCAGCATGCGGTTTTGCGGCCGGTTAGGTACCCACTTGGCGGTATAGATGTTGACTACCGAGGGGCTGGCGCTATTGACCGCTGAGCTGTAGCTATCGGTGGCGCTGGCGCCACCGAGCACGCCGGCCACGGGTGTGCTGGGCAGAACCCACCGGTCGAGGATCAACAGTGCCGCCAGCAGGCCGGCAATGGCCGGCCAGGTAATAAATTTCAACGCCTCGCGCATGTGTGGTCCGCGTGTCCTTTGCTGCCCGATTGTATATGATGCCAGCTCTTGTTAGATAGCTGGGCATGACGATGGCGGTGGCGCTGGCAGAGCTGGTCGATTACCTGGATGAGCTGCTTGAGGTGGAGCGATTCCGCGATTATTGCCCCAACGGCCTGCAGGTGCAGGGTCGCGACCAGGTGCAAACACTGGTCAGCGGGGTGACCGCCAGTCAGGCGCTGCTGGACGCTGCGGTGGTGCACGACGCGGACGCGGTGCTGGTGCATCACGGTTATTTCTGGAAGGGCGAACGGCCCCAGGTGGTCGGCATGAAACGCCGCCGACTGGCTACCCTGTTGACTAACGAGCTGTCCCTGCTCGCCTATCACCTGCCCCTGGATGCCCATCCGGAATTTGGCAACAACGCCCGGTTGGGGCGGCTACTGGGTATTGAACAGTGGCAGGCCTTGCCCACCGAGGCCGGTGACGGGGTGGGAAATATCGGCCAGCTGCCCCGGCCCGAGGCCGCTGGAGACCTGGTGGCGAGGCTGGAGCAACTCACCGGGCGCCAGGCGCTCCACATCGGCGCGTCGGCGGAACCGGTGCAACGCATCGCCTGGTGTACCGGTGCGGCGCAGGGCTATATCGATGCGGCAGTGGTCGCCGGGGCGGAATTGTTTATCTCCGGGGAAATCTCGGAGCAGACCGTCCACGTGGCGCGCGAGGAAGGCGTGCACTACGTGGCCGCTGGACATCACGCCACCGAGCGCTACGGTGTGCAGGCACTGGGCGAGCACCTGGCTCTCCGGTTCGGTGTCGAACACCGGTTTGTGGATATCGACAACCCGGTCTAGTGCGACCTGGTCTGGCGTGACCCGGTCTGGCGTGACCCGGTCTGGCGCGACCCGGTCTGGCGCGACCCGGTCTCGCAGCGTCAGCTGCGCCTCGGCTCTTCCAGCTCGGCTTTCGCCGCCGCCTTCCGCTCCAGGCCGAACTCCTCGTTCAGCATGCCCTTCTCGTCGGGAGAAGTCTTGGGGGCGTAATCCAGGGGCTGTTTCACATCGGCCAGGTGGGGCGGAATCTCCGCCGGATCCTCCCTGCCACCCAACTGGTCCAGGGCCAGCGGTCCCTGTCCCTGGCACAGGCGGTTGGCGCCTTCCGCGAGATGAGTGTGCACCTCGCGGTAGTTGTCCGTGAGCCGGTTCAGCAGGCGGGCGGTATCGGCGAAATGCTCCACCACCTCATCTTCGTAGGCCTTTTTGTCCTGCAGGACCTGGTCCAGTTTGCGCTCCATCTCCCGGGATTTCTGGTTGCCCTTGGACGTTGCCCGTCCCAGCCACAGCCCCAGTCCCAGACCGATCAACAGGGCGGCAGCGGCAGCAAGAAATAGAGAAGGGGAGATGTTCACAGGCGGTTCCTCGTTTAGCTAAAGCCGGGGGGCAGGCAGTATAACCGCAAAGGCCGGCAGACTGTAGCGGCGTTGCCAAGGTGAAGGCCTGTGGGTAAAGTGTGGCGCTTTTACGGCAGCAGCTCTGATGCAGGACTATGAGTAGCCCCTGGAAACGATATCAGGAGGATTTGCGGCGGGAGGGTTTCAGCCGTGACCCCGCCCAGGAAGAGGCAGTGCGCAGGTTGCAGGACCTGTTCGAGCGGCTGTTGCCCCGCTACCGGCATGCGGAGCAGGGTCTGGGCGCCTGGTTGCGCCGCTTTCGCAAGGAACCCACCGAGCCGGAAATCGGGCTCTACCTGTGGGGCGGCGTGGGCCGCGGCAAGACCTATCTGGTCGACACGTTCTACGACTGCCTGCCTTTCGAGCGCAAGTTGCGAGTGCACTTCCACCGTTTCATGCAGCGCGTGCACGGCGAACTCGGTGAGTTGGAGGGAGAAAAAAACCCCCTGCAGATTGTTGCCGATCGGCTGGCCGACGAAGCGACGGTGATCTGTTTTGACGAGTTCTTTGTCACCGACATCGGGGACGCGATGATACTGGGTGGACTGATGGAAGCCCTGTTTGCGCGCGGTGTCACCCTGGTTGCAACCTCCAATATCGAACCCTCCGGGTTGTACGCGAATGGTCTGCAGCGGCAGCGATTCCTGCCCGCTATCGCCCTGATCGAAAAGTACACCGAGGTGATAAATGTGGACGCAGGGGTGGATTACCGGCTGCGTACCCTGCAGCAGGCCGAGTTGTACCACTGCCCGCTGGACCACCGCGCCGACGAGACGTTGCGCGACAGCTTTGAGCGCCTGGCGCCGGAAGCGGGCAAGCACTGGGAGCGGCTGGAGGTCAATGGGCGCTACCTGACCTGCCGTTGCCTGGCAGACGACGTGGCCTGGTTTGATTTCACGGAGCTTTGCGATGGACCGCGATCCCAGAACGACTACATCGAGCTGGCCCGTTGTTTTCACGCGGTGCTGCTGTCCGGTGTACCGGCGTTTGACGCCAGCCTGAACGACCAGGCGCGCCGCTTTATCAACCTGGTGGATGAGTTCTATGACCGCAACGTCAAACTGGTGATCACCGCGGCGGTGCCCCTGCTGGAGCTGTACCAGGGCGGTAAACTGGGGTTCGAGTTCCAGCGCACCCTGTCGCGGTTGCAGGAAATGCAAAGCCACGAGTACCTGGCGCGGGAACACCGCCCCTGACTCCCATCTCCGGTGGGCGGGCGGAACGCCCCCTTCCGGGAGCGCCAAAAAGCGGGCATCCATGCCAGGCTTTCAGCGCTCCCGGCAGGGACACTCCCGGCTGCAAGTCCGGCTGTCCAGGGACGAGATAAGTCTCGAATTCTGTTTGAATTTTTGCTTGAAAAGGGCATTTTAACCCAGTAGTATTCGCGCTCTCGAAATTGGAGCCCTCCAAGAGGCCTGTATTGATGAAAACTTATAGCGCCAAAGCAGAAGATGTCTCCCGCGACTGGTTCGTGGTGGACGCCTCTGACAAGACCCTGGGTCGCCTGGCCAGCGAGATCGCGCACCGTCTGCGCGGCAAGCACAAGCCCGAATATACACCGCACGTGGATACCGGCGATTACATCGTGGTGATCAACGCCGAGAAAGTGCGGGTGACCGGCGCCAAGGCAACAGACAAGATGTATCATCACCACACCGGTTACCCCGGTGGCCTGAAGTCCATCTCCTTTGAAAAGCTGATTGACAAGGCCCCCGAGCGCGTTATCCAGGGTGCGGTGAAGGGCATGCTGCCGCGCAACCCGCTGGGCCGCGCCATGTTCAAGAAGCTGAAAGTGTACGCGGGCAACGAGCATCCCCACGCCGCTCAGCAGCCCCAAGAACTGAATATCTAACGGAGTGTCTATGTCAGCTACCCAATACTACGGAACGGGCCGTCGCAAGACCTCCACGGCGCGCGTCTTCCTGCAGAGTGGCGCTGGTGCCATCACCGTCAACAAGCGTCCCCTGGACCAGTATTTCGGTCGTGAAGTGGCCCGCATGATCGTGCGGCAGCCGCTGGAACTTGTTGAATTGAATGACAAATTTGATATCAACGTGACAGTTGAAGGCGGTGGCAGCTTCGGCCAGGCCGGCGCTATCCGTCACGGTATCACGCGCGCACTGATGGAATATGATGAGTCCCTGCGTGCCACCCTGCGTGCTGCCGGATACGTTACCCGTGACGCCCGTGAAGTGGAGCGCAAGAAGGTCGGCCTGCGCAAGGCGCGCAAGCGTCCCCAGTACTCCAAGCGTTAAGCTGTTGCGGCCCCCGATGTGGGCGCCGGATCGGCACACTCGAGAACGCCCGGACACGGACAGTGCCCGGGCGTTTTTGTGCCCTGCGCAGGCTTTTGATATGGCGCAAGTAGGGCCTCAAAAGTCTTTGAAAGTAGGGCGATTTCCTTGTAACAGCAGGGTAAAGTCATTACCATTTGCAGCATTTTGAGAGAGGTGCTCCCGGCCGCTGTCCGCAGGCCGAATCGGGGCCTCAAGCAGGGGAGAAAAGCATGAGTAGCGATGGCGTAAATGCCGGCCGGAGAAAGTTCCTGGTCACGGCCACCAGCGTCGTGGGTGCCGTTGGCGTGGTCGGGGTGGCAGTACCCTTCCTGGGTAGCTGGAACCCGTCGGCCAAGGCCAAGGCGGCCGGGGCTCCGGTCAAGTTCGATTTCAGCAAGATGGAACCGGGCCAGATGGTGGTAGTGGAGTGGCGAGGCAAACCGGTCTATGTTTTGCGCCGTACCCCCGAACAGCTTGCCGATCTGGATAAACTGGACGACAGACTCAAGGACCCTGCCTCTGAAATCTCGTCCCAACCAGCGTACATCGAAGGGTCCGCCCGCGCTATCCGCCCGGAGATACTCGTGGTGGAAGGGCTGTGTACGCACCTCGGCTGCGCACCGAAATTCCGCCCGGAGGTTGGCGCAGCCGACCTCGGGGGTGACGCCTGGCTGGGTGGCTTCTTCTGCCCCTGTCACGGCTCGAAGTTTGACCTGTCCGGCCGCGTCTTCGCCGGTGTGCCGGCATCTGCCAACCTGGTAGTGCCCCCGTACTCCTACGAGAGTGACAATGTGCTGGTTATCGGCGTGGATTCGGAGGCTGCCTGATGAATAATATGTTGCTTGGATTGCGCGACTGGGTGGATGCCCGCCTGCCCATCATGCGGGCCTGGAACACCCACATGGGCAAGTATTACGCCCCCGCGAACTTCAACTGGTGGTATTTCTTCGGCGTGCTGTCGTTGCTGGTGCTGGTTAACCAGCTGCTGACCGGTATCTGGCTCACCATGAGCTACACGCCCAGCGCCGAAAACGCCTTTGCCTCCGTCGAATACATCATGCGCGACGTGGACTACGGGTGGATACTGCGCTACATGCACTCCACCGGTGCCTCGGCCTTTTTTGTCGTGGTGTACCTGCACATGTTCCGGGCCCTGCTGTATGGATCCTACAAGAAGCCGCGCGAGCTGATCTGGATTTTCGGGATGCTGATTTTCGTCATCCTCATGGCGGAAGCCTTCGTGGGTTACGTATTGCCCTGGGGCCAGATGTCCTACTGGGGCGCGCAGGTGATCATTTCCCTGTTCGGGGCCATCCCCGTGGTGGGTGAAGACCTGGTCACCTGGATTCGCGGTGACTACCTGATCTCCGGTATCACCCTGAACCGCTTCTTCGCCCTGCACGTGGTGGCCCTGCCGATCGTTCTACTGGCCCTGGTGGTGCTGCACCTGCTGGCCCTGCATGAAGTTGGCTCCAATAACCCGGACGGTGTTGAGATCAAGAAGAACAAGGACGAGAACGGCATTCCGCTGGACAGCGTGGCCTTCCACCCCTATTACACGGTGCACGACCTGCAGGCTGTCGCGGTCTTTCTGTTCATTTTCTGCGGCATCATTTTCTTCCTGCCGGAGATGGGCGGATTTTTCCTGGAGTTTGCCAACTTCGAGGAAGCCAATGCGCTGAAGACCCCGGAGCACATTGCCCCGGTGTGGTATTTCACGCCGTTCTACTCCGTGCTGCGCGCGGTGCCTGACAAGTTCTGGGGTTTCGTGGCCTTTGCCGCCTCGGTCGCAATACCCTTCCTGCTGCCCTGGCTGGATCGCAGCCCGGTCAAGTCCTGGCGCTACCGGGGCAATATCACCAAGGTCATGCTGGTAGTGTTTGCTGCCTCGTTCCTGATCCTGGGTGTGCTGGGCGTGAAATCGCCGACCCCGTCACGGACCCTGCTGGCACAGATCTGCTCGGTGATCTACTTTGCCTTCTTCCTGCTGATGCCGGTCTGGTCCAGTATCGACAAGACCAAGCCGGTGCCGGAGCGTATCACCTACGACGGCGGCATCGGCTTCTGGCGCAGTCTGGGCGGCTTTGTCCTGATCATGGCCCTGACCATACTGCCGCTGAAGGCGGTGGGTGCAGAGAGCGCGCACAATTGCGGCTCCATACCCTGTGACGAAATCAGCGTTGATCCCGGTAACAAGGCCTCCCTGCAGGAGGGAGCCAAACTGTACATGAACTACTGCATGGGCTGTCACTCGCTGCAGTACTCGCGACACATCCGCGTGCAGGAGGACCTGGGCATCCCCGTGGACCTGTACCAGGCCAACCTGATGTTTGATCCGAGCCAGAAGATCGGGTCCCTGATGGACAATGCCATGGACAAGGCCGATGCCAAGGTCTGGTTTGGCGCCACCCCACCGGACCTGACCCTGGTGTCCCGTGCGCGCCAGCCGGAGTGGCTTTATACCTACCTGCGGACCTTTTACCGCGATGACAGCCGTCCTTACGGTGTGAACAACAAGGTGTTCAAGGACGTGGGCATGCCCCACGTGCTGCTGGAATTGCAGGGCATGCAGGAATGCGCCATGGGGCCGGTTCACGCCGCCAATGGCGGTGTCAAGCGGGATCCGCTGACCGGCGAGAATATCCTGGAGGAGCCCTGCGGCCAGTTCACGAACTCCGGGGAAGGGTCCATGAGTCCGGAAGAATTTGATACTGCCATGTATGATCTGGTCAACTTCCTGGCATATACTGCCGAGCCGATGGCCGCTGACCGCAAACGGATCGGGGTTTTTGTATTACTGTTTATCGCTCTGTTCTTCGTGTTCACCTGGTTACTTAACCGCGAATACTGGAAGGACGTACACTAGGCCCGCTTAGGGCACCTGGCGGCGCGGTCCGGCCGCGCCGCATGACGTTACGAATCACCAGCTGAGGAGTCCCTGATGGGCGTCGTCGCAAAGCGGTCTTCCATGACCTTTTTTACCGATAACACCAGCCACTATAGCCATCGCGTTCGCATAGTGCTCGCGGAAAAAGGTGTGACTGTAGATATGATAGAAGCAGACACCGCCCATCCGCCGGCGGAGTTGTCTGAACTCAATCCCTATAACTCCCTGCCCACCCTGGTGGATCGTGACCTGGTCTTGTACGAGTCCAAGGTGATGATGGAATACCTGGATGAGCGCTTCCCCCATCCGCCGCTGTTGCCGGTCTACCCGGTGGCCAGGGCCGAGAGTCGCCTGTATATCCACCGCATCGAGAAGGACTGGTGCGCGCTGGTAGACTCCATCCAGAATTCCCGCAGCGACAATGTGGTCAAGAAGAGCATCAAGGAACTGCGGGAAAGCATTCTGGGTATTTCGCCGATTTTTACTGAGCGGCCCTTTTTCATGAGTGACGAGTTTACCCTGGTGGATTGCTGCATCGCCCCGATTCTGTGGCGCCTGCCCTCATTGGGTATCGACATCCGCCCGAGCAAGCAGTCCAAGCCGCTGTTGGCTTACATGGAGTCGCTGTTCAATCGCGAGTCCTTCCAGGAAAGCCTGTCCGAGCAGGAACGGGAGATGCGCCTGTAAGGCGCGAGTGTCCTGTCCCGGTGGCTAGCGAAGCGACGCCCGGCTCTATGACGCCCAGCCGCCCCTATATCATGCGAGCCCTGTACGAGTGGATCGTGGATAACGACTGCACGCCCTATATCCTGGTGGACGCCACCATGGCCGGGGTTGTGGTGCCGCAACAGTATGTCAAGGATGGCCAGATTGTACTGAACATTTCCCCCAGTGCCGTACTGGACCTGCTGATAGGTAACGATACCGTGGTCTTCAACGGTCGTTTCGGTGGCGTCGCCACGGATATCCAGGTCCCGGTAGGGGCTGTGATGGGCATTTATGCCCGCGAAAATGGCCAGGGCATGGTGTTCGAGCCGGAAGAAACGCCGCCGGAACCGCCCGCCGGCGACTCGCCATCCGGTGAATCCGGGCCCCGCTCCGGCAAGCGCCCTTCGCTGAAAGTCGTCAAATAGACCCTTCGACGATCTCAAACAATTTTACCACCCGCTGCACGCCGGTTATTCCCGCGGCGGTGCTGGTGATGCGTTCCGCCTCCTCCGGGGTGACCATGCCCATGAGGTATACCACCCCGTTCTCCGTAACCACCTTTACCCGGAGTCCCGGCGTGTCGCTGCCCCCGAGCAGGAAGGATTTCACCTTCGCGGTGATCCAGGTGTCGCTGGTACGGGTCATGCCGGAACTGGGTGAGGCGACTTCCAGTTCGTTATAGATTCTTCGCACACCCCGGATCCCCCGGACCACCTCGGTCGCCTGCTGCTTCAACTGGGGCGACTGAACCTGTCCCGCCAGCAACACGTAACCGTTGTAGCTCACCGCAACCAGGTGGGCGTTGTCGAACGCGTCGTCCGCCGCCCGAATATTCACGATCGCCTTGGTCTCGATGGATTCGTCCTCCAGTTGCTGTGCGATGGTCCGTTCACCCGGGTCATCCTCGATCGGGTTGGCTTCCATGGTCGCCAGCAGGTTGCCACAGGCGCCCAGCGACAGGGTTGAGATCAGAACGAGGAGGCGAAGCATTTGAAGCATGGTCTATTCCAGGTCAGTTGGTCCAAACAATTTGTTTTCGATCAGAGTGACCAGGCAGTGCAGTGCCATGGTCTTGATTTCACGGGCGTGGCCGCTGTCCGGCGCCAGTACGGGGAGCAGGATGTCACCCTCACCGAGCTGGTCGACTACACCGCCGTACACCGTCGTCGTCAGTGCCACCACTGCAATGTTGCGCTCCCGGGCTGCCGTCAGCAGCGCGCTGGCCCCCTCATCGTTGCCGCTGTCGATGTACAGCAGTACGTCGCCGTCCCGCCCCAGAGCACGCAGGGCGGCCTCGCCCCGGTCACCCGTGTTACCGCTTTGCAGTAACAGGCACGGTAGCGCAGGTCGCTCGCGGTCCTGCGGCAACAGCAGGGTGGAGGCAAGCAGTTGTGCCAGCGGCAGATCCTGCGGGCCGGCGGTGGCCAGCAGCTGGCGGTCTGCCAGCAGGCCGGCGACCATCCGGTCAGCCGCCTGGGCCAGGGGGCCAGCCAGTTCGTCCACGGCGAGGCTGATGGCCTCGATTGCACCCTGGAAGTGTCCTGCGATGATCTGGTAGTCGTCCATGTCCTGGCTTGCCCGCGCAATGCCGTCAGGCGGTGAAGGCGCTCCGTATCCAGTTAAGTTGGTGCCCGGGTGCGGATTGTCGCGGTTCGAAGGCAATGACGTCAAATCGGCACGGTCCGGTCGCCAGTTCCGGGTGGCGCTGCAGGAAGTGCCGGGCGCAACGCAGCAGGCGGAGTTGCTTGCGCCGGTCTACGGACGCTGCAGCGCCGGGAAAGCGCCGATCGCTGCGAGCGCGCACTTCGACGAACACCAGGGTGTTGCCATCTCGCGCCACGATATCCAGTTCGCCCAGTTTACAGCGATAGTTGCGTGCCAGCAGTGACCACCCCCGCCGCTGCAGCCATTCGGCTGCCTGGTTCTCGAAACGGTCTCCCAGTACTCTCACGCTCATCTCCCGGTTTGCGGGAGGACAATTGTAGCTAGCGTCGGATGAGGACGCCGCGATCAAAAGTGGCCGGAGTGGGTTCGCGCAGCAGTCGTTGGCCGGGGTCCA
Source organism: Halieaceae bacterium WSDMB12 (assembly GCA_033283165.1). Taxonomy (GTDB): domain Bacteria; phylum Pseudomonadota; class Gammaproteobacteria; order Pseudomonadales; family Halieaceae; genus JAWMQL01. The sequence continues at coordinate 693,094 of JAWMQL010000003.1, read as the reverse complement.
GGCTCAACAGCCCTGTGTGGCCTCGCAGCAACAGGTCGGGTCCACTGGCCAGGCGGCGGAATCCGGTTTGCAGGCGGTAGGCATCCGCACCCAGGGCGTTGAGTCGGGCGAAGTTGTCGCTCCCGGTATCTCCGGCGGCTATGGCCACGCGCAAGTCCGGGCTGGAACCCAGTAGCCAGGGAATCTCGACCAGGTTGACCCCCTGTAGATCGCGATCACGGCCGTCAGGCGTGCCGCTGTAAAGCGCCGAGGTGCCCCAGACAGGCAGGTCACCGGCGTAGTGAAAAGACAGCAAGGGCTTGACAGAGCGCGCCTCGGCGCCACTGTGGCTCAGCAGGAAAACAACGTCCAGATCCTGTCTGCGGCGCGGAGTGTACTCGATATTTTCCGCCAGCATGTCCCGTACTGCGCGCGCCCTGGCGCGGCCCGCGGGAATGTCGAGGGCGTCCTCGATGCTGGACGAGTACTCTGTCTGGTCGCCGTAGATGGCAGTGGCCGCGATGCTGCCGCCCAGTTGTTGCCAGCGCTCAACCAGCGCCTGTTGCAGCTTGTCGCCCCAGCTGCCGCGTGGCTGCACGATCAGTGCTCGGCGCCCGCCCTCACCAAAGGCCAGTTCGGCGATCCTGCGCGCCTCGTCTTCCGGGGACAGGGACAGCTGCACCAGGGGGCTGGTGGACGGTGGCAGATCCTGATCGATGCGGTTAAGGGCAAGTACCGGGACGGGTCGCTCCGGTAGCAAGCCGATCTCTGTCACGGCCTGCTTGCTGAGTGGGCCGATGACCAGGTTCGCGCCGAGGGCCACTGCCTGCCGATAGGCCTCTGCCGCACCAGGGTAGCGGTCGGTATCGAGGATATACAGGTCAGGCCGCGTCTGCGCCGCTGCGTAATAAGCAGCCAGGTAGCCATCCTTCACGGCCTTGGCTGCCGGGGCCAGGCGCCCACTCAGGGGAAGCAGCAGTGCGACCCGGTCGGTTCCGGAAGGCGCGTCGAGGAGGAACTTAAGGCCCCCGGGCAGCGGGCTGGCGCCGGGATGGGTCGGGTATTGTTCCAGCCACGACTGCAGTGCGCTCGCCCGGGCCGACGGGGAACCGGTCTCGCGGGTGGCGAGGGCCAGTTGCAACCAGGCGCGCCACTCAGGGTCGCTGGCTTCCTGTTCCGCCGCCCGCAACCGGGTTTCGTCCGTGCGTTGCAGTTCCCGCCACAGGTGCCTTTTCAGGTCCGCCTCATGACCGGTGTTGAGGTTCATCAGCTTCCTGCCCAGCCGGGCGCTGGTCAGAGAGTCACCCGCCAGCGACGCCATGTGTCGCTGCAAACCCGTGACCTTCAGGTCCAGCGCCGGGGCCAGCGATTGTTGCGCCAGCCCTGCAAGCAGCCTGCTGGCGCGTTGCAGCAGCCCGCGCTCAAAAGCCCCGCGAGCCTCGAGATAGGCGCGGTATTGCAGATCATGGGTGCTCGGCACCATCGGGGAATTATCGAGCTCCGACAGGACCAGTTCCGCCCTCATCCAGTCCAGCGCATCCAGGGCGTTCTCCGCCTGTTGGAACAGGTCGTCAAAGGCGCTGGCCGGCATTCGCAGCGAACCGGGTTCCGGTTGTTCCGGTCGCGCCTGGCCGGTGTCCGGTTGGGAGGGTTCGGCTGGCTTCTCCGGTGCGGCGCCACAAGCGCTGAGCAACAGAACCATCAGGAGCGATAGACAGGGCGCACTCCGGCCTCGGGTCAGTGTCGTGTTATGCTGGGTCACCTATTCCTTTCCAGGGACGATGTGTGGAATCCGGACTGTATGTGGTCGCCACGCCGATCGGCAATCTCGGCGACATCACACAGCGCGCTTTGGCCGTTTTGCAAGCGGCGGAACTGATCGCTGCCGAGGATACCAGACACAGCCAGCGCTTGCTCCAGCATTTCGGGATTACGACTCCCTGTATCCCCTATCACGAGCACAGCGACCGGCGCGCCCAGGCGCGTATTCTGGAGTGCCTGGCGGGGCGGGGCGCCGTGGCACTGATTTCGGATGCGGGCACTCCGCTGATTTCCGACCCCGGTTATCGACTGGTCCGGGAGGTGCAGGCGGCGGGGCATCCTGTTGTGCCGGTGCCCGGGCCGTGCGCGGCCGTTGCGGCGCTGAGCGCCTCGGGCCTGCCCACCGACCGCTTTCGATTTGAGGGTTTTTTGCCGTCGAAGCAGGGGCAGCGTGAAAAGCGCCTCTCGGACCTGGCCGCTGAGAGCGCGACGCTGGTGTTCTACGAGGCCCCGCACCGCTTGCAAGAGGCTCTCGAGGCCATGGCGGCAGCCTTCGGGGAGCAACGCGAGGCGGTGCTGGCCCGGGAGCTGACCAAGACTTTTGAGACCGTTCATCGCGCCAGCCTGGGCGAGCTGTTGCAGTGGGTACGGGCCGATGCTAACCAGTCCCGGGGAGAGATCGTGTTGCTGGTGGCCGGCGCCAGAGCGCGCGAGTCGGAAATCAGTGCCGAGGTCCTGGGCCTGCTGCGGCGCATAGCCCTCGACCTGCCGGCGAAGCAGGCGGCCGCGATCGTATCGGACTGCACGGGGGTGCGGAAAAAAATCCTGTACGAGGCCCTTATCGAGAGGGAATGAACGGGGCTTGCCAAGGCTCTGTCCGGGGAGTAGGCTGGCCGCCGAGCTGGTCAGGCGATCGCTGCTCGGGTGCTTTCGGGTATCCGGGTGGAGGAAAGTCCGGGCTCCACAGGGCAGGGTGCCAGGTAACGCCTGGGGGGCGCGAGCCTACGGAAAGTGCAACAGAAAGGATACCGCCACCGCGCGAGCGGGGGTAAGGGTGAAAAGGTGCGGTAAGAGCGCACCGCGCGGTTGGCAACAGTCGCGGCGATGGTAAACCCCACCTGGAGCAAGACCAAATAGGAACCCGTGTGCCGTGGCCCGCGGTGGGTTCGGGTAGGTCGCTACAGGCAACTGGTGACAGTTGTCGCAGATGAATGATCGTCCACGACAGAACCCGGCTTATCGACCGGCTCATTTTTTTTCTCGGTCTACCGGCCGGGGCTCGAGCAGATTCCCTTATATTCTTTGCTGATAAAAAATACACATCTAAATAAAAAATTGGCCTGTAACTTAAAGTGCTTCCTCAAGTATTGGAGATAGCGTGATGTTTTGTTGAGTTTTTTACTGCCAAATCCTCCGCCAAAACCTCCTGATAACTGTCCGAAATCATCGCTAACAATCTGAAATTACAGCATTTTTTTCCTTTCGCGGCGTTGACACCTGTTCCCGCTGAGACCTATAGTGTCGAAAAGTGGGAATAAGTGGGTAAATTTGGCTTTTTGTGGTCTAGAGAGCCATCTGAGTGGGGATTACTGGCGTGTTTCGCGGAGTGCAGCACATCGTTATGGACGCGAAGGGACGGTTTGCCATGCCGGCACGCCAGCGCGAGCCCCTGCTCGGCCTGTGCAACGGCCACCTGGTGGCTACCATCGATACCCAATCCGCCTGCCTTGCTTTATACCCCCTGCCCGAGTGGGAGCGTATCGAAACCCAGATCAAGGCCCTGCCGACCCTCAAGCCGGCGGTGAAGCGATTCCAGCGGCTGGTACTCGGTTATGCCTCGGACCTGCAGCTGGACGCCAATGGTCGCATCCTGCTACCCCAGTCCCTGCGCGATCACGCCCAGCTGGACAAGAAGCTGGTGCTGGTAGGGCAGGGTGACAAACTGGAGCTGTGGTCCGAAACCCTGTGGCAGGCCGAGTGTGAGCAGGCCCTGGCGGATACCGGCGATACAGAATTACCTGACGAATTGATGACGCTGACCCTGTAGGTGGACGGCGCACATCAGACAGTGTTGTTACGAGAGGCAGTGGAAGCCCTGGTAACGGACCCCGGTGGCTTCTACGTGGACGGAACATTCGGCCGCGGGGGGCACAGCCGGGCGGTGTTGGAGAAGCTGAATCAATACGGCCGCCTGCTGGCGGTGGACAAGGACCCCGCTGCCTGTGCGGCCGCGGCAGCACTGGCATCGGGCGAGGACCGGTTCATGTTCTACCACGGCTCCTTCGCCCGGCTTCCCGAGCAGCTGCAGCGCATGGGAATCGATGCGGTTGATGGTCTGCTGCTGGATCTGGGGGTCTCCAGTCCGCAACTGGATGAGGCCGAGCGCGGTTTCAGCTTCAGCGAGGATGGTCCACTGGACATGCGCATGGATACCTCGAGTGGTGAAACAGCGGCCCAGTGGCTGGCCCGGGCCAGCGCGGAGGAGATTGCCGCCGTGCTCAAAGACTATGGCGAGGAGCGGTTTGCACGGCGCATGGCCGAAGCCATTGTTGCCGCCCGCGCGGAGTCGCCCATCGAGACCACTGCGCGGCTGTCACAGGTGATCACGGCCGCGAACCCCCGATGGGAGAAACACAAGCACCCGGCGACCCGCGCGTTTCAGGCAATCCGCATCCAGGTCAATCGCGAGTTGCAGGATCTGCGGGACCTGCTGGCGGCGGCGGTGGATTTGTTGCAGGTGGGCGGGCGCCTGGTGGTGATCAGCTTCCATTCGCTGGAGGACCGTATCGTCAAGCGTTACATGCGCGATATGGCGCGTGGCGAACAGTTGCCTCCGGGCGTGCCGGTGCGGGATGAAGCCCTCAACCGGCGTCTGCGGCTGATCGGCAAGGCGGTCCGGGCGGGAGAGGACGAGGTGGCGCGCAATGTGCGGGCCCGCAGCGCGATCATGCGGGTCGCGGAAAAACTGGCGTGAAGGGTGAGGCTGCAGTGGCAGGCAAGAAAGAACAGGCGCGCAGGATCGGGGCGAAAAAGCCACCGTCACGGCGGTTGTTGCTGGCCAATGCCCTGGTACTGACGGTGATGCTGGGCTCTGCATTCGCGGTCATCAGCTCCAGTCATGCCTGTCGCCAGCTCTACGCACAGTTGCAGGTGCTCGAGGCTGCCCAGTGGCACCTGCAGGAAGAGTACAGCCGACTGATGCTCGAACAGAGCACCTGGGCCTCTCACTACCGGGTGGAAAAAGTCGCAGGTGCAGAGCTGGGAATGAAGCCCCCGGCGATAGATCACCTGGTGGTGGTGACGCCATGACGCGCGCAAGTAGTCGCAAACAGGCCCGTGCATCGGTGTGGCGTTTCTACCTGGTGGTGGGTGGGCTGTGTTCCCTGTTGGCCCTGCTGGTGGGGCGGGTGCTCTCCCTGCAGGTGCTTGAAACCGACCGTGGGCACGATTTCCTGCAGGATCAGGGCGAGATGCGCGCGGTACGCACGGCGGAAATTCCGGCCTACCGCGGGGTGATTTCGGATCGCCGCGGTGAGCCTCTCGCCGTCAGTACCCCGGTCGTGTCCCTGTGGGCAGACCCGCGGCAACTGGAGGCCGGACGGCTGGCGGAACTGGCGCTGGCAATCGAGGTGCCCGAGGCGGAGCTGCGCCAGAAACTTGAGCGCTACCAGGGCAAGGCCTTCATGTACCTGCGCCGTCACCTGGTACCGGCGCGGGCAAGGGAAATCCTGGCCCTCGGATTCAAGGGCCTGTATGGCGAGCGGGAATACCGGCGGTTCTACCCGGCGGGAGAGGTGGCGGCCCAGTTGGTGGGATTTACCAATGTGGACGGCGAAGGCATTTCCGGCCTGGAGATGGCCTACAACGACTGGCTGCGCGGTGTGCCGGGCAAAAAGCAGTACATAAAGGACCTGCATGGCGACGTGGTGCGGGACATCGGTGTGCTGGAAGCGGCCCGCCCGGGCAGTAACCTGACCCTGAGTATCGACCTGCGGCTGCAGTACCTGCAGCACCGGGAATTAACACGTGCGGTGACCGCCAGCGGCGCCAGTTCCGGTTCGGTGGTTACACTGGATGCCCACACCGGGGAAATCCTGGCCATGGCCAACTACCCGGTATACAACCCCAACAGCCGCAAGGCGATGAAGCCGGATACCATGCGTAACCGCGCCATGACCGACGTCTATGAGCCCGGTTCCACCATGAAGCCCCTGACCCTGGTGGCGGCGCTGGAAAGTGGCCGGTACACCACCGACACCCTGATTGATACCTCGCCGGGATGGATAAGGGTTGGGCCCAAGACCATACCGGACCCCCGTAACTACGGCGAGATTACCCTGTCGCGGGTGATAGAGAAGTCCAGCCAGGTCGGTATTACCAAGGTCGCGCTGGATCTCGGCTACGAGCCGATCTGGGATGTATTTTATCGCTTCGGTATCGGCCAACCCCCCGGCACCGGCTTCCCCGGGGAGAGCAGCGGCGTGCTGCCCAACCGGCCGCGCTGGTACCTCACCGAGCAGGTGACCCTGGCCTATGGCTACGGGATCACTACCACGCCGCTGCAACTGGCCCATGCCTACAGCGTGTTTGCCAACGGCGGCGTACAGCAACCCCTGTCCCTGCTCGCCCTGGAAGAGCCGCAGGAAGGGCGGGCGGTGATCACCCCGGAACTGGCGAAGCAGGTTCTGTCCGTATTGCATGCCGTGACCGGCGAACACGGTACGGCGCGCAAGGCGCAGGTGCCGGGTTATGAGGTCGGGGGTAAGACCGGCACCGTGCACAAGGTGGGTGCCGGTGGCTACATCGATGATCAGTATGTCGCCCTGTTCGCCGGCATCGCCCCGATCGAGAATCCTCGCATTGTCACCGTGGTGGTGATCAATAACCCGCAGGGCGAGGCATACGGTGGCGGCGCGGCCGCGGCGCCGGTGTTTTCCAAAGTAGCCCAGGGCGCCATGCGCTTGCTGAATGTGCCACCGCAAGTGCCGGAACCGTCGGAGGTGGCAGGATGATGGCCGTCAGCCAGGCATCCCGGAGCCCGGTTCCGCTGTCGACGCTATTGGGCGACTCTGCGCAGGTCCGTGACGTGGAGATCACCGGTGTGCAGTTGGACAGTCGCGCAGTGGGCCCGGGAGACCTGTTCATAGCCCTGCCGGGCGAGATACACGACGGGCGCCAGTTTATCGAGCAGGCCGTTGCCGCCGGCGCCGCAGCGGTGGTGGCCGAGGCGCCGGTCAGTGGCTTTGTCGACGAGGTCTCCGTACCCCTGGTGGAGTTGCCGGAACTGGCGCGAGAGGCGGGTGAGATTGCGGCACGTTTTTTCGGCCATCCCAGCCGGGAATTGTATACGGTGGGCGTGACCGGCACGAACGGCAAGACCACGACCACCCGCCTCGTCAGCCAGTTGGCGCGGGCGCTGGGGCACAGCTGTGGAGTGGTTGGTACCCTCGGCGCCACGCTGGGCGACGAGGTGATCGAGGCGGGCAACACAACTCCCGATCCGGTCAGTTTGCAGCGGCAGCTGCATCTCTGGCGTGAACAGGGAGTGTGGGCGGTGGGTCTCGAGGTTTCCTCCCATGCCCTCGTCCAGGGTCGGGTGTCCGGTGTTGACTTCAACACCGCCGTATTCACCAATCTTTCTCACGATCACCTCGATTACCACGGCAGTTTCGAATCTTATGGCCGCGCCAAGACCCGGCTGTTCCAGTGGCCGGGCCTGGGGGCCGCCATCATCAACCTGGATGATGAGTTTGCACCCGCGGTGTTGCGGGCAGCGGCCGCTGTTCCGCAGTGCCTGACCTACTCCCTGCGGGCCGATACCGAGGCCGATATCCGCTTCGAGCAACTCCGTTACCACGCGGCCGGTGTGGACGGTCTGCTCGTGACCCCGTGGGGGCGAGCGGTATTCCGCAGCCCCCTGCAGGGTCACTTCAACCTATCCAACCTGGCCGCCGCAGTGGCCGTGCTGGCCTGTGCCGGCATGACACTGGCCGATGTCGCTGCGGCGGTAAGTACGCTTCGGCCCATCCCCGGCCGCATGCAGTCCGTGGACAATGAACTGGGCCTGCAGGTGATAGTGGATTATGCCCATACCCCGGATGCCCTGGAGCAGGCTATCCGGGCCATTCGGCCCCACGTGGCCGGACGGCTGATTACCGTATTCGGCTGCGGAGGGGATCGCGACCGTGAGAAGCGCCCGGTGATGGGGCGCATAGCCAGCGAGGGCTCGGACCGGGTCATCGTAACCAGTGACAATCCCCGCGGGGAGCACCCGCTTGCCATCATTCGCGATATCGAGGCTGGCTGCGTGGGGGACTGCGAGATCGAAGTCGATCGCGCCGCCGCGATCGCCCGCGCACTGGCCGAGGCGGAAACGGATGATTGCGTGCTGATCGCCGGCAAGGGGCACGAGGACTACCAGTTGGTTGACGGTGAGAAGTTGCCCTTCAGCGACGTGGAGCATGCCCGGGCCAGCCTGGCCAGGCTGCATCAGCAGCGGAGGACGCAAGCGTGATGCGGGCCCTGCACCTGTCGGAACTGGAAGAGGCGCTGGAGGCCACGCTTCATGGCAATGACTGTGAGTTCGGTTCCGTGGAGATCGATAGCCGCCGGGTACACCCGGGCGACCTGTTCGTGGCGCTGGCTGGCGAGCGCTTCGATGGTCACGACTACCTCCGGCAGGCGGGCGCAGCCGGTGCCACGGCGGCGCTGCTGAGCCGGGGTGAGGACTGCGGCCTGCCCTGCCTGCAGGTCACCGATACCCGGCGGGCGCTGGGCCTTCTGGGTGGGTATAACCGCCAGCTCTTTGCCGGACCGCTGGTTGCAATCACTGGTTCCAGTGGCAAGACCACGGCCAAGAACCTGGTTCATTCGGTCTTGTCCCAGCGCGGTGAAACCCTGGCGACCGAGGGGAACTTCAACAATGAAATCGGTGTGCCGCTTACCCTGTTGCGGCTGGAACCGCGGCACCGTTTTGCGGTTGTGGAAATGGGCGCGGCCCGGGCAGGTGATATCAGCTGGCTGTGTCAGCTCGGACAGCCGGGCGTGGCCCTGCTCCTGAATGCCATGCCAGCTCACCTGGAAGGCTTTGGCACGGTCGACGACGTGGCTGCGGCCAAAGGGGAGATATTCGACCGCCTGGGGGCGGGGGACACCGCCGTGATCAACGCTGACCAGCGCTGGGCACCGCGCTGGCGCGCCCGCGCCGGGGACGCGCGCATCATTGACTTTGCGCTGGACGGGGCGGCGGCGGTGAGCGCCCACAGTATTCAGGACCGGGCCCTGGAAGGTTCGAGTTTCATCGCCACCACCCCGGCGGGGGAGGTGCCAGTGCGCCTGCAGTTGCCGGGCCGGCACAATATCGCCAATGCCCTGGCCGCCATCGCCGTGGGCCTGGCCTGTGAACTGACCCTGGAAGAAATCGCCCAGGGCCTCAGCCGGGTGCAACCGGTGGCGGGGCGGCTGGAAAGTCGCCGCGGCCAGGGTGGCTGCCGGGTAGTCGATGACTGCTACAACGCCAACCCCGGCTCGGTGTCGGCCGCCATCGATCTGCTGGCCGGGTGCTCCGGACGCCGCACCCTGGTGCTGGGGGCGATGCGGGAACTGGGTTCCGGCAGCGCCCGGTTGCATCGTCAGATGGGCGAGTACGCCCGCCAGGCCGGTATTGATCAATTGTGGGGTGTCGGCGAGGAACTGCTGCCCGCGGTCGAGGCATTCGGTGTCGGCGGCCGCTATTTTGCCGACCGCGCGGCGGTCCTGGCGGAACTCGAGAATCAGTTTGACGAAAGCGACACGGTGCTGGTCAAGGGGTCGCGCAGCGCCGGTATGGAACAGGTGCTGGGCGCGTTGGCGCCTGGCGAACCGGGGGACAACTGACGTGTTACTGCTGATTGCGGAATACCTCACCCAGTTCGAGCGCGCTTTCGGCGTGGTGCAGTACCTGACCCTGCGTACCATTCTATCGGCAGGTACCGCGCTGGCTATCTCCCTGTTGATTGGCCCCGCCATGATTCGTCGGCTCAATTACCACCAGGTGGGTCAGGCGGTACGGGACGACGGCCCCCAGAGCCATCTCAGTAAGGCAGGCACCCCGACCATGGGCGGCGCGCTGATCCTGGTCGCCATCGCCATCGCCTCGCTGTTGTGGGCGGACCTGCGCAACCCCTATATCTGGATAGCCCTGGGAGTGACTGCTGTGTTTGGCGCCGTGGGCTGGGTCGACGACTACCGCAAGGTGGTAGAGAAGGACTCCCGCGGGCTGCCGGCGCGCTGGAAGTATTTCTGGCAGTCGGTCGCCGGGCTGGCAGCAGCGCTATACCTGTACCTGGCATTCGACACCCCGGTGACGACCGATCTGTATGTACCCTTCTTCAAGGACGTGGCCCTTGAAATCGGACCATTGTTCATCCTGCTTGCCTACTTCGTTATCGTCGGCGCCAGCAATGCGGTCAACCTGACCGATGGCCTGGATGGCCTGGCCATCCTGCCGACGGTGATGGTGGGTGCGGCCCTGGGACTGATCGCCTACCTGACGGGTCACGCCGACTTCGCTGAATACCTGCACATACCCTACATCGCCGGCAGTGGCGAACTGGCGGTCTTCTGCGGGGCGATCGGCGGGGCCGGCCTGGGATTCCTGTGGTTCAACACGTATCCCGCTCAGGTCTTCATGGGTGACGTCGGCGCCCTGGCGTTGGGGGCGGCGCTGGGTACGGTTGCGGTCATCACCCGGCACGAAATCGTGTTCTTCATCATGGGCGGCATATTCGTACTGGAGACCGTCTCAGTCATTCTGCAGGTGGCCTCCTTCAAACTAACCGGCAAGCGCATTTTTCGCATGGCGCCCATACATCATCATTTTGAATTGAAGGGCTGGCCGGAGCCGCGGGTGATTGTGCGTTTCTGGATTATCACGGTGATGCTGGTGCTGTTCGGGCTGGCGACTTTGAAGTTGCGGTAAGGGATCAGGGGTTTGGAGCAGGCATTGGTGCAGGATCTGATTGCAAGTAGTGTGAACCGGGTAGTCTTCGGGCTCGGTGTCACCGGCCTGTCCTGCGCGCGCTACCTGTACCGCCGCGGCCTGTCCTTTACTGTGGTGGATACCCGGCCGGAACCGCCGGGACTGGCACAACTGCAGCAGGAAATGCCGGGCGTGCCGGTTTTTACCGGGATGGTGCCGGTAGAGGTGGTTCTCGAGGCGGAGCAGTTGATTGTGAGCCCCGGTGTGGCGCTGGAAGATGAACTGGTGCAGCGCGCGGCGGCCGCGGGAGCGGAACTGCTCGGCGATATCGACCTGTTCATGCAGGAGGCCGCGGCGCCAGTGGTGGGAATCACCGGTTCCAATGCCAAGTCCACCGTGACCGCCCTGGTGGGTGCCATGGCGGAGCGTGCCGGGGTCGACGCCGGGGTGGGTGGTAATCTGGGTACCCCCGCGCTGGACCTGCTGGACCCGGACCGGGAACTCTATGTGCTGGAGCTGTCGAGTTTCCAGCTGGAGCGAGCGGGGCAGTTGGGACTGACCGTGGCCACCGTACTGAACATCAGTCCCGATCATCTCGACCGCCACGGCAGCATGCCGCGTTATCACCAGGCCAAACACCGCATATTCCTCGGGTGTCGCAAGGCGGTGGTCAACCGGGACGATCCGCTGACGGTGCCCCTCGTGGATGAATCCGTACAAATCATCAGCTGGCGACTGGGGGAGCCGGAACTGAATGGCTTCGGTCTGCGGTCAGTGGCGGGTCGGGACTACCTGAGCTTTGGTTTCGACACCCTGATGCCGGTTGACGAACTCGGGCTGGTGGGGCGTCACAACCTGGGCAATGCCCTGGCGGCGCTGGCGCTTGGCAGCGCCGTCGAGCTGCCGATGGCAGCCATGCTGGAGGCATTGCGGGAGTTCCACGGGTTGCCCCACCGCTGCGAACTGGTGGCCGAAATCGACGGGGTGCGTTGGGTCAACGACTCCAAGGGGACCAATACCGGGGCGACCGAAGCCGCCCTCTCGGGCCTGGGGGGCGGCCGCAACATTGTGCTGATCGCCGGTGGTGTGGCCAAGGGGGCCGATTTTGCCTGCCTGCGTGCGGTGGTGGAGCAGCACTGCCGCGCGCTGCTGCTGATCGGTGAGGCCAGTGCGGAGATGGCGCGCTGTTTCGATGGCCTGGTACCCCTGGAACAACTGCCGGGACTGGACGTCGCGGTGGCGAGGGCGGCGCAACTGGCCCGGCGGGGCGATACGGTGTTGCTGTCCCCGGCCTGTGCCAGCTTCGACATGTTCGGCAACTACCGGGAGCGGGGCGAACGTTTCGCAGCCCTGGTGAGACAGTTGCCGGGAGCGGGGCAATGAGCGCTGACGGATCGCAATCGGTGCTGCGGCTGGACCCGGTTCTGGCGCTGCTGGCCCTGGCCCTGTTGCTGGTCGGCCTGGTGGCAATTACCAGTGCGTCCGTCTCCTACGCCGACTGGCACTACCAGAACCCCTGGTTTCACATGCAGCGGCACCTGATGTATATCGCTGTGGCCCTGGCCGCCGCGGCGGTCATCTACCGTGTGCCGCAGCAGTTCTGGCTGGATACAGGCTGGATGTGGCTGTTCGCCGCGCTGGCGTTGCTGATCCTGGTCTTGCTGCCAGGGGTCGGAAAGAATGTCAACGGCAGCCAGCGCTGGCTGCCCCTGGGGCCCTTCACGCTGCAGCCATCGGAAGTGGCGAAGCTGGCTCTGGTGATCTACCTGGCGGGCTATCTGGTGCGGCAGGAAGCGCAGGTGCGCAGTGACTGGCGCGGTTTTGTGAAGCCGGTACTGGTGCTGGGCTCGATCGCGGTGCTGCTGCTGGCTGAGCCCGACTTCGGCGCCACGGTGATTTGCGCAGGGACCGCATTCGGCATGCTGTTCCTGGCGGGAGTCAAGCTGCGCCACTTCCTGGCGCTGCTGGCGCTGAGCCTCGGAGCCCTGGCGGCCCTGCTGTACGACGCGCCCTACCGGGTGCAGCGACTGACCGCCTACACCGACCCCTGGGCAGATCCCTTCGGTGCCGGGTTCCAGTTGATCCAGGCCCTGATTGCCTTTGGTCGGGGGGAGATGCTGGGCGTTGGCCTGGGTAACAGTGTGCAGAAACTGTTTTATCTGCCCGAGGCTCACACCGACTTTGTGTTTGCCATCTGGGCCGAGGAAACAGGCTTTGTCGGATCCCTGGCGGTGATCGCCCTGTACACGGGGCTGATCGGACGCGTTCTCTGGATCGGCCGCAAGGCGGGAGCCCAGCGCAATCCTTTCGGCGCCTATCTCTGTTACGGCGTGTCCATCGTGTTTGCCGGCCAGGCCTTCGTGAACATGGGCGTGGCCTCCGGCCTGCTGCCCACCAAGGGGCTGACCCTGCCTTTCGTGAGCTACGGTGGTACCAGCCTGATTGTATGCTGCGCCATGCTGGCCCTTGTGTTGCGCATTCAGCGTGACCTCGAAGAACCGCGCGGCAGTCGAACGCAAGCAGGGAGGAGTGCGCGATGACTTCTCCCCTGGTGTTGATGATGGCCGGTGGGACCGGAGGCCATGTCTATCCGGCGCTGGCGGTGGCTCAGGAGCTGATGACGCGAGGTTTCCGCGTGGAGTGGCTCGGCACGGGCCGGGGGCTGGAGGCCAGGGTGGTCCCCGCAGCGGGTATCCGCCTGCACCGGTTGTCCGTGCGCGGGGTGAGGGGTAAGGACCTGTTGCACAAGCTAAGCGGCATCCTCTACCTGGGATGGGCGTCCCTGCAGGCGTTGTGGCTGATGCTGCGGCTCAGGCCACGCTGCGTGGTCGGCATGGGCGGGTACGCGGCGGGTCCTGGCGGGGTCGCTGCCTGGTTGCTGCGCCGGCCTCTGGTGATTCACGAACAGAATGCCGTGGCAGGCACCACCAATCGCCTGCTGGCGCCCCTGGCCCGACGGGTTCTGGGCGGCTTTCCCGCTGCCTTTGATGACGATGTGGGCTGTACGGTTGTGGGTAACCCCCTGCGCCGCGAACTGCTGCAGGCTGCGGCGGAAGATACTGAGCCCACCCTGGAGGAGGGTCTGCGACTGCTGGTGCTTGGCGGCAGTCTTGGTGCGAAGCCAATCAATGAGCTGGTGCCGGGACCGGTGCGCAACATTCTGGCGGAGCGGGGCGACGGCGCCATCCAGGTATGGCACCAGAGCGGTCCATCGCACCTGGAGGATGTGCGCTCCAGCTACGGCGAGCTGCTCAACGGCCCGGTTCGGGTGGAACCGTTCGTCGAGGACATGGCGTCCGCCTACCGCTGGGCGCAACTTGTGCTGTGCCGCGCCGGTGCGCTGACGATCAGCGAGCTGGCGCTGATGGGCAGGCCCGCCATCCTGGTGCCCCTGCCCCACGCAATCGACGATCACCAGAGCGCCAATGCCCGCTACCTGAGCGATGCCGGAGGGGCGATTTTGCAGCGCCAGTCCGAGTTGACCGAGACGAGGTTGCAGCGGATGTTGCTCGGTTACATCGACTGTCCGCAGTTGCTGCACAGCATGAGCGCGGCAGCGCAGCAACAGGCCCGGCCAGAGGCGACAGCGGCGGTGTGTGACGCCTGCGAGGAGTTTCTCCATGACTGAGCGCAGCCCGACTGAGCGCAGCCCGCGGGGCGCTGACAAGCACATGTACCGCTTGCCGGAGATGCGCCGGATACGGCGCATCCACATGATCGGGATCGGCGGCAGTGGCATGAGTGGCATTGCAGAGGTGCTGGGTAACCTGGGCTACGAGGTCACAGGTTCAGACCTGCGTGCCAGTGCCGTAACCGGGCGCCTGCAGGAGCGCGGTATCGAGGTGTACGTGGGGCACCGCGCAGAGCAGGTGGCAGGTGCGGATGTGGTGGTCATCTCCTCGGCGGTGCGACCGGACAACCCCGAGTTGCTGGCCGCACGCGAGGCGCGGATTCCGGTGGTGCCGCGGGCGGAAATGCTGGCGGAGCTGATGCGGTATCGGCACGGCATCGCCGTGGCCGGTACCCACGGCAAGACGACCACCACCAGCCTGATCGCCGCCCTGTTCGGGGAGGCCGGACTGGACCCGACCTTCGTGATCGGCGGACTGGTGAACAGTGCCGGCAGCAATGCGCAACTGGGAGACAGCCGCTTCCTGATCGCGGAGGCAGACGAAAGCGACGCCTCTTTCATGCACCTGCAGCCGATGGTAGCGGTGGTCACCAACATCGAGGCGGACCACATGGATACCTATGGTGGGGACTTCAGCGTCCTGCGCCAGACCTTTATCGATTTCCTGCACAACCTGCCGTTTTATGGCCTCGCCGTGCTGTGTGTCGATGACCCGGTGGTGGCAGGACTGTTGCCGGAAGTGGGGCGCCAGGTGCTGACCTACGGCTTCAGTGAGCAGGCAGACTACCGCATCACCGGCCTGAGCCGGGAGGGATTGCAGACCCGCTTCTCCGTCCAGCGTCCCGGCGGCCGGGAGCCCCTGCCAGTCCTGCTCAATATGCCGGGCAGTCACAACGTGCTCAATGCAACCGCAGCGGTGGCCGTGGCCTGTGACGAGGGGCTGGAGGACGAGGCGATCCTGCGGGCGCTGGAGAAATTTACTGGAGTGGGGCGCCGGTTTACCCAGGTGGGCGAACTGGACCTGGCCGCAGGCAGTGCGCTGCTGGTGGACGATTACGGCCACCACCCCACCGAAGTGCGTGCGACGCTGGAATCCGCCCGGCAGGCCTGGCCGGAGCGGCGGGTGGTAATGATTTACCAGCCACATCGCTATACCCGCACGCGGGACCTGTACGAGGACTTTGTCGACGTGCTGGCTGGGTGCGACGTGCTGTTGTTGCTGGATGTCTATCCCGCGGGGGAAGAGCCGATTCCCGGCGCGGACAGCCGCAGCCTGGCCAGGTCGATCCGGCAGCGGGGCCAGCTGGAGCCGATTTTCGTGGCCTCCGGCGAGGCGCTGCCCGGGGTGCTGGCGGCGATACTGGAGGACGCGGACGTGGTGATCACCCAGGGCGCCGGGGACGTGGCGCGCCTGGCCCAGGCGTTGCTGTCCCACGATTTCAAGGCGGAGGTGAGTCGATGAGCGCAGCGCAGCGCATCGCCGTACTGATGGGTGGTGATTCCGCAGAGCGTGAGGTGTCACTGATGAGTGGTGACACCGTACTCCGGGCGCTGGCCGACGCCGGTTTCCAGAGCTTTCCCGTCGACCCGGCGGAGCCTGGCTGGCGCGAGCGGCTGGCCGGTGTGGATTGTGCTTTTATCGCCCTGCACGGGCCCGGCGGCGAAGACGGCTGTATCCAGGGCGCGCTGGAATTTATGGGTGTGCCCTATACCGGTTCTGGTGTACTCGGTTCCGCCCTGGCGATGGACAAGTTGCGAACCAAACAGCTGTGGCAGGGGGTTGGCCTGGCGACGGCCGGGTTCGAGGTACTGTCCGATGACAGCGACTGGGCCGCGGTGATCGAGCGCTTGGGCAAGGTATTTGTGAAGCCGGCCTGCGAGGGCTCCAGCATCGGTATGTCGCCCGCGGCCGACGCCTCGGCGCTGGAGCAGGCCCACCGGACGGCCAGCCAGTATGGCGGAGCGGTCATTGCGGAGCAGTTCATCGACGGGCCGGAACTGACGGTCGGCATTCTCGGTGACCGGGCGCTGCCTGCCATTCGCATCGAGGTCGATTGCGAGTTTTACGACTACGAGGCCAAGTACATTTCTGAGGAAACTCGCTACCTGATCCCCTGTGGCCTGAGCGCAGGGGAGGAAGAGCAGCTGGCCGAGTTGTCGTTGGCGGCCTTTCGCTCACTGGGCTGCGCGGTTTGGGGCCGGGTGGACCTGATGCGCGATCGCGACGGCACTCTCTACCTGCTGGAAGTGAACACCAGTCCGGGTATGACGTCGCACAGCCTGGTACCGATGGCCGCGCGGGCGGCGGGTCTGGAACTGCCGCAACTGGTGGCCCGCATCGTCGAGTTGAGCATGAAGGAGAGGCACCGTGGCCACGGCTAGGGGACGCGGCGCCAGTCGCCAGCGGCAGGCAGCGCCGACTGCAAGGCGGCGACCCTGGTCCCTGTGGTTCAACCGCGCCCTGGTGCTGTGCGGTGCCCTGGTGGTGCTGGTGGCCTCGGCCCAGGCGTGGTCGTACCTGCAGCGCATTCCGGTGCAGCGGATCAGCGTGACCGGCAAGCTGGAACAGACCCGCACCGAGGCGGTTCAGGAGATGGTCCAGCCGGCGCTGGCCGGGGGTTTCATGAAGGCCGACCTGGAGCAGGTGCGACAGCAACTGGAGGCCCTGCCCTGGATATACCGCGCCACGGTCCGCCGGGTGTGGCCCAACGCGCTGGAGATCCACGTGGTGGAGCAGCTGCCGATTGCGCGCTGGGGCGAGGGCGGGTTCCTCAACCATCAGGGCGAGGTATTCCACAGCGAGCGTGGCGAGCAGTGGCAGGACCTACCGCGCCTGAGCGGGCCGGCGGGAACGGAAGAAGCACTGATGGCAAGTTACCAGCAGCTCAAGGACATGTTGCGGCCGCTGGAACTGGAGGTGCAGGCCCTGTCCCGGGACGCGCGCGGCCAGCTGCGGGCGGAACTGGCGGGCGGGCTGGTCCTGCTGATCGGCAACGAGGATTTCAAGCAGCGGGTGCGCCGTTTCGTCGCCCTGTACCCGCGCGAGCTGGCGGCTCGGGCGACCGATATAGAACGAATTGACCTGCGCTACCAGCGTGGGCTGGCGGTGTCCTACCGCGAGCCGGCGCAGGTGGCGGGGGTATAGGCATAAAGGCCGGGGGAGACACTGCCATGGGCAGCGCAGTAGACAAGAAAATGATCGTCGGCCTCGACATAGGCACCTCCAAGGTGGTGGCGATGGTCGGGGAGATCGGCGCCGACGGCGAGATCGAGGTGGTCGGTATTGGCTCCAACCCCTCCAAGGGCATGAAAAAAGGGGTGGTGATCAATATCGAGTCCACGGTGCAGTCCATCCAGCGTGCGGTGGAAGAAGCCGAGTTGATGGCCGGCTGCCAGATTCACTCGGTGTTCGTGGGCATTGCCGGCAGTCACATTCGCAGCCTCAACTCCCACGGCATCGTCGCCATCAAGGATCGCGAGGTTTTCGGCCACGACCTGGAGCGGGTGATCGACGCCGCCCAGGCGGTCGCGATTCCCGCCGACCAGAAGGTGCTGCACATCCTGCCGCAGGAGTATGTGATCGACAGCCAGGAAGGTATCAAGGAGCCACTGGGAATGTCGGGCGTGCGGCTGGAGGCCAAGGTGCACCTGGTGACCTGTGCGGTGAATGCGGCCCAGAACATCGAGAAGTGTATTCGCCGCTGCGGCCTGGATGTGGAAGAGATTATTCTCGAGCAACTGGCGTCCAGCTACTCGGTACTCACCGACGACGAACGCGACCTGGGCGTATGCCTGGTGGATATCGGCGGCGGCACAACGGACATTGCGATCTTTACCGACGGCTCCATCCGGCACACCGGGGTGATACCCATAGCGGGCGACCAGGTAACCAACGATATCGCCATGGCCCTGCGCACCCCGACCCAGCACGCCGAAGAGATCAAGATCAAGTACGCCTGCGCCCTGACCCAACTGGCCGGGCCGGACCAGACCATCAAGGTGCCCAGCGTCGGCGACCGGCCGCCACGAGACCTGTCCCGTCAGGCCCTGGCCGAGGTGGTGGAGCCGCGCTACGACGAGTTGTTCACCCTGGTACAGGCGGAGCTGCGCCGTTCGGGTTTCGAGGATATGGTCCCCGCGGGCATCGTGCTCACCGGTGGTACCTCGAAAATGGAGGGCGTGGTGGAACTGGCCGAGGAGATCTTTCACATGCCGGTGCGGGTGGGCTACCCGCAGGCAGTACAGGGTTTGACGGACATCGTGCGCAACCCGATTTACGCCACCAGTGTGGGACTGCTGCAGTACGGCAGCCAGCACCACCAGGAGGGCGGTGCTTCCTCCGCGCGGGGCGGCAATGGCGAGAACTGGCTGGAGCGGCTGAAAGGCTGGTTCCGGGACAATTTCTAGATGCGGTAAACCGCCGCCACCTGGCGGCATCATCATCAAAGGGGAAAGTAAAATGTTTGAACTTATCGATAACGTACCTCAGAACGCGGTCATAAAGGTCATAGGGATCGGAGGTGGAGGCGGCAATGCCGTCAAACACATGATCGACAACGCGGTGGAAGGCGTGGATTTCATCTGCGCCAACACCGATGCCCAGGCCCTGTCCGACATCGCCTCCAAGACGGTACTGCAGCTGGGCGGTGACATCACCAAGGGCCTCGGTGCCGGGGCCAACCCGGAGATTGGCCGGGCAGCGGCCATGGAGGACCGGGATCGCATCGCCGACGCGCTGCGCGGCGCCGATATGGTGTTCATAACCGCCGGCATGGGTGGCGGCACCGGTACCGGGGGGGCGCCAGTCGTGGCTGAGGTGGCGCGGGAGCTGGGCATCCTGACCGTTGCGGTGGTGACCCGTCCGTTTCCTTTCGAGGGGAAAAAACGCCTCAATATCGCCCTGGAAGGGGTCAGTGAACTGCAGCAGCACGTGGACTCATTGATAACGATTCCGAACGAAAAACTGCTGGAAGTTCTCGGAAAAAATACCAGTTTATTGGATGCCTTTAAGGAAGCTAATGATGTATTGTTGGGCGCAGTTCAGGGCATCGCCGACCTGATCATCCGTCCCGGTATGATCAACGTGGATTTTGCGGATGTGCGAACGGTGATGTCCGAGATGGGAATGGCCATGATGGGCACCGGCAGCTCCCGCGGTGAGAACCGCGCCCGGGAAGCGGCGGAACGCGCCATCAACAGCCCCCTGCTGGACGATATAGATTTACAGGGCGCACGCGGTATTCTGGTGAATATCACCGCCGGCATCGATCTCGCTCTTGGCGAGTTCGCCGAAGTTGGCGACACGATCGAGGAATTTGCGTCCGAAGAAGCAACAGTTGTAGTAGGCACGGTAATCGACCCGAACCTCGCGGACGAGTTGAAGGTCACCGTGGTTGCGACAGGCCTGGGAAGTCAGGTGGCACGCGCGCCGCTGCAGGTGGTCAAGCCCGAGCAGCCGGCCGCCCCTGCCCCCGAGCAGGAAGAACTGGATTACAGCCGCTTCGAGCGTCCGACGGTGAACCGCCGGCAGCGCGGCGCGGGTAACCAGTCGGTCGCAACTCCGGACACCGCCGGCGACGGGGACTATTTCGACATCCCCGCGTTTTTGCGTCGCCAGGCAGACTAGAGGCAGCGGAGTCCGCAAACTCCAGCGGCCGGCGGCGGTTCAATAGAAGGTTGGTAAGATCATGATTCGACAGCGTACATTGCGAAATGCAATCAAGGCCACGGGCGTGGGCCTGCACACGGGTGAAAAAGTCTACCTCACCCTGAGTCCCGCACCCGCGGACAAGGGCATTGTGTTTCGCCGTGTCGATCTCGATCCGGTGCTGGAAATTCCGGCCCGGGCCGAAAATGTCGGCGATACCACCCTGTCTACTTCGCTGGTGGTCGACGGAGAGCGTGTCTCCACCGTAGAGCACCTGCTTTCGGCCATGGCCGGGCTCGGCATTGACAACGCCTATATCGATGTCAGTGCACCCGAGGTTCCGATCATGGATGGCAGTGCGGGGCCCTTTGTGTTCCTGATCCAGTCCGCTGGTATCGAGGAACAGAATGCGCCCAAGAAGTTTATTCGCATCAAGCGGCCGGTCACGGTGGAAGATGGAGACAAGGTAGCCAGCTTTCTCCCCTTTGATGGCTTCAAAGTCTCCTTCACCATCGATTTCGACCACCCCGTCTTCCGCGATCGCACTGCCCACGCCGAGGTGGATTTCTCCACCACCTCCTTCGTCAAAGAGGTCAGTCGCGCCCGCACCTTCGGCTTCATGCACGAGATCGAGTACCTGCGCTCCCAGGGCCTGGCCCAGGGCGGCAGCGTGGACAACGCCATCGTGGTGGATGAATACCGCATCCTCAACCAGGACGGCCTGCGCTACGACGATGAGTTCGTGAAGCACAAGGTGCTGGACGCTATCGGCGACCTGTACCTGCTGGGCAACAGCCTGATCGGCGAATTCCGTGCCTACAAGTCCGGGCACGCCCTGAACAATGCCTCCCTGCGAGCCCTGATTGCCCAGACCGATGCCTGGGAAATGGTGACCTTCGAGGACGAGGCCAAGGCCCCGATTTCCTACGCTACCAGCGCTGTTCCGGCGACCTGAGCCGCCCGCTACACCCTCCTCTTGACAATGGCAATTTCCGCCCTGTTGTGGCATAGTTGCGCGCTCGTTTGCCATATGTAATTGGAATGAAGGTCGACCAGACTAATCGCCGACTAGGAGGCCCTCTGTCCGTGGATCTGGGACGGTGGTCCCGCGCGGTGCTGTCCCTGTGTTGCCTGGGTTTGCCATTGGGCATACTGGCGGCCGGCTTCGTGGTGGGCCAGGCCAGTCAGTCCCGGGCCCTGGGTGAAGCCTCCCTGGAGGAAATGCAGGACGAGCTGCAGCAGCAGGAGAAGGAACTGGCGGCACTGCGGGCCCAGGCCGAGAACCGGCTGCAGGCGCTGAGCCTCAACCTGGCGGAACTGCAGGCGCGGATAACCCGGCTCGATGCGCTCGGGGAACACCTGACCAATATGGCCGGCCTGGCGCAGGGCGAGTTTGACTTCAGCCAGCCCCCGGCACTGGGCGGGCCGCTGGGCGGCGACTTCCACGTTGACTATGACGTGCTCGACCTGGAAGCGGAACTGGGCCAGTTCGAGGCCCGCCTGAGTGACCGTGAGCGCCAGCTGGACCTGCTGGAAACCCTGCTGAACAATCGCAAACTGGACGACCAGGCCTGGCTGTCCGGGCGCCCCATCGAAAAGGGCTGGATATCGTCTTTCTACGGCCAGCGCACCGATCCCTTTACCGGTAAGCCGGCCATGCACACCGGTATGGACTTCGCGGGTGTCGAGGGGTCGAATGTCATCGCCGTGGCCGGTGGCGTGGTCACCTGGGCCGGTGAGCGCAGCGGTTACGGGGAAATGGTCGAAGTTTCGCACGGTGACGGTTTTGTCACCCGCTACGCGCACAACAAGCAGAACCTGGTCGAGCCCGGCGACGTCGTGCGCAAGGGCGAGACGATCGCCCTGATGGGCTCCAGTGGCCGCTCCACCGGCGCCCACGTTCATTTCGAAGTCTACAAACACGGCCGCAAGGTCGATCCCTCCAGCTATATTCGCCGCACCCGGCGCTGAGACCTTTGCACGCAACTGCCGGCCGCCGTGGCATGCGCCGCGGCGAGCTCCCCCCTATTTACCGGATTAAGACAACGCAATGATTGGCAATGCACTGAAAAAGATTTTTGGCACCCGCAACACCCGGGAACTGAAGCGCATGGGTAAGGTGGTCAGGAAGATCAACGCCCTGGCCGATGACATCAAGGCACTGGACGATAGTCAGCTGGCGGCGAAAACTGACGAATTCCGCCAGCGCCTGGCCGCCGGAGAGACCCTGGACCAGATTCTGCCCGAGGCCTTCGCGGTGGTGCGCGAGGCGGGTGAAAGGGCATTGGGCCTGCGGCATTTCGACGTGCAGCTGGTCGGCGGTATGGCCCTGCACGAGGGCAAGATCGCCGAGATGCGCACCGGCGAGGGCAAGACCCTGGTGGCGACCCTGCCGGCCTACTTGAACGCCCTGGGCGAGGGCAGTGTACACCTTGTGACGGTGAACGATTACCTGGCGGGACGGGATGCCCAGTGGATGGGGCCCCTGTACGAATTCCTCGGGGTCCGCGTCGGCGTAATCCGCTCCGGGCAGTCCCAGGAGGAGAAACGTGCGGCGTACGACTGCGACATCGTCTACGGCACCAACAACGAGTTCGGCTTCGACTACCTGCGGGATAATATGGCCTTTTCCCGCGCCGACCAGATGCAGGGCGAACTGTCCTTCGCCATCGTGGACGAGGTTGACTCCATCCTGATCGACGAGGCACGCACGCCGCTGATTATCTCCGGCGCCTCGGAGGACAGCTCCGAGCTGTACCAGCGAATCAACAAGTTTATTCCACAATTGAAGCCGGACCTGGAGGACGAGCCCGGACATTTCACCGTGGATGAAAAACAGCGCCAGGTTGAGTTGACCGAGCAGGGCCACGAGTTCGTGGAGGAGTTACTCAACCGGGAGGGACTGCTGGCCGAGGGCGAGAGCCTGTATGCCGCCACCAACCTGAACCTGTTGCACCACGTGCACTCGGGTTTGCGAGCCCACGCCCTGTTTCACAGGGATATCGAGTACATAGTGCAGGACGGGCAGGTAGTGCTGATCGACGAGCATACCGGCCGTACCATGCCCGGACGGCGGCTTTCAGAGGGCCTGCACCAGGCAATCGAGGCGAAGGAAGGGGTCTCGATCCAGAGCGAGAGCCAGACCCTGGCCTCCACCACCTTCCAGAACTATTTCCGGCTGTACAACAAACTGGCGGGCATGACCGGCACCGCCGACACGGAAGCTTTCGAGTTCCGCCAGATCTACGGGCTGGAAGTCCTGGTGATTCCCACCAACGTGCCCCAGCAGCGCAAGGATCTCAACGACCTGGTCTACCTGACCCGGGAGGAAAAATTCGACGCCATCGTGGCGGACGTGAAGGAGTGTATGGCCAACCAGGCACCGGTGCTGGTGGGTACGGCGTCGGTCGAGACTTCTGAGGAACTCTCCCAGCGCTTCCGTCAGGCCGGGATCGAGCACAAGGTCCTGAACGCCAAGTATCACGCCCAGGAAGCGGAGATCATCGCCCAGGCCGGTCGCCCGGGGGTGGTGACTATCGCCACCAACATGGCGGGCCGGGGCACGGATATCGTATTGGGGGGCAACCTCGAGGCGGAGTTGGCAGCGGCCGTAGACATCGACGAGAGCGCCCGCGAAAGCATCCGCCAGGACTGGCAGCAGCGCCACGAACAGGTGCTGGCGGCGGGCGGCCTGCACATCCTGGGTACCGAGCGTCACGAGTCCCGTCGCATCGACAACCAGTTGCGAGGTCGCGCCGGGCGCCAGGGCGACCCGGGCGTATCGCGCTTCTACCTGTCACTGGAGGATAACCTGATGCGCATCTTCGCCTCGGATCGGGTGAAGAACTTCATGCAGGCACTGGGTATGGAAAAAGGTGAAGCGATTGAGCACCGCATGGTCACCAATGCCATCGAGAAGGCCCAGCGCAAGGTGGAAGGGCGCAACTTCGACATCCGCAAGCAGTTGCTGGAATACGACGACGTGGCGAACGACCAACGCCAGATCATCTACCAGCAGCGCAACCATCTGTTGGGTGACACTGACGATATCGCGGAAACGATCACCGCCATCCGCCGCGACGTGGTCAACGAGGCCATCGACGGTTTCATACCGCCCATGAGCGTCGAAGAGCAATGGGATATCCCGGGCCTTGAAAAACAGCTAGAAGCCGAGTTTGCCATCAACCTGCCGATTGGCCAGTGGTTGGAGGAAGACAACCAGTTGCACGAGGAGGCGTTACGGGAGCGCATTGTGGCCGAGGTGCAGGCCGCCTACGACGCCAAGAGCGAGGAAGTGGGGCCGGATATGCGCCGGCTGGAGAAGCAGATCATGCTGCAGGTGCTGGACACGCTGTGGAAAGAGCACCTGGCTACCATGGATCACCTGCGCCAGGGCATTCACCTGCGCGCCTACGCCCAGAAAAACCCCAAGCAGGAATACAAGCGGGAATCCTTTGAGTTGTTCCAGGAGCTACTCAACAATCTCAAGTCTGAAGTGGTGCGTTTCCTCAGCCAGGTGCGAATCCAGCGTCGGGATGAGGCGGAGGCAATGGAGCGTGCTCGGCGTGAGGCAGCCGAGCGCGAGCAGCTGGCTTTCCAGCACGCGGCCGCCAGTGCCATGCCCGAGGAGGCGGCAGCGGAGCAGGCCGTTCAGGGCGAACCTGGCGCAGCGCAGCCCGGTGTGCCCCAGCAGCCCTTCACCCGGGAGCAGCCCAAGGTGGGACGCAACGAGCCCTGCCCCTGCGGCAGCGGTAAGAAATACAAGCAGTGCCACGGCAAGCTATAGGGAGGGCCTGCCATGGCCGTTGGAAATGACCCGCTTCCCGCGCTGAGCCCGGTGCCGGGCATCCGCCTGGGGACCGCCAGTGCCGGCATCAAGACTCCGGGTCGCCGGGACCTGGTGTTGATCGAGGCGGCGCCCGGCAGCCGTTGCGCCGCGGTGTTTACCCGCAACGCCTTCTGTGCGGCGCCGGTGCTGGTGGCGAGGGACAATCTCCAGTCCTGTGCGGGGGAGGCGCGCTACCTGCTGGTGAATACCGGCAACGCCAACGCCGGCACCGGTGCCGACGGCATCGCCGCCGCCAGGGACTGCACGCTGGCGGTAGCAGCACGGGGGGCGGTTGCCGCTTCGCAGGTGCTGCCCTTCTCCACCGGCGTGATCGGCGAGCCGCTGCCGGCAGAGCGGATTATCGGCGCCCTGCCGCAGGCTTTTGAGGCCCTGGATGAACAGGGCTGGGCGCTGGCCGCCGAGGGCATTCTCACCACCGATACCCGACCCAAGGGGATATCCGTACCCTTCAGCTGTGACGGGCATGACTATGTCCTGACCGGTATTGCCAAGGGGGCTGGCATGCTCCGGCCCAATATGGCGACCATGCTGGCCTACCTCGCGACCGATGTGCTGGTAGCGCCCGAACTGCTCCAGGGGTTGCTCGCCAACGCGGTCGAGCAAAGTTTCAACCGGATCACCGTGGATGGCGACACCTCAACCAATGACGCCTGTATCCTGCTGGCTAGCGGCGCGGCCGGCAACGAGGAGTTGGTCGATGCGGGGGCTCCTCTGGCGATTGCCCTGGCCCGGGCCCTGCAACAGGCCTGCACGCACCTGGCGCAGGCCCTGGTGCGCGACGGGGAGGGCGCCAGCAAGTTTGTGACCGTGGAAATCAACGGGGGTCGCGATGAGGACGAGTGCCTGGCGGTGGCGTTTACCATTGCCCACTCGCCGCTGGTCAAGACCGCCCTGTTCGCCTCAGACCCCAACTGGGGACGGTTGCTTGCGGCCATAGGCAGGGCGGGATTGGAAAACCTGGTGGTGGCAGACGTGGCGGTGTTCCTCAACGATGTCCTGATTGCTGAAAACGGCTGCCGGGCGAGCAGCTATACCGAAGAGCAGGGCGTGGCGGCCATGGCCCCGGAGGAGATCGTGATCCGGGTCGAGTTAAATCGCGGCGTTGCCAGCGCTGCCGTGTGGACCAGCGACTTTTCCTACGATTATGTCCGTATCAATGCGGAATACCGTACCTGATGGGAGCGCGGGTGCACGTGGCGGTGGCCGTGATCCTTGACGCCGACGGGCGTATTTTGCTCAGCCGGCGCGCTGCCGATTCCCATCAGGGTGGCCTGTGGGAGTTCCCCGGCGGAAAAGTGGAGAGTGGAGAAAGCCTGTCGCAGGCCATGACCCGCGAACTCGCGGAGGAACTGGGTATTGCGATCGGGCCGCTGCAGCCCCTGCTGCAGGTCAACCACGATTACCAGGACAAAGCTGTGCTGCTGGATGTGCACCTGGTGCGGGAGTTCCGCGGTGAACCGCGAGGTCTGGAAGGACAGCCCCTGGCCTGGGTGGAGGCTGATGCACTGGCTGATTACGATTTTCCCGCCGCCAATCTGCCTATCGTGCAGGCGGTGCAGAAACTACTCGGCTGATTCCCCGGCCAGGGCCAGCAATTCCCGGTGCAGGGCATCCACCTGGGCTTCCAGCTCGGCCAGGCTGCCACTGTTGTCGATGACGTAATCCGCTCGCGCCAGGCGGTCCTGGCGTTTGCATTGTGCCGCCATGATGCGCCGGACCTGGGCCTCGTCGTTATCGTCCCGGGCCATGGTGCGGGCCAGTTGGATTTCCTCCGGTACGTCCACCACCACGATCCTGTCGGCCAGCTCCAACTGGCCGCTTTCCAGCAGCAGCGGGGAGCTCAGGACGGTGTAGGCTGATGTGCTTCGCGCCAGTTGCTCGCGTATTTCCTGCCCGATCAGGGGATGGGTCAGCTGCTCCAGCCAGCGCCTTTCCTGTTCGTCCGCAAACACCACGGCGCGCAGTGCAGCCCGGTCAAGGGTACCGTCGGCCTGGATCAGGTGAGCGCCAAAGTGTTCTGCCACGGCGGCCAGCGCAGGGCGCCCCGGCTGCATGATCAGCCGCGAGGCCAGGTCTGCGTCCACCACGGTGATGCCATGTTGCTCCAGGCGGGCGGTAACTGCGGTCTTGCCGCTGCCGATACCCCCGGTGACGCCGATCACCAGGCCCATCAGTTCAGCCCGCTGAGGCCGAAGTAGCGCTCCAGTAGCTGGTTGCCCCACAGCAGGCAGATCCAGCCCGCCATCGCGAGATAGGGGCCGAAAGGTATAGGGACATCCCGGCCCCGGCGCCTGATGACCATCAACAGCAGACCGCAGATCGCACCCACCAGTGACGAGAGGAGTATCAGCAAGGGCAGCATTTGCCAGCCGAGCCAGGCGCCCAGCGCTGCCAGCAGCTTGAAGTCACCGTAGCCCATGCCCTCCTTGCCGGTGGCCAGTTTGAACAGCCAGTAAACGCTCCACAGTGACAGGTAGCCGAAGATGGTGCCCAGCACGGCGCTGGACAGGTCGGTATAGGTGCCGAGGATATTCAGTGCCAGGCCCAGCCATAACAGTGGCAGGGTGATGCTGTCCGGCAGCAACTGGTGATCGAGGTCGATCAGGGTCAGGGTGATCAGGGCCCAGCTGAAAAACAGGGCCCCGAGCAGGGCCAGGTCGGCGCCGTAAAACCAGGCCAGGCTCAGGCTCATGGCACCGGTTACGGCCTCTACCAACGGGTAACGGGGAGAGATGGGCGCGTCGCAATTGCCGCAGCGGCCGCGCAGCAGCAGGTAGCTGAGCACCGGGATATTCTGCCAGGGCCTGATCGGCGCCTTGCAGTGGGGGCAGTGGGAATTCGGTTGGGCGAGACTCAGAGGCTCGTCTTCAATGGTATCCTGCACTTCCAGCAGTTCACAACAGTCCCGGTGCCACTGCCGCTCCATCATCAGGGGCAGGCGGTAGATCACCACGTTCAGGAAGCTGCCTACCACCAGGCCGAGAGCCAGCAGCGACGTGGCCAGCAGCCAGCCGTGTTGGTTGAGTTGTTCCAGCATTGGCTAGATAACAGACCCAAGCATGAAGATCGGCAGGTACATGGCGATCATCAGGCCGCCCACCAGGACCCCGAGGATGGACATGATCATCGGTTCCATCAGCGAGCTGAGGCTGTCCACCGCGTTATCCACCGCTTCCTCGTAGTGGGTGGCCACCTTGTCCAGCATGTCGTCCAGCGACCCGGACTCCTCGCCGATGGAGACCATCTGGAGCAGCATGTTGGGAAACAGCCCGGTGGACTTGATGGCCGAGTACAGGGTGGAACCGGTGGTGACGTCGTCGCGGATGCGGCGGATGCCCTTGGCGTAGACCGAGTTGCCCGCGGCCCCGGCGGTGGAATCCAGGGCCTCCACCAGCGGCACGCCGGCGGCGAAGGTGGTGGACAGGGTGCGGGAAAAACGCGCCACCACTGCGTCGTGCACGATGACGCCGAAGATGGGCAGGCGCAATGCCGTGCGGTCCAGGAACTCCGCGAACGGCACTGACCGATGTTTTACCTCCCGGAACAGGAAGACCGACGCTATGATCCCGAGCAAGCCGATAAACCACCACTCCTGCGCAAAATAGGAAATCTTCAGCACGAACAGGGTGAAGGCCGGCAGGTCAGATCCGAAGCTGGTAAACGTTTCGGCGAACTGCGGCACGACTTTGACCAGCAGGATGGCTGTCACAATGATTGCCACGATGATCACGGCCGTCGGGTAGGTCAGGGCTTTCTTGATCTTGGCTTTAAGCTGCTCGGTCTTTTCCTTGTAGGTGGCGACCCGGTCCAGCATCACCTCCAGCGTACCCGACGTTTCGCCGGAACCGATCAGGCTACAGGTCAGGTCGTCGAACAGGCGCGGGTGCTTGGCCAGACTGGGTGCCAGGCCACTGCCGGAAGCGACATCGTTCTTGATCTCGTTGACCAGCTCTTTCATTTTTGGTTTTTCGAGACCTTCGGCGACGATGTCGAAGCTCTGAACCAGGGGTACGCCGGCTTTCAGCATGGTCGCCAGCTGGCGCGTCAACATGGCGATGTCCGCCGGTTTGATTGGCTTGCCGCTGCCGCCGAACAGGGGCTTGGCCTTTTTCTTGATATTTTTCGGGTTGATGCCCTGGCGGCGCAATTGTGCCTTGGCCAGGGCCTGGCTCTGCGCCTTGATCTCGCCCTGGCTGTCCTGGCCGTTGCGGTCCTTGCCGGACCAGATGAAGATGTCGCCCTGTGTTGCCGTTGCCATAGTCCCCGTACCCCCTTACCGCGCCGGTCCGTCGTGCCGGCTAGTCTGTCGTTATCCGGTTGACCTCTTCCAGGCTGGTCAGGCCCTGGGCCGCTTTCATCAGGGCCGACGTACGCAGGTCGTTGAAGCCTTCCTCCCTGGCCTGGCGGCTGATTTCCAGCGAGTTGCCCTCTTCCATGATCAGGCGGGAGATTTCCGGTGTAACCCGGACCACCTCGTATACCCCGACCCGCCCCTTGTAGCCATCGGTACAGTTGCTGCAGCCCACGGCTTTCATCAGAGTCGCTTCCGCCAGCATCTCCTCGGTGAAGCCTTCCTTTATCAATGTTTCGTGCGGAATGTCGGCGGGTTCCGCGCATTCCTTGCACAGCCGGCGCGCCAGCCGCTGGGCGATGATCAGGCTGACCGAGGTAGCCAGGTTGAAACCGGGCACGCCCATGTTGAGCATGCGGGTAATGGTCTCTGCCGCGCTGTTGGTGTGCAGGGTCGACAGCACCAGGTGGCCGGTCTGGGCTGCCTTGATGGCGATTTCCGCCGTCTCCAGGTCGCGAATCTCACCGACCATGATGATGTCCGGGTCCTGGCGCAGGAAGGAGCGCAGGGCCTCGGCGAAATTGAGTCCCACTTTGGGGTTCACGTGCACCTGGTTGACCCCTTCCAGGTTGATTTCCACCGGGTCCTCCGCGGTGGAAATGTTCCGCTGCGGCTCGTTCAGGATATTCAGGCCCGTGTACAGCGACACGGTTTTACCGGACCCGGTGGGGCCGGTTACCAGGATCATGCCCTGGGGTTGCCGCAGGGCCCGCATGTACATTTCTTTCTGCTCTTCCTCGTAGCCCAGCGCATCGATGCCCATTTGCGCGGTGGTGGGGTCGAGGATACGCAGCACGATCTTTTCCCCGAACAGGGTCGGCAGGGTATTGACCCGGAAGTCGATGGCGCGCTTGCGTGACAGCCGCATCTGGATGCGCCCGTCCTGGGGGATGCGGCGCTCGGAGATGTCCATCTGCGACATCACCTTGAGTCTCGCCGCCAGGCGAGCGGAGAGATTTTTCGGGGGACGCACCACCTCTCTCAGCACACCGTCGGTGCGGAACCTGACCCGGTAGTTGTTCTCGTAGGGTTCGAAGTGGATATCGGAGGCGCCCTGGCGGATAGCGTCCATCAGGACCTTGTTGACGAACCGGACGATGGGGGTTTCATCAATTCCCTCCATACCGTCGTCGTCGACTTCCACTTCGCCCGAGCCGATATCGATGTCGTCGAAATCCTCGGTTTCGAGGTCGCCGAGGCCATCATTGAGGGACTCCTGCACCTCGACCCAGCGCGAAATGGCCGCGCTCAGGGCTCGCTCTTCAATCAGTACCGCGTCGGTATTGATGCCGGTGTGGAACTTGATTTCATCCAGGGCAGCCAGGTTGGTCGGGTCGGAAACGGCAATGAAGAGGCGATTGCCCCGGCGCATCAGCGGCAGGGCGTGATGCTTGGTGACCAGGTCGGCCTTGACCAGGTCGGTGGGCAGCAGGGCCAGGTTGAAGGCTTCAATGTCGAACAGGGGAACGCCGAATTCGTGTGAGGCCACCTCCGCCAGGCGCCTGCCGTTGACATCCTTGCGCTCCACCAGGAACTGGACGAAATGCAGACCCTCCCTGGCGGCGTTCTGTTGCGCCTGGGCTGCCACTTCAGATGAGATCAGGCCCTCTGTTACCAGCCGGCCAGCCAGGCCGCTAAGTTGCCCTATGCCCTTGTCGTTCATCGATCCCCAATGGCCACGTCAAACATGACCGATCTGTTTCACTACAGGCTGAAGTATATCCGCCAGCGGCGCGGGTAGTAAGCAAAAATCCCCGGATTCCCCACATGTGATGTGAAGAAGTACACATTATTGGCTATCCGCGGCAGGCAGGTGGAACATAGGTGAGCTTGATGCCATTGGTGGTGGCGGGCTTGCAGGTCCACTGCAGATTGCCGTTTGGATCTGGCGTGGGAATAAGCTGGAGTTTGTTGTTGGTCGTCATCAAGGTGGTATTGTAATGAATCGTGATGACCCCGGAAGTTCCGACACCAATACTGTTGACGATATCGGTCTGGTAGGTGTCTGGAGTGCCGATACCCGCCGCGGCGTTGTTATTTGGCAGGCTACCTTCTATATAAAAAGCCTGCATAACGCCCTGCTTGACTTCGGTCGCGAGTCCAATACCCTCTGACACCTGTGCCCTTGCTGCGTAATCCGAGTAGGCGGCCATGGCGATCACGGCGAGAATACTGACGATGGCGACAACGGCCATTAATTCAACGATGGTGAATCCTCGTTCCCTGCGTTGTTGCATCACTCTGATATCTCTTTAAGGTTGTTCTTCGGTACGCAACTGGTCAATCTGTTCGTACAAACTGGCCAAAGCAACCTCGGTTTCATCGCTGCCTGAACTGGCGCAGCGCGCCGCGGCCGCGGCATCCTTAATCGCCTTGATCCGATTTCTGAGCAGTTCGAGGCTGGCATTCATTTCTTCCGCCATGTCCAGGAACATATCTTTCTTGCGCAAGCGGATTTGGGCGCTGAAGTCGCCCCGGCCGAGTTTGCCTATTTCCCGGGTAATAACGAATACCGGACCGGCGATGCGGTGGCTCGATTTCAGGCTGCCGTACCAGACCGATACAATCAACAGCAGTTCAATAGCGGCAATCGCATACAACAACGAGGACGACAGGGCGGCAGAGCTATCGTCGGGTACAAACATGCGGAAGATCAGGAAACTGTTCACCAGTAGTACCGTAACGGCCACAGTCATCAGGGCCTGCTGGTACTGGAATTTCTTGTTGATGACGACCGTTTTACGCCTGTTGGTCATGTGTGCCCCATTGATTGATATTCTTCTAGTAGCAAAGAGGTTATTACACCTCTCTGCAAGGCACAAGAGAGTTCAGGTCCATGTGTGGAACGTTGCGCAACGATACGTTTGTCACAAGATAAAAGTAACAGATGGGTGTGACCATACTTCTGTTCTGGTATGCAAAAGCATTACCGTCAGTAACTGACAAAAACTGTCACTCTATTCTCCTCCGCGTCAGCGGCTATGCAGGATCCATTATGCACGTGCCTGCTGTCGAGAAAAACCGAACGTTCCGTAACCTGCTGAAAAATATAAATTATTGATTCTAGTTATCTTTATTTTTGGGGGGTTGGCACGGAAGCTGCTGGCAGTACTGTACCCGAATCGGTGCAACCTCGCTTCCGATGATACAGGGATCGTGACACAAACATTGGCTTTACGGAGAGAAACATGAATATGAAACAGCAAGTTCAGCGGGGTTTCACCCTGATCGAACTGATGATCGTAATCGCGATCGTCGGTATCCTTGCGGCGATAGCCCTGCCGGCTTACCAGGATTACACGGTGCGGGCAAAAATGTCCGAGCCCCTGGCGCTGCTGGCTGAGGCCAAGACCACGGTAACTGAGTACCTAGCTTCTAACGGTACGCTGCCGGCAACCGCAAACGTGGCCAGCGTGGGTATCAATACATTTCCCGATACCAATATCGTTTCATCAATTAAGTACACTTTGACTGGGACCGACCCGGCGTTGACTGCCTACGTTAAGCAAATCGTAGTTCCAGGAGCTTCGGGTGACGACAACTCTTTTACGCTTTCCGGTGTCGTAGATACAACCACCCGAACTATTGAATGGAAATGTAAGCCTGGAATTTCAGGATCGACATTGCCCGCCAAGTATTTGCCCGCAAACTGCCGCGGTTAACAGGCTACTTTTCAAAGAGCCCGGCCCCGGCCGGGCTTTTCTCGTTCAGGTTTAAAACAAGGTGGTAAAACTGACGTTGGAAATAGACAAGAAATTACTGACGATCCTCGGTTTCTTGCTGCTCTTAACCCTTATTATCTACTTGCCAGCCCTGTCGGGCCCGCTAGTATTCGACGACCATCCGGCGCTGACAACCAATCCTGCGGTACAGATTGGCGGAACCATTTTTGACGAGTGGCGCACTGCGGCACTGAGTTCGGAATCTGGTCCCCTCCGGCGGCCAATCAGCATGGCGACCTTTGCCGCCAATCATGCCGCTGCCGGAGGTTTCAAATTAGAGCAACTAAAAGCAGTTAACTTGTTTATTCACCTACTTTGTGGGGCAGTACTGTTTCAATTAAGTCATTTTATCCTGGCGGCCCTGGGTTATAACCTGAAGTCTGGTCGTGCAGTGGCGCTGGGCGCCGCGGCGATCTGGCTGTTGCACCCGCTGCATGTGACAACGGTGCTATACACGGTGCAGCGCATGGCACAATTGTCGACGCTGGCGGTCCTCGTCGGCTTGATGCTATTTTCCCGTTACCGTTTGCGGTGGCTTGAGCGTGGTCCTGCGACCGGGGAACTGCCCGCAGCCGCCCTGTGGCTCAGCCTGATCACCTATATCGGGGTTTACTGTAAAGAAAACGTCGCCCTGTTGCTGTGGCTTATTCCGGTTTTGGAAATTACGGTATTCCGGGGTCGCTGGCGAGGTGTGAGTCAGCCACGGCTGCAAATCATCTCCTGGGTGGCAGCGCTTACGCCGCTGGTCCTCGTCGGTGCTCTATTTTTATTTTCCTATGATTTCCTGGTCAGCAGCTATGCAGAGCGTAATTTCACACTGGAGCAGCGCCTGCTAAGCCAGAGTCGCATCCTCTGGCAGTACTTGTCCTGGCTGGTGCTACCTGATGTTGGCAGCATGGGGTTCCTGCACGATGACCTGATCCTTTCCAGGTCACTCTTCAGCCCACTGACAACCGCCCTGGCAATTATTTCTTGGTTAATGATTTTAGTCGCAGCTTGGGCCGCTCGAGAGCGCTCCCCATTGCTGTTATTGGGGCTACTGGTATTCATTGTGGGACACAGCATCGAGTCCGGCTTC
Source organism: Halieaceae bacterium WSDMB12 (assembly GCA_033283165.1). Taxonomy (GTDB): domain Bacteria; phylum Pseudomonadota; class Gammaproteobacteria; order Pseudomonadales; family Halieaceae; genus JAWMQL01. The sequence goes on along the minus strand of JAWMQL010000003.1, from coordinate 659,117 downwards.
CTTGCACTTGAGATGGTTTACGAGCACCGTAACTACCTTCCGAGCATTGGAGTTTGTCTGGGACTGTCAGCACTGCTTTATTGGTTGGGCGATCAGGCGAAGGTACTATCTAGCAATGTGCCATTGTTAATTTTTGTCCTCTCGCTGGCAGGACTCACCGCGCTCCGGGTACAACCCTGGACAAGTGAATTGGCCTTGTCGACGGCCATGGTGGACAATCATCCTGAATCGGCACGCTCTCATTATAACTTGGCTTATGCGATAACCCGCGCACTCCAGCACGAAGGTTCTAGTGATATCAGGGCTGAAACCCGGGAAGAACTGGAGACGATGGCGGAAGAACACTTCCGGGAATACGCTGTGTTGGAGTCCAGCCCATCTGGCCTGATCAACCTCTATGTATTCGCCAGTCGACAGAAGCAGGATTATCCCGAGCGTTTGCTGGATAAACTGCCGCAAAGCATCGAAGGTCATCGCTTGCAGGCCTCAGACTTCAATGTAACAATTTTGCTATTCGAATGCCTGCAGCGGAAGGAATGCTCGCTGCCGGGCGAGAGGGTGGAAGCAGTTTTTGATTTGATGCTACGCCAAAACCCCAATAGCGTCACCTTGCTGGTCCAGAAATATCGCTCGTTGAAGCTTAATGACGAACCTGCAGCGCGTTTGCTCTACATTCTGGACCGAGCACGACAACTCCAGCCTGGTAACTATTCGGTCAATGGCTTCTACTTGCAGGAGTTGGCGGAGCAAGCGAAGCTCGCACAGGCTTTTGAAATGCTAGTGGACTGGTTGCGAATAGACGTCAAACGTCGAGATCTGGCCAGGATCAAGCGGACGCTGGCATTCGACACGATTAGCGCAGAATGAGTAAGGTGCTCTTGCAGCGCCTTCTATTCCTCTCGGCGGCCATACTTTTCCCTCTCCTTGCGGCCTGGTTGTACAGTCCGGGAATCGAGGGTCCGCGGTTATTGGATGACCGCTCCAGCCTGGGAGCACTGAATCGAAGCGTTGCGGATCTGTCGACGGCGATTGACTATACACTGGCCGACAGATCCGGCCCGCTGGGTAGACCAGTATCTGTGGCCAGTTTTGCACTGGAGAAACTCCTGCTAGATCGCGGTGCTGCGGGCCATAAGCAGGTGAATATCGTCCTGCACCTGGTCAATGGCGGACTGGTTATCTGGTTGCTTGTTTTGCTGCTTTCGCGCGCTGGGTACGAACGGTGTCGGTGGACTCCTTTATTATGCGGTACTGCTTGGCTACTATCCCCTCTTTACGTCAGTACTGTACTGTACTCCGTGCAGCGCATGGCCATGCTGGCCTGTTTTTTCATGTTGCTGGTGCTGATCCAGTACCTGTATCTGCGGCGATATTGGCCGGGCCCCTTGCGATGGCGCGCAGGTATGCTGATGGCCGGCATCGTACTGACATTTCTTGCTGGCCTGTTTGCCAAGGAAAACGCGGTCGTCGTCTTGCCGATATTGGTGCTGCTGGAAGTTCTTTTGCTCGAATGTCGGGACGCAGAGGGCAAGCGCATTCCCTGGTTGGTTTCGGCGTCCCGCATCGGGTTGGCCGCACTGGTGCTGGGCTCCCTGTTGGTTTTGAGTGTGCTCTGGCTGGTGCCGGAGTGGCTGCCGGCACCTGTGGACCGGCCCTTTACCCTGCAACAGCGCGCATTGACCGAAACGCGTATCCTTTGGGATTACCTGGGGCAACTAGCCAGGCCGGACGTGAGCCGGATGGGGCTTTACCACGACGATTGGGAGCTCTCGACCGGTTTCCTGCGGCCTATCTCGACACTTTGGGCCGTGCTGGCCTGGTGCCTGCTGGGGCTGGTTTCACTAGTGCTGCTGCGTTGGCGGCAGGGGCGCTACCTGGTTTTCGCCGCAGCGTTCTTCCTGCTGGGCCACAGCGTGGAGTCCACGATACTGCCCCTGGAGCTGTACTTCGAACACCGCAACTACTTCCCTGGTATAGGCCTGTTTCTCGGTATTGCACTGTTGTTGTCGATGGCCGGCCGAAAGTGGCCGGGAACGCTACCACCGCTGCAGGCCTGGCTGGCCGTCTGGGTGGTATTACTCAGCCTGAAGACTTCGTCCCAGGTGCAGATCTGGTCAAACGTCCACCTACTGCGGCTCAACCATCTTGCCGGTCATCCCGAATCCGCGCGAGCCAACCTGGATATGGCCTCGGAGCTGGCCAGTTTTGGTGAACTGGATGCGGCATTGAAATACTCCCGCAAGGCATACGAGTTGAATCCTCTGGAGCATCCGGGTGACCGGGATCTGAGAAGCATGGTGCTGGCCTGTATGGCGCAACAACCCATGCCCGATGAAGGGGGACTATTCCTTGAAAGTCCTCTCGGTCTGCTGTTTCGCTCGGTGCCCACAGCAGAGATGCTGATTTCCAGGGTAATACGGGGTAATTGTGAATCCATACCGGCCGAACAAGTTTCGAGCCTGTTCCAGAATCGGTTGCGCACCATGTTGGATGGCCGGGCATTACCGGCGGAGGGTTACGCGGCCCTGGCGATCCTGGAAAATCATCTGGAAAATTATGAGCTCGCGTTGGCTTATACCGAGGCGTACCTCGATCAATCGCCGCGTAGCGTAAAGGGCCTGCTGATGAAGCTACAGTTCACCTCGCTCTTGCAGATGCCGGTCGAACGCGAACTGGTCATGCAAAAACTGTTGGACATGCGGTCCCAGGGGTTGCTCAGCTACACTGAGCGCGAAACGCTGGCGCTATATACCCAGTAGGATATAGTTACGCTACAGCACTCAATAAGATCGCGATGAAAAACTTCAGCATAGTCATTCCCGCCAAAAACGAGGAGCAGGGTCTTGCGTTGACCTTGCCGAAATTGCGGGACATGTACCCCGAGGCCGAAATCATCGTGGTGAACGATGGCTCCTCCGACAGCACGGTAGAAGTGTGCGAGGCGGCAGGTGTGCAGGTGGTGAGCCATCCCTACTCCAAGGGTAACGGCGCGGCCATCAAGACAGGGGCTCGCACCGCGCGGGGTGAGTTTCTGGTCTTCATGGACGGTGACGGGCAGCACGACCCCGCGGACATCGAAAAACTGCTATACAAGATCGAGGAGGGCTACGACCTCGTGGTGGGTGCCCGCAGCGGCCGTTCGTCCCAGGCCAGCATGGCGCGCTGGAGTGCCAACAGCCTGTACAATTTCCTGGCCAGTTGGATGGTCAACCAGCGTATCGAAGACCTGACCTCGGGGTTTCGCGCGGTGAACCGGGAGAAATTCCTTAGCTTCCTCTACCTCCTGCCCAACGGTTTCAGTTACCCGACCACTTCCACCATGGCGTTTTTCCGGGCCGGTTACAGTGTCGGCTTTGTGGATATCGAGGTGTCACAGCGCCTGGGCAAGAGCCATATCAGCCTGGTGCGGGACGGGGTGCGTTTTTTCCTGATTATTTTCAAGATCGGCACTCTGTATTCGCCGCTGAAGGTGTACTTCCCCATGTCTGTGCTGCTGGCTGGCCTGGGCGTATTGAATTACGCCCTGAACTTTCTCGCCAGCGGCGTGTTGCGCTTCACCAACATGACCACCCTGCTGTTGCTGGGTGGCGTGATTGTGTTCCTGATGGGACTGCTCTCGGAGCAGCTGACCAACTTGCAGTACAAGGACGGCGATCTCGACCCCAATTCCTGATCAGGCACCGTATTTCGCTTTCGCCTCCCGGCGCCGGGCGTGCAGCACCGGTTCGGTGTAGCCGTTGGGCTGCTCGCGGCCCTTGAATACCAGGTCGCAGGCGGCCTGGAAAGCCACGCTCTCATCGAAGTCCGGCGCCATGTTGCGGTACAGGGGATCGCCGGCATTCTGCCGATCAACCACGGCCGCCATACGTTCCAGGGTCTCTCTTACCTGGGCCTCGCTGCAGACACCGTGGCGCAGCCAGTTGGCCAGGTGCTGACTGGAGATGCGCAGGGTGGCGCGGTCTTCCATCAGGCCGACATTATTGATGTCTGGCACCTTGGAGCAGCCCACGCCCTGGTCGATCCAGCGCACCACGTAACCGAGAATGCCCTGGGCGTTGTTGTCCAGTTCGCGCTGTATCTCTGCGTCGCTGAGGCCGGAGGCGCCGCGCAGCGGTATTGCGAGAATGTCGTCCAGTGATGCGGGCGGGCGTTCTGCGAGTTCCTGTTGTCTCGCGGCCACATCCACCCGGTGGTAATGCACTGCGTGCAGGGTGGCGGCAGTGGGGGAGGGTACCCAGGCGGTGCTGGCCCCCGCCAGGGGGTGTGCCACCTTGCTTTCCAGCATGTCCGCCATCAGGTCGGGCATGGCCCACATGCCCTTGCCGATCTGGGCCCGGCCGCTCAGGCCACAGGCCAGACCTGTATCAACGTTCCAGTCCTCGTAGGCGTTGATCCAGGCTTCCTGCTTCATGGCCCCCTTGGGTGTCATGGCGCCCGCTTCCATGCTGGTGTGGATCTCATCCCCGGTCCGGTCCAGGAAACCGGTGTTGATGAAAACCACACGCGCCTTCGCCACCCGAATACATTCCTTCAGATTGACCGTGGTGCGCCGCTCTTCGTCCATGATGCCCAGTTTGAGAGTGTTGCGTGGCAGTTCCAGTGCATCCTCGATGCGGCTGAACAGCTCGCAGGTAAAGGCGACCTCCTCCGGGCCGTGCATTTTCGGTTTCACGATGTACACGCTGCCGCAGCGCGAATTACGCAGGTCGCCATGGCCCCGCAGGTCATGGAGAGCGATGGCGGCAGTGAACATGCCGTCCATCATGCCTTCGAAAATCTCGTCGCCGTTTTCGTCCAGGACGGCTTCGTTGGTCATCAGGTGACCCACGTTACGTACGAACATCAGGCTGCGGCCTGGCAGTACCAGTTCCGCGCCGTCGCGCCCGATGAACACGCGGTCGGGGTTCAGGGTCCGGGTCAGCGTTTTGCCGCCCTTGGTCAGTTGCTCGGACAGGTCGCCGCGCATCAGTCCCAACCAGTTGCGGTAAACCAGCGCCTTGTCCGCGGCATCCACAGCGGCCACGGAATCCTCGCAGTCCTGGATGGTGGTGAGCGCGGCCTCGAGCACCACATCCTTGACGCCGGCACCGTCGGTGGCGCCAACCGGGCTGCCCGGATCGATCTGTATGTCGATGTGCAGGCCGTTGTGGCGCAACAGGACATTGGCGGGCGCATTGGTCTCGCCCCGATGGCCGCGGAATTGTTCCGGGTCTGCCAGGCCACTGATCTGGCCGGAGGCGAGTACCACGCGCAGGTTGCCATCGACCACCGTGTAGGCCGTGGCATCGCTGTGGCTGCCACCGGACAGGGGACAGTGTGCGTCGAGGAAGGCTCGCGCCCAGGCGATCACCTTGTTGCCACGAACCGGGTTATAGGGGCCACTGCGCTCGGCGCCGTTGTCCTCGGGTATGACGTCGGTACCGTACAGGGCATCGTACAGGCTGCCCCAGCGCGCATTGGCCGCGTTCAGGGCATAGCGCGCATTCATTACCGGGACCACCAGCTGCGGTCCGGCCAGGGTGGCGATTTCCTCGTCCACGTCGGTGGTTTCAATCTCGAAGTTGTCGCCCTCGGGCAACAGATAACCCAGTTCCTCCAGGAGAGCACGGTAGGCGCTGCGGTCGTAACCGGCGCCCGGGTTATCCCGGTGCCAGTTGTCGATTCGCTCCTGCAGTGCATCCCGCCGGGCCAGCAATTCCCGGTTGCGGGGGCTCAGGTCATGCACGATATCGTCCAGTGCCTGCCAGAAACGGGCCGGGTCCACTCCGGTGCCCGGGGCGATGTCCTGTTCCAGCAACTGGTGAATTTCCGGGGCGACTTGCAGCCGACCCTGCCTGATGCGTTCACTCATGGGGGAATCCTCTCGTTGAAGCAGGGATTCTAGAATTCGGAGTAAAATTTAGCTAATTTATCGTTTTTATCATGACCATTTGTAAAGGAAATGATCATCCGGTCGGCTCCCGTCCGTCCAGCTCTCGCGCCGTATCAGTGATCAGCTTGCGCAGCCAGCGGTTGGCCGGGTTGTGCTGCAGCAGGGGACTCCAGGCCATTTTCAGTTCCATGGGTGGAATTTCCAGCGGCACGGGGCGCACCACCACGCGGGGGTTGTCGGTTTTCAGCAGGGTGGCTCGGGTGGGCAGGGTGACGATCAGGTCGTTTTGTTCGGCCAGGGTCATGGCGGCCTGGTAGTGGCGGGTGAAGACCCGGATCTGGCGCTTCTTGCCGAGTTTGTTGAGTGCGGCGTCCACCCAGCCCAGGCGCTGCACGTCGTCGGGGTCCACCCCGACCCCGACGCCCATGCCGGTTTTGCTCACCCAGATGTGGTTGGCCCGCAGGTAATTGTCCAGGGTCCAGTCCTGCAGCACAGGGTTCTCGGGACTGAGCAGGCAGGAAAAACTGTCATCCCACAGGTGAATCTGGTGGAAGGACTGGGGCATGCTGTCGAAGCGGTTGATCACCATGTCGACCTTGCCCCGTTCCACGTCCAGGAAGCTGACGTCCGAAGGGGTCATGATATCCAGGGTCAGCCCGGGGGCCAGGGAGCGGAGCTTGGCCAGCACCGCCGGGAACAGCGTCGATTCGGCGTAGTCGCTGGCGGAGATGTGGAAAACCCGCTGGGCCCCGGCGGGGTCGAAGGCCGTACGCGGTTGCACCGCGCGATCGATATTGGCCAGTATCTCCCGCACCTGCGGCTCCAGTTCCAGGGCCCGTTCGGTGGGGGTCATGCCCTCGCTGGTGCGCACCAGCAGCGGGTCGTCAAACAGTTCGCGCAGTCGTTTCAGGCCGTTGCTCATGGCGGGCTGTGACAGGTTGAGCTGGTTGGCGGCCTGGGTCACGTTGCGCTCGCGCAGCAGGGCATCGAGGTAGACCAGCAGGTTGAGATCGACACGGTTGATTTTCACGGGGGCGCCCTATTCGCCATGTGAATGCTGAATATACCATGTATTGACTGGGAGAATTATATGCCCTTTTCTAAAATGAACGATCCAGTCAGTACGAGGACCCGAAATGAGCAGTTTTTCAACACCCGACCTGTCCGATGATGCCCCGGATGCCCGCGCTTTGCCGCTCCAGTTCGTGAACTACGGTGGCCGCAAGCAATTTGCCGGTCGGGCGGTCACGATCAAGTGCCACGAGGACAATTCCCTGGTCAAGGCGCTGGTGGATGAGCCGGGTGAAGGCCGGGTGATTGTGGTGGACGGTGGCGGCTCCATGCGCCGGGCCCTGCTGGGGGATATGCTGGCGGAGAAGGCCGCGGCAAATGGTTGGTCTGGTCTGGTGATCTTTGGCGTTATTCGAGATGTGGACGAAATTGGTGCCACCGACCTGGGCGTCCAGGCGCTGGGGAGCTGCCCGGTTAAGACCGAAAAGCTGGGGGTGGGACAGCGGGATGTGCCCGTGGATATGGGCGGGGTGGTCGTTGCTCCAGGGGATTATATCTACGCCGACAATAACGGCGTGCTGGTCAGCAGTCGCCCCCTGCTATAGCAGGCGCAGGGACAGGTCAAGCGCCCGCGCTGCCTTGGTCAGGGCGCCGATGGAAATGTAGTCGACCCCGGTCTCGGCGATACCGCGCAGGGTGGTCTCGGTGACATTGCCGGAGGCTTCCAGTTCCAGCCTGCCGGCTGTCAGTCGCACCGCCTCGCGCAGGGCGGGCAGGTCGAAATTATCCAGCATGACCCGGTCACAAGCGGCCTCGATCGCCTGCTGCAGTTCTTGCAGTGTTTCGACCTCCACCTCCACCGGCTTGCCGGGATGGTTTTGCCGCGCCACCTGGACCGCGTTGGCGATGCCGCCGCAGGCCATGATGTGGTTTTCCTTGATCAGGTAGGCATCGTAGAGACCCATGCGGTGGTTGTGGCAGCCGCCGCAGCGCACCGCGTATTTCTGCGCCTGGCGCAAACCGGGCAGGGTCTTGCGGGTATCCAGCAGGCGCACCCCGGTGCCGGCCACCAGGTCTGCATAGTGGCGGCAGGTGGTGGCAGTACCGGATAACAGCTGCAGGAAATTCAGTGCGCTGCGCTCCGCGGTCAGCAGGCCGCGAGCGGAACCCCGGGCGGTGAACAGCGTGTCGCCGGCTGTGATTGAATCGCCATCCTCGAACCGCCATTGCAGGGCAATGGCCTGGTCAACCGCAGCGAACACCGCCTCGGTCCAGGGGCGACCGCACAGCACACCGTCTTCCCGCGTGATGACCCGGGCGCTGGCAATTGCCCCGGCGGGAATCAGTTCGGCAGTGATATCGCCGGTGCCGATATCTTCCTCCAGCGCGGCGGAAATATTGGCCTGGATAACACCGGAGTCGGGAACGCTGAGGTCTGTCATGCTGCTTCTGGTTGTGGCTGCGTCATCGGGGGCGCGAATTGTAGCAGTTGACCGGCCCCGCTGTTAGTCCCGCAGTTTAATGCCTGGCCGGGCTGCACTATGATGGGGTGCAAACTCGAAGGGGACCTTATGCAACTCAGGGTGGAGCAGGGCTGGGTCAAAGGCGCCAGGCGGGTGCCGTCGCCCAATTTCGGGCCGCGTCCAGCGGGTGTGGCACCGGATCTGCTCGTGATTCACAATATCTCCCTGCCGCCGGGCGAGTACGGCGGTGAATGCATCGAGCAGTTGTTTACCAACTGCCTCGATTGGGACGCTCACCCGTACTTCGGAGAGATTCGCGGGCTGCAGGTCTCCAGTCATTTCCTGATCAGGCGCAGCGGTGAACTGCTGCAGTTCGTCAGCTGTGAGGACCGGGCCTGGCATGCCGGGGATTCCTGTTTCGAGCAGCGCGAGAACTGCAACGATTTCAGCATCGGCATCGAATTGGAAGGCACCGATGAGGATTCCTACGAAAGTGCACAATATGAACAGCTGGCGGCACTGACCCGGGCCCTGCTGCTGGCTTACCCGGCGATGGACATTTCCCGTATCGTCGGGCACTGTGACATTGCCCCGGGCCGCAAGACTGACCCGGGGCCGGCATTTGACTGGCCGCGCTATCGTGGGGCCGTGGGCGTAACGGGGGGCTGAAAAGGTGTTCCTGGCAATCATTATTGCGCTGATCGTGCTGCAGCTGTGGGGCTCTGCGGCGCGTGTTCACAGCGATCAGTGGTTCGATTACCTGCGTGAAGCGATCGCGGGCTGGTCCCTGCCTGTTGCCGCGCAGGTTGCTTTGGCGATACTGGCTCCTGTGCTGGCGCTGCACTGGTTGTTCGACTGGCTGTCTTCGGTGTTGTTCGGGCTGCCCTGGCTGATCGGCGCGGTACTCATCCTGCTGTACAGTTTCGGTCGCGGTGACTACCGCCTGATGTGTGACCAGTTCATGGAATACTTCCGGCGCGGCGATACCGAGGCCGCTTACCTTTACGCCCAAAGTACGCTCGAGATTGGACTGGAGGGCGATGCCGCTGGCACGTCGGCGGACGTCAGTCGCTCAGTGGAGCGCGAGCTGCTCTATGAGGGCTGCCAGCGCCTGTTCGCTGTTTTGTTCTATTTTGTGCTGCTCGGGCCCGCCGGGGCACTGGCTTACCGACTGGTTCATTTGTGCCGCCGTGCGGAGGCGGAGGCGCCACTGGACGGGGCGCTGTTTCTGCTGGACTGGCTGCCCGCGCGGCTGATGGCTGCCGCCTTCACCATAACGGGGGATTTCATCGGCAGCCGCGAGGCCCTGGTGGACGTGGTCTTCGAAACGGACCTGACCGCCGGGCAGGTCCTGCAACAGGTGGCGGAAGCAGCCGAGGGATCGGCGAACCTGGAGCCGGACGAGCGCATCAGTCGCTACGCCGCCCTGCTGTCGCGCAGCACGGCCGCCTGGGTGGTGGTCCTCGCGGTTTTCGTGCTGATCACCTGAGCCTGTTAGCGTCAGGCATTTCCGCTAGTAACTGCTAAGCTTGGTCAATGGACCGAGATACCGACACCGCCTCGACCCCCTCATCCCTGGTGGCAAGCCTTGTGCCGCAATACGCAGAGCCACAGTTGTTGCTGGCCATTGTGTTCCACCCCGATACCGGTCGTATCGGCGAGACCGCGGTGCTCGAGCCCGGCGAGTCTGGCGCTGACTCCGTAATTGGCCGCGGTTTTCCCCGTTTTCCAGCGCTGGACGGTAGGTCCGACGCCGCCGGCCTGGAAGAACCCCACATCAGTCGTCAGGCCTTGTGTCTGCAATCGCGCGGTGCGGACCTGCTGGTCATCCGTCCACCCGGGGCCAGCCGCTGCCGTCTCGGAGGGGAAGACCTGGTGGCTGAGCGTTTGCTGTCCGCGGCAGAGGTGGAACGGGGTGTCGCCCTGCTGTTGGGGCATGGTGTATTGCTGTGGCTCTATCGCGGCTTGCGGCCGGGCCGAAAACCGGGCTGCACCGTGCCCGGACTCCTGGGTACCGGTGCAGCCATGGAATCAGTGCGGGAACAGGTGCGGCGCCTTGCCGCCGCGGGGGACGACCTGCTGATTCGCGGTGAGACCGGGACGGGCAAGGAACTGGTCGCACGAGCCATTCACGACCTGGGGCCCCGGCCAGATGGCCCCTGGGTGGCGGTTAACATGGCCGCGGTGCCTGCAGACCTGGCTCCAGCCCTGTTGTTCGGCGCCACCCGTGGCGCCTATACCGGCGCCGAACGGGGTAGCAGCGGTTACTTTGGCCAGGCCCGGTCCGGCACCCTGTTCCTGGATGAGATAGGTGACGCGCCGGCACAGATCCAGCCACAACTTTTGCGCGCGTTGCAGCAGCGGGAGATCCAGCCCGTTGGCGGCGCCGTACGGACTATCGAATTGCGCGTCATATCCGCCACCGACGCCGATCTGGACAGTGCGGAAGCGGCGTTCAGTGCGGCCCTGCGCCATCGCCTGGGAGCCGGCGAAATCTGCCTGCCCGCACTGCGCGACCATCGCGAGGATATCGGGGTTATCGGCTGGCACCTGTTGGAAACCGGGCTGCGATTGCACGGCCGCGAGCCACTGTTGCCGGGGCCCGAGTCGGCGCCGCAATTGATCGCGGCGTGGACCCAGCTGTTTTACTGGCTTCTCAGCTATCACTGGCCGGGTAATGTGCGCGAACTGGATAATGTTCTGCGTGCTGTTGTGCTCGACAGCGACGAGTTACCGCAGCTGCCGCTGACCCTGTATCGCAGGTTGCGGGAACAGGCGGTGTCCGGGGTGGCATCATCCCCGGGCCTGGTCGCGGCAGATATATCCGGGGGAATTGCGGAAGAAGACGACCGCGGCCTGCGCCGGATGGCGGATGTCGGCGAAGAAGAGCTGGCCAGGGTATATCGGGAATGCCTGTTTCAGGTGGCAACCACGGCGCGGTGCCTGGGTGTTTCCCGCGGAGCGCTCACTCGCTACCTGGATGCGCACCCGGTTTTTCGCCTGCCCGGGCAGATACCGCAAAGTGAACTGCTGGCGGCAGTAGTTGCTCACGGCGGTGACGAGGAACTGGCTGCCCGGTCGTTGTGCATCTCCGCCAGTGCTTTGCAGCAGCGGGTGCGGGCGACCGGAATATCCCCGGTGTCCTGAGCGCGTGCACGGCACGATCGGCCCCTACCGGGTACTGCGGCTGCTTCGAAGCGGTGGTCAGGGCCGCGTTGTCCAGGGTTACGACGGCCGCCTGATGCGCCAGGTCGCCATCAAGATTTATGATCTGCCCGAGGAACGGGAACGCCGCGAGCAGCTGCTGCGGGAGGCCCGCCTGGTGGCGTCGATACAAAGTTCCCGGGTGGTCCAGGTGTTTGACCTGATCCATTCGCGTGAACACCTGGCCATGGTGATGGAGTATGTTGCCGGTGCGGACCTGGAAACCGTGCTTGCCAACACCCGCCTGTCGCTCGCCAGCGTGCTCCAGGTGGGCGCGGATACCGCCGCCGCCCTCGCTGGCGCGCGCCATCGGGGAGTTGTGCACGGAGATATCAAGGCATCCAACCTGTTGTTGACGGAGTCCGGCCGAATCAAGCTGGGAGACTTCGGGATTGCGAGACCCGTAGGCGACCTGTCCGGCGGTATCGGCAGCCCGGGTTGCCTGTCGCCCGAGCAGTATCGCGGAGAAAGCCTGGACGTGCGTTCGGACCTGTTTGCCCTCGGTTGCCTGTTGTACCGCCTGCTGACCGGCACCCGACCCTTCCTGAGCCGGGGGCGGCTGGATCCGGTCGCCCTGTTGCGGGAAGACCCTGCGCCTATTGCGACCCTGCGCCCGGGCGCTGAGCCGCTGCCGGTGGCGTTGACCGCCCTGGTGCAACAACTACTGGCGAAAGATCCTGCGGACCGGCCCCCCAATACCCACCAGGTACGCCAGGTGTTGCGAGAAGTATCCCGCGAGATTCCGATGGCGCCCTTCAACCCGCTGTTGCAGGAGGCGCGACCCTGGTTTCGGCCGGCACCCGAGCAGGAGGTCCCGCCGCCGATACCGGTGGACCTGCGTGACGGGGGTGAATCCGAGACCGGGCTCGCGCAGCGTCGCCGAGGCCGCCTGGTGATGTCGTGCACGGCCGCGCTGGCAGGGATATTGCTGGCAAGCCTGGGCACGCTGTGGTGGTTGCGCCCGGTCCCCATTGAACTGGCGCTGGGCAACTGGGAAATCAGTGCCCAGGCCGAATTGCCCGCAGGCCTGTCCCGTCGATGGCTGATGGAGGAATTGCAGCGGGGTGTTCTGCAGTATGTCGACCGGGCGAGGTTGAGTAATGCGCACGCACTGGTTCCGGAGCCGGTTCTGTACCGTCCGGGGACCGAGCCGCGCCGACCCTCCCCGGGCGAAATGCTGCGTCTGCAGCTGCAGTGCGACGATCGCCTGTGCCTGCTGGAACTGGTGCGACGCGGGACCGCGACCGAGAGCCTCGGCCAGGGCCAGGCCCTGCTGCGCCCCGAGAGCTCGCTGGACGAGTGGCGCAAAACCCTGCGCGGCATGATCGCCGGTCTATACGGGCGCGGCTCAGCGCCTCCGCTCAAGTTGCCGGACCGCGTTCAATAACGACCGGTTCGCCGGCACCGGCACATTCATCCGCTCGGCCTGACTAACCAGGAACCCGGTAATGTACTCGATTTCGGTCGGCCGACCGGCCTCGATATCCTGGAGCATGGATGACCGGTTGCCGGCGGTGGCCCCGATCACCCCGCGCACCTCGTCATGCAGATCCTGCGCCAGGTCCGACATCGCGCGGGCGACCAGTACCGCGGCAATTTCCGCGCACAGGCGGCTTACCTCAGCGGTCAGTGGTTCCCGGTTCAACGACCCGTTGCGGCAGCCATGTATTGCAGTCAGGGGATTGATAGCGCAGTTGATCGCCAGCTTGCGCCACAGGGCGTGCTGGATATCGGGTTCCCAGCGGCAGTCGAGCGCGAGGTCCCCCCAGAGATCAAACCAGTCCGGCGCACGGGCCTGCCCCGGGGCGCCCAGACGGGTCAGGCCACGGCCTGCGTGGTGGATACTGAACGTACCGTTGCGGTAGGCGCCTTCGGTCGTGGTACCGAGCGCCAACGCCGGGTCCGGGCACTGCTCCGCTATTTCTTCGCCCGCCCCCATGCCGTTGCTGAGCAGCAGGATCAGGTCTCCGGGACCGAGTCGGTGGCTCACCTCCGCCACCGCGGCAGATGCGTCGTTGGCCTTGGTGCAGACCAGCAGTCGCTCTATGGGGGCCGGGTCTGCATTCAGCGAGACCGACAGTTCACAGCGGCGGGTGGGCTGTTCCGGCGCGCTGATCTCGAGCCACGGTCGCTGCTGCCAGCGGCTGAGTGCAGTCGAATTCCTCAACAGCAGGGTAACCTGCGCTCCCGCTTCGCTGAGGGCAGCAGCAAACAGGCTGCCCATGGCGCCTGCGCCGAGAATATGCCAGTGTGGGCGTGATTCCCTGTCTAGCATAAAATCGGCATTGTAATGTCGGTGCAGGTCATTACCATGGACCACCGGTTGACAACGGCTAGCGGGAGATTAGCACAATGCCTTCGTTCGATGTGGTTTCGGAAGTGGATGTCCATCAGTTGACCAATGCGGTGGATCAGGCGGGCCGTATCGTGGCCAACCGGTTTGATTTCAAAGGCGTGGATGCCAGTTTCGAGCGGGAGGAGCGTACGGTGGTGATAGCCGCTGAGGCGGAATTCCAGGTCTCCCAGATGGAAGACATGCTTCGGAGCTCGCTGATCAAATGTGATATTGATCCCGCGGCCATGGATTGCAGCGAACCGCTGACATCAGGCAAGCAGGTAAAGGAAACCGTGGTACTGAAACATGGCCTGGACAGCGCCCAGTGCAAGTCCATCGTCAGAAAAATCAAGGACTCGAAGCTCAAGGTTCAGGCCCAGGTTCAGGGCGAGCAGGTGCGGGTCACCGGGAAAAAACGGGATGACCTGCAGCAGGTGATTGCCATGCTGAGGGAGGAGGACTTCGGCGCCCCGCTGCAGTTCAATAATTTCCGCGATTAGTGGCGCACGGCCAGTGGCACACGGCCAGTGGCACACGGCCAGTGGCGCTCGGCTATTTGCGATAGGCGGCATACCAGAGCTGTTCCAGATAGCGATAAACGGTCGAGTGCCAATACAGCCGCCTGCGGCTGGCCTCATCCGGCTGGCGCCCGAGGTAGCTCGTCAGTAGATCCCCGGTTTCGGCCGGGTCCAGTTGATCCCCCACGACGACCACGGCGAGGTCGAAGAACGGATCCCCCATGGCGCAGTACTCCCAGTCCAGCGCCCACAGTGTTCCGCCGCTGGTCACCCGGTTGGCTGCCAACAAGTCGTTGTGGCACAGCACCGGGCTGGTCGGGTCAATTTCCAGCTGTTCCAGCTGTTCCAGCTGTTCCAGCTGTTCCAGCGCCGCCAGCGCCTCCCGGCGCGATAACGACAGCGCGTTCCGACTGGTGCCGTGGTTTGCCAGTCTGTGTTCATACCGCAGCATGCGTTCACGCAGGTCCAACCTGGCGTGAACGGGGGGCAGGCGATGTATGCCCTGCAGCAGTCTGGCCACAGTCCCGGGATTCTGGCAGGTGTCGGTGTCCGGTTCCAGGTAGTCACACACCAGGCTTCCCAACTCGGGGTTGCGGTAGCGCGGGGTGGGCGCCAGGCCCTGTTGCGCGGCATTTTGCAGGGCGCGCCACTCGGCCTGCCGGTTAAGGCCAATGGCAGCGGGGTCCAGCCCGTCCAGCCGCACCACGAACTGACGCCCCGCCTCCACCAGGACATTGAAGTTGCTCAGGCCCGACGTCAGCACCCGGGTCGGTACAGGCGGTTGCGACAGTGGCGTCTCCAGCTGCCAGTGCTGCCACTGACCGAGGGTCTGCTGCAGTCTCAGGCGGACCGGGCGCGGTAGTGTTGCAGCCATTGGCGATATCCGAACAGGGCAATGACAAGGTACAGGGCAAACAGCAGCACGGTGAGGTAAAGTCCCCGGTCGAGGTAAAGGAAAATGGAAACGCTGTCTATCACCAGCCAGTAAAGCCAGTTCTCCAGAATTTTCCGGGCTACCATCCAGGTGGTCACAATACTGCCCCAGGTGGTGAACGAGTCCAGGAAGGGCAGCACGGCCGTGCTGTATTCCCGCAACAGGCCGCCGCTAACCACGGAGCACAGCAGGATGGCACCGATGGCCCGTGAATGCTGGGAAAGGCGCCAGGAGGAAATTTCCAGCTGACCATCCCCCTCTCGGCCATGTTGCCACTGCCACCAGCCGTAAACCGCCATGACCAGGTAGTAGACCTGGAGGGCCGACTCCATCAGCAGATTGACCCGCCAGAACAGGAACAGGAAGATTGTGGTGCTGGCAAACGCGGCGTACCAGCACCACAGGCTTTCGCGCACCGCCAGCAGCAGGTAGGCCACCCCGAGGATGACCGCGGTGGCCTCCAGCAAGGTATGAATCACCGGCGAATCGTAAGATCGCCGGGAATGAACTTGACCACCATGACCTGTTTGCCGTGCTTCTGAACACTTGCTTTCAGCTCCTGACGGATAATCGCGAACAGGTAGTCGAAGTCGCCGCATACCTGGGTGCTCATCGCGTTGGTCACAATATCCAGGTTGCCGTGATCGTGCAGCGCGGCGATGAAGTCCTTGATGACAGGGACGTACTCGTCCCGCAGGGGATAGAGGCTCAGTTCCGCGGTCAGTTTCATGCTATGGCTCCTGCTAAAAACGGTAGCTGGCACTGATGCCCAGCATACGCGGTTCGCCGTACTGGTAGTAGGGCTCGGTTACGTACTCCTTGCGCGGGTCGTTGCCGAAGCTGCCGAAGCCGCGCACGAAATAATCCTCGTCTGTCAGGTTTCTTCCCCATAGTGCCAGTGACCACTGCGCGGCATCAAAGCCCAGGCGCAGGTGGACCAGGTCGTAGGCGGGTGACTTCACCTCGTGACGGTCGGAGAAGAAGTAATCGTCCTTTCCCTCCAGGTCCAGCCGCAGGTAGAATCCCCGGCCAAAGTCATAGCGGCCACCCAGCGCATACTGGTAACCCGGCGCGTGAGCCTGCTCGCGGCCGGACAGATCCACGCCGTCCGCGTTGACATAGTCCTGAAACTCGGTTTCGAGCAGGCCGATACTGGCGTACAGCTGCAGGTCGTCCAGCGCCAGCCAGTCCAGTTCCAGTTCCAGGCCGTAATTGTCCCCCTCCGCGGCGTTACTGGTGTAGTCGATAAACGCGGTGCTGCCGTCCGGCCGCGGTATCACCAGCGAGCCTTTCACCTGCTGGTCCTGGCGATCCATGTAAAACAGTGCCAGGCGAGTCTGCAGGCGCTTGTCCAGAAAGTCCGCCTTGACGCCAGTTTCCCAGTTGACCAGGTACTCGGCGTCGAATTCTTGCAGACGACCGAGACGATCGAGGCTGCCGGGGTCATCCGTGACCCGCATGCTGGCCAGCACGCCGGCGTTGACGCCATTGGCCCGGTAGCCGCGGGAGACACCGCCGTAGAGCATGGCAAGTTCTGAAACCTCGTACTGCAGCACCAGCCGTCCGCCCCAGTGATTCTCGTCCGGATCGGCGGCAACCGCATTGCTGTCGCGATAGTCGGTGCCACGCTGTTCCAGTCGCAGGCCGGCGATCAGGGTCAGTGCGCTTGACAGGATGGTGTCCAACTGACCGAATACGGCCAGGGTGTCAGTGTCATAGCGACTGAAAAAGACATCGTCGAGGTAGGTATAGTCGCGGCGCAGGTCTTCACGGTCTCCCAGGTAGTACAGGCCCGCCACCCACTGGCCCCGGCCCCCGAACACACGCGAATGCTCATTGGAGAGCAGGCGCAGCTCGGCGCTGGCGCTGTCCCGGTCGCGCCGGTAGCGATCAAAGGAGGAATATTCCCACCCCGGGGCAATGCCCCTGTAACTCCAGTCCTCGTCGAAGCCGTAGTCTGTCTCGGTTGTGGCCCAGCTCATGAGGACCTGCAGATCCAGGTGGTCGTATTGCTGGCGCCAGTCCAGGGCCAGGGCGGTGCTCTTCTGCCGGTCCTGGCCCGGCTGGTCTGACAGCGTTTCCCGGGTGTTATCCAGGGAGAACGCGTCGTAGCCATTGTCCACGTCGAAGTGCATGATCGCCAGATCCAGGGTGGCGGTATCACTGGTCAGCCAGCGCAGCTTGCCGCGCAGGCTGGTTTCGTCCCGGTTGTTGGTGTCGTCGCGATCGAGGAACTCGTTTTCAATGAATCCGTCGCTCTGGTAGCTGTGCACTGCCATTCGGTACAACAGGCTGTCGGCGATGAGGGGCCCTGTGGCGGTGATGCCGGCGCTCCAGCTGTTGAAGTCCCCGAGCATGCCCTCCACCTGCAGGCCAGGCTCCGCCTCGGGCGGGTTGCTGCGAACATTGATCAGTCCCGCAAGGGCATTGGCACCGTGCAGCGTGCCCTGCGGGCCGCGAAGAATTTCCACCTGGGCCACATCGTACAAATTGCCCGCGGTTCCCAGGCCACTGAAATCCACACCGTCGATGACAAAACCGATCGAGGGATTCAGTGGCTCAACGAACTGGCTGCGCTCGCCGACACCGCGAATCTGGTAGAAGCGGGCGCGGGATGCGCCACTGGCAAAGTTGACGTTGGGAGCAGAGCCCAGCATGTCCTCCAGGTGCTGGGCTGCGCGCTGCTCGATATCAGCGGAAGTCAGGACGGTGGTGCTCACGGCCTGCCGCAGCAGCGGAATATTCCTGAACTCTGCGGTGACCACCACCTCTTCCAGTTCCCGCTCCTGGGCCAGCAGCGGGGCGGCAGCAAACAGGCCTAGGGTGGCGGCTGTCAGTAGCTTGTGCATTTGGGTTCTCCCTTGCTAACGAAAGAGAACCGGTTGGAATAACGGAACGTTGAGGAAGGCTGTACCTGTCCCTACGCCGGTTCTAACCGGATCAGGTTCAAAGGGTTCGCCTGGCTGGCGTCTCAGGCCCGGCGCTCAGCGCCCGGCCACCCCCCGGATTGCATCGCAAGTATATGCGTCCTACACTAGGATGCAAACAATAACAGCAGGCAGGGTAAAGCACCTGCACTGGCGGGCTAGGTGGCGATAATGGAAGAATACAAAGGCTTCGAGAGCGCGGTAGGCGAGGAGATATACGGTGCTCCTCCGGCGCCTTCGCGCGCAGAAGTCAGGGAACGGCGCCTGACGGAAACCCTCACGGTCAATCGTTACATGTACCAGCAGGCCCAGCAGCTGGAGCACATGTTGCTGGAGGCCACCGACCTGCAGGCGCTGTTGGAAGTGCTGCTGGTCAGTATGCCACGCCATTTCAGCCTGCCAGTGGCCGAGCTGTGGCTCTATGACCCGGAACAGGTACTGGCGGGCCTTATCGTAGGCGGGCAACGCTATGGCTATCACCTGCAACTGCACCGGGACGTTTACGATATACAGGAGCTCTATGAACTCGAGCCCGACGTGGTGTTGCTGGATGCCACCGACTCGCGCATGTTCGAGGTATTGAAAGCCGATCACGGCATAGAATATGCCCTGCTGTTGCCCCTGATGGATGCGGGCCGGATGATGGGCAGCCTGCACCTGGGTCTGCGGGACGATTCCCTGGTCCTGGATGAGGCGGAGGAGGATATCGTGGCCCACCTGGCCGCCGTCATCTCCTGCTGTTTCAAGAACGCGGTGCGGCAACAGCAGATCTCCCAGCTCACCATGCTGGACCCGCTGACCCAGATCAGTAACATGCGCGGTTTCCAGAAGGATATCGCGCGCGAAATCGCCCGCGCCCGACGCGCGGACCAGCCCCTGAGCATCCTGATGATGGAGATTGACGAGTACCAGGATTTCCTCCAGCACTACGGTGATAATACCGCCCATTTCACGGTCAAGAAGGTAGCCCAGCGGATATCCTCCGACCTGCGTGCCACCGATATGCTGGCGAGCCTGTCGAATTCGCGCATAGCCGTGCTGTTGCCGGCCTGTAGCGAGGCCATGGCGATGGATATCGCAGAGCGGATGAGAAACGATGTCGAGACCTTTTCAGTTGATGACGGCCGCGGTGCGGTGATCGATGCCACCGTCAGCGTCGGGATCACCACCTGGGAACCGCAGCAGTACCCCGCTATCGACATGCCGGCCCTGGCCCAGCAAATGCAATCTGTCTCAGTGAAGGGACTCGAGGCTTCGATAGCCGGGGGTGGTAACCGGGTATCTGTATCCCGCCTCAGTATTTCCCTGCTGTAATCCCCGATGAGTGACCCAAAACAGCTCCTGGAGAGCAACGCCCGCTGGGCGAACCGGATCAAGACCAGTGATCCTGGATTCTTCGAGAAGCTGGCCGCGCAACAGAATCCGGAATACCTGTGGATCGGCTGCTCCGACTCGCGGGTTCCCGCGAACCAGATCGTCGGCCTGTTGCCCGGCGAGGTTTTCGTCCACCGCAACGTGGCCAACGTGGTGGTGCACACGGATTTCAATTGCCTGTCCGTGCTGCAGTATGCGGTGGACGTTTTGAAGGTGAAGCATGTGATGGTCGTGGGCCACTACGGCTGTGGCGGCGTGCGTGCGGCCTATGAAAATGCCGACAATGGCCTGATCGACAACTGGCTGCGCAATATTCGGGACGTGCAACACCGCTATCGACGTCACCTGGATAGCCTGCCGGACGAAGAGGCCAGGATGGACCGGCTGTGTGAACTCAACGTCATAACGCAGGTTTCCCATGTCTGTCACACCACTATCGCCCAGAGCGCCTGGGCCCGGGGCCAGCCACTGGCGGTGCACGGCTGGGTCTACAGCCTCAAGGACGGTCTGCTCAGGGACCTGGATTGCACGGTCAGTTCCGCGGACCAGATCCCCCGGGCCTACCGCCTGGATCTGGCCAGCGATTGAATCCCCTGAATGGGTGAAGCGGCACCGGCCCTCGAACTGCTACTGTTGACCGTCATAGGAATAGTAGAGGAGCATCATGGTGTATTCCCCCGTTGAGATAAGCGGCAAGAAAATCCTGATTACCGGACCCACCGGGCAGGTGGCGGAGCCCGTGGTGGCCGCCTGGTCGGGGCAGGCGGACGTGCACACGCTGGCCCGCTTTTCCAGTGACGAGGATCGCCAGCGCATCGAGTCCCTGGGGGCGACCTGTCACCGGGTCGACCTGGCGCAGCCCGGCAGCCTTGACGAGCTGCCGCGGGATTTCGATTACGTGCTGAACTTTGCGGTGGTGAAAAGCGGCGACTTCGATTACGACCTGGCGGCCAATGCCGAGGGGGTGGGCAGGCTGATGCTGCACTGCCGCGAAGCCCGGGCCTTTCTGCATCTATCCTCCACCGCGGTGTATGAATACGCCGGTCAGGAACCGCGGGCCGAGAACTCACCGCTGGGAGACAATCACCGGTCCATGTTTCCCACCTACAGCATCAGCAAGATAGCGGCAGAGACCGTGTGCCGATTCACCGCCCACCAGTTGGGCATTCCAACAACCATTGCGCGGCTCAGCGTGCCCTACGGCGATAATGGCGGCTGGCCCTGGTATCACCTGTTGATGATGGAACAGGGTGCCCCCATCGACGTGCACCCCGACCGGCCCAATTACTACAACCTCTTACATGCCGACGACTACCTGGAAAAATTGCCGCGCCTGCTGGCGGCGGCCACGCCGGAGGTGACCACCGTAAATTTTGGCGGGTCGGAGAAAACCAGTATCGAGGAGTGGTGCCAACTGCTCA
The DNA here is from genome assembly GCA_033283165.1 of Halieaceae bacterium WSDMB12. GTDB lineage: Bacteria > Pseudomonadota > Gammaproteobacteria > Pseudomonadales > Halieaceae > JAWMQL01. The sequence continues at coordinate 638,058 of JAWMQL010000003.1, read as the reverse complement.
CGGAACTGACCGGGCTGGAACCGGTGTTCCGGGAAGATCCCAAAGCGTTCGGCAGCCTGGCCATTGATACGACCCGTATGCACGAGTTGATTGGCCCGACCCGGGTGGACTGGCGCGAGGGCATCGAGCGGATGGTAAGGAAGCTGTCCCCGCAGCTGCTGCGGGATGCGTCGTGAACCTGGAGCAACGGGTCGCCCGGCTGGAGGCCATAGAGGATATCAAGCAACTCAAGTCGCGCTACTTCAGTGCCTGCGACAACAAGCAACCCGAAGTCATGCGGGAGTGCTTCGCCCCCGGCAAAATCGAGCTGGACTACGGCCGCATCGGCTGCTTCGATGACCGCGACGAGGTGGTCGCCGTCTTCACCAGACTGGCCTGCCAGGACCATATCATCGAGATGCACCACGGCCAGAATCCCCAGGTTCGCATCGACAGCGAGGACCGGGCCAGCGGGACTTTCGGGCTGTATTACTTCCTGATCGACACCCGCCGGCAACTGGTGACCCAGCTGGGAGGCTTTTACGAGGACGAGTTCACCCGCATCGACGGTGAGTGGAAGATTTCGCGCTCGCACTACCGGGTTGTCTCGACCCAGATTTTCGAACTGGCGGAAGGTCTGGCCAGGGTGATATTTGCCGGCGGTGCCGCGCCAGTTGAACTGGATGACCCGGGTCGGCAGGCGGGCTGAGATCCGGGTCCCGTAACGGATGACGCCGGAGCGCATCGCACGGCTGCGCCGGGTACTGTCCCAGCGCCAGCCCGACCTGACGGTGGTGACCGATTTCGTGCACAAACAGCGCAACCTGTCCGCCATTCTGCGCAACTGTGATGCGGTCGGCGTCATGCGGGTCCACGCGGTGCTGGGGGAGGAGGATTACCGCGCCTACCGGGGTACCGCCACGGGCTCTCACCAGTGGCTGGAAGTACTGCGACACACCGCGCTGGGCCCGGCGCTGGCGCCCCTGCGGCAGGCGGGGTTCCAGGTCGTGGCGGCGAACCTGTCGCCCCGGGCCGTGGATTACCGGGAGATTGATTACACCTTACCCACGGCGCTGTTGCTGGGGGCGGAAAAGCGCGGGATCAGCGAGGAGGGCAGCAAGCTGGCAGATGCCGAGGTATGTATTCCCATGGTCGGGATGGTGGCCTCACTCAATGTCTCGGTTGCTGCCGGAATCATTCTCGCGGAAGCCCAGCGCCAGCGGCAGGCGGCGGGGCTATACGATCAGGTTCGCATTGATCCCGACACCTGCCGGCGGCTGTTTTTCCAGTGGGGGCATCCCGCGGTCCGGGCATTCTGCGATGAGCGTGGCCTGGCCTACCCGGCACTGGACGAGGAGGGAGAAATAGCCGAGCCTGCCCGGTGGTATGCCAGGGTAAGGGCGGGAACGGCGCAACGGATTGGGTCAGAGTGCGGGGAAGAGGGGGTCGCGAGTGAGTAATCTGTTTTTACTGCTGTTGCTGATTTTCGGCGGAGTCGCCGTGATGGTACTGGTGCTGGAACGTTTCGGGTCGCCGATGGATCCGGAAAAACAGGCTCGCTTGAGCCGCTGGATTATTCCCCTGGTGGCAATTTCCCTGGTGATTGCCATGGTGAGGTATTACTGGCAATGAAAGAGATGACGCTGGACCCCGATGAGCTGGTACAGGCGGCCCGCGCGGTGGATGGCCTGGTGGATTTCGGTGACGACAGTTACCGCGAGCCACTGGAAAGAATGGCCTGGTCGCTCGAACACGAGGCCGATCTCAACGAGGTGGGTCGGGCAGTATTGTGCCAGCGGCTGGTCGACATCCTGTCCACCCGACTGCGCGTGCAGGATTACCTGAAACGGTTTCCCGAGATCCGTGAGGAGGAAATCAGGGAACCACTGGTCATTGCGGGGCTGCCCCGCACCGGAACCACCATGTTGCACCGCACCATAGCGGCCGATCCCCGTATGTTCGCGCCCCTGTGGTACGAGGTGCGGTTTCCCTGTCCCGCCCTCGACTGGGATTTTACCCGTGCCGGTGATCGCCGTATTCCTGAGGCCAAAGCGGAAATGCAGGCCATGGTGGATGCCAACCCGGAGTTGTTGTCGATCCACCCCATGGACGCCCTGGGTCCCGACGAGGACATCATGCTGCTGGAGCAGTCCTTCTACAGTTTCAACACCCAGGCCTTTGCGCATATACCGGCCTTCGATGCCTGGGTGGAGGCTCAGGACCACACACCGGGCTACGAGTACCTGAAGCTGCTACTGCAGTTCCTGCAGTGGCAGAAAAAGAAAACCGGTCAGCAGGGTCAGCGCTGGGCCCTGAAGGCGCCACACCACCTGCACTACATGGACCTGGTATTCAAGGTGTTTCCCGATGCGAAGGTGGTACAGAGTCACCGTGATCCGGTGGAGACCATTCCATCACTGACCAGTCTTATCTTCGGGGTCTGGGTTATATACTCGGATAGCGCCGACCCGGTGGTGGCCGGCGAGCAATGGGCGCGAAAGTTCGCCAATGGCATGCGCAAGACCATGGCGGTACGCGAGCAGATGCCGGCGGACCGGTTCCTGGACCTGTGGTTCAAAGATACCGTCAGCCAGCCCCTGGTGGAGATCCGTAAGATCTACGATTTCCTGGGCATGGAGCTTACCCCGGAGGCAGAGTCAGAGATGAACCAGTGGCAGGAATTCAACCGGCGCGAGCTGCGGCCGCCCCACGATTACACACTGGAGCAGTACGGATTTACCGAGGCCGGTCTCAGGGAGCAATTTGCGCAGTACCGGCGCCGTTTTATTATCGGGGAGGGCAGGTCGTGATCAGCGGTTCCTGCCTCTGTGGCGCCGTGGCTTTTGAAGTCGCCGGGTTCAGTTCGGACATCTACAAGTGCCACTGTTCACGCTGTCGCAAGCTGACCGGTGGCGCCTCCTGTGCTGCGGCGCTGGCGCCGGAGGAGGCCTTCAGCTGGCTGCGGGGTCAAGACGAAATACGCGAGTTCCGGCTGCCGGGTGCCGAGTTTACCTCCCGCTTCTGCGCCACCTGCGGCTCGGTGGTACCGCAGCATGTACCGGCAGCCGGGTTTTACTGGGTTCCCGCGGGTCTGCTGGATGGCGATCCCGGCATCCCCCTGTCGCGTCACATACACGTCGATTCCAAAGCGCCCTGGGAAATCCTCGATGAGCGCTGTGAGCGCCTGCCGGAGGGGTTTACGCCCTGAAGCAGGTTCAGCCGGGTACCCGCAGGGACCAGAGGAAGACCACGGCGTTCAGGACGCCGAACAGGACGAAAGGCGTCGACGGACCGTAATGGGCGAACAGCCAGCCACCGCCGGACGTCCCGATCAGGATGCCCACGGCGCCCGCGACGCCGAACAACCCGATAATCGCCCCGCGCCGCGCCGCCAGGGCCCGTTCACCCACCAGCGCCTGGCTGGAGACGAAGGCTGAGATTTCCGCCACCCCCATGACGCCAAGCAGGAAGAAGACCCAGTCCGCGGTGGGATCGGTGACCAGGAACATGGCGCCGTAGACCAGTGCGGCCAGTCCCGAGGCCAGCGACACCGCCCGAACCCGGCTGATCCTGTCGCTGACAAATCCCATCAGCAGCGACCCGGCCAGCGCGCCGGACACCACCACCAGCACCCGCGGCATGGCCAGTTCGAACATGGCCTGACTGGGCTGCATCCCAAGGGAGGCCGTGCCGAATTGCACCAGCCACAGGCTCATGAAGGCCCCCGTTACCGCCAGATCCCCGCGCGAAATGAAGGCCGCGCCATAGGACAGGGCGATACCCGGGTCGCGGGAGGCGCGTGCACCATGACGCAGCATGACCAGCACCGACTCCCGGGCCAGGTCCGCGCTCTGGCGAGCGTGGGGAGCCAGCCCGATCGCCGCCACCAGGGCGCCGAACACGCCCATGCTGCCGGCCACGGCAAAGGTCATCCGCTGGGCTTCCAGTTCCGTCAGTCCCTGGTCGACGAAGACTTTTGGCAGGCCGGCCAACAGTGGCGGTATAAAGGCCCCCAGTGTGGCTATCAGACCCTGCAGGCCGTTGGCCTTGCCGCGGGTGCTGTTCCGGGAGTAATCGGCGATCACGGTTACCATCATGCCGATCATGGCGGCACTGCCGAGAGCGATGACGACCCGGAACAGCACCAGTTGCGAAATACTGCCGGCAAAGGGATACAGGGTGAAGCCTATGGAAGTCATCAACAGGCCGAAGACGTATACCGGCTTGCGCCCGTAGCGATCCGCGAGAATCCCCACCAGTCCCATGGCGAGGATCAGAATAACCTCCTGCATGGCGCTGAGATTGCCGGTGAGGGTGGCCTGGCTGCCCCGGTCGATGCCCATTTCATGCAGCAAGCCCGGCTGCAGGATGGCCAGTGCACCCGCGTACGACGAGGAAATGAACGCGGCGCAGAAGTAGGCCAGCAGATGATGGCGACGGATGCCCTCGGACAGGTCGATACCGAGAAACCGGGTCATGCTCAGCCGGCCGGGCGGGTGCGCCGCATCTGCTCCTTACCCATGCGCAATTCGAGCATGGCCTGTACCTGGTCGGCGCCGAACACCTGCTCGGCCAGCTTGTTCATCGGGTCGCGGGCGTAGCCCAGTTCCCGCACGGTGTAATCCAGGGACTGCAGCGCGGCGCGTTCGCTCTCCGCTACCGGCGTCGCCTGGTCCAGCCAGCCAAGCCAGTGGTCCAGCATGCGGTAGGCGTAGTCACCCAGCAGATCGATATTGGCGTCGTTGAGATCCGCGGTCAGGCTCTGGGTGGAAGGGTTGACCAGGGCGCGCATGTAGGTGCCGTGGCTGACCGACCACTGGAAGTCGGGGTGACCGCGCAGTGCCAGGTACTCCTCGTTGATGGTGCCGTAGTAGCGGTCAAGGTAATCCGTGTCCACCATCAGGTTGCGGCGCGGCGTGAAATCGAAATAGAAAAACAGCTTCGGGATCGTGCCGAACACCATGACGAAGTGGGGTACGTCGGTCTCCTGGGACAGGAACGCCGTGGCGTTCATGTCGAGAATGGAGGCCTGGCGGTTGCCCAGCCAGGAACTGACCAGCCAGTCGCAACCCGGGCCGCTCCAGGCCTGGAAGGAGCCCTCGAACTCGCCATTGGGTGAGGTGTAGTAGTTGCGGTCAACAGTATTCGGTTCCTGTTCGAGGCCGGGAAACCGGGCCGCAATGCGTTCCTTGACGTCAGTCAGGATGCCCCAGCAGCGCTCCCAGGCGTGGCTGACATCGACATCGGGGTTTTCTGCCAGGAACTGGTCTATGGTCTTGGTATCAGTGCTCATCTTCAAGTTTCCAGGTGGGGGTTGGCCGGCCTACAGGCCGAAAGGTTCAAACTGGTCCGGGCGCCTGGTGAACAGGCTTTTCAGCATGCGCCCGGTGATTTTTGCGGGGCTCAGCCAGCGTATCTTGCGGCCGCTCTGCTCGCAGGCGAGCATCTCGTCCACCAGGTAGGGCGCCACTGTCGCCACTGTATCCACCAGGGTGTTCATACGATTTCGCGACCGCTCGAAGTTGTCCCGGTCGGCCTCGATCTCCCGGATCACGGCCTCGGTGATGATCATGCCCGGGCGGATCTTGGCGATGACCAGGGGGCTGTCCCGCAGTTCCCTGACCAGGGCATCGGTAAAGTAATTGAGGCCGCGCTTGGTTGTGCCGTATATGCCCATGCCGGGGAAGTACTCGCCGTCGCTGCCGCCCCCCAGCATATTGAAAATCTTGCCGCCACCCTGGGCCAGCATGCCCCGAGCTGCGACCCGGCAACCGTTGATGGTGCCGAGCATGTTCCCCGTGACCATGGTTTCCAGTTCCGGTTGCGGTACGTCGAGGATGGGCCAGACGGTGCGTGCCAGGCCGGCATTGTTGACCCAGATGTCGACGCCACCGAAAGTTTCAAGTGCGCGGTCCCACAGCGCCTGAACCTCTCCAGCCACCGCCACGTCACAGGTCTGCCCAGCCACCGTTCCGGGGAGGGCTGATAAAGCCTCTCGGGTTGCCGCGACCCGCTCCGGGTTGCGGCTGCTGATCAGCACCCGGTGGCCGCGCTGCAGGAACTCTCGCGCCAGGCCCTTACCTATGCCCTGGGTGCTGCCGGTAATGACGATTCGCATCAATCGGTGCGCTCCCGCGATTCGACCCTGGCGACAATGCCGGCGTTCGGGTCCGGGTGGCGGACCCGGTAGCCGGTGCCATAGATTTTCGCGGCGGAAATTTTCTTCAGTGGTGCCTTGATCTGGTCCAGGAACTCCAGCGGCGCCATGTCGAATTCCTCGCAGATGGCGTCGAACACCCGGCGGTTGCTGGGTGGCAGGTTATCGTTGTCACAAACGTTGTAAATGCCACACAGCTCATGCTCGATGGTGTGGACCACGGCGTCCACCACGTCCTCGAAGTGGATGGCGTACAGTGGCGCGTCCGCGCTGAATATGGCCTTGCCACCAAAGTACTGGTGACACAAGGCGACCCGTTCGGGGAAGCTCATGTCGTCCGGTGCACCGTACATGTCGGGAAAGCGCAGCACGCAGCCCGCTTCATGGGCCAGTACCTGCTGCTCCGCCTCCTGGTAGTAGCGGGAGGAGGGCTCTTCCGTATTGCCGGTCGCGGTTTCCTCGGTGACCGGTTCATCGCCGGGGCCCCCGTCGCCGTAAACTGAGAACGAGGACAGGAAAATGACCCGCGGACAGGCCGTCGCGGCGCTGCGGCAACTCTCGACCAGGACCTCGTGATAGTGTCGGTGGCGTTCTTCCACGGTGCGGGTATTCCGGACGTCCGGTGCCACCGTGACCACCAGCACGTCACAGCCGTCGGCGGCTTCCACCAGTCGCTCGGTATCCGAGCCCCGCAACACGGCCACCTGATCGGCGTAGCTGCTCAGTTCAGCCACCTTGGATTCGGTGGTTGTGCTGCCCATGACCGAGTGGCCTGCGCCGCGCAACCGCACTGCCAGGGCCTTGCCCACGTGGCCCAGGCCGAGAATGAAAATATTCATGCGTTTATGCTTATTTGCCCCAAATGTTATAAAAGCATAACATTATGTTGTTTGAGCGACAATCACCGGAGTTCTATGACCCGAGTAGCCTGCCTGCAGTTTGCCAGCGGCACCGACGTTGACGCCAACCTGGCGACCTGCCTGCGAATGATCGACCAGGCCGCCGGGGAGTGCCGACCGGATATCATGGTGCTGCCGGAATTCTGTAACCATATTTCCTGGTACGACGACGCGGACCACGCCCGTAACGTATCGCTTCCCCTGGAGGGGGAGTTCCTGCAAGCGGTGGCCGGGCGGGCCGCTCGCCACGGGGCCTGTGTGGTGATTAATGTCAGCCTGCGCCGGGCCACTTACCTGACCATCAGTTCGCTGCTGTACGGGCCGGACGGGGTCTGCCTGTCCGTGGCGGACAAACAGACCCTGATGGGTCACGAAAATGTCTGGTTCCGGCGCGCGGACCGTCACTCCGAGGTGGTAACAACCCCCCTCGGCCGCCTGGCCATGTTTCCCTGCCGCGACGGGGTGACCTGCGAGACCCCCCGGGGCCTGGCGCTGCGCGGCGCGCAATTGTTTTGCGACTCCCTGAATTCTTTCGCTGTCGACGAGGCCAGCCTGCACGTTCCGGCCCGGGCGCCGGAAAACCGGGTGTTCCTGGCCGCCGCCAACAAGGTCGGGCCTCTTATACCGGAGGCGCTGCTGGACGCGGTCAGTGCCGAGACCCATATTCCGCGGCAATTCCTGTACGGCGCCGGTGAGAGCCAGATTGTGTCGCCCCGGGGAAAAGTGCTGGCCCGGGGTCCGCGGCAGGGCGAGGCGGTGATCTGGGCGGATATCGACCTGGCTGACAGTGACGACAAGCGGCGGCCGGACGGGACCGACCTGTTCGCCACGCGCCGGCCCCTGTTGTACGGCGCGCTGGTTGAGGATACCGCGGAAGATTATATCGGCGCAGCGGCCGATGCCGTTGATGTCGCGCTGCTGCAGACCGGGGAAACGGCGCAGCAGGTCCTGGCGGATTTGCCGGAAGTGGTGGCGGCTTTGCCACAAAGCTGTCGGCTGGCGGTGTTGCCCGAAATGCCGGGTATCGTTAAGGGGCCGCAGCAAAGCGCCCTCGGCCTGCGCGCCCTGGAGGTCATGCAGTCAGCCTGCTGCGACCGGCCTGAACTGCTGTTGGCCACGTCGCTGGTGCTGCCTCTGGGCGATGCGACGGCCCTGACGGCAGTGCTGGTAGGAACGCAGGGCGTGGTGTTGCGGCAGCCTGTCATCCACGGCGCCAGTCGTTATGCCTGGTCCGCCCTGGGGCAGGGGCTGGAGACCGCCGACCTCCCCTGGGGGCGGGTAGCCCTGCTGCCGGGTGACGACGCCTGCCACCCCGAGTGGGTCAAGGCCGCTGCATTGGCCGGGGTGCATGCGCTGATAGCCCCCTGCGCCCTGCAGGAGGACTGGGAAGCTGACTATGGATTGCGCAGCCGGGCGGCTGAAAACCGCCTCTGTGTGATCGCCAGTTCCCGTCCGCTGGGCGACCGGGCGGGCCTGGTCGCCAGCCTGGAACGGGACTTTACCCTGATGAGCGAGTGGCGCGAGCGCGTATTCGACGGCCGCATCAACGATCCCATCGTCACCGAACAGGGCCTGGCGCCGGGTATCACGCTGGCCGAGGTCCATCCCGCGGCCGCCTGCAATAAACTGCTGTCTGCCCGGACCGACCTGCTGCTGGACCGGCCGAGGCAGTTAAGTGATACGCTGGTGGCCAGTGACACGGGTGGTGAGTATGTCTGAACTGGAACATATACTGGCGGACCATATCCTCGGGCCAGCCCATGTCGGCTTCGTGGTCGCCGACCTGGACCGGGCGCTGGCCGGGGCACGGGCTGTCTACGGTCTGCGCGAGCAGGACATCGAGGCGATTGGCGAACCCGGACAGGATGTACCCACCCGCTTCGCCTTTTTCAGTATCGGCGGACTGCGCTTCGAGTATATCGAACCTGTGGACGAGAGCTCGAGGGCACAGTTGCTGCAGATGCCCAGTGGCGGTGGCGGAATCAACCACCTGGCCTGGCGAGTCCGGGATATCGACGGCGCCCTCGCGCTGCTGGCCCGACGCGGTATCCGGCCGGGTCACGTGACCCCGGAGGGGGTCGTTCGTATTGGCCGGCGCAAGATGGTCTACCTCGATCCGGCGACAACCAGTGGCCTGGTGATCGAACTGATCGAGTTTCCGGAAGCGGCGGATGGCGATTGAGCAGGGCGAGTACCGCTACTTTCTCAACGGACGGTCAACGGCGGTTCGCGAAAGCTGGTCGCGTGTGGTGGGCAACGCGGGTGACTGGACCGTAGAAAGCGAGCGGCGGGCCCCCGGCGTTCACCTGGCCGTGCGCGCCCGGGGCGAAGGGCGTCGCGTCCGCGATTTCGCGGTGACCTGGGAAAGTACCGCAATCGGCAGTCTGGCTGCAGATTATCGGCCCGCAGAGCATGGCCTATCGGTACGCCGATGGCGGGGCAGCACGGTGGAATCCCTGCGTCCGGCCTGCCCACCGGAGGCGCTGTTGTCGCCCCTGATGCGTGTTTTCGCCGGGCCATTGATCGCCGAAATCCTGGCATCCGGCGGCACAGCTATCGTGGTGGTGCCGGATATCCGCAATCCGGCGGACCCCCTAGGCTTGCTCAGGCCGTTGGTCAGCGAGCGCAGCGCGCGACTGGTGGCCGATGATGGCCAGTTCCGCGAGGTTGACTACCAGGGGGATCTGTACGGTCCCGGCACCCGTTTCTGGCTGGGCCCCGATGACCTGCTGCAGCGCTACTGTTGGCGTCAGTCCGAGCAGCAGGAGTGGGACGTTCGCCTGGAGCGGAAGCCTGTTGGCGGGTCCGGATAGGACGTTACGGGCAGCTGCCCGGTTCAAGGCGTTGTTCCAGGCCCGGTTGCCGCCGCGGTTTTCTTGCCAGCACCTGAGCTCCCCGCTAAGTTATCTGCTTGCCAACAGCGGGAGATAAAGATGAGTGACGCGAACCAGCGGGTTGTGGACGGCGAGGCCTGGGACCAGTTCTGCGACGCCCTGAAGGCGGCCGGGAAGACCATCCGCAGCGACAAGGCGCCCCGCGATCCCCTCAACCAGGCCGAGGGTTATCGCTACCTGACGCGGCTGTTGCGCGGTGGCCTCGAGAGTTACCTGGAGTTCAGCGACCCGCTGTTTCCCCAGTTGCGTTGCGGCGCTCACGAGACCATCAAGCTCGGGGCCGACAACCCCGATAACCGCTATGAGAGCGCGCCGATTCGATCCCAGTACGATTACCGTATCAGCGGTAAGCGCAACACCGTGGATTACCTGGGGTTCAGTACCACGATCAACAAGTACGGTTCCGGTGGGACCATGGAGGTCACCGGGCATATCGATCACCGCAAAATGGACATCGCGGCGGACGGCAGTTTCGAGCTGATCGTCAGTCGTAACGAGCAGCCTGGTAACTGGTTGCCCATGGCCGCGGATTCCAATTCCATCCTGGTGCGGCAGACCTTTCAGGACCGGGTCAGTGAACAGGCGGCGGAGCTGAAGATCGAAAGAATAGGAGCCACGGGGGATCGCCCCCAGCCGCTGTCCGCGGAGAAGCTGGAACGTGCCCTGCAGGGGGCCACCCTGTGGGTGCAGGGGGCGGCGACCATGTTCGAGAACTGGGCCGAGAGCTTCCTGCCCACGCTGAACCAGTTGCCGCCGGCGGACCAGGATTATTGCCAGTCTATCGGGGGGGACCCGAATATTTTTTATTTCCACAGCGCCTGGCAACTGGCGCCGGACGAGGTGCTGGTCATCGAGGCGCCGGACATTCCCGAGTGCCAGACCTGGAACTTTCAGCTCGACAACTGGTGGATGGAGTCGCTGGATTACCGCTACCACAATATTCACGTGAACAAGCACACCGCCACCTACCAGCCCGATGGCAGCGTCAGGTTGATTGTCTCTCATACCGATCCGGGCCTGCCCAACTGGATTGAGACCGCGGGTCACGAGATGGGCACCATGTGCTGGCGCTGGATTGGCGCCGATCGGCACCCCCTGCTCAATACCCGGGTGATGAAACTGGTGGACCTCCAGTGAGTGAGGCGACCACTTTCAACGCCGATGAACTGGTCCGCGAGGCCAGGGAACTGACCGGCTTTGACGACTTCGGTGAGCTGCCCTATCGCGACGGGCTCGAGGCGCTCCTGGCGACCTATGACCGCCACGCCCGGGATCCGGCGGGACGAAAACGTTGCCGCGACCGGGTCCTGAATCTGCTGGCCACGCGGCTGAAGCTGGAAAACGCGTTCGAAACCATCGATGGCTGGCAGGAGCAGCTAATTACTGCGCCGGTATTCGTCACCGGGTTGCCCAGGTCGGGTACGTCGGCCCTGCTCAACCTGCTGGAAGCGGCTCCCGAGAATCGTGCCCCGCTGCAGTGGGAGGTTCAGTTTCCCGATCCCTGGCCGGGCAGCGCGCCGGGCGCCAGGGATCCACGCTACCACCACCTGGCGAAAGCGCTGGAGCAGACGCGCGATTCGGAGTTCGCCCGGATTCACTATATCGACGCCGACACACCGGAGGAGTGCGTCCTGCTGCATGCCTTCGCCCTGCACGGCGTGCAACTGGGCTTCGAGATCATGCTGGAGCCCTACCGCAGCTGGTTGCTTGATCAGGACCTGGTGCCCCTGTACCGGTTCCAGAAAAAAGTGATGCAGCTGCTTAACTGGCGCATGCCTGGCCGCCAGTGGATGCTTAAAGCACCCGCGCATATGTGGGGTATAGACGCCATTCTGGAGGTATTTCCGGATGCGAACTTTGTCTGGTGTCACCGCGACCCGCAGAAAGTCGTGCCCTCCATCAACAGCATGAACCGGGTTGTCCTGGGTATGTACCTGGGCGACTGCAGCCACCTCGACATGGCGGAGATGGGGCGCAATGTGATGGCGTGGTATGCAGAGTCCCTGGAGCGGGGCCTGGCGGCGCGGGACAAGCTGCCACCGGAGCGCTTTGTCGACTGTTCCCAGCAGGAATTTGTGGATGACCCGATGGCGGTGGTAGAGCGGGTCTACCGTGCCTTCGGGCTGCCGCTATCGGATAAAAGCCGCACCCTGCTGCAGGCCCACGTGGCACTCAATCCCAAGGGCAAGCACGGCAGGCATGAGTACCAACTGGCCGACTACGGCCTGACCAGGGAACTGATCGCGCGGCGCTTCGCCTTCTACACTGACGACGGGCGCTGGCCCATCAGCGCCTGAGCGAGGACTCCAGCTGTTTCAGCAGTTTCTCGCCAAAGGGAGGCCGGGTTCCGAACAGGGCGTTGACGTCGAACCAGCCCTGGGTGAATACCGTACGCGCGTGGCTGAATTCCAGGCATCCCTCCCGGCCGTGATAGTGGCCCATGCCGCTGGCGCCGATACCGCCGAACGGCGCGTCCTCCGCGGCGGGGTGCTGGGCGATGTTGTTTATCGTCACGCCTCCTGACCGGGTGCGGTCCAGCACCTGGCGCTGCTCGGCCGCGTCACTGCCAAAATAATACAGCGCCAGCGGCTTCTCCCCGGCGTTGACGGTGGCGATGGCGTCCTCGATTGTGCCGTATGTCAGGACGTTCAGCACCGGGCCGAAGACTTCCTGGCAGCCGAGCAGGCTGTCCGCTGCCGGGTCGATTGCCAGGTGCAGCGGCATGCAGTGGAAACCGTAGTCCCGCTCCTCGCCGAGGTTGATGAGGCGGGTGCCACGCTGCCTTGCATCGGCGAGGCAGGATTGCACTCGCCGGTAATGCTGGTCATTGATGATGCTGCCGGCCTCTTCCGGCGAGTCGCTGAAGGTCGCCGGGTAGATTGTCCGGCAGGACACGAGAAATGCCTCCAGGCGGTCACGGGGCAGCAGCACGTAGTCGGGCGAGACGCACATCTGGCCCGTGTTCACGACCTTTGCGAACAGGATCTTCTCGACCGCGTCCTCCAGCCGGGCCGAGCGGCCGATGACCACCGGCGACTTGCCGCCCAGTTCCAGGGTCAGGGGCGTCAGGTTGGGGGCCGCCGCGCCCATCACTGCCCGGCCGACCTCAGTGCCGCCGGTCAGCACCAGGTGGTCGAAGGGCAGGGCGGAGAAAGTCCGGGCGACCTCGCGGTCGCCGTCCACGATGGCCACCACTTCCGGGTCGAGGTAATCGGGGGCCAGGCGGCACAGCAGTTCCGCCGTTTGGGGTACCACGTCCGACGGTTTGAGCAGTGCCCGGTTGCCTGCCGCGACGACCTGGGCCAGTGGGCTGAAGAGGGTGAATACCGGGAAATTCCAGGTCCCCAGGATGCCCACCACGCCCTTGGGCTGGTACTCCACCCTGACTCTGGCGCCGCTCAGGTTGGCGGGAAACGGCGCCCGGCGCTTTTGCGGGCGCAACCACCGTTTCATGTGGGACCGGGTCTGATGCAGTGAGTTGATCGAACCCAGCAGGTCGTACATCAGGGTCATCGCACGGGGCCGGCTACCGAAATCAGACTCGATTGCCGCGGCAATGGCCTGGTGATTCTCCTTCAGCAGGGCGATGCAACTGTCCAGCGTATTGCGGCGCTGCTGCAGTGAAAACAGGTCAGAGGACGCCATGGCCCCACGCTGGGCGCGGAACCGGGCCAGCAGTAGCTCCGCTGATTCGCCCTCAGGCACAGGGCGCCCCCGGGCTGCGCATTCCGGCAAACCAGCCGCCGTCGGCGACGAACTCTGAACCCGTGCTGTAACTTGCCTCGTCGCTGGCGAGGAACAGGCTGACGTAGGCCACTTCCTCGGGCTGTCCCACCCGCGGCAGCGGAAAGTCGCGGTATACGGTCTGGTTGAGTTGCTCCTCGGTCATGACTCCGGCGCCGCCCATCTCGGTAAATATGCCTCCCGGGTGCACGCTGTTGACCCGGATGCCGTACTGGCCCAGTTCGATCGCAGCGTTCTTGGTCAGGCCACGCACTGCCCACTTGCTGGATGAATAGGCGGAAAGGCCCGGCGACGAATGCAGGCCATCGATGGAGGACACGTTGATGATTGAACCTCCGCCGGCCGCCTTCATGGGCTCCACTGCGGAGCGGATACCGAGGAAGGTGCCCAGCTGGTTCACTTTCACGACCTGCAGAAATTCCTCGGCGCTGGTGTCCGTGAGGGCCTTCCTGCACAGAATCGCCGCATTGTTGACCAGTACGTTCAGCGGCCCCAGCTGCTGCGCCGCCGCGATTGCCTGTTGCCAGTCAGATTCGTTGGAGACATCGAGGTGTACGAATCGTGCGCGGTCACCGAGTTCTTCCGCGAGGGCAGTCCCTGTGTCATCCAGGACGTCGCCGATGATGACGTTCGCACCGTGTTCCACGAACAGGCGCACCGTGGCTGCGCCCATACCCCGCGCGCCGCCGGTCACGATCGCGGTTTTTCCTTCCAGTCTCGACATGTTCCAGGTCTCCAATTGGCCAACGACACGATTTTACAACAGGGGTTAAGAAACCACCTCCGCTTACGCTTCCGGTACGGACCAAGGTACTATACTGCCTGCATCAAACAGGAGGCGTCGCATGCGGGCTAGGTTTTATTTCTTTTTGCTGGCGCTGGCGTATGCGGGCTCAGCCAGCGCCCAGGTGCAACTGGAAATCGAGGGGCTGGCCGCGGCCAGCGGCAGTATCTTTGTGTCGGTCTATGACTCCCCGGACGAATGGCTGGGCGACAACACCCTGCTGACCCGCGAGGTGGATATCGAGAGCGCCCGGGACGGTGAACTGGTCAAGGTGACGCTGGACCTGCCGGCGGGCGACTATGCACTGTCGATTTTCTACGACGTCAACGATAACGATGAGCTGGACAGCAACTGGATCGGCATACCCAAAGAGCCCGTAGCCCTGTCGAACAACGCGCGTCCGAAGTTCGGTCCGCCCAGGTACAGGGACGCGGTCTTTACCCTGGGGGACGAGCCCGTGGTGCAGCGCGTTCTGATCGACGCAATCTAGCCGCCGATCCGGTCCTGGGGAGCAATGCCCACGGTGCGGCTGCCGGTGAAGAATTCGATGGACTGGCCGACACCTTCCTCGCCGAGACCGGACAGGCCCCAGGCCCCCCTCGGTGCGGTGAGACTGAGCGACAGCAGGCTGAAGCCGTTGATCTTGACGCCACCGCAGCGAACCCGGCGTGCGAAAGCCTGGGCACGTTGTTCATTACGGCTGTAGACGTAGGCTGCGAGGCCGTAGGGGCTGCCGTTGGCGATTGCCAGGGCCTCCGCCTCGGACTCGAAAGTGTGCACTGTGGCCACCGGTCCGAAGATTTCCTCCACCGTGTCCAGCGGATTGCAGCCATCGATGAGGCTGGGCGCGATAAAAAAGCCAGGCAACTCCGGTAAGGCAGCCGTGGACAGCATTCGGCCACCGGCATTGCACAGTCGTTCAATGTCACGCTGGACGCTGTCGTACTGGCCCCTGTGGATCAACGGACCCATATCGGAGGCCTCGTCCAACGGGTCGCCGATCACTACCCGTGACAGTCGCTCGGCTACTCTCTCCAGCAGGGCGTCCTTCACGCTGCGGTGGACCAGCAATCGACCCAGGGCCCGACACCACTGCGCATTGAGATTGGTCATCCCGTACACGATTCCCTCGGCGGCGCGGTCCAGGTCCGCATCCTCAAAGACCACCAGCGGATTATTGCCACCCAGTTCCAGCTGCATGGGTTTGAGATCGTGGGCGCAGGCCCTGGCGATGGCGCGACCCCCTGCGGTGCCGCCGGTAAAGGAGACCGCAGCGATGCGGGAGTCCTCGACCATGCGCGCACCCACCTCGCGGTTACCGCAGGTCAGCTGGAAAGTGCCCTCAGGGAGCCCGAGCCGGTTGATCACGCGGGCCATGATGATGGCGGAATGGGGCGCCCACTCCGAGGGTTTGGCGATACAGGGGGCACCCGCGGCCAGTGCGCTGGCGATCTTGTGGGAGCCGATCGCGGTGGGGCCGTTCCAGGGCGATACCAGCAGGGCAGGGCCCCAGGGGCTGCGAAAAGAGTCGACGTCGCCGGCCTTGCCTGGCAGGTGTTCGCTCAGGTTGCCCGCGCGAATGTAATCTGCTGCCTGGCGGAATACATGCGGCGTAAGGGCCGCCATCAGCCGGGTGACACGGATCACGGCGCCCGTGGTCAAGGCGTCGGCCCGGGCCATCGCGGCCTGGGTGGCGGGGCGTTCCAGTTCCGCGGCGATGAGCTCCAGGACGTCGGCGCGCTCAGACGCCGGCGTCAACTCCCAGTCGCCGCGGGCAGCGGCCCGGGCGGCGCTGGCCAGGGCGAGTTCCACCTGCTCGGGCGAGCAGGAGAACTGGGCCTGAAGCGGCGCCAGCGTGGCCGGATTCAGCAGCTGGTTGCAGCGATCCACAGCGGGCGCTTCCACTCTGCCGGCGATGTGGTTCTCAAGCTCGGGAAGTGCTGCCGGCTGCTGCGCTGCAGTGGATTGTAGGGGCTGGTCAGTCATCGCCGTTAGTTTGGGCGAGGGTCCGGGGCGGTTCTTTGCGTATTATCAAAATTGGTGTCCGCCTCGTGGTTACAATCGATCGATGTTTAATCTGCTGCCATACTGAGTACCACTCTGTCGATAGAGATATCACGTCATGCCGATCACGTTGCAACCGACCCTGATTGACGACCTGGCCGGTGACCGCCAGGAGTGGATCGAGGCGCTGGACAGTATCCACCGTGAATACGGGGAGGCGGGTGTTCGCGACATTCTGCGCGCACTGCAGAATCACAGCTTGAGTCGCGGGGTCGTGCTGGACGAGGCTACCCTGAATACGCCCTATATCAATACCATCCCGGTCTCGGAGCAACCCGTTTATCCCGGTGACATCGAACTGGAAAAGAAGATCGAGAACATTATCCGCTGGAATGCCATGGCCATGGTGTTGCGCGGGCAGGACGAGGGGGCCGGGGTGGGCGGCCATATCGCTACCTACGCCTCGGCCGCAACCATGCTGGAGGTCGGGTTCAACCACTTTTTCCGCGCCCGCGACCAGAACTACGGTGGTGACCTGGTCACACCGCAACCGCACGCCGCACCCGGCATTTATGCCCGCGCCTTTGTCGAGGGGCGGTTGACTGAAACACAGCTCAAGAATTTCCGCCGTGAACTGCAGCCCGGCGGCGGCCTGTGTTCCTATCCCCATCCACGCTCGCTGCCCGAATTCTGGGAGATGCCCAACGCTTCCATGGGCCTTTCCACCCCGTCGGCTATCTACCAGGCGCGCTTTGCCAAGTACCTCGAGAACCGGGGGCTGAAGCCGCGCCGGGGCGGCAAGGTCTGGTGCTTTATCGGCGACGGTGAATCAGATGAGCCCGAGGTGCTCGGCACCATCAATATCGCGGCGCGGGAAAAGCTGGATAACCTGGTGCTGATAGTCAACTGCAACCTGCAGCGGCTGGACGGGCCGGTCCGTGGCAACGGCAAGATCATCCAGGAACTGGAACGCTCCTTTCGCGGCGCCGACTGGAATGTGATCAAGGTGATCTGGGGCAGTGGCTGGGACGGCCTGCTGGCCCAGGACAGCAAGGGCGTGCTGCGCCGGCGGATGGAGGAGTGCCTGGATGGCGATTACCAACGCTACTCGATCCTGCCGGGCGATGCCCAGCGTGAGCACTGGGTGCACGGTGACCCGGAACTGGAGCGGATGATGAACTCCCTCACCGACGAGGAGGTGCGTCAGATCAAACGCGGCGGCCAGGATCCAAAGAAGATTTTCGCGGCGTTCCAGAAGGCCGCCGAATCCCGGGACAAGCCCACGGTCATCCTGGTAAAAACCGTGAAAGGCGACGGCATGGGCCCCGCCGCCCAGGGCCGCAATACGGCGCACCAGAAAAAGGATCTGAGCGCCGGGGAACGCCTGGCCTGTGCCCGGCTGTACGATATTCCGCTCAGCGACGAGGCGATTGCGCGGGCGGAGTTTTACCGTCCCGACCCGGACAGTGAGGAAATGCGCTACCTGCGCAAGCACCGGGAACGCCTGGGCGGCTATCTGCCCGAGCGCCGGGTCGACTGCCCGGCACTGGTCGCGCCGGAACAGGCAGTATTCAAGTCCCTGCTGGATGGCACCGGCGACCGCGAAGCGTCCACCACCATGGCCATGGTACGGATGCTGGCGCAGCTGATGAAGGACCCCAATGTGGGGAAGTATGTGGTGCCCATCGTGCCCGACGAGGCGCGCACTTTCGGCATGGACGGTCTGTTCAAGGTGGCCGGCATCTACTCGCCACAGGGCCAGAACTACACCCCGGTGGACGCGGAGTCCCTGATGTCCTACCGCGAGGCCGTGGACGGACAGATACTGCAGGAAGGCATTTGCGAGACCGGCGCCATGGCGTCTTTCCTCGCCGCCGGGACCGCCTACGCGGTACACGGGGTGCCCACGATCCCCTTCTATATTTTTTATTCCATGTTCGGTTTCCAGCGGGTCGGAGACATGATCTGGGCCTGTGCCGACATGATGGCGCGGGGCTTCCTGCTCGGCGGCACGGCCGGCCGCACCACGCTCAATGGTGAGGGCCTGCAGCACCAGGACGGGCACTCCCATGTACTGGCCTCCACCTTCCCCAACCTCAAAAGTTACGATCCGGCCTTCGGCTATGAGCTGGCGGTAATTGTGCGCGAGGGCATCCGGCGTATGTACGAGCTGGGGGAGAAAATTTTCTACTACATTACCCTGTACAACGAGAACTACACCATGCCGGCCCTGCCGATCGAAGGCGATGTAGAGCAGGGCATCATCCGGGGCGCCTATTGCCTGCAGGCCGCGGCAGAGCAGGGCGAGCCGGTGCACCTGCTGGCCTCCGGCGCAATCATGCAACAGGCGCTGGCGGCGGCGGAAAAGCTGCGGCAACTGGGGTACGCGCCCTCAGTCTGGAGCGTGACCAGTTTCGTGGAACTGGCGCGAGAGGCCGAGGCCTGCGAGCGGCACAACCGGCTCAACCCGCTCGGGGAGCGCCGGCGGCCCTATGTGCAGCAACTGTTTACCGGGGCTCGCGGACCGATCGTGGCGGCTACCGATTACCTGAAAGCCCTGGCCAACGGGATCGCGCGCTGGATGCCGGACAATTACAGCTGCCTCGGTACCGATGGCTTCGGACTCAGTGAGTCAAGGCCGGAGTTGCGGGCCCATTTCGAAGTGGACGCCGACCATATCGTGCAGGCGGCCCTGGTCGGCCTGTACCGCGACGGTGCGCTGAGTGAGGTCGTTTTAGCGGAAAAGTTGGCTGAATTAGCCCTTCCAGCCGAAAAGATTGATCCAATATTGCGCTAAACTGCGAAGTATCAAGATAAGCACAACCACAACAAGGAAGGGGGTAGTAATAATGAAATTCAAGTACGCCGCATTGAGCCTGGCCGTTGCAGCTGCCACCGGCGCCCTGGCACCGGCCGCTCTGGCCCAGTCCGGGGGTGCCATGGCCCTGGAAGAGGTGGTGGTCACTGCCCGGAAACGCTCCGAGAACCTGCAGGAAGTGCCGATCGCGATTACCGCGATAGACGAGCAGACCCTGCGCCGGGCCGGGGTGGAGCGGGCGGATGATTACATCGGCCTGATCCCCAACGTGACCCTGGTGGATACCGCCAACGTGGGGGATACCCAGGTCAGTATCCGCGGCGTCGTGTCCACCCGGGACGCGGAGTCCACCTTTGCCTACGTGGTGGACGGCGTCCTCAGTACCAACCCGAACAGTTTCAACGAGGAACTGTTCGATGTGCAGCAGATAGAGGTCCTGAAGGGCCCCCAGGGCGCTTTGTACGGCCGCAACGCCGTGGCGGGTGCCATCCTGGTGACCACCAAGGCCCCCTCCAATGAATTCGAGGCGCGCATCGGCGGTGGTGTGGGCAACAATAGCAGTTACAAGGTCAACGGCATGGTCAGTGGCCCGTTGATCGATGATACCCTGCTGGGACGACTGTCTTTCAGTACTCGTGAGACCGACGGCCACTACAAGAATATTTTCACCGGCAACGATGACGAGGTGGACTATATCGAGGACGATTCCGCCCGGGCCCGCCTGATATGGAACGCCAGCGACGACCTGAGTTTCGATTTCCGGGCCGGCTACTCGGAAGTGAAAGGCGGCGCAATCAACTTCAATGCCGCCTTCGCCCTGCCGGCCTTTGTCGCAGGCACCGGCAGCCAGAGCTTCATGCAGGACGTCAACGACCTGGATTTCCGTTTCACCTTCAATGTGCCCGGGGTGAATGAGCAGGAAACCCTGGACCTGGCGGTAAAGATGGACTGGGACCTGGGCTTTGCGGACCTGGTGGCCAGCGTTGCCTACAACGACCTGGAGGAGTACCTGCTGTCGGACGGCACCAGTGCCACTTTCTACGGCTACGAGGTGACCCCCGCCTGCCAGGCCGACCGCCAGACCCTGAACAGCTTCACCCGCGAGGACCTGTTCGGTGGCCAGGTGGACCCCTTCCTGGTGTTGCCCCCGGGTGAAGCGACTGACTTCCAGGGTATCTACGGCCCCTACACGCCCACCGCCTGTGACGGTTACCAGTACCAGGAGCGCAACCAGGAGGACCTGAGCCTCGACGTGCGCCTGGTGTCGCCGTCAGACCAGGGCCTGCGCTGGATCGCCGGCGCCTACCTGGCGGAGATCGAGCGCGAGGTGGTGGTGACCTACGGCGCCGACCAGGGCCGCGGTTTTGCCCGCCAGCCCTATGTGCCGCCCAGCGGCCCCAACCCCACTGACCTGCTGTTCTGGGATAAGTTCGATACCACCGTGTACGCGGTTTACGGCCAGCTCGAATTCGACCTGTCCGAGTCCATGGAACTGGCCTTTGCCCTGCGTTACGACCGGGAAGAGCGTGAGGTGGACAACCAGGTGCCGCAGGTGCGTAACTCCGGGCTCAACCTGAACCTGCAGGACCCGCCCTTCAGCGGCGTGCCGGGCTGGATCAATCCGGCCCTGGCCAGCAACCCGAACGGCATCCCGGACCGGGATGAGACCTTCAGCCAGTGGCAACCCAAGCTGACCTGGAGTTGGGCTGCAGCTGACGGCCTCAACATCTACGCCAGCTATGGTATCGGCTTCCGCAGCGGCGGCTTCAACTCGGTGGGCACCGAGGACCTGCTGAATTTCTGGTTCAACAGCGGCTTCGGCGGCCCCGGTGAATTCGTGAACGCGCAGCTCCAGGTGAAAGACGACTACGACAAGGAGGTGTCCGAGAACTTCGAGCTCGGACTCAAGACCGAGTTTTTCGACAGCCGCCTGCGGGTCAACGCTGCCCTGTTCCGCAACGAGGTGGAGGACAACCAGTTCTTCGAGTTCTTCGCCGGTCCCTTCGGGTTACTGCGCTCGGTCACCACGATTGACGAACTGGTGATCAATGGCTTCGAGGCGGATTTCAACTTCCTGGCCACCGAAAACCTGACCCTGTACGGCGGCTTTGGCTTGCTGGATTCCGAGATCAAGAAAAACCGCAACCGGCCGCTGACCGAGGGCAACGACGTGCCCCAGGCGCCGGACCGCACGGCCAACCTGGGCGTCCAGTGGGTGCAACCGGCGGGCGAGATGGAGTTTGTCGCGCGGCTGGACTGGCAGTACGTGGGTGAAATGTGGTTCCACACCCTGCAGGGAGAGAATACCCCGACCATCTGGAACTTCTTCAACCAGTCCGACGCCTTCTTCCAGGACTTCTCCAACTCCAGGCGGGATGCCTACGATACCCTGAATATGCGCATCGGGCTGGAAGCGGAACACTGGGCTGTCACTGCCTGGGGTCGCAACCTGACCGACGAGGAGTACCTGCAGGAAGTGATTCCGGCGCCCGAGTTTGGCGGCAGCTTCAACCACCCGTCGGCGCTGCGTTCCTACGGCCTCGATTTCGAGTACCGGTTCTAGGCCGGGCCATGCTCCGGGTGACAACGGCGGTGGCGCTGATCCTGGCGTCACCGCTGTGCGCCCAGAATACCTGCTTCACCAATCCCCAGGGCACCACGATCTGCAGCACGTCCGGCGGTGTCATCCACGGCAATACCAACAGCGTCGGCAACAGCGTCTACCGCGACGAGCGGGGCAATCGGCTGGATTTCCAGACCGACGCCATGGGAAACGCGAAGGTCACGACCGCCGACGGGCAGCAGGTGCAGTGGTCGCAGTCGGTGCTGGGGGAGAAGAAATACCCGGACTTCCTGGCCCCGTCTTCCTCGCGCCGGGGCACTCCGATCGAGCCGGCCCTGCCCGGTTACGGTGCTGCCTCCAGGGACTAGGCGTGGCGGGCAGTGGTGTCAGGTCCGACCGGCAAATCCCAGCGGCAGTCCGGCGGCCGGGGTAAACCCGTACAACGTCTCATCCGGCAGGGCGGCCTGCACCAGTTGGCGCACCGCGAACAGGGCCTCCAGGTCGATACCTGTGTTCAGGCCCATGGATTCCAGCAGGAACACCAGGTCCTCGGTAACGATATTGCCGCTGGCCCCGGGGGCGAAGGGGCAGCCACCGATGCCACCCAGTGAGCTGTCGATGGTGGTCACGCCTATCTCCACCGCCATCAACGCATTGGCCAGTCCCTGGCCGCGGGTATTGTGCAGGTGTACACCGGTCAGCCGATTGCGGCCGCATTCGGCCCAGATACCTTCGGCCAGGCGTTTCAGCTGCGCCGGGTTGCCATAGCCGGTGGTGTCGGACAGGCCCACCTCGTCCACCCCCATGGCTACCAGTTCCGCCGCGATGCGGATTACCCGGTCCTCGGGCACCGGGCCCTCCAGGGTGCAGCCGAAGGCGGTGGACAGGCCTACCTCGAACTTTGGCCGCTGTCCCGCGGGCACGCCGTCCAGGAAATCCAGGCAGCACCTCACCTCGGCCATCATCTCCCGGTGGGTTTTCTTCACGTTTTTCAGCGAGTGGGTTTCGCTCATGGAAAACGGGATAGAGACCTTGTGCGCCCCGGCGGCGACCGCGTCCTGCAGTCCGCGCAGGTTTGGGACCAGGACCGCCACGGACAGCCCGTCCAGGGTCACGGCATAGCGCACGACCTCATCCGCATCCGCCATTTGCGGCAACAGCCTGGGCGATACGAAGGAGGCCACCTCGATCTCGGGGGTGCCGGCTGCATACTGGGCCCGGATCCAGGCCTTCTTGGCCTCGGTGGGCATGATGGTTGTCAGGCTCTGCAGGCCGTCGCGCGGGCCGACCTCACTGATTTCGATATCGATGGCACGGGGCATGGATCGTGGTACTTAACATCAAATGAGCTATTGTTATATCATAATAACAAATACATCGGAACCGGACGCCCGTAAACCGGGCGGACAAGGAACAGGACTCTTCTCCCACATGGAAAGCGCAGCCCTGCCCCTGGAGGGCATCAAGGTCATTGAACTAACCCATATGGTCATGGGACCCGCAGTGGGCGTCATTCTGGCGGACCTGGGGGCCGAAGTGATCAAGGTGGAGCCCCTGCAGGGGGACAACACCCGCCGCCTGACCGGCTCCGGTGCGGGCTACTTTTCCATGTACAACCGCAACAAGAAAAGTGTGTGCGTCGATCTCAAGTCGAAGCAGGGCCGGTCCCTGGTGCTCAGGCTGATTGCCAGCGCCGACGTGCTGGTCGAGAACTTTCGCCATGGCGCCATGGACAGGCTGGGATTCGATTACCCGTCCCTGCGCGAAGACAACCCGGGCCTGATCTACTGTTCGCTGAAAGGGTTCCTGTCGGGCCCCTATGGGCATCGCACCGCGTTGGATGAGGTGGCACAGATGATGGGCGGCCTGGCCCATATGACCGGGCTGCCGGAGCGGCCGCTGCGCGCCGGGTCCTCGGTGATCGATATCACCGGTGGCATGTTCGGCGTCATCGCAATACTGGCGGCGCTAGAGCGCCGCCATCGCACCGGTCGCGGTGAGCAGGTGAGTTCGTCCCTGTTCGAAACCACCGCCTTCATGGTCGGGCAGCACATGGCCCAGCAGGCCGCCAGCGGCGAGATTCCGCCGCCCATGTCGGTCCGCAGATCTGCCTGGTCGGTATATGACATCTTCGAATGCAACGCTGGCGAGCGCGTGTTCGTGGGGGTGGTCAGCGACACCCTGTGGCAGGCGTTTTGCGCCGAGTTCGGGCTGGAGGAGTTTCTGGTAGATGATGCCCTGGCCAGCAATACCGGGCGGGTCAGGCAGCGCGAGCGCATCCTGCCGGTGATCAGGACGCTGTTTGCTTCCATGGACAAGGCGGCACTGATGGCGCGGCTGGACCGGGCTGGCGTTCCCTTCGCGCCCATCAATCGCCCCGCTGACCTGTTCGATGACCCGCACCTGAACGCGGCCGGCGGGCTGCTGCCGGTGACCCTGGCCGACGGGGAAAATGCGGGTGCGCAGACCTGGCTGCCGGCACTGCCCATCGAGATGGGCGGGGAGAAGTTCAGCCTGCGCCGGGATATCCCCCGGCAGGGTGAGCACACTCTGGCGGTGATGCGCGAGGCAGGCCTTTCCGAGGAACAGATCGAACGATTGCTGGCCGAGGGCCTGGTGCGCGCAGGCAGTCAGTAGATCCAGGGCCGGCGCCGCTGGTCACGCGCTTCAAAATCGGCGATGTCGGCCTCATGTTGAAGGGTGAGGGAGATGGCGTCCAGGCCCTCCAGCAGCATCTGTTTGAGTCCCGGTTCGAGTTCGAAGTGGTAACTGTCGGCGCCGGTCAGGGACTGCGCCGGCAGGTCGATCAGCAGCACATTGTGGCGCGGGTCGGACTGCACCCAGAGCGCCAGTCCTTCCACCGCGGCCCGGTCCAGGACCACCGGCAGAATGCCGTTGCGAATGCAGTTCCTGTAAAAAATGCTGCCGAATGAGGGGGCCACAAGGGCTCGAATCCCGAATTCCTGCAGTGCCCACACCGCGTGTTCCCGGGAGGAGCCGCAACCGAAATTGTCCCCGCACAACAGGATGCTGGCCCCGGCGTATTCCTCCCTGTTGAGCACGAACGACGGATTCGGGTCGCGATCGCCGGGCAGCGTATAACGCCAGCCGGCGAACAGCCCCTCTCCCAGACCCTGCCTGGACACGCGCTTCATCTCGCGGGAAGGGATGATGGCGTCGGTGTCCACATTGTCGCGCAACAGGGGTGCAGCGACGCCGCGGTGACGCATGAATTTTTCCATCAGGGAGTTCTCCCGGCGGCGCTGATATAGCCGGCGCAGGCGGAGGCTGCCACGGTCAGCGGGCTCGCCAGGTGGGTGCGGGTGCCCGGTCCCTGGCGGCCTTCGAAATTGCGATTGGTGGTGGACATGACGCGCTTGCGCTCGCCAAACGTTTCACCGCCGGCGTAAAAGCACATGGAGCAGCCTGACTCGCGCCACTCGAACCCGGCGGCGGTGAAAATCCGGTCCAGGCCCTCGGCTTCTGCCGCCAGTTTGACCTGGGTTGAACCGGGTACGCAGACTGCGGTCACCCCCGGGGCCACTTGCCGGCCCTTGAGATAGGCGGCGGCCACACGCAGGTCGGACAGGCGGCTGTTGGTGCAGGAGCCTATGAACGCCGCGTCGATGGGTGTTCCTGCCAGGCTGGCGCCGGGTTTGAGATCCATGTACGCGAGGGCTCTCGCCTGGCTTGTACGTCGGGCCGGATCAACTTCCTTGGCCGGATCGGGCAGCGGGTCTTCGATGCCGCCGGCCTGTTCCGGGCTGGTACCCCAGGTGACAGCGGGTCCCAGCACAGAGCAGTCGATATCCAGTTCCCGATCGAAGCGAGCACCCGGGTCGCTGTGCAGCGTGCGCCAGTGCGCCTCTGCCGCGGCCCATTGCTCACCAGAGGGTGCGTGGGGTCGCCCCCGGACGTAGTCGATAGTGGTTTCGTCCACTGCCACCAGGCCGGTAAACGCGGAAAATTCCACTGCCATGTTACACAGGGTGAGGCGGGCCTCCAGTGGCAGTTGCGCAACGGCTTCGCCGGCAAATTCCACCGCGTGGCCGGCCGCGCCGTTGGTGCCGTAGCGGGCAATCAGGTGCAGGATCAGGTCCTTGGCTCCGACGTCCTGAGCCAGCGTGCCGCGGCAATTGACCCGCAGGGTACCCGGGCGGGTGACCCGCAGGGTACTGGTGGCAATGGCGTGTTCGGCTTCCGTCGAGCCAATGCCCCAGGCCAGGGCGCCGAGACCGCCCAGAGTGCAACTGTGACTGTCGGGGCAGACCACGGTGGCGCCGGGGAGGGCGATGCCGAGCTCCGGCGAGACCACGTGGGCGATACCCTGTTGCGGGTCGCCGATATCGAACAGCCGAATGCCTGCGCCTGCCGCCGCTTCACGGGTGGCCACGATAAACTCGCGGCCGCTGGGCATCAGGGTCTGGTCGGTCCGGCCAGGAAAGGTATCTACAATATGATCCATGGTGCAGAATACCCGTTCCGGGTCCCTGGGGCGGCGGCCCGCCGCGGACAGTCCCCGCAGGGCGATGCTGCCGGTGCGCTCGTGCAGAAACACGCGATCGATATACAGCAGTTCTTCGCCGCCACCCAGGTCGGCCACCCGGTGCAGGTCCCAGAGTTTTTCGAACAGGGTTTGTGCGTGTTCCATGTAGTGGCAGACTGGCTGGGTGAAAGTTCAAGTTTAACACCGGCAAGCGCAAATGTTCTATAGCTATATCTTTATATCATTTGAACCGGTACACTTGATGGCCAATGGCCGCCCGCCTATAATTGAAAAGATATAATGTTCTATCAATGATACAAATACGGTTGTTACCCTGATGTCCCCCGAAATCCTGCTGCTGTGTGGCAGTGCGGCCACTATCGCTTTTGTCCACACCCTGCTGGGGCCGGATCACTACCTGCCGTTCGTCGCCATGGCAAAGAGTCGCGGCTGGAGCCTGGGACAGACCGTCCGCACCACGCTCCTCTGTGGCGCCGGGCATATCGTCGGGTCGGTGGTGCTGGGCCTGGCCGGGGTCTTCGTCGGCGTTCGACTGGGTACCCTGGAGTGGATCGAGGGCCTGCGGGGCGATCTCGCCGCCTGGGCCCTGGTGTCCTTCGGCCTTGTCTACATGGCATGGGGCCTGCGCCGCGCCTGGCGCAACCGGCCACACGCCCACTGGCACAGCCACGGCGAGGTGCGGCACTACCACAGCCACGACCACCACCGTGAGCATGCCCATGTGCACGGGCAGGAGGCGGGCCAGCGTTCCCTGGCCGGGTGGGCGATCTTCCTGGTCTTCATCCTGGGCCCCTGTGAACCGCTGATACCCATCCTCATGTTCCCGGCAGCGAAACAGAGTGTTGCCGCTATGCTGGCGGTGACGTCGGTCTTTGCGGTGGTCACGGTGCTCACCATGCTGCTGGCAGTCGTGGCGGCCAGTGCCGGTCTCAGGCAACTGCGTCTGCCGTCGATAGAACGGTACAGCGACGCCCTGGCCGGTGGCACCATCACCCTGTGCGGGCTCGGTATCGCCGTGTTGGGTCTATAAAAAAGGAGTCTGATCAGGTGGCGGATTACCAGGCAATCGACGCGGTAGTCAATATCTGGACCGAGGAGGCCCTGTCTCACCGGCCCGGCTGGACCGACGAGTTTTTCGTGGGCAAGGTCAAGGGTAAGCACGACAGCGCCGGCATCAGCCTCGAACAGATGCTGGAGGGGATGGACGAGGCGGGTATCGAATACGGCTTCCTGGTCGCGGCCAAGAGTGGCCGGCCGGGCCTGCCCGGCAGCTACCACATGCCGCCGGAGGTAGTAGCGGACGCGGTGGCGAAACACCCTGACCGCTTCTTTGGCCTGGTCGGCATCGATCCCTACCAGGGTATGGACGGTGTCCGCGCCCTGGAACACGCGGTCAGGGAACTGGGCTTCATCGGCGCCCACCTCTATCCGCACTGGTACGAGTTACCCGCCAACCACGCCAGGTATTACCCGTTCTATGCCAAGTGTATTGAACTGGATATCCCGGTGCAGATGCAGGTGGGGCAAAGTCTGCTGTACTCGAAGGAGCAGCGCTGTCGTTCCGTGGGCCGGCCGATCTACCTCGATGATATTGCCTGCGACCTGCCGGAACTGAAACTGATCGGCTCGCACGTGGGCATTCCCTGGCACGACGAGATGATCGCCATGGCCTGGAAGCACGACAACGTCTACATCGCGACCGACGCTCACAGCCCCAGGTACTGGCCCGAGAGTGTGGTCCGCTTCATCAATTCCTACGGTCAGGACAAGGTGATTTTTGGTACCGACTTTCCGGTGTTGCGCTTCAAGCGCACCGTGGATGAGATCGACGCCCTGGGCCTGAAGCCGGAGGTGCGGCGCAAGTTCCTGCGCGACAATGTGATTCGCGTCTACGGTCTGGAGGACAGGATTCAATGACTGCACCGCTGGAAGGAATACGGGTGGTGGAGATGACCAGCGTGGTGCTGGGTCCCTATGCCTGCCAGATGCTGGGTGACCTGGGCGCCGACGTGATCAAGATCGAGCCCCCGGGTGGCGATACCAACCGCAACCTCGGTCCCCATCGCAATCACGGTGACATGTGCGCCCTGTTCATGACCTGCAACCGCAACAAACGCTCCATTGCCCTCGACCTCAAGTCCGACAGGGGGCGGGCGGCGGCGCTGGATATCATTCGGGGCGCGGACGTGGTGGTGCACAATTTCCGGCCCCAGGCCATGACCCGACTGGGCCTGGATTACGCGGTGGTGAAAGAGGTCAATCCACAGATCGTCTATTGCGGGACCTACGGTTACAGCAAGGACGGCCCTTACGGCGACAAGGGGGCGCTGGACGACTCCATCCAGGCCGCCAGCGGTGTCGCCGTGCTGCAGAGCATGGTGGAGGGGGAGCCGCGCTACCTGCCCACTATCGTCGGTGACAAGAACACGGCCATGGTGGTTGTGCAGTCGGTACTGGCCGCGCTGTTTCACCGCGAGCGTACCGGCGAGGGCCAGGAGATCGAGGTGCCCATGTTCGAGTCCATGGTGTCCTACATCATGACCGAGCACCTGTGGGGCCAGAGTTTCGTGCCTCCCATCGGCAAGGCCGGCTATGTCCGCCTGATGTCGAAACACCGCCGACCCTACAAGACGAAGGATGGCAAGTACCTGGCGGTATTGCCCTACTGGGACGCGCACTGGGGTAATTTCTGCACGCTGACCGGGCATCCCGAGTACATCGACGACCCGCGTTTTACCGACATGGCGACGCGCACAAAGAATATCGACGACACCTACGCGGTTACGGCCGGGATTATCGCCGAGCGCGACCGGGACCAGTGGCTGGATCTGCTGGGCGATACCAATGTGCCGATGATGATCGTCAACTCACCGGACGACCTGATCGACGATCCGCACCTGGTTGCCACCGGCTTCTGGCAGGAATTCGACCACCCCAGTGAGGGTCGCGTGCGGATGAGTAAGCCGCCGATGAATTTCAGCAGGACCCCGGCCTCGATCCGTACCATGCCGCCGCGGCTGGGAGAACAGACGGTCGAAATCCTGCGCGAGGCGGGCTACGACCCGGAAACGATTGACGAGATGCTGGCCAGCGGCGAAGCCCGTCTGCCCGCCTGAGTATCGCAGTAAAGCAGCAAGGAGAAATGACCGTGACGTTCAAGACCGAGAGCATCGAGCACGAGATGTCAGACGAGGCAAAAAAGTGGCTCGAGGAGGAAGTGGCGGAGCAGGAGGAACGCTATGCGGGAATCGTCCGGCAGATGGACGACCTGGCGCCTACCCGGGAGCAGTGGTACCAGGAGTTTTTCGACCGCATTGCCACTATCGGCTTCAACACCGATGGTGACGACAAGATGGTGATTGCGAGAGAAGACCTGCCGGTGAAACCGGAGGGGCGCCGGGACCAGGTGATCTGGAAGTACGGTGTGGACGGCGAATGATCGCACCGCGACTACCCGCCCCCTGACATAGCGTTAAACAAGGAGATTTATCATGGCACGTCCTCATATCGAACCGTTCTGTGACCGGGACGTCAATTTCAAGAACATGGTGCTGCCCGGATTCGCCCCGGGGTTCAGCTACAAGATGCTGAGTCTGGACGTGGACAGCGGCGCCTGCTCGATGACCGTGCAACTGGACGGCGGTTACAGCCAGCCACCCGGCTTTTCCTGGACCGAACGGGAAATGATTGTTATCGAGGGCGAATTGCAGGTCGGCGACCGGACCTGCCGCAAGGGGCACTACTTCTACATCCCGCCGGGCTACGCCATGCCGGCGATCAGCACCAGCCAGGGTTGCCTGGTGTTGATGATGTACAACACGGGAGAGCCCAGTTTCGAGGAGTCCACCGAACACCACTCCCTGTGCCAGGTCGGCCTGTACCACGACGTCGACTCCTTCATGGACATCCCCTGGAA
Source organism: Halieaceae bacterium WSDMB12 (assembly GCA_033283165.1). Taxonomy (GTDB): domain Bacteria; phylum Pseudomonadota; class Gammaproteobacteria; order Pseudomonadales; family Halieaceae; genus JAWMQL01. The sequence continues at coordinate 607,793 of JAWMQL010000003.1, read as the reverse complement.
CACCGGCGGGGTCACTCGCCCGACCGTGGCCACCGGTTGTCTGATCAAACTGCTCAACTTCAACCCGCGCTCTCACGCCCTGACCTTCCTGTACTGCATGACTCCCGGGTTCTACCAGGACAACATCTCCTACCACGACTGCGCAGAGGAGTCCTATCACCTGTGGGGCACCTCCTGGATGATGCAGTTCGGCGAGGTGCCCACCGGCGGCTACTTCTGGCGCCCGGCCTACATCAACCACGGGGCCTTTGCCTCCGAGTACGGCTGTATTGCCCTGGGTCGCACCGATTCCAAGCTGTTCAACCACTTCCACTACAACCCCTGGACCACCCCGGTGGAGAATGCGGATCGGTCCGCGGCCCGGGTCTACCAGCGCGATCCCCAACTGTACAAGTGGATGGTGAGCCAGGACCACAACCATCCCCACGGGCCGGAAGATTTCGAAGACACCATGCGGCGCCGCGGCGGCGAGACGGGTCACGACCACGCGAAACACAGCTCGGACGGCCACACCCACGACCACTGGCACGGTCACCATCACCACCACGAGGACAGCCCGCACCATCACCACAGCCATGACTGATCGCCCGGCTGCGCCGCAGGGCGCCCCGGCGACGCGCGGGGCTGCCTAGGGAACCGCGATGGAGGCTGGCACTGTCGTCGTCGCCACCCTGGTCATATACCAGTTGGCCCTGATCGCGATCGGATTCTGGGCTTCCCGCCGCACCGCGGATGCCGATGATTTTTTCCTCGGCGGGCGCCAACTGGGACCGGTGGTCGCCGCGATCAGCTACTCCTCCAGTGCCTCCTCGGCCTGGACCCTGCTCGGTATGAGTGGCGCCGCCTACGCCATGGGTACTTCGGTGCTGTGGCTTGCCGCGGGCTCGGTGCTGGGGATGTTCGTGGCCTGGATCTGGGTGGCGCCGCGCCTGATGCGCTTCAGCCGCGAACACGACCACCTGACGTTTACCGATTTCCTCCTGCACGATACCCGGGGTGGCCTCCGGCGCGCCCTGCTGTGGGTTGTATCCCTGATCATCATGGTGTCTTTTGCCTTTTACGTCGCGGCGCAATTCCAGGGCGCGGGCAACACGTTTTCCTCCACGTTCGACCTGCCCATGAAGGACAGCATCGTGCTGGGCGCGCTCATTATCATGGTCTACACCTTGCTTGGTGGTTTCTGGGCGGTGAGCGTGACCGACACCCTGCAGGGACTGCTGATGGCCGTCACCGCCATTCTGCTGCCGCTGTTTGCGCTGGTTGAGGCAGGTGGCCCCAGCGGTTTCCTGAGCGGCCTGAAGGCCGTCAGTAGCGAGGCCCAGTTGAGCCTGACTGCGGGCAACGGTGGGTTACTGGCGCTCGGTGTGGTCATTGGCAGTCTGAGTATCGGTTTCGGCACCTACGGCCAGCCGCACCTGCTGGTGCGCTTTATGGCTATAAGGGACGACATGGCCCTGCGGCGCGCTCGCTGGATTACCATTTTCTGGTACCTGCTGGTCTTCTTCGGCATGGTATTCCTGGGCCTGGTGGGCCACGTTCTTCACCAGCAACTGGATAACCCGGAAACCATTTTCTTTGTATTGACCGGGAGCCTGTTCCCGCCACTGCTGGGGGCAATACTGCTGGCGGCGGTGCTGTCGGCCATCATGTCCACAGCCGACAGCCAGTTGCTCGTCGCCGCCAGTACCCTGGCCCATGACCTGGGCCTGGGCCGAGGAAGCCCGCGCCGTATGCTGCTGGTGTCCCGGCTGGCGATCATGGTGCTGGTGGCCATGTCCGTACTGCTCGCCCTGTATATACCGGACAGAATCTTCAACCGCGTCCTGTTTGCCTGGGTTGCCCTGGGCGCGGCTTTTGGTCCCCTGGTGTTTTTCCGCCTGGCGGGCCAGGGGGTGCGGCCGGCCGGTGCGCTGGTCGCGGTAGTGACCGGTTTTACCCTGGCGGTGCTGTTCTACCTGTTACCCAACAGCCCCGGGGATATCGCTGAACGCTTGCTCCCGTTCCTGGCGGGTGTCACCATCCTGTTTCTTGCGCGTTCCGCGGACTCCCGAGGTGAATGACTACGCCCTGTTGATCTCCCCTGAAGCCCGGGGGGCCTATTTTGCCGACTTCCTGGACGTCGCCGAGGCCGAGTTGCGGCAGGTGGCCGGTGAACTGCCGCTGGAACCGGTGTCTACCGGTGGCCTGCACTTCCTGTATACCCGTTGTGAGTCTGCCCGGCTGCCGCTGCTGCTGCGGCTGTCCTTCGTGCAGGGCATTTTCTCCCGCGCCGGGGACAGCCTGACGCCCCTGCCCGTGCACAGCGGCCTGCAGTTTCACGAGGACCTGGTCTTCGGTGCCAAGTACCGGGGCAAGACCAACGAGCGTCTCACCCAGTTATTGCTCAACGTGGGCCTGTCGGCGCTGGGGGTGGATAGTGGCGAGGGACTGAAACTGCTCGACCCCATGTGCGGTCGCGGCACCAGCCTGTTCTGGGCGCTGCGTTACGGACTGGTGGCGCGGGGCATAGAACAGGACCCCAGGGCGCTGGAGGAAGTGCGTCGCCAACTGAAGAAATACTGCAAGTTGCACCGGCAGAAACACCAGTTGCGCGAGGGGTCGCTGGGCAAGGCCCGGCGTGACAAGGCGGGCCGATTCCTCGAGTTCAGTTCTGCTGGCAGTCGCCTCAGGATGCTGGCCGGTGACGCCCGCAACGCGACGGAATTATTGCAGGGAGAGAAGTTCGACCTGTTGCTCAGCGACCTGCCCTACGGTGTGCAGCACCACACGACCGCGGGTACGCGCAACCCGCTGGCCGTCCTCGCGGACTGCGCCGGGCCCTGGCGGGCCAGTCTGCGGTCCGGCGGCGCACTGGTGCTGGCCTTTAATCGCTACCAGCCGCGGCGCGCGGAACTGGCGCGGGTGTTCACCGCAGCCGGATTCAGGCCGGCCGCGTTTTCCGCCCCGCACCGTATGAGCGAGTCCATTGTCCGCGATGTGCTGCTGATGACGGCTGAGTGACCCGGCCCGGTGGCCTCCCGCGCCCTTTTCCGGTAGGCGCAGGAATCTGCTAAACTTGCGCGCCTTTTCGCCAGCAGGGCCCAGCGCTTGAATCCCGACAATATCCGCATCGTCCTGGTCAACACCAGTCACCCGGGTAATATCGGGGGAGTGGCCAGGGCCATGAAAAATATGGGTCTGAAAAGGCTCTACCTGGTGGATCCGCGCAGGTATCCGCACGAGGAGGCCGAATGGCGCGCGGCGTCAGCCACTGACCTGCTGGACCAGGCGGTCGTTACGGCAACCCTCGAGGAAGCTATCGGCGACTGCCAGTTCGTGGTGGGCACCAGCGCCCGCGAGCGGCGTATACCCTGGCCCCTGCAGGACCCGCGGCGCTGTGCCGAGCGTATCGAGGCGGCTTCGGGCCGGGAGCAGGTGGCGATCCTGTTCGGGCGCGAGGACCGCGGCCTCACCAATCCCGAACTGAAATTGTGCAACCTGCACCTGCACGTGCCCACCTCACCCGAGTACGGTTCCCTGAACCTCGCCATGGCGGTGCAGATCGTCTGCTATGAACTGCGTATGTTGCAGGTGGCGGGGGAGTTGCCCGCGGCGGAAGACGAGCAGTGGGACGCGCCTTTTGCCACCCGGGACAACATGGAGCGCTTCTACGCCCATCTCGAGCAGACCCTGGTCGATATCGAGTTCCTCGACCCGGCGGCTCCGCGGCAACTGATGACCCGTTTGCGGCGCCTCTACGGCCGGGTGCGGCTGGATGAGATGGAGCTCAATATCCTGCGGGGCATCCTGACCGAAACCCAGCGCTGGGTGAAGAAAGGGAAGAAAACCGGGGAAAACTGATCCGCCGGCGGTGGGCCCGCGTACCGTCCTATACTTGACTAAATTACTCGGTTATTCCATACTCTGACCCATTGCATGAGCGAGGTGGCACGATGCGCTTGACGACAAAAGGACGATATGCGGTTACCGCGATGCTGGACCTGGCCCTGCACGGTAACGACGGGCCTGTCAGCCTGGCGGACATTTCAGGACGACAGGATATCTCCCTGTCCTACCTGGAGCAACTGTTTGCACGGCTGCGCCGCAACGAGCTGGTCTCCAGCGTGCGCGGCCCGGGCGGCGGTTATCGCCTGAGTCGGGACGGGAATGAGATATTTGTGGCCCAGATCATTGACGCCGTGAACGAACCGGTGGATGCCACCGGCTGTCATGGCGACGGCAATTGCCAGCAGGGTGAGGTCTGCCTCACCCATCATTTGTGGCAGGACCTGAGTGACCAGATTCACGGATTCCTGAGCGGTATCAGCCTGGCGCAACTGGTTGAACGGCGCGAGGTGCAGAGCATCTCCGCCCGCCAGGACGCGCGCAAGACCCGCTCCGGGACGCTGGCTCTGACGGAGGTGTAAATTGACGGCGGGCATGGTCCCGGCCGTCGATACATGGAGAGTTGTTGAATGCAGAAACCGATATATTTTGACTATTTAGCCACCACCCCGGTGGACCCCCGGGTGGCGGAGAAGATGACCGAGTGCCTGACCCTGGAGGGGAACTTCGGCAACCCGGCGTCCCGCTCCCACCTGTTTGGCTGGAAGGCCGAAGAGGCGGTGGAGAATGCCCGCCGCCAGGTGGCGGACCTGATCAAGGCCGACCCGCGTGAAATCGTCTGGACCTCGGGGGCGACAGAATCCGACAACCTGGCGATCAAGGGTGCAGCCCACTTCTACCAGAAAAAGGGCAAGCACATCATCACCTCCCGCATTGAACACAAGGCGGTACTGGATACCTGCCGGCAACTGGAGCGGGAAGGCTTCGAAGTGACCTACCTGGATCCGCAAAGCAACGGCCTGATCAGCCCCGAGTCCGTGGCCGCGGCCCTGCGCGAGGACACCATCCTGGTCAGCATCATGCACGCCAACAATGAAATCGGCACCGTTAACGACGTCGCCGCCATCGGCGAGGTCACTCGTGAGGCCGGCGTACTTTTCCATGTCGATGCGGCCCAGAGCGCCGGCAAGATAGAGATCGACCTGGAAAACTGGAAGGTGGACCTCATGTCCCTGTCCGGCCACAAGATGTATGGGCCCAAGGGCATAGGCGCGCTCTACGTGCGGCGCAAGCCGCGGGTGCGGCTGGAGGCGCAGATGCACGGCGGCGGGCACGAACGCGGTATGCGCTCGGGCACCCTGGCCACGCACCAGATCGTGGGCATGGGCGAGGCCGCCCGGATCGCGAAAGAGTGCATGGCGGACGAGGCCCTGCGGCTCAAGGCCCTGCGCGAGCGCTTCTGGAATGGCATCAAGGACATCGAGGAGGTCCATGTCAACGGCGATATGGAGCATCGCCTGCCCGGCGTGATCAATGTCAGCATCGCATTCGTTGAGGGCGAATCGCTGATCATGTCGCTGCGGGACCTGGCGATCTCCAGCGGTTCGGCCTGCACTTCGGCCAGCCTGGAACCTTCCTATGTACTGCGGGCGCTGGGCCTCAATGATGAACTGGCGCACAGCTCCCTGCGCTTCAGCTTCGGTCGTTTCACTACCGAGGAAGACGTGGATGTGGCAATAGAGCAATTGCGGGGCGCAGTGGAAAAACTGCGCGAACTCTCACCCCTTTGGGATATGTACAAGGACGGGGTCGACCTGGACAGCATTGAATGGGCGGCCCACTGAGTACGGAGGATTAACATCATGGCATATAGCGACAAGGTCCTGGACCACTACGAGAATCCCCGCAACGTCGGCAAGCTGGACGCGAACGACGCCAGTGTCGGCACCGGCATGGTTGGCGCCCCGGCCTGTGGTGACGTAATGCGGCTGCAGATCAAGGTCAATGGCGACGGTATTATCGAGGACGCCAAGTTCAAAACCTACGGTTGTGGATCCGCCATTGCGTCCAGCTCACTGCTCACCGAGTGGGTAAAAGGCAAGAACCTCGACGAGGCGGAACAGATCAGGAATACCGAGATAGCGGAGGAACTGGCGCTGCCGCCGGTGAAAATCCACTGCTCGGTACTGGCCGAGGACGCGATCAAGGCCGCAATCCGTGACCTGCGGGACAAGCGGGGCGAGGGCTGACATGGGGGTAAGCCTCACGGAAGCCGCCGCCCGGCACATCGAATCGCAACTGGCGGGGCGCGGCAAAGGCCTGGGTATTCGCCTGGGCGTCACCACCTCCGGCTGCTCCGGCATGGCCTACGTGCTGGAATTTGTGGATGAACCGGCGGCGGAAGACCAGGTGTTCGAGGAGCACGGGGTACGGGTATTCGTGGACCCCAAGAGCCTCGTCTACCTGGAGGGTACCGAGCTGGACTTCGTCCGTGAAGGACTCAACGAGGGCCTGCAGTTCCGCAATCCGAATGTATCAGCCGAGTGCGGCTGTGGAGAGAGCTTCACCGTCTGAGGCGGCGATGCAGCCCGTGCGGTATGCCTGTACTCGACTTCAAGCAGAACTATTTCCAGTTGTTTGAGCTGCCACAGCAGTTTGAGCTGGACAGGGAAGTGCTGGGCAGCCGCTACCGGCAACTGCAGCAACAGCTGCACCCCGACCGCTATGCCCACACCGGGGATCACCAGCAGCGGGTCGCCGTGCAGTATTCGTCTCTCGTCAACCAGGCTTTCCAGACCCTGTCGCGGCCGCTGCCCCGGGCCCTGTACCTGCTGGAACTCGCGGGTATGAGCGGCGAGCAGGTGGCCGCGGAACCCGTGGACGGCGGCTTCCTGATCGAGCAGATGGAGCTGCGCGAGAAACTGGAAAGCATCGAGGGCCTGGTGGACCCGGACTCGGTACTGGAGCACCTGCTGAGCGAAATCGCCGACGATATCGCGGCTCACCAGCAGGAGTTTTCCCGCGCGTTCGCGGCGGGCGACCTGAACGGGGCGGCCCGCGCCTGCGTCAAAATGCAATACCTGAACAAACTGCAGCAGGAGGCGGAAGTGATCGAGTCCGCTCTGCTGGACTGAGTGCGGAGAACCCATGGCACTGCTTAAAATTGCCGAACCCGGCCAGTCAGCCCTACCGCACCAGATGAAGCGGGCGGTGGGGATAGACCTGGGGACTACCAATTCCCTGGTGGCTACCATGCGCGGCGGTCGCGCCGAGGCCCTGCCCGACCTGGACGGGCAGGTTATGTTGCCCTCGGTCGTCAACTACAGTACCCCCGGTCTCGCTGTGGTGGGGGAGGAGGCCCGGTCCCTGGCCTCGCAGCACCCGGCCGATACACTGGTGTCCGTAAAGCGCTTCATGGGGCGCGGCCGGGAGGACGCGGCGAGAGATGCCAGTCGCGCCCGCTACCGGCTGGTGGAGGAAGCCGGCATGGTGCAGTTCCTGACCAGCAGCGGCGCGGTCAGCCCGGTGCAGGCCTCCGGCGCCATCCTCGCGAGACTGCGCGAGCGCGCGGAACAGACCCTGGGCGGCCCCATCGATGGCGCGGTGATTACCGTGCCGGCGTATTTCGACGAGTCGCAGCGCCAGGCCACCAAGGACGCCGCCACCGTGGCCGGTATCAAGGTATTGCGGCTGTTGAACGAGCCCACCGCCGCCGCGGTGGCTTACGGACTGGACGCGGCGGAGCAGGGCGTGATCGCAGTTTACGACCTGGGAGGCGGCACCTTCGATATTTCCATCCTGCGCCTGCACCACGGGGTATTCGAGGTGCTGGCCACGGGTGGGGATACCGCCCTGGGAGGGGATGATTTCGACGCCGCGATCGCCGGCTGGATCCTGGAGCAACTTGGAAATCCTGAACTGGCGTCCGGTCAGTACCGGCAACTGCACACCCTCGCCCGCGCCGCGAAAGAGGCGCTCAGCGACAGTGAGGCGGTGGCGGTGGAGGTTCCCGGCCACCGGCAATTGACCCTGAGCCGCGAACAGTTCGAGGCCCTGATCCAGCCCCTGGTGAAGCGAACCCAGCGCGCCTGCCGCCGCTGCCTGCGGGACGCGGGCCTGACGCCTGAAGAAGTCGAGAACATCGTGATGGTGGGTGGTTCCACGCGCGTGCCCCTGGTGCGCAGCGCGGTGTCCGACCTGTTCCAGCGTGAGCCGCTGCTCGATATCGATCCGGACCAGGTGGTCGCTGTCGGCGCGGCGATACAGGCCGATATCCTGGTGGGCAACCGGCCCGAGGGCGACCTGCTGTTGCTGGACGTGATACCCCTGTCCCTGGGCATTGAGACCATGGGCGGCCTGGTGGAGAAGATCGTGCCACGCAATACCACCATCCCGGTGACCCGGGCGCAGGAATTCACCACCTTCAAGGACGGCCAGACCGCACTGGCCGTACACGTGGTCCAGGGAGAGCGGGAACTGGTCGATGACTGCCGCTCGCTGGCCCGGTTCGAGCTGCGCGGTATACCGTCCATGGTGGCCGGCGCGGCGCGTATCCTGGTCACCTATCAGGTGGATGCCGACGGCCTGCTCAGCGTGTCCGCGCGCGAGGAGACCACCGGGGTCGAAAGCCAGATCACGGTCAAGCCCAGTTTCGGCCTGTCCGACGAACAGGTGTCGACCATGCTCCAGTCGGCTTACGACAGCGCCGCCGAGGACAAGATTGCGCGACAGCTGGCAGAATACCGCCTGGATGCCTGGCAATTGCTGCAGAGCCTGGAGGCTGCCCTGGCCGCGGACGCTGAACTGCTCAACGAGGCCGAGCGCGAGCAACTGCTGGAACAGATGGCCGGCCTGCGGCAACAGATGGACGGCGATGACGGTGCGGCCATCAGAGCCGCTACCGACCGCCTGGGGCGGGCCAGCGAGGATTTTGCCGCGCGCCGTATGGACCGCAGTATCAGGCAGGCCCTTGCCGGCAAGGCCTTGGATGAACTCGACCCGGAGACGGCCCCATGACCCGCATCGTGGTATTGCCCAACGAGAACCTGTGCCCCGAAGGGGCGGTGGTGGAGGCCGAGTCAGGCCAGAGTATCTGCGAGGCGCTGCTGTCGAACGGCATCGAGATCGAGCACGCCTGTGAAATGTCCTGTGCCTGCACCACCTGCCATGTATGGGTGCGGGAGGGTTATGACTCGCTGGAAGAGGCCGACGAACTGGAAGACGACTACCTGGACAAGGCCTGGGGCCTTGATCCGGATTCCCGCCTGAGCTGCCAGGCTATTGTCGCCGACGAGGACCTGGTGGTGGAGATTCCGCGCTACACTATCAACATGGTCTCTGAGCGGCACTAGGAGGTTGAGATGCGCTGGACCGATATCCATGACATCGCCATCGAGCTCTGCGATGAGCACCCGGAGGTGGACCCCCTGAGCGTGAACTTCGTCGACCTCAGGGCCTGGGTACTGGACCTGCCCGGTTTCGAGGACGACCCGGACCACTGCGGGGAGAAGATTCTGGAGGCCATCCAGGCCGCCTGGATCGAGGAACTTGAGTAGTCCTGCCGCCCCCGACCCGGCAGGCTGGCGCGAGTGCCTGCGATAGGCCTGGTCAGTGGTGCGCTGGCTAAGTTCCGGGCGTTTCACCCGGGAAGTAATCGACTCCCAGCATCTCTTCCCAGCGCTGGCGGAACTCCTCACCCTGCAGGCGGTTGGACCTGATCCACTCCTCGTCGCCGACCCGGCCGCGCGCCTCGATCATTTCCACGGCATCTTTGCCTACCGGATAGCGGAAGCGCGGCTCCTCGGACTCGATCGCTTCCTGAATTACCGCGGCGACGTCGGCGGGCATGGCCGGCCGGGTAAACCCGAACTCGAAGATACGCATCATGCGCTGGGCGGTGTTGGCATAGGGGCTGTCCTCGCTGGGTAACTCGCCCTTGCCCCACATGGGGGTGATGACCACGCCGGGCTCGATTACGGACACCCTGACATTGAACTCCGCCAGTTCCAGGGCCAGTGCCTCGCTGAGGCATTCCATGGCCCACTTGGTGGCCGAATAGTGAGCGTGACATCCGAGTACGATGCGACCGGCGGAGGAGCCCACGTTGATAATGCGTCCCGCGCGCTGCGCCCGCAGGGTGGGCGTCACGGCCTGTATCATCCGGGCCTGGCCGAAATAGTTGGTTTCGAACAGCGCACGCACCTCGTCGATCGGGGTCTCTTCCACCGAACGGCCACCGCCGATTCCCGCGTTGTTGACCAGCACGTCGATGCGGCCCTCGGCCCCCAGCACATTGGCAACCGCCTGGTCCACACTGTGCTGGCTGGTGATGTCCAGCGCCAGCACCGTCACGGGCAGATCCTCCTCTGCCAGGCGGCTGTTGAGTTCTGTTGCAGTCTCGGGTGAGCGCACCCCGGCGTAGACCCGGTGCCCGGCCCGGGCCAGTTGCAGGGCGGTTTCCAGGCCAATGCCGGTGCTGCACCCCGTTACGATAATGACAGACATGTCTACTCCTTGTTGTCGCGAACCGCGAGTCGGTATTCGCAGGTGATACATCGGCGCATGCCCTCGCGCATGCTCTCGTTCAGTGCCCGCAGCTGCGCCAGTTCCGCTTTCAGGGAACGTATTTCGCGGGCCTGCTGCAGCAGTTTTCGCCGCGGTGAAATCAGTGCCCGCACCACGATGCCATTCCCCTGCTCAATCCGTTTGCCAGCTCATGCGCACGGTACAGGATGTCTCTGGCAGGTGCGGATCGAATTCCATTTTCAGGCCGCCGCCGGCGCCGTTGAACAGTGCCTCGAAAGGCCCCTTGCAGATGTTCAGACAGCCTTCTTCAGGCAGCGCATGGGGGTTGGGCAGGCGGTCGGCGGGTCCGCAGGTATGCCAGCCACAGGCGGGAATATACATCACGGTCAGACCGTTGGCCGGGTCGAACTCCGTGATGTCCGCGGGCCCGGTCAGCCAGTGCGCCGGGTTGAAGGTGCGGAACATGAACTTCATCCAGCGGCCCGGTTCGGTGGATCCGTCGGCACCGACCCGGGTTTGCTTCTTCCTGTTTTTTTCCGACATGCTGTTCATCATGGCCAGGAAGTCGGCCGAGTTCTCCTCGGACAGGGCCACCGAGGTGCCGATCACGATCTCCTCGTACTGCCTCTGGCTGAAATGTTTGCGCAACTCCAGCAGGGCCCACTCCACCTCGCGGACAAAATTCCCGTAGCGCTTGCGCCATTTTTCCCGTGGTGACTCGTACCAGCGGATGTCTTCCCGGCGCGACTTGATGTCGGCGTAATCGCGATCCACCTGCTCTTTGTCGCCGGACAGGCGCAGTATCGGTACAAAGGTGTGGCTGATTATGGGCATGGCTTTCTTGACCAGCATGGTGTTCGACATCCACATGTCGATCCAGGCCTGTGGACCCCAGTTGTAGTACCAGCCGCCACGCTGTGGCGCTGCTGCCCGGCCCACGCCGGCGTCAGTACCGATTATGTCGCTGTCACTCATCTCGCCGCCTCCCGCCTGTCTGTCTGGTCAGGTCGGGTTTAGTTGAAATACCGCAAGGTCACGCCATAGGTTTCGCGGGGTGCGGTTACCCCGGCGAAACCGCCCACGGTGGGAATGTCGATACCGAAGGAATAGTATTCCTCATCGAGCATGTTGCGTCCCCACAGGGCCACTTCCCAACTGCGGGACTCATTGCTCAGGCTGAGGCGCAGATTGACCAGGTTCACCTCGTCATTGACCAGGTGCGGGTCCAGGTCCTGGTCCAGGAAGTAACTGTCAATATAGCTGTGCTCCAGCCGCGCCACGACGCGCAGGTTGTCGCCCAGCGCCTTTTCGTACTGGGCGAAAGAGCTGACCGTCCACTCAGGGACGTTGTCGAGCGGTTCCCCCGCCAGGTCCTGGGTGCAGACGGCCGCGGTGCCCGGGGAGCCGCCCTGCGCGCCCTGCTCGACGTAGTACTCAAAGAAGGCCTGCTCCACCGTGCACTGGCCGTTATCAAACTCCTTGTACTCGGCCTTGTTGTAGGCAATGGCGCTGCCCAGGGTCAGGTCCGAACTAGCCAGCCACCACAACTCCAGTTCCACCCCGTAACTTTCCATGGTGCCGGCATTGGTGACCCGGATACTGGATCCGTCAAAAGTCTGGGACTGGAAATCATCGTATTCGACGAAGAACAGGGTGCCGTTCAGGCGCAGGCGCTGATCCAGCAGGGTGCTCTTCCAGCCGAGTTCGTAGTTGGTGGCGATCTCCTCATCGAACTCGCCGTTGGATGAGCTGATTTCCCGCCGCTGGTTGTAGCCGCCGGACTTGAAACCGCGGCTGACGAGTCCGTAGGCCATCACGTCCGGGTTGAAGAAATAGCGCAGGTTGAGTGAAGGTGAGATGTCCGAATCGGTCCGTTCGTCATCGTAGAAAATGTCCGGTCCCGCGACCGGCGGGATGTCCAGTGGAAAGTCAGGCTCGGTCAGTTGCGAGCCCTCGCGGGACTTCTTCTCGTAGGTGTAACGCAGTCCCAGGGTGGCGCTCCAGTTTTCGGTCATGGTCCAGGTGGCCTGGCCGAACGCCGCGTAGCTGGTGGTCTTGTACAGGTTGTCATCGATGTTGAGGGAGCCATCCGGGAAAAAGAAGCCCAGCCCGATATTGTTCACCAGCGGCACTCCCATGGCGAAGGTCCCGACCGAGTCGAATTCGGAGTAGAAGCTGTAGAGTCCGACCTGGTAGTCCAGTTTTTTCCCGCCGGGCGAGGTCAGGCGCAATTCGGCTGAGTACTGGTCCAGGTCGACCTCGGTTGAGCCCTGCACGGTGGCGTACGCGGTGAAATCCCCGTCGTACAGGTTTTCCGAGGTGTAGTTGCGCCAGGCGCCGAGGAAGGTAACGCCGCTGCCGTCCGCGAGCTCGCGATTGTATTCCGCCGCCAGTCCGCCCACCGTAACCTCGTTGACGAGTTCGCCGTCGTACCAGTAGTCGTCGCCAAAGGGATCGACCTGGGGTGGCGAGTAGCCCTCGGTATCCTCCAGCGCGTTGTACTGCAGGATGGGCTGGCCGCGGTCGTTCAGCCCCAGCATTTCCTGCCACTCGGCCGAGGGATGATTGGTAATTGGTGAGTTCAGCGTGGACAGGCCGTCATAGCTGCTTACCGCCAGCACGCAGCAGTCCGTGTCTTCCCGGGTGTAATCGGCTGACAACACCAGTTCCCCCCGGTCGCTGTCGCCGCTGGCGCCGAGATCGAACAATACCCTGGAGCGCAGCCCCCACTTATTGGCATCGTTGACGTCCTCGCCGGTCCAGGTGTTTTTGAACAGGTGATCCCCGTCCACCGCAAACCCGGTGATGCGCGCCGCGTGACCTGTGTCGCCCAGTGGCAGGTTGACCATGCCACGCAGCTCCAGTTGCTCGTTGCTGTCGTAAACCAGCTCCAGCATCGACTCGAACTCGGTCGAGGGCATGCGGGTGGTGACGGTGATCGCGCCGGCCGCCGTGTTCTTGCCATACAGGGTGCCCTGCGGACCGCGCAGAATCTCGATGCGCTCCACGTCAACCAGGTCACTCAGGCTCATGCCCGCCCTGCCCTGGTATATCCCGTCGATGAAGACACCCACGCTGGGATCGATTCCGGAGTTGGTGCCTACCGAACCGATGCCGCGAATCCTGATCTGGGTTGATGCGGAGTGGGTGCTCTTGGTGATCTTGAGACTGGGTGTGTACTGCTCCAGTTCAGCCAGCTGATTGACGCCCGTATCCTGGAGAAAATCGCCGGTAAAGGCCGACACCGACATGGCCACTTCCTGCAGTTTTTCCACCCGGCGGGTAGCGGTGACCAGGACTTCTTCCAGTACCAGTTCCTCGGCCAGCGCGCTTGCAGGCAGGGTCAGTCCGGCGGCCGATGCGGCGAGCACGGCAACGCTCAGGGCGGAGGGTGTTCTGGTCATATCGGTGATCACTCGCTGGAATTATGATTATGGTATGAACTTAGCAAATCCCTTGAGCAGAAACAAACAAATCTGCCTGTTTTTTATTTGTGGCCCGCCGGCACTGGTGCTATCGTTCCTGCATCCGACCAATAACTATTATTCGAAGAGGAGTAGTCATGGCTGAACCGATGCCTGTCAGTAACCCGTTCCTGAGCTTTCCCTACGGCCCCATCCAGATGGAATGCGAGGCCCGCGACCTGATCGTGGAGGGTGCGGTGCCGGCGGACCTGGATGGCAGCTTTTATCGCGCGGGCCCCAACCAGCGCTTTCGGCCACGCGGCGATTATCACCTGTTCGCCGGCGACGGCATGGTGCACGCCTTTCATATCGCCGGGGGCAAGGTGGACTACATCAATCGCTGGATGCGGACCGCGAAGTGGCTGGAGGAGGATCGCGCTGGCCGGGCGCTGGTCAACGCCATGAACCCCTTCGACTGCGACCCGGAGTACGCCGAGTTCGTCCTCACGGACAAGGATGGCCTGGCCAACACCGCGCTGGTCTGGCACGGGGGGCGCCTGCTGGTGATGGAGGAAGGGCACCCGCCGTTCGAGGTCGACCCGGACACCCTGGAGTCGATCGGCTCCTGGAATTTCCGCGGCAAGCTCCACACGGCGATGACCGCCCATCCCAAAATCGACCCGGATACAGGGGAACTGGTCTTCTTCGCCTACATGGCGACCGGGCCATTCTCCTCTGACATGGCAGTTCACAAAGTGTCGGCGGAAGGCATTCTGACCGAGTCCCTGATCATTCCGACCCCGTATTCCTCGATGATTCACGATTTTGTCATTACCGAGAACTTTATCGTGATACCCGTGATGCCGATTTCCGGCAGCATGGAGCGTGCGATGGAGGGCGGCCCGCCCTTTGCCTGGGAACCGGAACTCGGCGTTCACATCGGTGTGCTGCCGCGACACGGTGGCAGCGCCGAGGATGTTCGCTGGCTGGCCATGGATACCTGTTTCGCCTTCCATTTCATGAACGCCTACGACAGGGACGGTGTGATCAGCATCGACGCCTGTCACTTCGATGACAACGCGCCCCTGTTCCCGACGGCCGACGGCCAATCCACCGGCGCTTCGCATCCGCACCTGAGTCGCTGGAGCTGCGATCTCAACGCCTCCGAACCGCGCTTTGAAGCCCGGCGCCTGAGCGATAATGAATCAGAGTTTCCCCAGTGCGACCCGCGCTATGTGGGCAAGCCCTACCGCCATGGCTGGTTCACCAGCCCGGACGGCGAGGTCTTCAGTGACCTGGCGGAGAACAACAAGGTCTACAACAGTATCGGGCACTACGATCACGAGACCGGGCGGGAGACGCGCTACTCCTGTGGCAACGCCATTATTTCCGAAGGGATCATGGTGCCCCGTGCGGCGGACGCCCCGGAGGGCGATGGCTATGTGCTGACCGTGGTGACGAGTTTCGATACCCGGTCGAGCAGCCTGTATATTTTCAATGCCCAGGCCATTGCCGACGGTCCGGTGGCGAAAGTACACCTGTCTCACCATATCCCCGTCGGCTTCCACGGTACCTGGAAACCTGGCGGCTGACCCGGAACTCCACGCCTTTAAACCCTGGCTGGTCGGTGCCACCTCTGCCGGTTGCCACAGCAACCGGCAGACGACCTCATGGAGTGGTATCGCTAATCGCCCAGGGTTTCGGCGAAAAAGTTGAGCATGGCCTGCCAGGAGCGCCGGTCCGCCGATTCGTTGTAAACCGCCCCGATCTCGGGCAGGTTGGCTGCGGGACGGGTGAAGGCGTGCACCGTGTGACCGTAGCTGACCAGTTGCCAGTCCGCCTGTTTCCTGGTCAGTTCGGCTTTCAGTGCATTGACCTGTTCCGGCGGCACCAACGGGTCGTCTTCGCCGTGCAGCACAAGGATAGCGGCACTGATGTTATCGGGCTCCTCCAGGCCGCTGGGTAACAGTGAGCCGTGGAAAGAGACCGCTGATGTCAGCCGGGGATCGGCAGCACGAGCCAGGTCCAGCGCACAGAGTCCCCCGAAGCAATAGCCCATCACGCCAGTGCGCTCCGGGTCGGCGCCCGGGATAGAGGCCGCTGCTGTCAGGGCAGCGAGCAGGCGATTGCGCAGCATCGCGCGATCTGCCAGGTAGGGACCGAGTACCTCGTTGACCTTGCTGAAGTCGGTCCAGGTTTTACCATCGCCATAGACATCGATGGCGAACGCGATATAGCCCGCGCCCGCCAGGCGATCAGCCTTGTCCCGGACCTCGTCGACCAGGCCGTCCCAGGCGTGTATGACCAGTACCACCGGTGCCGGGCGGGCAGTATCCGGCGGCAGGAAATATTCACCACGGCAGGTAGTGTCGCCGTCCTGATACTCGATTTCCGTGCCTGATGCCGTCATGGAAAGATCCTCGTTAGCAAACCACGTTCGTGGCCCGATCGTTGACCAGCGCTTTATCCCCGTTATACATAGCTTCGTATACCGGTTACCAGTGATTGTAGTGCAGGATGCCGTCCAGCGATTTACGGGGTGCGACCCTGAAATCGGTGCCGCGGGTATAGGCGACCGGAATCATTGCCACACTGGCGCAGTCCGCCGGGATACCCAGCAGGCCGTGTATCTCGTCGGCGAAGTTGAGATGCAGTGTGGTCCAGCAGGTCCCGATGCCCCGCTCGCGCGCGGCCAGCATAAAACTCCAGGCGGCGGGGATGATGGACCCGGTAATGCCGGCGATTGCCGCCAGATCCAGTCCCGGCAGGTCGGGTCGGATATTGGTACAGGGAAACAGCAGGGCGGGCACCCGGTGCAGGTTGTCTGCCAGGTACTGGGCGGAGTCGAGCACCCTTTCCTGGGTGGCCGACATGGACGGGTCGTCCCGGTGCTGGCGGGTAGGCTGGTTATCGCTGGCGGCGTAGGCGGCGAAGGCCTGCCGGTAATAGTCAGCGATGGTGCCGATCCTGTCCCGGTCGGTGACCAGCAGGAAATGCCAGCCCTGGGCGTTGGATCCGCTGGGCGCCTGCAGCGCGATCTGCAGGCATTCCTCGACCTCCGCCATATCCAGGGGACGGTCAAAATCCAGCCGTTTGCGTACTGCCCGGGTGGTGGTCAGGACGTCATCGGCACCGAGATTGAGTTTACTCATGCGCGGTCTCCAGTGACTGCTGGTATCGTTCAGGAGTGGCGGGAAATAGCCGAGCTGTTTTCGTCCTCGAAGATTTCTTCCAGGCGGTCGGCCAGGTAGTCCATCATGCGCGCCACCCGCTCTTTCTGCTTGCCACCGGGCTGACCGACGGCCATGCCCTCCATCAGGAACTTGGTGACGTCCATGGCCAGCAGAAAACGATCGCCGCGGTCTACCCACTCCGAGAACAGTTCTTTATTGCACTCCGCCACGTGTGTCTCGAACTGGGCCTGTGACTCTTCCAGGATGGCCTGCAACTCGGGGTTGGTGCGGCCGGCCACGCACAGTTCGTGGTAGGTTATGAACAGGTCGTCGGTCAGGTAGCCCCAGTAGGCGTCCAGGCCGGCGCGGCGCCGCGCGGCCCCCTGCAGCCGGGTCGGTATCTTCCTGACCCGGCGCGTATAGTCTTCCAGTAACTGGTCGTGCAGGTACTCCACGGTGGCGCTGATCAGTTCCGTCTTGGAGGGGAAATGGTGCAGCATGGCGCCGCGCGACACCCCCGCCTCGGTGGCCACCTTCGCGGTGGTCAGGTTACTGTAGCCCTCCTCAATGAAACAGCGGATCGCCGCGGACATGATGCGATCGCGGGTCATGGCGCTCTTTTGCGCCTGCCAACTGATCTCGCTGTCGGCGGTTTCCTTGCTTCCGGATTTTGAAGTGCTCACGCTGCCCCTATTGTCCACTCAGTCTGGCCACCACGGGCGCGAAGGCCTCGACCATGTTGTTCTGTCCGTCGTCCATTACCGCCACATAGGAGATACCATATTCATCCCGGCGCCGCATCAATTCCTCGCAAATAAAATCCACGCTGCCGATCAGGCAGTGCGGGTGACTGAGGATATCCCCGGCACTCATGCCCAGCATCTCGCCGATTCCGGCTGCCGTGGCCTGCTGCTGGTCGGTGATAATGGTGTTGTAGGCGCCGATCTCCAACTCGATCTGGTCGAACCGGTCTCCCGCGCCCTCGCGTACCCAGTCGACTTTCCTGGCCGTGGCGGCGGCCATGCCCGAATTCATGCCATCGGGGCCCAGCATGCCCGCGCGGTTGTTGAAATTGAGACTGACAATATCGGCTTCCTGGCCGGCAAACCTGAGGATTTTCTGGCTGCCGCCGCCGATCATCAGCGGTGGGTGGGGTGTCTGGGCCGGTGCCGGGATACCGTGAAACCCGGACCAGTTGATGGACTCGCCGGCGATGGCCAGCGGTTCGCCACTCATGAAAGCCTTATAGGCGTGTACTGTCTCCGCGAAGCGATCGAAGCGTTTTGGGAAGTCTTCAAAGGGAAAGCCCGCCGCCTCGTATTCCGCTCGAATCCAACCGGCGCCGAGGCCGAACTCCAGGCGGCCGCCGGACAGGTAGTCCATCGTCGCGGCCTCTTTCGCCAGTATCAGTGGGTGGCGGTAGTCGTTGCAGAAGACCCGGCAACCCACCCGCAGGGTCGTGGTCTGTTCCAGCGCCATGGCGATAGCGGGCACCGCGGCCAGCATCTGCGGTGGGTGGAATGTGCCCTCCAGCGCAGGGCCCTCGCTCAGGAAGTGGTCGGCCAGGAAAAAAGTGGAGTAGCCCAGGGCCTCGGTCTTGTTGATCAGCTCCCGCCAGGTGGCGGGCGAATCCGTATTGAAGGCCTGCAGGGAAAAGCGGAAGGGTTTCGGTTGGCTCATGGCGAGGCTCCTTCTGTGAGGGCGGATGTGCTGATCTTCTCGAGCATCACCGGGATGCAGCTCTGGCGCGCCATGCCGGAATAGCGGGCGTTGTGTTCCAGGTTGTCGATGAGGCGATTGGTATTGCTGCCCAGTTCGCGAACCTGGCCATCGACTCCGGGCTTGTCATCGGGGGGGCCGCCCCAGCAGTGGGCCATGGAAACAACCCCGGGTCGGACATCGTCACTGGCGCAGGCTACCGCCGGAATACTGCCGTGCGCGGAGCGAACCCGGATTATTTCCCCGTCGCCAATACCCAGCTCGCCAAGGACCTCGGAGTGCACGTAGGCCGGATTGTTGGGCCGCCTCGCGCCCAGCGCGCTGAGCTCAGGGCCGGTGGAATTGTAATTGTACTTCATGCGCCGGCTGACCAGCCGATAGGGGAAATCACCGTCCGGGTCGTTCTCCAGATCGGACTCTGCCGCCGCCAGTTCCTCCGCCAGCCCTGTCGGGAACAACTGCAGCCTGCCGCGGGTCTCCGGGTCAGGGGGACCGACAATCACGTCGTCCACCGGGAATACCTGCCCCTGGCCTGCCGCCCTGATCTCGGCCAGCGGTACCCGCGAACCGTGGGTGATATTTTGCAGCAGTTCGAACTTGCTTGGCTTGTGCACCATGTCGAGGGGACCGTTGTCCATTTCCAGGTCCAGTCCCATACGCCTGGCGGTTTCCCAGAAAAATTCCCACTCCTCGATCTGGTCGCCCTGCGCCTCGACGACGGTCTCGGTGTACTGGCTGTAGGGCTGCTCGTACCAGATGTCGGTGAGCAGGGTGACGTCCTCTCGCTCAAGGCAGGTCTTGGGAGCCAGGACGTAGTCAGCCATCCGGGCCGTGGCGGACATTTTTATGTCGATGCAGACCAGCAGTTCCAGGCCCGCCAGGGCTCGGTGGGTTTTCTCCTGGTCAGGCCAGGCCAGCAAAGGATTGCCACCCACGCAGACCAGGGCCTTGATCTGGCCTTCCCCGGCCAGCAGCATCTCGTCGGCGATCACCGCGGTCGGCATTTCCGGCATCGGACCGTAGGGCGACAGGACGAAGATCTCGCCGATGTCGTCGCTGACGCGGCTGCGCTCACCATCGGTCAACCACTGCGGCTGGGGTCCGGTGGCCTGGGCGAGGCGCGGTGCCAGCGGCGCCAGTACGCCCGCGTTGGGCAAGCGCTCGCCGGCCCGGTAATGTCGCCCGCAGATGGCATTCAGGCTCTGCACCAGGTGCTGCAGCAGATTCGCGTGGGGTCCCATTTCCGGGCCGGTGCCGGTGGAGGCTGAGCCGCGTTTGGCACGGCCGAAAACCCGCGCGGCCTCGATGATCTGTTCTGCCTGTAGGCCGGCGGCCGGTGCGACCTTTTCGGGAGTAAAGGGCGCGACGCCGGCGCTGAGTGCGGCGAAGTTGTCAGTGTGCTCGACAACAAAATCGCTGTCGTACAGCTCCTCGGCGATGATGACCTGGATGATGCTGGCGACCAGGGCGGCGTCGTGCCCGGGCACGACCTGCAGGTGCAGGTCGGCCCGCTTGGCCACCTCGGAAACCCGTGGGTCCACGCATATGAGTTTAAGACCCCGCTTACGGCCCTCGCGCAGTGCGTTTGCCGGGCTGAAGGAGGGTATGCCGCCGGGGATAGAGAAGTGGGATATCAGCGTGTTGTTGCCGATCACCAGGGAAACATCCGAGTCGCCCCAGCAGTGGCTGCCGCCGTTCCACCAGCCCATGCGAGCCGCCCCGATGGCCACTTTGGCGGGCTGGTCGATGGTCACACTGGTGTAGTAAGAGGGCGACCCGATGGCCTTGTGCCAGGCCCGGGCGACGCCGTGGGCGGCAGCGTTCTGGTAGGAATAGGTGCCGTTGTAACTGGCGATACTGCGCGGTCCGTGGCGGCGGAGAATATCCTGCAATTGTGTCGCGATCTCGTCGAACGCGGTCCTGGAATCGATCGGGGTAAAACTGCCGTCAGGCTGTCTTTTCTGCGGCTGCTGCAGGCGCTCCGGGTGATAGATCTGCTCCACCATCTGGCGCCCCTTGATGCAGGTGTAACCGCCGTAGACGGGATTGTCCGTATCCGGCGCCACCGAGAGCAGGCGATTGTTCTCCACGGTCGCCACCATCGGACAGTAGGCGTGGCAAAAACGGCAATAGGTCTTGATTTCCTTGCGGGCCATGTCTGTGATACCTCAGTCCCCCGGTGGGGTGTAGCTGCCGCTAAGGTCGGCGGGGCCGTTGTAGATGAAACTGTAGCGCCGGGTCTCGTACAGCCAGCGGCCATTGTCGCGAACGCAGGTGTCGCGGTAGCAGCTGACCACGTTGCCGGTCGTGCCGTCACGGCCGCGGGTGAATTCCTGCAGGTACCAGAACCCGCTGGCCCGGTCGCCCTCGATATCGAAGCGGCTCACGCTGGGTACCATCAGTGCGAATTCGAAACCCGCCATGGCCTGTTGCCACAGGGCGAAGATGTTGTCGCGGCCGATGGCCTCCATGCCCGCCAGGTCCCAGATGCTGTCTTCGGCCCAGGTGGACTTCCAGGTCTCGCCGTCATTGCGGTAGACCGCATCGACGTAGGTGGCCATGAGGTCTCTCAGGGCCAGTTCGTCCTCCACTCGACTCATGTGTTCACCTGTGTTTTGTGGTTTTGCCTAACTTTAGCCGCAAGTCGCTAAAAAAGAAACAAGCGAGACTGTTTTTCCAGTGGGGCGGGTGCTAACATTTCCCCCGATTTTCCGATCGACTGAGGTATAGACCATGGATTTGAGCGCCTTCCCGTACCTGCAGGGCAATTACGCACCGGTAACCGAGGAGCGTGACCTGGGTCCAGCGGACCTGCAGGTGGAAGGGGAGATCCCCCCCGCCCTGCTGGGCGCCTACCTGCGCAATGGCCCGAACGTCGCCTACCAACCGAACCACTATGTCTATCCGCTCGACGGTGACGGGATGGTTCACGGGGTCTACCTGCGTGACGGCCAGGCCCGCTATCGCAACCGCTGGGTCCAGACCAACCACCTGAAAACCGAGCGGCAATTCGGTCATACCATCTACGGCAGCGTGGGGAAATTACTGCCGGTGCCGGAAGAGGTCATCGCTGCCGGTGGTGAACCCAACCCGATCCGGAATACGGCCAATACCAATGTGCTGTTGCACGGGGGCAAGTTGCTGGCCATGTGGGAGGGCGGTTTCCCGCACCTGTTGACCGAGGGCCTGGACACCGTGGGGCTGTACGATTACGAGGGCGCCCTGCAGCCCGGTGACGCGCTCACCGCACATCCCAAGATATGCCCCGACAGCGGCGACCTGGTGTCCTGTACCCAGCGCTGGGACAGCCCCAACTACAACGTACAGGTATTCGACCGCAACGGCCGGCATAAACAGACCATGGCGGTGGAG
The DNA here is from genome assembly GCA_033283165.1 of Halieaceae bacterium WSDMB12. Lineage (GTDB taxonomy): Bacteria > Pseudomonadota > Gammaproteobacteria > Pseudomonadales > Halieaceae > JAWMQL01. The sequence goes on along the minus strand of JAWMQL010000003.1, from coordinate 585,775 downwards.
TTTGAGCGCAAGGGCATTATCCACGACCTGCAGATCACCCGGAACTACATCGTCATCTTCTATGCGCCCGCCTTCCACAGCGTGGAGAAGGCCATGAAGGGCGAGGACCCGTTTATCTGGGAGCCGGAACAGGGCACCCGGATCATCGCGATTCCGCGCGACGGCCGCAGCCCGCAGCTGGTCTTCGAGACCGATGCCTTTTTCAGCTGGCACTACTGCAACGGCTTCGAGCAGGGCGGCAAACTGATCATCGACTACGTGTGGATCAACTCCATTCCCTTTACCCAGGCCCAGGGCACGGGCGTGGAAAAGCAGCCGCGCCGGATGTACCGCATGACCCTGGACCCCGCGACCAGGCAGGTCACCAACGAGCGATTTTCGGAGGTGTTCTGCGAGTTTTCCCGGGTGGATGAACGGCGTATGGGGAAAAGCTATCGCTATGGCTTCGCCGCCTCCTCGAATATCCAGTGGGGCGACGCCCACGGCTACAACTGCACCGGCCGGTTCGATTTTGAGCGCGGTGAGACGGAGCTGTGGGAATACGGCCCCGAGGCCAATGCCGGGGAGCCCGTGCACGTGCCCAATCCCGACAGCGATCGGGAAGAGGACGGCTGGGTCATGTGCTTCGTCAACAATCCGGGCGAAGGGGCCTTTTTGGCAATTCTCAGCGCAGGAAATTTCACCGACGGGCCGGTCGCCAAGGTGCACATTCCCGGCCGGGTTCCCAACGGGTTTCACGGAAACTGGGCACAGGGGCTGACGCTTCAGGCGTGAACATGGCAGGCTTCGGACGTCGTAGCACGGCAGAGCAGGTCAGCGCTGGCATCGACCTCACGGGCATCACGGCGCTGGTGACCGGGGCGAACACGGGACTGGGCCTGGAGACCACGCGGGTGCTGGCGTTGCGGGGAGCGCGCGTGCACATGGCCTGTCGCGACCAGCTCCGGGCCACGGAGGCCCGGGATGCGTTGCTCGCCGGTGCGGACGGCATCGCGCCGGAGCAACTGGCGATTCTGGCGTTGGACCTCAATGACCTGGGTAAAGTGCGGGAGGCCGGCAAGGAATTCCTGGCCCTGGGTGAGCCGCTGGACCTGCTCGTAAACAACGCGGGCATCATGATTCCCATGGAACGGCGCACCGCGGACGGCTTCGAGGCGCACCTGGGTATCAACCACCTGGGCCACTACCTGTTCACCCGGCTGGTACTGGATTCCCTGCTGGCAGCGGAGCGGTCCAGGGTGGTGGTCCTGTCATCTGCGGCGGCGGGTCTGGCGACCCTGACCGACGAGTTCGACGACCTCAACTGGGAGCGGCGCCGGTTTCGCGGCTTTCCCTCCTATGGCGATTCCAAGCTGATGAATCACATGTTCGCCCGGGAGTTGTACCGGCGCTATGGCGACCAGGGCCTGGTGGCCAATGCCCTGCACCCGGGTGTGATCGCCACGGAGCTGGGTCGGGACCAGAGCGCCATTTTCAACCTGGTGGGCGTGCTCGCCTATCCCTTTATGAAAACCATTCCCCAGGGGGCGGCGACCACGCTGCGGGTGGCCACGGATCCGCGTTACGCAACGCGCGGGGGCCTGTTTTTCAAGGACTGCAGGGAAGCGAGGCCGCCGCACAGGTTGGCGCTGAACGACGGCGCCTGCGAGGACCTGTGGCAAATCAGTGCAGAACTGGTGGGGCTACACTGAACAGACAGCAAGCTATCGGGGGAGTGAATATGGGTACGTTGACAGGCCAGACTGCGGTGATCATGGGCGCTTCGGGTGAAGCGAATTTCGGTTCGGTGATTGCGCGTCGCCTGGCGCGGGAAGGCGCCCATGTGGTGGTTTCCGCCAGGCGGGAAGCTCCGCTGGTAGCCCTGGCGGAAGAGATCGGCGGCCTCGCAGTTGCCTGCGACGTCACCGACGAGGATCAGATCAAGGCACTGTTTGACCGTGCCCGCGAGCATTTCGGCCGGGTCGATATGGCGCTTTACTCTGCCGGTACCTACGCGGTGGGCGCCCTGGCAGAGCTCAGTCGAGAGGCGATCCAGCCCTCGCTGGACATCAGTTTCATCGGCGCGCTGTTGTTCTTCAAGCACGCCGCCGCCAGCATGCCCGATGGGGGGTCGATCCTGACCCTGTCCTCGCTGACGGCGCGGTTGCCGGGTCCGGGCCTCGCAGTCTACGCCGGTGCGCGAGCCGGGATCGATTTTGCCATCGAGGTGGCCGCCCACGAGTACGCGGAACAGGGGGTGCGCTTCAATTCGCTGGCGCCGGGCCTGGTTGAGACGGATATGACAGACGACCTGTTCGCCATGCCCGAGATCGTGGCAGCCCATATCCAGGCAACCCCGGCAGGGCGCATGGGTACGCTGGATGATGTTGCCGAAGCGGCCCTGTTCCTGCTGGATTCAGGCCGCTCGGCTTACGTCAACGGCCAGGTGCTGGACCTCGCCGGCGGCCAGCAGACGGGTCGCCTGCCCCGGTTCTGAGGTCGCGACCCGGCAAGCGGAATTTTTACGGCGGTACCACTGCTGCGGCATATTGCAGTACCGGGCCGCGGGATCAATGCAAGGAGTTATCGTGGAAGTCATGGAACAATTGCGGCTGAGCAGTGAGCTGATCGACAACTACAATCGCTACGCCGAGGGCCTGGACAGTAAAAACTGGTCACAGGTGCGGTCCTGTTTTTCGGACATCGTCTACATCGATTACGGGGCGATCAGCGCCCCTACAGGGTCGCCCGAGGAACCGCGTCAGGCGGACGACTGGCTGCTGGTCCTGCAGGGAGTGATCAATGGCTTTGACTTTACCCGGCACACCATCACCAATCACCGGTTTCAATTCGACCGGGACCGGCCCAGCTGCCGCACCTACCTGGTGGCGGACCACGTGATTTACCAGAATCCCGAGATACCCATTGCCGGCCCGGCCGAAATTGCGACGGTGATCGGCGAGTACTGCAACAGCTACGAACAGCAACCGGACGGGCGCTGGACCATTTGCCGGTCGGCCCTGGATATCCAGTGCTCCACCGGTAACGCCGAGTTGTTTGCAACTGCGATGCAGCGGGCAGCCGCCGCCAATGGCACCGCCTGAGTCAGCCTGACTGGTTCTGTTCCAACCGGAATCCAAAACCCCGGTCCAGGGGTGACACTCGAAGCGCAAGCCCGGCGCAATCCAGGTTCTGTAACGCAGCCGTGGTGGCCGGGTCTTCGGAGCGGGCCAGGAACCGCTCGCCGTCGGTCGTGTCGGCCATCACCACGGCCAGGTCGGGCTCGTTTTTGCGGTAGATGATCGTGTGGCAGAGCAGGGTTCCGACCGCCGGATTCTCCGCTGCCGGACGACTTGCCAGATCCTGTCGTGAGGGTGTTGCCAGCGGCTGGTGGCCTGACCTCGCTTCCTCCGGCGTGACGAGCCGCAGGGGCTTGAGGACGGCCGCGGCGTGACTGGACAGTATACCGCCATTGGCGGTGACCAGGGCGCCAGCCTGCCCGCCGCGAAGGCGGGTGGCCGACTCCGCCAGGGCAAACAGGCTGTAGGCGTTTCCCGGCCCCCCGAAGTAGGGCAGGCCGCCGGTCACGGTCAGCTGATCGCTGCCGTCGGTAGCCAGTCCCAGTGCGTCGCAGGCAGCCGTGACTGCACTGGGAAAGCAACTGTAAATATCGGTCAGGGCTATCGGCGTTGCGCCGGCCGCATCCCTGCACCGGGTCAGTACTTCCCACATGGCTTCCGAGCGGGCCGGCTCCGGCCGCAGCAGCAGCGGATGGTCCGTGCCCTCGGCATAGGTCGTGACCGCGACCAGTCTGTTCTCCGGTATGCCCAGTTCCCGCGCTTTGCCCACGCTGGTCAACACCAGCGCGGCCCCCTGGTTGACCGCGTCGCTGGCCACCAGTCGACGGGTATAGGGATAGGACACAGGGTAGTTGGCAGGGCTTGTCTCGGCCAATTCCGCAGGCGTCCAGGCCCGGGGATCGAAGCTGTACGGGTTGGCTGCGGCCACGGCACTGAAAGGGGCGAACAGGCCCGCCATATACTGCCGGTGCCGGGCTTCATTGCGGCCACTGAGCATGGCCTGGCGGGTTTCGATCAGTGCGTAGTAATGCACCGGCAGGCTCATGCCGCTCTCAAGTTCCTGGCGGCAGGCGAAGCGCTTGCTGTATTCGCGGCTGTCCAGTGGCAGGTCGAATTCCTCGCGCCAGTTTTCCTCCAGCCCGAGGCGGAGCGCCAGGCGCTCGCTGGCGATGGCCTCGGCGCCCACCAGCAGCGCCACGCTGCGTTCTCCCGCCGCGATCGACGCCAGCAACTCGGCCATGATTTCCATTGGCTGGGTGCCTCCCGCATTGGAGTAGAGGCGATCGCGGACTTCGATACCCAGCCGTCGCGCCACCGATTCGGGTGGGTTGTTGCTACCGCCAAAAGGGCATTTCCAGGCTGGCGCGGAATCCGAGAACAGGCGAATGACCGCAATGGAGTCTACTGCGTCGGCCCCACAGCCGGCATCGGCCAGAGCTGCCCGGGCCGCGCGTGCTGCCAGTTCCATGGGTGCCGTGAAGGGCGGCTCTGCCGCCGGACCGAGGCGGTCGACGACCTGGCCGGCACCGGCCAGTACGGGCGTGTTATCGGGCAGGGTGTTCAGTTCGATTCTCCGAAATTGGCCTGGACCGATCGCATTCTAGGTTAAGCCTGCACCAAAGAAAACCGGCAGTACTGATTGTTTTGTAGAATACCCTTTGCTAGTCTAGCCCGACCCGGCCGAGATACAGACGCGAACACCGTGAAGCTTTCCCTGGATTCAGAACAGAAACTATTGCAGGACAGTGTGGCGCGTTTTGTTGCCGTGCACGGTACGGTCGAGGAGCGCCGTCGCCTGCGCGACAAGGGGTTGCTGATCGAGCCGGATACCTGGCGCCAGATGGCGGAGCTGGGCTGGTTGGGATTGCCTTTTATCGAGGCACACGGCGGCTATGGTGGCTCCCCGGTGGACCTGATGGTGCTGATGCAGGAACTGGGCCGAGGCCTGGTGGTACAACCCTACGTAAGCACCGTGCTGGTTTGCGGCGGTCTGCTGGCCCGGGCGCCGGAGGCGGAACGGGAAAAATACCTGCCGGCCATCATTGCCGGCGAATCCCAGTGGGCCTTTGCCTTTGCCGAGCACAGTGGACGCTACAGGCTGGATCGGGTCGAGACCCGGGCGGAACCGGACGGCGACGGGGTTCGCCTGTCGGGTACCAAGATCGCGGTGCTTAACGGCAAGCATGCGGAGCACCTGCTGGTAACGGCCCGCTCGGCCCAGGGGGGCCTCGGCCTCTTTCTTGTGGCGGATGGCGACAGCGCGGTGCGTCGCCCGGTCACGCTGGTAGACGGCACTCCGGGCGCTGAAATCCACTTCGACGCCACCCCGGCCACCCTGTTACAGGCCGATGCGTTGGCGACGGTGGAGGAGGTTGTCGACCAGGTCATACCCGCCCTCGGTGCCCAGGCCCTCGGATCCATGGAGGCGCTGCTGGAGATGACGGTGGAGTACACCCGCACCCGGGAGCAGTTCGGGCAGCCTATCGGCAAGTTCCAGGTTCTGCAGCATCGCATGGCGGACATGTACCTGCACTGCCAGGCGTTGCGCTCACTGCTGTACCGGGCAGTACTCGCTCACCAGGAACAGGCGCCCGACAGGGCGGCCTGCTCCAGCGCGCTCAAGGTCAAACTGGGTGAGTCGGGTCGTTTCGTGGCGCAGCAGGCGGTGCAGTTGCACGGCGGCATCGGGATGAGTGACGAACTGGCAGTGGGGCACCATTTCAAGTCCCTGCTGGCGTTGAATATCCTGTTCGGTGATGCCGATTATCACCTGGACCGCTATATCGCCCTGGCGGGCTGAACTTACTTGCGTGCGTGGCGCTGGATCGCGGCGTTCTCGTCGCCCTCGTGGAAAATCTCCTCCAGCCGGTCCCCCAGGTAGTTCAGAACCCGCTTGACCCGCTTCTTGCGGTTTTTGGCGATCGGCGACAGGGCCATACCCTCCATCAGACTCTGGGTGAGATCGAAGGCCAGGGAATACAGTTCGCCGCGTTCACTCCACTCCGGAAACAGCTGGGCATTAGCTTCATACACTGACTCGGTGAAGCTGTCCCTGGTGGCTTGCAGGATCGCCTGCAGCTCGGGGTCGGTGCGGCCGGCCACGCTCAGTTCGTGGTAGGCGACAAACTGGTCCGACGACAGGTACTTCCAGTAGGCCTTCAGGCCCCGCCGGTTGCGCTCGTCCACGTCCAGGTCGTCCGGTATGGCTCGCACATACTGGCTGTAGAGCCCGACCATGCGGCCGTGCAGGTGATCTACCGCCGCCTGCATCAGGCTGGTCTTGGAAGGGAAATGGTGCAGCATGGCACCCCGGGACACCCCGGCCCGCTCGGCTATTTTCGCCGTGGTGGTACTGGCGTAGCCCAGGTCGATAAAACAGGCCACCGCGGCGTCCAGGATGGTCTCGCGGGTCATGGCGCTCTTCTGTGCCTGCCAGCTCTCCCCGGACGCGGGTGGTGATCTTGTATTTGCCATATCGGGTTCCCCTGTACTGCCCGTACTTTAACCTGAGGACCCGGTTCGGGCCAGTTGCCTGTGCAGCCCCGGGCTTGAAAACAGGGGCCTACTTGAAAAAAGTTCGAAAAACAGTCCATACTAAAAAAAGCAGTACGGATGGTTTTTGTCCCGGCCCCCGCAGAGGGGAATAACGATAATAGCTGGCGGCCCCGGTCGCCACGGGAGGCAATAATGAGCACCGCAATACGACTGTTTAAACGGATACCCCTGGTGGCGGCGCTGACCGGCGGTCTGCTGGCGCCGGGCCAGGGCATTGCGCAGGAAGCGGGCCTGGCGCTGGAAGAGGTGATCGTGACCGCGCGGAAACGGGTCGAGAGTCTGCAGGATGTGTCCCAATCTGTCAGCGCCATGACCGCCAGCGAGATCGACTCCTCTTTCGCCCGTGACATCCGCGACCTGGAAGGCATGGCACCGAACCTGATAATCGACCGGATCGGCGCCGGGCCCGGTGTGTCGTCCATCTCCATCCGCGGGGTGACGCACCAGGACGTGGAGAAAAGTTTCGACCCGGCAGTCGGTGTGGTGCTGGACGGGATCTTTTTGGGAACCAATACCGGACAGGAACTGCAGGTGTTCGACCTGGAACGGATCGAGGTGCTGCGCGGTCCCCAGGGTACCCTGTTCGGTCGCAACTCCATCGGCGGGATTATCAATGTGTCCCGTACCGATCCCACCGGGGAATGGGGTGCCAAACTGCGTGGCACCTACGGTGATTACGAGCGCCTGGACCTCGAGGCGGTGGTCAACCTGCCGAAAGCATTTGACGTACTATCGACCAAGCTGACCTTCGTGCAGCGGGAGCAGGACGAGGGATTCGTCAGGAATGTCGAGTTCCGGGATGACGTGCCGCAGGTGGATTACAAGTCGTACGGCATCAACTTCATGCTGACCCCGACTGAAGCGCTTACCGTGGAGTACACCTACCAGCGCGAGGAGGATGATTCAGATACCGCGGCGACCTCCAACATCAGCCAGCCCGGGGATCTCCTGTGCATTGCTCTGGCGCGCTGCGGGCGCAGCGATACCGAGCCGGAACTGGGACGCCTGGTGACGGACCAGAACTTCAGTAACTTCCAGACCATGGAACTGGATGCGCATACCCTGGAGGTCAATTGGGAGTTGGGCGACAACCTGACCCTGACCTACCTGTACGGCAACCGCGATTCCGACGAGCAGACCGACCAGGACTTCGATTCTACCAGCGAGGATTTCTTTTCCACCCGGCGGATACAGGATTACGAGCAGGACAGCCATGAATTGCGCCTGGCCGGTAACCTGACCGATGACTTTCACCTCACTGCCGGGCTGTATTACTGGGACTCGGAGTACACCCTGAACCAGACCACCTTTTTCCTCGCCCAGTTCCTGGCGCCGGTAACTCCGGACACCACCATCCTGGCGCTGGCCAACCAGGAAACCGAGGCAGAAGCCGCGTTTTTCGAGGCGGACTGGGCCTTCAGCGAGACCTGGACCCTGACCCTGGGTGGCCGCTACACCAAGGAAGACAAATCCCTTGGTCTGCGCAATGATTTCGACTTCCTGGGCGACGGTACGGTGATCATCCCGAGTTTCAACATCTTCGATGATCGCACCGAGGATGACTGGAGCGAGTTCACACCCAAGGCGAGTCTGTCCTGGCACGCCACGGACGATATGATGTTCTACGGTATCTATTCCAAGGGATTCCGCTCCGGTGGCATGAACGGTCGAGCGGGGGGCGAGCTGTCCGCCCGCCTGACCTACGATCCGGAGTTCGTGGAAATGTACGAACTGGGTATGAAGTCCAGCTGGATGAATAATCGCCTGCAGTTCAACATGGCCCTGTTCTACCAGGAGTACGACGACAAGCAGGAGGAAGTCGTGATTCCCAGTCCGGTGGTGGGTCAGGAGACCGTGACCCTCAACGCTGCCGAGGCTTCAATGTCCGGGGCCGAATTCGAATTGCGCACGCTGCTCACCCAGGGCTGGTTCGTGGCAATCAACGTCGGTCTGCTGGATGCGGAATACGACGACTTCGAGGTGGACCAGGATTTCGACGGCGTGACCGAGGACCTGAGTTTCCTGGAATTGCGCCGGGCCCCGGAGTACACCGCGTCCATCAACAGTGCCTACGACTGGAACATTGGTGCCGGAACGGCCACCATCCAGGGCAGCTACCGCTACCGGGATGACCAGTACACCACTTTCGGCAACGAGCCAATGGGGCTATCGGAGGCTCACGGGATCCTGGACGCGGCCATCAGTTACCAGTACGAGCGCTGGAATTTCCGACTGTTCGGCCGCAACCTGACCGATGAGGAGGAAACCTCCGCGGCACTGGTGGTCGGCGGGCTGTTCAGTTTCCAGGCCACCCGCGACCCGCGCACCTGGGGTGCGCAGATTACCTACGAGTTCCAGTAAGGGGGATGATCCCGGCCGGTTGGAGGGTCGGGTCAGCCGGTAAAAAAGTCGGCGCGCGGGTTGCCCTCGGGGTCGTAGACTGGCTCGGCGAGGTCGATACGGTATTTGAGGATGTCGATGCCGAGCATCTCGTATTTGCCCAGCAGCGCCAGCATCCGCGAGTAGTAAGGGCCGGAGAGGTGGGCGGCGAGATCCTCCTGCCGCTCCCAGTTCTCGTAGACGTACACCCGGCCTGGCGTGGTCGGGTCCTGGCTCCAGACGTAGGCGCGACAACCCTGCTGGCTGCGCGTTTCAGCCATCAGCTCAGTGGCCTCCTGCAGGGCCTGGTCGGCGTTTTCAGGGGAAAAGTCCACGTAACCGTTGATCAGGATGGTCATTACCGCCTCCTTTCTTATTTGGCAAAAACGGCATAGTATCAGCGGCCCGAACAAAAAAACAGGCTGTACTGATTTATAAGCTGATGGAGGCTGCAAATTGAACAGACAATACATTCTGGCCCGGCGTCCCCGTGCACTGCCGACCCCTGAAGAGGTGGTGCTGCAGGAAGTGCCGGTGCCCGAGGCTGGAGACAACGAAATCGTGGTCCGCAACCTGTACATGTCCCTCGACCCGGCGATCCGCGGATGGATGTCGGACCAACCCAACTACATAGAGCCGATCCCGGTGGGCGCACCGGTCTGGGCCACCACCATCGGCCGGGTGGTGCAGAGCAACAGCCCGGATTTTGCCGCAGGCGACATAGCCCTGGGCATGAATGCCTGGGAGGACTACAGCAAGATGCCGGCCGCGGCTGCCACCCGCATCGACGAGACCTTCGGGCTGCCCCTGACCAACTTTCTGTCGGTACTGGGAGCCACCGGCCTCACCGCCTACTTCGGCCTGCTCGACGTGGGCCAGCCGGTGGCCGGCGAGACCCTGCTGGTCAGCGGCGCGGCCGGCGCGGTGGGCTCGATCGTGGGCCAGATTGGCAAGATCAAGGGCTGCCGGGTGGTGGGAATCGCCGGTACAGACGAGAAGTGTCGCTGGTTGCTGGAGGAGTGTGGCTTCGACGAGGTCATCAACTACCGCGAATGCGGCGACCTGACGACGGCCATCGCGGCGGCCTGCCCCGCGGGTGTGGATATCTACTGGGAGAATGTGGGTGGAGAAACCCTGGACGCGGTCCTGCTGAACCTGGCCCAGAACGCCCGCATCGTATTCTGCGGCTGGATCGCTACGTACAACGACGAACAGAAACGGGAGGGGCCCAGGAATCTCTGGCAGCTGCTGGCGAAAAGTGCGCGCATGGAAGGCTTCGTGGTCATGTCCTATATTCCCCGCTTTCCCGAGGGCATCGCCGCCCTGGGCCAGTGGCTGGCCGAGGGCCGTATCAAGCACCGGGAGCACGTCATCGATGGCCTGGAAAACGCCCTGGATGCCTTCCACATGCTGTTTGACGGGCGCAACGAGGGCAAGCTGATTGTGCGTATCGGAGAGGATGCGTGAAACGTTTTGCCGGCTGTCGTGTGCTGGTGACCGGGGTCGCCGACGGCATCGGCCAGGCCACCGCCGCGGCGTTCCTGGCCGAGGGCGCCCGGGTGCTGGGCTGTGACCTGCAGCCCCTGGCGGCCGACCCGGGCTATGAGGTGTTGCCGCTGGACGTGGCCGCGGCCGATGCGCCCGGGCGACTCGCGCAGCGGGTGGCAGAGGCGCTGGGTGGCCTGGACGTGCTGGTCAATAACGCCGGTATCTGCCCGGTTGCACCACTGGCGGAAACCACGGACGAAGACTGGGATCGGGTGCAGGAGGTGAACCTGCGGGCGGTGTTTCGCCTGTGTCGGGCCCTGTACCCGCTGCTGTGTGCCAGCGCCGCCGGACGGGTTGTCAATATCGCGTCGGTATCGGCCCGCTTTGCCAATGCCGGCATGGGGGCCTACACCGCCTCAAAGCACGGCGTCGCGGGTCTCAGCAAGAGCCTGGCGGCGGAGTGGGGCGCCGATGGCATCACTGTGAATTATGTCCTGCCCGGCGCTATCGTTACCGGTATTACGCGGGAGTTGCGCGACGCCGATCCTGCCTTTCGCGAGTTCTGGGAAAACAAGAGCCCGCTCGGGCGTTGGGGCCAGCCGGAAGACGTGGCCCGGGGTATCCTGTTTCTGGCGTCGCGTGACGCGGATTTCGTTACCGGGCACGGGCTGGCCATCGACGGCGGGGCCATGGCGGTCAGCTGAGGGCTCTTTTATGGCTGAGGGCTCTTTATTGGCTGAGGGCTCTCACAAAAGAAACAAACCTGACTGTTTTTAAGCGATTGATGCTGCTACTATAGCGGAAAAAATGAGGTGTGTTCTCTATGTCTCCTGAAGCCCTGCCGATAGCGGATGGACTGTTTACCTGGCCGGCCGAGAATCCCCACCTGCTGGGTTCCCGTTGCCGTGACTGCAAGCGCGCCGAATTTCCCGTGCGGGACAGCTGCCCTGCGTGCGGCAGCGCTGACGTCGACATCGAGGAACTGCCCACGCGCGGCACGCTCTGGACCTGGACGGTACAGCGCTTCCTGCCCAAGTCGCCCTATAACAGCGGCGAAACCCCCGAAACCTTCCAGCCTTACGGCGTGGGGTATGTGGAATTGCCCGGTGCAGTGCGGGTCGAGGGGCGGTTGACCGAGAACGACCCGGCTAAGTTGCGGGTGGGGATGGCCATGGAGCTGGTTTTCCAGGTCTGGAATCGGGATGAGGAGGGCAGGGAACGCGTGACTTATGCCTTCAGGCCCGTGGAGGAGTTGTGATGACTGAGGTGGCGATAGTCGGTGTGGGTTTACACCCTTTCGGCCGGACGCCGGGGCGCAGCGGTCTGCAGCAGGGCGCCTTTGCTGCCCGCGCGGCGCTGGCGGATGCGGGCGTCGACTGGCGCGATATGCAGTTCGCCTACGGTGGCAGCGCCAGTTCCGGCAGCGCGGATTCGCTGGTCAATGAACTGGGCCTGACCGGTCTGCCTTTCACCAATGTGGCCAACGGCTGCGCCACCGGTGGCAGTTCACTGCTGGCGGCCTGCCAGGCGATCAAGTCCGGCGAGTTCGACATCGGCCTGGTGGTGGGTTTCGACAAACACGAGCGGGGCGCCTTCAACGCCGACCCGGAAGCGCTGGGGCTGGGGCGCTGGTACGGCGAAACCGGGATGATGCTGACCACCCAGTTTTTCGCCATGAAGATCCAGAAATATATGCATGACTACGGAATCAGCCGTGACACCCTGGCAGCCGTGGCCGAGAAGGCGTTCATCAATGGCGCGAAGAACCCCAACGCCTGGCGCCGCACGCCAGTGCCGCGGGAGGAGATCGCCAATGCCATGATGGTCAACGATCCCCTGACCAAGTTCATGTTCTGTTCGCCCTCGGAAGGCGCGGCGGCGCTGGTGGTGTGCCGGGCCGACAGGGCAGGGCAACTGGGTCGCAAACCGATACGGGTGAAAGGGGCGGTCCTGCGCTCACGCCAGTATGGCTCCTTCGAGGTGTTCGCCCCCTCCCAGGCGCTGGAACACATCGGCGGACCGACGGTGGATGCGTCCCGCGCGGCCTTCGAGGCCAGTGGCGTGGGGCCCGGCGACATCGACGTCGCACAGTTACAGGATACCGAGTCCGGGGCCGAGATCATGCACATGGCGGAGAACGGTTTCTGTGAGCACGGTGAGCAGGAGCACATGCTGGCCAGGGGTGAGACACAGATCGATGGCCGGTTGCCGGTCAATACCGATGGCGGCTGCCTGGCCAACGGCGAACCCATTGGCGCCTCCGGCCTGCGACAGATCGTGGAAAACGTGACGCAGTTGCGGGGAGAGGCTGGCGAGCGGCAGGTGCCGGGGGAGCCGTTGCTGGGTTACACCCATGTCTACGGCGCGCCGGGAATCAGCGCAGTGACTATCCTGTCGCGCTGAACAGAGGGTAAGAGGATGAACGAAAAAGTGAAACTGACTGATGAGCAGATTGCCGCTCGGGACCCGTCCTACAGCTTCCAGGAGCTACTCGACCGGGAGCAGGTACCGGTGCCGGCCGCCCTGCGCGAATCCACCAATACCTACCTGGGTTCCGAGGACCTGCCTATCGAGCGTTGGACCTCCCGCGAGTTTTTTGATCTGGAAGTCGAGAAGGTCTGGCGCAGAACCTGGCAAATGGTGTGCCGGGAGAGCCAACTGCATGAAACCGGCGATTACTACGTCTACGATATCGTCAATGACTCCATCGTCCTGACCTGTACCGCGCCCGGTGAGATCAAGGCCTATTACAACTCCTGCCTGCACCGGGGCCGGGCCCTGAAGCGGGGCGCGGGGCGGTCGGACAGCCTGCGCTGTCCCTACCATGGCTGGTCCTGGAGTCTCGACGGTGCCTTCCAGGGCGCCCCCTGCCAGTGGGATTTCCCTCACGTGAAGGAGGAAGATTTCCAGCTGCCAGAGGTTCACGTGGCTACCTGGGGAGGCTGGGTGTTCATCAACATGGCCGATGAACCGCAGGACTTCCAGGACTACCTCGGTATCCTGCCGGAACACTTCAGGGAGTGGAAACACGAGCAGCGCTACGTATCGGCTCATGTGCAGAAGGTTATCGGGGCGAACTGGAAAGCGGTACTCGAGGCCTTTATCGAGTCCTACCACGCGATAGCGACCCACCCCCAGCTGCTGTCATTCCAGGCCATCGACAATTCCCAGTACGACGTCTGGGGCGATCACGTGAGCCGTACCATCACCGCCTATGGGGTGGCCAATCCCAGCGACGCCGATCGCTTTACCGAACAGGATTCCATGGACCACATGATGGAACTGGCCGGGAGCGAAGATCGGCCCGAGGTGGCGCCGAACCAGACAGCGCGCGAAAAACTTGCAGAATTGAGCCTGCCCGCCGTGTCGGAGCAGGTGGGTGAAGACGTAACCCATGTGTCCACCATGTCCGAACTGATGGATTCCACCCTGTACCTGTTGTTCCCCAATTTCGCGCCCTGGGCGGGCTACAACACGGTAATTACCTACCGCCACCGACCCAACGGTGACGACGTGGACAGCTGCATCATGGACATCTACCTGTTGACTCGCTACCCGGCGGGAGAGCGTCCCCCGGCGGATGCCATCACGGTAAAGCTGGGAATCGACGAGCCCTTCGCCAATGCCGCCCATGTGTTGGGGGCCGGTCTGGCCCGGGTATTCGAACAGGATGCGGCCAACCTGCCCCAGGTCCAGAAGGGGATGAAAGCCTCCCGCAAGGGAGCGATCACCCTCGGGAACTACCAGGAGGTGCGGATCCGTCATTTTCACCAGACCCTGGACAAGTACCTGAACAAGCCATGAACCCGTTGACGGCAGAACGCATTGCGCGCGACGGCCCCACCTGGCGCAATACGACCCTGGCCCGGGAGGCCTTTCGCAAGGCGGCGGAAATTGGCGACGAGATAGCTTTTTACCTCGAGGACGGCAACGATGTGACCTATGCGCAGATCGCCGACCAGGGGCGCCGCCTGATCACCGGTCTCCGGGGTCTGGGACTGGAGCAGGGTGATGTGGTCAGCTTCCAGTTCCCGAACTGGGTCGAGGGCGCTGCGCTGGATATTGCCGCCTCCGCCCTGGGCCTGGTGGTCAATCCCATCGTGCCGATCTATCGCGACGCGGAGTTGCGCTTCATACTGAAAGACGCGCGCACCCGGGCGATCCTGATCCCGGACCAATACCGCAGTATCGACTACATTCACATGTTGCAGGGTCTGCGGGCCGAGTTGCCGGATCTGGAGTACATCATCACCCTGCGTGCCGGTAGTGCCCACGACGGTGCCCTGCGCTATGAAGACCTGGTTGACAATGAGCCGGCGGCGCTGGACGGCCTGCCCGAAATCGACCCCAACAGCGTCAAGTGCCGTCTCTACACGTCCGGCACCACCGGCTTCCCCAAGGCCGTGCTGCACAGTCACAACACCCTGATGCGCGTCGCGGACAATGCGATCGAGCACGGCAATATCACCCGCGACGACGTGATGTTCATGCCGTCCCCGGTGACCCACATTACCGGCTACAGCAGTGGCCTCGGCATTCCTTTCAACAGCGAAGCGCGCTGCGCCCTGATGGAGCGCTGGAACGCGGAAGCGGCCATCGAGTTCATCAACCGTACCCGGGCCAGCCTGACCGTGGCGGCCACCCCGTTCCTGCTGGAATTACTCAACGTGGCCGAGGCGCGCGGTGACGGCCTGCCCAGCCTGCGCCAGTTTTCCTGCGGTGGCGCCGGGGTGCCGCCGCAACTCGTGCTGCGTGCCTACGAGGTGCTGGACAACTGCAAGACCGTGCGGGTCTACGGCAGTACCGAGGCGCCGATCATCACCCTGGGTTGGCTGGACGACCCGCACCTGGCGGCCACCACAGACGGCCACGTGTACGGTTACCAGGTGAAAATTCTCGACGACGACGGCAACGAGGTTGCGGACGGCGTCGATGGAGAGATCGCCGCGATCGGGCCGGGCATGTTCCTGGGCTACGCCGACCCCGAGCAGAATCGTGAGGCGCACACCGGGGACGGCTACTTCCTTACCGGCGATATCGGTCAACGCACCCCGGAAGGCGCCATCCTGATCACCGACCGCAAGAAAGACATTATCATCCGCGGCGGTGAGAACCTCAGCGCCAAGGAAATAGAGGACTGCCTGCACCACCATCCCGGCGTCCGTGAGGCGGCGGTGGTTTCCATGCCGCACGAACGGCTGGGTGAGGGTGTGTGTGCCTACATCATCCCGGCGGCAGGCGGCGAGGGCCTGGACCAGGCCGAGTTGGCCGCCTTCACCGAAAGCCAGGGCCTGGCCCGGCAGAAGATCCCGGAGCGGGTTATCCTGGTGGAAGACCTGCCGCGAACCCCCAGCGGCAAGGTCAAAAAAGACATCCTGCGCAAGCAGTTGCGCGAGGGCGCCTGAGCCCGTGAACAACCAGCACTTCCTGCTCGCCGCGCGGCCGGTCGGGCCGGTGAGGGCCTCCGATTTCAAACTGGTCGACGCCCCCGTACCGGAGCCCGCGGAAGACGAGGTGCTGCTGGAGACCCTGTATCTGGCAGTGGAGCCGGCGATGAAGGGCTGGATGGAAGCGCGGGTGGATTACGTGGCGCCCCTGCAGATAGGGGATGTCATGCGCGGCAGCGGGGTGGGGCGTGTGCTGTCGACGCGCAACGACCGCTTCAGTGAAGGGGACCTGGTCATGGGCGCCTGGGGCTGGCGGCGCTACGCGACCGGCGGCGGGCGCGCGGTACCGCTCAGCCCGGTGCCTGCCGGGATCGAGCCCGCGGCCGCGCTCAACGTACTGGGAATCACCGGCCTGACAGCCTATTTTGGTATGCTCGATATCGGTCAGCCGCAGTCGGGTGACACGGTGTTGGTGTCCGGCGCCGCCGGCGCAACCGGCTCGATCGCGGGGCAGCTGGCCCGTCTGAATGGTGCGCGGGTACTGGGGATCGCGGGCGGCGAGGAGAAGTGTCGCTGGCTGGTAGACGAACTGGGCTTTGAGGCCGCCGTCGATTACCGGTCCGAGGACACCACGGCGCGGGTGGCGGAGCTGTGTCCTGCCGGCCTGGATGTTTTCTACGACAACGTCGGTGGCGAGATTCTCGATATCGCGCTGGCCAACCTGGCCCAGGGTGCGCGCGTGGTGTTGTGTGGGGGCATATCCCGCTACAACGAAACCGGCCCGCTTCCCGGCCCGGCCAACTATTTCAACCTGATCTACCGCCGGGCCCGCATGGAGGGCTTTATCGTGCTCGATTACGCGCACCGCTTTCCCGAGGCGGTCGAGGCACTGGCCGGTCACCTGCGCAGCGGGGAGCTGCGCCATCGCGAAACCGTGCTGGAGGGTTTCGAGCAATTGCCGCAGGCCCTGATGAACCTGTTCGTTGGCGCCAACGTCGGCAAGCAGGTGGTACGGGTGTCAAGCTGACCCGAACCGGCTTACCCGCGCTGCCAGCGTCTGGTCTATCATGACGTTTCAGCAGAAACTTCAGGCGCGGGGCAACCGATGCTGCTTAAGAAAAGACTTCACCTGTTCGAGATAGAAGACCTTTCTTTTTGTCCCCGCGTAATACGCGATTGCATCACGGACATCCTGCAGCATTCGATCAATAAGGGGAAAGTGTACTTCCCGGTTGTCCCGCTGTTACTGGAGGCGCTGGAAAAAGCCGGAAGCGACAGGATTATTGATCTGTGTTCAGGCGGGGGCGGTCCCTGGCCATCTCTGCTGCCAGAGATGGCCGCCGACGCCGACCCGGGAATCCGTGTCCTGTTAACCGATAAATTCCCCAACCTGAAAGCCTTCGAGCGAACACAACGGCTGCTGGGCACAGGACTAGACTATCGGTCCGACAGCATCTCGGCGTTTGAGGTCCCCGCAGATATGAGCGGTTTCAGAACGGTGTTCACCGGCTTCCATCACTTCCGCCCGCAGGACGGGCGCAAGATAATCGCCGACGCCGTGCGCAACAATGAAGGGATCGGCCTGTTCGAGTTCACCTCCCGAAAATTCCTGCCGACGCTGTTTGTGATTGCGATGGCGCCGCTAGGGACCCTGCTGCAGTCGCCCTTTGTAAAGCCGTTCCGCTGGTCGCGGTTACTGCTGACCTACGTCATACCCATCGTCCCGCTGTGCGCGCTGTTCGATGGCTTTGTGTCCTGCCTGAGGACCTATTCACCGGAGGAGTTGCAGGCGTTGGTCGACAGCCTGCCTGCCAACGACTATCACTGGGAGGTCGGTGAACTCGGTACCCGCAAGTTCCAGCCGGTCACCTATCTGATGGGCTACCCGCTTTCCTGAGGGCGTTTGGTCTACACTTGATGGGTCAACCGACACCGGCGCCAGGCGTCCGTGGTCAGTGAATCCGTTCAGCACGGGGCCTTGACGGCACCAGAGGAGTATATGATGAGTGGCAATCTCGATAAGGCCAGGTTGTTCTTCGAAGCCTGCGAAACGGGCAAGGGATGGGCGGGATGCCAGTCGTACTGTGTCCCGGAAGCAACGTTCTCCGCACAAACCGGTGCGCTTGCAGATATCGCGACCCTGGAGGGCTACTGTGAGTGGATGAAGGACCTGCTGACACCGATACCCGACGGGCACTACGAGTTGAAATTTTTCGCCGAGGACGAAGATCGGAACTGCGTCGCCGCTTGCGCGATCTTCCACGGGACCCAGACCGGCCCCGGTGGGCCCGGTGAGCCCACGGGTAATACGGTCGCAGCCGATTACGCCTACGTGATGGAGTTCGACGGGTCGCGCATCCGGCACATGACGAAGATCTGGAACGACACCATCAGCCTGCAGCAACTCGGTTGGGCCTGAAACCGGGGCCGGCCACTGGCCAATCGCCCCGGCCCAACAGCAACATGAGTCATCCGGGCGGCCGGGTCAGTCGCTCATAGCGCGTCGATCTCTGCGGCCAGTACCTGGAGAAACGCTGCCCCCACGGCGCCATCGATGGCGCGGTGATCACAGGACAGGGTGGCGGTCATCATCGTGGCGGATTTAAGTTCGCCGTTTTCCACCACCGGCTGCCCTGTCGCCGCTCCCAGGGCCAGGATGGCTCCCATGGGCGGGTTGATGATGGCGGTGAACTGGTCCACCCCGAACATGCCCAGGTTGGACACGGTGAAACTGCCGCCGCTGAGGTCTTCCGCGGTCAGGCTGCCGGTGCGGGCCCGCTCAGCGGCGGCCGCGGTAGCCGCAGCAATATCCTGCGGTGACAGGGATTCCACCCCGCGCAGGGTAACCGGGTAAAGGCCGTCTTCGGTGGCGATAGCCACCGAGACATTGGCGCTGCGAAACTGGTGAATGCTGTCGTCCACCACGTTGATATTGACCCGCGGCTCCTTCAGCAGGGCCTGTCCGACGCAATACACCAGCAGGTCGTTGACCGAAACTTTCTGTCCGCCGCCGGCATTCAGCTCCGCCCGGTGCGCCAGCAGGCCATCCAGTCGCCACTTCACGCTCAGGTAGTAGTGCGGAATGTCCTGCTTGGCCCGGGTCAGGCGTTTGGCGATGGTCTTGCGGGTGGCGGTCAGCGGTATCACCTCGACCTCATCGGTCGCGCCGCCACTGCCACCCGCCGCCGCTTTCACATCGTCTTCGGTAATACGGCCACGGCGGCCGGTGCCGGTAACCGTGTTCAGGTCCACGCCCAGTTGGTCGGCGAGCCGGCGTACCGCGGGCGAAGACCGGGTATAGGCGTCGTTGGGGCCGCCGGCAGTTGCAGTGGCTGCCTGCGCCGGCGCGGATTCAGCCACAGGCTCCGCCGCGCCAGCACCGCTGAATTCGGCGATAAAAGCGTCCACCGCTGCGTCGTCCACCTCACCGCGGGTGATGACGCCGAGCAGGGCGCCCACCGGGTGAGCATCGCCTTCCCGGGCAATGATGCGGCGCAGCACGCCGTCGACCGGCGAATCCCAGACGTTGACGATCTTGTCCGACTCCATTTCGAAGACCTCGTCACCCCTGGCGACGCTGTCACCTTCCTGCTTGTTCCAGACATTGATGGTGCCTTCCACCATCTCGATGCCCCACTTGGGGACTGCAATCGGGTAAATATCGCTCACTGGCCCAGGCTCTCCTTGACAGCCGCCTTGATCTTGTCTTCCGACGGTATGTAGGCCGCCTCCAGCTCAGGTGAAAACGGGGTGGGACTGTGGGGCGCGCACACCTGCTTGATCGGCCCCTTCAGGGCGTGGAATGCCTTGTCCGCCGCCAGTGCCGCGACGTCCGCGGTCAGGCCGCAGCGCGGCGGGGCTTCGTCCACCACCACCAGGTGGCCAGTCGCTTCGACACTTTCCAGGATGGCGCCGGTGTCCAGCGGGGAACTGGTACGCGGGTCGATCAGGTCGCAGCTGATACCCTCCGCCGCGAGCGCATCGATGGCCCGGGCTGCTCTCGGCACCATCTGGCCGAAGGCCACCACCGTGCAGTCGTCTCCCTCCCGTACGAAAGCCGCCTGGCCAAAGGGGATGGTATACATCTCGTCCGGTACCTCGCAGGCTTCCTGGTACAGGGCTTTGGGTTCGAAAAACAGTACCGGGTCGTCGTCCCTGATGGCCTGCAGCAGCAGGCCCTTGGCGTCGTACGCGTTGGTCGGGATGACCACCTTCAGGCCCGGGAACGAGGTCATCACCTGGTACATCGCCTGGCTGTGCTGGCCCGCCGCGGAAAAACCGCCGCCGGCGGCAAAGCGGATCACCGCCGGGCACTTGCTCTTGCCGCCGAACATGTAGCGGAACTTGCCCATCTGGTTGACGATCTGGTCCATGCAGACGCCGATGAAATCGGCAAACATGATCTCCGCCACCGGGCGCATGCCCACCAGCGCCGCGCCCGCCGCCGCGCCGACGATAGCGGACTCGGAGATGGGGGTGTCGATGCAACGGTTGGGGCCGAACGCCTTGTACAGGCCGCTGGTGACGCCGAATACGCCGCCGACGCTGCCGACCTCACCCTGGCTGCCGTTACAGCCGGCGACATCCTCGCCGATGACGAACACGGAATCGTCCTCGGCCATGGCCTGGTGCAGCGCCTCGTTGATGGCGTCACGCATTGTTTTCTTTGCCATGTCGATTCTCCTAGGCTGCGCCGTAATTGATGTAGACGTCCGTGGTGACCTGCTCCGCCGTGGGTCGTGCCGCCGAGCGGGCCTCGGCCACTGCCTGGTCGATCAGGGCCAGGACCTCCGCGTCCATGGCATCCAGTTCCGCGTCGGTCAGGTCGCCGCTTTCAGTCACCCGGGCCCGGAATTTTTTCAGGCAGTCGGAGTTCTTACGCAAGTCGTCCAACTCCCCCTCGCCGCGGTAGTACTGGGGATCACCGACAAAATGGCCGTGGAAACGGCCGGTTTCCGCGAAGACCCCGGCCGGGCCCTTGCCTGCCCGGGCGTGGGCGATGGCTTGGCCCGCCGCTTCATATACGGCAAAAAAATCTGAACCGTCCGCCACGAACACCGGAAAGCCGAATGCCTCGGTGCGGGCCTTCAGGTCGTCACAACCGACCGCATAGCTGATGTTGGTGTGCTCGGAGTAATAGTTGTTCTCGATCACGAAGATCGCCGGGACCTTGAGCACCACGGCCAGGTTCATGGCCTCGAAGCAGGTGCCCTGGTTGACCGAGCCGTCGCCGGAAAAGGACACCGCCACCTTGCCGTTATCACGGATTTTCGCCGCCAGTGCCGAGCCGACCGAAATGGGTGGCCCGCCGGCCACGATACCGTTGGCGCCCAGGATTCCCTTGTCGATATCGGCGATGTGCATGGAGCCCCCCTTGCCCTTGCACAGGCCCTCTGAGGAGCCCCACAGTTCCTTCATCATACCGATCACGTCGGCGCCCTTGGCGATACAGTGGCCGTGGCCGCGGTGGGTCGAGATGATGGTGTCGTCCTTGTCCAGGTGTTCGCACACCCCCACGGCGTTGGCCTCCTGGCCGGTGTACAGGTGGGTGAAGCCGGCGATCTGGCCGTTCATGATCTCCGCGTGAGCTCGCTCCTCGAACTCCCGGATGGTCTTCATCTGGCGATAGGCCCGCGCCAGGCCTGCTTTGTCCGGGCTCATGTGACTCTCCTGTGCTTGCTGCGGTCGCGACCGGCTAGTAGCCCATCACGTCCCTGATTTGCCGGTGCATATTCTGTACCCCGGGCTCGTTGCGCCCCACCAGTACGGTGCGGTCGATGTCGTTGTTCAGGCCCCGCTGGATACGCTCCACCAGGCCATAGTCCTCGTTCACGGCGACGTCGCGGATCATCTGGAAATAGGCTTCCCGTTCCTGCCGCTCCGCCCCGTCGGCCGGTTCCTCCGGCAGGTACATGCTGTGATAGACCACGGAGCGGTCCTTTGCCAGCGGGAACACCCGCCAGGTCTGGAAATGATCGCCCACGATGAACAGCACCGTATTGGGAAAAACGTAGGTCACGAACGACAGGTAATCCCGCGGCTGCCAACAGGCCCGGTCCTGGTCTCGCAACTGGTTGATCTCCAGGGAGGGGGCGCTCATGCAGTGGTTGCGGCCGAACTGGGTGTAGTGGCAGACGTTGCTGTAGCTCATCTGCGCGATGGTCTCCGGGTGCAGGACATCGAAATGGTAGAACTCGTGGAAGGTGTCCATGTTCATCTTCCAGTTGATTGCGGTCTCCACCCGACCAATGCCCAGCAGGTGATGATTGTCGAAACCGAAACCGGACAACTGTTCTCCCAGCCCGCCCATGGTCTCGTCGATATCGAAGCGCAATTCCGGGTTGGGCATGACAAAAATACAGCCGTCCTTCTCCTCGACCTGTACCGGGCGCAGGCCGCGGGTACTGCGATCGAGGTCGGTAAATCCCAGTTTGCCGTAGGGTACGCCGGTCAGATTGCCCTGCAGGTCGTAGCTCCAGCCGTGGTAGGGGCAGGTCAGCAGGCGGCCTTTTTTGGCCTTGCCCAGGCCGTCGCCCAACGGCGCGCCGCGGTGGCTGCAGTAGTTCAGGAAGGCGCCCAGGCTGCCATCCTGCTGCCGCAGGATCAACAGTGGAATGCCGGTATCGTCGAAGGCGTAGTAATCCCCCGGCTCGCGCAGCAGGCAGCTGGGCCCGACGAACTGCGGGTAGTTGCGGAACAGCTCGACGCGCTCCCGTTCGAACCTGGCCGGATCGCGATAATCGTTGACATCCAGCTCCATGATCGAATCGGCTTGGGTACAGCCGTCGTTGGCGACCAGGTCGATCAGGACTTCCGCTTCGTGCTTGAGTGCCTCTGCTTGCATGACTTCGTCCTGCTGGTTACAGGCCAAGGACCGCCTTGGCAATAATATTACGCTGGATTTCCTGGGAGCCGCCGAAGATGGAAGCGGCCCTGCCGTTGAGATAGGTCGGTACCACGGGTGCCGTATAGTCGGGGCCGAACAGTTCCTGCTCCGCCAGCACCGTGGCGACTTCCGGTGCCGCCAGCGCGTGGTAACCGATCAGGTCCACTGCCAGTTCGTGAATGGCCTGCTCTATACCGACCGAGGAAACCTTCAGCACCGAGGACTCGGCCCCGGGGGCGTCTCCCTCGGCCATGGCGGCCAGCACCCGCAATTCGGTCATTTCCAGCGCCCGGGTATCGATTTCCAGGCGCGCGATACGTCGCGCGTAACGCCCGTCGGTGTCGAAATCGGGATCGCGCGAGCGGATATCCTCCAGCATGTAACGCAGGTGGCCCAGGTGGCGCAACCACAGGTGCGCCGACATGCCGCCGCCGCGCTCGAACTGGAGGAGGTACTTGGCGATCTCCCAGCCCTGTCCTTCCTCGCCGACCCGATTGGCCACTGGCACTTCAACGTCGTCGAAGAACACCTGGTTGACCTCGTGCTGGCCGCCCATGGTGACGATGGGCTGCACGCTAATCCCGGGGCTGTCCATTTCGATCAGCAGGAAGCTGATCCCCTGCTGGGGTTTACCGCTGTCGTCGGTGCGCACCAGGCAGAAAATGTGATCGGCATGGTGGGCGTGGGTAGTCCACAGCTTGCTGCCGTTCACCCGGTAGTTATCGCCCCTGTTTTCTGCCTTCAGTTTCAGGCTGGCGAGGTCCGAGCCGGACCCGGGTTCGGAGTAGCCCTGGCACCAGTAGTGTTCGCCACTGAGTATCTTCGGCAGGTATTCCGCTTTCTGTTCCTCGCTGCCATAGGCCAGCAGGACCGGGGCCAGCATCATCAGGCCCAGCGGAATCAGCATGGGCGCGCCGGCCAGGTAGCTCTCACGGGTGAAGATATATTGCTGGGTGGGGCTCCAGTCCGTGCCTCCCCATTCCACCGGCCAGCGGGGCGCTGCCCAGCCCTTTTTCGCCAGGATGGCCTGCCACTCCAGGGCGATATCTTTTTCCAGGAACACGGTGGGGGTGCGCTCGGTCGCTTCCCTGATGTGCGGCGGCAGCTGGCTGCGGAAAAAATCCCGCACCTCGGCCTGGAAAGCCAGGTCCTCTTGACTGAATTGCAGGTCCATTTTGCTACCTAGAGCTTTCCCATGGCCCAGCGGATGCCGCGGCGCAACAGCTCGTAGTACTCATCGGTTTTCCAGGCGCCGAATTCGGGTTCGGGGTATTCCTCCATGAGCGGTTGCATGTCGTACTTGCCGCGACAGTGCCCCAGGGTCAGGTACAGCACCTCACCGGCGCCGTAGGGATGCAGGTACATGCAGGGCCGGGGCTCGTCTTCGAGCCACTGGTCGTCCACGAAATTTTCGGTCTCGCCTGTCCAGTGGGTGTGCAGCAGGACCTTGTGTTCGCCGTGGTGAGCGCTCAGGTACAGCTCGTCGTCCACGGTAAAGCTGGGCAGGCCGCTGACCAGCGGGTGCTCGGGGTCGGTCACCTCCACCTCGTAGGGCGCAATCGGCGGATGGGACAGGAACTGGCTGCCCATCAGTTCCATGAAAGCGTCGTTTTCACGCGGGCAGTTGACCCGGCCATCCTCGAGAAAACGCAGGATCGAGTTGGTGCCGTGCAGGGCGAACCACCTGCCACCGTCCCGCATCCGCTGGCACAGGCGCTCCGTTTCGGCGGGGGAAGGCATCACGTCGCAGGTATAGGTAATGATGAAATCCGCGGCGCAGATGGCGTCGATGTCAGAATAATCAGACCCCACCTCGACTTTCAGGCGGGGCTGTTCCGCGATCAGCTTGAGCAGCTCAAGCCGGGCGTAATCGATATTGTGATACTTGCCTCCCGCAACGAGGTAGACGTCAAGGCGGTCGCTTTTCCCCATGATCGCCTCAGAGCTGCACCCGTTTGGTCAGGCCGCCGTCCACCACCAGGTTGGAGCCGGTGATCCAACTGGCCGCGGGGCTGGCGAGGAAGACAATGGCGTTGGCCACCTCTTCGCCGGAGCCGATTCGTCCGAAGGGCTGTTTTGCCACGATGGCGTTATAGAAATCCGGCATGTTGTTCTTGATGAAATCCCAGTCCCCACCGTCGAAATAGGTCGGGCCCGGCGATACGCAGTTGACCCGGATGCCGTCCCCGGCGGTCGCCAGAGCCAGCTGTTTCGCATGCACGATCAGCGCACCTTTCAGGGCGTTATAGGTCTGGGGGGCGGCAAACTCCTCGACCGCGGCGGAAGAGCCGATGACCACAATGGAGCCAGCCCCGGATTCTTTCAGGAACGGCATGGCGGCCTCGATGGCCCGGGTCGTGCCGAGAATGTCGACGTCGAGGTTGAGTTGCCAACCTTCCTCGTCCACTTTGCCGCCGCCAGCGCTGGCGCAGGGCACCAGGATATCGATCCCGCCCAGTTCCCCGGCAGCCTCGGTCACCCACTTCTTGAGCGCCTCGCCGTCGGCAACATCCACGGTCCCTCCCACGGCCTTCGCCCCCATCCGGTTCAGGCAATCCACGGTTTCGGTGACTCCCTCGGCAGTGCGGGCGCAGACCGCAAGGTCGGCCCCTTCCTTTGCCAGGCGTTCCGCCGTGGCCCGGCCTATGCCCTTGGTGCCACCGATGATTACCGCTTTCTTTCCTGCCAGACCGAGATCCATCACAACCACCCTTTTTTATGGAAATATCAATAAAAAGTAGCACGGCATTTCGTAAAAAACAATCCGTATTGACTGTATTTTTTATCTGGGATAGTGTGACTCCCTCAACACCACTTCAGGCAGGGTAAAGTCCATGAGCCGACCCGTTACCGACTATGATCTCAGGGACCCGGAGGTTCTCGAGTGCCCCTTTGAGTTCTATGCCGCGGCACGTCGCGAAGCGCCCATTTACCAGTTGCCAGACAGCCAGATCTATCTTGTCAGCCGCTACGAGGATGTGCGCAAGGTGCTAAAGCAGACCGACCTGTTCTCCAGCAGTTTCGGTGATGACCTGAATGTGCCGCCCAAGAACCCGGAGGCCGCCGCGCTGTACGAGGCGGCCTACCCCACGGTGGATACCCTGCTCACCCTCGATCCGCCGCGGCACAAGGTCTACCGCTCCCTGGTCAACAAGGTTTTTTCCAACAAGCGGGTCGAGGGGCTGACCGGGTCCATGGAAGACATCGTCACCGAGCTGATCGACAGCTGGATCGACGACGGCGAGGTGGACATGCTGCACCGCTTCTGCGTGCCCCTGCCGGTGTACGTGATCGCCGACCAGTTGGGCGTGCCCCGCGACATGCTGCGTACCTTCAAACGCTGGTCGGACGCCTTTGCCTCGCGGCTCAGCCAGTTTGCCGATCCGGACCAGGAACTGGAGGATGCGCGCCTGATCGTCGAGTACCAGCACTATTTCGCCAAAGTCATCGAGGAGCGTCGCAAGGACCCACAGGACAATATCATCTCGGACCTGGCCCACGCCCGTATCGATGATGGCCGGCTGCTGAATATGGATGAGATGCTGAGCATCCTGCAGCAGTTGCTGGTGGCGGGTAATGAAACAACTACCTCTGCCATTGCCGGTGGTATTTACACCCTGGCCCAGGATCACGAACAGCTGCACAAGTTGCAGGATGACCCGTCGCTGATTCCCAACGCGGTGGAAGAGATCTGTCGCTATGAGACGCCCTCGGCGGGCCTGTGGCGGCGGGTGACCCGGGACACGGAATTGAACGGTGTCCAGCTGCCTGCGGGCAGCATGCTGATGGTGCGATTCGCCTCGGCGAACCGCGACGAGGAGGTCTTCGAGAATCCCGATCGCCTCGATATCTGCCGCCACAACGCGGATGACAACCTGGCTTTCGGCCAGGGGGTGCATTTCTGCCTGGGCGCCCAACTGGCGCGCAAGGAAATGAAGGTGGCCTTTGAGCACCTGACCGCACGCACCACCAACTGGCAACTGGTACCCGGTAAGAACAGCGGCAAACATTGGCCCAACCTGCTGTTGCGCGGCCTGGAAGAGCTACATATCAGTTTCGACAAGCGCTAGGGCGGGCGGGAGCCGGTCGTGGGCGTGGTCAACTATGCGGCCGACCGGCGGGTACTCACGGTGGCCCGGGGCCATCCCTATGACCGGGAGGCCTTTGCGGCGCTGTTGTCCGGTCTGGCGGAGTACGACGTCTGTCACGTGGAACAGCCGGCGGCCCAGTACCTGGACTGGCCACGGGTGGTCGCCGATTTCGATGCGATCTTGTTTTACGACATGCCGGGGGTGGATTTCACGGCATCCTCGCCCGGTCAGGCCGTGCCGGGCCAGGTCGAGCCCCGGCCCGCCTACCGCGAGGGACTGCGGCTGCTGCAGGACGCCGGGGTGGGGCTGGTGTTCATGCACCACAGTCTCGCAGCCTGGCCGGGCTGGCCGGAGTACGCGGACCTCCTGGGAGGGCGCTTTCTGTACCGTCCGGCCCGGGTGAGGAACCGGGACTGGCCGGATTCCGGTTACCGCCACAAGGTACGCCACCAGCTGAGGGTAGCGGCGCAGCACCCGGTGACCCGCGGACTGCCGGCCAGTTTCGACATGGTGGATGAGCTGTATTTGTGCCCGGTTTTTGAGCAGGACGTGGAACCGCTGTTGCGCAGTGACCAGGACTTCCGCGAGGAGCACTTTTACTCCGCGGCGCGGGCGGTGGCGGGTGAAATGCACTCGCGGCGCGACTGGTCGCACCCGCCGGGCAGTAACCTGGTGGCCTGGTATCGCGCCGCAGGAAACAGTCCCCTGGTCTATATTCAGGGCGGCGACGATGCCGAGGCGCTGGGCAACGAATATTTTCGGCGCTTGCTGGAAAATGCCGTGCGCTGGGTGGCCAGTGAGGATGCCCGCGAGTGGGCGCGGCAGAAAAATCGAGCGGAGGTACGGCAGTAATGAGAGCAGCAGTTTTCAAGGGCGCGGGCCAGCCACTGGCGGTGGAAACCGTGGCGGACCCGACCCCGGGCGAACGGCAACTGGTGGTGGATGTGGCCTACTGCGGCATCTGTGGAACCGACCTGCATTCCACGCGCGAGGGGCCGGCCATGGTGGCCTGCGACTCCATCCTGGGGCATGAGTTCGTTGGCGAAGTCGTCGCGACTGGCAGCCACCTGCAGGCCGGGTGGCGCCAGGGGGACCGCGTCTGTGCCCTGCCGTTTCACAGCTGCGGCCGCTGCGCCCAATGCCTGGCAGGCCGTCCCTTTGAGTGTCTGGCACTGTCCTGCATCGGCCTGGACGCGCCGGGTGGCTTCGCCGAGTACGTACTGACCGCCGAGTTCAATACCCTGAAGCTGCCCGAGGGGCTGGACTTTACCCGCGCCGCCCTGATCGAACCCCTGGCGGTTGGCCTGCACGCCGTGCGCGAAGCGGGCCTGGCGGCTGGTCAGCGGGTGTTGATTACCGGCGCCGGGCCGATCGGACTGGCGGTTGCCCTGTGGGCCCGATTCCTGGGCGCCCGGGACGTGGTGGTCAGCGAGCCCGCCGCCCAGCGGCGCGGGCTGGCCCTGGCGATGGGCGCCACCGCGGTGCTGCAGCCGGGCGGCGGTCCGTCGGGCGACGATCCGCTGGACCAGCAGTTCGCCGACCTGACCGGCGGTCCGCCGGATATGATATTCGAGTGCGTCGGCGCCCCGGGCCTGTTGCAGCAAAGTATCGACATCGCGCCGCGGCGCGGCACCATCGTCGCGGTCGGCGTCTGCGAGCAGCCCGATACCATCCTGCCCTTTCCCGCGCTGATCAAGGAGTTGCAGTTGCGCTTTGCCATCGCCTACACCCATGACGACTTTTCGACTGTGATGGCGATGCTCGACCAGGGCCGCATCGATGCCATGCCGATGGTAACCACCAGCGTCAGCCTGGACGAGCTGCCGGCTGCGTTTGAAGCCCTGCGCCAGCCCTCCGAGCAGTGCAAGGTCCTGGCCCGGCTCGATTCATAGCGGAGTACAGCAGATGAGTGACTGGAATGTCGCCGAGGCGGCCTACCGTCTCGGCGTAGGGCCCCTGGCCGGGCGCCCGGCCCTGATTCATGGCGAGCATGTGATCAGTTACGCTGAACTGCGGCGCCGCGCCAGCGGGATTGCGAGCTACCTGCGTGGTCGAGGCCTGGCGCCCGGTGCCCACGTGGGTCACTACCTGCGCAACTCCAATGCCTATCTCGAGACCTTCGTCGGGGCCGGCCTGGCCGGCCTGTCTCACGTCAACGTCAATTACCGCTACCGCGAGCGGGAACTGCTGGACCTGTGCCAGGGGCTGGATATCGCTGTGCTGGTCTACGACCGGGAATTCGCCCCGCAGGTGGCGGCGATACGGGCGGAGTTGCCGGACCAGCTGGTGCTGGTCGAGGTGGCGGCTGGCGAACCGGGGGAGGCGTCGGCCCTGCCCGGGGCGGACGCGTTGACCTCGCTGTACGACCTGGCGGAGGAGGATTTCCAGTCCTGCGCGCGGGGTGAGGACCTGATCCTGATCGCGACCGGGGGCACCACCGGGCTGCCCAAGGGAGTCCAGTGGCGCCATGAGGACCTGTGGCGGAAAATGAATATGTCCACCGGCGGCCCGCTCATGGCCCTGGGCCTGGAAGATCACCCGGATACGCTCGATGGGCACCTGGACAATCTGGCGCGGGTCAAACCCGCCTGGCCGTTCCTGGCACTGAGCCCGCTGATGCACGGTGCTGGCCTCATGATGGCGCTCATGATGCTGGCCCAGGGTGCCGCGGTGGTGACACTTCCCGGCCGGCGCCTGGACCCCGAGCTCGCCCTGGATGTGATCAGCAGGCACCAGGTCGGCTCGGTGGTGCTGGTAGGCGACGCCTTTGTCCTGCCCCTGTTGCAGGCGCTGGAGCAGCGCCCCGACCGCCCGCTGTCCTCACTGCGCAGCCTGGTCTCCTCCGGGGCCAGCCTCAGCGCCAATGTGCGTTCGGCCCTGCTGGCGCAAAACCCGCAGCTGGTGATCATCGACAGCCTGGGATCCTCGGAGGCCTCCGGTTACGCCCTGTCAACGGACGAACCCGGGGTGTTCCAGCCCCTGCCGACCACCCGGATTCTCGACGGGGATGGCCGCGACGTGGTGCCGGGCAGCGAGGTCATCGGGATGGCCTATGCCGGTGGCCACCAGCCGGTGGGCTATTACAACGAGCCGGAAAAGTCGGCCGAAACCTTCGTCACGATCGATGGCCAGCGCTACGTCAAGACCGGCGATCGCTGCCGTGTACGGCAGGATGGCAAACTGGTCCTGCTGGGGCGCGACAGTACGGTCATCAACACCGGCGGCGAGAAAGTCTACACGGTGGAAGTGGAGCAGGTGCTCACCCGCTACCCCGGCATCAGCGACGCACTGGTGGTCGGCCTGCCCCACCCGCGGTTCGGGCGCATGGTGGTGGCGGTAGTGGAAGGGCCCGGCTTGACCCAGGAGGGGTTGGATGAGGCGGCCCTGCGCGTGTTTCTGGCCGCCGAACTGGCCGACTATAAAGTGCCGCGGGTCTGCCTGGTTATCGAATCCCTGGGCCGCGGGCCGAACGGCAAGGCGGATTACACCTATGTTACTGACTGGGCTGCCGCCCGCCTGGCCGAGCTGCAACCAGCTGACACCGGGGCCGGCCCGGCAAAGGGGAGCTGACGGGGGTAGACATGCCATTGTGGTTGGGATTGTTGCTGGCTTTGCTGGCGGTACTGCCGGTGCTGCGCTTCGTACTGCTGCGGCCGCTGCTCACACGGTGGCGGCGTCGCCTGCAGCAATCCCGTGCCGTGCGCGATTACAATCGTGGCAGCGCTTACAGCCTGCCGGGGTTTGCGCCGGTCCATACGGAGTTGCAGGGTGTGCCGGTCGAGGTGGAGGGTGAGCTCCCCGAAGATTTACAGGGGGTCTACCTGCGCAACGGGACCAATCGCCAGTTCGCGGAGACCGGCAGCCGGCTGCATATGTTCAATGGCGCCGGCATGCTGCACCAGGTCCAGATAGCCGATGGCCGGGCAATCTATTCCAATACGTATGTGCGTACACCTCGGTTCCAGGCGGAGCGGGCCGCGGGGCGCGAACTGTACCCGGAGTTCGGCGACCTGGCCGGTGGCGGTGGCTACGGCGCCCGCCGCCTGCTGCTGAGCGCGCTGGAAAAGCGCGCCGGCCTGGTGCCGCCCCTGGACAATATCCACAGCGCTTCCTCCACCACCGCGATCCAGTATCACCATGGCAAACTCTATGCCCTGCAGGAGACGACCTATCCCTTTGCGCTGCAGACGCGGGTGGCAGACGGTGTGCTGCAGATCTCCGGGGACGGAGAACTCGACGACCTGCACGGCGTGCTGGCGCGCCCCTACACCGCCCACCCCAAGGTGGACCCCGCCAGCGGCGCCTGGTACAGCTTCAGCACCAGCCTGGATTCCGGCGAGGTGTATTACTCTATCCTGGACCAGGGCAGGCTGCGGCATTTCGAGACCCTGCATCAGGCCAGGCCGGCCATGGCCTTTGTCCACGATGCCTTCCTTACCGAGCGTTTTTCGGTATTTCCCGATGTTTCCCTGCGCTTCGACCCGCGCCAGCTGTTCGGTACGCACCAGAGCCCGTTTTACTTCGACCCCGATTACACCCTGCGGTTTGGGGTGGTGCCCCGGGAGGGCGGCGCCGGGGTGCGCTGGTTCGACACCGGGATGGCCGGGCATATCTGGCACACAGTGAATGGCTGGGAGGAGTCGCGGCCGGACGGCGGCACCGACCTGGTGCTGGTGGCGCCAGTATTCGACCACTACCCCTCCAATGTGCCGATTCACTCGCCCGAGGAACCCCACGCCCGGTTGTACAAGTTCATCCTCGACCTGGACGGCGGCCGGGTCAGTGACCGGCGTTGCCTGCTGGATCACTCCTACGAGCGCCCCAGTCTCAATACTGCCTGGCTGGGGCGCGCGTCCCGCTATGCCTACCTGCTGGACGAGCAGGGCAGCAACGGCATCATGGGCAAGGGGGTGCTGAAGTACGACCTGCTGGACGAGCAGTCGGTCGCCTACTTCGACTACGGTGACAGCCTGGGTGGCGAGGCCCTCTTCGTGCCCTGCAACGGGGCGGAGGCCGAGGATGACGGCTACCTGCTGGACCTGTTGATGCGCGACGACGCCGCCGACCTGGTGATCGTCGATGCCCGCAGCATGACAGAACTGGGCCGCTTGCGCCTGCCCCAGCGGGTCCCCTATGGCGTGCACGCCTGCTGGCTGGACCCCGCTCAGGTGGCCGCGCTGGGGCGGTGACGGGCGCGGCGCCCCGTGTGAATTCTCACAGTTTGCTAAATCTCTGATTTAAAAAGAAAAAAATATCACTCCCAGGCCTCTTTCGGGGTGAAACCCGGGGCTAAAATCAGTATAATCGCGCGATTTTCCCAGGCGCAGACCCAGGGACGGCCACGGCAGGTCGTTTTGCGGGGCTTGTTCGCGAATTCACATGTGTAATGGAGATTGTTCAATGGCTATTGAGCGCACCCTGTCTATCGTCAAACCGGATGCTGTCGGCAAGGATATCATCGGCAAAATTTATTCCCGCTTCGAGACCAATGGCCTGCGGATTGTCGCTGCCAAAATGCTGCGCCTCAGTGACGAGGTCGCCGGCGGTTTCTATGCCGAACATTGCGAGCGTCCCTTCTTCCCGGCCTTGATCGAATTCATGACCTCCGGTCCGGTGATGGTGCAGGTGCTGGAAGGTGAAGATGCGATTGCGAAAAACAGGGACCTGATGGGCGCGACCAACCCGCAGGAGGCGGCGGAGGGCACTATCCGGGCGGATTTTGCTTCCTCCATTGACGCCAACGCGGTGCACGGCTCCGATTCCGCCGCCTCCGCAGAGCGCGAAATCGCCTACTTTTTCGCCGCCAGCGAAATCTGCGCGCGCGGCTGAAGGCAGATGCCATTGGCGAGGCAATCATGACGGAGCGGCCGACAGTCGGCACATCCGGGTCTGTCGATCCCGGGGTGGCGCCCCTGGTGAATTTGCTGGGCATGACCCGTGCCCAGCTGGAGCAATTCTTTCTCGACCTGGGCGAGAAGAAGTTCCGCGCCCAGCAGGTGCTCAAGTGGATTCATCACCAGGGCGTACTGGACATCGCGGCCATGACCAACCTGGGCAAGTCCCTGCGCGAGAAGCTGCTGGCCGTGGCCGAGGTGCGGCCGCCGGAGATCGTGTCGCAACACGACTCCTCTGACGGCACCCGCAAGTGGGCCATTCGGGTCGAGGGGGGTGGCCTGGTCGAGACGGTGCTGATTCCCGATGGTAGTCGCGCCACCCTGTGCGTTTCGTCCCAGGTGGGCTGCAGCCTCGACTGCAGTTTCTGCTCGACCGGCAAGCAGGGCTTCCAGCGCGACCTCAGCGCGGCGGAGATTATCGGCCAGCTGTGGCTGGCCATCGATTCCTACGACGCTTTCCAGTCGGGCAAGGGCCGCGTGGTCACCAATGTGGTCATGATGGGCATGGGCGAGCCGCTGATGAATTTCGACAACGTGGTCGCCGCCATGGACCTGATGATGGAGGACCTGGCCTACGGGATTTCCAAGCGCCGGGTGACCCTGAGTACATCGGGCGTGGTGCCGGCGCTGGACCGGCTGGCGGAGGTCAGTGAGGTCTCCCTGGCGGTGTCCCTGCACGCGCCCAACGACGCGCTGCGCAACGAACTGGTGCCGATCAACCGGAAGTATCCCATCGCCGAATTGCTGCGCAGCTGTCGCAATTACATCGACGCGCAGAGTGACACCAGGCGCGTTGTCACGGTGGAATACACCCTGATAGCGGGGATCAACGACCAGCCCGAGCAGGCCCGTGAGCTGGCGCAGCTGTTGCGTGAATTCCCCTGCAAGATCAACCTGATACCCTTCAACACCTTTCCCCAGTCGGATTACCAGCGCCCGAGTGGCAACGCCGTGTCCCGTTTCTGGCAAGTGCTGGTGGATGCAGGATATATTGTCACCGTGCGCACCACGCGCGGTGATGATATCGACGCTGCCTGCGGGCAGCTGGTGGGGCAGGTCGTCGACCGCACCCGGCGCAGTGAACGCTACCGACGCGGGGACGATTCACAGGTAATTCAGGTGGGGTGAGGGTAAATGCCGAAGGGGACTGTAATCCATAACATCACGATGACGCTGCTGCTGGTGCTGCTGGCAGGCTGTGTGACCACAACCGAGCGCGTGTTCACCGAACCGCCCTCGCCGGAAAAGGCCCTTGAAAAGCGGGTCGAGCTGGCGCGCCAGTATATCGGCGAGGGCAACTGGGAGGACGCCAAGCGCAACCTGAAGCTGGCGGCCGAAATCGACCCCAAAAACGCCGAGGTGCACGAGGCCTTTGCCCTGGTTTACCAGAGCACCGGCGAATACGAGTTGGCAGAGGAGAGCTTTGAGCAAGCCATTCGCCTGCAGCGGGATTTTTCCCGCGCACGCAATAATTATGCGGCCTTCCTGTATAGCCAGGGACGGTTCGACGAGGCGGAGAAACAACTGGAACTGGTGGTGCAGGACTCCCTGTATAACGCCAGGCCGCGGGCCTTCGTGAACCTGGGATTGTGCCGGCTGCGCCTGTTCAAGCCGCAGGAGGCGGAGCAGGCTTTCATGCGCGCCCTGGCCATGGACCGGGCCAACCGGATCGCCCTGCTGGAAGTGGCCCAGCTGCGCTACGATGCCGGGGACTACGACAATGCCGGCCGCTATTACGGCACCTATCGCACCGCGGTCCAACAGCAGTCAGCGCGTGGCCTGTGGCTCGGTGTGCGTCTGGCCAATGCCCAGGGGGACTCCGATGCGAAGAGTTCCTATGCCCTGGCCCTGCGCAGCCTGTATCCCGAGTCGCCGGAAACCGAAGCCCTGCAACGGATGGAACAGGGTGAGTGAGGAGCAGACCCCGCAGCTGAAGTCCGCGGGCGCGCAGCTGCGCTGGGCCCGGGAGTCCGCGGGTATCAGCCAGGCGGAGGTCGAGGAAACCCTCAACTGGTTACCCGGCTATTGTCGCCTGATCGAGGATGACGATTACGGTTCCCTGCGCCGGCCCGCTTTTGCCCGCGGTTATGTCATGAGCTATTGCAAGGTGCTGCAGCTGGACAGCGAACCCGTGATCAACGCATTTGACAAGTTTCGCGCCGAGTGGGACCCGAAGGTGGTGCCGCGGCAGGTGGAGACCCGGCCGCTGCAGCTGCAGCGTACCGGCAGCGGTGTGGCCGTCACGCTGGTCGTACTGGTGTTGCTGGTGACCGGGTTGTGGTGGTGGCAGGGCAGGGCGGGCACTGAAATCGGTCCGATCCCGGTCGCCAGTGAGCAGGAAGCGGCAGAGCAGACCTCCGCCGCGGGTGTTAGCGAGTAATGAAGACAGAATCACCGATCAAACGCAGGCCGACCCGGCAGATTCACGTGGGTGACGTGGCCGTGGGCGGCGACGCCCCGATCAGCGTTCAGAGCATGACCAACACGGAAACCTGCGACGTGGAGGCCACCGTGGCACAGGTGCAGGCTATCGCTGATGCCGGCGCCGATATTGTCCGGGTCTCGGTGCCCAGCATGGAAGCCGCCGAGGCGTTCCGGGAAATTCGCGCCCGGGTCACGGTGCCGCTGGTTGCCGACATTCACTTCGACCACAAGATTGCCCTGAAAGTGGCGGAGTATGGCGTGGACTGCCTGCGTATCAATCCGGGTAATATCGGCCGCGACGACAAGGTACGCGAGGTTATCGCCAGTGCCAGGGACCGCGCCATCCCCATTCGCATCGGGGTCAATGCGGGTTCGCTGGGCAAGGACCTGCAGCGCAAGTATGGCGAGCCCACCGCCGAGGCGCTGGTGGAGTCGGCAATGCGCCACGTGGATATTCTCGACAAGCACGATTTCCAGGACTTCAAGGTAAGCGTCAAGGCCTCCGAGGTGTTTATGGCGGTCGAGGCCTACCGGTTGCTGTCACAACAGATCGAACAGCCTCTGCACCTCGGGATCACCGAGGCCGGCGGCCTGCGGGGCGGCACGGTCAAGTCCGCGGTAGGGCTGGGCATGCTGCTGATGGACGGCATTGGCGACACGATCCGTATCTCACTGGCCGCTGACCCTGTGGAGGAGGTCAAGGTCGGGTTCGAGATACTGAAGAGCCTGAAGCTGCGCACCAATGGCATCAATTTCATTGCCTGCCCAAGCTGCTCGCGCCAGAATTTCGACGTGATCGGCACCATGAATATCCTGGAGCAGCGGTTGGAAGATATACGCACGCCCATGGACGTGGCGGTGATCGGCTGCATCGTCAACGGTCCCGGGGAGGCCAGGGAGGCAGACGTCGGCTTGACCGGGGCCAGCCCCAGCAACCTGATCTACGTGAACGGCGAGCCCGACCACAAGATAAGCAACGAAGCCTTTATCGATCACCTGGAGCGGGTGATCCGTGAGCGCGCGGCGCTGTTGGATAAAGAGCGGAAGGACCGGGACGATAATCTGATCCTGAAGTCCTCCGCCTGACGGGAGTAGGAGTGAGTAATCTCAGAGCCATCCGTGGGATGAACGACATCCTGCCGGATGAAACCCCCTGCTGGCAGTATCTGGAGCAGACTGTCGCCGGGTTGCTGTCCAGTTACGGTTATAGCGAAATCCGTCTGCCGGTGGTGGAACATACCGAACTGTTCCGGCGCTCTATCGGCGAGGTGACAGATATCGTCGAAAAGGAAATGTACAGCTTCGACGATCGCAACGGTGAGAGTCTTACCCTGCGACCCGAGGGCACCGCCGGCTGTGTGCGGGCGGCGATTCAGCAGGGCCTGCTCAACCTGCCGCGGCGGCTCTGGTACGCGGGTCCCATGTTTCGCTACGAACGCCCCCAGAAGGGCCGCCAGCGCCAGTTCCATCAGATCGGCGTGGAGGCCTTTGGTATCGCCAGTGTCGACATAGATGCAGAACTGATTCTGCTGACCGCACGCCTGTGGCGGCGACTGGGGATCGCGGACCACGTGGAACTGCAGCTGAACAGTATCGGCAGCGCCAGCGCGCGAAGCCGCTACCGGGAGGCACTGGTAGCGTACCTGGAGCAGCATCGGGATGCCCTGGACGAGGACAGCCAGCGGCGCCTGGGCAGCAACCCGCTGCGCATACTGGACAGCAAGAACCCGGACACCCAGGCGCTGCTGGACGACGCGCCGGCCCTGGCGCATTACCTCGACGAGGAGTCTGAGCGGGACTTCGCACGCCTGTGTCAGTTGCTGGATGCCGCCGGCCTGGCTTATACGGTAAACCCGCGTCTGGTGCGGGGGCTGGATTACTACAACAAGACCGTGTTCGAGTGGGTGACCGACCGGCTCGGCGCCCAGGGCACCGTCTGTGCCGGGGGCCGCTACGACGGCCTGGTGGAGCAGTTGGGTGGCAAGGCCTGTCCGGGTATCGGTTTCGCCATGGGGGTCGAACGTCTAGTCCTGATGCTGGAAGCCTGTGACTGCCTGCCGGAAATTCCCGCCGCGGCCGATGTCTACGTGATCGCTGTCGGTGACCAGGCATACGCGGCGGCGCTGGCGGCGGTAGAATCCCTGCGCGAGCCGCTGGGCCAGTACCGCATCCTGCAGCACGCCGGGGGCGGCAGCTTCAAGAGCCAGATGAAAAAAGCCGACAAGAGCGGTGCGCGCATTGCCCTGATCTGGGGCGAAGACGAGGTGACAGCCGGTACGGTCACCCTGAAAATCCTGCGCGGAGAAGATGCGGGGCAGCGCAGTCTGGCCCTGGAAACATTGACTGCAGCGCTGCAACAGGCGCTGCAGGGCAAGTCATAGCAAGAGGAAACGCAACAAGTGGATGCTTACCGCACTGAAGAAGAACAGCTGGAAGCGCTCAAGCGCTGGTGGGACGAGAACGGCAAGTCAACCCTGGCCGCTATTATCATCGCCGTGTCTGCCGGCTTTGGCTGGCAGACCTGGCAGGGGCAGCAGGCCAACGCCCGGGCCGAGGCCTCCGATGCCTACCAGGCCCTGCTGGTCAGCCTGTCGGGCGCTCGGGAAACTGCCAATCTGGAGCCTGCCAGGGCGCAGGCGCGGCAGTTGAAGGAGAATTTTTCCGGCAGCACCTATGCCCAGTTCGCCGCCATGCACCTGGCGCGGATGGCGGTCGAGGCGGGCGATCTGGAGAGCGCCGAGCGGGAATTGCGCTGGGTCCTGTCCGAGGTCGACCCGGGCAGTGACCTGGCCGCCATCAACAGCCTGCGCCTGGCCCGGGTGCTGGCCTCCCGCGGTGAAACAGACCAGGCCCTGGCGATTCTGGACCGGGAAACCGAAGGCAGCTATGCCGCCGCCTACGCGCTGGCCCGGGGTGACATCCTGTTGCTGCAGGGGCGCGAAGCGGAGGCTCGCGAGGCCTATACCGACGCCCGATTGCTGGCACTCGAAGGGGGTCTCCAGGGGCAACTCAAGAGCCTGGACCAGAAGTTGGAAAGCCTCAGCCCGGTGCCGCCGCGCCAGGTCGACGAGCCGGCGCCCGCCGCCGGGGAGGCGGTGGAATGATGGTCGCGCTTTCCCGGCGCCTGCTGGCGCTGTTGCTGCTTCTGTCGCTGGGCGCCTGCAGCACGATATCCGAGTGGTTTGACTCCGATGATGACGATCCCACCCAGCCGGTGGAGCTGCAGGATATCGATTCCACGGTGAAAATCCGCAAGCTGTGGTCGGTGTCGGTCGGCGATGGCCAGGGCAAGGGCTTCTACCGCCTGCAGCCCGCCCTGGACGGTGACATGATCTATGCGGCCGCCGCCGACGGACAGGTGCTAGCGGTGGATTCCGGGAAGGGCAGGAAGCAGTGGCGGGTGAAGCTGGAGACCGGCCTGTCAGGTGGCGTCGGCGTATCCGGCGACGCCCTGTTCGTGGGCGGCAGTGACGGCTCTGTCATCAGGCTGGATGCCGGCACCGGCGAGGTCGTATGGACCACCCGCCTCACCGGCGAGGTGCTGGCCCCGCCCCAGGGCGACGGCCGTATTGTCGTGGCGCAGACCTATGACGGTCGCCTGCAGGGTCTGGACTTCGACAGCGGTGACAA
Organism: Halieaceae bacterium WSDMB12; assembly: GCA_033283165.1. GTDB lineage: Bacteria > Pseudomonadota > Gammaproteobacteria > Pseudomonadales > Halieaceae > JAWMQL01. The sequence continues at coordinate 546,982 of JAWMQL010000003.1, read as the reverse complement.
GCTCTGGACCTACGACAGCACCGTGCCGGTGCTGACCACCCGTGGCACCAGCACGCCCATCTTGCGCAACGGCGTGGTTTACGCCGGCTTCGCCAACGGCCGGGTGCTGGCTTTCAATTCGGAAACCGGTGCCACCCTGTGGGAAGTGCGGGTTGCCATCTCCCAGGGCCGCTCGGAAATCGAGCGCATCGTCGACGTCGACGGCAGCATGGCCATTCTGGGCAATGAGTTGTACGCTGCGAGTTACCAGGGCCGCCTGGTGGCGATCGAGCTGCAATCCGGACGCAAGCTGTGGCAGCGCAACGTGTCTTCCTATTCCGGGGTCTCCCAGGGATTTGGCAATGTCTACGTCGCCGACGAGGACGGCACCGTGTTTGCCTACTTACGCAATGGCCAGGGCATGCGCTGGTCGCAGCCCGCACTGGGCTACCGCGAATTGTCCCGGCCGACGCCGGTCAGCAGTTACCTGGCGGTGACCGATTTCGAGGGTGTCCTGCACCTGCTGTCCCAGGTGGACGGTGAGTTCGTCGGCCGGGTGAAAGTGGATGGTGACGGTGCCCGGGCCGATATGATCAGCGACGGCAATCGCCTGTATGTATACGGCAACAGCGGCAAGCTGGTGGCCTACGAGATTAAAGCCAAGGAGTAGTGACCGGGCGCCCCGGGGTGCCCACCGCAGATATGATCCCGGTAATCGCCCTGGTGGGGCGCCCCAACGTTGGCAAATCGACCCTCTTCAACCAGCTCACCCGTAGCCGGGATGCGCTGGTGGCGGACTTTGCCGGCCTGACCCGGGACCGCAAGTATGGCGAGGGCCAGCTCGGCAAGCACTCTTTCGTGGTCATCGATACCGGCGGCATCTCCGGGGACGAGACCGGTATAGACCACGAGATGGCGGGCCAGTCGCTGGCCGCCATCGAAGAAGCCGACGTGGTGCTGTTCATGGTTGATGCCCGCGAGGGTCGCAACGCCGCGGACGAGGCGCTGGCGCAACACCTGCGCCAGCGCAACAAGCCCTTTCACCTGGTGGTGAACAAGACCGATGGCCTCAACGAGGACCTTGCGCTGGCCGACTTCTACGCCCTGGGGGTCGAATCCTGCTTTGCCATTGCGGCCGCTCACGGTCGCGGTGTGCGGGCCATGATCGACCAGGTGATGGCGGCGTTCCCCGATGCCGAGGCGCTGGCGCGGGAGCGGGAGCAGTACGACAGCGTTCGGGTGGCGGTGGTGGGTCGGCCCAATGTGGGCAAATCCACACTGGTGAACCGGCTGCTGGGTGAAGATCGGGTGGTGGTTTTCGACCAACCGGGCACCACCCGCGATTCCATCTATGTGGACTACGAGCGCGACGGGCAGAAATACACCCTGATCGACACGGCCGGTGTGCGCCGGCGCAAGAACGTGCGGGAGGTCGTGGAAAAGTTCTCCATTGTGAAGACTCTCAAAGCCATCGACGACGCCCACGTGGTGGTGCTGGTCATGGACGCCCGGGAGGGCCTGGTCGAACAGGATATGCATCTGCTGGGCCACTGTATCGAGGCCGGCCGCGGCCTGGTGCTGGCGGTCAACAAGTGGGACGGTATCGAGGCCGACCAGCGCAGCTGGATCAAGAAAGAACTGACCCGGCGGCTGGTGTTTGCCGACTATGCCGATACCCATTTTATTTCGGCCCTCCACGGCACTGGCGTGGGGCACCTGTATACCTCGATACTGGCGGCCCACGACTCCGCCACCCGCAAGCTCAGCACCAACGCCCTGACCCGCATCCTGGAGGGGGCGGTGTTCGATCACCCGCCGCCGATGAGCAACGGCCGCCGTATCAAGCTGCGCTACGCCCACGCCGGAGGCCAGAATCCGCCGCTGATCATCATTCACGGGAATCAGACCGGCAAGGTGCCGGTTAGCTACCAGCGCTACCTGGAAAAAACCTTCCGTCGGGAGCTGAAACTGGTGGGGACGCCGGTTCGCATCGAGTTCCGCAGCTCGGAAAATCCCTATGCGGAAAAACGTAACAAGCTCACCCAGCGCCAGGTGCAGCGCAAGCGGCGCATGATGTCCCACGTCAAGAAGGCCAAGAAGGACAAGAAGAAAAAGCGCTAGGTGTGGCCGGCCAGGTGTCAGGCGCGAATCTCGTAGCAGGGCCGGTAAGCCGCGGTGTCCAGTTTCATGCGACCCTCTGTCACAAAGGCCTGCAGCAACGCCCCCAATGGCTCGATAAGTGCTGCTTCACCCTGTAGCTGGAACGGGCCGTTTTCGGCTACGGCCCGGATCCCGAAATCCTTGACGTTGCCGGCCACGATGCCGGAAAAGGCCCGCCGCAGTTCCGCCACCAGGGCATGGGGTGCCTGCTGTCGATGCAGTCGCAGTGCTGCCATGTTGTCGTGGCTGGGGTTGAAGGGGTGCTGCAGGCCCTCGTCGATGGCCAGGCCCCAGTTAAAGCTGAAGGATTCCTGGGTGGCCACGCGCTGTTCGCGCACCGCCTGCACCTGGTCCTGGACCCGGCGTGCCACGGCGGCCGGGTCGTCGACGATGATCTCGTAGTGCGCCGCCACCGCGTCCCCCAGGGTGGTGCGCAGGAAAGTGTCGATCTGCCGGAAATATTCGCCGCTGGCCCGGGACTGCGCCATCACCAGGGGCAGCGCGATGTCCCTGTTAGCCGGGTTCATCCTGATCCCCAGCAGGTACAGGATCTCTTCCGCGGTACCCGCGCCGCCGGGAAACACCACCACCGCATGAGCAAGTCGCACGAACGCCTCAAGGCGCTTTTCGATATCCGGCAGGATCACCAGCTCGTTGACCAGCGGGTTGGGCGGTTCGGCGGCGATGATGCCCGGTTCCGATATGCCGACGTAGCGGCAGGTCCTGTTGAACTGCTTGGCGTGACCGATGGTCGCACCCTTCATCGGGCCCTTCATGGCGCCGGGGCCGCAGCCGGTGGCGATATCGAGGCCGCGCAGGCCCAACTGGTAGCCAACCTCCTTGGTGAAATCGTACTCCTCGCGGGAGATGGAGTGCCCGCCCCAGCACACCACCAGTTTCGGCTCCAGGTTGCTCTGCACAATGCGGGCATTGCGCAGGATGCGGAACACCGCGTCGGTGATGCCCTCGCCGGAGGCCAGGTCAAAGCGCTGCGGTTGCACCAGTTTGTGCTGGGTGAAGACGACATCCCTGAGGGCGGCGAACAGGTGGGCCCGAATGCCGGTGATCATCTCGCCGTCCACGAAGGCGCTGGCCGGGGCCTGGTGCAGTTCCAGCTTCAGGCCGCGGGGTTCGGTGACGACCTGGATTTCAAAATCGCTGAAGCGGTCGAAAATCTCCTGCGCGTCGTCGGTATCGCCGCCGGTATTGAGCACCGCCAGGGCGCATTGCCGGAACAGGCGGTGCACCTCCTGGTCGGCGGTGGCCAGGCTGAGCATTTCCCGCTGGGACAGCAGGTCCAGGCTCTGCAGGGGACGCACGGATGCGAAGGGAATCTTTGCCTGCATGGTGTTGCCTCTCCCGTTACGGATCGTGGTATTCAGGTGGCGGGCTCCCGGGTAGCGTGGCAGATGCCCGCCGGTTTTTCCATCGCCCGCACGGCACTGTAGTGTTAGCGAGATTCGTCCGGGTCGTTCGATTCAGGTGGCTCAGCGCTGCTGTCAGCCTGCTTCGCGCCTGGATGCAGCACGCTGGTCACCGCGCTATCGTCCAGTACGTACTGGTCGACGAATACCAGCACCAGGATCAGCGACAGGGCGGCGATGATCAGCAAATTCATTTTGTGCCGGGTATCGGTCGCTGTTTGTGGGTCGCCCTCGTCCGCCTCTAGGCCCCGGGGTGTCAGTTCGAACGCCCAGGCCAGCACCAGCGCCACCGGAAAGCCCATGATCAGCAGCAGGGTCACCAGGGTGACGCTCCACTCGGGCAGCTGCAGGATGGGAAACAGGGTCGACGCAACCTCGATCAGCAACCAGGCTACCACCAGGTAGGCCAGCGCCACGCGGAACACATTGCGACGTTTCAGTTCTTCTAGTAAAGCCAAGGTCGCATCCCTGTTGACCGGTAGGCCAAGCATGGCGGGTTTCGGCGCGGTTTTCCAGTGGCCGGTCATGGCCTAGAATGCCGGTCCCGGCACAGCGATATCCCCGGGGTGGATATGACCGAACCCGACAAGCCCGATCTCGACAGCCGTGAGCAAATCGAGCGCTTCGTAGACCTGTTCTACCAGCGTATGCTGAAGGACGAGGTGCTGGCGCCCATCTTCGTCGATGTGGCGGAAATAGACCTGGACGTGCACCTGCCGCATATCAAGGACTACTGGTGCAAACTGTTGTTGGGGGAGCGCGCCTATCGCCGCCACACCATGAACATTCACCGCGCCCTGCACGGCAAGCGGGAATTGCAGCCGGCAGATTTCGAACGCTGGCTGGCATTTTTCCAGGGCACCGTGGACGACTACTTCGCCGGTGAGCGGGCGGAAAGGGCCAAGCGGGTGGCCGCTTCCATCGCCGCCAATATGGAAAAAAGCCTGCAGTAAGCCGTGTTGTGGGCGTTCCCTGATCCTTCAACTTACTGAAAAAAAAAGATTAATCAGAAAATCTCAAGCAGGGCTTGCCAATCAGGATTATGGTGTTATAGTTATGTATAACACTGTGACAACCGAGGTTGGAGCAATGGCAACCAAAATGAGGCGAAATGTAATGGGTTACCTGGATGACCGGGCGTTGATCTACGCGGCGTTGTTCCTGATCTGCGCGCTGTTGAGCGCCCTGGGGGCCGGGATCCTGGCCCTGGCCAGCCTGCTGCCCGCGGCGGCGGTGGTGGAGCTGTTGTCCCGTTGGGGCCGGCGCCAGCACCCACGCGGGATGGTCGGTTCCCCGCAATGAAGGCTTGCGCGCTTATCCTGCCGGTCCTGCTGATGCTGGTGACGGGGCCCGCCTGGTCGGATACGCGCCGGGTCAAGGGCCTGTTGTTCGACCAGGTGGTCGTGGCCGGCTCGGTCGAGGTGGAGATATCCCAGGGTGAGGTGGCCGAGCTGTTGCTGCGTGGCAGCGACGAAGACCTGAATCGGCAACCCTTTTATGTCACCGGTTCGACCCTGGTGCTCGGGCGCAGCCTGGACGGCCGTCTTGGCGGTTCTGGCGATTTGAAGTTCAAACTGGCGGTGGTTACGCTGAAAGCGCTGGCGGTGCAGGGGTCCGGTGACGTCTACCTGCGCCCGCTGGAGCAGCGCGAACTGGCCGTCACCGTGGAAGGGTCGGGCGACATCCGGGCTTTCGACCTGGCGGGCGGGCAACTGGCCCTGCAGGTGCGCGGCAGCGGGGATATCCAGGGGGTATCCGTCCGGGCCGACACCCTGTCCCTGTCGGTGGCCGGCTCCGGCGATATTCACCTGGGCAGCCTGCGGGCCGCCGGGGTGGAGGTGTCGGTAGCCGGTTCCGGCGATATTACCCTGCTGGAGGACAGCGCTGCCGAGCGGCTGCAGGTGGAAGTGGTGGGTTCCGGTAACGTCGATTTCAGTCCAATGCGGGCCCGTTCGGCGCAGGTTGATATCGTCGGTGGTGGCGACGCCCGGGTGGGGGAAAGCGAGGCCCTGCAGGTGACCATCATCGGCAGCGGTGACCTGCAGTATCGCGGTGAACCCACACTCAGCCAGAACGTGCTCGGTTCGGGCACAATCAAGCGTGGGGATTGAGCGGTTCCCGTGAGTCACGAGTGGAACGACAGCCAGCCTATTTACAAGCAACTGCGGGATATTGTCGTGGATCGGATACTTGACGGCAGTTTTGCCGAGGGGGAGGCCGTGCCATCGGTGCGGCAGGTGTCAGCGGACTACCAGATCAACCATCTCACGGTGGGCAAGGCCTACCAGGAGCTGGTGGACGCGGGTTTGCTGGAGAAGCGCCGCGGCCTGGGCATGTTCGTGACCGCGGGTGCGCGCCAGGCCCTGACCGGCGATGAACAGCAGCGTTTCCTGGCCGAGGAAGTGCCGGCCTTTGTCGAGCGGGTACGGGTACTGGGACTGGATATGGAGCGGGTAATTGCGCAGTTGCGGGCAGGCGGGGAGGAACGGTGACTGACAGGGTAATTCAGGCGCGCGGGTTGAGTCGCACTTTCGGCGATATCCGGGCAGTGGACCAGCTCGACCTGGACGTGGGTGCGGGCTCCGTGCTCGGGCTTATCGGGCCAAACGGCGCCGGCAAGACGACCCTGCTGCGCGCCCTGTTGGGCCTGACCAGTTGCAGGGGAGAACTGAGCGTGCTGGGATGCGACCCGCGGCGCCAGCGTACCGAATTGATGCAGCAGGTCTGCTTCATTGCCGATACCGCGGTGCTTCCCGGGTGGATGACGGTGCGGCAGTTGCTTGACTATGTCGAGGGTATTCACCCGCGGTTCGATCGCGCCCAGGCCGAGGCTTTCCTGGCCACCACCGAGGTTACCAGCGACCGCCGGGTGCGGCAGCTGTCAAAGGGGATGACCGTGCAACTGCACCTGGCCCTGGTGATGGCCATAGACGCCCGGCTGCTGATCCTGGACGAGCCCACCCTGGGGCTGGACATCCTGTTCCGCAAGCGCTTCTTCGAGCAACTGCTGAATGATTACTTCGATGGCGAGCGGACTATCATTATCTCCACCCATCAGGTGGAGGAGGTGCAGAATATCCTTACCGACCTGGTATTCCTCAACCGTGGGCGGGTGGTGCTGCATAAACCCATGGCGGCGCTGGAACAGGAATTCGTCGAACTCCACGTGGTCGGCGAGGCCGTGCAAAAGGCGCTGCAGATTCCACACGTTGGCAGCCGCAATATCCTCGGTGGCAAGGCCCTGATCTACGAGGGAGTCCAGCGTGACCTGCTGCAGCCACTGGGCGACCTGCACACGCCGTCGGTATCGGACCTGTTTGTGGCGAAAATCGCTGGGGAGGGCGCGCATGAATAACAGCCGTGGAGCCCGTATCGCCACCCTGATGCGGCGGGAGATGCAGGAGTACCGCAATCCCCTGCTGTGGACGCCGCTGGTCATCGCGGGCGTTCTCACCGCCCTGATGCTGTTCAGCGTACTGTTTGCCAACCGCCTCACGGTGGTCGGCGATACCGTGCTGGACGCCCTGAGCGGAAACGATGACGGTCCGGGTCTCAGCATCCGTATTCTCATCGATGACGACCAGCAGGATGGCCAGGACTTTCGCGTGGAGTCGCTGGAGCAGCCCCTGGCTGAAAGTGACTGGGAATTCTCGCGGGACTGGACCTTCCGTCCCCCGGCGGATGGCGACGGGCAGGCGCAGGCCGGGGACGACGACCGCGCGGCCCGGCAGCCCGGGGTGCTCAACCCGGTCCTGCACGGGCTGCACAACATGATGCTGCTGGTCCTGTTCCTGGTGACGTTCTATTACCTGCTGGGCAGCCTGTACAGCGACCGCAAGGACCGCAGCATCCTGTTCTGGAAATCGATGCCGGTATCCGAGTGGGAGGAAGTGCTGGCCAAGCTGGGCGTCGCCACCCTGGTGGCCCCGGCGATCTACATCGGCGTCTCCCTGCTGATGCAGCTGGTCAACTCGGGCCTGGCCATGCTGGTGTTGTACCGCATGGACCGCGACCCGGTGGAGCTGGTGCTGGGCAATCTGGATGTCGCCGCCCTGGTGTTCAACCAGGTCAGCGGCTGGGTACTGACCCTGCTGTGGCTGGCGCCCCTCTATGCCTGGCTGATGCTGGCCTCCGCCGGGGCGCGCCGCTCGCCGCTGTTACTGGCCATTGCGCCGGTGCTGGCACTGGTGGTGATCGAGCGCCTGTTCCTGGGTACCGCGCTAGTGGGTGACGCGGTGGGCCGCCACCTGCCGCATGCGAATGAGGAAACCGGCACTGTGGTCGCCTTCTACACGGGAGCCCCGAACTGGCTGGGCCAGGACTACGCGGGGCTGGCCTTCGGCCTGCTGTTCGCGGCCGCCGCCCTGTGGGCGGCGGTCTGGCTGCGGCGCAACCGGTTCGAAATCTGAGCCGGTCCGCCGGTCCGGCCGGCAGGCCGCCCGATCAGAAATGAACACCCTTCATCAGGGCCGCCAGCGCCACCTGCTCGTTGGACACCTCGACCTTCTCCGGCCGCTTGTCGCCACGGGCCGCGGCGGAATCGCCGAACATCCGGAAGGTGATGTTCATGACGACCTCGGAAAAGCGCGGTGCGACGGCGGTCATCACCTGCAGGAAGATACCCATGTTGGTCGCGATGCGCTTGGGCTTATTGATCACCGCGTCAACCACCATGTCCGCCGCCTCATCGGGGGTCAGCACCGGCATGGAGTCATACACGGTGGTGGCCTCGATCATGGGGGTGCGCACCAGCGGCATATTGATGGTGGTGAACCGTACCTGGCGATCAGAGTATTCCACCGCCGCCGCCCGGGTCCAGGCGTCCAGGGCAGACTTGGATGCCACGTAGGCGGAAAAACGCGGGCTGGGCGTCAGGGCGCTGATGGAGGACATGTTGATCACGTGGCCCTGCTGGCGCGCGCTCATCGAGGGTAACAGGCCCATGGTGAGTCGCACCGCGCCGAAATAATTGATCTGCATGGTGCGCTGGAAATCGTGGAAGCGATCGTAGGACAGCTCCAGTGAGCGCCGGATGGAGCGACCGGCGTTGTTGATCAGGATGTCCACAAAGCCGTGCTTCTCCAGTACCTTGGCCACCAGCCGGTCACAGTCCTCCAGGTCGGACACGTCAGCCTGGTAAATCGTGGCCATGCCGCCCAGTTCTGCGATTTCCCGGGCCGTCTCCTCCAGCTTCTCGGCGCTGCGCGCTACCAGCAACACGTGGGCGCCCGCTTCCGCCAGGCGCAGGGCGGAGGTCTTGCCGATGCCGGAAGAGGCGCCGGTGATCAGCACCACCTTGCCGCCGACGTTGCCCTCCAGCGAGTGGTCGATAAACAGGTCGGGGTCGAGGTTGCGCTCCCAGTAGTCCCACAGTACCGGGGCGTAGTCGCGCAGCTTCGGCACCTCGATGCCGCTGCCCTTCAGGGCCCGCTCGGTGTCGCGGTTGTCATAGCGGGTCGGGTAGTTCATGAACATCATCACCGAGTCCGGCAAGCCCATATCGGCCAGCATGGTGGACAGCACACGCTTGATGGGTGGCAGGCCGGCCAGGGTGTCGCGCACGAACTTCGGGATGAAGCCGAACATGCGGGTATCGAGGCGCATGCTGAAGCGCGGTGCGTGCCCCGCCTCGGCGAAGATATTGATCAACTCGCCCATGGAGTAGTGGTCCGGATCGGTGAGGTGGAAGCACTGTCCGTCGTAACCATCCTGGTGAGCGATGTGATCCATGGCGTCCACCACGTAGTCCACCGGCACCACGTTGAACTTGCCGCCCTCGATGCCGATCAGCGGCATCCACTGGGGCAGGGCCCGGCGCAGTTTCTGCAGGCTCTTGAAGAAGTAATAGGCGCCGTCGATCTTGTCTATCTCGCCGGTCTTCGAATGTCCGACCACCATGGCGGGCCGGTAGACGCGCCAGGGAATGGAACACTCCCGGCGCACAATACCCTCGGATTCGTGCTTGGTGGCAAAGTAGGGGTGTTCGTAGTTTTCCGCTTCTTCGAACATGTCCTCGCGGAAGGTGCCGTGGTAGAGCCCGCCTGCGGCAATGGAGCTGACGTGGTGAAAGCAACCGGCCTCCAGGTCCTCGGCCAGGCGCACCGCGTTGCGGGTGCCGTCGATGTTCGGGCCCTGTTGTTCCTCGGCCGAGGCGCCGATATCGTAGATTGCTGCGAAGTGAAACACGCGCTGGATCTTGCCGCGCAACTCGTCCCGCACCGCGGGCTCGACGCCCAGCAGGGGTTGGGTCAGGTCGCCGACCACTGGCACCAGGCGCTCGCCGGCGTCGCCCATCTGCTCCTGCAACTGTTCGAACTTCTGCATTGACCCCGCCCGGGTCAGGACATAGATGTCCCCCTCGCGCTGCAGCAGCCGGGTGATGAAGTTGCGGCCGATGAAGCCCGTACCGCCGGTAACGAATGAAGCCATGATCTTACCCTCTGGGATAACGAATGAACTGTCTTCATTGTAGAAGTGCAGAGGAATTCGACAATTGCGCCATTTTTCAAAAGGGGGGTGCAGGAATTGTCAGGGGCTCAGGGGCGAAATTCCTGCGGGGTTTTTCCGGTCCACTTCTTGAAGGCCCGCTGGAAGGTGCTGCTGTCGGAAAATCCCAGTAATTCAGCCACCTGGCTGTTGGTGCAGGAGCCGGCGCGGAGGTAGTTGATGGCCGCGTCCCGTCGGCATTCGTCTTTCAGTCGCTGAAACGACTGTCCCTCTTCACGCAGGCGGCGGTGCAGGGTGGGCGTGGTCATATGCAGGCGCTCCGCCACCTCGGGCAGGCCCGGCAGTTCGCGCTGGAAATCAGCACCGATGAGTTGCCGTACCCGGTTGCTGACGCTGTTGTCCGCGGGATCCAGGCGGAACAGCTCCGCCGGGTAAGTCTCCAGCATGGTGCGCAGCGAGGCTTCACTCTGGACGATGGGGAATTCCAGGTAGCGCCGGTGAAAAACCCAGGCGTCGACGGGAGCCTCGAACTCCACCGGCACCGCGAAGACGGACCGATAGTCCTGTCCCGGCTTGCCGGGCTGGCGCATCTGCACACGTTGCAGGTCGATATAGTTGCCGATGAACCAGCTGCAGACCCGGTGCCACATGGCCATGGAGAGCAACCGGCCGGTCTCACCCGGGAGCCAGTTCAGTCGATCCATGCTGAAGTTTTCCAGCGATTCCAGTTCCCGGCTGCTGCTGTCGGAGAAGTCAAAGCGGCAGCGGATCCAGTCGCCTTCCGGCTCCAGGTAGAAGCTCTCGCCGTCCACCTGCATGCGCTGGAAGCAGACCGAGGCCCGCTCCATGGCCCGGCGCAGGTCCGGGGCGTGCAGCATGGCGGTGAACATCATCTGGTAGGCGCTGAACAGGAGTGCGCTTTCGGGGTTGCCGGCTTCCTCCGGCAGCAGGGGCTGCAGGCGCCTGACCAGGTGAATGAACAGGCGCCCGTAGTCTTCCACCGACAGGTTCAGGTCCGGGTTGGCATTGCCCTGCAGCAACACCCGGGGCAGGTCCAGTTCGGCCAGTTCCTGGGCCAGTTGTTCCCGCGGCATGGGTGCCAGGCGCAGCAGCGACTGGGCGAAGCGGATGGGAATGGTTTCGGCCATGTGCTGCCCGTGAGGTACCGCCCGTGATAGAAGATAGCCCCAGTCTATGGATCAGGGCGGTGGGGGCAAGCGGGCGCCACCACTATTTGGTTGGCGAATAGCAGAAATATAAACCATTTATTTCATCTATAAAGCCGGTGAGACTATGATGCGCCTGTCTCTCAGGGGGCCTGGCCCCCACCCTTTCACAACCGAGTATTCGAGGTGCCGCAATGACCTACTCACAAGAGATCGCCAACATCGCCAGCCTGCGCGAGCAGAATGGCAGCCCCTGGAACGATATCAGCCCGGAATACGCCGCTCGCATGCGCCTGCAGAACCGCTTCAGAACCGGCCTGGACATCGCCCGTTATACCGCTGCCCTCATGCGCAAGGACATGGCCGAGTACGACGCGGACTCCTCCCAGTACACCCAGTCCCTGGGTTGCTGGCACGGCTTCATCGGCCAGCAGAAGCTGATCGCCATCAAGAAGCACTTCGGTGACACCAACAAGCGCTACCTCTACCTGTCCGGCTGGATGATAGCCGCCCTGCGCTCCGAGTTCGGCCCGCTGCCGGACCAGTCCATGCACGAGAAGACCTCGGTGCCCGGACTGATCGAGGAGCTGTACACCTTCCTGCGCCAGGCGGACGCGCGTGAGCTGGGTGGCCTGTTCCGTGCCCTGGATGACGCCCGTCAGGCCGGCGATGAGGTCAAGGCCAAGGACATCCAGAACCAGATCGACAACTTCCAGACCCACGTGGTGCCGATCATTGCCGACATCGACGCCGGCTTTGGTAACGCGGAGGCCACCTACCTGCTGGCCAAGAAGATGATCGAGGCGGGTGCCTGTGCCATCCAGATCGAGAACCAGGTCTCTGACGAGAAGCAGTGCGGCCACCAGGACGGCAAGGTCACCGTGCCGCACGATGACTTCCTGGCGAAGATCCGCGCCGTCCGCTACGCCTTCCTGGAACTGGGTGTCGACGACGGCATCATCGTCGCCCGGACCGACTCCCTGGGCGCCGGCCTGACCAAGCAGATCGCCGTGACCAAGGAGATCGACGACATCGGCGACAAGTACAACAACTTCCTGGATGGCGACTATATCGACAGCGCCGCCGACATCGACAATGGCGACGTGGTCGTGAAATCCGAAGGCAAGTTGCTCAAGGTCAAGCGCCTCCCGTCCGGCCTGTTCTGCTTCAAGCAGGGCTCCGGCGAGGACCGGGTGGTACTGGACTGCATCACGTCGCTGCAGAACGGTGCGGACCTGCTGTGGATCGAGACCGAAAAGCCCCACGTCGGCCAGATCGGCGCCATGGTCAACCGCATCCGCGAGGTGGTTCCGAATGCCAAGCTGGTGTACAACAACAGCCCGTCCTTTAACTGGACCCTGAACTTCCGCCAGCAGGTCTTCGACGCCTGGAGCGAAGAGGGCAAGGATGTCTCTGCCTATGACCGCGACCAGCTGATGAGTGTCGAGTATGACGACTCGGAGCTGGCGGCGGAAGCGGACGAGCGCATTCGCACCTTCCAGGCGGACGCCTCACGGGAAGCCGGTATCTTCCACCACCTGATCACCCTGCCGACTTACCACACCGCGGCCCTGTCTACAGACAACCTGGCCCGGGAGTACTTCGGCGAACAGGGTATGCTGGGCTATGTGGCCGGCGTGCAGCGCAAGGAAATCCGCCAGGGTATCGCCTGCGTCAAGCACCAGAACATGGCCGGTTCCGATATGGGTGACGATCACAAGGAGTACTTCGCCGGTGACGCGGCGCTGAAGGCCGGCGGTGCAGACAACACCATGAACCAGTTCGGCTGATCGACTTTACCGGGGGCGGTCGCTGCCTCCCGCATCTCAAGGGCGGATTTATTCCGCCCTTTTTTATGCGCACCTGGCAGCGGCGCGATTACTGCCCGTCCCCGCCAGGTAGCCCGCCAGGTGGGTGCAGATGTCCTCCGCATCGTTGCTGGCGCCGTAGATGAAACTCGATTTGCGACGGCGCAGGAAGGGCAGACCCAGCACGTACAGGCCGGGCAGGGGGGTGACGCCGCCGTCGTGGATCATCATGCCCTTGCGGTCCAGCACGGGCAGGTCCAGCCAGCTGAAATCCGGGTGGTAACCGCAGGCCCAGAGCACGGTCCTGATCTCTCCCGTGTCCAGCGGCAGGGACAACCGCGCCCTGGCCGGGGTTACCGTTGGCGGCAGGTCCTCGGGCGGCGGGTATTGCGCGTTATCGCCGCACTCCGCAAGCCATTGATCGACCGCCCGGAGCAGGCGTCCCGCTTTCAGGTCCGCCAGTTTGCAGACATTGTTCAGCGAGCCCGAGAACAGGGCTTCCCCATCCCGGACACCGGACAGGCGCCCCAGCAGTTCAACCCCCGAGCCCGTCAGCGCATTCAGGTCCAGGGTATTGCCCTGCTCTGTACCGATCAGCTGGGAAGAGGGCAGGCGGCGTGCCCTGGTGATATCGTCAACGTCGCGCCAGGTCTCATCCAGCAGTCCGATACGGTCCATCCACCACAGGATGTCCCGGCCGCGGTAGCGGCGCGGCATGCGCACGTGCTCGCCAGTGGACAGGTAGACCTGCCGCCCGCTGCGCTGCAGTTCGTCGGCGATCTGGATGCCGCTGGCGGCGGCGCCAACCACCAGTACGCCGCCCTCCGGCAACTGCCCCGGGTTGCGGTACTGGTGCGCGGTCAGGCTGTGAACGGTGTTCGGCAGACCGCTGGCGCAGGCCGGGACCAGGGCCCTGTTGCAGGGGCCGGTGGCGATGATCAGGCTGCGGCAGGCCCAGGGGCCGGCACTGGTCTGGAGTCGATAGCCGTCTGTTGTCGCGCTCACCCCGCTTACCGTAACCCCGCAGTGTATCGGGGCCTGGCAGGTCGCCGCGTATTCATCCAGAAACCGGACCAGGCCGGACACGGGCATAAAACCTTCGGGATCCGGCCCCGCGTACTGCTTGCCGGGCAAGCGGCATTGCCAGTTGGGTGTCAACAGGCGCAGGGAGTCCCAGCGCTCGTGACGCCAGCTGTTGGCGACCTCACCCCGCTCCAGTATGACGTGGTCGATGCCGCGCCGGGCCAGGCAGTGGCTCGCTGCCAGGCCCGCCTGGCCAGCCCCGATGACGATAGCGGTCGTGCGCTTCACGGCGACCTCCGGCTCAGTGCACTTCGACCGAGATGGCGGTCGGGTTGGTGATGATGTCAAATACCGCGGAGCGTTTCTGGGACTGGGCCACCAGCGCCTCGATGTCCTCTTTGGAGGCGTCGGCGTCGATCTCGAAGCGTACCCGGATACCCTCGTAGCCATTGCGTACATCCGGGTCGACCCCCAGGATGCCCTGGATGTCCATATCGCCCTCGATGATGGCGCGCACCGAGTTGAGCTGGATATTGCGATACTGGGCTACCGAGGCCACACCGGCGGTGAGGCAACTGGCCAGTCCCACCAGCACGTATTCAACCGGGGTTGCACCCTGGTCCTCGGCCGCGAACACCTCCGGGTGATCCGCGTCGAACGTAAAGGATTTGTGGTGGGCCTGCTCCTCGCCGAGGCCGAAAAAGCCCTCCACGGCGGAGCGGCAGTGGGTGCCGTTCACCCAGTCGCAGCTGGCGCGCCAGGTGAATTGCGCCGCTTCCGGGGCCTGGGTCAGCGCTTCCCGCGCCTGGATCAGGGCCTCGGTGTTGACGCCGTTGTCGATTATCTTGGTAAAAACGTTCATTTCCGTTCCTCGCTGTCTGTTGATAACACCGGCCGTTCTGGTCGGGACAGGGACAGCTTGTCGCGGATACGTAGGAGTCGCCGTTTAATCTATCGTGGTTTTTTTGGTCGTGCCCGGTTTTCAGCGTTGGATTGTCAGTTCGCGGCCCATGATTTCGGCGTCGAAGTAGTTGCAGGCCCAGACCCGGTCCATGGGCATGCCGGCCTGTTGCTGCGCGAGTCGTACGGACTCCGCATCGGGGGCAGCATACAGGCAGAGCATGCGCTTCTGGTCGGCGCGAAAGAATGTCCGTACAAAATTGACCTGATGGGTCTCCAGGCACCAGTCGTGTTCGTTCTCACGGGCCTGCAGGTCCTGCAACTCGACCGGTTCAGACCAGCTCCGTTCGACTACCACGTTGGGCCGCAGGTCGTCTCTGGCGTCGTGCAGGCTGCCGCGCCACGCCGATACCGTTTTATTGCGATCGTCCCGGGAAATCATGCGAACACTCTCCGTGTCCGGTGCCTGGAAGTGACACAGCAGCCGGCTGCCATCGGTAGCCATCAGGCTCTCCAGCCACTGCACCCGGTACAGGGAAAAACAGCTCATCCCCCGCCGCGCCATGCCCCGGAAATAGGGCAGGTCGATGTACGGCTCGAATTGTCGCTCCAGGTAAATGTGATCCATATTCAGCTCTCCCGGCCTGCCTGTTGCAGGTATTGTCGGGCCCGGTCGCGCGCCCATTCGGCTACCGGGCGCTGCAGCAGGTTTTCCACCAGGTCGGCGGGCACCACACCCGGGGGGTGGGTATCGCTGCAGGCCAGGTTCACCGCTGCCAGCAGGATTTCCGACGGCCGCTCCATGGTGCGCGACAACTCCAGGGCGATCTCGGCCCGTTTCCCGGCCAACGCCGCCTGGCCGCGTACCAGGTCAATCATGGCCGCCCGGTTCAGCACCCAGGTACGGCGCTGTTTGGCGTCCAGGGCCTGTAACTGATCCAGGCCGTCCTGCAATTGCGTTTGCTCGCCCTCCAGGGCATAGCGACACAGTCCCGTGAGTGCCAGCGCCAGCGGCAGTTCGCTGCCCTCACGCAGGCGTTCGCCCAGCGCGAGAAGGTCCTCGCAGTGTTCCGCTGCCTGCGGAAAGTTGCCGGCCTCGATCTGTACCATGGTCAGGAATTCGTTCGCCATGAACTCGTTGATGCGGTCGCCCCTGGCCTTGCAGGCGGCCCGGGCCTCTTCCAGGTAATCCCGTGCCTCATCAAAACGGGATTCGTAGTAACGCAGGATGCCCAGGGTGATGGGAATCGCCGTGCAGCTGAAGTCGCTGCGCCGCGCCAGTTCACTGGCCTCCATGATCATGGCGTCGGCCTGGCTCAGATCCCGTTCCAGCAGGGCCAGGCACTTGGACGCCTCCGCCATACCCACGATGTGATCCTTGTCAGAGCCCCCGCGGGTGATCCGCGCCGCCTGCAGGGAGTCCCGCCGCGCGTCTGACCACTGGCCGCGAACCCAGCGGACATAGCTGGCTTCCTGGTAGCCGAGCCTGGCGTGTGCCAGGGCGCCGTGGTCCAGCGCCTGTTCTGCCAGGTTGCGCAGCTCCTCGGCGGTATTTTTCCAGTCCTCCACCGGTGCCGCGGCGATGCGGATTTCAGCCAGCTCCAGTTCACAGCAGATGCGGTCCACGGCGTTCAGCTCCGGAGTGAATTCCAGTCCGCGTTGGTACAGCGCCAGGGCGTCCTCATTGGCGAAAAATCGCAGGCACAGCTTGCCCGCCGCGATCATGGCCCGGGCGGACAGCAGCGAATCCCCGCTGCGCGGCGCATGGTGCGCCAGGTCCGCAGCGAGTGACAGGTCCGCGGCGGCATCCACCGCCAGCATCTCCGCCACTTCCCGGTGCATGGCCTGTTGCCGGGAGGTGCTGATCTGGTCGTAGATGCAGCGGGCGATGAGATCGTGGGAAAAGCGAAATCCGCGTGCCGCGGGGTGCAGGATGCCCTGTCGTTCAGCGGCTTCTATGGCGGTATTGATGCTGCCCCGATCCAGACCGGACGCTTTCTCCAGGGTCGACAGGCTGATACGCGGGGATAATACGGCGGCCCAGTTGAGTACGGCGACGGCCGCTTCGCTGAACCGGGAGATACGCTCCGCCACCAGCTCCGCGAGGGAGTGACCCACGCTTCCTTCCACTTCCGCGCGGGCCAGTTCCAGGGCCAGCAGGGGGTTGCCCTCACATTCGCGGCTGAGGCGACGGGCATCAGCGGCGGGTTCGAAAGTGGCAATCAGTTGCTCCAACTCACCCTCGGGTAAAGGCGCCAGGTGCAGTTCCTGCAACAGCTCGTCACTGCGCAGGTCCCGCAGCGCCCGCAGGGCAGACGCATTCTCCTTCAGTTCCTGTTCGCGCGCGGTCGCCAGTACCAGCAACGGTCGTTTGCGGTGCATGCGCAACACGTAGTGCAGGGCGCTGGCGCTGGACTCATCGCACCAGTGCAGGTCGTCGAACAGGACTGCCAGCGGCCGCTGGTCGGTGGATTCCTGAACCAGGTCGGCCAGGGTTGAAAACACCTGGTCACGGGAAATCCGCTCGCTGCCGGTGATCATCTCGCTGGCCGGGTTACCCGGTAGCGCGCGGCGCAATGCGTCGTTCCAGACCCCGAACGGGCGGAGCATCTCACTCTCATAGGCATCGGCCCGCAGAATCCCGGCGCCGCGCTGGCGCGCCATGGCAGCGGCCAGCTGTAACATACGGCTCTTGCCCATGCCGGGATCACCGCGCACCAGCACCACGCGGGAGCGGCTTTCATCAAACGCCCGGGCCATTGCTTCCTGCAGCAATTGTTGTTCCCGGTCGCGTCCCACCAGGCCGGCATCGACCGGCAGCCGGGACTGTTGCCCCGCGATGCCTGAAGCGGGGGCGGACTCGCCGCCGGCCGCTGCAGAGCTGACCGGCGCACCCGCGCCGGGCCTGGCGGCGCCCGCCGGTCGGGCCCCGCGCAGGCTTCTGTACAGCAGGCCGCCATCGTCAATGCCCGCCTCTTTCAACGTGTCCATGCCGATGCGGAACTGCTGGTCGGCTTCTTTCTTGCGGTTCAACTGGACCAGCAGTCCGATCAGGCGCGCCCTGGCTGCGACGTCATAAGCCTGTTCGCTGCACAGCTGGCTGGCGTAGGGCAGGGCGGCTGCCGGGTCGTCCGCCAGCCGGTTGACCAACTCGCCCAGCAGGGCCGCCCGGGCCTGGCTGGCCCGTTCCCGCTCACCCAGGCACCAGATATAGAAATCGTGGAAATTGGCCAGTTCCAGCCCGGCGAGAAAGTCTCCGGAATAGGTCTCAACCGCCTGCTGCAGGGTGGCGGTGTCGCAGTGGGACAGCTTGTTGCCGGCCAGTTCGTGCAGCGAGACCACGTCGATATCGACCCCGCTGGTATCCATGGCGACCTGGTTGCGGTCCGCCAGGATACGGGGATGATCTTCGTCATCCACCAGACGACGCAGTTTTGACAGGCTCCAGCGCAGTGACCCGCGGGGGTCGTCGGGGATCTCCCACAGCAGTTCACAGAGCTGGTCGCGGCGGAACGGTTGCGACTGCAACGCCAGGTAGGCGAGCAGGGCGCGGGTCTTGCGAGAGGGCGGCAGGGGCAGTTCCCGGTCGTCACGGACGACCCTGGCGTCACCGAGAAACCTGAGCGCAAGCTGCTCCATACCCATTATTTGGCCATATCAGACTATGTGCCCAGCATAGTCACTTTTCGTTCCGGTACAAGCGCAGGGCGGCCGGCCGGGCATAAAACCACGCTTTAAATACAAAAACCACGCTGACTTCCACGCTGGCTTCGCCGTTTTTCGGGGATTCTTGTTCCCAGGCTAGACGACAGCCTGACGAGGGAGAGCAACATGGCACGTTATGAATCGATATTGGAAACCGTAGGAAACACGCCGCTGGTGCGACTGGGAGATATGGCCCCCGAGGGCGTGAATCTGTATGTCAAACTGGAGGCATTCAATCCCATGGGCTCGGTCAAGGATCGCATGGCCCTGGCCCTGATCGAGCGGGCGGAACAGAGCGGTGAACTGCGCCCGGGCCAGACCGTGATCGAGGCGACCAGCGGCAATACCGGGATCGGCCTGGCCATGGTCTGTGCCCGCAAGGGCTATCCCCTGGTGGTGACCATGGCGGAAAACGCGAGCGTGGAGCGGCGCAAGATCATGCGGTTTCTCGGCGCGCAGGTGGTGCTGACACCGGCGGCGGAGAAGGGCACCGGTATGCTGCGCAAGGCGGAAGAACTGGCCCGGGCACACGGCTACTTCCTGTGCCGACAGTTCGACAACGAGGCCAATGCCGACGTGCATACGGCGACCACCGGACCGGAAATTATCCGCGACATGGGCGGCGACCCGCTGCACTACTGGGTGAGCGGCTTCGGTACTGGCGGTACCCTGAAAGGTACCGCGCGGTACCTGAGCCAGGTCAGCCCGGACACCCGTATCGTGGTCGCGGAGCCGGACAACTCGCCGCTGCTCGGCAGCGGCATTCCCCAGTCACGGGATACAGCGGGTGCGGTGGATGCCAGTCACCCCAGCTTCCGGCCCCACCTGATGCAGGGCTGGACTCCCGATTTTATCTCCGCCCTGACAGAGAGCGCGATCAGTTCCGGCTGGGTCGACGAGGTCGTTCCGGTAGCGGGCGATGATGCCCTGCGCCTGAGCCGGGAACTGGCCTGCCGCGAGGGTATCTTCGCCGGGATCTCCGGCGGCGCCACGCTGGCGGCGGCTTTGACCCTGGCGGCACAGGCACCTCGTGGCAGTAACATCGTGTGCATGCTGCCGGATACCGGCGAGCGCTACATGTCCACCCCGCTGTTTGCGGATATCGGCGAGGAAATGGATGAGGCGGAACTGGCCCTGTCCAACTCGACCCCGTCCTGCCAGTTTGGCGCTGCCGCGGCATCAGGCGCGACACCCCTGCGGGCACCGCGTGACCTGGATGCGGAAGCCCGGCAATTTGTGGAACGGGTGCTGGCGGAGCAGCCGGTTGTCATGTTTGCCCTCGAGTGGTGTGAATTCTGCTGGTCGGTCCGGCGCCTGTTCAAGGCCATGGGGCTCCATTATGAGAGCGTCGACCTGGATTCGGTCGCGTTCCAGGAACACGACCTTGGCGGCAGGATACGGCAGGTCCTGGCGGAGCGCGTGGGCTCCCCGACCATTCCCCAGGTATTTGTCGGGGGTGAGTTACTGGGCGGAGCCACCGATGTCATCGCCGCCTGCGCGGATGGTTTTTTACAGCGACAGCTGGACACCCTGCAGGTGGACTATGACCGCGACGCGAACCTTCACCCGGCCGAGTTCCTGCCGAAGTGGTTGCACCCCCGGAAGTCGGCCTGAGAGGAGCGGGAAAATGAGTTTTCTTACCACCATTGAACCGAGCGAGGCAGAAGGCGAGGTCCGCGCAATGTACCAGCGCCAACAGGACGCTGTCGGCTTTGTGCCCAACTATGCCCGGGTGTTCTGTCACCGGCCGGCGTTGATGCAGGCCTGGGCGGACCTTATCCGCTGTGTGCGGGAGCCGATGGAGCCGCGCTATTACGAGCTTGCCACCCTGGGTGCAGCGCAGGCGCTGGGCAACGGCTATTGCTGCCTGGCGCACGGTCGACGGTTGTTGCGACGGTTTTTCGACCAGCACGAGATGGCCGCCCTGATGCGCGGCGAACCGCTTGGCCGGGTAACCGGGACCGACCTGGCGGTCATGCGGGTCGCGGGCAAGGTGGCACTCGCCGCGACCACCGTGGAGCGGGCCGACATCGAAGAACTGAAGGCCATGGGACTGGCGGACGAAACCGTATTCGACATCGTGGCGGCCGCCGCCGCCCGGTGCTTTTTCTCCAAGATAAACGACGCACTGGGGGTTGAAGTGGATGCGCCCCTGGTCGAACTGGACCCCGCAATGCGGGAATTATTACTGTTGGGGCGGCCCGTCAGCGACACGCCCCCAAGCAAGATGGAGGTGACGACATGAAACGGATAATCGGCCCCAGACTCAGTGTGCCGGTGATGGGCCTGTATTTTCTCCTGGCCCTGGTCCTCGTACTGGTTGGCTGAACCGGGCCCCAATTCACATTTCGGGGACAGTTCACTTTTTTCCCACGGGAAATAAAGTGAACTGTCCCCGAAATTGTCCCCGACTTACAGTATCAGCGGCAGGTCCTGAGTCCATACGATGTGCAGATCCCGCGACAGGTACTGGTAGTGGCTGCCGGCATTTTCAATGACATCCTGGTAGCGTATCCCCATGTCCAGCTTGCGCTGTACGCCCTCCTGCTCGTACAGGTGGCTGGCCACGCCCCAGGTCTCGCCGGTATAGAGGTCATTGTGCCACTCGCCATCCTGGTTCATCACCACGTGAAAAGTGGCGCTGTACCGGTCGAGGACGTGCAGGGCCTCGATGAATTCCTGCAGCGAACCGGACCCGAAACCGGGCCCCTGCTGGGTGAATTCCGGCGACATGATTTCGCTCATGCGCTCGTATTTTCGATTGTCCACGAAACGGGCGTATTTCACCGCCAGCGTGCGGGGAATGTCCCGATCTATCATGTTCCAGCCTCCCTGTCGCGCCCCGCTGGTGGCCGCGGCGCAACTGCCAATTCCACCTTATAAGTGCTATATTAGCGCGCTTTTCAACTTCCTGTTTCTACCTTTACCAGCGGTCGCGGCCGCGCCGGACATAGCATGACAACCAATACCGATGATCTTCGCATCCAGAAGACCAATGAATTGATATCGCCCGAGAACCTGATTGCCGAAATCGCGGTGAGCGACGCGGCCGCCGACACTGTTTCGCTCGCCCGCAACACCATTCACCGCATTCTGGCCGGGGACGATGACCGCCTGCTGGCTATTGTCGGCCCCTGCTCCATTCACGACCCCGAGGCCGCGAGAGACTATGCCGCGCGCCTGCGGGAGGCGGCTGCGGAGTTGCGGGAAGACCTCTTTATCGTCATGCGGGTGTACTTCGAGAAGCCGCGTACCACGGTCGGCTGGAAGGGCCTGATCAACGATCCGGACCTGAACAACACTTTCCAGATCAACAAGGGCCTGCACCTGGCGCGGCAGTTGTTGGCCGACCTGGCGGATATGGGCCTGCCCACCGGCACCGAGTACCTGGACCTGATCAGCCCCCAGTATTACGCCGACCTGATTTCCTGGGGTGCAATCGGTGCCCGCACCACCGAGAGCCAGACCCACCGTGAACTGTCCTCCGGCCTGTCCTGCCCGGTGGGTTTCAAGAACGCCACTGACGGTGACATCCAGGTGGCCATTGACGCGATCAAGTCCGCCTCGCAACCGCACCATTTCCTGTCGGTGACCAAGCAGGGTCACTCCGCTATCTTCCAGACCACCGGTAACGAGGACTGCCACATCATCCTGCGCGGCGGCAAGCACCCCAATTACGACATGTTCTCCGTGGATGACGCCAGCGCCATGCTGGGCAAGGCAGGGCTGCCGGCGCGGATCATGATCGATGCCAGTCACGCCAACAGTCGCAAGATCCCGGCGCGCCAGGTCGACGTGGCCATGGACATCGCCACCCAGGTGGCAAGAGGCAGCCGCAGTATTTTCGGCCTCATGCTGGAGAGCAACCTGGTGGCCGGTCGCCAGGACGTGGTCGACGGCCAGGCCCTCACCTATGGCCAGAGCATCACCGATCCCTGCATCGACTGGGAGCAGACCCGGGAAGTACTGACCGAACTGGCCTCGGCGGCGCGTATCCGCCGCGGCGCCGGAGGTCGGGTAAGATGATCGACCTGAAGGGGCGTACCGCGCTGGTCACGGGTAGTGGCCGCGGTATGGGCCTTGGCATCGCCCGGGCCCTGGGGCAGCAGGGGGCCAGGCTGCTGGTCAATGACCTGTTCCCGGAGCGTGCGGCCGAAGCTGCCGCCTCGCTTCGTGAGGAAGGCCTGGAGGCGGACCCGCTGGCCTTCGACGTAACCGACTATGACGCGGTGGCGCAAGCTGTGGCGCAGTCCGAACCGGTAGACATCCTGGTCAATAATGCGGGGATTCCCGGAGTCGAGGGCATGGCCCTGCGCGCCTTTGCCGATATGTCGCCGGCCGAGTGGCAGCCCATGGTTGACGTCAATCTCTACGGTACCCTGAATTGCACCCACTGTGTCCTGCCCGGCATGCAGGAGCGGGGCTGGGGCCGCATCCTGGTGGTCAGCTCTGACGCCGGCCGCGTGGGCAATAGCAGCGGGGTGACCATCTACGGCTCCTGCAAGGCGGCGGCGGTGCACTTGATGCGCAACCTGTCACAGGAAGTGGCGGAGCAGGGTATTACCTGCAATGCGGTATCACTGGGGCCCATGGACAACCTGCCCCCGGAGTATCAGGAATACATGGTGCGAGGGGTGCCGGTAAAACGACTGGGCTCCCCGGACGATGTGGGCGCCGCCATTGCCTTTCTCGCCAGCCAGGAAGCCGAGTGGATTACCGGCGCCCTGTTGCCGGTCAACGGCGGTATTACCCCCGCCTGAAGAAACGGGGACAGTTTACTTTTTTCTTCGCAAGAAAAGTAAACTGTCCCCTTTTTTGTCCCCTTTTTTCAGGCGCCCCCGAAGCGGTAGCGCAGGGTCAGGCCGTAGGTGCGTTCGTCGCCGGCCGTTACCCGGTAACCCTCGATTGGCACGGTGCCGAAGCCGGCGTTGCCGGCGTCCCGGTTGCGCGACGCGCTGATCAGGTATTCCTCGTCGGTCAGGTTCTTGCCCCACAGGGTGACGTCCCAGGTGCCGTCGGCGGCACGAATGCCCAGGCTCGCGTTCAACAGGAAATAGTCCTCATCCGTCAGGTCCGGGTCCAGGTCCGGGAAGAAGAAACGGTCGTCGCGATAGGCGTACTCGCCGCGGATAAACCAGCCCATGCCGTTACTGAAGTTGTCGTCCCAGGTCACATTCAGGTTGGCAGTCCAGGGACTGGTGTAGTTCAGGCGCTTGCCTGACAGGTCCTGGGTCAGTGTCACCGGGTCGCAGGCGACGGCCTGGTACTGCGGCCGCAGGCAGCCCGCATCCTCGTATTCATCCCAGCGGGAGTCCACGTAGGAGATGTTGCCGTCGAGCAGCAACCGGTCGCTGACCAGCCACTGGAAGTCGGTTTCTATACCCTCGACCTTGACCTTGGCGGCATTCTGGATCGTGTTGCCGATTCCTTCCTCGTCCTGGATTTCCACCTGGAAGTCATCGTAGCGCTGCTGGAAGACGGAGGTGTTCCACACCAGGGTGTTGTCCAGGAAGCGACCCTTGATGCCGATCTCGAAGTTGTCCGCGCTCTCGTCGTCGAAGGAATCCTCGGGACCGCAGCCCTCGGGCTCGGCGCCGGTACCCTTGCAGACATTGAAGCCTCCGGCCTTGAAGCCCCGGTCCCAGCCGCCGTAGATCGAGACTTCATCGCTCAGCCACCAGGTCAGCTTGAGGGTGCCGGTGACCGAATCCCAGCTCTCCTTCTGCTTTGGTACGTTATCAGCCCAGGGGGTAACGGGTACCGGTGGTGTGTTCAGGTCGCCCAGTGGTCCGACACCGGTCAGCTGTGCCTTCAGGGCTTCCTTGTCCGTCTCTGAATAACGCACGCCGAAGGTGAAATCCAGTCCCTCGCGGATGCTCCATATATTGTGGTTGAACACCGCCCACTCATCGATATCCTCGTCCAGGTCGGACAGGCCCCCGGCGGTAAATACGTTGCCGCTGGGCAGGGCGCCCAGGGCGCCGGTGAAAGGCACGTAATTGAAGGTCTCGGTCTCTGCATAGAATACGCCGATGATGGAGGACCATTTGTCTGAGTCGTAGCTGAAGCGCAGCTCCTGGGTAAACGTATCGGTGCCCTGGTCCTGGTAGAAGTCGTTGATTTTGTAGGGGCCCACGGAGGTATCTGCGGTGGCCGGCACCCGCTGCCCGTCCGCATTGACACGCCCGCTACCGTCGATACCGACGATTTGTCCACCGTAATCCTGGTCCGAGGTGACCGAGGTCAGGCTCCACTGGTCGGACAGGTCCCACTGGATGTTCAGGCTCCAGATCCGGGTGCGGGTGTCCCGGTCGGTGGGGGCGCTGTGAGAGGTTACCCGGTCAAAGGGGTCCAGGATGTCCAGATCACCGGGTTGCGGGTTATCCACCACATTGTTGTTCCAGGTGGTATAGAGGTCGCCGTATTGCTGCGCCACCGACGTGGAGCCGTAGACATTGATGTCGTGATCCTCGTAGCTGAGAACAGCGCTGAACCTGTCCGTGGGTTCAAAGCCCAGGCGGATGCGGTACCCGTCCTTGTCGTATTCGCCCATGTCGCCATTGCCACGGCCGATTCCGGGGATATCCGCCAGGTTCCTGACGGTGCCGTCGCGCTCTGAGTTGTAGTAGCTGGCGCGCACTGCGAACATATCGCCCAGCGGCACATTGCCGCCCAGCTTGTACTCCTGCAGGCCCAGGTTGCCAATATTACCCTCCACGTAACCTTCGGTACCGGTGGTGTCAGGGCGCTTGGTAAAGATGGAAATCGCGCCCGAGGAAACCTCTTTCCCGAACAGGGTGGACTGGGGGCCCTTGAGAATTTCGATGCGCTCCACGTCCGCCAGGTTGTTGTAGGCGGACTCCAGGGAACCCAGCGGGACCTCGTTCAGGAAGATTCCCACGGAGGGACGGATTGCCGGGGCGAAGGAGTTGTTGCCGATGCCGCGGATACGGATGATGGCGCCGAAGCCGTCGGCCCCGCCCGTGATCGTGACGCCGGAGGCGATCTTGTTCAGGTCGCTGAATTCCTTGGTGTTGGTCAGTTCCAGGGCTTCCTCGGAGATCGCCGCTACCGCCGCGGGAATATCCTGGACGGTCTGTTCGCGTTTCTGCGCGGTAACCACGACTTCTTCCAGCGTCATCTGCGCGAGGCAGGGCGTGGCCAGTGCCGCCAGGGTGCCGGCGATGACAGTTTTGCGGATCAGAAGGTCATGCTTTTTCGGAATCATACTACTTACCTTTCCCTATCATGCGTGCGTCGTGAAAGACAGGAGAGACCCTGCGGACGCGTTGACGCGCTGGTTATGATCCCCCGCTGCCAGCCCGGTTACTGTGGGCACGTGACGCGGGGACTATCCTTTTAAGGCGACAACGATAGAGTTCATGGGGAAAAGGTCACATAGCGAAACCGGTCAATTTTCGGGTCTTTTCGGACTGCTGTCAGTCCGTATCCTCGTGGTCCGGCCGACGCCAGCGGTGGGCGCTGATCAGGCTGGCCACCACGATGGCCATGTAGAAGGTGCCGGTAATCGCCTGCAGCGAGGCCAGCACCTGGGTCAGGGGTTCCTGCGGACTGATGTCGCCGTAACCCAGGGTGGCCAGGGTGACGTAGCTGAAGTACAGCACCCGGTTGAAGCTGTTTGACCAGCCCTCGTAGGTCAGTCCGGCCAGGGCGTCGGGATTGATTTCCAGGGCGAAGAGATATAGCACGGTCCAGACCAGGCCCATGAGCAGGTAGATGGCAATGGAGCCGACAACGACATTGAAGTCCACCCGGTCGGGGAACAGCACCTGGCGCGCCGCGGCTGCCGCGGCAACCAGGGAAAACACCATGAGCAGCAGCAGGCCGACCAGGTCCGCCCCGGCCCAGGTATCGGAGGCATAGAGCCCGTTCAGCAGTATCTGCAGGGCGAACAGCACGGCAACAAAGCGGCGCCAGAAGCGCCCGAAATCCAGGCTCAGGTAGGCGACCACGAGCGTGGCGAGGGAAATGCCCTGGAACAGCCAGCGCGTGATCGGCCCCTCCGGCAGGGTGTTTGCCAGCGCCGAGGACAACAGCAAAACGACCAGCGACAGGGTGAGGTAAATAAAATTGTTTTCCCGGTTTACCTTGCTAATGGACATGGCTTTCTCCACCCCGCGATGGCTAGTACGACCAGCCTATACCGGTACTGACCCCGTAGTCGATATTGCGGTCTGACTCCGACCGGTTGTCGAAGCTGCTCCAGGCGGACACATCCCAGAACAGGTCCTTGATCAGCTCCCAGCGCAGCACCAGTTCGCCCGATGCCCGGGTGCGGCCGCTCTCGGTGAGGCTGGGGAACACCGACAGCGTGGTGTCCAGGGAGAGCTCCGGAGTGGCAAAGCGCCAGATGGAAAAATCCACAGTCAGCGCCACCTCGACACTCTCCTGCTTGTCGCTTCTCTCGTTGCGCTCGGTCAGCACCTGCAGGCCGCCGGTGCTGGACAGGTGCATACCGTGCGTGTCGATCCAGTATTTGCCCAGGCCGGCGCCGGCCACGTAGCGGCCCTCCAGGCCCAACTGGTCGTTCTGCTCGAAGTTGCCGTAGATCTGGCGGTAAATCTCGGCGCGGTTTGTCCAGTTGCGCCGGGACAGGTTGACCTTGGAACTGCGGGCGACAGAGGAATCGGTATCGCTGTAGGTCACGCGGCCGTCCAGGGCGCTGATACTGTTGTAGTCCTCGTAACTGACGTCACCGCGAAAAGTGCTCTGGGCCACGGATGCAGCCTTGGTATAGGAATAACCCAGCGCGACCGAGGCCTCGATCCGCTCATTCCAGCTGCCTGCCACTGGCCGCAGTTCCACCACATCCAGCCACTCCAGGTCATAACCACCGCCACTCCCGGCCACCCGCAGTTGCCCGGCTCTTTCCCCGGCAGTCAGTGACCCGAACAGTCGCTGCCCGTCGCTCAGTCGCACCTCGTAGTGGAACCGGCTCTCGAGCTGGGAGATCTCCTGCCATTCGATCGCTATCCGGTCCATGGCGTCGGTGTTCAGTGACAGCCTGCCCCCTGACAGGTACTCGATCTCGCCGGTGAGCCGGTCGCCGTTGTACATGGTGACCACGTCGATCTTGGCGTGGGACAGCACGGCGTGACTGTACAAGGCGAACAGTAGCAGGACGATGCCGGTGAAAATCCTGTGTGAACTCACGGTAAGCTCCATCGCTTTGCGGGCGTTCACGCTAGTGTAGTGGAAAACCTCTCGGTGATGCTCCCCGGCGCGGGCTTCATCGCGGTACCCCTTATGCGGTATGGTGTGGCGAGTTCCCCGTGAGCGATCCGAGAGCCACCGTCGCTATGGTGTCACCGTCCAACTTGCTCAGCCTGGCGCTGCTGTATGTCTGCCTCCTGTTCGCGGTCGCGTGGTACGTGGACCGCAACACCGAGCGCGGTGAGCAGCGCAAACCGCGCTGGCGGGGCCTCGTCTATGCGCTCAGCCTGGCGGTGTACTGCAGTTCATGGACCTTTTACGGTGCGGTGGGCAGTGCAACCGAATCGGCCTGGAGCCATGCGCCGATCTACATCGGGCCAATCCTGTTGTTCCTGCTGGGCTGGCCGCTGATCCAACGCCTGCTGGCGGTAGGGGCCCGGCATCGGGTGACCTCCATCGCCGATTACATCGGGGCCCGGTTCGGTAAGCGCCAGTCACTGGCGGTGATTGTGACGCTGGTAGCTACCGCGGCGGTGCTGCCCTACATTGCCCTGCAGTTCAAGGCGCTCGCCCAGGCCTGGTCCATAGTCGGTGGCTCCATGGAAGAGGTGGAGGCTATCGGCGGCGACACCGCGCTGCTCACCGCGATTATCCTCGCCGTCTTCACCATTATGTTCGGCACCCGGCGGCTGGACGGCCGCGAGCGGCACCAGGGAGTCATGACCGCCATTGCGGTGGAATCGGTGGTCAAGCTGGTGACTTTTACCCTGGTTGCCGCGCTTGCCCTGGCCTACCTCGCCAGGGCGCCTGTCGAGCCCGCCAGTGCGGCGAGCAGCCAGGCGCTGGGTGAGTTTTCCCTGTCTGTCGACTTCCTGGCGCGCACGCTGATCAGCGCCCTGGCGATCCTCTGCCTGCCACGCCAGTTCCATGTCATGGTGGTGGAGGCCCAGGAGGACACCGATACCGGCATCGCCCGCTGGCTGTTCCCCCTGTACCTGTTCCTGTTCATGCTGCTGGTGGTGCCCATCAGCCTGGCGGGTGCCCGGGTGTTCGCGGTGAGCGACCAGGTCAACCCGGATACCTATGTGCAACTGCTGCCCATTGCCCTGGAATCGTCCTGGGTGACCGTGGCCGCGTTTATCGGCGGTATCTCCGCCGCCACCGGGATGGCCATAGTCGCCACCGTCAGCCTGGCCATCATGATCACCAACGAGGTGGTTACCCCGCTGGTGCTGCGTCTCAACGCCAACTCGCCGGCGGCGGTTCTGAAGCTGGGCGACAACCTGCGCCGGATTCGACAGGTCACCATCGCCCTGATCATGTTGGCCGCCTGGCTGGTGGCGCGCCAGTTGATGGGCATTCCCTGGCTGGCCCAGATCGGATTCATTTCCTTCCTGGCCGCGGCGCAGCTGGCACCGGCGGTCATTGGTGGGCTGTACCTGCGCCGCCTGCACGGCACCGGTATCACCGCGGGCCTGTTGGTGGGCCTGGGCCTGTGGTTTTACTGCGCGGTGATTCCGGCCATTTTGCCAGGCGACAGCGCACTCCTGGCCAGTGGGCCAGTGGGAATCGAGTGGCTGCGCCCCATGGGCCTGTTCGGAATCCAGGGGGAGTATCGCCTGGCCTATGCCACCGCCTGGAGCCTGAGTTTGAATAGTGTCATAGCGGTCGCGGTCTCCTTCCTGCTCAAACCATCCCGTGCCGACCTGCGCCAGGCCCGCCTGTTCATGGGTGAGGATCGAGCCAGTGGCCGGGTACCAGAGCAGGATTTCGACATGAGCCTGATCCGGGTGAGCCAGTTGCAGGTGTTGTTGCCGCCGTTCATGGAAGAGGCAGACTTGCGGCGCATGTGGCAGGGGTTTGAGGATACCTACCAGCAGCGTCTGCTGCCCGGCGATCGCGCTCCCATGTTCGTGGTCAACCAGGTCGAGGCTGTGCTGGCCAGTATCATTGGCGCGACGTCTGCCCACAAGGCCATGGAGCAGCTTGAGACCAGCCAGCAACTGGAATTCAGCGACCTCGCCGGGATGGTGAGCGACGCCAGCAAGCTGCATACCTTCAACCGCGAACTGTTGCAGACCACGGTGGAAAGCCTGTTGCAGGGGGTGTCGGTGGTCGACAGTGAGCTGCGCCTGGTGGCCTGGAACAAGCGCTACGAGGAAATGTTCGATTACCCGGAGCGTTTCCTGTATGTGGGCTGTCCCATCGAGCGCGTGTACCGGTTCAACGCCGAGCGCGGCATCCTGGGCAAAGGCGGTCACAACGTCGACGAGGAGATCCGGCGGCGCCTGGATTATATGCGTGCGGGCAGTCCCCACCGGTTGGAGCGCGTCCTGCCGGACGGTACGGTGGTGGATATACGCGGCAATCCCATGCCCCACGGTGGCTTTGTCACGACCTATATCGACATTACCGACTTCAGGGAAATCGTCGCGCAACTGGAGGAAACCAAGCTGGAGCTGGAAGCCCAGGTGGCCAGCGAGAGCCAGACCCTGTCCGAGACCAATGCCCGGCTGCGGCAGGAGAACCGCCTGCGGGCGCAGGTGGAAGCCAGGCTGCGCGATGCGCACCTGAGCAAGAGCCGTTTCATGTCCGCCACCAGCCACGACCTGCTGCAACCGATCAACGCGGCGCGCCTGTTTGCCGCGGCGCTGAAGCCGCAACTGACCACTGGAGGCCCGGAATCCGTACATATCGTGGAGCAGATCGAGAACTCCCTGCAGCGGGCCGAACAGCTGATCTCGGAACTGCGTGAGATGGCGCGGCTGGATTCGGGTCGGCAACTGCCGCAGCCCACACATTTTGCCGCCGCGGACCTGCTCCGCGGCCTGGCTGACGAATTCGCTCCCCTGGCCCGGCGCCGCGGCTTGGTGCTGGAGGTCTTGAGCAGCAGCCTGTGGTTGCACTGTGACCAGTCACTGGTCTACCGGATTGTCCAGAACCTTGTCTCCAATGCACTGAAATACACCGAGCGTGGGCGCGTCCTGGTGGGCCTGAGGAGGAGACCGGAAGGAGCGGAAATACAGGTCCTGGATACGGGCCCGGGGATACCCGAGCAGGACCGGGTCCGGATCTTCCAGGAGTTCGAGCGGCTGCAGCGCGGCGGCAGCGAGGCCGAGGACGGGCTGGGCTTGGGCCTGTCCATCGTGCAGCGCTATGCGGACCTGTTGCAGCTGCCACTGCGCCTGCAGTCGCGACCCGGCGAAGGTACACTGTTTTCCATTATCGTGCCGTACGGCCGGCAGCAGGTGGTCACCGAACCGGCTGCGGTCATCAATGGCGACCTGGCGGGCCTGAAGATACTGTGCCTTGACAATGAGCCCCTGGTGCTGGAGGGCATGCGCCAGTACCTGCAGGGCGCGGGGGCCGTGGTCTTGTCGGCTTCTGACCGGGCCGGGCTGGACGCGCCCTTTGCGGCCGGCGAGCGGCCAGACATCCTGCTGGTGGACTATCACCTGGACAGCGGGGACACGGGTACAGAAGCGGTGGCGCAAACAAGGCAGCGCTACGGCACGGAAACACCCTGTATCGTAATCAGTGCAGACGACAGTGCGGTGGTGCGGGAGAAGGTCCGCCAGTGCGGCTTTCGCTTCCTGCCCAAGCCGGTCAATGAGGCGCGCCTGCGGGCGTTGATCCTGGCCCTGGTCAGGGCCTGAGCGTCAGGCCGGGGGTTCAACCAGGCCCTGGGGCGGGTCCACCGCCAGGCTGCCCAGGGCCAGCACAGCCTGGGTTCGCGAGTGAACGCCCAGCTTGCGGAAAATCTCCGTCATGTGCGCCTTGATGGTGGCCTCCTTGACCTCCAGTTCCCAGGCGATCTGCTTGTTCAGCAGTCCCTCGACCAGCATCGACGCGACCCGGAACTGCTGCGGCGTCAATGTGGCCAGCGCCTCGGCCACGTCCAGCGACTGCAGGCTGGCGCCCGCCCTCGCCACCTCCAGCCCCGGATGGATGCCGCGCTCGCCGGTCATAACCCGTTCCAGGCACTCGCTCATCAGGTCGACTTCGGCGGATTTTGACAGAAACGCCGCGGCGCCGTGGTCGATGGCGCGGCGTACTGTTTCCGGGTGGGAGTTTGCCGAGATCATGATCACCGGTGTGTCCGGGTGCTGGCCGATAAACCAGGACAGGGCGGAAAAGCCCAGGGCACCGGGTATATGCAGGTCCAGCAGCAGCAGATCGGGTTGCCCCCGGCTGTCCACCAGTCGCTGCAGTTCTGGCACGCTGGCAGCGGTGCCGATTTCAGCACCGGGGAAGTTCTCCGAGATGACCTGCTGCAGTGCTGCGCGAAACAGGGGGTGGTCATCTGCAATCAGGATATACATGCCTGGTGGGTACCCGCTTTCATCCTTGTATTTATTGTGGCCATTATCCTAGGCGCATCAGCGCCCGTAAACCATAAAAAGGCCGGGCTGCCAGACCCGGCCAATCAAAGGAGCTCCTGTTCGAGGCCCCGGGGGTGGGGCCGGGCGCCTGATTCGGGTCCCGGATTCAGCCCCCGGCACTAGACTTTGGTCGAAGAAACGGCCTCTCTTTGACCAAAGTCCAATGGGTTCCCTGTCCGGCTGGCGCTAAAACTGTACGCGCCAAACAAAACAAGCAAGGTAGGGAGCACATGATGATAAAGCTGAAACCGTTGTCCGCTGCTGTTCTGGTACTGGTAGCCGCCGCCGCAAGCAGTGCCTCCATGGCAGGAGACGTCGATGACCGCATTGCGGAACTGGAGCGCCAGCTGGAAGCCCTGAAGCAGCAGGTGTCTTCCAACCAGGAAGAGATTGTCGTCAACAAGGAAGAAATAGAACAGGCCCGCCCGTCCAGGAAGGGCACCCGATTCCAGTACGGTGGATACATCCAGCTGGATGCGATCGCCAGCGATTACAGCGACGGCAAACCGACCTTCTACGCATCAGATGATCTGCTGGTTGCCTCGACCATACCGGTAGAGCCGGAAAACGGTAAATCCGATGCTTACAGCTCTACCAACCTGCACGCAAAGAGTTCCCGGTTCTGGTTCACCACGGATACCAACACTGATGCCGGCAAGATAGCCACCCGGATCGAGCTGGATTTCATCCTGTCCGGGTCCGGCGATACCCCGTCGGTGGACGAGCGGATTTCCAATTCCTGGAGCTCCCGCGTGCGCCACGCTTTCGTCACGTGGGAATATGACGAGGGCAAGTCATTGCTGGCGGGCCAGACCTGGTCGACTTTTTTCAACGTCGCGGCGCTGCCCGACCTGCTCGACTTCGTGGGACCGGTCGGCACCCTGTTCAACCGCCAGCCGCAGATACGCTGGACCATGGGCGGCCTGCAACTGGCGCTGGAGAATCCCGCTACCAAGCTGGCCAACTTCCCCTACGACAACAGTGCCGAGGGCATGCCCGACCTGGTGGCCCGCTACAATGGCAAGGCCGGTGATCTGAGCTGGTCTGTCGCCGGTATTGCGCGGGAGCTGACCTACGAGGACCGCACAAATCCCGCGTTAGATGGCGGCAGTGATGAGCAGTATGGCTACGGCCTGAGCCTGGCGGGGAAGTGGATGCTGGGCCAGGACGACCTGCGCATCATGCTCAATTACGGTGACGCGCTGGGGCGCTATATGGGCCTCAACGCCTTCACCGACGGCTACGTGGATGAGAATGGCAACATCGAGACGATCGACCAGTTGGGTGGCTTCATCGCCTACCGCCACTTCTGGAGCCCGAAGTGGCGCAGTACGTTCTCGCTGTCGGCTGCCGAGGCGGATAATCCCGGTGATGCCGGCAACCTGGCCAGGAAGTACCAGACGGTCCACCTCAACCTGAACTACCTGCCGACTCCCACGATGTCGATCGGCGGAGAGTACATCTATGCCAAAAAGGAATTGGAGGATGGACGTGACGGTGATCTCAACCGCTTGCAGTTCGCGGTGAAATACGTGTTCTGAACCCTGTATAGACCAAAGTCCTACAGCCGGTGGAACCGGCCCTTGCTATAGTCGGGCTGGCTTCACAATAACAATCGCATCGGAGGTGTCCTATGTCACCATTGAATGAAGAACAGGCGCAGCAGTACTGGCGCCGCAACCTGTCCCTGATGGTCAAGCTGCTGGTGATCTGGTTCGTCGTGAGCTATGGCTTCGGCATCATCCTGGTCGACCTGCTCAACCAGATCCAGATCGGCGGCTACAAACTGGGCTTCTGGTTTGCCCAACAGGGCTCCATCTACGTATTCGTGGTACTGATTTTTTACTACGCAAAAAAAATGTCTGCACTGGACCGTGAGTTCGGTGTGGAAGAAGACGAGTAAGGGGGCTCCGACATGGATCTTCAAACTATGACCTATCTGGTAGTGGGCATCACATTCGCCCTCTACATTGGCATTGCGATCTGGGCCCGCGCGGGTACCACCAAGGACTTCTACGTCGCCGGCGGCGGTATCCACCCGGTGCAGAATGGCATGGCCACCGCGGCTGACTGGATGTCCGCAGCCTCGTTCATTTCAATGGCAGGTCTGATCGCGCTGAGTTACGGCGGTTATGGCGGTTCCGTATTCCTGATGGGCTGGACCGGGGGCTACGTTATCCTGGCCATGCTCCTGGCGCCCTACCTGCGCAAGTACGGCAAGTTCACGGTGCCGGAGTTTATTGGTGACCGTTTCTACTCGAAATCGGCCCGGGCGGTTGCGGTAGTCTGCCTGATCATCTGCTCGGTTACCTATGTCATCGGCCAGATGAAAGGTGTCGGCGTGGCCTTCTCCCGCTTCCTGGAAGTGGATTACGATACCGGCCTCTACGTCGGCATGACCATCGTATTTTTCTACGCGGTACTCGGTGGCATGAAGGGGATTACCTACACCCAGATCGCGCAGTACTGTGTATTGATCCTGGCCTACACCATCCCCGCTGTTTTCATCAGCCTGCAGCTGACCGGCAACCCGCTGCCGCAGCTGGGCCTGGGCAGTACCCTGTCCGGCACTGACGTGTACCTGCTGGACCGCCTGGACCAGGTGGTGACCGATCTCGGGTTCAAGGAGTACACCACGAATGTGAGGCTGAGCGGGATAAACATGTTTGCCTACACCATGTCGCTGATGATCGGTACCGCGGGCCTGCCGCACGTGATCATCCGCTTCTTCACCGTGCCCAAGGTGAAGGATGCGCGCAGCTCAGCGGGCTGGGCCCTGGTGTTCATTGCCATTCTGTACACCACCGCTCCCGCGGTGGCCGGCATGGCGCGACTGAACCTGATGAACACGATCGAGCCAGAGCCGGGCAAGTACCTGGCCTATGACGAGCGGCCCCAGTGGTTCAGGAACTGGGAGACCACCGGCCTGCTTCAGTTCGAAGACAAAAACGGCGACGGTCTTATCCAATACAGTGCGAACGCCGAAACCAACGAGATGGTCAAGGTGGACAACGACATCATGGTGCTGGCCAACCCGGAAATCGCCAAACTGCCCAACTGGGTAATCGCCCTGGTGGCAGCGGGCGGCCTGGCCGCGGCGCTCTCCACCGCGGCGGGCCTGTTGCTGGCAATCGCCTCGGCGATCTCCCATGACCTGCTGAAGGGCATGTTCACGCCGAACATTACCGAAAAGCAGGAACTGATGGCGAGCCGGATCGCCATGGCCCTGGCGATCCTGGGGGCCGGCTATCTCGGCCTCAATCCCCCCGGTTTCGCCGCAGGCACGGTGGCCCTGGCGTTCGGCCTGGCGGCATCCTCGATCTTCCCGGCGCTGATGATGGGTATTTTCTCCAAAGGCGTGACCAAGGAAGGTGCCATTGCCGGCATGGTGGCAGGTATCGGGGTGACCCTGTTCTACGTGTTCCAGCACAAGGGCATCATGTTCATCCCGGGCACCGCGTTCCTGGGCGACACCCCGGCCAACTGGTTCATGGGTATCGAGCCCAATGCCTTCGGCGTGGTCGGCGCGATCGTGAACTTTGCCGTCGCCCTGGGTATATCCAGAGTGACTGCCGCACCACCCGCGCGTGTGCAGGAGCTGGTGGAGCACATCCGGGTGCCGGTCGGTGCCGGGCAGGCCCATGACCACTGATCCATTCAGGTCCAGGGAGGCTTGAGGTTTTTGTTCACAAACAAACACGTGATCATTGCGATGCTGGTTGCGCCGCTGCTGGCGGTGATGGCCTGGTTCGGCGTCGGCTACCTGACTGCCGAAAAACCCGGGCCGGCGCAGCCGGGGCAGTCCTATCCGCTGGTGGAAAAGAGTAACTGCCGTTATGACAGCGGTTTCTGCGACCTGGAGAACGAGGAGTTCAAACTGGTGCTGTCGCTGGTGGAGGACAGTCCGGGATCGGTGCTGCAACTGGATGCGTCCCACGCCCTGGACTCTGTGCTGCTGGCAGTCGCCAGCCAGGGCGGTGACGAGCAGCCCCTGCCGATGCAGGCGGTGGGCGCCGACGGGCTCGTGTGGCGCCTCACGCTGGGTCGCCTGCCCACTGTGGAGCAGCGAATCCGTGTGGTGGCGCTGCGCGGCGGTGTGCAATACTTCGTCGAGGCCGGCACGACCTGGCTGGACAGGTATCGCGGGGAGTAGGGGGATGTGAACGAGCAGCCGGAAATGGATTTCGCCTCACCGGAGCTGGCCGCGGTAGCCGGGTTCCTGGTCCAGTCCCTGCCATTCAACGAACTGGATGAGCAGGACTTGCGCCTGGCGGTGGCCAGTATCCTGGTGCAATACCACTGCCGTGGTGAGGTGTTCAATGCCGCGACCGGGGACAGGGGCCTGCGCATCCTGCGCAGTGGCGCGGTGGACATCCGCGACAGCGACAACAAGCTGCTGGACCGGTTGGGGGAGGGCGAGAGTTTCCATATCGGGGGACTGAACGCCGAGAAGGGCGAGGTGCAGGCCACGGTGATCGAAGACTGCCTGGTCTACCTGCTGCCCGACGCCAGTTATCGCCAGCTGCGTGAGAAAAACCGCGACTTCGATCGTTACTTTAGCAGCCAGC
Source organism: Halieaceae bacterium WSDMB12 (assembly GCA_033283165.1). Classification (GTDB taxonomy): domain Bacteria; phylum Pseudomonadota; class Gammaproteobacteria; order Pseudomonadales; family Halieaceae; genus JAWMQL01. Next base: position 510,246 of record JAWMQL010000003.1, on the reverse strand, counting down.
GCAGCCGGCGGCTGCGGCGCGCGGCGCGCTACGAGCCGGATCCCAACGCGATGATGCGGGAGGTGCGCTCGGTGATGAGCACGGCGCTGCTGACCGTCGACGCGACGGACAGCGTGCAGGCGGTGGCCGCGGCGATGTCGGAGCGGCGGGTGTCGTCGGCCTTTGTGCTGCGGGACGGGGAACTGGTGGGTATCGTGACTGACCGGGACCTGCGCAGCCGCTTCGTGGCCCGGGCACTGCCCCCGGACACGGCCATTGACGAGATCATGACGCCGGACCCGGTGCAGATCGACGGTGGCCAGAGCCTGTTCGAGACAACCCTGCTCATGACCCAGCGCGGTTTTCACCACCTGCCCGTGGTGGAGCAGGGTAAGCTGAGCGGCATTGTCACGACCTCCGACCTGATCCTGGCGCGGCAGGACGACCCGGTCTACCTGGTGCAGCACATCTCGCGGCAGGACAACGTGCAGGGCATTGCCGAACTGTTGTCCGGCCTGCCCAACCTGATGGTGCAGTGGGTCAGGTCCGGTATCCGGGCCCAGCAGGTAAGCCGTATCCTGACCGCGGTTTCCGACGCCGTAACCGTGCGCCTCATCCAGCTGGCCGAGGAGCGACTGGGCCCGGCTCCCGTGGCCTGGTGCTGGGCCGGCTTCGGTTCCCAGGCTCGCGCGGAACAATTGCTCGGGGCGGACCAGGACAACGGCATGATCATCAGCGACGACATGCGGCCGGAGCACGAGTCCTGGTTTCGCGAGGTCGCCCGATTGGTTTGTGAAGGGCTCAATACCTGTGGCTACCTGTATTGCCCCGGCGGGGTAATGGCAACTACCGACCAGTGGCGGCAGCCCCTCTCTGCCTGGCAGGACACGGTGCGTCGCTGGACCCGCGCGCCGACCCCGGACGCGGTCATGCGGGTGAGTATCTTTTTCGACCTGCGGGCGATTCACGGTGACCGGCAACTGTGCGCCGACCTGCAGCGGGTGATGCTGGAGCAGGCATCGAGCAATACCATTTTCCTGGCCGCGCTGGCGGAGAACGCCCTGGACAGCAAACCGCCGCTGGGTATTTTCCGGCGCTTTGTCGTGGACCATAACGGCGAGCATCGGGACAACGTCGACCTGAAAAAACGCGGCGTGTTACCGATCACCGAGATTGTGCGCCTGCACGCCCTGGCGCGCGGGATCGAGGCCGTCAACACGGACGAGCGTCTGCGGGAACTGGCCGGCCGCAAGCATATGACCATTGTCGACAGCCGCAACCTTGCCGATGCCCTGCACTACATACAGCGCCGCAGGATAGGACACCAGTGTGAACAGATTCTTCGCGGCGAAAAAGTCTCCAATTTCCTCAATCCCCGCGATTTGCCGAAGATGGCAAAGGAGCAGTTGCGTGATGCCTTTACCATCATTGACGAAGCCCAGTCGGCAGTCCGGCAAACCTACCGGGCAGGTCTTGGCTGATGTGGCTATTGCGACTGCGGCGGCTGCGTTACCGGGAAAAGGTGGCGGGGACAGCCCTGCAGGCCTGCTGGCAGATGCCCTTGCCGTCCACTGGCAGCGACTGGCGCCGGGTATCCTTTCTGGTCTGTGATGCCGAGATGTCATCCCTGGAAGTCAGCGAGGGTGAACTGCTCAGTGTCGGTTGGGTCAGCATCGAGGGGGGGGCGGTGGTTCTGGCGAGCGCGCGCCACCACCTGATCCGGGCGGAGAAAACGGTCGGCCAGAGCGCCGCCATCCACCAGTTGCGCGATTGTGAACTGCAAGGGGCCGAGACCTACCAGGCGGTGCTGCCCAGGTTTCTCGCGGCGGCTGCCGGCAAGGTACTGGTGTTCCACAATGCCGCCCTGGACCTGGCGTTTATCAACCGCCTGTGTCGCCGCGAGTACGGTGCGCCGCTGCTGCTGCCGGTGGCCGATACCCTGCTACTCGAGAAACAGCGCCTGCGGCGGCGCGACCTGCCTATCAGGCCCGGTGACCTGCGGCTGCAGGGCTGCCGGGATCGCTATCAATTGCCGTCCTACCCGGCGCACAATGCACTGGTCGACGCGCTCGCCACTGCCGAACTACTGATCGCCCACGCACAGCACCGGGGCGGGACTGACGGCCTGCAACTCGGGGCTCTGCTCCGGGGTTGAAATCGATCGACCCGCTGCGAATTCAACCTCAGCTGCCCAGGACAAAACCGTCCTCAAACCAGTGCCGATTACGGTGGGCGAAGGCCAGCAGCGACAGCACCACTTACAACAGCAGGGTTTCCCAGGGTGAATCAGGCGGTCTTCTCGATGATCTCTTCCGCCAATCTGGCCAGCCCGGTCTGCGGGTCCTCGAGGAAAAACAGCGGCACGATCAGGCGCGAAACGCCGATGTCCTCGAAGGCCCTGACCGCGTCCAGTCCCCCGCGATTGTTCCACATGGAGGTGAGTTCTATACTGTCGAAGTCGCGCCCCTCGGCTTCACAGGCCTGTTTCAGGTCATTGAGCATGGGCGCCATTTCATCGGCCTGGTTGGTGGGGCTGAACCAGCCGTCTCCGTACCTTGCGATACGCTGGAACGCCTTGCCTTTCGAGCCGCCGATCACGATGGGCACCCCGCCTTGCTGCGCCGGCAGGGGGTAGCTCTGGAAACCGCTCCAGTTGAGGAACTCACTCTGGTGCTCCACGACCTCGCCGGACCAGACCTTGCGCATGGCCTGCACGTAATCGTCGAAGCGGGCGCCACGGCGCTCGAAGGGCACGCCCATGGCGTCGAACTCCTCCTGCAGCCAGCCGATGCCGGCGCCCAGCATAAAGCGCCCGCCCGACAGCAGGTCGAGACTGGCGGCCTGTTTGGCCAGCAGCAGGGGGTTGGTCTGCGGCAGGATGTTGACCCCGGTGCCCAGCCGTATGTGGCGGGTCTGCGCGGCGACCGCGGTCAGTGCGATGAGCGGGTCCAGGAAACTGGCGTCGGAGCCCACCCCCATCTTGCCGTCTTTGCTGTAGGGATATTTTGACTGGTAGTCGACCGGCACCATCACATGCTCGAAGGTCCAGACCGACTCAAAACCAAGGGACTCGGCGTACTGGGCCAGGCCAACCATGTCCGCGAGGGAGTTCATGCCGATGTTGATGGGTACCAGTCCGAGTTTCATGCTGTCAAACCCTGGTTGCGTTAACGGGAGGACACACATAATGCCGCCTGCAGGCTGCGATTGAAAGGGGCTCGCAGCGCGGCCTTGTGCAGTTTGTTGCATCGCCCCGGTACAGGAGTATTCTAGGTCACAGGGAACACCGGGAGGGCAGAACCATGGCTTTGCCACACGCCATCATGACCGCGCTGATCGACGACGACATGTCGGGACTGGAACTGGCGAAATCCTTCGAGGCGTCCCTGGGTCTGTTCTGGCGCGCCACCCACCAGCAGATCTACCAGGAGCTACACAAGCTGGCGGACAAGGGTTGGCTGAACAAGCGGGAGGTAAGCCAGCGCGGCAAGCCGAACAAGATTGTCTACGGCCTGACCCGGATGGGACGCGACGCCCTCTCGGACTGGGTCTACAGCCAGAGCAAGGTGCAGCCGGTCAAGGACGACCTGATGATCAAGCTCTACAACCTGAGCACCGGGAACGTCTCGCACCTGATCGCCGAGATCGATTCCCGCCGCGAACAGACCATGCAGAAGTTATACCTGTACGAGAAAATCCGCCGTGCCCACTACGACCAACCGCAGGAGTTGCCGGTCAGGCGACAGGGTGTCTACCTCGCCCTGCTGGCGGCAATCCGCCAGGGCGAGCAAATGCTGCAGTGGTGCGACGAGTCCCGGCGCCTGCTGGCGAGGCTGGAAGCGCAGTCGGGACTCGGTACTTTCAATCATTCGGGAGCAGGGCGTCCAGCCCCTTGAGCTTGCCCTCGGTGGCCTTTTCCAACTCTTTTTTTACCGCCTCCTTCGCAGCCTCCCGGGCCATGTCGCCCAGATAGGCCCCCACCGCCCGCTCTACTTCCTCGATCACTGCCTGCAGCAACTCGTCGCCCAGCTGTTGTGGCGTGAGGCCCACCTTGGGGTCACCGATATTCTTGCGCCGAATATCCGGCAGTTCCACAGTGCGCGGCTGGTCTACCTGCGAGATCACTTTCGCCCGGGCGTTGGCGAAAACGAATTTCTTCAGGCTGACGCGGACATCGTCTGCCGTACCGCCCGTCTCCGTGGGCTGTTGCCCCGAATCGGGTGCGCTGCCCTCGATGTGCTCCAGCAATTCTGACAGGTTGGTGCGGTCGCCCTTTTGCTCTGCGTTCAGGCGTGCGCCCTTGATCGAGATTTCGTTCAGCGCGATGACCGGGCCGGTGAGGCTGGCGGGGTCGATGGCAATAGCCACCTTCTGCACCCGCATGGCGAAGTTGGACTTGTACCCCGGCGGATTGCCGATGACCAGGCCGGTCAGTTCCCCGCGGCCGGCCACCAGGTCGATATTCACGCCCTCCAGCGTGACGCCGCTGCCGGTAAGTTCCGTACCCACGTCCTCGATCGCGTTCTCGACCAGCGAATTAAGGTTCCCCAGCAGCAGGTAGGCGGCCAGCCCGGCCAGCAGGACCAGGGCGAGTGCCAGGCCCCCGAGTATCTTGACTGATTTCATTGGGCCCTCCAGAGCCAGTTGCGTGCCCGTGAAACTAGCGCCTTTACCCGGTTGCGGCAAGCGCGCAGGTCTAATTACAATTGAGAATTGTTCGCATTATGCTTTGCAATCTGGTATGTTTCCCTGTGGCCCGCGGGCCTGTTTCGGAGTGATATCCAGCGGTAGACACATGGCGCAAACCCTATGGCACATGAGGCGCGGCGAGAGCCGCGTCATAGACAGTTTCGACCAGAGCCTGAGCGAAAATTATCGCAAGCGCCTGGTGGAACTGGGCTTCCAGCCCGGGGCCCAGGTAGCCTGCGTGGTGGCCCCGCGCCTGGGTGCGCCGAAGCTGTTTCGCGTCGCCAGTACCGTGTACTCCCTGGAGCGGCAGATCGCCCGCCTGGTGCGCCTGGTCGAGGGCAGTGAATGAGTAGTAGTGCCCTGGTCGTGGGCAGCCCCAACTCCGGTAAAAGCCTGCTCTTCAATCGCCTGACCGGCCTCAACCAGAAAGTCGCCAATTTTCCCGGCATCACGGTTGACACCCATTCCGGCAAGTGCCGGGGCAACCCGGACCTGGAACTGGTCGACCTGCCCGGTGTGTATTCCCTGCACCCCCTCTCCGGCGAAGAGGAAGTGGCCATCCGGGCTTTCAACAACGCCCTGCAGCGCGGCAACACCAGCACCGTCCTGTGCGTGGTGGATGTTACCCGGCTGGAAAAAGGCCTGCTGTTCGCGCTGCAGGTCATCGAGGCCGCCGCCCACGCCGGCAAACCGGTGGTGGTGGCGGCGAACATGATGGATACCCTGACCCGGCATGGACTCGCACTGGATCATCAGGGACTGTCAGGCGCCCTGGGCGTCCCCGTCATACCGGTGTCAGCGCGTTCCGGCGAGGGCCTGGCGGAGCTGGAACGGGCGCTGCAGTCAGGCGGCGTCGCACCGGTCCTGCCGGGAAACCTGATCGCCCGGGACGAGTCGGCCCAGCGTAACCACGCGGAGGCGCTGAGCCGCGAGTTCGGTCCCCGGGGCGACCTGTTGATCGCCAGCAGCAACCGGGCCGACAGTTTCTTCCTGCACACGTTTTTCGGCGGTGTCAGCTTTCTGCTGATCATGTACCTGTTGTTCCAGTCCATCTTCACCTGGGCCGCCCCGGTCATGGACGCGGTGGAGGAGTCCCTGCTGTGGTTGTCCTCCGTTGTCGTGCCCAGAATCGACAGCCCCCTGCTCAGGGATTTCCTCACGGATGCCATATTTGGCGGACTGGGCGCCTTCCTGGTGTTCGTGCCGCAGATTTTTGTGCTCACCCTGGTGGTGGGCATGCTCGAGGACTCGGGTTACCTGGCGCGGGCGGCGGTGATCTGTCACCGGCCCCTGCGGGTGTTCGGGCTCAACGGCCGCAGCTTTGTGCCCATGCTGTCTGGTGTGGCCTGTGCCATTCCCGGTATTTATGCGGCGCGCACGGTGGAGTCCCCGCGCCGGCGCTGGCTTACCTACCTGGCCATTCCGCTGATGCCCTGTTCTGCCCGCCTGCCGGTATACGCCCTGCTGATCGGCGCCTTCGTGCCGGCGGACTACGTGGCCGGCGGCCTGGTGGGATTGCAGGGCCTGGCCATGTTCGGCATCTACCTGTTCGGTATCGTCACCGGCCTGCTGGTTACCGCGCTGGTATCCCAGACCATGGGCGACCGCCAGGACGACTCGCCCTTTGTGCTGGAGATGCCGCCCTACCGGGTGCCTTCCTGGCTGCCGCTGGTGCGCGGCGCCTGGGACCGCAGCAAGCACTTTGTATTCAAGGCCGGCCCGGTGATCTTCTGGGTCACCATCGTGGTCTGGGTGCTGGGCTATTTTCCCAATCACGGCGAGGACCTGGGCGCCTCCTGGCTGGGCTACCTGGGGCGCCTGATCGAGCCCGTGTTCGCCCCCCTGGGACTGGACTGGAAATACGGGGTGGCCATCCTGTCATCGTTTCTCGCCCGCGAGGTCTTCGTGGGTACCCTGGGCGCCCTGTTCGGTATCGAGGGGGCCGAGGACGACGTTATCTCCCTGGCCGAACGCGTCCAGGCCAGCGGCCTGCCGGTGGGAGCCGGCATTGCGCTGCTGGTGTTCTTCGCCATCGCCGCCCAGTGCGTCTCCACCCTGGCAGTGCTGCGCCGCGAGTCGGGCTCCTGGCGCCTGCCCCTGCAGATGTTTGTCGGTTACGGCCTGCTGGCCTACGCCGTGGCATTCGGGGTTTACCACCTGGTGGAGGCACTGGTGGGCTGAGGGCCCGATAGCCAAGCCCGGGGGCATTGGGCATAATGCCCCGAGGCACCAGCCACCGGTAAGCATAGCGGATGTACCATCAGTACTTCGGCCTGAACGAAGCGCCTTTCTCCATCGCGGTTAACCCGCGCTACCTGTTCATGAGCGCCCGCCATCGGGACGCTCTCGCGCACCTGTTGTACGGGGTGGGCAGCGGTGGCGGGTTCATCCTGCTCACCGGTGAGGTGGGTACCGGCAAGACCACGATCAATCGCTGCCTGCTGGAGCAATTGCCCGATGACACCGACATCGCCATTGTCCTCAACCCGGCACTGAATGCCCAGGAATTGCTGGCCACCGTCTGCGACGAGTTGGGGATCAGTTATGACCGTGACAGTCCCGGTCTCAAGTCCCTGACCGACAAACTGCACGAATACCTGTTGCAGAACCACGGTCGCGGACGCAAAACCGTGCTCTTGATCGACGAGGCGCAGCACCTGGATTTCGACGTGCTGGAACAGATTCGATTGCTGACCAACCTGGAAACCCACAGCGAGAAATTGCTGCAGATCGTCCTCATCGGGCAGCCGGAACTGGCCAGCCTGCTGCAGCAGCCCCAGCTGCGCCAACTCAACCAACGCATCACGGCGCGCTATAACCTGCAGCCGCTGAACCTGGAAGAAACCCGCGCCTACATCCGCCACCGCCTGCAGGTGGCGGGCCTGGCGCCGGGCCGGGAGTTGTTTCCGGCGGCGGTGGTGAAGGGTATCTACCGCCGCACCCGGGGTATCCCGCGGCTGATCAACCTGCTGTGTGACCGCATGCTGCTGGGCGCCTATGGCCAGAATCGCGATCGCGTCTCCCGCGCCATGCTGGAACAGGCCGCGCGGGAGGTTATGGGAGAAGAGAACGCCCGACTGGCGTCGCCGGTCTGGCGCCGACCCCTGGCGCTGGCCTCGCTGCTGATCCTGCTGGGCACCGCCGGCTGGTGGTCGTACCGCGCACAGACCGGACCGGCCGGGGAACCGGTAGCGGATACCGGGGCGGGGTCGGCGAGCCAGGCCGTGGCCGCGCCTGAGGTTCAGGTCGCGCCGGTCGTCCAGCCGGTTCCCGCAGCGCCGGGTCGCGACTGGATGCTGGCGCCCGGGGATGCCTGGGAGGCGCTGTGGCGTCTGTCCTCAGACAGCCTGGCGCCGGCCCCCGGCTGCAGTGAAAAGCCCCATGCGGGCCTTGCCTGCGTCAGCGAGCAGGCAGATACCTGGGAGGAACTGCGTGCCCTGGACCGGCCCCTGTTGCTGCACCTGGTGACCCCGGAGCGCTTTGCGGCCGCGGCCATCCTGGTGGATCTCACCGAGCGGGACGGTACCCTGATGGTGCCCGACGGCCTGCTGCAAGTGCCGCTGGCCGAACTGGGCGCCCTCTGGCGCGGTCGCTACCAGTTCCTGTGGCACCCCCCCGCGGGTTTCGACGGGCCGCTGGCCGTCGGCCAACGCTCACCGGCCGTGGCCCGGGTGGCGGCGCTATTCGCGCAACTGGATGGCCAGGACCGGCCGCTTGCCGAGCAGCAGTTCAACCGGCGGCTGGAACAGCGCGTACGCATGTTCCAGCTCAGCCAGGGCCTGGTCGATGATGGGGTGGTGGGCTTGCAGACCCTGCTGAAACTGAACGAGGCGCTGGCCATCGATACCACCCGTGACGTCGCCCTGTCCCGGCTGCGTGCAGACGCCGCCATGGTGGCGCGCTAGTGTCGCTGATTCTCGACGCCCTCAGCCGCTCGCAGCGGGAGCGCAGTATCCCGGGAGAGGTGCCGGCGCCGGCCGAGGTGCACTACCCGGGAGCAGCCGAAGCGCCCGCCTGGCGCCGCAGTCTGCCCTGGTTGGCACTGGCGCTGGCGCTGGTGGCAATTGCCTGGTTGCTGTGGGACCGGGAGTCGGCGCAACAACCGCCGACGCCTCCGGCGGCAGTCACGACCGGCGCGCCGGAGGCAGAGGTTCCGGCTCCGGAAAGCGCTCCCTTATCCGCCGCGCAGGCAGTAGCTGCCGCACCGGCCGCGATAGTTCGCCAGACCGACAGCGCGGTGCCCGCGGTCCGGTCCGGTGAGCGGCCCCGGCGCGAGGAACCGCACCGCAGTGCGACACAACAGGCCGCCCTGGATGCGCTCTATGGCGACAGCGCCGTCCCCGCCGAACAAACCGCTGCCAGCCAGACCGGGGCGCAGGACGAGGGGATGGCTGAACTCATCGAGCCGTCTCCCCCGATGGAACCTGCCGCGGTGGAACCTGCCGCGGTGGAACCTGCCGCGGTGGAACCTGCCGCGGTGGAGCCTGCCGCGGTGGCGTCCGAACCCCGTGCCGCGCAAACCGTTGAAGAGCCTGTCGACCTGGAAAAAATGATCGAACTGGCGCGCCGCGAGATGGACAACCAGCGGCTGGTGGAGCACCCCGCGCCCTTCCTGGCCAGCCTGTCGCAACAGACCCGGGACGCCATCCCGACCCTGATGTACAGCAGCCACGACTGGACCGGGGAGTCGGCCACCTCATCGGTGGTGATCAATGGCCGCAGCCACCGGCCGGGGGCGCAGGTGGCCAGTGGCGTGCGACTGGACGAGATCCTGCCGGACTCGGTCATACTCCGCTTCCGCGACAAGCAATTCCGCCTCAAGGCCCTGAACAGTTGGGTCAACCTGTAGCGGCACAAGGAACACGTCCATGAAGGTTTTTGTGACCGGGGCAACCGGCTTTATCGGTTACCACACGGTGCGAGCCCTGCTCGAGGCCGGCCACAGTGTCCGTCTGGGGGTGCGCAACGAGAAGAAGATGCGCGACCTGTACGAACCCCTGGGTATCGACACCTCGGACCACGCGACCGGCGAGATTACCGACAAGGCGGCCATCGACGCGGCCCTGGAGGGCTGTGATGGGGTGGTGCACACCGCCGCGATGGTCAGCCTCGATCCGAACCTGGCGGAGCAGACCTATCACACCAACGTCACCGGCACCCGGCTGGTCGTCGGTGGCGCGGTGGCGCAGGGCATTCGCGCCATCGTGCACGTATCCAGCGCTGCCGCCCTGTTCGATCCGCACCTGCGGACCATCGACGAAAATACGCCCCTGGCTGCGCAGAGTTCGGCCTATGGCCGGTCCAAGGTCGACAGCGAGCGCCACGTGCAGGGCCTGATCGACGACGGCGCCCGCGTCGCCATTACCTATCCCGGCGGGGTGCTGGGGCCGGATGACCCGGCCATGAGCGAGGGCAACCAGGGCCTCGCCCTCTTTTTCAAGCTGGGAGTGCTCAGGACGTCCGGTGGCCTGCAATCCATCGATGTACGAGACCTGGCCATTGCCCACCTGCGCTTGCTGGACGGGCAAAAATGCGGGCGCTACCCGATCGCCGGGCACTACCGCAGCTGGGATGAAATCGGCCATATCCTCGATCGGGTGACCGGTCGTAAAGTGCGCAAGATTCCCGCGCCGGCCTGGCTGTTGCGCGGTATCGGCAAAGGCGTGGACCTGGCCGGTCGCTTTGTGACCCTGGACACCCCGATCTCCAATGAAGCGGTCGATTACGCGACCCGCTGGGTCTATGTCGATGACCGCAGGATACGCGAGGAACTGGCGCTGGAGTTCCGCCCGCTGGAGGTCACTTTCGCGGACACCATCCGCTGGCTGGCGGCGACGGGCGAGATCGATCCCTGGTGGGCAGGCAGGCTGGACCGCTGACCTAGAAACCCAGGTAGTCGCGCATGATCCGGTACACCTCCGGTTGCTGTACGAAGGGCGGAACCCGGCCCAGGCCCTGGGCATTGGCAAACAGCGGGACATTGGCCCCGGTGTGTTCCTCCATCATGAAATTGGTGGTGGCGTAGTTCACCGCCATCACCTGACCCTCGGGGGTGCGGATCCGGGCCAGGAACCCCGGGGTGTAGGTGGGAATCGGGTAGGCCGCAAACAGGCTTTCCTCGGGAATCAGTTGCGCCGCCTGGCTGTGGTCGGCGGTCACCAGCACCAGGGTATCGGGGTGCTGGTCGGCAAAGGCCAGGGCGACCTGCAGGGCCTCCTCCAGCTGCTGTAACTCGCCGATCGAGCCACAGGGCTTGCGCTCGTGGGACTGTTTGTCGATCGAGGCGGATTCAACCATGAGGAAGAAGCCCCGCTTGTTGTCCAGTGACAGGTGCCTGAGAGCCGCTTCGGTCATCTCGCGCAACGAGGGTTGGCCGGCGAACTCCGGGTTGTTCTCGCAGTTCATGACGTCCGGCAGGGTCACGTCGCCGAGATAGTGGTGCAACTCGTTCAGCAGGCTGGGCTCTGGCTGCGTCGCCTCGCGGCCGCTTTCGCCGCGCAGGCGCACGGGCAGGGTGGATGGCGAGAACAGGCCCAGCAGGCGCCCACGGGCGTCCGTCTGCAACAGTTCCCCGCGGCTGCGTATGACCCGGAAGCCGTTCTCTTCCGCCAGCTCCAGGACCGTTCCCCAGCCGCCTTCGGCGGTGACCTCGAAATGCTGGCTGCCGCCGCCCAGGATCACGTCCAGGCCGGAGGCGGCCAGTTGCTCCGAGATGGAACCCATGCCGCCCGCGGACTTGAGGTGTTGCGAGCAGTCTGCGAGGGGAATGTCGCGGTAGGTGAAATTCACCATGCGCTCCGGGTTCTCGCACAGGCGCATATTGATATGGGTGGCGAAAGCCGCCGGGGTGGCGTCCGTCACGCTGGCGGTAGTGACCAGGCCGGTGCGCAGGCCCGCCGCTTCCGCCTGCTCGACGATGGTTTGCAGCGGCCGGTCCCGGCCGGCGCTGGTGGCGATGCGACCGCGCGCGGTGATCGCGCCCGTCGCCATACTGGTGGCGGTATTGGCGGAATCGGCGACATACCGGGGCGCGCCCCCGACCCGGTCCTCGATGGTGAGCACCTGCGCGGCCGAGCGCAGCGGCAACTGGTCCAGCAGCAGCCGGCCTGCAGCACCGTGGAGGTAATTGCGGGCGATGGTAATCTGGTGGTCGTCCATGCCGTCGCCGATGATCAGGATGACATTGCGCGCACCGTCCGTCCCGGCCTCGGACGGGTCTTCGTCCGGTTGCGACCAGGCCGCGGGAGTGAGGGCCGCCAGCAGACCGGCGATGGCCAGGCCGGATAACAACGCGCGTGGTGACATGCATGAATCTCGCAATTTTCGGGACGGCGCATAGTCATACCAGAATCAGATTGGCAATGCATCCGCTTAAACTTTTTTCGCCATTGTGGCAGGATGCAGGTTCGATAATAAAACCATAACTGGAGCTTCCCATGAGATACCTACAGCGCTTCCTGCTGCTCGCGCTCACCGCGGGCCTGTCTGCCGGCGCCTGCGCCGACGAGATGAATGCCGCCGATACTGCCTGGATTCTCACCTCCACTGCCCTGGTCCTGTTCATGACCATCCCCGGCCTGTCGCTTTTTTACGCCGGCCTGGTGCGGGTCAAGAACGTCCTGTCGGTATTGATGCAGTGTTTTGCCCTGACCTGCCTGATGTCGCTGTTGTGGTTTGTGGCGGGCTACACCATCGCGTTCGGCAGCGACGGCGTGGAGCAGGGCAAGTGGATCGGCGACTTCGGCAACCTGTTCTTTGCCGGCATCACCATGGACACCATGAACGGTTCTATTCCCGCCACCCTGTTCGCCATTTTCCAGATGACCTTCGCCATCATCACCCCGGCGCTGATTGTGGGTGGGTTCGCCGAGCGCATGCGCTTTTCCGCCATGCTGCTGTTCAGTTCCATCTGGTTGCTGGTGGTGTATTCCCCGGTGTGTCACTGGGTCTGGGGCGGCGGCTGGCTCGGCGCAATGGGCCTGCAGGATTTTGCCGGCGGCACGGTGGTTCACATCACCGCCGCGGTCGCCGCGTTGACGGCGGCCCTGGTCATGGGGCCGCGTCGGGGCTTCGGTACCGTGGCCATGCCGCCCCACAACCTGACCCTGACCGTGGCCGGCGCCGGCATGCTGTGGGTGGGCTGGTTCGGATTCAACGCCGGCTCGGCGGTGGCGGCGGACAACAGCGCCGCCATGGCCATGCTGGTCACCCACCTTTCCGCGGCCTGTGGATCCCTGGCCTGGATGACGATGGAATGGCTGCGCCATGGCAAGCCCTCCGTGCTGGGCATCGTCACCGGCATGGTGGCGGGCCTGGGCACCATCACCCCGGCCTCCGGTTCGGTGGGGCCGGCTGCCGCGGTGGTGATCGGCCTCAGTGCCGGTGTGGTCTGCTACTTCGCCACCAACTACCTGAAGCAGGTCCTGAAGGTCGACGATTCACTGGACGTGTTCCCGGTGCACGGCGTCGGCGGCATGCTCGGCACGTTTCTGGCCGGGGTATTCTGTTCCACCCAGCTGGGTATTTTCAGCGGCAATGGCTTTTCCGACGGCATTACCAGCATCGGCGGCCAGGTAACGGTGCAGCTGACCGGTATTGTCGCCACCGTGGTGTACACGGCGGTGCTCAGTTGGGTCATTCTGAAACTGGTCGATGCGCTGGTGGGCCTGCGGGTCGACGCCGACCAGGAAACCCAGGGCCTGGACCTGGTACTGCACGACGAGCGCGGCTACGACCTCTAGCCAGTTTCAGGATTTCGGGTGGGGATGTCCTGGAAGGCGATGCCCTTGTCTGCCCTGGGCTCCTGGGGCAGGCCCAGCACCTGCTCGGCTAGGATGTTGCGCATCACCTCGTCAGTACCGCCGGCCAGGCGAATGCCAGGGGAGAGCAGGACCGAGTGCTGGAAGTGGCCGCGATCCGGACTCAGTTCCGGGTCGTAGACCACCCCGGCCTGGCCCAGTAGCTGGCAGCTGAAGTTGGCGATCTCCTGGTTCATTACCGCGCCGACCAGCTTGCCCATGGAGGCCTCGGCACCGGCGATACCGCCTTTGGCCACCGCGGTGATCATGCGTTTGTTGGCAGACTGCAGGCCGGCGTACTGGCTGTACCAGGTCGCCAGGCGCTCCCGCACCACGGGATCATTGGCCACCGGTTCCCCGTTCAGTTCCAGCGATTTCACCATGTCGAGGAACTGCGGGAAGCCGGTGGGCTGCACCCCGGAGATCGCCAGGCGCTCGCTCATCAGCACGGTCAGGGCGCCGGTCCAGCCGCCACCTTCTTCCCCCAGGCGGTAGCCGTCGGGGATCACCGCGTTGCTGAAGAAGACCTCGTTGAAACTCTGTCCGCCGTCCATCTGCCTGATCGGGCGCACCTCCACGCCGGGCTGTTTCATGTCGATCATGAACAGGGTCAGGCCGCGGTACTTTGACACGCCGGGGTCGGTGCGGGTCAGTATGACGCCGTAGTCGGCGTACTGGGCCTGCGAGGTCCAGATCTTCTGCCCGTTGACGAGCCAGTTGCCGCCATCCCGCTCCGCCCGGGTGCGCAGGCCCGCCACGTCAGAGCCGGCGCAGGGTTCAGAAAACAGCTGGCACCAGACATCCTCGGCGCTGGCCATGCGTGGCAGCAGCTCCAGTTTGGCCTCCTCACTGGCAAAATGCTGGATGGCGGGGCCGCAGTTGCCGATACCGATCACGAACGCGCCGTCCCGGGTCAGGTAGTTCTCGACCTCCTGGGACCAGATCACCTCGTGAATGGCGCTCAGGCCGGCACCGCCGTATTCCCTGGGCCGGGTCAGGCAGGCATAGCCGGCATCGGCTTTTTTCCTGTACCAGGCCTTGGCTTCCAGGTAGGCCTGTTCCCCGCCCATGCCCTGGTACAGCCGGTCGGTGCGCTTCTCGGCATTGGCGTCCAGCCAGGCGCGGACTTCCGCGCGGAATCGGGCCTGTTCAGGCGTGTCGTTGAAGTCCATGGTGTTCCTCAGGCGGCCTGCAGCAGGCGCTCGGCGGTGAGTTGCTGCCACTGGTGGCGGCTGCCGATCACGGTCGACAGCAGCTGTGCGCGGCGGTAGTAGAGGTGGCAGTCGAATTCCCAGGTGAATCCCATGCCACCGTGGGCCTGGATGTTTTCCCTGCTGGCCAGGTAATAGGCGTCGGTGGCACTGAGCCGCGCGGTGGCCGCCGCCAGGGGCAGGTCCGGTGCGTCGACGTGCAGCGCCCAGGCGCCGTAGTAGGCATTGGACCGGGCCAGTTCGATGGCGACGAACATATCGGCGAATTTGTGCTTGATGGCCTGGAACGAGGCGACGGGCCGGCCAAAAGCGTAGCGCTCCCGGGTATAGGCTATGCCCATGTCCATGGCTGCCCGGGCGCCACCCACCTGCTCGAAAGCCAGCAGTACGGCCGCCCGGTCCAGTAATTCTGCCAGCCGCCCCGCGCCGCTTCCTCCCTCGCCCAGCGGCTCAGCCGCTGCCCCGCTGAAAGACAGCTGGGCCTGGGAGCGACTGGGATCGAGGGAATCCAGTGTTTTTTGACTCACCCCCGCTGCACGCAGATCGACCAGGTACAGGCCCTCCCGCCCGCGGTCATCACTGGCGGAGACGATGGCAAGGTCGGCGCAGTCCCCGTCCGGCACCGGCCACTTGTCGCCGCTCAGATAACCGTCCCGGAAGACGAGACCGAAACGCTGGCTGCCAGGGCCCTCGGCGCAGGCCAGGGTGCCGATAAGCTCACCGGCCGCGAGCCGCGGCAGCCATTCGGCCTGCTGTTCGGCGCTGCCCCAGCTCCGGATGGCTTCGCTTGCCAGGTAGACGCTGGATGAGAAAGGCAGCGGTGCCAGCGCACGACCCAGTTCTTCCGCAATCACGCACAGTTCCAGGTAGCCCAGGCCGAGTCCGCCGTACTGCTCCGGGATCGCCATGGCGGTCCAGCCCAGTTCCACGATTTGCCGCCACAGGCCGGCGTGGTAACTCGCCTCGCCATCCAGGATCTCGCGCACCAACGCCGGGCTGCACTCGGCGGAGAGGAAGTTCCGCGCCTGGTCGCGAATGAACAGCTGTTCTTCAGAGAATTCGAAATTCATGTCCCGCTACTCGCAGCAAATCCGGAGCGGCCATTATAGAAAAAGTGTCGCGTAGAGCGGGCGAACCCGGGCCAACAAGTTACACCGGGGCGGGCTATTCCAGCAGCGCGGTCTTGAGGGCGGCGATGTCGGCCGCGCTGAGTTCCAGGGCCTCGCGCAGGTAGCCGTCGAAATTGCCGTACTGCTGGTCAATCTCCTCGAACGCGGCCTCCAGCCAGGTCCGTTCGACCCCCATCAGCACGGCCAGCTTGCTTGCCGCCTCCTCGCCCTTGAGCAGGCGCATCAGCAGCAGCTCCTTCTTCCGCGCAGCCAGGGAGTATTCCCTGCTGAGCATGTAGTCATCCAGTACCACTTTTTCGGGCACGCCCAGGGCTCGCAGCAGGATGGCCGCGGCAAACCCCGCGCGGTCCTTGCCCGCCGAGCAGTGCCACAGTACCGGCGCGCCGTCCGCGGCAATCACCGCCTGCATGAACTGCCGGTACTGGGAGTTGAAGGTACTCGGGAACTGCCGGTTCGCCTCGATCATGAAAGTGTCCGGGTCGAAACCGTCGAAATCGCCCGTCTCGATCAGGCTGAGAATTTCATCCCCGACAGAGTTGTCGCCGCCATCCAGGGTGGGGATCTCCAGCACCTGGAAGCCCGCGGGCTCGGGCAGACGATCCGGCTCCTCGGCCTTCTCCGCGCCGGAGCGGAAGTCCACCAGCGTGTTCAGTTGCAGCCTCTCCAGGTTGGTGAGGTCGGACCGGCTGGCCTCCGCCAGGTGGCCGGAGCGGTACAGCACACCCCAGCGGGTGTGGCGCCCGTCCAGTGTCGGATAGCCACCCAGGTCCCTGAAATTGTGGATGCCCTCGAAGGGCAGCACCCGGTGCGCCTCCCGTTGCTCCGCCGGCAGTCGGGCGGGAATCAACACCGGTTCGGCCGGGATGAACTGGATCAGGGTCACGACCACCAGCAGGGCCGCCAGGGAGGACCAGAGCAATGTTTTTTTGTTCAAGGCAGGATCTCAACGCGCGAAAGCGCCCATGATATCAGCCGCGTGAATCCGGCGGGTAGCGCTCAGGGGAGAAGGCTGTTACAGGTATCGCTTTTCAAACTCTTCCAGTCGCAGGGGTTTGTCAAACGCGTATCCCTGCAATACGTCGCAGCGCATATCTGACAGGCGCTTCGCGGTGCGCTCGTCTTCCACCCCCTCGGCCACGACCTTGAGGGAAAAGTTGTGTGCCAGGTCAATGACCGCCTTGACGATGGCGTGGTCGCGACCGGACTCCAGCATGCGCAGGACGAAGCTCTTGTCGATCTTGATTTCGTCGGCGGGGAGGTCGCGGAAGTAGGCCAGCGAGGAAAAGCCGGTACCGAAGTCGTCGATGGCGACCCGCAGTCCCATGCCGCGCAGGCGGGCGAGCTGTTTCAGCATGCGATCCTGGTTGTCCACCATGACGCTCTCGGTCACCTCCAGCGTCAGGCGTTCCGGGTCGACCTCGTGTATGGCCAGTGAATCCCTGATCACGGTAATGATCTCGTCGTCCAGCAGCAGGTTGGGGGGAATATTCACGGCGATCGACAGCGCCGCCGGCCAGCGAGCGAGGCGCGCTATAGCGGATTTTACCGCCCACCAGGTCATCGGCCTGATAACCCCGTTGCGCTCCGCCAGGGGGATGAACATATCCGGCTGGACCACGCCCCGCTCCGGGCTGTGCCAGCGCATGAGGGCCTCCGCGCCGACCACGTTCAGGTATCCCGCGTGCACCTTGGGCTGAAAATAGAGCTGCAGTTCTCCCAGTTCGACCGCCCGTTCCAGGCTTTTCAGCAACGCCCGGCGGTCCTTGTGGTCGGCTTCCACGTCGGGACTGTACAGTTCGAACAGGCGCGGTGAGCGGCGGGCGGAACGCAGTGCCAGCCCGGCCTGGTGCATGGCCAGCTCGTCCTCCAGTTCCGGTCTGGCCAGGGCGGCGAAGCCGGCCTTGACTTCCAGCTGCACCGGGCGGCCAAAGACCGACAGCGGCTCCTCGAACAGGCGGGCCAGTTTGGCGGCCGCCAGCTCCAGCTGCGCCCGGCCGTCCACACCCCGCAACACCACGCAAAAACGGTTGCGTTCGAGCAGGCGCCAGCGGTCGTTAGCGCGGGCCCAGCGCTGCATGCGGCGAAAGAACTCGTCGCGCATGGTGGCAAATGACTCGGCGCCATAGGTATCGAACAGGCCGTCGGAGTCGGCGAGTTCCACCAGTCCCAGCATGTTTCCCTGTGCGGTAGCCATCAGATGAAATAATCCTCGCTGTTAACGTCGTAGGATCCCGGCAGCAATTCCCGGGCGATCCAGCGTTCCCCGTCCCGCTCCGTGTTCTGCAGGGCCAGGTCGACCAGGTCCAGTATGTCCTTGCGTTGTTTTTCGGCGTCCAGCACCACCACGATTTCCGGTTTCAGGCGCCGGGTTTCGTTCTGCTTCACCACGATGGCGATCTCGCCGGTGTTCAACTCCACCAGCGTGCCGGTGGGAAACAGGCCGATTGCCTGGATGAATTGCTCGACCAGCGCGTCCTGGAACGACTGGCCCTTGCTGTCCAGCAGTTCCTGGGCCGCTTCGTGGGAAGTGCGGGCGGCGGCGTAGGGACGCGGCGTGATCATGGCGTCGTAGGTATCGGCGATGCCGGCGATACGCGCCAGCAGGGGTATCTGCGCGCCCTTCAGGCCCAGCGGGTAACCGGAACCGTCCATGCGTTCATGGTGATTTTCAATGATGGAGAGAATCTCGTAATCGACATTGCCGGACTCCGCCACCAGTTCCGCTCCCAGCCGCGGGTGGGCGCGAATAATGCGTTGCTGCTTCTCATCCAGGTCGTGGGGCTGCTCCAGCAGAGCGGTGGAAAGTTCCGTCATGCCCACGTCGCACATGGCGCAGCCGATGGCCAGTTTTTCCAGTTCCTGCCGATGCAGGCCCAGGTGCCGGCCCAGGATGACCGCCCAGAGTGACATGGAGATGCCGTGGTGATAGCGGTAACTGCCGCTCTTCTTCAGGCGCAACAGTGCGGCCACCGCCTCCTGGTTGCGGAACACGCCCTCAATCAGCGGATTGACCGCTTCGCGGACGGTGCCGATATCGGCGCTGCGGTTTTCTTTCAGGGAATCGAATACCCGGTCCAGGGACTCGGCGGCAGATTCGAAGCTGACCCGGGTCTGTTCGAACTCGGTCTTGAGCTCGAGCTTCTCGCGCTGTGCCTGCCGGGTCGGGCGAGAGGCCAGGTGGAGGAAGGTCTTGCTGCCGCGGTACTCGGTGTCAACCTTGACCTCGTTGACATAGTTGGAGATGTACAGGACATCCTCGTAGTCCCTCACCACGAAGCCCTGTAGGGAAAACGGGGTTTCCAGCCAGGGGCGATCGAGTTCCGCCACAAACATGCCAGGCTGCAAACTCATCGCCGGAACAGTCACCAGTCGCATTTCACGTTCCCTGTTGAAGTCTTGTCAGTCGGCTCTATATATCGCGCGCGTGATCACGGGACCAGAACGGCCCCTGCACGGTGTGAAACAGGTCGCTAAATGCCCCGGATTTCGCCGGGCTTTGTGAACGGCGTCACGGTTACCGGCGAGACCGGTTATTGACTGTCGGCCCCGGAGGCGGCGGGTTCCTGCGCCGACCGGCCACTGAGCCGCTCCCGCAGCGCCTGGATCATGGCGAACAGCGCCGGTGCCAGCAGCACGCCGAACAGGGTGGCTGTGAGGATGCCGAAGAAACTCGCGTAACCGATCGCCAGTTGGCCACCCTTGCCGGTGCCGCTGGCCAGCATCAGCGGTACCACCCCCACGGCGAAACTGAATGCGGTCATGGCCACGGCCCGGGTCCGCAGGCGTACCGCCTCGACCGCCGCCTCCTTGATGCCCATACCATCCAGTTCGCGCAGGTTCTTGGCGAACTCGACGATCAGGATGGCGTTGCGCACGCACATACCGACCAGCAGGATGGCCGCGATCTGGGTCATGATGTTGATCTGGCCGCCCAGCGCCATGACGCCCCAGACAATGCCGATAATCGCGGTGGGTACGGTCAGCATGATGACGGTGGGGATGGACCAGCTTTCGTACTGCGCCACCAGCACCAGGAAGGTAATCAGCAGGGCCATGCCGAAGGCGTACAGGGCGGCGTTGCCGGCCTCGATCTCCTGCTTGGTGATGCCTACGTACTCGATCTTGAAGCCCTCGGGCAAGGCAACCGCGTTGAGCGCGGCAATGGCGTCACCGGTACTGACCGCGGGAAATACGTTGATCGATACCGCCTGCTGCGCGTTGTGGCGGGTGATGAATGACGGCGTGAGTACTTCTTCGGCGGTGAACAGGTCGCCGAGGCGGAAGCTGACCCCGGTACTGTAGGACAATTGCACGTCCGCCAGTTCCGCCAGGCTCTTGTTCACGTCGCGCTCGTTCTGGATCATCACCCGGTAATTGCGCCCGGCCATATTGAAGTTGTTGACGTAGGCGCCGCCGCTGAGACTTTGCAGCGCGTCCACCAGGGCGTCTATGTCAGCGCCGTACTGCTTTGCCTTCAGGCGGTCCACGTCGAGGAACAGGCTGGGCTTGTTCACCGCGTACTGGGTGCTGGCCAGGGTAATGGCCTCGGACTCGTTGGCCGCCTCCAGGAAGTCATCCACCACCTCGCCCAGCTCCGCCGGGGTGACGCCTTTCTGGTCCACCAGCACCAGGTCAACGCCGTCCACCAGGCCGAGGTCGGGAATGGGCGGGGGGGTAAAGGCGAACCCTTCCAGGTTGGGAGTTGCCATCAGGATCTCGTTGGCCAGGTTGGTAATCTGGGTGTCACTGAGCTCACGCTCCTCCATGGGCTCCAGGGTCAGCAGCATCATGATCGAAGACATTTCCGCCGCGCTGGTGATCAGGTTGACACCCGCCGCAGACACCACGCTGGTCACACCGGGGATGGCCTTGAGTTCCTTTACCATCTCGAAGCTGGCCTTGTCACTGACGGTCAGGGCTGTGCCCGGTTCGAAGCCGGCGGCGACGAACACCGCACTGGTGTCCTCATTGGGAATCAGTTCACTGGGAATGCGGCTGCCGAAAAAATAGATGCCGTAGCAAATCAGGGCCAGGAACAGCAGACTCAGAGAGGGAATCTTCACCATGGCCCGCGCCAGCCCGGTAAAACCCATGACCCCGCCCTTGATGCCGGCCTCCAGCGTGCGGGCGATGGGACCCTTGGTTTCGCGCCGCATCAACATGACGGCCATGGCCGGGGTCAGGCTCAGGGCGACCGCGGTTGACACCAGCACCGCGGAACTCAGCACGATACCGAACTCGCTGTAGATGATGCCGGTCATGCCGCCCATGAAAATGGTCGGCGCAAAGACCGCCAGCAGGACCAGGGCGGAGGCGATGATCGGGCTGATCACCTGCTCCAGGGCCTTCTCGATCGCCGCACGCATCTCCATGTCTGGGTTCTCGTGCGCCACGCGTTCCACGTTTTCCACCACGATGATGGCCGCGTCCACCACGATACCGATCGCCAGCACCAGGCCGAACATGGAAATGATATTGATACTGATGTTGAACAGCTGGAACACGGCGAAGGTGCCGATCAAGGAGACCGGTATCGTGGCCACGGTGATCAGGGTGGTGCGCCAGCTCTGTAGGAATATCAGGGACACGACTGAGACGATCAGCACCGCCAGCACCAGGGTTTCCAGCACGTTGAACAGGGCCGCGGCGATAAAGGTGGTGGTGTCGTAGATGACCCGCACCTCCATGCCCTCGGGCACCTCCAGCCCGGCGATGGCGTCCTTGACCCCCTGGCCGACGTCCATGGCGTTGGCGTCCGGCGAGCGGTACACGAACACGATGGTGCCGTCCTTGTTGTCGGTGTAGGCATTGGCGACGTAGGTTTCGGCGCCCAATTCGACCCGGCCGATATCGCGGATACGCACCGGGCGGGTTTGGGCCTCCGCCCGCACCAGGATGTCCTCGAAGTCCTCCGGCTTCTCCAGCCCGCCTTTCACCGTGAGCGTGAACTCCAGGTCGTCGCCGATGATGCGCCCGGCGGGCGCAATGCGGTTCTGCTCCAGTATGGCGCGCTGCACATCGGTGATATTGACCTTGTACCGCGCCATCCTGGCGGGGTCAGTCCAGATGCGCATGGAGTATTTCTTCTCCGCCAGCACCTCCACCTTGGAAGTGCCCGGTACCCGTTGCAGCGTTTCCAGCAGGATGCCACCGGTGAAGCCACTGACGTCGATGTCGCGGTACCTGTCCCCGGGATCGAATACCGACAGGCCCAGTACCATGCCGCTGGTCACTTTTTCCACCGTGATGCCCTGGCGCACGGCTTCCGGCGGCAGTTGCGGAATGGCCTTGTTGACCCGGTTCTGGACCAGGGTGACGGCCTTGTCCGGGTCCACCCCCAGGGCAAAGATGATCTCGAGGTCGTAGGAGCCGTCGGAGTTGGATTTCGACTTCATGTACTCCATGCCCTCGACACCGTTGACCTGCTTTTCGATCTCCGGAGCGATCACCTTGGACACGGTTTCCGCGTTGGCGCCGTCCATGTACACCAGCACCTGCACCGTGGGTGGGGCCACGTCGGGATAGCGCCCTACCGGTAAAACCGTAATCGCAATCAGCCCGGCCAGGGTCATCAGGATTGAGATGACGATGGCCAGGTTAGGGCGATCAAGAAACAGTTTCATCGGTGGCTTCCCCCTGCTCTGGTTATTTACCCGGGCACACAAATACAAGGCCCGATATCGGGCCATACGGACTCAGTATAGTAAGAGGATCACTTTGTGCTAATCACCCGGCCGGGATCGCCCGGTCGCCCGCGTTCTGTCAACCGCGGCCGTGGGGTCGGTCGTAGTCTATGGCGGGGCCCCGGGGTACGATCCCGGTGGGGTTGATGGTGGCGTGGGAGCCATAGTAGTGGCGCTTGATGTGGTCGAAGTCCACCGTCGCCGCCACGCTGGGCAGCTGGTAGATGTCCCGGACGTAGCCCGGCAGGTGGGTGAAGTCCTCCAGTCGCTGGCGATTGCACTTGAAGTGGCCGTGGTACACCGCGTCGAAACGGATCAGGGTGGTGAACAGGCGGATGTCCGCCTCGGTCAGGCGGTCGCCCAGCAGGTAGCGGTTGTGCGCCAGGTGGGCGTCGAGGTGATCGAGCTCGGCGAACAACTCGGTATAGGCTTCCTCGTAGGCCGACTGGCTGGTGGCAAACCCGGCCCGATAGACCCCGTTATTGATCGCGGGATAGATGCGCTCGTTCCAGGCATCGATGTCCTGCCGTAACTCCGCCGGGTAGAAGTCCCGGCGATTGCCGGTCAAATCGTCAAAGGCGGAGTTGAACATGCGAATGATCTCGGACGACTCGTTGTTGACGATCCTGCGCGTGACGCTGTCCCATAAAACCGGTACGGTGACCCGGCCGGTGTAGTCGGGATCGGTATCGGTGTACACCTGGTGATGGAATGCGCGGCCCTCGAGCCGGTCCCCGGTGCTGCCCTCGTCGACCTTGTAGGTCCAGCCCTGGTCGAGCATCAGCGGGCTGACGACCGACACCGGTACCAGGTCCTCCAGTCCTTTGAGGACGCGCATGATCAGGGTGCGGTGGGCCCAGGGGCAGGCCAGCGACACGTACAGGTGATAGCGCCCGGGCTGCGCGGGGAAGTCCCCATCGGCGCTGCCCGGGCTGGTCAGCCGGTGATGGAAGGCCGTATCTTCTCGCTGAAAGCGGCCTCCGGTCTTGTCGGTGTCATACCATTTGTCCTGCCAGCGACCGTTTACCAACATGCCCACGTGCGCGCTCCTGTCCCGAGGTAGTAGAGCGGCCCACCTTACTTTCGATTCAGGCAGGGTAAAATCGGAAATTATGGGCTCTTAAGTTCGATTATTTCGAATATGGCGACAGGTGCCGGTGCTGTCAGGCACTCGTCCCCGGCCCCGCATGCAGCTTCTGGTATTCGGCGCCGTGGCTCAGCAGTAATTCCGCCAGGCGGCAGGTCGCCGGTCCGGCGCGATCGGTGTCGGCGTAGATCAGGTACAGGCTGGCATAGCGCCTGGCGTCCCGGGCCAGGGGCAGTTCCCGCAGGATCCCCGCCGCCAGCCCCGGTTCGGCGCGGGAGGCGGGCAGCCAGGCGAAGCCCAGTCCCCGCTCGATCATGTCCACGGAGGTCGCCACGTGCGATACGGTCCAGCGCTGTTCCGCGCCCAGCCAGCCCGAGTCCCGCGAGGCCTCCAGGGCGGAATCGCGGATGACCAGCTGCCGGTGCCGCGCCAGGTCCTGCAGTGACAGAGGGCGTTGCAACTGGTGCAGGGGGTGGTCCACGTGCGCCACCGGGAGAAAGAGGGCCTGCATGATGGGTTGGCCGATAAACCCGGGCGGCACCTCGCCCGCGACCAGCAGGTCCACGGCCCCGCTCAGCAGCAGCTCGGGCCCGCCGGAGAGCACCACCTCCCGCAACTGGACCCGGGTGTTGGGGAACTCGGTGGACACGGTTTCCAGCGCTGCGGCCAGATAGGCGTAGGGGTAGACCTCGTCGATCGCCA
Source organism: Halieaceae bacterium WSDMB12 (assembly GCA_033283165.1). Lineage (GTDB taxonomy): Bacteria > Pseudomonadota > Gammaproteobacteria > Pseudomonadales > Halieaceae > JAWMQL01. The sequence goes on along the minus strand of JAWMQL010000003.1, from coordinate 485,967 downwards.
CCCGGATCTCCGCCTCGGTGCCCGCGGCCAGGCTTTCCGCCACCGCTTCCAGCGCCTTTGCCTGGTCCAGCAGCTGGCCCGCCCGGCGCAGCATGAGCTGGCCCGCCTCGGTGAGCTGCGCCTTGCGACCCACCACCTCCAGCAGGGGCAGGCCCAGCTGGTCCTGCAGTTTGTGCACCGCGTGATTGATGGTGGACTGGCTCTTGTGAATGGCCGCCGCGGCCTGGGCGAAGCCGCCGTGTTCCACCACGGCGCGCAACATGCGCCATTGCTCCAGGGTGGTGCGCTGCATGGTGTCCTCCAGGATTCGATTATTTCGAATAATACGTGGGCAATAATGCAATTTTTTTCCGATAAAAACGAGCCTATTCTGTCCTCATCAGAATTTCAGGAGGATGTCATGCAACAACGAACGATTCGCGAAGTCCGCAGCAGCCAGGCCAGCCGGGATGGCGACGGGGTGGCAATCCAGCGTGTCAGTGGCATGCGCCACGCCGGCATGGACCCCTTCCTGCTGCTGGATGAGCTGCGCTCCACGCGGCACGAGGACTATGTCGGCGGTTTCCCACCCCATCCGCACCGGGGCATGCAGACCCTGACCTACCTCAAGGTCGGGGGTATCGTACACGAGGACAGCCGGGGCAACCGGGGCGAAGTCCGCGGGGGTGGGGTCCAGTGGATGTCCGCCGGGCGGGGCATCATTCACTCGGAAATGCCCACCCTGGACAGCGCTGGCCTGCACGGATTCCAGCTCTGGGTGAACCTGCCCGCAGCGGAGAAAATGTCTGCGCCGCGCTACCGGGACATTCCGGGGGAAGCGCTCACACGGGGCAGCGGCGAGGGCTTTGAGGCGACCGCCATCGCCGGCACCTGGCACCTGGGCGCGCTGGACCTGGCGGGGCCCTTGACAGAGCTGGCCTCGCGGGCCGCCGTGCTGGACCTCACCCTGCACAGCGGGGCCGGGCTGCAGATCGCCACCGGGCAGGACGAGTCGCTGCTGGCCTACGTCTACGACGGCGGCCTGGTACAGGCCGGCAGCGCCATCGACAGCCAGCAGCTGGTGGTGACCGGGGAGGGCGATTGCTGGCAGCTCGAGGCCGGGCCGGAGGGGGCCGGGCTGCTGGTCCTGCGCGGCCATCCGCTGCGGGAGCCCGTGGCGCACTACGGTCCCTTCGTGATGAACACCCCCGGGGAAATAGAACAGGCGATCGCCGACTATCGCGAGGGGAGCCTCGGGAACGACTGAGCGCGTTCGGGTACACTGGCGCGCAACGGCGGGGAGGGCTGGTATGCGCGCTGTGATCGTTACCGGACTGATGCTGGCGCTGGTGCTGGCAGTGGGCGCGCTGATCTATCCCCGCGCCACGCCTGGCCCGGGGCTCGCGGTTTACGAGCAGCGGGGGCGGGATTACCGGGTCGAGATACTGCGCGATGACTTCGGTGTGCCGCACGTCTATGGCCGTGGCAATGCCGACGCCGCCTTCGGCCTCGCCTACGCCCATGCCGAGGACGATTTCACCACCATCCAGGAGGTGATCCTGGCCACCCGGGGGTCGCTCGCCGCGGTGCGCGGCCGGGGCGCGGCGGCCACCGATTACCTGGTCCACCTGATGGGCGTCTGGCCCGCGGTGGCGGCCCGTTTCGAACGCGACGTCAGCCCCGCCGCGCGGCAGATTGCACGCGCCTATGCCGATGGCATCAACCTGTACGCGGCGCGGCACCCGGATCAGACCGAGGCGCTGCTGCTGCCGGTGACAGCGCAGGATATCGTGGCGGGCTTCCTGTTCAAGTCGCCCCTGTTCTATGGCTTTGACAAGGTCCTGGGCGAGTTGCTGGCAGGTGCGCCGCGGCAGCTGGCGCAGCAGGGCCCCGCCGCGCTGCAGTACACGGGCAGGGCGCAGCCGGAACCAGGCAGCCAGGGCGTGGCGCTGGCACCGGCACGGACCGGCGACGGTTATACCCGTCTGCTGGTGAACTCCCACCAGCCCCTGACCGGCCCCGTGGCCTGGTACGAGGCGCGACTTCACTCGGAGGAGGGCCTGGATATCGTTGGCGGGACGTTTCCCGGCAGCCCGCTGATCCTGCATGGCCACAATCGCCACCTGGGCTGGGCCAACACGGTGAACAAGCCCGACCTGGTGGATGTCTATCGCCTGCATCTGAACCCGGACAACGACCAACAGTACCTGCTGGACGGCCGGTGGCGTGACCTGGCAGTGGAGGAGGTGGGAATCCGGGTAAAACTGCTGGGGCCGTTGTACTGGACGTTTACCGAGCCCCTGTACCGCTCAGTCCACGGCCCGGTGCTGAAACTGGCGCACGGCGCCTACGCCCTGCGCTGGGCCGGGATGGGCGAGCTGCGCGGGCTGGACCAGTTACTGGCCCAGAACCTGGCGCGCGACAGGGATGAATTCGAGGCAGCCCTCGCCATGGGCGGCCAGCCCAGCCTGAACTACGTGTACGCCGATGCCCGCGGCAATATCGCGCACTACTACAACGGCCGCTTTCCGCGGCGGGAGGAAGGCTGGGACTGGTCGGCGGACCTGCCCGGCGATCGCTCGGACCTGATCTGGGCCGGTTACCTCCCGTTCACCGCCCTGCCGGCGACCCGCAACCCGCCGTCGGGCGTGGTGTTCAACGCCAATAACACGCCCTGGGTGGCCACCGTGGGGCCGGGCGGCCCCGATCCGGGAAACTACAGTCCCACCCTGGGTATCGAGCAGCAGATGACCAACCGCGCCCTGCGCCTGCGCACACTGCTGGCTGCGCCGGGTCCGATCGACCGGGCGCGCCTGCGGGCGATCAAGTACGACCTGCACTACGACAGCGAGTTTCCGCCCCTGCAGGCGCTGCGGGAGATGCTGCGCGGCGGGCCGCCGGCGGATGAGCCGGAACTTGCCGCCGCTTTCGACCTGCTGCGGCAATGGGACCTGGCGACAGGGCGCGACAACCGGGCTGCGGCCCTGGGGGTATTGACCCTGGGCGCGCGGGTGGACTACCGCACGGCGGTGGAGGGTGTCTCGATGCTGGACTCCCTGCGCGCCGCCGTCGGCTACCTCCGCCGGCATTTCGGGCGCCTGGACCCGGCCTGGGGTGAGGTAAACCGGCTGCGACGCGGTGAACGGGAGTGGCCCCTGGACGGTGGCCCCGACATCCTGCGCGCGGTGTACGGTACGCCTGACCCCGCCAGCGGGGCACTGGTGGACGAGGCGGGAGACAGTTATATCCTGTTCGTGGAGTGGGATGAGGCGGGCCGACCGCAGTCCTGGTCGGTGCACAATTTCGGCAGCGGCACTACCGATGCCGGCTCACCGCACTACGCGGACCAGGCGCCCCTGTTCGCCGCCATGCGCGAGAAACCACTGTACCTGGAACGATCGGAGCTCGAGCGCCACGCCAGCCGCGCCTACTCACCGGTGGGGGAGGTAAGCGGTCAGGACTCCGTGCTGTCCGGCCCCCAGTAGGCCTTCATGCTGATGACCTTGCCGGCATCGTTGAATTCGAACACATCGATGATGTTGATCGCCAGGCCCGGCATCCTGACCTGGAACGGAAACGCGGCGGCATTGCCGGCACAGCGCACCGGCCCGGTCAATGCCAGTTTGGCCCCCGCACCCAGGCCGATCTCGTAAAAGGCGCAGATGGCCTCGATTCCCACGTGCGGGTCGGTGCCCACCGGGTCTTCCACCACCGCGTCATCGGCGTAGATTTCGCGGATGATATCCGTGCTTTGCTGATCAAATGCGTCGACGTAGCGGTCAACGACTGCAATCTTGTCTTTTGCTTCCACGGCAGGGTCTCCTCAGGGTGTGTGTCAGTAGCCGCACAGGGTGGCGTAGCGGTCCTTGTGGTAACCGGAGTCGCCGAATACCTGCATCGCCACCCGGGCCCGCTTCAGGAAGAATCCGATTTCCAGTTCGTCGGTTACACCGATTCCGCCGTGCATCTGCACCGCCTCGTTGGTGGCCAGCTTGACCAGGTCATTGAGGCTGGCCTTGGCCAGGCTGGCCAGCAGGGGCAACTGCGCGGGTGCCTCGTCCGCGGTGGCCAGGGCCTGCAGGACCACTGACCTGGCCAGTTCGAGCTCGGCCTGGAGGTGCGCGCTGCGGTGCTGCAAGGCCTGGAAGCTGCCGATCAGGGCGCCGAACTGCTCGCGCTCCTTGAGGTACTGGACCGTGCGGTCGAAGACCTCCTGTGCCAGCCCCAGCATCTCCGCCGCCAGGGCGACCCGGCCCCGGTCCAGGACCGGTTCCAGTATCGCCCAGCCCTGGCCGACCTCGCCCAGCAGGGCCTCGGCGTCGACCCGCACCGCGTTGAATCCGATGTTGGCGGCATTGCGGCTGTCCGCCATGATGGTGCGCTGCACCTCGACGCCGGAGGCCTCCCGGTCGACCAGGAACAGGCTCAGGCCGCTGCGGTCATCCCGCTCGCCAGCGCTGCGGGTTACCACGATCAGTTGTCCGGCGCTGTGGCCGTCCAGGACGAAGGTTTTGCTGCCGTCGATCACAAAACTGCCATCGGCCTGGCGTTCGGCGCGGGTCGCAACCCGGTGCGGTCGATGGTGGTTGCTTTCCTCCAGGGCCAGCGCCAGGGTCAGGTCGCCCGCGGCGATCCGGGGCAGCAGGGCCTCCTTCTGGCGCTCGCTGCCGCCCAGCAAAATGGCCGAAGCGCAGACCACGGCCGAGGCGAACAGGGGCGATGCCGCCAGGGTGCGGCCGGTTTCCTCCAGCACCACGCCCAGCCCCGGGAAGCCGAACTCCAGGCCGCCGTACTCCTCGGGCAGGATGATGCTGGCCCAGCCGAGCTCTGCCATCTGCTGCCATAGCGTGGCGGCGTAACCCAGCGGGTCCCGGTTGTCCCGCAATGCGCGCAGGGCCGCCACGGGCGCATTGGCGCCGAGGAAGTCCCGCGCCGAGTCCTGCAGCAGGCGTTGCTCTTCGTTCAATACCAGTGCCATCACCTTTCTCCTAGGACTGGGGCAGGCCGAGTACGTTTTTGGCGACCACGTTGAGTTGAATCTCAGAGGTGCCGCCGGCAATCGTCATGGCGTAACTCATGGCCCAGAGCCGCACGGTATCCAGTTCGGCTTCGGTAAACCCTTCCCCTTCCCAACCCAGGGCCTTGCTACCCATGATGGCCAGCAGCAGTTCGCTCTTGGCTTTCTCTGCCTCGGTGCCGACGTACTTCATGACCAGCGGTGCCGCGCTGCGGACGCCGGCCACCTTCTCCTCGAAGGTGCGGAAGTGGGTCAGGCCGATGGCGTGCATCCGCATGTCGTACTCCACCAGCTGGCGGCGCAATTCCGGGTCGGCGATTTTGCCGTTGTCGAACGCCAGGTAGGCGCGGGCCGCCTCGTTGGGTACCAGCACCTGGCGCGGTGATTCGCTGCCCATTTCCGCCATCAGCTTGCGTTCGTGTACCAGCAGGGCCTTGGCCACGCTCCAGCCCTGGTTCAACTCGCCCACCAGGTTCTCCCGGGGGACCGACACGTTGTCGAAGAATGTCTGGCAGAACTCGGACTCGCCGCTGATCAATTCGATCGGTCGGGTGGTGATACCGGGATCGTCCATGTCGATCAGCAGGAAGCTGATTCCCTCCTGTTTCTTCGCCTGGGGGTCGGTGCGCACCAGGCAGAAAATCCAGTCGCATTCGTCGGCCCTGGTGGTCCAGATCTTGGAGCCGTTGACCAGGAAATGATCGCCCCTGTCCTCGGCCCGGCACTGCAGGCTGGCCAGGTCGGAACCGGAACCCGGTTCGGAGTAGCCCTGGGCCCAGCGCAGCTCGCCGTTGACGATAGCGCGCAGGTGGCGCTGTTTCTGTGCCTCGGTGCCGTATTCCAGCAGCGCCGGGCCCAGCATCCACAGGCCGAGACCGAACAGGGGCTTGCGCGCCCTGATGCGCTTCATCTCCTCGGCGACGATTCTGGCCTGCTGCGGACTGAGGCCACCGCCGCCGTATTCCACCGGCCACTCCGGCGCGATCCAACCCCGGTCGCGCATGCGCTCGAACCAGAGTCTGGCGTCCGCACTGGGAAACCGGCCGCGACGGCCGCCCCAGTACTGGTCCGCGGCGGTCATGGGCTGGCGCTGGGATTCGGGGCAGTTGGCCTCCAGCCAGGCCCGGGCCTCGGCGCGGAATTCTTCCAGGTCTTCCAAAGCGTCGCTCCTGATGGCTGCTGTCACGGCAACTCCTGTGGTCGGGGTCGGGACTGGCGAGCTGCGTGCAATGCCCGCAGCATACAGCCCGAATAAGGTCCCTCAGGGTACCCAAGGGGAGCGGTCAGGCAAATGACCTAAGCAGTCAGCCCGGCTGGCAAAAAGCGCCACCCCCGGCAGCTGGAGGGGGTATGGCGGGCCGGTATAGCGGGCCGAACCGGTTCAGTTGACCGATTCGGCCAGCGGCGTCATGCTGGCCCCATTCTGTTCTGGCCGGGAGCATCGCAAGTGGAGAGGTTTCAAAACAGGGTGGTTATGGTTACCGGGGCCGCCAGCGGCATTGGTCGGGCCTGTGCCCGGCGCCTGGCCGCGGAGGGCGGTACGGTGCATTGCGTCGACCTGAATCGCGAGGCGCTGGATGCCCTGGTGGCAGAAATTGTCAGTGCCGGTGGTCACGCCACGGCTGCCGTCTGTGATATCAGCGACGAGACTGCGGTGCAGGCCTGCGTGGCGGATTGCGTGAGGCTTCACGGCGGCCTGTACGCCCTGGTCAACATGGCGGGGGTGTTGCGCTTCGACGACACGGAACGGCTGCTGAGCAGCGACTGGGACCGGCTGATCGCCGTCAACCTGACCGGAACGATGTACCTGTGCCGGGCGGTGCTGCCGCACCTGGTGGCCAGTGGCGGCAGTATCGTCAATGCCGCCTCCACCGCCGCCCTGGCGGGCCTGCCCTGTGGCGCGGCCTACAGCGCCAGCAAGGGAGGGGTGCTGGCGATGACCCGCAGTATCGCGGTGGAATATGCCAAGCGCGGGGTGCGCGCCAACTGCGTCTGCCCCGGGGACATCAAGACCGGCATGACCGAGGGCATCGCCTTTCCCGACACGATGGACTTTGACCTGATGCCCCGCATTTCCTCCCTCACCGGGCCCAGGGAGCCAGAGGTGGTGGCGGGGGTGGTGGCCATGCTCGCCTCGGAAGATGGCGCGCACATTACCGGCGAGGACATCCGCGTCGAAGGCGGCACCCTGGCCTGATCGCCAGGCGGACGGTCGCTCGGCTCTACTGCGACTCGGCCAGCCGCACCGTAAAACTCAGTTCCTCGCCATTGCGGCGCGTTTTCAGGGTCACGGAGTCGCCGGGCTTCCTGCTTTCCAGCAGGCTCAGGTAATCGTCCCGGCTGCGCATGGGGCGGCCGTCGATCTCGACGATGATATCCCCCAGCGATACCTCGCCGCGGGCGTTGCGCCAGGCGCCGGTCAGCCCGGCCTGGTCCGCCGGCAGGCCCGGGTAGACCTGCACGATGGGCAGCCCCTCGATCCGGTAGCGCCGGATCCAGCGATCCGAGGCCAGCTCCAGCCCGAGGATCGGCCGCAGGATGCGGCCGTAACTGATCAGTTCCGGCACCACGTCCTTGACCGTGTTGACCGGGATGGCGAAGCCGATACCGGCACTGGCCCCCGAGGGACTGTAAATAGCCGTATTCACGCCTACCAGCTGGCCCAGCGAATTGAGCAGCGGGCCGCCGGAATTGCCCGGGTTGATCGCCGCATCGGTCTGGATCACCCCGCGGATCTTGCGGTTGCTGGGCGCGCGGATCTCGCGCCCCAGCGCGCTCACCACGCCGGTCGTCAGGGTGGTGTCCAGGCCAAAGGGGTTGCCGATGGCGAGTACCTTACGGCCCACACTCAGCTCCGATGAATCTCCCAGGGGCAGGCTGACCAGGTGATCCGGCGGGTTCGCTATCCGCAGCACCGCCAGGTCCTTCTCCGGCGCTACCCCGATGATTTCCGCCGCGTGGTCTGTGCGGTCCTGGAGGGTAATAGTGAGGCGGTGGGCGCCGGCGATCACGTGGTAGTTGGTAACGATCAGGCCGCTCTCGTCCCACACAAAGCCGGTGCCGGAGCCGCGCGGTATTTCCTGCAGGTCCAGGCTGAAGAAGTCGCGCCGCAGGGCGGTGTTGGTGACATACACCACCGCGGGACTGGCTTTGCGGAAGATCTCTGTGCTGTTGGCCTCGTCCTCGGTGGCGAAGCTGAGGTAATCCACCTCCTCGGCGGCGTGCACGGGGGCAGCCAGCAAAGGTGCGGCCAGCAGAGGTGCGGCCAGCAGGGGTATGGCCGGCAAAGGTGCTGTGAGCATCAGGGCAGGCAGCAGCGACGCGAGAAACCTGGCGACGCGGCGCGCGGGCAGCAGTCCCATGGCTAGCCCTCGCCGAACGCGGTGATGAAGGCGCGGATGCGCTTGGCGTTGGCGCCGATATCCCCCACCCCCACCCGTGATACCGAGCGCAGGTCAATCTTCGTGCCTGCCTCGTCGGTGCGCAGCCTGATCACCACGTCGTCCTTGAAGCCCATGATCGCGGTGGTGTCCACGGCCTCCACCAGGCCCTGGTTCAGGTCCTGGTGATAGACTTCCCAGCCCAGGGACTCCGCCACCTCGACCGCGTGGGCAAACGCGGACTCGATCGAGAGGTCGGTCCGCAGGGTGGCCAGGTCGGGGTAGGCCGCGCGCTGGGCGTCGAGGCTGTCCGCCTTGATGTCCAGCGAATTGGCGCCCTCGCCGCGCACCTTCGACGCGGTCACGAATCGGGGCGGATCCCCGGTATCGGTGCTGACGTCGTGGATGGGCGGGTAATCGCCGGAACCCGCCAGCTGTATCGCGATCAGCGCGGCGCCGGGCAATGCGGCCAGGCTGCGCAGGCGCAGCGCCCGGCGCTGCGGCGCAAACCGCGGCAGCAGGGACAGGATGACCAGCACCAGCAGGGTCAGGGCGGATCCCAGGCAGGCCAGCGCGTACAGCAGCAGTCCCTGCTGCCAGGCGCCGGACCGCACGGTGAGTACCGCGAGCGGTATCAGCAGCAGCAGGGTGATGGCCAGGTAGCCCAGCCAGTTGACCAGGGTGGAAGGCTGTTGCGCCGTGTTCATCGCGTTATCTCCCTTTGGGCACCGGGCAAGAATACTCTGACTCGTCGCGGCTGGCGAGGACCGCCGCGGTTCAAGTGCTCAGTCCTGCGGCCCGTTTTGTCACCGGCCGGTTTGAGCTTTGCCCGGCCATTTGCTTAACTGCGGCGCCATGCAACAAGCGAGGTATGAGATGAACAGGGTAGCGGGCAAGGTGGCGATCGTCACCGGTGCGGCCAGCGGTATGGGCCGGGCAGACGCGGAGGCGCTGGCGCGGGAGGGCGCCAGCGTGGTGGTAACCGACTTCAATGAAAGCGACGGCCGGACAGTGGCCGCCGGCATTGGCGGGGATGCGGTCTTCATGCGCCTCGACGTGACCGACGAGGACAACTGGCAGGATGTGATCGCGACCACCGTGGAACGTTTCGGGCGCCTCGATATCCTGGTCAACAACGCCGGCATGATGGCCATGGGTAACGTGGTGGAAACCTCCCTGGCGGACTACCGCAAGCTCAATGCGGTCAACAACGAGGGGGTGTTCCTGGGCTGCAAGCACGCGATCCCCGCCATGGCGGACAGCGGTGGCGGCAGCATCGTCAATATGTCCTCGGTAGCGGCTCTGCACGGCATGTCATTCCTGGCCGGGTACAGCGCCAGCAAGGGCGCCGTGGCGGCCCTGACCCGCAATGTGGCGCTGTACTGCAAGGAACAGAAGAATGTCATCCGCTGTAACTCCATTCACCCGGACGGCGTCAAGACGCCCATGGTGGTGAAGGTGGCGACCGGTCGCGACACCGCCACCCAGGCGGAGATTGACGCCATCGGCAAGGCGGGCAATATGTGTGAAGTGGAAGACATCGCCAACCTGGTGCTGTACCTGGCCTCGGATGAGTCCGGCTTCGTCAACGGTGCGCAGATGGTGATTGACAATGCCGCCACGATTACCCCGCCGATGGGCGTGTAGGGAGTCATTATGGAAAAAATTATCCTGCCGCTGTGGAAGCCGGACGCCGTCGACGGCGACGACTTTCGCGAGCAATTGCTGGCGCTGGGCGAGCCGCTGCTGGCGGACGATTCAGTGCGCGGTCTGCGCCTGGCGGTGGCGGACGGCGCCGTGGCGGCGGCCGGGCACCGGCGCATGTGCAGCAACGAGCCGCTGCCGGACGGCCTGCTGTCGGCCTGGGTGGACCAGGCGCGGGAGCGGGCCGCGCTCGAGGCCGCGCTGGCCCCGGTGGTGGACCATTTCGAATGCTACCTGGTGACCGAGGCGGAGCCGCTGGTGAACCGGACGCATCTCGCGGTGCCGGGGCAGCGGGGTTACGGCATGTGCCAGGTGGTCTTCCTGGAGCGTCCGCCACGATTGACCGAACAGGAGTGGCTGGAGATCTGGCAGGGCAGTCACACCCGCGTGGCGATCGACACCCAGTCGACCTTCGGCTACCGGCAGAACGTTATCGTGCGCCCGCTGACGCAGGGCGCGAGACCCTACGCCGCCATGATCGAGGAGCACTTTCCGCCCGAGGCGATGGCGTCCGACGACGCCTTTTACGCTGCCGGTGGCGACGCCGGTCTGCTGCAGGACAATATGCAGGCGATGATGGACAGCTGCGCGCGCTTTATCGACTTCGACAAGATCGACGTCATTCCGATGAGCGACTACCTCATCCGCCCTGTAGCGCCCTGATCCGCTCCTCCAGCGGCGGGTGGGACGCAAACAGCCGCATCATCCCTTCCTTCAGCTGTTCGCTGATGCCGAACGCGGTCAGTTCCCCGGGCAGGTCCTGGGGCAGGCCCTGTTCCGCGCGCAGCCGCTGCAGGGCTCCGATCATGTCGCCGTTGCTGGTGAGGTGGGCGCCGGCGGCATCGGCCCGGTACTCGCGCCAGCGCGAGAACCAGAACACGATCATGCTGGCCAGGATGCCGAGCACGATCTCCGCGACGATGGTTACCACGAAGTAGCCGATGCCGTAGCCGCGCTCGGTCTTGAAGACCACCCGGTCCACGGTGTGGCCGATGATCCGGGCCAGGAACATCACGAAAGTATTCACCACGCCCTGGATCAGGGTCAGGGTGACCATGTCGCCGTTGGCCACGTGGCCGATCTCGTGCGCCAACACCGCCCGCACCTCGGCCGGTGAAAAACGCCGCAGCAGGCCGGCGCTGACCGCCACCAGGGCCTCGTTGCGGTTCCAGCCGGTGGCGAAGGCGTTGGCCGCCTCCGAGGGGAACACACCGACCTCCGGCATGCCCACGCCGGCCTCTGCGGCCAGTTCCCGCACGGTCTCCACCAGCCACTGCTCCTCGCGGTTGCGGGGCTGTTCGATGATATAGGTGCCGGTGCCGCGCTTGGCCATCCACTTGGACAGGAACAGGGACACCAGGGAACCGCCCATGCCGAACAGGCCGCAGAATATGAGCAGGGCGCCGAGGTTCAGGTCGACCCCGTTGGCGGCCAGGATGCCTTCCAGTCCCAGTAAATTGAATATGATGCTGGCCAGCACCAGCACCGCCAGGTTGGTGGCCAGAAACAGCAGGATACGCATCAGTGTTGCTCCTCGGCAGTCTCGGTCCGGGCTTCTGTAACCGCGGGTTCCGGTACCTCAGCCTGCGGCAGGGGAATAGCGCTGGGCTCGACGATCGGTTCGCCGCGCTCGCTCAGGGCGGCGGCGACCACCTGGCCGCGCAACTCGATATCCCGGGAGCTCAGCTCGAACAGGGTGTTGACCGCCTCGTCCTCGTGCCGGACGCGCATCACGGCGCGGGCCTCGCGGCCGTCCACCCAGGCCTTGCCCTTGCCCCAGTAGTGACCCAACTGGTTGCGGATAACAAATACTTCGCTCATGGTGTCTGGATGCTTCCTCTTCTGTACCTGGAATAGGTTGGATACCCGGTTCGACATGGGGTTCCCCGGGGAAATTTCAACCCAGCAGATAGTCCTTGGCCTGGTTGATCCGGGCCGCCAGGTAATCGCTGCCACCCCGGTCCGGGTGGAGTTTCTGCATCAGCTTGCGGTGCGCCGCGACAATCTCTTCCTCGGTGGCGTTTTCGCCCAGTCCCAGGATGTCCAGCGCCTCCTTGCGGCTCATGCTGGTGCCGTTGCCCGCTGTCTGCTGTTGCTGCCGCTGGAACCCGCCCTGGTCGGCGAAACGCTGCTGCAGGTAGCTGTCCAGCAGTTGCGCTGACTCCGCGTCCTCCCGCTGGCAGTAGTCGAGTAACTCCTGCAGCTGGTCGTGGTTCATGTCGTCCAGGCGCCACTCGCGATAGTGGCCCTTGAGGACTTCGCCAGACAGTTTGCCGCTGTCGTGGTCCAGGTGCATGCGCAGGATGTCGGTGGCTACCGTGGAACTCTGGCCCTGGCTGGGTCCGCCGCTGCCGCGCAGTGATGCCAGCGCGGGAAACAGGCGTACCAGGGTCGGCAGCAGTTGCCGCATGGCCACCAGCAGACCGGTGATGGCGGCGCCGATCCAGTGCATCTTGCCCGCCAGGGTCAGCACGATCACGGCCACTAGTGCCACCCCCAGCACCAGCTTCACGTATTCCCCCCGGCGTTTGTGGGGTGGCGCGGATTGCGCCCGGCGGTACAGCAGGTAGATCACGAGGCCGATGGCCAACAGCAGGATAAGTCTCGGCACCAGGGCTCCCTAGGACTTGAGTTGTTCCAGCAGCAGTTTAACACCCTCGTCACGCTTGTCCGCCAGGGCTTCGCGGCCCCCGGCGGCGTACCGCGCCACCGCCCCCAGCAGCTGCCGCAGCAGGTCGGCACTGCCGGGCTCGAAGTGGGCCCAGGCGCCGCCACTGACCTTGGCCATGTGGCGGAAGGTCTGCTCCACCCGGTAGTCCGACCCCTCCTGGAACAGGAACAGCGGCAACTGCAACAGGCCGCAGCGGCCCGCCAGCTCACTGAGGGTGTCCGGGTGTTCCTCCAGCGCGTCGCCCACGAATACCAGCGCCCGCACGGGCTGGCGACCGTGCTCCTCGAGCGCGTGGCGCAGCAGGCGAGCGATCTGGGTATGGCCCCCCTCACAGCTTACCCGGGCCATCTGCCGCGCCAGGGCCTCGGCATCTCCCAGCCAGGGGCTGGCATAGAAGTCCGCCAGGCCGCGGTAGTAGCACAACTGCACTGCCAGACTGGGCAGTTCCCGGGTGGCGAGAAACATCTCCCGTTGTAGGTGGATGGCACTGTCCCAGGTAGGTTGGCGACTGGCGGTGGCGTCGATGGCGAACAGCAGCCGGGGCTGCTGTTGCCTGAACCGGGTGAGTTGTTTGCTGCGCTCCAGGAAGCTGGCGATCTCACCGGAACTGGAGCGGGTGGTAGGGGGTTTGGCCATTGGGTTCGGCGGCTAGCCGGGGATCAGGGCTTCAGGCGTCCCAGGTCCTCCAGCTCGCGCAGGTAGTGACGACGGGCCGCCAACTCGGCGATGGCCTTGCGCAGTTCAGCTTCCCCCAGGTCCTTGTCCCGGGGCTGTTTGACCAGCTGCCACAGCTTCCGGCTGCAAAGCTCGCTGGGGTTAAAGTCCGTTCCAGTCATTGGAATTCTTCCTTTTCAATCGTTTCTGCAATGTATCGGCGCGGTGTCCCTGCACCGCAACCGGGGCCAGAATAGCCCTGCAATATGACAGTGTCGTTACGTGTCCGACCCTGGTAATGGCTCCAGCTTACACCGGGTTTGTATCGAAGGGAAAGGGGGGCGGGCCATCAAAAAAGGGCCCCTCCAGCTGCGGTGACCCGCCGTCGGACCAGGCGGGCAGGCGGAATCCGGCCCGGTAGGCCACCGGCGGCGGTTGTTCGAATGGCTGGTCCATGCCGTCCAGGGTGACCATTTCCACCGCCAGCTCCGTGGCGCTGAAGTGCGCCAGGCCGTAGCCGTTGGCCAGGCAGTCCACGAAGCGCAGGCCGCGGTTGGCCTGGTTGGGGCCAAACCAGCGGGCCAGTGTGGAGACGCCGGTCTTGTCGTAGGCGAAGGCTGCCATGCAGCCCTGTAACAGGGTCAGGTGCCAGTTGGGAACAGGGACGCCATCCCGGGTGGTCTGGACCAGTGGCAGGAAGGCCGGCTGTTTGCCGGCTTCCCGCAACAGGTCGGCGTACATCGGGGTGGAACTGATACCGGCCACGGCAAAATCCACCGCCACCGGGGCGTCGTCCGCGGGATCACCGGCCACCGTGGCGACACCGTGCAGGTGGTGGTCGCCGGACAGGGAGACCAGCCCGGTGACGCCGGCCGCGCGCAGGCTGTCCATCAGCAGGGCCTGTTCGTGGGGATAGCCGGCCCAGGGGTCCAGGGTGAGCAGGCTGTCCCGGTAACCCGCCAGCGGGATGGCGGACAGGTCGAGGCGCAGGGGCAGGAGCGGCAGGGAGTTGCCCCACAGTTTCCAGGTGGCGCGCGACCGTCCGAGGGTATCCAGGAACCACTGCCGCTGTTCCGGCCCCAGGCAGCTGCCCGGTTCCCGGTCGCGCCAGGGATTGTCCAGTTCGGTCTCCCCCGGGCGGATACGGGCCGGCGGCTGGCCGTTATTGAAGGCGCGGCCGGCATCCGCCAGTTGCACCATGTCCAGCGGCGTCAGCGGCAGGCCGTGCTGACTGGCGAAGTCATCCGGCAGGCAGGGTCCACTGCGGTAACTGCGGGTGTCGGTGAGAACCAGGTCCACTGCACTGCCCCAGGCGAGCGTGCGGTAAATCCGCAGGCTGTCGCAGGCGCCGGCATTGTCCGCCTCGCCCTCACCGGTCAGTTCTGCCACTCGGTAGCCGTGGGACGGCTGGCCCACCAGTTCGTCCAGCGCGGCGGGGATGAATTCGAACCAGGCCCGGTTGGCGTTCAGCTTGCGCGCCGCCTCCAGGATATTGCGGCCGCCGTAGGTGGAGTAGCTCTGGAAATTGTCGTTGCTGAATTCGTGGTCGTCCCAGGTGCAGATGAAGGGCCAGCGGGCCCGCGCCGCCTGCAGATGGGGGTCGCCCAGGTAGGTCTTGTACAGGTGGCGGTAGTCTGCCAGCGATACCGCGTGGCGGCGGTCCTCCTCCTCGGCGCCATCCGGAAACGGCGGCACGGTGCGGAACTGGCCCCGCCCGTCCGGCAACCCGTTCCAGCACCGCTCGTAGATGAAATCTCCCAGATGAAGCACCACCTGGAGCTGGTCCCGGGGTGCCGCTGCCAGGTCGTCCGCCAGCAGCCGGGCCCAGGCGCCGTAGTGATTGTTCTCGAAATTCTGGCAACTGACAAACGCCAGCCGCAGGGGCTCTTGCCGGTCGGGTGCGGGCGCGGTCAGGGTGCGGCCGGTGCGGGACACGTCCCCTTCCGGGGTGACAAAGCGGTAGAACCAGGTGCGCCCGGGCTCCAGGTCCTGCACCTGTGCGCGCACGGTATAGTCGCTGTCTGTCAATGCTTCCAGATCCCTCGCCCACAGGACCTGTTCAAAGGACTCGTGGTCGCTGATCTGCACTTGCAACGCCACCCGGTCAGCGCCGCCGACCGGCTCGGCCCGGGTCCACAGAACCACGCTGTGGGGTTGCGGGTCTGCCGAGGCGACCCCCTGGGGAAAAGACACCCGGCCGGGGCCGCCACCTGCCGGGTACGCCGTAGTCGCGCGGGCCTTGCCCAGGCTGATGACAAACGTGCTGGCAGACAGCGCCTGCAGCAACTGGCGGCGATTGAGTGGCATGCGCCCAGTATAACTAATCCGCGTGGCGGGTTACCCTATCGCTCCACGGTAATTCGAAGGAGAACCGCGACGATGGAAACAGCCATATTGGCCGGCGGGTGCTTCTGGTGCCTGGAAGCTGCGTTCAAGCGGGTGCGTGGCGTGAAGAAAGTGGAGTCGGGCTACGCCGGCGGGCAGCTGCCGGACCCCACATACGAGGCGGTGTGCCGGGGCAATACCGGTCACGCGGAGGTGGTCCGGGTGGAGTATGACCCGGAGCAGATCGGCTACCGGGATATCCTGGAGCTGTTCTTCGCCCTGCACGATCCCACCACCCTGAATCGCCAGGGCGCCGATGTCGGTACCCAGTACCGTTCGGCAATTTTCCCCCAGGACGATGAACAACGGGCCACGGCCGCCGCAGTGATCGCGGGCATCGATGCCTCGGGCGCCTGGCCCGACCCGGTAGTCACCACCCTGGAGGAGGCCGACCGGTTTTACGTGGCCGAGGACTATCACCAGGACTACTTCGTGAACAATCCCGGTAACCGCTATTGCCAGATGGTGGTGGCGCCCAAGCTGCGCAAGTTCCTCAGCCAGCACGGCGACCAACTCGACTAGGGCCCCACCCTGGACGGCCAGCGCAAGATCATCCACGTCGATGCGGACTCTTTTTACGCATCGGTGGAGACCCGTGAGAACCCGGCCCTGGCGGGAACCCCCATTGCCGTGGGCGGCCGCGCTGACCGCCGCGGAGTTATCGCCACCGCCAATTACGAGGCACGCAAGTTCGGGGTGCGCTCCGCCATGGCCTCGGCCCGGGCGCTTGCCCAGTGTCCGGCCCTGACCATCCTGCCGCCGCGGTTCGAGCTGTACCGCGCGGTCTCGGCCCAGTTTCACGCCATATTCCGCGACTATACCGGGCGCATCGAACCCCTGTCCCTGGACGAGGCCTACCTGGACGTGACCGGCGCCAGCGCCTGTGGCGGCAGCGCCACGCTGATCGCGCAGGAGATTCGCCAGCGGGTGCGGGAGGAACTGCGCCTGACGGTATCCGCCGGCGTGGCGCCGAACAAGTTCCTGGCCAAGGTGGCCAGCGACTGGAACAAACCCGATGGCCAGTTTACCGTGGCTCCCGAACAGGTGCCGGAGTTTGTGTTCCAGCTGCCGGTTGACCGGATCAACGGGGTGGGCAAGGTGACCGCGGGAAAGCTGCACCGGATGGGGGTGCGCACCTGCGGCGACCTGCAGGGGGTGCCCGTGGAAGAACTGGTGCGGCGCTTCGGCAAGTATGGCAGGCGCCTGTCGGAGGTGGCGCACGGGGTGGACCGGCGCGAGGTCCAGACCAGCCGCCTGCGCAAGTCCATCAGCGTGGAGCGGACCTACGCGGAAGACATTCCCGAGCTGCCGCAGATGGTGGCGGAGGTCGATCGGTTGCTGCAGGAACTGGCCGGTCGGTTTGCGCGCATCGAGGACCGCTACGTGCCCAGCAAGCGCTTCGTCAAGATCAAGTACCGCGACTTTACCCAGACCACCCGCGAGGAACTGCTGGAATACAGCGCCGAGACCTGGTGTTCGGCGCCGGCCTTTCACCGCATCCTGGAGGCCGCCTGGCCGCGCCAGGCCGCACCGGTGCGACTGCTGGGAGTGGGGCTGCGGCTGCAGCCCCGGGGGGAAAAACACCGCGGCCAGCTGTCCCTGTTTGCCGCGGACGAGAGCTAGACAGTGCCCCCGTATTCGTCATCCCCGCGCAAGCGGGGAGCGCCCTAGTCGAAATCCTCCTCGAAGTCGCTCTCGTCCGGCTCGCTCATTTCCGCCTGTTCCATCAGGTTGATTGCCACCGCGACAAAATCGGAATCGGTCACGATGCCGACCAGCTTGCCGTCGGTCAGCACCGGCAGGCAGCCCAGTTTGTTCTTCTGCAGGTGCATGGCGGCGCCGCGCAGGCTGGCGTGTTGGTCCACCGTCTGCACCGGGCTGGTCATGACCGAGGACAGGGCCACGTAGCGCTGGGTGCCGGTATCGCCCATCAGGCTGGAGTCGCTGGCCGCCAGCACATCGCGTTGGGAAACGACACCCACCAGGGTATGGTCCCCGCTGACCACCGGGATATGGCGAATGTGGTGTTCTTCCATCAGCTGCCTGGCCTGCTGCAGGCTGTCGTCGGGCCCCAGGGTATAGGGTTCGCGGGTCATGATTTCCGCCACGCTCAGCATGGTTACCTCCTCAACTATCTAAACCACCACATGAATGACACCCCATCGGCGGTATTTTTACCTTGATCACCGTCAACAAAGGCTTGTCAGTGATGCCATGCATGGGTATATCTATAGCAGCGTCCGCTATAAGGCGCACCGATCATAATTACAACGAGGTGTTAGCATGCCAGCATTCAAGGGCCGTACCCGGCCACTCGTCGTCGCCCTGTCACTGCTCGCCGGGGCAGCCACCCAGGCCCAGGAACTGATCCTGGAGGAGGTGGTGGTAACCGCCCGCAAGCGGGCCGAATCCATGCAGGAAACACCGCTCGCGGTGACCGCCCTGGACGCCGAGTCCCTGCGCGAGGCCGGGGTGCGCAACCTGGCTGACCTGAACAACGTGGCGCCCAACATCGAGGTGCAGTCGGCCAACGGCAACGCGCCGCTGGCCAACATCTACATCCGCGGCGTGGGCCAGCGCAATACCGGCGCCAACATCGATTCCGGGGTCGGCATCTACATCGACGACGTGTACGTGAGTCGTCCCGACGGGGCGCTGCTGGATATCAACGACATCCAGTCGATCCAGGTGCTGCGGGGCCCGCAGGGCACACTGTTCGGCAAGAACACCACCGGCGGCGCACTGGTCTTCACCACCAACAGGCCGGTGGACGAGGTGGAGGGATCGGTCGGCGTGCGGGTCGGCAACTACGACCGCCTGGACGGGGAATTCGTCTTCAACCTGCCCCTGACCGATATCCTGGCCACACGTATTTCCGGGGTCGCCATCAACCGGGACGGCCATATCAAGAACCGCTTCGACGGCGACGACTACATGGACGAGGACCGCCAGAGCGTTATCTGGCAGACGCGCCTGTCGCCCTCGGACAGCCTGGCGTTGAACCTCAACCTCAACTATGCCAAGACCGAACAGCTGGCCCGGCCCCAGAAATGCCTGCCCGTGCCCGAGATCCGGGGCTGGCAGGCGGAACTGTTCAATGTCCTGGCCATTCGGCCCTCCACCGCCAATAGCCCCGGTGGTCCCCGAGATCTGGATGACTTCTGCCAGGACGCGGCGGATGCGGGGGACGAACGCACGGTGATCTCCGACCTCGGCGGCCGCTACGAGTCGGAGAACAAGGGCGTCTCGCTGGTCGTGGAGTGGGATATCAGCGAGGACCTGAGCTTCAAGAGTGTCTCCGGCTGGCGCGGGACCGAGGCGGGCCAGGATGATGAACTGGATCACACCGGCATCCCCTTCCTGCACCGGACCAATTTCGAGCACCCCTACAGCGACCTGTCCCAGTCCGACCAGTACAGCCAGGAGTTCCAGCTGATCGGCAGCGCCTTCGACGACCGCATGCAGTACGTCACCGGGGTGTACTGGTTCCAGGAGGAGACCGACAATCGCAAGAACGTGAATTTCCTGGGGCCGTTTGACCCGGCGATATCCAACCTGTTTTTCCTCAACACCTCCGCCTCGGAACTGAGCGCGGACAACAAGGCCCTGGCGGTGTTTGCCCAGGTGGAGTGGCAGTACAACGACAACTGGCGCAGCACCCTGGGACTGCGCTACACCGACGAGGAGCGCGAACTGGCGCGCGACCGGCAGCAGGTTGATCCCCCCACCCTCGACCTCAACGGCGGCCCGGTGTCGCCGGTGGGTGGTGGCCTGTTTTTCGTGGGGCGGCCGAACTTCGAGTACAACCCGAATTTCGGTTTCATCCCGCTGGATTACACCGAGGAGAAGGTCACGAACGACGATATCTCGCCCATGGCCAGCATCCAGTACCTGATAGACGGCGGGGACGTTATCGATACCGGCAGTGTGTACCTGACCTACAGCGAGGGCTTCCTGTCCGGCGGCCTGTCCGAGGCGCCCACCGGCGAACTGGAGGAGTTCGACCCGGAAGAAGTGGAGAACCTGGAGCTGGGTTTCAAGCTGGACCTGCTCGACCGCCGCCTGCGCCTCAACGGCGCGTTCTTCTATAGCGACTACAAGAACCGGCAGCTGACCACGGTGATTATCAACCCGATCACCAACTCGCCCGCGGGGGCGACCATCAATGCAAAGGAATCGACCATCAAGGGCTTCGAGCTGGAAACCACCTGGCTGGCCACGGATAACCTGATGATCAATTTCAATGTCACCCTGAGCGACGGGGAGATCAAGGAATTCGACGACACGAAGGTGACCCTGGCGGAGACCGCCGAGCCCGCCCCGGGCTGCGTTCGTGCCGACCTGACCGTGGTGCAGGTGGACTCCTGTCCCAACGACCGCTCCAGCGAGAACCTGCCGCGCCTGCCCGAGGAGACCTACCTGCTGGCGGCCCAGTACACCTGGAACACCTCCCTCGGCACCATCATGCCGCGCATCCAGGCCAGCCTGAAACGTGATATCGAGTACTGCTTCGACTCCACCAGCTGCGACCTGGGTATTCTGTTCGAGGACGAGCAGTTCGACCTCAGCGCGCGGGTGACCTGGGTATCCGAGAATGAGCACTGGGTGGGCGCCATTTATGGCAGCAACCTGACGGACGAGGACTACGTGGTCGGCGGCACGGCGCTGACCGAATCCGCCGGGGTGGCCGGTTACTCGGTGGCGCCGCCGCGTCTGTACGGGGCGGAAATCCAGTACCGCTTCTAGCGGCCGTCCTGCTCTGGTCGGGCCGCGCAGGTCGGGCCGCGCAGGTCGGGCCGCGCAGGTCGAGCCGCGCAGGTCGGGCCGCGCAGGTCGCTTAAGTCAAGCGTCGGAGGTCAGCCTGCCCAGCAGGCTGGTCACCGCGTTCTCCACTCGCAGGATGCGCGGGCCCAGGGACACGGTCTCGCAACCCGCGGCCTGTAATTTTTCTACCTCGTAGGGTATGAAGCCGCCCTCGGGACCGATCACCAGCAGGGCCGGGCCATGCACCTCGCGCGGACAGGCCGGGTAGTCGCCCGGGTGCGCCAGCAGCCCCCGCCGGGCCGCCAGCAGGGACGGCAGCCGGTCCTCGGCAAAGGGCTTGAAGCCCTTGTGCAACTGCACGGTGGGCAGCACCGTGTCCCGGGCCTGCTCCAGGCCCTGCAGCAGGTACTGCTCGATGGTGTCAGGAGCCAGCACCGGGGTTTGCCAGAAACTCTTCTCCACCCGATAGCTGTTGATCAGGTGCAACTCGGGCACCCCGAATTCCGCCACCGCGCGCAGGATGCGGCGCAGCATCTTGGGCCGGGGCAGGGCCAGGACCAGGGTCAGGGCCTGCTTGGGGGGTGGCGGCTGGTCCAGTTCACACGCCAGCACCGCGCGATCCGGGCCCAGTTCCCGGATCAGGCCCCGGCCCATCAGGCCGCCGATCTCGCCGACCCGGACCCGGTCCCCCGGCTGTGCCCGGTGGACCTGCAGCAGGTGCTGCAGGCGGCGGTCAGCGATCATCAATCGGCCGTCGCGCAACTCCTCCGGCCGGAACAGCAGCAGGTTCATCGCCGACTCAGCCCGCCCAGAGGTCGTATTCATCGGCGGCGGTGACTTCCGCCTCGACGAAATCTCCCGGCCGCAGGTCGCTGGCGCCGTCGAGGTAGACCTTGCCGTCGATCTCCGGCGCGTCGGCGCTGGAGCGGCCGATGGCGCCCTGGTCGTCCACCTCGTCGATCAGGATCTCGATCCTGCGCCCGACCCTGTCCTGCAGGCGGGCGGTACTGATCTCCTGCTGCAGCGCCATGAAGCGCTCCCAGCGTTCCTGCTTGAGTTCCTCCGGTACCGGGTCGGGCAGCGCATTGGCGGCGGCCCCCTTCACCGGGGAGTACTGGAAGCAGCCGACCCGGTCCAGCTGCGCTTCCCGCAGGAAGTCCAGCAGGGTCTCGAAATCCTGGTCGGTCTCGCCGGGGAACCCCACGATAAAGGTGCTGCGCAGGGTGATGTCGGGGCAGATGTCGCGCCAGGTGCGAATCCGGTCCAGGGCTTTCTCCGCCGCCGCCGGGCGCTTCATGCGTTTCAGGACCTCCGGCGAACCGTGCTGGAACGGGATGTCGAGGTAGGGCAGGATCCTGCCTTCGGCCATCAGGGGCACGATGTTGTCAACGTGCGGGTAGGGGTAGACATAGTGCAGCCGGACCCACACGCCGAATTCGCCCAGCGCCTCGCACAGTTCCTGCATGCGGGACTTCATGGGCCGGCCGTTCCAGAAATCCGTGCGGTACTTCAGGTCCACCCCGTAGGCGCTGGTGTCCTGGGAGATAACCAGCAGCTCGCGCACGCCGGCCCGCACCAGGCCCTCCGCCTCGGTCATGACGTCGCCGATGGGACGGCTGACCAGGTCGCCTCGCATGGCCGGGATGATGCAGAAGCTGCAGCGGTGGTTGCAGCCCTCGGAAATTTTCAGGTAGGCATAGTGGCGCGGGGTCAGCTTGACGCCCTGGGGCGGCACCAGGTCGGTGTAGGGGTCGTGCCGGCGTTCCTGCGGCACCCACTGGTGCACCGCGCTGACCACTTCCTCGTAGGCCGCCGGCCCGCTGACGCTCAGCACCTTCGGGTGCAGTGCCTGGATAGTCTGCGCGTCCTCGCCCTTGCCCATGCAGCCGGTCACGATCACCCGGCCGTTCTCGCTCATGGCCTCGCCGATGGCGTCCAGGGACTCCTGCTTGGCGCTGTCGATGAAGCCGCAGGTATTGACCACCACGACCTCGGCGTCCTCGTAACTGGGCACGATGTCGTAGCCGTCCATCTTCAACTGGGTCAGGATGCGCTCCGAGTCCACCAGGGCCTTGGGGCAGCCCAGGGAAATAAAGCCTACGGTCTTGTTGGGTGAGTCTGGC
This sequence comes from Halieaceae bacterium WSDMB12, assembly GCA_033283165.1. Lineage (GTDB taxonomy): Bacteria > Pseudomonadota > Gammaproteobacteria > Pseudomonadales > Halieaceae > JAWMQL01. The sequence continues at coordinate 463,290 of JAWMQL010000003.1, read as the reverse complement.
ATGGAGTCTGGGTTCAGGGGTAATTCGGAATCGCGGATTATACAGGGAGTTGCTGTGCACGGGGTCGTTCCCTGCACTGGCGTAATAGTTAGCCTGGACTATACTTTGCCCGCGGTTTACCGCTATCGACAGTGCTATCCGAGAGGAGAAACAAGATGATCAAGACAACTGTGGCAGCTGCGGCCCTCGCACCGTTTTTACTGGTTCCTCCAGTCCTGGCCGCCGAGGATGCGGTGGTCGCCGACCCGGCACACTACACCGTCGAATTCGAGAATGACCGGCTGCGAGTGATCCGCGTCAAGTACGCCCCGGGCGAGAAATCGGTTATGCACACCCACGGCCCCAACCTGGCCGTCTTCCTGAGCGACAGCACCGTGCGTATGCACCTGCCCGATGGTACGTCCGAGGATATGACCACGAAAATCGGCGCTACCAGCTGGGCGGAGAATGAGCAGCACCGCCCGGAGAATGTCGGCAACGGGCCGGTCGAGGTGGTACTGGTCGAGCTGAAGGACTAGCTCAGGGGGGCCGGAAGCGGCGCATGAAATCCCGGACGTAGGCGGCGCGGGCGGCGAAACCGCCGCCGGTGCACCAGCCGCTGATATGGATTCGCCGCGGGTCGATCAGGGCCTCGGAGTGTCTCGTTACCACCAGCGCGCGCAGGAAACCGACAACGTGCGCAACAGCAGGTCATCACCTTCCGCCAGGGAGGCATCGATTTCGCAGCCTGCGCTGCTTCTGCAGCTCTGCAGTAACGCCAGGCTGACCAGCAGGATTAGAATATTTTTTACGGGCACGATCACCTCCCCGGAGGGGGCGGTATGATGTCAGGCCAGCCAAGGCCCTGGAGGGCGGCAAGGGAGCAAAAAAGGAGCATCTATGCTGCGACCACCGTTGGCGATGTTTGTCGCGCTGTACCTGCTGGTATTTGCGGTCTGCGCCATTGCACCCTACGACCGCGCGGTGTGGTGGGCGGAAAACATGCCGATCCTGTTGCTGGTGGCCGGGATAGTGGCAGTGGATCGCTACCACCCGTTCTCGATTCCGAGCTTTGTGTTCATGGCCTTCCTGGTGGTGATGCACACCATCGGCGGCCACTTTACTTTCGCGCGGGTGCCCTTCGATTTCGTCACGGAGACCTTTGGCTTCGAGCGCAATCACTACGATCGCATTGCGCACTTTACCGTGGGTTTTTATGCCTATCCCCTAGCTGAAATCCTGCTCCGGCAGCGACTGGTGAACTCCGTCGTCGTGCTGGCCCTGTTCCCGATTTGCGCCATCTTCACCGTGGCCGGCCTGTACGAGATTTTCGAGTGGCGTTTCGCCCTGCTGGCGGATCCCGATGCCGGTATCGCCGTGCTTGGCTCCCAGGGTGATGTCTGGGATGCCCAGAAGGACATCCTGGCGGACGGCCTGGGCGCCATCTTCGCCACCGCCGTTTTTTTCCTGACCAACCGCGATTGCCTGCGCAAGGGCCAGTCTCCGCCAGGGCTGTCACAGCCGGAGTAGCGATGGCGCTCGCGGCCGACCTTATCCTGATCCTGCATGCCGCTTTTGTTGTTTTTGTGGTGGGCGGCCTGTTGCTGGTTTACTGCGGCGGCTGGCTGGGCTGGGAATGGGTGCGCCGCCGCACGTTCCGGCTGCTGCACCTGCTGGCCGTGGCGGTGGTGGTCGTGCAGTCCTGGCTGGGCCTGGTCTGCCCCCTCACCACCTGGGAGATGGCCCTGCGCCAGCGCGCCGGACAGCCTCTGTATGAGGGCTCCTTCATCGCCCACTGGCTGCAGCGGCTGCTATATTACGAGGCGCCGGGATGGGTGTTCATCCTGGTGTATACCGTATTTGGTGCGCTGGTCCTGGCGAGCTGGTTCCTGGTTCGGCCACGGCGGCGCTAGGGAGGGTATGTGTCTGTAACGGTAGAACAGCGGGGGCGGGTGACCCTGGTCACCCTGTCAAGACCGGCCGCCAGGAACGCCGTGGATGGCGCCACGGCCGCGGCTTTGGCCGATGCCTTCCGGGCATTCGATGCCGATGAGGGCGCCGACGTGGCGGTGTTTTACGGCGAGCATGGCACCTTCTGCGCGGGAGCGGACCTGAAGGCCCTGGCCGCAGGGGAGGGCGCCAATCGCCTGGAACCCGATGGTGATGGTCCCATGGGGCCAAGCCGCATGGTGCTGGGCAAGCCGGTGATTGCGGCCGTGGCCGGTCACGCGGTGGCCGGCGGCCTGGAACTGGCGCTCTGGTGTGACCTGCGGGTGGTGGAGGAGTCCGCAATCATGGGCGTATTCTGCCGCCGCTGGGGCGTGCCGCTGATTGACGGCGGCACCGTGCGCCTGCCGCGTCTGATCGGGCACAGCCGCGCCATGGACCTGATTCTCACCGGTCGCCCGGTGGCGGCACAGGAGGCGCTGGCCATCGGTCTGGCCAACCGGGTGGTGGCCGACGGCTCCGCGCTGACCGAGGCCCTGGCCATCGCGGAACAGCTGAGTCGCTTTCCCCAGTACTGCCTGCGTTCGGACCGGCTCAGTGCCTGTGAACAGTGGGACCTGGAATTCGAGCAGGCCATGGCCAACGAGTTTCGCCGCGGCCTGGCGGTGGTGAAGTCCATGGAAACGGTACAGGGTGCGACCCGGTTTGCATCAGGCCGCGGACGGCACGGAGACTTCGAGGACATCTGAGTCCGTGCGGTATCGACGCGCTAGAAACGGCGCTGGCCAGACCGGCTGTGACTGGCCACCCGCACTTCCCGGCGTAGCAGTTCCACCAGCTTCAGGCTGTCCTCCCGGTTCAGGAATTCCCCCACGGTGACCCGCTCGGAGCGGTCGTGCAGCCACAGGTCCGGCCCGTCCCAGGGGTGGCGTTCGGGTCGTATGGCCAGTCCGGTGTGCTGGCGCGGGAACTGCCAGCTCTGGCGCGGTGCGTAATAGCCCTTGTCGATGCGCACGCTGTCGTCACTGAGGGTGATCACATGGCGATAGCGCAGCTTCCAGTTGACGTAGTACAGCGCTGAGCCCAGCGCGGTCAACTCCAGCCCCGCGAAAGGTAGCACCACCCAGGCGCCGGCCAGCGCGAACGCACCGGCGATCAGCAGCGAGGGCACGGCCAGGCCGATCAGCAGCAACTTGTTGGCGCGCCAACTGGCGGAGCAGTTGGGGCTGACCACGATCTTCAGCTGCCGTGCATTGCGAGAGGTGGTAACCATCGCGGAAACCCGTATCCTGTCTGGTCCCAGTTTAGTCAAAAGTGCCTGCCCATGGACAGTGATTTTCTGATCAACAGCGAGGAACTGGCGGCTGCCACCGACACCGTGATATTTGACTGCCGCTTCTCTCTCGCCGATCCCGACGAGGGGCGTCGCCTGTACCACCAGGCGCATGTCCCCGGCGCCTGTTACCTGGACCTGAACCGGGACCTGTCAGGACCGGTAGCCGAGCACGGCGGGCGTCATCCCCTGCCGCAGCCCGGCACTTTTGCCGAGCGGCTGGCCGCTTGCGGCGTCGACCGCGACACCGCGGTGGTGGCCTACGATGACAACCGGCTGGCCTTCGCCGCGCGCCTGTGGTGGATGATGCGCAGTCTCGGCTACCGGCCGCCGCGGCTGTTGAATGGGGGCCTGGCCGCCTGGCGCGCCGCAGGACTGCCCCTGGAATCCGAGGCCCCCTCGCCGTGCCCCTGTCCCGTGCCCGCGGTGGGCGACTGGTCCGGACTGTGCGACATCGACAGCCTGCGCCAGTTGCAGGAAACCGGCGCCGCGTTGGTAGACTCCCGCGAGGAGCGCCGCTACCTCGGCCTGGAAGAGCCCGTCGACCCGGTAGCCGGACATATCCCCGGGGCCCTGAACCGCCCCTGGCAGAACGTGACCCATGAGGGCGGCAGCCTGCGCGACGAATCAGCCCAGCGCGCCCACTGGAACGACCTGCTGGATGAACAGCAACTGGTGGTCTACTGCGGCTCCGGTGTGACCGCCTGCGTCAACCTGTTTTCCCTGGCTACCCTGGGGCGTGACGACGCCATCCTGTACGGCGGCAGCTGGAGTGACTGGTGCAGCTACCTCTGATCCGGCCCCGCCCGGATGAACTCCCAGCCACCCCCGGCCCCGCGCCGCATCTCAAAGTACCCCGCGTGCAGCCGCGTGTGGTGAAAGCGGCACAAGGTGACCAGGTTCTCCAGCGAGGTCTCGCCGCCATCCGCCCAGTGAATTGCGTGATGAGCGTCCACGTACCTCGACTCCGAGCACCCGGGGAACCGGCAACAGCCATCCCGCTCCTTCAGCGCCCGCCGGACAGGCGCCGGCACCACCCGCGTTCGTCGCCCCACGTTCAGCACCCGACCCTGCTCGTCTTCCAATACCGTGGCCAGTGAGGCGTCACAGCCCAACCGCCGGGCCGTTTCCGCGGAAAGCCACGGCGTGTCCTCGAAGTGCGCCCGGCCGTGCGCGCAGCACACCCCGGCCCGCTGCTGCCGCAGGGTATTCACGTCGATATGCAGGATCACCTGGCACCGCTCCGCCCCGGTCAGCCCCTGCAGCTGGCGGTAGTCCGGCGCCATGGCCAGGAAGTGCTCCACCAGGTTGCCGAAGGCATCCGCCCGGGCCTGGTTCATGAATTCGCCAAACGTTTCCGCGGAGATTTTTTCTTCCACCTGGTGCAGTTCGGGGACTGGTTCCCGGCTTTCGCCGGGATGACGACGGATAGCTTTTGCCGCGGCCCGGAGCCGCGCCGCCTGCAGCGCCTTGCATTCGTCCTTGCGTTCCTCCACCAGGGGTCGGGTGAGGGCTTCCAGGGTTTTCACCACCAGTTGTCCCTGCTCCGGCGGCAGCCTGGCGTGGATGACCCAGTTGCCGTCCTCGTCCTGGAACCAGAACATCTCCCGGGCCTCTTCCCGGGCCTGTTCCCGCCCGGCGGCGCCCGGCGTTTCGCCCGCCGGCGCCTCACCTGCCAGCGACTCCGCGGCCCCCTCGGCCGCATCCGCCAGCTGGATCACCTGTGCCTCGGCCGGAATGACCACATCCGGCACCGGCTCGTAGCGGGCCACCACCTTTTCCAGGTGCCCGGCGGTGACCTGTTCCGCCAGTCCCAGCAACAGGCCCTCGTTGTCCGGCGTGGCTACGCGGGTGATAGCGCGGGCCTTGGAGAAACTCAGGTCGCCACCGGCAAACGCGGCATCGACCAGCGGCAAATCCAGCAGTCGCCGCGCCACCCGCACCCGCTCCCGGGCCGCGCCCAGGTCGATGCCGCACTTGGCCACCAGCCAGTGGGCGCAGGAGCGCACGGTCCCACCACAGCGCCAGGCGCCGCGCCGGTCGAACTCGGCGATCAGTTTCAGCAGCCGGTAGTTGGCCACATTGATTCGCGCAGACAGCAGCACGATTTCCTGCCCGAGCAGTTCATCGTCCGCGCCCGACGCGGTTACCTGTATGGCGGGAAGTCCCATGGACAGCACCTGCTAGAAACTGTGTATTTATACAGTATCGTAGGCTTCAGAACTCCCACCGGCAAGCACCGTGACAGATCAAATGCGGCCACCCCTCCCTAAAAATCCGCCGCACAATACCCCTCCAGCCACTCGCCGCTGGCCGGGTGCTCAAAGGCCAGCCGGGTGGCGTGCAGCAGCAGGCGGTCGGACATCGCCAGGGCCTGCGGGTGGGCATACATGTCACAGCCGAGGATCGGGTGGCCCAGCTCCCGCAGGTGGATGCGCAACTGGTGGGAGCGACCGGTCACCGGTTTCAGCAACAGGCGGGTGCGACCTGCCAGCCGCGCCATGACCTCGTAGCGGGTCAGGGCCGCCTTGCCGCGCTCGTGGCAGATCATCTGCAGCGGCCGGTTGGGCCAGTCGGTGGCGATGGGCAGGTCGATCTCGCCGCTGTCTTGCACCACTTCCCCCCACACCACCGCCTCGTAGCTCTTCTCCACCCGGCGCTGCTGGAACTGGCGGCTGATATGGCCATGGCAGGCCTTGTTCAGCGGGATCACCATGATACCCGAGGTGTCCAGGTCCAGCCGGTGCACGATGGACGCGCCGGGATAGTCGCGCTGCAGGCGGCTGATCAGGCAGTCGTGGTTGAGCGGGTGCCTTCCGGGGACACTGAGCAGCAGGTGCGGCTTGCGCACCAGCAGCAGGTCGTCATCCTCGTGCAGGATGACGATTTCCTCCTCGCTGTGGGGCACAATATAGGGCGGTAATTCCATAGCCCCATTGTCGATGATCGAACCCCAGCTGACAAAATTCATCGCCCCCCACCTGCCCGGTGCGCGCATCGAGGCCACGGCCCTGCCGCACACCCCGCAGCTGCAGTTGTTCCTGTTGAACGCCGATTACCCCCAGCACGCGCTGAGCCAAGAGCAGATGCTGCAGCTGATGAACAAGCCCCTGTACTGGGTATTCTGCTGGGCCTCGGGGCAGGTGCTGGCCCGCTACCTGCTCGAGCAACCGGAATGGGTGCGCGGCCGTCGAGTGCTGGATTTCGGTTGCGGTTCGGGGGTGGTGGCGGTGGCGGCGGCCCTGGCCGGGGCGCGTGAGACCATAGCCTGTGACCTCGATCCCCAGGCCCTGGCGGCCACCGCCGCCAACGCACGATTGAATGGCGTGGAGCTGACCCTGGTGGACGATTACGAGCAGGTCGTCGGCGAGATCGACCTGATCATCGTCGCCGACGTGCTGTACGACCGCGGCAATCTGCCCTGGCTGGAGCGCTTCCTGCAGCGGGCGCCGCAGACCCTGGTGGCGGACTCGCGCATCAGGGATTTCAACCTGCCGCCCTATCGCCAGATCGCGCGGGAGCAGGCCTGCACACTGCCGGACCTGGATGAGTCGGCGGAGTTCCGCGACGTGCGGGTCTACCTGGGCGAGGCTGGTATCGCGGCAGGCTTATCGAGCGCGGTGCTCAGGCGCCGCGTTTGAGCAGGCGGAAAAAGCTGTAGGAAGGATCTGTGGGTCCGGGCCGGCCGATATGCGAACCCTCGATCATGGGGTGGTCCAGCACCACCGCGGAGGGCTCGTGGTAGCGGGTCCAGTCGGCCACCACCGCCCGGTGGCTGAACTTCCATACGCCCCCGCGTTTTTCGTATTTGTCGAAATAGCGCCCGCCGATCAGCAGGTCTACCAGGCCCTCGTCGGTGGCCACCTGGTGAAACGCGAGCACGTAGACCTCGCCCTCGGCGTAATCGCCGTCCAGTTCGATGTTCACCGTGGTGATGTTGTGGTGCAGGATCTGCATGGGCGCCTGGATTTCCGGCAGGCGGTCGATGAACTCCATCGCCAGGCCCTTGAAGAAGGCGCCGTGATCGTCGATGGCATCGGGGTGATAGAGGCTGCGCATGCGTTCGTGGTCGTGGCGATCCGCCGCGCGGGCGAAGCTGTGCACCAGTTCGGTGATTTCCTGCTTGTCCAGCAGGGCCCTCAGTTTGCCGTTCATAGTGTTTTCCCCAGTGCCTGCTGGTAGGCCCGCACCGCGTTGGCCAGGCCCATGCGAATGGCATCCACGGTCAGCGCATGGCCGATGGACACTTCCAGCAGTCCCGGGATCGTGCTGAAGCGCGGCAGGTTGTTCAGGTCGAGATCGTGGCCCGCGTTCAGGCCCAGGCCTTCCTCAGCCGCGACCTCGGCGGCCTTGTGGAACTGTGCGTACACCGCGTCTACATTGTCGCCCCGGGCGAAGGCTTTGGCGTAGCTCTCGGTGTACAGTTCGATCCGGTCGGTGCCGGTCTGGGCCGCGAGACGGATCTGCTCCGGGTCGGGGTCCATGAACAGGCTGGTGCGAATCCCCAGCGACTGCAACTCCTGCACCAGGGGAGCCACGCGGTCGCCGTCTTTCTTCAGGTCAAAGCCGTGGTCGGAGGTCAGCTGGCCGTCGGTATCGGGCACCAGGGTGCACTGGGCCGGGCGAATGTCCTTCACCAGGGCCATAAAGCCGGGATAATCGCCTACCCCGGCGCGGTCGCTGGCGCGTGCACTGGTGAAAGGGTTGCCCTCGATATTGAACTCCACCTGCAGCATGGCGGCCAGTTCATAACAGTCCCGGGCGCGGATATGGCGCTGGTCCGGGCGCGGGTGAACGGTGATGCCGTCCGCCCCCGCGTCGATGCACATCTGTGCGTGCTGCGGGACGCTCGGGTTGGTGGTATCACGCGAATTGCGGATCAGCGCGATCTTGTTGAGGTTGACGCTGAGGGCGATCATCACTCGACGCGGACAATCTCGTTGATAAAGACCGGTTCCACCGGCACGTCCATGAAGCCCTTCGTTTTGCCCGTGGGCATGGAGGCGATGCTGTCCACCACGTACATGCCGTCGATCACCTTGCCGAACACGGTGTAGCCTGGCTTGCCCGGCGCCCAGTCGAGGCGCAGGTTGTTGCGATGGTTGATAAAGAACTGCGACGTGGCCGAGTCCGGGTCCGCGGTGCGCGCCATGGCCAGGGTGCCGCGCACATTGTGCAGGCGGTTCTTGGACTCGTTGACGATCGGCGCCCTCGTTTCCTTCTGCTCCAGGTCCTGGGTGAAGCCGCCGCCCTGGATCATGAAGTTGTTGATCACGCGGTGAAAAATGGTGCCCTCGTAGTGGCCGGAATCCACGTACTTCAAGAAGTTGGCGACCGTCACGGGCGCCTTGTCGGCGAACAGTTCCACCGTCATCAGGCCGGCACTGGTGCTGATGATCACCTGCGGATTGTCGTTCGCGTCCTCCTGTGCCAGCGCCAGTGGGGCCAGGCTCAGGCTCAGGACAAAAACCAGTATTCTGTGCAGCACGTCAGGTCTCCTGCGGTTGGATAAAAAGTACAATGGTCAGGCCCAGCTGGAGCTGCGGCGTTTCTTGGGCCACAGGCGCGGCACCACCAGGGTAATAACAACCCCCAACAGCACGGCCAGCGCGCCGTTCATGAACGCCTCGCTGTCCAGCTTGTCCTGCAGCCGCTGGTTCTCGACTTCCAGCATTTCCACCTCGGAGCGCAGGTTCTCCGCACTCTCCACCAGGCGCCGGTTGTCGGTATCCAGCTGCACCGCCTTGCCGGAGATCTGCTTCAGCTGGGTGAATTCGTCGGAAACCTGGCCCAGCTGGGCGCTGGTCTCGCCCAGCTCGCCTTCCAGCGTGGTTTTTTCTGCACGAAGGGCCTGTAGCTGCTGCTTCAGCTCGGCGTTCTGGGCCGCCAGTGTCTCGGCCCGGGACACCGCGGCGTCCAGCTTGTTCTGGGCCGGCAGGTCGCTCATGAGGTACTGGGCGCGCACCCAGCCGTCGATACCTCCCTCGGTACTGATCTCGGCCCAGTCACCGTCGATGCGCTTGACGATGAGCCGGGTGCCCGAGGGCAGGCCGCGGTGAATGATGCGGAACTGGTTGCCGGCGCCGCTGCGCACGGGAATGAACTGTTTGTCACTGATATAGCGGGTATCCTGGGCCTGGGCGAGTGTGCCCAGCAGGATAAGTATCAGGGGCAGGGTGCGTAACACATTGGATCCTTACTTGTCGGTCAGTTGTTCTTCGTTCAGGTGCGGGTGAATCAGCAGCGCCGTGATGATGGTCAGCAGCAGGGTGAAGCCGATGGCGGAGTAGAGTTTGTAACTGACCCAGGTCGCCTCGCTGAAGGAGTAGGCTACCACCAGGTTGAGCCCTCCGACCACGGCGAAGTTGCTCACCCACAGAACATTGAGGCGGGTCCAGACCGGCTTCGGCAGCTGGATCTGGGTGCCCAGGGTGCGCTCCATCAGGTTCTTTTCCCCGACAAACTGGGAGATGCCGAAGGCCAGTGCCAGCACCCAGTTGAATATGGTCGGCTTCCACTGGATAAACATCTGGTTGCGGAACACCAGGGTGGCGCCGCCGAATACCAGCACTGCCAGGAACAACCAGATCATGCGTTTTTCCAGTTTCCGGGTCAGGGCGTAGCTGACCACCAGCTGCACCGCGGTGGCCACAATCAATACCGCGGTGGCGGAGAAAATGCCGTCGAAGGTGTGGCTGAAGCCGGCGATTTCCAGCGTCTCGCCCTTCATCTGGTAGACGATGAAGAACAGGGCGATGGGAATGAATTCGATCAGTTGGCTCATGAGTACAGGGGGTCCACCGTGTTACCATGCGACGCCCGTCGGGACGACTATTGCAGGGGCCCGGATTTGCCGGGCAGTAGAGTGTAAAGATTGTGCGCATAGACTTCCATACCCACAGCAGTGCCTCTGACGGCGCCCTGAGCCCGGCCGAGCTGCTGGCGCGCGCCGCCGAGCGCGCTGTGGAACTGTTTGCGATCACCGATCACGACACCGTGGCGGGCTATCGGGAAGCCGCCCGGCTGGCGCGGCAGGACGGGTTGCCGCGGCTGATTCCGGGGGTGGAGTTGTCCTGCCGTTGGTCCGGCACCACCGTGCACATCGTCGGCCTGGGCATGGATTGTGACCACCCGGCCATGGCCGAGGGGCTGGCGGAACTGGACCAGGCGCGCCGGCTGCGGGGCGAGAAAATTGCCGTGCGGCTGGCCTCCCGGGGCTTTCCCGGTGCCCTGGAGGGTGCCTGTCGGCACGCGGGGGATTCCCAGCTGGGCCGGCCGCATTTCGCCGAGTGGATGGTGGAGCAGGGTCACGTGGCGGACATCAACGAGGCCTTCGACAAGTATCTGGGACAGGGCAAAACCGGCGATGTGAAGGCGTTCTGGCCGGAACTGGCCCGCGCGGTCGGCTGGATTGTTGACGCCGGCGGCGTGGCGGTGCTGGCCCACCCCCTGAAATACCGCTTCACCCGCATGAAATTGCGGCGCCTGGCGGTGGATTTCGCCGCCGCCGGTGGCCGTGCGATCGAGATCACCAGCGGCCGCCAGCACCCGGACCAGACCGCCCGGCTCACGCGCCTGGCGCGGGAACAGGGGCTGGCAATCTCCCTGGGCAGCGATTTTCATCGGGATGGTCCCTACAGCCCGGATCTGGGTGTAGAATTGCCGCGCCTGGAGGGGCTGGAGGGCGTCTGGCAACGCTTTTTGACACCGCCCCGGGCCGCAGCAGAGGACGGCAACGCGTGAGCCAGTTTTTCCAGATCCATCCCGATAACCCGCAGGCGCGGCTGGTGCGCCAGGCCGTGGATATCATCCGCGACGGCGGCGTGGTGGTCTATCCCACCGACTCGGCCTACGCCCTGGGTTGCCATATCGGGGACAAGAATGCGCTGGACCGTATCCGCCGCATCCGCAAACTGGACGCCCGCCACAACTTCACCCTGGTGTGCCGCGACCTGTCCGAGATCGCCACCTATGCCCGGGTCGATAACGCCGTCTACCGCCAGCTCAGGCACTGCACGCCCGGTCCTTATACCTTTATCCTGCGCGCCACCTCCGAGGTGCCGCGGCGCCTGCTGCACCCGAAGCGCAAGACCGTCGGCCTGCGGGTGCCCGACAACGCCATTGCCGCCGCCCTGCTGGAAGACCTCGGTGAACCGCTGATGAGCGTGACCCTGATCATGCCCGGGGACGAGTATCCCCTGATCGACCCCTACGAAATCCGGGAACTGCTGGAGCACGACGTGGACGCGGTCATCGACGGCGGTTACTGCGGCATGGAGCCCACCACGGTCGTGGACCTGGCCGACGAGGTGCCGCTGGTGTTGCGGGTGGGCAAGGGTGACCCGGAGCCGTTCGAGACTTTCTAAACTCCGGTTAACCCGCCGCCCCCACGCCCTCGCCATCCCTGCGCCCTCGTCATCCCGGCGAACGCCGGGATCCAGAGAGGCACTTTACCGGCCCTGGATTCCCGCCTGCGCGGGAACGACGAGAGGACTGGATTCCCGCCTCAGGTCGCCAGCGGCTGCAGCACCGGGTACAGGGACAGCACCAGTAACAGCGCCATACACCAGTTGAACGCGGCCAGCCGCGCGGGGCTGACGAGAAACCCGCGGATCTGCTGCCCGAGCAGCGTCCAGGCACTGACGCAGGGCAGGTTGACCGTGCCGAAGGCCAGGGCTACCAGCAGCGCGGCGTTCAGGTCCCCCCCCAGCGAGTACACCGTGACCGCGGTCAGGGCCATGGTCCATGCCTTGGGATTGACCCACTGGAACAGCGCCGCCTGCAGAAAGGTCAGGGGCCGGCCGTGGCTCTCCTCACCCTCGGAGGGCGGGGCGGCGGTGGCGATTTTCCAGGCCAGCCACAGCAGGTAGACCACGCTCACCACCCGCAGCACGTCGTAGGCCGGCGGGAAACGCTGGAACAGCTGCGCCACCCCCACGCCGACCATCAGCACCATGAAGGTGAATCCCAGTGCCACCCCCAGCATGTGCGGCAGGGACCGACGGAACCCGTAGTTGGCGCCGGATGCCATCAACATCAGGTTGTTCGGCCCCGGGGTAATGGAGCTGACGAAGGAAAACAACAGCAGGCCGGTGATGAGTTCGTAGGTCATGGGCTTACTATAGGTCAAATATTGCGCAATGTGCTTGCTTTGTTGCGTCACACCGCCGATATTACGCAACATATGATCTCCATGGATGCCATAGGCAACAAAATATTGCATGAACTGACCGTGGACGGTCGGGTCAGCAATATCGAGCTGGCGCAGCGGGTCGGGCTGTCGCCCTCCGCCTGCCTGCGGCGGGTGCAGGAACTGGAGCGCAGTGGCGTCATCCGCGGCTACCGCGCGGTGCTGGACCGGGCCAAACTGGGAGTGGGCTTTACCGCCTACATCGCGGTGGGCCTGTCCAATCACACCAAGGCCGCCCAGCGGGCCTTCGAGCGCTCCATCACCCGCTCGCCGGAGGTGCGCGAATGCCACAACATTACCGGCGCTTTCGAGTACCTGCTGCGGGTGGAAGCGACCGACATCCGCGCCTACAAGGTCTTTCACACCGATGTGCTGGGCACCCTGGAGCAGGTCAGCGCGATCACGACCTACGTGGTCATGGAATCTCCCAAGGATGAGCGCGCCTGAGCGTATATCGAACCGGCAAAGCACGGTATACTGCCGGCATAACAACTGACGTGTGCCAGACCGTGAGCGAAACCAATTCCCAGACCCAGCAAGAGTCCCAGGCGGCGCCCGTGATGGGCCCGGTCCAGCCGCAGCAGGGCGAGATGCCCTTCGCGGTGGTCATGGGCAAGGCGGTCACCGAACTGCCCAAGGACCTGTACATCCCACCCCAGGCGCTGGAGGTGTTCCTGGAGGCTTTCGAGGGCCCCCTGGACCTGCTGCTGTACCTTATCCGGCGCCAGAACCTCGACATCCTCGAGATCGACGTGTCCCGGATCACCGAGCAGTACATGCAGTACGTCGAGATGATGGATGCCATGCAGTTCGAACTGGCGGCGGAGTACCTGCTGATGGCCTCGGTGCTGGCGGAGATCAAGTCCCGTATGCTGTTGCCGCGCTCCTCCGAGGTGGAAGACGACGAGGAAGACCCGCGGGCGCAACTGATCCGGCGCCTGCAGGAGTACGAGCGGTTCAAGAAAGCGGCTGAGGACATCGAGGAGATGCCGCGCCTGGAGCGCGACACCTGGACCGGCAGCGCCAATCCCCCGGATATCAACCGCGAGCGCCCCGATCCCGATGTGGACATGCGCGAGTTGCTGCTGGCCCTGTCCGAGGTGCTGCGCCGGGCGGACATGTACGAGAGTCACCATATCCAGCGCGAGGCCCTGTCCACCCGGGAGCGCATGTCGGAAGTGCTGGACAAGCTCAGGGGGCAGCAGTTTCTGCCCTTCGTGGCCCTGTTCTCCGCCCGCGAGGGCCGCCTCGGTGTGGTGGTGACCTTTCTGGCGGTGATGGAGTTGATCAAGGAATCACTGGTGGAGATCGTGCAGACCGAGTCTTTCGGTCCCATCCACGTCAAGGCAAGGTCGGAGTAAATGGCGGAAACCGGACTGGTACAGATTGTCGAGGGCGCCCTGCTCGCGGCAGGCAAGCCCCTCACCGTGGCGCAGCTGGCGGAGCTGTTCGAGGAGAATGAGCGGCCCGAGAACACCGAGATTCGCGAGGCCCTGAAGGCCGTGGCCGAGCGCTGCGAGGATCGCGGCTTCGAGTTGCAGGAAGTGGCCAGCGGCTTCCGCTTCCAGGTGCGCCAGAACCTCAGCCCCTGGATCGCGCGGCTGTGGCACGAGCGGCCCCAGAAGTACTCCCGGGCGCTGTTGGAAACCCTGGCCCTGATCGCCTACCGACAGCCTATTACCCGCGGCGAGATCGAGGAGATCCGCGGCGTGGCGGTGAGCTCCAATATCATCAAGACCCTGCACGAGCGCGAGTGGATCCGCGTGGTCGGGCACCGGGATGTGCCCGGCCGGCCCGCCATGTACGCCACCACCCGCCAGTTCCTGGACTACTTCAATCTCAAGACCCTGGACCAGCTGCCGGCGCTGGCGGAAATCCGCGACCTGGAAACACTGAATGCCGAGCTCGGTTTTACCGACCCGCTGCCCGGCACGGCATCCGGTGAACCCGGCCAGCAGGAGAGCGCGGTGCCGGGCGATGCGCCGGGGCTGACCGTGGTCGGCGGTACGGAGCATCGCGCCGCGGCTGACGCGGAAGAGGCCGCGGCCTTTGCCGAAGCGGCGGGTACCGTGGCTGCCGAGGTCGGCGAGTCTGCGACCGCTGCTGATTCTCAGGAAGAGGCCGAAACCGAAGCGACGGAAGAAGCCGAACTGCCCGCCGGGGCAGTGGATTCCGAGCCGCGGGCCTGAGCCCGCGCGACTCCCCTTGAGTACTGAAGCGCCCGCCAGCGGCGAAAAACTCCAGAAAGTCCTCGCCCGTACCGGGCTCGGCTCGCGCCGCGAGATGGAGCGCTGGATCGAGCAGGGCCGGGTCACGGTCAACGGCAAACCCGCCACCCTGGGCGACCGGGTGGACGGTCGCGCCCGGATCGCGGTGGACGGCAAGCCGCTGAAGGCACCGCCGGCGGAGGAGACCCGCTGTATCCTGTACCACAAGCCCACCGGCGAGGTCTGCACCCGCAAGGACCCCCAGAACCGGCGCACCGTGTTCGAACGCCTGCCGACGCTGAAATCCGGGCGCTGGATATCCATCGGCCGGCTGGACTACAACACCTCGGGCCTGTTGCTGTTCACCACCGATGGCGAACTGGCCAATGCCCTGATGCACCCCTCGGCCAATATCGAGCGCGAGTACATGGTGCGGGTGATGGGCGAGGTGGACGAGGACATGCTGCAGCGACTGCTGGATGGCGTGATGCTGGAAGACGGGGTGGCGCGCTTCACCGATATCCAGGACGGCGGCGGCGATGGCATCAATCACTGGTTCTACGTGGTGATCATGGAGGGCCGCAATCGCGAAGTGCGGCGCCTGTGGGAATCCCAGGGCCTGACCGTGTCGCGCCTGAAGCGGGTCCGCTACGGCGAGGTGTTCATCCCCTCCCGGGTCAAGCAGGGCCAGTGGGTGGAACTGGACCCGAAAGAGGTCAAGAGCCTGTACCGCATGGCCGGCCTGCCGCCCAAGCAGCAGCGCCGGGGCAGCGTGAAGGAACAACAGGTCATGGAGCGACAGTTCGGCAAGCGCGGCAAGCGCAACTAGGCGGCCTCAGCTTTCGTAGCGGATGGCCGTGACGTAATAGCGCTGCCGCCCGCCCGGGCTGGCCACCTCCACCTCGTCGTCCAGCCCTTTACCCAGCAGTGCCCGGGCCATGGGCGAATCCATGCTCAGTTTTTTTGCCGCCACGTCGAACTCGTCCGGGCCGACGATGCGCCAGGCCTGCTCCACGCCGTCCTCATCCTCCAGGGTGACCCAGGCCCCGAAGCGCACCCGGCTCGGGTCGTCCGGTGCGCGCTCCACCACCTGCAGTTCCTCCAGCCGCTTGTTGAGGAAGCGCACCCGGGAGTCGATCTCCCGCAGGCGGCGCTTGCCGTAGATGTAGTCGCCGTTCTCCGAACGGTCGCCATTCTTGGCTGCCTCGTGCACGGCGCTGGTCACCTGCGGCCGCTCCACTTTCCACAACTGGTGCAACTCTGCCCGCAGGGCCTGCTCGCCCTCGGGGGTGATATACGGTGATCCCCGGCGCCGGGGTGGTCGGTAGCGTGACATGACGGCCAATGATAGTACAAAGTGCCCGGGATGTTTTCCCGCTGGCCGTGCAGGGGGCACGTCAGGGGCTCAGCACCAACGGCAGTCGGTCCACCCCCAGCACCCCACCGGTGTGGTAGGCGTACGGCTCGCCGTCCTGCATCCGGATACTGCTGAACCGGGCGAGGAAGGTCTCCAGTACAGTGCGCATTTCGCGCCTGGCGAGGTGAATGCCGAGACAGGTGTGGGGGCCGGTGGCAAAGCTGATATTGCGGGTATCGCGATGGATATCGATCCGGTGCGGATCGTGGTAGACCCCGGGGTCCCGCGATGCCAGGTAGAGCGGCAGCAGCACCACGTCGTTCTCGCGCATTTTCACCCCGTGGAATTCAAAGTCTTTGGCCACCCGGCGGTGCGGCGCAGGCACGGCAAAGGCCCGGGTAAATTCCTCCACCGCCTTCGGGATATCCTGCGGATTGTTGCGCAGGTGGTCCTGCAGCGGCTGGTCGTTGGCCAGGTGGCGCATGATCCAGCCCAGGGTGCTGTAGACCGTGTCCAGGCCCGCCACGTAGAACAGCATGCAGTAGCCCAGTATCTCCAGGTCGTTGAGCGGACGGTCGTCAATGGTACCCTTCAGCAATGCGTCGATGAATTCGGTCCGGTCCGGGTTGTCTTTCTGTTCGGTCACGAAGGTATGCAGGTACTGGAAGATCAGTTTCGCCGCCTCGCTGGATTTCTCGTAGTCGGACTGGTCGCCGGAACGCAGCAGTTGCCGCTCCCACTCCAGGAACTGGGGCAGCTTGTCCTGGGGCATGCCGAGCAGGGAGAGAAAAATGGAATTCGGAAACACCTCGGCGAATTCACTGATGAACTCGCACTTCGCCGGGTTTGCGATGTTGTCGATAAGCCGGTCGCAGGTTGCCTGCACCATGTCGCCGTAACTGTTGACGTGTTTCGGTGTGAACAGGGGGTTCAGGATACGGCGGTACTGCTGGTGCTCCGGTGGATCGACTTCCACCGGGATCATCCTCACCATGCCTTCGCCCAGCACGTCACCAGTATGGGCGTCGCGGGTGCTGGAGAAGTGTTCGTAGTCGAGGTAGGCGTCGCGGATCAGCTCGTGCCGGGTCAGGACCCAGCCGGGTTTTCCCAGCGAGGCTTCCCGGGCCCAGATAATTCCCGGGCCCTCGTGCAGGCGCGCGGCGGCGAGATAGGGGTCATCCAGTTCGGAAGTGAACTCGTTCAGGCTGTGCGGCCAGACCAGTTCTTCAGGGACGTGATCCGGAATTGCTGTGTTTGCTGCGTCGATAGAAGCCATGGTTCAAGGTCCTCCGGTAGTCGTTAGTAGTCGTATCTGAAGTTGATGCCGTAGGTTCTCGGCGCCGCCGCCACGCCGTTGTCTCCCAGTGAGGAGACCGCGATTTTCTGCACGAAGTAGGTCTCGTCTTCCAGGTTGCGGCCCCACAGCTCGACGCTCCAGTGCGGGGCGGGCCGGTAGACGAGGGAAGCGTTCAGTACCGAGAACGAGGGCTGGTCCAGGCGGTTGTCGGGTTCGAAGAAGTAGCCGTCGTTGTAGCTGTAGTTGACGGCAAAATCGATCTCGCCTGCGCCGCCCAGTTGCATCGTGTACAGGGCTCCCAGGGTGCCGGCGAAATCCGGTGCCACCGGCGTGTCGTTACCCGCGGCGTCGCCGATGCATACGGTCGAGCCGCCAGTCGGTGCCCCGGTGCTCATGCCGGGTTGCGACCCCCCGGGCGTACACACGGCGGGGCTCTGGTAGGAAAAGGGCGCGAAGGGAAACTCGTCGAACTCCGCGTCCAGCCAGGTGGCCGACCCGTACACCCGAAAATTCTCCGTCGCCAGCACCTCGAACTCCACCTCGATACCGTCGATGTCCACCTCTGCCGCATTCAGCAGGATCGGGGACGGCGTGGTGGCCGTGGCCGAACGGACCTGGTAATCGCTGATGTCGTAGTGGTAGGCGGCCAG
Source organism: Halieaceae bacterium WSDMB12 (assembly GCA_033283165.1). Classification (GTDB taxonomy): domain Bacteria; phylum Pseudomonadota; class Gammaproteobacteria; order Pseudomonadales; family Halieaceae; genus JAWMQL01. Next base: position 445,330 of record JAWMQL010000003.1, on the reverse strand, counting down.
GTTCAGGCGCAGCTTGTCGTCCAGCAGCAGGGACTTCAGGCCCAGCTCGTAGGCGTCGACGGTCTGCGGCTCCACCGGATCGACGAAGATCGAGGACATCGAGTAGGTGCCGGCCTTGAAGCCGCGGTTATAGGACAGGTAGGCGTTGATCTTGTCCGTGAGGTCCTGACGCACCACCAGGCGCCAGGTCGGCTCGGTTTCCGTGTTCGACTCGTCGACAAACCGCGGCACCGCCGCCGAGTCATTGATCGGCAGCTGTGCCCCCTCGAAGTCCAGCTCGTCGCGGGTGTAGCGCAGCCCTGCTATCAGCAGGGTGGTCGGCGTCAGCTCCCAGGAGAGTTCACCAAAGGCGGCATAGGAGGTGGTGTCCAGGGTGGAAAACACGTCGTATTCGCCGTCGCCGTTCGGATTGAGTTGGAAGGCCAGACCGGTGTGCGTCTGGGGTTGCAGTTCGGCCTCGACCCGCAGCAGGAACAGGCCGGCCTGCCAGCCCAGTGGCCCGTCGGAGTTCGATGCCAGGCGCAGCTCCTGTTGGTACGACTGCTCTTTATCGTGCACCTCGATATAGGCGATTTCCGGCGGCGTCATGTCCGAGTCCAGGGCGCTGTCGTTTTTCAGTTTGCGGGTGCCGGTAATGCTGGTCAGGGTGGCCCAGTCCAGGTCGAATTCCGCGGTCAGGTTCAGGCCCCAGGAGCGCAGCTCGATGAACTGGTCCTCAGGTGTGTCGGTGTCGTGGATGCGGTCCGGCGGCAGGTCGCCGAGCCGCCCGACGGAACCGGGCGGCAGGCGGAAGGCGGTGCCGATGGTATCCGAGGAGCGGGCGTAGTCGCCGGCGAGGATGACCTTGGTTCGTTCACCAGGTCGCCATACCCACTTGCTGCGAACCCCCCAGTCCCAGCCCTCGTTGATCTCTTCGCCGGTAAAGCGGTTTTTACCCCAGCCCTCCTGCTGGTCGGTGTAGGTCAGGGCGATATCGGCGCTGAGGTCTTCGGTCAACGGACCACCCACATAGGCCTGGGCCGAGTAGGTGTCGTAGTTGGCGATGCCCATGTTGGCCTTCGCTCGCACGGTGTCGTCGGGCTCGTGGGTGATGACGTTGACCAGCCCGCCGCTGGAGTTGCGCCCGAACAGCGTACCCTGGGGCCCCTTGAGGACCTCGATCCGCTCGATATTGTTGAATTTCATGGCGGTCTGCTTCAGGTCCGCGATGTACACGCCGTCGACGTAGAAGGCGTTCGTGCCCTGTTCCCCGGTGCCGCCGCTGGTGTTGCCGACACCGCGCATGAAAAACGTCGCCGAGGGACCCGATCGCGCTACCTGCACGCTGGGCACCAGTTCCGGTAACCCCATGGTCGAGCTCACCCCGCTGCTGGCAAGCGCGTCCGCGGAGAACGACGCCACCGAAATCGGCACATCGCGCAGCGTCTCTTGCCGGCGCTGGGCGGTGACAATAATCTCCTCCAGCGCGCCCTGGGCCAGGGACAGGGGCGCCGGCGCCGCCAGCCCGAGCGCCACGGCAGCCAGGGGCAGGGCGGATGGGCGAAACAGGTTTTGAATCGTGATTTTATAGTGGGTTTTCATAGGGTTTGCCTGCAATCGGGTTGAGTCAAAAACCGGTGTTGTGCTGTCACCATTGAGGCCGGTCCGGTCAGCTCGCGAAGGCGCTGACGACGGGTGCGACGACCAGTTGTTCGTAAATTTCAGCGATCTCGTCCACCGGCAGGCGGTCCGGCTGCTCCAGCCACCAGGCGAGGAGTTCCAGGGTGCCGGCCGCCACCAGCCTGATGCCGATTTCCGCCGGCCATTTCGCAGTGCTGGACATTCTCGACGGCGCGGTTTCCCGCAGCAGCCGGATGAATTCGTCGCGCAGGGTATTGGCCGCGCCACCGGTGAGCAGGGTGGACCACAGGGCGTCGTGTTCCGCCACGAAGCGGCACAGCGCCCGGGCGGCCTCGGTCTGGTTGGAGGCGTCCAGGGTGGTGACGGACAACTCGATCAGGTGGCTGAGCTCGTCCGTCACGATCGCCTTCACCAGGTCCTCCTTGGCCGGGTAATGCCGGAAGAAGGTGTTGTAGCCGACGCCCGCGGCGGCGGCGATTTCACGAATGGTGATCTGCTCCAGCGGCTTGTTGTCCACCAGCTCCAGCAGGGCCTGGCGCAACGCGGCCCGCGTCTGCAGCACCCGCGAGTCGGTCGTGGAGGCGTAGTGGGCCTGGTACAGTTTTTTTCGGGCCATCACCTTTTCCGTGTGTCAGCCCATGCCCAGTTCGGCCACGGTCTGGCGGTCGTAGTAATCGCGGAACAGGACGATCTCACCGTCGACGATGCGGCAGGCATTCATGACCGGCAGCGGCATCTTTTTCTCGCCGATCACGTGCACGTCCAGCCGCTCGCTGAGGGTCCATTCGCCGTCAGTGGCCATGTGCAGTATCTCGACGTCGATGCGCGTCAGGTGCTCGAAGCAGGCGTGCAGCCACTGCCTGATGGCTTCCCTGCCCTCCATGGGCTGCTTGTCGGGCACGTTGTCGTAGACACCGTCCCGGGCGAACTGCGCCGCCATGGCATCGGCCTCGCGCGTCGCCCACAGGGAGAGGAAGCGGCGAATAATGTCCTCGTTGGACCCACTCATGGTTAGTCTCCTGCTCGGTGCCGCTCGATCTCGGCGGCGTGGATCGGATTGCTCAGGGTGGAAGCCATCGCCGTCCTGAGGTCGTCGCTCTGTGGCCGGTCCGGCAGTGCCGCCAGGATGGCCGCGGCGCGTTCCTGCAGGCCCTCGCGATGCTCGCTGTGGGTGAAGATGTAGAGCAGGTCCCGCTCTATGCCGCTGCGCACCCGCTCCCCGACTTCATCGGCACTCATCATCCACGAGGGCAACTGGTCGCTGCCGGCGGCGGGTGCCGACGAGTAGCCGGACCCGGCGTAGACCTCGGGCCGGTTCCTGCCCGCATTGGAGATGCGCGACTGCACGGGCCCCGGACACAACACGGACACGATGACGCCCCTGGGTTCCAGTTCGCCGCGCATGGCCTCGCTCATCCCGATCAGTGCCGCCTTGGTGGTGATGTAAATGGTCGCGCCCGGGTGGGGCAGCAGGCCCGAGGTGGAGGCGGTGTTCAGGATATGCCCGCCCTCGCCGTGGACCAGTATCCGCGGCAGCACGGTGACGATGCCGTTCGCGGTGCCGCGCAGGTTGACGTCGATAACCCAGTCCCAGTCGCTGATGCTGGCCTGCTCGATGGGGCCGGACACCACCCCCCCCGCGTTGTTGGCCAGCAGGTGGATGTTGCCGAAGCGCTCTTCCACGGCGTCTGCAAAGGCGGCATAGGCCCTGGAGTCGGTGACGTCGAGGGGGGCGGCCAGCAAGCGCTCGGGACTGCCGAGTGTTGCCTCGACCGCGGCCAGGGCATCGGCCTGCAGGTCGCCGATGGCGACGTTCATGCCCGCCGAAAGCAGGGCCCTGCTGATGCCCAGCCCGATACCGGAAGCGCCACCGGTCACGAGCGCGGTCTTGCCTGCCAGGTTTTGCATGTTCGATCCGTTATGGAGTACAGTGCTCCATAATAGGTCAGGACGCCGTAAAGTCAACAGGCCCTTTCAACTGGCTCGAGCCGGCGCCACAATGGGTCCCATGATTGAAGTCGATGACAAGGTCAGTATCCCCGCCAGTGAGGTGAGCTTCAGCGCCATCCGGGCCCGCGGCGCCGGCGGCCAGCACGTGAACAAGGTGTCCTCGGCGGTACAGCTGCGCTTTGATATCCGGGCCTCGTCCCTGCCTCCGGAGTACCAGCAGCGCCTGTTGCGGTTCCGCGATCGGCGCATCAGCAGCGACGGTGTGGTGGTGATCAAGGCCGACGAGTACCGCAGCCAGGACCGCAACCGGGAGGCCGCCATCGAGCGACTGGTGCAGCTGATTGTCGAGGCGACCAAAACCCGGGCGAAGCGGGTGGCCACCAGGCCGAGCCGTGGAGCACGGCAACGGCGGATGGACAGCAAAACCCGGCGCGGGCGGGTCAAGGCGCTGCGGGGCAAGGTAGACGAATGAGGCCCTTCAGGCACCGTGTCTTCGTTGCCGTGCTGGTGCTCTGGGGCCTTGCCCCGGGAGTGCAGGCGGAAGCTCCGGGGCCTGACCACTGCATCCACCTGGAGGGTAACCTGACCCCCGGCGGGCTGGTGTGGGGGCGGGTGGCCCCGGGCAGTTCGGTGACCGTGGACGGCCAGGCGTTGGTAGTGCTGGAGGACGGCAGCACCCTGTTCGGCCTGGGGCGTGACGCACAGAGCCCGGTGCAACTGGAGGTCCAGGGGCCACACAGTTGCCGCCGGGCGCTGACCCTGCGACCGCGCCAGTACAATATCCAGCGGGTGGAGGGGGTGCCGCAGCAGACCGTGACCCCGCCGCCGGAACTGGCCGAGCGCATCGCCCGGGAGCGGGCCCTGGTAGGGCGGGCCAAGGGCCGCACGATCGAGCGGCCGGACCTGTTGGCCGCGGCCCGGGTCGGTTTCACCTGGCCTGCCATCGGCCCCATCTCCGGCGTCTACGGCAGCCAGCGCATCTACAACGGCATCCCGAAGAGCCCCCACTACGGGGTGGATGTGGCGGTGCCCGCCGGCACCCCGGTGTACGCCCCGGCCCCGGGGGTGGTAACCCTGGCGGAGCCGGACCTGTTCTACTCGGGCGGCACCGTGATCCTCGATCACGGCTACCGCCTGTCGTCGTCTTTCCTGCACCTGAGCCGGGTGCAGGTGAAGGAGGGGCAGGAAATCGGCGCCGGCGACCTGCTGGGTGAAGTCGGCGCCACCGGCCGCGCCACCGGTCCGCACCTGGACTGGCGCATGAGCTGGCGCAACCAGCGTATCGACCCCCAGCTCCTGGTCCCCCCGATGCCCTGAATTTCGAGTATTTCGGGGACAGTTTACTTAATTCTAGAATCCACGCCGTGGGGAGACTCGGCTTTGAATTAAGTGAACTGTCCCCGAAATTAAGTAAACTGTCCCCGAAATTGCCCAGAATTTCTGTCCCCGTTTTTTGGGATTTTTGCGTATAATGTCGCCCCTTTTGCAGGTTGAGCGGCCCATGATCGACAAGAAGTTACTCAGCATCCTGGTGTGCCCGGTGAGCAAGGCGCCGCTGGTGTACGATGAGGAGAAAGACGAACTGGTGTGCAAGGCCAGCGGTCTGGCCTACCCGGTGCGCGACGGTATCCCGGTGATGCTGGAGAGCGAGGCGCGCCAGCTCACCGCTGACGAGAAGCTGGGGTAGGCGCCATGGCGGACACGATATTCGGCAAGATCATCGCGGGCGAGATTCCCTCGGAGTTCATCTACGAGGACGAGCACTGCGTCGCCATCAACGACATTCATCCCCAGGCGCCGGTGCACGTGCTGGTCATCCCGAAAAAAGCCATTCCGAAACTGGTGGATGCCGCGGCCGACGACCAGGCCTTGCTGGGCCACCTGCTGCTGGCCGCCGGCAGGATCGCCGAGCAACTGGGCGTGGCGGATGCGTTCCGCCTGATTATCAATAACGGGGAGGGCGCGGGCCAGACCGTGTTCCACCTCCACCTGCACATTATCGCCGGGCGCACCTTTGCCGAAGGCCGGATGGCCGGCTGAGCGCCGGCCTCTCACCTGTAGAGACCATTATGAAGACCGGAGAAATTCGCGAGGCCTTTCTCGCCTATTTTGAAGACCAGGGCCACACCCGGGTACCCAGCTCCTCGCTGGTGCCCCATGATGACCCGACCCTGCTGTTCACCAACGCGGGCATGAACCAGTTCAAGGATACCTTCCTGGGCGCGGACCCGCGCAGCTACGTGCGGGCCTGTTCCAGCCAGCGCTGCGTGCGGGCCGGGGGCAAGCACAACGACCTGGAGAACGTCGGCTACACCGCCCGCCACCACACCTTCTTCGAGATGCTGGGTAACTTCAGCTTCGGCGATTACTTCAAGCGTGATGCCATTCGCTTCGCCTGGGAATTCCTGACGGTGACACTGGGCCTGCCGCCCGAGCGCCTGTGGGTGACCTGCCACGTTACTGACGACGAGGCGGAGCAGATCTGGATCGAGGAGATCGGCTTCCCCAAGGAACGCATTTCGCGCCTGGACGAGGACAACTTCTGGCAGATGGGCGACACCGGCCCCTGTGGCCCCTGTTCCGAGATTTTCTACGACCACGGCCCCGAGGTGCCCGGCGGACCGCCCGGTACCCCGGACGACGACCTCGACCGCTACATCGAGATCTGGAACCTGGTGTTCATGCAGTACAACCGCGACGCCAGCGGCGAGATGCACCCGCTGCCGGCGCCCTCGGTGGACACCGGCATGGGCCTGGAGCGCATAGCCGCCGTGATGCAGGGCGTGCACAGCAATTACGAGATCGACCTGTTCCAGGCCCTGATCGACGCCGCCGCCGACCTGCTCAACGTGGCCGACCGGGACGACGCCTCGCTCAAGGTCATCGCCGACCACATCCGCTCCTGCGCCTTCCTGGTGGCGGACGGGGTGCTGCCCGGCAACGAGGGCCGCGGTTACGTGCTGCGCCGCATCATCCGCCGCGCCATCCGCCACGGCAACAAGCTGGGCGCAACCGAGCCGTTTTTTTACCAACTGGTGTCCACCCTGGCGGCCCAGATGGGCGATGCCTACCCGGAACTGGTCAAGCAGCAGGGCCAACTGGAAAAGGCGCTACTGGCCGAGGAAGAGCAGTTCGCCAAGACGCTCGACAATGGCATGGCCATCCTGGAGGAGGCCCTGGCCGACCTGACCGGAACCGAGGTCCCCGGCGACGTGGTGTTCAAGCTGTACGACACCTACGGCTTTCCCATCGACCTGACCAACGACATTGCCCGCGAGCGCAACCTGAGCCTGGACCTGGCCGGGTACGAGGCAGCGATGGCGCAGCAGCGCAGCCGCTCCCAGGAGGGCGGTGCGTTCAAGGTGGACTACAACGCGGTGCTGACCCTGCAGGGCTCCACCGAGTTTACCGGCTATGAAGGCACCCGCGGCAGCGGCACCGTGACCGCCCTTCTCAGGGACGGCGCCGAGATCGACCGGCTGGCAACCGATGAGAGCGGCATCGTGGTGCTCGACCGTACCCCCTTCTATGCCGAGTCCGGCGGCCAGGTCGGCGACACCGGCTATCTGATCGCCGACGGTGTGAAACTGGAAGTAACCGACACCACCAAGGCCGGCGACCAGCACCTGCATCACGTGAAAGTACTGGCCGGCAGCGTCGCCACCGGCGACACCCTGGAGGCCGAGGTGGATGACGCCGTGCGCCAGCGCACCCGGCTGAACCACTCCGCCACCCACCTGATGCACGCTGCCCTGCGCCAGGTGCTGGGCGAGCACGTGGCCCAGAAAGGCTCCCTGGTGGATTCCGAGCGGCTGCGCTTTGACTTCAGCCACCTGCAGGCGGTGACCGCGGATGAGCTGAAGACCATCGAGAACATGGTCAATGACCAGATTCGCGCCAACACCCCGGTGAGCACCCGCCTGATGGACATGGATGCGGCCATCGAGGCCGGCGCCATGGCGCTGTTCGGCGAGAAGTACGGTGACGAGGTGCGGGTCCTGAGCATGGGCGAGGACGATTTTTCGGTGGAGCTGTGCGGCGGTACCCACGTGGACCGCACCGGCGATATCGGCCTGATGCGGATCGTCAGTGAATCCGGGGTGGCCGCCGGTATCCGCCGTATCGAGGCGGTGACCGGCGCCGCGGCCCTGGCCCTGGCGGACCGCACCGAGGCGCAACTGGCGGCGGTGTGTGAGGTGGTCAAGGGCAATCCCGATAACGTGGCGGCGAAAGTCGCGGCCCTGCGCAGTGAAAACCGGGAACTGGAAAAAGAGCTCGCGCGGCTGAAGCAGAAGCTGGCCTCGGGTGCCGGCAGCGACCTGACCGCCGGCGCGGTCGAGGTGGATGGCATCAAGGTGCTGGCCGCCAACGTGGACGGCGCCGATGCGAAATCCTTGCGCGACACCCTGGACCAGTGCAAGAACAAGTTGGGCAGCGGGGTGATCCTGCTGTCGGCGGTGGACGGCGACAAGGTGGCCCTGGCTGCGGGGGTCACCAAGGACCTCACCGACCGGGTCCGCGCCGGCGACCTGATGAAGGAATTCGCCGGCCGCCTGGGCGGCAAGGGCGGTGGCCGGCCGGACATGGCCCAGGGCGGCGGCAGCGACGTGGCGGCCCTGCCCGAGGTGCTGAAGACCGTACCCGAGTGGGTGGCGGGGCAGCTGTCATGAGCCTGATCGTACAGAAATTCGGCGGCACTTCGGTGGGCAGCATCGAGCGCATCGAGGGGGTGGCCGACAAGGTGGCGAAGTTTCGCGCCGAGGGCCACGAGGTGGTCGTGGTGGTCTCGGCCATGAGCGGCGAGACCAATCGCCTGATCGCCCTGGCGCACGAGGTGCAGGAGCGCCCGGTACCGCGGGAGATGGACGTGCTGGTCTCCACCGGCGAGCAGGTGACCACAGCCCTGCTCAGCATGGCCCTGAACAAGCGCGGGGTGAAAGCGAAGAGCTACAACGGCAGCCAGGTGCGCATCCTCACCGACGACGCCCACACCAAGGCGCGGATTCGCGAAATCGACGATGCCCGCCTGCATGCGGACCTGGATAACGGCTATGTGATCGTGGTCGCCGGCTTCCAGGGAGTGGACGAGCACGGCAATATCACCACCCTGGGCCGCGGCGGCTCCGATACCACCGCGGTGGCCCTGGCAGCCGCCCTGAAGGCGGACGAATGCCAGATCTACACCGACGTGGACGGGGTGTACACCACCGACCCACGGGTGGTGGACGGCGCCCGCCGCCTGGACCGGATCACCTTCGAGGAGATGCTGGAGATGGCCAGCATGGGCTCCAAGGTGCTGCAAATTCGCGCGGTGGAATTCGCCGGCAAGTACAACGTGCCCCTGCGGGTCCTGCACAGTTTCCAGGACGGCCCGGGCACCCTGATTACGCTGGAGGAAACAGACGTGATGGAAACCCCGACAATCGCCGGTATCGCTTTCAACCGCGACGAGGCCAAGCTCACCGTACTGGGTGTGCCTGATCACCCCGGGGTGGCGTACCAGCTGCTCGGCCCTATAGGTGAGGCCAATATCGAGGTGGACGTTATCGTGCAGAACGTGGGTGCCGACGGCTCCACCGACTTCACCTTTACCGTGTCCCGTAACGACCTGCCCCGGGCCAAGGAGGTACTGGAACAGGTGGTGGCGGAGATGGACGGCGCCGAAGTACACGGTGACGCCAAGGTGGCCAAGGTCTCCGTGGTGGGCGTGGGTATGCGCTCCCACGCCGGTGTCGCCAGCCAGATGTTCCGGGCCCTGGCCGACATGAATATCAACATCCAGATGATCACCACTTCAGAGATCAAGATCTCGGTGATTATCGAGGAGAAGTTCCTGGAACTGGCAGTGCGCGCCCTGCACTCGTCCTTCGGCCTGGACGCCGAACCGGTGGAAGAGGGCGCCGCCTGAGGCGACGCCCCCTCCTCCCTTCGTCATCCCGCGCACCCTCGTCATCCCGGCGAAAGCCGGGAACCAGCAGCATCGACAGACCCAAAACAAAACTTCAGGTTTGCCGGTTTTACAATTCCCCCGATCTGAACTACAAATAATAATCCGGAGTCGATAGGTAGAAGGAAATGCTGATATTGACCCGCAGGGTTGGAGAATCCCTGATGGTTGGCGAGGAGATCACCGTGACAGTGCTGGGCGTAAAAGGCAACCAGGTACGGATTGGTGTCAATGCCCCGCGCGACGTGGCCGTGCATCGCGAAGAAATCTATAACAGGCTGCACGATGGTGACGGCGAAAGCTCGCCCAAAAAGGAGTAGTGAACTGCGGCTGCTGCTGCTGATCGTAATCCCTCCGTAACCCTTTGAATTTCCCCCCGTTGTGGTATCATGCCGCGCTCTCGCGAGGGGCGGAATCTGCCCTGCGCGAACAACCTACGGAGAGCTGGCCGAGTGGCTGACCCGTAGCCAGCGAAGCTGGTGAAGGGAGCGCCGCTCGCGGCGACCCGAAGGGCGAGGAGCGTAGCGAAGAGTAACGCGCACCCCTGGTAAACTTTGAGGCGCAAGGCCGAAAAGTTTACTGAAGGCTCCTGCAATACAACCTACGGAGAGCTGGCCGAGTGGCTGAAGGCGCACCCCTGCTAAGGGTGTATAGGTTGATCCCTATCGAGGGTTCGAATCCCTCGCTCTCCGCCATTAAATGAAAAGCCCCTTGTGCATCACACAGGGGGCTTTTCATTTAATGGGAGAGTGCGCGGACTTGGTTCAAGCCCTCCGGTTCGACAAAATGCGACCAAAGGAGCATTTTGGACTAGGAGCGTAAGCGGCCGGTAAACCTGTCACTGGCGAAATAGTAAATCAAGCCGCCACTGGAAGCTGAAATAGGCCGCGACAGTGTTTTTTCCAGCGGTAGCGGTTCAGGTCGACTGCCTTTTTGATGGAAGATTCGACTGGCGTCGCGCCGCTGCGGCTGGTGTGACAACGATACTGGTTGTAATACTGTTGATAAGTGCGCAACTTATTATCGAGATCGGCCTGGGTCCAGAAGAATGTCTGGTCGAGTAATTCACGGCGCACACTGCCAATGAGACGCTCAACGAATGGATGGGACATAGGGGCATAGGGTAGCGTTTTGATTTCCTCGATTTCGAGGATGCTGAGATTGGCTTGCCATTGTCGGTAGCGAAACAACGGATCATTGTCAGTGCTTATCCGAATCGGTCTTTGCCGCCCTAAAGTCGCTTTATTGAACATGCGACAGAGTGCAGGGCCATCTACTGCCCCGGCATACACTGAAAAGCCAATAATCCTACGGGTATGCTGGTCCATGACCACCATAATCCAGTGGCTTTTTAGAAGGATCGATTCACAGCGGAACAGGTCGATACTCCAGAGGCTATCCTTGGCGGAACCGAGTGTAGTTAGCCAGGACGGCCCTCGATCGCTGGGCCCTGGTTTATATTGGGCTGCCAATACTCGTCGGACGGTGTCTTTATCCAAATCCAGCCCAAAGGCCAGATTCATTTGTTGAGCAATGCGTGGGCAGCCGTAGCGAGGGTTGCGTTGTTTCAACTCGACAATAGCCTTGATGACTGTCTTGGAGGGGCCGATTGGTCCAGGTTTGCGGCTACCGCGAGGGGAGTAGAGTAGCTGGTACTTGCGTTTCACGCGCGCGCCATGAAATCGGAGTAGGGTAGAGGGCCGAATAATGATGGCTGCTCGGGTGATTCGTCGGGGGCTGAGGAATAGCGAGAAGAATCTCATGATCGTGCGATCTTGAGTGCTCAGGTTTGGAGATCGCTGGCGTGATCGGCTATGAATGATGAGTTGCTGTTTCAACAGCAGATTCTCGGCAATGACTGTACGGTAGCCGCCCGGTCGGATCAGTTTGGCCAGGGTGGTCAGAAGATAGAGAAATAGGGAAAGTGCATTGTTCATGTGGACTGAAGTTAATATTTAGTTGTACCTGGCAGCAACTGCTAACTATCGGATAGTATTAGAGAATTAGTATTTCGCCAGGGACTGGCTCGACACGGAAGGCCGCCAGAGTGGCACGATCTACTGGCGCTGGATGTTTCCAATCGGCGGCGTGCCGACCCCGCAGACGAAGGTCGTCAAGATTGCCGATCTGGGGTGATAGAACGCTCAGGGTGATTCAAAGGTGATACCGACATTTATTGCTGTTATTGCCGTGCTTGGCCTTTTCGCGGGCGTCAGAAATAAGCCGATTTCCGGCAGAGTGGTCTCGGTAGTACTGCTGGTATCGGCGGCCTTGCTAACCGCATATCAATTCGCCAGGCATGACCCGTTACTGTCTCTGGCAGCTGGCCTGAACGACAACGAGCAGAGTACACGTGCATTCAACAGGCTACTCACCGATCTAACGGACATGGTTGAAATCCTCAATAACCAGCCAGCAGCAAGCGCTGAAGCATATCGGTCGGCGCTACATCAACTGGCGGCCGGGCTTGTGACTGTTTACGAGCAGCGGGCGAACGCACCTGAGTTCAGGCCCGTCATCACATCGACGCGCAAAGTACTCGGCGACCATCCCGACGCGATGTACCACGAGACGATAATTGACCCCTCAAGAGAGTATGTCATTAAAGGCAACACGGCGGGCGCTGTGTATGTATCGGTTACGGTACACAGCGGCAGGGATGAAAACGACTTTGGTGGGGAAATAACCGGCGTACTGAATAGCGAACAGCTGTTGATAGAGCCCGATGGTAGCTTTGAAATCAAATTGGGCCCAGATCCGTCCTCTGAATCCAATTATTTGCAGTTGCCCAGCGACGCGACAGACATCATGGTTCGTCACTACTATGAGCGCGCTTCGCGAGTTCCGGTCACCGCCGATCCAGGCCTTCACACCAACCTGACCATAGAAACACTCGGGCCGGTAGAGCCTCCCGCAGCTCCGTCAGATGAATCCATTGCGGCTGATATTGATCGAGTGAGAGGCTACTTCTGGACTCGACTTTCCACATTTACTGACAACAATACGGAAGATGTTCCCCGTTTTGTATCCAGGACCCCGAATGAATTCGTGCGTCCGATGAAACCCGGTAATCTTGTGGCCTCCAATGCAGATGCCGCATACGCTATGGCGCCCTACTTGCTGAAGGAAGGCGAGGCGCTGGTTATTACTGGCAGGATGCCGTCCGTCCGCATGGCGAATGTCGTCCTGTGGAATCCGTATTTGCAAAGCTACGACTATCGCTTCAGGCAGATTTCACTGAATCGTAATCAGATGAAGTTTGAGAAGGATGGCAGCTTTAAAATTATTGTTGCCAATCGTGATCCTGGACATCCGAACTGGCTGGATACGGAAGGGCGCCCGTTTGGCTTTATCTATTGGCGATTCCTGCTCCCCGTCGGAGAAATCGACGAGTTGAAAACGGAAGTCGTCGATCTTGCTACACTTACCCAGTAGAAACGGCCACACCGTCAGTCGAGAGTCCATCCGGCTATGGTGCTAATTCAAAGCGCTTCTTCAGACGCCTGTTGCGATCCAGTGGCACTGAGCCGAGGAAGGTCGTTGCCGACAAACTGCGCAGTTATGGCGTGGCGCATCCAGAACTGATACGCATTATCGTGATCTCAGGGTAGGTGCGTTCGGAGAGTGGAGTAGTGCAGTGGCTTGATGCCGATGTTCAATAATTGCTTGCCCAGAAAAGTTAACTCGTCAGAACCGCTGTGGCGCTTTCGGGTGCAGACACCACGTCGACGGCGTCGCCAACGCTGATCACACCACCGCGGAGGATCTTGCAGCACAGCCCACCGTGGCCGAGCATTGCCGCCACGCCGCCCTTGCCCAGCGCCTCTTCCATGCGCGAGCAGGGGTGGCACCAGGCGCCGGCCTCGAGCAGCACGGGGCCGATGCTGAATTGCTGGTGTCGCAGGGCATTGAGGTTGATGCCCGACACCACCAGGTTGCGCCGCAGGATTGCCGGATCTATGTCGGTATGCCCGGTGAAGTGCGCGATCTGGTCGATGAACTCCCGGGAGATCAGGGTGACCTGGCGGCCCGAGCCGCGCTTTTTCGACGTGCGGTGATCGCCGGCCAGCCCGGCGCCCTCGATGGCTTCCACGCTGTCCAGCACGGTGAGCCTCTCGCGCCGTGCGGGGCGCACCCCGATCCATTCCAGGGTTCCCTGGCCGATGTCTCGGGCGAAGCGGTCCAGCGGATTGGGGCGTTTGCTCATGGCGGCATTATGCGTCATGAACGGGGGTGGGGGGCAAGCCCGGGCGTGGGATCAGGGTGCCCCGGCTTGATACCCACGTTGGGATCCTCACTGCGATACTCCACCAGCACCACCCGAGCGCCTTCCGCGAGGGCGGCGACGACACCCTCCATGACCTCCCGCGGGCAGGAGAACTCGTGGTAGGCGTCGACCATCAGCACCAGGTCCACGCTGCGTCCGCCCAGATTGGGGTCGCACTCACTGGCCAGCACCGGCTCGACGTTATCCACCTTATCGGCGACGATGCGCTGCTCGATAATGGCCAGCATCTCCGGCTGGATGTCCACGGCCAGCACCTTGCCCTGCGGCACGAAGGCCGACATGGTGAAGCTGAAGTACCCGGTGCCGGCGCCGAGATCAACGGCCACGTCGTCCTCGCGCAGCGCCAGGGCCGCAACCAGCAGGTCGGTGCGCTCTTCCTGCAGGCGCTCGGGGCGCTCCAGCCAGCCGGCGCCCAGGTGGCCCATGACGTGGGAAATCTCCCGCCCCATATACACCTTGCCGATGCCGTCGCGGCTGGGGGGCTTGATCTGGTAATGCGAGCCTGTGTCACCCGCGGTGCGGTGCTCGGCGGTACAGGCCGCCAGGGTGGCCAGTGCCAGCGCGGCGATCAGGCAGTGCAGACTGCGCAGAGCCGGGCCAGGGTGCATATGCCTGCTCAGCTCTCGCACACGACCCGCGGAGGCGGGTCCGGCTTGGCGTAGGTGCACCTCAGCATTCACTACAGGTATCGCAGCGCCGCCGGTACAGCCGTTCGTAACGCCAGCGTGCCCAGCGGTGGTAGGCGCGATCGGTGATGCGGCGGACCAGCGGCCAGGACATCCAGCGAAACCACCAGCCATAGGCGGTGTACTGCCAGGCGGCAACGTTGGCGTCTACGCCGGTCAGCAGGCGGCCATCGGGCAAGCGCAGGTGCAGGTTGCGCAACAGGATGTCACGATCCGGCAGGTCGGCCGTTGCCGGCATGCAGTGGATGTCCACCAGTTCCAGCTCGTCGGACTTCAGGCGCTCAAGGCGCTCTATCTCGCGAATGCACAATGGGCAGCAAGCGTCGTAGTACAGGGTGGCTTTGCCGGGAGTAGCTGTCTGTGTCTGTTTCATGCCCGGGTATACGCACGGGCCACGGCCTTGGATTGCGCCTGTTCGCTTGCCGGGAGGGTCAGTCGACCCTGGACCGCGCGTGAAGTAGGGTAGAGGGCCGAATAATAATAGCTGCCCGATAAATTCGTCTCGGGCTCAGGAAAAGCGGTAAGATTCCCAGGGACGTGCCGGAGCCGGATTTTCGGTAGTAACCCGGCTTGGATGACTGACCCTGGGGGTTGACAATGGATACGGATCTGGAAGCCCTTGATGGACTGATCGGTGAGAAAGTTGCGGAGGGTATCTTCCCTTCCCGGGCGATTGCGATCGAGAGTATCATGCGCTGGCTTGAGGAACTCGAAACGCAGTTCATCGACGAACAGATGCGCAGCGAGGACGCCTAGGCTTGTCCCTGGGGATATCGCAATTCAACAGGTTTCGCGCCGCTTCGGCCGCAGTGGCAGCGATACTTCCTTTATCTCATTGCGTGCTGGAATGAGAGGAGGGTGGAGAGCCTTACGATAATTGTACGACCGCCGCCTGGGCGCCAGCCGGCGACCCGGCTCAGGGCGCTTCGGTCTTGATAGCCTGGTCAACCTCCCCCGGGCGGCGCAGCATCTTGTCGATGTCGCTGACATGAACCGCCTCCTCGGAAATCATACGTCGCGCGTATTCCTCGAGAGTGATAGAGCCGGCTTCTTCCGCCAGCGAGAGCAACTCGCGATAGCGCTCGATGCCCTCCAACTCGAAATCCATCGATTCGTTGAGGATTTCCGCCATATCGTGTTTGTGGGTCTCCAGCAGGTTGCCGATGCCCAGGGAGGGGTGTCCGCCGAGCATGGTGATCATTTCGCCCGCCTCCGTGGCGTGTAGCAGAGTCTCATTGGCGGCGCTTCGAAACCAGCTGACCACGGGTATACGACTGTAGCCGAAAATCATGAAGGAGTAGTGCGTGTAGCGGACCACGCCGGCCAGTTCGTGCTCCACAATTTCATTGAGCTTGGCGATGATAACCTTGCGTTGCGGTGAATCGGCGTCGAGGGGCATATGGTTACCTCCTTCTCACGAGTGTTCGTACCCAGTATAGACGCTCCTGGCATCCGCGCCGCGCGAGATCCCACGAAGTTCCCTGCAGAATTCCCGGTTTCAGGGAATTTTTCGGAGATCATACCTACTGAGACTGCCTCCACCGCGATACAGTCTGCGAGTTAGGGACTCTCCCCAGAGACTGACCGCAGAAATCCCGCAAAGCCCGCTCAAATCAGCGGGCTTTTGCATTTGCCGTCAAAATTTAGCTATTAGCCCACCATCCGCTTGAGTGCGTGTTTCTCCTTGTCGACATAGTGGTGCTTCAAGGCACCCAGAATATGTGCGCCCAGAATGGCGTAAACGAGGTATTGCAGGATGTACTTGTGGAACAGTCCCCACACTATGTAGGCGTCGCTCTCAGCCAGCAGTGGTGGGCCCGAGTCGAACACCGAGACCATCGCCCGGTCCCGGTGGAACAACTCCCCGTTGATATTGATCTGGATGTCCGCGTTGCGGGGGTCAGACTGGTAGGTGTGAGTACTGCCCATTCGCGTTTCCCCCTGTGGCCCGTGGACGCCGGCGCTTGGCGCCCCGCAATGCGCGCCAGTGTGCATGACCTGCCGCGGAGATGCGAGGGCGTCGGGGATCGCCGAGGTGTCACGGTCTACCGACAACAAAACGCCTCACTTCTCTTCGTCTTGCGATTTATGATACCTTGTTTTGCTCCTGCTCATATTACTCCAAAGGGTTGATTGAATCTGAGCAGGGTGTTCGTTAATCGCGCGATCGGAAAATGCCGGCTTGGAAAACGATATTGATGTCACAGCACTGCTCCGTCGCGTTTCCGAGGATGAGGGCGAAGAGGCCTGGAATCAGTTGTTTGAGTGTCTCTACCGCGATTTACGGGCGGTTTCCCACCGGCAGCGCTCACGCTGGCATGGACAAGAAACCCTGGGCACCACGGCTCTCATCAACGAAGCCTACCTCCGTCTTGTCGACCAGACCCAGGCTGATTTCGAATCTCGCGCACACTTCCTCGGCGCGGCCGCTGTGACCATGCGCCGTATACTCATCAACTATGCTCGAGACGCGAAGGCCGAAAAAAGGGGAGGCTCCGCCAAACTGCTGCAGCTTGAAACCGCAGAATCGAAAGGCCTGCTTGGCGAATCGGAAACCCTGCTGGACCTCGAAGATGCACTGCAGAAATTGGAGGCCGAGGACGAGCGCATGGCGAGGATAGTGGTTTGCCGGATCTTCGGTGGCATGACCATCGACGAAACAGCAAGCCACCTGCAGATTTCGCCGGCAACGGTAAACCGTTCCTGGCGTTTTGCCATCGCTTGGCTACACAGGGTGATGGACGCCTGAACCGGCTAATCGGGATAAAGTACACCAGGCGCGGTTAGCCGGGCGCCCGGTGCAGTATTGGCTCGCGCTCAGAAAAATGCCAGCCACCAGTGATCGACCGTACCGATGGGTGTTTGTATCTGATTTGGCATGAACTCAGCGTTCAATGCACCGTGTGGCGCAATGGCGAAATGTACCTCAGCCGTTTTGGGCTCTATCAATCGGCCACCCACGGGAAGGAAGGCCTCGCTTTCAAGCGAAACATGGCCGCTAATTCGAAGAAAAGGCGCATTCCCGAT
The DNA here is from genome assembly GCA_033283165.1 of Halieaceae bacterium WSDMB12. Taxonomy (GTDB): domain Bacteria; phylum Pseudomonadota; class Gammaproteobacteria; order Pseudomonadales; family Halieaceae; genus JAWMQL01. Next base: position 427,812 of record JAWMQL010000003.1, on the reverse strand, counting down.
TACGTGCCCCCCGGCATTGAATGCCGCCGGCGCTCCACGCCCAGCCCCGAAATCACTCAGACCACATGAATTTGGGATTGCGCAGTCTTCAGGATAATTAAACACAAACACCCAGAATGTATACACCTCCGGGTGACCCGGCACGGCATCCGGGTTCCAGGCATTGCCCGGCGGATACAGATAACCACCCATCTGGGGCGTCGGAATACGAATACTCGCGGTCAGCCCGTTGTCCGACCGGATCAGTTTCGCCCCGTCCGGCGCGACGACCGGGCCGGCCATTCCCTGGCCGATGACATCGGAGTTTTGTATTGTGACGTCTGCTGTCGCCTGGGCCGAGGCCAATACAATGGTGATGGCTCCAAGCAACCACGCGACGCTCCTGTGAACTGAAAGCTTCGTGAACATAACAACCTCCTGAAATAATATCGGCTTGATACCTTGCCGGCCTGGAAGTGATTTTCTTTGGCCAGCTACCTGTATAAACACGATGACGGACCGTTTTCTGTCATGGGGAACGTCAGGGTGTTATCAGATTGCGTGGCGCGCCCGGCGGCAATACTTGCAGCGAACGCAGGAAGCGGATCACCGACTGCTTGTCCATGGCCGGGAGACGTACGAAATCCTCCCGTGAGTCACGGGCTTCCCCGCCGTGGGCGAGTATAGCTTCTGTGAGGGTAGTGAAGTTTCCCCGGTGCCCGTAGGGAGCAGAACTGCCTGCGTCCCATAACTTGCGCGTAATAAAGAACTCGGCACCCGGTCGGCCGTCCTGGTCCTGACGTCCCTGAGCGAGATGCTCGTTGCAAAGCACGCGAATCTCGTCGTCGCACAGGTTGTGACGCTTTAAATCGGTGTAAGCACGAACAACCGCACCCTGATTACCGGAGCGTTCGAGCCGTGGCTTTTCCCCCTCTCGCGTCAGGTCAATGCGGAAGGAAGGTCCGCTGTTCAGGGTCCCCGCGGGGTTGAACGGGTTAGGTTCCACAAAATACCGGTTGTTAAGGTACAGCGCCGGGATGTGGCAGTCGGTACAGCCCAAGTGATTGAAGAGCATTTCGCCCCGCTCTACCTGGCGCCGGCGGTGTGGGTCGGCAGGCAGCACACGCCCCGGCACAGCCAGCGCTGCCTGGTAGACAGTAACCGCTGTGATGTCGCCGATAGTCAGCTCACGGCTGACACCGTCCCCGTCATGGTCCGCGATGAATCCCTGTGCGGGATTCAGGTCAAAGCGCTCCTCGGCTTGCATGCCGTGGTGGTGGTTGTAGGCATTCACGGTAAATTCACGTAGGGATACGACCACCCCGGACTGGTGAAAGGGCTTCACCACCAGGTCGGTATCGATTCCACGACTCGCAATCACTTCGCCGCCGGAGATAGTTACATCGAAGGAGACTCCTTTGGAGGTGAGGGTTTGTTCCCCATCCGGCAAGCTGGCAGCAGCCTCCTGCAGCTCTGTCGACATTTCCCGCGCCAGCGTCTCGATTGCGCCGGCGCCGAACATACCCAGGGTATTCCGTTCATTACTGAATTCAGAGTCGAGGGTGAAGAGCACCGGATCACGCGCCTGCGCGAGCACAAAGACGTTGGCAACGATGTCCCCCGCACCACCCACCCGCGGGGTGTTGTGACAGCCCGCACAGGAATTGGCATCGGGGCCGGAGGTTCGGATAAAGGCCGGCTCGTCCGGCACTCTCGAATCGCCGGTTCCGGTTGCGGCGGGCCTGCCCTGGCCGTCGCAATGATTCCAGTTGGCAGTAAAGAACTCGATTCCGTGGCGAACCAGCTCGTCAAAGCCATAAACGTGACTGTCGATATCGGCCTGTTCCAGATGCCGGGAAACCGCCGGAAAATCCGGGAAGTCATCCGTACACAAGTGGGGGTCGTGGGAATATGCGGCACCCGAAAAGCAAGCGCTGAATGCCATAACAAGCGCAGCAAGTGTCCCGGTGGAACCGCCCCATATCTCTGCTGATTGCTCTATCGGTGAGGTGGACGGAACGCAGGCGCTGCGCTCCCAGGTCGAGATTTGCATGAGGTTCACCCGATTCTAGTAAGCTTTATCTACATTTACACCGCTCATCCTCTGTTTGTGTCACGATCGCAGTCGGCCGGTTTTATATCCGGGTGAGGCGATTGACCGGAATGTGGCCCATACTGTGTATATTCAGGGATGGCCCAGAGCAGAAAATTCACACCCGGGGGGTATCTCAGGCACGTTTTTGCGTGCGTAAACGCCAGGTGGGTACCTGGAGGTTGAAAATCCATGGCAAGGTCCCTAGCCGACATCGAGTTGCTGTTCAAGCAGGCGTCATCAATGAGAGGTGTGGCCCGTAAGCAATTTCTCTCCTCGATAGAGCCGTTAGAGCTGCGGGTAGAGGTAGAGGATTTACTCGGGCACAGCGACGCGGGCGAAACCTTAACCACGGAACTGGAGAATGCGGTCAACAGTGCCGTGGGCGCGCTGCTGGATACATTCGAAGACCCTCGAATTGGTCGGACAATCGGCCGCTTTGAAGTCCGCTCCATTCTGGGCGATGGCGGCAGCACACGCGTGTATCTCGCCTTTGACCCGGCCCTGCAGCGCGAGGTCGCAATCAAGGTGTTATCAACATCATCCGGTCTTTCGGATGAGCGGTTCATGATCGAAGCCCGGGCGATCTCGTCTCTCAGTCATCCTCACATCGGGCTCGTTTACGAGATAGGCGAATCACAGGGCGGTGATCGTTACCTCGTCATGCCGTTTTACAGCGGCCCGACACTCGCCGCTGAGCTCAAAGACGGTTGCCTTCCCACCACAAAGGCCCTGGATATTGCAGAGCAGCTTGCGCACGCACTCTGCTCTGCCCATGAGGCGGGAATAGTGCATAGAGACGTGAAAGCGGCCAATGTGATCTTCGAGTCCAGCGATTCCGTCCGGTTGCTTGACTTCGGCATAGCCAAGTTGACCGAGTCGGAAAGAACCGAGCAGAATGTGATCGTCGGGACTGTGGCGTACATGAGCCCGGAGCAGACCCGAGGAAGTGGCGTAGATGAGCGTACCGACGTATGGTCTCTCGGCGTTCTACTGTACGAGATGCTCAGCGGCAGAAAGCCCTTCAGTGGGGACCGGGTGGAAGCCGTCATCCATCAGATCAGGCATGATAAGGCACCCGACCTCCCTTCGTTGCCACATCCATTGCGAAATGTCCTGGATCGCGCGCTCGCGAAAGATCCCGCGGAGCGATTTGAGTCGATGGCGGCTTTTCGCGACGCGATCATCCAAAGTCGATCATCACTCGACACCGGGGTCAATCTGCGCCAGTTCCAACCATCCCGGTTGCCGAGGCCCGGATGGCTGGCGATTGCGGGCTCCGTCGCAGCCATTCTTGCAATAATCGTCGGGGCTTACCTGCTCGTTACCGAGGGTCCGTCGAGGACGCAGCAGGTCGCCGTGATGCCCTTCGTGACAAGCAACAGCGGCGCCGACAATGGATATCTCGGCGAGGGCATCTCCGGCCAGCTCCGTGACCAGCTTGGCGGTGTCGAAGGCCTGAGTGTGGTGGGGAGGGACTCGTCACTGAATTCCCGTTTTCAGAAGATGGATCCAGCAGCAGTCGCTGCCGCTTTAGAGGCAAGGTGGTTGATAACGGGGGAGGTGTCGCGGCAGGAAGAAGGTCTCCGGCTGCGTCTCCATATCCTGGATGGGGAGTCGGGCCGGCAGGTGTGGTCCAGGGATTACGACCAGACTACTGATGGGCTGCTCAGCGTGCAGAATCGGCTGATCGACGACGCCGTCAGGCAACTGCTTGGCGTGGGACGAGAATCAACGGCCGGCTCCGATATTGCGGTCAACAACGAGGCCGCGTTCTCTTTAATGCTTGAAGCGAATAACTATTTTAATAACGCGCTGGACCAGGACATCATCGACGGGCAACAGCTGGACCGCTCCATCAGTCTCTACCGGCAGGCGCTTGAACTGGACCCCGATTCGGCCCTGCTGAATACCCGTCTTGCAGCCGCACTGTTATACAAGGGCAGTGTGAGTGAGGCGCAGTTCTATATAGAGCATGCCCAGGCCTCGGGAGAAAACCTGTCGCAGGTTGAACACACGGTCGGCCTGTACCTTTATGCGCGACACGCTGATGGTGTGGGTGACCACTTGAAGCGCGCGGTAGAACTCAACCCCAGTGATGCTGAAGCGCTTGAGGATTACGGCCTGTACCTCTATGCACAGGCCCGGGTCGCGGCTGCAAGGACCTATTTGGAGCGGGCACATATGCTCGACCCAATGTCTATTCGCCGCTACGAAGCACTTGGCAACTTCTATGGCACCAACGGCTTCTATGAAGAAGCGCAGCAACTTGTACAAAAGATCGCCGACAGATTCGATACTGCTGCTTCGAGACTTGTTATTTCACGCATCTATGAAGTGATGGGAGATCTGGACAAGGCCATCGCGTGGTCAATTCTCGCGAGCGAACACGCTACACCAGATAGCGCTTCCAGATGGCGAATTGCAGAGCTGTATACACGGGTAGGCGACTATGACACAGCGCTGAAGTTCGACCCGGAGCAGTCCGTCGCCATGCTGTACTTCTCACGACAATACGATGCCTTGATAGAAATGGCTTTCAATCTCGTACTGGAGGACAGGTCATCGGCAGCCCTGTTTACGCTCGCACGAGCTTACGCTGCCACCGACCGTTCCGATATTGCTATCCGGTTGATGGGTACCCAGGATCTGCCGGATCGCTTGTATCGTGACAGCGCCACCGTAGTCGATATCGAAGCGGGTGTGATGCTGGCAGACGCCCTGATGGACGCAGGGAACCAGGGAGAGGCCCAGAACCTGGTAACCTATTTGACAGGCATGTTTCGTCGTTGGGCGGCAGCGGCGAATTCCTGGCAGGCCCATGTAAACCTTGCCTGTCTTTTGTCGATCTCCGGGGAGCAGGAACTGGCGCTCGCGGAGTTGGAAAAGATTCCTGGAAAAGTCGGGCTGCCCTGGTACCCGGTCCTGAGCGATCAGCCCTGCTTCCGCAAGCGACTTGCGGGCAACCCCCGCTACGAAGCAATTCTGGAGAGTGTAGTGGAGCGCAAGCGGAAGTTACGCGAAGTGCTCCCTTCGACCTTGCAGCAGGCGGGCATATCGCAACAGCTGACAGGCATCAAGTGAAACACTAGAACAATTTTGACCAGCCCATCGTAATGGTATCTTGCATGATATGCGTCTGTTCCGCATGCACCATTGTCATCCACGATAAGCTCAAATGGTGGACCGGGTCCAGCTGCCACTCCACTCCAAGGCCAAAATTAACGTAATTATGACGCCCCATTCGGTCGTGGTTGAACCAGAATTCGTCATTGCGCGGCGGCGGAAAATCTTCCGGAAAATCGAGCCCTCTACCCTCTTTGGCCAGTACAAATGCGTTCAGGGCGATCTGGTCAGTTATGAAGTACCCTGCCGAAGCGTTGAGCCGCCAGTTGTTTACATTGACACCCAGAGTTTCCTCGACAAATTCATAGCTGGGGGCAAATCGGAAATACCAGTAGGACAATGTAGGGACATAAACCAGATCAATCCCTACGTTCAACTTCCAGACATTCTGGCCAATCGCGGCATTGCCAAAGAATGCATAATCATGGCTGGGCGTGCCGTAGGAAAGGAATGGTGACACGGTAAGATTGGAAGTCTGCCAGGCTAGATATTGAACACCCAGGTGGAAGTCCTGGAAGCCGGTTCGATACTTTCCGTCGTCAATATTTTCCTGGTCGGCCGGCGGCACGATACTGTCCGGATCATGTGGTAGGGGGCCATTGTAACGTTTTCTAATCAGGGGAATGCCCAATGAGACTGACCACCTGTCCGTTAATGCAAACGTCGTCTCAAAATTCAGGATGTGGGTATCGGTAGTGCCGATATCCATTTTGCCAAACGATGCTTCATAGCCGTCAACATGAATGTACTGGTAGCCAATGGAAATCTCGCCGCGATGCTCCGACAGGGTCGTCTCGGCGGTACAAAGTGTCGCCCAGAACAGGCACACACCGCTGGTCACCAGCCAGCATGTCGGCCCCCTGGAACAGCACCTTCTCCCTGGTGCAGATTTCATCAGGTGTCGCCTTAGACAGGCGCCCTGCTTACCAGGGTGTAGTGGATCGCACGCAGAAAGGTTTTGACCCGATCATCAGAAGAGGGAGCCTCGCGATTGATTACCCGCGCCTGGTCCAGCTGGTCTGTATCCGCCTCGGCAACTGGCAAATAGGTAGCAGTCGATTTTGACCGTGAGAGTTCCTTCTGCACCGCGGCATGGTCTTCGTACATGGTAATGATGACGTCGAAATCATGATCTGCGCCGGCTATTTCAGTACCGATCTGGTCGACCGAATCCACCATATGCACATCGTGGCCCGCATCCTGGAGAATTGACACCAACAACTGGCCACTTTCGCTTTTTACCAAGGCCAGGATTCTGCCAGGCAGGGGTGCACTGTAACCCCTGAACGCAACCCCCTTGCCGACGCGGTATAGACTTTCACCACAGGCCGAGGCAGTGCCGGGAATTGAGGATGCTAATAAGGAACTGACTATCAGGGCGGTTAGATTCTTTTGCATCTTTCACCTCCGGTAACGGTGTGATCCAGGCCAATACGTTCTGGCCTGAAGGCAAGTGATACTTGAAACTAACTAATCTTGATTGGCCAAGCATAGACCAGATGCCGTTTTCTGCAAGTTCAAGGAAGGATAGGAAATATTAACGGCCTGTTGAGAGTAGACATCCTCGCTGATTGTGTCGACTGGACCTGCTGACCTGTCGAAATTCCCGTCTATTGACCCGAAAATCCTGTTCGCGGCGTTGAGCATGCCATTCAAATCCGTTCATTCCTGAACGGGTGCACGCGACAGCTCATGCCATGCGGTGTTCACTGGCTTCCTCGCTGGTGTAGTGCTGTTGTGCTGGAATCCTTCCCAGCGAAAAGCGACAAGGTCCCAGGTGGTGCTCTGGTCGGTGGTGCCAGGTGTGGCAGGGCTGGGGTCTTCTGTTCCTTACTCTCTAGATGAGCCAGAATTCTATCGAGGGCCTGCCCCGCTTTATCGGGTATGACATCCTGGTCCTCGATGCAAGCGATGACCCTGACAGATCCTCCGCAACGGCCACAGACTTCGATGTCGATGTTGAAGACGCGCTTGAGCCGTTGTGCCCAGGTCATGCCCGATAAAGCGGGGCAGGCCCTCGTTCCATTCCGGTACGGTGTCTTCAGGGTGTAGACCACCTTGCCCGTGGAACTGAGTGAGAGGCGGGGGGCTGCTACGGCGGGGCGAGCGATGTACCTGCATAATCTCTCGCGCTTCTCCTTTTGATGACCCTCGCCGCTCACACCCGCATGCAGTGAAAAGCCGTTGGCCTTGGCGACTCGCTCCAAACCAGGATCAGGTCGCTCCAGTGGACGGATGGTGCGAATCATGAACGCTTTGCGTCCCTGTTGTGGGCCGACGGCTATGCGGGAAGTGATGGAACTGCCCAGGATCTGTGGCAGGGCCCACCCCTCTTTATGGGGGTGGCCTATTGTCGCGATACACATAGACGCCATCCAGGAACAGGATGTGAAAGTGAATATTCAAGTTGAGAGCGGATCCGAAGCGCTGGATTGAGCGGGCCGCGCAGGCTTACTGCCCCTGTAGCGCCATCCTTGAGCAAGAATCCGGCCTTGTGGATCAGGTGGGTGGAGATCGCCCGGTACATGATACAGCTAGGGCAGAATCCTCGCTTCTTGCAGGAGAACGCCACCAGCCGCTCGAAGTGGCACTTGTCGCAGCGCACCCGGAGAAAGCCGTGCTCGAGTCGGCCGCACTTCAGGTAGGCCTCGAATTCCCGGTGAACATGGTCTGGCAGGGATTTGTCCTGCTGGGCCAGTTGGTCAACCAGGGTAGGGTAGTGTGCTCCGACGAGCCGGTAGAGTAGTGTCTGCTCGGGTTGATGGCGCTCGTGGGTTGTGTGGCCAAATGCATGCCCATAAACAGGGGCAGGCTCTCCTTGCCTGGCGACCGCATACTGGCTTGACTCCAACATCCGTGGTACCGAAGTCAGGTACCATGAAGCAATCAGTGCTGGCCGGGAACATCTAATCTGAGCGATCGGGCAGTTTCTTGCATCTTGCGCAATATGCAATATCCCTATACACTACTCGCGTACTCAGCAGGAAAACTGGGAATTGATCAAGAGCATCAGGCACAAAGGGCTGAAGAAATTCTTCAACAGTGGTGGCAACGATACCCGGGGCATCAATTCCGACCATGAGGACAAGTTGCGCGACCAGTTGGCCGCCTTGGACTCCGCCAAGGAGATTGCGGATATGGATTTGCCGGGGTGGCGCCTGCACCCCTTGAAGGGAAAGGATAAAGGGCGGCACGCTATCTGGGTCAGCGGCAACTGGCGAATGACCTTCGAGTTTGAGAACGGCGATGCGTATGTCGTCGACTATGAGGATTATCACTGATGGCTAAAATTACTGTACACCCGGGCGGGTTCATCAAGCGCAACTATATAGATGAGTTGGGCCTCACGGCCACCGAATTGGCGGATGCGCTGGAAGTGTCAGAGTCCACCTTGAGCCGTCTGGTTCATGAAAAGATCGACTTGTCTCCGGCCCTGGCGGTGAAAGTCAGCAAGGTGTTGGGGCGCTCGGCCGAGAGTTGGATGGCGATGCAAGCCAGTCACACACTGGCAAGATACCAGGCCGAGATGGAGCATTGGACACCGTCCTGGCAGGTGACTGCTGAAGGCTTTGTTGCCGTGAAAGGTGGCAAGTCGAAAGCCAAGCACAAGGCTGCGGCCAAGACAGCGACGACCTAGAGAACTGCCCACCACGGATTCGTAATCTGGGGATAGTTATGGTTCAGCGCGACGCCAGGGTGTTTGCCAGAGCAGCGTTTAGGCATATTCCCTGTAGATTACAGAGTTCAGGCCCTTGGTGCCGCCTGGCTAAACTGTACAACTATTGGGGATCAGTTCAATTCAGCGGGCTTTTGCATTTGCCGTCAATATTTCGCTATTAGCCCACCATCCGCTTGAATGCGTGTTTCTCCTTGTCGACATAGTGGTGCTTCAAGGCACCCAGAATATGCGCGCCCAGAATGACGTAAACGAGGTATTGCAGGATGTACTTGTGGAACAGTCCCCACACTATGTAGGCGTCGCTCTCAGCCAGAAGTGGTGGCAGTTCCAGTACAAAGAAGAAAGATGGGTAACCGTGTAGGCTGGTCATTACATAGCCAGTGACCGGAATGGCAAACAGCAGAGCGTAGAGGGCAAGGTGTGCGCCATGGGCCATCTTGCGCTCCATCGGTTTGAGCGAAGAATCCAGTGCAGGTCGTGCCGACTTGCGATTCCACAGTAGCCTGACAATTAACAACATAAAGATGATGATGCCTATGGTTTTGTGTACAACGTTGTACTCGGTCCGGTACCAGGCGCCTTCCGGAATCATGGAAGAAAAGATGCCCGTTGGAATCATGAAGATGAACAGGATGGCCGTGGTCCAGTGCAGGATGCGTGAAACCCGGCCGAATCTGTCGCTTTCGTTCTCTGTGCCAAGGGTCAGTACTTCGTCGCTCTTCCATTGAGCGAACGCGACGGGCAATAGCCATAGACCAACCAGCAGGGCTATGGCCATCTGTGCCCAGAGTAAAAGCGGCTTGGCTGCATCCATTGGCGCCTGGTGGGGCTTGGGGTTTGCAAGCACGCCCGTCTGGAGCACGAGAGCGAACCAGAGGACGATGGCAAAGCAACTCAATGCCGCCAGCAGCGTAGCCGAGGATCGCATTCTCGGTTCGCGGTGATTGATGAGCCAGGATATGCCTACCGCTATGAGAACAACGGCAAGTGTGATCAAGCTTTCGAAGTGGGGCAGCATCCCCCCGGGCGTTGGGGTGCCAGTGCTGGCTGCCAGTGCAGGTGCGCCGTAGCAGCACGCCAGGGAAAGCAGGGTCCCCAGTGACACAGTGTGCAGGGACGGTTTTCGCCGCGCCCAGGAACTTTGGTAGTTCATTGTCATTTTCTCCCTTTGTAAGAGCTTGCCCGCGCTGTTTCGGGTGCTGGCGAGGACATAGGTTGCGGCCAGTGCAGCCTTAAAGTTTGACGATGAGCTTGCCCCGATTGCCGCCCGTAAAAAACAGGTTCAGTCCATCGATGGCGGACTCGAGACCTTCCAGTATGTGGGTGCGGAACTTGATCTTGCCCTCCATGACGTAGGGGGTGAGCTTTTCCAGCAGCGAGGGAACGTCGCCGTAATGATCCGGCATCGCGAAACCGCGAATAGTAATGCGCTTTTTGATGAGTGGTATCCAGTTGGGGCCGGGTGCAGGCTCCGCGCTTGTGTAGTCGGCGATCATGCCGCAGACGACGATCCGCCCATGGGCGTTTATGTGTTCAAATACGTGGTGCTGAATGGCGCCGCCGGTATTTTCAAAGTAGATGTCGACGCCCTGTGGCGCCAGTTCAGCTAGCTTTACGGCGATGTCATCGGTCTTGTAATTGATTGCGCCATCAAAACCCAACTCATTGCAGATCCATTCGCACTTCTCGTCATCACCCGCAACACCAATCACGTTGAGTCCATCGGCCTTGGCTAACTGCCCGACGATGGAGCCTACGGAGCCCGCAGCACCGCTGACAACGATGGTTTCCCCGGCTTTTGGGTCGCCGAAGCCATACAGGCCCTGGGTAGCGGTGAGCCCCGGCAGTGCGAAGACAGCAAGTACGGTCTCCGCATCGAGCCCCGACGGCACCTTGCTGAAGCCATCGCCCTTGCTGGTGCTGTACTCGGACCAGCCCGTCATTCCGCGAACCATATCACCCACTGCAAAGTCAGGATGATTGCTTTCCACCACCGTACCCAGCCCGGAGGCTCGCATCACTTCCCCCAATGCAACCGGGGGGATATAACTCTCGGGGTCCGGGCTCATCCAGCCTATCATCGCCGGGTCCAGTGACATGTGTGTCTGCTTGATCAGGATTTCGCCTGGCCCGGCGGACGGAATCCCGTTCTCTACGACTTCGAACAGGTCTGACGTGATGGGGCCGGGTGTGGGGCGGGCGGCGAGCTTGATGCTGGTGTAGGTGCTCATGAGGTCTCCGTGTGGTGTGTTCAGGTGATGGCGGGTATTATTACTGACATTTATTAGGGGTTATACTGGCCAAAATGGGTTATTTAATTGTCATAAAGACAACAATATGTGGATGAGGCAGTCGTGGATCAATTGAGAGCTTTACGGTATTTCAGCAAAGTTGTGGAGACCGGCAGCTTTACCCGGGCCGCAGCCGAGTTCTCGGTGCCGCCATCGTCCCTCTCCAGGCGGGTTGCCGACCTGGAAAAGAGCCTGGGGGCCGACCTTCTCAAGCGTAGTACCCGATCTGTGCAACTCACTGAGATTGGTCAGATCTATTTTGAGCAGGTGCAGGACATCCTGTTCCAGTTGGAGCAGAGCGACGAAACGGTTCGCAGCTATCAGGCCAAACCCACGGGGCAACTGCGCATCAGCTCGCTGGTTGGGTTCGGTGAACAATTGCTTCTGCCCCTGCTGGATGAATTCAAAGCGCTGTACCCGGAGATCATCCTGGATGTGAGTCTCAGTGACGAGCTGTCTGCCCTGGGTCGGGATGATGTGGACGTGGCGATACGAGGAGGATATGCGCCCAATGAAAGGGTGCGGGCTATTCGCCTGATGAACAATGAGTTTATTCCCGTGGCGTCGCCGACGTATGTCGCGGAAATGGGGGTGCCGGAGGATGTCTTTGAATTGCGTGAGCACAAGGGTATCTACTTCCGCACGCCGAGAGGCCCAACACCCTGGTTATGTGAAATAGCAGGCGAATGGCACGATGTGTCCGCGCCGGCGGTGGCGGTATCAAACAACAACAGGTGGCTGGCTGATCAGGCGATACGGGGGCAGGGGATTATGATGGCCCCGCGTTGGTCACTGGGTGATTACCTTGGGAGAGGCGATCTGGTGGAATTGACATTCGATCCTCAGCTACGCGTTAGCCAAAATCCTGAACTCGCGATATATCTCCTGTACCAGAAGCAGCGCTACCTCGTGCCTAAAGTCAAAGCGGCGGTCGATTTTTTGGTGGCTCGCCTTCAACGTGAGTAGCGTGAGCTGCCGAATAGCTTAGAGGTCCAAATCATTTCCGAATCTATTTCGCCTCAATCAAAGTGGAAGCCGATGTATCGCCGATTTGTAAGAATCCTGTAATAAGCTCCAGGTGTCTCTGGCGAATTCGTAAATTAGGCCTGTGGAATTCGGGTGTTTTACATCTAATTCCCTGTATATTTCGCGCTCTCGGCTTTCTGGGATTCGGTGATTCTTGACTGGGCTGTGTTCCATTGGTGGCCACAATCCCGCCGAGTCTCCAGTGACCAACTCGCCAGTCAAGAGTCGGGAATCAGTGGAACTAAAATTGCCTGCGCTGGCCGTCCGAGGCGACCGTCTTTGTCCTTTTTCGAGTACGAGAGGCCGAAAAGTCAGGTCTTTGACATTTTTTCCCCTTACGGTGAGCCAGAATCCTGAATGTCAAACCCGCACGTTCGGGGGCAAAGCTACTCGAGGAATAAGGCATGTCTGCATACGTAATCTTTGATGTCGATATCTGGGATCCAGAGCGGTACCAGGAGTTCATGGTAAAAGCGAAACCCGCGCTCGAGGCCGCGGGCGGTCGGTATTTGGCTAGAGGCGGGAAACACAAGGTGATCGAAGGTGATTGGGAGCCGAGGCGCCTGGTGCTGTTCGAATTTCCCTCCGTGGCGAAGGCAGAAGCGTTTTACAACAGTGACCTTTACCAGGGATACAAGGCGATAAGGGACGAATGCAGCTCCGGCAATGTGGTTGTTGTCGAGGGCTGTGAAGAGTAAAACCCCGATCGTTGATGAGCCGCACCGCGATCCGGGCAGCCACTGTCCCCCCGGATCACCCCGGTGCGAGGCGTGACATTACCCGCACCGATAAGTGCAGGAGAATACTCGTGAAAACTGTGACACTAAACCACGCGTCCGAGGACCTCAGCGGCGTCCAGGTTGTCGATGCACCGGTGCCTGAACCCGGCTCGGGAATGCTGAGGGTTCGTATGACGAAAGCCGCAGTGCATCCCTCAGATCTCAACTACATCCGCGGTGAATACCGGGAGGCGATCGAGAGGCTGATCTGGAACCTCGGGGAGGCGCGACCCTCCTTCGATGTCGAGCACACCAAACTGCATCCCGAGCTTCCCTGTATCCCCGGTGGCGAGGGTGTCGGCGTTGTCGACGCCTGCGGCGACGAAATTGACAGTGCTCAGTGGCTGGGCAAGCGGGTTGGCTTGTTCGCGGGGCCACCGAGCGGGACCTGGCAGGAATACGTGATCGCCGCCCCATCGCAGTTATCACCCGTGCCGGACGCCTTACCCGACGAACAGGCGGCCCTGATGATGCTCAATCCGCTGACGGCACTGATAGCGACCCGGCATGTCCTGCGCGTTGGGGAGGGTCAGTGGCTTCTGATCAGTGCAGGGGCCTCAGCAGTGAGCAAACTGGCAGCTGCCATCGGCCGCCATTATGGCTTCAAGACGATCAGCCTTGTCCGCAGCGAGAAAAATCTGGATCAGGCCACTGAACAGCTGGGTGATGTCGTTATCAATACGGCGAGTCAGGACCTGCGCGAGGAGGTCAAGCGGGTAACCGGGGGTAGAGGGGTCGAATTCGCACTTGACTGTGTGGGTGGATCGCTGGGCGAGCAGATGATCGGTTCGCTCACGGATGGCGGAAAAATGCTGCTCTACGGCACACTCGGCGGTCCCTCCATGCAGCTCTATTCCCGCGATCTGATGATGCCGAACGCGTTCATCGGTGGTTTTTACCTGCCGGGCTGGCTTGCCGCGCAGTCACCCGAAAAACTGGGTGAGGTAATAGGGGAACTGGGCACGCTCAGCGCCACAGGCATGTTCCACACCCAGGTCGAGGCGGAGTATCCGCTGGTCGACGCCGTAGAGGCCGTGCGCGCATCGCTGAAACCCGGCCGCGCGGGCAAAGTGCTGCTCGATATGACTGCCTGATCTATACTGATTTCGCGACAATGCGGAAATGTGGTATGCGCAGGCGACGGTTTCTTAGTGCCACACTTTACGGAATTACGGGTGCTGTCCTGATGGCGGGAGGAAGCGTGCAGGGCGGATTGGAAGTGACCGGTTCCGACGCAGATAAGGGTGGCAGGGAAGGGCTCAAGATCTTTCTCTGCGGCGACGTCATGACCGGCCGCGGCATCGACCAGATTCTGCCCCATCCGTCTGCCCCGGAAATCCATGAATCCTACCTCAACTCGGCCGAACAGTACGTCGAGGTGGCGGAGAGGGTGGCCGGGCCCATTCCGCGTGGCGTCGATTATGCCTACGTTTGGGGAGACGCGCTGTCGCTACTGGCCACGGTAGACCCCGACCTGAGAATCATCAATCTTGAAACCGCGGTGACGACCAGTGACGAATACTGGCCAGGCAAGGGTATCCACTACCGGATGCATCCGGCCAACCTGCCCGTATTGACGGTTGCCGGCATCGATTGCTGTGCGCTGGCTAACAATCACGTGCTCGACTGGGACTTCCAGGGTCTGTCCGAGACGGTCGAAGTACTCCACAAAGGCGGGATTCTCACCGCTGGCGCCGGAGGTGACATCGACGCGGCCACGGCACCGGCCGTGCTGCAGGGAAAAGGCGGCGGGCGCTTGCTCGTATTCGCTATAGGCAGCACGAGTGCGGGTATCGGTGGGGACTGGCAGGCTGGCTCCTCGCGCCCGGGGGTGTGGCTGATGGATGAACTCTCCGCTGCGAGTATTGACGATATCGGCAGCAGAATTGCGCTACGAAAGCGGCCGGGGGACATCGTGTTGCTTTCCATACACTGGGGTGGAAACTGGGGCTACCCGGTCGCGCAGCGGACCCGTGATTTCGCCCACGCTCTGCTTGACCACGCGGGCGTTGACCTGGTCTACGGACACTCCTCCCACCATCCACTCGGGATCGAGGTCTACGGCGGCAAATTGATACTCTACGGCTGCGGTGATTTCATCAACGACTACGAGGGAATCCGGGGCAACGAGCAATATCGCGGTGATCTGCGCATTATGTACCTGCCGCAGTTGGATGAAAGCGCTAACTTATTGGCTCTGGAGATGCCTGTATTCAAGTCGCGCGGTTTCCGCCTGGAACATGCGGATGCGGAAGACGTGGCGTGGCTGGCAGGGGAATTGGACAGGGAGAGCCGCAGGCTGGGAAACGCCGCGGTTGCGGCCTACGACGGTGGCCTTCGATTACAGTGGAGTTGAGGTCTGTTCCCAGGTTGTGTAATTAAGACCCTGCGCAGAGTACAAAGTAGAAAACTACCCTGCAGATTTCCCGATGTCAGGGAAATTTCTGGATAGGCCGCGGCAACGTATTTGCCAGCGGTAATTGGTTAGGTCTGCGTCAGTCCCGGCCAGGCTCTATCCCCAGGGGATTCTGGTCACCCCTTTCAAGGGCATTCTTACGGCGCGCCAGTTTTTGGGCGAGATTGGTGCCGACGCCAGGGCGCGTCCACGGGCAAACTGCCAGGCAGATGGCGCACCCCGATGTTTCGGCAAAAAAGGGTATGCATTTGTCGAAGTCGACGTACCACTTTTTCTCACCACGAACCGTTTGCTTTTCCGGTGTAATGGCGAACGGGGGACAGGCGTTCTCACAAACGCGGCAGCGGCTGCAAAAATCGTCTATGCCGAATTCACGTTTCGGCGTTAACGCGAACGGGGCGTCTGTCAGTACGGCGCCAAGTCGAAAGCCCGAACCGAATTCCGGATTGATCAGTGATCCGTGCTTGCCCAGTTCGCCGAATCCACACTCCAGTGCCGGGGGAATCAACAGGATTTTTCCAGTCATGGGTCCCGTCACCGCCTCAGCCCGATAACCCTGTTCGCGCAGCCAGCTGGCGACTTTCTTGGCGACTTCAGCGGCGCGGGCATATTGTCGCGTAACGTCCTTGCCGCCCCGCAGTTTGGGGACATGTCGCAGCTCGTCGTAGTCGTGCTTGACACCCAGCACAACGATGTAAGGCAGGTCTGTCGATTGATCGTCATAAACCCATTCGGGCTGCAGTCGGGCTACGCCAGTCATCTCGCAGTCACCGGCCTCAACGAACCTATTGAGCAGCGAGGTCCATTCCTCCGGGCTGCGTTCGCAGCGCTCTGCGGAAACGGGTGGTAGTGGCGACTTCAAAGCTTGCATGCGCCGCGCCCGCAACTCGCGCATTTCGTCGTCGGGTTCCTCGTGAGTGTAGAACCACTGTTGTGCGGCACCAAAGCTTGCCGCATCCATGTCGGGTGCCCACCACACCATGCGCGGCCGTCGTACCTTGGGCTCGCCGAGCCCGTTGACGGCATTGCCGCTGTAGTCCCCCAGCAACGCTGCAAATTCTTTGTCGGGAACGTACGGGCGGTAGGGGTTTTTTGGCATGGCTTAACGCTCCGGTATACGGTCGTAACACTGTAGCACGGGATAGTGCAAAGCTCGTTCACCAGCGGGCTTTTCCATTTCTGGATTTCGGGTAACAGTGGGCGGGAGGCTCACTTTTGCGGGCAGAAGTCGACCAGCGACAGGTCGGGTTCTGGATGGCCCTGACGCTGCCAGGACACCATCAGCGCCGGGATGAGCCCGATCAATCGAGCATGATGGCCAGTTGAACTCTGGCCAGTAACTGCTTCTGCTTTTTCAGAATGCTTTCGTCATTGAGTTTGTGCTGTTCGCCGGCCATGGACTCAAACGCAGACTGACAAAGGAAATACCCGCAGCACAGATTGAACATTGCTATGATGCGCAATGCCATGTCCTCCCGGTTCAACCGCGTCCCGCCAAGACTTTCCGTAGTTTCCATACCGCTGGCAAAAAGTTTCTGCAGCCATTCATTCATGATTTCGCTGCCTTCCCCGTCGTCTCTACCCTGTAGTGCCTGCAGGAACAGCGCCGGTATGGCAGGGTGCTCTGCCAGCAATTCGGTCATGACAGCGGGCAGGCTGGCGAAGGCATGCCCAGGGTTGCTTTTGTTCAGATGCTCCCGCATGGCATTTTCCATGGGCGATAGCGCACGATCGAGCATGGCCTGGTAGAGGGCTCGCTTGTTTTCAAAATGGTTGTAAATGCCGGGCACCTGAATGCCCACTGCGCTGGCAATCATGCGCAGACTCGTCGCCTGGTACCCCTGTTCTGCGAACAGGGGTTCAGCCGCATTCAGAATGCGGTCTGCGGTCTGCTGGCCCTTGGTTTTGGGTTTCAATTTGTAACTTGATTCCATATCATTAATATCTGTTAATTTAAATAGACAAAAATAGCAAGATTTCGGCTTTATCGCATTGTATATTGCAAAAAATATTAACATCCGATAGTTTTATGTTCTAGTTCCCTGAATACCGATGGAGCGAGCCTGTGGTGGATCCTCATTCCCTGGTGAACGATGATGCCAGTCTCATTAGCCGGCGCTGCTGGAGTGATGCGTCGGTCTACGAGGCAGAGAAGCAGCGCATATTTGGTCGCTCCTGGTTATTCCTGGGGCACGAGTCCCAGATTCGAAACCCAGGGGACTTTGTACAGGCATACATGTGTGAAACACCGGTCATACTCTCCCGGGGTGAGGATGGCTTGGTGTATGCCAGTATCAACAGTTGTACGCATCGGGGTTTGCCGGTGTGCCGGGCCAGCCACGGCAACACGAAGCGCTTTGTTTGCCCTTACCACAACTGGTCTTTCTCGGTGAACGGCGATCTGGTCGCCATCCCCCAGGAAAAACAGGTGGTACAGCGCCCCGACAAGTCCTCCCTTGGCCTGAAGCGGGTGCCGCGATTGGAGAGTTGGCGTGGCCTGATATTCGGCTCTTTTAACGAAAGTATCGAACCCCTTGAGGATTATCTGGGGGACATGCGGTTTTACCTGGATGCGTTCCTTCTCCGCTTTCCTGCTGGTATTGAATTTGTGGGTTCTCCACAGCGCTGGGCCATCGATGCGAACTGGAAGTTGCCGGTGGAGAATCAGTTGGGCGATGTCAACCACGGACCTTTCCTGCATGCGGCCACCATTCCGGCGGAAGCCAATCAGGAGATTGTGGATTACGGTTATTCGGTAGTGCCCCGGCCAGGCCATGGTGCAACATTTCGGCTGATGCCCGCAGACGCGCCGGTGGAATCCGTGGGTTGGGGGTTTGAATCCATTCCCGGGCAAACGGGAGGCGCGGAACTGCAACAATACCTGCGCGAGGTGCACGCGCGGGCCAAAGAACTTGTTGGTCCCATCCGTTCGCGAATGAAAGGCCTGACCTACGGCATTTACCCGAACCTCTCGTTTCTCTGGTCCAACGCAGCCTTCAAGGTGTCCCACCCCCGGGGCCCGGGAAAGGTCGAGTACTGGTCCTGGTCGGTTGTGCCCGCAGATGCGCCGGACCATCTGAAGAAAATTCTGCGGACCAATCACACCTCGTTTTTTGGTCCCGGAGGCATACTCGAACAGGAGGATTCAGAGTCCTGGATGCAGCAGTTCAGGGGCGCCAACATCGATTTTGCCGACGACCGTCCCTTCTATTACGGTCTTGGTCTGGGTGAGGAAAAACCGCACGATGATTTGCCCGGGCTGGTGAGTAACACAGCCAATGAATATTATGCGCGGGCGTTCTTTCAGCGCTGGCGGGACGAGCTGGCGGTGGAGATGTAAACATGAGTGCGCCCAATGTAACCCCGGAACTGCAATGGTCGGTCGAGCAGTTCTACTACCGCGAAGCGAGGCTGCTGGATAACCGCCAGTACCAGACCTGGCTGGGTTTGTGTAGTGAGGACATCAGTTATTCCATGCCGGGTCGAAATAACCTTCTGGTAAACAATCGCGAGCGTGGTCACGAATCCATGATAGCAGTGGATCGGGAACTGGAAGGTATCGAATCCGATGGTTGCCCTATTCGCGACGAAAACTACATCTATCTGATGTTGCGAGTGGAGCGTAGCTTCAAGATCAATGCCTGGGCAGAAAATCCGCCGGCGCGAACGCGGCGCATTATCGGCAACGTGGAAATTCTGGATATTGCGGGCGATGAGTATTCGGTGGTGAGTAATTTCCATTTGCACTATTCCCGGCCGGGTGCCAGGGACTTTTTTTACGCAGGTCAGCGCCGCGATCGCTTGCTGGGCATTGATGGAGACTACCGGATTCGCCGTCGTGAGATCGTCATGGATATGGCGGACGTGAACGTGCCAACTTTGGGACTGTTTTTATGATACGGGTAGACATGCGCGAAGCACCCAATCAGGATCTCGACCCGACAAAGTGACACGATGAAGATTGTTGAGTTGGTCGCGCCGTCAGTGCTGTGACCTCTGAGTTTAGCGACATTTAGGCTGGATGGACGATGCCGGCGAGGCGGAGGCCGACCAGAATCGCCTGGATACCGAGAGCTGCCTGTAGAACACCCAGCACGGCGCCGAGCACGGCAAAGGTCGGCGCGATATAGGGCGAACGCACGATGCGCTGCGTGTTGAGCATGACCAGTAGATTCAGCAGCATGATCCCGCCGAGCATACCGATAATGGGTATTACCGATATGTGCGCGGGTCTTGAGGTCCACACCAGGATGACGACGGCGACGCCGTAGGGTGAGACCACGTAAGGAAAAGCCAGCTTGAACGCGAGGTGTCGCACCGAAAGCGGTTCGTGGTTCGGCGCGGCCTTCTTCTCGTCGGTTTGATATTGGTCACGGATCGAGTCGAGTGCGATCAGGAACAGGATGATGCCTGCCGCGATCAATAGGGCCCCGCTGGAAACCCCCCAGTTACTCAATACGCGGACCCCGATGGTGGCGGCAATCAGGATGGACACCAGGGCAACGCCCGTGGTGGCGAAGGCCACTTTGCGACGTTCGGTGACGCTGCGACCGGCCGTACCCGATGCGAAGGGCACGATGACGGCCTTGGGCCCAAGGGTGAGAAAAAAGAAGGTGAAGATCTTGCCGAGTTCCAGCGACAGGGTTGCGCCCGATTCCTCCGCCAGGGCCGGCATCGCAACGACGCCGCCAACGGCGATTGCCAGCCCGCAACGCCAAAAAGGCAGTGTAAGATTCATGGAATGGCTGGTTATTCCTGTCACATTTGGTTTCCAACCTTCTCGACCCGGCTCCCCAGCTTTTTAAAACGTGACCCCAGAAAAATCAGCAGGGCACCGATCAGGATCGCCGCAATGCCGATAACCCAGGAAATGACCGCGACGCCACTGCCCGGCCACAGGGCAAGAATGGCGCCGATGACGATTGCCGCAATCCCCATATTCATTGCCGCGGCCCGGTCCTCGTCTTCGGCGGGGAGCCGGCGGGCTACCATCACCTGGCCGATTCCCATGAAGAGGATCGCGGCTCCAAGCAGCACGAGCAGGGTTCGCAGTGTCGCCCCCGGCCACCACACGAGAGTCGCGCCAATGGCGAGCAACACCAGTGCCTGGAGCAGGTTTTCGCGGAATGCCGGTTGGCGCAGCGCGCTGATCAGGCCGACAGCGCCGTCGGCGAGGCAGTAGATTCCCACTCCGAGTAACAGAAGCTTCAGGTTCTTGTCTGGCCAGAATATCGCGAAGATCCCGAGAGCGAGGGCAAGGGCGCCGCGTAGCATCAGAAACCAACGAATATCGGCGAGTTTGTCGCGAACGCCGGATCTCAGGTTCTCTGCTACTGTTTTTAATTGTTCCTGTCGATTTTGACTGGCCATAGTATTTGCGTCCTCAGGCTGCCCGGGAAGAATTGGTCTCGATCGCCAGGGTGTTCCCTGGGATAGTTACCGATCCCTTGCTATCCACGATGACACTAGCAGAGGAAGCGGATTCCGCAACTGGCCCGCCGCTCCGGCCACTACAAATTTTACTGCTGATGGCCCGGCTTGGGCTCAAAGCCACTTCTTCCGCTTGAAATAGATCAGGAGCACGCCGGGTATCAGGGCGAACGCGCACCACAGTAAGGGATAGGCCCATTTCCAGTGCAGTTCGGGCATGTACTCGAAATTCATGCCGTAGATGCCGGTGAGGAAGGTCAAGGGGATGAAAATGGAGGCGAACACGGTCAGCACTTTCATCACCTCGTTCATCCTGTTGCTGACGCTGGACACGTAAATCTCCATCAGGCCGGCGAGCATATCCTGGTGTATCTCGATCGATTCCAGGATACGGATAATGTGGTCGAACACGTCCCGCAGGTAAATGTGTGTTTTTTCGTCGATGAGTGCTGATTCGCTGCGCAGCATTTCGCCCACCAGTTCCCGCAAGGGGGATGTATAGCGCCGTATGTGGACGATTTCACGCTTGAGTTTCTGTAGCGAGTAGAGCGTATCTGTCGACGGTCCGACTTTCAGTAACTCGTCCTCGGTGGCGACAATGGCGCTGTCTAGTGCATCGATGAGGACGAAGTTGTGGTCGATGATCGAATCCAGAATCGAGTAGGCGAGAAAGTCGGGCCCGAGTTTGCGCAAGCGCCCCTTGCTGGTCAGGACGCGCTGTTGCACCACCTGCAAAAGATCGTCCTGCTTTTCCTTGAACACGACCACCAGGTTCTTGAACACGAGCAGGCTGACCTGTTCATAGGCCACCGCAAAGGGACTGCCCCGTGGCATGAGCGCCTTGAGAACGATAAACAGGTATTGCTCATACTCCTCGAACTTCGGTCGCTGGTGGGTGTTGAGGATGTCCTCCAGCACCAGCCGGTGTACCCCCAGGACTTCGCCGACCTGCTCCACGACCGCGACGTCCGCCAAACCCTCGACGATCAACCAGGTCACCGTGTCGCTATCAATGTAGGGGATAATGTCTTCGACAGACCCGATCTCCCGCTCGTCGACCGAGTCGGGGCTGTAGTCGAGCAGTGACATGTGCGTCTGATCGACCAGCACATTGCCCACGTGAACCAGCGAACCGGGTGGCAACCCGGTTTTTCCCGACGCATGGTTGAGCGATTCCTTCATTGCTTTCCTCATCGATTGTGGCGCAGGTCTTTTTCTTCTGTGTTGGAGGATTCCATGGGCGTTACGCCGCCGCCTGGTGAATCAGCGCGCAAACCAGGCGACAACCTGCTGGTGTACGTCGGGATCGTCCAGCAGGTCGAAGTGGTTTTTCTCGTGAAACACCCGACAGTTCTCCGGTTTGATGTGCAGCCGCCGCAGTTCGTCCCGGTGCAGGCCCACGGCGCTGTCAGGGCGCACCAGCAGATCCCCCAGCAGGTGCCCCAGGGGATCGGCGTCGTGACGCCCGAGGCTGGCTGCCGCGAAGTAATAGTCGACGTCCGGCAGCAGGGGAACCACCCGATGGGGAGGCGCCCCCGAGCGTTCGGCCCAGTCCTCGTCGAGCAGGGCGCCGTGGCGCAAGTCCTTCACGCCGACACTGCGCAGCTTGCCAAACAGCAGCGGTTCTGCGAAGGGGAGTTTCTGCATCGCGGTTTCGAAGGCGTGCCCGGCTTTCTCCAGGGGTGACCCGTGGTGGGGTGTGCCCAGGCAGACGATGCGCCGCAGGTGTTGCAACCACTGTGCCCCGTTGTGCCGGGCATACCAGCAGGCACTGCGGATGACCAGCCCCCCCATACTGTGGCCGACCAGGGAGAGCGACTCCACCGGCACCGGCCAGCACTCGCACAGCGCCTGCAGCATCTGCCCGAACTCCCGGCCATTGGTGGAGATGTGCCGGCCGGTGTTGTAGCGCAGGTACAAGGGCGTAAGGCCCCGTTCGTCCCGCAGACGGTCGCCGACCGAGGGGCTTTCGTTGCGGTACCAGCTCAGTTCTGACAGGCCCAGCCCGTGCACCAGCAAGACGATGTGCGGGGTCGCCCCGGGCAGTGCCGGCGCCAGGGATTCTGCGCCCAGATCCAGTGCCTCGTCGGGGGTGCGCAGGCTCATCCGCGTGGTCAGCGCGTTGCCGGTCGCTTCCAGGCGATCACCCAATACACCGTTAAGCGCAGCTACTACCCGCGTTTCAGCGTGTGAGCCGGCGGTATCGAGGAGCGCGTCCGGCAACAGTCTGAATGCGCCGTCGACGCCTTCGCGCAGGCCGCCGTTTATACCCCGGATGATCTTGTACACCCCCGCTGCGATGAGGCCGTGGTGCCTGCCGGATCGTGACTGCGGGGAGATGAGGGTCAGGGGGGCACCGGCGATCGACTCGTGCATCCGCTCGACGGTGTTGGTGATTCCCTCCACCGAGTCGAACCCGAGACGGGTGGCGCCCTGTATGGTCCGCATTGATGTCGCCATGGTGTGCTCCTGGTCAGTCTCGGTCGTGAGGCGGTGCTTTATCAGCCGCTGCCGGGGTAGCCTCACCCGAGGCCGATAACTCCGCCAGGCAGTTGCAGCACAGCAGTACCGGCCTGGGCTGCACGGGCACACCCACGGCGGCCCGCTCGCCCTTGGGCAAAATGGTATTGCATTCTTCACAGATGCCATTGCGGTTCAGCACCACTTCCTGCCATCCGACGATTTCGGTTTCTGCGTCGATTTCAGCCGGCGCTTCCGGCCGCTGGGGCCGGGCGCGGGCTTGTCGTCCCTGGACCACGCGGGCGAGATTGGTGCTGTCCGCCACCACCCCTTCCACCAGCTCGAAGGTATTCAGTAAAACGTTGCGCACCACGGTGGAGACCGATAGCCCGAGCTGGTCTGCGTGCTCGCGCAGCTCTTCATCCAGTTGCCGGGGAATGCGCGCTTGCAGCACCCGGTCCTTCGTCTGCCGGGGTTTTGCCCGGCGCTTTCTTTTCTGCTCTGCCATTCAGTTTTTCCTCACGGCGATTGTGGCGTTCTCGCCGCTCCTGAGGCTGCGCGCACTTCGGTGGAGAACACCAGGCGCGACGCCCGTCTTCACCCTCTCGCTGTGGAGATCGGTGAGGCACACAGGTCAAAGCTAGTCCTGGTGTATTACAAAGTCAATATATGTAATACAAAAAATGGCAATTGGCCTGGATGACAGCTAGTTCCGTATCAGACCCTGTTTGATAACGTCAGTAATGATATCCTCGATAAAGATGACTTGTTGCTGCAGGTGACGCTCCCACATCTGCCTCGCCGGGAGCTAGGAGTTGATGTCTTCGCGTACAAGATAATCGAATCTTGTCACAGTGGTTTAAAGCACGGGAAATAATTTGGCCCATTGCGCCACGGTGATTCGGCTTTCCTCCACCGCGACAATCATTAACCCTACCGCGCCCAGTGGGAGAAGGACGGTCAGGTGGATCCAGAGATCTGGCGCAAGGCCGGGCAATTGGGATTCCTGGTCCCCACCGCCCCGGAGGCGTACGTTGCCCTACATCCTCAACAACGGCAGTGAAGCACAGAAGGAAAAATACCTGCCCGGTTTCCTCTCGGGCGATATCGTCACTACCATCGCCATGACCGAGCCGGGAACCGGATCTGACCTGCAGGGCAGCAACAGCGGCCTACCCGTGAAATATCCGGTTTAAAACCTCTCCTTGACGGTTACGAGAAACTGCACACTGTCCACATCATTGGCCTTGTTGAAGGGAAACGCCAGGTCGACGTGGATGACGTTGCCTTTGTCGGCCCGGCTTGAGTTCAAACGCAGTCCGATGCCGGCGTTGGACAGGACACCACCGTTCGGCCCGTTGTCCCGGTTCGAGTACCAGGCCCTGCCGACGTCGAGAAAGGCGGCAAACCCGACACGGACCAGTCGCAGGGGGTGCCAGTCGGAATAGTAGCGCTGCTCAAGATTCAGCACCGCCGAGCGGTCGCCCACCTGGTAGTACCGATCGTAGCCTCGCAGTCCGTTGTCACCACCCAGCGTAACTTGCTGATCGCCAGTGAGTCCATCGGTGTAATCGACACGCATGTCGGCGAAGAAAGACCACTTGTGGGCCTGGCGATGGAGATAACGGGTCTCGGTCGTCCACCAGAAGTTTTCAAATTCCCCCTCGTCCAGGGACCAGTATCCGGACAGCTGAGTCTCCAGTTCCCACAAGACTTTCCGGTTGGCGACCAGGGTGTTGGAATAGTTTCCCTCCAGCGCTATCTGGTCACGGGTCGCCCCCAGGCCCTCTCCCGAGTACCCCAGGGTCCAGCGATAGCGTTCGCCGACGAAGACATCCTCCGTCCGGCCCAGGTAGTCCAGGTTCTTCGCCTCGGCGTACTCATCCTCAATCGACTCGAAGCCGATGAAGGGGTAGCTGTAGGTTCGGTCGGCGGGAAGCTCTGCCGGTGGTATATCGGAATCACTGAAGTCGAAGCCATGGTCTTCGTAGCGATAGCCCGCCAGCCAACGCCCCACCCGATGTTCCTCTTGAATCTCTGGCGCGATACCGCCGGAAAGCCTGAAATTCTTCTCACTGTGATCGAACTCCTCGATCTCGTCACCGCGATACCAGATTTTCTCTTCCAGTTGCGCGTCGCGGACGGCGAAGCCGGCGGCCCACCGCTCATAAACCGAGAAAAAGGGACGGTCCAGACGGATCAGGCGGTCGTGCCCGTCATCGTTTTCCGTGAAGGACAGGCGGGTCTCCCAGCGAGTGCCCAGGATTCCAGGGTCGGCATAGATCGCCGTGATACCGGTTCGCTCATCGTCGCTTTCACGACGCAGTGCCACCTGTTTACCACTCCCCAGGAAATTGGTGTCGCGGAAGCCCAGCGCGGATTCATTTGACCCTCCACTTCTGCTGAAGGAGACTGTCGGTGTAAATGTCCAGATGTCACGGGTGACGACTTCCAGGTCAACCGAGTCACCGCACCATCGCCAGGGGCGGACACTGGCATCGTAAATGAACTTGAGATTACGCAGTATCCGCTCGGACTCCCGCAAGCGGGCCGGTACGTAGGCATCCCCTGCTTCCACAAGCAACTGCGCCCGTATTACCGATTCGTGGGTATTGAACTGGAAATTGTTGGCCCAGCGGTAAACCGTGCCGTTTTCGGCGGGATCGTTCATATCGAACACTTTGAACCGCCTGATGCGAATACTGCGGATGACTGTTCCCGGAGGCACCTGCTGTTCCAGCGCCTGATGTGGCGCGGAGGGTTCAAAGCGAAAGCTCGCGCTTTCAGCCTGGGCCGGAACCTCGACGCAGGCAGATTCAGCTGACAGTTCCACGGCTGCGGCAAGTGTCGGCCATATGAACGACAGACCGAACAGAAGGCACCAGAGCGCCGGTATCCAGCTCGAGCCACGATGTCTGCACAGGGTCCTGGTCGTACTTTTGGCCACAATTATCACATTGAATTTTCCAGAGTGCCGATTCAGAAAAGCGGCTCCGCCGCCGTTACTTCCGATGTCTCGACCTCGAATGCAGAAAGTAGTGAGGAAAAGATCGCATCGTGTGAGGACCGCTGGTCTTTCATGGCAAGTGCCTGTTGCAGGTCGATGTCGGAGGACTCCCCCAACCAGAGGAGCACGGGGACGCGCGTCTGCTCTTCGGGCGCGATGGAGTATGGCGCGCCGTGCAGATACAGGCCATATTCTCCCAGCGACTCGCCGTGATCACTGACGTAGAGCATGGCCGTTTCGTAAGCCGGCGTATTAGCTTTCAGAAGCTCAATAACCTGCGACAGGAAGTAGTCGGTGTACAGAATGGCATTGTCATAGGCGTTGCTGATTTCCTCATCGGTGCAGCTTGAAAGTTCCTGCTTTCTGCATGCCGGTTTGAACTGCTCAAATTCACCGGGATAGCGCTTGTAATACGCTGGTCCGTGATTCCCCATCTGGTGCAACACGATGAGAATATCACCAGGCTGCCGATCAATGTACGCCTGGAGCCCGTCCAGCATACCCACATCACGACATTCAGTGTCACAGGCCGGGTTCAGCTTCGGACTTCTGAAGTCTTCGCTGGCCAACCGGATCGCGACGCCTTTTGAGTTCGAATTATTGTCACGCCAGAGGATGCTTACCCCGGCGCGATGGAGCACGTCAAGCAGGTTCTCATCGCTGCTCGCCTTCTGGGGCTCAAAGTCCCGGCGGCCGTTTCGAGCGAACATGCACGGCACCGAGACCGCGGTGGATGTACCGCAGGTGCGGATATTGGTATAACTCACCAGACGCGCTTCCCCTTCGAGCCGCGGATTGGTTTGCTTTTCATAGCCGTTTAGCGAAAACCGATCCCAACGAGCGGTCTCTCCAACGACGAGGATGATCAGTTCGTGCCCCTCATCGGTTTCCGGGATTCGAGCGTCACCGGCGATCTCGTGCAAGGTTTCATCAGCATCTGATGACAGCCGGTCTTCAACATAGCGAACGCCCGAATAGATGGGCGTCAGCGGGTTGGTGTAGTACCTCAATCTGGCGTTTTCCCGGAAGAAACCCGCATAAACACTACTGAACCAAAGAACATTGCCGAGCGCTATTAACACCGAGGCGGCAGCGACCGAACCACGCAGGAGTAAGGAAGGTAAAGGTTTTACAGGTTTCAGCGGCACCCACCAGACCAGGACTGTTGGCAGAAGGCCAAGCAACGCTAGCCGCATCACCATGGCCAGCGTGATCAGATCGCGTACTTCCGCCGGGTCCGTCTCCACGACGTTTGCGATCATAATCGAGTCTACGACGGCGCCGAAGTGGTCTGTATAGTAGCCCGCTACAGCTCCGACGAGTAAAAACACGCTCAGGACGATTTTAAGCGGCATTACAAGGCTGAAAAGGCTCATCGAGAACGCCAGAATGCTCACCAGCAGGACGGCTACCGAGGCCAAAAACGGCCAATTTCCCTCGATCGGCGGATACGTCTGCGCGACTTCGTTGAAAAAAGTCACATTGGCTGTCAGCGACAGAAACAGCGCTGTCGAGAGAATGAATACGACTGGATGCCTCGGCTGCACCTGTGCAAGCGCGCACCGTAGAGACATTAAATATTCCCGCAACTGAATAACTCAGAGCCTTGTTGGATGGTAGGAAGAAATATTGGCCGAATTTCCTTAAGGGGATATTAAGTGGAACTAAATACTCGGTCGGAGCGTTGGCCCCGGACACACCAGCTCAGGGTCAAAGGTGTCGGGGTCATCGAAGGCCGAGGGGGCCCCGCCGGTATTGGGCCCTGAGCGCTAGTCCAGCGCCAGGCCGGCCAGCACATCCTCGTAGGCCACGCGGGCGAGATTGGTGCTGTCCGCCACCACCCCTTCCACCAGCTCGAAGGTATTCAGCAAATCCTGGCGTTTACCCAGAGCGTGGCGTGCAGGGGCTGATGGCGGCTCAGACTGGTGAGGTATCTGTCAGCTTTTATTACATTCGCCCGTGCCGGGGCGATAGGGCCGCCACCAGCCGATTGAATCCAGAAGGAATCTCCCGCTATGGTACAAATAATGCAAGCATAAGTAAGAGGAGTGCCCTCCATTTCGCCGTGCTCACCGAGGGGGAGATGATTAGCTCACGCTGGATATCCTGCTGCGGCATTGCCTGCCTGTGCCTGCTCAGCCACGAGGGAATCAGTGCGGCCACACTGGTTGTTGATGCAGCTACGCCCTATGTGGCGGCTGACGGACTCTGCTCGCTCACGGAAGCGATCGACAATGCCAACGCCGACAGTCTCGTCCACGCCGACTGCCCTGCCGGCCTGGGTGACGACACCATTGAATTGACCGCCAACCTGGTCCTGGACGGAACGCAAATCTTCGCCGCCAATGGCCCCAACGGTCTGCCATCGATCACGTCAACCATCACGCTGGCAGGAAGCGGCTATAGCCTGAGCCGGGACCCGGCCGCAGATTCCTTCCGCCTGTTACATGTGGCCGCAGGCGGCGACCTCAGCGTCAATCGACTGGACGCGGCGAATGGCCTGGTTGATACCGGTTTTGATAACGGCGGTGGTATCTACAATCTTGGCGTCCTGACCGTGGCTGAATCGACTTTGCGGAATTGCCGGGTCGCGTCCATTTTCCCGTCGGGCGGAGGGATCTACAACGAAGGCCACCTGACAATCCTCAACAGCACACTGAGCGGTAACGAAGCCGCCGACGACACGTTCTCCTCCGGCGGAGCCGTGTACAGCGCGCTGGGCAGCATGCTGCACGCGACCAACGTGCGCTTCGAGCACAATGTCGCCAACCAGGCCGGGGCGGTATTTGCCGGGGGCGACGGCACGATAATCCAGAACAGTCAGTTCATCGACAACGAGGGCCGGGAGAGTGCCGGTGCACTGCTCCTGTTCAATAATCTGGGCGGCAACAGCCATGCCGTTTTCAATAGCCTGTTCGAGAATAATCACGCCGCCGGGAACGGCGGCGCCATTGCCTCTGGCAGCAAGTCTGCCGAGTTATTCGGGAACGAGTTCCGAAATAACGCCGTTACCCAGTCAGGCGCCGGCGGAGCGATTTTCAACAGCGGTGGCGACATGGTCATTACCGCCTCGCGGTTCGAGACGAACCGGGCCGAGGCAACTGCAGTCGGGGGGGCGCTGGCAAACGTGGCCCTGGGGACCATTTCCCTGGCGGGCAGTGTGCTGGACAGCAACGAAAGTGCCACGCTGGGCGGCGGTTTCTATACGGTGCTTGCGCCGGTTTTCAT
The DNA here is from genome assembly GCA_033283165.1 of Halieaceae bacterium WSDMB12. Taxonomy (GTDB): domain Bacteria; phylum Pseudomonadota; class Gammaproteobacteria; order Pseudomonadales; family Halieaceae; genus JAWMQL01. The sequence goes on along the minus strand of JAWMQL010000003.1, from coordinate 398,299 downwards.
TCGCGACAGCCTCATTATCGGCAACACGGCGGCAACCGGGGGTGGCCTGTACCAGGCGGGCAGCAATGTGGACGGCTACCTCGTTCATCGCAGTGCATTCATTGGCAATAGTGCCAGCGTTGGCGGGGGTGCCGTGGCCGCGGTAGGCAATCAGACCGTAGCGCGTATTTTCAACAGCACGATCGCAGAAAACACGGCGTTTTCTTTCGGCGGCGGCATCTTCCTGAACGGGGGCGGCCGCGTGGACATCACGCACACCGCGGTGGTGGCTAACGACAGCACAGAGTTCATCAACAGCGTCGGCGGTTTCTCCGCCTTTGCCGGCACGACGGTGATCGACAGCAGTATCATTGCCTACAACATTCAGGAGGACTGCTCGGCAACCAACAACAGCAGTTCCCTGGGCTTTAACATCACCACGGGCCCAGCCGGCGGCATTCCGCCCGACCGCTGGTGTTCGTTCATACCCCTGCAGGCCACAGATCTCACGGCTACCGATCCCCTGCTGGCGCCCCTCGCCGCGAACGGTAACATCGGCCCCAGCCGCTTGCTGGCGGAGGGCAGCCCGGCCGAGGCGGCTATCCCGGGCGGATGCCCGGCGGAATTGGAAGGCGTGGATCAACGGGGTGTGCCACGCCCTGAGGGCGCCTGTGACATCGGGCCGGTGAGCCGCAACAGCGCCGACCTGCCCCTTGTCGCCTTTGCCGAAGCGGGCAGCGAGATCGACACCGAGGGCAGCGCCGTGGTGCCACACATCGTGAACCTCGTGGTCGACAACACGGCGGGCAATCTGGACGCGCCCAGCCCTTCGCTGCCACTGAGCCTTCATGTCAGAATCACCGGCAGCGCCGCAATGATGAAGGACTACAGCACCGGCCTCGCCATTCCCACCGTCCTGGTGGTGGACGCCGGTAATTGGCCCGCACCCGGGGCAAGCGCCGTTCTACCCCTGGATTTCTCCGTCATCGACGACGATCTGGCGGAAGGGAACGAGACCATTGAACTGGCGGTTTTACTCACCGGGCCGGGCCTGCTGGGCGCCCAGTCGACCCACACGATTACCATCATCGATGACGATAGCGCCGCCATTGCTTGCCGCGGCTTCTACCCGCCATTGCAAAGGCACCGCTTTATTTCCAGGCCGTCCCAGGGCGTTATCCCGGTCAAGCTCGAACTCATCGACGCAGCGGGCAACTTCCTGACGGACGCAAACCTGGCCGCACCGCCACGGGTTCGGGTAGTCGACCCGGGTGAGGAGAGCTTTGGCGCGCAACCTCGCGAGAATCACGACCTGATACCCGTGGGGAATTCCAACGCCATCAATGCTTTCGCCTTCAATGCCGCCGAACAGCTGTGGGAATACCGCCTGGATACAAGCCAGTTCCCCGATGCGGGGACCTACGAGATCTCAATCTACTCGGGTGATCTCGAGGAATATCAGATTGATACCGCCGAGCAGTGTTATCAACGGTTCACTCGGCGCTGAGTCTTCCACCCCGGTACGCGCGACCTGAACGCTAGTCCAGCGCCAGGCCGGCCTCCTGTAAGCGGCGGTGCAGGGGCGCCAGTTGTGACCGGTAATGTCGCCACAGACCCACCGAAGACGAATACACCGGCTGTCGCGCCTGGGCCGCGCTGGCGGTGGTGGAGGCGATGGTCGTGGCCCGATTGCTGAGGCAGGCATCCTCCCAGGGCAGGTCCAGATAGTCCACCAGCCGCCTGACTTCCCGCTCGCTGTCGGCCACCACATCCTCGTAGGCCACGCGGCAAATCCGCTCTCCGAACAGGGTATACCAGTGCGCCATCAGCGCTTCGTAGGCCACGTAGTAGCGCCCCAGTTCATCCAGGTCGTAGGAGAAAGGATAGGCCCGGTCAAACAGCATTTTGTAGACTGCGTAGCAGGTATCCATGGGCTGGCGCACCGTGTGAATGATCTTTGCCTGGGGCAGGGCAGCCAGAATCAGGCCGACGTATAAGAAATTCAGCGGCATCTTGTCGATGAAACAGGGCGTTCCCTGTCCCACTTGGGCGACGCTGGTCAGGTAATCCTGCCCCAGCCGGGAAAAATCTATCTCGCGTGAGGCGGCGACCATCTGCTCCGGGCCCAGGCCCCGACGCTGCAGGATTTGTTGCGTATGCCGGGTCAGGTGCCGGCTGAATTCCTGCCGTTCGCCCAGGGTCTCGACCCGGGAGTGCCCGGAGAGAAACTGCTCCACCAGGGTGGAGCCGGTACGCGGCATACCGAGAATAAAAACCGGTGTGCGCGATCCCTGGTGGCCGGGCCCCGTCGCGGATACAAACCCCGCATCGTAGCAGTCCACGATCGCGGCCATCCGCTCCACTTCGTTCTCGACCCGGTACTCGAAGGATGCCCGTTTCCGCCCGCAGCCCTCAGTCAGAGCCTCGAAAGACCGGTCGTATTCACCGATGTCCTCGTACTCCTTGGCCAGGGAAAAGTAGCACTGGGTCAGTATGCCCGGATCGAGGTCGGCTCGCGCCAGCAGCGCGCGAATACTGTCGATGTGGTTGTTGTCGGGCGTTACCCGGCGTACATCAGAGCGGATGAAGACGGCCTCCGGGATTGAGGGGTCCAGTTGTACGGCTCGATCTGCAAATGCTTCCGCTTGCTGCAGGTTGCCGAGGAAACGGTGTACAGCGGCCAGGTTCTGGTTTAACTGGGCGCTGTCCGGCTGCAACGCCAGGGCCCGGGTGAACAGGTCCCTCGCCTGCTCCTGCGCCCCCAACCGGCTGCAGAAGGCGCCCACCGCCTGCAGGGCCTCGGGATCGTCTGGCTTCATCCGAGCCGCCTCTTCGAGCGTCGCCAGGGCGCGTTCGTGAGCGCCGTTTGCCGCCTGGGCTCCGGCCTGTTTGAGACGAAAACCGAGTCTGTCCGGCGCCAGCCGGACCGCTGCCGACATCAGTTTCTCCGCGGTGGCATGGTCGCGCGCGAGAAGCGCTATCTCGGCCAGGAACGTCAGCACCGACGGGTTGTTTGGATAGCGCGTATTGAGCTCGCCGGCGATGGCCTGGGCCTCACGCAGACGCCGCTGGGCGAGATACCGCCGTCCCTGCTCGAGCAGTTTGACGGGGTCCGTCTCTGTGGTCATGCCATTGTCACCATTCGTCGCTGCCGTCACATCCTATGCATGAAAAACGGGGCCAGCCGGCCCCGTTTGATCACAATGAGGAAAGCGTCAGGCTATCAGAAATCGTAGCCTACGCGCACTCCCAACGAACGTGGCCGGGCGGGCAGGTCCCAGTAGCTGCCGCCATCCCGGTTTCCGGCCCAGATCGCGTCCCGCTCGTCGAACAGGTTGTTAGAGAACAGGCCAACGTACCAGGTGCCGGTTTCGTAGGTTACCGCCCCGTTCACCAGCCAGAAGGAGTCGCGCTTGATCGCGTTCGGGTGATCGCTCTTGATCGCGTTCCACGCTTCGCCCTTGTACAGTCCGTTCAGGTGGAAGTGCAGGTCACCACCGCCCATGCCGACAAAGTAGTCGGTGGCGAAGTTGAACTGGTTCTTTGCCGTGTTGGGCAAAGTGGCGCCCACCACGGGGTTGTCGGGCAACGCGCCCACCTTTTTCAGCTCACTGTCGGTGTAGTTGTAACCCAGGGTGGCGCTCCAGGCATCGGTAATCCGGCCACTCAGGGACAGTTCCAGACCCTTCACCTCGGCCTCACCGCCGTTGGAGGTGTAGGGAATCCCCATAAAGGAGATGTAGCTGTCGATCTGGGGCTTGTCCCACTCGATGTAGAACGCCGCCATGGTGTAGTCCAGACGACCCTCGGCCAGCGAACCCTTGAGGCCGAGTTCGTAGTTGGTCGCCTTGTCGCCTTCGTAGGTCAGGTCCTGCTGGGTGATATTGTCGAAACCCACCGGCACCGCGTTCACCCCGCCCGGGCGCACACCCTCGGCGATGGTGGCGTAGACCTGGGTCAGTTCGCCGATCTGGTAGGAAGTGTTCAGCTTGTAGATCTGATCGTTGACCGAATCTGAGGCGCTGGCCGGGATGTTGGCATTGACGTCGCCCGGTACGCAGAATACCCCGCAGTTTGCGAAGATCAGGGCACCGTCTTGCTCGACATCCTGCCAGAAGGCGCGCATACCGAAGGTCGCCTGCCACTGCTCGGTAAAGTGGTAGGTGAACTCACCGTACAGCGCGGTCTCCTCGAAGTTCACCACACGATCGGTGTAGTAGGCGTTGTCATTAACCAGCGGGTCCGCCACGTAGCCGGCCATAAAGTAGTCATAAAAGCTGTCAGTCGGACCACCACCCACATACACTGCCGAACCCGGAGTGTGCACCCACTCGGCCCAGCCGATGACCTTGTCATCAAGGATCATGGCTGCTTCCTGGTCGGTATAGAAGGCGCCGACGATCCACTCGAAGGGGCCGTCGCCCTGGGATACCAGGCGCAGCTCCTGGGTGAAGTCATCACGCTCGTTCGGCTCGTCGCCGCGGAAGGGACCGCGCGGGAAACAACCGTAGATGTAGCAGGGGGTGGCCACCTGATCGAGGAAGAACTGCAGCATCGTGATGTCGCGCACCATGTCCATCTCGATATCGGTGTACGAGGTGGAGGAGGTCAGCGCGGCGAAGCCCAGGTCGGCGTTCAGGGTCAGGTTGTACACGTCCGCAGTCAGGTCGGTGGTATCCACCGCCGCCGGGCCACCGTCGTAGATCGACATGCGGTACCTGTCGCTATCGACCTGGCGGTAGGCGTTACCGTCGGCGTCAGTCTCCTGGTGATGCCAGCTCAACAGTCCGGAAATACGGTCGTTGAAGTCCACCGACAAGGCGGCCCGCACGGCCAGTTCCTGGGATTCGTCATAGTCCTTGACCGTGCGCAGAACCGGTGCGCTGCCGATAAAGTCGGATGGGTCAGCAAGCTCTGCCGTGCCACTGTCATCCAGTTGGAACAGTTCGGCGTCGATCACCCCGCCGCGATCCTCGTAGGCGGCTGACAGGCGCAGGGCAACCCGGTCGTTGACCGGTATATTGACGAAACCGTCCACCGTGTAGGAGGGATCACCATCGGATACGGTTTCATAGCCGGCGTTGATGGCGCCGTCAAAGCCGCTGGGATCGGGCTTGTTGTGGATGAAACGGATGGTCCCCGCCAGCGAGCCGGAACCGTACAGGGTGCCCTGCGGTCCGCGCAGCACTTCGACCCGCTGGACGTCGGTGAGCTTCAGGTTCAGGGGCATCGGGGTCTCGTCGACGTAGGTTGAAACCGCCGGTACCGCCAGGCCTTTGACAAAAGCCCCTTCCTGGGCCCCCGCAACGGACAGGCCGCGCAGGGTAATGCTGCTGTTCAGGTTGTTCATGCGGCTGCCGCCATCGGCGAAGGTGACGCCCGGAACCGTCTGCATCAACTTCATGAAGTCGCCTACCCCCGCGTTACGCAGGTCCTGCGCGGAGATGGCGGTAATATTGTACGGAATATCCTGCACTGACTGGTCGCGGCGGGTCGCCGTTACGGTGACTTCCTCCAGCATTGCATTGCGGGCCGTTTCCGCCGCTATCGTTGGCGTGGCGACAAACGCCATCGCCACGGCGGAGGCCAGGGCGTTGATTTTAAAACGTGGTGCACCAAATGAACTCATAACTATCCCCAATCAGGATGAAGCCTGACTCTGCAATCAATAAACCAGCGCCCTGCCAGGCAGGTACGCCCTCCGTATTGCGAGCACTTGTCGAATTATCCTGTAGCGGTTGCTGATTTTTTATAACCGGCCACGTTGGCCACGGTACCAAGAATTCCCCCGGCTCATACATCCATCATCTTCAAAGTTAACTAAGTCAGCCTGCAAACTAAACGCTGGAAATCTCATATGGTTTGACCAGGCCTTGAGTTAATTTCGAATGCTTTCGATGTATATCGGCTAGCGATTACTGCTAACGTCGCTAACCTGGTTGCTTCTTAAAAAAACAGCAACCGCTTAAAAAATAAACGTGTGCCCGCATAAGCAGCAACGCAAGGCGATGGCGCCGCGCGTCTGACAAATACTACAGAGGTACTGCACACTGTGAAAAATCCTGCCATCTGGTTCACTACTTTGGCCCCGAATTTCCCCGTGAAAGCCCCGGCGTTTGCTTTGATGTGCACTGCTGTAACCCTGATGGGCTGCGAGCGGCAGGCGGCAACAGAGGTCGCAACCAGTCCTGCCGTCGATTCCGCCCAACCGGCGAAGACGCAGGCGCCAGCTGACTACGTATTCAAAAACGCCCGCATTTACACGGTGGATGAAGACCAGCCCTGGGCCGAGGCACTGGCGGTGAGAGGCAATGAAATCGTCTATGTCGGTTCCAGCGCCGGGGCAGAAACTTTCCAGGGTGACGATACCCGGATCGTCGACGTGCACGGCCGGCTGATGCTGCCGGGTATCATCGACACCCACTCCCACCCCATCAATGCCGGTGAGCTCAATACCCTGGCCCTGGATCTGTTCCCTCATATGGACAAGAGCAAGGCAGAGATTCTGGAGATGATCCGCCAACACGCAGAGACGCTGGGGCCCAATGAGTGGGTGGTGGCTTCGGGAATCGCCTTCCCGGTCATTGAATCCAGTGACCGCGAGGAACTGGACGCGGTGACCGGCGGGCGCCCGGCAGTCATCACCTCCTTCGCCCATGATGGCTGGTACAACACCCGCGCCCTGGAACTGCTGGGTATCGATGAGAATACCCCCGACCCTGAAGGTGGCCATATCGAAAAACGCGAGGACGGCACCCCAACCGGCTACCTGGGCGAAGGTGCCAACTTCGCCTACCTGCGCCCCGCCAAGCGCATGGCAATCAACGAACAACAGATGGACGCCTCCCTGGCCAAAGCGATGGAAATGGCCAACGCACAGGGCATCACCTCGATGATCGAGGCATCCAGTTACAACGACTACTATGACGCGCCCTACCGACGCCTGCACGATCGTGGCGCATTGACAGTCCGCTTCAGCGTCAATATGGTGCACGACCAACGCAAGACGGACGAAGACAACCTGCAGGACCTCCTCGCGCGTCGTCTGGACGGTGACGACTACTTGCAGATCAGTTCGGTGAAATTTTACCTGGACGGCGTGCCGGGCCTGACCGCGGCCATGTTCGAACCCTATCTGGACGGCAGCCAGCACTCCACCCTGTATCCGCAGGACCGCATGAACAAGGTGTTCGATCAGGTCAGCGAGGCCGGACTGCGCATTTACGTGCACGCGGAGGGTGACTACGCGAGCTATGCCGCGCTGGAGGCCCTGAAATACGCTGACCAGCACGGCAAACCCCTGGGTCCGGATGCGCGCGCCGTTCTGACCCATATCGATCACCTGCGTCTGGAAGACATCCCGACCATGGCGGCGATGAACGTGCTGGCCTCGATCCAGCCCCACTGGGCCGCCAGCAACGAGTTCAACCTGCAGGTGACCTTCCCGAATATTACCGATGACCTGAAGAACCACATGTTCCCCAACCAGGAAATGCTGGATGCGGGGGTGCATGTGTCCTGCGGCGCGGACTGGCCCACCTCCAAGGAATGGACGCCCTGGGAATTGATCGAGATCGGCCGTACCCGCACCCAGATCGGTGGCATAGGCGGCAAGTTAGCCGGCCAGGTGCTGGCGCTGGAGGACCTGATTCGCTGTTTCACCATCGAGGGCGCCTACGCCATGTTCCAGGAAGACATTACCGGCAGCCTGGAAACGGGCAAGCGGGCGGATCTCATCATCCTGGACAACGACCTGTTCGAGACCGAGGTCACCGATATCCACAACACCACCGTCGCCCTGACCCTGTTCGATGGCAAGGTGGTGCACGGTAGTCTCGAGCAACTATAGGCTTTTTCACAGTGCGCCCGGGTTTGGCTATCAAATCCGGGCTACCCGCTTTTTTACAGGAGATATGACATGCCAGTCCGAAACAACTCCCGGCTGAAAATCCTGGCCGGGCTCGTCGCCGCCAGCACTCTCATCGCCTGCAGCAAACAGGCACTCGAAGTGCCTGATCTGGCTGCGAATCCCGCCCGCTCAGAGCAAGCCGCGGCTGCGGACTACCTGTTCACCAACGCCAGGGTGTATACCGTCAACGACCAGCAACCCTGGGCCGAGGCCGTGGCGGTGCGGGGCAAGGATATTATCTATGTCGGCACCAGTGCGGAGGCCGACGCCTACCGGGGCGACAGCACCCGGGTGATCGACGCGCACGGCCGCCTGATCCTGCCCGGCATGATCGATACCCACGCTCACCCCGTGCTCGCGGGGGAAAACGCGACCATCACCCTGGATCTGTATCCGCACATGGATAAGTCGAAAGAGGAAATTCTGGAGATGATCCGCGCGCATGCGGACAAGCATGGCCCCGACGACTGGGTGCTGGTTTCCGGTATTTCTTTTCCCATTATCACCTCCAGCACCCGGGAAGAACTCGACGCTGTGACCGGCGGTCGTCCCGCCATGGTCAGTTCATTTGCGCATGACGGCTGGTACAACACCCGGGCCCTGGAGTTGCTGGGCATCGACAACGACACCCCGGACCCTGATGGGGGCTACATTGAGCGCCGCGAGGACGGTTCGGCTACGGGTTATCTCGGGGAGGGGGCCAACGCGTATTATTCGCGCTCCGCCACGCGGATGGCGATCAGTGATGACCAACTGGACCAGGCCTTGCGCGAGGCGATGGCAATGGCGAATCGGCAGGGCCTGACCTCAATGCTTGATGTTTCGAGCCGTGACGAAACCACCGATGGCCCCTACAAGCGCCTGCATGATCGCGGCGAGTTGAGCTTACGATTCTCGGTTGCCATGACACATGACCAGCGCGCGTCCGACGAAGACAACCTGCAAAGCTTCCGACAGCGGCGTATCGAGGGGGACGATTACCTGCGCTTCGACTCGGTAAAAATGTTCCTGGACGGGGTACCCGGTCTCACTGCCGCCATGTTCGATCCCTATCTGGACGGCACCCAGCATTCCACCCTGTATCCACAGGAGCGCATGAACAAGGTGTTCGATGAAGTGAGCGAGGAAGGCCTGCGCCTGTACGTGCACGCCGAGGGCGACTACGCCAGCTATGCCGCGCTGGAGGCGTGGAAATACGCCAACGAGCACGGCAAGCCCCTGGGCCTCGATGACCGTCACGTGCTGACCCACATCGATCACCTGCGCCTGGAAGACATCCCGGCCATGAAGGAGATGAATATCCTCGCCTCCATCCAGCCGCACTGGGCGGCCAGCAATGACTTCAATGTCCAGGTGACCTTTCCCAACATTACCGAGGACTTGAAAAACGCCATGTTCCCCAACCAGGAAATGCTGGACGCGGGTATTCACGTGTCCTGCGGCGCCGACTGGCCCACCTCGAAGGAGTGGACGCCCTGGGAGTTGATCGAGATCGGGCGCACCCGTACCCAGATCGGGGGCGCGGGCGGCAAGCTGCCGGGTAAGGTACTGGCACTGGAAGACCTGATCCGTTGCTTCACGACGGAGGCTGCCTATGCCCTGTTCCTGGAGGATATCACCGGCAGTCTGGAAGTGGGCAAAAGGGCGGATCTCATCATCCTGGAAAATGATCTGTTCGAGACCGAGGTGACCGAGATTCACAACACCCGGGTCGACCTGACCATGTTCGACGGCAAGATCGTCTGGGAGAACGGGGCCAGATAAACTGGCCTTTTACACGTGGCACGCAGGAACATTGAGTTAATGAAATCGGGGAGCATTGGCAGTAGCGGTATTGCAATGGGGCTTGCCGCCACACTGGCGATGACGGGTTGTAGTGGCCTTGAAAAAGCCGAAGATGGAAAGCCAGGGTCGATGGAATATTCCAGTCGGCAGGGCGCGGCGGTCGAGGCGGCTGACTACGTGTTCGTCAACGCGAAAGTTTACACCGTTGACGAGGAACAGCCCTGGGCGGAAGCCGTTGTGACACGGGGCAGGAACATCGTCTATGTCGGGTCCAATGAAGGAGCGAAAGCCTACCAGGGTGAAACCACCCGGACTATCGACGCGGCAGGCAAATTGATGCTGCCGGGGATGATCGATACTCATTCCCACCCTCTGCAAGCTGGGAGAAATGCAACCATTACCCTGGATCTTTTTCCCTATATGGACAAGACCAAGGACGACATCCTGGAGATGATCCGTCAGCACGCGGACAAACTGGGTCCCGACGACTGGGTGCTGGTGTCCGGTATTTCCTTTCCCATTATCAGGTCCAGCACCCGTGAAGAACTCGACGCCGTTACCGGTGGCCGCCCCGCCATGGTCAACTCCTTTGCCCTCGATGGTTGGTACAACACCCGGGCGTTGGAGCTGTTGGGTATCGACAGGGATACTCCCGATCCGCCGGGCGGGCACATTGAACGCCGGGAAGACGGATTCGCCACGGGCTATATGGGAAAAGTAGCCAACGCCTATTACTCGCGTCCGGCCGAACGGATGGCCATCAGCGACGAACAACTGGACCAGGCACTGGTGGTGGCAATGGCGATGGCCAATGAGCAGGGCATCACGTCGATGTTCAACGTCACCAGTTATGACGAAAAAACGGATGGCCCGCTCAAACGCCTGCACGATAGCGGTGACCTGACCCTGCGTTTGACGGTCGCCATGACACATGACCAGCAGGTGTCTGACGAAGTAAACCTGGAAAGTTACCGGCGGCGACGCCTTGACGGGGACGATTACCTCCGCATTGATTCAGTGAAAATGTTCCTGGATGGCGTGCCTGGGCTGGATGCTGCGATGTTCGAGCCCTACCTGGACGGCACCCGGCATTCCACCCTCTACCCGCAGGAACGAATGAACAAGGTGTTCGATGAAGTGAGCGAGGAAGGCCTGCGCCTGTACGTGCACGCCGAGGGCGACTACGCCAGCTACGCCGCGCTGGAGGCGTGGAAGTACGCCAACGAGCACGGCAAGCCCCTGGGCCTCGATGACCGGCATGTGCTGACCCATATCGACCACCTGCGCCTGGAAGAGATCCCGACCATGAAGGCGATGAATATCCTCGCCTCCATCCAGCCCCACTGGGCGGCCAGCAATGACTTCAATGTCCAGGTGACCTTCCCCAACATTACCGAGGACTTGAAAAACGCCATGTTCCCCAACCAGGAGATGCTGGACGCCGGTATTCACGTGTCCTGCGGTGCCGACTGGCCCACCTCGAAGGAGTGGACGCCCTGGGAGTTGATCGAGATCGGGCGCACCCGGACCCAGATCGGGGGGGTCGGCGGCAAGCTGCCAGGTAAGGTACTGGCACCGGAAGACCTGATCCGCTGCTTCACGACGGAGGCTGCCTATGCCCTGTTCCTGGAGGATATTACCGGCAGCCTCGAGGTGGGCAAGCGGGCCGACCTGATTATCCTGGAAAACGATCTGTTCGAGACCGAGGTGACCGAGATTCACAACACCCGGGTCGACCTGACCATGTTCGACGGCAAGATCGTTTGGGATGGAGGGGCCAGGTAATCTGCCCCTGTTGTGCGGTATCAGCCCCTGCCCGTCGCAGACAGGCAGGGGTTTGCATCGAACTCAGAGCCCGTCGCGGAAGGTGAAATCGCCGTTGAGGATGGTGCCCATTACTTTCACATTGTGAATATCCTCAACCGGCACATCGAACAGGTTTTTATCCAGCACCACCAGATCTGCGTACTTGCCTACCTCCAGTGAGCCGATCCGGTTTTCCATTCGCATCTGCCAGGCCGGGTAGATGGTGACGGCTTTCAGTGCATCCTCCAGGCTGATACCTTTGCGCCCCGCCGGATACACCGGAGCATCCGGATTGAGTGGATCCTTGTGGGTCATCGCTATCTGGATGCTCGCAAGCGGCCCCATGTATTCGAAAGTTGACCCGGGCATGTCGGCGGATATGCTGATCTTGTTGCCATTGGCGAATAATTCTGGATACACGCTGACTTCATTCTGGACTCTTTCCTTGCCCATTATCCTGTCAAAGCCGATGTCCTGGCCGGACCAGGCAATGCTGAATAGCGGCGTGATGTTCACCGGAATATCAAGCTTTTTGATGCGTTCGACATCGGAGGGCGTTGCCTCCATCAGGTGGATCAGGGAATTCCGGGCGTCGGTATAGCCGGCCTTCCTGGCGACCTCGATCGCATCGATCCAGTTGCGCGCGCTGCCGTCACCTTCCACGTGGGTGTGTACGTCCAGGCCGGCTGCATTACAGGCCAGGATAATCTCCTTCATCTTTTCGGCATTGATATTAGCGGAGCCGTAGTTGTCGGGTTCGTCGGCAAAAGGCTCTACCATGAGAACAGACTTGCCAGACCAGGTCCCCTCGGGGTGCAGTTTCACGGCACTGATGCGCAGCATGTCGGTGTCGTACTGCTTTTTAAGCGCCAGGGTGTCCCTTGCAAATTTTTCCGAGTCGGTATCGGGATGTTTATAGAAGGGTAATACCATGGATCGAAGGCTTAATTCGCCTCGCTCGTCGAGATCCTGCAGGTAGGCCATGGCCTTGCGATAGTCCGCGAACATACCCTCGGTATTCATCAGGTTCGGCGTCAGGATGCCGGGAATCATGGCCGTGGTATAGCCCCGTTTTACCGCTTCGCCGTAGAGATATTGCTGGCTCTCGGGGATCATCTCCTCCGGATCCCAGGCGCCGGACTTTACATAGGCATCGGCCCAGGCAAACTCCTTGGCGGTTCCGGTAGGATTGCCCTCGGTGTCACGCAGGAAGAAACTCACCCCGGGTATCGGGTCAGGTGTGTTCCGGTCAATGCCCGCGAGCTCCATTGCCCGGCTGTTCAGCCACCCCTGGTGAATGGTGTAATCGATAATAACCGCCGGCTTGTCCGGTATCACCGAATCCAGTTCTTCGGCGGTGGGCCAGTGCCCGATGAAAGCCTCGTTCCAGCCAATGCCGACATAGACCTGTTCATTCGGGTGAGCGGCCACATAATCCTTTATCTGCTGCAGCGTTTCCTCCTTGCTGGTTGCTGAAAACAGGTCCACGCCCTGGGTGACCCACATCGATGCCACCAGGTGATCGTGACCGCTGACGAAACCCGGCAATAACATTTTACCTTTCAGGTCAAAGGTTTCGGTGTCATCACCCACATAGGCCTGGACTCCCGCCCCATCGCCCACGTACACGATTTTGTCGTCGGACACCGCCACCGCTTCTGCCCAGGGTTGCGCTGCGTTGACGGTATATACCCTGGCATTAAGGAAAACTTTGCTCGCGGCCTCGACGGCCAGGCTGGCCTGACCGTGCAGAGCAAACAAGACAGTTACCAGGCGGGTATAAATTTTTAATCTAGACATGAATGTCTCCAATCTGATCAGTCATTGGATTCGCTTAATTGCCGTGATGGCCAGTCTCCTCGCGGAGTGAATATCGGCTGGGTAGGTGCCGGAACATGGTGCCCATGCCGGGAATCAATCCATCACCGGTGTTTGTGATGAAGGCCCCGTATCGGGAAACTCTCCAAAGCCCAGGGCAACACACCCAGGTAATGCGTTACTTTGCATCCACGGCAAAATACTAGCATTCGAATAAGGGAGGTAATTGTGGCAAGTATCAAAGATTGGCTTTAATAAATGCGAAGTAAGCGCCAGGGTTGGACGGGCTGAAGCGATCTAATGAGATCCTAAGTGGGGTGTCTGCTTGATTTGCCCCATCGAGGTAACCGACATCCACAACACCAGGGTCGACCTGGTTGCCTGCCGGCCGGGCTTGGTAAAGCTTTTGGCACGCGGCAACCAACAAGTCTCTGATATCGTTTATAAATTCGGAATTCGCCAGGCGCATGTCACTGTCGTCGATTCGGATTGGTATTAATACCATTGTCATTGGCTGACGTTGTTGGAGGGTCTATAGTTTTTTGATTGGAGTAGCTAACTCCATGATATACATAAGGATTCAACAGAGGGGGAAGACGGTTATGCACTCACGGTACAAGCAGACACCGATGGTGGTGGCGCTGTCGGCGGCGCTCGGCGCGTCATCGACGATACCCGCTGCCCTGGCCCAGGAGAGGAGCGCATTGGAAGAGGTGATCGTGACTGCCTCCCGGCGCGCCGAGAGCGTCCAGGATATTCCGCTCAATATTGCCGCGGTGACCGGCGACCAGCTGCAGGCCGCCCGGCTTGAGGATCTGGTCGACATCGCGCGTACCGTGCCCGGGCTGGCGGTCATCGACGAGGGCTCGCGCAATTTCAACAACAGTATCGTGGTGCGCGGGATCAATACCGCCAACTCCGGCCCCACCGGGGCGCTGCCTTACGACAACGCGGCGGTAGCCACCTACATGGGTGAGATACCCCTGTTCGTGAACCTGCGCACCGAGGACCTTGAGCGGGTTGAGGTGTTGATCGGGCCGCAGGGTACCCTGTATGGCTCGGGAACGCTCGCGGGCGCGGTGCGTTACATTCCGAACAAGCCCGAGACCGATGATTTTTACGGTGAAGTGCGGGGCGGCATCTTCCAGAACGATGAGGCCGACGACCTGAGCTACAAGACCGGCGTCACCCTCAACATCCCGGTCACCGATACCTTTGCGGCCCGATTGAACCTGGATTACACCGACGACTCCGGGTTTGTCGATTACGACTACATCGTCCGCGAGGCCGGGGTCTCCAACCCGCAGCCCGATTTCAGCAACCCGGCTGAGGTGGCAGCGAACCTGCGTTCCAAGGAAGACGTCGACACCCTGGAGAGCACCGCCGCTCGCGTGGCCCTGCGCTGGCAGCCCAATGAACGTTTCGACAGCGTGCTGAGCTACTGGTACCAGGAGCAGAAAAGCGGTGGTCGCACGGTCACCCACCAGAATGCCATGGCCCACCTGGTGGACATCGGCGATTACACCTCGGCGCTGCGTTTCGAAGAGCCGCTGGAGCGTGAGACCCATCTCGCCAGCCTGGAAATCGTCGCTGACCTCGGTTTCGCGGAACTGACCTCCGCCACCGGCATTTCCAAAATCGACGAGGAGGGGCAGCGGGACCAGACCGACCTGTTACTCGACTTCGAGTACGGCTATGAGGAGTTTCCCAGCTTTGCGGCGTTTACCGCCGAGGACGTCGACTACGACAACTTCGTGCAGGAGCTGCGCCTGGTGTCCCAGAACGATGGCGGCTTCAACTGGATTATCGGCGCCTTCTACAACAAGGTGGAGGAGAAGCAGATCAGCGAGGAGTTCACCCCCGGCGTGGACCTGTTCTACATCGAGGAGTTCGGCCTGGATCCCGCCAATACCCGCCCGGACAACCTCGAGTACTACGAGCTGAAAGACCGGGAGCGAACCGAAAAGGCCCTGTTCGGCGAGATCGAATACGCCCTCGAGAAGTGGACCTTCACGCTCGGCGCCCGCTACTACGAGTTCGACGAGGAATCCACCCAGGGCTTCGACCTGCCCCTGGCCCGGACCGTATTCGACGGCGACGACCCCAACAGTGTTGCGCCCGATCTCGACACCGCCGATACCGACGACGACGGCACGCTGTTCAAGGTCAACGTGTCCTACACCCCCACCGACGACCTGCTGTTCTACGGCACCGTGTCGGAGGGTTACCGCATCGGCGGAGTGAACGCCATCGTCGAGTGTACCGGTAATGAAACCGAGCAGGAGCAGAATCTCTGTGCGCTGCCTAACGAGATTCTTATCGAGCCTGACGAGACCACCAACTATGAACTCGGCATGCGCAGCACCTGGCTGGATCAGCGCCTGGTCCTGAACGCCGCCCTCTACCTGGTGGAATGGGACAAGATCCAGATTCCCGGGGTGACCGAGAATGGCAACCTGACCATCATCAAGAACGGCGGTGAGGCGGAGAGCAAGGGTATCGAGCTGAGCTTCACCAGTTACCTCACTGAAGACCTTTCGCTGAGCGGCAATTACAGCTACAACAAGGCGGAGTTGACTGAGGACGCACCCAACCTCGTGCGTGGCGACGACGCCCTGGACGGCGACCGCCTCTCCGGCAGCCCGGAAAACACCTTCGCTCTGTCGGTGGATTACCGCTGGGCCCTGGCCGGGGGCAACGAGCTGACTCTCAATTACACCACTTACTACACCGGCGACACCTACAGCACGGTGGGATTGCGCGGCAATTCCGACATCGTCGACCGCAACGGGACGATCATGCCGGAGGGCTGGGGTGAGGAAAGCGACGACTTCTGGCTGCACAATATCTCGGCGATGCTCCAGACCGGCAACCTCCACACCATGCTCTATGTGGACAACCTGGCCAACGAGGACGCGGTGACCTCTTACCGGACTGACCTGTCGGAGCTGCGCGATCTCGGCACCAATAACTTCGCCCTGCGCAGCTACGGCCGCTACCTGACTACCCCGCGCACCTACGGCGTCCGCCTGCGCTACGAGTTCTAGTTGCGACCCGCGGGGTTTACACTACGGGCCCTCGGGGCCCGTTTTGTTTTGTGAACGATGAATCTTGCTGAACTCGAACAGGCCGCCGCCACCGCGCTGGCGCGCGGTCAGTACCAACAGTCCCACCGGTATTGCCTGGAGATTCTCAAGCGGGAGCCAGGGCATCCCGAGGCCCACTACTGGCTGGGCATCAACTGCCTGAGCCGCCGGCTGCCGGACAAGGCGATCACCCTGCTGCAGGTTGCCACGCGCCTGGCGCCGGGTGAGGGCCGCTACTGGGTGCAACTGGCCCGGGCCCTGTCCCTCGCGGAGCGGGTACCCGAGACGGAGGCGGCGCTGGCGCGGGCCCTGGCCTGCGAGCCCGGCGACGCCCTCAGTATCGACAGCCTGGGGGTGCTGTTCAGCCGCCTGGGCGACCACGCCCGGGCCGAGGGCTATTTCCGCCGCTCGCTGGAGCGCGAGCCGACCAACCCGGACTTCCTGTTCAACCTGGCCGCCTCCCTGCGCTTCAACGGCAAACTGGCAGAGGCCGCCGAGGTCTCGCGCAAGCTGTACCGCCTGCACCCGGAGCGCACTGACAATTATGCTCTGCTGGCGGAACTGGCGCCGGAGTCGACACTCGCGGAACTGGCCGGTGCGTTCCGGCAGCGCCTGCGCGAGCTGACTGAGGTGGACGCCCGCCTGCAGGTGGCCCACGGCCTGGCCCGGTTGCTGGAGCGGCAGGAACAGCCGGTAGCGGCGCTGGAGGTACTGCTGGAACCCAACGCCGCGCGGCGGGCCGCCATCGAGTATGACCCGGCGGAGGATGGCGCGATGTTCGATGCCCTGCACCGGGTCTGCGACCATGACTTCCTGGCCGGGCTCGCGGTTGAACCGGTCGCCGCACCGATTTTCGTGGTGGGAATGCCCCGCACCGGCACGACCCTGCTGGAGCGCATCATCGCGGCCCATTCGCAGGTTTCCTCGGCGGGGGAGTTGCAGGACTTCCCGGTTCTGTTCAAGCGCGCCAGCGGCAGCGCCAGCCCGCGCCTGCTGGACGCGGCAACCGTGGCCGCCGCTGGAGCGGTGGACTACCCCGCGCTCGGTCGCCAGTTCCTGCAGGTGACGCGGCCGCGGGCGGGCGACACAGTTCATTTCATCGACAAGTTGCCAATGAATTTTCTCTACACGGCGTTCATTCTGAAGGCCATTCCCGGCGCGCGCGTCATTTGCCTGCGGCGTCACCCGCTGGATACAGTGGTGAGCAATTTTCGCCAGTTGTTCGCCCTGCGCGCCTCCCAGTACCGCTATGCCCACGACCTGGCGGACATCGCCCGCTATTATCTGGAGTTTGACCGGCTGGTCGGCCACTGGTCAGAAGTGCTGCCGCCAGGGCAGTTCCTGCAGATTGCCTACGAGGACCTGGTCGCCGACACCGAGCGGCACAGCCGCCGGGTCATCGAATTCCTGCGCCTGCCCTGGGAGCCGGCCTGCCTGGATTTCCACGCCAGTACCGCGCCCGTCGCCACGGCCAGCGCGCTACAGGTGCGCCGTCCGGTCTACCGCAGCTCGGTCGGGCGCTGGCGGGTCGTGGCGGAATTGCTCAAGCCGGCGCGGCAGGTGTTCGAGGCTGCCGGGCTGCAGTGGTAGACGTGGGTCTGATATACCGCGGCGGGGCCTGTCCCGAGTCCGCGCAGATGGCGGCAACGGCCTCTTCAATAAACCCGGCATCCATGATGCTGTCGAGCCGGTCCTGATCATCGAAGTTGATGTTCGCGCCACTTACCACTGTCGTTGGGGTCAAAAGAAAAATGTTACGTCCACACCCACGGTGCGGGGCTGTCCGCGCATGTACTCGACAAAGCCGAAATCCGCACGCAGGTCAAAGGCGTAGTTGCCGTACTCCTTGTCGGTCAGGTTCCTGCCCCACAGGGACAGTTCCAGCGACTCTGAGGTGTTGCAATAGGCCAGGCGACCATTCACCAGCGAGTAGGCCTTCTGTCCGATCACAATGTCTTCGCGGGTGCTGTAGTACACGTCGTCGGAGTAGGTCACATCCGCCTGTAGACTCAGCGTGCCGACATCGCCCAGCCGCCACTCGTAGTTGGCCAGGGCAAAAGCCGACCATTCCGGGGAGTTCTGCACCCGATTGCCCTGGATAGGCAGCAGGCCCGTGGTCGGGTCCAGTACGTCCTCGTCGTAGCGCGAGTCCAGGTAGCCCAGGCCCAGCCGGGTGAAGAGGCCGGGCAGGGGCGCCCAGGTAATGTCCAGGTCGAAGCCCTGGGAGCTGAGGTCGGCGTTGCGGATGGTATTGGCGGGCAGGCCGATGCCGGGCACCGGGTCCGAATTGAAGATCTGCGCGTCCTGGTAGTCGTAGTAGAACACTGCGGCGTTGATCTGGGCGGCGCCGTCCGCCAGGCTGGTCTTCACCCCCACCTCGTAGGCCAGCAGCGTTTCCGGGTCGTAGTCCAGTGGCGCGCTGAGATCGAGGTGAAAATTGCCGTTGAAGCCGGCGCCCTTGAAGCCGCGCGAGATCGTGCCATACCACAGGGTGTGTTCGCTGGCATGCCAGTTAAGTCCCAGTTTCCCTGAAAAGGCGTCATCCTCGAGCTTATCAGTCAGTGCGTAGCGCTGGACGAACTCACCTTCCGGGCCGATGAAAAAGGTAGACTCGCCCGTGGAGCTGTAGTCCATCTGCAACCCGGTGTGGCGCAGGCCCGCGGTGAGCACCAGACTCTCGTTCAGGTCGTACTCCACCTGGCCAAACAGGGCCCAGGTATCGGTGTCCTGTTCATTGTGATACCGGGCGGGAATCGGCAGGCCGACATCGCGCAGGTCCACGCCCTGGTCCTGGATCAGTTCGTCGCTAAGAAAGTACAGCCCGGCTATCCAGTGAGCGCGCTCTGCATTACCCACCAGTCTCAGTTCCTGGGAGAAGGTCTCCTGCTCGACACCGTAGTTGGTGTGGATGAAGGTAAACCCGGTCATGTCGGCATCTTCCGTGTGGAACTTGTCCAGTTCGTCGTAGGCGCTCAGTGACACCAGCTGTACTGAGTCACTGATGTCGTATTCCAGGCGTACCGAGGCGCCGTTCTGTTCCACCTCCAGCACCGGCGCGATATCGGAGACGCCCTCGAAGAAGTCTTTGTCCAGGGAGCTGTGGTACAGGTCGGCATCGGAATCGTTGTCGCTGGTATGCAGGTTGAGCAGCACATACCAGCGCTCGTTCGGCGACCAGTCCAGCAGGGCCCGCGCGGCAAAGATGTCCTTCTCCACGTAGTCGCCGGTCGCCAGGTTTTGCATGTAGCCATCACTCTGGTACTGGCTGATGGCGAGACGGCCACCCACGGTATCCCCCAGGGGACCGGACACCACACCCTCCAGCTTGTACTCGTCGTTACCGCCGGAATAATCGCCATAGCTGGCGCGCAGGTAGCCTTCAAATTCGGCGGTGGGTTTACGCGACACGATATTGATCGCACCACCAGTGGTATTGCGCCCGAAGAGGGTGCCCTGGGGCCCTTTGAGCACTTCCACCCGCTCGATATCGAGCAGGCTGACGACCTGGGAATTGGAGGAGCCCGCAAACACCTCGTCCACGTATACGCCCACTGGCCCGATGTTGTTGGTGGCAAAGTCGTTCAGTCCCACGCCGCGCACAAACACCACCGCGACACCGCCTTCGCCGGTTGGAGAGTGGATGTTCACATTGGGAATTTTCTCGGCGATTTCCTTGCTGTCACGCAAGCCCATGTCCTCGAGCATCGAGCCACTGAAGGCGTTGATGGTGATCCCGATATCCTGGGTTGATTGTTCGCGCTTCTGTGCTGTAACCATCACTTCCTCCAGGTCCATCGCCGGTAGCGGCGCGGCGATGGGCAGGAGCGTCAGCGCCAGGGGCAGGGCGCGGGTCAGGGGCTTGCTGGGGAACGTGTTATTCATGGCTTTGCTCCTTGTTGGTTTGTCGGTGGACGCTAGCGGCGCTCAACCGCGACAGGCGCCGGCTGTTCAAAAATAATTTCCGTGCCGAGCCAGCCCTGCCAGCGTTTTTGCCAGTACAGGTCGTGCAGCTGGGCGGTGAGCGGACCGGGGCCATTCATGCCGCCCAGTACGGCGTCGTCCACGCTGTTGATCGGCATGATCCCGCCGGCGGTAGACGTCATGAAGGCCTCGTCGGCCTGGTGCAGTTGCTCCACCGAGACCGGTTCCACCCGTGTCTCCAGGCCGATTTCGGCGGCCAGTTCCAGGGCGGTTTTCCGGGTTATGCCTTCCAGGCAGCCGCTGTCCGGGGTGTACAGGGTGCGATCCTTGATCAGGAAGATGTTGGCTCCCGGGGCTTCTGCAAGCCAGCCGTCGCCATCGGTCAGTACAGACCATTCCTTGCCGCCGAGCAGCGCCTCCCCCAGTGACAGCTTCATGTCCATCCAGTGAAAATTCTTGGCGGTGGGGTCGACGGCACTGGCGGGTATACGCGTGAAAGCTCGGCTGACCAATAGGTCCAGCCCGCGGCTGCGCTGCTCGTCGTGGGCGATATACATATAGGGCGTAACAAAGCCGTAGAACTGGTTCCGGAAGCCGCTGAGGTCGGACCGATCACCTGAGGGGTTGCTGCCGCGGGTGACACACCACCACACGTAGGCATCGCGGGCACCGGCGAGTTTGACCATATGGGTGAGTATTTGCGCGGTCTCCCCCCGGCTGTAGGGGTTGCTCAACATGAACTTCTCGCAGGAGCGCTCGAAGCGATCCAGGTGATCTTCGAGCCGGAAGAAGTGATTCCTGGACACGCTGACCACGTCATAGGCCGCGTCTGCGTGTACGAAGCCCATGTCGGTGATGGGTATCCCCGCCCGGTCAATGGGGCAGTAGTGATCCTGGATGAAGGCACTGCCGGCTGCATACTCCGGTGAATGGGGCGCGCGAGCGTGATCGGGATGAGTGAGCATGATGTGCTCGGCCTGGATGATGGTCATGGTTGTGCTCGGTAATTGGTGGCTGACAGGACATAGCCTACGGAACGCCGGTGCGGCCAGCTTGACCCCTTCGGCCCAATAGTTGACACTTTCGGACAAGTGCTCGCCCGGAGCTGTGATGGAAAGTTCACCGCTGGTCACCCGCCATGGGGCCACACCCTACCGCTGGCTGCTTCGCTATCTGGCGGGGCGCGGCCTGTCTGCGGAAGCAATTGCCCGTGGCCTGTCACTTGCCCCCGCCGTGATGTACCCGGAATCCGGGGCCATGCCGACCGAGCGCTTGCTGCGCATTCTGAATTTCGCCGCGCGGGAACTGGATGATCCGCGGCTCGGCGTCGATCTGGCCGAGCGTATCTCGACCAATGAGATGGGGCTGGTGGGGCACCTGATCCTGAACGTGGCGACCTTGCGCCAGTCCTTCGAATTCCTGCAGCGCTATCACCGCATTTTTTCGCCCGACTACGATTTCCGCTTCACGTATTCGGACCGGGAAGTGCGGGGAGTCTATGTGCCGGCGGATATACCGGGTGCGGATTGCACGGAGGATATCGATTTCGGAATGGCGCTGGTGGTGCGCGCCTGTCGCGAGGTCGCGGGCAACAGCTGGCAGCCCAGGCGCTGCGGTTTCAGCTACGCCGAACCCGCCTGCCTGGCTGTCCATCGGGACTGGTTTGGCTCAGAGGTACTGTTCAACCAGCCCGACAACTTTATCGAATTCGACAGCGCGATACTGGATATGCCCAACGACAGGGCCGATCCGAGCCTGCTGCCGATTCTGCTGTACCAGGCCAATCAACTCATCGACGAACTGGACATCCGGGAAAATATCGTACGCCAGGTGCGGCTGCTGATCACCACGTCACTGGGTTATTCCACTGTCACTACCGGGACGGTGGCCCACTCGCTCAATATGTCGGTGCGGCAACTGCACCGCAAGCTGGGCGAACACAATACCTCGTTCCAGAAAATCAAGGATGAAACGGTGTTGAAGGTGGCCAGGGAAGCGCTGGCTGAATCGGAACTGAGTATTACCCAGATCGCCCTCAAGCTGGGTTACTCGGAAACCAGCGCTTTTGATCGGGCCTTCAAGAAATTGGCGGGCACCACGCCGCGGCAGTACCGCAACGCGTATTCGGGATAGTAGGGGCAGTGGCCGCTGGATTATCTCCTGTGTCTGTCAGCCAGTTGCTCCCTGGCCGACTGGTATTCCAACAGCCACTTGTCAACCAGGTCTCGGGTACTGTTGATGGCCTTGACCGACTGAATACCCTGGCCGCAGCCCCAGAAGTCTTTCCAGGTTTTATAGCTGTCGCCGCTTTCGCTGACATCAATGGTTGTATCGGGTTTGGGTGCCAGATTTTTTGGATCCAACCCGCAGCGGATGATGGAGCCAATCAGGTAGTTGGCCGGCACGCCGCTCAAGGCATCCGTGGTCATGATATCGCTGGAACTGCCGTCGACAATCATCTGTTTGTAGTCGTTCACGGTATTGGCTTCCGGTGTTGCCAGGAAAGGCGAGCCGATGTAGGCGAAATCGGCGCCGCTTGCCAGCGCCGCCAGGATGCTCTGGCCATTGGCGATAGCCCCGGACAGGGCCAGCGGCCCGTCCCACCACTCGCGGATCTCGGACACCAGTGCGAAAGGCGAGATGTTTCCCGTGTGTCCCCCGGCGCCCGCGGCAACCGCCACAAGGCCATCCACACCTGCCGCCGCGGCTTTTCTGGCGTGACGGTTGGAAATGACGTCGTTGAATACCAGGCCGCCGTAGCGGTGCACGGCGTCGATGTTTTCCCTGGAGACTTGCAGGCTGGCGATAACAATAGGCACCTCGTGCCTGGCGATGATTTCCATATCGCCCTGCAGGCGGTCGTTGCTGGGGTGTGAGATCTGATTGACTGCGAAAGGGGCTGCCGGGCTATCGGGGTGTCGGGCGTTGTGCTCTGCCAGCGCCTCCTTGATCTGCAGGAGCCACTCATCCAGTACCATTTGCGGGCGGGCATTCAGGGCCGGGAACGCGCCAATGATGCCGGCCTTGCATTGCTCGATGACCAATTCAGGGGTGGATGCGATAAACATGGGCGCGCCGATTACCGGGAGTCGAATATGTCGTTTCAGTATTTCTGGCAGGCTCACGTTGTTTGAACTCCAGTGTGACATCTCAAAATGCTAACAGGCTTCAAATAATCCAGCCGCGCCCATTCCTTTCCCGACACACATCGAAACAATGCCGTGCTTCTTGTTGCGACGCTTTAATTCACGTATCACAACGCCGGTCATTCGCGAGCCTGTCATGCCATAAGGATGACCGATGGCAATCGCGCCGCCATTGACATTGAAGATCGCATTATCGATTTCCAATGCGTCGCGACAGTAGAGACATTGAGAAGCAAAGGCCTCGTTCAACTCTACCAGGTCGATATCGCTCATCTTCAGGTTGTTGAATTTGAGTAGCCTGGGGATCGCGAATATCGGTCCTATACCCATTTCGTCCGGATTGCAGCCTGCAACCGAAAAGCCCCGGAAGTACGCCAGTGGCGTCAGACCCAGATCGGCAGCAGTGGTCTCTGACATCAGCAGCGTCATGGATGCGCCATCAGAGAGTTGCGAGGCATTACCCGCGGTCACGGTGCCGTTCTCGTCAAAGACAGGTTTCAGATCAGCCAGCCCTTCCAGTGTCGTGGCGGGGCGGTTACATTCATCGCGGCTTACCACCCCGTCCAGAATCTCGATCTCGCCAGTTTTGCGGTCTTCCCTGCGCCACTTCACCTTCATAGGGGCGATTTCTTCGTCTATGAGCCCTGCGTCAACTGCAGAGGCATAACGTTGCTGGCTTTGCAGAGCGTAAACGTCCTGTTGCTCCCGGGTGACCTTGTAGCGTCTGGCCACGATCTCCGCAGTTTCACCCATCGGCATCAGGAACTGGGGTAGTTCAGTCAACAGCCGGGGATTCTCCTCGAACGTTGATGTGCCGCGCTCCAGGCCGGTGATGGACTCGACGCCTCCCGCAATAACGACGTCGCAACAGCCGGCGGCGATCTGGTTGGCCGCAACCGCAATCGCATTCAGGCCGGATGCGCAGGCGCGACTCAATGTCATGCCCGATGTCGTTACCGGCAAGCGGGATAAGGCGACCGCGTAGCGGGCGATGTTGGCAGACTGCTCGCCGGTTTGCCGCGCGGCCCCCACGATCACATCATCAACCCGGCCGGGATCGAGGGCGGCGTTCCTTTCAAGTAGTGCATCTATACAGTGGGCCACCATGTCGTCGGCGCGGGTGAGGTTGAAGGTTCCGCGAAAAGATTTGGCGAGCCCGGTTCGTATATTGTCGACAATTACAACTCGGCTCATGCTGATAGTCTCCAAATTTCAAAACTTTCATCTTTCAGCGTTGGAAGGCTGCCCGGCCGCGGTTGAGTACCACGCGCTCATCCACGCGAGCCTGGAACAGCCACGCGTCATCCCGGTCCTGCCACCAGTGAAACTCCAGTACGTCACCGGGGATCACCGGGGCGGTGAACTGGCATTCCAGCTGCCGAAGGCTCGCGGTGTCCCGTTTGGCCGCCTGGCAGGCGCTCCAGCCGGCAATACCGTAACAGCAGTATCCGTGCAGGATGGGTTGTGAAAAGCCGGCCTTGCTGGACACATCCGGATCGATATGAAGCGGGTTCCAGTCGCCTGACAGGCGATAGAGAATAGCCTGTCCCGGCGTCGTGGCGAGGTGGACGATCTGGTCAGCCTGGCGCTCGGGCACCTCTACTACTGGTCTCGGTGGCGGTTCGCCCCCAAAACCGCCGTCCGCGCGCAGGATCAATGTCTGTTCCAGGGTGCAGAAGGCCTTATCGGCGCCTGCGTCCTTAATCTCGCGTTCGACCACGATCACTGCCCCCTTTGCGGGTCCCCGATCCCACACATCGGAGATTCGGGCGAAGCCGGTTACCGTTGCCGCGTCCGGCAAGGGGCGATGGAATGTCGTTCGCTGGGCGCTGTGGACCAATTGGTTCCAGGTGATGCCGGTCTCGGGATTCTTTACCCACAGGCCCGGTGTCGCAAGGGTGGCGGCAAAAGTAGGCAGGGTGGATAGATCTTTTTCGTAAACGTATTTCAGTTCAGCGAGGTCCAGTGGGTCTCGACCCAGACCGACGCCGAGTGCGTAGAGGATAACATCACGGTAATTGTACTCCTGCGTAATCGGCTCAAACTGCCATCCAAGCAATTTTTGCGGATCGATTGGCACTACACAGGGTCCCATGTGAACACGTCACCGGACCGGTGCAGTGGGTAGAAGTCGTTTTCGAACATGGGGAAAACCCGCTCCACCACGGTTTCCGCTGTCCACTCCTCACTGGTATGGGCGGTCCTTATCGGGCGGCTTTGGGAAAAAAGGTAAATTTCATTGTTGCGAACCCCGAACACCTGTCCCGAGACATGCTTTGCCGCATCGGAACAGATCGCAACTGCAAATGGTGCCAGTCGCTCGGGCACCAGTTTTTTCAGTCCCTCCACGCGTTTCTGCTGTTCCGGCGTGTCGGTGGGGATTGAGCTGACCATCCGGGTCCAGGCAAAGGGTGCCACCGCATTCGATCGTACCCCGAAACGCTCCATATCCAGTGCGATGGCCTTGGATAGTCCGACGATGCCCATTTTGGCCGCGCAGTAATTGGCCTGCCCGAAGTTGCCGACCAGGCCGGAGGTGGAAGTCATGTGCAGGAATACGCCGCCGTCCTGCGCCTTGAAGTGTGGCGCCGCTGCGCGGCTCATATTAAACGAGCCCTTCAAGTGCACGTTTATGACCGCGTCGAAATCCTCCTCGGACATTTTGTGGAAGATAATATCGCGCAGGTTGCCGGCGTTATTGATGACTGCATCAATGCCGCCAAAAGTCTGTACAGTCTCCTCTACCATGGCGTGCGCGGCGTCCCAGTCCGCGACGGACTGCTTGAGTGCTATGGCACTGCCTCCTCCAGCCCTGATTTCGGCCACGACGTCGTCGGCGGGCGATTCGCGCGTGGCATCACCCTGCAGGGAGACGCCGATGTCATTCACGCCCACCCTCGCGCCGGCTGCTGCGGCGGCCAGTGCAATTGCCTTTCCTACGCCGCGGCCCGCACCGGTGACGATGACCGTCTTGTTCGCAAGTAATCCCATGGCTCAGTAACTCTTTGGCAGATCCAGCACTTTCTCGGCGATAAAACAGCTGATCAGTTGCTCGGTGATGGGAGCGATACGGGTGACGGTCACCTCGCGCAGCAGGCGCTCCACGTGGTACTCCTTGGCGTAACCCATCCCACCGTGGGTCATTACCGCCTGAAAGGCTGCGTCGTATCCGGCGCGAGCGCCGAGAAACTTGGCCGCATTGGCCTCGGCGCCGCAGGCCTTGCCATTGTCGTAGAGCCAGGCTGCTTTCATGGCCATGTTGTAGGCCGATTCCAGGTACATCCAGTTTTCCGCCAGGGGATGCTGAATACTCTGGTTCTGGCCGATCTGGCGACCGAAGACCTGGCGTTCACGGGCGTACCGGGTGGCCCTGCGCAAGGCGTCCTGGCCAATGCCGATGGCCTCGACGGCGATCAGGATACGCTCCGGGTTCAGGCTGTGCAGGATGTAGGAGAAGCCCTTGCCTTCCTCACCGATCAGGTCTTCGTCAGGAACGAATAGCCCGTCGATGAACGTGGAGTTGGAATCCACACACTTGCGGCCCATCTTGGGGATGCGGGTCACCTGCACCTTGCTGCGGTCCATATCGGTGTAGAAAATCGATATGCCGTCGGTGGGTTTGGCGCAGTTTTCCAGTTTGGTAGTCCGTACCAGGAGCATGATCTTGTTGGCGACCTGAGCGGTGGAGGTCCATACCTTCTGGCCGTTGACGATGTAACCGCCGTCGACTTTCTCCGCGAACGTGGTGATCTGGGTGGTGTTGAGCCCCGCATTGGGCTCGGTAAAGCCGAAGCAGCACTGGTCCTCGCCTGAAATCAGTCGCGGAATCCAGCGCTGCTTTTGGGCGTCCGAGGCCTCGACCACGATAGGGTGGGGGCCGAACAGGTTGATATGTACCGCGGAGGTGGCGGCCATGCCGCCGCCGTGGCTGGCAACCTCGTGCATCATGATGGCCGCCTCGGTGACGCCCAGCCCGGCACCGCCGTACTCCTCCGGCATGGTGATCCCAAGCCAGCCCGCCTCGGCCATGGCGCGGTGATAATCCGACGGAAACAGGCCGTCCTCATCACGCGTCAGCCAGTACTCGGCGTCGAAACGTTTCATGATCGCGGCCACGCCTTCACGCAGTGCCAGGTGATCTTCTGATACGGAAAAATCCATGTCGGTATACCTTTTCTGTTGAATTATTCGCGGGGATTCAGCAGTCGGGCGCAGTTCCAAATATAGTAAACAATAATAATAGTAACATACCGTATGATACATATGCAAATAAAATTGCAATGCCACACTGCAAAAATTTCGCCTCGGCGTATTATATAACATAGCGTACTTTACAGTAGCGAACTAATATATTATGATCGGAGCGTCCCGGGTGTAAAAGGCGTGGGGCGCCATGGTGAAGACGTTAAGCATGCCCGGCAGGTATCGCCATACGTTATCGCCCCGTGTTCTTGGTTCTGATGAGGCAAACAATGAAGGGTTTAGAGGGGAAAGTCGTTATTGTCACTGGTGGGGGTAGCGGCATCGGCGCGGCAATCGTGCAGCGGTTGGGCAGGGAGGGCGCCAGGGTAGCGCTGTTCGATATCAATCCGGCGGCAGGGGAAGCCCAGGCTTCCGACTGTGACGGCGAGGTCAGATTTTTCCAGGCGGATATCACCAGCATCGACGCCGTGGAGAGCGCGGTAGAAGCCGTGGAGAAGGAGCTGGGGCCTGTATGGATGTTGGTCAATTGCGCCGGCTGGGACAAGCCTGCGCCGTTCCTGTCTACCGAGCCGGAGTTGTGGCAAAGGATTATCAATCTCAACCTGTATGGTCCCATTCACATGCACTACGCGGTCTGCCGACGCATGGTGGAGCGCAACGAGGGCAGGGTGGTTAATATCGCCTCCGACGCCGGGCGCGTGGGCACCAGCAATGAGGCGGTTTACTCGGCCTGCAAAGGCGGCACCATTTCTTTTACCAAGTCCATGGCCCGGGAACTGGCCGGGAATAATGTGCTCGTGAATGCCGTGTGCCCGGGGCCGACTGACACGCCCGCCATGGCGGCGGTGGTCGGTACTGGAGAACAGGCGGAGAAATGGAAGAACTCGATGGCGCGCGGAATTCCCCTACGGCGTATGGGCCAACCGGAGGACTACGCTGGCATTGTGGCGTTCCTCGGCACTCAAGACGCATCCTACATAACCGGGCAGACCATATCTGTTTCCGGCGGCCTGACCATGAGCTAACAGAGACTGACGGAGAGCAGCAACATGAATGTGACCCTACCCTATCAGGATATTTTGTACGAGAACCGCGACGGAGCGGCCTGGATTACCATTAACCGGCCCGAGGTCTACAACGCCTTTCGCGGCCAGACCATCGAGGAATTGATCCACGCCTTCCTGACTGCTGCCAGCGACAGGGCCGTCGCCTGCGTGGTGCTTACCGGGTCGGGTGATAAGGCCTTCTGCACCGGCGGTGACCAGTCCAGTCACGATGGGGACTACGATGGTCGCGGCGTGGTTGGCCTGCCGATTGATGAATTGCAGTCAGCGATCCGCGATATCCCCAAGCCGGTAATCGCAGCAGTCAACGGCTTCGCCATTGGTGGCGGTAACGTACTTGCCACGCTGTGCGACATGACAATCGCTTCCGAGACGGCCCAGTTGGGCCAGGTGGGGCCCAGGGTTGGCTCGGTGGACGCCGGTTGGGGAACCGCCTACCTCGCTCGCATTGTGGGTGAGAAGAAAGCCCGGGAGATCTGGTACCTGTGTCGTCGCTACACTGCACAGGAGGCGCTGGAAATGGGTCTGGTCAATAAGGTGGTGCCGGCAGATCAATTGGAAGCTGAGGTTGCCTCCTGGTGTGAAACCATCTGTCAGCACAGTCCCACGGCCCTCGCGCTGGCCAAGCGATCGTTCAACGCCGACTCGGAGTCGATCCGCGGTGTCAGTGGATTCGCCCTGCAAGCGGTCAAGCTCTACTACGATACGGAAGAATCGAAGGAGGGGGTTGCGGCCTTCAACGAGAAGCGCAGGCCGGAATTCGCCAAGTACGTCAAGTAGGCGCTCGATCATGGAAAACATCGCCCTCGCGATTCGCGGCGACGGTATCGGTGTCGCTACCCTCGATATGCCAGGCCGGCCCTTCAACGTCTTCTCAGAGCAAATGATGGATGAATTGGAGGCCACTCTCGAGCGGGCCTGTGATCAGTTGCGCGGTCTGGTAATCCGCTCTGGCAAGGGCAGTTTCGTGGCCGGTGCGGACCTGGTGATGATCAAGGATTTCGCTAACATGCGCTTCGAGGCGGACCGTCAGACCATGCGCGACCGCTTCAGTCGCCTTGGCAGGTTGTTTCGGCGTATCGAACAGGCCCCGATACCGGTTGTCGCCGCAATCAACGGACTCGCCCTGGGCGGAGGTCTTGAATTGGCCATGGCCTGCCATGCGCGAGTCTGCGTTGACCGTGACCTGCCCCTGCTCGGCCTGCCGGAAGTCGGCCTGGGGCTGTTCCCCGGAGCGGGCGGCACCCAACGCCTGCCCAGGCTTATCGGAATCGCGGAGGCTGTGAAAATGTTGCTGGACGGGGCGCCGGTGACACCGGCATTCGCCCTGGAACACGGCCTCGTGGACCGTCTCGCCAGCGAGGAGGTACTGCTGGACATGGCTGTGCATATCGCTGGTGAAATCCCTCCCCGAGCCAGGTGGGACCAGCCCGACTGGCAACTGCCACCGGCGGATGCGGCCCTCCTGGATAGGCCTGACTGGCAGCAATTCTGTATCGCGCGTGGCGGCTGGTCCCGCAGGCAGCACGACCTCTATCCCGCGGTCGCGTCCATTATCGATTGCGTTGGCAGGGGGGGCGGATTGTCTTTTGATGCGGGTTGTGATGTGGAGTGGGATATCTTCGTTGACCTGATGAGTGACCCGGTGGCCGCGAACATGGTGGTGACCTGTTTCCTGAACAAGTCGCTGGCCACGGGGGCTGACGAGAGCCTGCAGGTCTTGCATGCGGCAGCGAGTGGTTACCTTGCCAGCAGCGGCACTTCGACAGGGCAGATAGCACGCGCGGCCAGTGCGGTAGATGCCGGTCCGTTCGTCGAAAGGGCGGGAGTGGATATCTCCTCCGTCGAGGGACTGTTGTCGGAGCGTGAGCGCTCCGCGGGGCTCGCCATGCTCGGCGCAATTGCGATGGAGGTGTGGAAGCGTTCTGGCGATCCACATGATCGGGTGGATGCATCGGCTGTACTGGCCGCGGGTTGGCCGCAATGGACGGGCGGCCCGATCGCTTATCTCGCCATGTTGCAGCGTGGCGAGTTGCCGGACACCGGTCTCCCGCCGGAACTCATTGCAGCGGTGTCTGCCATTGAGGAGCCCTTGAAAACCGGTGCCAATTACACCCGGGCCAGCCAGGCACCCTGATGTCCGTTCGGCTGGCGTCTCTTGAGGATATCGCGCCCCTTCTCGGGAAGGCCCGGTCGCTGTACGTATCGGGCTGCGCGGCCGAGATACCGGATCTGGATCAGGTGTTACCCCGCGCCGAAGGCCGGGATCCCCTGACCGTTAGCGGGATATTCGTTCCCGGGGTCAATGCCGTCGATTACGCGGGAGCTGGTGAGCGCGTGCGCTGCCAGACCTTTTTTATGACCCCGCAATTAGCTGGTGTCAATCACGACCGGGTGGCCTACTGCCCCTGGCGTTATCGTGACATCATGCGTTTTTATCACAACAATCCTGTCGACGTGGCGCTGGTCATGCTCAGTGCGCCCGACGCCAATGGCTACTGCAGTTATGGGGTGACGGCGGATTTCGCCCCGCTGGTACTGCCCCGCGCCGGCATCCGGATAGCTGTTATCAACCCGCACATGCCGCGAGTGCCCGGTATCGACGTCGCGCTGGAAAGCCTGGATCACTGGCTCGAACTCGAGAGTCCCTTACTCGAAACGCCGCCCGTGAAATGTGATGCAGTCAGCGAGGCAATAGGCGCAAACGCTGCCGCGTTTATTGAGGACGGCGCCACCTTGCAACTGGGGCTTGGCAGCATTGCTGGCGCGGTGGCCCGGTGTCTCTTTGATCGGCGCAAGCTGAGAATTCAGTCGGGATTGATCGAATCCACGGTGCTTGAACTGGACAGGGCGGGGGCGCTGTGTCCCGACAGTCCCATTCTCAGCGGCGTAGCGCTCGGCGACCACCGCTTCTACCGGGACCTCCACCAGAACCCGCGGGTATTGTTCCAACCGGTCAGCGTGACCCACAATATCGAGACCATCGCCGCGACAAAATCTTTCGTGGCGATTAACGGTGCCCTGCAGGTCGATCTGCTGGGGCAGGTCAATTCTACCGTGCTCCCCCACGGATTCGTGTCGGGCCCCGGCGGTCTGCCGGAATTTGTCGCCGGCAGCCTCAGTTCGCCGGGTGGTCGCTCCATCATTGCACTTAACGCCACGGTGCATGGCGGCGAGCAATCCCGCATAGTTCACCGACTGAATGGCGCCGCACCCTCGGTAGCTTATGGCGACGCGGATACTGTCGTCACAGAGTTCGGTGTCGCCGAGCTTCGAGGGAAAAGCCTGAGGGAGCGAGCGGAACAGATGATAGCTGTCGCCGACCCGCGCCACAGGCCAGCGCTGGTGGAGGCTGCGCGGGCACTTTACCGCTGATTGTCGCGGTAAATATCGCGTAGACCCTTTCGTTCCATAGCCCGAAATAGCCGCTGAATCGCCGGCAATCATTCGCCAGAAAAGATTGCATGTAAATGATACACTAGTGTATAATTATATGCAGTTATTAAAAGGAGCATATGATGATCGAGCGAACCCTATTCAGTGCTGAGCACCACATGTTCAGGGACACTGTGCGAAAG
Organism: Halieaceae bacterium WSDMB12; assembly: GCA_033283165.1. Lineage (GTDB taxonomy): Bacteria > Pseudomonadota > Gammaproteobacteria > Pseudomonadales > Halieaceae > JAWMQL01. The sequence goes on along the minus strand of JAWMQL010000003.1, from coordinate 366,004 downwards.
TTTATCGAAAAAGAAATCGCTCCCTACCACGAACAGTGGGAAAAAGACGGAATCGTACCCAGGGAGTTATGGCTGAAAGCCGGCGAAGCGGGTCTCCTGGGGTGTACGGTCGCAGAAGAGTACGGAGGATTTGGCGCCGATTACCTGTACGACGTCATCGTTTTCGAGGAGTTATTCCGCTCCGGTTTTTCCGGTCCGGGGTTTCTTATTCATACGGACCTGGTTATCACGTACATAAACTCCTTCGGCACCGAGGAGCAGAAACGTAAATTCCTGCCCAAAATGGTCAGCGGGGAGTGGATTGGCTCGCTGGGAATGACCGAGCCTCACGCGGGCAGTGACCTCAAGGCCATTCGAACCCGTGCCGTGCGCGACGGCGATGACTACGTGATCAATGGGCAGAAAGTATTCATCTCCAACGGTCAACTGTGCGACGTGCTGGTCCTCGCGACCAAGACCGACAAAGACGCCGGTGCGAAGGGCGTCACCCTGTTCCTGGTCGAGGGTGGAATGCAAGGCTTCAAGCGCGGCAAAAACCTCGAAAAGCTGGGTATGAAGGCACAGGACACGTCAGAATTGTTTTTTGAGGACGTGCGGGTTCCCGCCGCCAATATGCTCGGTGAGGAGGGGCAGGGCTTCGCTATCATGATGGAGAAACTGGCCCAGGAGCGGCTGGCACAGGCCATTCGCAGTGCCATCGTGACGGAAACTGTCATCGACTGGACTCTCGAGTACACCACCCAGCGAGAGGTCTTCGGGAAGACCGTTGCGGATTTCCAGAATACGCAGTTCAAGCTGGCTGAACTGAAGGCAGAGGCAGTGGTAGGCCGGGTATATACAGACAAATGCATCGAACTGTTTATGCAGGGCAAGCTGAGCCCCGTGGATGCAGCCATTGCCAAGATGCAATTGAGCAATCTGCACTGCAAGGCAGTGGACGAGTGCCTGCAGCTGTTCGGTGGTTGGGGCTACATGTGGGAATATCCGATCTGCCGGGCCTACGCCGATGCCCGTGTTGTGAAGATCGCGGGTGGCTCAATCGAGGTCATGAAGACCATTATCGCCAGGGATATGCTCAAACAGTACAGGTAGAGCCTGCCAGAGAGCGAGACCTGCAGCAGCCAGCGCTGCTGCGACGGGTTGAAAAATGCCGCGGCCCCGCAGGGCCGCGGCATTTTTTTGGCGCCCCGTCAGGGCAGTAGAATCGGTTTAACGCACAATCCCCGGGCGTGCTCTTCCACCGCCTGGTTGATCTGGTCGAAGCGGTAGGTTTCGCACAGGCGGTCGAAGGGGAAGCGTCCCTCCATGAACAGATCGACCATTTCCGGGATATAGATGGCGGGGTCGGCATTGCCCTCGGTGATCCCGACCACCTTCAGACCCAGTGCAAGTAAACTGATCACGTTGAAACTGACGTTGGGATTGTCCGCCGGGATGCCCACCAGGCCGATGGTGCCCGCCGGCCGCATCGAATTCACCATACCGTCGATGACCTCTTGCCTGGCGCTGGTGTCGAAGCCGTAGTCGACGCCAGCGGGCACAATGGCGCGCACGGCCTCGGGCAGGGGCTGGTCGCCGGTTGGATCGATGACATGGGTGGCGCCCAGGGAGAGCGCCAGTTCCCGGCGCGCGGCATGGGGTTCTGCCACGATGATGGTGGCGCACTGCTGTACCGCGCCAGCCATGACGGCCGCCAGGCCGACCGCGCCGCCGCCGGTAATCAGCAGGCTGCTCCCGGACTCACAGGCCAGTGCCTTCATGATGCTGCCGGCACCGGTCTGTATGCCACAGCCCAGGGGGCCCAGTAGCTCAATGGGTGCATCCTGTCTGACCTTGATGGCGTTGGTGCCTTTTGCCAGGGCGTAGGTGCCAAAGGAGGATTGCCCGAAGAAGTTACTGGAAATGCCTTCTCCGTTACGTTGAATGGTTTTTGAACCGTCGGACCTCATGCAGGCAAAATTCTGGGGCAGGAATCCCTGCAGGCAGTAGCTCGGCTGCCCCTGGTTGCAGGTGTCGCAATGACCGCAGGACAGAAAGGACAGTACCACGTGATCCCCGGGGGAGAGGTGGCTTACAGCGTTTCCCACTTTTTCGACCACGCCGGCGCCCTCGTGTCCCAGTACCGCCGGTAGTGTCACGGGCAGGTGCTGCTCCCTGGCCGCGATGTCCGAGTGGCAGATGCCCACGCCGGCAATCCTCACCAGTACTTCGTCTTCCCGCGGTTCATCCAGTTGCACCTGTTCCAGTGAGAAATTTTCGCCCGGCGCCGTGGCCACGGCTGCGGTAATGGTGCTCATGCGATTACTCCAATGTTAATCCAGCTTGACGCAGACGGATTTTGATTCTGTGTACATGGTAAAGCCCTCTTCGCCGACCTCGCGGCCAATCCCCGACTCCTTGAATCCACCGAAGGGCATGGCCGGGTCGATGACGAAATAGCAGTTGGTCCAGACCGTTCCGGCATTGATGGCCTCAGCCAGTCGATGGCAGGTGCTCACGTTTTGCGACCAGATGTTGGCACCCAGGCCAAACTGGGTCTGGTTGGCCAGTTCAATGGCTTCCTCGATATCGCTGAACGGGGTGGCAGTGAGGACGGGCCCGAAGATTTCCTCCTGGAACACCCTCTGTTGTGGCGACGTATTGGCGAGAATCGTGGGTTCCACAAAGTAGCCGTCATCGAGACCGCCGTTACCGCCGCCGGTCACCACCTCTGACCCTTCCGATCGGCCGATATCAATGTAGTCCATGATGCGTTTGCGCTGCTGTCCCGACACGATCGGGCCGATCATGGTCTCTGGGTCCATGCCGTTGCCCATAGGCAGCGATCGCGCGACTTCCGCCACGCCCGCCAGTACGGTGTCGTAAATATCCCGGTGCACCAGCAGGCGCGACCCGGCAAAGCAGATCTGGCCGGAATTGAAGAAGATCGCCATGGCGGCGCCGGGAATAGCCTGTTCCAGATCTGCGTCCGGCATGACGATGGTGGGGGATTTGCCGCCCAGTTCCAGGCTCACCCGTTTAAGGTCCCCCGCCGACTCTCGCAGAATGTGCTTGCCCACTGCGGTGGAGCCGGTGAAAGCGATCTTATCCACGCCGCGATGGCTGATCAGGGCCTGTCCCGCCGTGTCGCCATAGCCGGTAACGATATTCAAAGCCCCCTCGGGTACACCGGCCTCAAGTATCAGTTCCCCCAGGCGCAAGGCGGTCAGTGAGGTGATTTCGGAGGGCTTGAGCACCACAGTACAACCCGCGGCCAGAGCCGGGGCGATTTTCCATGCGGCCATGGCCAGGGGATAATTCCAGGGCACGATGGCGCCCACCACCCCGACCGGTTGGCGCAGGGTGTAGGCGTGAAACCGGCTGCCATCGCCGGAAACGGGCAGGGTCTTGCCGGAGAGCTTGGTGCACCAACCGGCCATGTAGCGAAAAATTTCTGCTGCGGAAGGCACGTCCACCATGGCTGCCAGATGTGCGGGTTTGCCGTTGTCGAGGCACTCGAGCAAAGCCAGTTCCTCCGCGTTGTCCTCAATCAACTGGGCCACGCGCTCCATCAGCTTGCCCCGGTCCAGGGGACGCATGCGGCGCCAGCCAACGCTGTCGAAGGTAGCGCGCGCAGCTTGCACTGCGAGGTCGATGTCGGCCTCCGAGCCACTTTCTATCTCGGTAAATGCCTGGCCGTCGGCCGGGTTGATGCTGTCGATGCGCTCCTGTGTCGTTGCGGTCTTCCAGTCGCCGCCGATCAGCAGCTTGCGGTGGGGAAGTTTGAGGCTCTCGGGCATGTTCATGGGTGTTACCTGCTGCTGGAAATGATGTTATGGACGCCGCGTCCTGCAATCTGGCGCCTGACCATAGCATATAAGTGTGCTAGATTACAATAAGATAGTGTAAAATACATAATGCTTGAATAATTAGGTATGAAGGCGTATAGTACGTAGGTGTAATATATGAGTCTCCGTCAGCGATCGGCAATGGTCAGGCGGTGCTCTGTAATGGACTGCTGGAGGGATTTCCCATGTTATTCAATGCGCAGGCCCTGGCCGGCAAACGGATTCTGGTGACCGGGGGAGGGTCGGGTCTCGGCAAATCAATCAGCGAAGGCCTGCTGCGGCAGGGTGCCGAGGTGTACATCTCCGGCAGGCGCGAGGAGGTCCTGCAAGAGGCGGTACAGGCGCTGGAGGAAATCGGTTCCGGAAGGATACACACCCGGGTCAATGATATTCGTGACCCGGACGCGGTTCAGGACATGGTCGACTCTATCTGGGAAGAGGGGCCACTAACCGGTCTGGTTAACAACGCCGGCGCAAATTTCGTTTCCCCGACCAAGGACATCTCTCCCCGGGGCTATCGCGCCATCTGCTCGACCATTATGGACGGCAGCTATTACGCGACCACGGCAGTGGGCAAGCGCTGGTTGTCCGAGGGCTTGCCCGGTTCGGTCCTCAGCAATCTGGTGACCTGGATCTGGACCGGCTCTGCGTATGTGGTCCCGGCCACCATGGCCAAGTCGGCCGTGCACGCCATGACCATGTCTCTGGCCGTGGAGTGGGGCGAGGCCGGAATCCGGGTCAATGCCATGGCACCCGGCCCGTTCCCGACAGAGGGCGCCTGGGACAAGCTTGATCCCACCGGCAAAGGGATCGGCGCCACCGATCCGTCGACCGTACCCCTGCGGCGCTTCGGTCAGATGCACGAGCTGCAGAACCTGGTGGTGTTTCTCATGTCGGACGGGTGTAACTATCTGACCGGCCAGACCATCGCCATTGACGGCGCTCATCACCTCGCAGGCCATAATACCTTCGCTGGTCTGTCGTCCCTCAGCGACCAGGACTGGGAGGACGCCCGCGAGGCTATCAAGGCGTCGGTGGAAAAGGAAAAACAGCAGCGCTCCGTGTGAGCACGATAAGGGTAAGTTATGAATCTGCGCGCTTTCGAGTTTTCTATCGTCAACAACGTCGCCCGCATCCGGCTGAACCAGCCGGAAAAAGGCAATCCGTTTAATTCCGAATTTTGCGAGGATTTCAGCGCCCTGGCGGTGGAGTGCAGTGAAAACCGCGAGATACGGGCTGTGATGATCGATGCCGCTGGCCCTAATTTCAGTGTCGGCGGCGACCTGAAAGAATTTCTGCAAGAGCCTGAACAACTGCCAGCGCGATTCAAGCGCTTGACGGCCAACCTGCATATGGGCGTTGCGCGCTTTGCCAGGAACGATGAGCCGGTTGTCGTGGCCGCGCACAATCTGGTGGTGGGAGGCGCGGTGGCTCTGGTGGCCGGCGCCGATTTTGTCTACGCGACCCCCGAGACGCGCTTTTACGCTGCATTCGGCGCTATTGGAGTGTGCGGCGACACGGGCATTTCCCATTATCTTCCCCGGCGGGTGGGTAGTCGCCGGGCAACCGAATTCCTGTTGCTTAACGAAACCTGGAGCGCCGACAAGGCGGCGGAGTGCGGCCTGATCAACGGCGTTGTCGCGCAGGACGATTTGCAGGCGCACTGTGTGGAGTTGGCGGAGCGGCTGGCGCAGGGGCCGACCGAAGTCTATGGGCGGATGCGTCGCCTGTTATTGACCTCCTATAACCAATCCATCGACACCCAGTTGGAAATGGAAGCGACGGCGATGGCCGATTGCGCGCGTTCAGAGCAAGCCCTGCACGCCATGTCCAGACTCATTAATAAAGCATGATACACGGACCGAGACACCGATAAGACGAGGTAGACATGTGGCCCTATCCCGAAGTTAGAACAATCGCTGATATCACTCGCTACAACGCCCGCCAGTATCCGGACAAGGCAGCGCTGTTGTTCGAAGACAATGCCATCACAATGGCGGAACTGGACCGCTTGACCAGCCGTTTTGCCAACGCCCTGATAGCGGCCGGAGTCGAGCGAGGCGATCGCGTGGTCTTCTACGGCAGCAATTCTGACGATTTCCTTATCGCGCTGCTGGGGACGGCCAAAGCCTCGGCCACCTTTGTTCCGCTAAACTGGCGGTTGGCGGTAGCGGAACTCGAACATGTGCTCAGTGACGCCACGCCTTCCCTGGCCATCGTCAATGAGGAACTGTCTGGTACCTGGGCAGCGGTCAATGAGCGCCTGCCCGAGGCTATCCCGAGCCAGTTCGTCGTGCCGGGCGCGGCGCACACCAATCCGTTCCGCCAGTGGCTGAATAACCAGAGCGACAAGGACCCGCTCCTGCCCTGTCCGCTGGACGACATCGCCTGGATTCTTTACACCTCCGGCACCACGGGTGCTCCGAAAGGGGTGGAGTTGATGCATAGCGGTGTCACGCTGATGCGCCTGTGTGAGCACTATGAACCGGCGTACACCTGGTCGGAGAGCGATACCCTTTTGTTCGTGGCCCCCAATTTTCACCTGCTCGGCATCGGACTGACCATCCAGGCGTTCTTCAATGGCGGAACGATTGCGATAGTCCGGGCCTTCGATCCCGGTCTGGTGCTCACGGAGATCGAGGCCAAGCGCCCCACCATCCTGGCTGTCGCACCGGTAATGATTCAGATGCTGCTCGCAGAACCGGACTACCTGGAGCGGGATTTCAGCAGTATCAGGGAGGTCGTTTACGCCGGGTCTGCCATCTCCCTGGGGTTGATCAAACAGGCACTGGAGGTGATGCCCTGTCGTTTCATGCAGTTTTATGGCTCCACGGAAAGCGGTGGTGCCCTGACCCTGTTACGTCCGGAGGAGCACGACCTTGCCAATGAACACCGGTTGACGTCCTGTGGCAAACCGCTGCCGCTGATCGATATCAAGGTGATGGATTCCCGGGGCCAGGAGTTGCCCGAGGGGCAGCGCGGTGAGATGTGGGTGCGGGTGCCCAGTATCGCCAGGGGTTACCGCAACAAGCCTGAGGCCTGGGCGGAAGTCTACCACCACGGCTGGTTCAAGACCGGCGATATAGCCTACAGGGATGCGGAGGGCTTCCTCTATATCGTGGATCGGGCCAAGGACATGATTATCACCGGGGGTGAGAACGTCTATTGTTCCGAGGTGGAGAACTGCCTGTCCCTGCACGAGGCGGTGCAGCGGGTGGCGGTGATCGGTGTGCCCAGCGACCGCTGGGGTGAGGAGGTCAAGGCCTGCGTTGTGCTGAACACGGGGTTCAGGGAGTGTGAGAGCGAACTGATCGAATATGCCAAGCAGCGCCTGGCTTCCTACAAGTGTCCCAAGTCGGTGGATTTTTACAATGAACTTCCCCTGGGAGGCACCGGGAAGGTTTTAAAGCGACAGCTGCGAGAGCCCTACTGGGAGGGCCGGGAACGTACGGTCTGACCGCGATGGTAAAGAAGTCACCGGGCTGGAAAGAGAATCTGCGTACAGTCGGCGTTTACGGCTCACTGCTCGGTTCCTATTTCACCGGCCTGGGCATATCAAAACTGAACGGTTCTCCGGACGAGGGGCGCCGGTTCATGCTCACGCTGTTCTCCGAACTGTCTTTTGCCCTGGTAGGCTTGAGGATCAAGGTGCGGAATCAGCACAACCTGTGGCGAGCGCAACCCGCGGTGGTGATCTTCAATCACCAGAGCCAGGCCGACGGACTGATTATGATCAAGCTGCTGCGTGAAAACTTCGCCGGCGTTGGCAAGAAGGAGATTGGCCGGTTCGCACTGCTCGCAAAGGCCTACGAATTCGCCGGCATCATCCCGATTGACCGCGCCAACAGCGCCAGTGCCATCGAGGCTATGCGGCCCCTGGTGGATGCGCTGTCCGTGGAGGGCAGGAACGTTGTGATCGCGCCTGAGGGCACGCGCTCTGAAACCAGTAAACCCCTGCCCTTCAAGAAGGGCGCATTCCACGTCGCCATGCAGGCCGGGGTGCCGATTCTGCCGGTGGTCCTGCACGGTGCCATGGAGATACAACCCAGGGGTCAGTTCGCCTACTGCCCCGGTGAAGTGGAGGTGGAGGTGCTGGCACCGGTGGAGACGACTGGCTGGCGTGCGGAGGACCTGGACGCGCACATTGCCGAGGTCAGGAATCTGTATCTAACTGCGCTCGGATACGAAAAGGAGCCGGTACCTGAAAAGCGGCGCGCGCAAAAGTCGACGCCAAGGCGACGGAATGGAAGATCGCCGGCATGAAACAGTTAAGCGCCCAGGACGCCCAGTTCCTCTACATGGAGAACGACAGGAACCTCTCCAATGTGGCGATGGCCTGTATCTACGCGCCTCCAACACGCCAGGTATCGGCTTCCCTTTTCGAGCGGCTCCGGTCACATGTGGGATCGCGGTTGCACAGCAGCCCGATTTTCAGGCGCAAGCTGATCCGGGTGCCGCTGGAACTGGACTTTCCCTACTGGGCCGACGATGAGTTCTTCGATCTCGAGGGCCATTTGCACAGTCATCGGCTCACCGGAGGGGACCGCTGGAAGGCATTCTGTGAGTTGATGGGGCGGATTTACTCAAGACCCATGGACATGAACCGACCACTCTGGGAGATGCATCTGGTGGAGGGCATCGGCGGCATGCGGGATTTCCCTGAAGACAGTTTTGCCGTAATCACCAAGTTACACCACGCCGCTGTGGATGGTGCCGCCACGATGAGATTTTTTGGCTGCCTGAGCGACCGCGATGCGAAGGGCACGCCTGCCTGGGATATTTCAGGTGAAACGGAACATGCGGGCGAGGCACCAACGAGTGAGGACATCTGGAAGCAATTCCTGCGCAACCGGGTCAGCTCTCCCTTGAGGATGACCCGCTCACTGCTGCGCGCCGCGGCCTTGGTGGCCCCCGGTATGCGGGGAACCCTGATACACCGGAAAGACGGGGAGAAGGATTCGGTTCCCGCTACCCGCTTTAACCGACGCCTGGCCCCGGTCAAGAACTTCGATGCAGCGGAATTTTCTCTCGACGATTTCAAGCTGGTTCAGCGTGCCGTGGAGGGCGCAAAGATCAATGACGTGGTGCTGGCAGTCTGCAGTGGAGCGTTGCGCAGTTACCTTGCCCGGCACGGTGAATTGCCCGCCGGGTCGCTGGTCGGCTGGGTGCCTGTCAACACCCGTGACGCGGGGGCGGCCGCGGATGGTCGCGAGGGCAACCAGGTGACGGCAATGACCATCGACCTGTGTACGAGAATTGACGACCCCATCGAGCGCCTGCAGAAGATAACGGGCGAAACCACGCTGGCCAAGGAAGGCAAGTCGGGCCTCTTTGTCAGGGTGATATCCGAGATATCCGGTAGCATGCCCAGTACAGCGTTGGCCCTGGTCAGTCGCGCGCTGGCAAGTTCGGGAGCCAGCGCCAATCTCTGTAATGTCGCCGTATCCAACGTGCCTGGTCCGCAGACGCTCATGTACCTGGACGGCGCACGCTGCTTGCAGCAGTTCGGTATGACGCCACTGGCCGACGGCATGGGTCTGTTCGTCATCGCCCTGAGTTACAACGGCAGGATATCACTCAGTCTGGTATCCACCAGGGATGTTGTGCCCGATATGCCGGTCCTGCGGGGTTGCATGGAAGTGTCCGTGGCGGAACTTGTGCGCGCTGCGAAAAAGCGCAATACCCCTCGAGGTGCTGCGCCGCGTCGACGGAAGTCGCGTTCCTGATGTCCAGGCGCCTCAACCGGCTGATGCGGACGGAACTCGAACGGGCCGAGAGCTACGACGAGTGGAAGGCCTTTGCCCTGCGCAAGGACATGCTGGACGGGGCCGATATCTGGAAAGTCAAGGATCGCACGACGCTGTACGATTACAGTGCTATCAGGAAGCGTGTCGATGTCTACCGCGAACGGCGGGTCAGGGGAGATGATCAGGGCCTGCTATTTGCCCTGAACGAGGGCATCCACGGCAATATGGGCGGTATGGGTCACTCCGAGTTGTACAAGCGGGCGACCTTCGGCACCAAGCAGTTGATTAACGACTATGTGGATGAGGTGGTATCGGCACTGGATTATCTCGCCAGTGACGCGGTCGATGCCATTTCCCTGGAGCAGAAGCTGGAATTCTTTCGCCGCGCCAGCCACTGCTACGGGCGATCCGCGTTGATGCTGAGCGGTTCTGGTTCTCTGTTTTACTTTCACCTGGGTGTGGTCAAGGCCCTGTGGGAGCAGGATCTGCTTCCTTCCGTGATCAGCGGCGCCAGTGGTGGTGCAATTGTTGCGGCCGTTGTGGGCTGCCACTCCAACGGAGATCTCGCGCGCATTTTCGAACCAGACCTGTTGCGGATGGAAGTGGAGCGCGAGCAGAGGCTGAATAATCGCCGCGGGATATCCCGATTCAATCGGCTTTCAGCCGGGGCCGTCAGGGAGTTCTTCGATCGCCTGATACCGGATCTCACCTTCCAGGAAGCTTCGGAACTGACAGGTGTACACATCAACGTATCGATCGCGCCGGCAGAGAAACACCAGAAGTCGCGGTTGCTCAATGATATCGCTTCTCCCAACGTCACCATTCGCGAGGCGCTGATGGCCTCCAGTGCGCTTCCCGGCTTTTATCCGCCCGTTATTCTTGCGGCGAAGGATCAGGCGGGAAATCGCAAGCCCTACCTGCCGTCACACAAATGGATTGACGGTTCCGTGAGTGACGATCTGCCGATTCGGCGGGTTATGCGCCTCTATGGTGTCAACCACACCATTGTCAGTCAGACGAACCCGGTTGCGCTGCCGTTTATCAGCCAGTCGAAATCCTCTTCGAACTGGGGGTTGATCAAACACACCATGCGCAAAACCAGCAAGGACTGGGCGCTACTGTCGGCCCGCCTGATTGACAGCAATGCGAAAAACCAGGGGGCTCTAGGTCGGATGCTTACTCTTGGAAGCTCCGTACTGGCGCAGACCTACACCGGGGACATCAACATTCTGCCGCCGCGCCGCATCCAGAATCCAATGTATCTCCTCGTCGATCGCAGTAATGAGGAAATCATGGATATGATCAGCTCGGGGGAGCGAGCGACCTGGCCGCAGATTGAGCGAATTCGTATCCAGACCTGTATCAGCCGTCGCTTGGACAACATCATCAGGAAGCTTGAAACATCCCTGATTGAAACGTCGAGTCGTAAGCAGTCAGCGAAGAGGCGCAGGGCGTGAACGGAATTAAAAGCTTTAATTCAATAATAAGCATATGTAATATGAGCATATATGTTATTTTGTCGCGAAAGTGACGGGCAGGAGAGAAGATCAGGATGGAAGAAGCAGCATCGGAATTCAGTGTCGCACTGAATCCAGGCACACCACGCAGCGACGAGGACTGGGAGATCCGCTTTGGGTTTCTCCTGCATGACTGTGCACGGCTTCGCCGCGGTCTTATCGATGAGACTTTCAAGCCCCTGAACGTCACGCGTTCCCAGGCGTGGTTGCTGGCCTACCTTTCGCGCAGCGACGGCGCCACGCAATCGGAACTGGCGGAACAGATGAACCTGGGCAAGGTCGCCGTCGGCGGACTGATCGACCGACTCGAGGCAAGCGGAATGATCGAACGAAGAGCGCATCCCACCGACCGTCGTGTAAACAATATCTTCCTGACGGAACAAGGGCGCAACGTTGTTACGGAAATCCGTAAGCTAACACTGAAGGCCAATAAAGACATGCTGAAGGGCATCAGTATGAAAGAACTGAAAGCGGCCATTTCTGTATTGCAGACCTTCAAGCGGAACCTGCAGGATTTGCAGTAGGCCTGGCAGGATACAACCACGTGTTCGCTGCCTTCGAGCAGGCTTTGGCAATTTAGCCCCCCTCCCTCCCTCCCTCTGGCGCCTCCGCGCGTGGCCCGGTCACTGATGTCCACGCGGGAGCTGCCTGCCGGCTCAACAACACGCGTTTTCTACCCTCGGTAGGCGATTCTCTTAGAAGGCCTTGCTGCCTGTCCGGCCCTGGTCGCGACAGCTGAGCCCCGGTAACTCATTGATATATATACGATTCCATAATAATACGCATGCTTAAAATAATATATGCGAAGGGATTGACTCTCATATCATTTATTGTTAGGATGCACATCATACGGATATGTACCATACGCAACAAATGATCGGCCAGGCCAAACGGGTGTGATGGACCCAAAAGGCCAGCAGAGAAATTCTTTCAACTATAAGTAAGTCGACAAGTGGAGACTAAACTCATGAACGCGACCTCTGAAACAAAGCAGTACGGCAGGCACCTGTTGTCCCTCGCGGTAGCAGCGACAATTGCCGGCACCAGTTCCGTTGACAGCTTTGCCCAGCAACGATCTTCCGTGCTGGAAGAGGTGATCGTCACAGCCCAGAAACGGGAGCAGTCGGCCGATGATGTAGGTGTCGCTATCTCGGCCTTCAGCGGAGCGCAAATGGAATCCCTCAATTTCTTTACGGCCGCTGACGTCGCTGCACAATCTCCGAACGTCGAGATCAGGCGGCACTTCGTGGGGCGCGGCCTGACCACCAACCTTTTCGTTCGAGGGGTCGGCAATACCGACCTGAATAATGGTGCTGAATCCCCGGTAGCGGCCTTCGTCGACGAGTTTTACCTGATCTCGAGCAGCACGGTGGATTTCGCGCTGTTCGATATGGCAAGGGTCGAGGTGTTGAAGGGGCCACAAGGGACGCTGTTCGGGCGTAACGCCACGGGCGGCGCTTTTGCGTTCGTTACGGAGAAGCCCGGAGACGAGTTCGAGGCATATATCGAGGGCTCCGCGGGTAATTACGATATGCTGGGGGGCGAGTTCAGGCTGAACGTCCCCGTAAACGACGACTTCAAGTTGCGTTTCAGTGCCTATCACGACAGCCATGACGGCTTTACGGAAAACAATTATCCGGGCCAGAAAGATTTTCGCGAATCCAACTTCGACGCCTTCCGGGGCCAGGCACTGTTTCAGGTAACAGATAACTGGGAGTCGCTGTTGAAGTTCGAGTCGGGCGAGGCGGAGGGTCGCCTGGTGGGTGACAATCTACGCCCCATGATGAAGTCCGGCGACGACGTCGTTTTCACCGAGCGGACCCTTACGGAACTGCCGGCGGATAGAGATCCTTTCGATGTGTCACATAACAGCAAGGACTGGGCTAGCAACGAGGTAGACCATGTCCTCTGGACCAACATCTGGGAAGCCGACAACTTCACACTGACCTCCATTACAGGTTATCTGGAACAGGATTATGAGATTACCGAGGACTGCGATGCTTCACAGCTCAGTGTTTGTAACTTCCACTCCATTTTTGGTTCTGAACATTATTCCCAGGAACTTCGCCTCAGTGGCGACACCGAATCCCTGAATTGGACGGCGGGTGTCTACTACCTGAAACAGGATGCCGATGGCGGCTACGACCTGAATGTGTTTAACGGCCTGGTCGACCCCGAGCTTCCGAATGGTGGTGTTGTCCAAAGGTCGCAGTTTGAAACGGAGGTGGAAACCTACGCCGTCTTTGGGCAGCTGGAATACGCGATCAGCGATACGGTAACCCTGATCGGTGGTCTGCGACTTCAGAAAGACAAGAAGGATTTCCAGCAAATCGATGTGCAGGAACTCGTGCTGGTCGACGATTTCGACTTCGATGGTCCGAGGAGCTTTACCTCCCAGAACCTGACTTCGATAGGCGTAGTACTGGGCGGAAACAACTTTTCGCCAGCGACTGCGGGCAGTCTCACTGAACTGGACGAAGACGGCGTAAGTGGCACCTTACAGGCCAACTGGACTCCGAACGACAGCTCACTCTACTACGCGTCTTTCCGGCGCGGCATCAAGGCCGGCGGTTTTAACGTGGGCGTCGTTCCGCTGGGCCTGCCCGCGGAGAACTGGGGCTATGACCAGGAGGTGCTGAATGCCTACGAAGTTGGAACCAAGCTCCAATTACTTGATTCCCGCCTACGGTTTAACGCCGCCGCTTTCTACTACGACTACGAAGATTACCAGGCTCTGAGCTTCCAGAACCTTGGACAGTTCTTCGTGAACAGGCCGGCAGAAATCATTGGCGCCGAATTTGAGATACTCGCCAATCCGTTCCCGGGGCTGGACGTTGTTCTGGGTGCGAGCTTTCTTGACACGGAAGTTGAAGATGTCCAGCGTGGCGTTCTTGAATCGACCGTCAAGGACAGGGAAATGGGTGAGGCTCCCGATATGACAGCGAACCTCGTGCTCAAGTACGAGCACCCGATTCCCACAGGCTATCTCTCCTATCAGGTTGATGGCAACTACGTGGACGAGAGGTTTGCCGACATCCTTAACCAGACTGCGGCTACCCTGGATTCCTATACCGTGTGGAACAGCAATATTACCTACACCTCGGACAGTGAAAAGTTCTTTACTCGCTTGTGGGTAAAAAACCTCACAGACAAGGAGGTGGCGACCTATAGAATCGAGATCACCGACATTCTCAACTACGGTCAGAACAATTTCATGGAACCACGGACTTATGGTCTCACGGTAGGCTATCGATTCTAAATCATGGATCGACTCGCCCGGGCGAGTCGATCTTGTTAACAATCACATGATCGGAAAAAATGACTATGTTTGAGCACATCACTTCAGATATATCAGTACTCGCTCCCGAAGAGGAAAACAGGCACGACCTGTCTGCTCTTCCCGGTACCCGCGAGGCCGCCGTCTACATGCTGCCATTGCCGGAGTACGATGGTGCTGGAATTATATACACCTGGGTGAGTAGCGATGGAAAGGCGGGCGCCTCGGTAACATTCTTTGGCCCGGGCCTCGGCGAAACGATCGACGAGCGAGTCGATCAGATCGACATACCGGCAACCATGGACTTTTACAACTGGGATGTCGGCGGGCTGCAGCTGAAGATAGACACGCCGTTCGAAACCGCGGACCTCGCTTACAAGGGAAAGCGCATCGAGATGGAGTTCAGGTTCGAGGCGATGCACCCGGCATTCCCCTTCAGCGCCCATCGCAAAGGTTGCCCACCCTATTACGCGATCAACAGAACGGAGCAGCACGGCACGATCAAGGGTTATTTCAAGCTCGATGGAAAGGAGTATGCTCTCGATACCTTTTGCCAGCGCGATCGAGCCTGGGGACCGCGCATCTGGGGCCTTAACCAGCACTACAAGTGGTTTCACGCGACGACCAGCCACGCGGCCGTTCATTTCTTCGAGTTACAGTCCTTTGGGCGAGTGCACCAGCTCGGCTACGTATTCAAAGAGAATCACATGGCCGAAATAAACTCGCTGAAGCATGATTTCACCTTTGACGATAACATGCACCACACGTCGATCAACGTGGTGGCGCACGACTCCTCCGGTCGAATCACGAGCCTGAGCTGCCGGACGATAGCCCAGTATGTATACCCCGTCGATCCGATGATTCAACTCAATGAATCGCCGATTGCGGTGACCATGGAAGGGCGGGAAGGGGCCGGCTGGTGTGAGTTCTGCTGGAACAAGAATTATCTCGACTTTGCGAGAGAGCATGTTCATTTCGGTAAATAATCCGTTGTCTATCGCGCCGGCCTGCAAGGCGCACCCTACACCAGGAGATGACTTGAATACCAGGATGCCAAACCGATGATTTCCCAGGACGTATACAAGTACCATGATCGACCCACAGACGATTGGACCTGGACGGAGACGACGTTTCTCTTTTTCTCAGTACCGGAAGAAGGCATCAGTGCGTCTATCTATGTGCTCGCGCGGCCGAACCTGGGCGTGTGCTTTGCGACCGTAGACATCCACAAGGGCTTTTGCATGAACCTGTGGGAGGTGGACTTCATCGACAGGCAGATGCACCTGCCCTGCCCGGAGGATTTTTCCAACTTTACCCTTCCCAACGGCCTGCACTTCGAGGTAACCAACGCGCCCCGCGATTTCAGGTTCGCCTACGAAAGCCAGGATGGTCTTTGTTCGCTCGACGTCGATTTCAAGGCGATGTCCCCACCTTTCGATCCACATGACCCGGCGGAAAATCCCCTGGTCGTTACTGATACCCAGTCGGCCAAGGTGCCGGGTTATGAGGGTTGGCACAATGGCCATCTGGAAGTCGTCGGTCGTATAACCGGTGTCCTTACCCTCCACGGCAGGGAATACCGCGTCGACTGTATCGATGGAGTGGACAAGAGTTGGGGCCCTCGCCTGGACTATGGGCAACAGGGAGCGAGCTGGTTGCACGTTACTGCCGGTGAGGATTTCTCGGCTTTCCTGGCCATGGCGTTGAATTTCGACAATCGGGAAATACATTACGGCCCGCTGCGCTTTGGCTATATCGCCGATAAAGGCCAGAATGTCGCCATTGTGGAAGCAGAAATGAAATCGCAGCGGCGGGATATGCACTCATTGAGAACCCAGGTCAGGTTCAAGGATGTTAACGGGCGCGACTTTGAAGCGCTCGGTATCCCGGTGGCGGCCGCTCCGTTTCACTTCAACCCGTCTGTAGTGTCTTACCAGACTTTAATGCAGTGGGAGTGTGGCGGGAAGATGGGCGTGAGCCACTTGACAGATTTTCTTGGCCTGAATTTCATGTCCCAGGGAATGGCAGATAAATATTCCTTTTGATTGAGCTTTGAACAGATGACACAGGAAAAGACAGCAATAGATCACCTCAAGGCCAGCGACCCCCGGGGAGCGCCGGACGAAGCTTTCATAGAGTCGATTCGCGCCCGGTACCCCACGGAGAAGGAAGTTGACCTCGTGCTATCCGGCAAGATGCGGCGCCGCGGCAGCGGTCAGCCGTATGTGCAACCTCGACTCGAAGAGCTTGTCGAGGGGGCCGTTAAGCTCATCGAGTCGGATCTCGGTTACGAGGTATCCATAACCGATGCAAAATGGCTATCGGGTGGCGCGTCAAAACTCCAGGTGCTGTTCACGCTGAATTGGTCTGGTTTTGGCGGAGCTGCCGGGCAGACCGAAAGCACCCGCCTGGTGCTTCGAACGGAGCCCGCGGCTTCCATTACCGAATCAAGCCGACGGCGGGAATTCCAGGTATTACGTGCGGTGGAGGGAGTTTTGCCGGCGCCTCGGCCCTACTGGGTGGACGCGGCGTCAGAGTACCTGCCCTATCCGGGAATCATCTACGAATTCTGCCGCGGCGTGGCGAAACCCTCGGTCGATCCCGGAAAGGTGTCGGGCCTCGGCCAGAACTATGGGCCCGAGTTAAGGCCCAGGCTGGCTTCACAGTTCGTCGACATGCTCGCAGCGCTGCACACCATCGATCCGGAACGTTTTACACATCTCGAGAATTTTGAGATCCCTCGGACCGGGTCGAACGAGGCTGTTATCAAGCAAGTCAATGCGATGCGCCGGGTCTGGGAAGAGGATCGGCTGGAAGACGAGCCAATCATGGAGGTGGTTTATCAGTGGCTTATCAGGAACGCGCCACCGATCGATCACGTATCTCTGGTACATGGAGATTATCGCAACGGCAATTTTTTGTTCGACGAAGCAACGGGTGAGATAACCACCTGGCTGGATTGGGAAGGCGCTGTATTGGGCGATCGGCACAGGGACCTGACCTACGCAACGATGCGCAGCTTTGCGCACGTGGCGGAAGACGGCAAGACACTGCTTTCCTCGGGAATGATGCCGACAGACGAAATGTTTGCAGCCTACGAGAAAGCGTCGGGATTGAAGGTTGACCCTGAGCGCCTCATCTACTACACCATTTTCAACATGTACATTCTCATGGTCCTGATACTCGGTGCGGCTGCTCGTTGCTCCTTTGGGGGGCAGACCCACCAGGACGTTTTGACCAACTATCTGACCGGCGTCGGGTATCCAACGCTTGCGGAGATGTGCGACTACTTCGAGATGCACGCGATATGATACAGCTTACTGATACACAGTTGCAGGTGGCTCTGCGAGCTCTTAATGATGTTATTGCCCCGGCATTGCAGGAAAGTGATAGCCACGTTATCGAACAAGCGCACCTGGTCATAGCAACACTCGAATTTGCCAAGCAGCGCCTTCCCCATACGCGTCGCTTCTACCGCCAGGAGCTTCTCTATTTTATTGATTACGCATCAGAGGTTGCTGCGCTGGTTGCTGCAGAGGCGGATATTCTGGCAGAGGAAATCAGCGATCAGTGCCGTATCGGGCAAGAGGAGTTGCAACGCCCCGAGGCCGAGGCAGAGGATTACGTGATTGTCGTCAGGAGGCTGCGGGAGTTGATTTCTTCGGCTGTGGAGCGCACGGCTGGTTCTGCCATCGAAGCAGAATTGAGCAGGCTCGTTCTGGAACGGCTCAAGCGTTTCCTGCCTCACCAGAGAACCTGGTTGCTGCCATTCGGCCTGGATCCCGCCCCGGACGACCTTCCTGCGGTAGATCAGATCGTTGAACTACAACAAAGCTAGGACCGCTGGCAACGAACAGCCAGTTGAGAGGTCTCCGGGCTGACCGCGACCCGGGTGGCAGTGGCTATACCCCACTGGCGCCGCTCTGGTGTTGCGCCAGACAGGCAGCGATGGCGGCAGCATTGACGATGTCTTCGCTGTTGCACCCGCGCGATAGGTCGATCCACGGTTTGTCCAAACCCTGAAGGACCGGCCCGATAGCATGGGCGCCTCCCAGGCGCTCGGCAATCTTGTAGGCAATATTGCCCGAGTTGAGATCCGGGAATATGAGCACGTTGGCCCAGCCAGCCACGACCGATCCCCTCGTTTTTCTCGCGCCCACCTCAGGAATCAGAGCCGCATCCACCTGCAACTCGCCACAGACCTTCAACTCCGAAGACCGTGACTTGACGATTGCAAGGGCTGCACGCACCTTATCTACATCCTCGTGCTCTGCGGAGCCGTGGGTGGAGAAAGAGAGCAGGGCCACCCTCGGTTCATGTCCGGTGAGTACCCTGTGGGTGGCGGCGCTGTCGATGGCGATTTGGGCCAGCTGTTCCGCATTCGGTCTTGGGTTGACAGCACAGTCGCCGAAGGTCATCAGACGATGGTGATGATCGATGATGAAGGTACTGGAGATCAGCTTCGAGTCGCGGTGCAGGCCGATGCCCCTGAGGCAGGCTCTGAGTACATCGGCAGTGGACGCTATCGAACCCGCGACGCCCGCGTCCACATAGCCCATTTTCAGCAGTACGGTAGCGAGGAGGAGAGGATCTTTGAGCTGTTCTCTGGCTTCTGCGGGCGCCAAATCCCTGTAAGCCATCCTTTCGGTGTAGGCTTTTACCGCGCATTCGAGCCAGTCGCTTGCACCATCGGTTTCCCAGAACACCTCGCAGAGTTCATCCGCCGGCCCGGGGTGGAATATGACCGGTTGGCAAATCCTGCCGTCGGCCATTGCGCGGATTGCTTCCACAACTCGTGGATCTGTCTGCTCAGGAAACAGGATTCGCTTCTGTGCAAGCCGGGCCCGCTCCCGGAGTCCGTCGATGACATCGGAACGGGGCGACTTTGTGCCAGCCGCGGGTAGCATCACGCCTTCAGCCCAGCAACTCGTCCGGTACGTCCAGTTCCAGGTGCAGCAAGCCCAGCCCGTGCACCTTGCCCTGGGCGTCGGTGATCAGCGTCTCGGTGCCGCCCCCGCCGAGAGAGTCCTCGAGGATAAAATTGAGGCTTCGGAGGTTGGGCAACTCGTAGCGAGACACATCGCCGAAGCAGATGTGTTTGAAGTAGTCCTTGACCACGCTGGCGGTCAGGTTCTGCTCCAGAAAGTTATACAGCGCGTCGGAATTTGCCATCACTCCGATATTGCTGCCGTCACCCTTGTCGCCAGACCGGGCGATGGCAATGTCAAACAGTTGTACTCTCGCCATCTCAAACCTCCTTCAGCGATACGCGGGTGGTTACCCTGGTCTTGTCGATCAGGGCGGGCCAGTAGCCCACCACTTCGGTGGCCCGGGGGCGACCGCCGGCAAAGCCAGTTACCCCGGGGGGGCCGGAAGTGATCAGGGGAGCCAGCTCCGTACCCATGGTGTCAAGCGCCCGGGCGTCATCGGCTCTGGCGCCGATGCGCATCATGATCTCCGCGGGCTCCTCGGGTGCGGGGACCAGGCCCTTGTAAAGCACGTTGGTGCCAAAGAGCTCCAGAAAGCGGTTTTCCTCCGGTATGTCGTAGCCGTGCATGGCGGTACGTTGCCAGACCATATCGGCAAGGATGTGGGCCTTCTCCACCGCATCCGGCCCCGCGATGCAAAGGGTGCCGAGGATTTTGTAGCCGTTGCTGTAGGACATGGATACCTTGTAGGTGGGGGTAGGGGGGCGACCCTTGATCCCGGAAATCGCCACCCGGTTGTCGCCGGCCTGCTCGATCTGGATGCTGGTAAAATCGGCGATACAGTCCGGTCCCAGGTAATTTTCCGGATCGCCCAGTTCATACAGCAACTGGGAGGTGATCGTCTCTACCGAGACCAGGCCACCGGTGTTCTCATGCTTGGTGATCACGAAAGAGCCGTCGGCGCTGGCCTCGATCACCGGGTAACCGATACGGGCGAAGTCTTCCACCTGGCGCCAGCCGCAAAAGTTGCCCCCGGTGCACTGTGGTCCGCACTCGACGATATGACCCATGATGGTGGCTGCGGCCAGCTTGTCATAGTCCTCCATAGACCAGCCAAACTCATAGACCAGCGGGGCGACCACCAGGGAGGGGTCAGAGGCGCGGCCGGTGACGATGATATCCGCGCCCCGCTCAAGCGCCTCGACAATGGGTTGAGCGCCAATATAGACATTGGCGCTGGTGATCCGGTCGCGGACGGCAGTAAGGGGCTCGCCGTTGTCCAGGTTGGAAAAGGATTCGCCCGCGGTAACCAGTTCATCGATCTGGTCGAGGATATCGTCCCCCTCGACGATAGCCAGGGTCATTCCAGTAACGCCCGCTCTCGCCATCACTGCCTCGATAGCGGCCATGCAGGCCTGGGGATTGACCCCGCCCGCATTGGCGATCACCTTGATCCCCTTTTCTTTACAGGTCGGCAGTATCTTTCCCAACATGCTGACAAAGTCCCTGGCATACCCTGCATCCGGGTCTTTCATCTTCTGCTTCTGCATGATGCTCATGGTGATTTCGGCCAGGTAGTCGAAGGTCAGGTAGTCTACCGGGCCCTCCTCCACCAGGCGCAGGGGACCCAGTAAGCTGTCCCCCCAGAATCCCTGGGCGTTGGCTACACGGACGATCTTTTCCTCAGTCATCGCTCAATCCTCATTGATCCAGTCGGGAGCGCGCTTCTCAAGGAAGGCGCTTAGGCCCTCGCGGCCCTCATCGGAGTCGCGCACATCAGCGATCAGCTTGACCGTGTCGGTGATCAATTCGTCACAGATGGGGCGGGATGAGAGGTCAAAGGCCAACTGCTTGGACAGGCGTACTGCCTGCGGTGCGTTTTTGAGCAGCGTTTGGGCCAGGTCGTCCACTGCCTTATCCAGGTCCTCCTCGGGCACGATGTCGCTCAGCAGACCAAGGGCGACTGCCTGTTCCGCCCTTACCGGCAGGGCGCTGGTGAACATGCGCCGCGCGGCTTTCTCGCCGACCGTGGCGGCCACGTAGGGACTGATAGTGGCAGGCACCATACCAAGCTTCACCTCACTGGTAGCGAACACGGCCCGGGGCGAACCGATAGCGAAATCGCAGCAGCAAACCAGACCTACGCCGCCGCCCATGGCAGCTCCCTGCACCCGGGCGATGGTGGGTTTGGGGAGAAAGTTCAGGGACTTCATCAGGCGCGCCAGCCGGCCGCCATCCTCGAGATTCTCTTCGTAGGTGTTCAGGCCCATCCGGCGCATGTAGTCGATATCGCCACCAGCGGAGAAGCTCTTACCCGCGCTGGCGAGTACCACCACGCGCACCTTGTCGTTGTCCCGGGCATCCTCCAGCGCCCCCAGCAGTCGCCGGACCTGGAGGTCATCGAAGGCGTTATGCACTTCCGGCCGATTCATCGTCAGGACCAGGACGCCCTCGGGGCGAAGTTCCTGGCGCAGGGCTGCGTCGTTCATCGAATCTTTTCTCGAAGCCAAATATTGCTCAGTAAAAATAAACTATCGATAGATTATATTACATATTATAAAGGTAAGTATGCGTAATATCAATAGGAGAGACTATGTTTACTGGAAGGTCGAATAGTTCGA
Source organism: Halieaceae bacterium WSDMB12 (assembly GCA_033283165.1). Classification (GTDB taxonomy): domain Bacteria; phylum Pseudomonadota; class Gammaproteobacteria; order Pseudomonadales; family Halieaceae; genus JAWMQL01. Next base: position 344,087 of record JAWMQL010000003.1, on the reverse strand, counting down.
CAGTCTGGACGAATTAACGGCGGTAAAGCGGCTTTGACGCGGTGGGAGGTCCATCCCTGGTATAGCAAATTGCCAGGCTCTATCTTGCCGATTTTTCAAGGCAGGGTATTTACGAGCCCTAAACGCAAGCTGTCCGGACAGAGCGTCGGCTGTCGGAATCCACTTAAGCCTTTTCAGACGACCATTGTCACCACCTGTAGCGACGTGACCATACGGGCTTGCGAACGGAGAGGGTACCTTTACCCGCGAAGCCAGCCCAGCCACCGCCAGGGTGCGATATGATTCGAGTTCCAGACCATGCGTGAGAAACAATGAACACTGCAATCCGCGGCGCACATCAGGGAGTGACCGGCTGCTGCCATCGGGTGGAGTGCGCCGACAGGCACGGGCTCTATGGTTGGTAGCGACCGTGTGTGAACTTTTCGGACTGTCCTCCGGCCGACCGGTTTCGTTTACTTGCTCGCTCCGCCGGTTTGCCGCACACGGCAGCAGGGAGGGGCCAAACCACGATGGCTGGGGAATCGCCGCTTACGAGGGACGCGAAGCCCGCATTATCAAGGAGCCTGCGGCCGCTGCCCAGAGCGAATGGGAGCGGTTTGTCGAGAAACACGGCGTCACGAGCCCTCTGGTCATTGCCCACATTCGCCACGCGTCGGTCGGGTCGAATTCGTTCGCCAATACCCACCCCTTTGAACGCGAACTCGGGGGAGTGCGACACGTCTTCGCCCACAACGGTAACGTGGTCGATATTCGGCGTGAGCCGCCTACTCTCGGCGGCTTCCACCCCATCGGAGACACCGATTCGGAGTACGCATTCTGTGTGCTGCTGAACAGGCTGACCGGGGCGTGGAGGGGGCCCGAGCCCCCTTCAGCGGCGACACGAATCGGGCGAAACCCGGCCGCCGGGTTTGTATCTGGTTGAGCGGGAAGAGGCCCCCGAAGATCGCTCCTGGCTGGTATCGGGCGTTGACGTATCGGGACCTGCAGACCCGGTCGCGATCCTGGCGACCGTGGCCAGGGTTTCAGTCCCTGGTTTCAGAGGCGGTTTTCGAGCGCGACGGGCTCGCCATCGATATCCGTCAGCGGACGCGGTGGATCGGACTCTTGCGTCGCCAGTGTGACGACGATCATGACGGCGAAGGAAACGAAAAAGCCGATCAGGTCGGGCGGAATCAGGGGATCGTACGTACTGGCGATCTGCCACGTCACCAGGCCACTTGCGATCGAGGCCACCGCGCCGGTTCGATTTGCCTTTGACCAGAAGAAACAGGCAAAAAACGGCACGCAGATACCGGCGAGCAGGATCGACACGGAATCGATCAGGACCTGGACTGCCCGCGTCGCATTGAATGCGATGTACATGCCGCCGAGCGCAAGCACCGGAATCGTGTACCGGACCACTCTCAGGCGCAACTGGTCGCTCGGTTTTCTGACGACCAGTGGCATCAGGTTGGTCGACACAACCGTCGACCCGGCAAGCAGGATACTGTCACAGGAACTCATGCCGGCGGAGACGATGGCGCCCACAAACACGGCCACCAGTACCGGGTGCAGGTGGGATAGAGCCAGTTCCGTGAGGATGGCGTTCGGATCTTCGACCCCGGGCATCTCCACCGAGGCGACGAGCCCGAGCAACAGTGGGATCGAGCCGATGATTACGTAGGCAACGGTGGCGAGGTAGAATGAATATTGCGCCACGCGTTCGGAGCTCGCCGACAGCGCCCGCTGAATTACCGACGAGGATGCCACTGCGGCCACGCCCAGGGTCATCCAGACCTGGATGTACTGCATCCAGTCGATGAACGTGTGTTCGAGGGGTATCAACCGCATGGCGTTTGCCGGCAGCTGCGCTGACACCGCGCCCCAGCCGCCGGCGTCGGCAAGCACCACGAACAGCAGGACGACAAGTCCCACGACAAACACGGTCATCTGCACGAAGTCGGTCATTGCGACCGCCCACATGCCGCCGATCATCGTATAGGCTGCAACGACCACGGTTCCGCCGACAATTCCGGCCGCCAGCGGTACGCCGGCAAGCGCCTGCAGCAACACGCCGAATGTGAAGAGCAGCCCGCCCAGCCAGATCGCACCGGAGATCACGTCCGAAACCGCGGCAAATGTCGCCGCAACCTTGCCGTAACGCGCCTCGAAAAACTCCGGCCAGGTGAGGCGCCTCGTGCGCCGCACAATGCGCGCAAATATCAGGCCGATCAGGAACAGGCAAAGACCCGATGCAAACGGTTCCCCGACCATCAGTAGCAGGTCGTATTCGTATGCCGCGGTGGCGGCGCCCATCATGATGCCACTGCCGAACCAGGTGGCGAAAACGGAAACCGTACAGAGCCAGAGCGGCATGTTGCGGCCGGCGACCGTGAAATCGGCAAGCGAATGATTGCCGCGCGACGCCCAGATGCCGATCAGCATCATCAGTACGATGTACAGGCTGACGCCGATCAGGATTAACGCTTGAGTGTCCAAGCTGTTTTCTTTCTTCTTGCTGCCCGGTCGGAATAGTGTATCACTAAACCGGCACCGCATCTGCGACCACGAAGACCTCCCGATCCCTGCATTGCCAGGCGCGAAGCACAAGGACTTGCTCGAAAACCTCGCGCAGGATTTCTGTATCAGATGTCGTTCAGTCTGGCCTGGATGTCGCTGTCCAGCAGTGGCAGGACCTCGCAGGCTGCCAGGTTCTCGATCAGTTGCTCTTCCCTGGAGGCCCCCAGAATGACCGTCGAAACGTGCCGGTTGAGCAGACACCAGGCGATGGCCAGTTTGCTGGCCGAGGTGCCCAGTTCATCGGCGATTGAGACCAACCTCGCTACCCTGGACATGCGCTGCTGGCCCCGATCGGACTCCACCATTCGTTCCCGCAGCCATTCGTATCCCGGAAGGGTCGCCCTTGAGCCTTCCGGCATGCCCTGCAGGTACTTGCCCGTGAGGGCGCCCGAGGCGAGCGGTGACCAGGTGGTCGTGCCGAGTTCATACTGGTCGAACAGGGGGGCGTATTCGACTTCCAGTCGTTCGCGGTCGAGCAGATTGTACTGTGGCTGCTCCATGGTGGGTGGGATGAGATGATTCTCGCTGGCGAAGGAGAATGCCTGGATGATCTCATCTGCGCTCCATTCCGAGGTTCCCCAGTAGAGCACTTTGCCCTGTGTAATGAGGTTATGCATGGCCCATACCGTCTCGCCTATCGGCGTGTCCGGATCGGGACGGTGACAGAAATACAGATCCAGGTGGTCTACCTGTAAACGCTGCAGTGCCTGATGGCAGGCTTCGGTGATGTGTTTCCGACTTAGCCCCATCTGTGTGGGAGACGGGTTTTCGCTGGCACCGAAAAATACCTTGGAAGAGACACAGTAGCTGTCCCTGGGGCGGGACAGCGCCTTGAGCGCTGTGCCCATGACTATCTCGGATTGTCCGTGTTCATAACCCTCGGCGTTGTCAAAAAAATTCACACCGGCATCGAGACAGATGCCGAACATCCTTTCCGCCAGACCCGTATCGATCTGGCGATTGAAGGTTACCCAGGAGCCGAATGACAGTTCGGATAGTTTTAGACCGGAATTGCCAAGTCTGCGATATTGCATGGATGGTCACCGCCTGCTGAAGTTGTTACCTGTTGGGCCGGATGCAGCGAGTATGGTCCGCAGACAGAAGCGGGGTCAAGGGGATGTCGTGTTTCGCGTATGACTTCCTGCCTTCGTTGATAAGAAACTCGCTGGTAGCCATCCATGTCTGCTGTTGAAACACAGTTTGAAAGTGTACCCTGCGACACTGTTGATCCGCTTTACCTTTGGGGTCACATATACCAATAACCACAGTTGCAGGCTGATCCGGCTATGATTATCGGCTCTTTTCTGTTTTTCACAGGGTTCGTGGCCGTTGTCACGTTTCTCATTACCAGGAAGGATGATCACAGCTCGTCAGGGGGGTACTTCCTCGCCGGACGCTCCCTGTCCTTTCCACTGATCGCCGGTTCTCTGCTGCTGACGAACCTCTCTACGGAACAGATGGTCGGACTCAATGGCGCGGCTTTCACCGATGGTTTTGCAGTGATGGTCTGGGAGGTAGTGGCGGTGCTCGCCCTGGTGACAATGGCGCTGTTTTTCCTGCCCCGATTCTTGAAAAGCGGTGTGGCGACGGTGCCGGAGTATCTCGCTATCCGCTTCGACCACCAGACCCAGATAATTACCAACCTGATCTTCCTGGTCGCCTATGTGGGTATTCTCCTGCCCATTATTCTCTACACCGGTGCCACCGGCATGATCGGCATCATGGATGTTCAGTCCCTAACCGGTATTGAGTCCTATAGCACAGTCCTGTGGCTGATCGTGTGGCTCGTTGGTCTGGTGGGGTCCTGTTACGCGCTGTTTGGTGGCCTCAGGACCGTGGCGGTGTCCGATACGCTCAATGGCATCGGGTTGCTGGTGGGGGGCTTTATGATCACCTGGTTCGGTCTGAGTGCCCTGGGTGGCGATGGTGTTATGTCCGGTGTCAACAAGCTGTCAGAGCTGCCGCGGGGGACATTCAATTCCATCGGCGGTGATGATACCGGGGTACCCTTCGGTACCGTATTCTCCGGTATCCTGCTGTTGAACCTGTTCTACTGGACCACCAACCAGCAGATCATCCAGCGCACCTTTGGCGCCAGCAGTCTCGCCGAGGGACAAAAGGGCGTGTTGCTGACAGGCGCGCTGAAACTCCTTGGCCCGATGTACCTGGTGCTGCCGGGCATTATCGCATTCGCAATGTTCGCGGGGCAGGGCATCAAGGCCGATCATGCTTACGGGATGCTGGTAAACAGCGTGTTGCCGGCGTCTCTGACGGGATTCTTTGCCGCGGCCATGATCGGCGCCATCCTTTCCAGCTTCAATTCAGCCCTGAACAGTTCCTGTACATTATTCAGTCTGGGCTTGTACAAAGGGGTGATCAACCGCAATGCCAGCGAGCAGCAGGTGGTCCGCTCGGGTAAGGTATTCGGCTGGATCGTGGCCCTGGCCGCAATGGCCATTGCGCCACTGCTGGCCAATACCACCAGCATTTTCGCCTACCTGCAAAAGATGAACGGTATGTACTTTATTCCCATCTTTGCCGTGGTGTTGGTGGGCATGCTGTCAAAGCGGGTGCCTCCACGGGCAGCCAAACAGGCACTGGTAGCGGGTTTTTTGGTCATCGCCGTTGGCTATTTCGTTTCTCCCTTTGACCGGGTCGTGGAGTCACTGCACGAGTACCACTTCCTCGGACTCGTGTTCGCCTACCTGGTGATTTACATGCTGGTGATGGGTGAACTCTCACCTACGGACCAGGAATTTGTGCAGGAGGACGCAGGCGCCGTCGATATGACCCCCTGGAAGCAGGCCCGTCTGGTGGGCGGGATCCTGGCCGCCACGGTCCTGGTGATTTACGCGGTCTTTGCGGACTTTTCCGTGCTGTCTATCGCTGGATAAATTGCGTCCACAGGCGCAACCTTTACACCGTAGCGCAGTAAAAATACCCACAAGGGGCATCGTCGGGAACTGTCAGGTCAGCGACACTTGCCTGAAATCTCGCTCGCGGCTCTGCGGCACTTAATCCGCGCTGAAGTGTTCCACGAAGCTGATCAGCTTCAGGTCGAGCTGATTCACCAGCCATTTTCCGCGGATTTTCTCCACGTACAGCGTATAGGTGCCATTGGCGACCGATACATTGGTGACCGCTCCGCTGTCCGGGTCGAAGACCGTGCGCGTGGCGTTGAGGTAGGCCGTCAGCGTGCCCGTTTTCCCCTGCGTTTCAACCATGAAGTTGGTCAGCATGTGCTGACCGCGGGAGACGGATAGCCCCGTTACCAGGTCTCGCGGCACTGCAGGATCGACGACATTTTCGGCCCAGGCGGCAGGACCCACCACAGTCAGCAGAGCGGGACCATTGAAGTCAGTGCCCGCAGGCCAGAGATTGAAGATGGCGTCTTCGGTGAAACACTCCTCGTAGATTTCCAGTCCCTCAAGGAATGCGTCCGGGTTGCCCGGTTCGCCAAAGGTGTCCGTGCCTTCGCCGTAACAGAGCATGAGATCGATGATTTCATTCTTGACCTGCAGGTTGTCCGTGGCCGAAGCGGCCGTTGTAGACAGGCTGAACGCCATGCCCAGCATGATCGATAGACAGGCTCGCGGCAGGAATCGTAAGGTAGGTCGGTTAAACAGGGTTAGAGTCATTATGTTGCTCCCTTGTGTGATGACTTGAAATCTTCAGGCATCTTCTGCTTCAGCTTGAAGAGCCCCGCGTGCGGAAACAGGCGGGGCTCTTCATGTGCATTGCGTTGCTGCGCGGCCCTAACAGCCTGAATTCGGGTTAGGCTCGCTGATCGGTCCCCACAGCTCGACTTTGATCCCGTCGGGGTCGTAGAAAAACACGATGGCGATACTGCCAACGCCACCGCCGCCGCCGCCGATCGGGCCCAGTTGCTCAAAGCCCAGACGGTTCATCTCTGCTATGGCCGCATTCAGGTCGTCCACGTAGTACGCGATCCTGTCGATGCCGAGGTGATTGACCGGTGGTGAGTAGGGCGGCGCGAAGTTGAAGGGTGTCTTCCACTGGCGCAGCTGGAGCGTGGCCTCATTATCGCCGAGCGGGGCAGGGTCGCCGGGAAGGCTTATGTCCACGCCCTCGAACTCGATCGGGTCGTCAAACCCGTGGGCTTGGGCGAACGCGCCAGAACCCTGCTGCGAGCCGTCCACCTCTTCGGTGAACCCCAGCAGCCGGTAGAATTCGCGCGATCTTTCCAGGTCAGCCACGTTCATGTTGGTGTTCACCAGCCGCACCAGGTCAGGCCCCGCGGTGCTGTTGCCAGCCTCCTCGATCAACTTCAGGAAGGTGCCATCCTGGTCCTTGAGGAACACGAACCGCTCGCCGTTGGGCGCTGTAGCCGGGGGTGAGACGAATTCGACACCTTCCCCGAGTAGGTAGGCGTAGTCGCCATCGAGGTCGGTCGTCGAATAGGTCGCGTAGGCCATGCCGATGTGGTTCAGGTTGGCGTAGGGCGGATCATCGCGATACGAGTCCTCCCTGAACTGTACCGTGTCGATCCACGGCGGACCACCGGTCAGGCTGGTCAGGGCGACGAAGATCAGGTAGTTATCCTCAAACCCGAGCGACTGGGCAAAGCTTTTGCACTGCTCCGGTCCTGCCGGAAATATCTCGCCGGTGAGTCCCAACGTGGTGTAGAAATCGCGTTGAGTCGCAATGTCGCTCGTGTTGACTCCGAAATACATTTTGGACCTGACATTGAAGTTGGACTCGGTATGCTGGGTCACGCGGACGCCGAGTGTTCCGCCCGGCTTGCCGCGAACGCTCACCTCGATCGTGTTCTCCGGATAGAGGTCGATCGGTACGACGAACTCGCCCTCTCCCTGAAAGTCCACCGGACTGACCACGTCCAGGCCGTTGATCTTGATCCGCGCGTTGATGATGCCGTCGTCCTGGATTACAAGCTCAGCGGGCCCATCGATGGCCCTGAATTCAGCCGAGTCGTTCGTCGGTGCTCCTCGCTCGCGTTCGTAGACCTTCGGCCCGAACCGGGTCAGGTTGGCCTCGCCAGCCGTGGTAACGGACGTAAGCGCAAAAGCGCCCAGAAATAAAAGTGGGATTCCAAAACCCTTTTTCATGATGCCTCCTCATTGTTCTCATGGCTGAGTTTTCATGAGTCATGGCGTCAGGAGCAGGTACCGTTTGGTACTCCTGATCCTCTGCATTATCTCCGGTTTCGAACTGCATCCGGGCTGACTCACACTTCAGTGTAGACACTTGTTTGTGTCGCGCAAGTTTTTGTTGGTCCCGATATTTCCCTGCTGGCCGCGTGGAATAAGAGACGGAATTAAAAGAATAAAAGAATAAAAACAGATAGTTAGGGCGATATTGGTGTTGGCGGTTCGCCTCGGTGCGCAAAATCTCCTGGTTGATTTTGCGTCGTCAGGGCCGTTAGAGAGGCAATCCCGGTTGCGCCGGCCTCCACCGTCATCGATCGCTGAGGGATCGAGGCATCAGTGGCGTTTTGCCAGTTGATCGATCACCTGTTCCCCGAAAGCGGCCAGGGATTCCGGCTGGGCGAAATCACAGAACCAGAGGTAGATCCGCTCGACGCCCTGCCCGGACAGGCCGCCAAAGTAGTCCAGCAGTTCGCTACCGCTTCCGATTCTCGGTTCGGCGTATCCGAACCGGCGCATCGCGGTGTCCGCGACCTCCTTGCGCTGCTCTTCCTGGTGTACGAAAGCGACCATTGCCTGCAGCGACACCCTGGCGCTGCCGATCTGTGCGCGGAGTTCGTTGAATTTCGCGCCGCTGTAGCTCTGCCTGTGGCGGATATCGAGATTCCACCAGTCGGCGAAGTCACGCACGATGGCCAGGGTCTTCGGGCCGGCGCCACCCACCACAATGGGGATTTTAGCCAGCGGGGAGGGGGACTGGACGGCACCGCGCAGGTGGTGAAACTCACCGTCATAGTCAACGGTTTCACCCGCCCACAAGGCCTTGATGACCTCCAGGGATTCGCGCAGGCGCCTGACCCGTTTGCCGGGCTCGCCCGGCGCAATGCCGAAATTATCGAAATCCGGCTGGTAGGATCCCCAGCCGATGCCCAGTTCGAACCGACCGCCGGAGGCATGATCCAGCGAGACCGCCTGCCGCGCCAGCAGTGCAGGGTGCCGCAATCCATCACAGAGCACCAGTGAACCGACCTTGAGGCGCCGGGTGTGGGCGGCCAGCCAGGTACTGGTGGTCATCGCCTCGTGCATGGGCTGTGATTCCGCGCCCGGCGGCATCAGGTGATCCATGCCCACCATGCCCGTGAATCCCGAGGCTTCCGCGGTTTGCGCGGTGGCGACCAGGCGTTCGAAGGACAGTCGGATCTGGGGCAGGAAAAGGAAAAACTCCACGGTGAGGCTCCTTATGAAAAGTTGTGATATTGCTGATCTCAGCGGTCTGAATTGCCAACTACCTGTTGTGCGTCCGGGAACCATATCGACTTCAGTTCATGGATGCTTGCCCTGCGGATGTTAACGGGGCCATCGGATGTAAGGGTTACCTGGCTGTAGGGACTGTTGGGAAATACCAGCGCGGTCATCACCGTCTCTCCCTCGTTGATGAAGATCTCCACCGAGGACTGGTCCAGGAACAGGCGCAGGGACAGTTCATCCAGCGATCCGGCGATCGGCGCGGCCTGCACGGTGGCGAAGGATTCTGAAAACCCGGACCGGCCGGCTGCGGTGCGATCCAGGGTGTAAACACGCCGATTGCGGTCGATCGTGAAGTCCAGTCTCTCGTCGTCGGAATTGGACAGGCGCAAGCGCACGGCTTCGGAATCCCGGGTGTCCATCGTTATTTCAATTTCCATTTGGCCGGGTTTCCCGCCGAGTTCGGCGCTTAAATCCAACGCCTGCTCCACCCGCATATCTTCCAGAGAGCGACTGGCCGTGCGCAGTGCCTCGAGTTCGCCCACTGGCGAGGCGTGCAGGCGCAGGCCGAGCGCAGTGCGATGAAGGCTGAGTGCGCGTGGTAGGGTCATGGCGCTGCGCCATCTTTCGGTTGGCACCTCCGTGGCGTAGAGCCAGTTGCTCATCCAACCAATGAACACCCGCCTCGCCGGCTCCCCCGGCAGCCCAGACCAGGTGACGCCCGCGTAGTTGTCTGTGCCAAAATCCAGCCACAGGGCACGGTTTTTACCGGGTATGACCTGGAGAGTGCTCTGCAGGTCCTCGTCCAATGTGAACTGCTTGCCGTCGAATTCGCCCACGAAGTACTGGGTTGCCGAGCCCCCGTTGGGCCCGCCGGGTAACACACTGGTGACCAGCACGTACTTACTTTGCGCTTCCCCGGTGATCGGCAATGCGAACAGGTCCGGACACTCCCAGACACCGGCATGCGAACCCCACTGCTCACCGAAATCGCTCTCGAAAGTCCAGTCCTTGAGGTTCGGCGAGGAATAGAAACTGACCCGGTTGCGCACCGCCAGCGCCATGATCCAGCGGCTCGTCGGCGCATACCAGAACACCTTGGGATCGCGAAAATCGGCATCGCCCTGATTCTCGAGTACCGGGTTATCCGCGTACTTGGTCCAGCTGCGGCCCCGGTCGCTGCTGTAGGCGATAGCCTGGGATTGAAAATCCGTTCGCCCCAGGTTTTTTCCCAGACTGTCATGATAGGTATAAATCGCGACCAGGGGCGGTTCGCCGTCTGAACCGAAACCCGACGTATTCTGCCAGTCCACTACCGCGCTGCCGGAGAATATCATGCCGTGCCGGTCGGGAAAGAGCGCGATCGGCAGGTGTTCCCAGTGCACCAGGTCCCGGCTTACCGCGTGACCCCAATGCATCGGACCCCAGGTATTGCCATGTGGATAGTACTGGTAGAACAGGTGGTACTCGCCCTGGTAATAAACCATGCCATTGGGATCATTCATCCACTGCTGCAGGGGAGTGAAGTGGTATTGGGGGCGAAAGGGTTCGCGGTAGAGATCCGCCGGCATGGAGGCATTGGCCTGGAGCGTTCCGGTTATTAGCAGAATTATCAATAATGCAAGCTTATTTGTCATGCCGCCAATCCCTGAAGCAATGTCGCCCAAGTGTAGTCGCGGAGCGGTTTCAAATCGATCCGGTGTGATAAGTGTCTATACTGAAACCGGGTTGTATCGTCTCTGACAAAACCCAATACCATGTTTTTCCGGGTAATTTTCTTCGTGCTTTTCAGAACACATTTGTTCAGTGAAAGAACGACGCAGCACCAATAGCGGAGGTACCGCTTCCGGGGCAGCACGCGGACACGATTTAACTCTCACACGGTTCAGGTCCCGGCCAATTTGAATTCCCCTGTAGCAGCAGTCAAAATTTCTCTATCGACATAATCCTGGAATTTTGGCGTGTACCATGACTTTCTATCCTGCCAGTACAACCGAAACCCGGACATATATGCTACAGATTTGAATTGGCTGGTGATCCCGGCAAACGGTCCCGGTTCCAGGGCACCTTGGGTGAATTGATAGTAGGCGTCCTCCCAGGTCCTGAAATATTTGTGGAAGTAAGCGTAAAACCGTAGCACCTCGACTCCCCGTAATGAGCTGATGTCCTGAAGCCCGCGGTAGAATATGTCCGCAAATTCACCGTTTATTGCCGGTACCAGATTGATATCTGACAAGTCAACGGCGGCGTTGTGAGCCGTGCTCAGTCTGAGTGCGTTGGTATTCTGCCTGATCTGTACGCCGACATAGATCAAGGAAAATATTATCGCAACACCACCCACCATTTCACCCAGTGCACCCCAATCCTGAATAGTCATCATGAAGCTCCTGCATGTGTGAATCACATTGTCAGAATAGTTCAGGGGGAGTTACTTGGATAAAATAAAGTCAACCGACCGCTGCAATCCAGATATCGGTCTCAGCCGCAGGTTTTTTCCGGCTCGAAGACCTAATGTGGATGCGCAAACCGGACCCGTAGTGCCTCTTCCTGTTCCACCGCCTCGAGCTGCTCTTCCATAAAGTGGATGCTGGCATCTATCTCGGGCAACAGCACATTTTCCAGCGCGCGGGCCCGGCGTTCGGTTCTGCGGTACTCCGCCACCAGGCGCCGCAGGTTGGCGCTGAGCAGGGCGAGCTGCGCCGCCAACCCGGCGAGCCGGGTGAAACACGCCGCGCACTGCTCGGCCTCCGGCGAGGGAAACGCGGGCAGGTCGCGGGCGGCACCTTCGTTCATCTGCAGTGCCTCGAAGTCGAGCAGTTCCAGGCCCAGGAAGTGGCGCCTGGTGCAGCCGGGTTCAGCGGGTTGAGATTGCTGCGGGGGGTACACGGACAGTCCTTCGAGTCCCAGCCCGGAGGCGGCGGCCGCCAGCAGGGCCACGGCCTCGGCGTGGGCTTCCTGGTACTCGGCTTGCGCCTCGCTGTAGCGCGCGAGCTGGCGCAGGGTCTCGTGGGCCACGATAATGCGCTTCTCGTCGAGGAACTGGTAGCCCTCGCGGATCAGCACGCGCTCCTCCTGCAGACCCAGCAGCTCGCTCCGGGTGGGGGTGGCCTGGCGGCGTTCAGCCATTTTTTTCACCCGCCGTGATGTAGCGCTCGACCTGTTCGTCGTTGAGCCGCGACAGTTCCGCCGGTGGCATGATCCGGAGCAACTGCCAGCCGATGTTCATGCTCGCCTCCAGGGTCCTGGGCCCGGTCTGGTTGACCAATTCCTGCTCGAAGCGATCGCCGAAACTCAGGTAGCGTTTGTCGGTCTCGGACAGGCCCTCGGTCCCCATGACGCTGGCCAGCACCCTGATACGGACCGCGCGGGCGTAGGCGGCGAACAGTTGATGGGCCAGGTTGGGGTGGTCGCGGTGGGTGAAGCCGGCGCCGACACCGGCATCCATCAGGCGCGACAGGCTTGGCAGCACGGACACCGGCGGGTAGATACCCCGGTGCGAGAGTTCCCGGTCCAGGACCACCTGTCCCTCGGTAATGTAGCCGGTCAGGTCCGGGATCGGGTGGCCGATGTCATCACCGGGCATGGTGAGAATGGGCAGCTGGGTGACGGTTCCGGCCACGCCCTTGATGCAGCCGGCCCGCTCGTAGATCGTCGCCAGGTCCGAATACAGGTAGCCCGGGTAACCCTTGCGACTGGGAATCTCGCCGTGACTGGCGGAGACCTCGCGCAGCGCCTCGCAGTAGTTGGTCATGTCGGTCAGGATCACCAGCACATGGCGGCCCTCGGTGAAGGCCAGGTACTCGGCGGCGGTCAGGGCGTAGCGGGGCGTCAGCAGCCGCTGGGTGCTGGGCTGGTCCGCCAGGTTGAGAAACATCGCGGTGTGCTCCAGGGTGCCGCTGGTTTCCATGGCTTCGCGAAAGGCCTCGGCGGTATCGTGGGGCACGCCGATCCCGACGAACACGATGGCAAAACTCTCCGCCGCCTCGCCGCGCAGCCGGGCGTGCAGGGCGATGTCGATCGCCATGCGGTCGTGGGGCAGGCCGCCGCCGGAAAACAGCGGCAGCTTCTGTCCCCGGACGAAGCTGTTCATCAGGTCGATGGTGGAGATCGAGGTCTCGATGAAATCCCGCGGCAGGGCCCGCGCCGAGGTGTTGATGGCCAGGCCGTCGATGCGCATGCGCCGTTCGGCGGGCACCGGCGGCCCACCGTCGATGGGCCGCCCCACACTGTCGAACACGCGCCCCAGCAGGCCGGGGCCCACCGGAAAGACCAGGGGCTCCGCCCGCAGCCTGACCCGGGTGTCGCTGATGCCGAGGCCGGCGGTGGACTCCAGCACCTCGATCACCATCTTGTCCTCGTCCAGTGCGGCGATGCGCCCGACGCGTTCGCGCTCGCGCCGGTCGATGATCTGCACCGACTCGTTGAGACCGACGTTGGCGCTGCGCTTGACGTACAGCAGGGGGCCCTCGATCCCCTGTACCGCACCCTCGAGTGTCAGGTCACCCCGCATCGCGCGCACCTCCCTCGCCCAGCGCCGCCAGCGACTCCTCGATCTCGTTCCACAGCTGCCGCGCCTGGTCTGCGTCGCCCTCCGGCAGTTCCTCCCCGAGGCGACGCAGGCGGCGCAATACCGGTAGTGCGCCGATTGCCTCGACACTGGCGCCAGCCTGCAGCGCCGCGGTCGCGAGATCGACGAAGTGCATCAGCAGCTTGAGCATCCGCGATTGTCGCTCCGGCGAACAGAACCGGTCGACGGGGGAGAAGGACGACTGGTATAGAAAGCCCTCCTCCAGCAGTTCCGCACACAACAGCGTAAGCTGTTGCTCCTCGGGCAGCGCGTCCTTGCCGATGATGCGCGCCATGCGCTGCAGCTTGTCCTGCTGCTCCAGCAGGGCCAGGATGCGATAGCGGTGCTCGCGCCAGTCGGGGTTGCCGTGCAGCTGCCACCAGCGGGCCAGCAGGTCCACGTCCTCGGTATAGGACAGCAGGGGGTGGATGGCGGGGTAGAACCGGGCCTGGGCGCGCTCCCGGTCCAGCGCCCAGAAACTGCGTACATAGCGCTTGGTGTGGCTGGTAACGGGTTCGGAGAAATCCCCCGCCGGCGGGCTGACCGCGCCGATGATCGTGACCGAGCCCTCGTCGCCGGCCAGGGTCTGGACCCGGGCGGCGCGCTCGTAGAACTCGGCCAGGCGGGACGCCAGGTAGGCCGGGTAGCCGGACTCGCCCGGCAACTCACCGAGGCGGCCCGACACCTCGCGCAGGGCCTCCGCCCAGCGGCTGGTGGAATCCGCCATCAGCGCCACCTGCAGACCCATGTCGCGGAAGTACTCCGCCACCGTGATGGCGGTGTAGATGCTCGCCTCGCGCGCCGCCACCGGCATGTTCGAGGTATTGGCGATGATCACGGTGCGCTCCATCAGCGGGCGGCCCGTGCGGGGATCCTCCAGCTGCGGGAACTCGTCCAGCACCTCGGCCATCTCGTTGCCGCGCTCGCCGCAGCCGACGTAGACGATGACATCGGCGTCACACCACTTGGCCAGGCTTTCCTGCAGCACGGTCTTGCCGGTGCCGAAGCCACCGGGCAGGGCGGCCCGGCCACCGCGGGCGACCGGAAACAGGGTGTCGAAGATGCGCTGGCCGGTCACCATGGGCATCTCGGGAGAGAGGCGCCGCTGCACCGGGCGCGGTTGCCGTACCGGCCACAGGTGCACCATGGACAGGGAGTGCTGTTCGCCGTCTTCGCCCCGCAGCACACAGACCGTGTCGGATTCCGGGTAGGCGCCGTCCGCGGCGATTTCTTCCACCGTGCCTTCGATATCGGGTGGCACCAGGCAGCGCAGCTGTGGCCCCGCACCCACCACCTCGCCGAAGCAGGCGCCTGGGCCGAGGTGCTCGCCGGCGTGGGCCCGGGAAACGAAGTGGAACTTACCGCCGCGCGCGGCAGCGGCGCCGGGGGCATAGAAATGCACCGACTCGTCGGCCAGCGGCCGCAGCAGGCCATCCATGATCCTGCCCAGCAGGCCGGGGCCCAGGGGCACGGCGAGGGGCAGTCCGCTGCCCACCACGGCATCCCCCGGCTGCAGCCCGGTGGTGTCCTCGTAGATCTGCGCCACCAGCTCGTCGCCGTCCAGCTGGATGACCTCGCCCAGCAACTGGTCCGGCCCCACGCTGATCGCCTCGTGCACGTAGAACCGGTCGTCGGTGCGGGCGCGCAGCACCGGTCCCCCGACCCAGCGGATCGATGCCCGGTTCATGGTCCATCCTCCGGCTGGCCCTGCTGGCGGCGGATTTCAGCCAGCAGTTCCCCGGCGATCTCCTCGCTCTGGGCCAGCAGACCGGCGATGCTCATGTCGATGCAGGCCTCCGCGCAGTGCAGGCGAAAGCCGGCCTCCAGGTCGGCGTCGGGTTCGCTCTCCAATACGACGTCCGGCCCCGCGGCGGCCAGCAACGCCTGCGCCTCGGACGCGGCCAGGGTCGCGGGGTATGTCACCAGCCAGCGTTCGCGGGGCAACCGCTCGAGCGCGTCCTGCAACAGCACCTCGGCCCATTCCCGGCGTGCGGCGGCGTCCTGCCAGCGCGCCGCCAGGGCATCGCGCAATTCCCGCTCGCCGTGCTGCAATTGTTCCCGGTCGAGCTCCTGCTGCTTGTGTCGCAGGCGCGCCGCCAGTGCCGCACGGGCGCGTCTCAGGCTGTCGTACCATTGCTCCCTCGCTTCGGTCACCGCCGCCGACATGCGCTGTCGCGCCTGGCGCCGGGACTCCCGCAACCGGCTGTGGGCCTCGCGCCGCGCCTCCTCCAGCATCGCCTCGCGGCGCTGGGCGAGGTCCTGCTCGATGCCGTCGAGCATGGCGCGTAACTGCACGTCGACGATGCTCTCGAATTCCATCAGGCTTCCATCCCCAGGGTTATGCGCACCTCGCGCGCCAGGTCGGGACCGGGCTCCGCCGAGGCCACCGCCGGCACGATGGCCACGGGCGGCCGGGCGCGGGCCACGGCTGCCTGCAGTCCGGCCGGGGGCAGGCGGTTGGCGACCTCGTGGGTCAGGATCACGAAACCGGCCTCGGACAAGACCTGTTGGAACAGCTCTTCCGGTTGCTCCGGGTCAGCGATGTGAACCCGGATACCGGACAACCTGAACCCGGCACCGGTCAGTTCGTCGCCGATGAATGCTGTCTCCTTCATGTCAGCCGAGCCGGTTGAGAATCAGGATGGAGACGATCAGCCCGTAAATGGCGATACCTTCCGCCAGGCCCACCATCACCAGTACGCGCCCCATCAGTTCCGGTTTCTCGGCGATCGCGCCAATGGCCGCGCTGCCCACGTGGCCGACTGCGTAACCGGCGGCGAGGGCGGACAGCCCCGCGGAAATGGCGGCGGCGACGAAACCCCACTGCACCACCCCGGGATCCCCTCCGGCCGCCGCGACCACTTCCTCGGCCCACACGGACTCGGGAAAAGCCAGCAGTACCGAGCCGGCGATGGCGGCGAGCAGGACGACGCCGCCGCCCGCGGCAAACAAGATCGCGAAAAACCTCATGGTTCTCTCCTCGATGAATCCGAATTGGGCGCTTCCGGCTGCGGCAGCGGCTTGAACGAACGCGCGCTGGCCCGGAGGAAGCGGATGAAAAACTCAAACAGCACCAGGCGGGTGGTCTGGATACTGACGACCAGCCCCTCCAGGGCGATGATGAGGGTGTTGCCCAGGACCAGCACCAGCGCCCGGCCGATAAAGGAATCGACGCCGTCGGCAATGCCGATCATCGCGGTGGACAGGCCCGCGTGGGCCAGGGCGAAGGCGCCGACCCGGACAAAGGAAATGGTATTGACCAGCAGCTGCAGCACGGTCTCGAGGTATTCCGCCACCGCCGCACCGGCCGCGGGCAGCGCATTCGGTCGTCCCCGTATGGCGGAGCCGACGATGTACCAGGTCGTGCCCAGCACGGCCAGCCAGAGACCGAGGGAATCCAGTAGTACGATCGCGTACAGCAGCCCGAAATAGGTGATCGACAGGCCCAGCCGGGCACCCCAGAAGGCCATGTCCTCGCCGCGCCAGTGACACTGGTGGGCGTCCAGGGCCAGCCCCAGGGTGACCAGGAACACGCCAAACGCCAGGCTGGTCGCCAGTATGGGGATGGGGTGCTCCAGCGGATGCATCCACAGGGCGGGGATCAGGTCCTCGATGCCGAACACGCTGCCGAACAGCAAACCGAACACCATGGCCGCGATGCCGCCGGGCACCAGCAGCGCCAGCACCGGCATCCGGCGCCGGTACAGCAGGCCGATGGCCAGCAGCACCGCGCCCTGGCCCACGTCGCCGAACATGTACCCGAACATCAGCGGCGCCAGCAGCGCGACGATCAGGCTGGGATCGATGTCCTGTGCCCCGGGTGTGCCCAGCAGCGAGGCGAACAGCTCGAAGGGCCTGGCCCAGGGCGGGTTGTGCAGGACCATGGGTGCGGACACATCCGCGGGCGGTTCGGAGATGCGCAGCAGGAAATCGACGCCGTTTTCCCGCAGGCAGGATTCCACGTTGCCGGCGCCCGGGTCACTGGTCCAGCCGGTGATCCAGGCGAAGCGCTCAGTCACCGGCAATTCGGGCACGTGAGTAACGTACCAGTCGAGCAGGCGCAGGCGGCCGAGCACCGAGGCCAGTTCGTGTTTCTGCTGTATCTGCGCCAGGGCCTTGCGGTGGCCCGACACCTCGCTGGCAGCGGCCTTGATCTTGTCATCGATGATCGCCAGCGCGTCCTGCCAGGCGCCCGGCAGCCAGTCCGGCAGTTCCAGGCGGCGGGCTTTGAGCGTGGTCAGGTACTCGTCCAGCATCTCGATCTGCTCCCGGTTTCCCACGGCGAACAGGAACCGGTTGGCCGGGCTGAATGCGGGCTGCAGCAACACCGAGGCAGGCACCTGCTCGATCACCGCATCGACCGGTAACAGGTACAGGCGGCCCGCCAGGTAGGGCCCGCTGGCCGCCAGCTGGTGCAGGTCGGGCAGGTCCTCTCCCGCAGCCTCGATGGCCTCGCGCAACATCTCCAGGTCCGCCTTGAGCCGCTGGCCGCGCTGCAGGGCATCCACCACCGGCTTGGCTTCGGCTTCCCAGGCTTTCAGGGCCTCGAGTGCCACGGTCAGTTGCGCCGCCGGCTCGGCGAAGGTGGCGATATTCTGTGATTCGGGCTCCGGCCACCAGTCACCGTAGCGGCGCGACAGTTCTCCGAACACCGCCAGTCCCTCGTGCAGGTCGGGGAGTTGCGCATGACTCGTGGTCTGGCTGTGGGTCTGCAGTTCGACGGCCCCGGTGGAGGCGAGGCATTGCAGCGCGTGGGTGAGTTCCTCCCGCGGGGTCAGGATTTCGAACCACTCGGCGGCGGCCGGCCTCAGGCCCATCGGGGACGCTCCCGCATATCGGGGAAGAGAGCGCGCAGCACGAGACCACGGCGCAGGCGCTCCACATCCAGCGAGACCAGGCCCAGGTGGGCGAAGACGGCGCCGATCCGGGTGGTTTCGCGGCGAAAAATGACCGTCAAGCGTCGGACCAGGTGGGCGTGGTGGCGCGGTTCCCCGACCGGTACGCTGCGCTCCGCCTGGACGCTCTCCAGGTGGTCGCCGGCGAGATTTTTCAGGTGATCGAGTACGGCGCTTTCCGCCGCCGGCGGCCAGGTGGCTTCCCAGGCCTCCAGCCAGGCCGCCATGGGCGGCAGCTTGCGCGCGACCGCGTCGGCCACCCCGGCCAGGGCGCTGGCCGCAAGGGATTCCTGGCGCCGTTGCGGGTCCTCCAGGGCGAGGGGTGCCAGCACCGGGTCGAGCAGCATCCAGGGCTGGACCTGGCCGCCGCGGGCCAGGTGCGCCACAAAGGGCAGATCGGGCAAACTGCCCGTCCACAAAACGGCGGGGCGCCAGGCCTGGGGCACCCAGCCGGCCACTTCGACGCTGTAGGCGCGCCACTGCCGGCGCAGGGACTGCTCGATCGGGTGAACGTCCATCTGCGGAGTCAGTACCTGGACCCACGGTGCCAGGCCGGTGTTGCGGGCCTGCTGCAGGTAGCCCCCCAGGTCCGTGGTCGACTCCAGCAGGCGCCAGCGCTCCTCGGCGGGACGCCCGCCATGGCGGGCCTGGAGCCGCGCCTGGACATAGTCGAAGTGGCTAGTCACCCGGGTCCCTGCTCGTCAGGCGCCGCGCCAGTTCGGCCGATGCGCGGGCAATTATCGCGGTGTTGCCGGGTTCGTGGTCGATGTGCGCCAGTTGCTCGGCAGACTCGCGACGCAACTCGCGTACGCGTGCCGCGGTGGCGCGCTGGGCACTCGTGTTGACCCGGCCGATGCGCGTTTCCGTGATGTCGCGAATCCGCTGTTCCCGGTCCCGGGCGTCGGCCAGGATAGCCTCTTTCTCCTGGGCGCAGGCCTCAATCTGCTCCTGCGCCTCCCGCTCGGCGGCGAGCACCCGATCCATCGCCTCGCGCACCGACCCGGTACGGTCGTCAGTTCGCCCGGCCGCCATATTATTCTCCTTCTTTGCCCAGTGGCTGAACCTGCTGAGCGTACTGGCAAGCAATACAGAATCCTTCCAGCTTGGCACTCTAGCATTCGGCCGATGACCGGCAGTTGATCCAGAGCAAATTTTTGGCGCCCGCTCCGATGCTGGTTAAACCCGGCGATTCACATTAATTGCGGGATATTGGTAGCATGCGTTTCCCCCACTCGGAGACAGGCCATGACTGAGTTGATTGCCGACCTGCGCAGCGATACCGTAACCCGCCCCTGCGCCGCCATGAAACAGGCGATGGTGGAGGCGGAACTGGGGGACGACGTGCTGGGGGACGACCCCACGGTAAAGCAGCTGGAGGAAACAGTCGCGAACCTGGCGGGCAAGGAGGCCGGGCTGTTCCTGCCCTCCGGCACCCAGAGCAACCTGGTGGGCCTGATGGCGCACTGCGAGCGGGGCGATGAGTACATCGTCGGGCAGGAGGCCCACACCTACAAGTACGAGGGGGGCGGCGCCGCGGTGCTGGGCAGCATCCAGCCCCAGCCGCTGGAGTTCGAACCGGATTCCACCCTGGACCTGGGAAAGGTCAGGGCCAGGATCAAGGCCGACGACAGCCACTTCGCCCGCACCCGGCTGCTGTGCCTGGAAAATACCCGCTTCGGGGAAGTCTTGCCGCTGCATTATC
Organism: Halieaceae bacterium WSDMB12; assembly: GCA_033283165.1. Classification (GTDB taxonomy): domain Bacteria; phylum Pseudomonadota; class Gammaproteobacteria; order Pseudomonadales; family Halieaceae; genus JAWMQL01. The sequence continues at coordinate 323,993 of JAWMQL010000003.1, read as the reverse complement.
ATGGCCAAGCCCGGGCGTTTTGCGCCGAGCACGGCCTGGGCCTGCACCTGGACGGCGCCCGACTGTTCAATGCCTGCGTCAAGCAGGGGGTGGCGCTGGAGGAAATTACCCGGCACTACGACACCGTGTCGCTGTGCCTGTCCAAGGGACTGGGCACGCCCGCCGGGTCGGTGTTGGCGGGCAGTGCGAAGCTGGTAGCGAAGGCGCGGCGCTGGCGCAAGGTGCTGGGCGGCGGGATGCGGCAGTCCGGTATGCTGGCGGCGGCGGGCCTGTATGCCCTGGAGCACAACGTGGGCCGGCTGGCGGAGGATCACGCCAACGCCTTGCGCCTGGCCGAGGGCCTGGCGCAGGTTCCCGGAATCACCTGCGACCCCGGTTCAGTGCAGACCAATATGGTGTTCGCAATCATCGACGACCCGGCACAGGCGCAGCCGCTGGAAGACTTTCTGCGCGCCAACGGGGTGCTGACCCTGGGAGGGCAGGTGCTGCGACTGGTGACTCACAAGGATGTGGACGAAGCGGGTGTGGCGCGAGCGGTGGAGCTGTGCGCGGCGTTCTTCAGCTGATGCCGGGGGTTGGCCCCTGTTTCATCCTAGCCGGCCGTTTTCAAGCCACTCACGGCAGTCCGGGCTAAGGGTGCTCTTGCAGAGGGCGTCGTATTGCGCAAGCTCCTCCTGGCTGAGCACTTCCCGCCAACGGCCGTTGGTACCCTTATTGATGAAGGTTTGCGCACCGCCCTGCCAGAAAAAGCCGCCGGCCGGGGCATACTCCTCCGCCTTCGATTTCATGCCGGGGAACGAAGTTGCCTCAAGAATGCGCGGCCAGGCCGCCTCGGGAACCTCGATGTCCAGGTAATCGGCCAGGCGCCGCATTTCGCCCTCGGGGTCGATTACCAGGTCGTTGAAATGGAAGAACTCGATATTGGGCAGGTCGCGATAATCCCACCAGCCCTGGACGTTGGACAGGTGTGACCAGAAGGGCCAGCCGCCGACCTCGTTATCGAACAGGCTCCTGCTGACCCAGCCGTGCCAGAATTCGTGGATATCCTTCGGCGGGGCGGGCAGGGGCTCACCCACCCGACCAGGAATGTCGTTCAGGTGCGCTAACGATTCGGGCGTCATGTGGCTGTAGTGGTTCCACATCGACATGAAGACATCGCGGCCATCGCGGGACACGTAGACGTACTTCAGCCGGGGTTCGTAGCGCATGCCGTCCAGTGGCAGGTGAGTCTTGATAAACCGGCGATGGCTCTGTGCCTCAAGACCATTGAGGAATACCTCCAGCGGTACGTAGCGCATGTCCAGCCAGGGGGACAGGTCCGCGGGCGAGGCCGGGAAGTGACCGTCCGGGAACAGCAGGTTGGCGACGATGCCCTGGGTCCAGGTGGTCCCGGCCTTGTAGGAGGTGGCGATGATGATGTCGTCATCGCGTGGCGTGAAGTAATCCCAGCGAGTGCTGTCAAAATGGTGGCACTGGTACACTCGAGTTCGTTCTGGCAGTTGCATATGTGCCCCCGGATAATCCTTCAGTCGTAGTACTGCGGCGCTTTTTTCAGGCCGTCAGCCAATACCTTGTCGTGCTCTATCCACAAGGTGGCGCCCGTTTCCGCCAGCAGCTTTTCCACCCGGTCCATGGACTCCAGGGTTTGCTGTTCGTTGCTGTTGAAGGTCGGTACCCGGCGCAGTGCGCGGTTGGCGCGGGTGTGGTAGAGATCACCGGAAAGCAGTATCTGCCCGGTGTTGTCGAGTTGCAGCAGCAACGACTGGTGTCCGGGGGTGTGACCGGGGGTAAATACGAGTCGCACGCTGCCATCCCCGAACACATCGTGGTCGCCGTCGATGAAGGTGACCCTGGCGTGTTGCAGGCCATTGAACAGTGAGGTGTCGGTAAAAGACGCGCCCTCACCAAAGGCACCATCCCATTCCCGCTTCTGCATCAGGACGTCGGACTCCAGGAAAGCGTTGGCGGCGCCGGCGTGATCGAAGTGCAGGTGCGAATAACTCGCGAAGTCGATGTCCGCCGGGCCCAGTCCCATGTCCGCCAGCTGCTCGGCGATCCAGCGATCGTAAACCAGTGAGCCCCCCTCGATGGCCACCGGGTCTTCACTGTCCGCAACATTTTTTGGCAGGCCACCGTCGAACAGCAACCTGCCCCTTGGATGCTCGACAAGGTAGCAGGGCACGAACATTTGCCGGACCGGGGATTCCCCGGCCTTGAGGTTGAACATGGCCAGGTTATCCAGGTTGATCAGGCCGCAGTCGAAGACATAGAGCTTCGGCCCGGCCTGCAGCTGGACAGAAAACAACATGAGGAGGCTGAAGAGGTATTTCATAAGTTTTCAGTATAGGGTGGATACTCAGGCGCGGCGAATCCCTTCACACTGCCAGGTGACTCACCGTATCGCGTTCATTCCTGGCGCAATAGGGAAAAATCCAGGGGCTGGATCTGGAAATAATCCGCAGCGGCGCCCATGCCGCCCTCACAGGTATTCGGTGGCGAGGTGCAGACATTGCGCGAAGACGGACACTCCCCCGCCCACAGCATATAGCCCAGCATGCCGTGACTGGAGCCTGCACCGTTGGCCAGCACCGTCTGCACATAGTCGGACGTTGCCAACAGCGATGAGGCGCTGAAATCAACGCAGTTGGCATTCGGCCGGCGGCTGTCGGTCAACCAGAGACTGACCGCAACCTTGGCCGGCGCTTTCGGCAGGATCGGTGGGTCGTATTGCGATTTACCGTCGATGTGCTCCTGCCACTGGTCTGTGTCGGGGTCGCCCCGTGGCACCATGGCGTTGATGTAGTCGATCTTGCCACTGGGCAGCCAGTCCGCCGCGGCGCGCCGGCTCAGTTCCTGCAGGTAGCGATTGCCGACTGCAAGGTCGAGCGTCAGTACCGTCTCGGGTAGTGTGGCGTCGGCCAGGGTATTGTACGTCTCGATAAAGGTCTCGATGCCCGCCAGTTGTGCGGCGTCGGGCCGGCCGTTCTCCCAGTCGATTTCCAGTCCGTCCGCGCCCAGGTGAGATACCGCATTAACCGCGGCCTCGGCAAGCGATGCGGGATCCGTGACCAGCGCCTCATTCCAGAAATCGGTGTAGGTCACGCCGCCCACGGACAGCAGCACGCGGATATCGCGGTCCTTAATGTATGCGACGAGCTCCGGTGTCATACCCACGGGGATCCCTGCCTCAAACGCGTTGTCAGTACGCCCCTGCAGCAGGGCCAGGGGCTGGAGAAAGCTCAGCACCACGAGATTCACCGCGGGATCGCCGGGCGTGCCCGGGTTGCCGTCCCGGTCGAACAGCCAGCCATTCGCCGCAGCGAACTCCTCGGGAGTTCGTTCCTGGCTCCAGTCGCAGAAGGTGTTGCCGCAGTGCCAGACGCCGAAAATGGACAGGGGTTGTGGGTCTACCGGCTCACCCGTATCGCCATTGCCGCCGCCGTCATCGGGGGGATCGCATGGGCCGAGCAGAACCCAGGGATCGCCCTGATCGGGTCGATCCCGCTTGGAGGCCTCGGCGCGATTTTCGTAGGCGAAACCCATGAACTGCACCTGGTCACCGAAGAGGTAATAGTGCTGGCGCTTCCACTCGGGCAGGCCGGTGCAGTCGTAGGCGCTGCCGCTCGCTGACCAGAGTGAGGCAACCAGGATTATCAGTAGGGTTGGCTTGAAGGGCATACTCACCTGCCTCTCCTTCCAGGGGCGTTTTCGCACGTGGTTGACCTGGAAAAGGTTAGTACAGTGGATGCGCGCTGTCATGGGACTTCTCGACCAGGCACAAAAAAGGCGATCCGAAGATCGCCCTGGGAACTGGTTGCCGGATTACCTGCTAGAAGAAGTTGTATTGCAGGTTCAGGCCGTAAATACGGGGATTGCCGATATGGTTTTCCTGCACCGGGCCGAAGTCCGAGAAGGAGCCGTCATTGGTACTGTAGGAATAGGTGTTGTACTCCTCGTCACCCAGGTTGCGACCGTACAGGGCCACTTCCCAGCGATCCTCCGTGTCCCTGATGCCGATGCGCGCGTTATAGATCGTGCGGTCCACCAGCACACTGTCGGGGCGGCCCGGGTAGGTCAGCTGCTCGTCGGAGTAATCGCCGTCGACCTGCAGGTACATGTCCAGCCCGCTGCTGATATTGAAGTCGTAGCGCACCAGTGCCGACAGGGTGAACTCGGGTGCGTAGGCCAGGTCGGCGCCCTTGACCGGCTCCAGCCCCGGGAATACGGGCACTGACGAGCTGATGTCGGGATCCTTGAGCTCGGTATCGAGCCAGCTGGCGCCGACGCGCGTGGTCAAGCCCCCCACCGGTGACCAGGTCACGTCCAGTTCGGCGCCGGTGATCTTGGCCTCGGCGAAATTGGTCAACACGTCGTTGGGCAGGCCGATGCCCGGGTCCAGCGAGGCGATGGCCTGCAGGTCCTCGTAGTCGTAATAGAACACGGCGCCGTTGACCTGCATGTTGCCGTCGAGCAGGCCGACCTTGGCACCCAACTCGTAAGCCAGCAGATCCTCCGGGTCGTAGGGTTGGTAGCCATCGTCGAACAGTACGATACCCCCGTGGAAACCGTGAGACTTGACCCCGTTGGAGACCGATCCGAACAGCAGCACCTCGTCGGCGGGCGTGTAGTCCAGGGCCAGGCGCCAGCTGAAGTTGTCCTCCTTCTTGCTATCGGAGTTGGCTGACGTCACGGCGTTGGTCCGCGGGGTGGGGGGCGCGCCTTCGGCGCCGCCGTAGTACCAGGTCAGAAATTCGCCGTAGTTAAGCAGGGTGTTGAAGGCGCTGTCGGCGTCCAGCAGGCCGTAATCGGCGGCCACCGCACAGGCGGGGCCGTCGCAGGGCCCCGGCGTGACCATCATGACATCGTAGTCCAGGTCGTCGCGGGAGAAGCGGGCTCCAACCGTCAGTTTCAGGGTGTCAGAGAGGTGCCACTCCGTGTGCGCGAACACGGCCATGGTTTCCATCTGCTGATCATAAATGACATCGGCCTGGGTCATCTGAACACCGTCGGTCAGGCCATACACGTAGTACAGGCCGGCACCGATCCCGCCGGTGACGTCGATCGAGGAGACATTGTCCTGCTTGGTATCGGAATAGTAGAGACCGACAATCCAGTCGACGATTTCAGCCTCATTGGAGGTCAGGCGCAGTTCCTGGCTGAAGTTTTCCAGTTCGCCGCCGTAGTCCAGGTGCTGGATGGGGTTTTCCACGCCGACCGCTTCCACCACGTTGCGGTGGTCCACCTCGTCGTAACTGGTTACCGACGTCAGGGTGGCAAAGCCCAGGTCGGCGTTCAGGGTGACACCCACAGAGTCCTGGGTAATATCGAGGAAGGACTCCTGGTCGCCCTTCAGGACATCGTAGAAGTCGATGTCGTTCTGGGTCCCCTGGTAGAAGGTGTAATAGTAAAACTGCAGGGTAGCCAGGCCCTCGGCAATTTGTGGTATCTGCGAGTCCGACTCGTCCTTGCCGTAGGTGTAGCGGATCACGGCATCGACGGTGTCGGAGAAGTCGATCGCCAGCTGGCCCCGCACGCCGTACTTGTCCTTTTCGCCGTGATCCTTGCCGGTAATCAAGTCGGTCTGGTAGCCCTCCCGCTGGCGCTCCTTGAAACCGGATACCCGGAAACGCACGGAGTCCGTCAGGCCGGTGCCGATCGCGCCTTCGATGCGGGAGCGGTCGTAGTCGCCGAAATCGCCGGAAATGTAGCCATCCAGTTCCTCGGTGGGCTGCTTGGTGAAAATGGACACCGCGCCACCGGTGGTGTTGCGCCCGTACAGGGTGCCCTGGGGGCCCTTGAGGACTTCCACCCGGTCGATGTCGTACATGGAGAAGGTCAGCATGGCGCCGATGGCCTGGTAGTTTTCATCCACGTAGACGGCGACGCCCGGATTGGCGTTGGTGTTGAAGTCGTTGAGCCCGACACCGCGAATCATCACCGCGGGCTGGGAATCGCCCAATGTATTGTTGATCACCAGGCCGGGTGTCTGGGCGGCCAGGTCAATCGGCTGGTCAACCCCGAGGGATCGCAGGGTGTCACCGGAAAAGGCGGTGACGGTCAGGCCCAGGTCGGTGACACTGGCTTCCCGCTTCTGCGCGGTAACCACCACCTCTTCGAGTATGCCCTGCGCCAGCACAGCGCCGGATTCCACCGCTAAAATACCGGCGATTGCCACTGCCAACGGTCGCTTGGATGGTTTCATAATCAGTTACCTTCCTTGTTATTGGTTGTTTGGAACGCATGCGTCTGTCAATGACTGTATAGCGTATATGCCCGCTATCTGCCCTGGCAAAGGTAGCAATCTGTATAATATTTCACAGATTATATCTTTCTAGCGGCTGATGCCTTGCGAATAACTTGGGATTAATTCGAATTAATACGGGGAGATATTCAAAGTAGAATGAAGATTGTGTGTTCTGCCATTGTTTCCGGAGACAGCGCCTCCCCATGAATCAGCCACGAGGAAAACAGGGCGAATTACCCTACGAGGAGCACACCCGCTACCTGATGGGGATCAAACGCTACCGGGAGGCGTTGCTGGTCGCCGCCAAGTGGGTGGAAGCCCGGCCGGAGGACTTTGCCGCCTGGTATTACAAGGGCTACGCCGAGCTGAACATCAACCGGCCCCAGCAGGCACTGGTCAGTATGGAGCGGGCAGATCAGCTCTGCCAGCGGCCCAATCATATGATCCTGCTGCTGAAAGCACACATCCTCGGTGCCATTGGCCGCACCCTAGATGCCATCAAGATATCCGACCACCTGCTGACCTGGCCCGATTTGCCGGGCACCGCACTGCACCAGCTGGGCACGGTGATGAGCAATATCGGCGACCACCGCCGGGCGATAGAGTTGTTCGAACAGGCGCTTGACCGCGACGGCCCGAACGCGGGCTATTATTCCAGCCTGGCCACCGAACTGCACATGGTCGGACGCAGTGACGACGCCGTGCAGATGCACAAGAAAGCGCTGGAGATCGATCCGAAGAACTTTCGCGGCTTCTGGCTGTTGGGCCAGATCAAGCGCGCCACCAGGGAAAACAATTACGTAGACTTGTTTGACCGGGTCCTGGCCGAGAATAGCGATGCGCTGCAGGCGCGCATCTGCATGAATTATGCCCTGGCGAAACAGCACGAGGAGTTGGGCAACTACGACCAGGCCTTCAAACACCTGCAGGCTGGCGCCGCCGGGGTGCTGGAGCATACCCCCTATCCGGCGGACAACGACCGCAAGCTCGGCAACGCGATTAAAACCAACTTCAATGACGCCCTGTTTGCACAGCCGGTGAGCCACGACCTGGGCGAGGAGATCATCTTTATCGTGGGCATGCCGCGGACCGGCACCACCCTGCTGGAGCAGATCATCACCACCTATGACGGCATCGAGACCGCCGGTGAACTGCACCATATGACCCACCTGCTCAACAACGCCTATGGCACGATCAACCCGGATCCCACCATTGAAACGATGTACCAGGGCGTCGACCAGGTCCACTGGGACAAGCTGGGAGAGGCCTATATCAAGCGCGCCCGCGTCCACGTGCCGGACAGTCCGGTCATCATCGACAAGTACCCGCTCAATTTTTTCATGCTTGGCGCCATCATGAAGGCCCTGCCAAAAGCCAGGATCATCAACCTGCAACGCCACCCGATGGACACCTGCTTCAGTAACTACAAGTTGCTGTTCCGCCTGGGCTCAGCCCTGCAAACCTATGACCTGCTGACCATGGGCGAGTACTACTGCCGCTATACTGACCTGATGGCGCACTGGCACCGGCTGGCGCCGGGCCGCATCCTGGACGTCAGCTATGAGCGGCTGGTCACCGACCCCGAGGTCGAGACCCGGCGGGTGACCGATTACCTGGGCCTGGAATGGCGGCCGGAATGCCTGGAGTTTTACAAGTCGGATTCGGTCGTGGCCACCGCCAGTGTGTCCCAGGTCCGTCGTCCGATCTATACCGGCTCGCTGTACAAGTGGAAAAAGTTCGAGCGGCAGTTGCAACCCCTGGCGGATTATTTCCGCCAGCAGGGGGTGGACATAGAAACGCAGTCAGGCGGGATCAAACGAGGATCATAGCCGTGGGCGAACACAGGGTGGCTGAAAACACACCAGCAAACGAGGCGGAACAGCGGGTTATCGACGCGGTCAGCGGCCGGGGCATCGCGGATTTCAGCGAGTTGCCAGAGGCTTCACGGCAGCTGCGGGCGAGCTTTATCGAGGGACTCATTGCCGGTTCCGGACCCGATCATGAGGGACTCTGTTGCCCCCTGCGTATTCGCGGGGCGGATATCGTCGGGCCGATCCGGGCCCTGCCCAAATCCGGCCCCGGCCCGGGCACCACGTTGATCTTCCGGGGCTGCAGCTTCGACTCGCCGGTGGATTTCAGCGGTGCCGATTTCCTGACCCTGCGCTTCAACGACTGCTCCATGCCCGCGTTCATCGGTGCCAGTCTCACCACCCGGGCCGATCTCGACCTGTCCGGGTCTTCCTTCTCCGGGGTCAGCGAGCACGACTCGGACCTGGCGGACGTGGGCGATTGCGCGATCTACCTGAACCACGCCCGCATCGGCGGCCGGCTGCTGATGTCGGCGACCCCCCGGGGCCGGTTTCGGGCCGACCGCAGCGTTCGGCTGGACGGCGCCCGCATCCGCGGCATTGCGGAACTGCACGGTGCGCGACTGCAGGCCTCGTCCCAGCCGGCGCTGAGCGCGCGATCCACCGTATTCGGTTCCAATCTCGAACTGCTGCCTGGCCACGGGCAGCGCTGTGAGGTGTTCGGCGAAGTCTGCCTGGTCGCGGCGAACATCACCGGGGACCTGGACTGCGGTGCCGCCCGGATCATCAATCCGGAGGGCCGGTCCCTGCACTGCGAGGATCTGGTCGCCGAGTCCGTGTTTCTCACCCGGGAGGGGGAAGACTACTTCGAGGCCAGTGGTCGTCTCAATTTCCTTACCGCGACCATTGGCGGCAGTTTCTTCCTGTCCAACGCGCTGCTTGCCCCGGGCCCTGACACCTCCGGCCTGCTGTCCCTGGGTGACAAGGTGGCAATGAACCTGCGCCAGATCCGCGTCTCCAACGGCATGGTCTTCAATAATGTCCGAGCCCTGAAATCGGAGACCGAGACGTCTGGACCCAGTGGGGAGGTCGAGGGCTGGTTCCTCCTGGCCGGCGCCCGCATGAATACCCTGATCGACAATATCGGCAGTGGCTGGCCCGCCCACGGTTACCTCGACCTCGATGGCGCCGTATACGAGCGGGTGCGGCATATGGACGGTGGCGATCTGGTGAGCAAGCGCATTGCGTGGCTGCGACGGCAGTTTCCCGCCGGGCGACCCGGTCCACGCAGCTTCCGCCCGCAGCCCTATGAACAGCTGACCCGGGCCCTGCGCGACAGCGGGCTGTCCGGGGAAGCCGATGCCATCGCGGTGGAAAAGATCCGCATGCGCCTGGCGGCCCGGGTCGACCCGCCGATACAGCGTTTGTTTCCCCGGCTGTTGATGCTGATCAGCAACTACGGTTACTCCACGCGCCGGGCCGTGTTGTCCTTCCTGCTCTTCGTTATCCTGGGTGCGGTGATGTATACCACGGCGATTGCCGGCTTCGACCAGCCGTTTCATCCCTTCGAGCAGCCGCCTGAGCCCACCACGTACATCCTCCCGCTGGGACTGGGTTCCAAGGACGTACCGCTGGGCTGCCCGGGGCTGGATACACCCCAGTTCGCGCTCGATTTCGCGATCCCCTTCATCAACCTCGGCCAGGATACCTTCTGCCGCTTCGTGCCCGACGGGCCCACTCGGTGGTTATGGCTGGCCCTGCACAGCCTGTACGGCCTGCTGGGTGCCGGCCTGTCGGCGGTGGTGGTGCTGACCCTGACGGGTTTGTTGAGGCGAGATTGAGGGTTTTCGCGATCTACTCCTCCTCGGGTACGTACAGCCGGATCAGCCCTAAGGCATCGTCCTCGAAGGCGTCGTCCAGGTCATCGGGATCCCCACTGTCGTAGACATAGTTGAGGCTCATGGAGCCGCCCAGTGGGTGAAAGCCACCACCTTGGGCAAGAAACGTCCGGCCGTCGATCGTCACTTCAAACAGCGCGGGTATGAAGTTGGCAAATTCTATGGCGCCATAGACATAGGAATTCCAGTCGAGGCACAACAGCATTTCGCCAATCTGCTTCCTGCCGTATTTGTGATCCTTGCGCTCGCCGTCCCGGTGGAACTTGGGCCGATAGAGTGGCACCTTATAAGCCGCTGTATACTCGCCGTCCAGATCGATGCCGCGCCCTGATGGCGCGGCGCTATAAGTCAGCCAGCGCATGCTCGAGGGCAGCGAGAGCCTGGTCGATTTCGGTACCCGTTATCACCAATGGGATGCCGAACTTGCGGCAGTTGCCGTGCGGCTCAGCTCTCGATATCGATCCCGACCCCGGCGGTGCGCGACAGGGCGAAATTGGCGATCGCGGTATCCTGTACGCCCGTCCCGGTCAGGTCGCAGATGGTAATGGCGTCACTGGAAGGTCTGCCGACTGCGCGACCGGCAATGATCTCGCCCAGCTCCGGATAGAGGTCAGCCGAGTCAACCACACCGCGCTCGATGGCGTAGCGTAATTCACCGCGTTCGGCGGATTGCTCGCGCCTGTCCACCGCGAACACGTCGGCGCGGGTGACACAGCCTTCCTCCAGTTCCACCTTGTCCGACTGGTCGGAGCCCATGGCGACCACGTGTTGCCCGGGTCGGAGCCAGTCCGCCCGCAGCAGGGGTTGTTTGGCGGGCGTGGTGGTCACGACGATATCCGCCGCGGACACGGCGCTGGCGATGTCCGGGTTGGCGCTGGTGTTCAGCCCGAGCTTCTCCGCCATCTCAGCGGCCATGGCCTCCGCCCGGGCCGCGTCACGGCCGCAGATCACGGCTGACTTTATCGGGCGAACCTGGCAGATTGCCTGCAGCTGCAGGCGCGATTGCACCCCGGTACCAATGACCGTTACCGTTGCGGCGTCTTCCCGCGCCATGTGCCGTACCGAGACTGCGCCCGCGGCGGCGGTGCGCACGTCGGTGAGGTAGCCGTTATCCAGGAGTACTGCCTGGACAATACCCGTGACCGCGCTGTGCACCACCATCAGGCCGGTCGTGCTCGGCAGGCCCAGCTTGTAGTTGTCGAAGAACCCGGGGGATATCTTGATGGCGAAGGTATCGATTCCGGGGATGTAGGCCGTCTTGACGCATACGTCACCGTTCACCTCAGCCACCGGCAGGGACAGCACCGGCGGCATGACGACCCGCCCCTCGGCCAGGGTGGCAAAGGCTTGCTCGATACAGTCGATGGCGGCGATGTCCAGTTGCACCGCATCGCGCAGCTGGCTCTCGGTCAGAATCTTGATTGTCGGCATGGTGACCTCTTGTCAGTGAGATTAAAAAAGAAATGGTAGCAGGGTTGGGAGCAGGCACGTATCGCAGCTCTTCAAAGTTTACCCAGGAGACCTTCGCGCTGGCCCGCTCACCTCGCCAACAGGCGCCCCAGCCACTGGTCACCGCGCACGTTGACTGCCAGCCCGAGCATCACCAGGGCGCCTGCCAGCAGCTTCGTCGCGCCCAGGGCCTCATCGAATACCAGGTGGGCGCACAGCAGTCCGAACACCGGCACGGCCAGCGACAGGGGCGCGACCCGGGACAGGTCGTACTGGCTGATCAGTCGATTCCACACGTAGTAGGCGTACAGGGTGGCGATGTAGGAGGAGGCCAGCAACAGCGCAATCACCAGCACCAGCTCGCCCGTATCGGGCAGTGGTGTCAGCGGCAATGGGCCAAACTGGCTGAACCCCAGGGCGAACAGCGGCAGCGGGGCGACCAGGCTGGACCAGGCCAGGAACGCCAGTTGGTTATCGGGGGCCGCCCGCTTGACCAGCGAATTGGAGACCCCCCAGAAGAACGCACCCGCCAGGACCAGGGCGACCCCGGACAGGGTCGCCGAGCCGTCCTCCAGGCTGAGAATGAGCGCCAGCCCCAGGCAGGACAACAGCAGGCCCAGTATCTTGCCGGTGGTGAGGCGTTCCCCGAACAGGACAATCCCGAAGCCGGTGGTGAACAGCGCACTGGTCTGCAGCACGATCGAGCTCACGCCCGGCGACGATCCCAGCTGCACGCCGAGATTGACCAGGCCCCAGGTGCCCAGCCCGAAGCACAGGCCATAGGCGATCACGAGCCCGGCGGGAACCCGTGGCCGCGGCAGGAACAACACCAGCGGCACCGCGCAGAGCAGGAAGCGCAGTCCCGCCAGGCTGTAGGGGTCCAGGTAGGTGAGGCAGTAGCCGATGAGGCTGAAGTTCAGCCCCCACAAGAACGTTACACCCAGGGCACTGGCCAGATCGACGGGAGCAAGCGCGTGCCCGCTCATCGCTGCGGTCAGGCGCTCCAGCTGCCTTCGCGCACCAGTTCGTCCATTACCTCGTTGACGGACTTTTCGGCAATGGCCACGATGTCGTCGACATCCTGGCGCGTGCTGCACATCGGCGGCGCAAAGCCCAGGGTGTCCTGGTGCGGCATGGCGCGGGCAATCATGCCGTTCTTGAGCGCCTGCGCCGAGATGCGCGGGCCCACTTTCAGGGCCGGATCGAAGCGCACCTTGTTGACCCTGTCGGCTACGAATTCGATTGCGCCCAGCAGGGTCACGCCGCGGAATTCCCCGACCAGCGGGTGCTCGTCGAAGGCCGCGTGCATCTTCTGCTGGAAGTACGCTCCCACCTCGTTGGTATTCTCGATCAGGTTTTCGCGTTCGATGATGTCCAGGTTGGCCAGGGCGGCGGCGGCGCCCAGGGCATGGCCGGAGTAGGTCCAGCCGTGGCCGATCGGGCCGTACTTGTCGGTGCCGTCCTCCAGCACCGCCCAGACCTTGTCGTTGACGATGGAGCCGGACAGGGGCAGGTAGCCCGAGGTCAGGCCCTTGGCCACGGTCATGATGTCGGGTCGGATGCCGTAGCGGTCGGAACCGAAGTTGTAGCCGGTACGACCAAAGCCGCAAACCACCTCGTCAGCGATCAGCAGGATATCGTACCTGGCCAGCACCTGCTGGATCGCCTCCCAGTAGCCTTCCGGCGGGGGCACGATGCCACCGGTGCCCAGTACCGGCTCACCGATAAAGGCGCCGATGGTTTCCGGGCCCTCCGCGAGAATCTGCTGCTCGAGCTGCTGCGCGCAGTAGTGGGAGAACTGCTGTTCGGACATGCCCTGTTCAGCCTCCCAGTAGTGGTGCGGCGCCACCGTGTGCTTGATGTCATCCAGGGGCAGGTTGAAGCTGTTGTGGAAGGCGGGCAGGCCGGTCATGGAGCCGGTCATGATGCCGGAGCCGTGGTAGCCGCGCAGGCGCGAGATGATCTTGCGGCGCTGGGGCTGGCCCTTCACGTTCCAGTAGTGCCAGACGATCTTGATATTGGTCTCGTTGGCATCGGAGCCGGACATGCCGTAGTAGATCTTGCTCATGCCGGCGGGCGCCATTTCGATCACCCGCTTGGACAGCTCGATGAGTGGCAGGTTGGAGTGGCCCACGTAGGTGTGGTAGTAGGCCAGCTTCTTGGCCTGTTCGTGAATGGCATCGGCAATCTCGGTGCGGCCATAGCCGACATTCACGCAGTACAGGCCGGCAAAGGCGTCGATGGTGGAGACCCCGCGGGTGTCGGTGATCCGGATGCCGCTGCCGCTCTCGATGATCCTCGGGCTGCCCAGCTCGCCGTTGGCGTGCAGTTTCAGGGGGGTGGAGGCGTGGAAGACGGTCCTGCGGTCGATCTCTTCCAGGCTCAGGTTCAGGTCAATCTGGTTGGTCATGTGATGCTCCTGTTGTGGACCCCGCGCCTTACAGCGGCAGGGTACCCATGCAGATGTATTTGGTTTCGGTGTACTCGTCCATGCCCTGGGCCGCGCCCTCGCGGCCGAGGCCGGATTGTTTGACGCCGCCGAAGGGAATCGGGTAGCCGGTCATCTTGACGCTGTTGACGGCTACCATGCCGTACTCCAGGGCATCGGCAAATTTCCACGCCCGCTCGATATCCCGTGTGTAGACGTAGGACGCCAGGCCGTACTCCGTGTCGCTGGCCGCCGCCAGCACCTCCTCTTCGGAATCGAAGGGAATCACCGCAGCCACGGGGCCGAAAGTTTCGTCGTGGCTGATCTCCATGTCCGGGGTCACGTCGGCCAGCACGGTGGGCTCGAAGAAGAAGCCGCCCAGCGCGTGGCGCTTGCCGCCGGTCATCAGGCGCGCGCCCTTGGCGACCGCGTCGGCCACGTGCTCCTCGGACTTCCTGACCTGGTTCTCGTGCTGCAGGGGCACGATCTCCACCCCCGGTTCGAGGCCCGTGCCGACCTTCATCTGCGCCACGGCGGCGCTGAATCGCTGCACGAACTCCTCGTAGATGTCCCGCTGGATATAAATCCGGTTGGCCGCCAGGCAGTCCTGGCCGCTGGTTGCGAACTTGGCGTCCAGGGCGCCCTTGACCAGGTTGTCCATGTCGACGTCGGCGAAACCGATAAACGGCGCGTGCCCGCCCAGTTCCATGGCGACCTTCTTGATGGTGGCGGCGCACTGTTCGTTCAGTATTCTGCCGACCTGGGTTGAGCCCGTGAACGAGAAGGCCCGCACCTTCGGGTGGCTGGTCAGCTCCTTCACCAGGATCCGCGAGCTGCCGGTGAGCACGTTGAACACGCCAGCCGGGAAGCCGGCCAGTTCGGCCAGGTGCGCCAGGGCGAGGGCGGTCAGGGGGGTCTCCATGGACTGGTAGGCGACCACCGTGCAACCGGCCGCCAGGGCAGCGGCGGCCTTGCGGGTCAGCATCGCGAGGGGAAAGTTCCAGGGGGTCACCAGGGCGGCGACACCGACCGGCTCTTTTACCGACATCAGGTGCTTGCCGGCCAGGTGGCTGGCGATGGTCTGGCCGTTCATGCGCTTGGCCTCCTCGGCAAACCACTGCACGAAGCCGGCCCCATAGTCCACTTCGCCGCGTCCGTCGTCCAGGCTCTTGCCCTGTTCCAGGGTCATGATCAGGGCCAGGTCCTCCCGGTGCGCGAGGATCAGGTCGTGCCACGCCAGCAGCAGGGCGCTGCGCTCCTGCGGCAACAGGCGACGGAAGGCGGGAAAGGCCGCGTGGGCCGCCTCGATTGCCTCGACCGCCTGTTCCCGGCCCAGGTTGGGCACTGTGGCAATGGCCGACCCGGTGGCGGGATTGAGCACGGCGCTGTCACTGTTGCTACCCACCCAGCGATTGGCGATAAACGCGCGCTCGCGCAGCAGCCCGCTGTGGTGCAACTGTTGCAAGCGCTCTTCGAGATTCAGTTGTTCCTGCTGCATGGTTTCTTTCCGTACCACGGCCCGTTCAAAATTGACTATCGACATTGAGTACCTCCTTGCTTACTGCTTCTGCGCTGCGCCGGTGAGCCGATTCCACAGCACATGAAGCAGTACGTTCGCGCCACGCTCCAGATCCTCGGGGGCTGTCCACTCGTCCGGGTGGTGGCTGAGTCCGCCCTCGCTGGGGACGAAGATCATGCCCGTCTCGCAGACCGCGGCCAGGGCCTGGGCGTCGTGACCCGCGCCGGACGGCATGACCCGGCTGCTGTAACCCAGGTGCCCGGCGGCCTCACGAATCTCGTCGATCAGGGCCGGCGCCATCAGGGCGGCACGGTTAAAACATTTTTCCTCGATCTCTACCCGCAGGTCGTGCCGCGCGGCGATCTCGCCGGCCAGTCCTGCCACCCGCTGCGCCAGGCGGCGGCTGTTATCCTCGTCCAGGTCGCGCTGGTCCAGGCGGACCGCTGCCTCCCGCGGAATGACGTTGCTGGCATTGGGTTTGACCGCGATGGTGCCAAAGGTCATTCGCGTCGAGGGCGTACTGAAGAATTCGAGCAGCTGGTAGGCTTCGCTGATGAACTCCGCCGCGGCGCGCAGGGCATCCCGGCGCATGTCCATGGGCGTGGTCCCGGCATGGTTGGACCGGCCGAAGAAGCGGTAGTCCACGTTGCGCTGGCTGACGATGCCGTCCACCACCCCGATCTGCAGATCCAGGTTTTCCAGAGCCGGGCCCTGTTCGATGTGCAATTCCAGGAAGCACTCGATGGCGCCGGGGAGGTAGGCCGCCTCGCGATAGGCCTCGGGGTTGAATCCGTTTTCGCGCAGCGCGTCGCCCAGGCCCTGGCCCCGGGAATCCACTGCCAGCTCCAGTTCCTTCGCCGACAGGCTGCCTGCGAGCGCCATGGAGCCCAATAAACTGAGGTAAACGCCTTCCTCGTCGATGAAGGCAACCACCTCGAAAGGCGCATCCAGGGTGCATTGGCGGTCCCGCAGCACCCGAGCGACCTCCAGGCCGGCCAGCACCCCCAGGGCGCCGTCCAGCGGGCCGCCGTTGCGGACCGTGTCGATGTGGGAACCGGTCATCACCACCGGTCCGTCCACCGGGCCCATTCGGCCAATCAGGTTGCCCACGGCATCGACCCGGGTTGTCAGGCCGGCGGCGCGCATCCGCTCCTCCAGCCACTCCACCGCCTGCTGGTAGGCGGGGGAATAGGAGCTGCGCGTAATACCCTCGCCGTCAACGGCGCCGATAGCCGCCAGCGACTGCACATCAGCCATCAGGCGCTGCAGGTCGATGCGAATGTCCGGGCGGGTTGCCATGTCAATGAAGCTCTCCTATCAGCGGGTGTCTGGCGGGATGTTCCTGGTCGGCTGGTCCCGCTCACGCATACGTTCCCGCGGCCAAAGATCGGGAAACAAGCACTCTAACAAGGGCTTACTGTAGCTGAAATCAGACTTTTTCTTAGTTAACTTAGGTCCTGATCAAACTTCTGTTCAGAATCGAGCCTGTCATTCATTACTTATCACTATTGATAAGTTCGAAGTATAGCCGCTATAATTCAAGACTCAATTTGAATTAAGCCCGGACGAGAATAGCGCGCCATGCCCATTGGACGTATCTCAGATATCGACCTGCGCTGGCTCTACGTCTTCATGAAAGTCGTGGAGTCGGGGGGTTACTCCGCTGCGCAGGCCGACCTGAACATCGGCCTTGCGACCATCAGCGCACACATGAAATCACTGGAAGATCGCCTGGGCACGCAGCTGTGCCAGCGCGGTCGTGCGGGTTTCGCCCTCACCGAGGAGGGCAAGCTGATCTATGAAGAGGCGCTGCTGCTGCGCTCTTCCCTGGAGCGCTTCGCCTCGGTCTCCCAGTCACTGTCGGCGGGCCTGGGCGGCAAACTGCATATCGGCATCGAAGACGCCATTACCGCCGGGGGCAGCCACCTGGTCAGCGACGCGGTAAGGCAGTTCAACCAGCGCGAGAACAGCGTCCACATATCCATGTACGTGGAGTACCGACAGGACCTGGAGCGGGCCATACTCGAGGGCAAGTACGACGTGGCCATAGGATTTTTCAACACCCATTACAGCGGCATTGTCTTTACCCCCCTGTACGATGAGGAACACCGGGTGTATTGCGGCCGGGGTCATCCCCTGTTTGGGGCACAGGGGGTACACACCAGCCAGGATATCGCCGACTCACCGATCTCGGTGCGCGGTTTTTCCACCATCGATGATTGCGAACGCCTTGGCGCGTTCAACCGTCGCGCCACGGTGCTCGACATGGAGGCACAACTGACCATGCTGATCAGTGGTAATTATGTCGGCTATCTTCCCAGCCGCTATGCGCAGCCCTGGGTGGACAGCGGCCAGCTGAGCCCGATCGACGGCCCCGGTTTCTCCTACAATTCGCCCCATGGCGTTATCAGCCGCCAGCGCAATTCCCTCACCGAACAGGCCCGGCTGTTCCTGGCGGATTTACTCCGGGTCAATCGTCGCATTCATCGCCAGGGTGAGGCCGTATAGCGCTGCACGTCAGCTGCAGTCCAGTCCTGCATTTTCCAGCCTTTGAATTAACGGGCGCAGGAATGGTTCATAATTGCGCCACCGGGCCACCGCGCTGTTATAAATGGGCTGGCGCACCTGGGCCAGGCTCGCGGTGGTGACCCCCTCACGATTGCGGTAGAACTCCAGGCACTGGTCCTGCCAGGGCAGTCCGCAGAATTCCAGCAGTGCGCGGGATTGTTGCTCCTGGTCGGCGACCAGGTCTTCGTAGCGAATGCGATACAGCCGGTCCGCCGGAATGACCTGCTGCCAGTGGTCCATGAGCCTGCAGTAGGACAGGTAATACTCGGCCAGTTCGTCGAGCTGGTAGGAGTATTCGTAGCCGTTTTTGAACAGGACCTTGTAGTTACTGAAGCAGACGTCCACCGGGTGGCGGTCGAGCAGAATGATCTTCGCCTCCGGCAGTGCCCAGTGGATAAATCCCAGGTAGTGACTGTTGCGCGGCAGTTTGTCTATGAAGTGGGCCGTGTGGCCCGTGCGCGGACGGGTTTTATCAATGTAGCGCTCGCCCAGACCGGCCGCATTGGTGCCCAGCAGGCGCCTGATGCGATCATCGTCCAACATTTCCACGGGCAGCTTGTCGCCCGCTTGCAGGGTGAGATTCATGCCGAAATCGCGCAGTTCGCCGGCTGCAAATACATCGCTGTGGCTGGCGAGAATCTGCTCAGTCAGGGTGGTTCCTGAACGGGGCATGCCGACAATGAAAATGGGCTCTGCACTGCGGTAGCCCTGCTGGTAGTCGTCGAAGCAGCCCGGCGGAAAGCAACGGATCAGGCGCTCGACAAAGGCCACGTCCTTGCTGACGTCATACTGAAGCCCCTGCCTGCGAATGTCCGAACCGGATTTCAGAAAAGCGAAGGCGTTGGCATGATCGCCGATGTCCTCGTACTCCTTGGCCAGGGCGTAGCTCAGGTGCATGGCCGTCTCGACATCGCCCTCGCTGCTGACGACCAGGCGCTCCATCTCCCGGATATGATTTTTGTCTGGCGTCTGCTTCCTGATCCGCGCAAGGGAACTGTAGGCGCGGGCAAAGTCCGGCTGCAGTTCCAGCGCGCGCAGGAAAATCTGTTCGCCCCGGTCCAGGTCGCCGGAGGCCTGCACGCTGATTCCCAGGTTGTACCAGTACAGGTGATTGCTCTCGTCCTGCTTGACTGCGCTTTCGTGCATCGCGATAGAGCGCTCGTATTCACCCAGCTTGTAGAAAATACCGCCCAGGGTACTGAGTTCGTCTCCGTCGTCACCGACCAGCTCCGCCGCCCTGATCGCGGCCTGGATCGCCTGCTCGAGAAAGCCGCACTTGTAGTACACGCTGCTCAGATGCATCATCGCGCGTGAGTCTGAAGTATCCAGTGCAATTGCCTTGCGCGCACTGTCCAGTGCCAGCTTGTTGCGGCCGGCCTCCAGCATGATTCGCGAGAACAGCAGCTGCGCATCCGCCTGGTCGGGGTAGCCCTTGACCAGGGAGACCGCCAGGCCCAGGGCGCGTTCTTCCTGATCGCGCTCCAGGGCCTGGTCTATGGCGTTTATCAGTGACTGTTTACTCTGCTGCACTCGTCAAAAGCTGTATTTCAACCCGATCCCGGCGGTTCGCGGCCGGTTGACGTTGGAGAACTGGTAATAACCGTTCTGCTGGTAAGCCAACGGCGCCGTGTTGTCGGCGAAGTAGGGTGCGCCGTTCCAGGAGTTGGGCGAGCGACCATTGGTCAGTGCTCGTTCGTCGGTCAGGTTATCAACGAACACGTTGAGCTGCCAGCTTTCATTGATCCGCAGGGTCGAGGAGAAGTCCACAATCGTGTAGCTGTCGGACCGGGTGTAGTTCGGCGCATCGGGGTTGAAGTCGGTCTCCACGTCGTCGACATAGGCGACACCCAGCCGATAGCTCGCCTCCATGCCATCGCCCACCACATGGTTATATTCGAAGCCCAGATTGAAGGTCAGTTCCGGTACGTTGGGCAGCGGATCGCCGTCGTTTATGACGATCTGCGGTAGTACCGTATCCTTGGTGGCCTCTGCGTCGGTGTAGGCGAAGCCGAGCCGGGTGACCAGGTTGTCGGTCAGGTAATAGGTCGCTTCAAGTTCCACCCCCTGGGTACGTGCCTCGTCTGCATTGAGGACCACGGGTACGCCGGACGAGGACGCCAGGGTAAAGAACTGCATGTCTTCCCAGTCCACGTAGAACAGCGCCGCGGAATACGTCAGACTGGAATCAAAAGCACTTCCCTTGACACCGATTTCCCAGTTGGTCGCCAGGTCCGAGTCGTATTCGCCCTCCAGTTCCGGGTCGTCGCCGAAGCGTTCGATGATCGCGTTGGCGCCGCCGTGGCGGAAACCTTCGGCCCAGGTGAAGTACACCATGCCCGACTCTGAGATCTGATACGAGGTATTCAGCTTGAAAATCTCATCCTCAAAGTCCTGTTTCGAAGAGCGGCCGTTGTAACCCAGCCCCTCGAACCGGGGCGGAATGAAATCGTCCGGGTCGGTCGTTTCACACTGGCAGGCGAGGTACAGCAGGTCGTTCTTGATCTTGTAGGTCTGGTCAAAGAACCGCGCCCCGAACGTTACCTGCCAGTCATCGGTTATATGATAGGTCAGCTCGCCAAACAGCGCCTTGTCCTCGTATTCCGGTTGCACCTCCTGGAAGAACGCATCGTCCCGCCCGAAACCGGTGGACGCCGGCGGCGGCACCGGAACCGCGTCCGCCGTGTAGCTTACGGATCGCTGCAGGTACTCGCCGGTGATCTCATAGACGTGTGGTATCACATCCAACTGCAGCGCGGAGGATTCCTGCTTCAGCCAGAAGGCGCCCAGCACATAATCCACGCGGCCATCGCCGTTGGAGACCAGGCGTATTTCGGCCACCTCGCCCTCGTCTTTCTGGCTGTAGTCGCCCCAGATGACGTCCATGGGCATGTTGGCGTAATAGGCGGTCGCGTGAAAGAAGTTGTTGACGTACAGACCCGACTGGTCGGAAATGTAGTCAGCCTCGTTCTTGTACTTGGACAGGTTCGCGCTGAGGGTGGCGAAACCCAGGTCGGCCTCGACATCCAGCGCCAGCAGGTCAACTTCGCGCTCCAGTTCCTCCAGCACGTGGGCATTGTAGGCCCACTCGCCTGCCTCGGGGTTGTCGGGATTGACCACCTGGCGGCCGCCGACTTCATCCTTCTGATACTGGTAGGTGACCAGCGCGTTGACCTTTTCGTTGATATCCCAGGCCAGCGCTGCCCGCGCGTGCGTTACAGAATCCTCGTTGACGTTCGACTTCTTGTGGAACCGGGGTTTGCGCTTGTTACCGGAGAGTGAAGCGAAATCCGTGCAGTAGCTGGAGGTCGCGCTGAAGGCATTACAGCCGAGTGCCCCCCAGCCGGTTGTGCCCGGGTCAATGGTGTTGCCACCCCGTTCCGGGATGAGGTAGCCGTCTTCGTCCTGGCTCACCAGGCCATGCGCGTCCACGAAACCCTTGTTCTTGGCGTAGCCACCGACGATGCGCAACGCCAGGTTGTCCCCGATAGGCAGGTTCAACATGCCGTAGGTATCGGTATTGGCGCCGGAGGCGTGCTCTGTGTAACCCGCCTCGGTCGAGATTTCGCCGATGAGCTCTCCCATCTCCGGCTTGCGCGGAATGAAGCGCAGGGTGCCGCCCAGAGAACCGGATCCGTACAGCGTGCCCTGGGGGCCACGCAGCACTTCAACGCGCTCAATGTCTTTCAGGAACAGGTTGACGAACATCGGTGTCTCACCGACGTAGGTGGACACCGTGGGTGCCGCAGTGGAGAGCAGGTCCTTGCTGCCGGAACTCTCGACATTGAGTCCACGAATGATCAATCCGCTGTTGAGACCGCTGTCCCGCGGCCCCGATTCGACAAAGGTCAGTCCCGGCACCGAGCGCGCCAGCTTGGTGAAGTCGGTTATCCCGGCTTTCTCCAGCGCCTCGCCTGTCTGCGCGGAAATGTTGTACGGAATTTCGTTAACGGATTGTGACCGGCGGGTGGCGGTCACCATCACTTCCTCGATCGTGTTCTCCGCAACGGCCGGCAGCGCCGGAACCATCCCGGCTGTCGCCGCTGCGACAGTTACTGACAGGATGTTGCGTTTGAACCTGGTTTCTATCCCCATCGTGATGCCTCTACTAGTTCATTATGCTGACTTACCGACACCGGGCAGTCAGTGGTGGAGGCAACCAGATTACAGAGCTGCTCGAGACTTAATATCCGAGTTTATTGAAGCATACTTTTAGAGCTGGCGAAGTAAGCGGCTGCAAGCGACCCTCTGTTGGCGGCGGCACTGTTTTGGTGCGTCCTCCCGATTCATCCGATCTTCTGGTGGTCTGCCAGGACCAGGTCGGAACACTTCTCGCCGATCATGGTAGCGGGAATGTTGAAGCCGCCACTGACCGGGCGCGGCATGATGGACACGTCGGCAATGCGCAGCCCGCCGATTCCATGCACTTTCAACTCGTGGTCGACAACCGCCATGGCGTCACTCGCCGGTCCCATCTTGTTGGAGCCGGAGGAGTGGTAGTGATTGGCGAAGTAGCGGCTGGTCAGTTCGTCGATTTCCTCGTCGCCTTCACAGGGGTAGCCCGGCGTTTCCTCGCCAGCGCTGAACCGCTTCAGCGCATCGGTTTCCATCATCTTACGGGCCATGCGGAAGGCCCAGCGGTTCACGACACGGTCTCTCTCGTCCGTGAAGAAGTTGTGCACGATACGGGGTTTGTCATCGGGATTGCTGGAGCGCAACGTGACCGAGCCCTTGGAGTCCGGATGGATCCTGCCCCAGTGGATATTGAAACCGTGGAACCTGGTATCGTAGGTGTCGTCCTTGTAGGCGTTGACCCCCACCGGAAACATGTAGAACTGCACGTCGGGCTGCGTCAACCCTTCTTCCGAGCGCAGGAAAGCGGAGCAGTTCATGGGAAACACGGTGAGGGGGCCGCGCCCGAGGAACAGCCACTGCATCCCTCCCAGCAGCTGATTGTGCAACCTGGTGTATTTGAAGTAGGAAATCGGCTGGTTGAGGTGATGCTGTACGAAGGTGCCGATCTGGTCGCTCAGGTTCTTGCCCACGCCGGGCAGATCCCGGATGCAGGGCACGCCGACCGACTCAATTTCCTGCCTGGGCCCGATACCGGACAGCAGCAACAGCTTGGAACTCATGTACGCCCCGGCACTGAGGATGACCTCGCGGCTGGCGCGTGCTTCCAGCAGTTGCTCCTTGCGGCGGTAAGTCACGCCGCGCGTAACGCCGTCCTCTATAATGAGTTTCTGCACCTCTGAATGCTTGGCAATCGTCAGGTTGGGGCGGCGGCGCTCCTTCAGCAGGTAGGCATAGGAAGAGGAGCAGCGCAGCAGGGGGTACTTGTAGTGGGTGTGCTGGCAGTAACCGAAACCGTCGAGGTCACCGGCGTTGAAGTCCTTGATCTCGCGAAAGCCCAACTCCTTGCCGCACTCGATAAAGGCGTCCCATAACGGGTGGGAGTGAGTGGAATCGATAACCGACAAGGGTCCGCTGCCACCGCGCTGCTCGCTTTCGCCCCCCTCGTAGGTCTCCATGCGCTTGAACAGCGGCAATACATTCTCATAGCTCCAGCCCGGGTTGCCCATCCGCTCCCATGCGTTGTAGTCCTCCGGGTGTCCCCGGAAGGCCAACTGGCCGTTGATGGAGGAGGAGCCGCCCAGGACCTTGCCACGGGCCAGCTTCATGGTGTTGTTGCCGCACATCGGCTCGGGCTCGGAGGGGAAATTCCAGTCCCACTTGCTCTCGAGCATGGCGGTTTCGCCCAGCGGCGAAGCCACAAAGGGGTTGATGTCAGAGCCGCCGGCTTCAAGCAGCAGGACATTGATGTCGGGATTGGTGGTCAGGCGGTGGGCTATGGCGCATCCGGCGGAACCGGCGCCAACGATAATATAGTCAAACGAATTGTTGGGTGTCATGATTTCGCTGTCATCTCTTTCGTTGGTTCGAGACGCAGACTGTGACGAAGGTGCTGAGGAGTAGCTCGCCAAGCGCCAGCCTGCACTGTGCCGCGATTGAGGCCTTGGAATACGGATGTGCATCCAAGCGTCTGGTAAGCCAGCTAATCCAGATGGCAATAGGGTAATGTGGTCGCCGACAATGGTAAATAGATAATCGGTACAGTTAACTTTGATCTACTCCAAAGTAAAAGCCCCGGCGCGTCTGGCCACTACGGGTTGTCGTATCTTGATGCTTCCCTCGGCGTCAAACCTAAGTTTGATTTACGGTTTAGCTTTCGCTCTGGTTATCTGTGTCTGGTGGCAGTAATGTGGCACATTGTCGTGACGGTGAAGTGGTAACCTGCTGCACATATAAACATTATCATCCTGACTGCCGGAGTCTTGTGGATAGCTGCTGCCAGTTGATGGAGTTCCTTGAGGTATCGCGATGCTGAATTTTTTTAATGCGGAGCGCCCATTCTTTGGTGGCAGTTTGCTGGCCTGGATGGCCGTCACCTGCGCGGTGTTTATTTCCTGGCACGGGGCGCTCGGTATCCCGGTTCAGGTCGGAGCCCTGATCGACGGGCTGGACATGAGTGCGAAGGACGCCGGGTTCCTGGGTAGCCTGGAATTAACCACCATGTCCGTGGTCGCCATCTTGCTGGCCATCCGCATTGACCGCTGGCACAAGCCAATTATCGCGCTGCTCGGATTGGGTCTGGCGATTATTGGCCAGGGCGTCTCGGCCATCGCCCATACCTTTGAGCTGTTCGACGCCTACCAGGTACTGCTGGTCACCCGATTCCTGGTCGGGGTCGGCGCGGGCCTGATGTACGGCGCTGCCTGTGCCAGTGTTGCCGGCAACCCCTCGGGTGACCGGCTGTTCGGTCTTGGCATGTCAGGCGCCCAGGTATTGCTGACCCTGATGCTGTTTGCGCTGCCCTGGGTGACCACGCACTGGCACCAGCAGCAGGGTGTCTACCTGGTGCTGGCCGCGTTGTCGATCGGATTTGGCGGCTTCCTGTTGAAAATGCCCGACCCCCGAATTTCAGTAGAGGAGAAAAAGAGCAACGGCCAGCCGGCCCTGTTGTCCCCCACCAACATCACCCTGTATTTTATCGCGCTGTCACTGTTTAACGTCGCGATCGGCATGGATTGGAGCTTCGCGGACCGACGTGCCGACGCCATCGGCATGACCGATGAAGAGGCGGGGTCTTTCCTGGCCATGATGCCCATGGGCGGGATTATCGGCAGCGGTGTGGCGGGCCTGATCGGCGACCGCTTCGGGCGCGTGCGGACCTTTGTGGTCGCTCTCAGTATCTGCGCGGTAACCTGTTTTGTGATGGCCAGGTCCAATTCGGTCCTGGCCATGGTGCTGGCCATGCTGTGCCTTGGGGTGTTCGAGTTGTTTGTCATGACCTATTTCATCGCCACCGCGACCCGTTTTGACCGGCAGGGACACTGGGTGACGCTGGCTGGCGGCATGACCATGCTGACCTATGGCCTGGGACCCAGTGTGGGCGGTTACCTGGCGGAATTCATCACAATCTCCCAGGTGTGTGAAGTGGCCGGGTTGACCTGTATCGCCGCCGCCCTGGTCCAGATCCCGGTATGCCTGGCCATGGAAAGAAATGTGAGGGAAGAACAACTGGCCAGTGCCGAAAGCCCGGTCGCGCTGTAAACGCGGGTAATTCCCTTCAAGGCACGCCCGAGATGCGGTGGTGCAACTTACTTCCGCTCTCTTCGAACTGAATTTCGTGCTTTTCTGATTGTTACCTGTGCGGTCGAGGGCTATATTCCCCGCGATTTCAAACACGCTCTATTCTGGAGATCAATACATATGGCAAACCCACAACACGGTGATCTGGTATTTCCGATCGAGGAGTTCCAAACCCGCATCGCCAACCTGCGCGCCTCCATGCAGGAAAAAGGCATGGATACAGTTATCCTGGCCATGCCCCAGGACCTGTTTTACCTGACAGGTTACCAGACGCCCGGTTACTACTGGTTCCAGTGTCTGGTCGTGCCCCTGGAAAAAGAACCTTTCATGGTTACCCGGCTGCTGGAGTCCTCCAACATTGCAGCGCGTACCTGGATCAAGATCAGCCGCCCCTACGCTGACTTCACCGACGCCACTCAGGTGGTTGCCGACACGTTCAAAGAGTTTGGCCTGGATAAAGGCACCATCGGTATCGACCGCGACGCCTACTTCATGCGTAACTTCGAAGCTGAAGGCATCATGTCAAAGGTTCGCAACGCCAAGTTCGTAAACTGCACCGGTATTGTCGAGCAACTGCGTAAGATCAAGTCTCCTCTGGAACTTGAAAAAATGGAGCGGTCCGCTCGCACCACGGAAGCCGGCATGCTGGCTGGTATCAAAGCGTCTCGCGCGGGTGTTAACGAAGACGAAATCGCTGCAGAAATCTACAGCGCCATGCTGCGTGCCGGTTCCGAATGGCCTTCCATGGCGCCATTTGTGGCGACTGGCTGGCGTGGTGCCGTCGGTCACATGACCTGGGAACACCGTGAAGTCGAACACAACGACTACGTATTCCTGGAAGTGGCCGGTTCCTACAACCGTTACCACACCGCCATGATGCGTACCATCTGCGTCGGGGAGAAGCCTCAGAAGATCGCCGACGGTGAAAAAGTGTGTCTTGAAGCAATGGCCGCGACCATGGAGGCCATCAGGCCCGGCGTTCCCGCCTGCGATGTCGACAAGATTGCCCGGGACATTATTGCCAGGGCTGATGTAGAGCAGGCAGCGCGTACGGCTTACTCCATCGGTATCGGCTTCCCACCCGATTGGGGCGAAGGTCACATCATCTCCATGGTTGACGCTCACAAAGAAGAACTGCAGGAAGGCATGACTTTCCACCTGATCCCATGGGTACAGGTACCTGGTCATGGCGGTGTCGGTATTACCGAAACGATCGCCGTAACCAAAGACGGTTGTCGCGCCATCACCAACTTCGAGCGCAAGGTATTTACCGCGGATTAACGCAGTAAGGCCCCGGAAAAATCGATATGATTGAACTGCTGGTCGGGCGTGCACCGGTCAGCAGTTTTTTCAATCAGGTAAGCCCTTGGCGCTAGTCACGCCCGATTTATACCATCACGGTGAATTTGCGAATGGTTTCCGTCTGGATCCATTTCCCTTTCCAGCCCCTGGGTACGAAGGCGACATCCCCGGCTTTCAGTTCCGTGCTGACGCCGGCGTCGGAAACCAGGGTTGCACCCCCACTGATAACGATCATCACCTCATCGACGGGGTAGCCATCGATCCGCTCCTCGTAGGCATCGCATTCCCAGATGCCCACATCCAGATTACCGCTGACGGGGACATTGGTGAAGCTGGCAAGACGCTCGTCAGGTGTTCCAGAGAGGATGGTAGACGGGTCGATCTCCCGGGAACGTTGCATCTCGGCATGCGGGTCAAGCTTGATGACTTCGGTCACGTTGATTCCTCCATAACTTTTTAATGGGTAGCCCGAGCCGGGCGGGGCAGCGAACCCTGTCGCCGGCAGATACCGGTGTTTACCGGCCCGCTAGTCGTTCAGGTTCAAAAAGACAGTTTTGGTCTCCAGGAAATATTCCAGTTGCTCCTGGCCCAGGTCCTTACCGATGCCGGATTGTTTGTAACCGCCAAAAGGCAGGGCGGGATCGATCATGCCGTCGCCGTTGATTTTCACGGCACCGGCCTGGATCCGGGGAACCAGTTTGAAAATGCGGGTAACGTCCTTGCCGTAAATGGCGGACGCCAGTCCGTAGTCGGAATCATTGGCCAGTCTGATGGCCTCGTCGTCGTTACTGAAGGGGGCGGTAACCAGCACCGGGCCGAAGATTTCCTCGCGCACGATACGCATGTCATTGTTGCAGTTCTTGAATACCGTGGGAGCGATATAGACGTCATTTTCCATATCCGCCGGCAGGCCGCCGCAGAGTAACTCGGCGCCTTCCTCAATGCCGGTCCGTATGTAGGAGGCCACGGTCTGGAATTGCTTGCGCCCGACCATCGGCGGTATGAAGCTGTCCGGGCCGAGTCCGGGGCCGATCTTCATCTGTTCCGCACAGGCGGCCACCTCGGCGAGGAACTCGTCGTAGATGCTTTCGTGAATATACGCGCGGGTACCCGCGTCGCACACCTGGCCGGCGTTGAAGAACACGCCTTCGGCGACCCTGGCCGCGGTTTTCCTGATGTCCACGTCTTCCAGTACGATCACGGCAGACTTGCCGCCCAGTTCCAGGGTCAGGTGGGACAGCTTGTTGATGGCCTGCTGGCCCACGATTTTGCCCACGGCGGTCGAGCCGGTGAATGTCAGTTTGTCGATGCCGGGGTGGCTGGCGATGGCGTTGCCGACGACCGGGCCCTGTCCGGATACGACGTTGATCACGCCCGGCGGAATGCCTGCTTCCAGGGCCAGTTCCGCCAGGCGCAGGGCACTCAGGGTGGTCAGCTCAGCGGGCTTGATCACGGTGGTACAGCCCGTGGCCAGGGTGGCGCCCAGCTTCCAGCAGGTGGTGTTCAGGGGAAAGTTCCAGGGCGCGATGGAGCCGACCACGCCCACCGGCTCCTTTGTGGTGTAGGTCAGGTAATCACCGGGCAGGGAGCACGGTTCACTCACGCGTCCGGATAATTTGGAGGCCCAGCCGGCAAAATACCGCAGGGTGTCGATAGAGCCCTGGATGTCGACCTCCCGGGCGATGTCGCGGTTCTTGCCCACGTCGATGGATTCGATTTCGGCCAGTTGGTCGATATTTTCCTCGAGCTTGTCGGCCAGGCGGTTGATTAATTGCTCGCGCTGCAGGCCGGTCAGTTTCGACCACTCGCCCTGTTCAAACTGGTACCGGGCAGCCGTCACGGCAGCGTCGACATCCTCCGTGGTTCCCATGGGGATCCGGGTCGCCACACCGCCGGTGGAAAATTCGTGGACATCATGGGTCTGGCGTTCGCTGGCGCCGATCCACTGATTGCCGATCAGCATACGTTGTTCCTGCTCAAGGAAGGCGCGGGTATCTTCCCGGATGCCAAATTTGTCCAGGTAATCCCTGACTGTCTGGTCCATCATAATCGGGCCTTTTTAAGGTCGCGAAGAAGTCGCGAAGAAAGAGGAGAACAGGCTACGGTCGTCTTTTAAGCCAGCAAACCGAGACCGACATACCCTAAGCGCGGGTAGCGGGGTGTTCAATCCCGCGGTGTCAAAGTAAGGTTTGCCTCGCACCGTAGCGAAGGGCCGGCCACCTGGACAGGATGGAGGGAGGTCTATGGGCTATTATCCATATTGCGCGTATTCGATAAGCAAGGAATAACAATATGATTGGCATGTGGAGTGCATACTCATCGGATTTTCTACGTTGGTTTCCAATTCTGATCATGGTGCTATTCGCGTTACCGATGATCTTCGCCCCCTTATCGTGGGCAAGAGTGGTTGGATGGAATCTTCCTCAGGATACGGACCTGGCAATTTACTTCGGTCGATCCCTGGGCGTGGCGGCTGCCGGGATATGTCTTATATGTTTTGTTGCCAGTGGCGCAGAGGCAGCACAGGCAGCCGTTTTTGACGGTCTCATACTGATATCCGCCCTGTACGTGGTCACCCACCTGCACGGGGCCGTAACGAAAACCCAACCATTGCTAGAGACCCTTGAGATTGGATTCTGGTTGCTACTCCTGCTGACCCAGCTCGCCGTTTACCCCGCGGACCTTGACTACGGACTGCTCAACTGAAGCGCCAGGGAACATGATACCGATCGGGCTCAGTTATTATGGCTGCCGTCGCAGAGTGGGGCATTGCCGGTGGCCTTGCAACCGCAGAAAAATACCTTGCCGGACTCCGCCGCGTCATAGCGCACCGGGCTGAATCCGGTGTCCTTGTGGGAACCGTCGCAGAAGGGCTGGGTGCTGCTCATGCCGCAGGCACACCAGAAGTAGGCCTTGCCGGCCTCGACCTCTACGCCGAAAGGGGTGTCTGCTGCTCGCTTTGGATTGTCCATGCCCGGTTCACCTCTACGCTGTCAGGGTCTGCCAAGATAAGCAATTGATGGCCGCCCTTCAAGGCCTGAACGGCTTAAAACTCACGTCTGCACCTGGAGTCGGGGTCAGGTCGCGCCGATGGCCAGGGAGCGCTTTACCACGGCAGAAACTCCGTCTTCGTCAACGACCGTGCGCCGCGTATCAGGTGGCTGAAACTCAGGTCGGAGGAGAACATGCCGGGTATATCGTGTCCCCAGGTGCTCATGTTCGGATAGGTTTTTCCCGGCTGCCAGGTAACTTCATCAACTGCCAGCGCGTCCCAGCCGATTTCCAGGTCGAACCCGGAAGGAGTAACAACATAGAAGGATAATTCCTTGTCATTCGGGTGCTGTCCCACACTGCGCGCGAACCTGTAGCCCAGCGCCTTGCAGCGTTCGTAGGTAGATGACAGGTCATCCAGGGTAGCCACTTCAAGGTTGACGTGCTGGACTCGCGTCCTGAAGAAGTCAATCGACATCCCTCTCGTCGCCGCAATCGCGATCGAGTGGTGCCGCTGGTTGACGCGGAGGAAGGTGACATCGAGAATGACCGATCTGCCAGCGGACAACTCAATCCTGTCACTGATCCTGGCGTCAAACAGGTCCTGCCAGAACGCGATGCTGCGTTCGGGCTCACGCGACATGAACGACATATGTCCCATGCCTGCCGCACCGATGTTGAACCCGGTTCCGGGTATTTCCAGCGGTCGCTCAACCAACAGTGGCCGGGTAAACAGTTCAATCGACATGCCTTTGGGGCCGGCAAAGCGATGCAGGGATTCCACGCCTCGCCTCGCTGCAACCTCGTCGTCGACGAAGTCAACCTTGACCCCCTTTGCCTCCAGGCGATCCAGGATCACCCGGAGCACCGACTCGTCGTCCAGTTCCCAGCCCACCGCGATCGCGTCCTCGGCCGGATCCTCCTCGATGATCAAGCGCCTGGCATGCTCATCCATGCGAAATGCCAGTTCGCCGGGTGCTTCATGTGCCAGGTGTAAGCCGATGGCCTCGGTGAGAAACTGCTTCCAGGCATCGAGTTTCCGGGAGCCGACCACGAGATAGCCCATGCGTACGGCGCCGAAGATATCCGTGGCCCTGTTCTCGCCCACCTGCGCCTTCCCTTCGATACCATGCTCCTTCTGGTTCACTGCCTGCAAGGCCTAGCTGCGGTACTTGAAGCTGATGAAGTAACGACGCGGCTCGGTGTAGCTGACGGTCGTGGTACCGAAGGCATCGACCCCGAAGCCACCGCGGTTTTCTCGCTTGTCGCCCAGGTTGCGGCCAAACACGCTGATTTCCCACTTATCGTTTGCGGTGACATAGCTCACGCCGGCATTGTAGATGGTATAACTGTCGGCGTTGAGGCGATCGAAGCAGGTGCATGCCTCGTCGTCGCTGTAAAATATCTCGTCCGTGTAGGACATGTCCGCACGGAACCTGAATCGGCTGCCCCCCGACAACTCGTACACATACTGGGCCAGCAGGTTCGCGGTCCACTCGGGCGTGTTGGCAAAGGGCCGATCGCTGAGATCCTCCACTTCCCCGGTCTCCGGATTGATGGACTCGAATTTGTCATATTCCGCGTCGATGTAGGACAAGCCACCCGTGATAGTGAGCCCGCGGGCTGGCAGCGCGGTGAACTCCAGCTCCGCGCCCCACAGGGTCGAATCGGCGGCGTTATCCACAACCAGTGCCAGGGCGCTCTCGGCAGAACCGGAGGGCCGGTTGACCAGGAACTGCCGATCCTTGTAGTCGTTGTAGAAGACCGCGCTGTTGATCTGGAGGCGCTTGTTCCAGAGTTGCGACTTCAACCCCACTTCATAACTGAGCAAGGTCTCCGGATCGGCGACCGAAATCTGGGCGGTGGCGGTGGGTCGGCCATTGTAGACACCGCTTCGGAATCCACCTGCCACAAGGGCATATCCCATGACGTCGTCACTGAAGTCGTAGTCGATCCCGACCTTCGGCGAGAACTCGTCCCAGTCGTCCTTGCAGGAGAAGCGCGAACCACGGCCGTCCGGCAGCACGTCGGTGCAGGAGCTGGGATCCGTTGGCCCCGGTATCAGGACCGGTGTCTGGCTGGCGCGCTTGATGGTGTACATCTTCATGTCTTTTTCATCGTAGGTATACCGCGCTGCAACGTTCAGCCGTGCCCGGTCCGTCATATGCCAGGTGGTATTGAAAAAGGCGGCATAGCTGGTGGTCTCCTGGCTTCGGTCATAGGACAGGGTCACGTCAAAGGGCACCGCCAGGAATTTGAGCGGGGTGCCGTCCGGCAGGGTGACGAAGTCCGGGAGTCCGGCGAGGGCGTCATAGAGCCCGTCTGCCACGGTCACGTCGCTGATGTGATCGCCGTCCTCGTTCAGGTAGTATGCGCCTACCAGCCAGTCGAACTTGCCGCCGTCGGCATCGCTCAGCAGGAACTCCTGGCTGAACTGCTGGATGTCGAACAGCGAGCCCACAGAGAAGTAATCGAACACGGCATTGTCGGCATCCCGATACGACTCCGTATCCATGTCGCGGTAACCGGTAATTGACTTGAGGGTCAGTTCGCCCAGGTCCCAGGTGTTCGTCCAGCTGACGCCCCAGGTCTCGCTTTGATCCCGGTCGAGTTCGTTGAGCGCGTGGCTCCGGTCAATATCGTCGATGTTGGTTTCACAGCAGGACTCGCCCTGTGGGCCCAGTACGACTGAATTGTAGAAGGAGGGAAAGGTTGCCGCGGGATTGAAATCGCTGAGCACCTGTGGATAGACGTTCTGATCGATATCCGTGTAATCAAGCACCAGGTGTGAGTTCCAGCGCTCGGTGAAGTCC
Organism: Halieaceae bacterium WSDMB12; assembly: GCA_033283165.1. Lineage (GTDB taxonomy): Bacteria > Pseudomonadota > Gammaproteobacteria > Pseudomonadales > Halieaceae > JAWMQL01. The sequence continues at coordinate 291,323 of JAWMQL010000003.1, read as the reverse complement.
GCGTTGAGGTGTCCCCGTACTGACCACATGTCGTCATTGCCGGCGTCGTCGCCCCGGTCCCGTTTCTGCCACCCGTCGGAGTGCTTGGTCAATACCGAGAGGCTCGCGGCAACATCCTCCGTCACAGGGAATTCCGCGTAGCCGTCGAAGGACAGGTAGCTGTATTCGCCGCCGGTCACTTCCGCGCTGAAATTGGTCTCGCCCGAGGGCTTGCGGGTCACCACGCTGATTGCGCCGCCGATGGTGTTCCGGCCAAACAGGGTGCCCTGTGGTCCGCGCAGCACCTGGATCTTCTCGATGTCGGAGAGCTGGAAGTTCGCCCCGACCGCCCGCGACAGGTAGACCCCGTCGACGTACATACCGACGCCCGGGTCCACGGTGAGTGCAAAATCAAATTGCCCCACGCCCCGGATATAGGCCTGTAGAGCACTGCTGACGCCATTGTCAGATGCCCGGACCGACAGGTTCGGTGTGCGCTGCTCCAGGTCGGCGATGTTGAACATCTTGGTCTGCTCGATCATCACGCCCGTGATGGCGGTGATCGATATGGGCGTGTCCTGCAGGTTCTCCTCGCGTTTACGGGCGGTGACAATGATCTCCTCCAGTACCAGGTCACCCTGGGCCTGGGCCAGCGGCGCACTGGTCAGTGCCGGCAGGGCAAGAGTCAGGGCTGTTGCGAGTTTGTAGCGATTGTTCATGGCACCACCTCGTTATATTTGTAATCGGAAACGGACTGAGTCCACCTCGTAAGGCTTTCGGCAGGATAACTGTAGCGCCGGCGGGCCATGTCGAACAACCTGTAGCCGAGAACTAACTGTCCATGGCCGCAGAACAATGCCGTCGGCCATTATGGCGCGACTGGAGACGATCAAATTTCGCAGGGTGTCTTATCAGCGTTCTCCCGCCTTGCTAGATTAGTGCGCCTCGGGAAACATTTTTTGTCATCCAGTAGAATTTCGTCATCCCCGCGAAAGCGGGGATCCACAAATGGCAGGCGGTTACCTGGATTCCCGCTTTCGCGGGAATGACGAACAAGTTGGCGGGAATGACAACCAGGTTGAGGGGGCATCATGGAAAGGTTTGAAGGGAAAATCGCCGTGGTAACCGGGGCCGGCAGTGGCATCGGCAGGGCGCTCGCGGAGCGTTGCGCCCGGGAAGGCATGCAGGTCGCAGTGGCGGACATACAGCCGGACAGACTGGCGACCACCGCCGCCAAACTCGAGGGTGAGGGTGCCCGGGTCCTCGCGCGTCCGCTCGATGTGTCGGACGCGGCCGCGGTGGATGAATTCGCCCGGCAATGTGTCTCAGAACTCGGTACTCCCGACCTGCTCTTCAATAACGCCGGCATACTGCGGGTCGGAGAGACCTGGTCCCACAGTTTCGAGGAGTGGCAGAAAATACTCTCGATCAATGTCATGGGAGTGGTCAACGGGCTGAACGCGTTTCTTCCCGCCATGCTCGACGAGGGAAAGCCGGCGCATATCGTCAACACCGGCTCCGTTGGCTCCCTGGTCGCGGCGCCGGGCATGGCGCAATACACGGCGGCAAAGATGGCGGTGCGCGGCATCACCGAATCGCTCGCCTATGATCTTGCGGCGAGGGAGGCGCCGATCGACGTGTCCTTGCTGTGTCCCGGGCCGGTATTGACCTCGATCAGCGATGATTTACTCGGCATCGATTCGGGTAGCGGTGATTTTGACCCTGCCGATCACCTGATGGCAGGTCAGCCGGGTTTCATCACCCCTGACGAGTGTGTCGATCGGGTATTTCGGGCGATACGGGAGCGCCGCTTCTGGATATTCACCCACCCGTTCAACCATTACCTCACGAGCAAGACGCAGTCCATTGTCATTGGCGATAATCCCGTTTATTGCGAGGTGGAGTTTGATTCGGATCGAGAGCAGCACACCTGAGGCAGGTGGCTGCCGATGACCGTGGCTCTGCCTCGGGCCCTGGTCGCCGCCTTGCGCGGTGGAGTGGCCAGTCTTCATGTCTTGCTGGGAGCGTGGCTGGTCAGCGCATCGACGCTTCACGCGCCGCTGGCCATCGCCTCCGAAGCGTACTCTCCCTATGCCAGTGCGGAGAATTCCCGCAGGCTGCTCTGGGGTGATACCCATCTGCACACCAACCTGTCCCTGGACGCGCGAGGCTTCGGGGTCACGCTGACCCCCGAGGATGCCTATCGCTTTGCGCGGGGGGAGACCGTCTCCGCTACCCGGGGCGGCCCCGCCCGGTTGAGTCGTCCGCTGGATTTCCTCGTGGTCGCAGATCACTCGGACGGGCTCGGGGTCATGAACGCCATCATCGAAGGTGATCCCAGGTTGCTGGCTGACCCCGCGGTACAGCGCTGGCACGACCAGCTGTTGCAGGGTGGGGCCCCGGCGTATGAGGCTACCATAGCCATTATCCTGGGATTCGCTTCGGGTGACGCCCCGAGGGTGATGCGGGACGAGGCGTTCAGCCGGTCGATCTGGGAAGACTATATCCACACGGCTGACCGCTACAATGAGCCCGGTTTTTTTACCGCTCTCATTGGTTACGAATGGACATCAACGGAGGCTGGTAACAACCTGCACCGGAACGTGATCTATCGGGGTGATGCGACCGCCGCCAGCGCACTCTTGCCACTGACTACGCAGACGACATTCAATCCCGAGGTCCTTTGGGCGTGGATGGCGCGATTCGAGCGCACCACGGGAAGCGGGGTGCTCGCCATTCCACACAACGGCAATATGAGCAATGGCCTCATGTTCCCGGTAGAGACCAATCCAGCCACGGGCGAGCCGCTCGGCCCTGAATACCTGAAGGTACGGGCTCGCTGGGAACCCCTCTACGAGATTACCCAGATAAAGGGCGATAGTGAAAGTCATCCGTATTTGTCACCTGAGGATGGGTTTGCCGGTCACGACGTTCTCTGGGATCGCGCCAACCTGCTGCGCGTCCCAAAGAAACAGGACATGCTGCAATACGAGTATGCGCGCGAAGCGCTGAAGAACGGACTCAGGTTGCAGGCCCGACAGGGTGATAACCCGTACCGGTTTGGTGTGATTGGCTCAACCGACAGTCACACCGGGCTGGCGACCGCGGAAGAGGACAACTTCTTCGGTAAGCACACCGGACTCGAGCCGGGTCCGGATCGCTGGAAGAATTCTTCAGGACCGCCCGATGGTGACCTGGTGTACGGTTGGGAGTATCTCGCCTCCGGCTACGCTGCCGTCTGGGCCGCGGAGAACAGCCGGGAGGCGATTTTTGACGCCCTGCGGCGAAGGGAAGTCTACGCCACCACTGGTCCCCGAATTACCGCGCGGGTCTTCGGCGGTTGGCAATTTGAGCCCGGGGACGTTCAGAACCCTCATTTCGAGCGAATGGGCTATGAGCGCGGTGTGCCGATGGGCGGCCAGCTGCCGCCGCGGGAAGCAGGGGGCGTGCCCACCTTCATGGTAGCCGCCATGAAAGATCCAATGGGATACAACCTGGACCGGATGCAGGTAATCAAGGGCTGGCTGGATGCCAGTGGAGAAACGCACGAGCGGGTTTATGATGTAGCCCTGAGTGACTCGGCCGGTGCGGCCGAATTGCGGACGGTGTGGAGTGACCCGGAGTTTGACCCCAAGCAGTTGGCGTTCTACTACGTGCGCGTCATTGAATTACCTTCCCCACGCTGGACTGCATACGATGTGCGCCGCTTCGGGACGAAAATGGAAGAGCGGGTTCCGATGAGCATCCGGGAACGCGCCTATACCTCGCCGATCTGGTACGATCCCTGAACCGGTTCTACTTCAGCATCGAGAAAGGCCAGGCTCTCTCGATTGAACAGGTCTCTGTACTCCACCATTGCCCAGTGACCGCATTCAGACAGCACGATCATCTTCATGTTGGGGCAGTGCCTCGCCATGGCGAGAATCCCTGTGTCGGGCATCATCCGGTCCCTGGCGCCCCAGAAAACCAGCACCGGGCACCGTAATTCAGGCAGGCGTTCGGCCAGCAACGGGATGTCCATGGTCATCATCACCTGGGTATTCATCAGGCTCATGACGTGCAGTCTTTCCGCAACGAGATCATCGGTGACATGCCGCGGGTCGTATACCAGACCGGTTTCAAACAGGTCGCGCATACTTTCCGCAGCGATGCCACCCTCCGACAGATAGATCTCGAACATCTTCTGCATGCCGGGCATTTGCAGGTAGTCCTCCCGCGGGTTCATCCCACCCGGGGCCATCAGGATCAGGCCGGAGACGAGTTCGGGGTAGGCCAGCGCCAGCCCAATGGCCACCGCCCCACCCAGCGAATTGCCGACGACTGCGCAGCGGGTGACCCCTGCCGCGTCCAGTGTCTGCTTGAGGCACTCGACAAAGAATGCCAGGGGGTACTCGACATTCTCTGGTTTATCGGAATAGCCAAAGCCGACCAGGTCCGGGACGAGGCAGCGATAGCCCTGCTCTGCCCAGACGGGATAATTGCCCTTGAAGTTGCTGTGTCCGCTGGCCCCGGGTCCCGATCCGTGGAGAAATACCACGATCGGGCCCTGTCCCTTATCGAGATAGTGCATTCGATGGCCATTCGGGCAGGTCACGTACTGTCCCTCGGGTAACAGGTTTGACTCTGGCATATTCACCTCTCAAAGTGTGGATCAAATAGTGGGCTGAATCGGGGGCACATCGCCTGAGTTGGCCCTACAGGCTGGGGTCGGTCGACTCCTGGCCAAACAGCATGCCGCCCAGGTTGACCGCAAACGGGTCGGATACATTGGCAATGTGCGCCTGGCTGGCGAGAATATCGTGGTGCTGCCTGAGCAGCGCGCTTTCGTTTCGGATGGCCGAGGAACCGGACGCCTTGAGCATGCGGGAAGACAGCTGCACACAGGTGTCAGCTACCGAGGCCGTGTTATAGCGAAACCGGGCGCGATCCAGCAGGGTTGCGACGTCGCCGCCGCGCGCGCGCTCCATCAGGTGATCGAAGTTCTGGAACAATGTGTCCCTCATAGCGCCAATGGCGGTGTATACCTCGGCTGCCAGTCGCTTGGCGTTGGGGTCATCCTTCATGGCGATCGGCCCGGCCAGCCGGACCTTGGCCACCTCGACATACTTATCCAGTGCACCCTCCAGTGCGCCGAGGCTGGGGGTGGACACAGCGCGCGAAAATACCTGCATGAACGGCAGGCGGTACAGGGGTGGCTTGTGCATGAATTTCCGGCCCCCGTCATCCTCAAGCATGTTGTGGGTGCGGTGTTCGGGCACAAAAGCATCATCCACGATGATGTCGTGGCTGCCCGTCCCCTGCAGGCCAACCACTTCCCAGTTCTCGATGATCTTGTAGTCCCCCCGGGGAAGCAGGAAGGTGCGATAATTTCGCATGTCCCACGGCGCCTCCTCAGTGGGTACCACCGCGCCCAGGAAGACCCAGTCACAGTGCTCGCAACCACTGGAGAAACTCCAGCGACCGGTCAGGCGGAAGCCGCCGTCCACCGGAGTGACCTGACCGACTGGCGCGTAGGACGACGAGATCAGCACGGTGCTGTCTGCTGCCCACACTTCCTCCGCCGCCGGATCATCGAACAGGTTCATCTGCCAGTTGTGAACACCGATGACGCCAAGCACCCAGGCGGAAGACATGCAGGTCTTCGCGAGCTCGAGTAACACGGCATAGAACACCTGTGGGTCCATTTCATAGCCGCCGTACTCGCTGGACTGGAGAATTTTGAAAAAGCCCGCGTTGTGAAAATCGGCGATGGTTTCATCCGGGATGCGGCGATTACGACTACAAGCTTCCAGCCGTGACTCCAGGACCGGTCCCAGGTTTTGTGCCGCCTCCAGCAGCGTTTCAGCCCGGGCTGAGCCCAGGCTGAACGAGTTCTCACCCGCGGCACCCCGGTGCCGGATATCAGTAGCTGTGGCAGTCATGGCCCTCTCCTGCGAGTTCACACATTCACATGGGTGCCCGATCGTTAGCGCCCCCGGAGGATTCGATTCGGAGGATGACCGGCGCGGTTGAACGTTACTCTAGAGTCACTGCGCAGGAGAGAGAAGGCGCTGGTGATAATTTCATTGTTCGCTGTCGATGCGTAATTTTTTTTACAGGCGTGCAGCCAAGCCGCCGGTTTACTACTTGACGAAGCTGTCTACGAGGTTCCTGTCCTGCAGGCCGTGGAGATACTCGACCAGAAAGTCGATGAAAAAACGTACCTTGGCGGACAGGTGGCGTGTATTGGGGTACACCGCCCAGGCTATGCGGTAGTACCGGCTCCAGTCCTGGCCGTCGAGTTTCGCCAGTTCACCTCGCGCGACCGCGTCCCTGGCATAAAAGTCGGGAAGCTGGGCGATACCGATGCCGGCCTTGGCCGCGGCCATGAGATTGGATCCATCCTCGCTGATCCAGTTGCCCGAGACTTTCACCTTGACGATGTCCCGGCGGTCGGGCGTATTGAATAGCCAGAAACGATCGTGCGTCGTGAGGCAGTTGTGACCTTCGAGATCGTCGGGGCAGGTCGGTTGGCCATGTGCTTCCCAGTACTCGGGTGCAGCGCACAGGCTCAGGGAATGCCCACCGAGGCGGCGGGCAACGAGACTGGAATCCTCGAGCCGGTCGTAGCGTATGGTAAGATCGAAATTCTCTGCCAGCAGGTCCACGTCTTCAAAGCTGGAGTGAACTTCCACGTTCACTTCCGGGTAGTTTCGCGAAAACTCTGCTACCGCCCCCGCCATGTACTGGGTGCCATAGCGGCTGTTCAACGCCAGCTTTAACGTGCCCCGGGGTCGTTGCTGCATGTCCGACAAGGTTGATTCGGCCTGGTCGAATTGCTCGGCCATTTCCTTGCAACAGCGGAAAAAGGTGTTGCCGCTCTCGGTCAGGGTCAGTCGTCGCGTGGTCCGCTGCAGCAGGCGTACCCCCAGGCGGTCCTCCAGCAGGCTGACCTGTTTGCTGACAAAGGACTTGGACACGCCGAGCTGTTGCGCGGCAGCAGTGAAACTGCCCGATTCCACCACGCAGATATATTCTTCTATGCCTTCCCAACGACCCAAGAATAGACCTCCCTTCGCCTGGCAAACCAATATAAGCCGATTGACTGGGCAGGTACAAGCGCCAGGGTGGAGCCTGAATGACCCGCTGGTGGAAACACTCTGATCACGCGGAACCTGTTTTATTCTGTATCCCGTACCGGTACATTCAGTGGATGATAATGGATCTCTGGGCCTTTACCTGGGGAGTGGATAGGGTGGAAAGGTTTTGTTTGGGCTGAAAAGCGCGGCGCTTCTGCTGGTATCTCTCCTCTGGACACAGCTTGCTGCCGCACAGCAGCGGCCCAATATTGTACTGATCCTGGCAGACGACATTGGCTATTCGGATTTTGGTGCCTTCGGCGGCGAAATCGAGACGCCCAACATCGATGCGCTGGCCATGGCGGGGGTTCGGTTTTCGAATTTCCACACGGCTTCGAGCTGCGCCCCCACCCGGGCGATGTTGATGACCGGGGTTGATAACCACCTGGCCGGGATTGGTAGCATGCGCGAGTTGATGCCGTTGTCGCATCGCGGTCAACCCGGTTATGACGGCGTCCTCAATGACCGTGTGCAGACCATCGCCAGCCGGTTGCAGGCAGTTGGATATCGCACTTCGGTGGCCGGAAAGTGGCACCTGGGAATCGAGGAGGGAAATCTCCCGCCTGCCCGCGGTTTTGACTACTCGGTAATCCAGGCCGACAGTGGATCCGACAACTTTGAAATGCGTCCCTATCTGCCGATGCAGCCGGAGGCCCTCTGGTATGAGAACGGCGAGAGGCTGTCGGCGTTACCCGCTGACTTCTACTCCTCCACATTCTTTGTAGACAAGACAATCGAATTTCTGGACTCGACCACGTCGGAGCGGAGGCCCTTCTTCGCCTATGTCGCTTTCCAGGCCAATCACACCCCGGTCCAGGCGCCCGCACGGTTTATTGATCGCTATCGAGGTCGCTATACCGAGGGCTGGGCAGAGGTCAGGGAAGCGCGCTTCCGCAAACTCAGGGACCAGGGCCTGATTCCTGATGACGCGACACCGGCAGCAGTCCCGACGCAGGCCGACTGGAACGGGTTGACGCCCGACGAGCAGTATTTCGAGGCCAGGCGCATGCAGGCCTATGCCGGGATGGCCACCGCGATGGACCATGAGATAGGCCGGCTGCTGGCCTATCTTCGCGAGACCGGGGAGTTCGGGCGTACCGTGTTTGTGCTGCTGTCCGACAACGGAGCAACGGCTACGGAGCCTTACGAGAATGCATTTGCCAGGCGATGGTTGGAAAAACATTTTCACCGCGAGGTGGAATCGCTGGGAGAAAAGGGCAGTTGGGTGGCGGCCGGCAGCCGCTGGGGGCTGGTATCCAACACGCCACTGGGCAGTTACAAATTTTATGCCGGCGAGGGCGGGGTTCGCGTGCCGCTGATCATCGCAGGGCACCCCGCCTTCGAAGCGGGGGCGGTGTACCGCGAGTTCGCCTACGTCACGGATCTGGCGCCCACGATACTGGAGATTGCCGGGGTCGAGTTGCCCGTAGCGGAAGAAGGGCAGGCGACACTGGAGGGGAAGAGCCTGCTGGCCATTTTCGAGGGCGGATCAAGTCCGCTGCATGACAGCGAGGAGGCGATTGGCTATGAATTCTCGGGTAATTCGGCATTGTATCGCGGTGACTACAAACTGGTCAGAAACCAGCCTCCCGTGGGGGACAGGCAGTGGCGGCTCTACAGAATCAGTGAGGATCCCGGGGAAACCACTGACCTGAGCGTTCAGATGCCGGACCTGTATCGGGAGATGCGCGCGCAATACACCGCCTACGTGTCGCACGTCGGCGTGCTGCCCATCCCCGAAGACTACTCGGTAGCGAAACAGGTACTGATCAACACAGTGGTATTTCATTATCTGCCGACTTACCTGCCCTGGTTTGCCGGGTTGCTTGTGCTGTTCCTTGCACTGTATTTATTCCGTGCGAACAGAAGACGCAAGCGGTTGAAAACGACAGCGGACTAGCGCGCGATGGCCGGCATGAACCAACTGAAATCGCCGCTGGCCGCCCTCATTGCCGTTGCCCTGGTCAGCTGTAGTCCGGTCGAGGATCCCTCGCTTTTCCCTGCGTTTGACCCTGCCAGGGCAGAGCCGCCGCCCCCAAAACCCGCGATCGACCATGATCCCAATCGCCACCTGCTCTGGGGCGACCTGCATATCCACACCAGTTATTCCACGGATGCCTATACCATGGGCGTCAGGGCCACACCTGACGATGCCTATCGCTTCACCCGTGGTGGCACGATCGAGCACGCGGTCGGCTACCCCATACGCATCGATCGGCCGCTGGATTTCGCGGCGGTCACCGACCATTCCGAATATATGGGCGTCGCGAGGGTCGATCGCAGCAACACCCTGCCCCTGGAAAAACGCAGTCTCCGTGAGCGCCTGCTCACTGACGGTCCCCTTTCCCTGGCCTATGCGATGTTGATGACCGTCGGCGGCGTCAGGGGACTGGAGAGGTACGCGGACTGGCCCGGGGCGCGACAAATCAGCCTGGACGCGTGGCAACTGATGATCGATACCGCCAATGCCCACTATGAACCGGGCGTGTTTACCACCCTGGTGGGCTATGAGTGGAGTTCCATGCCGGAAGGGCAGAACCTGCACCGGAACGTCATATACCGGGATAGCCATGTACCCGCACTGCCCTTCAGTTCGCTGGATTCCGATAACCCCGAAGATCTGTGGGACGCCCTCGACCGGCAGCGGCAGGCGGGCATGACCGTAATGGCCATTCCGCATAATGGCAATGTCTCCAATGGCCTGATGTACGATCGGGTACAGTTCGATGGCAGCGCGCTAACAGAAGAATATGCCCGGCAGCGGATGCGCAACGAGCCGATCAGCGAGATTCTGCAGATCAAGGGCACCTCCGATACCCATCCAATGCTGTCGCCTGAGGATGAGTTCGCCGATTTCGAGCTGATGACATCCCAACTCAGTGCCGACGGCGATTTCAGTGAACCGCGTGGCAGTTACGCGCGCGATGCCCTTCGAGCCGGCATCGAGTTCTCCCACAGGGAGGGCTTCAATCCCTACCGTTTCGGTGTGATTGGCAGCAGCGACAGCCACAATGCCAGCAGCTCTGTGGAGGAGAGCAGGCACCACGGTAAATTGCCGCTCATGGACGGCACTGCAGGGTTGCGGCTCGGCAAATCCATTCTGCTACCGGAATCCATGCGCCGTTCCCGTAAATGGGGGGCTGCCGGCCTGGCCGGTGTCTGGGCACAGGAAAATACCCGTGAGTCGATCTATGACGCGCTCGCACGCAAGGAAACCTATGCCACGTCGGGACCAAGAATCATGTTGCGCTTTTTTGGCAGCTTCAGTTACGCCCCCGACCTGCTGCACAGCAGGGACTGGCTCGAGCAGGCTTATGCCCTTGGAGTCCCCATGGGTGGCGTTTTGCCACGACCCCCCGGGATGGAGGACCGCCGCCCGGTATCGGCTCCCGGCTTTGTCATCTGGGCCGCCAGGAACCCTGAGGGCGCCAACCTCGACCGCCTGCAGGTGATCAAGGGCTGGGTCGATGGTCGGGGTGACAGTCACGAGAAAGTGTTTGATGTGGCGCTGTCCGATGACCGTGAACCCGACGCCAGCGGCAAGGTGCCGCCCGTGGGCAACACCGTGGATGTCGACAGGGCCGCCTACAGCAACAGCATCGGGGCGAGTCAGTTCAGCGTGTTCTGGCGGGATCCGGAATTCGATCCGGCTCAGGAGGCGTTCTATTACGCCCGGGTTATCGAGATTCCGACCCCCCGTTGGTCGACCTACGATGCCATGCGCCTGGGGGTCGAGGCGCCAGAGCCCACCACTCTCCAGGAACGGGCGATCAGTTCGGCCATCTGGTATCGAGTAGATTGAGTCAGGCGCGCTGTCTTCTCCCCATTGCTGCAGGCCTGGTTGCCGCGGAAGTCGAATATCGCTTTGCCGGAAACACTCTAAACACGCTCACACGGTTTTTCCCTGGTACCCGGGGGTGTAATTTGTAAGCTCAGTCAGTGAAGGAGCCTGCCATGTCCGACCCCACCCTGGAACCGATGATCAGCCCTGGCGAAATCAGCCAGTGGCCCATGCTGAAGATTGTCTACCGCACTGATCCCGGCAAGATCGCGGAGCTGTTGCCGCCTGGCATCGAGAACTGCGACACCGCCAACGTCACGCTCACTATCTATAACCTGCCGGTGAACGACGAGCCCGAGTACGGCATCCTGATGACCGTTGACGCAAGCTATCAGGGAATTCCCGGTGAGTGGGCCCTCGGCTATGGTATCAGCCAGGAAGCTCCCATTATTCTCTGCCAGTCTGCCAACGGCCAGCCCAAGTTCCCCTGTGAAACCGAGTACTACCGTTTCGGGGACCGGGTCTCGGCGCGCTGCACGCACCAGGGCTACACCTTCGTGGAGTTCAAGGGAACCCTCGGACAGGAAGACCCGCTGCCCGCCAGCGGCCTGGAGCGCCACGAGTGGTGGGTAAAAGTGTCGCGCCAGGTGGGCTTTGGCCAGGGTTACGATTTTCCGCCCCATGTGGTGCACGTGCAGGGCAGGTATGGTCCCGGCCACCGCGTTGCCTTGAACGGGGAGCTCGTTCTGCGAGAGAGCCCCTGGGATCCTATCGCCACCCGCCTGCCGATGTTGGAGCAGGTCTCCGCACATTTGTGGTGGCCCGAGTACCTGAGCCGGGATATCACCCTGGCAGGCCCGCTCGACCCGGAGGGCTTCTGGCCGCATATCGACACCATATCCGGTAGCCGTTGGCCGGGCCACAATGGCGGCCCCATTCCCGGCTGAGCGCGGCCAGAGCAACCGGAAGGAGTAATGACCATGGACCGCTATCTGATTGTTTCCACCGACGGGCATGCCGGCCTGCCCATGGAAGGCTACCGGGATTACCTGGAAAGCAAATATCACGAGGCCTTCGACCAGGCCCTGCCCATCCAGCGCGAAATGACGCGCAAGGCAGAGGAAAAGCTGCTGATTGCGGAGTTTAATGACAAGTGGCGCCAGGGTATCGAGGATAAGCTCAGGGGCGCCTGGGATGGCGCGGTGCGCAACCGTGTGCTGGACAGTGACGGCGTGGTGGCTGAAGTTCTGTTTCCGGACGGTATTACGGAGCAGAATGCGCCCCCCTTTGGTGCCGGCCTGGCTCTCAAGCCCTGGGGCGTGGACCCGGAACTGCAGTGGGCCGGCGCGCGGGCCCACAACCGCTGGATTGCCGAGTTCTGCCGGGACGAACCGCTGCGTCGCATCGGGCTGGCTGTCGTATTGATGCTGTATGACGTGGACGAGGCCCTGGCGGAAGTGAAGTGGGCCCACAGGAATGGACTCAAGGGCATCCTGATACCGGCGCTGATGGGGGACCGGGATCCCTACAACCATCCCAGGTACTACCCGATCTGGGAATTCTGCCAGGAAAATAACATGGTCGTACACACCCACTCGGGCCCGGTGCCCGATTACAATTATGAACTGCCGGGCGCCATGGGTATCTTTCTCACCGAGTTTGCCTGGTGGGCGGGACGTCCCCTGTGGCACCTGATCTTTGGTGGCGTATTCGAGAAGTTCCCCCGGCTCCGATTCGCCCTTACCGAGGTGAGTGAGTTCTGGGTGCCACACCTGCTCGAACTGATGGACGTACGCGCCTCGGTAAAGCATACGACCGGCAAGCTGGGCGACTTTCGCAGCAATCTCACCATGCCTCCCAGCGCATATTTCAGACGCAATTGCTGGATTGGCGCCTCTGCCCTGTTCGACGAGGGCTCCACTGCGGTGCGTCATGAAATCGGTATCGATAGAATCATGTGGGGTACTGACTATCCGCACCCGGAAGGCTCCTGGCCAAAAACCCGAGAGAAACTGCTGACCTATATGAAGGGACTGCCGGAGCAGGAGATCGAGGCTATGCTGGGAGGTAACGCGTTGAACTGTTACCAGTTGGACGTGGATGCATTGAACGCGATGGCCGCGCGTATCGGCCCCCTGAAATCCGATTTCGTCGATGCCGCCGCCTGAGGTAGCTGAGGAGAGCAGCCATGTCTGACCGGTTTCCCATGCCCATGCCCTTTGGCTGGTTCTGTATCGCTTACGGTGACGAACTCGCCGTTGGCGAAGTGCGCAACGTACATTATTTCGACCGGGATATGGTCCTGTTTCGTACCGAATCCGGGAAGGTTGGCCTGGCCGATCCCGCCTGCCCCCACCTGGGGGCCCACCTTGGGCACGGCGGTACGGTACAGGGGGAATCGATCCGTTGCCCTTTCCACCACTGGCAATACGACACGGACGGCGTCATAACGGCTATTCCCTATGCCAGCCGCATCCCGCCCAAATGGGAGGGCAGGCCCTGTCTCAAGACCTACCCGGTGTGCGAGAAAAACGAGGTCATCTGGGCCTGGTATCACCCGCTGGGAGCGGCGCCTGATCACGAGGTGATGTTGCTCGATGAAGTCGATGATCCGGCGTGGTCGGAGCGGGCGCGGTTCCAGTGGACCCTTGATTCCTGTCCGCAGGAGATTGCGGAAAACGGTGTGGACGTGGCGCATTTCAAGTTTGTTCACCAGATGGAGGCGGTGCCCGAGGGGGACACCCGCTATGACAGGCATGTGCGCCACAGCCTGGTCAGCGGCACGCGCATCGTGGCCGACGGGTCGGGCACTGAACGCGAAATCGAATCAACGGTAGAGGTGATGCAGAACGGTGCCGGCCAGAAGTGGGTGCGTTTTACGGGCTTCATGGACTACCTGCTGCAGGTGCTTGTGACACCGGTTAACGATGAAACGGTCGACGTGCGCTTCGTTTATATGTACCAGTCCTATCCGCAGGACTCCTTCGAGTACATGGGTATTCAGGCGGCCATTGAAAACACCAACGGCCAGCGCGGCGTGGAGGGTGATATTCCCATCTGGCACAACAAGTTTCACCTGCGCAACCCGGTACTCTGTGATGGCGACGGGCCCATCATGCGATTTCGCAAGTACTTTGCCCAGTTCTATGTCGGCGGACCCTATCCCGGGGAGGACGGCGTACCGACCGACCTGGAAGCGGTGTCGTGAAGACTGCATAACAAGGCGGCTTCGCTGCCATACAGGAGTGACCAGAAATGGAGGGAGACTTCCGGGGAAAGACCGCCGTGATCACCGGTGGCGCCTCAGGTGTGGGGCGCTGCATGTGCGAACTGTTCGCGCAGCAGGGTATGAACGTGGTGATGGCCGACGTCGAAGCCGCAGCCCTGGAGCAATCCAGCGCCGAGTTGCAGTCGCGGGGCCTGAACGTTATCGGGGTGCAGGCGGATGTCACCAGTCCGGAGTCGATGGCCGCGCTCGAGTCCGCCAGCCGCGAAGCCTTCGGCAACGTGCATATACTGTGCAATAACGCCGGTGTGGGCATCAAGGAAGCCCAGCGCCGCATGTGGACCCTGACCCCCAACGACTGGGAGTGGGGCTTCAGCGTCAACGTCATGGGTGTGGCTAACGGCGTGCGCGCCTTTGTTCCCAATATGCTGGCCCACGGCGAGGCAGGCCACGTGGTCAACACCTCCTCCGGTAATGGCGGCCTGGCCTCGATGCCCACCACGCCGATCTACGCGGCCACCAAGGCGGCGGTGACCAGCATGAGTGAGGTGCTGCACTACCAGTTCCTGATGGAGGGCGCGGCCCTGAAGGCCCATGTGCTGTTTCCGGGACCCCACCTGGTGAACACCAATATCCTCAGTTCCATGCGCAATCGCCCCGAGCGCCTGCGCGACGACAATGAACCGGTGGCCTACACCAGTATGGCGGACCTGGCGAAGGCCTCGGGGCTCAAGAACATGCTGCTCACAGAACCGGAGGAGGTGGCCGAAACCTGCCTTGCCGGGATCCGGGCCGGGCAGTTCTGGATTCTGCCTCCCAGCGAGGCCAACGACGCCCAACTGAGGAAGCGCACCGAGGGAATACTCGCCAGGGCCAACCCGACCCTGGCCGGGTGAACAGATGGCTGCGGGCTACCTGCAGGCGTTGTTGGGTATCGCGCTATTCAGCATTCTGTTCAGTATCGGCATAGGTCTTTCAATCGACGATTTCAGGCGGGTCATTACCCGGCCCAGGGCCTTCATCCTTACACTCGCCTGCCAGTTGTTCCTGCTGCCTTTGTTTGCTGTTGTAATCGCCAGGGCATTTGCGCTCAGCGATGTCGCGTCGTTTGGCTTGCTGCTGCTGGCGGTTTGTCCCGGAGGGGTGACTTCCAACCTGTTCACCCGCCTGGCCGGGGGCTTCACTGCGCTGTCGGTGTCTCTGACCGCCGTGAATTCAATGCTGGCGGTCCTTTCGATTCCGGTAATTCTCTTCCTGGGCCAACACCTGCTTGGCGCGCAAGCCGAGGTGATCACCATCCCCTTCGATTACCTGTTGCAACAACTGTTGCTCGTCACGTTTGTGCCCGTGATCCTCGGCATGCTGGTCCGGCATTTCGCACCGCTTGCATCGGTTGGTATAGAGCGGGTGTTGTTTCCTTTGACCTCGGGTCTGTTCTTCCTGTTGGTACTGGCCGTCTGGTACTCGGAATTCGACAACTACCGCCTGGCATTTGTTGACGCAGGCGTGCCGACATTGGTTTTGTTCACGACGTCATGTGCCGCTTCCCTCGTCATTGCCCGCAGTATCGGGCTCGAACGACCAGAACGTGTCGCCATGCTTTTCGATGTGGGCATACAGAATCCGCCGGTGGCGTTTTTCATAGCGGTGAATGTCGTGCAGGACATGGCCCTTATGCCCGCGTCCGCCGTGTACGCGGTAGTGATGGTGATCGCCTCCGTAATCCTGGTCCCTGTGATCCAACGCTTTCCCTCGCTGCCCTGACTGCAGCACCCCCGCTGGAATCATGGTATCTTTTCGCTCCCGCGAACGCAGATTTACAAGACATATGAGCCAGTTAGCAGACGAATGTAAGCGGTATTTGCAGGCCCACCCGGCCACCTCCCACCTCGACGTACTGGTCATCGACCTGTGCGGCAATGCTGTCGGTAAGCGATTGCCCGCCAGCGCAATGCGCGGGGTGTTCGACAAGGGCACGCCGGTCTGCGCCGCGATACAAATGGTCGATGCGATGGGCAATTCCGCGGACCCGATGGGCTACGGTTTCTCCGATGGCGATCCGGACGCCATCGCCGTACCCCTGGCCGGCAGCCTGTGTCCCGTGCCCTGGCTGGCGGGCGACAAGGCGCAGGTGCTGTGTGAGTTTATCGGTGCCGTGAATGGCCAGCCCCTGTGGCACGAGCCGAGGCGGGTACTGCAACAGGTGCTGGCGCGCTTCGACGAGCTGGGCTGCAAGCCGCAGCTGGCGCTGGAACTGGAGTTCTACCTGCTCGATCCAGTGCCCGCCGAGGACGGTACACCGCGCGCGGCAACATCGCCCCGGACCGGTTTGGCCGAGACCTGCGGCAAGGTGTTATCCCTCGACAAGCTGGATGAGTTCGGCGAGATTCTGGCTGCCATCGAGTCCGCCTGCCGGGTGCAGGGAATCCCGACCACGTCAATGATCAGCGAGTACGGCGCGGGCCAGTTCGAGATCAACCTGCAGCACCAGGCCGATGCCGTGCTGGCCGCGGACCACGCGGCGCTGCTGCGCCGGGCCGTCACCGGCGTCAGCCGGTCGCGCGGCTACGATGCCAGTTTCATGTCCAAGCCGTTCGCGGACCAGTCCGGCAGCGGCTTGCACGTGCATCTCAGTTTGCTGGATGCCGACGGCAACAACCTGTTTGACCCGACCCGGGCCGACGGGGATCAAAAACTGGGCCATGCTGTTGCCGGGCTGCAGGCCACCATGGCGGAGGCAATGGCCATCTTTGCACCCAACCTGAACGTTTACCGGCGCTTCAAGCCGGACCAGTTCGTACCTGTGACGGCAGACTGGGGTGACAACAATCGCTCGGTCGCCTTTCGCGTCCCGCCGGGTGATGCGGCCAACCGCCGCCTTGAACATCGCGTGTCGGGCGCCGAGGCCAACCCCTACTTGGTGGTCGCGGCGATCCTCGCGGGCGTGCATCACGGCCTGACGGCGGAACTCGATCCGGGCGCGAAAACCGGCGGCAATGCCGGTACCGCAGTAGACGAATCCCTGCCTTTAACCCTGTGGCAGGCGCTGGACCGGATGCAGCAGGCGACCATCCTGCCCGAATACCTTGGCAGCAATTACCTGCAGCTGTACCGGCAGATCAAGCAGGCGGAGTTCGAGGCTTTCATGGCGGACATCCACCCCCGCGAATACGACTGGTATCGCTAGCCTGTCACTGCGCTGCCCGCCATGACGTGCGGCGGAACGCCACTATGCCGACCAGGACGGCGGCGACCGACAAACCTGTCACGACCCCGTCTCCGAGTGGCAGATCCAGCCGGGTGAGCCCGACACTGGCCAGGACAGCCAGGCCGACGCCCATGAGGGATTCGCCGGCAATCGCGCCCGAGGCAAACAGCACGCCGCCGCGGCTCTTCTGTTCCGCCACCTCATCACTGAGCCCGCGGGTGATCAACCAGTTCAGGATGCCGCCGGTCAGGATGGGCACCGCCAGCCCGAAGGGCAGGTACATGCCGACCGCGATGGGCATCAGGTGTAAACGAAACGACTTGTCCCGCAGCAGAATATGGTCGAGTACCAGAACGGCGACCCCGACAGCCGAGCCGATGCCGACCAGGTTCCAGGGGATCTGGCCATCACCGAAAAACCCGCGCACCAGGTTGGCAAACAGGGCGGCCTGCGGTGCAGACAGCTCCCGGCCGCCGATGCCGCCAGGAGTGTAGTCGTGCAACAACTGCAGGATGGGCGCCATCACCAACGCAGCCACGAAAACGCCGGCAATCTGCATGATCTGTTGGCGATAGGGTTGGGCTCCCACCATGTTGCCGGTCTTCAGGTCATTGCAGACGTCACCTGAGGTGCAGGCCGCGCAGCAGACGATCGCCGCGACCCCCAGCGTGGCCGCCATACCGGTCATGCCCGTATAACCGAACATCAGGATCAGCAGCCCGGTGAACAGGACCGCGGTAATGGTCATCCCGGAGACCGGGCTGTTGGAGTTGCCGACCAGGCCCACGATGTAACTGGCGACCGCGGTAAAGAAGAACGACATGATGACCATCACGCCGGTGACCAGCAGGGTAATACCGAGGTTCTTTGTCATCTGGAAATAGACGATGCCGACCAGCAGGATGGCCAGAATGGCAAAAAATGCGATGACCGGACCGGGCAGATCCTTGTCGCCATCGGCTTTCTCCGCTCCGTTATTGGACAGCGAATGCGACAGCTCGGCAATGGCATGCACCAGCCCGTGCCGCACCCTGAAGATAGAGGCGAGTCCACCGACCACCATCGCCCCGACCCCGACATAGCGCACCTGGGCCGACCAGGTGGACCACGCCACGTCGAGTGGTGCCAGGTCGGCTCCCGCGCCTGCACTCAATATCGGTATACCGATCAACCAGGCCAGGGAGCCGCCGAGGAACAGCAGGACAGCGATATTCAGGCCAACGATATAGCCGACCGCGACCAGCGCCGGCGAGATGTCGCCACCGAAGTAGAACGTGCGCCCGGCGATGGATGTTGCCCCCTCCAGCATGTGCCTGGTAACCCCCAGGAAGCCGGACATGAGCTTGAAGCTGGCACCCAGCAGGGCGCCCTGGAATATGCCTTTCGCGCCCGCCTTCGAGTTGCCGTCGGCTTCACCGGCTCGCAATACCGCGGCGCAGGCCACCCCCTCGGGGTACTTGAGTTCCTTGTCGGCATTGGTGATGAACACCCGGCGCATGGGAATCATGAATAAAATGCCCAGCAGCCCGCCCGCAAAGGCGATGAGGGTGGTGGTCAGCATATCGAATTCCGTCCAGAACCCTATCATGATCATGGCCGGCATGGTGAAGATGATTCCCGCCGCCAGGCTCTCGCCCGCGGACGCGGCGGTCTGTACCTGGTTGGATTCCAGGATAGTGCCGTTCCTGAACAGCCCCCGGAGAATCACCATGGCAATCACCGCCGCCGGGATCGACGCGGACACGGTCATCCCCGCCTTCAGCCCCAGGTACACGTTGGCGGCGCCCATAATGACGGACAGCACCAGTCCCAGAATGACCGCGCGCAGAGTGAGTTCCATAGTCCGGTTCCTTCCGGGAGCGACAGGCCATTGTATAGAACTTGTCTTTACGCAACAGCGCTAATTGGATGAAATTGCGCCGGTCGCGCACAGCGGGATAATTTCTGCTCAAACTCCAATTTTCGGTCTATGATTCCAATGTGCGCGACAACCGGGAAATTTCATGACACTGGACGAAGTCGGAAACATCGGGGAGCTGATTGCCGCCATCGCCACGGTAGCCACCCTGGTCTACCTGGCCCTGCAGATTCGCCAGAACAATTTTATGTTGCGCGACGCCGCGCATCGGGGCATACAGGACGATGCCGACCGATGGCGCGCCTACCTGATCGAAAACGAGGAAATTGCCGCCCTATATACCCGGGGAATGAATGACCTCGATGCTCTGCACAGCGATGAGCGACTGCGGTTTCGGATGTTGATGGATCAGCTGTTCTTCGCCTGGCAATATGCGTTTGCCGCAGCCCAGGGGAAGCTGGCCAAGACGCAGCTGCATTACCTGTTGGCCACACTGGCGCGCAGCGGTGGCAAATCCTACTGGGAGTTGAACCGACACGTATTCGATGACGAGTTTGTGGCCTACGTCGAGCAACACCTGAAGCTACAAGAGCAGCCTTAAATCGTGAGCCAGATGATAATCAGGGACGAGCGTGACACGGACTTCGCCGCCATATCAGCGGTTACCGCGGCTGCTTTCGAGACCATGGAGATCAGCAGTCACACGGAGCAGTTCATAGTCGAGGCCCTGAGGGTCGCCAATGCGCTGACGATCTCCCTGGTTGCCGAACTCGACGGACAAGTGGTGGGGCACATTGCGTTTTCCCCGGTAACCATGTCAGATGGCACGACCGACTGGTACGGGTTGGGCCCTGTTTCGGTACTGCCGGATTTCCAGCGGCGAGGTATCGGCAGCGCCCTGATACGAGAGGGGCTGTCCCGGTTGCAGGCTCTCCAGGCAAAAGGTTGTTGCCTGGTGGGGCACCCCCAGTATTACCGAAGATTCGGCTTCGATAATACTGAGGGGCTGGTCTATGAAGGCGTTCCCCCGGAAGTATTTTTCGTGCAGTCCTTCGACGGGAAGGTGCCCCGGGGCCAGGTTGTATTTCACGAGGGATTCAACGCAACGGGCCCGCCGGACGCGTCAACCAGCGGTTGAATCCACAGGTGCCAGCTCTATTCTGTCGCAGACAGTGCCTCCAGCACCAACCTTGTCGCCTGTCGCATGCCCTCGGCGTTGGGGTGATAGCCTATAACGCCTGTACCGAGATCGAACACCCAGCCGTTGGCCCAGGGATCATCCGAGCACACATGGTGTTCCTCGCTGGCCCGGGACCACTGCACGATCAGTGCTCCGCGCTGACGCGCCGCGCGCTTACTGGCAACGCGGAACCTGTTGGCCTGGCGCCGGAAGTGCCGGGCGTCTTCGGTCGACAGGGGCATGACACTGCCGCAGGATCCGCCGTGTGGCGGCAACATGGAAACATAGTCCACCAGCACGACGGTTGCCTCGGGCGCCCGCTCGCGAATCTGCCGCAGCATCTCTGACAGTTCCGCCTTGACCAGGGCCAGTGCGTAGTCCGAGGCCAGCCTGTTGGTCTCCGGGCTTGCGGGACCGCATATCAGGTCAGCAATGTACTCGGGCAGGTCTGCGACCGGCGTCGGGTCAGCCTGGCAGGAATCTCTCAGGAGGTTCCCGGCGTAATTGAAATCGTTGCCGCCGACCGTGATGGTCACCAGTCGGGTGTCCTCCGTAAGGGCCTCCATCTGAGGCGGTAAAGTCTCGCCTCCAAACGGCGACGTGTGGGGCAGGTAGACGATGTTGTCGATGGTCGCACCATTGCAGCTGACATCGACCAGATCGAGCTGGAGTTCCCTTGCCACCAGGTGGGCATAATTCTGGTCGGATCGACCACAGTTCTCGTCCAGGTTGTTTTGAATCCCCGGCCCCGCGGCAAAAGAACTGCCCATGTGGACGTAGCGGTCACCGGGCTGAAGCTCGGCGTTGGCGTTCACCGCGGTGGCGGCCAGCAGAACGCCGCAACATAATAGCCTGGATCTGTTTATGATTTCATTGAGTGCCGTCTGGCGCATAGAGAAAGTCCCCGAATAGTAAAAAGGTAGTCAGCTAAAAGATAGCTACCGCTAACAATATATCACAAGGGACAAAAGTGGCAACGAGAGCTGCTGTACGGGAATGGCGGGTCTGGTTACTGTGCGAACAGGTCGGAGTTGCGCGCCTGGGCCTTGATCAGCTCCGCGTCCGCGGGCAGTACAAAACCCCGCTCGACGGCACTGTCGGTGGCGGCATCGATGGCCTCGATGTAGGCGCGCCGGTCGGGGTACAGTGTTGCCAGTGTCGCCGCATCGAACAGCGCCGTGGTCCCGAACAGGAAGCAGAAGCTGGTGCCGGTCTGTCCAGAGCCGGAGAAGGCGGCGACTGGCGCATCCACGTAGGGCGTGCGAACACCATCGATAACATTGCCGTACTGGTCTCGTCGCAGGCCGGTTCCCGCAGCGTTGCGTGCTATCGGCGCCGCCGAGGGGGCGGGCTCGCCGCTGCGTATCCAGTTATCCAGTGCGGCGACGCCTGCCTTCAACACCCAGTGTGCCGGACCGTCATTGATCGGCCGATCACACTCGATCAGGCCTGCCGCGCCGGCATCCCGGGACTCGATGACCTCGGCAACCGAGGGGTCGCCACCCCGGTCCACCGGGCCCTTGACCACGCCGTAGGCGTCATAGTGCGCGTTACCCGCTACCTCCCACAGCCGGTAATTATCCGCATCGGGCTGGGGGTCCACGGCCGCGCCACCGCGCAGGATGTCGCTTTCCGTTTCCACGCCGATGATGGGCTCGGGAATATCGGTGCGAAACAGGGTGGGTTGCGGCGTGGGGATAGCAAGCTGCGGTTCCTGTGACAGCGACGCGCTGCGATTTCCGCGGCTGTGCACCAGGAAGCCGTCGAACAGGTCAATCGTGGGGTGAATGGCGTTGATGTAGGTAACCATGCGCCCCGCCGACTGGGACTCGCCCATACCGATCATGTACTGCACCTGGAGACCGTCGAGAGGATCCAGGCCCATGGGGTTACGTACGGCCTGGGCAGCCTGGGAATAGATATCGTAGGAGAAGCTGTCGCCGGGGTGGCTCAGGCTGCCATACCGCTCCGGGTCGACCATTTTGAGGGGAGCTTCGAAGGCGCCGCCGCCTTCCACTCCCACCGACTGGGCGGACACGCCTACCCAGGCGTACCCTTCGCGGATCAGTTCGGTGTGTGTCTGCACCAGCTCTGGCGCCGCATCCACGCCCCCGGACACGTTAAACCACTCCACCACGACCGTGCCGTTGAAATCGTCCGGGTTGTCGGGGCGCAGCACGA
The DNA here is from genome assembly GCA_033283165.1 of Halieaceae bacterium WSDMB12. GTDB lineage: Bacteria > Pseudomonadota > Gammaproteobacteria > Pseudomonadales > Halieaceae > JAWMQL01. The sequence continues at coordinate 268,792 of JAWMQL010000003.1, read as the reverse complement.
CGATACGTGACTTGTACGATTCGCTGTCCGCTGGCTGCACCGACCACACCCCGTCCTCACCGAGTTCGTCGGTGGCGCTGTAGGAGGTTGCCTCTCCCGAAATGAAGTACTCGGTCTCGCGGTAGCCCAGCTCGGCCTCGTCGAAGTACAGTCCGGCATAGAAGGGGGTGCCGCGGGTATAACCGATGTAATCGGACAGGTCGATTTCAATGGGTCCGGCGATCAGCTTGCAGCAATCCTCGGCCCCGCCACCGCTGACCGGTCCCTCCACCAGGGGATTGGCCGCCTGCGGTTTGGCCGGCTGGTCCGGCCTGTCGCTGCCGTCCGAGCAGGCGCCCAGGGTCAGCAGCAGGGCGATCAGGCCGGCCCCAAGAGGTGGATAAATGCGTGTTGTTGCAGGTTTCATGCGCCCTCAATCTCCACGAAGATGCCCGACAGGTGCGACATGCCGGACAGCTTCTCGATGTTGTCCGGGCCGTCCCCGGCGAGCAGGTTGGAGTTGACGCCCGGGTGCCGCTGCGCGTGGCTCAAACCGTCGGCGTCTGCGTGGCCCCAGCACTGGGGAATCGCCACGGTGCGGGGCATCATTTCGTCGCTCACCTTGACCGGTATCCGGATGCTGCCGAAGGCCGAGCGCACCGCCACCGTGTCGCCCGTGCTCACCTCGAGTTCGCGGGCATCCTCGCGGCTGATGTAGGCGTAGTTGCTGGCATCCTTCACCAGGCGGGGCACGTTCGCCGAGGCGGTGTTCATGCGCTTGATCTCGCGCTTGCCGATCAGCTTGAACTGGTCTCGCCGCGCCAGTTCCTCTGCGAAGAGGGTTTCGGCATTGTCCGCGAAAGCCCGCACGTAGTCGCCGGGGGCGAGCCTGACCCTGCCGCTGTCGGTCAGGACCCGGTCGGTACCGAGAAAGTTGCCGCCGCGGTTGGGTTCCAGCAGCAGGCCGTGCGGGTGGTCGCGCAGGAAGGCTTTGCGACCCGGCAGTCCGCCTTTTTTCAGCATGCCGTCGATCATCTTTTCCGGCGTCAGGGCGAGCTTGCGCAGCCAGCGCCATGGCGAGTAGGCCAGGCGCGTGTTCAGCTTGAGCAGGGCGGCAAGCCAGCCCTTGCCGAACATGGTCACGCCGGCGGCTTCCCCCAGGCGGCTGTAGATCCACCACTCATGGCGGACTTCCGGCGGCGCGTCCACCACCGGATCGCTGTAACTCATGTACGGTATCGGTGTGTTCGCGGTAAAGCTCTGCAGGGCGTAGGGCAGCTCGGCGCGCTCCAGCCAGGTGGGGGCGGGCAGGATATAGTCGGCGAGATTGCCCACCTCATTGCGGAACAGGTCGATGCACACCAGCAGGTCGAGGCCGGCGAAAGCCCGGTCCAGTCGCCCGTCCGGGTTGGAGCAGGCCAGTAGCGGGTTGCTGGCCTCGACGATCATCCCGCGCACGCGGCCGCTTTCGAGGTCCTCGGCGAGCATCCCCGAGGGCTGCAGGCCGACCACGCTGACCAGCCCGTCTTCCCGGTCCACCCGCGCGGTGAGTTGTCCCTCCTCCTTGACCTGCCGCGCCATGTCGAACAGGCCTTCCCCCATCAGCATGCCGCCGGGGCGGTCGAGATTGCCGGAAATCGCGTTGATGGCCTCCAGCAACCAGAAGCACAGGGTGCCGCTGCGGCCCTGGTTCACGCCGGTGGCCATATAGAGGCAGGCACCCTGGGCGCCGCGGTGGGCGCTGACCAGTTCGCGCAGGGTGTCGGCCGCAATGCCGGTCACCTCGGCCTGGCGTTCCGGCGTCCAGGTTTCGACCGCTGCCTCGAGGTCGGCAAAGCCTTCCATATACTTCTCGACTGTCTGCCGGTCTACGCCCTGCTGGTGAAGGAGTTCCCGGCAGAACGCGGCCAGGAAGTACAGGTCGGTGTCCGGGCGGATGAAGTGGTGCTCACCCGCGTGCGCCGTCTCGATGCGTCGCGGGTTGATGAAGAGCACCCGTCCGCCTCGTGTGGTGATGGCCTTGAACCGCTGCACCGCGGCGGGCAGGTGGTACAGGGTATTGCCGGAGACCGCCGGGTTGGCGCCGATCACCATGACAAATTCAGTGTTTTCGATATCGGGGTAGGCGAGCCGGAAGGGCGAGCCGTACATGTCCTCGCAGACGCGGAACTTGTTGGTGGTGTCGCAGGTGCCGGTGCCGTACATGCGCCGCGAGCCCAGCGCCTGATAGAACGCGTTGCGGAACATCGGCGCCAGCAGGTTGGCGCCACCGGCGGAGCCGACCAGGTGGGCGAAACTCTGCGGGCCGTGTTGATCCACCAGGCCGCGTATTCGGGCGCCGATCTCGGTGATCGCCTGGTCCCAGCCGATGGTCTGCCACTGGTCTCCCACCCGTTTCAGGGGCGCAATGACGCGGTCCGGGCTGTTCTGCACCTTGTCGAAGTGGATACCCTTGACGCAGGAGTAGCCTTTGCTGACGACATGCGCCTTGTCCGGCCGGAGTTTGACGACGCGGTTGTCCTCGACCTCCGCTTCCAGGCCGCAGGTGGCCTCACAGGTACGGCAAAAGGTGTGCTTGACGACCATCGCGAGCAGTTCTCCACTGTGGGTTTGTTCATTTGACCACCGTGACTGCCGGGTTGGAAGCGGGTTTGTCTGTTTTATTGCACCCGCTCCGGGTTTTGCGATTATTGACACATAAAATGCCAATAATGTAGTCTTGCCCGCCTAATCAATCGTGTAGAAGGAGATCGACCGAGTGAAGACCAGACTGACCGAGCTGTTGGGTATCGAGACGCCCATTATTTGTGGCGGCATGATGCGGGTCGGAACCGCCGACCTGGCCGCAGCGGCTTCCAATGCCGGTGCGCTGGGGGTGATGACCGCGCTCACGCAGCCCACCCCCGAGGGTCTGGAGGCGGAGATTGCGCGGTGCCGGTCACTGACCGACAAGCCCTTCGGCGTCAACCTGACCGTGGGCGTGGTGGCCAGCGAAATCAATTACGACGATTACGTGGACGTCATCATCAACAGCGGCGTGAAGATCGTGGAAACCGCGGGCCGCAGTCCCGAGCCCTTTATGGAGCGTTTCAAGGGCGCGGGCATCCAGGTCATCCACAAGTGCGTGGCCGTGCGCCACGCCCTGAAGGCCGAGCGAATCGGCGTCGACGTGGTCAGCATCGACGGCTTCGAATGTGCAGGCCACCCGGGTGAGCAGGATGTAGGCGGCCTGGTGTTGTTCCCCGCTGCTACCCAGGCACTCAGCATCCCGGTGGTCGCATCGGGCGGTATCGCCGACGGCCGCGGCCTGGCGGCCGCGCTGGCCCTGGGTTGCGACGGCATCAACATGGGTACCCGGTTCCTGGTCACGCAGGAGGCGCCGATCCACGAGGGCATCAAGCAGAAGGTCGTGGAGATGGACGAGAACCAGACCCGCCTGATTTTCCGCACTTACAGAAACACGGCTCGCGTCTACCGCAACACGGTCGCGGATGAGGTCGCTGCGATAGAGGCCGCCGGTGGTGATTTTGGCCAGGTCCACCACCTGGTATCCGGCGCCAACCAGGAGAAGGCCTGGAGCACCGGGGATATCGAGGCCGGCATGGTCACCGTCGGCATGTGCGGCGGCCTGATCAACGACATTCCGACCTGCGAGGAACTGGTCCGGACCATCGTGACCGACGCCGAGCAGATCATCACCGACCGGCTCGCCTCGATGGTCGGCGGCGTCGCCGGCAGTCAGTCCGACGCGGCCTGACGTGGGTCAGCGCCCGGGCCTTGCCGGGCGCTTTGCCGCGTAAAAAGGCCGTCCTCCAGCAGCGGGAATTGCCCGGTCAGTTGCTGGCGGTCACGGTCTGCCAGTGCCTGCCACTGCTCGCACAAGGCGTGCCAGGTCACCACCTGGAAACTTTTGGCCACCGACCGGAAGGGCAGGCCGAGCAAGGTGCCGTCATAAAGTGCCTCGCCCCGGTCGAAGGCCGCCTCGTTGAACACCCGTTGCCCTCGTGCCAATGCGTTTTCGTAGGCGGCCGCGTTCTGGCGCATGAGCGGGATGAACGTGTCGACGATGCACTGCAGCAGCGGCGCCAGGGCGTCGGTCACGACCGGTTCACCGGTACTGTTGCGGTGCGCGCCGTCGCGGATCATGCCCAGCCACTGGAAGGTCAGCGGCGCCAGATCCAGCAGTAAGTCGGCAGCCCGACCATCCACCAGGTTCATGCCCAGTTGCCCGGAGGCGCTGGCGTCCGCCAGGGTGAAACGTTCCCCGAGCAGGTATGGCTGTCTGCTCAGAATCTGTTCCATCGCAGTGAGGTAGCGGCGCCAGGCGGTGTCCAGGAGTTCATGGGTGGGTGGAAAGCCGGGCCTGGAGGGCGGCGTCAGCCCGGTGGGCAGGCCGCACTCGAAACCTTCGGGAGCCGTGCTGAAGAGGTAGGGGCAGCGTCGTACCTGCCGCCGGGCGAGCCGGTCAGCGACTGTATTGCGCGTGAAAGACGGAAGCAGGCGCCGCATCTCCCGCACCGTCATGGCCCCCATCACATTGGTGCTGGCCGAGGTGACCCAGCGCTGGTGATGGACCATGTACAGGCCGAATTCGTCGAAGGCCTCGTCGATCAATTGGCATATGAACCGGGCGGCAGGGTCTCCGGGTAACGGCGACTGCGTGGACAGTCGCATTGACTCGATGTGCAATGCCAGTCCGGTGGAATCGTAGTAGAACTGCTTTCCGTCAAACGTGTAATAGGGCACTGCCGGGTACTCGTCCACGCCGGGCAGGTACGCGGGGTAACGCTGCACTCGCTCCAGGCGGCGAGCGCGCCGCAACTTCAGGAACATGGACACAGCGGCTGCAGTGCCCGCCTGGTCGGGAAAGCGCTGCCAGGGCAGCCGGGCGTGGTCTGCCAGCGCCTGCATTTTCAGCTGGTAAGGCGACGCAATCAATCCCCAGAATGTTATGTTGCTCATTGTCCCGGGCCTGCGCTATAATTTAGCATAAGTAGTGCCATTAAATTGAGTGCAACAGGGAAAAAACTCCGGGGCCATTATGTCAAAAACAAAGCAGTCCGTGGTCGTCGATGGGCGCCGGTTACGCAGTGAGCGCAGCCGGCTGGCGATTATCGAAGCGGCCCTGGCATTGCAGGAAGAAGGCGTACTGGTGCCAACTGCCCAGCAGATATCCGAGCGGGCCGGGGTCGGTATCCGCTCCTTCTTCCGGCATTTCGAGGATATGGAATCCCTGTTCGAGGCCGCCGACGAGGCTATTCGCGATTCCTACGAAGCGCTGTTCGTGGGTGGTGATCGGGGTGGCACGCTGGACGAGCGGATTGAGCACGCCGTTGAACGTCACGCCGATGCGTACGAAAGCGTCGGGAATATTGTGCTCGGCACCCAGGCCCAGCTGTGGCGCTACGACGTGCTGCGCAAGAACTACGCCCGGGCCCAGCGCGGGCTGCGCAAGGACCTGGACGACTGGTTGCCCGAACTGCAGTCGCTGCCGCGCGATCAACGGGAAGCGGTCGACGCCATTGCTTCATTCGAAATGTGGCATCGCCTGCGATACCACCAGGGTTTGGCTAAAAAAGCCAGTGCCGAGATTATTACCAGCCTGTTGCAGGGCTTGATTCGGGAGGACTGAGCATCGTGCCCGAAAAGCAGGATACTACCGCGCAATTCCAGGAGCAGGGCGGCGCGGCCACCATGGATCCCAGCCCGCTTTTTCGCCGCTTGAACTCTTTCTTCCTGCGCCGTATCTCCAGTCCCCGGCGGCTGGAAAGCCAGCGAGTAAAAACAGAGCGGGCCCGCATCAAGTCAGGCCAACCCCATGTAGTAGAGTACTTCCACCAGGTGGAGGACGGCTACAGCCACCTGGCTGCCCAGGTCCTGCTGCAGTTCAGCCAGCGCTACGACGTCAGGATGATCTGCCACCTGGTGCGTGGGCCCCAGGGTCATAACGTGGCCGAGCCGGAGCTGCTGATGCAGCTGTCGCGCTATGACGCCTTCCACGTGGCGCCGGAATACGGCCTGCGGTTTCCCGAGCATCCCGAGGCCCCTGAGGCATCACTGGTCGAACTGGCGACCGCCGTGCTGGCGGCACAGGACGATGAGAGCTTTATAGAGTGTGCGTCCCATGTGGGAGATGCCCTGTGGTCTGGCGATGCCCTACGCCTGCAGAGCCTGGCAGGCAGTCTGGGCACCGCCAGCGAGCGTGAGTGGCAAGCGCGTCTGGATTCAGGCACCGCCCGACGCAGTGAGCTCAAACATTACTCCGGCGCTATGTTTTACTACGGCAGGGAGTGGTACTGGGGTGTCGATCGTCTCTACCATCTGGAACAACGCCTGGCGGCACTCGGAGCCGATCGGGAACCGGGTGAGCAGCTGCTGGTGGCGCGCCCCGCGGTGGACGCGGGGGAACTCAGGGACGGTGGCACCCTGACACTGGAAATTTACCCTTCCCTGCGCAGTCCCTACACGGCCATATCCTTCGATCGAGCCGTACAGCTCGCCCGGGATACCGGGGTGAGACTGGTGGTCCGACCGGTACTGCCGATGGTGATGCGCGGCGTGCCTGCCACGCGCGAGAAAGGCATGTATATTTTCATGGACGCGGCCAGGGAGGCGCGAGCCGCCGGGGTGGCCTACGGCAATTTCTACGACCCCATCGGTGACCCGGTCCGGCGCTGCTACTCGCTCTACCCCTGGGCGGTGGAGAAGGGGCGCGCTATCGAACTGCTGTCCAGTTTCCTCCGGCACGCCTTCGTCGAGGGCGTCAACACCAACAACGACCGGGGCCTGCGCCGGGTCGTGGAAGCGGCGGGTCTGGACTGGGCCGAGGCACGACATCACCTGGGCGAACCGGGCTGGGAACCGATCCTGGAAGAGAATCGACAGGCGATGTACCAGGCCGGTTTGTGGGGTGTACCCAGTTTCCGTTTGCTTGACTCAACGGGGGAGCAGGTTCTCGCGCTGTGGGGGCAGGATCGCCTGTGGCTGATCGCCCGCGAAATCCAGCGGCAGTTGCGTAACCAGTGACGATGAGCGCACCCCTGAATGCATTGGCCGCTGGGGAAGCGTTCAAGTCGGAGTAACCCATGCTGAAAAAAGTAGCCGTGTCACTGCTCGCCCTGGTTATCTTGGCGGGCGGCCTGGCCTACATGAACCGGACCACCCTGCTCTTGGCGCTGGTCAAGTACAGGTCGGCGAAGGAACACGCGATCGGCCCGCCGCGGGAGATTGCCTGGAGCGCGGGCCCTGAGCAGGCCAGCGAGTCGCCGGGTCAGCGCCCGCCGAATATCATCCTGATCGTCGCCGACGATCTGGGCTATAACGATATTTCCACTTTCGGCGGCGGCGTCGCGGGCGGGCGCGTGCAGACGCCCCATATCGACCAGCTGGCGGCCGAGGGCGCGGTGTTCTCCCAGTCCTATTCGGGGGCGGGTACCTGTGCGCCGTCGCGGGCGATGCTGATGACCGGTCGTTATCCCACCCGCACGGGCTTCGAATTCACGCCGACGCCGCCGGGTATGGCGGGCATGGTGACACGCATTTCAGGCAGCATGGACAACGGTCTACCACCCACCTTGTACAACGCAGATCTCGATGCGGGTAAACCGCCTTTCGAGCAACAGGGCCTGCCGGCAGAGGAGGTGACCATCGCCGAGATACTGCGCGACCGCGGCTACCAGACCTTTCATATCGGCAAGTGGCACCTCGGGCGCAATGGCGGCATGGCGCCCCACCAGCAGGGTTTCAACCAGAGCCTGCTGATGGCCAGTGGCCTGTACCTGCCGGAGGACGACCCGAACGTGGTCAATGCTTATCTTGACTTTGACCCGATCGACCAGTTCCTTTGGGCGCGGATGGTCTTCGGCAACAGCTTCAATTCCGGTGACAAGGACTGGTTCGAGCCAGGAGGCTACCTCACCGACTATTGGACCGATGAGTCGATCAAGATTATCAATGCGAACAGGCACCGGCCGTTTTTCCTGTACCTGGCGCACTGGGGCGTGCACACACCGCTGCAGGCGACCCGGGAGGATTATGAAGCCGTGGGTGACATCCAGCCCCATCGCCTGCGCGTGTATGCGGCAATGATCCGCGCCCTGGACCGCAGCGTGGGCCGGATCAATGCTGCGCTGGAGGACGCGGGGCTGGCGGAAAACACCGTGGTCCTGTTTACCAGCGACAATGGCGGTCCCGGCTACCTCGGCCTGCCGGATATCAACCACCCCTTCCGCGGTTGGAAGATCAGCCAGTTCGAGGGCGGCATCCGCGTGCCCCTGTTTATGAAGTGGCCGGCGCGCATCGAGGCCGGCACGGTGTCCGATGTACCGGTGGCCCATATCGATATGATGCCGACCCTGGCGGCGGCGGCGGAAGCGCCGCAGCCGGAAGGCCTGGAGATCGACGGCAGGAACCTGCTGCCGTTGACCACTGGCGAAGGTACCGAGAACTGGGATCGTGATACCCTGTTCTGGCAGAGCGGCCACTACCGGGTGGTGCGCCACGGTGACTGGAAACTGCAGGTCGCGGCGCGGCCGGACAAGCAGTGGCTGTTCAACCTGGCGGAGGACCCGACGGAACAAAATAACCTGGCGGCGGTGCGGCCGGACAAGCTGGCCGAATTGCTGGCCCTGTTGGACGCCCATCACCGGGATGCGAGAGAGCCACTGTACCCTGCGGTGCTGGAAGCGCCGGTGGCCATCGATAAAACCCTGGCGGAGCGGTTCGAACAGGGAGACGAGTATATCTACTGGCCCAACTGAATCTCGCGCGATCAGCGCATAAAACGATTGTCAGCTGAGGATTTTTCGTGAAGTGTATCCAAAATTTTGCTCTCTCCTGCGTGCTGCTGCTGGCGGCCTGCGGCAGCGACCAGGAGGTGTTGGACAGTATCTCCGGCGGCGAAACCGCCACGCTGGCCGGGGAGAACTCGGGGCAGCCGGTTTTTCCCGAATCCACCGACATGATAGAGCGCCGGTCTCAGTCGGAACCCGCGCGGGTGGCACACTACCCGGAACGAATGGCCCTGTTCGGGGACCTGCATGTCCACACGGAAAATTCCTTCGATGCCTATACATTCGCGTCCCTGGCCAAACCGGCGGACGCCTATCGCTACGCCCGGGGCGAGGCGATCGAGCACCCGGCGGGGTTCAATATCCAGCTCGATCGGCCGCTGGATTTCTATGCGGTGACAGATCATGCCATGTTGCTGGGTGTCGCCAGGGCGGCTGCCGATACCGCTACGGATATCGCGCAGTTGCCGGTGTCTGAGCCGCTGCACGATTTCAATCGCCCCGGTAACCGTGGACTGTTGAGCCTGGTCGATCGGGGCAAGGCCTTCGGGCAGTTCGTCCCGGAAATGGTGAGAATGTTGCGCGCGGGGGAGGTTGACCCGGAACTGGTGTTGAAGGTCACCCGCTCCACCTGGGCGGAAAATATCGAGGCGACGGATAACGCCTATGTACCGGGCGAGTTCACCACCTTTGCGGCCTACGAGTACACCACCTCCACCGATCAGCGCGGCAACCTGCACCGCAATGTGATCTTCCGGGACAGCGACCGATTGCCGGCTGTGCCTTACTCCCGCCTTCACTCGCAGAATCCCGAGGGGCTGTGGGCCTGGATGGACCAACTCCGGGACCAGGGCATCGAAAGCCTCGCGATCCCGCACAATTCCAATGGCTCCAACGGCGAGATGTTCAAGCAGGTGGACTGGTCGGGCCAGGCCATGGATGAACTCTACGCCCGAACGCGTTTGCGCAACGAGCCGCTGGTGGAGATCACCCAGATCAAGGGTACCTCGGAAACCCATCCCCTGCTGTCCGCCACGGACGAGTGGGCGGGCTTTGAACTGATGGAGTACCGGGTCGGCAGCAGGCTGGATTCCAAAGTGCAGGGTTCCTATGTACGCGAGGCCCTGCTGGCCGGCCTGCAGCTGGATGCAAGGGGCGCGGGCAATCCCTACCAGTTTGGCTTTATCGGCTCCACCGATACCCACGTGGGCGGCGGTGCCCTGCGTGAAGACAAGTTTTTCTCCAAGGCCGGCGTCCTGGACGGGTTGCCGGAGCGACGCGGTTCCGTACCGCTGAACTGGCTGGTGGGGACATTGGCCCGCTGGACCTCCGATGATCTGGTGAAGGAGGTGGACGGGCGCACCTACCTGGCGGCCAACGTGTTCGAGTACTGGGGCGCTTCGGGCCTGGCGGCGGTGTGGGCGGAGTCGAATACCCGTGAATCAATTTACGCGGCACTGCGGCGCAAGGAGACCTTTGCCACCTCCGGGCCGCGCATCAAGGTACGCTTTTTTGCCAGCCTCGATTATCCGCCGGATCTTATCGATGATCCCGAGCTCTTAGCCAAAGCCTATGCCCGGGGTGTACCCATGGGCGGGGAACTCACCGGGCAGGCCGACAAGCAGCCGCGCTTTCTGGTGTGGGCACTGGCCGACGAGGCCTCCGCACCGCTCGATCGGGTCCAGGTGATCAAGGGCTGGCAGAAGAACGGCGAGAGCTTCGAGCAGGTTTTCGACGTGGCCTGCTCCGCCGGCGGAGAGGTCGATCCCGTCAGTCATCGCTGTGCCGACAATGGTGCCTGGGTGTCAGCCGATGACTGCAGTATTCCCCGGGATATCGGTGCCAGCGAGTTCAGAGTGCAGTGGCAGGATCCGCAGTTCGATCCAGACCAGGATGCATTCTACTATGTCCGGGTGCTGGAGAATCCGACCTGTCGCTGGTCCACCTGGGACGCGCTGCGGGCCGGCGTCGCACCGCGCAGCGATCTGCCGCGCACCCTGCAGGAGCGGGCCTGGTCTTCACCTATCTGGTATGCGCCCTGATTACTTCCCGGTGTTTCTCCTGGCCCTGGGTTTAGCGCTGGCTTTCGGTTTGGCCTTGGCCTTGGCCTTCGGTTTAGCCTTGGCTTTTGGCTTTGCCCTGGCCTTTGGTTTAGCCTTGGGTTTGACCTTACCCTTGGGTTTGGCCCTGGCCTTCTTTCGCGGCGTTGCCAGCCCGGCCGCCTCTTCCAATTCCGTCAGCGCGTCTTCCATGTAATCGATGATGCGCTGCACCTGGGGCATTGAGCGGCGGCAGGCGATTATGCCGAAATCCACGTTCTGGTCGTAGGTGGACAGGGTGATATTCATGGCCACGCCATCCATCACGATAGACGCCGGGTAGGAGCCGTCCAGCCGCGCGCCGTTCCAGTACATGGTTTCCCGAATACCGGGGACGTTGGAGATCACGGTGTTGAAAGGTGGCAGGCGACTGATCAGTCCCAGGGGCATAAGCAGCATTCCGGGAGTCTGCAGCAAAATGCTGAACAGCTGTGCCTCCGCGGGAGACAGGTCACTGAACAGCGCCTTGCCGGCCACGGTTGACGCCCTGATCGCGGCAAATCGGCGGGCCGGGTCGGCAATATTCGTGCCCAGGTCGGCATTGATCGAGGCCACCGCGTTGGAGGAGTCGACGTCACCCTCCGCCCGCACCGACACCGGTACCATGGCCTTGAGGGAATGCTCTGGCAGTTCTGCATGGTTCAGCAGGTATGTTCGCAGCGCGCCGCCGCACATGGCCAGCACCGCATCGTTGAAGGTGCCGTCATAGGCCTTGGCCACCGCCCTGATCCGGGCAAACGGCCAGGACTGGGCGACGAAGCGCCGCGCACCGTCTACCGAGGTGTTGATTGAACTGGTCGGGACCCTGAGAAAAGGCAGCAGCAGGCTGTCATCCCCGGTCCAGGCCCGGGTGATGCGCTTCGCGGCGCCATATAACTGTGCCCCTGAATCGAAGGTGTTTTTCAGGGCGTCGAGTACGTTCCTCAATTCGGCCTCGGCGGGTCTTGCGGGCTGGCGCTGTTTCAACCCCGCCCGGTAGCGTTTCCAGGAATTCAGGGACAGCGGCGATTCCTGCAGGCGCGAGTCCGGGTCTGCCGTGAGCATACTGCGCTGAATGTGCACCGAGCGCGCGCCGTCCACGGCCGCGTGGTGGGTCTTGGTGTACACCGCGAATTGTCGGTCGGGCAGTCCCTCGATCAGGTGCATTTCCCACAGGGGCCGGCTGCGATCCAGCAGCGTGGCGTGCAGGCGCGACACCAGGGTAAACAATTCCCGGTATCGGCCGGGTTGGGGCAGTGCCGAGTGGCGGATATGGTAGTCGAGATCCAGGGCCGGGTCGGGCTCCCAGAACGTGGGTCCGGCGAGTCCCAGTCGCCCGGTCTTCAGACGGTCTCCGAACGGGGGCAGGAACTCCTTCGCATCCCGCAGGTTCCCGGCCAGGGCGTGCAGAAACTCCGTGGCATCGGCACCTGTCGGCAGGGTGTACAGGGCGACGCCGCCGACGTGCATCGGGGTCTCGCGGCTTTCGGCTAGGAGAAAACCCTTGTCCAGTACCGTTAATGGCTTCATGTGTTGATCCTGGCTGTTACCGGGGCCGGTTGAGCACCGGTGTTCTTTCCGATGAATTCGTGGAGGCCACCGTCCGTCTACAGGCCCTCACTGGTTTTGATGATGTTCTTTGAGTTGGCGGGCAGTGAAAAGGCCACGCCATCCTTGCCGATAGTATAGTCCGGGAATATCTCCCCCGCGCCATCCAGGTACAGGGCCTCCTGGCCGGGAATAACCAGCGGCGGGACGATATGGTAGTACAGCAGGTGACCGACGCCGGCATCGCGCGCGGTCTCAGCGGCTTCCACCGGGCTGGCGTGGTAGTCGAGAATGTCATGGGTGATTTTCGCCATGATCTGGTTGCCCAACTTGTTTGCCGTGTCGTGCATCATGTTGACCAGGTTCGGGGCCAGGGCCTCGTGCACCAGCAGGTCGATGCCTTGCGCAAAGTTCTGGATATTGGCCTGTTTGGTGGTGTCGCCCGTAACCAGGATCGTCCGCCCCTTATATGTGAAGCGGTAGCCCACTGCGGGTTTAACCGGCGAGTGGTCCACAGCCAGCGCTTCAACCTTGAGTCCCTCACCCTCGTACACCAGGGCCAGTTCGCCCATGGCCGGCTTGCTGAAGGGTTTGGCCTGCAGGCCGGCGGCGCTCATGGGCGCGACCAGATCTCCGTGGTGCGCGTGACGGTAGGTGAAGTCCTGGGCGTAGGCGGCGTTGAAGCCATCGACTACCTGTTCCACCCCCTCGGGGCCATAAACGGGCAGCGGCGTGGCGTTGTCTCCGCCGGCCCAGCGCAGGGTGCTCATTTCACCCAGGCCATCGATATGATCGGAGTGAAAATGGGTCAGGAATACGCCCTGCAGGGTGCCGGTCTGGTAGCCCATGCGCGCCAGGTTACGCGGGCCGTCCGTGCCCGCGTCAACCACGAACAGCTGCTTGCCGGCCACAATGGCCACGCAGGGTCCCGAGGCGTTGGGGGCGGGCAAGGGGCCGCCGGCACCGCACAGCGCCAGGTGCAGGCCGTCCTCCATGTCTGCGATCACATCGGCCCCCATGCGGGACTCCAGGCCCTTTGCCATCAGGCGTTGCGCGATGCTGGCGCGCTGGCTGTAGGCAATTACCCCTGCGATAAGAACGATACCGATAACGGTAAGGACTTTTTTCATCGTGATCTCCCGTTGAAAATCCCGGTCAGTGTGGACTTTGTCGGGTGTATCATACATAATGGCATAAATACTGTCGATATATATTTGCCAGCCCGGTTATCGCGCCGCGCAGGTCCTGGAGGATAGTGGATGAAGAAACTGTTGTTGGCCCTGGCGGGTCTGGGAGTGCTGGCGGCCATTTTCCTGCTTTCACTGCCGACCCTCCTGCACAAGGCCGGTCTCCACCCCGAATACACCGGTCAGCGCTTTTCGCTGCCGGGCAAGCGGGCGCTGGTGATTACCACCAGCCATGGCGTGCTGTCCGCCCCCGGCGAAACCGGGGGGGCGGCAACAGGGGTCTGGGGTTCAGAGCTGACCCACCCATACTACGCCTTCCTCGACGGGGAGATGGAGGTGGACGTGGCGAGCATTGCGGGGGGTGAGATACCCATCGATCCGCAGAGTTTTATTTTTGCTACCAAATCCCCTGAGGATGAGCGCTACCTGCACGACCCGGTGGCCCAGGCCAGGGTAAAGCATTCCATTCCCATCGGCGAGATCGAAATCGAGGATTACGACATCGTGTTTATCGCTGGCGGCTGGGGCGCGGCCTACGACCTGGCCCAGTCAACAAAGCTGGCTGAGAAAATCACCGAATCCTATTACGGCGAGAAAGCCGCGGTCATCGGTGGTGTGTGCCATGGTGTGCTTGGACTGGTCAGGGCCCGAGAGCGCGACGGCGGGTTGCTGGTGGCGGGTCGGCGCATGACCGGCGTGACCGACAAGCAGATCAGGGAACTCGGTATTGAGCTGACACCCCTGCACCCAGAGACCGAGCTGCGCAAGGCGGGCGCCCGGTTCGAGAGCCAGACCGCGTTCCGCGACTTTCTGGCAACCCACGTGGTGGTAGACGACGAACAGCGTTTCGTCACCGGCCAGAACCAGAATTCCGGACTGGCAACGGCCCACAATATGATGCGAATCCTGGCGCATCGTGGAGCGGCGCAATGAACAGGGTAGTGCAAGTGTTGGCCGTTCTGTCCGCTATCCTTTTCGTGGTTACCGGCGTGCGTTGGCTGGTGGCGCCCGCGGGCGTGGCGCCGATGTTCGGCCTGAGCCTGGGGCAGGGTGTGGCGCTCAGTTCCCAGGTGGGTGATATGGCCGGGTTCTTCCTGACCCTGGGCGCGTGTATCCTGATCGCCCTGGTCAGCGGTCGTCGCAGCTGGTACTACCCCGCGATGATGCTGCTGTCGATCACCGCCCTGGGTCGTATCGTGGCCTGGTTGTTGCACGATGCGACCCTGGCGCTGGACCTGATTGCCGTGGAGATCATGGTTACACTGGTTCTGCTGGTGGCGTCCCGTCGCCTCGCCACGCGGAGCTGAGTTCGTGCCATTGACCAGCCGCTGGCGCGCGCTCATCGCGGCGGTACTGTGCTTGATCCCCGGCGTTCTGCTTGCCGGGGAGGTGGCGGAGACGCCGTGGGAAGTAAAGCCGGATACCGCCCGCCCCAATATCGTGTTTATTCTCGCGGACGACCTCGGTTACACCGATATCGCCCCCTATGGCAGTGAAATCAACACCCCGACCCTGTCCGCGCTGGCCCGGGCGGGGCTGAGCTTTACCAATTACCACACCGCCGCGAACTGCGCCCCGGCGCGGGCCATGTTGCTGACCGGGGTGAACAACCACCTGGCGGGGGTGCCCAATATCCCGGAGATGTTGGCGCCGGAACAGCGCACTGCCAGTCATTACCAGGGGCTGCTCGGGGATGACGTGGTTACCGTCGCGACCCTGTTGGAAGACGCGGGTTACCACACCTACCTGGCGGGCAAATGGCACCTGGGCCTGGCGCCGGACAAGCGGCCAGGTCGCCGCGGCTTTGAGCGCACCGTCGCGATGATGGACTCCGGGGCCGATCACTGGGAGCAGCGCCCCTACCTGCCCCTGTATGACCAGGCCAACTGGTTTGCCGACGGCGAGCGTTTCACCCTGCCAGAGGATTTCTATTCTTCGCAATTCCTCGTGGACAAAATGATCGAGTTTATCGACAGCAACCTTGAGGACGGCCAGCCCTTCTTCGCCTACCTGCCGTTCATGGCCGTGCACATGCCGGTGCAGGCGCCCCGGGAATATAGCGATCGCTACCTTGGCGTTTACGATGCCGGCTGGGAAGCCCTGCGCCAGCAACGCCTGGAGCGGGCTGTAGCCCTGGGCATTGTGCCGGCGGATACGTCCATGGTGCGTATGACAACCACCGGCGACTGGGATGCCCTCAGCGACGAGCGCCGGCGCTACGAGGCCAAGCGCATGGCAGTGTACGCCGGCATGATCGAGGCCATGGACTTTCACATCGGCCGGCTGATCAGCCATCTCAAGGCGCAGGGTCAGTACGACAACACGATTTTCATTTTCACCTCGGACAACGGCAGCGAGGCCAGTGGTCCGGTCGACCCGCAGGCCTTTCCCGTTCGAATGGGGCCTGCGCGGCTCGGCTACCACCTCGACTACGAGCGCCTCGGCCTGCAGGGCAGCTACAACACCATCAGCCCCAGCTTTGCCAGTGCCTCCGCCAGTCCCCTGGCGTACTTCAAGTTTTACACCGGCGAGGGCGGGATGCGCGTGCCCCTGGTGATCGCCGGCGAGCGCGTGGCGCGCCAGCAGGAGCTGACTCGGGCCTTCGCCTGGGCCACTGACATTACACCCACCATCCTCTCGCTGGCGGGTGTTCCCCGGCCCGGCGAGCGCTACGCCGGCCGTCCGGTGCAGCCGATGACCGGTCGCGACCTGACGCCCCTGCTTTCCGGTGAGGTGTCTCGCGTTTACGGTCCCGATGACGCGGTGGGCTACGAACTGACCGGCCACGCGGCCCTGTTCCAGGGGGATTACAAGCTGGTGGTCAACCAGCCGCCGCTGGGCGATGGCCAGTGGCGGCTGTTCAATATTGTCGAGGACCCGGGCGAAACCACCGACCTGGCGGCTTTGCACCCGGCGCGGTTTCAGCGCATGCTGTCCCGCTACGATGGATTCCGGCGGGACAATGGCGTGTTGCCAATGCCCGCCGGCTACTCCCAGATGAAGCAGTTGGTCGCCAATACCCTGAAGACGCAACTGCGGGACGACATCATCGTTCTCCTGTTGGTGCTGCTGGTGCTGGCACCGTTTTACGTCGCCTACCGCATCACAAGGAGCCCCCGGACATGACCCGCGAACACAAGCTCTACGCCATCACCCACTCACTTTATTCAGGCCGGGCCCGCGCCTACCTGATCAAGCAGGGGATTCCTTTTCGGGAGTTGTCCACCGGGCACGAGAGTTTCAAGGCCGAGGTGCTGCCCAGGGCCAAACTGCCGACGATACCCACGCTGGTGACCCCGGATGGCGAGGTTATCCGCGACGGTGCGGCGATTATCGAGCATTTCGAGGCCACCAACGGCCGGCCCTGTCGCCCGGCCGGACCCCGGCAGCAGATTGTCAGCGCCCTGTTCGATGTGATCGGCACCGATGGCCTGCTGCGGCCGGCCATGCACTACCGCTGGAATTTTCCCGAGGACAATCTCGGGTTCGTGCGCTACCACTTCCTGTATTCCCAGCGGGATCTGCCCCAGCGCGAGGAAAAAACCGAGGCCATGATGGATCGCATGCGCCACGCCGCGATGATCTTCGGTGTCACCGACCAGACCCGCGATGTGGTGGAGACGCTGTACCTGGAATACCTGGACGCCCTCAACGCCCATTTCGAGCTATATCCCTACCTGCTGGGCTGGCGGCCCAGTGTGGGTGACTTCGGCCTGCTGGCGCCCATGTATGCCCACCTCGGGCGCGACCCCCACCCGGCACGGCTGATGCAGCAGCGCGCCACACGGGTGTATCGCTGGGTGGAGCGGATGAACCGCGCAGACCAGGATGCGCCGGAGTACTTCGATGCCGGGATCGAGTTCCTGGCGGGTGACCAGGTGCCGGAAACCCTGTTGGCGGTGCTGCGGGTGCTGGCCGAGGATTTCGTCCCGGAAACCCTGGCGGCGGCCGCACACATCAACGCCTGGTTGGCCGAGACTCAGCCCGAAGCCGGGGCCCCAGCGGTAGGGCGCCCGGCCCAGGCCATCGGTATGGCGGAGTTTACCCTGCGCGGCGAGACCATCAGCGCCCTGGCCCAACCGTACCGCTTCTACCTGTTGCAGCGTGTGCAGGATGCCTATGCGGCACTGGCGCCTGAGGACAGGGCCGGCGTGGATGAGATGCTCGATGCCTGTGGCCTGGCAGCCATTCTCACCAGCACACTCGATCGGCGCATCATCCGCGCCGACAACCTGGAGGTCTGGCAGGCATAAATCGCTGCCCCGGGAGGTGGCGGACGATCATCCTTGATCAGAACATTTCATTCCAAGTGGAGAGGCGTTATGGGTTTTGAAGTCAGTGACAGAGTACGGGGCTTGAACGCCCGACTCGAAGCGTTTATGCAGGAGCACATCTATCCCCGCGAGCACGACTGGCAGGCGTTTACACTCGACCAGGACAATCTGTGGCAGGTGCCAACCTGGTTCGACGGATTGCGCGAGAAAGCAAAAGCGGAGGGCCTCTGGAACCTGTTCCTGCCCCATGAATACCAGCCCTGGAGCCCCGGTCTCAGCAATGTGGAGATTGCCCCCCTGTTCGAAACCATGAGCAAGGTGATGTGGGCGCAGTCGGTATTCAACTGCAACGCGCCGGACCGGGGCAATATGGAGGTGCTGGCCAGATATGGCACGGCAGAACAGCAGGCGCAGTGGCTGGAACCCCTGCTGGCCGGTGAAATTCGCTCTGCCTACGCCATGACCGAGCCGCAGGTGGCCTCGTCCGATGCCACCAACATGGAACTGGAAATCAGGCGCGAGGGCGACGAGTACGTGCTCAACGGCCGCAAGTGGTGGACCACCAATGCCGTGGGCGACCGTTGCAAGATCATGCTGGTGATGGGGCTCTCCAACCCTGAGGCGGAGCGCCATCGCCAGCACTCGACTATCATGGTGCCGCGGGATACCCCGGGCATTACGCTGGTCCGACCGCTGCGGGTCTTCGACAACTTCCATTCACCCGGTGGTGAGGCGGAATTCCTGTTCGAGGATGTGCGGGTGCCGGTCAGCAACATGATCAAGGGTGAGGGCTGTGGTTTCGAGATAGCCCAGGGCCGCCTCGGGCCGGGTCGGTTCCAGTACGCCATGACCCTGGTGGGCGCTGCCCAGCGCTGCCTGGAACTGATGTGTGCCCGCGCCGAGGAGCGTGTCGCCTTCGGCGAGAAACTGAGCAAGAAGACCAGCGTCCAGCACGAGATCGCGCGCTGCCGCTGTGAAATCGAACAGTGTCGCCTGTTGGTACTGCAGGCCGCGGAGGTGATGGACAGGGAGGGCGTCAAGGCGGCCTTGCCCTATATTTCCATGGTCAAGATCGTCGGCCCGCAAATGGCCCAGAACGTTGCCGACCGCGCCATGCAGGTCTTCGGTGGCATGGGTGTGTGCCAGGATACCCTGATTCCCGACGTGTTCACCCACGCCCGTTTCTGTCGTATCGCCGATGGTCCCGACGAGGTGCACATGTCGCAACTGGCCAAGCTGACCATTCGCGAGCTGGTTTAGAATCACTGCCTGGGGCCAGGGTTTTTACCCTGACCCTGTTCCTGTTTGGGGTCAGAGTACTTTTTTCTATTTTTAATCTGACCCCAAATAAGGTCACAGCGCGAGATGAACAAGGGCCGCCACCAGGGCGATCGCGAGAGGCGCCAACAACTTCGGTCCGCCAAACAGGAACCAGGGTGATGCGGGGAAGGCGAAGGTGCGTTCCAGCGAGGCAAGTTTCAGGGCATGGTGCTCGCTGCCGACGGTTGCGGGAAGGATTTCCATCAGGTCCCGCCGGCTGCGATAGCGGATCATGCCCGCAGCGCCCCAGCCCTCGTCATGATCTGACGCCACGTTTTCGATGTTGCCCGCTGCCGCGCTGGCGATCAGTACCGGGTGCCCTGCCTTGCGCAGGAGCTGTCCCAGGAACACTTTCTGGTAGGCATTCAGTTTCTTGCGCGATTCGCTTCGGGGCCGGTTCAACAGCAGGAGATTGACCATGACGAAATCCTTGCCGTCGTCATTGGCCAGAAAGTTGCGCAGGTTTTCCTGCTGCTGCGCAGTCCAGGTGCCACCGCCCTGGAACAGCGCCATGGTCGCCTCGACTTCTTCCGGCGTTACGCGGGGTCGGAACCCCACGTACCAGCACCAGAACAGCGCGTAGATGAAAAGGGCCGTCGACCAGATGATCACTGCCGTCATATAAGCTGTCCTCTGTTGCGCGGCGCCGGGTTGTGCGCAGCGACTCTGTCAGAACCGATAGCTGGCCTCCACCGCCACCGTGCGGGGCGCCGAGACACTGGCGAAATAGGAGCCGGTGAATGCGGTGGTGTTGGCGCCGGTGGCGTGCGTCAACTCGTCACTGAGGTTCTTGCCGATCAACGCCACTTCCCAGGTATCTTCACTGCTGGCCAGGGCCAGGCGCGCGTTGATCTTGGTGAAGGAGCCCTGTACCAGGTTGGAATCCAGGCTCTGGTCGAAGTAGAACGCATCGGAGTAAATCACGTCCAGTGCGGCGCGGAATTCCAGGTTTTCGCCCACAGGATAGAAGACATTGGTCGTGAACGTCGCGCCCCATTCCGGCGCGTTCTTGGTCGTGCGGCCGGTGAGGTCCTGGACTTCGTTTATGCAGCCGGGCACGGGGTTTATCAGTCGCTGCTGCTCACCGGCACAGCCCGCATCCTTGAACTCGTCAAACTCCGATTTCAGGTAGGCCATGGACAGGCCAAAGATCAGGTGCGGGCTGGTGATCAGCCGGGCATCGATCTCAAGGCCTTTGCTGGTTGATTCAGCGGCGTTGCCCACGATAAACCCCGTATCGACGAAGGTGCTGACCTGGCGGTCGGTGAATTCGGAGTAAAACAACGCCGCGTTGATCGTGGCCGCGCCGCCGAGCAGCTTCAACTTGGAGCCGATTTCGATCCCGTCCACCTTTTCGTCGTCGAATTCGTAAACGTCAGGCCGCGTCGCGTCCACCGCCCTGGGATTGAAGCCGCCGCTCTTGTAGCCGCGCGAAACCCGCGCATAGGCCATGCCGCTGTCGCTGAACTCCCATTGCAGGTTGAGCGTCGGGGACCAGTTCTCGGTGCTGCGTTCCATATCGAGAAAACCGGGCACCCGGCCCAGAATGCGATTTGCCAGCAGGTCTATCAGCGGATTGGACGTGGGGTCGGTCTCGCCAAAATCTGAGTTAACAATATCGAGCGAGGCCTCCTTTTTCTCGTAGGCGAAGCGCAGACCGCCTGTGAGCGACCAGTCGTTATTGATGTACCAGCGCACTTGTCCAAAAGCCGCGGCGGCTTCGCCGTCCTGCTCAAAGTCGTTTACCTGGCTGAATGACGGGGTCGGCAGGCCAAGATTGCTCAGGGCCAGGTCGGCAATCGAATACACTTCCAGGTCCTGTTGCTCCAGGTAGAGGCCCACGATGTAATCAAAGTTGCCTTCGCCGGCCGAGGCCAGGCGAATCTCCTGGCTGACCTGGTCGAATTCTTCCTTATTGTTCTGGTCCAAGAAATGCAGGTCGCTCTGGTCGCCGTCAAGGAAGTACTCGGCATCGTAATTACTGAAGCCGGTGACGCTGGTCAGTGTTACCGTTGCCAGTTCCCAGTTGATCTCGATTACACCGTTCAGCGCATCGGTTTCACTGAACTCTTCGCTGACACTGTCGAAGGTCGTCTTGTCGTCGGCCTTGCCGTCCTCCAGCGGCGTGATCAGATCGCGCTGGAACAACGGCGGACCGAGCCCGGTGAACACACCGTCGGTGCCGATACTCTGGTAATCCCCGCCGTAGGTATCCCGCTCGGCGTACTCCAGCTTGGTATACACCTCTACGCTGTCGGAGGCGTCCCAGACCAGGCTGCCCCGCACGGCGCTACTCTCTGCCTCGGGCTCATCCGCGTTGCGTATGAGATTGTCCACGTAACCCTGTTGATCCCGGTACTTGCCCGCCAGGCGCCCGCCTACCCTGTCACCGAGCGGGCCGGAGATAAAACCGGTGTACTCGGTGGAGCCATATTCCAATTCGTATTGCGCGCTCAGGCGGCCTTCCAGTTCGGCGGTGGGGCGGGCCGATTTCACGCTGATGGCGCCCGCCACGGTATTTTTTCCGAACAGGGTGCCCTGCGGACCTTTCAGCACCTCCACGGAGCCCACGTCGAGAAAGGGTACCAGGTACTGGCGCGCGCGCCCCTGGTAGACGCCGTCATTGAACATACCGACCGACTGCTCGAAACCGGCATTATTGCCGGACCCGACACCGCGAATGATGATATTCGCCGGGCTGTCGCCGGCCGTGGTGTTGATCGTCACGTTCGGAATATAGTCGGACAGGTCAGTCAATCCCTGGATGCCGGCCTCGACTATTTTCTCGCCACTGATCGCGGACACGGCTATGGGAACGTCCTGCAGGCTCTCGGAACGCTTCTGGGCGGTTACGATCACCTCTTCCAGGACCAGCTGCGATAGCGCCGGCGCGCTGTTTGTCAACAGGATTATCGTTGCAGCCAGGGGTGCTGCGGTGGGTGTTAAGTGGCGCATGCCTCATACCCTCATATTATATTGTGCGAACCGTTGTAATGACATAAATAATGTCATAAGATATTTGGCAGAGAATATGCCAGTAGACGTCTTTTGGCAAGGCCTCTGCAGAACTTTTTTGCACAGCACAGGTAACCGGCTCCACCCAAACGAGCCATGGCAATATCAACTAAAGGATGGTTACGGTATGGAATTCAAACGCACCCCGGACGAATGCTTCAAGCACCTGGAGAATTATCCATTTGAGCCACACTACCTGCAGGTAGACGATGGCGAGGGAGGGCAGTTACGCATTCACTACCTGGACGAAGGCCCGGCTGACGGCGAGGTGGTTCTGCTCATGCACGGCCAGCCGACCTGGTCCTACCTGTACCGGCATATGATTCCGCCGCTGGTGGATGCCGGCTTCCGGGTCATCGCGCCGGACCTGGTCGGATTCGGCCGCTCGGACAAGCCCACGCGGCCAGAGGATTACACTTACGCCCGCCACGTGGCGTGGATGGGCGACTGGTTGACCCAACTGGAGCTGGAAAACATCACGGTTTTTTTTCAGGACTGGGGCAGCCTGATCGGCCTGCGCCTGGTGGCGGCGTTCCCGGAGCGTTTTGCGCGGGTGGTGCTGGCCAATGGCGGGCTGCCCGCGGGAATGATTCCCGAGGAGTACACCCAACCCCTGAAGGAGGCCTACAAGACCCTGCCCGTGGTGCAGGCCGACGAATTGGGAGAACGATTTCGGGATACATCCGGCATACCCGGCTTCTTGTACTGGCGTAAATTTTGCGCCGAGAGCCGGGATCTCGACATTGGCCACCTGATGGGAGCAGTATCACCATCGCCGATCTCGGCGGATGTGGAGGCTGCTTATCGAGCGCCGTTCCCCGATCAGAGCTATATGGCCGGTGCCCGGCGGTTCCCCAGTCTGGTACCGCTGTTTCACGACGAACCCGAAGTCGAGGAGAACAAGGAGGCCTGGGAGGTGCTCCGCAAGTTCGACAAGCCCTTTATGTGTGCGTTTTCTGATAACGACCCGGTGACCGCTGGTGGCGATCGGCCCTTTCTCGAACAGGTACCCGGTTGTCGGGGCGTTTCACACAGGACCATCAGCCCCGCGGGGCATTTCCTGCAGCAGGACCAACCAGGGCAGTGCGTGCAGGCCATTTTGGATATAACCGGCCGGGCGTGAGCGCGGTCGTCCAGTTAAAGGAGTTACCATGGATACACGATTTAACGATGCGGAACTCGCCTTCCAGGCTGAGGTTCGCCAGTTCTTTGCCGACATCCTGGATGAGGAATTACGGCAGAAACTGCATGGCGCCGAAGCCTCGTCCCAACTCAAGGAAGGCATGATCGAATACCAGCGCCGTCTCAATGCCAGGGGTTGGATGGCCCCCGGCTGGCCGGTCGAGTACGGCGGCCAGGACTGGAGCGTGACCCAGCATTTCATATTCAATGCCGAGCGCGGCAAGGCAGGTGCGCCAGCCCCGATTCCCTTCGGTGTGACCATGGTGGCGCCAGTCATCTACACCTATGGCACCGAGGAACAGAAGGCGCGATTCTTGCCGCGTATTCTCAACAGTGACGACTGGTGGTGCCAGGGTTATTCCGAACCCGGTGCGGGCTCGGACCTGGCGTCCCTGCAGTGCAGGGCCGACCGGGATGGCGACGACTACGTGGTCAATGGCAGCAAGATCTGGACCTCCTTCGCCCAGGCCGCCGATTGGATATTCTGCCTGGTGCGTACCGACAACAGCGGTCGCAAGCAGGACGGCATCAGCTTCCTGCTGATCGATATGACCTCTCCGGGCGTCACGGTGCGGCCGATCGATACGATCGATGGTATCTATCACCTCAATGAAGTGTTCTTCGATGATGTCCGGGTGCCGGTAGAAAACCGTATCGGTGAGGAGGGCAGGGGCTGGACCTATGCCAAGTCATTGCTGGTATTCGAGCGGCTGTCCATTGCGGAGGTGGCCGAATCGAAACGCAACCTGGAACAGCTGCGTGAACTGGCCCGCGCGGAGGTGAACGGCGGAGAGTCACTGCTGGATAATCCCGTATTTGCCAGGCGCCTGGCTGATGTCGAGATAGACCTGATGGCACTGGAGTTCACCGAACTGCGTGTATTGGCCTCGGCCGCTGAAGGTGGCATGCCCGGGCCGGAGTCATCGCTGTTGAAACTGCAGGGTACGACCATACAGCAGACGATACAGGAACTGCGCATGGATGTGGCCGGCTACTACAGCCAGGCCCTGCAGGGAGACTTGAGCCCGGCGCAGTTGGGCCACGACTTTGCCGACATGGCCCAGAAATTGTATTTCCGCGGGCGCGCCTCCTCGATTTACGGTGGCTCCAATGAAGTGCAGAAAAATGTAACCGCCAAGCACGTGCTGGGCCTGTAGGAGAGACGCGATGAACTTTAACCTGTCTGAAGAACAGACCATGATCCAGGACAGCGTGGCGCGTTTTGTCCAGGACAATTACTCATTCGAAAAACGGAACGCCACCGTAGCCCTGCCGCACGGTTTCAGCGCCGGGCACTGGCAACAGTTTGCGGAACTGGGCTGGTTATCCATTCCCTTCGCCGAGGCCTACGGTGGTTTTGGCGGCGGCCCGGTGGACACCATGGTCATCATGCGGGAGTTTGGTCGCGGCCTGGTGACGGAACCCTTCCTGCCGACCGTGCTGTTGTTCGGCAGGCTGCTGGAGGCCGGAGCCAGCGACGATCTGAAAAACGAGCTGATCCCGCAGGTTATCGCCGGTCAGCTGCAGGGAGCCTTCGCATTCATAGAGCGCCAGAGCCGCTACGTGACCACCGATGTAAGAACCCGGGCGCGGCAGGACGGGATGAGCTGGGTACTCAAGGGAGAGAAGACCGTGGTGCTCAACGGTGGCGCGGCGCAGAAGCTGGTGGTGCTGGCCCGCACTTCCGGTGAACAGTCAGACGAGAGCGGCCTGAGCCTGTTCCTGGTCGATGGCGGCGCCGAGGGCGTCACCAGGACCAGCTACCGTATGACCGATGGGCGCGAAGCCGCCAATATCGTGCTGGAAAACGTGCGCGCAGAAGCCGTGATTGGCGGGCCGGGGGAGGGCCATGCCCTGATGAGCCCGGTCATCGACCAGGCGAAACTGGCGGTGTCCGCCGATGCCCTGGGGGCGATGGAGTCCCTGAATGCACAGACCCTGGAGTACCTGAAAACCCGCAAGCAGTTCGGCACCCACATCGGCGCGTTCCAGGCCCTGCAGCACCGCATGGTGGATATGTTTGCCGCCTGTGAGAATACCAAATCGTTGCTCTACCGGGCGGCATGCGCGCTGGATGCCAGCGATGAGGACGCCCGGCGCAGCCTGCTGGCCCTGAAGGTGATGGTGGGCAAGGCCGGCCGCAATATTGGCGGTGAAGCTATCCAGATGCACGGTGGCATGGGGATGACCGAGGAGCTACCGGTGGGCTCCTACGTCAAGCGCCTGATGATCGCGAACACCCTGTTTGGCGATGCCGATTATCACCAGCAGCGTTTTTCCCAACTTGTGAATGCTCCGGTAAAACCGACGGCCTCCCGAGAGGCGGCGTGATCGTGATCGACTATCAAAAGGAGGGTGAACTGCACCTGGTGATCATGAACGATGGCCAGAACACCATCTGCCCGGACTGGCAGCACCGTATGCTGGACATCCTCGACGCGGTGGAGGGCGATTGCGGCGAGGGGGCGGCACTGGTTCTGACCGGCGTCGACAAGTTCTTCTGCAATGGTCTAAACCTCGAAAAGCTGACGACACTTTCGTCGCAGGAGAGGACACTTTTTGGTCGGCGCATGGCCGAGATACACCAGCGATTTCTGGTCTTGCCCTGTCCAACCGTGGCGGCACTGAATGGCCACGCCTTTGCCGGTGGCGCATTCATGGCGCTGTCCTGCGACTATCGCCTGATGCGTGAGGACCGCGGCTGGTTCTGTATTTCCGAGGTGGACGTCGGAGTGCCTGTACCGGCGCCCATGATGGGCATCCTGCAGGGCAAGCTGCCTGCCAATACCGCCCGCGACGCTTTGCTCACCGGCAGGCGATACACGGCGGAAGAGGCGATCGCGGCGGGTATTGCCGACGGTAAGGCATCCATAGAGCGTCTTGTTGATGAGGCCAAAATCCTGGCCAGCCAGCTCGCCGGCAAGGAGCCGGCTATTTTCCGCACCCTGAAACAAACCTTGTTCGGCCCCATGGCGAACGCGTTGACCCGCGAGGCAGGGTAGCAGGAGCGATGCTGAAAAAACCATTGCTTTACCTGCTCCTGTCCTGCCTGTGCCTGTTTCTGTTCCTTTTCTGGCTGGCCTATTTTTCTCCGCGGCCCCAGCCGAGCACCGATCCTGACACGCTCGCTGGCGATGGCAGCACCGTCGATTACTGTGAACTGCCGAAGCTCGACGGCAGCGGCATGATGGCCGCGGATATTCCCAAGGCCAATACCCCGGGATGCGCTTACGCGCATTTTCCGTTGCCGGTACTGGCCCAGTGCACTGAACCCCTGCCGGAAAATGCGGCTGACATCCGGGGCCTGTGGCTGGGCGTGGAGGGCGGCCACGAGGGCCACGTGGAGCGGGTGGAACAGTGCGGCCAGCGCACCGTGGTGACCGCCAGCGGAATCATTCACGATTACGGCCCCAACAGCACGGCCGGGCTGAATACCGATGATACCGAGGGCTCGGTGC
The DNA here is from genome assembly GCA_033283165.1 of Halieaceae bacterium WSDMB12. Classification (GTDB taxonomy): domain Bacteria; phylum Pseudomonadota; class Gammaproteobacteria; order Pseudomonadales; family Halieaceae; genus JAWMQL01. The sequence goes on along the minus strand of JAWMQL010000003.1, from coordinate 241,962 downwards.
TGTTCACCATCGGCGACAGGGAATACTGCATGCGCAGTTCCGCCGCCATGATCTGGAAAGAGGGCGTGCTGAATTTTCACGTCTTTGGCTGGGGACCCGTGGTGGTAAAACGTTATCTGCAAGGTGAACAATTGATCTGGGAGTACGCCGACGGCAGTACCACCCGCATGGACCGCATCTGCACCCTGCCCGATGCGCACAAGGTGCCTCGACCGAGAGGTCGGCGTATTTCACTCTTTTGATAGAAAAGGCCCATAATAGCGCCATATACCAGCGTTGGAGGCAGTGGCGCTGGACGAGCTTGTACAGGTTGTAGGCGGAGAGTGGAATGATTACGGGAACCCGGCGGCAGTTACAGCGTGCACTCCGGAACGCCAGCAGTTACCAGGAGTGGCGGGAAGCGGCCGAGGCGCTGGACAAACACAGGGGCCTCGACCGCTGGCGGCGGCAGGACCAGAGCCGGCAATATGATTACGTTTCCATTCGCACCCGCCTGGATCGCCTGCGCAGCCTGAAGGCGCGCCATGACGATCGCGGCCTGCTCTATACCCTGAACGAGGGCATCCACGGCAACATGGGGGGGATGGGCCGGGCCGGTCTTTACGCCCACGCCATGTCTGGAACCAAACACCTGATAGAGGATTACATCGACGAAATTGTTCACACCCTGGAGCATCTCGCCAGTGAGAATTCCGGGGATATTAGCCCCGAGGAAAAACTCGACTTCTTCCGCCGCGCCAGTCACTGTTTCGGTCACTCCGCCCTGATGATGAGCGGCTCCGGTTCGCTGTTGTTTTTCCACGTGGGGGTGGTCAGGGCCCTGCTGGAGGCGGACCTGCTGCCCACGGTTATGTCAGGTTCAAGCGGCGGCGCCATTGTCGGCAGCACGGTTTGCACGCACACAGACCGTGAATTGCACGACGTATTACAGTCGCAGTATTTCCTGGACCGGGTGCCGGAGGGTGCGCCAACCAGCGGTATCGTGGATATCGGCGAACTGGAGGAAAGTATCAACCAGTTTATCCCCGATCTCACCTTCCAGCAGGCGTTCGAAAAAACCGGCCGCGCGATCAATATTTCGATCGCTCCCGCGGAAACGCACCAGACCTCGCGGTTACTCAACGCGACGACCTCACCCAGCGTGCTGATTCGCAGCGCGGTGATGGCATCCGCCGCGGTTCCCGGCATCTTTCCGCCGGTGACCCTGCAGGCACTGGACAATTACGGCGTGCGCAAGGACTTCCTGCCGTCCAGGCGCTGGGTGGATGGGTCAGTTAGTGACGACATGCCCGCCAAACGCCTGGCGCGGTTGTACGGAGTGAACCACTACATCGTCAGCCAGACCAACCCCCACGTGTTGCCTTTTGTTACCGACGGCCTGCGCAAGCAGACGTCTTTGGGACTACTCCAGAACGCAAGCCGGCGGTCCACCCGTGAGTGGTTCAATGCCATTACCCTGATTGTGGACCGGGCGGACAGGAAAAACGGCGCGGTGACCCAGGTGACCAGTCTGATGCGGTCCGTGATCAACCAGGACTACGTCGGCGACATCAATATCCTGCCGGATTACCGGCTGATCAACCCGTTGAAACTGTTCAGCTTTCCAGGCGAGAAGCAGGTGAAAAAGTTAATTGCCGCCGGCGAGCGTTGCACCTGGCCGAAAATTGAGATGATTTGCCAGCAGACGAGGATCAGTCGCACGCTCAGGGATATCCTGCAACAGTTTGAAAAAAGCGCTGTTGTATAAGCTGCTGTATTTGGGGTCAGAGTAAAAACTGTATTTGTATTGGTGTATTTGGGGTCAGAGTAAAAATTGTGTATTTGGGGTCAGAGTAAAAACTGCCGCTGTGTATTTGTGAATTTTTTGGGGTCGGAATAAAAACTGATCAAATTCATCCGCTCGCAGAGTATCCTAAAAAAAGTGGTATTTGGGGTCAGAGTAAAAACTGCCGCTATTGTGTATTTGGGGTCAGAGTAAAGTGTATTTGGGGTCAGAGTAAAAATTGCGCTGTATTTGGGGTCAGAGTAAAAACTGTGTATTTGTTATTTGGGGTCTGTATTTGGGGTCAGAGTAAAAATTGCGTGTATTTGGGGTCAATTTTTTTGTGTATTTGGGGTCAGAGTAAAAATTGTATTTTTTTGGGGTCGGAATAAAAACTGATCAAATTCATCCGGTCGCAGAGTATCCTAAAAAAAGAACACTATAATTCAAGCATTTCCATAAATAACGCGGACGTGGTTCAAGGAAGAACGCGTGGCCAGGTTGCCGAGATACTGCCCCGGGGGTATTCCCCAACATGTTATCCAGAGAGGCAACAATCGTTCAGTCTGCTTTGCCTCCGACGAGGATATGGCGACTTACGCACAAATTCTCCATGAGGCCGCTTCCACGAATGGGCTCAATATTCATGGCTGGGTTTTTATGACCAACCATGTCCATCTGTTAGTGACACCAGAAGATGAACACGCTCTCTCCAAAACGATGCAGTCACTTGGCCGGCAATATGTGCGTTACTTTAATCGTATTTACCAGCGTACAGGTACCTTATTCGAAGGGCGTTTCAAATCTTGTATTGTTCAGCAAAGTCACTATTTTCTTATCTGTATGCGCTACATTGAGCTGAACCCCGTACGGGCAGGAATTGTTCAAAATCCAGCGGACTATGTATGGTCGAGCTATCGAGCCAACGGCCTCGGCCAAAAATCCAGGCTTTGGCGGCCACATCAGCAGTATCTTGCGCTTGGGGCTACGCCACAAGAGCGACAAATCCGATATCGCGCACTCTTCGAGTCTCACGTGGAAGACACCGTAATCCTGGATATCCGCCGATCAGTTAACCAAGGCTTGGCATTAGGGTCCGACAAATTCAAGCAACAGATTGAAGAACTGGGGGGCAGGCGCCAGATTCATTTGAAACGCGGGCCAAAAACCAATCATAAAAGATAGAGAGTTTTTACTCTGACCCCAAACCCCCCAAACCCCCCAAACCCCCAAACCCCCGCGTCAGCCGACGGCGAGCTTGCTGACCAGGGTTTCGCAGAGCGCCTTCAACGCCAGCACATCCTCCGCGGACATGTCGACCGTACAGGCGATCTGGCGGGGGAGCCTCTCCGCGGATGATTTCAGGGAACGGCCCTGGTTTGTCACGGTGACCATCCTGCGTCGCTCATCATTGTCCGCAACCTTGATGTCAACCAGGCCCTTGTTCTGCAGGCGCCGCAGCAAGGGTGTCAGGGTGGCGGCGTCGAGGCGGGTGTGTCGAACCAGCTCAGATATACTCACTCCATCCCGTTGCCACAGGCTCATCATCGTCACGTACTGGGGGTAGGTGAGGCCGAGTTTTTCCAGGTGCGGCCGGTAGGCCCTGATCAGGGCGTTGGCCGCCGAATACAGCGAATGGCAGACCTGGCGGTCCAGATCCAAGGGGGAAGGCTTCCCGGATGATTGGCTTTTGGTAGTCATTGGCATTTATTTTGCACACAAATTAATTGACATGGCAAGTCCGACGTTCTACCCTTGTGCGATTAGTTTGTGCGCAAAATAAAATCCTACTCGAGACCGATTATGAATATCTGTCGTTTCGCCTTGATCCTGCCATTCCTTTCCGCTGCCCTCGGTGGTCCGGCCCTGGCCGCAAGCAGCGCCGGGGCCATCGAAGCGGACCAGGAGTCCTTTGGGTGTATCCGCGACATGAAGCCGGTGCGTGGGTTTTTCGTGGATAACCTTTCCGGAGACCTGGCGGAAACGCTCGCGGTTGCCAAATCTGCTGATGGTGGCGTCTACCCTCCGGGCTCCGTGGTACAACTGGTGCCGGGAGAGGCCATGGTCAAGCTGGCATCCGGCGCGAGCCCGGCCACAAATGATTGGGAGTTCTTCGAACTGGACGTTTCACCGGCGGGCACCCAAATTCGTAAGCGCGGGTTCGCTGACGTGGTGAATCGCTTCGGCGGCAACTGCCTGGCCTGCCACGCCAAGGCGGAGCCGAAGTGGGATATGATTTGCGAGACTGGCCATGGCTGCGATCCGATCCCCCTGACCCGGGATGTGCTGGTGTTGCTGCAGAAGACTGATCCGCGCTGTAACGATAATCCCGCCCTGAGCCCCGAAGAACAGGCTAAGCTCAAGGCATTGCAACAGGCGTTGCAGCCACAGAATTAAGGAGACCACATTATGACCACTGGAAAACAGATTCTCAGCACGCTTGCCGACGGCAAACTCACCGTAGAAGTCGTCGAGGCCGAGTTCCCAGACCCCACCGGCAACCAGGTGCTGGTCAGGATGGAGGCAGCCCCCATCAATCCCTCCGACCTGGCTATCCTGACCAGTGCTGCGGATCTCGACAATGCGGAGTATGCCGACGGCAAGTTTGTCGCAACGATGCCCGAACCTTTCAACAGCGCCCAGAAGGGCCGTCATGGGCAACCACTGCCGGTAGGGAACGAGGGGGCCGGTACGGTGATAGCGGCGGGCGACAGCGAAATGGCGCAAGCGTTGGTCGGCCAGCGGGTAGCCTGCGTGCCGGGAAACGCCTTTTCGCAATATTGCCTGGCCGATGCTGCCATGTGCCTGCCGCTGGGCGATATCTCCGCCGAGCAGGGCGCCTCGGCGTTCGTCAATCCCATGACCGCCCTCGGCTTTGTCGAAACCGCCCGGATGGAGGGGCAAAGCGCGATCATCCACACCGCGGCGGCCTCCAACCTCGGTCAGATGCTGGTCAGGATCTGCCAGGAAGATGATATTCCACTGGTCAATATCGTGCGCAAGCAGGAGCACGTCGAGTTGCTGTCAGGCATGGGCGCATCACACATCGTCAACTCGTCGGACGAGGACTTCATGGGCCAACTGCGTGGGGCCATCGACGCCACCGGCGCCTACCTGGGTTTTGACCCGATTGGTGGCGGTCACGCGGTCGATAACTGCTTCAAGGCGATGGAGCAGGTCGCGGCAGGGAAGATGTCCGAGTACTCGCGCTACGGCTCAAATCAGCCGAAGAAGATGTATATTTACGGCCGGCTCGATATGGGGCCGACCATCCTGACGCCCGCCTATGGCTTTGGTTGGACGCTATCGGGCTGGCTGCTCACGCCTTTCCTGCAACAGGCGGGCATGGAGACCGTCATTCGTATGCGCCAGCGCGTGCTTGATGGGCTGACCTCGACGTTTGCCAGCTCCTACAAACGGCAGGTGTCGCTGGAGGAAATGCTCACGCGCGAGGCGGTGCTGGATTACCGTGCAATGAAGACCGGCGAAAAATACCTCGTCGTACCGGGCGCATAGCCCGGACCCGGCGCAGCGCGAAACCGGGCTCAACCCAGGCCAAGCGCCCGGGCTTCTTTTTCCAGCACCGCTGCAACTTGGGGTTGTTCCTTTACCCGCGCGATCAGCCCCGCCAGGTTCGGCCACTGTGACGGGTCTACCTCATAACCGGCATAGGCGGCGTTATAAAACGGGGAAGCGATGCTCAGGTCCGCCATCGTGAAGTCGCCGTAAACAAAGCCCCCGGCGGGCACCTGGCTCTCCAGGTAGTCGAGCATGGGCGGCAGGCGCTTGTCGATAATCCTGGCAACCAGTTCCTCGTCGGGCTCCTGCTTGAAGGCGAAGGGCCGCATAAAGCGCTGGAAAAAAATACCCGCCGCCAGTTCCGCGACGTGGCCGCCGCAGAGGTCCTCATACCAGTCGGCCATGGCCCGGTCGGCGAGATCCTTCGGATACAGCGCCGGCTCCGGGTAGGCAGATTCGAGATAGCGGCAGATCACCTTGGAGTCGCCGAGGGTCAGGTCGCCGTCCACCAGGGTGGGCACCTTGCCCAGCGGGTTGATCTTCAGGTAGTCCTTGTCGCCCATGAACGGCATCTGCTGCACGATCTCGTAGGGAATGTCCTTGTAGTCCAGCGCGACGAAAACCTTGCGCACAAAGGGTGAGCCATAAACGCCATAAACTTTGATCATAGTATCTTCCCGGATTATCCATGTCTGTGTCTGTCAAGGTCGCCATCATGGACGATACCAGAACGGTGAGGAGTAGGCCCGTTACTGAATGGTCGCCGGTCCCTCGTAGGGTGTGTCCACACCCAGGGCAATGGCATCCAGCTGTGAATGTCGTATGGTGGGAATCTGCAGCACCCTCAGATAATAGACCGCTTTGGTACTGCGATCGAATTCCGGGTCCCGCCACACCGTGGCCAGCTGCCCGGCGCCGATGGTGTTGCCGGTTTTGCCCGTGCGGGTGTCCGCACTGCTGCCGACGGCGGGCAGTTTGCCCTCGGTATCGAGGCGGCGGCCACCGGACCAGGCCACGTCAAAGATCTTCTCCCGTGGGTTACCTTCGCTGTCCAGCCAGGATTTCACCACCTGGATGCGGTCCAGGTTGTGGTCATTGGCGCCTTTGGCAGCCATGATCATGAAACGCGGCGCGGCGTCCTCGGGCGCCGCGGTCAGTTCGCCGCCCATGGGTACGCCGCGGGCATAGCCCTGGGCGACAAACTCGCCCCCGGCCAGGTCCTCGTCGTCGAAGTCCCAGCCGGCAAAGGCGCGCAGCCAGATACGCGGCCCGGTGGTGGCATAGGTCTCGCGCCGTTGCATGGCAGCGATAATAGACTGGCGATCATTGCGCTCGCTCCACACCGCCGCCAGGCCCGCCGCCTGCATGTTCCAGCCGTTGAGACTCTGCTTGCCGTCGGCATAACCATCGGGATCGTTGCGGCGCTTGTTTTCTGGAATGGAGTCCGTTGCCACCTTGCCCCAGAAATTGGGCTCCTCCGCGGAGGCCAGGCCAGTGTGGGCATCGGTCGAACCGATCAGGCCGAACCGGAACGGATTCACTCCCAGTTCCTCTTCCAGCGCCATGCCGTCCTGCAGCGCGGTGCGGATGGTATCGCCGCGCTGGATTTCGTAGCCCTGGCCCTGGGGGAAGGCCTGCAGGTAGAATTCGAAGCGCTCGAAATCCGCGAACTCGTCGTTCGGTGCCAGATCCGGATGTGTTTCGCTATCGCCCTTTATCTGGGTCACTTCCACCAGGGGTTCCCACCGCGCTCGCTTGCTGGCGTAGGCCGGGGTCATGGCTGCACCATTCAACTGCCGCCTGGCAAACATATACCCTTTCGACAGGTTGGAATTATGGGGAATCGACACAAAGTTGGCCCCCGTTTCCCGCGCGAGGGCGTCGAGACTGTCCCACAGGTCTTCCGGGTAGGGCGCCTCTTCGGAGCCGACCGGGTCGAAATTCTGCGCCACCGAGGGCTCGGCATCGGAGACCACCACCCGGTGCACATTGGCGCCGCTGGCGGTCTGGCTCCACTCCCAGCCGACCAGGGTGGTAAAGACCCCGGGCTGGTTGTGCCGGTCGGCAGCCTGCATGGATAAGGCCCACTGGCTTGCGCTGATCCGCCTGGCCGCGTCGTCGTTGATCAGGCCGACCGTTTCCAGACCGCCGTCGGTACCGGCGTCGATAGCGGCCTGAATCGGGTCCCGGCTGTCTCCGGACTGGATTTCGGGCACCGGCAGGCGCGTGGTGAAGTACCTGGTCCCTTCTGACGGGTTCTCGATCTTGCGGTTGAGCAACCAGATCAATGCCCGGCTCTTTATGCGCTCGAACAGGCTCGCCTCCGGCTGCTCGAAATTACCGGTCAACACAGGCGGCAACACGCCCAGGTACTCGGCGTGATCGGCGACGGCGAGAAAATCCAGCGGTTTGTTGATCTGCACGCGGTTGCGCGCGTAGGGATGGACCACCGGTTCCCCCTTGGCAAAGCGGTAGGCCACATCGGGATCGGCCGAGTGATTGCCCGCTATGAAGGCGTCGGCAGAGTAGGAACTGTGCAGGTGGGTGTCGCCCCACAGCAGTTGCCGCTCGTCGCCGGCGAATACCGCAGGCACCGACAGCGCAGCGGACGTGCCGATGATGGCGATCAAGGTACATGCTCTCATAGTCATTGCCGCCGTCAGGTGAGGTAGTAGTCGAGGATGTCGCGCCCGGCGAACAGGGCTTGTACGCCGGCGTCCTCCGCCGCACCAGCGCGTAGCAGTTCGTCCTGGACGTGCAGACGAGCCAGGTTGAGGCGCTTCTGGGTGCGCGCCCGGGTGGGCCCGAAACCGCAGTCGAACTCGAAGAATTTCTCACCGGCCAGGCCGGCGGCAATGTTGGCCGGTGCCCACTGGTAATAGCTGCCCTGCAGGTAGTCCAGGACGACCGGCAGGGATTCCGGCACCCCGTCGTCCGCCGGCCAGGCGGCGAGGTCACCCTGCCAGTCGCCGAAGAAGCGCTCGGTGAATGTCCGCAGCATATCGCGCTGCTCTCCGAGCCAGCTCTCCGGCTCCGGATCGCAGATGAAGTGGGCCTTGCTGGCCCCGGCCAGGGCGAAGTCGGCCAGGCAGGGCCTCCCGCCCAGTAGAAAGTCGTTATCGGCAAAGTGGCTGGCCAGGGCGTCCAGCATGTGCCTGAAGTCAGCCTGCACGGCAGCGGCCTGGTCTGGTCCGACCCCATTGATTTCACAGACATGCTTACCGAATCCCTGGTACATCATGGGGCCGATGGCGGCGAGTTGTTGCGACTCTTGCGCTGACAGGGGTTCGTCAATGGATCGGTCCAGCATCATGTTGGCCCCGAATCGCGGCCCGACCCAGGCGACATTGTCCGGGTAGCACCAGCGGGAGTGCACGCACACGCGGCCCAGCCAGTGATTGAAGGCGTCCTCCAGGATGAAGCAGCAGGCGCGCTGCACAGGTGTTTCGGGGACGACCGGGCGCTCCCGGAAGCGCTCGCTGAGCATGGGACCGATGGCGATGGTGTCGTGGATCAGCCACTTGTCGGGGGTGATCAGCAGGGGGATGAAGTGGGTGCCGGCTCTCGCTTCCAGTTCCGCCTTGCGCTCCTCAGTCTTGAACAGGTAGCGCCAGGGTATCTGCTGGAATCGTAACTGGGCCTCCAGCTTGCGGGTGAAAAAGCTCAGTTCGCTGCCCACCAGTTGATAGTCACCTCGATACATACTGATTCTGCCCTTGTCTGGTGGCCGCGATGGTCGATGGCGTGGGCCGGTGAAGTCAAGGTCCAAGGTTTACATAATGGCAGTATCTGTGTCAATATGCGTCCTCTTTACCATCGGTAGCTGATAGTCAGCCGCGATAAGGAGACATGCCATGGCGTCGCAGGAACCGATTCGATTGGTCGGTGGTACCGCTTCACCCTACACCCAGAAGATGGTCGCCCTGCTGCGTTATCGTCGGCTGCCCTATGCGGTGACCTGGGGCCAGCCCGACCAGCTATGCGACGCCCTCGGGGTAGAGCAACCGAAGCCCATCTTCATGCCCACCTTCTTTTTCGAGGAAGAGGGGACGACCCGGGCCGTGTGCGACTCGACACCCATCATCCGGCGCCTGGAAGACTTGTACCCCGGCCGCTCGGTACTGCCCGAAGACCCGGCGCTGGCCTTCATCGACTACCTGGTCGAGGACTTCGCCGACGAGTGGTGCACCAAGTTCATGTTCCACTATCGCTGGTATCCGGAGGTGGACGCAGACAATGCCGGTACCCTCCTGCCGCTGGGATTCGACATGGGTTTATCGCAGGAGCAGCACCAGCAGTTGAAAAACTGGTTTACCGGGCGGCAGGTGGGGCGCCTCTACGTGGTGGGCTCCAATGACACCACGGCGCCGGTGATCGACGCCAGCTATCGGCGCTTCCTCGCCGCCATGGAGGATCACCTCGCCAACCAGAAATTCATGCTGGGCAACCGTCCCGGTGCCGGTGACTTCGGCCTCTACGGCCAGTTGACCCAACTGGTGGGCTTCGACCCCACCCCCCGGGCCATCGCACACGAGGTATCCCCGCGCACCGTCGCCTGGGTCGACCACATGCGGGACCAGAGCGGACTCGAGCCGACCGCGCAGGACTGGACAGGCCTGGAAGACCAGCCCGCCAGCCTGCGCGGCCTGCTGGACGAAATAGGTCGCGTGTACGCCCCGGCCCAGCTGGCCAATGCCCGCGCCGTGCAAACGGGCGACAAGACCTGGGAAGCCGAGATCGACGGCGCACCCTGGACCCAGCGGACTTTCCCCTACCAGGCCAAGTGCCTGCAGTGGACCAATGAGCGTTACCGTGCGCTCGGGGAAGGCGATCGCCGGCGCGTTGATACCCTGCTGCAGGGCACTGGCGTGGAAACGATGCTAACCCTGGCCTGAAGAATGACCTTCGATTAAGGAACAACAGTATGACGGCACGGCCTATCCAGAATCGCATCACCGGGATGACCGGCACCGACTACCCGATCATCCAGGCGCCCATGGGCTGGATTGCCCGGGCCCGGCTCGCTGCCGCGGTCAGTAATGCGGGGGGACTGGGCATTATCGAGACATCCTCTGGCGAATTCGACAATGTCCGCGGCGAAGTCGAGAAAATGCGCGAGCTGACCGACAAACCATTCGGCATGAACGTGGCCCTGTCCTACGTCAAGGGCACCAACGTGATCGACTTCGTCATCGAACAGGGTATCAGGTTCGTCACCACGTCCTCGGGCAGCCCAAGCGTGTGCACCGGGCCATTCCAGCAGGCCGGTATCAAGGTCTTTCACGTGGTGCCCACCCTGGACATGGCCCTCAAGGCGATCGATTGCGGTGTCGATGGCCTGGTGGTGGAAGGTGGTGAGGGCGGCGGCTTCAAGAACCCCAGCCCGGTATCCACCATGGTGTTGCTGCCGCTGATCCGGTCCCGGGTCGACGTGCCCATCATTGCGGCGGGCGGTATCGCCGACGGCCTGTCCATGGCGGCCGCCTTCGCCCTGGGCGCCGAGGGCGTGCAGATGGGCACCCGCATGCTCAGCAGTTCCGATTCCCCGGTCCACGACAACTGGAAACAGGCGATGTTGGCGGCGAAAGAAACCGACACGGTATTTCTAAACCAGGCCTCGCGCCCGGCCCTGCGTGCGCTGCGTACCAACCGTACCGCCGAACTGCTGCCCCTGGGGGCATTCAACGCCATGGAGCATTTTGCCAGGGTAAAGGACCTGTATTTCGGTGGCGACATGGAAGCGGCCATTCCGCTGTCTGGCCAGGTGGTGGGTCGTATCGACGCGGTGAAAAGTGCCGAACAGATCGTGCAGGAGACCATGGCCGGATTCTACGAGACCGTGGCCGGCTTGTCCGCGCGTTACGGGGCCTGAGCGTATCATGCCTGATACTCGCGCCATCCAGCCGCTGGTCCTGTATGGATCGAATATTTCCTATTTCACCGGCAAGCTGGAGAACTACTTTCGGGTCCGGGGAATCGACTACGAATTGCGCAGTATGCGGTTTCCCGCGGACCGCAAGAAGCTGGAGGCGGAGCTGGGCCTGATGCAGATGCCATCGCTGCAATTGGGCGACGGGCGCTGGATGACCGATACCACCAAGATTATCCAGTGGTTTGAGCGGGAGTACCCGGATCAGGGCCTGATTCCCGGCGACCCGCTGCAGGCCTTCGTGTGCCTGCTGCTCGAGGACTGGGCGGATGAGTGGTGGTGGCGGCCGGCCATGCACTACCGCTGGCACTACCCCGAGGGGGCCTACCTGCAGTCCCGCCACCTGGCCGATGAACACATGGCGGACCTGCCGCTGCCCGGTATGTTGAAACGCTACATGTTGCGCCGGCGCCAGCGCGGGGGTTACACCAGCGGCGACGGCATCACGCGCTCCAATGTCGCCGGCGTGGAGGCGATGTACCTGCGGCTGTTGGCGCAGTTGCAGGCGATTTTCGCAGACCGTCCCTTCATCCTGGGTGATCGCCCGTCGCTGGCCGATATCGGCCTGTCCGGCCCCTTTTTCCGCCATTTCGCCCTGGACCCGGTGCCGCTGGAGCTCATTCGCCAGCGCGCGCCCGCCGTGTTCGAGTGGGTGGCGCGCCTGTGGAATACCCGCCTGTCGGACTGCCGCGGCGATTGGGGGCAGGGTATTCCCGACGACCTGGGGCCTCTGCTGGACGATATCGGCGCCGTTTATCTGCCCTACCTGTGTGCCAACGTGGAGGCCGTTGCCGCCGGCCGGCGGCGTTTCGACGTGGCGGTCGGCGGGGTGGCCTACCGCGGCGCCCGCTATTCCCGATACCGGGTCTGGTGCCTGCAGGAGCTGCGCAGCCACTACCACGCGCTGCCCGACGCGGCGCAGACCGCGGTCCGAGCCCTGCTGGAGCGGCATGCCTGCTGGGAACCCCTGTGGCGGCAGGAACACTTGCCACTGTTGCCCGACCAGGAAAAGGACCTGCCGTTTCGCGGCGACACGAAAATGGTGGGCGTGAACGAGTAATCCCTGTAACTTCCCGTAGGAATTGACCATGTATAGAGGAATCCTGTTCGGCCTTCTTGTTCTACTGGCCCCATCGCTGGCCACGGCCGGAGAGATTGCCGGCTTCTGGAAGCACGCCGACGAGCCGGGCTGGATTGAAATTCGGCTGGAGGACGGCGTGGGCAAAGGCACGGTGGTGCGCAACGACGTCTACCCGGAACGGGTCGGGCGTGAACTCCTGCAGGCACTGACCGCGGATAAGGCCGGTGGAACTGGCTGGCGCGGCCAGGTCTGGGTCGAGCGCCTGGGAGAGTACCGGGATGCGGAACTGAAGATGCCTGAGCCCGATGCCCTGCAGATCAAGGTGAAGGTGGGTTTCATCAGCCGTACCGTGGACTGGGTGCGGGTGGATCGGGTCCCGGAAATCTGAAGGACAGTATCAGGGTGGGTAACTGCATAGACGAGGCAGACGCAGACGATGTCATTACTGGCTAAATCCCGCGAGATGCGTCGGGTAATGGGTGAGATGGCGAGCGTCATCCCGGCGCTGGGATTCCGTATGGCCGGAGAAGACGACCTGGTTTCACTCGGGGCCGTGTTCGAGGATACCGCGGCGCGCTATCCCGACAATACCATGCTGTTGTTCGAGGGCAGGGAATGGACTTACAGTGAGTTCAATGCCGAAGTAAACCAGCTGGCTCGCGTGCTGGAGGGCATGGGCGTAAAACGTGGAGACACCGTCGCCCTGTTCATGGAAAACCGGGCGGAGTACGTGCTGTCCATGCTGGCCATCGTGAAACTGGGCGCCAGTGCGAGCCTGGTGAATAACAGTCTCTCTGGCGATGCCCTGGTGCATTGTATCAGGGCGACCCGGGCAACTCGCTGTATCGTGGGTGAGGAGCGGGCCGACGTCCTTGCCGACGTCACCGCCGAACTCGGCTTGCAGGCGGGTGAGGATTATCTGTGGTTGCCCGACCAGGGCGACGCGCCGGTGCCCGACTGGGCGGTAGACGCCACCGGATTGATGCCGGACATGCCCGCCGACAACCTCGAGGTCACCCGGGATATTCGCGCCGGTGAGACCGCTTTGTATATCTTTACCTCCGGGACCACCGGCCTGCCCAAGGCCGCGATTGTCCTGCACCGAAAGATTCTCGCCGCGGGGCAGGGCATGGGTCGGCTGGGTTTCAAGCTCAAGCCCGAGGACCGGCTGTACCTGTGCCTGCCGATCTACCACATCACCGGCATGGGGCCAGGATTCTGCGGCTTTATCTCGGTGGGCGGCTCGGTGGTCCTGCGGCGCAGTTTTTCCGCCTCCAGTTTCTGGCCCGAGGTTCAGGCATACCAGGCCAACTGTTTTATTTACGTCGGCGAACTGTGCCGCTACCTGGCGCTGCAGCCCGAGTGCCCCGAAGAGAAAAACAATCCGCTGCAGAAAATGCTCGGCAACGGCCTGCGGCCGGACGTGTGGGATGAATTCAAGCGCCGTTTTGGCATCGAGCGTATCTGCGAGATCTACGGTTCCAGTGAGGGCAACGTCAGCTTTCTCAACCTGCTGAACAAGGATCGGACGATCGGTGCCGCGATCAGCAAGGTCGCGCTGGTGCAGTACGACGCTGAGAACGATGAAATTGTGCGGGACAGTAACGGGCGCTGTATCGAGGTGGCTGTCGGTGAGCCGGGCCTGCTGCTGGGCGAGATCGGCCGTGATACGGAATTCGACGGTTATACAGACCCGGAGGCCACGGCCCGGAAGATCGTTCACGATGTGCTGAAAGAGGGCGACAGCTGGTTCAATACCGGCGACCTGATTCGCCAGATCGACGTCGGTTTTGCCATGGGGCTCAAGCACTTCCAGTTTGTGGACCGCACCGGCGACACCTTCCGCTGGCGGGCGGAGAACGTCTCCACCAATGAGGTCGCCGAGGTGCTCAATACCCACCCGCAGATCGACATGGCCAATGTGTATGGTGTCGAGGTGCCCGGGGTGGAGGGCCGGGCGGGCATGGTGGCCTTCGCTCTCGATGGAGCAGAGCAGTTTGATACGGACGCGTTGACACAACTGGTGGAGCGTGAACTGCCGCCCTACGCCCAGCCCGTGTTCATCCGGGTACAGCGGTCCCTGGCAACCACCGGCACCTTCAAGTTGCTGAAAGGTGAACTGCGGGAGCAGGCCTATCACCCGGATAAAGTCGGCGGCGACGAAATCTACGTAAGAAAGCCCCGCAGTGGCGGCTACGAGCGTCTCGACGCCACCTTCCATCAACAGATTCTAGAGGGCAGCGCCGGCTACTAGGCCTGCCATTTCCTATCGATTCCCGCAACCCCGGAGACCACCATGGCAATGATAGATCTCTATACCGCACCCACCCCTAACGGTCACAAGGCCTCCTGCACCCTCGAAGCGCTGGAGATTCCCTACGAAACACATTTCGTGAATATCTCAGAGGGCGAACAGCGAGAGCCGGCGTACCTCGCGATCAATCCGAACGCCCGCATTCCGACCATTGTCGACCGCGAGTTGGACGACTTCGCGGTGTTTGAGTCGGGCGCGATCATGGTGTACCTGGCGGAGAAAGCCGGTCGCCTGCTGCCCACCGACCCCCGCGGTCGTTCCCGGGTCATGCAGTGGCTCATGTTCCAGATGGGCGGCATCGGACCCATGATGGGCCAGGCCAACGTGTTCTACCGCTACTTCCCCGAAAAAATTCAGCCGGCGATCGACCGCTACCAGAACGAGTGTCGACGCCTGTTCGAGGTGCTCGATACGCACCTGGCGGAGAACGAGTGGCTGGCGGACGACTACTCCATCGCCGACATCGCCAACTGGTGCTGGGCGCGAACCTACAAGTGGTCGGGGGTGTCAGTAGAGGGCCTGGATAATCTCCAGCGCTGGCTGAACGCGATGCGCGAGCAGCCCGGCATGGCCGCCGGCATCGAGGTACCCTTCAGCCTGGGCAACCTGCTGGAGGACGAACAGGAAGCCGAGAAATTCGCCAGCAACGCGCGCAATATATTGCAGAAGTAGGACCCGAAAATTGCCCCTCGTGATCCCCATTCCCTCTCGTCATCCCGGCGTAAGCCGGGATCCAGCCCCTTTCTGGGCCCCTGCTTCCGCAGGGGCGACGAGATTGAGGTTTCCAGACGGGCACCGGCTAGGCCTCGAAACCGGCCAGCACATTGGCCACGTTGAGGCCGATCTCGGCAACGTCGTAGCCCCCCTCCAGGACGAACAGCGTCGGCAGGTTCAGGCCGGCGATCATCTCGCCGGTGGTGAGGTAATCCGGGGAGGTCAACCTGAAAAAACTGATCGGGTCGTTCTCGAAGGTATCCACCCCGAGAGAAACCACCACATACTGAGGCGAGTACTGGCCGATCTGCGCCAACGCGTCAGCCAGCGCCTCGCGCCATTGTGCAAACGAGGTGCCCGGCGGCAGCGGGTAATTCCGGTTGTAGCCGAGTCCCGCCCCCAGTCCCGTTTCATCGGCAAAGCCGAGAAAATGCGGAAATGCGTCTTCCGGGTCGCCGTGCAGGGAACAGAACAGCACGTCGTCGCGGTCATAGAAAATATCCTGGGTACCGTTGCCGTGGTGGAAATCGATATCCAGTATGGCGACCCGCGCAGCGCCCTGATCGCGTAGATACTGCGCCGCAATGGCGGCGTTGTTCAGGAAACAGTAGCCGCCAAACAGGTCACGCGCCGCGTGGTGGCCGGGCGGCCGGCACAGGGCAAAGATGCCCTGTTCACCCTGCAACAGGGCCTGCGCGCCGCTCAATGCGACATCCTTGGCGGCCAGCGCTGCCTGCCAGGTGCCGGCGGAAATCGATGTTTCCGCCGCCATGGCGTAATACCCCAGTCTGCCCTCGATATCGCGCGGTACCCGGCACTGCATGCGCCTGGCCGGCCACACGGTCGCAATGGCCTCCCCTGCATTGCCTGTCTGCTGCCACTGCTCCCAGGCGGATTCGAGGAAGGCGACGAAATCCGCATCGTGCACGGCCAGCACGGGATCCAGCGAAAAACTCCCGGGCTCCACGATCTCGCCCAGGCCGCGCTGGCGCACCGCCTCTACGACCATGTCCGCCCGCGAGGGCCGCTCGAACGGTGCGACCAATTCGCCCCCGTAGAGCTCTGTCTTCGCATCCCGCAGCCGGTGCCGCTCACTGTATACGGTTTTCATGGTGTCCTCCGTGAGCCGGCTCCAGACGACTATAATCAGTTAAACCCGGGTCATCGACGATCGAGGATATCATGCCGGCAAACAAGCTGACCTGCTTCACTCTGGCTGCCCTCCTGGCGGCCGTCCCCTGTACGGCAGCTGAAGACGATGGCCTTCAGGCCCTGGCCACCGCCTCGTGCGAGATGCCCGGGTTGGCGGTAGCGCCGCCGCAGCCCTGGTACAGCCTGCCGATAGAATCCGGGGACCCGGTGGTAGAGGGTTGCCAGTTGATCTGGGAAGAAGGGGAGCAGTACATGGGCATCATGCGCCTGGTGTCCTTCGATCTGCGGGAAAAGGGAACCGGGGGCGAGAAGTGGGAGAATCTTGTGATCGCCTTCGAATCGATGGTGATGGATTCCATGGGATTCAAGCTGGGCAAGCCCATCTGGAAACGCGACCCGGTGGCTGTCGCCGGGGAAGGCTTCGGCAATGGGAAAGCGATCGCGCTGGAGGCGTCGCTGGAAGGCGTGGCGCACGCCAACGAGGCCCACTTCCTGCTGTTTGACAGTGCCAGCCACAAGTACGTGATCTCCCTGATCACGCCGACAGAAGCGGCCAGCCCCGACATCTACCGGGCCAATACGAAAGCCATGGGGCAGGTCCTGCAGACGCTGCAGGCCCGGTAGCGACGCTCAGTAGGCATGCTCGGACAGCCCGAGCGCCGCCAGCGCCTGCGCCAGGTGTTCCGTCGCCTCGGGGCTCGGCCCCGGGTAGTCCCCGGCAATGGGCACGTTGCCCAGGTAGCCCAGGTCCCTGCTCCCCGCGGGTGAGGAGAAAAACGCCACCGTAACCAGGGTGCGGATACCGTCGAATACCCTGGCGATATAGACATACCGGATATCTTTTTCCGCCTCCTCAAAAGCGATGTCGTCGATGATCTGCAGCTGCCGGTCGGTGTCCGCCTCGACGAATCTCCTGCCAAAGCGCCGCTCCGACTCCTGGTCTGTCCAGGCCAGGGCAGACAGGATTTCCACCCGGTCGGACTGGAAACCGGGGTAGGGTGCGCTGATCCACTCATCGATCAGGTCCGGCACGCCGACCTCGGAGGCGGAAGGAACATCCCCTTCCCGCGGGATCAGGATATCGCACAGCACCGCCGTCAGGTCGCGTTCCCCGGCGGTCATGGTCAGGGGCCAGGGGTTCCGGGGCGGTGTCACCAGGTCGGGATCGGTGCCGTAACCCGGTCCCGTGATGGGCTCGAGTTTGAGATCTGGCCAGTTTCCCGCCAGCCTGGCCGTGGCGACGGCGATGGATTCGCAGCCGGATATCACCGGCAGGGCGGCGCTTGCCGACAACGCGCCCAGCCATTGCAGGGTTTGCCGACGGGTCAGCCCGGAGCGGTGGGTGGCGATCGCTGGCAGAAGATGCCGGTCTCTCATTCAGATCAGCCCCCGGTCCAGTTGCGATGCCAGCCACGTGGCGTTGCGCATCGCCAGGGTCATGATGGTCAGGGTGCAGTTCTTGTGCGGATTGGATGCAAAGACCCCGCCGTCCATGACGAACAGGTTGTTGCAGTCCCAGGTCTGCCCCCACTGGTTGGTGACCGAGTCCGCGGGTGAACTGCCCATGCGGGTGGTGCCGACCTCGTGGATGATCTCGCCTCCCTTGAGGATTGCATCCTCCGGCGTGGGCAGCGGGTCGGATACGTCGGCTTCCAGGGTGCGGAATATCGCCTGCGCGGTCTCCAGGCCGTGCTGGACCTGGTTCAGTTCGTTGTTCGACCAGCGCCAGTGGAAGCGGGCCACGGGGATACCCCACCTGTCGGTGACCCTGTCGTCGATATCCATGTAGCAGTGCTTGTTAGGCACCATTTCACCGCGCAGCGCCAGGCCGATATGGGCGCCGTAGTCATGCCTGGCCTGGCGTTTCAGGGCCAGCCCGTAGCCCTGCAGCTTGTCCGGGAAGTAGGCCCCGGGCGCCTTGAAACCGCTGCTGATTTCAAAGTGGTAGCCGCGCGGGAAGTCCAGGTCTCCGCGCGCCTGTGCCTCGTGGCCCCACCAGGGGATAAACAGGTGATTTGCGGTGTGGCCATCCTCGTTATAGCGCGGCCGCCCTTTGAGAGCGGGAACGCTGGCGCTGTAGTTCATGCCCGTGGAGTCCATCAGGTTGCGCCCCACCTGGCCACTGGAGTTGGCCAGTCCGGCGGGAAAAGCCTCGCTGCGGGAATTGAGCAGTATGCGCGCGCTTTCGCAGGCGCTGGCGGCGAGTACCAGCACCGGAACCGGAAGCTGTTGGTCCAGGCCGCTGCGCTTGTCGACGTAGGTCAGCGCCGTCACCCGGCCCTGGTTGTCCACCGTTACCGACCTGACCATGGCGTCGGTGATGATCCTGAGGTTGCCGGTAGCCCTGGCCATGGGGATCAGCGAGGTGGTGGTCTGGAACGCCGCGCCGATGGAACAGCCGCGGCCGCAATCGGTGGCGTAAAAACAGGCGGCGCGCTGGTCTCGCGGACGGGTCAATATGGCCCGGTGCATGGGCGCCGCGGAGATGCCGAGTTTGTTGGCAGCGGCGGCCACCAGCAGCTCCGGAACCCGGGGTTTCGGCGGCGGCAGCAGTACCCCCGGCGATGAGTCCGGCATGTCGTCGAGACCGGTGTTGGTGCCGCAGACCCCGACCAGTTCCTCGGTCCGGTCATACCAGTCGGCCAGGTCATCATAGTCGATGGGCCAGTCGGCGCCGTGACCGTCGCGACTGAAGCCCTTGAAATCGTGCGCGCTGAAACGCAGGGCATAGCGGCCCCAATGGTTGGTCCGGCCTCCCAGCATCCGCGACCGCCACCACTTGAATTCTGTGCCGCTGGCACTGGTGTAGGGTTCGCCCGGTACGGTCCAGCCACCGTCGACGGTGGCATCGTAAAAGCCGAAGTCCTTGTCGGGTGTGGGAGCCCCCCGTAATGGGGCCTCTGCGGCGGTCTGAAACATCGGCGTTTCTTTTACGGGATCGTAGTGACGTCCCGCTTCCAGCATCAGCACCCTCTTGCCCGCCGTCGTCAGGCTGTAGGCCGCCATGGCGCCGCCGGCGCCGGAGCCCACCACGACCACGTCATAGGGGAACTGCATCATTAATCCAGCTCCAGGATCCTGATATTGCGGAATGCGACCGGGTCACCGTGGTCCTGCAGGCCGATGTGCCCCTCGCTGGCCTCGCCGAAGCCTTTCCAGCCCCAGCCGTTGAACTTGCTCGCCTTGACCAGGGTATCCCAGGTGCTGCTGTCGAGATCGATGTTGACCGTCATCACCTCGTTTTGCCAGACCTGCAGGAAGCGGTCCCGGAACAGTATACGCACCTGGTTCCACTCTCCGGCCGCCCTTGCCGGTCAGCTTCATGGCGCCGTCTTTCACTACCCATTGTGGATTCAGTCCGGCCTGCTTGAAATTGCGCCAGTGACGCATGGCCTCGCCGTCGAACAGCAACTGCCAACCCGCAGCAGTTTCCTCTGGCGATAATGTGTTGGGCGCTGTCGCCGCGTGTGCGTCGCCGGCCTGTGCGCCGACTGTGAGTAACAGGCCGACCAGGACAGCGGTGATCGTTCGGTTAACTCCAATGGGGCTGGCTGACACGGGCATGTAACTCCGGAGACGCTCCTGAAAAGTGCGGGATTACCGGTCGCGCCGCACCACCAGCACCTCGTAGTGTCCCCGGGGACCGATGAAGCTGGAACACAGGCCGCTGACCAGGCTGACCACGATGGCGCCGAAAATGGCGCTCCAGAAGCCCACCACCTCGAACCCGTCGACAAACCAGCCTGCCAGGCTGAGCATGCCGGCGTTGAGGAACAGCAGGAACAGACCGAGGGTGAGAATGGTGAAGGGCAGGGTGAGCAGTACCAGAACCGGCCGTACGAAGGCGTTGATCAGGCCCAGGGCGATCGCCGCCCAGACCAGCGCCGCCGTGGACGTGGCGCTGACCCCGGGAACCAGGTAGGTGGCGAGCCAGATGCCCAGCCCGGTGATCACTGTTCGTAAAATAACCCCCAGCATGGGCCCAGCATACCACCAATCTGGTGCCCTACCACGCTTCGGGTACTAACAAAACGGCACTGATGAACGATAATGGGGGAGGTAAAAATGAGCGAGTTGGAAAAATCATGGACCAGACAGTACAGGAATATCTCGACAAGTATGGCGTGCGTGACGACACCCGCGCCTTCCTTGAACAGGAGCAGCGTATGCTGATCGGCGACCGCTGGATTGGCGCCAGCGAGCGCGAATGCCACGAGGTCAACGAGTTTTCCACCGGCGGTGTGATCACCCGGATTCCGATGGGGACTGTCGAGGACGTGGACGCGGCGGTGACGGCTGCGCGCCGGCAGAGTGACGGCGGCGAGTGGTCGCAACTCAATGGCCTGCAGCGCGAGCGCCTGATCAACCGCCTGGCGGACGTGATGGAGGCCAACGCCGACCAACTGGCCGAGATCGAATCCATCGATGTGGGCAAGAACCGTGACATCGCCAGAGAAGTCGACATCCAGGGCTCCATCGACACCCTGCGCTATTTTGCCGGCTGGGCCTCCAAGATTTCCGGTCGGGTGGGCGAACCCTGCTCACTGCCGGGTGAGTACCTGGCCTACACCCTGAAAGAGCCGGTGGGCGTGGTCGGCAGTATCGCGCCCTGGAACTTTCCGCTGAATACCCTGTGCTGGAAGCTCGGGGCGACCCTGGCCACCGGTTGCACCACGGTGATCAAGCCGGCTGAACTGACCTCGTTGTCGGCCCTGCGCCTGGCAGAACTGGTAGTGGAAGCCGGCCTGCCGGCCGGCGTGGTCAACATCGTCTCCGGCTCGGGCGCTGTTGTCGGTAGCGCCATGACCCGCCATGAGGGCATCGACAAGCTGACCTTCACCGGTTCCACCCCGGTGGGCAAGATGGTGGGTGAGGCGGCCATCCGGGATATGAAACACCTGACCCTGGAGCTGGGCGGCAAATCCGCGGTGATCGTGCTGGACGACGTGGATATCGAGAAGGCCGCGGTCAAGGTCGCCGAGGGCATCTTCTTCAATGCTGGCCAGGTCTGCGATGCGGGCTCCCGCCTGTACGTCCAGGAAAACATCTACGAGGAATTTCTCAGGGCAGTGGCGGACTACGCCAATACGCTGAAGATCGGTCCCGGACTGGAAGAGGGCAGTTTCATCCCGCCCCAGGTGGGTCGCAAGCAGTTCGACACCGTGGTGTCCTATATCCGCAAGGGTGTGGACGAGGGGGCGGAGCTGTACTGCGGTGGCCTGCCCGAGGACCTGGACAACGGCGCCTTTATCACGCCGACGATTTTTGCCAACTGCCGCAACGACATGGCCATCGTGCGGGAGGAAATCTTCGGCCCGGTGCTGGTGACCGCACCGTTCAGCACTGATGAAGAGGCCATCGCGCTGGCCAATGACTCCGACTACGGACTCGCTTCCGCCATCTATGGCAAGGACATCACGCGCATCCTCAAACTGGCCCCGCAGATCAAGGCGGGCGCGGTCAAGATCAACGGCGATGGGCTGGTCGATCCCGCGATGCCCTTCGGCGGCTACAAGCAGTCAGGTGTCGGCAAGGACCTGGGCCAGGAGCAACTGGACTACTTCCTGGAGACCAAGACTATTTTCGTCAACCTGAACGATTGATCTGACGAAAAAGCCTGCGACCTCGTCCCGGGTCCAATGGGTGCCGTTCCGTCAGGCGACGCCAGCCGACTCGGCACCCTCAACCCGGGCCCCCATTTCGAGCAGCGCGCCGCGCAAGACATACTGCTCGCTGACATCGTGCACGCGAATCACAAGGACAGCCTCGCCCCCCTGGGTACTGCGCCGGGTTTCAACGGGCTCGGGGCGCCAGGAGGTTAATCCGATTACCGTTATCGTCACCGCGGCGAAGATAATAGCTGCCATAACGGTATACGTTACGCCCGCGGGCAGGGTGTCCTCACCGATAAAGTGGAGCAGGCCCAGTCCGGCGCTTATCAGTGCGAACGCCGTGAAAGTTGCCACCAGTTGACGCTTTTGCAGCCTGCGGCCACTGGCCTTGAAGGCGTATCGATTGCGGTGAACGGTGGCGCAGGGCGTCTCGGCCGAGACAATACTCAACTGTGTCTCGTCAAAGTCGAAGCGATGGCAGAGGGCCCTGGCCGCTGCCGCCGCCGAGTCACGGTCCGGGAACGAGGCTTCGACCCGGGCGGGGAAGTCCTCATTCATCAAGGTAGTATGCGACATCGGGCAACCATAGCGCCGAACCCGACTATGAGTCTACTCTCAATGCCCGGGGATACAAAGCCGGCTTGCCGGCCGGCCTGGCCGGGAAGGCCTATTCTTCTCCCACCACACGGAGGGCGCGTTCCGAATTCCTGCGCTTGATGCGCTTCTCGGTCTCGCTGATCAATATCACGATCTCCCCCAGGCCCAGGGTGACTATCACGCCGATAATCACCGGCCACTGAGGTCCCTCGCCGGGAATGTAGGAAAACAGGAACACGGTCAGGCTCAGAACGATCACGGAGAGGATAGCCAGCAGGTAGGCCATGGGCAGGCCGCCGGGGATGGTGAACGGGCGTTCCAGGTCCTTTTCCTTGTGCCGCATGCTCAGGAAAGACAGCGCCAGGCCGATGTAGGGCAGCATGAAAATCACCCCGCTGAAGGCCATCAGGGACCAGAACAGGTCAGCACTGTTTTCCGCCACCTGGCCGTACAGCAGCAGGGCGGTCGAGCACACCAGGCCCATCATCACCGCGGCGCCCACCGGGCCGCCGTGCCCGGGGTGGGTCCAGCCGAACAGGCTCGGCAGTTCGCCTTCCTTGCCGGCCTGGGCGGCGGTGCGATTGCAGCCCATGGTCCAGGTGGCGCCGTTGGAGAAAAAGGTGAAGATGGCGCCCACGCCAAGGACCAACACAATGAGATTACCGCCCGGCACGTCGGCGAAAAAGAGGGACAGGGTATCGATCAGTCCCTCGACGATATCGACCTCTTCAGCGGGCATGACCGCCAGAATGCCGGCGGTGGCCAGGGTGTACATCAGGAGAACACAGAACGCCGAGAGGAAAATGCCCCAGGGTACATTGCGCCCGGGGTTGCGGATCTCGTCGCCGGCGCCTGATACCAGCTCGAAGCCGAGCATGCCGTACATGACCACGGGCAGGTATTTCAGGCCCTCGTCCCAGGAGGGGGTCATGCTCTCCAGGGTGAACTCGGTGACAAAGCCGTGGTTCAGCCCGTACTGAATACCGCCGATGATCAGGATACCGAACAGGAGCATCTTCAGGATGGCCCCGAGGTTGGGTACCCATTTGCCGATCTTCAGGCCGACCACGTCCAGCAGGGCCGTCAGCCAGGACAGGATCACGCCGATGGTGATCTGCTCGCTGATGCTCAGTTCGATACCGAACAGCCGGGCGCCGAAGGCGTTGAGCATGATGTACAGAGAAGGCAGCCAGATGGCGGTATTGACCCAGTACGCCCACACCGCCCTGGCCGCCCAGTGGCGCCCGTAAACGCGGCGAATCCACACATAAATCCCCCCTTCGGTGGGGATGGCAGTACCGACCTCGGCGGTAATCAACGCGATGGGCAGCAGGAAGATGAGCCCGAAGAAGCCCCAGAAGAAAATGGCCGAAGGCCCCATCGACGCCGCCGAGCCCAGGGTCTCCAGCAGCACGATGGCCGACACGGTGAACAGCACCAGGTCCGGCATGCCGAGGACTTTGGGTAGATCATGGTCGGTGGGCTGGGACATAGGCGGGTAACGAAATGCAACTATAAATACCTACCTCATCATAAAGTAGTGCTCACAAAGGTATATAGGCCATTTGATCTAGAGCAGCCGGGGTCAGCGTCCGGGGTCAGTTGTGGATATCCTTGAGCAACTCACCGAGCCGGGCGGCATGCTGGCGGAGGGTTGCCACCGTGTCTGCCAGAACAAGGTTCTGCTGCATGCGGCTTTTCACGCCGTTGACGCCCAGGCTGTACATCACTCCGACGCCCTCCACCGTGACGGGAACGGACACGGCAAACACGTCCGCGTCGAGTTCCTCATCGCTGGTGCCGTAACCCTGCTCGCGCACCCGGGCCAGCTCGCGCCGTACGCTGTCCCGGTCGACCAGCGTGTTGGGGCGGTACCGCGTGAACCCGGTTTTATCGAGCATCTTTTCCATCAATTCCGGGTCCTGAAAGGCGCAGAGCACCTTGCCGGACGCTGTCGCATGTACCGGGAAGTCGTCACCCGGCATCACCAGGGTGCGCGCCGACTGGGAAGAGGGAAATTCGGCGCATACGGCCTGTACCTCGTCGATGACCAGTGCGTTCAGGTAGATCACCTCGTCCAGCAAATCCGTCAGGTAACGCAGGGCAGGCCGCACCGTGTTCACGATGTGGCGGCTGAATACGCTGTTGTGATACTGGCGCAGGAAGCGCTTGCCCAGGCGGTAGCGGCTGTGCCGGCCCTGCCCCTCGAGGTAACCCAGCTCCGTCAGGTTGCGTACCATCCGGAACACCGTCGCCGGGGGTAACTGCAGGCGCGCGCTGACCTCGGTCATGGTCGCCCCGGAGGGGTGGGCGGAGACCACGTCCATGATGTCGAGGCTGCGGGACAGGGGTTTGCTGACGGTCATTTTCCGATCGCCCAATCAATTCTCAAAAAATGAAATATATGCCGTGATTTCATTATAAAAAAGGGCCTGTATGTTGATCTAAACTACGTAATTTACTAGATTAAAGGCCGATATTAACCGCTTCCATCGAATATTTCAAAATATGAAAATTCAGATGGGTTTTCTCACCCGGCACATCGCGTAACCAGGTAGTGAAGTCCCGACATGGCCAAGAATCCCCAGTACGATCCCACCGACCCCGCGGTCGTTCCGCGCTTTTCCGATATCGCCACGCTGTTGCGCACCCGGCGCCTGGAGGCCACCGAGGAGGTCGATATCGGACTTTGCGGTGTGCCCTTTGACCTGGCAGTGAACTACCGTTCCGGCCAGCGCTCCGGTCCCGCTGCAGTGCGCGAGGCGTCCCGCGTGATCCGTCGCTGTCATCCCACCTCCGGAATCGCGCCCTTCGAGATCGCCAACGTCTGTGATATCGGCGATTGTCCAATCAATCCCATGAGCAAGGACACCTCGATCGACCAGATCGAAGCCTATTTTGACGACCTGGTGAACAAGGGCATTACCCCGATCGCCATCGGTGGCGATCACACTATCCCGCTGCCGATCCTGCGGGCGCTGAAGAAGAAACACGGCAGGATGGGTATCCTCCACGTCGACGCCCACGCCGACGTGCTCGATACCCTCTGCGGCGACAAGATCAATCACGCCACCTTCATGCGCCGCGCCATGGAAGAGGAGATCCTCGATCCGGAGCGCGTCATCCAGATCGGCATGCGCGGTTCCCGCTTCGAGCCGGAGGACTTCGCCTTCAGCCTGGAGTCCGGCTACACGGTGGTCACCATGGACGACTACGAGGAGATGGGCCGCCGGGCGGTTATCGACAAGATCGTGCAAACCGTGGGCGACGGTCCGCTGTACATTTCCATCGACATCGATGGGCTGGACCCCGCCTATATGCCGGGTACAGGGGTCCCTGAACTGGGCGGCATCCTGCCGCGTGACATGCAGGTCATCCTGCGGGCGCTGCGCGGAAAAGAGATCGTGGGCTCCGACATCAGTGAGTTCGCCCCGGCCTATGACCCGGCCGGCATTACCGGTATCGGTATCGCCAACCTCGCCTTCGAACTCCTCTGTATTACTGCGGATTCCCTGCAGCAATACGGCAAGTTGTAAGCGAACTACCGCCGGACTGTTCCGGCGTCAGGAACCACTGAGTCGGCCCCACCGGGGCCTGACCCATTCAGAGACAGGTAAATCGAATGAAACTGACCGTCAATCAACAGCGGCTTTGGCAAAGTATCGAAGACATCAACCAGTTCGGCGCCACCCCGGAAGGGGGCGTCTGTCGCCTGGAGTTCTCCCCCGAGAACAAGCAGGCGCGTGACCTGTTCGTGAGCTGGTGCGAGGAAGCGGGCTGTAACGTCCGCGTGGACCGGTTCGGCAACATCTTTGCCCGCCGCCCGGGCCGCAATCCGGAGGGCCCTGCGGTCATCACCGGTTCGCACCTGGATACCCAGACCTCCGGCGGCCGCTTCGACGGCATCTACGGCGTACTGGCGGGCCTGGAAGTCATCCGCACCCTGAACGACCACGATATCGAAACCGAAAACCCGATCGAGGTGGCCGTGTGGACCAACGAGGAAGGCGAGTTGTTCCTGCCCATGATCGGATCCGCCGTCTGGTTGGGCATGAAGGACCTGGAGGAGACCCTGGACCTGCAGGAATCCGATGGCCTCACGATTCGCCAGGGCCTGGAAAACATGGGCTACCTGGGTGAGATGGAGATCAATTCCTACCCGGTGAAGTGTTACTTCGAAGCGCACATCGAGCAGGGTCCGGTGCTGGAAGAGAACGGCGAGGTGCTGGGGGTGGTGAACTGCGCCCAGAAACAGTTCTGGTACAACCTGGCAGTCGTGGGGCAGGAAGCGCATGCCGGCCCGACACCCATGGCGAGCCGCCGGGACGCCATGGTGGCGGTAAGCCGCATGGTGCTGGAATTCGATCGCATCGGTCGCTCCTACGACGATGCCCGGGCCACCTGCGGTCACTTCGAGGTCTACCCCAATTCCCGCAACACCGTGCCCGGGCAGGTGAATTTCAGCGGTGACCTGCGCAATCCCGACCCGGCCGTGCTGGATCAAATGGACGCCGAGATGCGTGACGCGGTGGCGAAAATCGCCGCCGAGTCGGGTGTGACGGTGGAGGTCCAGCTGCATGCCACCATCGACTACGTGCCGTTCAACGAAACCCTGGTGAACTGGGTGCGTGAGGCCGCCGTCGAGACCGGCCTGCCCTGGCGGGAAATGTACACTGGCGCCGGCCACGATTGCGTCAACATTGCCCAGCGCTATCCGGCCACCATGATCTTCGTGCCCTGCAAGGGCGGCATCAGCCACAACCCCGCGGAAGACGCGGCACCCGAACACCTGGCAGCCGGCGCCTCGGTGCTGGCCAACGCCATGGTACAGGCCGCTGATTTTGAGGGTGAACTGTCATGAGCTTGAATCTCAACGATCCCGGCCTGCTGAAATCACAGTGCTTCATCAATGGCGAGTGGGTGAGCGGCAGTGACCGGCTCGATGTCTACAATCCGGCTACCGGGGAACTGATCACGTCTGTTGCCGCCGTCGGTGCGGCGGAAACCGAACAGGCTGTCGCGGGTGCCGAGCGGGCCATGCAGGCCTGGCGGAAGACCACGGCCAAAGAACGTGCGGAACTGCTGCGCCGGTGGTACGACCTGATCCTGGAGAACCAGGAGGACCTGGCTGTCATCCTGACCGCCGAGCAGGGCAAGTCACTGGCCGAATCCCGCGGCGAGATCGCCTACTCGGCGTCGTACGCAGAATGGTTCAGCGAGGAGGCGCGCCGCCACTACGGCGACACCGTTCCGATGCCGCAAACCGATCGTCGCGGACTCATCGTGCGCCAGCCGGTCGGCGTGGTCGCGGCGATGATTCCGTGGAACTTCCCGAGCCTGATCACGCGCAAGATCTGCCCCGCCCTGGCCGCCGGCTGCGGTGTGGTATTGAAGCCCTCCGAGGAAACGCCCCTGTCGGCATTCGCCATGATCGAGCTGGGGCGGCGCGCCGGCATTCCAGCGGGTCTGGTGAGCGTGGTGGTGGCCAACAACCCCGCCGACATCGGCAACGTCCTGACCGCCAGCGACACGGTGAAGAAACTGACCTTTACCGGCTCTACCGCGGTGGGCAAGATGCTGGCGGCCCAGTGCGCCGGTACCGTCAAGAAGCTGACCCTGGAACTCGGGGGCAACGCACCCTTTATCGTCTTCGACGATGCTGACCTGGAGATGGCCGCCCGCAATGCGGCGCTGTCGAAGTTCCGCAATGCCGGCCAGGTCTGTGTCTGCGCCCAGCGCATCTTTGTGCAGGAGGGGATCTACGACCGGTTCGTCGCCCGCCTCAAGGAGATTGTCTCCGAATACCGGGTGGGCGACTGCATGGACGAGACCAACACCCACGGGCCGCAGATCAATGGGCGTGCGGTGCAGGGCATCGACGAGAAGGTGCAGGACGCCGTCGCCCGGGGTGCCCGGGTGGTGCTGGGCGGCAAGCCCGGCGAGCAGGGCCCGAACTTCTACCAGCCGACGATTCTGACCGACGTGGATGACTCCATGCGGGTGTTCCGGGAGGAAATCTTTGGCCCGGTGGCGGCGATCTACAGGTTCCAGACCGAGGACGAGGCTATCGAGCGCGGCAATGATACCGAGTACGGCCTGGCGGCCTACTTCTATACCCGCGATGTGGGTCGTGTCTGGCGTGTCGCCGAGGCGCTGGACTTTGGCATGGTGGGCGCCAATGAAACCGTGATCACCGCCGATATCATTCCCTTCGGCGGCATCAAGCAAAGTGGACTCGGTCGCGAGGGCTCCCGGTACGGACTGGATGAGTTCAGCGAAATGAAATTTATCTGCATGGGCGGCCTGGACCGGTAAGCCCATTCTTTTCCCTTCAGACCTGTCCGCCGTTGCGGTTCGCGGCGACATTAATGAAGCCATTCTGGCGCAGTGTGGTGTCGTGGGGATGGTGTCTGGAGCGGCCTTAGCCGTCTGCGTGGTCCCGGGGAGCCAGCCCCGTGAGCAGCACCGCCACCGCCTGGCTGTCGGTTTCCCGGTAGGCCTCGCCGGTGGCCAGGTGGTCCGGTGTGCGCAGCCAGCGCCGGACCAGGTCGATGCGCAGGAAGTCGTACAGGTCCGATACCAGTCGTGGTGAGATATCGTCCCGGACGATGCCGTTCTGCTGCGCTTCCCTGATTCGCTCGATGCGTGAATGCCGGTAATCCGGCGGGAACAGCGTGTTCTCATGCTCGACACTGGAGTCGGAGTGATAGATCGAGTCGAACAGGTCCGTGTGATCCAGGATCATTTTCAGGATCCGGCGCTGGCGGATGACCCAGTCCTGGGATTGTTCGGTATTCGGCGGGCGTATGGTGTTATACAGGTTGGTGGGCGGCGCCTCCCGGGCGGCCCACAGGTTGACCTCGCCCAGCCAGTCGATCAGCAGTGCCTCCAGTAACTTGCCCTTGCCGGAAAAGTAGTTGAAAAAGGTCTTGGTGCTGACATCCGCCGCCGCCGCGATCGCCTCGACCTTGATATCCTCGTACTCATGCTGGCTGAACAGCTCTTCCGCCACTTCCAGCAAGCGGACGCGGGTCGCGCGTTTTTTTCGTTCTCTGAGTCCCATTGTTATCTCTGTCAATCAACTGACTCCGGGCATCCGGCGCCAGCTGAAACCGGCAGCCCGCTATCACGGGCTGCCCATCCCCATTAAAAATTCAGCCGCTATTATATTACATTTATTGTAAAAATATAGTCGGTCCCGGAACGATACTTTGTTGATTGCCGTCAATTCAAGCGCTGGACTGCCGGTCATAATATAAAAGTTCGGGATCGCACAAGGTGCGGGTAGCTTTAAACGCGAGTTTCAAGCTGCCAGAAAGGAGGTGTCGTGGGCAAATTCGAAGACCTCAGACAGCAGATGATCGAATATCAGCTGGCTGCTCGCGGCCTGCAGGATCGGGCAGTACTCGACGCGGTAGCGGCGGTTCCCCGGGAAAAGTTTGTCTCCACCGACCTGGTTGAGTTCGCCTATCGCGATTCCCCCTTGCCGATCGAGGCGAGTCAGACCATTTCACAGCCGTATATTGTGGCGTTGATGACGGCGGCACTGGAACTCACGCCAGGGGAGCGGGTGCTGGAAGTGGGTACGGGTTCCGGGTACGCCGCCGCCATACTGGCGGAGATTGCCAGTGCCGTATACACCGTGGAGCGCCACAAAATTCTGGTTGATTCCGCCAGAAAGCGGCTCGCTGATCTGGGCTACACAAACATCGACATCCTGCACGGGGACGGGACTCTCGGCTGGGCGGAACACGCACCTTACGACGCGATTGTAGTGGCCGCTGGCGGGCCTGTTGTGCCCGACGCCCTGAAAGAACAGCTGGCGGTCGGCGGCCGATTGGTTATCCCTGTCGGCGCGACGCTGCAAACGCAACAACTGCTGCGGGTGGTCAGGGTCAGCGCCCGGGAGTACCGGGAAGAATATCTGGGAGATGTCCGCTTTGTGCCGCTGATCGGCGCCGCCGGCTGGGAAGACGAGGCGGCAAAACTGCCCTCGCTCGGGAAAACTGCCCCGGGTCTGCCGGAACTGCTGTATGAGTCCAGTGAACATTTTGCCTCGATAGACCGTGTGAATCTGGATAACCTCCTGGCCCGTATCGGTGACTCGAAGCTGGTATTGATGGGGGAGGCCTCCCACGGGTCCGCCGAGTTTTACGACATGCGCGCCCGGATCACGCGGGAACTCATCGAGAGGAAGGGCTTCAACATCATTGCCGTCGAGGCGGATTGGCCGGACGCGGCACATATCCACAACTATATCCGTAGCCAACCCGTCGACCCCTTGCTGAAAAACCAGCCTTTTACCCGGTTCCCGACCTGGATGTGGGCCAACCATTCGGTACTGGAGTTTTCGCACTGGCTGAAGTCGCACAACGACAACCTGGCGACGCCCGCAGAACAGGTCGGCTTCTATGGCCTGGATTTATACAGTCTGGGCGCTTCCATCGAGGTCGTGCTGGACTACCTGGAGTCGGTTGACCCGGAAACTGCCGAGGTGGCCAGGGTGCGTTACGGTTGCCTGTCCCCGTGGGCGGATGACCCGGCGCTGTATGGACGGGTCGTCATCACCCGGCAGTACAGAAGCTGCGAAGAAGGTATTCTCGCAAGCCTGAAAGACCTCTTGAGAAACCGCCTGGAGTATGCAACTGCGGATGGAGAGCGGTACTTCAATGCGGAGCAGAACGCCCAGCTCATTGCCAATGCCGAGCGCTATTACCGCACCATGTATTACGCGGAGCAGAACTCCTGGAACCAGCGCGACCAGCACATGTTCCACACACTTGAATCTGTGCTGGATTTCAGGGGAGCAGACGCGAAAGCGGTGGTCTGGGCGCACAACTCGCATGTGGGGGACGCCCGGGCCACGCAAATGAGTGCCAGGGGCGAATTGAATATCGGCCAGTTGGTCCGGCAGAAGTTCGGCGACAGTGCTTACCTGATCGGCTTCGGGACCGACCACGGCACGGTTGCGGCCGCCTCCGAGTGGGGTGGTCCCATGGAGGTGAAAACAGTACTGCCATCACATGTGGACAGCTATGAACGCGTCTGTCACGAAGTGGGCACCGACAACTTCCTGCTGCCGCTGCGCAAACCCCTGCAGTCGATGGCCCGAAAGCAATTGCTGATCGAGCGCCTCGAGCGTGCCATCGGCGTCATATATCGCCCCGAGAGTGAAC
Organism: Halieaceae bacterium WSDMB12; assembly: GCA_033283165.1. Taxonomy (GTDB): domain Bacteria; phylum Pseudomonadota; class Gammaproteobacteria; order Pseudomonadales; family Halieaceae; genus JAWMQL01. The sequence goes on along the minus strand of JAWMQL010000003.1, from coordinate 210,106 downwards.
TTCAAAGCCACTATTTTTACGCCTCGCTGCCACAGCAGTTTGACGAATACATCTGGTTCGATGAAACCCGTGCGGTGGAGCCCTTGAGCCGGGAGGTCCGCAAGGGCATGGCCGATACCTTCCCGTTCGGTCTCTAGTCGAGCGTCGCACGCAGGCAGGTCGCAGATATGGACTATGACAAAGCTGCGCAGTCGATCATGCGGGAATTTGCCGCGGACACGGGGCTGTCGGGAAATAACCCTTTCCCGCGCCGTTACCTGTGGACGGATGCCTTCGCGGTCTGCAACTACCTCGGATTCTTTGACAGGACCGGCGATCAGGCCTTCCTCGATCTGGCCACCACACTGGTTGATCAGGTGCACGAGAACCTGGCAAAGCACCGCAGGGAAAGCGGCCTTTCCGGCTGGCTCAGCGGTCTGCCCGAGGAGGAAGCGAGAAATCATCCCACCTGCGCCGGGCTGAGGATCGGCAAACCCCTGGATGAAAGAAAAGCCCAGGAGCCCCAGGATGAAACGTTGGAATGGCAGCAGGATGGGCAGTATTTTCACTACCTCACCCGCTGGATGCACGCCCTGAACCGGGTCGCGCTCCAGACCCGCGATCCCGTCTACAACCGGTGGGCCAGGGAACTCGCCGTGACCGCGCACCGGGCGTTTGTCTATGCGCCGGGACCCGGCGAGCCGAAACGCATGTACTGGAAAATGAGTATCGACCTCTCCCGACCGCTGGTCCGGTCCATGGGCCACCACGATCCGTTGGACGGCCTGGTGACCTGCCAGCAACTGGCAGCGACAGCCCGGCGCCTGGTTGGCAGGACTGCCGGCTCAGAACCGGCGCTATCGCTGGCAACCCAGATCGAGGACTTCTCGACCATGTGTGCCGGGCGTAGCTGGGCAACACGTGACGAACTGGGAATCGGTTCCCTGCTGATCAGCGCCTGCCATGTTGCACAACTGGTTGCGGATGGCCTCGTATCGGATGAGGGGCTGCTGGAGGCGCTCCTGGCGGACAGCGCCGCCAGTCTGCAAGCATTTGCAGCAAACCATCACCTGGGCCATCCGGCCGACTACCGGCTGGCTTTTCGGGAGTTCGGCCTGGCAATCGGCCTGCAGGCTGTCAATCACGTCGAGCGCTGTCTCGGAGAGCACCCGCAGCAGTTCCAGAACCTCCGTCGCCTGTCCCGTCTTGTCATGACGCTGCAGGAGTTTGGCGGTCTCTCTCGCGGTATTGTGGATTTCTGGCTGACACCGGCCAACCGCACAGCGAGCACCTGGCTGGAGCACCGGGATATCAATAACGTGATGCTGGCGACCAGTCTTACTCCGGAGGGCTATTTACGCGCCTGACAACTGATAGAGCTTGTTCGGCCACCAATAGTACTTTTGGCGATTGTCCCCTCGCTCCCGATGTAGGAGTCTGAAAAAAAGCAGATACCTGACGGGCGATGACAATGAGGGGAAACAAACGGTTTGGACCGGCCGCGATCGTCGCGGTGGCACTGCTGCATCAGAGCGCGTTCGCGCAGGGGCTCGTACTCGAGGAGGTCACGGTAACAGCCCGGAAGAGAGCCCAGAACATGCAGGACATGCCGGTCACCGTGACTGCCCTGAGTGAGTCCGACCTGGAACGAATCGAAATGTTGTTGGGGCCCCAGGGTACGCTCTACGGTCGTAATGCAACCGGTGGTGCGATCAACGTCGCAGGCGCGGTGGATGGTCTGCTGGCCGAGAACCTGGGCGCCCGGTTGGCCTTTGCCGAGGCTATTGCGCCAACGGTTACCAACGGTACCGTGCAGTTGGGAATCACCGTATTGCACAATCCCGAACCCGGCCTCCTGTGCCAGCCCCTGTTCCAGGAGACTATGGCCCTCTACTGTGGCCGCGGTCACAGCCTGTTCGGGCGCGAGGAAAGTGCCGCAACGCTGGCGGAGGTCAACCAGAGCCGCTTCGTTGAATCCTCTATCATGCGCAGCGGCCGTGAATTAAATGCGGCCATGAAGGGCTGGAACAAACCCGCCACGGCCCTGCACCAGGAGGCGCGTATCGCCCTGTTGTTAACCGGTAAGTTCCTGGCCTATATTCCCGGGCACCTGGCGCAGCTACCGGTAGGGGAAAATGACCTGCACCGCCTCGTCCCCGACGCCCTCGGCTACCAGAATGTGTACCAGCTGGTGCAGAAGCCAGGGGCGCAGATCAATCCGGTCGTGGGCACAATGGCCGGCTTACTGCGCGAGCATTGCGTGATGAATTCATCTGGCTTGTAGTGCAGTAGCTACTACATTTATGTTATTGAGTTGGGTGCCAATCTGAGGAGAATGGCCGCTATCTGAATGTTATAGGAGCCGGGTGATGAGCCACATCCCCCCGATTGACCGCAACCTGCCGCGCATCGAACTGGACCAGGTGAAAGACCTGGTCAGGGAACTGTATGGCCTCGAGGGCGAGTTCCAGGCCCTGAACAGTGAGCGGGATCTGGTCTGGCTGCTCGGCGGCGCTTCCGCTCCACTGGGTATCGTCAGGATTGCCAATGCCCTGGAACCCGAGGGCGTCGTGGACCTGCAGGTGAAGGCCATCGAGCATATCCTGGAGCAGGATCCCGACCTGGCCATCCCGGGGGCGATCCCGACCCGCAATGGCAAGCCCTATGAATTTGTGACGTCTCACCTCAGCGGTGAACGGCATATGATCCGCATGATCGAATTCGTGGATGGACGCACCGTACACGATGTCCCTGAGGCCTACTGCGACGCCTATTACTGGAATATCGGTGCGATCATGGGCCGGGTCGATGTCGCCCTGCAGAGCTTCTTTCACCCCTTTGCCGCCAGCAATGAACACCTGTGGGATTTCAGCCAGTGCCCGCAACTGCGCGACATGTTGCCCGGTCTGCCGGAAGGGGAGCTGCGCGAGTTGCTGACTGGCATTCTTGACGAAGCCGAACAGAGCACGCTGAAGCGGTTCAGGAAAACCCGCTGCCAGGTGGTGCACCAGGACGCTCATGACGGCAATGTGATGGTCAGGCACGATGACCCCACCGAAATAGCTGCCGTGCTCGACTTCGGCGACATGGGCTACAACACGATCCTCTCGGAGATCGTCACCGCGGCCGAGGCCTATGGCGACGCTGAACAGGATCCTATCGGCCCCCTGATCAAGGTCGCCCAGGGCTATGACACCACCAATCCCCTGACCGAGCAGGAGGTGGACCTGCTGTTCGATGCCCTGCGCCTGCGCCTGGCCATGGCCTCGATCATCCTCAATTACCGCGCCCTGCACGACAAGGAAGAGAAGGTTCATGTGGAGGATTGGCACCATACCCGCATGCTTCTCAAGCTGGTGGACATGGGCCGCGAAACGGTCACCCGCCGCCTGCGCGATGCCTTGCGTTTTCCCGTCTACAGCCCCATTGACACAGATGGCCCGGTATTTCCCGATGACCAGGACGAACTGGAGCAGCGCCGCGAGCAGTTCCTCGGCAAGATCTGGCACTTCTACGACCGTCCCCTGCACATCACGCGCGCCCGGGGTGGCTGGATGTACACCGCTGACGGTACCGCCTACCTGGACGCCTACAACAACGTGCCGCAGATGGGCCACAGCCACCCGCACATCGTCAAGGCGATCGCGCGACAGGCCAAAGCGCTGAACACCAATACCCGTTACATGTGCGACATCGTGGCGGACTATGCGGCACGCCTCACCCGGGATCTGCCAGAACACCTGGATAGCTGTATCTTCGTGAATTCCGGCTCCGAGGCCAACGACCTGGCGGTGCAGATTGCCCAGTCGCTCAGCGGCAACCGCGGCGGCCTGGTGCTGGATCGCGCCTACCACGGCTGTACCGAGCTCACCACCCGATATTCTCCCGAGTCCTGGCAGGACCTGCCGCCGGAGCAACACCCGACACAGATCGAGTGCCTGATGGAACCGGACACCTATAACGGCCCCTTCGCTGACGACCCCGATGCCGCCCGAAAGTATGCCGCGGACGCCGATCGCGCTATTGCCGCCCTGGCCGAGCGCGGTCATGAGCCTGCAGCCTTTATGGTGGACACCGCCATGTGCGCCCATGGCCTGATCACCGCACCCGATAATTACTTCAACCTGGTCGCAGAAAAAACCCGCGCGGCGGGCGGCTACGTGGTGGCCGACGAGGTCCAGGCCGGCGTCGGCCGCATGGGCACGTTCTGGGGCTTTATGGCCGCGGGCCTGAAGGCGGAGAACGTGGACTTCGTGACCATGGGCAAGCCGGTGGGCAACGCCCACCCGCTGGGCGTAATCATCCTGTCCAGCGAGATGATGCGGAAATTCCTCGGTGGCACCTATCCCATGCTGTTCAGTACCTTCGGCGGCAACACCGTGGCCTGTGCCGCCGGCATGGCGGTACTCGACGTCATCGAGCGTGAAAACCTGCTGCAGAAATCCAATGAGATCGGTGACTACCTGCGCTCGGAGCTTCGTCGCCTGGCCGACCGGCACCCGCTGATCGGCGATGTGCGCGGCCGTGGTATGCTCACCGGCCTGGAGTTTGTCACTGATCGCGACAAGCGCACCACGGCCGTGGCGGAAACCGAACAGCTGATCGAAGAGATGCTGAAACACCGGGTGATGATTGGCAAGGGTACGCCCGGCATCCTGAAGTTGCGCCCATCCCTGGCCTGGGGCAGGGAAGAGGTGGACTTCTTTATCGAGGCCATGGACCAGAGCCTGGCCGCTGTCGCGGCGGCCTGATGCCCGGTCCCCGCCGGTCGCGCCTCAGCAGTAGTCCGCCAGGGGGTCGCGCCCGGGTTCGCCGTTGTAGATTTTCATGGACTCGATAAAGAGGTGGAACAGCTCTGACTGGCTGCTCACGTCCAGCTTCTTGTAACTGTTGTTTCTGTGAACGCGCACAGTCCGCGGTGAGATATCGAGCCGCTCGCCGATGGAGATGGAGGAGTGCCCCTGGAGTACGAGGCAGATGATCTCCTGTTCCCGGGGCGTCAGGAAGGAGGAGGCAAAATTCTCCAGGCCCTGGTCGAGTTGACGATTCAGCTCGGTGCCGCCCTCGTCCTGGCGTTGCTCATGGTTGGCTTTCCAGTGCAGCAGGCTGGCGGATTTGAGTACTGGCGTCAGGGAATCGAGCAAGGCCAGTTCCTCGTCGCGAAAGGGCCCGAGGCCGGAGCGTCGATCCAGTGAGTAGTTGATGAAACTGTCATCGGGAAACTGCACGATATAGCCGCATTCCGCCACGAATCCGGTTTTCTTCAGGTAGGTCTCGAAATAGGCGCTCTGGCGAAAACCCTCTGGCGCCAGCTGGTCAAAGGTGGCGAAGCCCTCGAAGCCCTCGGCACGGCCGGCCCGAAAGAAGGGGTCCAGCAGGTATGCCCCGGCGACATACATCTCCTCGTCTTCAGGGAAGGATCTGAAAATTCGGGAAACCTGGACGATCTCCGGTTTTTCCGCAAAATGGATGAACATGGTCTCGTCCGACGGTGCGAAGTGTTCGAGAATTGCCGTTATCGCGCCGTAGAAGGCCGCGTCATCTCCCGCAGCGTCGATGGCTGTGGCAATACATTGTGACGCCTGTGCGAGCCTGGCCGCAGAGACGCCGGATTCCTCCGCGTACAGACCTGCCATTCAGATACCTCAGGACTACCAATGCGGTGCTGGCGATGAACGCATACTCGGCGTGGTTACAAGAACCGCCTCACTTCCCCGGGTCAGTTATACCAGACATCGGTCCGCTTTGGCACGGCTGAATGGGCCGGCTGTTAGCCGGCGCATTGCAGCGAGGCGGCCGACTCAAATTCACCCAGGGTGGCGTCCAGTCGGTCAATCAGGTCGTCACACTCGGATTCGGTAATGGTCAACGGGGGCGCCACCATAAACCAGTCGCCGTACACGCCATTGGCCGTGCGGCGGGAATAGATGATCAGGCCGTGCTGCAGACCGATAATGCGGATGTGCTCCGTAGGCGGAAAGCTGGCCGGATACGATTGCCTGGTGTCGCGGTCAGCGACCAGTTCTACCGCCATCAGCAGACCCTTGCCCCGGATGTCACCGATGCAGGCGTGTTTTTGCGCCAGTAGTTCCAGTTTGTTGCGCAGATAGGTACCGCGCGAAGCAGCCTTCGCCACCAGGTCTTCCTCTTCCAGGACCTCCAGCACGGCGATACCCGTGGCGCAGGTAATGGGATTGGCATTGTAAGTATGGGAAAAGTTGAAGCCGGTCAGGCCGGCCAGTTCGTCCACCATGTTGCCGGGCATCAGTACCGCCCCGAGGGGGGCGTAGCCCGCCGCCAGGCCCTTGGCCAGTACCACCATATCGCCCCTGGCCCGGGGCCAGTGGCTGGAGGCCAGGAATTTCCCGGAGCGGCCGGCGCCGCACAGGATTTCGTCATAGATCAGGTAAACGCCGTGTTCATCACAGATTTCGCGTACCCGGTTGGCGTAGTCTTCGCACAACATCTGCGCCCCGGTGGCGAGACCGCCGATCGGCTCCACTACGAAGGCCAGCACATTTTCACTGCCCAGTTCCCGGATTCTGGCGTCCAGCGCCTCGGCACATTCCATGCGATAGCTCTCCGGGGTATGCCCCTCCGGTACCCGGTACTGGAAGGGGGCCGGAATGCGCTCCGACTTCATGGCAAAACCCTCGATAAAGGGATCCAGGGCCTCGTCGCCGGTGATGGCCAGCGTCGCGATCGTGCCGCCGTGATAGGAGGGTGCCAGGGTGATGATTTTGCGCTTCTGCAGCTGCCCCCGGGCGACCACGTACTGGCGCAGGAACTTCAGGGCGATTTCCATGGCCTCGGAACCGCCCGAGGCCAGGGCCACGCGCTGGTATTCGCCCCCGGCCAGCTCGGCAATCTTGCGGGTCAGGTCGATATTGGGCTGGTGCCGGGCGACACGCGAGTAGGCGAAGTCCATGGTGACGGCCTGGTCGTACATGGCCTGGGCCACTTTCCGGTTGCCGTGGCCGATGTTGCTGACGACCGGTCCCGAGGAGACGTCGATGTAGCGCTTGCCCTGGTCGTCCTGCATCCAGATGCCCTCGGTTTTCACGATGAGGGGCAGGGGCACGATGTTGCTTTTCGAGTAGAAGATGTCCTGGGGACCACCGAAGGTGAATTCACTCATGATAGATTACACTCACAATGACTCAGTCTGTGGCGATCACCAGCAGTCGCAGCGGGTAATCACCGGGCTTGTTCACTTTTTCCTGCTGCTCAGGGCTTGAAATTCGGTGCGTTGACGGTCAGGTGGTTGCCGCCGTCGACACCGAGCAGTTCCCCGGTAATGGGAGCCCGGGTCGTCAACAGGAAAAGGGCTGCCTCCGCCACTTCCTCGGCCTCCGTCATGCGGCCCAGGGGCGTCATCCCGTTGATGTGCTCCCGGAAGCGCTCGTAGGTGGCGTCATCCATGCCGCCCTTGACCCAGCGGGTATTCACGAAGCCGGGGCAGAGGGCGTTCACGCGGATCTCCGGGGCCAGGGCGCGCGCCAGGGCCAGGGTCATGTTATTGACCGCGGCCTTGGAGGCGGCATAGGCAATGGAGCTGCCCAGGCCGCTGAAACCGGCCTGGGAGGAAATATTCAGAACCGAAGCCACCGGGGATTGTTTCAGCGCGGGCACACAGGCGCGGGTCATCTGGTAGCTGCCGACCACGTTGACGCCCATCACCCGCTGAAAGTCCTCCGCCTGCAGCCCATCCAGGTCATCCGCCGGGCAGAAACTCGTTACCCCGGCGTTGTTGACCAGGGCGTCGATACGGCCCCAGCGATCAACGGCCTGGGCGGCGACCCTGCGGCAGTCGTCGTCGACGGCAATGTCGGCCCGTACCAGCAGGACCCCGGCACCCTGGTCCTGCAAGCCGGCCGCTGTCTGCTCAGCCGCCTCGCTAGAACGGCTGTAATTGACCACCAGGTTCCAGCCCTTGTCTGCCAGCGTGTGGGCGATCGCGGCACCCACGCCGGTGGCGGAACCGGTGACGATGGCAACAGGCTTTGATTGATTCATGGCATTCCCCGTCAATGCGGCGCTGCGGCGGGGCGCGGCCTGCGCCGGCCCCCGCCGGGGCGCGCTTACTCAGATACGGCCTTTCTTGCGGGCGACGTTTTCCGCCGCCAGACAGGTGATTTCAAAGATCAGGTTGGCGGCGTTCAACTGGGTCATGCCGGTGGGGTCGCGGTGCGGCATGACCTCACAGACGTCGCCGCCGATGATGTCCAGTTCGCGGATGTTGCGCAGGATCATCTGCATGTCGCGCATCATGATGCCGCCCGGCTCCGGCGCGCCGGTGCCGGGACAGCAGATCGGATCCAGGCCGTCCACGTCGATGGTCACGTAGCAGGGGTTGTCGCCGATGGCGCGCTTGATCGCCTCGATCACCGCCGCGCGGCCCATTTCCTCGTATTCGTCCATGGTAATGACGTTGTACCCCAGGTCGTAGGAACCCTGGATATCGTCCTCGGCGAAGCGCGTGCCCCGGAGGCCGATCTGGATGCTTTTGGTGGGGTCTATCAACTCCTCTTCCACGGCGCGGCGGAAGGGGGTGGCGTTGCAGATTTTCTCGTCACCCAGAGTATCGAGGGTGTCGGCGTGGGCGTCGATATGGAGTACGGAAATGCCGCCGTCGATATAGCCGCTCTTCTTCATGCCGCGCAGGATGGGCAGGGGAATCGTGTGGTCGCCGCCGGCGCAGATCGGCACAACCCCCTTGCCGGTGAAGCCCGCGACGAAGTTCTCGATATCTTCCAGGGCCCGGGCCTGGATCATCATGTTCATCTCGGGATCGCCGATATCGGCAATATTCGCCAGCGTGTAGGGGTTGATCGCCGTGGTCGGGTTGACCTTGCGGATATAGCGCGAGGCTTCCCGGATGGCAGCGGGGCCCATGCGCACACCGTTGCGGGCGCCCAGGCCGAGGTCGAAGGGGCAGCCCCAGAGGCCGATATCCAACTCCTCGTACTGCTCGGGCCCGGCCATCACGTTGCGCATCATGGTGGCAACCTGGGATTCGCGGCTGAAACGGGAAGAGTCGATGGGCTGATTGAACCCGGACATATCAATAACCTCTATATTCTCGAAAATTGATAAATAGCTGACGAAGGGATACAGTCTGAACCACGGTCTAATCATAGTTAATGAGCCGGAATAGACAATAAGTAATTCAATTCGCAGATCGTAACTTCTGAAAAATGAGAAAATATGACTAACAGTCACAAGCCGCTCGGCCGCCTGCTGCGGATCATGGACGTGGTCTCCGCCCACCCCTCGGGTGCCACCATGGCGGAAATGGTGCAGCAGCTCGATATCCCCATCTCTTCTGTCTATCGCCTCGTCAAGAGCCTGGTGGAGGAGGAGTACCTGCAGGGCGGGGGGCGCCACGGCCGCTACCGGCTGGGCCGGCGGTTCCTGCGCCAGTACCACAGCTCGGTGGCCACCCGTAACCTGGTCGAGCTGGTCAGGCCGACCCTGCGCCACCTGTGCGAGCAGCTGGACGAGGTGGTCATCTTCAACAGCCTGGTGGGCTTGCAGGTTCGTCCGGTCTGCGCCGAATTTCCGCGCTCAGAAAAAGCGCGCACGATGATTGTGCCGGGTGATTTTTTCCCCGTGCACGCCTCCGCTTCCGGCAAGGTGATCTGTGCATTCCAGGAGGAGGCGGTCCGGCGGGAGATGGTCGATCGCTGCGAGCTGGAGGGATTCCGCGCCAATACCATTACGGACAGGGACGAGCTGCAGGCGGAGTTCGCCCGCATCCGGTTGCGTGGCTTTGCGGTGATCGACGACGAACTGGACGAGAATGTCTACGCGGTCAGTGCACCGGTCAAGGCCGGTACGGCCGGGGTGATCTACTGCCTCACGGTAGCGGCCTTCAAGGAGGCGCTCCTGGCGCGATGGAGCATCGCCGAGGTGGCGCGACACCTGCGCCTGGGTGCCGATGAAATCGCCCAGACCCTGGAGAGCCGCCCCCTGAGCCGTATCTTTGAGTAGCTACTGGTCATTTCCGTCGTAGACTTTTTCCCCCGCCAGGTAGGTGGCCATCACTTTGCGGTCGCGAATAGAGCGCTGTACCGGCACCTGGATTTTCTGGTCGAAGAGGACGAAATCCGCCCATTTACCGGGCGTGACGCTGCCGATCTCGTTACTCCAGGCCGTCATGTCTGCGCCCGACTGGGTGTAGGCCCGCAGGGATTCCTCGAAGTCGAGTGTCATGCCCTCGTCAATCGTGGTGACGTCATTCCAGGGCACTGTATCCTCGCGGAAAGCCGCGTCGGCGATCTGGTCCAGGGGAAAGAAAAACTCGAAGGCGTCCGAGGGCCAGTCGGAACCGAGCACCAGCTTCGCGTCTGCATCCAACATCCGGCGCCAGACGAAGGCGTTGTGAACGCGCTCGGGGCCGGCCCGGTCCAGCACGTAGTTGCCGGTACAGCAGGCCATGTGGTGCGGCTGCATGGAGGCGGCGACACCCAGCTTGGCGAACCGCGGGATATCCTCATCGGCGGTGATTTCCATGTGCTCGATGCGATCGGGCAGGAGATCTGCCGGACGCTCCTCCCTGGAGTCTTCCACCGCATCCAGCACCCACTGGACCGCCAGGTCACCGAGGGCGTGGACCGCGACCGGGAAATGCGCGGCGTGCGCCTCCTTGACCAGGGTGAACAGCCGCTCCTTCGGCATGACCGGCGTGGCTTGCCACTCGGGTGCGTCGGCATAGGGTTTCTTGAACAGGGCGGTGCGCGTGGACATCACGCCGTCGAGGAAAAATTTCACGTAACCCAGGTCGAGCAGCGGACCGCGTTCCGCCACCAGCGGACTCCGGCTGACCTGCTCGCGAACTTCTTCACGTTTTTTCACCAGGCTCGGGATCAGGACGCCGGGGCGGGTTTCTTCCTCGCCTCTGGAGTAGTGGCCAAACCAGACGCGCAGGTTGAGGCGGCCGCGGTCCAGTTCGTCCAGCCACAGGTCGAGGGCGTCGTCCTTGCCCATGTCGTGCACCGAGGTGACGCCTTTGCTGTTGGCCAGGCGCATGACCTTGCCCAGGCCATCCTTGACCCGACGGTCCTCCTGGTAGCCCGGGAGATCCGTGATCAGTGCGGTGGCGGTCTCGTACAGCATGCCGGTGGGCTCGCCGTCCGCGTCAAAGGCGATGCTGCCACCCTCGGGGTCGGTGCTGTCGCGGTCTATCCCGGCCGCTGCCAGCGCTGCCGAGTTGGCCAGAACGGAGTGGCCGTCCACGTGGTGCAGGGCGACCGGGTTATCCGGACTGATATCGTCCAGCAGCGCTCTGCTGGGGACGCTCTGGTCGGGGCCGATCTGGTGATCCCACCAGCCGCCGGTAATCCAGGCCCCGGGCTCCACCTCGCTCACCGCCTCCGCGACGATACGGCGCCATTCCCCGCGGTCAGTGATATTTTCCAGGTTGACGCGCTGCTCAAGTCGGGACGCGCCACTCAGCAAATGCGTGTGGCCGTCGATAAATCCCGGCGTCACCGTGGCGCCCGCGGCGTCGATGGATTCGGTCCCGGGTCCGGCGAGGGCGCGAATGGTCGCGTCGTCGCCCAGGGCGGTGAATTTGCGGTCTGTTACCGCAAAGGCACTGACCCGGGGTTGCTCCGGGTCAACCGTGTAGACGTCGGCATTGAAGACAATCAGGTCGGGCGCTGTCCGGTCCGCTGCCGCGCCTGTCGATGCTTCCAGTTCCGTATTGCAGCCCTGCACCAGCAGCAGCGATAGAGCCGCCAGTGCGGTGGCAATAAATCCGTGGTGTTTCATAGTCGGTAGTTCCCCGTTCGGCGTTTGCCGGGTGGCCGTGCCACCCTGAAAGTCGCAAGCAAACGGGGAAGCGCAAGCCTCCCCATTCGTTTGCGCATCGGCGCTATCAGAATCGATAGTTGACCAGCAGCCCCAGGGTCCGCGGGCGTCGCGCCACGGAGGGAGCCTGGGCGCCCCAGCCGCCGGTATCCGCCAGTGTGGAATACGCGGTCACCCGGGCCCGTTCGTCGGTGAGGTTGTCCCCTAAAAGCCGCACCGACCAACTCTCGTTGGACAGTCCGATGCTGGCGTCTACCGTGGTATACGAGGGCAGGGTCTCGTTGATGCGGCTGTCCACCGCTGACGGCCGCGAATCGGAGTAGGCGACCGTGCCCGTCGCGCTCAGGATCCAGCCATTGCCCAGCGGCCGTTCATAGACGCCGGAGATATTGCCCGACTTTCTCGGTGTCCCCGCCAGCCTGTCGCCTGACGATACCCCGGAAACCTCGGACAGGAAGGTCGACGGATCGACAAACTCGGCCTCGTTGGTGGTAAAGCCCGCCTGCAGGCGGAAGGTGTCGGTGAGCTGCGCGGTCACTTCGACCTCGACGCCCTTGCTCTCTGCCTCGCCGCCGTTGACGTAACAGATCAGGGCCAGGAAGGAGCACGCGCTGGAAAACACCTGCACGTCGTCCCAGTCGATATCGTAGTAGGCGATCGTGTAACTGATACCGTCGCCGAACATGCCCTTCAGGCCGATCTCGCGATTTTCCAGCTTGTCGGGATCATAGGTCGAGGTATCCGGCGTGCCGAACGGTCCCAGGGCGTTCTTGCCGCCGCGGCGGAAACCCTCGGACCAGGTGGCGTAGATCTTGTGGTCGTCATGGAACTGCCAGGAGGTATTCAGCTTGAAGATCGAGTCGTCGTAGTCGGTGGAGTCGGAGGTGCTGATGACGAAGTCCGGCACGAACATCAGGCCGCCGATTTCGTCGATGCTGTAATCGTGCTGGAACCAGCGGAAGCCGCCGGTCACCTGCCAGGTATCGGTGATGCGATAGGTCAGTTCGCCGAAGACCGCCAGTTCCTCGAACTCATCCTGGAAGCGGGAGAGGTAGGACATATCGCGAATGATGGGCACGCCGCCGTTGTCTGGATAGACCCCGTAGATGGTGCCGTAGCCGCACTCGGGGGAGGCGAAGCCAAAGACGGGGAAACAGGCGTTGGCGTAGTCGTCGTAGCCCGGGTAATACTGGTCCGTCCTGCCGTCGGCCTCCTGGTCGCTGTAGTACACCCCCAGCAGCCAGTCCACGTCCCCCTCTGACTGGGAGGTCAGGCGGAATTCCTGGGTGAATACCTCGCGCTCGGAATAGGAGTCGTCGAGCATGAAGGGGCGCGGGCTGCTGCCGTAGTAGGCGGTGTAGAAATCGAAGCTGACGTACAGCCCGGTCATCTCCATGAAGCCGCGCCCCTCGGTCTTGGTCTGCGCGGTGGACGAGGTCAGGCTGGCGAATCCGAGGTCCACGGCCACCTCGAGCGAGACCAGGTCGGCATCGGATTCGAATGGGGTCAGCAGCCCGTTCGGGCTGGTGGTCGAGTCCTCCCGGCTGTTGGTCCGGTAGAAGGGTGAGGAATCCGCCTCGAGTTCCTGGTGAATGACATTCAGCGTGGCGTCGACGCGTTCGCCCTCGTAGCGGGCTGCGGCCCGGAAGTACTTCGTGTTGGATTCGTCGGCGTCGTCCCTGGAGGAACGTACGAAGTCGCTGGTCAGTATATCGTCCGGGTCTGCCAGTTCCGGCCGGCGCTGGGGATCGAAACGGCTGCCGGGTTCTCGCACCACCAGGTTGTTGTAGTCCATAAAGCCGGCATCTTCGCGGTAGCGGGCATTCAGGCGCAGTGCCAGCCGGTCGGTCACGGGGATGTTCAGGATACCGCCGATTTCCGAGTTGTAGTCATCGGCGGAGGAGGTTTTCCCGGCGCCAAAAATGATCTCCCCTGCCAGCGCCTCAGAGCTGGGCTTTTCCAGCACGTAACGCACGTTGCCGCCCATCGACCCGGAGCCGTACAGGGTGCCCTGCGGGCCGCGCAGCACCTCGACCCGGGCCACGTCCATGAACTGCAGGTTGACGAACAGCGGGGTGTCGTCCAGGTACATGCCGATGACCGGGTCGTTCTTGGCCGGCGAGTGAATCAGGCTGGGGCTGGTGGCGGTGATGCCGCGGATGTTGATGCCCGTGCCGCGGAAGCCGGTGCGCGCACCGACGTCGTTTACCGTGACGCCCGGTACGACCTTGCCGAGGTCGCCCATGTTGTTGATGGAAAACTCACTGAGCGAGTCGCTGGTCAGTGCCGAGATGTTGTACGGGATTTCCTGGGCGGTTTGCGACCGCTTGGTTGCCGTGACGAGAACTTCTTCCAGGGTTGCGCTGTGGGCGAGTCCCGGTAGCAGGCCGATACCGCAGATGCTCGCAACTGCGCTGGCCAGAGCTTTGCGTTTGGATGTGGTCATTGATGTCTCCCTGTAGGTCATGTCGCCGTAAATTGCGGGATCGTTGTTATCGATGAATGACTTTTTATAGCTATGTGCAGGTGTAATGCTGGCTTGCAGGTTAAAACACTGACCTCGTGACTTCCTATAATGCATTTGTAGTAGATACAGCACGGTGGGGCCTGCTGTTAAATTCCGGTGAGTTCCGGCGGTCACTTACGCTCGCGGGAAAGTGGCTTGATAACAGATGGTGGAGGACTGAAACCGGTGAATTTTCGAATTATGAAAGTGGCGGGCCCCTGGGTGCTGTTGGGGCTTCTCGCGGCCGGCCAGGTCGCGGCGGCCCCAGGGCAAGCTGTTACCGCTGCGCCCACTGCCCCTGCAAGCGCGGATCTGGTCCTTGTCAATGCGGACATCTATACGGTGGATGCCGGTCAGCCACGGGCGCAGGCGCTGGCGGTGGTGGACGGAAAATTCAGCGCGGTGGGAAGTAATGAGGAAATCCGTGCCCTGGCGGGTCCCGGCACCCGGGTGGTCGACGCCGGGGGTTACAGCGTGACGCCGGGATTCGTGGACGGCCATACCCACACGGAGAGCGGCCTGACCCTGATCTCCGGGGTCAACCTGACCGGCATCGTCGACAAGGCGGAATGGTTGCGCATCATTGCCGACAAGGTGGCGACCATGGAAAAAGGCGAGTGGCTGTTCGGTGGCGCCTGGAATCATTTGTTGGGCGACGGTGTGCTCCCCAGCAAGGAAATGCTGGACGAAGTCGCGCCGGACAACCCGGTCCTGCTGTTCGATATCGACCAGCACAACGCCTGGGCCAACAGCCTGGCGCTGGAAATTGCCGGCGTTACCGCCGCCACCGAAGCTCCCCCCGGCGGTATCATCGAACTCAACGAAGAGGGTGAACCCAGCGGCATCCTGCAGGACAGCGCTGCGTACATGGTGCTGAAACACCCGCAGGTGAAGTCTTCTGTGGCACCCCGGGATGCCCTGCGTGAGACCCTTGCCTACCTGAACAGTCGCGGCATTACCAGCATCCAGGACATGAGCCTGGGCGGCTTCGATCAGCAGCACTACCTGGATCTGCTCGCGGCGGGCGAGCTCAATATGCGGGTCTGGAAGGGCGCGTTCGTCTCCTCGCCCGACGACGTCGCGGAACTGTCCCGGTCCCGGGAGACAATGAACGGACAGGTGGGCGCGATACTCGCGGCCCAGGGCCGCGCCGGTGAGCCGGTCTACGAGTGGGGCTACGTGAAAATGATGATCGATGGCGTGCTCTCCACCTATACCGCGATCCTGTTCGAGCCCTACGCCGACCGCCCGGAAACGGTCGTGGAACCGCTGACAACCCCGGAGGTGGCCATTCCCGTGATCCGGGCGGCCAACGAACAGGGGTTCAGCACCTCGATTCACGTGATCGGCGACAAGGCTACGACCATGGCCCTGGACGCATTCGAGGCGGCTGGTACGCGGGGTCCGTGGCCCAACCGCATGGAGCATATCGAACTGATCCGCGACGAGGATATTCCCAGGCTGGCCGAACTGGGCGTGGCCGCGTCCATGCAGCCCCTGCATGTGCAGTGCTGCGTTGGCCTGTACACTATCGACCGGGTGGGGCTGGAGCGCAACCAGGACCTGGGCTGGCGCTGGCGGGAGATGCTGGAACATGGCGTCGAACTTGTGTTGGGCAGTGACTGGCCCACCGCCCCGGTGGATCCCCTGCTGCAGATCACCCACGCCCAGACCCGCACCACGTATATGGGAGGCGAACTGCGGTCCTGGGACAAGCCGGGTGACGAGTTGAGCTTCGAGCAGGCGCTGTACGGCTATACCCAGGCCGGCGCCAACATGTCGGCCTGGAAGGAGCAAACCGGCAGCATCAGTGTCGGCAAGTGGGCGGATTTTGTTATCCTCGACCACACCCTGCCTAACGAGGGACTGCGCGACCTGACCGGCGTGGCGGTACAGGCCACCTACTTCTCCGGCAGGCCCATTTACCAGCAGTGAGTGTCCGGGGGAGGCGTGCTCTCCCCTGGCTGTGCCATGACAGAGACGGTGAGTGAAAACTGGCAGGACCGGGAGTTGGCGCGTGCGATGGCCAGCTATGCGCGCGGAGAACTGGCCGCGGCGCAGAAGGTCGCCCAGGCGATTATCCGCCGCGATCGGAATTTTTCACCCGCCTGGTTCTTTCTCAGCAAGCTGGCCCAGGCAGTGGGGCAGAAGCCGCATGCCGTCAAGTTGCTGGACACCGCCCTGCAACTGCAACCCGGGGAGCCACGCTACCTGGCCTTCAAGGCCTATCTGCTGGCTACCGCCCTGCAGGTCAATGAGGCCCTGCAACTGCTGGCCGGCCTGGCGTCGGCCGATCTGGACGACGCCCTGATCTACAGTGATATCGGTAACGCCTACCATATTTGCGGTGAACTGGAGCTGGCCCGGGCCGCGTTCCAACGCGCCCTGGACCTGGCGCCGGACAGCGCCTACCACCAGTACAACCTGGCCACCAGCTGCAAGTTTGTCGGCGAGTTCGAACAGGCGGAGGCACTGGCTGACCAGGTGCTGGTCCGGCACCCGGACGACTGGACAGTGTACGAATTTCGCTCCGGGCTGCGCAAGCAAACACCGGCGCGCAATCATGTGCAGCAGTTGGAGGGCCTGCTGGACAAGGGCATAGCGTCGCAGAAAGGAGAGGTCCAGGTCGCCTGTGCCCTGGGCAAGGAGTATGAGGACCTGGGCGATCTCGGCGGGGCCTTCCGCAACTTTAAACGCGCCGCCGATCGCAGGCGCGAGGGTATGGACTACCGGGTCAGCGGTGACGTGGAGGCCATGGCCACCATTGCCGAGGTCTACGATGGGGCCTTCTTCCGGGAACAGGAAGGCTGCGCCGATGACCGGGCGATTTTCATCGTCGGCCTGCCCCGTACCGGCACCACCCTGCTGGAGCGCATTATCTCGGCCCACACGGATGTGTTTGCCGCTGGCGAGTTACAGAACTTCGGCAACGAACTGATCCGCCTGGTGACCCGGGCTACCCCCGGGATCAAGCACGACAAGGTGTCCATGGTACGGGCCGCAGCCGGGCTGGATCACCGGGAGCTGGGGCAGGCCTATATCGACAGCACCCGAAGCCGCACCGGCAACGCGCTGCGCTTTATCGACAAGCTGCCGATGAACTACCTCTACCTGGGCGCCATCGCCGCCGCCTTGCCCGGCGCACGCCTGATCCACATGGACCGCCACCCGATGGACGCCGCCTACGCCATCTACAAGACCCTGTTTACCCAGGCCTATCCCTTTTCCTATAGCCTGGAGGACCTGGGGCACTACTACGTGGCCTACCGGAAGTTGATGGATCACTGGCACACACAACTTGGTGAGCGCCTGCTGCACGTGCAATATGAGCAGCTGGTGGGCGACCCAGAGGGCCAGGCGCGCCGGGTGATCGCTGCGCTCGGCCTCGACTGGCAGGACGGCTGCCTGGAGTTCTACAAGAGTGCCCAGCCGACCAACACGGCCAGCGCGGTACAGGTGCGGCAGCCGGTGTATGCCAGCTCGGTGGCGAAATGGCGGCAACTGGAAGACGAGCTGCGGCCTTTCAGGGATATCCTGGAGCGCGCCGGGTTGCCCCACGATCCTGACTTCCTGCCCGCAAGCTGATCCATAAGACCGGCCATCCCCGGCCAGGTCATCTAGTCCTTATGGTTTATATCCCGGCTGAATTTTGCTGTTTTATACTCGATTGGTAATCAACAAGATTTGCCCGGGGGGCGAAATATATCGCGTTTTTGGTCCTTGGCGGCCAGCGATAAACGTTTCCCTCCAACAAAATGGCAGTCCAGCCCCGCCACTGGCGCGAGGTCCCGGGCCGTGTTCCACGGCCCGAACGCCGGCTGAGACGTCAACGGGGCAACAAAAAAACTCTACAGGGGGAATCCATGTCTGCTCAAACCGGAAATACATTCAAACGCTCGGGTCTCGCGGTCGCGGTCGCGGCCGTGATTGCGCAACCGGCACTGTCCGCCGGCATGCTCGAGGAGGTGACCGTCACGGCAACCCGCCGGGCCCAGACCACCACCGATGTGCCTTACAATATCTCCGCCCAGACCGGTGAGGCACTGGAGAAGGCCGGGATCACCGATTTCACCAAGCTGGCCCGCTCGGTGCCCGGCCTGGTGTTTACCGAGAGTGGTCCGCGGGATTCGGGCCTCAACAGCGGCCTGATCATTCGCGGGCTGAACGTGTCAGGGTCCGGGAACACCGACCTTATTTCCTACGCCGCGCCCACGGTGTCCACCTACGTCGGTGAGACGCCGCTGTTCGTCAACCTCCACCTGAAGGATATCGAACGGGTGGAGATCCTGCGCGGTCCCCAGGGGACCCTGTACGGTTCCGGTTCGCTGGGCGGCACCATTCGCTACATTCCCAAATCGCCTGATTTCGAGGAGTTTTATGGCGAGGTCAGCACCCGGCTGGGCTATACCGAACATGCGTCCGGCATGAACAGCGACACCTACCTGACCCTGAACGTGCCGATCACCGACTCCTTCGCCCTGCGGGCGGTGGCCGGCTACGTGGAGGACCAGGGCTTCATCGACCAGAACAGCATCGTGACCCTGAACGAGGCCGGCCACATCATTGCCGCCGACGGCTCCGATCCCATCGCCGAGGGGCGCTATCCCGGCCTGTCCTTCGAGGACACCAGCAACCTGTCGGGACCCTTCATGGCCTTCCCCGGGAACAAGTTCCGCCCGGCATTCAGCAGCAAGAGCGACGCCAATGACAGCGAGATCAAGCACGCCCGTGTCAGCGCCGCCTGGAATGTAAACGACCGGGTATCCACCCAGCTGACCTACCAGCGGCAGAAAGACGACGTCGGCGCCCGCCAGGCGGTGAACCGCGACAACGAATACGCCGGCGAGTGGGCCTACAACGGCCATATCCTGGAGGAACTGGAGCGGGAAGTGGAACTGCTGGCCCTGGACCTGGAGGCGGACCTGGGCTTCGCCGATCTCAGCGCCCACGCCTCCCACTACAAGAATGATGCGGACTACGCCTCCGACCAGACCTCGATCTATGTCAACCAGGGCTTCTATACCTCGGCCTACTACGCCCATACGCCCATCGACGTGCAGTTCGGTCCCTACGAGACCCGCGACAAGGGCGACACGGTGGAAATCCGCCTGACCTCCAACGGCGACGGAGCCTTTGACTACGTGCTCGGCGCGTTCTGGCTCAAGCAGGAATTCTCCGCCCTGCAATCCGACATCCAGCCCGGCGTCTATGAAACCCTGACAGATTATTTCGGTTCCACGGTCTCGTCGCCGGAGGGCTTCCTGCCGGACCAGTCCTTCTGGCAGAAGGTACAACCGGAATTCGAGGACAAGGCGATCTTCGGTGAACTGACCTGGCACATCAGCGACGCCTGGCAGGTCACCGGCGGCTTCCGCAGCTTCGACCAGACCTTCGACATCCGCAACGACCTGTACCTGCTCGGCTGCGGCACTTATTGCGATGCGGTGGATATCGATCCCCTGTCGCCGCTGGTGGGGCTGGGCTACAACCCCAGCAACTCCAGCCAGGATTTCAGCGACACCATCTTCAAGTTCAACACCTCCTACGACGTCGGCGATGACCTGATGGCCTACTTCACCTGGGCCGAGGGATTCCGCCACGGCGGCGCCAATGCCATCGTGGAAAACCAGGACTCGCCCCTGGCGGACAGCCTGGGCCTGAAGGAGTACGACTCCGACCTGGCGACCAACTGGGAGGTAGGCCTGAAAGGCAACGTGCTCGACGGGCGCATGAACTTCACCGCCAGCCTGTTCCTGATCGAGTGGGAAGACATGCAGGTATTCACCTTTACCGATGGTTCCGGTGTCCCCATTGTGGTCAACGCCAATGAGGCGGAATCCAAGGGTCTGGAACTCGAAGCCACCTACGCGTTTACGGCAAACTTTGTCTCTCGCGTGGGCCTGACCTACACCGACGCCGAACTCACCAAGGACTTCACTACCCCAGGCGAGGCCCTGGTCGGCTTCAAGGGCGATCCCCTCCCGGGGGTACCGGAAATTACCGCCAACCTGACCCTGGAATACAACCACGCCCTGGAGAACGGCTGGGAGACAGCCTACCGGCTGAACGCGGCCTATATCGATGAGGTGGAGACGGATTTCAACGCCTTTGCGCCGAACTACACCCGGTCGGACAGCAACACCATCGTCGATATCTCGGCCGTGTTGTACTCCGACTCCTGGGAAGTGAGCCTGTTCGTGGACAACGTGACCGACGAGGAGGCCCTGGGTAACGGCCGTTCCCCCAACTTTTTCGCCGCGTTCGATTACGCGGGTCACGACGGCACGCCGTTCAGCCCCCACTCGGATAATGGTTTCTACCTGTTCGAGTACATCGCCCGTCCGCGCACGGCCGGCATCGGGCTGAAATACCGCTTCTGATGGCCACACGGTGACGGCCGGCCTTTGAGCCGGCCCCCGGCCTGGCGTATCATTGGCGCCCGTCAAAGGGGACCCCGCGTGACGATCACCCGCCAACAGGCGCAAATTCTCGACCAGATATCCGCGGCGATGAGCCGCGGTGAAACCGAGCCCGCGCTTACCCGCGCGGCCCATTTTGTCCGGGACAATCCCCGCTGCCTGGAAGGCCAGGTGCTGCTGTCGCAACTGTGCCTGGAGATCGGCCGGCACCGCCTGGCCCTGGACAGCGCGCGCAAGGCGGTGGCACTGGGCAAGCGCAACGTGCGCGCCATGCTGCAGCTCAGCCGCGCCTACCAGAAAGCGGGCTTTCTCACCCAGGCGATCCAGGCGGCCCAGCGGGCCAGCGAGTTGATCGAACGCGATCCCGATGAGCTCAGCTCCCTGGGCACGCTGTTCTTCCACCTGGGAGAGTTCGAGCGCTCCATGGCGATGCACCGGCGGGCGATCGAGGTGCGGCCCGACAATGCCCTGTATCACTACAACCTGGCGATTTCCATCCAGGCCAGCGGTGACCTGCCACAGGCGGAGCGGGTGTTCCTGAAAGTGCTGGAGATGGAACCCGATAACGCCAATGCCTACGTCAACCTGTCGCGGATTCGCAAGCAGACCGTGGACGATAACCACATCGAGGCGATGGAGCGGATTCTGTCCCGCTGTGGTGACGACCATGAAACGGCCATCCGGCTCAACTTCTCGCTGGCCAAGGAGTGGGAGGACCTCGGAGATTTCGGCCGCTCCTTCGACTGCCTCAAGGCGGGCGCCGACCTGAAGCGACGGGAGCTGGACTATGACGTGACGGTCGAGACCGGCTTCGTCGAGCGGCTGATCGCATGCTTTCCCCCGGGCGGCTTCGAACAGCACCGGCCGGGATTCGACAGTGACGAACCCATATTCATTGTCGGGATGCCCCGGTCGGGGACCACCCTCACGGAGCAGATCATCGCCAGCCACAGCGAGGTGTTCGCCGCCGGCGAATTGCGCGACTTCAGCCAGAACCTGGCGCTGCAGGCGGGTATTCGCGGCTCCGTCGCGGAGCTCGACCTGCCCACCCTGCAAGGCCTGCTGGCCAGTGACGCGGCGGTGATGGGCGAGCGCTATATCCAGAAGACCCGGCCGCGGACCGGGCACACCCCGCACTTTATCGACAAGCTGCCCGGCAACAGCCTGCTCTGCGGTTTTATTCACTGGGCCCTGCCCCGGGCGAAGATCATCCTGCTGGACCGCCACCCGGTGGACGTCTGCTTCAGTAACTTCAAGGTGCTGTTCAAGTCCGGCTACAATTACTCCTACGATCTGCAGGAGCTGGCAGACTATTACATTGCCTTCCACCGGTTGATGGCGCACTGGGAGAAAGTCATCCCGAAAGAACGGTTTTATCGCGTATCCTACGAGCAGCTGGTGGCGTCTCAGGAGGCGGAATCACGCAAGCTGATCGAGTTCTGCGGCCTGCCCTGGCAGGACGCCTGCCTGGAGTTCTACCGCAACCGGGAGGGGGTCACCACGGCCAGCCTGGCCCAGGTACGGCAGCCGATCTATCGCACCGCGGTAGCCCGCTGGCGCCACTACCGGGAGCAACTGCAGCCGCTGATTCAGCGGCTGGAGGCGGCGGGTATCGACTGCAGCTGATTATTTCCCGGGGTTGAACGGCAGCAGGGAAAAAATTTCAAACAACATCTGTGCACCAACCTGGGCGGTGTTGGTGGTTGGATCGTACTGGGGCGCCACCTCTACCACGTCGCCGCCGACAATATTCATGCCCTGCAGGGAGCGGATGATCATCTGTACCTGTAACGGGGTCAGGCCGCCTACTTCCGGAGTGCCGGTGCCGGGGGTGTAGGCGGGGTCGATGCCGTCCACGTCAACCGTCACGTACACCGGTTTGCCCGCCAATACCGACCTGGCCTTCTCGATCACCGCGGGCACGCCCATGGTTTCCACCTCTTCGGCGTGAATGACGGTCATGCCGGCGTCATAGGAGAATTCGGAACTGATAACAGGTGAACCGCGCACGCCGATCTGGACACAGTGCTCCGGGTCCAGCACACCTTCCAGCACCGCGTTGCGAAAGGGACCGCCGTGGTGGAATTTTTCTTCCTCGTAAGCGCCGCCGGTATCGCAGTGGGCGTCGATGTGCAGCATGGCCAGGGGTTCGTCTGCCCCGAGCGCCTTCATGATGGGAAAGGTGATACTGTGGTCGCCGCCGACCGACAGGGGAATCACGCCGGCCTGCTTGATGCCCTGGAAATACTGGTGAATATCCTCCAGGCTCTTGTTCAGGTCAAAGCGCGAGCGCATGGGGACGTCGCCCACGTCGGCTGCCTTCAGGACGGCGGAAGGAATTTCCTTCAGGGCGTGATTGTAGGGCCCGATTCGCTCAATGGTGCGCAGGGCGCGGGGACCGAAACGGGCGCCGGTGCGATTGGTGACGCCCAGATCCATGGGCACGCCGACAACGGCCACATCCAGGCCGTTGTAGCTGTCCCGATGGGGCAGGCCGAGAAAGGTCGGCACCCCGGCATAGGGTTTGTTGCTGGAGTGGGGGCGATCAGCCAGTTTTTCCTTGATGTGCTGGTAGTCGTCGGTCACGTAATCGGAGCCGTCGCGATCCTGGTAGCGCTCCCGCAGCTGCCTGAGTTTGTCCTGGTCCATTGCCACTGCCTCGGTACTCTTCGAGCTGTTTTATACCCGTATTTGCCGTACTTATAAACCACATAATTGGCATCTAAAGTTTTTCGTTAGGAAGGGGAAAAGGGGCGGGCGAAGAACCCGCCCGGGCGGTCACGGTCGGGCCGCGACTAGCCGGGATCCGCCAGTAACCACAGGAACTGGCAAGGTTCCAGGGTCAGGCCCTCGCTTGCAGGCAGGTCCAACCGTCTGCCGCTGACCAGGTCCGTGGTGCGGGAAGGGATACCGCCGGACTGCAAAAACTCAGCGTCCAGCGTGTGCGGAAAATCATCGAAGTTACAGAGTACCGTCAGGTCTGCCGAGGCCGGATGGCTGCGTTGAAACGCGAACAGGTGCTCGTTGGCGGTGGGAATGAAGCGGGTCCTGGCGTCGCCGAAGACCACGTGTGTCTTGCGCAGCTGTATCAGTTTCCTTAGCGCCGTGTTAACCCTGTACTGGGCCGTGCCCTCCGTGGCCGCAAGCGCCAGCGCCTCATCGGTAATACGCGGCCTGTTGACCCAGCGTGTATCGTGCCGCTTGCTGTCGTCCTGCTGGAAACTGTAGTCATTGAGCACGGCCAGTTCGTCGCCCGCGTACAGCAGCGGAATGCCCCCGATGCTGAGGATGATGCTGTGAATGAGCAGTATCCTGGCCACGGACCTGTCCACCAGGTGCTCGTCACCGGCATTGAGTGCCTGTTCCAGGCCGGCCAGGGAGGCCAGGGAGCCGCACACCCTGCAGTCGCCGTTTTCCGGATTGAACTGGAACCCAAGCCCGGTGGCGAAGGAGCCTTCGAACTCGCCGGTATAGTAGCGGTTCAGGAACAAGCGATGGTCATAACCGTTGAGGGCCATTGCCGCCGCATCGCCGTCATCGAATGTCCAGCCGATGTCGTCGTGACATCGCGCATAGTTGACCCAGGCGCAGTCCGGATGAATCGCAAACCTGTGCGCCAGCGACTGGTTGAGCAGGCGGGTTTTCCTGGTCGCGAGACTGTTCCAGATCAGGGCCATCAAGAGGGGATTGTAGGAGGTCTGGCATTCACCCGGTTCGATGTACTTGACCACGTCGTCGGGATGCACGATCGCCTCCGACTTGAAGATAACGGCGGGCGCGGCAATCTGCAGGCAGCAGTTGAATGCCTGGATCAGCTTGTGCGCATTGGGCCGGTTCTCGCAACTGGTGCCCATTTCTTTCCATATGAATGCCAGGGCGTCCAGGCGCAATACGTCGGCGCCGGCGTTGGCCAGGTACAGCATCTCGCTGGCGATGGCGCAAAATACCGCCGGGTTGGAGTAGTTCAGGTCCCACTGGAAGCTGTTGAAAGTGGTCCAGACCCATTTGTCGACGTCTTCCCGGTAGGTAAAGCTTCCCCGGCGCACCTGGGGGAAAATCTCCCGCAGCGTTCTTTCGTAGGCGTCCGGCCCGGTGCGATCATCAAACATGTAGTAGTAGTCACGGTACATCGCATCGCCGGCCAGCGCCGCGCGGGCCCAGGCGTGTTCATCCGAGGTATGGTTGAAGACGAAGTCGAGCACGAGGCTGATGCCGGCGTCGCTCAGGGCCTCGGCCAGGTCCCGCAGGTCATCCATGCTGCCCAGGGCCGGATCGACCGTTCTGTAGTCAGACACCGCGTAACCGCCATCGCTGTCCCCCTCCGGGGATTGGTACAGGGGCATCAGGTGCAGATAGGTAATACCGAGGTCCGACAGGTAGGGAATTTTCGACCGCAGTCCTTTCAGGTCTCCTGCGAACAGGTCGACGTAACAGGCCATCCCCACCATGTTCTCCGACTTATACCACTGGGGGTCGTCCAGGCGTTGACTGTCTTTTTGCCTGAGTCTCGCCGGCCGCTCGCGGTAACAATCGACCAGCACCTGCACCAGGGATTCCATGACCTGGTCGAGGTCTTCCCGTTCCAGGTAAACGGTGCTCAATAACTCGTACAGTCGTGGGAAATGCTGGCCGAGACGCAACAGGAACGGTACGCTGCTACCCGCCAGCAGGTTGTCGACGTCCAGTTTTTTTTCCAGCCGTTGCAGGCAGCGTCGACTCTGGATGGCCGTGTTCATGTGCGCGCCCTCAGCCTGGTAACGGGTTATCGACGGCTGCAATGAACCGGCGGACTTCCTCGTGCGTTGGGGGAGAGCACCCCGCACGGGAAACGTTAATGGCGGCCGCGGCGCAGGCGTACTGCAGGCCGTCATCGAGTGAGGTCATCGGGATGGCTGCTACCGGGCCTGCCAGGTCACCGTTGCGACCAAGGCAGGCAAGAAAAGCCGAATGAAAGGTATCGCCTGCGCCGACCGTATCGACTACATCGGATATCCGGTAGGACTGCCGGGTCACCTGGTTGTCGCCACTGTACACCGTCGCACCGCCGTCGCCCTCGGTCAATACCAGGATGCCGCCGTCCATCTCGCGATATACCAGCTCGGCGGTGGCTTTTGTATCGTCACTCATTGCCAGCGCGAGCAGGTCCTCGTCGCTCGCCTTGACGATGTCGGCCGACCCGAGCAGGGAGCGAACGCCGTCGAGATATTTCTGCCTGTCGATGCTGGCCCGGATGCGGATATTGATGTCGATGCTCACCAGGATCTCCTTTTCCCGCAGCAGGTCGAAGACCTGGCGAATCTTGGGCAGCTGACTGGGTGTGATCGCCAGTGAGCCGGTATGAAACACCCGTAGCCCTGGCGGCAGGTTCTCGACGATCTCCTCGTAGCTGATGTCCTTGTCGGCGATGCCCTCTCTATAGAGACGGTAAGACGGTTGTCCCTCACTGCTCAGTGTCACCAGGGCGAGAGAGGTGGGCCAGAGGGAGCGCCGCTTCATCGGCAGGTTCACACCCTCGCGCAACAGCGATGCGTGGAGCTGGTCACCAAAGCTGTCATCTGACAGCGCCGACAGGTAGCTCGTGTCGATCCCCTGCCTGGCCAGGCCAATCGCGACATTGTAGGGGGAACCGCCCAGGTGGGGGCGGTAAGTCCCGTCTTCAGCGGCGATGAAATCAATCAATGACTCACCGAGAACAGCGATTTGCATGACAGCCCCCTGGCGATCAACTGAAGTCAGTCCGGAAGTGGTCCCGGATCATACTGCAATCGATTGCATTCTGTCAATCAAAATGATGCCCTGAAGTGCCCCGTTCACTGTCGCCTTGCGTCACGGGTGGAATGTGGCCTGCCGTAACAGCTGCGAGGGCGGCGGAAATTTTTTTGGCGCAGCTCTTGCAATCGATTGCATTTTTGGCTAGTATGCTCGCCAATCATGGCCAGTATCCCAATGCCATGACCGAATAATTATCAGACAGTCCACGCAAGGGAAGCAGCTATGTTCAAGCAAAAGCAGATAACGATGGCGGTTCGCAGTGCGTTGATCGCCTCTACGGCAGTAGTGAGTTCAGCGCCTCTCCTGGCCCAGGAAGGGTCCGGCAAACTGGAGGAGGTTATCGTCACCGCCACGGCAGGCGGGCGCTCCCAGCTCGAGTCGTCGATGTCGGTCACCAGTATCGACGCGGACATCATCAACGAATTCAAGCCCTCATCCGAGAATGACCTGTTCCGGTTGATACCCGGCATCCAGACGCCGGGCACGGCGGGTCCGGGTGGCAACTCCAATATCGCGGTGCGCGGCCTGGCGGTGGCAACGGGCGGCTCGCCGTTCGTGCAGATCCAGGAAGACGGGTTGCCCACGGTGCTGTTCGGCGATATCCAGTTCGGTAACAACGACTACTGGACGCGCTATGACTCAACCACGGAGCGGGTCGAATCCGTTCGTGGCGGGACGGCCGCCACGTTCGCTTCCCAGGCGCCGGGGGCGATCATCAACTATATCAGCCGCACCGGTGAGGAGGAGGGCGGCCATTTGCGCCTGTCCGCGGGCATGAACTACGACGAATACCGCGCCGACTTCAGGTACG
Organism: Halieaceae bacterium WSDMB12; assembly: GCA_033283165.1. Classification (GTDB taxonomy): domain Bacteria; phylum Pseudomonadota; class Gammaproteobacteria; order Pseudomonadales; family Halieaceae; genus JAWMQL01. The sequence goes on along the minus strand of JAWMQL010000003.1, from coordinate 182,805 downwards.
GGGGGCCGATCGGCGACGACGTCACTTATCACGTGGGTGGTTACATCAAGAACGGCAGAGGACCGCTGGATCCCGGCTTCGACGTCAGTGACAGTATCCAGATCAAGGCGAACATCACCAAAAACTTTGAGGACGGCTACACCCGTTTCTACTTCAAGTATGCCGACACCGAAGAGCCGAATTACACCGGCTGCGTGGTCCGGGCCAAGTACAACGGCCGCAAAATCAGCAATCCGAAGTCCTACCCCGGTTTTGATTGTCGGGACGAGTCCAACTGGTCGGTCCTGAACCAGAAATTCCGCGTCGTGAACCGTAAAGGGGTACTCGAGACCGTTGAAATGAACGGGATCACCACCGAGTCCTTCGCCATCGGCAACGAAACCGAATTTTACCTTGGCAACGACTTTACGGTCATGAACAAGTTCCGCTGGACCGACATGAGCGGCACGTTCACCGCGCCGTTCCTGAACGCGGTGCGCACCGACGCGTTGATCGGCTCTGAGCTGCGCCCCGGGGTGACGATCGGTTCCATCGTTTACTCTAACGGCCCGAATGCGGGGCAGGATTACGACCAGACCTACCTCAATAACAACGTCAACATCCACACCAACATTCGTGACGTGGGCAACGTGGTCAACGACCTGACGGTTTCCAAGGAGTTCTCCTTCGGCAACAATTTCCTGTTTGTCCGCGCCGGCTACTTTTACATGGACCAGGATATAGCGGCCGACTGGCATCCGAACCAGACATTCAGCGAGCTGAGCGGCAATAATCCCGCCATGCTCGATCTGTACGACGATGCCGGCAACCAGCTGACCTCACAGGGAATAGCGGGTTACAACAACAACTGGGGCGAGTGCTGCGCGCGTGACTATTCGCTGTCCTATACCGATACGGCGCCGTATCTCGCGCTGGAGTTCGACACCGATCTGTTCACGGTAGACGTCAGTGGCCGCTGGGAAAATATCGAGGCCTCCGGCTGGACCGTCCAGGGCGGCCAGACCTTCAACACCGAGGTCAACGGGGTGCAAATCCCCACCCTGATCCCCAACGGAGCCGAGGAGTACCTCGACTATGACGTCGACTACAATACCTGGACGGCGGGCGCCCTGTGGAAGGCCACGGAAAATACCAGCCTGTTCGTGCGCGCCTCGGAGGGAGCACGCTTCAACGCCGATCGCCAGACCGTCTCGGGCAAGATAAACGCCGACGGCTCGCTCAACCAGGCCGGTAGAGTGGCCGCCGTGGACGAGGTCGACCAGTATGAGATCGGTATCAAGCATCGGGGCGAGATCGGTTCGAACGCCGGTTATACCGCCGAGTTCACCCTGCTGCAGGCGGAGTTCGCCCAGAGCACCTTCGAGCTCTCCGCGACCCGCTGCCCGGGCGGTTCGGGCGGCTGTGTCATCGATGCTGAATACGAGTCCGAAGGATTCGAGTTCTACGGCACCCTGTGGTGGGGCAACCTGTTCCTGGCCGCGAACGCGACCTACACCGAGGCGGATCGCAAGCTCGCCGGGTCCAGTGGTACCGACAATGCGCCGTACATGCCGGACCTGATCTACACTGTGGTAGCGAACTACACGCTGATGGACAATTTCATGTTCGGAATGAATATCACGGGCCAGAGTAAGTACTACGACGATCCCGGCAACGAATACCCCGCCTCATATACCATGGGTGGTGTGTTCCGCTGGATGCCGACCGAGAAATTCGAGTTTGCGATCAACGGCTACAACCTGACCAACGAGATTGACATGCGCGGCCAGGGTGCCATTGCGGACGCTTCCGTGACCCCTGCGGTGGTCGGTACCCAGACGGCGATCGGCCGAACGTTCACCGTCTCGGCGCAGTACAATTTCTGATTGCCCTCGCTGTCCCCTGGTCCGGTCCCGGTGAACACGCTCGAACAGTCAATGCAGCTGATCGGGAGCGGCCGCGGGGACCGGGCCGTCGAGCTGCTGCAGGCTGAAGTCGAACGCCAGCCCGACCAGGGCGCGGCGTGGAAGCTGCTCGGGATGGCGCTGCATGAGGAACAGCTCGAGCCGGAGGCCGTTGCCGCCCTGCGCAGGGCGCGGCAGCTGGCCCCCCGGGACGCGGAAGTGGCCATGGCGCTCGCGCAGAGCTGTCTCTACGCCGGCTATCCCGCGGTGCAGCCCTTTGTGGACGTCATGCGCATCGATCCGCACAACCTCGATGCCCTCAGGGGCTACGCGCTCGCGGTGACGGCCAGCGGTGACAGCGGGGAAGCTGTCAACGCCCTGTCTGCAGCACTGACAGACTATCCGGGTTGGACAGCGGGCCATAAGCTGCTTGCCTCCCTGCGTTACACCCATGGCGATACGGCCGGATTTGCCGCGTCCTATGCCGGCGCCTGCGATGCGCTGGCGGATAGCCGGGAGTTGTACCTGGCCTGGTTTCGCAGCGTCGCACAGGTACGCGACTGGGACCAGGCCAGAGCGGTCATCGACAAGGCGGTTGAGCGTCACGGGATGACCGATGACTGGCTGTTGGCGCAGCTCTTCGTGGCCAGCGAGTCAGGCGACGACGCGGCCGCGGAGCGCCTGTTTGAGCAGACCGCCGCGCTGGACGACGTGACCCGCGATATGGCCCTGGTTCGATTCAGTATCCGCAGGCACGACCTGCCACTGGCGGAAGAGATTTGTCTGGCCCGTGTTCGGACCGCGTCAGCAAACGTGTTCTGGCCGTATCTGGGGCTGGTATGGCGCCTCAGGGGCGACGACCGCTGGCAGTGGCTGGAACGGGATGGCGACCTGGTTGCCGCCGAAGACCTGGATTACGATCCCCTGGAACTGGAGGCGCTGGCGTCCCGACTGCGCTCACTGCATTCCGCCTCCCACCCCTATGCCGAACAGTCAGTGCGGGGCGGCACGCAGACCGACCAGAACCTGTTCCTGCGCCATGAGCCCGAGATCCGGGTTCTCCGTGACAGGGTCCGCAATGCGGTGAGCCGGTACGTGGCCAGGTTACCCGAGCGCGACCCGGAACACCCCTTTCTGTGCCACGAGCGCGGTGACGCATTGTGCGGTCGGGTGCACTTCAGCGGCAGCTGGTCGGTCCGGCTCCAGGCACAGGGCCGTAACGTGCCGCACACGCACCCCATGGGGTGGATCAGTTCGGCACTGTACGTGGCGCTGCCCGCGGCGGATGCGATGGGCGAGGATCCCGCCGGCTGGATCCAGTTCGGCACGCCGCCCGCCGAGCTGAATCTCGACCTGGACGCCACCACCCGTATTCGGCCGGTAACCGCCAGGCTGGCGCTATTCCCGTCGATAAGCTGGCATTCCACGGTGCCGTTTGAGGCGGGTGAGCGGCTGGTCGTGGCATTTGACGTGCGGCCACCGCGATGAGTTTGGCAGGACTGGAGACAACCGGAGGCAGCCGTGGCCATGGATAGCGAACAGAGGCAGATCAGGCAGGTGCTGATCGTGGGTGGCGGTACGGCCGGCTGGATGACCGCTGCCGCCCTGGCGAATGCGCTGCAGACCGGCTGCCAGATTACCGTGATTGAATCGGACCAGATCGGGACCGTGGGCGTCGGCGAGGCGACCATTCCGCCCATTCGCGTGTTCAACCAGTCGCTGGGTATCGACGAAAACGACTTTGTCCGCGAGACCCAGGGTTCTTTCAAGCTGGGCATCCAGTTCGTCAACTGGGGTGAACTCAATCACCGCTATTTTCACCCATTCGGCACCTACGGGCGTCAATTCGACGTGGTCAGCATCCAGCATTACTGGCACAAGGCGCGCATGGAGGGCCATGCCGGAGCGCTGGATGACTACTGTATGGCCTGGGCGGCGGCCAGTGCAGGCAGGTTTGCGCCGCCGGTTCCGGACACGCGCAACGTACTTTCGACCTATGAATATGCCTACCATTTTGATGCGTCCCTCTATGCCCGCTACCTGCGTCGATATTCTGAGCAGCGCGGTGTAAAACGTATCGAGGGTAAGATCGACTCGGTGCAGCTGCACCCCGACACCGGCTTTGTCGATGCCGTGGTGATGGACAACGGCGAGACCATCGGCGCTGACCTGTTTGTCGACTGCTCCGGTTTCAGGGGCCTGCTGATCGAGGGCGCGCTGGAAACCGGGTATGTCGACTGGTCCCACTGGTTACCCTGCGACCGGGCATGGGCGGTACCGAGCGAGCGGGGCGAATTCACGCCCTACACCCGGTCAACCGCACATGACGCCGGCTGGCAGTGGCGCATCCCGCTGCAGCATCGCACGGGTAACGGACATGTCTTCAGTTCAAACTTCACCACCGAGGAACGGGCTCGCGATCAACTTATGGAAAACCTGGGCGCCGAGCCGCTGGCAGAACCGCGGATGCTGCGCTTCCTGACGGGCCGGCGCAAGCTGTTCTGGAATAAAAATGTCGTGGCGATCGGGCTGTCCAGTGGCTTCCTCGAGCCCCTGGAGTCAACCAGCATCCACCTGATACAGGCCGGCATTTCCAAGTTGCTCGCGCTGTTCCCCGACCGCGACTTTGACCAGTTGGTGATCGACGAGTACAACCGCATCGCCATCAACGAAATCGAGCGCATCAGGGATTTCATTATCCTGCATTACCGGCTGACCACGCGCGATGACAGCGAGCTGTGGCGCTACTGCGGCAGTATGGATATTCCCGATTCCCTGCAGGAAAAGATCGAGCACTTCCGCCACTTCGGTCGCCTGATCACCCGCGAGGCGGACCTGTTTGGCCACGCCAGCTGGCTGGCTGTGCATATCGGGCAGAAGAACTTTCCTGAGCGGGTGGATCCGCTGGTGGCCTACCGCACGGTCGAATCAGCCGAATGGCTGCAGAAGCTACGCACTGCGATGGCGGCTGCGGCGCAGCAGCTGCCTACCCACCAGCAATATATCGACAGGTTCTGCAAGGCTGCGGCCTGAACAGAGAATGAAGTTAGCTGCTCGAGTCGCTCACTTCCGAAGCAGGACAAGAAAATGGACAGCTCAAGAAGAGATATTTTGAAGGCGATCGCGACGACCACCGCGCTTGCCGCCGGCGGTGCCAGGGCAGCGGGAGTGGCCGATGCCGCGCTCGCCACGCAACTGAAGGGCAATATCCGCCATTCCGTCGCCCGTTGGACCTTCGCCGACCTGGGCATCGAGGAGTTGTGCGAGCTGGTGATCAGCATTGGCTTTCGCGCGATCGACCTGTGTGGACCGGAGGACTGGCCGGTGCTCAAGCGCTACGATGTCCACTCCTCCATGTGTAACGGCGCCGAGCCCAACCTGGAAGACGGTTGGTGTGACAGTCGTTTTCACCCGGACCTCATCGAGCGATACCATCGCCATATCGATCTTGTTGCCGATGCCGGCTACACGAACCTGATCTGTTTCAGCGGCAATGCCCGCCACCTGACGCCGATGCAGGGCCTGGCCAACGCCGTGGACGGGTTGAAGCAGGTGCTGCCCCATGCCGGGGAACGCGGTGTGACCCTGTTCATGGAACTGTTCAACAGCAAGATCGATCACCCCGACTATATGGCCGACAACTCGGCGTGGGGCGTGGCACTGTGCCAGGCACTCGGCTCTCCCCACTTCAGTTTGCTGTACGACATCTACCACATGCAGATCATGGAGGGGGATGTGATCCGGACCATTCGGGACAATCATGCCTACTTCGGCCAGTACCAGACGGCCGGCGTGCCCGGGCGACACGAGATCGACGAGACACAGGAACTGAACTACCCGGCGATCGCCCGGGCCATACTCGAGACCGGCTTCGACGGTTACCTCGGGCAGGAGTTTATTCCCACCGCCGACACGCCGGAGGGGCGTGCGCTGTCCCTGGCACAAGCGGTGCGGCTCTGCGACGTATGAATTTCCCGGAGGAGAGGTAAGAATGGCAAAGAATGAATACGACGCCATCGTGATTGGCTCGGGTATCAGCGGTGGCTGGGCCGCGAAGGAATTGACCGAAAAAGGCCTCAAGGTCCTGATGCTCGAGCGCGGCAAGCCGGTCGAGCACGTCAAGGACTATATCAATGCGAACAAGGAAGCCTGGGACCATCCTCACCGCGGCATGGCCACCAATGCCATGAAGGCGCAGAATCCCGTGCTTGCCCGGGACTGGCCACTGAACGAGGCTCAGTACGGTATCTGGGCCAATGACAGTGAGTCGCCCTACATCGAGCGCAAGCCCTTCAACTGGTTCCGCAGCCATAATGTCGGCGGGCGCTCCCTGCTCTGGGGGCGGCAGAGTTACCGGCTGAACCGGCGCGATTTCACCGCCAATGCGGAGGACGGTATCGCCATCGACTGGCCGATCCGATACGAGGATCTCGCCCCCTGGTACGAGTACGTGGAGACATTTGCCGGTATAGCGGGCAGTGTCGAGGGCCTGGATTCCCTGCCCGATGGCGCGTACCTGCCGCCGATGCCACTCAATGTGGTCGAGCGGGATGTCGCCGACCGGGTGCGCAAGGCCTTCAACGGCCAGCGACGCCTGATCCCTTCGCGGGTGGCCAACCTGACCGAGGGACGCCCGGAGCAGGGCCGCGCGCCTTGCCAACTGCGCAACAAGTGTGGCCTGGGATGTCCCTTCGGCGCCTATTTCAGCACCCAGTCCGCGACCCTGCCGGCGGCCATGAAAACGGGCAGGCTGACCGTCCGGCCCTGGTCGATCGTGACCCGCTTGCTGTACGACCGAGATCGCAAGCGGGTGCGCGGGGTGGAGGTGCTGGATGCGGAATCCAACCTGACCTACGAGTTCAGCAGCCGCGTGGTGTTTCTGAACGCCTCCACCCTGAACTCCACCTGGGTCCTGATGAACTCGGCCACCGAGGTCTGGGAAGGCGGACTGGGCAGCAGTTCCGGTGAGCTCGGCCACAACCTCATGGATCACCATTTCCACGTCGGCGCCAACGGCGAGGTCGAGGGCTATCTCGACAAATACACCTACGGGCGTCGCCCCTGTGGCTTCTACATACCGCGCTTCGCCAATTGGGGAGAAGATCGCCGCGACTTTGTCCGGGGCTACGGCTACCAGGGTGACGCCGCGCGGGATGGCTGGGGCCGAAGTGTCGCGGAGCTGGGTGTCGGCGTCGGCCTGAAGGCGGCCCTGACCGAACCCGGCCAGTGGCGCATCGGCATGACCGGTTTTGGGGAAACCCTGCCCGACCACCACAACCACATCAAGCTGGAGCGCGGCGAGCTCGACAAGTGGGGACTGCCGGTGCTCGCTATCGATGCACAGCTGGGGGACAACGAACTGCGCATGCGCAAGGCGATGAGGGCCGACGCAGAGGAGATCCTCGATCGCGCCGGGGTAGCCAACGTGCGCGGTTTCGACGATGAATTCACCCTGGGCGCCGCCATCCACGAAATGGGTACCGCGCGGATGGGCCGCGACCCGAAGTCCTCCGTTCTCAACGGCCACAACCAGGTCTGGGATGCGCCCAATGTGTTTGTCACTGACGGCGCCTGCATGACCTCTGGCGGTTGCGTGAATCCGTCCCTGACCTATATGGCGCTGACGGCGCGCGCTGCCGACTACGCCGTGGCACAACTCAAGCGAGGTGACCTGTAATGATGAATCGTCGCGAATTGTTGCGAGCCATATGCATCGCCAGCGGTGCTTCCCTGATTGGTGGCGAGGTACTGGCGTTCCAGTCGGCGCCACCGGCAACGGCTATTGAAGACACGCCGTTTTCCGCCGGTGACCAGACCTTCCTGGACGAGGTCGGGGAAGCGATAATTCCGGCGACAGAGACACCGGGTGCCCGGGACGCGGCGGTCGGGGCGTTCATGATAGCGATCGTTTCAGATTGCTATAGCCCGGAGGAGCGGAGCCGTTTCCTGGCCGGGATGGGCGAGATCCGGCGTCGCGCAAGAGTCGAGAAAGGACAGGACTTCATGCAATTAAGCACAGCCGGGCGCGGCGCGCTGATTGCCATGCTCGACGCTGAAGCGCGGGACCACAACGCGGGCCTGATCGACTATTCGCAGGAATCCATCGGCCCCGGCCGCTGGCAGGGCTTGCCCGCACCCAGCGAGCCATGGCACTACTTCACGCCGTTCAAGCAGCTCACCCTGCTGGGCTTTTTTACCTCGAAGGCAGGCGCTACCGAGGCGCTTCGCTATGTCGCGGTGCCCGGCCGCTACGACGGGGATGTTCCCTACCAGAAAGGAGACCGTGCATGGGCAACTTCCTGAGCAGGACCACGCTTATCGGCAGTATGCTCGCCGCACTGGCGAGTGCCGCACTGTCGAGTGCCGAGCTGACGCATGCCGCCGACGTCGATTACAGCAAGCTCAGCGACGCGGAACGGATCGAGCTGTCCCGCGCCACCGAGGTGTGGGGGCCAGAGCCCCGGGTGGTCGAGGCGCGAGTCGGTGCGGCCCCCTCGGACGCAATCGAACTGCTGGCAAGCGGGGATCTCGATGCCTGGGAGTCTGTCAGCGGTGATTCCGCACCCTGGATGCTCGAGAACGGGGTGTTGACCGTAAAGCCGGCCAGCGGCGATATTCGCACCAGGCAGAGCTTCTGCGACGTGCAATTGCACCTGGAGTGGAGAACCCCCACGGTGGTAGCGGGCATGGCGGGGCAGCAACGCTACAACAGCGGCGTCATGCTGCAGGATCGTTATGAAATCCAGATTCTGGACTCGTACCGCAATCCCACTTATGCCAATGGCCAGGCGGGCGCCCTGTACAAGCAGGTCCCGCCACTGGTCAACGCCATGCGTCCACCCGGCGAGTGGCAGAGTTACGACATTATTTTCACCGCGCCACGGTTCGATGGCGAGGCACTGGTCTCAAAAGGCTATTTGACCGTGCTGCACAACGGGGTGCTGCTGCATAACCACGTGGAAATCCAGGGCACCACCGAATGGATCGGCCCCCCGAAGGTGGTGCCCCACGGCTGCGCGCCCCTGCGCCTGCAGGATCACGGTAACCCGGTCAGCTTCCGCAATATCTGGGTTCGTGAACTCTAAACCCCGGAAGTGAACTGATGGTGGCCAGTGGCACAGCGGAGCTCGACCGGCCGTTGCTGATCTATGATGGTGACTGCGAGTTCTGCCGCTACTGCGTGGATTATGCCCGGGCGATCACCGGCGCGGCGATAGACTACCGCCCGTTGCAGCAGGCAGCGTCGGCTTTTCCCGTGTTCAGCGAACAGGACTACCGCGCGTCGATCCGGCTGCTCGAACCCGACGGCAGCACCTGCGCCGGCGCGGCTGCTGCTTTTCGCACCCTGGAACTCGGCGGCGGCAACCGGGGCTGGTCGCGGCTGTACCGGGCGAGTCCCGCCTTTGCCGCTGTTGCCGAGTGGACTTACCATCGCGTGGCGCAGCACCGGGCCGGCGTCTATCGCGTTTGCCGCGGACTGTTCGGTCCGGTCCTGCGACCCGCCCGGGTCGACCTCACCTGCTGGATCTTCCTGCGCCTGCTGGCGCTGGTCTACCTGGCGGCATTCGGTTCCCTGGCGGCACAGGCCCCGGGGCTGATCGGTGACCAGGGTATCCTGCCGAGCGCCGATTTCCTCAGGGCGGTAGCCGCGGAGTTCGGCCCGGAACGTTTCGCGCTGTTCCCGTCCCTGCTGTGGCTGGACGCCTCCACCGCCACCATCCTCAGCCTGTGCCTGGCGGGTTGCGGCCTCAGCCTGTGCCTGCTGTTCGACCGCGGTACCCGCTGGGTGCTGCCCTGCCTGTACCTGCTCTACCTCAGCCTGTACCACGGCGGCCAGCGCTTCCTGTCCTACCAGTGGGACATCCTGCTGCTGGAGTGCGGTGTCCTGGCCATGTTCCTGCCCGCTTTCCCGCGCCTGGGCGCCTGGCTGTACCGCTGGCTGCTGTTCCGCTTCATGTTGCAGTCGGGCCTGGTCAAGCTGCTCAGCGGCGACCCGACCTGGCGCGATTACAGCGCCCTGTCCTACCATTTCGAGACGCAACCGCTGCCGGGCAGGCTGGCCTGGTACGCCAACCAGTTACCCGATACGGTGCTGCAGGCCGGCGTGGCGTTCACCTTCCTGGTGGAGCTGATCGTCCCCTTCCTGATCCTGATGCCGCGCCGTCCGCGTCAACTCGCCGCCGTGCTGATCGCCTTTTTCCAGCTGGCGATCCTGGGCACCGGCAACTACAACTTTTTCAACCTGCTCACGCTGTGCCTGTGCCTGTTGCTGCTGGATGACCAGTGCCTCCGGAGCCGGGCCAGCAGCATCAGCGTACGAGACACGGGATCGGCCGGCCGCGCCGCGGCGTGGTCACAGTGGCTCGCCGGGATAGCCTGCGCGGTCTATCTCGGGCTCAGTGTCCTGCTGCTGGGCTTTACCGGCAACCGCGCCGTCCCGGGGCCGACCTCCCGGGCGCTGTTGTTCTGGAGTCAGCCCTGGCACCTGGCGAATGGCTACGGCCTGTTCGCCGTTATGACCACCGAGCGACGTGAGATTGTGTTCGAGGGTTCCCGCGACGGGGAAAGCTGGCTGGCCTACGAGTTGCCCTACAAGCCCGGTGACCCGCACCGTGCGCCGGGCTGGGCGATACCGCACCAGCCGCGACTGGACTGGCAGTTGTGGTTTGCCGCGTTGCAGGCGCCGTCACAAAATGCCTGGGTGGGTCGGGTTACGGGGGGATTACTGCGCGACTCCGGTCCGATTACCGCCCTGTTTGAACACAACCCCTTTCCGGAGGCACCTCCACAATACGTGCGGGCCTCGCTGTATCGCTACCATTTCACGACCGGTGCCGAACGCCGGCAGACGGGTGCCTGGTGGCGGCGGGAGTACCTGGGCGAATACTGGCCCACCACGGCCTGGCGGCTGCCTGTCGAACGCGTGCGGTAACCCGGAGGACCGGTCAGCGGGGGCGGGGGCGACCAGCGCCCCCGGTTCAGTCGACCACGGTGACGTCGCCGACGGTCACGGGCCGGCCCGCCACCACGTCGGCGAACTGTGCCATGTCGACATTGCGACCGGTAACGATGGTGGCGGTGGGGCCGCGCAGTTCGACCTTTTCCGCCAGGATGGCGGCGTGGCCCACGGCGGAAGCACCCTCGGCCACCAGCTGGTCGTCGTGGAACAGCGAGCGCATGCCGCAGTAGATTTCCTGTTCGGTCAGCAGCACGACCTCGTCCACCAGCTCGCGACAAAGATTGAAGGTATAGCGATTCTCAAGTCCGATACCGCCACCCAGGGAGTCGGCCAGGGAGGCGACTTCCTCCACGTCAACCGGCCTTCCCGCAGTCAGGCTGGCCGCCATGGCCGCACCGCGGTCCATGCTGATACCGATGACACGGATGTCGGCCTTGATGGCCTTCGCTGCCAGCGCAATTCCCGCGATCAGGCCTCCTCCGGAGAGCGGCACCATCAGGGTGTCCAGTTCCGGGCGCTCCAGCAGCAGTTCCAGGCCGATGGTGCCCTGGCCGGCGATGACGTGGAAGTCGTCGAAGGGGTGGATGTTGGTCATTCCCTCTTCCCGTACCAGGCGCTCTGCCTCCCGGCCGGCCTCGTCCTGTGACTGGCCGATACGTAGCACCTTTGCGCCGAGCGCCTCGATGCCCTGGACCTTCACCTCGGGAACCAGGGTAGACAGGCACACGGTGGCCTGTACTCCCAGCTTGCGCGCCGCGTACGCCACTGCGCGACCGTGGTTGCCGGTTGAACAGCAAACGACCCCGGCCGCCCGCTGCTCCGGGCTGAGCGCCGCGAGGGCGTTGGTAGCGCCGCGCAGCTTGAACGCCCCGATGGGTTGCGTGGCTTCCAGCTTCAGGTAGAGCTCCTGGCCCAGCCGGGCGGACAGGTTGGAGCGAATCAGCGGGGTGCGGACCGCGGTCCCGGCAATGGTGTTGCGCGCGGCCAGTACGTCAGTCAGTGAAGGCACATTCATCTTGAGTATTCGTCCTTGCAGAAATTAAAACGGAATCCAGGGTTCCCGTTGTTAAATGGACCGCCCGCTGCTGGTAACGATCAGCAGGCAGCAAACAATTCAGTTGCCGGACAGCGCCTCCAGCGCCAGTTCGGCAATCGGGCCCACGTGACGGCCCAGCGCAGCCGCCTCGGTATTGGAGGCATTGCCATCCACGGCGCGTTTGGCGACGCCCTGGATGATCGAGGCCAGCCGGAAACAGCTGAATGCCACGTAGTAACCGAAGTTGTCGATTCCCGGTAGCCCCATGCGCTCGCAGTAACGAGCCACGTATTCCTGCTCGCTGGGGATACCCAGGGCCTCGAGATCGCGGCCCTTGAGTCCGGAGATGTTGCCGACGTTCTGCGGCATCCGCATCTGCATGCACAGGTAGCCGACATCGGCAAAGGGGTGTCCGAGGGTGGACAGTTCCCAGTCCAGCAGGGCGATAGCGCGGGGCTCCAGCGGATGGAACATCAGGTTGTCCAGCCGGTAATCGCCATGTACCAGCGACACCCGGCCGTCGTCCGCCGGCAGGTCGCGCTGCAGCAGCGGCAGCAACTCTTCCATGGCCTCGATGCGCTGCAGTTCGGCGGCCCGGTACTGTTTGCTCCAGCGCTCGAACTGGCGCTGGAAGTAGTTGCCCGGGCGGCCGTAGTCCGCCAGGCCGACGGCCTCGACGTCTACCCGGTGCAGTGCCGCCAGCACGCGGTTCATCTCGTCGTAGAGAGCGCCGCGAGTGGCGCGGTCCACCTCCGGGATGGCCGCGTCCCAGAACAGGCGGCCCTCGCAGTATTCCATCAGGTAAAACATGGAACCGATGACGTCCCGGTCTTCGCACAGGTGGTACACCTTTGCCACCGGTACGCCGGTGTCGGCCAGCGCGGCCAGTACGCGGTACTCGCGGTCTACCGCATGAGCCGACTTGAGCAGTTTTCCGGGGGGCTGGCGGCGCAGTACATAAGTTCTCGACGGCGTATCGATCCGGAACGTGGGGTTGGACTGGCCGCCGGGAAACTTCTCCGCCCGGATGGGTCCCCGGAAACCCTCGACCCGGCCTTCCAGGTAGGCACAGAGGGCATCCAGGTCCAGCTGTTCTACCGCGCGGTTCATCCCGCCTTGCCCGCGATCTCGCGCGCCAGGTTGCGGCCCAGCTGCATCATGTGCACCTGGTCGGGACCGTCGGCGAGCCGGATGGTGCGCGCCAGGGCATAGGCCCGGGCCAGGAAGAAGTCCTGGCATACGCCGCCACCGCCGTGCACCTGGATGGCCCGGTCCAGCACATTGCAGGCCATGGTCGGCGCGACGATCTTGATCATGGCGATCAGGTCCTTGGCGGCCTTGTTGCCGCCGATGTCCATCTTGGCGGCCGCCTTCAGGGTCAGCAGTCGGGCCTGCTCTATCTCACAGGCGGACTGGGCGATGGTCTCGCGCACAGACTGCTGCTTGCTCAGGGGCTGGCCGAAAGCGACCCGCGACTCGGCCCGCTCGCACATGGCTTCCAGGGCGCGCTGGGCCAGGCCGATGGTGCGCATGCAGTGGTGGATGCGGCCCGGGCCGAGGCGGCCCTGGGCGATTTCAAAGCCGCGGCCCTCGCCCAGCAGCAGGTTGCTGACCGGTACCCGCACGTTGTCAAAGTTGACCTCGGCGTGGCCCTCCGGACGGTCGTCGTAGCCGAACACGGTCAGCGGCCGCACCACCTCGACCCCGGGGGTGTCCATGGGGACCAGGATCATGGATTGCTGACGATAGCGGTCCGTATTGTCCGGGTCGGTCTTGCCCATCAGGATCAGGATCTTGCAGGCGTTGTTCATGGCGCCGCTGGTCCACCACTTGCGGCCGTTGATGAGGTACTCGTCACCGTCGCGGACAATCGACGTCTCCACGTTGGTGGCGTCGGAGGAGGCCACCGCCGGCTCGGTCATGGCGAAGCCGGAGCGGATCTCGCCGTCCAGCAACGGCCGCAGCCATTGCTCCTGCTGCTCGGCGTTGCCGTAGCGCGCCAGCACCTCCATATTGCCCGTGTCCGGGGCGCTGCAGTTGAAGATCTCGGAGGACCAGTACACCCGCCCCATGACTTCTGCCAGCGGCGCGTATTCCAGGTTGCTCAGGCCGGGGCTGAACTCGCCGTAGGACTGCGGCAGGAACAGGTTCCACAGGCCCGCCTCGCGGGCCTTGTCCTTCAGTTCCTCCAGGATGGCGGGGGTCTCCCAGGGGTCTCCGGCCTGGGCCTGCTCCATGAACAGGGCGTCGTTGGGATAGACATGTTCGTCCATGAACTGGTACAGGCGCTGCAGCAGATCCTGCACCCGCGGTGAGTAGTCAAAGTCCATGCGTCCTCCGAATCAGGTTGTTACCGCTGTGTGGACCCGCCGGGAGCGGGGGTTGCTGGCCGGCACTTCGGGAGGCTGCGGGCGCAGCATACAGCGATTATAAGTACATTAAATAGAAAAATACATTAAATGTAATATAAAGTCAACAATTTGCCCGGTCGAAACCTGCTCGGGAACCCGCCCGTCATCCCCGCGCCTTTTATCGTCATCCCCGCGAAAGCGGGGATCCCGGCTTCCGCCGGGATGACGAAGAGGGGCGTCAGTCCCTGGGCGCCAGGCCCATGAAAAGGACTTCCATCGCCTCGTCGTATGATTGTCGGTAGCTTTGCGGGGTGGCGATGTCGTCCGGGGTGCGCAACCAGCGGCGGACGAGGTCGATCCGCATAAAATCGTAGAGGTCGCTCACCAGCCGGGCGGAGATATCGTCGCGGATGAGGCCGCGCCGCTGCGCCTCCCGCACCCGCTCGATGCGCGGGCGCCGGTAATCCGGCGGGAACAGGTTATTTTCGTCGTCGACACTGGCATCAGAGTAGTAGATGGAGTCGAACAGGTTGGTATGGTCCTGGATCATCTTCAGGATGCGCCGGTGACGAATGACCCAGTCCTGGATCTGCTTGATATTGCTGGGGCGGATCGCCGAGGCCATGTCAGTCGGCGGGGCCTCCTCGCTGGACCAGAGGTTGACCTCCGCCAGCCAGTCGATCAATACCGCCTCCAGCAACTTGCCCTTGCCCGGGAAGTAGTTGAAGAAGGTCTTGATGCTGACATCGGCCTCCGCGGCGATGTCCTCGACCTTGACATCCTCGAACTCGTAGCGGTTGAACAACCGGTCCGCCACTTCAATGAGCTTGTTGCGGGTGGCCAGTTTCTTCCGTTCGCGCAAACCCATGGGCTGGTCTGTCTTCGAGAGCGCGGACCTGTCAGGCATGGATACATCCCCCGGTGGGCAGGTAATTCAATGAACTGTCCGCCGGCAGGCCCGGTGTAACAGTACGAAAGCTGGAATTATACACGCATTGAAAATAACCGGCCGCAGGAATTCGCTAATTTTGTTAAGGTAGCGGCAAGCCATAAACGCCAGGGAGCACATGTGCCAACGCTGACAACGTTGGATTATGTGGTGATCGCAGTCTATATTGCCGTGGTCATCGGGCTGTGTGTGCGCGTCACCAAAGCCGCCCCGGACACAGACGAGTTGTTTCTTGCCGGACGCAGTCTCGGTCCGGCGGTGATCGGGTTTTCTCTGTTTGCGTCTAATCTCTCATCCACCACCCTGATCGGACTGCCCGGCGCCGCCTGGGCGGACGGTATTTCAGTGGCCAATTACGAGTGGATGGCCGCGCTGGTATTACTCTTCACCACGGTGTTTGTCGCGCCCGTTTTCATTGGCAGGAAGATCACCACCATCCCGGAGTTGCTGGAGCATCGCTTCGACAGCCGGTTGCGGAAATACCTGTCCGGCACGTCGTTGTTCCTGAGTATCGTGCTGGATACCGCCGGCAGCCTGTACGCTGGCGCCCTGGTGCTGATGCTCTTTTTCCCGGAACTGAGCCTGGCGCCGACCTGCGCCGCCATGGCTGTCTTTGCCGGCGTTTACACCGCGGCCGGCGGGCTGCGCGCAGTGGCCTACACCGACGTCCTGCAGGCCCTGGTTATCCTGGTTGGTTCTACGATCCTGTCGCTGCTGGTGTTCCAGCAGTTCGAATTCAGCTGGTCCAATGTCGCTGCCGCGGTCGACCGGAAACACCTGTCGCTGATCCGGCCGATGGAGGACCCGGCCCTGCCCTGGCTGGGCACGCTGATTGGACTGCCCGTGCTGGGTTTCTATTACTGGACGATGAACCAGTATGTCGCCCAGCGCCTGCTGGGGGCCCGTAACGTGGAGGCGGCCGCCAGGGGAGCGATGCTTGCGGCCGCACTCAAATTGCTGCCCCTGTTCCTGATGGTGCTGCCCGGGGCAATGGCCACGGTCCTGCTGCCTGACCTGGACCGGGCCGACACGGTTTTTCCGCGCCTGATTATTGAGTTCGCACCTGCGGGCCTGGCGGGTCTGATGCTGGCGGGATTGCTCGCGGCCATCATGTCCAGTGTGGACTCGACCCTGAATTCTGCCTCGACCCTGCTGATGGTGGATTTCGTCAAGCCTCGCATACCCGACATCGATACGCGCCGCCTGGCCAGGATGGGGCGTATCAGTACCATGGTCCTGATGGTACTCGCTGCGTTGTGGGCGCCTGCAATTGACCGCTTTCCCGGCCTGTTTGCCTATCTGCAGCAGACCTTTGCCTATGTCACGCCGCCGTTGGTCGCCGCGTTTGCGGTTGGTTTCTGCAGTCGCAGGGTCGGTGCGCAGGCGGCATTTCGCGGCGTGATCGCCGGGCACTGTGTATCGTTGGTTGTCTTCATCGCGGCGCAACTCGCGTGGCACAGTGTGCACTTCACGATTGTTGCCGGGGTGCTGTTTGTGCTGACGGTGATCCTGATTCTGGTGCTGCAGAAATTTACCGCCGCGGTCGGTGCCAGTGACGAGCAGATTGCCTACACCGCGAGAACAGCGCAGCCGCCACTGGCGCCGCGATTGACCTCGCAGATACTGTTTTTAACGGGCCTGACCCTGTTCATAGTCGCGCTATTCTGGTGATCCGGGTGCCCCAAAATTGCGATTTGGTTCCTACTGGTGCACTATAGCGGTGCATTCGCGCTGGTGAATTGTCCGGGACCGCCTCTGAAAGTTGAAAACACGAGACGGGTTTCGGACTATATATACAGCGCCACAGCATGTTTGGATGCGCCCTGACGGGGCCGTTTCCTGCACGCTGGTACGATTTCTGCATCACTCGGTGCAGGAAACAACTTGTCACTAAGCACTTCGGTGCCTGTGCAGTTTCCCTTACGGAGCGCTGTATTCTTTCGATCCGAAGTTGTTTTTTGACAATGAGTCCGACTGGCCCGCGGGGCCAGGGGTAATACGGGCTCACCCAAAGCCGGAAAATTGACAGCGAACCCTTCGCGGGTTCCCGGCATACGTTAAACAACCGAAACAGGATTATTGAATGCTTTTAGCAACCGATCTCGACGGCACATTTCTTGGCGGCGACCTGGACAGTCGCATCAAACTCTACCAGTTCATCGCGGTTCACCCGGAAATCGACCTGGTGTTCGTCACCGGTCGGGGCCTGGAATCGGTAATGCCGCTACTGTCAGATCCGATGATCCCGCAGCCGCAATACATTATCTGCGATGTCGGTTGCACCGTGGTGGACGGAGAAACCCTGCAGCCGTTACATCCCCTGCAGGGGGAGATCGACCGGCGCTGGCCCGGCAATCATGTGATCGAGCAGGCGCTGAAGCATATCGATACGATTGAGCGCCAGGAAGTGCCACAGGAGCGGCGCTGTTCCTATTTTTGCACGGCGGATGCGGTCACCGACGAAATCGCAGAGATCGTCGACAGCCTTGGCTGCGACCTGCTCTACTCCGCGGATCGCTACCTGGATGTGCTGCCGCGGGGCGTGAACAAGGGCCGAACCCTCGCGGCACTGGTAGAGTACCTGCAGATCGACCCCCAGCGTGTGCTCGTGGCGGGCGACACGCTGAACGATCTGTCGATGTACCACCAGCCGTTCAATGGCGTGTGTGTGGGTGA
Source organism: Halieaceae bacterium WSDMB12 (assembly GCA_033283165.1). Taxonomy (GTDB): domain Bacteria; phylum Pseudomonadota; class Gammaproteobacteria; order Pseudomonadales; family Halieaceae; genus JAWMQL01. The sequence continues at coordinate 164,951 of JAWMQL010000003.1, read as the reverse complement.
GTCCGAGCAGGCCCTGCTGGAATCCACCCGGGACCTGGCCCGGGTCTATCACGCCGGGCAGCCCGGCTGCGGCGGCATCCTGGACGCCATCAGCTACTTTGGTTACCTCGGCCCGGCCGGCATAGAGGAGGAAGTGGGTGACAGCTTCAAGTCGGGTAAATCTGACCTGGTCATCGTTTACCACCGCCTGCCCTACGAGGAAGTGGTGGAGGAGGGCAGGGTGCTGCGTCGCCGGCCCAAATCACCCAACGGCATTATTCCCACGCTGCTCAGTTTCTTTGCCGATGGCCGTCGGGGCTCCTGGGTGGCGTGGTCGCAGCACGACGCGAGTCGCGGCAAATTTGAAACACATACCGAGGTCGACACGGAAAACTACCCCAATCTCACCGCGGCCCGGGTAGGGTTGTCGGCCGAAGACGTGGATATCTTTTACAAGAAATTCTCCAAGGAAGCCTTCTGGCCGACCCTGCACACCTTCTGGGAACGGGCCAGCTTCCAGGAAGAGCACTGGGAGGTGTTCTGCCAGGTGAACCGGAAGTTCGCGGAACGCACCGCAGCCGAAGCCGCGGAGAACGCCACGGTGTGGATTCATGATTACAATCTGTGGATGGTACCGGCCTACCTGCGGGAACTGCGACCGGACCTGACTATCGCTTTTTTCCACCATACCTATTTCCCCTCTGCCGACGTGTTCAACGTGGTGCCCTGGCGCAGGGATATCGTCGGCAGCCTGCTGCAATGTGACTACATTGGATTCCATATTCCCCGACAGGCGGAGAACTTTGTCGATGTGGCGCGCGGCGTGATGCCGCTGGAGGTGGAAGAAAAGATGAATTGCGCGCCGAGATTCTTCACCTATGGCTGCGCCGTCGGGCTTGATGAAATGACCACCCGGATCAAGGTGCACGACAGGTCTATCGGGCTGGGCGCGCACCCCGTGGGCCTGGATCTGAAACGGGTGGAGAAAGTCCTGGAGGACCAGGCTACCCAGGCGCGCATGGATCAACTGCGCGAGGAATTCAAGGGCAAGCGCCTCTTGCTGTCCGTGGAGCGCCTGGATTTCACCAAGGGGATACTGGAAAAACTGGAGGCCTTCGAGAAACTGCTCGTCGATCACCCGGAACTCATCGAGAAAGTCGTGCTCTTGACGGTGTGTGTCCCCGCGGCGAAGGGAATGACCATTTACGACGAACTGCAGCTGCAGATCGAACAAACGGTGGGTCGGATCAACGGCCGCCTGTCTACCGTCGGTTGGACCCCGGTGCAGTTTTTCTTCCGCGCCCTGCCGTTCGAGGAGTTGGTCGCGTATTACACGATGGCCGATATCATGTGGATTACGCCGCTCCGCGACGGCCTGAACCTGGTCGCCAAGGAGTACGTCGCGACCCAGGGCATGACACGGGGCAGCGGGGTGCTGGTGTTGTCCGAATTCGCCGGTGCTGCAGCGGAGCTTCGGGGTGCCGTCCTGACCAACCCGCACGATCCGCGGGAACTGGCCGAGTCCGCCTACTTTGCCCTGTCGATGGGCGCCGATGAAGCGCGGGGACGGTTGGCGGAGGCCTTTGACGTGGTGCGGCATTACGATATCGAGTACTGGGCGCAGGATTTCCTCAGTTCCGTGCGTGAATACGACACCAGTTATATCGGCAAGATGAAGGTGCTGGAGCAAAAAGCGCCGCAGGGCGATCGCCAGGTGGCCTAGCGGCCGGGCGACATACCTGAGTCTGACATCACCTACCACGGAGGAACGAGGGCACCATGCTGCTTCGCAATACTGTCCAGCTGATCTGTTATCCCAATCGTATCGGGGAGAACCTTGCTGATCTGTACACCGCGTTGGAAACCCACTTCTCCGATGCGGTGGGCGGGGTGCACATCCTGCCCTTCTACCCGTCCAATGCTGACGCGGGATTCTCGCCCCTGACCCATGCCGAGGTCGACCCGGATTACGGCAGCTGGGAAGACATAGAGCGCATTGCGGAAAAGTACGATCTCTGTGCTGATCTGACCGTAAACCACATTTCCGACGAGTCCGAGGAGTTCAGGGACTTTATTAAAAACGGGTTCGATTCACAGTACGCGGACCTGTTTGTCGACGTGGATAAATTTGGCGAGATTACGCCGGACGATATGGCGAAAATCCATATCCGCAAGGAAAAGGAACCGTTCCGGGAGGTGAACTTCGCCAACGGTGAAAAAGCCCGGGTGTGGTGCACCTTTACCGAGCAACAGATCGACCTCAACTATGAGTCCGACCTGACCTACGAGTTACTGGAAAGTTACATCCGCGAGATGACCAGCCACGGCGTCAAGCTGCTGCGACTCGATGCCTTTGGCTACACCACCAAGGAGATCGGCACCAGCTGCTTCCTGGTGGAACCGCAGGTCTACCGCAACCTCGACTGGATCAACCAGGTGGCCCTGAAATATGGGGCGGAGTGCCTGCCGGAAGTGCACGATCACAGCAGTTACCAGTACGCCATCAGTCGTCGCAATATGCATCCCTACGGCTTCGCCCTACCGCCGCTGCTGCTGTACTCCCTGCTCGATGCCAACAGCGTCTACCTGAAAAACTGGCTGCGCATGTGCCCGCGCAATATGATTACCGTGCTCGATACCCACGACGGTATCTGTATTCCGGACGTCGAGGGTGTACTGCCCGACGACAAGATTCGCATCCTGATCGACAACATCGACGCCCGCAGCGCCGACCCCATCCTGCGCCGTTCGGCCGCCAACATTCACAGCGTGGGCGCGATCTATCAGCTCACCTGTACCTTCTACGATGCGCTGATGCGCAACGACGATGCCTACGTGGCGGCCCGGGCGATCCAGTTTTTCACCCCCGGTATTCCACAGGTTTATTACGTGGGCCTGCTGGCCGGTTGTAACGACGAGGAGCTGATGGAAGAGACCGGCGAACTGCGCGACATCAACCGGCACTTCTACTCGCTGGACGATGTGGCTGAGGCGGTGGCTCAGCCGGTGGTACAGCGGCTGCTGACCCTGATGCGATTCCGCTGCAGCTACCCGGCTTTCGACGGGCATTTCGAACTCAACTACTCCAATGATACCAGCGTGTGCATGGCCTGGCGTCACGGCGAGCACTACTGCCGCCTGTTCGTAGACATGAATTTCAATACGACGACGATCAGTTACCTTGACCTGGCCAGCGGCGAGGAGAAGTCACTGCATGTGATGTAGGTACGGGTGCTGGACCGCGCTCAGTAGACGCGCTCTGCTCGTGTTTTTCCGCTTTCGGCGATAACCTCCAGCGCGGTCTCGTAAAAACTGCTTATCAGGTTGGAGAACGAAAGCTGGAACGGGTAGATCATGTGCAGGTCCACCGGCGGCGGCCGCCATTTCGGCAGCACCGGCACGATCGTGCCGCCGGCGGACTCGCCGGAAAAAATGATCTGCTCCGGCAGGATGCCGACGCCAAGCCCCTGCAGGATATATTGCTTGCCGATCTGGAAGCTGTTTGATCGCGCTCTCACCGGGGGAGACAACTCCTGTCGCTTGCTGCCCTTGGTCAACTGCAGCTTGTGTCGCCCGCCGTACAGATCCGAATCGACGAAAGGCAGCTTGTTCAATTGACCGGGTACGGTGATGGGCTCGGGCAGGCCCGCGATAAACATGTCGGACGCGCACAGAAAACAGCGCAGTGAAACGAGTCGCCTTGCGATCAGGGTGGAATCCTGCAGCGGTCCTACGCCCAGCGCGATGTCGTAGCCATCCCTGACCGGGTGGGCCAGGGTGTCCACCAGGCGTATCTCCAGGCGGGATTTGGAGTAGCGCTGCAAAAAGATCGCCCCGACCCGGGCGGCGTAGTCGATGCCGACGAATACCGGCATGGCCACGCGCAGCTGTCCCTGGGGTTCCCGCCGGCTGCCCTCTACCAGGGCGCGGACATCGTTGGCCTCGGCGAGGATCTTGAGGCTGTGGCTGTAGACCTGCTCCCCGAGGTCGGTGACGGAGACCTGGTGCGTGTTCCGGCGCAGCAGCTTGATGCCCAGGTCCGCCTCCAGCTTGCTCAATTTCCGACTGACCGTTGACTTGGGCATGTTCAGCAGGTTCGCCGCCCGGGACAGGCTGCGGCACTCGACGACCTTGCCGAACACCAGCAGCGCATCGAGATTGAAAGGCAGGTTTTGTTCCATCCGTTTCATGTTCCATATTTGCAACAATGAATTGAATATAAGGCCCTGTATTCTATATATAGTCAAGCGTAGACTCGCCCGATGGCCCGTTACCGCTGCGCGGGCACGGTTGCAGTTCGACCACCTGGAAACGACAGGAGACAGCCATGAGTCGCGAACCCCTGGTCACTAAACCCGAAAGCGGGTACTGGCACGACGCCTACCCGGAACTGGGCCGGGGACCAATCTCCCTGGAGGACAGCGTCTGCCCGCGGTTCTACGACAAGGAAAAGGAACACATTTTCAGGAAGAACTGGCTGTACGTGGCCCGGGTGGAACAGCTGCCGAACAAGGGCAGCTATATCACCCGTGAAATTCCCACGCTCGACACCTCCATACTCCTGGTCCGGGGCCGGGACGACGTGATCCGCGCCTTTCACAATATCTGCCCCCACCGGGGCAACAAGCTGGTCTGGCAGGATGACCCGTTCGAGGAAACCCGGGGCGCCGCGCCGCTGCTGTACTGCCGTTTCCACGGCTGGCAGTTCAACCTCGACGGGTCGCTGATCAAGCCCTCGCGGGAGGACCTGCTGCTGGATTTCGACCGGAGCCAGTGCCGCATTCCCGCGATACAGTGTGAGGTCTGGGAAGGGTTCGTGTTCATCAACCTGGACCCGGGGAACAGGGAAAGCGTCCGGGATTTCCTCGGCGAATTCGCCACGGGGATCGAGGGTTATCCCTTCCCGGGGCCGCACCAGGTCTACCGCTTCAGGGCGGAGCTGCAGTGCAACTGGAAGATCTTCATGGACGGTTTTGCCGAAAGCTACCACGGGCCCTATTTGCACGCGACCTCCTTCGGCGCACTCACCGAAATCGCCAGGGCGGATACGGCCAACCCCTATACGGACGCGCTGGCCTATCAGTTGTCCGGGCCTCACCGGATGTTTTCCTTCTATGGTGAACCGTCGCAGCAGACGCCGTACTCCCGGCCGATCGAGTGTCTGACCGAGTCCAGTCCGGCAGGACCCTGGAACAAGAAGGCCGATCTCGGCCCCCTGCCAAAGGGCCTGAATCCCACCCGGTCGGAAAAATACGGCTTCGACTCGTTCCAGTTTTTCCCCAACTTCGTCCTGATTTTTTCCTCGTCGGGATTTACCACCCATGCCCACTGGCCAACCGGACCCCACTCCCACGTCGTCGAGGTGGACATGTACTTCCGCCCGCCCACAAGCCACCGCGAACGGATCGGGCAGGAGCTGACCGTCGCGTTCCTGAACGACATCCTGCTGGAGGACGCCAGTCCGCTGGAGGGCATGCAGGCGATGCTGAACAGCGGCGCCCTGAAGGAATTCCATGCCAACGACGAGGAGATCCTCGTGCGGCACCTGCACAAGGTGGTGCAGGACGCGGTCGCCGCGGGCGAGAGAGAGAAGGAGGGTGTATCGTGAGCTCGCTGTTACCGGAGGCCTTTGCGGATCTCCAGCACCTGGTAGCCGACTGGGCTATCGAGGACGGGCACCAGCGCTATCTGAAGCGGGTCAACAGCTCCATGGAGGACCTGCAGGCCTTTTATGACCAGGTATTTCCCCGGGGCCTGGAGGCCATCGACTACCTCGACCAGTTTGACTACGCCCAGCCGCTGCCGCCGCAGGCGGCCAACCTGCGTAACCTGGTCTTCTCGCTGATTACGGTCGCCCTCGCCGTGGAAGTATGGAAGCAGCCGCGGGTGAAGCACTCGGCCGGCACCGTACTGACACGGCTGTCCTGAGAACGAGGAACGCGCATGACATTTGACGTTGTCGATCTCTCGCCGCGTATCGGCAGCGAGATAAAAATCGATGCGGAGACCCTGGTGAACGGTGGCCGTGCCGGGGAGATACGCGAGATACTGGAGCGACGTGGCGTGGTTCTGTTTCGTAACCTGCCAATCGATGACGACCAGCAGGTGGCGATCGCCCGGACGCTGGGAGAAATTCCCGCGAACGAGGGGGAGGGCGGTATCTACAAGATAACCCTGGACCCGAAGTTGAACGCAAAGGCCGATTACCTCAAGGGGTCGCTCATGTGGCATGCGGACGGTTCCCTGCAGCCCCGCCCCAACCTGGGTGCCTTGCTGCGCCCGATCAGGCTGTCCTCGACCGGGGGTGAAACGGAATTCTGCAACACGTACGCGGCCTGGGACGACCTGCCCCGGGAAGAACAGGAGGCCCTCGAAAAGCTGCGTGTCGTGCACAGCGTGGAGCGGTCACAGTACTATGTCAGACCCGAGATGCCTTATGAGGAAGTGAAAATGTGGCAGGAGACGCCCCCGCGTTCCCTGCCCCTGGTCTGGACCCACCAGTCCGGCCGCAAATCCCTGTTGCTGGGGTCCACCGCCGATTACGTCGAGGGCCTGTCCGTGGAGGCCAGCAGGGCACTGCTGGCCCGCCTGCGGGACTGGGCCACTCAGCCTCACTACGTCTATCATCACCAGTGGCGGCTCGGCGACCTGCTTGTCTGGGACAACACGGGCACCATGCACCGGGTCCTGCCCTATCCGCCGGACGGCGGCCGCCTGCTGCACCGCACCATCCTGGCGGGAGAGGAACCTCTGGCATAACAGGAGAGTTGAACCATGAGTGAACGGCACAAGCAGGTCGTGCTCGACTTCATCCAGGCCATGGGCCGGGGAGACGCCGCTGCCGCGGCTCCCTGCATCACCGAGGACGCCTTTACGCTGGCCAAGGGCTTTGGCAAGTTCGCCGGGGTTCGCACTCACGACACCATCCTCGCCACCATCGACGCGTTCAGCCAGTTGATGCCGGGCGGCATGGAGCCGGTAATCCGCAGTGTTACCGCAGAGGGCGACCGCGTGGTGGTGGAGTTCGAGGGCAATGGCACCCTGTATAACGGCGAATCCTACGGTAACGAGTACTGCATGGTCTTCACCCTGCGCGAGGGGCGGATCTGCCAGGTCAACGAGTACTTCTGCACCATCTTGGCCGACGAGAAGCTGTGGCCGCTTATCGAGGGCATGGAGTTGTAGTTCCGGCCCCCAGGACTGCTTCCGCCGCGTTGGAGCGGTTTTCATCGATTGAACCTTTTTTCATGAAATTAAATTCTAGTAATAGTGGTTCATATAAACATTCGTTCTTTGACAAAGCCTGACCCTGTGCCAGCCTCAAGGTATGAAAAGGGAATGGACCTACCTGACCAATCACGCGCACGTCCTGATCTGCATGGCACAGCATCCCGACGCGACCTTGCGTCAGATTGCCGCGCACGTGGGCATTACCGAACGGGCCACACACCGCATCGTTGATGAGTTGGTGGCAGAGGGTGTGGTTCAGCGGACACTGCGCGGTCGGCGCAACCATTATGACATTGACCGGGATTGCAGTTTGCGTCACCAACTGGAGAAGCAGTGCTCGGTGGGTCAACTGCTGAATATGACCATCGGGTAGCCAGAGAGCCAGACCGAAAGCGATCCACTTGCGGTAACGACCCACAGGAAATGTATACATGGATTTAGAGATAAGCCAATGAATCACATGACGAAAACGCTACTTTGCTGCGTAATTCCACTCATCGGCCTGGCTGCTTGCAGCAAGGATGAGCCCGCAAAGCTGGCGACCCCACCGGCGCCGGCGCCCGCGAGTGCCGAGTCAGCGGACTATGTCTTTACCGGCGGCAAGGTCTATACCGTCAACGAAAACCAGCCCTGGGCCGAGGCCGTGGCGGTCAAGGGCAACAAGATTGTCTACGTCGGTGACGCCGCCGGTGCCGGGAAATTTACCGGTGACGATACCCGGGTGATCGATGCGACGGGCAAGATGGTGATGCCGGGCTTTATCAGCACCCACGATCACCTGATCGTGTCGGGCTGGATAAACCTGGGCGTGCAGCTCCACGATGGCAAGTCCCTCGATGACTACCTGAATGCCATCAAGGAGTACGCCGACGCGCACCCCGACGAGAAAGTCATCCGCGGTATGGGCTGGAACGCCGAGAACATCGGCGGTGAACCCACCGCCGAGATGCTCGACAGGGCGGTTTCCGATCGACCGGTGATCGTGATCGACTACACCGCGCACGACGCCTGGTTGAACACCAAAGGTCTCGAGCACGGCCAGGTGACCAAAGACACCCCCGACCCGATTCCCGGTGTCTCCTACTGGGTGCGTGACGACGAGGGCAATCCAACCGGCATGGCAAAGGAGGTGTCCTACCTGAGCGCCTATATGAACATGGGCGCCTGGGATCCTGAGACCATGATCCCCCAGATACAGCAGAACCAGTACGCGGCGGCCGTGTCCTATGGCATGACAGCCTTCCTGAATCCCGGCGTTATCACCCCCCGCGTTACTGATCCGGAGGGTATGTTCGAAGACACCGAGGTCGTCCTGGCCTACCTGTCCGACCTCGAGAAGAAGGGCGAGCTGACCATGCGCACCTTCGCCCAGCCCGTGTTCAAGAATCCCATTTTGGACACCGAGAGGTTTATCTCCAAGGCCGTTGAATACTCCAGGCAATACGACAGCGATATCCTGCGCGCCTTCGGGGTCAAGATTCATCCGGAAGGGACCTTCAACGCCAGGACCTCGTTAATGCTCGAACCCTATGAGGGCACCGACACCCGAGGTAGTGCCAACGTCATGCCCGACAGAATGATGGAGCTGGTGCTGGCGGCCAACGAGGCAAATCTCGACGCCATCATACATGTCGACGGCAGCGGTACCGCCCGTGGCGCCGTCGACGCCATCGAGGCCAGCCGCAAGGCAGGCCACACCGATGCGCGCAATGCGCTGCATCACATTTACTGGGTGCACCCCGACGACGTGAAGCGGATCGAAGATATGAAGATCCCGCTCAATATCTCGCCGATCTTCTACACGGACTGGGCTGACGGCCACAAACCCGCGATCGCCATGCTCGGCGCCGAGCGTACTCAGAAGGAGTTTGCCCGGTTTATGGGACCACTCGAAGCGGGCTGTAATATAGCGCTCTCAGCGGACGTGCCGAGTGCGCCACTCTCGCTCGATGCCCCCCTGCTCGGTGTGGAGAGCGTCATCACCCGCCGCGACCCCCTTAACGACGACTCCGAGGTGTTCCCGCCTGGCGCCACGGGCATGACGTTGGAGCAGGCGCTCGCCGCCGTGACCATCAATCCCGCCTGGCAGATCCGGATGGAGGATAAACTGGGCAGCCTGGAAGTGGGCAAGCTGGCCGACATCATCGTGATCGATAAGAATCTGTTCGATATCGATCCCACGGATATCAGTGAGGCCCGGGTGGAAATGACCATGATGGATGGTGTCATTCGATACCAGAGCAACTGAAGCCTTCCGGGAGATGCCAGTGACCAACGTTCGACGGGCAGGCGTGCTGTGACGGGTCGATGGACGAGACAGGGGCTGGCCCTCGCCGGTATCAGTGCCGCCGCGCTGGTCGCCCTGACCACGAACGTCACCTTCGCCGCCGAGCCGGCCGACGTCGTATTCACACATGGCAAGGTCTACACGGTAGACGAATCGAACCCATGGGCCGAGGCTGTAGCCGTTCGTGACAACGAAATCGTCTATGTCGGCGATAACGCGGGCGCGGGCGCGCTGGTCGGCGATGACACCGATAAGATTGACCTCGGCGGAAAGCTGATGCTCCCGGGTTTCGTACAGGGACACTTTCATACGATTGCCGGCGCCATGATGGCCCGGGGAGTAGATCTGCAGAGCGACACCAAAGAGGGGGTATTCGATCGCATCCGGGAGTATGTGAAGGACAACCCTGACCTCGATGTTATTCTCGGCTACGGCGTTCGCTACAGCACCTTTGCTGACGGCTTGCCCACCGCCGCGATGCTGGATGAGATTGAATCGGAACGCCCGATGTATTTCTGGGCGATCGATGTCCATGCGGCCTGGGTCAATTCCAGGGCGCTGGAACTCGCCAAAGTCGACAAGAACACCCCTGACACCGCACCGGGTTACTCTTACTTCGTGCGCGACGCCGATGGCAACCCCAGTGGCTTTTTGATGGAGTTTCCGGCGCAGCTGAAAGTGCTCTCCGCGATGGTGGATTTCAACGTCGACTTCATGATGAGCGGGGTCGTGGAATGGATGCCGCGCTTCTCCGCGGCCGGTATTACCAGCATCTTCGATTACGGTGTGCTGGGCATGACGACCGAGGAAGGCTTCAGAATATTGAGCGACCTCGCCGAGGCGGGCGAGCTGCCGACCCGCGTGCACGGATCCTACTTCTGGAACGATCCGGAGGTGGACCCGATCCCACTGCTGCTGGATCTGCGCGAGCAGTTCAATACCGACCGGGTGAGCGTCCAGGCCCTGAAGATCAATATGGACGGCACCGACGACAAGTGGAACGCGCTGTTCACAGAGCCCTACACCGACAGGCCGGAGATCGTCGCCGAGCCCATTATCCCCTATGACATCGTCAACGACGCGGTCCAGCGGGCTGACGCACACGGCATCGATGTCACCTGCCACTGCTTTGGCGACATGGCCGTGCGCAAGCTGCTCGACGCGGTGGAACTTGCGATCAAGGTCAATCCCGAACGGGAACGCCACCATGTGGCCAGTCACGCGGTCCTCGTCGACGAACAGGATATCCCGCGCTTCGCCGAACTGGGTGTGACCTACGACACCACAGGCAGCTGGATGAGCTACGATCCCTTGCTGCAGTCAGTGAGCCGCACCCGGCTCGGCGCCGAGCGGGTGCAGGCCATGTTTCCGATGCGGAACATTGCCGAGGCCGGCGGCAACATCTCATTGGGCTCGGACTGGCCCGCCTCCAGTTACGTGTCGGAATACCGCCCGCTGAACGATATCCGCACGGCCGTCACGCGCCAGTTGCCCGGACGTGACGAGGTGCCGCCGCTCGGTGGCGAGGAGGCGCGCGTGCCTCTCACCATGGCCCTCTATGCCCAGACCCTCGGTGCCGCCACCGGCATGGGGCTGGCCGACAGGATTGGCTCGCTGGAGGTCGGGAAGTTCGCCGACCTGATCGTGCTCGACAGGAACCTGTTTGAGATCGACCCGCACGATATTCACAAGGCGAAAGTCCTGTTCACCATGATGGACGGCGTCATGCGCCACCGGGATGGCCTGTAATTGTAAATGGATCGTGTTCTGAACGTTATTGCGAGGAAATTATGTTGACCAGGAAGACCGTTTTCAGTGTGTTTGCCGTGTTCGCCCTCGGGTTGGCCGGGTGCTCCGAAAAACCGCAGTCCCAGGCCCCAACGGCAGTGCAGCCGGCCCCGGTCGCCGCTGCCATCGAACCCGCCGATATTGTGTTCACCAACGGCAGGGTCTACACGGTCGACGCATCCAACTCCTGGGCGGAAGCCGTCGCGGTGCGCGGCAACGAGATTGTCTATGTCGGCGACAGTGCCGGCGCATCGGCTTATGCCGGCGAGGACACCGAGACGATCGACCTCGGCGGCAAGCTGATGCTGCCCGGCTTCGTGGAGGGACATTTCCACGCCACATTCCCGGGCATCCTGACGCAGGGGGTCGACCTGCAGTCGGAAAGCATGGAGGAGCTGCTCGGCAAGCTCAAGGAGTATGCCGAGAGCAATCCGGGCAAGGAACAGATCCACGGTTGGGGGGTACGGCCTACCCTGTATGGCGGGAATAGTCCCACAGCCGCCATGCTGGATGCCATTGTGCCCGATCGCCCGGTCTTCCTCTGGCAGGTTGATGGCCATTCCGCCTGGGTCAACACCAGGACGCTGGAGCACGCCGGCATCACCAGCGATACGCCGGACACGGTTCCCGGTGTCTCCTGGTTCGTTCGTGACGAGGACGGCAATCCCACCGGCTACATCATCGAGGTCCCTGCCCAGCTGCAGGTGCTGAACACGCTGATCACAATGGATACGGATTATGTGGCGGGAGGCGCGGCCTCCTGGTTCCCGAAATATTCGGCGGCCGGCATCACTGCCTTCCACGACTTCGGCATCGGCGGCCTGCCGCTGGAGGATGGGGTCAAGATGTTCAAGGACTTCGCCGAGGACGGCACGCTGACCGCGCGCTTCTTCGGCAGCTACTACTGGAACGATGCCTCCATCGATCCGGTGCCCATTGCCAAAAAACTGAGGGATGAGAACCCGACAGGGCTGGTGCAGTTCAGCGCACTCAAGATCAACATGGACGGCGACGACGACAAGTGGAATGCCCTGTATGTCGACGGCTATGCCGACAAGCCCGACGCCAAGCCGAACCCGATCATCCCGTTTGACGTGATCAACGACGCGGCCGTTCGCGCCGACAAGGAGCAACTGCACCTGCTTTGCCACTGCTACGGCGATCTGGCCGTCCGCAAGTTCCTCGACGCGGTCGAACTGGCCAAGGAAACCAATCCGGAGTGGGATCGGCGTCCAGTCGCTTCCCACGCCCAGCTGGTGCACCCCGACGACATTCCCCGCTTCAAGGAGCTGAACGCCACCTACGACAGTTCGGGCCAATGGTTTGCACTCGATCCCTACACGGGTGGCATAACGCCCATACGCCTCGGTCCGGAGCGGGCCTCACAGGTCTTCCCGATCAAGGAGATACTCGATACCGGTGCCAATGTCTCGCTGGGTTCGGACTTCCCGGCCGCGGCCTACACGGCCGACTACAAGCCGCTGAACGCGATCACCCAGGCGGTGACCCGGCAGATGCTGGGCAAGCCCGACATGCCGATCCTGGGCGGCGAGGATATGCGGCTGAGCGTGGCTGAGGCGATCCGCGCCAATACCTGGGGCGCCGCCTACGGGATCGGCGTCGAGGACAGGATCGGCTCCCTCGAGGAGGGCAAGCTGGCCGACCTCATCGTGCTCGACCAGAACCTGTTCGAGATCGATCCGCACGATATCTACAAGGCGAAGGTCCTGTTCACCATGATGGACGGTGTCGTCCGGCACCGGGATGGCCTGTGAAGTTCAGGTAAGCATGGTTTCAGTATTGTTCACGAGGTCCATGTGTCCATGAAGAAAATGTTAGTCAGCCTGTGTGCCCTGCTCGCCCTCGGGCTCGCCGGGTGTTCCGAAAAACCCCAGTCCGAGGCGCCAGCCGCAGCGCAGCCGGCCCCCGCCACCGTCGAGCCCGCCGACTTCGTGTTCACCAACGGCACGGTCTACACGGTCAACGAGCTTCAGCCCTGGGCCGAATCCGTGGCCGTCCGCGGCAAGGAGATCGTCTACGTCGGGGATGCGGCGGGCGCCGCGGCTCTGGTTGGCGAGGGGACCGAGCGCATCGACCTGGAGGGTATGACCCTCCTGCCGGGCTTCATCAGCACCCACGACCACCTGATCGCCTAGAACTGGACCACTTATGGCGTGCAACTCTTCGACCTCGAGACCAAGGAAGAGGTGCTCGCGCGGATCAAGGAGTACGCCGAGGCCAATCCTGACGAGAAGGTGATCAAGGGCGTCGGCTGGAGCGCCGGCAAGTTCGGCGGCAACCCCACCGCCAAAGAGCTCGACCAGGCGGTCAGCGACCGCCCGGCCCTCATCCTCGACTTCACCATCCACGACGCCTGGCTCAACACCAGGGCCACGGAAATGGCCAACATTACCAAAGACACTCCCGATACCCTGCCCGGCGTCACTTTCTGGGTGCGTGACGAGGCAGGGAATCCGACCGGGGCGGCATGGAGCGCGATTTCGAGGCCGCCCTGGCGATGCTCCACGAAATGGAGGAGAACGGAGAGCTCGAGCTGCGCACCCAGTCTTTCAAGATCCATCCCGAGGGGAACTGGCCCGCCGAAGTGGCGCCGATGCTTGAGCCCTACGAGACGGGCAAGATGGGGACCTTCAATGTCGAGCCCGACAAGATTGCCGCAATCATACTCGCCGCGGCGCAGGCCGACATGGACGTAGCCACCCACAGTGACAGTAGCGGTACCGCGCGGGCGGTGATCGACGGCATCCTCGCTGCCCGCGATGCGGAGTATCCCAGCCGCAGCGCCATTCATCACGCGAGTTGGATCAACCCCGACGATCAGAAGAGGATCATCGGTCACCGAATCCCGATCAACACCACACCGAACTTCTCTAACGACTTCTCCGGCACTGACCAGGACGCCCTGCGGCTCCTCGGCGAGGAACGGACCCGGACAATGTTTGGTCGCTACCCCTATTTCGCCCGGGGCGGCGTGTCGGTGAGCCTCTCGGCCGATGTGCCGAGCACGCCCCCGGAAATGCAGGCACCGCTCTTCGTCATCCAGGGAGCCGTGACCTTGAAGAACCCGGCGGATCCGAATTCCAGGCGCTTCCCTCCCGACCTCGTTGTCCTGGACCGCAATCCCTTCGACGTCGATCCGATGGAACTCTCCAAGATTGACGTCCTGATGACGATGATGAACGCCCGCTTCACCTACCAGGCCGTGCCCTGAGGCACCGGGAGGGGCTCTGACACCCTGGCGGGTCGCCCCGTCAGGACAATATTCTTGCGAAAGCTAGTTTTAGTTTCTACACTGCAAGTACGCCAGTCCTCACCGCGCAGAACGGGAGCTTTCGCTTTGCCGCCGTTCTGAGGGAGTCGAGCATTGAAAAACGGGTTGCTCCGCTTTGCCTGCCTCGTTTCGGTAAGCGTGTTCTGTGCCTGCTCGGAGACCGACCCCGCGCCACTGGAAACAGCACCCCGGGTGGTCGAAGCCCGCACCGTCAGGATCGAACCCGGCAGCTGGCAGCACAAGTTCAAGACTTACGGCCTGGTCACACCGGCCGAAGAGTTCGAGATCGGGGTGGAGGTCAACGCCACGGTAAAGGAGGTCCTGTTCCGTGAGGGGCAGGCGGTGCAGGCAGGGGATATCCTGTTGCGCCTGGATGACCGGAAGCTCAGGTTGCGCCTGGATGCAGCGATGGCCAGCCTGGAAGAAGCGAGGGCGCAGCACGACCAGGCCACGTCGACCTACGAGCGCAACCGGGCCATCTACGAGTCCGGGGTCATATCGGAGCAGGCTTTCCGCCAGAGCGAATCGCAGTTCAAGTCCAGCCAGGCTATTCTGCGGCGCGCCACCTCCAATTATGACCTGGCACGGCAAGATCTCTCGCAGGCGGAGTTGCGCAGCCCGGTCAGTGGCGTGGTCACACGGCGGGAGACCGAGCCTGGCCAGAACGTTTCCGCGGCCAGCCGCCTGGGGGTCATCCAGGTTATGGATGCTTTCCGGGTGGAGACTTTCGTGTCCCAGAAGGATATCAATCATATTGCTATCGGCATGCCCGCCACCGTGACCTCGCCCGGTGTGCCGGGCCAGGTTTTTGCCGGCCGGGTCGACCAGGTCGCCAGTTCGGCGGAGCCCGCCACGGGGAATTTCGAAGTCGGGGTGATGGTGGAGGACGCCGGCGGGCTGCTCCGGGACGGGATGTCGGCCATGGTCGAGTTCAGCGGTAGCGAGCAGGAGAACATGCTGGCCGTGCCGCGCGCTGCGCTGGTGGACCGGGGCCGGCGCCTGGTTATGTATCGCCTGGAAAACGGCGTGGCGCACCGGGTGGAACCGGCGCTGGGGGTGGGTAACGCGGAGTCGGTGCCGGTACTGAGTGGCCTGGAGGCCGGCGACGAGATCATCGTCAGTCATCTGAACCTGGTCAGCGACGGCCAGTCGGTCCAGCGGATCAACCCGGAAGGCTGAATATGGACCAGCTACTGGAGTTTTTCATTCGCCGGCCCATGCTGGTGAATGTCTTCATGATCATGTTCGTGATCACCGGCCTGATCGGCCTGACCAGCCTGTCCTACAATACGTACCCGCCAGTCGATACCGGACTGATCCTGGTCACCACCAACCACCCCGGCGCCAGTGCCGAAGATATCGAGTTGTCCATCACCACGCCCCTGGAGCGCGAATTCCTCTATATCGACGGGGTGGACAAGGTCGTTTCCAACAGTATCGAGGGGCAGTCCACGATCATGGTGATGGGCTACCAGAGTGACCCGAGCGAGCGCTATGACAAGATCGAGACCGAGGTCTACAACGCCATCGATCGGGCTCGTGCCAACCTGCCGCCGGAATTGAAAGGCAACCCGATTGTCACCCGCCCCGAGAACACCAGAAACACACCGGTTGTCACGGTCCTGGTGGCCGGCACCGTACCCGAGGAGACGCTGCGGGAAATCGCCCGCCAGGTCAGGCTCGAGTTGCGCAGCATCAGCGGTGTTTCGGGCGTCGTTCGCGAGGGTTACCGCGACCGCGAGGTCAGGATTCTGCTGGACGATCTCAAGTTGCGGCGCCTGGGGATCAGTCACGAGCAGGTGATCAACGCCATCAACGCGCGCAACGTACGGTCCTCAGGGGGGACACTGGAGTCGGCGACGGGCGAGCAGGACATCCTGACCATCGGTAAGTTCGAACACCCCAAGGACGTGGCGGACGTGATAGTCTTCGAAGGACGCCCGGGGGACTTTGTCCGGGTTGGCGACATAGCTCGCGTGCACTACGACTTTGCCGACCCGGTAATCCGCAATTCGGTCCGCGGACGGAATGCGATCACCCTGCTGGTCCAGGCGGGAGAACATGCCGATCGACTGGGTACCGCGAACCGGATAAAAACCTACCTGGCGAATAAGCGCAGGCAGATGCCGGCGGACGTCGAACTCCTGCTGGTCAGCGACGACACCAGGGCCACTGTGGCGATGCTGGATGTACTGGTCAGCAACGCGTTTTTCGGTATCGCGCTGGTCACCCTGGTGCTGACCTGTTTTTTCCGGCTCCGCTTGACGATCTGGGTGGCCCTCGGGGTGCCGGTCGCCATCATGATGTTGTTTACCCTGATGCCGTTCCTCGATATCTCGGTCAACCTGCTCAGCATGGCCGCCCTGATCCTGATGCTGGGCATCCTGGTGGACGATGCGGTCGTGACGTCCGAGAGTATCTTCCGACATCACGAATACGGCCTGCCTCCCGTCGAGGCAGCGGTGCTGGGAACCCGAACGGTCATGCTGCCAGTACTGGCCAGCGCCCTGACCACCATCGTGGCCCTGCTACCCGCCGCTTTTCTCGGCGGCCTCCAGGGCAAGGTCTTCTACATCATTCCGATCATGGCGATCCTGGTGTTGCTGATGTCCCTGGTCGAGTGCAAGTTCATGCTGCCCGCACACATCGCCCATACGTTGACTGGAGCGGGTTCGGGCAAACTGACCCGGGCCTGGTTCGAAACGATGGAGGATGCCTACGAAACCCTGATGATGAAGGTGATGCGGTACCGCTACTGGTTCACGCTGCTCGCCATCGGCGGGTGTATCGCGGCATTCATGATCACCACCCGCCTGATCGTCTTCGTCTCCACACCCGAGACCAATGTCGACGTATTGTTCGTCAAGGCCGAGGGCCCCATCGGCACGCCTCTGACCACTATGGAGCGCAAGCTCAAGGCGCTGGAGGACGAGCTGCGGGAGATGATCCCGCCGCGCGATCTGCGGGAGATCGTGTCCACGGCCGGTCACCACGATTCGGACCGCTCCTCCGTGACCGAGGGCCAGGATGCCGGCTGGGGAATGTTAACCGTCTACCTGCAGCCTGCCCAGCGGCGACAGACCAATGCCATCGCCTTGCGGGACAGGCTGGTGGAACTGTACAAGGGTCGCGAGGGTTTTCACCTACTACAGGTGCGCCTGGCCGGCGCCAGTGTCGACATGGGGCAACCGCTGGAAGTGACCCTGATCGGCAACACGGACGAGCGCTTCACGGCGGCGGATACCCTGATGGATTTCGTGCGGCGGCAAGAGGGCGTGATGGAGGTCTGGAGCGACTATGTGCCCGGTAAGCCGATTATCTCCCTCAACCTGGATTACGATGCCCTGGCACGCTACGACCTGACGGTGGGCGAGGTCTCCTCGGCGATCAAGCTTGCGTTCAATGGCAGGGTCGTGGATACCTTCGACACCATCGAGGACACCATCACCTACCGCATGCAACTGGACGGGGTGGATGTGCGGGACCCGGCCTCTCTTTTCTCTCTGGCGGTGACCAACAGGCACGGCCGCAATATCCTGCTCCGCAACCTGGTGGAGTTCGAGCAACACTCCGGCGAAGGGACCATACGGCATTACCTGGGCGATCGCGCGACAACGGTTTACGCCAAGATCGACCGGCAGGTGATTAGCATGCTGGAACTAAACCGCCGTGTCGCTGCATTCATGCACAGTGAGTCAATGGCTGGCGTTTACCCGGACATCAGCTATTACCAGGGCGGCGAGTTCGTTAACGAGAAGGAGCAGGCCGGTGAGGTGGGCAAGGCGCTCCTGTTGTCCATGCTGGCGATTTTTTTCATTCTCCTGCTGTTGTTCAATTCGTTTCTGCAACCCGTCATGGTGCTGTTTATGATCCCGCTCGGGGTGGTGGGAGTGCTGGTGGCGTTCGTCATTCAGGGCATGGTGCTGTCTTTCGCCGCGGTGGTCGGGATTGCGGGTCTCATGGGGGTGATTGTCAACGACGGACTGGTGATGCTGGACCGGTTCAATGCGGAGAGGAAACTGCACAGCCAACACGGCGAAACCCTGCTGCACGACCGACAGATCGTGGAGTGCGCCAGCGTCCGGCTGCGGCCGGTGGTCATCACCACGGTGACCACCTGTGCGGGTCTGTTTCCGGCGGCCTATGAACTGGGCGGTGCCAA
This sequence comes from Halieaceae bacterium WSDMB12, assembly GCA_033283165.1. Lineage (GTDB taxonomy): Bacteria > Pseudomonadota > Gammaproteobacteria > Pseudomonadales > Halieaceae > JAWMQL01. The sequence continues at coordinate 146,213 of JAWMQL010000003.1, read as the reverse complement.
CGAGTTGATCACGCCGATGATTATGGCCATGTTCTGGGGTGTGCTGATCGCCAGCTTCGCGACCCTGTTACTGCTGCCCTGCTTCTACGCCATGGAACGGGACCTGATCGCCAGGCTGCGGCCCGACTATGCGCGCCAGGCCTTGGACGAAGTAATCATGTACAACTGAACAAGTGCGATGTGAGACCATGTGGAGGTTAAGCCCGGAATGCCAGAACCCCGCGTTGCCAGAGCGCAAGTCTCCGGTATGGCTTTTTGCCATTACCGCGATCTGGCATAAACTGCTACAGATGGAATTCCGCCGATTCACCTCCGAATTGAAGAGCCGTGGCGTGTACCGGGCCGCGGTAGTGTACAGCGCGGGATCCTGGGCATTGCTGCAGGTAGCGGACGTCCTGTTTCCCATCGTTGGCCTGCCCGACTGGAGCGTGACTGCGGTACTGGTGATCGCGGCGGCCGGATTTCCCGTTGCCATGATACTGTCCTGGGCCTTTGACCTGACGCCCGGATCCCCGGCGCCCGAGGTCAAGCCCCGTGACCACGACCGGAATTTCTGGGCCCGTGTTGTCGAACTCAACCTGATCCTGTTGCTGGTGGGGTTGGTGGGCTACCTCTACCTGGACCGCCTGTCGGTGAACCCTTCCACGGGCGAGACGGCGACAGCAGTGGGCGGCCCGGCATCGATCGCGGTAATGCCCTTCGTCAACCTCTCCGACGAAAAGGATATGGAATACCTCGGCGATGGCCTGGCCGAGGAAATCCTCAACCTGTTGACCAAGTTGAACGCGCTGAACGTCGCAGCGCGCACCTCGTCCTTTTACTTCAAGGGCAAGCAGGCGGATATCAGGACGATAGGGCAGCGCCTCGGGGTGGCGTATGTACTGGAGGGCAGCGTTCGCCACCAGGCCGGCCGAATCCGGGTTACCACCCAGCTGATCAAGGCCAGCGATGGCTACCACCTGTGGTCCGAGACCTACGAGCGCGGCATCGGCGACCTGCTCGCCCTGCAGGACGAGATTGCCACGGCCGTGGTGGACGAGCTCCAGATCCTGCTGTCGCCCGAGTCCGATGAGTTGCTGGCGAACGGCAAACCGGCAATTGACGCCCGGGCCTATGACTACTACCTGCGCGGCCGTGCCTATCTTCGCCTGCCCCCGGACGACGAGAACCTGGCCTACGCCGTTGACATGTTCGACAAGGCGATAGCCCTGTACCCGAACTTTGCCGACGCCTACTCGGGAAAATGCGACGGGTTGCTGACCGAATTTGGCATTGAACGGGATCCGCATAAATTCAGCGAAGCGGAAACCGCCTGCCAGCGTGCCCTGACCCTGGACCGACGCGCGCCCAACGTATACATCTCACTGGGCCGCCTCTATTTGGCATCGGGCCAGTACCAGCAGGCTATCGACGAGTTCACCACCGCGCAGGCGATCAATCCTTCCCAAGTCGAGTCCCTGCTGGGACTCGGAGACGTTTACATGGAGCAGGGTGAACTGGCGCTGGCGGAACAGCACTACCGCGCAGCCCTGGAACAGCAGCCCAATCACTGGTCCGGGCAAATGAGAATGGGGAAGTTCCTGTTTCGCACCGGCCGGGCGGAAGAGGCGATTCCCTTTTACCAGCGGGTCAGTGAACTGATGCCCGACAGCCATGCGTCCTTCAACAGCCTGGGAGCCGCCTATTTCGTTTCGGGGCAGTTCGAGAAGGCCTACGACGCCTGGAATCACTCGCTGGCGCTGGCGCCCTCGAGTCTTGTCTATGCCAACCTGGCCACCAGTCTTTATTACCTGGGGCGCTTCGACGAGGCGATACCCCTGTATCACAAGGCTGTGGAACAGGCGCCAGAGGACTACGAATTGTGGGGAAATCTCGGTGACGCCTACCGCCATGCGGCCGGTCGCGACGACATCGCGAAGGCCATGTACGGCAACGCCATCAAGCTGGCGGAAAAGTGGTTGCAGGTGAACGACACCGACGCCTATGCCCTGGCCATGGTGGCGCATTACCATGCCGCGGTCGGCGACCGGCAAGGGGCGCTGGAGTTGCTGGCCAGGGCGCAGGCTCTGGCGCCAGACGATATCTACACAAATTATTCCCGGGCCACCGCGCTGGTCTCCCTGGGTGAATCGGAGCAGGCCATGGGCGCACTGGAGCGCGCCCTGGGCGGCGGGTTTCCCCGCTACCTGGCCCGGTCGGATCCCAACCTGGGAAAACTGAAGGAATTGCCTCGTTTCGAGGCGGCAATGGCGCAGCGGGAGTAGGCTCTGCGCTTTAACTGAAGAAGGAGAAAAAGAATGGACACTATCTCAAATGAAACACGAGTCAATTCCAAGACACTGACCAGGCCACTGCGCGTCGCCCCATTGATGCTGTTACTGGGAGCGATAGGCTGCACTTCGCTGCAGGCGCGGGCGGAGAAGATCATCCTGGTGTATTTCGATGGTAACTGCCCCAGTGCGGTGAGTAACTTTGTCGTCGATGCCGACAAGGCCAAAAACGGGAATCCAGCGGAGCAGATCGTCTGGCAGGCCGTTGATGAGAACGGCGAGGATGATGACACCAAGGTATTTACGGTGTATTTCCACCCCTTCACCACCGGCGCGCCGATTCACGCGAATTCCGGGTCTAATGGTAAAACCAATCCGCCGGCAACGGTTGGTAATGTACCCGCGAACGTGCTGTACAAGTACACCATCGTCGGCGACGGCTGCACCGGCCAGCCGCTGGACCCGTTTATCCGCGTAACCTGATAGCGCGGCCAGCCCGGTCCCTGGGACCGGGCTGGTCAGTGAGTCTTATGCTAAGCTGAAATTGATTCACCGGTATCTGCCCGGAACGGTCAATAGCAGCTATGTGCCTGACAAAGTTTCGAACATTTTTTCCCCGCGTAGCGTTCTGCTTGTTCCTGGCGCTAGTGTTCTCTGCCTCAGCGCCGGCGCAATTCGTGACCATGGAGGAAGGTAAGGCCTCGCTGATCAAGGCGATCCTGGATCACACCAGTTGGCCTGAAGAGAACAGAACCGAGCGCTTTGTCGTCGGCCTGTACGGCCGTGACCGGGCGTTGCTGAGTGCGCTCGAACGGCAGGCGGTTGACTGGACGGTGCGTGGCAAGCCGGTCAAGGTGGTCCAGTTCAATACGATTTCCAAGGCCAAGGCCGCGCACATGCTGGTGCTGGACCCGACCTGGAACTCTCGGCTGTCGAGGATCGAGCGCGACCTGCACGGCAGCAACACCCTGATTGTCACGGATGGCAGCGACGACCAGCGCCACATCATGGTCAATTTCACCCACCCCAGTGAGACGCGGCTGTCCTTTGAAATAAATCGCAGCAACATCGTGTACGCGGGAATGGAGTTGTCGAAGGACATTCTGCTGTTCGGCGGCACCGAACTCGATGCCGCGACCATCTACAAGGAGACCGAGGCCGAGTTGGTGAGCGCCAGGGCCGTCGCCGCCGAACAGCAGGAGCAGCTGGAGGCGCAGAAGAAACTGCTGGCGGAACAGGCCGGGACGATCGAGCAGCAGCGCAGGCAGGTCACGGCCAACAAAGCTGAACTGGCGAAGCTGGAGCAAAACCTGGCGGATATTCAGACAACCCTGGAGATAAGCGAGAACAGGCTGAAGGCCAATGAAAGCGCGCTATTGGAAAAGGAGGCGACGCTGGCCGAGAAAGAGGCATACATCGAGGGTTACTCCGAGCGGATCAGGCGCAACCAGGATCGCCTGGAGGATCAACAGGCCGAGATGGAAGAGCAGGAGCGTCAGATAGCGGAACAGAATACGGTACTGGTGAAACAGCTCAGCACCATTGAAAACCAGCGCTATATCCTCAGCGGCGCCGCCGCGGCCCTGCTGCTGGTGCTGCTCCTGATCGTGATTATTTTTCGCAGTTATCGCAGCAAGCACCGCATCAACCTGAAACTGGAGAGCAAGACCAAGGAACTGCAGGTGGCCAATGAGCGGCTGGTACAGATGACCCGGGCCAAGAGTGATTTTCTCTCCACCATGAGCCACGAGATACGCACGCCGATGAACGGGGTGATCGGCATGGCGGAGCTGCTCGAAGGCACCGACCTGACATCCCAGCAGCGGGAGTACGTGTCCCTGATCATAAAATCCGCCGACACCCTGCTGGGCCTGATCAACGATATTCTCGACTTCTCCAAGATCGAGGCGGGCCGGCTGGACCTGGAGGCAATCCCGTTCAACCTGCGCGACATCCTCGGCGACACCCTGCAGGGAATGGGCCTGCGCGCGGGAGAGAAGGGGCTGGAGCTGACCTATCATATCCCGCCCGAAGTGCCGGACAGACTGGTCGGTGACCCGCTGCGCCTGCGGCAGATCCTGGTCAACCTGGTGGGCAACGCCATCAAATTTACCGAAAGCGGCGAGGTTGTCGTTGATCTGCAGCTGGCGTCCGTCTCCGGGAATAGCGCGCGAGTGGAATTCTCGGTGCGCGATACAGGGGTCGGTATCAGCAAACAGCAACAGCGCAAAATATTCGAAGCCTTCGGCCAGGCGGATTCCTCCACCACACGCCAGTTCGGGGGCACCGGGCTGGGTCTGTCAATCGCGTCCCAACTGGCCGAAATGATGGGCGGCCAGATGGCAGTGAAGAGCAAGCTCGGCCGGGGCAGCACGTTCTCTTTCTGTGCCGATTTTGAGCTGCCCGGGGAGCCGGCGACGGTACCCCTGCACCCGGCCGGGCTGCGCGAAAAACGGGCACTGGTAGTCGACGACAACGCGACCAACCGGAAGATACTGGAGGAACTGCTGACCAACTGGGGAATGCTGGTCAGCGTGGTGGACAGCGGCGCAAATGCTCTCGCCGAGCTTGCGCGGGCGGAGGAGCAGGGCGAGAGTTTCATCCTCGCCCTGCTGGATGTCATGATGCCGCACATGGATGGATTCGATCTGGCGGCAAAAATCCGCGAGAGACCGGCCCATTCGGATATGCGTATCCTCATGCTGACGTCGGCCGGGCGCTCGGAGCAGGAGTCGCAGCTCCGCAGCCTCGATATCTCGCGTACCCTGTTGAAACCCATCAAACACTCCGACCTGCTCGCGGCCATCTGTGATGCCCTGGGTGTCACACCGGCGCGGAGCGGGGAAGCGGAGCCGGGCGAGGAACCCCTGGAAATCGCCGCCCGGCTGGTCCTGCTGGTAGAAGACAATCCCGTCAACCAGAAAGTGGCAAAGGATCTGCTGACCCGGCGCGGACACAGCGTCGAGGTGGCGCAGAACGGGGCGCAGGCGGTGGATGTACTGGCACGAAAGCATTTCGACGTGGTGTTGATGGATATTCACATGCCGGTGATGGATGGCCTGACGGCAACGCGGGCTATTCGGGACAACGAACACGAGAAGGGCATTCACGTGCCCATCGTGGCGATGACCGCGGGTGCGACCAACGAGGAGCGGGAGCGCTGTTTCGCCGCAGGCATGGACGCTTTCGTGACCAAGCCTTTTCGGGCGGTGGAGCTGTTTCGCGCCGTGGAGGAGATGGCCCCGGAACCGCAGGGGCCGGAAGTGCAGGCGGAGCCGCCGGCTTCGGCTGACGAGGATGCCGAGCCCTGCCTGGACTGGCAGGGCGCGTTAGGGAATCTCGAGGGCGACGAAGACCTGCTGATAGAGCTGACCGGGATGTTCTTCGATCAGTGTCCCAAGCTGATGGCAGAGATTGAGGAGGCGATAGCCAGCGAGGCGCCATCTGACCTGCGGCGGGCGGCACATACGCTCAAGGGCTCTGCCAACATCGTCGGTGGCCGGGCCGTGGCTGCCACCGCCATGCGCCTGGAGTACATCGGTCGGGACGAACAGCTGGACGCCGCGGGCCCGGTCCTGCGGGAGTTGCAACACAAGGTTGCCGAACTGCAGACGGCTTTACGGGGCGTGGCGGAACAGCGGGCGTCCCTCGCCGAGTGATTGCGAGCTACCTCTTAATCCTCCGGCTCCTCGGGGTCCAGGTCGGCTCGCAGTGAATCCACCACGCCGCGAAATTTCTCGCGATTTTCCGGACTGAGCGAGGCCAGCGTCTCGTGCGCGCTGAGCATCCTGGCGCCCTGGCGGGCCGGATCCAGCTGTACCTGTTGCAGGGGTTTCATCGTGTCCGGGAGCGGGGCGGTTCCGGCACTGGCGCGACTCAACACGGCGTCCATGCTCAATTCTTCAAACAGATCCCGGATACTGGCGGGCATCCGCTGTACGGTCACCGCGTCCGGCTTCGAGGTCACGATTTCGTGCAGGGTCCCGAGGCAGGTACTGTCCATGTACTCGCAGTCTCCCAGGTCTATGGTCAGGCCGTCGTGCTGCTCGAGCAGGTGGTGGGCGGCGTCCATGAAAGCCTGGCTGAATACCCAGGTGACGTTACCGGCCAGGCTGAGGAAGGCCTGGTTGCCAGCCACACCCTGCAGCAAACGGGGTTGTTCCGCCGGCTGTTGCTGTGCTGGGCGCTCCCCGGCACCCGGGGTGTCGTCGAAATGGCTGGCGCCCTCGCCGCGCTCGAGCAGGATCACCGTGATATCGTCGCACTCGCCCTTGACGCAGCGGGTCGCCGCCCGGTACAGGCTACCCGGTATCTTCGCCCGGTCGACCCCGGGTGACATGTGGCGGATGAGGTCCTCTATCGTGACCGTGGCCTCCCCGCATCCCAGCACGCCATCGGTGTACAACAACAGCCGGTCACCGGGATCCAGCTGCATTTCGCATTCGTTATAGTGGGCTTCCGACGCCAGGCCCAGGGCCGGGCCGGTGCGAGTCAACAGTTTTGCCCGCCCGCCCTGCGCAACCCGGATGCAGGGCGGGTGCCCGGCGGACGCCATCTGTATGGAGCCGGAGAGCCTGTCGACCAGCACGTAGGCCGCGGTTATGAAGGCCCCCGGAGCCGAAATGGTTTCGTACAGCTGGTGGTTGAGCCTGGCCAGGACCTTGCCCGGTGACTGCACATTGCCGGCCCGATCGGTGAGCGTGAGTCGCAGCTTGAACAGCACTGACAGCATGGCCGCCGCAACGCCGTGTCCGGCGGCGTCCGCGATGATCAGGCCCACGTGTCGGTCGTCCAGGAGCAGGACGTCGTACAGGTCACCGCCCACGCTGCTGCCGGACCGGTACAGGGTTTCGATGCACCAGCCGTCTATTTCCGGGGGCTCCTGGGGTAACAACGCGCGCTGGATGATTTCCGCCCGGGCCAGGTCTGACTGGATCACTGCGGCCTGTTCCTCAAGCATGTGACAGACCTGTTCCAGTTGCTCCACCTTCTCGGCCAGCTGGGCGTTGCTGCGTTCGATCTGTTCATACAGCCGGGTGCGCTCGCGCACCAGCTCGATCTGGTCCAGGGCATTGCGCACGGCGACCCGGACCCGTTGCACTTCGGGTGGCTTGCCGAGGTAGTCAAAGGCGCCCAGTTGCAGCGCATCCACGGCGGTATCGAATGTCTCCAGTTCCGACAGCACGATCCACAGCGGCTCCGGGCAGTGCTCCTGGGCCCACTTCATGAGCTCGAGACCCGTCATGTTCGGCATGAGCACATCCGTTACCACCACGTCGACAGCCTTTTGGCTCAGTACAGCCTGCGCCGCCACTCCATCCTCCACTTCCAGGACTTCTGCCGGGTCCAGCGCCGCCAGTCCACGGGTAACGATCTTGCGCACCATGGCATCATCGTCCACCACCAGGAAGGTGGGACCGGTGTTCTGGGTTTGATCCTCGTGACTGTTCTGCTTGGACTTCATCGTCGGGTATCGTGGCCCCGCGGGTGTACCACGCGATCCTCTCTGTAAGCTGGTTGCGGACTCTTGTAAGGAAAGTAGCCCATGTGGGACGGGCTGTCGATTACAGCCGGGGTCGTGCGGGGCGGCATGCCACGGCTTTGCGGGCCTCGACAGGGCAGCGCTTATTGCACTGCTGCCTAACAGATGCGGGGCAGTTGCTCCCCGTGTAACCAGTCGATGACGCGCTCGCCGCCGATGCCGGTGACCATGCGAACCAGGTGCAGGGGGTCGTCGATGACCTCACCGATAACGGCGGCGTCGCATCCCTGCGGGTCCCGCCGCATCGCGGCCAGCAGGGTGTCCGCTGCGCCAGCTTCAACGATGGCAATCAGCTTGCCTTCGTTGGCCACGTTCAGCGGGTCCAGTCCCAACAGTTCGCAGGCCCCGCGCACCTCTGCCCGGATCGGAATATCCGGCTCGTGCAAACGCATGCCGGTGCCTGACTGGTCGGCTATTTCGTTGAGGGTGGCGGCCAGTCCGCCGCGGGTGGGATCACGCAGGGTGCGAATGGCGGGACCCGCCGCCTCGACCATGCGACCCACCAGGCTATTCAGGGCTGCTGAATCGGATCGCAGCGCGGTCTCGAACTGCAGGCCGTTGCGCAGTGACATGATGGCCATGCCGTGATCCCCGAGCGTGCCGGAGACCAGGATTTTATCACCCGGTCGGGCGCGGTCACCCGAGATTTCCAGGCCGGCCGGGACCCGGCCGACCCCCGCCGTGTTGATGAATATCCCGTCCCCCTTGCCGCGCTCCACGACCTTGGTATCACCGGTGACGACCAGCACCCCGGCCTCGCGGGCGGCGGTGGCCATGGAGTCGACGATTCGGGCCAGGTCCTGCAGTGGCAGTCCTTCCTCCAGGATAAACCCGGCGCTCAGGTAGAGGGGCCGGGCTCCGGCCATGGCGAGATCGTTGACCGTACCGTGCACCGCCAGGCTGCCGATGTCGCCACCGGGGAAGAACAGTGGTGAGATGACGAAGGAGTCGGTACTCATCACCAGGCGGCCGGCTTCCACGTCAAAACTCGCCTGGTCATTGGCCTGGTCGAGCAGGGCGTTGTCAAAGGCCTTACGGAACATCAGGTCGATCAGGTCAGCCATGGCCCGGCCGCCGGCGCCATGACTCAGGTCGACCCGGCCATTGGCCAGGTCCAGCTTGCGCGCCTGGCGCCGACCGGCCTGGAAGCTGCTGTTTTCTCGCGGCAGGTCCATGTTATGCACGCTTCGCTTTCTGTTGGGCACGCTGCCGGGCCTGTTGTACCAGCGCCTGCTCCCGGAAGCGGCCGTAGGTAAAATAGGCGGCACAGGCGCCCTCGTCCGAGACCATGCAGGAACCCAGGGGTGACTCGGGTGAACAGGCCGTGGCGAACAGCTTGCAATCCGTCGGCTTTTTCGCGCCGCGCAGGACCGCGGGGCATTCGCAGCCCCGGGTGCCGGCGACCGGCTCATAGCGCATATTGAAACGGTGCTCGGCATCGAATTCGCGGTAGGCGTGGGTGATTTGCAGGGCCGACCGGGGTATCTCGCCCAGCCCGCGCCACTCGAAACTGGGCCGCAGGGTGAATACCTCCTGTACCACCTGTTGGGCCTTGCTGTTGCCCCCGGGCGTCACCGCCCGGGTGTACTGGTTCTCGATCTCTGCCCGGCCCTCGTTGAGCTGGCGCACCAGCATGACGATGGACTGCAGCACGTCCAGCGGTTCGAATCCGGCGATGACCACGGGCTTGTGATATTTCCTGGCGCAGAACCGGTAGGCATCGGAGCCGATGATGACGCTTACGTGGGACGGTCCGATAAAACCGTCCACCTCCACGCTGTCGCCCGAGTCTGGCGCGACGTCGAGAATGGCGCTCATCGCGGCGGGCGTCAGCACGTGATTGCAGAAGACCGAGAAGTTATCCAGCCCCGTGCGGCGAGCCTCTTGTATTCCCAGTGCGGTGGGCGGGGTGGTGGTTTCAAAACCTATGCCGAAGAAGACCACCTGCCGGTCCGGGTTGGCCCGGGCCAGTGCCAGGGCATCGCTGACCGAGTAGACCATACGTACATCGGCGCCGTCCGACCTGGCCTGCAGGAGGCTGCGCCGCCTGCCGCCGGGCACCCGCAGCATGTCGCCGTAACTCGCAAGGATTACCTCCGGGTGTTCGTCCACCAGCCGGATCGCCATGTCAAGCCGACCGATGGGCAGTACACAGACCGGGCATCCCGGCCCGTGGATCAGTTCGATGTTGGGGGGCAGCAGGTCGGGAATGCCGTGCCGGAACACGGCGTGGGTGTGGCCACCGCAAAACTCCATCAGTCGATAACGCCGATCAGGACGCGCCTCGACCTGCAGGGCGCGCGCCATGCCCCTGGCCCGTTCACCATCGCGGAACTCTTCCACGTATTTCATAGGCTTGCCTCCCCGACGGCGCCCATACCGGCCATCGTCGCCAGCGTTCGCTGCGCCTCTTCCTCGTTCAGTCTGGACAGGGCGAAGCCCACGTGCAGGATCACGTAGTCACCTGCCTGCAGGCCGTCCACCAGGGAGATATCGATTTCACGTACGATACCGCCGGCGGAGGCCAGCGCGCGGCTCCCGTCCAGGATTTCCGTGATGCGTACCGGAATGGCCAGGCACATGTTCAGACCCCCTAGTCAGTTGAGCTTCGTCGTTGGTGGAATCGGGCAACCCAGGCCTGACCCAGGCTGATCGCGCCGTCGTTGGGCGGCAGGGTCTCCGCCGTCAGGACCCGCAGGCCCCGCTCCCGCAGCCGCCCGGGCACTTCCCGCGCCAGGTGGCTGTTGAGAAAACAGCCGCCGCACAGCGCTATGGTGTCAATGCCTGTGCCTGTGGCCGCCTCTGCGGCCCAGGCCGTCACAGCGTCGATCACGGTACCGTGTAACCACTCCGCGCCCAGCACCGGGTCGGTACAGTCCGCCAGGTGCCGCAGCAAACCGCTGAAATCCAGCACACCCTGGTCCAGGGTGTAGCCCCCGGGGCAGGCCCGGGGCCTGCGCACCAGGCCCTCCAGCAGCATCGGCGGCTCACCCTCAAAGGCCGCACGGCTGCTCACGCCGAGCAGGCCCGCCGCCGCGTCGAACAACCTGCCGGCGGCCGTTGTGACAGGCACGGTGCCGGCGGACAAGAGCTGCGAGATTGCCGGCGCCAGGGCCTCCTGCCCGAAACGGCGAAGAATCTCCTCGCCCCGGCCCAGCTGCTGCAGCACCCCCGCCGCCATGCGCCAGGGCTCGCGTGCGGCACGGTCACCGCCGGGCAGCGCCAGGGGTGCAAAGTGACCGAGGCGCTGAAAGACGGCGCCATTTACCCGCAGCAATTCACCCCCCCAGGATTGCCCCTCGAATCCGCTGCCGTGGCCGTCCAGGGCCATGGCCAGGGCCGCTCCTTCATGGCCGTGTTCAGCGAGGATAGCGCCGGCGTGGGCGTGGTGGTGTTGCACCCGCACCAGCGGCAGGTCCAGGGTCGCGCTGAGCTGTTCCGCCAGCCGGGTCGAGGCGAAATCGTTATGCCAGTCGCAGGCCAGTAGCTCCGGGCGTGTCTGTAACATGTCCTGCAGCGCCCGGGCAGATTCGGCGTGGAAGTTGACCGCGGCCGGTGTATCGAGATCCCCCACGTGGGGGGAGATATAGGCCAGCTCGCCGCGGGTCATGGTCACGGTCGATTTCAGGTGCGCCCCGAGTGCCAGGACAGCGGGGGTATGCTCACCCGCGAGCTTGATCGCGTGGGGCGTATAGCCCCTGGCCCGGCGAATGATGGTCGGCGCCGCGCCGGGTGTGGCGCGAACCACCGAGTCGTCCGCGCGCGCGGCGATCTCGCGGTCGTGGTGCAGGATCAGATCGGCGATCCCCGCCAGGCGTTGCTCCGCTTCCTCGCGCGATACGATCAAGGGGTCCCCGCTGATGTTGGCACTGGTCATCACCAGCACCAGGTCGTTACTGTCATCAAGCCAGCCGGTCCCCGCGGGGCAGTCAAGCAGGGCGTGGAACAGCAGGTAGTGGACGGCGGTGTAGGGCAGCATGACACCCAGGGTGGCGAGCCCCGGCGACAGGGCCGGGCAGAGCGCGGTTCCTGCGCCGCCTGTTGGCGCCACCACCACCGGCCGTTCGCGGCTCTCGAGCAATTGGCGCCCGTCCTGATCCAGCTGTACGTAGCGCGCAGCGCTGGCCGCGTTAAGTACCATGACGGCGAACGGCTTACCGTCCCGCAGTTTGCGGCTGCGCAGGCGCAGGACAGCGTCCTGGTCATGGGCGTTGCAGGCCAGGTGATAGCCGCCCAGGCCCTTGATGGCCGCGATCCTGCCAGCGCTGAGTTGTTCCGCCAGCGTCCGGATATCCGCTGACAGCGCCGGTCCGCAGTCGTGGCACGCCACGGGTTCGGCGTGAAAACGGCGGCTGCCCGGATCGCTGTACTCGCTGTCGCAGGCCGGGCACATGGGGAACGGGTCCATGCTGGTATTGGCGCGATCATAGGGCAGTTGCCGCGCCATGGTGTAGCGCGGGCCGCAATCGCAACAGGCGATAAAGGGATGCAGGTAACGCCGGTTGCCGGGATCGAACAGTTCCTCGAGGCAAGCGGAGCAGATCGCCGTGTCGGCGGGAATGGCCGCCCCGGCCGCCGCGCCGGACTCTGTCTCCACGATATTGAAGCCCACCGCCCCGGCGGTTCCTGCGGGTGTTTCGATCAGGCTGTCTATGCGCGCCAGCGGCGGCAGCGACTGTTGCAGGTCGCGAAGGAATTCGTCGAGGTGGGCGCCTTCCGCGTCGATCACCACCCCCTCGGGGCCATTGCGGACGCTGCCTGCCAGCCCGAAGCGGGTCGCGCAGCGGTAGACATGGGGCCGGAAGCCCACACCCTGTACCAGCCCGCGAATACGGATGACACGCCGTTCAACGGCCGGCGGGGGAGCATAACTGCGGGCCCGATGCAGCACGGCTCAGGCGCTCACCGACGCCATATCCCGGGCCGCGCGAACCCACTGCAGCCAGCGGTCGATACCCTCGCCGGTGGTGGCCGAGACGTGAATTACGGCGAGATTCGGGTTCACCCGCCGGGCGTTGTCCACCAGCTGTTCCACGTCGAAATCGAGATGGGGCAGCAGGTCGACCTTGGACACCAGCATCAGGCTGGCTGCGGCAAACATATTGGGATACTTGAGGGGCTTGTCCTCCCCCTCGGTCACCGAGGCGATCACCACCTTGTGCGCCTCGCCCAGGTCAAACCCCGCCGGGCACACCAGGTTGCCAACGTTTTCGATAAACAGGACCCCGTCCTGAAAATGCAGGCGGTGGAAAGCCTGGTCGATCATCTCCGCGTCCAGGTGACAGCCGCGGCCGGTATTGACCTGGATCGCCGGTGCTCCGGTGGCGCGAATGCGGTCTGCGTCTGCCGTGGTTTCCTGGTCACCCTCGATCACCGCCGCCGTCGTTGCCGGCAGCAGCCGGTTCAGCGATTGGACCAGCAGGCTGGTCTTGCCCGCCCCGGGGGAGGACACGAGGTTCAGCGCCAGCACCCGGTGACTGTTGAAATGCTTGCGGTTGTGCGCGGCCAGGGCATTGTTCTTGCTGAGAATATCCTGCTCCACGCTGACCAGGTGGGCGCGCCCGGCCGGGTCGTCCCGCAGGGTGCCACCGTGGTCGTGAACCTGGTCAATCGGGACCACGACGTCCCGCGCCGCTGGTTTCGATCCGCTGCCGCCGGTTTCCAGCCGGGTGTCACCCTCGCCGCATCCGCATACGCCACACATCAGATCACCTCCAGTTCCTTCAGTCGTAACTCTTCACCCTGTTCGACAATCAGGCCAAAGCCGCCGCACAGCGGGCAGGCGTCGCCGCGTCGCCCCAGGGTTACCAACTGCGAGCAGTCCATGCACCAGGCCCGCCCTTCGATTTCGTGTATTTCCAGCACCGCCCCTTCCGCGGCGGAATTTCTCGCCTCCACGTCGAAGGCGAAATCCAGGGCCCTGGGGTCGACGTGGCCCAGTACCCCGACTTCCACGATCACCCGCCGCACCTGTCGAAAGCCGCGCTCCCGTTGCTGGTCGTTGATCAGCCCGACCAGGGCATTGCACAGTGCGACCTCGTGCATCGTATCAGGCCCCTTCCCCGTTGAGATGCAGAGACCACGGGGCGCAGGGATCGAAACTCACGATCAGCAGGCGCATGGCCGCCGGGGTGGCCAGGTGGCGTAACTCCCGCGCGACCGGCCCATCGGGGCTGAAATGCCAATCGGTGGGCGCCAGCACGCGCCAGTCGGTCACCGTGTCGGCGTCCAGGCGCACGCGGTGGAATACCGGTCCCCGGGCGGTGATTGCGCAGCCCAGCCCGCTGCCATCGGTACCGGCCCAGCCCGGGTATTCTTTCGGCGCTGGCGCCGGCTGCCGCAGCGCGCGGTATATCACCCTCAGGTCGAGCACCTGGGCCAGCAAGCGGGCCAGGACCGGATTGTCCACACTCTCCTTGAGTTGAGCGATCATGGCGTCCCGGCCCATGGCCAGGGGTCCCACCTCGCGCGGACCGCCCGCGGGATCCAGCGGGTTGAATGGCTCCTGCGCCAGCGCCTGTTCCGCCGCCTGCGCCAGTGCCTCCGGGGACGCATCCGTGCCGGTACAGGAGTTTCCGGCGCCGGGCGGCGCGTCGAGGGCAAGGCCGGCGACCCGGGCGGGAACGCTGCCCCCGTCGTCGATCCAGGCCAGTAGCTCCTGGACGTTCGTCACCTGGTCCAGTCCGGGCGCCAGTTCCTGTAACAGGGACGCCAGTTCCGGGTCGGCGCTGGCCTGGCGCACGCGCTTGAGCGTATCCAGCTGCCGCGGTTCGCCCAGCAGGTCCGGCCAGTCGACGGTGCAGCGCCAGGCTGCTGCCAGGGCCTGCTCGCGGCGCAGGCAGCGTTCGTCCGCCGCCCGTTGCTCCGCACTCTGCGGCTGCGCACGCGCTGCGGCGACGGCACGGCCGGCCGCGACGGACTGGGCCTGGCCGCAAACCGGCAACAGGCCGGGAACCAGCTGCAGTGCCGACTCGACATCCCGGCCCACGAGTGATGCCGCGACAGCCGGCCGCCTTTGCCTGATGGCCACGTCACCGGTTCCGACGTAAATGTCGATTCCGGGTTCCGTCACCTTATCCTGTGTACGGTTCACGGGATTCCCTTCCTCCGCGTAAAAATCCGCGGCGACTCAGGGCGGTTCCAGCGGGCTCGTCCGATGCGTTCTGGAACAGTCCGTCGATGGCGTGCATGGCCACCTCGGCGGCGACTGCCGGGTTGTCGA
Organism: Halieaceae bacterium WSDMB12; assembly: GCA_033283165.1. GTDB lineage: Bacteria > Pseudomonadota > Gammaproteobacteria > Pseudomonadales > Halieaceae > JAWMQL01. The sequence goes on along the minus strand of JAWMQL010000003.1, from coordinate 131,179 downwards.
AATCCTGCATGGGGGAGAACAGGGAACAACTCTCTATCGCACCGACCTGGTCGAGATGCCCCGCGACAAAGCGGTAGCAGCCAGACGGGAAATCCACCTCCCGCACCGTCCCCTCTATCCGGGCGCGGCTTCCCTCCGGCGGCAGCAGCAGGATGTTCATGCACCAGGGTGTGCTGACAATGCCAACCAGTCCCCCGGTCCAGCGGCGCAGGCCCAGCACCTGCACGTCCAGCTTGTCGTTGTAGACGGGCAGGGAGCGCATGCGCCTGTCGATTTCACGGTAGGCAGTCAACAGCTCTTCGGTGCGCTGTTGGATCGTGACCAGGGCAGCGGGAGTGTCGGGCCGCTGGTGCTCCCCGTCGCTCCCGGGCCGGTGTTGCAGCACCATGAATTGCGTGCCGGCGTTGTCGCAATTCGGGCAGCGCCAGTGTTCGGGCAGGTCGGTAAACGCCGTGCCGGGTGGTATCTGCCAGGTGGGGTCGCCAAGCTGTGGGTCGTATACCCACCAGCAAACGCCGCACTCCAGCACCGAGGCGGGATCCAGACGACCCGCCTTGCCCAGGAATGAGCCCTCGAAACCGCTCATAGACAGTAGGCCTCGAGTATTTCGTCGAGCCGCTCCGCGGAATCCTGGAAATCCTCCCTGGCTGCCAGCGCGGCGTCGGGTATCCCGCCGATTTCGATTGTATCCAGGATGGTGTGTCCCATGCCGTTGACGTACTGCACCGCCCACACGTGGCGCACCCGGGTAGCCATGACCCGGCAGTTGCCATAGCCACCGGAATTGAGCACCAGGTCGGCCCGGCCCAGCACCTCGATGAGCAGGGTCTGGTCTTCCGGGCTCATGGGCAACAGGCTGAAATTGAGCACCCGGTTCGGACCGCTGCCGGTCTGCCAGTTGGCTGCATGCTCATTGATTTCCACCAGCACCGGCAGGGCGTTCATCAGCCCCGGCAGGGCAGGCGGTAGCGCCACCGGCGCCGGGCGCAGGCTGGACGCGGCCCGCTCGAGCAGTTCGGGTACCGGGCCGACCTCCAGCCACTCGGTTCCATCGGATCCGCTGACCCGCCAGATGCCGGTCAGTACGGACTCGCAGAGGGAGTAGGTGACGCCATCCAGGGATACCTCCCCGACCACCTCGCCCTCGCCCAGCATCTCCACCAGCGCCTGCCGGGACTGCGGGTCGAGCTCCGCCACGTCGATTCGCCGGCTGGCCGGCTGGCCCAGGGCGGCGTCGTTGATGGCCTGCCTGAGCTGTTCCAGCCGGTCCAGCAGTTGCGGGCCGGGTTCAAAGTCGATGGGTAACCTGGCCAGCGGTGGCAACTGCATGGCCGGTACGCCCAGCAGGGCCAGCGGGTCATCGCCGCCACCGGCGTCCAGGAATACGCCCTGGGGCTGCTCCTCGTTGTCCCAGATCATCGGGTTGGCCCGGGACTGGTCCAGGTTTTTCAGCGGGATCAGATCGGATTTGCTCATGCCGAAAGCTCCTCGTGGCTCCGGGGGGCGCCCAGGTAGCGCTGGAAGGCTTCCACGTAGTCGCTCCAGTCCCGCACCCGGGGCAGTATTTCCAGCACCTCACCCTGGATCAGCAGCACCAGGCTGGGCAGCACCAGGACCCGGAAACGCGGTTGCAGCGCCGCCTCGTCCGCTGCCACCAGCCCGGCCGTGACGCGGCCACGGTAGTCCTTGAGGACTTCACGCAGGGCCACCGCCACGTCGTGGGCATCGCTGCGCTGGTTGTGGGGACCGGCGAAGAAGAGTACCCGCAGCCCGTCGCCAGCGATAAACCCGGCAATATTCCCGGCGTTTACTTCCTCAAGCAGACCCTGCGCCAGCATGTCCGCAATGGCTGCACTGGGCGCGTTGGCGTCTGTCTGCAAAGGTTGCGGGCTGACAGGGGGGGTAGCACTCATGTTTCCGGCTCCGTGTGCATGGGGCTTGCGAGGTGAGGCGGCAGGGTCGGTTCCCTGTCGATGAGGTCCGCCAACAGGTGTTCAAAAGGCTCACCGGCAGCTGCCGCGGTCACTGCCAGCAGCGCATTGGTGATCTGGCCCGCCTCGTCAGGGGCCAGCGCCCGGATGGCGATATTGACGTGCACCAGCAGCCAGTCGCCGGGCACTGGCGTGCTGTCCAGCAGGCTGGTATCCACTGCCCGCAGCTCGCCCGGCTGATCCGCCGCCGCGCACAGGGCCAGCCCGGGCGCCTGGAAGGTCTGCAGCTGTAGCGGTATACCCAGGCACATGGTCAGTGTTTCTGGCTGCGGCTGAGCACGCGGGCATCGCCGTGGCGGCAGGCCAGCGTGTCGTCGGGCCGCCCCGACTCGTAACTGGCCAGGTCCAGGCCGGCGCTCATGATGTTCGGCTTGCGATCCCCGGCGCGCGGGGGGAGGGTGAAGCCGTGCTCGGCCAGATAGCCCGCAGCGACGTCCAGCGCGGCCGGGATTCGTGCCCTGACCAGTGGCCGCAGGCTGCCGCCGTAGTCCTCCAGTTCCTCTGGCTGCACGCCGATGAGGAGCATATTGGCGGCGCAGCCCCCGAGTAACCTGGCACAGGCGATCACGTCCTGCAGGCCAGCCTGGTGCAGGCTCAGTTTATGGGCGCCGACAAAGGCCGGAATGTCATCGTTGTGCACCAGGCGCAGGGTGCCCGGTGCGTCGCCGAAATCCACCGCATCGAAAATCACCACCGGGTCGTGTGCGCGCAGCAGATCGACCAGGTACAGTCCCTGGGTGCCGCCATCCGCGACGGTGACGTGGTCGGCCGGGTCGAAACGGTGGGCGAAGGCCTCCACACAACGGACTCCGAAGCCTTCGTCGGCCCACAGTATATTGCCTACCCCGAGAACCAGCGCATGAGCGGCTCCGCTCATTCGTCGTCGTCCCGGAAATAGCGCCAACCGGAGATCATGGTAGACACCAGGGTTTGCCGGCTCATGATGTCTTCGCGGATAGCCAGGTACATGTGGATCAGCGAGAAGCAGACCATGATCCACATACTGATGCGATGAACCGTGTGCACCATGAAGCTGTCGCCGTACAGGGTGAAAACCCAGCTGAATGAGCGGTACCACAGACTCTCGATGCCCTCACCCTCGCCGTACAGGGCGCCACCGGTGATCACGAGATTGATCAGCGGCAGCAGGAACACCGTGAACATGGCCAGCTGGGCCAGTGGGTTGTGGCCCACGTACTTCTTGGGGACCTTTTCCAGGAACAGGTACCAGCGCACCTCGTGCCATACCTCGCCCCACCACTTGCCGCTCCAGAACGGGGGCATAAAGAGCTGGTGTGCGTGGTGGTTACCCAGTACCGCCCAGATCATGCGATAGACCAGCGCGATGATCAGGAACTGGCCGGCAGCGAAATGCACCATGCGAATATTGCCGAACAGGAAATGATTGGAGGCCTCGCCGCCTACCGACGGCGGCGGCAGGCCGATGAAGTAACCGGTGACGACCAGTACCACGATGCAGGCGGCATTGACCCAGTGCCAGAGGCGCACGGGCGCCTCGTACACGTAGATCTTGCTGGCCGGGGTCTCCACTTCGGTCGAGTGGTGAACCAGCGACCTGAAAAAGCCGGGCGACCTGGTCCTTGAATCTGATGTACCTGCCATGCTGACTTACCTCCCTACCGAACCTTGATGTCGGCGAGTGTCTCTCCATCCGGGCTCATGACATGGGTGGAACAGGCCAGGCAGGGATCGAAGGAGTGAATGGTACGCAGGATTTCCAGCGGTTGCTCCGCATTGGCCATCGGTGTATCGAGCAGAGCCGCCTCGTAGGCGCCGATATTGCCGGCACCGTCGCGCGGTCCGGCATTCCAGGTGGTGGGCACCACGGCCTGGTAGTTCTCGATTCGTGTGTCCTTGATGTGTACCCAGTGTCCCAGGGCGCCGCGCGGCGCCTCGGTAAAGCCCACACCTTTCACATCGGCGGGCCAGGAGGCTGGCTCCCACAAACGGGTGTTGGCGGTGGTGGTATCCCCGCCGCGGATATTGCTGATCAGTTTGCCGTAGAAATACTGCAGCTTCTCGGCCGCCCAGGCGCATTCCAGTCCGCGCGCCGCGGTCCGTCCCAGGGTCGAGAACAGCGCGCTGACCGGCAGGTCCAGGTCGGTCAGCACCTTCTCTACCGGCTCCTTGAACTCGGGGTTGTTGCTGGCGTAGCCGATTATGTAGCGCGCCAGCGGTCCCACCTCCATGGCGTGCCCCCGCCAGCGCGGGCTCTTGATCCAGGAATACTTGGCGTTTTCGTCCACGGCCTCGATATTGGTCCGCTCGCCGCGGGTATTCGGGCCCAGTTCGAAGTTGGGTTCCGTGACCCCGTCCCAGGGGTGCAGACCCACCGCTTCGTCGGCGTAGCGGTACCAGGAGTGACTGACGAACTCCTGAATCTCGTCGCTGGCGCGCAGGTCCACATCGTGCACCTCGCTGAGATTGCCGTTGATGATCGCGCCCCGCGGCAGCAGCAGATTCCCGGCGCTGTAGTCATTGGCGATATCCGGGATATCGCCGTAGGACAGGACATTCGTGCTGGACAGGCCGCCGCCGAAGTTCCAGTCCTTGTAGAAAGAGGCGATGGCGAGCAGGTCGGGCAGGTAAACCTGCTCCACGAACTGCCGGCTGTCATCGATGATCTTTTTCACCATGTTCAACCGTTCGATATTGATCGCGCCCACCGCGCCTGTATCGGAGACGTTGATGGGGCTGGGCACGCCACCCACGAGCCAGTTGGGGTGGGGATTCTTGCCACCGAAAATGGTGTGAATCTTGACGATTTCTTTCTGGAAATCCAGCGCCTCGAGGTAGTGCGCCACGGCCATCAGGTTGGCTTCCGGCGGCAACTTGTAGGCCGGGTGACCCCAGTAGCCGTTGCGGAACAGACCCAGCTGCCCCGATTCCACGAACTTGCCCAGGCGCGCCTGCAGGTCGCGGAAATAACCGGGTGAGGACTTGGGCCAGTCAGAGATCGACTGGGCCAGCTCACTGGTGGCGCGCGGGTCGGCCGACAGGGCGGATACCACGTCCACCCAGTCCAGTGCGTGCAGATGATAGAAATGCACCAGATGGTCCTGGACATACAGGGCGAGCTGCATGATGTTGCGAATTATGTTTGCGTTGTCCGGAATCTCGATCGACAGCGCGTCCTCGACCGCGCGCACCGAGGTCAGGGCGTGCGTGCCGGTGCAGACACCACAGATACGCTGGGTGAACGCCCAGGCATCGCGCGGGTCGCGCCCTTTCAGGATGACCTCCAGTCCGCGCCACATGGTGCCGGTGGAGACCGCGTTGCGGATGACATTGCTCTCGTCGACGTTGACCTCGATCCGCAGGTGGCCCTCGATCCGTGTAATCGGATCGACCACGATACGTTGGCCGGAATCGTCCAGGGTGAAACCGTTGGGGGTTTGTATGGTCATGGCCTAGTCTCCCTGTCCTGGCTGGTCCCTGTCCGGGCTCTTGGAACGGGCGCGCCGCAGGGCCGAGGCCGCCGCATGCGCCGCAATGGATGCGCCGACCACCGCCGTGGCGGTGAGGCCCAGTGTGTCGACGTCGGCTTCCACGCCCAGTGGCGTGTTCACCTGTGCCAGGCGGCTGTAGAACGGGCCGTTGTCCCAGAAATTTTCCTCGGAGCAGCCGATGCAGCCATGACCGGACTGGATGGGGAAGGACACGCCGTCGTTCCAGCCCACGGTTGAGCAGGCGTTGTAGGTGGTCGGTCCGCGGCAGCCCATCTTGTACAGGCAGTAGCCCTTGCGTGCATTCTCGTCGTCCCAGGTCTCAACGAACTGGCCCGCGTCGAAGTGAGGCCGGCGATAACACTTGTCGTGAATACGCTGGCCATAGAACATTTTCGGGCGGCCCAGGCGATCCAGCGGCGGCACCTGGTCGAAGGTCAGCATGTAGGTCAGTACCCCGGTCATGACTTCCGCGATGGGCGGGCAGCCAGGAATCTTGATGATGGGCTTGTCGTGAATCACCTTGTGGATGGGGGTCGCCTGGGTCGGGTTGGGCTTGGCGGCCTGGACGCAGCCGTTGGAAGCGCAGGACCCCCAGGCCACCACCGCCTTGGCGCCGGACGCCATTTCCTGCAGCTGCTCGATAAACGGGCGTCCGCCGACAATACAGAACATGCCGTCTTCGTTCAGTGGTGGATTGCCCTCGACCGCGAGAATGTACTCGCCGGCATTGTCGCGGAGGGTTTCCTCCAGCGCCGCTTCGGCCTGGTGTCCGGCGGCGGCCATCAGCACCTCGGAATAATCCAGCGACAACATGGACAGCACCACGTCGGACACCAGCGGGTGGCTGGACCGGATAAAGCTCTCCGAACAGCAGGTGCACTCCAGGCCGTTCAACCAGATCACCGGCGTGCGGCGCTTGGTCTCCATGGCATGGGCGATTTTTGGCGCGAAGCCCGGGCCGAGACCCAGGGAGGCCGCAGTCAGCGAACAGAACTTGTTGAATGACCGCCGGCTGATTCCCTGCTGGCGAAAGACATCATAGAAAGTCTGGGGGGAAGTCATGATGGCATCTCCGTGCTCAAGCCCATCAGCCAGTCCAGGAGTCAATCACAACAGGGCCCATTAGCCTGGCTTTTTTTAGTTCGCCTTGCGACAAACACGCCTGGCGATTTTTACCCGTCTTCTTTGTTATTTATAACACTGTGAAGGGCAGCGGATAGCGGAGATTGCGCCGGTCTTGATCCAAATCAAAATTCGCCAGCCGGGGTTCGATACCCTCACAGTTTGCGTATCCGTCGGTAACGGAAGTATGCGGTTTGCGGCGAGTTCGCGGCACGTAATCCGCTCCCTGGCGAGCTTCAGGTGACAGGTCGATATCTATGTTGGCACTGGGTCCGGAAATGATGGTCTTGCTGGCCAGCGCCGCCAGCATTGCCTTTCTGCATACGATGATGGGTCCGGATCACTACCTGCCCTTCGTTTCCATGGCCCTGGCCCGCCACTGGTCCTGGCACAAGGTCCTCTCCATCACCCTGGCCTGCGGTTGCGGACACCTGCTCGGCTCCGTCCTGCTCGGCCTGTTCGGCATCTGGTTGCAGGCCGAAACCAGTCACCTGATTGTGATCGAAGGGTGGCGGGGTGACCTCGCGGCCTGGCTGCTGTTCAGCTTCGGGCTGGTCTACCTGGCCTGGGGTATCCGCTATGCCGGCCGCGGTGAGGTGCACCGGCACAGCAGCAACAGACCCCAGTGGATCATTTTCCTCATCTTCATCCTCGGCCCCTGCGAGCCCCTGATTCCCCTGCTGATGTACCCGGCGGCAAAGGCCAGCCTGGCCGGTGTGCTGCTGGTGACCGGGGTATTCGGCGCAGTCACGCTGGTCACCATGCTCGTCTCGGTGGCGCTGGCCTATTACGGCCTGCGGAAACTCCGCTTTCCCGGTATGTCCCGCTACGAACACGCCCTGGCGGGTGCGACCATCAGCACCTGCGGGGCCTCTATCCTGTTCCTGGGTTTATAGCCTGCTGAAAGTGACGGGGACGTGTCCCGAGCATCAGCAAAGTAGTTGACGACTGCAATCGATTGCATTAAAGTCGGGCCAATGCTCACAGTGGCGCTCCAGCGGTGGAGAGGTCGACACTTCGGGCATGCCACGGTTGCGTGGCATGCCTTTTTCCTTCGGCAGTGCGAGGTCCGCAATGCATGCCCGATCAGACAGTCACTTCGCTCTTGGTGACCTGGCTCCTTTACCATTAGACTGCGGGTGTGTGGTCATCGTTGAGGGGAAATGGTGGCTGATCCTCACCCTGGATATCGGCGTGACACCGGTCGCGGTTGCAACGATGAATGAGCTTGAAAAGCTGCTGTACCTCACAGGGATATCGTCCGAGTTTCTCGATTATGGGGGTCAGCGCCAGTCGATCCCCCTGGAAACCCGGTTACAGGCCCTGCGGCAGATGGGATTCGACCCGGACGATGCTGAACAGGTGTCCCGGGCGGTCTATGAACTGGACGCCGCGCCCTGGGAGCACTGGCTGCGCCACTGGTACATCGTGGACGAGGCCGCCGCGGTCGTCGATATCCACTGTCATCCCGAGCGGCGCGAAGAGCGACTGTCATGGGAACTCGATACCGAGAGCGGGGAGCGACTGGCGGGTGCCTTCAGGCCCTCTGATCTGGCGGAAAGCGGTGAGTACCACCTGGATGGCCTGCGCTACAGCGCCCATTCGCTGCACCTGGGCCCGGTGGCGCCGGGGTACCACCGCCTGCGCCTGGTAACCGGCACCGGCGAGGAGTGCGCCGAACTGATCGTCTGCCCCGGCCGCTGCCAGGACCTGTCCGGGGCGGAGGACCAGCGCTACTGGGGAGTCAGCTGCCAGCTGTATACCCTGCGTTCTGATCGCAACTGGGGCGTGGGCGACTTCAGCGACCTGCAGCAACTGGTGGCATTGGCTGCGGCCCGGGGTGCCGACCTGGTGGGACTCAACCCCCTGCATGCCGCCCTCGGCAACGGCGACGATTCCGGCAGCCCCTACAGTCCCTCTGACCGGCGTTACCTCAACCCCTTGTATATCGACCCGGAGCAGGTGCCCGAACTGGCCGCACTGCGCGCGGCCGGCGTCGACCCCCTGACGCCGGAGGTCGTGGCCCGCTGTGCCGCCCTGCGCGAATCACCATTGGTCGATTACGAGTCGGTGTACGCCCTCAAGTACCCGGTACTGGAGCGTTTATACCAGTACTTTGCCGAGCACCACCTGGAACCGGACAGCTCCCGCGGGCTGGAGTTCAGGTCCTTCCTGACCGCCGGGGGGGAGGACCTGCAGGCCTTCTGCGCCTATGAGGTGATGCACAACCAGCACGCCCACGATTGCCGCAATACCCCGCTGTTCTTCGGCTACCTGCAGTGGCTGGCGGCGGGACAGCTGGCGGCCTGCCAGTCGCGTGCCCTGTCACAGGGTATGCGTATCGGCCTGATGCGTGACCTGGCAGTGGGCTCGGTCGTGTCCGGCTGTGAGGTGCAGCAGGCGCCGGAGCTCTACCTGCAGCAGGTCACCATCGGCGCCCCGCCCGACCCCTTTGCCGACGCCGGCCAGGACTGGGGCCTGCCGGCCCTCAACCCGATGGTGCTGCGGCGCCAGCGGTTCCGGCATTTCATCAGCCTGTTGCGCAATAATATGGCCAGCGCCGGTGCCCTGCGCATCGATCATGCGATGGCATTGATGCGCCTGTGGTGGTGCCTGCCGTCGCCGGGACCGGGGCAGGCCGGCAGCGGGCTGTATGTGTATTATCCCCGGGACGAGTTGCTGGCCCTGTTGCGGCTGGAGAGCCGGCGCAACGCCTGCCTGGTGGTGGGTGAAGACCTGGGTGTAGTGCCGGTGGAATTCCGCGCGCTGATGCACCAGGGACATATCTACGGCAACCGGCTGCTATACTTCGACCAGCACCACGATGGCCGCTACAGGGCGCCCTCCGAGCAGCAGCCGGATGCCCTGTTGATGGTGACCAACCACGATGTGGCGACACTGGCGGACTGGTGGAGCGGCGATGATCTGCGAAGACGCCAGCAGCTGGGTCTGCTTGACGGCGATGAAGAATTAACACGGCAACTCGACGAACGCCGGCTGCAGCGCCAGCGGCTGTTGGAATGGCTCGACGCCGCCGCCCTGCTGCCGCCGGAACGTGCGGATGGCGGAGTGGACGGTGCGTTCGATATGACCTTGTGCCGTGCCATTCACCGGGCCTGTGCGCGCGGCGCCTCCAGGTTGTTGCTGCTGCAGCTGGAGGACCTGCAGCTGATGCGGGAACCGGTCAATATACCGGGAACCTATCGTGAATATCCCAACTGGCGTCGCAAGCAGCAGAGCGCCACCACAGACCTGTTCGCCAACCCGGCAGTGTGCGAACTGCTGGACACCGTGAACGAGGAGCGCAAAGCATGAGCAAAACCCGGCGACCTCACTCGGCGACCCTGGAAGACGCGCAGATCGAGGCCCTGGTGAACGGGCGTCACGGGGACAGCTTCGCGCTCCTTGGCCTGCATGACAATCCGGTGGGACCGGGCCTGGTCGTTCGCGCGCTGCTACCCTGGGCCGATGCCGTCGCAGTGACCGACCGCGACAGCGGTCGCACGCTGATCACCATGAACCGAATCCATCCCGACGGCCTGTTCGAGGCGGTTCTGACGCGGCGCCGCCGGCGCTTCGCATACAGCCTGGAGGTGTCGGCCGGTGATCATCGCCAGCAACTGGAGGATCCCTACCGGTTTCCCGCCTGCCGGGAGGACGCGGATTATTATTACTTCAGTGAGGGTACCGAGGAGTTTGCCTGGCGCCGCCTGGGTGCCGAGGGGACAGCGATCGACGGGGTACAGGGGGTGTTGTTTTCGGTCTGGGCCCCCGGGGCCAGCCGGGTCGCGGTGGTCGCGGATTTCAACGGTTGGGACGGGCGCCAGCACGGCATGCGGAAACATCCCGGGTGCGGTGTGTGGGAGATTTTCGTCCCCGGCGTGCAGGACCAGGCCCTGTATAAATACGAGATTCTCGATGCCGGGGGGCGCCTGCTGCCGCTCAAGGCCGACCCCTACGCGCGCTCCATGCAGCACCCCCCCGAGACCGCGTCCCGGGTCGTGTTGTCGTCGGGGTTTTCGTGGGATGACGACGACTGGATGCAGCGCCGGGCCGGGCAGCAACAGGTGCAGCGTCCCGTGTCTATTTACGAGGTGCACGCCGGTTCCTGGCGGCGCAAGGCGGAGGAGGGCAACCGTTACCTGAGCTACCTCGAGCTGGCGGACGAGTTGATTCCCTACGTGCAGGCGCAGGGTTTCACCCATATCCAGCTGATGCCGGTGAGTGAATATCCGTTCGACGGTTCATGGGGTTACCAGCCGATTGGCATGTACGCCCCGACCATACGCTATGGCACACCGGACGAGTTCCGCCAATTTGTCAATGCGTGTCACCAGCAGGATATCGGTGTGCTGCTGGACTGGGTGCCGGGGCACTTTCCCACCGACCCGCACGGGCTGGGACGCTTCGACGGCAGCGCACTCTACGAGCACCTGGACCCGCGCCGGGGTTTTCACCCGGACTGGAATACCCTGATTTACAATTACGGCCGCGGCGAGGTGCTGAGCTACCTGGTCAGCAATGCCAATTACTGGCTGGAAGAGTTTCACCTGGACGGCCTGCGGGTCGACGCGGTGGCCTCCATGCTGTACCTGGATTACAGCCGCGAGGATGGCCAGTGGCTGCCCAATCCCCACGGGGGGCGGGAGAACCTGGAAGCGATCCACATGCTGCAGTCAGTCAACCGGCGCGTCTATGCCCGTCACCCCGGCATCATGATGGTGGCGGAAGAGTCGACCGCCTGGCCGGGCGTGTCGCGGCCCGTCGATACGGGTGGCCTGGGTTTTGGTTTCAAGTGGAATATGGGCTGGATGAACGACAGCCTGCGCTATATGGAACGGGAGCCGATCCACCGCCAGTACCATCACGACGAGATGAGCTTCAGTATCGTCTACGCCTGGGACGAGAATTTCATTCTCTCCCTGAGCCACGACGAGGTGGTGCACGGCAAGCGCTCGATGGTGAACAAGATGCCCGGCGACGAGTGGCAGAAATTCGCCAACCTGCGCGCCTACCTCGCCTTCATGTGGGCGCACCCCGGGAAAAAACTGCTGTTCATGGGCATCGAGTTTGCCCAGTGGCGGGAGTGGAATCACGATACCAGCCTGGACTGGCACCTGCTGGAGCGGCCCCTGCACCAGGGGATGCAGTGGCTGGTACGCGATCTGAACCGGGTATACCGGTCGCAACCCGCCCTGCACCAGCGCGATTGCGAGGCCGGTGGTTTCCAGTGGTTGCAGCACGACCGCCGCGAACTCTCACTGTTCGCCTGGCTGCGCCGGGGTGACGAGGAGGCGCCCCCGGTGGTGGTCGTGGCGAACATGACGCCACAACCGCACCACGGCTACCGGATAGGGGTGCCGCTGCCGGGTTGGTACGAAGAATGCATAAATACCGATGCCAGGGAGTATGGCGGCAGTGGTCAGGGTAATCGGGGCGGCGTGACAGGCGCCGAAATTCCCTGTGACGGCCAGCCTTGCTCGCTAGAACTCACGGTGCCGCCCCTGGCGGCCCTGGTATTGGCCTATCAACCCGGCAAAGGGGTGCAGGACTGACTGATGGAAATCACCGCGGGCGAGCCGCGCCCCCTGGGCGTGCTCCATGATGGTGCAGGCGCCAATTTTGCGCTGTTCAGCGAGCACGCGGAAGCGGTGGAGTTGTGTCTCTATGACCCTGCCGGGAAGCGCGAACTCGCGCGCCTGACGCTGCCGGAAAAAACCCATGACATCTGGCACGGCTACGTGCCGGACCTGCCTGTCGGTACCTGTTACGGCTACCGCGTGCACGGTCCCTACGAGCCGCAGGCCGGGCACCGGTTCAATCCCCACAAGCTGTTGCTGGATCCCTACGCAACCCGCCTGCAGGGACGTTACCGGTGGCACGACGCCAATCTCGGTTACCCCGCCGACGACCCGGCACAGGATATGGTCATGGACCGCCGCGACAATGCCGCCTGGGTCCCCCGGGGCGTGATCGAAGTGCAGCCGGCCTGGTGTAACAATGCCGATACCGTTCTGGTGCCGCGGCGCCAGACCGTGGTGTATGAAACCCACGTGCGCGGATTCACCATGCTGCACCCCGACGTGCCGGAGTCCCTGCGCGGCACCTTCGACGGGCTGTCCCAGCCGGCGGTCATCGACTACCTGAAAGCGCTCGGTATCACCAGCGTGGAACTGCTGCCGGTGCATGCCTTCATCGATGAGCACCTGTTGTACCGGAAGGGCCTGAGCAATTACTGGGGTTACAACACGCTGTCTTACTTTGCGCCGCACCCCGCCTACCTGGGGGAGGGCGAGCCAGCACAGTTCCGGCAGATGGTCGATCGTTTCCACGAGGCCGGGCTGGAGGTGATCCTGGACGTGGTCTACAACCACAGCTGCGAGGGCAATCATCTCGGTCCCACCCTCAGTTTCCGCGGCATCGACAACCTGTCCTACTACCAGCTGATGCCGGGCGATCCGCGCTTTTATATCAACGACAGCGGCTGCGGTAACACCCTCAATATGCGCCACCCGCGGGTGCTGCAACTGGTCACCGACAGCCTGCGCTACTGGGCTGGCGCGATGGGGGTGGACGGTTTCCGCTTCGATCTCGCCCCGGTGCTGGGCCGCGGGGAGCGCGGGTACGCGCCGGACGCGACCTTCTTCCAGGTGGTTTCCCAGGACCCCTTGCTGAGTTCCTGCAAGCTGATCGCCGAGCCCTGGGACGTGGGCCCGGGCGGCTACCAGCTGGGTCATTTCCCCCCGGGCTGGTGTGAGTGGAACGACCGCTATCGCGATACGGTGCGCCGCTACTGGCGCGGCGATGACGGCCAGCTGCCGGAACTGGCGCGCCGACTGCACGGCTCCGGGGACATCTTCGAGCACGCGGGCCGGCGCCCCTACGCCAGCATTAATTTCATCACCAGCCACGACGGCTTCACCCTGCGTGACCTGGTGAGCTACAGCCGGCGGCACAACGAGGCCAACCTGGAGGACAACAACGACGGGCACCGGGAAAACCTGAGTGCCAACCAGGGGGTGGAAGGGCCCAGTGAGGATCCGGTCATCGACGGCCGGCGCTGGCAGCAGCAGCGCAATTTCCTGGCGACCCTGGCCGTGTCCCAGGGCGTGCCCATGCTGTTGGCGGGAGATGAACTGGGGCGCACCCAGCAGGGCAACAACAACGCCTACTGCCAGGACAACCGCCTGAACTGGATCGACTGGGAAGCCGTCGGCCCGGAGGGCGCGGCCCTGACTGCGTTCACCCGCAGACTGCTGTCCCTGCGACGACACTTTCCCGTCCTGCAGGCCGATGTCTACCGCCACCTGCCCGATGATCCGCACGATGACAGCATCCAGTGGCTCAACGGCGACGGCAGGCCGATGCGCGAGGAACACTGGCACGAGCATCACAACCGCCTGCTCGGATACCTGTTGACCGAAACCGCCGCCAACGCCGGCTCGCAGCCTCGCTACCTGCTGGTGATATTCAATGCCGGGCAGGAGCCACAGGCGTTCACCCTGCCGCTGTCGTCTGCGGGCGACTGGTGCCTGTTCGCCGATACCGCCCGGCCTGGCGGTGAGCCCGGGATAGCCCCGGTGCCCGGCCTGACCACGCTGTCCGTGGCGGCGTGCTCCATGCAAATACTGACCGCCGGTCCCGTGCCCGAAGTGGCAGGCAGTGACCTGTGGCGAAACGAGGACAAACAATGAACCAGATCGTGAACGAGAGTGACGGGCCCGAAACTGAACGAATAGATCAGAGCCTGCAGCGCCACTATACGCTGACCTTCGGACGGGATGACAGTAAAAGTTCGCATCACTACCTGTACCAGGCTCTGGTGCACACCGTGCGCGACCGGCTGGTGGCGAACTGGCGCGCTACCCGGGAACGGCAGCAGCAGGAGGGCGCAAAGAGCATCAACTACCTGTCGCTGGAGTTCCTGATGGGCCGGAGTCTCAACAACGCGCTGCTGAACCTCGACATCGAGGAGCCGGTGCGGTCCGCACTGACCGAGTACGCCTGCTCCCTGGAGGCGCTGGAGGACGAGGAGGTCGACGCCGGGCTGGGGAATGGCGGCCTGGGTCGCCTGGCGGCCTGTTTCCTGGACAGCTGCGCCAGCCTGAACCTGCCGGTCACCGGCTACGGCATTCGCTATCAGTACGGCATGTTCCACCAGCGAATCGAGAACGGCTACCAGGTGGAAACCCCGGACCGCTGGCTGCGCAAGGGTAACCCCTGGGAAATAGAATGCCCCGAAGACACCCGCCGGATCCGCTTTTTCGGCCGCACCGATTACTACCGCGATAACGGGGGTGGCTTGCGGGCGCGCTGGGTGGATACCCACGACGTATTGGCGATACCCTACGACATCCCGGTACCGGGCTACCGCAACGGCACGGTGAACACGCTGCGCCTGTGGAAGGCCGAGGCCACGGACGAGTTCGACCTGGAGGAATTCAACGCCGGCAGTTATACCGACGCGGTGGCGGCGAAGAACCAGGCCGAGGAGATCACCATGGTGTTGTACCCCAACGACGCCAGTGAGCAGGGCAAGGAATTGCGCCTGCGGCAGCAGTATTTCCTGGCCTCCGCCAGCCTGCAGGACGTGCTGCAGCGCTGGGTTCGGGCGCATGGCAACGATTTCAGCGGCTTTGCCGCCGGCAACGGCTTTCAACTCAACGACACCCATCCCACCGTGGCGGTGGCGGAACTGATGCGCCTGCTGATGGATGAGTGCGGAATGGGCTGGGAAGAGGCCTGGGAGAATACCAGCCAGACCATGGCGTATACCAATCACACCCTGCTCCCCGAGGCGCTGGAGACCTGGTCGGTCAGCCTGTTCAGCGAGCTGCTGCCGCGCCTGATGGATATCGTCTACGAGATCAATGCGCGCTTCCTGACCGAGGTTGCGGCGCGCTGGCCGGGCGACAGCGACCGCCAGCGGCGTATGTCCATTATCGAGGAGGGAGATAACCCGCGGATTCGCATGGCCTACCTGGCCATTGTCGGCAGCCAATCGGTGAACGGGGTCGCTGCCCTGCATACCGAGTTGCTGAAGCAGGGCCTGTTCAGGGATTTTTACGACTTCTACCCTGACAAGTTCAACAACAAGACCAACGGGGTGACGCCCCGGCGCTGGCTCGCCCACTGCAACCCGGGTCTGAAATCCCTGCTCGACGAGACGATCGGTGAGGGTTGGCTGGCCGACCTGGACCAGTTGCAGGCACTCAGGGGCTACGCCGACGACGCGGACTTTGCGGCGCGCTTTGCGGCGGTTAAACGGGGCAACAAGGAGCGGCTGGCAGCGCTGGTCGAAAGACACTGCGGCGTGCGCTTCGGCCTCGACATGATGTTCGACGTGCAGGTGAAGCGCATCCACGAGTACAAGCGCCAGCTGCTGAATGTCCTGCACGTGATACACCTGTACGACCGGGTTCTGCGCGGGGACACCACGGGCCTGGCGCCGCGCTGCGTCCTGTTCGGCGGCAAGGCGGCGCCCGGTTACGCCATGGCGAAACTGATTATCAAGCTGATCAACAACGTCGCCCGGGTAGTCAACCGCGACCCGCGCCTGGCTGACTGGCTGCGGGTGGCCTTTATCCCGGATTACCGGGTCACAGTCATGGAGACCATCTGCCCCGGCACCGACCTCTCGGAGCAGATATCCACTGCGGGCAAAGAGGCCTCCGGCACCGGTAACATGAAATTCATGATGAACGGCGCGGTGACGATCGGCACCCTGGACGGCGCCAACATCGAGATTCGCGAGGCGGTGGGCGAGGAGAATTTCTTCCTGTTCGGGCTCAGCGCCAGCGAGGTCGAGACCATGCGCAGGGAATACCGCCCGGATAGCCTGATCGAGCAGGACGCGGACCTGGCGCGGGTGATGAACCTGATCGAATGCGGCCATTTCAACCTGCTGGAAGCCGGCATCTTCGAGCCCATCATCGCCGCCATTCGCAGCCCCGGCGACCTGTGGATGACCGCCGCGGATTTCAGGAGCTATATTGATACCCAACGGCGGGTTTGCGGGACCTTTGCCGACCCGGGCAGCTGGTCCCGCATGAGCATACTCAATACCGCCGCCAGCGGGCGTTTTTCCAGCGACCGCACCATAGGGGAGTACCGCGATGAGATCTGGTTCAAGTGACACCGCGGACAGTCCGACACCCTGCCACTGACGCTGCAACGGGAGAGAGAACACCATGGAAGACCAGAATCCGCGCTATGTCAGCCGCCTGACCCGCAATACCATGGCCCTGGTCCTGGCCGGTGGACGCGGCTCGCGCCTGTACGAACTGACCAGCTGGCGCGCCAAGCCGGCGCTGTATTTTGGCGGCAAGTACCGGATCATCGATTTTCCCCTGTCCAACTGCGTCAACTCGGGTATCCGCCGGATCGGCGTATTGACCCAGTACAAGGCGCACTCCCTGGTGCGCCACCTGGTGCGGGGCTGGAGCTATTTCAAGAAGGAGCTCGGCGAATACGTGGAGATTCTGCCGGCGTCACAGCGCTATTCCGATGACTGGTACCAGGGTACCGCCGACGCGATCTACCAGAACCTGGATATCATCCGTTCCGAGGCGCCGGACTATGTCATGATCCTGTCCGGCGACCACGTGTACAAGATGGATTACGGCCCCATGCTGGTCGATCACGTGGAGTCGGGAGCCGACCTCACCGTCTGTTGCCTGGAAGTGCCCGTAGAGGAGGCGGCCAACGCCTTCGGGGTGATGAAGGTGGGTGACGACAGCCGGGTCATCGAATTCCAGGAAAAACCGGCCGAACCGGCAGAAATCCCGGGCCAGCCCGGGCTGACCCTGGCGTCCATGGGCAACTACATTTTCAACACCGAGTTTCTGTTTGACCTGCTGATCAAGGACGCGGGCAATGTGAAATCCTCGCACGATTTCGGCAATGACATACTCCCTGCCATCATCGAGAATTTCCACGTGCACGCCTACCCGTTCCGCGACCCGGAAACCGGGGGCAAGGCCTACTGGCGCGATGTGGGGACGCTGGACTCGTTCTGGCAGGCCAACATGGAGCTGATCGGGACCTCGCCACCCCTGAACCTGTATGAAAAGGACTGGCCGCTGTGGACCTACCAGGAGCAGTTGCCGCCAGCCAAGTTCGTGTTCGATGCCGATGACCGCCGCGGTATGGCGGTCGACTCCATGGTGGCCGGTGGTGCCATTGTTTCAGGTAGCCGGGTCAGTGAATCGGTGATATTTTCCAACACACGGGTCAATTCCTACTGCAGTATCGAGCGGTCGGTGATCTTGCCGGAGGTGACGGTGGGGCGCCACTGCCGTATTCGGAACACCATCATCGACCGCGCCTGTAAAATACCCGAGGGCATGGTTATCGGTTACGACGCCGAGCAGGACCGGGCCAATGGCTTTCGTGTTACCGAGCGCGGTGTGGTGCTGGTGACCCGGGGGATGCTGGGCCAGCCGGAAGGGTCCGTCGGATAACAGCGAGTTTGCACAGTGGATATGTCGATAAAGAAGATAAGCACACGACCGTTTGACGGCCAGAAACCCGGGACATCGGGTCTGCGTAAGAAAGTTGCCGAGTTCACCCGGCCGGGTTACCTGGAGAACTTTATCCAGTCCGTATTCAATGCGCTGGGCGACTGTCGCGGCCGCTGCCTGGTGATCGGTGGCGACGGCCGGTACTACAACCGCCAGGCAGTGCAGATAATCGCGCGTATGGCGGCGGCCAATGGCTTCGCCCGGCTGATCATAGGCCGGGGTGGCCTGCTCTCCACGCCGGCGGTGTCCTGCGTGATCCGCAAGTACGGCGCGGACGGCGGCATCGTGCTGTCTGCCAGCCACAACCCCGGTGGGCCGGACGAAGACTTCGGGGTCAAGTTCAACGGCGCCAATGGCGGGCCTGCCACCGAGGCAGTCACTGATGCCATCTATCGCGCCAGCGGGGAAGTGGAAGACTACCTGACGCTCATGACCCAGGACATTGCACTCGACGAGGTCGCCGAGTTCCACCTGAACGGCTGCCAGGTGAACATCATCGACCCGGTCGCGGATTACGCCGAGTTGATGGGTACCCTGTTCGATTTCGACGCCATCGGTCACCTGCTGGCCAATACCCGTTTCACGATGTGCTTCGACGCCATGCACGCGGTAACCGGCCCCTATGCGGTGGAGATTCTGGAGCGGCGTCTGGGCGCACCCGGGGGAACGGTGATCAATGCCACCCCGCTGGAGGATTTTGGCGGCGGTCACCCGGACCCCAACCTGGTCCATGCCAGTGAACTGGTCGCCCTGATGAACGGCGACGATCCCCCCGCCTTCGGTGCGGCATCCGACGGGGACGGCGATCGCAATATGGTTTTGGGTACCGGATTGTTCATCAATCCCTGTGACTCCCTGGCGGTGCTGACCGCCAATGCGCACCTGGTGCCCGGGTATAGCAACGGCCTGGCCGGTGTGGCGCGGTCCATGCCCACCAGCCCCGCGGTGGACCGGGTGGCGGAGACACTGGGTATCAACAGTTACCAGACCCCGACCGGCTGGAAGTTCTTCGGCAACCTGATGGACGCCGGGCGCATCACCCTGTGTGGCGAGGAAAGTTTCGGTACCGGCTCGTCTCACATACGGGAAAAAGACGGATTGTGGGCGGTGCTGTTCTGGCTCAATATCATTGCCGCGCGCAAGCAGTCGGCACGCGCCATCGTGCGGGAACACTGGCAGCGCTATGGCCGTGACTATTTCAGCCGCCACGACTATGAAGGCCTGGACGGTGAAGCCGCTGCCGCGCTGGTGCAGGAACTGCGCGACAACCTGCCCGGTCTGCGGGGTCGGGAAGTCGAGGGGCACCAGGTGGCCTATGCCGACGAATTCGCGTACACCGACCCGGTCGACGGCAGTGTCAGCCGCCGGCAGGGTCTGCGTATCCTGTTCGAAGACGGCGCCCGGGTGGTTCTGCGCCTGTCCGGTACCGGTACGTCGGGGGCAACCCTGCGGGTGTATTTCGATCGTTACGAGCGCGACCCGGCACGCCTGGAACTGGATACCCGGAAAGTGCTTGCCAGCCTGGTTGGCGCGACCGAGGCCCTGGTCGGTATCCGCCGCCATACCGGTCGCGAGCAACCTGATGTCATCACCTGACAGTTACGGGCCCAGGTCTATACGCATATGAAGATCCTGATGGTCGCGGCCGAGAACGGCGCGTTTCCCGGCGGCAAGGTCGGGGGCATGGGGGATGTCCTGCGGGACCTGCCACCGGCCCTGGCCAACCTGGGCCACGACCTGTCGGTCATCACTCCTGGCTATCAGCTGTTTTCCACCTTACCCGGGGCACGCCGGGTGGGCGATTTGCGCCTGCAGTTTCGCGGTGTTTCGGAACGAGTGAGCCTGTGGCGGGTCATCCCCGAGGGCGCCCACCCGGCGGTGAAATACTGGGTGCTGGAACACCCGCAGCTGTCTCCGCAGGGCCCCGGCAGGATTTATTGCGATGACGGGCCCGACCGGCCTTTCGCCAGCGACGCGTCCAGGTTTGCGCTGTTTTGCGGTGCAGTCATGCAGGCGCTGTCGAGCAAGCGACTGGAGCGGCCGGACGTGATCCACCTGCACGACTGGCATACCGCCATGGTCGCGCTGCTGGCGCGCTATGATCGCGGATTCCAGCTGCTGGCCCCGGTGCCCATGGTTTACACCATCCACAACCTGGCCCTGCAGGGCATCCGGCCCTTCCGTGGCGACGAGTCCGCCCTCGACAGCTGGTACCCGGGCCTGAGCTATCCGGTGGAGACTGTTAACGATCCCCGCTACCCGGACTGTTTCAACCCGATGCGCACGGCGATCAACCTCTGTGACCGGGTGCATGCGGTGTCTCCCACCTATGCCCGGGAAATCCAGCAGGCTGATCCCGGCGGGGATGCGGCAGGGGGCGGCGCAGGCCTGGAGGAAGACCTGCGCCGGGCAGCGCGGCAGGGTCGCCTGGTCGGCATCCTCAATGGCTGCGACTACCCTGGGGTGAGCGCCCCGGCGCTGCCCTTTGCGAAGTTTATCGACCTGGCAGGCAACAGCGTGATGGGCTGGTTGGGCGACCACCCTGCAGTACAGCCCGCGGATTTCGTCGCCCTGCGGAAGCTGGATCGGTGGCAGGCCAGGGGCGGTGTGCGGCCAGACCTGCTGTTGACCTCAGTGGGGCGGGTCACGGCGCAAAAAGTCAGTTTGTTGTTGCAGCGGCTGGGCGACGGGCGCAGCGCGCTGGCGCAGCTGCTGGATGACCTGGGGGAGCACGGGCTGTTTGTGCTGCTGGGTAGCGGCGACCCGCAGCTGGAACAGGCGCTGGCGGGGCTCAGCGCCAGCCGGGACAATTTCCTTTTCCTGCGAGGATATTCTGACCCCCTTTCGGAGCACCTCTATGCCGACGGCGACCTGTTCGTGATGCCCAGCTCCTTTGAGCCCTGCGGCATCAGCCAGATGCTGGCCATGCGCGCTGGCCAGCCCTGCCTGGTGCATGCAGTCGGTGGCCTGGCGGACACGGTAATCGACGGTGAAAACGGCTTCAGTTTCGGTGGTGCCACGGCGGCGCAACAGGCTGAACAGATGGTCGAGCGGTTCAGGGACGTGCTCAGCCTGCGCCGTCAACGTCCCGGAGAATGGCAGCGGATCTGCACCGCTGCCGCCGCGGCCCGGTTTCCCTGGGACGAGGTGGCCAGCGCCTATGTGGAGCAGTTGTATGACCTGTAGCGATATGGCCCGGGAGGGCACGGCAGGCCTTGTCCGGGAAGCTGCGAGTACAGTCAGTGGAGCTTGACAAGGCGCACCCGGAGCTGCGCGGCAGATTGCGCTGGATTCCCCCGTTACCCTTTTATTCGCCCCTGGCCCGACGATCATTCGGCCTGCTGTCAGGGCTGCTGTCCGTTGTCCGCAAGGGATTCCAGGGCAATGACCAGATCGGAGTCGACCGGGTAGACCACGGCGCCGCGTTCAGCAAGGTATATCGTCCGCTGGCCAATGCCGAGGGCGCGGCGATACTCTGGCTGCACGGGGGCGGTTTCATCCTGGGTGATGTTATCCAGGACGACGCGACCTGCTGCCGTCTGGTGGAGGCCCTGGGGGTCACGGTCGTCTCGGTCAACTACCGGCTCGCGCCGCAGCATCCGTTCCCCGCAGCGCTGGATGACTGCCTGGACAGCTGGTGCTGGTTGCAGGACAACGCCGCCGGCCTGGGGGTCGATCCGGACCGCGTCGTCATCGGCGGCCAGAGCGCGGGCGGTGGTCTCGCTGCGGCGCTGGCGCAGCGCCTCCACGACCAGGGCGGTGTGCAGCCGGCGGGCCAGTTGCTGTTCTGCCCCATGCTCGACGACCGGACGGCCGCCAGGCTGGAACTGGACGGGGAGAAACACTTTATCTGGAATAATCGCAGTAACCGGGCTTCCTGGGGCGATTACCTCGGCCAGCCGGCGGGTCAGTCCACGGTGCCTGATTACGCGGTCCCGGCGCGCAGGGACTCCCTGGCAGGGCTGCCCGCCACCTGGTTGGGCGTGGGTAGCATCGATTTATTTGCCGCCGAGGACGTGGACTACATCGAGCGCCTGCGAGCGAGCGGCGTGGACTGCGAACTGCACCTTACCGAGGGAGGCCCCCATGCCTTCGAGTCCTTCTTCCCCGACGCAAGCGTCAGCGAGACTTACTGGCAGTCTGCCTTTGACTTCCTGAAACGGGTGCTGGTGCTGGGTCGGTAAGCCGTCCGCTGTCCACCTGTCCCCTGGGCTATCATTAGATCATGCAGAAATCCTATCCCTCCCAGAAATTCCCGTGGCTGTCGGCCGGCGCGGTGGTGTTTTTCTTCAGTGCGCTGATCGGTTTCGAGTCGGGCGTCTCGGTTACGGAGCGACCCGAACTCGCCTCGTCGGACCTGCTAACCAAGGCGTATTACAGCCTGAGCCTGTTCGTGGTAGGTGGTGTCGACCTGGGCACGCCCATTGGCGGGCCGGTATTTGGCCGAGTGCTGGTCTGGAGTTCGTACTTCGGCGCGCCCCTGCTCGCGGCCTGGGGCCTGATCGCCGCCCTGTTGAAGGCACTGGCGCCACAGAGCTGGCAGCTCAGGCGGCTGAAGGACCATATTATTGTCGTGGGCGACAGTGAGCTGGCGATCAGTTATCTCCGGGCCCTGCGCGAGCACAACCGCAAGGTGACTGTCGTGGTCGTTACCGGCGGCGGTGAACAGTTGCTGGAGGAGGAGTTCAAGCAGGGCTTCGGCGCCATCGTCGTCAGCGGTGATATCACCCACGAATTTTTTCTGCGTCAACTGAAGGTGGAGCGGGCGAGAAAGATCCTGTTGCTGGACAACAACAGCCTGCGCAGCTACGAGGCTGCCAGCGTGCTGATCAACCTGGTGCCGGGTATTGCCCACCGGGTGATCATTCACTGCGCCAACCTGCGTTTTATGCGCGCCATGGCCAACACCCGGGTGGCCAACAGCTGCCAGAGTTTCAACACCTATCATCTGGCGGCCTCCGGCCTGGTGCGCAGCCAGATGCTGCAGCATTTCCGGGAAACAAAATCAAAGGACGTGGTGATCCTGGCGGGTTTCGGCCGCTTCGGGCAGACCATCCTGGAGGAACTGCAGCGCTGCGCCCTGCAGGAGCTGGACACGGTGATCATTATCGACCAGGACGCCCACCGCAGGGTATTGGTCGCCGACGAGCAGATGGCCTTTTCCGGCAGTTTCAAACGGATGTTGCTCGAAGGCGATATTGCCCACCCGGATATCTGGGACGAGGTGCGGAACCAGGCCGACCTGGACGGGCCCAATACCGTGTTCGTGCTGGGTACCGGCCGGGAGGAGGAGAACCTGCGAACGGCGCTGTGGCTGCGCCGCAAATACCCGGAGGCCATGGTCATTGCCAGGAGCAGCAAGGAGTCCCTGTTTGCATCGGAGGTCGGGCAGGAACACGCTATTATCAGTATCAGTATCGCGCAGCTGCTGGAAGAGAATATCCCGCGCAGCTGGACAGATACGGACTGACCAGGCCCGCCCCGATTCAGGCCGGCACGGCGTCTTCCAGGGTAAAGGTCAGCCCGGCGCTGTCCACCAGGCGCTGGATCAGGGTCTGGCCCATGGCCGAGGCGGGGGTCCAGAACCCGCCACCGCAATCCAGTTCATCCCGCGCCAGGCAAACAGCGGCCTCGGCCAGCATCTTCGAGGTGGACCCGTAGCCGGGGTCGCGATCACCGGTCACGCGAGCAACCATGTCCTTGTCCCGGTCCGTCGGGTGCACACCGTACAGGTAGATGTCGAAGTACCCCTTTTCCCGCTGCGCCTTGCTCGGCCCCTCGCCCTGGGCTGGCAGAAATTTTTTCGCTATCGCGCGCAGCGGTGGCACGGCCAGCGAGGCGGTACCGGCGGTCATGGCGAGGGCCGCCAGTTGCGCGCCGATGCGGGTCTGGCGGGCCGGCGCCAGCACGGCCTCGTCATAGCGAAAGTCCTCGCCCCAGGGGAAATCCAGCAGGGCGTTGCTGCGCCGGACGACCCGCGTATTGATCCCCGCCATCACGAAGGGCAGGGTCCAGCGCTGGAAGTCCTGGTCGTAGACGGCCACGGTCTGGTCCCTGCGGTCCCGGCCGCGGGGGCAACCCGCGGGCAGGAGGGCGTAGGGGTCGGCGAGCACCCGGCGCAGTTTCGGGTCCTTGCCGGCTTGTTCCATCATGTTGATCATGCTGGCCACCGTGCCGCCACTGAACCCGCCGCTGAAGCCCTTGGTGCGGTATTTCACGTGCTGTGCAGGCACACCGTGTGCTTCGATCATGGCATCCTGCAGAAACAGGGTGCCCAGATCAGAGGGAATGCTGTCAAAGCCGCAGGTGTGAACGATGCGGGCGCCGCTGTCCTCCGCTCCCTGCTGGTGCAGGTCGATCATCTGCCGCATCCAGTGGACTTCGCCGGTCAGGTCACAGTAGTGGGTTCCGGCTGCGACGCAGGCCTTGACCAGCTCGCTGCCATACAGTGCGTAGGGACCGACCGTGGTGCAGACCACGTCGGTGTCCGCCGCCAACGCGGCCAGGGCGGCCCCGTCGGCGCTGTCGGCGACCACTACGGGCAAATCCGGCGCCCCGAGCTCTGCGGCAACGACTGCCAGCTTGTCCGGGTTGCGTCCGGCAATCGCCCAGCGCAGGTCGCCGTCCATGCCGTAGCGCTGCAGCAGGTATTCCGCCACCAAACGGCCGGTAAAGCCGCTGGCGCCAAACAGCACGATGTTATAAGTCCGCATGGTTTTGTGATCCTGTATTGGTGTTTGGTGCGCCGGTCTCCGCCGACGCTCTACCCGGGCTGGCAGTCCGGGCAGAAATACAGCCGCCGGCCGTTGAGTTCAACGCGTCGTATTGTACTCCCACAGTGATAACAGGGATATTCATCGCGACCGAACACGTAAAAGCGTCGCCACTCCCGCTGCAGGCCACGCTTCAGCAATGACCGTGACAGCCGGGGTGACAGCGTTATACCGCCGGTTTCGTAGCTGCGCCGACTGATGGCCAGGGTGCTGCGGGCGAGCTGGCCGATTTCACCCCGGCGGAGCTCTGCGGGCCGTGACCGCGGCGACAGTCGCGCGTGGTGCAGTATCTCGGAACGCAGGTAGTTGCCGTTGCCGGCCAGGAATGCCTGGTCCAGGTAGAGCGCGGCGAGCTCCTTGCGGGCGAATTCCGGTGACCGCAGACGCGCTGCCACCGCCCGCCAGGCCAGGTCCGGCGCCATGATGTCCGGGCCGATTTTCTGCAGGAAGGGGTGATTTGCCAGTTCGGCCGTAGGCCACACGCTGATATCCGAGGCGCTGTAGAGAACTGCACTCTGCCTGGCGGTCTGCAACAGCAGGCGCATGGAGCGGCTGGTCTGCGGCAGTTGGTGGCCATCCACCACCTGCCACACCCCGTACAGCTGGTTGTGGGAGTAGATGCTGAGGCCGTGATCGAAGTGGGTCAGCAGCGCCTTGCCCCGGGTTTCCACCTGCCGCACCCGGTGGCCGCGCAGTTGCCTGGCGTAGTGGCGCAGGCGCGGCAAGCCAAAGCGCACTGTCTCGATCCGCTGGCCCTGCAGGGCCTCGGCGAGCCGGTCCGCGGCCCGGCGGATTTCTGGTCCCTCCGGCATGCAAGCGTCCTCTTCGCAGCGATCAGTGGATCACCGGGGGTGGGTAGTTCGCGAGCGACAGGGTGACTTCCAGGGTGTTGTCCCCTTCCCTGACCGGCTGGGAGATCATCTCGTCATAGGCGGACTGTTGCCGCAGCACGAGGGAGGCGACGGGCAGGGTCTGCAGGGCTTCACGCACCTGCTGCAGATTGTGCCGCCGGAAGGTGCGACCGGAATTTTCCACCAACAGCCGGGGCTGCCCCGCGACGATCACGGTAACCTGGTACAGCGCCTGGTCCAGTGAGTGGATGATCACCGGAACCGGCTGCTCCAGCTGTGCGAATTCAGTGATAGAAAGTTTCATAAATGAGCGTGTCCGTGAGCGCGGTTGCAGGGCGCGGGCCTGTGCGGTCGTCATGTAGGGTAATATACGCCCCCGCACGGAGATTGGCTCAGTGGGGCTGATCCAGCGGCGATCGCGATACGTACATTGCAGGTGTAATCGGAAGTATCCAATATTATGGCAACAGTCTTCAGTGATCTTGAACAGCGTCTGTTCCGCGGCATCAACGGCGTGGTGGAACCGCTCGTGCGCAAGGGCTTCGCCTCCTCGGCACACGTGCCGGCGAGCCTTATTGTGCTGGAATCCACCGGCTTTCGGAGCGGCCAGCAGAGGAAAACACCGCTCTGGAGTCTGGGCCTGGGCCGCTACCGCCTGGTCAGCACCGGCCGCGGGCGGCGTTCGTTCTGGGTTCGCAACCTCTACCAGCAACCGGAAACCCGCTATTTCCTGGGCGGGAAAGCGGTTGATTCCGAGGCCATTGTCATGGCGCCAGGCTTCAACAACCTGGGTGACTGGGAACTCGGGCCGCTACTCTCCCGGCTGTTCCTGGGCCTGTCCCGATTGGTGGACCAGGGTTGGGCGTTCGTATTACTGGTTCCCGGCAGCGGCGGTCGTTGATTCGAACCGGCCGCACGTTGCAGCAGTGGGACGGACAGTGACGTGACGCCCGCGACTGTTTTTTACCGCGGATAAAACCACCCCGGCCGGAGGTGCGTAAGGTTGTACACAGTCCTGCGGAGAATCTCGCGTGAAATCGACAGACATCAGCATCATCCTGTTTGCCCTGTTCGCCTTCGGCCTGCCTTTCTGGGGCATGTCCCACAATGGCCACGAAAGGGCCGGGGTGCATGCCTGCACCGGTCCCTGTTATGAACGCTGGCAGGAAGAAACCGGCGGGGTCGTGGCTGTGGCCGAGGCTGCGGCGGCGGCCAGGGCCGATGCCTCGCCGGAAGAACTGGGCAAGGCGGCCTATGCCGGCTGTATCGCCTGCCACGGTGCCGACGGCGGCGGCGGGATAGGGCCGAAGCTGGCCGGGCAAAGCGCGGCGACGATCGCCGAAAAACTGCTGCAATATCGGAACGGCGAAACCCTCGGGGCGCAGAGCGCCCTGATGTGGAGTCAGGCGGCGCAGTTGGGCGATGACGACATAGACAACCTGGCGGCTTTTATCGAGTCGCTGTAGTTGAGCGAGGCGGTCCGGGCGGGCAGCGGGGCGCCACGACTACACGAAAAAGTCGCTGTTGTCAGCGCCGAGCGAAACGGCACCGAGGTTGCGCGCGAAGGGCGTCGGGTTATTGGCGACATGGGCGCGCGCGGTGTGAATGTCCAGGAAGCGCTGTTGGATATCACTGCCGGCAAAGACCGAAGAGCCCCCGGCCGAGGAGAAGAGGTCGTCGACCACTGCGATACAACGGTCGATAACCAGGGAGGCCTGGTAGCGGTAGAGAATGCGCGACTGCAGGTCGATGCCGCCGCCGGAAGCCAGTGCCTCCATCATGGCGTCAAAATTGGCGAGCATCACCGTGGTCATCTCGGCAATGGCGTTGTGCGCCGATGCAATGCGCGCCTGCGTGCCGGTATCGCCCGCCAGCTTGGTCACATCGCCACTGGCTTTACCCTTCACCAGCTCGGTATACAGCGATAGCGCGTCCCTGGCGGCCCCAATGGCCGGAGTGGAAACCACCCGGATGAACAGTTGCGCCCAGGGCAGGTGATAAAGCGTCGCCGACTGCTCGGAAACACCCGGGTTGGTGCCCTGGAATCCGTCCGTCTGTTTGTGGGTGCGGTAGTCCGGCACAAAGGCGTCTGTGACCACGATATCATTGGAGCCGGTACCCTGCAGACCCATGGAATGCCAGGTATCCTCGATGACGTAGTCGCTGCGCGGCACCAGGAAGGTGCGATAGCTCCCGTCCGGCAGCAGGCCACCCAGCAACGCCCAGGTACAGTGGTCACAGCCGCTGCTCCAGCCCCAGCGGCCGCTGAACCTGAATCCGTCGTCGACGGGTTCCACCTTGCCCATGGGGGCGTAGGAGGAGGATATCCGGGTGTGAATGTCTTTTTCCCAGACATCCTGCTGGGCACGGCAGTCCATGAGCGCGATCTGGAACGCATGCACCGCGACGATGCCTGCTGCCCAGGCCGTGGACATACAGGCCTCTGCGATGGCCATCTGCATGCGAAAGAAATCCTGTGGATTCAACTCGTGCCCGCCCCAGATCCTGGGCTGTAGGGCCAGGAAGAATCCCGCGTCCTGCAAGGCCTGGATGTTTTCCGCCGGCACCTTGCGCTCCTGTCTGGCCTGCGCCGCGTTCTGCCTGAACAGGGGTTGCAGGTCTTGGATGTTGCGCAGCATGTCTTGTGCGGTATGGGTTGTCATTGTGATTGCTCCAGTACCCGGGGTGGTAAATCCGGCTTGGCGTAGGCCATACGCTTCAGCGTGACCGACTCGTGATAGGTATCCAGGCCCGTCAGCGCCACCGTGTCGCAACGCTGCAGGCACAAGCCTCCCTGGACGGTGAGATGTTCCTCGGGAAATTCCGCCAGCACGATCTCCCCGATGATCAGGTGGGTCCCGTTGATTTCCAGTTCGCGGTGTTCCCTCAGCTGCAGTCCAAGCTTCACGGTGGCCTCGGCCACCAGGGGAGCGTTCAACCCGGGACGCCACTGCGCGGTCAACCCGGTGGCGTCGAATTCGGATACGTCACTGGGATACCTGGCTGCCGTCTGGTGTGCGGCCTCCACCAGGGACGGGGTTACATGATTGATCGTGAAGTGCCCGGTCGCCAGGATATTGCGCAGGGTATGCCGTTCATCTCCTCCGGGACGGATGATCAGCAACATCAATGGCGGGTGTGATCCGAGGTGCACGACAGAACTCATGATTGCGAGATTGGTGGCGCCGGATGGCTGCGCCGTGCCCACCAGGTTGGCGGCCTTGAAGCCACTCAGGGAGTTGATCAGGGCAGCGCGCCTGCGTGTGGGCAGGGCAGCTATCGCTTGAGAGTCCAGCAGCATGAGTCGATTCCGTTTCGTCCGGGTATATACGACGGGCGGCAGCTCTCAGACCACTCAGTACGTTACTCTCGGCCTGCGCGGCTGGGTCAGGGCGATCCCGGTAAAGATCGCCAGCAGGCCGAGGAACTGCTGCGGCTGGGCCTGCTCTGCGAGCAGTGCGATGCCGGCCACGAACGCGATCACCGGGATGAGGTAGTTGATAATGGACAAAAAGCCTGGTCCGCAGTCGGACACCAGCTTGAAGTAGATCCAGGTAGCCAGGGCGGTGGCAAAGACGCCCAGGGCGACCACGGCGGCGACCGCATCGGCACCTGGCCGCAGTTGCCACGGCCGGTCGACCAGCAACACCAGCGGCAGCAACAGCACCACGCCGGCGATCAGGGATCCGGAGGAAACCACCAGCGTGTCGATGCCGGGCAGGCGCTTGGTGTATACCGCATTGACCGCGTAGGACAGGGTGGCGGTCAACACGGCCAGTTGCGCGATCAGTTCGCCGCCGGCGAAGTCCGCCAGGACGTCCGCGCCGACCAGTACGACAACCCCCAGGAGACCCAGCGCAACGCCCACGCCGCGGCGCGGTGTCAGGCGTTCCTCATCGATATAGAAGTGTGCCAGGACGAAGGTGCTGATGGGCATCAGGGCCATCAACAGACCCGCCTGGCCGCTGCTGATGCGTGTTTCCCCCCAGGAAATCAGGCTGAAGGGGACCAGGTTGCCGCACAGGGACAGCAGCGCGAAGCGTGACCACCAGGGCAAGTCCGTCGGCAAACGACCGCCCTGCCAGCGCATGATGGCGTACAGGACAGCGCCGCCCACAGCCAGGCGAATCCACACCACGGTAAGCGGCGGGAAGCCGCGCAGGGCGACGGCTATAAGAAAAAACGCGAGACCCCAGGCCAGGCTGAGATAGGCGAGTAACAGCCAGTGCCGGGGGGCGGGATGTTGCATAACGATGTGCTCTTGTGGCGCGCGGACAGTTATAACCCGCCGGCGCGCGGAACACTACTCGCCGCGATAGGGACGTATCACGTTTTCAGCATACCAGTTGATCATGCCGATCTTTTCTTCCACCGTCTGGGTGTCCGGTTCCGCATCGTAGGGATTGCGGAAGGCGATGATGACCTCGGTGACGCCTGCATCAGCCAGGTCCTTGAGGCCCCCGACGGAATAGGCCGCCTCGGTCATCGCGTGGTATTCAAAGGGCAGGTGTTGCCGATCGAACCCGGCGCGAAATGCCTCGATCTGTCCGATCATGTCCTGCAGTTCCTGCAGGGAGGAACCGGCCGAAATCCAGCCGTCTCCCAGCCTGGCTGCACGACGCAGGGCCGGCCTGGCGTGGCCGCCCACCAGCAGGGGAATATGATGATCCGGCACCGGGCAGAGTTTTATCGGCTCCAGCTGGAAAATCTCCCCGTCGTAACCAAAGTAATCCCCGCTCATCAGCCCGTTTACGATTTCCATCATCTCGTCCATGCGCTTGCCGCGGTTTTCCCAGGGAATCTGGCAGGCCAGGAAATCTTCCGGCCAGGGACTGATGCCCACGCCCAGGCCGAGGCGGTCGCCGATCATGACCCCCAGCGTGGATAACTGCTTGGCGACGATGGCTGGCTGGCGGATGGCCAGCTTGATGACCGAGGTGGTGAAGCGCAGCTTTTCCGTGCGGGCGGCCAGGTAAGGTATGGCCACGAAGGGTTCCAGGAATGGTACCCCGTCGAGGAATTCCCGGGTGCCGTCGTCGTTGTAGGGATAGACGTCGGAGCCCTCCTTGGGATAGCAGATACTGTCCGGGAAGGTGAACGTATCGAAGCCCGCTTCCTCCGCCGCCAGGGCAAGAGGAAGATATTGTTCGGGTGGGCACATCGTGGCGTGATAGGCGAATTTCATGGGTGTGTTTCCCTGTTTGGGTGTGATGAAGCTGGTCGGCCGCGGCCAGGCAGTGACTGTCAGTTATACAGTGTATATCCCCGATCGGTTCAATTGCCTCAGCCTGTTGCCGCCCGGGATCGCCTGTGACATGGTGCCGGTTCAACTTTGTATCCGGCCCGCGGGGCCGGCACCGGTCAGGAGGGCGGAAATTCGATGGTAGCAGCGACCAGGCTGGACGACCGGGTCTACCAGGCTTTTGCCACCCTGTTCCAGGCGCTGGAAGTGGAGCATATTTCTGCGGACGGTCAGCGCACGGCCGAGGAAGTCGAATCCGCCGTGGCCGAGATTCGCCGGCAGTGGACACTGCTCGAGGAGGCGCTCGGGCGCGAGGTGCCCCAGGACGAGGTGCTGGCCTGGCTCAACCGACAGGACCGCGACGTGCAGCTCAGGGACCACTGATAACCCGTCCACAAGCGCCGCCGCCAGTCGGGGTCAGCCAGAGGTCAGCTCTTCGGAGACCGCCCACAGCCGGTCGGCGAGAGCCCGGTCATACATCAGGGGGTTGGCCAGCGCGGGGTTGCAGTCCGCCAGGTACTGGCCGCTGATCTTCGCGGCAAGCGGGTGGACCGCCGCATAGCACTGGGTAGCCGCTCCCTCGGGAGTCGACTTGTCGTAGGCGCGGTCTTTGGGTGGCAACTGGCGCCACAGGTTGGTGCCGATGACGCCGGGATGGACCGCATTGGCGACCACCCCCTTGCCCGCCAGGCGCCGGGACAGGGCCAGCGCGTGCAGGCCATTGGCCAGCTTGGACTGGCCGTACGCTGTCCACGGGGCATAGGATGCCGCGCCGTCCAGGTTGTCGAAATCGATGCCCATCGACGGCGCACTGAAATGGGCGCAGCTGCTGAGGATGACGATGCGGCCCGCAGGTGCCTCCACCACCGCGTCCTGCAACAGGCTGGTAAAGAGGAAGTGGCCGAGGTGATTGACCGCGAACTGCTTCTCCACGCCGTTGACCAGTTCCAGTTCGGGCAGGGCCATGATGCCGGCATTGCACATCAGTACGTCGATGGGCTCTGCCATTGCATTGATAGCTGCCGCACAGGTCCGGATCGAGGCCTGGTCGGTGAGTTCCAGCACCAGGGGTATGGTGTCGCCGGCAATGCTGGCACAGGCCTGGTGCGCCTTCTCCCTGGTGCGGGCGGTGCCGATGACCTGCGCGCCGCGCTCGGCCAGTACCCGCATCGACTCATAACCGAGGCCGGAATTGCAGCCGGTGATCACGACTCGCAGCCCCGCGAGATCCAGTCCTCGGGTGACCTCCCCGGCCGTGCTGTCCTGCCCGAAGTCGCTGTAGGGCAGGTCGCCGGGGGGCCGTGGCTGGGGTCCCGTGCAGTGATCGGCTGCACGGAGAACCGGTGCCGCGGAACCCAGCGCCAGGCCCTGCAGGAAGCGCCGCCGGGACAGCTCCCCGAAAATTTTATCAGCCATATTTACTTACTCCCGATGTCCTGCTTCCATTGTAGACCCCGGTCTCTGAACACGAGTAGATTTTGCATGCCTGTTAACCACCCCCTGGTCGTGTCCGGAGCCGAGGAGCCCGCCTGTGCATTGCGCGAACGGTTTCAGCAGTACGGTTATCTCTACCTGCCCGCGTTTGTCGATCCAGCGCGCTGTGACGACCTGTTGCAGGATATCCTCGCCTGCCTGCCGAGCCAGGTGGGATATGACCGGGCGAGCCAACGGCCGGTGCTGGAGGGAGAGCCGTTTTTCGAAACCGACCCGATCTGGGATGCGGTCTACCCCCGTATCCAGTCGCTGCATGGCTTTCACAGTTTTTTCCACGAGGAAGGCATCCAGCGCCTGATGCGGACCGTCGTCGATGACGAGGTCTTCGTCTACCCGATGAAGATGGCGCGCATCGCGACGCCGCGGATGCTTGGCTACGAAACCCCACCGCACCAGGATGCGCACTCCCACCAGGCCGGCCCGACCATGGCGGGTATCTGGGTGGCGCTGCACGATGTGGCGGCGGGCATGGGGCGGCTGAAGTTACTGCCCCGGTCCCACCTGCAGGGTGTCCGCCGGGTCTTCAGCGCCGAGGGTGTGGGTGGCGTGCAGTGCGAGATTTTCCCGCATGAGGATGTCTGGCATGTCTCTGACGTGTCCCGGGGCGACGTGATTATTTTTCACTCCTGCTGCGTACACCGGGCCGAGCCCAATACCACGGCGGACACCGTGCGCATCAGTGTCGATACCCGCTTCTGCGACTACGGGGCGCCGGTGTTCGTGACCAACCTGGAGCCGCACCACGGCTGGCGCATCGAGGGGCTGGACTGGGCCAGTATCTACGGCAACTGGCAGGACCCCGCCCTCAAGTACTACTGGCGGGACTATCCCGCCTTCTTCAGCGATCCCGCCGAAATTCGGGGACAGTTCACTTAATGGTATTTCGGGGACAGTTTACTTAATTCCGGCTTTGCCGGAATTAAGTAAACTGTCCCCGAATTTGTCGATCAGTCCAGGTCGCTGGCGTCGTGGCGCTCGCGGAGCTGGAATTCCTCCGCTCCCCAGACCCGGTTGACCCGCCGGCCGCGCTGCACCGCCGGGCGGCTGTGGATCTCCCCGGTCCAGCGCACCACATGGTGGTAGGACTCGACGTCGAGAAACTCGCCGGCCTCGTACAGCCTGCCCATCACCAGAGCGCCGTACCAGGCGTAGATAGCCATGTCGGCGATGGTGTATTCGTCGCCGCCCACGTACTGCCGCTCGGCCAGGTTGCGGTCCAGCACATCCAGTTGGCGCTTGACCTCCATGGCGTAGCGGTTGATCGGGTATTCCCACCGCTCCGGCGCATAGGCGTAGAAATGCCCGAAGCCGCCGCCGAGAAAGGCGGCGCTGCTCATCTGCCAGAACAGCCAGGACAGGCATTCCGCGCGGGCTGACGGCTCCGTGGGCAGAAACGCGCCGAACTTCTCGGCCAGGTAGACCAGGATGGCCCCGGACTCGAAAACGCGGATCGGCGGCGAGGTGCTCCGGTCCAGCAGCGCCGGTATCTTGGAATTCGGGTTAATCTCCACAAAGCCGCTGCCGAACTGTTCGCCGTCATCGATGTTGATCAGCCAGGCGTCGTATTCGGCACCGTCTTTGCCCAGCGCCAGTAACTCTTCCAGCAGTACGGTCACTTTTACGCCGTTGGGTGTGGCCAGGGAATACAGCTGCAGCGGATGCTTGCCCACGGGTAACTCACGCTCGTGGGTGGGGCCGGCGATGGGGCGGTTGATCGCCTCGAATTTGCCGCCGCTGGGCTTGTCCCAGGTCCACACCCGCGGAGGGGTGTAGTCGCTACTCTCAGTCATGCATTGCCATCCTCTTCGTCCAGCAGAGAGACCATCAGGCCGTGATTGCCGCCCAGTTTGTTATCCAGCATATCCAGCCAGGCTGATTGCAGCGCGTCGGCACCGCGCAGCCAGTCGACGGTCATCAGGTCCCTGACTCCGGCCGCGATGGTGACGCTGGCTTTCATGGCTTTCGCCATGGGCACCCCGGGTCCCCATTCCTGCTCCCGGGTCGCAATATGACCGGGGGCGAAAAAGAACTCGGGCTGTGCGCCAGGCAACCCTTCCGGTCTGCCCTGCTGTTGCCAGTGGGTGGCGCCTACCATGATGCTGGCTTTCATGTTGTCGCCGAGGTGCTTGTGCAGCGCGGCGGTCAGGCGACTGTCGCCCGACATGTCCACGTAGGCCGAGGGCACGGTGGCATCAAGCTGTGCCTCATCACCGTACAGCAGCACCCGGTCGCAACAGTCGAGGCGCTCGACAAATTCGCGGTTGCCTGGCGATGTGAATCCGATAACCCGCACCGTCAGCGCCGGGTCGTCGTGCAGCAGTTTGGCCAGACCAAAGCCGGTCTTGGACGACGCGGAACCGATCAGGACCTGGCTGGCGCCGAACAGTTCCCTGTACTGCAGGTAGTCGTAGAGGAAAAACGAGGTGGCGAACAGGGGAAACAGCAGACAGCGCTCGTTTTCAAACTGTTGTATGGCCTCCGGTTCAGCCAGCGTGCGGCGATACAGGTTGTAGAGTCCGGGCAGCTCGCGGCGGTGCGCACTGACGTCGATGAACTGGTCCGCGCGTACCTTGCCTGGCTGCAGCACGGCGTGGCTGGCCATGGGGAAAAAGCCCCACAGGCGCTCGCCGGCGGGAAGTTCGGGGCAGCGGGATTCAATCACGTCGGCGCAGCCCCAGGCCGGTACCTTGCCCCAGGGACCCGCGGCGGGGAAGAAACCCCAGTAACCGATCATGTCCCCCGACAGGGCGTAGCTGACGTTGTTGGCGGTGAGGGCGAACTTGTCGATCGCCACCAGTACCTGGCCCGGGTTCAACGGCGGTGTCTCGTTCCGCACGACCTTCGTCGAGCGAAGATCACTGCGCTCTACCCAGAGTTCAGTTCGGTGCGTCATAGGCTGTGCTCCAGTCGCGGGGCGTCCATGCCGCCGTGTCAGGTGGGGGAGCTAGGGTACCAATTCGCCGGACAGCTGGCGAATAACCGCTCCCAACTCGTCACTGGATGCCAGGTAATCCAAAAATGCCTGGGCGGCCGGGGAGGGTTCCAGTTGCCGTTGCCGCACCAGGTACCACCGGGAGCGGATCGGCAGGCCTTTTACCCGCAGCTCGGCCAGGCCGGCGCGGCCACCGAAGGTCAGCGTATGGGCGGACAGGATGGATATGCCGAGACCGGACATGACCGCGTGCTTGATCGCCTCGTTACTTTCTATCGTCATTTTGACTGACAGTTGAATGCCTTTTTTGCGCAGGTGGTTTTCGATGGCATACCGGGTCCCCGAGCCCTGCTCTCGCATCAGGAACGGGTATTTCTCCAGGTCGCGCAGGGTCAGGCTGCGGCGCCGGGCCAGGGGATGGCCCTCCGGTGCGATTGCCACCAGGGGATTGGGCAGGAAATCGCTGGCGGCAATGTCTTCCTGGCTCGGGGGGTGACTGAACACGTACAGATCGTCCAGTCCATCGTGCAGGCGCTCGATGATCTTTTCCCTGTTTCCCACCCGGAACTGTACGTCCAGGTCGGGATAGTGCTCGCAGAAGGAGCCGAGTAAATGGGGGATGAAGTATTTCGACGTGGTGACCACCGCAATGCGCAGGGTGCCGGTCTTCAATCCGCGCAGATCGGCCAGGTGCATCTCCAGCCGCTCCGTCTGCTGCAGGATTTTACGCGCGGTCTCCACCAGCGCCTCGCCCGCCGGGGTGAACGCGAGGCGCTTGCCAAGCCGGTGGTACAGGGGCATCTCAACGGCACTCGACAGCTTCTTCAGCTGCATGGAGACCGTGGGCTGGGTCAGGTGCAGCTGCTCTGATGCTGCTGACACGCCACCGTGATCGTAAACCGCCAGCAGGATTTCCAGCTGCCTGAACGTGCCTATCCGGGCATGTAATCGCGAAACCATATATAGAGGTTAATCTAATATTTAGATAAAAAATATCTATTTTTATCTATTTAACGATCTGGTCATACTTCGCCCCGACGTCGCGCTGCACCGGCGCGACCCGGATGGAGAGAACACAATGGAAAACACCCAGACAAAATTTGGCCTGACCTGCGCCAGCCTCCTGATCCTGGCGGGAGCTGCGCTCGGTGTCAGTGGCCTGGCGGACTGGGGCCTGCTGACGGTGGGCCTGCTGTTATTCGGCCTGTGCTCGGTCCAGTGGTTGCGGCAGCGCGGCATGCAGGCGGTATCGCTGCCGTTGGCGCGTAACTATCACCCGGCGAGGACCGAACAGTGAGTGTGGTTGCCGGATTTTTCCTGCTCGGGTTTCTCGCCCGCGTGATCCGGTCAGACGTACAGTTTCCCAGGAGCCTGTACCAGAGCCTGACCCTGTTCCTGCTGATCGCCATTGGCTTGAAAGGTGGTATAGCCCTGCGCGATCACGCCACCCTGACCCTCGGTTGGCAGGCGCTGGCGGTGGTGGCCATGGGGCTGGTCCTGCCACTGATCGCATTCCCGCTCCTGTCCCGGTTCGGCCAACTGTCCCGGGAAGATGCGGCATCCATCGCCGCGCACTACGGTTCAGTCAGCGTCGGGACCTATGCCGTCTCGGTGGCGATGCTGGAGGCCCAGGGTATCCACTACGAGGCCTACTTCCCCCTGTTCGTGGTGCTGCTGGAGATGCCGGCTATCGGTGTGGGCCTGGTCCTGGCGGGACTGCGCAGTGAGCAGCACTCCATGCGCGACCTGATGCACGAGACCTTCTGTAACCAGGGCGTGGTGGTGATGGTGGGCGCCATGCTGATCGGTTACCTGGGCGGCACCGCGGTGGACGGTATCATGCCGTTCTTCGGCGGCCTGTTCCAGGGTGTGCTGGCATTGTTCCTGCTGGAAATGGGTTTGCTGGCAGCCACCCGCTTGCCTGAAATCCGGGCCACCGCGCCGTTCATAACGTCCTTCGGGGTCGTCATGCCCCTGATGGGGGCGTCACTGGGCGGCCTGCTGGCCCTGGCGCTGGGTTTTTCCACCGGCGGTATCGCCCTGCTGGCGACGCTGGGGGGCAGCGCCTCCTACATCGCGGTACCCGCGGTAATGCGCCAGGCCCTGCCCGGTGCAAACCACGGGCTGTCGATAGCGGCCTCGCTGGCCATCACGTTTCCATTCAATGTACTGGTGGGTATCCCACTCTATATCAGTGCCGCAAGCTGGCTGCAGCCCGGCAACGGAGGTGTTTTGTGAAATCTGTCAAGTCGCACAGCAAGCCCCTGGTGGGCGTGATCATGGGGTCCCGCTCTGATTGGCCGACCATGCGCCGGGCCACCGAGGTGCTCGAGTTGCTCAACATTCCCTTTGAGACGCGCGTGGTGTCCGCCCACCGCACGCCCGACCGGCTGGTGGAATATGCCAGTGGTGCGAGCGGTCGCGGCCTCAAGGTGATCATCGCCGGTGCCGGCGGAGCGGCCCATCTACCGGGGATGACGGCGTCCATGACCCTGTTGCCGGTAATCGCCGTGCCGGTGCAGAGCAAGGCCCTGAACGGCATGGACAGCCTGCTCTCCATTGTCCAGATGCCGGCCGGGGTGGCTGTTGCAACCCAGGCAATCGGCGGCTCGGGGGCCTACAACGCCGGCCTGCTGGCGGCGCAGGTCCTGGCGATATCTGATGCAGACCTGTGCGCCCGACTCGCCTACTTCCGGGAAATGGAGTTTTCCAGGATCGAGGAGGAGGTGCAGGAATGCGCGTAGCCATCATCGGGAGCGGCCAGCTCGCGAGGATGCTGGCCTTGGCGGGCCTGCAGATGGGCCTGCGCTGCAGCTTTCTGGCGGAACACGACGAGGACGTGAGCAGTGTCGAGGGACTCGGCCCGGTGGTGCGTCGAGCACCCGGTGCGGGCCCGCTGGACCTGCTCGCCGCCCTGGGCAACCCGGATGTGGTCACCGTCGAGCGCGAGAACGTCGATGTCTCCCTGCTGGGGGCGCTGACAGACCATTGCCCCGTGTATCCCCGGCCCGATACGGTGGCGACCCTGCAGCATCGGCTGGCGGAAAAACGCTTTATCGCCGACCTGGGCCTTGACACCTCGCCGTTTCGCGGCGCGACGACAGTGGCCGGGGTGGCCGACGCGGTGCGCCAGCTGGGTTTGCCGGTCGTGGTCAAAACCTGCCGCGACGGGTATGACGGCAAGGGCCAGTGGCGGCTCCGGTCAGCGCGGGACTTGCAGGCATTTTGCCGCGGGCAGGAACAGGGCGACTGGCTGGTCGAATCGCTGATTCCCTTCGAGCGCGAGATTTCCATCCTGGCCGTGCGGTCGGTCAACGGTGAGGTCGCGCTGTACCCGGCCACGGAAAACAGTCACAGCGACGGTATCCTGCTGACCTCGATAGCCCCTTCCCTCGGCCTCCCCGCCGCGGTGGAGCGGCGAGCGCGAGAGTATGCCCACGCCCTGCTGCAATCACTCGATTATGTGGGCGTGCTGGCCATGGAGTGTTTCGTGTGGGGGGAGCGCCTGCTGATCAACGAGCTGGCGCCCAGGGTCCATAACAGCGGGCACTGGACGTTCCGCAGCGAGGCCACCAGCCAGTTTGAGAACCACCTGCGCGCCTTGCTGGGTATGCCGCTGGGGAACACCGAGGTGTCCCGTTGCGAGGCGATGATCAATGTGCTGGGCCAGTACAATCGCGAGTACACCCTGCGCCAGTTGCCCCCGCAGGCCGCGCTGGTCGACTACAACAAGTCGGCGGCTCCTCGCCGCAAGGTCGCGCACGTGCACATCAGTGGCCGTGATCACGGGGAAGTGATGCAACACCTGGGGAACGTGCAGCGGGTACTTTACCCGGCCGCCTGACCCCGGCCGGGGTGCGGGCAGCGCTGGGGAGAACCTGCCGGGCGTACTACACTGTACGCCATGGCAGTCAGCACCTTCGACCTGTTCAAGATCGGCATCGGGCCGTCCAGCTCCCACACCGTGGGACCGATGGTGGCGGCGCGCCGTTTCGTCACGGATCTGCAGCAGGCAGGTCTGCTGGGGGACTGTGCCCGGGTAATATCCGAGCTGTACGGTTCGCTGGGGGCCACCGGTGCCGGGCACGGCTCGCCCAAGGCCATCATCCTGGGACTGGAAGGGGAAACCCCGGAAGCGGTGGATGTCGAGAGCATCCCGGACAGGGTACAGGCGGCCCGCGAGGGCGGCACGCTGCGGCTGCTCGGGACGCACGCGATCCCATTCAACTACCGCGACGACCTGGTGATGCACCGCGAGGAGTTCCTGCCTTTCCACGCCAATGGGATGCGCTTCACTGCCTGCAGCAGCGACGGCAAACAATTGTACAGTCGCGAGTATTTCTCAGTGGGCGGCGGCTTCGTGGTCGACCCCAGTGGCCCGGGCGCGCCGGTACTGGTGGATGAGGATACGCAGCTTCCCTATCCCTTCACTACCGCCGCCGGGTTGCTGGCACGGTGCAAGGAAACCGGCCTGTCGATCAGTTCCCTGATGCTGCGCAATGAACAGGCCTGGCGCAGCCGGGCCGAGGTCGAAGCGCAGTTGCTGAACCTGTGGCGGGTGATGCAGGCCTGTATTGAACGGGGTTGTGAGACCGAGGGTATCCTGCCCGGCGGCCTCAAGGTGAAGCGCCGGGCGCCACAGCTGCAGCGGCAGTTATGCAAGCGCTCCGGGGTCGGGCAGGATCCCTTGACGGTGATGGACTGGGTGACCCTGTTCGCGCTGGCCGTCAACGAGGAAAACGCGGCCGGCGGCCGGCTGGTGACCGCGCCGACCAACGGGGCAGCGGGCATTATCCCGGCGGTGCTGAGCTACCAGCAGCGTTTCTGTCCCGGCGCCAGCGAGGAGGATGTGCCCCGTTTCCTGCTCACCGCGGCGGCCATCGGCCTGCTGTACAAGGCCAATGCCTCGATCAGCGGCGCCGAGGTCGGCTGCCAGGGAGAGGTGGGCTCAGCCTGCTCCATGGCCGCCGGCGCGCTCACCGAGGTGCTCGGCGGTACCGTGGCACAGGTGGAGAACGCGGCGGAAATCGCCATGGAGCACAACCTCGGCCTGACCTGCGACCCGGTGGGCGGCCTGGTCCAGGTGCCCTGTATCGAGCGCAACGCGATGGCGGCGATCAAGGCGATCAGTGCCTCGCGCATGGCCCTGCAGGGGGACGGCCAGCACTTCGTGTCCCTGGACCAGGTAATCCGCACCAT
Organism: Halieaceae bacterium WSDMB12; assembly: GCA_033283165.1. GTDB lineage: Bacteria > Pseudomonadota > Gammaproteobacteria > Pseudomonadales > Halieaceae > JAWMQL01. The sequence goes on along the minus strand of JAWMQL010000003.1, from coordinate 90,583 downwards.
GCGCGACACCGGCCGCGACATGCAGGAAAAATACAAGGAGACCGCGCGCGGCGGCCTCGCGGTCCATGTGCTGGACGTGCCGGTGAATATTATCGAGTGCTGACCCGCGCCGTCGCGGTCAGTTCAGCACCAGCATATCCGAATGGGTCTGGTCCAGCAGGCGCTCGCTGGTATTGCCGACCACCTGGCCCTTGATGCCGTCGCGGCCCACGGTGCCGACGATGATCAGGTCCACGTCCAGGCTTGCCGCGGTATCGCGAATGGCGTCGGCCGCCTGGCCGTGCTCCAGGTGGATGCGATCCTCCGGCACGCCGCATTGCCGCGCCAGTCCGGCGCGGTCGGGGGCGTGGTTCAGGTCGTGGTAGGCGGCCACGAAGTGGGCCTCGGAGCCGTAGGCCGAACTGAAGCTCTGGGCCACGCCGGTGATCTGGTTGTTGAGCCGGATGTGGGCCTCGTCGGTGGTCTCCGGGTTGATCGCCGCCAATACCCGGCGGTGTTGCCAGTCGTGGAAATTTTTCACCAGCAGGACCGGGCAGGGCGCGGTTCGCAGCAGGGTCCAGTCGGCGGTCTGGCGCTTTTGCCGGTCCACGCTGGAATGGTCGAAGGAGCCCTTGAACACCATGGAGGCGCCACAGCGGGCCGCGGCAGATACCGCTTCCCGGCGCCAGTCGACCGCCTGCTCCAGTTCCGTCACGGTGGTGACGCCCCCGGCCTCGGCGCGGGCCGACAGGGCATCCAGCAGCGGCTGGTATTCGAGCCGTGCCGCCGCCGGGTCAGCGTCACGGTTTTCCGCACTCACACACAGGTACAGGTGCAGGCTGGCACTGGTCATGCGCGCCGAATCCAGGCCACGCTCAAACGCCGGTTGTTGCTCGGTGGTGGGGTCGATGACCACCATGATCTTGCTCAGTGCCATGAATGTTCCCGTGATTTTAAACCGTGCCGCCGATTATCCGCCCGCGGGGTCACATTGCCAGCGGGATGGCCAATAATGTGGGTTCGGGTCTGAACCATCAAACCGGGCGCGGCGTACGCCCACAGGCCCGCTGAAACAGGGAGAGCAACAGATGAGCCGAAAAGTCGCTTTTATCACCGGCGCCAGTCGCGGCGTCGGGGCGGAGTCCGCGGTGGCCCTGGCCCGGGCGGGCTTCGACGTGGCGATCACCGCCCGCACCCTGCAGGAGGGTGAGGCCCACGACCACGTGGGCAAAGCCAGTGCCCTGCCGGGCAGCCTGGAAGCCACAGCCGCAGCCGTTCGTGCCCAGGGCGGCGAGGCCCTGTGCCTGCCGGCGGATATCCTGGATGAAGACGCCGTGGTTGCCGCCGCGGGCCGGGCACTGGAACATTTCGGCCGGGTGGACCTGCTGTTCAATAATGCCGTGTACCAGGGGGCGGGCAACCTGGAGCGCCTGATGGAGGTGACCCGGGAGCAGCTGGACGCCATCTACCAGGGCAACCTGTTCACGCCGCTGGCCCTGGTGCGCGCGCTGTTGCCGGGCATGGAAGCCCGCGGCGCCGGCACCATCATCAACATGGTCTCCTTTACGGCCTTTAACAATCCGCCGGCCCCGGCGGATCGCGGCGGCTGGGGCTTCGCCTACCCGTCCTCCAAGGCGGCGCTGGTGCGGATGGCCGGCTCGCTGCGGGTGGAGCATCCCGACCGGGGCCTGCGGGTATTCAACCTGGAGCCGGGTACGGTGGTGACCGAGGTGATGAAGTCGGCAGGCATGACCGAGGAAGTGATGGCGCGCTTCAAGCCCTGCACTCCCCAGGCGATAGCCGCCGTGGTTGCCTGGCTGGCGGACCACGACCCAGAGCCGGACTGGTCGACCCAGGATATCCTGCGCGGCCCGGCGATAGCGAAACAGCTGAACGTTCTCAAAACCCCCTCGTTACTGGAGCACTGATATGAGCAACCTGATCGTGGAAAAACACGACGGCTACGCCATCTTCACCCTGAATCGCCCGGATGAGATGAATGCCCTGTCGCGGGCACTGCGCGCCGAATTGATCGCGGCCCTGGCGGACTGCGGCGCGGACCCGGCGATCCAGGTACTGATCCTGACCGGCCGCGGCCGCGCCTTTTGCGCCGGGCTGGACCTGAAGGAACTGTCCGAGGCAGAGGGCGACTCTTCCGGCGATGTCAACAACGACCTGGTCAAGTCCATGGCGGCGTTCGACGGCCCGATTATCGGCGCTATCAACGGTCACGCGGTTACCGGCGGCTTCGAACTGGCCCTGGCCTGTGACGTACTGATCGCCGCGGAGGGCGCGCGCTTTGCCGACACCCACGCCCGGGTGGGCCTGTTGCCGGGCTGGGGCCTGAGCCAGACCCTGCCGCGGCTTATCGGCCTGTCCCGGGCCAAGGAAGTCTCTTTCACCGGCAAACCCGTATTCGCGGCGCAGGCCTATGACTGGGGGCTGGTGAATCACGTGGTGCCGGCGGAGGAGCTGCTGCCCCGGGCGATCGAGATGGCCCGGGCCATGTGCGCTACCGTGCCGGGCGTCCTGCCGCGCTACAAGGCCCTGATCGACCAGGGTTACTGCATGCCCTATGACCAGGCCCTGGCCTGGGAAGAGGAACAGTCGATCATCGCCGCGCGGGAAGTGATGGGGTCCGAGATCGCGGCCCGGCGCGACGCCGTGCTGGAGCAGGGCCGGAGCGAAAAAGGTGAGTGACCGGGTCGCCCTGGTCATGGGGGGCGGCGCGGGGACCGGCCGCGCCACGGCCCTGGCCTTCGCCCGCGAGGGCGCCAACGTGGTCATCGCGGATATCAACGAGAAGGGCGGCCGGGAAACCGCGCAGCAGGTCTCGGACTGTGGCGTGCAGGCGCTGTTCCTGCCCTGCGACATGGCGCAGTCGGGGGAGGTGCAGCAGGTGGTCGAGACGACCCGGGAGCGTTTCGGTGGCCTGCACTGGGTCTCCAACAACGCCGCCCTGGGCGCCCCCAACAAGCCCCTGACCGAGCTCAGCGAGGACGAGTGGGACCGCTGTCATGCGGTCACCCTGCGCGGGGTGTGGTTGTGCCTGAAGTACCAGCTGCCCCTGATCGAGGCCTCCGGTGGCGGCGCGGTGGTGAATATCGCCTCGGTATCCGGCCTGCGCGGCGAGGCGTTCCAGTCCGCTTACGCAGCCGCCAAGGGCGGCGTGATAACCCTGAGCAAGGCCGCCGCGGTGGAGTATGCCCGGCGCGGGGTGCGGGTGAACACGGTCTGTCCCGGGGGTATCAATACCGGGGGCATGCAGTTTTACCTGGAGAAGATGCCGGCGGTACGCGACCGGGTGCTGAATGCCCACGCCATGGGCCGGCTGGCCGAGCCGCAGGAAATAGCCGACGCGGTGGTCTACCTTTGCTCTGACCGGGCCTCGTTTATCACCGGGCACGACCTGGTGGTGGATGGCGGGGTACTGGTGCGTTCCAACGTGATCGACCTGTAGGGCCGTCCCGGCCGCAAGGGAGGATTGATGAAGCGGTTTGTGTGGACTGTTGTTGTCATCCTGTGGTGGCCTTTTCCCGCAGGCGCCGGGACCGCGCCGGCCACCATGCGGGTGGACTACATCCACAGTGGCAACCAGGTGCAGGAGCTGTTCGTTCTCGACCAGGTGGTTATCGAACCGCTGCCCTGGCCCGGCAACATGGCCCAGCCCCTGGACCAGACCGCGCGCGGCAAATACCTGTTCGAGATAGTTGATCCCGGGAGCGGCAAGATCGCCTGGTCGCGCAGCTTCAGCAGCATCTACGGCGAGTGGGAAACCACCGCCGAGGCGGAACAGATCAACCGAGCCTTCCACGAATCCGTGCGCTTCCCGGCGCAGGACGGGGTATTCCAACTCGTGCTGAAGAAGCGGGGCGACGGCAATGCCTTTGTCGAGGTGTGGCGCATCGAACTCGATCCGGCCGACATGCTGGTACACCGCGAGTCGGCCCGGTACGCGGGTCAGGTGGTCGCCATCCAGCACAGCGGCGATCCTGCGACCAGCGTCGACCTGCTGCTGCTGGGAGACGGTTACACGGCCGGGGAGCACGACGCATTCCTGGCGAAAGCCCGGGAGCTGACCGAAGTCCTGTTTGCCACCTCGCCCTTCCGCGAGCGCAGGAATGATTTCAATGTCTGGGCCCTGGCGCCGGCGGCTGCCGAGTCCGGCGTGTCCCGTCCGTCCACGGGCACCTTTCGCGATTCGCCGATCGGCGCGACCTATGACGCCTTTCGATCGGAACGCTATGTGCTGACTTTCGATAACAAGGCCATGCGCCGCATCGCGTCGTCGGCGCCCTACGATTTCATCGAGATACTGACCAACACCGAGGTGTACGGCGGTGGCGGGATCTACGGACTGTACAGTACGGCGGCGGCCAACAGTGAGTGGGCGCCCTACCTGTTCGTACACGAATTCGGCCATCACTTCGCCGGCCTGGCGGACGAGTACTACACCAGTTCAGTGCAGTACCAGGCGCCGGAGGTGATTACCGAGCCCTACGAGCCGAACGTCACCGCACTGCTCGATCCCGATCGCCTCAAGTGGACGCATCACGTGGCCGACGGGACACCGCTGCCCACCGCCTGGCCGAAGCAGGCCTACGAAAAACACGCCCTGGCCTACCAGGAGACCCGGCGCCAGTTGCGGGCGGACAACGCCCCCGAGGCGGACATGAACAAGCTGTTCCGCGACAACCAGGCCTTCGTCGAGAAGCTGTTCGCCGAGTCGGGCCAGAATGGGGTGGTGGGGGCTTTTGAGGGGGGCAATTACCAGGCCCGGGGGATTTACCGGCCAGAGCAGAACTGCCTGATGTTTACCCGGACCGAAGCCTTCTGCGCGGTCTGCGCCGAAGCCATTGAAAAGGTCATCGACGAATACACCGCGCCGCGCTGAACCGGCTGCCGCTGTGGCCCGGTGGCGCCGGCAGAGGGTTTTCGCGCTTGAAACTAACAACTAATAGGCTATAGTGTAAAGCGTATTGTCTTCCCTCTGAGGAGGTATGCCCCATGCCCGGCTGTCCCCGAATTGCCCTGACCGAACCGGAAACCTTCATCGGCGGTCTGCCCCGCGATGTCTACAGGTACCTGCGCAACGAGGAACCCGTGTACTGGCACGAGAACCCGGAGGAGGGGGTGGGTTTCTGGGTGATCACCCGGCAGGAGGAACTGGATTACATCTCCAAGAACCCGGCGCTGTTCTCCTCCGCCGAGCGCTCCTGCCTGCTGATTGAGCCGCCGGACGAGGACCTGGCCATGATGCAGACCCAGTTGATCAACATGGATCCGCCCCAGCACCTGAAGTTCCGGCGCCTGGTGCGCGCGGCCTTTACCCCCAAAGCCGTGGATTCCTACCACGAGCGCTTCCGGGAGGTGGCCAGGGATATCGTCGACCGCGCGGTCGAGGGAGGGCGCTGCGAGTTTGTGGAGGACGTGGCGGCGGAGCTGCCGCTCATCGCCATCTGCGAGCTGATGGGCGTGCCGATCGAGAAACGCAAGCGCCTGTTCGAGTTGACCAATATCATGATTGGCATGGACGACCCGGAGCTGACGATCAGCAGGGAACATGGCACCAACGCCATGATCGAGATGTTCATGATCGCCAACGAGGCGGCCCAACTGCACCAGGACCAGCCCCGGAATGATATCGTCAATGTGCTGTTGACCGGCACGGTAGAGGATGAACCGCTGACGGAAGCGGAGTTCTGCAATTTCTTCCTGATGCTGATGGTTGCCGGGAATGAGACCACCCGTACCGTGACGACCCACGGTATGCGCCTGCTGATGGAAAACCCGGAGCAGTACCAGGCCCTGGTGGACGACCCGTCAAAAATCGAGGATGCGATCGAGGAATTCCTGCGTTTCAACCCGGCGGTGATCGCCTTCCGTCGCACCGCGATGGACAACGTGGAACTGTGCGGCAAACAGATCAGGAAGGGTGACCGGGTCCAGATGTACTACGGCGCCGCCAGTGCCGACGAAAGGGTATTTGCCGATGGTGACCGTTTCGATATCACCCGCAACCAGCGCGAGGACGTGCGCAACGAGCATCGCGCGTTCGGCATCGGGCAGCACTTCTGCCTCGGTTCGCACCTGGCGCGACTGGAGCTGATGGTTATCTTCGAGGAGATCGTGCGCCGTATGCGCAATCCGCGTCTGGACGGTGAGATCGCCTGGCTGCGTTCCAATTTCATCAATGGCATCAAGCGCATGCCGATTGCTTTCGATGTGGCGGACGGGTGACCTGTCCGCTGCGGTCTGTGCCGGAAGCCAGCTAGCCCGTCTACGGGACGTCCTGGTCCTGGTCGTGACCATCCAGCAGTGCGTCCAACGCCCGTTCCATGAGCCAGCGCGCCTGGCCGGTGTAGGCGTAAATGCAGGCGTGCACTGCCGCCTCGCGCCAGTTTTCGACTGAGCAGTTGGCGGAGTACTGTTCGAATTCAGCGAGCGACCTGATCAGCGACACAATATGCGGGGGACATTCACAATCCAGTGCGCCCTTCAGGGCAGCCGCCGCTGACAGATCGGCCTCGCTGTATTTTCGCGGGTGAATGTCTACCAGTTCACCCAGGCTGGTTTCGCCCTGCGTGGTTGCCCGTTCTGTCTCGCAGCGAGCCAGTTCGCAGGCCAGGCGCACCGGATCCGGCGGGAACGGCAGTACCGTATAACCCCGCGCCTGCAACGCGCCGACCCGGCGACCATTGCCGAAACGGTAATATACGATCACCCTGCCGGCCCCCAGGGTACTGGCCACCCTGTCGGCCAGGGCCTCCTGGCTGGGGGAGAGCGCCGAGATTTCCAGTACCAGGGCGTCGGCCTGTTCAATGGCAGCCAGTGATTTGGCCTGAACCTCTGCCAGCACCGAGCGCATCAGCGTGGCCTCCACCCGCGCAACGCAGCCCTGGTGGGCATCCAGCCAGTCGCACAGGGCGGGGCCGACAAACACGGTGTGCGGTTTACCGGACGCGCCCGAGAGCTGATCATTGGTGGCGTCCCGGCGCAGCAGCATGTCCAGGGTCTTGCGATTTGCCCCCGCCACCTCGCCGATGCGTGCACCACGGTCAATGAGTCTGGCGATAATCTGCAGGTGCTCCAGATCAGACTGGGTGTACTGCCTGCGTCCGGTCTCTGTCTTGCGGCTGGCTCCCAGTCCGTAGCGTCTTTCCCAGACCCGCAGGGTGTCCGGCTTGATGCCCGTCAGGCGCGCCACGGTACCGATACCGTACAGGGGGCGCTGTTCAATGGCAGGTTTGTTCATTGCTGTTCCGTGTGGCGGGCCTGTTACTGCTTACGAAAGAACGTCGCCGGCGGATTTATTGACCAGGTTTTGTCGTGAATTTTATCGACAAGAGGCGCTCTGAGGTCGGTCATTGCAGGCCGTACTTGCGTACCAAGAGTGACGAAGCAGTGAGGGCGAATGTGATGCAAAGGACCCTGGACACCTCTGAGCAGGAACTGGAAGCGCTGTTTGGCACCGCGAGGCAATTCCCGTTGCTCGATAGCGAGCAGGAGAAAGAGACGGATCGCGAGAAGTGGGATGCGGTGGATGAGCTGTTGGCGATGCTGGCTCACGATGCGAACAGGCGCCAGTGGCTCGCCGGGTTCTGTGCTGCCATGCAGGATTCAGCGCCGGACATTGGCCGCTTTGCGAATCGCGAGCAGTATTTCCTGCTGCGGCGCGAGCTGCAGGAACTGGGGAAAAAAGGAACCTTGTCAACTGCCCTTGCGGCGCTGGCAGAGTCACTGCGTAAACGTCGTGCCCCGTCGACAATATTCCGCGACTTGCGCTCGCTGGCGTTGCCAGCGACCCTGGTGATCGCGATGGTTGAGGTGGCGGGGGGGCCGACGGAGAGCCGCCACAGTGCAGTCGCCGGCGCGATCCGCAGCTGGATGCGTGATTGGCCCGATAGCGCCAGGGTCGCCGCCGCGCCCTTTGGCCATCGTGAGCACCGCAGGGCCCGCCTCCTCATACAGCGATACGAGCGGGCGCGAGACAAATTGATACTGCACAACCTGCGACTGGTGTTCACCATCGCCGGTAAATACCGCGGCAGGAATGTGCCTTTTCCCGACCTCGTGCAGGACGGTATCCTCGGGCTGATGCGCGCGGCTGAAAAATACGACTACCGCAAGGGTTTTCGCTTCAGCACGTATTGTTTCAACTGGATCAACCAGGCTATTCGCCGCTCAGTCGGTGAGAGCGGCGCGCTGATCCGCTATCCCAATCATGTGCAGGAGCAGGTGTCGCGGCTGTATCGCCTGCGGCTGGAACAGGAGAGCCTCTCTCCCCGGCGCCGCTCCGACCAGGCGCTGGCTCAGGCGGCGGGACTGTCGTTGGACAAGACGCGCGAGATTTTACAGCTGCGCAACCTGGGGACGTCCCTGCACGCTCCGCTGTTTGAAGATGGGGACCTGCAACTGGTCGACACCCTGGCCGGTGACGCCTTCGGCAGCACCGAGGAGGCTGCAGAAAAGGCGTCACTCAAACGCTGCCTGGAACGACAGATGAGGTCGCTCGACCCCACTGAGCGACGCGTGGTCAGTGGTCGTTGGGGCCTCGACGAGCAGCAACCCCGCAGCCGTGCGGAGCTCGCGGAGGAGCTGGCGGTCAGTCGCGAATGGGTGCGCCAGCTGGAACAGTCGGCGCTGGAAAAACTGGCGCGAAATCCCAGGGTGCGCTCGCTGTTCAACGATTATCGTGAGAACGCCTAGCGAGAGAGTGCGGCTAGAAGCGGTAGTCCAATGCCACCAGCGCGGTATTGAACCAGGCGAAGTTGTACACGTCGTCTGTGTCCACGCCACCCTCCAGCGCGCGATACCCGGCGCTCAGGCGCCAGCGGTCGTCGATCCGGTAGCCGAGTTTCAGGCCGAGGTCGATGGCCCGGCCGGGACCCCCGGCCAGCCCGTCGAAATCGAACTGGAAACTCCACCGGTCATTGAAACGGTACTCGCCGGCGACGTGCAGTAACGGCACCACCCCCAGGTTGTCGTCGCTGGCCCGCACGTCACCCTGGCGCAGCTCGATCTTCGCGTCCCTGATCTTGAGGGTGCCGCCCAGCCACAGGCGCCACGCATCGGTCGCAAGCAGGCGATAGCGGTACCCCAAGCGCCAGGAGTTGAACCGGTAGCTGCCTCTTACCGCCTGGCCAGCGAGGAAGCGTTTGCCGTCAAAGCGCACGTTCTCGTCCAGTCTGCCGCTTTCGCTGTAGGACAGCGGCGCCAGCACCACCCGCAGGCCGTGCCGGTCGTTGATATCCCAGGTGAAATTGATCCTGGCGCTTGTCCAGGGCCCGGACCCGGCAATGTCCCTGAGTGAGAAGCGATCACCCTCGCGGTCATTGGGTATCTGGACCGTGTTTTTCTCCTGGTAGGTGGCGCCGAGCTCCACTTCGACATTAAACGCCGGCTGGTCCGCCCACGCCGTGTGGGCCAGGAGCCCTGTGGCCAATGCCATGGTGGCGTGCATTCGTCGCATGTCGGTGTTCCCCTAGTTCTTTCGGCTTATACGGGAACGCCGTGGGGTCCGGATGAGTCCCGGGTCAGTTGACCTGCAAGGTGCTGTCGGGCTGGTTTTCGGGCGCGGCGGCCTCGAACTCGGGCAGGGTCCTGCAGTGATCGACCACCCGGGTGAGGTGCGGGAAGGGCGCCAGGTCGATGTCGAAGCGGCGCGCATTGTAAACCTGGGGAACCAGGCAAACGTCGGCCATGCCGGGCTCGTCGCCGAAGGCGCAGGGCCTGTTATTGGCCGCCAGTACCGGTTCGATGGCCGCGAATCCGCGGTGCATCCAGGTGGTGTACCAGTCCAGGATATCGTCCTTGTCCGCTTCGTAACGGGTCTGCAGGTAGTTGGTGACGGCGATATTGCACAGGGGGTGTACGTCACAGGTGATGCTGTTCACCACCGAGCGCACCCGGGCCCGCTCCAGCGGATCCAGCGGCAGCAGGTGGGGCTGGGGATGGCACTCCTCCAGCCACTCCAGCAGGGCCACCGACTGGCCCAGCACCGTACCGGGTTCCAGTTCCAGCGCCGGGACCAGCCCCTGCGGGTTGAGCGCCAGGTAGTCGGCGCTTTTCTGTTCCGCCTTCAGCAGGTTGATGGGCAGGGTATCGTAGTCCAGGCCTTTCAGTCTGAGCGCTATCCGGACCCTGAACGCTGCGGAAGAACGAAAATAGGAGTAGAGCTTCATGGCGGCCCTCAACCGGGTGGTGTGTATTGCTTTACCTGCTGGTCTATCTTGCCAAAAATAGTCTCACCCTGACTGTCCAGCATGTCGATTTCGATCCGGTCGCCGAACGACATGAAGGGAGTGGAGGGTTGGCCATCGCGAATGATTTCCAGGCAGCGCACTTCCGCCAGGCAGCAGGAGCCGTCACGGCTTCCCACGTTGGAGACCGTGCCGGATCCGATCACCGTGCCCGCCATCAGGGACCGGGACCTGGCGCAGTGGGCGATCAGGGTCGGAAAGTCGAAGGTCATGTCCACGCCCGCGTTGGGGGCGCCGACCAGTTCGCCGTTGAGGGTCGCCCGCAGCGGCAGGTGCACCCTGGCGCCGTCCCAGGCTGCGCCCAGTTCGTCCGGGGTGGCCAGGACGGGGGTGAAGCTGGTCCAGGGCTTGGACTGGTAGAATCCGAACTGCTTGCCCAGTTCCGCCGGGATCAGGTTGCGCAGGGACACGTCGTTGACCAGTCCGAGCAGGCGGATGTGGCTTGCAGCCTGCGCCACGCTCACCCCGGCCGGAACGTCGTCGGTCACCACGACGACTTCAGCCTCGAAATCGATACCCCAGTCCTCGCTCTCCACCAGGATGTCGTCCCGCGCGCCGATGAACGCGTCCGAGGCGCCCATGTAGACCAGCGGGTCGGACCAGAACGACTCCGGTAACTCGGCCCCGCGGGCCTTTCGCACCAGTTCCACATGCGTCACGTAGGCGCTGCCGTCGGCCCAGTGGTAGGCCCGGGGCAGGGGCGCGTCGCAGGCGGCCGGGTCGAACTGAAAATCACCCGCGGCGGCACCTTCGTTCAACGCGGCGTAGAGTTTCTCCAGGTCAGGGCTGGTGTCGGCCCAGTTGTCCAGCGCGTATTGCAGGGTCGGGGCAATGCCTTCGGCGCTGACCGCCCGGCTCAGGTCCCGGGACACCACGATCAGTTGGCCGTCGCGGCCGGATTTGAGGCTTGCCAGTTTCATTCACTTTCTCCCTGGAATTCCTTTTCGTGCAGCCAGGCTGCGTGTTGCGGCGCCTTTTTGGTGCGACTCCACTCTTCCAGCATAGCCGGTGCCACGCGATGCAGCTCGGTCATTTCTTCCTCGGTGCAGGTGTTGGCGACCAGTTCCAGCCGGTGACCGTTGGGGTCGCGGAAGTAGATGGAGTGAAAGATGCCGTGATTGGTGGGACCGATGACCTCCAGACCCTCGGCTTCCACAGCCGCCCGGGCGGTGTGCAGGGCATCCATGTCGGCCACCTCGAACGCGATATGCTGTACCCAGTCCGGGGTGTTGGGGTCGGTACCCATCTCGGGCGAATTGGGCAGTTCAAAGAAGGCCAGCACGTTGCCCATACCCGCGTCCATGAATACATGCATGTAGGGGTCCGGCGCCTTGGTGGAAGGTACCCGGTCCTCGGCGATGGCGAGTACGAAGTCCATCCCCAGCACCCGCTGGTAGAATTCCACCGTCTCCTTTGCGTCGCGGCAGCGGTAGGCCACGTGGTGTATGCGTTTTATTTCCATGCTGGGGCCTCTTCCTGCTGTTTGAGTCAGTCCTGCCTCAGGCGGCCGAGTCGGCTTTGCCCAGGGCGCCGCGGCGCAACTGGTCGCGCTCGATCGATTCGAACAGGGCCTGGAAATTACCCTCGCCGAAGCCCTCGTCGTGCTTGCGCTCGATGAACTCGAAGAAGATCGGGCCGATCAGGGTCTCTGAAAAAATTTGCAATAACAGGCGTGGATCGCCGTCCCGGGTGGATCCGTCCAGCAGGATACCACGGGACTTCAATTCCTCCACCGGTTCGCCGTGACCGGGCAGGCGCTCCTCCAGCATCTCGTAGTAGGCATCCGGCGGCGGCGACATGAACTCCATCCCCAGGGCTTTCAGCCTGTCCCAGCAGGCGGGCAGGTTCTCGCAGGCCAGGGCGATATGCTGTATGCCCTCGCCGTTGTACTGCATCAGGTACTCCTCGATCTGGCCCTCGCCACCGGCCTTGGCCTCCTCGTTCAGGGGAATGCGGATCTTGCCGTCCGGCGCGGTCATGGCGCGCGAGCGCAGCCCGGTGTACTCACCCTTGATATCGAAAAAGCGAATCTCCCGGAAATTGAACAGGCGCTCGTAGTAGCGGGCCCAGTAATCCATGCGGCCGCGGTAGACGTTGTGGGTCAGGTGGTCGATGACCTCGAAGCCGCAGCCCACCGGGTGACGGTCCACACCCTCCAGGTACTGGAAATCGATGTCATAGATATTGGCCCCTTCCTCATAGCGGTCGATCAGGTAAACGATCGCGCCGCCGATGCCGCGAATCGCCGGCAGTTTCAGTTCCATCGGACCCACCGGAATATCGATGGGCTGGGCGCCCAGGTCCAGAGCGCGGGCGTAGGCGGCCTTGGCGTCGCGCACCCGGAAGGCCATGCCGCAGGCCGAGGGGCCGTGCTCCTCGGCGTGGTACCAGGCGGGGGAACCGCGTTCGTAGTTGATGATGAAATTGATACCGCCCTGGCGCCACAGGTCCACGTCCTTGGAGCGGTGGTCCGCGACATGGGTGAAGCCCATGGTCTCGAACACGGGTTCCAGCACGCCGCGCTCGGTAGCGGCGTATTCAACGAACTCGAAGCCGTCGAGGCCCATGGGGTTGTCAAAGAGATCGGTCATGGCGTGTCACCTGCTTTCTGCTCAGTTATATCGGGGTCATACCTGTAAGAATAGTAGCGCCCGGGCGTCGGTGGATTTATTCTAAATTCCCCGTTTCGATGCCATAAATCGGTTAATATCACCTGAATTACTCAATATTAAGAAGGAAATGCCCATGAAATTTGACCGGGCGGAAAGAGTCATCCTGCGCACCCTGCAAACCCGGGGGCGTATTTCCAATGTCGAACTGGCGGAGGAGGCCGGCCTGTCCGAGTCCCCCTGCTTTCGCAGGGTGCGGGCGCTGGAGGAGGCCGGGGTGATCCGCGGTTACGGCGCGCGGCTCAACCAGCGCGCGCTGGGACTGCAGGTTACCGCCTTTGTGCAGATCAGCCTGGAAAAGCAGAACGACCGCAAACGGCGCGAGTTCCTGGCCCAGGTGGAAGCCGAAGAGCACATCGTGGAGTGCCACGCCATGAGTGGCTCCCACGATTACCTGTTAAAGGTGGTGGCGCGCAGCATGGATCATTTCTCGGAACTGTCCATGGGGCGGATCCTGAAATTCTCGGGGGTCAAGAACATCGAGTCCAATTTCAGCCTGCTCGCGGTGAAGGAGCAATTGCAGCTGCCGGTGCCGGTGCAGACTACAGAGTGAGCTGGCCCTGGGCGCGCAGCGCCCGCCCCACCGGCGCCGTGCCGTAGTCCGGGCGGAACGCGGTGCCCTCCCAGACCGTGTGGCCGTTGATCAGCACCCGGTCCACCACGCCGTCGGAGCGGTTGACCATCTGCTTGTGCTCGAAAATTTCGCGGTATTCGAAGTGCCGGTTGGGATCGCACTCGTAGTGCGCCAGTGCTTCCGGGTCGATGAGCACCAGGTCGGCCGGGGCGCCGATTTCGAGTTCGCCCACGTCGAGACCGAAGAAGGCCGCCGGCTCAGAGGTCAGCCGCTGCACCATACGCGCCACCGTCTCGAGGCCCTTTTCCTGGGCACGCTTCAGGGCGCCCAGGTTGCCGTCAAAAAACGCCATGTTGGTGATGTGGGCGCCGGAGTCGTTGAAGCCGGGCAGGGTGTTATCGTTCAGGAGCAGGTCCAGGGTGGCGCGGTTGCCCACGTTGCCCACGTCGACCCAGAAGCGGAAGTCCTTGTCGTACTCGCGCATCAGGCTCAGCATGAAATCCGCGTCCTCGGTAATGGGCCGCGGGAACTTGTCGAAGGCCGCGGCCTCGGCTTCGGATCGGGCGCGGGAAACGCTGCCGGCCTGGTGCTGCTGCAGGCGCTCGAATACCTGCTGGAAGGTTTCGCCGTCCCACTCCGGCACCGGTGCGCCGTCGAACACGAACATGGACAGTTCGCGCGGCACCAGGTTGTCGGGCACCCCCAGTTTCGATTTCAGGTGAGAGAAGGTCCAGCCGCGCCGGCCCTCGACCCAGTCGTGCCGGAACTGTTCCACCCAGGCCGGGTCGTGGAGCAGGGCTATGCGGCCCTCGCGGTCGTCGTACTCCTTCGCGATCAGCTGGCAGGTGGAGGGCAGTTCTTCAAACAGGGGGCTGACGATACCGTCCGCCCAGATCCGGAAGTTGGTGCCCAGGGCCTGGAAATGCATCTTGCCCTTGAACAGGCGGCTGTTCATCAGTTTTGCAAAGCCGAGGAAGGCATTGGAGCCCTTGGGCATCAGCGCGAACTCCATCGCGGACAGGGCGGAGGTCTTGAGGGGCTTGCCGTGCAGGCGGCCGCTGGTCAGGCTGAAATACTTGAACGCCTCCAGGCGGTTTTCGATGATCGGCGTGGTCTGCCACACCTTGCCCTTGTCCCGCACCACTTTCAGCAGCCGCTTGATCTCGCCGTAGCTGGCGAACTGGGTGGGTATGCGCTTGTCCGTATTGGGGTCATTCGAGAGGTAGTGGAAGGGCAGGCCGTCGGTGCTCAGGCCCAGGTAGCCCTGGTCCAGCGCGGTTTCCAGCAGGCGGCACATCTGGTCCAGCTCCGCTTCGGTGGGCGCCCGGTTGACCGAGGCTTCCAGGCCCATGACCTCGATGCGCAGCATCGAGTGGGGCACGAAGGCGGCCACGTTGGGCCCGAGAGGGATATCGGCGAAGTGATCCATGTAGTCGCCGGTATTGTCCCAGGTGATGGTCTCGGCACACTTGGCCAGTACCGGCTTGGGAATATTCTCCACCCGGGTAAAGCAATCGATGATGGGATCCTGCTCTCCCTCGCGCTGGGTGCCGAAGCAGGTGCCCAGGCTGCAGTTGCCCACGACCACCGTGGTCGTGCCGTGGCGTACGGCCTCGGGCAGGCCCGGATCGACGTCGACCTCCAGGTCCAGGTGCGTGTGGATATCCAGCAGGCCCGGCATCAGCCACTTGCCCGCGGCGTCGATTACCTCCGCCGCCATCTCCGGCGCCAGCACCGAACCCTGCGCCACTACCCGGCCGTCCTTCAGGGCGACATCGATCTGGCGCGGCGGCGTACCGCTGCCGTCGAAGACCAGCGCATTGCAGATCAGTGTGTCCCAGCTCGCGTCGCTCATGGTCGTATCCTTCCGTATTTCCGCGGTCGCCCATTAAAGAAGGTGCGGATGAGATTTGCAATGAGTTAGCGCTGATATCCGGCCGGGCATTCAGTAGACTGAACCGGTATCGACGGCCACGAGAGGTCTTATGGCGATCACTATCCGAAGTCCCGCTAAATCGCTGCCGCTGGCCGGCCTGCTCCTGCTGTTGCTCCTTGGCGCCTGCGGTGCCGAACAGGCCACGCGCCAGATACTGCCAGCGGGGACCGCAGTCCTCGCCTTCGGCGACAGTATTACCCACGGTACCGGTGCCGGCTCCGGGCAGGACTACCCCGCGCGACTGGCTGAGCTGACTGGCTGGCAGGTCATCAACGCCGGCATTCCCGGCGACATGGCCCGGGATGCTGCGGCCCGGATAGGGCCCGCGCTGGCCCGGCACGACCCGGAACTGGTGATCATCGAGCTGGGCGGCAACGATTTCCTGCGCCAGCGTCCTGCCGGCGCGGTCAAGGAGGACCTGCGGCGCATAGCGGACGCGGCCCGGGACCACGGGGCCGAGGTCATGCTGGTGGCGGTCCCCCGACTGTCCCTGGCCCGCGCCACCCTGGGCGCCCTGGCAGATTCCCCCATCTACGCCGAATTGGCCGCGGAGGAGGGCCTGCTGCTTTACCCGGACGGTCTGTCGGATGTCCTTTCTGACGCCAGTCTGCGTGCTGATCGCATCCATCCCAATGCCCAGGGCTACGCGCAGTTCGCCGCCGGCCTGGGCCGCTTTCTGCAGGACATCGGCCTGGCGGCCCGACGGTGAGAGGCCGGCCCCGGGGGAGGTAAGGTCGCGCCAGGCAATCCAATCCCGCGGTCGGCGCGTACCGTAGGCACAGGAGGAGTCGTTGATGCGCAAACCTTGCAAGCCCCTTATGACCCTGTTTTTGCTGCTGGCCAGCCTGGGAGGAACCACCGTGGCACACAGTATCGAGGAACCCCGTTTCGAGGTGGTCGATCGTATCGGAAAGGTGGAAATCAGGCGCTACGAACCCGTCGTGCAGGCGGTGACCGTAATGGACAGCAATGCCCAGACGTCCCGGGGCTTTCGGCGCCTGGCCGGCTACATTTTCGGGGACAATGCCTCCGGCCAGAACATCGCCATGACCGCCCCGGTGCAGGAAACCCTGGGTGTGCCCCGCCCGGAGATGGCGTTCACCATGCCGGCGCAGTACGACTACGAGGCACTGCCCGAGCCCAATAACCCCAGGATTGAGTTGCGCCAGGTGCCGGCCCGAACCCGCGCCGTGATAGCGTTCGGCGGCTGGGCCACGCCGGGCAGGGTGGCGCGGATGGAAGCCACGCTGAAGCGGCTGCTGGCGGAGCAGGACATTGAGATGACCGGCGAGTTGGCCCTGAATCAGTACAACCCGCCCTGGACGCTACCGTTCCTGCGCCGCAATGAAATCGTCGTGGACGTGGCCTGGGAAGTGGCGCACGGCCGAGTGGCGCACGGCCGAGTGGTGCACGGCAGCGCCCGCCCCGGTGAGGACGCGTTGGCCCTGTCCCGATAAACGGAGAACCCCATGAAAAAACTGACCTTCCTGGTGCTGGCCCTGCTGGCAACGCCCGGCGCCCTGGCGAGTTGCCCGGAGTACCTGGATCACGATTTCCGCAAGCTGCATTCGAAAGAGACCGTAAACCTGTGCCAGGCAGCGGCCGGGCGGCCACTGCTGATCATCAACACGGCGAGCCACTGTGGGTTCACGCCGCAGTTCAAGGGCCTGGAGGCCGTGCACCAGCGCTTTGGCGACCGCTTGATGGTGGTGGGATTTCCCAGTAACGATTTCAAGCAGGGGGCTGCCAGCGAGGCCAGTGCCGCGGAAATCTGCTACGTCAACAACGGGGTGAGCTTCACCATGCTCGCCCCGGGGTCAGTGCGCGGCGAGGACGCCAACCCGGTGTTCCGGGAACTGGCACGACAAAGTGAGGCCCCGGGCTGGAATTTCAACAAGTACCTGGTGGATCGCGATGGCACCGTGGTGGCGCATTTTGGCAGTGGTACGACGCCGGGGTCGGCAGATCTCACCGGCGCCATCGAGGGGCTGGTGCAGGGTGGCGGTGACTGAGGCGGGATAGCCCCGCCTCGCTACGACCGTCGGCGTCGGCGCCGACAGAGCGCGGTATAGACCTGCAGGGAGTCGCGCAGGCCATCGATCAGGGTCCAGGGTTCCGGCACCAGTTCCGGGTCGATGGTAATGCCGAAATGCACCTCACCGGCGTAGCTGACACAGGTGATATTGATACCCCCGCCGGGTGTGAGTACCGACATCGGATACACCGCCTCGACCCGCGCACCGCCCAGGTACAGGGACTGGTCCGAGCCGCGCACGCTGGACACGATCACGTTGGCCCCCATCATCTCGGCGATGCGGTCACCCGGTAGCAGGCCGTTCAGCAGATGTACCAGTGCCGGTGGCATGAGCTGCACGAATTCCATCATGCCCTTGTCGCCGTGGTGGGCCGCCGCCTTTGCCTGTTCGGTTTCCTCCGCGATCGCTTTCAGGCGCTCCACCGGGTCGTCGATATCGGTCGCCAGGGTCACGCCCTGGGTAGTGACCTTGTTGCTGAAGGTGTCATCCTGTTCCTCGCGCAGGGATACGGCGATGAAGGTGCGCAGGGACTCCGCGGGCAGCGCGTCCCGGGCCAGCATGTAATCGCGCAGGCTGCTGCTGACGATGGCGAGGATGACCTCGTTCACGGTGACGCCGAAGTGATCCTTGGTCCGCTTGATATCGGCCAGCGACAGCGAGCCGTAGACCAGCCCGCGATCCCTGCCGATATCGGCGTTGAAGAAGGTCGGCGGGACCGGCGCTTTGTCCCGTGGGGGGTGGGCGCGCGTAAAACGATTTTTGATGGCATTGCTGGCCAGTTCGGCCACTTCCCGGCCGATTTTGAAGGGCAGGCCATACAGGTGCAGGGCCGTATTCAAGGATTCCTGCCAGGGGGCCGGTTTGGGGCCGGCCCGGACTCCGGTGAGCGAGGGGTCGATCGCTGGGGGTGCAGCGTCCGGGGTGTGCTCGAACAACACGTCAAACAGGGAACTCGCACCCTCGCCGTCCATCATGCAGTGGTGTTGCTTGACCAATAAGGCGCAGCCGCCGTCCGCCAATCCCTCGATGTACCAGGTCTCCCACAGGGGCCTGGAGCGGTCCAGGTGCTTGCAGTACAGGTAGGAGGCGACTTCCGCCAGGGCCTGGTGATCACCTGGCGCTGGCAGGGCAATGCGGTGAAAATGGTTGTCCAGGCAGAAGTGTTCGTCCTCGATCCAGTAGGGGAGATCCAGCTCCAGGGGCACCTCGTGCAGCCGCCAGCGATACTGGGGTATCTGGGCCAGGCGGCTTCCCATGGCGCTGCGCAGTTGCTCGAAATCAAATTCCGTTCGCTTCCCGGGATGGAGCATCACCAGCCCTGCAGTGTGCTGGTAGACGTTCGCTGCCTCGCCGCCGATGAACAGCACGTCCTGCGGTTTCAACTGGGTCGGCTTCATGCGTTGCTTCCCGTGGCCGGTGGCCGGGTCGCGCCCCGGGCATTCGCGCCCCGGGCAATCGTGCCCCGGGCAATCGTGCCCCGGGCAATACTGCGTTCTATATTGTTATGGACGAAGGATGTCATCGCCCCGGTAACCCGGCGCGCGTTGCCGCCACCCTCCATGGTCGTGGACATGATGACGAAGTGGGCATTGATCATGTCATCGGTCGGCGGCTCCTCGTCCTGCAGCAGGAGGAATTCCATCGGTACCGGCGATTCCGTTTTACCTTTCACCGGCGCCCGGTCGCGGCAGGCGTCCAGCAGGTATTCGAATTCCCGGATGTGGCGATCGGCAGAAACCAGCGCGTCGTCCCGGTGCACGATTCCCAGGTAGGGGATGTCGTACTTGACCAGGGCCTGCAGCGCTTTCAGGTGCCTTTGCTGGTATTCCACCGGTTGGTGCATGGCGGCGTTCATTTCTTTCAATACCCCGTAGAAGGACACCTTGGCCAGTACGCGGCGGCCCAGCAGCCGCTGGCCATAGGGGGCGTTCCGATTTCCCATCATTTTTTGCAGGTTGACCCTGCCGAGCAGTTGCCGCACACCGAGGTTGAGGGCATTGATCACTTTCTCGGTCGCCGGGTAGTTGATTATTTTTCCCATCGGCGCTGGCATCGACATCATGCCGTCCACTACCTCGTCCTTCAATTGCAGGCTGCCGTCATCTGCCGCCAGGTAGATTTCGGTGGGAGGCACGGATTTCGAGCGGCGCCGGCGCTGGTCTTTTTTCCTGTTTTCGAAATTGTGCATGAAGTGGCCGACATCGGTCGGCGACCAGGTGGCGATATGGATGATGCCTGCCGCGCGCAGGGCCTCGATCAGTTGCCGGTCCTGCTTTTTCAATCGATTGAAGTCCGGCAGTTCATCTCCGTAGTCAGACAGCACAGACAACAGCAAGTGGTCCGAGATCAGTCCCGCCATTGAGTGACAGCAGATAGGGGTGGGCCGGCCCTGGCGCCAGTTGTGCAGGATAATTTTACGCAGGTCTTTGGCGTACTGGGGGAATACCTCGCTGTCGGGCAGGTTTTTGGCGTGTTTGCCACGGCGCAGGGCGGAAACCTGCCAGGCGCGGGGCAGGCGGATCAGCAAATTGACGTAGGTATAAAGACCCATAAAACCGTGCACCAGCAGGATATGTATGCCGCCGGGTTCATCGCCTTCGCGCACTTCGGATTTGATCTCGACAGTCTGGCCGTTTTCCTGATATTGGAAGACATCTTCCTCGAACAGCAGGGCACGGTCATCCGCAAAAATGTAGACGCGCTCCGCAGTTTCGCGGGTTTCACGCAACATTCTTATCGGTGTTTCCAGCACCGTCTGCTCGAACCCGGCGCTGTCGTCCATCTCGAAGCGGCCCAACGCCCGCAGCTTGTGACTGCCGGAAACCACCAGGGAAACGCAGTCCGCTGCGGTCACTATGCCGCGGTTGAGAGCGATGCTGATGCGGTTGACGTCATTTTGCAGGGCGACCACCGCGGGCTTCTTCATAAACAGTTCCGCAGTGTAGGGGGTGAGTGCCCCCAGGCTGCCGTCCTTGCCGACTCCGGAGATAATGATATGAAACCGCAACTCCTCGCCCAGCAGGGTCTTGAGAAGCTGCTGGTACCGCGTGGCCTCCGCCCTGGCGAGCGCCCGGGCTTTTCCCAGGTCGTTGTTGTCCAGGCTCTGGCGGATGGGCGCGATGTCGATGGCGTAGGTCAGCCTGTCTACCAGCTCGGCGATAAGGATTTTCTGCCTGGCGCGGGGGGACAGTCCAAGTCGCTTGCGCAACTCGCGCGGCCCGTGCTGCCGGATCAGTTTTTTCGCCAGCGGCTGCAGGAATGCGTCAACCAGGCCATCGTAACTGCGCTCCCAGGGCGCGGGCCTGCAGGATTCCTCCAGGAAAAAGAACCGCACGTGTTCGAGCCAGTCGATCTCGTGAAAATGGTATTTGAGCAGTGCCCTGTACTGGCGCTTGATCGTATTGCCACCGCCGACCGCGATGGTGAAGTGGCAATTCCTGAACTCGGTGTCACGGGGATCCGGTTTGTCATCGAGCCAGGCCTGGTAGGTTTCGTTCAGCAGGCGCGCCGCGTCGCGCCCCACGGCCCGGCTGTCGGCGGCAATGCCGAGGTGAAATCCCGGCCTTTCCTGCACCAGCGGGGTATACTCGACCTTGTCCGGTCGGGTTCGACCCGGCCTGGCGCGGCCCGGCCTGGCGCGGCCCGGCCAGGCGCGGCCCGGCCAGGTTCGGCCCCGCCGGGTCAGTCCGGGCAGGGTCAGCAGGCCGGCCTGCCAGGCGTCAGTCGCCAGGTCAAGCGTCTGCTGCAGGGCCGTGATATCCAGAAATTCAAATACGGTCATGGGTCATCCCGTGGCAACGAGCCGGTTCCGTCGGGTTTCTGGTTGTCGTGTTACGACACCACCTGGCCTTTTTGGCCTCACTTTTATTGCGCCACAAATAATTAGAAAGGTCATGCCAAAAACGAAACTGCCGGGTAAAAATCGACCAAGTATTGATTTGGCACATAGGTTGACGCTTTTTTTGCATAAACACCACTGTTGCCCAGTCGCGGTGCTTGAATTTCGCGTGCGCCGGCGGTTTCCTTACGCCAGGACTGACACTGCACGGGGAGGGCGTCCGTGACGGATAAAGAACACATTCTCGAACAACTGACCGGCAAGGGCGGGGCCTGCGAAATCGAGCAGATCGAGGTCAACGGGGCCCGTATCAGGACCTGGAAAAATGCACCCGCTTCCATGGCCGCTATCATCGAATCCAGCCGGCGGCGCGGCGAACGGGAGTTCATCGTATTCCACGATGAGCGGCTCAGTTTCGAGGAACACTATCGCCGGGTGGCGGCCCTCGCACACACGCTGGTGGAGGAATTCGGCGTCGAGCGCGGCGACCGGGTGGTCATCGCCATGCGCAATTTCCCGGAGTGGATCGTCGCTTTCTGGGCCATTACCTCGGCCGGTGCGGTGGCCGTGCCGCTCAATGCCTGGTGGACCAGCCAGGAACTCGCCTACGGCGTCACTGACTCGGGTGCCAGGGTGGCCATTGTCGACGAAAAGCGCTACCAGCGCCTGCAGGAGGCCGAAGAGCCGCTTCCCATCGAGCACTACGTGGGGGTCCGTTTCGAGTCAGCCTACCCCGACGGGGTTCTGGCGATCGACCGCGTGTTCGAAGACGTGGAGGACGCGATCGCCTTGCCCGGGGTGGATATCCAGCCGGACGACCACGCCACCCTGTTTTATACCTCGGGGACCACCGGCAGGCCCAAGGGCACGCTGGGTACGCACCGGAATTTTTGTAGCGTCGCGGGCGCCATAGGATTCAACGGCGCCCAGATCCTGTTGCGTATGGGGGGGCGGCTGGAGGACCTGCCCCTGCTGGAGCAAATCCCCCAGGCCGCCCTGCTGATCGTGCCACTCTTTCACGTGGCCGGTTGTCACGGCATCATGCTGCCCATGCTGCTGGCCGGCGGTAAACTGGTGCTGCTCGACAAGTGGGATCCCGTGGCCGCCCTGGACGCTATAGAAACAGAAAAAATCACCATGCTCACCGGCGTACCGGCGCTGATCGGACAGCTGATGCAGCAACCGGGACTGGAACAGCGCGACCTGTCCAGCATCCTGCAACTGGGTTACGGCGGGGCCCCGGCGCCACCGGAACTGCTTCGTAGTATCAAGGCGCGGGCGCCATCGGCCATGGTGACCAATGGCTGGGGTATCACCGAGACGTCCTCAGCGATCAGTTTTATTACCGGGCAGGACTATCTCGACCGGCCCTCCAGCGTGGGCCTGCCCCTGGCGGTATGCGAGGTCAAGGCGGTGGACACGGAGGGCCGGGAAGTCGGTCCAAATGAGCTGGGGGAATTCTGGGTGCGTGGTCCCAACGTGGCCATGGGCTACTGGAACAATCCGGAGGCCACTGCCGGGTCTTTCACTGACGGCTGGTTTCACACCGGTGACGTGGGCAGGATCGATGAAGACGGGTTCATCTACATCCTGGACCGGCTCAAGGACATGATCATCCGCGGCGGCGAAAACGTGTACTGCGCCGAGGTGGAGGCCGCGCTGGTGGAGCATCCGGGCGTGTCGGCCGCCTGTGTGTTCGGCATGCCCAGCGAGTCACTGGGCGAGGAGGTCGCGGCCGTGGTGGTGTTGTGCGGTGACGACACGCCGGGCGAGGAGGAACTGCGGGACTTTGTGCGCGGGCGCATCGCGAATTTCAAGGTGCCGGCGAAACTCTGGCTGCGCCGGGAACCACTGCCGCTGGGCGCCACTGGCAAGGTGCAGAAGAAGGAATTGAAAGCCCACTACCTGGGTGGCAGTGCGAACTGAGGGGTAGCCGGCGCGGTGTGGGCAGAGCGCCGTTTACCAAGTGGCGGGGTAGCCAAGCCCCAGTTCCTCGATCACCTCCCTGATGTAGCGATTGATCTTGTCCGGTTCCGGCAGCGCGCCCTTGCGTGAATAGCAGGAGATGCACAGCTTGTCGGTATAACTCCATATCGTGATGTTCAGGCTGCCGCCATCCTGCAGGTTGCCCGTGGACAACAGCTGCTCCATCTCCAGGCGGCCATCCACCGCATACAGCGTCTCCCCGGGGCCCTTGACGTTGGAGATGATCAGGTTGGCAAAGGGTTTGTGGAAGCGTGTTATCTGCCGCTTCAGCGCCGCGTTCAGCAGGCGAATTGCGGTTCCCGGCAGGTAATCCAGGTAGTTGTCGATGCGTTTGCCACTGCTCGCCCGGGCGTGCTGGATCGCCGCCGCCGCATCCTGTTTGATCTGTTGCACCCGCTCGCGCAGGTCCGAGATGTGCAGGTCCAGCGGCACGAAGGCGACGGTCACGTTGTTGTTGTGGATACTGGCGTTGAGATGGGTCCTGAAATCCTCTTCGCCCAGGCTGCCGATGGGCATGGCGGTTCGCAGGGGGGTTGCGGGCAGTTCGTCGACGTCCTGCAGGTAGCGTTTCATGCCTTCCGAACAGATGCCAAGGACCATGGCGTTGACGGTGCAGCCGAAGTCCCGGGCCAGTTGCTTGATCGCCGGCAGGGACGCGAGTTCATAGCGGTACAGTCGCTCGCCGCCACCCTCGGAATTGAGAATGGTCATGGGCGCGAACCCGGCGCCGCCGGACTCATCGCCTTCCGCGTTCCGCAGCACCTTGCCGCGTGCCCGGGCCTGTTTCAGGTAGCGTGCGTATTCCGGCAGGTCGAGGGTGTAGCTCTTGAAGAGATCCAACAGGGCGTCAGCCACCAGTCGGGTCCTGGTGGGAATGGCGTCCTGCTGGCCGGCCGCGGGGTCATCCGCGACTGGCGCGCTATCGTGGTTGCTGGCGATCATCTCCACGATATGGTTGCCATCGGCCAGGGCGTGGTGAAGTTTGGATACCAGGGCCACCCGCTCGTTTTCCAGGCCACTGACGATCCAGGTTTCCCACAGGGGCCGGTCCGGGGCTAGCGGCTGGCTCATCAATTCCGAGATAAAGTCGCACAGCTGCGACCTTGTTCCCGGGCTGGGCAGTTCCGCCTCATGAATATGATCATCCGGGTCAAAGTCGGGATCGGCCACCCATACCGGGTGGTGCAGATCCAGCGGCACCCGCAGAATCCTCAGCCGGGCCCTGGCCCCGTATCTGTCGACACTTTGCCTGATGAATTGCCGGATGTCGGCCGCTGTGGGGATGTCGTCACTGTGGGTAGGCCGGTAGATCGCCACTTTCAGGGTCACGAACGGCGAGGTAGGTGACTCGCTGTAAATAGCAAAGGCGTCGCTGCCGCGTAATCTTTGCATAAGCTCTCTCCCTTCCTTTATCAGCATAAGCGGGGTTGCCTGGCAAGGTGTTTGACCTGCATCAAGGAAAGCAGGTGCGGTAGTCGAATCGTGCTGAATCGACCGGGGAATCTGTGTAAAAAGGGTGGTAGCAAGTGGGTTCCGGTGAGGCAGGAGTGTAGAGTTCGCGCCGGGAGAAATGGCGGAGACCACCAAGGACCGAGTATGGCGAAGTTACGACAACTGACACCCCAGGAAGTCTTTTTCATCGGCGGTGAAAACGCCTGTACCTACCAGCATACCGCCGGCCTGACCATCCTGGACGCGACCGGGCGCCCGGGATTCGATTTCGAGGTGTTCCGGCAGCACACGGAGCAGCGCATCGGGCAGATACCCCAGTTCCGTTGGAGATTGCACGAGGTGCCGCTGGGCCTGGACCTGCCCTACTGGGTCGAGGACGACAACTTCAGCTTCGACCACCATATTCGCCGCATCGCGGTGCCCTCCCCGGGGGATGATCGCGCCCTGGCCGAACTGGTGGCCTACCTGTACACGCGCCATCTCGATCGCAACCGGCCGCTGTGGGAAAGCTGGTTCATCGAGGGCCTGCCCGAGGGTAAATTTGCCCTGGTGCAGAAAATGCACCACTGCATGATGGACGGTGAGGGGGCCACCAGCCTGGGCAGCGCCGTCACCGATTTCGAGCCCGATGCCCCGCCCCGCACACTCGATGCGAGTATTACCGGGGCAAAACCCGGTCAAGTGCCGGAGAGCTGGCGGCTCTGGTTCAATACCGCGAGAACCCTCTATGGCCTGCCGTTCCGAGTCGGGCAGGAGTGTGCCGGTGCGCTGCGGCGGAAGGTACGCCGGCGTCTCGGTGGCAAGACACGGGCTGACCAACCGACGCCGCCCATGGCGTCGTTCAACGGCCGTATCACCGCCGACCGCGGTCTCGTGTTCTGCTCGCTGCCGCTGGCTGATATCAAAACGGTCAAGGATAATTTCGGCTGTAAGCTCAACGACGTGGTACTCGCGCTGGTGGGCGGTAGTCTTCGGGACTACCTGCTGGACCGCGGGCAACTGCCGGAAGAGTCCCTGCGCACGGCGATTCCGGTGTCACTGCGCACTGAAGATGACGACAGTTTCAGCAACCGGGTAACCAACGTCGGTGTGACCCTGGGCACCGATCTGGCCGATCCCGTACAGCGGTTGGAAGTGATCGCCGCCGACACCCTGGCGGCCAAGGAGGGCGCCCGCGGTGGTGAGCGCGGAGCCTACGATATGTTGGGCCTGTTACCGCCGGCGTTGGTCGGTCTGCTGGTCAGTGCGACGCCACCGGAGCAGGGATTGTCCGTGTTCGGCTGTAACCTGGTCGTGTCCAACGTGCGCGGTTCCGACCGTCCGATGTACATCGGTGGCGCGCGGATCGCCTCGATGTACCCCATGTCGATCATCACTGTGGGTACTGGCGTGAACATCACCTGCGTCAGTTACTGCGACCAGGTCGATTTCGGCATCACGATTGAGCCCCACCTGGTGCCCGAACCCTGGCAGCTGGTCGACGGTTTGCAGAACGCCCTGGCACAGTACCTCGCGCTGGCGAAACCAAAACCAAAAGCAAAACCAAAATCAAAAGCAAAACCGAAATCGAAGCGGAAGCGAGCCGGGGAACGCGGCAAAGCAACGCCGGCCAAGAAACGGGCCCGGGCTGGGAGCGGCAGGCGAACCGCCGCTCAGGCCAGGCAGGCGTAAGCGGCGGCGATGAGCCCGGTGCCCCGCGGATCACCCGCGGGGTCGAACTTCATGGTGTTGGTGACGTAGGCCATGGCCAGTCCGGCGTCAGGGTCGGCGAAGGCGGTGGAGCCACCGGCGCCCGGGTGGCCGAAGGCGCGCGGCCCGGCACCCGGCGCGACCATCGGTTGCAGGCTGTAACCCAGGCCGAAACAGGTCTCGTGAAAAATCACCGTATCCGGCCCGCGGGACTGTGGCTCGCAGGCGGCGGCCAGCTGGTCGCTCCCCAGTACCTGTGCGCCCTCGATATCACCACTGACCGCGGCGTAGAGCCGGGCCAGGGACCGGGCATCCCCGACGCCGTTGGAGGAGGGTAGCTCCGCCTGCAGCAGGGCCGGCCGGTTCCACATGTCGTTATAGCCAAACAGCTGGTTCGGGCCGGTCATGACCCGTGCCGTGAGGCTGTCCGCGCCCAGCAGGTCGGCCACGGCGGCGCTGCCCCCTGCCGGTGGGATCAGGCGGGCGCAGTGTTGTAACTCGGTTTCCGGCAGGCCGATCCAGAAGCGCAGGCCCAGGGGCCGGGCGATCTCCCGCTCGAAGTAGCTGCCCAGGGTCTGCCCGGTGATCCGCTTCAGGATCTCGCCGAGGATCCAGCCGTAGGAGCGGGCGTGGTAGCCGTGGCAGCTGCCCGGCTCCCAGTTGGGCGCCTGGGCGGCGATGGCCTCGATTACCGGGTCCCAGGCCAGCACCTGCTCCAGGCTCAACTCCGCATCCACCGCCGCCAGGCCGGCCCGGTGGGACAGCACCATGCGGGTGGTGATGCCGTCCTTGCCATTGGCGCCGAACTCGGGCCAGTAGTGAGCCACGGGCAGGTCGATATCCAGTTGCCCCTGCTCGACCAGGCGGTTGATACAGGTGGCGGTGGGTCCCTTGGCGACCGAGAACGCGATGACAATCGTATCCCGTTGCCAGGGTTTGCCGGCATCGGCGTCGGCCAGTCCACCCCAGAGATCGACCACGCAGTCACCGTGGCGGTAGAGCGAGACGGCGGCCCCGATGTCGCCGTGTTCTTCCAGATTTAGGCGGAAGGCGTCGATTACCGGTTCGAATCCCGCGGCGTATTGGCCGCGGACAGTACCGTCAGTCAGTTCCTTGAGTTGCGTAGTCACGATGCAATATCCCTATCGGTTGTATGGTCAAGGATAGCGCGAAAGAAGGCGCCTGATCCAATTGCTTGACGCGGTGGCTGCATACTCTACCATTCCCTGTTTGTTTCCCCTGGGGGTAACCCGATGTTCAAGTTCCTGCCCGCGCTGCGGGTGTCGACCCTGGTTTGCGCCGTGTGTCTGCCGGTGCTGCCAGTAATGGCTGACGAGGTTGCGGGCCTGGACCAGGCCAGTATCGATCACGCCGCGCACCTGCGTGATACGGCCCTCGCCGGCAGTGGCGCCTGGGCGCTGGTGGAGTCCCTGACCACCGAGGTGGGGCCGCGGCTGGCGGGTACCCGGGCCGAGGCCAGGGCGCGCGACTGGGCGGTGGCGAAATTGAACGCACTGGGCTTTGACAAGGTACGGGTGGAACCTTTCACCATGGAAACCTGGGAACGCGGTGCCGAACGGGCGGAACTGTTGAGCCCCTTTCCCCAGCCACTGGCCATCACCGCGCTGGGTGGTTCGGTCGCCACCGCGGACTCGGGCCTGGAGGCCGGGCTGGTGACCTTTGCCAGTTTCGATGCGCTGCAGGCGGCGGACCCCGACAGCCTCGACGGCAAAATTGCCTACGTGAGTCACGCGATGCAGAAAACCCAGGACGGCAGCGCCTATGGTTTTTACGGCAAACTGCGCCGCCAGGGCGCCAGTGTGGCGGCGGAGAAGGGCGCCAGTGCGCTCCTGATCCGCTCCATTGGTACCGACAGCCACCGCTTTCCGCACACCGGCGCCCTGGTCTACGCCGAGGGCGTGGAAAAAATTCCCGCGGCGGCCCTGTCCAACCCGGACGCGGACCAGCTGGAGCGTATCGCCGCCCGCGGCAAGCCCATGCGACTGCGCCTGCTCTTGACGCCGCGGTTGGTGGGGCAGACTGAAAGTGGCAACGTGGTCGCCGAGATCACCGGCCGCGAGGCGCCGGAGGACATCGTACTGATCGGCGCCCACCTGGACAGCTGGGACCTGGGTACCGGGGCGGTGGATGACGGCGCCGGCGTCGCGATCTCGACCGCGGCGGCGAAACTGATCCTCGACAGCGGCAAGCGGCCCCGACGCACTATCCGGCTCGTCCTCTGGGGCGCCGAGGAAGTCAACCTGAAAGGCGCCGTGGCCTACCTGGAAAAGCATCGGGAGCAGTTGCCGCAGCACATCATCGGCACCGAGAGCGATTTCGGCGCCGGGCGGGTGTGGCAGCTGACGGCGCAGGTTTCCGCCGAGGGCCAGCCGGTGGTGGATCGCATGGCCGAACTGCTGGCGCCGGCCGGGGTGGCCCGGGGCGACATGGACTCACCCGGCGGCGGACCGGACCTGATCCCCCTGGTGCGGGCGGGCCTGCCATCCCTGAGCCTGCGCCAGAACGGCATGGATTATTTCGACCTGCACCACACGCCGGACGATACCCTGGACAAGATCAGTGCCGCCGACCTGGACCAGAATGTGGCGGCCTTTGCCGTGTTTGCCTGGCTGGCGGCTGACAGTAGCGCCGATTTCCGCCCCAGCGAGCCCGTGCAACCGTAGGCAGTCCCGCCGGTTACTCGCGAAGCGTAAGCAGAAACTCCAGCACCGCATCGGTGAAAATATCGTTGCGGTCGCCGGCAACCATGTGCCGGGCCTTGTCCACGTCGATGTACTGCGCGTGGGGAATCAGCTGCAGGAACTCTTCCACCTCGCGCTCGGTCACCACGTCGGAGGCGCGGCCGCGAATCAGCAACAGGGGCAGGTCGATCTGCCTGGCGGCCTCCGCCACCCGGACCGGCATTTCCAGCCCGTGTTTGCGCATGTCGAAAAATCGCGGGTCCCAGTGCCAGAAGTAGCGGCCGTCCCGCTCCCGCAGGTTTTTCCGCAGGCCGCTGAGGTCTGCCCGGCGCGGTCGGCCGGTGTACTTCGCCACCGCGTCGGCGGCCTCTTCCAGCGAGCCGAAGCCGCTGTCGATGTTGGCCTGCATGAATTCGAATATGCGCTCGACACCGGCCATGTTCATGTGCGGGGTGACATCGACGAGCACAATCGCCCGGAACAGGCCGGCGGCCAGCTCGCCGGCGCCGAGCATGGCCGACAGCCCGCCCAGCGAGGCGCCCACCACGACCGGCTTCTGTGCCAGTGAGTCGGCCAGGCTGGCCATATCCAGCGCGAAATTGGCCAGGCTGTACATACCGTCCTCAGACCAGTCGCTCTCGCCGTGCCCCCGGTGGTCGTAGGCCAGGGCGTACCAGCCGCGCTCCGCGAGGGCGGCGGCGGTGCCGCCCCAGGAATGCCGGGTCTGTCCTCCCCCGTGGGCCAGGATCACCGGTGGGTCCTGTGGATCGCCCCAGGCATCGGCAACCAGGGTGAGCCCGTCATCACTGGTAAATTGAAGGCGTTGCGAAGTGCTGGTCATGGCATGGCTAACGGCAGTGAAACAAACGTGCTATTACAGCACGGATGTGCCGGCCTGTGCAGGTGGCGTGGCGTGCCCGGTAATGAGTCGCGGCGGGTTGCCATGGTACTATCGCCGGACATTTGCCGGTGAGCGGTCAACGCCTGTGATCCCGAAACGTATTCCTGTCCTGTTAGTGCCCCTGTTGCTGGCCGGCTGCCTGCAGGTGGAAGTCAACGGGCCCGTGACCTCCGCCGAGATCACCATCACGCCCCTGCGCAGTGCCCGGTCGCCGGTTGCCGGCGTGGAGACCCGGTCGCTGCGCGCTGTCAGCGAGCAGTATGCCGAAAACTGGAGTGAGTGGAACGATCGCACCCGGCTGGCCCTGCTCGGCGTCGCCGACCTGGACGCCGGCGAGTTGGCGGACGACAAGCTGTATCTGGTTACCGCCGGGGGGGGACAGGATCAGGACGCCAATGGCGATGGCCGGATCGATAATGTACCGCGGGGCCTCGCCCGGTCCATGCACGCGATCATGACCGGCGCCCAGCTCAGGCAACCACTGGTGCGGGTCAACCTGCTGACCGAGGCGATCTACCAGCTGGTGGCGGAGGAACTGGACCAGATCAGCAACCCCCAGGTGAAACGGCGCCTGAGCGAGTACGCGCGCAAGCTGGTCGGCGACGTGAACCGCGACGGCCAGCGGGACTACGAGGATGTATTGCAGTGGTCGCAGGCCGGTAATTCACCCTACCTGGGCGAGGAAATCCTGTTGCAGCGTATGTCGCGCAGCATCTACGATCCCTTTTATGGTGCGGAACAGATCAGGCTCGATGCCGAAAACCTGGTCGACGCCGCCAGTTGGTTCCCGGCGGACCGGACCTCACCCTACGCGGACCTGCTGGTGGGGTGCGCCACGCCCATCGTGGTGGAGGACCTGTGCCGCTTTCGCGAGCTGCCGCTGATCGGGCAGCAGGCCGCCTTTCCCGGGGTGGACGACATCATGCCGCGGCTGGTGGTCAGTCACGACTGGATGATCGGGCGCTTCCGCGAGTTGCTGCAGGCCATGCCGGCAGACCTGCTGTTGTTGTTCCGAAGCGTGGCCGCGGTGGTGATCGGTGGGGATGTGCGCCCCGCGTTTTACAGCGGCGCCAGCGCGACGATCTTCCTGGACGGTGATTTTTTCTGGCTGAGCGCTGAGGAGCAGGCGGATATATCCACCGAGGCGGATTTTCGGCTGGAGTTCGCCGACCAGGTCGCCTTCGCCGACCTGTGGCGCTACGTCGCGGGCAACGAACGGGCCTATCCCCCTGCCGACGAGACTGACCTGTTCGGCAGTCGGGATTTCCAGGACGTGGTGTCGCGGTCTGCGGTGCTCCTGTTTCACGAGC
The DNA here is from genome assembly GCA_033283165.1 of Halieaceae bacterium WSDMB12. Classification (GTDB taxonomy): domain Bacteria; phylum Pseudomonadota; class Gammaproteobacteria; order Pseudomonadales; family Halieaceae; genus JAWMQL01. The sequence continues at coordinate 59,249 of JAWMQL010000003.1, read as the reverse complement.
TCGCGCACGCGGCGGATTTTTTCCGGCCGCAGTTCCTGGACCGGCTGTCTCCGGGTGGTACCCCCTTTGAGACTTCACTGCCGCTGTTGTCTGATGAGTTGCTCGAGCGGCGGCCGCTGCGCTCTGCAGAGCTGGCGGGCGTCGGCCAGGTGCTGTATTTCGGCGCGGAACCGACCGAGGCGGAGTCCAGTTACACGCCCCGACAGATCGGTGCCTTTTTCGATCCCGACCGGGCCTCGGACCTCTATGCCTACGCCTCGCCGCGTGAGGACCTGGCCATGCTGTTCGAGGAGGCGATGATGTACCTTCATTTCGGTTTCCGGCGGGATCTGGCCTTCACCACCGTGCCGCCTGAGGACACCGTGGACAGGGTATGCGAGGACTTCGTGGTGGGCTACGGTATGCGCGGGCGCCTGGCCACGGAGCAGGTATTGCCCCGGGCCCGGCAGGTGGTGGCGGGCCTGCTGCCCGAGCGCAGCTACGGCGCCGAGCTGGGCAGCCTGCCACAGCCTGTGCCCCTGCGCACGGACACGGACTGGTGCAGCAGTATCGACTTGGGTCAGCCGCTCTCGGCGCGGAAATCGCTGTCGGGTTCCCGCGGGTTATCGCCGGACGACTGGCGCCGCCCGTACCGGTGAGTGTTACTTCTTGCGACCTGCCGTGATCGTATCAAATCTGTAAAAATCGGCTGTCAGGCCCTGGTGGCGGGGGTATTTGGGCCTACACTGGTGAGACACCTTGTCAGGGATGGGCGCGATGCAGGCAGTGAAAGTCGGTTTGCTCGAGGATGAACAACCCCAGGCGGACCTGTTGCTGGGCTGGCTCAGCGAGGCCGGTTACCGGTATTTTCACCGGTCAGAGGGCCAGGCCTTCCTCGACGAGGTGAAGCGTAACCAGCCGGATATCCTGATTCTTGACTGGCAGATGCCGGGCCGGGACGGTATGTCGGTGCTGGGCGAGTTGCGGCGGGAAATGGATTTTGCGGGTCCTATCCTGTTCGCCACGGCCAAGGACCGGGAGGAGGATATTGTCGCCGGCCTGTCCAGCGGCGCTGACGACTACCTGGTCAAGCCCCTGCGCAAGGCCGAACTGCTGGCGCGGCTGTCCGCCCTGTGGCGGCGCAGTCGCAACGAGCCTGTCTCTGCACTCACCCTGGGGCCGATTCACTTCGATCTCGACAATCAACAGGCCAGCCTCGACGGCGAGCCGGTCAAGCTCACCCCGACCGAATTCCGGCTGGCGGTGTTCATCTGCTCCCATGTCGACAAGCTTCTGTCGCGCGACACCCTGTTAAAGGAAGTGTGGGGTGTGAATGCCGACCTGGATACCCGCACGGTGGATATGCACATCAGCCGGATACGCAAGGCGCTGCGCATCGGTCCCGAGATGGGCTATTGTATCAAGACCGTCTATCGTCACGGTTATCGGCTGGAGGCACTGTGAGAAGGGAATCGTTTCGACAAATGCTGTGGGCGCTGCTGGCCAGCACCCTGTTACTGGCCGGTCCCGCCCGCGCCGACGACTGGATTTACTACGCCGAGGATGGGGATACCCTCTGGGACCTCTGCCTGGAGTACACCAACAAGCGCGGCTGCTGGATCGAACTGGGCCGTATCAACAACATCTCCAACGGGCGCCGTATGCCCATCGGCCGGGAAATCCGCATACCCCGTGGCTGGCTGGTCAATCCGCCGCGGGTGGGCACCGTCTTGAGCGTGGAGGGCGCGACCCTGGTGCAGCGCAGCGGCGGCAGCACGACGCTGGGCGCCGGTGATCCCCTGCTGCTTGGTGATCGCCTGGTATCCGAGGGCGGCGCCGCCCGGTTACAGCTCGGCTCCCGGGGCGAAGTGTTGCTGCGCCCCTACACGACACTGGAACTCAACAACCTGAGCACCCAGCCGCAGTTCCAGAGCGACATGGAGTTGTCCCTCGAACGCGGTGCGGTGGAGGTCGACGTCAGGCCGGCGGAGGATTCCCGGTTCCGCATCCAGACCCCCGCCGCCATCGCCGCGGTGCGCGGCACCCGCTACCGCCTGGTGGTGTCCGAGGAGGACGGCGTGCCCAGTACCCGCGGTGAGGTGCTGTCCGGCGCGGTGGAGGTCGCCGCCGTGGATACCGTGGTGCTTGAGGCGGGCTACGGTATCACCGCGAAGAAGGGCCAGAAACTCGCGCAGGCGCGCAAGCTGCTGCCCGGCCCCCGCTTTGTTGGCCTGCCCGCCAGCGCATTCGGACCGGTCACCCTGAACTGGGCCGCGGACCCCGGTGCGGCGGCCTGGAACCTGGACGTGCTGCGGGATAACAGTGGCCGCGACCTGTTTACCAGCCGCCGCCTGGTGGAGCCCACCGCCACGCTGGAATTGCCCGTGGGCTGTTACCAGCTGGTGCTGCGCGCAATCGACGCGGACGGCTTCAATGGCCTGGAGAGCAGGGCGCCTCTATGCGTTACCGAGCCGCCTCCGCCGGAGCCGCCCGCCCCGGAACCTGAAAACACCTTCTGGCCTACCGTGCTGGTGGTCGCGGCGATGGTCCTGGTCTGGCTTTAACAAGGGGTTCACCCTGTCCCAGTCACGATCACAGATCGCCCTAGGGCGACTCCTTCTCGGCCTGGCCGCGGGTATCCTGTGCGCGGTCATTGCCCGCTTTGGCCTGTTGCAGCAGCTGGACCGGGTAGCCTATGACCTGGCCAATGAGGCCAACCCGTTGCCGCCGGCGGAAGACCTGCTGATCGTCGGCATCGATGAACGCAGCCTGCAGGAAATCGGCCGCTGGCCGTGGCCGCGGGAGCGCCATGTGCAGTTGTTGTACGCCCTGCGGGACGCCGGTGTGCGTGCGGTGGGCCTGGACGTGGTATTCGACCTGCCCGACAACGAGTACCCCGAGGTAGACCAGCTGCTGGCCGAGGCTATCAGGGAGCAGGGCAAGGTGGTGCTGCCGGTGTTCGTGGCCCAGTTGGCGGGCGGTGGCTTACTGGATGTGCAGCCGCTGGGCCCCCTGCGCGAGGCGGCAGCCGGCCTGGGGCATGTGCATGTCGAGGTGGACAGCGACGGAATCGTGCGCACGGTCTACCTGAAAGAAGGGCAGGGGAAAGCGCGCTGGCCGCACTTTGCCGTGGCCCTGGCCCGCGCCGTGGGCATACCGCTGGGCGAGCTGCCGGGCGTGAGCGATCCCGCGCTGCAGGGGCGCGAGTTTCCGGGCGAAATCATTCGCAGCCACCAGAACCTGATTCCCTTTACCGGCCCTCGCGGCAGCATCGACAGCGTCAGTTTCGTGGATGTGGTGGAAGGCCGGGTCGCACCCGAACGCCTGCGCGACAAAATCGTGCTGGTGGGCGAGACCGCGGCCGGCCAGCTGGACAATATCTCGACCTCCCTCGGGCAGACCTCCGGGGTGGAACTGAACGCCCAGATTTTCCACGCCCTGCGCACGGGCAAACTGGCCCAGCCGGTGTCCGCCTGGGTGGCGGCGCTGGCCACCGCCGGGTTCGTGTTCCTGACCGTTGCGCTGTTCACGCAACTGTCACCGGGTTTGCTGGTGCTGGCCCTGCTGGCCAGCGCGGTGCTGATGCCGGTACTGAGCTGGCTGCTGCTGCGCATGGGGGGGCTGTGGTTGTCGCCGGTGCCGGTGGTGGCCGCCCTGTTTATTGCCTACCCGGTGTGGAACTGGCTGCGGCTCGATGCGGCCATGGGCTTTGTCCGGCGCCAGCTTCGGACCCTGCGCGAGGACAATTCCGCGTTTCACATCGAGGACAGCGCCCAGAGCGTCGCCAGCGGCGCCGACTGGCTGCTGCGCCTGGGCCTGATCAGGGACTGGGAACTCTCCGAACCGCTTCCCGCCGCCGCCGATGGGCCCGCCATCTGGCGGCACACCAAGTATGAGTCGCAGCGGATTTTCAACCTCAAAGAAGGTGTGCGGGAACTGCGCGTGCACTGGCCCGGGCCGGAGAGCCGGGACTTTGACCTGTTGAACCGGGTCTTTCCGGAAACACCCGTGCGGGCCGAACGATTGCCGCTGGGAGCCGACCTGGTGGATATCGACCTGGCCCAGCTCGATACGGCCTACCGTGAGGCGCGGCACAGCCGGGGCCTGGTCAGCGGGGCTCTGGAGCACCTGACCTCGGGGGTGATCGTGGCCGAGGCCCGGGGCCAGCCCCGCATCGTCAATGAGAAGGCGCGGCAGCTGTTACAGGTGGACGCACCGAAGGGCAATGTGGCGGAAATCCTGGAAGGCGTGCGCCTGCCGGACGAACTCACCGTGGAGAAACTGCTGCGCAAACTGCTGCAGCGCGGCCGACCCTTCGACGTGGAGGCCCACTCTTCCCGTGGCAGCCGCGACCTGCTGTTGCGCGGGCGCCGGATCGACCTGGATTATCCCATGTTGTTGATTGCGATTACCGATGTGACGGAGCTGAAAGCGAGTGAAAAGGCCCGTACCGAAGCGCTCAATTTCCTGTCCCATGACCTGCGCGCGCCCCTTACCTCGGTGCTCGCGCTGACCGAGAGCGCGCGCGGCGAAAACCCGGATGATCCCAAACTGGGTAAGCTGCTGGACCAGATTGAGCGCTACATCAACAACAACCTGTGGTATGCGGAGAACTATATCCACATGGCCCGGTTGCAGCACGGCGAGAGCATGGCGAAGGACGAGTGTGAAGCCCAGTCCCTGCTGGACAACGCCGTGTCCCAGCTCTACCACAGCGCCAGCAAGCGCGATGTGGCGATCGAGATGAAGTCCTGCGAGGAAGAGGTCTGGCTGTTGTGTGCCCGCAGCATGGTCGAACGGGCGGTGATGAACCTGCTGGATAATGCCCTCAAACACTCGCCGCCCGGTTCCACCGTGACCCTGAGTCTCGAGTGCGAGGGCAAGGCGGCGCTGATCGAGGTGGAAGACCAGGGCGCGGGCATACCGAAGAACGAACTGGAACAGGTGTTTGCGGCGTTCTCCCAGGGCAGTACCGCGCAGGGTGGTGTCGGCCTCGGCCTGCGCTTCGTGGCCGAGGTGGCGCGCAACCACGGTGGCCTGGTAGAGGTGGTCAGCCCGCCCGGCAAGGGGGCCCGCTTCAGCCTCAAGATTCCCCGTGTTCGCTGACCCATTTTGGGAACGGCTTTACCATGGCGTTACGCTCACGGTTGGCGTAATTTGCACTATTGGTCAATAATGATCGGGTACACAAACGGTAATCTAACCAGAAAGGGAGAATAACAATGCTTAAATCCAAGACATTGTCACTGTTCATGTCGGCTGCTGCGCTGCTGGTTGCGGCGACGTTGCTGGGCGGTTGCTCGGAAGAGTCCCGGGAAAAGGCCAAGTCGTCGATGGAGAGCGCGACCGAATCGGTGAAAGAGGGTGCCGCCGCCGCCGGCGAGATGGCCTCCGATGCGGCCGAATCTGCCGGTGAGGCAATGGACGACGCAATGGCCTCCGCCGGTGAGATGGCCGAGGACACCATGGACGCCGCATCGGATATGGCCGACGACGCCATGGATGCCACGGAAGACGCCATGGACGAGGCATCCGATATGGCCGAAGACGCGATGGACTCGGTTGAAGACGCCGCCGAGGACGCCGGCGACAAGGCTTCCGAGGCCATGGACGACGCCAAGAAGGCTATGGAGGAGTAACCAGGCCTTCCGGCCGGGTCGGGCAGCCAGCCCGGCCAGGCCACACCCATTTCGGGGACCGTTAATTTCGGGGACAGTTTACTTAATTCCCCGTAGGGGAATTAAGTAAACTGTCCCCGAAATTGTCCCCGAATCATTGATCCCGATTCTTTATGGATGACCTGCTGCCGTGGCAGTACGCGGTGATTGCCCTGCTGTTCGTCTGGGGCGGCTTCGTGCGCTCAGGGCTGGGCTTCGGCGGCGCGGTACTGACCCTGCCATTCCTGTTGATGGTAGAGAACCAGCCCCTGGTCTTCCTGCCGATCATCGCCGTGCACCTGCTGTTTTTCACTTTCATCACGGTGCTCAATGCCCACCGCCGGGAACAGCGGGCGGGGCAGGGTGCCGGCACCGTGAACTGGGCTTTCCTGCGCTACGCCCTGCCACTGATGTTCATTCCGAAACTGATCGGCGTATTCGGTGTGATCACCCTGCCGGCGGACATCGTCGCCGGCTTCGTTTTTACGGTGGTGTCGGTGTACGCGGTGACCTACATCCTGGACCGGCCCTTCAAGAGCAATAATCGCTATCTTGACAGTTTCTTTTTAGTGCTAGGCGGCTACGTCAGCGGGGTCTCCCTGATCGCCGCACCACTGGTGGTGCCAGTGGCGGCGAGCCGGGTGGACAAACTCCAGTTGCGCGACACCCTGTTTGTGCTCTGGTTCATCCTGGTGGCGATCAAGCTGGCCGCCTTCGTCTGGTCGGGAATCGACCTGCAGTGGCGCCACCACCTGTGGCTGCTGCCCTGCGCCACCGTGGGGCACCTGATGGGCCTGAAGTTCCACGCCTATACCCTGCGCTCGGATACCAAAATATTTTTCCGTGTGCTGGGCGGTGGCCTGTTACTGGTGAGCCTGGCGGGTTTGACCCGGCTGCTGTTGTAAGAGCACCTTGCCGCGAACTGGGCTATTATTGCCACTGATCAGGCTGAACTTCAGAGAAATAATTATGCTCCGTCTGCTGTTACCGTTGATGGTTTCCCTGGCGCTGCCCGCCCTGGCGCAGGACGATCTTTCCGAGGAACTGGTGCGAAGCCGTGGCGACGGTGGTCAGCCACAGCAAACCGGCTGGCTGGAACTGGTCAAGGGCTACAAGGGTGACGTGATGGGCGCGGAGGTGCGCGAGGTCACGAGCGAACCGGGTCAGGGCAGGCAGTTGATCATCGCCATACCCAAGGTGCAGTTGGCCGACCGGGACGCGATCGAGGAAGTGCGGGTGGTGGGCCGGGCCCCCGAGAAAGATGAACCGGTATTCGACTTCAACCTGCTGCAGTACGAGTGGGTGGACGACTACGACAACGACTACTACGGCCTGCTGATCCGCTACGATGACGAGACCAGTATGCCGATCCGTTTGTACATGCATTCCCGCCACGGCAGCATCCGCTAGCTTGAGCCGACCAGCCACACTCGCGCACCGTCCGGAGCTCTGCTTCTGGGGGTGGGGCTACGCGGACGAAGGGCTGGAGCCGGGCGAAATCGAGCTGCTGCAGCAACTGGCCGGCAGCCTCGGCTGCACTGAGGGCGCCGTCACTGCAATCCCCGCACTCGAGGAGCTGGCGTTGCCGCCATCGCGACTGGCGATGAAGCCCGCGCTGGCCGATATCCTTTCTGACAGCCCCTACGACCGGGTCACCCACGCCTACGGCAAGTCCCTGGCCGACAGCCTGCGCCTGCTGGACCGCCGGGTGGCTACCCCGCCGGATCTGGTGGCCTTTCCCCGGCACGAGCAGCACCTGGAGCAATTGTTTGAATTCGCCGCGGCCTCCGGCGCCGCATTGATACCCTTCGGCGGTGGCACCAGTGTCTGCGGCGGGGTGGAGCCGGATGTGGGTGACCGCTACGCGGCGACCGTGTCGGTCGACCTGCAGTATCTCAACCGGGTGCTGGAGGTGGATGACACCAGCCGCGCGGCGTTGATCGAGGGCGGCGCCCTGGGGCCGGAACTGGAGGCGGGCCTGAAGACCCACGGGCTGACCCTGCGCCACTTCCCGCAGTCCTTCCAGTTCTCCACCCTGGGCGGCTGGATTGCGACCCGCGCCGGGGGCCATTTCGCCACCAATTACACCCACATCGACGACCTGGTGGAGAGCGTGCGCCTGCTGACCCCCCGCGGCGAACTGGAAAGCCGGCGGCTGCCGGGCTCCGGGGCCGGGCCGTCGCCCGACCGGCTGGTGCTGGGCTCCGAGGGCACGCTGGGTTTCATTACCCGGGCCTGGGTGCGGCTGCAGGCCAGGCCGGCCCACCGTGCCGGGGCCAGTGTGGCCTTTCCCGACCTGTCACGCGCCAGCGCTGCGGTAAGGGCCATCAGCCAGTCCGGCCTGTTTCCCAGCAACTGCCGCCTGCTGGACCCGCTGGAGGCCTATATCAATGGCGTCGGGGACGGCAGCACGGCGCTGCTGGTGCTGGCCTTTGAGTCCGCTGACCATCCCCTGGAACCCTGGCTGGCCCGGGCCCTGGAACTGACCGCGGATCACGGCGGCACAGTGGTGTCGCGGGCCGAGGGCGAGGGCGGCCAGCGGCAGGGCGCGGCCGGCGAGTGGCGCAACCGCTTCCTGCGCGCACCTTATTACCGCAACTACCTGACACCGCGCGGCATCATCGCCGATACCTTTGAAACCGCCATCACCTGGGACCGCTTCGAGGCCTTTTACAACGGAGTGCGGGAGCGGGTGGGCGCGGCGATACGCGAGGCCTGCGGCGCCGACGGCCTGCTGAGCTGCCGCTTCACCCACGTCTACCCGGACGGCCCGGCACCGTATTTCACCTTCTATGCCCTGGGCAGTCGCCGCGCCGACATGGCCGAATCCCTGCAGAAGTGGCGCGAAATCAAGCTGGCCGCCAACGCCGCCGTGACCGAGTTGGGCGGCACCGTGACCCATCATCACGCGGTGGGGCGGGACCACCGGTACCGGGGCTACGACGAGCAGGCACCGCCCCTGTTTCGCGATGCGCTGGCGGCGGTACGCGCCGAACTGGACCCGGCGGGACTGATGAATCCGGGTATTCTTACCGACACGCTCCGTAGCAGTTCAGCGGGCGGAATCCTGGGGCCACAAGGGCTCGGATAACGGCCAGACCCATCCCCGAAAACCCAGCCTAAGCCCTTGACTTAAAAGGAATCGCTCCCTATAGTACCGCCCCTCTACGCGCCCGTAGCTCAGCTGGATAGAGTACCTGGCTACGAACCAGGCGGTCGCACGTTCGAATCGTGCCGGGCGCGCCATATCTTTCAAAGACTTACGCGTTCGCGTGAGCAGTCTCCTCAGAACAACGTAGAGTTTTCGTAGAGTTTGGCTCTACGATCTCCAGTGCCCGTTCGATGCGCGATGCGGCATGGCTCAGATGGTCCGGTGCCAGGTGCGCATAGCGCAGCACCATCTCATACGATTTCCAACCGCCCAGTTCCATGAGCTCCTGTAACGACGTGCCGTTGGTGACATGCCAACTGGCCCAGGTGTGGCGCAGATCATGAAACCGAAAGTTCGTGATCCCGGCCCGCCTGATGGCACGTTTCCAGCCAGAGCCTACGCGATCCATGCGCTGTCCCCGGTACGTAAAACACCAGCGGTCGTGTTGTCCTTCGACCGCCCTGAGGGCGAGGATGGCATCGTTGTTCAGGGGGATGCCACGACCCTCGCCATTTTTGGTGGTGCCGTGATCCAGCCAGGCTACCCGTCGGTTGAGATCCACTCGCGTCCATTCGAGGCTTAGGATCTCGCCCATCCGGCAGCCCGTGGCTAGAGCAAAGCTCACCACGGGGCGCAGATGCGCCGGTAATGCCTCTAGCAGAGTGTCGGCCTCCTGGCGCGACAGAAAGCGCACACGTCGCTTCGGTTCGCTCAACATGCGGACGCGGGGAAAGCGGTCCAGCCACCCCCATTCGTCCCGGGCCAGGTGCAGAATACGCCGTACGATCTCCAGTGCCCGATTCACCGTGGCATTGGAGACCTCGTCGACCTCCCTGCGATGACGGATAAACGGCTGCAGCGTGTCCATACTGATCTCGTTGAGCTTGCGCTCCGCGAGAAACGGGTGCAGCTGACGAAGGTGGTCGCGGATCGTAATGCGGCGGTTGTCATTATCCAACTCGTCCACATAACGAACGACGGCATCTTGCCAACTACGCTCCGGTTGCAACCGTTGATGTTGGGCGTTATACGCGTCTGCTTTGAGGCGGATTAAGAACTCGGTAGCAGCATCTCGGTCTCTAAGCCTAGTGCTCTGGCATATTCGACGTCCATCGGGGAGGACGACGTCGATCCAGTAGTAGGGGGAGTCCTTACGCTGGTAGAGTCCTCTTTCTCGGGCCATAGATTTACCTCCTTGGCCCGCCCTCGTTGCTTATACTCGTCGAGCCAGGCATCGAGGTCAAGACGGTCCCAGATGTTGCGGCCACGGACTTTTATCGGGGGAGGACCCAGCTCTCGAAAGAGCGTTACACCGATGCCTAAGTAGGCTGCGGCTTGGCGCTCATTAAGGCCTCGAATTGCTGGAACCTCGGGAAGCACCGTGGATTGCATTCCTGTATGAGAATGCTTTTTAGCTAGGCAAACAGCTTGTAAAGTTCTTCGGCAGCCAGCTTAATCTCATCCCAGTTGTCGCGGATCGCCTGTAAGTTCGTTTGGTCGTCGTTCTCCCAATAAGCCTTGTCCTCGCAAATGACTTTCCAAGTGACCTGTTCGATATCACTCATGAGATCGGGAGCAAATTTGGCGAGTTTGAGAAGACGGTCGGGCTCCAAGGGGTCCCAGCACAAATCAGGCAAATATGCTTCCTTACCTGGGAACCGCCGATAGAGCCCTGTGTCAGCATCGCGCAGGGCCTTCTCCAGCGCTTCTTTGGCGATGGCTGAGATGGTCTTATCCGTCAGCCTGCCATAGAGGTCCACAGCGAATTTATCTTTAGCTGAGATACGCAGTGCTAAGCGTTCTTCCTTTTCTGTTTTTCGCTTAATAGTAAGCCCCATGACGTCACAGCCCTCCTTTTTTTTGCCCGAGATGATGATAGTACAAAATATACCAATATGTTGCAAGTGTTCGACAAACGTAGTACGTTATTAATATGCGAGCCATTCACTGCCGCCTGTCATTCTGAATTTTTTAGAGGACTTAAAAGGCGTGCACGGGAAGCCAATATGATTTTTGGAGGTTGTGGAAGCCTTGCAGTGGTCATCGGTAATAACACTACTGGCCCCGGCGCTAGCCGGTGCCGTTGCTAATCGGCCTCGGCATGTGCCATGTCCAGTGCACGGAGGTAAAGATGGCCTTCGGTGTTTCGATGATTTCGACGAAACGGGGGGAATGGTCTGTAACACGTGTGGCCCCTTTCCGAACGGATATCTGGTTTTGGCATGGATTCACGGCATCACAACGCAGGAGGCCGCGCGTCGGGTGAGAGCTGCCTTTAAGTCGATAGCAGCTAATCAAGGGAGCAATTCAATGAAGTCTGTAAAACCAAACAAAATCATTGATGTGACTGCGCATCTGGAAATTCAGTCAGTACTCAAAAGCAGCGTTTCACTTATGGATCTGATTGCGGAGCCCGCGCGCAAGTATCTCGCTAATAGGGGGCTCCATCTCGAACATTATCCTTCGTGCCTGAGATTTTACGATGCTCTGCCATATTATCCGAACGGAGAATCGGTGCATCCGGCTATCGTAGCGCCAATCATGAATCATGGGTCCATTGTCGGACTGCATCGAACCTACCTGACCCACGAGGGCATGAAGATCAATGAAAGTCCGGCGAAGAAAATCTTCCCGACTTTGTTTAAGGGAGCGACCACTGGAGGAGCGATTCAATTGTTCCCCGTAAAACACTCCCTCGCGATAGCAGAGGGAATTGAGACCTCGTTGGCGGTTTATCAGATGCTTGAGGGACCGGTATGGGCAGCTACTTCCGCCCAGGGTATGGCGAAAATGGAAATACCGGCGTCCGTACAAGTTGTCTATATATTTGCCGACCGTGATAAGAGTAATACCGGGGAGAAAGCAGCCAAAGAACTTGGCTCCAGGCTTTATTCACAGGGTAAGGAGGTGCACATCATGGTGCCTGATCCCCCTGAGATTCCTGGTGTGAAGAGCGTGGATTGGCTCGACTGTCTGGTAGCACTGAACAAACATGTCCACTAACCCCGTCAAAGAGGCTATGGATAAGTCTCAACCGTTTCAACCTACAGACGGGGTAATGCCGCCGCTTACGATTCACCATGCATCAGATTTCTTACAATCTCCCCCTGAACCCCGCGCTTTCCTACTCGAGGATACGCTGCCGCTCGGCGAGGTAGGGTTGTTGGCAGGTGCCAGCGGTATCGGCAAATCCATGCTGACGATGGAACTCGGTCGCGCTGTTAGCAGCGGCGTGTCTGTGTGCGGCGGTCTGTACAGAGTATCTACGCCTGGTAACGTCTTGATCATTAATGCTGAAGACGATGTCGAAGAACTCAAACGACGGTACTGGTTTCTACATCATGCCTCCGTTTCGAATTCTAATGTTATCGAATTGCCGATTGACGGTAAGGATTCGCACCCGACACATGTTTCCGGTGACCTACATTTTTGCACTTTGAAGGGCAGACCGGCGTCCCTAATAGACGAATACGGGGAGACGACGGAAACATTCGACCAGATACAAAATGCAATTTCGCAAATAGATAAACTCCGGCTGATTATCTTCGACCCTATGCGGCGGCTGTTTCATGGGAATGAAGATTCCAGTGATACAGCAGCCAAGTTCATTCAAATAATGGATGAATTGGCCGCTGATACGGGGGCGACCGTATTACTGGTGCATCATCTGAGCAAGGCTTCGGCATCGAAAGGTGCTCTGGATCAATACGCTGCCAAGGGCTCTGGAGCTTTTACGGACCTGGTGAGGTGGCAGATGAATATCGCACCACCGAAGAATCTGAAAGACACCGGCATCAATGATGGCAAGGAGAATCAGTACCTGGAGGTATCAGTATCCAAGAACAACTATGGTCCGCCCCAGACTGAAAGGTTGTTCTTAAAGCGTGGCGACAACGGGGTCCTTGAATATGTCCACCCGAGTGGACAGATCGATGCGATGGAGGAGAACGTTTGTTTGATTATGGAACTGATCAAATCACATGCACAGCACGGGAAGCACTTTTCAAAAACCGAACTTCGAAATCAGAAGGCCGAACTGAGCATTGAAATGAGTCAGCAGTCAATACGGATCGCGATAGAGCATGCCATCGCTACCGGTCGACTGAAGGAGGTTCCGCGGGTAGGAAAAAAAGCGAAAGGCAAGATCCCTAACGATCTGGTGCCTGTCGACAACGCGGATTCAGTTAATTCGGTTCAGGGTTATTAGGTTCATTAAACCTAGAAGCTTCGAACCAAAAAGAAATGTATAGAAATCAAGGGGTTAAATTGGTTCAGGTTTATTGGGTTCAAGATCCATCGAACGAATGTAACTTATTGATACCAAAGGAGATATTTATAAGTTCAAAAGCTCTTTATATGTGTATGTGTGGCTGAACGCTATTCAGCCCACAGATCACATAACGACCAAAAAGTTGTTTATTTATGTCAATTCAAAATAGAAGGAGAGTGCCGTGGCCTCAGTAGAACAGAACAAACATCTAGCTGCGTTGGTGAACGTTGGTATCCAAGCCCCCGAGGCGGTTGATGGAATGGACCCTATCATGGGGATCGCCTACCACATCGAAAATCTGGATTCGGACCAGGCAATACATTTGGCACAAACTTACAGTGAATTTAGAGGGTTTTCGGCATTTGTAATGGGAGGTGCACTGTCCGTAATTTCCATGAACCAGTGGTTTAAGGATTTCGGCTATTCGTCCATGAGGGAGTTTATAGAAAGCGGTCTTGGTATGGCGAAATCTACAGCGTACGACTACATCAAAATTTATGATGCGATCGTTGAAAGCGAAATTCCTTGGGTAAAAGTCCAGAGTGTTGGCTGGACGAAGTTGCGCTGGTTCGCAAGGTATCTCACCTCAGAGAACGTAGACCAATGGGTAAAGATTGCCGAAAGCATTACGGCAAACGAACTACGAATTTCGATCAAGGAGCTCGCCCGGCAAGTCGGTGAGGAAGCAATCAAGCCCAAGTTCGGCCAAATAGTGGATGTCCCGGAGTCCACTCAAGTGGACTCGAAGGCGGCCAATGATGAAGGTGAGGAACAAGAACCAAATCCAGAACCCGATCTGGTGGAAGAGCCTAAACTCAACAATTCTCCCCTGATAACGGAAGAAGCTGCATTGCAGACACTGCAGTCGGTGACGTTCAAACTTTATCCGGAACAGAAACAGGTCGTGGACACAGCAATTGAATTTGTCATGAAAGACAAGCCGACAAACTGTAAGGGGGAAGCACTGACCTGCGTTTGTGAGGCTTTCTTGGCCCAGACGTAAGTTTGGACGTGCACAATATCTTTCAGAACTCGATTAACGGACGAATAAAACATGCCGGGGCAGTGGGGTGATCCAGATACTGAACTCGAGGACTACGTTAGATGGTCTATAACGAACAATGACCGCTTTGCATTGGAGGTCGTTGAAAATTTATCGCGACTTCCAGTGCCTATCTCGGTCTTTATCACTGATGATAGATTTCTGGGATTACAAAACGCGTATCCGGTTGTAATAGATGCTCTTACAGAAATATATCATCCAGTAGTTGAAGGTCTTGACTACCCGCTACGGGTAGGAACTCCTTACCGTGAAGTTCTATTAACAGGCGGTATTGGCTGCGCCAAGACATATACCGCTGTTCTTGGAATGTTGTACGGCGTCTATCTTTTAAGCTGCCTAAGAAATCCACACGCGCTATTTGGTCTGGACGCAAACTCGGAAATAGTGTTTTTGTTTCAATCGATTCGATTTGAAACAGGCGGAGTCGCATACAAACTAGCCCGAGAGATAGTTGATGGCAGTACATATTTTACAAAACACTTTCCAAAAAATAGTAAGGTCAAAAATGAAGTCCAACTGCCTTTCAACATTGTTCTGAGGCAGGTATCAGGTGATCCCACGGCTGCCATTGGCATGAATGTGGTGAGCGTATGCCTTGATGAAATGAGCTTCATGCGATTCCACAAGAAGTCTGTTTATGCCGATGATGGTGGAGCATTTGATCAGGCACGGGTACTTTATAGTAGTACAAGGTCAAGGATTGACTCGCGATTTTCGAAGCTGGGTCGATGTTTGATTCCGATGTTTTGCGCTGGATCAGCTCGCCACCAAGACGATTTTATACAAGGAAAAATTCACCAGCATCAAGAATTGGAAGCGCAGGGCATAGACTCTGGTATCTACGTATATAGACGGACCATATGGGAAGTTAAGCCTTGGGAATATCCTTCTGGAGATATCTTTCGCGTATTTAAAGGAAAAGGATCAACGCCCCCTCAAATTGTCGGTTTAGACAGCCCTCTTTACGAATCTGAGCATGTTGTCGATGTCCCCGTTGAGCTAAAGGCATCCTTTCTTTCTCAACCCATAAACATCGCTCTACGGGATATCTGCGGAATCCCGTCATCTGAGTTTGGTAACTTTGTTGTGGAGGTGGAGAAAGTAAAATCCCGGTTTGACCGCAGAATTATGTTCACAACCGACTCATGTACGTTTCAGGGAGATGATCTACCTAAAGTCTGGAAAACATTCCTGGAAACCGCACGTACCGATCGAGTCTGGTTCTGTCATTTGGACCTTTCAAGGACAACTGACTGCACAGGTATGGCCTTCGGGTATGTCGATAAATGGGTACATAACCGCCCGCAAATGGTCATAGAGGGGATTTTGGAGGTGCCCCCCATGCCTGGGTATGTGGTGCCTTGGGACGCCATAATTTACTTCATATTCAGGGCTTCTAAGCGGATTCCTATATACGGGGTTAGTGCAGACCAGGTCGGGTACCACTATCTCGCTGAGCAGTTACCGCAGTGGGGATTCAAGATTGCAAAAATTTCCGATACCCCAAACTCGGAAATTTTCCATAAGTTTCTTACGACACTTGTCGAGGACGATGTCAGCATTGCTCATCACCAAAAAACGGTCGATGAACTACTGGCTCTTACCGTTGATGAAAAAACGGGCAAGGTTACAAAACCTGCTGGCGGTAGTAAGGATTGCATTGATGCGGTGGTGGGATTAGTCGAGCTTCTGAAGATTGCTCCCAGGCATCTTCATGACCTCGGTTGGTGGCCTACACCTTATATTCCAGAGATGGAGAAAAACGCTGATGGTAGCTTTCGGGTTGTCGGAGGTAAGCCGATGTACGCATTACCGGGGGCTTAACCCCTATTTGCGCGGATGTCTTCCAGCAGTGCCCGAATATCACCGGATTGATCACGCATTACATCATTCTGGGCGCGTTGAGCGCGTTCCTCAGCACGGTCCACGAGTTCAGTAAGAGCACGGGCTGCAGAGACCCTTGCACCGCCTGATGAGTCATTCTGGGCCACGTCAAGCAGGGTGCTGAGTACAACATCGTTAATATCCTGGATATCTCGTACAACGCGATTTCGACCTTCTTGTGTGGCGGTATCAATCAATACTTTGACCTCTTCGGAGAATCGTGGCAGCTTCCGCCATCGGTATATGGTTGTTCGGTCGATGCCGAGCTGGGCCGCTATATCGTTGTAGGATTCGCCCATGGCAATCATACGTGCAGCGCGGAGTTGCGGCTCGGTCAGTTCGATGGCTAAATCCTCGATTTTTCCTTTAGAAATCATTGGTATACCTGACGTTAAATGAAATGCCAAATGCCACATCTGTGCATCACGATGCAACAGACTGCAACGTGGCAATCATAACCCCTCCCAACAGGTTTTGATCAAATAATGAGCAGATATTTTAGTCCCGGGACTAAATTGAGATTATCTCTGTGGGTGAATCAGGGGAGCGGCAATGCTAAAATTTAGGTGTCTTGGTGGGGCTGCAATGGTCCCAAAAATTTTCCGAGGCATTAAACACAAACAAGTTTGATTTAACCGGCGCCTGCTGGGAGATACTGGCGTGTGTCTGGTTGAACAGGGAGGATTTCAATTGACGGATACTTCGATCTTACTTAAGGCGCTGCATTTTGCAGCCGATAGACATCGCGATCATAGACGAAAAGATGTTCATGCATCGCCATATATAAATCACCCAATACATGTCGCCCAAATTCTCGCGGAGGTAGGCATCCAGGACCCGGAAACCCTGGCTGCCGCCGTTCTTCACGATACTGTAGAGGATACCGAAACTAGCTTGGGTGAGCTGGCTGTGGAATTTGGTGATCGAGTCGCCAGGATTGTAAGCGAAGTCACAGACGACAAAACTTTATCCAAAGACGAGAGAAAACGGTTACAAATCGAGCATGCACCTGATCTGTCGGAAGAGGCGGCATTGGTTAAGGTGGCAGACAAGATTTCAAATGTGACGGACGTGCTTGAAAACCCGCCAGATGGATGGGATGACAAACGTCGGAAAGATTATGTGGAGTGGGCGAGGGCGGTTGTAGATAAGTGCCCGGTGGTCAAACGATCATTGACTGAGAGGTTTTACTCAGCGTTAGAATTGCCTCTGGTGGGTCAGTAAATTTTGATCCTTTGAGACAACGGGAATTTGGTTAGAATCATCCGATTTGACTTGAAACACTGCTAACTTCGTATGATTAACAAATGAAGGGTAACGGGGAATAAATTTCTTGAGTAGTCAGTCCACGAAAGATCGCCAAACAGCTATTCATGAGGCTGGTCACGCTGTGGCCCATTGCAGGTTGGGTATTGAGCAGGGATCAGTCTCGATCGGGGCTGAGGAAATATATGACGATAAGGGTGATTTGGCAGCCCGGAATCTTGGTCGCTCCGTATCAGCAGGTATTGGGCACGTTTGGGACGAAGAGGGCGCGAGAGACCAAGTATTAGCATATTACTCCGGTTATGCCGCACTCTTGGCGGCGGGATACAGCCGAGAGGTGGCTCTATTTGGAGCGGAGGATGATTTTGAGTGGGCCAGTCAGTTGATTGATACATGGCAAATTGGAAGTGAGCCACAGTTGAAAGAAATGGCTGAGGCGATGATGCTACAACCCGAAAATATCGCTGCTGTGGCTCGAATAGCTGAGGAGTTGATGCTGGAAAGGCGCCTTGAATATGATCATATTGAGGTCCTTGTTGATGTGGCTGATGGTCAAACAACTGAAGAGCAATACCAGTTTTTTAAGCAGCAATTTGCGCAAAGAGGCAAGTGAAGTTATCAGTCACATAACTTTCTTTGCACCCTGAGCAAGCAAAGATGGCGGGCAACAAATTCTAGTGCTAAAATTTCGTGGCGTTCCGGATGGTGCGGCAAGGTAAGGCTGTGGAGCGTGGTGAGGCACCGGAACGTATCACCACGACTTCTGTTTCATTAATCAATCGAAATAGGAGACACAGTCATGTCTACTTCAAACGTCGTTTTACTGCCCATTGCCAATGTGCAGAATACTCCTTATTCCTCTTTTGTAAGTCGCCCCGCCCTTGAAGCGCGTGTAAAACGTGCTCTCAATAAGCAGGATGAACACCTTCGAAAAAGTCGATGGAATACTCGAACCTACTTTGAGTTAGGCGAGTACTACGTTATCGATATTTGCACAGGTGGGGTTCGTTATTCGAATATCGATCTGGAAGACTTGGCTAGAGAGCTAGGTGTGATGCACGACCTTGAAAAGTTCGCAGACGATTAAATAATAAATCTCTACCAAAAAGTGCGGCGCCTTTATGGGCGCCGTTCTTCTGAATACGTAGAGTTCTTTATCTCATTTCTTCTAGTATCTGATACAGCTTTTGGCGACTGAAGCCTAGTTCTTTTGCCACCGTTGCTTTCGGGGTTCCCTCTGAAACCATTTGTACCGCCCTATCCCGGGTCTTCTGAGGGATTGAAGGAGGACGCCCCATTTTTACACCGCGTTTGATAGCAGCGCGCCTGCCTTCGTTGGTCCTTTCCAAGATGCGCTCTCGTTCGGCCTGGGCAACGGCGGCAAGGATTGTGGTCACCATCTTGCCCATGGTTCCTTTGGTGGTGATTCCATCATCCATAAACTCAATTGTGATTCCACGCTCGTGGAGGTCCTCGATGATCCGAATCATGTCGGCGGTATTGCGTCCGAGGCGATCGAGCTTGGTAACGAGTATATGATCACCTTTGCGTGCCTTGAGTAACAGTGTCTCTAGGCCTTTCCGTTTGTCGGTCTTGCCACTTCGCTTATCGGCGAACAGGAAGTCAGGATGGTCCTGAACACCGGCGCCCTTTAGTTTTTCTAGTTGGGTGGTCAGGTCCTGTTGGTTGGTTGATACGCGAGCATATCCGAGCTTAACCATGGCGTGCTCCTCGAGTGTAAACTAAATCGATTAGTTGACACTTGGTGTCAATTAAGTGGGATTCGTTGATTTAGTTTACAGCTTATGGCTAGACTTTTGGTGTGTCAACTAAATTATAAATACGTTTACACTACTTTGACCTCATTGCCATAAGAGCCTCCCACCTGACTGTACTCCTTTCTTTGACCCTAGATGAAAGTGGGAATCTGACCATCTTGGATGGTCCCCATTTATCGGAACTCTTCCTCAGAGAATTTAGGACCCTCCCTGAAATATCTGTGCTGGTATGAATCGCGGTATGAATATTTGCAATCATTGCTCTCAGAGCGTCTTTAATCGCCAAATTCCCGTCTTCCCTGGCCGATCCCCGCTTGACCGCTTGTACGACTGCCAGATAATCTCATGCAATAAAATTACATGTAAGTAAAATATACCGGCCGCTGGTCCAGTAATCTGGAATCAGGCGGACAAGGGAGAGCTGCGTAAGCATGAGCTATGAAATCGACTCACAGGGAACTGTCAATCTTGGCGGCCATATAGTGCCCGTGCCGACCTCAATCAGCCCGGAAGCGCGAGCCTATCTGGCTGCGGATCCCTGGGGTGGGGCGCCAATGCCGGATGAGCCGGTGCCCATGTGGACACTGCGGGATGCTATGGCACCGGCGTTCGAGCAGTTGAACCAGTACGCCCAGAGCCTTTACCCGGTAGAGATCGAGGAGATTTCCGTAGGGGGTGTGCGTTGCCACCGTATCAGAACGGCCGACTCGGGCTGGCGGCGTGATGAGGCTGTGTTGATCAACCTACACGGCGGTGGTTTTGTCGTGGGCTCGGGCGCGCTGGTCGAGGCCATCCCTATCGCCGCCCTGACCGGCTTTGAGGTGATCGCGGTGGATTATCGCCTGGCGCCGGAACATCCGTACCCGGCGGCGCTGGATGACGTAATCGCCGTCTACCAACACTGCCTGGACAGCCATGGGGTGGGTCGGGTGGGGTTGTACGGTAGCTCTGCCGGCGGTTTTCTCACCGGCCAGGCGGTGATTCGCCTGCAGCAGGAAGGCCTGGCACTGCCAGCCTGTGTGGGCCTGTTCTCCGCTGGGGGCAATCTGTTTGATTTTGGCGATACCCGCAATATCTTTACGCTCAGCGGCTTCTACGGCAAGGAGAGCCTACCATTGGGGCATGAGCTAAGTGAGGTGGCGGCCTATCTCGGTGGTGCCGACCCCCACGACCCGGTAATCTCCCCGGAGTTGGCGGACCTGTCGCAGTTTCCTCCGGCCATGCTGGCCTCCGGGACCCGCGATGCCTTGCTCAGCGCCGCCAGCAACTTTCACCGTGCGCTGTTGCGCGCGGGGCGTCACGCGGAACTGGTGGTCTACGACGCCATGCCGCACTCGCACTGGTATGCGCTCGAGCTGCCGGAGAGCCGTGAAATGCTCGACTTCCAGGCCCGCTTCTTCAGCCGCTTCCTGGCGGACTGAGCCGACCCTGCAGGAGGAGAACCCGATGGATACCGAACGCGCCCGACTGTTTCGCCCCGTGGCCGAGCCGCGGGTATTCGAAGATGCTTACTCGCCGGACCAGCACCGGCGCCTGCTGCAGGTTGTGCGTGAGAACGGCCCCTGGTCGCTGATACTGGCGCAGCATTTCAACTCGGCGGAGGAACTGATTGCCACCACCTCGGGTATGCTGCCGGAGGGCGTCGAGCCCACCCTTGATATGTTTCTCAGCCCGGTCTTTCGCGGCTATTTCTCCTATGGCGGCGTGTGTATCCATCCGGAAATCGAGGACTGTTTCCACAATCCGGCGTTTCTCGCGCGGGTGCGCGATTATTGGGACGCGAGGTATGCGGAACCCGACAGCATGCTTTTCAATGTGCAGGGGCCCTGTTCCGGGGGTGGCGCACCCCATGTGGACGCCACCCGTTTTCGCGGGCTGAGCATGGAAAACACCCCTATCTGGCTGATGAATACCATGGTCAAGACTGGGCTGTTCAAACACTGGCAGGAGCGTAAGGCGCAGGTGATCGCATGGTATTACCGCGGCGCGGTTGGCGGCGGGTTTACCTACTGGCCCGACGGGCCGCATCTGCCCCCGAAGCAGATCAAGGCGCCGATGTGGGGGCGCGCCGTCGTGGTCGAAAACGAGATGATGTTCCATACGGCCGAGAGCTGTGGCCCCGCGGCGCTTCGGTCGCCCGAGGGCCTGGCCTTCGGGTCAGTCATCGAAGCCGCTCCCGGCAGCGACGGCGACTGGCAGATACGTACCGGCGAGCAGGTGATCCAGCACATCCCCGAGAGCGAATTCCGCTTCCTGGTCCACTGGGGCGCGAACGTCTACCTGGATATGGATGAACTGCGTCGTGCGCGTGACCACACGGACGACCTGACCCACGACATGGTATTCGAGCGGCTTGTGGATGACCTGAACAGCCGCGGTATCGACTTTGAGGTACCCGTCGAGCCACTGACAGACCGTGCGTTCATCGATTTGCTGACGCGCACTTACGACATAGGCCAAC
The DNA here is from genome assembly GCA_033283165.1 of Halieaceae bacterium WSDMB12. GTDB lineage: Bacteria > Pseudomonadota > Gammaproteobacteria > Pseudomonadales > Halieaceae > JAWMQL01. The sequence goes on along the minus strand of JAWMQL010000003.1, from coordinate 37,740 downwards.
CACTGCACTTCCCTCCCGAACCGGAGGAGGCGGCGGCGTGAGGCGGCCCACACCGAAACGGCCAGCAGAGGAACTGTCATGTACGCAATGATTATCGAGGAGACCGGCGGACCAGAGGTGTTCCGCTACGCCGAGATCGACACCCCCCGGCCCGGCCCCGGCGAGGTGATGGTGCAGGTGGCCTGCGCCGGTGTCAATCCCGCGGACTGGAAGAACCGGGAGGGGCACCTGGCCCGGTACCGGCCCTATGTATTCCCCTACATCATTGGTTTTGACGCGGCCGGTGTGGTGGCCGCGGTCGGAACGGGCGTGACCGGTTTCCAGATCGGCGACCGGGTGTTCACGCCGACCAACCATGGCCAGGGCGGGCAGGGCAGCTACGCGGAATACACTCTCGCCAGTGAAGACCGGGTAGCCCGGGTGCCTGAGGGCATGGGATTCGCCGAGGCAGCGGCCCTGCCCGTGGCGTCGCTTACTGCCTGGCAGGGGTTGTTTGACCGCGGGGGCCTGCGCGCCGGGCAACGTGCCTTGATACACGGGGGCTCCGGCGGCCTGGGCAGTTTCGCAGTGCAATTCGCCCGTTGGGCCGGGGCACGGGTCGCTGCGACCTGTTCTACACCAAATGTGGACTACCTGTCGGGCCTGGGGGTTGAGCGGGTCATCGACTATCGCCAGGAGGATGTTAACCGTTCGGTCAACGAGTGGGCGCCCGACGGGCTCGATTACCTGATGGACGCCGTGGGCGTCAGTTCCCTGCCCAACGGCCTGGATCTCGTGCGCCCCGGCGGCACCTTCGTCAGTATCCCGACCCTGGTGGACGACGGCGATATTCCCGCTGCGGCGGCAGCCGCGGCGGAGAAGGGGGTTACCCGGGTATTCTCGACCATGGACGATACCCACTGTGCCGAAACCCTGGAGAAGATAGCGGCGCTCGTGGTCAGCGGCGACATCACCCTGCCACCGGTGCGTGAGTTCGACTTGCGGGATGTCGCTGAGGCGCACCGGATCCTGCAGGCGGGGCACAACCGCGGCAAGATGGTGTTGAAAGTGGCTGAGATCGCCTGATTAGCGGCCTGCCACGGTGGGTATTTGACAATTTACTTATATGTAAGATAATTAACCGGTGCCGCGAACAGACCAGTTACCCCGCGGCTCAGGAGAGAACAGCGTGAACGAACCGATACTTGACCAGGAGCCCGGGCTCCCCATCCGCGACGAGACCATGCTGCGCCGGGCGCTGCAGGAAGCTGACGGACCCACCCTGCTGATGGTGCTGAATCACTATCAGCCGGACGAAGACTTCATGGCGCGCTGCGCGCCGCATATCGGCTCTATTTTCGAACCGGAAAAGCAACTACCGGAAGAACTGGCCGCCGAGTTGCGTGAGCGACTGTTCGGGGTGCTGACCCGGAATCCGCTGGCACCGGAACACGGACCAGGAGAAGAGCAACTGGCACGGATGCTGAGCGTGGACGTCGGCGAACCGGTCGGGCGGGAATTCATCCCCATGCTGAAAGAGCAAATGGGCTTCGACGCGCCGGAATCGCGCAGCCGACGTCCCGGCCGCAAGTCTCCCGCCAGTGACTTCAAGGTGCTGGTTATCGGCGCCGGTCTGACCGGCCTCCTGGCGGCGATCAAACTGGACGAGGCGGGTTACAATTTTCAGGTCATCGAGAAAAACACGGAACTGGGCGGCACCTGGTGGGAGAATACCTACCCGGGCTGCGCCGTGGACACGCCGAGTCACTTCTATTCCTACTCCTTTGAGCTCAATCCGAACTGGTCCCACTACACGCCGAACGGGCCGGAGTTCCAGCGGTACCTGCTGGCCGTGGCGGACAAGTACGACCTGCGCCGCCACGTCCTGTTCGAAACCCGCGTCCTCGGCTTCGAGTGGGACGAGTCCAGCAACGAGTGGGAGGTGACCCTGCGCGATGGCAGCGGCGAGCGCACGGTACGCGCCAATGCGGTCATCAATGCCCATGGTCCGGTCAATCGCTGGTCGCTGCCCGATATTCCCGGCCTCGACAGCTTTGCCGGTCCGGTGATGCACACCGCCGGTTGGGACCATGGCGTTGACCTTGCGGGCAAGCGCGTGGCGATGATCGGCACCGCCGCGAGCGGTGTCCAACTCGGCGCCGCTATAGCAGCGCAGGTGGAGCATCTGACGGTGTTCCAGCGCTCACGCCACTGGTTGATGCCGAACCACCTGCAGGAAGTCCCCGAAGCCGTGCGCTGGGCACAGCAGAATATTCCCCACTACAAGGAATGGTTCCGCTTCCGCGCTTACTGGTTCGCTGCCGATGGACTGTATGAGAACATCCGTATCGACCCGGACTGGCAGTGCGAAGACGGTACCTCGGTCTCTGCCTACAACGAGGGGGTACGCCAGTACTGCCTGCAGAACTACCAAGCCAAGCTGCAGGACCGCCCGGATCTGCTGGCAAAACTGGTCCCTGACTACCCGGTCTTCGGCAAGCGCATCTGCATGGACATCAACTGGCTTGAGACCCTGTGCCGGGACAATGTGACGCTGGAAGACAACACCCTGGATCACATCGAGAGAGATTCCATCGTGCTCAAGGATGGGACCCGGGTGGAGGTGGACGCAATTCTCTGCGCCACCGGATTCGACATTTCCGATATGACCGGCGGTCTGCGCATCGTGGGCCGCGATGGTAGGAACCTGAAAGACGAATGGGGAGACGATGACCCGCGCGCCTACCTCGGTGTGACAATACCCGGCTATCCCAATCTCTTCCTGACGGTCGGACCGAACAGTGCGCCCAACCACGCCGGTGGCCAGAACATCACCTCGGAAAGCCAGATACACTACATCCTGGAGTGTCTGGAGGCCCTCAATGCCCATGACGCCGCTGCGCTGGAGCCCACCGAGGAGGCGACCCGCAAGTACAACGAGCAGGTCGACGAGAAGCTCAAGGGCCTGATCTGGTCGCACCCCCGGTCGAGCAGCTATTACAAAAACAAGAGCGGGCGCGTGTTCCTGTCCTGTCCCTACAAGCTGGTGGAGTACTGGGGCATGACCCGCGCGCCTATTATGGAGGACTACCGGTTGATCGGCGGGCCCGCGCAGGCTGTCGCCTGAAGGGGGTGCACCTGCGCCCAGGGTTTTGTTCGCCTTGCAGGGGCGGACCTGACTTGCCGCTGACTCGGCACTGACGCTATAGTCAATGCTTTGTTATATAGCGCCGAGAGAATCACTCGGTCCAGCAGGAGTCGGCCATTTCATGCCAGCAGATAAGAAAAAAATCCAGACAAAATCCAAGGCTGCGACGAGGGCCAAGTCCCGGCGCAAGGCATCTCCCGACAGCTCACCAAAACGCACCGGTAGCGCGGGACGGCCGCCCCGCCTGTCGCGCCGAATGGTACTGGAAGCATCGATGGAACTGCTGGAAAAAGGGCCGGTGGAACAGTTCACCATGGCCCGGGTCGCGAAGTCCCTTGATACCGTGTCCATGGCTCTGTACAACTACTTTCCCAGTCGCAACGCGCTGCTGGAAGCCATCGGCGATCACGTCTGCATGCAGTTCGAGATGCCGCCGCCCAAGCGCAACCAGACCTGGCAGGATACATTGATGCAATGGTTGTGGGCCTTCAAGGAGCATGCAGAGCGCTATCCAATTATTCTCAAGGTGATGGGCGTCGACGGCAAAAACTCGCCCGGCTGGCTGCGTATTACCCTGACGGTATCGAAAACGCTATACGAGCAGGGAATGCGTGATCACCAGCTTGCATTGCACGTGTGGCTGTTCTGCAGCTACGCCGTCGCGATTGTTTTCAATGAAATCGAAGGCAGCGTATTCCGTACCGGCTATTCACTGGCGGACCTGGACAAACTGGACCCGGATGAGCAGGAGTTCCTGCTGATGATGCGCAAGCACAACATCACACTGTCGAGCGACGAGGTGCTCGAGCTCGCTTTCGGCCAGATCATCGGCAACCTCGAGCGCGAAATTGAAGCGCTGCAAAAAACCTGAATAAAATTTTCTCACTGTAGTAGGAAACAGGGCTATGGCTCAACATCTGGAACAGTTCCGCGGCGGCGTCGCGGTCATTACCGGGGCTGGCTCCGGCATCGGTGAGGGCCTGGCGAGGGTTGCGGCAGAGCAGGGCATGCGAGTAGTGGTGGCCGACATCGCCCAGGACCGTGCCGAGTCGGTGGCCAGCAGTATTCGCGACCAGGGTGGCGAAGCCATGGCAGTTCGGGTTGACGTGTCGGAGCCCGACTCCATAAATGCCCTGGCTGCGACCACCCACGACACCTGGGGCGACGTGACCCTGCTGGTGAACAACGCCGGGGTAGAGACCCTGGGGTTCAGTTGGGAGCTCTCGGCGGACCAGTGGGAAAGGACCCTCAATATCAATATCCACGGCGCGATCCACGGCGTTCGTGCCTTCGCGCCGCGCATGATCGCCAATGGTAAGCCGAGTTGGATCGCCAATACGGCATCTATAGGCGGCCTGGGCATGATGCCAATCCAGACTTCCTACATTCTCAGCAAGCACGCCATCATTTCCTTCAGCGAATGCCTGTTCCTCGAGATGCAGATAAAACAAGTCCCGATCACTGTGTCTGCCATCCTACCGGGTCCGGTTGCCACGCGAATTTTCGAAGACGGGGGTACCTCCGAAGACGTGGGCAGCGAACAGCACAGGGCCATGATGCACGCTATGCTGAAAGCAGACGGAATATCCGGCTATGAAGCCGCCCAGCGAATATTTCCGCAGCTGGCAACTGGCGACTTCTGGGTGTCGACTCACCCGGAAATCACCCGCGAATTTGCCGAAGGGCGGGCCGCGCACCTGCTGGCACTGTCAAAGCCTGCACTTCCGGAGGAGGTACTGAGGGGGATGGGCTTGTCTCCAGAGTTATAGGCTCAGTCGTCGCCGAACAACGTGGCGTGCGCCTCCCGCAGCTGGCGTTTAAGAATCTTGCCGGAGGGATTGCGCGGCAGGTCCTCGGCAATCAGCACACGTTTGGGTACCTTGAAGCCCGCGAGAAACTCATGGCAGAAATCGATCACTGCCTGAGCGTCTGTCTGGTCTGCGGTCCCTGGCTTCGGCACAACAACAGCAACTACGGCCTCTACCCAGCGTGGGTGGGGTAGGGCGATCACTGCCACCTCCGCAACCCAGGGGAGTCGGTAAATTGTCTCTTCCACCTCACGGCCGGAGACGTTCTCGCCGCCGGTTTTGATGATGTCCTTTTTACGGTCGACGATGGTCAGGTAGCCCTCCTCATCCATGGTCGCCAGGTCGCCACTATGGAACCAGCCGCCGGTGAAGGCTTCCGCGGTTTTTTCCGGATTCCTGAAGTACTCGGTCAACAGCTGGGGTGAGCGGTGAACTACCTCGCCGATTTCCCCCGTTGGCACGTCATCGCCCTGGTCGTCGACCACCCGGGTCTCGACATGCAGAACCGGTTTGCCAGCTGAGCCCGCTTTGCGCAGTTGGTCGTCGGGCTTGAGTATGGTAGCGACTGGAGCGATCTCCGTTTGACCGTAGAGGTTCCACAATCTCAACCCGGGCAGACGGCTCTGAATTTCCTTCAGCACCTCAACCGGCATGATGGAGGCGCCGTAGTAGCCCTTACGCAGGGCGGAGAGGTCGGTGTTGTCGAATTTCGGGTGTCGCAACAGCGAAATCCACACCGTAGGCGGCGCGAAAAAGGAGGTGATGTTCTCGCGCTCCAGCAATTGCAACAGGTTGGCCGGGTCATTGTCGTCGGTAATCACGTTACTCCCGCCCACGTGGATGGAAGGTCCCAGGAAGCAGTCGAGTTGTGCGCAGTGGAAGAGCGGCAGGGCATGCAGCAGCGTGTCGTTTTGCGAGACTTCCGCATCCGCGAGAATACTGCCGTACTGCCAGAGCACCGCGGCATGGCTGAGTACGGCACCCTTCGGGGCGGATTCGGTGCCGCTAGTGTAGATAATCTGGGCTGCACTGTCGATGTCGATCGCGGGGATATCGGTCAGCGGAGCGTGCGATGCCAGTATCGCCAATGGCTGCAGGCCATCCGGGGCAGTCTCTCTCAATGACAACCAGTACAGCGCCTTGAGCTCCCGGCACAGTGCGGCCGCACCCCTGGCCTTATCTACCTCGCTGTCGCCCGCCAACAGCAGGCGGGCGCCGCTGTGGTCGATGATGTAGGCGGCCTCCTCGGTATTTAGCATGAAATTCACTGGTACCAATACAGCGCCGGCCGCGCTGATAGCAAAACGTGCCGCGGCGAAAGCATTGGAGTTGCGCGACAGGATGGCAACGCGATCACCGGGATTTATCCCGGAGGCGACGAGCCCGGCTGCAAGACGCTGACAGAGTTCGTGAAACTGGCGGTAGGACCAACTGGTTTCATGTTGGCGCAAGGCGAGTTTATCCGGGTAGCGAGCGGCGGTGCGCCGCAGGACATCGTAAAGGGTTTGCTGACGGAGGAGCGTGCTCATTTGTATCGTGTTCCTGGGCTCTTTCTTTTAAGGACTGCTGCTACTATCTCGCAGCAGGGATAGTCAATGAACGGTTAAATTGGTGTACCAGTGGCAGTCGTGCTGAATATCGGCACACGGGCGCGTTGACGCCGACGCCAAAGGCAGATATTTTAACACAATAATTTATCTATAAGATAAATATCCATTCAGGACACCTGGGGCGTGCTCGATTGCCAGTCACAGCGTGTTACCCGTCCATCATTAAGCACCTGATAATGAGATCAGCATGACAATAATTCAATCAACGCACTTCGGATTCAGCAAGTTGCTCGTCAACGACCTGGAAGCCTCCGCATCCTTTTATTCCAGCGTTTGCGGCCTCACCGAGATGGCCCGGGTTGACAGCGAAATTGCCGGACGCCCGATTAGCGAAATCATGTACAACCCGACTGGCGACGGCGCAGCCACCTTCGTCCTGCTGCAGTTCACCGATGGTAATACTCGCGGTAAGGAGGAGGTCATCATCGGCTTCCAGACCGACAATGTGGCGGCATTTGTCGCCCGCGCGGAGGCTGCCGGGGGCAGCGTGGTGGAGTCCGTCAAGGAGATGCCGGAGCATGGAGTGCGAGTAGCATTCGTGGCCGATAACGAGGGCCACCTGATCGAGGTGGTCGAGTTGCTGGGCGATTGAGGGGAGAGCCTGTGATGATTTCCGTTAGGGATCGCGTCGTGGTCGAAGCCGGCAAGTTGGCTGAGGTGGAGCAGTTATTCCGCGAGTTGTATCGGCCAGGTGCCAGCAGCCGCGGGCTCAACTGGGTGGCGGCTGAGATTTCGCCGCCAGTGGCCATTAACGAGACGCCATTGACACTCTGGCAGCACTGGACGGTAACGGATGTTGGCGCCTGGTGGGCCATGCGCGCGCAGTCCGGCAACCCCGAGGTGTACGCCTTCTGGGAGCGGATTGACCGCCTGTGTGAGTCACGTGAGCGGGTTTACCTGACAGCACAATCGGCAGCGGAACTTCCCGTGCCCGGAGCCGAGCCGTCCCGGGCGGACAGCCGGGGCTACCGGGAGACAGCTCAACTGCGGGTACGAGAAGGCGCCATGGGCGCTCTTGAAACGGTACTGGTGGAGACGGTTGCGGCCCTGCCGGGGTTGGAGCACAGCGCCCTGGCACGGAATTTCGCCCCCGAGTACGCCGCGGGGCACCTCACCTGGGACCTGCTGTACCCGGACGCCGCGGCGGCCGATCTGGCGCGACAGTGCGAGGCCTGGCAACGGTGCATTGTTCCCGCGCTCGATCGGCATTGTGAAGCGGTGCACGCCCTGACCCTGGACACCGTGGCAGGAGGTTTGCGGGATGCAGGCCTGAGCAACGGAATCAAGCGAACCGCCTTTTTCCGCCTGCTGCCGGGTGTCGAGGAGGCCAGCGCTTCACGGTTCGAACGCGATCTGCTGGCCATGCCACTGCACATTCCCGAAATTCTCAACTGGCGTCTCAGCCGGGCGGGCACTGCCGATTGGCACCGAGCCGACAACGCTGGCTGGACTTGGGTTTGGGAGCAGGAGTTTGCCGAATTGGAAGGGCTTACCGGCGCGTACATGGTGCATCCTCACCATTGGGCCCATATCGACCGCTGGTTCGATCCGGAGTCGGGCGTCCAGGCCATTGACGTGAACCTGTCCCACGCTTTCAGCGCATTTGATGACAGCCTGTTGGGGCGGGAGCTGGTGGCGGCCGTCGACCGGGCGTGAGGCTGCAAAGATAAGCCGAGCAGGCCAACCTAAGAGGATTGAGACATGGGATCGTTACTGAATGACAAGATTGCACTGGTGACCGGCGCCAGCCGGGGAATAGGGCGGGCGCTGGCGCAGCGCCTGGCCGCGGAGGGGGCCACGGTGGTCGTGACGGCGCGCAGCCTGGACAGCCCCGGCAAGTACGAAGGCACCCTGAAAGAAACCGTGTCATTGATCGAGGCCAGCGGCGGGGTCGCCTATCCGCTGGTGGCCGACCTGGAGAAAACAGAGGAGTTGGAAGCTCTGGTCAGTCGGGCCGTGGCCATCACCGGTGGGCTGGATATCCTGGTGCACAGCGGAGGCAAGGCGGAGTATGCGCCTACCGTGGATATGGACCAGGCCATGTTCGATAACACACTCGGGCACTACCTGCGTGCTCCCTTCATTCTCTACCGGTATGTGGTGCCGGAGATGCGCAAGCGGGGTGCCGGTTGGATCGTCACCCTCGGTTCGGTGACTGCGTTGCCACCGCTGCGTCCCTACGACAGTTTCGCCACTCACGGTGGCGCCTCCGTCTACGCAGCGATCAAGGCGGCGGTGCATCGCATGACCCAGGGTCTGGCCGCCGAGTTGCTGGCGGACAACATCGCGGTCAATACGCTTGCTCCCAGCACGGCGATCCGTACCCCCGGTGCCAGTGAGTGGATTCCGGAGGAATACCCCTCCGAGCGCATCGAATACATTGTTGAAACCGGGCTGGCGCTGTGCCATCTGCCCGCCAGTGAACGCACCGGCCTGACGGCCTACAGCCTGCACTTCCCGCATTACCACGGGTTGCCCGTGTACACCCTGGATGGCAGGGAGCGCATCGACGATCCGGTACTGCCCGAATATGCCCATCCCGACATCGTGCCCTCCGGGCTCGGTAATTAAGGTTCACCGTGGACTACACGACATTGAAGTACACGGTCAGTGACCGTGTTCTGACCCTGACCCTGAATCGTCCCGAACAACTGAACGCATTTACCGTGACCATGGCCAATGAACTGGTGCACGCATTCAATTGCGCCAGCGAGGACGATGAGGTGGGCGTTGTGGTGGTGACCGGTGAGGGACGGGCATTCTGTGCCGGCATGGACCTGTCGGTGGGCGGTAATGTATTCGGGCTCGACGAGTCCCGGCAGCCGACTCTGCACGACCTGCACGAGCGTCTGGATGACCCCGATATCATAGAGGGTGTGAGGGACACCGGCGGCCGGGTGACCCTGGCGATCTATGATTGCAAGAAGCCGGTGATCGCTGCGATTAACGGTCCGGCGGTGGGCATCGGCATCACCATGACCCTGGCCATGGATATCCGCTTGGCTGCGGAGCAGGCTCGCATCGGCTTTGTGTTTGGTCGCCTGGGCATCGTGCTCGAGGCTTGTTCCAGCTGGTTCCTGCCGCGCATCGTAGGCATGGCACAGGCTCTGGACTGGGTCTATAGCGCCGACATGTTTGACGCCGCTGAAGCCCGGCGCGGTGGCCTGGTGAAATCAGTACACCCGCCGGACGAGTTGTTGCAGGCAGCCTACGCCATCGCCCGACCGCTGGCCCAGCGGTCCCCCGTGGCCAATGCGCTGGCCCGGCAAATGCTTTATCGCAACAGCACCTATGCACATCCGCTGGAGGCGCATCGGGTGGACTCCCTTGCAGTGTTCTATACCAGCCAGGCCGACGGGCGAGAAGGTGTCCAGGCTTTTCTGGAGAAGCGCGCACCGCGCTTCAGCGCCAGCGCCGCCAGGGACATGCCGCCGTTCTACGACGCCTGGGTCGCCGGTGATCGAAAATAATTATTTTTGATTGGTATTGACTATTTTCTCGGTTTGAGGAATTATCTACCATTAAATTTATATATAAGATATATGTAAGTTTCGATGCGAGCGACGCCGTACCCGCGCACTCATCAGGATCGTCCAAATAATTTTTATACACGGATATTCCGGGAGAAATAATGATGTACAAGACCTCTCAACTGGCCGCGGCCGTCTCCGCGGCATTTATGTCCCTGGTACCAGGCGTGGCCTCTTCTCAGGGTGGAGCCGGTGAAGCCGGTGTTCTGGAGGAGGTGATCGTGACCGCCCAGCGCCGCGCCGAAAGCCTGCAGGAAGTGCCGATGACCGTCACGGCCATCACACCCGAGGACATCGCAGACTACAACCTGTTCCGCTTTGAGGATTTGCAACAACTTTCACCGGGCCTGTCATTGGAGAGTAACGGCGCGTTCGGGTCGGTTGCGCAACTGCGCGGTATAGGTTTCGACTCGAACGCGTCGGCCGCGCCGGCTGTCGATGTGTATATCAATGAAACGCCGGTAGATGCCAACTACGCCTTCCAGAGCATTTACGATATCGGTCAGGTGGAAGTACTCAGAGGGCCGCAGGGTACGTTGCGCGGCAGACCGGCTCCTGCCGGGGCGATTACCGTGACAACCCGCCGTCCGGACCTGGATTCTTTCGGCGGGTCTGTCGCTGCATCCGGCGGCGACCAGGGCAGCAGGAACATCCAGGGTGCGCTCAATTTGCCCTTGATCCAGAACAAGCTGGGCCTGCGTGTGGCCGGCATGTACGACGAAGACGAAGGCAACCGGGCCAGGAGTGCCAACTCCGGCATCGAGTCGGAGCGCGAAACCAGAAGCTGGCGTGGCACGCTGTTGTGGAGCCCCAACGATGAATTCTCGGCGGTGCTGTCTCACCAGTGGCTGGAGTCTGACCGGGTGAACATGAACGAGGTGAATGGCCCCGGGGCAGGTTATAACGGGCCTAATATCGGCAACCGGCGGGGAGTCTCCGTGCTGGAAGGCGACTCGGGTGGTGATCAGGAATTTCAGCTCACCAATCTGCAACTGTCCCTGGATATCCCCGGTCACGTGCTGATTTACAACGGTGCCTACCAGGACAATTCCTTTGCATTTGACGTGGAACTGGACCTGCTCAATGCGGCATTGGACTGGACCGAGCCCCAGGCAACCCGATCCTCCTTTAAGGTGGAGAGCCATGAGTTGAGGCTGGAGTCTGACAACCCGAGCGCCTTCGCCGATTACCTGGTCGGCCTGTGGTATATGAATACAGATACCGCCACTACGTTTGCCCAACCCTCGGTCCTGGATGGCGCTTTTGGGTCGCCCATTGCTGCTGACCCTACCATGCCAGTCAATCCCGATTTTCTCCTGGCCGTTGATGGCAGAATTCCGATCGAAACCACCGAGTACGCCATTTACAGTAATACGACACTGCACCTGACCGACGCGACGGATTTGCAGTTAGGGGTCCGCTACCTGGAAGTCGAGAACGAACGCGCTGAGTTTATCAACACCTCCACGGGCACCATTGCCATCGCCATCGCGCCGGGTGCGCCGGTGCAAAGTGTTTGCCAGTCGCTCATTGATCTCGGTGTGGGTTTCAATGGCGAAGAAACTTATACCGGTTACTGCGACCTGGTACTGGCGCCTTCCAGTTTCAGCCGTGACGTCTCTGATACCGAGAATGCCTGGGTTTACACCGTGGCACTGAAGCATCGGTTTACCGATGACATCATGGCCTATTTCAACTTCGGCCACTCATGGCGTCCGGCCGGCATCACGGTAGGCGTAACCTCGCCGGTCACAGAGGACCTGATACAGGGCGACCCGGAAGAATCCGACTCCTACGAGATCGGCTTGCGCTCAGAACTGCTTGACCGCCGCTTACGCTTGAATGCTTCCATATTCCACCAGGATTTCGAGAACTTCATTGGTCGTTTCAACGACGTACCCTACGTGGGGGCGGGAGATACCATCCAGTCCGGCGGATTTACCTACCCGGGTGATGCGACAGTAGATGGCGCGGAAGTGGAACTGTCCTATGGCATCAGCGACAACTGGTGGGCCCAGCTGAACGTTGCCTATGCCGACGGCAATTACGATGACGCGGAGGTACCCTGCCGGGACACCAATCTGGACGGCCGGCCCGATTCCGGTGACATCGGCAACCTGACCCTCGAGGATTTTGGCGGCAACTCAGTACTGTATTGCAGTGTGAATACGCGCATATCGACCATCCCCGAGTGGACCGCCACGTTCCAGACCGAATTCGTGTTCGACCTGTTTTCCAACGACGCCTATGTGCGGGCACTCTACAACTACTACGGCGAGCAGGATAACACCGGCAGGGATTTCGAGGCCGACGCCTATGGCATACTCAATGTCTTCGCCGGTCTTCGCGGAGTCAGTTCGCCCTGGGAAATCAGTATCTGGGCGAAAAATCTCCTGGATGAGGATACGCTTCTGGAGCGCGGCCAGCCGCAAACTGTTTACGGCATATTCCCAACTGGTTACTACACGGTGCGCTATGTGCCAGAGCGTGAAGTTGGCCTTACCCTGAGGTACGCCTTTGGAAATGGATAGATAGTGCGTATCCGGAAACGACGGTATTTCTCATCCCGGCGTCTGTATCCGTCAGCCTCGCGCGCGTGATCGTCATCCCCGCGAAAGCGGGGATCCATAAATTTCGAAAACTGAATGGATTCCCGCCCGCGGGGGAACGAATAAAGTGAGTAGGAATAACGAAAATGTGAGTTCCAGTACGATCGCTCGATAATCTGCGGTTAGCGGAACCAGTCGCAATTCCGAGGTGATGAAATGGTGAGAAAGATTGTCTGGATCCTGGCCGTGCTGGTCCTGCTGGTATTGTTGCTGGCCGCGCTGGCGGCAGGCTGGGGATATCATCGGCTGAACCAGGCGTTGGTGCCGCCAGCGAATCCGACGGGGCTCCCGAGCATTGCAAGCTTTGCTCCAGATGCTACTTCCTCATCCGTTCATCGTCCTGGGCAGGACGAACTGGTGACCCCGGTTGACTGGAATGGGCTGGGCACGCCACCGGTCTCGGCGATGCCCTGGACGCGCTGGTGGTGGCCGGGTGGCGATGTCGATGCCGCTATCGCCAGTGCGCAGCTCGACCAGTTGCGATCCGCAGGCTTCGGCGGGGTGGAGATTCAGCCCTTCCTCAGCGGTATGATCAATGTTGCGAACGACGAGGACGTGATGGCGCGGGTCTACAGCTTCGATTCGCCCGATTATTACGCTACGTTGAATACCACAATTGCCCACGCCGCTGCCCTGGACATGCAGGTCGACCTGACCCATTTCAGTGGCTGGCCTCCGGGTGGCCCGGAAATCCTGCTTGAGGACAGTGTAACGGCAATCGTGTACGGCAGTGCGCGTATCGCCGGTGGTAGCAAGGTGTCGCTGACCCTGCCACGTCCACAACCCGGTCCCAGCGAGCGTATCTTTTCCATGCTCGAATTTGCCGGGGCGGACTTCGTAAACTTCCCCACGGCTCAGGCCGATCTGCTCAGTGTCACCGCGGCCAGGGTCGTCGATGGCAAGCATGCCTGGAGCCCTTTCAATGTGGACGACACGGTCACGCTGGATGCGAATTCCCTCACCGTGCTAGATGACAAGGTGGTTGATGGCGAACTCACCTGGGACGCGCCCGAGGGCGAGTGGGAAATCGTTGCAAACTATTTGATGCCTTCGGGTGAAGTACCGATGGGGGCGGCACAGCAACCCCAGGGGTTCGTGGTGGACCATTTGCGTGTGCCCCAGGTACTCGGACACTACGAATACGCCTACGGTGAGCGAACTGGTTTACCAGCGCTATATGGCAAAGGCCTGCGCGGATTCTTTAACGACAGCCTGGAGTTCCGGATTACCCGCATGGGAGTGGAGGATATTCTCTCGGAGTTTGCCCGGCGCCGGGGCTATGACCTCAAGCCCTATCTGCCGGCGATTCACGTCGAAGGAATCAACAACGTCTATTTCAGGGAGCTGCTGGGTGTGCATGCCGCCCCGGAGTACCAGCTGACGGACATGGACGAGCGCATCCGCTGGGATTACCAGAAGACCCTGTCGGATTTGATCATCGAGCGATTTGTTGAAGCCTCTGCCACCTGGGCCGAACAGCGCGGCCTGGTTTCGCGCGGCCAGAGCTACGGCATGGATATCGACCTGTTGCGAGCCATGGGCGCCAATACCATAGTCGAAACCGAGCAGTTGTGGGCTGGCGGGGCCAATACCGGCCTCAAGTTCGCCAGCTCTGCGGCGGCACTATACGGCCGTCCGTTGGTCAGCGCCGAGTCCTTTGTGTGGGTGAATCGTGATTACCAGCCTACCGCACGGCGTCTGAAAGCGGCTGCCGACAAGCTGATGCTGGCGGGTGTGAACCACATCATTTACCACGGCACTCCCTATCCCTGGCAAGGCAGCGGGGGGGACTACGGTGAGGAAGGCTGGCAGCCATTTTCCGGCCCGCGGAATCCAGCCCATTTTTCCGGAATGTATGCCGCGGCGAATACCAGCCTTTGGCCGGATATTCCGGAGCTGAATTTGTACATCGGTCGTAGCCAGAACCTGTTGCGGCAGGGCAGCCTGGCGTTGGACGTGCTGGTCTATTACCCCTTCCTCGGCTTCCACGGTTCTAACGCAGACCGTGAAGGCAAAGAGGTGCTGGTCAGCGGCAGCTTGCCAGATGCCGACCCGGCACACGTCTCGCTGGAAGACCCGGCATTGACCGAGGGCAAAGCGCAGCTGATGAAACTGATGACGGTGCCGGAGAGCCATACCGATCCACGGGTGCCCTGGATGGAGTCGGTGCAACCCTTGTTGGACGAACTCGATCGTCGCGGCATCAGCTGGGGCTGGGTGAACGATCACGCGCTGCAGGAAGGTCTGGTTGCCGGCGGCCAGTTGAGGGCTTCGGGCGGTCGCTATACCAGCATTGTGCTGGCAAATGTCGAAGCAATGGATCCGGCGAGCATCGCCGCCCTGCGAGAACATCTTGCTCAGGATATACCGGTTACCCTTGCCGGTGATTTGCCGCAGCGGCAGTCTTCCTTCAGCAATGCCAAAGCGGGTGATGCCGCTGTCGTTGACGGCATCGCGCAATTATTGAACTTGGGCGCAGAGCATCGGGAGATGACTGTGTTATCACTCGCCGATACCCTGCAAGGCGCTGCCCCGCAGGCCCTTCGCTACCAGAATCCGAGCACCGTCCACCGCCAGCGTCGCCTGCTCCACGGCGGCGGTGAAATCCATTTCTTTGCCAACCAGTCTGCGCAGTCTGGCAGTGTCCTGCTGGAGTCTGTGCCTGAGGGGAGTTGGTGGTTTGACCCTCTGACGGGCGCATCCTGGTTGGCGGAAGTGCGGGCAGGGCAGCTTGCGCTGGACATGGCACCCTGGGGCAGTCGTTTTCTGATTACCGGGTTAGAGGCTCCTGAGGGCGCGGGACAATGGCCTCCCGCTGTTTACCTGGCGACCGTTGGCAACACTGCTCGATTGCTCGACCAGTGGACACTGGAATATGCCGGCAATCATCGCGATCTGACGGCCTTGTTCGACTGGCGGGACGACGAGGTACTGCGATACGCCACTGGCCAGGCCCTTTACCGCCATACGGTGATGATTGATGCAACCGACAAAGTCGGCAACTACGTGCTGGATCTCGGTCTGGTGCAAGGCTCGGCAGAGGTGTCAGTGAATGGCCACCTGATCGGACGGGCAAGCACGCCACCATTCAAGCTGGATATTTCCCAGGCGCTCAAGACAGGTGCCAACCAGATTGTGGTAGGAGTGACAGCACCTCTGCGTAATGCCTTTGTAGGTAAAGCCCTTGCCGAAGATCCGCATTATGCGCACATGAAAGTCTACGAGGATCAGTTGGTCGCTGCCGGCCTGATCGGGCCCGTGCGCTTGCGGTATATCGAAGAAAGGTAACGACGGAGAGTGGTGTCTTATGTGGGTAGCCCGAATTTTAGCTGCAATATTGGTCGTGATCTGGGGCACCGTCCTCGATTCACCAGTTTTGGCCGTCGAATCCGTGGAGAAAGAGGCCGTGGTTGTCGCAATGAAGCGGCTGACGCAGTCTCAGTACCGTAACAGCATCACTGATATTTTTGGCCGTGATATTGAGTTTGCCGGGCGTTTCGCACCTGACTATCGGCATGATCGCTTACTTTCAGTCGGCAGTTCAGTTGCCAGCCTGTCACCTGGCGACTACGAACAGTATGACCTGATGGCACGCCATATCGCCGGTCAGGTGCTATCGGGTGGCGCGCTTTCACGTTCACAAGGCTGTGAGGCAGCTGGAGAGTCCGGCGTTTCTGAGGACTGCATGCGCAATTTTCTGGCCTACTACGGCCGGCAGCTGTTCAGGCGTCCCCTGCAGGAGACCGAACTCAGGCGTCGCCTGGCGATTGTGGCCGAGGTAGTGACACTGGGCGGTGATGTCTACCAGGGCCTGGAACTGGCACTGGCCTCCTTTCTTGTCTCGCCGGAATTTCTGTTCAGGATTGAAACGGCGCAGGAGGACCCCGGTCATCCCCGACGTTGGCGCCTGGATGGCTACTCCCGCGCGGCTCGCCTCAGTTATTTTCTGTGGAATACCACACCGGACGAGGCCCTGTTGCGGGCCGCTGAGGCGGGGGAGCTGACTACCCCGGGTGGGTTGCAGGCCCAGGTGGTGCGCCTGCTGGACTCCCCCCGCCTCGATAACGGCATCCGCGCACTGTTCTCGGATATGCTGGCCCTCGACCGTTTCGATGAACTGTCCAAGGATGTCAGCCTGTATCCGGCCTATACGCCTGCTGTAGCTGAGGCCCTTCAGGAGCAGACCCTGCTTACCCTGACTAAGTACCTGTTGGACGGGGAGGGCGACTACCGCGACCTGTTCGTGCTCGACTGGATGCCGATGAACCGAACCCTAGGCGTGGTGTATGCGGTACCGGTTCCCTGGTCCGAGGGTTGGCAGAACTATCGCTTCGAAGCGGGTGCCGCGCGCCTGGGTTTACTCGGACAGGCCAGCCTGCTGTCGCTGCACGCCCATGCGGGTAGCAGTTCGCCGACCCTGCGCGGTCGATTCATTCGCGAAACCTTCCTGTGCCAGCCGATTCCGCCCCCGCCAGCGGACGTCGACTTCACCCTCGATGAGGCGTTTGCCGTATTACCCACGGCGCGGGAACGGCTGCAGCGCCACCGCAAGGAGACAAGTTGTGCGGCCTGCCATCACCTGATGGATCCCGTCGGCCTGACCCTAGAGCGTTTCGACGGCATCGGTATGTTCCGCTTTCGCGAGAATAGCGCGGCCATCGATGCCAGCGGTGAACTTGACGGGGTGAAATTTGCTGGCGCCAGCGGGCTGGGTCAGGCGTTGCAGTCCCATCCCCGGGTACCCGGCTGTCTGGTGGATACTGTGTTCAGGTACGGTGCCAGCGGCACCGAGATACCCGATAGCCAGGCTCTGCAGGCAGCACTGGAGCGCCGGTTTGCCAAATCTGGTTATCGCTTGCCGGCTCTGTTGCAGGCTATCGCGGGTAACGAGGCGTTCTTTGCGGTTTCCCGGGCTTCCGTGGAGGATCGATCATGAGCAGGAAAAGTTTGTCGCGGCGCACTTTGCTGCGCGGTGTGTTGCAGGGCAGTGCCGTGAGCGTGGCGCTGCCACTGCTGGACGGGTTTCTCAACAGCAATGGCACCGCTCTGGCTTCCGAGGCACCTCTGCCGCTGCGCTTCGGCACCTGGTTCTGGGGTTGCGGCATGACGCCGGAACGCTGGAACCCGCAACGCGAGGGCAGTCACTTTGAGCTACCCGCGGAATTGCAGGCCTTGTCAGCCCACCGCGACCAGTTCAATGTCCTCAGCGGCTTCAATGTACACCTCGATGGGCGACCGAACCAGGTGCACAGCAGTGGTGTCGTGGGGACGCTGACCGGTAACGCTCCCAGCGTCCCGGATGAGTTTGCCAGTCCCAGTCTTGATGTGCTGGTGGCCGATGCCATCGGCAGCGGCAACCGCTTCCGCTCACTGGAGGCAGCCGCCAGCGGTGACCCTCGACACAGCTACAGCCGCCGTAGCAGCAGCGTAATCAATGCGGCGGAGGTGTCTCCGGTGGGTCTTTACCAGCGTATTTTTGGCGCGGGGTTCCAGGATCCCAACGCGAGAGACTTCCAGCCCGACCCGAAGCTGATGATGCGTCGGAGTGTCCTGTCTGCCGTCAAGGAAGATCGGCAGCGCCTGGAGCGGCAATTGAGCGCGGCTGACAGGGTGCGGCTGGATCAGTATTTCACCGCGGTGCGCCAAGCGGAGCAACAACTGAATATCATGCTGAGCGAACCCCAGCCACTGGCGAGCTGCCAGGTCCCCGGGATGCCGGAAGTATCGGACACCGATACAGACATCGAGGTCGTCGACCGCAACCACCGCCAGCTGGCGGGACTGATGGCACTGGCCGTGGCCTGTGACCAGACCCGGGTGTTCAACATGGTGTACTCGCCAGGGGCCTCCAACCTGCGCCGGGCGGGCAGCACCGCCAATCATCACCAGCTGACCCATGAGGAGTCCGTCGATCCGGCCTTGGGCTACCAGCCCCGGGCGACCTGGTTCGTCGAACGCAGCATGGCAGCCTTCGCCACCTACCTGGACATTCTCAAGGCGATTCCGGAAGGGGATGGCTCGCTCCTGGACAATTGCCTGCTGTTGGCTCACTCCGAAACCTCGCTGGCAAAAACTCATGATGTGTCCGGCCTGCCGCTGATCCTGGTGGGGCGCGCCGGCGGCCGGGTCCGTACCGGGCTTCACGTGAAAGGCCGGGGTGACGCGGTCACCCGCGTCGGGTTGACTGTGCAACAGCTGATGGGGCTGCCGGTGTCACGCTGGGGGACGCGCTCCATGCAGACCGATCGCCCCGTCAGCGAAGTGCTGGCATGAAAGGTCCGATCGTGGTGAAGCATTATTTTACCGGTTTAATCATAGTGCTGCTGTTGGCCCGGTCGTCACTTGTGTTGGCGCTAGCCGACGGTAGTCTCGCGGAAGAACGCAAGCAGCGTGGTTACGTGCTGACCGATTTCCGGTTGGTGACGCCCGGTGCCGGCCCCGGGGACTGCCCCGACGGCTTCAACGAGGGCTATTCCCAGCGTTTCCTCAATGCGCTCCCGGAAGCAGAACGCCAAAGCTATCTCGAGAATCCGCGCCGCTTGCAGCAGGCCCTCGCGCCCTGGTACTACGACGACCCGGAACAGGATCCCTGTGCCAGCCCCGGGAATTTTCCGGATCCGGGGATGCTGACCATCGACGGCCCCCTGATGCTACAGCGCATGGAGCCCGACGGCAGCCTGTCACAGCGGCGGTCGCTGCCCAGCGCCTGTCCCGTTATTGGTGCCGACCTGAAGGAGCGCGCCATCGACAATCAGTACTGGCGGGTAATGGGCTGCGTGCGCGGCTACCAGCCCACCGGGCAGGCAGCGGCCTTCGCGAATTCCTTTATCGCCGATGGCAGTATGACGGTCTTGCTGCAAATTACGCCGGTCACAGGCGAAGTTGATGAAAACGATTTAGTCGAGGTGCTGCTTGCCTCCAGCCACACGCCGGTGACCCTGGGCACCGACGGCAGACCGCTGCCCTGGGCGAGTATCCCGCTGGCAGAAGAGGTCCGTTACCACAATCGTGTGCGCGGTACACTGCGCGACGGCGTACTGATCACCGATCACTTCGACCTGCACATCATCAAGGCCGCCCAGCGCCTGGACAGCGAATTGTACCTGCGTGACGCCCGCCTGCGCCTGGAGATCGACAGCGCGACCGGCAAAGCGAGCGGGCTGCTGGCGGGTTACTGGGATATCGGCTCGCTGGCGCATGCCGCTATTCGCATCCAGGATCGCACCGGGCTTTCTTCAGGCAAGCCAGCGGCGGATACGCACGGCTATACCTGTCCGGGAAAATACTACGCCGTCAAACGCCTGGCCGATGGCCACCCCGATCCCGGGACGGGGGAGTGCACCTCCATCTCAGTGATTCACAGCTTGCATGCGGTACCAGCCTTTGTCATCGAGCGCAAAGCACCATGAAAGTGAAGCCATAACCTGATTGTGGTTCGGTGTAACCTCCTGTCAACACGATCGCCGCGAGGCTACGTACAGAGCATCGGGGCCAACCAGCCGAGGGTGATTACTGCTTCAGTGCTCGATCGCTTGTTCGGGCGTCTCGCCGCCGAGGAAATTGTTGATCGCGTGCTCGGCCATGTAGTGAATCAGGTCTTCCTTCGGTACCTGCTGCATGGTCTCGGCATTGGCGCGATGGTTCTTGCCGGCAATCAGCAGGGGCTGCTTGCCGAGTGCGGCCATGGCCTCATCCACCAGTTCGGTGGTGGTCTGGAACTGTGAGCGGTCCTCGATATGCTCGAAGCCCGCCGCCGCCGTCGACAGGGTCATGCCCGCAGCGACAGCGAGAACATTGACGTTGTAAGGCGCGAACTCGCACCACAGCGCTTCGCCCAGCGCGATGTCGTAAGCTTTGGTGGCGGAGTAGTGGGCATAGTAGGGCGAGCCTTGCAGCCCGGCCCCGGAAGACATCAACAGAATCCCGCCGCGCTTGCGCGCCAGCATGGCCTTACCGAAGTGGTAGGTGAGCTTGAGCGGTCCTGTGACGTTGATGGCGATCTTCTTCAACTCGAAGTCCAGGCCGCTGTCGGCCTTGTAAAAGGGACCGACGTCCGCCAGGCCGGCGTTGTACACCAGCAGGCCTACCGGGCGCTCGCCCACGGCCGCGACTACCTTCTCCAACATGGTACCGCTGGCGAGGTCGACCTCCACCGGCAGGCACTCGACGTTGAACTCTCCGCGCACCTGCCCATCGATGGCCGCCAGCGCCGGTGCGGAGACATCCAGCACGATGACGTTGACGCCCCGGGCAGCGATGTAGCGGGTATAGGCTTCACCGATACCCTGGGCACCACCGGCGACAATGGCCCAGGGGCCGTACTGTTCACTGAAAGCCTGTTGTTCTGGTGCGGTCATTACCTGGGTTTCCTGTATCCGTTGCAGTTATACCGGGCGAAGGATGCGGGAAAGTTCTTCCCGCCGTTGTTGGGCCATGTTCATGGAGCAACTTCTTCAATTTGCACGATGATCCAAATTTGATCTATAGCACGGCAGCGACATTTTTTATACTATTATCTTACATATAAATAAATACTGCTTGCAACATGACAATAACGTGCAATTGCCCCAGCTATAGATTTAAAAGGCGCGGGCTACCGCAATCGATATGTTACACGGGCCGGGGACTTCGCCGCCAAAAGGATACTTTAGCGGGGTATCGTAAGAGGGTGGCCCATGGCGGCAAACACATTGGCCATGGTAGCCCCGACAAAGGCCCGGCGCCGTTTCTCCGACATGTGGCTCAGCAGGGAAGTGCAGTGCCCGGCGGGATCAGTAAATCCTTCAAAATGAGGGAAGTCGGAGGAGAACACCAGCATATCTTCGGGAATGTCCTCCATAATCCGTTTCAATGGCGTGTCATTGCCGCCCGCCAGCGGTGTCGCCTTGACGTTGCGGGCCAGGTACTCACTGGGCAGCAGTTTCAGGTCGGACTTTCCAAGGAATAACTCGGCTACCGGTGAAACCCTGTCATCAATCTCTCGATACATAAACGGCAGCCAGCCAGTGCCCACCTCGGCAAGCAAAACAGTCAGCGATGGAAATCGCTCAAACAAACCACTGTAGATCACACCGTTAAGCAGGGTGGTGGGTGCGACATGGCGGTGCGAGACCCCGAGCATGCGCAGGAGGGTGGTATTGCCCCCGGTGTTGGCCCAACCGGGGTCGAATCGCATATGCTCGAAGCCGGTGTGCATCATGGGTACCATGCTGTGATTGACTGCTGTATCCCAGATAACATCCCAGGCAGCATTCATTGGCGGGATACCGTTTACCGGGTAGGCGGGGATGAGGAAAATGCGGCAGCCGCGCCGATTCATGCGCTTCAGTTCGGATACGGCCCATTGGAGGTCACTATAGTCCAGCGCAGCCACCGGCAACATCCTTTCACCACCCTTGTCGCAGGTATCGGCTAGCCAGTGATTGGCCGTCGCGATAACTTCCTGACGCAGTTCCGGGTCGTCGATGGCGCTGCAGTAGGAGATTCCGGACAGACAAATGATGTTCTGGACATCGATGCCCTGTTCGTCCATCCATTTTAGCCTCGCCCGGGCGTTGGCGGTCTGCATCTGGTCCTTACCTTCGAACGCTCTGCGCCGCTCCGCCTCCTCAGCCTTCTCCTTCCCAAACAGAATGGCGGCCCCGGGTAGGAAAAGCTCTTCCAGTGGCGGTTGCTGTTCCATTGGTACGTAATGCAGCAGGTCGCCGCAAATACTGCTCACGGCGAGCGCTCCAGGATTGATAGGGGGGAGTCGTCGAGCCAGTTCCGGGTAGGGTTCCAGCCAGTCGCTTCCGGGCTCGAAATGGGCGTCGACATCGATCACCGGGGGTGTCACCGATATCGAGCTTCTTTTGCATCTCACCACGTCTAATTCTCATGACCGCTCCATCTTTTTACTGCGTGCATTGCGTCGACTGGATGACTGAATATTATCTGAGTAGCAATTTAAAGATAAATAAATTGGAGCTATCGCCACTCATGTTTCAAGCGGTGATCACGCATGCCCGTCATCAGAATGTTCAGCGCCCCAGTAGGGAGCGCGCTAACACTTCCTTCATGATTTCAGAGGTGCCGCCGTAAATGCGGATAACCCTGGCGTCCGCCCAGAAGCGCGAGATCGGATACTCGACCACGTAGCCGTAGCCACCGAAAAGTTGCAGGCAGCTATCGGCAACCCGACCCGCCATTTCGCTGGTAAACAGCTTTATGGAGGCGGCTTCGTCTGGTGTCAATTCCCCCGGCAGTAGCGTGCGATACCTCTCTCGGTGAACGCGTCGGCGGCGGCAATCTCGGTTTCCGCCTGGGCGAGGGTGAAGCGGGCGTTCTGCAGTTTTCCCAGGGGAGAACCGAAGGCTTCCCGCTCCTGCACGTAGCGCAGCGCAAGGTCACGCGCCCCAATGGCCAAGCCCAGTGATTGAACGGCGATAATCAGCCGCTCTCGCGGGAGTTCCTGCATCATCATGGCAAAACCACTTCCCGCTTACCCGAGAAGGGCATCAGAGGGCAGGTGCAACTCGTCAAAGAACATTTCGGAGGTATCCGTAGCATGTTGACCAACTTTCTCCAGATTACGGCCCCGCTTGAAGCCGGGCAGGCTGGTGTCCACCAGGAACAGGGAAATGCCATGAGCCCCGGCGTCCCGTTCGGTTTTTGCCGCTACCAGCACCAGGCCGGCGTGTTGACTATTGGAAATGAATATCTTGGAGCCGTTCAGAACGTAGGCGTCCCCCTTACGGCGAGGGTATGTGCGCAGATTTTTGAGGTCAGACCCCGCCCCGGGTTCTGTCATGCCGATCGCCGCAACCACCCCGCCTGAACAGAGCCTGGGCAGCCAGGCCTGCTTTTTGTTCCTCGGAACAGAAAATGCAGCAGGTAGGGTGGAATGATGTCATTGTGTACCTGCAGTCAACCGACGAAGCCACCGTACCCACGCCGGGACATGACGTCGACGACAGCGAAAGATAAGCGGGGGTCGACGCCGAGTCCACCGTAGGTTTCCGGGACATCAACGCACAGAAGTCCGGCCTTCGCGCACGTGTGGAACAATTCGCGGGGAACCTGGCCCTGCTTCTCCCAATCGGCATAGAAAGGCTCTATTTCAGCGTCGTAGAATTTCTCGAGACTTTCCCGAAACAAGTTCAGTTCGGCGTCAATCGTCTCGTCATGCATGCTGTTAACGCTCCTGAAGAGTGCGTGGTGGTTTCTCGCGGTCGGGGTTACCGGCATTCTTCCGGTATTCCTCGAAGCAGCTTTGCCCAATTTCCGTTCATGATATGGATCATCGCTCGCATCAGTCCGGGCGATAGCTTGCCTTCGCTGTGAGTTACGAGATTACGCAGGGGCATCTCTTCGACAATGGCCTCGATCATGCGCCGTGCACTTTCGCCAGCCTCGCCATCCAATGCCTTGCCAGCCTGCTGTGCCATGAGCTTCTTCAGTTGTCGGCCGAGCCAGGTATCCTGCAATTCACCGAGGGTGGAATTCAGGTGGTAGGGTTTGGAGGGTACTGGCTCGGGAATAGGGTGCCCCAGCAGCACCGCGAAAGTTTCTCTGTCAAAACCTCGCTTGGCGGGTTCGAAATAGGGAGCCAGCTCGCGCGGGCGTCGACGCGGCGCCTGCCCCTCGACGAGTTCAAAGTCTCCGGCCAGGCGGATATCGGCGCAGGAAGCCCCGATCTGTATGGCATAGCTGTCGGCTTCCACTCGCCAGTCACGTGTCTCTGTATCCCAGTAAGCGAAGTCGCGCAGGCTCAGCGGTAGGGTGACACGCATTTGGTCGCCAGCGGCCAGTTCAATGCGGGCAAAGCCCTTCAGTTCCTTCGCAGGGCGGGGCAGGGAAGGCTTACGTTGTCCGAGGTAGAGCTGGGCCACTTCCGCCCCGCTGCGCTGGCCAGTATTGGTTATGGTGAACGCGACAGTCGCCACGGTGGCTTCGGCACCGCCCCTACCACGGTCTATGACAAGATCACTGTACTCGAAGGTGGTGTAGGACAGACCGTGGCCAAAGGGGAAGCGTACCGGCGCGTAAGCGCTGTCAAAATAGCGGTATCCCACCCAGATCGATTCGCAATAGAGCGATTGCCGCAGGGTGCCTGGGAAAAACGGATCGCTGGCTGCGTCTTCTGCCGCCAGTGGGAAGCTCTCGGCGAGTTTGCCCGATGGATTGACTTCGCCGAACAGGATTCGCGCAAGGGCAGATGCACCGGCCTGTCCGCCCAGGTAGGCTTCCAGGATCGCCGGTACCTGATCTGCAAAGGGCAGCGCCACCGGCGCGCCGTTCTGCAATACCACCGTTAGTCTGTCCGCGTGGGGTAGTAGAACATCTACCAGTGCCAACTGACCGGAGGGCAGATTCATGTGTGCACGGTCAAAACCTTCGGATTCATACTCTGGCGGCAGGCCGAGGAACACGATGACGCTATCCGCTGACTCGGCGAGGGCGGCGGCCGCCTGCTGCAGGCTTGGGTCGCTTTCACCTGTCTCTGTGTAACCGGGCGCAAAGTCGATGGTGGCCGACGGGCCAAGCAGGTCGCGGATAGCCTGTAGCGGCTGCTCCAACTGGCTGGGGTTGATCTGTGAACTTCCACTGCCCTGGTAACGCGTCTGTTGGGCCAGGTGGCCGATAATGGCAATGCGCCCCGTGGCCTTTAACGGCAGCGTGGCTGCCTCGTTACGCAGCAGGACACAGGCCTGCTCCGCCGCGCGTCGCGCCAGACTATGATTCTGCATCAGCAGGTCCTCGGGGTTCCTGGTCCTGGTTCCGGCTGATTTTTCAATCAGTGCCAGCAGGCGCTTCACAGCCAGGTCAAGCACCTCGACGGGTAAGTCACCGTTCTCTACTGCCGCGACTATACGCGACGTATTGACCTTGCCACTGGTGGGCATTTCAAGGTCCATACCTGCGGCCAGTCCATGTACCCGGTCATTTACCGCTCCCCAGTCGCTGACAACCAGCCCGTCGAAGCCCCATTCATCGCGCAGGATGTGGGTAAGCAGTTGTTCATGCTCGGCCAGGTAGGTGCCGTTGAGCTTGTTGTAGGCGCACATTACCGTCCAGGGTTGTGCTCCGCTAACCGCGCGCTCAAAGGCCGGCAGATAGAGCTCGCGAAGCGCTCGTTCGTCCACGACCGCGTCCACGACCATACGCCCGTGTTCGTGATTGTTCACCGCGAAGTGCTTGAGACTGGCGACTACGCCCTGGCTCTGTACGCCCCTGATCCACGCTGCGGCCAGGGCGCCGGCGAGCATAGGGTCCTCGGAAAAGTACTCGAAGTTGCGCCCACCGAGAGGGTGCCGCTTGAGATTGACACCAGGGCCCAGCAGTACATTGACGCCCTCGCGGAGGGCTTCGTGTCCGAGGGCTTTACCGATTAATTCAAGTAGTTCCGGGTTCCAACTGCAGGCCAAGCCCGCCGCCGATGGGAAACAGGTGGCTGGGACACTCGCCTGGAGACCCACATGATCGGCGCCGCCGATTTGCTTGCGCAAGCCGTGGGGGCCATCCGTGAGGAGCAGCGCGGGGATGCCCAGGCGGTCAACCGGGCGGGTCTGCCAGAAGTTATGGCCAGAGCAGAGAGCGGCTTTCTCTTCAGTGGTGAGGGCCTGGAGGATGGCCTCAGGCGATGAATTCACGGAATGCGTTCCAGTTGACGCCGGATTCATAGGCATCCGCATCTTCCAGTGAATCCGCGGGAAGAAAGAAACCCGAGGTATCCATGGCACTTGCGAAGTTGTCGGCGGCTTCCTTCATGGTCAACTGCTTGTCGACGCCACGATAGCCCTTGCTGACCGCCAGCATGACCCTGGCAAACCCGCACCCCGGCGTCTAACTCATGCTCCACGATGTTGGTGATGGTGTCGTCCACCCTGATGTCGAGATCGATCTCAGAATGGGCCGGGCAAAACCTGCCGAGCAATGGGGCCAGGGCCAGGCGCACCCCGGCTCGCGAGGTTACCAGTCGCACTTGTCCCGCGGGTCGGTTGCCGAGATCGCTGACTTCGGTCACCGAGTGATCCAACTCCTGTAACAGCGGCTGCAGTCGCGCCTGTAGTACCTGCCCGGCGTGCGTCAGGCGTACGCTGCGGGTCGTGCGGTTCAGCAGGCGGACGTCCAGCCGGTCTTCAAGGGCGTTGATGGTCTGGCTGAGCGTTGAGGGAGCCAGCCCCAATTGACTCGCTGCCTTGCGGAAATTACAACACGCCGCCATAGCCACAAAAGCCTGGAGCTGGGCAAATTCTGACCCTTTCATTATTCACCCGTGACGAACAAGGTGCCTTGATTATATGGCAACATCTGATTATCTGACCAACTAGGCTGGAGATAATGGCTGTGCCTGGATATGGCCAACCTGGCGTCGCACAGCGTGTCCGCTCCAGGAGCACATCCCTGGACATTTCCAGGGGTAAACCTGTTTATCCCGCCGGAACCTGCTTGTCCACGTCAAGCGGATTCCGTCTTAGTGGTGGGCCTGCCAGAAATCAACTGCTTCCTGGATCCAGTTCTCGGCATCGGTACCCACTCCCGTGCCGAACCCATGCCCGGCTCTATCAACCCGGAGATACTCTACCGCCACGCCCTGATCGCGCACTTTCTGCACCAGCAAGTCAACCTCAGCCACCGGGATGATATCGTCATCAGCAGCTGTCACCATAAACAGCGGTGGAAAACCCGGTGCAACCGCCTCGTCAAATCTGGCGGAGTAGCCGATCACGACCGACGCTGGAGCCGGTAGATTGCGGCCTGCATGGCCGGTAGGTTTCCGGGTATTCAACCAGTCACCGGCAATCATACCGCCGGCCGAGAAGCCCCAGAGAGAAAAGCCCTGCATATTGACCTGGAGGTCAGTGGCGTTGGCAAACACAAACCGCATCGCTTGTGCCAAATCCTCATTGGCAATGCGCAGGCCTTCCTTGAAGAACATGTCGCGCGCTACGCCATTATAAGCCCGCACCCGATACTCCAGAATAAAAACACTGTAACCCTGCGCATTTAACTCCCGAGCCACGGGAAAGCCCTCCTGAATAGCGGCCACCGACACAAAGCCACCGCCGGGAATCAAGAACGCAACGGGAGCCCCGGGTTTACCCTTGAGAAAGAACAGGCCAACGCACTTCCTGGTCGGCTCTGCCTCCACTTCAGCTTCCGAATAGAGCGCATAAAAAATCTGCTCACCCCTGTTAACTGCGTCAATCAGGAAGTTGATACCGTCGACAACTACCTCTGGCTGCAATGGCCCAACTCGGGGCAGGATCTTTCCGAGGGCCAGCGGGTTGGTGACGGCACTAACCACCTCAGAGCCGGACTGCCAGGGCAGCATAAACCGGCCAAATCCTGCAAACGCTGGGTGCCCGGTGACATGGCTGAAGGATGAATCCGTCGAAATGTGCAGGTAGCGGCCGCTACCATCGCGGTAGGGACCGATCGACCCAAACTGTATCAACCACCCGGCCAGGACAACCAGTACACCGGCCAGGGGTAGAGTGATCAGGGCGATCAGAGCGAGTTTTGTTTTCTTTAACCGGTGCGGCAAAGCGGGCGCCCTCAGTATTATTGGCCGAGCCTGACACTCAGCCGTCCTCCGTCGTCGATATTCAATTCACCCCGGGCGGTGTAGCGGCCACCAAGACCCAGATTGAATTTCCTTTCATTCTGATGGAAGTAGATCCAGTGTCTGCCATCGGCGGAGTCGACCACGCTATGGTGGCCAGGCCCATAGACCGTCTTGCCAAATATCGAGCTGTCCGACGTTGTGAACAAAATCGGGTTGTCCGGGTTCTTGGTGAACGGCCCCATTGGGCTCTCTGCAGTGGCGTAGCCGATCCCGTACTCGCTCTCGTGGGAGGGGCTGCCTGAATACATTAGGTAGTAGACTCCGTTCTCCTTGAGTAACCAGGGACCTTCCACAACGTGCAGGCTATAGCCTTTCTCCCAGTCCTCGGAGGCCTCGATCAACTCGATGGGTCGGCCTTCTGGCTTGGTGGGGGAGCGCATCTTCTGGACAAAGATCCTCTTGCGGACGCGGGTATCTTTATCACTGAAGACACTATGGATCATTCCCTCAACCATGCGCTTGCCCATCTGCTCGAGGTTCCTGAAACCTTCATTGGCAGTAGCGTAATAGAGGTAATAGGCATCGTCTTCCATCAGAACATAGGCATCGATGGCATCCTCGATCAGCAGACCCAGGTCCTCAAACGGCCCGAGCGGGGAATCGGCCTGCGCAACACCGAGGCTGAAATCCAGCGAGTAATACAGGTAGAACGTCTGGCTGACCGGATCGTGAAAGACATTCGGCGCCCAGAGGATATCGGTGTTCTTGCTGAAGACCTCGGGGCCCTTTTCCCAGTTCACACCGTCGCTGGAGGTAAAGACGTTATAGTGGTCGGAAACCTTCGCTGTCCCATAGAGGTAGTATTGCCCCTCATAAATAATCACATGAGGATCTGCCAGCGGCTCGGTGGTGACGAGGGGTGGATTGGCCC
This sequence comes from Halieaceae bacterium WSDMB12, assembly GCA_033283165.1. Lineage (GTDB taxonomy): Bacteria > Pseudomonadota > Gammaproteobacteria > Pseudomonadales > Halieaceae > JAWMQL01. Next base: position 8,575 of record JAWMQL010000003.1, on the reverse strand, counting down.
TCTCGCCGTACATGTCATCGCAAGCGCCGGCGAGCAGGGCGAACAGCACGACCCCAAGGCTCTTAAGGCTGGTCTTAAGTTTCGGCCCCTCAGCCATAGTCCCGCTCCGTTATGTTCTAACCTGAAATGAGTCTGCAATGGCTACCTACGCGGCGTCGATGTACATCGGTGTTACGGGGGCATCTTTCGGGTAACTTGATGGGCCGCCCAAATCGTAGGCGGCGTTAAGTTGGGTGATAAAAGCCGTGTCGTGAAGCGGGTCGCTGGGCATGGCGATGTCTATCCCCCGGGCCCTGACGTCGTCGATCATCATTTCAATGGCTTTATCCTGGGTGAGATCGTCGGTGCCGTCCATGTTCTTCTTTAGCTCCGCGAGATCCTCGAATACCTCGGCAGACCAGTGCACAAGGAAGCGCAGTTCATCGGTATGGTGTCGAGCGATAATGTCGTCGCCCGACTTCAACAGCCAGTGGTTTCGATCATCGGGATCACCTGAGAACAGGGTGTCGAAGTTGAGTCCCCTGGGGCGTTGCTGTTCAACGGGACCATTGGCTTCCCCACGGTGGAACATCATTTCATTCTGTACCACGACTCCCCGGTTATAGATGGGCGGCTGAAGGCGTTGTGGTGCTTCCAGAGGGCCTTCAGGCCAGTAGGTGAACCCGCTGCTGGAGCAGTGGGAGAACCAGGTGATGACCTGGGCCATTTTGATCAGGTAATCCTGGAACAGGCCCGACTTGCCCATTACCGCGCACAGCCAGGTGGGCGAGTTTTCGTAGCGTACGCCGCGGAAGCTAGGGCTGTCGAGGTGGCCGGGGTCGAGATTGCCGCAGGGGCCGTTTACGTTAAACAGCATCATCTGCGGTTTGGCATATTTGGCGCCCCAGTAGTCCCTGGCCAGGTCCAGAAAGTGATCGTTGTAGAAGCAGTCCTGTATCTCCGGATACAGCGCCGCAGAGTAATTCGCCAGGAACCCCCGAAAGGTGGGTGTGAGGAACATGTCCAGCGACAGGCCGCCATTATCCGGCGCGCCGCCGGATAATGTCGCCAGCAGTTCCTCGGCGGAGGCGAAGTGCTGGGCGATGATCAGTTTCCAGGGGCCATGCTCGCGGACCACGCCGAGTAACCTGTGTAGTTGATCTTCGGAGTAGACGTTGTCGATCTCGCGCGGCGGCGCGGCGGGGCGCAAGATGCGGGACAGCTGTTCCCGGCGTTCCTGGGTCATGGTCATGGTGGCTACCTGCTTCAGCACGATATACAAACACGTACCCGGCACAGTGCTGAGAGAACCGGGATAGAGAATCGAGATATATATCTTACCTATAAGATATATATAAATCCAATGTCCTGTGTGGCGCCAGTATCCCGCCAGGCGGCTCAGATGGCTCCCTCGCGCAGCTGTGTCACGGCGTAATCCGCGGCACGGGCGGTCAATGCCATGTAGGTGAGCGATGGGTTCACGCAGGAGGTCGATGTCATACTGGCGCCGTCAGTGACGAACAGGTTTGGCACATCGTGGGCCTGGTTCCAGCGGTTGAGTACGGACTCCCTGGGATCCCTGCCCATGCGCGCGGTGCCCATCTCGTGAATAGCCTCGCCACCCACGGATTCGTGAATGTTGCTCATGAGGAACACGGCGCCGGCGGCCGCGCCCAGCATGGTCAGGGAGGACCTCAGTAATTCACGTCTTTGCATGGCGGTTTCTCCATGGAGGATTTCAAAAAAAGGTATTTGCCACTGAATCAATCAGTCATTAATCTCATGGGTGGACATGGGGCGCTATCGCGTCTCGCCAGTTTAGGTAACCGGCACCCATCAGGTGGAGTTCGTCGTTGCTGAATTCATCGCGAATGGAGCCGTCCTCGGTGTCCAGGAACAGCGGATACAGGTCGATCCAGTTCGCCTTGGTTGAAATCCGGGCCCGGGTAGCCCGGTTCAGGGCTTCAACAGCTGCCCGGAAGCCAGCGCCTCGCGGCAGAACGCTTTGAACGTAGATCCGTGTCCCAGGTGATTGTGAACGTATGGCGTCGACGATCGCCTCGATGTTCGCGGCAATCTCATCCGGGGATTTCTCTGACAGCGCGAGGTCGTTGGTGCCGATCAGCAGGAAGACCTTTGCCGGCGTGCCCTGTGTTACCTGCTCCAGGCGCTCTAGCACCCCTTCAGTCACGTCGCCGCCAATACCGCGATTGCGTGTCGGTAGTCCGGGAAACAGCTCTTCCCAGATTCCCCCTTCAGTAATCGAGTCGCCCAGGAATACGATGTCCCCGGGTTGGATGGAAAGTACTTCAAACTGGGTTGTCCAGCGATCGTAGCCCGGCTTCAGAAAATTGTTCTGAACAATCGACTGCCAGTTGAACCACAGCAGCGTGGCGGCCAGCGCAAGCGTTATGTTCAGCAGTACGGATACCCTGACCAGCCACTTCCTCATTTTTGATCGCCTCGTTACCTGTTTGGTTTTTCGGCTGCCTGCTTGGCACTTTTCAGAAGCGCTGCGCGCCGTTCTTCGTTGATCCGCGGAATGGCCGCGGTCAGTGCGGTAACCAGGCCCCGCGTGTTGTAACGCTCCAGTTGTCTGGGTGACAGGGCGGTCATGCTCACGGGTATCTGCGCGCCACCGTTGAATCCGGGCATGGACTCATCCAGGATGCGTATTGCCACGGGATCGCTGAGAAAGTCTGACAACGGAGTGTCCGGCGTAAAGGGAGCGTAATCCGCCGCCCGTGCCAACAGGTCCCAGGACCGGTAGCTGAAGCTGTAACTGCCCGAACCCAGTTCCAGGATCGTATCGCCGTGATGCTCGCGTCGGGACCTGACGCCCTCCGCGGATTCCAGCGCCGCACCGCTCTCGGTAACTTCCAGACCCGTCGCCAGGGGAAGGGTGACCTCGGCGGAGGTATTGGGCGCCACAGTCACCTCCAGGTTGAAGCGGTCGCCGTTGAAGGACCAGGCCGATGCTGCGGTGCCGTAGGGCGTGTCCAGGGTCGCACTTGCCTGGCTTAGGCGGCCGCCCGGTTGCGGGCGCAGTTGCAGGCGCCGGTAGCCCCGGGAGTCGGCAGCCTGGTCAAGCCCTGCGACAACTTCCACCATCCACTCGCCCACGGCGCCATAGGCGTAGTGGTTGAAGGAGGTCATCTCGGGACTCTGAAAGGTACCGTCCGGCCGTACCGCGTCCCAGCGCTCCCAGATGGTGGTGGCGCCAAACTTCACCGGGTAGAGCCAGGAAGGATAGCTGGTCTGGGTCAGCAAGTCGTAGGCGACGTCGGTCTGGCCGTGATCGCTCAGAACCCGGGTGAGGGCCGGGGTTCCGAGGAAGCCGGTAGTCAGGTGATTGCCGCGGGACCGGACGTCTGCGGCGAGCCTGGCGGCGGCATCTGCGCGACCCGATTGGGGCAACAGGTCGAAGTCCAGCGCGAGCACGTAGGCCGTCTGAGTCTCGTAGGACAGACGCCCGCCCGGGGTCATGAACTCGTTCTGGAAGGCCTCCCTGACACGCTCGAACAGCTTGCTATAGCGGGAAGCGGCGCGTTTCTCCCCCAGCACCTCCGCTGCCCGGCCGACCAGGTTCGCGGAGTGGGCGAAGTAGGCGGTGGCGATCAGGTCGGTGCCGGTCACAGCCCGGTAGGGCGAGAACACATCCGTGAACTGGGGCGACAGCCAGTCGCCGTACTGCCATCCCGGGCGCCACACCAGGTCCTCGCCGGCCTGGGTCGCGATATAGTCCACCCAGGCGGACATGCTGTCGAACTGCCGGCGCAGGAGCGCCTCGTCACCGTAGGCGCGGTACATGGCCCAGGGCACCACGGTGGCGGCATCCGCCCAGCCGGCCACCCCGCCCTGGTTGGGGCCGAGCACATTGGGGACTACATCCGGCACGCTGCCGTTGTCCTGCTGGTCGATAGCAACGTCCGCTAGCCACTTGGCGAAGAAGCCTGATACATCCATATTAAAGGCGGCTGTGGGGGCGAACACCTGGGCATCGCCGGTCCAGCCCAGTCGCTCATCGCGCTGGGGGCAGTCCGTGGGCACGTCCAGGAAATTTCCTTTCTGGCCCCAGACGATGTTGTGATAAAGCTGGTTCAGCAGGTCGCTTGAACTCTCCCAGGCGCCGGTGGCGGCCATGTCAGAGTGCACCACCACCGCGGCAATGTCTTCCGGTCTCAGGTCACCGGGATACCCGTTGATAGCGACGTAACGGAAGCCATGAAAGGTAAAGCGCGGTTCGTAGGTTTCGGGGTCACTGCCTGCGAGGGTGTAGCGGTCGATCTGGACGGCGCTGCGCAGGTTATCGGTGTACAGATTGCCCTCTTCGTCCAGCACTTCCGCATGACGCAGTATCACCTCGGTGCCCGCGTCCCCCTGCATCTTCAGGCGTACCCAGCCCACCAGGTTCTGGCCCATGTCGACCAGGATTTCGCCATTGGGTGCCCGGCTCACGGAGATCGGGGCCAGTTCCTCGATCGGGCGAATCGCCGGGGCCTGGGGGGCCACCAGTTCCACCGGGTCAGATTCGTGCACTGCGACACCATTCCAGTCGGCGTCGTCGTAGCCCGCTGTGCTCCAGCCCGGTATTTCCAGCCTCGCATCATAGACCTCGCCGTTGTAAATGTCCGCGCCCCGCCAGGGTCCCGAGGTGGTGGAGGTCCAGCTATCGTCCGTGCCGATCACCGCTTCGCTGCCGTCCGCGTAGCGAATGTGCAGTTGCGCGCGCAGCGCGGTCTCCTCGCCGTAGAGGTTTCTCTTGCCTTCCCAGGCCAGGTAGCCCCGGTACCAGCCGTCCGCCAACAGGGCGCCGAGTGCGTTGTCGCCCTCGGCCAGTTGCGTGGTGACATCATAGGTCTGGTACTGGATACGGTTACCGTAGCTGGTCCAGCCAGGGGCCAGTACCTGGTCGCCCACCGGCTCGCCGTTGAGCTCCAGCGCGTAAATCCCTCTGGCTGTGGCGTAGAGCCTGGCGCTTGCCACCTCGCCCTCCACCTTAAAGGTTTTGCGCAGCTGAACGACCGGACGCACGTCTGATCGGTCGACGGGGCCGGCGGGCTTGATCCAGTGCGAGACCCAGTCCTCGGGCTGTAGCAGGCCCATTTCCCATGAAGCGGTTTCGCTCCAGGTCGAGGCATTTCCCTCCTGGTCCCAGACTTTGAGTCGCCAGACCACTTGCTGGCCCGTACCCAGTTCCGGACCCTGATAGGGTACGAACAGTGAGCGGTCGGACTTCACACGCCCCGAGTCCCACAGCAATTCACCGGAATTGAGTTGCTCCTCCGACCGGGCCGCCTGGACTTGGTAGGCACTTTGCTGAACATTCCTGGTGTCAGTGGTACTTCGCCAACTGAGTCGCGGAGCAGCCGCGGCGATGCCCAACGGATTCCTGGCGTATTCCACCCGCAGGTCTTTCGGTGAGAGCAGACCAGTCTGTGCAGCGACCGGAAAGGATACAGCGTAGCAGGCAGCGAGTAGGGTGGTTACCATACCGGTGATAGATACCTTATTCATAACTTTCTCCTGCTGAGGCCGATGCCTGCCTGGTTGGGCTGCACGTCGCACCCGCCAGGCCTGCCGTCCATTTCACCGCCCGCGCCAGCATCTCCACGTGTTTTGGTTCGGCATAACTTTCCGCAGTGTGCCCCAACGCGGAGTAGAAAGTGCGGCCACTGCCCACGCAGTTCTTCCAGATGATCGGGTGGTCATCACCCATGCGGATATCCTTGTCAAAGAACACCGGTGAGTAGGTGGTTTCGTCGAGGTTGCCCAGAACCTGCATGCCGGCTGAACGGGGGCTACTGTCGAAGGAGTACCACTCGTCGGTGCGTATCCAGGTATCTCCCAGGTGAGCCACAATAGGGTCGTTCCTCGCCTCAATGCGTATCGTGGCCTCCTGGAACTGCGGATTCATGGGGTGGCCGATAAACGTCGCGCCGATCAGGTGCTCCCGGTACCAGGGCCAGTCCGACTCGGCGGAGTCGTCACCGGCGCCGTGGATGCCGATCCAGCCACCGCCGTTTTCCAGGTAGGAAGCCAGTGCCTGGCGTTGCCCGTCAGTGAGTACGTTGCCGGTAACATTGTTCCAGACCACGGTGTCAAATTTCGCCAGGTCCTCCGCGTTGTGGATGGCGCCGTTTTCGGTGATGTAAATCGACCAGCCCTGCTTGTCGCCGAGTTCGTTGAACATTGCCTCTGCGGCGGGCATGGCCTCCCTGTGGATAAAGGAATTGGTCTTGGAAAAAACCAGCATCGCAGGGCGCTCAAGTGCCGGCACTTCGGGCGGCACGGTCTCGTAGGAGGGGATGCGCCAGAAGCCGCGGGAGCGCATCTGGTAGTAGGCGTAGCTGAACGCCGCCAGCGCGAGGATGAGTACGGTGATACCGATGCGGATTAACCATTTTTTCATTTGTCAGACTCGTTTCTGTATTAGCTCGGTGGTGTCGCCCCGGTGCCGGGGCAGGTCGCCGACCCGTTCCGCGCCGACCTGTTCCATGACCTGCTTGAGCTGTCGCGACACTATCGCCATCACCTGTTCACCGCCCCCGTCACCCAGGGCGGATACGCCGTACATGAAGGAGCGACCCAGGAAGCTGAATTCAGCACCGCTGGCCAGGACATTGGCCACGTCCGCCCCGGTGCGTACACCGCTGTCCATCATCAGGGTGATGCGTCCCCGCAGCTTGTCGGCGACGGGCGCCAGCGACTCGATGGCAGCCGGCCCGCAGTCCAGTTGCCGGCCGCCGTGGTTGGAGACGATAATGCCGTCCGCGCCCAGGCGGATGGCTTTCTCCGCGTCTTCGGCGGTGACGATGCCCTTCAGTACCAGCTTGCCCGGCCACTGCGCGCGGATAGCTTCGAGCTTGTCCTCGCTCAGGCGCCCGGAGAAGGTCTCGTTCATAAAGAGGCCCAGGTGGTGCATGTTCATACCTTTCGGGATGTAGGGCAGCAGGGTCTGGAAGCGGGGCTGCCCGGCCAGCAGTGTCGCCAGGGCCCAGTGGGGCCGGGCGACGATCTGGGCGATGTTGCGGGCGGTCATTTTCGGTGGCATGGACAGGCCGTTGCGAATCTCGCGGGACCGGTAGCCGAAGCTGGGGGTGTCGCACAGCACCACCAGCACCTTGTACCCGGCATCGTGGGCGCGTTTCAGCAGGTCGGCACGCAACTCGTCGGCCACCGGATTGTAGAGCTGGAACCAGGCCTGCCCCTCGGTGATCTCGGCGATTTTCTCGATACTGGCGGTGCCGACGGTACTGAGAATGTAGGGAATATTGTTCTCAAAAGCAGTTCGGGCAAGAATCTCCGAGGCGCGCGGCCACATCAGCCCCTGCAGGCCGATCGGGGCGATGCCGAAGGGGGTGTCGTACTCGTGGCCGAACAGGCTGGTCTTGAGCGATACCTCCCCGGTGCCGCGCAGGTAGTAGGGTTGCAGGCGCACGTCTCTAATCCGCGCGGTATTGGCCCGCAGGTTGATCTCGCTGTTGCAGCCCCCTGCGAGGTATTCAAAGGCGAAGCGCGGAATCCTTTGCCGCGCCCGCGCTTCCAGGAAGGGGATGTCCGGGTAGTTGGGGTTGAAGTCGGCTTGCATCGTTCTTGTGTTGAGCCCGGCGCGGCTCACGCTAGACGATACCCGAGCCGCCGCCCGCCACCGGCGGCCGCTCTGCCTGCAAGGCCTCGCGGTAATTTGCGGCCCGGTAGCAGGCGATGGGGGCGATAGCGCCGCCCTGTTCCAGTCTCGCCATGGCGAGTATCGGGCTGACGTCAGTGTTATAGGCCTGTTTCAGGGTATTGCTGGCCATCAGCGCATCGTTACTTTCCTGGCAGGCGTACAGCGCCTCACGATTCACCAGCAGCGCCTTGACGAAGCTGCGCTGTACCTCGATGGCGGAGTTGATCAGGCTCTCGATAGGGTCGGTCACGTTGTGTGATTGGTCCAGCATGTACGCGGGGTCGAAGTCTTCGACTGCATTGTGCGCAGCGTCCACCAGTTCGTTGAAGACCAGGAACTGCTGGTACGGGTTTATCGAACCGCTGTCCAGGTCGTCGTCACCGTACTTGCTGTCGTTGAAGTGAAATCCCGCCAGTTTCCCGAACTGGATCAGGCGCGACACAATCATCTCGATGTTGACGTTGGGGGCGTGGTGGCCCAGGTCCACCAGCGATTTCGCCCTGACGCCCAGTTCCATCGCGCACAGGACGTTGGTACCCCAGTCCTGGATCACTGTGGAATAAAACGCGGGTTCGAACATTTTGTGCTCGATGAACATCTGCCAGTCATCGGGCAGGGCGGCATAGATCGCGCGGGTGCTGTCCAGATAGCGCTGCAGCGAGCGGGAGAAGTGTTGTTGGCCGGGGAAGTTGGAGCCGTCGCCAATCCACACGGTCAGCGCCGTGCTGCCCAGCACCTTGCCCCGCTCGATGCACTCGAGGTTGTGTTGGATCGCCTGCTCGCGCACCGCGGACTCAGTATGGGTCAGGCTGCCGTATTTGTAACTGAGGGCCTGTCCCGGCTGGTCCTGGAAGGTGTTGGAGTTGATCGCGTCCCAGCCCAGTCCCAGTTCCTCGCCGTACTGTTTAACGGCGAGCATGTCGT
>JAWMQL010000002.1:0-1000674 GCA_033283165.1 Halieaceae bacterium WSDMB12 | reverse complement strand
TTCTCATCGACAGCGCCCTTGTAGCGATAGAACGTGTCACGGGACACACCCATGAGTTGACACGCCTTGGCTACATTGCCCAGTTCCTCTGCCAAGTTCAGCAGTCCGACCTTGTGTTTGATGATTCATTCGTTAGTATGAAGCATGAGGGTTACCTCTATGGTTTTGATGGTTTGGTTCGCACCTTCATCAAAACCGGTAACCCTCACTTTTTCAAGCAGTGTCAGATTTGGTCTGAACTAATACATCTAAACTATTGAGAAGTGTGTAAATTCTCGGTATTTCCGATGTGGTTTCCGCCTAAAAAAAGTTTGCACTGCTAGCGAAGTTTCGATTGAGAATATTAGTTGGCTTTAGAAGGAGTCCGCTTCTTGCGTGGTGTGCTGACTGAAACAAATATCAGGCGGTTGATAGTTGAATTTCTTTATCAATAGCTGTTCACGGTTGGCCACCAACGCCAGGCTATCGGCATCATAATATTTACTTAGAAATTGGGAACGCGAAGAGGTATTAGTCCTCGGGATTAGAGCCAATTCGTGTTTTCTTTCATCCGCTAGTCCGCAGCCACTGGCCTCAAGAGCAATAAATAAATCTGACTCCAAATGCTCGTTGCGTATGAAATAATCGACAAAACAGTTCGATTTTTCAAAAGCGAGCATTTCCTCTAAGGACGAAACCTCCTGTAATTTGGCATTCTCTCCGATGCGACAGCAGAATATTTTCAAATATCTAAAAGTTAAAAAACCTGCAAATTTGCTCAGTTTCGCATACTCATAGCCTTCATCAAGTATTTCCCGATTATGGTAGTTGTGAATCAGCTTTAACCAGTCTCGGAATGCGTTGTAATTTGCGGAATCATTGTATACGTCTCGCCATTTTCTAGGCTCGTCTATTTCTTGGCTGAACCATTTTCTCCAGATTCGGGAGAAGCTACTCCTTCCTTTGATTTTTCTTAGCTCTGATTCTGAAGTTGCGCGGTTAAAAATTGCGCCTTTTTTATCGCAGCCATATGCCCATAACGACACATACCAGTCCCAAGGATTTCGTATTGAGCCAATAAACTTTCTTTCTCGGGTAAATAAATCGTGCGTAGCTTGATTATGCTTTCCGATAAGTTCGCCGCCTATTTCTTGGTGCAATATATTCCTAATATGGGTGCAACCGGTTTTGTGAAGTTCAAGAAAAACCATTCGATCAGATACGAACAAAATTCACTCCAATCTCTACCAACTAGAATGTTAAGAACTCTAGCCACGGGCTGGTTAGTTTACCTCAATCTAGATACCATCGCGATAACAGTTGCTATTATCGATCTATTTCCAGTAGTACCATAAGCTACGGTTTTGATTTTCCTGAGGCTAGAGATGGGCTCACGCGATTATTGAAACTTGCATGTATGGATTACTGTTTTCCCTCTTCAGCTGATATGTTTTTGCCTGTGCTGATACCAGCTGAGAGGCAATATGAAAAGGGCTTTCCAAGCCTTACAAAAACGTCGTCTCCATGCCATATCCCTGTTGGACAATGGTGTCAGCCAGCGACTTCCCTGTCGAATTTTATTGCCTATGTTCATCTTCTCTACTTTGCAGTAGATTTAATGGGTCTCTTGAATTTGCTATCACCTGTACTAAAAAATAGAAATAATTCATTCGAATAATAGAAGAAATATTTGAAGCTAAAAGTTATATGTTATGGAAGGCTCGCTATTTGGAACACGTTTCGTCATGTGGGTCACAAAGTTTCCCAAATATCAAAGCTGCCATTAACCCGATGCTGGTTTTTTGCTCCCGCCGCTGCTCGATTGGAACGCACTTTACTGTAAAGATTGCCGAAGGCAAGCGGAAAAGTATTGATTCAGATCGCAATCGTCGGCGTCAGCAGTTGCGCTGATATCTGTTTTTCAATCTGAGTGGCATCGCAGGGAATTAGCTGTTCCATCCAGACATAATCCACTGATAAATAGTGAAATATTTCCGGCAGTGTTGTTTGACTACAGGCCCATCTGATCCTGTGAGCCGGGAGAGGATCTAACGAAGGCAGTAAGGCGAAGTACAACCTGTCTGCTATGATGTGGTTATCTGGGCTACCATACTACAGGCTTATTGGTTGAACGAGCCAGCAAAAGCCATCATGTTGCCAGCGAGCCTGGTTATGCTCTGCTTTAAGTGCTTATTTGAGGCCATCACTATCTACCCTGGATTCCGGCATAGCCTTTTGTGTTCGCAGCTATTCCTGGCCATGCTATTTACCGTGGTCTCAGTCTTCAACCCGGTTTTGGCGCACACCATTACCGAACCGTTTGGTTTCGTCTACGTCCGCGTACCGCGCACACAGGGCCCGGTGGAGGCCGAAACCAGACTGGGCGAGACGTTCACCATAGACCATCCGGACGTCAATGATCGCCTTCCCGATACCAAGTTGCAAGTTGCCGGCTTCAATGCACCCGGGCAACTGGTTCACATCGATGCCAAGGGGAATCGCCGTATATTGTTCGATTGCTTCAAGGAAGCAACCCCCTGTGTCCCCCTGGATCCGGCGGTTTCCTTCGACGGCAGCGAAGTCATATTTTCGGTGCTGTATCAAAGCCCGGAATTCGAAAGGAATGGCCGCAAATTGGAGAAGAGCTCGGAAGCCCAGCTTATGATTGTCCGTCTGGATACCGGCGAGATCAGGAAATTGCCCCACAGATCCGGTACCTATGACCTCGGGCCGGTCTGGCTTCCCAACGGCAAGATCATGTTCACCTCCAACCGCTCGGCCAAATGGGGCACCGTTCTTCGAGGTGCGACACCGGCGACGCATCAGAGCCTGCAATTATGGATTGCCAACGCCGATGGTACAGAGCCGCACAATGTTGGCGTTCACGAAGTAGACGGTGCACTGAATCCCTTCGTCCTCAGCTCCGGGCGAGTGATTTACAGCTCCTGGCAGCTTAATCACATGCTCGCGTATCGCGCTAACAATGGCGGCCCGAACAAGTTTGGCACCATCCACAACATGTTCTGGGTAGCCTCGGTGAATCAGGAGGGGGGCGACTGGCAATCGTTGTTTGGTGCCCATACTTCCAAATACGGGAACGGACGCTTCGGCTTCTCGGTGAAAGGCCTGCACTTTCTCGGTGAGATGTCTTCGGGCTGGATCTGTGCGACAAACTACTATCGCGGCAACAATTTCGGGGGTGGCGAAATTGTCTGCTGGGAGCCGGAACCAGACATGGTGGAGGGTATGTATATTGGCGAGACGGATCAGCTTGCCGATGTATTCCGACCGCGCAACATGGTGAATGTCGCTTCGTGGGCACGCTCGGCCGACACTTTCTCGTTCAAGCGCGATGGAATGTTTCTCGGCAAGCTGCGCGACCCGGAAGGTTTGCCGGAAGGGCAATTGCTGCTTACGTTTCTGCGGGGCGCCTGCGGCCGCGGCATGGCCAATCCCGAGAGGCGTGCAGAGGCGCTCGAGGGTCAGCCGCTGGGTTGCGATGCCGGTATATACCGCACTACGCGGATCCCCTCCGACGGGCCCGAAGATCTCGAGATAGTCGAAGACGACCCGCTGTGGCATGAGTTTGCCGCCCGTGTCGCAGAGCCCTACCGCTTTGTTCACGAGATAAACAAACCACGACAGGCGAACATGAAGAAAACCGGGGATGGCAGTTGTATACTCGGTACGGCCTCTGCAATTTCGGAAACCCGACATATCAACGGCTACTCGTTCGGAAACTACAAGGCCTGCGGCCTGCAGGGCTGTGAGATCGATGGTTTGCCCGAAAGTGAACTCAAGGCTCTACGTTTCTGGCGCGTTTGGCCAAACATCATACGAGGCAAAAACCACCTCAACAGCCTGATCGGCAATCGGACCGCATTACTGGGCGATGTGCCCCTTGAAGATGACGGCTCGGCATTGGTACAACTGCCCTGCAACACGCCATACCTGATGGCCGGCGTAGATGGGAATGGCCTCGTTATCAAGCGCGATCAGGTGATTCAGTCGTTGCGACCCGGAGAAAAGCGGTTATGTTCGGGCTGCCATCTTCACAGCCGACCGGGGCCGCCATTTTCGTCCAGCATGGCGGCCCACCGAGCGGACGTGCCGGTTCTCGGAGCGGGTATCGTACCGTATCTGCGTGACGGGAAACTCCAGCGGCATGAGGCGGCGGTGATACGCTATGAATACAGCAAGGACATCCAACCGATTTTCGCCGCCCATTGCCTGAGCTGCCATTCCGGCGAAGAAGCCGACGCAGGCTTGCGGCTTGATCTCTCGGGAGTGGACAAGGGCTCCACCTATCATCGCCTTGTGTGGGATTATCGGCAGGAATTCGTTGCCGATCAGATCGAAACCAAAAGAGGCACCGCGTTGCAGAGGCCCAACTCCAGTAAATACATCAACGCTGCGTTTGCGCGGGAAAGTCTTCTGTACTGGAAGGCTGCCAATCGACGAACCGATGGTCGCAGCGATAACACCTACACGGATGACATCGACTTCGGGATCGACCATCCCAGCACAATCAGCCCGGAAGAGCTGTCTGTCCTTGGTACCTGGATCGATTCCGGGGCCTATGCTGCCACACCGGAGCGTTGAGCCATGGTACCGATCACACGTCTCGTTGCGCTCTGCGCTCATATCTGCGGCATGCTGATATTGTCTGCCCAGGCTCTTGCGCTAGAGGATTGGCGTAACGAACGCTGGACCGTTGAAGCCTTCACCCAGGCCCTCGGTGGTGGGCCGGAGACTGGCCCGGTGGAGCATTCCGGTGCCAGCGTCAGTTCCATGTGTGCAGATGAGAGGGGAAATCTATACGTGGCGGATGGGCAATATATAGACATCGTCACCGGCGACGGGCTGCGCTACCACCTGGCGGGTACGGGACGTGCCGGCTATCGAGACGGGTCCGGACACCTGGCACAGTTTCGTATGGGAATCGGTATCGCCTACAGCCCGTTCAACATCGCCTGCACACCGGACGGCCGCGTATTCATTGCCGATATCGGCAATGCCGCCGTGCGTCAGCTTCAATGGAACGAATCACGTGTCGTCGTTACGACGGTGATCGGCGGCAAGCTGGCAAACCGTGAAACCTACGATGCACCCACTCTCAAAGGCGCGTTGAGCGTTGCTTATCGTGCTATCGATGGGCATTTAATCGTCGCGATGCCGGCGGGCGCACTCGACTTCGACCCGAAGACAAAGCGCATACAAAAACTTGGCAAGTGGCCGATTTACGACCCTTCTGATCCTGAAAGACTCTGGCGTTTTAGCCCCTTTATGGGCGATGCCGACAACTATGGAAACAGCTATTTTGTGTCCCGCAATCCCGACGCGGTGGTCCGAATCGGGGCAGACGGAAGCATCAAGCATATAGCCGGGCTGATTCGCCGCGGAGGAAAGAAGCCCCATCACATAGGCGACGGTCCACCGCTGGAGGCCTATTTCGACACCCCGAACAGCCTGGTTGCGGACCCGAGTGGCCAGGCCGTCTACGTAAACGGTGGCGACGAGTATGACATCCGCCGGGTTCCGACCGATCTGAAGTCGACGACTGCCACACTGATGTCGGATGGCAGATGGTACTTGTCGCCAATTCATCCGAATGCGCTACGTGGAGCTGCTGTATTCTCTTCCATGGTAGCCGATACAAAATCCACGGACCGCAGTGATTTGATGGTAACCCAGCTGGTCGGACGGGACTGGACCGGGAATCTGTACGGCCGCCTGGCGCCATGGCGGGGCGCAACACAGGTCAAGGACGGAGTCCCCCTGACCACACGCATTTTCCGGATTCGCAGGCTTTCGGAGGACAATCCATAATGCGGAGAGATCTTCAGGCTGTTTTATGTCTGAGCTTACAGCTGGCCGCCTGCTTCGTCTGGGCGCGGGCTCCGGGGATCCAGGTCGAAATGACGAGCTTGATACATAGTACTGTGCCAGCAACAGAAGGGGAGATCAGGGAAATCACCGCTGCAAGCGGAAATCGTCGCTCGTTATTGGTATGGCAGACTTCCGGCCACTATTTCGTCGGCCCTGTATCGAGACTGAAAGCCGCTCTGATCGCAGAGGATGGCAGCACGATAAAAGAGCTGCTGGTCGCATGCAAGGATGAAATCGTGCGCGAAAAGCCGGCCGTCGCTTACAGCGCCGGGCGTTTTCTTCTGGTCTGGCAGCAGATCAGTGAAAACCAGGATTGGGATATCTTCAGCACGATCATCGAAGAGAATGGCCATGTAGACCACCCCTGTGGATCACCTATTGCCGACGGTGCCCCAAACCAAGCGCTTCCAACCGTCGCCGCCGCGGCAGACGGTTTCGTGGTACTCTGGCAGGAAGCGGGTTCCGGTAAACACTATCGGTTGCGTGCTGCGAAAGTCGATATCAAAGGCATACCCAGGGCGCTCGGAGACCTTACCTACAGCAAGAGTATCGAGGAGCCTCTGACTCGATACGGGACCGGTTGGAACGCCCCTTCAAGCCCATATCCTCGCAGCACCAGTGATCATGCGTACGTTATGGGCGGAACGGCGCAAATCGTCCTCGCGGGAGATAATACTCATCTGCTGACCTGGGATGATGAATACGGCTGGAGTCCGGGCGCAAGTGGTGGTTACACCCGCCGTTTCGCACTACTGCGTTGGACAAGGCACGATCGGCCGGTCGTGACTAACGTGCTTCGCTCGCCAGCCTACTCGCTTGGCTCGAGCCCAGGAGTTCTGCTGATTCAGGACGATGTTGTATTGTTTGCAACCGGATCAACTCTTAACCGTAATGACAACGAGGTCGCAGCTGCGACGCTTCTCAGCCTCCCGAACCTGCGCTTCAACCACAATCCGAACTCCGAAACACCTGGAGCGAAAACTTGGCAGAGCGAGGAAATCATCCCGCTGTTTTACACGCCGGTGAACGTGGCACCTCGCCTTGCAGCGTACTGGTACAAAACCTCTTGGACCGTCGTGGCTGTCGGTTCACGAGCAGCTGATACTCCGCTCAATCGCAACCTGTATGTCAACTCCCTGGATAAGAACGGCAATTTAGCGCAAAGTGCGTTGGAGGCCAACATCCTTGTGAACAGCTCCCTCCCGCTCGGAGACGTCGCTATAGTCAAGAGCGGCACGACTCACTGGCTTGTCTGGTCAGAGGAAAATGGAGCCGGGTTGCTTACCCGGCTGCAAATCGCGCCGCTTGGCATGGACTAATGCAATGGTATGTCAATAGTGACGGATCAGCCTGTTTTTATATTCTCTGCTGGATGGCGTTCCGGAAGTACCATGCTACAACGGATGATTACTGCTTGCGGGCAGACCCTGGTCTGGGGGGAAGCAGGCGGGGCGCTGGACCAAATGGCTGATGCCTTTTCCTCCTATGAACAGATGCTCGGCTCAGGCGGGCAAAGCTTTAAGTTTGGCTTTGGCGGTAATGGTGCTCAACAGTACGAGGAGTTCAGTAGTGCTGGAAAGGAAGGATTCAATAAGTGGATTGCCTGTATGAATCCCCCCATGGAAGTCTTTATCAAATCATTTCGCGCGTTCCTAGAAGCCGTTTATGCGCGTCCCGCCCGTGAGCTTGGCTACGGGAACTGGGGTATAAAGGAAGTCCAGTCAGGCCTTGAAACAGCTCGCTTTCTAAAGATGCTTTTTCCCTCAGCAAAATTTGTCTTCCTGGTACGCCACCCTCTTGCTTGCCTCACCTCTATCAAGCGCCGTGAATGGCTGGATCGCCCAGGCGATCCGCACGCATTGGAGTTTTACGCGGAGCATTGGACGCGTCTTGCCGGAGATTTTCACCACGCGGACTTTGGCCAGCTGATCAAGTACGAAGAACTTGTCAGCTCGACGCCTGTTCAGGAACGGTTGGGCGATTATTTAGGCTGTGTCGAGTTAAGCAACAATTTCAAAAGCTTGAATCGAGCAGATTGGGCGAGCCACAACCAAGCATCTTTGAACTTCCTGGAAAAACGCCGCTTATTGCGAATCGCGGGCGATCAGATGAAGAATTATGGCTACGACTGACCTATCGGACATTCGATCGTGAATGTAGGGGTAGTGCTATTTAACTCATCCGCAAGGCATCGAAAATCAAACCGAGACATAGCCTTCCCTGCACAATCGGTGCGCGCAGGAAAGCCTCCAATAAATGCAGGATTGCAGCCCTGCGCCGCCCCGCTCGAATCTCCCATTTGGCATAGTCGGTGAGCATGCCCGCATAGGCGGCCTGCCAGAAACGACCGCGCTCTCTTCGGGGGAGCAGTTCGCGGTTCTTTCTCATTACCTGGATCGCTGAACGACGCATAATCTCGAGATTGCCGCTCATGCTGGTCGGTGATTTGACTATTACTGTCAGTGGCGCATCGATGCAGGCGTAATCGCACAGCGCTGCCAGTCGCATCCACATGTCGATATCTTCCAGGCTGCGCAGTTGTGTATCAAACGGTCCCGCCCGTTTGAACAGGTGGCTGCGTGCCATGACACCGGAGCCGCTGCCGGGAATGCTGGCGTGCCGCAGGAAGAGGGTGCGCAGCAGGGTGACATCCATTTTCGGGCAGTCCCAGGTGCCCAGGGGCTCATCTTCGGGGCTTACCAGCTTAGTGCGGGTGGAGCAGAACCCCAGGCCCGGGTCCCGTTTCAGGCAGCCCACTTGCCGCGTCAGTTTCTGCGGCAACCAGTAATCATCAGCATCCAGAAAGGCGAGGAACTCCCCCCTGGCTTCTTTGATGCCAAGGTTACGGGCGCTGCTGAGTCCACCGTTGGGCTGGGTCAGCACACGGATAGCCCCGCCGTACCCGGCCAGCACGTCAGCGGTGGTGTCGGTACTGCCATCGTTTACCACCAGGATCTCCCGCTCGGCGTAGGTCTGCGCCAGGGCACTGTCGATGGCACGGTTTACCCACCCCGCCGCGTTATAGGCCGGAATGATGATACTAACAAGACCGGGGATGGGCATTGTGTCGGGATATTTGACCATTCAGTCACTCACGTCATAGCCGAGCTGCCGCTGCATGGGTCCTATGCGGGGAAGGATGCGGGCGATCTCTTCGGGGTGTCGTTTACGCCACTTCTGGCGCCGCGGCGGCCCACTGATAACGCTGGTGGGGTGGCTGTCCAGACTGGCGCAGTGTGCTTCCAGCCGAGTGTCGAAGGGGATGCCCAGGCTTTCAAAGACCTCTCGGAACAGTTCCACCGGCCGGTCCAGGATGTCCTCGTAGCGAATCTGTATCCACTGCTCCGGGGGGATGCTCTTCGCCGCTGCCAGGGCCAGGCCATTGGCCGTCAGCCACTGATACGCACACACTTCTTCAAGGCTGGCCCGGTTATAGTTACGCCAGCCTGGAGGTAAAAAGAAATGCCACTCGCTGAACTCACCATTATTAATCGATACCGTTTCGGGTGAGGGCCCAAGGAACTGGGTGAGTCCGAAGCCGCCATCCGTGCGGCCCTGGCGCCATCCATCCATCATGGAACTGATGTTGTCGCGGCCATCCCGATGGATGAAGACGAAGCGTGCCTCGGGGAACAGTTTGTACAGATAGGGAATGCGCAGGGTATTGATGCAGGTCTTGTCCAGCACCAGTCCCGCCCCCAGATGCTGGTAGAAATAGCGCAACGCCGCCCTGCGGTGTTCCGGCACCGCGTCTTCGGCACTCGCAGCCTCTGAAACCCAACCATTGTTGGGGGGCCCGTACAGGCTGTTCCAGAACTGCGGAATCTCGTAGCCGAAACTGAGAAACGCACTGGAAAAGACCATGGTCTCATACGTCACAGTAGTTCCCGAGCGTGAACAGCCGACCAGGAAGACAGGGTCCGGCTGGTTCGAGCTCGATATCTGCCACCACTTTCCCCGCAGGGCGAGGCGCGCCGCGTGCAGGTTTTTGGCGCGAATATTCGGGTCCAGGAGCTTCAGGATTTTTCGCAGATCTTTCACTCTAACCGATCCCGAATGTATTCTGTCCATCGAGTTTCAAGAAGTCTTTCCGGACCACTTTTGCCGGAAGCGACTGATTTCCTGCTCTGTGTAGAAGTGCTTTGCAAACGCAGACTTGTACATCTGGTCCAGGTAGTCATCCGGGAATACGGTATTTTTCACGAAGTCGGCGTACATCGGTTTGGACGGGTCGAGCTCTGTTACATGGGTATTCTTCAGGCCTGCAACCGTAACGTCCAGAAATTCCTGAAAGGCGATTTGATAACAATCGCCGAGCTGTTCCAGTTTTATCAAAAGCAAATGAACATTGTCTGAACGGATGGTTTCATATCCGCGCTCCTTTGAAAACGGATAGTCGAAGACATTCATTCCAAACACTTCCCGGATTTCATCATCGAACCATTCCAAGGGCTGATTGTGCGGGAATTTTTCCAAAAATGTCGTTAGAAGTTCTTCTGTGTCGATATCGCCACGCCGGTACCGCTCCTGAAAGTTTTCCACGAAGGCATCGATGCTGAGAAAGAATACGGATACATTTCTGGCTACCGGCTCCCGAAACACGGAGACAAGCTTCCAGTTGCGCCTGTTCAGGCCTTCCTCCATAAGATGACGGGCGACACGCTCGCTGACCCTCACATTCAACGGGCGACGTGACTCCGGCAGATGTTCAACCCAGCTTTTTCTTTTCACGATGCTGGCAGGGTTGAGCCAGTGCGTGTGAAATATCGGCAGGTCCAGGCCGGAAGCGCGCAGGGTATTGACGGTGGTCATTGAACCGGCTCGCCCCATCTGGTGCACTAACAATACCGGGTCCGGTGTACGAAATGCCCTATCGAGCGATTTCAGGGTTTTTTTGGCGTTGCGTCGCGTGTTCCACTCATACAGCAACTTGCGGGGTGTGATTAAGGGGCTCATGACAGATGTTCGGGTTCCGTACCTCACCTGGATCATTTCAAGGGGTCTGGCGGACGCTGATTTGCGCCACACAGCATAGTATTTCAAAAACTAGCCGCGTCAACTGTATGTGCGGAATTTACTCTGAGCGTAACACCGAACTGCACAGTATCGGAATGGTTTCTCGGCGATATCTCAACCCGCCAGTTGCCTGACTCGATCTGTCGTTTTTTTTGCAGCACCGCGGCCACCCCTCCATTGTTGTCATAGTTGACCCCGTCTATCCAGAATTCCTTCCCGGGGCCTCCAATTTTCTGGAGGCGGAATGACGCCACATCGTTAATTATTGCAGTCACGCCGGATGCGTTCGTTCCCGCGTAGGTATTGCTTTTGATCACAAATCCGTCCGGAGTCATTACCGGTTCCTGGATGCTGTGCAAAACCCAGGATACTTTGAATTCAGGTTTTGTCAGCTTGAGATCGTCTCGTATATGGACGCTCTCCCGGTCAAGATCGAGTGCGAACCTGCGTGAGTAATGCTCGACGCGGCGAGTTCGCGCGCTGAATGTGCCTTGCCCGCTCTCCGAATTGGTATAGGCCGGTGTGAGGTCCGCAGTGACCGAAAATCCAGATTCAGTAATATCCAGGTCGGTGATCGCGGCGGTATGATAGATATCCGCCTTCTCACGCCACTCGTTCAGATCCAAAGGCGCGGGTTCGATACCCCAGCCGGAGCCGATATGCCGCTGACCTCCGTCGTTGGCGATGATACGCGGATCTGCGTCCTTCTGGGGCATGGGCACGGTATCTTCTGGATCGGTCACAATTACGACATTGTGTGCGATCGTCTGGTAGGCATAATTGAAATGGTGATCGGATCCATAGCCGGCATAGGCCCCGCTGTCGATAACCAGCGCGCCGCGATGGAAGATCGTGAACGATCCCTGGTCCAGGTGTGTATGGGACCAGTAGTTGTCACCGGCCTTGAACGTGACGTAGAGCGCATCCGCGCTCCAGTCTGAGCGGGCGATGAGCATACCGATGCCATCGAAGTACTTAATTCTGGGCAGTGCCTCGATGGCAGCGGAATCATACAGCGTACCGTCGGTCAGCGGGCCCCATGGGTACGCGGTGGGCTGCAGCTTCCTGGGCGCACCCAGCATTGTGTAGGCCGCCTTATGCTGATATTCGATAGCGAGCGCGATCTGGTCCGGGCTTTTTTTGTCGAAATTCCCACCATCGCCCCAGCGCATATGCGTTTCGTCGGGGCGCGCCCGGTAGATCAAAAAGTCGAGAAAGCCCCGTAACCCTGTCTCGGACGCAAAAAAGTCCTGGCCGGTCGCCGCCCGCCAGGCAGCGGGCACCTGGTAGACCGCATTGCCGATGCCAATGCCGACGTATTCGCCGCCCTCGTGCCAGCCGCCGTTCTTGCCCATAACCTGGCGCCAGACCGGCAACACCCGGTTCAGCCACAGGTCGCTGGTAAAGTTCATGATGGGCTCGGCATCGGGACTGTCCTTGTACACCGCGAGCGCGCAGTAGACGAGGTTCTGGAAGGGGCTGTTGTAAAGGTAGACGTTGTAAGGCGAAAGCCTCTGTTCGCGGATAATGTCGATTGCAGCGCGGCAGCCCGCCATCGTGTGCTGTCGCAGTTGACGACGCTGCGCGTCTGTCCACTGGTCATAGAGCCAGTCGTAGGCCACGGCGAGATTCTTCACCTGATTACCTCGATAGCCGAAATCGTGTTGCATCAGGTCCGAGAACAGCCGGGTCAGGTCCTGGCTTCCCGGCTCCACAAACGCCATCAGGGTCCTCGAATACAGCCCGCCGCGTCCAGACTGTATCTGCCGTCGATGCGCCGTCCAGTACCCGGGGTTACGCTCTCCAATCAGGTCGATCTGCCACTGTTCCGGGTGAGGAAGTCGCGGATGGGCAAGCTTGAAATTCGGCAGTGGTGTCGCAGGCGCTTCCTCCGGTAACGCGAACGTTTGCATGATGCCTTCATAGGCGACATATTCCTCGGTCACCAACGCGTCGTAAAGCGCATTGCCACCAACAAACAATGCGGCGAACAGGGCGAGCGTGAAGATCAAGTTTATCAATGCTTTCATTCAGCATTTACCCTATCGTGCCTGGCCCTATGAGCATTCCTCTCGTACCTCAAATTCACGTAAAGACAGGATGCAAACAGCACCAGGAAGAACTGAAAGGACAATCGGGGGAAGTCGAAGAGGCTACTGGTCAGAGACACAATACAGAATCCGGTGAGCGACAGGAGTAATGCCCGGGCGCCCTGATCGCCGCGAGACGCCAGCGAAACCAGGCCACGCATGGGTACAAAGACCAGCAATACCAGCGCCAGCACCCCAAACCATCCCTGTTCGAACCACGCGGCCAGCGGCAGGTTTTTGATGTGCCAGCGCAGATGATCATCGCTGACAAAATACCAGTGGTCGAGCCCCCGGTCGAAAGTGCCGTTGTGGTTAATTGGATTTATCTGCAGATCGAGTAGGTGCACGCTATCTATATCGATGGGCTCTGTGCCAGAGTTGTAGAAAACCAAATAGACCGGCCGCATGCGTTGGCGCCAACTGCGATGTGAGAAGTTCTCGATTATCGTCTGATGGTGCTGCCAGGTTTCCGAATCCTCGACAGTCACCGCGCTTCGCTGGCATCGGTAGGAATACAACAGCGCCTGTTCGCAAAGTAATACGGTTAATCTTTGACGGGGTTCCCAGGCCCGCAAATCGAGCCGTAGGTTGAATTTGGTACCCGGGGGGATTTCCACTTGTTGGATGACGTAGTAGTTCCTACCGTCGCTGATACGGAGAAAATTATTGTCTGCCTCGGACACAAGCTGGTGCGATGACAAAGGTGTAGACACCAGTGAGTCTACGAAATAATAACGTGGAAAGCTGCCCAATCCTGTGCCCCACAGTCTACTCGACAAACCCTCCGGCTTAAGGGCTATGGTGTGCTGCCAGTGTGTGAATCTGGTCTGCAGATCGGCCCGGATTGTATCAAAGCGACTCTGTATATATGGCGCACGGAAGATTGGCACAGAAACCAGTACGACAAGGGCTATGATGGGCACGGCGATTCGGTAGAAGCTGCGAACAGAGTCGATCCGTCGCACCGACATAGCCAGGAAAAGCAGGCCGCACAGGGCAACTGCAAGTACCGTAATGCGTGAGTACGTAACCAATACCGCGTAGGTGGCGACGAGAATCAGAATACCGGTGACCGCTCGGGCGGTAGACTTGGTCAGGAAAAGACCGGCAGTCAGAATAAAAGGAATCATCAGCGCCAGGTAACCATCGATCAGGGCTCCCCCGGTGTGCAACGCGGAGAACAGGCCGGTTGCCCGGTAACCCTGGGCGAAATCGAAGAGACCGGGAAAAATCATCCGTTCCCACAGGATCTTCAGTAATACGCAAATCAGACCGGCCAGTACTCCGGGGAAAAAGTAGCGGTTGAAGTCCTGCGTCGACGGCAGTGCCGCGCGCAGCAGGGGCAGTAGCAACAGGGCCTCGAGAAAAGCCTTGCCTACACGGAGTGCGTTGTACTGGCTGAGATAGGAATTAAAAGCGTTGCCGTCGATAGTCGCTGGCGGCCATAGACCGATCACGAGACTGACAATGGTCGACGTGGCAAACAGGATTATAGCTAGCCGGTAGCGGCGTCGGAGCCGCGACCTATGTGCCGCATTTTCGTTGAGCAGTCCGCCAATGATCGTAGCCAACACGAAGAAGTCGAATTCCGTGACGAAAAACCATCCCGTTTCGGCCGCCTTGTCAAAGGTGACCAGCAGAACCGGCAGGACAACCAGAAAGCTCCACAGAATCCGTTGAATCAGCAGGGCGTAGATCACCAGGCCGATGACCAGCGCAGGGCTCGCGAGCGGGTAATGAACGAGCAGGGCCACCAGAAGCAAAATCAGTGTGCAGGCGCCGATGACGCGAGCATTAGACATCGTTTGGTATTCGAGCGAATTTGATCCACTGACTGGTGCTGCTTCCGATTCACGCGCCCGTGAATGACGGACAGCCGGCTCGTCTCTCCAGTGATGTTGAAGCCAGGACAATGCCAGGTAGCCACCCGCTGACGATAGCGCCGCGATGATCAGGTTAGTAAAGTCCGGATGCTTGGCGGTGACGAACAGTTTGCCGAGTTCGAACACGAAGGCGATGCCGAGCGCTACGAGAACACTGGTTCGCATGGAACTCATGGCGGGCGGGTAGCCGCCAGAACGCAAAGCCAGAAAGACCAGTCCAATTGGCAGGTACAGAGCAGCGTTAAAGATGGTGCTCCTTAGTGCAGCGGCCTCGGTAGTAAAGTAGTGGTAATAAAAAGGGATCAGCGACCTGGGGTTGAATGAACGCAGCCCGTCAGTGATACTTTGCCATGGGCTACTGAACCAACCGTTCAACGCCATGCCGGCCAAAAGGTAGGCCGGCAGCAAAAGCAGTGCCAATTGCCCCGTCCGCCTCGCAAGCGGAAGGATCGGGACATCCCGGGACCAATTGCCGACAATGTAACCGGCGCTGACGCCCAGTACCGCGGAGACGATGCCTAGCCCCTCGCTCACCGCGGAGGCGACGAAGAACTGCAGTGCCTCGATTGCGGTGCCGAACAATGCGCCGAGAATGACAGCCCCGGCGATGCCGTCGCTGCGTCGCTTGTCGGAATACTGTAACATAAGGCCAATCGGAAAATACGCGGCAGTGCTGGCGAAAAATGACGCCAGGGCTCTGAAAAAGCCGCCGTTCGAGCGGTCGGCCACCAATAGCGCGACCAGGTCACTATCCAACCTTTCGCGTACCTCGTCCAACGAGATCAGAATATCGAATGGAAACAGCGCTAGCGCGAACAATGCCAGCGTATAGATGATCAGCGCCGCACGGACCGCGGTCCTGCCGCCAAGTGAAATCGTCTGAACTGACTTCAGCAGGCTCTTTCCGGCCGCCCACCAGGCGATGATGCCGAGTGCGCTGCCGATATGCTCGGCGATCAGATCGTTCTCGGAGACAGTGCGCGGCTTGAAAAAGATCTGGAGGAACTCGATGGTAAAGGCTACCAGACTACAGAATAGCAGGATGAATATGGCGTCGGTCCAGGGGCGCCGGGTGCCCGCCGAATGTCCATTTGCCATCAACAGAAATCCCAGCGGGACATAAAGTAGAATATTCGCCACCCAGTCGCCGCGGGACGCGACGCCAAGTTCGAGATAGCGTATATTCCTGAAGGCTTCGATTGCCTCGGGGAAAGTGAAATCGCGCAGTTCGAACGGGATCAGGCTGCCGTACACTATAAATGCAAAGTAGCCAACAACGAACGTCGGTAATAGTCCTGCAAGACGGTGTTGTAAACTCGGGCTCATGGCACCTTCACGCTCAGCCTCACTCCCGCCGCTTTCATTGCGTTGAACGTATTCTCCGGTGACGGGTAGCCACCCCTGCAGGCCGATCAACTTTATGAATCGAATCACTGTCTCAGTACACTAACAGGGTGCCTTGCCTGCGCGAAATTTTTTTCAAATTGAGCGCCATATCACATCGAAAGCGGAGAAATCGGAATTCCGGCGTTTTTCAACCATCGAACACTGTGCGATTATGCGGCACAAGTTATTATTCGGATAAGAATTCTGTGTAGTTAACCGTTATGGCAAATACTTTCTTATCAACCACGCCAGGCCGACCATGGGTGCAGCCAACCGCTATTTTTACCGGGTTGTTTGTTCTCATCTTTATACTTTTCTATGATACCGCTGCCTCAATTGTCAACATCTGGCTGCGGTCCGAAACTTACACCCACGGCTTTTTAATCTTTCCAATCAGCTTATGGCTGGTCTGGCGTATCCGTCACCGACTCGATCAGATAGCGCCGAACCCTGATTATCTTGCTTTGCCACTGATATTTCTCAACGGGGCCGTCTGGTTTCTCGCCGATCTGGTGGATGTTAATGTGGTTGAACAATTGGCCCTTGTCGCCTTCATTCCTTTGACTGTTTTCGCAATCTGGGGTTGGCCGATGGTTCGCGAGGCCATGTTCCCTCTTTTATTTTTGTTCCTCGCCGTCCCAATGGGCGAAGGTCTTATACCGCCTCTGATGGATTTCACCGCTAATTTTACCGTACACATGCTGCAACTCACGGGTATACCCGTTTATCAGGAGGGTACGTTCTTCGAATTGCCGACCGGCTACTGGTCGGTAGTAGAGGGGTGTAGCGGCGTGCGATATCTGATTGCATCTATCACGCTTGGAACACTGTACGCTTATCTCACCTACTCCCACTATCTGAAACGAGTCGTATTCATTATCGCCTCAATAATTGTGCCGATCCTAGCCAACGGCTTTCGCGCCTATGGGATCGTCATGATTGCGCATTTTAGCGATATGAAACTAGCGCTCGGAATTGATCACTTTATCTACGGTTGGGTTTGGTTTGGCATCGTGATCTTTATCATGTTTTTCGTTGGTTCTTTTTGGGGCGACAGCGAGCGAGAACATGTGCCTGTTCCGGTGGAAACGGCGGGGTGCGTCGACAAAACGAAATCACGGGTGAGTGCTGGCGGTGTTGCGCTGCTGATACTTGTCTGGCCGGCCATGGCGTGGGTTCATTCGAAAAGTTTCGTAGAAAATCTCAGTGTTGACATCGATCTACCTGCCTCTGGGAAGTGGCGCGAACTCGATGAATCGTTTACGAACTGGATACCAGCTTATCAGGCGCCAGCCGCGGAATTGCGCAAATACTACGAATCCAAGGGCGAAAAAGTTGGTCTTTATCTCGCTCTGTACACCAACCAAAAGCAGGATAGTGAACTGGTAAATTCACAGAATGTTATGATTGAACAAAAGCATCCAGTATGGGCAGAGAAAGGCAGGGGCAAAACCTCGCTTGATCTCGCTGGACAAAACATTGAAGTGAATGAATCAGTTTTACGTTCCCCCGATCAAAGTCTCTATCTCAACCATTGGTATTGGATCGATGGCCAGAATACGTCCAGTGAATACTTGGCCAAGGTACTCGATGCGAAGATGCGTCTGTTATCCGCAAAGCCGACAGCAGTTGGGATTGTTGTCTACACTGAACTCGGTGAAAAAAGAGCGTCCGCCAAAGATATCCTACAGGCATTCCTGGATGACAGGATGCCGGCCATCGAACTGGCGTCACAGAATGCAGTCAGAGCAAACTAGGTCAATTGAGCAAAGTCATTAGAATCGATAAAAGCTAGACCCGCGGTCACTGTCAAATTTTTTTACAACTACTGTCAAGCTTATCTCAGTCACTTCATAATTAACTTTAGTTTTCAATGATATGTGATGTCAGGCACAAGAATTGCTTGTTCTCTGCTCTACCGAAACAACTTTGAAAATCGGGGCGCTTATAAATTTTGACAAGGAGGCAGACCGTGGACAGTAAAGCCTTAACAGCGCTACTTCAATTGATTTTTATAGTGATCGCAATCGTTAGCGGGCGAGTACAGGCCGGTTTGTTGTACGAAGAAGTATGGACTATAAATGGTGGTAGTTTCCAAGACTCGGATTCCGACAGTGGCTCCGCTGTTTCGCCTTTTTCTAGTAATCTAAGTCCGTCGGTAACCGGGCAGGTATCTCAATTCAACGTGGTCGGCGCCACGTTGCTGTCGTTCGTAATCAACGGTAACTTTTACGTCGATAGTGACGGCACTATAGAAGAAAACAGCCCCGAGGGATTGTCCCCCGGGGGTACGCTTTCTGCCGATATACCAGCTGGTTTTGCCAGCGTGCTTGGCGATACTACCGGCGGCGCGAATTCAGATTCTGATACGTGCACGTACCCGGAAATATGTGGAGTAGATATTAATAGCTTTATCAATTATATCGTAAGCGATTTGTCTACCGTGCTCGGCTTTGGCACGATCGATGTCATTGGAAGCGCAACGTCTCTATTTTCCGGTGGTGGCGATGGAGATGATTCGTTCACCCATGATGTGAGCCTTTCCTGGGATTTACTTCGCGTTGAGTTAGCTTACTGCACCCAAGAAGCAGGCCAATATGATTGTGCTAGCCCAACAATAGGAGTGAATTCTCCCGACCCGGCTCAACGCCCTGTTCCTGTGCCTGCCACATTGACTCTCATCGGCCTTGGACTTGCTGGCCTCAGTTGGTCACGCCGCAAGAAAGCGTAAGCGCTACTCCTAAGGCACGACCACTATCCCAGCGAGCGGGCGAGGTACGGGCCCAAAAAATTGGCGACGGGCAGAGGCAGGCGGCTCCAGAGGTCGATCAACAAACGATATTTCGGGTTGTCCGGATTGACGTCCGGTACACTGTCTGACTTTACCAGGTAGTATTCGTAGGGCAGTGGCTCGGGTTCGAAGCCAAAGTTCTTCTTGAAGCTGTACGGTCCACTGTCCTTTTTGCTGCGACCGAAGTCGAACACCCGGTAGTCCTGCGCTGTAGAACGGCGCATCAGCTCCCAGTACATAAAGTGATTGACACCCTTCAGGGTCCTGGCAAACGCCGTGCTGCCACCGTAATAGGGCAGGACCTGGTCCCGGAAATAGAAGCTCATCACCCCGGCCACGTCCCGGCCTTCGTGCGTGATCATCAGCACGCTGCAGCAATCGCCAAACACCTCTTTCAGAGTGCGCAGGTACCGGGCGGAAAATACCGGTGTGCCGAGATTCCGCACACTCTCGGAATAGACGCGATACAGGCGGTCTACACCGTCATCCCATTCGCTGCCAAGGCCCTCCTTGATACCCTTACGAATCATGGCCCGTTGCCGGTTGGGTATGGCTTTCAGGTTGCTCTCGTCGTCCTCCGCCATGGTTTTCCTGAACGTGACATAGAGTTCTTTCTCGGGCCAGCCAGCACCGCTCGGGGTGTCGTTGCGCAGTTCCAGTGCATCGACCTGGAGCTTGTCTGCAATCTGGCAGGCTTCCCTGCGCAATGCCTCAGCTGCCTCCGCAGAATCCGCAACAATGCCGCCGTAAACGCAGAAGGGCAGGGATGAAAGAGAGTTGCCGAATAACAGGCTGTTGACCCGCGCCAGGGGCAATACACCGACGATCTCCCCTTCATCCCGGGCATAGAGAAAGTAAGTGCTGTGCCCGAACGCACGCTCCAACACGGTTTTCCAACCGGCCCTATGGAAGAAGCTCGCTCCGGGTGCGTCGTCTACATAGGCATCCCAGGCCGCGAAACCATCCGCTTCGAGTGACCTGACCTCAACTTCCATCAGGACGACTCCCGCTCCAGGAAAATATCGTCCATCCTGCCCCAACGGAAATCCGCTACCAGCCGCTCCAGCCGTCCGTAGGTACGATCCAGGTTCAGGTAGTGGCGAACCTTTGTCTTGAAGCCGGAAACCTCCGGCCTGGGTTGCATGGGGTCGATCTCCCAGGGATGAAAATAGAAAATGGCCGATTGCTGCTCCCGGTTGTTGATCCGGCTGAGCGCCCAACGGGAAAAGCTGTAGGGATACAGGCGAAACCAGCCACCGCCTCCGCAATTGAGGTTATACCCCGCCACCTTGACTGTGGTGACCGGCACTTCCAGTAGTCTGCCCTGCACCGCCTCGAAGGCGAAGCGCGGTGCGCCGGGTATGCCGTAATGGTCATGCGCTATCGGCACGATACTGGAGCTGTAGAGGTAGCCGGCCTCCGCCAGTTCCTCCCAGGCCCAGTGCTCCTCTGCACCAATGGAATAACTGGCTGCCCGGTATCCCTTGACTGCGTGACCACTGGTGTCCTCCAACACCTTCCGGGAGCGCGTCACATCGGCCCTGAATTCCGCCGGACTCTGGTCGCTAACGCGTATATGTTCCCACCCGTGACTGGCCAGTTCATGGCCCTGGTCGACAATGTTCCTCACCAGTGCCGGAAAACGCTCCGCTACCCAGCCCAGGGTAAAAAATGTTCCCCGGACACCGTGCCTGTCAAACAACTCCAGGATGCGGTCGGTATTGGCCTCCACCCGGCAGGGGTAACTGTGCCAGTTATCCCGGTCGATATGAGACTCAAAGGCCGACACCTGAAAGTAGTCCTCGACGTCAACGGTCATGGCGTTGACCAGACGGCGGGAGCTGTCCGAGCTGTCCCCGTTACCCCCGAAAGCCATCAGGCTCTCCTCGAGGCCCAGTCGTTGATAACAGTCACGATACGCTGTGCGGCATGACCATCCCAGAGCTTAGGCACACGGCCCACCTTACCGCCCGAGGCAAGGATGTCTTCGTGGGTAGCCAGGATTTTCCCGGGATCGGTACCGGCAACGGTGTTGGTGCCCTGTTCCACTGTTATCGGCCGTTCAGTGTTTTCCCGCAGCGTGATGCATGGCACACCAAGTGCAGTGGTCTCTTCCTGAATGCCGCCCGAGTCTGTGAGCACCAGACGCGCCTCCCGCATCAGGCCCAGCATCTCCAGGTAACCCTGGGGGGGCAGCGGTGTGATATTGGAGCTTTCCAGGCGCCCGCTGAGACCAGCGTCCTCAATGCGCGATATCGTGCGCGGATGAATCGGAAAAACCAGGGGTGTACGTTCACTGATTCGCGCCAGCACTTCGAGAAGCCTTGCCAGGGTCGCCGGATCATCGACATTGGAGGGGCGGTGCAGGGTCAGGACGCCGTAGCCATTTTCACCGGTGGGTTCAACACCAGCGCCTGCCAGGGTACCCGCCGCCGGTACCGCGTAGTCGAGACTATAAAGTAAGGTGTCGATCATCACGTTACCAGCGAAAAAAACCCTGTCGCCCGATATTCCCTCACGCATCAGGTTCTCTCCAGCGCCCGGTTCGGTGGTAAACAGGAGTTCCGAAATCTGGTCGGTGAGGACTCGATTGATCTCCTCGGGCATCCGTCGATCACGGCTGCGCAGGCCCGCCTCGACATGGATCACGGGAATGTTCTTCTTCACCGCTACCAGCGCACAGGCAATGGTCGAATTCACGTCGCCGACCACCAGCACGGCAGTGGGTGGATCGGCGTCCAGCACAGGCTCGAAGCGCCGCATGATGTCTGCGGTCTGCCGGGCGTGGGTGCCGGAACCTACCTCCAGGTCGATATCCGGTTCGGGAATATGCAACTGGTCGAAAAACGCGTGTTTCATGGCGGCATCGTAATGTTGCCCCGTATGCAGCAGCCGCGCCGTTAATGCCGATTCAGACTGTGCGAAGGCGCGCATGATCGGCGCAATCTTCATGAAGTTGGGTCTGGCCCCGACCACGCAGAGCACATACCCCGAATCTCTCGACCTGGAGATCATGGTCGGACATTCTCCGCGCCGGACCACGACAGGCGTCGCCTGTAGTAGACAGAAAATGTCATATCAGAATTCGAACCTGAGTGTCAGGGTGATCCTGTTTTCCTGGTAGTTCTGGCCAAAAAGGCCGGAAGAACCATCTGACTGGCGGTCTCTGTACCGGTAATCCAGCAACAGGCTCATATTGGAACTCAACTGCCTCCTGGCCCCCACCGTCGCAGTCCAGGTTTCCGAGGCTCTGAAGAGAGTGTCTATGCCAGTGCGAGGTTTTCTCTCGTCCCAGCCGACTGACGCGGAAATCGACAAATTCCGCCCCAGACTGTGATTCGCCGATAGAACGGCGGATCGGAAGGTGGATTCACTCAGGTTGGAGGTCCGAGTCTGGTCGGAATGGCTGGCCCGCACACTGACAGTGGTACGACGTCCCTGAATCTGCATACCAAGGGTAAAGCGCTCATCCAGGATGGGGCTGGTACTTATCGTTGTCACATTGCCAGATACAGTGCCGTCAGGTCCGACAACCGGGTCGAGTACACCATCCTGCGACAAGGGGTCTTCAATGGTTCTGATATTCCGGTCGTAGGTGAGATCTTTGTCATAGCGGGCATACAGTAAAATGCGCTTATGCCGATAATCGATCGAGAGGCGCGGTGTGTCACCAAAAAACCGCTGTCCCGTCCCGGCTTCTATCGTGGTTCGAACATTGGGGGTCCATCGAACACCGATATCCCAGAAATCGCCATCGATTTCGTCACTGGCTGAGACAAAATCGTTCCACTCTTCACCGTAATAGCCATTGACCTGCCATTTGTTGCTTACCTGGTATCCCAGCTCCACACGCGCCGATTTCAACTCGCTGCTGTTATCCCCGTCGCGACCGGGCCTGTTCTCATACTTGACCTTGCTGTAATCGCCCCGCAACGCCCAGGACAGCGGCGAAAAAAAGGCTCCGCTGCCCAATTCAAGCTGCACCGACTGTCGGCTGCTGTCGCCGACTCTTTCTTCGGTGTTGTATTGGTCACCCCAGCGATAACGCAGATTCAGGTCCGCCACATCCTTGAACCGTCTCGCGATATAGGGACTGGCACTGTACCGGTAAGTGGTATTGGTGTTGCCCGTCGTGTTCAGGGAGTCGCCACCCCCGGCGACAAAGGGATTGGTCGAATTCTGGTTGGCCGAGGCATCCGCATCTAAAAACAGCCAGTCTTCTATGAGGATTGCATCGGCATTGGCTCGCAGGCGGGGCGCAAACTGCTTCCTGTTGCCAAATCCGGACGGATTGCAGCCAAGGTCTTCCAGGTCACTGTCAGACAGGGTATTGAATTCAACGCGAGCCGACAGCTTGAGATTGGCCCGCCGGCCACTTCCCGAGACTGCCACATCGGGGGAGACCAGGCCTACCCATTCTCCCTGCTCGTCCTCCGAGGCCAGGCAGATATTGTCACTGTAGGTTACAGCAGGCGCCACACCCGCGGAGGCCTTCCACTCGCCTGCCTGTACTGGCAAGGCGACACAAAAGGTGGTTACTACGGTAAACCACAGGGCAGGCAAAACTTCCCGGTTCACCCGCATGGCCCGTCAAGCCCCTTCCTCAACCGGCATGGATCGCGATCTGTTGCCGTAACCGTAGCCATACCCGTAGCCATACCCGTAGCCATAGCCATAACCTAACAACTTGTTGCGCCCCTGGTGCGCCTTGTTAAGTACCATACCGATGATCTTGTCCTCGCCTATGGATTCCAGCGCCTTGCTGATGGCGTCCTGGGGGGTATGGTCGGTGGAGACCACGAAGGCAATCTGGCCCATGAAGCTCGCCAACACACTGGCTTCTGTGGTCAGAAGTAGTGGTGGTGAGTCAAAAATCACGACCCGGTCCGGGTAGCGGCTGGACATTTCCAGCATCAATTCGTGCATGCTCTGGCTGGCGAGCAGTTCCGTGGACCGGTCGTGCAGATTGCCCGCGGAAAGCACGCGAAAGTTATCGATACTGGTGGGCAGGATCACGTCCGTAAAAGTCACCCCCTTGTTCTCGAGCAGGTCGATCAGGCCGGGCTGGTCAGAGGGTATCCCCAGTAGTTTCCCCGCCTCCGCCTTGGAGACATCTGCGTCCACAAACAATACCGTCCGGTCCTGTTCCATGGCGATACTCATGGCAAGGTTCAGGGCGGTGAAAGTTTTACCATCCCCCTGGAGCGCACTGGTCACCATGATCAACCTGGACTTGTCAGCTATCTCGGGCGAGATCGCGTGATCGATATTGCGGATCAGGGGCCGCTTGATTGTGCGGAACTCCTCCGCCACCCGGCTGCGCGGTGCAAAGGGCGTGATCATGCCATTGGCCGCAAACTCCTTCAGTGGCAGCTCCAGCGTGGCTTTCTCCCTGGTGTCGGCGCACGAGGAAGCGGAAGACTCAACCGGGGGTGTGGAAACTGCCCTGGTAGTCAGGGAATCCTGCATTTCCTCCGCCTTCTCTGCCGTCGAGACGGGCGTCTTGTCACGCTCCCCGGTATC
The DNA here is from genome assembly GCA_033283165.1 of Halieaceae bacterium WSDMB12. Lineage (GTDB taxonomy): Bacteria > Pseudomonadota > Gammaproteobacteria > Pseudomonadales > Halieaceae > JAWMQL01. Next base: position 976,117 of record JAWMQL010000002.1, on the reverse strand, counting down.
AGCCGCCTTTTCGAGCTTCTCTACTGCTTTTTCGATTGTGCTCATAATGATAATGCTCTTTGGAACGATCCCTGTTTCATTCTGGCCATCATGCCAGGGCCAGCACCTGGCCAATGTTTATTCCTATATAAGCGAGTATCAGGACGACCAGAAGAGACGAATAAGTCGCCAGCCTAACTGCGTCCCGCTTCTTCTCTTCCGCTGTCATAATCTCGGTTACGACCCCCAGGACCGGCAGCCCATACAACCTGGTCAGTGACTGGGCATCCACCACGACCGGCTTGATCATTGAAACGAGCAACGCCAGACCAGCACCAATTGCCAGGGCCAAAACCAGAACGCCACTGTTCAGCAGGAGTTTGTTGGGCTCGCTCGGCCTTGAGGGAACAAATGGCGGGTCGATCACGCGAAATGTGACGTCGCTGGCATTCTGTTCCACGTCCTGAGACAACTTCGCTGCCTCCCGGCGCTGCAACAGTGCCTGGTGCTGTTTGTAAATCACATTGTAGTCCCGATCGAGTTGCTTCAGCTCGGCCTCAATCATGGGCACGCTATCGACCTTACTGTCGAGAGTTTTCACTCGTTCCTCATACTCGGCAACACGCACGCGCATTTCCGCTATTTGCGCATCGGTCGCCGCCAGCATCGATCGCATGCCCTGATACACAGGACTCGACGACAGATCAGCATAGGCGCCGCCATAATCGTCCGTCATTGATGCAGCAAGTTCTTCTTCCCGCTCTCTCTTCAGGTCATCGATCAGCCCCCGAATCTGACGCACCTCTGGATGCTCGGTGGTATAGCGGGTCAGCAGGCGATCCATGTCCATTTCCAGCGCATGAATGCGGCTGTCCAGTGCCGAGGTGGTACTTCCCGCGCCACTGGAAAGAAAGACCGGCTCTTCGCCGTCGACCTGCCGTTGCAGTTCACTGCGCCGGTTCTCCAGTTCCCGCAACTGTAACCGGGCGGTTTTGAGCTCTTCTTTCGCCTGATTCAGGCGGGCGAAGTAGCCGCCGCCCTCCCCGGGGAGAATACCAACGTGGCGCTGCTTGAAGCTCGCCAGGCGGTTCTCCGCTTCCACCAGGCGCGCCTCGTACTCGGCGATCTGGTCTTCCAGAAAGTCCTGTGCGCCCGAGCTGTCAGCGCGCTTGTCGCTGAGGCTGCTTTCGATAAACACCGTAATCAGGGCCTGGTTTATGCGCTTGGCGGTATCGCGGTCTTCATCCTGTACCCGAATCGAGTACAGTGACGCATTGTCGCGCTCGCCATACAGGCTGATAGACTCGCGCAGATCGTTCAGAAGTTCCTCCTTTTCCCGGTCGGACTGGACCTGCAGGTCGAGATCGGTCATGCGCATCACTTTCTCGAGATTGGGCCGGGTGAGCAGCGTACGACTCATCATGGCAATGCGCTGGTCGGTATTGGGCTGAATGGCGAGACCGCGCAGCAGGGGTCCCAGCAGATTATTGCTGTCGACGTAGATGCGCGCCGATGCAACATAGGCCTCGGGCATCTGATAGACGAACAGCCAACCGCCAATGGCAACCAGCCACGCTGCTGCCAGCGCCAGCCAGCGAAAACGCCAGATGCCCCAGATGTAGCTAAGTATTTGTGCGATGACTTCCTGCATGGCCCTGAAACCTCAGATGACAGTTAGATGATGCAATCAGAACCAGGATTCAGGAATGATGACTATGTCTCCGGGCAGCAGGTTGAGGTTGGCTGAAATGTCCCCCCCATTGATAAGATCGTCCAGCCGCAGGCCATAGCTTCTCTGTCCGCCATTCTCCAGGCGAACCAGGACCGCCTTATTACCTGCCGCGTATTCTGTTATGCCGCCCACGTCGACCATGAGGTCAAGCAGGGTCATATGCTTACGATACGGAACGCTGATGGGCTGGCTGGCTTCACCGACCACGCGCACCTTCTGCTCTGGAACGCCAACAAAGCCGTTGACGATGACGCTGACGACGGGGCTCCTGACATACTTGCTGTATGCCGCCTCGATATCCCGTGCCAACTGGGTGGAGGTCTTACCGCTCGCTTCCAGGTCTTCGACCAACCGGGTGGTGAATTTCCCGTCGGGACGAACGATCCCCGTGGTGGTGAGTTCTTCATTGCCCCAGACAAAGATCTCCATGGTGTCACCCGGGCCGATCACATAGGTGTAATCCTGGTCGGGGAATCGCTGCGCGCCACTGATCTCCGATATATCCGGCTGCGAACCACAGCCACTTAACATCACGGACAAACCGATTATACAAACATATCCAAATAGCGGTTTAAACACCCGGTTTAGACTGTCCATAGTATTCGTCCCTCTATCCCCATTGCACAAGAAAACCCCACTTCACAGTCTAGCATGAGAGCGGGTAAAGGCATCAATGACCCCCCAAGTCTGTGAACGGCGTCACAACCAGGGCGGGGCGCCAACCAGTTCCATTGCCGCGTGCGCACCAGCCAACAGCGCGAAGGCCACTATGGTCCAGGCAATGATCCGCCCCAGGCTGAATGTCTTTCGACGAGGCTTTGGATGCCAGGGCAGGGGATCACCCGTGTACTTCAGGGCCCACTCCGACCCGCCCTGCCGTTCCCGTTCCGACTCCAGTTCCAGTACTAGTTCCGGTTCGCGATCCTGCGCTGGCTCCGGATCCGGCTCTGGCAAGATTTCTGGCTCCGGTTCTGGCTCTGGCTCGATCTCCGTCTCCGTCTCAGTCTCCGGGAAGGGCTCGAACTCGTCTTCGGCGAGGAATACGTCATCGTGGAGTATGTTGCCGGTAGTGAGCTGTTCTTCCTGGAGTTCGGCAACCACCGCACGTGCGGTGGCCACGGTTACCTGGTGACCGCGTTCCACGAAACAGTGCAGCAACAACCGGCTGCAGATCTGGTTGATGCGCCGGGGCACGCCCTGGCTGAACCTGTGGATGATGGCAAAGACAGGCACACTGATGGCAGGATCCTGCTGCCAGCCCACTTTTCGCAGGCGGTGCTCGACATACTCTCGAGTCTCCTGCGCGTCGAGCGTCTCGAGATGGCTGGCCGCCACGATGCGCTGATGCACCTGCTCCATCGACGGGGAATGAATCAGGTCGCGCAGCTCGGGCTGACCGAGCAGGAATATCTGCAACAGGGGCTGGCCGTCCTGCTGCAGGTTGGTTAACAGGCGCAGTTCCTCCATCGCATCGGCATCGAGATCCTGTGCCTCGTCGACGATCAGCAGGGCTCGTTGTCCTTCATTCCGCAGCGACAGGAATAGGGAGGAAAGCTGGTGCAGCAGAGTGGACTTTTCGGCTGATTCTGCCGACAAACCGAAGGCAAAAGCGACCATACGCAGCAGGTCGTCGGCAGCCAGTTGGGTACTCACCAGGTTGGCGATGCGCGCGTTTTCTTTCGCCAGGGACTCCATCAGATCCAGTATCAGGGTTGTTTTCCCGGTACCGGGCCGGCCGGTGATCATCACGAACCCCTCTGCGCGACGGAACGCATAGGCAAGGTAAGCCCTGGCCTTGGCGTAGCGCTGGTGTTTATAGCAGAACCGGTGATCAGGGCTCAGGCGGAACGGCTCCGCACTCAGTTTGAAAAACCGCTCGTACATCGAATCAGCGCTTTCCGCAATGTTCCGGAAGGGGCCCTAGAGCATACAGGCTCGCAACTGCTTAGCAAACTTCCTCGCGCTTGCCGACTGTGGCGCCGGGAAACTGTGCCGCAGGTCTCAAGATGGCCCTGTACTTTGCTGATGATAAACCCGGCGGGCCCAAATTGAGGTACTCTCAAGAGGTGGCCATTGGGGCGAATTCTTAAGGATGGGAGTCAGGGGCACATGTACGAAAGCTTTTACGGATTGCGGGAAGAACCGTTTCGACTGAGCCCTGACGCCAGGTTGTGTTTTCCGCACCCAAGCTATAAAAAGGCCCGAGCCTACATGCTCTACGCCCTGCAGCGGCGGGAAGGTTTCGTCATGATCACCGGGCGACCCGGGACGGGTAAGACCACGCTGATCAACGACCTGACTGCAGAGCTGGAGGAACAGGGTGGGTTGTACGCGGCACTCAACTCCACCCAGGTGCAGGCGGACGATCTTCTTCGGTTGGTCCTGATGAAGTTCAACTTGGACGGGGAAACCGGCGGCAAGGCCCAGCACCTGCACCGCCTGGAGGAATTCCTGCAGCGGTTACAGCGCGAGGAACGGCGTCCGCTCCTGATTATCGACGAGGCCCAGGATCTTCCCAAGGACGCCCTGGAAGAACTGCGCCTGCTGACCAACCTGCAGCAGGGCAACCTGCCACTGATCCAGATTTTCCTGGTGGGCCAGGAGGAATTACGGCAAACCGTGCGCTCCCCGGGACTGGAGCAACTGCACCAGCGTATCGTCGCCGCCAGTCACCTGCAGCCGTTGTCGGCGGAGTTCACCAGGGAGTACATCCAACTCCGCCTCGAGCGGGTGGGGTGGCAACATGACCCCGATTTCGACAGCGCGGTATTCGGGCCAATCCACGAATTCAGCCAGGGCATTCCGCGCATCATTAACCAGATCTGCAGCCGCCTTCTCCTCCATGGCATGGTGGAAGAAAAACACCAACTGGGAATCGAGGATATTGTGGCCGTACTCGAGGACCTTACCCAGGAGGCGCTGTTACCGGGCCTCAACGGGGAAAGTGACGGCGATTGAGGATGATCGTGTGGGTCCTGCCGGCATGTCAAAAACTTTTACATTTATCCGGAAACACTCTCATACTGCGAAAGTGATGCGGGAAGAAGTTTTCTTAACATATTGTTTATAATCGCTTTATTTGGCATTGGGCGCGTTTATTGCATGTACAATAAATAAGTAAACCGGTTTGAAATTACCGGACATGGGTCACAGAAATCTCACCAGGCAATGTGAGAGATTGTGACGGTCTGGTAATGTTGCTTTCTTCAACTACAGTTGAAAAGGCACTTAGGTGATTGGACCACACAGGAGTGGACTTGAATAATTCTTCGGACAGAGACCAGGAGTTGCAGGAGGGCGCTAGCCCTTCAGCAGAGCATGGTGTCCCACCGCAGTCCACCCGGCGGCGGTTCACCCGCAATGCCCTCATGGGCAGTGTGGTGGCAGTGTCACTGGGGAACCGGACAGCGTGGGGCGTAGAGCATTGCATGTCCGCTTCTATCCTGGCTTCTTATGTGGCAGCCGGCAACATGTTCGCCTCTGCACAACCCGATCATGATGCCGATCTGGCCGCGGAAATCATCCGGCTTCGTGACCTGGGTGGATCTGATGGCGTGAATCAACTGTGTCCGGAGCCTACTCAGACCTGTGTCGTGCCGGAGGGTGACTGCCCTGACACACTCACAAACAGCCAGTCGACTGACACCACCTTGTGGGACCAGAAGTACGGCGACGGGACCCTGGGCGAAGACATCTTCACTGACTCCGCTTTCGGGGGCAGTTCCACGGGCGGCGGCTTACCTTCCAAAAAGGCGATTCCGCGCTAACAGACTACCGGGCGGTTCAGTATCCCTCCTGTAGCCTTTGCGTAAACCCTCTGAAATAATCGGAGTCCTTGAGTTTCCTTTCCGGGGCCTTATGCAGTGGCGCATCGAACAGCTGGGTGAATTCTTCGACCCCCAGGAAGACATGGTGGTGTATTTTGATCGCAGAAGCGGAGATACACACCTGATAACGGCCTTTGCCGCCCATATCTTGCGGCAATTTTCCGACCAACCCCTGGATATTGACGAATTGGTCCGCCGGGTGTCGCCCGATATGGATGACTGCACCCCGGCAGAGCTGTCCGAGGCTCTGTCCGGGGCACTCGATGAGTTGACGATCCTGGATATCGTGCAGCTGGCCTGAATGCATCGCGTCTCACAACTGCCTGCCAAAGAACTTGCCGACCGCCTGCGGCTGGGCCGTTTCCAGCTCCGCGTCGGCCCTTACGTTTATCGCCTGCAAAGCCAGCTGCCACAGGTCATCCGTGGCATAGAAGCGCTGTACCGTGATTTCCCCCTGGCGGAGCCGAGGTCGTTTACCGATTACAACATCGGGATAGGACACGGCGGTCTCGCCGGCCGGCTGCGCAGAAAAGTGGAATTTCGCTTCGAACACCAGAATCCCTTCCCAACCATCCCGATCGGACAGGCCTTTGCGTTCCTGGAATGGGGCATGAACTGGTGTGTATCAATTCACGCCAATGAGTACCTGAAATTGCACGCCGCAGCGGTTGCCAGGGACGGAAGCGCCATCATCATGCCCGGCGTGCCCGGGGCCGGCAAAAGCACGCTTTGCGCCGGGCTTGGTCTCCGAGGGTGGCGCGTGTTATCGGATGAGCACGCCCTGGTGCCCCCCGGCACCACCAGCGTCATTCCCCTGTGCCGCCCTGTGAGCCTGAAAAATGACAGCATTGCGCTGATTAAGTCCTTTGATTCCGCTGCGATTCTTGGGCCCACCAGCGAGCAGACCCACAAGGGCACGGTGGCCCATATGAAGGCTGACCTCACAGATGATAGCCATGACATCTCCCCGATACCCGCCCGGATCATGCTGTTTCCAAAGTACGCCCGAGACGAGCCACAGGGTCTCTACCCGCGATCTAAAACACAGAGTTTTATCCTGGCAGCCTACCACTCCTTCAATTTCAGCCTGCTGGGCGAGGTGGGGTTCGCAGCCATGAGGGCGCTTATCGACGGCGTCTCCTGCTATGACCTGGTCTACCGTGATCTCGACTGGGCAATTCAAAACGTGGGAGAACTCCACGACCGGGACGGTAGGCCGTGAGCTTTCTGCTGCGCGAGGTGCTGCTCGAGCCAAGACGCATCCTGGACCTCGAAGCCGACGGCTACAGCCAGCTCATCCCCCAGGCGCGGAGTTCCCAGCTGCTGGCTTCGCTGGCGTTGAGGCTCGAAGAGGAATGCTTATTAAGCCGGGTGCCTAAGTCGGTCAGACGCCACCTGGACTCTTCCCTGGTGCTGCACGAGAAACAGAAACACGACCTGAACTACGATTGTGGGAACATAGGACGGGCTCTCGACTCGATTGGCGAACGGCTGGTGCTGCTCAAGGGCGGTGCCTACCTGCAGGCCGGGCTCCCCGTCGGTCGCGGACGACTGATTTCCGATATCGATATTATCGTCCCGGGCAACAGGATCGACGCTGCGGAGAGTGCACTGAAGCAGTTCGGCTGGAAAAACAGCCAACTCAACGATTATGACGAGCGTTACTACCGGCGCTGGATGCACGAAATACCGCCCCTGTACCACAGCCGGCGCAGTACCACGCTCGACCTGCATCACACGATATTGCCGCCCACTGCCGACGCCGACGTTGACGCCGATCTCCTGTTTGAGGAGTTAATGGAAGTGAGGCCCGGCGTATACACGCTATCGTGGAAAGACATGGTTATCCACAGCGCCACTCACCTCTTTCATGAAGGCGAGTTTCACCACGGCCTGCGGGATTTGTGGGACCTGGACCGGATGCTACGTGACTTCCCGGATCGCGATCCCTCCTTCTGGGAGGGGCTTGCCATCCGGGGTGAACAGTTGGGCTTGTCAGGTCCTCTGTATCACGGCCTGAACTACGCACGGCAGGTATTTGCCACACCCGTTCCGGAGCCAGTGATGGCGCAGGTCAGCAGCCGCTCCCGGATGCTGCGGCAACCGATCATGGACTTCCTGTTTCTGCGCGCTTTCAGGCCCTGCCAGCCGGAATGCCGACTGCCGCTGACAGACCTGGCGCTGAACGGGCTGTATGTGCGCGCTCACTACCTGCGCATGCCCCTGTACCTGTTGCTTCCGCACCTGGCCAGGAAAGCCTGGATAGGCTGGTTCCCGGGAGAGACGGTCGCAGGGGAGGGTGCCCAAGGCGAAAAGGCCTGATTCACAGGCGCCAGACATTCAGCCCGGCGTTTTCCAGCTCCGCCCGATCCAAAGTGGATTTGACGTCTATCAGGACGCCGTCTTCGGCCAGCATCGCGCCAAGGTCATTCGTGTCCAGCGCCAGGTACTGCGCGTGGGGCACCGCCAGGATGACCGCGCTGCATTCGGTCAGCTCTTCCCTGCCGCACAGCGACAGCCCGTACTCCGCCAACGCTTCGGCCGGATCCGCTAAAGGGTCATGTACCTGGATATCACAGCCGTACTCCCTGAGTTCGGCGATGATATCCACCACCCGGGAATTGCGCAGGTCCGGGCAATTCTCCTTGAAGGTCAGGCCAAGTATTGCCACCCTGGCGCCGCAGATGCGGTGACCGCGATTGGCCATCAGCTTGACCGCCTGTTCGGCAATAAATTTGCCCATGTTGTCGTTGGTCTTCCGGCCCGCCAGGATAACCTGGGGGTGGTGGCCCACGGCCTCGGCCTTATAGGTCAGGTAATAGGGGTCGACCCCGATACAATGCCCTCCGACCAGACCCGGCCTGAACGGCAGGAAGTTCCACTTGGTGCCCGCAGCCTCCAGCACGTCAAGCGTGTCGATATCGAGCCGGTTAAAAATAAGCGCCAGTTCGTTGATCAGTGCGATGTTGAGGTCCCGCTGAGTGTTCTCGATGACCTTGGCGGCCTCGGCAACCTTAATGGAGGCCGCCCGGTGAATACCCGCCTCCACGACCTCGCCATACAAGCGGGCCAGCCGGTCCAGGGTCTGCGGCGTATCGCCGGAGACCACCTTGACGATGGTTTCCAGGCGATGTTCCCGGTCGCCGGGATTGATCCGCTCCGGCGAGTATCCCACGTTGAACCCGTCCGCGGCGACGGCACCGGGCCTGCCGAGCCAGCTTAGTCCCGAGTGGCGCTCGAGAATGGGGACGCAAATCTCCTCGGTACAACCGGGATAAACGGTGGACTCGAATACCACGGTGGTGCCTGCCCGGAGGTGCTCGCCCACGGTGCGACAGGCACTCTCGAGCGGGGTGAGGTCGGGTCGCCGTGCCGCGTCAATCGGCGTGGGCACCACCACGATAATGACGTCGGCCTCGGCAAGCGAGGCGGGATTGCTGGTGTACACCAGGTTCTTTGCTGCGCGCAGCCGCTCGGGGCCCACTTCCCCGCTGGGATCATGCCCGGCGCGGTAATGGGACAACTTGTCTTCATTGACATCAAAACCGATGGTCCGGCGCTGGCGCCCGAAAGCTACTGCCAGGGGCAGGCCAACATAGCCCAGGCCCACAATCGCCACCGTATTGCATGCTCCCTGCTCCATCTTGTACCTTTTTATACCTGTTCAACCAAGTGTGTGCCGCGTCGCAGATCACAGCCTACGGGATTTACATCAACAGTCCACGAGTATAGTGTGCTGGAAAGGAGCGGGCCATCGGGAACCGTGAACTGCAGCACACTTCGTGGGGTACTGGCTCCAAACCAACAGAAGAGAGCTGGCTCATGCTCGCCAATGTAGTGCTCTACAGTTATGGTACATCCCTGCTGGGGTTCACCCTGCTGACGCTGCTCGTCCTGTTCACGCGCGACAAGCAGATTTCCGGCCTGCCCGCTGTGGCTGCAACCTTACTGACTGCGGTGTGGGCCGCTATCGTGGTCGTATCCAGCCTGCAACCCTATCCATTGCTCGCGCCCATGCAGCTGGCGGAAGTCGCTCGAAACGCGGCCTGGCTTTTTCTCTTGCTCAAACTCATCAACAGTCGACTAGCGGGAACCGAACACTTTTTCGCCTCCACGAAGTGGCTGCCGTGGTTCTGCGTCGGCTGTGTTCTGGTAGTGGCTGGGGTTTTTGGTCCCCTGGTGCTTACGGGTGCGCTGCCCCAGATGGAGAATTCATTTTACAGTGTGCACTTCGCAACCTGGCTGGCCATGGCGATCCTGGGGCTGTTGTTACTGGAACAGATATACCGTAACAGCACGCAACAGGAACGCTGGTCGGTCAAACACCTGTGCCTGGGTCTCGGAGTAATCTACGCCTACGACTTTTTCATGTACGCAGAAGCGCTGTTGTTCCGTCAACTCAATGGCAACCTGTGGCAGGCCCGGGGCTTTGTTACCGGTCTAACAGCTGTATTGATCGCCGTGGCGATAAGTCGCATGGAACGCCCGCAGACCGAGAGCAAGTTGTACCTGTCTCGACACGTCGTATTTCATACGGTGACACTGATTGCCGCGGGCGTTTACCTTCTGCTGATGGCGCTGGCCGGCTACTTTATCCAGTACATGGGTGGCGCCTGGGGCGGTGTTATACAGATTACCTTCCTGGTGACGTCCGGCCTGTTGCTGCTGGTTTTATTATTTTCCGGACAAATGCGCGCAAGGCTGAGGGTGTGGCTCAGCAAGAACTTCTTCAGCTACAAGTACGATTACCGGTTGGAGTGGCTTCAGTTCACCCGGACCCTGGCCAGTGGTGACGACAATGTTCCAGTAAACATCATTTACGCCATGGGCAATCTGACTAAAAGTCCCGGGGGCTTGCTGTGGAGCAGAACAGAGGACGGGCGCTTCACCTTGGAAGCCGATTGGGAAATGGCAGTGCCGGAAAAACCCGACGAGTTGCGCGATCTGCCTCAATGGCTGGAGCAATCAGAGTGGATTGTCGACCTTAAGGAGTGGCGGCAGTCTCCGGACCTGTACGACGGGCTGGACATGCCCCCTATGATCAACAAGATAAGCAGAGCCTGGCTTATTGTGCCCCTCATGTTCGGGGATATCCTGCAGGGGATACTGCTGCAGCGAGAGTCCGACCTTCAACCCGAGTTGAACTGGGAGGACCGCGATCTTCTCAAGGTGGCCGGCCGGCAGGCCGCCAGCCACCTTGCGCAATACCAGGCCAACCAGGCACTGGTGAATTCGCGCCAGTTTGAGGCTTTCAATCGGTTGTCTGCTTACGTGATCCATGACCTGAAGAACATCCTGGCCCAGCAGTCGCTGATCGTGTCAAATGCCGGAAAACATCGCGATAACCCGGAATTCGTCGACGATGTCATTAACACAGTGGAAAACTCCGTGGAACGGATGACACGACTGATGAACCAGATGCGAAGCGGCGTCCGCGGCGGCGAACGGCAATCGATCGAGCTGGGGGCACTGCTGCGCGAGACCATAAACGAAAGGGCAAATACCCCACCCCAACCCGTACTTCGGGTATGTGCCGATAACGTGGTGGTCTTTGCCGACCGGGCCCAACTGGGCACGGTGTTCAATCACATCATTCAAAACGCTCAAGAGGCGGCAGGCAAAACCGGACAGGTGACCGTTGAGCTAGAATGTGCGGATAACCGTGCAATAGTCTGGATAGAGGACAATGGGGTCGGCATGGATGAAGAATTCCTGCAAAACCGCCTGTTCAAGCCTTTCGAATCTACCAAAGGCTTGACGGGCATGGGCATTGGCGCCTTCGAGAGCCGCGAATTCATCCGTGCGCTGGGGGGCGATATCAGGGTCAGCAGCACCCCTGGAGTGGGTTCCAGATTCGCCGTCGAAATGCCCGTGGTACCGGTTGAAAAAACTACAGTGACAAGGACAGGAACAGGGCAATAAGTTGACAGAAAACAAAAGAAGCCTGCTGGTCGTGGAGGATGACAAGGGACTGCAGCGCCAGTTGCGATGGGCATTCGAAGGATTTGAGGTTGCCATTGCCGGCGACCGGGAAGAGGCCATCGGCCAATTGAGGCGACATGAACCCGGGGTGGTATTACTGGATCTCGGGCTTCCCCCCGATCCGGGGGGGGTTACCGAGGGGCTCGCTACGCTGACCGAGGTGCTCTCTCTATTACCAGAAACCAAAATCATTGTAGTCACCGGGGATAATGACCGTGCGAACGCCGTAAAGGCCATCGGCCTGGGTGCCTATGACTTCTATCAGAAACCGGTAGACCCGGAGCTCCTCAACTTGATGGTGGAAAGGGCTTACAAGGTACACGAGTTGGAGAAGGAAAACCGGCGCCTGGCGATCAGCGAGGACCAGATGCCCCTGGATGGCATTATTGCCGCCAGCGATACCATGCATGCGGTATGCCGCACCATAGAAAAAGTCGCTCCGACCGATGTCACCACCTTATTGCTCGGCGCCAGCGGTACTGGCAAAGAACGTTTTGCGCAGGCTCTCCACGGGCTCAGCAACCGGAGCGGCAAAAAAATGGTGGCAATCAACTGTGCTGCTATTCCGGAAAACCTCCTGGAAAGCGAGCTGTTTGGCTATGAAAAAGGCGCCTTTACCGGCGCCGCAAAGACTACCCCGGGCAAGATTGAGTATGCGGACGGCGGCAGCCTGTTCCTCGACGAGATAGGCGATCTCCCCATGGAACTCCAGGCCAAGCTGCTGCGCTTTTTGCAGGAACGAGTGGTGGAGCGAGTAGGGGGACGTACTGAAATCCCGGTGGACGTGAGAATTATCTGCGCCACCCACCAGGACCTGCGTGAACTCATCGAGGAGAAGCGCTTTCGGGAAGACCTCTATTACCGGGTAAGTGAAGTTACAATCAACATTCCGCCCCTGAAAGATCGTGAGGGCGACGCTGTCGTACTGGCAAGGGCCTTTCTCAACCGTTTCGTAGGTGAGATGGGCGGCAAGGTCAAGGGCTTCGAAGCGTCGGCGATAAGTGCGATCGAGTCCTACGACTGGCCGGGAAACGTGAGGGAACTTGAAAGTCGGGTAAAGCGAGCCACGATCATGGCTGACAGTGCCTACATTACCCCGGAAGACCTTGAACTGGACCCCGGCGATGAGGTTCCCGTGCCACTTAACCTGAAGCAGGTGCGCGAGGAAGCTGAACGGAAGGCCATTCTCCGGGCGATGCAACATTGCAACCAGAATATATCCGACGCGGCAAAGTCTCTTGGCATTACCCGGCCAACCCTGTACAGCCTGATGGACAAACTGGAGTTGAAAAAGCTTGACAGTACTTAGCCTGTCTCAGAATCCGACCTCAAAACCGGCCAGGATTCGATCCCTTTCACGAAACTGGCCGAAAACACCTTCCCGCGTACCGCTGAACACGTCGGCTCCGACCCAGACCTCGATATTGCTGCTCCACAGATACTTCAGTTTCATCTGCAGCATCGAGTCGTGGTGATTCAATGAGTAGAGCGTCAACGCGTCAAATGCCCAGATCCGATTATTGAATGTCCTGCGGTAGTAAACGGAGAAGTTATGTTCGGTTCTGTCTCTTCGAATACTCCCCCGGTAATCGAACAGGTGGCTTTGGAACCACTGGGCGCTCAACAGGGTATCTTTTGACCCAAGATGCCAATCCAGACCAATAACCGAAGCCAGTTCTGCGGAATTTTCCACCCCGCGACGGCTGTAGTCATTGGAAACGTGAAAGGTATCCGTGTTATAGGCAAGTTCTGCCCGTAGCGTTAAATCGCCAAACGCATTGCTCAAGGTTCCGCCCAGCAGGTGGTTGCGCTCGTATTCCGGTTCCACGATCCCCGTGATCACCTCGCCATCCATCTCAACCCGCTGATAGGGGACCGGAAAATCCTGATAATGGTAAAGGTAGTTCAGAGTGACATCCCAGCCTCCCACGAATCCCGATAGACGACCACCAAAGTCGCTGTCTTTGACCAGGTCGTCCGGGGTATCGGGACTCCGGATATCGATCGCGATGCCCTCGGGTGCCTCCGGCATGAGTAGCGGGGAAGTCATGAAATACGGAGTTCCGGGTTCCGCCAGCTCATGGTAGGTGGGGTCCGGAATCCACAGCGCCTGCAGCGTCAAGTCCTTCGCCACCGGCAGCTCAACGTTGATCATGGTGAGGGGAATTCGTGAGTCATCGAACCTGTCCAGTATAAATTCGCGGAAGCTCTGGGGGTTTACAACGTCGAGGACCTTGATACCATCGGCCTGCCCCCACACCACCTGCTGTTTGCCGATGCGCCATCGGGCATCACCCCACCGCGTGTCGATATACAACTCCCTCAGGGACAGTTCTTTATGGGATGAATTAAAAAGAGGACCGTTAATGTATGAGTAATTTTCCGGCCTGTCCTCCTCAGGGCCGAGATCTCCCGTTGCGTCCAGACGGATCCTGAGTATAGCGGTGAGGCGAGCGCGCGACCCCAGGTCGGCATCCAGACGCGGCTGAACCAGGGATTCGAACTTCTGGTTGTTGACACCACCGGTCTCGACAGCCCATTCGTGTTCCCAGGTGCCACTGATGCCAAGCAGGCCATTGCTGAATGAATCGTCGGGGGGTGAACCCTGTTCCGCCTCTGCAGTGGCTGCATCTATTACGACGGCTCCTGCTGTCTGAGCTCCCGCGATTTCGTTATAGAGATCGAGAACCAAACGGTCACCGTGAGAATTGTAAGGCGGTAATAGAAAGGCTCTGTAACCAACAACCTCGTTTGTTTCCAACAAAATCGTAAGACCACCGCACTCGTCAGGATTCATTCGAATCCTGCTGACGGATGTGCCCGAAAGTGGCAAATTGTCCAGTTCGGCACGAGAGAGGGTACCCGGCAGACATAACGTTATTTCAGAGGGAGAAACGCCGGGAAGAATATCAAACTCGACGGGAGCAGATAGATCAAATACTACCCGGGTTTTGCCGTTTGCCTGTCCCAACCTGACCCGGTCTACTGTTTGACCTTGGCCTATCGATGTGTCAAGGGAATTGTCTGCGACAGCTGGTAATCCAAATAATACAGCCCCTTCCTTATCTGCTTCCGCGATCTCGGTATAGAGATCCAATACCAAACGATCACTGTGAGACTCGTTTGGTTTCAATGGAAAAGCCCGGTAACCAACAATTGCTTTTGTTTCCAACAAAACTACGAGACCACCGCATTCTCCGGGATACATTCGAATCCTGCTGACGGGTGTACCCGCAAGTGGCAGATTCTCCAGTTCTGCACGAGAGACCGTGCCCGGGAGACACAACCTTATTCCAGATGCAGAAACACCCGGGAGCACTTCAAATTCAACGGGAGCCGAGAGATCGAAAACAACCCGGGTATGGCTCTTAGCCTGTCCTAACCTGACTCTATCTACTGTCTGACCAGCTACTGTCAATCCATAGGCCGGAATGCTGACGTATACCAGGAAAATCAGACAGAAAAGAGGTCTCACCTCAGTGACCTCGTTGCAGGGCTTCTTTTGTCAACCATTCATCCCGTACTTCGGTAAGGTAATCTACTTCACTTATTATAAATCTGGTTTCGTGTCCAGTCTGATGGTTGGTAAGTACCAAATTGTGACGGGTCCAGATCCCGTCGATCTGACGGATGTCGGACGCCTGCAGCGTTTTCAAAGGCTGGTTATTGAGATCCCAGAATTCGGCGTGCGTGACCATCCAGTTGCGGCCGTCAACATCAAAGACTGTTCGAGAGTAACCCAGTTCCTTTGCAATCTTGTCATTTTTCGGCCTGGCTTCCAGGCGATACACCCCGCCGGGGCCTTTTTCGATTAGTGAAAAATCATAATCGCGTGGCTCCAATTTCCCATCCAACTTCATGTCTTCGTAGGTAAAGTCGGTTCCCAGAAAATAATCTCCCCGGTCACCCGCTGAAATACGGCGCACCTTTCCCAGGGCAGGTAAATAAAGCCACTGGTCATCTTTTTCTTCGATATCAGAATAGTCCCAGATCAAAAATCCTGTATCCCTGATGTTCGCCGGCTCGAGGAAATAGAGGACGGTTCGCCTCTGATCACCGTATTGTTTCCGATAGCTGATAGTCTCTCTTCTACGTTGCTTGCCTCGACGATCGGTCATTAACATCTCGATCTGCCGGGTGAGTTGGTCACCTTCGGAAACAGAGTTGACAAGCGAAACGACCTGATCGGCTGAGTCAATCAACATTAACGCGGATTCAGGTCCCTCCGTCTCCATCATCTCGTCATCTGAGAGTACGTTTTCAAACGCGGAATCGGCGGAACTCTCTACCGTCTTGTCCGAATCCAGGCCCTGGTTACCGGCTCCCGCATCCGGCGCACAAACGCTCGCGCTGAGTATTACCATGGCAACAAGTGCAACCATTAAACTAGGCGACCCTGACGAAAAATGCCGCCTTTTAATATCCTTCTTCATGAACCCGGGCGTAAACATCTTCAGCAGGGCCGGCAGCAGGGTCACGCTGGAGAAAAAACTGGTTGCAACAGCCAGCACTACCACCGCGCCAAACACATTCAGTGAACTGATTTTGCTCACCGTGAGTACCGCAAAGCCCCCCGCCACAGCAAGGAAATTGAAGAGCAGCGCCCTTCCGGTGGTAAGATAAAACTCCTCCATGGTCTTTTCCATGTCGCCCCCACTGGTAGTGTAGATCAGGCGAATCCTGTCGAGAGTATGGATAGAAAAATCGACGCCCAGGCCGACTGTTACAGCAGCAAACATAGAGGTTCCCATGCCCAAAGATATTCCCGTTAGACTCATGGCACCGTAAATCAACAGGACAGAACCAGCTACCGGCAAGAGTGCATATAAACCCGCAAGTAAAGATCTGAACAATATAGCTGAGATGGCCACCACAAGTGCAACGGCCATAAACAGCCCCATGAAATGGCTACGCGCCAGATCCTTGATCCAGTGATAGTTGACTGCCACCCGGCCACTGATGGTGGCCGACATGCCGCCATTATTCAAATGCGTATCTATGTATGTCTGAAGAGAATGGATTACAACCTTGATATCTTTGTAGTTCCCCGAAGTCAGGTACAAGCGGATATTGGCATTCTGATAGTCGTAGTCAACTTCCTCTTCGAAGTCGGTCGGATCAGAACTGGCGGCGTACAGAAGAAAATACTGGGCGACCAGTTGCTCATTATCGGGGAGGCGATACTGGTTCACCGCCCCATCATTCAGTGCCTTGTTCATCTGTTTCAGGTAATCCACGATAGAAACTGACCCTCCCACGAAGGACAGGCTTTCCGCGTAGATCTGCAGACTTTCGATTTTCCTCAGGTTTTCCAGTTTGAATAGATCCTCGGCGGCGGGCGTCTCAATGACCACATCAAGTGTGTTACTGCCGTTCAGGTGCCTGTTAATAATCCGGTCCGCGCGGGCCATAGGGGCATCGGAGTGGAATACCTCGACAGGGTCTTCGTCCACCACCAATTGGCTGGCAGCGCCCAGGCTGGCGACAAAGATGGCAACTCCTGTCCAGACGACAGCGCGATAGTATCGTGAGGTAATCGCCCCCAGGCCGATTAAAATCCGGTGGAACAAGTCGGGCGATTCCTGCCGGAGCCCCCGAAGCAGACTCTCCGAAGCACTGGGCTTCGTCAATAGAATAACCGCGGGCAGGAAAAAGAGCGAATAGAACCAGGCCACCATAACCCCCAGGGCGGCAAATAGTCCGAAATAGCGAAATGGCGGCATGTAGGCGGCAATCGCCAAGCCCAGGAATCCCGCCATGGTCGTGAGGGAGGTCAAGGTAACGGGACGCCACATATTTGCCAGTGTCTGTTCCAACAGCCCCTTTGTACTGAGGTTGGGTTGTCGTGCCTGAAGGTCGAAGTAATGGCAGTAAATATGTAGTGCATCCGCGACGGAAATGCCGACGAGTATTACCGGCAGGGCGTTGGTGATGACATAGAAGGGCACGCCAGCGGCAGACATGGCTCCTGCGGTAGTAGTCAAAGTAGCGAGCGCTATGACACTGCTTATCAACGCCGGCCAGACACTGCGACAGGCCACCACCAGTATCAAGAAAATCACCAAGCCGGTGAAGGGAAGTAAACGCCGTGCGTCCGCATCTACGTATTCCCCAAGGTAGCCGATGATTGCTCCCTCGCCGGCCACGTGCAGGCTGATCCCCTCCGGCACAGGCGCGTCTTCCAGCATCTTCATCACACTGTGGTAGACCTCGCCTGCCTGATCCTCCTCCACGACCTCACCAACGACTATCGCGACGCTGCCATCCTCTGACACAAGGTTTCCCAGGTAGACCGGGAATTCTTCCACCGACCGCTCTACCTGTCTCGCAAGATCTGGTGTCAACCGTGGCGACTCATAAAAGTGTTCAATTTCCAAGCCCTCTGGCGTCGTGAAGATATTCTTCGCTGTTGCGAGACTGACCACGCCAGTTCCATTGATACCCGGAAGTGATGACAACCCGGTACTCAGCCAATCGATGAGACGCAGGTTATCAGGTGTGTAAATACCCTTGGGCGACGTGGCGGCGACGGCGATCACAAGTGGATCACTCAGACCGAACTGCTCCTTGATCTTCTTCTTATAAAGCAGCGCCGGGTTATCTTTTGCGAGAAAAGCATCAGAACGGACATCCTGTTCGAGGCCCGGAAGAAAGATTGCTGCAAGTAACATGGGAACGAGGCTGATGAATACCACGTGAAGTGGCTTATTGAAAACCAGGGATCGGGCCCGGCTTGGCATAGTGGTTTTCTCTTTTCACTTTCCGGCAGCCTGGCTTATGACTGCCTGGTTAAAACGGCTCCCGACAACGGAAACAGTCAGCTTCTAAGACACCAAAGCGTCCTTGCAAATTATGTGAATAAACAGACTGGTTTCACGCCGTGAGGGCAGGAATTACCCTGTATTCAACGATTGAAGTAGTCTCTTCACCTCGTCGATATTCGAGTATTCGGGATACTTGTCAATTATGCTTTCCAATACGATCATCGCCTCTTTTTTGTTACCAAGTGAGGATTCAATCATCGCATGATGCCACATCAGATCTGGGTCTTTCGGCTGTATTGCAAGTGCCTTGTTGATAATCTTCTTTGCGTTAGTCAGGTCCCCCGCAGACATCAAACTCATGGCGTAGGTATCCAGAAACTGCGCTGAGCGGGGGTCCAAATCTACAGCAGTTTTTGCGTAGGAAACAGCACGGCCAGGCTCTACATTTTTTAAGTTCCACGCAAAATTATTGAGAGCCAAAGTATTAGTGGGGTTACTATCCAATACAATTTGATAATATTGGTTTGCAGCCTCAGTATTTCCCTGTCGGTCGTAAACTGACGCCGCCCTTAACATCATGTCCATGTCACCTGGATTTTGGCTCAACCACTCGTTCTGCCACTCTAACACCCTATCGTAGTCTTTCATTTCTTCCAGTTGACGCAATATAAACACAAGATGTTCCCGCGTAGGAAAGTCGCGGTATAACTCCTCAAATTGCTTTAGCGCCTGGCCAGCATTACCTCCAATCCTTAGATTTTCTGCTGCAAGCACTCTTACATCCGGGTGAGTGGGGGCAATTTCCTTGAGAATTTCAATATGGTCAGCAAATAAAGCTAGCTTATTCTCATATAAATCCAGGCGTGCAAGACTGACCAATGCACTCAAATTAGCAGGGCTTAATTCAAGAGACTTATTCAGGTTGGCTCTTACTTTAACAGGATCACCTTTTTCGGCGTAGACCTTTGATAACAACAAATATATCTCGGGATTTTCAGGCGCCACACCTGACCACTCTTCGAGATACACCTGCGCACCATCATAGTCGCGAAGGGCCAGGTAAGCTTTTGCGCGCACCTCAACGATCTTTGCCAAACGCTTTTGATCGTTAGTCAATTCATTAACCACGCTCAAAGCTGCTTCCGGATCACCCGAAATCAAGTAGTGTTGCGCAAGGATCATCCTAGGTTGCAATGCTGTTGAATCAGATTCCCTGGCAGCATTGAGTGCTTCCACCATCTTTTCCGGTTGATTTTGCAAGGCATACAAATTTGCCAAACCCACATAGGCAAAAACAGCATTATCGTTAACATCTATTATTTCTCTTAGATACTTTTCTGCAGCCGTGAAGTCCTTGTCAGCAATTGCCAGTTGGGAAAGAACCCGTAGAGATGTTGGATCCCCGGGAGAAATTCTTCTGACTTCGAGAAAAACATCGGTTGCCTTGTCTCGGTCACCAACGGCCATATAGGTCTTACCAAGAACGTTGAGTGATCTGACATTTTCGAGATCTTTCTCTACCAGCGTGTGTGCAGCCTCCAGCGCTAATTGTTGTTCGCCCTGGCTGAGATATGTAGATATCAGCAATTCGTCGGCAGCATAAAAACCAGGGTCCAACTCAATTACACGCCTGAGGTATTTAAGCCCTAACGCATCTTCACCGGACAGAATTTGCGCTGCTGAGAGACTTAAGATTTGTTCTTTGGACTCCAGATTTTCTGCCGATATTGTCCTTAGTGTCTTGCCTGCCTTTTCAACTTCACCCTGCTGTAGAAGAGCGCCAACATATAACAATCTGACTGAGTCATTTATCTCTTCATTTGCCAAAAACGGCTCTAACACACTTGCTGCACGCGCAAAACTTCCCTGTTGAATCAGTATGCTTGCTAACAAGCTAGCACCAGCTACATCATCTGGCACACCCCGGTTATACTTTAGAGCCGCGTTTTCAGCAGCGGCAAGATTCCCCAGCCTAAAATTCGTCAGCGCGACATAGAAATTTGCGCTGTCGTTTTCCTCAACCTTGGCTATAACATCATCAAAATACCCTTTGGCTGCTTCCAGATCCTCTTCCCCGAGGGCGAGCAACCCTTTCAGGTAGCTAACGTAGGGGTGTCCCTCCAGGATCGCCTGAGCTGACTGAATGTCTTCTCTGGCGGTGGAATACTCTTTCATTTCGATACGAACTGATGCGCGCCTGAGGAGATCAAATCCGCCGTTTCCACCTCTATCTATAGCGTTCGTAAAAGCCTCTTCGGCGGCCTCAAGGTCCTGGTCTGCAAAAGCTAATTGCCCCAAAAATCGCCAGGCAAAAGGATCTTCCGGATGCTCGGATAACACCGCCAACGTATCTACACGTAGTTGCTCTTTCGGGATATCGCCTAAAACTTGACTCAGGCGCAATTGCGCAATTCGGACGTAAGGAAGCTCACTACCGCTGGACATAGCCTCCTCCATGAGTATACGCGCCCTGGTGTTCTCTCCCAGCCCTAGACGCCCCAATCCTTGTGCGGCCAACACGATAGCGCGACTACTCTCAGAAAGCCCCTCTGTGTAAACCTCCAACAACGCGGTCAAGTCATTGATTTCCAGAAGACACCTGGCAAAAAGAGGAGTGGCCTCATTTATAAACATGCCACTAGCAATTACCTTGGATAAATTTTCTACTGCGGCAGCACAGTTTCCATGTGCGAATTGGTATTTTCCTAATAGCCACCGGGCGTCGGGATTATTAGGATCCATTCTTAACGTGTTCTTAAGCTCGATCAGAGCTGACTCATCCTCGCCTGTTTCGAAGTAGGAGAGGGCGCGATTGAGGTGATCTTGGGAGGAATCTTCCGCAGCACAAGCGAGTAGCATAACTGGGGCTATAAACCAAATAGCAATTTTAACGATGTTGCTCACGACAGGCTTCCAATTGATTTGGCAACCATTAATCCTATTGAATCATTAGATAATTAGGAAGTAGATTTAACTTTAATATGACGATAATTGAAACTACAAGGCTCGCAGTCAGTACAGGGAACGTCCAGCGAGAGGAATCGATTAAGATATACTGGACGGGGGCGAATTCTGTGGCCCAGCAGACTCAAACACGGTATTGAAGCACTCATAGCACGCGTTTTTTAGACCGCCATCGAAACCTCGCAGCGGACAGGCATAAAAAAAGCACTTACCGGCCAGTAAGTGCTTTTTTCTAACGTGCGATTCCTTACCTGGAGAGACCTGCGCCTTACTCTAGGTCAACCACTAATCAGCCGGCAGCGGCCTCTTTCCGTGACCTGCCCCAAAGGCCTATCAAACCCAGGCCCAAACCCAAAAGACCCAGACTGCCCGGCGCTGGTATACGGTTGAGCGTGAACTGGAAGTCGCTGGTGGCAAACCACGGGCTTGTTCTTCCCAATCCTCCCTGAAGCGCTCCCGAGCCAATGATATCTGTCATCAGGTCATCACCACCACCTGTAGCAAAAAAGGCAGACAATGGCGAAGCTTGTTCAGCGAAGTCATAGCCAGTGAAATTTTGCAGGATGGATAGAGAAAAGTTCGCATTCCCGAAAGTAGAGCCAGTGGACAAGGCGGCAACGTCCCCTATTGTAACCGCGGCAAGCGGAATACCGCCAAACCCAGTCGCAAGCCAGTAGTCATCCGCGTCTCCAAAACCAACGGTCATATAGGGATCGCCGTTGCCTGCCAGTCCCTCACAGATGGTGACATCAGCTGCATCACAGGAGTCGACATAATCGCCCGGGTCCTGGATGAAGAGCGCGACGAGAGCACCAGCCCCGTAGGTTGCCTCAAATGTTGCCGATGGCCCCATAACGATGTTCCCGGTTGCAAGGTCAATGGACTTGACTTCAATCACTGAGACGCCGGTAATTTCTACAATATTTGTTCCACTAATACCGCGCAGATCATCGACCGTGCCCGCATCTTCGCCAACGATGGCAGTGAACGTGACAACCGCATGTAACTGATCCCCAACGGCCAAAGTGTGGCCCGCGTCAGCACCCGTAGGATCGTATTGAACCCCGTTTATGTCTGTTAAGTACTCCTGGTTATCGTCCTCGAACCGAATCTCACCAACCGGCAGAGAGACAGACGCAGCCAACGCCGCACTGCTACCTCCAATAAAAGCGGCAGCCAACAACGTTTTCCTGATCATGGAGTATGCATTAAAGATAGTTTTCATGCCTTTACACCTATTCAGTTAAACAAAGCGTTTTTTCAAACTCACTTTATCTAAAGCAACCAACATGCCAGAATAATAATATTATTATATTTCAATAAGATACGTGGCCTGAGAATTTCAAAAACTCCGTTCATGCGTGCTTGTGTAAATTTACCTGACATCTCAAGCATCGAGACTGAATTGACAGCATGCTCACTCCCCCCAGAGCAAAGAGTGATCGCTGGATTTAATTCAATAAAGTAATAGTTGCCTAAACATCGTGAACGGATACTCCCTTGGTTATACACTCTATAAACATTTCCAGCCTCTAACGCAGACTACTCCCGAACTCTATGCCCCGGATTTCCTTAGTACCTACTCTGATCAGAGAATTGTTCGTGCCACCTGAATTTCCCAGGGAGCCCGAGCCAGATCTCGTAATGGAGGGAGATGAGCAAGTGGAGGCCTACGCCAGAGCAGGCCGGGTAGACGGCATTATGGCTGCCTCCTATCTCTTTAACACCGCCAGGATATCCACTGTGATAGCGGGATGTAAGAGCGTGCTCGACCTGGGTTGCGGCCCCGCAACCCAACTGGCCCAGGTGGCCCAGGTGAACCCGGATACCTCGTTTGTCGGGGTGGATTTATCTTGCGAGATGCTCAACAGCGCGAAAAACCATATATGCTCACTGAATTTGAGCAACATCGAGCTGATGGAAGGTGATATAACTTCATTGTCGCAAATAGAAGATCATTCATTCGATGCAGTTATTAGCACCATGGCCTTGCACCACCTGCCGACACACGAACACCTTGCCAACTGCTTCGGTGAGGTCAATCGGATTGTGCGCCCTGGCGGCGCGATCTACCTCATTGACTTCAGCCGCCTTAA
Source organism: Halieaceae bacterium WSDMB12 (assembly GCA_033283165.1). Classification (GTDB taxonomy): domain Bacteria; phylum Pseudomonadota; class Gammaproteobacteria; order Pseudomonadales; family Halieaceae; genus JAWMQL01. The sequence continues at coordinate 952,773 of JAWMQL010000002.1, read as the reverse complement.
GTCATTGAAATCCGTGCTCTTTTTCGCCTATTTGAATCGTAAACACGATCCACACCTGTTCTCGCTTGATTATGAACGATCCTTACGCGCTGCTTTCCATCGAGACGATTTCATATCGCTCGGCAGTAAACATTTACCAACAAATGTACAGCACTACGCCACATTTGGTATTCCCATCCTGCAATTGTTCAAATCAGAAGACCGACAGCTCTCGCCCGAGGTGCAGGCATCCCTGGTCGCATTGCGCCGTAAGCTCATACCAAAATATCGCAGGGAGTTGGACGACCAGCGCTTTTTCTTCTGGCTGTCCGGGCTCCGGAATGACCCATTCTGATGGACAGGCGAACTGCTGAACTGCTGTCGCGGGCGGGCCTGTTGGCTCCCTCTGCTGACAACTCACAACCTGAGTGCTTCACATGGGACGGTCAGTGCCTGCGGGTTCACTATGATGCACCTCGTGTCGCTGGAAAAACCTTTGACCCCGGAAGTCCCGCCACATTGCTGTCGATAGGTGCCGTGCTGGAAAACATGCTGGAAGTGTGCCGGCACTGCCAGTTGGATCCAACCGTCAATATTATGCTGCCTGTTGACCACCTGGGTGATCCCTATGCCACTATCCGGGCGGCAAGCGCTAACGAAGTGACGTCGGTGGAAACGCTGCCTCTTTTCAAACGTCACACCAACCGCTTTCCCTATCGCCGAGATAAAAACATTTCAGAAGAGGTAAAAAATCAGCTCCTCGAGCTGGGTGAGGACAACGCCCGATTGCAGTTGGTGGACGAAAGAGCACCTGTTTCCGCCCTTGCTCACACCGCCCGGCAGGCCTCTGAGATACGTTTCCAGACCCGGGAGATTCACGAGTTATTGGCCGGCAGCCTGCGCTATTCCTCCGAAGAAGTCGAGGCCGGTGATGGAATGGACGTCCGTACGCTGCACCTACCACCGGGGGGGCGAGCGTTCCTGCGTTTTACCAGTGACTGGAATCGCATGCGTAAGCTGAACAAACTGGGCGCCTTTAAATTCATGGCGGCCGTGGATTCAAAACTACTGGCCCAGAGCCCCATGATTCTAGCTGTGACGGGAATAGACAACCCACAGGGAGCCATCAGCGCGGGCAAATTGCTCTGCCGGGCATGGACCCAGGCCAACGCTGCGGGGCTCGCCGCACATCCCTATTACGTGGTCACAGATCAAATAGCACGCCTGCGAGAGGGCACCGTGCCGGAAGAATTGGTGGCAAAGGCGGAAGGCTGCCTGGCGCAGACCACGAGCCTGTTAGGGCTGAATCAAGGTGAGGCCCTGTACATGCTGCTCCGCGTAGGATATCCGACACGCGAAGCGCCCAGGTCCCGCCGTTTGCCTTTTGAGCGGGTATTTACCGACCTGACCACGAAGCCAAGCCCGGATTGATCGGGATTGTTTCCCTCATTCAATCGAGACGCCTTCAATCGAGACGCCTTTCGAAGCGTCGCCGGGCGACCTTGAGAGCCAGTCGCTGTAAGGGATTACCATTGCCCCCCGGACGCCAGGTGGTCACCATCTTGTTTCGGTAGGCATCGAAGTGCAGCCCGCGGGGCGCCACGATGACGTCGCCCCGACCCAGCAGAATCTTGACGGCCTGGGTGCCGGCTATCCCTGCACACATGTCACAGGCCATAGGCGTGGAAGGCACCCTTTGCGCCTCCAGGTCTACGCGGGTGTCATCCACCACATAAGGCATTTGCAACATTGCAGGCGACAAACCCAGCAGGAAGCGTAGCATCTGCTCCTGCTCGTCATGGCCCTCAAAACGAAAATATGCCTCGAAGCTCATTTGCCCCGGCAGGAAATTCAACAAAGCGGCCCCCATGCCGATCGGCGCGACCGTGCTGGCCGGTATGCCTTTATCGGCACAAGCGGCAAACACCTTGCGCCGCATATCCAGGGCGAAGAAATCCAGGCCGTCGACATACAAATCAACGCCATTCAGGAAATCATCGAGGTTATCGTCAGTGACACCGTCTGGATATTTCTTGAGATCCAGCTCCGGGTTGATATCCAAGGCCATCTCCGCCAGGACATCCACCTTGGGCCGATTGAGGTTGCTGGTACTGGCACCCGCCTGGCGATTGAAATTCTGGATTTCGAAAACATCAAAATCGGCAATTCGAAAACCACCGATACCCAGCCGACACAGTGTCAGCAGATGACTGCCACCGACCCCGCCCAAACCGGCGATGGCGATACGCTTGCCGCGCAGTTCTTCCTGCTCCTGCTCGGTGACCCAGCCGATATTGCGGGAAAAAGCCGACTGGTAATCGAACATCGAGGTAATCCCCCTTTGAAACTGAGGTAAACCGCCAGTCAGGGAGCTTAAAACATATGGGGAGAAAATGCTTGGAATAAAAAAAGACGAGCACCCTATGGGTGCTCGTCTTCGGATTGGATAACACTACTGCTCGGGCTTGAGATGCAACCCCGCAGAGTGCTGAGCGCTAAACCGCTTCGCTCGCCGAGAGTCGTCGAGCGCGCATGCCCATGAGCAACAAACCCAGCGCCATGATCGCCAGTGTTCCGGGGGTTGGCGCTTCGAAGTCGGGCACATTGGTGGCAATGATTATCAACTGCTCGAAGCCATTGGTCTGCCCGGATATGATCAAATCGACGTTCATGAAGGCCACATTCATCCCGTTATACACGCCGGTTTTGATTGCCTCGGACAGAGCCAGGTTAATCGCTGCAAAAGCGGCTTCATTGGCACCCAGATTCTGGGAAATCGTTTCACAGTTGGCAAACCCGGTGAAGCCGCAGGTACCAAAACCAAGGAACTGACCAGTTGTAGCGTCCGTCGAAATCGCGCCGTGCACATATGCCCAACGCGGATCCAGTGAGACAAAGCCACCTTCCGGCCCCGGGTTCAGAGCCAACATGGCATCGTAGTACTCGTCTATTCCCGGGATCTCGGCACTATTTTCAGCCCCATCGGTAGGAGCCTGTCCATTTGCCAAGGTATTCATCGGGTCCGCCTCGGGCTCACCATAAGCCAATCCTCCCAGAGGCGCACAGCCTCCCGCCCAAACTTGCCCGGCTGAGCAGGGCAGCGGAATTGCACTATTTGCACCCAGATAGAAAGACACGATTGGAGTGCCATCAGCCTCGGTGAGCGTCACACGAGCGCTGACCAGTATTGCCTGCCCGTCCAGCGTGTTCGGGTCACCACCGTTATCCTCGTTCAGGTTAAAGATAAACGTCAGATCACCATCTCCGATGAAAGCAGCCAGTGCGCCCTGCTCCGCGGTCCATGTACTGCGCGGTTCTTCTCCCGGGACCGCAACAATCGGGTCTGTATAGGTAAAAGAAGTAGACGAGTAGTTATCGCTGGGTGATGGATAAGGGTAGGCATTATCACAACCGGTGGGACCGCAAGTATCCGTGTTGTCACTCGTGTTGCCGGTGTTCCCGGTCTGAATAACGACGTCGTCCTGAAGCTGACCCACACCGGTCTTGTAGTTGTAATCCTGGCCCCCAATGTAATAGGTGTCGCCTGGATTGGGATTCTTTGCCGACAACTCGCTCAGGTAGTTGAGCGAATATATGGTGAAGTCCTGGTACTGCTGGGAGGTATTCGGGTCGCCTGCGGCCGGCAACGTTCCATCCCATTTGGGTAGGGGAGCTGCGGCATTAACGCTACCTGCAGCTGCAAGCGCGAACCCGGCTACTAGCCCGAGAACTGCATTACGTTTTTCCACTTTTTTGACCATTGCCAACACCCTCGGCTAGTAATCATTCACACAAGCTAGCAAGCAATCAACATGCCAAGGGGAAAATATCCTTAAAAATCAGACAATTAGCTTGTGACCAAAGAGAGAGCGATAGGAGTTCGTAAAATATTCTGACATAGCTCCGGCACCCGGGCATGGCCAGGTGTGGTTACTCCTCGAGGTCAGCCAGCAGGGTTTCTGCCTCCTGCTTTTCGGGAAAGCCCACACCCGTTTCCAGCAGAGGACGCAGTAGTGCAAGGGCTTCCTGCCGGTCACCTCGAGCGACCAGTATCTGTGCAGCGTGAAAATGCAGAGTGGGGTCACCCGGATTGAGGCTGATTGCGCGCGTAATGGTACGCGAAGCACGCTCGAACTTCTGGTTTGAGAGGAGCACCATGGCCAGTGTGTCCATCACCTGGGCAGAGCCAGGATCGGTTTCTGCCGCCAACTCGGCATAGGCCAGGGCCGCACCCGGGTCAATATGCCGCTGGTACCACGCCAGATTATTCAATGCCACCACGTTGTGTTCATCAGTTTCCAACACCCGCTGGAATTCAGACATCGCTTTGTCTTGCTCTCCCTCCAGCAAATACACTTGTGCCAGTGCAATACGGGTAGAGACATCGGTGCTGTGCTCGTCGAGCCACTCCTGCATAAGCGACTTCGAAGCATCCGTATTTCCCAAAGCGTACTGCTGACGCGCCAGCGTCAGGAGTGAAGCAGAGGTGGGAGCGCGCTCAAACGCCAGTTGTAAACTCTCCAGGGCAGCTTCAGGATCCTGCTTAAGGGTGGAAAGCATTGCTTCCAGTTGCAAAACATCTGAATTTTCGGGTGCTAATCGACGCAATTCAACAACCTGAGTTTCCAGTCCAGCCAGGTCTTGCTGCAACAACAGCCACCTTGCCAGCGCAACCCGCGCTGGCAGGTGCTCCTGGTTCAACTGGATGGTCGCCTCCAGCTCCGATCGCATCTTTTCACTGTTGCCCTCCCCCGCATAAGCGAGGGCCAACTGATAGTGCCACTCCGCAGATCCCGGTTGATCTTCTACGAGAACTTCCAGGTAATACCTGGCGGCCGCGTAATTCTTCTGGTCCAACTCGGATTTGGCCAAAACCTGCGCGATTTCCGGCCGTAGCCTGGCGACATTATCGAGTTCACTGAACAGCCCCGCAGCGAGTTCGGGTCTCCCGCGACTCAGGTAATAGCGAGACAGGGCCAGGCGCGGTTCAATCGCCTGCGGGTGTAGTTCAATTGCTCGCTGCAAGCCAGCAAGCATGGCATCCTCGTTACCCTCCTTGGCATCGAGCGCAATCAACTTCATCAGAGACGGCAGATAATTTTTCCTGTGCTCCAACACCGTCTGGTAGTAGGCCCGAGCAGCAGCCATGTCCCCCGCCTGCTCCGCCAGGAATGCCAGGCGGTGATTCGCATTGGGGTCACCCGGCTCCAGCTCCAGCACCTGCTCGAAGGCATTGCGTGCACTATCATTGTCCCCCGCAGCAAGGTAAACCTGGCCCAACAGGTTATAAGGCGCTATTTCGGCCGGGTTCCTTCGACGATAGTCTTGACCGGCCTTTATCGCTGCCTCAAAGTTACCTTGCCTGAGGTAATTCAGCACCAGGAGGGTATCGGCTCGCTGCGACTTGGGATCGAGTTGCAAGGCTGCCTGCAAATGTTCCAAGCCTACGGTTTCCTGGCCCGCCGCGAGTAGCCCCTGCCCCAGGCGCGACTGGGCGTCGGCCGAGTCAGGCTGGAGTTCAACGACCTTTTTCAATAGATCCAGGGATTCGTCAGACTTACCCTGGCTGGCCAGGCTCGCGGCCAACAGATTCAGTGCTGTTATATCACCGGGGAAGGCGGTTACCACCGGCCGCAACAGTTCTTCCGCCTCATCGGATTTGCCTGCACGAAGCCTGAGACTCGCGGCCAGTTTGCGAGCCCAGGGGTGGTTCGGCGCGATCGCCAGAAACTTGTCTGAATTACTCTGGGCCTGCGCAAGGTTGCCCTGCTGGCTGTGAATCAATGCCAGGTAAAAGTAGGCCAGGGGATAACTGTTACCTGCAAGAGTTGCCGCATCTAACGACGTTATGGCCTGCGACAATTCATTCCGCCGCAACTGGATCAGACCCTGCGCATAGCTGACCCCGGGCTGCTGGGGGGAAAATTGCTTCTGCAGAATATTGACTTCTTTTTGGGCTTTTTCCAGGCTTCCGGACTGAATGAAGACCAAAGCCCGCTGCAAACGGTAGGCGGAATCATTGCGTGCAAACTCAATCGCTTGTGAATAGGCATGCTCCGCCTGGTCTAACTCGCCACGGCGCCATTCAATTTCACCCAGAAAACCCCATGCAGTCGCGTACGTCGGGTCAATTTCAAGCGCACGTTCGAGTTTTTCACGAGCCGCAGCGGTCGAACCATCACGCAAAGCCAGCTTTGCTGAGGCCAACATAGCCCGGGAAGATTCGGGGTCGGCAGCAAGCGCGTCCTCGATCAGTTCACTAGCCTGCCAGATATCACCACCCGTCGACAGGATAGAGACGCCTTGCGCGGCGAGTAACCCGGCCTGATCTTCAGGCCTGGAAAGGCCTGCAGGATTCAGCTCCATTAAAGCCTCATGCTTCCCGAGTGTTGACAAGGCCTCTGCCAGGAGCGGTACCACCGAATCATATGATGCCTTATTTTCACGCGCCTTCTGCAATTCCTTTTCAGCCGAGGCAAAGTCACCCAGGTCAAGATAGGTGGCACCCAGTAGCAGGCGTGCCTCAGGGCTTTGCGGGTCTGCCTTAACGGCATTCTTTAACTCAATGATCGCAGCCGAATAATCCTTTTCCTCAAGCAGCGATCTGGCATTGGCAAGGTACTCATCGCTTGAAAGCTCCTTGGTACAGGAAGCCAAAGTTACGATGAAAGTAAATACCCACAAGAATCTGAACATATTTTTCATCGCTCAACCTGGTAGTCTTGACTTATACGCCGGTGGATTCCGGTATAGAGCTCCTTCAAATCTGGCCGCGGATTGTCGATTGCGGATTGAGTGATTATAAAATAGGGAGCCCGTTTACCATGATAATCAATAGCTGCACCGGGTCGCTGGAATATGATTCCCAAGCGCTTGCGCAGCCTGGGCAGAAATGGCTCCGTCATAGCGAAAACACTGGTTCGATTGGCAATGTCGAGGTACCGCAGTCTAACTTATCTTGAGCAATAATACTCAGACCAGCCTTTTCCAACGATTTAATGAAATTCTGGGATTTTCTGTCACTTTAAATCCGGGTTTATGTAGCTGCTTCCTATTCGCCGGTGAATCTCGTTGTAAAGCTCTCTCAGGTCGGGCAGCATGTTGTCCAGCGCTGACTGCGTGGTAATAAAATAGGGTGCACGAGTACCGTGATAGTCAATATCCTGCCCGGCGCGCTGAAAGATGATACCGGAGTGCTTGAGCAGCCGTGGCAGAAATGGTTCCATCATCGCAAACACATTGGTTCTCTCGGCCAGATCCGTCAGGGCTGTGGCGGCGAGAAAACAGGCCACGGCAATCAGGGAAAATGTCCTGCGCTCCTGCTGCGTGCAGTCCAACCCCTCCACCTCACCGAACCGGGTGACTCGCTCCCCCGCACGGCGCCGGAAAGCGCCATCAACTGCGAGTCGTGAAATTTCACATACGCTATTACGATCCAGCGCCATACCGTCCACGAAAGCTCGATCCAGGCTTTCGGCACAGTGTTTCTCAAAAGGCAGCAGATCCTCTCCATCAGGACCCGTTGGGCTCACGAGTCGCACACAACCGGCAGGCCGGCCAGAGGACTTATGCGTCACCAGCGCGTGCAATGACTTGGCATCAAACGCGTCCTTCTCTTCGTGATCGGGAAACAAATGGGCAGGCTCATACTGGAACTCATCACAATAGACACTGTAACGGATTCCGTATACGTCACTTTTCTGGGCCTCGCTGGCGGCGAATGACACATCAAAGTAAGTCAGGAAGTGTTCACTCAGTGGATACTGTGATCGATCCATGCCTGAAACTCCCACCAAACCAAGGTTTTTTGCACTGCCAGGCATTAGTTTAACTAAGTACGTCGGGAAATACCCCCATTTTCTGGGATTGGGACGGGAACGTGTTACGTTGGTTAATATCCATCTGACTTTGTAGTATCAAATAGCGGCAGCAAATTCAGTACAGCCTCCTCAATCAGGCGGTATACCTCCCGGAAGTTTTCCATACTGCCGTAATGGGGGTCGGGCACGTCGTCTTGGCCGCTTCCGGGTTGATGAGAGAGCAGCAGAGAGATCTTGTCCTCATGCCCGGGCGGCGCAATGTCCATCAGCTCAGCCAGGTGGGAGTGGTCCATGGCAAAAATATAGTCACTGTGCATTACGTCATCCGGGGATACACGCCTTGCACGGATCCGTCCCAGTTTGACACCGGCGGCGGCAGCCAGTTTCTCTGCGCGGGGGTCAGGGCATGCGCCCCGCATAGATGCGTGGGTTCCGGCCGAGCCCACCTTGACAGATGCTCCCATCCCCGCCTTCCGCAAGTGATGGCGCAGCAGGCCCTCCGCCAGAGGTGAGCGACAGACGTTTTCGGTGCATACGAACAGCACTCGTGTCTTGCGTTTGAATAGAACCAGGCCGCTCCACCCCTGCGTCGGATACCGCTTGAGTATAAATTGCCTGCTACCAGGCATCCATGCTTAAAAGAATCGGGACGGGGACGCTCCAGCCTGGAAGACAACCTGGTCTTCCGTGACTATTTGGGTACCTCACGCGACGAATGCCATTTGAGGCGGATTTACCGGGCCCCGGATCAGGCCGATTTTCGTCTAAAATCTGTTAACCCGAGTGACGTCCTCGGGGGCGCACTCGCAAGTGGGCCAATCCGGCGCCCAGGAAAAAATAGAATATCCACGACACCCGGGAAGAATCGAGTGGGCTGCCAAAAAAACCAAATACACACAGAGTGACAAGCCCCACCGTGTACACCATGGCCAGCGAATCATAGCTACGCCGCTGCAGGGTAAAACGCACCACAAACGTAACAAGCGTCAGGGACAACAACACCCCCAGCCAGCCAGACTCAAACCAGACCTGTAACCAGGCGTTTTTCACATGCCAGGGCAAATGCGAAAAGTCATTATAGTAAAACCAATAGTCCAGGCCATCCTTGAACGAGCCATTATGCAGAACGTTGAACCCGCCCGAAGAGAGCTCGATCGAATCAATGTCAATCACTGTGCCGGGCGCGTTATAGAGCAAGCTCATGACTATGGGCCAGCGGTTCAGCACGCTGTCCTGCCCCAACTCGCCAGAATTGATTTTTACGCTATGTGCCTCAAATTCGCCTTCCGTTGATTCGAAACTGATCATCGCGTGCTCACAACGAGGCATGAAATTGCTGGTGTAGATAAGGTTGCGTTCGCATAGCGAGGCACGGATACGACCCGATTGTTCCGCGCGCAGGTGCAGGGTTAGCGTATAGAGGGTATAGGGCTCAATGGAAACTCGCTGGCCCAGAACCAGATCATGACCGCCGCCGAGCTGGAGGACTTCACGACGCTCCTGCTCGAACACGGTAAAACTGCCCACCTCCTCGATTTTCTGCGGGTGCGTTGCTATATAATTGCCGGGGAAACTGCCCACGCCGTTACCTAAAATCTGGTTGAAAAAGCCGCCTGAAGCGCTCGTGAGAACGTCACGCCAGTGATTCTGGCGGGCTTCCAGGTCATCGCTGACACGGGTCAGTCGGCCATTGATGTGGGGACCACCAACGGCAAGCGCGACAAGGCCAGGGAGCACCACAATGCCCCCGAGGATGAAGAGTCGATCAATCTGGGTGAGCCCCCTGCAATCCTGAAACAATCTGCCTGCCAATGCATAACTTCCAATCAGCCCCAGAACCATTAGTACCCCGCCAGTCAATGACGGGGCCACCCAGCGACCGTCCATATGCGCTTTCATCGCCAGCCCTGTCAGGATTAGCGCCAGCACCGGGGTGCCAAAACGCAAAAGGCCCTGCAGTTGCAACTGTATTTTTGCGAATGCCAGTAAAATAAGTGCGCCATAGCACGCCAGTCCGAAGCTACCGGCCAGGAGAAAGGTGAGGGTAGCGGAGACTAAACCAGCGGCCGCAGTTATGGCGAGCCCGCCCAGCGGGACGGGTAAAGAAGAACCAGACAGGTGACGCGCCCGCAAAGCCAGGAAACCATAACCTGTAAGGCCAAGGGCGACAGCAACGTAGGTAGCGCGTGTAAAACCCACCAGGGTCACATACCCAAGTGCGATCAGGGCTGAGGCGCCCAGAACCCTCAGCCAGGGAACTCGGCCATACATCGCTGCGTGCAGGGTAACTGGCAGCAACAGCAGAATCACGCCATCTATTACCTCACCTCCCGTGTGCATATCAGAAAACAGTGCCGTCACCCGGTAGGAAGAAGAGAGGTCCAGCAAGGAGTTAACCGCTTGATACCACGCGGAGCCGGCCAGGAGTACACCGAGGGTGCCTCGTTCCCACAACACGACCAAACCCAGCAGGACTGCTGCCAGGCACATGCCGGCAAGCAGGGCCGTAACCGCGCGTTGTTTGTGTATGGCCAGCAGGTATCCCCACATGGGCACGAGTGCAATCCCCCAGATTATGCCCCTGAAGACCTTGTAGGCGTATTCGCTGGTGTAATAGGGGTTGTCCCAGGCACTCCGGGGTGGCAGCAGAAAGTACAGCCATCCGCTATAGCCCATCGCGACAACCGCCAGGTAGCAGAACAGGACGATCGTGGCCGGACGGGGATAAAACACTCGCCAACGGTAACGCCCGAACATCAGACCCGAGGCAATCGTGACCAGGAAGAGCAGATCAAACTCGTTGAAGGTAAAGCGGCCTGTCCAGGGGGTCAGGTCCAGGCCTATCGTCGCCGCGGGCAGGACATACAGCCACAGGCGCGGGTGAAGCCACAGCAGCAACAGGTAAACCAGCGCCAGCGGCACCAGCCAGAAATGCAGCAGGGGAAAATCCAGGAAGGGGGGGAGGGTGAGCATGAGCAGCAGCAACCCGGCGAACAGCATAAGCCAACGTGCCAGCGACAGGGGCCCACCTCGAAGCTCCCTGCCCGAATGGGATCGGTGCCCTGTCCTGGTGCTGGCAGGCGTCATGGCGCGGCGCTGGTGCTCTGCCCCGCAATCAGGTTCCGCACGTGCACAACCGGAATCGCATAACTGATCCCCGAGGGACGCTCCAACATCGTTTCCCGGCTTTCCTTGACAAAGACGCTGTTCAGCACGCCGAGCACATGCCCCGTGGCCGGGTCGAAGACCGGGCTGCCGCTGTTGCCAGGGTAGGCGGTCGCATCCAGTTGAAACACGTTGTAAGCTCTGCGCAGGCGTTGCAGCTGTACCGGATCGAGATTGCGTGCATTCTCCATCGGCCGGGCCACCGGCGTAATGGCCGAGACGATGCCGCGATGGGTGGCCGGATAGAGTCCCAGCACCATGCCGATGGGAAAGCCGGTGAACGCCACCGCCTGTCCTTCCCGTACCGTATCGGAATCTCCCAGGATCAGGGCCGGCAGGGGCTCGCCGGTAATTTCCAGTAGCGCCAGGTCGTGCTCTGTATCGGATTTCACCAACCGCGCCAGATGCACTTTGCCGGCCGCACCCCGACCGGAAAATACCGCCAGGCTCTGGTTGTTATCCAGGTCTATTTTCTCCGGCATAACGTGGGCATTGGTGATGACCTGCAGACCGTTGCCCACGATAAATCCGGTGCCCCGGTAGGCCACCGGGTCGCCCTTGCGGTTGGGCTGGCGTAACGGGTACACGGTCCCCACGCCCACCACGCTGGGGCGCACCCGGTCTACCACGTCGGGCAGGGTGGCAGCCCCAAGCAGGGGCGCTACCGCCAGACACAGCAGGAGTGCAATCCCGTTTCGCAAGCCGCCCCCTTGTATCCCGGTTCAAGTTTCGCGGTAATGGGCACTGTCGCTACCTTCGCACCGCACGATAAATACTCGCACAGTGTCATATAGTTAGGCCATCATGGAAACCCTCTGGCAACAGCACGTCACCACCAGCATCACGAGTAAATGTAAGACCTGCTTCACGAGTAAGTGGCCTAATAGGCCCAGCAGACGCCGGATGCCACGGCCATTCTGTTCCGGGAAAAGACACTGGACTATGGTGAGTGGCAAGGGCGATCGCCGCGGCGGCTGGTGGACTGCTGAACCTCGGCATCGAGGTGTTCGAATGGGTCGCCGTGTACCTGTCCAAATAGCCGGAAACCGAGCTCGTCACCATCGTCGGCCCCCTCTGCACCCCCATGGACGTCCTGGCGGACAAGATGGCCCTGCCTGTCGCCCAGCCCGGCGACCTCGTGGTGGTTTTCCAATCCGGCGCCTATGGCTACTCGGCCAGTCCCCACGGCTTTCTTTCCCATCCACCCCCGGCGGAAATTCTGCTGTAGCGCTCAACACAACTGCGACTCTGTCATTTTCCGGTAACGATCCTCCTGTAAACCGTTAAGTGGTTCACAGTTTCATCAGCCACCCATGATGTAGATCACATTTTGATCAGCTAACCCTGCAGATTCTTGTTTATCTGCTACTTTGATAAGTGGATGAAGCAGGGGTGAATGCGGGGGTTTCTATTTACCAGAGTACAGCGGTCCCCGGCTGTCAGAAATATTACCCTGTTCGCGCCCTGTCGCGCGCTGGTCAGAGAGGAAAAAACCTTAACGATCAGCACGTTACCGGGGCGCCAAGGGTACAGGATTTATCAAGTGACAACCTTACGGATATTCAACCACCACGTACATGCGACTTTCTACTGGCTGGCGCTGCTGGATACGGTGCTGTTTGTTCTGGCATTCTATGCCGGTGCCTACATCTACTTTCTGTCTGAGCCTGCCGGTTTTTCTCGCCATATCAATGAGTTGCCGGGCCGGGCACTGCTGTTTGCGGCCGTTGCGATTATTTCGCTCTTCGCCATGGGTCTGTACGAGCAGCGCATGCGGGAGGGGGCTACCGGTATATTATTGCGTACCGTTGGCGGCTTTGTCGCCACCACCCTGGTGATGTCGACCCTGTTCTACCTGTTGCCGGATCTCCACCTGTGGCGCGGTATTTTTGTCTATTCCGCCGCGATCGCCTTCACCGCCAGCCTGGTCAACCGCTCTATTTTCAACAGCCTGGCGGACCTTGACCAGTTCAAGCGCCGGATCCTGGTATACGGGTCGGGCGAGGCGGCCAGCACCATCGTCAATTCCATGCGCCGCAGGGCAGATCGCCAGGGTTTTGCGATTGTCGGTTTCGTCCGCGTCGGGGATGAGGAACCCCAGGTCAAGAGTGAGCGTGTCATCAATCTCCGGCAGCCCCTGGCGGAATATGCCAGCCAGACCCAGATCGACGAGATTGTCGTGGCCCTGGATGATCGCCGCTCACTGATGCCGGCGGACGAGCTGTTCCTGTGCCGTCTCAACGGCGTGAAGGTGCTGGACCTGATCAATTTCTTCGAACAGGAAGCGGGCAAAATCCTGGTCAATTTTGCCTCCCCCAGCTGGATGATTTTCTCCAACGGGTTCAAGTGCAGCTCCGCCTCCAAACGGACGAAGCGGTGGTTCGACGTCGTCGCCAGCTTCATTCTGTTGATGTTCACCTGGCCCGTCATGCTCTTGACCGCTATCGCGATCTGGATAGACGACGGCTTTAAAGCTCCGATCTTCTTTCGCCAGAAGCGGGTCGGCCTGTACGGGAAAACCTTTGAGGTGCTCAAGTTTCGCAGTATGTCCGTCGACGCAGAGGGCGATGGCAAGGCCCGCTGGGCCACGCCGGGGGATAGCCGGGTGACCCGTGTGGGTCATTTCATCCGCAAGACCCGCATCGATGAACTGCCCCAGATCCTCAATGTCCTGGCGGGCGACATGGCCTTTATCGGTCCCCGCCCGGAGCGCCCGGAGTTTGTCCGGGAACTGTCAAAGCATATCCCCTATTACAATGCCCGCCACTGCGTGAAGCCGGGTATTACCGGATGGGCGCAACTGTGCTACCCCTACGGGGCTTCAGAACACGACGCCCAACAGAAGCTGCAGTTTGATCTCTACTACGTGAAAAACCACAGTTTCTTTCTCGATCTCATGATCGCGCTCAACACCGTGGAAGTCGTACTGTTTGGCAAAGGAGCCCGCTGAAACCAAAAACTGTCAGCATTTAATACACCTCCATCTTGTCGCCGCTCATTCCCCGCGCTAACATAGCGGGAAACCGCTATTTTAAAAGCATCAAAATAATCAGGCGCGTTTCTTGCATGCATAATAGCAACGATTGCTAACGGTCTTTACGGCCCCTACGACATAATGACAGGGCTACAAACGAGCATGAATACGATATTAATCGTACTCGGTGTGCTGGGTCTCGGAGCCATCGCTATTGCCGCCTATGTGTTCACCGTGGCCGCCCGTAACTATGTGTCCGCGGATCAGGAAAGACAGTTACATACCAAACAACCGGACCCACCGAACCGGCCCTGGGTAACGCGCAGCAATACCGATCGCCGCAGCGGCCAGCCGGTTCAATTCCCCCTCAACTTACACGGCACGGTGATACCGGCCGACCGGCGCCAACAGCCCGACCGCCGAGCAGCCTGAACCACCCCCGAAAGTAGACACCCTGATGACCAGACACCCTGAAAACATGGACCTGTCTCCGTGGCTGGCCGGCCGTTCATTCGAGGACTGCTGCGGCGAGTTCGACGAGCGGGGTTACCTGATTTTCGAATCGGTGCTCACGCCGGCGCGTGTGGAGGCGTTACGACAGGCGCTGCAGCCCTACCTGGATCAAAATATCAGCGGCCGAAACGATTTCGAGGGACTGAAATCGAACCGGGTCTACGCCCTGCTGGCCAAGTCGGCGCTGTTCGCCGAGCTGGTTGTGCATCCCCTGGCGCTGGCCTTTGCCGAGCGCGACCTCGGCCGTTCCTGCCTGCTGTCCGCCTGCCTGGCCATCAACCTGCAGCCCGGGGAGAGCGTGCAACCCTGGCACACGGACGATGCCCATATCACCATTCCCTATCCCCACGGCAACTTCGGCGTCAGCGCGTTCTGGGCCCTGGACGACACCACCGCGGAAAACGGCGCCACCGAGGTGCTGCCCGGCAGTCATCGCTGGACTGAGACGCACTTCCCGGGCAGCCTCTCGGCAGGGGATTTCAGTAACCGTGCAAGCCGCGACCCGGCAGAGGACCCGGGCCGGCATGAACAGGCGGTTCAGGCCCTGCTGCCGGCGGGGTCGCTGATGGTGGCCAAGGGACACCTGTGGCATCGGGGCGGCGCCAACCGCAGCGACCAGAGCCGCCTGATCGTCACGCCCCAGTACTGCGTCGGCTGGGCGCGGCAACTGGAAAACCAGGTTCTGGCGGTACCGCCGGAGCTGGCCGCCGCCTACCCGCAGCGGGTCAGGGAATTACTGGGTTACTCCATCTGCGCGCCGTTTATGGGCTACGTGGACGGCGTCCACCCGGACAAGGTGCTGGCTACAGCGCGATAAAGGGTTTACCACCGTCCGCTTCGGTTGGGCCGCACTCGGTCGGGCCGCGCTCGGTTGGGCCGCACTCGGTCGGGCCGCGATCGGTTGGGCTGGATTCGGCCGGGCCGCGCTCGGCCGGGCCGCGATCGGCCGGGTGGTGTTCGAGCGCGTGGGGGGAAGTTTTTTGCACCGGGCGCAGTTGCTCCCCGGCCAGGCGATACCCGATCTCGATAATCTCTTGGGCGCGGTCGAACTCCAGGATGGTGCACAGGTTGCGAGGCACCTCCACCACCACGTCCGGCGGGTAGGCCGCGAGCTTCTGCCGCCCGATGGTGCCCTCCATGGTATCGATGGCCTGGGCCGCCACGTCATACATGCCCTCCAGCCCGGGGGAGCGGTTGTCCTTGATCAGGGAATCCACGAACTGGTTGACCTTGCGGGTGAAAAAGGAGTCCTCGGCCTTCGGCTCCCGGGAGCGCGGCGGCAGGCTGATGTCGTCGCGCCGGTGACCCGACAGGTTGACCGCGATGGTCTGCTGGGTGTGATCGCGAAAGGTGGGGGCAATGGGCACCGGGTTGAGCACCCCGCCGTCCAGCAACTGCCGCCCCTGGTATACGGCGGGGGCAAAAAACAGCGGAATGGCCATGGAGGCGCGGATCGCCTCGAACAACGGGCCCTTGCTGATCCAGACTTCCTTTTCGTTGACGATGTCGGAAGCCACCGCCGTGTAGGGTATGGGCAGTTCCTCTATCAGTTTTTCGCCGGTGAGCTCACGCAGGGTGTCGATGATCCGCTCACCCTTGACCAGGCCCGCGGCGTTCAGGGAAAAATCCAGCAGGCGGAAGATCTCCACCCGGTTGATGGCGCTCACCCACTGCACGAAGTCGTCCATCTTGCCCATTGCGTGGATCCCCCCAACCAGGGCGCCGATGGAACTGCCGGCGATGGAATCGATGCGGTAGCCGTGCTCTTCCAGCCAGCGAATGATGCCCACGTGGGCGAGGCCCCGGGCCCCGCCGGAGCCCAGCACCAGGGAGATGGATACGGGGGTGTCACTCATGTTCGTATCTTAGCTTAAACCCAGACTTCAATATCGTCGCCCCTGCGGAGGCAAAATTTCGGGGACAGTTTACTTAATTTCCGAAGGAATTAAGTAAACTGTCCCCGAAATTGGGAGGAAGGGGATATCAACCGCGGCCGGCGCGGTTCTTCATCTTGCGCAGGGTGGCGAGCTGGGCTGCCGCTTCCGCCAGCTGGGATGAGGCCCGGCCGTAATCGAAGTCGCCGCTCTGGTTGGCGAGCGCGTGCTCGGCCTCGCGGCGGGCTTCCTCGGCGGCTGCCTCGTCCACGTCGTCGGCCCGCAGGGCGGTATCCGCCAGGATCGACACCACCCCCGGCTGCACTTCCAGGAAACCGCCGGACACGTAGTACACCTGCTCGTCGCCGCCCTGGGTGACGATGCGCACCGGACCCGGCTTGAGTGAGGTCAGCAGCGGGGCGTGGCCGTAGCTCACACCCAGCTCGCCCTCGGCACCGGTGGCAACCAGCACCTCGACCAGGCCGGAGAAAATCTCTTCCTCGGCGCTGACGATGTCGCAGTGAATGGTCATTGCCATAATTGTGGCCTCTCTAGCGCCGAATTACAGGTTTTTCGCTTTTTCGACAGCCTCTTCGATGCTGCCAACCATGTAGAAGGCCTGCTCCGGCAGGTGATCGTATTCACCGGCCAGGATGCCCTTGAAGCCGGCAATGGTGTCTTTCAGGGACACGTACTTGCCGGGGGAGCCGGTGAAAACTTCCGCCACGTGGAAGGGCTGGGACAGGAAACGCTCGATCTTACGGGCGCGGTCCACGGTCTGCTTGTCTTCCTCGGACAGCTCGTCCATACCCAGGATGGCGATGATGTCCTTCAGCTCCTTGTAGCGCTGCAGCACGTTCTGCACACCGCGGGCGGTGTCGTAGTGCTCATTGCCGATCAGCAGTGGGTCCAGCTGGCGCGAGGTGGAGTCCAGCGGGTCCACCGCGGGGTAGATACCTTTGGCGGCGATGTCACGGGACAGTACCACGGTGGCGTCCAGGTGGGCGAAGGTGGTCGCGGGTGACGGGTCAGTCAGGTCGTCCGCCGGTACGTAGACCGCCTGGATGGAGGTGATGGAGCCCACCTTGGTGGAGGTGATCCGCTCCTGCAGTACGCCCATTTCTTCCGCCAGGGTCGGCTGGTAGCCCACCGCGGAGGGCATACGGCCCAGCAGTGCCGATACCTCGGTACCCGCCAGGGTGTAACGGTAGATGTTGTCGATGAACAGCAGGACGTCACGGCCCTCGTCCCGGAACTTCTCGGCCATGGTCAGGCCGGTCAGGGCCACACGCAGGCGGTTTCCGGGCGGCTCGTTCATCTGGCCGTACACCATCGCCACCTTGGATTCGGTGAAGGTCTCGGTGTTCACAACACCGGATTCCTGCATTTCGAAGTAGAAGTCGTTACCTTCCCGGGTCCGCTCACCGACACCGGCGAAGACGGACAGGCCGGAGTGCTGGATCGCGATGTTGTTGATCAGCTCCATCATGTTCACGGTCTTGCCCACGCCGGCGCCGCCGAACAGGCCGATCTTGCCGCCCTTGGCGAAGGGGCAGACCAGGTCGATCACCTTGATGCCGGTTTCCAGCAGCTCTTCCGCGGCCGCCAGTTCCTCGTAGGTGGGGGCGGGGCGGTGAATCGCAGCGCGCTCCTGCTCACCGATGGGACCACACTCGTCGATCGGGTTGCCCAGCACGTCCATGATCCGACCCAGGGTCTCTTTACCCACGGGTACCGAGATCGGGGCGCCGGTGTTTTCCACGCCGAGACCACGGCTGAGTCCCTCCGAGGAACCCAGCGCAATGGCACGCACCACGCCGTCGCCCAGCTGCTGCTGCACTTCCAGGGTGATGTCTTTCTCCGTAATCTTCAGTGCATCGTAGACCTGCGGCACGCTGTCGCGTGGGAACTCCACGTCGATTACCGCGCCGATGATTTGTACGACTCGTCCGCTGCTCATGTTCGGATCCTCTAGTTCAATATTCAATTCGATTCTTTATTTGGGGTCAGAGTACTTTTCCCAGAGGGAAAAGAGGGAAAAGTACTCTGACCCCAAATACGTAGCCAAATAAGCTTCAGCTGATCGCCGCGGCGCCGCTGACAATCTCGGACAGCTCCTGGGTGATCGCGGCCTGGCGCGCCTTGTTGTAGATCAACTGCAGGTCATCGATCAGCTCGCCGGCGTTCTCGGTGGCGTTCTTCATCGCCAGCATCCGCGCGGCCTGTTCACAGGCGCCGTTCTCGACCACGGCCTGGTACACCTGGGACTCGATGTAGCGGGTCAGCAGTCCTTCCAGCAACTCCTTGGCATCCGGCTCGTAGATGTAATCCCAGTGGTGTTTCATCTCCCTGGAGTCTTCCGCCTCCAGGGGCAGCAACTGTTGCACCACGGGCGTCTGGGTCATGGTATTGACGAACTCGTTGGTGACCAGGAACAGGCGGTCGATCCGGCCTTGTTCGTAGGCGTCGAGCATGGCCTTCACCCCGCCGATCAGGTCGGACAGGGTGGGCTCCTCGCCCAGGTCGCGCACCGCGGCGGTGACATTGCCGCCATAGCTGCCGAAAAACGCAGCGGCCTTGGCGCCCACCAGGGACAGGTCGATCTCGATACCCTGGTCGGCCCAGGACTTCATCGCGCGAACGGTGGCCTTGAACAGGTTGATGTTCAGGCCGCCACACAGGCCGCGATCGGTGGACACCACGATAAAGCCGACCCGCTTGATCTCCCGCTCCTCCATGTAGATATGGCGGTACTCGGGGGCGGAGTTGGCCAGGTGACCGACCACCGCGCGCATGCGGCGGGCGTAGGGCTTGCCCAGCTCCATGCGATCCTGGGCCTTGCGCATTTTACTCGCCGCGACCATTTCCATGGCGCTGGTGATCTTCTGCGTGCTCTGGATGCTGGAGATCTTGGTCCGGATTTCTTTTCCGACTGCCATTTACCGATCCTCGGGTTTACCAGGTCTGGGTGGCTTTGAACTTCTCGATCGCGTCCTTGAAGGCGCCCTCGATCTCGTCGTTGTAGTCACCGCTCTCCACGATGCTGTTCATCATCTCGCCGTGTTCGGCGTGCATGTAGGACAGCAGGGCCGATTCAAAGTCGCCGACCTTGTTGACTTCCACATCGTTGAGGTAGCCCTCGTTGGCGGCGTACAGCACCAGGCCCATCTCGGCGATGGATTGCGGCGAGTACTGCTTCTGCTTCATCAGCTCGGTCACGCGCTCACCGTGGTCGAGCTGGGCCTTGGTGGCCTCGTCCAGGTCAGAGGCAAACTGGGAGAAAGCGGCCAGTTCGCGGTACTGCGCCAGCGCGGTACGGATACCGCCGGACAGCTTCTTCATGATCTTGGTCTGCGCGGCACCACCCACCCGGGATACCGAGATACCGGCGTTCATGGCCGGGCGAATACCGGCGTTGAACATGTCGGCTTCCAGGAAGATCTGGCCGTCGGTAATGGAGATCACGTTGGTCGGTACGAAGGCGGACACGTCACCGGCCTGGGTCTCGATCACCGGCAGCGCGGTCAGGGAACCGGTCCGGCCTTTCACCTCACCGTTGGTGAACTTCTCCACGTAGTCGGCGTTGACGCGCGCGGCGCGTTCCAGCAGACGGGAGTGCAGGTAAAATACGTCGCCCGGGTAGGCTTCACGGCCCGGCGGGCGGCGCAGCAGCAGGGAGATCTGGCGGTAGGCCCAGGCCTGCTTGGTCAGGTCATCGTAAATGATCAGGGCATCTTCGCCCCGGTCGCGGTAGTACTCGCCCATGGTGCAGCCGGCGAAAGGCGCCAGGTACTGCATCGCGGCGGGGTCGGACGCGGTCGCGGCCACCACGATGGTGTGCTCCATCGCGCCGTGCTCTTCCAGCTTGCGCACCACGGCGGCAACGGAGGAGGCCTTCTGGCCAACCGCCACGTAGATACACTTGATCCCGGTTCCCTTCTGGTTGATGATCGCGTCGACCGCGATGGCGGTCTTTCCGATCTGACGGTCGCCGATGATCAGCTCGCGCTGGCCGCGGCCGATGGGCACCATGGAGTCGATTGCCTTGAGGCCGATCTGCACCGGCTGGTCGACCGACTGGCGGGCGATAACACCGGGTGCGACCTTTTCCAGGGCATCGGTCATCGCGGCGTTCACCGGACCCTTGCCGTCGATGGGAGAACCCAGGGCATCGACCACGCGGCCCTGCAGTTCCGGCCCCACCGGCACTTCCAGGATACGGCCGGTGCAACGGCAGCTCTGGCCTTCCGCCAGGCCCTTGTAGTCACCCAGTACCACGGCACCCACGGAGTCGCGCTCCAGGTTCAGCGCCATACCGAAGACGCCGCCTTCAAATTCGATCATCTCACCGTACATCACGTCGGTGAGACCGTGGATACGAATAATACCGTCGGTCACGGACACCACGGTACCTTCGTTGCGAGCCTCGCTGGACACATCGAGCTGGTCGATGCGCTGCTTGATAATCTCGCTAATCTCAGATGGATTCAGTTGCTGCATGCTCTGTTCCTCAATCCTTGGTCCTAGTCACTAGGAATTCATTGCTTCGGCCAGCTTGTTCAGCCTGCCGCGCACGGAGCCATCGATCACCAGATCACCGGCCCTGATTAAAACGCCACCGAGGAGGTTCCTGTCAGTGGACGAACTGACCTTCACCTCGCGTTCCAGTTTCTTGCTCAATACCACCGCCAGTTTTTCCTGGATGTCTTCGGCCAGGTCGAAAGCGGATATGACTTCCACGTCCACGGATTTTTCCTGGTTCGCCTTGAACTCGGCGAACATGGCGTGGATTTGCGGGAGCAGGGCGAGTCGCTTGTTGTCAGCGAGAATCGCCAGGTAGTTGCGTACCTCGTTGTGCAACTCATCACCGCAAACCTCGTTCAGGGTCTGCGCCTTCTGCTCCGCGGTCAGGGCGGGGTCGTTGAGCACGGATTGCATGGCCGGGTCCAGGCTGACCGCTGCCGCGGTCGCCAGTTGCGCCAGCCAGGCGTCCAGGGTGCCCTTGTCGCGCGCGTACTCAAACGCCGCTCGCGCGTAGGGCCTTGCCAGTGTGCTTAGTTCAGCCATAGCTCCCTCGCGTTACAGCTCTTGCGCCAGTTTTTCCACCAGCTCGCTGTGGGCTTTCTCGTCGATCGCGGCGCCCAGCACCTTCTCGGCACCGGCCAGCGACAGGGCGGCCACCTGGCTGCGCAGTTGCTCGCGCGCGCGGTTGGTTTCCTGCTCGATCTCGGCCCTGGCGGACGCCTTCACACGCTCGGCTTCCACCACCGCGGTGTCCTTGGCTTCTTCCACCAGCTGGTTGGCGCGCCGGTTGGCGGCGTCGACGATACCCGCGGCCTCTTCCTTGGCTTCCTTCAGGCGTTCTACCGCCTTTTCCTTGGCCAGTTCGAGGTCGTGGTTGGCGCGGTCCGCAGCGGCCAGGCCGTCCGCGATCTTCTGTTCGCGCTCCTGCATGGCAGCCAGGATGGGCGGCCAGACATACTTCATGCAGAACCACACGAAGCAGACAAACGCGATCATCTGACCGACAAGCGTAAGATTGATATTCACGCTTTATTCCTCACAGATTTCCACGGACCGCTTGCGCGGCCCTGTAAATACCGGGTTGCTTGCTGTCCGACAACTTAGCCGGCAACAACGAAGATCAGGTACATGGCGATACCCACACCGATGATGGGGATCGCGTCGACCAGACCAGCGCCGAGGAAGAAGGTGGTCTGCAGTTTCGGGGCCAGCTCAGGCTGACGGGCAGAACCCTCGATCAGCTTGCCACCAAGCAGACCTACACCGATCGCGGCGCCCAGTCCACCCAGGCCCATCATGATCGCGGCAGCAACATAGATAAGTTCCATCATTTTCTCCTAGCGTTAATAACCTAATGGTTGGTTTGAAGGGTTAATCAATGATCTTCATGGGCCATACTGATATATACGATCGTCAGCACCATGAAGATGAAAGCCTGCAGGGTGATTATCAGGATATGGAAAATCGCCCAGCCAATTTGCATCAAGCCTGCCGGCACCATCCAGGCCAGTCCGGCGCTGAACAGGGCGGCAATCAGGATAAAGATCATCTCACCCGCGTACATGTTGCCGAACAGTCGCAAGCCGAGAGAGAAGGGCTTGGCCAGCAGGCCAACCACTTCCATGAACAGGTTTATCGGAATGAATACCGGGTGGTTGAAGGGAGTCAGGGTCAATTCCTTGACGAAGCCGAAGCCCTTGATCTTGATGGAGTAGTACAGCATCAGGATGAAGACACCCACCGCCATGCCCATGGTGATGTTGACATCGGTGGAGGGCACGATCTTCTGGTAATCGACGCCGGCCAGCATCAGGGTGTGGGGAATCAGGTCGACTGGGATCAGGTCCATCAGGTTCATCAGGAAGACCCAGACGAACACAGTCAGGGCCAGGGGCGCGATCATCCGGTTCCTGCCGTGAAAGCTGTCGCGCACGGTCTGGTCGACGAACCCGACCAGCATCTCCACCACATTGACGATACCGGAGGGCACACCGGCGGAGGCTTTCTTTGCCACCGAGCGGAACAGCCAGCAGAACAGAATGCCCAGGCCAATGGACCAGATCATGGAATCCACGTGAATGGCCCAGAATCCCATGGCCGCCGCTTCCTCGCCGCCGTGGGCGAAAGTCCAGATGCCACCGTCGGGCACCGTGTGTACCGAGCCGTCCGCGGCATGGCGCTCAAACCCGCCCGGCAGCTTGCCATAGGTGAGGTTCGTCAGGTGGTGAACGATATATTCGGAGACTGTCTGGGATTCGCCTGCCATCTATCACAACTCTTGCTGCTGTCGTTTCGTCTACGCCTGCCGCAACAGGCGCCAACTGCCAAAAATCTGTATTGCCAGCATCACCAGGTAACCGGTGAACACCGCGAGCCCATCGATGGGCCTGATACCCGCAAACACCAGGGCAAACCCCGCCGCTGCGAGCAAAAACTTGCCGACTTCCCCGGCGTAGCCGGAACGGGCCATGGCCCGGGCGGATTGTGCCCCGCGAAAACGAAACGCACGCAGTGCAAAAAAGGCCTGCGGCAGGACGGCAATAAGACCGCCACACAACACCGAATAAGCGCGTACTTCGTCACTCACCTGGTAAATAACCAGGCAAATCGGTACCAGAACTGCTACTTGCGCCAGGGTAATTCGGTGAACGGGAGGTCGCGCTATCTCAGCACCCGACATCAGTGCCTCGCAATACTCCCCTCGCCACTGCCAACACGGGTTTCTTCCTCGTTTCGGGCGCGCGCATTATAGGTGGAATAATAGCCAGGTTCAACTAGCCCGGCCGGGGTAAGGGGGTTAATTTTGGCCGCTGTTCGGTGCACGATCCCGGCAGTTAGCCGGTAAATTACCCCCGGATACCCTCCCTCTACAGTATCTAGTGGTACTGCCACCCAAAACCACTAGATGGGGTGGAATCACCCTACTTGAAGTGACTCAATATGCCGTCCAGTTCATCCAGGCTGTTGTAATTGAGGACCAGTTTTCCCTTGCCCCTGGCCGAGTGCTGAATCTGCACCCGGGCCCCGACTTTTTCCGACAACTCGTCCTGCAGTCGGCGGATATCCGGGTCCTGGCTGATCGGCGCCCTGGGCCGGTCCTTGCGGGTGAGCAGGTTGCGCACCAGGGCCTCGGTCTGGCGCACGGACAGGCCGCGGCCGACCACCGAGCGCGCCGCCTGGGACTGGGCGGCCCCGTCCAGTGCCAGCAGGGCCCGGGCGTGGCCCATTTCCAGGTCGCCGTGTTCAACCATGGTTCGCACGTCATCCTGCAGGGTCATCAGGCGCAACAGGTTGGCCACCGTGGAGCGGGATTTGCCCACCGCATCCGCCACCTGTTGCTGGGAGAGTTCGAATTCCTGCTGCAGGCGCTGCAGGGCCACGGCCTCCTCGATCGGGTTCAGGTCCTCCCGCTGGATGTTCTCGATCAGGGCCATGGCAATGGCCGCCTCGTCGGAAACGTCCCTGACCACCGCGGGAATGATGTCCAGTCCCGCCAGCTGGGTGGCTCGCCAACGCCGCTCGCCGGCAATGATCTCGTACTTGCGATCCGAGATCGGCCGCACGACGATGGGCTGCATCACGCCTTGGGCCTTGATACTGTCGGCCAGTTCCTGCAGGGATTCCGGATCGATGTCCCGGCGCGGCTGGTACTTGCCGCGCTGGACCAGGTCCACCGGCAATTCTTTCAGCAGTCGCTCCTCCGGCCCCGCCGATTCGGCGGCAGGCCGATCCCCCTCCTGCGACATCCCGCGAGACGCGGCCCCGGCACCCAGCAGGGCATCCAGGCCGCGACCCAGGTGGCGTTTTTTAGACATGCATCGGTTCCGTTGTCTCGGGGCTGCCGGCCTCCGCCATGGCGGCCAGTTTTTCCTCCCGGCGGATAATTTCCCCGGCCAGCGCCATGTAGGCCTTGGAGCCGCGCGAGTACTTGTCGTAATGCATGGCAGGCAGGCCGTAGCTCGGTGCCTCCGCCAGGCGAATATTGCGCGGCACCACGGTGCGGTACACCTTGTCCCCGAAGTGACTGTGCAGCTGGGAGGAGACCTCGTTGGTCAGGCTGTTGCGCGGGTCGTACATGGTGCGCAGGATGCCCTCCACCTGCAGGTCGGGATTTACCGAGTCGGCTATCTGGTGGATGGTGTCGAGCAGGGCGGACAATCCCTCCAGGGCGAAATACTCGCACTGCATGGCAATGATGACACCGTTGGCCGCGACCAGGCCGTTGAGGGTCAGCAGGTTCAGGGAGGGAGGACAATCCACCAGCATGTAATCGTAGTTCGGGGCGACTTCGGCCAGTGCGCTGCGCAGGCGCCGCTCCCGCTGTTCGACCCCGATCAGTTCCACCTCGGCGGCAGTCAGGTCGCCGTTGGAGGGCAACACGTCAAAGCCCGCCTCGCCAGCGGGTTGCACCACCAGGTGGACCGGCGCCCGGTGCACCAGCACATCGTAGATGGACCGCTCCACGCCGTATTTGTCGACCCCGCTGCCGGTGGTGGCATTACCCTGGGGGTCGAGATCGACCAGCAGCACCCGTTTTTTCATCGCCGCCAGGGAAGCCGCCAGGTTGACGCAGGTGGTGGTTTTGCCGACCCCGCCTTTCTGGTTTGCGATTGCTACGATTCTTGCCACTGACTGGTCCCCAATCCCCTATGCGCCGTCCCGCGGCCGGCTGGCCAACACCACCAGGTGGCGCTCCTCCTCCAGTCCCGGTACCGACAGCTTGTGCACGGCGCGCAAGTCACAGCGATCGGCCACGGCGGCCAGTTCCTGTTCCGGGTACACCCCTTTCATCGCCAGGAAAAGACCGCCCGGGCCCAGCAAATGACTGCAGCCCGTCACCATATCATCCAGTGAGGCAAAGGCGCGGGAGAGCACCGCGTCGTAGTCCTGCTCCGGCCGGAAGGTTTCCACTCGCGCATGGTGGACACTCATAGTATCCAAGCCCAGCGCTGTTTTCACCTGAAAAAGAAAGCGGGTCTTCTTGCCGTTGCTGTCCAGCAGGTGAAATTCGTGCTGCGGACAGCAGATGGCCAGTGGCACACCGGGCAGGCCACCGCCGGTGCCGACGTCGATAAGGCGCTGACCCCGGAGGTAGGGCGCTATCGCCAGGCTGTCCAGCAGGTGGCGCACCACCATCTGCTGCGGTTCGCGCACCGCGGTCAGGTTGTACGCCCGGTTCCAGCGAGCCATCAGGTCGAGGTACTGTAGCAGGGCGTCGAGCTGGTCCGGGGACAGCGCCAGTCCCAGGGTGTCCGCCCCCCGTGCGAGCCACTGTGCCTGGGGGTGGGTCACTCAGGCCGTCTTGCGTGCTGCAGCGGCACTCTCCAACTGCCCGCGTTTCTTCAGGTAGATCAGTAACAGGGACAGGGCCGCCGGCGTCACGCCGGGAATGCGCCCGGCGTGGGCCAGGGTCCGGGGCCGGGCCTCGCCCAGTTTCTGCTTCATCTCGTTGGACAGGCCTTCCACCTGCCGGTAGTCCAGTTCCGGCGGCAGGCCCAGGTCCTCGTAGCGGCGCAGGCGGTCGATTTCCTGCTGCTGGCGATCGATATAGCCGGCGTAGCGGGCCTGGATTGCGACCTGTTCGGCGGCCTGTGGATCGGCGGTCGGCTGGCCCTTGAGGGCGGCCACGTCCCGGTACTCCAGTTCCGGCCGTTTCAGCAGGTCCGCCAGTGAGTACTCCCGTCCCAGGGGCGTTTTCAACTTGCCGGCCAGGGCCTCGGCCTCGGCCGTGTTCGGGTGGATGAAGGTGGTGGCCAGGCGCGCGCTCTCGCGCTCGATGGCTTCCCGTTTGTGTTCGAAACGCTGCCAGCGGGCATCGTCCACCAGTCCCAGCTGCCGGCCCCGTTCCGTCAGGCGCAGATCGGCATTGTCCTCCCGCAGGAGCAGCCGGTACTCCGCGCGCGAGGTGAACATGCGGTAGGGCTCCAGCGTCCCCAGGGTGATCAGGTCATCCACCAGCACCCCGATATAGGCCTCGTCCCGCCGCGGGCACCAGGGTGCTTCGCCGCGCACTGCCAGGGCCGCGTTCAGGCCGGCCAGCAGACCCTGCGCAGCCGCCTCCTCGTAGCCGGTCGTGCCGTTGATCTGGCCGGCGAAGTACAGGCCCGGCACCGCCCGGGTTTCCAGCGAATGCTGCAGGTCCCGGGGATCGAAAAAGTCGTACTCGATGGCGTAACCGGGCCGGGTGATATGGGCATTCTCGAACCCCTTGATGGAGTGCACCAGTGCCAGCTGCACGTCGAAGGGCAGGCTGGTGGAGATACCGTTGGGGTAAAGTTCGCTGGTGGACAGGCCCTCCGGTTCGATGAACACCTGGTGCGAGCTCTTGTCGGCAAAGCGATGAATCTTGTCCTCGATGCTGGGGCAGTAACGCGGCCCGGTCCCCTCGATAACACCCGAATACATGGGCGAGCGATCCAGGCCGCCGCGAATGATATCGTGGGTGCGTTCATTGGTGTGGGTGATCCAGCAGCAGCGCTGCTCCGGGTGCTCAGCCGCATTGCCGAGGAAGGACATGACCGGCACGGGGGCATCTCCCCACTGCTCCTCCAGGCCGGAGAAGTCCACGCTGCGGGCATCGATCCTGGGCGGTGTGCCGGTTTTGAGCCGCTCGACCCGGAACGGCAGCTCGCGCAGGCGCTGGGCCAGGGCGATGGAGGGGGGATCCCCGGCGCGACCGCCCGCGTGGTTGTCCAGGCCAATGTGGATCTTGCCGCCGAGAAAGGTGCCGGTGGTCAACACCACCCGGGGTGCACGGAACACCAGTCCCATCTGGGTGACAGCGCCGGCTACCCGGCCCTGTTCGAGCACCAGGTCGTCCACCGCTTGCTGGAAAATGGCGAGGTTGGGTTGCGCCTCGAGGATTTCCCGGATGGCGTTACGGTACAGGACCCGGTCAGCCTGGGCGCGGGTTGCACGTACCGCCGGTCCCTTACGCGAGTTGAGTACCCGGAACTGGATGCCCGCGCGATCTGTCGCCCGGGCCATGGCCCCGCCCAGTGCATCGACTTCCTTCACCAGGTGGCTTTTGCCGATGCCGCCGATGGCCGGGTTGCAGGACATCTGCCCGAGGGTATCCACCGAGTGGGTCAACAGCAGGGTACGGCAACCCATGCGGGCGGCCGCCAGGCAAGCCTCGGTCCCGGCGTGGCCGCCGCCGATCACGATGACATCAAACTGTTGTGGGTACTCCACCAGAATTCACCTGCATAGTCGGGGCGCGGGATTATACCGGTTGCCGGGCATTGTACAAAATTTGTCCGCGAGGTTTCTTATGTCGCCATCCTCTTCATTCCCTCGACTATTCTCGTCATTCCCGCGAAAGCGGGAATCCAGGAAGCCGGGTAATGGATCCCGGCTTTCGCCGGGATGACGACTTATGGGAATGATTAGCTTATTAAATAAGTAATACATATATAGGTATATAGAGAAAAGATTATTGTTGTTGTAATTAATGGTCTCCCGTTCCGCTGTGGAAAAGCCCTTATTTCCTCACCATTTCAGCGCCTTAGGGGAAGTACAAGGGTGTAGGAAAGCCCGTGGCATCCTGCCCGCAAGCGGTGCTGAAGCTATGGGCAAGTCGGTCACTGCCGTGGATGGAATTCTGGCCCCGGCGGTGAGCGGTGGATAGTCCCCTTTTCCTCCCCACCTTTGTCGGGCATCTGTTCACAGCGCGGCGTTGCCTGTGGGCGACGTTGGCGCAGTCTGTGGTTTAACTGTGGATTTTATTTGCCGATGCAGAAGCTGGAGAAGATTTTGCCCAGCAACTCGTCCGAGCTGACGGCTCCGGTGATTTCCCCGAGGGCGTTCTGGCACTGCCGCAGATCCTCCGCGAGCAACTCGCCTGCCCCGGCGCCCAGCAACTGTGCCAGGCCGGTGTCCAGGAAATCCGCGGCCTGCTGCAGGGCCTGCAGGTGGCGCCGCCTGGCGGAAAAGCTGCCCTCACCGCCGGCGCGGTAACCCATGCTGGCTTTCAGGTGGTCGCGCAGTTCCGCCAGTCCCTGGCCGGTCTTCGCCGACAGGTGAATCAGCGCACCATTGGGCCCCTGTTCGACGCCGGGCGGTGTGCCGCTCAGGTCACACTTGTTGTGGATAACCGTGACCGGGATATCCCGGGTCTGGTGGCGGTTTTTCTCAGGCCAGATCTGGTCGGGATCCTGGTCCTTTGGATCGGTGCTGTCCACGACCAGCAGGATGCGGTCGGCGGTCTCCATTTCACGCCAGGCCCGGCGGATACCCTCCTGCTCCACCTGGTCGCTGCTGTCTCGCAGTCCGGCGGTATCCACCACATGGAGCGGCATCCCGTCGATCTGGATATGTTCCCGCAGCACGTCGCGGGTGGTGCCCTCGATGGGGGTGACGATGGCGCTGTCCTGGCCGGAAAGGGCGTTGAGCAGGCTGGACTTGCCGGCGTTCGGGCGCCCGGCGATCACCAGTTTCATGCCCTCCCGGGTCAGGCTGCCCTGGCGTGCCGCATGCAGCACCGTTTGCAGCCGGGCAATAATAGCCTCCAACTGCTGCCGCACCTGGCCGTCGGCGAGAAAATCGATTTCTTCCTCGGGAAAGTCGATAGCGGCCTCCACGTAGACCCGCAGGGCGGTGACCGACTCCACCAGTTCGTCGATGCGACGGGAGAACTCACCCTGCAGGGAGCGGCTGGCATTGCGGGCGGCCTGCTCCGTGGTGCTTGCAATCAGGTCGGCAATGGCCTCGGCCTGGGCCAGGTCGATTTTGTCGTTCAGGTAGGCCCGTTCCGAAAATTCCCCGGGGCGCGCCAGCCGGGCTCCGCGCGCGCAGCATTCGCGCAGGAGCAGGTCGAGGATGACGGGGCCGCCATGACCCTGCAGTTCCACCACGTCCTCCCCGGTGAAGGAGTGGGGACTGGCGAAGAAGATCGCAACACCGGTATCGAGTACCTGCCCCTCGCTATCGTGGAACCGGGCGAAGTGGGCGTGGCGGGGCTCCAGCGCCCGGCGGCAGATGGCCTCGCCGACTGCCAGCGCGTCCGGCCCCGACAGGCGCACGATGCCGACACCGCCCCGCCCCGGTGCCGTGGCGATGGCTGCTATGGTGTCGGCGTGCACGGGTCAGGCCCCTTCGGCGGCCTTCTCGATCTGGCGGGTGATGATGAATTGCTGGGCCATGGACAACAGGTTGTTGACCACCCAATACAGGACCAGGCCGGCCGGGAACCAGAGGAAGAAGAAGGTGAACATCACGGGCATCCACTGCATGATCTTGGCCTGCATGGGATCCGGTGGCGGCGGGTTCAGCTTCTGCATGAACCACATGCTGGCACCCATGATCAGGGGCAGCACAAAGTAGGGATCCATCACCGACAGGTCGTCGATCCACAGGATGAAGGGGGACTGGCGCAATTCCACGCTTTCCATCAGGACCCAGTACAGGGCGATGAAGACCGGCATCTGGACCAGTATCGGCAGGCAGCCGCCCATGGGGTTGATCTTCTCCTTCCGGTACAGGTCCATCATGGCCTGGGACTGTTTTTGTTTGTCGTCCGCGAATTCCTCGCGAATGGCCTGCATTTTCGGTTGCACCCGGCGCATATTGGCCATGGACTTGTAGCTGGTGGCCGACAGCTTGAAGAAGGCGCCTTTTATCAGCACGGTCAGCAGGATAATGGCGACGCCCCAGTTACCCACCAGGGCGTGAATCTTGATCATCAGCCAGAACAGGGGCTGGGCGATCCACCACAGCCAGCCGTAGTCGACACTCAGGTCCAGATAGGGAGAGATTTCCTCCAGCCGGTACTGGTCCTTGGGACCGGCGTAGAACTGGGCGCCCACGGTGGCCGACTGACCGGGATCGACTACGGTGGCGGGGCTGGTGAAACCGGCGATATTGAATCCGCTGCGGGTGACCCGGGTGCTGTAGGTATGGCTCTGGTTCGCGTCGGGAATCCAGGCGCTTAGAAAATAGTGCTGGATCATGGCGATCCAGCCGCCGGGCAGGCTCTTCTTGAACGGTTCTTCGGCCATATCCGTGAAGCTGAACTTGGTGAAGCGCTCGTCGGGCTGGGTAATGGCCGCGCCCAGGAAGGGTTTCAGACCCATGCCGGAAGAACTACTGTAGGGCTGGGGGCTGGAGTCGCGCTTGATCTGGCCGAACAGGTTGGCCTGCCAGCGTTCGCTGCCCTTGTTCTCGATCAGGTATTGTACGCTTACCACGTAGTCGCCGCGGTGCAGGGTGAAGCGCTTGGTGATGTCGACGCTGTCGTCACCCTGGTAATGCAGGTCGACGACCAGTTCATCCTGCCCGGGGGCCAGGTCAAATCGATCGGCGGCAGCGGTGAAACGGGCACGGCCCTCGCGGTCGATACCATTTTCTCCGATCAATCCGCTCTGGGCGACGTAGATACGCTGGTCGTTCTGTTCCAGCAGTACGTAAGGATTGTCCGGTTCGTTGAGCTTCGCCAGATACCTGGGCAGGGACAGTTCGATGATGTCGCCGCCCTGCAGGTCAATCGCCATTTGCAGGGTATCGGTGTGAACCTGGACAATGCGATGTTCGGGGGTGGCCGCGGCCTGTTCCTGTGCCTGCGCCTGTGCTGGATGGTCGTCCTGGGGTACCGCGGGCAGGTCGTCTGCTGCCTCGTCCACCGGCTCCGGCAATTCGGCAGGCGACTGCGTTGGTGTGCCGTTGGTAATCAGGCGCGCCGTTTCCGTTGTCGCGCTCTCTTTTTTCGCTTCCTTGAAAGATACCCATTCGGTCAGGAGCATGAAAGACAACAGCGCAATAGCGCCGATGAGCAATGTACGTTGCAAATCCATAGTCAGCTTCGGTAATCAGTGAGAGTGGTTGCAGGGTGGCACCGGGTCCACACCGCCTTCATGCCAGGGATGGCAACGGCTGATTCGCCGTATCGCCAGGTAGCTTCCTTTTATGACCCCGTGACTGGCAATGGCTTCCTGGGCGTAACTGGAACAACTGGGATAGAAACGGCAGTTGTAACCCAGGAAAGGACTGAGCATGACCTTGTAACAGTTGATAAAGAAAATCACCACGCGACGCATCATTAATCTCTGCTGTTACCCGATTCCAGTTTGGCGGCGTGGCGGCCCAGTTTCTGCCACTGCTGCCGCAATATAGTGGATAGCTGTTCATTATCCAACTGATCCAGGCCACGCCTGGCCAGTAATACCACGTCCAGGGCGGGCTCGCCGGGGGGTAGTTGACGAAACAGCTCCCGCGCCAGGCGCTTGATACGGTTGCGTTGTACCGCCAGTCGAACGTTTTTCTTGGCTATGACAAGACCCAGGCGATGCCCGGGTCTGTGGTTGCGAATTGCCAGGAGAAGAAGGTGCTTGTGTGAGGCTCTTGCCTCGGCGCCGTCAAATACACGGCCGTAGTCGCTGGCATGGAGTAAGCGCTTGTCCTTGCCGAACCCGGCATCCGGTTGCTTACCCGATGCCACGCCGGATCAGGCAGACAGCTGCTTGCGGCCCTTTGCCCGACGACGGTTCAGTACCTGACGACCGCCCTTGGTGGCCATGCGGGCGCGGAAACCGTGGGTGCGCTTGCGCTTCAATACGCTGGGCTGGAATGTTCTCTTCATCGTTAGCTACCTATATATAAGAAACAGTAATGCCCTCGTGCTCGGAGTGACCTGGCAGTGGGCGCAAAAAAAGGTGGGCTATTCTAGTGAAATGACCGCCGTAATTCAATTGCCGCGGGCGGAAAAAGGGTATTGTTTGCAGCGCTGGCGAGGCGGGTGGATGAACTCCCTGACTCTGGACCGGCGGGAAAACGGCAAGCCCAGTAAACTAGCCGCCTGTGGCCATCAGCCCACATATTTCACAAAAGTTATCTACAAATTATCCACAGGAAAACTTATCCCGAAAATTTTTCTTTTGATCGATCAGAAAACGTACTGAAAAATCATAAGTAATTGATAATTAAAAGGATAAATGATTTTTTGCGGTGCAAAAAATGTGTGGATAACTCCCGATTCCGAGAGTATGATGGGCCCCATCAGCGGCGCGAGAAGCCGCGGAAATAAGAAAACTTGTTACCACTATCTGATAAGACAGGCTCCATGCTTCCCGGGGAGTCTGAAGGGGAAAATTTTGCCTGAAGTACTGTGGCAACGTTGCGCTGATCGTCTCCAGGACGAACTTCCTCAGCAACAATTCAATACCTGGATACGGCCCCTGCAGGCCAGCCTGGACGGATTCTATCTCACCCTGTTTGCGCCCAATCGCTTTATCAAGGATTTCGTCAACGAGAAGTTCGCCCCGAGAATCAGTCAACTGTTGCAGGAAGAAGATTCCGAACTGGAACTGCAATTGGAAATTGGCGCTCCGGCGGCAATGTCCGGATCCCGGGCAACGGTTGAATCGCGCCAGGTGGTGGGCAATCGGGGATTTGCCGCACCGGCGGTGTCGGGCCAGGCGGTGAGCAGCCCCGGCTTCGGTTCCGGTGCTGGCCTGGACAAGGTGACGCCCTTGCGCAGCATCAGCACTCCCGCTCCAAGACCCCGGGAACCCGCGGGGGGGGAGCTGGGCCAGTCCCTGCTGGACCAGCACAACCTGGTGGACAATTACACCTTTTTCAATTTCGTGGAGGGTAAATCCAACCAGTTGGCCCTGGCAGCTGCGCGGCAGGTCGCTGAAAATCCCGGTGATTCCTACAACCCGCTTTTTCTGTACGGCGGTGTGGGCCTGGGCAAGACCCACCTGATGCACGCTGTGGGTAACGCCCTGAAAGAAAAAAAACCCGGAGCCAAGGTGGTCTACCTGCACTCCGAGCGGTTTGTGGCGGATATGGTCAAGGCCCTGCAATTGAACGCCATCACCGAGTTCAAGCGTTACTATCGCTCGGTGGATGCGCTGCTGATTGACGATATCCAGTTCTTTGCCCGCAAGGATCGCTCCCAGGAGGAATTTTTCCACACCTTCAACGCCCTGTTGGAGGGTGGTCAGCAGATGATCCTGACCTGTGACCGCTATCCCAAGGAAATTGACGGACTGGAGGAGCGCCTGAAATCCCGGTTTGGCTGGGGCCTGACCGTGGCGGTGGAACCGCCGGAGCTGGAGACCCGGGTCGCCATCCTGATGAAGAAAGCCACCCAGGCCAGGGTGGACCTGCCCCCGGATGCCGCCTTTTTCATTGCCCAGCGTATTCGCTCCAATGTGCGAGAACTCGAGGGCGCGCTGAAGAGAGTGATAGCGAGCGCCAACTTCACTGGTAAGGCCATCGATATCGACCTGATCAAGGACAGCCTGAAAGACCTGTTGGCCCTGCAGGACAAGCAGGTCAGCCTGGATAATATCCAGCGTACGGCGGCGGAGTATTACAAGATCAAGGTGGCGGACCTGATGTCACGCCGGCGCAGCCGCTCGGTGGCGCGGCCACGGCAGATGGCGATGGCACTGGCCAAGGAGCTGACCAACCACAGTCTGCCGGAGATCGGTGACAGTTTTGGTGGCAGAGATCACACGACAGTCTTGCACGCATGTCGTAAAATCAAGGAACTTCGCGAAACCAACTCCGATATTCGCGAAGATTACAAAAACCTGCTGCGCTCGCTAACCACCTGACCGGATAGTGGATAGGAAGTTTCTTTTAATAAAATCCGGCCATCATAAGGAAGAAAGCTGTATGAAGTTTGCGATTTCTCGGGACGCCTTGCTCAAGCCCCTGAATCTCGTAGCCGGCGTCGTGGAACGTCGACAGACCCTGCCCATCCTGGCGAACGTGCTGCTGGTACTGGAAGGTGACCACCTGGCTATTACCGGCACTGATCTCGAGGTGGAACTGGTGGGCCGGGTCAAACTGGACCAGGGTGGCGACGGCGGCGAGGTGACGGTTCCCGCGCGCAAACTGGTGGATATCTGCCGTTCCCTCCCGGAGGGCAGCGATATTGAATTTGCCGCCCAGGATGGCAAGGTGACGGTCAAGTCCGGCCGCAGCCGTTTTACCCTGTCCACCCTGCCGGCCCGGGAATTTCCCAACGTGGAAGACAGCCTGGGCACGCACCAGCTGACGATAAAGCAGGGCCAGTTGAAGCGGCTTATCGATCGCACCGGTTTCGCCATGGCGCAACAGGACGTGCGCTACTACCTGAACGGCATGTTATGGGAACTGAAAGACCAGCGTATGCGGGTGGTCGCAACAGATGGCCATCGCCTGGCCATGTGCACCCTGTCCGAGCCGGTGGCGGTGGACAGCGATACCCAGGTGATCCTCCCGCGCAAAGGGGTGCTGGAACTGGGTCGCCTGTTGCTGTCCGAGGACGACGATATTTCCATCGTGATTGGCAGCAATCACCTGCGCGCCACGACCGACGACTTTACCTTTACCTCCAAGCTGGTCGACGGCAAATTTCCCGAATATGAACGCGTATTACCGCGATCTCCCGATAAGATCATCATCGGATCCCGTCTGGATCTGCGCCAGGCCTTCACCCGCACGGCGATTCTGTCCAACGAAAAGTACCGCGGCGTCCGCCTCAAGCTGACGGACAATAATCTCGATATCGTGGCCAATAACCCGGAACAGGAAGAGGCCGAGGAAGTCGTGGCGGTGCAGTACAGCGGTGCCGGCCTGGAAATCGGCTTTAATGTCAGCTACCTGCTCGATGTGTTGGGTGTCCTGAGCGGCGAGGAGGTCAAGCTGTCCCTGTCCGATCCCAACAGCAGCGCCCTGCTGGAAGAATCCGAAGATGGCGACTCGCTGTACGTGGTAATGCCCATGCGCCTGTGAGGACAGCCTTCTGGCGGTGGCCCGAGACCTGGTAGCGGTGCCCATGGGACTCTCCCGTATCCAGATAACCCACATTCGCAACCTGCACCAGCAACGCCTGGACGGGCTGGGCACGGTCAACGTGTTCTACGGTGCTAACGGCAGCGGCAAGACCAGCGTACTGGAGGCCATCCATATGCTGGGCATGGCCCGCTCGTTTCGCGGCAACAGCACCCGCACGGTGATCTCCCACGGCGAACAGGCCTGCACCGTATTCGGCGAGGTGCGGGAGCCAGGCGCGGCAGGCGTGGCGCTGGGTGTGCAGCGATCGCGTGACGGCGAGGTCCAGATCAAGATTGGTGGCCAGCCAGTGCGGCTGGTGTCAGAACTCGTGGCTCGGTTACCGCTGCAGCTGATCAACAGTGACAGTTTTGACCTGCTGATGGGGGCGCCGGCGGCGCGGCGGCAGTACCTAGACTGGGGGGTGTTCCACGTGGAACACCGCTTCTTCAGCCAGTGGCAGCGGTTTCAACGCTGCATTAAACAGCGCAATAAACTGCTGCGTCATGGTAAAATGGCCGACCATGAGTTGTCCGTATGGACCAGGGACCTGGTCAGTGCCGGCGAGGCTATCAACGGCTTCCGCCGGGCCTATTTTGAGCAGTTAACGCCGCGCTTCGCCCACATCATGGCGGAGTTGAGCCCTGCCCTGCCGGAGCTGGAGCTGCGCTACCGCCAGGGTTGGGATAAAACCCTGTCCTACGAGGAGGCCCTGGAAGCCAGCCATGCCACGGACCTCGAGCAGGGATATACCCATGTGGGCCCCCAGCGGGCAGACCTCAAGGTCTATATCGACGGCCACCTGGCGGCGGATACCCTGTCCAGGGGCCAGCAGAAGCTGGCGGTGTGCGCCCTGAAGCTGGCCCAGGGGCAACTGATGAGTGAGACACAGGGCAGACCCTGCACCTACCTGGTGGATGATCTGCCCTCCGAGCTGGATTTCCAGCACTGTCGCCAGGTTTGCGAAAAGCTGGCTTCGATGGGGGCGCAGGTGTTTATTACCTGTGTCGAGAAAAATGATATTGCCGCTGCCTGGCCCGGGAGCGCCGAGCTCCACATGTTCCACGTGGAACACGGACAGGTGATGGCGGCATAGCGCCCCGCAAACTACAAGAGATACATCAATGAGTGAGTCTGAACAGCATTACGATTCTTCCAGCATCAAGGTCCTGAAAGGCCTCGACGCCGTGCGCAAGCGCCCCGGCATGTACATCGGGGACACCGACGACGGCACCGGGCTGCACCATATGGTGTTTGAGCTGGTGGATAACTCCATTGATGAGGCCCTGGCGGGCCACTGTAACGAGATCGACATTGTCATCCACCCGGACGAATCGGTCACCGTCAGCGACGACGGGCGCGGCATTCCCACTGAAATGCACGAGGAAGGGGTGTCGGCGGCGGAAGTGATCATGACCGTGCTGCACGCGGGCGGCAAGTTCGACGACAACACCTACAAGGTCTCCGGCGGCCTGCACGGGGTCGGGGTATCGGTGGTGAACGCCCTGTCCGAGGAATTGGTCCTGACTATCCGCCGGGAAGGCCGGATGTACGAACAGATATATCGCCACGGGGTGCCGGAAGCGCCCCTGGCGGAAATCGGCAGCACGGAATCTTCCGGGACCTCGGTGCGCTTCAAGCCCTCTGCCCAGACCTTCACCAACATCGAATTCCACTTCGACCAGCTGGCCAAGCGCCTGCGCGAGCTGGCGTTCCTCAATTCCGGGGTGTGCATCGTGCTCCGGGATGAACGCAGCGGCAAGGAGGAGACCTACCGCTACGAGGGCGGCCTCAATGCCTTCGTGGATTACCTCAACGCCAACAAGAACCCGGTCAACAAGCCGTTCCATTTCCAGGGCGAGAATGAGGACGGTATCGGGGTGGAAGTGGCTCTGCAGTGGAATGATTCCTTCCAGGAGAATATTTTCTGCTACACCAACAACATTCCCCAGCGGGACGGCGGCACCCACCTGGCCGGTTTCCGCGCCGCCCTCACCCGCAGCCTCAACGCCTACATTGAGCGCGAGGGCCTGGCCAAGAAAGCCAAGGTCAACACCACCGGCGACGATGCCCGGGAGGGCCTGACGGCCATCATTTCGGTGAAGGTCCCGGACCCCAAGTTTTCCTCCCAGACCAAGGACAAGCTGGTCTCCTCCGAGGTGAAGACCGCGGTGGAACAGGCCATGAACACCTACTTCAACGACTACCTGCTGGAGAACCCCGCGGAAGCCAGGGCCGTGGTGGGCAAGATGCTGGATGCCGCCCGGGCCCGGGAAGCGGCGCGCAAGGCACGGGAAATGACCCGCCGCAAGGGCGCCCTGGATATCGCCGGCCTGCCCGGCAAACTCGCCGATTGCCAGGAGAAAGACCCCGCCCTGTCCGAGCTGTACCTGGTTGAGGGCGACTCCGCGGGGGGTTCCGCGAAACAGGGCCGGAACCGGAAGTTCCAGGCCATCCTGCCCCTGAAGGGCAAGATCCTGAACGTGGAAAAAGCCCGGTTCGACAAAATGCTGGGCTCCGCCGAGGTGGGCACCATCGTGACCGCGCTCGGCTGCGGTATCGGCAAGGACGAGTTCAATCCGGACAAGTTGCGCTACCACAGTATCATCATCATGACCGACGCGGATGTTGATGGGTCCCATATTAGAACTCTCTTGCTGACCTTCTTCTTCCGCCAGATGCGGGAGCTGATCGAGCGCGGTCACGTCTACATCGCCCAGCCGCCCCTGTACAAGATTGCCCGGGGCAAGCAACACCAGTACCTGAAAGATGACGAGGCCCTGAACCAGTACCTGACCCAGTCGGCCCTGGACGGGGCGTCGATATTCGTCAACCCGGACGCCCCGGCCATCTCCGGCAGTGGCCTGGAGGACCTGGTCGGTCGCTATCGTACCGTGGCCGCCACCATCGACCGGCTGAGCCGGCTCTACGCCAGCGAGGTCCTGTGGCAGATGGTCTACGGCGACTCGATCACCCTCGAGGAGTTGAAGGACGAGACCCGGGTGCAGGCCTTCAGCGAACAGTTAAGTGAGCGCTTACAAACCGTGGCGGCCAAGGGCAGCAGCTACGCCGTGGTGGTGCGCAAGGACCAGGAGCGGCAACTCTTCTACCCCGTGGTACGCCTGCTGGCGCACGGGGTGGAATCGGAAACCGAATACCACCACGAGTTTTTCTCTTCCGGTGAATACCGCAGCCTGGTGGCCCTGGGGGAGACCATCAACCACCTGATCGAGGAAGACGGTTACTTCCAGCGTGGCGACAAAACCCTGCAGACCCGCGACTTTGCCGAGGGCCTGGACTGGCTGATGGCCGAGGCGCGCAAGGGCTACAACATCCAGCGCTACAAGGGCCTGGGTGAGATGAACCCGGAGCAGCTGTGGGAGACTACCATGGACCCGGAAGTGCGCCGTATGCTCAAGGTCACCGTCGAAGACGCTATCGCGGCGGACCAGATCTTCACCACCTTGATGGGCGACGCGGTGGAGCCCCGCCGTGACTTCATCGAGGAAAACGCGCTGTCCGTGGCCAACCTGGACGTGTGAACCCCACACGTAGGTGTCTGGTTTGTCCCTGATTGGGGTGAGCTGCCGCTGGTGCCGGGTTATTCCGGTCAGTGTGTCTCGTGGAAGGGAGAAAGCGCATGAAACCAATCTGTCTGGTCATCGGCGCGGGCGCCGGAATTGGTGGACACGTGGGCAAGCGGTTCGCGGCCGGCGGCTACCATGCGGTTCTTTGCCGGCGTAGCGACGAACAAGGGCTGCGGCGCATGGTCGCGGAGATCGAGGCGTCAGGGGGCTCGGCCAGCGGCTATCTGTTGAATATCATCGAGGAAGGCAGCCTGGAGGACCGGGTAACCGCCGTCGAACGAGAGCTTGGACCGATTGACGTTGTGGTGTACAACATCGGGGCACAGACGGGCAATCAGCTTTTGGAGGACACGTCTTACAAGACATTCGAGCGATGCTGGCAGCTCGGCACGTTCGGCCTTTTCCGCCTGGCCTCCGTGGTATGTCCGCTGATGGCGGAACGGGGCAAGGGGGTCATCCTGGTTACCTCTGCAACCGCCGCCGTGCGCGGTAACGCCGGGCAACACGCCCACAGTGCGGCCATGGCGGGACGGCGTATGTTGTGCCAGTCACTCAACGCGCAGTTCTCCGCCAAAGGTATTCATGTCGCAAACATCATTATCGATGGTGCGGTGGACGCCCCCGACACGCTGGGCAAGATGCTGGGGCCGGAAAACTTCCAGGTCTTGCGCGAATCGCGCGGTGGCGAACACGACGGATTGATCGTGCCGGCCGAGGTCGCGGAAACCTATTTTCACCTCGCTCATCAACATCGATCGGCCTGGACCCATGAACTGGATTTGCGCGCGTTTTCTGACCTGCCGTGGTGGAATCGCTGAAACCAGGAACAGCGCAGCCTGATGTAGCGTTTCTTTGAGGGTCGGCTGCGCGGTGCGGCCTTGCAACCGAGCAAACCCCGACAGCGGATGAGTCTCGCGCTGCGCTATAATGTCCCTTCAGTCTGACAGGGGCTCGCCATGACGTCCGCCGAGGCACCAGTTACTGTCCACCCCAGCGTCTGCCCGCTGGACTGCGCCGACACCTGCAGCCTCTCGATCGAGGTGGCCGGCGGCCGGGTACGACGGGTGCGTGGCAGCGCTGCCAACCCCTTCACCCGCGGGAAGATCTGCGCCAAGGTTGCCCAGGCCCTGCCGGACCAGGTGCACGGCCCCCGGCGCCTGCTCACCCCGATGCTGCGCGACGGACCCAAAGGTGCGGGTGCCTACCGGCCGGTGTCCTGGGACGAGGCGCTGGACACCATCCACCAGCGATTCACCGGGATCATTGATGAGCACGGCTCCGAGGCTATCGCCCCGCTGACCTACGGCGGGCCCATGGGCCTGCTCGCGGGCCGCTCGATGGACAAGCGCTTCTTCCACCGGCTCGGCGCCAGCCTGGTGGATTCCTCGCCGCTCTGTGCGGGCGTATCCAGCGCCGCCTGGAATGCCGTGTTCGGCGAGGTGGGCGGCATCGCCTACACCGAGCTGCAGCACTCCCAATTGATCGTGGTCTGGGGCAATAACATCACCGCCTGCAACCTGCACCTGACCACGCTGATCCGGGATGCCCGCAGGCGCGGCGCGCGGCTGGTCGTGGTCGATCCCAAGCGCACCCGTATCGCCGATGACGCCGACCTGCACCTGCCGCTGCTGCCCGGTACCGACGTCGTACTGGCCTATGCGGTGGCGGCGTTGCTGGCGGCGGAAGGCGGGCTGGACGAGGCCTTCATCGCACAACATGTTGCCGGTGCCGCGGAATTCCTCGCCGAGTCGGCCAACTACACGCCGCAGCGAGCAGCCGACCTGTGCGGCCTGCGGGAGGAGGACATCCGCCGGTTCGCGAGCTGGTGGCGCGACCTCAGCCCGGCGGCCATCTCGGTGGGAGTGGCGCCTGAACGCAATCGCAACGGCGGTTCCGGGCTGCGGGCCCTGTTTGCGCTGCCGGCGCTGACCGGCAATTTTGGTCGGGCTGGCGCCGGGGTATGTGACGTTTCGGGCTATTTCCCGGTGGCGGATGACGCCCTGTCCCGTCCCGACCTGGCGCCGGCGGGGTTGCGCCGCTTCAATGTGCTGGACCTGCCGCGCCATATTCTCGACCCGGGCGACCAGCTGCCCATCCGGGCCGTGTTTGTCTACAACCACAACCCGGTGGCGGTGCATCCCCGGCAGAACGAGATGCTCGCGGCCCTGCACCGCGAGGAGCTGTTCGTGGTCGGTTCCGACCTCAGCATGACCGACTCCATGGCCTGTGCCGATGTGATCCTGCCCGCGTCCAGCCATCTGGAATACGGCGATCTCTACAAGTCCTACGGCCATCACTACCTGCAGCGCACGGTGCCGGTGCTGCCGCCCCTGGGCGAGTCCCTCCCCAACACCGAGATATTCCGCCGCCTGGCGGATCGCTTCGGCTTCGAGGAAGCCTGTTTCCGCGATACCGACGAACAGTTGATGGACCAGGCGCTGGAGCCCGGCTGCGAGGCTCTGGGCGGGCTGCGGCCCAGCGAACTGCCGCCCGAGCGGGCCGTGGACATGTCCGGTATCGCCGCGCCGGGCCTGCTGCGCGGCCTGCCGCCGGCTACCCCCAGCGGCCGCATCGAACTGTTCAGCGCGGCGCTGGAGGCCGGGTGTGGCCAGGGCTTGCCGCGCTTCCAGGCGCTCGAGTCCGAACGCCGGTTCATCCTGGTCAGCCCCGCCTCGGAGCGGCGTATCAATTCGACCTTCGGCGGTGAGGCCGGGCATGACCGGGACCTGGTCTGTGAAATGCATCCGGACGACGCCGGCTCGCTGGCGCTGCGGGACGGCCAGCTCGTGCGGCTTTTTAATGAGCTGGGGGAAGTCCGCCTGCCCCTCAGCCTGACCGACAGGGTGCGCGGCGGCACCCTGTTCGTGCCCAAGGGGGCCTGGATTGACAACAGCCCCACCGGGCAGACGGTCAACGCCCTGATTCCGGGCCACAAGGCCGACCTCGCCGGCGGCGCCTGCTATTACGACTGCACCGTAGACGTGGAGGCCGTCGCCTGAGCGCGTCTCGCCGGCCGCGCCCAGCCGGCCGCGCCTTGCCGGCCGCGCCTTGCCGGCCGCGCCTTATCCCGGCGTATAGGCGCGGTAGTTCCCACTCCGACGCGGGGTTACCCTCGCCGCTTGTTGGTTTCCGGCGGACCCTCCAGCAGTGAGCAACTACGACAGCATCGTCATCGGTGCCGGCCACAACGGCCTGATCTGCGCCGCCTGCCTCGCGCGGGGCGGACAGCGCGTGCTGGTACTCGAGGCCTCGGAGACAGCGGGCGGCCTGGCCGCCACCCGTGAGTTCCACCCCGGTTTTCGGGCCTCGGTGGCGCATACGATCAGCCACTTTTCCCCCACCATCGCCGCCGACCTGAAACTGGCGGCGCACTGCTACGAACCGGCCCGGGCGCCGCTGCCGACGGTTGCACTGGACCCGGCGGGCAGTCATCTGGTGATCGACCGCCAGGGTGTGACCGGTGCCGGCGAGACCGACGGCCGCCGCTACGCGGATTACCGCAAGACGCTGGAGAAATACGCCCGTGCGCTGGAGCCGTTCTGGTTGAAGACCATGCCGCGCGTCGGCAACAACAGCGTTAGCGAACTGCTCACCTTTGGCCAGCTCGGCCTGAGGCTGCGGATGCTCGGAAAAGACGACATGCTGGAATTCCTGCGGGTGGCGACCCTGCCCACCCGCGACCTGATGGACGAATATTTCGACAGTAAACTGCTGCAGGCTGCGCTCAGCTGGGATGGGCTGGTGGGGTCGAAGCTCGCCCCCCGGTCACCGAACAGCGCCGTATTCGCCCTGTTGTACCGGATGTCGGGAGAGCACGGTGGCTTTCATGCGATTCCATCTGCGGGTATCGAGGGATTGATCCGGGCCCTGCAGTCAGCGGCCACCGGTGCCGGCGCCGAACTGCGTTATAGCGCGCCGGTTGCCCGGGTCAGCGTTGCAGGCGATGAGAGCGGCCAGCGCGTGACCGGGGTAGAACTGGTCGATGGTGAGCACATCGCGGCGGACCGGGTGATTTCATCCGCCGACCCGCAGCGGACCTTTCTCAAGCTGGTGGGCGCGCGCCACCTGGAAATCGAGTTCAGCAACCGCATCCGGCGCTTGCGCTGCGAGGGCTATGTGGCGAAGCTGCATCTCGCGCTCAGCGATCTGCCCGCCTTCACCGGACTCGACCGACCCGATGGGCGCATGATCATCGCCCCTGAGCCGGACGCCCTGGAGTTCGCCTTCGACGATGCCAAGTACGGCCAGTTCTCGGAGCATCCGGTGATGGAGGTGGTGATCCCGTCCCTGCATGATCCGTCGCTGGCGCCCGGCGGACAGCACGTGCTGTCGGCGCAGGTCATGTATGTACCGGCGCGGCTGAAAGGCGGCTGGACCGATGCCGCCCGCGCCAGCCTGACCGGGCGGGTGCTCGATACGCTGGCGCAGTACGCGCCCACACTGCGCGACCTGGTGCTGCACGCCGAGCTGTTGACCCCCGAGGACCTGGAGGGTCTGCACCGGGTCACCGGCGGGCACTGGCACCACACCGAGTTCGCGGTCGACCAGCTGTTGATGATGCGCCCCACCTACGAGGCGGCGCAGTACCGCACGCCGATTCCCGGCCTTTTTCTCTGTGGCGCGGGCTGCCACCCGGGTGGCGGCCTGATGGGCGGCCCCGGCTACAACGCGGCCCGGGAGATCCTGCGATGAAGCGGTACGACGCCATTGTCATCGGCGCCGGCCACAACGGCCTGACCAATGCCGCCTACCTGGCCAAGGCCGGCCTGGACGTGGTGGTGCTGGAAAAGAACGATTACATCGGTGGCGCAGCGGTCACCCGGGAATTACACGAGGGCTGGTTCTACTCCAACTGCTCCTACGTATGCAGCATGATGCGTCAGGCAATACACCGGGATCTCGACCTCGCCCGCCACGGCCTGTTGCTGGTGCCCTACCTCGGCACCGTGGCTTTCGGTGACGATGGCCAGACCCTGATCGACTACCCCGATCACCAGGCGAACTATCTCGAACTGAAGCGCCACTCGCCCCACGACGCGGCGTCCATGAGCCGCTTCCAGGCGGACCTGGGCCGCTATGCCCAGTTGATCCGAAAGACGCTGCTGCGCACGCCGCCCGATCCGAGCTCGTTCAAAGCACGTGATATTCGCGAGCTGTTGTTCCTGGCGAAAGAGTTCTGGGCCCTGGGGGAGCGGGAACTGTACGAGTACGTGCGCTTCTTCACCATGAGTGCAGCCGATTTCCTCGAGGACTACTTTGAGAACGACCTGGTCAAGGCGGCCATGGCCAGTCCGGGCATTATCGGTACCGCGCTGGGTGTCTACTCCCCCGGGTCGGCGTACATCCTGTTGCATCACGTGATGGGCGACGTGGACGGCACGGTCGGGGCCTGGGGCCTGGCGCGCGGCGGCATGGGGGCCATCTCCAACGCCCTGGCCGGCGCACTGCAGACACAGGGCGGTGAGATTCGCACCGGCGCCGGGGTGCGGCAGATCCTGGTGAAGAACGGCCAGGCGGTGGGGGTGGCGCTGGAAAACGGCGACGAGCTGTATGCCCGCATCGTGGTCTCCAACCTGGACGCAAGGCGCACGTTTACCCAGGTGATGGACAGGAACGACCTGCCGCCGGGCATCTACGAGCGGGCGCAGAATTTCAA
Organism: Halieaceae bacterium WSDMB12; assembly: GCA_033283165.1. Taxonomy (GTDB): domain Bacteria; phylum Pseudomonadota; class Gammaproteobacteria; order Pseudomonadales; family Halieaceae; genus JAWMQL01. The sequence continues at coordinate 907,918 of JAWMQL010000002.1, read as the reverse complement.
GATTCGCGGCTCCTCGGGGAAGGTCAATATTGCGCTGTCGGGCCTGCCGAAGTTCAACAACCTGCCCGACAATCGCTACATCAACCGCGGCGGCCAGACCTTCGTCGGCTCACTGGAAACCATGGAGCGCGCCTACGACAGCTGGAAGCGTGGCACCTGGTCGGACGACCCCTTCATCGAGTCCGTGATTCCCTCCGCCTGGGAGCCCACCGTGGCGCCCCCCGGCAAGCACTGGATGTCGAACTTCATCCAGTACTGCCCGCCGCAACTGGCGGACGGCCCCTGGACGCCCGAGAAGCGCGACCGGTTCGGCCAGACGGTCATCGATAAACTCGAGCGCTACAGCCCCGGCTTCAAGGATCTCATCGTGCACATGGAGGTGCGCACACCGCACGAGATCGAAAACGAGATCGGGCTCACCGAGGGCAACATTTTCCAGGGTGAACTCACCATCGACCAGCTGCTGTTCAATCGCCCGTTTCCCGGCTATGGCCAGTACCGCATGCCGGTGAACAGGCTTTATATGTGCGGCTCATCGACTCACCCGGGGGGCGGTGTCTCCTCGGCCTGCGGCGCCAACGCCGCGCGGGAAATCCTGATGGACCTGAAGCGGCCCAATACGGTGCCTGAGGACGACTGCTATGACGAGTGAAGCGACGCCGGCGAACGACCCTTTCGCCGGGGAGCGGCTGAAACTGACACATTTTCACCCGCGCCAGGCACCGCTGAACCTGCGCGATGCCTGGTCGGCCTGGAACGGCTACAAATTTGCCGACTATTACTACGAGGCGGAATACGAGTATTTCTGTATCCGCAACACCTGTGGCACCTACGATATCTGCCCGATGCAGAAATACCACGTGAGCGGCCCCGACGCCCTGGACATGCTCAACCGGATGGTCACGCGGGATGTGCGGAAACTGAATATCGATCGGGTGACCTACGTGTGCTGGTGCACCGACGACGGCCGGGTCGTGGACGATGGCACCATCTTCAGGCTGGGTGAGGATCGCTACATGCTCACCTGTGGCAGTCCCTGCCTGGCCTGGTTGCGCAAGAGCGCGCTGGGGTTTGACGACCTGACGATAGTCGACGTGAGTGACGACATTGCCGCCCTGTCGTTACAGGGCCCGACATCCTGCGCAACCCTCATCGACATGGGCCTCGCCGGGATCGAAAGCCTGAAACCCTTCGGGGTGATGCACTTCCCGTTCGAGGGTGCGAGCCTGATGGTCTCCCGCACCGGTTTTACCGGCGATCTCGGCTACGAGCTCTGGATCGAACCCGCCCGGGCGCTGGCTCTCTGGGATGCCCTGTATGCCGCCGGTGAAAATCACGGTATTCACCCCTACGGCGAGTCCGCGACCAACATGGCGCGCATGGAAGCGGGTTTCATCATGCCTGACATGGAGTTGTCAGAGGCCCTGAAAACGATCCACTATCACCACGACCAGTCGCCCTTCGAGTTGAGCCTGGGTTGGCTGGTGGACTTCAAAAAGCCGCACTTCAACGGTCGACGGGCGCTGCTGGAAGAGCGTGAGCGCGGCTCGAAATACACCCTGGTCAAGCTGGATATCGCCGGCAACAAGGTGGCCGAAGGCGCCATCATGTACGACAGCGAGGCCTGCAAGAGAGAGATCGGCTATATCACCTCGGCGATGTGGTCGCCCGCTGCCAAAACAAACATCGGCCTGGCGATGCTCGAGACGCCGGCCCTGGCCGGGGAGGTCTGGGCCGAGATCTACTACCGCAAAGAGCTGCGTTATTACCGCAAGATGGCGCGCTGTACAGTCAGGGACCAACCGTTCTGGGCACCGGCAAGAGCACGCGCCACGCCGCCACCCCGGTTCTGACGTCGCAGTCCGTCAGCACAGCCCCCTCGCCATGACATCATTCGGCAGATGTGATATGTAAAGCCCTGACGTCAGATGGACGGGTGTGTATACACGCAATGCTGACCACCGATTTCGTAAAGAGTTACATCGACGCCTGGAATCGCCATGACCCGCGGCAGGTCGCAGATCACCTGGCCAGTGGCGGTACCTACTGCGATATTCCCGCGCAACAGCAGCTGTCGCGGGAGGAATTTGTCAGTCACCTGTGGGACTATTTCCACCGGGAAAACGGCTATTACACCCTGGTGGGAGACATACTGACCGGCGACAACACGATCGCATTCCAGTACCGGGTTGACCCGGCCGAACCCGGCGGCAGGTCGCAGGCCTGGATGGGCGCGGAATTCATCACCATGGCCGGAGACAGTGCGGTCAGGATCGATGATTACTACCGCGATCCCCTGCTGGCCGGCCGCCTGGCAAGCAGCGCCCCCGGCAAACAGCGCTATGCCAAATCGGGGCTCGACGCCGCCGGATTGCACGCAGTCAAGATGCGCCTCGGTGATGCCATGGACAACGAGCAGCTCTACCTGGACTCGCACCTGTCCCTGCCCCAGTTGGCCGACCGGCTCGGTTGCTCGGTAAACCATCTCTCACAGGCGATCAACGAGGGTTACGGGGTCAGTTTCTTCGACTTCGTGAACGGCTACCGGGTGCGTGAAGCCACCCGCTTACTGTCGACTGCATCTGACGATGCCGCTTCCATTCTCGACGTCGCGCTTGCGGTGGGTTTCAATTCGACCTCGACCTTTTATGCCGCGTTCAAAAAACTCACGGGCCAGACGCCGGCCCGATACCGCCTTGGCGGGAATGACGAATTTGAGCGGGGATGACGAGGCGCTAGATCGACCGCAGGTAGAACTCGTAATCCAGGTTTGTCACGCGGCCGTGGAAGTCATCACACTCTCCCTGGCGCACGGCGGCAAACGCGCGGCAGAAAGTTTCTCCCAGGTAGTCAGGCAGGACAGAGCCGTTCCTGAACAAATCCAGCGCCCTGTCCCAGCGCCGTGGCAGGGTGACTTTTGCATGGGAAAGATCCGAGCCTGCAGGCACCGGATTCCCCGCAACCAGCCGGTTGCGGAGGCCGTGATGCATGCCCGCCAGCACCGCCGCCGCAACCAGGTAGGGATTGGCGTCTGCCCCGGCAATCCGATGTTCGATGCGGCGATTGTCGGGGGTGGACAGGGGAATGCGGAGAGCCACCTCCCGGTGATCGAAGCCCCAGTTCGGTGTGGAAGGCGCAAAGGCGCCGGCCTTGAAGCGGCGATAGGAATTGGCGTTGGGCGCGAGGATCGCCATCGCTTCATCGGCGGTGCTGACGAGGCCGGCCACGGCGTGGCGCAGCTCATCCGAAACACTGTCTGGCGCGCTGCCGGATCCCGCGAACAGGTTGCCGCCGTCCTCGTCGTAGAAACTCGCGTGGATATGCAGCCCGCTGCCGGCAGAGGCATCAAAGGGTTTGGCCATGAAGGTGGCGCCCAGGTCGTGTTTGCGCGCGACCCCCTTGATAATGCGTTTCAACAGCATGGCGTGGTCGCAGGCCAGAACGGGGTCCGCACTGTGATGGGTATTGATTTCCCACTGCCCCCCGGAGAACTCCGAGTGGATCGTGGTCAGGGGCACGGCCTGCAACTCGCAGGCTATCCTGACGTCGTCCAGAAACCCGTCGCAGTCGTACAGGTCATCGGGCATGCAGTACTGGATGCCGCTCTGCTTGCGGCCGATGCCGGTAATCTTGCCCTGCAGCGGCGCCGGCACCGGTGCGTCCCTGTCCGCAAGCAGGTAGAACTCCAATTCGGTCGCGACGACCGGGTGTATGCCCTCCCCGGCGAGGCGGGCCACCACGCGGGACAGCACGTTGCGTGGGTCGGGCCAGGAGGGTTGCAGGTCGGAGTCGGCAAACCCGGTAAGTACCTGCGCGGTCGGAGAGTCGAGCCAGGGGATCGGTGCCAGTGAATGGCTGACAGGAACCAGTAGCTGGTCGGGGTCGCCGGCAACGAGGCTGGCGTCAAGCTCAGCATTATAGAACTGCCCGGTGATACCGAGCAGCGGCACGGTCAGAGGCGCCTTCACCCGGCCCTGGTAGAGATCTTCAAACTCCCGCCGGTGAATCCGCTTGCAGCGAAGGATGCCGTTGATGTCCGGCATCAGCAGCTCGAGCATCCGGACATCCGGTCGCGCCTCGAGAAAGGTGTCCAGTTCCGACTGCTCGGCAATTTTCATGGGCTCAGTCATTCCGTCCATATTAATTGGGAACGAGTTCCAAGCGTAGTTAATATGTTGCCTGGTCGCCCGTCCACCGGACCTGCAGGGCGAAACCCGATCGACTGGACAGCACTTATGTTGGGACTCAGAACGCCGCTGGAAACCACCGAGCATACCAGCTCCTACTACGCGGCCACAGCCAATCGACAAACAGGCTACCCGGTCCTGGAACATGATATCGAGGCGGATGTCGTGGTGGTCGGCGGTGGTTTCACCGGCATCAATACCGCGCTGGAGCTGGCCGAGCGCAATATCGACGTGGTGTTGCTGGAAGCCAATCGGATCGGCTGGGGGGCCAGCGGGCGCAATGGCGGACAGATCATCGGCGGAATCGGACGCGACCCGGAGCGGTTCCGGAAGCATATCGGCAGCGACGGCGTCCAGGCGATCTACCAGATGGGCCTGGAGGCCCGGGAGATCATTCGGGAGCGCATTGAAAAGTACCGGATAAACTGTGATCTCAAGTGGGGTTACTGCGACGTGGCCCTGAAGCCCAGGCATATGAAACAGTTTGCCGAGTGGAAGGCCTTTGAAAAGTCCATCGGCAATAGTTTCGACTACACCCTGCTGGACCGGGAAGCGCTGCGGCAGTACGTCAACTCCGAGCGCTACCTCGGTGGCCTGTTGAACTACGCTAACGGCCATATTCATCCCCTGAATCTGTGTCTTGGCGAGGCCAGCGCTGCGGCGCATCTCGGCGCACGGCTGTTCGAACAGTCGCGCGTCCTCGAGTTGGACACGGGCAGCAGGCCCCGGGTGATATCCGCGGGAGGCAGCGTGTCGGCACGTAGGGTGATTCTCTGCGGCAATGCCTACCTCGGCGGCCTGGTCGGCACACTGGCGAGTCGGGTGCTGCCTTCCAGCAGCTCGATCATTGCCACCGAGCCCCTGTCGGAGGCGTTGGCGCAAGCGCTGCTGCCGGGAGATGTGGCGGTGTGCGACCCGCGCACCGCGCTGGACTACTTCCGCCTGTCCGCTGACCGCCGGATGCTGTTCGGCGGACTGTCCAATTACACCGGCCTGGAACCGGCCGACCTGGAGGGGGTGCTGCGGCGCAAGATGGAGCGCGTCTTTCCGCAACTGGCGGATACGCGCATCGACTATGGCTGGAGCGGCTATATCGGGATCGGCCTCAATCGCATGCCGCAGCTGGGCCACCTGTCTGACGGGGTGTCCTTCATACAGGCCTATTCGGGTCACGGGGTCGCGCCCAGCCATATCGTGGCCCGGATCACGGCGGAGATGGTCACTGGCGCCCCGCACCGCTTCGACGTGTTCGCCCGCATTCCCCACAGGCCCTTTCCCGGGGGTAAATGGCTCCGACGACCGGGGTTGGCCCTGGGGATGAGCTGGTTCAAGCTGCGGGACGCCTTGTGAAGAGCTGGTTATACTCGGGCCAGGCGCGCCGACGCTGTTCCCGATTGATTTTACTGGAGTGATCCGAGTGGCGACCGACACAGACGTAATCGTTATCGGTGCCGGGCACAACGGCCTGACCTGTGCGGGCTATCTTGCCAAAGCCGGATTGCGGGTAACCGTACTGGAGGCAAGGCCGGTGGTAGGTGGCGCGGCCGTGACCGAGGAATTCCATCCCGGATTCCGCAACTCGGTGTATTCCTACTCGGTGAGCCTGCTGCACCCACAGGTCATCCGCGACCTCGAGCTGGAGCAGCATGGCCTGGACATCCTGGAGCGACCGGCGGGTACGCTCAGCCTGCTGCAGGACGATCACCTGTTGCTGACGCGCGATGACGCCCAGGCGAACGCCGAGATCGCCAGGTTTTCCCGTCGCGACGCGGAACGTATCGAGGCCTTCGACAGTGGCATCGCCACCGTGGCCATGGCGTTGCGGGAGCTCGCTGTGCAAGCTCCGCCCAATCTGGGGGGAGGCTGGCGCGACGCCCTGACCCTGCTCAGGGCCGGCAACCTGTTGCGTAAACTGAGCAAGGAACACCAGGCGATACTCGCCGAGCTCATGACCCGTTCGCTGGGGGACTATCTGGATAGCTGGTTCGAGGGGGAGGCGCTGAAAGGGGTGCTGGGACTCGAGGGCGTAATCGGCAACTTTGCCGAGCCCTACCAGGCGGGAACGGCCTACGTATTGCTGCACCACGCCTTCGGGGAGGTGAAGGGCCGGGCCGGCGCCTGGGGTATTGCCCGGGGCGGGATGGGTGCGATCAGCGAGTCCATGGCCTCCTTCGCGCGCAGCCGGGGCGCTCGCATCGAGACCGACACCCCGGTCAGCCGCATCCTGGTCGACGGTGGCCGCGCCGCGGGCGTCGTGACGGCCGATGGCCGGGAGCTCACCGCTGGCGTCGTGGCGGCGAATGTGCATCCGCAGATCCTGCTACAGAAACTGCTGGATCCCGCCCTGCTGGACCCGCCCGACCAGCGCCGTATCGACAGTTACCGCAGCCACTCGGCGACCTTCCGGATGAACGTGGCCCTGTCGGAGCTGCCGCGCTTCACCAGCATGGCTGGTCACGGCGATGACCACTTCCTGGGGGCTATCGAGGTCAGTCCCTCACTCAACTACATCCAGGACGCCTACTACGACGCGCGGCAGAACGGCTGGTCGCGCAACCCGGTGATTTCCATGCAGGTGCCCAGCACCCAGGACGATTCGCTGGCGCCCTCGGGAGGTCACGTCGCCAGCCTGTTCTGCCAGCATTTCCAGCGCCACCTGCCGGATGGCCAGAGCTGGGACGAGGTGCGGGACCAGGTGGCGGACCGGGTGATTGACACCATCGACCAGTACGCGCCGAATTTCCGGGCCTCGGTAGTGGGCCGCCAGATCAAGACCCCGCTGGATATCGAGCGCGACCTGAACATGGTCGGTGGTGATATTTTTCACGGCGCACTGCACCTCGACCAGTTCTACTTCCAGCGCCCTGTCGCGGGACACGCGGCTTACCGGATGCCCGTCCAGGGCGTCTATCTCTGTGGCTCCGGCGCCCATCCCGGCGGTGGTGTCAGCGGCCTGCCGGGACACAACGCGGCCCGCGCCATACTGCAGGATCGCTAGCGGGGAAACAGCGGACTCTCCGCAGTAAAAAGGGGACAAAAAAGGGGACAGTTCACTTAATTCCTACCGGAATTAAGTGAACTGTCCCCTTTTTATGAACTGTCCCCTTTTTATCAGTGGGGTATCAGCGCCGGTCTTGCAGGATTCGCCTGGCCGCGTTGTAGCCCGGGGCCCCGGTGACGCCACCGCCGGGATGGGTGCCGGAACCGCACAGGTACAATCCCGGTACCGGGGTGGCGTACTGTGCCGCCTGCGGGTGCGGGCGCGCGCTGTAGAGTTGGTCGGGCTCCATCCGGCCGTGGCAGATGTCGCCGCGGGTCATGCCGAACAGTCGTTCCAGGTCCAGCGGCGACAGGCACTGGGTCGCCACCAGGATCTCGCCGAGGTTGGGGATGAAGGCCTGCAGGTGGCGGAGAATCGAATCGACCACCGCGGGCTTGCGCTCATCCCAGAGGGCGCCCCCGGCCAGGTCGTAGGGCATGTACTTGCAGAGCAGGCTCATCACGTGGGTGCCGGGCTGGTCGGTCAGGCTGTCGTCGACACTGCTCGGGATGATCGCCTCGATGATCGGCGGATCGGCCGGCAGGCCTCGCCTGGCCGAGCCATAGGCCTCGTCCAGGTGGTCCATGCTCTCGATAAAGGTAATGCTGGCCCGGTGCTGCGGCCCGACTTCGGTGCCCGGGATCGCGGCGAACTCGGGCAGGTCCCGCAGGGCCAGGTTCATCCGCAGGGAGGCCGACTCCTGGCGGAAGGCGCGGATATCGCGCACGAATTCCTGTGGCAGGTGCTGCTCTCCGAGCAGGGTGAGAAAGGTCCGTTTGGGGTCGGTGTTGGCGGCGACCACCGGGGCCAGTATTTCCTCCCCACTCGCCAACTGCACCCCGCGAACGGCGCCCTCCCGCACCAGGATGCGGGATACCCCCGCGCCGGTCCGCAAGGTCACGCCCTTGTCGCGCGCGGAGCTCGCCATCGCCTGGGTGATGGTGCCCATGCCGCCCCGCACCAGGCCCCAGGCGCCGGTGCGGCCGGCGATCTCGCCCACCGCGTGGTGCAGCATGGCCAGGCTGGCGCCGGGTTGGGTCAGCGGGGCATAGTTCGCCGGCATGATGTGGGCGGCGACCATGGCTTTGACCTTGTCGCTGTCGAACCAGCGCTCGATGATGCTCTTCGGCGCGCCGACAAAAAACTGCAGCAGGCGCCAGCGGCTGTCCTCGTCCAGACGATAGACATCCAGTCCGAGTTTGACGGCATCCAGCAGATCGCCCAGCCCGCCGCCGTGCAGCCGCGGCGGCTCGCGAAGCCACTGTTTGGCGAGGATACGGCCGACCTTGTCGACGCTGTCTTCAAAAGCCCGCATGGCGTCGAAGTCAGTGGCCGAAAACTTTTCGAACTGGGCCCGGTCGTGCTGTTCGTCTGCGTTCAACAGCAGGTAATCGCCACGCGAATCCAGGTACAGTGAGTTTTCCAGCAGGATCGGTTCATAGCCGTAGCGGGCCAGCTCCAGGTCCTGTACCACCTCCTTGCGCAACAGGCTGACCACGTAGGATGCCAGTGAATTGCGATAGCCCGGGTGGAACTCCTCGCTGACCGCGGCGCCGCCCAGCACCTCGCGCTGTTCCAGTACGCAGACCTTCATGCCGCCGAGAGCGAGGTAGTTGGCGGTGGTCAGGCCGTTGTGGCCGCCACCGATAACAAGGGCGTCAAAAGAGGAATCGGTCATCGTGGGCGCGGTCCGTTTGCATGTCCCAGTTTAGCGCGTTTTGTTTCGACCCGGGCACATCACGGCGCTGCGACTCAGGAGGCATCCGCCAGGGCCGGCAGGGTACGCCGCAGCCGCAGGTACATGAACAGGTAGATCCCGAAGGCGGTGAGAGAGGCCAGCGCGCAGAGTATGAACACCGCGCCGTAGCCCATCCCCAGTGCGAGTATCGAGGCGGCGAGATTCGGGCCAATGATCTGGCCCAGGCCCTGCGCGCCCGGCAGCAGCGCGGGAAAGCGGCCCGAGTGATCGACGTTGGCAATCGTGGCCGCCTGGTACACGTCCACAAAGATCCAGCAGAAATTGAAGCTGAACATACTGATCATGACATTGAGGTTGTTGATGCCGTTCGCCAGCATGCCCACGATGATCGCCTGCCCCACCAGGGTGACCAGCAGTGGCCGCGCCAGTCCGAACCGGTTGCTGATGACGGTCGCGCAGGCGCAGCCAATCACGGAGAACACCGAGGTGTACACCAGCAGCTGACCGACCCAGTCCGGATCCGCGGCAGAGGCCGCGCTGGCCAGTTCGATATAGGTCCAGTACGCGCCGATGTTCAGGTAGGTGAAGAGCACCGCCGCGAGTACCAGCCACGGCACGATCGCCGGTACGTGCACGTGCTCTTCGTGATGCCGGTGTGTCGCGTCCTCCACGTCGATTTCCACGTCCAGGGCCTTCTCAACCGGCCTGGGCGGCAACCAGGCGAGGAATAACAGGGCGACCACATAGGTGCAGATAAAAAACAGGTAGATGCCGTCCATGGACAATTTGGGCAGCAGATACAGTTCCCCGCCCTGGGAGAACGCGAACGCAAACAGCAGTATGTTGAAGGCCCGCGCCGGCTTCGAGGTGCCGGCCAGCGTGGCCATCGCCACCGCCGTGAAGGCTCCGCTGCCCGCGCCGGCAATGGCCCGCAACCACAGGGTCTCCTCGTAACTCAACATGACCATGCACAGGGCGTTCGCGCCGATGGCGACTGCCGCGGAGGCAATCACCAGCAGGCGCCGGTTGATCCGTGCCACGAACAGCGAGATCAGCACCGCGCCCAGCGAGAAACCGCCGAGGTCGGCACCGGCTATCCGGCCGACCTGCACTTCCGTGAAACCCAGCAACGATACCCAGGCCGTACTGATAACCGGTATCCCCACCATGACGCTGTAGCCGGCCAGGGCCATGTAGATGGCCAGGGCAATGGAGCGCCAGCCGTCGAAGACCGTGCGGTGATGAACGAGGGCCGCGTGCTGTTCAGTCACTGTGCCAGTGCCAATCGGGCTGATCAGAGGCCGCTGCCATCGGCGGAATAGATGACCCAGATCTTGGTGTAGCCATCCGTCTCCCAGATGCCGGTCCACTCCTTCGGGATGGTCACCGCCTCACCCGCCTCGATGGTCTTCACGCTGCCATCACTGGAGGTGAGCGTCACGCTGCCCTCGAGGAAATACATGAACTCGTCGACGCCATAGGGCTCGTTGATTTCCGAGCGGGTCTTGCCCGACCGGTACATGCCCGAGGCGAATTTCCCGTCGCTGGACAACAGCGAGGTGACATCCAGGGTGACGTTGCCATCCTCGTGGGTGGTGCGGATCATGTCCGGGTGGGAGAAAATCCCGCCGCCGATGTCAGCCCGGCTGAGCGCGGCGGGATGTACGGCGTCCTCCGCGGCCGCGAATGGCAGGGTGGCGACGGCGAGTGCGCTGATCAGGGCTATCCGGTAGGTCATCATGTCTTGCTCCTCGGTGGATTCAGCGGCCCGCGGGCCTGGCTGTTTGCTGGCGCAGACCGCTACAGCGCCAACTGTTCATTGACCGCCCGGTGTGCGGCATCGATGGCGCCGTCCGCGTAGGCGTAGGCCTCCGAGTCCGAGTTGGCAATCGATATGCGCCCCAGGCGGGCGCGGCCCGCGATGTGCGGACCGGAGTAGCGGCCGTATTCCGCCGGTACCCCGATCCCCTCGAACTCGTAGGCGTAGCCATGGGGCCAGCGGTTCAGGGTGATCGCGGCGATATCCCGGTCGGCGTCGAAGCCGTGCTGGCCAAGCATGCCGTCGAAGTGCCGGAAGATGTCGCTTTCAAAATCACGGTAACTCAGCTGCAGCAGCCTCGCCCGGCCGGCCCGGTACTGGTCCCTGGTATCGAGCCCGCGTTGCGTGGGGCAATACCAGGCAGTGACCACAATCGGCTCGTCCGGATCCTGCGCATAGCGGTAGTTGCCCAGGCTGACCGGGAAATCCAGCCGCACGTACTTGAACATGACATCGCCCGGACTGTACAGCCGGAAATAGCCGGCATCCGCAAACGCCCGCCAGTTGCGCAGGGCGAAGCTGCCGACCACAAAGGGCACCTTGGTGGCATAGCGGATCGCCTCTGCCTGAGCGTCGGGCAGTTCCGGGCACAGATGGGGAATGATGCCGTTATAGCAGGCCATCACCACGTGTTTCGCCCGCACCCGGTAGGCACTGCCCCGGCAGACGTAGGTAACGTCCACCCCCTTGCCATCCGCCGTGTTGCGCGCATTGACCGCCGTGCTGTTCAGGCGAATGCGTACCGGCGATTCGCCGCGATCCAGCGCGGCGTAGTTGGCCCGCGCGGTGACCAGATCCTCCATGGTGTGGCCGGGCATGGCGTCGGGAATCAGCTTCCGCACCAGCAATCGGGCAATGCTCGCATTGCCATCGGGGAAGTGGTGTATATAGGGCTCGTCGTGCTTGATGCTTGAAACGATGCCCAGCCCCGCTGTGCCGGGAAATCCGTACTGCAGGGCTTCCCATGCCGAGGCGGCCTCCCAGCCCACACCCACCATGGGCAGGAAGGAGTCGCGGATGGTCTCGCGCACCGATTCCGGCATCCCGGCATACTGCTCGAGAAAGCCCAGGTAGCTGATGTTGCGCAACAAAACGGTCTTTTCGCGGGTGGACCTGCCGGCGAGATAGTCCACGCCGCCGGCCAGCAGGGCGATGAAGGCGTCCTGGTCGGCAGCCGGGATCGGCATGGCCCGCACCGCGGCCTCGCGCTCCAGCGGCGTCAGCTCCGCGGACTCGAGCACGTCCGGGGTCAGTGCGCGGCTGCCGAAGGTCGGTTTGTCAAAGTAGATACCCGGCCCCATGCCACGCCGGCTGAAGAATGCCTGGTCGTAGTAGTCGTAGAAGCGATCGATTTCGACGCCGATATCCTGCAGCAACTGGCGCGCCACTGTTGAATAGGCCGACGGCGTGTCGATGGTCTGGCTGCCGCCGTAGCCGATGAGAGTGCGGCCGTCGACGTCCAGTTCGTTGCGCCTGGCGTGGCCGCCGAAGTCATCGTGATTGTCGAGTACCAGGATGCGCCCCTGCGGCTGCCGGTCGAGGAAGAATTTCGCGGCCGACAGACCCGAGATGCCCCCGCCCACCACCACCAGGTCGTAGGTGGACTCGCTCTGTTCGCGGGGTATGGGAAAACGGTGGCCCTCCCTCGCCAGCGCGTGGGCCACTTCAAAAGACCCGGCGTGGCTGCCGCGGATGCCGGTGAGCGCCGGAGGGTAATAGTCCGGGCCCAGGGCAGTCCCCGGTAGCAGGCCCCGGGCCACGGCCTCCAGCGGACTCAACTGCAGCGCGCCGGCAGCCATGGCCATGCCACTGACGAAATCCCTGCGAGAGAGTCTAGGAGACATGGTTACCACCGCCACGGGAAAACGCCCCGGCGCTGCCGGGGCTGAGGGTCACCGGTGAATGGTCGCAGCCTAGAAGTTGTAGCTGGCCCGTACGCCAGCGGTACGCGGCCGCGCCGGACCGAAGGTGTGCTGGGCGTAGATGTTGGTCGGTGTCGGATCGTCGGGGTAGTTGCCATCGTACCACTCCCCGTCGAATACGTTTTCGACATAGGCGCTCACACTCCAGCTCTCCTGCCGATAGCCCAGCACGATATCGGTCTGGTTCAGTGCCTCGATGCGCTGGTAGATCAGGCTCGGGTCAGGCCAGTCACCGCGGTAGTCATCTTCCCAGGACCAGGCGATATTGCCGAAGGCCTCACCGCCGCTGTTGCCGATCGGGAACACGCCGCTCAGCACCGCGAAGGCGGTGTACTCGGGAGCCCAGGGAATGGAATTACCCTCGCAGGCATTGGCGCCGCGCACCGGATCCAGCACCTCACCCGCGCCGCAGAAGGCCTGCACGTTGTTGGCTTCGGAATCAAACCAGGACGCCCCGAGTCGCAGTGTGAGGTAATCGGTGATGGCGGTGTTCACCTCCGCCTCGATGCCCCAGCCGTCGACCTCACCGACGTTGTCTACCACCTGGCGCGGACCCTCGGAGAAAATGGCCTGGAGGTCCTCGTACTCGTAGTAGAAAGCAGTGGTCGCGACCTGGGTGCGCCCGTCGAACAGGGTGCCCTTGTAGCCGATCTCATAGGACGTGACATTTTCGGGCCCGAAATCTCCGGGCCTTTCCGAGCCGGGCAGGCCGACGCACAGGCCGAACAGACAGCCGTCGGCCCCGGGCCCTTCGATATTGAAGCTGCCGAAGCCGCCCGGTTTATACCCGGTGGCCACGCTGGCGAAGAACAGGGCGTCGTCATTGGGGCGCCAGTTGGCGACCACCCGCCAGGTGACCTCGTCCCAGTCCTGCTTGTCCTTGAGCGGGCCGAGGGGGGTGGTGAAGCCCGTTTGCGCCTTGTAGGCGAGCAGCGACGGGTCGTACAGGACCTCCTGGGAGAATTCTTTTTCATCCCAGCTGTAGCGCAGGCCCAGGTTCATGTCGATGGTGTCGGTGAAGGCGTACTTCAGGTCCACGTAGGTCGAGTAGCCCTGGTACTTGCCCTTGATCCGGTTGCGGTCATTGATCGCGCCGGTCGGCGACGGGGTCCACTCACAGCTGCCAAAGTAGTAATCGAGGTAATAGTCGCAGTAGTAGGTGCCGCCGTAGTAGCTGTCCAGGTAGTTGTAGTAGTCAAACAGGTCCTGGCAGGTGTTGTACCAGTAACCCAGGCAGTAGGCGTCCTCGTCCTGCTGGCCCAGGAACACGGTGTCGATATCCTCCTTGTAGTAAGAGGCCCCCGCGTACCAGTCCAGCGGCCCGTCGCCGTTGGACGTCAGGCGCAGTTCCTGTTCGAAATAGTCGCCTTCCTGGTCCTGGCCGTAGTTGAAGGTGAAGGTTGGCAGGGCGTCGTAGTCCTCGGCGTACAGGTAGTCATGGTCTTTGTACCCGGTCAGCGAGGTCAGGGTCGCGAAACCCATGTCATACTCGATGAGCAGGCCGACAGCGAAGATTTCCGCCTCGTCCGTGGGTTGCAGGCTATTGTCGTTGTTGACCGTGCGGCCGTCGCGGGAGGTCTCGATTGGACCGCCGTTGATGCGCCGCTGGTGGAAATTGAACGCCCTGCCCTCGCCGGTTGCCCGGTACACGCTGCCGAACTGGTCGCGGTCGTCGTATTCGAGTATCAGGTCGGCGGTCAGGCGCTCGGTCTGGTAGCGCGTGGTAATCCGCAGGCTCGAGTTATCGTGCTCGATCAGGTCCGGGCCGCCGGCCAGGTTCTTGACGTAGCCGTCTTCCTCGGTATGGAACGCGGCCACGCGCACCGCAAAATGGTCCCCCAGTGGGAAGTTGACGGCGCCCTCGAAGTTGAGGATGTCCCGCTCACCGACTTCCACCTCGGCATAGCCCTCGGTCTGGTCGACACTCGGCTTGGTGGTGATGATGTTCATGGCGCCGCTGACGGAGTTGCGGCCGAACAGGAAGCCCTGGGGACCGCGCAGCACCTCCGCGCGCTCGATATCGTACAGGCTCGACACCGCGGAGCCGGTCCGGCCCTGGTAGAGGCCGTTCTTGTACAGGCTGACCGAGGGATCCCCGCCGTTGCCGAAGTCGATGGTGCGGATACCGCGAACACTGACGAAATCCAGGAAGCTGTCCTTGCTGTTGCCACTGATTCCCGGGGTATAGGTGATCAGGTCCTTCACGTCATTCAGGTTGACCGCGCGAATTTCATTCCCGGACATGGCGGTGATCGCCAGGGGCACGTCCATGACCGACTCGGCGCGCTTGGTCGCGGTGACGATCACTTCCTCGAGCTTCTGCGCCTGCAGCGGCCCGCTCGACAGGCCAGCGAGCACGGCGACCGAGACGGCTTGCGCCATGGCCTTGCGCCGGGGGCGGTTGGTACGGCCATCCAGACAAGGGGCAGTGCGTCCCGGTTCAAGGTGGGTTTTGGGCTGGTTTGACATGATTTTCTCTCCGACTTTTTCAACGCTGGGCTGCGGGCGCGCTGGAATTCTTATCGAGTCATTGTCCGGTGTTGCGGTATCCGGGGTCTTCCGGGCCTACAGGCCCTATGAATCCAGAATTGCCTCGCGGCAACACCTTTGATCGAGGCTACTCTGAAATACCCTGGTCTGCAACGGCCCGGCGGGCATTGCGGCTACCCCTTCGGGGTAGGTCGTGCCGGCAAGGTGCTCCCGGGGTGATCCCGCGGCAGGCCAGGCCCTGCCGATCCAGGCTAGATTTCCAGCGGGATACCCTGCCCTGTCAGGGTCTGCTGCATCACCGTCAGCTGCCGTTCGTAACGCCGCCACCGGCCGATCGATCGCGTGTGGGCCGGCTGCCGAACCTGCACCACGCTGGCCGTGGTGACCGCGGCGTCCTGCTGGTGAAAATTCAGACAGGCGTCTTCCCAGGGGAGTTCGAGAAAGTCGATCAGGGCGCGCGCATTGGGTTCCAGGTCGCGGGCGGTGTCCTCGTAGGATATGTCGAAAAACCGGTCGCCGAAGCGCTCCCGCCAGGTGTCCATCAGCCGGTAGTAGCGCGCGTGGTGCCGGGCCATTTCCGCCTGGTCGTAGGAATGGTAGTAGGCATCGGCAAACAGCTGCTTGAAACTGGCGAAACAGGCGTCCATGGGGCCTCGCCTGAGATGCACGATTTTCGCCCTGGGCAGTGCCTTGAGAATCAGCGGTATATAGAGGTAGTTCGGCGGCAGCTTGTCCACGAAGCGCGGCAGCGTGCCGCGCAAGCGCCGGGTCGTCTGCAGGTAGGCCGCGCCCAGCTGCTTCGGATCGACGCCGGCCGCCTGCTCGGCGAGCCTGGCCGAATGCCGCTTCGGTTCGCGGTAGTCGGCCAGCCGCCGCACGCAGTGGCCGAACTGTTTCAGCTCCCCGGCGGAGAACACGCTGGAGTGGCTGGTGATGATCCGTTCCACCAGGGTGGTGCCGGTCCGCGGTTGCCCGACCACGAAGATGGGTGAGGGATCGTCATGGCCGGCGCCGGCCCGGGCCATCCACTGCTCGGTGAAGGTCGCGGCGAAGGCCTCGAACATCTCGATTTCGGCCGCCTCGTCGACGTCGATGGTCTTGCGCTTGGCCGCAGCGCCGCGGCTGAAGGCCTCGAAGGCCCTGTCCCAGTCCTCCAGGTCTTCCAGTTCCTTGCCCATCCCGTAGTAAAGGAAGGACAGGGCGCGGGGATTGTTGTGCTCCTGTGTTACCAGCCGCTCCAGCACCTCGACGTGCTCCCGGGTCGTCGCCTTCCTCAGCCCGGACAGCAGCCAGTGCGCATTGGGGTTACCGGGTCTCAGCTCGAGCGCGCGGCCCAGCAGCGCCTCCGCTTCATCCAGCTTGTTGAGGAACATGTGGTTGTTGGCCTGGTTGACGAGGAACTGGACGCTGTCGGGCTGTTTTTCCAGCGCCCGGCCGATCCACTCCCCCGCCTCCACCTGGTCCCCGAGCAGGCCGTGCACCGTGCCGATCAGGTCGAGCACAATCGGGTTTTCATCATTGTGCTCGACCGCCCTGGCCAGCGCGGCGTCAGCCCGTGCCGGCTGGCCGGCCTGCATGAACAGCCTGGCGAGGTTGGCCCAGGCGGCGGCATGATCCGGTTGCAGCTTGGTGACCGAGCCAAAGGCGCTCACGGCGTGCCAGGTCTGCTTCAGCTCCAGGGCGACCAGGCCGACCAGGAAATGGGCCTCGACCAGGTCGGGTTTGGCCTCGAGCAGACGCCTGCAGCAGGCCCCGGCCTCGTTGAAGCGACCCGCGGACAGGTGGGCGAAGCCCTCGCGAAGGGTGCTCTGCATCCAGGGCTGAATCATGACGTGCTCCGGTGACGCGTGGGAATTGGTTCAGGCCACCAGGGTGTGGCTGACCCCATAGTACTGCCCACGTATCGGCGAATCCAGAAAGGGCCGGGACAGAGTCGCCCGGGCGTAGTACTCTTGCGCCAATGACGAGTAGAACAGCCAATCGTGTCCGACGGTAGCGGCGTACAGGGGTACGTCTCCGACAACATGGAAGGCGCCCTGGACCAGGCCGCTTTCCTGGCCCGGGTGGACATCCCGGTGGCTGTCATTGGTCCGCGGGGTACCGGCAAGTTTTACGTCGCCAGCACCATTCACCGGGAGGCCGGTGGCGAGCCGGGGCACATCGTCGCCATCGATTGCCGGGAGTTTCGCAATCGGGAGCAGGCCATTCGACACATCAGCCGGGAGCTGGAAACGGCCGAGGGCAAAACCCTGGTGTTCAAATCTCCACACCTCATGAATGCCGCCGCCCAGAACCGGCTGGCACGGCAACTCAGCACGCGGCGCCTGGAGTCGGCCCGCTACCTGCCGTCGGCGCGCTTCGTCGGCCTGTTTCCTGAGCGGCTGGAACTGCTGGTCCGGGCCGGGGAACTGACCCCGGAGCTGGCCAGCGCGTTCGCCGGCTTTCCCATCTACGTGCCGCCCATTCGCTACCGTAGGCGCGCGATCCTGCGCTGGGCCAACAAGATACTGGGCCAGGAGAGTCGGCAACAGGTGCTGAAGGGTTTCTCGCCGGATGCGGAGCAGGCCATGATGCAGCATGACTGGCCCGGCAATATCACCGAAATGCGCCAGCGAATAGCCGATGCGGTGTCCCGCGCTTCAACGGGCTGGATTACCGCCGCCGACCTGGACCTGTTCCTGGCGGAACCGGAGTCGCCACCGCAGCACCCACTGGGAGAGCGGCCCTACCTGGATATCCTGGTCGACCCGGACTCCCGGGACGAGCGGTTCAATCCCAGCGCCGAGCAGGAGTTGCAGCTGGCCCTGGGCAAGGCCCTGCACGGGCTGATCGCAGAGGGCGGGACCCTGCCCCTGGGAACCTGGCTGTGGGATGAGGTGGTGTTGGCGGCGATTGATCGCTATTCGGGAGACCTGCCCCGGGCCGGTGAATTCCTGGTTACCAGCTCCCGCAACCTGAGCCGGTGGCAGCCGAAAATTGGGGAGCGGGAGGCCCGGCGCGCCGACAGCGTCCACTGGCGCGAGCCGCGTCGCCTGGTGCCCGACTGGGTGCGCGAGATGCCGTTGCAGGAACGGCCCCTGCGCGACCTGTCGCTGGCGCTCCTGCTGCCGCAGGTCGAGCACCAGGGCGCGGCGCTTACCCTGGCGCAGCGGGCGGAAATTATGGGAGTATCGGTGCCGACCTACCAGAAACTGAAAAAGCAGCTTGGCAATGGGGATCAGGACAGTGGCTGACAAGCAGGGAGCGGGCGAGGAGGAGGGCGTAACCGGTCTCGCCGCCACCTATGAGCGGCTGGCCGACAAAGAGCTGCCCGCGGCGCTGGGCTTTTCCGCCCGGCTGAACATGCTGTTTGACCTGGCGGCGGTGCTGCCGCCGCAGAATGCCGGTCGGGTGACCGCGATGCTCACCCTCAATGAGCAGTGGCGGGAGTCCGATGTCAGGCAGTGGTTGCAGAAAGACGTGTTGCCCCCGCGGCTCGAGCTGCACAACCTGGTCAAGTTCCTGGTTGCGCGGCTGGAGGGCCGCCACGACCCGCAGCAGTGGGAAGCGTTCCTGGTTTACGGCTCCCCCGTGGTGTCCTCGCCCGTGAACCATGTGCTGTACCGGGAGGACCAGAACCGCAAAAACATCGCGACGATGATTTTTGCCCGGATCACCGAGCGCTATAACATCGCCCCTTCCTCCTATGACGCCGAGGAGGTGTTCCAGCGCTGCCTCACCTTCATGCAGAAAATGAACATTTACGAGATGCGTGACTTCCAGCCAGGGCACATGGAGCCCTTTAAAAACTTCCTTTTTCCCCAGGAATAGCTTGCCTTTCGGGACTCGCACTTTTCGGTCCGCCAGAAAAATCCACTTTTCCCAGAAATAGCCAGTTTTTGCTTGAACGCCCCCGCCGCTACTGAGAATACTGGTAGCGCTTAAACCGTGAACGGCACGAGACGAGGGCTGAACATGACAGATCAGGTGGAAAACATGGATATCAGTGGGACCAAGGTGGCGATAATCGATGACGCCAAGACGATTCGTATGATGATGTCCCATACGTTGAAGAACATGGGATGTGAGGTGGAGTGTGCGGAAGATGGCTACAAGGCGCTGGGGATGCTGCGGCGTTTCAAGCCCGATGTCATCTTTCTCGACATCACCATGCCGGAACTGGATGGTTACCAGACCTGCACCCTGATACGCAATGCGGAAGACACCCGGGATACCCCGGTAATCATGCTGTCATCTTCTGACGGCATTTTCGACATCGCCAAGGGCCAGGCACGAGGCGCTACTGCCCACGTGACCAAGATCCCGCCGGAGACGGTGCTGCGGCAGCTCATCCACTCGCACACCGCGCACGCACAGGTAGCCTGAGATGGCGGGTGCGGTGATGCAGTTTCTGCGCGGCCTGGAGCAGCGCTGGAGCCGGGAGGCCATGCCCCCCCCGGATTACGAGGACAATGTGATGTTCTGGGTGGGTACTTCCCTGAGCATTGCCGGCGTGAAGCTGCTGATCGGCGAGGGCGAGCTGGAAGAGGTGATCGAAACTCCGGCCATCACGCCCATCCCGGGCACCCGCGACTGGGTGATGGGTGTCGCCAGTCATCGCGGTTCGCTGTTGCCGATAATTTCCGGGGACGTGCTCTTTCGCGGCGTGCCCTACCAGGGCCGGCAACGCGACCACTGCATCGTCCTGAAGCGTCCGGGTTTCTACTTCGGTATTACCCTGAGCGCGATCGAACGAGACCTGAAATTCCCGATTCAGAACCGCGTCATGGATGCGGACGTAGACCCCGATTTCAAACCCTATTGCCTCGGCGGCTTCGATCACCAGGGGGATTTCCTCGCGGTACTGGATATCGATCGCCTGGTGGCAGCCGAAGAGCTGGCGGATGCCTGTGACCCGAGACTAGAAATGACCGAGGAGTTCAACCATGAATAAGCCGATGAAAAGCGGTGCATCCAATGTCTGGGTAGCCGTCATCGCTGTGGGCATTCTGGCCTGCCTGGCGGGGGTGCTCTACACCTTCTACCAGTTGCAGGCAGAAGCCGGTGACGAGGGCACCTACCAGCAGCTGGCCAGTGATCTGCGCCTGGTGTCACAGGAGCTGGTCGTGGGTGCCGGGGAAACCGAGCGCGGTGCGCAGGAAACCTTTGACGCCCTGCAGGGCAAGCTGGGTCAATTTGACCAGCTGGTCGGCCAGCTGCAGCCCCTGGGCATCGACAGTGAACTGGCCCAGGTTCGAGCGCGCTGGCAGCCGATCGAAATGGCGACCGGGACCCTCCTGGCGACCGGACCCCGGATCGTCTTTATTCACGACATATCAAAGCAACTGGCGGAGAACATCCGTCCGGTGCAAAGCGAGCTGACCGCGGTTGTCGACATACTCCGGGACGAGCAGGTGTCCTCGGATACCATCGCCGCGGCGCAGAAGACCCTGTGGCTGACCGAGCGTATCGCCCGCAACATCGACAAGATTCTCGCCGGTGGCGCCGACAGCCAGGCGGCGGCGGACGAATTCCGTACCGATGCGGCCAGTTTCAGCCGCATCGCTGACGCGCTCAAGCAGGGCAACACGGTCATGGGCATTCAGCGTCTGCGCGACAGGGACGCCATCGCCTCACTGGACCGGGCCGAAGAGCTGTTCCAGGTGGTCTCCACCTCGATTGACCAGATTGCCGATGCCTCCGCGGAGCTGCGCGAGGCGGCCCTTGCCCGGCAGACCATCGACCAGGCGAATCCGGCCCTGCTGGCCAGCATTGCCGACCTGGTGCCCGCCATCGACTGGGTAATGAATGCCCGGGTTTACAACCGCGGAACCCTGCTGGTCGCATTCGGCGCCCCGGCCCTGTTGGCGGTCGCCCTGCTGGTATTCATGTACCGCAGCCAGCGCCAGCGAGTGGTGTACACGGAAAGAGGTGTGGATGAGATCAACAGCGCCCTGGAACGGGTCGCCGAGGGTGACCTGACCATCGTGGTACCGGAGGACAATGCCGTCACCCGCGATATCGCCCGCCAGATCAACGCGTCCATCGGGCGCCAGCGGGAACTGATCATGAACATCCGGACACCGTTCGAGGTATCGATCGAGGAAATCAACAAGATCGGTCGCTCGGCCCGGCAGCAGGTGGAAAAAGGCAAGGAGTTGACCCAGTCGGTCGCCGAATCCACCGCCGCCGCCAACGAAATGGTGCATACCAGCGAAAAGATCAAGGCCGCGACCGCCGAGGCGGCGACCACCTCCAAGCGCAATAGTGAACAGGTGGCCGTGGGTTACGAGCTGACCAAGGACATGTCAAAGGCCTCCGCCGACGTGCGCGAGGCAGTGCAGGAAACGTCCAAGTCAGCCAAGCGCCAGGGAGAGCTGATTCAGTCGGTGACCACCGCGGCGGAATATATCCAGGCGCTCAACACCAAGATTTCGGTTGTGGCGATCAATACCCGTATCGAGGCTGAAAAAGCCGGTGAACACGGTCGTCCCTTCCTGGGTATTGCCGAGGCCATCGGTGACCTGCTGCGTGAAGCGGAAGAAGAAGGCCGCAAGATCATATCCGAGGTGCGTATGCTGCAGAACATGTCCGCCGACAATCTCGCCAGCATGGAGAACACGGTCGGCAATATCGTGACCATCCTGGAATACATCGAGCGACTGGACAAGTCGTTGGAGGACATCAATGCGGGTTCCAACGCGATCTCCTCCATCGTGACATCGGTGGACGATGGCGCCGGGCACTCGGCTGAGCGCGCCCAGTACATGAACCAGAGTATGTCCCGCATCAGTGAGCGCAACCTCGACATCTCAGAGTACAGCGGCTACACCCAGCTGGGCGTGGGGAACCTGCAGAAATCCATGCGCGACGTGGCGCAGAACCTGAGCCAGTTCAAGGTCAGTGGCGCCACCGTCTCCGTGGACAGTACGTTGTCCGGAATCGAGGAACTGGAGCCGGTCCAGGGAGCCCCGCGCATTTACCGGGAAGAGGAAATGCGCTCCCTGGAAAACGAGGCGGTGGAAGAGCAGGCCAGCGTCTGACCTGGCGGCTTGCACAATAACTGGAGGTAATCCCGTGGCAAAGAAAACAGACATCGTATCGCTGAAGTGGGTGATAGGCCTGGTGAACAAACAGGCGGAAACCGCGGAAGCTGCGCTGGTAGAGTTCAGCAAGGACAGCTACCAGAAAAAGCCCCTGCTGCAGTGCATGTGGTCGGTGCACCAGATTACCTCCACCCTGCGCGTACTGGGCATACGCAAGGGGGAGATGCTGAGCATTGAAATGGAGCGCAGCCTCAACTACCTGTACAAGGACAAGGTGGTGGGCGAGCGCCGCAAACTGACCATGGGCGGCCTGATGCAGGCACTGAAAATCCTGCCCGCCTACCTTGCCCATGTGCAGACCGTGCGCGAGGACACCGGCCAGGGGCTGGAACAGTATGTCAATGACCTGCGGCGCTGGCTCGGGGAGCGCCCGCGGCCCCAGGCGTTCTTTTTCCACATGGAGCTGCCGCCAGAGGCCGGGATAAGCCAGGGCGGGCAGGCGGCCCCTGACGAGGAGATCCAGAGCCGCGCCAACGTGATGCTGGCGCTGTACCTGGAGATGGCCAAATCCGCCCTGCGCAAGCGCAATACCGCAGAGAGCATGAAGACGGTGGCGCGCATTGCCCGGAAGATGCAAACCCTGTTCGCGGGAACACCGCAGGAGCGGTTCTGGTTCACCCTGATCGGGATCTGTGAAGGCATGGCCGGCGGCCTGATCGTGCCCGACGAGTGTATCGCCCAGATCTTCAAGACCGGCGCGTTCATGATCAAGTACGCCCGCGAGCACGGTCGTGCGGAGGACCCGGATGTCGATTACGACGACTACCAGCAGCAGATGCTGTACTACATCGCTGCCGTGCGATCCAAGCCGGTTCACATTGCCGCCATCCGGCAGGCGTTCGGTATTGACGATGGCACCGTGGAAGCGTCGCGCCGGGGCCTGGTGCATATCGATGCCCTGGTGACCGCGCTGTCCAGCGCCCTGGAGCGAATCAACGGTGTGATCGATTACGTGACCGGCCTGGATATCTCCGATGTCGGAGTGATCGGGGAAGGGGCGGAAGAGAACCCGACGCTGGGGGACATCGAGGCCGCCCAGATGCGTCTCAGCGCTGCCGGCCAGGACGCCCACGCAGAATCCCTGCACGCGGTGCACGTCAAATTGCGCAACCTGTTCGGCGGCAAATACGGCCGGGACGGGCAGCAGCTGGAGCAGGTGGTCACCGCGATTGTGCGCGCCATCATCGACGTCAAGATGGATCTCGAGTACAAGCTTGAGCACGGCGTATGCAGCTCCTTCTACAGCAAGGAATTCGAACTCAAGGAGAGTGTGGTTTCGGCGACCTTCACCCAGATGTCGCTGGTGGAAAACGCCATGCATGCCCTGCTTCGGCGCAAGGACCTGAACGCGACCCTGAAGAAGAAGCCGGAGACCGAGGAACAGGCCCTGCGCCTGACCATGGCCCTGCACAGGTTCCTCAACAAGACCGACCAGGGCCACGAGGCATTGCGCCAGGCCGTGCGCGAGATGGACGCCGGCCAGGGGGATATCGAGCAGCTGTATGCGCTGGCCGAGGAGTTCCTGTCCGAACTGCAGAAGCAGGACCGGGGCGAGCGGGAGGCGATCAACGGTTCCATCCAGCTGCTGTCGGAAATTTCCGGGGCGTTGACCTTTGCCTCGATGGAGCGCGAGGGGGCGGTCATTGACAGCTGCCGCGAGTGGCTGGAAGCGGCCAGCAAAGCCGGTGCGGTGCGAGAGGACGAGGCCTTCCGCTGCTTCGCGGACGCTTTCGCCCAGATTGAACTTCACCTGCAGCGCTCCATCATCGATCCCCTGGACGATACCTCGCATATGCTGGCCCTGGCGGAACAGCGTGCCGAGGATCTCAGGGGCTTCATCGGCCAGTTGTCTTCCGGTGCCGACGTGGTGGTTGCGGCGGCGGAACCGGCCGTTCAGAACTACGTCCAGGACACCGAAATCCTGCCGGAATTTCGCGAGGCGTTTATCGAGGAATCTGAAGAAATTTGCGCCGAGCTGCAGGAGCTGCTCCCGGTTTGGCAGCAGTCTCCGGACGACAATGACTGCCTGCGCGACATTCGCCGGCATTTCCACACCTTCAAGGGTAATGGCCGCGCGGTGGGCGCCAATGTCCTGGGCGAGCTGGGTTGGGCCGCGCAGGACATGCTGGATCGTGTTCTGGAAGGAGAGCTGACCGCCAGTGACCGCCTGCAGGAGCTGACAGCCGAAGTGGTTGCCGCCCTGCCGGGGCTGGTGGAGAGTTATCGCCAGGACAACGGGCTCGACCTCAGCGCGACCCGCGAGTTGACCAATCGCTGTTTCCGCATGGCCAGTGCATCGAGCGAGGACCTGGCGCGGGATATGCCACGGGACGAAAACTCGGTGGTGCCCCTGCGGCCGCAGCAGGAAGAATCACCGATCATTGAACCCCTCGGGCACTGAGCCGGGGCCAACAAGGGGGGATTGCAGATGCGCTATGAAACAGATCTGGAGCTCGAACAGCAGGAGCTCGACGCTGCCGAGCTGGACCGGGATGAAACCGAAGACCAGACCATGGAGTGGCTGCTGAGCCGCGACCTGTCCGAGCCCGAGGAAACCCTGTTTGCCCTGGACCGGGACGAGCCGCTTGAGCAGACCCTGAGCGAGCTGGAGGCGGAACTGGCGAACAGGCCGATGGAGCGCGGTGCGGGCCAGGATGCCGGCTTCGCCGGCCTGGTCGAGGAAGAGATCATCATGACCGGAGCAGCCGGTGAGTTTGATATCTACTCGGATGAGCAAGACAGGCCGCCTGTCCAGGAAGCACCGAAGTCCCCGGCGCCCTTTGCGGTCGTGGATCACACGGTCCTGCACGCCCGGGACCTGGGAGACGTGCTGGACCTGGGCGAGGGAACCGACATTCTGGGCCTCGCGGAAGAGGACGATATGGGTGAAAAACACCTGGTGCTGAAAAAGGTCCAGGTGCAAAAACCGGAACCGCCGCAACCGGCCCCCGGGGAACAGGAAATCGATACAGCGTCCGGGGACGTGCACAGCTATATCAACGGCAAGCCGGCGCCGTCCAATGAAGAGGAGTTTGACCGCTACCTGCTGGAGGGCCAGCACCTGGACAACCAGTCGGCCGACATCGGCGAGCTCCAGGTCGAGGCCACCGAGGGTGTGCCCTCGGTCGATCCCACCACGGATGCGGACATTGACTACCACGAAGACTTCACCAGCATGGAGGGCTTTGGTTCCGCCTCGGTATCGCTGATTGCCGAGGTGCTGGCCGCGACCATGGAGGAACTGCTGTCGGCGGTAACAGCGCGGGGCACGGCGCTGGGCCTGTCTCCCGACGATTTTTCCGTCGATGTCATGCTGGGCAACGACGCCGCCTCCATCAGCCAGTGCGTGCGCGCCGGCTATGCACCGGTCGCCGAGGTGTGTCCGGAACTGCCGGCGGCGTTACGACGCCTCGGGCCGGCGGAACTGGCGGCTATCTATGTATGCATTACCAACCCCAGGCCTGGAGTGCGATGGAATCGGCTGCTGCAGGAAGATTTCAGCCTGCCCGTGGCACAGAGCAGCGCGGTGCAGGAAGCGTGGTTGTCGGAGCAGGATTTCCTGATAGACGACGCCGGGGAAGACGAGCTGGAGTGGCCCAGCGATGCCGGCGAAGAGCAAGATGCCGAACCGGCGGCCCTGGCAGACAGTGGGCCGGATTTCGGTCTCGAGCTGGAGTTTGAGGGTAGCGAGGAGCTCCTGCCAGAGCCGGTGATGGCCAGTGGCGAGGAGGCGCCAGCCGACGAGCCGAACGGCGAGACGTCCGGGGACCAGGAGCCCGAGGTCGAAGAGCAGATCGAGAGCGTGTTCGACGACGACATCTTTTCACAGGACGTGTCGGAGGAGTTGGCCGCTGCAGACCCGGACACCGCGGACGTCGACGCCATGCTGGAGCAGCTGACCGCGCCGGTAGAGGCTGTCAGCGACGAATTGATCCAGTTGGCCGAGGAGGAGCTGGCCGCTGCACCGGAGCCCGTGCCATCGTCGGAGCCCGAACCCGCGCCCGAGTCGGCGGCGCCGATGCAGCCGGAGGCCTGGTACATCCCGGACGGCATCAGGTTCAACCTGCGCAGCGAAGACGATGGTGAACTGTTCGCCGACTTCCTCGACGCGTTCATCGAGGAAGCGGCCTCCGAGCTGGAAAAACTGGAGGAGGTGATCGGTCGCTGGGAGAAGGACGTGGCCAACGAGGCGGTATTCGCCCATGTGCCGCGCACCCTGCACAACCTCAAGGGGATTGCAAAAGGCGTCGGGCTGCAGTGCTACGGTACCCTGATACACAATTTCGAATCCCTGGTAGAGGGTATGGCGCGGCCTGCACCCGGGGCCGAGGGAGACTATTTCCGGGTTATCAATGTGTGGCTGGACGCGGCGCTGCGCGGATTTGACCAGATACAGGACGGCCGCACCGACATCGCCAGTGAATTTCCCAGCGGTGTTGCGGACCTGGCGCCCGCAGAGGTTACCGCAGCAGAGCCCGACACAAGCGCTTCACCTGCGGTCGAACCGGCCGCGGCGGAACCTGAAGCAGAGCGTCCGGCGCCTGCGGTCGAGAAGCGACCCGAGCCGAAACGCCCGGTGGACGATGCGGCCGACCTGGCCAGCCAGCGCAGCATTCGCCTCAGCGCAGATGCCGTGGACAACCTGCTCAACCTGACCAGCCAGGCACAGCAACTCGGGGTGCGAACCAGCCAGAGCACGTTGCGCGCCAAGCGTTCGGCCTCGGAACTGAGCGCCCGCCTGTCACTGGTTCGGGCCCACATCGCCAAGGTGGCGGACCGGGCCCTGATGACGGTCAGTGCCCGTGGTGAGCGCCTGGACTCGGCGCTGGATGCGCTGGAGATGGACCAGTACTCAGAACTGCAGGAAGCAGCCAACATCCTGCGCGAGGGGGTGGAGGACCTGGACGACCTGATCCACCTGGTCGGGCGCCAGAACTCCCAGTCCGAGGCACTGCTGAAGCAGCAGGCCTCCGTTATCTCATCCCTCAATGCGGCGATCCAGGCCGCCCGGGTAATCCCGGTGTCGCGCCTGATGCCGGGGCTCAGGCGCATTGTTCGCCGGGTCGGAAACGATACGGGCAAACAGGTCGCGTTCAGCGCCCTGAACGAGGCGGGCAGCCTGGATCGGGACAATTTCAATCGCTGCCAGATCATACTTGAGCACATGGTGCGAAACGCGGTGGATCACGGTATCGAATCACCGGCAGAGCGCACCGCCGCGGGTAAGAGCGCCTGCGGGCAGGTCAGTGTCGACGTCATGAAAGAGGGTGGCGATTACCTGATCAGCCTCAGCGATGACGGCCGCGGTATCAATGCCGACAACCTGCGGGAGCGGGCCTACGAGCTGGGACTGGATGTGGACGCGGACGCCCTCAGCGACGCCCAGGCGCTGCGCCTCATCTTCCACAAGGGATTCACTACCGCCCGTACCGTCAGTGAAATTTCCGGACGCGGCGTGGGTATGGATATCGTGCTGAACGAGCTGCAGCAGATCGGCGGTGAAGTGGATATCGAGTCCACGCCTGGCGAGGGCACGACGTTCAGAATCAGGATTCCCTCCAATGTCACGGTGAACGGCGCGCTGCTGGTGCAGGTGGGCGAGGCGTCCTACGCCATTCCGCTGGACGGCGTGATTGCGGTCGAGCATGTACCGGTCGCGGAGTTTTTCAAGGCGCTGGAAACCGGTGGAACGCTGAGCCTGTTGGATATGCACTGCGAGCCCGTCTACCTGGCGACACTGTGTAACGGCGAGGGACTGCCGGATCGCAGTGTCTGGAACCAGACCCTGCCGGTCATGATAGCCGGCAGCGAGGAGCGCCGCATGGCAATCGCTGTAGACGACGTGCAGCAGGCGCTGGAACTGGTGATCCGGTCCCTCGGGCCGCAGTTCAACGGGGTGCCTGGACTGGCCGGGGCCACCACAACCGCCGAGGGTGAGGCCGTGGTTGCGCTGGACCTCAACGCCCTGGTGCGCAGCTATGGCTTCGACCCACTGTCTACCGTGGCGGCCAACCGGGAACAGCCCGAGCGGCTGCTCGTGCTGGTGGTTGACGATTCGCGCACCCAGCGCCTGGTGGCCACCAGCCAGCTGGACTCGATCGGGGTGGAAACCGTCACCGCGGAAAACGGCCTGGTGGCTATCGATTTGCTCAATACCACGCACCGCTTGCCGGACGTGATCCTGCTGGACATCGAAATGCCGGTCAAGGACGGCATCCAGACCCTGCGGGAGATCCGCAAATCCATGCGCTATCGGCACATCCCGGTGATCATGGTGACCTCCCGAACCGGCGCCAAGCACCGTGCGCTGGCGGAGAACGCGGGCTGCAATGGTTATATGGGCAAGCCCTTTAATTTCCCCATGCTGGTAGACCAGATAGCCCAGTTCACCGGCTTTGACCTGTCGGTTGGTTAGGAGACGATATGAGCGATAATTCGGCACTGTGGTGCGTATTCCTGCCCTGCGCGCAGGACGAGGTCTGGGCGGTGCCAACGCGCTGCCTGGCAGAGATCGTTACCCTGCAGCAGGCCGGGGATGAGCCACCGGAACAGATCCAGTGGCGAGGCCGCAGCGTGCCCGTGCTGGACCTGGATACGAAACGCGAGCAACCCTGGTCCAGCAGCCAGGGCAGCGCCGGCCGGATCGCCGTATTCCTGGGCGTCGAAGGCGGCGGCTGCGATTACTGGGGTGTGGCCCTGCGCGGCGATGGCCTGGGCATGAAGCCCATCAATGAATCCGCCCTGGAAGAGGCACCGGACGAGGTTGCAGAGCACTGCTGTGACGCGTTCCGTCTGGAACAGCAGCTTTACCAGGTCCCGGACCTGGTGGCGCTGCAGGCGCAATTGACACAGGCTCTGGCAACCGCAGCCGCTGAGTGAGGGGTATTGTGAGCGAGGTATTTCTGCAGGAAGTGATGCAGCGCATCGAGAACTCCTTTGGCGAGGAGTTTCCGTTCAGTAGCGAAAAGCTGTCAGAACAGGAACTGTACACCCTGCAAAAGGTGTTCGGTGACAGTGGTTTTCAGGCTTACCTGCAGGACCAGGTCAATCGCCAGATCATCCGCGATTACCTGCTGAACGCCTATCGCCTGGGTTTTCTCGATGATTCACAACTGGCCGCCATATCGCGCGGGGTGGCAACCGCGGAAAGCCGCTCCTCGCTTGCCCTGCACATGCTGATGTATTCCGTGGAGCAGGCCGCCGAGCTGCCACTGCGAGGCCCCGAGCGCGAACTCGAAGCGCTGTTACCGACCGAAAAATCACCGCCGCATATCCGCATTGTCTGATTAGACCCTCCCGGCGGCTGTAAAAATTTGGCAGCCGCGAACCCCACCCCCCGGCCGATTTGAGTCGGCTCTGTAAAAAAATGGCACGGAAATGGCCGTTTTTTGAAATCGCCTGTTGTGAAACTTCGTGATTCATTGTTCGCCCCCTGGCGCCAGCTTATAAAAATCCCACGAGAAACAGAAAAGGCCAGGGAGCTGACACCATGTTAACGATAACACCTACTGCGGAAATAGATCGCAAGCCGGAAAGCGGACTGGAAGTTTTTGCCGTGATCGAGGGGAAAAAGGTATACCTGCCTGAGGATGCCAAGTATGTCATGCAGGACAAGCGAGGACTGTGGTTCTACTCGAGCCGCAAACCCCGCCCCAAGGAAGGCGACTGGACCCCCAACAAGAAGAGCATCGCCTGTCGCACCGAGGCAGGATATGTGCGGGCACTGAAGACCGAGGTAGCCCTGCCCTGGCTGGATACCTGCCAGCGCACGGTGCGGATCCTGACCGACGCCGAGCACGGCCGTCGCCCGCTCGAGGCCTGAAAGCGCTCCCGCGAGGCCTGGCAGCGGCCAGGCCTCGTGTAGTGGCCTGGCAGCGTAGGATCGCTTCCGGAATACTGTCTTAAGCGCGGCGACCGCCGCGAACTCACTGAATGGTCGCGTGGCTGGGGTGCTTGGCGTACTCGCTCCAGTTCGTGATATCACCTACCTGGGCCACCATCAGCTCCAGCAGATCCTGTTCCAGCCGCCGGTAGGCCTCCTGCCAGACCCGGATGTGCGCGAGGATGGCGCAGCGCTGCCGAACCGGCATGGATGGCGGTAGATCAAACGGGTCGAAGGTCTGGTTGCGGAAACCCTTGCTCAGTACGGCAGAGACCACCTCATCGTGCTTGCTGTCGTGCAGTTCCCCCTCGAAGCGTCGAATAGGCATCAGCAAACGCTCGCGGTTGGGAAATTCCGGGTCGGTAATAATATTGTGTATCCACAGGGGCAGTTGCTCGCGCAGCCTGCCGCGCAGCTTGTCCGGTGGCAGCTTTTCCAGGGCAATCCCCGCCGTTTCGGGTGCAACACGGCGCATGGCCAGGTCGGTCCGGGCCTGAAATCCGTAGGGGTGAAACGCCGAGATGCGGGCCCCGACCAGGGCCACATGGGTCAATTGAAATTCGGACATGGCGGCCTACTCCGTCAGCTTGAATTTGACCGGGATGGGGACAACCAGTTGCTGCTCCCTGTTGCCGTACTCCGCCCGGGCGACCGGGTCGATCTCGGCCAGTGGCTCAGCCAGTGCCTTCCGCGCTGCCTTCAGTGCCGATTGGTCCAGGGCGTCGTAGCCAGAGGACTGCACCAGTCGCAGGTCCACCAGTTCGCCTCCCGCGTCGATTACGGCATCCAGTTCCAGCTCGCCCTCCAGGCCCCGGCGCACGGCGTAGCGGGGGTAGCGGATATTGGAATACACACGGGACATCACCAGCGTGTTAAACCGTCCCAGGCGCTGGGAATACTCGGTGACGTCCAGTGCCTCGATACCTGTCGGCGCGCTGGCCTCCAGTACCGGGGCCGCCGTGGCCAGCGCCAGTTGCAGTTCGCCATCCGTTTCCTGACTGACGGGCTCCACCGCCGGGTCCGGAATCTCCGGGACAGCTTCCAGGTCAGCCTCAGGGGCTGTTTGCAGTGGGTTTTCGCTCGTCGCCAGGTCTTCAGTGGCTGTATCGACGGGCTCTGCCAGGCTCGCCACGACGACCTCGGTTCCCGCCACGGAAGCCAGCTTGGGCGTTGTCGAGGCCTGCACCGCCTCCGCCCCGGGTTCCTCGACAGGCGCGGTATTCGCCAGGACCAGGGCGGCTGTTTCCGGCTCCGGCCCGGCCTCTGGCGCGTACCAGCTCTCGATAACGGCCAGCCGGTCCGCTGATGCCCGGGTGTTGTCGTAGTTGGCCAGCAGGTCCGGGTCGAGCCGGTCACTGAGAATGCGCTGCCTGAAAGCGGTGCTGGCGCCGCCCTCCGCCAGCCAGCCCTGCAGCAGGTAGTCTGCCACCCGGGCATCGTCACTTCTGGCCAGCGCGAAGCCGTTAAGGCTCGCCCGGGTCACCCCGTCGGCGCCCAGGCTGATGCGCAGGGAGTCGCCCGCGTACAGGCTGCCCCGGACCGCGCTCATGATGTCACCGGCAAATTGTTCGGTAGCGGCGCTCGGGGTATGACCCGTTGCCAACTGTGCCTGCAGCAGCATATTGCCCAGCAGGCTGCGGGTGCTGGTGCGGCGTGCCACGACCCGGTATTCCATGCTGCGGGGTTCGCCGCGCCCGGCCATGGCCAGGTCCAGGTTCTCCGGCCGGTCGAGGTGCAGGGCGCCGAGATAAATATCACGGCCGGTTTCCTGGTGCAGGGCCAGTCCTACCATGGCCGCCTGCGCGCTGAGGCTGGCGGTGGCCAGAATCGTCAGCAGGGCGGGTATTATCCGGGTCAGTCTCATTGTTGTTGTACTTTTTTCGGGCTTTTGACCCTGACAGCTTGGCAAATGAGGGGCGCCCGTCACAACAGAAAACTGGCGAAAACTCCAGATTTCCGGGCCTTCCCGGGGCTGTTTTATCGCCGGAATACCACCCTGATAAGGTAATTGCCTCCCGCGCCTGAAGCGCCTAGCATTTGCGACCCGGAATTCACCCAGAGTTGCCGGGAAGCAGATAGACACCGGGTCAGGCGCGGCATCGCGCGAACGCCGGACCAAGCGAGGATTACAGCATGACGCAGCACCTGATTTACCCGACCACCAACCTCAAGGCAATCGAACAAATGGAAATTGTCCGGGGCGAGGGCATCTACGTTTACGACAGCCAGGGCAAGGAGTATATCGAGGGTCTCGCCGGGCTGTGGTGTACCGGCCTGGGCTACGGCCACCGGGAGCTGATAGATACCGCCACCAGGGCGATGCAGGAGCTGTCCTACCAGCACCTGTTCGGCGGCAAGTACCACCGGGCAGCCGTGGAGCTGGCGGATAAGCTCAACGATATGCTGCCGGTGAAGAACGCCTCGGTATTTTTTGGCAATTCCGGCTCGGACGGCAACGACACCCTGGTCAAGTTGATCAACTACCACGCCAACGCCAGCGGCCGTCCCGAGCGGCGCAAGATCATCGCCCGCGAGCGCTCCTACCACGGTATTTCGGTTGCCGCCGCCTGCCTGACCGGGCTGCCGGCCAACCAGGCGCACTTCAACCTGCCGGTGGATGCCCTGGGCATCCTGCGCACGCATGCGCCGCACTATTACCGGGGCCAGCAGGGTGGCGAGACCGAGGAGCAGTTCGTGGATCGCATCCTGGGCGACCTCGAGCAACAGATCCTGGCGGAGGGCCCCGAAACTATCGCCGCCTTTATCGCCGAGCCCATTACCGGCGCGTCCGGCGTGATCGTGCCCCCGGACAGCTACTATCCGAAGCTGCTGGCGCTGCTCGACAGGCACGATATCTGGTTCTGGGCGGATGAGGTGATTACCGGTTTCGGCCGCACCGGCAACGTGTTCGGCTGCACCACGGTGGGCGCATCAGAGCCCGACCTGATGACCATGGCGAAACAGATTACCTCCGCCTACTTTCCCTTGTCGGCAGTGGCCGTGCGCGGCGACCTGCACGAGGCCATCGTGGAGCAGAGTAACGAGGTCGGCGTGTTCGGCCACGGCTACACCTACTCCGGCCACAATACCGCTTGCGCGGTGGGCCTCAAGACCCTGGAAATCTACGAGCGCGACGGGGTGTACGAGAACGCCCGGGCCCGCGGCGAGCGCCTGCAGGCCGGCCTGGCCCGGTTTGCCGACCACCCGCTGGTGGGCGAGGTGCGCGGCCGCGGCCTGATTGCCGCGGTTGAAATCGTGGCCGACAAGGACAGCCGTGAACCTCACCCCGGCGCGGCCAATGCGGTGCTGAAGAACTGCCAGGATAACGGCCTGATCCTGCGTAACGTCGGCGGCAACTGCCTGGCTTTCTGCCCGCCGATGGTGATCACCGACGAGCAGGTCGACACCATGCTGGATCGCTTCAGCTCCGCCCTGGACCAGGCCCAGGCAACGCGCTGACAAAAGGGGGTCAGGGCCTGGGTTTGTCGTCCACCACGCTGAGCGGGGGCTTGTCCTCGCTCTCCGGCTCGACCCGCAGCGGTTCGAGCCGGTCCAGGTCCACGTCCGTGTGAATGGGCTCGATAGGGGGCAGGGACTTGTTGGCCCGGGTCGACACCTGCTGGAAGCGCTCCACCTTGCCGTGCAGTCCCTGCCGGCCCACCAGTCCGGTGACGGTTTCATTGTACTGGCGGGTGGCGGTCGTCAGGGTGTTACCCAGTTTGTACAGGCGCTCAGCCACGGTGCAGACCTGGTTGTACAGCTCCCCGGCGCGATTGGAAATCTCCCGCGCCTCCTTGTTGCTCCGCTCCACCATCCACAGGTTGGCCACCGTGCGCAGGATCGGCATCAGGGTGGTATGTGAGACCATCACCACCCCTTTCTGGTAGCCGTAATTGAACAGGTCCTTGTTGAATTTCATGGCCTCGATGTAGGCCGGTTCCACCGGCATGAACATGAGCACGAAGTCCGGGCTGCCGATCTCCGGCAGGTTGCTGTAGTCCTTGCCCGCGAGGTCGTCGATATGGTAGCGCACGGCCTGGGCGTGGGCAGCCAGGGCCTCGGCCTGCTCCGCCTCGCCGTCCGCCGCTATGGCGCGATCGTAGTCCACCAGGGACACCTTGCTGTCGATGACCAGGTGCTTGCCATCCGGCAGTTTCAGGATGAAGTCGGGTAACTTGCGCCTGCCGGTCTCGTCGCGGAACGTGGCCTGGCTGTCGTAGTGCTCGCCGGCTACCAGGCCGGCCAGTTGCAGGGTGCGTTCCAGTTGCGCCTCGCCCCAGTTGCCGGCGGTTTTCTTGTCGCCCTTGAGGGCCTGGGTCAGGTTGCCCGCCTGTTCGTTCATGGACAGGCCGACCTCCAGCACTTTTTTGATTTCCGCCTCCAGTGCGGTGTTGCCGCGCACCGCCTCGGAGTGCACCTCGTTGATCCGGGACTGGAACCCGGTGATCTGCTCCCGGAAGGGCTTCAGCAGTGTCTCAAGGGATTCCCTGCTGGTGGCGGTAAAGTGACGGCCCTTGTCTTCAAAGATGCGATTGGCCAGCAGCTCGAATTCCTTTTTCAGGGCGTCGCGATTGTCGTTCAACAGGGCCAGCTGCTGCTTGTACTGCTCCTCGCGCTCGGTCAGCCGGGTATGCAGGCGAGCGTAGCTGCGCTCCAGCGCCTGGTGTTCCTGGGCCAGCTTGTCGAAGTCCAGCTTGATATCCGCCAGCTGTTGCTCCCGGTGTTCGCCGCGGGTGCGGGCCTCCACCAGCTGGTCGCGCAACAGCGCCTTGCGTCGCTGCCCCAGCCACAGACCGAACGCCAGGCCCAGCACAACGCCGGCTCCTGCGCCTGCGGCCGCCGCTATCAGCAGCTGGATATCGATTTCCATGCCCTGCCCCTGTGTTATGGGGCCAGTGTAAAACAAAGCGGGGGCCAAAAGGGGATTAATCCGCGGCGGCGCGCGGCACCTGTCGCCTTATCGATCAGGTGGCAAGGATGGCGTCTGCGGCGGCCGCCAGGTCGTCAAATACGGGTACCGAGGCGGCGTCCGCCAGTGCCACATCCGGGTCCGCCAGCGCCGCTCGGGTGCCCTCCCCCTTGCCGGTCAACACCAGGGCCGGGCGGCAGCCGTAGGCCCGGGCGGCCTGCAGGTCCTTGAGACTGTCGCCGATGAACCAGGCGCCTGTGGGGGATTCCCCCAATTCCTCGGCCATGGCCCGCAGCAGCCCGGTAGCGGGCTTGCGGCAGTCACACCCCGCGTCGGGCCGGTGCGGACAGTAGAATATGCCGGCCAGCGCGCCACCGGCATCCTCGACCTGCTGGCACAAGGCCTGGTGAATCTGCTCCAGTTCGTCGAGACCGAAATAGCCGCGGCCCAGGCCGGACTGGTTGGTGGCGACGGCCACGCGGTACCCGGCCCGGGACAGCCGGGCGATGGCCTCGATACTGCCCGGTATGGGGCGCCAGTCGGCCAGGGAGCGGATGTAGTCGGCGGAGTCCTCGTTGATCACCCCGTCCCTGTCCAGTACCAGCAACATGGCCTACCGGGCGACAACCAGCTGCGAAATATCGGCAACTTCCAGAAACTGGTCACGAAGCTGCTTGAGCAGGTTGAGCCTGTTGTGGCGCAGGGCATCGTCCTCGACATTCACCATCACACCGTCGAAAAAGGCGTCCACCGGCTCCTTGAGGCCGGCCAGGCTGGCCAGCGCGGCGCGGTAATCATCCGCCGCCAGGTGGCCGCGGGCTTCCTCGGAAAGGCTGGCCAGGCAGCTCGCCAGCTCCTTCTCCTGTGGCTCTGCCAGTAAGTCAGCGCTCACACCGGAAAAGTGGTGATCAGGCTCGAGCTTGGCCAGGATATTGGATACCCGCTTGTTGGCGGCCGCCAGGGCCAGGGCCTCCGGCAATTGCTGGAATGCGTGCACCGCGTGGACCCGGCGGTGAATGTCCAGCGGCCGGGACAGCTGGCGGGCGCTGACCGCCTTGAACACCTCTACCGGGATATTCTCCTCCTCGTACCAGGCGCGGAATCGCTCCAGCATATAGGCCAGTACCCGGTCGATAGTGCCGTCCTCCAGCAGGCCCGCGGGGTATTGCCGCGCGGCCCACTCCAGGCACTGGCGCAGGTCCAGGTCGAGGTCGTTCTCCACCAGGATACGCAGTACCGCCAGGGAGGCCCGGCGCAGGGCAAAGGGGTCCCGGGAGCCCGTGGGAGGCTGGCCGATGCCGAAGATGCCCACCAGGGTATCCAGCCGGTCCGCCAGGGCCAGGGTCCGTGCCACCGGCTGGTCCGGCAGGCGGTCACCGGCGAACCGCGGCCAGTACTGCTGCGCCAGGGCCGAGGCGACGAGTTCGTCCTCACCGTCGTGGCGGGCGTAATACTGGCCGGCGATACCCTGCATGTCGGCGAATTCCAGCACCATCTCGGTGCCGAGATCGGTCTTGGCCAGCAGCGCGGCGCGGCGCGCCAGCTGTTCGTCCGCTCCCAGCGGTGCGGCCAGCAGGGTGGCGAGCTGGACCAGGCGATCGGCCTTGTCTTTCAACGTGCCCAGCTGTTGCTGAAACACGATATTGTCCAGCGCCGTGACCCGCTCGGCCAGCGGTGTCTTCCGGTCGGTCTCGTAGAAAAAAGCCGCATCTGCCAGCCGCGGGCGGATGACCCGCTCGTTGCCGTCGATCACCTGCGCCGGATCGGTGCTCTCGATATTGCTGACGGTGATGAAATTCGGCAGCAGTCGACCCTCAGCGTCCACCAGGTGGAAGTATTTCTGGTGCTCCTTCATTGACGATACCAGCGCCTCCTGCGGCACCGCCAGGAAACGCTCCTCGAACGAGCCGGTCAGGGCCACCGGCCACTCGACCAGGCCGGTGACCTCGTCCAGCAGGTCCGGATCGATGACCGCGCTGGCACCCAGGCGGGCCGCCTCCGCCTCGACCTGCTCGCGAATGGCCTGTTGCCGCTGCTCAAAGTCGGCAATCACGAAGGCCCGGCGCAGGCTGTCCTCGTAGTCGCCAGCCTGCGCGAGGTGAATAGCGCCGCTGCTGTGAAATCGGTGCCCGCGGGTCGCCTGTCCCGCCACCAGGTTCAGCGTTTTCAGGGCCACCGCAGTGTCGCCCAGCATGGCGACAATCCAGTGCACGGGCCGCACGAATTCCACCCGGCTGGCTCCCCACCGCATGCGTTTGGGAATCGGCAGGTCCGACAGGCTTTTTTCCAGGATCTCTCCCAGGCAATCACGGGTGGCGGCGCCGGCCACCGTGCTGCGCAGTCCCAGACGTTTCCCCTTGGGCGTGTCGATGGCCGCCAGCGCCTCCGGCTCCACGCCCTGCTTGCGCGCGAACCCGGCGGCAGCGGGGGTCCAGTTGCCCTCCGCGTCCCGGGCCCGGTCCAGCGGCGGTCCCAGCACCTCAAGGGTCTTATCGGGCGCCTGCAGCTGGACCTCATTGACCAGCACTGCCAGGCGTCGCGGAGAGGCGAACCAGCGCACCGTCCCGTGGCCCAGTTCGCGCTGGTCGAGGCCCGCCAGCACGCCGTCGCGGAAGGCCAGCCCCAGGGTTTTCAGGGCCTTGGGGGGTAGCTCCTCGGTACCCACTTCCAGCAGCAGGGTATCGGTACTCATGCGCTTGCGGCCTCCGCCTCGATCCTGTGCAACACCTCCCGCCGGATGCCGTCCTCCGCCATGGGGAAACCCAGGGCGGCGCGGGCGTCGAAATAGGCCTGGGCCACGGCCCGGGCCAGGGTGCGAACCCGCAGGATGAAGCGCTGCCGCTCGGTGACCGAGATGGCGTGGCGGGCATCCAGCAGGTTGAAGGTGTGGGACGCTTTCATCACCTGCTCGTAGGCCGGCAGGGGCAGGTCCTTCTCTACCAGGCGCAGCGCCTCTTTTTCGCAATGGTCGAAAAAGGCAAACAGCTGCTCCACGTCCGCCTCCTCGAAGTTGTAGCGCGACTGCTCCACCTCGTTCTGGTGGAATACGTCGCCATAGGTCACCCGCCCCGCCGGACCCTCGGCCCAGACCAGGTCGTAAATGCTGTCCACCCCCTGCAGGTACATGGCGATGCGTTCGACCCCGTAGGTGATCTCCCCGGTAACCGGGTAGCATTCCAGGCCGCCGGCCTGCTGGAAATAGGTGAACTGGGTCACCTCCATGCCGTTCAACCAGACCTCCCAGCCCAGTCCCCAGGCCCCCAGGGTGGGTGATTCCCAGTTGTCTTCCACGAAGCGGATGTCGTGTACAGCAGCGTCTATGCCCAGCGCAGCCAGCGATTCCAGGTACAGCTGCTGGAACGCCAGCGGTGACGGCTTCATGACGACCTGGAACTGGTAATAGTGTTGCAGCCGGTTGGGATTTTCGCCGTAGCGGCCGTCCGTGGGCCGGCGGCTGGGTTGCACGTAGGCGGCATTCCAGTTCTCCGGGCCCACCGCGCGCAGGAAGGTGGCCGGGTGGAAGGTGCCGGCGCCCACCTCCATGTCCAGGGGCTGCAGGACGACGCAGCCTTTGGCCGCCCAGAACTGCTGCAGTCTGAATATAAGCTCCTGAAAAGTAAGTATTTTTGCCTGTTCCTGTGACACCGGTTCACCCTGGGGTGGTTGCAAAGAGCGCGCTATTATACAGAGTCTTTTGACGGCATAATACGCGCGTTCAGTGCGACTCCAGGGACATCCCGTCACCCGTGAATGCAGTAAAAGCCGGTCTGATCAAGGCCCTGTTGCGCGTTTGCGCCCTGTTGCCCCTGTCCTGGGCGCGGGCCCTGGGGCGCCTGGCCGGCGCGATTTACTGGCCGCTGGGCGGTCGCAGCCGCCGGGTCACTGAACGCAATATCCAGCTCGCGTTTCCCGATCTGGAACCGGCAGCGCAGCGACGGCTGGCGCGGCGCAGCCTGATGGCCACCGTGGAGCTGGCTACCGAGATGGGCCACGTCTGGCTGCGCCCCTGGCCCCATGTCCGGAGCCTGCTGCTGTCGATCCGCGGCGACCAGTATGTACGGGAGGCCCAGGCCGCGGGACGCGGCGTCATTGTCCTGGCGCCGCACCTCGGGAACTGGGAAGTTCTCGGCCTGCACGTGGCAACCCTGGGCAAGACCGTCTCCCTGTACGAACCTCCCAAGCTCGCCGGGCTGGGACCCATGATCGAGGCTGCCCGCCAGCGCAGCGGTGCGACCCTGGTGCCCACCGACAGCCGCGGCCTCGCGCGGCTGTTGAAAAGCGTCAAGAACGGACACATCTCAGGCATCCTGCCCGACCAGGCGCCCGCCGATCTGAACAGTGGCGAGAACGTGCCGTTCATGGGCGTCCCCTGTTTTACCGGCACCCTGGCCAGTCACATGATCAGGCGCACCGGGGCGCTGGCGGTGTTCGGCTTCGCCCTGCGCGTGCCGGGGGGCTTTGAGCTGGTCTATGAACCCGCCGAGGAAGCCATTTATGACGCGGATACCAGCGTCTCGCTGGCCGCCCTGAACCGGGGGGTCGAGCGCTGTGTGCGGCAGTGCGTGGAGCAGTACCAGTGGGAGTACAAGCGATTCAGGGTGCGACCGCGGCAGGGTCCGGGGGTGTATGATGACCTCTAGCGTGGACGCCGCCGGGAGGGAATGTTGGCCGGGAAACTGATTGGCGGGGTAATAGGTCTCCTGACCGGCGGCCTGGTGGGCCTGCTGCTGGGGCTGTTGGTGGGACACCTGTTTGACCGTGGCCTGGCGAACAGCCTGCGGTTTGTCTCGCCGGAGAACGTGGCACGCATCAAGCAGAGCTTCTTCGAAACCACCTTTACCCTGCTCGGCGCGCTGGCCAAGTCGGATGGCCGGGTGAGCGAAAAGGAGGTGGCCTACACTGAACGGATCTTTACCCAGATGGGCCTGTCCGCGCCCCAACGCAAGCGGGCCATCGAGTTGTTCCGCCGGGGCGCCGCCCCGGACTTTCAACTGGAGCCGGCAGTGTCCGCATTTATGCAGGCCTGCGGGCCGGTCAAGCCGCTGCACCATACCCTGCTGCTGTACCTGGCGTCCCTCGCCCTGGCGGATGGCTCGGTGGCGGACAGGGAACGGGATTTCCTGCACCGCGTTGCACGGCTGCTGGGCTTCGGAACAGCCCAGGTGGACCAGCTGTTGCGCATGGTCCAGGCCCAGGACCACTTTCACGGCGCCGGCGGCTTTACCGCCCAGCCCGGCACCTCGCTGGAAGACGCCTATACCGCCCTCGGCGTGGGCCAGGACGCCACAGACAGGGAGTTGAAGCAGGCCTACCGCCGCCTGATGAGCGAACACCACCCGGACAAGCTGATTGCCCGCGGGGTGCCCGAGGACATGGTCAAGCTGGCCACCGAAAAATCCCAGGAAATCCAGGCCGCCTACGCCCTGATCAAACAGTCCCGTGGCGGCGGGCGGTAAGCGGGCTACTCAGGTGCGCCAGAAAGCCGGGGTGAAGAGCACCAGCAGGGTGAAGATCTCCAGCCGCCCCAGCAGCATCGCGAAGCACATGATCAGCTTGGCGGGGTCGCTGATGTGTCCGAATCCATTGGCCACGCCCGCGATGCCCATGCCCAGGTTATTGAGCGAGGCGGCCACCGCGGAAAACGCGGTCAGGAAATCCAGGCCCGTGGCCATCAGCATGAGCATGAGCAGGATATAGGCGGTGGTATAGACCGCAAAAAAACTCCAGACGGCACTGACAATGCTTGCGTCCACGCGGCGCCGGCCGACTTTCAGCGGGATGATCGCCAGCGGGTGCACCAGTTGCTTGAGCTCGCGCACTCCCTGTTTGCAGATCAGCATGAGACGCATGGCCTTGATCCCGCCGGCCGTCGAGCCGACACACCCGCCCATGCAGGAAAAAAAGATGGCCAGTATCGGCAGGGTCGCCGGCCAGACAGACAGCTTTTCGGTGGAATAGCCGGTGGTGGTGATGATGGAGATCACCTGGAAGACCCCGTGGACGAAGCTCTCGTGGTGGCCGTGGGTGTTGGTGTAGATCAGCATGCCAATCGTCAGCAGAATGCAGGACGACACCGCCGCGAAGAAGAAACGGGTTTCTGAATCCTTCGTGTAAACGGAGAAATCCTTGCGCCGCCAGGCCATGAAATGCAGGCCGAAGTTCACACCCGAGGCCACCATGAAAAAGCTCGAGGCCAGCAGGATGGCGTTGCTGTCGAAGTAGCCGAGGCTTTCGTCGTGGGTCGAAAAGCCCGCCAGCGCAATGGTGGAGAAGGAATGGCCGATGGCGTCGAATACCGACATGCCCAGGATGTAGTAGGTGAAGGCGCAGACCATGGTGAGGGTGACGTAAACCGTGAACAGGGCCTTGGCCGTCTCGGCGATCCTCGGGGTGAGCTTGGTGTCCTTGGAGGGCCCCGGGGTTTCCGCCTTGTACAGCTGGGTGCCGCCGATGCCCAGCATGGGAAGAACCGCGACGGCCACCACGATGATGCCGATGCCGCCCATCCACTGCAGTAACTGGCGGTAAAAAAGAATGGAGGGAGGCAGGTCGTCGAGTCCGACGATGACCGTGGCCCCGGTTGCCGTCAGGCCGGAGACCGACTCGAAAATTGCGTCTATCGTGGACAGGTTGTCTTCCTCGATCAGGGCCAGCGGCAGCGCTCCGAATGTTCCCAGCACGGTCCAGAACAGGGACGTGATGAGAAACCCGTCGCGGATCCGCAATTCCTGCTTGACCCCGCGCAGCGGCAGCCACATCAGCAGGCCGGAGGAAAACGTAATCCCGAAGGCTGTCAGGAACCCGAGCGCCGCGTGGTCGTCTGTCAACAGGGCGATCACCAGGGGCACCAGCATCGCGCTGGAGAACAGCATCAACAGAATGCCCAGGATGCGGAACGTGACAGAGAAGTGCATCAGTCGCCCTAGAAGAAGCCGAAACCGACCGCGAACAATTTTTCCACCGCGGAGATGCTGTTGCGATCAACCAGGAAAATAATCACGTGATCCTCCGGTTCGATCACGACGTCGCTGTGGGCGATCAGCACCTCCTCGCCGCGGACAATGGCCCCTATCGTGACGCCCTCCGGCAGGTTGATTTCGTCGAGCCGCCGCCCCACCACCTTGGAGGAGTATGTATCGCCGTGGGCGGTGACCTCGATAGCCTCTGCGGCGCCCCGGCGCAGGGAGTGCACATTGCTGATATCGCCGCGCCGCACGTGTGTGAGCAGGCTGCCGATAGTGATCTGCTGTGGCGAGATGGCAATGTCGATCTCGTCCCCGACCAGGTCGGCGTAGGCCGGGTTGGCGATCAGGGTGATC
This sequence comes from Halieaceae bacterium WSDMB12, assembly GCA_033283165.1. Taxonomy (GTDB): domain Bacteria; phylum Pseudomonadota; class Gammaproteobacteria; order Pseudomonadales; family Halieaceae; genus JAWMQL01. Next base: position 865,566 of record JAWMQL010000002.1, on the reverse strand, counting down.
ACCTTCTTGGCGCCCAGGCGCTTGGCCAACATGGACATCATGATGTTGGATTCGTCGTTATTGGTGAGGGCGCAGAACACATCCGTGGCCTCGATGTTCTCGGTGGTCAGCAGCTGCGGCTCGGAGGCACTGCCGTTCAGTACGATACAGTGCTTGAGGCGCTCCGACAGGGTGCGGCAACGGGCGTAGGACTGTTCTATCAGTTTGACCCGGTACTGGTCCTCGATGCTCTGGGCCAGGGTGGCGCCGATGTTGCCGCCGCCGGCAATCATCACCCGCTTGTAGGGCTTGTCGACGTTGCGCAGCTCGGCCATGACCCGCCGGATATTCTCCCGGGCAGCGATGAAGAACACCTCGTCGCCTGCCTCGACCACCGTTCTGCCTTCGGGAATGATGGGCCGGTCCTGGCGGAAAATGGCCGCCACGCGGGTATCTACCTTGGGCATGTGGCGGCGTATTTCCTGCAACTCCTGGCCGACGATGGGGCCGCCGTGAAAGGCCCGCACGGCCACCAGTTGCACCCTGCCCTCGGCGAAATCCAGTACCTGCAGGGCGCCGGGATTGGCGATGAGTTCGCTGATATTCTTCGTTACCAGCTGTTCCGGACCGATGACCACGTCCACCGGAATATGGCCCGGTTGCAGCAGCTTGTCCTGGTACTGCAGGTAGTTGGGGGAGCGGACCCGGGATATCTTGGTGGGTGTGCTGAACAGCGTGTAGGCCACCTGGCAGGCCATCATGTTGATCTCGTCCGAGTTGGTGACCGCGATCAGCATGTCGGCATCCTCGGCCCCCGCCTTGAACAGGGAGCTGGGATGCGAGGCCTCGCCCGTCACCGTGGCGATGTCGAGCCGGTCCTGCAGGGCGCGCAGCTTGTCGCCGTTGGTATCGACGACAACAATGTCATTCTGCTCGTTGGCCAGGTGCTCGGCCAGGGTTCCCCCCACCTGGCCAGCGCCGAGAATGATGATCTTCATGGCCGTTTGGACCCCTTCTGGTACGAGAGCACCTTAATGAATTCGGTCACACAATGTAAGTACCCCGGTCAGGGAATAGTGCACAGCGGCTCAGGGGTCCTTGCGCAGCCCGGCGTAGAACAGGCCGTCGGGGCCGCCCTCGGTCGGGAGCAACTGCAGTCCGGCCTCGGTGCGCTCTCCCCAGTCGGTGTTAGGGAGGTCGAGCCGGGCTGTCGGGCAGCGCCCCAGGAACGCCGTGACCACGTCGCTGTTTTCTGCCTGCAGGACCGAGCAGGTGGCATAGAGCAGCCGCCCCCCGGGGCGCAACAGTGGCCAGAGGCGGTCCAGGAGGCGTCCCTGTTCCCGGGCCAGCCCGGCGATGTCCGCGCCGCGCCGCAGGACCTTGACGTCGGGGTGGCGGCGAATCACGCCGGTGGCGGAGCAGGGGGCGTCCAGCAGGATCGCGTCGAATCCGCCGGGCGCCAGGCCGGCACCGCCATCGGCGACCGCCGTGGTGGCCCGCAGGCCCAGCCTGGCCAGGTTCTCCTGTACCCGCACCAAACGCTGGGCGTCGATGTCGGTGGCCACGAGTTCGGCCAGGGCCGGTTGCAATTCCAGTATGTGGCAGGCCTTTCCGCCCGGCGCGGCGCAGGCGTCCAGCACCCGCTCGCCGGGCTGTGGGTCGAGCAGGCCGGCCGCCAGTTGGGCCGCCTCGTCCTGTACCGACACCGCGCCCGCATCGAAGCCGGGCAATTCCAGTACGTCCCGGGGCTGCTCCAGGTAGATCGCCTGGGGCGACAGGGCCCCGGGGCGGGCCGGGATGGCCGACCCGGACAGTTGTGCCAGGTAGCTGTCGCGGTCACCGCGTCGGACGTTGACCCGCAGGCACATCGGGGGCTGGGCATTGTTGGCCGCCATGATGGCGGCGGCGCGGTCCGGCCACTGGGACCTGAGCGCACGATGCAACCAGCCCGGGTGGGCGTCGCGCGCGGCCGCGCCCAGGGCCTGGTACAGTTGTTCCCCTTCGCGCTGGCCGCGCCGCAGCACCGCGTTGACGAGGCCGCGGGCGCGGTCCTTGCCGAGTTCCGCCGTACTGTCCACCGTGGCGCTGACCGCCGCGTGATCGGGTACCCGGGTGGCGCGCAGCTGGTACAGGCCCAGCAATAGCAGGGCCTCCACTTCGCGGTCCCGGACCGGCTTGTCCAGCAGCTGTCGCAGCAGGCCACTGAGTAGCGGGTACTGGCGCAGGGTGCCGTAGCAGAGCTGTTGCAGCAGGCCCCGGTCACGCGGGTCGACCTGCTCCAGCGCCGTGGGCAGGACCTGGCTGAGGGAGCGGCCCGCCAGCACCCGGGCCAGGGTACTGGCGGCCAGGGCGCGGGTATCGGCGGCCATCAGGCCGGGTCCGCGGGCAGGCTGAAGCGGGTGCCGGGCTGGAACATCTCGCGGCGGGCGTTCAGCAGTTGGTCCACCTCCAGTACTTTGCCGCCGGCGAACTGCAGGCGCTGCAGCAGCAGTTGTCCACTACCGCACTGGACCAGCAGGCCTTCGCGATCCGCCCGCAGCAAGCTGCCGGGGGCGTCCGCCGCCGGGGCCTGGCTGGCCACCCGGGCCTGCCAGACCTTGACCCTTTCGCCTGCCAGCTCGGAATAACAGACCGGGAAGGGATTGAAGGCGCGAATGGCCCGGTCCAGCTCCACGGCATTGCGGCGCCAGTCGATGGCTGCCTCGGACTTGGAAATCTTGTCGGCGTAACAGGCCCGGGCATCATCCTGTACCCGGGCGGCGGCCTGGGCTGCGGGCAGGTCGGCCAGCACCTGCAGCAGCAGGGGCAGGCCCAGTTCGGCCAGGCGGTCGTGCAGGCTGGCGGCGGTGGTAACGGAATGGATGGCACAGCGGCTTTCTGCCAGTATGTCGCCGGTGTCCAGCCCCGCGTCCATCTGCATGATGGTGACGCCGGTTTCGTCATCGCCGGCCTCGATGGCACGCTGGATCGGTGCCGCCCCGCGCCACCGCGGCAGCAGTGAGGCGTGCACGTTGAGGCAGCCCAGGCGCGGTGCGTCCAGCACCGGCTGCGGCAGGATCAGGCCGTAGGCGACGACCACCATGACGTCGGCAGCCAGGGCCTCGAGTTCGCGTTGCTCATCGGCGCCGCGCAGGCTGCCGGGCTGGTAGACAGGAATGCCGGCCGCCTGCGCCACCTGCTTGACCGGGCTGGCGGTGAGTTTCTTGCCCCGCCCGGCCGGGCGATCCGGCTGGGTGTAGGCCGCTATCACCCGGTGACCCGCTGCCAGCAAACCGCGCAGGTGCACGGCGGCGAATTCCGGAGTGCCGGCGAAAACAATGCCTAACGGGTTGTCTGCCACCGGGTGTCAGAGCCGGCGGCGCTGGTCTTTTTCCAGCTTCTTGCGAATGCGTTGGCGTTTCAGGGGAGAGATATAGTCGACGAACAGTTTTCCTTCCAGGTGGTCGACCTCGTGCTGCAGGCAAATCGCCAGCAGGCCACTCAGCTCGCGTTCGAAGGCCTGTCCGTCGCGGTCGAGGGCGTTGACCCGGATCCGCTGCGGGCGTCGCACGGTCTCGTAGAAGCCAGGTACGGACAGGCAGCCCTCGTCGTATTCACCCAGTTGCTCGTCCAGGACCGTTATCTCGGGGTTGATGAAAACCAGCGGTTCGCTGTGATCCTCGGTCAGGTCGATTACCAGTACCCGGCGGTGCACGTTGACCTGGGTGGCGGCCAGGCCGATGCCCGGGGCGGCGTACATGGTGTCGAACATGTCGTTCACCAGGGTGCGTATCTCGTCGTCCACCTGCACAACGGGTTCGGCTCGTGTGCGCAGGCGGGGATCGGGGAATTCAAGAATATCGAGGACAGCCATGGCTCGGGATACAGGGTCGCACCGGCCAGGGAGGGCCCGGCAGCCGGTAGTGAATAAGTAACTTTTTGGCTTGCAAGCGGCGAATTGCCACCGCAAACTTGGTTATTATACACAATAACCCGGCACCAGAGCCGGGACTTTGCAGGGGCGGAGTTATGAAGAACCGGCTAGTGCCATCTATTTTCCTGATACTCGCCACGTTGCTGTTCAGTGCCTGGTTACAGGCGGCGACGGTAGAGTTGAAGGAGGACGCACCGGAAACCTATATCGTCAAGAAGGGAGATACCCTGTGGGGTATATCCGGCATGTACCTGGCCCATCCCTGGCTGTGGCCCGAGCTGTGGGACGTCAATCCACAGATCGACAACCCGCACCTGATTTTCCCCGGGGACGAGCTGTACCTGGTCTGGTCGGATGGTAAACCCCGCCTGCGGGTGCGGCGTGGCCGCGACGTGAAACTGAATCCCAATATGCGGGTCAGCCCGCTGGACCTGGCGATCCCCGCCATTCCGCTGGACGAAATCGGGGCCTTCCTGCGCCGTCACCGTATTGTCAGTGCCGGTGAGCTGAACGATTCCGCCTACGTGCTGGCGGGAGACCAGAACCACCTGCTGAGCGGCCCGGGCGACCGCCTCTACGGCCGCGGTTACTTCCCCGAGGGCGAGCGGGCATACGGCATCTACCGCTCGGGCCAGGCTTTCAACGATCCCATCACCAATGAGCTGCTGGGCTACCAGGCCACCGCCATCGGCAACGCCACCCTGCTGGACGCGGGCCGTGACGACGTCCAGGCCCTGGAGGTCACCCGGGTTCACGAGGAAGTGCGTATCAAGGACCGCCTGCTGCCGATGGAAGAGCGCGTGATCGACGCCACGTTCTACCCGCGGGCACCGGAGCGGGACATCGTCAACGGCTACATGATTGCGGTGGATGGCGGGGTCAGCCAGATCGGCGCCATGGATATCGTGGTGCTCAACCGCGGGCTGCGTGACGGCCTGGAAGTCGGCCAGGTCCTGGCGATCTACCAGGCGGGCAAACTGGTGTACGACCAGGTGGCGGGCGGCAACGCCCGACTGCCGGACGTGCGCGCGGGGCTGCTTATGGTGTTTGAGACCTTTGAGAAGGCGAGTTACGCTGTGGTACTCAAGGCCGACTGGCCATTGAAAGTCATGGACAAGGTTAAAAACCCCTAGTCCGCCGACCGGCTAGATCAGGGACCGATCTGCCGCTGCCCGCGGGCAGGAACAGCACATCAAGGATGATGTATGGACCGCCGGAAAGCGCGGCTGTGCCTGCAGTTGCACAGCCTTCCCCACCTGTCTGATTCCGCGCTCTGCGCGCTGCTGTTGCATTACGGCAGTCCCGAGGCCGTGCTGGCCTCGCCGACCCGGGACTGGCCTGCGCTGGGGGTGTCGGCTGCCGCCCGAGCCAGCGCCCGGTCATGGCAGCAACAGGGCGGTCACCCCGCTGCGGATGAGGACCTGGAAGCCCGGCTCGCTGCCCTCAGTGACCTCGCTGCGCGGGTCATCACCATCTGTGACGACGACTACCCCGCCCTGCTCCGCACGATCCATGACCCCCCTCCCCTGCTTTACCTGCGCGGCGACGCCGGGCTGTTGCAACGCGCGCAGCTGGCGGTAGTGGGCAGCCGGCGGCCCAGTCCGGCCGGATTGCGTGCCGCGAAAGGGCTCTGTACCGAGCTGGCTGAGGCGGGCCTGGTGATCACCTCTGGCCTGGCGCTGGGCATCGACAGCGCGGCCCACCGGGCCACCCTCGAGGCCGGCGGCAGCACGGTGGCTGTCATGGCAACCGGGATCGATCGCATCTACCCCGCCCGCCACCGGGGCCTGGCCGGTGAGATACTGGAACAGGGCTGTCTGGTCACGGAATTCCCCCCGGGCTCACCCCCGCTGCGCGATCATTTCCCGCGCCGCAACCGGGTTGTGACCGGATTGTGCCTGGGCACCCTGGTGGTGGAGGCGGCGCTGCCCAGCGGCTCCCTGATCTCTGCCCAGAGTGCACTGGAGCAGGGGCGCGAGGTCTTTGCCCTGCCCTGGGCGGTATACCACCCCGGCGGCCGTGGTTGCCTGCACTTGCTGCGGGATGGCGCCAACCTGGTGTTGGGTGCCGACGATGTACTCGCCGCGCTGGGACCCCTGTTCCGCTGCCAGCGGGAATTGCGCGGAGATCTGGCCGCAGTGCCCTCCGCGCCCGACGGCTTGGCGGGTGACCGGCGGCGGGTGCTGGAGCGGGTGGGCTACGAGGTGGTGAGTGTCGACCAGCTGGCACAGTACTGCGGCCTGCCGGTCGCGGCGGTGGCGGCGCACTGTTCCGCGCTGGAAGTCCGCGGCCTGCTGAGTCGCCGCCAGGGGGGCTATATTAGACCCTGAACCCTTGCCAAGTGGGCCGGGGTTGGTTAAATTTCGCGCTTTTTCGCGGCGGATCGAGTGCCGCCTACGGGAGAACCGCCATGAGTAAACCCTTTGTTGCCATCGTCATGGGCTCTGATTCTGACCTGCCAGTCATGGAAGCCTGTTTCGATGTGCTGCGTAAGTTCGAAATCACTTTCGAAGCCCGTATTACCTCAGCGCACCGTACGCCGGAAGCGACCAAGCAATACGTGGCGGACGCGGAGCAGCGCGGCTGCGGCGTATTTATTGCCGCTGCCGGCATGGCAGCCCACCTGGCCGGAGCGGTGTCGGCCGCGACCGTGAAACCGGTGATCGGGGTGCCCATGAACGCATCCCTGGACGGCCTTGACGCCCTGTTGTCCACGGTGCAGATGCCTGCCGGTATCCCGGTGGCTACCGTGGCGATCGGCAAAGCCGGGGCCAAGAATGCCGCTTACCTGGCAGCCCAGATCCTGTCGGTGTCCGACGCCGGGCTGGATGCCAGGCTGCGCGAAGAGCGGGCGGAGAACGCGGCCCAGATTGCCGCCAAGGACGCCGCGCTGCAGGAATCCCTGCAGGGCTGAGCACCGTGCCGTCCGCGCTGACCTGGCGCCTGCAGGCCGCAGTGCGGGTGCTGCAGGCCGGGGGCGTGATCGCCTGTCCTACCGAGGCGGTGTGGGGCCTATCCTGCGACCCCTGGCAGGAAGACGCCGTGATGCGCCTGCTACACTTGAAACAGCGGTCGCCGGACAAGGGCCTGATTCTGGTCGCTGCCAGCGTGGACCAGTTTGACTGGCTGCTGCAGGACCTGGAGCCTGCCCAGCGACGTCAGCTGGAAAGCTCCTGGCCCGGCCCCTACACCTGGCTGGTGCCCCACAGGAACCGGGTGCCCCGGTGGATACACGGGAATTTCGACACCGTGGCCCTGCGGGTCAGCGCGCACCCGGTAATGGCTGCCCTGTGTCATGCCTGGGGCGGTTCCCTGGTATCCACCTCCGCCAACCGGGCGGGATGCCTGGCGCCGCGCGAGCGCTTCCAGGTGGTGCGGTATTTCGGTGGCGAGCTGGACGACCTGTTGCCCGGCGCCGTGGGCCGGGCCCGTCGGCCCAGTGAAATTCGCGACCTCGCCAGCGGCGAGCTGATTCGAGCCTGAGCAAAAGGAGCCTCCATGCAGATCGAAGCGGTCAAAGACTATCTCCTGACCTTGCAGGACGGCATCTGCGCCGCCCTTGCGGCCGAGGATGGTGAGCGCGAGTTCCGCACCGATAGCTGGGAGCGCCCCGAGGGTGGCGGAGGTCGCAGCCGGGTGCTGGCGGAGGGCGCGGTGTTCGAAAAAGCCGGGGTGAATTTTTCCCATGTGCGCGGGGCCAGCCTGCCCCCCTCGGCCAGCGCCGGCCGCCCCGAGCTGGCCGGGCGCAGTTACCAGGCCATGGGGGTTTCCCTGGTCATCCACCCGCGCAATCCCTATGTGCCGACCTCCCACGCCAATGTGCGCATGTTCGTGGCGGAAAAAGACGGCGAGCAACCGGTGTGGTGGTTTGGCGGCGGCTACGATCTCACCCCCTACTACGGCAACCGCGAGGACTGTATCGCCTGGCACCGGGTCGCCGCCGCGGCCTGTGCGCCTTTCGGGGAAGATGTCTACCCCCGTTACAAACGTTGGTGCGACGAGTATTTTTACCTCAAGCACCGGGCCGAGCCCAGGGGCATCGGCGGCCTGTTTTTCGACGACCTCAACGCGTGGGACTTTGACACCTGTTTCGCCTTCCTGCGCGCGGTGGGCGACTCCTATGTGCCGGCCTACCTGCCGATCGTGCAGCGACGCCGGGACACGGTCTATGGCGAGCGCGAGCGGCAGTTCCAGTTGTACCGGCGCGGTCGCTATGTGGAATTCAACCTGGTATTTGACAGAGGTACCCTGTTTGGTTTGCAATCCGGGGGCCGTACCGAGGCCATCCTGATGTCCCTGCCGCCGTTGGTGCGCTGGGAATACGACTACCACCCCGAGCCCGGGTCGGCAGAAGCGGACCTGACAGAGTACTATCTGCAGCACCGCGACTGGCTGGCTGAAACCTGAACCAGCCAGCGACAACAAAGGCTGTCTATGACCGATAAAGATAAATACGCTGTATTCGGCAACCCGGTTAAACAAAGCAAATCGCCGGCCATTCACGCTGCTTTTGCCGAGCAGTGCGGTCAGGCCATGCAGTACCGCGCGGTCAGGGTGGAGCTGGGCGAATTCGAGGCCGCCGCCCGGCGCTTCTTCGAGGCCGGCGGTTGCGGCCTCAATGTCACCGTGCCTTTCAAGGGCGATGCCTTCGAGTTTGCCGACGAATTGTCCCCCCGCGCCCAGCGGGCACGGGCGGTTAACACCCTGGTGCGGCTGGAGGACGGTCGCATCCGCGGTGACAATACGGACGGAGTGGGCCTGGTGCGCGATATGATCGTCAACCTGGGCTGGGTGGTGCAGGGCCTCAGGGTACTGGTGCTGGGCGCGGGCGGTGCGGTGCGCGGCGTGCTGGAGCCGCTGCTCAAGGAACGCCCCCGGGAACTGCTGATCGCCAATCGCAGCGCGGACAAGGCGGTTCGGCTGGCACAGGAGTTCGCCGGCCTGGGTCCGGTCAACGGCACTGGCCTGGACTCGCTCACGGGACGCCAGTTTGACCTGGTCATCAATGGCACCAGCGCCGGCCTCAGTGGCGAGATGCCGGAACTACCGCCGGAATTGCTCACCGAACGAAGCTGCTGCTACGACATGGTGTACGGTGCCGAGCCCACGGTATTCATGCGCTGGTCGGCTCACCACGCCGCCTGGGCGGTGTCCGACGGGTTGGGTATGCTGGTGGAACAGGCCGCAGAGTCCTTCTACCTGTGGCGCGGCCAGCGGCCGGAAACCCGGCCGGTCATCAACCAGATGCGCAGCCTGCTGGAGGCGGCCTAGGCTTCCAGCGCCGCCAGGTGGCGATCCTTCAGGCGCACGTAGTTATCGGCGCTGTAGCAAAAGTAGTCCCGCTCTCCCTCGCTCAGTGGCCGCATCTCCCGCGCCGGGCTGCCCGCATACAGGTAACCGCTGCGCAGGCGCTTGCCCGGTGTAACCAGGGCGCCCGCGCCAATGACCACCTCCGGCTCCACCACCGCGCCGTCCATCACGGTGGCGCCCATGCCGACCAGTACCCGGTCGCCGATGTCACAGCCGTGCAGGATAGCCCCGTGGCCGATGGTGACCTCGCGGCCAACAAGCAGCGGCCAGCCGTCGGGGTTATAGGGCCCGGCGTGGGTGATATGCAGCACGCAGCCATCCTGGATCGAGGTCCTGGCGCCCACCCGGATGCGATGCATGTCGCCGCGCACACTGGCCTGGGGCCAGACCGAGACATCGTCTCCCAGCTCCACGTCACCGAGGACCACCGCGCTGGGGTCTATCAGCACCCGCTCCCCCAGTACCGGGCAATGACCGTCAAACGTTCGCAGGCTGGTGGCCGTGTAGTGTTTCATGCGGGTGGACTCGCGCCGAAGAGGGGCTGATACAATAGCCACTTGTCTTCAGTCTGGCCAGGGGGTGAATGGATGCCGGTAGACGAGAGTTCGGGCCGCGAACCGCGGCGACGGCGCTTTATTGCCGGGGCAGTGTGCCCCCGCTGTGGTGCCATGGACAAGATCGTGGTGAATCTCGACAGTGACCAGCGGGAATGCGTGGCCTGTGGCTTCAGTGACGCGCGCCCCCCCGACACCACGCCACGGGAACCGGCGACCCGGGTCAGCCGCGCAGCCGCGCGCCTTACCGAAACGGCAGCAGAGCCGGTCACACTGGTCGACCCGGATGTCAAACCTGACCGATAGTTGAGGGTCGTCACCTAGAGGCGCAGACGAATCTCGCCGCAGCCCTTGAGCAGGCGGGCGCTGTGCAGGGCGTCCGGAACGCTGGCGCTACCGGGGAGGTCGCGCAGCTTTTGCCACAGGTGTTCCCGGTGCAGGTGCTGTCCTGCGGCATACTGCACCAGTTGTTCCAGGCGATCGGCCAGGGCATCACCCAGCAGGTGGTGCACAATGATATTCGCCTCGGTCATGTCCACCGGCAGCAAGGGCCGCTGCAGGTGACGAATGTGATGATCGTTGATTTCTTCCAGCAGGCGATGGGCCAGGAAGGCCTCGTCCAGCAGGGCTTCCAGCCCCTCCCCCGGTACACTGTCCGGCGGCTGCAGGAAAAAATCCTCCGCCATGTGCAGGAACGGGGCTGCGTATTCGTGGAAACCCAGGCGCTTGCTGACCGCGGTGACCAGGCTGATGGAACTGGGAACGCTTTCCACGTACTTGGTAATGAAGCTCATCAGTGCATCAACCGGGTTCTCCTGTGGGAGAACCAGCCTGTTGCGGAGCCGCGGCAGTTGTTGTTCCAGGCGCCGGCGCAACAGTGGGTTACTGTGCTCGGCGCTGACCGCGGCGTCGATGGTTTCCCGGATGCTGTTGGCAAGCATGGGCGAACCCCGGGTTGGGCGGCTGTCAGCTATCTCTTCAGGCTAGACTATTCTGCGGGTTTAGCCACCGCCCGAGCACATTATAGCGACGATAAACCCGGTACAGGCTCAGCCCGCGAGCGGCGTTGAACAGGGTGAACGCGAGCCACAGGCCGTGGTTGCCCCAGTCGCGGGTCAGGTACCAGCAGGGCAGGTAGACCAGGCAGGTGCTGAGCAGCATGGTGCGCATCATGGGACCGGTCTCGGCGCTGCCGATAAAGACCCCGTCCAGCAGGTAGCAGGGCGCGGCCACCAGGGGCAGGGCAATAAGCCACCAGCGGTAGCGGAACATCAGTTCCCGAACCGGTTCCAGGTCGGTGAGGGCAGCAAACAGCAACGGATGGGCCAGCAGGTAGGCGGCGCTGACCCCTGCCGCGCAGATGCCGCACCACCAGGCACAGCGTCGCACCGCGGCGTGGAAGGATGGCAGGTCGCCCGCACCCAGGCTGTTGCCGGCCAGGCCCTCGGCGGCGAAGGCAAATCCGTCCAGGCCAAAGGCGGCGACCATCATCAGCTGCATCATGATGGCGTTGGCGGCCAGAATGTCCTGACCCAGCTTTTCGCCCATCGCCGTAAAGAAAGCGAAGCTGAACAGCAGGCACACGGTGCGCAGGAACAGGTGGCGGTTGCTCTGCAGCAGGGCGCGGTAGGCGACCAGCCGGCGCAGTTCGTGTCCGAGAGTGTCAAACCACTCGGGCCGAGACCGGCGCCAGACGGCCGTCAGCGCGACCACCAGGCCCAGGTATTCGGCGCAGACCGTGGCCATGGCGGCGCCGTCGCTGTACATGTCCAGGCCGACGATGAACAGGAAATCCAGGGCGATGTTGGCAGCGTTGGTGGTGATCACCACGGCCATGGGCCAGCGGGTATCCTGGCGGCCGATACACCAGCCCACCACCGCGTAGGTCAGCAGCACCGCCGGGGCGCTGGCGATGCGGATACCGGCGTAGGACTGCGCCAGGGGCAACAGTTCCGGACCGGGGGCCATCAGCCGGAAACCCAGGCCGAGCCACAGGGGATGCAGGAGGATGACTGCACAAGCCAGCGCCAGGGCCAGGACCCCGGAACGGGCCAGGATCAGGAACGCGCCGCGCTCTTCCCCTGCCCCGAGGGCGCGGGCCACCAGGCCGGTTGTCCCCATGCGCAGGAAACTGAATCCCCAGTACAGGAATGACAGGATGGCGCTGCCCAGGGCCACCGCGCCGAGGTAGTGGGCGCTGCCCAGGTGGCCCAGGATAGCGGCGTCCACCAGTCCCAACAGGGGTATGGTGATGTTCGACAGGATCGCCGGCCAGGCGATACCCCATATTTTGTGGTCTAGAGTGCGGTCGGATTGCATATATGGGAACGAGCCCGGACAGCGCCCGCGGCCGCACCTGTGCGCCCGCCGCCGGCAAAGCCTTATTAAATCAGCATCTTAGTGTTATTTACCAACGAACTTGGCTATAATCGCGCCGTTTTGTCCCTGCGGCACCGTGTCGCAGGTACCAATCACAGTCAGTTGATGTCCCGGGATTTTTGTCGCCCGTCCTCCATGCCGCCGCAAGAGTGGCAGCGGGGCAGGTTTTTCCCCACGCATGCCACTCGCGCCCGCGGGTTCTGTGCACGGTCGTCAGCTGGGGGGAATCTACCTTTAACATGGAGACACGGGAAATGTGTTTTACTGTGAAGCGCCTGTACCGGCTGGCGCTCGGTCCTGTGCTGATGTTGTTGTCGCTGCTTTCCGGCGGCGTCCTGGCCAATGACTCCAATACGTCCTCGGTGAATATGTCACCGGGTGTCACCGAAGTAGGCCACAGCATCTTTGACCTGCACATGACCATCCTATGGATCTGCGTGATCATCGGCGTGGTGGTATTCGGGGTGATGTTTTATTCCATCATCTACCATCGCAAATCCCGCGGCGTCACGCCGGCTACCTTCCACGAGAGCACCAAGGTGGAAATCGCCTGGACGGTGGTGCCCTTCCTGATCCTGATCGGCATGGCGGTCCCCGCGACTTCCACCCTGATCGAGATCTACGACCACGACGATGCCGAGCTCGACATAGTGATTACCGGCTACCAGTGGAAGTGGAAGTACGAATACCTCTCCGACACGGGGCAAAACGTCAGCTACTTCAGTAACCTGCGGACCTCGCAGCAGGAAATCTACAACACCGAGGAAAAGGGCGAGCACTACCTGCTGGAAGTGGACGAGCCGGTAGTCATTCCGGTCGATACCAAGGTCAGGTTTCTGGTCACCGCCAACGACGTGATCCACTCCTGGTGGGTTCCCGCCCTGGCGGTCAAGAAGGACGCCATTCCGGGTTTCGTTAACGAGGCCACCGCTACCGCCACGGAAGTCGGTATTGTGCGTGGTCAGTGTGCCGAACTGTGCGGCAAGGATCATGGCTTCATGCCTATCGTGGTCAATGTGGTCAGCAAGGAAGAATTTGCCGACTGGCTGGCGGGCAAGCAGTCCGAGGCGGCGGAGATCGCGGCGCTGATGGCCCAGACCTTTACCCTGGACGAGTTGATGGAACGCGGCAAGGCGGTCTACGATCGCAACTGCCTCGCCTGTCACGGCGCCAAGGGTGAGGGCGGGGTCGGCAAGCCTATCGCGGGCAGCCCGATCGCTACCGGTGAACTGGCCGGGCATCTCGAGGTGAGCATACATGGTGTGCCGGGTACGGCGATGCAGGCTTTCGGCGGCCAGCTCAACGACGTCGACATGGCGGCGGTGGTCACCTACCAGCGCAACGCCTTCGGGAACAATATGGGCGACATGGTTCAGCCCATCGACGTGTTCAATCACAAGAAAGGCTGAGGGAGGAGATAACGATGGGAGATCATCACCACGGCCCCGCCAAGGGCCTTTCGCGGTGGCTTTTCACCACCAACCACAAAGACATCGGGACCATGTACCTGTGGTTCTCGTTCGCCATGTTCATCCTGGGTGGCGCCTTCGCCATGGTTATCCGGGCGGAGCTGTTCCAGCCGGGCATGCAACTGGTGGAACCGGCCTTTTTCAACCAGATGACCACCCTGCACGGGTTGGTCATGGTGTTCGGGGCCATCATGCCGTCCTTCGTGGGACTGGCCAACTGGATGATCCCGATGATGATCGGGGCGCCGGATATGGCCCTGCCGCGGATGAACAACTGGAGCTTCTGGATCCTGCCGCCGACCTTCCTGCTGCTGGCATCCACCCTGTTCGTCGAGGGTGGGGCGCCTAATTTCGGCTGGACGTTCTACGCGCCGCTGTCCACGACGTACGCACCGCCCTCGGTGACGTTCTTCATTTTCTCGGTCCACGTGCTGGGCCTGTCATCGATCATGGGCTCCATCAATATCATTGCCACGGTAATGAACATGCGGGCCCCGGGTATGACCTACATGAAGATGCCGCTGTTCGTCTGGACCTGGCTGATCACCGCCTTCCTGCTGGTTGCCGTCATGCCGGTACTGGCGGGCGCGGTCACCATGATGCTGATGGACATCCACTTCGGCACCAGCTTCTTCTCTGCCGCCGGTGGCGGTGACCCGGTCCTGTTCCAGCACGTCTTCTGGTTTTTCGGGCACCCCGAGGTGTACATCATCATCCTGCCGGCCTTCGGTGTGGTTTCGCAGATCATTCCCGCGTTCTCCCGCAAGCCGCTGTTCGGCTACGATTCCATGGTCTACGCCACCGCGTCCATCGCCTTCCTGTCCTTCATCGTGTGGGCGCACCACATGTATACCGTGGGCATGCCGGTGGCGGGTGAGCTGTACTTCATGTACGCCACCATGCTGATCGCCGTGCCCACCGGGGTGAAGGTGTTCAACTGGATCACCACCATGTGGCGCGGCGCCCTGACGTTTGAAACCCCCATGCTGTTCTGCCTGGGCTTCCTGGTGCTGTTCACCATCGGTGGTTTCACCGGGCTGATGCTGTCCATCGCGCCGTCCGACTTCCAGTACCACGACAGCTACTTCGTGGTGGCGCACTTCCACTACGTGATGGTGGCCGGGGCGGTGTTCTCCATGACGGCCGGGGTCTACTACTGGCTGCCCAAGTGGTGCGGCAGGATGTACAACGAGAGCATGGGCAAGACCCACTTCTGGATCTCGTTTATCGGTTTCAATCTGACCTTCTTCCCGCAGCATTTCGTGGGGCTGGCCGGCATGCCGCGCCGGATCCCCGACTACGCGCTGCAGTTCACTGACTTCAACATGATGTCCAGTATCGGAGCCTTCATCTACGGTGCTTCGCAGATCCTGTTCCTGTACAACGTGATCGCGACCATCGTGGCCGGCAAACCGACCTCGGAAGAGAAAGTCTGGGAAGGCGCGGAAGGCCTGGAGTGGACCTTGCCCACGCCGGCGCCCTACCACACCTTCGAAACCCCGCCGGCGGTAAAGTAGGGGTAACGCCGTGCTGAAACTGAGCAACAACCCGACCATCGATACCGTGACCAAGCTGGTCGCGGTAGCGGTGCTCATGTTTGCTTTTGTTTTCGTGGTGATGGTGCCCCTGTACAACGTGCTGTGCGATGCCCTGGGGATCAACGGCAAGCCCTCCGGCGAGGCCTATACGGCAGTGCCGGCGCAGGTGGATGAGAGCCGCGTGGTTACCGTACAGTTCGTGGCGACCAACAACGAGAATATGCCCTGGCAGTTCGGCCCCAGCGTAACCCGGATGAAAGTGCACCCCGGTGCGGTTAACGACACGGTATTTTTTGCCGCCAACCCGCTGGACAAGGCGATGGTGGCCCAGGCGATACCGAGCATAGCGCCTTCCCGCGCGGCGGAGTATTTTCACAAGACCGAGTGCTTCTGCTTCAACCAGCAGCCCCTGGACGGCAACAGCTCGGCGCAGATGCCGCTGCAGTTCATTGTCGACCAGGACCTGCCGCGGGACATCAGCACCATCACGCTGTCCTATACAATTTTTGATGTAACCGATATGGTGAACGGCTCGGTAGCCGTTCGCTGATAGTGCGGGTCGGGGGACCCGTGCATGTTAACGGAGAAATAACATGACTAGTCAGACTTCCCCAGAGTACGAGAAGTACTACGTACCGGAAAAGAGCAAAATGGCGGTATCCGCCACCATTGGTCTGATTCTCAGCATCTTTGGCGCCGCCAGCATCATGAATGACATGACGTTCGGGGACCACACCGAGGCGACCAGTTCCTGGAGCATTTTTTACCTGGGACTGTTCTGGTTTCTGGCGACCCTGTTCGTCTGGTTCCGCACGGCGATTCGCGAGAACCTGGCGGGCATGAACAGCGCCCAGCTGAAGAAATCCTACGTGCTCGGCATGTTCTGGTTCATCTTCTCGGAAGTGATGTTCTTCCTGGCCTTCTTCGGCGCCCTGTTCTACGTGCGTAACCTGGTCGGGCCCTGGCTGGCGGGTGAAGGCGAGGGCGGGCGCATGAACGGCTTGCTGTGGGAAGGCTTCCAGTACAACTGGCCGATGATGGAGACCCCGCAGGAAGCGGTGGGCGGCGCCGCCGCCCAGCCGATGGCCAATAACGGCAGCTTCGCCAGTGCGGAAAAGAGCATGGCCATCAGCGAGGTCTCGGCGTGGTACGCCTGGCTGCCATTGTGGAATACCATCATCCTGCTGTCATCGAGCGTGACCGTGCACATTGCCCACCTGGGCATCCTCGACGGCAACAAGAAGAAGTTCAACCTGTGGCTGGGCCTTACGGTTCTGCTCGGCATCACCTTCGTCGGCCTGCAGGTACTGGAATACTACGAGGCCTATGCCCACTACGGCCTGACCCTGAACTCCGGCATCTACGGTTCCACCTTCTTCATGCTGACCGGGTTCCACGGCTTCCACGTGATGATGGGCATGACCATGTTGCTGATCCAGTGGCTGCGGTCGGTCAGGGGCGGACATTTCACCGCGGACGACCATTTCGGCTTCGAGGCCTCCAGCTGGTACTGGCACTTCGTCGACGTGGTGTGGGTGTTCCTGTTCCTGTTTGTCTATATTCTCTGACCGATCAGTCGTCTGAAGCTTCCTGGGTTGCGCGGTTGTTCGGGCCGGCATCCCAGGGGTTGCGATGGCCCAGCTGGCCACTGGCCACACCGTAGACGATCAGGGCCGCCAATCCGACCGCCAGCCCCAGGCGAACCCCCAGTGAGTGAAACAGGCGACGTTTTGTTTTGTCGCCCTGGTCCACCATCAGGAACCAGAACCCGCTGCCCAGGCTGATAACCAGGGCAACCATCAGTAGTACAATCGCGGCTTTGAGCAAGAGATTCTCCCCGTTCGAGTCTCGCCAGTATAAACCAGCAATGGAATCAACGGTTGACCAGGGCAACATTCCAATTCGATCCCGAGTGGCGAACGACCCTGTTCACCCTGCTGCTGTTGCCGGTGCTGGTGTGCCTGGGCTACTGGCAATTGCAGCGGGCGGAAGAAAAAGAAGCCATCAACAGCCAGTTCGCGCGGCGACAGGCCCTGCCCCCGGCGCCGCTGGAGGGCCTCGCAACCCGACCGCCCGCCGAGCTCGCGTACCTGCCGGTGATGGTAAGTGGCCGCCTCCTGCCGCAGTATTTCCTGCTCGACAACAGGGTGTTTGCCGGCCGGTTCGGTTACGAAGTGCTCTCGGTGCTGGACCCCGGGGACGGTGATCCGCTGGTCCTGGTCAACCGGGGCTGGGTAGCCGCAGACCCGGCGCGTCAGGTACTGCCCCCGGTGCCGGAACCGCAGGGCCGGCTGACCCTGACCGGGCATCTCTACGTGTCGCCGGGCAAGCCCTACATGCTGGCGGAGCAACAGCTGGAGGCGGGCTGGCCCAAGCGAATCCAGGCGGTGGAGCCGGTCCTGCTCAGCGCCGCCCTGGACGGCGTCGAGCTGTTCCCCTACCCCGTGCGGCTGGACGCGGGACAGCCGGGCGCATTGACGATTGACTGGAAGATCGTCAATGTGAGCCCCGAAAAACACCGTGGCTATGCCCTGCAGTGGTTTACCATGGCGGCGGTACTGGCAATCTTTTATATCCTGCGCAGCAGCAACCTGTGGCAGGTCTTGTTTGGCAAGGAGGACAGGCAGGCGTGAGCACTCAGGCGCACAGCAACAACAACCGGATGGTGCTGCTGCTCGTTGCGGGAATCCCCGTGACCATGCTGCTGGCCGCCAGCTGGTTGTGGTGGTTTGTGGTGCGAGGTGATCTCGACCTGGTCGGCCTGCTGGGCACCGCCAACCGCGGGCAGCTGGTACAGCCGCCCCGACCGCTGCACGAGGCGCCGTTGCGCGATGAGGACGGGCTCGCGATCTCGCTCTCCGATCTGGAGCCGCGCTGGGCCCTGCTGGTGGCCTGGCCCGGCCCCGTGTGCGATGTAAAATGTGAGCGCTTACTATACCTTACAAGGCAGATACACACTGCCATGGGCAAGGAATACAAGCGAATCCGGCGGCTGCTGGTCAGCCCCGGGGGCGGCGCCGGTATGACCCTGTCGTTGCCTGCCCTGAGTGATGGCGGTACCCTGCCCGGCAGTGTCCCGGAGCTGCTGGACCGCGACCATCGCGGCCTGCGTGACCTGCGTCTGGAGCGTGCCAGTTTTGACGCCCTGTTTCCGGAACAGCGCGAGGCCTCGGATACCTGGTACCTGGTGGATCCCCGTGGCTGGATCATGATGTCCTACGATGACGGCGTCAGTTACAAGGACGTGATTGCCGATCTCAAGTTCCTGCTGAAAAATTCCAGTGAGTGACAGCGCGATGACCGACAGTGGGTTGCAGGCCGCCACCTGGCGAGACTACAAGGAGCTGACCAAGCCCAACGTGGTGCTGCTGATGATCCTGACCTCCGTCATCGGCATGTTCATGGCCGTGCCCGGGATGGTGCCGCTGGACGTGTTGCTGTTGGGCAACCTGGGCATCGCGCTGTGTGCCGGCGCCGCCGCAGCGGTCAATCACCTGGTGGACCAGCGCATAGACCGGCACATGGCCCGCACCACCAACCGGCCACTGGCGCAGGGGCGCATCGGGCCGTGGCAGGCAGCCCTGTTTGCGCTGGTTATCGGGGGCCTGGGGATGGCCATCCTGCTGGTCTGGATCAACACACTCACCGCGTGGTTGACCCTGGCCTCACTGGTAGGTTACGCCTTTATCTATACCATGTTCCTGAAGCGGGCCACGCCCCAGAATATCGTGATCGGGGGCCTGGCCGGTGCGGCCCCTCCCCTGCTCGGCTGGACCGCCGTCACCGGCGAAGTGCACGGTCATGCCCTGTTGCTGGTGCTGATTATCTTCGCCTGGACCCCGCCCCACTTCTGGGCCCTGGCCATCCACCGGCGCGAGGAATATGCTGCGGTGGATATACCCATGTTGCCAGTGACCCACGGGATTGCGTTCACCAAGCTGCATATTCTGCTCTACACCGTGATCATGGTGCTGATAACCCTGCTCCCCTTCGCCACCCGGCTCAGTGGCCCCCTGTACCTGTTGGGGGCGCTGGTGCTCGGCGCCGGGTTCCTGTACTGGGCCATCGAGTTGCTGCGCGACAGGAACCCGAAGGCACCGATGGAAACCTTCAAGTATTCCATTGTCTACCTGATGGCCCTGTTCATCGTGATGCTGGTCGATCACTATGTCTATCCCACCGCCACACTCTGAGGCAGCCACGTGAGTGAAGAATTACAGCGCAAACAGTCCCGCGGGGTAAAGATCACCGTTCTGGTGGTGCTGGCTTTTATCGCGGTGGTGGTGGCCGGCTTCGTGCACCGAATCTCCCTGCCGCGGATACTGACTGTCAGCGAAATGAAGATAAATGGGGCTTATGTTCTGGATACTCCCAGGAATATCGGTGATTTCGCGTTGACTGACCATAATGGGCAGCCGTTCGTGCCAGACCGCCTGAAGGGCCACTGGACCCTGGTTTTTTTCGGGTTCACCCACTGTCCCGACATCTGCCCGACCACCATGTCGTTTCTCAACCAGTTTATTCACGAGCTCGAGGGAACCGAGGTGGAGGACACCCGGGTGGTGATGGTGTCGGTTGATCCGGCCCGGGACACGGTGGAGCAGCTGGCCAACTACGTGCCCTTCTTCAACCCGGAATTCGTCGGCGTGACCGGTGAGTTCCTGGAACTGCACCGCTTTGCCACGGCCTTGAATACCCCGTTTCGCAAGGTCCCCGGGCAGGGAGAGAATTACCAGGTCGATCATAGTGCTAATGTGGTACTCATAAATCCCAGGGGAGATTACCACGGGTTCTTCAAGTCCCCACTGGATCTGGCGAAAATGAAACTGACATACCGTTCTATTACGGCACGATGGAACATGTAGGTGCCACCAAACCGGGATAGCAAGGTCTACCATGACTGACAAAAAGCCCCCCATCGTCCTCGTCGACGGTTCCTCCTACGTTTTTCGCGCTTTCCACGCGCTCCCCATGCTGACCACCTCCTCGGGCCAGAACACCGGCGCGATTCGCGGTGTCATCAGCATGTTGCGGCGCCTGCAGCAGCAATACCCCGACAGCCCGGTGGCCGTGGTATTTGACGCCAAGGGCAAGACCTTCCGCGACGACATTTATCCCGAGTACAAGGCCCACCGGCCGCCTATGCCGGAGGAATTGCAGGAGCAGATCGAGCCTATCCACGACATCGTCAAGGCCATGGGCCTGCCCTACATCTGTGAGCCCGGGGTCGAGGCGGATGATGTGATCGGCACCCTGGCCCGGCAGGCCGCGGAGCAGGGCAGGGCGGTGGTGGTGTCCACGGGCGACAAGGACATGGCGCAGCTGGTCAACGAGCACGTGACCCTGGTGAACACCATGACCGAAACGGTGCTCGACCCGGACGGGGTGCGGGACAAGTTCGGCGTGGGCCCGGAATTGATCATCGACCTGCTGGCCCTGATGGGCGACAAGGTGGACAACATTCCCGGGGTGCCCGGGGTCGGCGAGAAAACGGCACTGGGCCTGCTGCAGGGCCTGGGCGGGCTGGAAGAGATCTACGCCCACCTGGACGAGGTGGCGGGCCTGGCATTCCGTGGCGCCAAAACCCTGGCGCCCAAGCTGGAGCAGGAGAAAGAGCAGGCCTTCCTGTCCTACCAGCTGGCCACTATCAGGACCGACCTGGAGCTGGCGCTGGCGCCGGGGGACCTGCACAACGCCGAGCCGGACCGGGATGCCCTGGTGGCGTGGTTCACCCGGCTGGAGTTCAAGTCCTGGCTGGAAGATCTGTTGCAGGAGGGCGGGCAGCAGCCGACGCCGGAGCAGGCGTCGCGGGACTACGAGATCGTGACTACCCAGGCGGACCTGGACCGCTGGCTGGAGGCGTTGCAGGCGGCCGAATTGTTCGCTTTCGATACCGAGACCACCAGCCTGGACTATATGCAGGCGCTGGTCGTCGGGGTGTCGTTCGCGGTC
This sequence comes from Halieaceae bacterium WSDMB12, assembly GCA_033283165.1. GTDB lineage: Bacteria > Pseudomonadota > Gammaproteobacteria > Pseudomonadales > Halieaceae > JAWMQL01. Next base: position 844,472 of record JAWMQL010000002.1, on the reverse strand, counting down.
GAGCCGGGGCGGGCGGCCTACGTGCCCCTGGCCCACGACTACCTGGGGGCGCCCGAGCAACTGGACCGGGACGCCGTGCTGGCCCGGCTCAAGCCCCTGCTGGAAGACGAGCAGAGTGCCAAGGTGGGCCAGAACCTGAAATACGATGCCAGTGTCCTGGCCAATCACGGCATCACCCTGCGCGGTATCCGGTTCGATACCATGCTCGAGTCCTACGTGCTGGATTCCACCGCCACCCGCCACGATATGGACAGCCTGGCGCTGAAATATCTGGGGCAGACCACCATCCACTTCGAGGATATCGCCGGCAAGGGGGCCAGGCAGCTCACCTTCAACCAGATCAAGGTGGAGGAGGCCGGGCCCTACGCAGCCGAGGACGCCGATGTCACCCTGCGCCTGCACCAGGCCCTGTGGCCGCGGCTGGAAAACGAGGCGGGTTTGCGCCGGGTGCTGCAGGAAATCGAATTGCCGCTGGTGCCGCTGTTGTCAAAAATCGAGCGCCAGGGCGCACTGCTGGATACTGGCCTGTTGCGCCGCCAGAGCAAGGAGCTGGGCAAGCGCCTGCAGGAACTGGAGGGGCGTGCGCACGAGCTGGCAGGGCAGGCCTTCAATCTCGGCTCCCCCAAGCAGCTGGGCGAAATCCTGTTCGACAAGCTGGAATTACCGGTGATCAAGAAGACGCCCAAGGGTGCACCCTCCACGGCGGAGGACGTGCTGGTGGAGCTGGCGCTGGATTACCCGCTGCCGCAGGTGTTGCTGGAGTACCGCGGCCTGTCCAAGCTCAAGTCGACCTACACCGACAAGCTGCCGGATATGGTCAACCCGGCCACGGGACGGGTACACACGTCCTATCACCAGGCGGTAGCCGCCACCGGCCGCCTGTCCTCCTCGGATCCCAACCTGCAGAATATTCCCATCCGTACCGAGGAGGGGCGCCGTATCCGCCAGGCCTTTATCGCCCCCGACGGCTATCGCATGGTCGCCGCGGATTACTCCCAGATCGAGTTGCGCATCATGGCTCACCTGTCCGGCGACAGCGGCCTGCTGACGGCCTTTGAGGAGGGGCGCGACGTGCACCAGGCCACTGCCGCGGAAGTGTTCGATGTAGACCTCGCGGAGGTGTCCGGAGACCAGCGGCGCAAGGCCAAGGCAATCAACTTCGGGCTGATCTACGGCATGTCGGCCTTCGGCCTGGCCAAGCAGTTGCACCTGGGACGCAACGAGGCCCAGGGTTACATCGACCGCTACTTCGAGCGTTACCCGGGAGTGGCGGAATACATGGACCGCACCCGCGCTGTGGCCCGTGAGCAGGGCTACGTGGAAACCCTGTTCGGGCGCCGCCTGTACCTGCCGGAAATCAACGCCCGCAACAAGATGCGGGCCCAGGCTGCCGAACGCACCGCGATCAACGCGCCCATGCAGGGTACGGCGGCTGACATCATCAAGAAAGCAATGCTGCTGGTGGATGGCTGGCTGGAAAAAACCGGTGCCGACGCACGCATGATCATGCAGGTGCACGACGAACTGGTACTGGAAGTCGCTACCCGGGAAGTGGACGCCGTGTGTGCGGAATTGTGCAAGCTGATGTCGTCCGCCGCGGAACTGGCCGTACCGCTGGTGGTCGAGGCCGGCGTTGGCGACAACTGGGACGAGGCGCACTGAATGCGCCCGGCGGAGACACTGAGACCGTGAATGCAAAACGATTGTTGCTGGGCCTGTGGCTGGGGTTGCTACCAGCCGTGGCGCTGGCCGGGCCTGACCGGGCCGGGCCTGAGGATGGGTTCTGCGCGGTCCAAAAGACCAATTACCTGCAGGATGCGGATTTCGCCCTGGAGGCGGCGAGCCGTCGCTCCAGACACTGGACCGGGATCCAGCACGCCGGGGACAAATCCTTCGAAACCTCGATGCATGACGGGGTGTTGACGATAGAGAAAACCGGTGCCCAGCCCTGGTACCTGTTCCGGCAGAGACTGCCGGCGGAGGAACTCGAAGGTAAGAAACTGGCATTCAGTGCCGAACTCAAACTGGACCTGCGCGCGCCCGCAAAGATGGAGACCACGGTCGACAAGGTCGGCGGCGGGCTGTTCATCGTGACCCGCAACAGCCAGGGCAACCGGACGCTGGCGTCGACTTTCGATCACGAGCCCAATATGGGCAGCAGCGACTGGCGGCCGGTGCAGGTGGTGATTGAGATTCCTCCGGGTACGCGCAAGGTAGAGCTGGGTTTTGCCCACAAGGCGGACGGGGTATTGCAGGTGCGCAAGCCCGCCCTGCAGGAGGTCAAAGAGCCCTGCAAGGTGACCGTGACCCCGCCGCTGTAGCGCGGTTTACAGCGTCTCCTCGATGGCATCTTCCTCGTAGACCGAGGCGTCCGTCAGCCAGCGGTCCAGGGTGGCGATCAGCTCCTCGTGCCCGCTGTGCTTGAGGGCGGAGAACAACTGGACACTGACCAGTTCCCCGTGCTCTGCCAGCGCTTTGCGGACCTGCAGCAGGCTGGCCTTGGCCGGGCCTTTTTTCAGTTTGTCCGCCTTGGTCAGCAGGATATGCACCGGCATGTGGGCCGCCAGGGCCCAGTCCAGCATCTGCCGGTCGAAGGGTTGCAGGGGGTGGCGGGAATCCATCAGCAGTACCAGGCCGCGCAGGGACTGCCGCCGCTGCAGATAGTTTTCCAGCTGCCGGGTCCACTCCTGCTTGACCGCCTGCGGTACCTTGGCGAAGCCGTAGCCGGGTAAATCCACCAGGCGCTGCTGGTCGGTCAGGCGGAAGAAGTTGATCAACTGGGTACGGCCCGGAGTGCGGGAGGTGCGAGCGAGCTTGCTGTTGCCCGTCAAGCTATTGATAGCACTGGATTTTCCCGCATTTGACCGGCCCGCAAAGGCGACCTCCCAGCCCTCGTCCGGGGGGCACTGGCTGAGCCTGGCCGCGCTGGTCAGAAACTCGGCGCGCCGGTAGCTGGGGGCGTTTACCGGGTTTTCTTGATCCGAATCAGGCATCCGCTTTTGCCGCCTTTGTGCAGGAGTGGTCTTCGTATATAATGCCACAGCTTTTTTCACCTGTTATCAATCATTTGCGGGGCCCGGGCCCTGCGATCCTGAATGCCTAGAGGATGCATTATGAAGAAAATTCTTGCCGTTACGCTGCTGGTTTCCGCCGTGAGCGCCTATGCCGAGCCGGATATGGACAAGTACAACAAGAGCTGTGCCGTGTGCCACGCGTCCGGTGCCGCTAACGCGCCCAAGACCGGCGATGCGGAAGCCTGGGCACCGCGTCTGGAAAAGGGCACCGAAGCCCTGGTGCAATCCGTGCACAATGGCCTGAACGCCATGCCGCCAAAAGGCATGTGCTTTGACTGCAGCGATGAAGACTACGCTGCGCTGATCGAGTTTATGTCCACCCCGGCCGAGTAAAGGTCGACAACTGCAACCTGACCTGGAAAGACCATGAGAAAACTCCTGATTGCCAGCGCCCTGCTGTTAATCGGCGCTCAGGGCGCCTTTGCCGCCGGCGACGCCGACGCAGGCAAGAACAAGACGGCTGTCTGCGGTGCCTGCCACGGCGCTGACGGGAACAGTGCCGCCCCGACGTTCCCCAAGCTCGCCGGCCTGGGAGAAAAATACCTGTTGAAGCAGCTCACCGATATCCGTGACGGTGCGCGGCCGGTGCCCACCATGATCGGGCAGCTGGACAATATGTCTGACCAGGACCTGGCGGACATCGCGGCTTACTTTGCCGCCCAGGCGCGGTCCGGCAGCCGGGCCAATCCTGAGCTGGTCGAACTGGGTGAACAGGTCTATCGCGGCGGCGTGTCCGAGCGCGACGTGCCGGCCTGCTCCAGTTGCCACTCGCCCAACGGCAAGGGCAATGCGCCCGCCGGTTTCCCGGCCCTGGCCGGTCAGCACGCGGACTATATCGCCACCCAGCTGAAAGCCTACCGCAAGGGCTACGAGGATGAGAGCGGCCGCACCAATGACGGCGACAGCAAGATCATGCGGACCATTGCGTTCGGACTCAGTGACAAGGAGATCGAAGCGGTGTCCAGTTACGCCGCCGGCCTCAAGTAAGCGCTGGCGGTCAGACCAAAGGTGGCTTCGGCCGCCTTTTTTTATCTGTCGTAGAACACCGCCGCGGAATCGTTGTCTTAACAGCAGACCATTGATGGAGAAAAACATGCTCAAGCGTTATCTGCTTTCCCTGTTCCTGATTGTTGCCTTCCCCCTTGCGGCCTGCGCCGAGGAAGCCAGCGTGCAATACGAGGAGGGTGTCCACTACTCGCTGCTGGATGCCCCCATCCGTACCGCGAATCCGGGCAAGATCGAGGTGACCGAATTCTTCTGGTACGGCTGTGGCCACTGCTACAATTTCGAGCCGACGGTGGGCCAGTGGAAGAAAACCCTGGCGGAAGACGTGGCGTTCGTCGGTTCCCCGGCCATGTGGAACAAGCCGATGGAGCTGCATGCGCGGGCCTTCTACACCGCCGAGGTACTGGGTGTGCTGGACCGCATGCACCCGGTGCTGTTCCAGGCCATGCACGTGGATCGCAAACGTCTCGGCAGTGAGTCTGAAATCGCCGACCTGTTCGCAAGCAACGGCGTGGCCCGGGAGGACTTCAGCAAGGCCTTCAACTCCTTTGGCGTCGGCAGCATGGTGCGCCAGGCCGACGCCCGCGCCCGCGCCGCCAAGATCACCGGCACCCCGGAGATGATGGTCAATGGCAAGTACCGCATCGATGCCCGCAAGGCGGGTTCGCAGGCCAACATGCTGAAGATCGCGGATTACCTGATCGAGAAGGAGCGCGCCGCCCACGGTAGTTAACTACTGTGACACGGCCGGACGGAGCAAATTGCTGGCCGGACCAGTGCATGCAGGGTGCTGCAATATCCGGGCGGTAGAAAGTCAGACCGTCAGCCACTCGGGGACCGGGAGGTCCTTGTTCTGCAGAAACACCGGGTTGAACAGCTTGCTCTGGTAGCGGGTTCCGTAGTCACAGAGAATGGTGACGATGGTGTGGCCCGGCCCCAACTGCTCGGCGAGGCGCACGGCACCGGCGATATTGATGCCCGACGAGCCGCCCAGGCACAGGCCCTCGTGTTGCAGGATATCGAAGATATAGGGCAGGGCCTCGCTGTCGGCGATGTCAAACGCGACATCCACCAGTGCCTGGGCGACGTTGTCCGTAACGTGATTGATACCGATGCCCTCGATAATCGAGGTGCCCTCGCTGGGCTCCAGCTCACCCCGCCCGAAATAGTTGTACAGTGATGCGCCCAGGGGGTCGGCGATGCCTATCCTGATGTCCGGGTTGCGCTCCTTCAGCGCGTTGGAAACTCCCGCCAGGGTGCCCCCGGTGCCCACCGCGCAAACGAAGCCGTCCACGGTGCCATCGGTCTGCTCCCAGATTTCCGCACCGGTCGTGTCGTGATGAATCTGCATGTTGGCCAGGTTGTCGAATTGCCTTGCCCAGATGACCCCGTGCTCTTCCTTGCTGGCCAGCTCGTCCGCCAGGCGCCGGGCAGTGTGGATATAGTGGTTGTCGTCGCTGTAGGAGGTGGCACCCACCAGGTGCAGGTCGGCGCCAAGCAACTCCAGGGAGTCGATCTTTTCCTTGCTCTGGGTGATCGGCATCACCACCGAACTCTTGTAACCCAGGGCATTGGCGATGAGGGTCAGGCCAATGCCGGTGTTGCCGGCGGTGCCCTCGACGATGCGGCCGCCGGGCCGCAATTCCCCGGCCGCCTCGGCGGCGCGGATAATTCCCAGGGCGGTGCGGTCCTTGACCGAGCCCCCCGGGTTGAGGAATTCGGCCTTGCCCAGGATCGTGCAGCCGGTCTGCTCGGAGACCTGCCTGAGTCGCAGTAGCGGGGTATTGCCGATGAGGGCGGTAACGTCGCGAGCCGTGTCCATGTAAGCCTCCGGGATCGGACCCGGGAGTATGCCACAGGCCGGGGCCGCAGGTCAGCGTTCCGGTACTGCGGCACCGGCGCTGTTACGGTTGCGGTAAACCACCGCGGTCAGCACCAGGGACAGGGCGGACATCAGCACCATGGACCATATCATCGGGGCCGGGCTGTCGCGCAGGGCGAGGCCCACCAGGGCGGTGGCCACGGAGGACAGGGTCATCTGCACGAAACCCAGCAGGGAGGAGGCAGTCCCGGCCACATGGGGGTAGTGGCGCAGGGCGATGGTCATGGAGTGGGGCAGTACGAGGCCGAGGGCGCAGGAATAGAACACCATGGGGAAGACCAGGGACATCAGTTGCTGCGGCGCCAGGGCCCAGCAGGCCAGGGTCATCAGGCAGGCGCCCAGCGCCAGCAGTCCCCCGGTGCCCAGGACCTGCTCCGAATCCAGGCGACTGCTGAGGCGGGCGCTCAGGGCGCTGCCTGCCATGTAGCCCACCACCGAAGTGAGGAAGATGAGTCCGTAGTATTGTGACGGCACGCCGTACATATCGATGAAGACAAAACTGGAGCTCGCGAGGTAGATCATCAGGCCGGCGTAGCAAAGGCCACCGGCGCCGATCGCGGCGATGAAATTGCCGTCCCGCAGCAGCGCGGTGTAATTACGGGCGATGATGAGCGGGTGCAGGCCCTGGCGCTGGGGCAGGGTTTCCCCGAGAAAGCGCTGGATCAGGTAGATCATCACTGCGCCATAGGCTGCCAGGAACAGGAAAATACTGGGCCAGGGCATGACCAGCAGGGCGACACCGCCAAGCAGCGGCGCGACCGCCGGGGCCAGGGCCATCAGCATGGCGATGATGGACAGGGCGCGGGCGGCGCGAACCGGGCCAAACACGTCGCGCACCACCGTCCTGGCCAGGGTCGGGCCGACACAGGCCCCTACGCCCTGGACAAACCGGTATACCAGGATTTCTTCGACACTGTCCGACAGGCTGCAGCCGATGCAGGCCAGTACGAACAGTGCCGTGCCGGACAACAGGACCGGGCGTCGGCCGAAACGGTCCGCCAGCGGGCCGCACAGCAGGTGAAACGAGGCAAAGCCGGTCAGGTAGCTGCTCAGGGTCAGGTGCATCTGGGCGATGTCGGTCCCGAAGTCGGCCTTCATCGCCGGCATCGCCGGCAGGTACATGTCGACGCTGAGCGGCCCGAGGGCGACCAGGGCGGCCAGCAGGGCCAGCAGCCCGCGGGAGTCGTGGTTCAGTCTGGTGGAGGGCATGGGCCGCGCATGTTAGCACTTCCCGCCGCGGGGATTCCCGGGGATCGTCCCAGAGGCGCTATTTTTCGAAACTCATCACCGTCTTCCACCAGAATTTGGGCAGCAGCCTTGCCCACAACATCAGGAACCAGGCCTCACCGGGAAAGATGATGTCCTTGTCTTTCGCCACGCCCTTGTCGATGGCGTCGACGATCTTCTCGGGATCGGCCAGGCGGCCGGACTGTTTCGATTCCTTGATACTGCCGGGCGTCTCGGTGGCCAGGGTCTGGTCTATCAGCGGGGTGTTCACCGCCGGTGGGCACACCAGGTGGGCGCGTACGCCGCTGCCGCGAATCTCATTGGTCAACACTTCCATGTAGGTGTTGACCGCGGCCTTGGTCGCGCAGTAGGCGCCCATATTCGGCACGTGGGCGAAGCCCGCAACGGAACCGAACGCGATAATACGGCCCGTGCCGCGCGCCAACATGGTGTCCAGCACCGCCCGGACCATGTACACGGTGCCGAAGTAATTGATCTGGAACAGGCGCTCCATGCCGGCGTGGTCCTGGTTTACCAGCTTGTGACTGGGCATCAGGGCCGCCGCGTGCACCAGGTGATCTATCGGGCCCAACTGCTCGGTGACCTCGCCCACCCTGGCCTCCACCTCGTCCCGGGAGGAGATGTCACAGACGAAGGGGGTGATATTGTCCGCCTCACCGGCGGTGGCGGTGAGGCCTTCCTGGTTGACATCGAAGATGGCCACCTGCGCGCCGCGTCCGGCCAGCCGCAGGGCGATAATGCGACCCATGCCGCTGGCGCCGCCGGTGACCAATGCTACCTTGCCTGCCATATCCGTCATCGTGTGTCCTCTGGTTCCAGGTTGTGGTCCGGACTGCCATACTGGGCTGCCGCGCTGCCTGCCGCAATTCTCGAATCGGCCAACCGCAGTGGCATTTCTGGTCGCCCGGCTTCTGGTCGCCCCGCCGGTTCAGCCGTCACCCTGCTCCACGGCGTAATCCAGTGGCAATTCGGTGCGCTGCACCACCGGGCGCAGCACAAAGCTGGATTGCACCCCGGTGACGCCGGGGATACGGGTGAGCCGACCGAGCAGGAACTGCTCGTAGTACTCCATGTCCGGCACCACCACTTTCAGCAGGTAGTCAGCGGATTGCCCGGTCACCACGCTGCACTCCATCACCTCGGGGTACTGGCGAACCTCCTGTTCGAAGTTATCGAACCGGTCCGGCGTGTGGCGATCCATGGCGATCGTGATATGGGCGGTGAGTTTCAGTCCCAGCCGGCCCTGGTCCAGCAGGGTGACATGACCCCGGATCAGGCCGGACTCCTCCAGCCGCCGGACCCTGCGCGAGCAGGGGGTGGGGGACAGCCCCACCGCTTCGGCCAGGTCCAGGTTGCTGATGCGGCCATTGGTCTGCATCAGTTCCAGAATCCGGCGATCAGTTCGGTCCAGTTTCATTGGCCACTACCTGTAATGCCATTAATGGTGTAAATATCTAATAAATTAACTAAAAATAGAGAATAGTGGCGAATTTTGGCAAATTCAAGGCCATATTTGCAAGCAATCCCTCACCGGGGATAGCTATACTGTGGGCCTGGCTGGATAACCTGCCTGTCGTAACAGCCGCCCCGGGGCTACCCCTCCCGCACGGCGGCCAGCGCCACGCCCCACGAGGGATTGCGCCGGCGGGCGGCAGCCACATCGATAACAGGGCGACCGGCGCCGGTTTGCGCGCCGCGAACAGAGCAGGAACGATCATGAGCAAATTCGACCACAGCAAGTACCGCCCCTTTGAGCCGGTGAAAATGGCCGGGCGCCGTTGGCCGGACCGGACCATCGAACAGGCCCCCCTGTGGTGCAGCGTGGACCTGCGGGACGGTAACCAGGCCCTGATCGAGCCCATGACCGCCCGCCAGAAGTCCCAGTTGTGGGACCAGCTGGTCAAGATCGGATTCAAGGAAATCGAGGTGGGCTTCCCCTCCGCTTCAGGTCACGATTTCGATTTCTGCCGCGAACTGATTGAGAACAACCGTATTCCCGACGATGTCACCGTCCAGGTGTTGACCCAGGCCCGGCCGGACCTGATCGAGAAGACCTTCCAGGCCCTGAAGGGTGTGCGCCGCGCCATCGTTCACGTCTACAACTCCACCTCGACGGTGCAGCGCGAGCAGGTGTTCGGACTGGAACGCGAGGGCATCATCGAGATCGCCGTGCGCGGTGCCAGGCTGGTGAAGGAGTGGGCCGACAGGTACCCCGAAACAGAGTGGATATTCGAGTACTCCCCGGAGAGTTTTACCGGCACCGAGCTGGAGTTCGCGGTGGAGGTCTGCGACGCGGTCAACGCCGTGTGGCAGCCCACCCCGGAGCGGCCGGTGATCATCAACCTGCCGGCGACGGTGGAAATGAGCACGCCCAATATCTACGCCGACCAGATCGAGTGGTTCTGTGACCACGTGCAGAATCGCGACAGCCTGCTGATATCCCTGCATACCCACAACGACCGCGGCTGCGCGGTGGCTGCCGCCGAACTGGGCGTGCTGGCGGGCGCCGATCGGGTGGAGGGCACCCTGATGGGCAACGGCGAGCGCACCGGTAACATGGACATCGTCACCATGGGTATGAACCTGTACAGCCAGGGGGTGGACCCGAAACTCGACTTCGCCCACATGGACGAGATTATCCGCACGGTGAAAGAATGCACCCAGTTGCCGGTGCACCCGCGACACCCCTACGCGGGGGAGCTGGTCTTTACCGCTTTTTCCGGCAGCCACCAGGACGCCATCAAGAAATGCCTCAACCGGCGCCGGCCTGAGCAGGCCTGGGAAGTGGCCTACCTGCCGATCGACCCCGAGGATATCGGGCGCACCTACCAGGAGGTGATCCGCATCAACAGCCAGTCCGGCAAGGGCGGCATCGCCTATGTGCTGGAGCGCGATTACGGCCTGGAGTTGCCGCGGTGGTTACAGATTGATTTCAGCACCGCGGTGCAGGCTTACGCAGAAGAGCGGGAAACCGAGGTTGATTCGAAGGAGATTTACGCCCTGTTTGAGCAGACCTATCTCGGACCCGATGCGCGCTATGCCCTGGGCAGCTACCAGGTCAGCCGCGATGAAGGTGTGGACCAGCTGCAGGCGGAACTGCGCGAGGGCGGCACGTCCCATTCCCTGTCGGGTTCCGGCAATGGTGTGGTGGCCTCGTTTGTGGACGCCATGGAGCGTTTCAGCGGCAAGCAGATCGTGCTGGTGGAGTACTCCGAACACGCCCTGAGCCACAGCGCCGACGCGGAGGCAGTTTGTTATATCCAGCTTAATATCGAGGGCGAGCGCTACTGCGGTGTGGGACGCAGCCACGACATCATCCAGGCCTCTCTGGATGGTATCCTCGGCGCCATCAACAAGGCCGCGGAGCAGGACGCCAACGTCGCCGCCTGAATCAGTAGGGGTGGCGGTGGAAGTAGTCCCGTGCCGCCGCCATGACCCGCCCGGACAGGTACAGGGTGGCAACCATCGTGGGAATGGCCATCAGGCCGTAGGACGCCGAAATCAGGTTGAAGACCACCTTCAGGCTCACCAGCGAGCCGAAAATCACCGTGGCTACGAAAAACCAGCGATAGTGATGCTGGATTTCCGCCCCGAACAGGAAGCCGAAACATTTGGCACCGTAGTACCAGCCGGTGAACATGGTGGTGCTGCTGAGGATCAGCACCACCAGGGACAGGGCGACCAGGCCGACGCGACCGGTTTCGGCGGCGAAGGCATTGGCGGTAAGGGTAATACCGGACAGTTCGCCGGGCTGCTGCCAATCGCCGGCCAGTAATATCACAATGGCAGTGCAGGTGCAGACCACCAGGGTGTCAGCCACCGGTCCCAACATGGCGACCAGCCCCTCCCGGATGGGCTCGTTGGTGCGCGCCGCACCGTGCGCCATGACCTCGGTGCCCACCCCGGCCTCGTTGGAAAACACGCCGCGACTGACCCCGATCAGGATCACACCGACCAGGCCTCCGCCGACCGCCCGGGGGTTGAACGCGTCGTGGAAAATAGACGCCAGCAGGCCCGGCACCCGGTCCGCATTGGTAAAGATCATGAAGGCGGTCATGGCCAGGTAGGTAACGACCATGGTCGGCAACAGCGCAGTCGCCACCCTGGCCACCCGCTGCAGACCGCCGAAGATCACCGTGGCCACGATCAGGGCCAGGCCCACCCCCAGGGCCAGTTTCACCCCCCAGCTGTCGTTACCTGCCAGCAGGTTCTGCCGCACCAGCGCGGTAAGCTGGTTGGCCTGGAACATGGGCAGGGTGCCGATGAGCCCGGCCAGGGAAAACAGGATCGCCAGGGGGTAGAAGGGGCGCGGCAGCGCCTCCCGGATAATGTACTGGGGTCCGCCCTGCAGGCGCCCCAGGCTGTCTTCTCCGCGGTACATGACCCCCAGGGTGCAGGTGAAGAACTTGGTGGCTATCCCGACCAGGGCTGACATCCACATCCAGAATACCGCCCCGGGACCACCGGCCACGATGGCCAGGGCGACACCGGAGATGTTGCCCAGTCCCATGGTGCCTGCCAGGGCCGCTGCCAGCGCCTGTGCGTGGCTCAACTCCCCGGGCTGGTTGGGTGTGTCGTGCCGGCCCAGCAGGATACCGAAAGCATGGCCGAAGTGGCGGTAGGGCAGCAGGCGGGAATACATGGCAAAAAATAACCCGCCACCCAGCAGCAGCGTGACCAGTGGTGCACCCCACACAGCATTGGCGAAACTGACTGAGAACTGCTCGAGGTGCTCCATAAGGCTTGTTATTCTTCTGCGGGGGGGAGTGCGGCAGCATAGCACAGGCACTCTCGCGATAGCCGGGCAGTCGGCCGGGCTCTACACTGCGACAGGTATGAACAGCAACTCGTGACAATGGCGCCATCATGAACCCACGCCTGGTAGCCCTGCTGGCGGCCCTGCTGCCCTTCCTGTCGGTACACCTGACCTTCCTGGTGGCGGCCTTGTATGGCACAGTGGATTGGTGCAATCCCTATCTCGACAGTTGCACCTCGATCAGTGCTACCGGCCGCAAGCCACCGGCCTCCTATCTGTTTCGCGCCACCATGCTGCCGGCGGCGGTCATCCTGATGGCTTACTGGTGGCTCAGTTACGCCTGGCTGGCGCAGTTGGCGCGGGAAACCGGGCGCGTCAAGGTCAGGACCAGCGCCTGGATGCTCGCCCTTGGCATTCTCGCCGCCGTGGGCCTGATCCTGTATGTTACCGTGCTGGGCGAGGCGGGCGAGGCCTGGGCCCGTACCCGCCGCGCGGGCACCGTGCTGTTTTTCTCCTTCACCTACATAGCCCAGCTGCTGTTGCTGGCGCAGTTGCGGAGATTAAGGGATCATTTGCCCGCGGTGTCCGCCTGGATCACCCGGTCCATGTGGATACTGTGTTTCGCCCTGCTGGCCACCGGTGTCCTGACGGTGGTACTGGATGCCTGGGACGAGGCCTGGTACGAGACGGTGGAAGACGCTTTCGAGTGGTTCCTCAGCCTGATGTTGCAAAGTAATTTTTTTCTCGGTTATCTGGTCTGGCGCAGGGCGGGTTGGGGTTTGCGGGTCGATACCGGGTGCCGGAAGTGAGGGCTTGATGCGGGAACACATACCCACCCTGGAGGACCTGCGGGCCGCGCGTCGCAGGATAGCACCCCATGTCCACGAAACGCCGGTCATGACCAGTGAGCTGCTGGATCGCCACTGCGGCGCCTCCCTGTTTTTCAAATGCGAGAACCTGCAGAAGGTCGGGGCGTTCAAGGCCAGGGGTGCCAGCAATGCGGTGTTCAGCCTGACCGCGGAAGAGGCGGTAAAGGGTGTGTGTACCCACTCCTCCGGCAATCACGCGGCGGCGCTTGCGATGGCGGCAGCGAAACGCGGCATCCCGGCCCATATTGTCATGCCCGCCAACGCGCCGGCGGTGAAAAAGGCCGCGGTGGCGGGCTACGGGGCGCACATCATCGAGTGCGAGCCCACGCTGAATGGGCGGGAAGCCACCCTGGCCCGGGTCATGGCCGAAACGGGTGCCCACCTGGTGCATCCCTATAACGATGTCCGGGTCATCGCCGGCCAGGGAACAGTTGCGCTGGAACTGCTGGAGCAGGTAACCGGTCTGGATGCGGTGCTGGCACCGGTGGGTGGCGGCGGTTTACTGGCGGGTACCGCCCTGGCGGTGAAGCTGCAGTACCCGGAAATCGAGGTGGCGGCATCGGAACCGGCGGGTGCCGATGATGCCTTTCGCTCCTTCGGCAGTGGCCGGCTGGTGCCGCAAACCGACCCGCGGACCATTGCCGACGGCCTGTTGACCAGCCTGGGGGAGCTGAATTTCGACATCATCATGCGCCATGTGGATACCATTCTCACGGTAGAGGACGCGTCGATCATCGAGGCCATGCGCCTGCAGTGGACCCGGATGAAGACCCTGGTGGAGCCCTCCGGCGCAGTGAGCTTTGCCGCGGTACTGGAACACCCCGAGCGTTTCACTGGCCGCCGGGTGGGGGTGATCATCAGCGGCGGCAACCAGGACCTGGACCAGCTGCCGTGGTGAACCCTTGAGCGAGCCGAAATTTCACCTGGCCCTGCCGGTCGACGACCTGCAGGCGGCGGAGCGCTTCTATGGTGAACTGCTGGGCTGCGCCCGGGGCCGGCGCTCGACACGCTGGATCGACTTTGATTTCTTTGGCCACCAGCTGGTCACCCACCTGGTGCCGACTGCGGCCATGCCGGAGGTCGCGACCAACCCGGTAGACGGGGAGCAGGTGCCGGCCTCGCACTTCGGTGTCATCCTGTCCTGGGATGCCCTGGCGGCGCTGGAGGCGAGGCTGCGACAGAGCGGAGTGATTTTTACAATTGAACCGGTCACCCGGTTTCCGGGCCGGCGCGGCGAGCAGCGCACCCTGTTCATTCGCGACCCTGCGGGCAATTACCTTGAATTCAAGGCGTTCCGCGATATCGCCATGTTGTTTGCCACTGACGGCCTCGCTTACCCCTGATTCCAGTGCGGGTTTGTAGCGCGGAATAATGCCGTGGGACTGGTCCGGAATCTGTGTTAAAACTGGGCCTCTGACAGGGGTAATAAAAGAGCCCGGCAGTCACAGCGGCCTCGCAAGTAATGAAAGATAATCAGGATTCTCCCCGCCAGTCCGCCTGGGCGCGACTCAAGCGGCAGTTGGCCGACCCGTTTGAGGATGAACTGTTCCAGCGGCAGCGGGCCTTTGACGGCGAGCGGCCTGACACTCTGATCGTCAGCCAGCGACGCGATGTGTACCTGTATATCCTGCTTGTGCTCGCCGTGGTGCTGGCTCCCATGGACGTGCACAACCTGATGACGGGGCAGTACCTGCCCGCCCTGTCAGGCCTGTCCGTCCTGCTGTTGTTGATCGGCAACATCTGGCAATTGCGCCGCGGCCGGGAAGCGCTGCTGCCGCCCGGGGTGCTGTTGCTGCTGACCATCGCGCTGGTGTTCGTGTCTTTGTTGTATGGCCGGAACCACAACTTCTACTGGCTCTACCCCCTGCTGGTCGCCCTGCCGGTACTCCTCAGGACCCGCTGGTCGGCGGTGCTCGGTGCGCTCTGTGCGCTGCTGGTTACGCCACTGGCCTTCATGCGCCACGAACCGGAGACAGCGCTCGTTATCTGCCTCAGCATGCTGCATACCTGGCTGGTCAGTGCCTGGCTGGTTTACGCCCTGTCCGCCCAGTCGCGGCGCCTGTCAGACCTGGCGATAACCGATCCACTGACCGGGGCCTACAACCGGCGCTTTTTCGATTTCCAGGCCAGGCAGGCACTGAGTCTGTGGCAGCGCTACCAGCGACCATCCTCGCTGCTGATCATCGACGTGGACTACTTCAAGCGCATCAACGACCGCTTCGGTCACGGTGTCGGGGACGAGGTGCTGAAAAAGCTGGTGGACCTGATCAAACGGCGGGTGCGCAGCGCCGATACCGTTTGCCGCTTCGGCGGCGAGGAGTTCGTGGTGCTGCTCCATGAAACCGCCGCCCCGGACGCGATGCGACTGGGCCAGGACCTGCGGGCAGCGGTGGAGCAGGCCGATCTGCTCCCCGAGGGCAACATGACCATCAGCGCCGGGGTCTGTGACGTGGTGGCCGCCAGCGACCTCGACGAGTGGTTGAAGCTGGCCGACGGGGCGCTCTACCTGGCCAAGAACAGCGGTCGCAACCGGGTGGAGCAGGCCGCGGAGAGCGTGGTGCATATCGACAAGGTGGCCAAGACCGTACCCACCTGGCGTTAGGGTCGGGGGGCGTGCGCCGGGCCGCGTCGGGGCCTAGTCCAGCTGTGACAGGTCCCGCACCGCGCCCTTGTCGGCGCTGGTGGCCATCCTGGCGTACACCTTCAATGCCGCGCTGACCTTTCTCGGGCGTGGTTCCCGTGGCTGCCAGGCCCCGTCCCCCAGGGCTTCCATCGCGGCGCGGCGCCGGGCCAGTTCCCCGGCGTCCAGTCTGACGTTGATACTGCGTCCCGGAATATCGATGTCGATGATGTCACCGTTCTCCACCAGGGCGATGGCGCCGCCGGCGGCGGCCTCCGGGGAGGCGTGACCGATGGAAAGACCCGACGTGCCGCCGGAGAAGCGGCCGTCAGTGAGCAACGCGCAGGCCTTGCCCAGCCCCCTGGATTTGATATAGCTGGTGGGATACAGCATTTCCTGCATGCCGGGTCCGCCACGCGGGCCCTCGTAGCGCACGATAACCACATCGCCTGACTTGACCCGGTCGTTGAGGATATCGTCCACCGCCTGTTCCTGGCTCTCGCACACGTGAGCCGGGCCGGAGAAGGTCAGGATGCTCTCGTCCACCCCCGAGGTCTTTACCACGCAGCCGTCCTCGGCGATGTTGCCGAACAGCACCGCCAGGCCGCCCTCGGTGGAGAATGCATGCTCGAGGGCGCGAATGCAGCCGCCGGCGCGGTCGTCGTCCAGGCTCGGCCAGCGGGTGTCCTGGCTGAAGGCGGTCTGGGTCGGGATGCCGGCCGGGCCGGCCCGGTAGAAGGTGTGCACCGCCTCGTCGTCGGTGCGCTTGATATCCCAGTTCTCCAGGGCCTCCGCCATGGTGGCACTGTGCACCGTGGGGCACCGGGTATGCAGTAATCCCGCCCGGTCCAGCTCACCGAGGATGCCCATGATGCCGCCCGCCCGGTGCACGTCCTCCATGTGGTACTGGGGCGTGTTCGGCGCCACCTTGCACAACTGGGGAATCTTCCGCGACAGTCGGTCGATGTCCGCCATGGTGAAGTCCAGCTCCGCCTCCTGGGCGGCGGCCAGCAGGTGCAGGATGGTGTTGGTGGAGCCGCCCATGGCGATATCCAGACTCATGGCGTTCTCGAAGGCCTCGAAGCTGCCGATATTGCGCGGCAGTACGGAATCGTCGTCTTCGCCGTAGTAGCGGCGGCACAACTCGACGACCAGTCGCCCGGCGCGCCGGAACAGCTGCTCGCGGTCGGCGTGGGTGGCCAGGGTGGAGCCGTTGCCGGGCAGGGACAGGCCCAGGGCCTCGGTCAGGCAATTCATGGAATTGGCGGTGAACATGCCCGAACAGGAGCCGCAGGTGGGACAGGCGGAGCGCTCGTATTCCGCCACGGTCTCGTCCGAGGCCGTGTCGTCCACCGCGATCACCATGGCGTCGACCAGGTCCAGCTTGTGTTCCGACAGCCTGGTCTTGCCTGCTTCCATCGGCCCTCCGGAGACGAATACCACGGGGATGTTGAGGCGCATGGCCGCGTTCAGCATGCCGGGGGTTATCTTGTCGCAGTTGGAGATGCAGACCATGGCATCTGCACAGTGGGCGTTGACCATGTACTCCACCGAATCGGCGATCAGGTCGCGTGACGGCAGGCTGTACAGCATGCCGTCGTGACCCATGGCGATGCCGTCGTCGACCGCGATGGTGTTGAATTCCTTGGCCACGCCACCGGCGGCCTCGATTTCCCGCGCCACCAGTTGGCCCAGGTCCTTGAGATGCACGTGCCCCGGCACAAACTGGGTAAAGGAATTGACGACTGCGATGATCGGCTTCTGGAAGTCCTCGTCCTTCATCCCGGTGGCGCGCCACAGGGCGCGGGCGCCGGCCATGTTGCGGCCGGCGGTGGAGGTCTTGGAGCGGTAGTCTGGCATGGGCGTAACCTGTCTCGTCTGCGTCCCGGAAGGGGGGGCGCAGCATAGCAAATATCGCGGACGGATTTAATACGGGCGGCGGGGGCCGACGCGTTACCAGTACAGGCGCAGTCCCGTGGTGATACCCCAGCCCTCGTGTCGCCCGCCGTCTGCGGCCCGGTCATCCATGACCGCGTATTCCAGTCCGGTTTGCCACTTCAGCCGGTGGCCGTAGAGAAAAACATTGATCCCCGCGTACGATTCCTCGTAGTGGTCGCCCCGGCCGCTGGCTACCCGGTCGTGGTAGCGGGGCAGGCGGACGCCGTTGGCGTCCTCACTGTCGATCCAGGTGTAGCGCAGCACCCACTGCAGCGTCTCGGTGGCGTTGTAGATGGGCATCAGGGTGAGGCCCCACAGGTCGCTTTGCCCGGCGTAGCCGTCGCCCGCGGCCAGGTCGGTACGCAGGCCCCAGCGCCCCTGTTGCCACTCGCTGCTGAGGGACAAGACCCGGGAGAAGTCCCTGGTATTGGCATCCTCGTGGCGGTCGTTGTAGACGAAGTCCAGGCGCACGCTGGCCAGCTCCAGTCCCAGACGGTTTGCCAGGTCGTAGCCCAGCGAGGTCAGGCTGAAGTAGCTGGCGCCGGTGATGCCGATCTCGTCGCTGCCGTCGGAGGAAAATACCCCGACCCGGTAGGACAGGCCCTTGCCGGCCTTACCGGTAAGACTGGCGCCGGTGAAATACTCGGCGGTAAACCACAGGTTGTTGGTCAGGTTGTTGCGCTGCAGGGTAAGCAGTTTTTTGGAGGAGGTGGCGCCGTCCAGGGTAAAGCCCGCGGAATGTTTCAACAGGCGCAGGTCCAGTGATTCGTCCGGCTGCCAGCCGATATAGGCATCGGTGAGCCGCTGGTACCAGTCACCGGGGGATTTGTTGAGGTCGAAGTCACCCTCGAGTTGCAGCACCCAGCCCCCGGTCAGGCCAGCCTTGAAGCCGAACCGGAAGCGGCGCCACAGGGCGTCGTCGAAATCCTCACCCCGTCTGCCGTCGAAGTGCACGGCCTCCGCCTGCAGCCGACCGCTGAGGGCCAGGCTGTCCACCGCGCCGTTTCCTTCGCCCCGGTACAGCGTGGCGCGATCCCACAGTGCCTCATAACCGGGCGCCGCCCAGGCGGTCACAGTCGCTGCCAGCGACCCGGTCAGCAGCAGTGGGGCCGCAAATCTCGCGTATAATCCCCGCCCCATGGCGGACGACATTCTCATTCTCGGCTTATCCAAGACCGGAACCACAGCGATCTCCCAGGCGATCTGGCGCAGTCTGGGCGCGCAACACACCCTGCATCAGGAGCCTACCACCTTCGGTCAGGCAGATGGTAAGTCAAAACCCGCCGACTGGCACCTGCGCCGGTGCGGCCGCCGCGGCGTGGTGACCAAGTGCCTGATCTTCCCGGAACTGGACCCCGCGGCCTGGGACCAGCTGGAGGAGGTGGCCGGACACTACAGCCACCGGATCTGGATCGACCGCGACCCCCGGGACCGTCTCATCTCCCACACCCTGTACGGCTGGTATCGCGGTCACGGCCGCCGCATCGCGGACCGGGCGGAGCGACAGCTGTGGGAGCGCAAGTTCGAACAGACCCTGGTACAGGTTCAGCGCAAGGAGGCGGAGGCCGCCAGTGTGAATTTCTGCGACCTGCTCACGGGCTGGTGGCAGGAGGGCTACCGCGAGCGCTTCGCGGCGGAGCAGGGCGAGCTGTACCGGCACCTGGTGCAGCGACGGGCGCAACTGGCACGGGACTGGCACCTGCTGCGCTACGAGGACTTTATCGACGGGGAGTTGCGCTCACTGGGCGACTACCTGGGGGTGGCGGTCAGTAATGAGATCACCGTCAAATTGCGCCAGAAGCGGGTGGCCCGCTCCCGCACCCACGGCGACTGGCGGCACTGGTTCACGTCCGCGGACGTGGCATTCCTGCGCCCCCTGTACCGCGACTACCTGGCGTTGGCGGGCTACGACCCGGACGACTGGCGGCTGGCCGAACCGCAGGTCATCGAACCGGCCCACGGTTCGGGCTACCTGAAAAAGATTCACGGCCCGTTCGCGTTCTAGCCGGGGGCTGCGGGCCGGGTCGGATCAGCCGAGGTTCTTGAAGAAGACCTTGGAATTGCGCTGCAGGTTGTACAGCGACTGTTTCTCCCGCGGCAGGTCCGCCAGGCTATGCTCGGCAAAGCCCTGCTCGATAAACCAGTGGGCGGTCTGGGTGGTCAGCACGAAGACCTGCCCCAATCCCAGGCGCCGGGCCTCGCGCTCCAGTTCGTGCAACAGGCGCTGGCCGCGCTGGCCGCCGCGGTAGTCGGGGTGGGTAACGATGCAGGCCACCTCGCCGCAGTTGTCCTCCGGGAACGGGTACAGTGCGGCGCAGGCGATAATGCGCCCGTCCCGCTCCAGCAGCCGGAACTGCTGGATTTCGGTTTCCAGCAGTTCCCGCGAGCGCTTCAGCAGTACACCTTCGCGTTCCAGCGGTTCGATGAGTTCGAGGATACCGCCGACATCGTCGATGTTGGCGCCCCGGGACTGTTCATAGTCGTCCTTGGCCACCAGGGTGCCGCTGCCGTCGTGGGTGAACAGCTCCTGCAGCAGGGCGCAGTCGTCGCGGTAGGAAATGATATGGCAGCGGCCCACCCCGGCGCGGCAGGCGCGCGCGGCGGTATCCAGCAGGGCCCCGGCCTCGCCCTCGATGGCCATTTGTTCAATGTCGCCCACCGCGCACTGGGGTATCAGTTCGCCGTCACTGCCCTGGATGCCCGCGTGGGGGCCGAACAGCAGCAACTTGTCGGCGCCGATGGCCGAGGCGCAGTGCACCGCGATGTCTTCCAGGTGCAGGTTGAAGATCTCCCCGGTGGGCGAGTAGCCCAGGGGTGACAGCAGTACGATGGAGCCGTCGTCCAGCTGGCGCCGGATGCCCTCGACATCCACCCGCCGCACCCGGCCGGTGTGCTGGTAATCGATCCCGTCCACCACGCCCAGCGGCCTGGCGGTCACGAAATTGCCTGAGCACACCCGGATGCGGGCGCCCTGCATGGGGCTGTTGGGCAAGCCCAGGGACAGCAGGGCCTCGATCTGGGCCCGCAGTGCCCCCGCGGCGTCCTTGGCATGCTCCAGGGCGGCGTCGTCGGTGATGCGCCGACCGTTGTGGTAGGCGCTGTCCAGCCCCGCCCTGGCCAGGCGCTCCGCAATCTGGGGCCGGTTGCCGTGCACCAGCACCAGGCGCACACCCAGGCTGTTGAGCAGGGCGATGTCGTGGATGATGTTGGGGAAGTTTTCGTCTTGCGCGACCTCGCCCCCCAGCATCAGCACGAAGGTCTTGCCCCGGTGTGCATTGATGTAGGGTGCGGTATTCCTGAACCAGCGGATATGGCCCCGGCCCGGCGTCGTCACGATAGGTTCCCGCTACTTGAAAACAGGGGAACAAGGTTACCCAAATGCGGGGCAAAACCCTACTGGCAATATTGCACACAAGGCGATCCCCGCCTGCAGGGGTCCAGTCGCACCAGGGACCGCGGTCGCGCTACTGTTCGCGCTGCCCCGAGTGCAGGGACTCCATGACCTGGTCGATGGTAAAACTGGCCGGTCGCTGGCGTGGCGGGAACTGCTGCAGGGTGGCGACGAATTCGGTGACAGCGGCTATCCCCAGCATGGCCATGGCGTCGATCTTGTGGCTCCACCACAGGTTGTAGCTGTTGGAGTCCGTATCGGCGCGTTCGAAGGGGTCCCGGCGCAGGTGGAAAACCTTCGGGACGCGCAGGGACACGAACGGATCGCGCCACACGTCGAATTCCCGTGCACGCTGTTCCGCGAATACGAACTTCCAGTCGCCGACCCGGGTGCCCACCAGCTGACCGTCATCGCTGAAATAGTAGAATTTCTGCCGCGGACCCTGCCCGGTCTTGCCGGTCAGGTAGGGCAGGAAATCGTAGCCGTCCAGGTGGACCTTGAACTGTTTGCCGGCGGCCCGGTGACCCTGCCTGAGCCTGGCGGCGATGTCCGACTCGCCCGCCGCGGCCATCAGCGTGGGCACCCAGTCCAGGTGTGACATGATCGCGTTGGTGATGGAGCCCGCCGCGATGTGACCCGGCCAGCGCACCGCAGCGGGGACCCGGAAGCCCCCCTCCCAGTTGGTATTTTTCTCGCCCCGGAAGGGCGTGATGGCGGCGTCGGGCCACTGGTTGAAATGCGGGCCGTTATCGGTGGAGTACATGACAATGGTATTGTCGGCGATGCCCAGCTCATCCAGCTTGTCCAGCAACTGCCCCACGTGCCCATCGTGTTCCAGCATGCCGTCGTTGTAGAAGCCCTGGCCGGAGAGGCCACGGTTTTCCTCCTTGACGTGGGTGAAGTAGTGCATGCGGGTCGAGTTGAACCAGACGAAAAAAGGCTTGCCCTCCCCGTGGGCCCGATCGATGAACTGCAGGGCCGCGCCAAGGAATTCCTCGTCGACGGTTTCCATGCGCTTGCGGGTCAGGGCGCCGGAATCCTCGATCCTGCCGTCCGCGCTGCTGCGGATAACGCCGCGCGGGCCAAAACGCTTGGCGTAGGCGGGGTCCTGCGGGTAGTCGGGGTTTTCCGGTGCCTCCTCGGCGTTGAGGTGGTAGAGGTTGCCGAAGAATTCGTCGAAGCCGTGATTGGTGGGCAGGAACTCGTCCCGGTCCCCCAGGTGATTCTTGCCGAACTGGCCGCTGACGTAGCCCAGCGGCTTGAGTAGCTCCGCCAGGGTGGGGTCCTCGGGCTGGATTCCGATGTCGGACCCGGGGATGCCCACCTTGGTCAATCCCGTGCGCACCGGGTGCTGGCCGGTGATGAACGCGGACCGGCCGGCGGTGCAGCTCTGTTCGCCGTAGTAGTCGGTGAACACCATGCCCTCATTGGCGATGCGGTCGATGTTCGGGGTCTGGTAGCCCATCATGCCCATGTTGTAGCGGCTGATGTTCCAGATGCCGATGTCGTCTCCCCAGATGACCAGGATATTGGGTGTCTTACTCGCCGCCAGGGCCGGTCCGTGCAGCAGCAAGGCCAACAGGAAAGCAGTAATGAGGCCGGATATCCGGCGAGTCAGGCGCGGGTTTGTCATCAGCGTTCTCCCGGTTGGGCTGGATTCAACCCTGAGTATAGATTAGCCGGCCGGCACCCGGCGGCTACAGGCAGTAGTGGCGGATGAACTGCTTCAGTAACGCGACGCAGGGCCGGATCTGGTCCAGTTCCAGGTATTCGTCCGGCTGGTGGGCGCGGTCGATAGACCCCGGACCCAGCACGATGGTTTCGATGCCCAGCCGTTGCAGGAACGGTGCCTCGGTGGCAAATGCCACGGCGTGGGCGGTGTGCCCGGTCAACTCTTCCGCCGTGCGCACCAGCTCCGCGCCGGGCTCCTGTTCGAAGGCGGGGATACGTTCGACCAGCGATTCCAGACTGATCTCCAGGCCCAGTTCCGCGGCGGTCAGCTGCAGCCGGTGCTCGATATCTTCCCGTACCCCGGCGCGGTCGCCCTCCGGGGTCAGTCGCAGGTCGAAGTGCAACTCGGTCTGGCCGCAGATCCGGTTGGGGCTGTCACCGCCGTGGATGCAGCCCAGGTTCAGGGTCGGGTAGGCCACCTCGAAAAACACGTTGCTGTAGCGGTCGGCCAGTACCCGGCGGTAATCCATGAGTTCGCCCATGACCCGGTGCATGCCCTCCAGCGCGCTGTTGCCCAGGGCGGGGTTTGACGAATGGCCGGCCCGGCCCCGCACCTTGACGGCCTCCATCATCATCCCCTTGTGCATGCGCACCGGTGTCAGGGAGGTGGGCTCGCCGATGATGGCGGCCCTGGCCCGGGGTTTGCCGGCGGCCGCCAGGGCCCGGGCACCGTTCATCGAACTCTCCTCGTCCGCGGTCGCCAGCAGGATCAGGGGTTGTTGCAGGTCGGTATCGCTGAAGGCGGATGCGGCGGCGAGGCAGAGCGGGAAGAAGCCTTTCATGTCGGTACTGCCGAGGCCGTACAGGCGATCGTCGCGCTCACTCAGGACCAGCGGGTCGCTCTGCCAGCGGCCCTCGTCGAAAGGCACCGTGTCGGTGTGGCCCGCCAGCACCAGGCCGCCGGGGCCGCTGCCACGGGTGGCAATCAGATTGGCCTTGGCGCCGTCGGGACTCACGTCCATGATTTCGATGGCAAAGCCCAACTCCGCCAGCCACTGGGCCAGCAGTTCGACCACGGCGCGATTGCCCTGGTCCCAGCCCGGGTCCGTGGAACTTACCGAGGGAGAACCGACCAACTGCCGCAACTGGCTCAGGATCAGCTGGTCGGAGTAGGTCATGGCGTTAGCCGAAAATGCCCTTGAACAGGAAGAAGAACAGGATCGCCAGGCCCGCCCCCGCCGGCAGGGTGATGAGCCAGGACATGAAAATGGACCCGATGACGCGCAGGTTGAGCGCCGCGATACCCCGCGCGATGCCCACGCCCAGCACCGCGCCGACCAGGGTGTGGGTGGTGGAGATGGGCAGGCCGGTGGCGGAGGCGATCACCACCGTGGAAGCGGCTCCCAGCTCGGCGGCAAAACCGCGGCTGGGGGTCAGTTCGGTAATTTTCCTGCCGATGGTGGTAATCACTTTCCAGCCGTAGGTTGCGAGGCCGATCACGATACCCGCGGCGCCCACCAGCAGAATCCACCAGGGCAGGGCCGACTTGGCGGCGATCGTGCCCCCGGACTGAATCGTCGAGGCCACCGCCGCCAGCGGTCCCACTGCGTTCGCCACGTCGTTGGAACCGTGGGCAAAGGCCATGGAACAGGCGGTAAAGATCATCAGGATGGCAAAGACCCGCTCCACGCTGGCAAAGCGGTTCATCTCGTCATGCACTTCCTTGATGTTGCGCAGCAGCATCGCGCCGAAGATCGCCACCACCAGGCCGACCAGCGCCGAAACCGGTAGTGCGTTGGCGAACTTGCTGCCCAGGCCCAGATCGAACTCCACGCCGATATGCTTCAGGCCCTTGAGCAGGGTCACCATGGAAATCATGAAGCCCACCATCCACATATAGACCGGGATGTAGCGTTTGGCGCGGTGAAACGGATTCTCGGTATCCAGGATCAGGATCTTCACGCTCATGAACAGGCTGAAGGAGATGGTGCCCGCCAGCAGCGGCGACACCACCCAGCTGGCGACGATGGTGCCGACCTTGCCCCAGTGCACGGCGTCGGCGGAGATGCCCACTGCGGCGAAGCCGACGATGGCACCGACGATGGAGTGCGTGGTGGAGACGGGCCAGCCCTTCATGCTGGCCAACAGCAACCAGGTGCCGGCCGCCAGCAGGGCCGACATCATGCCGTACACCAGCAGTTCCGGTGACGACTCCATGACGGAGGCGTCGATGATGCCCTTGCGAATGGTCGAGGTGACCTCGCCGCCGGCCAGGTAGGCGCCGGCAAATTCGAAGATCATCGCGACCAGAATGGCCTGCCTGATGGTCAGCGCGCGGGAGCCGACCGAGGTCCCCATGGCATTGGCCACGTCGTTGGCGCCGATGCCCCAGGCCATGAAAAAGCCGAAGGCGCAGGCCATGATAAGGAAAATGGAGCCGTGTTCGACGATAATCTCCATGCGGGGTGCTCCCTTTTTGTTATTTGGCGATCAGGATCTGCAGGCGATCGCCAACCTTCTCCGCCGCGTCGGCCAGCGACGACAACAGGGCCAGCACCCGGTATTGAAACATGACATCCACGGGCGGCAGCTCCGCCTCCAGCTTGTACAGCGACTTGCGCACGGCCAGGGCCTGGCGGTCGGTCTTCGCCTCCAGCTTGCCCAGCTCCTTGAGCATGGCCTCCACCCGTTTGACTTCCAGGCCGCTGAAGCCCACCTCCAGCAGCTCGTCGAGCTCGTTGATGGCGGCCAGCGCCTGGCTGACGGCGTCGACACAGGTGCCGGCGAACTCTGTCAAAGCCTTGTGCAGCTTGTCGGGGAACTGCATGTGGCGGCTGATCATGAGCACAGCGATATCCTTGGCGATATTGGCCACCTTGTCCTGGATGGTGACCAGTTCCAGCAGGTCGGTGCGCGGCACCGGCAGGAACAGGCTCTTGGGCAGGTGGCGACGAATGGAGCGTTTGATCTTGTCGGCCTGCTTTTCCGCGTCCCGGATCTCAATCAGGATCTGCTCGGCGCGGTCCCAGTCATCGTCGATGGAGGCCTGCAGCAATTGCGGCAGTAACTGGGCCGCCTCCTCGGCAATGGTCATGTGTTCCTGGATGGGCCCGATGGGTGAGCGGCCAAACAGGGCGCCTAGCGGGTTGCTGGGGGCCATGGGGTATCTCCCTGGTTGCGTACGCGCGCAGTATAGGGGGAATGTCGCCGCCGCCACAACACGGCGAGGCGGGGGGCTGGCCGTGGACGGCGTTTATGGCTCGACGCTGGCCTGGACCGGCGCCGGCCTGTGATAGCATGGCGGGCACATCGACGGGGCTCCGGGGAGCGACAATATGGCGGTACAGACAGGCGCAAGGCAGGCCGGGCAGACGCTGTCGCTGGTCGCCCTGGTCCGGGACCTGCAGCGCGATGGCCGGCTGTCCGAGACTGACGCCCGCAGGATCAGCGCCACCGCGATCGGCAGCATCCACCCGCTGGTCTACCTGGCGGAGCAGAAGCTCGCAGACCCCTCCCGACCCGGGGCGCAGCTCGATATGGACGAGTTGCTGGGCTGGCTTGGCGCCAGGGTCGGCCAGGACGTGGTGCACATCGACCCGCTCAAGGTGGATGTGGCAGCGGTCGCCGAAGTCATGTCCCGGGCCTTCGCCCAGCGTCACCGCATCCTCGCGGTCGCGGTGAACGACAGTGAGGTGGTGGTCGCCAGCGGCGAACCGCTGGTGCGAAGCTGGGAGAGCAATATCGAGCACGTGACCGGCCGGTCGATACGGCGTGTGCTGGCCGATCCGCGCGATATCGCCCGCCTGACCGCGGAGTTTTACACCATGGCGGGCTCGGTGCGCGCCCACGGGCTTGGCAAGGTGGAGCGCCTGCCGGGGGTCAGCAACCTGGAGCAGATGCTGGAACTGGGCTCCATCAAGGAGCCGGACGCCAATGACCAGCACATCGTCAGCATCGTCGACTGGCTGCTGCAGTACGCCTTTGAACAGCGCGCCAGCGACATCCATATCGAACCCCGGCGCGAGGTGGGCAACGTGCGCTTTCGCATCGACGGGGTCCTGCACAGTGTCTACCAGCTGCCGCAGCAGGTCTGTGCGGCGGTCACCAGCCGGATCAAGATACTGGGGCGCATGGACGTGGCGGAAAAGCGCCGTCCCCAGGACGGACGCCTGAAAACCCGCACCCCGGAGGGCAGCGAGGTGGAGTTGCGCCTCGCCACCCTGCCGACCGCGTTCGGGGAAAAACTGGTGATGCGGATATTCGACCCGGACGTGCTGCTGAAGAGTTTCGAGGAACTCGGCCTGGCGGACGAGGATCTGCGGCGCTGGGACGACATGACCGGGCACGGCACCGGCATCGTGCTGGTGACCGGACCCACCGGCTCGGGCAAGACCACCACCCTGTATTCCACCCTGCGCAAGCTGGCCACCGCCGAGGTCAATGTCTGCACCATCGAGGATCCGATCGAGATGGTGGAGGACCGCTTCAACCAGATGCAGGTGAACCACGGCATAGACCTGGATTTTTCCGCCGGGGTGCGCGCCCTGATGCGGCAGGACCCCGATATCATCATGGTGGGCGAGATTCGCGACCTGGAGACCGCCAACATGGCGGTGCAGGCGGCGCTGACGGGCCACCTGGTGCTCTCCACCCTGCACACCAACGACTCCCCCGGTTCCCTCTCCCGCCTGCTGGAGCTGGGGGTGGCCCCCTACCTGATCAAGGCCACCCTGCGCGGTATCATGTCCCAGCGCCTGGTCCGTATCCTGTGCCCGTCCTGCAAGACCTTTACCGACCTGGACCGGGACGCCTGGCAGCAGCTGACCCGGCCGTGGACGGTGCCGCCGCCGGAGCGCATGGCCCAGCCGGTGGGCTGCAAGCAGTGCCGCAATACCGGCTACATCGGCCGCCAGGGCATCTACGAGGTACTGGTCAACAGCCCGGCGATGCAGGAGCAGATTCACAGTCACACAGAATCCCGGCGGGTTCGCGACCTGGCCATGGCGGAAGGCATGAAGACCCTGCGACTGTCGGGGGCCGCGCGGGTCGCCCGCGGTCAGACAACGATCGAGGAGGTAATGCGGGTCGCACCGGCAGTCGATGCCTGATGTGCGCTCATGACCCGTCGCAGCCATGACTCTCGCAACCGAACAACTGCCCCCGGACCTGGCGCAGCAGGCAGGGCGGGCCTGGAACAACATTCTCGAGCGGGCGCCAGCCGAACAGGTCCCGCAACTGCGGGCGCTGGCCGCTGACCCGGCCTATGCCGCGGAACTGCCGCGGGCCCTGGCCTGCAGTCCCTTTATCGCCGAAACATTGCGAAGCCGGCCGCAGTTGCTGCTGGAGCTGTGCCGGGACGGCATCCTGCACGGTGACATGGAGGCGGGGACGCTGCGCGCCGAACTGCAGGGGCAGCTGCAGGCGGGAGTGGAACTGGCCCCGGCCCTGCGCCGCCTGCGCCAGCGGTATATGCTGCGCATTGTCTGGCGCGACTTCTGCAAACTGGCGGATACCCTGCAGACGGTGGCTGACACCTCGATACTGGCCGAGGTCTGTATCCAGGAAGCGCTGGCCGTGTGCAGCGCTGAACTGGAGCGCAAACACGGGCGCCCGATAGGACGCCGCAGTGGCCAGCCGCAGCAGCTGGTCGTGCTCGCCATGGGCAAGCTGGGGGCGGGGGAGTTGAACGTCTCTTCGGATATCGACCTGATATTCGCCTTCCCCGAGGTGGGACAGACCGACGGTGAGCAGCGGCCTCTCAGCAACGAGGAATTTTTTACCAAGCTTGGCCGGGCCCTGATCGCGGCGCTGGACCAGGTGACCGCGGACGGCTTCGTGTTCCGGGTGGACATGCGGCTGCGGCCCTACGGCGAGAGCGGTGCCCTGGTACACAACTTCACCGCGCTGGAGGAGTACTACCAGGACCAGGGCCGGGACTGGGAACGCTACGCGCTGATCAAGGCGCGGCCGGTGACCGGTGACCCGACCCGGGCGGCGGAGCTGATGACCGCCCTCAAGCCCTTCATCTTCCGGCGCTACGTCGATTTCGGGGTGATCGACAGCCTGCGCGGCATGAAGCAGATGATCAACGCCGAGGTGCGGCGTCGCCGGCTCGACGACAACGTAAAACTGGGCCATGGCGGAATTCGCGAGGTGGAGTTCATCGCCCAGTGTTTCCAGCTGATTCGCGGCGGCCGCGACCTCGGACTGCAACGGCGCGAGTTGTTGCCGGTGCTCGACGAATGCGCCGTGCTGGGCTGCCTGCCGGCCGCCGCGGTGGCAGAGCTGCGCCGCGCCTACCTTTTGCTGCGGGACGCCGAACATGCCATCCAGGGTTACCGTGACCAGCAGAGCCAGACCCTGCCGTCGGACACCCTGCACCGACAGGCCATGGCCACTGTGCTGGGCTTCCAGAACTGGGATGCGTTTGCAGCGGAACTGCAGGCCCAACGCGAGCTGGTGTCCGGTCATTTCCGCGACCTGATTGCCCCGCCCGAAAGCGAGGACGAGGAGGGCGAGGATGACCTCATACTGTGGGGACCGGGGCTGACCGAAGAGGCTCTCCATGAGCTGGGCTTTGGCCAGCCCGCCGAGTCGCTGCGGCTTCTGCAGGAGCTGGCCCAGGGCAAGCGGTTGCTCACCCTGCAGGTCGAGGGCCGCGCGCGACTGGAACAGTTCATGCCCCAGCTGCTCCGTGCCTGCGCCGACCTTGAGCAGCCAGACCTGGCCCTGGCCCGCCTGTTGCCCCTGGTAAACGCGGTGCTGCGGCGCAGCGCCTACCTGGTCCTGCTGCTGGAGAACCCGCAGGCGCTGGACGAGTTGGTGCTGCTGTGCGAGGTCAGTCCCTGGATCGCCGAACAGATGGCCAGGCACCCGGTGTTGCTGGATGAGTTACTGGACCGGGCCAGCCTGTACCACGCGCCGGACAAGAACCTGTTGCAGGACGAACTGCAGCAGCAGGTGGCGCGGCTGGCGCTGGACGACCTGGAAGCGCAGATGGATGCGTTGCGCTATTTTCGCGCCTCCCATGTGCTGCGGGTGGCGGCCAGTGAGCTGACCGGGCGTCTGCCGCTGATGAAGGTCAGCGACAAGCTGAGCTGGATTGCCGAGGTCATCCTGGACCAGGTGCTGGCGGTGGCCTGGGCCGACATGACGCGCAAGCACGGGGAGCCGCCGCGCGGCTCCGTGGGGCCGGGCTTCGCCGTGTTCGGGTACGGCAAGCTGGGCGGGCTGGAACTCGGGTACGGTTCCGACCTGGACCTGGTATTCGTTTACGACGCGGCGGCCCGGGGCCGGACGGACGGGGAGCGGTCCCTGGACAACCAGGTGTTCTACACCCGCCTGGGTCAACGCATGATTCATATTATTGAAACGCGCATGGCCATGGGTCAGCTGTACGAGGTGGACATGCGCCTGCGTCCCTCCGGCGAGTCGGGCATGCTGGTCTGTACCGCCGACGCCTTTCGCAAGTACCAGCAGGAATCCGCCTGGACCTGGGAGCACCAGGCCCTGGTGCGGGCCCGGTTCGTGGCCGGTGACCCCGACGTGGCGAAGCAGGTGGAGACCGTGCGCCACGAGGTGCTGTGCCAGGCCCGGGACGAGGTGGAACTGGCGCGGGAGGTGGTCCGTATGCGGCGTCGCATGCGTGAGCACTTACTACCAAAACGCATCAGTGAAAGTGGGGAATTTCACCTGAAGCAGGGTGCTGGCGGTATTGTCGATATTGAATTCATGGTGCAGTACGCCGTGCTGGCGTGGTCCCACCGGGTACCGGAACTGGCGCACTGGTCCGACAATGTACGGATACTCGAGACCCTGGGGCGGGAGGGCCTGTTCGAACAACACGAGTGCGATGAACTGACCGAGGCCTATCTCGCCTACCGCTCCGCCGCCCACCAGCTATCCCTGCAGCAGCAGCCCGACGTGGTGCCGGTGGAGCAGTTCCGGGCGCAGCGGGAAGCGGTGCGCGCCAAGTGGCAGCAGCTATTTGCCACCTATGAAGACGAACTGCAGGACGCAGAGTGAGTAGCACCACAGAGCGCGTCCTGGTGGTCGGGCCCGCCTGGATTGGCGACATGGTCATGTCCCAGTCCCTGTACCGCTATCTGCGGGTGAGCCGGCCCGGGGTGCAGGTCGACGTGCTCGCCCCGGCCTGGAGCGAGCCCATACTGGCGCGCATGCCGGAAGTGCACAGGGCGGTCACCCTGCCCATCGATCACGGCGAGCTCGCGCTGGGCCGGCGCTATAAACTGGGCCGACGGTTGCGCGCGGATGGCTATGGCCAGGCGATCCTGCTGCCCAATTCCCTGAAGTCCGCGCTGGTGCCGTTCTTCGCCCGCATTCCCCGCCGGACCGGTTGGCGCGGCGAACTGCGTTATGGCCTGCTGAATGACCTGCGTCGGCTCGATGAACAGGCCCTGCCGCTGATGGTGCAGCGCTTTGTCGCCCTCGGACAGGAGCCGTCCGAGACCGTTCCCGCCGACCTTCCGGCACCGCGCCTGCGGGTGGCCCCTGACCAGGCGCAGGCCTGCCGCCAGCAGTTTGGCCTGGCTGCGCAGCAGCCCCTGCTCGCGCTTTGCCCCGGGGCGGAGTTCGGCGGCGCCAAGCGCTGGCCACCGGAGCACTATGCGGAACTGGCCCTTGAGTACCTCGGGCGCGGCTGGCAGGTGGCCCTGTTCGGCTCCAGTAATGACCAGCCGGTTACCGCGGATATTATCGAGCGGCTGGGCGGGCACCCGGGGTGCCGCGACCTGGCGGGGCGGACCAGCCTGGCACAGGCGGTGGATACCCTGTCCCTGGCCGACGCGGTGGTGAGTAACGACTCGGGCCTGATGCATATCGCAGCCGCCCTGGCGCGGCCCACCCTGGTGGTGTACGGCGCCACCTCACCCGGATTTACGCCGCCCCTCAACGAGCACTCTGCCTGGACCACCAGCAACCTGGACTGTGCGCCGTGCTTCCAGCGCGAGTGCCCGCTGGGCCATCACCGCTGTATGCGGGATACGTTGCCGCGAGTGGTTGCTGCTAAACTGGATGCCCTGCTGGCGGAGTCGGGAACCGCGTGAGGGTACTGGTAGTTAAAATGTCGTCCCTGGGGGATGTGATCCACACCCTGCCCGCGCTGAGTGACGCGGCGGCGGCGCTGCCAGGCATCCGTTTTGACTGGGTGGTGGAAGAGGCCTTCGCCGAGGTGCCCGGCTGGCACCCCGCGGTAGAGCAGGTCGTTCCCATCGCCCTGCGGCGCTGGCGCAAAACCCCCTTCACCAGTTTCACCGGACCCGAGTGGCGGGCCTGTCGAGCGGCCCTGCGCAGGCACCATTACGACGCCGTCATCGATGCCCAGGGCCTGATCAAGAGCGCCCTGGTGACAACGCTGGTCAAGGCCCCCCGCTACGGGCTGGACCGGGACTCCGCCCGCGAGCCGCTGGCAGCCCGGGCATATCATCACCAGATCGCGGTGCCGAAGGACCTGCACGCGGTAGAACGAGTCCGGCTGTTGTTCGCCCGCGCACTGGGCTACGAACCGCCCACCACCCAGGGCGATTACGGCCTGCGCCAGCACCTGCAGCCGGCGGGCGGCGAACACCCCCCCAGCCTGCTGTTTTTCCACGGCACGGCGCGGCCTGAAAAGCTGTGGCCCGAAACGCACTGGATCGAGCTGGCGAACCGGTTTCGTGCCGACCACACGGTCTGGTTGCCCTGGGGCTCAGAGGCCGAGCGGGAACGCGCCGAACGCATCGCCGGGCAGGCGGTAAACGCCCAGGTGCTGCCGCGCCTGGATCTGCGGGGCCTCGCCGGCCTGTTGCTGGAGGTAAAAGGGGCGGTCGCGGTGGATACCGGCCTGGGACACCTGGCCGCGGCGCTGGATGTGCCGACCGTGTCGTTGTACGGACCGACACAGGTGTCGCGGGTGGGGGCCTATGGCCGCAACCAGGTCCATATCCAGTCCGGGATTGGCGCCGGCGACACCGAGGACCCCCTGGCCATGATGAGTGCCATCGGGGTGGAGCCGGTAGAGCGCGCGCTGCGCCAACTGCTGTCCGGGGGCGCCTGAGGGTGCGGCTGGCTTTCCTGCTGTACAAGTATTTTCCCTTCGGCGGCATGCAGCGGGATTTCCGACGGTTCGTGGAAGAGTGCCAGCACCGCGGCCATCACTGCCGCGTCTACTACATCAGCTGGCAGGGTGAAGCCCTGGCGGGGGCGGAGTTGCGCCGCGTTCCGGTGCGCGCCGCCAGCAATCACCGTCGCAATGCGCGCTACCTCGACTGGGTGCGCCGGGATCTTGCCGCCGACCCGGTGGACGGGGTGATCGGTTTTAACAAGATGCCGGGCCTGGATGTGTACTATGCCGCCGACTCCTGTTACCTGGACAAGGCCCTGCGGGAACGCGGCGCCCTGTACCGCCTGGGGCCGCGGTTCCGGCATTTCGCCGCCTACGAGGCCGCCGTGTTCGGTCCCGGGTCGGACACGGACATCCTGTTGATCTCTGCCACCGAGCAGGCCAAGTTCGAGTATCACTATCACACCCCGGCAGAGCGCCTGCATATGCTGCCGCCGGGTATATCTCCGGATCGCCGCGCCGGTCCCGATGCCCCGCAGCGCCGCGCCGCCAAGCGCGCGCAACTGGAACTGGCGGAGTCCGACCACGTGCTGTTATTCGTCGGTTCGGGCTTTATCAAGAAGGGCCTGGACCGCGCCATCCGCGCGCTGGCGCCAGCCCGCCAGGCGGCGCCGGAGAGGAACTGCCAGTTGTTCGTGGTGGGCCAGGACCGGGAGCGGCGCTTCCGGCACCTGGCGGCCCGGCTCGGGGTGGATCGGGCCGTGCACTTCCTTGGCGGGCGGGACGATGTGCCCGATCTGCTGCTGGCGGCGGACGCCCTGGTCCACCCCGCCCTGGACGAGGCCGCGGGTATCGTTCTGCTGGAGGCGCTGGTGGCGGGGCTGCCGGTGCTGGTGACGGACGTCTGTGGCTATGCCCACCACATCGCCGCGGCATCCGCAGGCAGGGTGCTGCCGGCGCCCTTTGAGCAGGGACAGCTGGATCAGGCGGTGCTGGACAGTATGGACAGCGGCTGGCGTGAGCGGTGCCGGGGCAATGCGCTCGATTACGCTGCCAGGGAGGACCTGTATTCCATGCATGAGACCGGTGCCGCCCTGATCGAGCGGCTGGTGTCTGAGCGGCTGGAGTCCCGGCGTGGCTGACGCCTACCTGGCCCCGGGGCTGGACACCGGCGGCATGGCGGCCCGGGCCGATGAACTGCTGCAGTGGGCAGAGGGGCTGGCGGCGAGGGCCGCCCCGGACACTATCTTCCGCTGTCGCGAGGGCAGGGTGACCCTGCGCTTCCACACCGGCGACGCCAGCTACTTCCTCAAGCTGCATCGCGGTGTCGGCTGGGGCGAAATACTCAAGAACCTGCTGCAGTTGCGGCTGCCGGTACTGGGCGCGGAAAACGAATTTCGCGCGGTCCAGGCCCTGACCCGGCTGGGAGTGGACACCATGACCGTGGCCGCCTACGCCAGTGCCGGGGTGAATCCGGCCCGGCGCCATTCCATGATCGTTACCGAAGACCTGGTGGGTACCATCAGCCTGGAAGATTACTGCGCCGACTGGGCCACTGCGCCGCCCGCGCCGGCGCTGCGCTGGCGCCTGATCGACAAGCTGGCCGACAGTGCCCGCCGCATGCACGGGGCCGGCATCAACCACCGCGATTTCTACCTGTGCCACTTCCACCTCGACCCGGCCAGCCTCAACCAGCCTGAATTACGCTGTCACCTGATCGACCTGCACCGGGCCCAACTGCGCAGCACGATTCCCCGGCGATGGCGGGTCAAGGACCTCGCCGGCCTGTATTTTTCGGCGCTCGACTGCGGCCTGACCCGGCGTGACCTGCTGCGCTTCATGTCCCGTTACAGCGACGGCGGGCTGCGCCGGGCATTGGGCCCCGACACCGACCTGTGGCAGGCGGTGGAGCGC
This sequence comes from Halieaceae bacterium WSDMB12, assembly GCA_033283165.1. Taxonomy (GTDB): domain Bacteria; phylum Pseudomonadota; class Gammaproteobacteria; order Pseudomonadales; family Halieaceae; genus JAWMQL01. Next base: position 810,044 of record JAWMQL010000002.1, on the reverse strand, counting down.
CGCGCGCTGGCCCTGTACCGCAAGGATCACGGCCGCGAACCGCCGGCCCTGCGGGAGGACCGGTGACGGGCGCGGTGCGGGTGCAGCGCGATGGCGGCCTGGCGTCGACGCTGGCGGCCGCCATCGACCCCGCGGATCCGGTGTCCTGGCTGGAGCGGCACGCGCAGGTCGTCAAGCGCGACCGCAACAGTTGCGTGGCGCTGCTGACGCTGCAGCAACAGCCCTGCTTCATCAAGTATTACCGCGCCAGGTCTGCGCTGCAGGGCCTGTGGTTGCGCCACGCCGGCGGCCGCGCGGTGCGCGCGTACGACGCGGCCCTGGCACTGGGCCGGGCGGACCTGCCGGTACCCCGGCCACTGGCCTGCCTGGCGCTGCCCGGCGGCCAGCTGCTGTTGACCGAGGCGGTGACGGGCGGCCGCGACCTGCGCAGCCTGTGGCAGGCAGGCGTGGCCGCCGGCGAACTCGAAACACTCATGGCGGGCGCGGCCCGGACCCTGGCCCGCCTGCACCGGGCGGGGTTCAGCCACGGGGACTGCAAGTGGAGCAACCTGTTGTGGAGCGACAGCGGTTTTCAGCTGATCGATCTGGAGGGGGTGCGGCAACCCGGGGCGAAGCCCTGGCCGGGACCGCGGGACCTGGCGCGTTTCGTGCTGAATGGTGAGGACCTCGGCCTGCCGGCGGCGGCCTTCAGGCACTTCACAGACGGATACAGCGCGGCCCTGGGGCGCCCCTGGGAGCAACTGCAACCGGCTGTGCTGCCGGTCCTGCGACGCCTGCGCCGGCGCCACCACAAGAGCTATGGCGCCCGCGGCCACCGCCTGTTACCCGAGTAATCGCCACCGCGGCGGCCCTTCAGTCGAAGCGGTAGTCGAAGTGGCTGATGTCCTGGGCGTAGAGCGCCGCCACGATATCCCGTGACCGGGGCGAATAAAACTCGCGGTAATCACGACTGCGGCTCTGGTTCAGGTGCGGCAGCTCGCCGGTCGAGCCGATGCGACTGGCGACGGTGCCGTAGTCCTCCGCCAGGTTTTCGAAGCGGCCGACGAAGTCCATGTCGACCCGGCCGAACATGTCCTTCAGGAATACCACCTGGGGCGTGAACAGGGCGTAGCGCCTGATATTGTCAGCGCTCATCCAGTGGCAGACAAACTCATCAAAGGACTCGAATCCGGCCACGAACCGCGACCACTGCCGGTCCTCGCTGCTGGCGGCAGAGCCGCCCTGGCTGAGATAGGTGTAGGCTGATACCGCCCGGTCCCAGGGGTTGCGGACAAAGGTGAACTTGAAATAGCTGCCGAAGCGCTCGGGGTCCAGCCGCTGGTACCACTCCGCCGGTGCGTGTTCCACCGACTTCACGTCAAACAGGCCGCGCACGATGCTGCGCCCGGCAGACTTGGGTACGTGAATGAACAGGGCCTGGTAGCGATCGAAACAGGGCTGGTACACCGCGCGGCCCTTGAGAATACGCTCGATATGGCGCTGCTGGTAGTGCGGTGCGTAGGCCAGCAGCATTTCCCGCTCTTTTTTCGGCAGCAGCCGCCACAGCAGATTGCTCACGATACTCACGACAGTTTCCCCTTGGCCGCCAGCCGGCGCATGGCCCACCGGTAGGCCTCCCTGGCCAGTATACGGGACTCCACTGCGGTCAACTCCCGTTGCTGTTCACGCCAGGCGAGAAAGAACCGCCAGCGGTCCGTGCCGCTCAACTCGGTCGGCGTGTGCATGTTCAATTGCATCAGGTTGCGCAGTATCTGGCGGCCGGAGGGTCGGTCGCGGCGCACCGTGCGCTCGTTGTCGATCAGGCAGAAATTGAACGCGTCGCCGCGCCAGCTGGCCAGGATATTGCTGCTGCGCAGGTCACCGTGGATAAATCCGCTGGCGTGCAGGCGGCCGATGTGACGGCCCAGCGCACGCAGCAACAGGCGCCGCCGTGCACGCTGTGCCGACTGCCCCGCAGGCAGGATTTCCAGCAGCCAGCGGGCCACCCCCTCACCGGGCGCAGCGCCGGTAAACAGGTATTCGCGGCCACCCGGCAGGTGACCCCAGGCCAGGTTGGTCGGGGCTTCGAAGCCGGCGTACAACAGGGCCTCGCTACCCAGGCGGGCGCGGGTCGCACGGCTGCCACGGGCCAGTGACTTGAGCCTTTCCAGCGGCCCGCGGGGCAGGAACTCCTTGTAAAAGACAGCCCATTCGGCGTGCTTCAGGACCCGGGCGCCGGCTGAGCTGGCCACCAGTTGCCAGCCGCCGGGCGGGTTGTTGCCGCTCAGCTCCGGCGCCAGGTCCCCCAGTTCTCCGGCGGAGGGCCTGGTCACGGTGAGTCCGAACCCGGCCGCACCCGGACCAGGGCCAGGCGCCGCTCCCAGGGGCCGTCGAAGGAGGTCAGTTCGGACAGGCCGAAATCCGCCAGGAACTGTGCCCACTCCGGTTCCGCCTCGGCCTTGACCTGGAACACCAGGTAGTCGCAGTTGCGCCACAGCTCCGGCCGCCTGCGCAGGTCCTGGATGGTGAAATCGTAGGCGCGCCAGGTACTCCAGTCGAACTTCCGGCGGGAGAAATAGGCCACGTACAGATGGTTCGACATCAGGCTGGCATTTTCATCCGTATTTTCGCGTATCCAGGTGGCGGCATCCTGGACGAATTGCTTCTTGTAACCGCCGTTGTAGAGGCTGTCGGCGGCCATGCCGAACAGCAACAGGAGCACCAGGGCGCGGCCCAGCTGGCGCCGGCCCATGGGCCAGATGCTGTTCAGCAGGAACACCACGTAGGGCAGGATAAACAGGGTGATGATGCCGCTGTACCGCTCCAGCATGAAGCGGTTGCCCAGGGTGAACAGGGCCAGGTAGGACAGGGCGATCAGCAGGTGCAGGTTGAGCAGTCTGCGGTCCTGTGGTGCCAGGCGGTCCAGCAGGCCGCGGCCGCGGCCCCACAGCAACAGGATGACATAGGGCCAGGTCAGGGCCCGGCAGATATTGACCAGCAGGATGGCTGCCAGTCCGGCGACGACCGCCCAGCCGGCGTCGTCCCGCGCGGTGAATTCCAGCAGAGCCTGGCCGGTCCCCTGGGCCAGGTCGGCAAACTCGGCCGGGAAGTTGGCCAGCCGCCTGAGGTGCTGGCCGATGGCGGGAAACAGGCGGCTGCCGGGCGCCATGACCAGCTGGTAATACAGCACCCCTACCACCGCTGCGGCCAGGGCGGACAGGGGCAGCAGCAACAGGCGGCCGCTGCGCTTGAGCCGCCGCCCCGGTTCGCCCACCAGCAGCAGGCCCAGCGGTGCCAGGGCGGCGAACAGGGCGCCTTCGAAACGGACCAGGGTGGCCAGCATCACCCAGCAGAACCAGCCCAGCTGATGGCGTACCGTGGGTTCCCTGGCATACAGCAGCAACTGGCGGAACGCCATGATCATGAAGGCCCAGTAGAGGGGGTCGCGCATGATGGCGCTGCGATATTCGTTGATCATGGGATGGAACAGGATGACCGCGGCGGCCAGCCACTGGGTCCGGCGGTCGCCACCCAGCAGCCGCACCACGACCACGAAGCCGGAGCACATGACAGCGTAGGACAGGCTGGTGATAGCAAGGCCGGCGTACTGCAGTGGCAGTCCGGTCAGCTGGTGCAGGTGGCCGATGGCGACTGACAGGAAGGGGCGGCCGAACATCGCCTGGCTGGCGGCGAAACCCTGCTCCAGGTAGGCTTCGGCGGCGCGCAGGTATATGATAGCGTCCCGGTTGATAATGGGATCGAGGAACATCAGCCACAGTGACAGCAGCAGGCTGGCGGCGAATACCAGGCGATAGTCTATGGCCCCCCGGGAGGTCGGGGGTGGCTGGTTGGCTGACGGGTCTGCTCGCACGCAATGCACTCGATTTTAGCGGTAGTCTAACGTTCGTCGGATGCCGGCGCCAGACAGGGCACAGGTTTACTCGGGGAAGGGGATTTGGGAACAAGGGTAATAATCACCGGTGCCGCGGGACAGCTCGGCAGGGAGCTCTGCACCACCGCGCCAGCCGCGTTCGACTGCATTGCGCTGACCCGGGCTGACCTGGATGTGTCGGATCCCGAAGCGGTAGCCACCCGCCTGTCCGAGCTGGCTCCCGAACTGGTTATCAACGCCGCCGCCTACACCGCGGTGGACGCCGCGGAGAAAAACGAGCAGCAGGCGTTCCGGATCAATGCCGAGGGCCCGGCCCACCTGGCCCGCGCTTGCAGTGAACTGGGTGCGCGCCTGCTGCATGTGTCCACGGATTTCGTATTCGACGGCCGCAGTGGCAGTCCCTATACACCCGACGCTCCCACCGCACCACTCGGCGTCTACGGCAAGAGCAAGCTTGCCGGCGAACTGGCGGTGCGGGAACAACAGCCGCAGGCCCTGATCCTGCGCACCGGCTGGGTTTACTCCCGCCACGGCGGCAACTTCGTCAAAACCATGCTGCGCCTGATGGCCGAGCGGGACTCCCTGGCAGTGGTGGCCGACCAGGTCGGCACGCCGACCTGGGCGCGGGGCCTGGCCCAGGCGCTGTGGGTGGCGGCAGAAAACCCCGCTGTCTCGGGCATCCTGCACTGGAGCGATGCCGGGGTTTGCAGCTGGTACGATTTCGCCCTGGCGATACGCGACGAGGCCCTGGCCCTGGGCCTGCTGGAGCGGTCGCTGCCGGTGCACCCCATTACCAGCGCCGATTACCCGACCCCGGCACAGCGGCCCGCCTACAGCGTGCTGGCCAAGGAATCCAGCTGGCAGGCATTGGGCCTGACCGGGACCCACTGGCGCAGCCAGTTGCGGGCGATGCTTGAAGAGCTGAAGGAACAGAACCATGCCTAGGTCCCTGCTGGTGACCGGTGCCGCCGGGTTTATCGGCGCCAATTTCGTGCACTACTGGGCCGGGCGTTACCCGGACGATCGCATCGTGGCGTACGACGCCCTGACCTACGCCGGCAACCGGGCTAACCTGGCGGCACTGGAACAGCACCCGGCGTTTCACTTCGTACACGCCGATATCCGCGACTTCGACGCGGTGCTCGCGACCCTGCGCCAACACCGGGTGGATACCCTGGTACATTTTGCCGCCGAGAGCCACGTGGACCGCTCCATCACCGGCCCGGACGCCTTTATCGACACCAATATCGGCGGCACCCACAGCCTGCTGAAGGCCGCCCGGGAGCACTGGCTCGGCGCCGGCCAGGCGCAGCCGCACCGCTTTCATCACGTCTCCACCGACGAGGTCTACGGGTCCCTGGCGCCGGATGACCCGGCCTTTCAGGAAACCCGGCAGTACGAACCCAATTCGCCCTACTCGGCGAGCAAGGCGGCCTCGGACCACCTGGTGCGGGCCTACCTGCACACCTACGGCCTGCAGGTCACCACCAGCAACTGTTCCAACAACTACGGTCCGTATCACTTCCCGGAAAAGCTGATCCCCCTGTGCCTGACCAACGTTCTGCGCGGCCTGCCGCTGCCCATCTACGGCGACGGCAGCAACATCCGTGACTGGCTCTACGTGGCGGATCACTGCCGCGGGATCGAGCTGGTCATCAACGACGGCAAGGTCGGTGAGACCTACAATATCGGCGGCAACAACGAGTGGAACAACCTCGATATCGTGCGCCTGCTGTGTCAGCAGCTGGATGAGCGCTTTGCGGCTGATCCCACCCTGGCGGCACGCTTTCCCGCCGCGCCGCCGGCCCGCGGTGGCAGCGCCGCGGACCTGATCGAGTTCGTCACCGATCGCGCCGGCCACGACTGGCGCTACGCCATCGACGCCGGCAAGATCAGCGGCGAGCTGGGCTACGCGCCACAGGAGAGCTTCGAGTCCGGCCTGGCGAAAACCGTCGACTGGTACCTGGCGAACGAGGACTGGTGGCGGCCGCTGCTGCCCGATTGAGCGGACCGAGAGATTCCTGATACTGCGGGAGAGGGCCAGCTACCCGTGTCGTGGACCGTGGCCGGCCATGGACGGCCGGCCTCGAGCGCGCCATGGATGGCACGCTTTTAGCGTGTCAGCGACACGGGTGGCTGGCCCTCTCCGGGAGCCCGGGCAGCGGTGGTCCGCTCAGTCGAACAGGGGGGCTTCCGACAGGGGCAGGCCGGCCTGGTCCTTGGCGGACAGTTGCGGTGGCTCGCCGCTGACCAGGGGCCACTCGATGCCCAGCTCCGGGTCGTCCCAGGCCAGGGTGACCTCGCTGTCCGGGTGATAGATATCGGTGCACTTGTACATGAAGTCGGCGTGGTCCGAAGTCACGTAGAAGCCGTGGGCGAAACCGGGCGGGACCCACAGCATGCGGTGGTTTTCCCCGCTCAGCGTGACCCCGTACCACTGCCCGAAGCTGGGGGAGGAACGGCGCAGGTCGACCGCCACGTCGAACACCTCGCCGGCGCTGACCCGCACCAGTTTGCCCTGGGTGTGCTCGGTCTGGTAGTGCAGCCCGCGCAGGATGCCGCGGGCGGAGCGGCTGTGGTTGTCCTGCACGAACCGGAGGTCGAAGCCCGCTTCGCGGAAGGTAGCCTCGTTCCAGCTCTCCAGGAAGAACCCGCGCTGGTCGCCGAATACCCGCGGCTGCAGCAGGTACAGGTCCCGCAGGCAGGTGGTTTCAAACTTCATCGTAGACCACGCCGTCGTCGTTGAGGAGATTGCGCAGGTACAGGCCGTAGCCGCTTTTCTCCAGCGGCTCGGCCAGGGCCAGCAGGTCCTCGGCGCTGATGTAGCCCATGCGGTAGGCGACCTCTTCCGGGCAGGCTACTTTCAGGCCCTGCCGCTCCTCCACCACGCGGATGAAATTGGCGGCGTCGATCAGGGAGTTGTGGGTACCGGTGTCCAGCCAGGCGGTGCCACGGCTCATCACTTCCACCTGCAGGTCGCCGCGCTCCAGGTAGACCTTGTTCACGTCGGTGATTTCCAGCTCACCGCGGCTGGAGGGCCGGATGCTGCGGGCGATATCCACCACGTCGTTATCGTAGAAGTACAGGCCGGTGACCGCGTAATGGGACCTGGGCCGCGCCGGTTTTTCCTCGATGTCCACCGCCACCCCGTCGGCATCGAAGCTGACCACGCCGTAACGCTCGGGGTCGTGCACGTAGTAGGCGAATACCGAGGCGCCGCGCTCGCGGCTGGCGGCACTCTTCAACTTCCTGCTGAAACCGCCGCCGTAGAAGATATTGTCCCCCAGCACCAGCGCGGCGGGGGAGGTGCCGATGAAATCCGCGCCCAGCAGAAAGGCCTGGGCCAGTCCGTCCGGACTCGGTTGCACCGTATAGGCCAGGTTGACCCCCCACTGGGACCCGTCCCCCAGCAGGTCGGAAAACGCGGCCTGGTCACGGGGGGTGGTGATGATGAGGATATCGCGAATGCCCGCCAGCATCAGGGTGGCCAGGGGGTAGTAGATCATGGGCTTGTCGTACACCGGCATGAGCTGCTTGCTGACGGTGCTGGTCAGGGGGTGCAGGCGGGTGCCCGATCCGCCGGCGAGGATGATGCCCTTGTAGGCGATTGGCGACATAAGGGATAAGTCCTTGATCAAAAAGCGGATTATATCCGAATTGGGCCTGGGATGACGATCTGAACCGGGCTGACGGGGTTTCACTATACGAGCGTATGGGGGTGGATTTTTGACCAATCCTTGATTAATAATGGACGCCTTTCAGCGCCCCGGGGCGCTACCCACCGCGAGCCGGTGGCCGGTCGTGAGGCCGGCATCGAGGCTCAGATCATTGAATAAGCAACAGGGGATGCTGTCATCAGGCACTCCGAGACAGTACAGACCGGGCTGCAACCGGCCCGCACAGCGGAGTTTTGCGAGCCGCCGGCAGCGCCGCTGCCGGCGGCGCAGCGCTCCCTGCGTATCGCCCTGCTGGGTTACCGCAGCAAGCCCTTCGGCGGCGGCCAGGGCGTGTACCTGAATTACCTGAGCAAGGCGCTGGTCGATGCCGGGCACCGGGTGGAGGTGATATCGGGTCCGCCCTATCCGCACCTGGACCCCAGGGTGCGGCTCATCCAGTTGCCCAGCCTGGACCTGTTCGAGAACGGCCTGTTGTCCCTGCGGCCGCGCCACCTGCGCTCGCTGACCAATATCATCGAGTGGTTGAGCAAACTGACCGGCGGTTTCGCCGAGCCCTACACCTTCGGCCGGCGGGCGGTCAAATACCTGCGCCGGCACCGCGATGACTACGACCTGGTGCACGACAACCAGAGCCTGAGCTACGGCATGCTGGAGATTCAGCAGATGGGCATCCCGCTGGTGACCACCGTGCACCACCCGATTACCAGCGACCTGCGTATCGCCCTGCGGGCCGCCCGCCACTGGTGGGAGCGGCTGTTGATCCGGCGCTGGCACTCGTTCCTGTCCATGCAGAAGAAAGTGGTCAAACAGCTGCACCACGTGGTGACCGTATCGGATTGCTCGCGGCAGGACATCGCCCGGGATTTCGGCCTGCAGCCGGCCGGCATCGGGGTGGTTCACAACGGTATCGATACGGAGCAATTCAGGCCGTTGCCCGAGGTAGAGCGGCGCCCGTTGCGGCTGATGGCCACTGCCTCGGCGGACGCTCCCCTCAAGGGCCTGCACTTCCTGTTGCGGGCCTACGCGAAGCTGCTCGACGACTACCCGGAGCTGGAATTGCTGCTGGTGTCCAAGCCGCAACCGGGCGGCAAAACCGAGCGCCTGGTTCGACAGCTGGGCATCGCGGACAGGGTGCAGTTCGTGGACTCCATCAGCACCGGGCAGATGGTGCGCTATTACGCCGAGGCCACCCTGGCCGTGGTGCCCTCGGTGTACGAGGGCTTTGGCCTGCCCGCGGGAGAAGCCATGGCCTGCGGTGTGCCCGTGGTCTCCACCGATGGCGGCGCCCTGCCGGAAGTGGTGGGGGATGCCGGGGTGCTGGTGCCGGTGCGTGATGTGGACGCCCTGGCTGCGGCCATCGATGGTTTGCTCCGGGATCCCGAGCGCCGTGAACAACTGGGCCGGGCCGGACGCCAACGGATTCTCGAGCAGTTCTGCTGGCAGGTCTGCGCGCGCCAGATGAGCGCCTATTACGAACAGGTGTTGGCCGATGCAGACCGTTGATTTCAGCTACTTCCCGCTGCGCCCGGGGGACCGGGTGCTGGACCTGGGTTGTGGCGAAGGCCGCCACGTGATCTCGGCCTACCTGGAGGGTGCGGGGCAGGCGGTGGGTGTCGACCTGAGCCTGGACGACCTGCGAACCACGGCGGAGAAATTTGCCGAATTCAGGCAGCCGGAGGATCCGGAACGGAGCTTCGGCCTGGCCTCGGCCAATGCCCTGCAATTGCCTTTTGCCGACGACAGCTTCGACAAGGTGATCTGCTCCGAGGTGCTGGAGCATATTCCCGATTATCGTGCTGCCCTGGGAGAGATCCGCCGGGTCCTGAAGCCCGGCGGCCTGTTCTGCGCCAGTGTGCCGCGCCGTTGGCCGGAGAAGATCTGCTGGGCGCTCAGCGACGACTATCACCAGGTGCCGGGCGGCCACCTGCGCATATTCCGGGCCGATGCGCTGCGGGGCGACATCGAGGGCCTGGGTTTCAGCCATTACTACCGCCACTGGGCCCATGCCCTGCACGCGCCATTCTGGTGGTTGCGCTGCCTGTTCTGGGACAGCCAGGACAGTAACTGGCTGGTGCGGCAGTACCACCGCCTGCTGGTCTGGGACCTGATGGACCGGCCCGCCCTGACCCGTTGGCTGGAGCGGATGATGAACCCCCTGATGGGCAAGAGTGTGGTGATGTACTTCCGCAAGGAGTTGGCGTCGTGAGTGGCCTGTACCTCAGCCGGGGCCTGTTTCCCCAGGAATTTTTGCGCCCTACGGTGCAGTTCATTCTCGATACCCAGCTGGAGAGCGGTGAGATTCCCTGGTTCGAGGGGGGCTACGCCGATCCCTGGGACCACGTCGAGGCGGCGATGGGCCTGTCGGTCGGTGGTGAGCACGAGGCGGCGGTGAGGGCCTACCGCTGGCTGGCGGACAGGCAGTTGCAGGACGGCAGCTGGTGGGCCTCCTACCGCGATGCCGTGGTCGACAACCCGCAGCGCCGCGAAAGCAACTTCGTGGCCTACGCGGCCACCGGTGTCTGGCATCATTATCTGGTCAGTGGTAACCGTGCCTTCCTGGCCGAGATGTGGCCCATGGTAGAGCGGGCCATCGATTTCGTGCTGTCCCTGCAGGGTGAGCACGGTGAGGTTGACTGGGCCGTTGACGGCGCCGGCAAGCCCAAGGGCGACGCCCTGGTGACCGGTTGCAGTTCGATCTACAAGAGCCTGGAGTGCGCGCACAACATCGCCCATACCCTGGATCACGACCGCGCGCGGTGGCTGGCCGCCCGGCAGCGCCTGGGGACGGCGCTGCGCAAGCACCCGGAGCGCTTCGACCGCACCTGGGAGAGCAAGGCGCGCTACTCCATGGACTGGTTCTACCCGGTACTGGCCGGGGTGGTGGGCGGCGCCGAGGCCCGCGTCCGGCTGGCGGCCCGCTGGGATGAATTCGTCGAGGACCAGCTGGGCTGCCGCTGTGTCAGCGACCAGCCCTGGGTGACGGTGGCGGAGTCCTGCGAACTGGTGATGGCCCTGCTGGCCGCCGGCGACCACGCCCGCGCGGTAGAGGTCTACAGCTGGCTGCACCAGTGGCGCACCGCGGACGGGTCCTACTGGACCGGCTACCAGATGGTGGAAGACCTGCTGTGGCCCGACGAGAAACCGACCTGGACCGCCGGCGCCATCCTGCTGGCGGCCGATGCCCTGACCGCGCATACCGCGGCCTCGCGCCTGTTCTGTGCCGTGCAGTTGCTGGGACAGGAGGAGTCCACGCCCCTGCGCCAGGCAGACTGAGGCGCGCTTACAGGCGCCGCAACACGCCCAGGCTGTTCACTCTCTCCAGCAACTCGAACAGGCCCGACTGCAGGGCCATCTGGAAGACCGCGTGGGGCGCCTGGCCGCCGGCGTGTGGGTCGGTGTAGATATCGTGAATGGCGAGGATGCCGCCGCGCAGCAGCAGCGGGGCCCAGGCCCGGTAGTCGGCCAGGGCGGCGTCGAGGCTGTGACCGCCGTCGATGAACACCATGGCCAACGGGGTCTGCCAGTGGCGGGATGCCGCCGCGGATCCGGCTACCACCGGCACCACCACGTCCGCCAGGCCGGCGCGATCGATATTGCGGCGGAACTCCCGGAAACTGTCCATCTGGTCGCTGGCTGTGTCATACAGCGCCGGATCGTGGAAGAACTCGCCCCGCTGGTGTTCCTCCGAGCCCCGGTGGTGATCCAGCGCGAACACCGTGCCGCCTGTCTCGCGGCAGGCCAGGCCCAGGTAGATGGTTGACTTGCCGCAGTAACTGCCGATCTCCAGTACCGGTCCGGCGGGACTGGCGTCGCGCGCGTGGCGATAGAGGGTCTCGGCCTCGTCCTCGGCCAGGAAGCCTTTGACGTCGTCGATAAAGGGTGGCAGGTCGGGAATCATGGCGCGCGTTCTCGGTCAGGGGCCGGGGAAAGTAGCGGTTTTGCCGACCCTTGGCAAGGGCGGCCACGTGCTATGATTAGCGCCGTTGCAGCGCGCTGGGACCCGCCGATCATGAAACTGAGCCTTCCTCCCTTTGGCCATGCCTCCGTACTGGTGTTGGGTGACATCATGCTGGACCGTTACTGGGATGGCGATACCTCGCGGGTGTCTCCGGAGGCGCCGGTGCCGGTGGTGCGGGTAACCGAGATCACGGATCGTCCCGGGGGGGCCGGCAACGTCGCGCTCAATATCGCCGCGCTGGGTGCCGCCGCCCTGCTGCGCGGCCACACCGGCGACGACGAGATGGCCGACTCCCTGCAGGACATGCTGGAGGGGGCCGGCGTGCGGTGCGCCTTCGACCGGGTCCCGGGCCATCCCACCATCACCAAGTTGCGCGTGATCAGTCGGCGGCAGCAGCTGATACGGGTGGATTTCGAGGAATCGCAGCTGTCTGCCAGCGGCAGCACCCTGGCTGGCGACCTGGCCCCCCTGCTCGCCGATTGCGGCGCGGTGGTTCTGTCCGACTACGCCAAGGGCAGCCTGGCCGACCCCCAGCCGATCATCCGGCAGGCCCGATCGGCGGGTTTGCCGGTATTGGTGGATCCCAAGGGCACGGATTTCAGCCGCTACCGCGGCGCCACCATGCTGACCCCGAACCTGCACGAGTTCGAGGCGGTGGTGGGCGCCTGTCTCAACGAGTCCGAGTTGGTGTCGCGCGGTGCGGAACTGATGACCAACCTGCAACTGGATGCCCTGCTGGTGACCCGGGGCGAGCAGGGCATGACCCTGTTGCGGCCCGGACAGGAGGAATTGCACCTGCCGGCCCGGGCGCGCGAGGTGTTCGACGTGACCGGTGCCGGCGACACCGTGATCGCGGTGCTCGCGGCGGCGGTGGCCGCAGGCGCTGATCTGCCCAGCGCGGTCGCCCTGGCCAATATCGCCGCGGGTATCGTGGTGGCCAAGCTGGGAACCGCCTCGGTTTCGGCGCCGGAACTGCGCCGGGCGGTGCAGGCGGAGCAGGGCCTGGGGCGCGGTGTGATGACCCTGGAACAACTGCAGATCGCGGTGGAAGACGCCCGCAGCCAGGGGGAGAAAGTGGTGTTCACCAACGGTTGCTTCGACATCATCCACGCCGGCCACGTGGCCTACCTGGAGCAGGCCCGGCAGCTCGGGGACCGCCTGATCGTGGCCATCAACTCGGACGAGTCCGTGCGCCGGCTGAAGGGCAAGGGGCGCCCTATCAATCCCCAGGATCGACGCATGGCGGTCCTGGCGGGACTGGAGGCCGTGGACTGGGTGCTGTGTTTCACCGAGGACACGCCCATTCCCCTGCTGCAGGCGCTGCGGCCCGATATCCTGGTCAAGGGCGGGGATTACGACAAGGAAGGCGTGGTCGGCTGGGAGGTGGTCGAGGGTTACGGCGGCGAGGTGCGCACCCTGGAGTTCGTGGAAAACGTATCCACCACCGCGATCGTCGACAAGATCGTCGGGGAGGGGCGGGACTGATCAGGCTTCGCCCAGCGCACGGCGGGCGGCCAGCACATTGTCCCTGAGGTGGGCCGGCGAGATCGTGCCGACAATGGCACTGGACGTGCCGGGGTGGCTGAAGGCCAGGTCCATGGCCGCCTGCACGGGGTCCGCCACGTCCCCGGCCAGGTGCCCGCTGGCCAGCAGCTTCTTCAGCAGTACCCCCTTGCCCAGCCGGGCGCACTCTGCCAGTACGGGCTCCTCGTCGCGGTGGTCCGGGTTGTAGGTCACCATCACCACCTCACCGGCGCGGGCCGCGGCAAGTCCGCCACTGACGGTCTTGGTGGACACGCCGTAGCTGCGCAGTTTGCCCTCCGCCTGCAGCTGCGCCAGGGCCTGCAGGGTACCGTACTGTTCGATGATCGCCAGGTCGTTGCCGTCCGAGTGCACCAGCACAATATCGAGGGTCTCGACCCGCAGCCGGCTCAGGCTGCGCTCGATCGAGAAGCGGCAGTGCTCCGGGCTGAAGTCGAAATGTGACCGGCCACCCTCGAACTCCTCCCCCACCTTGGAGCAGATCAGCCAGTCCCGCCCGTCACCGCCCAGCAGGGCGCCCAGGCGCTCTTCGCTGCAGCCATAGGCCGGGGCCGTATCCAGCAGGTTGATGCCGAGGTCCCAGGCCAGGTCCAGCAGGGCGGCGGCACTGGCATCGTCTGGCAGTGTGAAGCCGCCGGGGTACTTCACGCCCTTGTTGCGACCCAGTTTCACGGTGCCCAGTCCCAGCGCGCTGACCGTCAAACCGGTGCTGCCCAGCGCGCGCATCCAGCTCATGAAAACAGCTCGTCCCAGCAGGTGGCGGCGATGCCCGGCCGGCCGAGATGCGCCAGCGGGGCCAGGTCCAGTGGCGGGCCGGGCACGATACCCCGTGCGGCCAGTTCGTTTTCGACTGCCTCGGCCAGGTTGGGACTGAGGGTGAGCTTGGTGGGCCAGGCGGCCAGGGTGTTGTCCACGCTGTCCACCGCCCCCACGAAGGCCTGGTCCGGGCGCAGCAGTTTGCCCTGCCGGGGTTCGGCCCGGTCGAAGCGCGCGGTTCGCCAGTCACAGTGGCCGAAATCGATCCATGGCAGCAGCTCCCCCAATTCCCGCTGTGCCTTGCCGATCAGCACTTGCGGGTCGGTGTCGGTATTCTCGTCGGCCAGTTCTCCACCCAGGTACCAGACCGGCTCGCCGGCCGTTGTGCGATGGCTGGAGATGGTCAGCCGCGGGGTGGTGTTGAGCCCGGTGCAGTGGCCGTAAAAGGGCTCGGGGTACTGGTGGCGGACCAGCACCTGTTGCAGGGGACGGCGCTGCATTTGCGGATGGCTGCCGCCCAGGGTGGCGATCAATTCCTCGTTGCCCGCGCCCGCGGTGAGCAACAGGCAGCGCGGCAACAGCGTGAGGTCGCCCAGCTGCAGCTGCGCTTTCCCGCCCTGGCGCTGCAGGCTGGCCTGCTGCCAGTCGACCTTGAAGATGGCTTCCCGGTGCCGCTGCGCCAGGGTCGCGATCAGCGATGGCATGTCCAGTACCAGGTCGACCAGGCGATACGCCTGGCCCTTGAATGCCGGGTTGGCCAGCGGCGCCGGCAATTGCTTGCGGGACAGCCGGTGGACCCGCCCGCGCAGGACCTTGCTGGCAAAAAACGAGCTGACCCGGGAAGACAGGCTGGCGTTGGACCAGAGATAAAAATCCTCACTCAGCACCCGGCAGCCGCGCAGGTCCACCTTGCCTTCGCCGTGCAGGCAGGCGCGCCAGGTGTCGGGCATGGCGGAGATCGCTTCGGAGCCGCCGCTGAGGGCCCCGCCCAGGGCGTACTTGATACCGCCGTGAATCATCCCCTGGCAGCCCATGGTCTGGAAACTGCCCAGGGCCAGGTTCTCGAACAGCACCGCGCTGTAGCCGCGATTGCGCAGCTGGTTCAGGGTCCAGAGTCCGGCGATACCGCCACCGATAATGGCGATGTCCGTCTGTAGTTGGGGTGCACTCATGTTGTCGAACAGGGCTTTTACAGGCCCGCAGTATAGCCCGAATCCCCTCTGGAAAGCGCGCCAGCGGGTCCGGCAAGCCCCCCGGCAGGTATGGCAAGCCCCGCGGTCCCCGGTTATGCTGCCCCGGACGGGTCCCCTGAAGGCCCGGGAGTGCTGCATGCGTTACCTCTACAACGCCCTGTTTTATTGCCTGATTCCCTTCGTCCTGCTGCGTATGTTGTGGCGGTCGCGGCTCGCCCCCGCTTACCGCCGTCGACTGGCGGAGCGATTCGGCCTGTTTCATCCGGGGCAGGACTCGCGGCCCGCTATCTGGGTCCACGCCGTGTCGGTGGGGGAGACCCTGGCCGCGGCGCCGGTAATCGAAGCGCTGATCGAGGCCTACCCGCAGCACCGGGTGGTGGTGACCACCACCACGCCGACCGGGTCGGAGCGCGTTCAGGCGCTGTTTGGCCAGCGGGTGTTTCATGTCTATGCGCCCTGGGATCTGCCCGGCGCGGTGCGGCGTTTCATGCGCCGGGTCCGGCCCCGTTTGCTGTTGCTGATGGAAACCGAATTGTGGCCAAACATGCTGCACTACAGTGGCCGCGCCGGCTGCCCGGTGGTGCTCGCCAATGCGCGCCTGTCCCAGCGCTCCGCCAATGGCTATGCCCGCTTCGCCGGACTCACCCGGGCCATGCTCGGGCAGCTGACGGTGGTCGCCTGCCAGGCGCGGGCGGACGGTGAGCGTTTCCTCGCCCTGGGCCTGCCGCGGGAGCGCCTGCAGCTTACCGGCAGCATCAAGTTCGACCTGGAACTGGATCAGGGCATGCGGCAGCGGGTCGCCCAACTGCGGCAGTTCCTGCACAGTGACCAGCGCCCGGTACTGGTGGCGGCCAGCACCCATCCCGGGGAGGAGGAGCAGGTACTGGCGGCGTTCAGCGCCGTGCAGCGGCAGTATGATGACTGCCTGCTGCTGCTGGTGCCGCGGCACCCGGAACGCTTTGACGCGGTGTACGACCAGTGCTGCAGGGCGGGCTGGCGGGTCCGGCGACGCTCGGCGGGCACGCCGCCACAACCGGGAGACCATATTCTGCTCGGCGATACCATGGGTGAACTGGCGCTGCTGCTGGGTACGGCGAGCGTGGCGGTGATCGGCGGCAGCCTGGTGGAACACGGCGGTCACAACGCGCTGGAAGCCGCCGCGTGGGGGGTGCCGGTAGTGACCGGCCCGCACATGTTCAATTTTACCGAGATATCTGAACTGCTGGTCGCAGCCGGTGCAATGGTGATGCTGTCCGACCCGGCTCAGCTGGGGGACTGCCTGCTGGAGTTGCTGGGGGACCGGGAACGGCGTGAGGCTATGGGCAGCGCCGGACAGCAGGTGGTTGCGGACAATCGCGGCGCCCGCGGCAAACTGCTGGCCCTGGTGGCGCGCTGCATCGGCGACGACTAGTGGCGGGCGGCAGCGGGGCAGCCCGGGGCGATCAGGACAGCACCATTACTCGCTCTCGGATGCGGTCGCCGGTGCCGGCGGCTCCAGGAAGGCATCCATGTTGTAGATGTCGTCCGGGCTCAGTGTACCGGCCTGCTCTTTCAGGCGCAGGATGTTGATGATGTAGTCATAGCGGCTGTTGGCATAGTCGCGCTCCGCCGCGAACAGGGTGTTCTGGGCGTTCAGCACGTCGACCACGTTCCGGGTACCCACCTCGTAACCGGCCTGGGTGGCGTCCAGTGCGCTGCGCGAGGAGACGATGCTCTGCCGCCGTGCGGCCACCCGGGACACGTCGCTGACCACGGTCATGTGCAGTGAGCGGGTGTTGGTCACCGTGTTGCGCGACAGGTTGATGCGGTTCTGGCGGGCGGCGTTGAACTCCTGTGCCGCCTTGCGCCGGTTGGCGCTGATGGCGCCGCCGGTGTACAGCGGCAGGTCCACGCGCAGCTGCACGATGTTGTCCCTGGCGGTGCCGTCCGGCGGTGCTTCCAGCCCGGTGGGAGGATTGCGGGTCAGGTCGCCCTCGGTGTCGTAATCGCGGTAGCTGTAGCTGCCGCTGACTTTTGGTGCGTGCTGCATCTGGTTGGCCTTGGCGGCCTGCCGGGACGCCTCCTCGGCATATCGAGCGGCCTGCAGGGAGAAGTTGTTCTGCAGCGCGAAATCCACCCAGGCAGCCCGGTCATTGGGCTCCGGCAACTTGATGTCGAAGTCCGCTACCAGCACGTTCAGGTTGCTGTGGTTCTGGCCGGTGAGTACCGAGAGTCTTTCCAGGGCCACGGACACGTTGTTTTCGTCCACGATACGGTTGACCTGGGACAGGTCGTAGGCGGCCTGGGCCTCGTAGACATCGGTGATCGCGATCAGGCCCACCTCGAAACGTTGCTGGGTCTGCTCCAGCTGGCGTTCGAAGGCCCGCTCCTGGGCCTTGGAGGCCTCCAGGTTATCCTGTGCCCGAAGTACGGCGAGATAGGCCTCGACCACCCGCACAATCAGGTTCTGCTGGTTGGCGGCAAAGGTCGCTTCCGCCTGCCTGCTGAACTCTTTGCCGGACTGGAAGGAGAACCAGGCGGGCAGGTCGAACAGCGCCTGGCTGAGGGAGACCGTGTAGCCATCCTGCTGGGTTTCCCGTCGGGTGCGGGTTTTTTCGATCTCCAGGCCCTCGAAGAAATTCGGCGACAGGTTGGAGCTTTTGCTGTCCGAGTCGGTGTAATCGTAGTTGGCGTTGATCTGGGGCAGCAGGGCGGAGCGGCCCAGGTTCTCGGTCTCCAGGTTGGCCCGGTACTGGGCTTCCTCGGCTTTCAGCTGGGCGTCATTTTCCAACGCCAGTTCATAGATATCGCGCAGTGACTCTGCCCCGGCCGGGGCCGTTGTAAAGAACGCCACCGCCGCCAGTGTGGCAACGAAAATCCTCATGCAGACTACCCTGTATCACGTGTAAAGCGGGAGAAGTGTATCAGGAGCCGCGAGTGGCTGCATGTCATTAGCGCAATGTAATTACTGTAATATCACCGTAGTCTGAATCGGTGCAGGTGCTACACTTTGACCTGATATGATGATTCGCAACAAGACACTGACCACCGCCGGCAGAAAGGCGTTCCGGGTTGACCTGGCCGGGTTGCACGCAGCCTGCGAGGCGAACTATGCGCGCCTGATGCGGCTGTTCCCCGAATACGAGCAGAGCAACAGCCGGGAATTCGAGCTGGGTGGCGCGCGGGTGCGGCTGGAAGTCGTGGAGCGCAGCCCGTATACCACCTTCTTCCGCTGCTACCAGTACCATAATGACAGCCGCTGGCTGGAGAGCCTCAAGGTCGATCTGAGGGCCTATCACGACGCGGGTATGCTGGAAGTGGCGGCTTTTCAGAGTCACGGGCGCATTCAGCCGCGCTACGAATATCCCAACCCCGGCATGTACCAGCAGGATGAAAAGGTACAGCAGAACCTGTTCCTGGCTGATTGGCTGGAGCACTGTCTGCAGAACGGCCGCAGCGCCCTGGTACCCGGCGGCGCCTGAAACGGCGCCGTCCGCGCACAGCATGGGCTACCCCTCCACAACTCGCAGTGTCGTGCCGGCGCCGGCGGAGTGCCTGCGCCTGGTCCAGGTCACCGACACCCACCTGGGGCTTGAGCAGGGCGACGAGTTGCTGGGCATGGATACGGACTACTCACTGGAAGTGGTGCTGGAGCGGGTCCGGCGCGAGCAGTCGGGCCTGGACCTGGTGCTGGCCACCGGTGACCTGTCCGACTGTGGTGCGGGCACGGCCTACAGCCGGCTGCAGGCGCACCTGGCTGTGCTGGAAGTACCGTCGTTCTGGCTGCCGGGCAACCACGACGACCGGGATCAGATGGTGGCGAACTGCGGCGAACCGGCGCGCCTGAGTTCGGAGATCGAGGCCGGTGCCTGGCAAATCCTGATGCTCAACTCGCAACGCCCCGGCGAGGTCGGTGGCGAGATCGGTGCGGCGCAGCTGGCCTGGTTGCGTGAGCGACTGGCGGCTGCGGCAGCGGGCGGTCAGTTCACGCTGGTGTGTCTGCACCACCCGCCCCTGTCGATAGGTAGCGCCTGGCTGGACGAGCAGCAGGTGGTGGATGGCGGCCAGTTACTGGCCCTGTTGGCCGGGTTCGACGGTGTGCGCGGGTTGCTGTGGGGACACATACACCAGGAGTTCGACCAGCTCAGGGGCCACACGCGGCTGCTGGCCTCGCCCTCGACCTGCGTCCAGTTCGCACCGGGCTGTGCGAATTTCAAGGTGGATCCCCTGGGGCCGGGATACCGCTGGTTGCAGCTGTTCCCGGACGGGCGGCTGGAGACCGGCGTGTCGCGGGTGGATGACGTGCTGTTCGATGTGGATCTGGATTCCGGCGGCTACCTCTAGGTTTTTTTCTTCAGCAGGGGGCCAGGGCCGTGCGCGCTCATGTACAATGCGCCTGTCCGCTCACCGCCTTGTTTTGGTTGTAACAACAGGAATGTCCCAGTATACCGCTGAAGATATCGAGGTCCTCACAGGCCTTGAGCCGGTGCGCAAGCGCCCCGGCATGTACACCGACACCAGCCGTCCCAATCACCTGGCCCAGGAGGTTATCGATAACAGCGTCGACGAGGCGCTGGCCGGTCACGCCGACCTGATCGACGTGATCCTGCACAAGGACGGCTCAGTCACGGTGACCGACAACGGCCGCGGGATGCCGGTGGATATCCACCCGGAGCAGGGCGTGCCCGGCGTGGAAGTGATCCTCGGCACCCTGCACGCCGGCGGCAAGTTCTCCAACAAGAACTACCAGTTCTCCGGCGGCCTGCACGGGGTCGGCGTATCCGTGGTCAACGCCCTTTCCAGCGCGCTGGAGGTCACCATCCGACGCGATGGCAGGGTGCACCAGATGAGCTTTGCCGGCGGTGAGAAAACCTCGGACCTGAAAGTGATCGACAGCTGCGGCAAGCGCAATACCGGCACCTCGCTCCGGTTCACGCCCGACGGGAAGTACTTCGACTCGGTCAATTTCTCGGTTCCGCGCCTGGTGCACGTGCTGCGCGCCAAGGCGGTGCTGTGTCCCGGCCTGCGGGTGCGGTTCAGGGACGAAAAGAAGGGCGAGAGCGAGGAATGGTACTACGAAGACGGCCTCACCGATTATCTCGCGGACGCCACGATCGATTGGCCCTGCATACCCGAGGAGCCCTTCGTGGGCAGCTTCACCGGCAGCAACGAGGGCGTGGACTGGGCCGTACAGTGGCTGCCGGAGGGCGGCGAGGTTATCGCCGAGTCCTATGTCAACCTGATTCCCACCGCCCAGGGCGGTACCCACGTCAACGGCCTGCGTACCGGGCTGCTGGATGCCATGCGCGATTTCTGCGAACTGCGCAGCCTGCTGCCGCGTGGGATAAAACTGGCCCCGGACGATATCTGGGACCGTTGCTGTTACGTGCTGTCCTCGAAGCTGGAGGATCCCCAGTTCTCCGGCCAGACCAAGGAGCGGCTCTCCTCCCGTGAGGCCGCAGCCTTCGTGTCCGGCGTGGCCAAGGACGCGTTCAGCCTGTGGCTCAATCAGCACACGGGAGAGGCGGAGAAGCTGGCTGAGCTGTGCATCAGCAGCGCCCAGAGTCGCCTGCGCTCGGCCAAGAAGGTGGCGCGCAAGAAAGTTTCCGCCGGCCCCGCCCTGCCGGGCAAACTGGCGGACTGCTCCGGCGAGGATCCGGCGCGCGGCGAGTTGTTCCTGGTGGAGGGCGACTCTGCCGGCGGTTCCGCCAAGCAGGCCCGGGATCGGGAGTTCCAGGCCATCCTGCCCCTGCGCGGCAAGATCCTGAACACCTGGGAGGTGGATTCCCAGGAAATTCTGGCCTCCCAGGAAGTGCACAACATCTCGGTGGCACTGGGTATCGACCCGGCCTCGGATGACCTGTCCGGCCTGCGTTACCACAAGGTATGCATCCTGGCAGACGCGGACTCCGACGGCCTGCACATCGCCACGCTGATCTGCGCCCTGTTCGTGCGCCACTTCCGGGCCCTGGTCTCGGCCGGTCACGTGTACGTGGCGATGCCGCCGCTGTACCGCATCGACGTGGGCAAGGAGGTGTTCTATGCGCTGGACGAGGCTGAGAAGCAGGGCGTGCTGGACCGTATCGAGGCGGAGAAACTGCGCGGCAAGGTCAACGTGCAGCGCTTCAAGGGCCTGGGCGAGATGAACCCCCTGCAGTTGCGTGAAACCACCATGGATCCGGACACCCGGCGCCTGGTGCGCCTGGTGCTGGACCCGGGTGACGACACCAACAGGATGCTGGACATGCTGCTGGCCAAGAAACGGGCCGCAGATCGCAAGAGCTGGCTGGAGAAAAAGGGCGACCTGGCAGACGTACTGGGTTAGTTCCGATGTCGACAAAAGGAGTCCGGGACAGGCCAGCCGCAGGCGCTCGCAGGTCGGACTGGTGAAATGCTCTCGCCGGTCAACGTCCGACTGGGCGTGTGAACGGTCCCACCCACCGCAACTGGCTTTAACCGGCGCGCCATTCGTGTGATCCTTGCGTCGTCGGGATGCGGTGTCCCGGCAAGCGTTTAGAGCATTCCCTCAGGGAATTTAACAGGCGGGCTATTTTTTGATAGCCCGCCTTTTTTTACCGCTGTTTTTCACCTCCGCCGAGAATCGCGACGAGTCGACCCAGGGAGCGGCCGGCAGAAGCCAGAGGTTCTTCCGGGTTATCACGCTCGATGAACAGATGCGCCACGCCACCGATGTCGGCCGCCGCGAGGATAGCGGAGAAATCGATAACCCCGCTGCCCACATCGGTCTCTCTACCCGATGAATCCATGTCCTTGATGTGCAGCAGCGGGAAACGACCCGGATGATCATTAAATAGCCTAACCGGATCGCGCCCGCAAGTCGCAGCCCAGTAGAGGTCCAGTTCGAAGTACACGTATGCCGGGTCGGTTTCCTGCAGCAGGAAGTCGAAAGGTATCCAGCTGCCGGCGCGGTGAAACTCAAAGTCATGATTGTGATAGGCGAGCTTGAGATCGCGATCCCGGGCCAGTTTGCCCGCGCGGTTCAGGAGGTTGACGAGCTGGCGGTAGCCGCCGGGTGTGCGCAGCGCCTCCTCCCACCAGGGAATGACCACATACTGGTGACCAACCAGGGCGGCAGTGTCCAGCAGCGCTTCAGTATTCTCCGCCAGCGCGCGTGGGTCCAGATGGGTTGAAGGCGCGCGCAGCCCGCAGCTGTCCAGGGCGCGCACGATGTCCGCTGGAGAGTGGTCGTGGTAACCCGCGAATTCCACTTCCGCATAACCGAGAGAGGCGACAGTGGCCAGCGTGCCCGCCAGATCGCGCGCCAATTGGGCCCGGACACTGTAGAGCTGCAGACCAATGGTTGCTGTCGGTATCACGGTATGGCCTGTTTTACATTCAGGTCACGGCGCCGCGCCGCTGCTCCAGCTTGCGACGCACTTCTGCGGCGACTTTCTCAGTGATCGGGTAGGAGAAAATCAACCAGATGGCGATGGCCGAACTCGCCAGTGGAACCAGTATGTCAAAAATACGCATTAACAGCAGTGTCTGGGCGGACTGGTCTCCACCCAGGGCAACGTCGAAGCCCGTCACATTGAGCAGAACGCCGCCGATGCTCAGTGCTGCTGCCATACCCAGTTTCACCACCCACCAGTAGATCGAGCCGAACATCCCCTCCCTGCGCTCGTGGCTCTCCAGTTCGTCCATGTCGCAGACATCCGCAATCATCGAACCCATCAGGGTAAAAAGCCCGCCCAGGCCGAAGGCGATCAACGGGGCAGGGAGCAGTAGCAGCAGTGGGTAGCGGGGATCGTAGCAGAACCACTTCAGGCTATAGCCCACCATCGAGACGCCAATCGCAACGAAGAAGGCGCGCCGCTTGCCGATCTGTGTGGAAAGCCAGCTGATGAAAAAAATGACGAAGAATGTGCCGAAGGCCGAGGCCGTTCCGGACCAGCCGGCGTACTCCGCTCCCAGTTCCTGGTTCCCGGCGAACACGTAGTAGATGATGATGTAGGACTGAAACGAGGCGACCATCATGAAGCCGTTGAACACCAGAAAGGTTGCCGCACACAATTTCAGGAACGGTGAAAACTTCAGGGTCAGGGCAAAGCCCTGAAGAAAATTGACGGTGGTTTCACGTAGTTGCGCTGCCAGGCCGGTGAGTCTTTCGCTGCTGTCCTGTAACTCCGCTACCGCCAGGTCGCTGTAGCGCTCGCGCAGGAAAATGGCCGGTAATATCCCGAGGGCGATGACCGCCACGGCGACCGCGACAGCGAGCCCGGCCGCGCCGCTGGCGAGATCATCAAACAAGGCATCGTGCTGCATGATCCAGAGAAACCAGGGTGAAATCAGGTAGGCGAGCTGCCCCATGAAGTTCTGCACGGCCATGACCCGGGTGCGTTCGTGATAATCCGGTGTCAGTTCATAGCCGAGGGCCACCCAGGGTGTGGCAAACATGGTATAGAACAGGTAGAAAATCAGTGAGCCCAGAAGGAAATACCAGAAGTAAAAAGACTCCGATTTGTTCGCAGGAAGTTGCCACAGCAGTGCAAATGCAATCCCGACCAGTATCGCCCCCAGAAAGATGTAGGGTCTCCGCCGACCCCAGCGCGAGCGCGTGTGGTCAGATATGTAGCCCATGAGGGGGTCGGTGAAGGCGTCGATCAGCCGGGGGAGAGCGCCCAGCAGTCCCACCAGCGCGGGATTCATGCCCAGGCCCAGGTTAAGCACGATACTCATGCCGCCAATGGCCGCGGACAGCAGGTTGTTGACGAAGGCGCCTACGCCGTAAAGGAGCTTCTCGGTAAGGGGTACCCGGTCCCGGTCTGGGGTCTGGTAGTGCAGGTCCTGGGACATGTCACTCCTTGTCAGGATGCGCTACCCGCTCGATCCGTTCGCCGGCAGGCAGAGTTTATTATCTGGTCCTGATTGTCAGCAGTGGCGGTCCCGCCTGCAAGCAAAACTCGATCAAGAGGACTTCCGGTACGACCAGAGGGTAACGGTAGACGATGCCGCCCGGGCGGTCAGGGATTGGTCAGGTTCAGTGCCCGGGCGCATCCACGCAGTCCCGGTTGCTCCGCCAGGACAACAGCCACCGGAATAGCGGTGTTGAAATCCCGGAATCTACCCTTGTCCCTGAACCGGTCCAGAAACAGATCCTGGTCCAGGAAATCCAGCATTTTTGGCAGAATGCCGCCCGAGAGGTACACGCCGTCGCCGGCACCGGTCATCAATGCCACATCGCCGGCAAAGGCCGCCAGTATCGACAGAAAGTCCTCTACGGCCTGGCGGCACAGGCTGTCATTGGCGCGCGCTCCCGCGCTGACCTCTGCCGCGGGCAATTCCCGGCATTGCCCCTGCAACTGGCCGTTGGCCCAGTAGAGATTGGCCAGCCCGGGACCCGACAGAACCCGTTCGGTGGATACCCTGCGGAACCGTTTCCTGAGCACTTCCAGCAGGTCGCACTGGTGCTGGTCGGTGGGCGCAAAACCGATATGGCCGGCTTCCGAGGGAAGAATGTCTCCGGAAGGCAGCATCGCCGACACGCCCAGGCCGGTGCCGGGGCCAATGACGGCCGTCACGCCTTTGCCTGCCGGACGGCTGGAGCCCAGCCAGTGCAGCTCGCCCGGCGCCAGTGTGGACAGGCCGAGCACCTGCGCTGTGAAGTCGTTGAGGACCTGGACGGGAACGCCAAAGCGGCTTTCCAGCGAAGCGGGGCTGAAGTTCCAGTGATTGTTCGGAAGGTCTATCGGATCTGCGTCGACCGGGCCCGCTACCGCCAGGCAAATCCCGCTGACCGTCATGCCATCAAGGATATCGAGGTAGTGCCGCAGGGCGTCCTCCAGGAACGGGAACTGCGCACAGGGCAGGGTCTCGACGTGCCGAAGGGCCAGGTCGGGAGAGGCCACGCAGGCAAATCGGGCGTTAGTGCCGCCGATATCGGCCACAACCCGGACGGAATGCTGCATCGTGCTGGTCCTGCTGCCGCAGTCCTAGGACCCGTACTCGAGACCGTAACCGTAGGGGTACAGGGGGTCGTGGCCCGAATCGCCGATATTGGCTCTTGCCCCGGTGTCCCTGGGCCAGGAGAAAGACAGCCTGCCGCTGAAATCGAAGTCCCCGAACAGGACGTCCGCGACGCCCTGGCCCTCTGATCCCGGCAGCCAGGCGGCCACGAACGCAGTTGACGCATCGATCTCGCGCCGGGTAACCAGCGGGCGGCCGGAGATCATCACGGTGACGACGGGTACACCGCGGGACGCGATGTTGGTGATCGTCTCGATATCCTCCGGGTGCAGGTCGGCAAGCACAAGGCTGTCGCCATAGGGCTCGAGAACCTTGAGCAGGCCCTTTATTTGCGAACCCGCCTGGACAATCACATCGTCTCCCGTGCGTATGTCTCCCATTCCCTCCGCGTAGGGCTTCTCGCCGATAACAACCACGGCCACATCGTGGATCGAAGGGTCCGCGTCCTCTCCGCGCCCGCCGGCGCTCATGACGGCGTCAGGCGCGAACTCGCGAATACCTTCCCAGATGGAGGTGCCGCCGACGACAAACTCGTTGCCGGAAGTCCCCTGCCACGCCACGGTGAATCCGCCACATTGGTGCCCGACATTGTCGGCATTTTTCCCTGCCACCAGGATCCGTTGCTGTCTTGACAGTGGCAGGATGTTCCGGTCGTTCTTCAATAGCACCAGTGACTTGCGTACTGCCTCCCGCGCAACCTCCCGGTGTGCCTGGCTGCCAAAGCTGGCGTCATTTGACCAGCGACGCGCGCTGGGCCTCGGCTTCTCGAAAAGGCCGAAGGCGAACTTTACGCGCAGTATTCGGCGCACTGCATCATCGATCCGGGTCATCGCCACGGTGCCCTGTACGACATGATGGGTCAGATGATCGATGAACGGGCGCCAGTGCTCCGACACCATGAACATGTCGATGCCGGCGTTTACCCCCATCGCGACCGCGTCAAAATAGCTCTCGGACAGGTAATCGATGCCGTCCCAGTCTGAAATGATGAAGCCGTTGAAACCCATCCGATCCTTCAGCACGTAGCTCAGCAGGTATCTGTGGCCGTGGCATTTGTCGCCGTTCCAGCTGTTGAAGGACGCCATCACCGTAAGTGCCCCATTGTCTATCGCCGGGTAATACGGTGCTATGTGCAGTTGCTCCAGCTCTGTTTCGCTGATCCTGGTGTCGCCCTGGTCAATACCCTCTGTGGTGCCGCCATCTCCCACCCAGTGTTTGACGCAGGACACGACCGAGTTCTCTCCGAGGTCGCCCTGCAGTCCGCGCACGAAGGCCCCTGAATACGAGCACACAATCTCGGGATGCTCGGCGTAACTCTCGTAGGTGCGACCCCACTGACTGTTCCGCGCCACGGCCAGCGTGGGGGCGAAGGTCCAGTCGACGCCTGTGGCGAGAATCTCGCGGGCGGTGACTTCCGCAATGCGCTCGAGGAGTTGCGGATTCCTTGCGGCGCCCAGGCCGATATTGTGCGGGAAGATGGTTGCCCCACTGACGTTGTTGTTGCCATGAACCGCATCGACACCGTACAGCGTCGGTATCGCCAGATGTTCGTCATCCTCCTCCATCGAGGCCATCCAGTAGGCGTCATTCATGTCTACCCAGTCGCTGACCTGGTTTTCCCCCGGGCAGGAGCCGCCGCCACTGAGTATGGAGCCAATGTGATACTGTTTCACCTCACCTGGCTCGATCGCCATCCGCTCCGTCTGGACCATCTGGCCGATTTTCTGGGCGAGCGTCATCCTGCTCATCAGCGCATCGATTTTCTGTTCGATTTCGGAATCCATCAGAGACCAGCTACCAGGGGGTGAAATTTCCAGATTCATGTTTGTGTACCGTTAACTAAGCGTAAATTCAATAAAATTCAAGAAGTTCTTTGCCGCCAGGGATTCAAATCCCGGGGCTGGCAAGGCGGTTCTCCAGTTCTTCCAGTGTCCTGCCCCGGGTTTCCGGTAACAGGCGCATGATCATGACCAGCCCCAGTGCAGCGAATACGCCGTAGATCAGAAAGGTGGTGGTGTTTCCGAGGTTGGCAAGCTGCCAGGGGAATAGCAGCTGAACCAGGAAGCTGACCCCGGAGTTCACCAGTCCGACAAAGGAAATGGCCACAGCCCTGACCCTGTTGGGAAACAATTCTGAAAAAAGCACCCACATGACCGGGCCGATTGAAACTGCGAAACTCGCGACGAAACCGAGTATGCCGGCCAGAATAAGCCCCGGCTGGATGTTGATGGCAGCGCGCAGCAAATCGGACTCGAAGCGCTGAAATTCCTGTGGACCGAGGACCTCCGTGAGCGCCGCCACAAATGCCAGGTCTGATTCGAATGTCCGGTCCTGCAGCGGTACCAGTGCCGCGGTGTCCAGCGCTGCTGGCAGCGTGGCGATAGCGGCGCCCTGCAAGGAGTAAGTCGCCTGACTGAACCCCCAGCTGAGCAGGAACATACAGGCCGCGATACCTGTGACGCCAAAGATCAACAGCGGTTTGCGACCCAGCCGGTCAATCAATGTCATCGCCAGCAGGGTGAAAACCAGGTTGGTCAAACCCACCAGGACCGCCTGCATGAATGCCGCATCGGTGCCTATGCCCGACTGCTCGAAAATCATCGGCGCGTAGAAGAACACCGAGTTTATACCGGTGATCTGCTGCACGATGGCGATGACAACACCGATTGTCATGACCTTGCGCAGTGCCGGGTCGAGCAGTTCCCTGAATTCCCCCAGCGGCCTGGCGGCGGATGACGCCAGGGATGCGTTGATGGCGGCCAGTTCAGCCAGAGCCCCTGCCCTGTCATTGAAAAGGGCCAGTACCCGGCCGGCCTCCTCCTGCTGCCGGTGCATGGCGAGCCAGCGGGGACTTTCCGGAACATGGGAAAGGCAGAAAAAATAAAGCGCCGCCGGCAGCAATTCAATGCCAAGCATCCAGCGCCAGTTCCAGGCTTCCAGTTGCAGTCTCGACGCCCAGGCGGCGTCTGACTGCCCCAGCCTGAGAATGACGTAATTGCTGAAGAACGCCACGGATATCCCGATGACAATATTCAACTGGTTGATAGATACCAGCCGCCCGCGGGTACGGGCCGGCGAAATTTCTGCAATGTACATCGGGGCGATGATGAGGGCCGCGCCGACCCCGATACCGCCGATGATCCTGGCGATTACCAGCGTGGTGAATGTCGGCGCCAGGGCCGACGCTACCGCTGAAACGGCAAACAGGACCGCGGCGCAGCGCAGGGTGGGTTTGCGTCCGTAGCGATCGCTGATCGGGCCCGCGGCGAGCATGGCGAAGGTGGCCGCCAGCGCCAGCGAGGCGACCGACCAGCCCAGTTGAATCTTGTTCAGGGAGAACTCGACCTCGATGAAGCCCACCACGCCGGAAATCACCGACGCGTCGAAGCCCATCAGGAAACCGCCAAGCGCTGCGATCGTGGCAGTGCGGGTGATCATGCTATGGGCTCGCCCGGTCAAGGGATGATCTCGAATTCGGTCTGCAGATCAGCGCTGGAGTCGCCACCAATCCAGGCATGAAACCAGCCCGGTTCGGTGACAAGTTGCATATTCCGGTTGTGGAATGCGAGGTCGTCGGTGCACAAAGTGAACTCGACCCGGGTGCTCTGACCGGCAGCGAGTTTCACTCGTTTGAAGCCTTTCAGCTCTCTTACGGGCCGCGTCACGTTGCCCACGAGGTCACGGACGTACAGCTGTACCACTTCTTCGGCATCCCAATCGCCGCGGTTGTGCAGGACCGCCGAGAGGGTGATGGTGTCCCCCGGCGCTATCTGGTCGGCCGAGCGATCTATGTCGCTGTATTCGAAGCGGGAATAGGATAGCCCGAAACCGAACGGAAACTGGGGTGTAAAGCCCGCATCGAGATGGAAGGCCGACATGCCGAGAGAGGTCTGTGCCGCCTTGCCGTCGATTTCGTCGATGTGGGTGATCGAATCGTGGCTGGCTGGCCTTCCCGTGTTCTTGCGCGAATAGTAAATGGGCACCTGGCCCACCATCCGCGGGAAGGTCACCGGCAACTTGCCGGAGGGTGATTCTTCACCAAAGACAAGCTCGGCGATGGCGGGCCCGCCCATCGTGCCGGGGTGCCAGGCGAACAGCACGGCCGCCACCTTGTCCAGAATCCGCCCCAGGGTGAGCGGGCGCCCGGCCAGCACGACCAGTATCACGGGTGTGCCGGTGGCGGCGACCTGCTCGATCAACCGCTCCTGGTCGCCGGGCAGGTCTATTTCTGCGCGACAGTGTGCCTCTCCGGACAGGATGGACTCCTCCCCCATGAACATGATCGCGGCGTCTGATGCGGCGGCGATCCGCACCGCCTCTTCGTAGCCGTCGTCATTCCGGCAGCGGGACGATTGCATGCCGCGGGCCCAGCGTATGTCCAGGTCGTTGCCCACCAGGTCATACAGCGCCTGCAGGCAGGTGTGACTGTGCCGTGACTCGCCGTCGAATACCCAGGTGCCCAGTTGCTCGTATCCGTCGTCGGCCAGCGGCCCGATCACCGCGATCGAGGCCAGGTTCTCGCGACTCAAAGGCAGTACGTTGTCTGCATTTTTCAGCAATACGCAGCTGCGCCTGGCAGCCTCCTTGGCCGTCTGCCGGTGCTGGCTGTTGACCAGTTCGGGGAAGGCCGCTGGATCGGTGAAGGGGTTATCGAACAGTCCGAGTGCATACTTGAGTTTGAGGATGTGGAATACCAGCTGGTCGAGGTCTGCCTCGGCAATTGATCCATCAGCAACCAGGCCCGGCAGGTTATCCCGGTACAGAGTGCTCGCCATTTCCATGTTGATGCCGGCGTTGGTCGCTTCACGCACCGCCTCGCGATCGTCCGCGGAGAAACCGTGTACGGTCAACTCGCGAATCGCATCCCAGTCACTGACCACAAACCCCTGGTAGCCCCATTCCCTGCGCAGGATCTGGCGCAGCAGGAACTCGTTACCTGTGGCAGGGACACCATTGAGGTCGCTGAACGATGACATGAACGTGGCGACACCGGCGTCCAGGGCGGCCTTGAAAGGTGGCAGGTAGACATTCCGCAGCTCATTTTCCGGGATATTCGCCGTGTTGTAGTCCAGCCCGCTCTCGACCGCGCCATAGCCGACAAAATGCTTGGCACAGGCTGCGATCGAGCGCTGGTCAGACAGGTCCTCGCCCTGGAATCCCCGCACCATGGCCGCGCCCATGACGCTGCACAAGTGAGGGTCCTCCCCGAGACTCTCCGCGATCCGGCCCCAGCGCGGGTCGCGGGTAATATCGATCATTGGCGCGAACGTCCAGTTCACCCCGCTGGAGGCCGCCTCGGCTGCGGCTATGGTCGAGCACCGCTCTACGAGCTCGGGGTCCCAGCTGGCGGCCTGGCCCAGCGGAATCGGGAAAATGGTCTTGAATCCGTGGATCACATCGCGGCCGATAAGCAGGGGAATGCCAAGCCGGCTTTCCTGTGTGGCGACTCGCTGCAGCTCGTTCACCTCCTCGACGTTCACTTCGTTGATCACGGAACCCACCTGGCCGCTCCGAATCGCATCGTGGAGTTCCACACCACCCCCGCTTACCTGGCTCATCTGCCCGATCTTCTCTTCCAGGGTCATTTGTTCCAGCAGTGCGGTAGCTTGTTTTTCGACGCTATTCATGTTGTTCATATTTTTTGCCAGAGATGAATGCTGCGGCATATCCAGGTCGCTCCGTTCACTCGCCCGATCGCTGACACCCGGGCGCTGCATCACCCGTTCCCTTTGTGTCGGGTACAGGTCAGTCAATTTGCCAGCCTATGTTCGGGCAAAGTGACTGTTCAAACCATGCAAATTCGCCAAAGTGGACCAGTTCTGGGACGAACTGGACCAACATTTATTGCTGTGGGATGACAAGGCGTTAAGCAGGGCGTCGAGGCGATCAGCCAGCCGCAGATTTCCACGTCATCTCACCGTCAGTCCGCTTTGTCGGATATCGATGGACTACCGTGAACACATTTGTGATGGTAGCGCTGCGACTAGAAATTGCCGCCGTGAAAAGGCCAGAATGACTGCTGACGGCGGCTTGGGATAAATATAAAACCCATATTCCGGAGATACATTGATGACTACGATTCCATTCCAAAAAAGACTGATGGCCAGTGCGATTGCCTCCTGTTCACTCCTGGGCGGCGCGGGACTGGCCTGGTCGCAGGAAGTACCTGCAGGCAGCGATAGCCCCATGATTCTTGAGGAAGTGATTGTCACTGGCATACGTGCCGGTTACCAGCGCTCCATGGACATCAAGCGCGATTCACAGGGTGTGGTCGATGCGATCTCCGCAGAGGACATCGGCAAAATGCCCGACACCAACCTGGCTGAATCCCTGCAAAGGGTCACCGGTGTGTCCATTGACCGGGTCAATGGCGAGGGCAGCAGGGTCACGGTCCGGGGCTTCGGGCCGGACTACAACGTGATCACGCTCAACGGTCGCCAGATGCCCTCGGCGAACATTGAAGACACCACGGTATCGGCGTCCCGCTCTTATGACTTCGCCAACCTCGCAGCAGAGAGCGTTGCCGGGGTTGAAATCTACAAGACCGGTCGCGCCGACCTCCCCACCGGTGGTATCGGCTCGGTTATCAATATCAAGACCATTCGCCCACTGGAAATACGTGAGCCCGTCCTCAATTTTGGCGCCAAGGCGCATACCGATACGACCAATGAAAATGGCGATGACTGGACGCCGGAAATCTCCGGCATTTACGCCCAGACATTTGCCGACGACAAGTTTGGCGTGGCGTTGACGGGTAGCTACTCCGAGCGCGACAGCGGCTACACCAAGGCGCAGACTTCCTCGGGCTGGTATACCATCCCCGGTGGCCAGGGCGACTGGGGTTCGATTGCTCCGGACTCGGACACCTTTGTCAACGCGCCACAGCCCGGGGATGTCTACTCCGTGCCACGCAACATCAATTACCAGTTCTCCCAGATCCAGCGCGAGCGTATTAACGCCCAGTTGGCCCTGCAGTGGGCGCCCACGCAGAATCTGACGGCCACGCTGGACTACACCTATTCCGAACTGGACATTGAACAACAGAACCAGGACATGGGAGCCTGGTTCAATGGCAACCCGGTTTCGGGTGAGTTTACCCAGGGCTCGGGTAACGGCGCGGTGGTGGCTCCGGTAATTTATTCCGACAACACGGGAGAAGATATTACCTTCGGCGCGGGAGATTTCGGTCGTAAAAACGAGAACAAGTCCCTGGGCTTCAACCTCGAGTGGTGGGCAACCGATCGCTTGAAACTGGCTTTCGACTACCATGATTCGGAAGCGGAGAACGGTCCGAAAGACAGCCGGGGTTCGCACAATATCATTTCCGGAGTGCAGTTCAATCGTAACCTGACCACAGTCGATTACAGCGGTGATCTGCCCCTGACCAGCTTTGGTTACATCGACGGACAGGGTATGGACCCGAGCAAGATGCGCACTTCCGGCACCAGCTTCCGCAACAGTTATATGAAGCATGAAATAGAGCAGGCAAGACTGGAAGGTGTATTCCAGTTCGACGACTCGGTCGTGAAAAGCATCAATTTTGGCGTGTCTGTCGTCGATTCCACCAACCGGTCTGCGTTCTCGGTCGCGCAGCGCGATACCTGGGGGGGCTACGGCGATGCATCACAGTACGATGACAGCATTTTCCAGCGTCAGCGGCTGGGCGCCGAGTTCGACGAATTTTCCGGGTCCTCCAGCGATGCGCTCGAACCTTTCTATTATGAAGCCGACTTCGACGGCATGCGTAATGCCATTGCTGCCATAGCGAGCGCCAATGGTGAAGTGCTCAGTCCCTGCGGTACCGTTCTGTGTGCAGATCCCGTCTTTTCGACCGATCGTAGCGTTGAAGAGCAACAAACGGCTGTTTACGCCCAGGTGAATTTCGCCTGGGAAGACGCCCCCATGCCAATGCACCTGACCGTGGGATTGCGCTGGGAAGATACCGATGTTGAGTCCGAGTCCCTGGTGCCGCTGTACTCGGAGATCGCGTGGGTAGCCGACAACGAATTCTCCGCCAACTTTACCGAGTCAGGCTTCTCGACCCAGAAGGGAGGCTACGACAACTGGCTGCCGAATATTGATTTCGATATCGAGGTGGTGGAGAACGTCGTCCTGCGGGCCTCATCCAGCGTCACCATCACCCGTGCGCTCTACGAGGACCTGCAGGGTGGCGTTACCATAAACAACCCGGTGCGCTTCAATGGCGGCACGGGAAACAGCGGTAATCCGGGCCTTGATCCCTTCGAGTCAACCAACTTTGACTTCTCAGGGGAGTGGTATTACGACGAGGGCAGCTACGTGTCCGTAGGTTACTACCGCAAGAACGTGGAGAACTTCATTGGCAACACCACGGTCAATACCACGGCTTTTGAGCTGCCCCATCCGGCTCAGGGACCACGATATGACGATGCAGTGGCAACACTGGGTACGACGGATGCCGCCCAGGTGAGAGCCTACATGGAGTCGCTGTACGGCGCACCGGTCGTGGGTGACGCGGCCCAGGGCGACCCGTCCACGGTATTCTCGCTGATAACGCCGGTAAATGTCGAAGAGGCCACCATCGATGGTTGGGAAATCGCCCTGCAACACATGTTTGGTGAGTCGGGCTTTGGCGTGATTGCCAACTATACGACCGTTGATGGCGACGTGGAGTACGATAACTTCAACAGCAACAAGGGTGAAGGAATCGAAAACCAGTTTGCCCTGCTCGGCCTCAGTGACTCCTATAACCTGATCGCGTTTTATGACAAGCACGGCTGGCAGGCGCGTATTGCCTACAATTGGCGGGACGATTTCCTGAATGATACCCTCGATGGTAACAACGAGCGCAACCCGATCTATACTGAAGACTACGGTCAGTGGGATGTCAACGTGAGCTACGAGGTCAATGACTCGCTGACTCTCCTGGCCGAGGGTATCAATATCACTGACGAAACCCAGCGACAGTACAGCCGCGACGGCAATATGGTGATCGGTGCTATCCAGAACGGTGCTCGATACAGCATTGGGTTGCGCTACCAGTTCTGAGCCCGACAACGGCCATAGCCGGTATGTTGCTGAGCCGTCGCGTCCTGCGCGACGGCTTTTCCTGTTGGTTGGGGCCGGTCTTGTTGCGGTCGAAAGCTATGGAACGTGAGGACTGGATGTGAACGGCGCGGTAACCCGGGTAGTGATACTCGGGGGAGGATCTGCTGGCTGGCTGATGGCGGGTGTCATAGCGGCCAGGTACAGGGACCGGCTTGCCATCACGCTGGTAGAGTCTCCCGACGTTCCCACCATCGGGGTAGGTGAGGGCACATGGCCCTCCATGCGCGAGACATTGCGCAATATCGGCGTCACCGAGTCCGGGTTTCTGCGCGAGTGCGATGCATCGTTCAAACAGGGTTCCAAGTTTGTGTCCTGGTGTACCGGCGAAGACGGCGACAGCTATTACCACCCGTTCTCCCTGCCACAGCACTTCTTCGATCCGGACTTTGCATCGCTCTGGCACAGGCAGCCTGAAGGGGTGATCTTCGGCAATTTTGCCACGCCCCAGGTCCATGTATGCGACGCGAACCTGGCGCCCAAGCAGGCGGGTACCCCCGACTACGCCTCCGTCGTTAACTATGGCTATCATCTGGACGCCGGTAAGTTCGGGGAGTTTCTGCGTCGTCACTGCACGGAGCAGCTGGGAGTTAAACATCTGCTGGACCATGTGACGGCGGTTGTGCCCGCGGAGGATGGAGCCATTCGCGGCATTCAATGCCAGCAGAACGGTGAAATCGGGGCGGACCTGTTCATTGACTGTTCCGGCTCGGTCTCCCTGCTGCTTGGAAAGCATTTTGCCGTTCCATTCGAGAGCAGGGCGTCGGTGTTGTTCAATGATCGCGCCCTCGCCGTTCAGGTTCCCTACCGCGCACCCGACCAGGCTATCGCCTCCGTGACCATTTCCACCGCCAGGTCAGCGGGCTGGATCTGGGATATCGGCCTGCCTACCCGGCGCGGTATCGGCTATGTTTACTCCAGCAGTCACAGCACGGACGAGCAGGCCGAAGCGGAACTTCGCGCCTACCTCGAGCCCCACATGGGGCGTGCTGAAGCAGAGGCCGCCAATCTCAGGCAATTGCGCTTTGATCCCGGGCATTACTCGACTTTCTGGCAGAAGAACTGTGTTGCGGTGGGCATGTCAGCCGGGTTTATCGAGCCCCTGGAGGCTTCCGCCCTGGCGATGGTCGAACTGGCCGCAGCCATGATCCGCGACGATCTGCCGCTGGATCACTCCATGATGGATATCGCCGCACAGCGCTTTAACGACCGGTTTCGCTATCGCTGGGACCGGGTCATTGACTTCCTGAAGTTACACTATGTGCTGTCCCGGCGAAACGACAGCGACTACTGGAACGACCACCGGGATGCCAGTACCGTGCCCGATCACCTGCAGGAACTGCTGGCCTGGTGGAAATACAAGCTGCCGTCCAGGCGGGATTTCACGCAATCGGATGAGATATTTACCGCCGCCAGTTACCAGTATGTACTGTACGGAATGGGCTTCCGGACCGAGCAGGACGTGGGCGGCGATGACGGCAACCTGCTTAACAAGTTGCGAAAGCACGACGAGGAAAACGCTATCCAGTGCAAGCGCCTGCTCGGGGGCCTTCCCCCCAATCGTGCCTTGCTGGAGGCGCTGCGCTAGGAACAGCGCGGTGTGTCATGTACGAAATATGAGAATGCGGAAATGAGTCGACACGAAATACTGAATAACGTGGATCACAAGGATCTGCGTGTCTCCACGCGATACTCCGCGTACCCGGGCAATAACATCATGTGCTGCCAGGCGATTCCCGGTGAGTTCAGGGACCTGCAGGCCGAGTACGTGATTTTCCTGCACCGTGATAATGCCAGCGGAAAAACCATGCCTGTCGTGATGCTCGGGCTGCAACGGGATGAAAACCTCTACCTGGGGGACAGCGGCTGGCAAGCGTCCTATATCCCGCTGATGATAGAGCGCGGGCCCTTTTTGATCGGTTTCCAGCCCGAGGGGGACGGCGGCAAGACAAGGGTGATTTCCATCGACATGGACGACCCCAGGGTAAACCGGGCCGAGGGGGAGCCTGTGTTCCAGCCCTTTGGCGGGAATACCGCCTACACGGACAGGATAGCCGACGTGTTGTCTCGCATAGACGAAGGGCAGGCCGATATCGAACAGCTCTGCCAGGCGCTGGATGAGCATGACCTGATCGAGCCATTCAGCCTCGATCTGCAATTGAGCGATGGCACGAAACATAAACTGACCGGCTTCCACACGATACATGAAGAGCGTCTCGCCTGCCTTGACGGCGAGACACTGGCGGACCTGAGTCGCCGGGGAATTTTGCAGGCGGCCTACATGATGATCGCCTCCATTCCCAATATTCGGCGCCTGGTAGAATTCAAGAATGCCCTTCTATAGCCTGTAGCGAGGTATGCAAGAGCCTGCCATGCCATCCGTAGCAACCAGTGTCGAACAGGTTTCCATAGAGCGACCCGGCGTGGTGCCAGAGGGCGCACTGCGTGAAGGGAAGCCCCTGGTACTGCGTGGACTGCTGTCGGATTGGCCACTGGTCGAACATGGGCAGCTCGGCACCGCAGCGGCGGTTGACTACCTGTCACGATTCTCCCGCGACCAGGGTATTGTCGCCTTCCGCGGTCATCCCGGTATCGGTGGTCGTTTTTTTTATAATGAGGACCTTAGCGGCTTCAATTTTGACCGGGTGAATGCCTCCCTGGACGACCTGTTGTCCGAGTTCCGGTCGCGGAAAGGCGACGCGGCTGAACCGTCTCTGTATGTGGGGTCGACGCCGGTAAGGCAATGCTTTCCCGGCATGCTCGACGAGAACACATTGGCGTGGGGAGTGCCCGGCCCGCTGGTCTCCATCTGGATGGGGAGCAGGACCCGGATCGCGGCCCATTTCGATTTTCCGGACAATCTCGCCGGCGTTGTGGCGGGCAGGCGGCGGTTCCTGTTGTTCCCGCCGGACCAGGTGAAGAATCTCTATGTCGGTCCCGTGGACTTCACGCCGGCCGGGCAGGTGATCAGCCTGGTGGACTCTGAATGCCCGGAACAGGCGCAATTTCCCCGCTACCGGGATGCCCTGGCGGCAGCCCAGGTGGCAGAGCTGGCGCCCGGAGACGCCATATTCATTCCCTCCCTCTGGTGGCACCAGGTAGAGGGCCTGGATGACTTCAATGTGCTGGTTAACTACTGGTGGCGCAGTGTGCCGGTCTGGAAGGGAAATCCGATGGATGCCCTGGTTCACTGCCTGCTTGCATTCAACGGGATGCCGGCGGGGCAGAAAGAGGCCTGGCGCGCCCTGTTCGATTATTTCCTGTTTGAACGTGATTCCGGGGTCGAATCACACCCCCATATACCTCCCCAAAGCCTGGGTATACTCGGCGATATCGACGAGACCACCGCAGCGCAACTGCGCGCAATGCTGCGCAGCCGGCTGGGAGGCTAGACTGTATGATGATGAGATCTGGACAGAAGGTGACAAGGTGGAAGACAAGGCAATCAAGAAAGTAGTTATCGCCGGCGGCGGCACCGCCGGGTGGATGGCCGCCGCAGCGATCTCCAAGCTGATGGGCAAAAACCTGGACATAGTGCTGGTAGAGTCCGAGATGATAGGCACTATCGGGGTGGGGGAAGCGACGATCCCAACCATGATCTTCTTCAACCGCCTGCTGGATATCCCGGAAAAGGAGTTCCTGGCCGCTGTGCAGGGAACCTACAAGCTGGGTATAAAGTTCGAGAACTGGGGAGGACTGGACGAGGACTATATCCACGCCTTCGGCGTCACGGGCAAGGACTGCTGGGCCTGTGGCTTCC
The DNA here is from genome assembly GCA_033283165.1 of Halieaceae bacterium WSDMB12. GTDB lineage: Bacteria > Pseudomonadota > Gammaproteobacteria > Pseudomonadales > Halieaceae > JAWMQL01. Next base: position 772,237 of record JAWMQL010000002.1, on the reverse strand, counting down.
AGCATTTCTGGCTGCGCGGCAAGCAACTGGGCATCAGCAGCGGCTTCGGCGATTACTGCCTTGAGCGCAGGGCGGCGGAGGCTGAAAAGTTCGCCCACCTGCCCAACAATGGCCTTAATTATGCGTTCCACATAGACGCCTCCCTGTATGCCCGGTTCCTGCGCAAAATGAGTGAGGACCATGGTGTCCGACGGGAGGAGGGCAAGATATCGGGAGTCCAGACACACCCCGTGTCCGGCTACATTACCTCTCTCGAGCTCGACAACGGTAACAGGATAGATGGTGACTTCTTTATCGACTGTACCGGCATGCGAGCGCTACTGATCGAAAAGGCGCTGCATACCGGCTATGAATCCTGGTCCCAGTGGCTGCCCTGTGACAGTGCTGTCGCGATACAGACCCGGTCCGTCAGCGAGCCCATCCCTTACACGCGGTCAATCGCCAGGGAGGCAGGGTGGCAATGGCGGATACCGCTGCAGCATCGGGTCGGTAACGGCATCGTATACAGCAGCAATTTCATGGATGACGATACTGCCCGGGATACGCTGCTGGCCAATATCGAGGGCGAAAATCTCACCAATCCCCTGCAGATCAAGTTCAGTCCGGGGCGGCGACTGAAGCAATGGCACAAGAACTGCCTTGCCGTGGGGCTCTCCAGTGGTTTTCTCGAGCCCCTGGAATCCACCAGCATTCACCTCATACAGCAGAATGTCGTGCGATTCCTGCGTATGTTCCCAACCGCGGGAATCAAGCAGAGCGAAGTCGATGAATTCAATAAGCAGGCGGACTTCGATGTGGAAAGAATTCGTGACTTCATTATCTTGCACTACAAGGTCACCAATCGCACTGACACCGCTTTCTGGCGCCATTGCCGGAATATGGAAGTCCCGCAGACGCTTCAGCACCGGCTGGATATCTTTCGCGAGACCGGACATGTTTTTCGCGAGGCGGCGGAGTTATTCGATGACTCCTGGCAGCAGGTGATGATCGGGCAGGGGCTCCTGCCCGAGCGCTATCACGCGCTGGTGGACACCATGAGTTTGCGCGAACTGACCGATTTTCTGGGCCACGTGAAGTCGAATGTGGACAAAACGATCCAGGGTCTACCCGCTCATTCGGACTACCTCGCCTCCTTCCTGGAGCCTCGCGAGAGACCCAAAGTCGCGGGTTGATCCGTTCGCCCCGAGGCGTGAATTACTCGACCAGTTCCAGCGTCCCGAACAGGTTGGCGTCTATCCAGCCCCGGTCCTTGTGGTCGCCGGCGGCGACTTCGGAGCCGACGAAGTGCTCGCGGATTTCACTGTGGTCGTTGTCGCAATACGCGATCATGATTCCCATGAGCTTGCCGGCGGAGAGCCTCACCGGGCTGTTGTCTTCGCTGTCGTCACGGTAGTTGTCGCCGTAGACATCAATCCCTACCTCCCAGATGACATTGTCCCTGTGCTGGCGCCATTGGCTCTGGACATGCTGGGTATAGGACCGGGCCTTTTTATCGGTTCCTATGTCGATGGCCTGATTGTCAAGTGACAGATGGTAGGCGAAGGCGTTGTGATTGTACTGGTGATTGCCGCCGGAATGATCCTCGTCAATAAAAATTTCCAGGCAGTCGTCATCCCAGTAGCGCAGCAGCGGATCGCGGGTGAAATCCACCAGCACGTCGTCGACGAACTCGACCAGGACGTAGAGCCTGTGCTCTGTCCAAACCAGCTTGTAGCGGCCATGAAAATCGGACCGACTCAAATCCCCGCCCAGCCAGACGTTGTCGAGGGGGCGCCACTCGGCCCTTGTCCAGGCCTCGTCGCCGCCGTCGCCATTAATTATGGGGGCAACATCTGCCAGGGGAGCCCTGTAATGGCTGCGGTCCGGATCATGGCGGTCGGTGCCGGCCAGGGATAATGGGCACAGCAGGCACAAGGCCGCAGCGAGCTGTTTCAGAAACCAACTTGTCATCAGGAGCCCACCGGTTGCGACTGGATAATCAGAATAATGCTATCTTTAGCCGGAAGGTTGAGTATGTTCCCGGGGTTCGCAGCTCGCAAGTGGTCGAAGCCAGTGCGATTACCTGTGCGATGGCCGGGAAATCGCAGCTGGTGCGGTAAGATAGTCTCGCCTCGTGAGCCAGGGTAAGGGGGCTGGAAATGGAAGCAGCGTTGCCGGGGCCAGAATGCCTGTTGGAGGTCGTGTGATGCCATGATCAGGCCAGTTGTCCAACTCATGCATGATGATCGAAACTTTCGTTTCTGGTTCTGCCAGGTGCTCGGTTGGCTGGGGTATTCGATCGGTACTTTCCTTACGATCACCCTCGTTGACGGGGACGTCAGCTGGATACACCTTGTTCATATCACCATGTCAGCGGTATTGGGCATCGCCACCACATGGCCTCTGCGTCATCTGTATCGATACACTTTCGAGTCAAGCCTGGGCACTCGAATTTTCGTTGCGGTGGTAGCGGTTATCCTGTTCAGCGCGCTCTGGACCGTCCTGAGAATCATGGTCTTTGCCTGGCTGGTCGGCGAGCCGCCCCTTTGGGACGAGGTCAACTACTGGTATTTCGGTTCCCTGTTCGTGTTTCTCAGTTGGACGGTATTGTATTACGCCATTAATTATCATTACCTGTTGACGGCAGAGCATCAGAAATTGCTGGATGAGTCTGCGCAGAAGCGTAACGAACAAATGCTGCGCTTGCAGGCGGAGGCGGCTGCTCACGACGCCCGAATCAGGATGCTGCACTATCAATTGGCTCCCCACTTTTTATTCAACACCCTGAATGCAATCAACGCGTTGGTGCGCCTTGAGGAGAACGGTCGGGCGCAGGAGATGATCCAGCTGCTGAGTCAATTTCTTCGCCATGCGCTGGAGCAGGACTCGGTTGAAAACGTCACTTTGGAAAAGGAGGTGGAGTCCCTGATGCTCTACCTCAACATAGAAAAGGCCCGCTTTGAGGACAGACTTTCCCTGGATCTGGACATCGACCCCGCGTCACTTCAAGCCAGGGTGCCGGCCCTGCTGCTGCAGCCCATCGTTGAAAACGCGATGAAGTATGCCATTGCCGAGTCGGAGGATGGCGGCACCCTGCGCATACACTCCAGGGTGCAGGGCGACAGGTTGTGCCTGGAGGTTGCGGACTCGGGACCGGGGCTGCTATCTGCGAAGAGCGAAGCGGGCAGCGGTATAGGCCTGAGCAATGTCCGGGAGAGGCTGCGCACACTCTACGGTGACCAGCATGAATTCAGACTTTCCGGCAATGATCCCAGCGGTTTGAGAGTGATCATTTCTATCCCACTGCAGGAAGTTGCCGGAGAGTCACACGCAAGCACTCGCAAGGACAAGTTCGTTGCATAAGCTCAGAGCGGTCATTGTTGACGATGAGCCCCTGGCGCGGCGCCTCATGCATTCCATGATGAGCGATATTGAGGAAGTCGAAATTGTCGCGGATTGCCGCAATGGGCGTGAAGCGATCAGCGCGGTGCATGAACTGGCGCCTGATCTCCTGCTGCTTGACGTGAAAATGCCGGGTCTTACCGGTTTCGACGTGGTCAGGGAGCTGCAGTCGGATATCATGCCAATGGTTATATTTTGTACCGCCTACCAGCGCTACGCCATTGATGCCTTTGACCTGCACGCTGTGGATTACCTGCTTAAACCGGTCGATGAAGGCCGCCTGCGGCGCGCGGTGGCGCGCGCACTGCAGCGGGTAAACGACGATGATCACGCGCTCAACAAGCTGCCTGTCGTTGGGGCGATCGATGAAATTGCCCGAAAGGTGGCGGGGCGCGGTACGCCTAATGGCCCGAGCCCGGTGGACGAGCAGAGGTTGGCCAGCAATCGTAAATTGGCGATAAAGGACAATGACGCCACCGTGCTGGTATGTATCGACGATATTGACTGGGTTGATGCGGCGGGAGACTACATGTGCATCCATGTGAAAGGGGAGACCCATATCATGCGAAGCACACTGAAAAACCTGATGTCCAGGCTGGAGCCGGAAAAATTCAAGCGCATCCACCGTTCAACGGTGGTCAATCTTGACCGGATAGTGAAGGCCACTCCACTGCAGAAGGGCGAGTACACAATAGACCTGGATTGTGGTGAGAAGCTGAAAGTCAGCCGCAATTATCGCCAGGAGATAAAGTTGTTTCTGGACGCCAGTTGAACCCCTGGCGGAACCGGGTACGGTGCTATCCGAAACCTTCCACCTCAGCGGCAGTCCGTGTTATCGCATTTGAGTTGCGGCTGCTTGCCAGTTGATTAAAGGTAGTGACTGGGCCTTTTCAGGCATTACGCATCCGTATCCAGTGCACCAACTTTGTATGACAGGCAGGTTGTTTGCTTTATCGCTCGGCGTCCTGCTTCACGATATCGTTATGGCGGCCGATACCGGCTCGCTGGCAAGAAAGAGCGGGGAACAGGACGTGGCAATGGCGCCCTTTGAGGTATTCGATCCGGCTGCGGTTACCTGGGCGTTGAACGTGGGCGGCCCAGCGCATGTTTCAGTTCATGGTATCGCCTATCAGGCGGATGAGCTGGATGGTGGAGAGAAGGGCAGGGTGCCCGGTGTGCTGGGCGCCCAGGACGAAGCCGTTTTCCTCACGTATCGCGCGGGAAACCTGCGGCTGGAAAAAACCGTGCAGCCCGGAACCTATGATCTTACCCTCTATTTTGTCGAGCCTCACTCGGCCGCAGTGGGTGACAGGGTGTTTGACGTACTGGTCCAGGGGCAGCTTGCTATCGCTGGGCTGGACGTGAGCCTGTCCCGTTCCAGTTCTGCGCCGTCTGCGCTGAAGAGAACGGTCACGGGTGTGGAAGTGACTGACGGCACGTTCAGGCTGGCGTTGGCCGGCCGCCACTCGGAGCCGGTGTTGAGTGGACTGGTGTTGCGCCCCAGGCAGCCAGACGGAAATCGATGGCGCTTTGTCTGGTCTGACGAATTCGAGTACGAGGGCGGCCCGGATCCCCGCAGCTGGCGCCTGGATGAGTGGCCGGCCGGCAAGGTCAATGACGAGGACCAGGCCTATACGGGGCGATCCCGGAATGTGAGAGTCAGCGGGGGGATGCTTATCCTGGAGGCCCATCGCGAGAACTACGGGGAAGCGCGCTATACCTCCGGTCGGGTAAACACGCACCACCTGGTGGATATACTCTATGGGCGGGTGGATATCCGGGCCAGGTTGCCCGTAGGCCAGGGCACCTGGTCTGCACTGTGGATGCTGCCTTCTGATCCCTTTCGATACGCCACCCGCTGCACTGAGGTAGCCAGCTGGCAGGGCAACAAGGATTGTGACGCCTGGCCCAACTCCGGCGAAATCGACATCATGGAGCATGTGGGGTACGACCGGACCCGGGTGCACGCCACAGTCCACAATCAGCGATTTTTCTCCAGCGGACCGGAGCTGCGCAACGCCAGTGTCGAAGTGCCTGATGTCTCCGGGCGCTTTCACGTGTATTCACTGGAATGGTCACCACAGCGTATTCGGGTGTTCGTGGACGGCATTGCATACTACGACTATGTGAACATGGACTATGACTGGCGCCACTGGCCTTACGATCACCCCTTCCACCTGATCATGAACCTCGCTGTGGGTGGCTTCTGGGGCAGGGCGGGTGGGCCGATCGACGAGCGTATCTTCCCTGTCAGGATGGAAGTGGACTACGTCAGGGTGTTTGAATCAGTACCGGGCGGGTAAGCTGCCCGCCCGGGGTCAACGCCTGCCGCCCAAGGGCCGCTCAACCGAGGGGCACAAATTCAGCCAGTCCAATCAGCAAAAGCCAGGCGCCAAAAAACAGCTTCAGCCGTTTTGTCCCGAGGCGCAGCACCAGTTTCCTGGCGATTAATCCGCCGGCAATTGCGCCCGGGCCGGCAAAGACAATAATTTGCCAGTTCACTTGCTGGTTGAAGAACAATTGCTCTGGCGTGGCAGCCCAGACTGAAATGGCGGAAACGATGACCGCGACGGCCACGGACTTTATGGGGTCATAACGGCGCAGAATGAGGTAAAAGGCGAGGAGTTCGCCCACGCCCACCGACAGCCATGCGGTAATCATGCCGCCGAAATAGGCGATGAGGGGCAGCCACATCAGATCCGGTCCGGCGAGTCGCACGCGCTGTTTGCCCGCCCTGTCCCACCGGCAAGTTCCCAGCACCGCAGCGCCCAGTACCAGTGAGAAGCAGGCGAACAGTGACGCCACCGTGGCCGGCGATTCGAGTTGCAGCGCAAATACCGTCCACAGGCCCGCGACAGAGAACGCGCTGCACAAAGCCAGTACAGGAAGCAGGGGTTGCCAGTGGGCCGCGTCATGATTCCTGTCGCGAAAATAGCTACTCCAGGCAATCGCGCCGGTTGTCATGCCGAAGCACTGGATGCCAAAGCTGGTGGCTACCGCCTGTGCTTCGGTGAACCCCAGGTGATGAAACATGGGAATGAATACCACTCCACCTCCCGCCCCGGTGGAATTGGCAAAAATGGCGCCTGTCGCACCCAGCATAAGGTATGCGCTGTGTTGAGGTGCGAGGTCGAGACCGGGAACAGCCTGCAGCAAATACAGCAGGACGAGGCCCAGCGCCGCCAGGCCGCTGTAAAGGATAGCCGGGGAAACACCGTTCCACCGTAAGGAAAGCGCCGGATTTTGCATTCCTGAACTTTATACCCGGGCACGTCAATGTAAACGGTGACGCGATAAGGCGGTCCTGGCTGGCGATAAAGCGGACAATCTAAAGAAATTCGACCGGCTCAATGCCAGGTTACAGGCGGGTCTATACTGTTGGTTTTGAATCCACGCGATACAGGCTGGCTATTATATGCCCGAAGGAGGCCGTCACATGGAAATGGAACAAATGGAAAAATACCTGGACAGCCTGGTGGCACTGTCAGTGCAATACGGCTCCAAGCTGTTGCTGGCGCTGCTCGTGCTGGTGCTTGGCTGGTGGGCCATTTCCCGCATGCTCAAGGTGCTGGACAAGGCCATGGACCGCGGCGGGATAGAGGTCACGCTGCAGCGCTTCCTGCTGAGTTTCATCAATATCGGCCTGAAGGCGGTCCTGCTGATTATTTTCGCTTCCATGGTCGGGGTGGAGACGGCCTCCCTGATCGCCTTGCTCGGTGCTGCCGGCCTGGCGGTGGGTCTGGCACTGCAGGGCAGTCTGTCCAATTTCGCCGGTGGCGTCCTGGTGCTGCTGTTCAAACCCTTCCAGGTCGGTGACGTGATCGAGGCCCAGGGCTACGTCGGCAGGGTAAAGGAAATCCAGATATTCAACACCATACTGCGCACCCTGGACAACCAGCGCGTCATCATTCCCAACGGCATATTGTCCAATGGCTGTATCAAGAACCTGTTCGTAGAGTCCACCCGCCGGGTGGACATGACCTTCGGCATAAGCTACGCCGACGATATCGACAAGGCGCGGAGCGTTATCCGCTCGGTGCTGGACGGCGACGAGCATGTGCTGAAGGACCCCGCCCCGGACGTGGAGGTCTGCGCCCACGCCGACAGTTCGATCAACTTTCTGGTGCGACCCTGGTGCCAATCCGAGCACTACTGGCCGGTGTTCTTCCGCACCCACAGCGAGCTGAAAAAGGCCTTCGACCGCGCCGGCATCACGATTCCCTTCCCGCAGCGGGACGTGCATCTGTTCGGCAACGACGCGACCTAGCGCGGCCCGGCCTGGCGCGGCCCGGCCTGGCGTGGCCCGGCCTGGTGCAGCCCGACCGGAGTATAGGCTACACTCTGGACATAACCGTATCGAGCCAAGGAGAGAGTCCGATGAGGAAAATCAGGCAATGGGGCGTGGCCCTGGTCACGCTGGCCATGGTCGCCCTGGCAGCCCCGGCGTTCAGCCAGTGGCAACTGGATGGCGCCAACTCGGCGATCACCTTTATCTCCACCAAGAACGCTTCGGTGGCAGAGCAGCACAGCTTCGACCGGCTCAGCGGCCACATCACCCCGTCCGGCCTGGCCGAGGTGACCATCGAACTGGACAGTGTCGAAACCCTGATCCCCATACGCAATGAACGTATGCGCGAAATGCTGTTCGACACCGCGACCTTTCCGCTGGCGCAGCTCAGTGCAACCGTTGACCCGGCAATCCTGGCGTCGGTGCCGGCAGGCGGTGTGGTCCACAGCGAGATAGCGGTGACCGTCAAACTGCACGGCCGGCAAGAGACAGTGACCGCGCAGGTGGCCATCGTGGGCGCGGGCGACGGACATCTGCGGGTCTTTTCGACCCGGCCAGTGATCATCGGCGCGGCGGAATTTGGCCTGGACAAGGGTGTTGCCGCGCTGCAGGAAGTGGCCGGCCTGTCCTCCATCAGCACTGCGGTGCCGGTCAGTTTTCACCTGGTGTTCAACCCGGCGGACTGAGTCCCGTTCCCCTGGAGCATTTGCGGGTAACAAACGGTGCGGTGCAGCTGCACTGCGTCAGCGAGGGAAGCGGACCGTTGGTCCTGCTCTGTCACGGCTTTCCCGGCCTGTGGTACAGCTGGCGTCACCAGTTGCCGGTGTTGGCAGCGGCGGGGTACCGGGCGGTGGCGCTGGATATGCGCGGCTACGGGCGCAGCAGCCGGCCGACCGTGGCCGAGGCCTATCGCTACGATCACCTGGCCGCGGACCTGTTCGCGGTCATGGACCTGTGCGGTGAGCAGCGGGCGGTGGTCATCGGACATGACTTCGGCGCCAACCTGGCCTGGCACATGGGCATTCACCACCCCGACCGGATTCGCGCCATCGCGCCGCTATGCTCTCCCTATGACATGGACCTGGCGGGCGGTTGCGATATGCTGCCCTCGCAGCTGTACGCCAGCATTGCCGAGCAGCATTTTTTCCACATGCACTACTACCAGGCGCCGGGGGTGGCAGAGTGCAGCACCGAGGGGCGCGAGCGGGAATTTCTGCAAAAACTGTTCTGGGCCCTGTGCGCCGACGGCGACCTGCTCAATTGGGCGAACTTTCCCTCACAGGGTACGGCCTACATCGACGTCCTCGAGGAACCACCGGAACCGCCACCCTGGTCCTGGTTGTCCGCAGCGGACATGGACTACTACCTGCAGGAATACCTGTGCCAGGGCCCCGGGCTGGCATTTGCCGGCGGCATCAATTCCTACCGCGCGATGGATCAAAACTGGCGCCGGTTCCGCGACACGGCCCATGCCGAGGTGCCCGTGCCGGCGCTGTTTGTCGGTGGCGAGGAGGATCCGGTGACGAAGCTGTCCGCCCCCGGGACTTTCGAGCATATGCGTGAGCGGTCAGCCGATCTGCGCGGCCTGCACCTGATTCCGGGGGCGGGACATTTCATCCAGCAGGAAAACCCCCCGGCGCTCAATGGCCTGCTGCTGGATTTCCTGGAGTCGCTGTGACTGTAGTCCAGTGGGCCAGCTGGGCGTTGTTGGGCTATAGCGGGGTGCTGTTTGCCATCCTGTTGCTGGTGGATGCGCCCTACGGCAAGCGCGAGCGCGACGGCTGGGGTCCGGCGCTGCCGGTGCGCTGGTCGTGGCTGCTGCTGGAACTGCCCAGCTTCCTGGCGCCCCTGGGGGTGCTGTGGCAGCGCCAACAGCTGCCCGGGATCGCGGGTGGCCTGTTGCTGCTGTTCTGGCTGGGACACTACGGCTATCGCAGTTTCGTCTACCCCTGGCGTCTCAGGCCGAAACCCGGCGCGGGCTTCAAGCTGATCATGCTGTTCCTGGGTATGCCGATGAACGCGCTGATCGGCTACCTCATGGCCACCATGGCGCTGGACACGTCACACCTGCAGGATCCGGCCTGGTTGCTCTCGCCCCGGTTTTTGTGCGGTGCCGTGCTGGCCCTGGCGGGGCTCTGGATCACCCGCCGGGCGGATCAGGCCCTGCGCAACCTGCGCGCCCCGGGAGAGAGTGTTTACCGCATCCCCCGGGGCGGTTTGTACAATCGCGTGTCCTGCCCCAATTACCTGGGCGAGATTTTGCAGTGGTCCGGTTTTGCCCTGGCGGCCTGGGCACTGCCGGCGCTGGCTTTCGCTGTCTATACCCTCGCCAACCTGTTACCCCGGGCGCTGGCCAGCCACCACTGGTATCGCGAGCAGTTCAGCGACTATCCGCTGGAGCGGCGGGCGCTCATTCCCTTCATCGTCTGAGTCAGGGGCCTGACAGCTGCTGCAGCAGCTGCTGGTAGGCGCTATTGCCCGGCGCCAGCCCGGTCAGGTTACGGGCGTACTCCCGAGCCTCGCTGCGCTGACCCAGTTCGGCGCTGTAGTTGGCCAGGGCCAGCAGTACCTGCTCGTCCCGGGGTGCCAGCCGCAACAGGCTCTTGAGTTGGACCAGGGCCTGTTCCGGCTGGCCCAGGTCGTGCAGGGCAATGGCGTAGACGAAGCGGTGCCTGGTCCCGCCGGTTTCCAATGCCGCTGCCCGGCCCAGATAGTCCAGGGCCCGCGCGCGGTTGCCGGCGCGGGTTTCCAGCAGTCCCAGGGCGTGCAGGGCGGGTCCGTGCTCCGGCGCTATCAGCAGGGCCTGGAGCAGCACATCGCGGGCTTCCTGCTCCCGTCCCGCCGCGCGCAACAGGTCGCCCAGGTTGAGGTAGGCGGGTACCAGTTGCGGATTGAGGACCAGGGCCTCCCGGCAGGCGGCCTCGGCGCCGGGCAGGTCGCCCCGGGCCAGCAGGAAGACCCCCAGCTGCAGCTGCACCGAGGGCATGTCGGCATGGTCGGCCTTGATATCGGTGTACTCCCGGAACAGGGAGCGCAGGGCGTCGGCCTCTGCCTCCGGCAGCTGATCCAGCGGTACGTCCGCCAGTGCCTCGGCCACGGCCAGGCGCACCGAGGTATCGTCGTCTCGCACCAACGGCCGCAGCGCCAGGTAACGCTGCGCCGCGGGCAGGAAATCCAGCGCACCGGCGGCACTGGCGCGCAGCAGGGGATCATCGGCCACCAGCAACTGGCGGGCGCTGTCCAGGGTTTCACGGCCGCCGAACTGGCCCAGTCGGGTCATGGCGCTGGCTCGCCAGATGGGTGCCGCGTGGTCATCTGCGGCCAGCCGGGCCAGGGTTGGCAGTGCGCGGCTGTCGCCGTTCGCAGCCTGCTGGAAGGCGCGCGCCGGGTGGCGCCCGGTGTCGCGGAAGTTCACGCCCTGCCGGCGCAGCGCGTCCAGTGCCCAGCGCGGGCTCTGGTCCGTGTGGCAGCTGTTGCAGGCGTTCGGAGTGCCCAGGACTATCGTCAGGTCCGGGCGCGGGATACGCAGGCTGTGATCCCGGCGCGGGTCCACGCCCATGTAGGTGGTTTCCGGCATATGGCAGTCGACGCAGGCCGCGCCCGGGCCACCCTTGGGATGGTGGTGATGCGTTTCCCGATCGTAAACTTCCGGCTGATGACACTGGGCGCAGACCCCGTTGCCCGGTGCCCGCAGTGCCAGGCTGTGGGGTTCGTGGCAATTGCTGCACACCACGCCCCGCTGCTGCATTTTACTTTGCAGGAAGGAACCGTAGACGTAGACCTCGTCGAGAATCTGGCCGTCGTGGTGATACAGGGGGGCGAGGGGCAGTGACACCCGGTGGGTGTCGCTCAGTGCGTGGCCGTACCGGTATTCACCGAGTGTGGCGCGACGGCTGTGACAGCGTCCGCAGGCGTCCACCTGTGCCCGGCCGGACAGCGGTTCGCGGCGACTGGCAATGGCCTGCCCGGCAGCGAACGCCCAGTCGCCGCGCTGCGCCAGGTCGGTGTCGAAGCCGCCCCGGCTGGCGCCGGCCAGCGCACCGGCCCGGGCCAGCCTGGCGTGCTCCTCACCGGGGCCGTGACAGGCTTCGCAGCCCACGTCGACCTCCGCATAGCGGGTCTCGAAACTGCGGCTGGCGGCCCGGTAGTTCTTGTGCAGATCGGTGCTGTGGCACTCGGCGCAACGGGTATTCCAGTTCTGGTAGGGGCCGGTCCAGTGCAGGGGATCCTGGTGGTCGATCGCCTCGTCCGGGTACAGGTGGTACCAGCGCTGGCCGCCCGCTGCGGCGGGCCGGGCGTCCCAGGCAATGCTCAGGGCCTGCAGTCGACCCCGGTCCAGAGGCAGCAGGTACTGCTGCAGCGGGTAGACGCCGAACACGTAGGCCACCTCGAAATCATGCAGCTCGCCGTCCTCGCCGTCGGTGCGAACGACATACCTGCCCTCGCGGCGGAAGAAGCGGGTGGTGATGCCGTTGTAGCTGAATTCGGCGTCGTCGAAGTCGCCCAGTACGGTATGCTCATCGGGCAATTGCATTGCCAGGTCGTGGTGGGAGCCCTGCCACTGCCGGAAGGCCTCGGCGTGGCAGTCGGCGCAGGCCTCACTGCCGGTGAAGGCCGGGGCCGGCCAGGTCACCAGCGCCAGCAGCAGGGGCAGCAGGCGCGTCATTCCAGGGTCCTGTCGGGCAGCTGGCGCTCACTTTCCTCGGTGGCCAGGTTGACCTCCTCGTTGAGGCACAGGCCCGCCGCCAGGCGGCTGGGTTCGCAGTCGTAGATCAGCCGCGCGCGTGCGCCGTGCTGCCAGTCCAGGATCCTGCGCGACTGAGCGGGCGGCATACCCCGGGCGTATTCGGAGCGCAGCACTTCGTCCCGGCGCGGCCAGCTCGCCCAGTCCCGCGGCGCGCGCCAGCCGGGGGGCGGGGTCAGTTGCGAACGGGTCCCCGCCACCGGGTACAGGGCGCGCCAGTTGCGGATCTCCCCGGCCAGCTGCTGCACGACATCCGGGTATTGCCCGGCGAGGTTTTGGTGCTCGCCGGGATCCTCCTGGATGCGGAACAGGTAGTTGGTGATGGTGTTGCCATCGTATTCCTGCTCGATCTGCTGCACCAGCTTCCAGTGCTCGTTGAAAGCGGTGATGGAGAACGAGCCGTAGATCGGTGTTTCAGAGGCGAAGAAAACAGTCTGCCGCCGTGGGGTGGGCACATCCCTGGCGATGGCCGGCCACATGTTCTGGCCATCCAGCGTGCGGGTGACACCGTGAGGAATGCCCGCCGCGGCGGTCAGCGTGGGCAGCACGTCCATGACCGTCATGATCTGGTCCATCCTGCCGCCGGCGGCCAGCCTGGCCGGCCAGCGCATGAGCGACACCACCCGGATGCCGCCCTCGAACGCCTCGCCCTTGCCCCCGCGCAGCGGCCTGTTATCTGCGCCGCCAGTGGCATAGGCGGCGCCGCCGTTGTCGCTGAAGAACAGCACGATGGTGTTGTCCGCGATACCTTCCTCGTCCAGCGTGTCCAGTACCTGGCCGATGGCCTGGTCCATGGCGTCGGTCACCGCGGCGAACACGGGGCGCGCACTGGGACGGCCGGTGAGGCGCGCGATACGGCGACTCTCGTCGGTGTACTTGCTGCGTGCCGGTGGCCGGTCATCCTCGAGGTCGGCGTACTTCTGCAGCAGGTTCTCCGGCGCCTCCAGCGGCGTGTGGGGCGCGATAAATGGCATGTAGACGAAGAAGTGCCGGCCTTTGTCCCGCTCACGGATATAGCGGGACACCTCGTCGCCCAGGATGAAGGTCTCGTAGCCCTCGCGCTCGATGGAGACGCCGTTGTGCTGGAAGTCCCGTCCGCCCTGGTTGGAGAAGGGCGGGAAGTAGCCCACCTCGGTGTGCAGGTGGCCGTAAAAATGTTCGAACCCGCGGTTGTTGGGGTGAAAGTCCTGCTGGGCGTGTCCCAGGTGCCACTTGCCCACCATCGCCGTCTGGTAGCCCGCTTCAAGGAACGCTTCCGGCAGGAAACGCTCGTCGGGGTGAATGCCGATATTCATCCAGGGCATGATCACGCCGTACACCACCCCCAGCCTGATCGGGTCGCGGCCGGTCATCAGGGCGGCCCGGGTGGGCGAGCAGATCGGCGTGGTGTAGAAGCGGTCCAGCTGCACGCCCTCGGCGGCCAGCCGGTCCAGCGAGGGGGTGTCGATGGGGCCGCCGTGAAAACCCACGTCGTTCCAGCCGAGGTCGTCGGCGACCATGACAATCACGTTGGGCGGTTCGGCGCTGGACGCGACCGTGGCGCACAGTGTCAGGGTCAGTAGAGCCGTGAGCCGGCAGCAGGCATTGCGCATGGCGTGTTACCTACAGCCCGGCAATGTGCTCACGGGAAAAGGCCACCCTGGCCAGCGCGTCGCGCTGGGTCGAGGCGGCTTCCCGGCTGGCCAGCTGCACCCGGGGCTCCAGTCCGCGACCATTGGCCACCTGGATCGCCAGGCCGGGGCGCGCGTTCAACTCCAGCAGCAGTGGACCCCGTGTGCGATCCAGGACCACGTCCGCGCCGAGGTAGCCCAGCCCGGTGACGTCGTAACTGCGCGCGGCAATCTCCAGCACCCGCTCCCAGTGGGGTACCACCAGTTCGGACAGGTCGCGACCGGTGTCGGGGTGGTGGGTCACGGGGCGCGCGTGCTGCACCGCTTTCAGGGCGCGGCCGGTGGCGATATCGATGCCCACCCCCACCGCGCCCTGGTGCAGGTTGGCCTTGCCGTCCGAGGCGGCGGTGGACAGCCGCATCATGGCCATGACCGGGTAGCCCCGGTATACGATGACCCGTACGTCCGGGACCCCCTCGAACGAGAAGCCGTCAAAGGCGTCGCTGAAATCCACCAGGCTCTCGATCACCGCCACGTCGTTGCGCCCCCCCAGGCTGTACAGGCCGCTGAGGGTATTGGACACGTGCGCCTTGAGGTAGTCGATGCTCACCCGCACCCCGCTGGGTTTCACGTAGTGTCTGCCGTCCCGGCTGGTGATCACCAGGATACCTTTGCCGCCCGATCCCTGGGCCGGCTTGATGACGAAGGCGGGCAGGTCGGCCAGGAACTCTTCCAGCTCCTTCAGGTGGTGCTGTACCCGGCACACGCCCAGCAGCTTCGGCACATCGATGGCATGACCCTTGACTGCCAGCTTGGTTTTCAGCTTGTCGTCCACCAGCGGGTACAGGTGGCGCGGATTGTTCTGGGCAATGTAGAGCACGTTGCGGCCATTCATGCCGACGATGCCCTTTTTGCGCAGGGTTCGCGGGGAGGCCAGGCCGAACATCAGTGACGTTCCATGGGCTCGAAGCGGCGCAGGTCCGACAGGCGGTAACCGGAATAGCTGCCGATGGAGATAATGATGGCCAGCAGGATCAACAGGGCCTCCGGGTAGAGGAAGATCGAGTCCGCGACCAGGTCGTTACTCATGATCAGGTAGGACAGGGAGGCGGTCAGCAGGCTGCCGCCGCCCTGGATCATGACCTCACGGCCACCTTCCTCATCCCACAGGATGGACATGCGTTCGATGGTCCAGGACAGGATGATCATCGGGAAGAAGGTCACCTTCATGCCCCACTCGATCCCCAGTTTATGACTGCCGATACCAATCGCGGCGAAGATGATAATGACGAACACCAGCACCGAGGCGATCCGCGGTACCAGCAACAGGTTGAGGTGGCTCAGGTAGGAGCGCATGAACAGGCCGACGCTGACCACCACCAGGAACAGGATCAGGCCCGCCAGCAGGCTTGTCTGCAGGAAGACCAGGGCGATCAGGATGGGCATGAAGGTGCCGGAGGTGCGGATGCCCACCAGGTTGCGCAGGATGACCACCACCAGCGCCCCCAGGGGAATCAACAGCAGCAGTTTGAAGGTGCTCTGTTGACCGAGCGGCAGGCTGTAAATCGAGAAATCCACCAACCAGCTGCGATTGTTGCGGGCATCCTCGACGGCGTTCAGGTAGCTGGCGCGCCGCACCTTGATCACTGAAAACTCGAGGTCCGAATCCTCGGCGCCACTGACCTCGAACAGGGCCTCGTCGCCGCGCTGGAAGGGCAGGAAGGTGTCCGTTGGCACCGGCTCGGCGGCGCGCGGGTCGAACAGCCGCCATTGCTGGTCCAGGTAGGCCATCATCAGGTTGCGGGCGGGGCGGTTGCGCTGCCGATCCTTCAGCTCCACACCTCTTACCAGGCGCACGGCGATTCCGTGGAAGTTCATTATCTCGATCGCCAGCTGCAGCCGTTCGCTGTACTTGCCGCGTTCCCGCTGCAGCAGCTCCCAGATGGCGCTGCTGGGGTTGTTTATTTCCCGCAGGATATCCCGCACCAGGTCTTCACCCACCAGCTGGCGTTCATTGATGTAATCGTTGACCGCCGCCAGCGCGGCCCGCTCGTCGTCGGAGAGGGGCGGCAGCGGATCCGGTTCAGCCGGCTTACCCAGCTGATACTGGGGCTTCTCCGAGAAGAACAGTTCGGTGAACAAGACCACCTGTGAGGGGCCTTCAGGCACGGCCTCGGCGCGCCACACGGCCACCTCCCTGTCTCCCTCCTGTTCCACCCGGAACTGGTAGTCCGGCGCCAGGGACTCGGAGAAAATCGGTTTCACGCTATCGACCGGGTCGGGCATGTTCAGCCTGGCCTCCACCGGTCCGCCCAGTGAGTCGAAACTGATGCGGGCTTCAATCTGCCACACGTCCTGTGTTTCGGTGGTCAGCAGGGGGAAGTCCAGCACATAGTGTTTGTACAGGACCACCCCGACCCCGAGCACCATCAGCAGCGAGACGAGTACTCTGATCTGGCGGCGAGCGCGGGCTTCCCTCAATTTGAAACCTCGTCCAACGCGATATATTCACGGCTGACGTCCACCACGCAGTCGCCTTCGAGGAAATTGCGGCCCACCAGGACCGGGAAATCAAACTGCTCCCGATCGGCCAGGGTGACCTCCGTCACCTTGCTGACCCGACCGATGGTCAGCAGCATCTCCACCACGACCCGCCGGTCGGGCTCGGCATCGTTCCGCTTGATCAGGGCCCGGCCGGTTTTTTCCTCCTCGAAGTCGTAGGATTCGCCACTCACCCGGTCGAAAACCTTGAAACGGACCCAGGTGTTGCCGTCCCGCTCGAACATGGAAATGTCGTGCGCGCCGATCGAGGTGGTGGTGGCGCCGGTGTCGATACGGGCTTTCTGCTGCAGTTTATTCTTGCCGAGTATGGCGTATTCCACTTGCCCGACCACAAGGAGATCACTGTCGACTGGCGGCCTTGGCGCGGGCGGGGGTGCAGGCGGAGGTTCGGGGACCGGCGCTGGCGCCACGGCGACCGGATCGGGACAGTCCGGCGCCGGCGGCTCCGGCTCCGGTTCGACACATTCGCACAGCGCGGGTGCGGGGGGTTCCACCTCGGTGGTTTGTGGCGGTGGGGTGGACGCACAGCCCGTCGCCAGCACGACGGCGGCCAGTAATCCTGCCCAATACAGGGGTCTGTGAGTAACTGCCATAATATTGTCCGGTATTCCCGTGGCCAGTCAATCTATCCAATCGGGCGGACAGATGAAAGTCGGTGTTATTTATTATAGATCAGACCGGGGCGAAGTCGGCAGCCCCCCCGGTTTTGTGCCGCGTGACGGGAAAGCCGACGGCGATCGGTTCGCGGAGGGTGGCAGACGCCCCCAAGGTGTTATGGACAGGCCCACATCGGGCTCAATATCATGCACAGTCCCCCGGAGCGGAGTGTGGGTATGAAAATCGGGATCCTGAAAACAGATGCGGTACGGCCTGCCTGGGCGGTGGAATTCGGCGAGTACCCGGATATGTTCATCGCCCTGTTGGCGCGGGAGGATCCCGCCCTGGAGTTCGCGGTCTATGACGTGGAACAGGGCGAGTATCCCCGGGGCATCGACGAGGTCGACGCCTACCTTATCACCGGCAGCAAGAGCAGCGTGTACGAGGACAAGGAATGGATTCACCGCCTGATGGACTTCGTGCGCGAGCTGCACCGGCAGCGCAAGAAGTTGCTGGGAATCTGTTTCGGGCACCAGCTGGTGGCCCAGGCACTGGGTGGTCGGACCGAGAAATCCGCCAGGGGCTGGGGCGTGGGCATGCAGCGCTACCGTTTCAGCGAACCGCCGCACTGGCATGACCAGGGCGACGCGGAGTTCCAGATTCTGGCCAGTCACCAGGACCAGGTGGTGGAGAACGCGGAGGGTGCCCGGGTACTGGCGAGCAGTGATTTTTGCGCGAACGCCGTGTGCCAGATCGGGGACCACATACTGACGTTCCAGGGACACCCGGAATTCGTGCCCGGCTACTCCCGGGAGATCATGGAATACCGCCGGGAAGCCATCGGCGAAGCGGTTTACCAGCAGGGTATGGCATCGCTGGCGGAAGCGCCGGAACAGGCCCGCGTGGCGCGCTGGATGCTCAATTTTCTGCGTTCCTAATCGCCGTCCCGGACCCGGGCCTGCATGCTCTCCAGGTAGTCGTCCAGTTCCTGCTCGTTGGCGAAAACGGCCATGTCCGGCAGCGCTTTCAGGATCTCGAACACCTTGTCGATATGCGGTTTGCGGTTGGCCGCGGCCAGCCGGCGGCCGCTGGCATGGACCTGCTTGGCAGCCTTGAACAGCACCCGCAACCCGGCCGAGGAAATGTAGTCCAGGTCCTTCATATCCAGCACGGTCAATTCGTAACCCTCTTCGATCACGGCCTGCAGGCGCTGTTCAAACGCCGGGGCGGTATCGGTATTGAGGGCGCCGTCGAGTGCCACCCGGGCGACTGAATTTTCCTTGTCGACGGTGACCGTGGTGTTCAGTTCCATGGTTGATCTGTCTCCTGGCTAGACGGGCAGGGCCTTGTAAACCTGCAGGATATTGCGACCGTCCACGCGGCGATAGGTCTGTCGGTCGCTGAGTTGCGTGATCAAGTGTACACCAAGACCCCCGACGCCGGCAGTTGCACTGTCGCGCCCCAGCTCGGCGCGTTGTCCCTCGCTGAGTGGATCGAAGGGCTTGCCGGGGTCGGTGACGGTCAGGCACAGTTCGCCGTCCTCCTCGGCCAGTGCCACCTGCACGGTGTCCCCTTCCTCCAGGCCCGCATACCGGTCGAGGTTGGTGATGATTTCCTCGGCCACCAGCAGCAGTTCACGCTTGCAGTCGTCCGGCGCCTGGCTAACAGCCAGCTGCCCCTGCAGCCATTCCAGGGTCCGGCCGACCAGGTTATGGCCTGCGGCCAGTTCCAGTCGCCGTGGCTCACTGCTGTCGCGCAGTGACAGCACCAGCACCGTGATATCGTCCGATTGTGGCGCCTCGCCGCTGAACGCCCGGACCGCCTGGAATACGGTCCCGCCCAGTTCCTCGGGATCATGACTGTCCTGCCTGGACAGCAGGGTGTGTAGCCGCTCCAGGCCGAACATGTCACCCGACTCGTTGAAGGCTTCGTCCACCCCGTCGGTGTACAGCAGCAGGCAGTCGTCTTCTTCCAGTCGCTCGAGGTTGGTCGCAAAGGACAGTCCGGAGGAGAGCCCCAGTGCCGGCCCCATGTCCTGGGCCAGTTCGGTCACTGCCCCATCGCGCAGTAGCAGTGGTGGCGGGTGGCCGCCGCTGGCGAATTCAAACTGACCGCTGTCCAGGTCCAGGTCGGCGGTGCACAGGGTCACGAACATGTAGTTCCGGTTGCGCTCCACCAGCAGGTTGTTCAGGCGCGCGAGACGCTGCGCCGGGGGCAGCCCCTCGCGCGCCAGTTGCTGCATGTGGCTGAGCGCCTTGGCCATGAACAGGGCTGCGGGTACCCCCTTGTCGGAGACGTCGCCGATGCTGAACAGTAATCGCCTGCCCTGTAAATGAAAGGAGTAGAAATCGCCGCCCACCGACTTGGCCGGCAGGACCTTCGCCCACAGGTCGAGCCCGGCCAGTTGCTCTCTGGCCTCGCCTTCCCCGAGCAGCATGGCCATCTGAATCTCCCGCGCGGCTGCCAGCTCACCCTCCAGCCGGCTGCGGCTGGCCGTGGCCTGCTCCAGCCGCTCGATATGGGCCTTGAGATCGGTCTGCATGGCGGCAAAGGAGCGGATCAACTGGGCCAGCTCGTCCTCTCCCCGGGGGGTGGGCAGGCGGCCGTTGAGCCGGCCGTGGGCAATTTCGCCACTGGCCTCGGCCAGTGCGCTGAGCGGGCGGGTCAGGCGACGGGAAACCAGTGCCACCGCCAGGGCCACCACCAGCAGGATCAGGCTACCCACGACCAGGGTCTTGCGCTGGAAACGCCTCAGGGGCTCGAGCAACTCGTCTTCGGAGTAGATCACTCCCACCGGCCAGCCGGTGGATTGCAGGGCCCCCATGCGAACCACGCAGCGGCCGGACAGTCCCGGGCACTCGATGCGGCCGGTGGCGGAACCGCCGTCCTGGACCTGCTCGATCAGTTGCTGCCAGAACGGCAGCTCGGTGGGGTCAACGACTTCCGCATAGTGGTGCATGATCTGCCCGGGAATCCTGGAACTCAGGACCACCCCTGCGCGGCTGAGCAGGATACCGAAACCACTCGAGCCCAGGTTCAGCCGCTGCAGGTAGCCCTGCAGGTCCGCCAGGGTGATGTCCGCGGTGACTACCGCGTAGGGCTCCGGCCCGCCGCCTGCCGCCGTCGGGACGCCGCCCGGTCGGATCACCGGGACCGAGTAGGTGGTCATCAGCGTTTCACCACCCTCCTTGTCGAAATAGGGTTCGACCCAGCGCGGCTCGCCACCGGTGGCGGCCTCGCGGAACCAGGGACGTTGCCAGTAGGGCTTGTCGCCTTGTCGCAGGTCCTTGCTGACGACCAGGCCGTCGCGGCGGTAGTAATAGGGTGCAAAGCCCAGCGGGTCCTCCACCAGCGCCGGATTCAGGGCAATGGTGGCGCCGTAGATGTCGTCGCTGTTCTCCACCACGTCCCGCACCAGCTCTTCCAGCACGGTTGGCTCGTGGTCCCGCTGTTGCACGATGCGGCCAAGGAACAGGGTGGATCCCTCGACCCCGTCCAGCAGGTTCTCGAGATCCGCGACCATGTTGGCAATGGTCTCCTCGGACTCCTGGCTGACGCGCTGTATGATATCCGCCCGCGACAGGCGGTAATCCAGCCACAGGCCGGCGCCTACAACGAGGCCGGAACACAGGGTGAGCAGCAGGATCAGCCGGCTGGCGAAACTGCTGAACACGCTGGCCACTTTGCTACCAGCTGCCGCTGTTCTCCATGGAAGCCCAGGGTTCCTGCGGTGGCAGGGAGTCGCCCGCCTGCAGCAGTTCGATGGAGATGCCGTCGGGCGAGCGGACGAAGGCCATATGGCCATCCCGTGGCGGCCGGTTGATGGTTACCCCGGCGTCCATCAGTCGCTGGCAGGTGGCGTATATATCGTCGACACGGTAGGCCAGGTGACCGAAATTACGCCCGCCGGTGTACTCCTCCGGGTCCCAGTTCCAGGTGATCTCCACACAGGGTGCATTGTGATCCCGCGCGGCGTCCAGGTCATCCGGCGCAGCCAGGAATACCAGGGTGAAGCGGCCTGCCTCGCTGTCGTAGCGGCGCACTTCCTCCAGGCCCAGCTTGTTGCAGTAGAAATCCAGAGATGCTTCCAGGTCGCTGGCGCGCACCATGGTGTGCAGGTATTTCATCAATTGATCCCCTGGTTTCGTGGCAGGAATGAAAACGGGGCGTCGGCCCCGTTTGCTATGGTAGAAGCGCCGCCGGGCGCTGGCAAGGGCAGGTGCCGCCGGCCAGGTGCGGCCGGCGAGGTTCGGCCGGACAGGTGCCGCCGGCCAGGTGCGACCGGCCAGGTGCGAACGGAATGCCTCAGTCGCGCCGCGCCGCGCTGGCGGCCTGCTTCCCGGCCATGCGCCCGGAAAAGGTCGCGTCTCCCACGGACATGCCGCTGGAGTAGCCGTCGCCCCGACGGACCACCCCGCAGGCCGTGCGGCCCGCGGCGTACAGGCCGGGGATTACATTGCGGCCCGGGTCGACGACCTCGCCAGTGGGCAATGTGTCCAGTCCCCCCAGGGTGAAGAAGGGGTAGAAAGCGCCGTGGCCCGGGGTCACGTTCAGGGCCACCAGGGGCGGCTTGAGTGGTTCCAGCCATTCCGCTGCCTTGTGTTGCTGGGTGTCATCACCGGCGGCAACGTCCTCGTTGTAGGTGCGGATGGTGTGCTGCAGGCTGCCCTCGCGCAGGCCCAACTCCTTTTCCAGTTCCACCACCGTCTCGCCGGTGCCGCACACCGGTGCACCCATGTAGCTGGAGCGCTCGTAGTCGCCGTAATGGTCGACGGTCAGGATGAAGTAGAAACGGTCGGATTGCTGCTCCAGCAGGGCGCAGCCCAGGCGGCCGTGGTAGACGTCCTCGTTGATGAAGCGCTGGCCCTTGTCGTTTACCAGGATGCCGTAGGTCATGGAGGCTGGCGGATAGTAGGGCAGGGAGATGAAGCCCTCGTGCATGTTGATGGCGGCGGCGCCGACCGAGATGCCCATCTGGATACCGGTGCCGGTATCGCCGGGGTTGCCGATGGCTTCCGTGCCGCGGGTGAGCCGTGGGGCGTATTTCTTCAGCATGTCCTCGTTCATGCAGAAGCCGCCGGCACAGAGAATGACGCCCTGGCGGGTGCGCACGTTCAGTTCCTGCTGGTTCTCCCTGACGACCAGTCCGGCCACTGCGCCGTCGTCGTCGACGATCAGCGACAGGGCGCGCACCTCGTAACGCACCGAGATATTGTCCCGCCGCTCCACGTTCTCGGTGACGATTTTCATGAACAGCGGGCCGCCATTGTCACCCTCGATGTACAGGTTGTGGCCACGCGGGCAGGGCCTGGCCTGCTGGGCAAAGGGATAGGCCTTCTCGCTGCCGGTGTACAGCAGGCCGTCGTCGGTGAGGCACATGATGGCCCGCTCGGCGTGGAAACTGTCCTTGAACGGCACTCCCAGGTCCAGCAGCCACTGGAAGTGGGCGGTGCTGTTATCCACGTAGTTGCGGATCTTGGCTTCGTCCGCCTGCGGCCCGGCGGACATCATCATGTAGGTGAACATGTCTTCGCTGCGGTCTTCGAAGCCGCAGGCTTTCTGCACTCGTGTACCGCCGTTGCCGCCCATGTAGATCTCGGCACTGGACATCGCGGTGGAGCCACCGCTGGCGCTGGCCAGTTCGAAAATAGTCACCTGCGAGCCCGCGTCAGCCGCCTCGATGGCGGCGCAGCCGCCGGCACCGCCGAAGCCGACGACAGCGACGTCGGTTTCCAGGTCCCAGGCACTGATGTCGCGGGTCCTGCGCGGCTTGTTGGGGCTGGCCTTGGGCAGATCGGGCATGCTGTTTTCTCCGTTTCGGGGCCGAAAATTAAAGCTTTTTCCCGCGCCGGGCACAACGCGCGGCGGTCAACATGTTGTACAATCCCCCGCTTTTCCCGGTATCTGTCATTTCTATGTGGTTCAAAAATCTCCGGGCCTACCGGCTCACTGCCCCGTTTGATCTCAGTCCAGAGCAGCTGGGTGACCAGCTCGCCGGCCGCACCTTCACCCCCTGCGCCAAATCCCAGGCCGTTTCGATGGGCTGGGTCCCTCCACTGGGGGACGATACCGAGACCCTGGTGCACGCCGCCAACGGCCGCTTCCTGCTAAAGTTGAAGCGCGAGGAGAAGCTGCTACCCGCCACCGTGGTGCGTGAGCAACTGGAGGAGAAGGTCGCCGCTATCGAAACCGAACAGGGACGCAAGGTGTATCGCAAGGAGCGTCTGTCGCTGAAGGACGAGATCGTACAGGACTGCCTGCCACGGGCTTTTTCCCGCAGCGCCGCGGTGTTCGCCTACATAGACACCCGCAGCAACTGGATCTTCGTCGATGCTGCCAGCGCCGCCCGGGCGGAGGAGCTGCTCAATACCCTGCGCGACAGCATCGGCTCATTCCCGGTACTGCTGCCGCAGGTCAACAACGCGCCCACGGCGACCATGACCAACTGGCTGGTACACCGCAACCTGCCGC
The DNA here is from genome assembly GCA_033283165.1 of Halieaceae bacterium WSDMB12. Lineage (GTDB taxonomy): Bacteria > Pseudomonadota > Gammaproteobacteria > Pseudomonadales > Halieaceae > JAWMQL01. The sequence continues at coordinate 748,584 of JAWMQL010000002.1, read as the reverse complement.
AGGATTTCGAACTGGGGGGCGAATGCGAGCTGCGCGAGCCCGGCGAGGATGGCGGCGTGGTGCGCTGCCGCGGCGTTGATTTGTTGAGTGAAGAGGTGGAAACTCACCTGCACGCGGGCAAGCAGGTGGCGCGCCTGTCCCTGAACTGGGATGAACGCCTGTCTCTGGTGCTCGCGGAGGACCTGTGCCTGAGACGACTGAAGTTCGCGGACGAACTGATGAAGGAGAATGAGGAGATTCCCGAAGCGGACCAGGCGGCGCGCCTGGACGCCGACTTCGCCCTTATGTCCGATGCGCTGAGTGAATTGCAGGAACGGGTCATCGCCCTGTTTGGCGGGGAAGCCGAGTAATCATTCCCATGTCCCGGCGGCCCGATACTGACGACTACCGGCAACTTTTCCTCTCCGACACTCCCATGATGGATATGCGCTCCCCGGGCGAATTCGCCCAGGGCGCTTTTCCCTGTGCCCGCAGCCTGCCGCTGATGAGCAACGAGGAGCGGGCCGAGGTAGGGATTTGCTACAAGCAGCGCGGCCAGCAGGCGGCCATCGAACTGGGTCATCAACTGGTCTCTGGCGCGACCAGGGCGGAGCGCCTGGCGGCCTGGTGCGAGTTTGCCCGCGCCAACCCCACGGGCTACCTGTACTGCTTCCGCGGTGGCCTGCGCTCGCAAACCGTGCAGCGCTGGCTGGCGGCGGAGGGCATCCACTATCCGCTGGTGCTCGGCGGCTACAAGGCCATGCGCCGCTTCCTGATCGACGAACTGGCGCGCTCGGTCGTCGCGGCGGATATCGTACTGGTCAGCGGCAAGACCGGGACCGGCAAGACCCGGGTCATCCAGGCGCTGCCCCGGTCAGTGGACCTGGAGGGTCTGGCCCGTCACCGCGGCTCCACCTTCGGCCAGTTGCCGCAGGCCCAGCCCAGCCAGATCGACTTCGAGAACTGCCTGTCCATCGCGCTGCTGAAACAGTTGGCCAGCGATCCCGGGCCCCTGTTCCTGGAGGATGAGGGTCGCCTGATCGGCCGGGTCTACCTGCCGGAGGTGCTGCGGGAGAAAATGGCCGGCGCGCCCATGCTGGTGGTGGAACAGACCCTGGCAGAGCGGGTCCACGTGGTGATCGAAGACTATATTATCGACCTGGGCCGGCGCTACGAGCAATTGTACGGGGAAGAGGGTACTCAGCTGCATGCGGACAAGTTGCAGCAGGACCTGCTGAAAATCCGCAAACGCCTGGGGGGTGAGCGCCAGCAGCGGGTCAGTGCCCTGATGGCGCAGGCCTTCGAGACGCAATGGCGGAGTGGCGACCCCGGCGGCCACCGGGAGTGGATCGAGCTGTTGCTGACCGGGTACTACGATCCCATGTACGAGTACCAGCTGGCCCGGCGGGAGGGCGAGCGGCTGTTCAGCGGCCCGCGCGAGGCGGTGGTGGATTTCGCCCGGCAGATGGCGGGAGCAGGCTGACTTGCAGCCCGCGACCGAGATCAGGCAGGACCTGGTGCTGGTAGGCGGTGGCCACGCCCACGCCCTGGCCCTGCGGATGCTGGCCATGGACCCGGTAGCGGGTCTGCGCATCACCCTGGTGTCGCCCGCCAGTCATACCCCCTATTCGGGCATGCTGCCGGGCCTGATCGCCGGTCACTACGGTTTCGAGGATACCCATATCGACCTGGCGCGCCTGTGCCGCTGGGCCGGGGTGCGCTTCCTGGCGGCTGAAGTCACCGCGCTGGACCCCGCGGCCCGGCGGCTCAGCCTGGCAGGGCGGCCGGCCATCCACTATGACCTGCTCAGTATCGATATCGGCTCCCAGCCGGAGCTGGACCCGGTGCCCGGTGCGCGGCAACACGCGGTGCCGGTCAAACCGGTAGCGGGCCTGTGGCGCCGTTGGCAGGAGCTGGAACGACAGCTGCAGACAGGGCGTTCCTGCCGTATCGCGGTGGTGGGTGGCGGCGCCGGGTCGGTAGAACTGATACTCGCCATGACACATCGGCTCCAGGGCCGGGACATCGAGTTCGCGCTGTACTGCGGGGCCGATGAGATCCTGCTGGGCTATAACCGGCGCGCGCGGCGGGCGGTAGAGCAGGCCCTGGCCGATGCCGGTGTCAGCCTCAGCTGCGGTCGCCGGGTGGAACGGGTCAGTGCCGACCAGTTGCACTTTGCCGGGGGCGGCGATGCCGGCTTTGAGCACCTGTTCTGGTGTACCGGCGCGGCCCCTGCTCCGTGGTTGGCGGCGTCGGGCCTGCCGGTGGACGGGCAGGGTTTCCTGGCTGTGCGGGACACCCTGCAGTCCACCGCCGACGAGCGCATATTTGCCGCTGGCGACTGCGCCACCCAGCTCAATCACCCGCGGCCCAAGGCCGGTGTCTACGCGGTGCGCCAGGGCCCGGTGCTGGCCCGCAACCTGCAGGCGGCCGCACGGGGACTGCCCCTGGCGGAGCACCGTCCCCAGCAGCGGTTCCTGTCGCTATTGTCGCTGGGAGCGCGTCGGGCCACTGCTGACCGGGGCCCGTTCAGCGCCACCGGCGAGTGGGTATGGCGCTGGAAAGACCGGATCGATCGCGAGTTCATGGCGCGCTTCGAGGACCTGCCGGCGATGACCTCCCGGATCACGGGCGAGGCCCTGGCGCAGCAGCCCTGCGGCGGCTGCGGCGCCAAAGTGGGCCCGGCAGTGCTGGCCGAGGTGCTGGAAGCATTGCGCGCCGATTTCCCCGCCAGCTGCCTCGCTGCCGAACCGGGGGAGGATGCGGTGGTACTGCCCCTGCAGGGGCCGACGCTGCAGAGCCTCGACCTGTTGCGGGGGCTGGTGGATGACCCCTGGCTGATGGGGCGGATTGCGGCCAACCACGCCCTGTCGGACCTGTACGCCTGTGGAGCGCGCCCGCTCTCGGCGCTGGCCGCGGTCATCCTGCCCTTTGCTGTGCCGCGCCTGCAGCGAAGGGAGTTGAAGCAGGTGCTGGCGGGTGCACTGCAGGAATTCGCCGCCGTGGACTGCCAGCTGGCGGGGGGGCACAGCATGCAGGGCGCGGAGCTGGCGCTCGGGTTCGCGGTGAACGGTGTGGTGGGGGAGCGCGGCATGCTGACCAAGCGCGGTGTGCGACCCGGGGACAGGTTGATCCTGAGTAAACCCCTGGGCACCGGGACCCTGCTCGCCGCCCACATGCAACTGCGGGCTGACGGACGCGACGTCCACGCGGCGATTGAACATATGCTGGCCAGCAACGCGCCTGCGGCGGAGCTGGCGCTGTCACACGGCGCATCCGCAGCCACGGATATCACCGGCTTCGGCCTGGCGGGTCACCTGCTGGAGATGCTGCAGCCGGGCCAGGGCGCCCGTTTGAACCTGGATTGCGTGCCGGCTTTGCCGGGCGCACTGGCGGCCATGGGCCAGGGCATTTTCAGCACCGCCCGGGAAGCCAATACACCGACTCCGGAACAACTGGCCGGTGCTGAGCATGAGCTTGCGCGCGAGTTGCTGTTCGATCCCCAGACCAGCGGCGGCCTGTTGCTGTCTGTTGCCGCGCAGCGGGCCGGGGAATTGCTCGTGGCGCTGCAGCGGGCGGGGAGCGAACAGGCGGCGATCATTGGCGAGGTCGTGGAGCGCGCTCCGGGCGAGCCGCCATTGGAGGTATCGGCATGAACATCGAGCGCGCACCCGCCAGATGAAAATCCTCTATGTCTGCACCCACAACCGCTGCCGCAGCATTATCTGCGAGGCGGTAACCAATCACCTGGGCCGGGGCCGACTGAAGGCACTGTCCGCGGGCAGCGAGCCGGCGGGCGAGGTCCATCCCCTGTCCCTGCGCTACCTGCGGGAGGCGGGCTATCCCACCGCTGGCCTGCGCAGCCAGTCCTGGGACGAGTTCGCCGACAGCGGCGTGGACCTGGTCATCACGGTCTGCGACAGTGCCGCGGGCGAGCCCTGTCCCCTGTGGCTGGGCGATACCCTGACACTGCACTGGGGCCTGGCAGACCCGTCGAAACTGTCCGGCAGCGAGGCCGAGGTGGCCGGGGCCTTCCACACCACCATCGCTGAGGTCAGGCGGCGCGTCGAGGCCATGCTGGCCCTGCCGCTGGAAACCCTGGACCCGCAGGCGCTGCGCGCCGCCCTGGCGAAGCTGGGGGCGCGTTAGTCGTCGCCGGCGGCGAAATCCCGCAATGCCTGGCCGGTGAGCCGGTAGCCGACCCATTCGCTCTGGGCTTGGGCGCCGAAGGCCTCATAGAAATCGATCGCCGACTGGTTCCAGTCCAGCACGTTCCACTCGAAGCGGCCGCAGTCCCTGGCCACGGCGACCTGGGCCAGGTGTCGCAACAGGGCCTTGCCTGCGCCATGGCCGCGAAACCGTGGCGACACGTACAGGTCCTCCAGGAACAGGCCCAGCTTGCCCAGCCAGGTGGAGAAATTGAAGAAGTAGATTGCGATGCCGGCCGGCTCGCCATCCACCTCGCAGACCAGCGCCTCGACCCTGGGATTGGCGCAGAACAGGATGGCTTCCAGGTCCTCCGCCGTGGCCACTACCTCGTGCAGGGCTTTTTCGTACTTGGCCAGCTCGCGGATGAAATGCAGTATCAGGGCGCAGTCCGCGACCTCGGCGGGCCTGATCCTTGTATCGCTCATGCCTCTACCCCTGTTCCGCCGCGCAGTGCGCTCCAGCACTCGCGCAGGGCCAGCAGGGCCGCAGCACCGAACAGACCGAACAGGGCGAGGTTGGCCATGGGTCGATCTATACCGGGCCGGCTCAGCTCGAGGAAGAAGCTCGCCGCCAGCACCGCGGGAGCCAGCAGCACCAGCGCGGAGCACAGCCACTCCAGCACGCTCAGCCTGCGCCTGGACAGGCAGCTACCGAGGAACAGGTTGGCGGCGAAGCCGAGCATGATGTAGATATGCGACGAGCGGTACAACAGGCGCTCGGCGTCCGGCAGGTGCTCCACGCCGACCACCAGGCGCATATACAGGCCGGTGGCGACGAAAAAGAGCAGCCCCAACGATCCCCAGAGTATGTGCAGTCTGTGCATAGGCTCAGCCCTCGTCCCAGTAGCGGGTCATTTCAAGGTACAGGAACGAAGCGGTCCAGGTAATCAGGACCAGGCCGGTCAGGGATTCCAGCCCGGTCAGGTAACGCAACTGGCCGATGGGCTCGATGTCGCCGGTGCCCAGGGTGGTGTAGGAGGTAAAGGAGAAATACACGCAGTCCCAGATGGTGTTCTCGAAGTTGCCCTGCAGGTGTCCCCAGCCTTTACTGCGGTGCATCCACAGGTAGGACAGGGCAAAAATCCACACCTCGATGGCGTGGGCGACCAGCGCGCCAAACACCCCGATCACAATGCGGAAACGATGGCGGATTTTCATCCGCGGCATCAGCACGGTGAACTGGTGCAGGAACTCATAATGGATCAGCACCACCAGCGCGACCACGATACCGTTGAACAGGAAGACGGCTACCACCCTGAGGTCCCTGATATGTCTGTTGCGGCAACTTTACCCGTTTGACACGCTGACTGCACCGCCGGGCTCAGCCGGGCCAGCCGAAGGTCTGTTCGAAGCCGTCGTCGATGACTTGCAGGGTCATAGGTAATCTCCGCCAGTTTCTTCGAAATCAGTCCAGTATAGCCGGGCGGTGAAGTCTGGCTCAGAAAATCAGCGCCATGGTGGGTGCTGTGATGATGTCCCAGTCGGTGATGACCTCCCGTTTGCAGATGCGGAATTGGCCGTCGCTCATGCGCTAAAGATCGCGCCATATCCCCTTTGCCCAGGATATGGTTTCAAGCCGGCTCTCCTGCGCCGATTTCAGGATGTCGCCAAGAATCGCCATTTGTTGTATCTTGCTGGCCTCAAATAATAACCAACAATGTTGATTCACAACTCCTCACGTAACACAAAGGAAAACTCACATGACGGGAAAAGTAGCACTGGTTACCGGCGCCGCAGCCGGCATTGGCGCCGCCTGCGCCCGGCGCCTGGCCCGGGACGGCGTCGCGGTTGGCGTGCTCGACCTCGACGCGCAGCGCTGCGCCGACACGGTCGCGGCGATTCGGGAGGATGGCGGGAACGCGGTGGCGCTGGGTGCCGACGTGTCGGACCGCGAGCAGGTGCGCGCCGCCCTGGCAATCCTGCGCGAGACCTTCGGGCCGGTCAATATCGTGGTGAATAACGCCGGGGTGGTGGCTTTCACCCCTTTCGAACAGATCTCCGATCAGGAGTGGGAGTTCATCTACCGGGTGAATGTGCACGGCCTGTTCCGGGTGACCCAGGAGGCCCTGCCTGATATGAAGGCGGGGGGCTGGGGCCGGATCGTGAATATCTCCTCCTCCAGCGGCCAGACCGGCGCGGTCAACGCGGCCCACTACTCCTCCTCCAAGGGGGCGGTGATTACCCTGACCCGCTCCCTGGCACAGGAACTCGGCCCCCACGGCATCACGGTGAACAACATTCCCCCGGGCTCGGTAATGGGCACCATCATGTCGGAGGCGAACGCGAAGAATTTCAATATCTCCACCGAGACCCTCAAGGCCACGCTGCCGGTGCGCCGCCTGGGTGAGCCGGAGGATATCGCCAATGCCTGTGCCTGGTTGTGTGCGGAGGCGAGCGGTTACGTGACCGGGCAGACGATCGGGGTGAACGGCGGCCGGGTGGTTAGCTGACATCTGTCAGGAAGGCGGGTGTTCCCGGGTACGGCGCCCTGGCCGGCGATAATGGATGAACGCATTTGATGTGATAAAAAGATAATTATATCAATGAGTTAGGGGTAGAATTGTGTGTGTGAAAGTGCGCTCCAGTTCGATAAAAGAGGCCCCTGTTATGGAAAACGTCCAATATCTTTCCCGCCGCAGCCTGGATGATCTGGAAGATGAAATCATCAACCTTGCCGGCAGGATAAACGCGGAGGAATACGAGTTTCTGGTGCTGGTGAGGGAGTTCGACCTGCGCCAGGGCTGGAAGGCCTACCACTTCAACAACTGCGCCGAGTGGCTGAACATGAAGTGCGGCCTGTGCCCCGGTACCGCGCGGGAAAAACTGCGGGTGGCCAACGCCCTGTTCGACCTGCCCTTGACTTCAGGCGCTTTCCAATCCGGTGAACTGTCCTATTCCAAGGCACGGGCGCTCACTCGCATCGCCACACCGGCTACGGAAGAGCGGTTGCTGGATTACGCCATCCTGGCCACTGCGCAGCAGGTGGATGATCACTGCCGGAAATTGCGCAATGTGCACAGGCAGTTCGCGGGTGAGGATGCGCAGCGCCTGCACCGGGAGCGATACCTGAGTCGCTCTACGCACGGAGATGGGAGTATGACCATTTCCGTTGAACTGCCGCGTGAACAGGGCGAGTTGGTGATGAAAGCTTTGGAGATGGCGCTGGCATCGATGGAGACCTCCGAGGGGGGTGCAGGCGCAGAAACCCTCCACCAGCAGCAGGCGGATGCGCTGGTCGAGGTAGCGCGCGGATACCTTGCTGGTGGCGAGGAACAGAAGAGCTGTACAGCGGATCATTACCAGGTGGTGGTGCATGTGGATGAGAAAGCTCTGCGCGGTCAGCCCGATGAGAAGAGCAACAGTGACCTGCCGATTGAGACGGTGCGACGGCTTTGTTGTGATAGCGCCGTGGTAACTGTTGAGGAAGATGAAAAAGGAAATCCACTTAATGTGGGCAGGAAGCACCGCGTGGTGCAGCCAGCCCTGAGACGAGCATTACTCGCGCGTGACAAGTGTTGTCGGTATCCAGGATGCACTCATGAGAAATGGCTCGACGCGCATCACGTGATGCACTGGGCTGACGGGGGATATACGAGCCTGGATAACACGATCCTGCTCTGTTCGAAGCATCACAGGCTGCTGCACGAGGGGGCCTTCTCTATCAAAAATGGCCCGAGCGGGGAGTTTCAGTTCCGGCGAAGTTGAAAGATGGTGCCCAGAGACAGAATCGAACTGCCGACACGGGGATTTTCAATCCCCTGCTCTACCGACTGAGCTATCTGGGCGTGGTCGCGGCTTGCGAGAGGCGCGTATTAAACCCGCAGAGGCCGCGGGAGTCAAGCGTGCCTGAGGGTGGCGTCTACTCGCTCGGAGGGACGTAGCCCTCGGCCTGGTCGAAGTCCTCGCCGGCGAGGTATTTTTCCATTTCCTGCTGCAGGTATTTGCGCGCATCCGGGTCCACCAGGCTGAGGTGCTTTTCGTTGATCAGCATGGTCTGGTGCGCCTGCCAGTCGGCCCAGGCCTGCTTCGAGACGTGCTCGAAAATCTCCTGGCCCCTGGGGCCCGGGTAGGGCGGGGCGTCCAGTCCTTCCATTTCCTGCTGGTACTTCTTGCAAAACACGGTGCGTGCCATGTGGATTTCCTCTAGGTGCGCTGGGCCAGGCGCTCGAGCAGGCCGGAAACCGGGGCTGCCAGGCCTACGGCCGGGGGTTGGCGCAGGTTATACCAGAGCTGGGCGCTGGTATCCATGACCGCGCCGGGCTCGCGGTCCAGGGTAACGAGCACCGGTTGGATGTCGAGGTGATAGTGGCTGAAGGTATGGCGGAAGGGCTCCCACTGTTCGGCCGCGGCGGGTTCCCGTCCCCAACGGTCCACGCACCACGTGGTGCATTCGTCTTCGCCGTCCAGTTCCGGGAAGCACCACAGCCCGCCCCAGATACCGCTGGGTGGGCGCCGCTCCAGCCACAGGTCGCCGTCTGGTGACTGGGCCATCAGGAACACGGTGGACTTCACTGGCAGGGCCTTTTTCGGCTTCCTGCCGGGGTAGCGGTCCTGCTCGCCGGCTGCCAGCGCCCGGCAGTCCAGCGCCAGCGGACAGCGCCCGCAGTCCGGCCTCGAACGGGTGCACAGGGTGGCGCCCAGGTCCATCATGGCCTGGCTGTAATCGGCGACCCGTTCGCCTGGGGTGTAATCCTCCGCCAGGGCCCACAATTGCTTCAGGACTGCCGCGTCACCCGGCCAGCCGTCGATGGCGCCGTGCCGGGCCAGCACCCGTTTCACGTTCCCGTCCAGGATCGGGGCACGTTTCCGGTAGGCGATACTGACAATGGCCCCGGCGGTGGAGCGGCCGACGCCCGGCAGTCCGGCCAGGGCGTCGACCGTGGCGGGAAATTCGCCGTGGAACTGCTCACAGACCTGGCGCGCGGCCTTGTGCAGGTTGCGGGCCCGGGCGTAGTAGCCGAGGCCGGTCCAGAGGTGCAGGACCTCGTCTTCCGCGGCTGCCGCCAGTTCCCCTACGGTGGGGAAACGCGCCATGAAGCGCTCGTAGTAGGGGATGACCGTGCGTACCTGGGTCTGCTGCAGCATGATCTCCGACACCCACACCCGGTAGGGCGTGATGTCCCGCTGCCAGGGAAGGTCCTTGCGGCCGTGCTGGTCGAACCAGGTCAGTACGCGGTCAGAGAAGGACGGGGGCATGGGCTTGGTGGTTCCTTGGCTGTTTGCTGCATTCCCGCCTTCGCGGGGATGACGATGGTGCAACCGGGATGACGATGGGCCCCGGCTTTCGCCGGGGTGACGGTGCCGGAACAGGGTACTTCCGGGGGCGTAAAACTGCCAGTGAATTCAAGGGCTTGTTACCTTATAATGGCGCGTTTTTCCGGCCCCCCGGGCCTACACGCGGAGCGACCCATGGCTGAACGCAAGGCCACCGTGACACGCAATACGCTGGAGACCCAGATCACCGTGATGGTGAACCTGGACGGTACCGGCGCGGCCCAGTTTGATACCGGGATTCCCTTCCTGGAGCACATGATGGACCAGATCGCCCGCCACGGGCTGATCGACCTGGACATCAAGGCGGTGGGCGACCTGCACATCGACGATCATCACACGGTGGAGGATATCGGCATCACCCTGGGCCTGGCAGTCGCCCAGGCGGTGGGGGACAAGAAAGGCATAGTGCGTTACGGCCACGCCTACGTACCCCTGGACGAGGCCCTCTCAAGAGTGGTGGTGGATTTCTCCGGCCGCCCGGGCCTGGAGTTTCACGTGCCTTTTACCCGCGCCAGCGTGGGCGGGTTCGACGTGGACCTGTTTCACGAATTCTTTCAGGGCTTCATCAACCACGCCCTGGTGACCCTGCATGTGGACAACCTGCGCGGCGACAACAGTCACCACCAGGCCGAGACCGTGTTCAAGGCCTTCGGTCGGGCGCTGCGCATGGCGCTGGCGGCGGACGAGCGCATGGCCGGTGTCACGCCCTCCACCAAGGGCGTTCTGTAGGCAGCGCGTATGAGCGGTACAGTCGCCGTCATCGACTACGGCATGGGTAACCTGCACTCGGTGGCCAGCGGCCTCCGGCACGTGGGCGCCGAGCGCGTGGTGGTGACCCATGACGCGGCGGAGATCGCCCGCGCCGACCGGGTGGTTTTTCCCGGGGTGGGCGCAATCCGTGATTGCATGGCAGAAATCCGGCGCCTGAAGTGCGACGAGTTGTTGCAACAGGCGCTGGTCTCGCGCCATGTCCCGGTGCTCGCCATCTGTGTCGGCATGCAGGCGCTGATGAGCCGCTCCGAGGAGAACGGCGGGGTGGATTGCCTGGATATCATTCCCGGCGAGGTGCGCTTCTTCGGCCATCCGCTGCACGATGCGGCCGGCCGCCGCCTCAAGGTGCCCCACATGGGCTGGAACGAGGTGCGCCAGACCCGTGCTCACCCCATGTGGCAGGGCATCGAAGACAACACGCGCTTTTATTTCGTGCACAGTTATTACGTTCACGCGGTAGATCGGGCGCTGCTGGCGGGCGCGGTGGAATACGGGGTTGCCGCGGATGCCGCGCTGGCCCGGGACAACCTGTTCGCGGTGCAGTTTCACCCGGAGAAATCCGCCACCGCAGGACTGCAGCTGCTGCGCAACTTTCTGGATTGGAACGGACAATGCTGATTATCCCCGCAATCGACCTGAAGGACGGCCAGTGCGTGCGCCTGCGGCAGGGGCTGATGGAGGACAGTACCGTGTTCTCCGACGACCCGGTGGCCATGGCGGCCCGCTGGGTGGATGCCGGTTGCCGGCGCCTGCACCTGGTGGACCTGAACGGCGCCTTTGCCGGCGAGCCGGTCAACGGTGAGGTGGTAACCGCCATCGCCGCGGCCTACCCGGAGCTGCCGATCCAGATCGGCGGCGGCATCCGCAGCCTGGAGACCATCGAACACTATGTAAGGGCCGGGGTCAGTTACGTCATTATCGGCACCAGGGCGGTGAAAGAACCGGAATTTGTGGCCGAGGCCTGCACCGCGTTCCCGGGCAGGGTGATTGTCGGGCTGGACGCGAAGGATGGCCTGGTGGCCACTGACGGCTGGGCCGAGGTCTCCCAGTTGCGCGCCACGGACCTGGCCCGGCGCTTCGAGGCCGACGGCGTGTCCGCCATCGTCTACACCGACATTGCCCGCGACGGCATGATGCAGGGGGTCAACGTGGAGGCCACGCTGGCCATGGCCCGCGCCTCCCGTATCCCGGTGATTGCCTCCGGCGGCATTACCGATATCGAGGACATCCGGGCGCTCGCGGCGGTGGCCGGCGAAGGCATCTGCGGCGCCATCACCGGCCGTGCCATCTACGAGGGCACGCTGGCTGTGGCCGAGGCCCAGCAATTGTGCGACCAGCTGGCGGAGAGCGCCTGACCGTGGGACTGGCGAAACGCATCATCCCCTGCCTGGACGTGGAAAACGGCCGCGTGGTGAAGGGCGTGAACTTCGTCGATATCCGCGATGCGGGTGACCCGGTGGAAATCGCCATGCGCTACAACGAGCAGGGGGCCGACGAGGTTACCTTTCTCGATATTACCGCCAGTCACGAGGGGCGGGACACCACCGTGCACACGGTGGAGCAGATCGCCGAGCACGTGTTTATCCCGCTCACGGTCGGCGGCGGTATCCGCACGGTGGAGGATATCCGCACCATGCTCAATGCCGGGGCCGACAAGGTCAGTATCAATACTGCCGCCATCCACAACCCGGAGCTCGTGCGCGAGTCTGCCGGGCGTTTCGGTTCCCAGTGCATCGTGGTGGCGATCGACGCCAAGCGTGTCGAGGACGTGGACGGCCAGCCGCGTTACGAGATTTTCACCCACGGCGGACGCCGGCCCACGGGCATCGACGCGGTGGCGTGGGCGGTCAGAATGGCCGAACTCGGCGCCGGTGAAATCCTGCTCACCAGTATGGACCGGGACGGTACCAGAAACGGGTTCGAGTTGGGCGTGACCCGTGCCATTACGGATGCAGTTGAGATTCCGGTGATCGCCTCGGGCGGGGTCGGTAACCTCGACCACCTGGTGGAGGGTATTCTCCAGGGCGGTGCCGATGCGGTGCTGGCCGCCAGCATCTTTCACTTTGGCGAGTACACCGTGCCGCAGGCCAAGGCCTATATGGCCGCGCACGGGATCGAGGTGAGACTTTAGGCAGGGCCAGCCGGCCACCGGGCCCGGCTCCACTGCCCGGCCCGGGCGGCGGTCAGGAACCCGACGCGTCGGCCGGGCTGACAACCGCCCCGGTCTGGTCGCGCATTCCCAGTACATTCAGGCCTTTCAGCAGGGTCAGGGCCTCGTAAAGCTGGTTATCCGTCCCCAGCAACTCGTTCTTCGTGGGTTCCTTGCGCCGGTCTCCGCCGCCGTTACCGTTGCCCAGGTGACCGCTCAGGTCCGCTTCGGACAGCCGGCGGGAACTGTCGTAGGCCGTGACCTTGGCGCGCTCCACCTGGATGTCGGGTTCGATGCCCTGGGCCTGGATGGAACGCCCGTTGGGCGTGAAGTACAGCGCGGTGGTGAGTTTTACCGCGCGCGAATCGGACAGGGGCAGAACGGTCTGCACCGAGCCCTTGCCGAAGCTGTTGGTCCCCATGATTACCGCCCGGCGGTGGTCCTGCAGGGCCCCGGCAACGATCTCCGAGGCTGAGGCCGAACCGCCATTGATCAGCACCACCAGCGGCGTGCCCTCACTGTCATCGTTGGCACGGGCCTCGTAGAAAATATCGGAATTGGCCAGCCGACCTTCGGTGTAAACCACCGTACCGCCGTCCAGGAACAGCTCCGCCACGTCGACGCTGGAACGCAGGATGCCGCCGGGGTTATTGCGCAGGTCCAGTACCAGGCCCTTCAACTGCTGGTCGGTCATCAATTTTTCCAGCGACTTGCGGACATCCTCCCCGGTGCGGTTCTGGAACTGGGCGATACGGATATAGCCGTAGCCAGGCTCCAGCCAGCGGTCGCGCACGCTGGCCACCTTGATCACGTCCCGTATCAGGGTGAGTTCGAAGGGCTGGCTGTCCCCGGGGCGACCGATGGTGAGCTGGATTTCGCTGCCCTTGGGACCGCGCATTTTGTCGATGGCCTCGTTCAGGCTCATGCCCTTGACCGTGGTGTTGTCCAGTTTCAGGATGACATCGCCGGTCTGCAGGCCCGCTTCGGCGGCGGGGGAACCGTCGATGGGGGAGATGATCTTGACGTAGCCGTCCTCCATGCCGACCTCCACGCCGAGGCCGCTGAACTCACCACTGGTGTTGTCCTGCAGGTCTTCGAAAGCTTCCCGGGTGAGATAGACCGAGTGCGGATCCAGGCCCATCAGCATGCCCTGGATGGCGTACTCCAGCAGGGTGCTGTCGTCGATCTCCTCCACGTAGCCCACGCGGATCTGGTTGTAGACATCGGCGAAGGTGCGCAGCTCTTCCAGGGGCAGGCGCCCCTGTTCCTCTACGGCCAGGGCCGGGTTCAGCAACAGGCAGCCGCTTACCAGGGCTGCCAGGGTTTTGGATATCGCGTTCATAGGTACCGCCGAAGTGTCACGACCATTGTTCAACAACCGGGTAAGTGTACCCCATTCTCCCGCGGGGGTCGCCGGCCGCTAGCGGCGGCACCACAGGGCGGGATTGACCGGTTTGCCGCCGCGGCGGATCTCGAAATACAGGCCCGGCCGGGTGCGGCCGCCACTGGCCCCCACCGTGCTGATCGCGGTGCCCGCCGTGACCCATTCACCCACTTCCCGCAGCAGGGTCTGGTTGTGCGCGTACAGGCTCATGTAGCCCTCGCCGTGATCCACGATCAGCAACAGGCCGTAGCCGCGCAACCAATCCGCGTAGACCACCCGGCCGTGGTGGATGGCCTTGACCGTGGTGCCCTCGCTGGCCGGGATATTGATCCCCTGCCAGCGCAGGTCACCCTGGTTGCGCGGCCGGCCGTAGCTGTTGCTGTGCTTGCCGGCCACCGGCCAGGGCATGCTGCCGCGGGCCTCGGAGAACGGCTGGTAATTGTCCGGTACCTTGAGATTGACCACCGCTTCCTCGATGGCGGCCAGCAGTTCCTGCAGGCGAGCCCGGTTCGCTTCCAGTTGCTGCAGCTCGTCGGTCTTGCTGGCGATGCTTGCGTTGAGCCGCGCGACGGTCTGCTGCCTCTGCTGCTGCGCGGTTCGAGTGTCCGCTTCCTGTTGCGCCAGCAATTCCGCGGCCTGTTCCAGTTCCACCACGGCGCGGCTGATTTCCCGTTCGACGGTTTCCAGGCCGACCAGGGTGGCGCGGTAGTCCTCGATCAGCCGGTTGCGGGCCTGGAAAAAATAGCGGTAGTAGGCCAGGGCGCGAGCCACCGTGTGCGGGCTCTCCTGGTTCAGCAATACCCGCAACTGGCCCTGGTTGCCGAGCTGCCAGGCGGTGCGCAGTTCACTCGTCACCCGGGCCTGCTGGGCGTCCCGCTCTGCCTGCAGGCGGGTCTGCTCGTCGCGTAAACTGCTCAGCCGCTGTTCGCCCAGGGTGATGCGTTCGCGGTTGTCGGCCAGTTGTTTCTTGAGCCGCCCGAGGGCCAGTTCCGCCCGCCGCAACTCGTCCTGCAGCTGGTTGCGCTGGCTGCGCTCGCTGTTCAACTCGCTGTTGACCCGGGCGATGTCGCGCTGCAATTGCTGCAGCTGCTGACGGGCCTGCTCCTCCTCCGACTGGCCCCGCAGCGGCCCGGCCGCGGTCAGCAACAGGGCTGGCAGCAGCCACAGCCAGGCTGGCAGGTGCCGGCGCACGGGGCTAGGCAACCGGCTCCGCGAGGTTGTGGCCGGTCATTTCCTGCGGCTGTGGCAGGTTCATCAGGGCCAGCAGGGTGGGAGCGATATCGGGCAGGCGGCCGCCCTCAGGGGTCAGTTGCAGCTGCCGCTGGCCGATGTAGACCAGAGGTACCAGCTCGGTGGTGTGCTGGGTGTGGTGCTGGCCCGAGTCATAATCCGTCATCTGCTCGCAGTTGCCGTGGTCCGCGGTGATCAGGGCCTGTCCACCCACTTCCAGCAGGGCCTGCTCCACCCGGCCCAGGCACTGGTCCAGGGCTTCCACCGCCTTGACTGCGGCCTCGTAGTTGCCGGTGTGTCCCACCATGTCGCCGTTGGCGTAGTTGCACACGATCAGGTCGTACCGGCCGGAGCGAATTGCCGCGACCAGCTTGTCGGTGACTTCCGGCGCGCTCATTTCCGGTTGCAGGTCGTAGGTGGCCACGTCCGGGGAGGGAATCAGCTCGCGTACCTCACCGGGAAACAGCTCCTCCCGGCCGCCGCTGAAAAAGAAGGTGACATGGGCATACTTCTCGGTCTCTGCAATGCGCAGCTGGGACATGCCCCGGGCCGCCAGCACCTCCGGCAGCACATTCACCAGTGTCTCGGGCGGAAAGGCGCAGCTCGCCGGGATATCGGCCGCGTATTCCGTGGTCATGACGAAGTCCGCCAGCCGGGGCACGGTGCCGCGATCAAATCCGTCGAAGTCCGGCTGCACGAAGGCCCGGGTGAGCTGGCGGGCGCGATCGGCGCGGAAATTCATGAACAGTACGGTGTCGCCATCGCGGACCAGCGCCGGGGCCTCCCCCGCCGGCACCACTGCGCTGGGCTGCACGAACTCATCGTTCTCGCCCCGCTCATAGGCAGCCGCCAGGGCGCCGGCGGCAGTTTCGTAAACCAGTTCCGTGCGACCCGCGGTCAGCAGGTCATAGGCACGCTGCACGCGGTCCCAGCGATTATCCCGGTCCATGGCGTAATAGCGGCCGGTAATGGTGGCGGTGCGGCCACAACCCAGTTCGGCGAACAGGGCGTCGGCCTTTGCCAGCGAGGGTCCGGCACTGCGGGGCGGGGTGTCGCGACCGTCCAGAAAGGCGTGCAGGTAGATCTTGTCTGCGCCCCGTTGTGCAGCCAGCCTGACCGCTGCCAACACCTGGTCCTCGTGCGAGTGTACGCCACCCGGCGACAGCAGCCCGAACAGGTGTACGGCGCCGCCCTGGCTCACAGCCTTGTCGACGGCTGCGACGTAAGCGGGATTCTCGAAGAAACTGCCATCGGCGATGGCCTGGTCGATGCGGGTGATGTTCTGGTAGATGATGCGGCCCGCTCCCAGGCTCATGTGGCCCACCTCGGAGTTGCCCATCTGTCCCTCCGGCAGGCCCACATCCAGTCCGGAACCGGAAATCAGGGTGTGCGGCGCCTCCGACCACAGCCGGTCCCACACCGGGGTGGTGCCGTTGGCGATAGCGTTGTCCCGTGGGTCCTCGCGGTAGCCCCAGCCATCCAGCACGATTAAGACAGTGGGTTTCCTGGGCGTGTCGTTCATGTCGTTGCCGGCCTCGTGGGTGCGGGTATAGGGAAGCGCGGCATTTTACCTGAGCCGCACGGTTTGGCCCAGCGCCGCGGGCTGGCGCGCCCCGGGCTGGCGTGCCCCGGGCTGGCGCGCCCCGGGCTGGTTGCAGTCGGTCTTTGCGGGTATACTTGGCGCCCTTTTGAACAGCCCCAACGGCCGGCGGTGTCCGGTTGCGTTAAGACTTTACTGGATATCATGGCCCTCTTTCTCGAATTTCTCACCCAGCAGTGGATTCTGGTGGCCGCGCTGCTGGTAGTTGTCGCGCTGCTGATCAGGCACGAGGCCGGCAAATCAGGCGCTGGCCTGTCCCCACAGCAGGCGATCAACCTGGTGAATGGCGAGCAGGGGGTGTTTGTTGACCTGCGGGACGGTGCGGATTTCAAACAGGGTCATATCGTGGATGCCCTGCACATACCCGCCAGCCAGCTGGAAAAACGGGCACCCGAGCTGGAAAAGTACCGGTCGAGGCCAGTGGTGCTGGTGTGCAAAATGGGCCAGAGCGCCGGTGCGGCAAGTAAGCAACTCAAGGCGCTGGGCTTCGAGCAGGTCTACAAGATGACCGGCGGCATGACCGAGTGGGGCAACCTGCAGCTGCCTGTCGTCCGGTAAGCCCGATGGCACCGGTCATCATGTACAGCACAGCCTATTGCCCCTACTGCATCCGGGCCCGGCGCCTGCTGCAGGACAAACAGGTGCAGTACACCGACATCGCGGTGGACCGACAGCCGGCCCTGCGGCAGGAAATGATGGTGAAGAGCGGCCGTCATACTGTGCCCCAGATCTGGATCGGGGAACATCATGTGGGCGGCTACGACGAGCTGGCAACCCTGGAGCGCCAGGGCCGCCTGGATCAGTTACTGAGTGGCGTCGACGGCGCCTGACAATTTGCAATTATTGAAGACGGAGGACGGCTCCATGGCCGATGAACAACAAGCAGCACAAGCACAGCAGGCGCAGCAGCAATTCGCGATGCAGCGTATCTACACCAAGGACATTTCTTTCGAGTCTCCCACCACGCCCGGGGTATTCAAGGCCCAGTGGCAGCCGCAGGTCAATGTCGATCTCAATACCAAAAGCGACAAGATCGATGACGAAGGCAATTTCGAGGTTGTCCTGACGCTGACCATCACCGCCAAGCTGGGTGAAGACACCGCCTTCCTGGTGGAAGTGCAGCAGGCGGGGATCTTCTTCATCACCGGTATCGAGGGTGAGAACCTGCGCCGGGTACTCGGCACCGCCGCGCCCACGATCCTGTTCCCCTACGCGCGCGAATGCATCGATTCGCTGGTCACCCGCGGCGGCTTCCCGCCCGTGATGCTGGCGCCGGTCAACTTCGACGCCCTGTACAATCAGGCGCTGGCCCAGGCCCAGGCCCAGGCCCAGGCGGCTGAACAGAATCAGGCCGAAGGCGGCGCCGAAGCACCCGCGAGTCACTGAGGCCTGATCAGCGCAGGCCCGGGAAGCCCAGCTGCCGGAGCGCCTCGTAGGCCACCAGGGCGGCCGCGTTCGACAGGTTCAGGCTGCGGCTGTCAGGCTGCATGGGGATGCGAAGACACTGTTCGTTACCCAGCTCCCGCAGCAGGTCGGCCGGCAGGCCCCGGGTCTCGGGGCCGAACAACAGCGCATCCCCGGGACGAAAGCTGATCTGGTGATAGGCGCGCCTGGCCCGTGTGCTCAGCGCGAGCAGGCGACGGTCGGGATGGGCTGCGCGAAACGCGTCCAGGTCGGGCCAGGTCTGCACCGCGGCGAATTCGCGGTAATCGAGACCGGCCCGGCGCAATTTTTTCTCCTCGAGGTCAAAGCCCAACGGCTCGACAAGGTGCAGCGCACAGCCCGTGTTGGCGCACAGGCGCATGATATTCCCGGTGTTCGGCGGTATTTCCGGCTGGTACAGGACGATGTTCAGCATGGCCCCATGGTGACAGGCCCGGCCCCGCTGATCTACATCTGCAGCTCTTTCATCTTGCGGGTCAGGGTGTTGCGGCCCCAGCCCAGCAGCTCGGCGGCATCACGCTTGCGGCCCCGGGTATGCTGCAGTGCCACCTCGATCATGGTGCGCTCGAAGGCGGGGACCGCCTCGCGCAGGATGTGGTCCTTACCCTGCACCAGTTCGTTGTGAGCCCAGTCGGATAACAGCTCCGGCCACTGGGCGTTGTCGTCCGTGTGCTTCGGCGCAGGGCCCTGCCCCAGTTCCGGCGGCAGGTCGCTGAGGTGGACCTCGCGACCTGTGGCCATGACCGTCAGCCAGCGGCAGGTATTTTCCAGTTGCCTTACATTGCCCGGCCATTCCAGGGAGACCAGGAAGCGCTCGGTATCCGGCAGCAGGACCTTGGGTTCGCCACCCAGTTCGTCTGCGGCCTTCTTGAAGAAGTACTTCATCAGCAGCGGGATATCCTCGCGCCGCTGGGACAGTCGGGGAATGTGGATGCGGATGACGTTCAGGCGGTGGAACAGGTCTTCCCTGAAATCGCCGCGGCGGACCAGCTCCTCCAGGTCCTGGTGGGTGGCGGCGATGATACGCACATCCGCCTTGACCGGGGTATGGCCACCCACCCGGTAGAATTCTCCGTCTGCCAGCACCCGCAGTAAGCGGGTCTGGGTGTCGGCCGGCATGTCGCCGATTTCGTCGAGGAACAGGGTGCCGCCGTCGGCCTGCTCGAAGCGGCCGGCGCGCTTGCTGTTGGCCCCGGTGAACGCGCCCTTCTCGTGGCCGAACAGCTCCGATTCCATCAGGTCCTTGGGAATGGCCGCCATATTCAGGGCGATGAACGGACTCTGGGCGCGTGGGCTGTGGCGATGCAGGGCCCGGGCCACCAGTTCCTTGCCGGTGCCGGACTCGCCGTTGATCAAAACCGTGATATTGGAGTGTGCCAGGCGGCCGATAGCGCGGAAGACCTCCTGCATGGCGGGGGCCTCGCCGATGATTTCCGTCTGTGGCAGTTCGTCGGCAGGGCCGGTCTCGCCGCGCTTTTCCAGGGCGTGGGCCAGGGCGCGCTCGGTGATCGCCACCACCTCGTCGATATCAAAGGGCTTGGGCAGGTACTCGAAGGCGCCGCGCTGGTAGGAGCTCACCGCACTGTCCAGGTCCGAGTGGGCGGTGGTAATGATGATCGGCAGGTCGGGATACAGGTTGCCGACGCGCTCCAGCAGCTCCAGGCCGTCGATACCGGGCATGCGCACGTCGCTGATGATAACGTCGGGTTGCTCCAGCTCGATTCGACGCAAGAGGGTGTCGCCGTCCTCGAAACTCTCGTGGGCGATTCCGGCCTGGGTCAGCGCCCGTTCCAGCACCCAGCGTATCGAGCTGTCGTCGTCGACAACCCAGACTTTAGCTTGCTTCTGCATACTCCGTTTCCAGTGGTAGGTAGATGGTAAACCGCGTGTTGCCGGGCTCGCTGTCACATTCCAGCAGGCCGCCGTGGCGGTTGATGATGGACTGGGCGATGGACAGGCCCAGACCGGTACCCTCGGCGCGACCGGTGACCATGGGTACGAAGATGGCGTGCAGCATGTGTTCCGGTATGCCGGGGCCGTTGTCCAGGATGTCGACCCGGCACACCAGCCGGTGGCGCTGGTTGCCGATGGTGAACTGGCGCTGCGAGCGGGTGCGCAGGATGATCTCGCATTCCTCCTGGGACACCGCCACCTGCATGGCATTGCGGACGATATTCAGCACCGCCTGGATGAGTTGCGAGCGATCGGCGGTCAGTTCCGGCAGGCTGGGGTCATAGTCCCGGTTGATCGTGATCTGGTCCCCCGACTCCGCTTCCACCAGGTTGCGCACATGTTCGAGAATTTCGTGGATGTTCAGGTTCTCGACACTGGGCCGGTCGCTGGGGCCCTGCATGCGGTCCACCAGGTCGCGCAGCCGGTCGGCCTCGCGGATGATAATCCGGGTGTACTCCGCCAGCTCCTCGTCCGGCAGCTCGCGCGCCAGCAACTGGGCCGCCCCGCGTACCCCACCCAGTGGGTTCTTGATCTCGTGGGCCAGGCCGCGCACCACCGCGCGGGTTGCCTCCTGGGCATTGAGCAGGGCCTCTTCCCGGGAAATACGCTGCAGTCGGTCGACCGCCTGCAGTTCCACCAGCAGGCCAGCCGGGGATTGGTCCTGCAGCACCGGGGTGACGATCACGTCCACGTGAATTTCCTGCCCAGCGTGCAGGGTCAGCGGCAGGGAGCGGCGCACCCGCGGGCTGTTGCCGTTCAGGGTTTCACGCAGGTGCGCCACCAGCTCGATGGTGGGCTCGGCCAGCAGTTGACTGATGTGCAGGCCCTCGGTGCGAGCAGCCGATACTTCCAGCAGGGCCTCAGCGGCGGAATTGATTTCCTGTACGGACAGCTTGTCATCCAGCGCGATCACGCCGGTGGTCATGTGGTCCAGAATGTCGAAACTTGATGCCATATGCCCCAATTTGGCCGCTGCCGGTCGGCCTGCCTCTTGAATTAGCAAGAATGGAGCCAAACCGGCACATCAGGGTGATAACTATCACTGTCCCTTGTATTCAGGCCTACTCAGGGGAAGCGAATACTTACACCGGGGGGCATACGGGAATCTGATTCCCACCTATGGACCAGAGGCCACCACAAACGCACTATTATGGTGCGTCCATTGGGCGGATGTCCAGCAGCTCAGTTTCTGATCATCGGGCGACGGACGTAGACCTTGATCGAATCCGATTCACCGAGGTTGTCACCGTCTGCGTTTACGGCCCGGATCATGATGTCGTGGGCCCCACGGTACACGTTGACCAGGGCGAAATGGGGGGCTCGTTGCGGTTCGCCCCAGGCGACCCCGTCCACGAACAGTTGCAGCCTGTCATTCTCGTGCAGGGCGGGGGTAACGCGCACGTCCACTGTAAAGTTACCGGGCCCCTGTGGAATGACCGTCTCGGTGGCGGGGTTGGTGATATTGAGCTTGTAGGCGTGCTTTTCTTCCTTGGCCGGAGGCGGCGGTGGCCGGGGAATATCCGGCGGCGGTGCCGCGGTATTGGGCTTGCTCACTTCGATCGGCTGGGCGCCACTGTCCCCGGCGGGTGGTTTGTCGCTGTAGCCGATGACCTTGCCGCTCTCGTCGCGTATTTCGTATACCTGGGCCCCGAGGGCCAGGGGCAGGGCCAGGATCAACAGGGCCAGTATCAGTCTCATTGCAACTGCTCCTCGGAAGTCCGTTTCTACCCTATCAGAAAAGCCCCGGAGCGGTTAGTTCCGATTGCCCGAAACGACAAAAGCCCGCGAGGCGGGCTTTTGCGGTAGGGCTGGCGCCTTACACGGAGTAGTACATATCGAATTCCACCGGGTGGGTGGTCATGTCGAGCTTGGTGACATCGTCCTGCTTCAGTTCGATGTAGGCGTCAATCATGTCGTCAGAGAATACGCCGCCCGCTGTCAGGAACTCGCGGTCCGCATCCAGTGCTTCCAGGGCCATGGTCAGGCTGGAGGCCACGGTGGGGATCGCCTTGCCCTCTTCCGGGGGCAGGTCGTACAGGTCCTTGTCGGCGGGGTCGCCGGGGTGGATCTTGTTCTGGATGCCGTCGATGCCGGCCATCATCATGGCGGCGAAGGCCAGGTAGGGGTTGGCGGTCGGGTCGGGGAAACGTACCTCGACGCGCTTGCCCTTGGGACTCGGCTCGTAGGGGATGCGGATCGAGGCGGAGCGGTTGCGGGCCGAGTAGGCCAGCATGACCGGGGCTTCGAAGCCGGGCACCAGGCGCTTGTAGGAGTTGGTCGACGCATTGGTGAAGGCATTCAGGGCGCGGGCGTGCTTGATGATGCCGCCGATGTAGTATAGGGCTTCATCAGACAGGCCGGAATAGCCGTCACCGGCAAAGACATTCTCGCCGTCCTTGGATATGGACTGGTGGACGTGCATGCCGGAGCCGTTGTCACCGACCAGTGGCTTGGGCATGAAAGTGGCGGTCTTGCCGTAGGCGTGGGCCACGTTGTGCACACAGTACTTCAGGATCTGGACCTCGTCGGCTTTCTTGATCAGGGTGTTGAACTTGATGCCGATCTCACACTGGCCGGCGGTTCCCACCTCGTGGTGGTGTACCTCTACCGGCAGTCCCATCTGCTCCATTGCGGTACACATGGCGGCGCGGATGTCGTGCAGGGAGTCGACCGGGGGTACCGGGAAGTAACCACCCTTGACCCGGGGCCGGTGGCCAATGTTGCCCTCGTCGAAGTTGTGGCTGGATGACCAGGCCGCCTCGTCGGAGCTGATGCTGTAACCGGCGCCGCTCATGTCGGCGTGCCACTTGATGTCGTCGAATACGAAGAATTCCGGCTCGGGGCCGAAATAGGCGGTGTCGCCAATGCCGGTTGACTTCAGGTACTCCTCAGCGCGGGCGGCGATGGAGCGCGGATCGCGCTCGTAGCCCAGCATGGTGGTCGGTTCCACGATGTCACAGCGCAGGATCACGGTTGCGTCATCGGTGAACGGGTCGATTACCGAGGTGCTGTCGTCGGGCATCAGGATCATGTCGGACTCGTTGATGCCCTTCCAGCCGGAGATGGAGGAGCCGTCGAACATTTTGCCGCCCTCGAAGAAATCTTCGTCCACTTCCGTGGCGGGGATGGTGACGTGCTGCTCCTTGCCGCGGGTATCGGTGAAGCGCAGGTCGACCCAGCGGGCTTCGTTGTCCTTGATCAGGTTCAGAGTCTGCTCTGACATTTGTGTTCCTCCATGGGATGTTGTAGGGCCTGTGGGCCCGCTTAAGAAACTGGTGCCTTGCGGTGCACTAACAAGCGCGGAGGCAGTGACCAGAATTCGAGTATGTGCATTAAAGCAAGAGCTGTGCCAATAATATCGGGGGTCTAACCTGTTGAATTTATTGATGTTCATACCAGCGCGATACCGCATTCGCGCTGTCGTATCGACCCGCCGCACCAATATGGCGCAACAATGAGTTATTTTGGTGCAAACGTCCCAAAGTGGGGCGACCGCCGGTCTTTCGCCAGTCCCGGGGCTACGCCGTATAATACGCCCCCGCCCAGGCCGTCCCGTGTTATATACCGATGAAATTTGTAGTCAAGTACTTCCCGGAAATCACCATCAAGAGCCGCCCGGTGCGCAAGCGCCTGGTGGGTCAGCTGGGAGATAACCTGCGTTCGGTGTTACGGGACATCGATCCCGGGATACGGGTCAGGAAGGCCTGGGACCGAATCCTGGTCGAGACGCACAGCGATGACCCGGCCCTGTCGACCCGGCTGGTGGAGGCGATGCGCTGCATCCCCGGCATCACCTACATTCTCGAGGTGCAGGAGTTTCCGCTGCCGCCGGTCGAGGATATTGCGACCCACGTGCTGCCGGTCTACCGGGAACGCCTGGCGGGACGGACCTTCGCCGTGCGCTGCAAGCGCTCCGGCCAGCACGATTTCCGGTCGGTGGACGTGGAGCGTGCGGTGGGCGATGTGCTGTTACGCCAGACCGGCAGTGCCGGGGTTAAACTCAGGGATCCGGAGGTGACCGTAGACCTGGAGATCAAGCACCGCGCCCTGTTCGTGGTCGGCCGTCGCCACCGGGGCCTGGGTGGCTATCCCATCGGCGGCGTGGACCCGGTGCTGTCCCTGATCTCAGGTGGCTTCGACTCCCCGGTGGCCAGTTACCTCACCATGAAGCGCGGCATGCGCACCCACTTCCTGTTCTTCAATCTGGGCGGGCGCGATCACGAGGTCGGGGTCAAGGAGGTTGCCCTGTACCTGTGGCAGAAATTCGGCAGTAACCGCCGGGTGTTGTTCATATCCGTGCCCTTCGAGGAAGTGGTGGCGGAGTTGCTGACGCGGGTGGAGGACAGCCAGATGGGCGTGATCCTGAAACGCATGATGCTGCGGGTGGCCGACCGGCTGGCGGCGGAGCTGGAGATCGATGCACTGGTGACCGGAGAGTGTGTGGCCCAGGTGTCCAGCCAGACCCTGCGCAACCTGGCGGTGATCGACCAGGTCACCGAGCGGCTGGTGCTCAGGCCATTGATCACCACCGACAAGGAGGACATCGTGCGCCTGGCGGGGGAGATCGGTACGCAGGCATTCGCCGCCAGTATGCCCGAGTACTGTGGCGTGATTTCGGTCAATCCCACCACCCGGGCGAGGCTGGAGCGGGTCGAGGCGGAAGAGGAGCGCTTCGACATGGCGATCCTGGATCGCGCTGTGGCCAACGCCCGCCAGACCCGTATCGACCAGCTGGCCCTGGAGGAACTGGAGCGCGGTGAGGTGGAAGTGCTGTCGGTGCCCCTGGCGCACAGCACCATCATCGACATCCGGCACCCGGACGAGGCGGAACTGGCGCCCCTGAAACTGCACGTGCCGGTCTTGAATATCCCGTTCTACAGCCTGCACCGCGAGGCGGCTGACCTCAGCCCGGACACCACCTATATGCTGTACTGCGGCAAGGGGGTCATGAGCCGCCTGCACGCCTCCCATCTGG
The DNA here is from genome assembly GCA_033283165.1 of Halieaceae bacterium WSDMB12. Lineage (GTDB taxonomy): Bacteria > Pseudomonadota > Gammaproteobacteria > Pseudomonadales > Halieaceae > JAWMQL01. The sequence goes on along the minus strand of JAWMQL010000002.1, from coordinate 723,618 downwards.
CGGGCGAAGGGCGGTTGGACGTCAAGGTCTACGCGCCCTGAAGCCGTGTCCGGGGCGGTAATTTTCCGCCCCCACGGGCACCCCCTCTGGTGTATAATCCGCGCCCTTTTTTGGCAGCGGTAGGCCCGCCCAGAGGTACCCCTTGATAGACACACTGCGTAACATCGCCATCATTGCCCACGTGGACCATGGCAAGACCACCCTGGTGGACTGTCTGCTGCAGCAGTCGGGCACCCTGGACAGGCGTTCCGAGGGCGCCGAGCGCATCATGGACTCCAACGACCAGGAGCGGGAACGGGGTATCACCATCCTGGCCAAGAACACCGCCATCAAATGGCGCGACTACCGCATCAATATCGTGGACACCCCCGGGCACGCGGATTTCGGTGGCGAGGTGGAGCGGGTGCTGTCCATGGTCGACTCGGTGCTGCTGCTGGTGGACGCGGTGGACGGGCCCATGCCGCAAACCCGCTTTGTGACGGCCAAGGCTTTTGAGCAGGGTCTCAACCCCATTGTCGTGGTAAACAAGATCGACCGGCCCGGAGCGCGCCCGGACTGGGTGGTGGACCAGGTATTTGACCTGTTCGACCGGCTGGGTGCCAACGAGGAACAGCTGGATTTCCCGGTGATCTTCGCCTCCGCCATACAGGGCATTGCGGGTGAGGATCACGAGGCCATGGGTGAGGACATGGAGGCCCTGTTTCAGGCCATCGTGGACAAGGTGCCGGCGCCGCGGGTGAACTCAGAGGGCCCGCTGCAGATGCAGATCAGCGCACTGGATTACAACAGTTACGTCGGGGTGATCGGTGTCGGTCGCATCACCCGTGGCACCCTGGCCCCCAACACCCAGGTCAGCGTCGTCGACCGGGACGGTGTGCGCCGCAACGGCAGGGTATTGCAGGTAATGGGCTACCTGGGTCTGGAACGAGTGGATGTGGATGCGGCCGAGGCCGGTGATATCGTCTGTATCACGGGCATCGACGGCCTCAATATTTCCGACACCCTCTGTGACCCCGCGGCGGTGGAGGCCCTGCCCCCGCTGTCGGTGGACGAACCCACCGTGAGCATGACTTTCCAGGTGAACGACTCACCCTTTGCCGGCAAGGAGGGCAAGTTCGTCACCTCGCGCAACATCAAGGAGCGCCTCGAGCGGGAGCTCATTCACAACGTCGCCCTGCGGGTGGAGCCCGGCGACAGCCCCGACAAGTTCAAGGTCTCCGGCCGGGGCGAGTTGCACCTGTCGGTGCTGATCGAGTCCATGCGCCGGGAGGGCTTCGAACTCGGCGTGTCCCGCCCGGAAGTGATCCAGAAAGAGATCGACGGCGAGCTGCAGGAGCCCTACGAGCAGCTGCTGATCGACTGCGAGGAAGCTCACCAGGGCGCGCTGATGGAAGAGCTGGGCCTGCGCCGGGCGGAACTGGAAAACATGGTGCCCGACGGCAAGGGCCGGGTGCGCCTGGAGTTTGTCATCCCGGCCCGGGGCCTGATCGGCTTCCGCTCCCAGTTCCTGACCATGACCTCCGGCAGCGGCATCATGACCCACGTGTTCGATCACTACGGTCCGGTCAAGAACGCGGAGATTATCCACCGCGCCAACGGTGTGCTGGTCTCGATGGTCAAGGGCAAGACCCTGGCCTACGCCCTTTACAACCTGCAGGACCGGGGCCGCCTGTTTATCGATCCCAACGTGGACGTGTACGAGGGCCAGGTCATTGGCCTGCACAGCCGCGGTAACGACCTCACCGTGAACCCCACCAAGGCCAAGCAGCTGACCAATATCCGGGCCGCCGGCACGGACGAGGCGCTGACCCTGACCCCGCCCACCCGGCACAGCCTGGAGCAGGCGCTGGAATTTATCGAGGACGACGAGCTGGTGGAGGTGACGCCGGAGAGCGTCCGCCTGCGCAAGAAACTGCTGCAGGAGCACGAGCGGCGGCGGGCCTCGCGAGCCGCCTCGTGAGGGCACTGCTGCAGCGGGTCAGCGAGGCCAGCGTCCGGGTCGAAGGCGACACCGTGGGGGCAATCGGCCCGGGACTGCTGGTATTGCTGGGTCTGGACAGGGGCGATGATCTCGAGACCGGCCGCCGCCTGCTGCAGCGCCTGCTGGACTACCGGGTCTTCAGTGACAGTGACGGGCGCATGAACCTCAGCGTCGCCGATACGGTCGGTGGCGTGTTGCTGGTGTCCCAGTTCACCCTGTCGGCGGACACCCGCAAGGGCCTGCGTCCCAGCTTCTCCTCGGCCCTGCCGCCGGCGGAGGCCGAGCCCCTGTACCAGGCCCTGCTGGCGGAGCTGAACTCACTCCATGCCGGCCCGGTAGCGGCGGGCCGGTTTGGCGCGGATATGCAGGTGGCGCTGGTCAATGACGGGCCGGTGACCTTTCTGCTGGAAGTCAATCCCGCCTGACCCGGTACAGCATTTGCACGTGGGGAATATCATCCTCCATGTATTCCTCCGAATCGTCCTCGAAGCCCAGGCCCTGGTAAAAACGGCGCAGGTAGCTCTGGGCGTTGATCCGGATGTTGCTGTCGGGCCACTGGCGGCAGTTGTGATCTATACCGCGCTGAACCAGCGCCCTGCCCAGGTCCCGCCCGCGGGCCGCCGGTGCGACCACGATGCGGCCGATGGCGCTCTCCGGGTAGTACAGGCCGGGTGGCAGCAGGCGCTGGTAGGCCAGCAGCTCGCCGTGTTCCAGGCAGAACATGTGCCGGCATTCCGGATCGAGGCCGTCGAGGTCCTGGAACAGGCAGTTTTGCTCGACCATGAAGACCTCGATCCGCAACAGCAGGATCTGGTACAGCCGCCGGCATCCCAGCTCTTCGAACTCGGACAGTTTCCACTCCATCGACATCTTGAAGACCCTTTTCTCAGCCTTTATCTTTCAACGGTTGTAACTTAGTTGTTACTATAGCGGTGGTGTGCCCGCTGTGGAAAATACCGCGCGGGAAATAAAAATACAGGGGCAGGGAGCGCGAGGCTCTCTTTTGAACAAGGATTAGCCAATGTTGGCCGATGCTGAACTCGGCGGGGATTTTCCGGTACTCAACCAGCAATACAAACAGCTGGTCGAATCGTTGCTGGCGGTTGTCAATGTTCCCGCGAACCCGGTAGAAGTGGAAACCACCGAAAAAGGTAACTTTCGCGGCTTCGACCGGAACCGGTTCTACGTGGTGGACAGTGGTTCGCTCGCGGCGCGCTATCGCGGCCGCCAGGTCTACGTACTCGAGGAGGGAGACCTGTTACTGCCCGATATTACCGGCAACGCCGAGAACGGCGACGCGGTGTCCTTCGGCAGTCCGGCGGGTGCCAGCCTGCGATCTTTTCCGGCCATGGAGTTCCTGCAGCGGGTATTCGACGAGCCGGCGGCGATCAAGCTCTGGACCCGGCTGCTGATCACCTATGCCGGCATCATGCTGCGCTTCACCGCGGCCCAGATTCCCGAGGACCCGTCTTCCTCTCCCGGTTTCCAGATCTACGACCCGGGCCAGATCATCATCCGGCAGGGAGAACGGGCTGATTACGTGTTCAATATGACCTCCGGCAGCGCCGAGGTGGAAGTGGACGGGGTTACCGTGGGCCGCATCGGGGAGGGGGAAATCTTCGGGGCGATGGCCGCCCTGACCAATGCCGACCGCAGCGCCACCGTGGTAGCCAGGACGGAGTGCTCGGTGGTGAAAGTCCCGAAGGAACAGTTCACGGAACTGATCAAAAACAACCCGGCCACCATCCACAGCCTGCTGGTGGATATGGCCAACTCGATCGTCAATCTCAACGAACAGCTGGTGAGCCTGCGCGGGATACCGCGATCAGGCTGAGTTACCACTATGACTGATATGCTCGAAATCGACGGGGACGGCGCAGAACAGGTCTCCCTGAAGCAATATACGGAAAAAGCGTACCTGGACTATTCCATGTACGTGATCCTGGATCGGGCCCTGCCCCATATTGGCGACGGCCTGAAGCCGGTGCAGCGGCGCATCGTGTATGCCATGAGCGAGCTGGGGCTGAAAGCCAGCGCCAAGTTCAAGAAATCGGCACGCACGGTGGGCGATGTGATCGGCAAGTTCCATCCCCATGGCGACAGTGCCGCCTACGAGGCGATGGTGCTGATGGCGCAGGACTTCAGTTACCGCTACCCGCTGGTCGATGGCCAGGGCAACTGGGGCTCGCCGGACGATCCGAAGTCCTTTGCCGCCATGCGCTATACCGAGTCGCGGCTCACCCGCTACGCCGACGTGTTGCTGGCAGAACTGGGCCAGGGCACGGCGGACTGGACGCCCAACTTCGACGGCACGCTGGAGGAGCCTTCGGTGCTGCCAGCCCAGGTGCCCAACGTGTTGCTCAATGGCACCACGGGCATCGCGGTGGGCATGGCCACGGATATCCCGCCTCACAACCTGAACGAGGTGGTCACCGCGGCGATTCGCATGCTGGAGTCACCCCGCTCCACGGTGGCGGAGTTGTGTGAGCACATCCAGGCGCCTGATTTTCCGACCGAGGCGGAAATCATCACTCCCCGGGAGGAAATCCTGGCGCTCTATGAGACCGGCCGCGGGGGCCTGCGGATGCGCGCGGTGTGGGAGAGAGAGGGAGGCGATGTGGTGATAAACGCGCTGCCCTACCAGGTATCCGGGTCGCGGGTGCTGGAGCAGATCGCAGCCCAGATGCAGGCCAGGAAGCTGCCCATGGTGGCCGACCTGCGGGATGAGTCCGACCACGAGAACCCGACCCGGTTGGTCATCGTACCGCGCTCCAACCGGGTCGACCTGGAAGCGGTGATGAGCCACCTCTTCGCCACCACCGACCTGGAACGCAGTTACCGGGTCAACCTGAACATGATCGGTACCGATGGTCGGCCGCAGGTCAAGAGCCTGGATCGTATCCTCAAGGAATGGCTCAAGTTCCGCACCGAGACCGTGCGCCGGCGGCTGCAGTACCGGCTGGACAAGGTGCTCAAGCGCCTGCACATCCTCGAGGGCTACCTGGTTGCCTTCCTCAACATCGATGAGGTGATTCACATCATCCGCACCGAGGACAAGCCCAAGCCCGCCCTGATGGCACGCTTTGGCCTGACCGATGTCCAGGCAGAGGCCATTCTCGAGTTGAAACTGCGCAACCTGGCCAGGCTCGAGGAAATGAAAATCCGCGGCGAGCAGGATGAGCTGGAAATTGAGCGGGACCAGCTGCAGCAGGTGCTGGGTAGCGAAGCGCGCCTCAAGACCCTGATCCGGAAGGAGTTGCTGGCGGTGGCCGAGCAGTTCGGCGATGAACGCCGCTCGCCGCTGGCCGCGCGCGACGAGGCCAAGGCGTTCAGCGAACTGGAACTCATGACCGCGGACCCCATTACTGTCGTCCTGTCGGACAAGGGCTGGGTGCGCGCGGCGAAGGGCCACGAAATTGACCCGGAGAGCCTCAGCTACAAGTCCGGGGACGGCTACAAGTTATCGGCGCGCGGCCGCAGCAACCAGCCGGCGGTCATTCTCGATTCCTCCGGGCGTGCCTATACGGTTGCTTCCCACAACCTGCCCTCGGCCCGGGGTCAGGGTGAGCCCCTGACCGGGCGTATCAATCCACCTTCGGGGGCTACGTTCGAAGGCATCATGATGGGATCCGAGGACCAGCTGTATCTGCTGGCCTCGGATGCGGGTTATGGATTCGTCGCCAAACTGGGTGACCTGCAGACCAAGAACCGCTCGGGCAAGGTGGTTCTCACTTTGCCCAAGGGCGCGAAAGTACTGCAACCGGCAGCGATCATGGGCAGTGGGGACTGCTGGGTGGCGGCGGTCTCGAACGAGGGGCGTATGCTGGTATTTCCGCTGGCCGACCTGCCCCAGCTGGTGCGGGGCAAGGGCAACAAGATCATCGGCATCCCGGGCGCCCGGGTACAGAGCCGTGAGGAGTTCGTCATCGCGGTGCAGGTGCTCGGTGAACGGGACGCCCTGGTGGTGTATGCCGGCAAGCGCCACCACCGGCTCAAGTTCTCCGAACTGGAACATTACCGCGGGGAGCGAGGCCGGCGCGGCAACAAGCTGCCACGGGGCTTCCAGAAAGTGGACCGGATGGATGTCGAACGGCGCGGCGAGTAGGGTGGTGCTGGCCGGATCCTAAAAACCGGCCAGTTCATCCAGGCGCTTGCAGATCAGGCGCCGCTGCCGTTCCAGCAGGTCACCGTAGGGTTCCTCGAAGCGCTCGAGTATGGCGTAGGACTGCAGTTCCGAGGGATTGCTGTCCACGCGCCCGATCACGTCGTCGTCTTCGCAGATCGCCGGCGACAACAGGGTCCGCGGCGGCTTGCTGCTGCACAGCAGCTGCAGCTCGTCGATGGTGTGCTGCATGTACAGCCCCGGATAGATATCGTTTTCGTCTCCCGCTCCCAGTTCACTCATGGCCACGGCGCTGGCTATACACAGTGACAGGGGCGAGCGGCCTTCCAGCTCCCCGCAGACCGACTGAATCAGCCAGGCGCAGGAGGCGGCCCGAAAGGCGGCGCTGCCGGCCTTGTTGTCGCCGCTGAAATACAGGGTCAGGGCGAACTGCCGGCTGACGTGCAGTTCGCCGCCGTAAAACCCGGCCGCGGCAAAAATGATCTGGTGCAGGCGGTTGGTATAGCGGTGCAGTGAGCGCTCGTCCAGGGTGTCGACGTAGTCGGCCAGGCTCAGCAGTTGCAGGTACAGCACCGCGGTGTTGCGGTAATTCTCGTCCCGCGCATCGCCGCTGGAGCGGGTCCGCAGCAGGTCCATGGGCAGGGCCTCGATATTGCGCGTCAGCCGGGCCAACTCGTTGCCCGGGCCGGATCCGGCATCCTCCAGGGAAATGGTCCTGGCCAGCCCGGCCAGGCGGTTGGCCAGGCGCTGTGCCAGTTGTCGCGCCACCAGGAATACCGCCAGGCTCAGCAGTACCGCCAACCCGAGCAGGCTCAGCACAAAGCGCCTGTGCGCCTCGGCCAGGGCCTCGCCACTCAGGGTGATGACCACCTCGCCGGCCACGTTGTCTTCGATGCGCACCGGCGCACTGTAGCGCAGCAGCTCAGCGCCGACAGCCTTGCCGGCCTGTCCCAGGGCCTTGCCTTCCACGTCGAAAATGGCGACCTCCTCGGCAGACGACGTCTCCACAAAGCGCTGCAGGGACGCCGCGACACTGAGCAGGTCGCCGCTTTCCAGTGCGGTGCTGATACGTCGGGCTATCTGGTGGGCCAGGGCCGTGCCGTGCTCCGCTTGCTGGGCGCTCAGCATATGTCGCGAGGAGATGGCGCCCAGGGTGATCAGGGCCAGGGTGATCAGCAGGCAGAGAGCAGCGGCAACCAGGGCCAGTTGTTGGCTCAGGCTGCTGTTTTGGAACCAGTTGTACACTCGGGGTCAGGTCGTGGTCTTTAATTGAGGGGCAGAGTATAAACCAGTATCCCCGCTACCGGTGGCCCTTTGGCTTTCGGCGGCCCGAGCCAATGGGTAGAATAGCGCCCTCTTCGCAACGCGGACCCCGTAATGACCGAAATCCTGTTGATCACCCTGTCCGGCCAGGACCAACCGGGACTGACCGCGGGTATCACTGCGCTGCTGTCGGAGCACGACGTGAATGTGCTGGATATCGGGCAGGCGGTAATCCACGAAACCCTCAGTATCGGGGTCCTGCTGGAAATACCGACCGCCGCACAGGACGGCCGGCTGGCCGCGGCGCTGGACGAGTTTGCGGCAGGCCACGGGCTGCGCATTCGCCGCAACCCGATCACCCCGGAAAGTTATGGTGACTGGGTCCGGGCCCAGGGCCGGGCGCGCTATATCATCACCCTGCTGGCGCGCAAGATCACGGCGCATCAGTTGGCCCAGGTCACCTCGGTGGTATCCCGTCACGGGCTCAATATCGACAGCATAAACCGTCTGTCAGGCCGTATTCCGCTGGGTGAGTTGCCCGCCCTGTCCAAGGCCTGCGTGGAATTTTCGGTGCGGGGCCCGGTGGCAGATACCGGGGCGTTTCGCAGTGAATTGCTGGAAGTTGCCGGCGCGCTGGATGTCGACCTGGCATTCCAGCAGGACAACATGTACCGCCGCAACCGGCGCCTGGTCGCGTTCGACATGGATTCCACCCTGATCGAGGCCGAGGTGATCGACGAACTGGCGGCGATGGCCGGGGTCGGCGACCAGGTCAGCGCCATCACCGAGCGCGCCATGCGTGGCGAGATCGATTTCAAGGAGAGCTTCAGGACCCGGGTGGGACTGTTGCGGGGCCTGCCGGAAAGCGCCCTGGCCCAGGTCGCAGGACAACTCCGGGTCACCGAGGGTGCCCCACACCTGATCAATACCCTGCGAGCCCTGGGATACAAGACGGCAATCCTGTCCGGCGGATTCAATTACTTCGCCCACTACCTGCAGCGCGAGCTGGGCATCGATTATGTGTATGCCAACGAGCTGGATATTGTCGACGGGGTGGTGACCGGAGAAGTAACCGGTCGCATCGTGGACGGGGTGCGCAAGGCGGAGTTGTTACGGGAGCTGGCAGCGGAACTGGGGATCGACCTGCAACAGGTTATCGCGGTGGGTGACGGCGCTAATGACCTGCCCATGCTGAGTATCGCCGGACTCGGTGTCGCGTTCCGCGCCAAGCCGCTGGTGGCGCAGACTGCCGAGCAGTCCATTTCCACCCTGGGGCTGGACGCGATTCTCTACCTGTTGGGCATCTCCGACCGCCACCAGCAGCTGGCCTGAGACAGCCTACAGTTTATTCCACAGCGATTCGTAGGGTGAATCGGGTAACTGTTCCTGATCGCGGGCCAGTTTATCCCGCTCCATGCCATCGACGGTCTGTTCCAGGGTGCTGACCGGCTGGTATTCAAATTGGCCAAAACTCGCGCTGGCCGCGAGTTGCCGCCGCAGCTCGACCAGGCCCGTCTTCCCGTCCTTGCACAGTTCGACCCGCAGGCCCTCGCGAAACCCGGTACGCGGCGCGACCAGGGTCGGCGGCTGCGCCACCAGGCGAATCTCCGGCAACAGCAGGGCGCGCAGATATTCGCTGTCCCGGGATTTGTCCAGCAGCCGGATTCCGCAGGGTTCGGCACGTGGGCTCAGGAGTTCCACCCCGAGCAGTGCCCGGCCGGCCTGACTTGTGCTGATCCAGCGAATGACCGCGATGGTCCAATTGCTATCGGGTTTGTCGCGCAGCGCGACGATTTCACCGGTACGGACATCGCGCGGAAAATCCTCCGGCCACTGCAGGCAGTAGCCGCCGGGGCTGGCGTTGAGTGGTTGCACGGAGTGCACCGGGAAGCGGGTCGACGCCACGCCCTCGGCTGTCGGCGCGTGTTCCTCACCCGCCAGGGCGGCCCGGGTGACATCGTCCATGTACACATCGCCCATTTCCGGGTGGGCGTCGTCGTGCTCATGGGCGGTGAAATGCTCCCCGACCGGGTTGGCCTGTTCCCACAGGTCGCGCTTGTCTGCTTCGGACAGGAAGGGGTTGTCGTTGATCCTTTCGTCTGTCGCGGGCTGGTAAGCGACACCGTGTAGCACTTCTTTGAAACTGCGCCCACCAGCCAGGTGAAAATGCGCGTCACTGATCCCCACCACGATTTCGACAGGCCCCGAGGTGGCTACCCTGGTGAAGTTGCGTGCGCTCACCTGCTCCAGGGAGGAGGCCAGGTGTTTCAGAATATCGTCGCTGATGACGATATCCCGGTCCAGCGCCAGGCCCGTTTTCGGCTTGTATTCCGGGGCCTTGCGCAGTGACTGCAGGTGACCGGCGAGGTCGCTGGTATCGATAAAACGGCACTGGCTGCCGGGTGTCTGCGGAAACATGGTGCTGTACATGGGGGCGTCATCCGCCTCCAGGTTGACAATGAACAGGCCTTGACCCGTCTCGGGGTCATCCAGGTGAACGTAGCGCACCCAGTCCTGCAGGCCGCGGTAGATGGCGGCCAGGTCCGACTGGCGCAGCTGATTGGGTTTGCAGCATCCCAGCATCAGCACCTGCAGGTAGGTGCCCTCGATACTGCTGCCACCGGACTGGCGATCGACCAGGGGCAGGCGAGTCAGTTGCTGGCGTTCCGCCAGGGCGTAGAGCTGGTGCAGGGTCTGCCAGCCCAGTGGTTCCACCGGTTGGTACAATTGCAGGGCGTGCAGAATGCGCCGGCCACTGAAGAAAATCCCGCGCTGCAGCGCTTCACATACCAGCCGTGCCGGGTTGACTCCACGGACGGAGTCTCGCTGCTGAATCGCGTGGATGGCGACGAGGGTGTAGGCGATGCTGCCCAACTGGTAAATCCGCGCGACCAGTGCGGCCATCTGGCGCGGTTCCGGGGGCAGCACCAGTGGTTGATTGAGATACCGGCGGGACAGTGAAGACAGGGCCAGCTGCAGTCCCGGCCGCAGCGCCTCAAGGATACTGAAGCGCAGTTCGGGCGCGAGTTGTACCCGGTTCAGTTGCTCCAGTGCCTCGCGCAGCTGCTCTGCCACCTGCCGGGTATTCGCCACCGGCAATGCCTGAGACCAGCGCTGGGCCGATTCTACATCCAGTTTAAACAGGCTGAATGTCGTCAGGTCCTGGCGCGGAATGCGAAGCTTGATGGGGCTGTTGCTGTTCATACATCCAGCCTGTTCGGATTGTTGTCTCCGCGATTGCGCTTGTGGTGTGCCCCCACCGCCGTGTCGCGAATCTCTCCCGTAGCTGTTGGACTATAGCACCTCAGCGGGTACCGGCAACGGTACAATTGACCATCTGCCATTGGCGCCGGCTGTGCGGTATCATTGGCGCCCTTTTTTGCTATCAGTAACAAAGAGTTGATCATGGCCAATTACTCAACCAACGAATTTCGCGCCGGACTCAAGGTGATGCTGGACGGTGAACCCTGCAGCATCCTTGAAAACGAGTTCGTAAAGCCTGGCAAGGGGCAGGCTTTCAACCGGGTCAGGCTGCGCAATCTGAACACCGGTCGGGTGTGGGAACGGACCTTCAAGTCGGGTGAATCGCTGGAGGGGGCGGATGTAATGGACGTGTCCCTCGAGTACCTCTATAACGACGGTGAGTTCTGGCATTTCATGGACCCGGATACCTTCGAACAGCACCAGGCGGACGCCAAGGCGGTGGGAGAGGCGAAGCAGTGGCTGAAGGAACAGGATCGCTGCGAGGTCACCCTCTATAACGGTACCCCGCTGTCCGTGGCCCCGCCCAACTTCGTCGAGCTGGAGATTGTCGAGACCGATCCGGGGCTCAAGGGCGACACCGCCCAGGGCGGCACCAAGCCCGCTACCCTCAGTACCGGTGCCGTGGTCAAGGTGCCCCTGTTCCTGAGTCAGGGAGAAGTGATCCGGGTGGACACCCGCACCGGCGAGTACGTCAGCCGCGCCGGCAAGTCCTGACCCGGGCCGGGTCGGTGGACTGGCGACCGGGGGCGTCCCTGGAACGCCTGCGGGCCCGGGCTGATCTGCTGGCCTCCATCCGCGCCTTCTTTGCCGCGCGGGACGTGCTGGAAGTGGAAACCCCGCTGTTGTGCAGCGCCGGCGTGACCGATCCGCATATCGAACCGCTGACCGTGGACAGCGGGCAGTCTGTGCGCGGCCGTCGCTACCTGCAGAGCTCCCCCGAGTACGCGATGAAGCGCCTGTTGGCAGCGGGCAGCGGCGCGATCTACCAGCTGGGCAAGGCCTTTCGCGACGGCGAGGCGGGGGCCCGGCACAATCCCGAATTCACCTTGCTGGAATGGTACCGTCCGGACTTCGACCACCATCAGCTGATGGCCGAGGTGGCCGAGCTGGTGCACCAGTGCCTTGGCCCCCTGCCGTTTAGCCGATTGAGCTACCGGCAGCTGTTTCTCGAGCATCTGGACCTGGACCCGTTTCTGGCCCGGGACGATGAGTTGCGACGGCGGGTTGCCGGCGAAGTCGATATCGGGAACATGACCGGCGACCGGGACCAGTGGCTGGACCTGTTGCTGAGTCACCTGATCGAACCCCGGCTCGCCGGTTGCGGCATGGTTTTCGTGTATGACTACCCCGCCAGCCAGGCGGCCCTGGCGCGCATTGCCAGGATGGGCGATGTCGAGGTCGGCCAGCGATTTGAGTTGTATGTAGACGGGGTGGAACTGGCCAACGGCTACTGCGAGCTGCTGGCGGCCGGCGAACAACGCACCCGTTTTGAGGCTGACAACACCCGGCGCCGGCAACTCGGCCGCGAGCCGCGGCCTCTTGATGAACGCTTGCTGGCGGCGATGGCGGCGGGATTACCCGCCTGTGCCGGGGTGGCGCTGGGAGTGGATCGCCTGTTGTTGCTGGCCAGCGGCAGTCGCGATATCCGCGAGGTAATCAGCTTCGACTGGCAGCGCAGCTGATCAGCCCGGGGGTTCGGACCTGACGGCCGGGCCGTAGCCGCTGATAAATTCCGCCGGCATGCGGCGCGGGCGGCCGCTGCTCAACTCGATGCAGGCAAAGTCCATTTCCCCGCGCAGGACCGTGACCGCGTCGGCACAGCGCAGGATCTGGAACCGGCGGCGCATGCTGAGTTTGCGGTCCCAGTCGACAATCCAGGTGCCAACGACCAGCGCCTCACCGACCCGCGAGGCCTGCAGGTAACGGTACTCGGCCCGGGTGATGGCCATGGCCCGGTCCAGCCGCCGGTAACTGTCCAGGTCCAGGCCCAGCGCGTCGGAATGGGCCCAGGCGACCTGCTCGCACCATTTTACGTAGACGGTATTGTTGGTGTGTTGCAGGCCATCGATATCCTGCTGCCTCACCTGCACGTCCAGGGTAAAAGGCTCGGGCTGGTCCCAGGCGTCGGTCAGCATCCTTGCTCGATCAGGTCCCGGGTTGCGGCGCCAGCCGGGGTTCGTCGCGCTCGTCCTTGGGCAACTGTGCGAAGTTGGTGAAGCCGTAGATCACGGCGATCAGCGGGCACAGCAGGTTGAAAAACGCATAGGGTGCGTAGGTGAACGTGGCGATGCCCAGGGTGGCGGACATGTAGGCTCCGCAGGTGTTCCAGGGAACCAGGGCCGAGGTGATGGTGGCCGAGTCCTCGAGGGTCCGGGACAGGTTCAGCCGCGACAGGCCGCGCCGGACGTATTCGTCCCGGTACATGCGGCCCGGCAGGGCCACGGCGATGAACTGGTCGGCGGTCAGGATGTTGGCACCGATGCAGGTGCACACGGTGGTGGTGACCAGCGAGCCCGTGCTGCGTACGCCCCGGAGGGCCTGGTCCAGCAGGTATTTCAGAATCCCGGTGCGCTCCAGCACGCCGCCGAATCCGAGCGCGACGATGATCAGCCAGACGGTGTTCAGCATGCTGCTCATGCCACCCTTGCTGAGCAGGGAGTCCAGGAACTCGTTGCCGCTGTTGGAGCTGTAGCCCTGGAACAGGCTGATCCAGATGCCTTTAACCAGCAACATGCCGGACCCCAGGCCCTCCTTGTCTCCCGCCAGCCGCATCACGGTGTCGGGCTGGAACAGCAGTGCGAACAGGGCCCCGATCAGGGCGCTGATGACGATGGACGGATAGGCCGGAAAGCGCCGGTAGACCAGGTACAGCATGACCAGTAGCGGCGCCAGCAGGTGCACACCGAGGTGGAACTCCACCTGCAGGCTGGCCTGTAATTCCTTGATCTGCTCCGGGGTGGTGCCGGAGGAGGTGCCCATGGCGGCAAAGAGCGCCAGGGCAATGATAAAACTCGGCATCGTCGTCCACATCATGTGGCGTATGTGGTCAAACAGGTCCACCCCGGTGCAGGCGGCGGCCAGGTTGGTGGAATCGGACATGGGCGACATTTTGTCGCCAAAGTAGGCCCCCGAAACGATGGCGCCGGCGGTGATGGCCGGCGACAGGTCGAAGCTGCCGGCGATACCCATCAGGCCGATGCCCAGGGTGCCGGCCACGGTCCAGGAACTGCCGATACTGATTGCGACGATGGCGCAGATGGCGGCGCTGGCGGCGTAGAAGATTTCCGGCTCGAGAATTTCCACCCCGTAGTAGATCATGGCCGGCACGGTGCCGCTGAGTATCCAGGTGCCGATCAGCATGCCCACCGAGAGCAGTATCATGGTGGGCCCCAGCCCCACCGCGATACCGGTGATGATGCCCTCTTCCGCGGCCTTCCAGTCGAGCCCGACCTGGCGCCCCACCAGCGCCGCGACACAGGTCGCCAGGACCAGGGCGATCTGGTTGGCGCCGTAGGAGGAATTCGAGCCGAACAGGTACACGGAACAGGCCAGCAGAACCACCAGGAAGACAATGGGGGTCAGCGCCAGTAGCGGGGTCATCCGGGGTGATTCGTGGGGCGCGCTGCTCAACTGGAGGACTCCCTCTCGGTGTCTTATGATGTGCGCTCGCCGGGTCGTTGCACCGGGCGAACTGGTTCCAGAATGCCTCAATTAGGTGCGCGGGTACAGTCCGGGAGTCGATGTGAAGAAAGTTCTGCCCTGTTTCATGGCCGTCCTGCCGGCCCTGCTCGTGGTCGCCTGCGCCGGTGCCGGCTCTGGTCCGGGTGAGGTATTCGTGGCGCAGGAAGGCGAGCCCTTCACCGAGCCCGACGGCCACGATTCCGGCATCCTGGTACAGACCCTGGCCGCGGACCTGATCGATCCCTGGGGTATCGGATTCCTGCCGGACGGCAGGGTACTGGTCACCGAGCGGGGCGGCGCCCTGAAGTTGATCGAACCGGCGTCAGGCAAGGAGGAGAACATCAGCGGACTGCCGCCGGTGGCCTCCGCCGGGCAGGGCGGGCTGATGGATGTTGTGGTCCACCCCGACTTCAGCCGCAACCGCCTGCTGTATCTCAGCTACACGGTGGAGCAGGACGGCGCCTACAGTACCCGGGTCAGCCGCGCCCGCCTGCAGGGTAACGCGCTGCGGGAACTGGAGGAACTGTTCACCGCGCGCCCGTTTTTCACCGAGCGCCGGCATTTTGGTTCGCGCCTGTTGCTCGACGGTGGTTACCTCTACATCACGGTGGGCGACCGCGGCAACCGCGACCTCGCCCAGAGCCTGGAATCACACAACGGCAAGGTGCTGCGCCTGACCGAATCCGGCTCTGTGCCCCTGGATAATCCTTTCGTCGACACGCCGGGAGCGCGGCCGGAAATCTGGACTTTCGGGCACCGCAATCCCCAGGGTATCGCGGTTCACCCTGTGGACGGCAGTATCTGGGTCGTCGAGCACGGGCCTCGTGGCGGCGACGAGGTCAACCGGCTGCGGCCCGGTGCCAACTACGGCTGGCCCGTCATCACGTACGGCCAGGAGTACGGTGGGGGGCGGATTGGCGAAGGCCAGCGCAAGCCTGGCATGGAGCAACCGCTGGTCTACTGGACGCCCTCTATCGGCCCCGGCGGCATGGCCTTTTACAGCGGCGAGCGCTATCCCGACTGGAAGGATTCCCTGCTGGTGGCCGGCCTGCGCCTGACCCGCATCAGCCGCCTGGAATTGAGCGCCGATGGCCTGGGCCGCGAGACCCGCCTGCTGGCCAACCTGCACATGCGCATCCGCGATGTGCGGGTAGGCAGTGACGGCCTGGTTTACGCATTGGCGGACGGGACCCGCCTGATCCGCCTGGAGCCAGCCCTTGGGCAATGACCGGCGGGCCCTGCTGCTGGGGCTGGCGGCGATTCTCCTGTGGTCCACGGTGGCCACGGCCTTCAAGTTGACCCTGCGCCACCTGGACCTGCTGCAGATGCTGGCATGGGCTGCCCTGGGTTCGGCGCTGACGCTGATGCTGTGCTGCCTGCTGACCGGGCGCGGGCACCTGCTCGGTCGCTATATGCGCGAGTCCCCGGGCTATTTCCTGCTGATGGGCGTGACCAACCCGGTGATCTATTACCTGGTGCTGTTCCGCGCCTACGAACTGTTACCGGCACAGCAGGCCCAGACCATCAACTACACCTGGGCGATTACCCTGGCCCTGCTGTCGGTGCCGCTGCTGGGGCAGAAGCTCAGTGGCCGCGACCTGTTGGCCACCGCGCTGGCTTATGGCGGTGTGGTGCTGATTGCGACCCGGGGGCAGTTGGCCACCCTGGCCTTCGCCAGTGTCGAGGGCCTGCTGTACGCCCTGCTCAGTACGGTTATCTGGGCCCTGTACTGGATCGTGTCGACCCGCAACCACCGCGACCCGGTGGCCTCGCTGTGTCTCAACTTCTGCCTCGCGGCGCCGCTGGCCATGTCGCTTTGTGTGCTGTTCTCCAGCCCCTGGCCGCTGCCCTGGCAGGGCCTGGCGGGCGCCGCCTACATCGGCCTGTTCGAGATGGGTATCACCTTTGTGCTGTGGTCCAGCGCCCTGCGCCTGAGCAGTTCGGTGTCGCGGATCGGCAACCTGATATTTCTTTCGCCCCTGCTGTCCCTGGTGCTGATTGCCACCGTGCTCGGTGAAGCCATCCACCCCGCAACCCTGGCGGGACTGGCCCTGATCATTCCCGCCATCCTGTTGCAGCAGCGCCAGTCCCCGCGGGCCGGGGGAGCCCTGCGTGCCAGCGAGTGATGCCCCGGCGCCACTGGCGCCGCGCTATTACCGGGACAACTTCCTGACCCTGTGCGCCACGGTGGAAGACCGGTATGGCGACCTGCTGTCACCTGCCGAGCGGGACTGGCTGGAACGCTTTCGCAGCCAGCTGGGGGAAGCAGCACAGTGCCTGTACGTGCGGCTGGTGTCGCGAGTGGGGCCCTGGTTCCGGGTGTCGCGGCTCAATTACCCCGAAATTGGTCGGCTTGACAGCCCGTTGGCGGAGCTGGCGGAGACGGGCCTGCTGGACGAGGCCAGGGAGCTGCCGGTGCCGGAACTGGGACGCCTGTTTACCCGGGCGGACCTGCTCGCGGCCTTCCAGCCCCTGCGCGGGGCGGGGGCCAACTGCCCCAAGGCTGAGTTGCTGGCGCGGCTGGAGCAACTGCCGCTGGCCGACCGTGACCGCCTGGCGCAGCTCACGACCCGTAACGGGGAGCGGGTGGTCGGTCCAACGGGCACCAGTCACGTGGCCCTGATGCAGCTCCTGTTCTTCGGTAACCGCAGCCAGGGTCTGAACGAATTCGTGCTGAGCGACCTGGGTATCCAGCGCTATTACCCCTACAGCCTGAAGGTGGAGCAGCGGCTGTTCAGTTGCCGCGAAGCGGTGGAGGAATACCGTCAGCTGGGGGACTGGCGCGATCGGCTGCGCGAACAGCTGGACGCCGGTGAGCGCGCTGGTTTGCCGCAGCTGGCGCGGGAAATGCTGGCCCGACAGCCCGTGTACGGTTCCAGCCTGCGGCGCTGGCAACGGTCTCTGAATCGGCTGGCGCGGGAACTGGAGCGCGACGGCGAGTACGAACTGGCCCTGGCGCTGTACCAGTGTTCCGGGCTGCACCCGGCCAGGGAGCGGCGGGCCCGGGTGCTGGAGAACCTGACGCAGTTTGAGCGGGCGCTGGCGCTGTGTGACGAGATTCGCGAGCAGCCCTGGTGTGAGGCGGAGCGGGAGGCGGCCGCCCGGATGAGGCCGCGCCTGTCCCGCAAACTGGGGAGAACGGCAGCACCGCGGTCCCGGGACGACTTCCCGACGCTGCAGTTGCGGGTCGCCAACGGTGATGAAGGGGTGGAGCGCGCTGCGGCGGCGGTCCTGCTGGAGCGCTGGCACAGTGTGCACTACGTGGAAAACGGTCTCATGTGCGGCCTGTTCGGGCTCGCCCTCTGGGACGAGATATTCGCCCCCGTGCCGGGTGTATTCCATCACCCGTTCCAGCGCGGGCCGGCGGATATGTTTCAGCGGGAATTTGCCGGCCGCCGAGAAGAACGGCTCACGCGGCGGCTGGCGGAGCTGGCAGCAGGTCCCCTGGAGCCGGTGCTGCGGGACGCATTCCGGCGCTGCCACGGCTACCAGAACCAGTGGGTGAACTGGAACCTGCTGGACGAGGACCTGCTGTTGCGGGCTCTGCACATCATTCCGGCCGGGCACCTGCTGGCCATCTGGCGCCGTATCCTGTTCGACCCCCGACACAACCGCGCCGGCTTCCCGGACCTGGTGGCGTTCAACGATAAACCCGGGGATTATGCCCTGATCGAGGTGAAGGGCCCCGGTGACACCCTGCAGGACGGCCAGCGACACTGGCTGCGCTTTTTCCAGCAGGTGGGCATACCCTCTGCCGTGGCCCGGGTGGAGTGGCTGGATGACTGAAATCAGTGTGGCGGTGCGCGATCTCGCCCGGTTCTGTTTTCGCAGCGGCGATATCGATCACCGCTTTACTCCCTCGCCCAGCGCAGTAGAGGGTATCGCCGGCCACCAGGCGCTGTATCGCCGCCGCGACCCGGGCTACCGCCCCGAATACCCGGTGGCGCTGGACCTGGCCCGGGACGGGGTGAGCCTGCGCCTGCGCGGCAGGGCCGACGGCTACCATCCGCAGCAGGGCCTGCTGGAGGAAATCAAGACCTGCCGCTGCGACTTCCAGGCCATCCCCGCGGCCGTCAGCCGCCTGCACCTGGCCCAGGCGACCCTGTACGCGGCCCTGATCTGTCGCGAGGAAGCCCGCGAGGGCCTGACCGTGCGGCTGACCTGGTACAACGTCGATTCCGGCGAGGAACAGCCGCAGGAACGCTGGCTGGGAGCGGAGGAACTGGCCGGATTCCTGGCCGGGGCCATGGACCGGTTTGCCCGCTGGCTGGCCCTGCTCGCCGCCCGTCGTGAACGGCGCGACCACAGCCTGGCGGAGTTGTCTTTTCCGCTGGGATCGTTCCGCCCCGGGCAGCGGGACATGGCGGAACTGGTCTACAAATGCATAGACCAGGGCGGCCGCCTGATGCTGGAGGCGCCCACCGGCATTGGCAAGACCGCCGCCGTGATGTACCCGGCGCTGAAGGCGCTGGCGGCGGACAAACACGACCGGGTGGTGTTCCTCACTGCCAAAACCGTCGGCCGGCGAGCGGCGGAAGATGCCCTGGCCCGGTTCGTGGCGGCGGGTTATGGCGGCTCGGCGTTGACGCTGAGCGCGAAAGAGCGGGTCTGTTTTTCGCCGGGCAAGGCCTGCCACGGTGACGACTGTCCCTTCGCCCGGGGTTACTATGACCGCCTGGAACAGGCCCTGGAGGCCGCCCTGGCCGAGCCCGCACTGCGCAGGGAGGATATCGAGGCGCTGGCGCGGCGTTTCGAAATCTGCCCCTACCAGTTGGGCCTGGACCTGCTGCCCTGGGTCGACATCGTCATCGCCGACGTCCACTACGCCTTCAGCCTGACCCCGACGCTTGGCGGCCTGGCGCTGCGCGACGGCGGCCGCTGGTCACTGTTGCTGGATGAAGCCCACAACCTGCCGGGGCGGGCGCGTGGCATGTACAGCGCGAGCCTGGCCAAGGCCGACCTCATGGCCGCCCGGCGCGGCCTGCCCCGGGCACTGGCGCGCCCCCTGGAACGCCTCAACAGGCAGTTGCTGGCTCTCCAGAAAGAACACTGGGAGGAGCCGCAGCGGGACAGTCGCCGCGAGGTGCCCGCAGCTTTGCAGGGTGCCCTGCAGGGCCTGGTGGCTGACCTGGGCGAGCAACTGGCGGCGCAGCCCGCCCTGTTCCAGCAGCACCCGTCGCTGGGCGAGTTCTACTTTTCGGTGCTGCAGTTTCAGCGGGTACTGGACCAGTGGGGGGAGGAATTCCGATTCGAACTCGACCGGGGCAGGGGCCCGCAAGGATTGCGGCTGGCGCTGAATTGTCTCGACCCGGCGCGCCTGCTGGCCGACCGTGGGGCGGCCTTCCACTCGCTGACCGCGTTCTCCGCCACCCTCAGCCCCGCCCTCTGGATGCGCCAGTCGCTGGGCCTGCCGGAGGATACCGTGTGTCGGCGACTGGATTCGCCGTTCGCGCCGGAGCAGCTCTGTGTCCATATCGCCGACCGGGTGGATACCCGCTTTCGACAGCGGTCCCACTCCCTGCCGGACCTGGCGGCGTTGCTGGCTGACTGGCTGGGCAGCAACCGGGATAACGTTATCGTGTATTTTCCGTCCTATCGTTACCTGGAAGACACCCTGGACCTGCTGCGCGGACGACCGGATTTGTCCTTCCGGCGCTGCTGGGTCCAGGCCCGGGACCAGGACGACGCCGGGCGGCAGGAGTTACTGACACTGTTGGCCCGGGAACGGGGGGTGGCCGCTTTCTGCATCCTGGGCGGGGTGTTTGGCGAGGGCATCGACCTGCCGGGCGAACAGCTTGCCAGCGTCGCCATCGTCGGTGTCGGTCTGCCGCAGGTGAACCGCGATACGGAGCAGTTGCGCCAGTGGTACCAGCAGCGCTATGGGGCCGGCTTCGAGTACGCCTACCTGTATCCCGGCATGCAGAAAGTGGACCAGGCCCTGGGGCGGGTAATACGCACCCCGGAAGACCGCGGCCGGGCCCTGCTGATCGACAGCCGGTACGCCGATCGGGCCTACCGCCAGCTCCTGCCGCGCTGGTGGCGTTACCGGGACTGGCGCCCTACACCGGGTGCGGATGATTGAAGCGATAGCCCGGCTTGGCACAGGCCAGTTGCACCGTGCTGATAATGCGCTCCCTGAAGCCGCCCTCACAATAACTGAGGTAAAAATCCCACAGTCGTACGAAGTGTTCGTCGAACCCCTGGGCGCGCACCTCCGGCAGCTGGGCCAGGAATCGCCGGCGCCAGTGAGCCAGGGTCAGGGCATAGTCTGCTGTGATGTCCCTCAGGTGGACCATCTGCATGTTCGTATCCCTGGCCAGGTGTTCGCCGATCACGGCGATGGATGGCAGGCAGCCGCCGGGGAAAATGTAGCGCTTGATGAAATCCACGGTGTCCCTCGCCCGCTCGTAGCGCTGGTCTGCCACGGTGATGGCCTGCAGCACCATCCTGCCGTGGTTTTTCAGCAGGGCGCTGCAGCGCTGGAAGTAATCGCGATAGAACTCGTGTCCTACCGCCTCGATCATCTCGATGGACACCAGCTTGTCGAACTGTCCCTCCAGGTTGCGGTAATCCTCGCACAACACCGTGATCTGTTGCTCGAGTCCCGCTTCCCGCACCCTGTCTGTGGCGTACTGGTACTGCTCCTGTGAAATCGTGGTGGTGGTGACCCGGCAGCCGTACTGCCGGGCGGCGTAAATAGCCATGCCGCCCCAGCCGGTACCGATCTCCAGCAGGTGGTCTTCCGGCCGCAGTTCCAGCTGCCGGCATATTTCTTCCAGCTTGGCCGTCGACGCGACGTCCAGGCTGTCCTCCTCGTGCTGGAACAGGGCCGACGAGTACATCATTGTCGGGTCGAGGAAGAGCCGGAAGAAGTCATTGCCCAGATCGTAGTGGGCAGCGATATTGCGCCGGGATCCCTCGCGGGTATTCCGCTTCAGCACGTGCAACAGGCGCAGGGCGAGGCCCAGCAACCAGGACTGGCGTTTTTCCATCGCCTCCATCGTCTGCATATTGGCGCAGAACAGGCGCGTGACCTCCGGCAGGTCGGGGGAGGACCACTCGCCACGGATATAGGACTCCCCGGAGGCAATGGTGCCGCCGGTAAGTACCCGGCTCCACACCCGTTGGTCGTGGACCTCAACCTCGGCGCGGGGCTCGCCCGGTCGGTCGGATGAGCCGAGGGTGATGACCTCGTCGCCGTCGCGGATGGTCAGACTGCCCACCTTGATACCCTGCAGTACGCGCAGCAGCAGGCGGCGGGCCAGATTGTCACCCAACAAGGGCAGTTCGATTCGAGGCAGCCGCAAGCGGCCCACACTCATATTACTCATGATGCACTCCCGTAGCGCTTGATTGCGGATGGGGGTGGATGGGCACCCCCTTCAGGAACAGTTTCAGGGCCTGCCAATAGATCGCCACGCCGACCCTGGCAGACATAAAAGGATAGCGCCAGAGCGCCCGGTTGAGGCTGGAGCCGGTCAGCGGTTCCTGCTCCAGCTGCAGGGTGGCGTCAAAAATCTTGTCCGCGTCCTGCCAGTTCTCCAGGTGAATAGACAGCTGGTCCCCGGGCCGGCTGCTGCGCCAGCGGTACTGCATGTTCATGGGGTTGAAGGGCGACACGTGCATTTCCTTGGCGAACTCGGTGCGCAGCCATTTGCCGGCACCGGGGCCGGGCAACACGTAGCTGTGGCGTTCATTCCAGGGTGTATTGGTGACCTCAGCCACCAGGTACTCCAGTTGGCTTTCGTCGCGGTTGAAACAGTAATAGCAGGTCAGCGGGTTCATCGCCTTGCCAAAGTAGCGCAGGTTGGCCAGCAGGTAGACGGGGCCGGCCGGCGCGGCATAACCCTCGGCGCAGATACGTGCCCTGACGGCTTCGGCCAGCGGCACGGCCGGATCGCCCAGAAAATCACTGCGGCGGAATTCGGCCAGGGCCCGGCCGCGGGCGGACCAGAAAGGAGTCCCGTCCAGCAGTTCCGGTAGTTCGTCCAGGCAAAGATAGGGCATGAAAACCCGGTAACTGAAGGCGTGCGGGCGGGGTTGCAGGCGCCGATGGCGCAGCGTTCCCTGGTACAGGCGGGATTTCATGCGGCTTCCCGCTGTGTTTCACGCAGGGCATTGGCAACCCGCAGGGCGCTGACCACCCCATCCTCGTGAAAGCCGTTGTGCCAGTAGGCCCCGCAATACCAGGTGCGATTGACCCCGTTGATTTCCGCCCAGCGCTGCTGTGCCTGAATGCCCGCGAGGGAAAAAACCGGGTGGTCGTAGCGGAAGCGGCCCAGCACCCGGCCGGGATTGATTGCACTGCTGTTATTGAGGGTGACGCAGAAGGTCTCTGGCGCATCGATGCCCTGCAGGATGTTCATGTTGTAGGTCAGCACGGCCTGCTGGCGGTCGTTGCCCAGGCTGTAATTCCAGCTCGACCAGGTGCGCGGGTTGCGGGGCAGCAGGCGGGTGTCTGTATGCAAAACAACATCGTTGGCCTGGTAGGGCAGGGCGCCGAGAATGTCGCGCTCCGCGTCGGTCGGGTCGGTAAGCAGTGCCAGTGCGTGGTCTGAGTGGCAGGCAATAACCACCTGGTCGAATCGCTCCTCCACTCCTCCCGGCAGGCCGAGGGTGACTCCGGCCGGAGTGCGTCTGATTGCCTGGATGGGACAATTGACCCGAATGCGCTGTTCGAAACGCTGGCACAGGGGGCGCAGGTATTCCCGGGAGCCGCCTTCGATCACCCGCCACTGGGGCCGGTTCTTGACTGACAGCAGGCCGTGGTTGCGGAAAAAGCGGACGAAGAATTCCAGCGGAAAGTCCTCCATGCTGTCCAGGCCCGCAGACCAGATGGCCGAACCCATGGGAATCAGGTATTGCTGCCTGAAGGCCTCGCCGTAGTTCCGGCGGTCGAGGTAGCTGCCCAGGGTCTCACCCGGGTCCAGCCGATCCTGTTCCAGGTCGGCGATGCTTTCGCGGTTGAAGCGCAGGATGTCCCTGAGCATGCCGAGAAAGCGGGGTGACAGCAGGTTGCGGCGCTGGGCGAACAGGGTGTTCAGGTTCTCCCCGGCGTATTCCAGGCCCGTGTGCTCGTCGCGGACACTGAAGCCCATGGTGGTGGGTTTGGTGGATACGCCCAATTCGTCCAGCAGGCGGATGAAGTTGGGGTAGGTCCAGTCGTTGTAGACGATGAACCCGGTATCGACGGCGTAGCGCCGGGTCCCGAGCTGCACGTCCACGGTGGCCGTGTGGCCTCCGACCCGGGGCCCGGCCTCGAAAACCGTGACCTGGTGGCGGGCGCTCAGGAAATGGGCGCAACTCAGCCCGGATATGCCGGATCCAACCACTGCGATGTCCAAATTCTTATTCCGTTCCTGTTCAGTGTGCGGCAAATGCCTCTCTTGGCTGCTGTACGCCCCCCGCCAGTCAACGGATCAGCATAGTAAGAAAATAGATGTGATTTGATCCAGTTGCCAATCGGGGTCGTATACTGGTCATAACGCAACGACAAAATGGACACACAAGTGGTTGAAAACACAGTGGATAATGGCACTGTCTGGAACGGCGGCGGGGGTCGTCGTACCGATGAGTGGAGCGAGTGCCTGGGCCTGATAGCAGCCAGCGGTGATCGCGCCGCGTTCACGCGGCTGTTCCGGCATTTCGCCCCCCTGATCAAGGCATTTGCCCTGTCGGGGTCGACCCTGTCCGCCAACCATGCGGACGAGCTGGTGCAGGAGGTGATGTTGAAAGTGTGGCAGAAGGCCGCCGCTTTCAACCCGGAAAAAGCGGCAGCCAGCACCTGGGTGTATACGATTGCCCGCAATTGCCGGACGGACCTGTTCCGCCGCTTGCAGAAATTCGACACGCCGCTGGCGGCAGAGGACGTCGCCCCGGACGAGCCGGAGGACGAACAGCCGTTCACCGCGCTGCAGGCCCGGCGCGGGGCGGAGAAGGTCCGGGAGTTGTTGCGCAGCCTGCCGTCCGACCAGGCGCAGATTCTGGCCAAGGTGTACCTGGAGGGGAAATCCCACTCCGAGGCCGCTGAAGAGCTGGATCTGCCCCTCGGGACGGTGAAGTCCCGGGTGCGCCTGGCGTTGCAGAAATTACAGATTCAAGTAGAGCGATAGAACCATGAGTAAATTTCATCCCGCCCACGACCTGCTGACCGAGCACGCCGCGGGAACCCTGTCACTGGCCGAGTCCACCTGTATTTCGGCCCACCTGCACTATTGCGAGCAGTGCCGGCGCAGTGTCAGCCAATTACAGGACCTCGGCGCCGCCCTGTTCGAGACCCAGGAGGGCCTGCCGGTGGGCGACGCCCTGCTGGACAAGGTGCTGGCGCGCCTGGACGAACTGCCGCCGTTGGGTTTTGTCCGTGACGACAGCGCGGTGGGTCGGGTGCCGGCCCTCCTGCAGCGGTTGATGAACGGCGACTTCAGCGAGCTGGCCTGGAAAAAGGTCACGGATTCCCTGCGCGTCAGCCGCCTGCAGACCGGGGACCCTGCCCACGAGGTGGCCCTGTACCATATCAAGGCGGGCGGCCGTATTCCCGAGCATACCCACCACGGGTCGGAGATGACCCTGGTCCTGCAGGGCGGCTTTTCCGATGCCGACGGCAGCTACCACCAGGGCGATTTCCTGTTCCGTTCCGGCGATGATATCCACGCGCCCACGGCCCTGCAGTCCGAGGACTGCATCTGCCTGGCGGTGCTGGACGCGCCCCTGAAGTTTACCGGCTGGAAGCATCGCTGGATGAACCCCTTCCTGCGCCTGCAGCCGGGTTGAGAATCCCAGGTCTCGGTGACCCTCGCACCGATTGGCCCCGCCTGTTCAAGGCGGGGCTTTTTTTTGCCCGGTGGTTAATCGATTAGCGCCCGTGTGCGCCCTGCGGTGATTGCCGTGGGCGGAGATGGCGCTACAGTGAGGCCCGCAACCAATACGTTCTGGTGATTATTGCTATCTTCGCTATTTGTTCTGTGAATAGTGGTCATAATACCGAGACTATTTGAGCTGTGGTAAAGTGCGGCGCTGCCCCGGCTTTGCCTGGTTGCCGGACAAGCATACAAAGGCCCGTAGAAGCCTTTTCGAGTGGTGATATCCGCCACCATCAAAGCAACGAAATACAAGGTAGGGGAACTCCACCATGCGAATCGCTGTTCCAAGAGAGACCCGCCCGGGTGAAACCCGGGTGCCGATCACCCCGGAGACGGCCAAGAAACTGTGCCAGTTGGGAGCGGATCTGGTCATAGAATCCGGTATGGGCGCATCCTGCGGTTTCACCGACGAGGATTTTCGCGAGGCGGGTGCCAGTGTCGCCGATGATCGGCGCGAGTTGATCGCTGGCGCCGATATCCTGTTGCGTATTCACAAGCCGTCGCTGGAAGAGGTGGCCCTGATGAAGCGGGGCTGCATCCACATCAGCTTTCTCGACCCGTTCAACGAACACGAACTGGTCCGGGCCATGCAGGAGCAGGGTGTAACGGCGATCTCCATGGAGATGATCCCGCGCACCACGCGCAGCCAGAAAATGGACGCCCTCAGCTCCCAGGCCAGCCTCGCCGGCTACGTGATGGTGCTGAACGCCGCGCGGGAGTTACCCCGGATCTTCCCCATGATGATGACCCCGGCCGGGACCCTGAAGCCCGCCAATGTGTTTGTCATCGGCGCCGGTGTGGCGGGCCTGCAGGCCATTGCGACCGCCAAGCGCCTCGGTGCCAAGGTAACCGCCTTCGATACCCGGCCCGTGGTTGCGGAGCAGGTGGAATCACTGGGCGCCAAGTTCCTCGAGATCGACCTGGGGGAAACCGGTGAGACCGCTGGTGGCTATGCCAGGGAACTGACCCCGGAACAGATCGAGATGCAGCGCCAGGCGCAGAAGGACGTGATAGCCAGGTCCGACGTGGTTATTACCACCGCCCAGGTGTTCGGCCGCAAGCCGCCGGTGCTGGTCACCCGGGACATGATCGAGGGCATGCAGACCGGTTCGGTGATCGTCGATATGGCGGCAGAGACCGGCGGCAACGTGGAGGGTTCGCGTCCCGGTGAAACAGTGGAATGGAGCGGCGTTACCATCATCGGCACCGGTAACTGGGCCGCCGAAGTGGCGGTAGATGCCAGCCAGATGTACGGCTCCAACCTGTTCAACCTGGTGGAAGACAGCTGGGATACGGAGCACAAGCTGTTCAACGTCGATTTCAGCGACGACATTCTGTCCGGCTGCATCATCACCCATGGCGGTGAGGTGGTCAACGACACCATCAAGAATATCCTGGAAGGAGGGTCCTGAGATGATACCCGCAGAAGCATTCCTGACCTTTATCCTCATGCTGTCCATCTTTCTGGGCTTCGAATTGATCAACAAGGTACCCGCCACCCTGCACACCCCGCTGATGTCGGGCTCGAACGC
This sequence comes from Halieaceae bacterium WSDMB12, assembly GCA_033283165.1. Taxonomy (GTDB): domain Bacteria; phylum Pseudomonadota; class Gammaproteobacteria; order Pseudomonadales; family Halieaceae; genus JAWMQL01. Next base: position 696,915 of record JAWMQL010000002.1, on the reverse strand, counting down.
GATTTCCGGTATCACCCTGGTGGGTGCGGTGAGCCTGGCCGGTACCGGCCAGCAGGACCTGGCCAACTGGCTGGGTGCCGGCGCGGTGGCGTTGGCCTCGATCAACGTGGTAGGCGGTTACCTGGTAACTGATCGCATGCTCGCCATGTTCAAGAAGAAGGAGGGCTGAGCGCCATGGAGAATGTGATTCAGTTCGCCTACGTGGCAGCGGCCGCGCTGTTTATCCTGGGCCTGAAGCAACTGGGCTCTCCCGCCACGGCCCGGCGGGGCAATATGATCTCATCCGTGGGCATGCTGGTGGCGGTCGTGGCGGCCCTGCTGGACCAGGGCATTGTCGAGTACCAGTGGATTCTGCTCGGGGTCGTGGTGGGCGGCGCGGTCGGCGCGGCTGCCGCGCGCATGGTGCAGATGACCGCCATGCCCGAGATGGTGGCGCTGTTCAACGGTTTTGGCGGCATGGCTTCCCTGCTGGTGGGTGCAGCTGCCCTCACACCGGGGGCGGATACCTTCACCCTGATCACCATCGTGCTGTCGATCCTGATCGGCGGCCTGACGTTTACCGGCTCCCTGGTGGCCTACGGCAAGTTGAGCGAGACCATCGGTTCCGGGGCGGTGCTGTTCAGCGGCCAGCAGGTGGTCAACAGCCTGATCGTACTGGGTATCCTGGGCGGCGCCGTGATGTTCTGCCTGGACCCGACCGCGATCCACTGGCTGTACCTGGTGATTTGCCTGTCCCTGGTGTTCGGGGTCATGGCGGTGATTCCCATCGGCGGCGCCGACATGCCGGTGGTGATTTCCCTGTTGAACTCCTACTCCGGCCTGGCCGCGTGCGCCGCGGGCTTCGCGGTGGACAACAATATCCTGATCGTGGCCGGTTCCCTGGTGGGTGCCTCGGGCATCATCCTGACCCGGATCATGTGCAAGGCGATGAACCGGTCCCTGTCCAACGTGCTGTTCTCCGGCTTCGGCAGCGGCAAGCAGGATACGACGGTGGTCGAGGGCGAGATCAAGCCGATCAGCGTGGAAGACGCCTATTACGTGCTGGAAGCCGCGTCCAGCGTGGCCGTGATCCCGGGCTATGGCATGGCGGTGGCCCAGGCCCAGCACGTGGTGAAGGAACTGTGCGAATTGCTGGAGCACAACGGCGCCGAGGTGAATTTCGGTATTCACCCGGTGGCCGGGCGTATGCCCGGGCACATGAATGTATTGTTGGCGGAAGCCGACGTGCCCTATGACCAGTTGCTGGAGATGGACGACATCAACCCGCGTATGGAAACCGTGGACGTGGCGATCGTGATCGGCGCCAACGACGTGGTCAACCCGGCGGCGCGGGAGAACGAGGGCAGCCCGATCTACGGCATGCCGATTATCAATGTCGACCAGGCCCGCACCGTGTTCGTGCTGAAGAGGTCCATGGCGGCCGGTTTTGCCGGCATCGAGAACCCGCTGTTCTACAAGGACAATACGCGGATGCTGTTCGGTGACGCCAAGGAATCCATCGGCGGGCTCATTCGCGAGTTCAGCTAATAATTCGGGGACAGTGCACTTAATTCGTGCACTGCCATAATTAAGTAAACTGTCCCCGAATTTCCATGAGCAGGATCAATGACCCGCCCTCCGGGCGCGGCTACTCTCAAGCGGTACTGGGCTGAAAACCGACTGACAGGAGGTGCATCGTGGCCGCACCCGCGAAGAAAGCCGCCGGGGCGAAATCTCCCGGCAAGAGCACTGCCAAAGGCAGGGCAACGCCGAAAAGCAAGGCGGCACCGAAAGGCAAGGTGGCACCAAAAGGCAAGGCAAGCCCCCGGCGCAAGGCGAAGACCGGGGCGGGAACTGCCAGTGCAAAAAAACGGGCCGACAAGGTGAAATCCGCCGCGACCGGCGCATCCGGCAAGCGCGAGGCACCCGGGGGACGCAGGAAACTGGAGCAACCCCTGATGGCGGCCCTGCGGGCCGAGCACAAGCACATGGCCAGCATCATGGAACTGTTCAAGGAGCAGCTGGCGGCTATCGAACGGGGTGGCCTGGTGGATACCCACGTCGTGTACGAGATCATGGATTACATGATCAGCTGGCCGGACCGCTACCACCACCCGCGAGAAGACCTGGTCTACGGCCGGGTCGCCGAGCTCGACGCGAACGCGGGTGACAATGTCGACAGCCTGCAGCGCGAACACGACAAAATGGCCGCCGATGGCCGGGCCCTGCTCAAGACGATCGAGGCCTGGCGCGAAGGTCGCGCCAGCGGCGCCGAGGTGGTCAAGGGCGGGCGCAACTACGTGGACGCCCTGTACCGTCACATGAACACCGAGGAAACGGTGGTTTTCCCCCAGGTGGAACAGGTGCTCAGAACCGCCGACTGGCGTGATCTGGCGGATGAGGACCTGCTGAAGCCGGTGTCGGATCCGGTGTTCGGCGGCCGTGTGGACCGGGAGTTCCGGAACATGGCGCGCAAGCTGCGGCGCGGTATCCGGCGCAGCGTGGAACGCGGCACCATGGCCGAGTGGATCGGGCTGGAGGCCCTGATGGAGGCGCTGGAGGTCATGTCCATGGCCATGGATTCCTGCCGCAACACCACCGGCGAGCACCTGCGCGCGGCGCTGGATGACTCCCGCGACTACCTGAAGGAAAACCCGGTGAGCGGCGCGCTGCGCTCGGCAGCCAACAACACGCGCCTCGGCTTCGCCCTGCTGGGTGAAATGGTGGAGATATCCCGCGATGCCCTCGAGGATCTGTCCCGGGTCAACCAGGAGCGCAAAGACCGTCTCCGTATGATGGACCGCAACCTGGAGCCACGCTGAACAGACTGCTGGACCTGTCGCGTACCAAGGCTCCCAAACTTTCCGCGTGTACCGCAGCGGCGGCTGGCAAACCCGGCCGCCCTGTCAGCCCGCCGCCCGCTGCTCTTCGCGGAATTGCAGCCGGGCCAGCCGGGCGTATAACTCACAGCTCTGCAGCAGGCTCTGGTGGGTACCCGTGGCGATCAGCCTGCCCTCTTCCAGCACCGCGATCGTATCGGCGTGCAGGATGGTGGACAGGCGGTGGGCGATGATGACGGTGGTACGGCCCTGCATCAGTTTCTCCAGAGCCTGCTGTACCTCGTATTCGCTCTGGGTATCCAGGGCGCTGGTGGCTTCGTCCAGTAACAGGATATCGGGATCATTGAGAAAGGCCCGGGCCAGGGCGATACGCTGGCGCTGGCCTCCGGACAGGCGCACACCCTGTTCCCCCAGGTGGCTGCTGTAGCCCTCCGGCAGCGCGCTGATGAAATCGTGGGCGTGGGCGGCCCGCGCGGCTGCCTCAATTTCCGCCATGCCCGCCTCCGGCCTGCCGTAGGCAATGTTGTAGCGTACGTCGGCGGTGAACAGGGCGGGCTGCTGGGGCACCAGGGCCATTCGGCCGCGCAGGTAGGCCAGGCCCAGTTCGGAGATGTCGCGCCCGTCCAGGGTGATCCGGCCACGCTGCGGCTCATAAAACCGCTGTAACAATTCGAACACGGTGGATTTGCCGGCGCCCGACGGACCGACCAGGGCCAGGCTCCGGCCCGCCTCGATGGTCAGGCTGAAGTCCTTCAGGGCCAGTTGCTCCGGCCTTGTCGGGTAGGCGAAGTTCACGTGTTCCAGGGCCATGCTGGCCGGTTTGCCGGGCCTGTGCACCCCGGTCACCCCGGAATCCTCGATCAGGCTGTCAGTATGGATCAGTTCCAGCAGCCGCTCGGCCGCGCCCGCCGCGCGCTGCAGTTCCCCCCACACCTCGGATACCGTGGCGAAGCCCATGCCCACCATCAGCGCATAAAACACGAAGGCCCCCAGTTCCCCGCCGGTCATCTGGCCGGAGATCACGTCCTGGCCGCCCGCCCACATCATGCCGCCCAGGCCGGCGAACATCATCACCATTGCAGCGCAGATCAGCAAAGAGCGCTGCCGGATGCGGCGTCGGGCGATGGCGAAGGCCCGCTCTACCTCGTTGGCAAAGGCGCCGGATTCGAACTGCTCCTGGGTGTAACTCTGCACCACCTTGATGTGCTGGATGATTTCGCCGGCGTAGCTGCCGACACTGGCGATACTGTCCTGGCTCTGGGTCGACAATTTGCGCACGCGGCGGCCGAACAACAGGATGGGCAACAACACCAGTGGGACACTGGCGGTAATGATCAGGCTCAGCTTGAGATTGGTGATAAACATCATCACCAGGGCGCCGACCAGGGTCAGGCTGGAGCGCAGTGCCATCGAGAAGGACGAGCCGATGATGGTCTGCAGCAGGGTGGTGTCGGTGGTCAGGCGGGACATGATCTCGCCCGAGCGGTTGGACTCGAAAAAGCCGGGGTGCAGGGTCACGATGTTGTCGAACACCGCCCGGCGCAGGTCGGCGCTGACCCGTTCGCCCAGCCAGGACACCATGTAAAAACGGATGAAAGTCCCGATCGCCATGGCTGCGGCGATGGCCAGCACCAGGGCGATGGCGTCGCGCAGATCCCCGGTCGTGCCGCTGCCGAAGCCCTGGTCGATCAGTACCTGTATGCCCTTGCCCAGGCTCAGTGTCGCGCCGGCGGTAAACAGCAGGGCCAGGGTGGCGATTGCCAGGCGTGCCTTGTACGGCCGAAGAAAACCGATAATCCCGCGCAGTGGCGCTATCGAGCGGGCCCTGTGGTTCGCCATCAGCTGGAGGTGTTCCGTTCGGGGTAGTCCAGGGTGCCTTTGAGCTGCTGCAATTCCTCCGCGGTGAAGTCCGGAAAGGGCAGGGCATCCCGCCCCCGGAGCGCCGCCAGCCGGGCCTGGACTGCGGCCATTTCCTGGTCGCTGGCCTCCTTGAAGTCCCGCACCTGCAGGACCTGGCCCGGGCCGCTGAAGGCGGCGCCGGCACCGTGCACCAGCTCGATCAGGCGCAGGTTCAGGTCCTCTGCGATGGCCAGGTACTCCTGGTAATTGCGGGTATCCACCCCCGCGTCCAGGCGCAGTATGACGGTGGCCTGCTCTATGGATTCCAGGCGCACGCTGACGCTCTCCTGGATGACCCGGGGGTGGGAGTAGAACAGGCGTCGGGCCTCGGCCAGGATCAGGCGGAGCTGATCCGCATTGGCCATCTGCAGGTGTATCCTGCGGTAATAGCGTATCCTGTCCCTGACGGAAAAGTTTTCCACTTCCAGGGAGGAGAACACGGCATTGGGAATCACCACCAGGGTCCGGTCGAGGGTGCGGATCAGTGTGGAGCGCAGACCGATTTCCTCTACCGTGCCGACGATATTGCCGAAGCGGCAGAAGTCGCCGGGGTTGACCGGCCGGGCCGCGTACAGGGTACCGGCGCCGATCACGTTTTCCAGGGTTTTCTGCGCCGCCAGCGCCACGGCCAGAGAGCCGACGCCGAGGCCGGCGATTACTGTGGACATGTTGTAACCGGCCTGGTTGGCCCAGACCAGCGCGATGATAATGACCACCACGAACTTGACGATGGTGGTGAGCGGCTTGAGCAGTGCCGCGTATTGCGCCTTGCCAGAATGCTCCATCTTGCGCATCTGGTAGTCCCGCAGCAGCGACATCAGCCCCAGCAGCAGCACCGTCCCGGCGATGTAGTCGACACCGCTGGACTCCAGAATAATACGCGCCTTCAGTGACAGTCCCAGCTGTGCGGTCAGCTCGCGGGCGAGGAAAATGAACACAAAAAAGCGCAGTGGCCAGCGGAAAAAGCGGGTGATACCGCGCGGGAAATTGTTTGGTATGAGCAGGGCCAGGCGCAGTAACAGGTTGGTTATCAGCGCCGCCACCGGCCAGCCGATCAGCAGGAACAGTATCGTGGCCAGCACCTGCCAGTTCTGCATACCCATGATGGAAAAATCGGGCAGCATTCTGGAGAGCTTGACGGCGATCGGGCTGTAGCCCAGTTCTTCCCACATGTCGGGAATACGCGCCACCGTGGCATTGGACAGTTTCCACACCTTGCCGCCCTTGCCGTCGGGCACCCGTTGCAGGTAGATGGGAATGTCTTCCGTCGCCAGCCTGATGGTACCCAGCAGGTCCCGGTAACTGGGCAGGCCATCGTTCTGGTGACCGCGGGGGTCGTCGCTAAGTTCGCTGACGCGCAATACATTCTGCTGGTTGAACACCAGGCTCAGCGCCTCCATCAGTTGCGCCGGCGTATAGACCTGTACCTCCTCCGGCAGGTAGCGCATGTCCAGGAATTCTCCGGCCCGGTTCATATCCCTGTCCTTGACGGCCGCAAGCAGCCCCAGCATGGCATCCAGAGGCGTCTCGCCAGTCAGCAGGGCTGTCGGGTTGGACTCGGATTTCTCCTGCAGGAGTTTTTCCGTTTCTTTGGTCGATTCGATCAGCTGCCGCATGGAGCCTTCTTCTATCTCCACCTCCTTCACTGCAGCTTCGGGCTCAGGCGCGGGCTCCTGCGCCAGTACCGGGGTTCCCGCGACAAAGCACCAGAGCAACAGCAGTAGGGAAAAGCGCTTATTCCTGGGCGGCTTCATTATCTTGTTCCCGGGTGACAATGCGGCCAAAAAATACCCCGAACTCAAACAGGATCCACATGGGTATGGCCAGCAGGGATTGTGAAATGACATCGGGCGGTGTGAGCAGCATGCCCAGCACGAAACAGCCGACGATGATATAGGGGCGTTTTTTGGCCAGGTCGTCCGCGGTAGTTGCCCCGGACCAGATCAACAGTACCGCCGCGATCGGGATTTCAAACGCCAGGCCAAAGGCGAAGAACAGCTTCAGCACGAAATCCAGATAGCGGTTGATGTCGGTCATGATGGTGATGTCTTCCGGACCGACACTGGTGAAAAACGCAAATATCAGCGGAAACACCACGAAGTAGGCGAACGCCGCGCCGAGGTAAAACAACACCACGCTGGAAGCCAGCAGTGGTATGGCCAGTTTTTTTTCGTGTCGGTACATGCCCGGGGCGATAAAACTCCAGGCCTGGTACAGCACATAGGGCATGGCGATAAAAATGGCCGCGAAGATGGTCAGCTTGAACGGGGTGAGAAACGGGGACGCCACCTCCGTCGCGATCATGCTGGCCCCCGGCGGCAGGATTGCCCTCAGGGGCTCGGATACGAAGGCATAGATGTCGTTGGCGAAGGGGAACAGCGCGATAAAGACGATCAGTACCGCCAGCACTGCCCGCAGCAGGCGGTCCCGCAACTCGGTAAGATGGGCAACCAGAGGCAGCGGTTTGTCGACGGACTCCTCCTCAGTCATCGCCGGGGGTTCTCTTGTCAGCGTCTGGCGATTTTTCGCTGATCCCGGTCTTTATCTCGTTGAGTTCGCGGGTGATGTCCTCGCCTTCGCTCTTTAATTGCTGGCCGGTCTTGCGCAGTTCCTGCATGACCTCATCGTTGTGCAGTTCCAGTTCGACCTCGCGCTTGATGTCGTTGAAGCCACGCCGGATCCGGTTCAGCCACAAGCTGATCGTCCGGATGGCGCCCGGCAGGCGCTCCGGGCCGATGACCAGCAGCCCGACAACTGCAATGATCACCAGTTCGGCAAAGCCGATATCGAACATGGGTGCGCGTTACTTTTCCTTTTGTTCCTCGTCGCCCTCGGTGGGCGGCGCGGACTCTCCGTCTGACTTGTCGCCCTCGTCCTGCATGCTCTTGCGGAAGCCCTTGACCGCGCTGCCGAGGTCACTACCCAGGCTGCGCAGGCGTTTGGTTCCGAACAGCATGACGACGATGGCCAGAATGATTAGTAACTGCCAGACACTGATGCCACCGATTCCCATAACCGTCTCCTACTTGAATTCCCGCTTCCCGGGGAGCACCCTCAGGGCTGCTTCCGCGAGGCCTTTTCTTCGTGACCGGACACACCGGCGCGTTGCTGCAAGGTATCCAGCACCTCGGTCACGTCGCAGTCCAGGTGCGCCAGCATGACCATGCAGTGGAACCAGAGGTCTGCGACCTCGCCCAGCAATTGTTGCCGCTCCGCCCCCTCTTGTACATCCCGTGCGGCGAGTATGACCTCGATGGCCTCCTCCCCGACTTTCTCCAGTATTTTGTTCAGACCGCGGTGGTGCAGACTGGCGACGTAGGAATCGGCCGGGTCCGCCGCCCGCCGCTCGGCAATAACCGCGGCCAGTTGTTGCAGTACATCACTCACGATTTTTCCCCGTAAATCTCCGCCGGATCTTTGACGACCTCGTCGGTTGTCACCCAGGCGCCGTTGTCCAGTCGGCGATAAAAGCAACTGCGTCGCCCGGTGTGGCACGCGATGCCGCCCAATTGCTCCACTTTCATGACAACCGTGTCCGCGTCGCAATCTATGCGCAGCTCTTTCAGCTGCTGCACGTGGCCGGACTCCTCGCCCTTGCGCCACAGCGCCTGTCGCGATCGCGACCAGTACACTGCCCGGCCCTCGGCGATGGTCAGGGCCAGGGCCTCGGCATTCATCCACGCGAGCATGAGCACTTCGCCGCTCTGCCAGTCCTGGGCGATAGCGGGCACCAGGCCCTGCCCGTTCCAGTGAATCTGCTCAGTCAGTGTCGCAATGTCGCTCATAACCGGCGCATTATCGCACAGCCCCCCGGCTTACTCATCCACCGTTGCGCTCCGGCCACAGCAGCAGCAGGGCCACGCCGCCGAGCAACCAGCTCAGTCCCGGCGCGTTCTGCAATTGCTCCCAGCCTGCGGGGGCCGCCGCCACTGCGGCGAACAGGCAGGCCACCGCCGCCAGCAGATGCCGCCGTTGCCTGGTCGTTTTGCGCGCCAGCTCTTCCTGCAGTTCCTGCCGTCGCTGCCGTTCCTGGGACCAGGCCTTTTGCGCTGCATTGGCCTGTTGCAGATTGTCCAGTACCACGTCGGGTAACTGGGGCAGTTGCTCCAGCCAGGAAGGGGCATGGTGTTGTAGCCGGCGCAGCACGCTCTGTGGCGAGTACCGTTCCTGCACCCAGCGTTCGAGAAACGGCTGTGCTGTGTCCCACAAATTGAGCGCGGGATACAGTTGCCTGCCGAGGCCCTCTATATTGAGCAGGGTTTTCTGCAGCAGCACCAGGGAAGGCTGGACTTCCATGTCAAAGCGGCGCGCGGTACGGAACAGGTAGACCAGCAACTGGCCGAAGGAAATCTCGCTGATGGGCCGCTCGAAGACCGGTTCGCAGACCGCCCGCATGGCGGCCTCGAAATCCTGCACCCTGGTGTCCGGCGGCACCCAGCCGCACTCCACGTGCAGCTGGGCCACCTCGTGGTAGTTGCGCTGGAAGATGGCGAGCAGGTTGCGCGCCAGGTAGTACTGGTCGGAATCGGAGAGGCTGCCGATGATGGCGCAGTCCACGGCGATGTAGCCCGGATCCGCCGGGTCGGTGGCATCGACGAATATATTGCCCGGGTGCATGTCGGCGTGGAAGAAGCTGTCGCGGAATACCTGGGTGAAAAAAATCTCCACACCCCGTTCGGCCAGCAGTTTCAGGTCAACCCCGCGTTCGTTCAGGGCCGCCACGTCGGTCACCGGGATACCGCTGATGCGTTCCATGGTGAAAACCTGGCGGCAGCTGTAGTCCCAGTACACTCTCGGTACGTAGACCAGCTTGCTGTCTTCAAAATTGCGCCGCAACTGGGAGGCGTTGGATGCCTCCCGGCCCAGGTCCAACTCATCGAGGATCACCAGTTCGTAATCCGAGACGACCTCCACCGGGCGCAGTCGTCGGCCGTCGGGGAAATGCCGTGTAATCAGCCGCGCCAGGCTGTACATCAGGGCCAGGTCCTGGCGGATCACCGGTTCGATGTCGGGACGCAGGACCTTCACCACCACCTCCTCGCCACAGTGCAGGGTCGCGCGATGTACCTGCGCCACGGACGCGGACGCCATGGGTGTGGACTCGAAGCTGGCATACAGGGAATCTACCGGCTGACCCAGTGCCCGTTCGATGATCGCCCGCGATTGCTCGGCCGGGAAAGCGGGCACGTCGTCCTGCAGCCTGGCCAGTTCATCAGCGATGTCCTCTGGCAGCAGGTCGCGACGGGTGGAGAGCATTTGACCGAACTTGATGAACACCGGCCCCAACTCTTCCAGCGCCAGGCGCAGCCTTTGCCCGCGATTCATGGCCGGAACCGGCGCCAGGCGCCAGGGACCGATTTTATGGACCAGCCGGGGCAGGGTGGGCAGGTGTTGCGGATCCACGAACTGGTCCAGCCGGTAGCGGCCCACGGTGTACAGAATCTTGAGCAAACGCGTTGCGCGGGACACGGAGTCAGCCCTTGAGCCTGGCCAGGCGGCGGCGCAGCCGTTCGGCGCGGGATTCCAATCGCTCCACTTCCAGGCCCAGCGACTGTACGTCGCGGCAGAAATCCTCCAGCTCCAGCGGTGGCGGGCTCAACCTGGCTTCCTCGTGCACGAATTCCTCAAGTTGCCGGCGCAGGGATTCCCGCGCCTCGCGGCCCCAGCTGAACAGCCCGCGCAGTCCCTGCGCCAGCTGGTGTCCGGCCACGTCGCCCAGGTTGTCCACCAGCGGAGCCTCCCAGTCGATCTCCAGCCGTGACAGTATCTGCTGCAGTTCTATCAGCGGGGCACTGTCCCCCTCGATCAGCAGCTGGCCGTTGATCAGGGTGGCGGCCGGATCCTCCGCCGCCGCCAGTTCGGCGAAATCGGCCGCGCCGCCTGAGACCCGGGTGGTGACAGGCCCCTCGTGCACGCCGGCCAGTCGGATGCCGTCGGCGGCGGGAAACAGATAGGCCTGGAAGGGTGGAGTGTGACACTCGATAGCAAAGCTGCAACCCGCCAGCGCGGCCAGGTCACCGGCGGCGCCGGGTGCCAGCCCGAGGGCCCTGTTGAGCGCGGCTTCCAGCCCCGCCAGCGCCGCCGTGTGCAGGGTGGGGTTTAATACCTTGCCCATATCAGGGTTTGACGCCCCTGTGCACGGCGACTATACCGCCGGTCATGTTGTGAAAATCGACCCGGCTGAAGCCCGCGTCTTCCATCATCCCTTTCAGGGTTTCCTGGTCCGGGTGCATGCGAATGGACTCCGCCAGGTACTGGTAACTGTCGCTGTCGTTCGCCACCAGGCGACCCATCAGCGGCAGCAGGCGAAATGAGTAGGTATCGTAGGCGCGCGACAGCAGGGGATTGCCGGGCTTGGAAAATTCCAGCACCAGCAGGCGCCCGCCCGGCTTCAGTACCCGCAGCATGGAGCGCAGGGCGGCGTCCTTGTCGGTGACGTTGCGCAAGCCGAAGGCGATGGTGACGCAGTCAAAACTGTTGTCGGGGAAGGGCAGGTCCTGGGCATCGGCCTGCACGAATTCGATGTTGCCCTGGAAACCCCTGTCCAGCAGCTTGTCGCGACCCACGGCCAGCATGGAGTCGTTGATGTCCGCCAGCACCACCTGTCCTTCGGGGCCGACGATCTCGGAAAAGCGCGCCGCCAGGTCGCCGGTGCCACCGGCGATGTCGAGCACGGCATGGCCCTTGCGCACGCCGCTGAGCTCGATGGTGAAGCGTTTCCAGATGCGGTGAATGCCGGCCGACATCAGGTCGTTCATCAGGTCGTAGCGCGCGGCGACCGAGTGAAACACATCGGCCACCATGCCCGCCTTGGCGGAGGTGTCCACTTCCTGGTATCCGAAGTGGGTGGTGTCTTTGTCGCTCATCAGGACGGCCCGGAGTTAAAGAGGCGGTATTGTAGCAGTCATCCGCACGCCTGTTCAGTGCGGCAACTGCGTGTAGTTTTTCTCATCGATCCCGCGTCGCCGACCCGGATAATTTATTTTCGGACACGCTGAAAGCATGCCGTCCATGGCGCGCTCGGCGGCGGCCATCCCTGGCCGCCGACGGTCCGCAAATAAGTTATCCGCCCCGGCGCCGCGGTGGCAATACCCGTGGCCGCTTGGGATGCTTAAAGACTCACAGGTCCAGCTTGACCACCTGCACATCCGGATCGCGGTTCAGGCCGGCCTCGTTCATCCGGTCCAGGTAGTCCTGCCACCAGGCCTCCCGCTGGGTGCAGAGCTCGTACAGGTAATCCCAGGCGTACAGGCCGGTATCGTGGCCGTCGTCGAACACCAGTTGCAGGGCGTAGTTGCCCACCGGGTTGATGGCGCTGATGGCGACCTTCAGTTTGCCTGCCTGCAGCACTTCCTGACCCGGGCCGTGACCGCGCACTTCCGCGGAGGGCGAGAAAACGCGCAGGTACTCGCAGGGCAGGCGGTATTGCTCGCCACCGGGATAACACAATTCCAGTTCCCGCGAGCGGCGGTGCAGGTGAATCTTTTCCGGAATCATGTCCATTCGAATACCCCGTTCACAGAATGAAGCGGGACAGGTCCTCGTCGGTGCTGAGGGCCTCCAACTGCTGGTCCACGTAGGCCGCGTCCACCCGCAGGGGCTGTCCCTGCAAACCGGCATCGGCGGCGTCGAAGGAGGCCACTTCGAGCAGTCGCTCCATGACCGTGTGCAGCCGCCGGGCGCCGATATTCTCGGTCTTTTCGTTCACCTGCCAGGCGATTTCGGCAATTCGGCGGATGCCCGCGGGGTCGAATTCCAGCGTCAGCCCCTCGGTTTCCAGCAGGGCCTGATACTGCTCGGTCAGCGACGCGTTGGGTTCGGTCAGGATGCGTTCGAAGTCCTCCGGCGTCAGCGCATCCAGTTCGACCCGGATGGGCAGCCGGCCCTGCAATTCCGGGATCAGGTCGGAAGGTTTGGCCAGGTGGAACGCGCCCGAGGCGATAAACAGGATATGATCGGTTTTAACCACGCCGTGTTTGGTGGACACGGTGGAACCCTCGATCAGGGGCAGCAGGTCGCGCTGCACGCCCTCGCGGGAAACGTCGGCGCCGGCCCCCTCGCTGCGTTTGGCGACCTTGTCCAGCTCGTCGATGAACACGATACCGTTTTGCTCGGCGGCGCTGAGGGCCTGCTGTTTCAGTTCGTCCTCGTTGATCATCTTGGCCGCCTCCTCGTCCCGCAGGGCCTCGAAAGCTGCCTTGACCGTCATCTTGCGGGTCTTGCGCTGGGGGCGGGACAGATTGGAGAACATACTCTGCAACTGGCTGGTCATCTCCTCCATACCCGGGGGTGCCATGATTTCCACCCCTGGCCCGGCGCTGCTCAGTTCGACCTCGATCTCCTTTTCGTCCAGCGCTCCCTCGCGCAGTTTCTTACGCAGCAGCTGACGGGTGCTCGAGGAGCTGTCGCTCTCGTCGCCCCGGGCCGGCGGTAACAGGATATCCAGCACCCGTTCCTCGGCGGTTTCCTCGGCCCGGAAACGGACCCGGTTCATTTCCTGTTCCCGGTAAATCTTGATCGCCACGTCGGCCAGGTCGCGTACGATCGACTCCACGTCGCGGCCCACGTAGCCGACCTCGGTAAATTTGGTCGCTTCCACTTTGACAAAGGGAGCGTTGGCCAGTTTCGCCAGGCGCCGGGCAATCTCGGTCTTGCCGACTCCGGTGGGCCCGATCATCAGGATATTCTTGGGGGTGATCTCGGCCCGCAGTTGCTCCGGCAACTGCATACGGCGCCAGCGATTGCGCAAGGCGATCGCGACCGCGCGCTTGGCGTCGTCCTGGCCGATGATGTGTTTGTCGAGCTCGTGCACGATCTCGCGGGGGGTCATGTTCGACATCAGTAATCCAGTTGTTCGATGGTGCGATTGTGGTTGGTGTACACGCAGATATCGCCGGCGATCGCCAGCCCTTTCTCCACGATGCTGCGGGCGTCAAGATCGGTGTTCTCGAGCAGCGCGCGCGCAGCAGCCTGGGCATAGGGGCCGCCTGAGCCAATGGCAATCAGGTTGTCCTCCGGCTCGATCACATCGCCGTTGCCGGTGATGATGAGCGAGGTGTCCTTGTCTGCCACCGCCAACAGCGCTTCCAACTGGCGCAGGGCGCGCTCGGTGCGCCAGGCCTTGGCCAGCTCCACCGCCGCTCGCACCAGGTGGCCCTGGTGCTTGTCCAGTTGTGCCTCGAACAGTTCAAACAGGGTGAAGGCGTCGGCAGTACCGCCGGCAAAACCGGCCAGCACCTGGTCCTTGAACAGGCGCCGCACCTTGCGGGCGTTGCCTTTCATCACGGTATTGCCCATGGATACCTGGCCATCGCCGCCGATCACGACGCTGTTTCCTCGGCGCACGGAAAGTATGGTCGTGCCTCTGTATTGTTCCACTGTCTGACCTCCGGGAGCCGGTGGGAATCGGGGGGGATGCATTCAATATGGGGCAGCGGGGCGAAATTTCAAGCCCGGCCGGGTCAGTTGGATGGTCCCCGTTTCAGCAGCAGGGTGTCTATGCCCTCGGCCGCAGTCATGCTGCGGGCCCTGGCGACCTTGGAGCGGGAATCGAAGGGCCCGACAAATACCCGGTACCAGCGACCGTTATCGCCGTCGCTCTGCTCTACTCTGGGCTCCAGGCCCAGCAGTAACAGTTCACCCCGGCGGCGGTCGGCGTCCTCGGGATTGCGGAACGAGCCGGCCTGCAACAGGTACAGTTCGGTACCGCCGTTGTCACCGTGGGAACGGGCCCGAGCCACCTCGGCGGGGTCGACCTCGACCTCTATGCTCTGTTCCGGCAACACGGTATAGAAATCGAATCGCGGCTTGGGCGTGCTGCTGTCCAGCGCGGGGTTTTCCGGGGCGCCGGCGGTCGGGGTGGTGTGCTCCGGTGCAAGTGTACCCAGGTACAGGAGAAAGGACAGGAATACCCCCGACAGCAGGCCGGCCGCATACCAGCGCCAGCCACTGACCGCCGGTTTGTCCCGGTGGCGACTGGCGCCACCGGTGCGCCTCCCGGTCGCCGCCTTCCCTCTGGCCCGGGCCGTCATCTACATGCTCTCCGGAGCCGAGACGCCCAGTAAATCCAGGCCGTTGGCCACCACCTGGCGCACCGCCTGGCACAGGGCAACCCGGCCGTTGCGCTGTACTTCGTCGTCTACCAGCATTTTGTGCGCGTTGTACCAGGTATGGAAATCTGCGGCCAGTTCGCGCAGGTAGTTGGCGACCCCGTGAGGTTCCCGCGCCGCCGCGGCGCCCGCCACCACCTCCGGGTACTGGTCCAGGCGCCGGAACAGGGCTTTTTCCTGTTCCTCGGTCAGGCTGTCCAGTTGCGTCACGGCCTGGTCTGCGGACCATCGCCAGCCCTGCGCCTCCAGCTTGCGCATGACCGAGCAGGCCCTGGCATGGGCGTACTGGATGTAATAAACGGGGTTGTCGTTGCTCTGGGATAATGCCAGGTCGATATCAAAGGTCAGCTGCGAACTGGGGGCCCGGGCCACCAGGAAATACCGGGTGGCGTCCCGGCCCACCTCGTCGATCAGGTCGCGCAGGGTCAGGTAGCTGCCGGCACGCTTGGAAAGTTTCACTTCCTGGCCATCGCGCATCACGGTGACCATCTGGTGCAACACGTAGTCCGGCCAGCCCTCCGGTATGCCCGCCTGCAGGGCCTGCAGACCGGCGCGTACGCGGGTGACGGTACTGTGGTGATCAGCGCCCTGTTCGTCGATAACCTGCTCGAAGCCGCGCCGCCACTTGTTCAGGTGATAGGCCACATCCGGCAGGAAATAGGTGTATCCCCCTTCTCGCTTGCGCATCACCCGGTCCTTGTCGTCGCCGAAGTCAGTGGTGCGCAACCACAGCGCCCCGTCCTGCTCGTAGGTGTGGCCATTGGCCACCAGTGACTCGACAGCCGCCTCCACCTCGCCGGTTTCATAGAGGGAGGATTCCAGGAAGTAGACATCGAAATGTACCGCGAAGGCCTTCAGGTCCAGGTCCTGCTCGCGGCGCAGATAGGCCACCGCAAAATGGCGGATTGCCTCCAGGTCCAGCGGGTCACCCGCACCGGTTACATGCTGGTCCTCGGCGTCCACCCGATCACGCCGCATGTAGGCTTCCGCGACGTTGACAATGTAGTCGCCCCGGTAGCCGTCTTCCGGCCAGCCCGCATCGTCGGGCTCCAGGCCCTGGCAGCGGGCCTGCACCGACAGGGCCAGGTTGTTGATCTGCTGGCCGGCATCGTTGTAGTAAAATTCGCTGGTTACATCCCAGCCGGTGGCAGTCAGCAGGCGGCAGATACTGTCGCCCACGGCGGCGCCCCGACCGTGGCCCACGTGCAGCGGCCCGGTGGGATTGGCGGAGACGAACTCCACCTGCACCTTGCGCCCCGCTCCGGTATCGGAGCAACCGTAACGCGGGCCCTGGTCCAGGATGCGCTGTACCACGGCCTGGTTGGAGTGGTCCGTCAGGAAAAAGTTGATGAAGCCGGGCCCGGCGATTTCGGTGCTGGCCACCAGCTCGCTGCGGGGCAGTGCCCGGCAGATCATGGTCGCCAGCTCCCGCGGTTTCATGCCGGCCTTCTTTGCCAGGGTCAGGGCGATATTGCTGGCCAGGTCGCCGTGGGCCTTGTCGCGGGTGCGGTCGATCTGGATACGGGGTTCCAGGCCGTCCGGCAGTTCGCCGCTGGCAGTCAGGCTCGCCAGCGCTTGCTCGATTAGCTGGGTCAGTTCTTGCTTCATCTTGGTTCTGCGGGTGGTTGGTCGGAATCTCGCCCGTGTCGGGCGACAGCTGCCTATTATCCTTGTATCCAGCGGTGAAGGCCAGCGCGAACAGGCCCTAGCCCAGTTCCTGTGGGTCGACCTCCAGGGACCAGTGGCAGCCATTTACCCGGGGCATTGCCTCGGCAGTGGCCACCAGCAGCGCCGCACCGGCGCGCGCTGCGGTACGGGACGGGCTGCTGAGCAGCAACTGGCTGCGGTACAGTCCGGCACGGCGGTGCAGGGGGGCGGGGAGGGGGCCCACCAGGGAGCTGCCCGCCGGCAGTTGCGGCTGTGCCTGGCGCCTGACGTCAGCCAGGAATTGTTCCCCGCGCGCGGCGTCCGCACAGTCGGAACGCACCAGGGCCAGGTGACCTGCGGGGGGGAGTCCCTGCTGGTGGCGCTGCTCCAGCAGGTGCCTGGCCCGGGTGCCGTAGTCTTCCCGCAGCAGGGCCTGCAGGGCGGGGTGATCCGGATAGTGGCTCTGCAACAGCACCAGACCCGGCAGGCCGTCCCGGCCGGCCCGACCAGCCACCTGGGTCAGCAGTTGTGCCATGCGTTCCTCGCCGCGAAAATCGGCGCTGAACAGCAGGGCGTCGGCGTCCATCACGGCCACCAGGCTGACGGCTGGAAAGTGGTGGCCTTTGGCCAGCATCTGGGTGCCCAGCAGGACGCAGGGTTCGCCGCGGTTGATCTCATCCAGCAACTTGAGCAGGGCCTCGCGGCGGGCGGTGGAATCGCTGTCCACCCGGTAGACCGGCCAACGCGGGAGCAGCTGCCGCAGGCTTTCCTCGGCCTGCTCCGTGCCCAGGCCCCGGGTCAGCAGACGGTCGCCCTGGCACTCCGGGCAGGTACGGGGTACCGCTGCGCTGGCCCCGCAGTGATGGCAGCGCAGGCGTTGCGCCCGCCGATGCAGGGTCAGGCGCGCATCGCAGCCGGCGCATTGGGCCGTCCAGCCACAGTCGTGGCAGATCAGGCTGGGCGCGTAACCGCGCCGATTGAGGAACAGCAGGGCCTGCTCTCCCCGTTCCAGGGTGGCGCGCAGGGCCTGTTGCAGGTCCGGGGACAGGCCGCCAGTCAGTGCCTGGCGGCGGATGTCGAGCACTTCCAGGCGGGGCAGGGCACCGCGACCTGCACGTTGGGGCAGCCGGTGGTGCTGGTAGCGGCCGCTCAGGGCATTGTTGAGGCTTTCCAGGGAGGGGGTGGCGCTGCCCAGCACGACCGGGCAGGCCTGCAGTTGGGCCCGCTTCACCGCCACGTCGCGGGCGGAATAGCGAAAGCCGTCCTGCTGTTTGAAGGCCAGGTCGTGCTCCTCGTCAACGATGATCAGGCCGGGTCGTTGCAGGGGGGTGAAAACCGCCGAGCGGGTTCCGATCACGATATGGGCTCGTCCATCCCGGGCGGCTTCCCACGCCTGCAATCGCCTGGAGTCACCGAGGCCCGAGTGAAAAACGACGATCTCGGCGTCGAATCGTTGTTCGAAGCGGGCCAGTGTCTGGGGCGTAAGGCCGATTTCCGGTATCAGCACGAGCGCCTGCAGGCCGCGCTGCAGACAGGCGTCGATCAGCTGCAGATAGACCTCGGTTTTGCCGCTGCCGGTCACCCCCTCCAGCAGGTGGCAGTGGAATGCCCCCAGCGAGGCGGCCATGGATCGCACCGCTCGCTGCTGGTCGGGATTGAGTTTCAGCCCGTCCCTGGCGCTGGCCTCGAAATGCTGTGGCGCCAGGGTGCATGGCGCCACCAGATCCTTGTCGCGGAGCGCGCGCAAGACCGCGGTACTGATGCCCTCCCGTCGCAACCGCGCCTGGCTCAGGGCCCCGCTCTTCTGCAGCAGTCCCAGGGCCTGGGACTGTCGCGGCGAGCGCGGCAATGCGCCCTCCGGCAGGCCCTTGCCCCGCTGGCTCAGGGTCCACCCCGGTTCCCCCGCAGGTTGGTGGGGAGCACCCCGTCGCAGGTGAGTGGGGAATGCCAGGCTCAAGACTTCACCCGCCGGGTGGTGATAGTAATCCGCCGCCCACAGGCACAGGTCCAGCAGCGCCCGTCCCGGCAGTGGCTCGTGGTCCAACAGGGCCAGGGCTGGCTTGAGCTGGTCGTGGGCCAGCTCACCCTCGTTCAGTACCGCGACCAGGATTCCCGTCACCTCGCGATGGCCGAAGGGCACTCGCAGGCGTACCCCGGGCTCCAGCGCGGCAATGTCCTCAGCGCTCAACCCGGGGGGTGGCAGGTAGTCGAACAGTCGGCGCAGGGGGGTGGGAATCGCCAGGCGGAGTACGGACATGGCCCCCTTTCTAAGCCTCTGATTTGGGTGAAAAAGTCCATTGTAACAGGGTCTTGCTTATCCTGCGGTGTCTGGTAAGATGCCCGCCTATTTTTCGAGCGGCCCCCGGGCCATTGCAACTAACTCCCAAGCCAGGTGCGGTGCCCGACAGAGATCGGGTGGCGGTGCCAATACCAGGAGCACATACCGATGAAAGCAGATATTCACCCCAGGTACGAGGAAGTGACCGCGACCTGCAGCTGTGGCAACCAGATCAAGACCCGGTCCACCGCTTGCGAAGACTTCCATATAGACGTATGTTCACAGTGTCACCCGTTCTTTACCGGCAAGCAGAAGATTGTCGATAGCGGCGGCCGTGTGGACCGGTTCAAGCAGCGATTCGGTACTCGCGGCGCCAAGCGCTGACAACGAGTGGCTGCCACTGGCGGCGGTAAACAGGAGAAGCGCCAGCCCGCAGGGGTGTGGCGCTTTTTTTTACAGCAGAGAAAATAAGGCTAACCGACCATGTCCGATGATATGAAGACAGAGGCACTGCGTTACCACGCCGAACCCGTACCTGGCAAAATCTGCGTGGCGTTGAGCAAACCGGCCGAAACCCAGCACGACCTGGCCCTGGCCTACAGCCCGGGGGTTGCAGAGCCCTGTCGGGAAATCGCCCGGGACGTGGACGAGGCCTATAAATATACCGGCAAGGGCAACCTGGTGGCCGTCATCAGCAACGGCACTGCGGTGCTGGGCCTGGGCAACCTGGGCGCCCTCGCCAGCAAGCCGGTGATGGAGGGCAAGGCCCTGCTGTTCAAACGTTTCGCGGGTATCGATTCTGTTGATATTGAGGTGAGCACCGAGGACGCAGCGCAGTTTATCAACACGGTGGCCTCAATCGCCGACACCTTTGGCGGCATCAACCTGGAAGACATCAAGGCGCCCGAGTGTTTTGAAATAGAGGCCCAGTTGATTGAGCGCTGCTCCATACCGGTATTCCACGACGACCAGCACGGGACGGCCATCGTGACCGCCGCGGGCATGCTGAATGCGTTGGAGATCCAGGGCAAACGACTCGAGGACGTGGTGATTACCTGCCTGGGAGCCGGCTCCGCCGCCATCGCCTGCATGCGCCTGCTGGTCAGCCTGGGGGCGCGGCGTGAGAACATCTATATGCTGGACCGGCGCGGTGTCATTTATGCCGGGCGCGAGGGTGTTAACGCCTACAAGGTCGAGTTTGCCAACCACACGGACAAGCGCAGCCTGTCCGACGCCCTGCGTGGCGCGGACGTGTTCATGGGCCTGTCGGGCGCCAACCTCCTCACACCGGAAATGCTCAAATCCATGGCGGAGCGGCCGGTCATATTTGCCTGCTCCAACCCGGACCCGGAGATCCAGCCGGAACTGGCCAGGGCCACCCGCGATGACCTCATCATGGCCACCGGTCGCTCTGACTATCCGAACCAGGTCAACAACGTACTGGGCTTTCCCTTTATTTTCCGCGGCGCCCTGGATGCCAGGGCCAGCTGTATCAACGAGGAAATGAAGATGGCGGCGGTGCGGGCCCTGGCCGAACTCGCCAGGGAAGACGTGCCGAAGGAGGTGCTGGTCGCCTGTGGTGAGGACAGCCTCAGCTTCGGCCCGGACTATATCCTGCCCAAACCCATGGACAGCCGCCTGCTGAGTCAAATCGCGCCGGCGGTGGCCCGGGCGGCTGTGGAGACCGGCGTGGCCAGGGTGGAACTGCCGGCGGACTACGCCCCCAGCCTGTAATTCAAAAGATGTCCCTTACCAGGTCCTCGGTGCCCCCGGACAGGGCGCCGTTGCCGTTTTCACGCGTTGCGCTGTCCGGTACCCGCTCCTCGCGGAAGTACTCGAAAATCGCATTGGCCTGACCGGGTGCGGCCAGCAGGCCGGTGTCCGGGTCTATGCGCACGTTGACGATTCCCGGCGGCACCGGGCGTTCCCGCACTGGCGACCCCTGCAGCGCCTCGCGCATGTAGTCTATCCAGATCGGCAGGGCGGCCGTGCCGCCGAACTCGCGCCGTCCCAGTGGGGTGTAATTGTCGAATCCCACCCAGGTGGTGGTGACCACCTCGGGGTTGTAGCCTGAAAACCAGGCGTCCATTGGCCCATTGGTGGTGCCGGTCTTGCCGGCGATGTCCGGCCGTTCCAGCACCAGAGCGCGACGACCGGTGCCGCGGGTGATCACGTCCCGCAGAATGCTGTCGATGATAAAGTTGACGCGCTTGTCCATAACACGCGGTGCCGCCGGGGGCCGGTCTTTCGCGACGGCGTCCGCAGCCAGTATTTCTTCCATACTCAGCTCACCGGTATCTTGCCGCCGGGACGCCTGTTCCTCGCATTCCCGGCACGCTGTCTGCGGTTGCGCCTGGTACAGTATCTCCCCGTCCAGCCCCTCCACCCGCTCGATGATATAGGGTTCCACCCGGTAGCCGCCGTTGGCCAGCACGGCGTAGGCCGTCGCCACCTCGAGCGGACTCATGGTGTGGGTACCCAGGGCGAGGGACAGATCCGGGGCAAACCCGGAGGTATCAAAACCCAGGCGCTCCGAGTAGTCGATCAACTTGTCGATCCCCAGCTGTTGCAACAGTCGTATGGACACCAGGTTGCGGGACTTGGTCAGGGCCCAGCGCAATCGGGTCGGGCCGTAAAACTTGCCGCTGTCGTTCTCCGGCCGCCACAGGCCCTCCAGTGAGCTGTCCTGCATCACAATCGGGGCGTCATTGATCAGCGAGGCCGCGGTGAAGCCCGCATCCAGCGCGGCGCTGTACAGGAACGGCTTGAAATTGGAACCCGGCTGCCGTTGCGCCTGGGTGGCGCGGTTGAACTTGCTCAACTCGAAGCCCATGCCACCAACCACACTGACGATGGCGCCGTTGTCGGGGTTGAGGGATACCAGTGCGCCCTGAACGGCCGGCACCTGTACCAGGTGCCAGTAGCCGTCCTCGAGCAGGCGCGTGCGTAACAGGTCGCCGCGCTGGAAAAGTTCCGCCGGGGTGGCTGGCGCTGGCCCAACACTGTTTTCAGTGCGATAGCGCTTGGCCTGGCTCATGCCGTTATCCCACAGCAGTTCCTGCTGGCTACCGTCGCGCAACAGGACCAGCACGCGGTCTTCCAGCACATCGGTCACGATGGCCGGTTCCATGCCGGCAATCACGGCGATACCCGCCAGCGTTTCGCGCCACTGTGGGAGCAACTGTTCGGTGGGAGTTTCCGGGTCCCCCCCGGTGCCGAAGCGCTGTTCCGGGCCAAGGTATCCATGGCGCTTGTCGTAGCGCACCAGGCCATCTATCAGGGCCTGTTGCGCCACCTGCTGCAGTTCGCTGCTGACTGTCGTGTAGACATGGAAGCCGTCGTTGTAAGCCGCCATCCCGTAGCGCTCCAGCATTGCCTGGCGGGCCATCTCGGCGGCGTACTGGGCCTGGAAACTGAGACTGGCGCCGTGATGACTCGCCGTCAGCGGGGCCTGGAGTGCCGCCTGCAGGGCGTCGCTGTCGATATAGCCCAGGGTATGCATGCGGCCCAGAATCCAGTTGCGCCGCTCCAGTCCCGCCTGCGGACCGCTGATGGGGTTGTTGCGCGAGGGCGCCTTGGGTATGCCTGCCAGCATGGCGTGCTGGGCGAGGCTGAGTTCGCCGATGCTCTTGCCGTAATACACCTGCGCGGCGGCCTCGAAGCCGTAGGCCCGGTGGCCGAGAAATACGCGGTTGAAATACAGCTCGAAAATCTCGTTTTTATCCAGCGCCCGCTCGATTTCGAGGGCCAACAGAATTTCGTTGAACTTGCGCATGAAGGTTCTCTCCAGGGAGAGAAAGTAATTGCGCGCAACCTGCATGGTCAGGGTGCTGCCACCGGAGCCTTTTTCGCCTGTCAGTACCAGTTCCGAGACGGCGCGCGCCAGGCCCATCAGATCGACCCCGCCATGTTGGAAAAAGTTATCGTCCTCCGCCGCCAGCAGGGCCTTTACAAACTGGTCCGGGATTTGCTCGAAGGGCAGGGGGTTGCGCTTTTGCTCGCCGAACTGGCCGATCAGGTCCCCCTCCCGGGTAAACACCCGCATCGGGGTCTGCAGGCGTACGTCACGCAGGGTCTCCACGTCAGGCAGGTTGGGGCTGAGATACAGATAGACCCCGGCCAGCAGCCAAAGCGATGCCAGGGCGCCCAGAACACCCAGGCGCAGAGTAAAGTGGAGAAACTTCATTTATTCCCTTGCAAGCCTATGGTCGTATCGTGAAGAGTAGGGCGTGGCTGGCTTGAAAACGCATGTGGTAATTATATGCTTTTTTTGGCTTTTGATTAATTGGGGACTATGTTATACCTAAATTATTAATGTATCGGTGCATAAAAATACCCTAAGTTCGTGATACTGATAGGAAAATAAAATTGCTGGGGATGTTCGGGAAAAGAAAAACGACACCGGTTATCGGGCTGGATATCAGCTCGACGACGGTCAAGTTGCTGGAGCTGAGTTTCAACGGCGACAAGTACCGGGTGGAGAGCTATGCGGTCAGTTCGCTGCCGCAGGAAGCCGTAATCGAGAAAAATGTCAATGACGTGGAAGGCGTGTCCAGTGCCATTCGCTCGGTCGTGGCCACATCCCGCACCAAGCTGAAAAATGCCGCGGCTTCAGTGGCAGGATCCTCGGTAATCACCAAGTTGATCGATATGCCGGACGGCCTGAGCGATGATGACATGGAGTTGCAGCTCACCCTGGAGGCGGACCAGTATATTCCCTACCCGCTGGAAGAGGTTGCCATTGATTTCGAGGTTCAGGGCCCGTCCCAGGACCGCGAAAACCAGGTTGAAGTATTGCTCGCCGCCTGTCGCCGGGAGACCATCGACGCCCGGGTAGAGGCCATCGAGGGCGCCGACCTTACGCCCAAGATCATGGACGTCGAGGCCTACGCCATGGAGCGCGCCTATAACCTGGTACGCCATCAGCTGGACCTGGAAGACGAGAGCACCGTGGCGGTCGTGGATATCGGCGCCACCATGACCACCCTGAGCGTGCTCAACAACGGCCAGACCATCTATACCCGCGAGCAGTTATTCGGCGGCAAGCAGCTCACCGATGAGATCATGCGTCGCTATGGCCTGCCCCTGGAAGAGGCCGGACTGGCCAAGAAACAGGGCGGTCTGCCGGACGATTACGAGCCGGAAGTGCTGGAACCGTTCAAGGAAGCGGTGGTGCAGCAGGTTGCCCGCTCACTGCAGTTCTTTTTCTCTTCCAGCCAGTACAACGACGTCGACTACATCATTCTTGCCGGCGGTGTGGCCTCTATGGAGGGGCTGGCCGAGCTGGTCCAGGACAAGCTGGGCACGCCCACCGCCGTCGCCAACCCATTCGCCGATATGACGATTTCCTCGCGGGTGAACGCCGTGGCCCTGAGCTCTGACGCGCCAGCCCTGATGATCGCCTGCGGCCTGGCCCTGAGGAGTTTTGCCTGATGGCCCAGATTAACCTGTTACCCTGGCGCGAGGAACGGCGACAGGAACTGAAAAAAGAGTTCCTGGCCACCATCGCCCTGGTGATCGCCCTCGGTGCGGGGCTGGTGATATTGGCTGACCTGGTAGTGAACGGGCAGATCGACTACCAGCGCTCCCGCAACCAGTACCTGTCCGAACACATCGCCGAGCTGGACAAGGAAGTGGCTGAAATCCGCGAACTGCAGCGCAAGCGCAACCAGCTGATCGATCGCATGCGGGTGATCCAGGAACTGCAGGGCAATCGCCCCATTATCGTCCGAATTCTGGACCAGTTGGTGCGCACGGTGCCCGACGGGGTGTTCTACAAGGACCTGAGTACCAAGGACAAGGTGATCACAATCAATGGCGTTGCCGAATCCAACAACCGCGTGTCCAGCCTGATGCGGCGCCTGGACGCCTCGGACTGGCTGGAAAATCCCTACCTCGACGCCGTGCGAGCGGCACCGGAGTTCGGTGACCAGGCGACCACATTCAGGCTGACGGTGCAGATACAGCTGCCCGAGTCGGAAGAGCAGGTAGGAGGCTGAGCAGATGGCACTGGCAGATACCCTGCGTTCACTGAACGAACTCGATCTCAGCGACCTGGATTTTGACAATGTGGGCTCCTGGCCCCTGCCGATCAAGATTTTCATCTGGGCCGCGCTGCTGGCGGCGGTGCTTGCCGGTGGTTACTACTACCACATCAAGGACCTGGAAGCGCAACTGGACTCGGTCGCAGCGGAAGAGGAAAAACTCAAAAAGGACTTCGAGAAAAAGGCCTTCCAGGCCGCCAACCTGGACGCCTACCGCCAGCAGATGGTGGAAATGGAGGAGTCTTTCGGTGCCCTGGTGAGCCAGTTGCCCTCGGATACCGAGGTGCCGGGCCTGCTGGAGGATATCACCAACAAGGGCCTGCTCAATGGCCTGAACATCCAGTCCATCGACCTGAAGGACGAGACGGCACGGGAATTCTACGTGGAACTGCCGATAGCGATTCAGGCGTCCGGCTCCTACCACGACCTCGGGGCCTTCATCAGCGGGATGGCGGGCCTGCCGCGGATCGTCACCCTGCACGACTTCAACATCAAGACCGGGGGCGGACCCAACGCCGGCATGCTGGATATGAGCATTATCGCCAAGACCTATCGTTACAAGGATGAGGACGCGACGTGATGGCGCTCAAGAAATACAGGCTGATCGTTCTCGGCGCTGCGGCACTGGCACTCACCGCCTGTGGCGGCAAAAATTTTGCGGACCTGGATGCGTTCATGGCGGAGAAGCGGGCCCGGCCCGGGGGCATCATTGCGCCGATTCCGACCTTCAAGGCCTACGAGGCCTTCGCCTACAGCGCGGCCAGCATGCGCAGCCCCTTCGACAAGCCGATCGAAGTGCGGGAGATCGCCCAGATGCAGGCCGTGGCGACAGTCCGGCCTGACGAAAACCGGGCCAAGGAATTCCTGGAGCAGTTTACCCTGGATTCCCTTGCCCTGGTGGGCAACCTGGAACGATCCGGAAGCGACTGGAGCCTGATCCGCGACCCCGATGGCGGGGTGCACCGGGTGCAAGTGGGGAATTACCTGGGGCGGCATCACGGCAAGATCGTGGAGATGACGGATACCTACGTGGCGGTGCTGGAAATCGTCAGTGACGGTACCGAGGACGGTTGGGTAGAGCGCCCGCGAACAATTAAATTAAGCGGCTTGTAAATCGGGGCCATTGGTGACAGCCATGATAAGAAAGGAAACTATTTTGGGGACAGGAACAGAGCACCGGGGCCGACGGGGACGGGTCGCGGGCTGGCTACTGGCGACAGCCGCCACGCTGGGCAGCGCGCTGGCCCAGGCCGAGCCGGTTATAACCGACATCGAGTTTGCCTCCCGGCCGGGCAGCAAGTTCGAGATCCGCCTGGATTTCAACGAGCCGCCGCCAGAGCCGCAGGCCTACACCATCGAGGAACCGGCCCGGATCGCCATCGACTTTCCCGGTACCGCCAGTGCCCTGGAGCAGAAGCGTTATTCACTGCCCTACGGCAACGCCACCGGTGTGGTGGTACTGGAGTCCGGCGATCGCACCCGCATGGTGGTCAACCTGGTCAAGCTGGTGCCCTATGAGACCCTGGTCAAGGACAACAGCCTGTACCTGGTGGTGGGCCAGGACAGTGGCGGCGAGTATGTAAAACAGGCCTCTGACCCCAACCGGATCATCAACAAGGTGGAGCCGGTAGCACGGGTCGAGTCCGAGATAGCCGACCTGCAGTTCCAGCGCACCGGCGAGGGTGAGGGGCGCCTTACCCTGGAACTGACCAATCCCTCCGTGGATGTGAACGTGTACAGCGAGGGCGGTGAGATCAAACTGCAGTTCCGGGATACCAAGGTACCCGAACGCCTGTTGCGGCGCTATGACGTGACCGACTTCGCCACGCCGGTCGACAGCGTGGCGGTGAACTCCACCGAACGGGGCGCCACCCTGACCCTGAAAACGACGGGCGCGTTCGATTATCTCGCCTACCAGACGGACAACAACTATGTTCTCAGCGTCAAGCCGCTGACCCGGCGCGAGCAGGAAGAGCGCCGCAACGAGTTCAACTACGTGGGCGACCGCATCTCCCTGAACTTCCAGGATATCGAGGTGCGGGCGGTACTGCAGTTGATCGCGGACTTTACCGAGCTCAACCTGGTGGCCAGCGACACGGTGTCCGGCCGCATCACCCTGCGCCTGCAGAACGTCCCCTGGGACCAGGCCCTGGAACTGGTGCTGAAAACCAAGGGCCTGGACAAGCGCCAGATCGGCAATGTCCTGATGGTGGCTCCTGCGGATGAAATCGCCGAGCGCGAACGGCAGCAGATCGAGGCCAACAAGCAGATCGCGGAACTGGCGCCGCTGCGCACCGAGTTTATCCGGGTGCGTTACGCCAACGCCGAGAATGTGGTGAACCTGTTTGCCGCCGGCTCGGAGGAGGGCGGCTCGCTGATTTCCGAACGCGGCTCGGTGATCGTGGATCCGCGCACCAACTCCCTGATCGTGACCGAGACCTCGGCCAAGCTGGGCGAGATCCGCGAGCTGATCGAAATGGTGGATATCCCGATCCGGCAGGTCATGATCGAGGCCCGCATCGTGATCGCGCAGTCCGACTTCGAGAAGGAACTGGGCATCGAGTGGGGCGGCGCCTATGTCGATCCCGACGCCAACGGCAACGTCCTGTCCGTGTCGGGCGATACCGACAACGTCTTTGCCCTCAACCAGCTGATGGCCGCCGGCCTGCCGCCCAATGTGGGGATCAGCTATCCCGGGGCCCTGCTGGTCGACCTGGGTTCGGATAACCGCACCAGTGGTTTCGCGGTGGGTTTCACCAGCGACGACCTGTTCCTGACTGCCGAGTTGTCGGCCCTGGAAGCCGCCGGCTCGGGTGAGGTGGTGTCCCAGCCGAAAGTCATCACGGGTGACAAACAGAAGGCGACGGTCAAGTCCGGTACCGAGATTCCCTACCAGGAGTCGTCGTCCAGCGGCGAAACCACCACTTCCTTCAAGGAAGCGGTACTCAAGCTCGACGTAACACCCAATATCACCCCGGATGACCGCATCCTGCTCGACCTGCAGATCAACCAGGACTCGGTCGGTGAACTGGTGCCCAGCGGTCGCGGCGGCGTGATTCCCTCCATCGATACCACCCAGTTGAATACCCAGGTGCTGGTGGGTAACGGCGAGACGGTGGTGCTCGGTGGTGTATTCCGTACCGAGGATATTGAGACCATCACCAAGGTACCGTTCTTCGGTGACATCCCCTATGTCGGGGCCCTGTTCCGCAACGAGGCCAACACGCGGAAGAAGACCGAGACCCTGATTTTCATTACTCCGCGGATTCTGTCGGAAACCCTGCTGGACTGATGCCGGTCCCGAATCGCATCTTTCTTGTCGGCCCCATGGGGGCCGGCAAGACTACCATTGGAAAATCCCTCGCCGACCAGCTCAAGCTCGGCTTTGCCGACACGGACACTGAAATCGAGCGGCGTACCGGGGCCGATATTCCCTGGATATTCGACGTGGAAGGGGAGGAGGGATTCCGCGAGCGGGAGGTCCAGGTGGTGGAAGAGATGACGCTGTGGGACGGCATTGTGCTGGCCACCGGCGGGGGGGTGGTAATGCGCCCGGAAAATCGTCGCGCGCTGGCCGCGCGCGGCTTCGTCATCTACCTCCATGCCACCGTCGACGAGCAGATACAGCGCACCCGGCGGGACCGGCGCCGACCACTGCTCCAGACCGGTGACCCGGAGGCGGTACTGCGCGAACTGATCGCGCTGCGCGATCCCCTGTACCGGGAAATCGCCGATCACATCATCGACACCGATGGTTGCAGCCCGCGCACCGTTGCCCAGATCCTGGTGCGGGAATTGCAGGCGCTGTAAGGGCAGACAGGGCCCGGTCCCGGGGCTATCATAGGCGCCCGTCTGGATTCGAGGACAGCACGTGTCACTGTTGATGCACACCCTGCACGTAGACCTGGGGGAGCGTTCCTACCCGGTGTATATAGGCCGCGGCCTGCTGGCCGATGGCGAGCTGTTGCGGCGCCACGTGCCCGGTGCCCAGGTGGTGCTGGTCAGTAACGAGACGGTAGCCCCCCTGTATATGGACCGGGTCTGTGCGGCCCTGGGTGAACGGGATCTGTTGACCGAGGTGATCCTGCCCGATGGCGAGCAATACAAGACCCTGGATACCCTCGCGTTGATTTTCGATCGGGTGATGGCGGATCGCCACAACCGGACCACCACCCTGGTTGCCCTGGGCGGTGGCGTGATCGGTGATATTACCGGGTTCGCCGCGGCCTGCTACCAGCGCGGGGTGAACTTTATCCAGTTGCCCACCACCCTGCTGGCGCAGGTGGACTCCTCGGTCGGGGGCAAGACGGCAGTCAACCACGCGCTGGGCAAGAACATGATCGGTGCGTTTTACCAGCCCGCTGCGGTGCTTATTGACACCGATACCCTGCATACCCTGCCGGCAAGGGAATTTTCCGCCGGCCTGGCCGAGGTGGTAAAGTACGGACTGATCTGTGACGAGCCATTTTACCGCTGGCTGCAACGGGATATGCACCGGCTGCTGGCGCGGGATGAGGCGGCCCTGGCGGAAGCCATCGAACGCAGTTGCATGAACAAGGCCCGGGTGGTGGCAGCCGATGAGCGCGAGGGCGGGCTGCGGGCGATCCTGAACCTGGGCCATACCTTTGGCCACGCGATCGAGACGGCCCAGGGCTACGGCCAGTGGCTGCACGGCGAGGCGGTGGCTACCGGCATGCTGCTGGCGCTGCGGCTGTCGGCCGCAAGAGGCTGGATTGAGGAAGCCGAGGTGGCAGATTTCCGCCACCTGCTGGAGGTGATGCAACTGCCGGTGGCCCTGCCTGCCGGCATGGCAGTGGGGGATTTCATCGACCTGATGGGGCGCGACAAGAAAGTGCTGGACGGGCGTCTGCGCCTGGTGTTGCTGCGCGCGCTGGGGGAGGCCTGTATCGTCGACGACGCCAGTCCCGAGGAGCTGGAGGGCCTGCTGGAGAGCCACCCGCGACAGTAACAAGGCGCTGCGGGCGCGGTTTGTCGCACTCCCCGCATCTGTGTAAAATAGCTTCCCCCTTTCGCCCACGCGCTGTCGAGGCCCGGGGCACACCGCTATAACTTATTGTTTTACTTGCAATTTTGGACTGAGTATGAGCGCAGGCCTGTTCCGACC
Source organism: Halieaceae bacterium WSDMB12 (assembly GCA_033283165.1). Lineage (GTDB taxonomy): Bacteria > Pseudomonadota > Gammaproteobacteria > Pseudomonadales > Halieaceae > JAWMQL01. The sequence continues at coordinate 666,994 of JAWMQL010000002.1, read as the reverse complement.
TGATGAATTCCGTGACAACTGCGGATTTGGACTGATTGCCCACACCTCCGGTGAGGCCAGCCATCGCCTGCTCCAGACCGCCATCGAGTCTCTCACCTGCATGACCCACCGCGGTGGCATCGCCGCGGACGGCAAGACCGGCGACGGCTGTGGCCTGTTGATGCAGATGCCGGTCGGATTCATGCGCACCCTGGCGGCCGAGTGCTTCGATGCCCGGCTGTCCGACTGCTTTGCGGTGGGCAAGCTGTTTCTGAGCAGCGACCCGGAACGGGCAGCGACCGCCAGGGCCCGGGTCAACGCCGTGCTCGAGGAACAGGGCCTTTCTGTGGTGGGCTGGCGCCAGGTCCCGACCGATCCTTCCGTGCTGGGCACAATCGCCCTCGATACCCTGCCGGCCATCGAGCAGGTATTCATAGATGCGCCGGGCCTGAGCCCGGAAGAATTGTCCACCCGGCTGTTCGTGGCCCGGCGCAAGTCGGAGATAGCCAACGAGGGGGATGAGGATTTCTACATTTGCAGCCTGTCGGGCCGGGTGATCGCCTACAAGGGTCTGATGATGCCGGTGGACCTGCCGCGTTTTTACCCCGACCTGGGCGATCAGCGCCTGGAGACCGCGATCTGCGTCTTCCACCAGCGATTTTCCACCAACACCATGCCGCGCTGGCCGCTGGCTCAGCCGTTCAGGCTGCTGGCCCACAATGGCGAAATCAATACCATTGAGGGCAACCGCAACTGGGCCGAGGCCCGTACCGCGGCCTTCGAGACCGAGCGCCTGCCCAATATCGCGGACATCGCGCCGCTGGTGAACCGGACCGGGTCTGATTCGTCCAGCCTGGACAATATGCTGGACGTGCTGCTGACCGGTGGCGTGGACATGGCCCGCGCGCTGCGCATGCTGATCCCGCCGGCCTGGCAGAATATCGAGTCCATGGATCCCGACCTCAAGGCGTTTTACGAATACCACTCCATGCATATGGAGCCCTGGGACGGGCCTGCGGGGGTTGTGCTCACCGATGGCCGCTACGCGGTCTGCCTGCTGGACCGCAACGGCCTGCGACCGGCGCGGTGGGTGACCACCCGGGACGGCTTCATCACCCTGGCGTCGGAAATCGGCACCTACGGTTACAAGCCCGAAGACGTGCTGGCCAAGGGCCGGGTCGGCCCCGGCCAGATCCTCATGGTGGATACCGAAACCGGCGAGGTGCTGCACACGGCCGAGATCGAGAATCGCCTCAAATCGCGCCACCCCTACAAGCAGTGGCTGCGGGAAAAGGCGCACCGGATCGAGGGAACCTTTGGCGGCGAACAGGCGCCGGGCATCGAGGACGGACAGCTGGACTGTTTCATGAAGATGTTCCAGGTCAGCTTCGAAGAGCGCGACCAGGTGCTGCGGCCACTGGCGGAATCGGGTAACGAGGCCGTGGGGTCCATGGGTGACGATACCCCGATGGCGGTCCTGTCGCGGCAGGAGCGCGCCCTGTATGACTATTTCCGGCAGAAGTTCGCCCAGGTTACCAACCCGCCTATCGACCCGCTGCGGGAAACCATTGTCATGTCCCTGGAGACCGACCTGGGGGGCGAAAAGAATATCTTCTACGAGGGGCCGGAGCACGCGGACCGCATCATCCTGACGTCGCCGGTGTTGTCCCAGGGCAAGTTCAGTACGGTGCTTCACCTCGACCGCCCCGGCTTTACCGTCTGCGACATCGACGCCACTTATGACCCGACGGAGAAGAACCTGGAGCAGGCCATCCGTGACGTCAGGGAACAGGCGGCGAAACTGGTGCGAGACGGCGCCACGATACTGATCCTGTCTGACCGCAACGTGATGGACTCGCGGTTGCCGGTACACAGCCTGTTGGCCACCGGGGCGGTGCACCATTACCTGATCCAGCAGGGCCTGCGCTGCGACTGCAACCTCGTGGTGGAATCCGCCAGCGCCCGGGACTCGCACCAGATCGCCTGCCTGCTGGGATTCGGCGCCACCGCCGTCTATCCCTACCTGGCGTATGAGGTGCTGGGAGACCTGATCAAGAACGGTGAGCTGCTGGGTGAACCCAGTGCCTGCTACAAGAAGTACCGCAAGGGTATCAACAAGGGACTGCTGAAAATCATGTCCAAAATGGGCATTTCGGCGGTCAGTTCCTATCGCGGCGCCCAGCTGTTCGAGGCCGTGGGACTGGCCCGCGAAGTGGTGGACCTGGCGTTTTGCGGCGTTGCCTCGCGGATCGAGGGCGCCGGATTCGCTGAATTGCAGGCCGACCAGGAAGCCCTGGCTCGCCGTGCCCGCAGTGCGCGCAAGCCGATCGAGCAGGGTGGCCTGCTGAAATACGTGCACGGCCAGGAATACCATGCCTTCAACCCGGACGTCGTCATGACCCTGCAGCAGGCAGTGGCCAGCGGCGACTACGCGGTTTACCAGCGGTATGCGCACCTGGTCAACGAACGGCCCGCGGCAACCATCCGCGACCTGATGCGACCGCTGGAGTGCGACTCGCCGCTGCCCCTGGACGAAGTGGAACCGGTGGCATCGATCCTGCCTCGCTTCGATTCCGCGGGCATGTCCCTGGGCGCCCTGAGCCCCGAGGCCCACGAGGCCCTGGCGGCGGCCATGAACCGTATCGGCGCCCGCTCCAACTCCGGTGAAGGCGGTGAGGACCCGGCGCGCTTCGGAACCGAGCGCGTATCCAAGATCAAGCAGATCGCCTCCGGCCGGTTCGGCGTCACGCCGCACTACCTGGTCAACGCGGAAGTCCTGCAGATCAAGGTGGCCCAGGGCGCCAAGCCCGGCGAGGGCGGGCAGCTGCCCGGCGGCAAGGTTAACGAGCTGATTGCGCGACTGCGCTACTCGGTACCGGGAGTGACGCTGATTTCGCCGCCGCCACACCATGACATCTATTCCATCGAGGACCTGGCCCAGCTGATTTTTGACCTGAAGCAGGTCAATCCCGAGGCCCTGGTATCGGTCAAGCTGGTGTCGGAGCCGGGGGTGGGTACGATCGCCGCCGGTGTGGCCAAGGCTTACGCCGACCTGATCACCATCTCGGGCTATGATGGCGGTACGGCCGCCAGCCCGTTGACCTCGATCCGGTACGCCGGTTCCCCCTGGGAACTGGGCCTGGCTGAGGTCCAGCAAACGCTGCGCGGCAACAACCTGCGAGGCAACGTGCGGGTACAGACCGACGGCGGCCTGAAAACCGGCCTGGACGTGATCAAGGCCGCCATCCTGGGCGCCGAGAGCTTTGGCTTTGGCACCGCACCCATGGTGGCCCTGGGGTGCAAGTACCTGCGTATCTGTCACCTGAACAACTGCGCCACGGGAGTCGCCACCCAGAACCAGCGGCTGCGCGACGAGCACTTCAATGGCACCGTGGAGATGGCGGTGAACTTCTTCACCTTCGTCGCCATGGAAACCCGCGAATGGCTGGCGAAGCTGGGCGTGCGCTCGCTGGGGGAACTCATCGGGCGCACCGACCTGCTGGAAATCCTGCCCGGGGCCACCGACAAGCAACGGCGCCTGGACCTGAGTCCCATCCTGTACAAGGACCCGCAGGCCGATGGCCAGCCGGAGTTCTGCCAGGTTACCTCCAATGACCCCTTTGACCGGGGCGAGAAGGCCGAGCAGATGGTGGCGGCGACCCTGGCCAGCATCGAGAGCGGCTCTGGTGGCGAGTTCAGTTTCGACGTCACCAACTGCGACCGCTCCATCGGCGCGCGCCTGTCCGGGGAGATTGCCCGGCGCTACGGCAACACCGGCATGGAGGACAAACCGCTGGTGTTGCGCCTGACCGGTACCGCGGGCCAGAGCTTCGGCGTCTGGAACGCGGGCGGCCTGCACATGTACCTCGAGGGAGATTCCAACGATTACGTGGGCAAGGGGATGGCCGGTGGCAAGCTGGTGATCTTCCCGCCCCGGGACAGTGCCTTCAAGTCGCGTGAAACGGCCATTATCGGCAACACCTGCCTGTACGGCGCCACAGGCGGTAAGCTGTTTGCTGCCGGCGTGGCGGGAGAACGCTTCGCAGTGCGTAACTCCGGTGCCCACGCGGTGGTGGAAGGCGCGGGCGATCATTGCTGCGAGTACATGACGGGCGGCAACATCACCGTACTGGGGCCAACCGGGGTTAACTTCGGTGCCGGCATGACCGGGGGCTTCGCCTACGTGCTGGACCAGGACCGCGGGTTTATCGACCGCTACAACAGCGAACTGGTGGAAATCCACCGGGTCAACTCTGAGTACATGGAAGCCTACCGCTACCACCTGCGGGGCAATATCCAGGAGTACGTGCAAGAGACCGGCTCCAGGTGGGGCCAGCGGCTGTTGGCAAATTTTGAGGATTACGTCGGAAAGTTCTGGCTGGTAAAACCGAAGGCGGCCGATCTGGACCGATTGCTGTCCCGCCTGCGGGATACGGACTGACTGGCGCGAGGTTGAAGCATATGAGCAAGCGTTTGGCGAACAACTTCCAGTTTATCGATGTGGGCCGCAATGACCCGGACAAGAAGTCCATGCAGGCCCGCAAGACAGAGTACGTGGAGATTTACCAGCCCTTCACCGAAAACCAGGCGGCGGAGCAATCTCACCGCTGCCTGGAGTGTGGCAATCCCTACTGTGAGTGGAAGTGCCCGGTCCACAACTTTATCCCGAACTGGTTGAAGCTGGTGGCCGAGGGCAACATTTTCGAGGCAGCCGAACTGAGTCACCAGACCAACACCCTGCCGGAAGTCTGCGGCCGGGTATGTCCCCAGGACCGCCTGTGTGAGGGTGCGTGCACGCTCAATGACGGTTTTGGCGCGGTCACCATCGGCGCCTCCGAGAAATATATTACCGACACGGCTCTCGCCATGGGCTGGCGCCCCGATATGTCCCAGGTCGTTCCAACGAGCAAGCGCGTGGCCATCATCGGCGCCGGGCCTGCCGGCCTGGGCTGCGCGGACGTGCTCGCGCGGTCCGGGGTCAAGCCCGTGGTCTTTGACCGCTACCCCGAAATCGGCGGCCTGCTGACCTTCGGTATCCCGGAATTCAAACTCGAAAAAGAGGTGATGGTCCGGCGGCGGGAAGTGTTCGAGGGCATGGGTATCGAATTCCGCCTGAACACCGAGGTGGGCAAGGACGTCAGTGTCAACGAGTTGCTGGAGGAATACGACGCCCTGTTCCTGGGTATGGGCACCTACAAGTACATGCGGGGCGGTTTTGCGGGAGAGAACCTGCCCGGGGTTTACGAGGCACTGCCCTACCTGGTGGGCAACGTAAATCACAACCTGGGGTTCGAGCAGGACCCGGCAGACTACGTGAACCTCAAGGGCAAGCGGGTCATCGTGCTGGGCGGCGGCGATACCGCCATGGATTGCGTGCGGACCGCGGTGCGGCAGCAGGCTGAGCATGTCATCTGTGCCTATCGCCGCGACGAGGAGAACATGCCCGGTTCCCGCCGCGAGGTCAGTAACGCGCGGGAAGAGGGCGTGGAATTCCTGTTCAACCGCCAACCGATCGAGGTAGTGGAATACTTTGGCCAGGCCTGTGGCGTGAAGATGATCGAAACCGAGCTGGGTGAGCCGGATGCCGACGGGCGCCGCCGACCGCAGCCCATTGCCGGCAGCGAGCAGGTGCTGGAGGCAGATGCCGTGATCATCGCCTTCGGTTTCCAGCCTGACCCGCCGGCCTGGCTGGGTGAAGTCGGGGTCGAGACCAACGACTGGGATGGCGTGGTGGCGGAGGAATTCCAGGCCCATCCGTTCCAGACCAGCAACCCGAAGATTTTCGCCGGTGGCGACATGGTGCGCGGTTCCGACCTGGTGGTCACCGCGATCTGGGAAGGCCGCCAGGCCGCAGAAGGCATACTGGATTACCTCGAGGTCTAGCGGACGAATGACTGAGCTCAAGAACGACCGTTTCCTGCGCGCGCTGCAGCGCCAGCCGGTGGACCGTACCCCGGTCTGGATGATGCGCCAGGCGGGTCGTTACCTGCCCGAGTACCGCGCTACCCGGGCTGAGGCCGGCTCGTTCCTCGACCTGTGCAAGAACGCGGAGCTGGCCTGCGAGGTCACCCTGCAACCCCTGCGGCGCTATCCCATGGACGCGGCGATCCTGTTCTCTGATATTCTCACCGTGCCCGATGCGCTGGGGCTGGGCCTGTATTTCGAGGAGGGTGAGGGGCCGCGGTTCAGGAAAACCGTGCGCAGCGAACAGGACCTGGCCGGTCTCAACAGCATCCGGGCCGATGACGACCTGGGATACGTCATGAATGCGGTGCGGACCATTCGCCGCGCGCTGAACGGTCAGGTGCCCCTGATCGGCTTTTCCGGCAGCCCCTGGACACTTGCCACCTATATGGTGGAAGGCGGCTCCTCGAAAGACTTTGCCCGGGCCAAGACCATGGCCTATGACCAGCCCGCACTGATGCACGCGCTGCTGGAGCTGCTGGCGGATGCGGTGGCCGACTACCTGGCGGCGCAGGTCGCAGCGGGAGCCCAGGCGGTGCAGATCTTTGACACCTGGGGTGGTGCGCTGAGCGCAGCCGGCTACCGCGAGTTTTCCCTGCAGTACATGCGGCGGGTTATCGAGCAACTGCCGCGGGAGGCCGAGGGCCGTCCGGTGCCGGTGATCGTGTTCACCAAGGGAGGCGGCCAGTGGTTGGAGGCCATGGCTGACTGCGGCACCCAGGCACTGGGCATCGACTGGACAACAGACATAGGCAGCGCCCGCGCCCGGGTGGGCGGTCAGGTCGCCCTGCAGGGCAACATGGATCCGATGATGCTGTTCGCCTCACCGGCGCGTATTCGCGAGGAGGTGGCCGGCATCCTGGAAAGTTTCGGGCACGGTCCGGGTCACGTGTTCAATCTCGGACACGGGATTACACCCGGGGTGAACCCCGACCACGTTACCGCCTTCGTCGACGCGGTGCAGGAATTGTCGCCCCGATACCATCGGGACGACTAGCCGCCCCGGTATCTATCAGCCCTTGCCGACCTGGCGCCGGGCGGCTTCTTCGTCGCAACAGAAATCGTGGTCCATTTCCAGGGCCGGCTGGTCGGAGGAGGGGCGGCCGACGATTTTAGCCGGTACGCCCGCGACCGTGGTATGCGGCGGCACCTCGTCCAGTACCACGCTGCCCGCACCCACCTTGGCGCCGTCGCCGACGCGGATATTGCCGAGAATCTTGGCGCCGGCGCTGATCAGCACGCCGTTGCCGATCTTCGGGTGGCGGTCCCCCTCGTCCTTGCCGGTACCACCCAGGGTGACCGACTGCAGGATGGACACGTTGTTGCCCACCACCGCGGTCTCGCCGATGACCAGTCCGGTGGCGTGGTCCAGCATGATCCCGTGCCCCAGCCGCGCTGCCGGGTGTATGTCGACGCCGAACTGGGTGGAGACCCGGTTCTGCAGAAACAGGGCCAGCGGCGCGCGGCCATTTTTCCACAGCCAGTGGGCGACGCGGTGGGTTTGCAGGGAATGAAAGCCCTTGAAGTACAGGAAGGGCACGTACAATTCCTGGCAGGCGGAGTCACGTTCCACCACCGCCAGCAGGTCGGCGCGCACCGCTTCGCAGATGCCGGGATCCTTGCGGAAGGCTTCCAGCATCACTTCCCGCAGCAGCAGGGCGGGCGCGGTGGCGCTGTCCAACTGGCTGGCCAGGTGAAAGGACAGGGCGCACTCCAGGGTCTCGTGGTTGAGAATGGTGGCGTGCAGGTGGCTGGCGAGGATGGGCTCGTCGGCGGCGTGGCCACGGGTTTCCTCGCGTATCCGGTCCCAGACCGGGTCAGATGTTCTTGTACTCATGTTGTTGGCTCCTCGCGGACTGGAAACTGTAGCTCATTGGTGGCGAAAGTTCACGGTCCGTCGACCAGTCGCGCCCTGCAACGCCACAGAACGTGGTCGCTGTCAGCGTACTTTTTTTCAAACAGGGTCATGGGTTCCGTCACCTGCAGCTGCTGTATGCCCGGTGTGAGGCCGGCCAGCGTCAAGGCCAGGCCGAACTCTTCTACATAGACCTGCCAGTTGCTGCGCAGTTCCAGTTGCCCGCCCAGTGCCAGCAGGCTGGCCAGGGCGGGATGGCCCTGTACCCGGCGTTTCAGCTGGCTGCTCTTGGGCCAGGGATTGGGGTACAACAGGTAGTGAAAATCGACCCCGGGTCCTTCACCCGCCAGCAGCTGCCAGATATCCTCACAATCGGCCCGCAGCAGCAGGTAGCTACCGTCGAGTGTGACCGGGTGCTTGCCGAGGCGATGGGCCGACTTGTCGATACCCACGACCAGGTGGTCGGGGTGGCGCTGTGCCAGCCTGACGGTGCTGTGGCCGGTGCCGCAGAAGGAATCCAGCACCAGCGGCCGGTGCCGTTGCGACAGTGCGTGCAACAACTGCTCGAAGGCCTGACGGTTGTGCCGCGCTATCGGCTTGCGGGCCGGGTGGTGCAGGTGCTTGCGCACCAGCGCAGGCAGCCCTGGATGGGTCCAGGCCTGGTTGCTGTACACCGGTCGCGACCGAGGCTGGTTCGCCTCAGTGGACCGCGCGGGGCTGGCTGCCATGATAGCGCTACCGGAGCGTGGCCTCGGTGGGGTAAAACCCGATAATAAAACGGAATCGGAAGGGGTACGAGTAGAGTATGCGCAAGGATTTACGGCCCTGGTGGCTGAAAAAGAGCTATCTCAGGTTCAGGGCGTGGTACACGGACTACTTCCTGCGCCCACAGTGCGAGTACATGGGGCCCTGGGACAACATCATGAAGCCCTGGTATGTGCACATCTCGGGGGACAATATCCGTATTGGCAAGTGCTTTACCGCTATCGGTGAACCCATGCACCGGGTGGAAATCGGGGTCTGGGGGCGCGAGGAGGGGCGGGGGCGGATCGAGATCGGCGACGACGTGCTGATGAGCCCCGGCAGCCGCCTCAGTGCCTCGGACGAGATTGTGATCGGCGACGCGGTGATGATGGCCAACGGCGTTTATGTCACCGACTCCGACTGGCATACCATCTACGACCGCACCGTGCGCGATGACCGGGTGACCCCGGTGCGCATTGGCAGGAATGTGTGGCTGGGCGATCACTCCACCGTGCTCAAGGGCGTGACCATTGGTGATAACAGCGTGGTGGCGGCGCGCGCGGTGGTCACCCGCGACGTACCCGCCAACGTGGTGGTGGCCGGCAACCCGGCCCGGGTGGTGAAGGAACTGGATCCCGAGCGCGGTTTCGTCACCCGCAGCGACTATTTCGCCAACCCGGCCGAGCTGGAGCGCTTCTTCGACAAAATCAACGAGGAGGTCCTGGCCGGCAACTCGCTCTGGCGTTGGCTGCTCTCCGTCATCTATCCCCGATCGCGGCAACGATAAAGTCACGTTATTCCAATATCTCGCGTCCGCCACGTAATGAGTTTCTGGACACGCCGTGAACCCGTCCATGGGGGCTCGGCTGCGGCCGTCCTGGCCGCAGACGGTCCTGAAACTCATTACGTGGCGGACGCCGGTAGTGTTCAGAGTGTTTCGGGATCGCCAGCGCGAACACGCGAGATATTTGAAAAAACTACAGCAACTGCAGCGGTTCTTCCTGCAGGGCGGCTAATTGCTCTCGTAACTCGAGGATGTGCTCGGCCCAGTAGCGCTCGGTATTGAACCAGGTGAAGGCGCGGGGGAAGGCGGGGTCGTTCCAGCGTCGTCCCAGCCAGGCGGCGTAGTGGGCGAGGCGCAGGGTGCGCAGCGACTCGACCCAGCGCAGCTGCCGCGGGTCGAAGTCGCAGAACTCCTGGTAACCTTCAACCAGCTCGGACAGTTGCAGCTGCCGCTGGTGCCGCTCACCACTGAGGAACATCCACAGGTCCTGTATCGCGGGCCCGGTGCAGCAGTCGTCCAGGTCGACGAAGTGGGCGACGTCGTCACGCCACAGGATATTGCCCACATGGCAGTCGCCGTGGAGTCGTATCAGCCCGTCGGTCGGCGATTCCGGGTAGATGTCCCGGACGGTCCGCAGCAGGTCGCGGGTCAGGGATTCGTAGGCCGGGGCGAGGTCCCGCGGGATGAAATGTTCCAGCAGGTACTCCCTGGAATCCGCCAGCATACGCTGCACGGATATGGACTGTCGGTACCGGAACGCCTTGCTTCCCCCCACCGCGTGGATCCTGCCCAGGGTGCGACCCAGCACCAGCAGGCTGTCATAGTTGTCCAGTTCCGGCGGGTAGCCGCCACGGCGTGGAAACAGGGCAAAAAGGAAACCGCCGTACTCGTGCAGGGTGAGGCCATCGGCGCTGACCAGCGGCGCGACCACCGAAATCTCGGCGTCCTGCAACTCCAGGCTGAACTGGTGTTCCTCCTCGATCTGCTGCCGGCTCCAGCGCCCCGGGCGATAGAACTTGGCGATCAGCGGCACGTCGTCCTCGATGCCCACCTGGTAGACACGGTTCTCATAACTGTTGAGGGCCAGCAATCGGGCATCGGACAGGTAGCCCAGTGACTCGACGGCCTCGATTACGGTTTCCGGTGTCAGTTGGTCGTAGGGATGCTCCGAGGCGCCGCTCACTCTCGCGCCTCCGACAACAGGGCCACACTCTTGATCTGGGCGAACAGCTGGTCGCCCGGCGCCAGTCCCAGCTGGCTGATCGACTTGCGTGTGACCTGGGCGAGCAGATATTGCTCGCCCAGGGCCAGGCGCAACAGGGCCCGGGATGGTGTGCTGGCCCGGATTTCACACAGCCGCACGGGCAGAATATTGAGGATGCTGCTGTCGGCGGGGCGCTGCCGGCACACCGAGACATCCCGGGCGGGAATGCGCAGGCGCCGCTCCTGCCCCGGCGCCTCCGGCAGGTGTCGCACGTACAACGGCTGTCCAGCCACCTCCAGCCGGGTCAGGCCGAAGGCCTCGTCGTGATCCCGCACCTTTCCGCACAGGATGGCCGCTGCCTGGTCCTCTTGCGCCAGGCTGGTATCCAGTCGGCTCGACAGTTCCACCATGGGTCCGCGGCCGCTCACCGTACCCGCCTCGAGCAGCAGCAGGTGGTCCGCGAGTTGGCTGGTTTCCTCGATATCGTGGCTCACGAACAGCATGGGCAGCCCGAGTTCTCTCTTCAGGCGCAGCAGCAGGTGCAGGCACTGCTGCCGGGCTGGCTTGTCCAGGTTGGCCAGCGGCTCATCCAGTAACAGCAGTCCCGGGCCACCCAGCAGTGCCCGGGCGATGGCCGCCCGCTGTTTCTGGCCGGCGGACAGGCTGGCGCTGTCGCGTTCCAGCAGGTCGGTGAGCTGCAGCCAGTCCGCCACCTGGGCCAGCTCCGGGCCCGCCGCACCGCGCCGCCGTTTGCGCGCGTATTCCAGGTTGTCCTGCACGTTCAGGTGGGGAAACAGCCGGGCGTCCTGGAACACGACACCACAACGTCGCTCCCAGGGAGGCAGGCTGCCCCCGGCATCGTGCCAGACCTGGTTGCGCCAGCGAATTTCGCTGCCCGGTCCCGGGTCGCGCAGCCCGGCCACGCATTCCAGCAGGGTGGTCTTGCCGCTGCCGCTGGGGCCGTGAATTGCCGTGATGCCTTCACCGGGCAGGTCCTCGCGCAATTGCAGGCGGAAGCCGTCAGCGCCGGCGCAATCCAGCTGCAACTGCAGTCCGCTCACGCCTGCACCCGCCAGTGATGGCGATGGTCGCCGCGAGTGCGGTCGTCGCGATAGAGCAGGAACAGCAGCCCCAGGGAGAACAGCACGAGTCCCGCGGCCAGCCGGTGCGCCTCCGCAAACTGCAGGGATTCCACCTGGTCATACAGGGCGATGGACAGCACCTGGGTTTCTCCGGGGATATTGCCGCCTATCATCAGCACCACGCCGAATTCCCCCACCGTATGGGCGAAGCCCAGTGCCGCCGCGACCAGGAAGCTGCGCCGGGACAGTGGTACGACCACAGACCGGAACTGGTCCCAGGGCGGCGCGCCCAGGGTGGCGGCGGCCTGCAGCAGATCCCGGGGCACCTTCTGGAACGCGGTCTGCAGTGGCTGCACCACGAAGGGCAGGGAATAGATCACCGAACCGATCACCAGGGCACTGAAGGAAAAGGCCAGTGGCCGGCCGGTGATGGCCTGCCAGGCCTGACCCAGGGCCCCGTCCGGGGCGAACATCAGCAACAGGTAAAAACCCAGCACGGTGGGCGGCAGAATCAGGGGGGTAGCCACCAGGGCTTCCAGCAGCGCACCCAGATTGCCGCGCTGGCGCGACAGCCACCAGGCCAGTGGTGTCCCCAGCAGGAGCAGCAGCAGGGTAGTGGTGCTGGCCAGGGCAACGGTCAGGGTAATGGCGTCAAGCACGTCAGGGCTCATGGGCAGTGGTCGTATCCCGCCTGGACAATCAGGTTCTGCACGGTATCACTTCTCAGCCAGTCGAGGTAGGCGCGGGCCGGGGCGGAGTCCTGGTTCAGGAGCACCGCATGCTGGTCCAGGGGTTGGTGCCAGTTCGCCGGTACCGGAATTCCCTGTCCGGGAACCAGCGACCGGGGCAGCAGGGCCAGATCTATGCCGCCGCTGTACCAGAGCTGGTAGGCCTGGGCCACATTGTTTCCCCGTACCAGTTTACGCGACCGCCCGGCGCTGAACTCCGGGCGCTCGATGACCGCAGCAGCGGCCCGGCCATAGGGGGCCGTGGCCGGGTTCGCCAGGGCCAGCGCCAGACCGGGATCGGCGAGGGCGGAAAGCGAGTCGGCGCCGACCAGCACCAGTTGGCCCCGCGCGTAGCAGATGCTGGAGGTCGCGCGCTCCACCGCCAGGCGGCGGGGAGTTTCGGCATCGGCTGCCAGGAACAGGTCGAAGGGAGCGCCGTGGCTGATCTGGTTGTACAGGACCCCGGTGGAGGCGCTGCTCAGGCTCACGTGGTGACCCCAGCGCTGCTCGAAGTCGGCGTTGAGGGCTTCCAGAACGGGTTTGAAATTGGCCGCCACCGCCACGCGGAGAGTTCCGGCGGGTGTCGCGGGTGCCACCAGCACTAACAGTACAATCAGGACAGCGAGACGCATTGATCCGGTTCCAGTTCCAGCTATCAGCTTCCAGGTGCCGGGGTTCGCGCCAGGCACCAGACCTCCACCCGACGGGCGCCCGCGTCTTTCAGCATCGCTGCCAGCGCCGCGGCGGTAGCGCCGGTGGTCAGGACATCGTCTACCAGGGCAATGCGCAGGCTGTCACAGGGCCTGCGGATTGTAAAGGCGGCGGCCAGGTTGGCCCGGCGTTGACCGAGCCCCAGGCGGGACTGCGCCGGGGTCGCACGACTGCGCTGCAGCAGCCGTGTATCCATGCCGATTTCAGCCAGGACCGAAGAGCCCTTACGCAGGGCGCGGCACAACAATTCCGCCTGATTGAAGCCCCGCCACAGCAGGCGCCGCCAGTGCAGGGGCACGGGCACCAGCAGGTCGACATCCCGGGTGGCCGGTTCCCGGTCGAGCCACAGGCGGGCCAGCAGATCGGCCAGGGCCGGGTGTCGCTGGAACTTCCAGTATCCGATCAGGTAGGCCATGCCCTCGTCGTAGACCAGCGGTGCCCGCACCCGGTCGAAGGGCGGGGGGCGCATGAGGCACTGGCCGCACAGGCCGGTCGGTCCCCTGACAGCGGGCAGGGGCAGCGCGCACTGGTCACAGCGGGGGTAATTGGCTACCAGGTCCTGCTCACAGGGTGGGCACAGGGCCAGCGGGCCGGGGTCGGGCAGGCCGCAGAGCGTGCAGCAGACCGGGAAGAGGTCCGGCCTGGAGAGGTCCGGCCTGGAGAGGTCCGGCCTGGTCAGGTCCGGCCTGGTCAGGTCCAGACGGGAAAACCCCAGGCGCGGGAGCTTCAAATACTTGTTAACCACAAGCGGCAACAAGGGTTGACAGAGGCCCGGCCGACGCTATCATTGCACCTTTCCCCGTAAGTAAAGGACGAGACCATGCCTGTTGCGCTGGCCCCCGAATCCCTGCCCGGCGGGCAGGCATCCACACCCCTCCGCCACGACTGGACCCGGGAGGAAATCGAGGCCCTGTTCGCCCTGCCGTTCAACGATCTGCTGTTCCGGGCACACGGTATTCACAGGCAGTATTTTGACCCGAATGAGGTCCAGGTCAGCACGTTGCTTTCCATCAAAACCGGCGCCTGCCCTGAGGATTGCGCCTATTGCCCACAGAGCAACCGCTACGATACCGGGCTGGAAGCGGAGAAGTTGATGGCGGTGGAACAGGTGCTGGAGCAGGCGCGGGCTGCCCGTGCATCCGGCGCGACGCGTTTTTGCATGGGTGCGGCCTGGCGTTCGCCCAAGCCCCGCGATATGCCCTACGTGGTAGCCATGGTCCGGGGTGTGAAGGAACTGGGCCTGGAGAGCTGTATGACCCTGGGCATGCTCACCCCCGAGCAGGCCGGGGAACTGGCCGAGGCAGGGCTGGACTACTACAACCACAACCTGGATACCTCGCCGGAGTACTACGGCGAGATCATCACCACCCGCAGTTACCAGGACCGGCTCGAGACCCTGGACCACGTGCGTGAGGCCGGCATGAAAGTCTGCAGCGGCGGCATCGTCGGCATGGGTGAACAGCAGGGTGACCGCGCGGGACTGTTGCAGCAGTTGGCCAATATGCCCCAGCACCCGGAAAGTGTACCGATCAACATGTTGGTGCGGGTGGAGGGCACCCCGCTGGCAGAGCAGGAAGAACTGGATCCGTTCGAGTTCATTCGCACCATCGCCGTGGCCCGGATCCTGATGCCCGCCTCCCACGTGCGCCTGTCTGCAGGCCGGGAGGAGATGAACGAGCAGATGCATGCGCTGGCCTATTTCGCCGGGGCCAACTCCATTTTTTACGGCGAGCGCCTGCTCACCACCCCCAACCCCGCTGCCAACAGTGACATGGCCCTGTTCCAGCGCCTGGGCATCCGGCCCGAGGGCCGGGAGCTGGAGCGGGCGCCGGTGGACCCGGATCCCCGTTTTTACGACGCCGCAGCCCCGGTCTGAGCCCGGAGACCGGCGTGACGAGTTTCAGCGCGAGGCTGCAGGCGGGCCTGGAGGCCCGCCGCGCACAGGGCCGGTACCGCAGCCGCCTGACGCTGGATTCCGCCCAGGGTCCCCGGGTACGCCTGGACGGGCGCGACTACCTCAATTTCAGCAGCAATGACTACCTCGGGCTGGCCTCCCATCCCCGGGTGGTGGAGCGCCTGCGCAGCGCGGCGCTGGAATACGGTGCGGGCAGCGGCGCCTCGCACCTGGTCAGCGGCCACAGCCGGCCGCACCATGAGCTGGAGGAGGCCCTGGCGGCATTCACCGGCCGTTCCCGGGCGCTGTTGTTTTCCTCCGGCTACATGGCCAATGTCGGGGTGTTGGGCTGCCTGCTGGAAAAGGGCGATCAGGTGTTCGAGGATCGACTCAACCACGCCTCACTGCTCGACGGCGGCCTGGCCTCCGCGGCCCGGTTCCGGCGCTTCGCGCACAACGATTGCGGCTCCCTGGCGCGGCTGCTGGAGGCCGCGGAGGGCAACGCCCTGGTTGTGGTGGACGGTGTCTTCAGCATGGATGGCGACAGCGCGCCGCTGGCGGAACTCGCAGCCCTGTGTCACCCGCCTGAGCGCTGCCTGATGGTAGATGATGCCCACGGTTTCGGTGTGCTGGGGGAACGTGGCGCCGGCAGCCTCGAGGCGGCTGGCCTGGGCCAGGATGAGGTGCCGGTATTGATGGCTACCCTGGGTAAGGCCCTGGGCACCGCCGGGGCGTTTGTCGCCGGCAGCGAATTGCTGGTGGAGTCGCTGATCCAGGGTGCGCGCAACTATATCTACACCACCGCGCTGCCACCGGCGGTCGCCGCCGCAACCCTCGAGTCCCTGCGCCTTGTGCAGGAAGAGGATTGGCGCCGGACCCGGCTGATCCACCTGGTGGCCCGCTTTCGGGAGGGCGCCGAGTCCCTGGGTCTTTCCCTGCTGCCATCGAGCACCCCGATCCAGCCCCTGCTGGTGGGCGATGATCACCGGGTGTTGGCCCTGGCAGCCAGCTTGCGCGACCGAGGACTGCTGGTCGGTGCCATCCGCCCGCCGACCGTGCCCGAGGGCACCGGTCGCCTGCGTATCACCCTGTGCGCATCCCACAGCGACGCGGACGTGGATCGCCTGCTGGATGAACTGGCCCGGTGTTCCGGCGATGACTGACGCGTGCCTGCAAGTGGAACACCTGCCTGCCACCGGCCCGGCGCGGCAGCAGCTGGTGCTGCTGCACGGCTGGGCCAGTAACCGGGAAGTCTGGCGGCCCCTGCTGGCACGGCTGCGGTGCTGGGCGGACATCACCCTGCTGGAATTGCCAGGCGTGGCGCCCGCCGCCGGAGATGACTCGCTGGACCTGTCCGGGGTGCTGGAGAAAATGGCCGCGCTGCTGCCGGCGACTGCCGTGTTCCTGGGCTGGTCTCTGGGCGCCTCCCTGGGGGTGGAGTTTGCGCGGCGCTATCCCGCCCGGGTAAGCGCCCTGGTGTGCCTGGCGTATAACCCCTGTTTTGTCGCCCGCGGGGGCTGGCCGGGTATGGCGCCGGAAGATTTCCAGCAGTTCCAGCAGAGCCTGGCGGAGGAGCCGCGGTCGCTGTTGCGCCGCTTCGACAGCCTGCAGAGCGCCGGTGCCGGTGATCCGCGGGCCCTGCAACGCTGTCTGCGCCCGCAGCGCCGGGACCTGCAGCCCCTGGCCCTGGCCTCGACACTGGGCTGGTTGCAGTCAGACCAGCGCCGGGTCCTGGCGGCACTGACGATGCCCCAGCTGCACCTGTACGCCCGGGACGACCAGCTGGTCCCCGTCGCGGCAGCCGGGGCGGTGGCGGCCCTGCCTCTGCCGGACGCCGAATCGGGGCAACTGCCCGGCTCGCACTTGCTGCCGCTGGAGTCGGCCGCGGAGCTGGCTCAGCGGCTGCAGCGCTTCCTGCAGGCGCGGCAATTACTTGCTGATGCCGTTGATGAGGCGGAACCACCCCTGGACAAACGAGCGGTAGCGGCCTCTTTTTCCCGCGCCGCGCGGGACTACGACAGGGTGGCGGCCCTGCAGCGCGACGTGGGTGAGCGTCTGGTCGCAGCACTCGAGACACTGCAGCGGGAGCCGGCGACCGTACTCGACCTGGGCAGTGGTACCGGCCACTTTTACCCGGCCCTGCGGGCGCGGTTTCCGGGCGCCCATTATATCGGCCTGGACCTGGCCCAGGGCATGGTCGAATTCGCGCGCGAACGGCATTCCGGGGCCGGCGACTGGCTGGTGGGCGACGCGGAATCCCTGCCCCTGGCCAGTGGTTCGGTGGACCTGGTATTCAGCAGCCTCGCCTTCCAGTGGTGCTACCGACCCGAGCAATTGTTCGCGGAACTGGCCCGCGTGCTGCGTCCCGGGGGACTGTGCCTGTTCAGCAGCCTGGGCCCGGCCACCCTGCAGGAACTGCGCCGCTCCTGGCAGGCGGTGGACCGGCACCGGCACGTGAACAGCTTCCTGCCGGCGGCACGACTGGAGGCCGCGGCGCGGGGCGAGGCGGGCCTAGGCCTGTCCCTCAGCCGGGAACAGATCTGCCTGCGTTACCCGCGGGTGCAGGACCTGCTGCGCGAATTGAAAACCCTGGGGGCGCATAACATGAACCACGACCGCCCGGCGGGGTTGACCGGGCGCGGCAGCCTGCGGGGGATGTTGCAGGCCTATGAAGCCTGGCGTTGCGACGGCCTGGTACCGGCCACCTACGAGGTGCTGTACGGCACCCTGGAGCGCGCATGAGCACCACCTGGTTTGTCACCGGCACGGATACCGAGGTGGGCAAGACCGCCATCAGTTGTGCCCTGCTGGAAGGGGCCGCGGCCCGCGGTCTGAGCACCGCGGCGGTGAAGCCGGTGGCGGCGGGCTGCGACGCCAGCGGCCACAACGAGGATGCCCTGCTCCTGCAGGCCAGCATGACCGCGAAACTGGATTACGCCCAGGTCAACCCGGTGGCGCTGCGGGCCGCGATCGCGCCGCATATCGCCGCCGAGCAGGAAGGGCGAACCCTGCAGGTGTCGCGCCTGGCCGGCCTGTGCCGCGGCGTGATGCTCGGGGGCCACGACCTGGTGCTGGTGGAGGGCGCCGGCGGCTGGCGGGTGCCCCTGAACCGGCGCGAGACCCTGGCCGACCTGGCCGTGGCGCTGGGCGCCGGCGTGGTCCTGGTGGTGGGGATGCGCCTGGGCTGCATCAATCACGCCCTGCTGACGGTCGAGGCCATCTGTCGGGACGGCCTGCCGCTGGTGGGCTGGGTCGCCAACCAATGTGGCGAGCGGATGACCTGTCACAGCGAGAACCTGGCCACATTGCGCGCCCTGATTCCGGCTCCACTGCTGGGCGAGGTTCCCTACCTGGCGGATTTTTCACCGAAAGTCGCGTCCAATTACCTTGAAATACCTGATCTATAATAATAGTAAGCACTTACATATTTATTTTCTTCACCATCCGTATATAACTGGCTGACGCCCGGTCAGGGCTTTCGTGATCCAAAAAGGTATTTGACTTCGTACCGACATTGGAGACAATGTTAGCAATGAACACATGGGTGGTCGCAGCGGCGCCTGCCCGGTCGAAACTGAGAGGACATGACCATGCCCGAGTACAAGGCGCCCCTGCGCGACATCAGCTTTGTCGTCAATGAATTGCTGCAGGCCGAGAACACCTACCAGTCGCTGCCCGGTTATGAAGACGCGACCCGGGACCTGATCGACGCCATCGTCACCGAGGGTGCGAAGTTTGCCGAAGAAGTGGTTGCGCCCCTCAACCGGACCGGTGACGAACAGGGCTGTACCTGGTCGAAGGACGGGGTCAAGACACCGGACGGTTTCGCCGAGGCCTACCAGCAGTTCGTGGCCAACGGTTGGCCGGCGTTGTCGGCGGATCCCAGGTACGGCGGGCAGGGCATGCCCAACCTGCTGGGCATCATCATCAATGAGATGTGCGGAACGGCGAACTGGTCCTGGCTGATGTACCCGGGCCTGAGTCACGGCGCGATCAAGACCCTGGAGGAGCACGGCGACGAGGACCAGAAGCAGACCTACCTGACCAAGCTGGTCGAGGGCAGCTGGACCGGCACCATGTGCCTGACCGAGTCCCACTGTGGCTCAGACCTGGGCCTGCTGCGCACCAAAGCCGAACCGCAGGCCGATGGCAGCTACGCCATTACGGGCACCAAGATCTTTATCAGCGCGGGTGAGCACGACATGGCCGAGAACATCGTGCATATCGTGCTGGCCCGGCTGCCGGATGCCCCCGAGGGCACCAAGGGCATCTCCCTGTTCATTGTGCCGAAATTCCTGCCCACCTCGGCCGGTGGCGTTGGCGAGCGCAACGCGGTGCATTGTGATTCCATCGAGAAGAAAATGGGGATCAAGGCCTCCGCGACCTGTGTGATGAACTTCGACGGTGCGACCGGATACCTGATCGGGCCCCCGAACAAGGGCCTGGCCTGCATGTTCACCTTCATGAACACCGCCCGCATCGGCACCGCGATCCAGGGCCTGGCGCACGCCGAACTTTCCCTGCAGGGCGCGCTGGAGTACGCCCGGGACCGCCTCGCCATGCGCAGCCTGACCGGCCCGAAAAACCCGGATGGCCCGGCCGACCCGATCATCGTGCACCCCGATGTGCGCCGTATGTTGCTGACCCAGAAGGCGTTCGTGGAGGGTATCCGCCCGTTCCTGTACTTTCTCGCCATGCAGGACGACGTGGTCAACCACGGCGACGAGGAGTCGGCGAAACAGGCCGACGACCTGCTGGCCTTCCTGACACCGATCGCCAAGGCGTTCTCGACCGAGGTGGGATTCGAGGCGGCCAACCTGGGCCTGCAGGTGTACGGCGGCCACGGGTTTATTCGCGAGTGGGGCATGGAACAGATTGTGCGGGATGCCCGTATCGCCATGCTGTACGAGGGTACCACCGGTATCCAGGCCATGGACCTGCTGGGCCGCAAGGTGCTGGGCTCCGGCGGCAAGCTGCTGCTGGGCTTTACCCAGATGATCGACGCCTACTGCGAGTCTCATACTGACGTGGCCGACGCGCTCTATGTGGACGCACTGAAAAAGGCCAAAGATGAGTGGATCGAACTGTCGCTGAAAATCGGCGAGCGAGCCATGGAGAACCCCGACGAAGCGGGCGCCGCGGCGGTGGATTACCTGATGTACTCGGGCTACGTGACCCTGGCCTATTTCTGGGCCCAGGCCGCTTCCCTGGCGCGCCAGAAAATCGCCGAGGGCGACGGGGACGTGTCGTTCTACGAGGCCAAGCTGATGACGGCGGAATTTTACTTCCAACGCCTGTTGCCCCGTACCCTGGCCCACAAGGAGGCGCTGCTGTCCGGTGCTGACAACCTCATGCAGATGCCCGAGGCGATGTTCGATTTCTGATGACGCATGCTGCGCGGGAAGGTCGGCCAATCCTTGTCTCGACTTTCCCGTTTCTTGGGGGGAGAATTGGCCTGAGCCATCTGCCCCTTTTTTTATGAGCGATAAACAACAGCAACAGCCCGGTGACCAGCCCGCCAGCCGCCTGAATCCCGAGGACCAGGCGCGAGTGGACGAATTCCTGCAGCGCGGGGTCAACTCGGTGGAGCGCAGGCCCTTCCGCCCGTTCCGCCTGTTGCTGGTGCTGCTGGCAGTGGTTACCGGCCTCAGCATTTTGAGTCAGTTGCTGGCCCGCCTGACCGGTATTTATTGAATCCGCGGCACTGCCAAATAGTGGGGAAATCGGCGTTGGTAAGCGGCCGCCGCTCTGGTATAGTAGCGCCCCTCAAAATTCTCGGTGTGTAGCGCAGCCTGGTAGCGCACTTCCTTCGGGAGGAAGGGGTCGGAGGTTCGAATCCTCTCACACCGACCACATCACGATAATCTGAAGTCACTAAAAATCATTTTATCCTCTAAAGCCCCTGATAATAGGGGCTTTTTTGTTTCTGCCTATGCTTTGAGTTACACTTAATGACACGGGGGTATCATGTGGCTTTTGGGGGTAGATAGCGGGGTAGAACGCTGTCTACCAAGGTTGATACCCCCAAAAGTCCGCGAGGGCTTCCTGATCGCTGAGAGGAGAAGGCGTGATGAAACTCAAGGCAGCGCAGGTCAAGGCGACGGAAGCCCGAGAGAAGCCGTACAAACTCTCAGATGGCAAGGGATTGTTCCTGCTGGTCAATCCCAATGGCTCCAAGTATTGGCGTCTGAAATACCGTTTTGGAGGTAAAGAGAAGCTCCTGGCTTTAGGGGTATATCCCGATGTGCCTCTCGCGAAAGCTCGGGAGAAGTGTGCCGACGCTAGGAGTCTGCTGGATGATGGCCGCGATCCCGGGGTGACTAAGCGCCTCAAGAAGCTGGCCGATAAGTACGAGGGCGAGAACACCTTCAGAGCCGTGGCCCTGGAGTGGTACGAGAATAAGATGGGGGTGAAGTCCCACTCGTATCGCCATCGCACAAAGCGTCTTTTGGAAAATGATCTCTACCCTTCCTTGGGAAGCCGGCCTATCGCTCAGATAGAGCCCCCAGAGCTACTAACGGTTCTCCGAAAGGTAGAGAGCAGGGGTGCCATTGATATGGCACATAGGGCCAAGCAGACAGCCGGACAGGTTTTCCGCTATGCAGTATCGACTGGCCGCTGTGTGCGTGATCCTACTGCCGATCTCAAAGGGGCCCTGAAGTCTCGAAACAAGAAACACTATGCCTCGATCACCGATCCTGAAGGTGTAGCCAAGCTACTGATTGCCATAGATGGTTTCGAGGGCACCCCCGTAGTTAAAACCGCCCTCCAGCTGTCCCCAATCCTTTTCCAACGCCCTGGAGAGATTCGATCCATGGAATGGGCGGAAATCAATTGGAAGGCAGAACAGTGGGAGCTGCCCGCCGAAAAAATGAAGATGGGACAGGCTCATATAGTGCCGCTGCCTAAGCAGGCAATGAGACTGCTTGAAGAAATCAAACAGCACACCGCCCACCGAGGCAAGTACGTATTCCCGAGCCAGAGAGGTGCAAGCCGCCCCTTAAGTGACAACGGGGTGAGAACTGCGATGCGGACGATGGGCTACGACAATGACACCATGACGCCCCATGGCTTCAGGGCGATGGCTCGTACACTCTTGGATGAAGTCCTGCACTATCGCGTTGACTATATCGAACACCAGCTGGCTCATGCAGTGAAGGATGTCAACGGAAGGGCTTACAACCGCACTAGCCATTTGAAGGAACGCCAGAAGATGATGCAGCACTGGGCCGATTATCTGGACTACTTGAAAAAACAGGCTCAGGCCGGGAATGTAGTTACAGCTGAGTTTGGAAGCAATACTGGATAAATGGAATTTGACCTGCCTGGGTCAACGAGCGGGGTGCAGATAGCTCCCCAACATAGTGCTGGAGCTTGAACCCGAACGATCCAAACAGCAGCGCCTAGGATAGCTCCCGACAAACTAGCGTTAATAGGATGGCGCGCTTTGACCTTACTAAGGGCCTTACTGCAAGGGGGTGCCGTGAAGCCACAATTACCAGAGCTGGTCCCGTTGGATGTTGCCGCCAGTTGGCTCTCAAAGTGTCTGGGGTACTTAATCACAGAAGAATTTATAAAGGAAAAAGACCGGGTCGAGGATCTAGGTCTGGTGGTCCATTTCAAAAAGATAACCAAACCGAATTCGGTAAAACTCGAACCCTATTTACTAATTCCCCGAGACCATCTTTTTCAATTAGCAGGCATTGAGGCCCAAGAGGCAGAATCGAAAGTCGCACTACATTCATTCAAAGCAGAGCCTGTCCAACGCACCCAAGAAAGAATAATCTTGGAAGCTATTAAACAAGCAGGTTATAACCCTAAAAATCTTCCCCCGCGCCAAGGAGGTCGCCCTTGGGTTAAGGCTGAAATTCGAGAGGCGTTGAAGTATGGCCAGACGCGCTTTACAAGAAGCACTTTCGATAAAGCCTGGGAGCGCCTCCGTGCCTCTGGCGAGCTAGCTGAGAAATAACAAAAGCACATCATTGCCGCCTCTCCCCCAAATTGGGGCAATGGGGAATACTTGCGGGGGACACCCCACAAAAAAGCAAACTACCCGTAAAGCACTGGTGATACCAGCGCGTAATACATGCCTACTACGGGAGATGCAGCTATGCACGATCAAGTACCAAATGCCATTGAAGATGACGGCCTATACGATAGCGCCGATTCTGGCGCCTTTTTAGGCTTCGCGCCCACCACCATGCGCAATTCGCGCAGCACCGGAAAGCTGGCGGGAGTAGAAGCTCCGGCTTTCATCAAAATGGGCTCTGCGGTCCGCTACAAGGGATCAACTTTGAAAATCTGGCGTAACCAATTTTCGGAGCAATCCCGTACCCAAGCGGTCTAGAGTCACAACCTTCCGGGCTTTGAAACGACGAAACCCGCGCTTGGCAGGTACGGGCCTCGTAGTCCTATTGACGGCAATCAACAAGGTGGATGTGATGAATCATACAACAGAAAAATATCGGACCGATACTAGGTGCGAGCAGTGCGGATTAAGTCTACTCAGCAGTGAACGACCATCAAGAAGGTGCACAGCACATCTGTGCATGCTTTCCTGCCAAAAGCAATTGGCGTTGCCCTCCCAGCACAATGGAGGTGCACGTGAGCGCACAGTCTGAAGTCCAAAATATGTATCTCCCAGCGGGGGTGGCGCCTAGAGCTTGTCTTATGTTGGACCGAGAGCGGCTATCTCTGCAGAAGCGCCTCCTGGCCCAGTGCTTTTTGGATAAACCAGTGGCATACACGGATGAACTAGCAAGAACGTGCCGTGTTGGATATCCAAGCAACCGATTGCACGAGTTGAACCGCAACCAGCTATACCGATATGGACAGCAGGCGTTGTGTTCTCCACCTTTACATGAGCGATTAAACCACTGGGGTAAGTCCTGCAGGACACATACGTGGCATCTAGTGGAGTTGAAGTAATCATGGCCAGATCCAACGGAAGGGCAAAGAAGGCGAGATTTGTAGGAATACCCTACCGTGTAGTGTCTTCAAGGCAGTTCGCAACGCTGTCAGCTCATGCGACGAAATTGTTGGTTGATCTGCTGTGGCAGTACCACGGCAAAAATAATGGTGCACTAACCGCTGCATGGACATTGATGAGAGATCGGGGTTGGAAATCTCGAGGGACACTATACCGGGCTATGACGGAGCTGATCGAGTCGGGATTCATTGTAGTTACAAAAAAGGGAAGAAAGTCGCGTGGTCACCCGACTTTGTTAGCTGTCACTTTCAATGGCATAGACGAGGTACCTGGGGTGACTTTTGATGAAGGAGTGAGCGTTAGTGTGGCGCCTCTCTCGTACTGGAGCAAGGACACAAAAGACTGGCGCCAAGTTCCCTCACTCAGAGTAATTACAGCATGAAAATTTCGATTTTTCCCTATCTCATATGGAGTAGGTCAGAATGTCTCTGCTCCTATATGGACTGGGTACACCTTAAATACCCGGTAATTACTCCCATATGGTGTACAAATCGGCGGGTTACTGGGGATGATCTACTTCTATATGAAGAGTCTTATATATAACCATACCTTCAATGTCTAAAGAGAATAATGGCGGGTCCTTTCTAGAGCCTACTAATACGGGTGCGCGGAGGCGCGAGATTTCGCTAGACACAGCACCAAAAAGCTTACTCCACCACAACAAGATACGGATCAACCATGGATTTTAGAAATCTTTCTCAGAAAGAGCTGGCGACAATAATGGGAAAAGACCGGACCACTATTCGGGCCTGGACTGTCGCTGGTATGCCCTACAAAAAACCAGTGCAGAAAGGAATGAAAGCTAGTTTTGATTCTGCGCACTGCGTCCACTGGTGTGGAGGCCACTGGCTAGCAGAGACCAATGGACTAGAATTGCGGCCATTGGAGAAAGTCGCGGTTGGATGGCTTATAGGAAGCGGATGCGCAGAAAATGGGCGAGTTTCAAAGGAAGACGAGCGGCTTTACCTTGGCATCATGAAGCGAGCGGGCATCGGCCGGGAACAGGCTTTGCGGCTTCTTGAGTTCGCCAGGGGCGTGATAACTCAGTGCTCATATTAGGGGTGATACAGAACTCTCCTGCTTCACTTCAAAGAATTTGAAAATTGAGGCGCCGCGCCGCCGGTTTGAGGGAACAGTTAATTCACGGGTTCTAGGTTAAAAATGACGTTGACCCAAAGTGGTCTCGAATAGCCTTTAGACGTCTGAGTAGATCATCGTAGGTAATGATATCGAGAATGTTGCGGTATTTGCGACGGATGACTTCGAAATCGTTCTTTTGTTCGTCAGTGAGGTCATTGTCGCGGCCCATTATGATGATACCACTTGGATTCACGATCTTTATTTCCACGTCTTCGGGAAGTTTAGAGTCATAGTCTTCCCTGAGCTTCTCTTCTCCTCTTTGACCCCAGCGATTGAAGTGGTATAGATACTTCTCAACCTGCATGATCGTACCACTTAATTCGCGGAGCGGTACGTGATTGTCTCGGTAGCGGTTAATGGTTACTAAGTTCTGATCTATGGGCTTTTTAATCTCAATGATATCGATGAAGCCGGAGGCATCAACTAAGAGGAAATCGACGCGACGAGATTTCTTAGCCCAGCTGTCATTCACCGGACCTTCCTTGAACGCACGAATGTAGCGAGGGAAAAGCAAAAGGACTATTTGGAGAATCTCATCCTGCCACTGAGTTTCGCTGTAAGAAGAGAAGTTCGAGAGCATCTGGTCCACCTTCTCAACCAGCTCGCCAAACTTCTCCGACTCATAAGGCGCGAGTACCTCTAGAGGCTGGCTGCCTTTGTGAGACTCCTTCTTGTCCAAATAGCTTTCATAATTGATCTGAAAGTCTTCCTCGATAGGAAGATAGTTGCGAATAATCGAAGATATTCGTGCTTTGGCGTAACGATCAAGCTCATAGGAGTTTGGAAACTTTTTCAAAAGTCGGTTAAATACTTCGGCAGGTAGCGCCTCCTCCGCTTCGCCACCGATAGTCAATGAATCTAGGCCAAAGTCATTAAAGCGTCTAAAGATCGAGATGTTGCGTTCGGCACAAAAAGTTTTTCGCTCGAGCCTTATCGAAACATGTATGCCTAGGTCATACGTGATGCCCAGCACTTCACGGTCGATAATATTGTAGCCCGCTGAAACAACACCTATTAAGAAGACAAAGTTGTTCTCCTCATAGTCGCCGCTATCAAAGTTTAACTCTACGAGGCGATCCCGTGTCACGGTAAAAACGCGAGCACTGATGCTTGCTTTGCCTTTTTTATCCAGTTGCTGGCGCAACCACTCTCCCGAATTGTTCTCCGGTGTGTAGACAAGATAAAGACCAGGGCCATCTTGTTCTCTTTCGAAGCGTATCATGGCGTGAAAGCTTCCTTTAGGACCGATTGAACAAGCTTGTTAGCATAGCTGCGGGATTGTGCAATCTCAGCTTCGAGCGTTCGGCAGTTTTTCATTAGCGCTTCCACCCGATCTACAATCTCTACTTGCTCCGCGAAGGGTGGAAGTGGGATATGGGCCGCTTCCACATCGCCCACTCTTAGATGTCCAACCATTGCCCCTCGCTTAACACGACTTGCCCTTTGCATAAAATCTGGTGCTTGGATGGCTAGTAGCAGATAGGCGGGCAAAACATATTGAGGTATCGGCCGAATCAGCATCGTTCTTTGCCCCAGACATACTCGCGCTCCGTCGGGAATCATGCCGACCTCCCCAACCGGAGCCTCTCTAGTAAATATAAAATCTCCTGGAAGCGGAATACATCTTGCGGACCACCGCTGGTAAGTTTTCTCCGATACAAACTTAGTATCTAAAAGGTCTACATTCCCATTTCGAACATTGGTCGTTCTAATTATAGGAACGCCCGACGACTCATATGGGGCAGTTTTATTGTGGCAATCTACTATAAGCAAATCAGCCTCGATGAGCGTCACCCATTCCCAGCCTCCTGGCAGCTTCTCAGTTGGCTTGGTCGGAGGCGTCGCTCGTAATCTAGCGAGCTTCCTTTCGAGTAACTTTCCCTCGTTATCTCCTCTCTTTTTAGCGGAAGCGATCCATATATTGCGTTCCTTCTGGATCTCGTTCAGAAGCTGACTGGCGGGTTCTACGTCTGGGTGATCAGTGCGCCAATCTTCCGTTAGACTGCCCTGAGTCGCCTCTCGGAGGATGGCTTTCTTGAGCTTGCCAAAAAGAGATTCCTGGTGGGAGATTTCGCTCTGGGCGACCTCCATAGACTTGCGGGCTTTGTTAATTCGCTTGATTAGATGGCGCTGATCCTCGAGAGAAGGAAGTTTCACCTCGAAATTCAAGAAAAAGTCTTCATCCACGCGTTTCCGATTGGTGTTCCCTCGGCTAGCTTTGATACAAGCGTCAAGAAACATAGGAGACTGAAGAAATACGTTAAAAAACTCGCGCTCCACCTTGTCGTCGTTGATGTCGAACGCAAGAAAGTCATTGGTGACGATGGCCCCTTCTAGTTCTTCAGGAATTATCCCGAAGGCGCCATTACGTGCATCGATTCGGCTTAGAATGAATTGATCTGCAGCAACGCGCCATTGTTTTTTTGTTCCTATAGATGCTCCGGATTTAGTGCCACGTAACACAACCCCTTTGTGGTTCGTTCGGATTGTTACCTGTTTGTAAGTTACCTCGTCTTCAACTAGAACGGGCGTCTTGTGCCGCGTGAGAATATCGCTAATGCGTTTCATGTCAGGATGTGTATTCCCTTTCCACAGCTGCAAGCGCCCGATCTATTTGCTCCAAAGATTTGCGGAGCCTGGTGAGGCACTCATTGACAGAGAGATCATTTTCCTCTTCCTCTCGATGCGGATTCTTCACATCTAAATCGAAGCCCTTCTTTAAATCACTAATCGCAACCTTCCAAGCTACTTCGTTTTCTTGTCGGCTATCCCACCATTCGATCATGCGCGAAAATTCATCGAACTGTATAGCCTTAGTCTTGGAGTAGCTCTTCTGGCCTTCGGGTAAGCGGTGTTCGTAATACCAGATTTCCTTAGTCGGAGCGCCCTTTTGGAAGAAGAGTAGATTCGTAGAGACCATGGCAGGGTGGAAGGTCGACTGGGGCAAGCGAACAATCGTATGGACATTGCAGTCGGTCAAGAGCTTTTCGCGAATGCGCTCCTTGTAACCTTCGCCAGTGATGCAGCCATCAGGTAAAACGATAGCACAGCGCCCTCCGGGCTTTAGTAACTGGATTATTAGGATGATGAATAGGTCGGCGGATTCCCTACAACGGAAGGAAGCGGGAAAGTTGGTCTCTACACCATCGGCGATGCTGGCGCCGAATGGCGGGTTGGCGAGGATTATGTCAGCTTGTTGTTTTGGCCCAATGCTATTGTATTCGGTTTTTAGGCTATCGAGATAGTGCCAATCCGGTACGTCCATGCCATGGAGGATAAGATTGGTGAGCCCAAGAACGTAGGCGACGGGCTTCAGCTCCCAGCCGGTAATAGATTTCTGGAGAAGGGACTCGTCATCGAGAGTGTGCACTTCCCTCTCTCGGATTTGATCTATTGCTGCACTGAGGAAACCGCCCGTGCCGGCTGCCGGGTCAAGCACCTTTTCACCCAGTTTGGGAGCTGTCATCTTTGTCATGAGCTGAGTAATGGCGCGGGGTGTATAGTATTCACCCTTGTTTCCGGCATCGCGCAATTCGATGAGGATAGACTCGTAAACTGTCCCGAAGATGTGGCGGTCGTCTGAGTTGTTAAAGTCAAAACCGTTAAGCTCATTGATTACCTTACGCATCTCGAAACCAGATTTCATGTAATTGTTAGATCCGTCGAAGACCTCGCGTACGAGCATTGCACGTTGTGGTGCCTTGGGTGACTTCAGGTTCTTCAGGTGAGTGAAAAGCCCTTCGGAGGGGTGGTCGATAAAAAGTATAAGCTCCTCGCCAGTGATGCCCTCAGGGTCGGCCGCCCAATTTCGCCAACGAAATTCTTCTGGAATGACGGACTCATAGCCCTCGCGGATTAGTTCAAGTTCCTGGTCCTTCTCGTCGAGGATCTTCAAAAAAAGCATCCAGCCTAGTTGTTCAAGGCGCTGGGCATCTCCGGAGACACCGCGATCCTGCCTCATAATGTTGCGGACGTTTTTAACGATTGATGAAATATTAGGCATAAAATTATCGGGTCAGGCGACTTCGTAAAGATGTGTTGTGAGCTCTTTGACGGCTTGTTCGTAGGCGGGCTTGCCGCCGAAAGCGCGGACGATCTCGGGCGCGGTGCCAAGGCGTTTGATCGGGTCAAGCATGATAATGGCAGGGTTCTCAAGGTCAAGCAGTCCATCGTCGGCATATTTGTCAAGCAGACTCTCGAGAACGGCGCGTGCTAGATCGCCATATTTCGTGAAGTAGTTATGCTTGCGAACGTTTTCGGCGCGCTCACGACGGGTCAGTGGTTTCTGTTCGAATGCGACATGGCAGACGAGGTCGAAGGGATCGAAGGCGGATCCTACTTCATCCTGTAAGGCAGAGAAGATGACGCCGTGTCTCTCCAGTTCCTCGACAATGACGCGCTTCTTGTCGGCGTCCCGCCATGACATGAGAAAAGAATCCAGCGAAGCGTAGTTAGATTGGACATTCCTACGAGTGTAATCGCGCAAGCTTTCGGTGATAATTTTGCCGTCGCTGCCCATATACTGGACACGCTCCTTTATGATCGAAACTTCGACACCATTTACGGTGACCTTACGCCGTTTTCCGTAGGCGGGCGGGTCGTGTTTTATCGTGATATCGGGAATTTCTGAGCATGAAAATTCGATGTTTTCGCCGGTAACGTTGTCCGTGATTGGTATGTCGTCTGTCTCTTCATCAGTACCGGAGATGTCTTCATCTTCGCGGACTTCCTTGACGCGAACTGGGTCGCCGTCAAAGTCTTTATCTGCGAAAAGTGCAGTCACATTTCTAAAGTCCATGATGGTGAAGTAATGTTTACCGAAATCTTCGTTAATTCGTGTACCACGTCCAATGATCTGCTTGAACTCTGTCATGGAGGCAATGTTCGAGTCGAGAACAATGAGCTTGCAGGTTTGGGCATCTACCCCTGTGGTCATGAGCTTCGAAGTAGTTGCTATGACCGGATAAAGTTCTGATGGGCTAATGAAGGCATCAAGGTGGCGCTTGCCTTCTTCGTTGTCGCCCGTGATCTGCATTACATATTTGCTGTTCGCGGAGACAAGATCGGCGTTGGCATTGGCCAGCTCCTTGCGCATTCCTTCGGCGTGCTCGATATCGATGCAGAAGACGATAGTCTTAGAGAATCGGTCGCTGCCCTGGAGGAACTCTGTAATCTTTTGAGCGACGAGCTGACGACGCTCTTCGACGACCAAATGCTTGTCGAAATCGGTGCGATTGTAAATACGGTCTTCTACTTCCTTGCCGTCCTTGTCCTTGAAACCCTTTGGTGGGCGCCAACCCTCGGCATCTATATCCAATGTGACCTTTATCACCTTATAGGGAGCGAGAAAGCCGTCGTCAATGCCCTGTCTCAGGGAGTAGGTGTATAGCGGATCGCCGAAATACTCTGTGCTGGAGACTTCTTTGGTTTCCTTTGGTGTGGCAGTGAGGCCGATGTGGGTGGCTTCTTTGAAGTACTCAAGAATCTCGCGCCACTTGCTATCCTCGCGGGCGCTGCCTCGATGGCACTCGTCGACAATAACCAGATCGAAGAAGTCAGGGCTAAACTCCTTATAGGCGTCATTTTCGCTATTCTTGCCGTCAGAGAGTCCTTGGTAAAGAGCGAGATAGATGTTGTAAGCCGTGTCAATCTGCTTGTGTTTGATGACGGTCATCGCATCTTTGAAGTGGCGAAAATCACCTCGCACGGTTTGATCTATCAAAGCAGTACGGTCCGCCAAGAATAGAATGCGCTTCTTTAGTCCTCCCTTCCAAAGGCGATAGATGATCTGAAAGGCGGTGTAGGTCTTGCCGGTGCCGGTCGCCATCACAAGTAGGTGGCGGTTGTGGCCCACGTCCCTGGCGATGGCCTCGACAGTGCGGTTGATGGCAATTTGTTGATAGTAGCGTGGGGAACGGCCTGTTCCGTCAGCAAAGTATTCCTGAGCCACAAAGGGTTCAACAGCTTCAGTAATTCCCTTGTGTGCCTTGTATTTCTTCCAGAGTGCTTCTGGACTAGGGAATGCGTCAAGTGTAAGTTCAGTTTCGATAGCACCAGAGCTGAAGGTGCGGTCATGGAAAAGGAAGCCGTTTCCATTGCTGCTGAAGACGAATGGTATTTCTAAGGTAGTAGCATATCCAAGCGCCTGCTGCATTCCGGCGCCAACGGTATGCTTATTGTCCTTTGCCTCAATTACGGCGATGGGGATATTTGGCCTGTAGTAGAGGATGTAGTCTGCGCGCTTCTGTGCGCCACGTGCGTGAAGCTTCCCCCGAACGTAAATTCTGCCGTCTGTGAAGCTTACTTCCTCACGAATTTGGGTGTCCACATCCCAACCTGCAGCCACAATACTGGGGGTGATGAACTTGGTGCAAATATCGCGTTCGCTGAGGTCCTTTTTGTTCATTTGCCTGTCCTTGGAACATATTATCCTCGCAACTCCAATTTGGGAGTATATCGTTGAAATCACTAGGCAGACATTGGAATGTGTTGGTTAATTTTTCGGCATGTTGCCAACAGAAAAGATATCCTCTTTAAGGATTGGTGGAATTCTAAGATCAACTAATACTCCGTTTATTCTCAGCCAGTTCCTATAGCGAATAGCTCTCCCTTATGGGAAAATTCTTTCAATGGGTGAGGTCCCTCAGGCTAAAATCTGTTCCTCTGTAACTCAAACTAGGTAATTCGTGCTGTGCTGGCCTTGACCTATATGCCGGTACGGAGGCTTTTTAATGAGTAACACCTACAACGTCTATTGTGACGAATCTTGTCATCTCGAGAATGATAGACAGAAGGCCATGGTGTTGGGTGCTGTGTGGTGCCCCGATGAGAAGCGCATCGAAATATATAAGCGCCTTAGGGAAATAAAAGCTAGACACGGATTTGATCTTGATTTTGAGTCAAAGTGGACAAAGGTTAGCCCTTCTAAACTCGAATTCTACCTCGATTTTCTGGATTATTTTTTTGATGATGATGATTTGCATTTTCGGGGGGTGATAATTCCAGACAAATCAGTGTTGGATCACCAGATGCATGGTCAGGATCATGATACCTGGTATTACAAAATGTATTTCACTTTGCTCAAGGTGATCATTGATCCGGCTTCACGTTACAGAATATATCTAGACATCAAAGACACGCACGGACAAGAGAAGGTTGAAAAGCTCAAAGATGTCTTGAAAGCCAAGAATTATGACTACTCTAACCGCATAATCCAGAATGTGCAGCGTGTTCGATCTCACGAAATAGAAATTTTACAGCTTACAGATCTCATCATTGGTGGATTGTCTTACCTTCACCGTGACCTCAGCGACAGTTCAGCTAAGTTGCGCCTGATTGAGCGACTGAGGGATCGGAGTGGGTATTCGCTTCTGAGAAATACCCTGTACCGGGAACAGAAGTTTAACTTGCTAGTTTGGAATGGGGGAGAGCAGTAGTGCCCCCTCCTGACTGGATGCCTGATCTTATCCCGTTTCACGATTACCGGGGTGATTGGCATGCGTATTACGAGGCAATAAAAAAAGCTTTCTGGGAGGATTTTGTAGAAAGTCGCCCAAGATACGCTGCCGGCCAGATTCGCCTCAAATGGTGGCCCGAAAATAAGGGCTATGAAGATCGTCGGCTCGCCACCCTCTGGCATTTTATAAGCGAGGGGGAAGTAGAAGATGAAAGACTAGTGAACTTTGAGCGAAGCGAGCGTATCAAGTGGCCCAAATCGGTTATTGAGAACTCCGAAGTCCCGGAGGTGAAATCCTGGCGGGAAAGGCGTAACGGGGAGTTGAGAGTGCATCTATGGTGTGAAGACGCTGAATACTTAGTCGTTCTGGGTATTCGTAGCGGCTATTTTATTCCATGGACGGGTTATCCGGTAACCAGGGAGCATCAACGAAAGAAACTCAATCGGCGTTGGATGCGATACGGGCAACCGAAATGAAGAATAAGCTGGCCGCGCCCCCCGAAAGAGGGCGGGGCCGTAACTCCTTCTACACTCATGCCTTGCGGCTGGTAGATGAGCTGTGTGTATTATATGTCCGAATAGCTTATATTCAACCATACATGTGAATATGTCAGATATTGGTCAATAAGATCGACTTGGTCAAAAAATGATCTATACAATGAGTATGAAGTGCTGATGGGGGTATTTATGGGGGTATATCCTCCTTGTCTCCGCGTATAAACTCTTAAATATCAACAGCCTAGGTCCCTTTTTCGGTCGATCTCACACCGACCATTTTCTCTGGGGGACCAGGCCCTCGGCCCGGGTCCCCCATGAGCGATAACATCAATATTTCCTATTCCATTAACCTGGATCAGCCCGCCCGGCCGGCCTCGACGTCTGCCCCAGAAGCGCCACCACAGGCAGGCCCCGTGGCCGCCGCGGAACTGCTGGCCCTGCACGACTGTGAACCGATCACACTGAACAGCGAAATGGTGTTGCTGGTCAGCCTGGCCAGCGGCCGCTCTTTTCCCGTCGCCCAGAAATTTGTCGCGGCACTGCAGACCTGTCGCAGCTACCGCACCGTGGCGGCGCACCTGGCGGCTATCCAGGCACTGCTGCCGGAACCTGAGGAACCCGCGGTACTGAATCAGTTGTTCCAGGCCCTGCTACAGGCCGGCTTGCTGAGCACCGCCACGGAGGTCTGTGCGCGGATCAACGGGACGATCGCTGCTCCCGCGGACGCGCTGGCGCCGACGCGCCTGTTTATCATTACCTGCGACCGTCCCGAGGCGGTGCAGCGTTTGCTGGATTCACTGCTCGACAACGCGGAACTGGCGCAGCACGAGCGCCTGTACCTGATCGATGATTCGCGCAACACCGCCCGGTCGGAGCGCAACCGTAAACTGCTGCAGACCAGCGCCAGCCGCAGCCCGATCCCCATGCACTATTTCGGCGCTGAAGAACAGCGGGATTTCCTGGAACAGCTGGCGGCGAAAGAACCGGGCCTGGAGCGGGAGATTCGGTTCCTGGCCGACCGCGAGCAGTGGGCGGAACACAAGTCCTATGGCCTGTCGCGTACCTGGGCACTGCTGCTGTCCGCGGGTTTTCGCTGCCTGGTGCTGGACGACGATGTGCTGTGCGAGGCCTATCTCCCGGCCAGTGGTGAACAACCCCTCACCCTGGCCGACCACGGGGCCGCCCTGGACCTGTTTCAATCACCCGAGGACTGGCGGACCCGCGCCAGCCGGTTGCCGGTCGATCCGCTGGCGGGTCACCGCCAGTGCCTGGGTAAGCCCCTGTCCGCGGTCCTGCAGGAGTTGGGGGATGGTGAGCTTGTCCCGGAGCAACTGGCGGATGCGGAATTCGGCGCCGTGGACTCCCTGGCGGCCGACTCCCGGGTCCTGATCACCCAGTGCGGCAGCCTCGGCGATCCCGGTGGCAAGGTCAGCCAGATACTGGTCTGCGCCCAGCCCGAGACCCTGGAGCGGATACTGGCCGAACCGGGTTCGGTTGAAAAAGCCTTCCGCAACCGTGAGTTCTGGGCCGGCTACCCGCGACCGACCCTGGGCGTCACCGGCAACATGTCGCAGATCACCGGGCTGGATAACACGCGTGTTCTGCCGCCCTATTTTCCGGCCCTGCGGGGTGAGGACATGATCTTTGGCTGGATGGTGAACCAGCTGTACCCCGGATCCCGCACCCTGAGTTACAGCTGGGCGATTCCCCATGCGCCCCTGGATTCCCGCGGCAGCGGGTTCAGGGACGAGCAGGTGATCGGCTCCGGTGGCCTGACCATGGCGATGAATTATTTCAGTCGCGTTATCAAGCTGGCCGGGAACAGCTCCGTTGAAGCGCGCCTGGGCGCCATGTCAGCCATGCTGACTGACCTCGCGGACCGCCCGGTGGAGGAACTGGCCACCTTGTTCCGGATCGAGGACGGTCGCTACCCGGCGCTGATTTTCTCCCTCGCCACTCGCCTGCTGGCGCGCCTCCAGGACAGCGACATTGACCCGGATTTCAGGGAATTGCTGCAGATGGCGAGTGAACAGGCTACCCGGCGCATGCAGTCGCCGCCCGGGATCGCCGCCTGCGTGGAGCTGCCGGCAGAATTGTCCGATGAGGACGTGTTGGCACGGATGGCCGCTGCCCTGCGGGCATTCGGCGCGTCCCTTGAGGCCTGGCCACGGATCTGGCGGGCGGCGCGGGAACTCGGCGCCGTCCCGGCGGGCGACAGCGGCAGCGCAGGGGATTGATCAGTCTTCGGTCCCCGGCAGTAACGCCAGCCATTCCCCCAGGTGCTGTTGGTAATTACGCCAGGCGCCCTGCCGCTGTGTGATCGGTTCCCGCACCTGGGTAGCTGACAGGGTGGCGACAAAATCGGTACCCCGCTCCGGCGCCAGCAGCGCCGGGTGCCAGTCCAGCCCCGCGGCTGCCAGGATAGGGCGCAGGGCCCGTTCCGGCGCGGTGGTGAGCGCGGCGTATTCCACCTCGATGACCTCCCCCGGCAGTTGTTCGCGCCAGAAGGCCATGGTGTCCTGGTAGTGGCGGTGATACAGGGCGATCTGGCGCAGGCCGCAGAAAAAAGGCTCGGTCTGGCTGAAATAGTGGCGAAAAATGGAAAACGCCGTATCCCTGGCGTCGCGCTGCAGGTGTACGATCACCGCCTGCGGCAACATCATCCGGATCCAGCCCACGGACTGGAAATTGGCGGGCAATTTGTCGATCACCACCGCTGCCCCCTGCACGGCCGCGGGCAGGGCTTCCAGGTAGGCTTGTCCCAGTTGCCCCAGCTGGGTGCTGTCCAGCGTGCGACAGCCCCGGGGATAGGCCTCGCCGGTCATGGTTTCCAGCCTCCTGGCCAGCTGGTTGCCGAGGATGCGCCGCTCACCGGCGCTCTCGATGGCCGGGTGCCGGCTGAGCATCTGTTCCAGCAGGGTCGAGCCGCTGCGGGGCTGGCCCAGGATAAACAGGGGGCGGGGCCCGTCCGGGATGGTCGCGGCCCGGAGCGCCAGAGTCTTTGCACTGAAGGTGCTGCGCAGGTCGGCAAAATAACCCGCCATGTCCTCCACCCGGTAGGTGGTGCTGGCGAGTTGCAGCGCGTTGGCCTGCTGCCAGTGCCCGAACGCGCTGTCGTAGTCCGCCAGCGCGTCCCGTGCGGTGCCCAGCGCGTAGTGCAACAACATCTGGTCGCGCGTCCTGCCCGCTTTCGCAAGCTGTAACTCCAGGTCCGCCAGCAGGGGATCGCCCGGCTCGAACCGGTGCAGCCGGGCCAGGCTCCACAGGGCGTGGCAGTGGTCCGGTTGCAGTTCCAGGGTGCGGCGAAAGCTCTGTTCGGCAGGTTTTTTCTCGCCGCGGCCCAACTGGTACAGACCCAGGGCGTAGTGGGCGGGTGCATACCGGGGTTGGCTGGCGAGCGCGGTCTCGAAGGCGATCCCGGCCCGGTCGAATTCCCGCAGTTGCAGCAGGGCCTCGCCCAGGGCAATCAGGGGCTCCGGCTCCCCGGGCAGCAGCTGGCTGCACTCGGCGAAGCAGCGCGCGGCATCGCGGTCCTCCGCCCGGCCGCTGGCGACCCGGCCCAGTCCCCACAGGGCCCGGGCCCGGTCGGGCCCGGATGCGGAGCGCAGCAGGGCAACGAACGCCGCGCCGGCGGCGGCCAGGTCGCCCCGGTTCAACAGCTGGTAGGCGTCATCCAGTGAGGTCATGGCCTGCAAACGAAAACGGGAGCCGAAGCTCCCGTTGCCGTAATGATCTCCGGATCAGAAATCGTAGGTCACCCGGAAGTACATGAAGCGGCCGTTGAAACCCCCCGGCGCCCACTGGCTGTACTGGTTGCCCACACCCGCCGCAGCGTCGGGGTTCTCATCCGGTACCTCGTCGGTGATGTTGTCAGCTCCCAGGATCAGGCCCAGGCCGTTGTCCATGCTGTAACCCACCTCGGCGTCGATCATCCAGTAGCCGTCGTAGGTGCGGACGTCCTCGGAGTCAAACCAGTCGTCGTAGTAGCTGTACCGGGCCAGGAAGCGCCAGTTGTTCATGGTGTGAACGCCCTGCAGGCTGTAGCGGGTCTCCGGCAGTGCCTCTTCCAGTTCCTGCACCCGGACTTCGTCGATCACGCCGCTATCGGCATTTTCAACCGTGGTTTCGGTCTTGTTGAAGGCAAAGTTGAGGTCGGTGACACCGACGTTGCTGTCCAGCGAGTAGGTGGCCACCACGTCGTAGCCCTCGGTGTTGGTATCCAGGCCGTTGGTGAAGAAGCGGAAGGTGGACAGGCTGTCGGCGCCGGCCACGCCCTGCTCGATCAGCGCGTCACGCTCGGCGTCGGTCAAAGCGAAGTTCTGGGAGATCGCCAGGCGGTCTTCCAGGTCGATGTTGAAGTAATCCACGGTCAGGCTGAAGTTGCCCATCGTGAAGATACCGCCGAAGGTGTAGTTCTCCGACTCCTCCGGGTCCAGGGCCTGGCCGCCGCGCAGCACCGCCACCGGGCTGGTGGGCGGGATGGTGCCGTTGTTCTCCAGCTGCTGGGCAGCCAGGTTGAACTCGGTGGACACGTTGAAGGCGTTGGACTGGCCCGGGGTCGGGGCGCGGAAGCCGGTGCTCCAGGTGCCGCGCACGGCGAAGGAGTCCACGATCTGCCAGTGGGCCGCGATCTTGCCGTTGGTGGTGGTGCCGAAGTCGGAGAAGTCCTCCCAGCGCACCGCCGCGCCCAGCAGGAAGTTATCCGTGATGTCGGCTTCCAGGTCCAGGTACAGGGCGATGTTGTCGCGGCTCCACTTGCCGCCGGCCAGCGGACCGAAGCCCGGGAAGCCGTTGGAGGCGGCGGAGAAGCCCTGGTCGGCGTAGGGACCCACTTCCCAGGAAGCCTGGTCGCCCACGGTGATTTCGAACTCTTCGTCGCGCCACTCGAAGCCGCCGGCAATGTTGAGGTCTGAGGCCAGGCCCACATCGATGGGGTAGGACAGGTCGATATTGAAGTTCTTGTCGAACTGGGAGTACTTGCCCGGGTCGAATTCGCTGGGTGACTGCGGCCCGAGGGAGGCGTTCACGGTGTTGACGATAAAGAAGTCAGCCTCGTTGTAGCCGACATAACCGCTCACGTCCCAGGCCAGGCCGCTGTCCATGGTCCCGCGCACGCCCACCGCGAGGGAGGAATCCTCGGCGTCGGCGCCGAAGTTCGGGGTGAAGCCACCAGGGAAGTCCTCGTTGAACACGTAGCAGTTGGGATCGGCGATCACCGCCGCCAGGCCCGCCGCGTCGTCCGTGCGCAGATCCCTGGGACAGTTGTTGGACAGGCCCACCGTGTCCACGTCGCCCACCAGGCGCAACTGGTTGCCGTCCGCGTCGGTGCCCGGGCTGAATACACCCTCGCGGGTGTCGGGGTTCCGGAAGTAGAAACCGCCGGTCACGGTCTTGGAGGCGTAGTTACCGAAGGAGTAGAACTCGGTGTTGCTGGAGGTGGCCACCGCCATGTTGAAGAAGGTCTTCAGGTCGTCTTCCACCTCCGGGTTGCCCCAGATCTGGGCCGGATTCGCGACCGCGTCGTTACCGCCTGCGATCAGTGCAGCCGCGTCGTCCCGTTGGATGGAGCGGCTGGTGGGGTCGGCCTCGCCGTACTCGAAGCTGGCATTGAAGAAGCCGTCGGAGGTAAAGGGCAGGCCGATGTTACCGGCGATCGACCAGCGCGCCTCGTCGCTTTCCTCGGTGTATTCACCGTACTTGGCTTCCAGGGAGCCACCCTCGTTGTAATCCTTGAGGATGAAGTTCACCACCCCGGCGATGGCGTCGGAACCGTACTGGGCGGCGGCCCCGTCGCGCAGGACTTCGACCTGCTTCACGGCGATGGAGGGAATCACAGAGATGTCGGCGCCCTGAGCGCCGTCATTGACGCCGTTACCCAACCAGGAAATGACCGAGGCGCGGTGGCGGCGCTTGTTGTTGACCAGCACCAGGGTGTGGTCCGAGGCCAGGCCGCGCATGTTGGCCGGGCGGATCACCGTGGCGGCATCGGAGATGGGCTGGTTGTTCACGTTATAGGAAGGCACGGAGTTGCGCAGCAGGGTGGTCATGTCGCTGGCGCCCTGGTTGCGGAAATCGTCACCGCCGATCACATCGATCGGTGCGGCCGAATCGAATACCGAGCGTGGCTGGGCGCGGCTGCCGGTCACCACCACTTCTTCCAGGGTTGCTTCATTTTGTGCGAACGCCACCTGACTGAGGCCAGCGGTGAGTGCGACCTGTGCGGCGACTGCCGCAGCCAGAGTACGGGGTGCGAAAGTTTTCATTCGAGCTTCCTACCTTACAATGTTTGGGGTTTTGTTTTGTTATCAGCCGACGGCTTTTATTGAAACGAATAAGTCTGCATCGACCTCAGTGCGACCACTGATTATTTAAAAATACGCTGCCTGTTTTGACATAGGCAGTGAAAAAACCGGTAAAATTTACTTTTTTTGGAGTGAAAACTCGACTAGCGCCCCAGTCGATCGCGCAGGCTGTAGAACAGCATACCCGCTACCAGTCCCGGCCAGCGCAGCAATGTTCCTCCTGGAAACTGGCGCGAGGGCACCGCGGCCATCACGTCGAAGCGCTCCGCCGTACCGCTGATCACCTCCGCCAGCAGTTTGCCCGCCAGGGTGGCTGTCGGTACCCCGTGGCCGGAGTAACCGTGAGCGTACAACACCTGTGGTGACAGGCGGCCAAAGTCCGGCATGCGGTTGAGCGTGATCGCGAGGGTGCCACCCCAGCCGTATTCGATGCGGGTCTGCGCCAGCTCCGGGTAGATGCGCAACATGTACTTGCGCACGAACTGTTTTATGTCCGCAGGAAATTTGCGGGTATAGCTTTCACCGCCGCCGAACAGCAGGCGGTTGTCCGCCGACAGTTTCCAGTAATTGATGACGAACAGGCTGTCGGACATGGAACAGTCGTCGCGTATCAGGCGGCGTGCGGTCTCCTCCGGCAGCGGTTCCGTGGCCAGCATGTAGTTGTTGATGGGCATGATGCGCCCGGCGGCGCGCGGTTCCAGTTTGTCCAGGTAGCCGTTGCAGCCCAGTACCAGGAAATCCGCGTGGACCTCGCCGCGGTCGGTGCGGATCCGGACCTTGTCGCCTTCGCTGTAGGACAGCACCCGGCTGTCCTCGTGCAGCGTCGCGCCCAGATCGGTCGCGGCGCGTGCCAGGCCAAGTGCATAGTTCAGCGGATGCAGGTGCCGTGCTCCGGAATCCAGCAGGCCGGCGTGAAAGCCCTGGCCGGAGGTCATCTCCGCCAGTTCCTCCCCGGGCACAAAGCGAACCTGGTCGTAGCCGTAAGTGCCCTGCAGGTGCTCCGCCTCCGCTGCCATCCCGCTCACCTCGCCGGCCTTGGAGGCCACGTGCAGGTTGCCGTATTTCAGCTCACAGTCGATCTGGTGCCGGTCGATCAGCTCGCAAACCGTGTCCACCGCTTCCAGGCCCAGTTGCCACAGGGCCCGGGCCCGCTCCAGGCCGACCAGTTTCTCCAGGGTATCCTGGTCGGCGCGCTGGCCGGTGCCCACGTGCCCGCCGTTGCGTCCCGACGCTCCCCAGCCTAGTTTATTCGCCTCCAGCAGGATAACGCTGTAGCCCCGCTGTGCCAGGTGCAGGGCGCTGGACAGGCCGGTATAACCGCCGCCGACAATGCAGACATCGGCGCGCTGCACACCTTCCAGGGGTGGATGGACCGGCTGCGACGTGGCGCTGGCGGCGTACCAGGAATCGACGTGGGCTTGTGCTTGCATGGTGTAAATATACTCCGGAGGGGCCGGGAGGGCGCATAACCCCTTGGGGTAGCCTCACTTGAACCGGTGAATCAAGTGCTGCGATACTCGGACTTTCGGCATCTAGAGGTCCGTATGGACAGCGACAAACAGGCGATCAAAAACTGGCTCAAGCAGCACCAGATATCCGAGGTGGAGTGCCTGGTACCGGACATGACCGGCAACGCGCGCGGCAAGTTCATTCCCGCCCACCAGTTCCTTGGCCACGGCGAACCGCGTTTGCCCGAGAGCATCATGATCCAGACCGTGACCGGTGAATACTCCGACGAGCACTGGAGTTTTGTCGAGCCTACCGATGCGGACATGATCCTGAAGCCCGATGCCACCACCCTGCGCCTGGTGCCCTGGGCCCGGGAACCCACCGCCCAGATCATTCACGACTGCTACACGATGGACGGCAATCCCCACCCGCTGTCCACCCGCAATGTGCTGCGCAAGATCCTGGCGCTGTACGATGAGGCGGGTCTGCGTCCGGTGGTTGCGCCCGAGGTGGAGTTTTACCTGGTAAGCCGCAATACGGATCCCGACTACGAACTGACCCCGCCGGTGGGCCGTTCCGGCCGCGCCGAGTCCTCCCGCCTGTCCTACAGCATCGATGCGGTGGCCGAATTCGAGGATTTCGTGGAGGACATGTACGACTACGCCGATGCCCAGGAACTGCAGGTAGATACCCTGATTCACGAGAACGGGGCGGCGCAGATGGAGATCAACTTCCGCCACGGTGACGCCCTGCGCCTGGCGGACGAGGTTTTCACCTTCAAGCGCACAGTGCGGGAGACTGCCCACAAGTACGACATGTACGCCACCTTCATGGCCAGGCCGATGAAAAACGAGCCGGGCAGTGCCATGCATATCCACCAGAGCGTGGTAAGTGCTGCGTCGGGAGAGAACATATTCGTTGACGAAAACGGCGACCACAATGCCGCGTTTCGCAGCTATATCGCTGGCCTGCAGCGTTACACGCCGGAGTTGATCTCCCTGTACGCGCCCAACGTGAACTCCTATCGCCGCCTGGCGCCGGATATCTCTGCGCCGATCAATCTGAACTGGGGGCATGAAAACCGCACCACGGCGTTCCGGGTACCCCAGAG
The DNA here is from genome assembly GCA_033283165.1 of Halieaceae bacterium WSDMB12. Classification (GTDB taxonomy): domain Bacteria; phylum Pseudomonadota; class Gammaproteobacteria; order Pseudomonadales; family Halieaceae; genus JAWMQL01. The sequence goes on along the minus strand of JAWMQL010000002.1, from coordinate 625,104 downwards.
CAATGCCGTCGGTACCCGGGTGGAAAACCGCTTTCCCGGCGCAGACGTGAACCCCTACCTGGCCATGGCTGCCACGCTGGCGTCGGGTTTGCTGGGCATGCGCCAGGGCCTGGTTCCCACTGAGCCGCACCAGGGCACGGCCAATGAAGACGATGTAGAGGTTGCGCGCACCCTGGAGGAGGGTCTGCGTCACCTGCACGATACACCGGAGCTGGTGGAGATGTTCGGAGAGTTGTTCCTGCGCGCTTATGCCGCCGTGAAGCTCGATGAGTTCGAGGAGTTCAACCGCGTGATCAGTTCCTGGGAGCGCGAACACCTGCTGCTGCAGGTCTAGGAAGGGACGAATGACAGAAGGGGCTGGCCTGTTAGCCGGTGGCCGGGGTGACCGGCTCTTTACCTGGGTGAAGTACCTGACCTACAGCCTGCTCTCTATCAACGTACTGCTGTTTCTGCAGGAGGAATTGCTGGCCCTGGAGCACACCTTTGTGCACGGCGTGGCGCTGGGCCAGATAATCCAGGTGTTCGCCGCCACCATCGACACGGGTGCCTGGGTGATCCTGCTGCTGTTATTCGAACTGGAAACCTCGGTACTGGACGACCGGAAGATCCGCGGCCCGGTCAAACTCGCCCTGCACGGTATCCGCGGCATCTGCTATGTCGCCGTGGTATACGCCTTCAGCGGCTACTGTGCCGAACTGCTGACGCTGCTGGATGCCAGCCTCCTGCCGGGCTTCGATCCCTGCGCCGTGGCGGACCAGGGCATGTCGCTGCTGGTGGACATAGACGAATACCTGCCGCTGGACGCCAGTACCTGCCAGACAGCCGGGGCCGAATTCTGGCGCCTCAACGGATTCGATATCGTGGCCGCCACGGACAGGCTGCAGGCAGCGCGCTACCTGGCCTGGGTGGATGTGATCAACGCCGCGACCTGGATACTGGTGGTGGTCGTACTGGAAATCGAGGTGCGGCTGCAGCTGCGCGGAGACCTGTCAGACTACATTATGAACCTGACCAAGTACGTCAAATTCACCCTCTATTCCATCCTGTTCCTGGCGGCCGGTTACTGGGGTGTGGCGGGGGATTTCCTCGATTTCTGGGACGCCTTCCTGTGGCTGTTCGCCTTTATCTTTATCGAGCTGAATGTATTCGAATGGCAGTCTGAAACCAGTCATGACGAAACGGGGCAGCCCGAAACCAGCCAGTCCGGGACGGCTGCCTGATGGAGAACCCCTCCAGGCTGGCCAGCCTGCACTGGAACGAACAACTGCAGTGCACGGAGATCATCGACCAGACCCTGCTGCCCCACGAGCTGCGCTGGTGTGCCCTGCAGTCACTGCCGGAATACTGCCGGGCGATCAGTACCATGCAGGTGCGCGGCGCCCCGCTGATCGGCATCACCGCCGCCTTCGGACTGGCCCAGGCCCTGCAACAGGAGCCCTCGGACCCCGCCATGGCGGAGGCGGAGCAGCGTCTGCTGGCGACCCGCCCCACCGCGGTCAACCTGCGCTGGGCTCTGGAGCAGGTGCGCCGTGCGGTTGAGCCGCTGGCGCCGCGGGAGCGTGCGCGCCAGGCGCTGGCGACCGCCCGGGAGCTGCGGGCGGCGGACATCGCCAACTGTTCCCGGATCGGTGAACACGGCCTGACCCTGTTGCGGCAACTCCCGGTTGCCGGCCGGCTGAATATCCTTACCCACTGCAACGCAGGCTGGCTCGCCACCGTCCAGTGGGGCACCGCGCTGGCACCGGTATACAAGGCCCAGGAGGCTGGCCTGGACGTGCATGTCTGGGTATCGGAAACCCGGCCTCGCAACCAGGGCAGCTTTCTCACCGCCTGGGAGTTACAGCAGGCCGGGGTGCCCTGTACGGTGGTGGCGGATAATGCCTGTGGATTGCTGCTGCAGCGGGGCGAGGTCGATTGCGTTATCGTCGGATCAGATCGCACTGCCGCCAACGGCGACGTGTGTAACAAGGTGGGCACCTACCTGAAAGCGCTGGCGGCCCGGGCCCACGGGGTTCCTTTTTATGTCGCCCTGCCGGAGTCCACCATTGACTGGCACTGCGCCTCCGGGGCGGAGATTCCCATTGAAGAGCGGGAGCAGCGGGAAGTGCTGGCACTGGTGGGGCGCGATGCCGGCGGTGTAATGGCGGAGCTGGCCCTGGCCGGCCGGGATACCCTGGCTGCCAACCCGGCCTTCGACGTGACCCCGGCGGAGCTGGTGGATGGGCTGATCACGGAACACGGGGTTTATCCCGCCAGCGCGGAAGGCCTGGCACAACTGCGCCGAGATCAGGGTTGACTCAGGATCAGTCGTCCATCCCCACGTGCTCCACCCGTGGGTATGAGAGCCACTTGAATGTCTGCCGGTGGTCGCAGATCAGGCAGCGGTGTTCGATATCGCCGCTGGCAGGATTCATCTCTCCGCAGCGCTCCATCATTCCCTGGCCGCAGCTGTCGCAAAGGTAGCTGACCTCGACCGGTCGAACCTCTCGTTTCAGTTCTGGCATGATCCGGGTTCCTGTGAGTTGGGTCCCTATGCTAGCGCGATAGGCCCTGCAGCAAAAGCCTCTGTGAGGCGCTGTTGTTGACTTATCACGCCGCGCAACCAGCTGCCGCCATCGGCATCGTGAAGGATTTCGCCCACCCCGCCCGGGTGTCGTACCCGCAGGCGCACCCCGTCGCCGCACTCCCGCGGCGGCAGTTCCATGGCGGCCAGGCTGCGCTCCAGGGCCCGGGCGTCGAAGTCCAGAGTCACCTCGATCTCGGTTTCGCCACCCTCCCGCGGGCATAGTGCGCGGTCCAGGGCCAGGGTCTGAAGGGCTCGCCGCGGGTCGGCACCCAGGCGTACATGGCTTTCCCGCAATACCGATTCCAGCAGGGTATAGAGCTCCGCAGGCCGCGACAGGGCGGCCAGGTAGAGCCGGTTGCGGCCCTCGTATATGGCCATGCGGTCGCCGCTGTCCAGGCTCTCGACGAGCGGCCCGAAGCGTTGCACCATGGCGCGCAGCATGTCCCTGAGCAACGGCGAGACGGGGACCTCGCCCGCCAGTGCCAGCAGGCGCGTGGTCAGGGGCAGGATATGGCCGTGGACCAGCAGGATATGGGCGCTGATCAGGAAATAGCCCTCTTCGCCCTGGTCGCGATCGAAGCTGTGACAGCCCACCACATACTCCCCCTTGGCCTTGCCGTAGCCGGCCACCGGAATGGCCTCGATGCGGTATTCCTCGCGGCGCCGGTAGAATTCGGTACCCGGGAGCAGGGTGTAGCCGAAGATGTTGATGTTGGGGAAGGTGGCCAGCAGGCGGTCCAGGTTGCGTTCGAAATCCGGCAGGTTGTCTCCGGGCAGCCCCCAGATGAGCTCAGCGGCAATGGGCACCCCCTGTTCGGACATGCGCTTGGCAATGGGCTCGTATTCATTGGCACCCATGTTCTGGCGGTTGCTCAGTCGCAGGGCCTCGGGCGTCAGGGTCTGCAGGGCGAGTTGGTAGTGCGGCAGCAACCGGTTGCGGTGCAGCAACAGGGCGATTTCCTGCACCTGGCGGCTGTGTTTCTTCGACCAGGAGGTGGCAAAAGACAGGGGTAATCCGAATTCCTGTTTCAGGTCCACGATCAGCCTGGCCTTGTCCAGGTCCTGCTTCAGGGCGCCGAAGTTGGAATCCGCCAGCCACAGGTCCTTGATCCCGGACGCGACGATGCGGCGCCAGTCACGGCGGATGCGCGCCATCGACCACTGGTACATCTTGCCGCCAATGGCGCCGGTGCCCCACTCGCAGAACGCGCAGCGGAAGGGGCAGCCGCGGCTGGTTTCGTAGGAGATGGAATCGTAGCGGGGCCGCCCCTCGCTGTCGCACAGTTCCAGCACGTCCAGCGGCGAGGGAAAACGGTCCAGGTCGCTGCAGCGCTCACGTTCGGCAGTGCGCACGGGCTGCCCCCGGTCCAGGAAGGCCAGGCCATCGACGCTGTGCCACTGCTCACGGTGGTCACAGTCCAGGAACTCCTGGAAACAGACCTCACCCTCGCCGATGACCACCAGGTCGATAGCCTCGGTACCGAGGTAGTCCTCCGCCTGTTGTACGTGCGGCCCGCCCGCGACCACCAGCAGTTGCGGCGACAGGGATTTCAATTCCCGGGCCAGTTGCAGGAATTCCGCCGCGTTCCAGGTGTAGACGCTGAGGCCGACCACCGGTTCCAGTCCGGCCGCGATGGCCGTCATCACCCGCGGCAGCCCGACTGCTCGCCACTGCCCAAGCCAGTCCGGGATAGCGGCCTCGTCCCGGAAGTGCACCAGCTCGACCTCGCAGTCAGCCGCCTTGCGGCCGTAGGCGCGGTAATATGACAACAGGGCAGCCGTGGTGGTGGGGGGGGCGTTGAACTGGTCCGAGTCCATGCTCAGCAGCCAGATTGGGCGTTTCAAGGCAGAGTCCCGCAGCGCAAAGCGAGCAATGTAATGCATTGCGAGGGGATTTGATATCCTTGCTGAACCCCGGTCCGGGGGGAATTGGAATGTGGACGCCTTCGGTGCCGGCCGGCAGGTGCGCGTTGATTCCCGGGAGCCTTCAGGCCCCCGGGAGGGTGTTACAGGTCGTCGAACTGCAGGTCGTAATAACCCAACTCGTCCCGCAGTCGTTTCTCCTCCAGGCGTTGTTCCGCCCGGCGCCGCTTCTCCGCCAGGCGTTGCTTGTCGGATGCCACAGGCCCGAGGTCTTCCAGGTCATCATCACTCAGATCGCCCAGAACTGGCTCGAACAGGTCGTCCAGCGGGTCGCTGGTAACAGGTTCCTGATTGCGTTCGCCCATAAATCACCTCCTGATGATCTATCTGCCAGGTCGCACTCGGGGCAAATATCACTCAGGGTTTTCAGCGAGTCAATGAATATTTATAGGCAAAAAAACATGCTTCTTATTACCTTTTGATCCAGTCCTGCGGGTCTGAGGGCGGGTGGCCCGGGCCATTCCTGGCCGGGCCATTCCTGGCCGGGCCTTCCCTGGCAGGGCCTTTCCTGGCTGGGCCTTCCCTGGCCGGGCCTTTCCTGGCCGGGCCTTCCCTGGCCGTCCATGCGCGACAGCTCACCTCCCTGTGATTCATCCCTGACCGCAAGCACTGGTGGCCGGGCCACCCGCGCTTACCAGCGAGCAATTTGCGTGCCAGGCCGCGGCAGGCCCACGGGCTATCCGCTGGACGCTTCGGGTAGCGCCCCGCTGCCCGGCCCCTGTCCGCGGACATGCCCGGTCACCGCAGCAGCGCCACGATAGCGCTGGCGACCTGGTCTGCGGTGCCGCACCCGGCGTCCACAGTGAAATCGGCGTAGCGTTCGTACAGGGGTACCCGCTGGGCGAAGACCTGGGCAAAGCTGTTGCCCGGGTCGTCGGCAATCCCCCGCGGTGGCGCGTCGGCGATACGTCGTTCCAGAACCGAGAGATCACAGCGCAGGTACACGACCGGCCCGGCCGCGCGCAGGCGTTTCATGCCGGGCTCGCAGTAGACCACACTGCCGCCGGTCGAAATAACGGCTTGCGACAGGTCCAGGTCCGGGTCCAGCAATACCTGTTCCTCGACCTGGCGCAGGTAGAGATGTCCCCGCGCCTCGAGCATCTCCTGCAGGGTGGCCCCCATGCGCCGCTGCATTTCCAGGTCGGTATCGATAAAGCGCAGCCCCGTGGCCTTGGCCAGGATCACGCCCACGGTGCTTTTACCGGCCCCTGGCATGCCCACCAGGCTGATGGTATCGACTTGCAAAGTGTTGGCCTGCACGGCGGTCTCCGGTCCGGCGAGGGAGGCGACAGTACCACCGGTGCGGGGTCCCGGCAAGACGCCCCAGATAGCCCTGGCGCGGCTTGCGCACCGGATCGGGGCTGGGTAGAGTGGCGCTCTTTCCGCCGTCCCACGCGAGGTTTTCCCATGAGCCTGAAAACGACACCCCTGGACGCCCTGCACCGTGAACTCGGCGCCAAAATGGTGCCATTTGCCGGGTATGACATGCCGGTGCAGTATCCCGCCGGTATCATCCGCGAACACCTGCACACCCGCGAGGCGGCGGGCCTGTTCGACGTCTCTCACATGGGACAGGTGGTGATCGAGGGCGCGGGCAGCACGGCCATGCTGGAAAACCTGGTGCCGGTGGACCTGGCAGGGCTGGGCGAGGGCCGCCAGACCTATGCCCTGTTTACCAACGCGCAGGGCGGGGTACTGGATGACCTGATCATCACCCGCTGGGGAGCGGAGCGTTTTTTCCTGGTGGTCAATGCCGCATGCAAGGAGCAGGATATCGCGCACCTGCGTGGCCACTTGTCCGGGCAGTCCCTGACCGTGCTGGAGGATCGCGCCCTGCTCGCGCTGCAGGGGCCCGCTGCCCGGCCGACCCTGTCCGCGCTGTGCCCGGAGGCGGGTGACCTGGTGTTCATGACCGGGTGCTTCGCGGCGATCGACAGCGTGGAAGCCTTCATTACCTGTTCCGGCTACACCGGCGAAGACGGCTTTGAAATTTCCCTGCCGGCGGAGCGGGCGGAGCAGGTCGCGCGCCTGCTGCTGGCGCAGGACGCGGTAGAGCCCATCGGGCTCGGTGCCCGGGACTCACTGCGCCTGGAGGCGGGGTTGTGCCTGTATGGTCACGAACTCAGCGAAGACATCGATCCGGTGCAGGCCGGATTGCTGTGGTCCATCAGCAAGGCGCGCCGACCGGACGGCGAACGTCCCGGGGGCTTTCCCGGTGCCGACGTGATCTTCGAGCGCATGCGTAATAAACCGCCCCTGCGCCGGGTCGGCCTGGCGGTGGATGGCAAGCGCCCGGTGCGGGAGGGCCAGCCGGTGCTGGACGCCGCCGGTGAGCGGGTGGGCGAAGTCTGCTCCGCCTGTTACGGCGCCAGTTTGGGGAAGCCGATCGCCATGGCCTACATTGCGCGGGAACTGGGTGAGCCCGGCACTGCCCTGAGCGTGGACGTACGGGGTAAACCGGTCCCCGTCACGGTCACCGCGATGCCCTTTACTCCCCAGCGTTACTTCCGGGGTTAAGGCTGGGCGGCAGGCCCGGGCGGCGCCAGGCTGCCAGTGCCTGATCCAGTCGGCGGATTCCGTTAACCAGGGTCGATAACAGCCATCGGCACACCTGCGACAGGGGTTGCCGGGCTGCGAACACCGCCGCGGCCAGCAGCAGTAAACCGGCCAGCAGCATGCCATGGCCTGCCCCGATCCGGGTTCCGCCGGCCTTTCCCGGCGCCGTGCCGGGCGCCGCCACCACGGTCACGTTCACCGGTGGCAGGCTCACCAGCTGCAGTTGCCGACTCGCGGTATTCCACCAGTGGAATTCCTGCGCGGGCAACTGGTAGTGTCCGGGCTGTTCGGCAATATAGCTGACGGTTTGCCGCCGGCTGGCCAGCAGGTCACCCCGGTTGTTGCGACTGGACAGTTCCGGTGGCCCGGGATAGGCCCGCAAGCCCGGCAGTTGCGCGGGTTCCGCCGCCGGCAGCATCATCGCCATCAGGTCAACCGCCTCGAAGCGCAGTTCCCGCTCCAGGGCATCGCCCACCGCCAGCGTATCCGGGTCGCGGTCGAAGCTCTGGCTCACTTCGAACTCTGGGGCCGCCACCCAGTGGGACAAATCGGCCATCGCCCCGGGTAGCTCCACCTGCAGGGTCAGTGGCTGGCTGGCCAGGCTGCCGCTGGCGCCAATCCCCAGCTGCACGAACACCGGGATGGCCGGTATCGAAAATCGCCCGGCCCGCTGCGGGAACAGGTCCAGCTGCCAGCGCTGGATGACCCAGGTGGCCGCGCCGCGCCGCTCACTGCTGTTGCTCGCAAACTGCTCGTTCTGCAGGATGACCAGCCCGGGAACCTCGGGCAGGTCGATGCGGGTACCGCCGCTGAACCAACTGTCGGTGGCGACCTCGATGCCCAGAACCACCCGTTGACCGGGTACCACCGGTGTGGCCGGCGACAGGCTGGCGGTCACGCTGAGGGCGCCGCGGTCCTTGAGTTCGCGGACGCTTTCGGCATGCGCGGAAAGCGCCACCAGCAGACCGAGGAGCAGTGACAGCCATCTCATGGCCGGTCCTCCCCGGCGGATTGCAGCTGCATACTGAATTTGACGGCCAGGAAATTGGCCGGGTCCTGCTGTACTCCGCGCAGCCACATCTCCGCCGTGGCCGGATCGCCGAGGATCTCCTCGGCGCTGAATTGCTGCAGTTCTGCCTCGGTCCAGCTCAGCTCCTCGGCGCCCTCCGCCGGTATGGCGTCCTCTCCGCCCATCTGCTTTTCTTCCGAACTGACACCCTGCTCCTGCTGCTGGCTTGCGCTGAGCCGGTTGATCTCATCGATCAGGGCCTGCACCTTGTCGCGGTTGGCGGCGGCGCCGGGAAAATCCGGCGTACGGGCCAGCAGCCGGTCGTAGCGCCGCACCGCGCGGAGGTAGTCCCGGCCGTGGGCGCGGGCGTTGGCCTCGTTGAACAGGGCCCGATCGGAGTCGCTGCGGGAAAAGTATTCCGCCGCGGCCATGAAGTCCTCGGCGTAGTACAGGGCCAGGCCCTTCCACTGGAGGTCCTCAAAGCGCTGCGCAGCCTCCCGGTACCGACCCAGTTGCAGCAGCAGCCGTCCCTGCTGGTCCGGGGTCAGCCAGAGATCGGCAAACCAGTGTGACCCGGCGCCGTCCTGGTCGGTGGCCCCGGCGGCCTGCGCGGGGGTTGGCGGCAGCGCCAGCGCCAGCGGCAGGAGCAGCAGGCTCCAGACCAGGGTCCAGCCCCGGCGGAACCAGAACAGGAACAGGGCCATGGCCGGGAAGACCAGAACATAGCCGCTGTCCAGCCAGGGCAGGGCGCTGTCCTCGATGATCACGTAGTGGTTGTCGATCAGCCGGTTCAGCCTGCGCATGTCGCTGTCGTCCACGGTCAGGGCCTGGAAGCGACCGCCCGCGGCGCTGGCCAGCCCTTCCAGCGCGCGGCGATCGAGGGGTACCAGCCCCTCGCGATCGACTTCGGTGCCCACGCCGACCACCAGCAACTGCTGCGGGTGACTCTCGAAGAACGTCTCGAACGCGGCCTGGCTGGCGCTCCCGGCTCCGTCTGAAAACAGCACCACCGTGCCCGGTGCGGTGCTGTCCCCCAGGATTTCGGCGATGACCGGCAGGGCCAGCTCCGGGAATTTGCCCGGGCGCGGCATGATCCCGGGCTCGATGGCGGCCAGGTAATTATTGAATATGTCCCGATCGGCAGTGAGGCTCAACACCGTGTGGGCGCTGCCGGCATATACGATCAGCGCCGCCCGCTTGTCCGGCCTCAGGGCGAGCAGGTCGCCGATTTTCTGTTGCGCGCGCTGCAGGCGACTGGGTTGAACGTCGCGCTGCTGCATGGAGGATGAGACATCCAGCAGGATCACCAGGGCGGCGTCGTCCTGGTTCAGGGGGGACGGCTGCTGGCGCCAGCTGGGCCCCATGAGCACCACGGTCAGCAGCACCATGATAATCCGGGTGAAGCTGCGGGGATTCAACCACCGCGACTGGAAGCGGGAGATCCGCAGGTGCTCCAGCAGGTGAGGGGCAATGATGCCGCCGAACATGTCCCGTTGCTGTTCGCGGCGGTCCATCACGAACATGGCCGCGAGCATGGGCAGCATCAGCAGGGCCCAGGCGGGGCGCAGGAAGTGAAAGTGTTCCAGCATAGCCAGTTCAGGCAGCATGGACCGCGCCCCTCCGGCGGTGGCTGCGCCAGGCGTTTATCGCGTGGAACAGGACATACAGCAACACCGCCGCGGCCACCGGCACGTAGTGCAGGCTCTGGCGTGGGCGGAAACTGATGGTTTCGTACAGCTCCGGCTCCAATTCACCGATGGCGGTATAGGCCGCTTCCAGCTGGAGCCGGTCCAGGGCCTGGAAATGGCGCCCACCGGTCAGCTCGGAAATTCGCTGCAGGGTATCCAGGTCCAGGGCTTCCTCGCCCACCGCGGCGGGATCGCCCACCGCGATGGTGTAGATACGGATGTCGAATCGCGCAGCGACCTTGGCGGCGTCCACCGGCGGCACTGTGCTGCCGGTATCGTTGCCGTCGGTCAGTACGATGAGTACCCGGTTGTCGGAATCGCTTTCCCGGAACAGCTTGATCGCCAGGCCGATGGCGTCGCCAAATACCGTACTGGGACCGGCCATGCCGATTTCGGTTTCCTGCAGCAGCCTGGCCCAGACCGGGTGGTCGTCGGTGAAAGGGGTTTGCAGGTAGGCGGCACTGCCGAACACAATCATGCCCAGCCGGTCCGCCTCACGTTGTGCGGCTAGTTCCGCCAGGACGTACTTCACCGCCGTCAGGCGATCCACCGGCGCGCCACCGGGCAGGGTGAAGTCGCGGGTCTCCATGGAGCCCGACAGGTCGACGGCCACCATCAGGTCGCGGCCCGACTTCTGCTGTTCGATGGGTGCCCCCAGCCACTGGGGTCGGGCCGCCGCCAATACCAGGCACAACCACATGAAGCCGACCAGGAAACGCTGCATGCGATTGCGCTGGAGGATGCGGGCACCGGTGCCGGGGCGCTCCTCGCTGAGCTCAACCAGCTTGTCGAAAAAAGGCACCTTGACCGAATCCCGGCTTTCCCGGTACGCCGGCAGCAACAGCATCAGCGGCGGCAACAGCAGCAGGAGCAAGGCCCAGGGATAGTCCAGCTCTAGCATGTCGCCGGTCCGCGGTGTTGCGCCAGCCAGTCCGAGGCGGCCGCCACCAGCAGCCGGCACTGGTCCCCGGACAGGACCTGTTGCCGGTAGGGTCCATCCCGCAACCAGTCCGCCGGCGCGCCGGTGAAAACCGCTGCGGGACACTCGCCATTGAGGAAATCGATCCAGCACTGTCCGTTCAGTCCTGCCACCTGTTCCCGGGCGTAGCCCGCCAGTGCGGCGCGCTTCAGCAACTGGTTGATATCGGCGACCTGCACCTGTCCCGGTGGTTGGTTCTGCAATGCCCGCAGGGCGGCAGCGGCCTCCCGGCGGTAGCGGTTGCGGTGCCAGCGGCGCAGCGCGCGAAAGACGCGCCGCAGCAGCCAGGCCAGCACCAGCGTGCCCAGTACCGCCCAGCCGGGGGTCTGGGGTAGCCAGTCGATCCCCGCCGGGGGCAGTATCTCGGCAAAGTCTTTCAGGGCATAGTTGCCAAAGGCCTCAGGCAGCCGGGGGGCACTCACGCCGCGGCCCCCCGTCCACCCAGTTGCTCCCGCAGTTGGCGGCTGACGGGACGCACGGTGTCGATGGGCACAATCGGTATATCGTGGCGTTTGAGTTCGCGCTGCACCCGGGCCAGGGAGCTTTCGAAGCTGGCCTCGAATCTTTCTCCCAGGCGGTGTTTTCGCGGATCGACTTCGAGTTGGTACTCGCCGTCCGATACGACCAGGCTTTGGGCTGCGGCGATGCTGCGCTCCAGGGGATCGAATACCAGGGAGCAGATGATATCGTTGTGCCGGTTGATACGGCGAATGGTGGCCAGGGCCCTCTCGCACCAGCCATAGAAGTCCGAAATCAGGATGACCAGGTAGTCGTGCCCGACATTGCGCTCCAGGGTATTCAGCGCCGTCAGCAGGGCGCCGGGATCACTGTTGTGGCCGGGCGCCACCGAGAGATCGCGGTTCATGGCGACCAGGTCCCCCAGCATGGCCGTGACCCGGCGGCTGTTACGGGTGGGGCGCAATTCCTGGCAGCGCCGATCGTTGAACAGGATGGCGCCGACCCGGTCACCCACGTCCAGCACCCGCCAGGCGGTGACAGCGGCCACTTCCGCGGCAACCACCGATTTCATTTTCTGCTCGGAGCCGAAAAACATCGACAGCCGCTGGTCCACGACCAGCATGACCGGTCGATCGCGCTCCTCGGTGTACACCCGCACATGCGGTTTGCCGGTGCGGTTGGTGACCCGCCAGTCCATGGTTCGGATATCGTCACCGGGGCGGTAATGCCGCAGTTCATCGAAGTCCAGGCCACGACCGCGCAGGCGCGAGCGCTTGCGGCCACTGAGCAGTGAACGCAGCGGTTGCTGCGGCAGGTAGCTGAAACCGCGTGCGCTGTAACGCAGCCTGACCAGCTGCGCCAGGTCGGCATAGACGTCCTGTTCCCTGGCCACTACCGGTTCAGCCCACGGCGACCTGACGCAGTAGTTCGTCGATCACCTGGTCGGGCCCGATGTGGTCGGCCAGGGCGTCGTAGCTCAGCATCAGTCGATGGCGCATCACCGCGTGGGCGGCGCCGCGTATGTCTTCGGGCAGCACGTGGTCCCGACCCTCCAGCCAGGCGCTGGCGCGACCTACCCGGTGCAGTGCGATGCTGGCCCGGGGGCTGGAACCCACCTCGATCCAGTGGTCCAGGTCGCCGCTATAGCGCGCCGGGTCGCGGGTTGCCATGACCAGGTCAACGATGTACTGCTCCACGGACGGCGCGACACTCATGGCCTGGATGGCGCGGCGCGCGGCGAAAATGTGCGACTGCTCGATCCGGGTCAATTCCGGGCCCGACTCGGCCTCCTCGGCCTGCACCAGTCGCAGGATACCGAGCTCCGCCTCGCTGCGGGGGTAGTCCACCCGGATCTTCATCAGGAAGCGATCCATCTGCGCTTCGGGCAACGGGTAGGTGCCCTCCTGTTCGATCGGGTTCTGGGTCGCCAGGACCATGAACAACGGCGGCAGCGGGTAGGTCTTGCCCGCCACGGTTATCTGGCGCTCCTCCATCGCTTCCAGCAGCGCCGACTGCACCTTGGCCGGCGCGCGGTTGATCTCGTCTGCCAGCACCAGTTCATTGAAAATCGGCCCGGGCTGGAACACCAGTTCTGACACGCCCCTGTTGTCCTGGTATATCTCGTTGCCGGTCACGTCGGAAGGCAGCAGGTCGGGGGTGAACTGGATGCGCCCCAGTTTCGCCTGCAACACCTGCGACAGGGTCTTGATGGAGCGGGTCTTGGCCGTACCGGGCAGGCCCTCCAGCAGCACGTTACCGTTGCACAACAGGGCCAGGGTCAGGGTGCGGGCGACCTCCTCCTGGCCGATCACGGACCGTTCCATTTGTCGGGTCATGGACTGAACGGCTTGCAGCTCAGACTGGGGCAATGTTATCTCCCTGTGCATTGCGGACCCACGCTGGCCCGAATGAGGGATTATAGACCGGCGCTCCGCTCTAGTGTGCCCAGTCGCGTTCGGCGCGGAACTGCAGGGACAGGTATTCCATCTGGTCGGCCAGGATGCGGTCCTTGGCGAGGAAGTGCCACTCCCAGGAATTGGGCCTGAAAGGTACGGCCAGCAGCGGCATGCCGGCTTCCTCCGGCGTGCGGTTGTCCTTGGCCCAGTTGCAATGGCGGCAGGCGGCGACCACGTTTTCCCAGCGGTTATCGCCGCCGCGAGAGGTGGGCAGCACGTGGTCGCGGGTGAGCTCGGTGCGCGGCAGTTGCCGGCCGCAGTACAGGCAGCGGTGGTCATCGCGGCGGAACAGGGTGCGGTTGCAAAGCGGGGGACAGAAGCCTTCCCGGACGCGGCCACGCAGGGCGATGATGGGCTGCAGGTCGATACGGGAACGAATGCCTGTCAGGCGCTGGATGCCGCCGAATACCGGGCGAAGGGTGTCCCCGATGCCATAGATGACATCGCCGCGGGCGTAGGCAGTCACTGCCTCCTGCGCGCTGATCCAGCCTCGCGGCTGGCCCGCGATATCCAGTTTCAGGATGTGCTGCATGGGCTTCCACCGTACAGGTTTGCTTAAACCTACTGCAATTTGGCGCCAGCTACAATCGTGAAAATGTTGCAGTCGCGGGCCGGCCCCGGCCCGCGGCGTGTCGGTGGTGAGGTCAGGCCGGCAGATGGCCCTCGGCGCGCAGCTCGTCGATGGTTTCCAGGATGGCTTTGCGCAGGGTGGTTACCACGAAGTCGACCTGTTCCCTGGTCATGATCAGCGGCGGCGACATGATGTTCAGGTTGATCAGCGGGCGCACGATCAATCCCCTGGGGTCGGCGTTATTGGCCACGCGCTTGCCGATGTCCAGTTCGTCGGGAAAGATTTCTCGGGTCTGCTGGTCTTTGACGAACTCCACGCACTGCATGAAATTCACACCGCGCACTTCACCCACGATAGGCAGGTCCAGCAGGGTCTCCAGTTGCCGGCGGAAGTACGGCCCCACCTCCAGCACGTTGGCGAACATCTGCTCACTCTCCATGATCTCGATATTTTTCAGGGCCGCGGCGCAGGCCACCGGGTGACCGGAGTAGGTGTAACCATTGGTGAAGCAGTCGCCGTGGCCGGTCTCGTGGACCACGTCGGCGATGCGGTCGCTGTAGATGCAGGCGCCCAGGGGGATATAGCCGGAGCTGATACCCTTGGCGGCGACGATGATATCCGGCTGGACATCAAACACGTCCTTCGATGCGAACCAGTGACCCAGTCGGCCGAAAGCGGTGACCACCTCATCCGCGACGTAGAGAATGTCGTACTTCTGGCACACTTCCCACATGCGGCGGTTGTAGCCCTCCGGCGCGACGATCACGCCGCCGGCGCCCATCACCGGTTCGGCGTAGTAGGCCATGACCCGGTCCGCGCCTCCCAGTTCGCGTATCTTGTCCTCGAACTCCTTTACCAGGTATTCCACGAAGTCGGCTTCACTCATGCCCGCGGGTGCGCGGTAGTAGTTCGGCGCGCTGACGTGGTGGATGAGTTCCCGTTCGTAGTCGAACATCGGGTTCTTGTCCCCGGGCTTGCCGGTCAGGGACATGGCAATATAGGTCGAGCCGTGATACGAGTGGACACGGGTGATCACATGCTTCTTGTCCCGCTTGCCGCGCTTGTTGTTGTAGTACTGCATCAGGCGGTAGGCAGTGTCGTTGGCGGTGGAGCCGCCGCAGGTATAGAACACGTGGTTCAGGTCGCCCGGGGCCAGCTCGGCCAGCTTCTTGGCCAGCATGACAGCGGGTGGATTGGTCAGGTCCACGAAGCTCGAGGCAAAGGACAGCTCGTACGCCTGACGGCCGATGGCCTCGGCCAGATCCTTGCGGCCCAGGCCGATATTGTTGCACCACAGCCCACCCACGGCATCAAAGTACTTGTTGCCGTCGGTATCCCAGATAAAGCAGCCCTCGCCGCGGGCGATGGGCAGGGCGCCGTCGAGCGGAAAACTGTCGAAAATCTGCCAGGGATGGGTAAAGTGAGCCTTGTCGTCTTCGACCAGGGTCCGGGTATCATAGGGTGAAGTTGCTGAACTCATGCGTGCACCTCTCATTGTGTCTGTTGGGTCAGTTTCAGCTGAAGTGGCACGGCTACAGAGGCGCCGGGCGAGGGCCATTGAACTAGGGTAAGCAAAGGCTCCCGCGTTGCGAATAACCCGCTCGGGGTAGTGGCTGGTCGCTGCCCGATCCCGGCCAGGATTCTGCGAGCAGGTTTCCAAATTGCGCCGTATTACCGTAAGCTCTTGTATTTGTTGCACCTTCAGCGACTCCATCGGAAGAATCCAGCGGGGCAGAGACGGAGGGAAGCAGTCATAGACAAGGATGAATTTGCGCGGTGGAACCGGCACATTGCCGCGGCCGTGACACTCAACGATCCGTTGAAGATTCCCGAGGTGCTGAGCCGGGCGCTGACCGCCCTGTTGGGTCCGTATGAACCCTCCCTGATCCTGTTTTCTCCCCAGCGCAAACCTCTGAACGTCTTGCTGCCCGGTCGAAGCAGGGAGGAGGAACTGGCCCTGGCCGACTACATGGACGGCCCCTACCTGCTGGATCCGTACTACCGCGCCGGGGTCGAGGGGCTGACCGAAGGGCTGTACGGTTTATGGGACCTGGCGCCCTCCGGATTTCGCGACAGCGAGTATTACCGCCACTACTACAGGGCCTCCAACCTGGTGGAAGAGGTGGGCATGATCACCTATCCCGAAAAACAGAGTTTTTTCAATTTCTCGTTGGTGCGCCGCGACAACGATCCGGAATTCAGCGAGGAACGCATCGATCTCCTGCGCGAGACCGTTCCGCTGGTGGGCGCGCTGCTCAACAAGTACTGGCTCTTTCTCGAGAACAATCGTCGGGCGGGTGGTTCGGAGATTTATGTGCAACTGGAAGGCGCGCTGAAAATCTTCGGCTCCTCCCTGCTCACCCGGAGGGAAGCGGAAATCATGCGCATGTACCTGTACGGCTACAATTCCAAAGCGATCGCCGAACGCCTGGGTATATCCACGCACACGGTGTCAGTCCACCGCAAGAATTCCTATGCCAAGCTGGATATCACCTCCCAGCCCGAACTGTTCAGCCTGTTCGTGAACTCCATGTACTGCTTTCACGGCGACGCCGGCACCGATCCACTGGTCGCCTACCTGCGGGGAGGCCATTAGCGCTATTGCAGGCGCTGTGGCGTGATAGCCAGTGAGTTCCGCCCGTCACTGAGCCAGGCCTCGCCATCGGCCACGGTGCACTGCAGTGCCATGCCCGGCTGTGCCATGTTACCCAGTGCGCGCATGACCTCATCATCGAGGCGATATACCGTCAACTGGTCCAACCGGCCGAGTTGACTCCCGTGCTTGTCCCACCACACCGATACGGCGCGGTCTCCGTAGGCGTACAGCACCACCCGGTCTGACCGGGCACTGGCCTTGCGCAGGCGGTCCGGGTCCGGCGTACCCAGTTCAACCCAGAGCAGAATCCGGTTGGTCAGGTCTCTCTGCCACAGGTCCGGTTCGTCGTCGGTACTGATGCCGCGCCCGAAAGCCAGCCCCTCGCCGGCGTGCAGGGCGAAGGCCAGGATCCGCAGCATCATGCGCTGGGTGGTTTCCGAGGGGTGGCAGGCCACCGTCAGGGGGAAGTCGCCGTAGACCTGGCGGTCGGTATCGGCGACATTGAGGTCGGCTTTGAATATGGTGGATTTCAGGGCCATTGTGATATGTTGTCAGCCAGGTTCGGTAAAGGACCATTATAAATATAACCGCAGGCACAATATGAACCTATCCCGCAGGAAACCGCGCCACATCCATATGGACGGCACCATCCACCCCGACTTTCACCCGGTTGCCGATACGTTGAAAAACCAGTTGCGCAGCCATCGCGGCGGCGCTGCGGTGTGCATCTATCACCGCGGCCAGTGCGTGGTCGATCTATGGGGCGGCTATTCCGATGATAATTACACACCCTGGCAACGCGATACCCTGGCTCCCAGCTTCTCCACGACCAAGGGTGTGGCCGCCACCCTGCTGCACATCTGTGCCGACCGGGGGCTGGTGGATTACGACGCCCGGGTCGCAGACTACTGGCCGGAGTTCGGGCAGGCGGGCAAGGAGGACATCACCCTGCGCCAGGTCCTGTCGCACCAGTCGGGTCTGTATCACATCCGCGAGATGATCGATCATATAGATCGGATGCTGGACTGGGAGCATATGATAGCGGCCATCGAGCGGACACCGCCGGCCCACGAGCCCGGGTCGCGCACCGGTTACCACGGCCTGACTTTCGGATTCCTGGTCGGTGAAATCGTCCAGCGTGTGACCGGCAGGGATTTTTCCAGCCTGGTGCAGAGCGAACTGGCGAAACCCCTGGGCCTTGACGGCCTGTTCATCGGTACGCCGGAGCGGGAACTGGTGCGGGGCGCGGAACTGATTTTTCCCGACTATACCCGGCGCCTCAGCCAGAGCCGCCTCAGCCACTACCTGGAGGGTTATGCCCGCGCCATGAGCCGCCTGCTGAAGTCGGCCGGTGTCGACACTGACCTGGTCAGCCTGTTCGAGGCGCTGGGCCCGCGTGGCGTCAGCGAGTTCAGCTTCGACGCGCCGGAAACCCTGCGGGTGGCGATTCCCGCCGCCAATGGCATGTTCACCGCGCGCTCGCTGGCCAGGCTCTACGCCGCCCTGGCCAATGGCGGTGAACTGGATGGCACGCGACTGTTGTCCTCCCGGACACTGGGCGAGGCCACCACCCTGCAGGCGCCAACCGGCCGCCTTTCCGTTATACCCTTCGATATGCGCTGGCGCCTGGGATACCACGGGGTCTTTACCACACGCGGTATTCCGCAGCAGGCCTACGGTCACTTCGGTTTCGGGGGCTCCGGCGCCTGGGCGGATCCCCAGCACGAGTTGGGAGTGGCCCTGATCGTCAACTGTGGTATGGGTTCGCCCTTTGGCGATATGCGTACAGCCCAGATCAGTGGTGCCGCCCTGTCCTGCGCCCGGGCCCGGCGCAAACCCGATGCCCTGGGCCGGCGTATTATCAGGCCGCGCCTGCCGGGCCTGGTCCGGGGTTAGCCGCCATCGCCGGGCCCGCCGACAGTGCGCCGGATCCGGCACCACCGGCCAACGGCGATCCGGATTCAACCGGGCGCGCAGATGCCGCGCTGACCTGCCGCAACTGTGGCGCCCACCTGCGGGGCACCTACTGTCATCTTTGTGGCCAGCGCGAGAGCGGGCGCGACCTGCACTTTCTCGACCTGGCAGGCGAACTGATTGGTGACCTGTTCGTCTGGGATTCCCGCTTCTGGGGCACCCTCTTCCCGCTCCTGTTCCGGCCCGGATTTCTCACGGCGGAGTATATCGCCGGGCGCCGGGCGCGCTACATGCCGCCCCTGCGTTTGTACCTGGTGATCAGTTTCATCATGTTCCTGATCCTGTCCCTGCAGGGAATCAGCCCGCCCGGCTCCGACCTGGACGAGGAGGAACGGCAGGAAGTTATCAGTGCCCTCGACGAGCGCCTCGCCGAGCGCATCGCGGAGGGGGAGATGACCGAGGAGGAGGGCGCCAGGGTACGACGGCAGGTTGTCGGGACCCTGGAGGCCGGGACCGCGCGGGTGATCGCGGTGGACGACGAGGGCCGGCCGATGGTGGAGGAGGAATCACAGCAACTCAGCGACGCTGGAGACGGTGTTCAGGACGCAGTGAATATAGACCTGTGGGAGGAGGGTGAGAAACCCGAGTGGGCCGAACAGCTGGAGCAGCGTCTGGAGCGGAACCTGCGGAAAGTGCAGGGTGACCCGCAGGCGCTGATCGACGATCTCGTCGACCGCCTGCCCTATATGATGTTTTTCATGTTGCCCCTGTTCGCCCTGGTCGTGCAGATGCTCTATCTCTTCCAGGGCTTTCACTACCTGCAGCACCTGGTTTTTTCCCTGCATTTTCACAGCGCGATTTTCCTGCTGGGTACCCTGACCATGGTTCTCTCTGCCCTGACCCCTATCGAGGCAGGTAGCGCGGTGTGGTGGTGGATGCTGATCTACCTGCCACTGGCCCTGGTGCGGGTCTACGGATCGGGCTACGCGGGGGCGATCGGCAAGGCCCTGCTGCTGATCCTGGTGGCCATGATACTGTCGCTGTTTGCCTTTTCGGGACTGGTACTGGCCAGTCTGGTCACCCTCTAGCAGCAACTACCCTGAGATAGCGCAGCAGGTCACCCGCCCAGTCGTCGAACGGCCCAGGGGATGCGGTCCGATTACTTTTGCGCCTCAAACAGTTTGCGGCGGGAGTGCTCCATCAGGGCCCACAGGACATTACTGGAACTGACCTGCCCTACCAGTACACCCTGGTCGATCACCGGTCGCCGGCGCTGGCGGCTCGCCACCATGGACTGGGCAACCTCCACGATGCTGTCGCCCGGCCCGCAGGTGCTGAGGTCGGTGCTCATTACCTCCTTGACCAGGCAGTGCTCCGGGTCGCCCTCATTGTAAATGGCGGTCAGGACGCCCTGCAGGCAGTCCAGCTCCGACAGGATGCCCACAACATGGCCCTCGTCATCGGTCACCGTCAATCCGGTCAGGTGGTTGTCGACGATGATATTAATGGCCTCGACCAGGTTG
Source organism: Halieaceae bacterium WSDMB12 (assembly GCA_033283165.1). Taxonomy (GTDB): domain Bacteria; phylum Pseudomonadota; class Gammaproteobacteria; order Pseudomonadales; family Halieaceae; genus JAWMQL01. The sequence continues at coordinate 605,365 of JAWMQL010000002.1, read as the reverse complement.
GCTTCCCGACCGATGGTGAGCGGGTTGCTGCGCATGCAATCCTTGATGGTAACGGGCTGTGGCATGGCGTACTCCTGCCGCTTTCCTGGGGTTACTCGCTCGTTTTTCGCAGTGACAGTGCCACCGCCTCGGTATAGACCAGTACGATGGTCTGGCCCAGGGTGACACCGCTCATTTTCTCGGGTTCCACCTGGTCGATGATGTGTGGCACGCCACGTGAGTCGAGCACGGTCACCGTGCCCAACAGGCGATTCATGCCTTCGATGGTGCAGACTGCCCGGATCATCCGGGCGGCCCCGACCGTGGGGTCAGCGCCCGCCTCGATGGCGCCTTCGTCTTCCAGTACCACCCAGGGTTGCGCTTTCTCGCTCTCGGTGGGCTCGCGCAGTTCACCCTCTATCGCGGCCAGATAGGTGGCCTCCACTTTATCCCCCACGCTGACGTCGTCCAGGGAAACGTATTGCTCTCGCGCGGCAATAGAGAAGGTTTCTCCCATCGGCCCCTTCAGGGTTACCTGCCGGGTATCGAGGTCGATGGCCACGACTTCCGCCTCCACGGTCATGGCCATGGCGCGCGCGCCGCCCTTGGCGCTCTCTTCCGGTTGTTCGTGGTGATCGGCGCGGATTGCCAGGGACGCCGTGGTGAGGGTGAGTGCCAGCAGGGTGTTGCAGATTATTCTCAGCATATATGTCGCTCTATTGTTGTCAGTGCTATTGCGGTTATATCACAGCTCGGCCAACCGCTCGCGGTAGGCCTTGATATTGCGTTCCTTGACGTGGCCGTAGCCACGGATCATGTCGGGCAGTGCAGCCCACTCCACGACCTTATCGTAGTTGGTGTTGTCCAGGTCTGCCAGCCAGGAATCCAGCCGTTGTCGGTAGTCCTCTATCAGGGCCCGTTCGGTGCGCCGTTCTTCGGTGTAACCGAAAATATCCAGCTTCGATCCGCGCAGGAACCTGAGCCGGGCGAGCAGCTGGAAGGCCGTGTTCACCCAGGGTCCGAACTGGCGTTTTCTCAGGTGTCCGGTGACCGGGTCGCGTTTGGCCAGCAGTGGAGGCGCCAGGTGGTAGTTGACCTGAACAGGGCCGTCGAAACGGTCGCGAAGGGCGGCCAGGAAATCACCCCCGGTATGCAGGCGCGCCACCTCGTACTCATCCTTGTAGGTCATCAGCTTTGCCAGCGAATCGGCTACCGTGCGGGTCAGTTTCTCGCTGCCGTCGCCGCAGCGATTGTCCGCCTCCCGCACCCGATCCACCTCCTGGCTGAAGCGGTCAGCCCAGGCGCGGTTCTGGTAGGCGGTGAGGCGCTCGCGGTGAAATTGCAGTCGCTCATCCAGGCTGGATGCTACCGTTCCTGCCTGGTTGCCCGCCAACTGCGCTTCGACGCGATCGGGCTGCTCCGCGTACAGGCGTCCCAGCTGCAGGGCGTTCAGGTTGAAATCCACCGCCACGCCGTTCAGCCGGATAGCCTGCTGCAGGGCATCCAGCGAAATCGGCAGCAGGCCTTTCTGCAGGGCAAAACCAAGCAGGAACATGTTGCCGCCGATGGAGTCACCCAGCAGTTGTTCGGCAATGCGGTTGGAATCCACCAGGTCGACCTGCTCTTCGCCGGCAATACGGGCCAGTTCGTGATGCGGTGCGCTCAGGTCGATGGGCGCCAGCGAGTCGATTGCCAGCAGGGCGTTGGGGACAACCTGGGCCTGGGCCACGACCCGGCTGTGACCGGGTCGCAGGGAATTGCGCGGGTCTTCCGCCAGCCCCGCCATGCTGTCGAAAGCCAGCATCAGGTCCGCTTCATTGCGACCCACCTTGGCCGCCAGCAGTTGGTCTTTGCGGTCACCAATCCGCAGGTGGCTGAACACCGCCCCACCTTTTTGCGACAGGCCGGTCATGTCAAAGCAGGTGGCCAGTCGGCCGTCGATCAGCGCGGCCATGGACAGTACCGCGCCGATGGTGACCACGCCGGTACCACCGATCCCGGTGATCATGCAGGCGAAGCCCTGCGCCGCACTGGCCGGCTCGGGGACCGGCAGGTCCACCTGCAACTCCGGCGGCAGCGGGCCGCGTACTTTCTTCTTGAGATCAGCACCCTCGATGGTGACGAAGGAGGGGCAGAAGCCCTTCAGGCAACTGTAGTCCTTGTTGCAGCTGGACTGGTCTATCTGGCGCTTGGTGCCCAGTTCGGTCTGCAGCGGGAATATGCTCATGCAGGTGGACTGGACGCTGCAGTCGCCGCAGCCCTCGCACACCTCCGGGTTGATGAATACCCGCTTCTTCGGGTCCGGGAAGCTGCCGCGTTTGCGCCGCCTGCGTTTCTCCGCGGCGCAGGTCTGCTCGTAAACCAGCGCGCTGACGCCCTTGACCTCGCGCAACTCGCGCTGCAACAGGTCGAGGTCGTCGCGGTGGTGGATGGTGACGCCCGGGGCGAGGCCACTGTTGCTGCCGTATTTCTGCGGCTCGTCGCTGGCCACCGCGATGCGCCGCACGCCCTCGGCGGCCAGCTGTCGGGTGATGTCCGCCACCGAGAGCGGGCCGTCGATGGGCTGGCCGCCGGTCAGGGCGACGGCGTCGTTATAGAGCAGCTTGTAGGTGATATTGACCCCGGCGGCCACCGCGGCCCGGATCGCCATCATGCCGGAATGAAAGTAGGTGCCGTCGCCAATATTCTGGAACACGTGCGGGGTGTCGGTGAACGGTGCGGCCCCGATCCAGTTGGCGCCCTCGCCGCCCATGTGGGTAACGGCGCGGGTATCCTCCCGGTACGCCATGGCCATGCCGTGGCAGCCGATGCCTGCCAGGGCGACACTGCCCTCGGGAATGCGGGTGGAGGTGTTGTGCGGGCAGCCTGAGCAGAAATACGGCAGGCGCAGGGCGACCGGGGATGATGTCGGAGGGGGGACCAGCGCGGCGGGGTCCGCGGGCATGCCCGCGGTATCGATGCCCAGGGCCTGCAGCCTGGCCAGTATGGCCGCCGCCACGGTGCCGGCATCGAGCTGCAGATCGGCGGGCAGCAGGGGGTTGCCGTCGGGGTCGGTCTTGCCGCTCAGGCGCGGCCGCGATGCCAGCGCATACAGCGCCTCCGCCATCTGCTGCTGCATGAAGTTGCGTTTCTCCTCCACTACCAGCAGCTCGTCGTAGCCATCGGCAAACTCGCGCAGGGCCTGTTCTTCCAGCGGCCAGATCATGCCGACCTTGTACAGGCCGATACCCCGCGCTGCGGCCTGCTCCCGGCTCAGGCCCAATTGTCCCAGCGCCCGGCACACATCGAGGTAGGCCTTGCCGGCGGTAACAATGCCCAGGCGCTTGCCGTCGCCGTGAAACTCGGTGCGGTCCAGGCGGTTGGCGCGGGCGAAGGCCCTGGCCGCTGGCACACGCTGCCGCTGGGTTGTAACGTCGTCCGTGGCGGGAGCGAAATGGTTGCGCCGGAAGTGCACGCCCTCAGGCTCGAAGTCCGGCCGCTGAAACTGGGGGTCGGGAATATCGATGGTTTCGGTCCGCTCCACGGTCTCATTGACCGTTTTCAACCCGACCCAGCAGCCGGCATAGCGGGACAGGGCGAATCCGTACAGACCGAAGCTGATGATTTCCTCTACCGTGGCGGGATACAGCACCGGTATCGAGCAGGCAGCCATCGCCTGTTCGCTCTGGTGGGCGATGGAGGACGACTTGCCGGGGTGGTCATCGCCGAATACCGCCAGCACCCCGCCATTGGGGTGAGTGCCCGTGTAGTTACCGTGCTTTATGGGGTCCAGGGAGCGATCCACACCCGGTCCCTTGCCGTACCAGATGGAGAACACGCCGTCGCAGCGCAACCCGTCGTAGTTATCCAGCTGTTGCGTGCCCCAGACCGCCGTGGCCGCGAGATCCTCGTTGACCCCGGGCTGGAAGCGGATGTGGTGCTGTTCGAGGAACTTGCGGGCCCGCCACAGGGCGTGGTCGTAGCCGCCGATGGGCGAGCCGCGGTAGCCACTGATGAAGCCCGCGGTGTCCAGGCCGGCCTGTCGATCCCGCAGGTGCTGCATGATGGGCAGGCGAACGAGGGCCTGTATCCCGGTCAACATGACGCGACCGGTACGGGCGGTATACTTGTCATCCAGGGTGACAGGCAAGTTGTTGGTCATGGCGACGCCTTCTCAGCGGAAACTGGCAAGGCTACAGGATAAATGTCATGAAAGTATATCTGCAGCCAGGTTGGTCGGGCTGCCGGCCCGCGTCGGTGCCGGCACAGTCAAGTATGAGCTGAAACCAGAGCAAATTTTAACCATCCTTGCGGTCTGGCTGGCAAGCAATCTATATTGGAGTGAGCCTCATGCGCGTGCCAGCGGTAAACACTCGCAGTTGGTGATGAACCCGGATCGAAACCAGTGCGTGACACGGCGGGGTAATGTATGAACGCAAATTCGTTAAAAACCGCTGTTATCTGCGTGCTGCTGGCAGCAGTCACGGCCTGTTCCTCGGCAAGTCTCAAGGAGGAGATACAGCGGGGACCGATGGCAAAGGCACTTCCGCCGGCAGAAAGCGGATTGCTGGCCGAACTGGCGGAGGAGATACAGAACCGGCACGGTGACGATCAATCCGGCTTCCATATACTGGACGGCAGCCGCGAGGGTCTTTACTGGCGGCTGGCGCTGATCGATTCCGCCACCACCTCCCTCGATATACAGACCTATCTCTGGTATCCGGACTACAGCGGTAAGTTGATCCTGGAGCGCGCCGTGCTCGCTGCCCGGCGTGGCGTCAAGGTGCGACTCATCGTGGACGACCTGATCCTGCATGGACATGACCAGTTCATTGCCAATATGCACGCAGCTCCCAATATCGAGTTCCGCATCTTCAATCCCTGGAAGGATCGGGACACCATGCTGCAACGGGGTGGCGAAATGCTCGCACGTATGGAGCGACTGAATACGCGCATGCATGACAAACTGATGATAGTGGATGGCCGGGCCGCCGTGGTTGGCGGACGCAATATCGGTGATCACTATTTCGGCCTCAGTGAGGCCTACAATTTTCACGATACCGACCTGCTCGGTATCGGGCACGTGGCAGTGCAGGCCAACGACATGTTTGATCAGTTCTGGAACAGCGAGTGGGTGGTGTCGGCGGATAATCTCACCACCGAACCCGACCAGGACATAGCGCAACAGCAGTGGCAGATGCTGCAGCAAAACTCCGCACAGGCGGCGGAGCTGGACAGTTTCCCGCGCCAGCCCGTGGACTGGCGCGACGAGCTCACCGCGCTCGTCACTGAACTGCATTTCGGCCGCAGCAAGCTGATATATGACGAAACCGCCACCGAGCAGATAGACCAGCAGCTGATCTCCAGCATGTTCAACTTTTTCGGACTGGCTGAGAAAGAGTTGCTGGTTATGAATGCCTATGTCATACCCGGGCAGAAAGCCGTGGATTTCTTACAGGAGTTGAGTGATCGCGGTGTAGACGTGCGCATCCTGACCAACTCTCTCTCATCCCATGACGTACCCGCGGTGAATAGCCACTATGAGCCGTGGCGGGATGATTTAATCCGCGCGGGTGTGGAACTGTACGAGTTCCGCTCCGACCCGGCCATCCAGCAGACCGTGGTCGACGTGCCTCCGGTACAGGCAGAGTTCACCGGCCTGCACAGCAAAACGGCGGTGGTGGACGGCCGCTATGTCTTCATCGGCTCGATGAATCTCGACCCGCGTTCGGCGGCCATCAACACCGAAATGGGTGCGTTCGTCGATTCCCCGGCCCTGGCAGAGGACATGCGCCGGATTATCCTCCGGGACAGCAATCCCGACAACGCCTGGCACGTGCAGCTGGATGAGGAAGGCGACCTGTTCTGGGAGAGCGCTGCGGGAACACTGACCTCGCAACCCGCACGTGACGGGATGCAGCGGATAATGAATATCCTGATGAAAGTGGGGCCAAAGGATCAGTATTGAAGTACGGGAGAGCGCGCGCATGACCTGGCTGCGAGAACCCCGCCTTGCCGGCACCAGTTCGCTGTTGTCAGTGTCAGTACTGTGCCTGTTGCTGACGGCCTGTGCCCGGCAGCCCCTGACGCCGCCCGGCGACGCGGCCCATATGCCCGTGACCGCGTATCTGGAGGAGCATGGCCTGGCGGATGACCGCGGGCGCTACCGCGAGATATTGTGTGCCGTGCTGGAGCATCACGGCGACAGCATTCCCGACTATCGCCCCTGTGAAGAGGCGCTGACCTGGGAGGGAGAAGAGGCCGGCGCTACCGGTGAACCTGTTAGCCTGGGGAGGGCGGGGCAGGACTTCCTGATCCTTACCGTCCCGGGTTTAGGCTGGGAATGTTTTGAGGAGTGGTTGGACTACAGCGGTGCGGGCCCCCGGCACCTGGCCCGTTACGGTTACGATATGCGCGTGCTGTCGGTAGACAGTTTATCCAGCAGTGAACACAACGCGCGCCAGATCCGTGACTTTATCATCAACCTGCCGGAGGCTGACGCGGGCCGGCCCCTGGTGCTGATGGGTTATTCCAAGGGCGCGCCGGACATTCTCACCGCGCTGGTGGAATATCCGGAATTGCAACAGCGGGTGAAGGCCGTCGTGAGCCTGGCGGGCGCGGTTGGCGGCTCGCCATTGGCCAACGAGGCAAGTCAGTCACAGGCCAACCTGCTGATCCATGTGCCGGGGTCCGAGTGCGACAAAGGCGACAATGGCGCCGTCGACAGTCTCAAGACCGATTTGCGCCGACAGTGGCTGGCAGAACATCCACTGCCCGATTCGATTCAGTATTTTTCTGTGGTGACCTATCCGGATCCTGACCGGGTGTCCTGGGGCCTGCGAAATTCCTACCGGGTACTGGCTGGCGTTGACACACGCAACGATACCCAGGTGCTGATCTACGACCAGATCATCCCGGGCTCCACCCTGCTGGCTTTCGTGAACGCCGATCACTGGGCCATCGCGGTACCCGTGGCCCGCACGCACCCGTTTGTGGGCAGTACCTTTGTGAACCACAATGACTATCCCCGGGAGGCCGCGTTGGAGGCCCTGGTTCGTTACCTGGAGGAGGCGGTGGTGTGGTAGCCAATCTTTCACAACGCGTCCTTTTACTGTGCCTGGCCTTGCTGGTCACGGCCTGTGCGATCCGGCCCTACCAGAACGAGGGCCTGGCCGGCGCGGCCTTCCTGCAGCGCGCGGTGGTACAGACCAGTGGGCCTATCACGGTCAGGGCCGCGGTGCCTGACAGGGAAGAAACCACTGCGATTACCGGCCTCGACCTGTACGACCAGGGAATACAGCCCGTGTGGCTCGAGGTCGTCAATAAGGGAACCGACCCCGCCAGGATCGCCAACTGGAGTATCGACCGCGACTATTTTTCCCCGATCGAAGTCGCCTACATGAACCGCAAGCAGTTCAACCGCGGCTCATATCCCGAGATGGAGCGCTGGTTTCACGCCAGTGGCCTGCCGCGGTTTGTTCCGGCGGGGGAAACCCGGAGCGGACTTGTCTACACTCATCACAGGCCCGGCACCAAGGGATTCAACCTCAATGTGTTCTCAGGAGGTGAACTGCACGACCTCACCTTCTTCGTGCCCCTGCCGGGATTCGTGGCCGATTTCATGGAGGTCGATTTCCAGGCACTGTATACCGAGGAAGACAGCAAGGAACTGACTCTGGGGCAATTGCGGCGTGTCCTGGAGCAGGAATTGCCCTGCTGCGCCACTGATCTCGCCGGGGAGTTGGAAGGGGGGCCATTCAACGCAGTGCTGGTGGGGACCGGTACGGCCCTGCGCCGCGCCCTGCTGCGTGGAGACTGGGTTGAAACCGCCGCCGGAGAGCTGGATCGCGCCCGCCAGCAGAGTTTCCGAGGGCGTCAACCGGATGGGATATTCACCAAGAGTCGGCCAGATGGCAATGAACGAATCCACCTGCATTTGTGGCTGGCGCCCTGGCGGGTTGGGGGAGAGCCGGTCTGGCTGGGCCAGGTGTATTACTGGGCCGGCGATGACTCTTTTTTTGCCCGCATAGCGCGCGACAGCGACCTTGCGGATTTCCGCTTCACGCAGTTCTTTGCCAGGGAGAGTGTGATTGCCGACCTCGACGGGGCGCAGCGCTTCCTGCTTCAGAATTTGTGGTACAACGGTTCTTTGCTCAAGGCGGGCTATACCGGGGGTATCGGAGTTGCCACCGTCGAGGAACCGCGTACCACGTTTGGCGGCTCGGCCTACTACACCGAGGGAAATCGTCTGGTTCTGGTCCTGTCTGAACAGGTTGTGGGCCTGGACGAGGGTGAATGGATATTCGATACCCTGGACAGTGAGAAGAAGCAACCACTGCTGTTACCCGGCGGCCGTACCGTACCGCCACCTAATGATCGTGTGTACAGCCGTGAAGAGGGCAGCCTGGTCGTGTCCACCGCGGTGCCCAGTCGGCAGGAAACCCGCGAAGTCTTCAAACTGGACCTGTATGCCAAGAACGTGCAGCCGGTCTGGGTACGGGTGGAGAACCGCAGCAAAAATACGCTCCTGTTGACCCCCATGGGTCTGGACCCGGGGTATTTCACCGCCCGCGAGACCGCCAATCGCAGCCGGCCGGAGGGCAGGGATGTGCATGCACCCGTCATAGAACGGCAGGCCATGGTGCAGTTGGAGATTCCCCCGGAAAGCACCCGCTCCGGCTACCTGTTTACCCGGGTAGACGAAGGTACCAAGTCATTCAACGTCGACGTGTTGGGTGATGGCCAGCCCCGTATGATGACGTTCTTCGTGCCCGTGCCGGGCCTGAAGCTGGATCACTACGAGGTGGATATTCCCGGGATGTACCCGGACTCGGAGCTCAGGCACGTGAATTTACCGGAACTGGTTGCCGCCGTGGAGGCGCTGCCCTGTTGCGTCAGGGACGCCAAGGGGGTGGACCGCGGCGATCCACTGAACCTGGTGTTCGTGGCCGACATCCTGGATCTCTATTACGCGTTCATGCGGGCCGGCTGGGATGAGACGGAAACTATCTATCGCTCATCGCTGCTGAAAACGGCGGCGTCCGCCCTGACGGGGAATCGATACCGTTATTCACCGGTGAGTGCCCTCTATGTATTCGGCCGGGCCCAGGACGCGGCCATGCAGCGTGCCCGCAGCAGTATTCATGAGCGCAATCACCTGCGAATCTGGCTCACCCCGCTGCGCTACCAGGGCAAGCCGGTGTGGATCGGCCAGATCAGCCGCGATATCGGCGTGCACCTGACCTGGCGCACCATCACCACTCACAAGATCGATCCGGACGTGGACGAGACGCGGGAATTCCTGCTGGAGGATATGGCCTATGCCCAGGCGCTGGAAGCCTTTGGCTACGTTGGCGGGGTCGGGCCTGCGAGTTACGACCAGCCGCGGGGCAACCTGACCGGCGATCCCTACTTCACGGATGGCCGGCGCGTCATCATGTGGATTGCCAGCGAGCAGACGGGTATGGACGAGATCAAGGTCATGGACCTGTCACCCTACCTCACCGGGGTGGTGTCAGATTAGAAGGAATCGGTAATCCCATGGGCTCGCCTGCGAACAAGCTGCTGCTGGCGGTTATCTGCTGGATCCTGTCATGTGGCCTGGCCGGGCAGGCCGCTCCCGTCACCCAGCAACGCCTGCTGGCCGCGGGGGAGGAGGCGGACAACTGGTTGGCACACGGCCGCGACCTGGACGAGACCCGTTTCAGCCCGCTCGACCGGATAAGTACGGACAATGTCGATCGCCTGGGCCTGGCCTGGAGTTTCGACTTGCCGGATACCCGGGGCCTGGAGGCCACCCCGCTGGTGGCCGACGGCGTGATGTACTTCACTGGCAACTGGAGTGTGGTGCACGCCCTGGACGCGGTCACCGGTGAGTCCTTATGGCAGTACGACCCCGGCGTGGATCGCACCCGGGCCAATGACTTCTGCTGCGGTGTGGTCAACCGCGGCGTGGCCCTGTGGCAGGACCTGGTCATCGTCGGCACCCTGGATGGCTACCTGGTCGCCCTGGACCGTGCCACCGGGCAGGAGCGCTGGCGCACCCTGACCATCGACCCTGACAAGCGCTATGCCATTACCGGTGCCCCACGGGTTGCCGACGGTGTGGTGGTGATCGGCAACAGCGGCTCCGAGTACGGCGTGCGCGGCTATGTGACGGGCTACGATGCCGGTAGCGGCGATCAACTGTGGCGCTTTTACACCGTCCCCGGCAATCCCGCGGACGGCTTCGAGTCACCGCAAATGGCCCTGGCTGCGCAGACCTGGCACGGGCAATGGTGGACCATGGGTGGCGGTGGCACGGTCTGGGACTCGATGGCCTATGACCCGGACCTGGATCTGATCTACATCGGGGTGGGCAACGGCGGCCCCCACAACCGTGAGATGCGCAGCCCCGGCGGCGGCGACAACCTGTTCCTGGCCTCCATCGTCGCCCTCAGGCCGCGCACCGGCGAGTACGTGTGGCACTACCAGCAGAATCCGGGGGAAAGCTGGGACTATACCGCCTCCCAGCAGATGGTGCTGGCCGACATCGAGTGGCAGGGCGAACCGCGCAAGGTGCTGATGCAGGCCCCCAAGAACGGTTTTTTCTTCATTCTCGACCGGGAGAGCGGCGAACTGCTGTCCGCCGAGCCCTTTGTGCCCGTCAACTGGGCGACACACTACGACCTGGAAAGCGGGCGGCCGGTAGAGGTGCCGGAGGCACGCTACGTGGACGAACCGTTTATGCTGCGCCCCAGCGGGCTGGGCGGCCACAACTGGCACTCCATGTCCTACAGTCTGGACACGGGCCTGATGTATATCCCGGCCCTGGACTTTGCCGCGCCGATGGAACAGGAAGAAGAATACAGCTGGTACGAGGGGCAGTGGAACCTGGGTTACAAGGTGGAGGCCTCGCCTTTCGGCAAGCTGTTGAGCCAGGCCCTGTTGCGGCGCCTGATCGATAACTACCTGCTCGCCTGGGACCCGCTGGCCCAGCGCGAGGTGTGGCGAGCACCCAACCCGGACATGGGTGGTGGCGGGGTGTTGTCGACTGCCGGTGGACTGGTATTCCAGGGCGGACTGGACAACCGGTTTCGCGCCTACGATGCCGCCAGTGGCACCGAACTCTGGTCCTTCGACGCACAGCAGGGTATCGTGGCGGCCCCGGTCAGTTACGCTGTCGACGGCAGGCAGTACGTGACCGTACTGGCGGGTCGTGGGGGTGGCCACAGCATGAATATCGGCCTGGAACGGCCTCCGGCTGACCCGCAGCGGCGGGTGTTGACCTTTGCCCTGGACGGGCAGGCGGTGCTGCCTGCATTTGACCTGACACCGGGACGGGAGCGACCGCCGGAGACTGATGCCAGCCCCGGGGCCATCAAGCGCGGTGAGCAGGCCTACGCCCGGTTCTGTTCCCGTTGCCACGGTGCCAGCGCGGTCTCCGACGGCAGCGTCCCGGATTTGCGCAAGCTCGATAATCGCTGGTATGCCCAGTTCGATGCGGTGGTGCTGGAAGGCATGATGGAGGGTATGGGTATGCCCCGCTTTGACAGCGTGCTGGATGCCTCTCGGAGCGCGGAAATCAGGGCTTATATCCTGACCCTGGCCGAGGAGCAGTGGCGCCTGGAACAGGACCCTGACTGTTGGCTGGATTTCAAGAGCTGGCTGGCGGACAAGGTGGCCGCGCTGCTGGTCCTGTTAGCTTAGAAGAGGGATGGATGACGACATGAGCAAGGAAGCAGCGAAAGAGACGCAACCGCGCATTGCGATTATCGGCGCCGGTCCCGCGGGTATCGCGGCGGGCCACGAACTGCTGCGCCAGGGTTTCACCGACTTCACCCTGTTCGACGCGCTGGATGCGCCGGGGGGTACCTGGCGGCTGCACTCCTATCCCGGGCTGGCCTGTGATGTGTGGGCCCACTCCTATACGTTTTCCTACGCGCCCAACCCGGACTGGTCCGCCAATTTCGTCGGCTTCGCCGAGATCCAGGCCTACCTGGCCCGCTGCGCCACCGAGTTCGGGCTGGATCCGCACATCCGTCTCAACACCCGCATCCATCGCATCCAGTACCGTGAGTCCCGGGGCTGGATCCTGCACAGCGAGGCCGGGGAAGAGTTTCCCTGCGACGTGGTGATCAATGCCATGGGTAACCAGCACACCCCGCTCTACCCGGACGTGCCCGGCCTGGACCGTTTCCAGGGCGACAGTTGGCACGCGACCCGCTGGAACCACGACGTGGACCTGGCCGGTAAACGTGTCCTGGTGGTGGGTTCCGCCGCCAGCGCGGTGCAGATCGTGCCCGAGCTGGCCAGAATCGCGGACAAGTTGACGGTGTTGCAGCGCTCGGCCAACTGGATCATGCCACGCAACTGGAAGCCCTACACCGACACCCAGCGGCGCCGCTGGCACCGCTTCCCGTTCCTGATGGGCCTGCTTCGCTGGTGGCAGCAAACCCTGATGGGGCAGGTTCATAACGCCGCGACCATTGGACACAGCCGCATGGGCCAGTTCGAGAAGATGGTGCACAAGTTCATCGACCAGACTATCGACGACCCGGCCCTGCGCGAGGCGCTCAAACCGGACAGTCGCTACGGGTGCAAGCGCGGCCTGGTATCGGATGACTTTTACCCGGCCCTCAATCGCGACAACGTGGAGTTGATACCCTCGGGGCTGCGGGAAGTGACCGCCACGGGGGCAATCACTACCGATGGCCGGGAGCTGGAGGTCGATGCCATCGTGTACTGCACCGGCTATCGCATCCTGGATTTCGACCGGATCGAGGTGGTGGGACCGGAGGGGCGCTCACTGGCGAACGTGATGGCCGACGATCCCCGCTCCTACAAGGGCATCTCCGTGCCCGGTTTCCCCAATTATTTTTTCGCCGTGGGGCCTAACGGCCTGGTGTTGAATGTGTCCTATTTCATTACCGCCGAAAAAAATGTGGAGACCATCGTACGCCTGCTGGACGAGCTGCGCCGTGCCGGCGCCAGATCGCTGGAAGTCAAGCCGGAACTGTTCCGGCGCTACAACGACTGGATGGCGGAGCGTTTCCCGAATTTCTCCTGGGGGGCGGCCGATTGCAACAGCTATTACCGCAATAGCTCCGGTCACGCGCCGTTCCTGTTTCCGGGCAGTTTCAGGGAGTACAGCAAATTGCAGGATGAGAGCGGCCTGCACGAGTACCAGGTGGGTTGAATTCGGCCATTCCTGGCTCTTTTTTTCCTATTCTCGAGGGTGGATACATTCAGGGCGCAGTAACGGCTGTGCCGGGCGTCGGACCAGGCATGAACCACCAGATCAGCCGCCAGGCGGACGGCAGTTTCCGCTTTGAGGATGAACGCGCGTTCGAGTTTGAGCGCGGCGGCACCATCGCCCCGCTTGTGCTGGCCTATGAAACCTATGGTGAGCTGAATGAGGCGCGCGACAACGCCATCCTTGTACACCATGCGTTATCTACCAACAGCCACCTTGCTTCCACCCCGGCTAACCCGGATACCGGGTGGTGGGAAGACATGGTGGGTCCCGGGGCAAGCCTTGATACGGATCATTTTTACGTTATCTGCATCAATAACCTGGGCAGCTGCTTCGGCTCATCCGGGCCGTCCAGTCCTGATCCGGAAACTGGCCGGGCCTATCGCACGACATTTCCCAGGATCATGATTACGGATATCGTGCACGCGCAAAAACGGCTTGTTGACGCCCTGGGTATTGAGCGCCTGCATACTGTACTGGGAAACTCCATGGGGGCAATGCTGAGCCTCGCCTGGTTGGTGCTCTATCCTGAAAGCGCGAATCGGCTTATCTCCATTTCCTCCTGCGCCCAGTCTTTCCCGGCAAATAACGCCAACCGCTACCTGCAGCGAGACATGATCAAGCTGGATCCGCGATGGAATGGCGGTGACTACGAGGACAGTGCATTACTCCAGGGCTTTCGACTGGCGCGGCGGCTTGGCCTGTTGACCTACCGCAACTGGGCTGAACTCAACGAACGCTTCGTCAACAAGACCGGCGAGGAATCCATCGATCACTATCTTGAATACAACGCCGAAAAGTTCGTAAAGCACTTCGACTGTAACAGCTACCTGTACCTCATCGACGCAATGAACACCTTCAACATGGCCGATGAAGACGGGTCCTTCCAGTCGGCGTTCAGCGGCATCGCCGCGCGCGTCCTGGTGGTCAGCGTCGATTCGGACATTCTGTTCACCCCGGGCCAGCAGCGGGATCTCTATCGCGCTCTGGAGCAGGCCGATGTCGAGGTCAGCTTTATCAAACACCACTCGAGCTACGGCCATGACGCCTTCCTGGTGGAAACAGAGCGGTTTGGCGAATACATCAGAGATTTTCTGCAAGCTTGAACATAACACCCGATAACGTGATTCCAGGTGCATGACTATGAATCGGACTGATTGAAAGTGTCTATACTGTTCAGGTATCAGACAGTGGAGAAATTCATGATATCAGCCCGAAAAATCGCGGTCCTGCTGGGTGTGGCGTTATCGGTGTCGCTGGCAAGTGCGGCAGAACTTTCAATGGATGCCCTGCAGGGGCAGTGGACCTACACTCATATTCTGATGGATGACGGTGGCAGGAAGATTTCAGTGAACATGCCTGCCGAGTTTCGAGCCGATGGCACGGTGATTTTTTATAGTGCGCAACGGCCGGAAGCCGAGACGAGTCGGGGTACTTTTGTGATTCAGGGTGACACGGTTCTCTACTCCGACGGAAAGGGTGACCAGCCCTGGCGATTGATATCAATCGATGATGAGAATCTGGTAGTGGACCACCGCGGGGCGCGGATGTTTTTTGAGCGATAGTAGTAAAACGCTGATGCCTATTGGCTTTCCTGCGGTCGTGGTGTACTGGCCCCGGGCTTTCTGAGCAGCAGTGCCAGCGGAATGGCCGCCAGCGTCACAAGGGTCAGCAGATGGAAGTCGTTCATGTAGGCGATTTCCGCCGCCTGGCGACTGATCTCCTCCACGATCGATCCGGGAATCGCCGCGGCGTGCTGATCCGGGGTGCGCTCGAGCAACATGCTCATGGGAAGTTGCAGGCGTGCGCCGATTTCCTGCTGGCTTATCCACAGGTTGCGGGTGAGCATGGCCATCACCAGCGATACCCCGATGCTGCAGCCCAGGTTGCGCATCAGGCTGTACAGCGCGGCGCCCTCGTTGCGCAGTTGCTGCGGCAGGGTGGCGAAGGCCAGGATGGACGTGGGCACGGTCACCAGTCCCATCCCCAGGCCCTGTATGGTCCCGCTGATAATCAGGTCGCGCTGTCCCACCTCCAGGGTAAAGCCCGACATCTGGTGCAGGGCCAGGCCGGACAGGCCCATGCCGATCACGATCAGCATGCGCGTGTCGAAAAAGCGCAGCAGGTAACTCACCATCAGCATGGACGTGATGGTACCCAGGCCCCGCGGCATCAGGATGAGGCCGGCGGTGGTGACCGGGTAACCTTTCCACTGCTGCAGGAAAGGCGGCAGCAGGGTCATGGTGCCCAGCATGACCAGGCCCACCACGAAAATGAAGACCAGCCCCGAGACGAAATTCAGGTCCCGGAACAGGGCGGTCGAAAACAACCGCCGGGAACTGGTCCGGGCATGAACGATGAACAGATACAGGCCGAGCGCAATGGCGATGCCGTAGAGCCTGATCTCAATCGATTCGAACCAGTCGTTGCGCTCACCCCGGTCCAGCAGCAACTGCATGGAGGCCACTGCCAGCGCCAGCAGTGCGAAGCCCGCGATATCGAAGCGTTCGCGGCGGATACGCGTCTCGGGCAGGAAAAAATAGATGCCGAGTATGGACAGGATGCCCACCGGCAGATTGATGTAAAACACCCAGCGCCAGTTGTAGTACTCGGTCAGCCAGCCCCCCAGGGTGGGACCCAGCACCGGTCCCACCATCACGCCGATGCCCCAGATACTCATGGCGGAGGCGTGCTTCTCCTGCGGGAAGGTATCCAGCAGCGTGGCCTGGCACAGGGGTACCACGGCAGCGCCGAAAATGCCCTGGGCGATGCGCCAGGCGATCATCTCGGTCAGGGAGGAGGCCTGGCCGCAGAGCATGGAGGTGATGGTGAAACCGATCACCGACCACAGCATCACCTGCCGGCGGCCAAAGCGTTGGGAAAGATAGCCCACGGGGAGCGTCATGATGGCCCCGGCCACGATGTAGGACGTGAGTACCCAGGCGACCTGGTCCAGGCTGGCGGACAGACTGCCGCGCATGTGGGGCAGAGCCACGTTGGCGATCGTGGTGTCGAGGACCTGCATGATGGTGGCCAGCAGTATGCTGATCGACACCAGCATCGGGTGGCCGTGTCCCGCCCGGTTCATAGGCTGGCGGCGATCGATCCCGGTCGGCCGTCGGACTGTCCGCTCGTGGCCAGTTCCTCGCCGGTGTCGACAGCGATACGCACTTCCGCGCTCATGCCCGCGCGCAGTGGTGGCGCTCCCTCGCGGGCGTCCAGGCGCAGGTGCACGGGAATACGCTGGACCACCTTGACCCAGTTGCCGCTGGCATTCTGGGCGGGAATCAACGCAAATTCTGCACCGCTGGCGGGACTGATGCTTTCCACCTCGGCCTGCCACGAGACACCCGGGTAGGCATCCAGGGTCACGGTCGCCGGCTGTCCCGGCCGGACGCCGGCCAGCTGGGTTTCCTTCAGGTTGGCTTCGACCCAGAAGTTTTCGCTGCTGATCATGCTCACCAGGGTCAGGCCGGCAACTGCCATCTCACCAACCTGCGGCACCTCGTTGGCGACGGTGCCATCGACCGGCGCCCGAATCACCGTACGCGACAGCTTGTACAGGGCGTTATCCAGCTGCGCCTGGGCTACCATGAGATCCGCCTGCTGTTCCGGCGGCAGGTCCGGGTCGCCGCCCAGTTCCGCCTTGAGCCGGGACAGTTTCTGCAGGTTGATGGCGATCTTCGAACGGGCCGCCAACAGCTGCTGTCGCGCGTCGTCGAGCTGGGATTCAGAGATGGCCGCCGGGCCCATTTGCTCGTTGCGGGTCAATTTGCGCTGGTGAAAATTGGCGTCTTCCCGCGCCTGCTGTAATTCGGCCTCCGCCTCGGCAAAGTCCGCGCGGCGCGCAAGAAGCTGGTTCCGGACCTGTTCAAGGTGTGCCTTCGCTTCGGCCACGGCCAGGTGGTAGGGCGTATCGTCGAGCCGGACCAGGACTTCGTCACGCTTGACCGGCTGGTTGTGGCGCACCGCCACTTCGGTGATGCGGCCCGCCACGTCGGCTGACAGGGAGATTTTGTCGGCCTTGACGTAGGCGTTTTCGGTCTCGATGACGCCCCGACCACCGAAAATACTCCACAGCGCCACCGCGGCTGCCACCGTGATGCCGGCCCCGAAGCCCGCCAATCGGCGCAGGGCGAAGGGATTTTTATCGGTGCTCACCGGTGTTCTCCTCTCCGCTGAGATTGGTTTTCATGCGACTCAGCAAGGTTTGTAATTGCTGTACCTCCTGCTCCGAGAAACCTGCCAGTGCCTCCTGGCGGGTCTGTTCCGCCAAGGTCCGCAGCAATGCCAGGGCGGGCTCTGCCGCCGGCGTCAGGTAGAGTCGGAAACAGCGTCGGTCGTTCGCATCGCGGCGCCGTTCCACCAGTTGCTCCTGCTCTAGCTTGTCCAGCTGCCGGGCCAGGCTGATGGGCGCCACGTCCATGCGTTCCGCCAGGGTGGCCTGATTCAGCCCCTCCTCACGGTCCAGCAGCCACAGCACCTGCCACTTGGAGCGGCTAAGCCCGTGCTCTTTCGCACGCCGGTCGAAGTTGCGCCGCATCAGGCGCGCTGAGCCATGCAGCTCAAAGCTGATTTGTGGGGTTGAGGTCGTTGGGTTCACAACGGGCACGCCTTAACATAGACTCACTCATTATAAGGAAGCTTATGAAAAAAGCAATAGCTGTGCCCTGCACGGTGAAACCCGCTGATTACCTGTATTGTCCGGGCAGAGCCGCTACCCAGGGGTGAATATCCGTGTAACTGGCTAGTCGATGGCCGCCTGGTAGCGGTCTTCCCACTTCTTCAGGATGGCGTCATAGCTGCCATCGCGGCGTGTTTCCGCCAGGGCCCGGTTGAACTCGGCGATGATTTTCTCATGGCCGACCACGTCACGACTGGCGGCGACGTGCCGTTGCCGGCCCGGCAGCCTGATATCAACGACACGAAACTTCGCCGCCTGCTTGCCCAGGTACTCCTGCATCTGCATCACCATGGTGCGCCGATCGCCGATCACGAAGTCCACGGAACCGTTGAGCAGGTTGAGCAGGTTCTGGATCAGGTGGTTTTCCTCCACCAGCTGCAGGTTCGGGATGGTGGAGAAATCGATGCCATAGCCGTAATCGGTGCGCACGCCAAGGCGTCGCCCTTCCAGGTGTGCCAGCTTGCTGTAAGGCTGTTGGTCTGAGCGCAGGGTGACGATAATGAGTTCGCTGTCCAGGTAGGGTTCTGAGAACAGGAAATCCCGGGCGCGTTCCTCGGTGTACCAGGCCGAGGCCAGGGCATCGTAAACACCGATGCGCACCCCTTCCATGGCCCGGGGCCAGCTTTCGATGATGATATCCGGGCTGTAGTCAGTGCGACTGTAGATGTGCTTGACCAGCTCCAGGGCCAGGCCCTGCTCGGGGAGCTTCCTGTCAGCATAGGGCGGCGAGGTGTTGGCCAACAGGGTGATGCGTTCGCCCGCGGTCGCTATCGCCGATACAAGCAGCAAGGGAGCCAGAGACAGCGCTGGAAACAATTTTACAGCCAGTTTCAACATGGGTGACCTCGGTAAACTCGCGTAACAGGAGCGGGCTATGGTAACCCATTACGACCTGTCGAACAGTTGCTGGAGGGAACATCCCCGCAGGGCGCCACAGTGCACGCCCGCGGCTTACTGGTATGAACCGGGAATACTGGTGCTGTCGTTGAGCAGCGCCTGCAGCGCGGACTCGATGAATGCGCTCAGATGCTGGCTATTTAGTGCCAGTAAGCCAGCGTCATCGTCGGGGAAAAACTGTGGTGCGGGATCCAGAACGTAACGTCCGGATTGAAGGTCACCCGTGCCGTTTTTCACCAGGATATGGTCGCCGCTGAGCATCGCCACGCTGGGGTCGCTGCCTGAGGGTTTGATCATTGCAAGCCCGGGATCTCCCTGGGGTAGCGACAGCAGGTCGCGTCCCCAGCACTGGTGCACGAAGGGCTGGCCCAGCAGGCTGACCGCGGTCGGTACGATGTCGAGCTGCGACGCCACGGTGTGGTTTCGCGGTCCGTAAACCGCCTGGATGCCTGGGCCGATAAACAGCAGTGGCACGTGAAAACGGAGCAGGTCGATGTCTGTCAGTTGCTGGTCGAGGGCGAATCCATGGTCTCCTACCACCACGAACAGGGTGTCGTCATACCAGGGCTGTTCCCGGGCCTGGTCAAAGAACTGGCCGAGCGCCCAGTCCGAGTATCGCTGCGCCGTGAGGTGGTCGTTCAGGCGCCCGAATCCCTCCACCCGCTCCACTGGCAGGTTGTCCGGCAGGGCGTAGGGGGTGTGGTTGGACAGGGTCTGCAGCACCGCGTAGAAAGGTTTGTCGGCGATATTGTTCAGTTCTCTCAGGGAGCGGTTGAACATGTCCTCGTCGGAAACACCCCAGGTCGGGTCTATGAAGACCGGGTTGAGGTAATCGTCCCGACCGACAAAGTGCGACATGCCCTGGTTGCGGAAAAAGCCCTGCTGGTTGTCCCAGGCAAAATGCCCGTTGTAAACATACACGTCGCCATAATCACGCCGGGAAAGGAGTGCTGGCAGCCCCGAAAACTGGTGCTGTCCCTCGGGTTGTTGCATCAGGTACTCGTGTCCAGGCAGGTTGGGAAAACAGGCCACCGAGGCGAACATCCCCTGGTGTGTGTGGCTGCCGTTGGAAAAGACCCGATCGAACAGCAGGCCACCGCGGGCCAGCTTATCGAACTCCGGGGTAATACCGTACTCCCGACCCATGACGCCGGTGAATTCGCCGGAGAAACTCTCAAGAATGATCAGCACCACGTTCTTCGGTGGCCGGGCCAGCCCGGATGACGGGATATGATTTCGCAGCAGCGGATAGTCGTCCGGCTCCAACAGGGTGTCCGCCGGAGTAAGCAGCAGGTTGCGCACTGTTGCGAGGGCCTCCTGCTCCGGCAACTTGTCCAGCCACTTGCGCTCGGGTCTGCCCTGGGCCTCCGAAGTGGCCGCCTTGACCAGCATATAGGTGCCATTTAATCCCAGGTGATTGGCGAGCAGGTGCTCGCTCTGGAATGCGTCGCCCCAGCGCAGGGGAGGGCCTGATCGCAGGGTGCCGCGTCCGCCCCAGGCCACCAGGAACAGTACCAGGAGGGTCACCAGTACCCGGGTTACAGCGCTAGCGTTACGGCCTGGAGTACCGGCCGTTGTCCGGTTTAGCCAACCGAGTAGCGCCCAATAGCAGGCACTCAGCAGCAGCCATAGCAGAACGTAGCGCAGCACGGGATAACCGTTCCATAGCATGCTGGACACCGTAGCCGGGTCATCCTGCAGGTAGTGGAAGGCGATGTTGTTGAGGCGCGTATGAAACTCGCGATAGAACTCGATTTCGCTGACGCCAATAAACAGGACCAGGCTGCCCGTAACTGCCAGCCAGGTGCGGGCAAGCCTGCGGCTCCCCAGTCCCGCTGGCAACGCCAGGGTGGGCACCAGGATGAGCGCCGCAATGCAGGCGACAATCAGGTCGAAGCGAATGCCGATCAGGAAACTGGTCACCAGGTCGGACGAAGGTATCCCGGTTGCCAGGTTGAAATTCACGTAAAGGAGAATGCCCCGCAGCACCCCCAGCAGTACCACGAGAAACGCGATGGAGCCGCCTATGAACAGGGCGTCGTTGAGCGGCGGCCGTCGTGTCAGGCCTGCGTTTTTTACGGTGGTAGTGTTCGTGATGGCCACTGCCGGGCTTTACCTGTTGATAGTTAAACCGGTTCAGCATAGTGGCCAAACTTTAAGGCAGCCTTAAGTTGGATCAGCTCCGTGAGTACTGTGACTGCTGGGGATCAGCCGCAGGTTCAGGTCATGACGGCCTGGTAGACCTCCGCAAACGAGTTGGCGCGCTTATTGATGTTCACCGGTATGTGCAGGCGCCGCGCGATATCCGTTGAGGACACCATGCCGCGAATGCTGCCTCCCACGATATCGACTATCAGCACATGCTGGTCGCCATAGGTCCTCATGGTGGCCAGCAGGTCGCCGACTCTCGCCGAGCGCAACTCGTTGATATCGATCGCGCGCAACTCGTCCTTTCGCGTCATAACGTGGGATACCGCGAGGTCCTCCCGGCGCAGGCCGGTTCGTTCGGCGGCGCGCATGACCCTGACCGAGAGCAGGTCAGCGAGGGAAATGACGCCGCGGAAGGCTTCCTTCGAGTCGATAACGAGATGCAGCTTGACGTGAGTCCGCTGCATCATCTCCAGCGCGTCGTCCACTGGCGTGCCCTGCTCCAGCATGAGCGGAATCGAATCCATGAAGTCGGTAAATATGTCTGCAGCCGGACTAACCAGATCGAGCGGCTCCTTGTTTTCGGGCCTCTGGATGCGCTCGATGGCGCGCACGGACACAGTTTCCAGCGATTTGAACTGTTTCATGGGTTCCCCCTCCGGACCGGTAAGTGCCGCCGAATAATGACGGAGCCACCTCCGACCCTGACAATGATTGGCAAAAGGTGTTGGCTTTTTACCGAAGGAGAGGGGGCGCCCGGGCCTTCTGTGAATAGCAAATGCGGGAGGGGTGTGACGGCTGTTCAGCGGCTTCTGTTTCGTGGACTTTCCGGCCACGAAAAGGATGGGCCAGGGAGTCGGCAAGGGACGTGTCGTCGTCTGACTCACCGTCCACGCCGCCAGCAGTGGCCGGGGGAAAATCACCTGTGTCGTCAGCCAGGTAAAGACCGGAGGCGGATGCCGCATAAGCGCTCGGCAGGAGACCTGGCAACAGGAACAGCGCGGCGAGGACCAGACAGCCCGCGAAATGCCTTGGGTACCGCCCATCCTTCATGTTGCTGGCTCTTGCTGTGGAGTACGCGACCGATTTTCAGGCCGGCCAAGTCAATTAGACAACCCGGGGGCAGCAGAAGTTCCCGGAAACGGTTGTTGCAGCCCGGGCTTGCCGGGGTCCAGCGGAGCGTGGATGAACTCAGTTTACCCGGGTTGTCATCTCCCGCCCGAGACTGACCAGTTGCAGCTGATCGCCGGCCAGGCGCAGGTGGGTAATCGAGCCGTTATCTGGCCAGAAACATAGTGTTTCATTGCGGCCGAGCGCCCGGCCCACGACCGCGTTGATGACCAGGAAGTGACTGAACACCACCAGTGTCTGGCCGGCACTATGCAGCGCATCCAGCGCGCACTGCCGCCACGCATGCAGGGACTCGGGCTGCTCCTCCCAGCGCTGCTGCATGAACGCGCGCAGCCAGGCCTGGCGTTCTGACAGGGGTACCGGGGAGGGGATTTCCCGGAATGCGTCATTGATGACCGGTTCCAGGCCCGTTGCGTCTGCCAGGGGCAGGGCGGTTTCCCGGGCCCGCGCCAGCGGGCTGCTGACCAGGCTGGCCCCGGCGCTGTCCAGCCGCGGCAACAATTCGTCACGGGCGGCCCGGGCCTGTTCTCTTCCCCGTGCGCTGAGGCCCGGGTCGGCCGACTCGCTCCAGCTGGCGGCGGCCTCGCCGTGGCGTACCAGGTAGATGTCCATCAGTGCCTCTATGGTTCAGGTAGAGCCGCGATGCTGTCGTTAAACGCGCTCCACTGCAATCCGGGCGGATAGGTTACACCATTGCGGCAGTTGAAGGAGTCGACAGATCCACCGCTGTTCGCGTGTTTGTCTGTTCAGACAAGATGTCAGGCACCATCAAGATCTTCAGGTTGTAACATGAACGATGAACAGAAGGGCGGGGAGCGATGGCTCACCCTGGGTGAGTTGGATGGCGTTAACGCGTCTGATGATGCCTGACTGTACAACCTGTGTGTTCAGTATGAAGTGATACCCAACAGAATCGGCTCGCTGATCTGCCCCGCAGTCGTCCAAAATCATTATTCAAGCGTAACAACTCCTCAAGTGTTCAGTGCCAGAGACGGTTGCCTCTCGTCTCGGGCACAGGAACGTACAGTTTGATCAGGGTACATTGTTCAGGTCCACAGGCATGTCAAAAAACGTTATATCCGCTTCCATTGTCGCTGCCGCGTTGTTGTTGTGGATGGGTTCCGGTGCGGTGGTCAGCGATACACAACCCTCACAGCATGCGGCCAGCACAGGCGCTGTGAGAGACCACTATGACACTGAAGCCGCTGAACTGAGCAGGGTCCGTGTCACCGTAACCACGGCCGAAGCGCGCACGCGTTCAGTGGTTTTGCGTGGGCGGACTGAAACCAAGCGCGCTGTTGAAGTCACCGCAGAAATCGCGGGTCAGGTGGTGTCCAGACCGGTGGAGCGAGGCATGCAGGTGTCCGAAGGGCAGCTTCTGTGCGAGATCGCCGTGGACGACCGGAAGGTCGCTGTCGACGAGGCGCGGGCAGGCTACGAGCAGGCCAGAATCGAGCACGCCGGGAGCCTGAAGCTGGCCGACCAGGGATTATTGTCCGAGGTGGCCATTGCCGCTTCTGAGGCGCGTCAGGAGGCGGCGCGGGCTCACTTTCACCGTCAGATGCTGAATCTGGAGAGAACCCGCATTACGGCCCCATTTGACGGTGTGATCGAGGAACTGCACATGAGTGCCGGAGACTATGCCATGCCGGGTGCGTCCTGTGCCACGCTGATCGATCTCGACCCGATGCTGGTCGTTGCCCACGTTACCGAGGAGGAGGTCGAGAACCTGATACCGGGGAGCCTGGTTGCCGGCAGCACCCGCACGGGGCGAGCTATTGCAGGAAAGTTGTCTTTCATCGGCAAGCAGAGCGATCCGGTCACCCGTACCTACCCCGTTGAAATCACTGTTGCCAACGGCGACTACAGCCTGCGCTCGGGACTGACTGTCAGCATTCGCGCGGACCTCGATCAAGTGCAGGCCCATCGCGTTGCATCCTCCCTGTTGACTTTGGGCGACGACGGGCACATGGGGATTCGAACCGTGGATGATTCCAACCGCGTGGTCTTCAGTCCCGTTGAGATCCTCGAGGATGGGCCGGAAGGGTTGTGGATCACCGGGCTGCCAGGCACCGTCAACCTGATCACCGTCGGGCAGGAGTACGTCGCGGTCGGGGAGCGGGTCGAGCCCGTCTTCATCGGCATGGCGAATGATCAGATCGCAGTGCGATGACCCTGATTGAGGCCGCCATCGGTCGCACACGCACCACCCTGTCACTGCTTGCCGCCCTGGTGCTGGCGGGAATTCTGGCACGTGTGGCCCTGCCCATTGCGAATGACCCGCACGTTGACCTGCCCCTGTTCTATGTTGGTATCGTACATGAGGGCATTTCACCAGAAGATGCGGAGCGCCTGCTGGTGCAGCCCATGGAGATCGAGCTGCGCCAGCTGGAAGGCGTTGTTGAGTTGAAATCCACGGCGGCGGAAGGCATGGCGTCCTTCTTCGTTGAATTCGACGTGTCGCACAACCTGGATAAGGCACTGAGCGACGTCCGGGAAGCGGTGGACGCTGCACAGGCCGAGATGCCAGCGACGGCAGAAGAGCCCTTTGTCGAGGAGCTTACCGCAGACAGCTTCCCGATGCTGCAGATCAATTTTATTGGCGAAAACGCCAGTGAGCGAGAGATTTACCGGGCGGCACTGAAAGTGCGGGAACAGATTGAGACTGTCCCGGCCGTGCTAAGCGCAGACTTACAGGGTCACCGCGAGGAAGTGTTGGAGGTCGTCATCGATCCTGATGCACTGAACGCCTATCGAATCTCCGCCGAAGAGCTGTTGGTGATCCTGCAGCGAAACAACCGCTTGATTCC
Organism: Halieaceae bacterium WSDMB12; assembly: GCA_033283165.1. Lineage (GTDB taxonomy): Bacteria > Pseudomonadota > Gammaproteobacteria > Pseudomonadales > Halieaceae > JAWMQL01. The sequence goes on along the minus strand of JAWMQL010000002.1, from coordinate 580,503 downwards.
CGCGGGAAACATGGATCTGGGCAACGGGCGCTTCGCGGTAAAAGTGCCTGCGGTTGTGGAGCGGTCGGAGGATGTACTGGCACTGCCGCTGCGCAGTTCAGCAGACAGCGTGGTGACTCTGCGGGACGTGGCGAGTGTGCGCAGAACCTTCAAGGACCGCTCCAGCTTCGCCCGATATAACGGTCGGGAAACGATTTCGATCAGGGTCAATAAGCGCTCCGGCGCGAATGTCATCGATACAGTAGAAACCGTTCTGGGCATTGTGGAGCAGGCGCGTTCAGCCATCCCAAGCGGCATTCAAATGATCGTGTCGCAGAACCAGGCCGAGTTTGCCTCGCTGCAGGTGCGTGAACTGGAGGGCAATATCCTTACCGCGCTGGCACTGGTGATGGTGCTGGTTGTCGCCGCGATGGGCTTTCGCAGCGGTCTGGTAGTCGGCCTGGGTATCCCCTTTTCGCTGCTCTTCTCCGTGACGGTCATTTACCTGCTTGGCTACACGTTTAACTTCATGGTCATGTTCGGCATGTTGTTGGGACTGGGCATGCTGATTGATGGTGGCATCGTGGTCACCGAATACGCCAACCGGATGATGAGCGAGGGCATGGATCATAAGCGTGCCTATGCAGAGTCAGTAAAACGCATGTTCTGGCCGGTCACGGCATCGACGGCGACCACTCTGGCTGCCTTCCTGCCGATGTTATTCTGGCCCGGCGTCTCAGGACAGTTCATGAGCTATCTGCCCATTACCGTATTCACGGTTCTGATCGGGTCGCTATTGTATGCGTTGCTGTTCGGACCCGTGCTCGGCACCCTGTTTGGCAAGCCATCCATGCACAATGCCGAAATCGCCCGGGCGCAGTCCGTAATCGAGACTGGCGACCCCACTGAGTTGCCCACGCTGACGGGTCGATTTGCCCGCTTGATGACGCGCGTCTGCCACCGCCCCATACTGACCCTTGGAATTATTTTCAGCCTGTTACTGGCAGTGTTCTGGTCTTACGGGAAATATGGCGTTGGTACGATTTTCTTCTCCGATGCAGATCCGCAGTTCATACAGATATCCGTGCTGGGACGGGGGAACTTCTCTGCCAGGGAAGTGAACGACCTGGTACTGGATGTCGAAACAGAGGTTCTCCAGGTCCCCGGTATCCGCTTCGTCAACACCCAGACCCTGCTGCCGGGCACCAGTAATGGTGGCTTTATGGGCAGCAGCTCTGACCGCATTGGCTCCATTTTCGTTGAACTGGTCGCGGAGTCGCAGCGCGAACTCGGAGGTAACGCCATCATCCGTGAAATTCGGAGCCGCACCGATCAGCTGGCTGGTATCAAAGTTGAGGTCCAGCCCCTCGAAAAGGGCCCGCCAGTCGGCAAGCCTATCCAGATTGAGTTCACATCGCGGCAACGATCGCTACTGGAACCGGCGATGGCACGCGTACGCGCTTTTCTCGATACCATGCCAGAGCTTGTCGATATCGATGATTCCGCCGCACTGCCGTCTATCGAATGGCGTATCGACGTGGATCGGCAACAGGCTGCGTTGTACGGCGCCGATGTGTCCTCCGCGGGTCTGGCTGTGCAACTGGTCACCAATGGCGTCAAGGTCGGCGAGTATCGCCCCGACGACGCCGAGGACGCCGTGGAAATAAGGGTGCGCTACCCGAGGGCGGATCGTGGCATTACCGCCATGGACGCTCTCCGAATCAGCACCGATCAGGTTATGGTTCCACTCAGCAACTTCGTGAGCATGCAGCCGGCACCCGGGGTGGACACTCTCAAGCGCATTGACGGGGTGCCGTTTGAATTACTCCGGGCCGACGTACGGGACGGTGTCATGGCAGATCGCATGGTCCAGGAGATCGATGCCTGGCTGCAGCGGCAGAACTTTGATCCGGCCATCAATATTCGCTTTCGTGGTGCCAACGAGGAACAGGCAGACTCGATGGCCTTCGTCGCAAGTGCCTTTGTCCTGGCGCTGGCGCTCATGTTCATTCTGCTGGTTACACAATTCAACAATTTCTATCAGAGCGCACTGATTCTGCTGGCCGTCAGTATGTCCACTGCGGGTGTGTTGCTGGGCCTGCTATTGCTCGGCAATCCTTTCAGCGCTCTGCTGACCGGCGTGGGGGTTGTGGCGCTGGCCGGTATCGTTGTGAACAACAACATCATCCTTATCGACACCTTCAATCACGTTCGCCGTCAACACCCTGAGCTGGATGTGCGCGCCGTTATCGTCAGGGCAACCGCACAACGGTTGCGGCCCGTGCTGCTCACTACGGTCACCACGGTATTCGGGTTGCTGCCGCTGGCCGCGGGTTTCTCGGTGGATCTCGCCTCCAGGTCCATCACGGCCGAGGGTGAAATGGCCATGTTCTGGGCACCGCTGTCTCAGGCCATCGTGTTTGGCTTGTCCTTCGCCACCCTGCTGACCCTGGTGGCCACCCCGGCCATGCTTGCACTCCCTCACGCGATCAGGACGGCCGCGGGCAATATCCGGAGTATGGCCGGGTTTCCGGCGCCTCATTTCCAGGATAAGTAACTGGCGCCTGCACGGTTCTATCGAAGAAGGTCTCCGCTCGGGTATACGCTGCCCTGTGATACTGGATATTCCCGGCATTTAGACTATCTTCCTTGATCTGGAATTTAAAACCATTGGATGGAGTGTCTCTCCTGGTCATCAGATTGGAGGTGGTCACATGGTTCCGTTTCTGTCTTGTCGTAGCTCAATCAAAGCCGTTTCATTCACAGTTGCATTAGTCATCAGCAATGTGGCCCTGACACAAAGTTTATATGACAGTCTGGGTGGTGAACCTGCCATCGATTGCTGGATTGACAAAAGCCTGGGAGTGATCCTTGCAGATGATCGCATCAATGACTTCTTTGCCGGAGACCTCAATGCTGGCCAGCCCCTCAACCTGCGGGATTCCCTGGTCCAGTTCGCCTGTGCGGCAACCGGCGGCCCCTGTGTCTATGAAGGGCGGAACATGGGCTGTGCCCACGCGGGGCTGAGCGTGGATCACCATTCATACAGCGCCTTTCTGGAGGACCTTGAACAGGGGGCAATCATTTGCAGGCGAGGGAACAGCGGCTGGATGACTGATCCGTCCTACTCCGAGCTCAACAAGGTCTTGCTCTCACTGCGCCCGCCCATTGTCCAGGATGATCCCGGAGAGGGCGCAGATGCGCAGGCCAGTTGTTCGCCCTGATTTCACAGATCAGGAAGGCAAGGGGCCCTGTCGCTGAAGCGCGAATGGTGAACGCTGTTGCCAGTCATGGTCGCGATATTGGTTATCGGCGCCGCGGTGTCCGGCCTCGATGACCCTGCAGGATCTCGCGAATTATGGAGAGATACTCGGCGCAGCCGGCGTCATCGGGTCGCTGATTTTTGTCGGCTGGCAGGTGCGCACCAACACCAAGGCGACCCGTCTGCACATGCACGAGCAGGTCACCCAGACCTACATGATGTTCCAGTCCACTATCCTGACCGACCCCGCCACCTTTGCTGCCGGAATGCAGTGCGAAAAGGAGGATTTTTCTGATCTCGACAGCGGCCAGAAGGTTTTCTTCTTCGCCACCATGCTCGGCTTCTTCAAACACTTCGAGATGATGCACGCGCAGTACTCCAACGGCGTGATGGACGAGGAGACGTGGAACGCGTGGAGCACACACATTCGCATGCAATTTCACCAGCCCGGCGCGCAGATCTGGTGGCGACTGCGCAGGGACACCTTTATTCCCGGCTTCCAGCACTACCTGGAAACGTCAAGCCCGCCAGAGATGAAGAGCTTCGTCGACCTGCTCGAATAGTGGGCGGCCGGCGCTTCGGCAGACCGCATAGTGAAAAAGCCACCGCAGGGGTGGCTTTTTCAATTAAATGGCCCGCCCGAGAGGATTCGAACCTCTGACCTCTGCCTCCGGAGGGCAGCGCTCTATCCAGCTGAGCTACGGGCGGGTGAATTCCGGGATAGCGCCGACGTGGTATCCCGGAGGGGGCGCATGATACCGCCTGGGGCCGTTTCCGTCTATGCCCGTTACAGTTTGCGTCCCCGGTTGTCTACCGCATTGAGCTGGTGGCCGTCCGGCGCCTCGCCGCGCGTGGGTATCCACAGCGACAGGCAAGCGCGCTCCTTGATGCAGGGATCGGTCAGGGTTTCCAGGAAGGCGGTCATCCGGTCAATTTCGGCCTCACTGAAGTCGATTAGCGGAATGCCCTTCGAGATATTGTTGTCGCTCAGGGTTTTGGCCACCGCCTTTTCCGTATTGGCCTGGGCCTGGGGGTAGAGCCCGGGACAGTTGTCGAAATCCCTGAATTGGTCCAGATTACACCAGCCCCCGCGAGCGAAGTATTCATCCACCCGATCATCGAGCAGATCGTAGTGGGATACCGCTTCGCGCAGGGAGCCGTAGGCACCGGCGTGGCCCCAGGGGCCGGTAGCCGCGACGTTGAGCAGGGAAGGTACCCGGAAGCGGTAATTCTGCTCCGCGGAACTGAACAGGTTACCCCGCCCCAGGTCGTCGTTGGTGTCCGCCCCCTTGTCCCCGCGACCCGGGCCAATTTGCGGGAAGCCGCCGGCGTGGAACGCCTCGTTGGTGAAATCATCACCCGTGTGGCATTCGCTGCAAGCGATGGACACCGGGAACCGCACCAATGGCTTCTCCGTGAAAAAATCCAGTGCCCCCCGCTTGGCCTTGTCGCTAATCGCGTCGTAGTCGCCCTCGACGTAGTTTTTCCAGGGCGAGTCGACGAAAACCTGCGAGTGCTGGTAGGCCGACAGGGCCAGCGCGATATTGTCGTAGGTCACCAGCTGCGAGCGAGGCAGGTCGTCGCCAAATACCGCGCGAAATTCGTCCGGCCACCCGTTGTTTTCGATTTCGCCGGCGCCCACGCCGTAGTCGCCGATCCGTGCGGCCAGGTGCTTGCGCACCGCCTCGTTATCGGCGCCCACAAGAAAGTCGTGGCCGCGCATTTCCTCCTCGGAGACGACGGGAAACCGCGATTGAGCGGCTATCAGGTCGTCACCAGCGAGAGGGTCGGGCTGGGCAGGGCTGTCTGAATCGGGTGTGACAATACCCGAAACCTGTCTGGTCACCCGGCCATCCCAGAAGAGCGATTTCTCATAAAAGTTGCTATTGAAGGTGGTTGGGGAATTGCGTCCCACGGTGGGCCCGCCGTTACCGCGTCGTTCGCGGCCGGGACCGACCAGGTTGGCCTCTCTGGCGCCGATCCCGACCGGTAGCGACAGCCCGTCGCCGCCCGCCAGGGCGGGGTGATGGCAGCTGGCGCAGGCCACGTCGAAGTTAGCGCTCAGGCTCTTGGAAAAGAACAGCTTCTTGCCCAACTGCGCCAGGGGGTGGCGAATGGAAGGCTCGTCACCACGGCGTGGGTCGCCGGTTAGCTCTTTGCTGGCAATCACATTGAAGAGCTCCCGGTCCAGGCCCTGTGGTTCCGGGGTGTTGTCGCGGACGAACACGGCCACCGTGGCGGGTACTTCCAGGCCGTCCGGGTTTTGCGCGTGGGCCTGTTCGATATGCGCCTGGGCAATGTCGTATTCGCAGTAGTCGCCGACCGAATCCCTGGCGCATTGGAGGCCTGCCCAGTGGGAAAAACGCCAGCCGGGCTCCGGCACGGCCTGGTAGGATACGAGGTAGCGCTCGCCGACTACCTCGTTATCGGTGCATCGGGGGTCCCCTGTCTGGAACTCTTCCCAACTGCAGCCCCGTTCACCGTAAATACGCTCAACGATGCTGCCCTGGCCACGGATTTCCAGCGGGTGCCTGCAGGCGCAGATGCCAGCTACCAACAGGGTGAGTGCGATTGCCCGGATCAAACCAGCCCCCCTCCCACATATGTGGTGGCCTGTCGATCAATGCAGAACTCTTCCACTATGTATAGCACTGGCTGCCCGATCCTTCAAATTCAGCAACGACTCAATGCCGCAGGAGGCATACCGGGCGGGTTCAGAACCCCAGCAAATCCCCGTCCAGCAGTGCCGCCAGCCGGCCGCTATCGATCAGTGCGGTGGCTTGCTCGATGTCGGGGGCGAAGTAGCGGTCCTTGTCGTAAAAGGGCACCGCGTCGCGCAGCAGTTGCCAGGCGTTTTCCACCGCGACCGTGCTGGTCAGTGGACGGCGGAAATCCATGCCCTGGGCCGCGGCCAGCCACTCGATGGCGAGGATGCCGGCCACGTTCTCGAAAATATCCGCCAGGCGACGGCCGGCGAAGGTGGCCATCGACACATGATCTTCCTGATTGGCTGAGGTGGGCAGGGAGTCGATCGAGGCCGGGTGGGCCAGGGTCTTGTTCTCACTGGCCAGAGCGGCGGCGGTCACCTGGGCGATCATGAAGCCCGAGTTCACCCCGCCGTTCTCCACCAGGAAGGGCGGCAGACCACTCAGGTTGCTGTCGATCAACAGCGCCATGCGCCGCTCGGACAGTGCGCCGATCTCGGCCAGGGCGATTGCCAGCATGTCGGCGGCCATCGCCACCGGCTCGGCATGAAAGTTGCCGCCGGACAGGATGTCGCCCTCGGCGGTAAACACCAGCGGGTTGTCGGATACGCCATTGGCCTCGGTCAGCAGGGTGTCGGTCGCGAAGCGGATCTGCTGCAGGCAGGCGCCCATCACCTGGGGCTGGCAACGCAGGGAGTAGGGGTCCTGCACCTTGTCGCAGTCGACGTGGGCCTGGCTGATCTGCGAGGCGGCGTCCAGCAGATAGCGGTAGGCCGCGGCCATGTCGCTCTGGCTGCGGTGGCCGCGCGCGGCGTGAATGCGCTCATCGAAGGGCACCCGGGAGCCCTGGGCTGCTTCCACCGCCATGGCGCCGATGATGGTGCCGGCCTTGAGCGCGTTCTCGGCGGCGAACAGGCCTTCCAGCGCGAAAGCGGTAGACGCCTGGGTGCCGTTCAGCAGAGCCAGCCCCTCCTTGGGGGCCAGTTCGATCGGCTCCAGCCCGGCCAGTGCCAGCGCCTCGCCGGCGTCGATGCGGCGGCCCTGGTGAAAAGCCTCGCCCTCCCCCAGCAGCACCGCGCTCATATGCGCCAGCGGCGCCAGGTCACCGGAGGCGCCCACCGAGCCCTTGCTGGGAATAGCGGGATAGACCTGCGCGTTGACCAGCGCCACCAGGCTCTCGATCACCACTCGGCGGATGCCGGAGTAGCCCCGGGCCAGGGAGTTAATTTTGAGCACCAGCAGCAGGCGCACGGTGTCCTCGGTCATGAACTTGCCGATGCCCGCCGCGTGGGACAGTACGATGCTGCGCTGCAATGCTTTCAGCTCTTCGCGCTTGATACGGGTATTGGCCAGCAGGCCGAAACCCGTGTTGATGCCGTACACCGTTCGCCCCTCGGCGATCACCGCCTCGACGGTCGCAGCGGCCGCGTCGACGGCTGCGTGGCAGGCGGGATCCAGTGCGACGGGAACATGTGCGCGGCTGACCTGGCGCAGTTGTTCCAGCGTCAGTTGCCCCGGTGTGATGACCAGCGTGTCCATCAGCGCCGGCCCCCGGCGCCTTCGATCATGGGCAGGTCCAGGCCCTGCTCCCGGGCACACTCGATGGCGATGTCGTAGCCGGCATCGGCGTGACGCATCACACCGGTGCCCGGATCGTTGTGCAGCACCCGTCCGATGCGCGTTGCGGCGGCATCGCTGCCGTCACAGACGATCACCACGCCGGCGTGCTGGCTGAAGCCCATGCCGACGCCACCGCCGTGGTGCAGGCTGACCCAGGTGGCGCCGCCGGCGGTGTTGAGCAGGGCGTTCAGCAGCGGCCAGTCGGACACCGCGTCGGAGCCGTCGAGCATGCTCTCGGTTTCGCGGTTGGGCGAGGCCACCGAGCCGGAGTCCAGGTGGTCGCGGCCGATCACGATGGGGGCTTTCAGTTCGCCACTCCTGACCATCTCGTTGAACGCGAGCCCGAGGCGGGCGCGGTCTTTCAGCCCCACCCAGCAGATGCGCGCGGGCAGGCCCTGGAACTGGATGCGCTCGCGGGCCATGTCCAGCCAGTTGTGCAGGTGCGGGTCGTCGGGGATGAGTTCCCGTACCTTCGCGTCGGTGCGGTAGATGTCTTCCGGGTCGCCGGACAGGGCCACCCAGCGGAACGGGCCGATGCCGCGGCAGAACAGGGGGCGGATGTAGGCGGGCACGAAGCCGGGGAAGTCGAAAGCGTTGGTGACCCCTTCCTCCAGCGCCATCTGCCGGATGTTGTTGCCGTAATCCAGGGTGGCGGCGCCGGCGCTCTGCAGGTCCAGCATGGCGCGGACCTGGATGGCCATGGACGCCTTGGCTGCGGCGATCACGCCGGCCTCGTCCTTGAGCCGCCGCGCCGCGGCCTCCTCCAGGGTCCAGCCCCGGGGCAGGTAGCCGTTGAGCGGGTCATGGGCGCTGGTCTGGTCGGTCACCACGTCGGGGGTGACGCCCCGGCTCACGAGCTCGGGGAACACGTCGGCCGCGTTGGCCAGCAGGCCCACGGACACGGCCCGGCCCTCGGCGTTTGCCGCCTCGATCAGGGCCAGGGCCTCGTCGAGTGAGTGGGTCTTGTGGTCCAGGTAGCCGGTCTGCAGGCGGAAGTCGATGCGGCTCTCGTCGACCTCGACGGCCAGCATCGAGAAGCCCGCCATGGTGGCCGCCAGGGGCTGGGCGCCGCCCATGCCGCCGAGGCCGCCGGTGAGAATCCAGCGTCCGGCGGCCTCGCCGTCGAAGTGGGTGCGGGCCACGCTGACGAAGGTCTCGTAGGTACCCTGCACGATGCCCTGGGAGCCGATGTAGATCCAGGAGCCGGCTGTCATCTGGCCGTACATCATCAGGCCTTTCTTATCGAGCTCGTTGAAGTGCTCCCAGGTGGCCCAGTGGGGCACCAGGTTGGAGTTGGCGATCAGCACCCGGGGTGCGTCCGGGTGGGTCGGGAACACGCCCACGGGCTTGCCGCTCTGCACCAGCAGGGTCTCGTCGTCGCCCAGGCGTGTCAGCACCTCCACGATCTTGTCGAAGCAGGCCCAGTCCCGGGCCGCCCGGCCGATGCCGCCGTACACCACCAGGCTCTGCGGGTGCTCGGCCACCGCGGGATCGAGGTTGTTCATCAGCATGCGCAGCGGCGCCTCGGTGAGCCAGCTGCGGGCGCTGAGGGTGGTGCCTGTCGGGGCTTTGATCACGCGCTCGGGGTCTGTTCGATTCATGGCTTCTGTCCTGTCGTTCCTCAGAGATTGATGTGTTCGCCGAGCCGGTAGCGGTCCCCCGGGTGCACCAGGCTGGCGATGGAGACCACGCCGCGCTCGGAAAAGGTGCGCCGGTTGATCCTCAGGCACGGCGTACCCTGCGCGATGGCCAGCGCCTGCGCCACGTCGGCTGCCGGCAGCACGGCCTCGACGGTCTGTTCCGCCTCGGTGAGTGGCGCCACCGCCGAGAGGTAGGCGCTGGGGGTGGTCGCGGTGAAATCCTGGCGCAGGTAATCCGGCGCCTTGGCCGGGCTGACCCAGCGGGTCTCGTGCTGCAGGGCCAGGTCGTCTTCCAGGTGCACGATCACCGAGTGGTACAGCGTGGCCCCCGCGGGCAGGCCCAGCCGGGCGGCCTGCGCCGGGGTCGCCTCCCGGCTGTCCAGGGCCAGTACGCGGCAGCTGTGGCGGTGGCCGCGCAGGGCGATCTCCTCGGCGATATTGCGAATCTGGGTGACCGAGCTCATCGGCCGGGTGTCCGCTACAAAGCTGCCCAGGCCCTGGCTGCGCAGTACCACCCCGGTCTCCGCCAGTTCCCGCAGTGCCCGCCGCGCGGTCATGCGGCTCACGCAATACTCCGCCGCGAGTTCGTTCTCCGACGGTACCCGATCCCCCGGCGCAAGGCTGCCCTCGGCGATGCGACCGCGGATGGCGTCCCGAATGATGGCGTAGCGGGGTCCAGTCATGGCTATAGTCAGTTAATGTGGACGGCAGACTATACTTGTACTCACTTGTATATACAAGTTATGCTGGCGCAAATTTTCCAAGGAGACCCCATGGCGATCCGTTGCGACTGGTTGCTCACCAATCTCCGCCTGGCCACCCTGCAGCCGGGCGCCGGGCCCTACGGTGTCGTGTTACAGGGCGCCCTCGCGCTGGCCGGCGGCCGTATCGTGTACGCCGGGCCCGAATGCGACCTGCCCGCGCTCGCTCCGACCGAGACCCTGGACGGTGGCGGCCGCTGGGCGACCCCCGGACTGGTGGACTGCCACACGCACCTGGTTTATGGCGGCAGCCGCGCAAGGGAGTTCGAGCTGCGCCTTGAGGGTCACAGCTACGAGGAGATCAGCCGTTCGGGTGGCGGCATTGCCAGCACCGTGCGCGCCACCCGCGAAGCCGATGAGGAGGCGCTGTTCGCCGCCGCGGCGGCGCGGCTCGGACGGTTGCTGGAGGAAGGCGTGACCACGGTGGAGATCAAGTCCGGCTATGGACTGGACCTGGAGACCGAGCTGAAGATGTTGCGGGTGGCCCGGCGCCTGGGGAAGGAACTGCCGGTCGCAGTGCGAACGACCTTCCTTGGCGCCCACGCCCTGCCGCCGGGGGAACCGGACAGCGACGCTGCGAGGGAGGCCTACATCCGCAAGGTTTGCGAGGACATGCTGCCGGCCGTAGCCGGCAGCGGCCTCGCCGACGCGGTGGACGTGTTCTGCGAGGGTATCGGTTTCAGCCCCGCCCAGTGCGAGCGGGTATTTCGCGCCGCGCAGGCGGCGGGCCTGCCGCTGAAGGCCCACGTGGAGCAACTGAGCGACCTGGGGGGAGCCGCGCTGGCCGCGCGCTACGGGGCACTGTCGGTCGATCACCTCGAGTACCTGGCGGAGCAGGACATTGCCCCGTTGAAACAGGCCGGCACTGTCGCGGTGCTGCTGCCGGGCGCTTTCTATTGCCTGAACGAGACCCGGCGGCCCCCGGTGGCGGCGCTGCGCGCTGCGCGAGTGCCCCTGGCGGTGGCGACGGATCTCAACCCGGGCACCTCCCCGGTGGCGTCGCTGCTGCTGGCCATGAACCAGGCCTGCATATTGTTCGGGCTGACCCCGGAAGAGGCGCTGCGCGGCGCCACCCGACACGCCGCGCTGGCGCTGGGTCTGCCTGACAAGGGCCTGCTCGCGGCGGGCTGCGACGCGGACGTGGCCCTGTGGGAGATCGAACACCCGGCGGAGCTGAGTTACGGGGTGAACTTCTATCGCCCCAGCGCTGTATGGCAGGGAGGTGAGCGTGTACCTGCCCGCTGACCCGAAACTGTGGCAGGGCCGGGTCGATGCCGGGGATGGCGCCGCGGGGCGGCGCTGGCACCAGGTGGTGGGGTTTGACGGGGCGCAGGCGGGCGGCGTGGCCCTGTTGGGGTTCGCCTCCGATCTGGGGGTGGTGCGCAACCAGGGCCGCCCGGGTGCGGTCGAGGGTCCCGCCGCCCTGCGCCGCGCCCTGGCCAATTGCGCCTGGCACTTCGGTGAGCTGCCAGTCCACGACGCCGGCGACGTGCGGGTGAAAGACGACCTCGAGCAGGGCCAGGAAGACTTCGCTGCCCGGCTGACCGGGCTGTTGGCCGAGGGCGCGTTCGTGATCGGCCTCGGCGGTGGCCACGAGCTCGGCTGGGCCAGCTACCTCGGTTGCCGCCGCTGGCTGGATCGGCAGGCGCCGGGCAAGGTGCTGGGAGTGCTCAATCTCGACGCCCACTTTGACCTGCGCAGCGCCCCCGTGCCCAGTTCCGGCACGCCCTTTTACCAGGCGGCCGAGCACTGCCGCGCACAGGGCCAGGATTTTCGCTACGCCTGTATCGGGATTGCGCGGGCGTCCAATACCCCGGCCCTGTATACCCGGGCGAGCGAACTCGGGGTCGACTACCTGCCGGATCTCGACTGTCAGGGCGAGGCCGGTGTCGAGTTCTTCCGCCGTTTCCTGCAGGGCATCGACTACCTCTATCTCACCTGCTGCCTGGATGTGTTCCCGGCAGCCTGTGCGCCGGGGGTCAGCGCCCCGGCGGCGCTGGGTGTCGACCCGCGCTGGCTGCTGCAGACCCTGGTTTCGCTGGGTCGGGAGTGCCGCGAAGCGGGCGTTGGGTGGCTGATGACGGACGTGGCCGAGCTGTCGCCGTCCCACGACCGGGACGGGGTCACGGCAAAACTGGGAGCGCGGCTGATCGACGAGCTGGTGGGATCCCTGGTCGCCGGTGGGGCGCCAGGAGGCGGTCCGGTCAGCGGGGCTTGAGGCCCAGTTTCTCGCGCTCGCGGTTCATTCGCTCGCGATCGCTGCTGAGGCGCTCACCCAGGTCCTTCTCGTCGATGGAACCCTCGATGTGGGCGTTGGCCTTGCCCGCGTTGTACATGATTCGCTTGACCGGCGTGACTGCCAGCACGGTGCGCAGGGGCGAGTCGAGAATACCGTAAAAGCCCTTCTGCGCCGCCTCGTCGTCGGGGTTGAGTTTTTTACTCAGGGCGGTGTAGAACCAGTGTTTGGTCTCGGCGTCGTCGAAGAACTCGCCATGGCCCTTGAAGGTGATACCGCCCTCGGGCAGGCCCTCGCCCACCCCCTCGGGATAACCGGTGGCGCTGACGCTGACCGAGACCCGGTTGTCGCGCCGGATGGCCACGGCGCGGTGACGGTGGGAGGCGAACGTGAGCCAGATCTTGCCCTCGTGCCAGACGAAGGCGTGGATCACCCCCACCGGCCAGCCGTCACTGGTCGACCACATCAACACACACTCCAGGGAGTGATCCATCAGCTGATCGATTTCCTCGTCGGAAAAGGGATAGATCGAGACGACCTCGTGATCGTGGGTTTTGGCCATGTTATTCAGTTCCTGGCAGTGGCGGGAATGAGGCGAAGATGACCGTAGCGGCCTCGTTGTAGTCTTCCTGGATCTCTTCCTTCTTGCCGTTCAGCTTGCTCTGGGTAGTGCCGCGCCAGACCGACTGCCGCAGCTCGGGGTCGATCATGTCGACGATAAACGTGCCCTGGGTGTAGTTGCGCACCGACACCTCGGTGCGGTAGGGGGTGCAGGACCAGCAGTTGTACATGCTGTAGCGGTCGTAACCGTAATAGCCGCCCATCCCCATCCCCATGTGATGGTCCGGCACCTGGTAGGTGCGCACGTCGGTCTTGTGCTGGGTCACCAGGTGCCAGCTGACCAGCAGGTCGGCCTGGTCCGGATCGGAGACAAACTCGAAATTCTTGTTGCCCAGGGCAAACTTGATCGCGGAGTCGACCCGGCCGCGCTGTATGTCGCTGAGCTGCAGCGGATTGTCGCCGCTGACCTGGCCGGAGTTCTGGTAAAACGCCAGCTTCTTCACCGGTCCGAAGTCGTAGTCGGGCTTGTAGTCCACCACCGGCTTGGGCGGCCCACTGGCGCAGCCCGCGAGTAACAGGAGGTTGAACAGGGTGCCGAGGAACAATCCGGCGCGCGTACTTAACGTTGTCATAGAGCTTCCATCGTGTATCGATTCTTCCCCAGTGTAGCCAAACCCGGGAGGGAGGGCTATCGACAGTGGCCTCGAAATGGTCCCGGGAAGGTAACCGCCCAGGCCATGCTGGTATATTGATACAGCGTATTCCGGTCTTAACCAAAGGAGTGACTTATGACGTATCACAGCATCCTGGCGACGTTGACTTTTGCCCTACTGTTGGGCGTCCCGGTTATGCAGGTCCGTGCCCAGGATACCGAGGCCTACGCCAACCAGACCGAGGAATACCTGGCCATTACCGCCGTCGGCAAGGCGTTCAGTACCAAGTGGAAAGTTGAGGTGGATTTCGGCCAGGCCTTCCAGTGGAGTATCAGGAACAAGGACCTGCTGCGCGACGATGATGGCCAGGTGATCGCTTTTGACTCACCGGTGGACGCCCTGAACTACATGAACAGCCAGGGGTGGGTGTTGGTCAATGCGGCCTCCGACCAGGACTATTTTTACGCCATCATGAAGCGCTTGCGATAGGCTGCCCTGAGCACCACTCCCGCATCCGGCTGCTGCTCAGACATTGCAGCCGGTGAGCGCCTGCTGCAGCTGTGCCACGTGCCGTCGGGGGGCCTCGCTGTAATCATTCAACAGGGCGGAGCGCTGTGCCCGCCATTGCCTGTAGCCGTCCGGCAGGGCCCCGGAAAGCAGTTCTTCAAGCGCACTGACCGGCGGCAGCAACTGGTGCCTGCGGGTGTTCAGTGCTGCGGCATGGGGCTGGATGCCGTCGATAAAGAAACGCCTGATCACGTTACGAAGAATGTTCGCCGCCTCCGGCTGCAGGCCCGAGGCGCAGAGCGGGCCGCGCGCAGCCAACATGCGATCGGCCGCCGCCAGGCTGGCCGCCTGCCGGCCCAGGGTAGACAGCAGGGCACCGCCGTCTCCCTTGCGCACCTCGCTCAGCAGGATTTCAAATTCCCGGTTATCGGCTCGATAGTCCGCGGCCAGCCAGCGCTCGACCCGGGTGTTGATCGCATCCAGGGCGGCGATCACCCGGGTGGAGGTGTCGGCCGGATAGTGGGTTGACGGGGTGGCAGAGCGCCAGAACTCCAGGTATTCCTCGCCACCCAGGGTGGCGTTGAAAATACGGGCCGGAAGCTGCCGTTGTTTCTGCTGCCGGGCCTGTTCCAGGGAGTCCGCCAGCTCGCGGTTGCCTCTTTCGCGCTGCAGGCTGACACAGTCGGGAGCCAGCCGCAGGTACTCCAGGTCCAGCAGCAGGCGCTGGGAGTCCTTCGCCAGGCGTCCCAGGCTGCTGTTGCGCCGGCCTATATTCACCTGCAGCGCGCAGCCGCCAAGTTGCAGGAAATCGAGGGTATCGATGCCCGGCGACGCCAGGTCCAGGCGCAGCTGCCCCGGACGCGGTGTCGGGACCAGGGAGGGCGGCCTGGGTTCCGCGACATCCACCGACAGGGTGCGCCCGAGGCGGACCAGGTATTCCGCCCGGGCCGCGTCCGGGCCCGACTCGCCACAGCCTGCCGACAGCGCCAGGAGCAACATCATCTGTGCACGAAAAAGCCCGGCCATGGATACTCCGTCAGGAAGACACCCGCGCATTCTATACAGGCTCGGTGGCGGCCAGCCACATCCCGTGTGCCCGCTCAGAAATACAGGGCGAGTTGCGCGAACAGGGCCGGTCCGCTGCTGAGCTGCAGGTCGTCCACGCCGCTGTCCAGACCGCCAAATTCGCTGCCCTTGCTGCCGAAGGGGAGGTTGAGGGCGGCAATCAGTTGCAGGTTCTGCTCCAGGTCCCAGTTCAGCACGATCTGGGCCAGTCCCGAGCCGTCGCCCAGGTTGACAAAGGCATTGGGTGTGAGGTTGATCAATGGGGTCATCTCCACGGTCACCCCGCCGGCGAGGTAGTGGCGACCGATGGTGAACAGCTCGCCCCGGGTCAGGCGGTCAAGCAGGTCGGCCTGCCGTGGCAGCTCGTCGTAGTCTTCCTCGCGCAGGCCCATGTCGTTGTAGAAGTACTCCACGATTCCGCTCATGTTCCTGTTCCAGGCAGTCCAGCTGTAGCTGTAGTTGGCTACCGCGCTGATGTAGGTGTCATTTTCGGTGTCCGTAATCACCAGGTCGCCGCGCAGTATGGCGCCGCCGAGGCTGGTGATGCCGCCGAGGGTGGCGATGTCGTCCTCGTAGTGCCTGGCCAACAGGATATCCAGCTCCTGCGCGCCGACGAAGGCGTGGTACTTCAGCGCAGAGGTGTTCACCCCGCGGTCCACGTCGCCGTCGTCATTGCGGCGCCACACGTGGACCAGCTGCCAGTCGTTGCCGTTGTCCTGCAGGTACTGGCCGTACAGCAGGTCGTCCCCGCTCTTGTATTCCCGGTCCACCGCGGCGGGGTCGAAAGGGTTGAAAAAGTCTACCGGGTTGTAGATCAGGCCGTTGCCCCAGCTGACGGCCTGGCGGCCGATCCTGAGTACGGTCTTGTCGCCGGTGTAGCCCAGGTGCAGGCGGTCGAGGCGGTGCGCCAGGACGCGGTCGCCGTTCTCGGAAATCACGTGGGTCAGGTCCATCAGGCGCCGGTCGTCGTCGGGCACGGCCCCCGGCACCAGGAAATTGTCCCCCAGCGCCTGGTCCAACTCCAGGGTGTCGCCGCTGCGCAGGATCGCCTGGTAGTCGGCCTGCCAGCTCCAGCGCCCCCTGTTACCCGCTGCCAGCAGGCGCAGGTCGCTGTTCAGGTCGTGCGTGGGTGTGCCGAGCAGATCGCGCAACAGGCTGTCATCGGGGTAGGTGCCCAGCAGGTACTGGCCCTTGAGGTGACCGCTTTTGAAGTCCAGCAGCTGGGCCTGGGCCGGCAGAGCCAGCACGCCGGCCAGGTAAACCAGGCACGCTATCCCACGCATCAGCCGATGCCCGGCTGGGTCTCGTCGGCGACGATCCTGCCGTCCACCATGCGGATCAGCCGGCGACAGTAGGCCATGACCCGGACGTCGTGGGTGGCGATAACGAAGGTGATGCCGCGCTCGCGATTGAGCGCCACGAACAGCTCCATCAACTGCTCAGCGGAGTGGGAATCCAGGTTGGCGGTCGGCTCGTCCGCCAGCACCAGGGTCGGGTTGCTGACGATGGCGCGGGCCACAGCCACCCGTTGCTGCTGGCCGCCGGACAGCTGCGCCGGCAGCCGGTCGCCCAGGCCGGACAGGCCCACTTCCTCGAGGATGGCGCTGGATTTGTCTCGTCGCTCGGAGGCCGGCACACCCTGCACGTGCATGACGAACTCGATGTTTTCCCGCGCGGTCAGCACCGGAATCAGGTTATAGGCCTGGAAGACGAAGCCGATATTGTGCAGGCGCATATCGGCGCGTTCGGATTTGTCGAGCTGGTCCACGCGCCGGTCACCCACCCGGATCTCGCCGCTGTCCGGGCTGTCCAGCCCGCCCATGGCGTTCAGCAGGGTGGTCTTGCCGGAGCCGGAGGGACCGGACAGGCAGACAAATTCGCCTGGCGCGACGTTGATACTGACCCGGTCCAGGCCGGTGATGGTCTGTTCGCCCTGGGTAAAGGTCTTGCACAGGTCTTTACAGGCAATCGCCGTCATTGTTATGGATTCTCCTCAGGTTCTCGCCATTGCCCGCACCGGGTCGAGGCGCGAGGCGCGCCACGCCGGCAGCAGGCTGGCCAGCAGTCCCAGTACGATAACCACGACCGTGGACATCAGCATGTCGGCAACCGCCAGCGCGGGGTACAGGGTAGTACCCATACCAGCCATCTCCATGCCCTCGGCCACGACGGAGATGTCGATACCGCTCTCCAGGGGCAGGATGGTGACGAGCGCCAATATATTGCCCACCAGCAGGCCGAGGGTCAGCAGGATCAGACTCTCCAGCAATACCTGGTACATGATCCAGCGCGGCCGCATGCCCAGCGACATCATCAGGCCGATCTCGCGCACCCGCTCGAACACGGCCATGACCAGGGTGTTGACCAGGCCGAAGGACAGCGCCAGGAAAATGACGACCATGAACACCACGTTCATGTTGCCCTGCACCCTGAGCATGCTGTCGAGATACCCGTCCAGGCGGGTCCAGGGCAGGGTTTCCAGTTCTGGCCCGGCGGCCTCCGCCACGGCCGGCAGCCACTGATTCACCTGCAGGTAGTCGCCAGCCGTGATGGCAACCTCGGACACCTGGTCGCCGATACCCAGCAGGTCCTGCAGAACCTGGCGGCCGATATAGGCATAGGTTTCCTCGGTACCCTGCAGCCGCGCCGTATAGACGCCGACCACCCGGACGCCGCGCTCTGCGACCTCGTTGTCCGGGTCCTGGGACATGATGACGACGCGCTTGCCGAGGTCAGTCTCGAGCCGCTCCGCCAGCTTGCGACCAATCACCAGCCCATCGTCTTCGGCAGACTCCAGGAAGCGGCCCTCGACGATCTTGTCCGGCTGGAATCCCAGGGCGATTTCTCCTTCCGGTTCAACGCCCAACAGCACCACGCCGCGGCTGTCGCGTTCGCTGACCACCATGCCCGGGACCTTGACCCGGCTGGTCCAGGCCTGGATGGGTGGGCTGTCGAGGGTGTTCCGCAGGGCCCCGGCGGGGGCGTCCATGCTGTTCGCGACGCTGGGGTCGTCGCGGTAGCCGCTGTGGTGAATCTGCGCCTCGCCCGGCAGTACGCGCAGGCCGCCGGCGACCATCTCGTCCAGCATGCCGCGCATCATGGCGCTGAACAGGATCATGGCCCAGACGCCGACCACAATGGCGGCCAGCATGATCAGGGTGCGGCGGTAGTTGCGCCACAGGTTGCGCCAGGCCAGGACGGCCAGGACGCGCATGGTGGGTGCGTAGCCGTCGGCCATCAGGCCGCCCTCATCGCCTGCACCGGTTCCAGGCGGTACAGGCGCAGGGACGGGTAGATGGCGGCGAGCATGCCCCCGATAAAGACCACCGAGGGGCCGAGAATCACGCTGAGCAGGCTGATATGCGGATACAGGCGACCCGGCAGGTTGTACTGAGCCATGGCCTCTTCCATGCCCGGTATATAAAAGCCATACACCTGGAAATAGAGGGTGATCACGATGCCCAGCAGGGCGCCCAGCACCAGTCCAAGCAGCGACATGACCGCGGTTTCCAGCAGCACCAGCCGGCCGAGCGTACCCGGCCGCAGTCCCAGGGACATCATGACGCCGAATTCCCGGGTCCGCTCCAGCACGGACATGAGCTGGGTGTTGAGTACGCTGAATGCGACCAGCACGATCAGGACCGCGTACATGACGAAGCCACTGGTGATGTCGGCCGTGATGGCCTGGCGCAGGCCCGGCTGCAACTGGTCCCAGTCGAGTACCACCAGGTCCGGGTCGGCGACCAGCGCCTGCAGCCGCTTTTTCATAGGTTGCACCGCGGCCAGGTCTTCGACCCAGGCGGCGATGTTGTGCACCGCACCGCCCATGGCGAAACTGTCCTGGAAATAACCCAGCGGCACCTGGGCGATAACCCGGTCCAGGTCAGCGTTGCCGCTGTTGATGATGCCGACCACGGTGACGATGCCTGCCGCGAAGGAGCCGTCGCGGCCACTGCCCAGGAAGGTCAGTTCGTCACCGACCTCCACCTTGAGGTTGCGCGCCAGTACCGAACCGACCACGATCTCCTCGGTCGTCAGTCCCTCCAGGTAGCGCCCCTGGCGCACCAGGCCCGGCAGGTTGGATACCAGTGGCTCGTGGTCCGGTTCCACCCCGGTGATCTGGATCCCGAAGGAACGCTCTGCGCTGGAGGCCAGGGCGAAAGCCGTGCCGCGCGCGGCCATGGACTCCAGCCCGGTCTGCTGTCGCAACTGCCGCGCCAGGGACAGTCCGTCGGGCACCGTGTAGCGCATGCGCGGATCGGCGTTGTAGTTCTTGTGCTGGACCTGCAGGTGACCGGTCATGATCGACAGGGTGGCGTCGATCATCATGCCGTAGCTGCCAAACTGGAACGAGATCATGAAAACCAGCAGGGCATTGCAGAACACCATGGCGCCCACGGTCAGCCAGGTCCGGCGGCGGTGACGCCACAGGTTGCGCCACGCCAGGCGCCCGGTCACGTTCACTGGCGCGGGTTTCTCAGGTTGGACAGGGTGAACAGGTTGTCGGGGACGTCGGCGTCGAACGCCGCCTCGTCGATGCGAATCTCGGTCCACTCATCGGGGGTGTCGACCTCCTGCATGCGCATCACGGTGGCCACCGTTCGGCCACCCATCTCCCGCACTTCCGAGGCCCTGAGGGTCTTGACCAACTGCCCATCCTGGTCCCAGAACTGCTGCTCCACCATCACGTAGTCGTCGCGAATCACCGTGACTTCCTTGCCCCAGACCACGGCCGCCTCCTCGTGGGGAATGGACTCCAGCGTGTACAGGGTGTGGCCGTCTTCCTCCCGGGTTGCCAGCAGGCTGTGGTCATACTGGTCGATGATATCGGTGGACTTGCTGATGTCCTTGTTGGACAGGTCCGATCCCATCCAGCTCTGGCTCATCATGGAGGAGGGCACCTTGATGACCCGGTTGATCTTGGGGGTGAAGGTCCACATGGCGTTGTCGATCAGCAGGGTGCCGCTGCCGGCGTCCTTGCTCGGTGCGGTCACCCGTACCAGGGAATGCTTGTCGCCCTTGGTCCAACTGCGCATCGACATGGTGCGCTCCCAGTCCGGGCGGTGGATGACCATGGTCATCTCGCTGATCGACGTGAGCCCGCGCCAGTGCTCCATGGCCTTCTCTATCAGGTCTCTTGGAGCCGGCTGGGCGGCCGCCGCCATCGCGCAGCCGCACAGGACCAGCGCCGTGAACAAGCGGGTCATGGAACTGCCCCCCGGCCCGGAATCAGGCGACGGCCTGCCGTACCCGCTCGCTGTGGGCCACCAGGTGGGGCAATTCCTCTCCCGGGGCGGCCTTGATCCAGCCGGCGAATTCGCAGTATACCAGCAGGTCGATATCGGCGAAGGTGATAGCGTCGCCCACCAGCCAGTCGCGTTCCGCCAGGCGCTGGTCCAGTTGCTCCCAGTAAAAGGACAGGCGGGTGCGGCCCCGTTCCACCAGCGCCTCGATCTGCTCGATCGGCTGCGGTCCCGGCAGGGCACGGCCCTTGAACCCCGGCGTGCTGTTGCGGAAGGACTCGGCGACGGCCGCGAAGGCCGTATTGAACAGGGCATGGTCTTCCGAGAACACCAGTGCTTTTTCCAGCGGGGTGGTGCCGAGCAGGGGCCTCTCCGGGTGCAACTCCTCGAGGTACACGCAGGCGCCGATGACCTCGGGCAACACGGTACCGTCGTCCAGCACCAGGGCAGGCACGGTACTCTGGGGGTTGATTTCCCGGTATTTCTCGCTGAATTGCTCCTTGTTCATCAGGTCCAGTTGCACGGTCTCGATTTCGATCCCCTTGTAGTCCATAAACAGTCGCAGGCGGCGGGGATTGGGCGCGGGGTCGTAGGTGTAAAGCTTCATGGCAAGTCAGTTGCTCCGGTCAGGCGGGTGAAACGAGTCGTACCAGATTAGAACTTTTGAACCCGGGCTGCCAGTGAGGGAGATCAAAAGTCGGCTCCGGGTCGCGCCGGGGCGAGTTTTCCCGGGGTGAAATAGTGGCTATAATGCGCGCCGGTAACGAAAGGGGACCCCCAAGTGACTATCCGCATATTCAGCATTTTTGCCATGCTTCTGGCCATGGCCGCCTCCGCCCAGGACTACAGTGACGCCGCCAGGGCCGAGATCGAGGAGCGCATCAAGCCCGTCGGCGAGGTGTGCCTGGAGGGCGACAGCAGCTGCGGTGGCGCTGCCGCTTCCGCCAGTGCCGGGCCCCGTTCCGGGGAAGAGGTCTATAACGGCGCCTGCATGGCCTGCCACAGCACCGGTGCCGGCGGCGCACCAAAACTGGGTGACGTCGCCGCCTGGGCCGAGCGGATTGCCAAGGGCTCGGATGCCCTGCACGCCAGCGGCCTCAACGGTGTCCCGGGCACCGGCATGATCGCCAAAGGCGGGTGCATGAACTGCTCCGACGAGGAAATCATGGCGGCGGTCGATTACATGGTCGCCGGCAGCCAGTAAGGCCGGCATCACCCCGAAAAGCCGTGGCGCACCGCGCCGCGGCTTTTTTCATTCTGGAACCTGCTAAAGTAGGGTTACTTCCGCTCCGGAGATTCACTTGAGAACTCTCGTCGCCCTTGTCCTGAGTGCTCTGCTGGCCGCTTGTGCCGAGGAAGCGCCGCCACCCCGGCTGGTTGAAGTCGTGGTTGACGAGGTCGCGCTGGAGCCGTACCGGCCCAAGTCGGAGTACGTGGGGCGGCTGCAGGCCCGGGACGACGTGGCCATCCAGGCCCGTGTTACCGGCTATCTGCTGACCCGTAATTTCCGCGAGGGGGAAGTCGTGCAGGCCGGCGATGTGCTGTATACCCTGGAGTCATCCGAATACGAGGCGGCGCTGGCCCGGGCCAGGGCCGAGCTGGCAGCCGCCCTCGCAAACCAGGCCAATGCCAAGCGTAATTTCAGCCGCGGCCAGGAGTTGTTGCCCAAGGGTGCCATCTCCCAGTCTGAGATGGATGAACTGACTGCCAAGAAACTCGACGCCGATGCCCGCATAGAGTCCGCCCGGGCCCAGATCACCAGCGCCGAGGTCAACCTCGGATTTACCACCATTCGGGCACCCATCACCGGTCGCATCGGCCGCAGCACTGCCTCGGTCGGGGACCTGGTCGGGCCCACCACCGGCGATCTCACCACCCTGGTCAGCATCGACCCGATCGAGGCCCTGTTCCAGGTCAGCGAGGCCACCTATGTGGGGGTGCTGGAGACCCGCATGAAAGAAAAACCGGCCCCGGAGGCCTTGAGGAACATCGAGGTCAGCCTGGAGCTTACCAATGGCACGCTGTATCCCGAGATAGGCAAGATCGATTATTTCGCCAATCGTATCGACCGCAGTACGGGCACCATGGAGACCCGGGCCCGCATCCCGAATCCCGACGGACTGCTGGTGCCCGGTCAGTACGTGCGGGTCATACTGCAGGACACGCAACTGGTCGAGGGACTATTCCTGCCCCAGGCGGCAGTGCAGGCGGACCAGCAGGGCAGCTTCGTGCTGATCGTCGATGGCGGCAACACCGTACAGCGGCGCAATGTGGAACTGGGTGAGCGCTTCGACCACCTGGTGCTGGTGCACAGGGGGGTGGAAGAGGGTGACCGGGTCATTGTGCGGGGTCTGCAGCAGGTGCGGCCCGGAATGCCCGTGCAGGTGCGTTCCCTGGCCGATACGCCGGGCTGAGGGGGCGGCGTGTTTTCGGCCTTCTTTATCCGGCGCCCCAAGTTCGCCCTGGTCATTTCCATTGTCCTGACCCTGCTCGGTTCCCTCGCGGTGGCGCTGCTGCCGGTCACCGAGTACCCCTCCATTTCGCCACCCAACATCACGGTATCCGGGACCTATCCCGGCGCCTCGGCGGAGATTGTGGAGAAAACCGTGGCCGCCCCGCTGGAGGACAGGATCAACGGGGTGGAAGATATGATCTACATGTCCTCCCGCAGCTCCAACGACGGCAGCTACAACCTCACCGTGACCTTCAAGGTCGGTACCGACCCCGACATGGCCCTGGTGCGGGTGCAGAACCGGGTCAAGCTGGCCGAGCCGAGCCTGCCCCAGGAGGTCAAGGCCACCGGCTTGCGGGTGGATGAACGTTCGCCCGACCTGCTCAAGATCGTGAGTTTCACCTCGCCGGATAACAGCCTGGATTACAAGTTCATTTCCAACTACGTCAAGATCAATGTGGTCAGTGCCCTGTCCCGTATCGACGGTGTTTCCGCCGCCAATATCCTGGGCGAGGCGGCCTACTCCATGCGCCTGTGGCTCGACCCCGACCACATGACCAACCTCGGCCTGTCGGTGGTGGATATCCAGCGCGCCCTGCAGGAGCAGAATATCCAGGTGGCCGCGGGCAAGATCGGGGCGCCACCCTTCGAGGGCGATCTCCAGACGGAATACACCCTGCAGACCAAGGGTCGGCTGCAGGAGGTGGAAGAATTCGAGCAGATCGTGCTGCGCGCCCACCCCGACGGTTCCGCCATCTACCTGCGCGATGTGGCGCGGGTCGAGTTGGGCCAGGCGGCCTACAATTTCTTTGGCGAGGTCAACGGCAAACCGGCGGTGAACGTGGCCCTGTACCTGATGGCGGACGCCAATGCCCTGGCCACGGGCGAGGCGGTGGACCAGCAGGTGGCGGAGCTGGCCCGCTATTTTCCCCAGGGCCTGGACTATGTGATCAACTACGACACCACGCGCTACGTCTCCGCTGCCGTGCAGCAGGTGGTCCTGTCGCTGCTGCAGGCGGTGGCGCTGGTCATCGCCATTACCTACGTGTTCCTGGGTAGCCTGCGCGCCACCCTGATTCCCACGGTAGCCATTCCGGTGTCACTGATCGCGACCTTTGCCGTGATGTACGCCCTGGAAATGTCGATTAATACGGTAACCCTGTTCGGCTTGATCCTGGCCATCGGTATCGTGGTGGATGACGCCATCCTGGTCATTGAAAATTGCGATCGCCACCTGCGCGAAGACCCGGGGATGAGCGCCCGGGAGGCGGCCCTGGTGACCATGGACGAGGTGGGCGGCGCCATCATCGCCACCACCCTGGTGCTGCTGGCGGTGTTTGTGCCGGTGGCACTGCTGCCCGGCATCACCGGCGAAATGTACCGCCAGTTCGCCGTGACCATCTGTGTCGCGGTGAGCTTCTCTTCCCTCAATGCACTGACCCTGTCGCCCGCCCTGTGCGGCATGCTGTTGAAGTCCGGTGGCCAGCACGATGCGCGCTGGTACCGGGCCTTCCAAAGGGGATTTGCCCGCGTTACCGGGCAATACGATCGCGGCGTGCAGTGGTTGCTGCGCAAGCTGGCCGTGCTGGCGCTGGTCTTTGTGGCCTGGATGGCGGCCCTGGCTGCGGGGGTGCTCAACACGCCCACGGCCTTTGTCCCCTCTGAGGACAAGGGCGCCATGATGGTGGCGGTGCAGTTGCCCGACGCGTCCTCCCTCAGCCGTACCAAGACAGTCATGGACAAGCTCGGGAAATTGCTGGAGTCCGATCCCGCGGTGCGGAGTGTGACCGCGATTACCGGCTACTCGGTGCTGACCGGGGCCATGTCCAGCAACGGTGGCACCATGTTCGTGGTGCTCAACCACTGGGATGAGCGCACAGAGGCGGAAAACGTGGTGTTCGCCGTGGCAGAGCGCACCAACGCGGTGGGCTTCAGCGAGGTGCCGGAAGCCCAGATATTCGCCCTGGCGCCACCCGCGGTGCCCGGAATGGGTGTGGTGGGGGGGCTGGAGTTTATGGTCCAGGACACCCTGTCGCGGTCCCCGGCCGAACTGGCCGCGGTGCTGAACAACGTGATCGTGGACGGCAACAACACCCCGGGGTTGCAAGGGGTATTCAGCACCTACCGTGCCAACGTGCCGCAGTATTTTATCGACGTCGACCGGGTCAAGGCGAAGAATCTCGGCGTGCCCCTGACCGAAATCTTCGCCACCCTGCAGGCCCAGATGGGATCCCTGTACATCAACGATTTCAACAAGTTCGGCCAGACCTACCGGGTGGTCATGCAGGCCGAGTCCTCCTACCGCTCCGACCTGACTGACCTGGAGCATTTCCATGTGCGCTCGGAGTCGGGGGATATGGTGCCCCTGAGCACGCTGGTCCGCACCCGGCCGATCCTGGGGCCGGATATCGCGCGCCGCTACAACCTGTACCGGGCCGCGCCGGTGCAGGCCTCGCCGGCACCGGGTTACTCCAGCGGTGAAGCCATGGCCATTACCGAACAATTGATGCGGGATATTCTGCCCGGCGGATACCGCATGGAGTGGACCGGGCTGGCCTACCAGGAGAAAGAGGCAGGCAACCTGGGCGTGATCGCCTTCGGCCTGGCGCTGCTGTTCGTCTACCTGTTCCTGGTGGCCCAGTACGAGAGCTGGTCCATGCCGGTGGCGATCATCCTGGTCGTGCCCATGGCGATCGGCGGCGCGATAGCGGGCCTGTTGGCGGCCGGCAATGCCCTCAACCTGTATGCCCAGATCGGCCTGGTATTGTTGATCGGTATGGCGGCCAAGAACGCCATCCTGATCGTTGAATTTGCCCGCAGTCGCCGCGAGGAGCTGGGTGAGCCGGTCAGGGAGGCG
The DNA here is from genome assembly GCA_033283165.1 of Halieaceae bacterium WSDMB12. GTDB lineage: Bacteria > Pseudomonadota > Gammaproteobacteria > Pseudomonadales > Halieaceae > JAWMQL01. Next base: position 554,962 of record JAWMQL010000002.1, on the reverse strand, counting down.
GCCCGGGCCGCGGCCAGACTCCGTTTCCGGGCGGTGTGCATGACGGCAGCGTCCTTTATCCTGGGGATTCTGCCGCTGGTATTCGCCAGCGGCGCGGGCGCCTTCGGGCAGCGGTCCCTTGGCATCACGGTGATTACCGGAATGCTGGCGGCGCTGCTGGTGGGCACCCTGTTCATTCCCGGTTTCTACGCTATCGTGCAGGGCCTGCGGGAGCGGGTGAAGCGGCGCCTGGGGCTTGCCGTCCGGATCGGCGGCCGCGAGCAGTAACAGCCCTTACTTCAGGATAATCCACAGGGACAGGGACGCGGCCAGCACCCTGCCTGACTGGTCCGCGATGGCCGTGGCGCCCCAGTGCTTGCGCCCCTCGTTGCCCCTTGGCCAGGTGAACACGATGAGCTCTTCTGCGGCTGGCACCGGCGCGTAGAGCTCGGCGGTCAGCTCGCCCAGCAGGGCCGCCGTACCCGCTGGCAGGGCGGCAAAGTAGCCCGGGCAATCGAGGGCACTCCAGACGATTTCCGGCCGCACGAACCCCTTCTCATCGAGTGTGTCGGCGGCGGGTCGCCAGGGGCAGGCCATGAGTGGGCCGTCGCCGACCCGGCCCGGATACAGTTCGAGCCCGTCCTGTGCGGGCCGCCCGGGGCCGCAGACAAAGCAGGTGGGATAAGCGTGTTGCCGGTGCCCCGGATACCCTTCGCTGGCCCGGCGCGCGGTCTCCAGGTCGGGCGCCTGGGGAATATCCAGATCCAGGTCCGCAGGCCAGGCACTGCCCACCAGGGTCTCCCCGTGGAGCAGGTCCACCTGTCCCTCACCGGCCTCTCGCAGGACCAGCGGCTGGTCCAGGGGTGGGGGCACAAACAGCCGCACCCGCGCGGCGCCGTCGATCTGTGCGGCCAGCAGACCGCAGCTGTAACCGCCGTTGGCGCTGTCCCGGGGACCGTTAAAGCGGGTGGGGATGGCGACGTTCACAGTCGGACTTCTTGATTAATAATTTCAATAGCATCCATACTTATAATCAAATTTACCTATAAAAAGATTTCCCCTAGTCTACCCATCAACGGCAACTGATGCCTGTAATGATCAAGGAGACAAGTTATGACTGTAGTAGATCGTGTACCGAATGTCGTGTTCAAGACCCGTGTGCGGGATGAGTCCGTAGGCGGCGATAATCCCTATCGCTGGGAGGACCGCAGCAGCGCCGACATTTTCGGCGGCAAGAAAGTGGTGCTGTTCGCCCTGCCTGGCGCGTTCACCCCGACCTGCTCCTCCAACCACCTGCCGCGTTACGACGAGCTGTACGAGGAGTTCCGCGCCCAGGGCGTGGACGACATCATCTGCCTGTCGGTGAACGATGCCTTCGTCATGTTCCAATGGGGCAAGCATGTGGGCAACAAGAACATCACCTTGCTGCCCGATGGCAGCGGCGAGTTTACCCGCAAGATGGGTATGCTGGTGGATAAGTCCAACCTGGGCTTTGGCATGCGCTCCTGGCGTTACTCCATGCTGGTGGACGATGGCCGCATCGAGAAGATCTTCGTGGAGTCGGAGTTTGGCGACAACTGTGCCATAGACCCCTTTGAAGTATCCGACGCTGACACCATGCTGGCATACCTGAAGGGCACCCGGTCGGAGGGTGTGGCCGAGCCTCGCAGGGCCTTCGTGGGCTGACCCGCCAATTTCGGGGACAGTTTACTTAATTCGGGGGTTTCGATTGATCTCGCACGGCCGGCGAACAATTAAGTAAACTGTCCCCGAAATTCAAACTGTCCCCCGAGTGTCAACCGAACAGGCTTTTCAGGCCGGCCAGGGTTTCCTGGCCGCGTTCTTCGTTGGCCTGACCGTCGTCCTCACCGGTGCCGCCCAGCCAGTGCAGGTCTTCCTGGGGCAACTCGTCGATAAATCGGCTGGGCTCGCATTTGACCGTTTCCCCGAACTGGCGTCGTTTCTGTGCCAGGGTCATGGCCAGGGTCTGGCGCGCGCGGGTAATGCCGACGTAGGCCAGGCGGCGCTCTTCCTCGATATTGTCCTCGTCGATGCTGACCTTGTGCGGCAGCAGCCGCTCCTCCATACCGATGATGTAGACGTGGGGAAACTCCAGGCCCTTGGAGGCGTGCAGGGTCATCAGCTGGACGCTGTCCGGGCCCTTGTCCTCTTCGTCCTGCTGTTCCATCAGGTCGCGCAACACCAGCCGCGCGATGGCCTCATCCAGTTCCACCCGGTCCTCGGTCATCACCCGCTGCAGCCCGTCCAGCAGGAAATGCACGTTACCCATGCGACGCTCGGCCACTTCCTCTGAGGAGCTGATCTGGTTCAGCCACTCCTCATAGTCGATATCGCGAATCAGCTGGCGAATGCCGGAGACCCCGTGTTCGCCGCGGCAGCGCTGGCGGGTCTGGTCCAGCCAGTGGCGGAACTCCCGCAGTCGCTTCAGGCCCGCTTCGGGCAGCTGGTCCCGGTCGATGCGGTCGATGGCCTGGTTGAGGCTCAGGTGCTGCGCATTGGCAAACTGTCCGAGAGACTCCAGGGTAGAGGCCCCCAGCTTGCGCCGCGGGACATTGGCGATGCGCAGGAAGGCATTGTCGTCGTTCTCGTTAATCAGCAGGCGCAGGTAGGCCATGATGTCCTTCACCTCGTTGCGGGCGAAGAAGGAGGTGCCGCCGCTGATGTGGTAGGGCACCTGCTGTTGCTGCAGTGCCAGTTCGATCAGTCGCGACTGGTGGTTGCCCCGGTAGAGTATGGCGTAGTCGCCGAAGCGGGTGCGCTTGCGCAACTTGTGGTCCATTATTTCCGCCACCACCTGGTCGGCCTCGGCCTGCTCGTCAGCGCAGCGGATCACCCGCAGCGGGTCGCCGTAGCCCAGCTCCGACCACAGCTGCTTGTCGAATACATGGGCATTGTGGGCGATCAGCGTGTTGGCGGCCTTGAGAATACGAGAGGTAGAGCGGTAGTTCTGCTCCAACTTGACCAGCCTCAGCCCCGGAAAGTCCTCCTGCAGCAGGGCCAGGTTCTCCGGCCGGGCCCCGCGCCAGGCGTAGATGGACTGGTCGTCGTCACCGACCACAGTCAACCCGCCGCGCAGGCCCACCAGTTGCCGCACCAGCAGGTATTGGCTGCTGTTGGTGTCCTGGTATTCGTCCACCAGCAGGTAATGCAGCTGGTTCTGCCATTTCTCGAGAATGTCCGGCTGGTGCTCGTACAGGACGGTGGGCTTGAGAATGAGATCGTCGAAATCCAGTGCGTTATAGGCGGCCAGGGCGCGCTGGTAGCGCAGGTAGGCCTGGGCGCAGAGCAGGTCCGCCGGGCTACCGGCGGCGGCCAGTGCCTGCTCCGGCAGCAGCCGGTCATTTTTCCAGTTGGAGATGCGCTGCTGGATGACGCCGGCCTGGTCGCCCTCGGCACCGTGCTCCTGGATCAACAGGTCGCGGATCAGGTTGCGGCTGTCCTCGGCATCAAAAATGCTGAAGCCGTTTTTCAGGCCGAGCTGCTTGCGCTCCGCGCGAATGATCTTGAGGCCCAGCTGGTGGAAGGTGCTGACCGTAAGCCCCTCGCCCTTGCCGGCCTGCAGCAATCTGCCCACCCGGTCTTTCATCTCCCGGGCGGCCTTGTTGGTAAAGGTCACCGCGGCGATGTGGCTGGCGCGGATACCACAGGTATTCACCAGGTAGGCGATCTTCTCGGTGATCACGCTGGTCTTGCCGGAACCGGCGCCGGCGAGCACCAGCAGGGGGCCATCGATATAGCGCACGGCCTCGCGCTGTCGCGGATTGAGTCGGGTCACCTGGGATACATCTGGAACAAATCGGAGTCGGTGCCAGTGTAGCAGGAAAGTGCACCGGCGGGAGGTGTCCCGCCGGGAAATTACCAGTCTTCGACCAGCTCGACCCTGGGCAGTGCCAGGTTCACGGCGTCGATGTCGGCAAAGGCTTTCACGACCGCCACGTACAGGGCATCCCGGGTGGCCAACCAGTCGCTGTTAGCCACCCAGCTGTAAGCGGACAGCGTCACCTTGCCGTCCCCGGCGCCGGTGATGTAGACCGCCGGCGCCGGGTCGGCCAGGGTCCGGTGGTCGTTGTTCATCAGTTCCAGCAGGATTTGCCGCGCCTGCTCGATGTCGCTTTCGCTGCTGAGCGCCAGGGACAGTTCCACCCGGCGATGGGGTGTGTGGCTGTAATTGATCACCGGCCCGGTCACCAGCAGGGCGGTGGGGAAATAGACAATCTGTCCGTCGAACGTCCGGATGACCACCTGGTAGGCGGTGATGGCATCCACGGTGCCCAGGACATCGCGTATTTTCACCATGTCGCCGAGGGTGAACGGCAGCCGCGGCACGAAGGGCAGCAGGAAGAAGACGATCACCGCGCCGACGACGACCGCCAGCATGGCCAGTCCGGCCACCCTGCGGGTTGCGATATCCAGCACCTGTTCCGCGGCGATCAGCGCCGTGATCACCAGGATCATGACGTAGACGGCGCCGAAAAAGACCTTGATGATCCGCGCGTAGCGCGAGCCCGGGGTGACCATGCGCGCTACCAGGCGGTACAGCAACAGGATCAGCACGATACCGCCCACCATGGCGAGCAGGACCGAGACCAGCAGTTCGCCGTAGGTACTCAGTGTTGCGACAATCTGTCCGAGCCGATCCATAGCGCCGTTTCAGTCCTTGCGCGCCAGTTTGCCCACCGTGCTGATCCGGGCGGTGAGGGTGCCACCGGCGTCGAACAGGTCGGCCTCCATGAACGCGGTCTTGTAGCCGCCACGCACCAGGCGGCCGATGGCGGTCAGGCGACCGGCGCGGGCCGGCTCGAAAAAGCTGGTCTTGATCTCCAGTGAGGAGACGTTGTTCACCTTGCCGCCATAGGCGGCGAAGACCGCGTGGGTGGCTGCCGCGTCCAGCATCGCGGTCACGAAGCCGCCCTGCACCACGTCACCCGAGTGGCAGTAATCGGTGCTGATATCGTATTCGAAGGTGCAGGTCCCGGCGGCGCTGTCCACTCCGATTACCACCCCCCCCATGCGGGTGATGAATGGAAGCAGGCGCCTGTTGTAGAGGGCAACCAGTTCGTCGTCGGTCACTGTGGACTTGTCCTTTGTCGGCGGTGAGCAGCAGGATCATAAAGCGCTCACCGGCTATCTTCAATTGTCACGGACCTGGCACAAAAGGTCAGGGCTTATTGGCCGAACCGTACACCCCGGAGTTGAGAGCAGTTCAAATCCCCATACACCGCCACGCTAATCCACGCGGCATCTTGTGGAACCCCGGTCTTCCAGTATGTTGGCAGGCTTTGCCAACCGGCGCATGCCGGTGCCAGGAATCTGCGAGGGACAGCATGAGCAACGATGCCTTTATTTACGACGCCATCCGCACGCCGCGGGGCAAAGGCAAGCCCGGGGGCGGTCTGTACGAGGTCAAGCCCATCGACCTGGTGACCAACCTGCTGGAGGCCATGAAGGACCGCCACGCGCTGGATACGACCCGGGTGGAGGACTTCATCTGCGCCACCGGTGAGCCGGTAAAGGAGCAGGGCCAGAACATTGCCAAGACCGCGCTGGTCTACTCCAGCTGGGACAATGTCACCGTCGGTGCCCAGTTGCACCGCTATTGCGCGGGCGGCCTGGACGCCGTCAACACGGTGGCGATGAAAATCATGGCCGGGATGGAGTCCATGGGTATCGCCGGCGGTGTGGAAAGTATGTCGCGACTGGGCATGGGCGCCAGCGGGGCGGCGGCCGGCGATCCCTGGGTGGCGATGAAGAGCTACGGCATATCCCAGGGACTGGGCGCCGACCTGATGGCAACCCTGGACGGTTTCACCCGCGAGGACGCGGACCGCTACGCCTGCCAGTCCCAGGCCCGCGCCGCGCATGCCCGCGACAACGGCTACTTCGACCGTTCGATCGTGCCGGTCAAGGACCTCAACGGGGTGACCATACTGGACCGCGACGAGTTGATCCGACCCACCGACATGGAGGGTCTGGCGAAGCTCAAGCCCTCCTTCCAGATGTTCAACGACTACGGTCATGGGGAGTTCCTCAAGTTCAGGTATCCCCAGGTGGAAACAGTGGATTGCATCCACACACCCGGGAATTCCTCCGGTGTGGTGGATGGGGCGTCGCTGGTGCTGCTCGGCAACCGGGAGGCGGGGGAGGCCCAGGGGCTGAAGCCCCGCGCCCGCATCAGGGCCTGCGCCCTGACCGGGACCGAGCCCACCATCATGCTGGCCGGGCCTGCGCCGGCCTCGCAGAAAGCCCTGCAGCTGGCGGGCATGACGGCGGAGGATATCGACCTGTTCGAGCTGAACGAGGCGTTTGCCTCGGTCGTGCTGCGCTACCAGCGGCTGATGGGCGTCGAGGACGAGCGGATCAACGTCAATGGCGGGGCCATCGCCATGGGCCACCCCATCGGCGCCACGGGTGCCATCGTCCTCGGCACCCTGCTGGACGAGCTGGAACGTCGCGACCTCAACACCGGCCTGGTCACCCTGTGCGCCGGGGGCGGTATCGGCATCGCCACTATTATCGAGCGGGTCTAGCGGAACAGGATTGGAGAACGGATATGAGTTACATCAGACTGGAAAAAGGCCCCGACGGCATCGTTGACCTGGTGTTCGATCAGCAGGGCAAGTCAGTCAACGTCATGGGCGATGAGTATGCCGAGGCCATGCCGAAAGCCCTGGACGAGCTGGAGGCGATGAAGGGCGAGCTCAAGGGGGTCTACATCTGCAGCGGCAAGCCGGGCCAGTTTTTCGCCGGTGGCGATATCACCCGGATGCTGGAGATGGACCTGGACGCGGACGAGGCGGAGCGCGAACGCATGCTGGAGGAGCTGCTGGCGTCCAAGGCGCCGCTGGCGCGCCTGGAAAAACTCGGGGTGCCTGTCGTGGTGGGTATCAACGGCGCGGCCCTGGGTGGGGGCTACGAGATCGCCCTGGCCTGTCACCACCGCATTGCGCTGGACGACCGGCGCGTGAAGATCGGCCTGCCGGAGGCGATGCTGGGGCTGATGCCGGGTGCCGGCGGCGTGGTGCGCTTGGTACGCCTGCTGGGGATGCAGGCAGCCCTGACCCTGATTTCTCAGGGCAAGCAGCTCGATGCCGGGCGGGCGCTGGACCAGGGGCTGGTACACGAACTGGCGGCCAGCGAGGAGGAGATGGCGCGCAAGGCCAGGGCCTGGATCCTGGCCAACCCGGAGGCCAGGCAACCCTGGGAGGAACCCGGCTACAGCATCCCCGGGGGTGGCCCTGAGGATCCCGCCACCCAGGGACTGACCTATTTCGGCCCGGTCAACGTGATGGTGCAGACCCGCGGCAATATGCCGGCCCAGCAGGTGATCATGGCGGCCGTCGTCGACACCGCCCGGGTGGATTACGAGACGGCCCACATCATCGAGGCGCGCTATTTCCAGCGCCTGTTGCTGGACCAGGTGGCGCGTAATATGATGACCACGTTCTTCCTGCAGATGAATGAACTGGACGCCGGCGCCTCGCGACCGGACGGGATCGAAAAAACCGGGGTGCAAAAACTCGGTATCCTGGGTGCCGGTGTCATGGGTGCGGGTATCGCCTTCAACGCGGCCAAGGTAGGGATCGAGGTAGTCCTGAAGGACCTGACCCGGGAGAACGCCGAAAAAGGCAAACAGTATGCCGCCACCGCCTGCGAAAAAAGCCGACGCATAGACGAGGCCCAGGCGGTGGATATTCTTTCCCGAATCCACCCCACCGATGCCGTCAATGACCTGGCCGGTTGCGACCTGGTAATCGAGGCGGTATTTGAGAACCGCGAGGTGAAGGCCGCGGTGACGCGGGAGACTGAAGCGGTGCTGGGCCCCGACGCGGTGTTTGCCAGCAACACCTCCGCCCTGCCGATCACGGAGCTGGCCGGGGCCTCGGTCCGGCCGCAGAATTTTATCGGCATGCATTTCTTCTCGCCCGCCGAACGCATGCCCCTGGTGGAGATCATCACCGGCGCGCAGACCTCGGATACCGCGCTGGCCAGGGCCTTTGACCTGGCCCAGCAGCTGGGCAAGAAACCCATCGTGGTCAGGGACGCGCCGGGCTTCTTTACCACCCGGGTGATCGGGCAGACCATCACCCAGGGCCAGCGCATGCTGGCGGAAGGGGTCAACCCGGCGCTGATCGAGAACGGGGCGGCCTTCAACGGCTCCCCCATGGGGCCGCTGGAAACCCTGGACAGCATTTCCATCGAGACTGCCTACCACGGCATGCAGCAGCGCAAGGCCGACGCCGAGGCCGCGGGAGAGGCCTGGGAAAACAGCCCGGAGTCGGAAGTCATCCGGGTCATGATCGAGGACGCCGGCCGTACCGGCCAGGCCGCTGGCGCCGGCTTTTATGACTACGACGCCAACGGTAAAAAGACCCGGACCTGGCCCGGACTCAAGGACCTGTTTGCACCGCAGGGTTATGCCGATATCCCGTTCCAGGACGTCAGGGACCGGCTGCTGTTTCCCCAGGTGCTGGAGGCCATCCGGATCATGGAGGAGGGCGTCTGTACCTCGGTGGCGGACGGCAATATCGGATCCATCATGGGGATCGGCTTCCCGCCCCACACGGGCGGCGTATTCCAGTGCGTCAATGCCTACGGCCTGCAGGCCTTTGCCGATCGGGCGCGGGAACTGGCCACTCAGTACGGTGAGGAATTCCAGCCGCCGCAGCTGTTGCTGGACATGGCTGGAGACGGGCGTATTTTCGGCTGAAGCTGGATTCCTGCCTGCGCAGGAATGACGAATCTCGTCGTCACCCCCGCGGAACCTCGTCATCGCAGCTGCGAAAGCTCCTCGTCACCCCCGCGGAAGCGGGGGTCCAACGCTTGTGCTAATGTGCACCCATGACCCTGCTGATCATTTACCTCTTTATCGCCATTGGCGTGTCATTCATGTGTTCCATCCTGGAGGCAGTGCTGCTATCGGTCACCCCGGCGTTCGTGGAAACCACCATGGAGAAACGGCCGCGCCGTGGCCGGGCCCTGCAGCGGGTCAAGAACGAGCTGGACGAGTCCATCTCCTCGATCCTGATCCTGAACACTTTCGCCCACACCATGGGCGCCGCGGGGGTGGGCGCGCAGGCTTTGAAGGTGTTCGGGCCGCGCTACGAAACCCTGGTGGCCGTACTGTTGACCCTGGTTATCCTGTATTTTTCCGAGATCATTCCCAAGACCCTGGGAGCCACGTTCTGGAAACCCCTGGCGGTGCCCGCTGCCTACGTGATCTCGCTAATGGTCCGGCTGCTGTATCCGCTGGTGTGGATATCCGCGCGCCTGACCAACCTGTTTTCCAGTGGCCACGCCGCCACCATCAGCCGCGACGAACTGTCCGCCCTGGCTCGCCTGGGTGCGCGGCACGGTGCCCTGGGGGCGCAGGAAAGCGAACTGGTGGAGAACATCCTGCGCTTGCGGGAGGCGAGGACCGAGGAAATTCTCACCCCGCGCTCGGTGGTCTGTGCGCTGGACTCGTCCCTGAACCTGGCAGAGGCGCTGGCGCAACTCGAGGACGCGCCATTCACCCGGATACCCGTGTACGAGAGCGATCTGGACCAGGTGTTGGGTATCGTGTTCAAGACCCAGATACTGGATGCCGCACGGGAGGGGCCGGTAGAACGCCGGCTGGCGGATTTCGTGGTGCCCGTGCACCGCGTTTCCGAAGAGATGCCGGTACTCCTGCTGCTGGACCTGTTCATCCGCCGCCGGGAGCACCTGTTCGTGGTGAAGGACCAGTATGGCCAGACCACCGGTATCGTTACCCTGGAGGATGCCCTGGAAACCCTGCTCGGCCGCGAGATCATGGACGAGAGCGATACCGTGGAGGACATGCAGCAACTGGCCAAGGCGCGTTACAAGCAGCGCTTGCGCAGCAACAACAGCGCCTGAAGGCGCCCGCCGGAAGGCGCCGGAACTAGTCGTGAATCTCCCGCACCACCCGGAAACCGATGTCGCTGTCTCGTGCGCTCCGCTGCGCATAGGCCCTGGCGCCCGCCCGGATTGACCAGGCATCCGACTGGGCGGAGCCGCCACGCAGTTCCCGGGAGTCACAGTCGCCGAACAGCTTCGGCATGCCGTTTCGAGGGGGGGCACTGTTGGGGTCGATGCAATCCTTGGTCCACTCCCAGACGTTGCCGTGCATGTCGTGCAGTCCCCAGGCGTTGGCGGGAAACGTGCCGACGGGGGCCAACTTTCCTGCAAACTCGGTACCGCAGGTAAGGCAGTTGGCTTTGCCTGTCCCCGCGGTGTCGCCCCAACTGTAGGGCGTGGAGGTCCCGGCTCTCGCCGCGTACTCCCACTCGGAGGCGCTGGGCAGGCGGTAGTATTGCCCGCTCTCCCGGCTGAGCCAGTTGACATAGGCCTCCGCCTCTTCCCAACTGATGCCGGCAGCAGGCAGGTCGTCGTCCCCAGTATGATCGCGCAGGTCGGCGGCACGCACGGCCTTGAGAAACTGGCGGTACTGGGCATTGGTGATCTCGGTGGTACTGAAGGCCAGCAGGTAGTGCAGCTTGACCAGCCCCAGGTCCTGCTGGCCGGGTTTCCCACCGCCGAGAATGAAGCTGCCCTCGGGTATCACGACCATGTCGGGACCCGAGCCCCCGGAGCGAAGGGGGTCGGCGAATTTCTCGCCGACAGTGAGTTCAGCATGAGCCGCAGAGGCCAGTCCCAGCGCCAGGCCCGCCAACAGCAGGACTGAAAGTTGCCTGATAGACATAATCGTACCCTCGGACCCCTTAACAGGGTTGTCAGTTTTTATCTGCCAAGCATAGCCCAGAATTGGCCAATTGCCTGCCCCGCCGGGTGCGGGGACGCCAGGGGCACGCATCCATGGGGCGGACAGGAAGCCGGTTATTTGAAGATCACGGTCTTGTTGCCGTCCACGAAGGCCCGGTGTTCTGTGTGCAGTTTGACGGCGCTGGCCAGGGCCTGGGTTTCCGTATCGCGTCCCACGGCAACCAGCATATCGGGCGTATAGGTGTGGTCCACGGACTGCACTGCCTGCTCGATGATGGGCCCCTCGTCCAGGTCTGCAGTCACGTAGTGGGCCGTTGCGCCGATCAGTTTCACCCCGCGCTCGAAGGCCTGGTGGTAGGGTTTGGCGCCCTTGAAACCGGGCAGGAAGGAGTGGTGGATGTTGATCACCTTGCCCGACAGCTTCTCGCACAGTGAATCCGACAGAATCTGCATGTAGCGCGCCAGGACAACCAGGTCGGTGTTGGTCTCCTCGACGATATCAAGCAGGACCTGCTCCTGCTGTGGCTTGTTCTCCCGGGTGATGGGCAGGTGGACAAAGCGGATACCCTCCCGTTCCACCATGGGGCGCAGGGTCTGGTGGTTGGAGACCACCGCGGTGATCTTCATGTTCAGTTCACCCTTGCGCAGGCGGTACAGCAGGTCGTCCAGGCAGTGATCGTACTGGCTGACCATGATCAGGGTCCGGGTCGGCGCCTCGGACGGAATGATCTGCCAGTCCATGCGGAATCGCCCGGCGACATCAAGGAAACCCTCCCGCAGACTGTCCAGCGTCGCTTCGCCGCTGTCCACGTGAAAGCGACTGCGCATGAACAGCTTGCCATTCGGTTCATCGTCGAAGTGATTCAATTCCGAGATGTAGCAGCCCTGCTCCGCCAGGAAGGTGGCCACGCCGGCGACGATGCCGCAGCTCGCCGGGCAATGGGCTTTGAGAATGAATTCCGGTTTGGCCTGCTCGTTCATGTGGGCTCCAGTCCTGCTGTGCATGGCATAACAACCAATTCAGCCGTGCATGGTACACGGTTGCGGTCAAGATTAGAGCCTGCTCAGGCCGCGTCGACCTGCTGTTCCGGGTCGAAGGTGATTTTCATCTCTTTCATGGCATTGACGAAAAAGGAGCGCACGTACTTCGGTGGCCCGGAGAATTGGGGATGCCGCAGGCGTGGGATGATCTCCTCCATCATGATGTTCAGTTCCAGCCGGGCCAGGTGCGAGCCGATGCAGAAGTGCTGGCCAATGCCGAAAGAACGGTGCTGGTTGTAGAGATCGGGCATGCGCTCGGCGCGGCGCACGTCGAAGGTCATCGCATCCTCGCCGAACAGGTTCTCATCGTGGTTGATGGTGTGGTAGTGCAGCAGGATCTTGTCACCCTTCCTGATCTGCTGTCCACCCAGCTCGCAGTCTTCCATGGCGGTGCGGCGCATGGCGATGAAAGCGGTGTTGTAGCGCAGCATTTCCTCGCAGGCGCCGCCGATCCGGTCGGGATTCTCAACCAGGTATTCCAGCTGGTCCGGGTTTTCCATCAGCAACCGCATGCCGTGGGCGATCACCGTGCGGGTGGACTCGTTGCCGCCCACGAGGATGAGGATGAACATCCAGCCGAATTCTTCCTCGGTGATCGTCCGGCCCTTCACCTCGCCTTCCAGCAACGCTCCCAGCAGGCTGTCATTGGGATTCTCGCGGTACTTTGCCGCCAGCGCGTTGGCGTACATGATCACTTCTGCCGCGGCCATTTGCCCGGCCGCCTCGTCCACCGCCATGTCCGGGTCGTCGGCGAAGATCATGGTGTTGGTCCAGTCGAAAAACTTTTTGCGGTCCTCCAGCGGCACGCCCAGCAGTTCCAGGATGGTGATGAGCGGCAGCTCCGCGGCGACTTCTTCCACGAACTCGCATTCACCCCGTGGGGCCACCTCGTCGATAATGCGTTTCGCGTGCTGGCGCAACAGCGGTTCGTAGGAATCGACATTCCTGGGGGTGAAGGCGGCGCGCATGATGCGGCGCACCACCTGGTGTTCCGGGGGGTCCATGCCGATGATGGTCTTCTGGTGAATGCCTTCCACCAGTTCCTGCTCGAACTCCATCGGAAAGGGGGAGCGTTCGGCCGAGGAGAACAGTTGCGGGTTCTTGCTCACCTGGTCCAGTTCCGCCTGCCGCGTGACCACCCAGTACGGGACGCCCGTAATAGGATCGTCCAGCTTGACCACCGGGCCGGCGCCACGGATTTCCTGCAGCTGCTGGTAGGGCATGCCCTCGGCATAGGTGTCAGGGTCTACCAGGTTGGCAAAAGGGCATTCGCTCACGGGTACCTCCGGAATACAGCCACCTCGGCGGCACTTACGGGGCCACCCGACTAATGACTATTAGTCTGTAGTGGATTTTGTCACAGCCGAACCATCAGGTAAAGCCCCGTGCGCACCCCAGCGCGGGTGCTGGCAAATTGCGCCGGTGCCGCTGTTCCACTTTGCATTATTGCCACTCACCCTGGCGCCAGGCCGCGGTACGCCAGGGCCTCCGCCAGGTGCTCCTCGGCAACCCGCTCCACCCCGGCCAGGTCGGCCAGGGTGCGGGCCACCCGCAGGCTGCGATGCAGGGCCCGGGGCGATAGCTGGAGGCCGTCGGCGGCCTGGGCCAGGTAGCGGCGCAGGGGGCCATCCAGGCCGCAGCGGCGGGCCAGTTGCCGCGCCGACAGTTCGGCGTTGGCGCAGCCCTGTCGCGCCAGTTGCCGCTCCCGGGCCGCACAGACCCGGCCCCGCACGGTGGCGGAGTCCTCGCCGCAGGTGCTCGATTCGAGAAGTTCGTCCGCGGGAATGCGTGGTACCTCGGTGTGCAGGTCGATACGGTCCAGCAGTGGGCCGGACAGGCGGCTGCGGTAGCGCTGGACCTGCTCCGGGCTGCAGTGGCAGGCGCGATTGGCATCGCCCAGGTAGCCGCAGGGGCAGGGATTCATGGCCGCTACCAGCTGGAAGCGGGCCGGGTAACGGGTCTTGCGGTTGGCCCTGGACAGGGTGATCTCGCCCGACTCCAGCGGCTGGCGCAGCATCTCCAGGGCGTGGCGGCTGAATTCCGGCAGCTCGTCGAGGAACAGCACCCCACCGTGCGCCAATGAGATCTCGCCGGGTTGCAGCCGGTTGCCGCCACCCACCAGGGCCACCGCGCTGCAGGAGTGGTGAGGACTGCGGAAGGGACGCTGGAAACTGGCCGCCGTTTGCCCGCCGGGGTGTAGCTCCTGCAGGGCCAGCCCCAGCAGCGCCTCTTCGGTGCCGGGTGGCGGCAGGATGCCGGGCAGGCGGCTCGCCAGCAGGGTTTTGCCGGTGCCGGGCGGTCCGGTCAACAACAGGTTGTGGCCGCCCGCCGCGGTGATCTCCAGGGCCCGCCGTGCCAGAGACTGGCCACTGATGTCGGCCAGGTCCGGGTACCGACTGCCCTCATCTGGTGCAGTGGCGACCGCCGGCGCCAGGGCCTGCCGGCCATTCAGGTGGGCGCAGAGGCTGAGCAGGTCCGGGGCGCCCAGCACCGTGCTGCCGGGCTGGTGGGCGGCGCGTTCGGCACAGTCTGCGGGAACCACCAGGGCGCGACTGCTGCTGCGGGCCTCCCGCGCCGCGGACAGTACGCCGGGCACGCTGCGCAGGCCGCCATCCAGGGCCAGTTCGCCCAGGAATTCGTGTGCCTGCAAAGCGGGCTGGGGCAACTGGCCGGAGGCAGCGAGGATGCCCAGGGCGATGGGCAGGTCGAAGCGGCCGCCGCCCTTGGGTAAATCGGCGGGGGCCAGGCTGACCGTGATGCGTCGGTCGGGAAATTCGAAATGGGAGTTGAGGAGCGCGGCGCGAACCCGCTCGCGGCTCTCCCGTACGCTCGTCTCGGGCATGCCCACGATGTGAAAGGCCGGCAGGCCGTTGGCCAGATGCACTTCAACCCGCACCAGCGGGGCCTCCAGCCCGACCAGGGCCCTGCTGAAAATAACGGCCAGTTCCATCGCTCATCCTTGAGCCGGGGAAGCCTGCTGGTGGGGTGTAACCCGTTCCGGGCGACTTACTCGCCCTCCAGGGCGGCGATTTGCCGGCCCAGTTCCTCCAGTTCCGCTTCCAGTTCACGCACCCGTTGGCGGGTCTTCTGCAGCACCTCCGCCTGGGCGTCGAATTCCTCGCGACTGACCATGTCGAGCCGGGACAGCGCCGACTGGGCCAGCACGCGCATCCCCCTGTCCACTTCCTCACGCAATCCGCTGGAACCGACCATGTCGTTGACCTGCTGGATGACCTCGCCGATCGGGGGTGGTTTCAGTGCCATAACGCTCGCCTGCTGCCTGTTCGGGAAGCGGATGAGTGTAAAGGAATTGCCGGGCCGGGCACAGCGCGGCGCGGTGGTCTTTTTTGGTGCAGAGCACCATTTTTGTGCGATCATTTCTGTGCGTAAATTCCCCTGCGCACCCTGCTCGACAGGCCTGTTGATCATATCCCGTTGTTTTGATTGAGAAATATTTTTTGTGGCACAGCCCGTGCAAATCTGCAGCCACGGATTCGCTGTTCGCCCAAGTGTCGTTAGCGAGCTTCAGATTCTGACTACGAGACACACAATGGAGATTTGGAAACATGATCAACAAGAAACTGCTTACCAGTGCTATTGGCGCTACCCTGCTGGCCGGCGCTGCAAACCTGCAGGCTGCGCCCGATATCGAGGGTAACGTGGCTCTGACGACTGACTATCGCTTCCGCGGTATCTCCCAGTCCAACGACGATATCGCCATCCAGGGCGGTTTCGACATCGCCTGGGAAAACGGCATCTACATCGGTACCTGGGGCTCCAGCGTTGATTTCGATCTGACCAGCGAAGACGGTCTCAACGGCAGCCTCGAACTGGACTACTACGTGGGTTGGAGCGGTAACCTCGGCGAAAATTCCTCGGTCGACGTCGGCTACCTGTACTACGACTATCCGGGCGACAGCAGCGTGCTGGAAGGCGACTACCAGGAAGTGTACCTGGGCTTCTCCTGGTATGACCTGTCAGTGGGCGTTCACTACTCGGACGACTACTACGCCGAGTCCGGCGATTTCTTCTACTACTACGCCGACTACAGCTTTGGCGTGACCGACAACCTGTCCCTGGACCTGCACGTCGGCCTGAACGACTTCGACGACAAGGATGTGTTCCTGTCGAAGGGCGATTCCTACGTCGACTACTCCGTGGGCCTGACGGCGAGCTACCTGTCCGTCGACTGGACCCTGGCCCTGGTGGGTACCGACCTGAAGAAGAAAGAGTACTTCGGGTTGGATGACCTGATTGATGACACCGTCGTATTCACCCTTTCCAAGGCCCTGTAAGGCGCTCGGATAGATCGATAAGAACGGGCGCCGTTTGCGGCGCCCCGATGAACGGGAGAGTTTCATGAAATTAATCACGGCTATCGTCAAGCCATTCAAGCTGGATGACGTGCGCGAGGCACTGTCCGAGATCGGCGTGCAGGGGATTACTGTCACCGAGGTCAAGGGCTTTGGTCGCCAGAAGGGCCACACCGAGCTGTATCGCGGTGCGGAGTACGTCGTCGATTTCCTGCCCAAGGTGAAGATCGAGGTCGCCGTCGCCGATGGCGCGGTGGACCAGACTATCGAGGCCATCACCAAGGCTGCCAACACCGGCAAGATCGGCGACGGCAAGGTGTTCGTGTCGCCTCTGGAGCAGGTTGTGCGGATCCGTACCGGAGAAACCGGCGAAGACGCCATCTAGCAAGGACCATTAGCAGAGAGTTATTCCCATGGAAAACGATATTTTTCAATTGCAGTATGCGCTGGACACCTTCTATTTCCTGGTGTCGGGCGCGCTGGTGATGTGGATGGCGGCGGGCTTCGCCATGCTGGAGGCGGGCCTGGTCCGCGCCAAGAACACCACCGAAATTCTGACCAAGAACGTCGCCCTGTATGCGGTGGCCTGCATCATGTACATGGTGTGCGGTTACGCCATCATGTACGGCGGTGACTACTTCCTGTCCGGTATAGCGGCGGACGGTGTGGCCGGTGCTGAAGAGCCCGCCACCTACGCCCCCTCGGCGGACTTCTTCTTCCAGGTGGTGTTCGTCGCCACTGCCATGTCGATCGTGTCCGGTGCCGTGGCCGAGCGTATGAAGCTGTGGGCCTTCCTGGCCTTCGCCGTGGTGATGACCGGCTTCATCTACCCGATGGAGGGCAGCTGGACCTGGGGCGGCAACCCGGTATTCGGCCTGTACTCCCTGGGCGACCTGGGCTTTCTCGACTTCGCCGGTTCCGGTATTGTCCATATGGCCGGTGCGGCCGCGGCCCTGGCCGGGGTACTGCTGCTCGGCGCACGTAAGGGCAAGTACGGTCCCGAGGGTCAGGTCAACGCCATTCCCGGCGCCAACCTGCCGCTGGCGACCATCGGTACCTTCATCCTGTGGATGGGCTGGTTCGGTTTCAACGGTGGTTCGGTGCTGGCAACCGCCAGCGTGGAGTCCGCCAACGCCGTCGCCATCGTATTCATGAACACCAATGCCGCGGCAGCCGGTGGCCTGGTGGCTGCGCTGATCACCGCGCGTATCATGTTCGGCAAGGCCGACCTGACCATGGCCCTGAACGGCGCCCTGGCCGGCCTGGTGGCCATCACTGCGGGTCCGGACACGCCCTCCGCACTGCAGGCAACCCTGTGGGGCGGTATCGGCGGCGTGCTGGTGGTGTTCTCCATCCTGACCCTGGACAAGTTGAAGATCGACGACCCGGTCGGCGCCATCTCGGTGCACGGTGTGGTTGGCCTGCTGGGTCTGCTGCTGGTGCCCGTCACCAACGGCGACTCCTCCTTCAGTGGCCAGTTGATTGGCGCAGCGACCATCTTTACCTGGGTATTCGTGGTCAGCCTCGTGGTGTTCGCGATCATCAAGGCCGTGATTGGCATCCGCGTCACCGAGGAAGAGGAATACGAAGGTGTGGACCTCTCCGAGTGCGGCATGGAAGCCTATCCGGAATTCGTACAGCAGTAGCACAAGCTTGCGGGCGCATTGTTGTGATGCGTGCTTGGGGGGCCTTCTGGCCCCCCTTTTTTATTGTCTGATACCCGGCCCGGTACCGCCGTCCACGCCCAGCTCCTTCAGGGCGTTCCACTCACTCTCGCTCTGCACGCCCTCGGCGATGACCTTCACGCCCACCGAGTGACCCACGGTGCACAGGGTCCTGAGCAGGGTCTGGTTGGCGGCATTTTCGTCCACGTCGCGCACGAAATTGGCGTCCACCTTGAAGTAATCGATGCCGAGGTCTGACACCTTGCCCAGTTCGGCCAGCTGGTGGCCCATGTGTTCGATACCGACGCGCACGCCCATGCTGCGCACCCGGGTGCAGAGCAGGCGGAAATTCTGCAGGTGGCGGAAGGCCATGGACTCGGCCAGTTCCAGCCACAACTGCCCGGCGGCCTCTCCGTGGGAGGACAGCAAGCTGGACAGCCAGGGGATAAAGCCGGGGTCCACCACCGCGGCGACCGACAGGTTGACGCAGATCGGTTCCCCGCGCTCTTCAATCTGCTCGATCGCCAGCGTGACCACCAGCCGGTCCAGCTGCTCGGATAGTTCCAGGCGGTTAATCCAGGGCAGGAACAGTCCCGCCGCCAGTTGCTCCCCGTCCACGGCCAGTCGCACCCGGGCCTCCTGGTGGATGAGCTGTTCGTTCAGGTCCACAACCGGGAAGGTGACGATGGTAAAGGACTGCCGGTCGAAGGCCCTGGTGAGGATTTGCCGCCAGTCGTCGAGTTGCTCGCGCACCGGTTTGACCGGGATATCACCCACCCGGGCCACGTGCAGGGCCGAGTTTCCTTCCTGCTCCGCGGACTGCAGCGCCGAGTCCAGCAGGGTCAGCAGCTGGCCCATGGTGTCACCGTGCTGGTAAATGATGGAGGCGGCGGGCAGGTCCACGTGTTGGCGCAGGCTGTGTTTCTCCAGGATCTCCAGCAGTGCCGCCTGCACCTCCCTGGCGGTTTCGCCCGCATCCATGGCGCGCGGCGCCAGCAGTCCAAAATCTGAACCGTTCATGCGCGCCACCGCCCAGCGGCTGTGACTGGTGGCAATGCGACCGAGGGCGTTGCCCATATCCGCCAGGGTCTGGTCGATGGTTTTGCGCCCCAACTGGCGGTTCATCTCCGCCAGCCCGCCGAAGCGAATCAGGCTGAGACTGCCGGTGGCGTTGACGTCGTCACTGTTCAGGGCCGCGTCCAGGGCCTGGATGAAGGGCTCCCTGTTCAGCAGGCCCGTGACCTTGTCGATATGCGCCTCGCGCTGCCATTTTTCCAGGCGCCTGGCCTCGGTTTGCAGGACCTGCTTGATGCGCTGGGACAGGTTGTTCATGGCGGCCACGACCTGCCGGAACTCCCTGGTGCGGGGCTCGGGGATGGTGATAAAGCGGCGTTCACCGATGGCCTCGGCCTGCTCCACCACGCTTGCCAGCGGGCGCAGGATGATTTTCAGCAGATAGGATCCCAGTGCGCCGAAAACCACCATCGCCAGCAGGAACACGGCGGCCAGTTTCTGGCTGCCCTGCCACAGTTCGCGGTAGGCGAATTTCGAATGGCTGCGCAGGGTGAGGGTGCCCAACTGTTGCCAGCCCTGCTGGACCGAGGCCACCCCCGGCTCGACCCGGATGGGGAACAGGGCCATGAACCAGGCCGGGGCATCGGTGATGGCGGTGTTGTCCTCGCGCCGGATCATCACCTGGCCATCGGGACTGGTCAGTTCGATCAGCTCGTAGTACCCGGTATCGAACTGGGCCGACAGGGTCAGTTCCAGCAGCACCTGGTCCGCCTCCTGCTGGGTTAACGACAGGGCCAGGGCGGTGGCGTTGTCGGCGTTCTTCATTGCCAGCTGCTGCTCCAGGTAGTTCCTTGCGGAATAGCTGCTGACCAGGAAGCTGCCACTGAACACCAGGGTCAGTATGAAAATGACTGCCAGCCAGAGTTGCTTATGTAGTGACATCGTCCGTCTCCATGGTGGACCGGTTCAGCCCAGTCCTTCTTTGGCCGCGCGCTGCAACAGGTCGCGCCAGCGGGAAAGTTTGGCGCCCGGGTCACGGGTGGCGGGCGCCGCGGCGCCTCCAACCCACAGGCCCTGGCTGTTGAATCCGTATACCGGGGTCAGGTCCGGGCGCTGGCTGGCGGGCCTGATCAGGCCTACCAGGTTGTCCAGGATCAGCGGTTCCGAACCGGGCGTCTCGTAATAGGCCAGGACCATGTGGGCGGTGTATTCCTTGCTGTAGGGGCCGCCGACCTGGGCCTTGACGTAGGTGATTCGCAGCTTGTTCACCTCCACCCCCGCCAGTAGCAGGGTGGCGTACTTGGCAATCGCGAAATCCTCGCAGTCGCCCTTGCGGTTGCCCATGGTCTCCAGCGGTGTCGCCCAGTAGTCTTTCTGGCCCCAGGCCTCGGGGTCCTGCACCCACTGGATCTGGTTGTTGAAAAAATCGTTGGCCAGGGCCAGCCGTTGCTGTTCCCCCAGGCCCTGGGAGGTGTCGATAAGGCGCCGCCACTGCCCCACGAGGGCCGCGGTATCCGGGCCGTAGCGGCTGGCTGCCAGGGACTGCATGCGGTCCAGGTCGGGCTGCGCCAGTACCAGGCCGCCACAAAGTGCGGCGGCCAGTAACCAGCGCCGGGCCCGGGTGAGGGCACCGGTCGCGCGGGTCGGGGCGGGACAGACCACGGCTGGCAGTCGCGTCAACGGCTTCATTCTTCTCCTTGTGCCGACACAGTGTAAAACAGTTAACCGGTAGACGTCTGCCCGCTCCGCCCTTGGGCGCGGGCCCGCCGTGAAGCGGGCCTTGCGATTTGGGCTGTTGGTCGCATAATAGGTAACTCGACATGAAGGAGTAACGCGGGAATGAAACTGGTCACTGCCATTATCAAGCCTTTCAAGATGGATGACGTGCGGTCGGCGCTGTCCGATATCGGCGTTCAGGGCATCACGGTCACGGAAGTGAAGGGCTTTGGCCGGCAGCGCGGCCACACCGAGCTCTATCGCGGTGCGGAGTACGTGGTGGATTTCCTGCCCAAGCTGAAGCTGGAAATCGCCGTGGGCGACGACCATGTGGACTCGACCATCGAGGCCATCATCAATGCAGCCAACACCGGCAAGATCGGTGACGGCAAGATTTTCGTAACGCCGATGGAGCAGGTTATTCGCATTCGCACCGGTGAGACCGGCGAGGACGCTATCTAGCCTGTCTGGCGGCCAGTTCTTCAGCCAGGCTGGCGACGGCTGCCGGCAACTGGCTGAGATTCTCGATCTCCCGGTCCGCCCGCCTGCCGCCTGGCCACTCCAGGCCGCGGGCATTCATCCACACCGTGTGCATACCCACCGCCTGGGCACCGCGAATATCGTGGTCCGGGTGGTCCCCCACGTGCACGATCTGTGAGGCGCCCACGCCCGCCCGGGTCAATGCAGCCTGGAACATGTCCGGCGCCGGCTTACTGGCGTCGAGTTCCTCAGCCAGGAAGGCGAAGTCGAAGTAGTCGCCGGCGTCGGTTTTGTAGATGTCCGCGTTGCCGTTGGTCAGCGCACCGAGGGTGTAGTCCCGGGCCAGGTATTCCAGGACCTCGAGCGCCTCTTCATACAACTGCACCCGGTGGCGTTGCTCGATAAAGGCGGCGAAGGCGGCCTGAGCTCCACTGCGGGCATCGGCTTCGGGATAACCTGCCCGGCGCTGCAACTCGTATAACAGCTGCAGGCGCATGCCGCTGATCTGGTGGGCCAGTTCGGGGTGGCGTCGCCACACGTCCTTTTTCAGTTCCCACAGGGCCTCGTGATCGTACTCTTCGATGGCGCCGGGGCGGTGCTCCAGCAGCCAGTCGCGCTGGGCCTGTTCGGCCCGCTCCAGGGCAGGCTCCACGTCCCACAGGGTATTGTCCAGGTCGAAGGTGATGACCGAGAGGGTGCTCGCCATTTGCGCCTCAATCGGTTTTGCGCCGTCGCGCCCGGGGGTGTGCGGCGTCGTAGACCTTGGCCAGGTGCTGGAAATCCAGGTGCGTGTAGATCTGGGTGGTGGAAATATTGGCATGTCCCAGCAGCTCCTGCACAGCGCGCAGGTCGCCGGATGATTCCAGCATGTGGCTGGCGAAGGAATGCCGCAACATGTGGGGGTGCACATCCTGGTGCATGCCGGAGCGTCGGCCCTGCAGCCGCAGGCGGGCCTGGATGTTGCGCGCCGAGATGCGCCGGCCCCGGCTGCTGGTGAACAGTGCCCGGGCGCCGTCCTCGTCGTCGAACCGGGCGGGCCGGACCCGCAGCCAGGCCTCGATGGCCTCGCGTGCGAGCGCGCCTACCGGCACGGTGCGGGTCTTGTTGCCCTTGCCGGTCACGGTCAGTAGCCCGGCCTGGCCATCCAGGTCACCGAGGTTGACCGCCGCCAATTCCGCCAGGCGCAAGCCCGAGGAATAGAACAGTTCCGCAATGGCCTTGTCGCGGATCGCCACCGGGCCGTCACCGTCAAAATCCAGAAACCTGTCAACCTGGTCGGCGTCCAGGGTGCGGGGCAGCTTGCGGCCCCGGCGCGGTGCCTGTACCCCCGCCGCCGGGTTGCGCTGGTGGCCCTGCTCGCGGCCCAGCCAGGCGAAGAAAGAGCGCGCCGCAGACAGGCTGCGCTGGATACTGCTGCTGGCTAGGCCGCGCCGGTGCAACTGGCTTGCCCACAGGCGGATGTCGGCCTCGCTGACCGCAGCGGCGGTAGCCAGCCCCCGTTGCCGGCAGACCTCCTGCAGTGAGCGCAGGTCACGGCGATAATTACTGATGGTATGGGGGGAGAGCTGTCGCACCTCCCACAGGTAGGTCAGGAAACCGTCGCAGCTGTCGGCCAGTTCCCGCTCTGTCATCGCAGTCTCAGGCGCTGTCCGCGTCCAGCCGCGGTATCAGGCGTACCACGACCTCGGCGATATGCTCCAGGAACAGGGTGCCCATCGCGCCGGAGTAGTGGTTGGGGTCGGAACTGCCGACGGCGACCAGACCCAGTTCCTCGCCCCGGAACAGGGGCACGAGTGCTGCGGATCCCTCGCCGTGGGCCTCCGGGAACAGCCAGGCCATCTCCTCCCTGCGCAGGGCGCCGCACATCGGCCTGTTGCTCTTCAACAGCGCGCCGACATGATTCCTGGCCTCGTCGGCACTGGCCACCCGACAGTCCCCGCCGCTGTCGCTGTCGTACAACACCATGCTGGCATGCTGTACGGCAAAGTCCTCGCGCATGGCGCGCATGAATGCCCTGTACAGTCCGGACAGGCTGTCCGCGTCCAGCAGTGCAAGGACCAGCTGGCGGGTGTGCTGGTACAGCTGGTCGTTGTCGCGCGCATTGGCGGTCAGGGTATTGAGCCGGTGGCGCATTTCGACGTTGCGTTCGCGCAGCACGCTGGCCTGCTTCTCGACCAGTGACACGGCACTGCCCGAGGCGTGGGAGATGTGCAGATAGTCCAGCAATTCCGGATTGCGCTGCAGGAAATCGCCGTTGTCCCTGAGGTAGGCGCGAACCTCGTCCTCGCTCAAATCGCTGTGGCGGGCTACCGCCTGTTCTTCGCTGCCCGGCATGGTGTGATGGTCTCCCCGGTGTGGTCCCGCCTTCCGGGGCGGGCACTCAAATTTTTATCGTCCCCTCGAACACGACCGCTGTCGGGCCGGTCATGATCACACTGTGGCCCTCACCGGCCCAGTTGAGGTCAAGCTTACCGCCGGGCAGCTCTGCTGTCACGGTATCCCTGAGCCAGCCGCGGCGAATGCCATAAACAGCTGCCGCGCAGGCGCCCGTGCCGCAGGCCAGGGTCTCACCCACGCCGCGTTCAAACACCCGCAGTTTGAAGTGCTGGTCGTCCAGCACCTGCATGAAGCCGGCGTTGACCCGCTGCGGAAAGCGCGGGTGGTTTTCGACCTGGGGCCCCAGCTGTTCGAGGTCCAGGCAGTCGAGATCCGTTACCCGGCACACCGCGTGGGGATTGCCCATGGACAGGGCGCCGATCTCCAGGGTCTGGCCCTCCAGCTGCAGCGGGTAACAGTCGGCGAGCAGATCTGCCTGGAACGGGATGGCGGCGGGATCAAAAATCGGCGCACCCATGTCTACCTCCACCCGGTTGCGGTCCCGCATCCGCAGCTCGATAATGCCTCCGGCAGTTTCCACCGTGATCACCCGCTTGTTGGTCAGGCGCTTGTCCCGTACAAAGCGGGCGAAGCAGCGGGCGCCGTTGCCACACTGCTCGACTTCCTCGCCGTCGGCGTTGTAGATACGGTAGCGGAAGTCCACGTCCGGCCTGCCCGGCGGTTCCACCGCCAGTACCTGGTCGCAGCCCACCCCGAAATGGCGATCCGCCAGGTGGCGAATGTCGCGACGGCGCAGGCGGCAGCGCTGGCTGATCAGGTCGATCACCACGAAGTCATTGCCGGCGCCGTGCATTTTGGTGAATTTCAGTATCATGGTCCCAACCCCGCCTCAGTCGGGCAGGCAGCTTTCCCCGCGCATGATATCAGCGATATTTTCCCGCGCGCGCACCTGATGCAGCTGGTCGCCGTCCACCATCAGCTCCGCGGCGCGGCCGCGACTGTTGTAGTTTGAGGCCATTCCGAAGCCGTAGGCGCCCGCCCCGAACACTGCCAGCAGGCTGCCCGGTGCCAGGCAGAGTTCGCGGTCCTTGCCGAGGAAATCGGCCGATTCGCACACCGGCCCCACCACGTCCCAACGCGCAGTCCGGCCCGCGGACACCGGCTCGGCGACCTGGATATCCAGCCAGGCCTGGTACAGGGCGGGCCGGATCATGTCATTCATTCCCGCGTCCACGATGGCGAAGTGGTGTTCAGGGGTCTGCTTGAGGTACTCCACGCGGGTCAGCAGGAGCCCGGCATTGGCGGTGATGGAGCGACCGGGCTCAAATACCAGGCCCAGGTCCCGACCGGCCAGGCGCTGGCGAACTGCGTTGATATAGTCGCCGATGGCGGGGGGCTCCTCGTCCCGGTAGCGAACGCCCAGGCCGCCGCCCAGGTCCAGGTGGCGAATGTGGATATCCTCTGCTGCCAGTTGGTCGATCAGTAACAGCAGTCGGTCCAGGGCGTCCACAAAGGGACTGATCCGGGTCAGCTGGGAGCCTATGTGGCAGTCGACTCCGATCGCGTCGACGTGCGGCAGGGCTGCGATGCGACGATAGACCGCCAGCGCTTCCTCCACTCCGACACCGAATTTGTTTTCCTTCAGGCCGGTGGAGATATAGGGATGGGTGCCGGCGTCGACATCGGGATTGACCCGCAGGGATACCGGCGCCACCTTGCCCATGACACCGGCCACCTCGTTCAGCACCTCCAGCTCTGCCGCCGATTCCAGGTTGAAGCAGTGGATGCCCAGTTCGAGGGCCCGCGCCATTTCCGCGCGCTGCTTGGCGACCCCGGAAAAAACAATGCGGGCCGGGTCGCCACCCGCCGCGATGACCCGTTCCAGCTCGCCGACCGAGACGATATCGAAACCGGCACCCAGCCGCGCCAGCACATTGAGTACCGCCAGGTTCGAGTTGGCCTTGACCGCATAACAGACCAGGTGCTCGCAGCCGGCCAGGGCCTGCTGGTATTCCTGGAACGCGGCCTCAAGCGCAGCGCGGGAATAGACGTAACTGGGCGTGCCGAAGCGGGCGGCAATGTCGCTGACGGCTACGCCCTCGGCGAACAGGGCGCCGTCCCGGCGGGAAAATGGAGTCATGCCAAGGTCCTAGGGTTGGTCCGTGTTGTCCTGCGGATTGTCCGGGAACAGGACCGGCTGCTCCTGCCGCGACGGTGGTTCCTCTCCGGGCAGGTACAGCGGACCGGTCTGGCCGCAGGCGGCCAGCTGCTGCAGCAGGATCATCAGGGCCAGGCTGGTAACGGCGCGGCGCATGGTGCTCTCCGGGATAACAAAACGCGGCATTATAACCCCCGCTAGTAAGCGGTGCGAGCAGTCCGTATGATGGCCTGCCGGTAACCGGAGGAGCGGCCAGGTGTTGTCTGAAGCTGAATATAACGAGCAGGTCGAGGAAACCACCCAGTCACTGGAGGAGGCCCTCGACGAGGTCGATGAAGATATTGATTACGAGTTGGGCGGCGGCGTACTCACGGTGACGTTCGCCAACGGTTCGACCATGGTGTTCAGCCGGCAGCCGCCGGCGCGGCAGCTGTGGCTGGCGTCACGCTCTGGCGGCTACCACTTCGAATACGACGTGGACGCCGGCGACTGGCGCGATACCCGCTCGGGTGCGCTGTTCAGGCCCTTTGTGGTGGCGGAAATGTTATCCCAGGGTGGCGTTACGCTACAGATCTGACCCTCGTCACCCCGGCGCAGGCCGGGGTCCAGTGACTTTCAGTACCGGCCCGGGGCGGACGGGACAGGAATTGAGTTAACGCCGCTCCAGCCGTTGCAGAGCCCGTTTGGCAGCCGCGGCGACCTGGGCTGGGGCGGTGCCGCCCAGGTGATCGCGGGCCGCGACCGAACCGTCCAGCGTCAGGACCTCGAAAACATCCTCGCGGATATCCGCGCAGAAGCCCTGCAGGGTGGCCAGGTCCATCTCCGCCAGGTCCAGGCCGCTGTCCAGCCCGTGGGCCACGGCCTTGCCGACCACCTCGTGGGCGTCGCGGAACGGCAGGCCCAGGCCCACCAGGTAATCCGCCAGGTCGGTGGCGGTGGAAAAACCGCGCCTGGCGGCCTCGCGCATCTGCTCCTGCCGCGGCCGGATCGCCGGCACCATGTCAGCGAACGCGCGCAGCGAGTCCAGCACCGTATCCACCGTGTCGAACAGGGGCTCCTTGTCCTCCTGGTTGTCCTTGTTGTAGGCCAGTGGCTGGCTCTTCATCAGGGTCAGCAGGGCCACCAGGTGCCCATTCACCCGGCCCACCTTGCCGCGCACCAGTTCCGGCACGTCCGGGTTTTTCTTCTGCGGCATGATGGAGGAGCCGGTACAGAAACGGTCCGGCAGCTCGATGAAGTTGAACTGGGCCGAGGCCCACAGCACCAACTCCTCGGAGATACGGGACAGGTGGGTCATCAGCAGCGCCGCGAAGCTGCAGAATTCAATGGCGAAGTCGCGGTCGGAGACCGAGTCAAGCGAGTTCTCTGTGGGTCGGTCAAAGTCCAGCAGAGCCGCGGTCTGTTCGCGATCGATGGGATAGGTGGTGCCGGCCAGTGCCGCTGCTCCCAGCGGCGACTGGTTGAGCCGTGCGCGACAGTCCTGCAGGCGGCCGTAGTCACGCTCGAGCATTTCGTTCCAGGCCAGCAGGTGGTGGCCGAAGACCACCGGTTGCGCCGTCTGCAGGTGGGTGAACCCCGGCATGATGGTCCCGGTATTGGCAGCCGCCAGCGCGATGGTCCCCCGTTGCAGGCGGGTCAGCTCCCCCGCGATGCGGTCGATGGCGCCGCGCAGGTACAGCCGGATGTCCGTCGCGACCTGGTCGTTGCGGGAGCGACCCGTGTGCAGCTTCTTTCCGGTAACGCCGATCAGTTCCGTCAGGCGCGCCTCGATGTTCATGTGCACGTCTTCCAGCTCCACTGACCACTGGAATTCCCCGGCGTCGATTTCGGACTGGATCCGGCCCAGTCCCTCCTGGATCTGCGCCAGTTCTTCCCGGCTCAGCACGCCGACACCGGCCAGCATCTCGGCGTGGGCCAGGGAGCCGCGAATGTCCTCGGCTGCCATACGCTGGTCGAAACCCACCGAGGCGGTATAACGTTGCACGAAGGTATCGGTGGGTTCACTGAAACGCCCGCCCCAGACGTGGCTGGTGTCCTGATCCTCGCTCATGGTCCTGTCCTGTACTGAAAGAGGCGGCAGTATACCAGTTCCACCGCGCTTCTCCTCGGTTCCGGGGCGCAGGCGCGGCTGGTATCATGCCTGTCCCGCAGCAGGAACCAGGTCATGCCGAAGAAAATTGTTATCGCCACCCGGGAAAGCCAACTCGCCCTGTGGCAGGCGCACTACGTTCGCGATGCGCTGCTGGCGGCGCACCCCGGCCTGGAAGTGGAGCTCAAGGGGATGACCTCCCGCGGCGACCAGATACTCGACGTGCCTCTGGCCAAGGTCGGCGGCAAGGGCCTGTTCGTCAAGGAGCTGGAAACCGCCCTGCTGGAGGGCAGCGCCGATATCGCCGTGCACTCCATGAAAGACGTGCCCATGGAGTTCCCCGATGGCCTCGGCCTGGGGGTGATCTGTGAGCGGGAGGATCCCACCGACGCCTTCGTCAGCAACCGGTTCGATACGTTTGAGCAGTTGCCGCCGGAAGCGGTGGTGGGCACGTCCAGCCTGCGCCGCGAGTGCCAGCTGCGAGAGCGCCGGCCGGACCTGGACATCCGGTTTTTGCGCGGTAATGTCAACACGCGCCTGCGCAAGCTGGACGAGGGACATTACGACGCCATTATCCTGGCCAGTGCCGGCCTGATCCGCCTGGGAATGGGAGAGCGAATTCGGCAGCGGATCCCGGTGACCGATTCCCTGCCCGCCGGCGGCCAGGGCGCGGTGGGGGTGGAGTTGCGCAGCGATGACGCCGACACGCTCGCCCTGCTACAGGTGTTGCACCACGAACCCTCCGCCGTCCGGGTGCGCGCCGAGCGCGCCATGAACCACCGCCTGCAGGGTGGCTGCCAGGTGCCCATCGCCTGTTTCGCCGAGTTGGATGACAGCGGCCAGATTTACCTGCGCGGATTGGTGGGCGATCCCGGCGCTGCGGTCATGCTGCGAGCCGAGGGCCGGGCCCCACTGGCCGACGCCGAACAGCTCGGCGTGCGCGTGGCCGAGGACCTGTTGGCCCAGGGGGCAGGCGCTATTCTCGAGCGCGTCTATGCCAGCGCCTGACTCGGTACTGATCACCCGGCCCGCCGGGCAGGAGGGCCCGCTGCGCCACGCCCTGGAGGCCGCGGGGTTTCGCGTCAGTCACCAGCCGCTGTTGGAACTGGAGCGCGTACCGGGGCCAGACCGGCATCAGCAGCGCCTGATCCTGGACCTGGACCGGTTCCAGCATGTCATTTTCGTCAGCGCTAACGCTGTTCGCTTCGGACTGGACTGGTTGGCGTCCTGCTGGCCCCGGCTGCCGCTGGGGCCTCAATGGTATGCGGTGGGTGAGGCAACCGCGGACCTGCTGCGGGAGCAGGGCCTGGCCCCACTGACACCCGGTCGGCAGATGAGCACCGAGGGCCTGTTGGCGCTGCCCTCCTTGCAGGTCATACGGGGTGAGCGTGTAATGATCGTCAAGGGGGAGGGTGGCCGTCGTGAGCTGGCGGGGCAGCTGGCAGCGCGCGGGGCCCAGGTGGAATCCATGTGTTGTTATCGCCGCCTGGCCCCCGCCCTTCCAGCGGGGGCCCTGGCGGCACAGTTGCGGGCTGCCGATACCGGGGTGGTAACAATCAGCAGCGGTGAGGGCTTGGACAATTTCCTGGCATTGCTTAGCCCGGAAGAAACAACTAAGTTACAGGGTATTACCCTGCTGGTACCCTCCGAGCGCATAGCGCTGCAGGCAAGGCAGGCGGGCTGGCGCCGGCTGCTGTTGGCGGACAACGCCTCGGACGATGCAGTGCTGCAGGCGCTGCGCCAGTGGCGCGACACCCAGGGAGACAATGCGTGAGCGAAAAAGAAAAAGAAACGGACGATCAGGACACATCTCCCGGGGAAGCGCCCACCGGGGAGACACCCCAGCCAGAGACACCTGATTCCACCGCTCAAGCAGAGCCTGCAACTGCTTCCAGACCAGCCTCCCCCCTGGCGGCGAAGGTCGCGGCGGCGCAGTTGGAAGCCATTGCTGAACCCCGTACCAACCCCGCGGAAAATCCGCCACCCGTACCGGCTCGCGGGGGCGGCGGCGCCATCGCCTGGCTGGCGCTGCTGCTGGTGCTGGGACTGGCTGCCGCCTCGGTCTGGCAACTGCTGGAGCAGCAGAAACGTGAGGCGTTGCTGGCTCAGCGCCTGGCGAGCCTGGAGAGCAGTGCCGGGCATGGCGATGAGGCGCGCCGTGAGATCCGCGACCTGGACAGGCAATTACGGGAAATCGAAACCCGCTGGCAGGCCGAGTTGCGGGCGGAACGCGACTCACTGGAACAGGAACTGGCATTGCAGTCGCGGCGCCAGCGCGAATCCCTGCAGGAGTTTGAAGCAAGCCTGGCCCAGCAGCGGGCCGAGCTGGCGCGCTTCAGTGCCAACGATCGCGACTCCTGGTTACTGGCGGAGGCCGAGTACCTGCTGCGGCTGGCCAACCAGCGACTGGTAATGGCGGGGGACGCGGGCTCGGCGCTGGCCCTGATCAGCAGTGCCGACAATATTCTCAAGGAACTGGACGATCCCGATCTGTACCCGGCCCGGCAGGCCGTGGCGGAGGACCTGGCGGCAGTGCGGGCGGTGCCGAGGCTGGATATCGAAGGCACCTACGTGGCGATCTCCGCCCTGATCCGGCAGGCGGATGAGCTGGTGATTTTCGAAATGCCCGAGCAGGAGGTACAGCAGGAAGCCGTCCCCGACGACAGCTGGCAGGGTCGCCTGGTACAGGGCTATGAGGCCGGGCTCAACAAACTCTCCAATTACCTCGTCATCCGGCGCCGGGACGTGCCCGTAGAGGCGCTGATGGACCCGCAGTGGGAGGGCCTGGTGCGCCAGAACCTGCGCATGCTGCTGGAACAGGCCCAGGTAGCGCTGCTGTCAGGTAACCAGGCGCTGTACGAGGCCAGCCTGGAGCGGGCGGGCTACTGGGTCGCGGAATTTTTCGAGTCGGACGGCGCGGCCGCACAGGCCCTGGTCAGTGAGATCGACAGACTTCGCTCGCGGCAGGTATCGGTGCGGTTGCCGGACCTGACCGGCGCCCTGCAGGCCCTGGGCCAGGCGATCCAGAGCCGGCTTGCGCAGGGTCGCCCGGAGCAGGGTCGCCCGGACCAGGGTGGGGCGGGCTAGACGATGCGTAAACTGTTCCTGCTGGTCCTGATTGCGCTGTTGGCCGGGGTCGGCTTGGTGGCCCTGATTGAAACCGATCCTGGCTATATACTGGTTGCCTATGGCAACTACACCCTGGAAACCAGCCTCTGGGTCGGGCTTGCGGTGCTACTGCTGTTCACCCTGCTGGTATACGGTGTTGTGCGCCTGTTGCGCAAGTTGTTTGCCGGCCAGCAGTCCCTGCTGGGCTGGCTTGGGAATCGCCGTTCCCGGGTTGCCGGCCGCCTGACCACCCGCGGACTGATCAACTTCATCGAGGGTAACTGGAGCAAGTCCAGGCGCCAGCTGGTGCGCGGCGCAAAAGACAACGAGGCACCCCTGCTGAACTACCTGATCGCGGCCCGCGCCAGCCACCGGCTCGGTGAAATGGACAAAATGCGTGAATACCTGGGAGCCGCGGAGGCTGCAGAGTCGGAGGCCGGCATCGCCGTGGAGTTGACCCAGGCGGAGCTGAAGCTCAGCAGCGGGCAGTACGAACAGGCCCTGGCTACCCTGGAACGGGCGCGTCGCAACGCCGGGCGCCATCCCCACGTGCTGGACCTGCTGTGCAAGGCCTACCAGGGACTGAAAGACTGGAACAGCCTGGCGCGCCTGTTGCCAGACCTGCGCAAGTACAAGGTCTGCAGCGACCAGGAACTTGCGTTGCTGGAGCGGGATGTTTACGCCGGCCTGCTGGCCGCCGGCGCGGCGGAAGGCAGCGAAGCCCTGCAGCGACAGTGGCAGGCCACCCCGTCTGAGCTGCGGTTGCGCCCAGAGCTGCTCGAGATTTACGCGCAGAAGCTGGCCGAACTGGGTCCGGTGGAGGCGGCGGAAAAGTTTATCCAGCGCAGCCTGAAACAGGCCTGGCACGGTGAACTGGTGAGGGTGTACGGCCTGTTGCAGGGCGGCAACGGCCACAAACGTCTGGCCCAGGCCGAATCCTGGCTGGACGATCACCGGGATGACGCTGCACTGCTCCTCGCCCTGGGGCGCCTTTGCTGTCGCGAGGAACTGTGGGGCAAGGCTCGTGATTATTTCGAGCAGTGCTACAAACTGGAGCGCAGCCCTGAGGTGTGCGCGGAACTCGGCCGGTTGCTGGCGGCACTGGGTGAACCGCGTCCCAGCGGCGCCTACTTCCGGGAGGGTTTGCTGGCCGCCACGAAACTGCCGGAACTGCCGTCACCGGCGCCCCTGCCGGAGAGCAACCAACTGGAACAGGCAGCGCCTGCCGCGGCCGGAAGTGGAACCTGATGCCCGATCAGGACTGGCGGCAGCACGACCCGGCACGGGTGCTGTTCCTGCTGGATTCCTCCCACGCGGTGGAAACCCGGGCGCTGGAACAGTGGCTGGAACAGGAGCGGAGGGCATTCGGACTCGGTGGTGACAGCAAGCGGGTAACACTGCCTATCTCCGCTACCCCGGAGAATATTCCTTCGGGCGCGCTGTGGAAGTACCTGGACCTGCCGGAAGACACGCTGCTGGTGCCGCTGCGGGTGGTGTGGATTTCCTCCCGCGAAGAAAAGGGCAGTGCGCCGCGTCTGCGGGACCTGATCCTCGGTGGCAACCCGAGGCGGCCCGGGCCCTGGCGCGCTCGCCGCATCCTCAGGCGGGATCCTGGACGCGCCCGCTGCATAGAGGCCGAGCCCGCCACCCTGGGTGAATTGCGAGAACGCCACGGCGAGCGGCACGGCGATATTCATGACAGCGGCGAATTGGCCGATTTCATCGCCGGCCAGGCTGGCCTGGCGCTGGACGTGGCTGAACGCCGCCTGCGGGGCAGTCGTTACAAGGTGCCGCGCCGGGTGGCCGCGAGCATGATGGCAGACCGGGAATTCCGGCAGGAGCTGGAAGAGCTTTCCCGGGACCTGGGCCGCCCACTGGCCGATATCCAGGAGCAGGCGGAAGGCTGTCTCAAGGAAATGTTGTCCCGCCCGTCCACCTTCTGGATCGATATTGTTGGCTGGCTCAGTCGCCGGATACGCACCCTCGGCTACGACACCGATATCGTTATCGACCAGCAGGGCCTGGAGCGCACAAGACAGAGTTCACGGGAATATCCCTGCGTATTCCTGTTCACCCACAAGACCCACGTTGATGGTTTCGCCCACATATCCGTGCTGTATGAGAACGATTTCCCGGCGCCCCATACGCTGGGCGGCGACAACATGGCCTTTGCCGGCCTGGGTTTCATCCTGCGCCGGGCGGGTGCGATTTTTATTCGCCGCAGCTTTGCCGACGACCTGGTGTACAAAGCCATGTTGCGCCGCTACATCGCCTACCTGATGGAGAAGCGTTTTTCACTGAGCTGGGCCTTTGAGGGCACCCGCTCCCGGGTCGGCAAACTGATGCCGCCGCGCTATGGGCTTCTCAAGTATGTCATCGAGGCCGCCCACGGTGCGGACATCCGCAACCTGCATATCATCCCGGTGGCCATCAACTACGACCTGATCGGCGACGTGAAAGACTACGCGATAGAGGAGTCAGGGACGAAGAAGCGGCCCGAGAGCCTGCGCTGGTTTGTCGGTTACCTGCGCGGCCTGAGCCGGCCGATGGGGCGTATCTACATGGACTATTGCGACCCGGTGGTGCTGGAACAGTCGCCCGATCCCGAGGATCGCCTGGCCCTGGCCAAGGTGGCTTTCCAGGTAGGGGTGGGGGTCAACCGCCGGGCCCCCGTGACCCTGAGTTCGCTCATGACCATGGTCCTGCTGGGCGCGGCGCCGCGGGCGCTGACCCGCGATGAGCTGCTGCAGCGGGTGGACGACCTGGTGAACTGGTGCCGGGACCGCGACATCCGGCTTACCGATCACTTCGAGCCGCAGAACCGGCGCCAGCTGGCGGACCTGTTCTCGGTGATGGTGCGCAACGGCCTGATTACGGAATACCGGGGCGGGCACGAGGATCTGTACGCCATCATTCCCGAACAACACATTGTCGCCAGTTACTACCGCAATGCCACCATCCATTACTTCGTCGACAAGGCCATCGCGGAGCTGGCCCTGGTAGCCGTGGCCAACGTGGAGGAAAATCGCCTGCCGGCATTCTGGGCCGAAGCGGAGCGCCTGCGCGACCTGTTCAAGTTCGAGTTCTTTTACTCGCCAACGGAGGAGTTCCGGCAGCAGGTCTGGCGGGAACTGGAGCACTATCACCCGGGCTGGGAGGGCTGGCTGGAGCAGGACCGCGCCGCCGCCGAGCGACTGCTGGCGGAGCTGACCCCCTATGTGGCGCACAGTGCCGTACTGCCTTACGTGGAGGCTTACCGGGTGGTGGCCGATACACTGGCAAAACTGGATGACAGCGCGGGGATTACCGAGAGCGAGTGTGTTACCCGGGCCCTGGCCTATGGTCGCCAGTATTATTTGCAACGCCGCATCAGTTCCCAGGCCTCGATCGGCAAACTGTTGTTCCAGAATGGCTATAAACTGATGGCGAACCGGGGACTCACCGAAGGCGGCGGCGAGGCGGTGGGCGCGGCCCGGCGCGACCAGAGCCGCGCCTTCCGGGAACTGGCGTTTCGCCTGGATCGTATCCGCGTGCTGGCGCAACCGCTGTAGGCCATTCCCTGCCCGTGGCAACGAATGTGGAAGGTTTCCCCCGCGGCGATGGAATGTGCCGCTGACACTCATGGAGAATGAACATGTTGATTGAAGGCTCTCTGACAGCGCCGCGCTGCGGCCAACTGTACTGCAGGAACTGGCAGGCGGAAGGCGACTGCCGGGCGGTGGTCATGATCGTGCACGGCATGGGTGAGCACTGCGCTCGCTATCAGCCGCTGGCCGAGTCACTGAATAATGCGGGTTACGCGGTGTGCGCGCTGGACCTGCCCGGCCACGGCCGCTCCGAGGGCACGCCCGGCTTCCAGGAGCGGTTCAGCGATATGGTCGGGGCCGCGCTGGCCCTGCGGGACCTGATCGATGAATGGTACCCCGGCAAGCCGGTATTTCTGCTCGGTCACAGCATGGGCGGCCTGATCAGCACCCTGGTGCTGGAGGGTCACCAGCAGCGGTTCCAGGGTGGTATGTTGTCCGGCCCCGCCATCCAGTCGCCGCTGCAACCGGGTTTTTTCCAGTTTCTGATAATACGCATCCTGTCATCGGTCGCTCCCCGCAGTGGCGTCCTGCAACTGGACGCGGAGGGCGTCAGCCGCGACCCCGCGGTGGTCAAGGATTACATGGAGGACCCGCTGGTGTACCACGGCAAGATATCGGCGAGGCTGGTGAATGAACTGTTCGCTGCCATGGGGGAAGCCCGGGAGCGGGCCGGGCAGATCACCCTGCCGATGTTGTTGATGCATGGCGGCAGTGATGCGATGACCAGTCCGGAAGGCTCCGAATTCCTGCACCAGCATATCGGTTCGCAGGACAAGACCCTGCGGATATACGATGGCCTGTTCCACGAGATTTTCAACGAGGTGGAGGCGCCTCAAATCTACGCGGAAATGATTGCCTGGCTGGATAATCACCTCGGGGAATCTCCCGGTTAGGGCAGCTTGAGATGGAAATGAGAATCAGGCGCCTGTGGCCACTGTTCCTGGGCCTGGCGATTCTCGGTCTCTGTGTCGGCATCCAGGGTACGCTGCTGGGGGTGCGGGCTTCCATGGAGGGCTTCGGAACCCGCGCCGTGGGCCTGATCATGTCCGGCTATTTCCTGGGTTTCATCCTGGGCGCAGTGCGCGCGCCCCGCGCCATACGCCGGGTGGGGCATGTGCGCACCTTCGGCGCGCTGACCGCCCTGGCGTCCATCTCGGTCCTGGTACACCCGCTGGTGATCGAGCCCTGGACCTGGTTTTTCCTGCGGGTGGTTACCGGCTTCGCCTTCTCCGGCATCTACGTGGTAGCGGAATCCTGGCTCAACCATGCCTCCAACCAGGAAAACCGCGGCCGGGTCCTCTCGCTCTACGCGACCGTCCTGTTTGCCGGGTTGGGCGGTGGCCAGTTGCTGCTGGGCCTGCTGGACGCGGAGTCTTACGAGGTTTTTTCCTGGGTCTCCGTGCTGATCAGCTTTGCCGCGATACCCATCCTGATTTTCACCACTCCCGCTCCGGTCGCCGAGGAAGTGACCCGGGTCAGTGTCCGGCGCCTGTTCCAGTGGGCCCCCTACGGGGTGGTGTCGGTATTTCTCGCCCAGGTGGGCGGGGCGGTACTCGTTGGCATGGGCGCGGTGTATGCCCACAGCCTGCAGATGGACCTGGGACAGATTTCCCTGCGCTGATCTTCGGCGGGTTTTTCCTGCAGTGGCCCCTCGGGAAGTGGTCCGACCGCCTCGACCGGCGCAAGGTAGTGGCTGCCTGTGCCCTCGTTGCCGCCCTGGTCGCCGCCCTGTTGGCCGCGCGGGATTTCAGTGATTTCCGCGTGCTGTTGCTGGCGTCGGCCCTGCTGGGCGGCATGATCTTCCCGCTGTACGCGCTCTCCATTGCCATGATCAACGATTTCATGCGGCCGGAAAAAATCGTCGCAGCCGCCGGCACCATCGTGTTGATCAGCGGGGTGGGCTTCACCCTGGGACCGTTCCTGGTGTCACTGGGCATGGAGCGCTTCGGCCCGGTAGCCTTTTTCTGGTTCCTCAGCGCGGTTTACCTGATGCTGGCGGCACTGGGGGTCTACCGGGTCGCCAGCCACCACTATGTGCCCACCGAGGAAAAGCACGAGTACTCCATTTACGCCCCGGCACAGGTGGGTAACATGCTGCAGGCCGACACGGTCCAGAACCGCGAACTGGCGGCTGACACCGCCGCGGAGACCGATGCCGACGGCTGAACCTCCCCCTGCCCTCGTGCCGCCTCAGGGCTAAGTATTTCTTAAGTTTGCCTGCCTACACTGCTCCTCATCGGTATCACACGGAGCATGACCATGAAAGCGACTGCCGGATTCACATTCGCGGTAACCCTTATGACGTCCCTGGCCCTGCCGGCCGTCGCCCAGGCGGGGCTCAGCCCGGAGGTCGCCGCCATCCAGTCCCGTTGGGACGAGATCAACTTCAATGTGGCGGAAAAAGAACGCCCCGACGCTATGGAAAACCTGGTGGAGGAATGTGACACCCTGCTGGAACAGCAGCGCGATAACCCGGAAGCGCTGACCTGGTGCGGTATCGTCAATTCCACCCACGCCGGACTGGCCAGCAAACTCAGTGCGATGAAGTACGCCAAAAAAGCCCGCGCCTCGCTGGAGCACGCCATCGAGCTGGACGAGGAGGTGCTCTCCGGCGCCGCCTGTACGTCCCTGGGCACCTTGTACTTCAAGGTGCCCGGCTGGCCATTGGGCTTCGCCGACGAGGACAAGGCGCGAGAACTGCTGGAGCGCGGCCTGGCCCTGGACCCCTCAGGTATCGACAGCAACTACTTTTACGCCGATTTCCTGTACGACCAGGGTGATTACGAGCAGGCCATGCAGTTCCTGGGTCGGGCCGAAGCCGCGGCGCCCAGGCCCGGCCGTGAGGTCGCAGATGTCGGGCGGCGCCGGGACATCGCGGCCCTGCGCGAACGAATCGATTCCAAAATGGAACACAACTGACTCTTAAGGTTCTCCTAATTCCCACCGTCTATTGTGATCAGCACAGACACCGAGAGGTAAAAACATGGACCGTGCCCTGGCCCCACTCCTCGTCCCGACAACGGGAAGGCTGCCCGCCATTCCTGGCGGCCTGCAAGGCCCCGCCGTAATCAGCTGCCTTCCCTGCGAACAGGAGCGTCCGTCCATCGAGCGCTATATCGCCACTATTTTTCACGCGGCCTACGGCGCCACGGTGATGGAATACCTGCCCCTGTTGTGTGGCCTGCAGGCCGAAGGCAGCTACCAGGCTGCCCTCGGGTTGCGTGGCGCCGGGCAGGCGGGCCTGTTCTGCGAGCAATACCTGGACGATCCGGTCGAAACCTGGGTCCGGCGGGAATTTGGCCGCAATGTGCCGCGGTCACAGATTATGGAGCTGGGTAACCTGGTCTCCTCGCAACCCGGCCAGTCCGTGTTTCTCTACCTGCTGGTGGTCCGGGCACTGGAGCGCGCCGGTGTGAATTACCTGCTGTTTGCAGCCAACCGCGCGGTACGCTATTCGATACGCCGCTGCGGCTTCAGCACCCGGGAACTGGGTGCCGCGGAGGCCGAGCGACTCGGGCCTCGGGCGGCGGAGTGGGGCAGTTACTACCAGGGGCAACCGCGGGTCCTGCTCGGTGACCTGCGCCAGGGAGTACAACACGGCCTGGGCAACCCCTGCATCAGCGCTATCTGGGATGACAACGAGGATGCGATCGACGAGTTGACTGCCGCGATCGCTGCCCTGCGCGGTTGAGTCGGGTCCACCGCGACGCCGCCATGTCCGAATTGCTCGAACTGCTCGAGCGGCGGGCCTCCCGGGCCGATGCCGCCCCCGCACTGGCGGGCCTTGACAGCGCGCTGACTGCTCATGAGTTGTTGCTGCAGCTGGCGGAACTGCGGTACGAGTTGCGCGCGGCGAAGCCGCGCTGCGTGGCCCTGCTGGCAGACAACGGGCCCCATTGGGCACTGGTGGATCTCGCCTGTCAGTTGGAGGGCATCTGCCTGGTGCCCATGCCCACTTTTTTCAGCGAGGCGCAGCTGCATCACCTGCTGGCCAGCGCCGGTGTCGACCTGGTGTTCTGTGAAGATCCGTTGGCCCGACGCCTGCCGCAGTTGCGGCGGCTGGCGCCCGGGTTCGGGGCATTACCTGCAGGCCTGTCTGCCTACCCCGTGCAGGCCGGCAGCCGGCCCCGGATGCCACCGGGAACCACCAAAATCACCTTTACCTCGGGGTCAACCGGCGACCCGCGGGGTGTCTGCCTGTCTTTTGAACAGTGCCTGGCGGTGGCCTGCTCGCTGCGGGATGCAATCGGCATCGAGCGCCCCAGGCACCTGTCCATACTGCCCCTGAGCACCCTGCTGGAAAATATCGGCGGCCTCTACGTGCCGTTGCTGGCGGGTGGCACCAGCGTCATGATTCCCACTGCGGAATTGGGTATGCAGGGCAGCTCTGGCCTGAATGCGGAAACCTTCCTGGCCCAGCTCGACCGCCTCCAGCCCAACACCCTGATCCTGGTGCCGCAACTGTTGAGCGTGCTCGACACCGCCCTGGCCGCGGGCTGGCGCGCTCCGGCCAGCCTGCGTTTTGTTGCCGTGGGTGGCGCCCGGGTGGCGCCGGAACTGGTCGCCCGGGTGCGGGACCACGGCTTGCCGGTTTACGAGGGCTACGGCCTGTCGGAGTGCGCCTCGGTGGTGAGTCTCAACCGGCCGGGCGCAGACCGGCCGGGCACCAGTGGCCGGGTGTTGCCACATGTCCAGGTCCGGTCCCGCAAGGGCGAACTGGAGGTCAGTGGCAATACCTTCCTGGGCTACCTGGACCAGCCTGACAGCTGGCAGCGGGAGCTGGTCAGGACCGGTGATCTTGGCGCCGTGGACGAGGACGGCTTCCTGACCGTGGCGGGGCGGCGCAAGCACCTGATTATTTCCAGCTTCGGGCGCAACATCAGTCCCGAATGGGTAGAAAGTGAACTCCTGGCCGGGAACGAGTTCAGCCAGGCGGTGGTACTGGGGGAGGGGCGGCCGCACTGTGCGGCGCTGCTGCACCCGTGGGATGCCGGCCTCAGTGACAGCCAGGTTCAGCTGGCGGTTGACCGGGCCAACCAGCGGCTGCCGGATTATGCCCGAATAGGCTGCTGGCTGCGGCTGGCTACCCCGCTGTCGGCGTCAGATGGGTTTTTGACCGACAACGGCCGGCCGCGCCGGGGCCGGATTGCCAGCGCATTTTCAGTGGCGCTGGACTCACTTTACAAAATTAACAAGGAGCGGCTTGTTTCATGAGTTTTTTCCAGAATCTCCAGCAGTCCACGGAGTCGGAGCGACAGCAGTTGCTGGACAATCCCCTGGTCCGGGATGCCCTGGCCGGGCGATTGTCCCGTGAACATTACGTGGCCTTCCTGCAGCAGGCTTACCACCACGTGAAGCACACCACGCCGTTGTTGATGGCGGCTGGCTCGCGCATACCGGCGGACAAGGAGTGGTTGCGCGAGGCGCTGGCCGAGTACATCGAGGAAGAGGTGGGACACCAGGAGTGGGTGCTGAACGACATCGCCGCCTGTGGTTATGACCCGGACAAAGCGCGCCACTCAACGCCCAACCGGGCGACCGAACTGATGGTGGCTTATGCCTATCACATAATCGACAGGGTCGATCCGCTGGGAATGTTCGGCATGATCCACGTGCTGGAGGGTACCAGTGTGGCGCTGGCGGATACGGCCGCGAAGCAAATTGCCGCCGCTACCGGCCTGCCCGCCAACGCGTTCACCTACCTGCGCTCGCACGGCGCGCTGGATCTCGAGCACGTGGCGTTTTTTGAGGGTTTGATGAACCGTATCGAGGGTGAACGGGAACAGCGCCTGATCATTCACTGCGCGCGCAATTTCTATCACCTGTATGCCGACGTGTATCGCAGCGTGGAAGCCAGCCAGGCACAACCACTGGCGGCCTAGGAGACCGGTATGGAATTACAGGGCAAGATCTGTGTACTGACCGGGGCCAGCGGCGGGATAGGCCAGGCCTTTGCCCGCGCGCTGGCAGACGCCGGGGTGATGTTGCTGCTGGTGGGGCGCAACCGGGACAAGCTTGAGCAACTGCGGTCCGGGTTGCCGGGCTCCGGGCACCATACGGTCATCGCCGACCTCGCGACAGCGGAGGGCCGGCAGGCGGTGTCCGCCGCCTGTGACGGCCGCCTGGACATCCTGGTCAACGGCGCGGGGGTGAATCACTTCGGCCTGCTGACCGGGGCGAGTGAGCAGCAGTTGCGGCAGATGATGGAGGTCAATGTGCTGGCGCCCATGTTGCTGGTGCAGGAGCTGTTGCCGGTACTGGAAAGCTGCCGTGGTGCGGTGGTCAACGTCGGC
Organism: Halieaceae bacterium WSDMB12; assembly: GCA_033283165.1. Classification (GTDB taxonomy): domain Bacteria; phylum Pseudomonadota; class Gammaproteobacteria; order Pseudomonadales; family Halieaceae; genus JAWMQL01. The sequence continues at coordinate 514,440 of JAWMQL010000002.1, read as the reverse complement.
TCCGGCTATGGCAGTATCGGTTACCCCGGTTACTGCGGCTACAGTGCCAGCAAGTTTGCGTTGCGCGGATTCACAGAGGCATTGCGGCGGGAACTGGCTGACTCCCCGGTGGAGGTCTGCTACCTGGCGCCCAGGGCGACGGCCACTGCAATGAATCCCGCGGAAGTCGTGGCGCTCAACGAGGAACTGGGCAACGCCACCGACAGCCCCGAGCGTGTCGCGGCGGAGCTTATCACCCTGCTGCGCAAAAGCCAGCCAGCGCGTTACGTCGGCTGGCCGGAAAAGTTTTTCGTGCGGTTGAACGGACTGTTTCCGTCTCTGGTGGACGGGGCGCTGGCAAAACAGTTGCCGGCGATCCGGCGCCAGGCGCTGGCGGCTGCCTCGCGCTACCGGTAATATCAATGTCCTATGAGAATCCTGCTGGTTGAAGATAATTCCTCCCTGGCGGCCGGTCTGCAGGCCGCCCTCCGGGGAGAAGGCTTTGCGGTCGATCATGTGAGCGACGGCCGGCAGGCCCTGGCCGCGGTCCGTGCCGAGGCACCGGATATCATGGTGCTGGACCTGGGCTTGCCGGATATGGATGGCCTGGAGGTGCTCGCCGCGGTTCGCAAGCGCGACGATCACATCCCGGTGATGGTGCTGACTGCCCGGGGCGACCTGGAAGACCGGGTTACCGGTCTGGACCAGGGTGCCGACGATTACCTGGGCAAGCCCTTCGATATGAAGGAACTCGCGGCGCGCCTGCGGGTTTTCGAGCGGCGCCTGGCGACGGCCAATACCAGCACCATCTCGATCGGCGAGGTGGAATTGGATACCTCCGCCCACGCGGTGCGGGTCGCCGGTGAAGAAATCGAGCTGCCGCGCCGGGAATACATGTTGCTGAAGACCTTGATGGAAAGCGCCGGGAAGGTACTGACCCGCGATGCCCTGGAGGCGCGCCTGTACAGCTGGGGCGAGGAAGTGGCCAGCAATGCGCTGGAAGTGCACATCCACCACCTGCGCAAAAAAATGCCCGAAAACATGATCAGGACAGTGCGAGGCATTGGCTATACCATAGCCCGATAATGAATTCGATCCGCGTCTCGCTGGTCGCCATGCTGGTGGCCGCCTTTACCCTGGTGTCCTTTTTTGCCGCCCTCAACGGCTATCGCTCCAGTATGCGCGAGGCCGAGCAGTTACTGGACCAGCAGCTGCAGTATCTCAGTGACCTGCTGATATTGAACGGCACCACCGGGACCGGGGAGATTGTGTCCACCGAGCACGGCGATCAGCTGGTATTTCAGGTCTGGCGGGAGGGCCAACTGCTGTTGCGCTCGAGGCAGGCGCCGGAGCAGCAGATCAACGAGTTGGCCACCGGCTTCCGGTACGCCAATTTTTCCGGTTATCGCTGGCGCAGTTTCACCCGTGCGGCAAATGACGGCAGCTGGTATATCGTGGCCGAACGAGACGACCTGCGTCATCGCGTGGCGGAAGAAGTTGTGCTGGAGTCGGTATTGCCCCTGTTGTTGTGGTTGCCGGTGTCTGCCCTGCTGGTCTGGGTTCTGGTGGGCTGGGGATTGAGGCCGTTGCGGGAATTGAGTCGGCAGATCAACCTGAAGCGCAGTGACGACCTGGAGCCGCTCGCTCACGAAGATACCCCGGCAGAGCTGGAACGGCTGGTGGCGTCGACCAACTCCCTGCTGGAAAGGCTCGCCGCATCTTTTGAGCGGGAAAAGCACTTTGCCGCGCACGCCGCGCACGAACTGCGCACACCGATCAGCGTGCTCAAGGTCCACCTGCACAACCTGGCGGGAGAACTCCCCCCGGGCCATACCGGACTGGCCCACGCCGACGCCGGGGTGGAGCGCATGCAGCACCTGGTGGAACAGATTCTCGACCTGAATCGGACCAACCCGGAAATCATCAAGGCCCATTTCAGCCGCTTCGATCTGCATACCCTGGCCCAGCGTGTGACCGCCTCCGCCTGGCCCATGTTCGAACAGCGGCATCAGACCATTGCACTCGATGGCGAATCCGTCATGCTATGGGGTGATGAAGGACTGGTAGAAACCCTGTTGCAGAACCTGCTCGACAATGCGGCCAAGTATTCACCGGAGGGCGGTGAAATCACCGTGTACGCCGGGCGGGCAGGGGAGTTTGCAAGACTGCAGGTTGCGGACACCGGCCCCGGCATTCCGGAGGGGGAGCGGGAGCGGGTTTTTGAGCGCTTTTACCGCGCCGGGTCAGGCGCCAGTGACATTACGGCAGGGACTGGCCTGGGCCTGGCCATCGTACAACATATCGCGCAGCTGCATCATGCGGCGATCCGCCTGGAGGACAACCCGGTGGGCCGCGGTCTTGTGGTGACCGTCGAATTTCCGCTGGAACCGGAGCGGGGTTCATGAGCGCGATGTACCGGCCGCTGTTTTTTTTCGGGCTTGTTCTCAGTCTGCCCTGCTGGGGCAAGACCCCGGTGCTTGAAATCGAGATACGCGATCACCTGTTTCACCCGGATTCCATCAGCATCCCGGCGGATACCAAGGTGAAGCTCGTGGTGTATAACCGGGACCCGACCCCGGAAGAATTTGAGAGCTACGAGCTCAATCGTGAAAAAGTCATCCTGGGCGGGCGCAAGGCCAACATCTTTATCGGGCCGCTGGCGCCGGGCACCTACCCATTTTTCGGCGAGTTCAACCCCCGCACGGCTCAGGGCCGGGTCGTGGTGGAGTGAGGTCGGGCGATGCTGCTTAGCTCTGTCATCCTGGTATTGCGCGAAGTGCTGGAAGCGGCGGTGTTGATCAGCGTGTTACTGGCCCTGGGCCGGCACCAGCACCTGGGGGCGCGCTGGCTCCGATGGGCAGTGCCGGTAGCTGCCGTTGGCGCCCTGTGGTTCGCATCCGCCCTCGAAGGGGTGACGGATGCGCTGGACGGGGCCGGTCAGGAAGTTGCGAACGCGGGCCTGCAGCTCAGTGTGTACGGCCTGGTTCTCGCCGTGATCGCGCTGTCGGCCGGTCGCGAGCGCGGTGCGGCTGCCCCCGCCTCCGCGTTGCGGGTTCTCATGGCGCTCGCTCTTATCTGTGCCATGGTGCGGGAGGGCTCCGAAGTAGCCTTGTATATTGCGGGGTTCGCCGCCGATGCGTTGCGTGCCTCCGTGTTCACTGGTGCCGTGATCGGTGCGGGCATCGGCGTCAGCCTGGGTATTCTGCTGTACGCCGCCCTGGGTATGGTCAGCGGCCCGAAAGGCGTCCGGGTCTGCCTCGGGTTACTCAGCCTGATCGGAGCCGGCATGGTGATGCAGGCCTCCATGTTGCTGGAACAGGTGGACTGGCTGCCGACCGGGCCACCGGTCTGGGACAGCTCCGGCCTGCTCAGCGAACAATCACTTACGGGGCAGCTGATGTATGCCGTGTTCGGCTATGAATCCTCCCCGGGAGCGTTGCAGGTCACTCTCTATGTGGTGAGCCTGGCGCTGCTGCTCACCACCGCGTGGCTGGCAACCCGGTCGCAGGGGAGGCGACATGGGCATTAGCAGCCGCGCGCGCCACCTGTCATGGCCCGGTTTGCTGTGGGCGACCGCGGCGCTTGCCGACGGCAGCGCGGTGGACAAGGTTTACCATCCCTACGTCGAGCAGCTGGAGTGGGAGCTCGAGTGGCGTATGGCCCAGGAGGATGACAATCCCCTGACCGGGGAGCGCAATCGCCAGGTGCATCGGCTGGGACTGGGCCGGGCGGTGTCGGAATACCTGTTTGTCGAGGGCTACCTGATCGGCGCACGCAACAGCGAAAAAGGCCTGGAAATGGAGGCCTACGAACTGGAGATGTTGTGGCAGCTGACAGAACAGGGCGAATTTGCACTGGATTATGGCCTGCTGTTTGAACTGGAAAGGGAACACGAGAAGAACCGGTGGGAGTATTCCACCAAGCTGTTGCTGGAGCGCGAATTCGGGCGTTTCAGCGGCACTGCCAACCTGGGTCTGAGCTACGAGTGGGGCCATGGTATCGATAACGAGTTCGAGACCTCACTCGCGCTGCAGGCGCGCTATCGTTATTCACCGCGGTTCGAGCCGGCACTGGAATTGTATGCCGGGGAAGACAGCCGTGCCCTGGGGCCGGTCCTGACAGGGACCGAGCGTCTGGGCCCGCTGAAGGCGCTGCACTGGGAAGCGGGGGTGGTGTTCGGGGTGGAATCGAACACGCCGGATTATACCGTTCGCGCCCTGTTGGAGTACGAATTCTGATCCCGGCCGGCCGGCCGTTCAGTCCAGTCCCAATTCCGCCCAGATGGCGTCGATCCGGCTGACCACGGCCGGGTCCTGCGCGATGGGGCTGCCCCATTCCCGGTCGGTTTCCCCCGGCCACTTGCCGGTGGCATCAAAACCGACCTTGGAGCCCAGGCCCGCCACCGGTGAGGCGAAATCCAGGTAATCTATCGGGGTGTTGTCGATGAACACGGAATCGCGCCGCGGGTCCATGCGCGTGGTCATGGCCCAGATCACATCCCGCCAGTCGCGCGCGTTGACGTCTTCGTCGGTTACGATGATGAACTTCGTGTACATGAACTGGCGCAGGAAGGACCAGATACCCAGCATGACGCGCTTGGCGTGGCCCGGGTATTCCTTGCGCATGGTGACTACCGCCAGGCGGTAGGAACAGCCTTCGGGTGGCAGGTAAAAATCCACGATCTCCGGAAACTGCTTGCGCAACAGGGGCACGAAGACCTCGTTCAGGGCCACCCCCATGACCGCCGGCTCATCCGGCGGACGCCCGGTATAGGTACTGTGGTAGATGGGTGATTCCCGGTGCGTAATGGCTTCGACGGTGAACACGGGGAAGCGTTCTACCTCGTTATAGTAGCCGGTGTGGTCCCCGAACGGGCCTTCATCAGCTTCCTCTCCCGGCTCCAGGTAGCCCTCCAGGACGAACTCCGCGCTGGCCGGCACTTGCAGTCCGTGGTCCCGGCACAGGGGCGTGAAGCACTCCGCGACCTCGGTCCTGTCGCCGCGCAGCAGGCCGGCAAAGGCGTACTCGGACAGGCTGTCAGGTACAGGCGTCACAGCCGCCAGAGTGGTCGCCGGGTCCGCGCCCAGGGCTACCGCCACGGGGTAGCGTTGACCGGGATTGGCCAGCTGCCAGTCGCGGTAATCCAGGGCGCCACCGCGGTGGCTGAGCCAGCGCATGATCAGCTGGTTGCGGCCCAGTAACTGCATACGGTAGATGCCGAGGTTCAGGCGCTCCTTGCCGGGCCCCCGGGTGATGACGAGGGGCCAGGTTACCAGCGGTGCTGCGTCTCCCGGCCAACAGGTCTGGACCGGCAGGCGTCGCAGGTCGACGTCCTCGCCCTGTCGGGCATGATACTGGCAGGGCGGATTGCGCACGGTCTTTGGCCCCATGCTCAGCACCTGTTTCAGCACCGGTGCCTTATCCATGACGTCGCGGATACTCTTGGGCGGATCCGGCTGGCGCAGGTAGGCCAGCAGTTCACCCACGTCGCGCAGGGCGCTCACTTCTTCCTGGCCCATGCCCAGGGCCACCCGTTGCTCGGTGCCGAACAGGTTGGCCAGTACCGGGATGTCGTAGCCCTTGGGATTTTCGAACAGCAGCGCGGGACCGCCCCGGCGCAGGGTACGGTCGCAGATTTCCGTAATTTCCAGCGCGGGGTCAACCTCGTGCCGGATGCGCTTGAGTTCACCCCGGGCCTCCAGGGCGGTAATGAATTCGCGGAGATCGCGGTATTTCATTGCGGGACGTCTCCGAAGTTCGTCATCCCCGCGAAAGCCGGGATCCCGGCCTGCACCGGGAGAGCCTGCCCCGCTTTACCGGGTAGAGCCTGCCCCGCTTTATCGGGTAGAGCCTGCCCCGTTTCACCGGGTAGAGCCTGCCCCGCTTTATCGGGTAGAGCCTGCCCCGCTTTACCGGGCATGACGGCAGCTGGCGCTGCCGTCACTTGCGCTTCATGGATTTGAAGAACTCGTCGTTGGTCTTGGTGTCTTTCAGTCTGTCCAGCAGGAATTCCACGGCGGGCAGGTCTTCCATACCGTGCAGCAGTTTGCGCAGGATCCACATACGCTGCAGTTCCTCGTCCGCGGTGAGCAACTCCTCGCGGCGGGTGCCGGAGGAGCGGATGTTGATCGCCGGGTAGACACGCTTTTCGGCGATCTTGCGATCCAGGTGCAGTTCCATGTTGCCGGTGCCCTTGAACTCCTCGTAGATAACCTCGTCCATTTTCGAGCCGGTGTTGATCAGGGCCGTGGCGATGATGGACAGGCTGCCGCCTTCCTCGATGTTGCGCGCGGCGCCGAAGAAGCGCTTGGGGCGCTCCAGGGCGTGGGCGTCCACACCACCGGTCAGCACCTTGCCGGAGGAGGGAATGACCGTGTTGTAGGCGCGGGCGAGCCGGGTAATCGAATCCAGCAGTATGACCACGTCGCGCTTGTGCTCCACCAGGCGCTTGGCCTTCTCGATGACCATGTCAGCCACCTGAACATGCCGCGAGGGCGGTTCGTCGAAGGTCGATGCGACCACCTCGGCACCCCGCGCGCCTACTGAACGCTGCATTTCGGTAACTTCTTCCGGGCGTTCGTCGATCAGCAGGACGATCACATAGCACTCGGGGTTGTTGGTGATAATGGCCTGGGCGATGTTCTGCATCATGATGGTCTTGCCGGCCTTGGGCGGTGCCACCAGCAGGCCGCGCTGGCCCTTGCCGATCGGTGCGACCAGGTCGATGATGCGACCGGTCAGGTCTTCGGTACTGCCGTTGCCCTTTTCCAGGGACAGACGCTCGTCCGGGAACAGGGGCGTCAGGTTTTCGAACAGTATCTTGCTCTTGGACTGTTCCGGCTTGCTGAAATTGACCTCTCCGACTTTCAGTAGCGCAAAGTAGCGCTCGCTGTCCTTGGGCGGCCGGATCTTGCCGCTGATGGTGTCGCCAGTGCGCAGGTTGAAGCGCCTGATCTGGCTGGGTGAGACGTAGATGTCATCCGGACCGGCAAGGTAGGATGAGTCCGCCGAGCGCAGGAAACCGAAGCCATCCTGCAGGATTTCCAGCACCCCGTCGCCGTAAATGTCCTCGCCGCTCTTCGCGTGGCGTTTGAGGATGGCGAAGATGATGTCCTGCTTGCGCGAGCGCGCCATGTTATCCAGGCCGATATCCTTGGCGATATCGATGAGTTCCTGGGTGGATTTTGTTTTTAGGTCAGTGAGGTTCATAAAGTGTACGGGTCGTGTTGTGAGGAAAAGGATTCAACAAAAAGGAAGGTTTGAATGTGTGCCTGCAACCGCGCGTCATGCGGCCTGATTGCAGCGGATTGTTCGAATAGCAGAGTTATTATTGCCGCACGGGACTGCGCGACTGAAGGCAATTTAGCATGGCCCCGGGGCCTCGTCTACGCTTTTTTTGCCCTCGATACGGGTGAATAACAGATTCCAAAAAAGGGGACAGTTCACTCAATTTTGAGAATTAAGTGAACTGTCCCCGATATTGCCGTGATTCAGCAGGATGAAGCGGCGGAATCAGACGACTTCCTGGATAAATGCTGTCAGCTGCTGCTTGGACAGCGCGCCCACCTTGGTCGCCTCGGCATTGCCGCCCTTGAAAACAATCAAGGTGGGAATGCCGCGGATACCGAACTTGGGCGGAATGTCGGGGTTGGCGTCGACGTCAACCTTGGCAATTTTCAGTTTACCGGCATATTCGTCCGCGATTTCGTCCAGTACCGGTGCAATCATCTTGCAGGGACCACACCACTCGGCCCAGAAATCCACCAATACGGGGATGTCGGAATTCAGTACTTCTTGGTCAAACGTCGCGTCGGTGACGTGAACGATTTGGTCACTCATCAGGTTCTCCAGTTAGTCTGCGGGACCTGGCCCCGCGTGGTTTGAGAGCAGCCATAATACCACCGGACCGGGCCGCCACAACTGACGGTTTTAAAGCCACTGGTGGGCGGGCCGCTTATCAGGCTCTATGCTGTATATGGGGGTTGCGGGTCCGGTTTCAAGCCCCCGCAACGCGAACGGGCGGGAGAGGCAGGTGCAGCTGAAAAAAATCGTGGTACTGGTCGTCGTGCTGGCCGCCATCGGGGCCTGGTTTGCCCTGGACCTCGGCTCCTACCTGCAATTGGGGGTGTTGCAGGCGAGGATAGACGAATTGTATGCCTGGCGGCAGGCCAGGCCGGTGGCGGCAGGTGGGCTGTTTTTTGTCGTCTACGTGCTCGTCACCGGCCTCTCACTGCCGGGGGCGGCGATCATGACCCTGGCCGGCGGAGCTCTGTTCGGGTTCTGGTACGCACTGCTGCTGGTATCCTTCGCCAGCAGTGTGGGCGCCAGCCTGGCGTTTCTGGTGTCGCGGGTACTGTTGCGGGACTGGGTGCAGCAGCGCTTTGCCCCACAGTTGCGTGCGGTCAACGCCGGTTTTGCCCGGGACGGGGGGTTTTACCTGTTCTCCCTGCGCCTGGTGCCGTTGTTTCCCTTTTTCCTGATCAACCTGTTGATGGGCCTGCTGCCTATCTCACTGCGGCGGTTTTACTGGGTGTCCCAGCTGGGGATGCTGCCGGCCACGGCTGTTTTCGTGAACGCCGGCCGGGAACTCGGCCAGCTGCAGGACCTGTCGGGCATCATATCCCCCGGGCTGCTGTTATCCTTCCTGCTGCTGGCCCTGTTTCCGCTGCTGGCACGCGCCCTGCTCAACTGGTTGCGTCGGCGCCGGGCCCTGCGGGGTTTTCAACGCCCGCGCCACTTTGACAACAACCTGCTGGTGATCGGTGCCGGCTCCGCCGGACTGGTCACGGCCCTGATCGCCGCCACGGTGCGCGCCCGGGTGACCCTGGTGGAGCGGCACCGCATGGGTGGTGACTGCCTCAATACCGGCTGCGTGCCCAGCAAGTCCCTGATCCGCTCGGCCCGGGTAGCCGATTATGCCCGCCGCGCGCCGGAATTCGGTCTCGTCCCGATGGACGTCCAGGTGGATTTCCCACGGGTCATGGCGCGGGTGAAAAACATTATCAGCACCATCGAACCACACGACTCGGTGGAGCGTTTCACCTCGCTGGGTGTCAATTGTGTGCAGGGCGACGCCAGGCTGGTGTCCCCCTGGGAGATCGAGGTCGGCGGAGCGCGGATCAGCGCCCGCCATATTGTGATTGCCAGTGGGGCCAGGCCCCGCGTACCGCCGCTACCGGGCCTGGACCAGCTCGATTACCTCACCTCCGATACGGTGTGGGAGATGCGCGACGCGCCGCGGTCGCTGCTGGTGCTCGGGGCGGGACCGATCGGTTGTGAGTTGGCCCAGGCCCTGGCCAGGCTGGGGGTGCAGGTAACCCTGGCCAGTCGCGGCCGGCGCCTGTTACCCCGTGAGGACGAGGAGGTCTCGGCGGCGTTGCTGGCGCGTTTTACCGCCGGTGGTATCACGGTGCACCTGGGCTGCGAAGCCTTGTCTTTCGACCGCCAGGGCGAGCGTCAACGGGGCCGTTTCCGCGGCGAGCAGGGAGAATTCGAGATCGATTTCGAGCGCCTGCTGCTGGCCGTGGGACGCAGCCCCAACATCGAGGGTCTGGGACTGGAGGAACTGGGCGTGGAACTGACTGTCGGCGGACAGATCGCGGTGGACGAATACCTGGCCACTTCCGTGCCGACGATCCATGCCTGTGGCGACGTGGTGGGTCCGCACCTGTTCACCCATATGGCCAGTCACCAGGCCTGGTACGCGGCGGTCAATGGCCTGTTCGGCGGCCTGCGCCGGTTCCGGGTCGACTACTCGGTGGTCCCCTGGGCGACGTTCACGGACCCGGAAGTGGCCAGGGTCGGGCTCAATGAGCGGGAAGCCGCCCAGCGCGGTGTCGCCGTCGACGTGACCCGTTATGACCTGTCCGACCTGGACCGCGCCATCGCCGATGGCGAGGCCCACGGGTTTGTCAAGGTGCTGACGGTGCCGGGGCGGGACCGCATCCTCGGGGCAACCATCGTCGGCTACCATGCGGGGGATTTGATCAACGAATTTGTGCTCGCGATGAGGCACGGGATCGGGTTGAACAAGATTCTGGCGACCATCCATATCTACCCGACCCTGAGCGAGGGCAACAAGTTTGCCGCCGGCGAGTGGCGCAAGGCGCGCAAGCCGGAGCGGCTGCTGAACTGGGTCGAGCGCTATCACCGGTGGCGCCGCTAGTTCAATGACGCAGCGGTGGTAAAGTAACAACCTGGACGGCCGCTGGCGGACGACAACACAGAGCGAGAGGAGAACTAATCATGGCCAAGGTAGCGGTAGTGCTGGCAGGTTGCGGTGTCTACGATGGATCGGAAATCCACGAGGCGGTACTGACCCTGTTGAGCCTGGAACAGCAGGGCGCCGAGTACCAGTGTTTTGCGCCCGATATCGAGCAGATGCACGTGGTAAACCACCTGACCGGTGAGCCCGAGGAGGGTGCCAGTCGCAACGTACTGGTCGAGGCGGCCCGTATTGCGCGGGGAGATATCCAGCCCCTGTCGGCGGCATCCGCGCAGGATTTCGATGCCCTGCTGGTGCCCGGTGGCTTTGGCGCGGCCAAGAACCTGTGCAATTTTGCCGTGGCGGGCGCGGACATGGAGGTGCTGCCCGAATTTCTGGACCTGGCCCGGGCCTTCCATCAGGCGGGTAAGCCGATCGGCCTCATCTGCATCTCACCGGTCATGAGTGCGGCGATCTGCGGCGAGGGCAGCCGGTGCACAATAGGTAATGACGCCGGGACCGCGGCGGCGATTGAATCCATGGGGGGCGTGCACCTGGAATGCCCGGTATCCGAGGCGCGGGTCGATGCCGAGCGCAAGCTGGTCACCACGCCCGCCTATATGCTGGGCCCGAAGGTGGCGGACGTGTATGCCGGAATCAGCGACTGTGTCAGGCAGGTACTGGCGCTGGCCTGAACCGTGTCAGGGCAGCGGGCCTGGGTGGTCTATCTGCTGCAGTGTGCCGACGGCACCCTGTACACCGGGATCAGCTCTGACCTGGAGCGGCGCCTGGCGCAGCACAACGGGGAGCGGCCGGGCGGCCCACGTTATACCCGGGGGCGGCGCCCGGTCACCCTGATGTGGTCGACGCCGGCTGCCGACCGGGCGACCGCCCTGCGCAGGGAGGCGGCAATCAAGAAGCTCTCGCGCCGCGAGAAGCTCGCCCTGGGGGGTCCCTAGGACCCGGCTTCCAGCTGTTCCAACTGTTCCTGTTGCGCCAGCCAGTGCTCCTCCAGTCGGGCCGCCTCGCTGCGCAGTTCCCCCTGCCGGCGCAGCAGCTCAGGCAGCTCCGTCTTGCGGTCGCCTTCGTAAAGTTCCGGGTTCGCCAGCCGCTCCTGGAGCTGTGCCAGGTCAGATTCCAGTGTTGCCATGCGCGCTTCAGTGCGCTCGATCTGTTGTCTCAGGGGCCGCAGCTGCTGGCGCCGGGCCGCGGCCTGCTGCCGCTGTGCCTTGCGCGTGGTTTCACCGGCGGGCGTGGCGGCCTCAGGTCCGGTCTCCTGCCTGTTGTCGATGCCGGACAGCAGCCAGCGCTCGTAGGCCTGCAGGTCTTCACTGTAGTCATCCACGCGCCCGTCATGAACCAGCAGCAGTTCATCCACCGTATTGCGCAGCAGGTGGCGGTCGTGGCTGACCAGCACCAGCGCACCCTCGAATCCCTGTAGCGCCACTTCCAGGGCATGGCACATGTCCAGGTCCAGGTGGTTGGTGGGTTCGTCAAGAATCAACAGGTTGGGTCGTTGCCAGACTGTTATGGCCAGCGCCAGGCGAGCTTTTTCGCCGCCGGACAGGGGCGCGATGGGGTCCAGCGCCTGCTCGCCGCGGAAATTGAAACCGCCCAGAAAGTCCAGGATGTGCTGCTCACGCGCTTTGCGATCGAGTCGCTGCAGGTGCAACAGGGGGCTTGCCGCGAGGTCCAGGGCCTCCAACTGTTGCTGGTCGAAGTAGCCGATGCGGCAGTGCTCTCCAGGCACTCGTTCTCCAGCCAACAACGGCAGGTCCCCCACCAGGGATTTCAACAGGGTGCTCTTGCCGGCGCCGTTGCGGCCCAGCAGTCCCAGCCGACTGCCGGGGCGCAGGCGAATTTCGACTTCCGACAACACCGGTTGTCCGTCGTATCCCAGCTCTGCGGCGCTGATGACCAGCAGGGGGTCGCTGCTCCGGCCGGGATCGGGAAAACTGAAATCGAAGGGCGAGTCGACGTGGGCAGGGGCCATCGCCTGCATGCGCTCCAGTTCCTTGAGGCGGCTCTGGGCCTGTTTCGCTTTGGTGGCCTTGTAGCGGAAGCGGCGAACAAAGTCCTCGATCCGGGCAATACGGTGCTGCTGCTTCTCGTAACTGGCCTGCTGGTTCGCCAGGCGCTCCAGGCGTTGTTGTTCGAACGCCGAGTAGTTGCCCCGGTAGCTGTGCAGGGTGCACTGCTCGATATGCAGAACCCGGCTGCAGGTGGCGTCGATAAAGTCGCGATCGTGGGAAATCATCAGCAGGGTGCCGGGATATTGTGTCAGCCACTGTTGCAGCCACAGCGTGGCGTCCAGGTCCAGGTGGTTGGTGGGTTCGTCCAGCAGCAGCAGGTCCGATGGGGTCATCAGGGCCCGGGCCAGGTTGAGCCGGATACGCCAGCCGCCGGAAAAGTCATTCACCGGCCGCAGGTGAGCCCCCTGCTCAAAACCCAGCCCCTGCAGCAGGCGCTGGACCCGGCGTTCCACGTCGTAGCCGTTGGCCTGCTCCATGGCACTGTGCAGCTGCGCAGCTCGCTCGAAGTCGCCGCTTGTTTCCGCCCCGGCGATGTCCGTCACCAGCCGGTGCAGCTCGCGGTCTCCCGCCAGCACGTAGTCGCCGGCAGCCTGGCTGGTGGCGGGGGCCTCCTGGGCCATATGTGACAGGCGCAGGCCGTCGGCGCCCTCGATTTCGCCCTGGTCCGCCACCAGTTCCCCCAGCAACAGGGCGAACAGGCTGGATTTGCCGCTGCCGTTGGCGCCAATCAGGGCCAGGTGTTCTCCACCCCGAATGCTGACCGAGGCACCTGACAGCAGCAGCCGGCTGCCGCGGCGCAGCGCAATGTCCTTGAGAATGATCATGAGGCGGCGATTGTACCCGCCGCCACCGGGCCAAACCAGCCGCATGGCCCGGGGTGGCGCCGATCTGCTGCGGGTAGTAAGATAGCGCGCCATTGCGCACGCCGCTCCCCCAGGAACCGGATGTTTTGCCACCTGCAGTTGCTCGTGGCCGTTGCGCCAGTATTTGCCCGCGTTTTATTGACGCGGGGTTTATCCCATAGTAACGACGGAATCGACTTATGAACAAAATCGCACTGCCCCTGGCACTGCTGGGCATCATCGGCCTGTCGGCCTGCAACCAGCAAGCCGGCACCGAGAGCGCCACCACTGAACCCGAAACCGCAGCGTTGGACACCCCGGAGCAGCGCCTGAGCTACGGCACCGGCTACAGCCTGGGTCAGCGTATGATCCAGGACAACGTGCCTATCGATGACAGCGCCTTCAACGCGGGTATGAGCGACGCGGTCAACGGCCGCGAATCCCGTATGACCCAGGAGGAGATGCAGACCGAGATCCAGGCCTATCAGCAAAAAGCCCAGGCTGAAATGGAAGCGGCCCGCGCGGAACAGGCGGAAGCCAACCGCGCTGCCGGCGAAGCGTTCCTGGCTGAGAACGGCGCCCGGGAAGGTGTGGTGACCACCGAGAGTGGCCTGCAGTATGAGATCATCGAGGAGGGCGAGGGCCCCATCCCCGGTGCAGACGATACTGTCGAGGTGCACTACACCGGCACCCTGATAGACGGCACCGTGTTCGACTCCTCCGTGCAGCGTGGCCAGACCGTGGTCTTTGGTGTCGGCCAGGTCATTCCCGGCTGGACAGAGGCCCTGCAGCTGATGCCCGCTGGCTCCAAGTGGAAGCTGTTCATTCCCTCAGAGCTGGGCTATGGCGCCGGCGGTGCCGGCCAGGCGATCGGCCCCAATTCCACCCTGATATTCGACGTGGAACTGCTGGCCGTCCCGAGCCAGGAAGAACCGGCTGCCGAGGAGGCCGAGGCCAGCGCCGAAGGCTGATCTGGGTTACCGAACGCAAAACCCCGGCAATGCCGGGGTTTTTTTTCAGGCCCTGTCGACCTGGCGGTGACTGTAGTGCAATCCGGCGATCAGCTGGTCTTCCATCACGAAGCGTGACTCCAGCACCTCACCCAGGGCCGAGATATCGCGTGCCTGGGTGGTGGGAAACGCTTCCCCGCTGGCGTATTTTTCCTCGTAGGCCAGGATGACCTCGGTGGTATCGCCGATGTCGGGCATGAGTTCGGCAGCCAGCGCAGTGCTGCCGTCGCCAAAACTCTCCGCTTCTGCGATCAGTTCGTGGAATACCTCGAAGTGCCCGGCGGATACATAGTCCACCAGGATGTCGCAGAGGCCCTTCTGCAACTCGGACAGCCGGGAACTGTCGCTGTCCCGGTCCATGGTGACCACCACCTGGGTGTAACGGGTCAGCAGCTCCCGCCGCTCGCGCAACCAGCGGGTCAACAGGTCTTCGACGGCGCTGTATTTTTTTTGCGAGGTGCTGCTCATCGGGTTTTCCTGCCCACTGTTTTCGGGGTTCACTATATGACGCCCCGACCCGCCGGGCAAGACAAGTAATCAGTCCGGGGCCCCGCGCAGCAACTGCCACAGGCTGATCAATGACACCGCGATGAACAGGGCCAGTGTCAGCTCCGGTATACTGAAGCCCAGGAAGCTCCACTGTACCTCGGCGCAGTTGCCGTCACCCATCAGGATCAGGCGAAGGGCCTCGGAGAAAGGCAGGGTGTCGACAATGTACTCCAGGCTGGGACCGCAGGCGGGAACCTCTTCAGGCGGCAGGTACTGCAGCCACACATGGCGGGCCGCCACCGCCACGCCACCCAGCGCGGACAGGGTGCACAGGGCGGCATAGACGCGGCGACCGGCCCCGGCGGGATTGTGCAGGAAGGCTATCAGGGCGAACAGTCCGACCCCGACAATGAAAATCCGCTGGCTCATACACAGGGGGCAGGGTTCCAGGCCCAGGTAGCGCTGCAGGTAACCGGCGGCGAACAGCATCGCTGCGATGGTGATCAGGACCAGTCCGGCGAATACCGGGCGCGGTGACAGGGATTGCAGCATGTGGGGCTCCTCAGGGCCTGTGTGAAGGGTGGCTACGTTAGGGGGTTTTTGCCGTCGGCGCAATCTTCGACGCCCGGTTCTGCGGTTGGTTCCGCCGCCGCTGCCAGTCGCGGCTGAAGTGCTGTAATTCCGGGTAAAAGCGCACGAAAGTCCGCTCCATCGCCGGTGCAAGCGGTTCCAGTTCGGTGCCGACCTGGCGCAGGGGGTTGCCGCGCCGAAAGCGCTCGCCGACCCGTTCCGCACTGGCCGGAACACTGTCCCACTCGCCGTAGGCGCCGAGGATGTCGAATGCAGCCAGGCGGCCCGCCATGCGCCGGGCGCCAGGACTGAAGTCCGTGTGTGATGCCGCCAGGGTGTGGTAAACCCGGGCGTTGAAGTGCGGCAGGGGCAGCTGGCTGAACTCGCTCCAGTGTCTGGTCAGGAAATGGTCGAATCCCAGGTCGATCAGAATGCCCGCGAAACGCCGCAATCCTGAGGGAAAATCGCTTTTCAGTTCCCTGACCAGCGGGTGCTCGTCGGTGAAGGCGTCGATTGCCCGGTGCAATTCTATGCCGGCTGCAAGTCGCGGGGGAGCGCTGTGCAGGGGGCCCTTGTGGTAATCGCCCTCCAGGGCGCCCGCGATCAGCGGGGGCTCCGGCCAGGCCAGGTGGAAGTGGGCAAGGAAATTCACGGCAGCTGCCTACAGGGCGTCGTACTGGGCGTAGAAGCGCGCCAGGTACTCCTCGAAGCTGATCTGATCGTCGCGTTCGATCGCGCGTTGCTCGTCCATCGAACGCGCCGCCTCGGCCTCCAGTGCACCCCGCACCGCGGGGCTGAGGGAACGCTCGCGGTAGTACTCCGCCCACTGCTGGCTGTAGCTCATGGCCAGGCGGAAAAAGGGCAGGTCCCGTTCCCGCATTTCTCTCAGCATTCGGGCCGAGGGGGTCAGTTCCGGGTCGTCGATCCGGGCCTGCTGGAGAGCCAGTACCCGGTTGTAGGCGTCGGAGGCGTGGGCCCGGTCCATAAGTGCCGCCACGGGCCTGATGTCGCCCAGCAGGTCGCCAGCCAGTTCTTGCAGCGAGGCCTCGCCGGCCTCCGTCTGCAGGCGCAGGTCGGGCTGCCTGCCCCGATTTACCACGGCTTCCAGGTTGTGGGCCTGGCGGGCCTGGTCGGCGTCGTCGCAGTCCGGGCTGTCGGCCAGCAGGCAGTGCAGCAAAAAGCAGTCGAGAAAGCGGATCTGGTCGGTGTCCAGCCCCGCCGGAGTGAACGGGCTGACGTCTATACAGCGGACCTCGATGTACTCCACGCCCCCGCGGCGCAGGGCGCTGAGGGGTGTTTCACCGGAAAAGGCCACGCGCTTGGGCCGTATGGGGCTGTAAAACTCGTTCTCGATCTGCAGCAGGCCGGCGTTGAGTTGCTGGTAGTCGCCCCCCTCGCCCGCCGGGTAGGCGGTGTAGGGCGGGTGGGTATGCCTGATCGCGTCGCGCAGCGTCTCGACATAACTGTCCAGGCAGTTGTAGCAGATGTTCAGCCCTTTCTGGGTCTCGCTGTTGTAGCCCAGGTCGCCCATTCGCAGGGCGGTGCCGTAGGGCAGGTAGAGGCTCTTGCCCGCGCTATCGAAAGCCTGTAACTGGTGGTGATCGCGGCCGCGAAGAAAGCTGGCGCACACCGCGGGCGAGGCGCCGAACAGGTAAATAAGCAGCCACGAGTGGCGTTTGAAATTGCGGATAAGCCCGAGGTAGCGGTCGGAGATATACCCGGTCAGTTCGCCCGGCCGGCCGGCCTCCTGCCAGGCCAGGTGCCAGTATTCTCCGGGCATGGAAAAATTGTAGTGGATACCGGCGATAGCCTGCATCCGACGGCCGTAGCGATTGCCGAGGCCATAGCGATATACGGTCTTCATGCGTGCCACGTTGGAGCTGCCGTACTGCGCCACCGGAATGCTGTCGTCGCCGCTGGTGATACAGGGCATGCTGGCGCACCACAGTAACTCGTCGTCCAGTTCCTGGTAGACGTAGCTGTGGATGTCTTCCAGGAACTCGAGGCTGGACCCGATCTCCCGGCTGACCGGGGTGATGAACTCCAGCAGGGCCTCGGAATAATCCGTGGTGATGTTGCTGTTGGTCAGGGCCGAACCCAGGCCCCGGGGGTGCGGCGTCTGGGCCAGGCGGCCATCCGGACTGATGCGCAGACTCTCTTTTTCGATGCCGCGCTGGATGCCCGTGAGCAGCGGCAAACGCTCGGGTGAGGAAAGGTCCTGCAGTCGTCCTTGCAGTTGCGCGCGCATGTGGCTCCTTATTGCTGGCGGTCGAGGTGGGTCTCCAGCAATTTTACCGCGAAGTTGCCCTGAACCTCACCCTCCTGCCCGGTGGCCAGCATGATACGGGACAATATCAGCCCGTAGCGCATGCCGGCGAAGACCAGGTAGTAGTCGTAGTCCCGGGCGCTGAAGCCGGACTCCGCCTGCCACTGGGCGACACTGTCCTCGTAGGAGGGCAGGCCCGGCAGGCGGGGAAAGCCCAGCCCCTCGGCGAAAGTGGAGTCGATGTAGTTGTACCAGGCGATATCCTGTACGGGGTTACCCAGTACCGCCATCTCCCAGTCCAGCACAGCGGCCACTTCGTCCAGGCTTTCCTTGAAGATCATATTGCCTATGCGCGAATCGCCCCAGCACAGCACGGTGGGCTCATCGACGGGCTGGTTGGCCTCCAGCCAGTCCAGGGCGCGCTCCCCGATAGCGTGGCCGCCGCCCTCCATGCCCCAGTCCAGGTAGTCCCGCCAATAACGCAATTGCTGCTGCAGAGGCGTCCTGCCTTCGTCCTGCAGGTGGCCTAAACCCAACTCGCGGTAGTCCAACTGGTGAAAGCGAGCCATCGTGGAGATGCCGGCCCGCCACATGGCCGCACGCTGTGCCTCGCTGGTTTCGTGCATCATCCAGCCGTCCATGTTGTAGGGCGGCATATCGGTGGGAATCCTGCCATCCGTGCGCTTCATCAGGTAGAACTGGACGCCCAGCAGTTCCTTGCCCAGCTCCAGCCCGCGCAGTTCTGGCACCGGGATATCGCTGTTGCGTCCGACGCTGTCCATCACCTCGTATTGCAGGCGCAGGTCGTAGGCGGGGAAAACGGGGCGCTCGATTTCCGGTTGCAGGCGTCCCACATAGGGTTCGCTGTACCGGGCGCCGTCCTGTTCCCATTCCACGTCAAACAGCAGGGTGACATTGGACATGCCGGTGGACTCGGGAATGTTCAGGTCGCTGACCGTCACCGGCCTGCCCAGGTGGTCACCGATCCAGGCCTGCAGCTTGCTGCGCGTACCTTCGAGATCCTCGATTAGCGGGGTGGGGCGTTCATTTTCCAAGCGGGTCTCTCCGTCAGGGTTTGTCGTCGCGCCGTATTGTAACCAGCGGCTTCGCGGCGCCTGCGCTGCGTACCGGCTGCGGCGCCGAATTGCCCAGTATAGTTCAGCATGTTGTCCTGTCGTTCCCGGTCTCGTTAATGATTGAAAACTAACGAAATTTGTTGCCGGCCAAAGGCAAACTGCTAGAGTAGGGCTTTCGTTGCAAGCGGGGGAGGATTATGCGAATAACGGAGTGGCTCAAGACCCTGTCCAGTCGGGGTGGCTCAGATCTCTATCTCAGCACGGGCGCGCCGCCCTGTGCCAAGTTTGAGGGACAGCTGCAGCCCATCGCCAGCGAGATCATGCAGCCCGGGGAAATCAAGGACATCGCCTACGAACTGATGGATGAAACCCAGCAGGCGGAGTTTGAGCACGAACTGGAGATGAACCTGGCCACCTCGGTGTCGGGCTACGGTCGCTTCCGCGTCAATATCTTCATGCAGCGCAACGAGGTCGGTATCGTGGCCCGTAATATCGTGGCTGAGATCCCCAACTGGGAAGACCTGCGTCTGCCACCCATCCTGATCGACGTGGTCATGCGCAAGCGTGGCCTGATGTTGTTTGTGGGTGCCACAGGCTCGGGTAAGTCGACCTCGCTGGCCGCACTGATTGACTACCGCAACGCCAACAGCAGTGGCCATATCGTCACGGTGGAAGACCCCATCGAATATGTCCACAGTCACAAGAAGTGCATCGTCAACCAGCGTGAGGTCGGGGTGGACACACGCAATTGGCACAATGCCCTGAAAAATACCCTGCGCCAGGCCCCGGACGTGATACTGATCGGTGAGATCAGGGACCGGGAGACCATGGAACACGCCATAGCCTTCGCCGAGACCGGGCATTTGTGTATTTCCACCCTGCACGCCAACAACGCCAACCAGGCGCTGGATCGGATCATCAACTTCTTCCCCGAGGAGCGCCGGGCCCAGTTGCTCATGGACCTGTCCATCAACCTTCAGGCCTTCGTGTCCCAGCGATTGATACCCACTGTCGATGGCAAGCGCTGCGCCGCGATCGAGGTCTTGCTCGGTACCCCGATGGTGGCAGACCTGATTCTGAAGGGCAGTATCGACGGCATCAAGGAGGTGATGCAGAAGTCAGAAAATATCGGCATGAAGACCTTCGACAGCGCCCTGTTCGAACTCTACAAGCAGGGCTTGATCTCGGAGGAAGAGGCGCTGAAAAATGCCGATTCGCCCAATAACGTGCGGCTAAAGATCAAGTTCGAGAAAGAGGAGCAGTCAGCGTCCGGCGGCCTGGCCGGTTTCAGCCTCGAGGCCAGGGATGATGAGGACGAGGGTGTGATCTTCCGGAACTAGTGCCCGGTCCTGTACACAGCATCGCAACGAACCAGCCGGATAGAACAGGGCACTAGCCCTCCATCCCCTCCAGCAGGGCCTGCCACAGTTCCAGGTCGGTGCCTTCCGCGTCCAGCAGTTCAAAGCCCGCGGCCCATCGCGGTTCCGGTGAATCTTCCACGGCCCCGCACCAGCGCACCTCAGCAGCCAGGTGCAGGGTCTCCTCGGCACCTGGCAGGTCGACCCCGATCTGGAGTATGGCGCCGCGCTGCAGTTCTGTGCCCAGTTCAACCCGGAATCCGCGCCGGGACACGTCCTCGGTCTGGCACAGGGCGATTTCAGCCGGTTCCTCGCCCCCGGGCGACGGCGCCAGCAGCTCGATGAAGACCCGGCTCTCCAGTGGCAGGCGTACGTGACGGCGTTTTTCTTTCATGGCTCTTGATCACCCCTCCTTGTCTGGTTGTTCGGCGCCGGCCTGGCGGTGCTGCTGCAGAAGATCGATCTGGCCCCGGTCCAGCAGGTCCTGCAAATCCTTTTTGCTCAGTTCACGCAATGGGTTCCCGGCCCGGTCGACAAAAATATAGACACCTCGTTCGCGGTCGTGGGCAGCCAGCTTGGCGGTGACCGCTTGCCCGCTGTCGTTAAATCCCAGCCAGCTGCCCAGCTGCAAGCGCACCGGAGCCCGACCGCTGCGCTCAGGCACGGGTTCCGTGGCGGTTTCTGCTTCCGCTGCGGCCGCATCGCGGTCCAGGCGTTTCTGACGCTGACTGAGGTAAGAGGCAATCTGTTCCTGCTCGGACTGACTCAGAGAGGTCCTGGCCAGGTCATCCGGCCCGTGTTGCAGCCACTCGGCCCGCTCGAAATCCCGCAGGCGCTGTTGCCGCCGAATCCAGCTTTTCTGCTCGCGATCGCTGGTTTTCCCCATTTCCACCGCGGCCAGTTCGGCCCTGCTGTGGATGCCTGCGGCGGCGATCAGGCTCAGGCTGAAGCCGCCTTCCCCGGCCAGGCGGTAGGCCCGGCCGCTGCGCAGCAACGCGGAAAACGCGTCGAAGCCCAGTTCCAGCGCCCGCTGCCCGGCGTGGTTGCAGAACACCAGCCGCCGGACGTCGTCCAGTTTCAGGGCCAGCATCAGTCGCTGCAGCCCCTGGTGGTCTATCGCAAACCACTGCTCTGCCTGCAGTCGTGCCAGCCCGTCGCCGTGCTGGTCAGGGGCGGCCCCGCCGTGCATCTCCAGATCGTCATCGGGATCGGGCTCCATCGGCAGTGGCCGGGCGGCCTCGCGGGGGAGTTCCTGCTGCTTGAGAATGGCCAGGTGCACGGTTTCCACCGCCCCCACCGCTTCCTCGATGGCTGCCGGGTCATGTTGCAGGCTGAACAGCGACCGTTTCAATTCTCCCGGCAGTCGCGCGATAGTCTCGAATACCTGTTTCCTGCGGCTGGTACCGTCCGGGCCCTCCATGCGCAGGGAGTCGAGCAGTGCCTCGGTGGTCACGCACATCTGGCGCCAGGGTTCGGAGTTCTCCCCTGAACGCAGCAGTACCAGCCTGGCGCTGTCGTACCACGGGCCGCAAAGAAAGGCATTGAAGCAGGAGGGCAGGGGACCCTGCGCCAGGGCGGCGTTGATCAGCCCCGCCGCCTTGCGCTGGGCATGGACCGATTTAAGACGGCCCTGTTCCGTGTCGGCCATACGACGGGCCATGCGCAGTCCGCGCTCGCGCTCGCGTTTGAGGCCCTGCGACAGTTTTTCGCACAGGCCGGCCAAATCGCCGTTGCCGCGCAGGAACCAGTCGCGCAATTGCGCCACGCCGCGCTCGACCTGGGACAGGTAACTCTCCCCGGTGCGACCCAGGCTGGCCTGCCAGCCGACGCCGCAGGCCTGTATGGTATCCAGCAACTGGTGCAGTGGATGGGCGCCGGGGCGGCTGAATTCGGGGTCGGCCAGGGACATGGCGGCCAGCAGCGGCCCCAGTGGGCGCAGCAGCTGGTCCAGTTCCGGCTCCAGAGGGTAATCGCGCCGCCAAATTTCCAGTGCCCCCTGGACCCAGGCCATTTGCGCCGCCTGCTCCTCGTCGGGACGGCTTGGATCGTCCATGGCCGCGGCCAGTGCGAGAACGCTGTCCAGCGGGCTGCGGCTGAAATCGTCGATATCCCGCAGATAGGCAAACAGCTCACCCGGTTCCATGCCCTGGGCCCGGTTGCCCGCCGGGCGCGCATACCTGGCCAGGACCACGCGTTGTAACGAGCAGGCGAGGGGCAGTTGCTCCACCCCGGGTTTCAGGTCAGGAGCTTCCACAGGATCAATATGCCGAGATAGCCCCACAGGGCTGCCAACAGCACCAGACGCCATCTTGCCGGTTCCTCCTTTTCCTCGCTGTGGCCCGCACGCACCAGATTGAACGAGCCGCAGCCGGGACATTGGCCCTGGCTGCCGACCGTTGTCCCCTGGTAACTGCAATCTTTGCAGAAATATTTCATAACTGCTCGATTAATGTGTACTTTTTAGCAATTGATCCACAATGCGCTGCAACTGATTGAGGTTGTTGCACTCCGCGCTGAAGTGGCAGGCGGCCCGGTAACGCAGCATTTCGGAATCGCCCGTGCCCCAGGCCCGGCGCGACTCGGGGTTGAGCCAGATGACCTGCCTGGAGCGCTGGTAGATGGACTGCAGCAGGTCCAGTCGCGGATCGCCGTTGTTATTGCGGGCATCGCCGAGGATGATCACGGTGGTATTGCTGTTGATGTCGTCCAGCGCCAGTCGGCTGAAGTCCAGCAGGCTGTTGCCGTAGTCGGTAGCCCCGCCGTAGCGGAAGTTGACCTGCTCGATGGCCTCTTCCACCGGGTAGCGCTCGAACAGTTCGCTCACTTCCCCCAGGTGACTGGAAAAAGCGAAGCTGCGTACCCGCGGCAGCACGTCCTGCAGGCTGTACAGGAACAGCAACAGGAACTTGGCGTAGGCCGCCACCGAGCCCGACACGTCGCAGACCGCCAACACCTGGGGTTTTTCCTTGCGGACCCGCCGCCAGTAGGTATTGAACATCACTCCATCGTGGGCGATACCGCCGCGCAGGGTGCGTTGCATGTTCAGGCTGCCACGCTTGTAGGTGCGTCGTTTGCGGGCGTAGCGGGTGGCCAGTCTGCGAGCCATCTTGCGCACCAGTTCCTGCACCTGTCCCAGGTAGCGCCGCTCCAGGTTGCTGAGTCGGGTTTTGCGCAGAATGTCTTCCATGAACTGCTGGTTGCGCCCCTCGGCTCGCAGCAGGTACTCCCGTTCCACGTAATCACGTACCTGCTCTCGCAGCAGGTCGCGATAACGCTGCAGTTCAGGCAGGGCTGGACTCTGGTTGCGTTCCAGCTCAATGACCGCAGCCCTGATCTGCTCTTCGCCCATGGCGTCGAGCATGCGCCGGGTAAACTGACCGCGCTGGGTGAACAGGCTGATATTTTCCAGTCCCGTGGATTCGGCCGCGCGGGACAAGGCCAGGCTGAGTTCCGTGCGGTCGTTGCGCATCAGGCTCTGCATCAGGGGGCTGTCCAGCAGGCTGGCAATGCTGTCACTGTCCTGCGCCGCCCGGGCCAGGGCAGATTCCGCGGTGGCGGGTGAAGTTTCCCCGGATGGCGGTCCTTCCAACCCGGTGGCGTTTGAGTCTTCCTCCAAGCCGCCGTCCGATGACTCGCCCTGCTCTCCCTCTGCGCCCCGGTCCCGGGGCGCCAGGTCGGCCATGTCCTGTTGGAAAAAGCGGTCGAAGCAGCGCCTGAAAGCGGCCTCCTCCTGCACCGATTTGGCCAGGGCCATACCCAGGCCGTCGCGCAGGCGTTCGCGGTTGGCATAGCCCAGGGTGGCTGCCACCTGCATGGCGTCGAGGGATTCGGCGGGCGAGACCGGCACATCGTGGTCCCGCAACAGGTTGAAGAAACTGACCAGGTTGGATTGCATCGCGCCGCGCTCCCGCTACCTGGTGGCCGCCTGTCCCGGATTGTGCAGCAGTCGCCGCAGCTCGCTCTCTGCGGTTTCAATATCCTCCTCGAACTTGAGCAGGACGTTGAGAGTGCCGCGCACGATGTCCTCGTCCAGCTGCCCGGCGTGCAGTAGAAGCAGGCTGCGGGCCCAGTCGATGGTTTCGGAAATAGCCGGGGTTTTCTTCAGGTCCAGGTCCCGCAGCGAGTGCACGAATTCGACCAGCTGGTGGCGCAGTTGGCCGTCCACCCTGGGCACCCGGCTGGTGATGATGCGCTCCTCCAGCTCCACCGTGGGAAAGGGAATGTACAGGTGCAGGCATCGCCGTTTCAGGGCATCGGAGATGTCCCGGGTGTTGTTGCTGGTCAGGAATACCATGGGAGCAGTGCGGGCCTTGACGGTCCCGATTTCCGGGATCGACACCTGGTAATCCGACAGGATTTCCAGCAGCAGGGACTCGAACTCGTAGTCGGACTTGTCCACCTCGTCGATCAACAGGATGGCCCCGCGTTCCTGCTGCATCGCCTTCAGCAGGGGGCGCGGTTCGAGAAAGTCCTCGGAGTAGAAGATGTCGCCGAACTGGTGCAGCCGCTCCACTGACTCGGCGAGGCCGTGGGCGCCCTGTAGCAGGTCGCCCAGTTTTTCCTTCAGAACCTGGGTGTACAGCAGCTGCTTGCCGTATTTCCACTCGTAAAGCGCCTTGGCCTCGTCCAGGCCCTCGTAGCACTGCAGGCGGATCAACGGGATGTCCAGCAATTCTGCCGTGGTCTTGGCCAGCTCGGTTTTACCCACGCCGGGCGGGCCTTCCACCAGGATGGGTTTGCGCAACTGGAAGGCCAGGAACACGGCAGTGGCGATCTTGGGGCTGCAGATATAGCCGAAGGATTCGAACCCGGACTCGATGCGCTCCACGGATTCCAGCTGCGGAAAGTCCTCAATATTCAATGGCTTGCCTCGCGATGGGGGGCGCTCATTGTACGCTAACAGGGCGCTTCTCGCGCTATCCCCCGGTGGCGTTCATAAAGCGCAGCACCTGGGGTTCGCCCGCCAGGCTGAACTCATGGCGCTCGGGCTTGATCGACATGGCGTCGACAATGGTCTGGCGCAGCTTCGTGGCGCTGTAATCCGGGCTGCGCAGCAGTGGCTTGAGGTCCACCGAGTGCTCATTGCCCAGGCACAGCAGTAACCGGCCCTCCACCGTGACCCGCACCCGGTTGCACAGATGGCAGAAATTGCTGCTGTGTGGTGAGATAAAACCAATCCTGCTGGCGCTGTCGGCCATGCTGAAATAGCGCGTGGGGCCCGCCGTGCCCGCGGGGTCCCCCAGCGCGGTCAGGGGATAGCGCTGCTCAATCAGGGCTCTCAAATCCTCACTGCTGCAGAAACTGAGCAGGCGGTCGTGCTCGACGATGTGGCCGAGGGGCATCTCCTCGATAAACGAGATGTCCAGCCCCCGGTCCCTGGCGAACTGCACCAGGTCCAGGACCTCATCCTCGTTGCGCCCCCGCAGAATGACCGCGTTGAGCTTGACGCGCTCGAAGCCCGCGTGGCGGGCTGCCTCTATGCCGGCGAGCACCTGGTCCAGGCAACCGTAGCGGGTGAGGTGGCGAAACTTGCGCGGTTGCAGGCTGTCCAGGCTGATGTTGATGCGGCGCACACCCGCGTCCCGCAGCGGGCCGGCCAGGCGTTGCAACTGGGAGCCATTGGTCGTCAGCACCAGCTCGTCGAGGCCGGGCAGCTGTCCCAGCCTGCTGACCAGTGACATGATGTTGTTGCGAATCAGGGGCTCACCCCCGGTGAGCCGGATCTTGCGCACGCCCAGTGCGGTAAACGCCGCGGCCACCTGGTACAGTTCTTCCAGGCTCAGTATCTCGGGCTTGGGAACGAAGCTCATGTCCTCCGCCATGCAATAGACGCAGCGGAAATCACAGCGGTCGGTGACCGACAGGCGCAGGTACCGGACCTGGCGGTCAAAACGGTCGACCAGTTGCGGGG
Source organism: Halieaceae bacterium WSDMB12 (assembly GCA_033283165.1). Classification (GTDB taxonomy): domain Bacteria; phylum Pseudomonadota; class Gammaproteobacteria; order Pseudomonadales; family Halieaceae; genus JAWMQL01. The sequence goes on along the minus strand of JAWMQL010000002.1, from coordinate 488,702 downwards.
GCTCTATGTCGTTCATGGTGCCAGTTTACCCCGCGCGGACAGCTTCCACTAGCGCGGGCTTTACACTGCCAACAGGCTGGGACAGGATGGGCGCCTGAAGGGGAGTCCACGTATGCAGGGAATGATCAAGCTCAGTCTGATTGCGGTGCTTGTAGTCCTGGCCGGTTTTACCCGGGCAGCGGCGGCGGCAGATTGCCAGCCGGTAGACGGTATCGTCTCGATCTGTGGCCTGCGCGCGCCGGAGGACATTGTTGCCGCGCCGGACGGCCGACACCTGCTGTTCGGGGAGATGGTGGCGGAGGGCAGCCTCAAGCTGCTGGATACCCGCTCCCTGGCGGTGAGCCAGTTGTTCCCGGCTCCCGGCGTGGTGCAGGAGGAGGGACTTAACTGGGGTGATCCGGCCTGCACTGCACCGGCATCGATCAATGCCCACGGTCTCGATATCCACCGCCGCCGGGATGGCCACTGGCAGCTGTTCGTTGTCAATCACGCCGGGCGGGAGTCGATAGAATTGTTCGAACTGCTTGAGTCCCCGGGGCAGGCGCCGTCCCTGGCCTGGCGCGGCTGTGCGCTGGCCCCGGGTCAGGTTGCGTTCAATGACGTGGCGGGCTTTGCAGACGGCAGCTTTCTGGCAACGCATATGGCTGATCACGACGCCGGCCTCGGCACCGTCCTGCGGGTCCTTGTGTTTGGCGCCGACAGTGGAGAGGTCTACCGCTGGCGTTCCGGCGAGGGCTTTCGCGCGGTGCCGGGCACCTCCGGCCAGTACCCCAACGGGATCACCCTGTCCCCCGACGAACGCTATTTCTATCTCAATGAGTACTTTCCGGGCCTGGTACACAAGCACGATGCCCGCAGCGGCGAGCGGCTGGGCAGTGTCGCGGTGAACATGCCGGATAACTCCACCTACAGCCCGGGCGGCAGGCTGCTGGTGGCCTCCCACCAGGTGGGCCTGCTGGACCTGTTCGAGAGCCTGCAACAGGAGCACGACCAGCCCAGCCTGCTGCCCTTCGACGTGGTGGCGGTGGACCCCGAAACCCTGCAGTCCGAAGTGGTCCTGAGCCGCGATGGTCCCCCGATGGGCGCTGGCACGGTGGCTTTGCAACACGGTGACTTCCTGTACATCGGCTCCTATGTGGGAGACCGCATCATCCGGGTGCCCCTGCCAGCGGGATTGTGAATTGTGGCGGTGACTAAATTAACCCTGTGGCTGGGGCCGCTACTGGCGGTGGCCGGCGCCGTGCTCGTACTGCAATCCGGCTACCACATGGACATGGCGGTGGTGGTCTTTGTCGCCCTGCTCTGCGTGTGCTGGTGGGTGGGGGAACCAATCCCTATCCCGGTCACCTCCCTGCTGCCCCTGGCCCTGTTGCCCCTGGCCGGGGTGTTGACGCCGGCGCAAGTGGGGCAGGCCTATGGTTCACCCCTGATCCTGTTGCTGCTTGGCGGGTTCCTGCTGTCCAAGGCCATGGAACACAGCGGCGCCCACCGGCGCATCGCGCTGACCATGGTGGGCCTGTTCGGCGCGGCCAGCGGACGCCGGCTGGTCATGGGCTTCATGGCGGCATCGGCGGTGCTGAGCATGTGGATTTCCAATACCGCCACGACCCTCATGTTGCTGCCGGTGGCGCTGGCGGTGCTGGACGGCACCGAGGACCGGGACCGCCTGGCGCCGCCGCTGCTGCTCGGCATTGCCTATGCCGCCAGCGTCGGCGGGGTGGGGACCCCCATCGGTACGCCACCGAACCTGATCTTTATGCAGGTCTATGAGGAAACCACCGGCCGGGCGGTCAGTTTCAGCCAGTGGATGGGCTGGGGCCTGCCGGTGGTGCTGCTGATGGTGCCGGCGATGGCCCTGATTTTGACCCGTAACAGCGGTGGTGTGCTGCGCCTGGCCCTGCCAGAACCCGGCCCCTGGCGCGCGGACGAGCGTCGGGTGCTGATCGTCTTCGGTCTCACCGCCCTGGCCTGGATAACCCGCGGCGAGCCGTTTGGCGGCTGGCAGGCCTGGTTCGGCCTGCCCCAGGCCAACGACGCCTCGGTGGCGCTGCTGGCGGTGGTGTTGATGTTCCTCCTGCCCAACGGTCGGGGCGGCCGCTTATTGACCTGGGAGCGGGCGGTGACCATTCCCTGGGGGGTGCTGTTGCTGTTCTCGGGGGGAATCTGCCTGGCCAAGGGCTTTGTCAGTTCGGGCCTGAGTGAACTGCTCGGCCTGTGGCTGGCGGGCATGACGGCGATACCGGTATGGCTGCTGGTGCTGACCGTGTGCCTCACGGTCACGTTCATGACGGAGACCACGTCCAATACCGCCAGCACCACCCTGCTGATGCCGGTACTGGCGGCGGCCGCCATCGGCGCCGGGCTGGCTCCGGAGCTGATCATGGTGCCGGCGGCAATGAGCGCGAGCTGCGCATTCATGCTGCCGGTTGCCACCGCGCCCAACTCGGTGGTGTTCGGCAGCGGTCTCGTCAGTACCGCGCGCATGGCGCGCGAAGGGGTGATCCTGAACTTCCTCGGTGTGGCGGTGATCAGTACCCTGTGCCTGGTGTTACTGCGATGAGTTTGCGCCGCCGCCTGCTGACCCTGGCCCTGATCCTGCTCGCCCTGGGACTCCTGTACCCGGGCGTGACCCAGCCGGTGTTGACGCTGACCGGGTATATCGAGAAGTCCGAGATCGCAAAACTCGGCATTGAACTCGTTGCCGGCGAGGATGAAAACTCCCAGGCCCGGCAGATGTTGACCATGCTCTCTGCGTTTCTCGGGTTTGACCAGCTGGAGGGTCAGGTCGAGGCCTACCGCAATACCCGGTCGATCTGGGGTACGGTGCAGGAGTTGGCCCGCACCGGTAACCTGGCGGTGGCCCTGCTGATCGTCCTGTTCAGCCTGGTCATACCGGTATTCAAGCTGACACTGCAGGTCGCCAGTCTGTTTATCCGCCCGCCGGAGTGGCGCCGTCCGGTGCTGTGGCTGAACGCGGCGCTCAGCAAGTGGTCCATGGCCGATGTGTTTGTCATGGGCCTGCTGGTGGCCTATATGGCGGGCCGTGCCTCGGGGCAGATGGGCGACCTGCTGATCATGAACGCGGCGCTGGAGCCGGGTTTCTACTACTTCCTGGCCTATTGCCTGTTTTCCGTGGCGGCGACAACCCTGCTGCGGGAGCCTGAACCGAGGGCAACGACATGAACAGACTGTCTGGACTGGTGGCGATAGCGGTCCTGCTGAGCGGCTGCGCCGGTCCGGAGGACGAGCACCTGGCCCGGGTCGAGGTGCGGGCCAACCTGCCCCGCGCGGCGGCCTGGGAGCAGTTGCAGGACTTCAGCGTGGCCCATAATTACGTGCCCAACCTGAGCCGGACCGAGATTGTCTCTTCTGCCCGCAATGGCGAGGGTGCGCACCGCCGGGTATACGACAACGACGGGAGCTTCCTGGAGGAGACCATCACCGAGTGGCGGGAGGGCGAGGGCTTTGTGATACGCCTGCACCGGGGCGTGGAGTCGATGGCGCCCTTTGAGCGTATCAGTTTTCGTTATCAGCTGGCGGAACTGGGCCCCAGGGCGACCCGGATCGAGCTGAGTATGGCCTATAAGATGCCCTGGGGTGCGCCGGGTGCATCGCTGGGAGAGTGGCTGATTCGCCCTGTGATGGAGGACCAGCTGGTGCAGATCGCGGCGGGGATGAAGCATTTCTACGAAACGGGCCAGCCGGCCACCGATGCCGACCGGGCGCGACTGGCCGGGGAGGTGAAGGTCACCTCCCCGCGGGACTGAACCTACAACAGGGCCATGATGGACTCGGCAGAACTGACGTCCACGCCGGGGCCGGGCTCCACGTTCAGGTGAGTGACCACACCGTCATCGACAATCATGGCAAAGCGCTGGCAGCGGATGCCCATCCCGAAGCCGCTGGCGTCCAGTTCCAGGCCGAGGTCGCGGGTGAACGTGCCGTTGCCGTCTGCCAGCATCAGGATATGCTCGGCATTCTGGGCTTCGCTCCAGGCCCCCATAACAAAGGCGTCGTTAACGGCCAGGCAGGCGATAGTGTCAACACCGGCGGCCTTGATCTTGTCTGCGTTGACCACGTAGCCGGGCAGGTGGGTCATGGAGCAGCCCGGGGTGAACGCCCCCGGTACAGCGAACAGCACGACCTTCTTGCCGGCAAAAATTTCGTCTGTGGTGATATCTTCCGGGCCTTTTTCGCCCGTGGTCTTGAGCTTGCCGCTGGGAATGATGTCGCCGGTTTGAATCGTCATGGGTGTCTCCTTGTGAAGTGGTTTGGGTCAAGAGGAAATAGTAGCAGATGAGCGCCACTTCGCACTGTCCCCTGTGCGACTCCCGCGACCACGCTGAGTTCCATCGCGACCGGCGCCGGCCTTACCGGCGCTGTGCCACCTGCCGGCTGGTGTTCGTACCCCGGGAATATTACCCGGATGCCGCGGCGGAGCGGGCTGAATATGAACTGCATCGCAACGAGGTTACGGACCCCGGATACCGCCGTTTCCTGGGCCGCCTGGCCGAGCCACTGCTGAATCGCCTGCCAGCCGGCGCCAGCGGCCTGGATTTTGGCTGCGGACCGGGTCCGGCGCTGGCGGCCATGCTGCGTGAACAGGGCCTGCAGGTGGCCCTGTACGACCCGTTCTTCGCCCCCGACCCGGCGCCGCTGTCCGCCCGCTACGACTTCATTACCGCGACCGAGGTGGTCGAGCACCTGCACCGCCCCGGGGCGGAACTGCAGCGCCTGTGGCGGCTGTTGCGACCCGGGGGTGTGCTGGGCGTGATGACCAAGCTGGTACTGGACCGGGAGGCGTTCGCCCGGTGGCACTACAAGAACGACCCCACCCACGTGTGTTTTTTCAGCCGCGATACCTGGGCGTGGTGGGCTGCGCAACAGGACGCCCGGCTTGAGTGCCTTGCCGCAGATGCCCTGCTGTTGCTAAAACCGGCTTAAGTCCAGGGGCGCCGGCGGGTCGTTACCGGGTAATCATCACTTTTCGGCATTCTCCAGCATACTGCTATAGATCGACTCACAGTCGCGGTAGAAAGCCAATTGCTCGTCACCCAGGTAGGGCGCGATCATGGTCAGTAACTGCAGCACTCCCTGGTGGATCGTGACCTGGGGGTCGCGCCCGTCGTGCAGCAGCTGGTCGTAGTTGAGCCAGAAACTGAGAACCAGGGTCATGTTGTCTACCAGGCCGACCAGCCGTTGTTCCTTCACCTCGATCACCGAGCGCTGCAGCAGGGTTGTGCAAATGGCGTAGAGGGCGGCTCGTTTCATCTGTATCAGGCGTTTGAAACCCCGGTGAATGGGCGGGTAGCGCTGCAGGATGTCATCCAGGTTGTGGTACAGGAAGCGGTACTGGTACATCTCCTCCATGACCACGTACAGGTAATACCAGTTGTCCTCTATCTTGCCCTGTTCGCCGCCCAGCGGTTGCTCGATGGGCGCCGTCAGGGTGTCCGACAGGGCCAGCTCGTACTGGTGAAACAGTTCGGCGATGATCTGGTCCTTGCCCTTGAAATGGTAGTACAGGTTACCCGGGCTGATATCCAGCTCATTGGCGATATCGATGGTAGTGGTGTGGGCCTCACCTTCCTCGTTGAACAGGGCAAGGCTTGTGACCAGAATCCGGTCCCGCGTCTTCATCAATAGCCAGGCGGAAACTCAGCGTTTGCCGGCTGTGGTATTGCGGTCGGCGCCTCTACCGGTGGTCGTTGCTTTCTTGCGGGCCGGTGCCTTTCGGGCTGCCTTCTTCGCGGCCGTCTTTTTCCTGGCCGGGGCTTTTTTCTTCGCCGCTGGAACTTTCAGCACACCCTGTTCAGTCAGGGCGTTGGCGAGAATATCGATTTTCTGCGACAGCAGGTCGATTTTCTCGTGCAGTACGAGCAGGTCCTCGCCGCGAACGGGTCGCTGTAAATGAAAATTTTCCCGCACCTTGTTGATGCGTTCTTCCACCGAGTTGCGGGCGGCGGTTGGGCTCAGCGCTTCGCGGGCCTCCTCTTCCAGCTTGGCGCCGGCCTTGACCAGATCTTTGAACAACTTGGGGGTCTCGACGCCGGCCTTCTCAAGCCGGTCCTGGGCCTCGTCCACGGCCCTGCCGTAGGCGCCCACACCCGCCAGCCAGATGTTCTTGGCGATTTCACTCGCCTTGTCGGTCACCTTGCTCTTGTCGTCGCTCATCCGCTCACCCTCCGTTTTTGCATGTTATGGGGCCCGGCCATCGCGGGGCCGACCATTAAACCAGAAAGCCGGATGGCGTCGCTACTGCCACGGGTCGCTTTCAAAAATCGGGGACAGTTCACTTTATTTCCGGCAGGGAAATAAAGTGAACTGTCCCCGAAATTCATGCGTCGCTGCCGCCATCCATGGACATAAAAAAAGGGGCCACAAAGTGACCCCTCAAAAGTTCCCCGAAGGCGGGGATAAGTGACCTGGATGGAATCAGGCGGCGCTTTTCAGACCCAGCGAATCCTTGAATTCATCGCGCAGTTCTTCAAAACGGGCCTTGGCCTTGTCCAGTTGCTCTTCCAGCTTCTTGCGATCGGTCAGGCTGTCCAGCTCGAATTTCGGCAGTTCAATGTCTTCCACTGCTTTCTTGGCCTGCTTCTCGACTTTCTCGCCGCGCTTGACCAGTTCGTTGTACAGCTTGTCAGCCTTCTTGCGACGGGCTTCCAGCTCTTCCTGCAGGCTGGAGTACTGCTCTTCAACCTGGTCGAAGGCCTTGCCGTAGAAGCCGAGGCTGGCCAGGAACGCCTTGCGACCGGCTTCCTGGGCGCGCTTGGCGAAATCAGGCGAGGACTTGCGTGCAGTCTTCTTGGGTGCAGCCTTGCGGGCCGCGGGCTTGCGCGCTGCGGTCTTTTTGGCGGCGGCTTTCTTGGCGGCCGGCTTGCGCTTGGCAGCGGGCTTGGTCTTGGGGGCAGCTTTCTCGGTTGCTTCAGCCATGTTCAAACTCCTTTGGTTTCAATTCCCGGGGTTAATCCCCAGTGGGTGAATACCAAACTACGGGAAAAAATTAGAATAATCCTACTAATGGGAAGGTATTTTTAATAATTTTATAGCTTGTTGATTTATATAGTAAAAATACTTTCTGCGAGGCCGGTCAGGGCGGACTATACTCTGTGCAGGACCGCAACGGGAGGAGGGTTATGCAACAGCAGGCGCTCAGGGGACGCTGTCTCTGCGGAGGGGTCCGATACCGGCTGGAGGGAGAGTTGCTCAGCCTGTGTTTCTGCCATTGCACCAGCTGTCGCCTGGCGGCGGGAGCCACCCCGGTGGCCTGGGGCAGCGTGCAGCTGGCGGATTTCAACCTGGTTGCCGGAGACCTGCGTTTCGTGCACTCCTCCCAGGGGGTCACCCGGGGGTTCTGCGCAGACTGTGGTACCAGCCTGACTTACGCTCACGGCCCGCGACCCGAAGAGATCGACGTTGCACTGGCCACGTTGACGGATCCCCTGCCGGAGTTTCCGCGGGATCATCTCTGGGTACAGGACAAATTACCCTGGGTGCACGTGCCGGCGGACCAGCCGCAGTATCCCGGCTGGCGCCGCTAGGCTGGAGACCGGGGTGCCTAGCCCCTGGGCCCGGCGGCCAGGATGGCTTCGGAAGGACTGAATTTGACGATGTTGTCCTGGAACAGGCCGGCCAGTTTCCTGGCCTGCTCGTCGTAGGCGCTCGTGTCACCCCAGCTCGTGCGTGGATTCACGTAACTCGGGTCGACCCCGGGTATCTCCGTCGGGAAGTCCAGGTTCAGTATATCCAGGTGCCCGGTGGGTGCGTTCAGCAGGGCGCCACTCTGGGCAGCGGCCACCACAGCCCGGGTGACCGGGATCGGGAAGCGCGCGCCGCTGCCTCCGGGAGCGCCCGAGCCGCCGGTCCAGCCGGTATTGATCAGGTATACCTGGCTGCCAAAGTCCTCGATGCGTTTCATCAGCAGCTCGGCGTATTCAGACGCCGGTCGCGGCATGAAGGGCGCACCGAAACAGGTTGAGAAGGTCGGGTTGATGCCAGCCTCTGCCCCCAGCTCGGTGGAGCCGACCCGGGCCGTGTAACCGCTCAGGAAATGGTAGGCGGCCGCTTCCTTGGACAGGATGGAAACCGGCGGCAGTACGCCCGAGACATCGCAGGTCAGGAAGATAACGCATTTGGGTTCGCCGCCGGCGTTGCTCTCGGTGCGCTTTTCCACGTGCTCCAGGGGATAGCAGCAGCGGCCGTTTTCGGTGAGGCTGGTATCGGAGTAGTCCGCGTGGCGGGTCTCGTCCAGGACCACGTTTTCGATGATGGCGCCGAAACGGATCGCGTCCCAGATGACGGGTTCGTTCTTGCGGCTGAGATCGATGGTCTTGGCATAACAGCCGCCTTCCAGGTTGAACACTGAACCCTTGGCCCAGCCGTGCTCGTCGTCGCCGATCAGGTAGCGCTCGGGATCCGCAGACAACGTGGTCTTGCCGGTGCCCGACAGGCCGAAAAACAGGGTGGTGTCGCCTTCCTCGCCGACGTTGGCAGAGCAGTGCATGGGCATGACATCCTTTTCCGGCAGCAGGAAATTCTGCACTGCGAACATGGACTTCTTCATTTCCCCGGCATAGCGCATGCCTGCCAGCAAGACCTTGCGCTGGGCAAAATTGACGATCACCACACCGTCGGAATTGGTACCGTCGCGCTCCGGGTCGCACACGAAGCTGGCCACGTTGAGAATATTCCACTCCGGCTTGCGGCCGGTATTGTACTGCGCCGGGCGGATAAACATATTGCGCCCGAACAGGCCCTGCCAGGCGGTCTCGGTCGTGACCTTGACCGGCAGGTAGTGGTCTGAGTGCTCGCCCACGTGCAGGTGTGACACAAACCGGTCGCGTTCGGCCAGGTAAGACTCGACCCTGTCCCACAGGGCGTCAAACCGGTCACTGTCAAAGGGGCGGTTGACGCTGCCCCAGTCGATGGCGTCCTCGGTGCTGGGCTCTTTCACGGTGTAACGGTCAGCCGGTGAGCGGCCGGTGCGTTTGCCGGTGGTGACCAGCAGGGCACCGGTATCAGACAGTATGCCCTCACCCCGTTTCAGGGACTCTTCAATCAATTGGGAGGAACCCAGGTCGACGTATTCCCGGGTGGTCTGGATATCTGCGGTCATGTTGCTTCCTGTCTGTTTTCAGGTCTTGCGTCTTGCGGCTGCCCGGCCACCCTTTTTGTGGTCCGGCGAGGGCGCGTCATTATGTCAGAAACAACCCCCGGATGCGAAATCAGCTGGTTAAAAATAGCCCAATAACGGTAGCTGCGCCCGTCAGTGCAGGGTCTGGCCCGAATCCACCCCGGTCAGGCCCTGCAGGTCTTCTCGCTGGAAGCGGTATTGCTGGTTACAAAACTCGCAATCCATGGTCACCGTCCCCTGTTCCTGCAGGATACTTTCCAGTTCCGACGGCGCCAGGTTGGACAGGGCGTCGAGGGTGCGGGCCCGGGAACAGCTGCAGCGGAAACACACCGGCGCGGGCTGGAACAGCCGCACCTGCTCCTGGTGATACAGGCGACGCAGCAGGGTCTCTGCGGTCAGCTCCAGCAGCTCTTCTGGCCGGGCGCTCTCCGCCAGGGTGCACAGGTGCTGCCATTGCGCCTCCCGGGCGTCGCTGTCGGGGGTTAGCTGGGTTGGCAACTGCTGCAGCAGCAGACCCGCAGCGCAACGCTCCCCTGCGGCCAGCCAGAAGCGTGTATGTAGTTGTTCTGATTGAAGAAAATAGGAGTCCAGGCAGTGTGCCAGGGTGTCGCCGGTCAGGGGTACGATACCCTGGTAGCGCTGGCCGCCCCGTGGGTCGACGGTGATTGCCAGCTGCCCGTCCGGCAACAGCAGGGCGAACTCCTCCGAGGTCGCCTCCTGGGCTCCGCGGGCAATACCCCGCACTGCCAGCTCGCTGGTGCACTCCACCATGAGCAGGGGCACCTGGCCGTTGGAGCGCGCCTGCAGGATCAGTTTGCCCTCGAATTTCAATGTCGTACTGAGCAGGACGGCGGCTGCCAGGAATTCACCCAGCAACCTGCGTACCCCCGGGGGGTACTGGTGGATGGTGAGAATGTCGGCAAAAGCCGTGTCCAGGCGGACGAATTCACCGCGAATATCGGCCTCTTCGAATAGAAAGCGGCGGCTGAAATCCCCGCTGAGCTGGTCGGTCTGGTCGTTCATCAGGACTCCATTGTAGGGTGTTTTCAGTCGATGATCCCGCCTCGGGACGGTGAGCTGGAATCGGGGGTTCAGTATTTGAGGCCGAGCGGGCAAAAATGCAAGCGCGGCGCGACCCGCCGTCCGAATCCCGCTACAGTGCCCTCTTCCGCGGCCCCGGGGCGGCGACAATCCAGGAGGACCATCATGAGATTCAGTTACCAGGTTGGCATGTGCGAGGCCAACCACTACCTGCCACTGGCAAAAGCGGCTGAAGAAGCGGGCTACCATGGCATAACCATCCCCGACAGCATCTGCTATCCACAGGAAGCCAGCTCCAAGTACCCCTATAACGCGGATGGCAGCCGGGAATTCCTGGAGAGCGTGCCGTTCCTGGAGAGCCTGATCGCGGTGTCCGCCATGGCTGCGGTCACCGAGCGAATCCGCTTCGCCACCTTTGTCTACAAGGTGGCCGTGCGGCAGGTGGCGGTAGTCGCGAAGCAGGTGCAGAGTATCCAGCAACTGTCCGGTAACCGCTTCGATTTCGGTATCGGTATCAGTCCCTGGGAGGAAGACTTCGCCGTGTGCGGCGTGCCCTGGGAGAAGCGCGGCAAGCGCTTCGACGAGCAGATCGACGTCTTGCGCGGCCTGGAGACCGGGGAGTTCTTCGGCTACGACGGCGAACTGATCAAGATGCCCGCCAACAAGATGTGCCCCGCACCTACCGAGCCCACTCCGCTGTTGATCGGCGGCCACGCGGAACCGGCCCTGCAGCGGGCCGCACGGGTGGGAGACGGCTGGATGTGCGCCGGCGCCGATATGGAGCAACTGGCAGCCTATATCCGCCGGATCAACCAGCTGCGGGAGGAGTACGGCACCCTGGACCGGCCGTTCCGGGTGTTCACCACCGGCCAGGACGCGTTTACCCGCGACGGGATCCGGCAACTGGAGGACATCGGTGTGACTGACGTCGTCATCGCGTTCCGCAATGTCTACCAAATGGAGCCGGACAAGCCGCTGGACGAAAAGATCGCCATGCTCAAGTGGTATGCCGGTGAGTTTATCGATGGCTGAACTGTCCTCCGCCACCCCGGTTCTGGTCGGGGTGGCGGCTGTGCAACAAAAGCACGCGGACTACAGCGCCGCCCTGGAACCTGTTGCCCTGATGGAGCGGGCCTTGCGAGCGGCCGAACGGGACGCCGGGGCAGCCGGCCTGCTGGCGCGGGCGGATGAGATCCTGGTACCGAAGGGTATCTGGTCCTACAGCGACCCGGGCCGCTTGCTCGCGACAGCATTGGGTGCCGACCGGGCTCGTACGGTTCTGGGCGAGATCGGCGTGCTGCAGCAGTCCCTGATGAGCCGGGCCTGCGAAAAGATCGCCGCGGGCGAGGCCAACGTGGTGCTGGTCAGTGGCGGCGAAGCCAAGTACCGGGCCCTGTGCGCAGCCCGGGCCGGCGCCGAGGTGCAGGAGACCGAACAGGTGGACTGCGAACCCGACGAAACCCTGCTGCCCGACGCCGAGCTGTGGTCGGAGCTGGAGTCCGCCGCGGGCCTCGGCATGCCGGTCGGTTATTACGCGATCATCGACAGTGCCCTGCGCTATCGCCAGGGGCTGTCCGTGGCGGTTCACCGCGACCAGGTAGCAGCCATGTACGCGCGCTTTTCCGAAGTGGCCGCGAGCAACCCGCAGGCCTGGTCAGAGCAGGTGATGTCGGCGGCGGAGATTCGCGAGCCCTCGCCGCGGAACCGGATGCTGGCCTTTCCCTACGCCAAATGGCACAACAGCCAGTGGAACGTGGACCAGGCCGCCGGCCTGGTGTTCTGCAGTGCGGCAGTGGCGGAAGAGCTGGGTGTGCCCCGCAGCCAGTGGCTCTTTCCCCGGGCCGCGACCGAATCCAATTTCATGTCGGTGGTCAGTGCGCGAGGCGACCTGGGCGGCAGCCCCGGTTTTCGCATCGCCGGCCGGCGGGTTGCGGAACTCGCGGGCGTACGGCTGGCGGATGTCCGACTGAAGGAACTTTATTCCTGCTTCCCCTCGGCGGTGCGGGTGCAACTGGAGGAGTTCGGGATGGACCCCAGCGCCGGTGATCTGACCGTCACCGGCGGCATGACCTTTGGCGGTGGGCCCCTGAATAACTTCGTACTGCAGGCCACCGTGCGCATGGCCGAGCTATTGCGCGGGCAGCCGGAGGAGCTGGGCCTGGTGACCAGTGTCAGCGGTATGCTCACCAAGCAGGCCTGTGCCCTGTGGTCCGCGACCCCGGGTTCCGAGGGCTGGCAGTTTGCCGATGTCAGCGAGGAGGTGCGGCGGTCCAGCCGCTTGTGTGAACTGGTGCCCGGCTACGAGGGCAGTGCCACGGTGGCTGGATATACCGTGCTCTACCAGGGCGACAGTCCCTGGCGGGCGGTGGCGGTGTTTGACCTGCCGGGCGGAGCCCGCACCGTGGCCTACAGTGAGTCGGGCGACGTGATCGAGACCATGCTGGCCGACGAGTGCTGCGGCCGCGACTACCGCTTGTCCGGAGGGCAGTTCGACGCAGGCCGTACCAGCACCACTTGAGCTTTGACCGCACTCGGGTACATTGGTGTCTTTGTCGGAGTGGGCGGGGTGAGCAATACTGCACTGTACATCCTGACCGTGTTGATCTGGGGCTCCACCTGGATTGCCATCAAGTACCAGCTGGGTACCGTGGCGCCCCTGGTGTCCATCGGCCACCGCTTCCTGCTGGCGGCCGCCCTGATCTTCCTGTACCTGGTACTGCGGCGACAGCTGCGGCGCCTGCCGCTGATCGACCATGTGTTTCTGTTCTTGCAGGGCATGTGCCTGTTCTGCATCAACTACCTGTTCATCTATACCGCCAGTGCACAGCTCACCACCGGTCTGGTCGCGGTGGTGTTTTCCACCATGGTGATCCTCAACATGCTCGGCGGGGCACTGTTCCTCGGCTTGTCGGCGAGCTGGATGGTGGGACTGGGTGGCGCCGTCGGCCTGCTGGGCATGGTGGGCGTATTCCTGCCCGAGCTGGAAGCCCTGGATCTCAGTGACGCCAATTTCCGCGCCCTGCTGCTGTGCCTGGCGGGTACCTGTATGGCCTCCATCGGCAACCTGCTGGCGGTGCGCAACCAGCGCCGTGCGATTCCGGTACTGCTGTGCAACGGCTGGGGCATGGTATACGGGTCCTTGACCCTGTATCTCGCCGCCCTGGTACTGGGTTACCCGGTTACCGTCGACTGGCACGCGCCCTACCTGGTGTCACTGGTCTACCTGTCCCTGTTCGGCTCGGTGGTGGCCTTCTGGGCCTATATCACCCTGCTGGGCGAGATCGGCGCCGACCGGGCTGCCTACACCTCCCTGCTGTTCCCCATCGTCGCCCTGGCCATCTCCACCGCGGTGGAAGGTTACAGCTGGACCTGGTCCGCTTCCGCCGGCCTGTGCCTGGTCCTGTGCGGTAATTGGCTGGTAATGCGGCGCGGTGCCGCCTGACCTATACTGGCTGTATAAGAAGCGATCGAGGTGTGTCGGTGGCAAGGTTTCGGCTGAGCAAATCCCACAACATGTGCAAGGACGAGTTGCGCGAAGCGGCGCAGGGCCTGGCGCGATCCCTGGAGCGTAAACACGGTGTCCGGGCACGCTGGGTGTCAGACGACGAGGTGCGGATCAAGGGCGCCGGCGTCGATGGCCGGCTCAGCATCGGTGACGACAGGGTGGACGTGTCGGTGCAGTTGGGCTTGCTGGCCTCGGCGTTCTCCTCGGTACTGGAGCAGGAAGTACAGCGTTACCTGGAAGAACATATCAGCTAGATTCGATGCCCTCGCCGGAAGTCCTGCTGGCCTTTACCCTCGCGGCCCTGGTGATGAACCTGTCGCCGGGCCCCTCCAACCTGTATGTGATGGCCCGGTCCCTGGCCCAGGGAGCGCCGGCTGGCCTGGTCGCCACCGCCGGGCTGGCAGCGGGCAGCCTGGTCCACGTGCTGGCAGCGGTGCTCGGCCTGGCGGCGATCTTCGAATATTCGCCGGTTACCTACACAGCGGTCAGGGTCCTGGGTGCCCTGTACCTGGTCTATCTCGGTATCGGTTACTGGCGTGCGGAGCCGGCATTACCGGGCCAGGCGCCGCGGGTGTCGGCACGCTCCCCCGGGAAGATTTTCCGCGAGAGCCTGCTGGTGGAGCTTACCAACCCGAAAACCGCGCTGTTCTTCCTCGCCCTGCTGCCCCAGTTCGTGAATCCGGCCGCCGGTCCGGTGGCGCCCCAGATGCTGCTGCTGGGCCTGATCGTCACCCTGACCGCGATGCCCTGCGACATACTGGTGGCGCTGTCGACAGCCCGGTTGGCCGCCTGGCTGGGCGAGCATCCGGGGGCCCTGCGGGTACAGGAGCGGGTGTCCGCGTCCATCCTGGTCGGCCTCGGAACCTGGTTGCTGGCCACTGAGTTTGCGGCGAAGGACTGAAATCCGGGCTATGGTTGTCAGGGTTCGGAAGGAAAAGGTGTCGGTATGAGATACGCTGTGGTGGCGCTCTGTCTGTTGCCGGGTCTTGCCAGCCCGGTGTATTCGCAGGAAGTACCGCGCGACGCCTGGAGCGCGCATATGGAAAGTCTGGTGCCGTCCCTGTTCTGCAAGGACGATGGCTATTTCCGCAGCTGTTTCAGGCTGTCGCCGAGTCAGTGCAATGAGTCTGCCACCCGGTTTACGGCCGATTGCCTGGCCCAGTACGAGCGTCGGATTCCGGACGTTCTCAGGCAGCCCGGCGACGGCAACCGCTGGGGCCAGGTGGTGGGCAGCTGCGCCGGGGTGCTCTTCGAGGCGGAGCACGAGGGGAGCAAGATCCTCTCCGATAAATGCATGGATGCCCGGCAGTGGCAGTAGCCCCGCCAGGATTGAGCGACCTGGGTCGGAAGGGTTCTGCTCAGCCGGCCGGGTCGAATACCGTCACCCCCGCCAACGGGTTGTTGCCGCCGACCAGTTCCGCAAATTCGTCGGCCAGCGCCTTGCAGCGTTCCACGCAGGTTTCCCAGTAGCGCACCCGTTCCGCGCTACCCAGGCGGGCAAAGTCGTTGCGATCGGGGATCTTGCCGAAAGGCAGGTCGGCTATGAACTCCTCGCTGGGGCAGAGCAGTACCAGCCTGCCCTCCTGGTGCAGGGCCGCCCTTCGCCAGGGCAGGAATTTGTCGAACCAGCCCGGTACCAGGTTGGCCCGGAAGTGCGGGTACAGGATCAGGCCCGCACCGGTGTACTGGCCCAGATCGAAATGGTAGTCGATGATGCCGCCGTCCCAGTACTGGCCGGGGGGTGCCCCGGGGATGTCGCGCTCGCCGGTGAGAACGAAGGGAATGGCGCCGCTGGCGTGCAGGGCGGCGACGACGTTGTTCTCCGACAGGGCGCGGTAGCAGGTCTGGAAATCTTCCAGCTGCATACAGGGAGCGGGTTCGCTGCCGCTGTGGAACACCACCCGCTGGAAGGACAGTTTCAGCAGTTTGCGGCTGACCGTGTTACCCAGGGCCGCGGCGCCCATGCCGGTGGCCAGCAGCGGGGGTGAAGTCGCGGCCGCCGCGCCGCGGCCGCGGGCGGTGACGATGTGGGACAGGAACCGGGGATTGTCCGCGACCCGGGCCGCGCCGTCGGCGCCCAACACATCCCGCAGGATGGCCAGCGACACCGTGCTGACCTCGGCCGGCCCCGGCCGGTCGCTGTCGTAGCGCTGGTGCAGGTAGCCGTCTTCCAGCCTGGCGATGGCAGCGGCGGGGTCGTCCTGCGCCAGGCAGGCGTGGCGCCAGGAGCCTATAGAGGAGCCCAGTACCGACAGCGGCCGGCTGCGCCGCTGCAGAAAGTCGCCGAACAGCCAGCGGTCCAGTTGGCTCAGCACAAACCATTTGGGGCCGCCCGAGGCGCCCAGCAACAGGTCGAAGACATCGGCAGACCAGCCCTCCCTGCGCAGGCGTTGGGCGGCCTGGCTGCCGGCGTAGACAGACAGGGCCCTAAGTGCCATGGCGAACTTCCCGCGGCGAGCGCCCCGTCCATTTGACGAACGCGCGGCGGAAATTGGAGGCATCGTTGAAACCGACCAGGTAGGCGATGGTGGACAGGGGCAGGTGGGTATTCTGCAGATAGCGGGTGGCGTGCTCGGTTCGCACCTGGTCCAGCAGTTCCTGGAACGAGTAGCCCTCCTGTTCCAGCCGGCGCCGATAGGTCCGTGAGCTCAGGTTGAGCATACCGGCCAGTTGCGGCATCTGGGGATACTGGCCCTCCAGTTTGCGCAACAGGCGCAGGGTCTGTACCGCCACGGATTCCTCTTCTTCCAGGTCGGCCAGCAGGCGGGCGCACTCCTCCTCGTACAGGTTGCGCAGGGCCGGGTTGGAGGAGGGCAGAGGGGTCGACAGCAGCGCCGCGTCAAAAGACAGGCGCCCGCGCGGACGCTCGAACAGCACCCCGGGTCCGAACACCTCGTAATAGCGCTGCGCGTGGGCTGGGGCGGGATAGGGCACCTCAATGTTGAGGCTGAAACTGTCGCTGTTCAACAGGCCCCGCAGGGTATTGAGGAAGGCGCCGTACATCATTTCGTAGGCGAAATGCACCGGGTTTTCCTCCGGTGTGCTGACTGTGGTGAGTATGCAGCGCCCCTGGTGGACCTCCTGTTCCAGGTACAGGGCGGGAGACAGCAGGTGGTAGTACTTCATGAACAGTTCCATCACCTGGGCCAGGTCGCGGCAGGTCATGAAAGCCTGGCCAAGGACCGCATGGGCGCTCAGATTCAGGCGCAGGCCCAGGCGCAGGCCCAGGTCCGGCCAACCGGTCAGGGCGAAGGCATTGCCGACCAGGCGGGCGAAGTCTTCCTCGCTGACCCGGGCCCCGATACCGACGACGCCGGTCTCCGCCAGGCTGGTGCCCGCCAGCACCGCCGCGCGCTCGTGTCCCTCGCTTTCGACGAGATCGATCAGGATCAGCACGTATTGGGCGGGCGTGGTGGTTTTTGGCATGGGCCTATTTGGCCACAAATGACCGTAAAATGACAAGACTTTACCTTGTTGACTGCCTGGCACTGGCCCATAGTGGTTAAATTCCAACCTTATTGGAGTGCCCAGGATGAAAGTGCAGTGGACCCCGGATACCCCCCGCAAGATCCAGCAGTATGCCGGAGCGGATTATCCTCGCGAGAACCCCGATCTGGAGGATCTGCTTACCTCCGAGCAGGTGGACCATATCGCGGAGATTTTCAACACACCGCTGACCGGCTCCTACAACTGGGATTACAAAGTCCAGGACGACCGTATCAAGAAGCTGTACGACCTGGGCAAGCAGCTGAACTGGGACCCCGAGGTGGATATCGACTGGGATCGTCCGTGGCCCGCCGAAGAGCGCAGCGCGGAGATGATGAACCTGCACGATTACCCGCCCTACCAGGCTCTCAGTGACAAGCGCAAGGATGAATTCTGGCTGCACATGAATGCCTGGAGCCTGTCCCAGTTCCTGCACGGGGAGCAGGGTGCCCTGCTGGTCGCCTCCCAGCTGTGTTCCTGTGCGCCCACCCTGAACGCCAAGCTGTACGCCGGGTCACAGACCTTCGACGAGGCACGCCACGTGGAAGTGTTCAACAAGTACCTGCAGCAGCGGATCGGGATGATGTACCCGATCAACCAGCACCTGAAGAGCATCATCGACAAGATCCTGACCGACGCGCGCTGGGACATGAAGTTCATCGGCATGCAGATCGTGATCGAGGGCCTGGCGCTGTCCGCTTTCAACACCACCCGTGAAACCACCCCGGACCCGGTATTGAAGGACGTCGTCTACCTGGTCACCCGGGACGAGGCGCGGCACGTCACTTTCGGGGTCAATTATCTCGAGGAATTCGTCAAGACCCTGTCCGAGGAAGAGCGTGAGGAGCGAGCCCGGTTTGCCTACGAGGCCTGCGTGGTCAGCCGCGAGCGGCTGGTCGCCACCGACGTGTTCCGCCACTTCGGCTGGGACGTGGAAGAGGCTCGCAAGCAGGTGCTCGAGGGCTTTGTCATGTCCACCTTCCGCAACCTGCTGTTCCAGCGGGTGGTCCCCAACCTGAAGCGTATCGGCCTGCTCACCGACAAGGTGCGGCCGCAGTTTGAAGAGCTGGGTATCCTGGAATTCGAGAACCTGGCTACCGACGGGGATATTGACTGGGCGGCGCTGGAGCGGCCCCTGGATACCGACGAGGCCCAGTCCTACGAGCAGAGCATGCTCGGCAAGTTTCACGCGGAGCAGGAGGCGCAGGCTCCCAGCGCGGCGTGAGCCCGAAGCGTACCGGCCGCTGCTGATGCGGCACTAGCGGAAGGTCAGGTAACGGTGGCCAAGGTAACTGGTCACCGTGGGCGCCGCGACCCCGATGGCGTGGGCGGTTGCCAGCGGGTAGAAGTCCATTCCCAGCCACGGAAACAGGTGCAGCCCCAGTCCCATGCTCACTCCCCAGGTGATCGCCAGCCCCAGCGCATTGATGCCGGTGTAGTAGGCCACTGAGTGGGCCAGCGGCTGCTGTCCGGCGCCGAACACGAAGGCCCGGAACAGCAGGTAGGCGGTGAGCATGCCGCAGCCATAGGCCAGCAGCACTGCGCTGGAATAATCCAGCCACTGGCTGAAGCCTATGCGGCTGAGCCAGTTCACCCCCGCGGCGACACCGCCGCTGGCCAGGAAACGCAGGACCTGTTCGCCGGTCTTCACCGGCCCGCCTCCAGCACCATCTCCGCGATTCGCCGGCCCAGGTCGGCACTTTCGGAAATGCCGCGGTCCTCCGGGTAGTAGTAGGCAGTGTCGGCTGCGTACAGGCCGTCCACGGGCAGGTCGATGGGGGGCAGTTTGTCGCGGAACCCCGGTTCGCACACCGGCTGGGCGTGGCGGTAGCGGGAGGCGCGAATCGCGAGGACGTCCTCCGCCGCCAGCGCCGGATTGATCGTGGCCAGATAGCGTATCACCCGCTCGAAAAAAACCTCGTCGGGCTCCCGGTACAGGGGGTGGTCCCCGGGCAGGTAGTAGGGCACGTAGACGATATGCTCTGCACCGCCCAGGGGGTTGAGGCAGGTGTATTCCACCAGGCCCGGGATGTCCATGTCCTCGTCCACCACGTTGAGCCAGAAATTGCCGGTCAGGGACCTGGTCAGCTTGGCGATAACGCAGACCACCGCGACGTTATTGATACGCTCGAAGCGGGCCCGGATGTCCTCCGGCAGGCCCGGCATCAGCCCGGACACGTAGGGCGTGGGCACCGTACTGACCACTGTCTGGTGGGCGAAGGTCTCGTCGCCCACCCGTACGCCGGTTACGCGGCCCTGTTCCATCAGCACCTCGTCGACCCGGGACAGGACCCTGACCTCGCCTCCCAGCCGTGTGATCTCCTCCTGCAGGCGATTCATGATAACCTCGCTGCCGCCCTCCATGTGCCCCAGTTTCTCCTGCAGCAGGTTGTAGCGGGAGCGACCCACCCGGCGGATACGGGTCCAGATCCAGGCCGCGGACAGGTTGTCGGTGAAGTGATAGAACTTGAGTTCAAACAGGCGCTGCCACAGGCGCTGGTAGGCGCGTTCCCCGAGCCAGCTGCGCAACCACTGCACCGCGTTGCGGCGTTCCAGCCCGGCGCCGTCCCGACGCCGGGTGGCGGCGAGGGCAAACAGGCCGTAGCGGATTTTTTCCCACGGTGAGAGATGGGGAAAGCGCAGCAGGGCCACCGGGTCGCCCCAGGGATGTACCCGGCCCTGGTAGTAGTAGGCCATGCGGGTGCGGCGCCAGCGCAGCCGGTCGGCGATACCCAGCTCATCGAGCAGTTCGAACAGCGGCCGGTCCGGGGTGCAGATGAAATGATAGTAGCGCTCGATGGCGGTACCCTCGAAGTCGAAACTGGCAGACATGCCGCCGACCACCGGCCCCGCCTCGTAAACGGTCACCGCGCGACCTGCCCGGGCCAGCCAGTAGGCCACCGCGAGGCCCATGGGGCCGCCGCCGACCACCGCTACCGGCGCCTGCTTCCCGTCGTTCAAAATGCCAGTACCTCGCGGGCGTAATCCGGGTGGTTGAAGGTCTCCTCCAGCGCGGTGGCCAGTGGCGTGGGGGTGACCCCGAATTCCCCGGGCCAGTCGATCACCTCGAACTCGTCATCCGCAACCAGTGCTTCGAGCTGGGCCGTGGTGAACGGCGGGTTGCGATCGAACAGGGCCCAGGTAGCCAGCAGGGCGCGGAACAGGCCGTAGGGGATGCGGACGATGGCGGTGCGGGCACGGGTAACGCGCCGGATATCGCGAATCAGGTCGATGTAGTCCCGCTGCTCCAGGCCGCTGATGTCGTACACGCCGCCGGTGCGGCCGCTGTCCAGGACACTGATCACGATATTGCAGAAATCCCCGGCGTAGAGGGGCTGGCGCATGTAGCGGCCGTGACCGGGGATGGGAAATACCGGCACCCGGCGCATGAATCGCGACAGCCAGCCGAGGTGCTTGCGGTCGAACCAGCCGAACATCAGGGTCGGGCGCAGCACGATGCAGGGCAGGCCGCTGGCCAGTACCAGTTGTTCCTGCTCGGTCTTGCTGCGGGTATAGAAATCGTCCGCCTTCGAGTTGACCACCGAGGAGCTGACGTGAATCAGTTGTGGCAGGCCGTATTCGCGGCAGGCCGCGAGGATATGGTCGGTGGCGGTAACATTGTTGCGCCGGAACGGCGCCTCTTCCGTGGCGCCGATCTGCGCCTGCAGCATGATCGCTGACCGGGCGCCGGCCAATGCCTCCCGCCATGAGCCCGGTTCCGCCAGGTCTGCCTCGATGGTCTCTACCTGCGGCTGCAGGCGGCGCAGGATCGCCAGGTTGTGTCGATGCTTGTCGATCACCACCAGTTCCAGATCCGCGCGCCGGGCCAGCCGCGCCACCAGGTTCTGGCCCACCAGGCCCGCGCCACCGAACAGGACGAGCTTCATCGCCTAGAAATCCAGACGCTTGAACAGGACCGTGGGCAGGTGCCTGATCAGCCACATGATGGGCGCCCAGTAACGGGGGGTGTACAGGGTGTCCCGGCCCCGGTCCAGGGCGCGCACTATATCCCGCGCGACCACCTCCGGGGTGGTTTGCAATCCCAGGGGCGCCGCCAGTCCCTCGGTCATGGGGGTGGCCACCCGGCCCGGTCGGATCAGGGTGAGACCCACCCCCGACTGGAACAGGCGTCCGCGCAAACCCTCGCAGAACGCGTCGACGGCCGCCTTGCCCGCCGCATAGGGGTAGTTGGAGGGGCGTCCGCGGTCGCCAGCCACCGACGAGATGACCGCCAGGCGCCCGTGGCCCTGGCGTTCGAGTCGCGGTGCCAGGTTAGTCAGCAGGGCGATGGTGGCCAGCGCGTTGGTGTGGAGGTCGGCCAGCGCCAGCCGGCTGTCGTCCCGGGCCAGCGCCTGGTCCGCCATGCTGCCGTGCGCTACCAGGACCAGGTCCACCGGCCCGGCCTCGAAACAGGAGCGCAGCACACCCTCGTGGTCGTCGATCCGGTCCAGGTCCAACGGGTACTGCAGCACGGAGCCCGTGCCGCGGGGGTCGAGGTCAGCCGCGGTCCGGGCCAGTCGCTCCGCGTTCCTGGCCACCAGCAAAAGATCATTCCCGCGCGCCGCCCACCGCCGGGCACAGGCCCGGGCGATGGCCGAATTGGCGCCGATCACCAGGACCCGCATCAGGTCCGGCCCACCCCGGTAACCCGCTGCCAGAAGCGGGACAACAGCGCCGGGTCCCGCAGCGTTTCCAACCGCTCCCAGGCCGGGTAGCCGGCCTGGAACAGGTCCGCCGACATGTGGGCGTCCTTGGCCGGGTACAGGCGTCCACCGGCCTCGGCCACCACCTGGTCGAGGGTGGCAAACAGCGCTGCCAGCCGTGGGTGCCAGGGAAAGTCCAGGGCCAGCGAAATCCCCGGCAGGGGGAACGACAGCAGGCCCGGGGAGCGCAGGTCGCCGCAGGGCTTCAACACCGAGAGGAAGGAACCCTGGCGGTGCCGGCGAATCTGTTGCAGCAGGGTGGCGATCGCGCCGGGGGCGTCGCCGGCGGGGATCACGCACTGGTACTGCTGGAAGCCCCGGGGACCGTACAGGCGGTTCCAGTTGCGAATATTGTCCAGCGGGAAGAAGAAGGGCGCGTAATCCCTGGTGGCGCGTCGCCTGCGCCCCTGCAGTCGGTACAGCAGCGGATTCATCAATCCCACGCTGAGGCGGTTGACCAGGGACAGCGGCGGGGTGAAGGGGATGCCCAGGCCACGCCCGGGGGCCACCACCAGTTCGCCGTCGTCACAGTGATTGCCGGCGCTCAGCACCCCCCGGCCTGCCTCGCTCTGGCAGTCCAGCCAGGCCACGGTGTATTCATGGGTCTGGTCCAGGTCGGTGCACAGGGCGGCAAACTCGTCCAGGCTGCCAAAGCGTGTCTGAAAACACGTGATACGGCTGCTGCGGATGGGCATCAGGGCCAGTTCCACCTCGGCGATGACACCGGTCAGTCCCAATCCGCCCACGGTGGCTTCAAACAGTTCCTGCTCAAGCTCGGGAGAGCACTCCAGCCAGCCCCGGTCCGAGCGATACAGGGTCAGTTTCCGCACGTGGCGCCCGAAGGTGCCCCGGCGATGGTGATTCTTGCCGTGCACGTCGTTGGCCACGGCACCGCCCAGGCTCACCTGCCGGGTGCCGGGTACAACCGGCGGGAACCAGCCCCTGGGAATGCACAGGGCCAGCAACGCCTCCAGGGTCATACCGGCCTCGACGCGCAGTACCCCCCGTTGCCAGTCAGCGGCCAGCACCCGGTCCAGTCCGGACAGGCGCAGGACCCGGCCGCTGGACGCCTGGCAGACGTCCCCGTAGCTGCGCCCCTGGCCGTAGACCAGGGTGGTGTCGATGGCGCCGAGTTGACGTTCGATATCCTCGCGCCAGTGACAGTCCCGGCCGCGCTGGTCGGTGGCGGGATAGCGACCCCAGGAGGGCAGCGTGGCAGCGCTCACGCCGCCACCCAGAAGACCAGGCAGAACAGGGCGCCGGTGACCAGGCTCAGGGGATCGCGGGCCGCGAATACCACCGGATCCTCGTGCATGTCACCGCGGCGGGTCACGACCCAGCAGCGGCTTATCCAGAACAACAGCAACAGGCTGGCCAGCCACAACCACTGCGGGTGGCGATACAGGTGCAGGGTGGCCGGATCGTGCTGGTACAGGGCCAGTACCACCACTGCCAGGTAACCGGCGCCGGTCCCGAAAGCGGCAATGCGCGGCAGGTCCCGGGGGCGGTAACCGCGGCCCGGTGAGCGACCCTGGTCGCCCCGCTCACGGGCCTCCGCCAGTTCCGCGTAGCGCTTGACCAGGGCCAGGGACAGGAAGATCAACAGGGCGAAGCCCAGCATCCAGTCCGTGGCCTCCAGGCCGGTGGCAAAGGCACCGGCCACCACCCGCAGGGTATACAGCAGCGCCAGGGTCAACACATCCAGTATCCGCAGGCGTTTCAACCACAGGGTATAGGTGCTGGTCAGGACCAGGTAACCGGCCAGGGCCAGGCTGAAGGCGGGGGGCAGTGCCAGTATTGCCAGCACCAGGCTGGCGGTGACGCAGGCCGGGCCCAACAGGGCGCCCAGCCAGATGGGCAGGCTGCCGGACGCCAGGGGGCGGTGTTTTTTGTCCGGGTGGCGGCGATCGCTGGGCAGGTCGATCAGGTCGTTCAGTACGTAGACCCCGGACGCGCAGAGGCAGAAACAGATGAATGCCAGCAGCCCCTGCCACAGCAGGCCGGGCTCCAACACCTGGTGGGCCGCGGCCAGGGGGACGAATACGAGAATGTTTTTCAGCCACTGGTGGGGGCGCAGGCTGCGCCACAGGGGACCGGCGAGTGCCGGGGGGCTGCCGACCAGCACCGGCACCGGTTGCAGGTGGGCGGTGGCACGCAGTACCCCCGGGTCGGGGTTGGCCACATAGGCGTTGGCTGCGCTGCGCCATACCGGCAGGTCGGCGCGGGAGTTGCCGACGTAGTCAAACTGGTGCTCGCCGAAGGTGTCAGTCAGTAGGGCCGCCTTGTGATCGGCCTTCAGGTTGCGCTGGCCGTCACTGGCCAGTACCCGGTCGAAACGACCCAGGTGGTCGGCCACCTGTTGCGCCAGGCCGCTGTCGCTGGCGGTAGCCAACACGACCGGCCGCCGGGTGGCGCGCGCCTCGTCGATCAATGCCAGAACCCCGGGATCGTAGGGCAGGGTGTCGACCTCCACGCGGGCCTCGCTGGCGAGCCGTGATTTCATGGCCGCGCGCCCCTGCCGCAGCCAGAAAAACGGCGCCAACAGGCGCAGCGGGTGGCGGCGCACAAACGACAGGTAGGACTCGGCCAGCAGGTCGCTGCGCACCAGGGTGCCATCCAGATCCACCGCGAGCGGGCGTGGGTCGTTCAATCAGGCCTCCCGGCGCTCTCGATGACTGGATTCTGCATGGCGCTATCCTACCATGTAGTCGCACCGGCCCAAGACGCCAGAAACGACAAACCCCGGCGCGGGGCCGGGGTTTGCGGTGATGTCGAGCCGGCTCGGAGCCGGCGCCGCGCGGATCAGGCGGAGAGGGCGCGGACCTGGGCGTTCAGGCGGCTCTTGTGCCTGGCGGCCTTGTTTTTGTGAATGATGCCCTTGTCGGCCATACGGTCGATAACGGGCACCGCCTGGGTGTAGGCGGCTTGCGCCTGCTCGCTGTCGCCGCTCTTGATGGCAGCCACGACCTGCTTGATGCGGGTGCGTACCAGGGAGCGCAGGCTGGCGTTGTGGGTGCGGCGCTTTTCCGCCTGGCGGGCGCGCTTGCGGGCTTGTGGAGAGTTGGCCACGTAATTACCTCATGAGGGTCAGAAAATCAGGAGGCGCGATTATTCACATTCGCCTGCCCCTTGTCAACCGTCGAGCTGGGCGGGGTCGAACAGCAGATGGCGGCTGAGATCCCCGTGCAACTGCAGGAAAATATGGCGGGTGTGAAAGTGCCATTCGCCGCCCGTGAACCGGAACCCGTCACGGTAGTGGCCACCGGCAATGGCCTGCAGGGGAAAATCGGGGGGCACTGCCTGCATCACGGTGAAGTAGCTCTGGCAGCTGGCCAGGTCGCCATCCAGGTCGATCGTCAGGTTGGTGGTGAGGTGCCGGGTGCGCGGCGTACCGTCTTCGTACAGGCGGGTCGAGGACTGATACATGGCGAGTACCGCGTCGTAGCCCTGCACGATGCCCTGTTGGGTGCTGATACGTCCACCCCGGAACAGCTCCGCCACGCCCTCGAGATCGCCGCCGTCCAGCAGCCGGGCGTAGGTGAACACCAGGTTGCGTATGGCCTGCAGGTCGAATGCCGTGTTACGCATGACTCTCTCCGTTTTTTTTATCGGCTCTGGCTGCGCTATACTAACGCCTATTAGTTGTTAATTAACAGCCGCCGGGTGCAGGTCTTGATAAACGAGCAGGAAGCCATCGACCCAGAGGAGGTCAAAACCACCGCGGAACGTATCCTCGATGCGGCCGAGGACCTGTTTGCCGAGAAGGGCTACAGCGCCACCTCGCTGGGGGATGTGGCGGACCGGGTGGGTATCCGCTCACCGAGCCTGTACAACCATTTCCGCAACAAGGAAGCGCTGTACCTGGCGGTGATGGAGCGACTGCTGGACGATTTTTGTGAGCCCATCGAACAACTCAGCCAGGGCGAAGTGTCCACCCAGCGGGTAATGGACCGCTTGGAAGTCATTGTGCGCAAACATCACGCCAATCCCAACCTGGCGCGGTTACTGCAACATGCGGCTCTCTCCGGCGGGCCTCAGTCCAATGAATTGATTGACCGGTTCTTCCAGCCCATGTTCCAGCCGGTGAACCGGGAAAGTGTCGATATCCGGGTGCTGGGCGGCAACGGGGACAGCCTGCAACCCTGGGCGGTGATGGCGTTCAACAACCTGGTGATGTCCTACGTGACCATGGCGCCCATTTATTCGGACCTGCTGGGGGTAGATCCTTTCAGCGAGGAGGCGCTGGAAAAACAGCTGCAACTGATTCGCAAGCTGCTGCACGCTGTATTTGAGTACAGGGGAGAGTAGAATTCTGCCCCCTGCAGTCGGCAGCCCTACAGATACCGAGATTGTTATGCCCCTGAACCCGGACACCATCCATATCTGGCGCGAGCCGGACGGCGATTACCACATCGAGTGGCAGGCCACTCACCCGGACACGCGGGTCAGGGTGGAGCCGCTGGCCGAGCCCGGCGTGGGCCAGGCTCATTACACCGACGAGATGCCCGGCCGCGCCCGGGTCACCGGGCTGCCCCACGGACAGCGACACTTTTTCCGCCTGTGGGACCAGCACGGTACCGAGGCGACCAGCACCGAACGCCGTTTCGGCTTCGAGGGTGCGCCCAATTTCCGCGATTTTGGCGGCTACCCGACTGCCGATGGCAGGCGGGTCAAATGGGGCCACCTGTTCCGTTCCGGACAGCTTTCCCGGCTCAGCGACCGGGACCTGGAGCTGTTCGCCAACCTGGAACTGGACCTGATTTGCGATTTTCGGCGCCTGGATGAACAGGACCGTGATCCCAGCCGCCTGCCGTCACAGCGCCCGCCCCGTGTCGTGCCGCTGCCGATCACCCCGGGCAGCAACAGCGCGTTTTTCGAACAGCACGGAGAGCGGGATATCAGTGGTCGCGGGGCGATGTTCGATTTCATGCTGGACATCAATCGCGACCTGGCCGAAGAGCAGCAGGCCACCTACAGGCGTATGTTCGGCGAAATTCTCGACCGGGAAGATGCCCGCTTCCTGTTGCACTGCGCTGCAGGCAAGGACCGCACCGGCTTCGGGGCGGCGCTGGTGCTGCTGGCCCTGGGTGTGGCGGAAGACCTGATCATGCGGGACTACCTGTTGACCCGGCAGTTTTTCAGCCCGGAGCGGGAACTGGCCCGGCTGCGGGACAAGTATGGCCTGGAGGGCCTGCCGGCAGAGTCGATCCTGCCCATGCTGGAAGTGCACGCGGCCTACCTGGAACGCGCCCTGGCCGTGATCAAGAGCGGCTATGATTCGATAGAGGATTACCTGGCAGCCCTGGGGGTGGGCCCGGCCGAGCGCGAGGAATTGCGCCGACGTTACCTGGAACCTGCCGGGGAGGGCAGGACCTGAGGCGGGCTGGCGCCGCACCTCAGGGAGCTGGCGGGATCAGGCGCCCTTGCAGGCTGCCTTGGCGGCCTTGATCTGCTTTTTCTCGCACTCTTCACTGGTTTCGTCGCCGACACACCACTTGCGGCGGTTGTCCCAGGCGGTCAGGTCGACTTTCTTGCCGTTGGAGCACTTCACCTGGTACTTGGCGTAGGGGGTGCCGTCGGCAGTTTCGGCGTTGCCGTCAAAAACGATACTGGTGGGCTTGGCCGCGAAGCTGGCGCTGGACACAGCCAGCAGGACTGCAAATGCAGGTAATTTGGCAAAATTCATTTTGCACCTCAAAAAATAAAAGTAAGTTTCACTATGGTCTGGCGCCGTGCCGGGTGCACGCAGCGCAGCGGCATTATATTAGGAAATTGAGGTGCGTATTATTACGGTTTGGTAAGCTTAGGTCAGCGCCAGGAACAACAACACCCAGCCAACGACAGCGACCAGCAGGGACTCCCCGGCCTTGTCCAGGCGGAACAGGGCGTAAAGATAGGCCAGCGGGGGCAGCAGGGTGGCGCACAGGCCCCAGGAGTAGTCCTCCCGCCAGGCGGCGATTAGCAGCAGCACCCAGCTGGTCAGCAGGGCGGCCAATCCGAATACCATCATTGCAGCGCTTGGCGCGTCCATGAATATCCCTCTCGATTGTGAGCTCAAATTTGCGGCGCAAGGTTATCAGAAAGGTGTGCTCCTGTCTTGTACTGCAAACCGGCCTCGGAGCGGTTTCCGGGGCCCCGGACGCCGTGGCGGTACGACGCCCGGGCTGATGACTAGCCGGGGGAATTTGGGTAAGGTGGAGCGCTTTTCCGGATAAGGATTGTTCGTGGACGACCCCTTTGCCGATATTCGGCCCTACCGCGACGAGGAGGTGCCCGCGGTCATTGCCCGACTGCTGCAGGATCCCGAGTTTCTGGGAACCCTGGCACGGCATCGTGTGGGCCGGCTGGCCGGCGTGCTGCCTGATCTGTGGCGCGGCCTGGCTCGCCTGATTCTGGGCCGCGAACTGGCAGCGGTAAAGGACGTTCACGGCGTGCAGATGGTCATCAAGCGCTACGTGGAGCAGATGATCGAGTCCACCACCGGTGGTTTTACCGTGTCGGGTCTGGAGCGACTGGATCCGGGTCGGGCCTGTCTGTTCATGAGCAATCACCGCGATATCGCCATGGACCCGGCGTTTACCAACTACGCCCTGCACCGGGGAGGATTCGAGACCTTGCGCATCGCCATTGGTGACAACCTGCTGACCAAACCCTGGGTCTCGGACGTGATGCGCCTGAACAAGAGCTTTATCGTCAAGCGCTCCGCGAGCGGCCCGCGGGAGTTGCTGGCAGCCTCGAAGACACTGTCGGAATTTATCCGTCACTCCATTCAACAGGACAACGTCCCGGTCTGGCTGGCGCAGCGGGAGGGGCGGGCCAAGAACGGGGTGGACGCCACCGAACCGGCAATTATCAAGATGCTGTCCCTGAGCCGGGAGCGCAAAACGGAGGAGTTCGGGGCCCATATTGCCGGGCTGCGTATCGTGCCCGTGGCGATTTCCTATGAGTTGGATCCCTGTGACGGCCTCAAGGCCAACGAGCTGCACCAACTGGCCACGGTTGGTTCGTACGAGAAAGGCGAACAGGAAGACGTGGCCTCCATCGGACGCGGTATCACCGGCCAGAAAGGCCGCGTACATGTGAGTTTCGGTGTTCCCCTGGGGGCGGATTTCGAAAACCCCGACCAGGTGGCCGCCGAGGTCGACCGGCAGGTCATTGCGGGTTTTCGCCTGCACCCCACCAATCTGTATGCCTACGAGATGTTGCATGGGCGGCCGGCACCGCGGACCGAAGAAATGCACCTCGAAGACGGGGTCACCAGCCGCGTCGGTTTCGAGGCCCGCATCCAGGCGCTGCCCGAGGACCAGCGACCCTATGCCCTGGGGATTTACGCCAATGCGGTGAGCGCCAAGCTGGCCCTGCTGGACGGTACCCATCCCTCTTGCTGAGTGAGGTGCTCAAAGACCGTATTCGCGAGGCCTACAGCGCCATACTGGAGGGGCAGTCGCTGACGCCGCGCTGGGGTCAGCGGCAGATGATCGCAGAGATCGCCAACACACTGGCGCGCATTCCCGAACCCGGCGAACAGGCCGGCGCGGAAAAGGCGACCCGGGATGGTGTTATCCGGGAGCCGGCCGTGTGCGTGATCGAGGCGGGCACCGGGACGGGTAAAACGATCGCCTATGCGGTGGCGGCCATTCCCATGGCGCAGGCCCTGCAGAAACGCCTGGTGGTCTGCACTGCCACCGTGGCCCTGCAGGAGCAGTTCGTCAACAAGGATTTACCGGACATTCATCGTCACAGTGGCCTGGAGTTCAGCTACGCGCTGGCCAAGGGCCGCCGCCGCTATGTCTGCCTGTCGAAACTGGATCGGCTCATCGCCCGGGACCAGGGCAGTGACCAGCTGCTGCCCCTGTACCCGGACGAGGTCGATACCCCGGTGGGGGCAGACGCCGGGCCTTACTACGATGCCATGCTGGACGCCCTGGGCCGGGGCCAGTGGGATGGTGATCGGGACAACTGGCCGGACACGATTCCGGACGAGGTCTGGTTCAGCACCACCACCGATCACAGCCAGTGCAGCGGCCGCCGCTGTCCCAACATCGGCCAGTGCAGTTTTTTCCGCGCCCGGGACGAATTGCAAAGTGCGGACATCATCGTCACCAATCATGACCTGGCCCTGTCCGACCTGGCCCTGGGGGGTGGCGCGATTCTGTCGCCGCCGGAAGACAGCATCTATATCTTCGACGAGGGCCATCACCTGCCGGACAAGGCACTGTCCCACTTTGCCAGTTTCTGTCGCCTGCACACCACGGTGCAGTGGCTGCAGGACTCGCAGAAATTGCTGGCCCAGGCTGCCCCCGTGCTGTCCGCGTTGGCCGCGCTGGAGCGGGCCCTGCAGCAATTACCGGCCGAGATGGACGAAATCGTTTCCAGCCTCAAGGTGGCTGAGCAGGTGGTGGCCACACTGTTCGAGGGGGTCCAGCGCGATGAGCGTCGCGACGACCAGCTGCTGCGGCTCGAACACGGCCGGGTGCCGCCGGAGCTGATGTCGGTGGCGGCGACCCTGGCGGGACAGTTCCAGCGCCTGGTGAATCAGCTGGAACGCCTGGAATCGCAGCTGGAGGATGCGCTGGAAGACGATTTCTCCGCCATCGACAAGACCGACCTGGAAACCTGGCACATCAACTGCGGAGCCATGCTGGGCCGGGCCGAGGGCAACCTGGCCCTGTGGCGGGAATATGCAGTGAGTGGCGAGGGAGAAGTACCGCCCAGGGCGCGCTGGTTGACCCTGCTGGACAGCGGCGGCCAGCAGGGTTTCGACCTGCGCTGCAGTCCCATCCTGGCGGCGGATATCCTGGAGGAACACCTCTGGTCGCGAGCCGCGGGGGTGGTGATCACCTCCGCCACCATGACGGCCCTCAACTCCTTCGAGCGCTTTATCCTGCATTCCGGGGCACCGCGGGAGGGCAATTACAAGGTCGTGGCCAGTCCCTTTGACTATGCCCGCGCGACCTTTTCGGTGCCCGCCATGGACTGCGACCCCGGGGACGCCGAGGCCCATACCGCGGCGCTGGTGAAACTGTTGCCACAACTGCTGGATCCAGCCGAGGCGGCGCTGGTCCTGTTTTCCTCCCGACGGCAGATGCTGGACGTCTACCACGGGTTGGAGGCGGGATTGCGCGAACGCCTGCTGATGCAGGGGGACTACAGCAAGCAGGAAATCCTGCGCCGGCACCGCGGCGCCGTCGACGCCGGGGAGGGCAGTGTGATCTTCGGGCTGGCCAGCTTTGCTGAGGGGGTGGACCTGCCCGGCGACTACTGCCGCCACGTGGTGATTGCCAAGATTCCCTTCGCGGTGCCGGACAGCCCGCTGGAAGCGGCGCTGGCCGAGTGGGTGGAGGCGCAGGGCCGCAACCCTTTCATGGAGATCGCGGTGCCCGACGCGGCCCTGCGCCTGGTGCAGGCGAGTGGCCGCCTGTTGCGCACCGAACAGGACGGTGGCCGGGTCACCCTGCTCGACCGACGCCTGCTGACCCGCCGCTACGGGCGCGCTATCCTCGAATCCCTGCCGCCCTTCACCCTGGACCTGGCGCGTTAGCCTGTGCCGGTTCGGGCGTTATGCTTGTATCTGCTGGCGCTGGCCGCGGCGCTTGCCTACAGTCTCCTGTTTTTCCATTACCGGCTGAACGTACCCTACCTGGATGACATGAATGACATCCTGGATTTTATCCTGCAGTTCACTGCCGCACCGGACTGGCGGGACCGGTTGGTGGCCCTGTATGAACCGCAGAACAATCACCGCACCTCGGCCTCACGACTCATTTACCTGGCTGCCTACCACGCCGTGGGCACTATCAATTTCACCCTGCTGGCGGGCCTTGCCAACCTGGCCTGGCTGGCTCTGGCGGGCGTTTACGCCCGGTTGTGCGGTGACCGCGGGTACCGGTCCCTGGCGCTCTGCCTGGCGATGCTGGTACTCGCCTCGCCGCGGGCGTACGTCCTGATCCACTGGCCCATGGCGGGTTCCCATTTTTTCTATCTGATGTTGTGCACAGCATCGGTCATGCTGCTGTTGCAGCGTGGCAGTCGGGGCGCTTTCGCCGGCGCTGTCCTGCTGGCGGTCGTCGTGTCCTTCGTCGGTGCCGCGGGCCTGCTGGTGTGGTTCGCCGGTGCCTGCTACCTGGGCTGCGACCACTTCCTGGCCCGGCGCCCCCGCGCCCGGCGCCTGCTGGCCTGGATCGTTCTGGGTGTCGCGGTGAGTGCGATCGCCTACCAGCCGGTAGCGGATATCGCCCTGCCCAGGGTGGCCGAGTACGGCCTGTTTCACAGCTCGGTCTATTTCCTGGCGCTGCTGGGTTCGGTGCCGGGTTTCGGCAGCAGTGAGTGGGCGGTACTGGCGGGCCTTGGCCTGCTGTTTCTCTGTGCCCTGCGGGGCTGGCGGGACCTGCGCGCCGGTCGCCTGGCCGGGCTGCACTTCATGGTCCTGTTCCTGCTCGCCATGGCCGCCGCAGTGGCAGTGGGCCGCGCAGACTACACACCCCTGGACTATGCCCTCATCTCCCGCTACAGCATCATCTCACTGAACCTGCTGGTGTGCCTCTTGCTGCTGTACCTGCCGCGATGGCGACAGCTGCAATGGCCGGCGGTGCTGGTGGCCCTGTTGTTATGCCTGGCCAACTACGCTGTCTATGGGCCGGCTTTTGAAAAAGAGATGAATCGCCGGGTGACAAACTTCAACCGCGGTAATTACCCGGTCTACTTTCGGGAGACGGCGGAAATGAACCGGTTTGTACAGGGCGCCATCGAGCGCGGCGTCTATACACCGCCGCCGCGGCCCCAGCCCAAACATTACCTGTTTTCAGCTGCCCCCAAGGCGGCGAAGCGCCGTGCGAGCCGGTAATTCCACCAGGCGATAGCTGCACCAGGCGACCAGCACCGCCGCCCCCAGGTAGAGGGGCGCACCGAGCCAGGGCTGGCCGTGCAGCGCTTCGCGCAGGGATAACAGCAGCGGTACGTGGGTCAGATAGAGGGAGTAGGATATGCGGCCCAGAAAGTCCCCGACCGGGTTCTCCAGCACCGGGTTGCCATCCGGCACCAGGAACACCAGCCCGAAGAATATCAGCGCCACCGGCAGCAGTACCCAGTTGTCCTGCCAGGGCCAGTAGCTGATCCCCAGCACCGCCTCCATGATCCTGGGATACAGCAACAGCAGCAGTGGCAGGCAGAGGATGAACAGGTGGTTACGCAGCACGGCCGGCGGTTGCCAGTTGGCGTACAGGTGGCCCAGCAGTACCCCGGTCAGGAAGAACGGCAGGGTGCGCAGCAGCCACAGCTGTCCCGGCAGGCCGAACAGCCTGAAGCGGGGGGCGGGCGGGTCGGCCAGTAACAGCAGCACGACCAGCGCGAGGAGGGCGATAAAAAACGATCTGCCGTAGCGCCGTCCCAGCCACCATAGCAGCGGAAACAGCAGATAAAAGTGAATCTCCGGTGGTATGGTCCAGAGTATGTCCACGCCGTTGAGGAATAACAGGTGGCTGAGCAGCCACTTGCCGTTCCAGATGGTGAAAAACACGTCACTGAGTTCCCAGCGCCGGGCGGCCCAGGACACGAGGACGATCAACACGAACAGAGGCACCACCCGGGCGAAGCGAGCCACCGCGAAGCGCCGGAGCGTGGCTGCCTGCAGCGCGCGTTCACCGTACAGGTGGGCCATCAGGAAGCCGCTCAGCAGGAAGAACAGCATGACACCCATCTGGCCCCCGCCGTAGCCCAGCACGGCACCCAGCAGGTTGGTTTCATTGCTGTAGTGACTGACCACCACGATCAACGCGGCCAGCCCCCGCAGCATGTTCAGGGACCTGATTTCCCTTCGCATGAGTGACTCAGGCCGGGTGTTGTTTCAGCCTGTTGTGGCAGAGGATTGCGAGCACCACTGTCGCCGCTTCATACAGGCAGGCGTAGAGGTTGTAGCTGTCGACGCCGTCCACCAGCATGCCCGCCGCCCGGGCGGTGGACAGCCCGGTAAAGCAGGCGATCATGACCGTGCAGGCCATCTGCTGGTAGGCGGTGTCTTTCTGTGCCGCCAGCAGCAGGAACACGCCCACCCCCAGCTGCAAACCGCCGTACATGGCGCGCAGCTCAGTGCGCGCGGGATGGCCGCCGCCCAGTTCCAGCAGGTCGATGAGGTACTGGGGATCGAAATACAGGAAGGCGCCGTACAGCGTGAGTAACAGGCCGGTGAAACGTATGAACAGTTTGATCATGGTCGCTGGTCTCGCTGCCTGCTACAGGGCCAGGAAGTTGGCGACGGTCAGCGCTACCAGCACCAGTGACGAGAGCACGAATACCGCGAACCGTACCATGACCGTGTTGCTCGTGTTCTGCACCAGCGAGTGCACCACGCGCAGCACCACGTAGGCCCAGGCCAGGTTGATGGCCAGGCCGCTCACATGGCCGGCGAGCTGGGTATAGAACACCAGTGCGTAGAACACGGTGGGCTGCTCGTGCAGGTGGTTGTAGTTATCCGCCACCGCGCGCACTTTCGATGGCAGCTGATCCAGGGAACCCGGGTGTTTGGCGTCCTGGGCATCGATCTTGGCGGCGTTCATGGCCGGGATGCGCGTGGCGTACATCCACAGCCAGACTATCAGGGTCCAGGCCACCAGGGCCAGGGCAGGGGTCAGCATCGGGGTGCTCATGGAGTCTCCTTGTTATTGTCTCTGGGAAAAGCCCGTGTCGGATTGTACCCTGTCGGGACGAAAAGATATGCACGGGCGATTTGTCGCCTCCAGGTCCGCAGGAGAACTACACCATGATCCGTTCCGAAGCCTTGCAGGAGGTACTGTCGCGCGACCATCAACAGGACCGGCAGGCCCTGGAACAGTTGCTGGAGCGGTGCCGTGATGTGCCCTTCGAGCCAGGTCCCTGTCCGGTCCTGGTACCGGGCGCGACCGGCGATCAGCTCGACGACCCCGATATCCCGGAGATCGACCTGGTCGACCTGGATGACCGGGCGCTGAAGGACGCCATGTGCCAAAGCGGCTACCTGATCGTGCGCAACTTTTTCCCCGCGGCGCTCTGCGACCAGTTGCGGTCGGTGGTCGACGCGCTACTGGACGAGTCCGGTGCCGAGAAGCGCACCAAGCTGACGTTTTCCGGTGAGCCCGGCGTCTTCAACGACCCACCGCGCAATATCGACGAGCTAATGGAGAAAACGACCTTCGGCGTACCGCGCTCCTATCTCCGGGCCACCGGGGCCGCCATGTGCGTGGAAAGTCCCTCGGTGGCGGTCTGGCTGATGGAGCTTTACGAGGAACGGGGTATCAAGCGCCTGGTGGAAAACTACCTTGGCGACGAGTCGACCCTGTCCGCCCTGAAATGGGTGTTACGGCGGACTGTCAACGAGGACATCGGACCCGACGGCTGGCACCAGGACGGGGCGTTCATGGGCCGCGATATCCACAGTCTCAACATGTGGGTGGCCCTGAATCCCTGCGGCGCCGACAGTGGTGCCCCGGGACTGGACCTGATCCCGGGAAGAAGTCGGGCTGTGTACGAGTCGCGGACCGGAAAACACGCCTGGATGATGACCGACCGGGACATCGACCAGGACTTCGCCGAACCCGGCCCCTGCAGTCCCCGGTTCGGGGCCGGCGACGCCATATTTTTTGATCACCTGAGTATCCACCGGACCCAGTTCGGGCAACAGTTCAACCGCGCGCGCTACGCTATCGAAAGCTGGTTTTTCGCCAGGAGCAAGTGCCCCAGGAACCAGGTACCGCTGGCCTGGTAGGGCCGCTAACGGGGAGCTCGCTGAAGTCCGGTCGCGCCGTTGTCAGCGCCCTCTGCCAGCCCGCGGGCCAGCCGCGTGATGTCATCCATGACGGCCGGCTCCGACTCGACGTAGTCCCGGCGCAGCGCTTCGAGCCGCTCGAGGTATTGCTCGATGTTGGCGCTGTCCAGGCGGGACAGTTGCCAGCCTTCCCGGCAGTCCAGTTCCCGCAGCCCCAGGGCCAGGCAGCGACTGATCTGGCGGCCCAGGGCGCGGCGCGGATGGACACCGTCAAGCAGCGAGTCCGGCCGGCCATCGATGGGCGCGTTCACCAGTCGCGGGCTGTTGCCGAGGGCCAACACCGGGACCGAGTAGGCCTCGGCGAGTTGCACCACACCGCGGTGCCAGTCGCCGTAGGCCGAATAGTGTCCGCTCTGCTGGATGGCGCTCAGAATGTAGGAATGGTACGGGGACAGGAACAGGCTGAGCCGAACGCCGTGGCGCCTGGCCAGTTCGAATATCTGCTCCAGGGCGGTGAAGTCGAGGCCCTGGTCGGGTCGCGAGAATTCCTGCAATTTCTGCCGGGCCAGCATCTTGTAGTAAGCGCGTGGCGGCAGCGTTTCCATGGCGAGGTCCCAGGAACCGTCAGGCCAGAACGCGCGATTACTGGTGGCCTGGTGTTGGCGCAGGCGCAGGCTGTCGGCGATCGCGGTGCGGGACAGCAAGGTGCTCCAGCAGTCGCGCAGTCGCTGCCAGAGAAATCGCGCCCGGGTTGCCGGCCCCGGGTTGTCCCGCCGCAGGCGATCGGTTTCAAAGCCCTGGAGTTGTTGCTGGTAGTTGGCCGCGAACATGAAATACTCCAGTCCCAGCAACAGGTCAGTGACCGGCCCGCTCTGCAGCGCATGCTCCACGAGCTGATGGGTCTCCAGCATACTGGCGCCCGGTATGGCGGCGTTGTACACCGGGTTCCGGTCGGGGAAAACCAGCGACGGCAGCAGGCGTCCGCTGACGGAACTGCCCATGACCAGTGCGCGCGGGGCGACCTGCTCGAGGCGGTAGGGTTTGTGCAGGCGCAGGTGAAAAAACAGGTCGGTGCTATCCGGCTGCTGTTCGGCCGGGGGCTGGTAGAGCCGGTAAGGGTCGCGGTGCAGGTTGAACGCCACCGTGGCGGCAGTCAGCAGGCCGAGAACGAGCAGGAAAAGGCTTAACCGGGCGGCCATCAGAACTGGAAATACAGGAACGGGCTGACCGAGGTCAGCGATAACAGGGACGCCCAGAACATGACGGCGAGCATCGCCCAGGCGAACAGGGATTCCTGGAATCCTGTCGCCAGTTTCCCGTCCGCACAGAAGGCCGCGTCCCGCTGCAGCCCTACCTTGCCGGTATTGCTCAGGTCCAGTGAATTGGGCATGAAAAAGACCACCGCCAGACAGGTCGAGACCAGGGCGATGGCAGTAGCCGCCACTCCCCACCGGTCCGCCACCAGGGCCAGCGGGTCAAACTGGATACTGCCCGCCAGGGCCACCAGGTAGTCGCTGCTGAACCATGGGTCCGCGGAGCTGACCAGGCTCAGGTAATAGTGCCCGGCAAATTCCACCGAGTGGCTGCGAAAGAGTACGAACGCCAGGGCCACACAGGCGAAGGTAAGCCCCCGGGAGGTGGCCCGCCCCAGGATGCCCGCCGGCTTCGGCTGCAGTGACCGCCATGCGTTCGACCACAGGTTGTTGATCGCCAGGAACAGGCCGTGGGCAAGCCCCCACAGGACGAAATTCCAGCCGGCCCCGTGCCACAGCCCGCTGACCAGCATGGTCACGGTCAGGTTGCGCAAGCGTTTACCCTGTCCCGCGCGATTGCCCCCCAGCGGTATGTAGATGTAGTCGCGCAGGAAATAGCTGAGGGTGATATGCCAGCGCCGCCAGAACTCGCTGACATTGACCGCCTTGTAGGGTGAATCAAAATTGACCGGCAGACGAACGCCGAACAGCAGCGCCAGCCCCAACGCCATGTCGCAGTACCCGGAGAAATCGAAATACAGCTGCAGCGTATACGCCACCATGGCAAGCCAGGCCCCGGCGATGCCCAGGCTGCCCGGTGGTAACTGGTCAAAAGCGGGCACCGCCAGCAGCGCCAGCGTATCCGCCAGCACGACCTTTTTGAACAGTCCGATGATGATCAGGGCCAGTGCCGGTGGCAGCAACTCGCGCTGAAAAAGCTGTCGAACCTGCACCACCTGGGGCACCAGCTGGCGGTGGTGAACGATGGGCCCGGCAATCAGCTGCGGAAAAAAACTGACGAAGACCAGGTAGTTCAGCGGACTGGTCTCGGCCGGCATGCCCTTGAACACGTCGGCGAGGTAGGCGATTTGCTGCAGGGTAAAAAAGGAGATCGCCAGTGGCAGTACGATGTGTGGTATCTCCACCTGGCCGCCGGACAGGTAAGCGAAGGTCTCCAGCAACATGGCGGCGTACTTGAAATAGCCCAGCAGCAGCAGGTTGCCGGCCACCCCCAGGAACAGGATGGCCCTGCGCGAGCCGGGACCGGCGGCGCCCGCCAGCCATTGCCCCGCGCCGAAATTGAAAACTGCTGAACCGAGAATCAGTGCGAGATAGCGCGGTTCCCACCAGCCGTAGAAGACCAGCGAGCACAGTGCCAGCCAGGGCAGCGGATTGCGGTTGGCCGACCGCAGCACCAGAAACCCGGCAAACACCAGGGGCAGAAAGACAAACAGGAATTCGACTGAGTTAAACAGCACGGAAAACCGCTTCCACGCTCAGGTAATCGGTGCTTCGTCGATGCCCTCGGTGGGGGCAGGCACGGGCGTCGCCTGGTGTTCCTCGTTAAATTGTTCCACCTGTTTTTCCACCTTGCTCACCTTGCGGCCGTACTGGGCGATGTGGAAAGTGGCGTCACCCTCGTAAACCAGCGGCAGGTTTGTGCGCCCGATGACCACCCCGTCATGGGGGGCGGTGATGGGTGTTTCCGTGCTGCCCAGGGGATCGGCTACCATGGCAATCGTCTGTCCCTCAATCACCTTGGCGCCCAGGGGCGCGTAGGTCCGCAGAATGCCGCTTTCCGGGGCGCGCACCCAGCCGGTCTGGCCGCTGATGATCGGGGTCGGGCGTTGTTTCCTGCTGCGTGATCTGGGCAGCATGCCGATACTGCGCATGACGTTGACGATGCCCTGGACGCCTGCCCGGATGTAGATTTCCTCGAAACGCAGCGCCTCGCCGGCCTCGTACAGGATAACCGGGATGCCGGCGTCGCCGGCGCACTCGCGCAGGGAACCGTCGCGGATTTTGGCGTCGATGGCCAGGGGGACGCCGAAGGCCTCGGTCATTTCCAGCGCTGCCGGGTTATCCAGGTCGGCCCGGATCTGGGGGAAGTTACAGCGGTGCCGGGAACCGGTATGCAAATCGATGCCATGGGTGCACTTACTGACAATCTCCCGGACAAAGGTGTGGGCCACCCGCCCGGTCAACGAGCCCTTGGCGGAGCCGGGGAAGGAGCGGTTCAGGTCCCGGCCATCGGGCAGGTAGCGGGTGTGGTTGAGGAAGCCGTATACGTTGACGATAGGAATCGCCAGCACGGTGCCTCGTAGATTGCGCAGGGCCTTGTGCTGCAGCAGGCGCCGGATGATTTCCACCCCGTTGATCTCGTCGCCGTGGATGGCAGCGCTGATAAACAGGGTGGGCCCGGGGCGCCTGCCGCGAACGACCTGTACCGTTATCGACAGGTCGTCGTGGGTGTACATGGGTGCCACCGGGACGTCGATAGCACGCCTTTCCCCGGGCCGGATTGCCACCTCGCCAATACGAAATTCAGCCATCGATCTGTTCCTTGTTCCTGCGCCGTTTGCGCTTGCCGCTCACGTAGGAACGGCCCGGGTCAACGAGGTAGTTGTTGCGGATCATGGTGCGCCCCAGCAGCACCCGGAACTTCATGGTGTCGCGGTCGGTGAGAGTCACCTCGACCCGGTGACTGCGGTCGCCGATGGTGACCGTGGTCTCGATAACGAAGCGCAATTCCTCGTGGCCACCGGAGTCGCGCACCAGGCGGCGATCGAGCACCGGCGCCTCGCAGCTGATCACCTCTTCGTTGCTGTGCTGGTTGGGGTGGATATCAAAACGCACCCAGGGTGCTCCATCCACATCGAAGGGTTCCACCCTGAAAGCGTGCAGGCAACTGGTACGGGCGCCGGTATCCACCTTGGCCTTGATCTGCGGGATCTCCAGCTCGGGGAAGCCGACCCACTCCCGCCAGCCCAGTATGGGGGTATCGCTCATGCGCTCTGCTGTTTGCCCGACCCGGTGGAGCCGGCCTCCAGCAGACTCATGTCCAGTTCCTGGACCGTGGGACGACGCTTGCGACGGGTGCGAGCCGGGATCATGCCCCGCATGGCTTCCAGCTTTCCGAAGCACAGCAGTTTGTCGCCGGGCTCCAGCACCCGGTGGCCGCGCGGGTTGGGAATAATCTTGGCGCCGCGGTACAGGGTGAGGACGTTGATGTCGCTTTCCGCCAGGTTGGTCTCGGTGATGGTCTGGCCGACGAACCTGGATCCCTCCGGGACATAGATTTCAGACACGCCGTAGCCCTTGCTCACCGTCAGCCGCTGGCGCACGTCGATTTCCGGAAAATCCACCTGGGCCGCTATGTAATCGATGATCGCGCCGGCGATGTCGAGTTCGGTACAGGTCTCGATACCCTCCAGTCCGGGCGAGGAATTGACCTCCATCACCTGTGGCCCGTCCTTGCCTTCCAGCATATCGACGCCGGCGACCCGCAACCCCAGGATCTGCGCGCAGCGCACCGCGGTCTCGCGGTATTGCTCATCCAGTTCGATAGGTTCCGCAACACCGCCCCGGTGCACGTTGCTGCGGAATTCCTGCCCCTGGGCCACGCGACGCATGGCCGCCACCACCTGGTCGCCTACCACGAAGGCCCGCACGTCCTTGCCCTTGCTCTCGGCCACGAATTTCTGGATCAGCACGTTCTGCTTCTGGCTCTGCAGTAACTCGATAATCGATTCCGCCTGCTTGACCGACTCGGCCAGCAGTACCCCGATGCCCTGGGTACCCTCTATCAGCTTGATGATAACCGGTGCGCCCCCCACCCGGGCTATCGCCGGCAGCACGTCCTTCTTGTCGCGGACATAGGTGGTCCGGGGAATACCCACGTGGTGGCGGCTCAGGATCTGCAGACTGCGCAACTTGTCCCTGGAGTTGGTAATACCGTGGGCGGTGTTGGCGCAAAAAATATCCATCTCCTGGAACTGCCTCACCACCGCGGTGCCGTAGTAGGTTATGGAGGCCCCGATCCTGGGCAGCACGGCGTCGTAACTGCTGAGGTGCTTCTGCCGGTAGTACAGGTCGGGCGCCCCGCGTTCAAGGTCAATGGCGAACTTCAGTGTATTCAGGACTCTGGCGTTGTGGCCGCGCTGTTGTGCGGCTTCTCTCAGGCGGCGGGTGCTGTATGCATTCGGGCTGCAGGAAAGTATGCAAAGCTTCATAATTGTTTGACCTCATGTTGTTTGGAGAGCCATGGTGGGGCAAGGCTCTGAAGGTAGGATTCGGTGAGTTCCCTGATGGCGTTGGTTTCCCGCAGTTGCAGGGCTTGTGCGGCAAGTCGGGCCGCCTCGCCACTGTCAGCGGCACGAATAAGCCACTTGATCCGCGGCAGTTGGGCGGCACTCAGGCTGAGTGTCCTTATCCCCAGCCCCAATAACAGTATCACGGCCTCCGGGTCGGATGACATCTCGCCACAGAGGCTAACCGGCAGCTTCAGCGCCGCGCCGGCCTCCACCACCCGGGCTATCTCGCTCAGCACCGAGGGGTGAAGGTGGTCGTAGGAGGGTGACACCCGGGGATTGTTGCGATCCAGCGCCAACAGGTACTGGCTCAGGTCATTGGAACCGATCGACAGGAAGTCTATCTCGTCACGCCATTTGCCCAGTTGCGAAATCGCAGCAGGGACTTCCACCATGATGCCCACTTCGGGGCGGCAGACCGTCTGCCCCTCTTCGAGCAGCTGCGCCAGGGCGTCGTTCAGCAGCACGTGGAACCGCTCCAGCTCGCTGGAGGCGCTTACCATGGGCAGTAGTATGCGCAGCTGCTGGCTGCCCTGGGCGGCGCGCAGCATGGCCCGCAGCTGGGTCATCAGCAGGGCGCTGTTGTCGAGGCAAAAGCGGATGCCGCGCCAGCCCAGCACCGGATTC
The DNA here is from genome assembly GCA_033283165.1 of Halieaceae bacterium WSDMB12. Classification (GTDB taxonomy): domain Bacteria; phylum Pseudomonadota; class Gammaproteobacteria; order Pseudomonadales; family Halieaceae; genus JAWMQL01. Next base: position 446,906 of record JAWMQL010000002.1, on the reverse strand, counting down.
GGCTCCTGCACCGGGAAATAGGGCAGGGGTTTGTCGGCGCCCACGTCGAGGATGCGCATATGGACCGGCTTGCCCCGGTAGGCCGTGATCACGTCCCGGTACAGCCGATATTGTTCCTCTTCCGAAGGGAAGGTTTCGCTGATCATGAACGGAATCTCGGTCCGGTACAGTCCGAGGCCCTCGGCACCGGCGGCCAGCCCCGGGCTGAGATCGGCAATCAGACCGCTGTTGGCATAGAGATTGACCCGGTGACCGTCCCGGGTGATTGCCGGCTGGTCACGCAACTCCTGCAACAGGCCGCGGAGCTGTTGCTCAGATCTCGCAAGTTCCCGGTACTCCGCCAGTACTGCCGGTTCCGGGTTCAGGATGACGCTGGCCTGGTTGCCGTCCACCAGGATGTTGTCTCCCTCGCCGATGCCGCGAACCTCTCCCAGGCCCATCACCGCCGGAATGCCCAGGGCATTGGCCAGCACCGCCGTGTGAGACAGGGTGGAGCCCTGGAAACAGGCGATGCCGGCCAGCTGTTCCCGCGGTACGGCGGCAATGTGGGATACGCTGACCTGAGCACCCACCAGCACCAGCGGGCCCCCTGGCAAGTTCTCGTCCCCGGAGCCCGTCATACCCTCGCGCCAGGTGCCGTACAGGCGGTTGCCCAGGTGCCGGATATCCTCGTGCCGGGCGCGCAGGTAGGGGTCCTCCATGGCCATGAACAGTTTCGCAAAGTGCTGTATGACCCCGCGCAACGCGGAGGGCAGGTCGTGGCCAGCGTCAATGCCCTGCTCAACCCCCAGGCGCAGGGCCGGGTCTGACAGCAGCATGTGATAGGCGTCGAAGATGCCGGCCACCTCCCGCGACAGCGAGTCTCCCAGTGCCGACTGCTCTTCCCTCACCTCCGACTGGACCCGGGACAGCAGCTCTCGCCACTGCGCCTTTGCCCCGTCCCGGTCCCGGCAGGGAGCGTCTACCACCGAGAACAGGTCCAGGTCCTCACAGAGGAACACCGAGCCGATGCCGATGCCGGGGGAACCCCGTATCCCGCGCAGCACCCGCGGAGCGTATTTATCGGTTTCATGCCAGTCCTGCCAGTTGGCGACCACCAGGGCCAACTGGGTACCCAGTGTGACCAGGAACGCCTCTTCTTCGGCGGAGAGCGGCCGTGGCTCCCGGCGTTGCACCACCAGCGCGCCGATGACCGCCCCGGCGCGGATCAGGGGCACACCACAGAAACTGCGGAACTGCTCCTCGTCGCTGCCACTGACGTAGTGGAAGGCCGGATGACTGGCAGGTTCAACAAGGTTGACCGGGTGCCGGCCGGCCACCACCAGGCCGACCAGTCCCTGCTTGTGCGGAATGGTCGCGTGCCCCACGGCGGCTGCCCCCAGGCCGTGACTCGCCGCCAGTACCAGGTCCTGGTGATCGTCCACCAGGTACAGGCTGCAGGCATCCACATCCATCTCGCGCTGGATGCCGTCTACCAGTTTCCTGACCTGCACCGCGGGGCTGTCGGCCTCCGCCGCCGCCTGTACGATGCGGGTCAGGGTCAGAAGGACTGACATGACCTGCTCCTGTCGTATCCCGCCACCCGGTCAGTCATCCGCGGCCTGCTGCACCAGGATGCGGCCGTCGACGTGGACGTCCCGCTGCGGGAAGGAGATGACGACATCGTGCTCCCGGAACAGCTCATCGATGCGGTACCGCAGGTCGCTGCGTATGCGCCGCAGGCCGCTCTCGGCGACCGTCATGACCCAGACGTTCAGATCAAAGACCAGTGCGTTATCCCCAAAATCATCGAACAGGATTGTCAGCTGCGGATCGTCAAGTACGTCCGGATGGTCCTCGGCCGCCCGGCGCAGCAGCTCGGTAACCAGTCGCACATCGGAACCGTAGGCGACCCCGAGCCTGATGTTGGTCCGCACCAGCCTGTCCAGCAGGGTCCAGTTGGTCACCGTGTTCTCCAGCAGGTAGCTGTTCGGCACCAGCAGGTGTACGCCATCGACCCGTCGGATCAGGGTCGACCGGGTGTTGATCGATTCCACCGTGCCGCGCACGTCACCCAGCTCCAGGAAGTCGCCGATCTTGATCGGCCGCTCCCACATCAGGATCCAGCCGGAAATGAAGTTGTTGATGATGTTCTGGGCCCCGAAACCGACCCCGATCGCCACCGCACCGGAGATAAAGGCGAAGGCGGTCAATGGAATCTGCAGGAAATCCAGCGTCATCACGGCAAGCACCACGAAACCCAGCACAAGATAGGCCCTGGACAGCATCTGGACGACGTCGGGGTTGACGTGGCGGCCGGCCATGCGCCGGCGCAGGAAACCCGTACTCCAGACGATAAACAGGCCGCCCAGCAGGACGAAGGTGATAACTGAGAGTAACTGGCCGACGGTCAGTGTGGTATCGCCGATGGCGGCCAGCGGCGTCTGCATCAGTTTCGAAAAGCCTTCCACGTTTATATCCCTGTTATTGGATCGAAATTGTGCTGTAATCTCTGGAGCTGCAACGCGAGCCGGCGCAGCGCGAGTGTGGACCGGAGCCCGTAGCTTGAGAATAGCGGATTTCTGTCACTATTTATCATAAAACTCGCCTCAACACCGGTCTCGCGGGGAAACTATCATCGATCAGAGCATCGGAGGGAGTCGCACCGCATGATTCGGACCATGTTACTAACGGCAGACGGCCACTACCTGACTGGAGGGGAGGAACTGGTGCAGCAGTGGCGCGACAGCCACGACGGCCAGTTGTGGCTCGATATCGAGAGCGAGCCCACGGCCGAAATCAAAGCGCTGCTGCAAAGCATGGCCTGTGACCCGCTGGCCATCAAGGACGGTTTCCGCGCCCGGCACCCACCCAAGGTGGAACACTTCGACGCCAACACGTTTATTTTGTTTCGCGGCATCTCACAGCTGGACGACACCCTCGAGCTGGTGCCGCAGCAAATCGGGCTGTGGGTCGGGGAAGGTTACCTGATCACGGCGCGGCGCGGTCACTCGGTCAGTATCACCCAGTACTGGGGACGCGAAAGTGAACTGGGACTGCTGCGTCGGCCCGGTATCCTGGCGGTGAGGATCCTTCACTATGCCTGCGGTCGCTACCTGGAAAAACTGCTGTCTTTCGAGGATCAGCTGGCGGAACTCGAGGACGGCCTGCGCACGGAAAGCTCGGAAAAGGATATGAAGGAACTGGCCGGTTACCGTGCGCGGTTGCAGCGCCTGAAACGCATCTTCAGCTATCACAAGGCCATGTCAGAACAGATCTGGCAGGACAGTGGGCCGTTCCTTGCCCCGGGGGAGGACGACACCCGGCACGAGCGACGCGACCTGTACGATCGCTGTGAACGGCTGCACAGCCTGTGCCAGATGTATTACGAAATTTGCGGTGATCTTATCGAGGGGCATATATCACTCAGCTCCCACGCCCTCAACCAGACCATGAAGGTCCTGACCATTATCTCAGCCCTGTTCGTGCCTTTGACGTTCATGGCCGGTATTTACGGGATGAACTTCGAGCACATGCCGGAACTGGGCTGGCGCTATTCCTATTTCGTGTTACTCGGGGTCATGGCGGTACTGGCCACCGTGATGTTGGTGATCTTCCGGCGGGTTCGCTGGCTCTAGCCAGGCTGGCAGGGGCAGCCGGAGGCCGCCCCACTAATGCTGCTGCATGGTCTTCCGGGCGGCTGACAGGGCCCGTTTACGGTTTTTCAGGTAGGACCTGCGCACCGCGCGCCACCGGTCGCCCAGCTCCCGTTGCACCTCCTGCCGTTCCTGTGCATCCAGCTCGCGCAGGTATTGCTGCACGGTCTGCCACTGGTAGGGCACGATCGCGTCCCGCTGTGAGTTGTACAGGTAGACCTGGCCGGTGGGCATGCCGGGCAGGTTGGGATCGAAAATCACCGGGGTACTGAATTCCGGAGTCTCCAGCTTGCCGTACCATTTTCTGGTGACCGATTCGGGATTCATCATGGCTGTTTTCCTCCGCGAATCAATGGAAATCCCGGCGCCGGTCCCTGTCGCGCTCGGCCTGTTTGCGCAGGTATCCGGACCTGCGCTGGGAGCCTGACTTGCGGCCCCGCTCGCGGCGGTACTCCCCCTCGTCCTGCTCGTCTTCCCACTCCCAGGAGCGATTGTGCCTGGAGTTCTGGCCTGCAAAGTGCTTGCTGTGATTCATCCTGATGTCCTCAATGAACCCTGCGTTACGGGCCTGGCGACCCAGTCGGGGGAAATCTAGACCAGCCGGGACGCGTGGACCAAGCAAAATAATTTTTTGCTCAGGGAAAAATTTTTTTCCCGTCCGGGCGGAATTACGGGCCGGTGCAGGTGCTCAGGCCAGCGTGAAATTGAGATCTCGGGTGACAGAGTCGAGCAGTGAGCGTTTCTTGCTGCCCTTCTGGTACAGGATGAAGGTGGTCAGGTGGATGGCCACGGCGCCGCTGACCGGGTGCAGTTGCTTCAGGCCCGGTAGTGGATTTGATCTGCGAGCGGGGAAATAGCAGGTGCCGGGGTGTTGCAGCAGGAAGTCCAGGGCAATCTTCCCGGTGCTAGCCAGCAGGGCCGGCCTCAGGCTATCGTCGTACAGGCGGGCGTGCTCGATACCAAAGCCCACGCTCCAGTCCACCCGCAGATAGGGCAGGTCTGGCAGCGATGCAAGCTCCAGGTTTTCTGCGGTAGACAGCAGCTGCAACTCGATCTCTACCAGGGGTTCGCAGGTCATGCCCTCCAGAACCAGGGGGTCTAACAGGATGGCCAGGTCGAGCTGCCGCGATTGCAGTTGCGAGATAAGGTAGCCGCTGTCGTGGCACTCCGCCCGCAGCGAGAGTTCCGGGTGGGACTCGTGAATCCGGCCCAGGCTGCCGGGCAGGACAAATTCCCACAGGTTGGGGGTACTCCCGATAGCGAGCTGTTGCCGGCCACGGGGCGCGGCGGCGGGCTCCTGTATCGCCCTGGCCAGTGCCGCCAGTACCTCCTGAGCCCGGGGCTTGAGCTTCTCCCCGGCTGGCGTGAGCCCGATATTATTGCGGTTCCGAATGAGCAGGGGTAAACCGATGATGCCCTCCAGTTGCCGGATTCGCGCGCTGACCGCGGCTGGCGTCAGGTACAGATTCTCCGCCGCCCGACCGAAGTGACGGGTTTTCTCCACCTCCAGGAAGGTCTTGAGTAACTCGGTATCCATGCCTTTCGCCGGGGCTTTGCGAACCGTTACTCCGCCAGCAGGGGCCGGTGGTGGCCCCCGACCAGCGAGTCACCGGCGCGTTCGTACCACTGGTTCAGCCCGGACCAGATTTCCTCGGCCGATTCGGCGTACCAGAACAGGTCCCTGTCTTCCGGGTCGATGACGCCCTCGTCCACCAGGAAATCTATGTTCATCGCCCGGCGCCAGAACTCCTCGCCCACCAGGACCACCGGTAGCGGGCTGATCTTGCGTGTCTGGATCAGGGTCAGGGTTTCGAACAGCTCGTCCAAGGTGCCGTAGCCACCGGGGAAAGCCACCAGCGCCCGGGCCCGGAGCATGAAATGCATCTTGCGCAGCGCGAAATAGTTAAACTGGAAACACAGCTCCGGGGTCAGGTAGGGGTTGGGCGCCTGTTCCCGCGGCAGGGTGATATTCAACCCGATGGTCTCGGCACCGGCCTCACTCGCACCGCGGTTGGCGGCTTCCATGATCCCCGGGCCGCCGCCGGTCATGATTACCACGCTGGAGTCCCCCGGCCCCTCGCCACAGGCCGCCACCAGGGCGGAAAACTCCCGCGCCACCTCATAGTAACGGCTCTTGGCCTGGATGCGCCGGGCCACCGCCAGTTTTTGCGCCAGTTCCGTATCACCCGGCTTTCTGCGCAGCGCCTGCTCCAAATCCTTCACGGTGCAACGGGCCCGCTCCAGCTCAGAAATGCGGGTGCCGCCGAATACCACGATAGTGTTCTCTATCTTGTGCTCGCGCATGATCAATTCCGGCTTCAGGTAATCCAGTTGCAGGCGGACGCCGCGGGCGTCGTTACCCTGCAGGAACTCGATGTCCTCGGTGGCAGGAATGTAGGAACGCGATTGCCTGATCGCGTTGACCCGCTCCGACAGTCGATCGGCCCTGGCGGCGGCACTGTCCAGGTCGCCGGGCAGGCACTGCTTTCGTTCAGTGGGATGTGCGGGTTCCGGTATGGAGATTGAGTGCCGTTCTCTTGTCATCGCATCGCTCGTGGTCGCTTGTTTGGGTCAGGACCGCAGTAACAGAAGGTCACAGGGCGGGACAGAAAGAATCTGGTCGGCGGTGCTGCCCAGCACATAGCGGTCGAGAAAACCGCGCGCCACACTGCCGATAGCCAGAATATCCACGCCGTTATCACTGACGTACTCGCGCAATTTTTCAGAGGGTGAGCCGATATCCACCACGCAAGGCAGATTGGCGAAGCCGTGATCCTGGACGAACTCGCGCAGGTTTTGCCGGAAATGCCGTTCGATATCCCGGCGGTGGTCGGCCAGGTACGGTGGCACATGGCAAGAGTGGAACAGGGTGGTTCTGCCCGCCAGTGCGCGACCGAGTTCCCGGGTCCGCTGGATCAGGTGTATATCCCGGGTGGTCTGTTCATCCTGCTGGTGAAAGGGGTCGATGGCCGCGACCAGACTGATCGGGCTGTGCCACCGACCTTCGAAAACCGCCAGCACCGGAGTATCGGTCCGGCGGATCATCGCGCGGTAAAAGGGCATGAAGCCGCGCTGGCTTAAAAACATCACCACCAGCGAGTCGCGGTCATTCTTGTGCAGCCGGTGCCAGTGGGGTTCTATGTCCCGATCCCGCACTACCGTGTACTCTATGGCGCCCGATACTTCCGCCAGGGTCTGTCGTAATTGCTCACACCAGACCTTGACACTGGTCTCGTACTTGGCCTGTACGTCTACTGACAGCTTGCGCTCAAAAAAGAAATGCCGCTCGGATTGCGAGCTGTAGGCGTGCACCAGGATTTGATGTGGTGCGCTGCCGGCGGCCAACAGCGGAACCAGCTTGTTCCTTACCGTATCCAGGGACACATAAAGGGCGGGAATGATCACTTCGATTTGTTGCATAGCCACTGCTTCCCTGGATTAGTGTTCCCCTTCGATATCACCTTGTTCGTGTGGTGTACCCCGCGGATCCAGCTCGAAACTGCCCGGGGCCATATCCATCACGGCCGGTTTGAAGGGGGTCTGTTGTTCTACCTTTATCTCCCTGGGGGTCCGGCTCAGGAAATAGATTAACAGGCTAAATAATAAGGATAATAGACTAAAGGACCAGTACAGGCTCGTCGGCCCCAGCTGGGTCATCAACTGCCCCAGTGCCAGAGGTGCCGCTACCGCGCCCAGTGCGTTCAGCAGTAACACCGAAGTGCCGATCTCGACAAACTCGTCGTCCCCGGTGACGTCGGCTGCCACGGCCAATGACACCGCGTAGATGGGCAGGGCGGTGGCGCCGAACAGGAAAACCGCGGGCAGGAACAGCATGGACTCCACGCTGAGCGCGACCGCACAGGAGCAGGCGGCGGAGCCCATGGCAAGGGCGCTCAAAACCAGGCGCCGGTCAAAGCGGTCGGAGAGCCAGCCCAGCGGGTATTGGAACACCGCGCCGCCGACGATGGCCGTTGTCATGAACCAGGTGATCGCGCTCTGTTCCGCGCTGAACTGACCGGCGAACAGGGCCCCGAGCGACCAGAAGCTGCCCGCGACCAGGCCGGAAAGCAGGGCGCCCAGAAAGGCGGGACGGGAGCGCCGGTACAGCAGTGAGAAGCGAACCCGGGTCGACTCAGGCGGCGTCGGAGCCATCCCCCGGGTTAGACCGACCGGCAGGATCGACAGGGCCATGAAAATGGTTGCCAGGATGAACGGGGTCGAGCTCATCACCGGCCCGACGTTGATCAACAGCTGGCCCACGGCCATAGCGGCCAGGGTGATGAAGGTATAGGTCGCCAGGATGCGGCCCCTGGTCTGCGGTTGGGCCTGGCCGTTCAGCCAGCTCTCGATTACCGCGTACAGGGAACTGACTGCGACGCCGGTGGTGAATCGGAGCACTAGCCATGCCGGCCATTGGTCCAGCAGTTCCAGGCTCAACAGCGACACGATCATGAGCGATGCCAGCACTGAAAAACAGCGGATATGGCCCACCCGGACAATGATACGCGGGACAAACATGCAGCCCACCACGAAGCCGCCGAAGTAGCAGGAGGCGCTGAGTCCTACGAGGAACTCCGACATGCCCAGGCCGGAGGCGCGCATGGGCAGCAGGGTCAGTTGCATACCGTGTCCCAGCAGCAGCAGGGCGGTGGAGAACAGTACCGCGGTAACGGCCAGCAGCGCCTTCATATCTCTTTTAACGTGTGTGTTGTAGAGCGGGTAAGTATGGTCGACACGAGGATAACACGTTCACCTTTTTTTGCGTCCCCCAGGCAGTGCTATGCTTGAAGCGGACAGCACAATGCACAGGGACTGTGGGATATGACAAGAAGATACAACTCTCTTTGTCTTGCAACAATTGCAATTGCGTTGGTGTTGCTCCTGGGTGCCTGTGGTGACCGGAAAGAACCCCGTGGGGATGACGCTGGTCCAGGTAGTAAGGCGCTGAGCGAGCGGGTGGATAGAGAGGAAGCCTCCGTTGCACTTGCAAGCCATCCTGCTGCCCGTGACGAAATTGCCGAACCTGTCTACCGGGAGCTGGTGATCGCAATTCGCGACGTCGTCCAGTTACCTGCATACGACAATCGGAAGGCGGGTGCGAGAATCAACGCTCTTGCCAGTGCGGGTGATGGGTCCGGCCGCTTGTTTGTGGTTGATATGGATGGGCGCATCTATCTGGTTGAACGCGAGACGCTCGCTCCCGAACCCTTTCTCGATGTTTCGGTGGCCCGAGGAAAGGCCTTTGTGCACGACGACCAGGAAAAGGGACTCACCTCCGTCGCGTTCCATCCGGACTACGCTGATCGAAGTGCTCGAGGTTTCGGCAAAATCTACACAGCGACGACAGAGTCAGCTGATTCCGGCCGGCCGGATTTTCCGACCGTGACTACCGGCAAGCGCGTTTCTCATCATGATGTCATTGCGGAGTGGCGAGTCGATCCAGCGAATCGCAATCGGATCGACCCGCGTTCGCGGCGCGAGGTACTGCGCATACCCCATCCGTTTCGCGATCACACGATTGGTCAGATAGGGTTCAATCCGACCGCCGACCGCGGTGATCCTGACTACGGCATGTTGTACATTGGCGTGGGCGACGGCGGTAACACGGTCGCAAAACTGGGCGAGGTGAGTGCTTTTCGCACCGCGCAGAATCCCCGGCTGCCGCTGGGCAAGATTTTGCGCATCGATCCGTTGCAGAGCAATGGCCGCAACTATTCGATACCCCCGGATAATCCGTTCTTGAACAAACACCCTTTCCTGCCAGAAATCTGGGCTTATGGATTGCGCAATCCGCAGCGCTTTTGCTGGGACATGGCCGGGGACAACAAAATGATACTGATCGATATCGGCCAGTCGATTGCGGAGGAGATCAATGTAGGCCTGGCGGGGAGCAACTACGGCTGGAGTGAGCGCGAGGGAAACTTCGCGGTAAATCATGGCGACGAGCGCGCACCTGCCGACTTGCCAGCGAACGATGCAGGGAAGAATTACACCTATCCCGCGGTTCAGTACGAACATGACCTGGGTCGAGCGATCACTGGTGGCTACGTATATCGAGGCCGCCTGATCCCGGAGCTGCGTGGAATGTACGTCTTTGGCGATATCGCCAGCGGCCGCATCTTTTTCACAGACGCTGCGAGTCTGGCAAACGGCAAGCTCGCCGGGTTCGGTGAAATCAAGCTCAAATATTCGGCCCGGCAGCGAACGCTGCTGGAAATCCAGGGTAACAGCACGCATGCCGGTCTGCGGTTCGGTATGGATGCGGTGGGCGAGTTGTATTTACTGACCAAGCGGGACGGAATGGTGCGCAAGTTCTCGATGGTTTCGCAATGATCCGAAGCCGTTCGCCTTGCCCGCCGAGCCTGTAATTGGAGCGGGTGATGGGAATCGTACGGGGCCGCCCAGGTCCACGTTGGCGGCTTTATCGGGGCTAACGATCAGAGCGAGCCTGTAATTGGAGCGGGTGATGGGAATCGAACCCACGTTAGAAGCTTGGGAAGCTCCGGTTCTACCATTGAACTACACCCGCAAGGTGTGAGCGCGCCAAGATTAACCGAGTCATTCCCCGCGGTCAAAAGTGCGCCGGAGCTGCTGGCCCGGAACCGGCCTGTCCGGCGGCTGTCCGGTCCGGAACGAACCAGGCCGGGACCTGTTGCCATTGCAGGCGATACAGTACCCCGTCGACACACAGGGCCGCGCGTTGTGTTCGGGGCTTACCCGCCCGGGGCTTACCCGCCCGGGGCTTACCCGCCCGGGGCTCGCCCGCCCGGGGCTCGCCTGCCCGATGCTGTTCCAGCCTGATCAGGTAGGCGCCGGCCGGCAGGTGCATCTCGCGCTTGTCGGCGGGGCAACCGGGGTCACTCCGAACGATCCTGGCCCGGTGGGCCTCCGGTACCGCCTGCAGCGGGTGCCAGAGACTTCGGTCGATGGCCTGGCCCAGGAGTTGCCCTGGTTGCTCCCCGGCAAACAGGGCGAAAATTTTTGCCTGGTCACCGGTCAGCCAGCCCAGCAGGTTTTTCTGCAGGGGAGCCACCCGGTTGCGGTGGCGTTCTATCCCCCAGTCAGTACTTGTCCAGTTGAAGGTCAGCGCAAGCGCCAGTGAGAGAGCCACGACAGCCCCCGGGAGGGTCTGCTCCCGGAACCGGGTCGCCCCCAGCAGGCCGAGGATCGCCAGCGCGAGCAGCAGCGAGTAATAGGCATAGCGGTTGGGTATCTCGATGCCGGCGAACCCCGCCACGAAACGGCCGTAGGCAGCCAGGCACAGGGACGACAGCAGGAAGGCGATGATGGCCAGGGTGGCCGGGTGATGCCGGGCCTCGCGGTGGCTAAGGGCCCAGCCCAGGGCGACCAGCAGGCCCAGTCCAACCCCCGTGGCCATCATCTCGTGGCCGAAGCTGAACCCCAGGCCGATTACCGCGAGGGTCCACTGGCCGAAGTGCAGGGGGTGGGCCAGCACCAGTTCCCAGGGGTGGCGCTTGCCGGTTTCGTTGGGAATCAGCTGCAGTACGCCGGGATCGTGATAATCGAAGAAATACAGGCCGACCGCGAACAGGGCGGCGCCGGCCCAGCAGGCCAGGCGCGGCGTGGCGGCACGCTGCAGCAACAATTGCGCGAACCCGAGTGGCCAGAGCAGGAAACCGTTTCCCAGCGCGAAGGTGCCCATGCCCGCGCAGGCCAGGGCGGCGCCGAACGACCAGGCTGAGCGCGCCTGCAGCAGCAGTAACGCGGCAATGCCGAACAGCATCACGGAAAAGTTCGAGCCCGCCGCGGCCAGCCAGTAGATGCTGTTCCAATAGGCGGAGCTGAACAGCAACAGGGCGCCCAGCAGGGTCAGCAGCGGTTGCCGGAAGTGGACTGCGAGGAGCAGCCAGGTGAGGATCACCAGGCAGTTAGCCGCCACCAGCAGCTGGCGGTAATCCAGGACGCCAAACAACTCGTAGTGCAACGCGTACAGCATGCGACTGAAAAGCTGGCGGTGCTCGATGTGCTGTTCGCGCATCAGGTTCACCACCGGCAGGATGCCGTCCGCGTCCTGGTAGTCCAACAGGAAGCGCAGGGAGTCCTGATAGTCGTCGTGCAGGGGGAAATCGACCGCGTGCTGGTTCACGTGCAGCAGCTGGAGGGCGGCCAGGCCGAACCCGATGGCGAGTGCGAGCAGCTGGGCCCGGCGGATGTCGATCATGGCCCGGGAGTTTAACTCACCACGCTGGCCAGATGTAGACGGGCCCGCCGGGCGTTATACTGGCTGCATGCATACAGAAATAGCCGCGGTACTGATCGATATCGAGGCCCAGCTGCGCCAGCTGGACCTGTGGGACCGGGTGCCCCCCTCGGCCGAGGCCCTGTCTTCCGACCAGCCGTTTTGCGTGGACACCCTGTCCCTGCCACAGTGGCTGCAGTTTATCTTCCTGCCGACCCTGTACCTGATGTTGGAAGAGGATCAGCCCCTGCCCAGCCGCTGCGGCATCACACCCATGGCGGAGGAGTACTTTCGCGGCTCGGGCCTGGCAATCGACGAACTGCTGGCGGCGCTGCAGCTGGTGGATGACCTGCTGTCGACCGGATGAGTGGTGGTGCAAACTGAGCAAGGGAGCGGCTGACATGCCTGCAGACCGTGGGCGGCCATGGAAGGCCGCCCCCGAGCGTGCCACGGACGGCATGCTTTTAGCGTGTCTGCAAGCATGTCAGCCGCTCCCTTGTGGGGATTTAGCCAATCTTCTCCTAGACTCGTTCGAGCACCGTCGTGATGCCCTGCCCGAGGCCGATACACATGGTGGACACGCCCAGGGTCAGGTCCCGGTCTTCCATCACGTTGAGCAGCGAACCGGTGATGCGCACGCCGGAGCAGCCGAAGGGGTGTCCCAGGGCGATGGCGCCGCCGTGCACGTTGACCTTCTCGTCCATTTTGTCCAGCAGGTCCAGGTCTTTCAGTACCGGCAGGGCCTGGGCGGCGAAAGCCTCATTCAGCTCCACCATGTCGATGTCGTCCATGGACAGGCCCAGTTTGGCCAGGGCTTTCTGGGTGGAAGGCACCGGGCCGTAGCCCATGATCGACGGGTCGACACCGGCCAGGGCCATACCCCGGACCCGCGCCACCGGCTCCAGGCCCAGGGCCTGGGCTTTTTCGGCCGCCATCATCAGCATGGCCGAGGCACCGTCGGAGATCTGGGAGGACTGGCCTGCCGTCACGGTCCCGCCCTGGGGGTTGAAGGACGGCTTCAGGGCCGCCAGGTCTTCCAGGGTCGTGTCCGGGCGGATGGTCTCGTCAGTGCGGACTGACACGAGTGCCCCGTCCTGGTCGTGGCCGTCGATGGGGATGATTTCCCGCTCGAACTTGCCTTCCACAGTGGCCTTGTGGGCCAGCTGGTGAGAGCGCAGGCCGAACTGGTCCTGCTGCTCGCGGCCGATGCCGTGCATCATGGCCAGGTACTCGGCGGTCATGCCCATCATGCCGGCGGCCTTGGCCACGGAGCGGCCCATGCGCGGGTTGGGATCGACGTTGGCGGCATCCATCATCGGCAGGTGACCCAGGTGCTCGACGCCGCCGACCAGGTAGACATCGCCGACCCCCGCCATGATATTGGCGGCGGCGGTGTGCAGGGCGCTCATCGAGGACCCGCACAGGCGGTTAACCGTCTGCGCCGGGATGGTGTGGGGTAGCTCGGCGTTCAGCACGATCATGCGCGCCAGGTTCATGCCCTGTTCGCCGCGCTGGATCACGCAGCCCCAGATGAGGTCGTCGATCTCGGCGGGGTCCAGGCCCTCATTGCGGGCCAGCAGGCCCTTGATCACGGCCGCGGACAGGTCGTCGGCGCGCACGTGGCGGAAGCAACCGTTCTTGGACCGCCCCATGGCTGAGCGGGCGTAATCGACAATTACTGCGTCTCTCGGATTCAAACTCACCGTATTTCTCCTCTGTTACACCCGTTGCTCAATAGTAGGTTTTGCCGTTGGCCAGCATGTCCTGCATGTGTTCGGTCAACTCGTAGGCCTTGCCCAGGTGCGCGAATTTCGCGGAGGCCTCGGCGATGTGGGCCAGGCCCACGGTATCCATCCAGCGGAAGATGCCGCCGCGGAAGGGTGGGAAACCGACCCCGTACAGCAGCGCCAGGTCAGCCTCGGCGGCGGTCTCCACGATGCCTTCCTCCAGGCAGCGGGCCATCTCGATCGCCATCGGCAGCATCATGCGGGCGATGATGTCCTCCCGTTCGAACTCGGTGCGGTCACCCACCACGTCGGCGATCATGTCGTAGACATCCTCGTTGACGGTTTTCTGCGGCTTGCCGCGCTTGTCATCAACGTATTCGTAAAAGCCCTTGCCGTTCTTCTGGCCGTAACGCCCCAGCTCGAACATCACCTCGGTGGCGCTCTTGAAATCCGGCTGCATGCGATCCGGGAAGCCCTCGGCCATGACGCTGGCGGCGTGTACGCCGGTGTCGATGCCGACCACGTCCATCAGGTAGGCCGGGCCCATGGGCCAGCCCCAGCGCTCCATGGTCTTGTCCACCACCTGGAAGTCGGCGCCATCGCGCAGCAGCATGTTGAAGCCACCGAAGTAGGGGAACAGCACCCGGTTCACCAGGAACCCCGGGCAGTCCTGGACCACCACGGCCTTCTTGCCCAGCTTGTTGGCGTAGGCCACGGTGCGGGCAATGGCCTCGTCGGAGCTTTTCTCGCCGCGGATGACTTCTACCAGCGGCATCGCGTGCACCGGGTTGAAGAAGTGCATGCCGCAGAAGTTTTCCGGCCGCTCGAGCGCCTCGGCCAGGTAGCTGATGGAAATGGTGGAGGTGTTGGACGCCAGAATGGCGTCCTCCCGGATCTGCTGTTCGGTCTCGGCCAGCACCGCATGCTTGACCTTCGGGTTCTCGACCACGGCTTCCACCACGATGTCCACCTTGTCGAAGCGGTCGTAGTCCAGCATGGGGTCGATACTGTTCAGCACCTCGCCCATCTTCTCGGGGGTCATGCGGCCCCGTGCGACGCGTTTGGCCAGCAGCTTGTTCGCTTCACCCAGGCCCAGGTCCAGGCCCTCCTGGGCGATGTCCTTCATCTTGATCGGCACGCCGCGGTAGGCGCTCTGGTAGGCGATGCCGCCTCCCATGATGCCGGCGCCCAGCACCGCCGCCCGCTCGACCTTGCCGCTGGCCTGCTTCTCCCAGCCCTTGGCCTTCTTACCCAGCAACTGGTCGGAGAGGAATACTCCCACCAGGGCGGCGGCCACGTCGGTGGTGGCCAGCTCGGCAAAGGCCTGGGCCTCCACCTGCAGGGCGTCCTCCAGGCTCATACCCCGGGCCTGTTCGATCACGTCCACCACCTTCAGTGGGGCCGGGTAATTCTTGCCCGCCTGTTGGCCAACCATGGCCTTGATGGTGAAAAACGACATCATGGCCTCGGTATCGTTCAGGGGCAGCGGGCCGTGTTTGCGTGCCCGACGCGCCTGGTAGTCAAGCTGGCCGTCAATGGCCTGCTGCAGGGTGGCCAGGGTTACCTCGCGCAGTTGCTCCGGCGCCGCCACCGCGTCCACCGCGCCGGCTTTCAGTGCCGCGTCGGCATTCTGCTCCTGCCCGGTCGCCATCCACATCACGGCCTCGTCCACGCCGATGATGCGCGGCAGGCGCACGGTGCCGCCCCAACCGGGCAGGATGCCCAGCTTGGTCTCGGGCAGGCCGATCTTCGCGCCAGTGCTCATGACCCGGAAATCGCAGGCCAGGCAGATTTCCAGGCCGCCGCCCATGGCGAAGCCGTTGATGGCCACGGCACTGGGGTAGGGCAGGGCTGCGAGGCGGTTGAAATTGCCGTTGTTGACCCCGGTGAAGGGCTTGATGTCCTCCGCCGAGGAGCCGAACAGGGCGGTAAACTCGGTGATATCGGCGCCGACGATGAATACCGGCTTGGCGCTGGTGACCAGCAGCCCGCGAATGCCCTCTTCTGCCTCCAGGGCGTCCAGTGCGGCGGTCAGGCTCTGCACCGTGGCCTGGTTGAATTTGTTGACGGATTCGCCCTGCAGGTCGAAGTTCATCTCGGCGATATCGCCTGCCAGGCGTTGTATCGAGAGTTCGTCACTCTGGTAGATCATGTCGCTGTCCTGTCTGGTGTGGGTGGAGGCCCTGAGCGGGTGCCCGCCCCGGAAGGGGCCGTCATTCTACAAGGCATGTCGGGTCAGGGGAAGGAAGTTTACAATGAACACATAGGGGTCGAAGTATGCGCCCTCGACGGCCGCCTGTCCAGCCCGGGAATCAGCCCCGGGCATCCTTGATATAGAGCTGGTTGTCCTCTTCCCGACGGGTATCGAACAGCTCTGTCGCCCGGATCAGCTCGCTGAGCTTCTGGTAGCCGTAGTTCACGGTGGAGAACGACGGGTTGTTGTTGGAAATGTACTGCCCCACCTGGCCCAGCCGGGCCCAGCCCTCGTCGTCGGAGGTCTGTTCCACCGCGGTCCGCAACAGCCTCACCAGGGCGCTGTCCTGGCGCAACAGGCGCTGGTCTTTTTTCTTCGGCCGGGCGGGCTCGTCTGCCTTGTCGGCCTTGGCCGAGGCGAGGTTCTCGGTGTAGATGAAGGGCGAGCAGGCATCCACGAAGGGCTGGGGGGTCTTTTTACTGCCAAACCCGTACACCGGGCGGCCGCTCTCCAGGATGCGCAGCACCAGCGGGGTGAAGTCACTGTCGCTGGTCATCAGGGCGAAGGCGTCGATATTGCCGCTGTACAACAGGTCCATGGCATCGATGATCATGGCCGAGTCCGTGGCGTTCTTGCCCTTGGTGTAAGCGAATTGCTGCATCGGCCGGATGGCGTGCGGGTGCAATCGCTCGCGCCAGCCGGACAGTGCCTGGCTGTTCCAGTCGCCGTGGGCGTGGCGGACGTTGACCGTGCCGTACTTGGCCAGTTCCTCGAGTACGCCCTCGATGGCATTGTGGCTGACGTTGTCGCAGTCGATCAGCAGGGCGATCCGGAGTGGGTTTGGCAAGACAGTGTCCTTGTCGAGTGGATGGAGCAGGCCATTATAGCCTGTGTGGATGCTCCTCGCGTGCTGCCGTACCCGGCCACTGACGGCGCCGGTAAAGCGTGGTACCTTGCGCCCATGATAAATCGGCTTGTCTTCCCGGTCGTGGCTGGCCTGGCCCTTGTCTCCTGTGGCGGCGGATCCGGCGGCGGCGGGCCAGCGCCGACGACGCCCGACGACCTCGGCGGCGGCAGCAGCGAGGCCAGCGTAACCTACCACAACGCGGTGGGTCCGTTGCTGGACCGTTACTGCGTAAGCTGTCACCGTCCCGGTGGCCAGGCGCCGTTCCCCCTGACCACCTACGACGAGGTGTACGGCAAGCAATCCGCGCTGGTCTATGTGCTGGAAACCGGCGCCATGCCGCCCGCCGGGTACGCCGACCTGGGTGTCAGTGAGCGGGACATGATACTGGCCTGGCTGGAGAGCGGGGCACCCGAAGGTGACCCCGGCCAGGCGCCGCTGGTCAATGTCGCGGCCCGGTACAGCTATCACGCTGACGCCCGGGCCATCATCGAGGAAAAATGCGGCGGCTGTCATGAGCCGGGGGGGATCGCCCCGTTTCCCCTGGACAGTTACGACAGTGTCGTCGGCGTGGCCGCCGCCGCAGCGTACGCTATCGAGACCGGCGCCATGCCGCCCTGGCCCCCGACGACGGGTTATACCCCGTTCCAGCACGATCGCTCCCTGGACCCACAGCAGCGGCACATACTGCTCAACTGGCTGCAGAGCGATCTGCCCGAAGGCGATGAGGCCGCCTACCAGGCGCCGGTCCCGGAGGGAACGCCGGAGCGGTCCTACAACCTGCAGTTACCGCTACCGCAGGCCTATACCCCGACCCTGCGCCCGGACGACCACCGCTGTTTCGCGATCGAGTGGCCGCTGGATGAATTCGCCTACGTAACCGCGGTAGACGTCCTGCCGGACCGTTTGGAAGAAGTGCACCACGTGATCGTGTCTGTAGCCGAACCGGAAGACGCCCACCACTACTACGCCGCCGGCGGCGAAGATGGCCGGCCAGGCTGGTATTGCCTCGGGGCCGGTGGCGTCAGTGCCAGAGGGGTGCCGCTGCCGCGGCAAATAGGCGGCTGGGTGCCCGGGGCCGGGCGCGAGCCGGCACCGGAGGGTACCGGTTTCGGGGTGCGGCCCGGCTCGGTACTGCTGGTGCAGATGCACTACAACACGCTGACCGCCGAACCACAACCGGACCAGTCCACGATCCTGGTCGCCACCGCCCCCGAAGTCGAGCGGCCGGCCCGGACGTTCCTGGTGACCAATCCCGCGTTCCTGGCGCCCGGAGGTATGCCGATTCCCGCCGGCGAGCCCAACGTGCACCACGAGGTCAGCCTGCCCGGCGCCCTGCTGGGGTCGATTTTCGGTCGCGAGCTGGGCATCACCAACCGGGATCCCTGGGTGTTGCACCAGGGCTTCATCCACATGCACAACCTGGGCAGCTCCGGCCGGATTACCCTGCAGCGGGGCAACGGCACGGAGCAGGTCCTGCTGGACATCCGCGACTGGGATTTCAACTGGCAGAGCACCTACAACTTCGTCAACGAGGTGTTGATTTCCCCCGGCGACCGCATCCGGCTGGAGTGCAACTGGGACAACAGCCAGGCCAACCAGCCCTTTGTAAACGGCGAACAACTGCCCGCTCGCGACGTGGAGTGGGGCGATTACACCCAGGACGAGATGTGTCTGATGTCGGTGTTAATGACGCAACCGGCGGCGGATACCGACTACAGCTACCGCCCCTCGGTCCACCTGGAGTCTCCAGCCTACCGGCAGCAGTTCACTCCGGGCGACCTGGTGCCGCTGCAGTTGCTGCTGAACAACTTCAGCCTGCACGAGCCCGGTCAGCATGACCACGAGGATCCGGCTCAGCACGGTGGCGGTGAGCACGACAGCCCGGGGGATGACCACGATGGTGTCTATGAGGGCCACTACCGTGTGTATCTCGATACGGATGATGATGAGGCCGGGCACCTCACCGCCTGGGATTCCCTGTATTACTACCAGCTGCCCGACGACATCGAACCTGGCCTGCACACCCTGCGGGTCAGCCTGCGCGGCGGAGATCACCACGCCCTGGGCATCCAGCAGACGGTGGAGATCGAGGTGGTGGCCGACCCGTCCGGCGAACGCAACCGGCTGTTGGACGCGTCGGCCTGGGTCGTGCAGACCGCAGCGGGCGACAACTGGCCACAGCACCGTCCGGACACGCTGCACTGTCCGGCCAACAGCTGGTACCCCGAGGGCGAGGCGCTGGAAGTGGAAACCGGCTACTGTGAATACCTGTCCCTGGCCCAGCCCAGCCTGTCCGATGTGCGTGCCGGCGATACCCTGCACCTGGTGCTGTGGCATGCTGACCTCGCGTTCGAGGAGCCGGCCAGCGCCCACGTGGCGGTCAGCCTCGCCGGAGAGGTTATCTGGGAGCAGGAGGTGGCGATTCCGGCCCGGGCGGAAATCTTCGATCTCCGTATTCCGGCCCGGAATGCCGCCGCAGAGGGCAGCGAGATCGAATTCCACCTGCACAACCACGGCTATAACAGCTGGACCCTGCTGCAACTGGATGTGGAGCGCTGATGCCCCGCTTGCTGCCGGGCCTGGTGTTGTGCCTGCTGCCTCTGGCGGCAGTCGGCGCTGGTATTGGTCAGCCGGCTCCGGCGCTGGACTTGCCGGTCCTGCAGAACGGCGCGGCGCGGGTGAGCCTGGCCAGCCTGCGTGGCAAGGTGGTGTACCTGGATTTCTGGGCATCCTGGTGCGGTCCCTGCCGGGTGTCGTTTCCGCAGTTGGACGACCTGCACGAGGAACTGTCTCCCCGTGGCTTCGAGGTGCTGGCGGTGAGTGTCGATGAAACCCGCGAGGATGCACTGGCGTTCCTGCGGGAGCTGCCGGTCGGGTACCCGGTGGCCTGGGATGGCGGCGGCGTCACGCCGCAAGCATATGACGTGCTGGGAATGCCCACCGGGTACCTTATCGATCGCGATGGCAAGGTGCGCCTGGTACACCGGGGGTTTCGTCGGGGTGACGGGGCGCGGCTGCGCTCAGAGATAGTGAAACTGCTGGAGGAGTGAGCTTTGTCGAGAGTGCTGGGGCTGATCATATTGCTGGGACTGGCGGGCTGTGAAACTGTCCAGCCCTGGGAGCGGGGCAGCCTGGCGCAGGAGGAGATGCAGTGGCAGCCGGACCTGCTCGAGGCCCGCCTGCGCGACCAGGTCCACTTCAGCAAGGAAGCGAGTTCCGGCGGCGCGGGCGCGGCGGGCGGCGGCTGCGGTTGTAACTGATGGCGGGTCCCACGCGGGAGCGCAGCGCGACCTTGCTGGCCCTCACCTCCAGTGCCCTCATGCTGCCCGCCTGTCAGGGGGCCCGGGCCGACGCACAACCGGAGACCACGACCCTCAGCCTCGGCTACAGCAAGTACCGGGAAGACGATACCCGCGACAGCAAGACCTTCGGCGGCAGCAGTGAGCGCTATGACATCGACGTGGCCCAGTTTCACCTGCTGGCGCCGGTGGGGGAGGACTGGTCGCTGGCCCTGGACGTGCAGTGGGAGGACATGAGTGGCGCCTCGCCCTGGTTCGTGGGTGAAAGTGCCAGTGGCGACCCCAAGGTAATCATGAGCGGCGCCAGCATCGAGGACACCCGCACCGATATCAGCGTCACCACCCGCTATTACTATGACCGCGGCAACGCCGGCTTCAACTACGCGCGCTCTGAGGAAGATGACTACGAATCCGACGCCATCGCGGTGGACGGGTCCTTCAACAGTGCCGATGGCCTGACCACCTGGAGCGGCGCGGTCAGCCTCTCGCGAGATGATATCGAGCCGACCCGGGGAACGGTACCCACCAATACGCTGAAGGACGAGAAAGACATCTATTCCGCCTGGGTCGGGGTGAGCCGTATCGTCAGCAGGCGGGCTATCCTGCGCTTCGGTCTCGGCTATACCTACCGCGAGGGCTTTCTCACAGACCCCTACAAACTCCGTGACCGGCGTCCCCGGCAACGCCGGGAATGGGTGGCCAGCACCGGCTACCGGCATTTTTTCACCGCTCCCAATGCGGCCCTGCACGTGGATTACCGCTACTTCGACGATGACTGGGGTGTGCGCTCACATACCGTGGACATCGCCTGGCACCAGAACCTGGGTGCGCGCACCCAGCTGGTGCCCTTCGCCCGCTTCTACAGCCAGGACGCGGCGGATTTCTTCGCTAATGTGGTCGACCTGGCGGACCGCTACCACGTGGACGACTACCGCCTGTCGGCGTTTGGGGCGCTTTCTGCCGGCCTGCGTCTGCGCCAGGACCTGGGCCAGTGGACCCTCAACGTGACTGCCGAGCGCTACCGCAGCCGCGAACACTACGGTCTCTATGACGGTGAGGAATCGCCGGCCCTGGTGGCCTGGTGGCGCGGCAGCGTCGGCCTGAGCTACCGCTTCCGGTAGCTGCCATGCGGGGACTGGAGCATCGTTTCCACGCCCTGGGCGGGCCCTGCCGGTTCCGCGTGGAATGCGATGATGAGCCAGCCGCCCTGGCGGCCATCGCGTCTGCCGAGGCCGAGGTCGCGCGGCTGGAGGCCAGGTACAGCCGCTACCGCGAGGACTCCCTCACCAGTGTTATCAATCGCGCCGCCGGCGGGGGTGAACCGGTCGCCATCGACGCCGAAACAGCCGGCCTGTTCCACTTTGCCCACACCCTGTGGGAGCAGAGCGGCGGACTGTTTGACCTGACCTCCGGGGTACTGCGCCGGGCCTGGGATTTTCGCTCGGGTCGGGTGCCCGCGCAGCGGGAACTGGAAGGGTTGCTGCCGCTGGTGGGCTGGGACCGGGTGCAGTGGGACCCGGAGTCCGTGTACCTGCCGGTGCCGGGTATGGAACTGGACTTCGGTGGCTGTGGCAAGGAATACGCGGTAGACGCAGCGGCCGCAGTGCTGGCAGGCCACGGCATGAACCACGCGCTGGTCGATCTGGCCGGCGACATGGCGGTGACCGGTCCCCGCGCCGACGGCAGTGCCTGGCAGGTGGGCATCCGCGATCCCGCGGACCCGCAGCGGGCCGCGGCGCGGGTCGAGCTTCGCGCGGGCGCCCTGGCGAGCAGCGGCAATTACGAGCGTTGCATCGAACTCGACGGCCGGCGTTACGGTCATATTCTCGATCCGCGCAGTGGCTGGCCCGTGGCCGGACTGGTCGCCGCCAGTGTGGCCGCGCCCCAGTGCCTGGTGGCCGGGGGCGCCGCGACCGTGGCCCTGCTGAAGCCCCGGGACGAGGGCCGAACCTGGCTGGCGGAACTCGGCCTGCCGTGGCTGACGTGGGATCGCGACCTGCACTGTGCCGGTTCCATTGCTCCGGCCCACGCGTAACCAAACCTTAACCGGCCAGTAAAGAAAGCGTTATATTCCCCGCTTACATTGGTTGCGTCTTCTCGAAGGCGCCCGGCACTTGTCGATAACCAATGGAGATTCCCACGATGCTGAAAAAAGTTCTCGCGCTGGCCCTGGGCAGCGCTCTGACCTCTCTGAATTCAACTGCCACACTGGCGCTGGAACCCGGCGCCACACCGCAGCAATGGCTGGCCGCGGGCGAGGAGGCCCTGCGAGAAGCGATCAACCAACGGGCCAACAAGCGCCTGGCGAAGAACGTCATCCTGTTTATCGGCGACGGTATGGGGGTGAGCACTGTCACCGCGGCGCGTATCCTGGAGGGCCAGCTGCGCGGGCAAACCGGTGAAGAGAACGAACTCGCCTTCGAGATGCTGCCGTATACGGCGCTATCGAAGGTGTACAACACCAACCAGCAGACGCCTGATTCCGCCGGCACCATGACCGCGATGATGACCGGTGTGAAGACCAAAGCCGGTATCATCGGCGTCGACGACAACACGGTGCGCGGCGACTGCGCCAGCAGCCTCGGCCAACAGCTGGATACCTTCCTCGAGCAGTCGGAACGGCGCGGCTGGTCTACCGGGGTGGTGACCACCGCCCGGATTACCCATGCCACCCCGGCCGCCACCTATGCCAAAAGCCCTGAGCGCAACTGGGAGGATATCTCCGATATACCGGTTTCCGAGCAGGGCAAGGGCTGCATGGATATCGCCGAGCAGCTGGTGTATTTCAATGCAGGTGACGGCCTCGAGGTTGCCATGGGTGGCGGCCGCCGCCACTTCCTGCCGAAGGATGCCGCCTTTAATACCGCGGACGCGGTCAGTGCGGTGGAGGGCGACCGCACCGACGGCCGCGACCTCACCGCGGAGTGGCAGGACCTGTACCCGCAGGGGGCTTACGTGATCGACCAGGCGGGCTTCGACGCCATCGACCCGGACCACACCGAGCGTGTGCTCGGCCTGTTCAACGAATCGCACATGAACTACGAGAACGACCGCGGCCTGGACCTGCTGGGGGAGCCCTCCCTGTCCGAAATGACTGCCAAGGCCATCGACCTACTGGACAACAACCGCAACGGGTTCTTCCTGATGGTGGAAAGTGGCCGCATTGATCACGGTCACCACGCGGGCTCGGCCAACTACGCCCTGAACGACACCATTGAATTTGCGCAGGCGGTGCGGGTCGCGATGGAGAGTACCGACCCCCGCGATACGCTGATTATCGTCACCGCCGACCACAGCCACGTGTTCACCATCGCCGGGTACCCCACCCGTGGCAACCCCATCCTGGGCACTGTGGTGGGTAACGACAGCAGCGGGGCCAGCACCGGCATCAACGAGCTGGCCGCTGACGGCTTTCCCTACACAACCGTGGGTTACACCAACGGGCTCGGCTATGCCGAGGGCACCCCGGGTGACGCCATTTACAATTTCCTGCCCAATCCCGGTCGATTCCTGATGGCGGGTGTGGACACCACCGATCCCGGCTACCACCAGGAGGCGCTGGTGCCGCTGAGCTCGGAAACCCATTCCGGTGAAGACGTGGCGATCTACGCCGGGGGCCCCTGGGCGCACCTGTTGCAATCCACCCAAGAGCAGAGCTTCATCTACCAGGTGATGAAACACGCGACGCACAAGGCAAGGCCGTGAGCAGGATGATTGACACCGGGAAAGAGGTCATCCGGGAGCGTATGCAGCGCTCCCGGAGTGCCTGCCTGAGAGGGACCGGCATGAACCGGGCATTGATACTCATCCTGTCGGTTACTGCACAGTCCTGGGCACTCGCCGCCGGGGAGCAGGGCTGCCTGATGCCGCCGGACGACCCCGAGCGCTTCGGTGCCAGGGTGCGGATAGTGGAGGAAGGCAGGGGCCCGGTCCGGGAGTGGCTGTACTGGCGACTGCCGCGGCGGGTCGCATACGAATATCCCGATCGGCAATGGGCAGAGTTGTGGTATCGGCTGGATGGCGGACAGGTCAGCTACCAGCGCCGGGTCGACCAGCACAAACGGGTGATCAACTACAGCCCGGCCACGCTGCGCTTGCTGGACGACAACCAGGACTGGGAACGCCAGCGGCAACTGGTCAGCCTGGCGGGGCTGACGAACCAGGGTAGCGACCTGTACCGCTGCCAACCGGTGAGCCGCTGGCAGGGCGAACTCGACGGCAGCCCGGCCACGGTGTTCTGGTCAGACGCGCTCGGGATGGCGCTGCGCATCCAGCGCGGCACCACCGAGTTGCTCGTCACCGAATTCGCCGAGGCGCTGGCAACCACCGGGTTTTTCCAGCGGGACAGGGACTACGTCGACCTCGACTTCGCGGATATCGGCGACAACGAGTCAGACCCCTTCATCCGGACCATGATCGCCCAGGGTTTCATCGAGCATCGGCACTGACCGGTGATGACGTTGCCGCTGAGACGTCATAAACGCCACCCCGGGAAAACTAACCGGGGCGCGGCACGAACTGTGTGATGAAGGTTTCCCAGGGCGGGTACTCCGCCGGTTGCCAGATGGATTCGATATGTTCCCAGGCCCGGGCCGGGCTCCAGTCGAGATGTCTGTGGGCATAGATGGCATAAAACGCGGAAACCCGGAAATTGGCGGCGCAGTGAATCATGGTCCGGCCCTCGCGCGCCGCCATGGCCTGCTCGAAATCGGTGTAGTCCGCCGCAGTGGGATTGGCGAAGTCCACCGGCACATAGAGATACGCAATCCCCTGGCCGGTGACAAGATCCCGTTCCCCGGCAACGGCGTACTCATTGTCTTCCGGCAGCAGGTTGATGACCGTCCGGTAGCCCTCGGGACTGAGCCCGGCGAGCTGTTCCGGGCTGAGCAGCCCGGCGGTGCAGGTCTGCGCGTCGATGTTGCAGTAGTTATAGGCCTGGTCGACACTCATGGAAAGTTCTCTCCTGCCGGTTTTCACCGCCTGACGGGCTTGCCCTCGGGGTTGGTTGTCGTGCTCCAGGCGCTTGCCCAAACCCACGACGTTGTCAGTGCTATAGCCGATAGCGGCGTAAAAGGCCAGCACCGCCGCGTTCCCGGCGCGCACCTGCACGCTGATCTTCGGGCAGCCGCGGGCGATGACCCGTGACTGGTCTCCGTTGGTAGGGGCGGCTATTCATTCAGGATGGAAGACGCTGTCCATGGGCGGATTTACCCCGCTAGTTGTCATTACCCGTCTTCTCCGGAAACGTGATCAGTGAATAAAAGGCGTAGCCTGAGATCGTAAGCAGTACGAATATTCCCGTCAGGTAAAGCTCGGGTAGTGGATACAGCCCGAGCAAGCCGGCAGCCTGTGTGCCCGCGATCAGCAAGGTGGCTGCCAGGTAAGGCAAGGCGCCAGGTCCAATCGACCACCCTCCTTGAAACATTGCCCAGATAAATGCGGCCAATATGTAGACCATTAGCAGGAAAGCTGAGATGGAAAAGGCCCAGGTACTCGAATGCAACAAGTTTCCCAGGACGATCGGAAGCAGGGCAAAGAACACCACCAGGAGAGCACCCTGCAGCATACTCTGGAAGGTGACTTTGGATTCATAATCGGCAGATAGACTGCGATTCTGGCGGAAAATAACCACAACACTGGCGAAGCCCGCAAATGCGGCGGCTATTTCTGCAACGGTTTGGAGGAACTCGTCCACGACGCCTACCAGCTAATCATGAATGCCAGTCATCTATAAAAAACCTGTCGCGGGATTTTAAGAAAAATGGATTCAATTGAACCACTGTCACAACCCGGCACCCCGGGCCGCAACGCGTGCCCGGACACCACTTTGGAGTGGGCGGGATGTCAGTGCAGTATTCGGTCCGACGCCATCTCGGCCTGCAGGTCGGGCTGTTTCTCGGTGGTGGCTTCCTGCTCTTCCAGGTAGTTGCGCAAGCGTCCCACCACGCTGGTCATCACGTCGATGGTCTGGCTGATCTGGTCCAGCGCCATCAGGATGGTCTCGGTTTGGGTGGGCTTGTTTTCGCTGTCGTCCATCTGAGAACCCTCTCGCGGGTGCCACGCTTAGGTAACGCCGTTATTGGTGCCGTCCAGCCGCCCCATGGTTACTGCGGGGCAGCCGGCGGTCTTTGTTCCTGGGCGCACCCTTCCGGGGTCGCCCTCAATCCCAGCTCAGGGCGCCGCCTGTCTGGTACTCAATGACCCGCGTCTCGAAGAAATTCTTCTCCTTGCGCAGGTCCATGATCTCGCTCATCCACGGGAAGGGGTTCTGCGCGCCCTGATACTGCTCCGGCAGGCCGAGCTGGCTCAGGCGCCGGTTGGCGATAAAGTGCAGGTACTCTTCCATCATGGCCGCGTTCATGCCCAGCACGCCGCGGGGCATGGTGTCCCGTGCATACTGGATTTCCAGTTCGGTGCCCTCGAGGATCATCTGGATCACTTCCTGCTGGAACGATTCGGTCCACAGTTGGGGGTTCTCCAGCTTGATCTGGTTGATCACGTCGATGCCGAAATTCAGGTGCATGGATTCGTCGCGCAGGATGTACTGGAACTGCTCGGCCACGCCGGTCATCTTGTTACGGCGTCCCATGGACAGGATCTGGGTGAAACCGCAGTAAAAGAAGATGCCCTCGGTCACCGCGTAGAAGCCGATCAGGTTGCGCAGCAGTTCCTGGTCGGTTTCCAGCGTACCGGTCTTGAAGGTCGGGTCTGACAGGCTGTGGGTGTGGCTCAGGCTCCAGGCAGCCTTGGCCGCCACCGACGGCACCTCGCGGTACATGTTGAATACCTCGCCCTCGTCCATGCCCAGCGATTCGATGCAGTACTGGTAGGCGTGGGTGTGAATGGCCTCCTCGAAGGCCTGGCGCAGCAGGTACTGGCGGCACTCGGGGTTGGTGATCAGGCGGTAGATGGCCAGCACCAGGTTGTTCGCCACCAGTGAATCCGCAGTGGAGAAGTAGCCCAGGGAGCGCAGTACGATGCGGCGCTCGTCCTCCGACAGGCCGTTGGCGCTTTTCCAGGTGGCCACGTCCGCGGTCATGTTGATTTCCTGCGGCATCCAGTGGTTGGCGCAGCCGTCCAGGTATTTCTGCCACGCCCAGTCGTATTTGAAGGGCACCAGCTGGTTGAGATCGGCGCGGCAGTTGATCATGGCCTTTTCGTCAACCGAGACCCGGGCCGCGCCCATTTCCAGCTCTTCCAGGCCGGGTGCGATATCCAGGTTCTCCACCGCTTTTGCGGCGGCGGCCACGTGCTCGGCCGCGTGCTCGTCGATGACCTCGTCTTCCAGCTGCGCGACGGCGGCCGCGACCACTTCCGGCGCGGGCGCCGGCGGTGCTGTGGCTGGCTCCGCCACTGATGCCGCCGTGGCCTGTGCCTGTGGTGCTGAAGAAGTGGCAGCGGGCGCTGACGCTGCGGGGGTAGCTGAAGCTACCGGTTCCGCAGGCGTTGCCCCGGCGCTGGCTGCCGGTGCGGTGTCTTCCTTGTTGTAATCATCCCAACTCAACATCGTGCTACTTTCCCCTGGCTCTATTGTTTCCGCTTCCTTGTTTTACTTTCCAGGGCCCGCCTACTGGCAGGCCTCGCAATCCGGGTCGTCCAGTGAACAGGCCTTTGGCACCGGCGCAGGGGCCGAGGCGGCCTGGGCCGACACCGCGTTCAGGGTGCCGGTGTCGATGGTCGACTTCTCGGTCCCGGTGGCAGCCAGCGAACGCAGGTAATAGGTGGTTTTCAGGCCCGAGAACCACGCCATGCGGTAGGTGATATCGAGCTTCTTGCCGCTGGCGTTGTTGATGTACAGGTTCAGGGACTGGGCCTGGTCGATCCACTTCTGGCGCCGGCTGGCGGCGTCCACCAGCCAGCGGGGCTCCACCTCGAATGCCGTGGCGTAGACCGCTCTCAGGTCTACCGGCACCCGATCGATGGCCTGCACGCTGCCGTCGTAATACTTCAGGTCGTTGACCATGACGCCGTCCCACAGGCCGCGGTCCTTGAGATCGCGCACCAGGTAGGGGTTGACCACGGTGAACTCGCCGGACAGGTTCGATTTCACATACAGGTTCTGGTAGGTGGGCTCGATGGACTGCGACACACCGGTGATATTGGCGATAGTCGCCGTGGGCGCGATGGCCATGACATTGGAGTTGCGCATGCCCTGGGCCCGCACCTTGCTGCGCAGGGTCTGCCAGTCCAGGGTCTGGTCCTGGTTGACCTGGATATAGTCGGCACCGCGCTCGTCGACCAGCTTCTGCAGCGAGTCGATGGGGAATATACCCTGGCTCCACAGGGAACCCTGGTAGCTGGTGTAGCTGCCGCGTTCCGCGGCCAGGTCCGAGGAGGACTCGATCGCGAAGTAGCTGATGGCTTCCATGGAGCGGTCCGCGAACTCGACCGCGGCGTCCGAGCCGTAGGCGATGTGCTGTTTGTACAGGGCGTCCTGGAAGCCCATCAGGCCCAGGCCCACCGGCCGGTGCAGCAGGTTGGAGTTCTCCGCCTGCGGTACCGAGTAGTAGTTGATATCGATGACGTTGTCGAGCATGCGCACCGCAGTGCGCACGGTCTTGCGCAGCTTGTCCATATCCAGCTGGCCGTCGACGACGTGCTGTGGCAGGTTGACCGAGCCCAGGTTGCAGACCGCGATCTCGTCCTTGTTGGTATTCAGGGTGATCTCGGTGCACAGGTTGGAGGAGTGCACCACGCCCACGTGCTGCTGCGGCGAGCGCAGGTTGCAGGGGTCCTTGAAGGTCATCCACGGGTGGCCGGTCTCGAACAGCATGCCGAGCATCTTGCGCCACAGGTTCTCGGCCTTGATGGTCTTGAACAGCTTGAGCTGACCGTTGCGGGCCATCTCCTCGTACTCGGTGTAGCGGGCCTCGAAGGCCTTGCCGTACAGGTCGTGCAGGTCGGGCACATCATTGGGGGAGAACAGGGTCCAGTCGCCACCGTCGAACACGCGCTTCATGAACAGGTCGGGAATCCAGTTGGCGGTATTCATGTCGTGGGTGCGGCGCCGGTCGTCGCCGGTGTTCTTGCGCAGTTCCACGAACTCTTCGATATCCAGGTGCCAGGTCTCCAGGTAGGAACAGACTGCGCCCTTGCGCTTGCCGCCCTGGTTCACCGCCACTGCGGTATCGTTGACCACCTTCAGGAACGGCACAACGCCCTGGGACTTGCCGTTGGTGCCCTTGATATAGGCGCCCAGGGCCCGCACCGGGGTCCAGTCGTTGCCCAGGCCACCGGCGAACTTGGACAACATGGCGTTGTCGTGGATCGCACTGTAGATGCCGGACAGGTCGTCAGGCACCGTGGTCAGGTAGCAGGAGGACAGCTGCGGCCGCAGGGTCCCGGCGTTGAACAGGGTTGGGGTGGAGCTCATGTAGTCGAAGGACGACAGCAGCTGGTAGAACTCGATGGCGCGGGCGTTCCTGTCGTCCTCACGCACCGCCAGCCCCATGGCTACCCGCATGAAGAAAATCTGCGGCAGCTCGAAGCGCACCTCGTTGCTGTGGATAAAGTAGCGGTCGTACAGGGTCTGCAGGCCCAGGTAGGTGAACTGCAGGTCGCGTTCGGGCAGCAGGGCCCGGCCCAGTTGCTCGAGGTCGTAGCCCGCCAGCTCCGGCGCCAGCAGCTCCAGCTCGACGCCGCGCGCGATATAGGCGGGCAGGGCCCGGGCGTACAGGGTAGCCATGTCGGCCTGGGTGGCCATGTCGGCAACGCCCAGGAAGCCCAGGGCCTCGGCGCGCAGGTTGTCCAGCAGCAGCCGGGCGGCCACGTAGGAATAGTTCGGGTCCTGCTCGATCAGGGTGCGGGCGGTGATGACCAGCGAGGTGGACAGTTCTGCCGCGGTTACGCCGTCGTAGAGGTTTTTCAGGGCCTCGTCGATGATGCGGTTTTCAGTCACATCGGTCAGGTCGGTGCAGGCTTCGGCGACGATGGTGTGCAGGCGCTCCAGATCAAGGGGCTGGCGCGTACCGTCCGCCAAGACCACGTTGATGGCGCCGGCCGCCTTCTGGGCCGCGGGGGACAGGGCCTGCCGGGCGGCGCGCTTGCGCGCCTGCTCCTCGCGATAGATGACGTAATCCCGGGCGATCTTGTGCTCGCCCGCGCGCATCAGGGACAGCTCGACCTGGTCCTGGATATCCTCGATATGGATGGTGCCGCCCGAGGGCATGCGCCGCTGGAAGGTGGCGGTGACCTGTTCGGTCAGCTTGGCCACGGTCTCGTGGATGCGGCTGGAGGCCGCTGCGGTACCGCCTTCGACGGCGAGGAAGGCCTTGGTGATCGCCACGGAGATTTTGCTCTCCTCGAAGGTAACCACGGTGCCGTTGCGCTTGATGACGCGCAGTTGGCCCGGGGCAGTGGCTGCCAGGTTGGCGTTGACCGGGTTCTGTTCCGGCTTGGCAGAGGGGATATCAGTAGGGGTGGCAGGTTGATTGGTCTCTGTCTGCATGTGTTCTCCGAGATGGCCTTATTGTTGTGGGATTGCCCCAGCTGTTTTTAACGCACTGCCCAGGGGGGGCGCCGCTCGCGCAGCGGGATCATGGGCGGTTTCATGGCGCCGGCCCATGGTCAAAGGCGTCGCCGGGTGTGCTGCACTCCTGTTATAACCAAATCACCGATTCCGAAGCCCTCTTATCGCACAGAATTGTACGTTTATTGCCCGGAATAACCCCATATGTTGGGGTTGGTGACTGACTGAGGTACAAGATAATGCGCTTATGGGCACAATGCAAGGGGACCAGGCTGGGTTTATGCTGTGGATAACTTGTGGGCAATCCGGTTCGTCTGTACCCACTAACCGCGCAGCGCCGATGAACAGTGGCCTGAGGTTACGCGGCGAGCAATATAGCGGCCCGGTCGGGCTTTTTAGAATTTATTTTTTCTTAAAACCCGGGAAAATTGCCAAAAAAAGTTATTAACAGCTGAGCCCGGCGAGGGGCGCCCGGCGAGGGGCGCCCGGCCAGGGGCGCCCGACCAGGGGCACCCGGTCAGCGGCTGGCCAGCAGCAGGGTTTCCATCAGGGCCTTCTGGGCATGCAGGCGGTTTTCCGCTTCGTCCCAGATCACGGTATCGGGGTTATCCATCAGTTCGGCGCTGATTTCCTCGCCCCGGTGCGCCGGCAGGCAGTGCATGTACAGCGCATCCGGGGCGGCGCGGCTCATCAGCTCGGCGTCCACCTGGTAGGGCGCAAACACCCGTTGCCGGTGACGCTGTTCGCTCTCCTGGCCCATGGAGGCCCAGACGTCGGTCACCACCAGGTCCACTCCGGCCACCGCGGCTGCCGGTTCGTGTTCCACCCGCACGCGGTCGGCATTGGCTGCCAGGAGAGTGTCGTCGGGCTCGAAGCCGCGCGGGCAGCTGATACGCAATTCGAAGTCGAACCGGTTCGCGGCATTGATATAGGAGTTGCACATATTGTTGCCGTCCCCCACCCAGGCGACCGACTTGCCCGCCATGTCGCCCCGGTGCTCCAGCCAGGTCTGCATGTCGGCCAGTAGCTGGCAGGGGTGGTAGCTGTCGGTCAGCGCGTTGATCACGGGCACCGACGAGTGGGCGGCGAAGCGTTCCACGATGTCGTGGCCGAAGGTGCGGATCATCACGAGGTCCACCATGGACGAGATTACCCGGGCACTGTCCTCGATCGGCTCGCCCCGGCCCAGCTGGGTGTCATTGGGAGACAGGAACATCGCGTGGCCGCCCAGGTGGGCCATGCCTGCCTCGAAGGACACCCGGGTCCGGGTAGAGGATTTGGCGAAAATCATGCCCAGCACGGTGCCGGGGAACTGGCGCTGGTCATCCCCGGCGCGGTGAGCGGCCTTCATTGCGACTGCCCGTTGCAGCAGTTGCTTCAGTTCGCCGGTGCTGAAATCCAGCAGGGTCAGGAAATGTCTCGGTTTGCTCATGGTGATTTCCTCCCGGCTCAGGCGCCGAGGATCAGCGCGGCCACACCCTCGGCCAGTTCAGTGGCCTCGGCCTCGCTGATCACCAGCGGCGGCAGCAGACGAACGGTATTACCGGCGGTGACGTTGATCAGCAGACCGCGGTCCAGTGCGGCGGGCACCAGGTCGCCGCAGTCCCGGGTCAGCTCGATGCCCAGCATCAGTCCGGCGCCGCGGATTTCACGCAACTCGCCGCTGTCCGCCAGGCGTTCCCCGAGAATATCGCGGATCAGTTGACCGCGCTCGGTCGCCCGGGCTGCCAGGCCCTCCTGCTCGATGGTCTCGATCACGCTCAGTGCTGCAGCGCAGGCCAGCGGATTACCGCCATAGGTGGAGCCGTGCTGTCCGGTGCCGAGGACACCCGCCGCGGCCCCGCTGGCCAGGCAGGCTCCGATCGGCACACCGTTGGCCAGGCCCTTGGCGGTGGTGATCACGTCGGGCACGATGCCCTGGCCCTGGCCCTGGCAGGCGAAATAGTGACCGGTGCGGGCGTTGCCCGACTGGACCTCGTCCAGCATCAGCAGCCACTGCCGCTGGTCGCAAATGTCCCGCGCCGCCCGCAGGTAGTCGTTGGACAGTGGCTGCACACCTCCTTCACCCTGGATCGGTTCAGCCAGCAGGGCGACGGCGCCGCTGTTGCTGGCGGCGATCTGCTCCAGAGCTGCGATATCGTTGCGCGGCGTCCGGATAAAGCCGGTGACCAGGGGTTCGAAGCCGGCCTGGATCTTGCGGTTGCCGGTGGCTGACAGGGTCGCCAGGGTGCGTCCGTGGAAGGCGCCCTCCAGCACCACGATGGCGGGTTTGTCGACGCCGCGCCCATGACCGTAGAGCCGCGCCAGCTTGATAGCCGCCTCGTTGGCCTCGGCGCCGGAGTTGCCGAAAAAGCACTCCTGCATGCCGGACACGCGGGCCAGGGTCTCGGCCAGCTTTTCCTGGGCTTCGATGCGGTACAGGTTGGAGGTGTGAACCAGCTTCGCGGCCTGCTGCTGGATTGCCCTGGTAACCGCCGGGTGAGCGTGCCCCAGCGCATTTACGCCGACGCCGGCGATGCCGTCCAGGTAGCGGCGGCCGGCCTTGTCGTAAAGGTATACTCCCTCGCCGTGACTGAAGGTCACCGGCAACCTGGCATAGGTGGGCATCAGTGCCGACATCATTTTCCCCCGGGGCGTGCTCGCCCTGCACCGGGCGTCCGCCTCGGGCCGCCCTCCAAAAACGCAAAAAGGCAGCGCCGGCTGCCTCAAAAGAGAGCAACTATAGCTGCATTGGTGGCGTCTGGCAATCGGCTCTACCCAGGTGTGGGATTGCGCCACTATTAGCGGTAGAATAGCTCGCCCTGCGGCAATAGGGCCGGCGGTGCGGTACAAACGGGTGAGGTGATGGATATCTTCGACACGATCAAAGAACAGATCGAGAACAACAGCATACTGCTATATATGAAGGGCTCTCCCAACCAGCCCCAGTGCGGTTTTTCGGCCCGCACGGTGCAGGCCCTGATGGCCTGCGGTGAGCGGTTTGCCTATGTGGATATTCTCTCCAACCCGGAGATCAGGGCCAACCTGCCCAAATATGCCAACTGGCCGACCTTTCCCCAGCTGTGGGTGGACGGTGAATTGATTGGCGGCTGCGACATCGTCACCGAGATGTATGAGAGCGGTGAGCTGCAAACCCTGATCAAGGAGTCTGCAGCCGCGCAGCAGCAGGCCGGTTAGTCCGGTTTTACCGTATGCATGGCGGTCTGCAGGTAGTTCTGCAGGCCGACCTTGCCGATCAGGTCCAGCTGGGTTTCCAGCCAGTCGATATGTTCTTCTTCTGATTCCATGATATCGACGAACAGATCCCTCGATACGTAGTCCCCTACCTCTTCGCAATAGGCGACGGCAGCCTTCAGGTCGACGTGCGCCTTGTGTTCCAGCTTGAGGTCGCACTCCAGCATTTCCTGGGTATTTTCACCGATCAGTAACTTGCCCAGACTCTGCAGGTTGGGCAGGCCCTCCAGGAACAGGATCCGTTCGATGATCCGGTCGGCATGCTTCATTTCGTCGATGGATTCGTGGTACTCGTGGTCGCCCAGTTCCTTCAGGCCCCAGTCCTTGTACATGCGGGCATGCAGGAAATACTGGTTGATGGCGACCAGTTCGTTGCCGAGTATCGTGTTCAGATGTTCTATTACCTTGGCGTCACCTTTCATGGTGGTCTCCCCACTTCATTTCCGACAGTGTAGGCCAGGGCTCGCCGGATTACAATGTAAGCTATTGATTTTATTGGTTATTTGTAATGATAATCAGAGTGATTCCCAATTGCAGGGCAAAAAAAACGCCGGTCGATGACCGGCGTCTGGTTTTCCTGGCGGCGATCAGGTCACAGCGTAGAACAGCTGCTCGTTGTCGGCCATGTCGTTCAGGGATTGGCGCACGATGTCCCGGGTCAGCACGCTACACTTGCCACACTGGCTGGCGACGCCAAGGCTGTTGCGCACTTCGCGCACCGAGGCTGCACCGTCCTGGACGGCTGCCCGGATCTGGGTGTCGGTGATGCCTTTACAGATACAAACGTACATTGCGCCGGATACCTGTTGAACTCGTGATTGAACAATGGCTAAAGACTAATGCTAATGAGAATGATTGTCAACAACAGTAAGGCCTGAAAAGTGGTAAGAAATGGGCGTTTGTGCGTGCTTAAACGCGTCTTTGATAGGCTGAATCTATGGAAAGAATGAAAATATTCAAATTGGGTTTATTGCCAGCTCTTTGTAAACTGCACAACTCGATCGGGGCGCCGCGCTGGCGTCCCGGCGGAATGAACCCATAAAACCACATTGGAGAGTATTTACATGGGAGTTCTGGTTGGAAAACCCGCACCGGATTTTGACGTCGCTGCCGTCAAGGGCAATGGCGAGATTGTTGATTCCTACAGGCGTTCCGAGGCCATGGCTGGCAAATACGGCCTGGTATTTTTCTACCCGCTGGATTTCACCTTTGTTTGCCCCTCAGAGCTGATCGCCCTGGATCACCGCATGGAGAAATTTGAAGCACTGGGTGTGGAAGTGGTGGCCGTGTCCATCGATTCCCAATTCACTCACAACGCCTGGCGCAACACTGCGATCAACGACGGCGGTATCGGTCCGGTGAAATACACCATGGCGGCCGACGTTAACCACGCTATCTGCCGCGCCTTTGGCGTCGAGTCCGCCGGTGGCGTCGCCTTCCGCGGCGCATTCCTGATCGACCGTGAAGGCGTTGTGCGTTCCCAGTTGGTCAATGACCTGCCCCTGGGCCGCAATATCGACGAGCTGGTGCGCCTGGTCGAGGCGCTGCAGTTTCACGAGGAGCATGGCGAAGTCTGCCCGGCGGGCTGGAACAAGGGCGACAAGGGCATGGACGCGTCGCCCGGCGGCGTGGCGTCCTACCTGGCCGAGAACGCCGGCGGTCTGTAGACTGCAGGTTTCGTCACCCCGGCGAGAGCCGGGGTCCCGAGCGGGCCCCGCGGGGCCCGTTTTCGTTTCTGGCGTGGCAGAGAGAAGGTCACCTGGAGAGCGCACGCCCTTCAGGGACCGCTGAAAGCGGGGCGTCCTGCCCAGCTCGGGGGAGGCCATCCATGGCCTCCCACGCCCCTGAACGGCGTGCGCTCTCCAGGCGCCCTCGACATCCCGACGGCAACGCTGGAGGGGCCCGATTCATGACAGGCGCTGCAAAGCGAACCGAACCAGTTCCATGCGGTCGTTACCGAAATACATATCGTCGCCGATGAACATCGTGGGTGAGCCAAAGCCGCCGCGGGCGATCACCTCGTCGGTGTTGGCTCGCAGCCGGTCCTTGTAGACCTGGTCTGCTGTGGCGGAGAGCAGGGCGTCGCCATCCAGGCCGGCGCGGTCGGCGATCTGGCGCAGTACGGCCTCGTCGGCGATATTCGAGTTGCCGCCGCCCCAGTACTGGCGGAACACCTCCAGGGAGTAGGGCACCAGCAGGCCCTGGTCGTGGGCGTACAGGGCGCCGCGCATGGCCTTGACCGCGTTCACCGGGTGGCCCTCCGGCCAGGCCAGGGTGATCTCGCAGAGGCGGGCCCAGTCCTCCATGTCTTTCAGGAAGTACCGCAGCTTGGGGCTGTCCTTGGCCAGGAATCCGGCCCGGTATTCATACAGGTCCTGGTTCACCGCGTTGAATACCCCGCCGACGATGATGGGCCGCCAGTCGATGTCGACCCCCAGTTCTTCACACATCGGGATGGCCCGGGTGAAGGCGAGATAGGTCCAGGGGCTGGAACAGTCGTAGAAAAATTCCAGGGTGGGTCGCGCTGCCATGTGCGGGCCTCCGGTAGCTGGGCCCGGCTCAGCTTAGCACACGGTGTGGACGGTTCAGGTATAATCGGCCACACATTAATTAGGGGCAGTTATGGGTTCCACGGTGGAGATGGACGTCGATCAATACATGCGGCAGCTGGGTCAGCAGGCCCGGGAGGCTTCGCGCGCAGTGGCAGCCTCCAGCACCGCCGCGCGCAACCGCGCCCTGCTGGCGGCACGGGATGCGCTGGACGGGGCTCGCGAGGAACTCGCGGAGGCCAATGGCGAAGACCTGGAGCGGGGTCGGGCCAACGACCTGGCCGCGCCGCTGCTGGATCGCCTGGAGCTGACCCCGGCGCGTATTGATACCATGCTCGAGGGGCTGAGCCAGGTGGCGGCTCTGCCCGATCCCGTGGGCAGTATCACCGACCTGAACACCCGGCCCAGCGGTATCCAGGTGGGACGCATGCGTGTGCCACTGGGCGTGATCGGCATCATCTACGAATCGCGCCCCAATGTGACCGTCGAGGCCGCCAGTCTGTGCCTGAAATCGGGCAACGCAACGATCCTGCGAGGGGGGTCCGAGGCCCTGGCGTCCAACCAGGCCATCGCGGCCTGCCTGGCCCAGGGGCTCGCGGCCGCCGGCCTGCCGGGGGCGGCAATCCAGGTGGTGGCCACGGCGGACCGTGCCGCGGTTGGACAGTTGATTGCCATGCCGGAGTTCGTCGACGTGATCGTGCCGCGCGGCGGCAAGGGCCTCATCGAGCGGATCAGCAAGGACGCCAGGGTACCGGTCATCAAACACCTGGACGGGGTCTGCCACGTTTATATAGACGAGGGCGCCGATCACGACATGGCCCTGGCGATTGCCGTCAACGCCAAGACCCAGCGCTACGGTACCTGCAATACCATGGAGACCCTGCTGGTGGCCGAGGCCGAGGCGGAGGCGATACTCCCCCGGCTGGCCGAGGCTTTCGCCGAGCACGGGGTGGAACTGCGCGGCTGTGAGCGCAGCTGTCGTATCCTGCCAGGCGCCGTCGCCGCCACGGAACAGGACTGGCACGAGGAATACCTGGCGCCGATCCTGGCGCTCCGGGTGGTCGGGGACGTGACCGCGGCGATCGAGCACATCAACACCTACAGCTCCCTGCACACGGACACCATCGTCACCCGGGACCACGGCCGCGCCATGCGCTTCCTGCGTGAGGTGGATTCAAGCTCGGTCATGATCAATGCCTCGACCCGCTTCGCCGATGGCTTCGAATTCGGTCTGGGCGCGGAAATCGGCATCTCCACCGACAAGCTGCACGCCCGCGGCCCGGTAGGGCTGGAGGGGCTCACTTCCCAGAAGTACGTGGTGTTCGGCGAGGGGCAGGTTCGCACTTGATCCCCGCACGTCCGGTGGCCGTGTTCGGCGGCACCTTCAACCCGGTACACTACGGCCACCTGCGCTCCGCACTGGAACTGGTGGAGCACCTGGGTCTCGCCCAGTTGCGGCTGATGCCCTGTGCGGTGCCGCCGCACCGGGACGCCCCGGATTGCAGCGCCGAACACCGTGCCGCGATGGTGGAACTGGCGGTGGCCGGTGAGCCGCGCCTGGCCTGCGATCGGCGCGAACTGGCGCGCAGCGGCCCTTCCTACACTATCGACAGTATCGCTGAGCTGCGCGAGGAACTTGGGCCGGACCGTTCCCTGTGCCTGGTGATGGGCTTCGATGCGGTGGACAAACTGGACACCTGGCACCGTTGGCAGGACTTGCTGGAGTACTGCCATATCGTGATAATCGCGCGCCCCGGCTGGCTGCTGCCCGAACGTGGTGTGGTGGCCGACTGGCTGCGGCGGCACCGGACGGACGATGTCGAGCAGCTGGCGGCCCGACCCGCCGGCCTGGTGCTGGTGGAAACCCTGCGCCCGCTGGCGATCGCCTCTACCGACATTCGCGCTGAGCTGGCCGCCGGGCGCAGCGCCCGCTACCTGCTGCCGGGCGCGGTACTGGACTATATTGAAAGCAATGGACTTTACAAGTGAGACAAGCATGACCTGCAAGCCGCAAGACACCGGAACTGACCATCGCCATGGAAGCTGAGCCGCTGAAGCAGCTGGTCGTCGATGCCCTCGACGACCTGAAAGCTGTCAATACCGTCTGCCTGGAGGTCAGCGACCTCACGGACATAATGGATTACCTGGTTATCAGCTCAGGGACCTCCAACCGGCACGTGAAGTCACTCGCCGATAATGTCTGCCTGGAGGCGAAGAAAGCCGGGCAGCGACCTCTCGGGGTCGAGGGTGAAGACGCCGGTGAGTGGGTATTGGTGGATTTCGGTGATGTGGTCGTCCATGTCATGTTGCCCGCGACTCGGGATTTCTATGATCTTGAGCGGCTCTGGTCACACCCGGCACCCAGGGCCAGGTCGGAAGACGCCCCCGAGGAGTAATGCGCCTCAGCATCATCACGGTCGGTGGCAGGATGCCCTCCTGGGTCGAGGAGGGCGTGCGGGAATACGACAAGCGGATGCCGCGTGAGTTGAAACTGGACTGGCGCGAGATACCGCTGGCCAGGCGCTCGCGGGACGCCGATGGTGTCAAGCTGCGGGAAAAAGAGGGCGAGCAGATCCTCAGGGCCGTTCCCAGCGGCGACCGGGTCATCGCCCTGGATGTGCGCGGCAAGTCCTGGAGCACCGCTGACCTGGCCGGTCAACTGCAGGACTGGCAGATGTCCGGGGATAACTTTTCCCTGCTGGTCGGGGGGCCGGACGGCCTGTCCGGGGCCTGCCTGGCGCGTGCCGAGAGGCGCTGGTCGCTCAGCGACCTGACCCTGCCCCATCCCCTGGTGCGGATCATTTTGGCGGAACAGCTCTATCGGGCTTGGACAATCACGGTCAAGCACCCGTATCATCGCGAGTGACAGCAATCAGCCCAGGCCCGCGCTCTGAATGGCAGGAAACATCGCCCTTAAGGATTCCAATCGGGAATCCCGCATTTTCACTGCGCGCTCTCTCACTGCCATCGGGCTGGTGCTGGCCCTGCTGGGCATCATTGTCGGGCGGTACTACAGCCTGCAGATCACCGAGTACGATACCTACCGCACCCAGTCCGAACGCAACCGGGTGCAGCTGCAGCCCCTGCCGCCCAAGCGCGGCCTGATTTACGACCGCAACGGTGTGCTGCTGGCGGATAACGAGCCCAGCCACCTGTTGTCCATTGTTCGCGAACAGGTCGACGACCTGGACGCCACCCTCGCAGAAATTCAGCAGCTGCTACCCGTTTCGGAAGACGACCTGGAGAACTTTTACAAGCGCTTGCAGCGGCGGCGGCCCTACGAGGCGGTGCCGCTGCGTTTTCGCCTGACTGAAGAGGAACGCGCCAAGCTGGCGGTCAACCGTTACCGCCTGCCCGGGGTCGTGGTGGATGCCCAGCTGCTGCGGCACTACCCCCACGGGGAGCTGTTTTCCCATGCCCTGGGCTACGTCGGCAGGATCAACGAACGCGAGGCGCTGGAACTGGACGAGAGCGACTACCGCGGCACCTTCCATGTGGGCAAGGTCGGCGTGGAAAAATATTACGAGGACAGCCTGCACGGCAGTGTCGGCTACCAGAACGTGGAAACCAATGCCCACGGCCGGGTCCTGCGGGTGCTGGAGCGGTTCGACCCGGTACCCGGCAATGACCTGACCCTGCACCTGGACATCAAGCTGCAGCAGGTGGCCACCGATGCGCTGGCGGGACGCCGCGGGGCGGTGGTGGTCATGGATCCCCGCAATGGTGGCGTCATGGCCCTGGTGTCGACGCCGGGGTTTGATACCAACCTGTTCGTGAACGGTATCAGTTCCAGGGATTACTCCGAACTGCGCGACTCGCCCGATGTGCCCTTGTTCAATCGCGCTGTGCAGGGCCAGTACCCGCCCGGCTCCACGGTCAAGCCGCTGATGGCCATGGCCGGCCTTGAGTCCGGCCTCGTAACGCCCGAGACCGAGGTGCCGGACCCTGGTTTTTACCGGCTGCCGGGGGATTCCCGCCGCTACCGGGACTGGATCCTGAAGATTCGCGGCACCGGACACGCGCCCCTGGTGGACCTGAACATGGCGATCGCGGAATCCTGTGACGTGTATTTCTATGACCTGGCACGGAGACTCACCATCGACCGCATGCACGACTACCTGGCGCCCTTCGGCCTGGGTTCCCGCACCGGGGTGGACACCACCGGTGAGCGTTCCGGGGTGCTGCCCTCGACCCGCTGGAAACAGGAGACGATGGCGCAACCCTGGTATCCCGGGGAAACTCTCAGCGCCGGTATCGGCCAGGGTTACGTGCTGGCCACCCCCTTGCAACTGGCGGAGGCGACCACGGTGCTTGCCACTCGCGGCGAACGCCGGGTGCCGCGGCTGGTGAAGGCGGTCAACGGCGAGCCGGTGACGGCGCCCGAGTTGGAACCGCTGGTCGCGGAGCCAGCCAACTGGGACGCGGTGCATGAGGGAATGCACGCGGTAGTGCACTCCAAAAAAGGCTCGGCGCACCGCATAGCCAAGGGCATTCAGTACGAGATGGCGGGCAAGACCGGTACCGCGCAGGTGATTGGAATCGCCCAGAATGCCATTTACAAGGAAGAGGAGGTCGCCGAGCGGCACCGCAACCACGGCTTGTTTATCGCCTTCGCTCCCTATGAGTCGCCCACGATTGCAGTGGCAGTGATTGTCGAGAATGGCGGCGGATCCAGCGCCGCCTACCCCATCGCGCGACAGGTAATCGATGCCTGGTTGCTCGGGGAGACCGGTTGATGGGTGATTATGTCCGCCAACTGCCCGAGGGCTCGGCCGATCTCGCCCGCCGCCCGGGGGCCGCCCAGCGCCTGCACATCGACGTTCCCCTGTTGCTGTTGCTGCTGGCCCTGACGGTCTACGGGCTGGTGGTGTTGTACAGCGCCTCTGGCCAGGATATGGGGGCGGTGGTGCGCCAGGGACGCTTTTTCCTGGTGGCCTATGCGGGCATGATAGTCGCCGCCCAGGTCGACCTGACGCGCTACCAGCGCTGGGGCCCCTGGTTCTACCTGTTGGGGGTCGGCCTGCTGGTGGCGGTGATGGTTATCGGGGTTGGCGCCAAGGGCGCCCAGCGCTGGTTATCGCTGGGCGGCTTCCGTTTCCAGCCGGCGGAGATCATGAAGCTGGCCGTACCCCTGGCGGTTTCCTGGTACCTGGCAGACCGCATATTACCGCCGCGCTTCACCCACGTCCTGGCTTCCCTGGCCCTGGTGGGGATCCCGTCCGTGCTGATCCTGCTCCAGCCCGACCTGGGCACCGCGCTGCTGATCAGCGCCAGTGGCCTGTTCGTGTTGTTTATGGCCGGCATCGGCTGGCGGTATATCGGTGGTGCCCTGATCGCGGCCGTCGCCTCCGCCTGGCCCGCCTGGTTGTTCGTGCTGAAGGACTACCAGAAACAGCGCATCCTGACCCTGCTGAACCCGGAGAGTGACAAGCTGGGCGCGGGCTGGAACATCATCCAGTCGAAGACCGCGATCGGCTCCGGCGGCTGGGACGGCAAGGGCTGGTTGATGGGCACCCAGTCGCAGCTGGATTTCCTGCCCGAGAGCCACACGGATTTCATCATTGCCGTCCTGGCGGAAGAGTTCGGGTTGCGCGGCGTGTTGTTGTTACTGGGTATTTACCTGTTGATTCTGCTGCGCGGATTCTGGATCGGCATCAACGCCCAGAGCAGTTTCGGGCGAATGATGGCGGGCAGCCTGACCCTGACGTTTTTCGTGTATATCTTTGTTAACATGGGGATGGTCGCCGGCCTGTTGCCGGTGGTGGGCGTGCCACTGCCCCTGGTGAGTGCCGGAGGGACGTCGGTGGTGACCCTGATGGCGGGTTTTGGCATCCTGATGGCGGTGAGTACCGAGCGAAAGGTGCTGGCCCGGTGAGGTCGATGCAAGCGGTTCGAGTAATCAGTGAGTTTTCATTCATGACCTATGTGAAGCGATTGGCCCTGTTGTGCCTGGGCCTTTGGCCCGCCCTGCTGTTGGCCGCCGGAAATTACGCCGAGCACCCCCTGGCCCGGGAGTTGATCGATGAGCTGGTGGAGGAAGAGGGTTTCAATAGGGATGAACTGCAGAGGATTTTCGCCTCTGCCGAGCGCCAGGAGAGTATCCTGGAGGCCATCGCCCGCCCTGCCGAGAAAACCAAGCCCTGGTTCGAGTACCGGGAAATCTTCCTCAACGACAAGCGCGAGCGACAGGGGCTGGAATTTTATGATGAGCACCGCGAGACCCTCCAGCGGGCGCAGCGCGAAACCGGGGTGCCCGCCGAAATCATCGTCGCCATCATCGGTGTGGAAACCTACTACGGGCGCGTGACCGGCAGTTACCGGGTGCTGGATGCCCTGTCTACCCTGGCATTTGACTACCCGCGCCGGGGACCGTTTTTCGCCAGGGAGCTGAAGGACTACCTGCTGCTGACCCGCGACCAGGGCCTGGACCCCCTGGCCTTCAAGGGCTCCTACGCCGGAGCTATGGGTTACGGCCAGTTCATGCCTTCGAGCTACCGGGCCTATGCGATGGATTTCGACGGCGATGGGGTGGCCGATATCTGGAATAACCCGGTGGACGCAATCGGCAGCGTGGCGAACTACTTCAAGCAGCACGGCTGGCGCAACGGGGAACCGGTGGTTTTC
Source organism: Halieaceae bacterium WSDMB12 (assembly GCA_033283165.1). GTDB lineage: Bacteria > Pseudomonadota > Gammaproteobacteria > Pseudomonadales > Halieaceae > JAWMQL01. The sequence goes on along the minus strand of JAWMQL010000002.1, from coordinate 404,069 downwards.
CCCGCCACCACCCAGGGGGCGGTGGCGGAGGAGTGGTTCGTCCGTTCGCGGGCCGACCTGGTGCCGAAGTTCACAGTGGCGGAATTCAGTAAGGCCGGCCTCTCGGCCACCCAGGCCCTGCCAGAGGAGGAGTTGGCCATCGCGATGAAATTCGAGTTGGAGCAGGGTTACGAATACTGGCTGGGGATGCACAATTTCTTCGTCATCACCCGATACAACCATAGCGCCATGTACGCCATGTGCGTTTACCAGTTGAGCCAGCGCATCGCCGCTGGGCAGTCCCTGGCGCAGGCCGGGCCGGTGGTGACGCCGTGATGCGTCTTGCCGGGCTGGTGCTGCTGGTGGTCCTGTTCGTGGCCTGCAGCACCCAGCGGGGGGCCGAGCAGTCGAGGCTACCCGGGGTAAGCGACGGTGCGCCACTGCGCGCCATCACCCCCGACCAGGTGCCCGATGCCGTGCCGCGGGCCGACCCGATCCTGGAGGCCGGCAACCGCAGCCCCTACACGGTCAATGGTCGTTCTTACCGGGTACTTGAGAACCACAGTGGCTACCGCGAGCGCGGCATCGCCTCCTGGTATGGCACCAAGTTCCACGGCCAGAAGACCTCCAACGGGGAAATCTTCGACCTGTACCAGGCCACCGCGGCCCACAAGACCCTGCCCATCCCCAGCTATGTGCGGGTTACCAACGAATTGAACGGTCGCAGTGTCGTGCTGCGGGTCAATGATCGCGGGCCTTTTCACTCAGACCGCGTCATTGACCTGTCCTACGGTGCGGCGGTCAAGCTGGGCTATATGGAGCAGGGCACGGCGCCGGTACTGGTGGAAGCCATCGACGTTGCCGGGGTCGATGACCGCCGCGGCACGGAGTATGGCGAGTACCGCTACCTGCAACTCGGTGCCTTCGGGTCCGAGAGCGCCGCCCAGCGCTTGCGGGGCGAGTTGATGGCGCGAATCGAGGCGCCGGTGTTCATCAGCCCGGTGGAATCTGCCGGGGCCTTGCTCTACCGGGTGCGGATCGGGCCGGTCAGTGACTCTGCCCGACTGGTCGCCTTGCGGGACCAGCTGCTGCGCGATGGCTTCGGCGAGGCCCAGCCTTTGCCCTGAATACGGCTCTCGCTTTCGCTACTGCTGCCCTTGGGGTAAGATTTGCGCCTCACCGACACACCCCTCACTGATCGGGCTTCCTCTTTTATGACACGTATCTGTACGATTTGCTTCCTGTTGTTCTTCACTCTCGGCGCTCAGGCCGCCGCCATCGTTCCCCAACCACCCCAGATCGCGGCCAAGGCGTATTTGCTGATCGACGCAAACAGCGGCGCGGTGCTGGTGGAGCACGAAGCGGACCTTCCCCTGCCACCCGCCAGCCTGACCAAGATGATGACCAGTTACGTGATGGCAGCCGAAATGGCCGCCGGGCGGGTCAAGAGCGACGACATGGTGGTGGTCAGCCGTAACGCCTGGTCCCAGAACCCGATATTTGCCGGCTCCTCACTGATGTGGATAGAGCCGGGCAAGGACGTGTCCCTCGCAGACCTGGAACGCGGCATTGTGATCTCCTCTGGCAACGATGCGACCGTGGCGGTGGCCGAGCACATCGCCGGGTCCGAAACCGCCTTTGCCGACATGATGAACGCCCACGCCGAGGCCCTGGGCATGAGCGATTCCCATTTCGTGAATTCCCACGGCCTGCCGGACCCGAATCACGTGGTGACCGCTCGTGATCTCGCGACCCTGGCGGCAGCGCTGATCCGGGATTTCCCCGAGCACTACGCCATCTACAAGGAGCGGGAGTTCACCTATAACGACATCCGCCAGTACAACCGCAACACCCTGCTGGCCGAGGACCCCACGGTGGACGGCATCAAGACCGGCCACACGGAAGAGGCGGGCTATGGCCTGGTGGCCTCGGCGGAGCGCCGCGGCATGCGCCTGATTTCGGTGGTGCTGGGTACCCGGAGCATGAGCGCAAGGAAAAGCGAAACCCGCAGCCTGCTGAACTACGGCTTCCGCTTCTATGAAACCAGCCAGGAGTTCGAGGCGGGCCAGGAACTGGACCAGCCCCGGGTCTGGAAAGGCGCCGAGGATTACGTATCCGTGGGGGTGCAGGAGGACGCCATCCTGACCCTGCCGCGGGGCAAGCGCAAGCAGCTGAAGACCAGCGTGACCCTGGACGACCAGATCGTGGCCCCGCTGGCGGTGGGGGATACCGTGGGCGAGGTGGTACTCAGCCTGGACGACGAGACGGTCTATCGCGCGCCGGTGGTGGTACTGCAGGCGGTGGAGCCCGGCGGCTTTTTTGCCCGCCTGTGGGACATGGTGCTGATGTGGATAGCGAAGCTGTTCAGCGCCTGAGGCCCCGACCATGAGTGAGTTGATCGGGATCGACGGGGAGGACGCCCCGAAAATCGAGTTTCCCTGCGATTACCCCGTGAAAATCCTGGGGCGCAGCTCGGCGGATTTTGAAACCCTGGTGATCGCGGTGGTGGAGCAGCACGCCCCGGGCTTCGACCGCGAGGCCATCGCGGTCAAGGCCAGCAGCAAGGGTACCTTCGTATCGATCACCGTGACGATCACCGCCACCGGGCCGGAGCAACTGGAGGCCCTGCACCGGGATCTCATGGCGACCGGCCTGGTCAACATGGTGATCTGATGTCCCGGCAGCCGGTCCAGGCGCGGGAACTGGGGCTGGTGTCCTACCAGCCGACCCTGGACGCCATGCGCGAATTCACCGATACCCGAGGTGCCGACACCGCCGACGAACTGTGGTTGCTGCAACACCCACCGGTTTTCACCCAGGGCCAGGCGGGCAAGTCGGAGCACCTCCTGGCGCCCGGCGACATACCCGTGGTGCAGGTGGACCGCGGCGGCCAGGTGACCTATCACGGTCCCGGCCAGTGGGTGCTTTACTTCCTGGTGGACCTGCGCCGGCGCGGGCTGGGCGTGCGCACCCTGGTGGACCTGATCGAACAGTCCCTGGTGCGCCTGCTGGCCGAGCACGATATCGAGGCGGCTCCTGACCCGGCGGCTCCCGGCGTGTATGTGGCCGGTGACAAGATTGCCTCACTGGGGCTGCGGGTGCGCCGCGGCTGCAGTTACCACGGCCTGGCGCTGAACGTGGACATGGACCTGGAACCCTTCCAGCGTATCAACCCCTGCGGTTATGCCGGCCTGCAGGTCACCTCCATGGCGCGACTGTTGCCCGGTGCGGCACTGGACATGGAGCGTATCGGTCGCCGCCTGGCGGCGATCTGTGTGGAGGAATTGGAGCGGGTCGGCTGAGTGGCGATGTGCGTCATCGCCACCGCATCATTGGACGCATTTGATTAACTATATTTCTATATAAATCAGATAGATATGAGAAAATTAGAGTTCTCCGGACAGCGCATTGCCGCTGCCAGCCCGCACCCCGCAAGGAGGCTCCCATGCAACCGGCCCACCACCTCTCCCGCCGTTCCCTCGACGACCTCGAAGCCGAGCTGATTACACTCTCCGCGCGCATCAACGCGGCGGAATACGACTTCCTCGTGCTCATCCGCGAATTCGATCTGCGCCAGGGCTGGAAACCCTACCTGTTCAATAACTGCGCCGAGTGGCTGAACATGAAGTGCGGCATTTGCCCGGGTACCGCGCGGGAAAAAGTGCGCGTGGCCCGCGCGCTGTTCGACCTGCCTTTGATCTCGGCAACTTTCCAGGGCGGTGACCTGTCCTACTCCAAGGCCCGCTCACTCACGCGGATCGCCAGCCCCGAAAACGAGGGGGCATTGCTCGATTTTGCCGTCAAGGCGACCGCGCAGCAGGTGGATGATTACTGTCGCCGGCGGCGCAATGTGCTGAAAGACGAGTCGCTGGCGGATGCCAGACGGCTGCACCGGGAGCGCTACGTGTCTCGCTCGGTGCACGGGGATGGCAGCATGACGATCTCGGTGGAGTTGCCTCAGGAGAGCGGCGAACTGGTGATGAAGGCGCTGGAGATGGCACTCGGCGCGATGGAATCTTTCGGCGAGGCCTGTGACGGGTGCGGAGAAGAAGACGAAACGCTGCACCAGCGACAGGCCGATGCGTTGGTGGCAGTGGCGAAGGGTTATTTGAACGGTGGCGCCGACAAGGGTAGCTGCACGGCGGACCACTACCAGGTGGTGGTGCATGTGGATGAAGAGGCCCTGCGCGGCAAGCCGGATGAGATTAGCCAGAGCGACCTGGCGATCGAGACAGTCAGGCGCTTGTGCTGTGACAGCGCCATTGTGCCGGTTACCGAGGATAAACAAGGCAACCCGCTCCACGTGGGACGCAAGCATCGGGTGGTGCAGCCGGCGCAGAAGCGGGCGCTAATCGCTCGAGACAGGTGTTGCAGGTTCCCAGGATGCTCCCATGACAAATGGTTGGACGCGCAGAGCCTGCCCCGCTTTTCGGGTACCACGTGGAACATTGGGCCGACGGGGGTGAAACCAGCCTCGACAACCTGGTTTTGCTCTGCTCGAGGCATCACCGGCTGCTGCATGATGGGGAATTCGAGATCAAAGTCGGTCCGGACGGCGAGTGGCAGTTCCGGCGAAGCTGAATATCGGGTTACCTGGGTACCGGTCGTTTCTGCAGCTTGCGCTGCAGGGTGCGGCGGTGCATGTTGAGGGCCCTGGCGGTGGCCGAGATGTTGCCGTCGTTTTCCTTCAGCACCCGCTGGATATGTTCCCATTCCAGGCGCTCCACCGAGGGCGGTTGTTGTGGGACCGGACTGGCCGCCGGATCTGACCCGCCCTCGAAGGCGCGCAGAATCTCCTCCACGCTGGCGGGTTTGCACAGGTAGTTGACCGCGCCGGCCTTGATCGCCTCCACCGCAGTCGCGATGCTGGAGTAACCGGTCAGCACCACCAGCCTCGCGGCCGGAGCCCGGGACAGCAGTTCGGGCAGGGCGACCAGCCCCGAGCTGCCAGGCATGTTGAGGTCCAGCAGGATATGGCTGGGCTGGAAGGATTCGCAGGCCGCCACCGCGTCATTACTGTTGCCGGCGCAGCGGGTGCTGAAGCCGCGCCGCTGCAGGCCCCGCTCCAGCACCGAGCGGAATGCGGGATCGTCATCCACCAGCAGGATGCGGTGTGCGCTGTCAGTCATGCTTCAGCTCCCGCCAGGGGCAGGTACAGGGTGGCCAGGGTGCCCCCCTCCGGGTGGCGTTGCAGTGCAATACGGCCCCCGTGCCGTTCCACCGCCGCGTGGCTGAGCATCAGTCCGATACCCAGGCCGGAGCGCGCAGCCTGGATAACCGGGGTGCCGGGGTCCGGCAGCTTGTCCAGGTCGATGCCGGGACCCCAGTCGCGAACCGCGAAGCGGGCCTCCTCGGCATCCCAGTCCACGGTCAGCTGGACCCGGTCGGAGCCGGTGTCCGCCGCATTGTTGATCAGGTTCTCGAGGGCCTGTGACAGGGTGGAGTCGCAGCGGATGTCGGGCCCGGCTCCGTGGCCTTCCGGGCGCAGTTCGCAAGGTACTGCGGGGCGCCGCACCGACCAGCGCTCCAGGGTGTCGCGGGCAAATTGCGTTACCTGGATGCGCCGGGGCCGCGCCACCGAGTTGGCCTCGGCCGTCTCGCCCAGGTTGGACAGGATCTGTTTGCACTGGGTCAGTTGCTCCCGCAGCAATTGGCAGTCCTGCCGCGCCTGCGCCGTCAATTCCGGATCTTCGAGCATTTCGTCAACCAGTACGGTCATGGTGCCGAGGGGGGTGCCCAACTGGTGGGCCGTGCCCGCCGCCAGGCCCGCCACGGCCATGATCTGGTCGTTGCGCAGGCGCTCTTCCCGCTGCTCGGCGGCGCGCGCTTCCTGCAGGCGCAGGGTGGTTGCCATGCGGACCACGAAGTAGGTGATCAGGCCGGCGCTGAAAAGGAAATTGAACCACATGCCCAGGGTGTGGACCTGGCCGGCCTCGCTGCCGTGGCCCATGGCGGCGTGGGGCGAAAACAGGGGCAGGGGCACATAGAAGTAAATGAGCGCGCTGTAGGCGGCCAGCGAACAGGCCGTGATCAGCCAGGTGTAGGTCCAGGGCAGGACGGCGGCAGCGATGACCAGGGGCACGATGTAATAGGACACGAAGGGATTGTTGGCGCCGCCGGAAAAGTACATCAGGGCGGTCCAACCCAGCACATCGATCAGCAACTGGGCCAGGAATTCCCGATCGGTGACCGGCCAGGGGCGGGTCGTGCGCCACAGGCTGAGCGCGGTGACCGCTGCCAGTCCGATGAGGCTCAGGGCCAGTCCCCACAGGCTGACGGTGGTGCGGCTGACCAGCAACACGTAGGCCAGCACCCCGGTCTGGCCGAGCAGGGCAATGGCGCGGATGGCCAGCAGGCTGCGCAGGTTGGCGAGGCTGGGACTGTAGACGGAATAGGGACTGTTCACCGGGCTATTATACGGGCAGCGCCCGGCGGGGATAAAACCGGCCTGCGGCGGCCGCCCGCTGGGGAGAGGCGGCGCTGTGGGCAGGGAGTGTTTACGGGTATAATCCGCGCTTTTTCCCCCGAGGGACACCATGACCGAGCCGAGCCGCTCTGAGCTGAGTCGCGAGATCGCCTCGCGGCGCACGTTCGCGATTATTTCTCACCCGGATGCCGGTAAGACCACCATCACCGAGAAACTCCTCCTGCTCGGCAGCGCCATCCAGGTGGCGGGATCCGTCAAGGGCAAGCGTGGACCCCACGCCACCTCAGACTGGATGAGCATGGAACAGGAACGGGGTATTTCAGTGACCTCGTCGGTGATGCAGTTCCCTTACAACGGCCGCACCGTCAACCTGCTGGACACCCCCGGTCACGAGGATTTCTCCGAGGATACCTACCGGACCCTGACCGCGGTGGACTCCGCCCTGATGGTGATCGACGGCGCCAAGGGCGTAGAGGAGCGCACCATCAAGCTGATGAACGTCTGTCGCCTGCGGGACACCCCTATCATCAGTTTCGTCAACAAGATGGACCGGGATATTCGCGACCCTATCGAGCTGCTCGACGAAATTGAAGAGGTGCTGGACATCCAGGGGGCCCCGGTGAACTGGCCCATCGGTATGGGCAGCTTTTTCAAGGGCGTATACAACCTCTATACCGATACCATTCACCGTTATCGACAGGGCCACGGCCATGAGCTGCACCCGGACGAACGGATCGAGGGTCTGGACTCCGATGCCGCTCGCGAGTTGTTGGGGGATGATTACGAGGACTTTCTGGAAGAGATCGAGCTGGTGCGCGGGGCCAGCCATGAATTTGACCTGGAACAGTTCCTCGCGGGCCGCCTGACCCCGGTATTTTTCGGTACCGCCCTGGGCAACTTCGGGGTGCGGGAGATGCTGGATAATTTTGTGCAGTGGGCCCCGGGGCCGCTGGACCGCGCGACCGTCGACCGCGACGTGGCCGCTAACGAGGCCACCTTCAGCGGCTTCGTTTTCAAGATACAGGCCAACATGGACCCGCGGCACCGCGACCGGATCGCCTTCCTGCGGGTCTGTTCCGGGGAATACCACAAAGGCATGAAAATGCATCACGTGCGTCTCGGCAAGGACGTGAAAATCGCCGACGCGGTGAGCTTCAAGGCTGGCGAGCGGGTGCTGGTGGAGCGGGCGGTGTCGGGCGACATCATCGGCCTGCACAATCACGGCACCATCCAGATCGGGGATACCTTCACCGAGGGTGAGGAACTGCAGTTCACCGGCATTCCGCACTTCGCGCCGGAACTGTTCCGCCGCATCCGCCTGACCGACCCGATGAAGTCCAAGCAGTTACAGAAGGGGCTGCAGCAGCTTTCGGAGGAGGGCTCCACCCAGGTGTTTGCCCCGATTTCCAATTCCGACCTGATCGTCGGCGCGGTGGGCCAGCTGCAGTTCGACGTGGTGGCTTACCGGCTCAAGGATGAGTACAAGGTGGAGGCCCGGTACGAACCCATCAACGTCTATACAGCACGCTGGGTCTACTGTGACGACCAGCGCAAGCTGGAGGAATTCCGCAAGAAAGCGGCGGACCAGCTATCCATTGACGGCGGCGGCCACCTGACCTACCTGGCGCCCACCCGGGTCAATCTCTCCCTGATGGAAGAGCGCTGGCCCGACATCGAATTTCGCGCCACCAGGGAGCACTGACCACTCCTGGTTGATGCGCCGTAGTCCGCTTCAGGGGCCCGGCAGGCTACCCCGGGGAATCAGCGCAAATTCAGGCCAGCAATTCCTCGATATCGGCCTCGATGTCCTCCGGCTTGGTGGCCGGGGCGTAGCGCCGCACGACCTCGCCATCGGCGTCCACCAGGAACTTGGTGAAGTTCCACTTGATGCGCTGGGTCCCGAGCGCCCCGGGGGCCTCCGACTTGAGGTGCTTGAACAGGGGGTCGGCTTTGGTACCGTTCACCTCGATCTTGCCGAACATGGGGAAAGACACGCCGTAGTTAAGCTGGCAGAATTCCTGAATCTCGTCGTTGCTGCCCGGGTCCTGCTTGCCGAACTGGTTGCAGGGAAAGCCCAGGATGACCAGACCGCGGTCTTTGTACTTCTCGTAGAGTTTTTCCAGCCCTTCGAACTGCGGGGTGAAACCACACTTTGAGGCGGTATTGACCACCAGCAGGACCTTGCCACTGTATTCAGCCAGGGATTTTTCGGTGCCAGAGGGTGTCTGGCAGGTGAAATCAAAGACGCTGGTGCTCATGCTGGGCTCCTGTGACCGGTAGTTGTCGCGTGGACATTAACATATCCCGCAGACATACGTCGCCTGCGGGGTGATTGGATTGATTCCGGTCCGCGCGACGGGTCAGGCGGGTTGCAGGCTGGCCTGCTGCACCAGCAGGGTGAGGCGCTTGCGCTGCATTTTCAGCGAATACTCCAGCTCCTTAAGCTTGGTGCGCAGGGCAGCTTTTTCCCAGCGGCGGCTGAGCATGGCCCGGCGCTCCTCCAGGGCATCGCCCAGGGCTGCCCGGCGGCTCTCCAGCCGTTCGGCCTGCAGCGCCTTCCACTGGTTCACGGATTCGGTGAATTGCTGGTACTCACGCTCCAGGCTGGCCAGCAGGCTTTCCCGGTTCGGGCAGCGCTCCAGCTGGTTGCGGGCGCGCTGGAACTGGGTGTCCAGCAGGGCGCGCTGGATCTTGAAGTCCGGCACCCGCACCAGGTTCCTGGCCAGGCCCAGCTTCGCAGCCCCGGCGATCATCCACTTGGTGGGATCCCACTGCCACCAGCGGATGCCATTCCGGTAGTCGGTCTGGAAGATGTGGTGATAGTTGTGGTAGCCCTCACCGTAGGTGAGGAAGGCCAGCACGCCGTTGTCCCGGGCGCTGTTTTGCTCGGTGTAGGGTCGACTGCCCCAGAAGTGGGCCAGCGAGTTGATGAAAAAGGTGAAGTGGTGATTGGCCACCAGGCGCAGCAGCCCGACCAGCAGGACGGTGCCGATAATGTCCCCGTGCCAGACGCCCAGCAGCAGGGGCAGGCCGATATTCATCAGGCAGGTCAGCGCCACGTAGTGGCGGTGCTGGAACATGACCACGGGGTCCCGCTCCAGGTCCCGGGCATTGCTGAAATCCTCCTCATTGGTCTGGTACTGGCGCAGCATCCAGCCCATGTGGCTGAACCACAGGCCGCGACTGGCGGAGTAGGGGTCGCGCTCGTTGTCGTCCACGTAACGGTGGTGGCGGCGGTGGTCGGAGGCCCAGATCAGGATGCTGTTCTGCAGGGCGCCCGCACCCCACAGGGCGTAGAACCACTTCAGTGCAGGGTGTGCCTGGTAGGCCTTGTGCGACCACAGGCGGTGGTAGCCACCGGTAATCGACAGGCCGTTCAGGTACAGAAAAGCAATCGCCCACAACCACTGGAAACTGTCGTAGCCGTGATAAATGCCCCAGGCGGGCACCAGCACCAGGGCGGCCAGCGGCAGGCCCAGAAATATGGCCACATTGGTGGGAATCAGCGATGGTCGGTCGGTACGGCTGGTCATGGTGTTACGGTTGTCTCGCGGGCGGGGGTAGGATCGTAGATAGTAGCTTTTTTGGCAGTAGATGTCTCTAGCACCGGCGCCCAGTGTGACAGGAGCCTGCCGGAGCGGCCAGCGCTTTTTGCGCCGGGGTGGAGGCCGCGGACGCCACATCTTGTCAATCTGCAGTATCATTGCCGGTGCCAGTTATTGCCCGGATTCCTGTTCATGACCCCCGTCCCGAGCGACCGTCCTTGAGCCGCGCCGTCTTCCTTCACGGCTCCACCATGCGCCATGTGCTGAACATGACCGCGGCCAGCGCCACGGGCTTGCTGGCCATGTTCGGTGTGGACATGATCGACATGTATTTTCTGACCCTGCTGGGCGAGCAGGAGCTGGCCGCGGCGGTGGGCTACGCGGGTACCCTGTTGTTCTTCCTTGTGTCGGTCAGCATCGGTCTGCAGATCGCTCTCGGCGCGCTGGTCGCGCGTTCCGAGGGCGCCCTGCGCCACGACCTGGCGCGGCGCTACTGCAGCAGTGGCCTGTTGTTCAACGGCCTGGTGTCGCTGAGTATAGCGATCGTGGCCTGGTTTCAGCTGCGCGAGCTACTGGTCTTTCTCGGGGCCAGTGGCCTGACCCTGGACTACGCCGAGAGTTACGCCAGCATCCTGCTGCCCAACATGCCGGTACTGGTGCTTGGGATGAGCTCCGCAGCGGCGGTGCGTGCGGTGGGGGATGCGCGCCGGTCCATGTGGGTGACCCTGATCGGTTCCCTGGTGAATGCCGTCCTCGACCCCTTGTTTATCTTCACCTTCGGTTGGGGGCTGGAAGGCGCCGCCCTGGCCTCGGTGGTGGCGCGTGGGGTGATGTTGATGGTGGCCCTGCACGCCCTGGTCTGGGTGCACCGGCTGCCTGGCCGGGTCACCCTGGTGGAATTCCTGGAGGACATCCGGCCCCTGATGCTCATCGCCGGCCCGGCGGTGCTGACCAATATCGCCACCCCGGTCGGCAACAGTTTTGTCCTGCGCACCATGTCCCAGTTCGGCGACTCGGCGGTGGCGGGCGCCGCCATCATGGGCCGAATTACCCCGGTGGCATTTTGTGCGGTATTCGCGCTGTCCGGCGCGGTAGGTCCCATCATCGGCCAGAATGCCGGCGCCGGCCGCTACGACCGGGTGCGATCGACGTTGAAGAGCGCCATGCTGTTCAATGCTGCCTACGTGACCTGTGTTTGGCTGATCATGTGGGCGCTGGCCGACTTTTTCGTGACGGCCTTCTCCGCCAGTGACCAGGCGGCGGAACTGATTTACTTCTACACCGCCATGCTGGCCCCGGCATTTATTTTCAATGGCACACTGTTCGTGGCCAATGCCAGCTTCAACAACCTGCACCATCCCCACTGGGCCACGTTTTTCAACTTCGGCAAGGCGGTACTGGGGGTGATTCCCGCGGTCTACCTCGGCGCGGGCTGGTTCGGTGCGCGCGGCGTGCTGGCCGGGGAGGCAGTCGGGGCGCTGGTGTGGGGCAGCCTGGCGGTACTGGCTGTATTCGCCCTGTCGCGACGACTTGAGCGAGAGCCGCCGGAGTTGGTCCCGTTGCGGCCGGCCCCGGTGGCGCCGGCTCAGGTGCCGCCGGCTGAGGTATCCTCGGCGGTAGCGTCCACGGCGGTGGATGCCGACGCCGGGTTGCCGCGATAGGCTTCCAGGGCGCGGTGCAGCCAGTCGCCGGAGGGTTCGGTCCTGTCCTCGCAGGTGACGGTATAGACCTCGCCCGTCCAGGAACTGGAGCTCGCCAGCCGGTCGATGAAGTGCTCGGCGGTGTCGGCATAGCGGCCACCCCGGCGCAGTTTGAGACGCAGGTGGTCTGCGGCCTCCGCCGAATCGTGATCGGCGCCGTTACGGTGGAAGGTGCAGCCACTCGCGGCGACGAAACGCAATAAGTAGTCGATTTCCCGGTCCGGGTCAGTCGCGCCGGCCGGCAGCGCCAGCAGGGCCGCGAGCAGGCCGGGCAGCAGCACACGCCCACCGATCACTACAGCACGCGCAGGTTGAGCAACAGCGGGTTGTGGTCCGAGCTGTCCACCTCGACCACCCGGGCGGACTCCGCCTGCAGGCCGCGGACGTAAACGTGATCGAGCGCCCGGCCGAAGACCCGGGTACGCAGGTCCGGGGTGAACTGTACCGCCTGCAGCCCGTGGCGCTCGGAAAAGCGCTCCACCAGACGTTGCCGCCAGCCGTTCCAGGTATTGAGGTCGCCGGCGAGGATCACCGGCCCGTGGTGATCGTCCAGGATTTTGCCCAGGGCCTGGACCTGCTCGCGGAAACGTTGCAGGCCCAGGGCGAAGTTGACCACATGCAGGTTCACGGTCAGCAGATGCTCGTCCCGGTCAGCCAGGGGGAACAGGGTGATGCCGGTGGCTTTCGGGGTGCCCAGCCAGGGCTCGATGACGGACAGCTGGCACTCCACCAGCGGGGTGCTCGCGCTCAGGGTCATGACCCCGGTATCCAGTTCACCGGTGCTGTAGCCCAGGGCGAAAGACCGGTGCGGTGAGGCGGGCAGGGCCTCGTCGATGGGAGCCTGCAGGGATGCCTCCTGCAGGAAGGCCAGGTCTACCCCGCTGCCCAGCTGGCGCAGGTCCCGCTGCCAGCCCTCCCGGCCCGCTTTCTGGATATTCCAGCTCAGCACCTGCAGCTGCTCTCCCAGGGCCGGGCCGCTGGCGCCGGACACCTGGCTGACCGCCTCGGCACAGCTGGCCTCCGGACTGGAAATCGCCCGTGGCGGCTGGGCGGCGAACAGTATCAGCGCCACCGCCGCTGCGGCCAGCAGCAGGCTGTGCCAGTGTTCGCTCAATGTGTTCGGAAGCTTCATCAATCGTTCCCGGTTGGTCCGGTCTCTGTATCCCCGTCTGGCGGGCAAACAATATCCTGCGCCGGGCGCATGCAATAATCAATAGGACTGATCGTGGGGTGAAAGGTTCCCCCCTGGTGCTACAGGCGCTCCAGGTAGGTCTGGTACTCGAGGGTAGTGACGCGGCGCCTGAACTCGGCGATTTCCTGTTCTTTGGTGAGGGTAAAGATACGCTGCAATTCCGGCCCCATGGCGGCGGTGATAAAGGATGACTGACTGAACAGGGCCACCGCGTCCTGCATGTAGGTGGGCAACAGTTGTTGCTCAGGCTGGGCGTAGCCGTCGCCGCGCACCGGGTCCGGCGGGGCGAGTTTCTGTTCGATGCCATCCAGCACGGCGCCCAGCAGGGCCGCGAACAACAGGTAGGGGTTGGCATCGGACCCGGCCACCCGGTGTTCCAGCCGGCGCGCTACCGGGTTCCCGGCTGGAACGCGCACTGCGACGGTGCGGTTCTCGTAACCCCAGCTGGGGTAGGTGGGGGCGTGGCTACCCGGGGTGAAGCGACGATAGCCATTGTAACTGGGGGCGAATACCGCCACCGAATCCGCCATGTGGGTCAGGCAGCCGGCGATGGCCTGGTGCAGCAAGGGGCTGCCCTCCGGGCCGCCGTTGTCGAACAGGTTGCTGCCGGACTCGTCCAGCAGGCTGCAATGAACATGCATGCCGTTGCCCGCCTCGTCCTCGAAGGGCTTGGGCATGAAACTGGCCACCAGTCCGTGCTTGGAGCAGACCCCCTTGATCAGGCGCTTCATCTGCAGAATCTGCTTGGCGGCCTGCACCGGGTTGTCCACATGATGCATGTTGATTTCGTACTGGGAGGGGGCGGACTCCTTGACCACGCCCTCGAAGGGCAGGTCCTGTATTTCGCAGGAGATGCGCAGGTCTTCCATCAACTCACCGTGCTGCTGCATCAGGTCGAGGCTGTACATGTTGCCGCCGATGGGATCGGATCCGGCCGGTGCGGGGCAGGTGTGGGTCGGGGTGCTGTCCTGCCACTTGACCAGCGAGAACTCCAGTTCCGCCGCGACCACCGGGCGCCAGCCGCGCTGGTGAAAACGCGCCACCACCTCTTTCAGCACGTGCCGCGGGTCACCGAGATAGGGGACGTCCTCGCTGTCGTACATGGAGAGCATGATCTGCCCGTGCTGACCGCCGGATGACCAGGGAATGGGCTGCAGCGAGCCCTCGACCGGGCGGCACAGGCCATCGGCGTCACCGGTGGCGAATACCAGCTCTTCCACGTCCCGACCCCAGATATCGAGACTGAGCGCGGTTTTGGGTAGCTTGAGTTCGCCGTCGAAGATCTTGGCCAGCTTGTGGCGGGGCAACCATTTTCCGCGCATCACGCCGTTGCAGTCGGGCAGCAGTGCCTCGATGGTGGCTATTTCCGGGTGGGCCCTGAGGAACCACTCAGCTTCCTGGGACATGGGAAATATCCGGTCTCTTGTAAGCGGGCACTATCGACATTTGTCCAGTGATAATCAATGCCCAACTTGGGGCAAGATGAGCGGCCGTGGCCGGCCGCTACAGCGGCGCCATGTAGACTTTCAGCGGGTCTTCGCCCCGGGCCTCGCCCAGGCAGGACAGTGAATTGATAAACAGGGAGAACAGGTCGGACTGGGAGTTCACGTCCAGTTTGCGGTAGATGCTCTTGCGGTGGCGTCGTACCGTCTCCAGGGCGATATCCAGTCGTTCTGCCGAGGTGTGCGTGCCGTAGCCGCGCAGCATCAGTTCCAGCACGTCTTTTTCCCGCGGCGACAGCAGGGAGGTGCCAAAGGTGCGGAAGGCCAGGTCCACCTGGTGGTCTATGCCGGGCTGGATCAGGTTATTGACCGCGAACTGGTGATTCTCACTGTGGGTGCGGATCAGAGCCGACACCGATTCAGACAGGGAATACAGGGCCTGGTAGTCATCATCGCTGAAGGGGCCGTGTTTTGGCAGGCGCATCATGCTGAGATTGATCACGTTGCCGCCCTGCAACTTGGACACGTAAACCGCCTCGTCCACAGTGCCGGTATCGGCGTAATACTCGCGGTAATAGGCGGACTCCTCCAGTTTGCCCAGGCTGACCCGCCCCAGCCGGTAAATTTTCGATTTTGGCTGGTTGATCGAGGCCTGGAAGAAGGGGTCCTCGCGGTAGGGGCCGTCGAGATAGTCGTCGATCTGGTCCTGGATCGCATTGGGCGGGATCTCGTGATACAGCACCTTGGGTGGCAGGTCGCGGTGGTACAGCCAGACCTGCGGGTAGTCGATATAGACCTGGCCCTGGATGGCGGCGACCAGCATGGGGAAAAATTCGTCAGTGCCCTGGGCTGCGATAGCTTGCGAGAAGTCCTTGTTCCAGCGACTGATGTGTTCGATGTGGTTCATGCTGCTGTTATAAGTGTCATCCAATCCCCGCTGGCCCATATTGGGTAGTGCTCCCCGCCTTGTCAAACCCCTGCGCGATATTTTTGTTCCCCGGGCCCGCCTGGCGGGACCTCGCCGGCCGCACCTGGCCGGCCACACCTCGCCGGCCGCACCTCGCCGGCCGCACCTGGCCGGCCGCACCCTTTCGGCCCGACGCTGGCCACGGGGTATAATTTCGCACCGAACGCAACGGAGCCTGTATGCCGAGACCTGTCGACAACCTGGGTTGCTACAACGAGGCGGTACCCATCGAGTTCACCCGGGCGCTGCTGGCCCAGGCGCGTCGCTATGACCACGATGTGGACGCCATGCTGCGGGCGGCGGGCTTCCCGTTCGATCCCTTGCGCCAGGACGTCCAGACTGCCTTTGTCTCCCGGGAGCAGTACAGTCGTCTCTGCCTGCAACTGTTTCGCTCCCTGGGTGACGAATCCGGCGGCGTCATGCCCGACGCACCCACCCCGGTGGGTACGACCCGGCTGATGGCCCTGAGTATGATCAACAGCGCCAACCTGGGCGCTGCGATTCGTCGCGGGATTGAGTTCAACTCGGTGTGCCGGGTGCGTTACGGGGCCGAGGTCAGCAACGCATTATCCGTCGACGACGAGGGACGCGAAGCCACCCTGACCTACCTCAGTGGGGATGATCCGGCCGCGGAGCAGCACAGCGTACTGTGCAACCTGGCGATCTGGCTGCGCTTTTGCGGCTGGCTGATCGGTCAGCATATCGATGTGACCGAGGCTGGTTGCGCCGGTCCCAGGCCCGAATTCCAGGCCGGGGTGCGGCATTTCTTCCCCTGTCCGGTGCACTGGCAGCAGCCACAGAATTTCGTGAGATTTTCCGCCCGCCACCTGGAGGCGGAACTGGTCCGGGACGAGGGCCAGCTGGAGAAGTTCCTGCCCCTGGCTCCCTACTACCTCATCATCCGGCCGGTTGCCTCCAGCATCAGCATCACCCAGCGCATCAGGGACATACTGGGCGACGACTTCCGGGAAGACATGCCCAGTTTCGAGGAACTCACCGGTCTGCTGTACATGTCCGCCCGGACCCTGCGGCGGCGGCTGGAGCGGGAAGGGACCTCTTACCAGCGCATCAAGGACAACGCGCGTCGTGACGTGGCGATCAGCCTGCTCAGCCAGGAGGGGCTTACCGTGAGCGAGGTGGCCGAGCGGGTGGGTTTTTCCGACCCCAGCGCCTTTCACCGCTCTTTCAAGAAATGGACCGGCCAGTCGCCCGGTTCCTATCGCTAGGCCCGCGGTCTCAGCCGCCCCAGTTCAGGGGTTGGGTGCGCCAGTTCTCGCTCCAGGCGCGATACACCTTGTTGCTGTAGCGTCGGCTGCCCACGCTGCCATTGTAGGCGGCCAGTGCCCGGTGCAGGTCGCCCTCTTCCCGCTGCAGGTAGAACTGCAGGATACGGCAGCCGTACTCCAGGTTGACCGCGTTCTGCGTCAGGTTGTCCCGCGGCCGGCCGATCTCACCTTTCCAGAATGGCATGACCTGCATCATGCCCTGGGCACCGACCCTGGAGACGGCAAAGCGGTCGAAGTGGCTCTCCACCTCGATCACTGCCAGAACCAGTTCCGGTGGCAGATCGGCGCGGCTGGCGGCGGCGTGAATCTGCCGCAGCAGGTCCAGTCGGTGTCCGGGGTCTTCGATGAAGCGCGCCAGTCGCCCTGACATATCCAGCAGCCACACCTCGGCGTCGTAGCGGTCCACAAAGCTGTCGGCGTCGGCGATGGTCTGTTCCAGGAAGTCCCGCAACGCCGCCCGTTCCTCAGGATCACCGGGTTGTCCGATGGCGGCAGTCGGCAGCAGGCAGCACAGGACGAGGGCAGTTGTCCGGGCCAGTTTCCGCAATCCTTCAGCCTCCCAGTTTATCCGTGACAAAGTCGACGATTGTGGCCCGGTCGATCAGGCTGAGTTCGTCGTCCTGCCGGCCCTTGTACTCGATCTTGCCGTCGGCCAGCGCCTTGTCTGCCACGACGATGCGATGGGGTATGCCGATCAGTTCCATGTCGGCAAATTTGACCCCGGGGCGCTCGTTGCGGTCGTCCAGCAGTACCTCCATCCCGGCTTCGCGAAAAGCGCGGTACAGCTCTTCGGCGCAGCTCGCGACAGCCTCGGATTTGTGCATATTGAGTGGCACGATGGCCAACTGGAAGGGCGCCATGGCCGCCGGCCAGGTAATGCCCCGATCATCGTGATTCTGCTCGATAGCCGCGGCCACGATGCGGCTGACCCCGATGCCGTAGCAGCCCATGATCATGGTGATATTCTTGCCGTTCTCATCCAGCACCCTGCCGTTCATGGCCTCAGAGTACTTGGTGCCCAGCTGGAAAATGTGGCCTACCTCGATGCCGCGCTTGATCGATAAGCTGCCCTGGCCATCGGGACTGGGATCCCCTTCCACCACGTTACGGATATCCTCGACCCGGCCGAGCGGGCAGTCCCGTTCCCAGTTTGCACCAGTGAGGTGCATGTCGTCGCGGTTGGCGCCGCAGACGAAGTCCGCCAGCGCCGCGGCGGCGCGGTCGACGATCAGCGGTATGTCCAGACCAACGGGACCGAGGGAGCCGAATCCGGCGCCGAGGGCGGCCCTGACTGCCTCTTCCCCGGCCATCGCAAGCGGCGCCGCCACGCCGTCCAGCTTTTCCGCTTTCAGCGCATTCAATTCGTGGTCGCCGCGCAGCACGATCGCGATCAGCTGGCCCTCTTCCTCGCCCTCGACCAGCAGGGTCTTGACCGTGCTCTGGACGGGGACCCCGAGAAAATCGGCCACCTCCTCGATGGTCTTCACCCCCGGGGTGGCCACTTCCTGCAGGCTGGCGCCGGGCGCCGGCCGCTCACCGGCGGGTGCGACGGCCTCGGCCATCTCCACGTTGGCGGCGTAATCGCTGGCGTCGCTGAAGGCAATATCGTCCTCGCCGGAATTGGCCAGCACGTGAAATTCGTGGGAGGCGTTGCCGCCGATGCTGCCGGTATCGGCGATCACCGGACGGAAGTCCAGCCCCAGCCGGGTAAAGATATTGCTGTAGGCGCGATGCATGTCGTCGTAGGTCTGCTGCAGAGAGGCCTCTGAGTCGTGGAAAGAGTAGGCGTCCTTCATGATGAACTCCCGGGAGCGCATGATGCCGAAGCGCGGCCTGATCTCGTCCCGTACCTTGGTCTGGATCTGGTAGAAGTTCACCGGCAGTTGCTTGTAACTGCGCAGTTCGTTGCGGGCGATGTCGGTGATCACCTCCTCGTGGGTGGGTCCCAGGCAAAAATCACGCTGGTGCCGGTCCTGGATGCGCAGCAACTCGGGACCGTACTGTTCCCAGCGGCCGGACTCCTGCCAGAGTTCCGCCGGTTGCATCACCGGCATGCTCAGCTCCTGCGCCCCGGTGGCATCCATTTCCTCGCGCACGATACGTTCCACTTTGCGCAGGACCCGCAGGCCCAGCGGCAGCCAGCTGTACAGGCCGGCGGCAAGCTTGCGTATCAGGCCGGCCCGCAACATCAACTGGTGACTGACCACCTCGGCGTCCGCCGGAGTCTCTTTCAGGGTGGCAATAAGGAATTTGCTGGTTCGCATGTTGGTTCCGGGTGGGCTTGTAACAGGGCGCCTAGTTTACGTGCGAATGAAGTGCGGGTACAGGTGGCAGGGAACCTGCAGGCGTCGACACTTCCAACGCCCGGTCAGTGGATTTGGCAGCCTGGATAAGCGGAAATAGCTTAAATACAGGGGTATTTTTACGATCGAGGGCAGAAAACGCTTGTATTACAGCGTTTCATGTTTTATACAATTGGTCGAAGCTTGTGGCGGCGCTGATTTCGCAGGTATTTGGGGATATCGTGCAGTCCGGGTGGAAACCGTGTGAAACAAATAATGATCATTGAAGGAAGGTCCATTAGACATGGCTACCAAGAAAGCAGCAAAGAAGAAAGCTCCGGCCAAGAAGAAGGCAGCAGCCAAGAAAGCTCCGGCCAAGAAGAAGGCAGCAGCCAAGAAGGCAGCACCCGCCAAGAAGGCAGCCCCTGCAATCCGCGACAAGATGACCAAGAGCCAGATTGTCGCTGGCATTGCTGACAGCACCGGTCTGTCCAAGAAGCAGGTGGGTGATGTGATGAGCGAGCTGGAGAGCCTCATCGAGCGCAGCATCAAGAAGCGTGCAGTTGGTGAGTTCACTCTGCCGGGCCTGATGAAAGTCACCACGGTGAAGAAGCCGGCCCGTAAGGCGCGCAAGGGCATCAACCCGTTCACCGGTGAAGAGACCGTCTTCAAGGCCAAGCCCGCCAGCATCGCCGTGAAGATTCGTCCGCTCAAGAAGATGAAGGAGTTCGCTGCCTCCTAGGGACGCGGACCCGGCTCCCGGCACCGGTCTGATTCCGGTGTTCGGGGCCCCCTTCCAGCCGCCCGCACCTCCGGTGCAGGGTTACTGCGCCCCAAAAACCTCTCCCTGGCCGCCCTTGGCCTGCCCCCCTGCCTTGGGGTAAAATCCGCGCCTCGATTTTTCCCGCTTCAGACTGAACCAGGTAGGTAAAGCCATGCCGATCTATGAGTACCAGTGTCAGGCCTGCGGCGCCGAGACGGAGGCGTTGCAGAAAATCAGTGACGAGCCGCTGTTGCATTGTGCCAGCTGCGGCAAGCCGGCCTTGAAAAAAAAGGTCTCGGCGGCCGCCTTTCGCCTCAAGGGCGGCGGTTGGTACGAGACCGACTTCAAGACGGGGAACAAGAAAAACCTGGCCGGCGGCGCGGACGGCAAACCGGCCGCGGACAGTGCGGGCGCCGGTACGGCCAAGGCGGCTGACAGTGCCGGCAGCAAGTCCGGCGACAGCAAGCCCAGCGACAGCAAGCCCAGCGACAGCAAACAGAGTGCCTGACCGGCACCCATTCATTATGAAACGGAATCACTGACTATGCGCAGCCATTACTGCGGCGACCTGACCACTGCCCACATCGATGAAACGGTCACCCTCTGCGGCTGGGTGGACCGGCGCCGGGACCACGGCGGGGTTATTTTTCTCGACCTGCGCGATCGCGGTGGCATCGTCCAGGTGGTGTTCGACCCGGATACCGAGGAGCACTTCGAGCGCGCGGACCGGGTCAGGCCGGAATATGTGCTGAAGATCTCCGGCCGCGTGCGCGCCCGGGGTGAGGGCACCGTCAATCCCAACATGGCGACCGGTGAGATCGAGGTGCTGGGCAAGGAACTGGAAATCCTCAACATCGCCCAGACCCCACCCTTCCAGATGGACGAGTACACCGCCGTGGGCGAGGAAGTGCGCCTGCGCTACCGCTACATGGACCTGCGCCGCCACGAGATGCAGGAGCGGCTGCTGCAGCGCTCGAAAATCACCTCCGCAGTGCGCAATTTCCTGGACGGCGAGGGCTTTCTGGACATCGAAACCCCGATCCTGACCCGGGCCACTCCCGAGGGCGCACGCGACTACCTGGTGCCCAGCCGCACCCATCCCGGACAATTTTTCGCCCTGCCGCAGTCGCCCCAGCTGTTCAAGCAATTGCTGATGGTGTCCGGTTTTGACCGCTACTACCAGATCGCCAAGTGTTTTCGGGACGAAGATCTGCGCGCCGATCGCCAGCCGGAATTCACCCAGATCGATATCGAGGCTTCCTTCCTGGACGAGTCCGAGATCATGGCGATTGCGGAGCGGATGATCCGGCAGCTGTTCCAGACAGTGCTCGACACGGACCTGGGCGAATTTCCCCACATGCCCTACGCCGAGGCCATGGAGCGCTTTGGCTCCGACAAGCCCGACCTGCGCATCGATCTGGAACTGGTCAGCGTGGACGACCTCATGCAGCAGGTGGAATTCAAGGTATTCCGCGGCCCTGCCGACGATCCCAAAGGCCGGGTGGCCGCACTCAAGGTGCCCGGGGGCGCGACCATCAGTCGCAAGGAAATCGACGATTACACCAGTTACGTCTCCATTTACGGCGCCCGGGGCCTGGCCTGGATCAAGGTCAACGACATCGAGGCCGGGGTCGACGGGTTGCAGTCGCCGATCCTGAAGTTCATGCCCGAGGACGTGGTGGCGCAGATGATGGACCGCCTGGGCGCAGCCAATGGCGATATCATCTTCTTTGGCGCCGACCGGGCCAGGGTGGTCAACGAATCACTGGGTGCGCTGCGGCTCAAGGTGGCCCAGGATCTCGGCCTGGTCAAGCCGGGCTGGGCGCCACTGTGGATAGTCGATTTCCCCATGTTCGAGGACGACGACAAAGGCGGGCTGACACCCCTGCATCACCCTTTCACGGCGCCGTCCTGCAGCCCGGAGGCCCTCTCTGCCGATCCGGAGTCTGCGCTCAGCCGGGCCTACGACATGGTGTTGAATGGTTGCGAACTGGGTGGAGGCAGTATCCGTATCCACGATCGCGAGATGCAGGAGACCGTGTTCGGGATTCTCGGTATCAGCGACGAGGAGGCCGACGAAAAATTCGGTTTCCTGCTCAATGCCCTGCAGTATGGCGCCCCGCCCCACGGCGGCCTCGCCTTTGGCCTGGACCGGCTGGTCATGTTGATGACCGACAGCCAGTCCATCCGCGACGTGATCGCCTTCCCCAAGACGCAGACCGCGCACTGCGTGCTCACCGATGCCCCGGGTGACGTGAACAGCGCCCAGTTGAAGGAACTGAATATCCGCCTGCGCCAGACCCGGGAAGAGCCCGCAGCGAAGCACTAAGGTATATATAGAAGGAACAGTACTATGGCCGGCCACAGTAAATGGGCAAATATCAAGCATCGCAAGGCGGCCCAGGACGCCAAGCGCGGCAAGATGTTCACCAAGCTGATCCGGGAACTGGTGGTGGCCGCCAAGCAGGGCGGGGCCGCGCCGGAGGATAACCCCCGTCTGCGGGCGGCAGTGGACAAGGCCCTCGGGGCCAACATGACCCGGGATACCATCGACCGGGCGATCGCGCGCGGCGCCGGCACCAACGACGCCGATAATATGGAGGAGCTGACCTATGAGGGTTACGCTCCCGGTGGCGTCGCCGTGCTGGTGGAAGTCATGACTGACAACCGCAACCGCACCGTGGCCGAGGTGCGGCACGCCTTTTCCAAGCGCGGCGGCAACCTGGGTACTGATGGCTCCGTGGCCTACCTGTTCAATCGGGTGGGCCAGATTGCCTTCGCCCCGGGGGCTGACGAGGAGCAGGTCCTGGAAGTGGCGCTGGAGGCCGGCGCCGAGGACGTCGAGGCCAACGATGATGGCTCCATCGATGTCACGACGGCCTGGGAAGAATTCGGCGCAGTCAAGGAAGCGCTGGAAAAGGCCGGCCTGACCCCGGAAGGCGGTGACGTGACCATGGTGGCTTCGACCACCGTGGAACTGGATGCCGACGGGGCGGAGACCGTGCTGGGCCTGGTGGATGCCCTGGAAGATCTGGACGACGTCCAGAACGTCTATACCAACGCCGATA
The DNA here is from genome assembly GCA_033283165.1 of Halieaceae bacterium WSDMB12. Lineage (GTDB taxonomy): Bacteria > Pseudomonadota > Gammaproteobacteria > Pseudomonadales > Halieaceae > JAWMQL01. The sequence continues at coordinate 381,418 of JAWMQL010000002.1, read as the reverse complement.
TTCCCGACGAGATCCTCGCCAACCTCTAACCCCGGGCGCCGGCGCTGTCCACCCACCGCAATCTCCTGCATAATGGCCGCTGGGGCATCTGGCGGGCCAGATCATGTCGTTAATCCTGGGGATAGACCCCGGTTCGCAAAAAACCGGTTTTGGCATTATCGACTATGTCGGCGGTCGCGCCGCTTACGTCACCAGCGGGGTAATCAGGCTGCCCCGGGGGGAGCTCCCCGAGCGGCTGGGCATCATCCATGCCGGGGTCACCGAGCTGATCGAATTGCACGCCCCGGCAGAGCTGGCGATCGAGCAGGTGTTCATGGCTCGCAGTGCCGGCTCCGCACTGAAACTGGGCCAGGCCCGGGGGGCCGCGATCGTCGCCTGCGTGGCGCAGGACCTGGCGGTGTACGAGTACTCGGCGCGGCAGATCAAGCAGTCGGTGGTCGGTACCGGGGCGGCCGACAAGGCCCAGGTACAACATATGGTGAAGGTGCTGCTGAAGTTGCCGGCGGAACCGGCCGAGGATGCGGCGGACGCCCTGGCCGCGGCCCTGTGTCATGCCCATACACAACAAAGTATGATTAACCTGGCTGGCGCCAGATCCGTGCGCCGGCGCCGTTTGCGATAGATAACAACAGATGATTGGACGAATACGCGGCACCCTGGTCGACAAGCAACCCCCCGAAATCCTGGTGGACGTGGGTGGGGTGGGCTATGAGTTGCAGGTTCCCATGACCACCCTGTTCCAACTCCCCGCGCTGGGAGCCGAAGTGTCTCTGGCGACCCACCTGGTGGTGCGCGAGGACGCCCAGTTGCTGTACGGTTTTGCCGACGAGCAGGACCGGCACCTGTTTCGTCAATTGATCAGGGTCAGCGGCGTGGGCCCCAAACTGGCGCTGACCATCCTGTCCGGGATGGACGCGGCCAGCTTTGCCCGCTGTATCCAGCGGGATGAGATTTCCGCGCTGGTCGCCCTGCCCGGGGTGGGCAAGAAGACCGCTGAACGGCTGCTGGTGGAAATGCGCGACAAACTGAAGGACTGGTTGGGTCAGCTGGATGCCACCGTGGTGACAATCGGGGGTGCCGCGGCCGGGCCGGACATGGCCGCAGACGCGGAGAGCGCCCTGATCGCGCTGGGATACAAGCCCGCCGAGGCCAGCCGGGTGGTGGCCGCGGTGAATGACGATGAGGTCCGCGACAGCGAAGAACTCATCCGCCGCGCACTGAAGTCCATGGTCAACGGGTGAGCGCGCCATGATCGAGACCGACCGCCTGATCGCGCCGGAAGCGGAGAGCCCGCGGGAAGACGCCATGGACCGGGCCATCCGGCCGAAGTCCCTGGCAGAGTACGTCGGCCAGAAGGTCGTGCGGGAGCAGATGTCCATCTTCCTGGAAGCGGCCCGGGGCCGCGGTGAGCCCCTGGATCACACCCTGATTTTCGGCCCCCCGGGTCTCGGTAAGACCACGCTGGCCACCATCATCGCCAACGAGATGGGGGTGTCCCTGAAAACCACCTCGGGCCCGGTGTTGGAAAAGGCCGGCGATATCGCCGCGCTGATGACCAACCTCGAGCCCGGCGATGTCCTGTTCATCGATGAAATCCACCGTCTGAGTCCCTTCGTGGAGGAAGTGCTGTACCCCGCGATGGAGGACTACCAGCTCGATATCATGATCGGCGAGGGACCGGCCGCGCGCTCCATCAAGCTGGACCTGCCGCCCTTTACCCTGGTCGGCGCCACCACCCGCGCGGGCCTGCTGACCTCGCCCCTGCGCGACCGGTTCGGCATCGTGCAACGCCTGGAATTTTACGAGGTGGCCGACCTGGCGCGGATCGTGGCGCGCTCCGCGGCGATTCTCGGCATCGGGATGGACAGCGAGGGCGCCGGGGAGATCGCGCGCCGCTCGCGGGGCACCCCGCGCATTGCCAACCGGCTGTTGCGCCGGGTGCGCGACTTCGCCGAGGTCAAGGCAGACGGCCACATCAGCGCCGAGGTCGCGGATCGCGCGCTGGACATGCTCAGCGTGGACCAGCGCGGCTTCGATCACCTGGACCGGCGCCTGTTGCTGGCCATGATCGAGAAATTCGACGGCGGCCCGGTCGGGGTGGACAGCCTGGCGGCGGCCATCTCCGAGGAACGCGGTACCATCGAGGATGTCCTGGAGCCCTTCTTGATCCAGCAGGGCTATATGGTGCGCACCCCGCGGGGGCGTATGGTCACGCGCAGCGCCTACCTGCATTTCGGGCTCAATGCACCGGGCCGGGACGGGCCAGTGCCGGTCAGCGGTGAACTGGATTTCGGGGGAGACGCCGGGTCGTGAGTCCGGGGGTGGAATTTTCCCTGGGACTCCGGGTCTACATTGAGGACACTGACGCGGGCGGCATCGTTTACTACGTCAATTACCTCAAGTTCATGGAACGGGCGCGCACCGAGTTCATGCGCAGCCTGGGCTTCGGCAAGGACTACATTTTCAACCACGACCTGATGTTCGTGGTACGGGATATCGCGGTAAAGTACCGGGAGCCGGCGCGACTGGACGATGAGCTGGAGGCCACGGCCCGGGTCAGCCAGTTGCGCGGCGCCTCCATGGTACTGGAACAGGCGGTTCGCCGGGGGGCGGAGATCATGGCGCAGGGCGAGGTGACCATCGCCTGTGTCGATCGGCGCGGGGTCAAGCCGCGGCGTCTCCCCGCCGAAATGGCTGAGCGCCTGCGGGCCCACGCGGTGCCCTGAGCGCGCTACAGACTGCTAGGAATAAGGAAGACAAGCTGTGGAAGAACAACTGAGCCTGCTGGACCTGGTGCTGAACGCCAGTATCACCGTACAACTGGTGATGGCCCTGCTGATGGGCGCCTCCATGCTGAGCTGGTACATGATCGTGCAGCGCTTTATCTACCTGCGCAATGCCACCGACGAGATGTATGACTTCGAAGAGCGTTTCTGGTCCGGGGTCGAGCTGTCCCAGCTGTACCGCGAGGGCAACGAGCGCGCCGCCGACGGCCAGACCCTGTTCGGTATGGAGAGTATCTTCCGGGCCGGGTTCAAGGAGTTTTCGCGTCTGGCGCAGCAGTCCGAGATGGACTCCGAGGCGGTGATGGAGGGTGCTCGACGGGCCATGCGCGTGGCCACGATGCGCGAGGAGGAACGCCTGGAGCGGCACCTGGCCTTTCTCGCCTCAGTGGGTTCCACCAGTCCCTATATCGGCCTGTTCGGCACCGTGTGGGGGATCATGCATTCCTTCCGCGGCCTGGCCAATGCCACCCAGGCGACCCTCGCCACCGTGGCGCCGGGCATTTCCGAAGCCCTGGTGGCAACCGCCATGGGGCTGTTCGCGGCCATCCCCGCGGTGCTCGCCTACAACCGCTACTCGGCCAAGGTAGAGGTCTTCAGCAACCGTTACGACACCTTCGTCGACGAATTTTCATCCATCCTGCACCGCCAGGCCTACGCCCTGCGCACGCGGGGGAACTAGCCGGTCATGGCCAGGAGAGAAGGCAGGCGCCGCCCCATGTCGGAGATCAACGTGGTGCCCTACATCGACGTGATGCTGGTGCTGCTGATCATTTTCATGGTGACCGCCCCGATGCTGATGCAGGGGGTACAGGTCGATCTGCCGGAGGCCAATGCCAACCCGGTGGAAAACCAGGACAGCGAGCCGCTGATCGTCTCCCTCAACAGTGCCGGCCAGCTGTTTCTCAACCTCGGCGGACAGGAAGAGCAGGCCCTGTCCCTGGCGACCGTGAAACAGCGGGTGTCGGTGATCATGCGCCGCAGCCCCGACAAGCCGGTACTGGTCTGGGGCGACCGGGCCGTGCCCTATGGCCAGGTGGTGACCCTGATGGCCACGCTGCAGGAAGCCGGCGCGCCCAGTGTCGGCCTGGTGACTGAGAACCCGCAATGAGCGGATCCGTCTACGCCAGGCCCGCTACCCCGCGCATCGTGGTGCGGCCGGTGCTGGCGACGGTGGCCATGCACGCGGCGTTGCTCTGGGCCCTGGGATTCAACTGGGCGGGCAGTGAACCCAAGGTGATCGAGGCCAGGGTACTGCCCAAGGTGATCGAGGCCAGGCTGGTGGACGTCAGCGAATTCAAGCCAAAACCCAAGCCCAAACCGCAGCCGGCAGCGAAACCGAAACCCCAGCCCAAGGCGGCGCCGACACCCAAACCCGCGCCCAAGCCGCAGCCGAAGGCCGCGCCCAGACCCGAGCCCAGGCCGGCACCTGCGCCGCCCAAAGTCGAACCCAAACCGGAGCCGCGCATTACCGAGCAGGAGTTGCGGGAGCTGGCCCAGCGTGACCTGGCGCGGGCTATGGCGCAGGAGGACGAGGCGCTGTCTTCCGTCACCGAGGAGGAGATGGCGGCAAGTTACGCGGCCCTGATCCGGCAAACCGTGGTCAATTACTGGAGCCGGCCCCCCAGCGCCCGCAATGGTATGGAGACGTTGTTGGCCCTGCAATTGATTCCTACCGGGGAAGTGGTTAGCGTTACCGTTATCAAATCCAGCGGCAATGCTGCATTTGATCGTTCGGCCATCAACGCCGTGGAAAAGGCGGGTGCTTTCCCGGAGTTGAAAAACCTGCCGCCGCGGGAGTTCGAGAGAACCTTCCGGCGCTTCCGCCTGTTATTCAGACCTGAGGATTTGCGTTACTAATGAGAAAACTGGTTTTATTGCTGCTCTTGCCGCTGGCCCTGTCGCTTGTCGCCTCCATGGCCCGCGCCCAGTTGACCATTGAGATTACCCAGGGCATCGACAACCCCACGGCCATCGCCGTGGTGCCGTTCGCCTGGCAGGGTAGTGGCCTGGCCCCGGAAGACGTGGCCCAGGTGGTCCACGATGATCTGACCCGCTCGGGCCAGTTCGACCCGGTGGACCGGCTCGATATGCTGAGCATGCCCAGTACCCAGCAGGAGGTGTTTTATCGCGACTGGCGCGCTATCGAAACCGAGTACGTGGTCATCGGCCGGGTATTCGCTGCCGGCGCCAACCAGATGCGTATCGAGTACGAGTTGTTGGATGTATTGCGCCAGACCCGTGTCCACATGGGCTCGGAAACCGGCCCGGTCAACGAGGCGCGGATGCTGGCGCACCGCGTCTCGGACGGCATCTACGAGAAACTCACCGGAATTCGTGGCGCCTTCGCCACCCGGCTGCTGTATGTGTCGGTGACCCGCAACCCCACCGGCAAGGATTATTTTCGCCTGACCCTGGCCGACTCGGACGGCGCCCGCCCCATCGTGCTGCTGGAGTCGCGGGAGCCGATACTGGCACCCAACTGGTCCCCGGATGGCAGCGAAATCGCCTACGTGTCCTTTGAGACCAACCGCCCCGCGGTTTATCGCCAGAATCTAGCCACCGGTCAACGTGAGCAGCTGACCAGCTTCAAGGGCCTGAACGGTTCCCCGGCCTGGTCGCCGGATGGCAATTCCCTCGCCATGGTGCTGTCCAAGGATGGCAGCCCGGACATCTACCTGATGAACCTGCGCACCAAGCGCCTGAGCCGCCTCACCCGCCACTACGCGATCGACACCGAGCCCACCTGGATGCCGGACGGTAAGTCCATCCTGTTCACCTCGGATCGGGGCGGGCGTCCCCAGATCTATCGCTATGACCTGCGCACCGGAGGGACCGAACGGGTGACCTTCGAGGGTGCCTACAACGCCCGGGCGCGGGTGGCCCAGGACGGGCGCAATATGGTGCTGGTACACCAGCGCAACGGGCAATTCCACATTGCCCTGCTGGATCTGGTCACCGACCGCCTGACGGTGTTGACTTCCACGGAATTGGATGAATCTCCCAGTATCGCACCCAATGGTTCCATGGTATTGTACGCAACCAAGTACGCGGAGCGGGGCATACTCGCGGCAGTATCCGTGGACGGGGGCGTGAAATTCCGGTTGCCCTCGCGGCAAGGTGATGTCCGGGAGCCGGCTTGGTCACCCTATATGAGCCGCTGATAGCGGTATAAAAACAGTACTTTGAAACATATATCTTTTAAGGAAGGGCAATATGAAACATGTCACTGTCGCCGGTAAGGCACTTACTCTGCTGTTCACCGCGGCATTCCTGGTCGCGTGTTCCTCCAGCGGTAGCAAGGAAGAAGAGGACGCCGCGGCCCGCGCCGCTGCGGAAGAAGCCGCGCGTATAGCTGCGGAAGAGGCTGCTGCTGCGCAGTCTGCGCAACAGTACCGCCTGCAGGAGGCGGCCACTGAAGCGGGTAATGTCTTCTACTTCGACTTTGACAGCTACACCCTGAAGCCGGAAGCCCAGGCTGCCCTGGACGCCCATATTGCCCTGCTGTCCGGCAACGACGACAGCGTCCGCCTGGAAGGCCACACCGACGAGCGCGGTACCCGTGAGTACAACATGGCCCTGGGTGAGCGCCGCGCCAATGCCGTACGCGATTACATGATTGTGAACGGGATCGCCAGCTACCGTATCGAGACGGTCAGCTACGGCGAGGAACAGCCAGTAGCCTACGGTTCCGGTGAAGCCAACTGGTCCCAGAACCGGCGGGTTGAACTGAAATAAGCGGTAAATCATGCAGCGGTTGAAAGCAGCGCTTGCAGCAAGCGGGCTGGCCCTTGTGGCCGGCCCGTTGTGCTTTGTGGCCCAGGCCCAGGACTACGTGGACGTGGAGGCTGAGCGCGCCGCGCGCAGCAGTGCCAGCCAGTCCGGGTCATCGGAGGCGAGCCGCCCGAGTCCCCCGACCAGCAGTTCCCAACCCGCGCGCGATCCCTATAGTCCGGCCCCGGCCGGCGCCTATCCCAGCACCAGTTACGGCCTGGACGCGGCGCCGGCAGCTCCGGTGACCCTGGCGCCCGCCGCACCGGCTGCTTCCCAGGCCGGTGCTGCCGTGGGTGGGGCCCCGCCCAATGCCGGCAACCTGCTGCTGCAGCTACAGCAGTTGCAGCGGGAAGTGATGATGCTGAATGGCAAGGTCGAGGAGCAGGCCCACGAGCTGCGCCAGCTCAAGGAACAGAACCTCGAACGCTACATGGACCTGGATCGTCGGGTCGGCGCGCTCAGCGGCGGCGCCCCGGCAACTTCGGGTGGTATGTCCCAGGCGAGTGGCGGGGCGGTTGTCCCCGGCGGCAGCGGCAGTGCCTCGGTACCGGAACAGCCCGGCGAAGGTGAGGCCTATCGCTCCGCTTACAACCTGGTCCGGGAGCAGCGCTTCGACCAGGCGGTGAGCGCCTTCCAACGCTTCCTGGAAAGTTACCCCAGCGGCAAGTACGCGGCCAATGCGCATTACTGGCTGGGCGAACTGTACCTGGTCATCACGCCCCAGGACCTCGAGGCCTCACGCCAGTCGTTTACCCTGCTGCTGGACCTGTACCCGGATAACCCCAAGGTGCCCGATGCCCTGTACAAGCTGGGCAAGGTGCATTACCTGAAAGGCAACCGGGACCGAAGCCGGGAATACCTGGACCGGCTGATCAGGGAGTACGGCTCCAGCAACCATTCCGCGGTCAAACTGGCAAAGGAATTCCTGGCCGAGAACTTCTGATCGCGGTCCTGTCGCCATGGCCAGCACTCACACCAACAGCCCGGACCCGGCGCCCGCCAGCGCGGCGCCGGCGCTGCGTATCACGGAAATTTTCTACTCCCTGCAGGGCGAGGCGCGCACGGTGGGCCTGCCCACCGTGTTCGTGCGGCTCACCGGCTGTCCCCTGCGCTGTGTCTACTGTGATACCGAGTACGCCTTCTCCGGGGGCGAGATGCGCACTATCGACGATGTCCTGACCGAGGTGGCGGATCATCGACCGCGGCTGGTAACGGTGACCGGTGGCGAGCCCCTGGCGCAGCCCAACTGCCTGCCCCTGCTGCGCGAGCTGTGCGATGCCGGTTACGAGGTGAGCCTGGAGACCGGCGGCGCCATGCCCCTGGCCGGTGTGGACGAGCGCGTGGTGGTGGTGCTGGACCTGAAAACCCCCGCTTCCGGCGAACTGGGGCGCAATGACTACGGCAATATTCCCCTGCTGAAGCCCGCCGACCAGGTGAAATTCGTGATCTGCGACCGGGCCGATTACGACTGGGCCCGTTTCAAGCTGGACGAATACACGTTGGCGGAGCGGGTGCAGGATGTGCTGTTCTCTCCCAGCCACGGGCAGCAGGACGCCAGGGAGCTGGCGGAATGGATCCTGGCCGATAACCTGCCCGTGCGCCTGCAACTGCAACTGCACAAGCTGCTGTGGCAGGACGAGCCGGGGCACTGAGCGCATGAGCGGAAAGCCCAGAGCCGTCATCCTGGTCAGCGGCGGCCTCGACTCCACCACGGTGCTGGCGATGGCCCGCAACCAGGGCTACGACTGTTACACCCTGAGTTTTGACTACGGCCAGCGCCACCGCTCCGAGCTGTATGCGGCCGCGCGCGTGTCCGCGGCGCTGGGGGACGTGGAACACAAGGTCGTGCACCTGAACCTCGACAGCATCGGCGGCTCCGCCCTCACCGACATTGCCATCGACGTGCCGGTGGAGGAAACCGAGGGTATCCCGGTAACCTACGTGCCTGCCCGCAACACGGTCTTCCTGGCCATCGCCCTGGGCTGGGCCGAAGTGCTGGGCGCCAACGACATCTTCATCGGGGTCAACGCCGTGGATTACTCGGGATACCCCGACTGCCGTCCGGCCTTTATCGCGGCCTTCGAGCAGCTGGCCAACGTGGCCACCCGGGCGGGTGTGGAGGGCCAGAAGATCAATATCCACACCCCGCTGATGGACCTCGGCAAGGGGGAGATCATCCGCGCCGGGCTGGCGCTGGGGGTGGATTACAGCCTGACCGTATCCTGTTACCAGGCTACCGATGACGGCCTGGCCTGCGGTGCCTGCGATTCCTGCCGCCTGCGCCGGGCCGGTTTCGAGGAAGCCGGGATCGCAGACCCCACCCGTTACGCCTGAGCGACCCGCCTCAACAGGCCAGTTGTTCCGCGCCGGTGATGCGGGGCAGGTCCAGCACGGTCCTGACCCCGGGTGCCGCGGCGCACAGCCCCGGCAGGGCATTCACCAGCCAGCAGGCGGCCGAGCTGTTGCCACCGCCGGCGGGCCCTGGTTCCACCGGGTCGGCACCGTGCACGGTGATGTGCAGGTCCGGTTGGCCGCGGATGATAACCTGGTGGCAGCCGCCGCCCTCGGGGGGATAGGGCCAGTGGGGTGCGCAGCGGTCGTCGATGCGGGTCACGTGCTCCAGCACATACAGCTTGTGGTCACCGTGAAATCCCTGCACCTCGAACCGGAACGCGCCCTGGGTACCCGCGTCGAAGGTCCCCATCCCGGGCACCGCGACCGTCTGTTCCAATGGCAGCCGCTCGACCTCTACCGCGACCCGCTCGACCGGCCGGCCCAGCCCCTCACCGAGAATCCTGAGCATGGGCGCCCACACCATTTCGATGGCGAAGTCGTGCAGCATCAGGGGCAGGTCCTCCATGGGGCCGCCGAAGCCGATCACCTCCCGGACCACCTGGGGCTGGTCGTACAGGGCGTAGTTGAAAATCTCGCGGCAGCGGATTTCGGTGATCGCGGAGGAGGTTCCACTGCACACCAGGGGCAGGTAATCCATGACCCAGCCGGGATCGATCCCGGAGATGAACACCGAGGCGCCGCTGTCGGCACAGGCCGCATCGATCCGCTCGAGCAATTCCGGCGGCGAGCTGCCCGGGTGGAGCAGGGCGTAAAAGGCGCTGGAGGCGACATTGGCGCCAGCTTGCAGGCAGGCATGCAGGTCCGCAAAGGCCTGCTCCGGGCGGGTGTCCGCAGTGGCGGTATACACCACGGCATCGGGGCTTTTATCCAGCAGTTCCCGCCAGTTGTCGGTGGCGATCACCCCGCAGGGCCCGACGCCGGCGATTTCCCCGGCATCCCGGCCCACCTTGTCCGGGTTGGCCACCACCACGCCGGCCAGTTCCAGCTCCCGGTGCGACAATACCGCGCGTATGGCGGGGCGGCCGACGTTGCCCGTTCCCCAGACGATTACCCTGTAAGCCATGTAGTTCCCCGTTACGTATCATTGATTGGGCAGACACAGTTCTTTAAGGTAGGAAATCCCCGACGGAATTACCATGACTATCGACCCGAAACGCCCCTTCTACAGGATTTTGCCGCTACTGGCCGTCTCTGGACTGCTGGTGGCCGCGCTGGCCGGTTGTTCGCCGCTCAAACTGGTGAACGGCCTGACTCCCAACGGCGCAGAGCGGGTGCAAGCCGGCCTGGCCTACGGCGACGGGCCACGGCAGCGGCTGGACCTGTTCTACCCGGAGGAAGTTCGCGAGGGAGCCCCGCTGCTGGTGTTTTTCTACGGTGGCAGCTGGCAGAACGGACAGCGCGAAAACTACCGTTTCGTGGGTGAAAGCCTGGCCGGGTTGGGGTACACGGTCGCGCTGCCGGACTACCGGGTCTATCCCGAGGTGCGCTTCCCGGGTTTTGTGGAGGACGGCGCCCTGGCGCTGGCCTGGCTGCAGGCCCATGTGCCCGAGGCCCAAAACGGAATCGTGCTGCTGGGTCACTCCGCCGGCGCCCACATCGCGTCCCTGCTGGCCCTGGATGGCCACTACCGTGAGTCCGCCGGGGTCGGGGGACTACCGCTGCGCGGCTGGGTCGGCCTGGCGGGCCCCTATACCTTTGACCCGCTGGACTACCGCCCCACCCGGGCGGTATTTGCCGGCCTGGATGACCCCAACCAGGCCCGTCCGGTGCATTTTGCCTGCGGTGACCGGGCCCCCGCCCTGCTGTTGCACGGGGCTGCCGATACCACCGTGCTGCCCATGCACTCGGAAAAAATGGCCGCCGCCATGGCCCGCTGCGGCACGTCCGTCCGGCACCGGGAACTGGACGGCGTCAACCACGTGGAACTCCTGCTGGGGCTTTCCCCGACCTTCGATGGCCTGGCCGAGGTCCTTCCCGAATTGGAACCCTTCCTGCGGGAACTGTCCGCTCACGGCGCGGCGCCTACCGGCCGTACCGGAGTCGCGGCGCCCTGATTGCGGGCCTCGGGCGGGCTAAAAAAGCCCTTGAGTTTTCCTTCCAAATCCGTAAGATACGCGGCTCTTTCAGGGCCGTTAGCTCAGTTGGTAGAGCAGTTGGCTTTTAACCAATTGGTCACTGGTTCGAATCCAGTACGGCCCACCAAATTCGAAGGGTGTATACCGGAAACATGGTTTACAGTTCCGGTATAAAAGGATTGGCGGCGGATTCTACCCGCCCCACATCTTCATCAAAGAATCCTGGATCATAATCCATAAAGCTGCGGTCCGGCCTTCCGGCCAGCCATATGTTGTCAGCGACTTCTCTTATTCCTACTCTTTGCCCTGCAAGTATTTTTTGCCAAGGGCTACTTGCAAGCCTGTTACCTGCAACTGGCGTCGGTGGCCAATCCCGTCGCGACCCATTGTATTCACCTCACCGTACCGGTAAACCCGACAAGGGCCACAACATGACAGATACGCGTGTCTTCGACATCCTGGGAGGCTTGAGCCGCGAACATAAGGCAAGCTTTTGCTGTGGCGAGGGCTTCTAGAATTTTAAGGGTCCGGCACACCCGGGTCTGCCATCCATCATGCTGACGGATGGCCCCAATGGCCTGCGCAAGCAGAAAATCGGCGACAACCGCCTGGGGATCACGGACCGCGTACCCTGAATCTTGAGGGTAACTGTCGGATCCCGTCCCCTACTCCTGGCCGCCATCGCTCAAGCGGATGTCGGTGTGTCAGCGCTCTTGCTCAATGACCGCTTATCAGCTGAAAGTATCAACTCGCTCCTTGTCCCGGTTAAGAATGCGGCCGGGGCTCAGTCGGCTGGCGGTACGTTATACGCTGTAAAGGATGTCTCGGGTAAAACACTCTGTCCCTTGGCCGGAGTGATGATCACGCCAGATTAATGTCCGCGACGAAGCCCTCCCGCTCGAAAATCTCACGAATGCTCTGCCGGCGTTATTTTACAGTTGCAGTGGAGCTGAAGAATGTTGCTTTAAAGACAACATAAATTAACATTTGGTGTTATTGAAACAAATAATGACTTCTCTACACTGGCATCAGCCTCATCGCCTACACAGTCCGTTGGTTGACGATGTAAGCCCTTAGTAATGCACTCGAAGGAGTAACGATATGAAGCTGTTGACAGGATTCAGGCTGTTGCCATTGCCCCTTGCTTTTGCCGCTTTAACTGTAACAGCCCAGCAAGAGCCTCTACTGGAAGAAATATTGGTAACGGCTTCGAAGCGCGGCGCCCAGAAACTCCAGGATATTCCCATCTCTGTTCAGGCGCTGTCGGGAGACAAACTCATCCAGATGGGCGCCACGGACTTCAACGATTTCTTTCGATTGATATCCGGACTGAACGTATTTGATCAGGGCCCGGGGGACAAGCGCTACATCGTGCGTGGAGTAAATGCCACCGGCGCGGGTACGGTTGGCCTGTATCTGGATGAGGTAATCGTTACCGGTGAAAATGCCCAGGATGGCGGCGGTCGTCAGCCCGACATCAAATTGTTTGATCTCGACAGGGTGGAGGTATTGAAAGGTCCACAGGGTACGACATTTGGTTCAAGCTCCCTGTCAGGCACAATTCGATACATTACCAATAAACCGGATCTCGCAAACCCTGAATTCAATGTCAGGGCCACGTTGCGGGAACCGGACAGGGGGAGCCTGGGTAGCCAGATCGAAGCGGCAGCCAGTTTCCCTCTGGTCGAGGATAAACTCGCCCTTCGAGTAAGCGGTTTATACCTGAATGACGACGGTTACATTGATAATCGCTTTGGAGACGGCGTCAATTCCGATGAGACCGATGCCGCTCGGGCTATACTGCTGTACACGCCGACCAGCGATTTGAGCATCAGCCTGATGGCAATGTACCAGGATATGCAATCCGAGGGCCCCGCTTACTTCAATGACGTAGATTATGCTGAAATGTCTTTGCCCGATTACTTTCAGGCGGATCTATCGAGTAATCCCTTCAAGGACAAAATGAGGCTCTATAACGCCACCATCGACTATGGTACTGACTATGGAGACATTACTGCGACCCTATCGCGTTATGAGAGAGACACGGAGTTTAATCGGGACGCCTCCGCAGTTGTAGGTCCCTACTCGGTCATCACCCAACCTAAAGACAGGGAACTGGACAGCTACGAAATCCGCTTCGCCTCCGATTGGGACTCCCGGTTTCAGGTTCTCTTTGGTGTTTTTCACCAGAATGAGGACAGGTTCTTCCGCAGCCAGATATTTCCGTCAGATCCCGACACGGGTAAGTTCACCAGAGTCAAGGGCTTCTCTCTGGACAGAAATGTCGCAAGCGAAATCGAGGAAACAGCGGTTTTTTCAGAGCTTTCCTATGATTTTACAGATTCTCTGACATTGACCGCCGGAGCCCGGTGGTTTGATATCGATATTGCTGAAGTGGCTACCGCGGTGCAGGATTTTGGAGGCAACCCGGGTGCCGGACGCGGACCGGTCCAGGGTTTCGACGAGAGCGATGTCATTGGCAAATTGAACCTTTCTTATCACCTTGACGATGACATCATGGTGTTCGCGCAATGGTCACAAGGCTTCCGTGCGGGCGGCACCAATGACCAGACGGCAGCGGAAATTGCAGATGTCGATATTCCTTCCGGATACGGTTCCGACTCGCTGGATAACTACGAAATCGGGCTCAAAAGCACCTTGCTGGATGGCAGAATGATCGCCAATGCTTCGCTCTACTATATCGACTGGGCCGACATTCAAATTCAGGACCAGGCGCAGGATGCGGATGACCCGGCGATTATGTTTCCGTTCCGCGCCAATGGGGGCGGTGCAGATATTTACGGCCTGGAGGTCGATCTCAATGCCCAGGTGACGGATCGTCTCGAAGTGGGTCTCGTCGCGAGCTATACCGATGCGGAGCTTTCCCGGGACAATCCAATTCCCGGCACCGGCATAAAAGGTGATGCTATTCCCTACATCCCCGACAGCACGGTTACCCTTACAGGCCAGTACCGGTTTCCCTTCCAGGGCAGTTCTGTCGAGGGCCTGGTCGGCCTCGATGTCAGCTACATGGGCGGGAGAAATACCGAGTTACGCCCCGATAATCCACTCGATCTGGAGCTCGATTCCTATACGCTGGTCAATGTTCGGGCCGGTGTGGAGGGAGACAGTTGGACGGCGACACTCGCCGTGGACAACGTGTTTGACGAAGATACGGTGATCGACGTATTCAGAATTATCCCGGGATTGACGCCCGACGGCTTTATACCGCTGCGGCCGCGGACGATTTCCCTGACCCTCAGTAAACGATTCTTTTAATAGTCAGGTTGCCGGCAATGAGTATCTCAGACGCCCAATGGGCTCATTCATTTGGACCGGTGAGAGCCACTGCCCGCATTTTCCGAAATATAGTAGGGCCGTCGGCCGTGATGGCGGCGGGTACCATGGGCGCAGGTGCAGTGGCCTCTTTCATTCTCGCTGGTGCCTGGTTTCGCTACGAGCTGTTATGGGTTATTCCCCTAATGCTGCCGATCTTCGTCATCAGTGTCGACAGCTCTTCCCGAATTGGTGCGCTCACCCGCGACAAGGGTATGTTTTCCCTGATACGCGGCCATATCAATCCCGGACTTGCATGGCTGCTGCTCGTCGTTATCGTGCCAGTGCATCTGCTGATCATCATGGGGCAATTTTCTGTCATGACCTCGGCGCTGATGTCGCTGGTCGGGATATATCCCCCGGAACGAGGCGCGGGGCTGCAAGATGCGGGGACCTATCATTGGGCTGAGATTGCACTCTCGATCGCCTGTGCCGTCGGCATTCTCTGGCTGATACTTTCCCAGGGCTACCAGCGGATGCAACAGGCCATGAGCTTGCTCATGGTCATGATGTTTTTCTGTTTCCTGTTCGTGGCCCTTCGCGGATTCAGTGAGTACGCCGACATTTTGCGGGGTTTCGTACCGCGTATTCCCGCGGACCTGCCGGTTCCGGGTACAGATCAGACACGCATCGCCAGTGGCTCAATAATTGCTGTGGTGGGCAGTGCGATTGCCCCAGCGGCGTTGCTGGGAATACCCTATATGAGCTCCGATGCGGACCACAGTGCCTCAACCCTGCAACGCGACCTGCGACGCTCTATTATCAACCTCGGCGTTATTTTCGGCGCCTATGCAATCTTTATCATGGTCGCCGGCGGCTTTGCGCTCTACCCATTGCCGGACCACGCGAGTATTGACGCGGTCCATGAGGCCGGCCGTGTGCTATTGAGAGCTTTGCCAGATCGCGTTGCCTTTGTGGGTCCCGGTATATTTGCAGCCGGAGTCTTTATGGCCGCGATGACCACGCTGGTCGTGGCCGCCCAGGTATCGGTGTATTTTTGCCTGGATATGGTGGGCGCCAACTGGCGATTCTGCAATGAAAATCGCACTTATCATCGCCTGCTTGCGGTGATGATTGTAATCCCGGCCCTGCTGGCACCCTTCTGGAGTTTTCCGGCGCTGCTCAAAGTGGTGTTGCTGATGGGCATCAATGTGTTGGTAATTCCGGTTGTCTTTCTCGTCGTCATCTATCTCGTCAACCAGGCGCGGGTTATGGGCGATTACCGCGCGGGGTGGTGGCGCAATCTCATACTGTTCGCAGGTCTGGGTCTCTCGATTCTTCTCGCGGTGGTGAAAGTGCCGGATTATCTGCAATTGCTGGAACTTTAAAGCTGAGCCGAAGGAGGAGCTGCTTTGGACACTGTTATCAAGCCAAGGTTTAAACGCGTCGACCATGTATCTTTGACCGTGTCGGATCTGGAGGCAGCGGTGGCGTTTTACACTGAAGTTATGGGAGCGAGGCTGGTGTACCGGATGGGTCCTTTCGACGCCCGGGAACTGCCCGCTATGAAGGATGGCCGCGACTGGACCGAGGCTCACGTCAATGTGAAGGGCGCTCGCCTGCACATTGCCATGTTGCAGCTGACGGAGGAATTGGGCCTGGAGCTGTTCCGCTACGAGCTGCCGGAGACCGCCAGGCAGGCTCCGCCGCTGAACTGCGACGTCGGTGCTCGCCATCTTTGCCTGGAGGTGGACGACGTTCAATGTGCGATCGAATACCTTGAGCAGCACGACTGCAAGCCGATGAGTGGCCCGATCGAAATGACCGATGGTCCCTGTCCATCATCCCGGTCCTGGTATGTTCTCGACCCCTTCGGCAACCAGCTCGAACTGGTTGAATATCTATAAAGTGATCATGGAGTAGGTAATGCCCAGACAGACGATAAACCCCGCTTCTCTGTACGATAGCAGGCAGTATGGATTTTCACATGCGGCCACTTCAGCCGGTAAAAAGACGATTCATTGCGCAGGGCAGGTTGCCTGGGATAAGAATTGTAAGCTGGTCGGTGCCAACGACATCGCCGCGCAGGCCAGGCAGGCACTGGAAAATCTTCGTGTAGTGCTGGCGGAGGCGAAAGCCACACCTGCAGACGTGGTACGCATGCGCACCTATGTCGTGGATCACAGACCGGAGTATCTGGAGCCTGTCGGCATGGCCATTGCCGACTTCTATGGCGATAGTGAGCCTGCCGCCAATACCTGGATTGGCGTGCAATGCCTCGCAATGCCGGAGTTCCTGATAGAAATCGAAGTGACTGCTGAAATCGCCGGCTGATTCTGATCCGACTATCGTTTCAGATTGTATCTCGTGCGATATCGCTCAGGTGGCCCTCGATACGCATCAGCAGTTTGTGCGCACCTATTGTCAGCTGGCGGCCGAGTCGTGTAATCAGGCTGGTCTTGGTGGAGTTGAGAATTTTATTGTCCGTAGTCAGAGCGACCAGTTCCCCGGATACCAATTCCCGGTGCATGACTACCTCGGGCATGATCGTGATACCCCGGCCCGACTTAACAAAATCGCTAATCAACGCCAGTGAATTTGTCACCAGGTCTGCCTCCAGGAAAACGCCTTCCTCCTGCTCGGCACTGCGAATGAGCTGGCGTATGCGGTAGCGATCCTCGGGGAGACCAATGCTCTCAGCGCTAAGATCAGCCAGGCTTACACTTTTCCTGCGGCTCAGTCTATGTTCCTTGTTGACGATGACGCGCAGCGGTTGGTCCAGGATGCGGCGTGACCGGATTTTTGGGTCTCTGGGGATATCGAAGATGAGGCCCATGTGAGCATCATCCTCGCGCACCATCTCGACGACGGTATTGGTATTACTGACCTCAACCTGCACCTCCATGCCCTGGTAGTCCCGCATGTAATCCTGCAGCATGTCGCTGAAGTGCTGGGTGACGAACGCCTCGCCCACGGCCAGCTTGATTTTGCCGGTCCGGATGCTCTTTAAGTCACCGAGCGCCGATAAAAACACCTCCTCCTGGGCAAGCTTCTGACGGTAGTAGTCACAAGCGAGTTCGCCCGCCTCAGTCAACTTGATCTTGCGCCGCCCCTTTTCCGTCAGTGCGAGGCCCAGTTCTGACTCGAGTTCTCCTATCTGGCGGCTGACTGAAGACGTGGCGACATCGAGTTTCTCGCTGGCAGCTCGCATGGTACCCAACTGGGCGGACTCGTAAAGGTAGCGAAGGCGTGTATCACTTAGCATGGCGTCAACCTGGCTCCGGTAACCAGAAAATATATATTGCATAGGAAGCAACAAAAATATCATTTCGATGTTATTGAAGCAAGCCTGTTGAAAGCATACGCTGGCACAGTGATCCCAGGGTTGGAGGCATAGTATGGATCGGCATTCCGTCAGTTGGCGTGGTTACATTCCCGCCGTCACCACACCATTTACCGCGTTCGGGGAACTCGACGAGTCGGCCGTGCAGGCGCTGTATTCCTGGTTATATGAGCAGGGCATGCATGGTATCGTAGTGCTGGGGACGCAGGGTGAGTGGTTCAGCATGACCGGCGAAGAGAAGAGGCGGCTGCTGGCCATCGCCGGTGAACAGCTGGGCGGAAAGCTAACCCTCATCGCGGGCTGCACTGCGTTCCGGGCAGAGGAGGCCATTAAAAATATCGCCTGGGCCGCCGACTGCGGTTTCGACGGGGCACTGCTGACCCCCCCGCC
This sequence comes from Halieaceae bacterium WSDMB12, assembly GCA_033283165.1. GTDB lineage: Bacteria > Pseudomonadota > Gammaproteobacteria > Pseudomonadales > Halieaceae > JAWMQL01. The sequence goes on along the minus strand of JAWMQL010000002.1, from coordinate 363,422 downwards.
TTACATGGTGCCCAATGAGGACGAAATCCTGGCGTTTTACCAGGAAGTAAACGATGCCAGCAGGCTTCCGATTTGCGTCTACAACTGGCCGCCGGGTACCAACGTCGATATGTCGCTGCCGCTGCTGTCCAGACTGGCCGAACTCGAGAGGGTTGTCGCTATCAAGAACTCTACGCCCGATCTGAGACATTTCATGGATGTCTTTTTTACCTTGAAGGACAGAGTCAGGGTTTTCGGCATACCTATGAATGAGTTGGGTGCCGCCCTGGTGTTGCAGCATGGCGCGGATGGCACGATGGGTGCCGGGGGAGTTTTGGGAAGAGAACATCCGGACTTCTTCAATGCATTGTGGGAGGGCGACCTTGAGCGCGCACGGGCGCTGGGCGAGCGAGATACGACCCTGATGAGAGCCTGGTTCACACCGGGCTATACGGGGCGTTTCGGCGCGGCCCAGGCCATTTTCAAGGAGGCACTGAACCAGCAGGGTTTACCCGGAGGGTATACCAGAACCCCGCTGCTGCCACTCTCCGAGGCAGGTGTAGGGAAAGTCAGGGAGACCCTGACAGAACTGGGTATGATCCACTAGCATGCAACAGTACGATGCGATAGTCATCGGTGGTGGTCTGGTCGGGTGTGCCACTGCCTGTTACCTTGCAGAGTCGGGTGCAACGGTGCTACTGGTGGAACGCAGTGACATCAACGCGGGTGCCTCCGGGCGGAATGCCGGATCCCTGCACTTTCAACTTGAACACCGTCTGATCAAGCATCACCAGGAACACGCCAGGGAACTCGAACATTATGTCGCCCTGACGCAATTGGCCATCGACCACTGGCGCGACATAGAACATGAGCTCGACAGTAATCTCGAGTTGGTCATGGAAGGTGGACTGATGCTGGCCGAAACGCCCGAGGAACTCTCGCTGCTGGAATTGAAGTCGAAGATAGAAGGCGGGCAGGGCCTGACGGTGGAATTGCTGGATGGCGCCCAGGCTCATTCACGAGCCCCGTATCTGAGCGAGAGTGTTCAGGGTGCACTCTACTGCCCTCATGAGGGGCATTGCAACCCGCGCCTGTTAACCCATGCTTTTGCCTCCAAGGCGGTCGCAAGCGGTGCCTCGGTACTCACCGACATCAGGGTATCTGCGATCCAGCGCAGGTTTGGTCGATGGGAGATCAAGCTGGCGGGGGCGGGTAACAAGCAAGAATCCGGGTGGGTGAGCGCGGAGGCAGTACTGAACGCCGCAGGTGCCTGGTCAGTGGAGATTGCCGCCATGGCTGGCCTACACCTGCCGGTTTTTCCGGTGGGTCTGTTGATGAACGCGACCGAGAAGACGAATCCCATCGTCCACCACCTGATCCAGCACGTTGGCCGTAAACTTTCGCTGAAGCAGGTGGCTGATGGCAACCTGCTCATTGGAGGCGGGTGGTCCGCCCCGATGCAGCGAAGTGGAGGCAGTTGGCTGCTGGACCGGGCGCCGGCAATCAACCTGGAATCTGTCCGGGGAAATCTGCAAAGTGCGGCCGAGATAGTACCCGCGATCGCCGATCTGCACCTGCTGCGGAGTTGGACGGGCACCACCGGGATCACCCCGGATCAACTGCCCGTGCTCGGGCAATTTACGCAGAAACCCGGCTTTTATGTCGCCACGGGTGGGTCGGGATTTACCTACGGGCCGACTTACGCGAGACTGATGTCCGAACTGATGCTCACCGGCGCCACGTCTTTTCCCATCGATGCCTATTCTCCAGACCGATTCAACCAGATCAATGCATTCATGGCTTAATGTATGGCCCGGCGCATCCAGACAAATGTCTCTCGTACACAACCGATCTCGGTGAGGGTTAACGGCGAGACTGTTGAGGCATTTGCTGGCGAGACAGTTGCGACCGTGTTGTTGGCGAGCGACGTCACTACATTTAACGTGAGCGGGCGAGGGCAGCCCAGGGCGCCTTATTGCAATATGGGTGTGTGTTTTGAATGCCTGGTAAACATCGAGCGTGATGGCCATTCTCGTCGGGTTCGCGCCTGTGTAACCTATGTTGAGCCGGACATGTCGATCACCACCGCGGTGTCTGCCGATTCCGAAGAAGTTCGCGCACATGCAGACTGAACTCGCCATCATCGGAGCGGGCCCCGCCGGGCTCGCGGCCGCCGAAACGGCTTCACGCCACGGGGTGTCCGTCACCATCATTGATGAGCAGGCGCGATCGGGCGGTCAAATATATCGCCAACCGCCTGAATGCTTCACTGTCGAAAAGTGGTTGTCCGGTCGTATATACCGACCGCTGCGGCGGCTTGTTAGCGCAGTGGAAGGGTTAAAGGAGATTCAGTGGCTCTTTCAGACCTCGGTGCTGGGAATTACGGAAAGTCACGAGAGTGCAAAGGGCTATAAGTATCAATTGTTGCTTAATAGCGAGGCGCGTGGCTGCCTGAGGCTGGATGCCCGCTGCGTGCTGATCGCCTCCGGCTGCTACGATATGCCTGCTCTCTTTCCAGGCTGGAACCTGCCTGGCGTAATGGCTACGGGTGGTATCCAGGCTTTTATCAAGAGTCAGCAACTGGTTCCAGGCGAGCGATTTGTATTTGCGGGGAGTCATCCGCTGCAACTCATCGTCGCCGATCAGGTCGCTCGCGCGGGGGGCACGGTCGAGGCCGTACTTTTCTGCCAGCCCTTGCGTAAATTTTTAACGCCACTGCGCCACCCGCTTGTCCTGCTCCGGCACGCCGGTCAGCTTGCTTTCTTTCTGGCTGTGCTGTCGCGGCTGGTAATGAAGGGCATACCGGTGCGCTTTTCTCAGACCGTGCTGGCTGCGCAGGGCGGAGACAGTCTGCAGGCTTTGACGGTTGGTGGGATCGATGCCAGCGGCAGGCTGACGGGAGACGACCAGCAGACGCTGCGCTGCGACCGGCTTGGCGTGTGTTTCAGTTTTCTTGCTTCCTCCGAACTGGCGCGGCAGGCCGGGGCGAGCTGCAATTGGTCCGCTGACTCTGGCGGATGGCTGATCGAACACGACCAGTGGCAGCAGACGAATTGCACGGGGCTCTATGTGGCTGGCGAAATAACGGGAGTAGCGGGAGCCTCTGTGGCTCTGGAAGAGGGGCGGCTTGCCGGGCTGGGTGTGGCGCTGGCGCAGGGCAGGATAAATCTCTCAGAGGCCGAGTCACTCGCTCGGTTGATGCGCAGGCGGTTGGCGTCGCTGAACCGGTTTGCGCGGCTGCTCAGAGACCTTTCCTATCCGGGTAGGGCCATTTTTGAACAATTGGGAACTGAAGATTCGACGCTGTGCAAATGCGAGGAGATTACCGTGGGTGAGTTTCGCGATTGCCTGCGCGATTACCCGCACCCTGGCAGCGCAAATGCCGCTAAACTCCTGTCTCGCGCGGGCATGGGAATGTGTCAGGGGCGGTTCTGCGGCTATCACATAAGCTGCATCATGGCGGATGTGCTCGGCAAGGATGAAAAAGATATCGGGCCACTCACCGCCCGTTTCCCCGCGAAACCGATCTTAATCGAATCACTGCTATCGCCTGTGCCCAAAGGCTAGACAGGATGGCCCGGCCTGAGGAGAGGCGGGCTATCAAGTCCAGTCAAAAGGCCCGCGAATAGAAGGCAGTTTGGAAACCCAGCGGCTTCCAAATACTTTGCTGCATGCCGACATTTTGCCGACAACAGTCGTGCATTATTATGCATTGTTCGTTTAGCCGGCGGATTAGTCTGGAGCGATCGGGGTGCCGGACCACACCATTCGACAAAACGCGTTAGCGTTTTGAGACAAGCCGCGCAGCGGCGAAGCCCGGAGGGTCACAACAGCCCTCAGGCCGTTGTGATCGTCCAGTACGGGGGCGGCCGCCAGGCCGGCCTGGGACGAGTGCTCAATCCAATACGCTCCCCAAAGCAGCCCTCGTCGTGTTGTCCGCTTGCAAACTTGAGATAGCTGTTTCCGAGCATGGCTCAGTGCGTACCGAGTCGGACAGCTTCTCGTGCGGTCCTGATCAGCGTTGTGATATCGAGGTCACTGACATCTTCTTTGAGGAGACATTCATTGCTGAACCGGGCGAGGGCTATGAATTTGAAGGATGGGTGAAAGATTCCCAATATCTGTGCGGCGGTTCTTCGAAACCCTGTACGTTATCCACTGCCGGTTTTGAGGGTAACGAGGCCTTGATGATTATCCTGGAATCAGATGACGTATGGCTCCTCGAGCCGCGTTTCAAGATGCCGGACTCCTGGGCAAGCAAGGCAGTGAAGACGACGGGGGTGGGTGTATCTACCTGTGTTCTCAACGGTAAGCTTTACGCGATTGGGCTGGGTTGGTCGGTAGGCGACGCGGACAGGGTTGAAGAGTACGATCCTTCTACAGACACGTGGACTCCAAGGGCCGGGTTACCAACGCCCAGCGCATGGGCCACCGCCCGCGCCGTGAACGGCAGGTGTTATGTCATTGGTGGCGGTCCCGGAGGTTTTCGAGAGACGATCACCACAGTCCAGGAGTACAATCCCATCACGGATCGCTGGCGTACCCGGGCGCCATTACCGCTCGGCCGCTCAGCAGCCGCCAGTGCCGTTGTTGACGATAAAATCTGCGTCGTCGGCGGTGGCAATACCTTCGCATTCAACGTTCCTGGATTGTCTGCAGTCGCAATCTACGACCCGGAGACCAATCAATGGTCAACCGGTGCCGACATGCCAACACCACGAGTCGGTGTTGCTGCAGGTGCGATTGAAGGTTACGTCTATGTGTTTGGTGGTTCAAACAATGAGCTGGTCAACTCCAATTTGGTTCACCGGTATGGCCCGGTAAAAGATCAGTGGGCTAAGGTGGCGAATTACCCGCGCAAAGTAGATTTCGCTTCCGCCAGTGTTCACGACGGTATGCTCTGCGTGGTCGGTGGTTTCGACCCAACGAATTCCAATTCCACCTCCGCATGAACCTACCGTTACAACCCGGCCAATGATCGATGGCGTCGTCGGGCTGATATGACACAGAGCCGTTATTCCCCTGGCGCTGCAACGCTGAATAACCGAATTCTGGTTGTTGGCGGACGTGCAGCAAGAGAATCCATACCGCTGATGGGAGTGGAGGAGTACACGCCCTGATCCAATCCCCTTCATCCGAGTACGACCCGCTTAAACCAGATCGGGTATCGCAACCGGCAGCAGCGCACCGATAGCCAGCCAGCAGGCCGCCAGCGCAACCAGTGAGAGCAGGACGCGCTCACCCAGGTTTTTGGAGCCGTGCGCGCCAAACCCCCGGGCGCGCCATTTCCAGCCTAGCAGAATGACGCTGAGACCAATCGCCAGCAGGTTCAGTGCCAGGGTGTAATCCACGGCGAACAGGTCCCGCCCGGCGAGTGCGTCCCCGGCGGCCGCCGCCGGCAGGGCGTCGAACAGTGCCAGACCGTAGTGCAGCAGTAAAGCGGTCGCGACGAGTGCAACCAGGAACACGCCGAGTATATAAAAGCTCATCTTCCAGCCGTAGTAGCGCGCCTGTATCCGCAGCACCGGCAGCACCACGAGGTCGCTGAAAATAAACGCCATGACCCCGGCAAAACTGACGCCATTATTGAACAGCACCGCCGCCAGCGGGATGTTGCCCATGGAACCGATGAAGGTAAAAAAAGCCGCCACCGGACCGACCAGAGCCTGCAGCAGCACATCCGTAAACCCGGGTTCCGGGTTGCCGGCGCCGACGAAAAGGATTTCAAAGAAACGGCGCGGAACGAAGGATGCAATAATGCCGGCAACGGTGAAGCCGATGGCGACATCCTTCCACACCATCTGCCACTCCATCACGTATTTGTTACTGACCTGGAGCCAGCCCTCGCGGCTGGCGATCAGCCTGCGCCAGTCGTGCGGCTCGCCCTCGTCGCTGCTGTCCTCTTGAGCTCGGGCGTGCTCGCGTGCCTGCTCCGCAAGATTTTGGGGCAGCGTGCGGGAAACCAGTAACCACATCAGCAGGATCAACAGCACTCCGCCGGCGTATTCTCCCACCACAAACTGCCAGCCCAGGAAAACGACAATCACGATGCCCAGTTCGATCACCAGATTGGTAGAAGCCAGCAGGAATGCCAGGGCGGGAATCAACCCCGCGCCCTTACTGAATAACGCGCGGGTGGTGGCCAGGGCGGAAAAAGAGCAGGAACTGGATATAAATCCGAACAGGGCTCCCAGCCCCACGCTTCGCGCGCCAGTATCGCCCATGCTCTTGCGCATCCTTGCCCTGCTGACAAAAACCTGTATCAGGCTGGAGATAAAGTAACCCAGGACAAACGCCCACAATGCCATCCAGAACAACCCGAGACTGGTTGTGGCGGCGGTGTGCCAGTTCTGCAAAAAAGTGTCCATCGTCAAGTCGCTTTTGCTTACTCCCGCCGCGGTAGATCGGGTGTTTGACTGGGGCCTGGCATGCCCTGGCGCGTTGCTGGCATGCATTGGTTTTGTTTCTTCATCAGCAAGCAGCAGCAATCATCGTGCCAGCCGCCGGCGCCTGGATACCTCAGCGGCGGCACGGCGAGCTGACAATTGTATGCAGAATTTTCACTTTGTTTGAAAAATCTACACGCTGCAGCCAGGGGCCGCTTGTCGGAACGGGCGACGGATACCGCGAAAAATTCCACTCACGGGTGGTAGCCCTGGTAAGCCACTGCCGCCCGGCGCCGCCCGTCACGGTTCCGGTGAGCGCCTGGGACCTGAATCGCCGCAATCGGGTTTTCTGGTACGGTCCTTGCAGCGCAGGGAGACAGGGAATTGTGGTTAGCAGCGTGAGCAACGAGAGGTATGCCGAGCTTATGAGCCAAGTGGAAAATAGAGAAACCTTCATCTCCTTTGAGGAATTATTTCACAGTTTCTCAGAGCAGTGCTTCAGCGCCGAGCAGGCCCTGCGCAGGACCCTGCAGCAGGCGGATGAGCCCTACAGCGAAGGCCTGAAACTGGTGGCCGATGCACAGCACAGCCTGGGCCAGGAGCTGCGAAACTGTGCGGACCAAGGTCCCGAGAATCTGTTGGCCACGCGCCTGCAATATACCCTGGAACAACCCCGGGACGCGGAGGCCGACACGGCCGGCGCTGCGGTAAAGGGCATCACCCGGCTGAACAGGGAGTTGGAAAGCGTGTTAAAAGACCTCGTTGACAAGACGCCCCAGGAATCGATCAGTGAAATGATCGACGCACTGCGGCGCGAAGTGGATACGGTCAACAGGAAGATTTCGATGATTCGCGTCTCGATGCAGGACGTCTGAGGGTACGAACTCCGCACCCACGATATTGGGAGCAGGGGAGGAATCGAACGGGTTGCGGGGAAGCGCATGGATAGCCAGCGGCATGCAGGCTACACTCCCTCACCCATGCCCGATGGAGAGTGACCCGAATGCATATCATTCGTGGAGCATGCGCCCACCTCAGCTCACTGACCACAGCAGTTCGCCCAGGGCATTCTCTCATCGCCCGCCGGCGGTGGTGGCTCTTGCTGCCGCTGCTCCTCGGCTGGCAGGCCCCTGTGCCGGGCCAGGATGTCCTGACCAACGGCGCGCAGGGGGAGGGGTCCCGGGCGCAGCAATCCCGGGTCAGCGTGCCCGTGCGGCTGGACTATCCCCTGCTGCAGCAACTCCTGGCGGCACAACTCCTGACCGGGCCCGACCAGAGCCGGGAACTGCTGGAGGACCCCGGCGGCTGCAGTGAAATCGTGCTGAGCGAGCCGCAACTGGCGCCGCGGAATCGGCAACTGGAAGTGCTCGCTGCGGTCCGCGCCCGGATGGGGCTGGGCGAATCGGGTGCCTGCACCACCCTGCTCACCTGGCAGGGGCGGATCCGGGTGACCGGTACGCCCGAACTCCGGAACAGCGGCACCGCCCTGGGTTTTGTGCCGGATACCGTCCTTCTGCTGGACCCGCAGGGCCAGCCGCTGGCGTCCGGTGGGCTGCAACAGATGGTGGACTCGAGCGCCCGCACCTTCCTCAGCGACTTCACCGTCAACCTGGCGCCGCAACTCGAGTCGGTGGCTGCGCTGTTACCCGAGGTGTTGCCGCGGCATTCGAGGCAACAGATCGCGGCCCTGGTTGCGGGGCTGCACCTGAGCGATCTGCGGGTCGGCGAGGATACGCTGGACGTGGACATTGTTTTTGACGTGGAGCCGGCGGACGAGGCGCCACGCCCGGAGCATGCGCTCAGCGAGGAGGAACTGGCCCGGTGGGAGGAGCGCTGGCAGATGATGGACGCGCTGCTGGTACTGGTGGTCAAGCACTACGCGGCGGCGACACAGTTGCAGGAGCTGCGGGAAGCTCTGCTGGATGCCCTGATCGAAAGCCGCTACCGCCTGCGCGATGCGCTGGTGGAGCCCCCCGGAGCAGGTGAGGACCTGGTGCGAACCTGGTTCTTGCAAAGCTGGGAGACGCTGGCACCCATTCTGCGGCGCATCGGCCTGGAACAGGCGGGGGAAGAGCACCTGTTATGGCTCAGTGTCGTTTCGGCCACCGATGCCCTGACCGCCCTCGATCGCCTGGGGCCCGGGGTGGGACTGGATATTTCCACCGACGGGCTGCGCCGACTGGCGAGAATGATCAACGGCGGCGCCGGGAAGGAGCTGTTGCGCTACTCCGACGAGGTGGACCCGGCGCTTCGCCGCCTGCTGGAAGAGCATCTCGAGTCGACAGCACCGGCCTCTACGTGGCGCCTGGAGTTCTCCTTGTTTCCGCGCGCGGTGGCCGCGGACACCGGCCGCCTCAACCGTTGGTCGCCGAAACCGGAGGAACTCGCCGATTATCTGCCCCAGCTGGCGGCCCTGCTACATACCTCAGCAACGACGGCGCTGGCCCGGCGGAATCTCGAACCGGCCCAGGAGCAGTTGTTCCGCCGCCTGGTGCTCGCCACCGCATGGCAGGAAAGCTGCTGGCGGCAATACGTGGTCAGCGATGAGCGCAAGCTCGTCCCGTTGCGTTCAGGCACCGGGGATGTCGGCCTGATGCAGATGAATGAGCGGGTGTGGCGCGGCTTTTACGACCAGCAGCAACTGCGCTGGGACATCGCCTACAACGGCGCCGCGGGCGCGGAGGTGCTGCTCGACTACCTGGTCAAGCAGGCCATCCGCAAGGGCGAGCACAAGCAACCCGGCGGCCTGTCCAACCTGGCCCGTTCAGCCTACTCCGCCTACAACGGTGGCCCCAGCCAGTTCTCCCGTTACCGGAGCAAGAGCGCCTCGGCTTATGGCAAGAAAGTCGACGCCGCGTTCTGGGACAAGTACCAGCAGGTCGCGGCGGGCAATGAAATGAGCGTATCGCGATGCCTTGGCGGCCGACTGGACGGCCCGGCGCCGGTGTCGGTTGCCGCGCGGCCCTCGCCCGGTGGCAGCACCGGAGGCGGGGATTGGCTGGCGGCCCAGCCTGCCAACCACTTTACCGTGCAACTCGGGGCATTCAGCACGGACGAAGCCGCCCAGGCCTTTATCAAGCAGAACGCGCTCACCGGTAAAGCCCGTGCGCAACGACGGCGCAAGGGAGATACCGGGCAATTTCTGGTGCTGTACGGCAGTTATGCCACGCGTGCTCAGGCCGATAAAGCCAGCCAGGGCCTGGCGCGGCTGAAACCCTGGGTGAGGCAATTTGACGCCCTCTAGTTGAGGTCTGACGATGAAGAAACTCAGCTACGCTGTTCTCCTTGGCCTGTGGTTATCGGTCCTCACAGGTTTTACCTCCACCGCGCTGTGGCTGGGCCTGTCGGTTGTCGGCGCCGGCCTGGCGCTCGGGGGCTTTTCCCTGAGCCGGGATGCCTTGCCCGTGATCAACGAGGGAGTCGCCTACCTGGTTGTTTTCCTCATCGGAGTCGCGCTCATGTTGGCGGCCCTGGCCACCCTGCTGCCGGGCATGCCGGGCAGTTGGCTGGCGACCACGGCCACCGGTTGGGATATTCTGGCGGGGCGATCCGCCCGCCTGGAACAGGCGATAGAAGCCGGGGACCCGCGCCTGGCCCGCCGACTGGCTGCCCGGGGCCTGGGTACGGATCAACCCATCGACAAGTTTGGCCGGCCCCTGCTGTTCGACGCGGCCGATGCCGAGATGGTAACGGCCCTGCTGGGGGCTGGACTGGCGCCAGATGCCAGCGACGGCGATGGCAGGACGCTGGCCATGCTCAGCCATGACGAGAATATCGTGGCCGCGCTGCTGCGCGGCGGTGCCGACCCCAATGCGCGCGATGCCCAGGGCCGCACCGCGCTGCACCTGGCCCCCAAAAAGGGGCTGGGGTACGCGGAACTGCTGCTGGCAGCCGGCGCCGATCCCTTCGCGACAGATGACAATGGCATAGCGGTGGTGGATGAGTTTCCCGCCATCGGCCCGCTGCGGGAGCTGCTGGAGCGCAACGCCGGGGGGCGGGTGTTGCCACTCCCGCGTGAGATCAGCGCGCTCGACCGGGGCAGAACGGACTGGCTGTTGCCAACCGATACCCGGCTGGGCAGCTCAGGGCTGCGACTGATACCGGAAGATATCCGCTACGGCGACACCGCGACCCTGGAAATTATTCTCAACAACGAGAGCCCGCGGGACAGGCTCCTCGAGGTCAGAGCGGTGCTGGCCAGCGAGGCGTATTTCGTCGCTGCCTCCCACGACGGGCGGATCAGAAACCCCGGCCTGTTTCGCCTGAGCCAGGACATCCGCTGGCCCCTGCTATCCCTGCCCGCGGGGCGCGGGGGGAAATTGCGCCTGGAAGTCGTGGCCCGCAACGACGTCGAGGTCGGTGAATTCTCCATCGATGTGCGCTATCGCAGCCTGGCGGAGATCGATTCCCTGACGGGCGTCCGGTCCGGCGCCAGTCCGGAAGAAGACGTACTGACCCTTCGCCAGTCACTGCACGACGCCGTCGAGTATGACGACAGCCTGGACTGGCTGGGCTGGGCGATACCCCTCGGCGTGGTCGTTGCGCTCTACCTCGGCTTTCTCGCGGTGGTGCGCGTCAAAAAGCACGATGTCGTGGCGGTGGTCGGCGTCGTGTCCCAGGCCTGCGCGATCGGCATGTCCTTCATGCTGTTCGTCTTTCTCGCCGGCCTGGCCGAGCCCTGGGTAAGCTTTCAGGAGACCCGCTGTCAGATATTGGACCGGCGCATCGAGTTGAAAGAGACCACGACCACCAGCGGCGGTACCCAGCGGACCCGAACCACCCGGACCCTGGTGTATGCCGTGCCCGTCGCCGCGGTTCGTTACAGCGTCGACGGGCAGGCCGTGGTGACGACCGGCTTCGGAACCGACGCGGTCACGCGTTCAGTCAACGAGTTCAAGCACCTCCCCCTGGGCGCCAGCGTGCCCTGCTGGGTAGACCCGGACGACCCGAAGCGGTTCGCCCTTAGACGAAACCTGAACCCTGCGGCCGTGTTCGGCATCCTCTTACAACTGGGTTTGATTCTTGTGTTCGCCCTGGTTAGCCGGGCGATCAGGCGCAAGTCCATCGCGTAGGGCGCTGGGTCAGGATTCAAGCGCCGGGTTCACGCGCGGACTCCATCCCGGTCCAGTCGACAATCTGTTGAATTGGGCTACGCTGAAACGGCGCGGTGGCGTCGGGTCATTTCCCGCTCCCCTGAACAACCCGCGGCCGCGCTGCGATAGTGAGGCGGGAGATGGCGTGATGGTGTACACCCACCATGAAGCAGCTGTTGGCCAAAATATTTGTGGGGCTGGTAGTCCTGCTGACGTTCGTGGTGGTGATCCTCGTCATCACCGCGCTGTTCAACTGGCTGGACCCCTACCTGGAATCCCTCATGGGGCGATTCTACCCCCTGTTCGTGATCTTTCTGATGGCCGCGATACTGATTATCTGGGGTGCGCTGACCAACAAGCAGGGTGGTCCCGGCAGCCCCGGTGGCGACGGGGGTGATGGCGGCGGTGACGGGGGTGATGGCGGCGGGGATGGGGGCTGATGGCGACCCGCGCGAGCGTACCGGCGCAGCTGCTCTTTCTCTCGCTGCTGCTGGTCGCATGCGAGACCGGTGACGGTTATGCGGAGCGGGTCGCGCGCGGGGAGTTGGCGCGCGACCGCAGTTATACCGTGGTGGTGGACGGCACGGCAGTGCTCGAGATCGCGGTGGAGTATCTGGGCACGGAACCGGTCGACCCCGGCAGTTACCACAACCGTCACGACTACACCGCGATTCACACGGATTTCTACCGGATCTCGCTGCGCAATCCGGGCCGGCGGGATATCCGCCTGCGCGGCGTGAACTACCGCCTCCAGTACGGCCCTTTCCACGGCAGCGACTCGGTGTCGGCGGAGGGCATCCGCGACAGCTGGGGCAGCGACCTGATCAGGGCGGGGGATACGCTGACCCGGGATAACAATTTTGTCTACTCGCGCCTGCCGGCCAACACACTGTTTAAACGTTACCGCTTCAGTTTCGCCGACGCGCAACCCCACGAAGCGGAATTCGAGCAGGAGGTGGCGCTTGTCTTCCTGCAGTGAGTTGACGGCTCCCGGCGGTATCGCCCTGCGCATCGAGGCGCGGCGGGAACTGCCCGAGTTGGAGGCCTTCGCCCGGGCCTGCTTCCTCACCGGTCGCTTCCCGGCGCGGGACGGCAACGAGCACAGTTGGTTGCTCGACTGTCGTATCGGGCTGGCTCGTGGTGATTTCCTCAGGGAAATTGCCGGCGCTCTGGAGGGACTGGCCGGGGAGTCGGGTATCCGGCAGTTCGCCGGGCTCGGCTTCGGCTCCTACCTGCTGCTGGGCGGGCTGCTGACGCGCCGGCCGGACTTTCGTGCGGGACTGCTGCGCGAAGTCCCGAAACCCCACGGGCGCCGGCTGCGGGTCGAGGGCACACTCGATACCCGCGAGCCGGTCGCCATCGTGGACGACGTGCTGAATTCGGGCCGCACGGCAGTCACCGCGCTGCGCCTGCTGCAAGCCGAGGGCTATGAGGTCCCGTTGCACCTGGCGCTGTTTCACTTCACCTGGGGACGGGGCGCGGAGCGACTGGCCGCAATGCAGGTGAAGGCGCATGCCCTGGCGGTGGTGCGGCAACTGAACAAAGCGCCCCCGGGACCGGCGCGCCACAAGGTGTGTATCTGGTGGGACCGGTTACGCGCGGGTTCGGGCGACAACTGAGCCGGGAGCGGAGCATTCCGGAATCGGCTCTCTACCGGTCAAGGGGAGCTGGAAATAATCCACCAGCAGGCAATAGGCAGGTTGCTACGCGGCGTCGTCACTCATGGAAATCGCGTTTGAAGGGCACTGACTGACTGCTGCGCGCACCGCATCCTCGTGTTCCGGTGGCACCTCACCTGAAATCACGATGGCGTAGCCGTCGTCGTGCAGTTCGAACACCTCGGGGCAGAGCCCCAGGCACACCCCGAAGCCGGCGCATATCTCTTTATCCACATGGACTTTCACTGCGAATCTCCCGACACCGGGTCGAACTCCAGGCTGAGGTGGGTCAACCCGCGCAGTATGAACGTGGGCAGATAGCTATAGCGTCGCGCGCCGGGCGGCCCGTGGACTTTCTCGGAGATGCGAATGTCGCTGGTCCGGTCGAACATGCGATTGACGCTGACGACCGCTTCGGCTCGCGCCAGGGGAGCGCCCGGACAGGCGTGGTTGCCGCGGCCAAATGCCACATGTAAGCGGGCGTTCTTCCGATCCACCTGGAACTCTCCGGGATTTTCGAATATGCAGGCATCCCGGTTGGCGGCGCTGTTGGCGATAAACAGGAAGGTACCGGCCGGGATATCGACGCCACCGACCTGCGTCGGCCTCTTGGCCAACCGGAAGTCGCCCTTGACAGGGCCCTCAATCCGCAGGCATTCCTCAACGAAATTGGGGATGAGACTGCGATCCTTGCGCAGGCTTTGCTGGAGGTCGGGGTTCTCGCCGATCACCTGGAAGGCATAGCTGAGCAGGCGCACGGTGGTTTCCTGCCCGGCCGCGAACAGGTTGGCGGCAATCCGGGCAACATCGAGGGGTTCCGGCACCGAGCCGTCGGGAAAGGTGGCTGCCGCCAGCCCCGTGAGGATATCCCCGGTAGGGTGATTCCGGCGATCCTCGATATACGCAGAAAAGGTGTCGTAGAGCCAGGCCAGTGGCGAGTGCTGGACTTCACCCTCGTCGACACCGCCCACCCCGGCTCCGCCGCGCTCCTGTTCCCGCCGTATGAGTTGCTTCCGGAACTGTATCCGGTCCTCAGGCGGCACGCCCAGGAGATCGGATACCACCAGCACGGCGAAGGGTTGGGCGTAGGCGTCCATGAACTCGCACTCGCCGCTGGAAATGAAGTCGTCGATCTGCCTGTCGGCCAACTCCCACATGTACTCCTCGTTTTGCTTGAGGCGCACCGGGGTGATCAGGCGCGACAGCAATGCCCGGTGTTTCGTGTGCTCTGGTGGATCCATGGTCGTGATCTGATCGCTGAAGGTTGTCTGGTCGCGGTATGCTTCGATCAGCTCGGAAATGTCCTCGTTCTCGTGTCCCTCCAGGGGAATGGGGCAGCCTGCAAACGGTCCGGTGGTCGACATACAGGAGGAGAAACGATCGGGGTCGTTGTAGATCTCGAGTGCCTCGTCGTAGCCCGTTACCATGACGATGCCCTGATGTGGCTCACGCAGAACCGGAGACTGCGCTCTCAGGTAGTCGAAATAGGAGTATGGGTCGTTCACGAACCGGTCGCTGCGAAAGAAATCGTGCGCTGCAAACTCGTTGGGCATATCGATCATGTTGGCTCCTCGTCAGGCTTTTGCTGTGCAACCGGCTGCAAGCCGAGCGACCCAGTATAGTGACACAGTTGCCGTTTCTTCAACGCAGCTGATCCCGTTTGCGCTTGCCCGCTCCGCGACTACACTGAAAGCTCAACCGCCACAAATCACTGCTCTGGATGAATCTGCACCGGGGACGTGCAGGGTTGTCTTTTCGGCGAGGAATGAACACATGTTACTGGGATCACGGTCTGTTCGGGGCACGCTACTGGTCAGTCTGTCGCTGATATTGGCGGGCTGCTTCAAGACGACACTCAATGGTCCTATCGGTGGGGCGGAGATCACGGTGGCGCCACTGGATGCGCCCGACCAGCTCATCTTCTCCGGTACTACCGCGGACCCGGAAAGCGAACGGGCCCGGGTTGGCGCCGACACCTACGACCAGCAGAATCCCTTTGTCCGGCTGCTGGCTATCGGCTCCCTTATTCCCCAGTTGGATGTCTCCCGCGACCGGCTCTATCTCGTCACTGCGTCCGGGGGCTTTGATCAGGATGTGGACGGCGACCGGCGGTTCGATGATTCGCCGTCCGCGATCTCCGGCCAGTGGCGGGCGATCGCCAGCGGTGAGCAACTGCTGCTGCCATTGAACGAGCAGGTCAATCTGCCGCTGGTCAATGTCAGCGCCCTGACCGAGGTTCTGTACCAGTCGGTGGCGGCAAACGTGCCCAGGCTGGAAGCCAGCCAGATCCTGACGCGCCTGACCCGGGCTTCACGGAAGGCGCTCCGGGAGGATCTGACGGACGACGGGTCCATCACCTACCTGGATGCGCTGCGTTGGTCGCCACAGTTGCACCCGGACAGCCTGCGAGGGGAACCGGGTGACCTGGCGCGAGTGTCCCTGGCGATCCAAAATGGCCGCGATCAGGCGACCATCGCCAACCTGTCCAACCGCTTCCTGGGTGGTCCGGCAACCTTCGGCCTGCAGGAGGCGACCACCCTGAAGCGCAGCCCGGATGGCACCTGCGCCGGTCGCGGTGCCGCCATCGTCAGTAATGGCCAGGAAAGTGTCACCACGCTGCCGCCGACCAGTGACTGCGGCCCTGACGATCGCGGTGTGGTCGAGGCTACGCAGGGCTCCACAGTGGGGCAGATAGCGCCTACCAGGGAAGGGTTTCCCGAGGAGGTGGATTTCGGTTTCTCCGGGGTCAAGTTCTCGGACTACGACCTGGATGACAAGGGCCGCAAGAAGGTCAAACTGACCTATCGCCAATCCGGCGGCGCCAGGAAGGAGAGGGTCAAGACAATCCAGAGCCCGGACAAGCTGGCTCGCCTGGGGGTGAAGTACAAGGTACTGGATGGCAGCGAGGACGGTCAACAGTCGTCCCGTCCTGCAGCGCAGCTGAGCCTGGCCGGGTCGCGCCAGGTCGTACCAGGCCTGACCCGCTCTGCTGCGGAACTGAGCCTGGAGGAGTTCAACAGCTCGATTACCGATGCCCTGGCCTACGGGACCCTCGTGTCCAGTTGGACCTCCTGTATCGTGTACGATTTCCTGCTCGAGTTGCAGGCGGAGGGTGAACCCCTGGCGGGTAACGAGCTCAGCTGGGCCAGCGCCGGCTGCCTGTCGTCGCTGGTGGAGGTGGATACCTTCGTTGTGCAAACCCCCCGGGATGTCATCGCCGATATCGAGGATGCCGTGCAGGAAGTGGTCCTGCAGGGTTGCAGTAACTGCTATTCCTATATTGCCAGCCCCGCCGCAAACCTTACGGTGGCAGTGGGCGAGCCGGTAAACTTCAACGGGGTGGCCCCGGCCAACAACCTGGGGCTGCAGTGGCTGTTCGGCGACGGCGACGTGTTCAACGGCTGGTCAACAACGCACGCTTACCTGGAGCCAGGCATCTACGTCGCCCGCTTCCGGGTGGACTACATCGATGGCAGCAGCGCCGAGAACTCGGTGCAGATCACGGTAATGGCCCCGGAAGATGCGTGTCTGGAGCCGCCCCTTGCCGACGCGGGTCCGGACATCCTGGCCGATGCGCTGTCCACGGTTGTCCTCAGTGGCGCGGGAGAGGCGGTTTCGCCGCCTGCCTGCGTGATAAGCAGTTTTAACTGGCAACAGCTTTCGGGACCGCTGGTTTCGTTTGATAGCATGATGGCGATGACCTCGTTCGTGGCGCCGGATGTCGATATGCCCACCATCCTGGATTTCCGCCTGACCGTCACTGATAGCGACGGGAATATGGGCCAGGACGATGTCAGGGTAACCGTCCAGGCGCCCCTCATGGGGGAGGACTACGCGCTGGATGACGGGACCGGTTACGACGCGGTGAGCTGTCCACCTGATGGTGAAGGTCCCGATACGGTCACCTGGGTTAACCGCTTCGACGTCAAACCCGGTGCGGAGGAAATCAACCAGGTGCTGATTGCCTTTGGCGATGAGGTGAATCCTACCGAGGTGGGCGATCCCCTCGCCGGGGTGCCGGGACTGAACCTGAATGGCTTCCCGGTGCAGGTCCAGATCTATCTTCCCACGATATTGAGCGGACATCCCGCGGATACCTTTATCGCGGCCACCTTTGACGGCGTGGTGAACCACCACGGAACGGATATCTTCACCATCTTCCCGTTTCCCGATGTACTGGTGAATACCCCGTATTTCTTCGTGGGTGCGACCATGTCTGTACCGGACACCTTCGAACCGGAAAGCTCGGGCTTCCCGGCCCGGATCGACTCGGTGAACGGCAGCTCGGGCGACAGCTGGTTCAGGAGCTCCGCCTGCTTCCAGAACTGGACCAACGGTATTCCGGGCAACTTCATGATCAGGGCCAACGGCGAGCCGGGTATTATCGGCGCCTGATTGCGGTTGTGCCCGGCGTCCCCGGCAATCCGGGCGTCTCCCGGCGGGCTACAACAACTCCACCATGCACTCGGTGCACATTACCGTCGCCGTCGGCTTGTTGATGCCTTCCAGCAGGCCGATGAGCCTGGCGACCTGCGCGCCGAAGGCCCGGTAAGACGACGAGATGTCCAGGGAGGCGCCCTGGCGGAACGCGCGCAGCAAGGCCAGGTAAGGCGGCGGCTCCTTCACCACGTAGTCGACGCGGTAATCCGCCAGCCCGGCCCGGTTGGCCGCCGCGGCAATGGTTTGCTCCATGTTGCCCATTGCGTCGACCAGGCCCAGGTCCAGGGCCCTGCTGCCGACCCAGACCCGACCGCCGGCGATGGACCGGATGTACTCCAGTTCCTTGTCCCGGTCGGTTGCCACGGTGCTCAGGAAACGTTCGTAGGCGGTGCCGGCCCAGCGGGCGAAATAGCTATCGAGCGTTTCGTTGACCGGCAACACCGGGGACCAGCCGGCATTGTCACTGGTGGTAACGCCGTCGAAATTCACCCCGATGTGTTCAAATGAGTTCTCGAAGGTGGGAAAGGCGACCGCGACCCCGATGGAGCCGGTGATGGTAGTCGGCTCTGCATAGATGGCATCGGCGGGCGTGGACACCCAGACCCCGCCGGAGGCCGCGACATCACCCATCGATACCAGTACCGGCAAGCCCTTGGCCCGGGCCGCGACAATTTCGTCGCGAATCATGTCGCTGGCGATGATGGAGCCACCGGGGCTGTTCACCCGCATGACCAGGGCCCGTGTGTCCTTGCCTTCGTGGGCCTTGCGCAACAGGGCAGCAATATCGTGTGAGCCAGCCACCCCTGGTCCCTGTGGGCCCGGGGAGATCGCGCCCTGCACAAATACCACGGCCACCGCGTCTTCGGCAGCTTCTTCTTCCGGCGGTATCTGTGCCGCGTACGCCTGCCAGCCGATATGGGGGTAGGTCTCCTTTTCCTCCTCGTCCTCGTCCTTGCCGAAACGCTCGATCATGTAGGCGCGGAAATCCGGGTAGCTCTTGCGGCCGTCGATGATGCCCTGGGCCTCGGCGTCTTCCAGGGAACTGTATGATGCCTCCTGGAACAGGGTGAGGGGATGGGCGTTTGCCATGGCCTGGAAGATCTCGGGCTCCAGCCCGCGGGCCCTGGCCATCGCGGCCTTCATGGCTTCCCAGATCGGCCCATAGAACTCCTTGCGCTGCAGCCGGTCCGGTTCGGACATGTCGTTGCGCGTACGGCTCTCCACTGCGGATTTGAAATCACCCTGGGAGTAGTTGTGCATGGTGATCTTGAGCTTGTCGGTCATCTCGCGGGTGTATTCGCGGTAGCCGCCAAGGCCCGTGATGGCGACTGCGCCGGAGGGGTGTAGATAGATTTCGTCCGCCTGGGCGGCCATCAGGTAGGAGCCGGTGGTGAGCGCCTCGCTGAAGGCGATCACCGGCTTGCCCGACTCGCGCAGCGCCGCCAGTTCCCCGGCGATTTCCAGCGCGGTGGTGGGACCGGCAAAGCTGGTCTTGCTGAAGTCGATCAGCACCCCGGCGAGTTGCTCATCCGCAGCGGCTACACGGATCAACTTGACCAGGTCGCGGGTCTGGATAACCGACTCCTCGGCCAACCGCAGCAGGGGTAAACCCGGGTCGCTGCTGAAGGCCTCCTGGTCAAGGATCGTGCCCTCCGGGTCGACAATCAGCACCTTGCCGGCGGGGTCAACCTTGCCGGGCATGCTCCTGAGCACGTTGGAAATCATCACCACCAACGCGATCAGCACGACCAGCGTGAAAATATTGATAGCCCAGACACGCACTGCGGTCAGGAAGGCGCCGATTTTGTGGAACAGCGTGTTCATGTAGTACCCCGGGATCCGTCAACCGGGCCCATGATGACACAAGAATCGGCCAACATCAGGTCCCCTTTGACCCGTCCAGGGTCCGCCAGCGCTCGGGACGCATGATGTAGCGCTTCCAGTCGGATGGGGTCAGGCTGGCGATATAGTCGCGGCCGCCCTGTTCGCCGAGGTAGCGCACGGCCATGGGAATCTCGTGGAGATTCCGGTCTTCCTCGGCGATTTCGATGATGGGCCCCTCCACACTGACATAGGCATAGGGCGGGTTTTCGTCCTGCACACAGAGGCTGATGCGGGTACCGACCTGCAGCAGGCGGCCCTTGCGCGAATCCGGCTGGGTTTCAAACCAGAGGTCGCCGCCGGGCTCGTACCAGTACCAGACCGGGGCGGTGAGCGGGCCACGGCCAGGCTCGGGAATGGCGACGACGGCAACGTGAACAGCGGCGAGGAAGGCTTCCCGCTCGTCGGTGGTCATTCGTGTCGTCATGCAGGACTCCGGGTGATGGATAGTCGGCCGACCCTTGCCGGGGTGCGGCGGAAGGGCCCACAATTCGGGGACAGTTTACTTAATTCCGAAGACTTTCAGTACACTGGGCTGACCAGGGTTGGCGCCCTGCATCCTGGACTATACTCGCCGTGTCGGGCGCGGTATCCACGCCGCGGCAATTACAGGATCAGCAGGAGTAAACGTTATGTCGTACACAAGCGCTGTCGTCCCGGTGCTGGCAGTGCTGGCGTCCTCGCCAGCCATATCTGATCCCCGGACGCTCTCCGGCGTGGCACAGGGTGCGATCGACCGGGTCGAGACCGAGGCCGCCACGACCACGGTTGTAAAGCTCTGGCCCGATGGTGCGGATCCCTCGGCCGGGCACGGGCCTTTCCCCTTCAGTGGCGAGTGGTCTTTCACCTGGGATGACGCGCGGCCCGGTGAGGTCGACTTCGCTGGCTCAGCCGTGTTCGGCAACTATTTCACGATCACCGATGCCGGCAGCATGGGTGGCGTGACGCGGCAGATATTCCACGATTTCGCGCACCACATGGAGGGTACGGCGACCTGGGATGCCGCCACCCGTACCCTGCGTTATCGCGTAAAGCCCGCTGAGCGGGATGCGGGGGGCGCCTCCACGATCACCCAGGCCAGCGAGCCGGCGTGTGAGAAGGTCTCGGGCATGTTTGCCAAAACGGGGTGCTCGGCGTTCCTCGGCACCAACACGGCCCTGGAAGGCCTGAAGCTGAACTTCGTGTTCAGCGACGACCTGATGTCGTTCGAGGGCAGCATGGTCATGACCCAGTACGGTGGTTCTGGCCTGACCAGATCGCGCACGGACATGACCGCGTCTGTCAGCGGCACATTGAAGTAGTGTAGAGACCAGTGCGCGGGCTTCAGTCCAGCGCCTCGGCGAGGTAGTGCAGCTCCCGCTCACAGCCCTCGGCGGTTTGCTTGACCAGGAATTTTTCCAGGGTCTTGCCGACCACGGGTAGCCGGGCCCTGGGTTTGTGGTCGATGGTATACAGGCAGCCACCCTCGGTAGGGACCAGTTCGAACCGGGCGTCGATCTCGACCGGCGCACCCACCACGTCGATATGGTAGTCACCCGTCCAGCTGTCGCCATCGGCCTGCCATCGCTCTGTCATCTCGAAGCGCTGAACCTCGCCGATGATTTTGGCGGCCACCTTGGGCAGGTCCCGCCGCGCAGCGCGCTGCAGAGTCAGCGTGACCTTACCGCCGCGCCGTCTCACCTCGATGTCCGGTTCGTCTTCTCCCAGTGCCATCAGGCGCTCTGACAGGAATTCGGGATCGGTCAGCAGCTGCTGGACCGTATCGATCTCGTGCTCGAACTCGAAGCTGACGGTCATAACAAGACTCACCCGCAGTACTCTACATGGCAGAGTAGAGCATCCGTACCCAGGTGTCACCGTCAAACAGTCCCTGTCCCCACTGTGAATCGAGGTCGGCAGTTGGTTTGGCGGCGACCGCTTCTGAAGCGCTCTTGCCCTGGCGTTTCAGCTGCTCCAGCCGTTGTTGGGTCAGCTTCAACATGGCATGGTAGGCAATCAATTCAGCCTTGTTGCTCAAGGGGCCATGGCCGGGAATCACGGCCGTGGATTCATCCATGCGTTCCAGGGCGAAGGCCACGCCCTCGATCATCCCCTTGAGACTGCCGCCACTGGCTGCGTCCACCAGCGGATACATCCCGTTCCAGTACAGGTCGCCCATGTGCACAACATTGGCCTCGGTCATGAACACCATGGCGTCACCGTCGGTGTGTGCGGGTGCGGGATGCACCACCTCGACGGTTTGTCCGTTGACGTGCAGGGCGATGGCATCGCCGAAGGTGACCACCGGTAATTCTGCGGGGACTGCCGGCGGAATCTGCATCTGGAAAGCGGGCAGGAATTGCCCGGCCTGCATCCGGCGTCTGGCCTCCTCGTGGGCAATCACCACAGCGCCCTGCGCGCTGAAGGTCGGGTTTCCCCCGACATGATCGAAGTGCCAATGGGTATTGATCACGAAATCCACGGGATGCTTCGCCAGATTGTCCACGGCCGCTACTACCTTGGGTGCCAGGGGTTCCAACTCATCGTCTATCAGCAGTACGCCGTCTTCGCCCACCAATAGCCCCAGATTGCCACCTGCGCCCATCAGCAGGTAGATCCCATCGCGAATCTGCTGCGCCGAAATCTCCACGGCTGATAGATCCGATTGCTGGGCGAGGGTTGCCTGCGACCAGGTCATGGCTAACGCGCTCACCACGGCCAGTTCAGACGCCCGCTCCCGCAGTACCTTATTCATTGCTGTAGACCTCCCTTCCACCGACTATCGTCATCTCGACATTGACCTTGTGCAGTTCCCGCACGGGCGTCTTCCAGGGGTCCCGGTCGATGACGATGAAATCAGCCAGGTACCCGGGAAGCAGCCGCCCCAACTCGTGGTCCCGCCCCAGGTGGCGGGCGGCGTTGATTGTCAGCATGGCCAGAGCCTCCTCCAGCGTGATGCGCTGGCTGGTGCCGTAGAAGGTATCCTGGCTGCCACCGGGTCGCTCGCGGGTGATCAGCGTTTCGATCGCTATCCACGGGTTGACCGAGGGCACCACCGCCCAGTCAGAACCAATGACCACCAGGGCACCCGAATCAATCGCATCCCTGACCGGCCACGCGCGAGTGATGCGCGGCTCCCCCACTGCAGTCGTTATGCTGTCGTTGATGGGGGTGGGGCTGAACAGGTAGGGCGACATTTCGATGGTCGCTCCGATATCCCGAGCCCGTTCCAGGTCTTCCCGGGTAACAAAAGTAGCGTGACCGACAGCGTGCAGGGGGCCATAGGCACCGTTGACCCGGCGCGCATACTCTATGGCGTTCAGCCCCGCACGCACAGCCGCATCGCCCGCCGCATGATATTTTACCGAGAGCCCCATGGCGTCGAAACGAGCCGTCGCCTCGTTCAGTTCATCCTGCGGCACCATGGTGATGCCGATGTCCTCCTGTCCGGCATCGCGGCCGGGTACCTTGTCCACGTAAGGAGCCAGCATCGCAGCGGTGTGGCTGTCGGTGGGCACGCCGTCGAGGAAGATCTTGATGCAATCGACGTTGAGGTGGTCGGCCTGCCACAGGTTGCGTTCTGCAATGAGGCTGTCGATATCGGGCTCCTTCAACCCGGTGGCGGGACTCCAGGTCAGGCAGGCTCGCGCCCGCAAAGGAATGCCGGTTTCATCGGCGTAGGCCTTGAGTACAGTCATCTCGGCCTCCACGCCGCTCAGATAGCCCACCGCCGCCTCGGAATAGCTCGTAATCCCGTAGCGTGCCATTTCCTGCAGGGAATGTGACAGTGCATGCTTCAATTCTTCGGCACCTAAGCGTGGCGCCGCGCGGGAGACCAGGGCGATGGCCGACTCGCGAAAGACACCCGATGGGCTGCCATCGGGGAGGCGTTCCACCACGCCTCCCCTGGGGGACTCCACCTCACGGGTAATATCGGCCAGCTTCATTGCAAGTGAGTTGGCCCAGATGCTGTGCCCGCTGGTGTCAGTCAAGATCACCGGGTGATCTGGCGACACCCTGTCCAGCGAACTGGCCTGTGGTGTCTCACCCAGACTGGATGCATCCCACTGGGCCCCTTTGATCCATTGCCCTTTGGGTGTCGATGCCACACACTCGGATAAATTTGCGAGCAACTGTGCAAGGGTTGAACCCTGCTCGATGTGGCAACCCATATCCTCAACACCCGCACCCAGTGGATGCACATGCTGATCATTGAAACCTGGCAGCACGGTACGTCCGCCGAGATCCACGACCCGCGTTTCCGGCCCCGCGAGCGCCTTCACCGACGCGCCGTTACCCAATGTCAGGACCCGGTCGCCATCGACCGCCATCGCCTCGAATTTGACGGCGTGGCTGGCCTCGGGATAGATGTTTCCATTCAAAAATATGGCATCCGGCG
The DNA here is from genome assembly GCA_033283165.1 of Halieaceae bacterium WSDMB12. Classification (GTDB taxonomy): domain Bacteria; phylum Pseudomonadota; class Gammaproteobacteria; order Pseudomonadales; family Halieaceae; genus JAWMQL01. The sequence continues at coordinate 339,607 of JAWMQL010000002.1, read as the reverse complement.
CCGCGACAGAAATCGTCGCAGTACAGACCAGGGCCACGGATGTAATCAGGCACCTCACTCTAGCTCTCCTCGCGAATGTTGTTTAACCGGCCCGGGTAATGCGAAGGCAATGATCGCATCGTCCAGGTCCGTTTCGAAGCCCGCGCTCCCACCTGCCGCAATCACCACGAGCTGTCGACCGCTCGCATCCCGGTACGTCATCGGTGAAGCGAATGCCGGTACCGGCAACTCGCCTTCCCACAGCAAGTGGCCGGTGCGGATGTCGTAGGCGCGCAGATAGGGGTCCGGGCTGGCGGCAATAAATACAAGCCCGCCTCCCGTTACCAGTGGCCCACCCTGGTTGGGCGCGCCCCACTGCTCGGGCGTGCGCAGTCCGGCGATCACCGCACGACCGAAGGGCACCTGCCAGGCGAACTCTCCCGATCTCAGGTCAATGGCGGTCAGTCGGCCCCAGGGTGGCGGATTGCAGGGTGCGCCGGTCGGCGAGCGTAGCACGCCGCGTACCAGGACATAGGGGGCACCGCGCATTTCGTAGAACGAGAAACCCTCGGGCAGGTGTTTTTTGGGTTCGTACTCGGTACGTGGAATCAGGGTGACGGATGCGACCAGATTGGCGGAATTCACCACAGCCAGTTGTCGCTGCGGATCGATCGCGATTCCGCCCCAGTTTATACCACCGAGAAAGGAGGGGTGCAGAACTGAGCCCTGCAAGCTGGGCGGGGTAAACAGCCCTTCGTTGTGCAAGGCCGCCAGCTTTTTCCGGCAGCTCAACCGGTCGAACAGCAGCGGCCCCCAGGCCTCATCCGCCGTAATACGTTGAGAGGTCAGCGGTGGCGGTCTGGTCGGAACAGGCTGGGTAGGTGACGCCAACTCACCGGGAACATCCGAGGTCGGAACGGGTTTGTCCTCGACGGGGAACACCGGTTCGCCGGTGTCCCGGTCGAGCACGTAAACGAAGCCCTGCTTGGTGCCCTGCACCACGACGTCGCGAGGCTTACCCTGCCAGTCGATGGTGGTTAACGTGGGCATTGAGGCCAGGTCGTAATCCCAGAGATCATGGTGCACGGTCTGGAACGACCAGATGAACTCGCCGGTTTCGGCGTCGAGTGCCACCACCGCGTTCGCCTTCGGCACCGGGTCCTTGCGATTCACACCGAGCACGTCGTAGCTTGGACTGCCCGTGGGTATGAACACCCAGTTGCGCGAGGTATCCACGGCCAGCGGCGCCCAGGCATTGGCGCCCCCCACGGACTTGCTCAGGTGCGGCGGAATAGGGTTCCAGGACCACTTGAGTCGTCCGCTGCGAACGTCGAAACCACGAATGAGACCGTCGAGGGCGTCGCCATGTTTGTTGTCATAGAATGCGCCCCCGACAATCACCGTGTCTCTGGCAATGGCTGGCGGTGACGTATTGAAGATGCGACCCTGACCGAGGTAGTCCAGGGCATTCAGGTCGATCCTGCCGTCACTGCCGAAGTCACGGCAACGCTGGCCAGTGCGGGCGTCGACGGCGTGAATCACACCATCGATGGTCGCCTCGAACACCCGCGCAGAACAGGGGCTTTCGGTTTTGAGACCCTCCCACAGCGCCACGCCCCGGCAGTACTGGCTACCGTAGAATGCGGTGTCCCTTGCCACCTGGGCAGCATAGCGCCAGCGCTCTCGTCCCGTACTGGCGTCCAACGCCACGATGTCATTGCGCGCCGTGCACAATAGCAGAGAATCCTCGAACTGAATTGGCGTGACCTGCAGCAGTGTACCGGGGTTTCCCTGCGAGCCTTCGCTCGATTCGCCCGTGCGATATACCCAGGCAACTTCCAGTTGCGCGACGTTGCCTGGATTGATGTCGGTGGCCGGGTGGTACTGCTCCCCCGCTGGGCCCCCGCCATAGGCCGACCAGTTAGCCTCTGCCGCCTCGAGACTGGCGGTCCACAGGAACAAGGCAAGACCCAGCGGCCATGTAGGGTGAAGGACAGGCATTGTTTCAGTGTCGACTGATAGTCTCGGTTGTGCCAGTGACGCGCTACCAGTTTTTGCTCAGCGTGATGCCGTAGGTTGCCGGCATTCCGTTGATGCGCGTCGCCGTGCTGTTGCTCGAACTGGTGGAGTGCCAGTAGTACTCATCGGTGATGTTGCGGCCCCAGAACATCGCCGACCAGTTGCCGTCAGCGGCAGCCACGGTAAAGCGCGCGTTAACCAGCGTGTAGTCAGGCAGATACCCGGAGAAGGGTACTGCCTTGGCGTCAGAGGTTGGGGCGTCGATGCTGCCGATATTGTCTTCTTTGTAGCTCACGTCCGCGGCGATGGTGCCCCGCAAATTGGCGCCGAGGTCAAAGCTGTAGGACAGGGTAGACATCAACTGCAGTTCCGGCGAATTGTTGAGGGCTGTACCCGATGCGTCATAGAACAGCTCGTTGCCATAGCGACTCTCCATTGGGCAGCCCTGAGGCAGTACGACCGGTGCGCCAAGCAATCCAGCGGGGCAGCGCGCGGACCACTTGTCGATCTCCGTATCGAGGTAGGCCAGGCCCAGGTCCCAGCGCAGACCGTCGGTAATCGCCCACTGGAGTTCCAACTCGGCACCCTGCACCGTGCTCTCGGGCACGTTGTCGAAGCCAACTACCCCGCCGACCGGCGCGATGAAGGTGGTAAGTTCCTGCTTGTCTTCGTAGTCGTAGAGGAACCATGCGGCATTCAGCTGCATGGCACCATTGAACAGTGTCGATTTGACGCCGATTTCATAGGAGGTCAGCGTCTCCTTGTCGTAGGGCTGTAACTGCTGGTGACTTAGGGCGATAGCGCCGTTGTAGCCGCCGGACTTGAAGCCGGTCGACACGGTGCCAAACAACAGTACGTCGTCACTCAGGTTCCAGTTGAGCGACACTTTACCCATGGCCTGTTCGGTGTCGAGTGTATCGGAAAAGGGCACGTATTCGCCGAATCCGGCTGTGTCCGGTACATCGTTGAAAACCGCGCAACCACCCGGCTCGACCGGTTGCGGGTCGAAGCCCTGGGGTTCCAGGAATGTGGGCGTCACGAAAAAATTGTAAAAGCCGGCCATCAGACCGTCGCCTGTATCGTAGGTGCAACCACTCCAGGAGCGCTCCTCCTCCGTGTAACGTCCGCCCAGGGTGAGCTGGAAGGCCTCTCCGAGCGGGATTTCTACATGCCCGTACAGGGCCAGCGATTCTGTGTCCTGCTCGTAGCGGCTCTCACCGGTCAGTCCAAAAGAATCACGGAACTCCATAAGATACTGCTCTTCGATACGGTCGTCGTTGTAGTAGACCCCGGTGGTCCAGTACAGGCCTGAGTCCAGTGTGGATTCCACCCGGAATTCCTGGCTGAAGACCTCGATGTCCGTGGAATTGGTGATGTTGGCGTCTTCATAGTTCACTCCCGAAGTGTCGAATCGTGCGCGATCGCGGCTGAAGTCGTCATAGGACGTGAGGCTGATAAGCGTGAGATCGCCGAGGGTCCAGGTCAGGTTTATGGCCAGTGCCCTGGAGTCGTTGTCGTTCTGTGGGCGGTGATCTTCGGACCAGTCCGCATCTTCGGCGTCGAAGTCCCCTGGCAGCGAGGACTGGTCAAAACCTTCACCTATGGCGGTCGCTGTCGCGGCAACAGTTTCGGACTGGTCTCTGAAATAGCGGCCGGTAATCAGGGCGTTCAGGTTTTCGCTCAGTTCAATATCGAGGATGCCCCGCAGTGCCAACTCGTCGCGCTCACCGAGGGAGTCGTCACCCGGCCGGCTGACGCTATCCTGCCACCCGTCGGAGCTGATACTTTTTACTGCCAGGCGCCCGCGCATGGTGTCAGTCAACGGGCCGCTGACGTAACCTTCCAGGTCGAGCGTCTCGAACTTGTCGTAACCGAGCTTTACACCAGCTTCGAATTCATCCCGGGGCTTGTTGCTGATGAAGTTGATAGTCCCTGCCGTGGTATTGCGCCCATACAGATCCCCTTGCGGTCCCTTCAGTATCTCGACCCGCTCGAGATCGAAGAGCACCCCGCGCGTCATGATGGGGTAGGGCACATTGGTAGTGTCGGTGTATATACCGACAGTGCTGGACGCCGAAGTGGTGAAATCGTTGAAGCCCACGCCGCGTATGGTGTAGACCGGGGCCCCCGCGGGTTGCGAGTTGGTGATCGTAAGACCGGGCACAAGGGCCTCGAGGTCATCGGCCCTGGTTACCCCGAAATTAGTCAGTTGCCTGGCGTCGAAGGCATTCATGGTGATACCGACATCGTTGATGGACTGTTGCCGCTTCTGTGCCGTGACCAACACTTCTTCGAGTGAGGCGGCCGTGGCGAGGCCGGCGGGGAGAGAAGTAGCCAGAACGGCTGAATTCAGCAGGCGACGGGGAGTTAACATGAGAGGTTCTCCGTGTATATGTGATTAGTTATTCATATTAAAATGCAATCTAGTTCATATATTCATATGCGTCAACTCAAATTTGCGTTATCCTTGCTGCGACTCACCGGGCTTCACAACCCGGACAGGACAGGAGGAGGGATTGAAGAAGCTAGAAAAGGCGGCGGTACGCAAGTTGCCGACCCAGGAGCGATCCAGGAAAAGGGTGGAGCATATCCTGGTGACCACTCGGGAGTTGATTTGCGCCATCGAGGGCTACGATATTGCACGGGTCACCACCGCCCAGATCGCCAAGGAGGCGGACGTTTCGGTGGGCTCGCTGTACCAGTACTTTCCCAACGTGGAATCCATTTTTCTGGCCCTCTACGAGGAGATGGTTGCTCCGATTCGCGAGGTACTGGAGGAGTTCGACTCGGCCGCTATGCTGTCGATGCCCAAGGAGGATTTTTTCGACAGCTTCAACAGGGCCATGACCAGCCGCGGGCCGGACCGTGAATTTGTGTTTGCCATGCAACAGGCGACCAAGGTGTACCCCGCACTCGTCGCGGCGGAGACCCGGCACTCGGAATACCTCGCTGACAAGATCGCAAGCTTCCTGAAGTATTTTGGATCCAGCTGGCCACTGCCGAAGTTGCAGCGCCTGGCGCTCTACATGTTCTACCTGGATTACGGCACCTGGTTTTATCGCCAGAAGTACTTGCCCGAGGATGCGGAGATTTTTGAGTGGGAACTGGGTACGCTGAACACGGTATGGGCGCGGGCGTTCGAGGAAGACGGTCCGGGCACGGTCCCGGCCTGACTCAACTGTGGGCCGTGCGAAAAATGTGAATGAAAGAAACCCTGTTTGCGGGCCTGTTTCTACCTACTAACGAGGCGGTGCCGGGCCGTTCACAATTGGTCTTCGATGGGCAGCAAGCCGAAAAACCACGATTCAGTACGCATGAAGAAGGAGGCGGGCGGCGCGTCGTGCACGATACCCGCCTCACCCTGCCACACCACCTGGTTGGACTCATCAAGTATGACTCGCCAGGCATTGCGCGGCAGCAGGTCGATCGCGAAAAACTCGCGCAGCTGGCGATTGAGTTCCGGGCTGTCTATCAGGGCACCAACCTCGGTATTGATCCGCAGTGACCGGGGGTCGAGATTTGATGAACCAATGAACAGGCAGCAGTCGTCGAAAATGCCGATCTTGGCATGTAGGCCGAGTGCGCTGTCCTCCACGGCGCCAAAGATATATTTTGCCCGGTCCGAGGCGTCCGCGCGCAGTTCGAACAGGTCAACACCTGCCTGCAATAATTCCGGGCGATGATTTGAATACGCCGCGTGGGCCGTGATGTGGTTATTGGAGCCCAGCGAGTTGGTAAGGATACGCACCCGCACGCCGCGCTGCGTTGCGCGTCGCAGCGCATCGGTCAGCGCCGGCGTGGGAATGAAGTAGGCCGACACCAGCAGCAAATCGGACTGCACCGCGTCTATCCGATGAATGAAGGATTCGGCCAGCTGTAACGGCAGGTCCTGATCAGGGCTGACATCGGGCGGTGAATCCACGATCAGTGACAGGTGGCCACCGACGCCGGCGTCGAACAGCGCCCGCCACTCGTCCTGGGAGGCGGTTTGGGGTGGCGAAACCGGCACCTCGGATCTGCTCAGCGCATCGCGCATGGCCGCCAGATCGAGTCCCTCCTGCCCCTCCGTCAGATTCTCGATCGGTATTGTCCAGGGATCGTTCCAGTAGAGATCAAATACGCCCGACAGCTCGCTCAGGAAAGGACCCTGCAGAATCACTTCCATGTCGCGAAAGTTCTGCGTGGCCTGCAGCCCGAAATATTCATCGGCCTGGTTGCGTCCGCCCACGATGGCGACGCGTCCGTCCACCACCAGCAATTTATTGTGCATGCGGTGATTGATACGGGCAAAATCCGCCAGGTTTTCTAACTCTCGCATCTTCTCGTCACCGCCGCGGATCGCGAGCGGGTTGTAGATGCGATAGCGGATATTGGGGTGCTCTCCCAGGGCGTGCAACATGGGGTCTGCGTGCGCAAGGAAACTGTCGTCGAGAATCACCCTGACCTGCACGCCGCGGTCCGCGGCCGCCAGGGCCTCGCGTACCAGCGCCAGGCCGACCGCATCGTCCTCCCAGATAAAGGTCTGAAGGTCGATGCTGCGGGTTGCCGCGCGCAGCAGGCGCAGGCGCCAGTGCAGCGCCGTGCGGCCGTCATTTAGAGCGACCATGGTGTCGCTGTCTGCGATGCCGGACAGGGCGGGCCAGGCGCTCAACGGCGCTGGAGAAAGGGCCACTTCATGGGGCCGTTCACGCTCGGGCTCAACCGTGGCGCAGGCCCAGAGTGCCAAAGTAACCAGTCCGAGAATCAAGCGCTGCACCGCTCTCATATATGCTCCTCCAGGTCTTATCGTCGAGGCAGAAACAGTCATAAATAATACGCCAGCACGTAGGCCGACAGCAGGATGGCTATCCACAGGGCGGTGGTGCCGATCGGCCAGGAGCGCGCGAACACGCCCTGCTCATCGCTGTCCGCCCGGTGCGGCTGTCCCAGGTAGCGGTCGGTAAATTTGCGCAGTAGCGCCCTTCCGGTCAGGTTCATCTGGCCGCCGGCATCCAGCAGGGGCCTTGCGTACCCGGCCAGCCAGGCGATGACTGCGGGCGCGGCCCGGCGCCATAGCCAGTCGACGTCGAGGCTGATGGTCTCGGTGCGTTTCATGAGTGGCAACAGGAGGAAGAACGCCAGACCTGAGAACAGCAGCAGTTGCAGGTAGAAAAGCACCTTGCCCGCCGAGTAGGCCTGGTAGTCCACGGGATAGGGGAGCAGGGCATAAAGCCACTCGGGGAATACACCGAGCACGATACACAGCGCCGAAAATATCACCATGGCCAGCGCCATGTTCCAGGGTGCGTCGGCGGGCCGCAGGCCGGAGTCGCGCTGGAAAAACACGAACCAGGGGAACTTGATCCCGGCGTGGAGGAACACACCGGCCGAGGCGGCAGTGAGCAACAGGTACACGCCGGCAAGACCCTCGTTCGCCGCCGCCAGGGATATCATGCTCTTGGTGGTAAAGCCCGAGGTCAGCGGAAAGCTGGAAATGGACAGCGCGCCGACGATGCAGCAGATGGTGGTCAGCGGCATGGTCTGGAACAGCCCCCCAAGCTCGGTGCAGCGGGTTTTACCCGTGCGGTAGATGACCACCCCGGCGGACATGAACAGCAGCGCCTTGTAGAGGATGTGGGCGAACGCGTGTGCGGCCGCCCCGTTGAGGGCCAGCGGGGTGCCGATGCCGACAGCGCAGACCATGAACCCGACCTGGTTGACGATGGAATAGGCCAGGATCCGCCGGATATCGTTTTCCAGCAGCGCATAGATGATGCCGTACATCACCATGAACAGACCGACGCCTATCAGCAGCGGTTCGCCGGGGAACAGCAGTATCAGAGCCAGCACGGCAGTCTTGGTGGTAAACGCCGAGAGAAACACCGAGCCGGTCGGGCTGGACTCGGGATAGGCGTCGGCAAGCCAGGCGGAAAGTGGTGGGGCCGCGGCGTTGATCAGGATGCCACAGAGGATCATCCAGCTGTACAGGTCCTGCGCCAGCATCGGGTTGATCTGGATCGAGCCGGTACTGACCACGACGCCCTCGATGCCGGCCTTGAGGACCACGCCGCCCAGCAGGTGCATGATCGCGTAGCGGACGCCCGCCGCCCGGGCTGCAGGGGTGCCGCCGCACCAGACCACGACGGTGGAGAACAGGGCCATCAGCTCCCAGTAGAGGAACAGGGTGATCAGGTCGCCGGCAAAACAGACCCCGATCGCGCCAGCGGCATAGGCGAAGGCAGCGGCCAGTTCGTACCAGCGCGCCAGGCGAAACGCGTACAGTCCGCCCACCCAGGCCATCAGGGCAAACACGGTGGCGAACAGGCGGCGCAGCGGGCTGCCTTCCACTGGCTCTATCTCGTAGGACAGGAACCCGACCGTGCCCTGGACGCCGTCGGGGACCTGCCATACCGCCCACAGGGTCAGCAGCGGCGCCAGTAACACCACCGCGGACCGCAGGTGGCCTCTCGCGGGACCGATGGCGACAGCCGCGGCGACCAGGATCAGCGCGGGCGAAAGCAGCTCAGTCATGGTCGCCCCGCTCACGGTAATAGTCGTTGGGACGTTTCAGCACCGCGCCCAGCGCCTTGGCGACCAGCACCATCAGGAGGCAGCTTAAAAAGCCATAGGCGGCACCGAAGCCGAACCACCCGTCCACGACGAAATAGCCCTTTACATACACCACGGCCTGGGCCAGCACCGTCAGCGCCAGTATCGCGGAAAATATCCACCAGAGGCGGGTGATCGTCCCCGGTCTGCGCAGGAAGTGCTCCCTGTCGGGTGTGGTCATTGTACGGCCTCCCGGATGAGTTGCGTTTCCAGTTCGATGACTGGCTGGTGGAACAGGAAGAAGCCCAGCGTCAACAGCGCCGTGGTGAGGAGGGCCACCAGCACCAGCGGCGGCGCTTCCCCGTGGGGTGTTGCCTGCGCCGACTCGCGCTCGAACCAGGCGCTGAAAATAATCGGCAGAAAATAGGCGGCGTTAAGAACGGTGCTGACGACAATGGTAAAGACGGCCAGCAGGTTTTCGGCCTGGAAGGCGCCGGCAAGTATATACCACTTGGATACGAACCCGGCCGTCGGCGGCACGCCGATCATGCTCAGCGCCCCCACCGTAAAGGCCCCCATGGTCCAGGGCATGCGGCGACCGATCCCGCGCAATTCGTGCAACTCGGTCTTTTTCGCCGCGGTGTAGATCGCGCCCGCCGCGAAGAACAGCGTGATCTTGCCAAACGCGTGGGCAACCATGTGGATCGCGGCGCCGAGCTCCGACAGGGGTTTCAGCACCGCCGCGGCCATGACCACATAGGACAGCTGGGCCACCGTGGAGTAGGCCAGCAGTCGCTTGAGGTTCTGCTGGCGCAGCGCCACCAGGCTGGCCGCGACGATGGTGAACGCCGCGGCGTACACCAGCCAGCCGGCAGCGGGCTCGGCAAACAGGAAGTCGACACCGAACACGTAGACGATGATCTTGGTAAGGGTGAACACCCCGGCCTTGACCACAGCCACCGCGTGCAGCAACGCGCTGACCGGGGTCGGCGCGACCATGGCGGCGGGCAGCCAGCGGTGCACTGGCATGACGGCGGCCTTGGCCACGCCGAACACGAACAGGCCGAGCAGCAGGCCCACGTCTGCGCCCGCCAGCCTGCCTTCCAGAATGCCGCCTGCGGTGAAGTCCCCGGTGCCGGCCACGTGGTAGGTCCAGATGATGGCGGGCAGGAACAGGCCGAGCGAGGTGCACAACAACAAGCCCAGGTAGACCCGCGCTGAACGGATGGTCTGCTTGTCGCCCTTGTGCGCCACCAGCGGGTAGGTTGACAGGGTGAGTAACTCGTAGAACAGGAACAGGGTGAACAGGTTGGCGGCGAAGGCGACCCCCATGGTGGCCGCCAGGGCCAGGGCGAAGCAGGTGTAGAAGCGGGTCTGCCGCTGCTCGCGGTTGCCGCGCATATAACCTATGGAGTACACCGAGTTGACGATCCACAGCCCCGAGGCCAGCGCGGCGAACAACATCCCCAGGGGCTCCACCCTGAACCCGATCGTCAACCCGGGCAACGGCTCGGCGAGCATTGCTGCCGGCCGCTCTCCAGCCAGCAGTTCGGGGAGCATCCCCCATACCACCGCCGCCAGCGCCGCCGCGCCCAGCATGGTCACAGCTTCGCGCAGATTGGCCGACAGCTGTCCCGCCAGGACGATGCCGACCGCCGTCGCCAGGGGCAGGCCGATAGCGGCGAGGATGGCGGTCTCGGGACTCACAGGGTGTGGCCCAGTAACAGGTCGGCGGCGGCCGATGCCAGGGTCAGCGGAAACTGCGGCGCCAGCCCGAAACCGATATTGGCCAGGGCGACCAGCCAGGTGGTCAGCAACAGGGCCAGCGGGGCCTCGCCCGGTCCCTCGGGAGCCACCACGGCGGGCTTGAAGTACAGCGTTTCCACCACCCGCCACACGTAGGCCAGCGCCATGAGCGAACTCAAGACGATGATGCCGACAAGCAGGAAGGCGAGGGTACCCTGGTGCAGTGCGGCACTGACCAACAACCACTTGCTGATAAAGCCGGCAGTGCCCGGTATGCCGATCAGGCTGAAGCCACACACGACCACCGCGGCTGCGGTCAGCGGCATGCTGCGCGCCGCACCGGCCAACTGGTCGAGGCGCAGGTCCCGGTAGTGGCAGGCCAGTCCGGCCACCGCGAGGAACAGTCCCCCCTTGGCCAGGGCGTGGTTGAACAGGTGCATGGCAGAGGCTGTCAGACCGTCGTCGGTGACAAAACTGGCGCCGAGGATGATGTAGCCGATCTGGGCCACCGAGGACATCGCCAGCAGCCGTTTGAGGTGGCCCTCAAACATGGCGACGGCCGAGGCAATCAGAATGCCGAGCAGGGCAAGCGGCAGCAGGAACAGGGAGAACTGTAGCTGGTGGCCGGGGAGGTTCGCCTGGAACACGAAAAAATCAAAGCGGATCAATACGTAGATGGCGACCTTGGTGGCGCAGGCGGCCAGGAAGGCGGTGACCATGTGCGGCGCGTGGGTATAGGCATTGGGCAGCCATACGTGTAGCGGGAACACCGCCGCTTTCAGTGCCAGCCCGGTGGTAATAAAGCCCGCTGCGACCAGCACCGGGTTGATATCTGTGACCGTGGCTATCCGCGCCTCCATATCGGCCAGGTTCAGCGTGCCTGTCATCATGTAGACCAGACCGACCCCGATCAGGTAGAAGGTGGCGCCGATAGTACCCATGATCAGGTACTTGAATACCGCGGGCAGCGCCCGCCGATCCGGGCCGCCGGCAATCAGGATATAGCTGGCCAGGGACGAGATTTCCATGAACACGAAAATATTGAAAGCGTCCGCGGAGACGCAAATGCCCACCAGGCCCGCCAGCGCCAGCAGCCAGGCGGCGTAGAACAGGGGTTGGCGCTCCACTTCCACCTGCCGCTCGATACTTGCCCGGGCGGCGAGCAGGGTCAGTGCGGCGGCCCCGGTCACGATGAGCAGGACCAGCGCGCTGAAGGCGCCCACCGAGAGCGCGATGCCATAGGGGGGCTGCCAGCCTCCCATGGCATAGTCGAAGTGACCCCCGCGGGCCACGGTCAGGGCCATGAATATGGCGATACCGAAGCTGCACAGCGCCACCGAGGTGGCGCCGGCCCAGGCCAGGCCTCGCGGCTTCAGCAGCAGCACCAGCGGCGCTGCGAGGAGGGGAACGACGACCTGCAACGCCGGTAGATGGGCAGTAACGTCCATGGGGTCAGTCCGCGTCCAGGATCTCGTCTTCTTCGATGGTGCCGTAGCACTCCTTGATCCGGACCACGATGGCCAGGCCAAGCGCCAGGGTCGATACCCCGACGACAATGGCGGTCAGGATCAGCACCTGCGGCAGCGGATTGGAGAACACCTGGTTTTCCACGCCTTTCTGGATGATCGGTGCCGTGCCCCCCTCCACCTTGTCCATGGTGATGTACATCAGGAACACCGCCGACTGGAAGATGGACAGCCCGATCAATTTCTTCACCAGGTTGACCTTGGCAATGACGGTATACAGGCCCAGGGTGAGTACGATGGCGAATACCCAGTAATTGAAGTAGCCCATCAGTTCCAGCAGTTTCATGAGTGTACCGGCCGCGAGGCGAAAGCGTGGAAGATACTCAGGAGCGCACCGCAGACCGCCATGCCCACGCCCGCCTCGATGAGCAGGATCCCGAGTTGTTGGCCCGCAACCGGGTCGGAGGAGAGGACCGAGTAGTCCAGGAAATTGCCGCCCAGCAGCAGGCAGGCCAGGCCCACGGCCCCGTAAAGACTGGCGCCGCCGATGACCAGTGCCATCAGTACCCGGCCGGGTACCGCGCGCAGCGCGGCCTCCTCGCCTTCCAGCAGGGCGTAGAGAATGACTCCGGTGGCGATCAGGGCGCCGGCCTGGAAGCCGCCGCCCGGGCCGTACTCGCCGTGGAACTGCACGTACAGTCCGAACAGCACGATGAACGGGATCAACAGCCGTCCCACCACCTGGGGAATCAGGTGGTGCCTCAGACCTGCGCTGGCCTCGCTGCGGGCGCTCGACTGCGCCTCGCCCGGGCTGGCTCCCAGAATGAACAGCACCCCGATACAGGCCGCGAACACAACAAACACCTCGCCCAGGGTATCGTAGCCGCGAAAGCTGCCCAGAATGGCCGTCACCACGTTGGGGATATCGACATACACCGGGGTATTTTCCAGGTACCAGGGCGCAAGATGCTGGTGGACCGGTGCCTCGGGGTCGCCGAGGCGAGGCTTGTCGAAGGTGGCGTAAATGATCAGCGCGGCCAGCACCGCAACCACCACCAGTGCGAGGCGTCCACCGCTTCGCGCATACTTTTCCCGTTCATCGGTGAGCGCCAGGGCACTGAGGAAAATCACCGTGGTGATGCCGGCACCGACTGCCGCCTCGGTCAGGGCCACATCCGCCGCGTCCAGGATGAAGAAGTTGGCCGCTATCAGCAGGCTGAAAATGGAGGTCAGCATGACCGCGGTGAACAGGTTCTCGGTGCGCACGATTGCCAGGGCAGTAATCACCAGCAGGGATAACAGGAACAGTGCAAACAGGATGATCATCCGCCGTTCTCCTGACGGTCTTTTCCGAGTGCCCGGGCCTCGGGACGCATGCCGGATTGCAGCGCCGCATTGGCCAGGGCGTAGCTGGCCGTCGGGCCGGTCAGCAACAGGAAAATCATGATGGCGCCCAGCTTCAGCGCCGCCAGCGAGAAACCGGCCTGCAGCATGATGCCCGTGAAAATCAGTATGGTTGCCATTGTGTCCGTCAGGCTGGCCGCGTGCAGGCGGGTGAAGAAACCGGGCAGACGCAGCGCGCCGATACCACCGATGAGCACGAAGCTGACGCCCGTGCACAGCAGGATCCAGCTCAGGAGATCGAGCAGCGTATCAGTCATGGCTGCCCTCCTGGACAGCCCCGCGGCGGTTCTGGAAAAATTCCAGCACCGCCAGTATGCCGACGAGGTTGATCAGGGCGTAGGCCAATGCCAGGTCGAGAAAGTCGGGCCGGCCGAACAGGAATGCGATGACGGACAGGAGAATGGTGGTTTTGGTCCCGAACATATTGACCGCCAGCACCCGGTCGTACACCGTCGGTCCACGCAGCGCACGGATCAGCGCGAGTACCATCGTGACCAGAATAGCGATCGAGACTACCAGGTACATGTCAGTGGATACCCAGCCTCGCGGTGCGACGCTGTACCTCTTGTCCGATCAGTGCTTGTGCACCCTCCTCGGTGAGGCAGTGCACGAGCAGTTTGCTCTCGTACATGTCGATGGTTACCGTACCGGGAGACAGGGTGATTGAATTGCCCAGGATAACCTTGCCCGAGTCAGTGGGCTCGTCAGTCGTCAGCTCCACCAGGGTCGGGGTTATGGGCATGGCGGGGCTGAGAATGACGCGCGCTACCTGGAAACTGGAGCGGGTGATCTCGCCCAACAGCCACCACCAGTAGCCCGGAAGGCGCAGGAATGAACGCGTGGGCATCGCGTGACGGAAAAACCCGGTGCGCGATGCAAGCCACAGGCTCAACAGGCAGGAAAAGACGCCCAGCCAGATCAACAGCGGCTTGTAGATACCGGACCAGAGCACCCAGCTTAGAGCCAGTACCAGCAGCAGGGCCACCAGTTGCAGCGGCCTGGCCGCGCCACCCTGAGATCCCTGGTCAATCATCGGTGCAGGGGTAGTGAGCTTGCAAGGATTCGTATATTGCCCCCCGGGCGGGGTTGTCAGCGCGACCCCCGATATCCATCTCCACCAGGTCTGCTACCACCCGCTCGACGACGTCGCGCAGCGGCAGGGGTTGCCAGAGGCAGAAGCCGGCCAGCCGGGAGGCCCGGTATTCGTCTGCCGCGCTCGGTGCGCGGGTGCGTATGGCGCGCTCGGTAAAGGTTTCCTCGCGATCATCTTCCGCATTGAGCATAACCTGTACGTCCGTCGCGACCGCGCCGTCGACGAAGCCCTGGATATAGCGAATGCAGAACTGAGCGTCCACACCCTCCGGCTCTTCCGCCAGGTGTTGGCAGTGGGAGACCAACTCATGCACGCTCAGCACCTCCACCGCTCTGCCGGGCGGACTCGCGCCGAACAGGGCGATGGTTGCGGCCAGGGCCCAGTATCGACCGGACAGCCAGATGCGGGGATGAGTGTGGGTGGAAGAGTGTTTGCAGAAAATCATAGGTTCGCATTCTCGGGACAAGGGTTACCCAAACCAGTATAGGTCATGCGCAACAAAGGCATATGAACGACATACCGGGGTGAACCCCGGGCCAGCAGCGCGCGCCGAAGTGCCAACCGATAACTACGCAATTGCTGCTGCACTGGATCACAGGCGCTCACAGCTTGCTGAGCGTATAGGTATCCGTGCCGCTGCAGGTAAACCCGGGCTCCCGGTAGACCCAATTGTCGACCCCCGTCATCTGGCGGCCGTCTGCGGAAACCGTGAGCGAACCGCTGCCGGTGGTCGTGCCCGGTGGTTCCGGGGTGGTACGGGTGAAAGTGATCACGTTGCCGCTCAGGGTGCCGACGATATAGCCGTTGGCGAAATTCACGCTGTCGCCCGTTTGCACGACCGGGACATTTTGGGTCAGGTTGGTAATGCCCTCGTCACAGTCCGACTCGTCGATGCGCACCGACGCGCGCCAGGTCCCGGTGAGGTTGAACCCGGGTTCCGTGCTGTCGCTGATCTCGATCACGTCATTCGGGGTGGCCTCCTCCGGGATCGCCACGAAGGGGAAATACCAGCCTATGACCGGGTCATCCTGGATGATCTCCGGCTGGAAGGTACGGCCGTCGAAACTGAACGTGGGATTGTCTGCCGAGATACTTGCGATCAAGTCCTTGGGAATGGTCACTTCCTGGCCCTCGGGGACCCTGACGGTGGTGATCCTGAGTGAGTCGCCGTTCAGGGCCTGGTTGGCTCCCAGGCCCACCAGGCTCTTGTCGGCGGGTTTGAAATCAATCTGCAGTTGCTTGCCCTGTACAAAGACCGAGGATGAACCCTCGATACTTTTGCCCTGTGGCTTGGACACCCGGGTGATGACCACCGTTTTCTGGTCCAGTGTGGTGACGGCCACGGACCGATCCGCACCGTCGTCAGTGACCTGCGCGATCTCCTCGCTGGCGCCCGCTGTGGTGCTCGCCTGGTCCACCACGTCCTCCGCCGCGAGGAAGTCGAATGCCACGCTGTACAGCGCCGTGCGGTCCGGCACCCGCTGCCCCTTGCGGCCCTGGCGGGTCAGGGAATCCAGCGTGTTGTCCGAAAATTTGCTGACGTTGGGATTTTCCGCGGGGTCGAAACTCAACAGGTCCAGGTAGTTTTTGGCGCCGCTGCCGTCGGCATCGGAGACCGTGACGCGGGCGATCTCGTCCAGCCGGTCCGCCACAGTGTCGGCATTCTTCGAACCGGCCAGCAGGAAGCCGAGGTCGGTGAGGACGTTGACCTTCAGGTCGCCCCTGCGCCAGTCCGAGGCCTTGGCCACTGCGAACAGGCTGCCGTAGTTCGGGGTGGTCTTTTTATCCAGTTTGCCGTCACCGTCCACGTCCAGGTCTTCCCCGCCGATTGCGACCACCGCCACCAGCTCGTCGTCGCCCACACCGTTGAGACTGAGGCTGAAGGTGCCCGCCGCGTCGAGGTCCTTGCGGGCGTCGAGGGTTTTTTTCGTCTCGACCGGTTTATCCAGATTGTCGAAGGTGTAGGCCTTGACGGTGGCGCCCGCCACCGGCCCGCGCGTCACCTTGTTATTCCCGATTTTCTTGAACTCCGGCTCCAGGTAAAACTCCGTGTTGGAATCGAGGATCGATAACAGCAACGGGATATCGGCCAGGCCCGCAGTGGACAGGCTGCAGTCCAGGTATTCGCCTCCGCACAGGCCGCGTTCTCTCTTTTTCCAGCCGTTGAAGGCGTAGCCTGCGGCCGGAACCGCCACAAACGTCTCATCAAAACGGGTATTGGACACCCTGATGGTGCAGCTGCTGCGCGCCTTGCACCTGTAGTCCCCGGATTTTGACCTCACCGAACCGTTGGCCGGCACCTCGATGGTCAGCCGACAACCGGTCATCACCACGGCGCTGAGCAAAAGGAGAAGGAACGGGATTCTGGTGGCTCTCATGCCGCAGGCACCTCGACTTTTTTTTCTGGTCTGGTGCCTGATTTTAGATGGATGCGGCAGATGCGCAAGAATGCCTTGACTCACTGGCCCTCGTAGCCGATATCCGCTGGCGACAGTGTTTTGCTCAGCCGGGTGAAGTTGACCAGTTTATCCCGCAACCTTCGCGAGTAGGTTACAAAATTGGTCAGGGCACCGGCGTCGCGTCGGTCCGGGTGAGCGAGCAACGGCAGGAGGTCGCGGTCTGCCTGTTCCAGCGCGGCCTGCAGCGCCTTAACCCGCGCATTCACCTCCGGCTCTCGTCCCGCTACCAGCCCCTGGTGTATGTCGTCGAACAGCCCCAGGGTACAACTGGATAGCTCTCTTACGACCAGCAGCACGTCGCTCTTCAGCTCGATGTAGTGTTTGCTCATGCTGCGCTTGGTATTGAACAGGTCGTCGATGGAGTCGTGTATCTGGAACAGGTAGTCGTAGCGGGTGATCAGGGCCAGCAGTTTCCGCGATTCCGTTTCGTCGCTTACGGCGGCCACAGCGCGGGAAAAGTAGCCGACGTATTCCCGTTCCAGAAAAGATACGTAGTCGATACGTTTGGCGGATGCGTCGAACACACTCCGGTAATTCGATTCTATGCTGAGCGTTACCAGGTTGTAGTTCTCCTGCAGAAAAGCCAGCAGGGGGGGAAGATTGCGCTCCAGCCGTTCGCGGACCTCCTCGAATCCCTCGTCGGGTTTGAACGTCGGGATATCCAGTCGTTCGAAATCCATTTTCCCTTCACCGATAATCGCTTCAACGAGGCGGGTAAAGGGATTGATAAGGAGCAGGAATATTGCGCTGGCGGCGAGGTTGAACGCCAAATGGATGTTGGCCAGGGCAATGGCCGGGTCACTGCCAAAGTAGGACAGGCGGTCGCCCCATAACAACAGTAATGGGAAAAACAGCGCCACGCCTCCCACGTTGAACAGAAAGTGGCTGAGAGCGGTTTTCTTGGCGGCGAGATCCATGTTGAACATGGCGATCAGGGCGGTGGCGGTGGTGCCGATATTGGCGCCCATAATGATTGGCACGGCGTTTTCCAGGCCCAGAAGACCCTGTTGGGTAAAGATGATCGCCAGTCCGGTCGTGACCGAACTGGACTGGATCAGGGCGGTGAATACACAGCCCACCAGGATCGCCAGCAGCGGATTCTGGGGGCGAAGCAGATACTCCACCAGTGCCGGTTCACTCTGCAGGGGCTGGAGCGAGGAGGAGATCAGGTTCAGGCTGAAGAAGACAAAACCGAAAAAGAAGATCGTCTTACCGAAAACCGAGACGCGCGAGCGAACCATCGACAGGACAAAACCGACCAGAATGAAGATGGGCGCAAAAGCCGTGAGCTTGAAAGCGACCAGTTGCGCGGTGATGGTCGTGCCGACATTGGCCCCGAAGATAATGCCCACGCTGTTTTTGAACGACAGAACACCGGCGTTCACCAGCCCGATCGCGATCACTGAAGTCGCAGAACTCGACTGGATGACTGCGGTAACGAGTGCGCCGATCAGAACGCCGGCAACTGGTATGCGGGTGACCCTGCCCAGCGCGCGGCGGAAGCGCTCACCGGTGATCTTCTCGATTTCGGCGGAGAAATTTTCCAGGCCGTAGATAAACAGGACGACTGCGGTAAGACCGGCAATCAATACCTGGACGATTTCCACTATAACAACCCCGCCATCGGACACGCAGCACGGCGCACCAGGTGGATGCAGCGACCGCCGATGATACGCCGGAGAGCACAACCGGGTCGCCCGATCAGGCTCAGTCTAGCCTCGCAACCAACCGATGGCTAGAGCTGCCTTTTGCGTGCAGGGCAATCAGGCCTCACTGTCGAGCTTCCACACACAGCGGGAAGCATGGCCCAGTTCCGATGTCGGCGCGACCGCCTGCAGGGCCGCATGGCGCTCCGCCTCGCGGAACAGTGACACAGTCATCGCGATGCCGCCGAAGATCAACAGGTGCGCCATCCAGACGTAGCCGAACTGGAAGATGGACAGGAATGTCAGGCAGAACACCATGCTCCACATCCACCCCAGGACCTGCATGAAGTAGTGCTGTGAAGCCAGGTCGAGGTGGCGCAGCGGATTGCGACGGTTGTCCATGACCGCTTCCCAGCTACTGACGATGAACTGTTTCATGGTATTGCTCCTCTGATGGGTTGCCTGTTCGTTACGCCGCGATCCACCAGCCGGATCTGCCATTCGGGGAGTTGTCCAGCTTTTGTCCGGATGCTGTGATTTCAGGCCCTGCTCGTCACGTGTAGCGCCGGTCTGCTGCTGATCCGGCTCTGGACCAGGGCCGTAAGGTCCGTATGAACGCACCACGCCTGATTCTGGTCCTTGGCGACCAACTCACGCCAGTCCGCGGCGCCCTCAACGACGCAGATCCCGATCGCGATATCGTGGTAATGGCCGAGGTCAGGGACGAGGCCTCCTATGTCCGTCACAGTAAACTGAAGATTGCCCTCGTTTTTTCCGCCATGCGCCATTTTCGCGACCTGCTTCGGGAACAGGGTTATACCGTCATTTATTACGATTATGAGCAGGGACTCACCTCACTCGAAGACGCGGTGCGCTCGGCACTGGGTCAATGCGAGGCGGTTGAGGTGCTGTGCTGCGAACCCGGTGAGCACCGGCTGCTGGAGGCGATGAAAGACTGGCGGCTGCCGCAGCCGCTGACCCTGGTGGCTGACGACCGCTTCCTCGCCTCCCATGCTGATTTTCAGCAATGGGCCTCGGGCCGCAAGCAGTTGCGCATGGAATATTTTTACCGCCAGCTGCGCAAGAAATACCAGATTCTGCTGGAGGACGACGGCTCCCCCGCGGGCGGACAATGGAATTACGATGCCAGCAACCGGGCGGGATGGCGCGCGGCCGACCCGGTGCCCGAGCGGCAGGTACCCGAGCTGGATGCGCCTACCGCAGACGTGATCGGGTTGGTGGAGCGGGAGTTCCCCCTTAACCCCGGCGACCTGCAACAGTTCTACCTGGCCGTCACGGCAGCAGAGGCATCGGACCAGTTCGACTGGTTCCTGCAGCATGCGCTACCGCGGTTCGGTCAGTACCAGGACGGGCTAGCGGAGGAGTCGCCCTGGCTGTTTCACAGCCTGGTCTCCATGTACCTCAACATCGGCCTGCTGGACCCACTGCAGGTGTGTCGCCGGGTGGAGCAGGCCTGGCGGGCGGGTCACTGCGACCTGGCGGCTGCCGAGGGGTTTATCCGCCAGGTGCTGGGCTGGCGGGAATACGTGCGCGGGATCTACTGGTTCGCGGGACCGGAATACGGCAAAAAGAACTTCCTGGAGGCCGGCCGGCCCCTGCCGGGCTGGTTCTGGGACGGCGAGACCGACATGCGCTGCCTGCAGCGCGCCCTGCGCCAGACCCTGGATCTCGGTTACGCTCACCATATCCAGCGCCTGATGGTGATCGGCAACTTTGCCCTGTTGGCCGGGCTGAACGTGCAGGCGGTCTGCGCCTGGTACCTGGCCGTGTACGTGGACGCCTTCGAGTGGGTGGAATTGCCCAACACCCTGGGCATGGCGCTGTTCGCCGACGGCGGACTGATGGCCAGCAAGCCCTACGCTGCCAGTGGCAAGTACATCCAGCGCCAGGGCAATCACTGTAACAGCTGTCCTTATTCCCCTGCGAAAGTCACCGGGCAGGGCGCCTGTCCCTTTAACAGCCTGTACTGGCATTTCCTCGATCGTCACCAGGAGCAGTTCAGTACCAACGCGCGCATGGCCCTGGCGCTGCGCAACTGGCAGCGCAAGGCGCCGGCGGAACAGAAGGCCATCAGGCAGTGGGCAAGCCGGGAACTGGAGCGCCTGGCGGGAGATGCGGCGTGAACGTTCACTGCCTTGAAACCAGCCCACTCAATGCTGTGATCGTCGGTGGTGGCGCCATTGCCTCGGCGCTGCTCGAGGCACTGCTTGACCGTCCCAACCTGGCCTATGCCGCCGTTTTATCGCGCAAGTCCCGACCCGGCGCGGGAGAGTCGCGGGTCTCTCACTTTGACATCGATGCTGCCGATTGGGAGTCCATAGCGCGGGCCGCAGAGGGGGTGGCCCGCGAGGTCTCGCGTGTGCACCTGCTGATCAATACCGCCGGCGTGCTCCACGGGCCACAGCACAAGCCGGAAAAGCGACTCGCTGAGATGAAACATGAGCAGTTGCTGCGATCCTTCACCGTCAATGCGTCCCTGCTGCCCGCGGTGGCCCAGGCGTTCAGCGACCTGCTCCGGCACGACGAGCCCGCGATCCTCGCGTCACTGTCGGCCCGTGTGGGTAGTATCGAGGATAACCAGGCCGGGGGGTGGTACAGCTACCGTGCCTCCAAGGCGGCCCATAACATGTTGTTGAAAACCCTGGCCCGGGAGTGGCGTATCAGCCATCGCAACGCCACCGTGGTGGCCTTGCACCCCGGCACGGTGCAGTCCCCCCTGTCCGAGCCGTTCATTTCGGCCAACTACCAGCATCGCGTGCTCACGCCTGCGGAATCCGCCGCTCACCTGCTTGGGGTCCTCTCCGGACTGGAGCCCGCGCAGTCCGGCAGGTTCATCGACTGGCAGGGCGAGCCGATTCCCTGGTGAATACGCGGCTGGAGGATTTCCGCGGAACCGTCCGGCTGCTGGGACGGGCGGGATTGCTACCGTTTGTCGCCGCGCCTTTGCTGATCTGGTCCTGTCCCCAGCACGAGACAATCGCCCTCCGTGCGCTGGCCGATTACGCCTTCGCCATCGCCAGTTTCCTGCTGGGAGTATGGTGGGGACTGGCCCTGATCCGGCGAGAAGCGTCCATACTGGTGCTCAGCAACGGCGTATTCCTGCTGCTTTTCTTCACTCGACTGTGGTCGCCCGAGGTCTATTTTGTTCCTGCCGCTGCGGCTGTCCTCGTAGGCACCCTGTTGGTCGAGAGGCGCCATCGGTTATTCAGTCCGCAACCAGGTTACTACGCGCGACTGCGCCTGGAGTTGACGGTGGTGGCGAGTGCTGCGCTCATGGTGTCTGCCGCCCTGGTACGCTGATCTGGGCTGTCGATTATGCAGCAACCGGGGTGGGGGCGAGGAATGCACCTTCCGAGGAGCAACGCTCCGCTCATTGTGTATATCGACGTGAAGAGCCCCATGCATTTGTCGCGATAAGGCCAACACTGGCCCTGCAGGTCGAGCTTGGCCTGCAATTCGACTGGCGACCGCTGACCCTCAATATTCCGAGCTATCTCGGCTCCTCTCGGGAAAAGAGGGAAAGGTCGTGGCATCGAGAGGACGCAGCCTAAGAACCTGGAACGCGATCCGTTACACCTACATGGACGCGCACCGGTATGCGGAACGCCAGGGGCTGATACTCAAAGGCACGGGAAAAATCTGGGACTCGAGCATCGCCAATATCGGAATTCTCTCGGTGGCTGCCCGCGATCGACAGAAACTCCCGCAGTACCTGGAAGCGGTCTACCCGCCATGCTGGCGCCGGGAACTCGACATCGAGGACGTCCAGGTTGTCGAAGCCTGCCTGGAGCGGGCGGGTGTAGACGCAGACGGTTTTGCCGACTTTCAGGCGGGCGAGGGACGCAGGCGGCACGATGAATTGCGGGCCCGGTTTCAACCCAATGGCATCTATGGCGTGCTTTGCGGGATAAGTGGCAATCCGATCGACTATATCCGAGTGGCCTTCTCTGCCTATTGGGACTCCCACCGGGACTTAAACTCTGCGCAGGTGGTGAGAGATATCATCGAGACGAGTGGCGCGTCTTATGGCGGCGAACTCTCGACCGCCCTGGATTCCCTCGGTGCGGCGCAGCAACATGCCGACGCCGAGCGCATCGTGGACGCACCAGCCTACGTCATCGACGGGCAGATATTCATTGGGCGCCAGCACCTGCCCTGGATCGAGGAAATTGCCCGGTCCCCAACCTGAGCGACCCCTGTTCGATGCGCAAGACACCAGGCTGGCGATGATGTCAGGATTCAGCGTCTCCATCACTTCACCCAGGCCAAGCTCATTCAGTGCAATAGCGTTTGAAATTTGTTCCAACTGTCCCTGAACGGGCTTTACCAGTAGACGTTTTCCCAGTTGCAGGCATTCGCTGGTGGTTTCAAATCCGGCGTTGCAAATGACACCATCCGCGCTGTTCAGGTCCTCCTTGAAACCTCTCAAAGACACCTTGCGTTGGTGCAGGTGATCGTCATCCCTGTCCTGTTCGTGGGCAGGCGAATAAATATAGAACTCGAGTTCCCGCAATGGAGACAGTAGTTCAATGACGGTATGCGGGTTTTCGAACGGCAGGTATGGGATGCTTGAATGCCGGCTGGTCAAGATCGTCTGCAGATAATCTATTTTTCCGTCTGCGGTCACAAAAGTGAGACCATCCACCACCCGGAAATCACCGAAGCAGTCCATGTCGAAAAACTTTTCGCGAGGCCTGCCGCTGAACAGGTAGTCAACCCGCGCATCGGTGTCGCTGAAATAATCGGGTGAGGTTGACTCAGGTAAGAAAGTAAGCCGCATGCAAGGCGATGGTGCCGCCCATGAAGGCGCCGATAAGGACATCGGATGGGAAGTGGACGCCGAGAAAGATACGCGACAGCGCAACCGTGGAGGCCCAGGCAAACAGTGGCAGTGCCACCGGGCCGAATCCCAACAGACAGCAGGTCGAGAACATGAACGCCGCGGATGTGTGGCCCGAGGGAAAGCTGAATTTGTCGGCGGCTTTGACCAGGCTCTTGAAGTCTGGCAGTGCCTCCGGGGGACGGCGCCTGCGGCAGGTATTCTTCAGAACAAAATAGATTGGTCGCTCCAGCAGGAAGCAGATGCAAACCAGTTGCACGAACGGTTGCAGACCAACGTCCGGATACAACTGGTCAATCCCGGCGCCGAGCAGCGCGACAGCGACATACAGATGACCGTCGGCGGTGCGGGAAATGGCGCGGCAGTATCTCGCCAGCCAGCCATGATATCCCTGCAGGCGGACAAACAACCGATGATCAGAAGCCTGGATTGTCGCTAATAGACTCTGCATGCTGGCAGTCTAGGCGACGATTTTGACAGTCTCGTGAAGTTTTCAGGTCAGAACTGTGACAATTAACTCTGGAGCCGGGCCCGGTTCATACCGGGTCAGGGCAAGGCCGACACTAATAGATGTGAGAACAGCTATGTAATCAACTCGGCGTGCAACTGGCGGGTCAGCCCTCGATGGCGGATTTCTGATCGATCAGCGCCTCGATGAGAAATGTCATCAAGGCCCTGACCCGGGCGGTATGTCGCAAGTCCGGGTGAATCAGTACCCAGAGACCGAGGGTCAATTCCTCGGGCGGCTCGATGACGCGCACCAGCCCCGGCTCACTGTCGCCGAGAAAACACGGCAGAGGGGCGACGCCCAGGCCCGCTTTGGCCACCTCGACGATCGCCATGGTGTTGTTGCTGCTGTAAACGATATTCGGGTTGGGGTAGGTTTTTTTCCGCCAGACGGTCGACGGAAAGAAATCGATACCATCGTCCGGCATCAGCCAGGCATGCTCTTCCAAGGCCTTGTCCTGGTGATCAGCCAGGTAATTGGGCGATGCATACATGCAGAACCGGAATTTGCAGAGTTCGCGGCCAATATATTTGTCCGGCGGTTTGCGGGTCGCGCGCACGGCGAGGTCTGCTTCCCGATGGGACAGTCGAAGTGAACTGCTCGTAACAACCAGGTCAATGATGATCTCAGGGTGCAATCGACTGAAGGCAGCCAGGTGTGGGGTCAACAGACGCAGGGCCACACCCTCGGGCGCGGTAACCCTGATCTTGCCCTGCAGTCGCAGGTCCCTGCCCAATAACTCGCGGGACAGGCTGATCACTTCCTCGTCAATCCGTTCGGCCGAGCGCTTCATCGCCTCGCCTGCCTCGGTCATAAGGTAACCGTTGGCCTGGCGCTCGAACAGACGAACCTCCAGGTTTTTCTCGATTGCATTGAGGCGCCGGAATACGGTGCTGTGGTTGAGGCCGAGGGCCCTGGCAGCCCCCGAGAGCGATCCTGAGCGGCCAATCGCCAATATCAACTTGAGGTCATCCCAGTTCATCCCAAATGCCTCCTGGTCGCCGCATTGATGTGCTGTGCGGCAGTCTACCGCGGTCATCCATTCTTTGCATTAATGCAAATAAATAATTCAAAAATGCGTAATTTAATTGCGTTTATAAAAAGCATAGGATGCCACCAGTCGTCCGCAACGGAGCAGTGATATGTCCACGCCAGGATTCCAGGCCCTGTTACTGACCGCGCTGATGGGGGTTGCCGCCACGGTCCTGCTGGACGTTTGGGTGGTGTTCGCACAACGCGTCTTTGGTTGGCCATCGGCTGGTGTGGCCACTATGTTGTCGGAGTCGCTTACGCGACGGCCTATATGTCGATCCTCGGTGCGCTGGAACTGGCGCCGTCGGCTGGCACTGCTATCTTGTTTGGTGCGGTAACCATTCTGGCGCCGTGGCTTGTTCTTCAGCCAGGAATGGGCCTCGGATTGTTCGCGAGTGCCGCCCCTGATCCGCCATTGGTGCGCAAGATGAATGCCGCTGCTCACTCAATTTTCGGCCTGGGTCTGTACGGGGGTTGGTGGTTATCGGCACCGCTTGTCCAAAGTGGCTTCGCAACCACTTGAGCTCTCCAGAAAAGCAGATTCCAGGATTTTCCAACTCAATACCCGGGAGAACCCACATGAGCGATTACCTACTGATCGAATCCAGAGACGTCTTCGAGTCGGCCACAGTCAACCAGGACTACCAACTCGCGAAGGATCTCGCAAACGCTGGTCACAAAGTGACGCTATTTTGCGTTCAGAATGGCGTCCTGGCCATGCGCAAGAGCATCATTCCCGCTGCACTTACTGACCTGCCGGGACGGGGTATCGTCCTGCTGGCAGACGATTTCTCGTTGCAGGAACGAGGCATTCTGGAGGACGAGTTGCCGGATGGTGTTGAGATCGCAGCACTCGACATCGTCGTTGATCAACTGGCGAGTGGCGCCAGGACCCTGTGGCTGTAGAGGAGATATCCAATGAACGCACAAGATACAACGCTTACTTTCTGTTTGATGGATGGCCCGTATGAGCAGGCACGGACTTTTACCGCCTTTCGCATGTTGGACATTGCCGCCCGTCGCGGCTACGACATCAACGTCTTTGCTTACGAAGGAGCGGTCAGCCTTGCGTTCAACCTGCAACAGAAGCACCCCAACGCGGTGCATGGTCGCAGTGTAGAGGAAGAGGATCATCCATTGCCGAAAGACTGGATATCGGGCTTGTTCAATACCGCCGTCGAGAATGGCGGAAAGCTCAAGTGGATCAACTGCGGCCTCTGTGTTGATGAGCGCGGTGTGGGTGAGGCGATCACTGGCTGTGAGCGGGGAACCCCGGCCGATCTGTGGCAATGCGCCACGGAATCCGGCAATACCCTGATAATCGGCACGCGCTAGGAGGACCTGCCATGAAAGCTTTACAGATTATTAATTCTGCTTACCGCTGCACGATTGAGGAGCAAGACGATCCAGTCGTCTGGATTACCCATGCCATGAAAGGTGCGGGTGCGGACCTGGATACGGTCCTGCGCGGCAACGCGGTGAACTATGCGGTCGCTGCGCAGGCGGTGAGCCCCTTCAATATTGGTGGGGTTGAGCAATCGCAGCCCGCCGACCTGCCGGAAGCCATTGCAAGCCTGGCGGCAAAGGGTGTCAGTGTGTACCTGGTGGAGGAAGACTGTAGCGAGCGAGGCATCAAAACGGACAGCCTGCTCGAAGGTATGCAGCTTGTCTCACGGGCCGAACTGGCCACACTGTTCGAGCAATATGACCAGGTTTGGAACTGGTAGAACAACGGTTTGACACCAGCGCAGCCGAGCAATCGGGATATCAAGTGCCAACCCGGCTTTTCGTTGCTACTCAATGTGTCGGATTGTAACAATGACCACGGTCAATGCTATTTGAGAATACTTTCTGCAGACTCGCTGGAAAGCGAGGGCATAGTATGACCGGGGACGGGCTTGCCGTTTTGTTCAAATGAAGGCCAGCACGGTGAAAGGACAAGGCGCGTGAAAAATACCGGTGGTGCCGCTGAGCGCATCTGGGACCGGTCAGCGCTACGTGCACGTTTCACCCGATTGGCCTCAGCCATCGGGCTGGATGCCGGGCATTTCAGTCTTCTCGATCGTTATTACAGTGAACCGGGTCGGCACTACCACGGATGGCGCCACATTTCAGAGTGCCTGGAGGAATTCGATCGTATTGCATATCTGCTGGATGACGCGCTCGCCGTCGAACTGGCGCTCTGGTTCCACGACGCAGTCTATGTTCCCGGTGGCAGTCACAACGAGCGGGACTCTGCGGAACTGGCATTCGGTTTGCTCCAGCCTGTCGATGAGAACCTCGCGAATAAGGTAAGGCAATTCATCGAGGCTACCGACTATTCCCGCAAATCCGATATCTCCGACCCTGATCTCGACTACCTGAAAGACATTGACTTTGCGGCCTTCGGCAAGCCCTTTGATGTGTTCTGGCAGGACGTGGAGCGCCTGCGCCGGGAGAACGGTGAGAGCTCCAGCCCGGCCGCATCTGTCCGTCGACTGGCATTTTATCGCCAGCTTCTCGATGGCCGGCTGGAACTGTTCCGAACCCGGCATTATCGCGACCGCTTGCTCGACCGGGCGATGGAAAACGTCCGTCGGGCAGTGCGTCGGCTAGAGCAACCCGGTGACTGAGGGCCCTGATCGGAATTGGTCCGACCCGGGCGCTGTCGATGGCGTCGACGAAGTGGTGCTCGAACGACTGTCCCGCGCCATGCACACCTCCTGGGTAAACCAACAGACCACCGCCGGCTGGCGACCTGCGGCGGTCCGGGACCAGGCCGCGCGACTGGACCCGAATCTGGTGGGGTTTGAACAGCTCACGGGCAACAGTCAGCGATACTGGCGGAAAAAAGCCTCTGAAACACTTGCGATGATAAGGAATTCCGGGTTCCGGGTTCTGCCGGTAGAGGATTTCGCGAATGCCGCGCTTGTCGACAAGGACATCCTGCAGTCCCTGCGTTTTCGCGATCTCATCGCACTCTATCGCTCTCACCGGGATAACTGGCGTCGCTGTCCAGTGAATTTCCTGACCGTGGGTGAGGCGCTGTTACAGCGTTCTGAAGCGGTGGCCGCCTACGAAGTCTTCCACGCCGGTATCGACGCGGTAGAGTGTGCGCCGGTCTGCGATGTGTCCCTGCGTCGGAGGTTGCTGCAAAGAGCGGCTCATGCCCTCGCCGAGGCGGGCGCTCTGCGGGAGTCCGACCGTATCCTGGCTGGACTGTATGCCGCCGGGGAGCGCGACGGCGAAACCATGGGCCTGTGGGCCAAAGTCCACAAGCGGATCGGTATCGACGATGCGGACCCGCGTGCGGTCGACCTGGCTTTGCGCCTGTATCGCGAGGGTTACGAAACGGCGGAAGCGATGGGCGATATCGACGCGGCGATCTACAACGGCGTCAACGCGGCGACCATGGCGCGGCTTGCCGAGAAGTTTGAATTGAGCACTGACATTGTGCGGCGGGTAAGGGAACTGTGCCTGGCCAAGTCCGAACCCCATTATTGGGACCTCGCGTCGCTGGGAGAATGCGCTCTGCTGGAGGGAGACGTCGCCAGGGCGATCGATCGCTACCGCCAGGCGGTGGAGCATGCGCCGCTGCGCGACCGCTTGTCCATGTGGCAGCAGGCCCTGTTGATCAGTGAGCGCCTCGGGCTCGACGGTGAAGGCCTTCGCAATGTATTTGCTCCTCCCAGCGTGGTGGTCTTCTGCGGTCATCGACTTGATCCCAACGAGTCCGCGACCGAGCGCTTCCCGCCTGCCTGGGAGGAGTCCGCCAGGAAACAGATTCGCGCGAATATCGAACGCCTGGCACCGGGCTTTGGCTACTGTTCCGCCATGTGCGGCAGCGATATTCTCTTCATCGAGGAGATGCTGGATTTTGGCGCCGAAGTGCATGTCTATCTGCCCTTTGCCGCCGCGCGATTCGCGGAAGCTTATGTCGCGTATGCTGGCGACGACTGGCTGGACCGTTTCCAGTCCGTCCTGACCCGCGCCGACAGTATCACCACGGTCGGCGAGTGGGACATCGGCCTGAACGACAGAACCCACGATTTCTGTGCGCTCTACGCCTTCGGCGCCGCACTCCTGCAGCACGAGAACACCCGCTGCGACCTGCACGGTCTGACCGTCTGGGACGGCAGCCACGACGCCGCCAGCGGTACCGCCGCTGTGGTCGATACCTGGCGTCGGTTCGGGCTTCCCTGGGAATGTATTAAACCCGCTACAGTGGCAGATCCGGGGCGGAATGCTGAATCCGAGGCAAGCACCGACGACCAGCGCTTCACCTACCTGCCCATGATGTTTGCCGACGTGAAGGGATACTCGGGGTTGAGTGGGCTGCAGCTGTATATCTTTGCGCAACGCTTCATGGCCGCCTGCGCAGATGTCCTCAAATCGCACACCTCGGGGATTTACTCGACCCGGTCTCAGGGAGACAGCCTGTTTGTGGTGTTCCGCGACCTGGGTAGCGCTGTGGATACCGTGCGGGCGCTACGTGACATGATCGCCGACACCGACTGGGCGGGGACCGGTCTTCCCGCCGATCTTGCCGCCCGGTTTGCACTGGACTGCGGTCCCTGTTACGCCTATGACGATCCGGTTACCGGTGGCCGGGAAATCTGTGGCGCACACGTGATCAGGGCAGCTCGTCTCGAGCCGGTGACGCCGCCGGGGCATATCTACGCCAGCGAAAGCTTCGCCGCGCTGTGCGCGGTCAACCGGGTCGACGCCGATTTCGAGGCGGCTGGCAGTATCATCCTGCCAAAATCCCATGGCCAGATGAGGATCTACCACCTGATTTAAGCGCCCCCCAGACCGTAACTTGATTGGAGTCAATGTTGCTGCGATCAATGCTTGTATTGGCTTCCGGTTGGTGGCATGAGTATAGGTAGTGATCGGCACATTGAGTTCAGGTCCCAGGTAGGGGATAGAGTTGTGGCGATCAAGGAGGGCATACCCGGATGGACGCAAAAAATAAAGGCTCCACCGCCCACCGCATAGAAGCAAGTCTGGTCGACAGCATTTCCGGATCCGTGGTTACCAGCACGTCGGGAGGTCTGGCCGACCCCGCCACCTGGGCTGCTTCCGGCTCCGGGGCCTGGACAGAAAAGGGATCAAAACCTGACCCTTCCGACATGCGGCTTCAGGAGGGGTCCCGGGTCGCCGTCGTGGGGGGCGGGCCAGCCGGATCCCTGTTCAGCCATTTCCTGTTGCGCTCCTTGTCGATGTCCGGCGTGCAAATCGAACTCGATATATTCGAACCCCGGCTCTTCACCCACAGCGGACCGTCGGGATGCAACCACTGTGGTGGCGTGGTATCCGAGTCGCTGGTGCAGATTCTCGCAACGGAGGGTATCAACCTGCCCGCAGAAGTGGTCCAGCGGGGTATCGATTCTTACCAGATGCACATGGATGTCGGCCAGGTGCGGATATCGACACCTCTGCAGGAGAGGCGCATAGCAGCTGTATACCGTGGCAACGGTCCGCGACGGGCTCCCCCGAGGATGACCATGGGATTCGATCGTCACCTGCTGGAGATGGCGGTGGCCGGTGGCGCCAACTGGCGACACCAGCTGGTATGCAGCGTACAAAGGGATGGAGAACGATGGCGAATTGGCTGTACCGAGGGCGAGGGCGGTGTCTATGATTTGCTCGTGGTGGCGAGCGGCATCAACAGCGCGCTGCTGCCGATACTCGCTGAAACCGGGATCGGCTATCGTCCGCCCGCGCCGTTGCGTACCTTCATCGCCGAATTTCATCTGGGCAAATCTGTGATCGAGACCTATCTCGGCAGTTCCATGCATGTGTTCCTGCTGGATATACCGGGTCTGTCCTTCGCGGCACTCATTCCCAAAGGGGAATATGTTTCGCTCTGCATGCTGGGCGACAGCATCGACGATCATATGATCGAGACTTTTCTCAATAGCCGCGAGGTCCGCGACTGTTTCCCCGAAGGACACGTGCCCCAGAATGTGTGCCATTGCCTGGCCAGTATCAACGTTAAGCCAGCGCAGTGTCCTTACGGTGATCGTTTCGTGTTTATCGGTGACAGTGCGGTCGCACGCCTGTACAAGGACGGCATAGGCTCAGCCTACCGCACCGCCAAGGCAGCGGCAGCAACCTGCGGGCTGCAGGGCATTTCGGCCAGCGATTTTCAGGCGGGTTACCAGCCCACCTGCCGTGCCCTGGTGCGGGATAATACGATTGGCCGCTTCATATTCGGAGTCTGTCACCTGATACAGAAATTGCGGTTTACCCGGCGCGGGGTGCTCCGCATGGTGGAAAAGGAACAATCGGTGCCAGGCAGGAAACCACGGATGAGTGGCATTCTCTGGGATGTTTTCACTGGCAGCGCGCCCTACAGTTCTGTTCTCCTGAGGACATTACATCCGGCGTTTATTTGCAGCCTGTTGTGGAACCTGTTGGTGGCCAACTTGCCCGGTGTGGCAAGTGCCTCACGGGAGGTGCGAGTGACATGAGTGATGTGCTGGGCAGGGTTTATCAAGCGGGCGAGGACATAGTTCGCGAGGGCGAGACGGGTGACTGCATGTACGTCATTCAGCGGGGTGAAGCCGAGGTCCTGCGCGATCTCGATGGTGTGCAGACTGTGGTCGACCGGATGGCGGCGGGCGACATCTTCGGCGAAATCGCCATTGTGCAGAAGACTGTGCGAACCAGTACCGTACGGGCTGTAACCGAGGTCCATGCCATAACTGTCGATCGAGAAACCTTCCTGCGCAGGGTGAAGGAAGATCCCACGCTGGCACTGAATGTGCTGCAGGTTGTCGCGGGAAGGGTGCGTCGCCTGGACACGGAAATCGCAAGGTTGAAACGCGAACTGGCCGTAGCAGGCGGGAGGTGAGCCTTGGACGAGAAAGAGACAAAGAGCGGGGAAGTCACAGCGGGTGACAGTGGTTTCAAGTTCAGGCCCTATCGGCCTGAGCGGTCTGAAAAACTTCCGCCTTGTGGGGTCATGTGCCCCAGTGGCACCTCGGTGCGGGACTGGGTCGCGCAAATTGCGCAGGGACCACAGGACGAGGAAAGCAGGCGTGAATCCTACAAGGAAGCCTGGCGCCTGCTGGTCAGCAGTAATCCGTTTCCCGCGACCATGGGGCGGATATGCCCGCATCCCTGTGAGGCCGGGTGCAACCGGGGGCAGCGGGAAGGAGCGGTCGCCGTAAACGAGTTGGAGCGGTACCTGGGTGACAGGGCCATTGAGGAAGGCTGGTCGCTCCCCGTGGAAGAGGCTGCGGACTGGGAGGAATCCATCGGGGTGATCGGGGCAGGCCCGGCCGGTTTGTCCTTTGCCTACCAGATGCGCCGGCGTGGTTACCCGGTTACCGTGTACGAGCGGCACCCGGAGCCAGGAGGAATGCTTCGTTTCGGTGTCCCGGATTTTCGCCTGCCACCCGATGTGCTCGAGGCGGAACTGCAGCGAATCTTTCATTTGGGCGTCAAATTGGTCGCCCCGGTGCGGGTTGGCGTCGATATCAGTATTGCGGAACTGGAATCCCGCCACCGCGTCCTGTTCCTGGGCTTCGGCGCGCAGCGGGGACGTCACCTGGGAATTCCGGGAGAGGTAGGGGACCAGGTCTGGACCGGGGTGAACTTTCTGGAGCTGGCCAATAGCGGGACCGTGCCCACCCTCGGTGACCACGTGGTCGTTATCGGCGGCGGTAATACCGCGATCGACGCGGCCCGTGTCGCCAGGCGAAGCGGCGCTGCCGTCACCCTGGTCTACCGCCGCTGCCGGGAAGATATGCCGGCAATCCGGGCAGAGTTCGACGCGGCCCTGGAAGAGGGTGTCGATACGCTTTTCCTTGCCACGCCGGTCGAACTGATCCGCAGCGACACCGGCACACTTACCGGGGTAAGAGTGCAGCGGCTGCAGGTCACGGGCACGGATGGCCAGGGACGATCCGAGGTACGGCCCGTCACGGGCGAGACCCGGACCATTCTAGCCTCGTCACTCATCAGCGCGGTTTCCCAGCAGCCCGATTGGCTGGGGCTAGACAGCCTGGCCAGGCAGCGGGAAGAAATCACCAGCGGGGAACAGCAAACGATTGACGAAGTGATTATCTGCAGCGGTGGTGACCTGACGGGGCTTGACCTGGCAAGTCATGCCATTGGCCAGGGGCGGGCGGCCGCCGAGGCGGTCCATGCAAAACTGCGCCAACTGGAGACGACGACCACGCCGCCGGTCGCCATGCCCAGCGTACAACCCGATCACTACCCCGAGGCGGGCAGGTTGTCGCCCCCCGTCACGCCGGTGGCAGAGCGACTTTCCGGGGCAGCCGTGGAAGAATCACAGACCATCACTGAAACAGAATTCCTGCATGAAATCTCGCGCTGTCTTTCCTGCGGGCTTTGCAATGGCTGCGGCTTGTGCTGGATGTACTGTGGCGGCAACGGTTTTACCCGGCTGGAATCACCGCGCCCCGGCCAGTATTTCGCCTTCAGTACCGATGAGTGTTCCGGCTGTGGCAAGTGTATCGAGCTATGCCCCACCGGATATATCAGTGAGGCGCCCGGGTAAGCTTTCCCGGAACAGACGCTGGTATTTATCCGCTCTCCGGGCAGGTGCTTCCGGCTTTATAGCGGTCGATCTCCACAGCCCGGCGCACGATTTCCCTTGTCATGCCGCGGAATACCAGGTGGTGAAAGGGTATCAGTGGAAACCAGTACAGCATGCCCCACGCTCCGGCAGGTTGAAAATGGGCCGTCGCGCGCACTTCCCGGTCCGCCCCTCGATCGATCAGTTCGAACTCCAGCACTCCGGCTCCCGGAAGTCTCATCTCCAGTAACAGGGTGAGTTTACGGCCGGGTTGCAGGTCGATCACCCGCCAGGCGTCCACCACATCGCCGAGGCGCAACCACGCTGGATCCCGCCGGGGCCTTCGGAAGCTGGGCCCGCCGAGAAGCCAGTCAGCGGCGCCCCTGAACCACCAGAAAAATCGGTAGGAGAAATAGTCGTTGTCAGCGCCGAAACTGCAAATTGCCTGCCACAGTGCCGCCGCACTGGCGGTAGTCGTAGCGGCATCAGTGAGCTTCTTGGCATACGAGGCGTAGGGTGGTCGAAAATCCTTACAGGGTATCGATTTCTCTGCCCAGTGTGCAGGCAGATCGCCCTCCCGCTCGGTGGCCAGAGCGAGTTCGATAGATGGTTCGAGGTTCCTGAGCGGAATCGGTATCAGTTTCTGCAGGCGATCGTCATCGCCGGGCAGGTCCCGAGCCAGGCCGGCAATGAATGTCTGCGCAATATGAGAAGGCACCGAGCTGACCAGGTCCAACCAGCGGGAAGACAGCCACGGTATCGAGACGGGAACGGGAATGATGGCAGGCTCGCGTCCCAGCATACGACCGAAACGGCGCAAAATACTGGCAAAGCTGAGGAAATCGGGTCCGGTGGCGTCATACACCTTGCCAGCGGCGGCAGGCCGGTTCACCACCTCAACCAGGTACGTCAGCAAGTCCTCCAGCGCGATCGGGAAAGACCTGGACTGTGCCCAGCGCGGCGCGACCGCCAGGGGAAGGCGGTTGACCACATCCCGGGTCATATCCAGGAAAGCCGAGCCTGCACCGACCACCATGCCGGACCGGATTTCGGTAGCGGGAACCTCTCCCTCCCGCAGTATTTGCGCTATCTCGCGTTGCAATTGTAAGTGAGGGCACTGACTGTCGGTTGGAGCGAGACAGCTGAGGTAGACGATTCGTCGCACCCCGTAACGCGCGGCGGCATCGCGAAAGTTCACTGCGGCGCGGCGGTCCCGTTCAGCGCTCTGCGGGCTTGATTCCTGCGTGCGCACCAGATACCAGGCGACATCCACCCCCGGCAGTACGCGTTCCAGCGAGGTCGGGTCCAGTGCGTCGGCGTTGTGACACTCCACCCCCGGCCACGCCCTGGCTTCCAGAACCGCGCTGTTGCGGGACACCGCCCGTATCCGGTAGCCTCGGTCGAGCAGGCGGGGAACAAGGTTGGACCCTATGTAGCCACTGGCGCCCACCACCAGCGCCAGGTCTCGTCTTGAGGAATTATCAATCATCAGTGACCGGGAAGAAGGTGCCAGAGGAGAATAGTTTTTCGGCAGACGACTCGATAAGGCAGTAGAGTAACACACGCAATGGGGCGAGCGCACCGGCTGCAAGGGTAGGCCGGGAGTGAAGAGGCACTGCATGGACAGGACGAGCATCGAGAAGTTATGTCGGAACGAGGCTTTCGCACATGCCACCGGCGACTTCGCGCTGCGGGAAACGCATATCTCGTGGGTCATCCTGTGCGGCGACTACGCCTACAAGCTGAAAAAGCCGGTCGATTTCGGCTTCCTCGATTTTTCCACCCTGGAGTTGCGCCGGCACTTCTGCGAGGAGGAGTTGCGCCTCAACCGGCGCTTCTCACCCGAGCTGTACCTGGCCGTGGTCCCGGTCACCGAGGGTCCCGACGGTCCGGTCGTGGGTGGGACTGGCACCCCCATCGATTACGCGGTACAGATGCGCCGCTTCGACGAGTCGCAGCTGCTGGATAATATCGCGGCCCGGGGTGAACTGGACCAGCATCTGCTGCGTTCGATCGGGCGTGAACTGGCCCGTCTGCACGGCGTCCTTCCGCGCTGCTATCCCGACCCATCGGGCACCGAGGCCGGCACACCGGCGGCGCTGGCGGCAGCCCTGGAGCAGAATTTTTCCCAACTGCGGCGGTACCCGCTGGGTGATCCGGAACGGCGCCACCTCCAGGTGATCGAGGACTGGACCCGGACCCGGTACCGAGAGCTCCTGCCACGGATGCAACAGCGGGTGCGCGATGGTTGGGTCATCGATGGGCACGGGGATGATCACCTGGGCAACATGGCGATCATCGACGGTGCGGTGCGCCTGTTCGACTGCATCGAATTCAACGCGGACTTCCGGATTGTCGACAGTATTGCCGAGATCGCGCTGCTGGACATGGATCTCAACGCCCGCGGGCATCCGGCCGAATCCTACCGCCTGCTCAGCAATTACCTGGAATACCGTGGGGACTTCGCCGGGCTCGCCCTGCTGGATCTGTACCGGAGTTACTACGCCCTGGTGCGGGCCAAGGTGAACATCCTGCAGCATCCCCCGGATTATCCGGACCTGGCAGCCACGGAACCCTACCGCGAATTGCGCCGGTACCTGGACCTGGCCTGGGGATACTGCCAGCCGCGCGATCGCTTTCTCGCCATTACCCATGGCCTTTCCGGCAGCGGCAAGTCCACGGTGGCTGGCAAGCTGGTGGAGGCCAGCGGCGCGGTGCAGATCCGCTCGGACGTGGAGCGCAAGCGGCTGTTCGGGTTGGCGCCGGAAGATCGCAGCCGGCCCCGGGACCAGGCAGCACTGTACTCCAGCGAGATGTCGGACAGGACCTTCCGGCGCCTGGCGGAACTGGCGGCGGTCATCCTCGACGGTGGATTCCCGGTCATCGTGGATGGCACCTTCCTGCACCGGCAGGTGCGCGACGACTTCCGTC
Organism: Halieaceae bacterium WSDMB12; assembly: GCA_033283165.1. Classification (GTDB taxonomy): domain Bacteria; phylum Pseudomonadota; class Gammaproteobacteria; order Pseudomonadales; family Halieaceae; genus JAWMQL01. The sequence goes on along the minus strand of JAWMQL010000002.1, from coordinate 303,405 downwards.
ACCTGGCGCGGCGGCTCAACACGCCCTTCGCTATACTGCATTGTAGTGCCGGCCAGGACGAGATCAGGCGGAGGCTGGTGGCACGCGAGCAGGGCTGGACTGATGCCTCCGAAGCAGACGTCGCGGTGATGGAGCGGCAAAGAGAACAGCTCGAGCCGCCAGCCGATGAGGAATTGGACAGCGTGGTGAAGGTCGATTCGGAATGGGACACCGCCGAGCTTTGGGACGCCTTGCGCCAACGGTTGGCATGAGAGGACAGGCCGCCGGCGTCCTGGTCGCCGTCATGGGAGGGCTATTCGTGTTAACAGCGCTGCAGCGCCAACTGATCTATTATCCCGAGGCCGCACCGGAAGAGTCCCTGCTGAGGGCCGCCACCGGTATCGGTCTGCTGGACTGGCGGGATGACGATGGCCGCCTTATCGGCTGGCGCACGGATCCCGTAGGCGACGTGTCCCGACGGGTCGTGGTGTTTCATGGCAATGCCGGTCATGCGCTGTACCGGCAATACTTCGCCGCCGGTTTCCTCGCCCTGGTGCCTGACTGGCAGGTCTACTTGTTCGAGTACCCCGGCTACGGCGCCCGTCCGGGCGAACCGTCCGAGTCCACCATCAAGAGTGCCGCCACGGACGCCGTCGAGGCATTGCTTGCGCAAGCTCCGGGGCCGCTCTATCTGGTGGGCGAGTCCCTGGGCAGCGGTGTGGCAGCCTATATCGCCGGTACCATGCCGGCCAGGATAGCTGGCCTGTTGCTGGTCACCCCCTTCACCAGCCTGGCGGATGTCGCCGCGGAGCACTACGGCATGTTGCCCGTGCGGGCCCTGCTCAGCGAGCGCTACAATTCGCTGGAGGCCCTCAGCCGGTATGCCGGTCCGGTGGCCTTCCTGATCGCGGGCAGGGACGAGATTGTGCCCGCGGCGCTCGGCCGCAAGCTCTACGACAGCTACCAGGGGCCGAAGTGGCTGCGCGAGCAGGCCGGTGCCGGGCACAACACCCTGGATTTCGATCCCGCCGCGGATTGGTGGCGGGACGTGGCGGAATTTCTGACGACTGGCGCTGCCAGCGCAAGGTGAGCGCGGAACATGGGGCGGGAGATAGAACGCAAATTCCTGCTGCGGAATGACGACTGGCGCGGCGCGCCCGGCAGACACCTGCGACAGGGCTACCTCAGTCGCGGTGACGGTACGACCGTGCGGGTCCGGGTCGCCGACCCCGACGCCTGGTTGACCATCAAGGGACCGACGGTCGGCGCCGCCCGTGACGAGTATGAATACGCCATTCCCCTGGCGGATGCCCAGGAGTTGCTCGACCGGTACTGCCTCCCACCGCTGATTGAAAAATTCCGTCACCGGGTGGAACACCGGGGCCTGACCTGGGAGATCGACGAGTTCCTGGGCGAGAATGCGGGCCTGGTGCTGGCGGAGGTGGAACTCGATGACGAGCACCAGCCGGTTCCACTGCCGCCCTGGGTGGGTGACGAGGTCACCGGGGACCCGCGCTATTACAACGCCAGTCTCGCTACCCACCCGTTTTCCCGGTGGAGCGATGCCTGAACCTGACGACGGAGGGTCTACCGCATGAAAAGCCACCTGCCACAGATTATCGGCAACACGCCGTTATTGCACCTGCGCAAGGTCTCTGAACTCACCGGCTGTGACATCTATGGCAAGGCGGAGTTCATGAATCCGGGCGGTTCCGTCAAGGACCGCACCGCACTGGGTATTATCCGGGCGGCAGAAGCGGCGGGAGAACTGCGACCGGGGGGCGTGGTTGTGGAGGGTACCGCCGGCAACACCGGTATCGGCCTGACCATTGTCGCCAACGCCCTGGGCTACGAAACAGTGGTGGTTATGCCGCAAAACGCCAGCAAGGAGAAAATCGATCAACTGGAGATGTTGGGAGCGGAGCTTCTGCTGGTGCCCAATGCCACCTACAGCAGTCCCCGGCACTATATCCATACAGCGGAAAGAGTGGCCAGGGGCCGTGCCGCGGAGGAACCCAACGGTGCCATCTGGGCACGCCAGTTTGACAATCCCGCCAACGCGGAGATCCATTGTGAAACCACCGGCCAGGAGATCTGGCAACAGACCAACGGCAAGGTGGACGCCTTCATCTGCGCGGTGGGTACCGGCGGCACCCTCACCGGGGTGGCGCGGGCACTGCGGGAGCGCAAGCCCGAAGTCAAGATCGGGCTGGTCGATCCCATGGGTTCCAGCCTGTACAGTTACGTGACCAGTGGGGAGTTGCGGCAGGCGGGTTCCTCTATCGTCGAAGGGGTGGGCGTGACGTTTGTGCCCGGTAATCTGCAGGGGACCGGGATCGACTTTGCATGTCAGGTGGATGACGACGAGTTGCTGCCCTATGTCTATGATCTGCTGAAAGAGGAGGGCCTGTGCCTGGGCGGTTCCTCCGGACTCAACGTTGCCGGGGCGGTGCACATGGCCAGGGAGTTGGGGCCGGGTAAGACCATTGTCACCGTGCTCTGTGATGGTGGTGAGCGCTACCGCAGCAAGTTGTTCAACGCGGAGTTTTTGTGGAGCAAGAAATTGCCCTATCCCAGTTGGGTTGCGGCCTGAAACCGCGCTGATTTGCCGTGGTGTCGTTATAGTTCCCGCCCTGCCGTGACCGTTCCCCGCCCATGCCCTTTGCCCTGAAGATCGGCGCATCCCTCGCGGATGAGCCACGTCGGATCGCTGTGGAGCAGATTGACCGCGCCCTGGCCGAAATCGAGGATACCTCGCTGCCGCCTGAAACCGCGGTCCACCAGGTGCGAAAACGCGGCAAGAAACTGCGCGGCCTGTTGCGCCTGGTGCGCGAACCCCTGGGAGACGCCTTCCGCGTTGAGGACCACTGGTACCGCGACACCGGCCGGCTGCTGGGCGCCTTGCGCGATGCCTACCAGTCTGACCGGACCCTGGCGCGGTTATTGGGCGCGACCGGGCTGGCGCCCGGTACCAGTGACGAATCCGCGGCCGCCTGGCGTGACGACGCGCGGGAGGTCCTGTCAGCCTGCTACCAGCGCCTGGCGCAAGGGCGGCAGCGCGCGGCGCACTGGACTATCGACGAAACGGGTTTCGAAATGGTTCGAGATGGGCTGGCGGAAACCTACCGGCAGGGCCGGGAGAGGATGTGCATTGCCCGCCAGGATCCGACCGCTGACCATTTTCACGCCTGGCGAAAATCGGTGAAATACCATGGCTATCACCTGAAACTCCTGCGGCCGGTCTGGCCAGCTCCCCTGCGGGCCGGCTACCACGAGGTCCAGCGCCTGGGCGAGTACCTGGGCGATGACCACGACCTGGCCGTGCTGGCATTGAAACTGGGGTCCGCGGAGTTCGTCCCCGCGGTGAAGGACAGCGGCAGGCTGCAGGTGCGACTGGAGGGTGAGCAGCAACGGCTGCGGCATCAGGCGCTCGGACTTGGTGAGCGGATATACGCCGAGAAAACGGCAGACTTCACGCGGCGAATGAAACGCTACTGGCGCGCAACTGCGCTGGATTGATCCGGTTACTTGCGGCGCGCTTCCATTCGCTCCAACATGGTCGCGAGGATACTGCGGTAGAGCTCCATCCCCAGGAACCGATCCTCGATGCCGCTCTCGATGCTGGGGTTGTCGTTGACCTCGATCACGTAGCCCTTGTCGTCCTTCTCTTTCACGTCCACGCCATAAAAGCCGTCACCTATGGGGCCAGTAGCGCGCAGCGCAGCCTCGCTCACGGCCTGGGGCAGTTCCTCCACCGGCAGCGTGTCGAACCCGCCGGAGCTGGTGCGCCGGCCGTGCCGGTAGATCTGCCAGTGATGCTTCACCATGTAGTAGCGGCAGGCGTACAGCAGTTTGTTGTCCAGAATGCCCACCCGCCAGTCAAAATCCGTGTACAGGAACTCCTGGGCCAGAAGCAGGGTAGAGTGGCGAAACAAGCGTTTACAGATGGATTCCAGCTCGCCAAAATCCCTGGCTTTTTCCACCCCGCGGGAAAAGGCCCCATCGGGTATCTTGACCACGACGGGAAACCCCAGGCTGGCCTCCAGTTCCCGCAACTGGCTGTGTCTGTCCTTATAGAGCACCACGGTTTTGGGGGACGGGACGCCGTGTGTTCGAAACAGGTCAGCGAGGTATATCTTGTTGGTGCAGCGCAGGATCGACGTGCTGTCGTCGATCGTGGTCAGTCCCTCGCTCTCCGCCTTCTTGGCAAAGCGATAGGTGAAGTTATCGATGCTGGTGGTAGCACGGATAAAGAGTCCGTCGAACTCCGCCAGCCGCAGGTAGTCTCGCTGGGTAATCAGCTCACAGTTGATGCCCAGCTGGCGCCCGGCGCGAATGAACCGCTTCAGGGCGCGCGTATCCGACGGTGGCATGGATTCCTGTGGATCGCACAAAATCGCCAGGTCATAGCGGGCCGCCCGGCGCTTGCTGGGCGTGCGCCATAGCTTTCGACTGAACTGGATCAGGGCCTCGGAAAAATCAGCCATCTCTGCCTCGTTCAGTCGCCGGGGTGAGATTGGCCGCAGTTTCGCGATCTCCCAGCGTTTGCGACGGCGCAGGGAGATCGCCAGGATGGGACAGGGATAGGCTTCAAACAGTTTCCGTGCCAGCGGCCCGAACCTGGGGTCCCGGGTACGCCCGAAGAAACTCAACACCTCGACTTCCGGGTCGGTGCCGAGCTCATTCAGGGCCTTGAACAGGACCTCGTCGATATCGTCAACGTGGATGCGGTAGAGCGAGCGACGCCCGAGTTCGCTCAGGGTTCGTACGGATGGAATGACCTTGTCGCCACGCGCCTCTGCCAGTAGCGAACAGTAGTAACCCTCGGACAGGTAACGATAACTACGGCACAGGTTGATGATGCGTGGGCGGGTCCTGGTCTCGGGATAATTCCCGGTGACGTAGTCCGGGAAAGAGCTCACGAGCTCGCCCGGATTTCGGGCATCCCAATCTTTTTTTCGGTTAACTACGACGAGGGTATGCGACAAGGTGAGCTCCTGGTATGCCGCTTGCGGCGCGCGCTGGTGCGCAAGTATTTTCCACCGACGGATGGTAGTCAATTCCCCTCAGAGCTATATTTGAAAGTAGTTCACTGGACACGTTTCATGTCAGAAATATTTTTACGCAAGGCCCTGCCCGACGATCTCGACAACCTCCTGCGCCTGGAGAAAGTGTGCTTTGCCACCGACCGGCTCAGTCGTCGCAGTTTTCGGCGCTGGCTGGCACGCGTTGATGGCATTTTCCTGGTGGCTCAGCGCGATGATGCCCTGTGTGGCTATGTCCTGGTGACGCGAAGGAGGGGAACGCGCCTGGCCCGCCTGTACTCTGTCGCCGTCGATCCGGCCTGCCGTGGTGAAGGCCTGGCAAGGCAATTGATCTCGAAGGCCGAGCGCGCCGCCAGGGACAGCGGGGCGCTCTATATGCGCCTGGAAGTGGCAGCGGACAATCACGCGGCGATCTCCCTTTACCGCAAACTGGGCTATGAGCATTTCGGTTACTACCGCGACTACTATGACGACCATGGCGACGCCCTGCGCATGGAGAAATGTATCCACGCCTATGAGCCCGGCGGTGCCGGCAGGGTCATCCCGTGGGTACCCCAGACTACGGCCTTCACCTGTGGGCCGGCGTCCCTGATGATGGCCATGGCAGCGCTGGACAGTGGTTACCGGCCCAGCGTCGCCGAAGAAATACAGATCTGGCGCGAGGCGACCACGATTTTCATGACCTCGGGACACGGTGGCTGTCATCCCGTCGGCCTGGCCCTGTCGGCGGTCAGGCGCGGGTTTGCTGCCGAGGTGTGGATAAACCAGCAGGGGCCACTGTTCCTGGACGGTGTCAGGTCCGCGCACAAAAAGCGGGTGATCTCGCTTGCGCACGAGGGTTTTCTGGATGAGGCGAAGCGGAACCGGATGCCGGTGCATTACGAGGAGATCGAACAGGAGCGACTGGTGGACAGCTTCGACGAAGGAGCCGTCAGTCTCATCCTCATTTCAACCTACCGTCTGGACCGCAGGAAGGCGCCCCATTGGGTGGTGCTAAGCGGCTATGATGAAAGCTGCCTGTACGTCAGCGACCCCGATGCGATAAATCTGGATACAGGTGAGAAGCAGTCTGAAGTGAGGGCTGCCATGGAGTGCCAGCACCTGCCCATTGCCAGGGACAGTTTTGCCAGAATGAGCCGATTCGGCAGCAGCCGCTTGCGAACTGCAGTGCTGGTGCGCAATAAAGTAGCAGGCCCGGCCGTCTGATGCTGGTCTCCGCTGCCGAATCCCAGTGAGCGGGAGCGACCTTTTCGTGCACAACCTGCTGAGAGTGTGTGGCTAAATATGGACGTACCGCAATTGCTTGCCGCGGCCCGCGCGCAAACCGGACTTGAGGACCTGGGGGACGACAGTATCCTGGATCCCCTGCAGCGCCTGGTGGAGGCCCTGAATGCCGAGGCCGGCCTGAGCGAGCGCGGCGAACAGAGCGTCATCGGCAACCTGGTGGCGACTTTGGCCAACCGGCTGCGGGTGGAAGATTACCTGGCAAGGCACCCGGACCTGCTGCAGCGGCCGGTCGAAAAGCCGCTGTTTGTGTTCGGCCTGCCCCGCACCGGCACTACCCTGGTCATCAACCTGCTCAACGTGGATCCCGCGCGGCGCTGTTTCCTGCGCTGGGAGGCCTCGGACTCGGTACCGCCACCCGCGCCGGAAGAACTGCACGCGGGTGAACGCTATGAAAAGTCACAGGCGCAGACCGAGCTGTCGTTGAAGTACGCCCCGCATATTTCGGCCATCCACCACGAGGACGCCGACAGCCCCACCGAGTGCCAGTTCGCGATGTCGCCCTCGTTTGTGGCGCAGTACTACGACTCCATGTACCACATCCCCAGCTATCACCGCTGGTTCCTCGACGAGGCGGACTACCTGCCTGCATTCCGTTACAACAAGCGCCTGCTGCAGCTGCTACAGGAGAAAACCGGTGGCCGCTGGACGCTGAAAAACCCCTGGCACCCCCTGTACCTGGATGCGCTGACCACGGTCTACCCGGACGCCCAGCTGGCCATGACCCACCGCGACCCGGTGGCGGTGGTTGGTTCCGCCTGCAGCCTGGTCAATGCGGTCAGGCCGATGTTCAGCGACGCCGTCGACCCTGTTGCCATCGGGGAGTGTCTGTTGGAGACCTTCGATGTAATGATCGAGCGGACCCTGGCCTACACAGCGCGGCACGGCGATCAAGCAATCTACGACCTGCAGTACGCGGAACTGATGGCCGATCCGATCGGTGAAATCCGCAAGTTGTATGAGTATTTCGGCGAGGAATTCACCAGTGAGGCCGAGACGGCCATGCGCACCTACATGGCGGATAACCCCAAAGGTAAACACGGTCGCCATCGGTATGCACTGGAGGATTACGGACTGAGTGCTGGCCAGGTGAAGGAGCGCTACGCGGACTATTGCCGGCGCTTCAACATTACCTGAATTGCCGTAAGCGGTTCAGCTTAACTCCCCCATTTGTAGCTGGTTACTCCAGAATGTGTAGTTCCTTACTACACCGGCTGCAGTACCTCGCGTTGTTGTTCCCGGCTAAGGTAGGAAGCACGGTCAGACGCCGGAAAAGCGAGGTAAAGCACCATGAGTAAACCAGTTAGAGGCAGAATTGATACCGTCGCGCTGCGCGGCACGTTAGGACATTTTCCGACCGGGGTGGCGGTGGTCACCGCCCGCAACGGGACGGAGGCGCCGGCGGGCATGACGATCAACAGCTTCTGCTCCCTGTCCCTGAGTCCGCCGCTGGTAGCCTGGAGCGTGAGCCGGCGGGCGGGGAGTTACGACAGCTTTCAGCGCTGTGGTGAGTACACCATTTCGATACTGGGGGATGAGCAGGTGGACATCGCCAAACGCTTTGCCACGCCCGGCGAGGACAGGTTCCGCGATATCGACTGCCGTGGTGAGGGTGGTCCTGTGATTCCCGGCGCCTGCGCCTGGCTGCGCTGTGCCGTCTACCGGCGGATTATCGTGGGGGATCACCTGATGCTGATTGGCGAGGTGCGGGAATTCGCGTGTGCGGGCGGACAACCGCTGGCCTTTGCAAAAGGGGCGTTCAGTGGCATCGAGGCGCTGGTGGAAAGACCGAGCGGATTGGACAAGGTCGCCTAACAGAGCGGGAGCGGATGAAGCTTCACCAGTGCCAGTTGAGCTGTACCACCCATTCCCGCTCAGCGGGATCACCGGGGTAGAGCGTGTCCCATCCAGAACTGTGGTGGAACTGTAACTGGACACTCCAGTCCTCGATCAGGTAACCCAGATTGAGTTGCAGGTAGGAGTACGAGTCGCCGGCCGCGCCCCGCTGGTCCGCCCAACCTGCGGTGCCCGCCGCCAGTAGACGGGGGGAGAACGACCAGCGGCCGGTGAGCGAGACCACGCTCTGCCGGATTCCCAGGCCCCAGAGGTCGTCGGCGTAGGCGTAATCCAGCAGCAGATGGCCCCTGTATTCGACAGTGAGGCCGTATTCGCGGTAGTCCGGGTCATAGTCCTGGTCTTCCCCCGGATAGCGAAACCAACTGTGCGTGCCACTCACTGCCCAGTCGTTCCCCGGCCGCCACCGGTAGCCGACGCCAGCCATAAGCTGCCACTCCGTGTCCGCTGACCGGGTGGGGTAGGGTACGGTATAGGTGTCGATATAGGGATCAGTGTAGGGCTCTGGATAGCCAGAGACCGCCGGAAATTCCACCCGGGTCAGCCAGCCGTTGGCAAACAGTCCTGAGTCATGTTCGACTGCCACATCGAGGTTGGGCACCACGTCCCGGTTGCTCAGGCTGATACCGCGATAGACCAGCCCGCTTGCCACACCGGCCCGGCCTGTCCACGCAAGCTCGGCGGCATGCGTAACCGGGTTTCCCACGCAGGCCCAGGTGGTGGCCAGCACCCACGGAAGCACAAACCTGCCGGTCATCGCGGGAACGCGACGCCAGGCGGCTGGACTGCATCTCGTGGGCCGAACCCGGCACGGGGCGACGTCACTGCGAGCGGCGCGCGCTGTGCGGCGGGGCTCAGGCCCCGGCGGATGATCTCGTTCAGCCAGGCGGCGCGACGCTCCGTCGAGATGTCGCTCTCGCTCTGCAGTGACAGGGCCGTGAGCCCGCTGACCAGTGCCGTGGCCATGGAAGAACCTGAAAAATAGTCATACCCGCCGCCCGGGCCCGTGCTCAGTAGCCTGTTGCCGGGGGTGCGAACGACGAGCGGGTGGTCTTCCGGCGTTGTATCGGTGGCTGTATCCAAATCGACACTGACCGCGAGCACCCCGGGCAACATCGCGGGGAAGCGATCATGGCCGACACCCGGGTCGGCTGCGGCGATCACCTGGTTGCGTGCCAGAGCAGCCGCCACCAGGCGGGCTACCAAGGGATCCTCGGGCCCCGATAGACTCAAATTGATCACCTGGTATTCGTGGTCAATCGCAAAATCGAGAGCCCGGGCCACAGTGAAGCTGTCGCATTGGGCCAGGCTGGAATTGCGGTCCACCTGGCGGCAGGCCTGCAGGGAATGAATTCTGGCGCCGGGTGCCAGCCCGACGATACCGAGGCCATTGTTCGCGGCCGCGGCGATGATACCTGCCACCGCGGTGCCGTGGATGTCGTGATGACGATCCCCACTGTCTCCCAGCAGAAACACGTGCTCGCTGGCAACCTGCGGCTGCAGTTCCGGGTGGTGGGCGTCCAGGCCGGTATCGATGATCGCCACATCGACGCCCTCGCCGGTGGCTTGCCGGTGCAGGCCGAGGATAAAATCCCGCGCGCGGCCGTACTGCAGGTCAAAGTAAGGATCGTTATAGGACGGTTCTGCCCTCGTGCGGTAGTGGTGGAGAAGCTGCGAACTCTCGACCCGGGGGTCGGCCGCCAGTTTACGCAGCAGGGATTCCACGTCAGCCTCCGGGTCGGTTTGGTACAACCCGCAGTACACTGCCAGTGAGTCGATCGCCCAACCCGCCACCTCCCTGACCGGGTAATCCCGCTCGATGGCCTGCAGCTGCTGCCGTGTACTGAGCGGCGGTCCGTAGTTTCCGCGGTAATAACCGCCGCTGAAGGAGTTCAACACGCCCGCTTCATGAATCTCCCCGAGTACCACGGTGATCAGAATCCGGGGTGCGTCCGACTCCTCCTGGACGGCTATTGCGCCCGGCGCACTCTGGCAGGCGGCGAGCAGGCACGCGATCAGGACCGAAGTGAAACAGGCTGACAGCGTGTGCGGCATGTTATCGTCCCCTAGAAGTCACTGTGGACCGCCTGCTCGGCCAGTACGACCTCCGGCCGGGTCCGCAAATCGGCCAGAATCTCAGCCGGCGACCGTTCGTCACCGGGAAACGCGATCGTGAAAATACCTTCCGCGGAGGGACCGTCCACCACGCTCGCGCCGAGCTCATGCATCAGGCGCCCTACGGCCTGCTGTTTCAGCGTGCTGCCGAGCACCACCCGAAAAACCGTGCCGTCTGCGATGACCGGATCAGGGGGGATATCGGAGCGGGTCTGGTAGATGACCGGCGCAGGTGAAGGCTGGAAGATAGTCCACCGGCCGAGTGACACGACGCTGACGAACAGCACTGCGGCCACGCCGATCAGCGGCCCGTAAACCGCCGCGCTAATTCCGGCCCGGGGCCGGATTCCAGCCTCGCCCTGCACCGCACCCCGGTTGCCGATGGACCGGTAAAGCTGGCGCCGATTGCTTGTTCGTCGGGCCGAGGTGAGAAGGGCCTCCAGTTCCGATGGGGGCTGAGTCATGACGTCGACCAATTCGAGATCGCTGCGGTGCGCGGCCCCGCAGGCCGGGCAGGCTGCGATATGTTCCTGGACCTGCCGTTGTTGCCCGCTGTCGAGCTTGCCGTGGATGAAGGCAGGCAGCAGCAGCGCGACCTGTTCATGGGAGAGTTGCACGGGTCGGGAATTCACTGCGAGGCCTCGTCGATAAAGTCGTTCAGTTCGAGTCCCTGCTGCCCGTCGCCCAGGACACGGCGCAACCTGCGGCGCGCGTAGTGCAAGCGGGTCTTGGCCGTATTCACGGGGCAGCCGGACACGTCCGCGATCTCCTCACAGGTCATGCCGTGGAAATAGGCCAATTCCACCGCGACCCGGTGGTCATCGCTCAACTGCGCAAGCGCCCAGTCCAGCGCTTCTTTCGTTGCCAGCCGACCTGTGCCCCCCATCGACCCGCGATTTTCCTGTCCTTCGGAAACCTCGGCCTGCCAACCGCGCTCGCGGTTTATTGCCTTGAGCGCGCAGATGCGGGCGATCCCCAGTACCCAGGTGATAACCCTGGACTCGCCGCGAAAGGTATCCGCCTTCTGCCAAACGACGAGCATCGTATCGTTCACCACCTCTTCAATGGTGGCCGGGGATTGGGCATACCGGTAGATAAACCGGATGAGTGGCGTATACAGGATGTCGTACAGTTGGCCGAACGCCTCCAGGGAACCCCCGGCAGTGCTGGCCAGCAACTCCCGGTGGTGCCGGTCTTCCGCGATTGCCCTGCTGTTCATCCGGCCCATGGCGTATCCTGATGCAACCCGTGCCTGGCGATCCACTGGAGCTCCCTGCCAGGTTGACGCTGTCCCGTAAGGATACTCTGACCAGGCACGGCAGTCTCCCGTCCAGTTAGTGTCCGTTTCATCGCCCCGGGTTCAATCACGAATACATTTTTTCTATTGAACCGAACCGGGCGACGGCCGCACCTACTGATATAACGGTATCGGGTAGTGGCGAGCTCAATAGTGCCTGAATTCCCCTGGAGATCCCCCATGGCGTTTTCCCGTTTTCACACCGAATCACGTCCGATGTCCCGACATCGGAGAACGTTACCATTGACAATTACCGCCGTTTTCCTGGCGATGGTGCTGATCCTGCCGGCCTGTAAGGTGGTCATCCGGACACCGGAACACGGCTACGTTGAGTCCCTGTCGGGGGAGTACCTCTGCCAGCCCGAGTCGGTCTGTTCTATCTCCGTCAACGATACGGACTTTGACGAGGTCTTCCAGGCCTATTCCACCGATGACAGTGTCCAGTTTTCTCACTGGCGGCGTAAATTCCGGGGTGACGCGGACAACTACCTGTGTGGCAAGAACACCGCGGAATGCGCGCTGACCACGGCCGGATTTGAGGAATCGGCGCTCCTGCTGGCGGTTCTCAACTCCGATCAGGAATATATCCTCGAGCCGGTGTTCAGGCGGGATGTTGATGCGGGAGGCTCCGTGCTGTCCGAGTGCCTGATTCCCAAGGTACCGCGGAATTCGCGCGATTATGCCGCGTGGAACAACAACTGCGGCTTTGCCACGATAGTCAGGTGGGTCGACGAGGATCGATGTAGCCGGGGTTGCACGGAGGCACCGGCGGCCCTTGGTCAGACCGATCCGGTGAGTGACTTTACCGGCGACCTGGTCTGGGCGGTCTGCCCGGGGCCTGACTCACCCATGACCACCGATGGCCGCACCTGGCGGGGGCAGGTCCAGTACGCCTGCGCCTCAGAGCCGGGGCTCGTATTCAGCGCTCTCGGTGATCCGATGCTGACCACAGCCACCCTGAGTGAAATCCAGTCGCGCGTTTTCAATAACTCCTGTGCATTTTCCGGCTGTCACGGGGGCGCGGCTCCGGCCGCAGGCCAGAACCTGTCGCCGGGAAGATCCTTCGCCAACCTGGTCAACGTGCCCAGTTCCCAGAACTCGTCGTTTATCAGGGTCATTCCCGGCGATGCCGATAACAGCCTGCTGGTCAGAAAACTCGAGGGCACGGCGCCTTTCGGATCGCGCATGCCTCTGGGAAGGGCGCCGCTGGGCAGCAGCGATATCCAGCTGATCCGCGACTGGATCGATGCCGGCGCTCTGGATAACTGACCATGCTCGAACGTGGAGCGAGCCCCGACTTACTCGCCCTTTGTTTACTGGTTATGCTGGCTTTGCTGGCAGCGGCCGGGGCCGATGCAGAACCCTACCTGGCGGTTCGTTCGGGCCAGGCGTGCCACGCCTGCCACACCAACGGCACGGGGGGTGGTATGCGCTCGACCTTCGGCAGTGTCTACGCCGGGAATGTCCTGTCGGTAAAGTCGCTGGTTGCGGACGAGACCGAGCCGGAACTCGCCCTTCTCGATGGCATCCGGCTCGGCGGCAATGCTCGCTACAGCGCTCGGCAGTTCGAATCCGACGTGTCGGAAGGGAATCTTGAGTTCGCGACAGACCGGGTATCTGTCTACGGCCAGGTTCGTCTGAACCAGCGCATCGATGTTTACCTCGATCAGCAGCTCGCTCCAGGCGGGTCACTGAACAGGGAAACGTGGGCGCGCCTGTCCTGGGATAACTGGTACCTCAAGGGGGGCAAGTTTTTCCTGCCCTATGGCTGGCGCCTGGAGGACGACAGTGCCTATATCCGCGAGGCCACGGGCATCAATTTTTTCTCGCCGGACAACGGCCTGGAAGTCGGCTACCTGCGACACGACCTGCAGGCGCACCTGTCCATCACCAACGGGTCGGGGGGCGGCAGCGAGACCGACAACGGCAAGCTGGTCCTGTTCCGGCTGAACTGGCTCGGGTCCCTGGGCCAGTTCGGAATCAACGCGGGGCTGAATGATTTCGACGGCGGCGAGCGAACCCTGGCGGGTGTTACCGCCGGCTTCAACACCGGTCCGGTGACCTGGCTGGCGGAGTACGATCATATCGATGACGAGCTGGATGGCCTGGAAGACGAGCAACAGGACCTGGCACTGCTCGAAGCCAACTGGCTGGTTGTCAGGGGCCACAACCTCAAACTCAGCGCCGAGTGGCAGGCATTCGACAGTGGTGCGGAACGGGACCGCGCCAGTCTGGTCTGGGAGTTTTTCCCCTGGGCCCATACCCAGCTGCGTGCGGGTTTCAGGGCCGAACGCAGCGACGACCCTCCCTTCCAGGACGAGGAAGAGTACTTCCTGCAGGCACACGTCTATTTCTAGGGTTCGGAGTTTCGTATCGCCGTCATAGCCCGTCCAGTTTCCGGGGTATCGGTCATGCCCTTTCTGGAGATCTACCCGGCAGTCGAACCTCGTGACCAGCCGCGTGCGCCCCTGCGCGCCGGCCAAAAAAAGTGGCCTCACCGATGCAGGTACCACTGGAATACCCCCTGCCGTCCTGCGCGATGTTGGATGCACATGCTCCCGCCGCATAAAGACCGGCGATGGGCTCGCCGGCTGCGGTGAGCAGCTGAGCATTCACGTCAGTTTTCAATCCACCCAGAGTAAAGCCGACAAAAACAGCTTTATCCAGGCTGCAATCAAAGGCGGCATAAGGTGGATTGTTCAGCGGCTTCAGCCAGTCTTTGTATTTGTGCAATTTCGGGTCTTCACCACGTTCGGCTGCGGCATTGTAGTCTGCAATCGTTCGCTGCAGCGAACCGTTGGGCAGGTTCAGGCCCCGTTCCATCTCAGCCACGTTCTCGTAGCCGTCAATCAGCTCTTGCATCTGCAACTCAGGGCGACCAAAGCTCTCGCTGTCGACTATCAGGTACGCCACCCCGTCCGGTTGCTCAAGGCAGGCATTCGCTGTGCGGGCATGGTAGGAATCCTCATTAATGAAGCGCTCGCCGCGGCAATTTACCAGGATCCCGTAGAGCAGCTCCTCCGGTGGATAAAACGGAGACGTAATCAACGCACCGTCCATATGGATGGCAACGCCACCGGCGGACTCGCCCAGTCGGATACCGGTGCCGTCGTCGAAGGGGTTGCCCTGTTTCACCACGCCTGTCTGCGCCAGTCGAGGGCAATAGGCGTCCAACATGTCCTGATTCATGGCGAAGCCGCCGGCGGCCAGCACGATACCGCCTCTGGCTCTGACAAACCGCTCTGCTTTGAAGTGGCTATAGCGGAGACCAACGACCCGGCCGTTAAGGTCGGCAACCAGGTTTGTTACCGCGGCGTCGTACTCGAACCTGACACCCGAAGCAACCGCCTTTGCAGACAGGTTTTTCATGACCAGTGCGCCACCTTCACTGCCTTCCTTCTCTACTTTGTGGCCCCGGGGAGCGGGTTTGGCCCTGGCGCTTACGGGCCATACCTTTTCGTTGCCGGACCAGATCAGGCATTCATTTGTAGGTTGCTCAAAATGCTTCTTTTTGTAAAAGCCGTCATTGAAGGGCACGCCCTGTGCCACGAGCCAGTCGAAATGTTCGACACTGTGGTCACAATAGAGACGAATTTTGCTCGCGTCGGGTTCCGGGGTATTGGCCATGAGATAGTTGAACATCTCCTCGGCAGAATCCTCTATGCCGTTGGCCAACTGTGGGCGGGTGCCGCCCCCCAGATAGAAATGGCCTGTAGCGGCACAGGTCGTGCCGCTGATGCCGCTGGCTCGTTCCAGCACCAATACGTCCGCACCGGCGAAACGGGCCTCCAGTGCCGCGCTGGCACCGGCCGCACCAAAACCGACGACCACCACGTCGGCCTCGTCATGCCAGACGGTGTTTTCCTGCGCTGTGATCAGGTCGATTTTATTCATTGTGTCTGCCTGTGTGATTTGCCTTCGGGTGGACGGTATTCATCACCTTGACGTGAGAGATCGTTTACCGGTTGTCGACGGCCCGATCAATCGGACGCCAAGGGGAAAAAGTCATAGCGGTGCGCGCCGACACTGGCTTCCAGCAGCAGGCCCCCGCGCACCTGGGTAAAGAGGGCCACGTCCTGTGAGTAGGACGGTGTCAGGGCGACACCGGCGGTCAGGAGCGCGGCGTTGCTCTGGCCGCTGAACTCAAAGCGTCCTTTCTTGAACTGGTCCAGCGATTTCAGGTCGCGGAAAAACAGGATACTGCGGTAGGCCTGGCCGCCAAGTTGGGGGCCGGCAAAGAACTCCGCCAGCTGCACCCGGCCCGTCACCTCGCCTTCCTCGAACAGCCAGCCGCGCCCGAAGGCGCCACCGAAGCCCACGCCGGCCCGCACCGAGCCGGGGAATACCGCGTAGGCCACTGCCGCGTCGAAATACCGATCGAGCGATCCCGTATCGCGAAACGCCGCCACTGCGCCCTCGGCAGCGGTGCGAGCACGGTCGTCGTAGCTGACCGGACTCCACACACAGCCGCACAGGACCATCAGCAACAGACTCGCCAGCCATCTCATTTGCGCACGCACTCCAGGTGCGCGGTCAACACGTCGGAACCGCCGGCCACGTTGTTGAGGATATCCACCTTGCCGAAGATACCCGAGCGATGGACCAGGGTCAGCCCGGCATAACAGTCCCGCCACCAGCCGCGCCGCCCGAACAGGTTGCGCAGGGGCATGTCCACCTGTGCCTCCAGGTAGTTGAGGAAGCGCGAGGTATTCTCGCCCCGTTTCGCCTGCTTGACCTGCTCCACGGCGGGAATCTTGTCGGCATAGGAGAAGCCATAACCAAACCCGTACCGAAACAGCTCGCGACTGCTCCAGGGGGAATAGCCGGTGCCCTTCACCATGACATAGGGATTGATCTCCCAGAAGTCCTCCTGCAGGCCTTCCTCCAGCCGGCGATTGACCGACACCTTGGCCCAGTAATCCGCCCTGGGTCCATTTAGCAGCAGTTTACCGAGGGTGAGTCCCGCCAGGTAGGTGTCCACGTCCTCATTCTCGCGGATGTGGCCGGTGTGCACCTTGACGAACGTTTCCTGGGCGGTGTAACCATAATTGACCCGCCAGCTCCATTCACCGGCCCGGTCCGGGTTGCGCCGCCTTATCTCGTTTTCATCCAGGGTGTTGCCGAAGCCGTAGGCCAGGCCCAGCATCAACTGGCCGGTAGAATCGCGCCCCACCAATGGGCTGTCCCGTACCTCCGACGGCAGGAAGTCGTGCTGGTAGTTGGCGAACAGGCGCATGCGTTTCGACCAGCGGAACGTGGTGTTTACCCCGATCCTGGCAAACTGGCTGCTGCCGGGTTGGTAGACGGGCAGGTCGGGGCGGGATTCGGGCTCCGATACACCGAAGTAATAATCGGTCAGGTCTTCGTCCTGGTACAGGTAGCTGACGAAGGGCGAGATTACCCAGCGTCCGGGTTGCCAGTCGAAACGGTAGGTCAGGTCCAGTTCCAGGCCGTTGTGACGGTCCAGCGCGCCATGCAGGGCCATGAGCGACAGCTTGCCGAACTCGCCCCGGAAGCTGCCGCGCAGTCCGCCGTCCAGCGACTGGCGTCGCGCTTCCACCGTCCGGAAATAGTCCCGGCGTTCCGGTTCCAGGCGGGTGAAGCGGTAACTGCCCAGGACATCGAAGACGAAGTTCTCGCGCTCGAACAGGTGGACCCCGAACTCACTGCCCTGGGCGAACAGGTAGCGGCCGTTGTAGTAGTAATAGGGCAGCAGATCGGTGGCCTCGTCGGTTACCGTGCTGCTGATATCCGGTATGCCCCGGTAGGGGCTGTCACCCCAGCGCAGGCCCATGCCCAGGCCCACGGTACCCTTCGGGATATCACCGGCGTGAATCTGGGTGACCGGGCTGTTTGCTGTAACGGGCTGGGACAGCGTGGCGGCCAGCACCAGGCAGATTCCCACCACCGCTGGTTTGTTGAATCCGACAGACACGGTCACCGATCAGGATCAGGAGGCATGCCTGCCAGTGTAGTCCACCCGCGCGACCTTGTCCGGATCGGGGCGGGCCCTCGTTTCAGGCTCGCGGCGGAGTGGTTGCTGTGATCAGGCGTTGAGAAGCCAAGCCGTCAACGATCTCCTTTTATGGAATAATCGACAGGCGACAATCGGTATACCCTGGAACCGCCCCATGGAAGTGATCATCCTGCCGGACAGCCAACAGGTCGCCGGATACTCGGCGGACATCGTGGCGACCATGCTGAGCCACAAACCCACCGCCGTACTGGGCCTCGCCACAGGCAGCACGCCCATCGTCCTGTACCAGCAGCTCATCCGCCGGTTCCGGGCGGGTCAGTTGAGCTTCAGGGACGTCACCAGTTTCAATCTGGACGAGTACATCGGTCTGGCGCCGGACAGCCCACACAGTTATCGCAGCTTCATGAACAGGCACCTGTTCGACGCCATTGACATCGATCTTGCGCGCACCTACCTGCCCGAGTGCGGCCTCGACCAGGACCCGCGCCAGGTGGGCCCGGCCTACGAGCGGCTGATCGCCGCCTGTGGCGGCATCGACCTGCAGATTCTCGGCATCGGCAGCAACGGTCACATTGGTTTCAACGAACCCAGTTCCAGCCTCGGCTCCCGCACCCGGGTAAAGACCCTGACCCGCCGCACCATCGAGGATAACAGCCGCCTGTTCCAGCCCGGTGAATTCCAGCCCGATATGGCCATTACCATGGGTATTGCCACCATCATGGAGGCCAGGCGTATCCTGCTGCTCGCCACTGGCGCCAACAAGGCGGCAGCCATTCGGGCAGCCGTTGAAGGGCCCATCGGCGCCCGCCATCCCGCCACGGTGCTGCAACAGCATCAACGGGTTCGCGTCATCCTCGACGAGGCCGCGGCGTCAGAACTCGAACAAACTGACTACTACCGCTGGGTGCATCAGCAAAGCGAGTCCATAAGCTCCCGCCACGGCGGCAGTGCCGATGCCGACCCGTGGTTTCACAGCTGAATGCCGGACCGGTTTCCCTATATGATCACAGGGTCGGTCAGGTCCATGGGGATTATTGCCATGCTCGCTCGTAAGCTCCTGCACAGTGTGTCCGCTGGTGCGCTGCTACTCCTGTTACTGTACCCGGCCCTGGCGCCGGCTGCGGAAGACCGGCAATTTACCATCGCCGTCATTCCCGATACCCAGAATTACCTGGACTATACCCACCAGACGGCGGAGGGCTTTCCCTTTGACGCCAGCTCGATGTTCATCGAGCAGATGCGGTATATCGCCGCCAACCTGGAGAGCGAGGGTGGCGATATTGCTTTTGTGACCTCGCTGGGCGACGTGTGGCAACACCAGAGCGAGGAAATGGATGCGGATCACCGGCAGCGGGGCTTCAAACGCACGCCGAATCCCTTTTTTGATGGCCACTTCGCGCCGACGGACAAGGTCCGCACCGTCGAGATGCCGACGGCGCACGAGGGTTTTTCCCTGATCGCCGGCAGGGTGCCTTTCTCGGTGGTGCCGGGCAATCACGATTACGATGCCGTGTGGACGGACAGCCGTTTCCCCCCCGCCGGGCAGTTCGATCCGGAGGACTGGAGTACCCTGGGCGTTCTTCACCCCGGTGGCCTGGATAACTTTCGCTCGGTGTTCGGCGCCGATACGCCCTTTTTCAAGGACCAGCCCTGGTACGTCGCCTCCCACGACGGCGGGGCGGACAGCGCACAGATATTCAGCGCCGGCGGTTATCGCTTCCTGCATATCGGCCTGCAGTTCGACCCGCCCGACGCCAGCCTGGCCTGGGCTGCGGAGATCATCCAGCGCTATCCCGGCCTGCCGACGATCGTATCGACCCACGACTACCTGAACACCCAGGGCGAGCGCCAGGCCAACCCGATGATCGACGGCCACCGGGTGGACCCGGTCCACAACAATCCCGGGATGGTGTGGGAAAAATTCATCCGCCAGCACGACCAGATCTTCCTCGTTCTCTGTGGCCACCAGCACGCCCAGGCCAGGCGCGTGGATGACAATGTCGCGGGCAACCCGGTCTGGCAGCTGCTGTCGGACTACCAGAGCCGCCACCAGACGTTGATCGACGTGGGCTATGAGATGCGTGAGGACTCCCTGGGTGTCGGCGACGGCTGGTTCCGGTTGCTCACTTTCGACCTGGGCGGTGACGAGCCGACGCTGCAGGTACGCACCTACTCGACCCACTATCAGGCGAGGAGCAGCGAGCTCGCCGCTTACAGCGACTGGTACCGGGAGAAAGAAAAACCGCACGAGTCAGTGGCGGAATTCCTGGGCGGGGATGACTTTGTGATCACCCTGTCCGGCTTCCGCGCGCGGTTTGCCGGCGAGGCGGCCCGCACCACGCCGTAAGTTCACGTGAGAGGTGGAGACCGTCGGCTGGCTGGATTATATAGGCATATCTTACGATTTAAATTATAATATCGATTTATATCGTAATTTATTGCGATATATAATATCGAGAGTGCTTGCATACAACTCGACTATAATTACGATATATAGTTATTAGGTCACTTATATCGTAATATATTGCGACCATGAAAATCTCCCCCCTCCTGACAGACGACGCCATCCTCGCCGAAATCGGCGAACGGCTCGCCGCGCGCCGTATCGATCTGCAACTCACCCAGGCTGCCGTGGCCGAGCAAGCCGGCATTGCCAAGCGTACCCTCGAGCGCATGGAAGCCGGCCACTCCTCCCAACTGTCCAGCCTGATCCGGGTGTTGCGGGTTCTGGATGCAATGCCGGGACTGGAGAACCTGCTCCCGGAATCGGGGCCGCGGCCGATGGACCTGCTGCAGCGCAAGGGCAAGCGCCGACAACGCGCCTCGGGCAGGCGCGGTGCCGGGTCCGCGGACAAACCCTGGAGCTGGGCTGACGAGTCATGAGCACCGTGGCCGAGGTCAGGCTCTGGGGCAGGACCATCGGCGCAGTCTCGCTGGCGGACGGCGACGACGTTGCGGACTTCGAATACGCGGCGGACTTCGCGGCGAGCAACATCCAGGTCGCCCCCATCGCGATGCCGCTGTCGCGGCGCGTGTACCGCTTCCCGGAGCTGGCCCGTGAAACCTTTCTCGGCCTGCCCGGCCTGCTGGCGGATTCGCTCCCGGACAGGTTCGGCAACGCCCTGATCAACGCCTGGCTCGCCGCGCAGGGTCGCAGCCCGGACTCCTTCAATGCGGTCGAAAGGCTGTGCTACACGGGTGCGCGCGGGATGGGCGCACTGGAGTTCGCGCCGGCCACCGGCCCCTCGCCAAGGCAGGCCGGCCAGATCGAGGTCGACCGGCTGGTCGAACTGGCCTCGGAGATCCTGACTCACCGCGACGGCCTGCAGGCGTCCTTCGCCGACGCGGACAAGGCCGACGCGCTGCGCGACATCCTGCGGGTGGGCACGTCCGCCGGTGGTGCCCGGGCCAAGGCGGTTATCGCCTGGAACCCGGCGACCAACGAGGTGCGCTCGGGCCAGGTCACCGCGGGCGAGGGCTTCCAGTACTGGCTGCTCAAGTTCGACGGCGTCAGCGGCAACCGGGACAAGGAACTCGAGGACCCCAAGGGCTACGGAGTCATCGAGTACGCCTACTACCTGATGGCGCGGGCTTGCGGGGTCGACATCGAAGAGTGCCGGCTGTTCGAGGAGGGCGGCCGGCGACATTTCATGACACGCCGCTTCGACCGGCTTGCCGGCGGCGAAAAGCTGCACATGCAGTCCCTCTGCGCGCTCGGCCACTACGACTTCAATCTGGCCGGCGCCTACAGCTACGAACAGGCATTCCTGGTGATGCGACAACTGGGCCTGCCCATGCGCGATATCGAGCAGCAGTTCCGGCGCATGGCCTTCAACATCGTCGCCCGCAACCAGGACGACCACGTGAAAAACATCGCCTTTCTGATGAACAAGGCCGGCGAGTGGTCGCTGTCCCCGGCCTTCGATGTGACCTACAGTTTCAACCCCGAGGGTACCTGGACCTCCACCCACCAGATGTCGCTGAACGGCAAACGGGACCATTTCACCTTGGCGGACTTCAGGGCCTGTGCGAAATCCGCGTCGATGAAACGCGGCCGGGCCGAGGCCATTCTCGTCGAAGTGCAGGACACCGTGTCCCGCTGGCCCGCCTTTGCAGAGGAGGCCGGCCTGCCGGATGACCTGCGTCACGGGATAGGGAAAAACCTGCGACTGGAACCGTTTGCCTGATTGGCATCGAAGTGCAATTTTCCCGGATCCGGGGGGCTTTTTATGCTCCTAACCCGCTGCCGCGTCGCGCATGCGGTCCAGGACCTCGGCGCAGCGCAGGCCGTCGCTGAAGTCGGGTGTGATCGCGGCCCCGGTGGCGAGGGCTTCCAGCACCCGGGCCAGCCAGGCCGCGAGTGGCGGACCGAGCGGGTCGCCGGGGCTGGCGGACTTGAAGCGCTCGGGCTCCTGGTCCGCCCGTCGCAGCACCAGTTCCCCACCCGCGTGGTACAGGGCGCCCTCGGAACCCAGCAGCGCGGTTTGTGGTGGTAGATCGACCGGCGCCGCCATGGTCGTATCCAGGGAGGAGGTGACCCCGTTCTGCATCCGGAACAGGGCGATGACGGCGTCCTCGGCGGTCACGGTATGATTCTCGACGCCGTTCCTGTCCGGTCGCGACGTCACGTCGATCCGCGTCCGGCAGCTGACGCTCTCGATGTCCCCGAATAGCCAGTGGAGGGCATCGACGTGGTGACTCGCGTACGCGCCGATCCAGCCGCCGCCCAGTGCCCGGTCGAACAGCCAGCCATGGGGGCGGGTGCGGGCCAGTGCGCTGAGCAGGGTGCAGGAGAAATGCAGCGGCGCCCCGATCGCGCCCTGATCCAGCAGCGCCTTCATTTTTGCCCGCGCAGGGTCGAAACGGAATTCGAAATTCAGGAAGTGCATGACGCCGGCCGCGGTGGCCTGGTCCAGCATTGTGCGCGCCTCCGACGCATTGCGGCCAAAGGGCTTGTCGCACAGCACGTTGCGCTGGTTGGCCAGCGCCAGCGCGACGTGCTCCACGTGCATAAAGGGCGGGGAATGGACGGACACCAGGTCGCAGGGCGCCTCAATGGCACGGCGTATATTGGTCATGTCGCGCGGTGACAGGAGCTCGACCTCGCAGCCCAGCGCCGTGTACGCGGGCGCCATGGCGTAGCGACCGAAACCAGTACCGATGATGACCACCTTCGCGCGCATTCAACTCTCCTGGCGGCGCAGGCGTTCCACGTGCTTGTGGACCAGGGTCAGGAAGCGGGGCGTCTGGCCCACGTCCTCGTGGATGGGGTCCCCTTCCTCGTCCACCGCGACCTGCTCGCCCTGTTTATAGGCGAAACGCGCGACAACCTGGTCCAGGGCCACGGCCAGCAACTCGGCGGTCAGTTGTTCGCGGCTGCGTCGCGGATAGAGTTCGGCCAGGGCCTCCAGTTTGGCGGCATCCTCGATTGGCAGGCAGATGCGGTAACGTTCTTCGGCCAGCTCGCCACTCCCGTCACGCTCCCATTTGTTGATCAGTTCAGTGAAATCCATGTGTACTCTCCGGCTCATTCACTCCGCCGGCATCCCGAGCGGGCCCCCGCTTGAAGTCCCGGCGGCTGGAGCTTGCAAACCGCTGCTTGTACTCGCTCGGCGTCACCCCGGTGTAGCGTTTAAAAATACGTCGGAAAAAAGGCATGTCCTCATATCCTACTTCATAACATATTTGTTGCACGGATTTGAAATCCGTTTCCAGCAGGGACTTGGCGCAGTTAATGCGCAGCTTGTGCAGGTAATTAAGAGGCGCCTCTCCGGTCGCCTGCTTGAAGCGACGGCTGAAGTTGCGGGTACTCATGCCCAGGCGCCGGGCCAGGTCGTCGATGGTCAGTTCTGTGCTGAAGCACTCCTGCAGGTAGTCTTCGGCCTGCCGGATCTTGTCATCGTGGTGTTGCTGGTTCAGCAGGGTCGAGGCGAAACTGGCCTGCCAGGTGCGGGGCGAGTCGATCAACAGCGCGCGCCCGCACTCCTTGGCAATCTCGTACCCGGCCAGGCGCTCCACCAGGTAGAGACAGATGTCCAGCGCGGCATACACCCCGCCGCCGCAGAACAGGTTGTCTGATTCGGTAATGAACAGCTCGGTCTTCCAGTCCACATCCGGGTAGCGTTCCCGGTACGTGTCCGCCAGCGCCCAGTGGGTGGTGGCTGGCCGCCCGTCCAGCAAGCCGGCTTCGGCCATCATCGCCACGCCGGTACAGACCCCGGCGACCAGGGTGCCCCTGGCCGCCTGTCGTTGCAGTAACTTCAGCATGCGCGGGTTACTGCAGAACACCGCGTCCAGATCCAGGCCGATGCTGGGGATGAAGATCAGATCGGTTTTGCGAATTTTCCCCACCGCAGTGTCAGGCGTGATGGTCACGCCGCCATCGAAGCGCACGGGCGCGCCGTCCTCTGAAGCGGTTATCACGTCGAAGGGCGCCGTCCCCGGTTCCCCCTGCAGGGTGTTCCAGAGTACGCCGGCACTGGAAAATACCTCAAAGGGGCCGATAACCGGGGAGGGGTAACCGAAGCCGGGTACCAGCAGCGTTATGTGCATCGCCAATACAACCTGTGACCTAAATGCCACCCTAAAATGGCATATAAGCCATCAATGTTCAAGGCCGATTTGGGTGAGAATGTTCCTGTAGACGGCGCTGAGGTGCCGGTTCCACAAACCCATACAGGCATAACAGGAGAAATACCATGCAAACTTTCATCATCCGCAGGCGCCAGGCCTGGCAAGATACCGACGAACTTGGCGCCACTGCCGCAGTATCACGGCGCATCGGCGACGAGGAGATGCCGGACCAGGTCCGCTGGATTCGCAGCTACGTGGTCCAGGAGGCCGACGGCAGCCTGGGCACTGTATGCGTGTACCAGGCCACCGATGCCGAGGCGATTCGGGAGCACGCCGGCCGGGTCGGGATGCCGGCCGACGAGATTACCGAGGTCTGTGACACCGTGCTCGTGCGCGAGGACCCGGTGGCCGCGGCAGCGGCGGCCTGAACTCACATCCGGGGGCGGAGATCGCAGGCATGCGGGCTTGCCCGGGCCGCCCCCGGGAATCGCCCGGCCTGTTTTTCTCGCTGCTCGCGAGTGGTGAAAACCACACATTCAGGGACCAAACTGCGACACGGATAACAATTTGGTCAACGGGTTGGGGAAATGAGTAGCGAAAGATAGTTTTCCAGTATTACATTCCCTGCATGGCAAATGCTCACGGGGAGGATAACCATTGGAAGCGCTGCAATTTGGACCGATTTCCATCGAGGAAAGTGAAGACGGCATCGACTTCATTCCGGCGGCGGAATTCACTGGAAAAACCCGGATCAGGACGGATGACGTCCCGATCCTGATGAATTTCCTGAAAAAACACCTCGAGGAAAGCGCCAACCGCCGCTCGAGCTGGCGCCTGTCAGTGACCTCGCTGGCGGGCACTGATGCAGACGGCCTCAGGGTTGCCATCGGTGCCCACGGCAAGACCGTCGTGGCGCAGGTGATCGACATTTCCCTCACCGGCATGCTGGTGCAGGTGGAGGAGCCGATCGGGGAGCGGGGTGAGGTATTCGATATCGGTGTCGAGTACGGGGTCTATTACGAGACACTGGTGGGAACGATCGTGCGTCAGGACGACAGTATGCGGCGCTTGGCCTTCCACTTCGCCGACTGCATCGACGAGCAGGGTGCGCTGTGTCCGCCGACGGAGTACCGGGAGATCTTCATTGCCCTCGAGCACATATGGCTCGACAAGAAACTCGGCCTGCAGTGGAACTGAGTGACTATGATGAACAGTAGCTGCGATTACCATCTGACTGCCGCAAGGCAGGGGAGCAACGCTATGAAACTCGCACAACCGGCATTGGCCGCACTGGCTGTACTGGCCCCGGCCGCGGTGCAATCCGAAGTATTGAGTGCCTCCGATACCCATTTTGTGATCAGCCTGGAGGCCGGCTCTGCACTGTCCGTCGAAGCCCTGTGGCAGCGGTTGATTCATCCCGACAGTTGGTGGAGTGGGGAGCACAGCTATTCCGGAGACGCGGCCAATTTCACCCTGGAACCCCGGGCGGGCGGACTCTGGCGGGAGGAGTGGCCGGGCGGCTCCGTGGCCCATGGCCGTGTGTTGCTGGCACAGCCGAACAAACTGCTCCGCCTGGAAGCGCCCTTCGGGCCACTCCAGGGGATGGGCGCCTACACGGTTTGGACCATTACCCTCGAGGACGACGAGGGCGGCTCCCGGGTGCATTTCCGCGAGGTTGCCAGCGCCCCGCCGGGCAGCGACATGAGCACCATCGCAAAAGCCGTTAACACTGTGAAAACAGAGGCTATCGAGCGCCTGGCAAATCCCTGAACGCGCAGCGTATTGTCTGGATCTCAACAGCTTGCGACAAGCTAACGATCGCGGGCGATCTGACCGTTACCACTACAACTTGCTGCCAAACTGCGACCGGTACGCCCGCGGCGACATCCCCGTCCAGCGCTTGAACGCCTCCCGGAAGCCCGCGGCATTATCGAACCCGCACTCGGCGGCGACATCCGCCAGCGGGCGCTGCGCCTGTGCCAGGCCGCGCATCGCCAGCTGCAACTGGTGTTCCTGCAGGATCTGGCGGAAGCTGGTTCCGGCCGCCTGCAGGCGTCGGCGCAGGGTCCTGGGGCTCATTGCCAGCCGCCCGGCCAGTTGCTCGAGGTTGGGAGGCGGCTGACCGCCGTCGGCGAGTTCAGCCCGCACCTGCCAACTGATGTCGCCGGCCTGTAACTGGTTCAGCCGGGTAAACTCCCGCTCGCACAGGGCTGCCACCTGTCCCTCGGTGATCGGGTTGGCCAGGCCCAGGGGCCGGTTCATGACCTGCCGGGGAATCCACAGACCGGCTTCGGCACAGCCGAATTCCACCTCGCAGCCGCAATGCCTGGTATAGGCCCGGTGGTGGCGTGGGGCCTCGTAGGGCAGCGCGATTCGGCTGAACTGAAACGGCTCCGCCAACAGGTCGCCGATCATGCTGGTGAGGGTGCCGATCAGCATTTCATGCGCGTAGACCTCGTTGACAGGGAACGGCATGTCCTCCCGGCGGGCCATCCGGATCACCACGAACTGCTCGCGCTGTTCCGGCGGCAGGTCGAAGCGGCTGTGAATCAACAGGCGGTATCGCCCGGCGGTCCTGAGAGCTTCGCGCAGGCTGCTGGCGCTGATCAGGGCCATGCTGAGGGTGCCCCAGCGCGACAAGTTGAGCGCCCGGCCCACCCGCAGTCCGATGTCGGGGTAAGCGGAGAGGCGATAGATGTTGCGGTACACCGTATTCAGCTGATTAAGTGACACGACGGCTTCCGGGTCCCGCGTGACGCTTTCCCCCAGGCCGGTGCCCAGCAACCACTGGCGGGGACGGAAGCCCTGCTCCGTCATCAGGCGGTCCATCAGGTACAACTCCGAGGCGGGAAACAGGGCCTGGTCTTCGAAGCTCTGCATGATTCCTTGACTTCCTCCTTACCCCGGTCCGGGGTCTCCCTTTCGTGCCAGATACGCCAAACAGGTCAATAAACGTAGATATCAGGCCACTATTTAGCATAGTTCTGGCCCTTATTGCACGATCGCTTTAATTTCCGGGGCAGTAGAGACAGGGCGAGGCAGTTACCGGCCGCGCCAGTGTGCCACCCAACCAGGAATCAAGCCATGAGCACCGACAACGTGTCCCCGGCCGAACAGCAACGAATCAAGCGCATCCAGACCGCGATCCGTGACCGCGGCCAGACCCTGCGGCAGGACTACCCGGTTCTGCAGCATCAGGACGCCATTGGCCTGTTTATTTTCCTGCTCGCCGTGACCGGTGTGCTGGCCACAGGCTGGGCCTACTGGGTCGGTCACATCAGTGCCTGGATGACGATTCCCCTGGTGGCGCTGTTCACCTCGCTGTTGCACGAGCTAGAGCACGACCTGATCCACATCCAGTATTTCCGCCGGCACAAGTGGGTGCAGAACGGCATGCTGCTGGTGGGCTGGGTACTGCGGCCGGGCACGATCAATCCCTGGATTCGGCGCCAGCTGCACTTCCTGCACCACAAGGTCTCGGGTACACCCCGGGACCTGGAGGAGCGCGGTATCGGCAATGGCCAGCCCTACGGGCCGCTGCGCGCCCTGGTCATGTACGATACGTTTGCCGGCAACTTGGTGAGGGCACTGGTGGAGCATCCCGCCGGGGAGCGGCTGGCCCACGTTCGCCGCGTCCTGCGCGCCAACATGCCGGTATCCGTCGCCTGCGCCCTGGTCTGGTACGGCTTCCTGGGCTTCCACGCGGCCAACGGCCTGGCAACCCTGGCCGGCACGGCTATCGACTGGTCCCCTGCGACCCTGTGGCACATGGCCTGGGTTAACAAGCTGGTGGTGGTCCTGGTTGCGCCGCACTACCTGCGGTCGTTCTGCATCAATTTCATCAGCTCGAACATGCACTACTACGGCGGGGTGCACTCGGTCCTGCAGCAGACCCAGGTACTGAACGCCTGGTGCTTGTGGCCCTTTCAGCTGTTCTGCTGCAACTTTGGCAGCACGCATGGTATCCACCACTTTGTCGTGGGCGAACCGTTCTATATCCGCCAGTTGACGGCGCCGGTCGCCCACCGCGTCATGCGCGAAAATGGTGTGCGTTTCAACGACCTGGGCACGTTCCGCCGCGCCAACTGTTTCCAGGAGCAGGATTCGGCCGGGGTGTCCGGCACCCAGGGTGAACAGCCCACCTGGTGAGCGCAAACCGGACCGCAGGATCTTGGCTTAAGTGCCGGTTTCGTTTGCCAAGCAAGAGAATTCAACTAGGCTCTGATAAACAGCAGCGGGCATCCTGCCCGACAGGAAAGGAGCCTGGTATGCGCATTACTAGAGCAGTTTTGGGGACGGGAATCTGGTCGCTGTTGGCGGCCGGATTTGCGTTTGCAGCAGACCACACCGAGTCACCCGCCGCCACCGCGGACCGGCCTGCCGACCTGGCAGATGTCTTTTTCTTCGATCCCGCAGATACCGAGGGCAGACTGGTGGCCATTCTCACCTACGGCGGTGGCTCGGATACCTCGGACCAGATGGACGCCGATTTTTACTGTGACCGGGATGTCCTGTATAGCTTTTATATTGACCGCGACGACAACGGTGACGGGGCGGACTCGATCGAACCGGACGTGCGGGTAGATGTGCGCATGGCGGAGCAGGCCGACGGCAGCTGTACCGTCAGGCTGGACAACGTGCCCGGCGCCGGAGACGACTTCAGCGGCACCGTGGCCGGTGACAACCGCATCTTCCAGAGCGCCTCGGGGCTGAACGCTTACGTGGGCTCTACCGATGACCCGTTCTTTTTCGACTCACAGGGCTTCGGCGATACCCTCAGCACCGGCACTGTCTCGTTTGACAGCACTCGCGATACCTTCGGCGGCCGCAACCTGAGCGCGATCGCTTTCGAGATCGATACCCAGGCCCTCAGTGGTTCCCAGACGGTGTTCCGGGCCTGGGCCACTACCGCCCGCATCGTGGAATAGGCAGCGAGGACCTGACATGAAATCGAAGCAAACAAGCGTGCTGGTGGCACTGGTTTCAATTCTGTGGCTGGCCGGCTGTTCCGACGGCAGCGATTCGCGGTCGGACAACGCTGGCGGCGATAACGGCGGCGGTGATCAGCTGGTCGCAGTACGGGATAACCCGCCGGAAGACTATGCCCGGGTTGACCGGGTGGGCCAGCCCGCGGTAGCCACGGCCCTGCTGCGGGGGGGCGGCCAGCCCATCCGCGACGGTGTCCCGGTGAATAACGATGCGGATAATGAGCGGGACTCCTTCAACCAGGGCGACCCGGCCGGAGACGCGGACTTTGCCGGCGCCTTCGTCGATACCCTGATCTTCGTAAACAACGCCCTGGCCGATGACCTCGACAGTCTTGGCCTGTCCCGTTGCGCCACTGGCATGCCGGGCGAGATCGATAGCGCAGACGAGATCAGCGCCTGCCTTGCGGTGGCGGCGCCGGTGGTGATTCCCGACGTGCTGACTCTCGATATCAGCGCCCCCACCAGCTGGCCCAATGGGCGGCACCCGGACGACCCGGTGGTAGACCGGTTGCTGGCTGCAGCGCTGCTCGACCTCAGCGTTCATCCACTGGATCTGTTTGCCGACCTGCCGCTGAATCCGCCGGGTAATGACGCCAATGCCGACGACCTGTCGCCGGCCAACTTCCCCTACCTGCGCGACCCGATCAGCATGCCCTGACCGACTGGTGCCAGAACTGTACCATTCCGGTCGATACCCCCGGCGCCGCCTGCGGGCGGCTCCGCTGTTTGCAACTTTGTGCCTGGCGACCGGCCTGGTTGCCTGCTCGCCATCGGAACAGCCCGGCCGGGGTGCCGGCTCCGACACCAGCGAATCGACCCCGGCACGCGAAAACTACTCAAGCTACAGGCGTGCCCTGGAACAGCGCCTGGCATTGCTCTCCACGCAATTGACGGCGTCCGCCGAAGCCCGCGACGTCGGGCCCGCGCGCCGTCTGTTCCAGGGCTGGCTGCATCACGCCCGCCTCACCGGCGATCTGGCAAGCTATGAGCGCGCGGCCCAAGCCCTGGCGGTTCTGCAGGAGCGGATTGGCGGCAACACTCCCTGTCGCGCACAGGCCGAACTCGCCCTGGCGAGCCATCGGATCGATGATGCCGCAACCGCCCTGCAGGCCTGTCCGGATACCGATCACCGCGACCTGCTGGTGGATATCGATTTTTACCAGGGGCACTACGAGCGGGCCATCGACCTGGCGGTGGCCCTGCTGACCGAGGAGGTTCTGCCGTCCCATTACGTCCGCCTGGCGCGCCTGCGCCAGGGCACAGGTTCGCCCCGTGAGGCCGAGGCCCTGCTGGAGGCGGCGGAACGCCGCTACCACAACCGGGATCCGCATCAGCAGGCCTGGTTCAAGTTACAGCGGGGCATCCTGGCGCTCGAGGGGGGTGAGTATGAGCGGGCGCGGGCCCTGTTTCGTCGCGCCGACGAGGTATTCCCCGATTGGTGGCTCGTTCAGGAGCACCTGGCCGAGGTCAGCCTGTTGCTGGGTGACCTGGACACTGCGGCCAGTTTGTATGATCGGGTCATCGAGGCGACCGATGACCCCGTGTTCCTGGCGGCGCGTGCCGAGGTTGATCGGGCCGCGGGAGACGAGCAGTCGGCGCAGGAGCGGATAACCCGGGCTCGCGCGGCCATGGAGTCGAGGCTGGCGCAATTCCCCGAGGCGGCCGCCGGCCATGCGGTGGATTTTTTCCTCCAGTATGGTCCCGCAGAACGGGCGCTGGCGCTGGCCCGGCAGGACCACGCGCTGCGGCCCTACGGCGCGAGCACCACCAGACTTGCCGCGGCGTTGCGGCTGACCGGACAGGCGCAGGCGGGTCTCGATGTGCTGGAACCCGCGGTTGCGGCGGGTTGGGATACCGCCAGGGCCCAGGCGGAACTGGCCCGTCTGTATCGCGAACTGGGCCGCTCGGCGGAGAGCGAGCGGGCGTCCTGGCGCGCCCGCTGGTTGAACCCGCAAATTGATCGTTGAGCCGTCGCTATCGAGTAGTGCGTTAGCCGGTGTAAATAGCCGTCGCCCACGGCTATGATGGGCCTGTGCCGACCTCCGACGTTTCCGCTGTTCTCCGCTACCTCATTCCCACTGGTGAGCGGCCCATCTACATCGCCTCCCGCGGCGGCGCGGACGCGGCGCTCAATATCGGCGCCGAGTTCGAGGAGCGGGAAGTCGTGATCCATGACGCCCGGCGGTTGAACCCCGCCGCATCCCTGGACCGGGAAGGGTTTACCCTGCGACCGCATCGGACCGCAGTGGCGGATTTCTATCAACTGGCGTCCGAACAGGCGCAGTATGAAACGGAAATCACCGGGCTGGTGCTGGAGGCGAGCGGGGCGGCCGCGGCGCTCGTTTTCGACCATACCCTGCGCTCCGACTCCCCAGCCGTGCGCGGCGAACGCAGTACCCGCGAACCGGCATCGGTCATCCACAACGACTACACGGACGCCTCGGCGCGCAAGCGCCTGCAGGACCTGCTGCCGGAGGACGAGGCCCGGGAGAAACTTAAGCGCCGGTTTGCCATCTTCAACGTCTGGCGCTCGATCCGGGGCACGGTGTGGAACAGCCCCCTGGCCTGTTGCGACGCGCGGACCCTGGCCCCGCAAGACCTGGTGGCCTCCGAGCGGCGGGCCCACGACCGCATCGGCGAACTGGAGCTGGTGAGCTGGAACCCGGACCACCGCTGGTACTATTTCCCCGAAATGACCGCGGACGAGGCGTTGCTGATCAAGACCTTCGATTCTGCTGGCGACGGCCGCGCCACCCGCACCATCCACAGCGCCTTCGACAACCCGCAGGCGCCCCCCGAAGCGCCGCCCCGGGAGAGCATCGAGTCCCGCCTGCTGGTGTTCTTCGACTGATACCGTTCGTCGACAAGCCGAAAGCCCTGCCATCAGCCAAAACCTGGAGCGTTTCAAAACTTTTGATGGCAGTCTTAGGTTGGCACTCGCTCAGGCCTGAGCAGCCTTTGGCAGCGGCTCGGACATCACCCCCAGGCTGTGACCTTTCATGCCGATAATTCAGTCACACCAGTTCGTCCGGGCTGAGCAGGTTGGGGGCGGCTTCCACCAGAGCTTCCAGCAGCCTGTAGCTCAGCCGGGTCAGCTTGATGGGAGCACCATTGCGACTGAGTTGGCGCCGGCCGGTATCGAGTTCCATGTCGGCGAACTGGTAGATCATCGGCCCTCCGGTGCCCGCACTGCATCGAGCGTGCGCAAAAAGCTCCTTTTGCCTGAATATAGTGGATTCTCGCTATTTTTGGCTCATTTTTGATCATTTTGTCACCGAGCCGTCATGTACCGAACCACGCCTTGCGCTAGCGTGAGTGTGGCAGGGGAAGGATAAAAAGGCGGTCTTTCCCGGCGCCTCCCCACCGACAGGGCAGGGAGTATCCAACGATTCGGGGCCAGTTCGATAGCGAACTAAAGGAGGTCAGTATGAAATACAGCAATTATTTTCCGATCCTGGCGACCAGCGCGGCGCTGTTCCTGGCCAACCCGGCATCGGCCCAGATGCGGCCGGACTGCCTGGCGAATCCCGATACGTCGGGTGTCTGTTTTAGCTCCACAAGCCAGATGGCTACACTTCGTTGTGGATCGTTCCTGGAGGGGCCGGGAGTACTGCAGATTTTCAGTCCCGAAAAAGGAAAAGGTGAGTTCGTGCAGGAGCTACCGAATGGCCTGGAACTGGTCCATGCCCCCCACATAGCGGCCACCATGGGTTTCTGTTACTGGGAAGATATCGTCAGCGGCAATTGTTTCCCACCCGCGGAAGGAGCCTTTGTCGGCACGGGATCATTCGTTTGGCAGGGCTTTGAAAACGACCAGGGCTTCGGCTGTCCCTTGCGTATCAAGGGTTCCGGTACCCTGCTCAGACTGTCGGACGGCGAGATGCTGGACATAAACCTCGATATGCACACGGTTCCCGATGCCACGAGCCCCAGCGGTTGCGCAACGCGCGTCTGCCAGATTATTGCACCGGACTGAATTCACGCGCTGAATCGTCATTCCCGCGCAGTTGTTCATCATCCCCGCCTCTTCATCATCCCCGACTCTTCGTCTTCCCCGCGAAAGCGGGGATCCCGGCCTTCGCCGGGATGACGAGGGGGGGGATTCCCGCTTGGTTGTCATTCGACGGATATCGAAACGATATACTCACCTTCGTTGTTTGAGGTATCGGCGTCATTGATCCCGAGGAAAAACACTCCATCCTCTGGCACCTCGAATAAAAACGGGCCACTTCCTACCAGTACCAGGCTCTCTGCAGGCACCGATCCGGTGACTATTACTTCCGGAACGAAACTCGGAAAATTGCCTGAATCCGGGTCAGGGTCGTTGTTCCGAGCGATGAATTCGGCGGAAAGTACCAGGTGCTGCGGTATAAATGCACCGATGAGACCACCGATAGCGACCAGATCGTCCTCGATAGAGAATGGCAGTTCTATCTCCCCCGAATCCACGCCGGCTTCTTCCAGGGGATAATAGACAAAGGCGCTCGGGCGGTCAGCACCTGAGGCATCGATGCCATCGGATTGAGTGAAAGCACCATCGGGGCGGTTAGTGGCTATATTGATCGTGCCAGAAGCCTCCACGACAAGCACATCACCCGCGGACAACACCGCGGCCGCTACCATGTCTCCACCGCCTTCGGGCCCACCCAACAGCGGGCTAAATCCGCCATTTGCATGGGATGATACGACCAGAGTCTCGTTTGGCTGTTCGATAAAAATGGCCGTTGTCGCGCCGATGTCTGCCTCGGGATGCTTCTCATCAAATGAATTCACAATGCGCCGGTTGAGGTTGTAATCGCAGTAGGGTGCAAGGGAACCGGGGTCACAGGGAGTGCCGGCCCATCGATAGAATGCCCAACCTGGCCTCGGTGCTGCCTCATAGCTGACGATATAGTCCTCATCCGACACTTCATTTTCGCTGCACCGGTCACCGTTTGCCTGAAATTCTTCGAGACTGCAACCGCGATGCCCGAACGAACGTTCGATGATGTCGCCTTCGCCTTCGATGGCCAGGGGATGTCTGCAAGCTCCCAACAATACGACGGCAATGAATAAAACAGTGTTGCGTATAAATATAGGCATTTTACGATTCATCATCCTGCTCCTTAGCACTGCTACTGCAGCACTGCTACTGCCAGTGTGGGGAGGGGGCCGAGCCTCGGGGAATACCGGCTTTGCTTCCTTCCCCTGCCACTCTCACGCTAGCGCAAGGCGTGGTTCGGTACATGACGGCTCGGTGACAAAATGATCAAAAATGAGCCAAAAATAGCGAGAATCCACTATATTCAGGCAAAAGGAGCTTTTTTGCGCACGCTCGATGCAGTGCGGGCACCGGAGGGCCGATGATCTACCAGTTCGCCGACCTGGAACTCGATACCGGCCGGCGCCAACTCAGTCGCAATGGTGCTCCCATCAAGCTGACCCGGCTGAGCTACAGGCTGCTGGAAGCTCTGGTGGAAGCCGCCCCCAACCTGCTCAGCCCGGACGAGCTGGTGGACAGCGTC
This sequence comes from Halieaceae bacterium WSDMB12, assembly GCA_033283165.1. Lineage (GTDB taxonomy): Bacteria > Pseudomonadota > Gammaproteobacteria > Pseudomonadales > Halieaceae > JAWMQL01. The sequence continues at coordinate 268,789 of JAWMQL010000002.1, read as the reverse complement.
TGGGGCCCACGACGGGTGGTGTCGCCGAACAGCCTCTCCCAGCGGGTCACGACCTTGCGCCAGAGCCTGGGGGATGACGCCAACACCCCCAGCTATATCGAGGGAGTTCGGGGGCAGGGCTACCGACTTATTCCCGCGGTGGAAGTAGAGAAAGGGGACCCGGGCCGGGATAGCGAAACCGCAGACACTCCCCGGGGCGGAGGGCCAGGGCAGGGGAACCATTGGCCGGCCTGGACTACCCTCGCCTCCCTCGGCGTGGTGATTGCCGTAGTCGCCCTGGTGTGGCTGTGGCTGGCCGACGAGCAAACCTACCAGCGCCGGGCCGACGAGGCCGGGGGATACAGCTCGGTGGCGGTGCTGCCCTTCGCCAACCTGAGCCCGGACGCGGCTCATGGCTTTTTCGCCGCGGGTATTCACGAGGAGGTGCTGAACAAGCTGTCGAAGCTGACCGGCCTGCGCGTGATCTCGCGCACCTCCATGCTGCGCTATGAAAATACCCGTGAGCCGATCCCGGACATCGCCAGGGAATTGGCGGTCGACTCCCTGGTGGAGGGCAGTGTGCGCTACGCCGATAACCGTATCCGGGTCACCATCCAGGTGGTCGACGGCCACCGCGACGTACACCTGTGGTCGGAAACCTACGACCGGGAACTCAAGGATATTTTCGCCATTGAATCAGAAATCGCACGGGATGTGGCCGCCGCCCTGCATCAGGTGATCTCCGATGAGGCCGCCGCGGGTGCCGGCAAATCGCACACCCGCAGCCTGGAGGCGTATACCCACTACATGCAGGCCCGCCAGTGGATGGCACAGCCGCGCATGCCCGCGGGTCTCGAAACGGCATTGGGTCACTTCGAGACGGCCGTGGAACTGGATCCCGACTTCGTGCTGGCCTGGGTCGGTGTGGCCGACACCTGGCGCCTGTTGTCGGACTATTCCTCGATGGACGTCAGGACCACCTTCGCGGCGCGCCAGGCTGCCATCGACCGGGCCCTGGAAGTCGATCCGTCCTCGGGCGAGGCCTGGGTTTCCCTGGCGTCCCTGCGCGCCGACCAGGTCGTACTGGAGGAGGCTGAGAAGTTCTACCTGCGCGGCATCGAGCTCAGCCCCGGTTATGCCCAGGCCTATCACTGGTATGGGCATTTTCTCACGACCCGGGTGCAGCGTCCCGAGGAGGCATTGCCTTACCTGCGCAAGGCGGTGGAGCTGGACCCCCTGTCCCCCACCACCAATGGCGCCCTGGCACAGGCCCTGTGGTCGCTGGGGCGGGTCGAGGAGACCCTGGCCATCGAGCGGCGGCTTATTGCCACCGATACGGACAACGCGGTCAACATGCATCTCTATAGCGAGCACCTGGCACAACTGGGTCGACTGGATGAGGCGACGTACTGGGCCAGGGAGGGAGCGAAAGCCGATCCGGACAACTACCTGGCTCGCAGGAGGGAATGCATCGCGACCCTGACACTCGGGGATGATCTGGCGCTGGAACAGTGCCAGAACGCCATGTTGTCAGATTTCCCGGAAGATCAGTCGATCAAGTCGCTGAAATATGAGCCTGCAGTGTACGTGTACCGACAACAGTACAGCGTGTTGCTTAAAAGAATGCTGGAGTTGAATGAACTCGACTCCAGTGGCCGAGCACAATGGCGACTGGGGGCCGCTTATCTGCACAATGGCCGGGTAGCAGAAGCCCGGGATATTTTTTCGGAGCTGTGGCCGGGACTATTCAGTGAGGAAGAGATAGCGCTCGATTTCAAGCATCTCTATCCGGCGGTGATCGCAGGGTTTGTACTGCTGCAGACTGGAGAGACAGATCGGGCAAATTACCTGTTTGATAAAGCCCTGCTGAGGATGGAGTCGATGCATCGCATCAGAGGCCCGGCCTTCGGCTTCGCGGATATTGTCATTCACGTGTTCCGCGATGACCGGCGCCAGGCCATAGCCGCGCTGCGGGACGCCATCGACCTCGGCTGGCGTGCGGGTTGGTGGAACTTGCGCGGCCCCGGGTTCGAGGCCATCAGCGGGGAGCCCGAGTGGCAGGCCTTGTACGCGGAACTGCTGGCGGACATTGACAGGCAGCGGGACAACTACCACGCGCACAAGGATGACCCGGACTACTGGCGATGACACCGGACCATGAATTGCCCTGCATACGGGAACAGCTGCTGAAACGGGGCAAGTGTGTCGCGCTACCGGCCCTGCTGTCCCTCGTTTCGAATGAAGTCATCGGCCAGGGCGCGGCTACCGTCGAGGACGACGCCCCGGCTCTCGAAGAGGTGCTTGTCCTCGGCAGCCACATACCCCGTGCGGACTACCGCAGCATCAGTCCCGTGTTCACTATCAGCCGGGACGACATCGCGATCGACAGCCGCGATACGGTGGCCGAGTTGCTCAACCGCTACCCCCAGTTTGTCGGGGACCGCAACGGCAGTTTTAATGATTTCGGCGTCCGGGCCGGGGCGGCTCCGATCAACCTGCGGGGACTCGGTGCCAACCGCAACCTGACGCTGCTGAATGGCCGGCGCCTGGGCCCCGGCTCGGCCCTCGGCCAGGTGGACACCCATATTCTGCCAATGGGACTGGTGGAGCGGGTCGAGGTGTTAACCGGGGGAGCCGCCGCCGTCTACGGCTCCGATGCCATGAGCGGCGTGACGAATTTTACCCTGCGGGACGATGTGGAGGGGCTGGAGGTCAATGCCAGTTTCGAGCGCACCGATCGCAACGATGGCGATATCGGGAATCTGTCCGTGCTGGCTGGCAGGGAACTGGGGTCAGGCTGGGGGCATATTACCGGCTTTGCCAGTCACCTCGATGCGGAGGCCATCGGCAGGGCCGAGCGAGACATTTCCGCCCTGCCCCTGTGTGAAGACCGGACCAGGGGTGAGCTGTACGTGTGCGGAAGTCCCGTGGTGCCGGCCGGCTACCACCGCTTTCCCGCCCTGCTGGACGGCGCTGTGGCTGATGACGGCTTTACCTTTGACGCCAGCGGTAACCCGATTCCCTTCAACCACCCCGGGGATCTCTACAACCCCTTCCCGGACTGGGATTTACGGCCCGGTTTCCGGCGTAGCGCCGCGGGGGCCGCGCTCGAGTTGCGCCCGGGCGACGATACCCGGCTGAACGCGGTGCTGCTGTGGAGTGAGTACGAGTTGGAAAAGTTCTACGAACCCGCACCGGCGATCGTCGAGCCGCTGTTCACTAACCTGGACAACCCGGTCCTGAGCCCCGCTGCGGCGGAGGTCCTTCGTACCAATTTTGATCCCCGGGGAGCGGGGGTCGCGGTATTCGACTACTACTACGTGCTGACGGCCCTGGGTAGGCGCAAACAGGAAAGTGTCCGCGACAATACCTGGCTGAACCTCGAACTGGAGGGCCAGTGGTTGCGGGACTGGCGCTGGATCGCGGCGTATACCCTCACCGATTTCTCCGCGGACACAACGCAAACCGGGGGATATTCTGCCGCGCGCCTGCAGCAGGCGCTGTTGGTGAACCCCGCCACAGGCGACTGCCTCAATCCCACGGGCGGTTGCACACCCGCGGATATTTTCGGGCCGGGCAGGCTGTCCGCGGAGGCCGCCGCGTTTATCCGCGAGGGCAAATTCGTCAGTCGCGAGGATACCCGGCAACAGGTGGTTTCCCTGCTTACCAACGGGACGGTGAGCCTTGGTCAACAGCGTGACCTGGCCATCGCAACGGGCTTCGAGTGGCGGGAGGACCAGACCAGGTATCGCCCGGACCCCGCCCTGACCGACTCGATCCGCGAGGGCTTCAACCGCGAACTACCGGTCAGCGGAGACAACAGTGTGACCGAACTGTACGCGGAGATGCTGCTGCCATTGTTCAAGGAGCGGGACTGGGCGGAAGCGCTGGAATTGGAAGTCGGGGCGCGCTATTCCGATTATTCCAATGCCGACGAGGAGTGGACCTGGAAAAGCGGCCTGAGCTGGATGCCTGCCCCGGGGCTGCGGTTCCGCGGCATGTACCAGCGAGCGGCCCGGGCGCCGAACATCGTCGAGAACTATTCCCCCACACGGGAGAGCTTGAATACCGTGCTCGGCATCTTTTCGAACGACCCCTGCGCCGCCTCCCGCCGGCCGCAGGATTTCCCCGGGCGCGTGGAACGCTGCATCGCCCAGGGCATCGACCCGGATAAACTGCCCGCCTATGAACCTGGCCAGAGAACCTTTGTGACCATCGTCAACAGCGCCAATCCAGACCTGGACAGTGAAACGGCGGATACCTACACGCTCGGCCTAGTCTGGACCCCCGGTCGTGTTCCCGGTTTTTCCGTGACGCTGGACGCCTACCGCATCGACATCGAGGGGGCGATTACCTATGTGCCCCCCGAGGCCATGTTCCAGTTGTGCTTCGCGAGCAAAAATCCCGACCGGTATTGCGCCGGAATCGAACGGGACCCGGGCGGCGATGTCACCCGGAAATTCGGCACCTTTCTGAACATCGGCGCCATAGAGACCCGCGGTTACGACCTGAGCCTCAGTTACCTGTACCCGCATCGGGCCCCGTGGGGCTGGGGGTCGGAAGTGGGGCTGTCGGTGGTCGCCAACCGGACCGAATCTTTCGAGATTGTCGGTGAAGACGGCGGCCGTTGGGAGTGCGCGGGTAAATTCGGCGGGCGCTGTACCGTCGGCCATGAAGGTCCCCTGCCAAAGCACAGCGCCCTGACCCGGCTGCACTACCGCAGCGGACCGCTGACAGGTACCCTGAGCTGGCGCTGGATCGACGGCGCCAGACTCGCGCCCGCACTGATCGGCGCGCCTGCCAACCCGAACGAGATCATTCCGGTAACCTCCCTGGCCAGTGAACACTACCTGGACTTCAATCTCGCCTGGGAGTGGCGGCCGTCGTTCACTCTCAGTTTCAGCGTCCTCAACCTGACGGATACGGCACCGCCCGAACTGGGACAGCCCGCAACCCAGGCAAACACGGATCCCGGTACCTATGACGTGCTGGGTCGTCGCTACCGGCTGGCTCTGACCGCACGATTCTAGTCAGCCTCTATTGGGATCCCCGCCTGCGCGGGGATGACGATTCAGGGCGGGAATCCATGATGCGCAACCCAGGCCTCGACCCCGCCCTCCAGCAGCAGTAGGCGGCTGAAGCCGGCCTGCCGCAGGGCGCTGCAGGCCCGTTCGCCGCGCGGTCCCTTCTGGCAGGTGACGACGTAGCTGTGGTCCGGGTTGAGTTCGTCCAGCCGGCCGGGCAGCTCGGCGAGCGGTATCAGGCGGGCGCCGGGGATGTGCGCCAGGGAAAATTCGGCGGGTTCGCGCACGTCCAGAACGACCGGCGGTTGCCCGGAGGCCAGTTGCCGCGCCAGCTCCTGGACGGAGATGCGCGGAAGCTCTGTGTCGGTTGTGGAGTCTTTTTGCATAGATGCCATGTCCTGCGGTGAGTGAATGGTCCGCTTGTCGCCACACAGCGGGCAATCTGGGTCCTTTGCCACGGGCAGTTCCCGCCAGCGCATGGCCAGCCCGTCGAACATCAGCAGCCGGCCCCGCAGGGGCTCGCCCCGCGACAGGACCAGCTTGACGACTTCCAGGGCCTGCATGCAGCCGAGGATACCCGGCAACATGCCCAGCACGCCGCCTTCCGCGCAGGAGGGCACCAGGGCTTCGGGGGGCGGTTCCGGAAACAGGCAACGGTAACAGGGTCCCCGCGTCGCATCGAACACGCTGAGCTGCCCCTCGAAGCGGAACACGCTGGCATGCACCAGCGGCTTGCCCAGCAGTACGGCGGCGTCGTTCAGCAGGTAGCGGGTGGGGAAGTTATCGCTGCCGTCCACCAAAATGTCGTAGTCCTGGCAGGTCGCCATGACATTGTCGCTGGTCAATCGAACCGGGTGGGCCACGACGCGGGTGGCGGGATTGAGCGCGGTCAGGCGTTCCCGCGCCGCCTCCAGTTTCGGGCGCCCGACATCGCCGCTGGCATACAACACCTGGCGCTGGATATTACTGAGATCGACCCGGTCGAAATCCACCAGTCCCAGGGTCCCGATCCCGGCGGCGGCGAGATAGAGCGCCAGCGGGGAGCCCAGGCCGCCGGCGCCGACGCACAGGACCCGCGCGTCGGCCAGTTGTTGCTGGCCTGACTCCGTGACTTCCGGCAGGATGATCTGGCGGCTGTAGCGCTGGATGTCCTCGGGGCTGAGCCCGGCCATCGCGGTTCTCCCGGCGGCTGATCGCCGCGCAATCGGTGCAGGATCGACTATGCTGGAAGGATCGTACACAGCACACCGGTTGGCAAATCGGTGTGGCGCAGCGGAGGCCGGGATGAGCGGAGTCAGGGTGCTGGTCGGTACGCGCAAAGGCGCATTCATCATCACGTCGGACGGCAGGCGGGAATCATGGAATATAGAGGGGCCGCACTTCAGCGGCTGGGAAGCCTACCACGTGGCCGGATCTCCCGCGAATCCCGACCGCCTGTACGCGGCCACGAGCAGCGACTGGTTCGGCCAGGTCATACAGCGCTCGGATGACGGCGGCCGGACCTGGGATACGGTAGGCAACGAGTTCAATTACGTCGGCGAGGTGGGCGAGCACCAGTGGTACGACGGCTCCCTGCGCCCGTGGGAATTCAAACGCGTGTGGCACCTGGAGCCCACCGCGGACGACCCGGACACGCTGTATGCCGGGGTGGAGGACGCCGCCCTGTTCCGGACCCGGGATGGCGGCCGGACCTGGCAGGAATTGCCCGGCCTGCGCGGGCACGGCACCGGCCCCGACTGGATGCCGGGCGCCGGCGGCATGTGCCTGCACACGATCCTGCTCAACCCGCAAAGGCCCGGGCGTATCACCGTGGCCATCTCGGCAGCGGGCGTTTTCCGCAGCGACGACCACGGCGAGACCTGGCAGCCGATAAACCGCGGCCTGCACTCGGAGCAGATTCCCGACCCCGAGGCGGAAGTGGGGCACTGTGTGCACCGCCTGGCGGTTCACCCTGCCAACCCCGACGTGCTGTTCATGCAGAAACACTGGGACGTGATGCGCAGCGACGACGGCGGCGACAACTGGCGCGAGATCAGCGGCGACCTGCCCAGTGATTTTGGTTTCCCGATCGCGGTGCACAGCCACGAACCGGAGACTATCTACGTGGTGCCGCTCGAAAGCGACTCGGAACGTTTTCCCCCGGAGGGCAAGCTGCGCGTTTACCGCAGCCGCAGCGGGGGAGGGGACTGGGAAGCCCTCACCGAGGGGCTGCCACAGGAACACTGCTACGTGAATGTCCTGCGCGACGCGATGGCGGTGGATTCGATACACCCCTGCGGGGTGTACTTCGGCACCTCCGGGGGCCAGGTTTACGCCTCGAGAGACAGCGGCGACACCTGGCAGGCCATCGCCGGTCATCTACCCCCGGTGCTGTCCGTGGAGGTGCAGACCCTGTGACGGTCGAGGTGGTACTGCCCGCCCCGCTGCTGCGGCTGGCGCGTGTCGACGGCCCGGTACAGCTGGACCTGGAGGGCACCGCCACCCAGCGCGCCCTGCTGGATGCCCTGGAAGAACGTTTTCCCGCCCTGCGCGGTACCACCCGCGACCAGCGCAGTGGCAGGCGCCGCGCCTATATCCGCTTCTACGCCTGTAGTCGCGATTTATCCGACGTATCTCCCGACGAGCCCCTGCCCCCTGAGGTCTGCGAGGGGCGCGAACCCTTCCTGGTCGTCGGGGCGCTATCGGGCGGCTGAAGCCGCCAGCGCCCACTCCCCTGAACTACGTCAGATGACGTAGTGCCGCCGACAAACGACTGAGTCCGGCTGTCCGATCGACGAATATCCCCCCTGGCTCCGGCGGTGAATAATCGCCGTCAGGCATCTGAATGTCTCACCAACAAAACACACCCAGGGGGAATTAAACATGTCTGGACCAAGCAAGCGAAGTTTGAAGCCGATTGCGGCGCTGCTCATGGCGGGCGGACTCACCGGCCTGACCACCCTCTCTGCTCCGGCATTCGCCGGTGCCAGGATGGAAATCGACGAAACCAAGTGGTTCAGTATCGGCGCCGGCATGCGTACCATCGCCAAGTGGACCGAGGAAGCCGCGCCCAACGGCGAGGACGACGCCTGGAATTTCGACATCGAGAGCGTGCGTATCTACATGGGCGGCCAGGTTCACGAGTACATTAAGTTCACGCTCAATACCGAAGAGATTTACGGCGATGGCCCGGTCGATGTGCTGGACGCTATCGTCCAGTTCGAACTGGACCCGAAGTTCAACGTGTGGGTAGGGCGCATGCTGACCCCCGCCGACCGGATCGAGATGAACGGCCCCTACTACGGCATGACCTGGAACCAGTATACCCAGCCCTTGTACCCGTCAGACCAGGGCGGCGAGGCGGGTACCTATGGCCGCGATGATGGGGTGACGGTGTGGGGCGCACTGGGCAAGTTCCAGTACGCGATCGGGGCCTTCGACGGCCTCGAGGGCAAGGGCAACCAGGAAGACGACCTGTTGTTTGCCGGCCGCTTCGCCTACAACTTCCTGAACATGGAATCCAACCCGGGCTACTACACCAGCAGTTCCTACTACGGCGGCCTGGGTAATATCCTGACCCTGGCCGTGTCCTTCCAGAGCCAGGACGGCGGGACCGGTTCCGCCACCGAGAGCGGCGATTTCTCGGGCTACACGGTGGACCTGTTTTCGGAAACCGTGTTCGGCGGCGGTGGCGTGCTCAACCTGGAGGCGGAGTACAAGGACTTCGACGCCGACTTTACCCTGGCAACCCCGTCCGAAGGCGACTGCTTCTGCCTGTTCGAGGGCACGTCCTATTTCGTGACTGCTGGCTACCTGTTCCCGGGCGCGACCGGGCCGGGCAAGTTTCAGCCCTACGTGCGCTATGTCGAAAACGACCCGGATGATTCGGACAAGTCCGACCTGACCGAGGTGGGCGTGAACTACGTGATCGACGGTTTCAACGCGCGTCTGAATCTCAACTACAACACCGGCGACGGCAATATCTCCGGTTATCCCGGCGCCGATGTCGATTCGCTTTCCTTCGGTGTCCAGGTACAGATCTGATCACCCGTAAAAATTCAATCAGCACAGGAAAAACACTATGAAACTCAACACACTCATATCCAGGGCCGCGGTCGTCGTCGGGGGTGCCGTGCTCAGCGCCACCCTGCATGCCGCGGACACGATCAAGGTCGGCGTGCTGCACTCCCTGTCCGGCACCATGGCGATCAGCGAGACCACGTTGAAGGACACGGTCCTGATGATGGTCGAGGAACAGAACAAGAAGGGCGGTCTGCTCGGCAAGCAGCTGGAGCCGGTGGTGGTGGACCCCGCGTCCAACTGGCCGCTGTTCGCGGAAAAAACCCGCGAGCTGCTGACCCAGGACGAGGTGGACGTGATTTTCGGCTGCTGGACCTCGGTGTCGCGCAAGTCCGTGCTGCCGGTGATCGAGGAACTGAACGGTCTGCTCTTCTACCCCGTGCAGTACGAGGGGGAAGAGTCTTCCAAGAACGTGTTCTACACCGGTGCCGCGCCCAACCAGCAGGCCATACCGGCGGTTGATTACCTGATGAACGACCTCGAGGTGGAGCGCTGGGTGCTCGCGGGGACCGACTATGTCTACCCGCGTACCACCAACAAGATCCTGGAGGCGTACCTGAAAGCCAGGGGCGTCGACGAAAAAGACATCATGATCAACTATACGCCCTTCGGCCACTCGGACTGGCAGAGTATCGTATCCGACATCAAGAAGTTCGGCAGCGCGGGCAAGAAGACCGCGGTGGTTTCCACCATCAACGGCGATGCCAACGTGCCCTTCTACAAGGAGTTGGGGAACCAGGGTATTTCCGCCGAGGACATTCCGGTGGTGGCTTTTTCCGTCGGTGAAGAGGAGCTGTCCGGCCTCGATACCAAGCCCCTGGTCGGCCACCTCGCCGCCTGGAACTACTTCCAGAGCGTGGAGAGCGATGAGAACGAGGCGTTTATCGAACAGTGGAAAGAGTTTATCGGCGATGACGAGCGGGTGACCAACGATCCCATGGAAGCGACCTTTATCGGCTTCAACATGTGGGTGAAAGCCGTTGAAAAAGCCGGCACCACTGACACCGACGCGGTAGAGCAGGCCATGATTGGCATCACCACTCCCAACCTGACCGGTGGTATGGCCACGATGAACAAGGCGCACCACCTGAGCAAGCCGGTGCTGATCGGCGAAATACAGGAAGATGGCCAGTTTGAAGTGGTCTGGGAAACCGACGGCCTGGTTGATGGCGACGCCTGGTCCGATTTCCTGCCCGGTTCCAAGGACATCATTGCCGACTGGACCGCACCGATCAGCTGCGGCAACTACAACACGGTCACCAAGACCTGTTCCGGCCAGAATATGTAATGGCCTGATACCCTCTCCATTGTTGTATCTTGATGAGAGGTCGCAAGGCCTCTCCCTTTTTTTAAGGATATCCACGCAAACTCATGTTTCGCTACTCTTTTACCCTCGCGGTCGCGCTGCTGGCCCTGCTGAGCCTGCCGACACTGGCGGATGAAGCAGAACCCGCCAGCCTGGCGGACGCGGTGCAGCAGCTGGCCGGGGCGAAACTCAGCAAGGTGAGCGGCCTACTCGAGAACATCGAAGCGGTGGGCGGTGAAGACGCGGTGCCGGTGCTGGAAGCCTGGTTGGCAGGGGATCTCTATTACGGCAAAGACGACAACCGGGTGGTGCGGGCCCGGGAGGACGACAGTGGCCTGTACCAGCTGTTCGATCCCATCGGTGGTGAGGCCCTGGGCAGCAGTGACAAATCCGATCTTCGCAAGGTCAAGCTCAGCAACAGTGTACGAACACGGCTGCGCGCCAGTATCGCCCGCCTGACCCTGTTCAGCCAGAAGGTGGAGCGCCGCAAGAGCGCTGTGGAGAATCTGCTCAACCGCCCCGGCGGCGGCAACATCGAGATGTTGCGCGAGGCGCGGGCGCAGGAGTCCGACGAGGACGTGGCGGAGTTGCTGGATACCGCCATCGCCGTCGATACCCTGATCAACGAATCCGACGCCGCGGCACGCCTGGCGGCGGTGGCGGTGGTGGCCGACAGCCTGCAACCCGCCGTGCGCAACCAGTTCCAGGCCATGGTCAACCCCGACGGCGAAGCTGACCCGGCAGTGCGCGCCGCGGCGGCCAGGGCCCTGGCCGCGATCGAGGGAAAAATTTCCTTTTACCAGAAACTGGAGACCCTGTTCTTCGGGCTCAGCCTGGGCTCGGTGCTGTTGCTGGTGGCGACCGGCCTCGCCATCACCTTCGGGGTGATGGGGGTGATCAACATGGCCCACGGCGAGCTGATCATGATCGGAGCCTACACCACCTACGTGGTGCAGCTGTTGCTGCCGAACCAGATCGAGTATTCCCTGCTGATCGCGGTGCCCGCGGCGTTCCTGGTGTCCGGTGCGGTCGGGGTGCTGATAGAGCGTTCAGTGATCCGGTTCCTGCACGGCCGGCCGCTGGAGACCCTGCTGGCGACCTTCGGGATCAGCCTGATTCTGCAGCAGGCCGTGCGCAGTATCTTCTCGCCGCTCAACCGGCAGGTGTCCACCCCCGACTGGATGAGCGGTTCGCTGGAAATCAACAGTGTATTTTCCCTGACGTACAACCGGCTCTACATTTTCCTGTTCGCGCTGCTGGTGTTCGCGGTGCTGCAACTGGTGCTCAACCGCACCTCGCTCGGACTGAATGTGCGGGCGGTGTCCCAGAACCGCAATATGGCCAAGGCGATCGGGGTGCGTGCGGACTGGGTTGACGCGATGACCTTCGGTCTCGGCTCCGGCATTGCCGGTATCGCCGGGGTGGCCCTGAGCCAGTTGACCAATGTCGGCCCGAACCTGGGGCAGGCCTATATCATCGACTCCTTCATGGTGGTGGTGTTCGGCGGGGTCGGTAACCTCTGGGGTACCCTGGTGGGCGCCCTGTCGCTGGGGGTGGTGAACAAGTTCCTGGAACCGGCCACCGGCGCTGTCCTGGCCAAGATCCTGGTGCTGGTGTTCATCATCCTGTTCATCCAGAAGAGGCCACGCGGCCTGTTTCCGCAAAAAGGGAGGGCTGCCGAATGACCACGGCCAACGCAGCCCCGCTGACGGGCCAGGCGGCGGCGATCCAGGGGCTGCGCGAGGGGGCGCCGCTGTTCCTGGCGGTCCTGTTCGGGGCGACCCTGCTGGCCGCGCTGGGCAACCTCGCATTCCCCGAGGACTCCCTGTTCCACGTCAGCACTTACACCATTACCCTGCTCGGCAAGTACCTGTGTTACGCCCTGCTGGCCCTGGCGGTGGACGTGGTGTGGGGCTATTGCGGCATACTCAGCCTGGGCCATGGCGCCTTCTTCGGACTCGGGGGCTATGCCCTGGGCATGTATCTGATGCGCCAGATAGGCGATCGCGGCGTGTACGGCAACCCGGAGTTGCCGGATTTCATGGTATTCCTCAACTGGCAGGAACTGCCCTGGTACTGGTACGGCTTCGACCAGTTCTGGTTTGCCGCTCTCATGGTATTGCTGGTGCCCGGCCTGTTGGCCTTCGCCTTCGGCTACCTCGCGTTCCGCTCACGGGTGGTGGGGGTGTACCTGTCGATCATGACCCAGGCCCTGGTGTACGCCCTGATGCTGGCGTTCTTCCGCAACGAGATGGGCTTTGGCGGCAACAACGGGCTCACCGATTTCAAGGATCTGCTGGGTTTCGACCTGCAGGCGGACACCACCCGGGTTGGCCTCCTCATCGCCTCGGCCCTGGCCCTGGGCCTGGCCTACGTGCTCAGCCGCTGGATCATGGGCTCGAAGATGGGGCGGGTGATCGTGGCGATCCGCGACGACGAGCCGCGCGCGCGCTTCATGGGCTTTCGCACCGAGAACTACAAGATCTGGCTATTCGTGTATTCGGCGCTGCTGGCCGGCATTGCGGGCGCCCTCTACGTGCCGCAGGTCGGCATCATCAACCCCGGCGAGTTCGCACCGCTGAATTCCATCGAGGTGGTGGTCTGGGTGGCGGTTGGCGGCCGTGGTACTTTGTACGGGGCTGTGATCGGCGCCATCCTGGTCAATTACGCCAAGACCCGCTTTACCGCGGTGTGGCCAGAGGCCTGGCTGTTCGCCCTGGGCGGCCTGTTCGTGGCGGTCACCGTGTTTTTACCGCAGGGCATTGTGGGCTGGTTCCGGCAACGTGTCGGGAGGGCCGCGTCATGAGGGCCCTGGACAACCTGCGCAACTTCATGCGCCCGGACCAGGTATTCCCCTTCCTGATCGAGCGCCAGCCGCCGGCGGTGGATACCTCGCACCGGATGATTCTGTATATCGAGGACCTGAGTGTCAGCTTTGATGGCTTCAAGGCGCTCAATAAGCTCAACCTGTACGTGGAGGACGGTGAGCTGCGCTGCCTCATCGGCGCCAACGGTGCTGGCAAGACCACCCTGATGGACGTGATCACCGGCAAGACCCAGCCCGATCAGGGTGAAGTCTGGTTCGGCCAGACCCTGGACCTGTTGGGGCGCAACGAGGCGGAAATCGCCGGCCTCGGCATCGGCCGCAAGTTCCAGAAACCCAGCGTGTTCGAGGCGCAGACGGTGTACGCCAACCTCGAGCTGGCGATGAAAATGCACAAGGGCATCCTGCCCACCCTGTTTGCCCGCCTGGGCAGCGAACAACTCGACCGGATCGACGAGGTGCTGACTACCATCGGCCTGAGCGAGCAGCGCGCCATGTCGGCCGGGGCACTGTCGCACGGCCAGAAGCAATGGCTGGAGATCGGCATGCTGCTGATGTCCGACCCACGCCTGCTGTTGATCGATGAACCGGTGGCGGGCATGACCGGCCAGGAAACGGAGCGTACCGCCGAACTGTTGACCTCGCTGGCGGGTGAGCGGACGGTTATCGTGGTGGAGCATGACATGGCCTTCGTGCGCAGTATCGCCAGGACGGTGTCGGTGCTGCACCAGGGCAGCCTGCTGGCGGAGGGCACCATGAGTGAAGTGCAGAACGACCCGGCGGTTATCGAGGTCTACCTGGGGGAAGGGCATTGATCAGTCTCAAAGGCGTCAACCAGGCCTATGGCGGGACCCGGATACTGTGGGACCTGGATATGGAAGTGGCCAGGGGTTCCGTTACCTGCATCATGGGGCGCAACGGCGTCGGCAAGACCACCCTGCTCAAGTGCCTGATGGGACTGCTGCCGATCCAGTCCGGCGAGCTGCTGGTCGACGGGGTGGACCTGAGCCGCCACGTGGCGGAATACCGCGCCCGCAACGGGATCGGCTACGTGCCCCAGGGCCGCGATATTTTCCCGCTGCTGACGGTGGAAGAAAACCTGCGGGTTGCCCTGGGCGGACGGCGGGACGGTAGCCGGCAGGTGCCGGAGCGTATTTTCGAGCTGTTTCCGGTGCTGGCAGAGATGCTGGGGCGGCGCGGCGGTGACCTGTCGGGCGGGCAGCAGCAGCAACTGGCGATCGGTCGCGCCCTGGTGCTGGAACCGACGGTGCTGATCCTCGACGAGCCCAACGAGGGCATACAGCCCAATATCGTGCACCAGATCGGCGACGTGATCCTCAAGCTCAACCGGGAGGAGGGCCTGACCGTGGTGCTGGTGGAGCAGAAGCTCAACTTCGCCCGCCGGGTGGGGCAGGAATTCCGCCTGATGGAAAAGGGCCGGGTGGTAGCCAGCGGCGCGATGGCTGAACTGTCCGACGAGCTGGTCGGCGAGCACCTGGCCGTCTAGGACTGGCCGCCTCAGTCGTCCGCCAGAACCCGTATGGCGATGGCCGCCGCCGAGGTGCGGTTGCCGACCTCCAGCTTGCGGAATATCTGCTCCAGGTGCTTGTTTACCGTGCGCGGGCTGTTGTCGAGGATCTGGCCTATCTCGCGGTTGGTCTTGCCGTTCCCTATCCAGTACAACACCTCCGATTCCCGCTCGGTCAGCGGCAGCGCGGCTTTCAAGCGCTCCGAATCCGAGGGTGCTGACGCGTCCAGTAACCGCAGCAGGGTCTCCTGGCCCGGATTACTCTCCAGCAGTCGCACCTCCAGCGGGCTGGGGCAGCCCCTGAGCTGCAGGGACTGGTTTGGCGCCGGGTCGTGATCCAGCCAGGTCAACAGCTGTCGCGCCATGTCGCCCTGCAGCCAGCTCTCGGTCGCCCCGGCGCGGCGAAACAGCGCGCGGGCCTGGGGTGTGCTCCACAGGATGCGGCCGCTGTTGTCCAGCGTGAACAGATGCTGGCCCGTACTGTCCAGGGCGCTGTGGGCGCGGGCGCTCTTCCTGGCGTTGGCCAGGTGGACTCCCATGCGGGCGACCAGTTCGTCCGGGTTGACCGGCTTGTTGAGGTAATCCACGCCGCCGGCATCCAGCGCCTTGATCACGCTGTCGGTGTCGGACAGGCCGGTCATGAAGATCACCGGCACGTTGGACAGCTCCGGGTTTTCCTTTAGCTCGCGGCAGGTAGCGAAGCCGTCCAGTCGCGGCATGATGGCGTCCATCAGGATGATCTCGGGGGTTATTTTTTCCGCGATGGTGATGGCCTGGCGCCCCTCCAGCGCTACCAGCACGGTATAGCCGGCCTGCTCCAGGGCGTCGTTGAGCATACCCAGCGCTTCCGGTGAGTCGTCCACCACCAGGACGACCGCGCCGTGGTCGTTCGTTATCGGCATCATGAGGTCTCCTTGAATACTGCGGCAATTTTTTCCAGCCGCGCCTGGCGGCTGAGATAGTCGAAATGCGCCACCAGCGCCGGGTCCAGGCGGCTGTCACCACGCAGTTCATCCAATTGCGTCTGCACGCCCTTGAGGTAACCGATCTCGGCGAAGGCGCGCAGTTTCACCAGGCCCGGCAGGTCGGGAATCGCGGTGCCCCGTGGCAGTCGGGCGCCGGCGTCGCTGGCGATGATGTTGCCATGCTCGTAGTACCACTCCAGCTGCAGGTGGGTGGATATGCGCGTCAGCAGTTCGCGCAACTTGATCGGCTTGACCATGAAATCATCGTGCAGGCGATCCTGGTCCAGGTCGCCGTGGCGCTCCTGCGCATCGGCTGAAATCATGATGACCGGTGCAGTGATTCCCTCGTCGCGCAGTTCGCGCACCAGTTCCAGACCGTTCATGCCGGGCATGGATACGTCCACCAGGAACAGGTCGGGGCTGTGGGCGCCGAGCAGTTCCAGGCAGTGTTGGCCATGCTGCGCCTGGATGACCTCGAAACCCAGGGGCTCCAGCAGGTCGCGGATAAGCGTCCGGTGTACCACCTCGTCGTCAGCCACCATGACGCTGCGCGCCGGACCCCGGTAGCCAATGATCTCGCGCTGTGGCAGCGTGGCTACCTGCGGCCGGTTAATACTCGACAACATGAGCATGACGGTAAACCGGCTGCCGTTTCCCGGTTGGGAATGTACTGCGATATCGCCGCCCATCAATTCCACCAGCAGCTTGACGATCGTCAGGCCAAGCCCGGTGCCCGGGGTGTGTCCCTGGTCATTGCCACGGACCCGTTCGAACGGGTTGAAGATGCGCTCCAGGTCGCCGCTGTCGATACCGACGCCGCTGTCCTCTACCACGAAGACCGCCACCTGGTTGCGGTAGTTCACGGTAAAACTCACCTGTCCCTGGTCAGTGAATTTGACCGCGTTGGAGAGCAGGTTGATCAGAACCTGGCGCAGGCGTTTTTCGTCGGTGTTGACATAGCGCGGCAGCTTGTCGGAGAAGTGGGCCTTGAAGTGGATCCCCTTGTCCTGGGCCATCAGGCCGAAGATGTCCCGCATTTCCTCCAGCAGGGCCCCGAGGTCGACCTGCTGGTGCTGGATATCCAGCTTGCCCGCCTCGATCTTGGAAATATCCAGCAGGCCCTCTATCAGGTCGGCGAGGTACTCGCCGCTGTGGCGCACGATGTCGATGGATTCCCGGCGCTTGTCAGTGATGCCCTTGTCCCGGGACAGGATCTGGGCGTAACCGAGAATCGACTGCAGGGGTGTGCGCAGCTCGTGACTGATACCCGCCAGGTAGCGGCTTTTTGCCAGGTTGGCGGCCTCGGCGATCTCCTTGGCCTGTTGCAGTTCGCGGTCGGTTTTGCGGTGGGCGTCGATTTCCGCCATCAGCAGCTGGGTCTGGCGGATGGATTCCTCGTGGGCGACCCGGCGGCTTTCCTGGGAGAGCAGAAAGACCCAGGTCAGTACACCGGCAATCAGGGTGAAAATCATGAACAGCGCCAGCAGGGTGCTGAACAGCATCGCCTCACTGGCGCTGTCAGCGGGACTGACGTGGTAGTACACGAGGGATAACAGCGCGGCATTGAGGGCCGAGGCGATACCCAGGGTGGCCAGGAAGCGCCCCAGGCGTGAGTCCACCTGGCCGACGATCGCCTGGGGCAGAAAACGGCTCAGCCAGGCCTTGAGTTGGTCGGCCAGCCGGGCGTCGGTCTTGCAGCTGTCCATGCAGCGTCCGTCGAGGGCGCAGCAGAGCGAGCAGATGGGGCCGAGGTAGGCGGAGCAGTAAC
The DNA here is from genome assembly GCA_033283165.1 of Halieaceae bacterium WSDMB12. Lineage (GTDB taxonomy): Bacteria > Pseudomonadota > Gammaproteobacteria > Pseudomonadales > Halieaceae > JAWMQL01. The sequence continues at coordinate 251,336 of JAWMQL010000002.1, read as the reverse complement.
TCATGTCCTCGTGCTCGAAACTGTTCTCGCAGATACAGCACTCGTGAATCTCGCTGGCCGGCCGGGCCAGGCTCTGTTCCCGGGCGATATAATAGCGGCCGCCGCTGTACCAGGCCAGGAGCGGCGCGACCAGGAAGGTAGTGAGCAGGGTGAGGTAGTGGGTCAGGGCCTCGGCTGCCGGCCCCAATGCGCCGAAGTAACAGGCCAGGCCGACCGCGATGGCGCTCAACATGGAGCCCAGGCCCACCGGGTTGACGTCGTACAGGTGGGCCCGCTTGAACTCCAGCTCCCGCGGGCGCAGGCCCAGGGCCCGGTTGATCATCAGGTCGGCGGAAATGGTGCCGAGCCAGCTCACCGCGACGATGGCGAACAGGCCGAGGATGTTTTCCAGTGCCTGGTAGACGTTCAGTTCCATCAGGACCAGGGCGATAATGACATTGAAAACCAGCCAGACCACCCGGCCCGGGTGGCTGTGGGTCACCCGGGAGAAGAAATTGGACCAGGCGATGGACCCCGCGTAGGCGTTGGTCACGTTGATTTTCATCTGCGAAATGATGACCAGCACGCCGGCCAGCAACAGCGACAACGCCGGCGAATGCGTGATGTAGTTGAATGCTGCCTGGTACATGTGGGTGGGGTCGGTGGCCGCCAACAGGCTGGCACCGCCGGTAAAGGCCAACCAGGCGAGGAAGGAACCAGCCAGCAGTTTGATTGCTCCGATCAGCATCCAGCCGGGCCCCGCCAGCACCATCGCGGCCCACCACTGCCGCCCGGGGATACTCTCGCGGGCTGGCAGGAAACGCAGGTAATCCACCTGCTCGCCGATCTGCGCCATCAGGGCAAACATCATCGCCGAGGCGGCGCCGAACAGGGCGAGGTCAAAGCTGCCACCGCGGTCCGGGGCCAGGCTGCCCGGGTACTGGCTCCAGTCGGCCACCCGGTCGAACTCGTACCAGGCCACCGCCGCCAGCGCCACGATCTGCAATACCAGCCACAGGAACTGCGTGCCGAGCTGGAAACGGCTGATCGCGGTGATGCCGTGGGTGACGATGGGGACCACTGCCACCGCGCAAAGTACATAGCCCAGCGCCAGGGGAATGCCGAACAGGACCTGGAGGGCCATGGCCAGGATGGCCGCCTCGATGGCGAAGAAAATGAAGGTGAACGAGGCGTAGATCAGCGACGTCACCGTGGAGCCGAGGTAACCAAAGCCCGCGCCGCGGGTGAGCAGGTCGATGTCCACCCCGTGCCTGGCGGCGTAATAGGTGATCGGGAAGCCGGTGATGAATATCACCAGACCCACCATCAGGATGGCGATGGCGGTGTTGACGAAACCGTAGTTGATGCTGATAGCCCCGCCGATGGCCTCCAGCGCCATGAACGAGGTGGCGCCCAGTGCTGTCATACTGACCTGCCAGGCGCTCCAGCGGCGAGCGCTCTTGGCGGTGAAGCGCAGCGCGTAATCCTCCAGGGTCTGGTTCGCAACCCACTGGTTGTACTCCCGCCGTACACGGAAAATCTGCTGTGCGGGACGTACGCCCCCGGGGCTGTTGAGGTCAGTGGCTGTGATGGCGTGGTGCGCCTCCTGCGCATGGGCCGGCTACCGGGCATTACGCTAGCAAGTTACGCACCAGTTTATGTCTCCTGGCGGGGCGCACTGCGAGGGCGCGTTGTCGCGCAGGCGAACCGGGTCCTGCGGGGCCATGCCCGGCCGGATGGCGCGCGGGTCAGGGAGGGGCGGCGCCCGCCATTGGTGCGTGGTATCGGGCAAAGGGCACGTCTTGAATTATTTTGGTGCGGCCACCGTAATGTCAGCGCTCGCCGTCTCCCCAGGCCTGGTAAACCACCCAGGCAGCCAGGCCGCCAACCAGCAAAGTGATGCCCGGCAAGAGCCGCTTGCGTCAGCTCATGTCCCGTGCTCTCCCGCTATTTTCTGTAGTCTGGAAAGCTGGCCGGAAACAAAAAAGGGCCCCGAAGGGCCCTGGTGGATCCGGCCTCGGCCGGCCGATTACAGCCAGGTTACCTGACGTCAAACCGGTCGAGGGTCATCACCTTGCTCCACGCCGACACGAAGTCGTTCATGAACTGCTTCTCGCCATCCGCGGAGGCGTAGGCTTCCGCCACGGCACGCAGTTCGGAATTGGAACCGAACACGAGATCCACCGTGGTGGCGGTCCACTTGAGTTCGTTGGTAGCGCGGTCACGCCCTTCATACAGGCCAGCGGTGTCAGCAGACTTCGACCACACGGTGGACATGTCGAGCAGGTTGACAAAAAAGTCATTGCTCAACGTGCCCGGCTCGTCGGTGAGCACCCCGTGCCCGGACTGCCCGGTATTGGCGTCGAGGGCGCGCATGCCGCCCAACAGCGCGGTCATTTCCGGAATGGTCAGGGTCAGCAGGTCTGCTTTTTCCACCAGCATTTCAGCCGGTGATCCGTAACTGCTGTCACTGTAGTAGTTGCGGAACGCGTCGGCGGTCGGCTCGAGCACGGCAAACGAGTGCACGTCGGTCATTTCCTGTGACGCGTCGGTGCGTCCGGGAGTGAACGGCACCTCGATCTTGTGACCGGCTTCCTTGGCCGCCTGTTCGATGGCCGCGGCGCCGCCCAGGACAATGACGTCAGCCAGCGAGACCTGCTTGCCGCGCGACAGTGACTCGTTGAAGTCTTCCTGTACTTCGCTCAGCGTAGCCAGCACCCTGGCCAACTCGCCAGGGTTGTTGACTGCCCAACCCTTCTGGGGCTCGAGCCGGATCCGTGCGCCGTTGGCGCCACCGCGCATGTCGGAGCCGCGGTAGGTCGATGCCGATGCCCAGGCCGTCCTCACCAGTTCAGGGACGGTCAGTCCGGATTTCAGGATCTGGGCCTTCAGCTTCCTGGCGTCCTTGGCGTCGATCATCTTGTAATCGGCCTCGGGTACCGGATCCTGCCAGATGAATTCCTCGGCCGGTACTTCGTCGCCCAGGTAGCGGCTGCGGGGCCCCAGGTCGCGGTGGGTCAGCTTGAACCAGGCCTTCGCGAAGGCCATATCGAACTCTTTCGGGTTTTTCAGGAAACGCTCGGATATCGCCCGGAAGCCGGGGTCTTTCTTCAGCGCCATGTCAGTGGTGAACATGATCGGCGCATGCCGCTTGTTGGGATCGTGGGCATCCGGCACCATGTTGGCGGCGGCGGGATCTGTGGGAATCCACTGCGTCGCGCCGGCCGGGCTCTTGGTTTTCTCCCACTCAAAGCGGAACAGGTTGTCGAGGTACAGGATCGACCAGGCCGTGGGCGTTGAGGTCCAGGCGCCTTCCAGTCCGCTGGTCATGGCATCGGCACCTTTACCGCTGCCGCACTTGTTCATCCAGCCCATGCCCTGCTCTTCGAGAGCAGCCGCGGCAGGCTCCGGGCCCACGCAGTCGGCGGGCTTGGCACCGTGCGCTTTACCCAGCGTGTGGCCGCCAGCAACCAGCGCGACGATCTCCTCGTCGTTCATGGCCATGCGGCCGAAAGATTCGCGCATGTCCTGGGCCGCGGAGAGCGGGTCACCGTTGCCGTTGGGGCCTTCCGGGTTGACGTAGATCAGTCCCATCTGGACAGCGGCCAGGGGTTTTTCCATTTTGCCGTCGTCGTCGTAGCGTTTGTCATTGGCCAGCCACTCTGTTTCAGCACCCCAGTAGACCAGGTCAGCTTCCCAGTCGTCGACGCGCCCGCCAGCAAAGCCGAGGGTCTCGAAGCCCATGGATTCCAGCGCCACGTTACCGGCCAGGATCATCAGGTCAGCCCAGGATACATTGCGGCCGTATTTCTGCTTCACCGGCCACAGCAGGCGCCGGGCCTTGTCGAGGTTGGCGTTGTCCGGCCAGCTGTTGAGCGGCTCGAAGCGCTGCTGGCCGCCGTCGGCGCCGCCGCGGCCGTCGTGCACGCGATAGGTGCCGGCGCTGTGCCAGGCCATCCGGATCATCAGGCCGCCGTAGTGGCCCCAGTCTGCCGGCCACCAATCCTGGGAGGTGGTCAGGGTCTTCTCGATATCCGCCTTCAGGGCGTCCAGGTCGACCTTGTTGAACGCCTCGGCGTAGTCGAAATCGTCACCGTAGGGGTTGGACCTGGCGTCGTGCGCACGCAACTGCTCCAGGTTCAGCATGTCTGGCCACCAGAACTGGTTTGATGTCGTGTCAGCCTGGGCCATGGTAGCGCCCGAGGGCAGCGCCAGGGCAACCGCCAGCGCGGCAAGTAGGGGTCTGGATTGCTTGATCATTATCGTGCCTCCATATATCTGGACCATTCAGGCTCCGCTACCTCTCGGGTGCCCCAGTCTGTGTGCAGGCGCCCGCTCGCGGGGTGGGAGCGTTGTAAGAATAGTAGGAAGCTTTAGTCTATCGGTAAAATTGATTATAAATATATGTGCGATAGCGCTTTGCTATCGTTGGTAATGCTTGTTGCTTTTACCTAATCGCCGGACCCGACGTAGTGCGCCTGTCGGGTGGAGGAGAAATCATAGATCTGGATTCTCGCCGCCTTGCCCTTGACGAACCTGTCGAGGTAATCCACGTGCACCGGGTGTTGCAGGTAGCCCAGTATGGCCTCCGGCGAGCGCAGCACGATATTGATGCCGGCGCTGAAACTGTCATCCACCATCTCCCGGTCGCTGGGCACGGGCCGTCCCGCTGATACGGCAAGCACTGAGGGAATCGTCGCCAGGACGTCGGCGTTGTCGATAATTTCCTGAACCTGGGCCTCGTTGGCCGGGTCTTTCAACCACACCAGCACCACGTGATTCAGGGGCTCGGCAGTGCCCGTGGTTGAAGTGAGTAGCAGCAGGGCCAGCAGGCCGCAGCGGAAAGTGCACTTGATCATGGTCTTGCCTCGTTCTGGTTAGCGCGGTGCGGCCCGGGTCAGGCCTTCTTGACGAACTGCGATTTCAGTTTCATGGCGCCAATGCCGTCGATTTTGCAGTCGATGTCGTGATCACCCTCCACAATGCGGATGTTCTTGACCTTGGTGCCAACCTTCACGGTCAGGGACGAGCCCTTGACCTTCAGGTCCTTGATCACGGTAACCGTATCGCCGTCCTGCAGGATGTTGCCTACCGCGTCCCGGGTGACGGGATCGCTGTTATCCGCCTCCCCGGCGTCCCGGGACCACTCGTGTCCGCACTCGGGGCAGACGTAATTCAGGCCGTCTTCGTAGGTATATTCAGAGCCGCACTCGGGGCAGGGGGGCAGGTCGCTCATGTGAAATCCGTCCGCTGGTTGAATTTCAGTTTACTCGCGGTGCGTCGCGATGGGAAAGATCACGTAAATAATGCTCGACTTTTCATCGGCGGCACTATAGTGTGCCTCTTGCTAGAAAAGAAAGACTATTATTTACCTATTTCAACAACGTCGTTTTATCTGTAAGACCTCGTCCTGAAGTTACTAAATTCCAGCCTCGATTTTTAAGCACCAACAGTCCGGGTAAGACCGGGCGAAATGATTATTTATAACTCAGGATATTATTATGTCTAATACAGTAAAAGGTACCGTCAAGTGGTTCAACGAATCCAAGGGCTTCGGCTTTATCGAGCAGGAAGGCGGCCCCGACGTTTTTGCACACTTCAGTGCCATTTCCGGTTCCGGTTTCAAGACCCTGGCAGAAGGCCAGCAGGTTGAGTTCACCGTGACCCAGGGTCAAAAAGGCCCGCAAGCCGAGAACATCGTTGCTATCTAGGTAGCCAGCAGGTTTTCGAGAAGGCGAACCCCCGGGTTCGCCTTTTTTAATTCGGGGACAGTTTACTTAATTCAGGAGATCCAGTGATTGCCGTTCGCACTTTCGTGAATTAAGTAAACTGTCCCCGAATTTCCCCCAACACGGACATATCACCCTGCAGCATGAACCACTGCACGTCCCGGCGACTGATACGCCAGCCCGCGGCGGTGCGCCGCCACCGATCCGTGTACTCGCCATTGGAATCCAGAAACAGGTGCTGCCGCTCACCCTTGCCCTGGTGCCGCGCCTGCACGTAGCTCCGGGTGCAGGCGCTGTCGCCCTCGATGGTGAGCTGAATGCTGCCCAGCAGGTGCTGTGACGGGCCACAGGGCTCCAGAAAGGTGCGGAAGGTGTCGGTCAGCGCGGCGATACCCTGTTGCTCTCGCCCGTCACCGTAGTTGAAGCTGATGTCATCGGCAAACACCTCGCCCACCCGATCCCAGTTGCGGGTATCCAGGATGCGGGCGAACTCGCCCAGTTGATTCAGGATGTGGCGTTCGTCACTGGTTGTGGCAGGGTGCATGCGGGCCTCCTTGGGCGGGGGTCGGGGTCGGGCGTCCCGGCGCCTATTCCGCCGGCACCTGGTAGCGATCCAGGTAGCGCCGGAACAGCTGCCGCTCGGCCAGCTTGCGATCGTCAAGCTGGTAGTTGTGTCGACCGAACCTCCCCTTCGGCTTGCTCTCGAGATAGCGGCGCATGCGCTCCCGGGTCGAGTCCGGCAGGTGCAGGCCGAAGTGCCCATACAGTTGCTCGATGCAGCGCACGGGATCGTCCATCAGGTCCTGGTAGCGGGAGTCGACGATATTGGCTTCCGGTATCAGGCCCTGATCTCTCTGGTTCATCACCTGCTCCAGGCGCAGGGCGGTCGCCTCGCCCATGATGATGTTCTCGAACAGGGCGGCGTTGAAGGGCTGGTCGCTGCGCATGTAGTACAGGGTGCCCATCAGGCTGGTGGTCGAGGCCATGCATCTCACCGGGTCCCGGTGAGTCTGCACGATCATGGCGTCCGGGTAGGTCTCGAGCAGGGTATCGAGATGTACCTGGTGTTCCGGCGCCTTCAGCAGCCAGCGCCGGCGCGGGTTTTTCCACTGCAGAATCCTGAGGATGGTCTTGTGGTACGCGTAGACCGGGCCATAGTCGGCCTGCGCGCAGTAGGCGCTGTAGCTGGGTGTCTGGTGCAGGGAGGCGATGTGGTCGCTGATAAAGGTGCCCGCCATCAACAGGCCGCACTCCGCGGGAATGTCGCCGCGCATCTCATGCATCGCGGCGAATTCCGGGGCGACCCGGTTCCACTGGGTGAATAACCTGTCCGCCTGCTCGATCCGCGGATCGCTGTGATAGCTGGCGGCCTCGGGCGGCGGGCAGGGCTGCAGGGCCTCCCACATCAGGGGCACGCCCACATCCGGGTCCTGGGCCAGCAGCTCATACAGGATGGAGGTGCCGGAGCGCGGCAGGCCGACGACCACCATGGGCCTGACAATCTCCTCGTCCAGGATTTCCGGGTGCCGCTTGAGGGTATCGGCGACCAGCAGGCGGCTGCGCAGCCAGAGGATGATGTCACTCCTGGCCATGAGCCGGCCCATCAGGGTCAGCCGGGCCTCTTCCTCCAGCGCGTTTACCAGGATATTGAAGGGTTCCAGCCAGCGGTCATCGCCAAAATCCTCCAGGCCGGTAGACGTGCAGGCGTGCGCAAGCAACGAGCCGGCGTCCAGCGGCACCACCGCGGGCAGGTCGAAGCACTCGCCCTCCTGGTTCATCTGCTGCAGCCACGCGGGATGCGGGGGCGGTGACCACAGGGTTTGATCGGGATCACTCATGCGGCACACCTCTGGCGGCTTGATTTATATAAGACGTTTGTCCTAATATAATGCAGGTCGGAGGTCCAAGTCCAGAGGAGGCGCGAACCATGTTCGGAGACAACCCGAACGATGAGCGGTTGAAGGCGGCCTGGGACGCGTTCTGCGATACGCTCAAGGACTCCAGCGACCTGGTATTCAGGGACAGCACCCCCGCCCACGACATAGACCGGGCCAAGGGTTTTCGACTGCTGTCGCGCAATATCGCCCTGGCGTTGCAATTTCACCTCGAGAACGTCGACCCGGAGTTCCCCGAACTGCTGCATTATTTCGACCCACTGCGAAAACAGGGTGGCGACAACACCGACGCGCTGTACGTTGGCGCGCCGATCGACGGCAGCCATACCTACCGCATCAGCGGCCACCGGGGTAATGCACGCTACTTCGCCGTAACCGTGCTGGAAGACGGCGAAACGCCCTGGGGCGGCGCAGTCATCGGCAACCTGATCGATCGCGACATTGCGGTGGAGGACGACGGTCGCTTCGAGATCATCCTCAGCCCGGAAGAACACAGCGGTAACTGGATCAGGACGACCCCGGGCAGCTGGCGCGTCACCGTGCGGCAGTTCTTTGCTGACTGGGAAAATGAAGAGCCCATGCGCGCGCGCATAGACCGGCTGGGCGAGGCCCGGCACCCGGCGGACTTCACCCCGCAACAGCTGGTGCGGGGCCTGCTGGCCAGCGCGGACTGGGTGCGGGAGTCGACCTGGTACTGGGCGGACATGCTGGACAAGTGGCAGCAGCGGCCCAACACCTTCCTGTCCTACCGCGCACTGGACGACAACGCGATCGATGCCACGCCCGGCGGTGAGCCGCTGATCTGCTACTGGCGGGTACCGGAAGACGAGGCGCTGGTGATCCGGGTGCTGCCACCGCCAGCGGATTACTGGGCGGTCGAGTTCGGTAACTACTGGTGGGAAACCATGGACTATCGCTACCGGCTCTGCAGCACCAATTGCCACCACGCGGTGCTGGAAGACTCCGGCGAGCTGCTGCTGGTGGTGTCGCACCGGGACCCCGGCCTGCCCAACTGGCTCGACCCGTCCGGGCACCGGGAGGGCTACGTGACGGTGCGCTGGATCGGCGCGCAGGACTACCCTGCGCCGCGGTGCGAACAGATGCCCTTCGCGCAGTTGCGCGATTACCTGCCCGCCGATGTGAAGACCATCAGTCCGGCGCAGCGCCGGGTGCAACTGGCAGGGCGCCGCAGCGGCGTCATCAAACGTTTTGGCTACTAGCTTCAGCAGCGCACCTGCGGGCAGGCTCGGCCGGTGCCCAAGATAGTCGATCACCGGGAACGGCGGGTGGAGCTGAGTGCCGTTACGGCCCGGCTGATCGCCAGTCGCGGCCTGGAGGCGGCGACCATTCGCGCCGTCGCTCGTGACAGCGGCTATTCGAAAGGCGTTGTGGAACACTATTTCGATGACAAGGACGACCTGATCAGCGTGGCTCTGGAGTGGGCCAACAACTGTTATGAGGCCCGGGTGGCCGAGACCACAGCCGGCCTGGTCGGGTTGGCCGCGCTGCGGCGGCGCATCGATTCCCTGCTGCCGATGGATCCGACCACCCGGGTGGAGTGGCGTGTGCGTCTGGTGTTCTGGAGCGTCGCGGCGATCCACGAAGACCTGCGCAGGCAGCAGGCGCGGCGGTTCAGGAAAACCCTGGCCCTGTTCCAGTCTGATATTGCCGCCGCCCACGCAGCGGGGGAGTGCCCGCAGCGCGCGGAACTGCCCCTGCAGGTCCGGCGTCTGGTAAACCGGATCACGGGCCTGAGCGTGGCCGCCCTGCACAGTCCCGCCCTGCACGGCAGGGCGGTGTTGCAGGCCGAGATCGACCACATTATTGACCAGCTGCGCCATGGCGAGGGGGGATAAGCGGGCGATGAACCCACTGGATTACCACGGTAAATGCGTGGTGGTGACGGGTGCCGGTGGCGGCATCGGCAGGGCGAGTGCCCTGCGCTTTGCCGGGCTGGGCGCGAGCGTGATCGCCAGCGACATCAACCAGGACAGCCTGCAGGAGACGGTGCGACAGGTCCAGGCCGGCGGTGGCGAGGTCGATGGATTCGCCGCCGATGTCACTGATCCGGCGCAGGTGGACGCACTGGTCGACCACGCGCGCGATCGCCATGGCCGGCTGGATGTCATGTTCAATAACGCCGGGGGCTCGTTCCCGACCCCGATGCACGAGGTGGACCTGGCGGGTTTCCGGGCGACGATGGCATTGAATTTCGACTCGGTGTACTACGGCACCCTGGCGGCGCTGCGGGTCATGCGCCCCCAGGGCTCAGGTGTGATCCTCGCCACCACCTCGGGCGCCAGCCTCGGGGCGCACGAAGGGCTGGCGGTTTACGGTTGCGCCAAGGCTGCGGTCAACAGCCTGATGCGCAGCGTGGCGCTGGAACACGGCAAGCAGGGCATACGCGCGCTGGCCATCTCCCCCGGTCCCATGGATACCCCCGGCCTGCGCGCCTGGCTCGACACCCTGCCGGGCGGTGCGCAGGCCTATGAAAAGGGGCAACCCATGGGGCGCCTGGGGCGAGCAGGGGAAATCGCCGACGTGGCGGTGTGGCTGGCCTCCGATATGGCAGGTTTCATCAACGGCGCGGTGGTGCCCGTGGACGGCGGCGTGCACGCGCTGCTGGCGGCACCCCGGCAGGATTAATCACAGGGTAGAGGAGAACAATATGGACCTGGGACTGGCAGGAAAGACCGCGGTGGTGACCGGCGGCAGTGGCGGTATCGGGCGCGGCCTGGTACTGGAATTTGCACGGGAAGGGCTCAACGTGGTGAGTGCCTCGCGCGATCCGGCCACCGGGGAGCTGATCGCCCGGGAGGCCGCGCGGCAGGGGCTCGCCGGCCGGGTATTGCCCGTCGCCACGGATGTCACCGACCGCGCCTCGGTGGACGCGATGGTGACCCGCTGCAATGCGGAGTTTGGTCCGGTGGACGTGCTGGTCAACAACGCCGGGGGCGCTGCCCACCCGGTGGAGTTCGAGAACCTGGACGAGGAGGCCCGCCGCTGGGAGATCGCGCTGAACGTCGACGGCGTGGTGAACTGTTGCCAGGCGGTGGCGCAGGACATGCTGGGGCGCGGCTGCGGCTCCATCATCAATATCTCCTCCAATTCCTCCCTGCTGGGCGAGGCGGCGGCCAATATCGTCCATTACGGCGGGGTCAAAGGCTTCGTCAATTCCTTCAGCAAATCACTGGCCTGGGAGTGGGCGAAGAAAGGTGTGCGGGTCAACAATATCTGCCCGGGCTGGATCGTGCCGGAGAAGGAGGAGCACGTGGGCGAAGGCAGTTTCTGGAACCGCTTCGGCTTCGAGACCATGGGCAAACCGGATGCGATGGAACAGGCCCTGAAGGACGGCACCCTGTACAACATGAGCAACTTGCCGATTCCCCGCCTCGGCCGGCCGGAGGACATCGCCTACCTGTCCCTGTTCCTGGCCTCGGACCTGTCCGGCTATATCACCGGGCAGCTGATCAGTGTCAGTGGCGGGGCCTATATGCCGTGAGCGGCCCTGCCGCGGCCTACCCGCCCAGTGCCCGCAGGGCGGATTCGCCCTCCAGCTCCACAAATGCGGCGGCAAAGCGCCTGGCCAGCGCGCTGGATACGGCCCGGGACTGGTAACCGTCCGTGCCCAGGGTGGACAACCAGATGGCGAGGCCGTAGCAGGGGGACGCGCGGTAGCACAGCCAGCACTCGTCCCGGGCGGGGCGTTCCCGCTCCGGTAATTCCAGCGCCTGGCGATAGGTCTCCACCAGTTCCTCTCCGGCTTCGCGGCGGTCCGCTGCGGACAGGGCGCTGACCAGGAAGTACCCCAGGTCCTGGGACCAGTGGCCGCGCCGCACTACCTGCCAGTCCAGGAAACCGACCTCGTCCCCCGGCAACACGTAGGTGTTGCCGATATGGGCGTCGCCGTGCAGCAGGGTGGTCGCACCCCGGCCGAGTGTTCCCACGTAGCGCGCCCACAGGTCGACGATGTCCTCGCCGCTGAGGCCCCGGACTGCGGCCGGGAGTGACTCCCCCGCGCGCAGCAGGCCCCGGGGAACACGCTTCCTGAGCCCCACCTGCCAGCCCTGGCTGGCGCGCCAGGGTTTCACCCAGCGCAGGCCGGACCATGCTGCGCTGTTCCCGGCCCGGTACTTGCTGTGCAGCCGCGCCAGGGCGCGCAGCCCGTTGGCCGTCTGCGCCACGCTCAGGGGCCGGGTGGCGTCCCGCATGTCGGCGCCCCGCTGCACCAGGTCTTCCATCACCAGCAGGAAATCCAGGCGCAGGTAATCCGCCACGGCGCGGTAGACCAGTGGGTGCTCCAGGGGCAGTTCAGTCCCCGAGGCGAACAGCCGTGCCTCGTTGAACAGGTTGCCGTTGCGCAGGTGCACCCAGCGGTGACTGGCTGCGTGGGCCTTTATAAACACGCTGTCCGGTCCCGAGCCCTGTGCGTAACCGAGGTGAAAGCGCGCCCGGCGATTGGTGCCGTCATCGCGGGTGACCAGTTCCACCCGGCTTACCCGGGCCTCCGGCAGCCGTGAGGCCAGGGCGCTCGTCATCCAACCGGGCGTGACGTCCTCCCAGTCCCGGGGGATGCGTAACCCGGGCAGCAAGCTCCCCACCTTACGCAAACCGCTTACAGGCCGTAGCGGCGGCGCACGCTGTCGAAGCGCCGGTGCATCTGCGTCACCCGCTCCCCCGGCGTCAGCCTGGCGCTGTCTGCCGGCAGGGTCCGGTCGAGTTCGGCCAGCGGCACGACCTGAGCGTCGAAGACGGTGCGCTGCTCGCCCAGCAGGTTGCGGTAGGTGAGGTTGCCCGCCGCGAAACCCTGGGTATCGAGCCAGTTGTGATGGCCCGGGTCCCGGTGGCTGAGGACCAACCGCACTCGACCGTCGCTGTCGACCCGGGTGCGCGCGGGGGTGTAGCTCACCGGTCGGTACAGGTAGTCCAGGCTGTTCATGAAGGCGCCGCTCAGGGACACCATCCAGAAGCCGGGGTGGTGGTCGAACTCGACCACCAGCGCCTCCTCGGCGCCCAGCGCCCAGCACAGGTGGGCCGCCAGCCGCCCGCGTTTCGCATCGTCCCCACTGTCTGCGGACCGCTCCGGCGGAAACCGGTTGAGGTGACCCGGGTCGACCACGCCGCCACTGTACTGGTAGGGGTGGTCGGGCCAGTCGCGCATGACGCCGCCGATGAATTCCCCGGCCCAGTCCATGGCCTCGCGCAGGGTCTCGGGACCCGGCAGGGGACGGGGTTCATCCATCCCGAGGCGCTCGATGGTCAACCGCGCGGGGGTCTCGTCCCAGTGGTCGAAGCCCTGGCGGATGAACAGTTTGCGGGTGCCCGGCGTGGTGGGCAGCCAGTTGGGTCCGCGTTGCTCACCGCCCAGGAACAGCTCGAAACTGCCATCCTCCCCGGTCTGCAACTGGTGCCCGAACAGGTTGGCCTCGGGAATGTCGCCGAAGGGCTCGTGCAGGCTGGGCCAGCCGGTGCCCGGCTGGGTGTCCGGGCGCGGGCCCTGCAGGGTGAAATTGAGGAAGCGCGCGCTGCCGGTGTGGCCGCAGACCCGGTACTGGTGCCGGCCGTCGATCCAGGCCTGCCGGTAGCTCAGGTCAGCAGCGTCGCAGCCCAGTTTGCGGGTGGGGCCGCAGAAGGCGTGCAGCAGGGGATAGGCGCTGTCCCGTGTTTCCAGCGCCAGGTCGAAAGCCTGGCCGAGGTTCTGGGTCAGGAAGCGGAACGCGTCCGCGCGCTGGGACGGGTTGGCGGGATTGTAGTCCTTGAACGCCAGTTCGCCCGCTGCCCGCAGGCGGTCGCAAAACTGCGACCAGGATTCGCGCAGGGCCTCGTCGTCGGGGCAGTTTCCAAAGGCCATAGGTCCTCCCTCAGGGCTGCTCGCGTCGCAGCAGTTCATCCACATGGGCCATCGCGCGCGCGACCGCCATGGCCGGGCCCTCGGCCTCGATGCGCGGCCCCAGCAGTTCCAGTTCGTAAGCGCCGCGGTAGCCGCTGGCCTGCAGCCAGGCGATCAGTCGCGCCAGCGGCAGGGCGCCGTCGCCGGGCACCGCCCGGGCCGGCAGGGCGCGGTCGCCGTACACGTAATCGGACAGCTGTACCAGCCGGCAGCGCCGCATGGCACGGGTAAACAGGGCCTGCAGGTCGGCCTCGGCCCAGCAGAAAAACAGCTCGATACAGACGCCGATATCCGCCATTTCCGCCAGCGTGACGGTGTCGGCCAGGGAGTGGGCGATGTGCAGGTCGGCGTACAGCGCCGAGGCGTTCTCGATGGCCAGCCCCACGCCGGCCGCGCGGGCCCGGTCGACGCAGGGGGCGATGGCTTCACTGAAGCTTTCCGCCGCGGCCTCCCAGGGCAGGTCGCCGTGGCCCCCGGTCAGCATGTAGATCGAGTCGGCGCCCAGGTCCGCGGCCACGTCGATCACCGCGTCCAGGGACCCGCGGGCCCGCTGCCAGTCGGCTGGCCTGGTGGACAGGGGGCCCGGCGTGAATACGTGCGCGATGCTCTGCAGTTGCAGGTCGTCGTCCGCCAGCGCATCGCGGACCGCGCCCAGGTCGTCCTGCGCCAGCAGCGAGGGGCTGGTCAGGCTGGCCCGGCGGGCGCCCAGAGCCTGGCACTGCTGCAGGAACTCCACCGGGCCGGCCTGCCCGAAACAGATCTGGTGGATAGAGAGGCGCTCGTGCATGGCCTTGTGGGCGGGCGCCGTCACCGGCGCTCGATCTCGAGGCCGAAACGCTCGCGGTAGGGCGCGAACTCGGCGTACAACGCCTCGACATCGCCGTCGATGAGGTCGGTGGAGTAGACGAACTTGCCGTGCCGGTCGCCCCGGTTGTTGGCCAGGTAGTCGCGCATCGCCGCATCCGCCGCGGCGCTCAGTTCGCGGCCGGCGAAGGCATAGTAGCCGCGGATCGTGGCGATGGGATCGGACATGAAATCCGGATAGCGCACGTGGTGGATACGCGGGTCGTCGATCATCGGGTTGTCCATGACCGCGTGGAACCCGGCCCGGCCCAGCCGGGTGTGCAGGCGGCTCTGCTCCGCCATGTCCACCGCGCCGGTCAAACCCTCGGTGAGGTCCGCCGCCATCTGGATGCGGGAGGCGATGCTCTGGACCGGGTCGCGGTGGATGTACAGTACCCGGGCGTCCGGGTAGCAGGCGAAAAAATCCGGGAAGCGGGTGGCGTGAAAACCTTTCAGTACCCAGTATCTGCCGGCACGGCCGTGCTGGATGGCCTGCAGCATCATTTTGTGGATGCGGTACTGCGCCGGCGGGTCCGGGGGCAGCGCGGCGACCACCATGCCCATGGGCACACGCCACCAGGCGGTGGGGGTGAGCACCCGGAAATCGAAGGCCCAGCAGCGCTCGTCTTCCGGCAGCCCGTTGCCGAGCATGTCGTTGTAGGGGTGGCTGTGCAGCCAGCGCGGCAGCCGGGCGTTGATCTCGCGCCACTCGGCGTCCGCCTGCGCCCGCCGCGGGTCATCGGGGCCGGCCAGGCCCGGCGGCGGCGAGGGGTGCATCACCTCCCAGAAGCGCAGGGCCCGGGCGTCCGGGTCGGTCGCCAGCAGGGCGTGCAGCAGGGTGGTGCCGGAGCGGGGTTCGCCGGTCACTACCAGCGGTGCGTCGATTACCTCGCTGTCCAGGCCGTATCGCCGGTGATCGTCGAAAAACCGCAGCCGGTCGGTCAGCAGCCAGTGGATATTGGCCGCCGCCGCGCGCTGCCCGGCCGCGTCCATGTCGACCCCGCGAATTACCGTCAGCGCCTGCTCGAAGCGCTGCGGGAAATCCGGGTCGCCCCAGTCCGTCAGGCCGGTCTCATTGCGGGCGGCGTCGAGCAGGCGGGTGCTGTCCAGAATCTCGTCCATGGGTTGCTACGCGGTCAACCTCAGCAATTCGTCTTCCGCCTCACGCACCTTCTGCGGCGACAGGGCGCCGAAACCGAGTCCGGCCATGCCGCCGTAGTCGAGGATCTTCGGCACCCGCAGGCCGGCGTCGCAGTAGCCCTTAACCACCGCCGCCACCTCCTTCGGGGTACCGTGGGGCACCAGGTCGAGGATGGCCCGGGGCTCCACCTGGTCGAGGAACTGGAGGATGCGGTCCCGGGTCAGCACCCCCGGGTCGATGTCCTGGTAGCCGCGCCAGTCCTCGCCCATGGGGTGGGCGTGGCCGAACTTGCGCAACTCGGCGGCGGAGATTTGCAGCAGGATCGCCTTCACCAGCGGCGCCTCCACCATCTGCGCCAGCTCCTCCTCGTCGCCAATCAGGCAGGTGATGATAAAGGCCGGCACGATCGCCAGCGGGTCGCGCCCGGCCTGTTCGGCGGCGTCGCGGATGGTCTGCAATTTGGTTGCGTAGTCTTCCGGGGTCCAGGCCCCGGCCGGCCACCAGCCGTCCGCGTAGCGGCCGGTCAACTCCAGCATGCGCGGGCCGCTGGCGCCGACCCAGATGGGCGGACAGCGCCCCCCGTACAGTTCTGTGTCCAGGCGGGCGTGCTGCAGCCGGTAGAAGTTGCCCTCGAAATCTATGGGTCCGTCGCTTTCCCACAACAGGCGGATCAGCTGCACAGCCTCCTCGAAGCGGCTCACCGGGCGGGCGAAATCGAAGCCGTAGGGGACCGTGTTTTCCGTCTCGCCACTGCCCAGGCCGAGGATGAAACGGCCCCCGGACAGGTGGTCCAGGGTCAGGGCGGTCTGGGCCAGCATCGCCGGGTGGCGCCGCACGGTGTCCACCACCGCCGTGGCAATGGGCACGTTGTTGGTCAGCGCCGCGGCCGCGCCCGCTACGGCCATGGCGTCCAGGTGCCGGTGCGGCGAGGGCGACACCGTGGCCAGGTCGGTGAACTCCGGGGTCCAGATCGAGTCCGGCCAGAAACTGACCATGTGGTCGGGCAGCCAGATGGAGTGGTAGCGGCCGCTGTCCAGGGTGTCGATCTGGTCGATGGCCAGGGGCAGGGTGGTGCGCAGGAACGCTGCCGGTTGCACTTGCACGTTGCTATCCTTCCTGATTGTTTGGCCAGCCGCCGCAGCGCTGCACCTGGTAATAAACAGTGTTGTGCATTAGTTAGTGTAGCGCAGACTGGCCGCGGCTACGACCCCGGCGCGGGCGGGGCTCAGCGCGAGCGCTCGATTGCGGTGGTGAACAGGCTGTCGGGGGAGCGCCAGTCGAGTCGTACCCGGCGATGGGCGATGAGCCACTCGCTCGCGGTTTTCTCAAACCGATCCAAGTAGTAGCCGCCGTGGTCCGGGCCGATATCGGTGTAGGCGGTCCAGTAGGTGCGCGCCGTGGCGGCGCCAGGATCGCCCAATTCGATCAGGCAGGTGGCCAGATGGTGGCGTACGAAGGTGGCCCGATGGGTGGGCGCGTCAGGGTCCGCGGTGCGTTCGGTCCAGCGCGTGATCCACTGGCTGATCTGGTCCCGGCCGCGGTAGCAGAAGGCGTCTTCGGGCGGTACACCCTCGGATTCCAGCACCGCGTCCTCAGTGAACACGGCGGTGAATTCCTCCACCCGCAGGCGGTCGCCGGCCAGGGTGTAGCGCGCCATGGTGTGCCGGATGGCTTCCCGCGCTAACATGTCGTCCAGGGTCATGGTGTGCTCTCGCCGTGTCTGCAGGCCGTGACTACTGTAGCGGATTCAGGCCGCGCGGGACATGACCCGAGGCGCGTACCGGCCTCCCGGCCCGGTACAGGAGGGACACTGCCATGCTGAACGATGAGAAAATCCTGATCACCGGCGTGACCGGCAAGATTGCCCTGCCCATTGCCCGCAAACTGGCGCAGAGCAACGAGGTATGGGGGCTGGCGCGGCTGCGCAAGACCGGTGACGTGGAGACATTGACCGCGGCCGGCATCCGGCCGCTAGCCCTGGACTTCGCCGTTGGCGATTTTTCCGGCCTGCCGCAGGACTTCGACCGCGTCTTTCACGCCGCGGTGGATCCCGGCCTGGATGACTGGACCGCCTGCCTGACCACCAACGCCCACCACTCCGGCGGGCTGCTGCACCACTGCCGCCCGGCGAAGGGCTTCGTGTACTGCTCCACCGGCTCCATCTACGCCTACCAGGGGCAGCGGCCGCTGACCGAAGCCGACCCGCCCGGGGTGCCCCTGCGGGCCAACTACAGCTTCTCCAAGGTCGCCGGCGAGGCGCTCTGTACCTGGATAGCGGAGCAGTACCGGGTGCCCCTGAGCATCATCCGCATCTGTTCGACCTACGGGCCACTGGGGGGCGCGCCGGCCGACCGGCTGGAGGCAATCCTGGCGGGGCGGCCGATCCGGCTGCACCCGGACCAGCCCAACAACTACAATCCCATCTACGAGGACGACTACGTGGAACTGGGCATCCGGGCCATGGAGCAGGCGGCGATCCCGCCGCTGGTGGTCAATTGGTCGGGCAGTGAGACGGTGAGTATCGAGGACTACTGCCGCTACCTGGGGGAACTGGTGGGCGTCGAGCCGGTATTCGAAGTGACCCCCG
The DNA here is from genome assembly GCA_033283165.1 of Halieaceae bacterium WSDMB12. GTDB lineage: Bacteria > Pseudomonadota > Gammaproteobacteria > Pseudomonadales > Halieaceae > JAWMQL01. The sequence goes on along the minus strand of JAWMQL010000002.1, from coordinate 233,272 downwards.
AGGCGCACACGCCCCTGTGGCCGGACGTGACCCACATGCACGAGACCCTGGGGCGGACCCGGGTGCCCTGGCGCGAGGGCATGCGGCGTATGGTGCAGGCGCGCCATCCGGAGCTGACCCTGGCGGAGGGGGTGTAGCTATGAACAGTCTGCTGCGGGAGTTAACGGGCACCCCCTCCGACCAGTTGCCGGCGGTGCTGGCCACCGGCATCAGCGACGTGACCACCCTGTTCGTGTCCATGGCCGAACGGCATCCCGATGGCGAGGATGCCGACTACCTGCGCTGGCACACCCTGGACCACCGCCCCGAGCAGCAGCGCCTGCCGGCAGTGCGGACCTCGTTGCGGGTGGTGTCCACGCCGGCCTGCCGGGCCGCGCGGGCTGCCAGTGACGAACGCTTCGAGGCCATCGATCACGTGATGACTTATTTCTTTACCGACCTGGCGGGTCTGGACGCGTTCAATGACCTGGCGGTCGCCCTGCACGAGGCGGGTCGGTCACCCTTCATCCTGCCGCCGGTGGCACGCGGGGTGTACCACGTGAGCACGCGCCACGTCGCGGCCCGGGCCCGGGTCGGGGCCGACGTGTTGCCGTGGTTGCCGGTGCAGGGACTTTACCTGTTGGTCGAGGAAGGCGGCGCGCCGGCCCGGGGCCTGACCGGGGTGCCCGGGGTAGCCGGGGAGTGGCGTGTGAATTCGGTGGCCAACCCTTTTGCCAGTGTGGCAGCGGGTCAGCGCCTGACCCTGTGCTTCCTGGACGACGACCCGGTGCAGACGGCAGAGCGGCTGCGGCCGGTGCTGGAGCGACACTGGCGTGAGTGTGGCCGGCGCGCCCTGTTCGCCGCGCCCTTTTATACGGTCGTGCCGTACCAGTGGCAGTGGTACCTGCCCTGACGTCCCGCGCTGCGGCTCAGGACTCTTCGACGGTCTGGGGCTGCTGCATGTAGACGTGAATGCGGTGGATTTTCCCCGCGGCGTTGAATTCGTACATGGACAGGGAGTAGAAGGGAAACACCGCGCCGTTCTCGGTGATCATTTCCTCGCACTGCGCGAAGACCCTGTCCGAGGCCTCGGACAGGCTTTTCAGGACCGGTTCCCAGCCCTCCGTGGCGTTGACCCAGCCGCAGAGCATGGCGATGTAGGCGTCCCAGTTCATGGCGTCGTGAAAGGGACCGATGCGCTCGAAGTCCGCAGTCTCGACCAGGTCCGCCAGGACGTTCCAGTCCGCCGGCGTGACGTTCGAGTCCCGCTTGCCCCGTTCCACCAGCGTGCGCATGCGCTCGATGAATTGCAGCACCCGTTCGCCGGGGCTGCCGTGGTCCGTATTTTCGCCGTTGATTTCGTCCTGCACTTCGCAACTCCCCGGTCAACCCCGGCCGCATTGATTGATTTCCAGCTCTTTCGGTGGCAACCTTTCCGGGCATGCTACGCATCTGTAGCATCCCGATGTATCAGCAGCGTGCCGCTTCAACCGCCGTGTCGCTGTCGCCGGTCTCTCGCACCGCGCGCCACACAAGGATAGATCATTTTGTACCGCAGCCCCGCACCGCTGGTCAGCGCTCGGGAAGAGCAGGCGGCAGAGCCGACCTCCGCAGGCTGGTGCGCGCACCTGGACCTGGGCTATCGCGCAACCCCCTTGCGCACTGTACTGGCGCGCCGTGCACGCAGCGGCCCGCTGGCCGTGCAGCGCAGCTTCTACCCTGAGGGCGGGTTGTGCCACAACTACCTGTTGCATCCGCCCGGTGGGGTGGTGGGCGGTGACCGACTGGATATCCGGGTCGAGTGCCCGCCGGGCACCGCAGCCCTGTTGACCACGCCCGGTGCGACCAAGTTTTACCGCAGCGCCCGGCGCCGCGCCGTGCAGCGACAGCAGCTGGCGGTTACCGACGCCTCGCTGGAGTGGCTGCCGCAGGAGAACATCCTGTTTCCCGGCGCGGTGACCACGCTGCACAGCCGGATAGAACTGGCTGGCCGGGCCCGGTTCTTCGGCTGGGAGATTCACTGTCTGGGGCGCCCGGCCAACGGCGAACGCTACGACAGCGGCAGCGCCGACTTCGTGACGGAAATCTACCGCGACCGGCGGCCCCTGCTGCTGGACCGCACCCGGGTCCGGCCGGATGACCGCGCCAGCGGCGCGGCTTCCCTGCGCGGCCGGCCGGTGTTCGCCGCCCTGTACGCCACGGGGGTGGCGGCAGAGCAATTGCAGGGCGCGCGCGAGCTGGCCGCGGGGATGCCGGTCGGCATGACCTTGCTGGAAGACCTGCTGGTGGTGCGTTACCTGGGCGAGTCCACCGAGCAGGCCCGCACTGTTTTCGTGCAACTGTGGCAGGCCCTGCGGCCGGTGGTGATTGGCCGCCCGCCGTCGCCGCCGAGAATCTGGACCACCTGACCGAGGAAAGCAAATGGAACTGACACCGAGGGAAAAAGACAAGCTGCTGCTGTTCACCGCGGCGCTGCTGGCCGAGCGACGCAAGGCCCGCGGCCTGAAACTCAACTACCCGGAGGCCATGGCCTATATCAGTGCCGCGATCCTGGAGGGTGCGCGTGACGGGCGCACGGTGGCGGAGCTGATGGATTTTGGCCGCAGCCTGTTGTCGGAAGAGGACGTGATGCCCGGCGTGGCGGCGATGATCCCCGAAGTGCAGGTGGAGGCGACCTTTCCCGACGGCACCAAGCTGGTCACCGTGCACGACCCGATCCTGGCCACCGCGTCCTCCGAGGCGGGCGTGGTGCCCGGTGAGCTGCTGGTGGCGCCGGGCGAGATCGTGCTCAACGACGGCCGCGAGCGCATCACCCTCAGCGTGGCCAACCGCGGCGACCGGCCGATCCAGGTGGGCTCGCACTACCATTTCGCGGAAACCAACCCGGCCCTGGAATTCGACCGCGACCAGGCGACGGGCTTCCGCCTCGACGTTGCGGCCGGCACCGCGGTGCGCTTCGAGCCCGGCCAGACCCGCGAGGTGACCCTGGTGGCCTACGCCGGCGAGCGCCGGGTGTACGGTTTCAATGCGCAATTCATGGGCGAACTGGAGAACTGAGACAATGGCGACTATCAGCAGGCAGGCCTATGCGGAAATGTACGGCCCGACGGTGGGCGACCGGGTGCGGCTGGGCGACACCGAGCTCCTGATCCAGGTCGAGGCCGATCACACGGTGTACGGCGACGAGGTGAAGTTCGGCGGCGGCAAGGTGATCCGCGACGGCATGGGCCAGAGCCAGCGCGCCGACGCGCAGGTGGTGGACACGGTCATCACCAATGCGCTGATCCTCGATCACTGGGGTATCGTCAAGGCGGACGTCGGCATCAAGGACGGCCGCATCAGCGGTATCGGCAAAGCGGGCAATCCCGACGTGCAGCCGGGCGTGAACATCGTGATCGGGCCCGGCACGGAGGCGATCGCGGGCGAGGGCAGTATCCTGACCGCGGGTGGCATCGACGCCCATATCCACTTCATCTGCCCGCAGCAGGTGGACGAGGCCCTGTACTCGGGAGTCACCACCATGCTTGGCGGCGGCACCGGGCCGGCCACCGGCACCAACGCCACCACCTGTACCCCCGGTCCCTGGAATATCCACCGCATGCTGGAAGCCGCGGAGGACCTGCCCATGAACCTCGGCTTCCTCGGCAAGGGCAACGCCAGCCTGCCGCTGGCGCTGGAAGAACAGGTGGTGGCCGGCGCCATGGGCCTGAAGCTGCACGAGGACTGGGGCACCACCCCGGCCGCCATCGACAACTGCCTGGCGGTGGCGGATGCCTACGACGTGCAGGTGGCCATCCACACCGACACCCTGAACGAATCCGGCTTCGTCGAGCACACCCTGGCCGCGATGAAGGGCCGCACCATCCACACCTACCACACCGAGGGCGCCGGCGGCGGCCACGCCCCCGATATCATCAAGGCCGCGGGGCACGCCAACGTGCTGCCGTCCTCCACCAACCCGACCCGCCCCTACACGGTGAACACGGTGGACGAGCACCTGGACATGCTGATGGTATGCCACCACCTGGACCCGAACATCGCCGAGGACGTGGCCTTTGCAGAATCCCGCATCCGCCGCGAGACCATCGCGGCAGAGGACATCCTGCACGACCTGGGCGCGTTTTCCATGATCGCCTCCGACTCCCAGGCCATGGGCCGGGTGGGCGAGGTTATCAGCCGCACCTGGCAGACCGCGCACAAGATGAAAGTGCAGCGCGGCAGCCTGCCGGGGGACCCGGCAGAGCACGACAACGGGCGGGCCAAGCGCTATATCGCCAAGTACACCATCAACCCGGCCATCACCCACGGCATTTCCCACGAGGTGGGCTCCATCGAAACCGGCAAGCTGGCGGACCTGGTGCTGTGGAGGCCGGCGTTCTTCGGTACCAAGCCGAGCCTGATCATCAAGGGCGGCTTTATCGCCGCGGCCCCCATGGGTGACCCGAACGCCTCCATACCGACGCCGCAGCCCGTGCACTACCGGCCGATGTTCGCCACCCTGGGCGCGGCGCGCAGCAACACGCGCATGACCTTCCTGTCCGACGCGGCGGCCCAGGCCGGGGTGGCGGGACGCCTGGGGCTGCGTTCCCTGGTGGGCGTGGTGAGCCAGTGCCGCCAGATCGGCAAGGCCGACATGGTGCACAACAATTACCAGCCCGACATCGACGTGGACCCGCAGACCTACGAGGTGCGCGCGGACGGGCAGTTGCTGGTGTGCGAACCGGCCGAGGTGCTGCCCATGGCCCAGAAGTATTTCCTGTTCTGAGATGCGCACGTGATCAAGTTGATCCAGCACCAGCCCGGGGGCGCCGCAGACAACCAGGGCGACGCCACCCTGACCCTGCCGCTGCACAGCCGGATCAAGTGCCGGCTGCGGGTGACACTGGATGACGGCCGCGACGCCGGCCTGTTCCTGCCGCGGGGCACCACCCTGCGCCAGGGTGACCTGCTGCTGTCGGAACAGGGCCAGCGGGTGCAGGTGGTAGCCGCGCCGGAGTCCCTGTCGGTGGTCAGCAGCGACGATCCCCACAGCATCGCCCGGGCCTGCTATCACCTGGGCAACCGGCACGTGTCGGTGCAGATCGAGCCGGGCCGGGTCAGCTACCTGCACGATCACGTGCTGGACGACATGCTGCGCGGCCTCGGACTGACGGTGGTACACCGGGAGGCGCCCTTCGAGCCGGAGCCCGGCGCCTATGGCGGCAGCGCCGATCGCGCCGGCCACGGCCATCACCATGGTCACGGACACCAACATGACGAGCCGCATGAAGAGCCGCATGAGCATCCGCACTAGCGCCACGGAGGACAGCGAGGCGCTGGCCCAACTGCGCCTGCAGCAGCTGGTCAGCTCCGCCCTGCCGGTGGGAGCCTTCGCCTACTCGCAGGGTATCGAGTGGGCGGTGGAGACGGGCTGGGTGGTCGACGAGGACAGTCTGCGCGACTGGCTGCAGGATCTGCTGCTGACCAGCCAGGCTTACCTGGAGGTGCCGCTGCTGCGGCGGCTGGTGCAGGCGGCGCAGGCGGATGACATCCAGGCGCTGGAACACTGGTGCCGGTATTTACTGGCCAGCCGCGAAACCCGGGAGCTGCGCGAGGAAGAGCGCAACCGGGGGCGGGCCATGGCCGCGCTGCTGCCGGTGCTGGGTATCCCCGCCGATGATAGCCGCCTGGCCTGCCTGCGGGACTGCCAGCTGGCGGGCTTTGCCCTGGCGGTGGCCCACTGGGCCATCCCGCTGGACGCGGCAGCCCGTGCCTACCTGTGGAGCTGGCTGGAAAACATGGTGCTGGCGGGGATCAAGATCATCCCCCTGGGCCAGACCGCCGGCCAGCGCCTGATCGCGGAGTTGAGTGGCCTGATCCCGGACTGCGTGAGCCGGGGGCTGGTCCTGGAGGACAGCGAGCTGGGCGCCGCCTGCCTGGCGCAGGCCATCGCCAGCAGCCAGCACGAGACCCAGTACACGAGAATCTACCGATCCTGAGCGAGAGACCATGACCATGCACTCACAACCCCTGCGAATTGGCGTCGGCGGCCCGGTGGGCTCCGGCAAGACCGCCTTACTGGATGCCCTGTGCAAGGCGCTGCGCGAGCGCTACGAACTGGCGGTGGTGACCAACGACATCTACACCCAGGAAGATGCACGGTTCCTGACCGAGAGCCAGGCCCTGCCGGAAGAGCGGATCATCGGGGTGGAAACCGGCGGCTGCCCGCACACCGCCATCCGCGAGGACGCTTCCATGAACCTGGCCGCGGTGGAGGACCTGTGCCTGCGCTTCCCCCAGCTGGACCTGGTGTTTATCGAAAGCGGCGGCGATAACCTGAGCGCGACCTTCAGCCCGGAACTGGCCGACCTGACGATCTACGTGCTGGACGTGGCCGAGGGCGAGAAGATGCCGCGCAAGGGCGGGCCGGGCATCACCCGCTCGGACCTGCTGGTGATCAACAAGATCGACCTGGCGCCCTATGTCGGGGCCTCGCTGGAGGTGATGGAGCGCGATACCCGGCGCATGCGTCCCGCCCGCCCGTTTGTGTTCAGCAATATGAAGGACGGCACCGGTCTCGACGTCATCATCGCGTTTATCGAGCACCAGGGGATGCTGGCGGCGTGAGCGGGCATCAGTAAGCCCCATAAATCAATAAGTTAGGTGCTCTTTTCCGGCGGCGGGGCGGCATGCAGCCCGGTTTTCTGCTGTTGCGGCCAAAAAACTGGAGAAAAGTCCAGATTCCGCTCACTTCGCTCTATCGCGTTTCCTATACTGATTGTGAAGCTGGACGGCACCAACCTGTCAGTTGTCCAGCGAGGGGGTAGGCATGACCGCACACACGTGCAGGCACCTGATGAGTTGCAACGCCGCCCACAAGGGGGCCGTTATACGATTTTTAGCGGCGGCATCGGGCGTCGTCCTGCTTGCCCTGACCTGCGTCATTTTCCCAGCCCGGTCTGCCGATCCGGTCATACCGGCGATCGAGCGAACCGTCACCCCCGACAACAGCACGGGCCCTGCAGCCGGTGCAATATCCCGGGATCCTGTCGCCCACGGGCACATCCTGGTAAAAATAGCCGCCGGCCATTCCGTTGCTCAGCTGGCAGAACACGCCCGCGGACTGGCTTTGGGTAAACCCCGCCGCATCGGTAACAGCGACTGGTACAGCCTGTCTGTTCAGGGAACGGGCAGTCCCGACCCGCGCCTGTTGGCAGCGACCGCCCGGGGATTGCCGGGTGTTGTCAGCGCCGTGGCAGACCCCGTCGTAAGCATCAACGACACCATTCCCCCCACCGACCCCTATTACAAGGACGACCCGGACCCGGGCACTGACTGCGATTACTTCAACGACCCGAGCTGTACCGCGGAGGATATCGTCGACCAATGGGGGCTGTTCCAGGTGGAGGCGGAAGCGGGCTGGCTCAGCGAAACGGGATCACCCGATGTAGTGATCGCGGTGCTGGACAGCGGTGTCGACCTGGACCATGACGACCTGTGGGGCAATATCTGGAACAACCCGCTGGAAGTCGGTGGCGCTGCCGGCGTCGATGACGACGGCAACGGCAAGGTGGACGATTTATACGGCTACGACTTCGCCGGCAACAACGTGGGCAGCCCGAATGACGACGCCGCCAGCGAAGACGGCAACCCGGATATATTCTCACTGCCGGAACACCAGTGGGTCGCGGATGGTTTCGCCATCCCTTTCGGTTATCGATTTGATGGCGACGCTGGCGTGGGCGACGGTATCGATAACAATCTGGAGTACTATCCACTGGCCTACACAATCGACATCGGGGTGTTTCACGGCACCGCGGTCGCCGGGATACTCGGCATGATGGCCAACAACAACCATCCCACCAGTGGCGAGCCGGAGGGTTTTGCCGGTGTCTGCTGGCACTGCCGCATCATGCCGGTGCGAATGATCAATGCCGAGGGTGACGCGCTGGGTTCCGACGCCGCCGAGGCCATCTATTACGCCGTGGATAACGGCGCCGACGTGATAAACGCCAGCTGGGGGGTTGCGCCCGGGGGTGCTACCGAGGCGGAGCTGCAGCCCATGCGCGACGCGATTGACTATGCCCTGGCCAACGGGGTGTTGGTGATTGCAGCCTCCGGCAATGGCGGTGGCGCCGGGCTCTATTTCCCGGCCAGCATGCCCGGGGTGATTGCCGTCGGTTCCTCCAACTGGAACGATGTGCGCTCGGATTTCTCCACCTATGCCCAGGGATCAGAAGTGCTGGACGTAACGGCCCCGGGCGAGCTGATCTGGACCAGCGGCGTGACCAGCGCCTATGATGCCTGGGTATTGAATGACTGGCTGCTGTTCCCGGAACTCTGGTGGGAACCGCACCGCCCGGGCGAAGACAATTACAACGGCGGTGACGGTACGTCTTTTGCGGCGCCGCTGGTGTCGGGCTACGCCGGCCTGATTCTTTCCCGGAATCCCTGCGCCACTGTCGACCAGGTGCGCAGCGTCATCCGCGACAATGCCGTGGATATAGGCAGCCCCGGCTATGATGCCCAGACCGGTTACGGCCGTATGCGCATGGTGGTGCCCGACCTCGGCTGCGGCAGCGATACGCCGCCCACGGTAAACATTACCGCGCCAGGGCAGGGTCAGACCGTATCCGGCAGCCTGGCGATCACGGCGGACGCGGCGGACGACCTGGGCGTCGACCAGGTGGAGTTTTTCGTTGACGGCGGCAGCCTCGGCATCGACGCCGACGGCGCCGACGGCTGGTCGCAGGCCTGGGACAGCTCCGCGGTCGCGGATGGCAGCCACGGGATCAGTGCCACCGCAATCGACAGCGGTGGGCAGACCGCCTCTGACAGCATTACGGTCGAGGTGCAGAATACGTCACAGGTCAACGACCTGCATGTGGGCGACCTGGATGGTGAACGGGTGGATCAGCCGCGCGGGCGCTGGCAGGCCAATGTGGAAATTACCGTGCACGATGACTCCGAGCTGCCGGTGGCGGGCGCCACGGTCACTGGCCTCTGGAGTGACGGGGCCAGCGGCGGGGGTGACTGTGGGCCTACCGACGGGGCTGGCCGCTGCAGCGTCAGCAAGGGCAGCCTCAAGTCCAATGTGTCCAGCGTGACCTACTCCGTGACCGGTGTTTCCTCAGGTGCTGGCGACCAGTACCTGGCGAGCGCCAACCACGACAGCGACGGGGACAGTGACGGTACGAGCATCGCGGTGCCTCCGCCCGCAAACGCGGCGCCCACCGTCACCATATCGGCACCGAATGACGGTGATCATTTTGGCGCCGGCGTAACGATCGATTTCGCTGGCAGCGCCTCGGACATAGACGGCAATCTGTACTCCGCGATAGCCTGGGAGTCGAATCTCGACGGCCCGATCGGTACCGGTGACACGTTCAGCGCCGTTCTCAACGAGGGTGTACACGAGATCACAGCCACTGCAACGGACAGCGACGGTGCGGCCGGCAGCACCAGCATTTTCATTTCGGTGGGCGACCTGGTAGCGGTACATGTGTCCGACCTGTCGGATATCAGTCAGTCAGCGCCCCACAACCGCTGGGACGCGCGGGTACAGATCACGGTAGTCGACGCCAACGGCCCCGTCGCAGGCGCATTGGTGACGGGAGCCTGGAGCGGCGGGGCCAATGGCGCCGGTCAGTGTGAGGCCGTCACCGACAGCAACGGGCAGTGCTTGGTGGTAAAAACCAACCTCAAGAACAACGTGGTCAGTGTTACCTTCACGGTGACCGATATTACCGGCGCCGGCCTGGTGTACGACGGGGTCAGCAACGCCGAGACCAATATCGTGCTGCCCAAACCCTGACCGAACCCTCACACTTCAGCGAGCCCCGCGGACCCAGCCCGGGCCAGTGCTGCCACGCCGGCCTCCAGCACCGGGCCGCAGGCGGCACTGATCTTGAGGCTGGCCAGCTCGTCGGCCCGGGTCCGGCCCGGGTTCAGGATAGCGATGGGGAGCCCGAGCTCCGCGGCGTAGCGGCAGAAGCGGAAACCGGAGTAGACCTGCAGGGAACTGCCCACCACCAGCAGGGCGTCTGCTGCCGCCAGGGCATCGAGGCCGCGTTGCACCCGCGCCCGCGGCACGGAGCCGCCGAAAAACACCACGTCGGGCATCAGCATGCCGTCACAGCGTTCACAGTTCGGCACCGACATCCGCTCCACCCACTCGTCGGCCACATCGGCATCGCCGTCGGGGCGCGCACTGGCCTGTCCGGCGGGCAGCTCCGGGTTGGCCAGGGCCAGGCGGTCCTGCAGTTGTTCCCGCTGGACCTGGTGCAGGCAGTCCAGGCACACGACCCGGTCCAGCCTGCCGTGCAGGTCCACCACGGCGCGGCTGCCGGCGCGCTGGTGCAGGCGGTCCACGTTCTGGGTGATCAGCAGTTCCACCCGCCCCAGCGCTTCCAGCCGGGCCAGGGCCCGGTGGGCGGCATTGGGGCGGGCCGCCTGCACCGCCGGCCAGCCCGCAAGGGAGCGGCACCAGTAGCGCTTGCGGGCCTGCTCCCGGGTCAGGAAATCCTGGTGCTGGATTGGTTCCGCCCGCAGCCAGCGGCCCTCGTCGTCGCGGTAGGTAGGGATGCCGGAGTGGGCGCTGACGCCGGCGCCGGTCAACACGACCAGGCGCGGGTGCCGGCGCAGGAATTCGGTAAAGCGCTTGTGCATGGTCCAGAGTATACCGATACCCGCTCTCGCCGGATCAGTTTCGGTGCTGGCATTCGGGCCGTGTGCTGGTAATCTCTGCGATTCGCTTTCACGGAAATACGAGACCTTTCCTTGCCATCGACATCCGGAATTCTCCGTTCCCTCCTGATTACGCTGGCACTGCCGGTTGCTGCGCCTGCCATCCTGGCGCAGGACGCGCCCGGCGTGCCGGTGATCACCGCGCCGGTGCAGGAGCGCAATATCGACCGGGTCGTGCAGGTCACCGGCACCGTGACCGCCGCCCGCGACGCCCGGTTGTCGGTATCCATCGGCGGGCTGGTGACGGCCCTGCAGGTGGATGCGGGCAGCCGGGTCGAGCGCGGCGAGCTGTTATTGTCACTGGACCCCGAACTGGCCCAGCTGCAGTGGCAGAGTGCGCAGGCGTCGGTGGCCGAAGCCCGCACGGCCCTGGCAGACGCCCGGCGCCGGCTGCAGGAGGCCCGCACCCTGGCGCCGCAGCAGAGCATCGCGGAAACCGCTGTCAGGGACCTGGAGGCCGAGGTGGCGCGTGACCAGTCGGTGCTGGCTCGGGCCGAGGCAGAGGCGGGCTACCGCCGGGCGGTGCTCGACCGGCACGAGCTGCGGGCGCCCTTCGGCGGCGTCATCACTGCACGCCAGGCAGACCCGGGGGAATGGGTCAACCCGGGCCAGGAGGTATTCCAGCTGGTGGCCACCGATGAACTGCGGCTGGATTTCGAGGTGCCCGAGGATTTTCTCGGGGATGTCGGGCCGGACACCCGGGTCCTCATCAGCCTGGACGCCGGTTCCGGCGCACAACATGAGGGCGAGGTCATCGCGGTGGTACCGGTAGCCGACCCGGGGGATCGTACCTTCCTGTTGCGGGCGCAGCCGCGCGCGCCGCTGGCGGAGATGCGCCCTGGCATGTCCGCCCGGGCGGAGCTGTCCCTGGCCACCGGGCGCCGCGGCCTGGCGGTGCCGCGGGACGCGGTACTGCGTTTCCCCGACGGCCGCTTGGTGGTCTGGGTGGTGGAGTCCTCGGACCAGGGTCCGGTAGCGGCCGAGCGGCCGATACGTACGGGCCTGGCCTTTGACGGCCTGGTCGAGGTGCTGGCGGGACTGGAGCCCGGCGCCGAGGTGGTGATCGAGGGCAACGAGGCGCTGCTGGCCGGCCAGCCGCTGGCGCCGCAGCGCAGGACGGACTAGGTGTTCGAGCAGATCGTCCAGCGGGGTACCCTGGTCACCGTCACGGTGCTGATCGTGTGCGTGATCGGCATCGCCGCGGCGCTGCGCATCCCGGTGCAGATGATCCCCGACCTGGACGTGCGGGTCATCAGCGTACGCACCACCTGGCCGGGCGCCACGCCCCAGGACGTGGAGAAGGAAATCCTGGTGGAGCAGGAGGACTACCTGCGCAACCTGCCGAACCTGTCGCGCATCGTGGCCACGGCCAGCAGCGGTTCCGCGGAAATCGAACTGGAGTTTCCCCACGGTACCGACATCACCGAGATGCTGATCCGGGTCAACAACGCCCTCAGCCAGGTACCCTCCTACCCGGAGAACGTGGACGAGCCCAGCATCTACGCCAACTCCTTTTCCAGTAACGCTTTCATGTTCTATAGCGTCACGCCGCTGCCAGGCAACCCGCGCCAGGTGGACATGGACCTGGCCCGGGATTTCGTGGAGGACGACGTCAAGCCGCGCATGGCCAGCGTACCCGGGGTCTCGGAAGTTATTATCTACGGCGGTGCCGAGCGCCAGGTGCAGGTGCTGGTGGACCCGGCCCGGCTGGCCCAGCGCGGCCTGTCCCTGGTGGACCTGCGGCGCGCGATCCGGGCCCGCAACCGGGATCGCTCCGGGGGAGAAATCGTCGACGGCAAGCGCCAGTACCTGCTGCGCACCGTGGGCCGTTTCGAGACGCTCGAGGACCTGCAGGCGCTCGTCCTGGCGCGGCGCGGGGACGCGATTATCCGCCTCGGCGACGTGGCCACGGTGCAGATGGACCATTTCGAGAAGCGCAGCATCACCAGTTACAACGGCCAGCCCGACATTTTCCTGATGCTGAAAAAGGAGGCGGGATCGAACGTCATCGATATCAAGCGCGCGGCGCTGCTGGAGCTGGCCGCCGTGAACCGGGAGGTGCTGAACCCGGCCGGGATGCAGATGAAACTGATGGCGGACGACGTCACCTACGTGCAGGAGTCCATCAGCAACGTGTGGCAGAACCTGGTGCTGGGCGCGCTGTTCGCCACCCTCGTCATGTACCTGTTCCTGCGCTCGTTCCGGGCCACCCTGACCGGGGTGCTCGGCATCCCGATCTGCGTTATCGTGGCCTTCCTCGGGTTGCTGCTGGCGGGTCGCACCATCAACGTGATCTCCCTGGCGGGGATCGCCTTCGCCATCGGCATGACCCTGGACAACAGTATCGTGGTGCTGGAAAGCATCGAGCTGGAGCGCCGCCGCGGGGCCAGCCGCGTCGAGGCTGCAGTCAAGGGGGTGCGCCAGGTCTGGCCCGCGGTATTTGCCTCCACCATGACCACGGTGATGGTGTTCATGCCGGTGGGCTTCGTGCAGCAGGAGGCCGGCCAGCTGTACTCCGATGTGGCAATCGCCATTTCCGCAGCCATCCTGGCGTCCATGCTGGTGGCGGTCACGGTGCTGCCCAGCGCCGCGGCGCGGCTGGATTTCGCCAGCGGCCGGGACCCGGGTGGGGGAGGCCGGGGCGAGCGGCTGCGCACCCGGGTTCTCGACCTGGTGCAGCGGCTGCTGCGGACGCCGCGCCGGCGCCAGGCCAGCGTGCTGGTGACGGTGCTGGCCAGCGGCCTGGTGATCTGGCTGCTGACCCCGCCGGCGGAATACCTGCCCGAGGGCGAGGAACCCAAGGTGTTTGCCCGGATGAACGCGCCGCCCGGCTACAACCTGGAAACCATGGGCCGGATCGGCACTGAAATAGAGGCCTGGTTGCTGCCGAACGTGCAGGCCGCCCCTGCGTTGTTTCACGAAGGCCACAGCCCGGTGCCGGCCGTGAAGTACTCCAATCTGCGGGTAAGCGCGGACCAGTTGCGGGTGATTGCCGAGCCCGTGGACACGGGGGATATCGAGGCGCTGATGGATGCGCTAAGCGACAAGTTCACCGAGTACCCCGGCATGCGCGCCTTTGCCACCCGCGGTTCCATCATCACCAGCAACGACGGCGGCACGCGCAGCATCAACCTGGACATTTCCGGACCCGACCTGGGCAGTAACTACCAGCTCGCCCAGGCGGCCTATCGCCGTGCCGGCGAGGTGTTCGACAACCCGCGGATCCAGAGCCAGCCGGCCTCCCTCAGCCTGGCGCAGCCGCTGCTGGAAGTGCGGCCGCACTGGGAGCGCGCGGCGGAACTGGGCATGAGCGCCGAGGACCTGGGTTTCGTGGTGGCCGCCCTGACCGACGGCAGTTACGTGGACGAGTTTTTTTTCGAGGACGACAAGGTCGACATCTACCTGTACAGCGACGCCGGCCAGTCGGTGGAACTGGATACCATCAGCCAGCTACCGGTGTACACGGGCCCGGGCCAGGTGCTGCCGCTGGGTAATCTGGTGGAATTCCGCGAGACCGTGGATACCAGCTCGGTGCGGCGCGTGAACGGCCGCCGCACGGTCACCCTCAACATCATTCCCCCGCGCAGCGTGCCGCTGGAAACCGGGGTGGCAACGGTGAAGCGCGACGTGGTGGAGTACCTGCGCCAGCGCGGCCAGGTGCCGGCCTCGGTCAGCGTGCTGATCTCGGGGGCCGCGGACCAGCTCGACGCGACCCGCCAGGCCCTGGTGGGGAACTACCTGGTGGCGCTGCTGGTGATCTACCTCATCATGGTCGCCATCTTCGGCCACTGGGGCTACCCGCTGCTGATCATGACCACGATCCCGCTGGGCATCGCCGGCGGGATCGTCGGGCTGTGGCTGCTCAACCTGGTGGGCGGCGCCCTGCCGCTGGTAGGTCTGACCGCGGTGGTCCAGCCCTTCGATATGATTTCCATGCTCGGTTTCCTGATCCTGATGGGCACGGTGGTCAACAACCCGATCCTGGTGGTGCACCGGGCGGTGGAGAACGTCCAGCATCAGGGCCTGGGGCCATTGGCGGCGGTGACCGAGGCGCTGGAGTCGCGCCTGCGGCCGGTGGCGATGTCCACCATCACCACGCTGTGTGGCCTGGCGCCGCTGGTGTTGCTCCCGGGAGCGGGCACTGAACTTTATCGCGGGGTGGGCGTGATCGTGATGTTCGGTATCCTGGGCTCCGCCGTGGTCACCCTGACCATGCTGCCGGCCCTGACGGTAATGGTTCTGGAGCGCACCGGGAAACGGGGACAGTTTACTTAATTCCTCTGGATACCGCCGATCGCAGGTCCGCGACTGGAATTAAGTAAACTGTCCCCGTTTTTCAGGCGGGCTGGATATTGCTGTTCAGGCGGAACAGGTTGCCCGGGTCGTACTGGCCCTTGATCTTCGCCAGGCGCTGGTAGGCCGGGCCATAGTTGCGCGCTGCCCGCTCCTCGCCCTCGAACTCGATGTTGTCGTAGTAGCCGCCCGTATGGGGTTCCAGTTGCTTGAACCAGCTGCGGGCCATCGCCATGGCCTCCCGGTCGTCGGCGGGATCGTCCCAGGCCCCGGCCACGATCAGCATGGTCTCGGCGTTGCGGTGAGGGAAGGCGGTGTCCAACTCACCCACGCGCTTGACTGCGCCGCCGGCGGTATGGGTGAAGAACGCCAGCCGCGGGTCGGGCACGAACGCGTCGATCAGGTCGTCGACCAGCTCTGCGGTGATGGCTTTCACCATGCCGTTCTTGGCGTAGGAGCGGATGCCGTGATGGAAGGTGGCGTCCTCCCAGGTCTGCATCACCCGGTAGTCCTGCACCTTGACCCCGTCCTCCGAGGGTTTGCCGATCCTGCGCAGGGGCGCGAGCTCTTTCTCGCCTTTGGCCGGGTCGCCGGCGTAGACTACCTCCATCAGGATGAACGAGGTGCCGTCCGGCGTGGTGGCCATGGTGGGGCCCACGTACAGGTCATCGGACAGGGTGAGGTACCAGTCGCGGTAGAAGCTGAGCACTTCCCGGGCCTGCTCGATGGGCCAGGTGATGGCGCCGGACAGCACGTTGCGGTCGAAGGGGTACAGCTGGTATTCGAACTGGCTTACCACCCCGAAGTTGCCGCCGCCCCCGCGCAGCGCCCAGAACAGGTCGGGTTCGTCCTGTGCGCTCACCCGACGGTGCTTGCCGTCGGCGGTCACGATCTCCGCCGCCAGCAGGTTGTCCACGGTCAGCCCGTACTTGCGATTGAGGCGACCGAAGCCGCCGCCCAGGGTGAAACCGCCCACCCCGGTGTGCGATACCACGCCGGCAGTGGTGACCAGCCCGTGCTCCAGGGTCGCCATGTCCAGGTGGCCGAGCAGGGCGCCCCCGTCAACCCGGGCGCGCCGGCGCTGGGTGTCCACGTCGACGTTGATCATGCCGGACAGGTCGATCATCAGACCGCCTTCGCAAACCGACTTGCCCGGCCAGCTGTGCCCGCCACCACGCACCGCCACCAGCAGGTTGCGCTCCCTGGCGAAGGTCACGACGTGGCCGATATCCGCGGGGTCGGCCACCCGCGCGATCAGCGCCGGGTGTTTGTCGTGCATGCCGTTCCATATCCTGCGGGCCGTGTCGTACCGCGGGTGGTCGGCCAGGAGCAGCTCGCCGTTGAGTGCATCGGCCAGTTCGTGAACGGCGCCGGCTTCCAGTTGCAGTTCACTGCCGTCCAGGCCGACGCCGCGAATTGCGGAGTCCGCCAGGGCCGCGTTGAGAAAGGGGTAATGCGCGGAGATCAGGCCCGCGCCCAGTGTCGCCTTGCAGAAATCGCGCCGTCGCATGCCCGGTCCCCCTTGTTGGAAGATGTACCAAGACTAGCAGAACGCTGGTGGCTGGCTGCCGGGAGATCAGACCGATAAGTTATAAAAATTGGTTTTTAAATGCCTCTTGGCGATAGTCAGGGGTGTTTGCCGTTATCAGGCACCGGGAAACCTCCATTTACTAATGGGTGTTAGCACTGTATACTTGCGCGTTGCTCGGAAGCTCCCTTATTTGTGTTATTCATTTACGTTCAGTTTGACCGATCCTCTTCCTGTTTTTCACTGATAGTTGCCTCCTTCAAACAGTGGCGCCTGAGGCCGCTCACCATCAACATACAACAGGAGATGCAGCTATGAGTCTGCTGATCGGCAACAACGTGGTTGCCACCATTCATTACAAACTGACCGATGCCAGCGGCGAGGTGCTCGACAGCTCAGAAGGCGCAGAGCCCCTGTCCTACCTGCATGGTGCCGGCAACCTGATTCCCGGCCTGGAAAATGCCCTGGTGGGCAAGGCCGAGGGCGCATCCCTGCAGGTGCAGGTCGAAGCCGGGGACGCCTACGGCGAGGTCCGGTCGGAACTGATCGAGGCGGTGCCGCTGGCAGCGTTCCAGGGCGTTGAGAGCGTTGAGCCCGGCATGGCGTTCGAAGCCCAGGGCGCGGACGGTCAGGTGCGGCGCATCGTGGTCAGGGACGTGCAGGGCGAGCAGGTCACCATCGATGCCAATCACCCCCTGGCCGGGGTCGATCTGCATTTTGACGTACAGGTGGTTTCCGTACGGGAAGCCAGTGAAGAGGAAATCAGTCACGGCCACGTGCACTGATAACAACTGACAGGAAATTATTGTGGCGAGAAAACCCACCCGCGCACCCGCGAAAAAGAAGCAGCCGGCAGCGGTCGAGACATCCGAGTCCATCGAGGAGCAGACCAAACTGTTCCTGGCCTCCGGGAACAAGATCGACGTCATCGCTTCCGGTATCAGTGGCCAGCCGACGCTGGCGGTCAAGAAGCAGGTCACCCGCGGCGACAGCAGCAAGGCCTGACGCCCTGGCTCGCTGCCCGGCAGGCCGGTCGCAGCGAGTCCTCAACCAGACAACCGTGTCCCGATTGGGCACAACGGAAAAAATCCATGCAATTTGACGATCTCGGCTTGTCAGAGCCGCTATTGCGCGCTGTTCGCGCCAAGGGCTATAGCGAGCCCTCGCCAATCCAGGCGAAATCCATTCCCGCGGTATTGGCGGGGCAGGACGTGATGGCCGCGGCCCAGACCGGTACCGGCAAAACCGCCGGTTTCACGCTGCCCATGCTGCAGCGGCTGGCAGCCGGTGGACGCTCCCGGCCAGGACAGGCCCGGCCCGGACAGGCCCGGCCAGGACAGGCCCGGGCCCTGGTGCTGACCCCGACCCGGGAACTGGCGGCGCAGGTGGCGGAAAGTGTGGCCACCTATGGTGAACACCTGCCCCTGCGCAGCACGGTGGTATTCGGTGGGGTCAACATCAATCCCCAGATCCGCGCGCTAGGCAAGGGCGTCGATATCCTGGTGGCAACACCGGGGCGGCTGCTGGACCTGTACGGGCAGGGTGCGGTGGCCTTTGACGAGTTGGAGATCCTGGTGCTGGACGAGGCCGACCGCATGCTGGACATGGGCTTCATCCACGATATCCGCAAGATCCTCGCCCTGTTGCCCGCCGGGCGCCAGAACCTGCTGTTTTCAGCCACCTTCGCGCCGGAGATCCGCTCCCTGGCACAGGGCCTGATGAACCGGCCGGTGGAAATCGAGGTGGCGCCGCCCAACGCCACCGCGGATAACGTGGAGCAGTGGGTCCACCCGGTGGACAAGAAGCGCAAGGCGGCCCTGCTGACCGCACTGGTCGCCGACAACAACTGGCAGCAGGTGCTGGTGTTCTCGCGCACCAAGCACGGTGCCAATCGCCTGGCACAGCAACTGGACAAGGCCGGCCTGGAGGCTGCGGCCATTCACGGCAACAAAAGCCAGGGCGCTCGTACCCGGGCGCTGGCAGGCTTCAAGAACGGCAAGATCCGGGTGCTGGTGGCGACCGACATTGCCGCCCGCGGGCTGGACATCGTGCAGTTGCCACAGGTGGTGAATTTCGACCTGCCCAACGTGGCGGAAGACTATGTGCACAGGATCGGGCGTACCGGCCGGGCAGGCGCTGCCGGCCGCGCCTATTCCCTGGTATCGGCGGACGAGATCAAGCAACTCAACGCCATCCAGCAGTTGATCGGCCGCCACATCGAGCGCGATTACGTGCCCGGGTTCGAACCAGAGCACGAACTGCCGGAGAGCGCGCCGTTGCGCCGCGGCCAGCAGAAAAAAGCCGGCGGGCATCACCACCGCCACGGCGACAGCAATACCTCTCGCGGGCGCGGTGCCGAGGGGCACAATCGACCGCGCCGGCGTCGCGGCCGCGGCAAGCGCGCCGCCGCCTGAGGCTGCCGGATCGCCCGGTCTTATTTGACGTCGCGGTTGTCCAGGTTCAGCTCCCAGTCGGGCACGTGCAACTGCGGGGTCTTGCCGCCGTCCACCGGCAGGACGACGCCATTGATGAACGAGGCGTCGTCCGAGCCGATGAAGCAGATGGCTTCCGCCATTTCCTCTGCGGTGCCGATCCGCTTCATGGGGATCGCGCTGCCGATCAGGTCCTTCATGGTTTCGTTTTTCATGACCGAGGCATCCAGACCCGGGGTTTCCACCGCGCCGGGCGCAACCACGTTGACGCGCACATTGTGTGGCCCGCCTTCCATGGCGGCACACATTGAGAACTGGTTGACCGCGGCCTTGGCGGCGGAATAGGCGCCCGCCGCATCCCCCGCGCGCAGGCTGCTGACCGAGGAAATGTTGACAATGGCGCCCGAGCCCTGGGGAATCATGACCCGGAAGGCCGCCTGCACGCCGATAAATACGCTCTCCACGGACACACCGAAATTGGCCCGCCAGTCCTCGATCGACTGGTCGACAATCATGCCGCCGATGACCGAGGGGGCGTTGTTCACCAGCAGGTCCAGTCGGCCGTGGCCGGCGGCGGTGTCCGCGATCAATCGCGCGAAGGCGTCGATGTCGCCCACGTCCAGCTCCACGGGCGTGAAGCTACCACCGAAGGCGGCGATCTCGGCCGCCAGTTCCTCCAGTCGTGGCTTGCGGCGGGCGCAGGCAACCACGTGGGCGCCCTCCCGGGCCAGTTGCCGGGCGGTGGCTCGACCGATGCCCATGCTGCCGCCGGTGACGATGGCGACTTTTCCCTTGAAGCGATCTGGTGTCATGGTGCTACTCCTGTTGCGTTGCAACGTTGCCTGTGGTGGTCAGGGCAGGGCGAGGGTGGCGCTGCCGGCGACGTGAACGCCGCGCCGGTTTTTCCCGGCGAACTCTACCGTGATCTCTGGTTCGCCATCCCCACGGGTCAGCGCGGCGACCCGTCCCTGCATGATCATGGTATCCCCGGGGGTATTGGGCGCCAGCAGCTTGAAGGCCAGTGTGCGCAGTCGACTGGCCGGTCCGGCCCAGTCGCTGAGGTAGCGCGCGCAGAGGCCGCTGGTGGTCAGGATATTCATGAAAATATCCGGCATGGCGGCAGCCCGGGCGGCGGGCGCGTTGTGGTGCACGTCGATATAGTCCTGGGTGGCGATGGCACCACCCACGATCAGCTTATGGGTGATGGGAATGACCAGTTCCGGCAGGACGTCACCGGGCTGCAGGTCGGCGAACACGACATCGACATGATCACTTTGCCAGGGTGCTGCCGTTGAAGGACCCTCCCGGGTCCCGGCGCTTGCCTCGTTCGCAGCGCTGCCTCCGGGTCCGGCCGCTGCTGCGGGCTGGTACTGGAAATAGGTGATGAGGGCCTCGGCAAACAATTGCTCGTGCTGGTCCAGGTACTCCACCCGCTCGGTGACGAAGTACCCCTGGCCCAGGGCAGTCTGCTTGCACTCGGAGATCCCGACCACGGTGGTGTAGTGATGGGCCCGGTCCCCCTCCAGTAAATAGCGATGAAAGGTGATGTCGTAGCTGACCGCCACATTGCCCGGGAAGCCGCTGGCGGCGAGGGTATCGAAGACCTGGTAGGGCGGGGCGTCGGTGGAGCCCGGGGCATAGTCGAAATTGATATCGCGCATGGTCCACATCTGCATCATTGCCGGTGGCGCCACCACGCGGTCGAAGCCAGCCTGTCGGCGATAGGCCTCGTTCAGGTACAGGGGGTTTCGATCGCCCATGGCGCTGCACCATTGCCACACCTGGGCGCGGTTTACCGGGTTGAAACTGTTGTAGGGCCCCAGGCGATGGCCCTGCAGGGACTCCATATCCAGTTCGGCGCGTTCCTCGGGCATGGTGTCAGACTCTCGCTCAGGATGTGGCAGGCCTGACAGGATAGGGAATTTGGCGGCGTGGGACCATTACCGTAACGATCGATTCCATAGGCAAAAGTAGCCAGCGACCGGGCGCGGTCATCCATGTTCCGCGATGAGAACGGCACGGGGCGGTGACGACAATTCAGCCGTCCCGTGCCACTGTGGTTACTTGAAGGTCACCTCGCGTACCAGCACCTCGCTCATGATGGTGCGTAATTCGCCGCGCTTGATATTGGCCTCGTTACCACCTTCCACCGAGCCGAACAGCTTCTTCGACTCCTCGTCCCAGTACTCTCTCGGTGTGTCCAGGACGGCGCCCGCTGAGGTCCACTCCACCATCAACCACAGGTTGGGTTCGCCGTGGCGGGCATGGGTGTTGCTGAAAATGCGGTAGCTCTTGACCTTGCCATCCTTTTTCTGTTGCTCCAGCGACTTGCGCCAGGCATTGTTGAGGTCGGCCAGGTAATCGTCGTAGTGCCCCGGCTTGGTGTCCACCGAGGTCACCGTCCAGTAACTGCCATCCTTGTAAACCACCTCCGCCATGACACCGAGCGGGAGCATGCACAGCACCACCAGTAAAAACTTTCTCATAGTGTTATTGCCTCGTTAGCTTGAAAGAAGTACCTCACCCTCGTTGCCGCACTTACGGCTGCAAGGGTGGATGAACTATAGACCAGTTTCCGGCAACCGACCCGCAGTCGTGACAGGCGCTGGGCGCTGCTGGCCAATTCCGGTACAATCGCCGCCCCCAAAATACCGGACCTGGACCATGACCACCGAACTGCTTTCGCCGGCGGGCTCGATCAAGCATATGCGCTACGCATTCGCCTATGGCGCGGACGCGGTGTACGCGGGCCAGCCGCGCTACTCCCTGCGGGTGCGCAATAATGAGTTCAACAAGCTCGACACGCTGGCGCAGGGCATAGCCGAGGCGCACGAGTGCGGCAAACAGTTCTACCTGGCGAGCAACATCGCGCCCCACAACGACAAGGTGCGCAGCTATATCCGTGACCTGGAACCGGTGATCGAGATGGGACCGGATGCCCTGATCATGTCCGACCCGGGCCTCATCATGCTGGTGCGCGAGCGCTGGCCGCAACAGGCCATACACCTGTCGGTGCAGGCCAATGCGGTCAACTGGGCCACGGTGAAATTCTGGCATCGCCAGGGAGTGGAACGGGTCATCCTGTCCCGGGAGCTGGCCCTGGACGAGATCGAGGAAATCCGGCAACGCGTGCCGGAAATGGAGCTCGAGGTGTTCGTGCACGGCTCCCTGTGCATCGCCTATTCCGGACGTTGCCTGTTGTCCGGTTACATGACCCACCGCGACTCCAACCAGGGCGCCTGCACCAACTCCTGTCGCTGGGAGTACAACGTGCACCAGGCTGCCGAAAATGATTGCGGTGACGTGATCGCGGTGGAACCGTCGGCGGCCACGCGGGGCCCGGTGCTGTTGCAGGAACAGAATCGTCCGGGAGAGTACATGCCGGCCTACGAAGACGAGCACGGCACCTACATCATGAACTCCAGGGACCTGCGCGCGGTGCAACATGTCGAGCGGTTGGTGAACATGGGTATCGACTCCCTCAAGATCGAGGGCCGCACCAAGTCACACTACTACGTGGGGCGTACCGCCCAGGTCTATCGCCGGGCGATCGACGATGCGGCGGCCGGGCGTTCTTTCGACATGCGCCTGATGGGCGAGCTGGAACACCTGGCCAACCGTGGTTACACCGAGGGCTTCTATCGCCGCCACGTACCCTCCGCGTTCCAGAACTACGAGCAGGGCTACTCCAGCAGCAATCAGCAGTTCGTCGGCGAGGCCATCGGCTGGGACGCCGGCAGCGGTCTGCTGACCCTGGCGGTCAAGAACCGTTTCCAGCTGGGTGACGAAGTGGAACTGGTAACCCCGCGCGGCAACCTGCGCCTGGTGGTGAACCGGCTGGAGAATACCGCCGGTGAGGCCGTGGACGTCGCGCCGGGCTCAGGCCACACCGTGCGCCTGCCCCTGCAGGCTGACCTGGGGTTGCCAGAGGACGGCGGTTACGCCATGTTGATGCGGGCCTGATCGCGGTCCGTGTCCCGCGCGGCATGGACACTGACCTGGCAGCTATTCCACGGTAAACGGCAGGACCATGCCGGCGCTGTCCGGTTGCGGCATCTCGGCGATGAAGGCGTAATTGCCCGGTGCCAGGTCCACGCTGAAATACCCGTGAGCGCCTGCGGGCAGGTCCTGCATCCCGCCAAGAAATACCACCGGGCTGGGACTCTGCAGGCCCTCCGGGGTACGCCAATCCATCCAGTCGTCCGCCCGCGCCAGGCTGTCGGGACTGTCCACCCGCATCAGGTGCACGTCGTTGCCAACGAAAGAGGGCAGAGCCTGCTGTTCGACGAAATCGACCCGGATGGTATTCGGACCGCGCCGCGGGCTGCCGTCCACCAGTTCCATGCCGCTGTTCCTGAGGGCCAGGGTGACATTGGCGACCGGCTCCGGTGCGCCGTTATCCTCCCCCGTGACGGTTACCGGCAGCACCATGCCGAACTGGCCCTCACCGGGACTGGTGCTGTGAAACACGCCGTTGGTCTTGACGTAACACTCCAGCAGGTAAACACCGGGCGCCAGGTATATCGTCGTTTCCGCGGTCAGTCCCGGCGATACCAGCCCGGGGCCGCCCCGGCGCTGCAGTTCACCTATCCACTCCGGGAAGGTCCCGAAGGCCGCATTCACGGCTTCCTCGTCATTGGCGTTCATCGCGTCCATCACCGCCTGGAACGGATCCATCAGGGTGTCGGACAGTTCCTGCAGGCCAATTCCCGGGGGCGGCAGGTCCACCATGGCGAAATGAATCATGGGCGAGGCGTTCTCGAACCGGAAGCGGGTCCAGCCGGAAGGAATCTCCGTGGGGCCGTCGAAGGTCATGCCCACCGCGCGCAGTTCCACCAGACCGGGTGGCGGCGGCTCCGGCGCGTCCACCGGTTTGGCACAGGCGGACAACAGACACAGCAGGGCAGATACCGCAGCGAGATATTGTTTCATTGTTATTCTCCCTGTATCGGACAGGGATATTATGGCAGGTTTCAGGGCGTCTGAAAGGCCAATCCCGTGGCCGTCGCGTGCGTGCGGTCGCGGTCTGTGCCATGCTGCCGCCGCAATAGTGCCTGACTCCTGGAAATGAACATGCTGAAGCTGTTGAAGAAAATCACCCTGTTTGCCGCGGCCGGTTTCCTGCTGCTGGTGGCGGGACTCAATGTCTGGGGTGCGCTGACCCTGGGTACCCTCAGCCCCGATCCGCAGGCCTTACGCGACCCCGATGCCAACCGTGTGGTGATGGTGTTCGGCGCCACCGGCAGTGCCGGCGACAGCCTGCTCAAGGCGGCCGTCGATAGCCCGATGGTCGATAAGGTATATGTCATCACCCGACGCAGCTCGCCCCGGATCGACGCCGGGGTCGCAGCGGGCAAGGTGGAGATGCGCCTGCACCGCGATTTCACCGACTACAGCTCACTGGTGGATATCCTGCCGCAGGTCAACACCGTGTTCTGGGCCCTGGGTACCTCGTCGTTGAATGTTGATGACGAGACCTACACCCGGATTCACGTGGACTTTCCCATGGCCTTTGTGCGCCAGTGGCTGGCGCTGCGCCAACAGGGCCCCATGGCGTTTCACAACGTGACCGGGATGGGCACCAACCCCATCAGCAACACCCACTGGGCGCGGGAGAAAGGCCGGGCCGAACTGCAACTGGCGGCCCTGGCGGAGGGCACGGGTCTGCGC
Organism: Halieaceae bacterium WSDMB12; assembly: GCA_033283165.1. GTDB lineage: Bacteria > Pseudomonadota > Gammaproteobacteria > Pseudomonadales > Halieaceae > JAWMQL01. Next base: position 208,645 of record JAWMQL010000002.1, on the reverse strand, counting down.
ACCTTCGGCCATCGCTCGGGCTGGATCCGGCCCGCCGCGGACCGGGCCAACGGCCTGGTCTACCTGGGTGAATGGCTGCTGAAGCCGGGCAAACTGGTGATCCCGGGTGTCGACCTCGGGCTCGCCATGCTGGAGATCAGCGCCCGGACCGGGGAACTGGCCAACGGTACCCTGATCGATAACGCGGACGCCATCGCCTACGCCCGGGCTGCTCGCGCCCCGAACTAGCGGTCTGCATGGGCCATGGTGACCATCACCTTGGCCGCCCTCACCGGGTCGCTGGCAGTGGCGAAGGCCTCGTCGAAGCGGTCCAGGCTGAACCGGTGGCTGATCATAGGGGACAGGTCCACGCGGCCGCTGGCCAGCATGTCGATGGCCTCAGGGAATTCTGTGGGGTAGGCCATGGAGCCCTTGATAGTGATCTCCCGCGCCAGCAGATTGACCAGGTCCAGGGATACCGGTTCCTTGTGCAGGCCCAGTACCACCAGGGTGCCACCCGGGCGGATTGACTGCAGAACGTCCTCCACCACCGGGCGGGCGCCGGTGGCCTCGATATAGACGTCGGTGGCGGGGACAGGCATGCCGAAGAATTCCACGCTGCCGTGAATGTCGCCCAGCAGGGATGCCAGCGGCCGCCCGCCTGCCAGGGTGTGGTCGGCCCCCAGTGCGCGGGCCCGTTCCAGGCGTTGCTCTGACAGATCCACTATTGCGACATCGCGGAGTCCGCGGTACTTCAGTACCGCCACCGCCGCCAGCCCGATGGGGCCTGCGCCCAGCACCACCACCCTGGAGTCGGGTTTGAGATCCGCCTGGTTGATGCCGTGGGTTGCCACGGACAGGGGTTCCACCAGGGCGCCCTGTTCGAAGCTCAGGGCATCCGGCAGTGCCAGCAGGGCGTCCCCCGCGGCCGCGTTGCGCACCAGCAGTTGCGGCGCGAAGCCGCCTTCCGGTCCGCCGTTGCCGATCTGGTTGCCCGCTCCCATGGGGTTGACCACCACCCGCTGGCCGACCTCGACGCCGGTCACCGCTGCCCCCACCGCGCTGATGGTCCCGGCGAGTTCATGACCCAGGGGCATGGGCACCCCGGGTCCGGTCAGCCCGCCCATGGCGACGTAGCCCAGGTCACTGCCGCAGATGCCGCAGGCGGCGACGTCGACCACCACGTCCCGCTCCCCGGGAACCGGCGCCGCCACCTCGTCGAGGGAAAAGGAGCCGGGGGCATGTATGTTGACCTGCAGCATGGGATCGGCCTCGATGCGACTGAACAGCGCCCAACTATATCGCCGCGCTGCTCCCGCGACTACTCGCGAGGATTGCGATCCAGTACCGCGGCCGGTTTCAGGACCACCAGCCAGCCGCCGACCAGGGCGATAATCGCGAGGTTGACCAGCAGGGTGTAATTGCTCTCCCCGACCACCATGGCGGCGACCAGCGGGCCGCTGGCCAGGCCCATCTTGGAGGCGAAACCGCCCAGGGCCGCGGTCTGCCCGCTGCGGTCGAAGGCGGCGCACATGCCGAGCAGGTAGGAGATGACGAACGCCCAGGTGATACCCACGCCGACGTTCGCGATCCAGAACAGGACCTTGTTGTCGCTGTAGTGCAGCAGCCAGGTGCCGGCGATCGTCAGCAGGATACCGGCGCCGAGGGGCAGTTGCCGGCCGCGCCGGGTGGACAGCAGGATCACAGCCACCGAACCGGCGATGGCAATCCAGGCCGCCACGCCGAGCACGTGACTGATGAAGGGGGTGTCCTGGCCGAAATGTCGTCCCAGACCGATGACGTAGGCGTAGAGCCCCATATTCGCCGCCTGGAACAGGAAGGTGCCGACCAGCGCCATGGCCAGCAGGCCGCGGTGTATCGGAGCGGCGGCCGGTCGGGTGCCGTCGGCGTGGCCGGCGTCCACCGGGTAATCGTCCATGAAAGGCACCATCAACAGCGTTACCACGCTGAATGCGATCAGCGCCAGGAACAGGGCCGTGGTGCCGAAGGTCGGCACCAGTCCCGGCAGGAACAGCAGGCCCAGGCCGCCCAGGCCGTACTGCACGGACAACAGGTAGCCAAAGCTGCGGTCGGTCTCGCTGGTGCGGGACATGACCGCAAATCCCACCCCCACCAGGGTGCCGCCGATGACGCCGTGTACAAAGCGCAGGGCGATCAGCGGGGTGGCGCTGGTCAGGGCCATGGACAGGCAGTCCGCGGTGATCAGGCCGAGCAGCAGGGCCACAGCAGTCGGGCGCCAGGCCAGCCACTTGACCAGGAATACCGCCAGCAGGGCACCGGTCGCGGCACCGTAGACATTGGCCGAGCCCACCAGGCCCGCCTCGCGGTTGCTGAAGCCCAGCCCCTCGATCAGGCCGTCCACCAGCGCCGGCATGATATTGACATAGAACAGGCCGGCCGTGGCCAGAAACGCCATCAGTACCCGGGCCAGCTCACCCTCGGGAGCAGCGGTGGGAAAGCGGCGGCTGCGAATGACGCTGGCGCTGTCACTCATCGGGTAGGTCCCCTGTGTCATTGGTAAGCCTCAAGGTAGCAAGCCAGCCCGGACCACCATAGGGCCAGTTAGGGCTCCGGTACTGGTCCAATCACAGCGCAACGCGGTAGTCCGGTGCGGCGGGATCGCAGCCGCGGCGAATACGCAGTTCCCGGGCCGCCAGGTCCATCTGCAGGCTGAACACCGTCCCCACCTCGCCAAAGCCGGGCGATTCAGAGGGGCCGTACGGGCGGCAGACCGAGAGGGGACCGTCGCACCGGTCAGTCAGCACCGACCAGGGTTCAGCGTCGCCGGTGAGGAACATGGCCTCGGCGCGCGCCAGCCGTTCCCGGGTTGAGTAAAACGGCAGGCCGGTGTTGAGCTCTTCTGCCGCCTGGTAGTGATTGCTGTGGCACAACCGTCCGTCGCGGGTTGCCAGCAGGAAGTGCCGCGGCCCGGCGAATTCGACGCTGAGGTAGTCCCCGGTCGCATTAGCCACGAGGATGTGACTGGCCTTGCCAACCGCCTGGTCGGCCACCAGCTGCCGCACCGCCGTCAGGTCCGGGCTGGTGAGGATCGCGCGCAACACTACGTGCACGGGCAGGCCTGGCTGCTCCGAGGGATGGCGCAGGATATTCAGGCAAACGCCGAGACCGGCGCTGTTCAGGCCCACCTTGGCCAGCATGCCTGGTTCGGTCAGGGTGGCGATGCGCAGGCCCCCGGGGCTATCGATCTGCAACAGCACCAGGTGGCGTTCCAGCGTCCGCCCCCAGTCCCAGTTCTGGGCCAGGATTCGCGCGCCGGTATCCACCAGCGCGGTGCATTCCGCCACGGTCAGCCTGTTCAACAGTTCCGAGCGGGCGTTGAGGGCGTACAGCAGCCAGGGAGCCTGGGCGGCGCCGGCGGCAATACCCTCGATCTCCTCGGCCAGCACCGGATCGAAGGCGACAACCAGCGCCCTGAAGTGCTCGGCCTCCCGCTGCAGCGCCGCGCTGCCCAGCCCGAACAAGCCGCGGTAGTAGTCCAGCACTTCGGCGATACTGTCGCGCAGTTGCTCGCCGTGCCCGGTGCCCGGCCGGTACCCGGCCCCAACCTGGTGAAGCTCCCGGAAACGCTCAGTCAAGGTCAAGTCCGGCGTCGCGGAACAGCGCGACCAGAGGTGCCAGCTGCCGCTCGTAGTGGCGCCAGCGGCCCACCGAGCGGGCGTGGATGGGCTCCCGCACCTGGCTGGCGCTGGCCGTGGTGGAGGCGGCGCGGTTCTGGTGAAAGGCCAGGCAGCTGTCCTGCCAATCCAGGTCGCAGTAGTCGACCAGGGCCCGGCTCTGGCCCTCCTGGTCCACGACCAGGTCTTCGTAACGCACCTCGTGGATCACGCCTGGCATGACCTCGTGCCAGTGCTGCATCAGGTCGCGGTAGGCCAGGTAGTAGCGGCCCAGTTCTTCCAGGTCGTAGGAAAACGGGTAGGCGTCGGCGAACAGCGTCTTGTAAATGGCGAAGCAACTGTCCAGTGGGTGGCGTTCCAGGTGGACGATCTTTGCCCGCGGCAGGGCCAGGTGAATCAGGCCGGCGTACAGGAAGTTCAGCGGCATCTTGTCCACGAAGCGCGGTGAGCCGGCCGTGGCGGGCCGGGTGCTGTCGATGTAGGCCCGGCCCAGGGCGGCGAAATCCAGCCCGGCACTGAGTTCGACCCGGGCCAGCTTGTCCAGTTTCGCGGCGCCGCCTGCTGACTGCCGCTGCGCCAGGGCCTGCACGGCACGGCTCATCTCAATCGCAAAATTGTTCAGCTCGCCCGCCGCGTGCACCTGGCTGTGACTGCTGAGGATGCGCTCCACCAGGGTCGTACCGGTGCGCGGCATGCCGATGACGAAGATGGCCTCGGCGTTGTCGTGACCCCTGATATCCCCCTGGAATAACCCGGCGTCGTATACCCCGGCGATGCGCGCCAGCGTGTCCAGGTCACCCTGCACCTGGTACCGGGTCTGCTGCCGGCGCAGGGTGGCGCCCGTCTGCAGTGCCTCGAAGGACTCCTCCCAGCGTTCCAGGTCTTCCAGTTCCTTGGCCAGCGCGTGTTGTACCTGTACCCGGGCGCGGGGTGTGAGGGCGTCACCGGCGAGCAGGGCCCTGAGCTCCGCCACGTGGTTGTCCCGTTCGTCCCAGCGCCGAAGGTCGGCGCGCAGGCGCCAGGCCTCGCCGTCGGCGGGATCCAGTTCCAGGGCCTGCTCCAGGGCCGTGTCCGCGGCGCTGGTGTTGCCGAGGAAGCGATGGACCGTGGCCAGGTTGTAGAAATTGTTGGCCACCCCGGGTTCCAGCCTCGCCGCGCGCTGGTAGTGGGGCAGGGCCTGCTCCTGCAGGTCCAGGCGGCTCAGCAGCAGGCCCAGGGTGGCACACTGGTAGGCAGTCGGGAGCTGCTCCCGGTCCAGTGCCAGCACCAGCGGTCGGGCCTCCTGATAGCGGCCCAGGCGCATCAGGCAGACGGCCTGTTGCAGCTGCCAGGCCCTGTTGCCGGGGTCCAGCTGCAGGGCCCTCGTCACAGCCTGCAGTGCCCGGTCATGCTGCCCCAGGCGGGTCGCCAGCTGGCTGGTGCTGTACCAGCCGGGGCCGTAGTCAGGCCATTGGCGGTTGAGCTGCTGGCAAGCGGCCACCGCCTCGAGGTTCTTGCCCTGGTCCACCAGTTGCCACAGGCGGGCCTCTGCCTGCTTCGGGGTCAAGCCTGGGGGTGTGGTCTGCACCGGATTGCTCATAGTAAGAAAGTATTAAAAACATTAAAAAGGGGTCAGTGTACTTATTTCCCTGTGGGAAATAAGTACACTGACCCCTTTTTTTCACAGGGAAATAAGTACACTGACCCCTTTTTGACACTGACCCCTTTTTTAGGCGCGGCTGCGATCAGAAGCGGTAGCTGGCGTTCAGGCCCAGGGTGCGTGGCTGGCTGATCATCTGCCGATTGCCGTTGCCGTACCAGGACTCGAAGGCGCCGGTATCGTAGCTCCAGTGAGAGGCAGGGAAGGCGCCGGTCACGCCTTCCTCGTCGCCCAGGTTTTTGCCGTACAGAGTGATTTCCCAGTTGTCCGACACCAGCGACACCGAAGCGCCGACCAGCCAGAAGCTGTCAAAGGTTTCATTCAGCAGGGAATCCTGGTTGATGAAGTTCTCCGACTCCGACTGGTAGTAGGCGTTGACCCGGGCCAGCAGCTCCCAGTCGGCCGACAGGGACCAGCTGTTGTCGAGAGAGGCACTCAGGACGTTTTCCGGTGTGCCGGGCAGGGTGGAACCTTTCGGCGCCACCAGCGAATCGTCCTGGGGATTGAGGAAGTCCGCCTCCAGTTCCGCCTTCACGTAGGTGTAGCCCAGGCGGTAGTGCAGGGTGTCGGTGAGGAAGCCGTCCAGTTCCAGCTCGATGCCCCGGGTTGAGGCCTCGTCGCCGTTGGCCGCCAGGTAGAAGCCGTACCAGTTGGAGGTCGCGTTGAGCTGCGGGTCCTGCCAGTCCACGTAGAACACGGACGCGGTGTAGGTGTGGCGGCCGGCGCGGCCTTTCACGCCCAGCTCGTAGTTGGTCACCGTATCCTTCTCGTAGGTGCGTATCGCCCCGGCGTTGGGCTCGCCGAAGGGGTCGCCGTTCTCGAAGCTGGGAATCGCATTGGCGCCGCCGCGGCGGTAGCCTTCGGAGATGGTGCCGTACAGCATGTTGCTGTCGTCGAAGTCCCAGCTCAGGTTGGCCTTGAGGAGGATATCGTCGTCGGCGTCCTTCGACTGGGGCACTTCCGGCGAGGTCCAGCCCACCACCAGGGGGAAGCCCATGATGGTGTTGTTGACGGTCTCGTTGTCGAACCAGCGCAGTCCGCCGGTCAGCCGCAGGGCATCGGTGAAGTTGTAGGTCAGTTCGCCGTAAACGGCCTTCTCCTCGAACTCCACGTCCCGGCGGTACTCGAAGTCGCGTTCGGTCAGGCCATCGTAGAAGCGCGGCCAGAAGTTGTCGCAGACGGGATCGCCGGTGGCGCGGCAGGCCTCGTTGAATTCGTTCATGCCCGGGTTCCAGCTGTTCTGGAACACGGTCTGATCCTGGTCCATGTAGAACGCGCCGATCAGCCAGTCGAAGCCGGCCACGGATTCGTTGGACACCAGGCGCAGTTCCTGTACCAGGGTATCGTCCTCGTAGCCACGCTCGGCGCGCTGGGCCGGTCGTGGCCAGCCCTCGTATCCGAAGGCGGTGATCCAGTCGCGGCTGTTGTCGGGGTCCACCTGGCCGCCGCTGACCCACAGGCCGCCGTTGTCGCTGTTGCCGGAGCCCTCGTGATCGTACTTCGAGGTATTGGAGGTCAGGGTAGCGAAACCCAGGTCCCATTCCAGGTCGAGGCTGAACAGGTCGACGTCGCGCTCGGTGTCCTCCAGCAGCACCTGGCCGCTCTCCAGGTCGTCGTATTCGAAGTACAGGTCCGAGCCCTTGGGCTGGTTGTTGTCGCCCAGGGTCGTGGCGCGGCGTGCGCCCACCTCGTCTTCCTGGTGGTGATAGCTCAGTGTAGCGCTGAATTTGTCGGTCACATCCCAGCCCAGGGCGACCCTGGCATAGTCGATGGTGACGTCGTCGGCGTCCTTCTCGTTCTTGTAGCAGGCGCCGTTTTTGAGTACCTGGTTGTCGGTGGCCTCGCGCGGGCTGACGCAGCCGCTGGCGGTCTGCACCAGGGGCTCGCCAAACTCGTTCAGCCGGTAGGCATTGACGTAGTCGATGACACCGTCGTTATCGATGCGGCCGATAGAGGCGCGGATCGCGGCGCGGTCACCCAGCGGCAGGTTGATCATCCCGAACAGGTCGGTGTTGTCGCCGTCGGAGCCCTCAGTCTGGCTGTAGCCGCCTTTCAGTTCGCCGGACAGTACCTCCGGATCTGGCTTGCGTGTGATGTAGCGTACCGTGCCGCCCAGTGACCCGGAGCCGTACAGGGTGCCCTGGGGGCCGCGCAGCACTTCCACCCGCTCGATATCGCGCAGTACGAAGTTTGCGAACAGCGGCGTGTTGTCGACGTAGGTGGAGACAGTGGGCACTGCGTTCAGCGCAATATCGCCGTTGAGCCCGTTGTCCACATTGAGGCCGCGGATGATGATGCTGTTCACGGTGCCGGAGTTGCGGTAGCCGCGGTCGACCACCGAGACGCCCGAGATGGAGCGCAACAGGTCGGCCTGGTCGGTGATCTGCTGTGCCTCGATGTCGTCCCCCGACATGGCGGAAATATTGTACGGGATGTCCTGCATGCTCTGGGTCCGCGCCGAGGCGGTGACCAGGACCTCCTCCAGTTGCGTGTCCTGGGCCAGCGCCAGGGGGCTGGCCATCAGGCCGGCTACCGCGGTGGCCAGCGTGGTCCTGGTGAATCGGTTGTTTCCTTTCATGGTATTCCCCCTTGTGGAACTTTTGTTATCGCGGGCGCGGCCATTGCCTGTCACCCGGGCTGTTATTAACTTAGCGAAGCCGCTCAGGCGGCCGTAGTACCAGATTCGGACTCCGTATGAGTCCAGTTGCCTTCGTTACCTTGCCGCCGTTCGGGCAGTTGCAGTGGACCCAGCCCGGCGAATGCGCCACCCGCCCGGGCTCCCGGCGCGTACACGCCGAACTCCATGCTGCTGTCGCGGAAACTCTTCAGTGGCTGCCCCAGCCCCAGCAGGCCGCGCTCGCGCTGTTCGCGCAAAAGGTCCAGTTCCAGTTCCACCGGCATCAGCTCGTTGCGCTCGCCGGCCCGGGCAATGATCCTGCCGTCGGGTCCGACGATAATGGAATGGCCGTTGCCCAGCGGCGCGGCAACATTGATATTGAACACATAGCACTGGTTGCTGACGGCATTGGCGCGGGCCAGGCACAGTTCCAGTTCCCGGTCCAGTGTGTTGGTCATGGTCGGGCAGAGGATGACCTCGGCGCCGCGCCAGGCGAGCTCCCGCGCAGTTTCCGGAAACCACTGGTCATAGCAGATGTGGAGGCCGAACCGGGCGACTTCCGGCACGTCGAACACCAGGAAATCGGACCCGGCGGCCACCCCTTTTTCATAGGGCAGGAAGGGAAACATCTTGCGATAGCGGCCCACCACCTCTCCGGCCGGGTTGATCGCCACGGCGGTGTTGTAAATCCGGTCGCCGTCGCGCTCGAACAGGGAGCCGGGCACCAGCCAGAGTTCCAGGTTCCGGGCCAGGTCACTGTAGAAGGTTTCTGTCTCGCCCGGCAGCTCCTGGGCCCTGGCGAGATCGGCGCCGTAGCTGGCCAGTTCGCCCAGCACGATCATGTTGATCCAGGGAAAGCGGCGCAGTGCTTTCTCGATCTCCTTGCGGATGAAGTAACGATTGTCATTGCCTGAAACTTCCAGTTGCAGGCCGGCGACGGCAAATTGGCTCATCAGTCCCCCTGGCCAAGGTAGTGGTTTGTCTTCCCGGGGTCGCGTCGACCCGGGGTGTCTGTTGTCGTTACGGTATGCCAGCGGCCGCTGGCACAGTAGGGCCAGTTCGGCCTCGCGTGTTAGTCCAGATCGGTGTCGTCACCGCTCGCGGCAGGATCGCGGGGAATATAGCGATCGATCAACCAGCCGTCCTCGTCGAACAGCTTCAGCTGCTCGCCCTCCTTTCGGACGTCGTAGATCCCGGTCTCGCCCCAGGCCCAGCGCTGCCACTGGCGGTGAAAGCGTTCGTTCTCGATCCACCAGCGGCCCTGGTCCACGTCTTCCCCCGCGCGGCCCGCAATACCGACCAGGCTCCCGTCTTCACAGATCTCGATCGTGCAGGGATCGCCGTAGGCGATAAAGCTGGTCATGGTTTTGCCGGCGAGCGCCCGTTCAAGGGCCGGTCCGGTCAGATGTCCGCCACGGGCGCTGGCGAAGGTCTCGGTCTTGTTCTCGGTGAGATCGTGGAACAGGTCGCGCAACTGCAGCACTCCGTCCCGAATTCGTTCGTGGGGAATGCTGGTCACGCCCATGCGAAAGCAGTTCCTGGGCGCGTTGTCGGTGGCATAGTAGTGCTCCACCGGTTCGATCAGGATGCCCCGTCGCGCCGCCTCCCCGACAACGTACTGCACGTCCAGGTCTTCGGGACCGCGCACCCACAACGAGGTGCCACCCTGGGCCGGCGCCATTTCCACGTAGAACAGCATGTAGTAGTTGAGGGCGCGCCGCAGCGCGATCCAGCGCTCCTCGAAGATCTTGTGCATGTGCATCAGGAACGTGTCGTAGTGCCCCAGCGACAGAAAATAGGCCGCGGTGCGCTGGTTGTTCAATGGCGGGTGGCGCACCTGCAGCTGGCGCAGCTTGCGCGCTTCCCGGATGACCGCCTCCGGCGCCACCATGAATCCCAGCCGCAGCCCCGGTGCCAGCACCTTGGTCAGGCAGGACACGTAGATCACCCGGCCGTCGCGGTCCAGGCTGTGCAGGGCGGGGTGGGGCGGGTTGAGGTAGTTGCTCTCGAACTCGAAGTCGTCCTCGATGACGAGGGCGTCCTGCCTTGAGGCGAGGGCGAGCAGCTGTTCCCGGCGCTCCAGTGACATGGTGACAGCGGTGGGTGTCTGGTGGCTCGGGGTGACGTATACAATTCGGCATTCGTCCAGGCGCTGGTCGATCACCATGCCGTCCTCGTCCACCGGCTGGTAGACCAGCGGCGCGCCCTGCCGCGCCAGCAGGCGCCTCATATCGGGGTAGCCCGGTTCCTCCACCGCCACCGGCGTGGTGGTGTCTACCAGCAACTCCGCCGCCAGAGCCAGCGCCTGCTGGGCCCCGACAGTGACCAGGATCTCTTCGGGTTTGGCGTGAATACCGCGCCGGGGCAGGATGCGGGTGCGAATCTGCTCCACCAGCATCGTGTCGTCCACGTCGCCGGTCTCGCCGGCCCACTGGTTGATCTCGCGCACGCTGAGGGCCAGGCGGCTCGCCTCGCGCCATTCCCTGACCGGGTACAGGCTCTGGTCGAACTGGCCCTCGATGAAGGGAAAGGGGTATTGCTGCCAGTTGTGGGGACAGGAAAAGCGCTGGTCCGGAGGCAGCGAGCCTTTCAACCGCCGGCGCCACTGCTGTGACAGGCGGCTGGCGGACTGGGCCGCGCCGTCGCTCTCCACACGGCCCTTGCGCACCGCCTCGTTGACGTACAGGCCGCTGCGCTCGCGGCTGATCAGGTAACCCTCGTCGATCAACTGCTGGTAGGCCAGCACCACTGTATTGCGCGCCACGCCGAGCTGCTCCGCCAGCTTGCGGGAGGAGGGCAGGCGCCGCTCGCCAAAGGTGCCAAGCAGGATCGCCTCGACCAGTTTCTGCCGGATCTGGGCCTGCAGATTGAGCCCGGAATCCGGGTCCAGGTAGATCAGCGGATCGCTCAACGCGCACCGCTCCCTGCCAGCGCCCGGGTGATCGCGGAGAACATGCGGTCCCTGGCGCCGGTGTAGTCTTCGTTAAAAGAGACTGGCCAGGCGCTGTGCAGGGCGATGACCAGGTTTTCGGCCGGGTTGATGTGGATCGCCTGGCCGAACACACCGGCGGCCTGGTAGGAGCCGTCGGGATTCAGCCACCACAGGTAGCCGTAACGGGGATTGGTTTTCGACGGGGTGGTGGACTGGCTCAGCCAGCCCGGGGGTAAAACGCGGCTGCCGTCAGGCAGTTCGCCCTCCGCCAGCGCGAACAGGCCCAGCCGGCCGTAATCGCGCAGGGTGGCGTTGAAGGAACTGCCGCCGAATTCATTGCCCCCCTCCTCGACCAGGTTCCAGGATCCGGCCTGGCCCATGCCGAAGGGCCGCCAGATTTTTTCCGAGGTGTACGTCGCCAGCGGCTCGCCGACCGCGGCGCTGACCAGGTCACCCACCAGGTTGCTCTCGGCGGTGTTGTAGTTGAAGCGGGTACCCGGGGCCGCCGCCCGGGGCAACTGCTGCAGGTAGTCGTGGGCCGGTTCAGTCGCCCAGTGAATACGGTTGATGTCGGCGTCGCGATCGGCGTAGGTCTCATCCCAGGCGACTCCGGAGGCCATCTGCAGTAGCTGGCGCACGCTCACCTGCTCGTAGGCGGAGCCGCGGAGCGCCGGCAGGTACTCGGTGACCCGGTCGTCCACGCTGCCGATATGGCCGTCCCGGATCGCCGCGCCCACCAGCAGGGAGGACAGGGATTTGGCCACCGAGAAAGACACCCAGGGGGTCTGTGCGTCGTTGCCCAGGGCGTAGCGTTCGTAAACGATGCTGCCGTCCTTGATCACCAGCAGGCCGGCCACGTCACGGCGCGCGATGTAGTCCGCCAGGGTGAGCCCGCCCACGTCCAGCCCATCGAGATCCTGCAGGCTCAGGGGCAGCTCCAGGGTATGGTCGCCAGCGGAAATGTCCCGGGTCCAGAAAATCTCCCGCGAGTGACGGTAGCCGGCAACCTGTTGAGATGGCGTCCAGAACAGCACGTCGTCGGGAGCGCCGAAGTAATCCGTGTCCCGGGCAGGGTCGATATCCGGGGCCGCCGCCAGGGACAGCGCGAGCAGCAGAGACAGGGCGCCCGCCAGCGCCTTTAATTGTGTTGCTACCATGGATTACCGCGGCAATAGGGTGGCGCCAGTATACGAGAGATTCCCGCGGCCCGCACCGCTGGCCAGCTCAGCGCGCGTCGTAGCGGTGGTCGTGCCGGTTCATGACCCGGTTGGCGAGCGCGCCCAGATCGAGCGTGTAGGGCGAGGCGTAATCGAAGCTCGCAGGGTCCACAGCGTAGATGGCGCGCAACCAGATCAGTGAACCGGCCCGGACCAGCAGGTCGCCCGCGTGACCATTGCTGTCCACGAACAGGGCACCGCCGGGTGGGCCTATAAGGCTCGCCACATCGGTCAGCTGGCCGGCCTCGAACCGCCGCTTCAGTTCCACCCCGGCCATTCCGTAAGGTATGCAATAAAATTCCAGCTGCGGGTAACGTTGGCGCAGAGCGTCGATAAGGGGGTGGATGGTCTGTTCCTCAAACCGGACCCAGTCGCGCTTGTAGGTCCGGGCGTCCCACAGTGCCGGCTGCTGGCCCCAGGGCAGGCCGATGAACACCGCAAAGTCGCTGTTGTTGCGCAGCGCATAATCGATCCAGTTTATGTAGCCCTGCAGGGCGTGGTTGAAACTGTCGGGGTAATAGGTCATCCCGAACAGGGTCATGCCGCCTGCGTCCAGCGCCGCCATGATGCTGTCCCGGACCGGGCCGTCGTTTTCCCACAAGGCAATGGGCGCCCCGCCGGCGCCGGAAGCGGAAAAGAACTGCTGCTGGTGCCCGCTGAACCCGGCGGCCACCGCGTCGATCGGTAACTGCTGGGCGAAGGGCCGGAAGAAACTGTGCCCCATCAGGACCGCGCTGTGGGAACTGCTCACGTCGCGGCGGAAATAGGCCTGCAGGGGCGGCGCGCTGTCCAGGTCCCACTGCGCCGCCGACTCGCCGTCGATCTCGAACCGGCATTGGTCCGCTGGTTGCACGCCCGGGCAATAATTGCCCCAGGCGGCAAAATGCCAGCCCGGCCGCGGCACGGCGAAATAAGTCTCGACGTAGTCGTCCCGGACACTGTTGTCGGTGCAGGCCGGGTCTGCCGCCTGGTACTGCTCCAGCAGGCAGTCGCGATCGCCGCTGGCGGAGGTGATATCTCCCTCGCCGAGAATGGTCAGCGGGTGGCGGCAGGCGCCCAGCAGCAACAGGGCCGCTACAGCGAGCGGCCGGTATCGGGGTGCACCGGTGTTTTCCATAACAGCACCAGTATAAACACGGTCAGGGCCAGTATGGCACTCATTGCAATCGGGTGCCGATCGACGTAGAGGTAGAACTCGTAGAAGACCTCGTACAGCGCGAGAATCTCGGGTACGAACCACACCACGCCGACCGCGCCGATGGCGTAGCGGATGCTGAGGCCCACTTCACGCTGGCGGGTCAGCTTGTACACGAGGTACAGCCCCCAGGCTACCAGCATGCCCGACAGCGCGTAGGTCAGTGGGTGGTACAGGCCCAGCAGGCGCGGATCCACCAGTACCAGGGTGACGACGTACATGAACCAGGTCACGTAGATGTACTCGAACGCCGCCACCCGGGCCACGTTCGGGCGGTAGCCCTGGGTGGGTTTGCCGATCGTGTCGGCCAGGCCCAGCCGGCGCCGGATCCAGAGCAGCATGCGGCAGCGCACGTCCTTGTTCAGCATGATGAAGAACAGGGTCACCAGGCAGAAGATGCCGCTGGCTTCCAGCAACACGTGTTCGCCCATCAGCCCGGCCATCCTGTTGCCCTCCTCGGGCAGGAAGGCCGGCACCTCGTTGTAGCGGGCCAGCAGTGGCAGGCCGCTCTCGAACCAGGACATCCAGATCAGCACCCCGCCGCCGTAGCCGAGCAGGGAGCCGCGCACTTCGCTCTTGCCCATGCCGCGCAGGACGAGCCAGACGCCCATCGTGCCAATCAGTGCCGGCACCCAGTACTTCCAGGGGGCCGGCAGCACGTAGATGTTGATCGCGGTGTAGGTGTGAGCCAGCATCTTCTCGCCCAGCATCAGGGCCAGTAACAGCAGCCCCAGCACCGGGGGCTTACGCAGCCAGCTGCCGAGGCCGCCCGAAGTGGCAGTGGCAAATGCCCTGTTCGTCATGGCAGGTCTCAGAAGCTGAAGCTGGCGCGCAGGCCGACGGTACGCGGTTGCGGCAGGACCACACTGGCGGCCGAGGAGACGTTCTGCGCGTCCGGCAGCAGGCCGTAATCGACGTTACTGTAGCCGCTCGAGACCTTGTCCTCGTCAAACAGGTTGGTGACGTAGAGGGTCGCGCTCCAGCGCTCGGAGCTGATGCCCGCGTACAGGTCCGCCTCCCAGCGAGAGGGCAGGTAGGCCCGGTTGCCGGGGTCGACGTAACGCTTTGACTGGTAGTTGCCGATCAGTTGCACGTAGCTGTCCAGCTGGCCGACGGTAAAATCGTAGCGGCCGCTGACCAGGCCGGCGTGCTCCGGCGCGAGCAGCACCTGGTTGCCGCTGTAGTCGCCGTCCGCGTTACCCGCCTGGGCCAGGGTGTTATTGTCCGGCACACCGCCGGCTTCGGCCAGGATTTCGCGGGTGTTGAAGTCCGAGTATTCCGCATCCGAGTAGACGTAGGACACGGTGGCGGACAGCCCCTCGACATACGCCGAGTTCCAGACCAGTTCGAATTCGGCGCCCTTGACCTCGGTTTCACCGGCGTTGAGCACGGTGGAATTCAGCAGGCCGGTGGCGGGATCGGTAAAGAAGTAGGGAACCTGCTGGTCGGTGTAGTCGTAGTAAAACGCGGCAGCGTTGAAGCGCACCGAGTTGTTACGCCACAGGGACTTGTAGCCCACCTCGTAGGCCCAGACCTGCTCTGAGCCGAATTCGCCGGTGGACACGTCACCATTGGCGTCCACGGTGGAAATGCCGCCGGGTTTGAAGCCCTTGGCCGCGTAGGCGTAGAGCATCTGCTCGCCGGAAAGCGACCAATCCGCAGTGATCCGCGGCACGAACTCCTCTTCCTCCACCTCGTTTTCCGTCATCAAACCCGGGCCGAAGAAAAAGCCGAAATTCGGGTCACCGCCGAACAGGGAGAAGAACGACACATCCTCGGCGCGGCCGGCGTAGTCGATGGTCTCCTCCAGGTAGCGCCCCTCCACGGTCACGGTAAACGCGTCGGTGAAGTCGTATGCCAGGCTGCCCGCCACGGACCAGTGGTCGGTCTCGCGGCTCAGGGGTGTGGCCGGGGTGTCGCCCGGTCCCGTCGCGATATGGGTCATGCCGGGCGGAGGCAGGAAAGGGAATACGAACTGGTTGAACAGGTCCAGCACCAGGCCGGCGTCGGCGCCCTCGCGCAACCACCACTCGTCGTCGAAGGCCACGTCCATGTCCTCGGTCCAGTACAGGGCGCTGGCGGTCCAGTGCAGGCGCTTGTGATCGCCACTGACACGCAGTTCGTGGCTCCATTGTTCGGTATCCACCTGCTGCTGGGCCATAGCCGACAGGCCGAACTGGCTGGCCACGTCGGGCACCGCGATGATGGCGTAGCCGGTCAGGTCGAAGTCCTGTTGCATGGCCAGTTCGTTGTCGGTGTAGCCCATCAGGTAGCGGACACTCAGGTTGTCGTTCTGCCATTCCAGATCCACGTGCACGCGGGTGTTTTCCGTGTCCAGGCCGTTGAAGTCGCGCCCGCTGCGGGGGTCGGCGGACAGGTCAATATCGTCCTCGTCGGCGTCCAGTTCACCGGTCACCACCGGGCGGCAGGCGGGGCCCATGCCGAAACTGTCGAAGTAGGGTTGCTGCCGGTCGATGCCATTGCAAACGGTGCCATCGAAGGCATAGGGCAACTGGGTGGCCGCGTCGGTCACGGTGCCGGTGGCCATGAAATTGACCGCCGGATCGAATTGTTCGCTCATGGAACGGATCATGGGCTCTGCGCGCGGACTGTATTCGTCTTCCGAATATTCCGCCCGGACGTAGGCCGTGAAATGATCGCTGGCCTGCCATTCCAGGGCCAGGGAGCCGCCGCTGGACTCACCGGTGCCAAGGTCATCGCCGGTATTCGGGTTCTGGTACCAGCCATCCGTGTCGTAGGTCGACAGGGTCAGGCGCGCGGCCAGGGTGTCCTGCACCAGGGGGCCTGAGACCGACAGGTTCAGGTTGTAGGTATTGTGCTCGTCGTAGTCGGCGTCGATCTTACCTTCGAACTGATGTGAGGGTCGACGTGTGACATAGTTGACCGCGCCGGTAAAGGCGCTGCGGCCGTACAGGACACTCTGGGGCCCCTTGACCACCTCGATACGTTCCAGGTCGAGCAGGCGCAGGTTGGCGGTAATGCCGCCGCCGGCCACCGTCATTGCCTCACTGGAAACGTCGATCGAGTCGACCAGGATAGCCACGTTGGGACGGCCCCGGGTGGCGTTGACTCCGCGGATGGAGGGGCGTGTGTCGTTGGGCAGCGCACCCACATCGAAAGTCAGGGCCGGCGTATAGCGTGCGACGTCCCCGGTGCTCTGGATATTGAATTGCTCGATGCTGCCGGCGTCAAAGGCGTCGATCGCCAGGGGTACGTCCTGTACGCTTTCGGCCCGTTTCCGGACCGTGACCACCACCTCCTCCAGGGCGGCAGCAGTCGCTGAGTCGTCCTGGGCCCGCGCCGTGCCGGTCAGGCTCGCGCAGACCGCAGCGAGGTGTAGTGCTATCAGTGTTCTGGGGTTGGTCAGGGGCATGGGTCATCCTCCGGGGGCTTGCCGAGCGGCCCCAAGGGGGCGGCATTTGACTTAAAGTTATGTCATTAGGCTATTTCTAACCCCTGGCGCGGACCGAGTCAAGAAAAAATGACCGCACGGTCAACTTTTTCTGCGTAGAATAGCGAGCAAACGCTACCCGGAACACCCAATGTCAGAAATCAGCGCGCAAGTGACGCCCGGCAAGCCCCGGCAGGGGGCCAAGCGCCGCGCCACGCAGAATCGCATCATGGACGCGTTTGAGCGGGTGTTGCTGGCGGAAGGTGTGGAAGGCCTGGGTATCAACGCCATCGTGGCCGAAGCGGGTGTGGGCAAGGGCCTGATCTACAAGTATTTCGGTGGCCTGGATGGGCTGGCCGAGGCCTGGCTGGAGCGTTCGGAGTTGAATCCCTCGCCAGAGCAGATTGCCGGGGAGGACCTGGAGAGCTTTTCGCGCCACGGTCCCCGGGAGCGGCTGGCGCGCATTCACGTCAATTACGCCGGCATGCTGCGCGACAACCCCGCGGCCTGCCAGGTCATGGCCCAGGACCTGGGTACTTCCAGGAGCCTGCCGCGGCTGCTCGAGGCCGTGCGCCGTCGTCTGGGTTACTCCCACGAATTGCTCGTGACCGGGGACCCGGCTTATGACAACGAAGGGGACATGGCCCGTATTTTTATCCTCCAGGCGGCTGCCAACTACCTCGCCATGCGCGCCAACAGTTCCCCCGACTACAATGGCCTGAAGCTCGATACCGATGAGGGCTGGCAGATGGTCATGCAGATGCTGGCGCGGGTAGCCCTCGGGGATGATTAGCTGAACCGCGCCCACCGCACCGCCTCCCGCCCTTTCCCCGCTCCTTTCCCGGTGGTGTAATCACAGGCTGATAACACCGAGGATGACAATATGAATAGCCAACCCCTCGCCGCCACCGGGCTCCACGATTGGGTCGCCCCGGCCCGCACCGGCTTCAACATCCGCCGCTCCGCCTATGTCGCCTCGGCCGTCATGATCCCCGGCGCCTTCGTGACCGCCTGGACCCTGATCGCGCTGGGCGTTATTGCACCGATGCCGGCGGACAAGTATGTCTCGGTCAGCCTGTTCATCGGCTACTGGGCGGCGCTGTTCGCCTTCGTGGACAACCGGGGCGAGCGCCGCAGCCTGGAGCAGAAGTGGCACGAGTTCCTGGTGGTGTGGTTGATCACCAGCGGCTGTGCGGAACTGCTGTGGGAATTGCCCGTGGTGTACATGAAGATTCCCTACCTCTATCACCTGGGCTCGGAGCTCAAGCCCGATGAGTGGTTCTTCTGGCCCTGGTGGTTGTATTCGGTGGCCGACACCCGCTACATGCGGCCGCACGAGGCCCAGCTGGCGCACGAGGCGATGCTGTCCCACCTGGGCGTGCTGGAATTGCTGGCGGCCTGGTGGATGGTCCGCGGCCGCCACTACAAGTCGGCCCTGGGCCTGGGCATTCTCGCCAACTGGTCGGCCTTTTACGGCAACACCTCGGTGATTTACCTGGGGGAGATCCTGGTGGATTTTCGCAATATCGAGGACGGCGTCTGGGGCTTCTGGCTCAAGTGGGTAGGCCTGAATCTGCAGTGGTCGGTGCTCAGTCCCGCCGCCGCCATCGGCGGCCTGTGGTTACTGGTGCGGCGGACCCGGGCGGAGGCCTTGTCCGAAGCGAGAGCCGAAGCGCGGGCCGGCTGAGGTGAAGCTTGCACTGGTTACCGGCGCCAGCTCCGGCATCGGGCGGGAATTCGCGCGGCAACTGGCGGCGCAAGGTTACCGCGTGCTCGCGGTGGCGCGCCGCGAGCAGCGACTGCAGGAACTGATGGAGCAACTGCCCGGCGACGGCCACAGCTACCTGCTGGCCGACCTGGCTGAAGTGGCCGGACGCGAGTCCGTGATGGCGCGGATCGCCGGGGAGCACGTGCATCTGCTGGTCAACAACGCCGGCCTCAGCAGCCTGGAGCCCTTTTACCAGTCGGACCTGGAAAAACAGCGCAACCTGCTGGCGGTGGATTGCCAGGCGGTGGTGGATCTGGCCCACGCCTTCCTGCGGCAGGCCGAACCCGGAGACGCCCTGATCAATGTCGCCTCCATCGTCTCCTTCCTGCCCACCCCGGCGCAGCCCATCTACAGCGGCAGCAAAGCCTTCCTGGCGGCTTTCTCGGAGTGCCTGTGGCATGAACAGAGGGGGCGTGGCATCTATGTGATGGGCCTGTGCCCGGGCCTGACCCGCACCGAATTTGTCGCGCAGGCCTCCGCCGGCGCCGGGGATAATGACAGCCTGCCCGCCGCGGTGACCCAGGACGTGGAGGAGGTGGTGGCTGAAGCCCTGGTCGCGCTGGCGCGGCGCAAGGAGGCGATCGTGGTCACCGGGCGCGCCAACCGCCTCATGCTGCTGCTGCCGCGCCTGCTCCCCCGGCACCGGCTGATCAGGCTGCTGGCCGTGATCGGGGACCCCGAACGCGCTCTCGACAAGGGCTCGCGCTGATGCCCGGGGCGGGAATCCGCTTGCTGGTTCCGCTCTTCATACTGGTTGCCACGGCGGCCCACGCCGGCCCGGCGCCGCCCAATTTCCTGTTGCTGATGGCGGAGGACATGAGCCCCCGGGTGGGCGCCTTCGGCGACCCGGTGGCCCGCACCCCCAACCTCGACCGGCTGGCGGCTGAGGGGGTGCGCTACACCCGGGTATTCACCACGGCCGGGGTCTGTGCGCCGAGCCGCGCCGCACATATCCTGGGCATGCACCAGGTGGCCACCGGGACCCAGCATATGCGCACCAGCAGCGCCCCGGGTGGGGCCTACCTGGCCGTGCCACCCGCGGGGGTGAAGGCCTACCCGGAACTGCTGCGCGAGGCGGGGTATTATACCTACACCGACAGCAAGCTGGATTACCAGTTCAGCGGCCCCTATGCCGGCAGCGGACCATTTACGATCTGGGATGAGGAGGGCACCGGGCCCGGCGCCTGGCGAGACCGCCCGCCTGGTCAGCCATTTTTCGCTTTGCGCAATTTTCTCGTGACCCACGAAAGCGGTGTTTTCACCCCCCTGGGCACCCTGCCGCACAGCGGAATGCAGCTGTTGCTGCAGCTCTTCCGGTGGTGGCAGCTGGACGAGGTGGCAGCTGTCACTGACCCGGCGGCGGTGCGGCTGCCGCCCTATTACCCGGACACACCCACGGTGCGACAGGACGTTGCCCGGCATTACGACAATATCGCCCAGATGGATGCCGAGGTGGGTGAACTGCTGGCGCAACTGGCAGCCGATGGCCTGGCGGACTCCACCATCGTCATCTGGACCACCGACCACGGCGACGGCCTGCCCCGGGCCAAGCGGGAATTGTTCGACGCCGGTATTCACGTGCCCATGATCATCCGCTGGCCCGCGGCCTACCGGCCCGCCGGGGTCGAACCCGGCAGCGTGGACCGGCGCCTGATCAGCTTCGTGGACCTGGCGCCGACCATCCTGAAACTGGCGGGCGTAACACCCCCCGAATACCTGCACGGGCAGGACTTCGCCGATCTCGCCGCCGCACCGCGACAGTATGTGTATGCGCAGCGTGATCGCATCGACGAGGTGGTGGATCGGCAGCGAGCGGTGCGCGACCGGCGCTTCAAGTATATTCGCAGTTGGTACCCGGACCTGCCCGGCGGTCATCCCCTGGCTTTTCGTGACAACATCGACATGGTGCGGGAAATGCGGGCCCTGTACGCCGCCGGGCAACTGGACGCGGTCCAGCGGGACTGGTTTGAGCCTCCGGGGACGGAGCAACTGTATGACCTGGACCGGGATCCCTTCGAAGTCACCGACCTCAGCGCCGACCCGCGCTACGGTGCAGACCTGATTCGCCTGCGTCGTGCGCTGGAGCAGCGCCTGGCCCGGATCGGCGACTGGAGCGAGGACAGTGAGGCCGAGATGGCGCGCCGCTTCCAGCCGCACGGCTCGCAGTTGCAGACGCCGTCTCCCCGCGGCGTTATCCAGGGTGGGGTACTGTTCCTGGAGGCTGACACGGCGGGCGCCTCGCTGGCTTATCGGCGCGGCAGCGAGGAGCGCTGGCAGCTGTACCGCGATCCCGTGCGGTTGACAGGTGGTGGGCCGGTGATGGCCCGTGCGGTGCGCTACGGCTGGCTGGCGAGTGAGGAAATCCAAATTGAACCGGAAGCCTGAGCGGTTTTGCCAACTTTTCACAATACGACCGAAAAGCCCGGGCCGGTTCAATTATCCGTTTCCACGGCCGCTTTGTTATTTCTGGCGGTGGCGCTAGACTGCATTTCAGCGTTGAGTACCACACGCAGATAATAATTCAACCGCGAGGAACTACGTATGCACTACCGCAAAACCCTGCTGGCCGGCGCCGTGGCCGCTGCTATTGCCACCCCCGGCATCGCCCAGAACCTGGCGCTTGAAGAAGTTATCGTCACGGCACAGAAGCGGGAGGAGTCGCTGCAGGATACGCCGATCTCGGTGGCCGCCTTCGCAGCCCAGGAACTGGAGAACATGGGAGTCTACGAGGCCGGCCAGGTGTCGGAGTACACGCCCAACCTGCAGATCAGCCGGCAGCCTTCCTCCCTCGACAACTACGGCTTTTCCATCCGCGGCGTCGGCACCGGCGAAACCTCCCTGCTGAATGAAAACACCGTCGGCCTGTACGTGGACGGCGTCTATATCGCGCGCAGTACCGGCTCGGTATTCGACATCGTCGACCTGGAGCGGATCGAGGTACTGCGCGGCCCGCAGGGCACGTTGTACGGCCGTAATACCATCGGCGGCGCGATCAATATCATTACCGAGAAGCCGCGGGACGAGTTCGGCTTCAAGCAGCACATCACCCTGGGCAACCGTGACTTCCTGCGGTCCAAGACCACCCTGGACACGGGCCTGTTGGGTAACATGTTCGCCGCCAAGCTGACCTACAATTACAATGAGAAAGACGGTTACGTGAACAATACCGTGCTCGGCAACAAGCTGGGGGAGCAGGAGTCCAAGGCCTACCGTATCGCCCTGCGGCTGACGCCCACGGACAACTTCGTGGCGGATTACACCTACGACAACTCCGAGCGCGACAGCAATGCCGCCCTGTCCCAGATTGTGGCCACCCGCCCGCCGAACAACCAGATCGGTGGCGCCATTACCCGGCAGGCCACAGCCTTCGCCGACGAGGACCGCCTCAGCGGACTTCCCATGGCCTTTTCGCCAGGCATGGACACCTTCTCCGATGTGGAGGCGCACACCCTGACCCTGGCCTGGGATCTCAGCGACAACCTCACCCTGAAGTACATCGGCTCCTACCGTGAGTGGGACAGCGGCACCACCGGCACCGATTTCGGCGCCTTCAAGTCGGACGGCGTCACCGTGCTGGAGGACCCGACCATCGCCCCCGGCACCTTCGTCCCCGCCGGCGAGTACCGCTCGGTGTTCCGCGCGGAGCGCCTGAGCGACAACGAGCAGACCACCCACGAGTTCCAGGTACTGGGCGACGCCATGGACTCGCGCCTGCAGTACACCCTGGGCCTGTACTACTTCGAGGAGGAGAGCAACGAGGACAATCCGCAGTTCTTTATCCTGCCGGCAACCTTCGCATTCGGCGCCCAGCCCCCCGGCACCCAGGCTTTCCTGTGCCAGGATTTCAGCAGCCCGGCGCCGTGTTTCGGCAAGGATGTACAGCTCAGTACGCCCATCTTCCAGTACGGTTCGGACAACGAGAGTCAGGCGGCCTTCGGCCAGGTGACCTTCGCTGCCACCGACCAGCTGGATGTCACGGTGGGCCTGCGCTACACCAAGGACGACAAGGAGGCCTACCTGCGTAACTCGCGCATCGAGGGCGGTGGCACCACCGCCCTGGCCTCGGACGACTGGACCAACACCAGCGGCTCCCTGACCCTGAACTATGCCTGGAACGATGACCTGCGCACCTACGTGACCTACGCCACCGGCTATCGCTCGGGCGGTTTCGGGGCCCGGGCCACCAGCGTGGCGGACTTCCAGGACGGCTTCGATGAGGAGACCGTGACCAACTACGAATTAGGCCTCAAGAGCGACTGGTGGGACTCGCGGCTGCGCCTGAACGCGGCCATCTTTTACATGGAGTACGATGACGCCCAGATCAACAGCTTCAAGGCCGGCCCGGCGGGCGCCTCGTCGGTGGTATTGAACGCCGGCGAGCTGGAAAACAAAGGCATCGAGATCGAGCTGACCGCGCAGTTGACGGAAGGCCTGCGCCTGATGCTGAACTACGGTTATATCGATGCGGAGTACAAGGAGTTCCTGACCCAGCGAGTCGATCCGTTGACCGCGCTGCCCAATCCCGGTCCGGGCGCCGATCCCATCACCCTGGTGGAAGATATTTCCTCGGTCGCCACCCGGGAGCGCTCGCCCGATAACAACGGCGCGCTGATCCTGTCCTACGACTTCCCGGCGTTCAGCTGGGGCCAGCTCAACCTGCGGGCGGAAGTCACCTACCAGGATGAAATGGTATTCCACCCGCAGTTGAACCTGTTCGACAGCACGGAAGACCAGACCCTGGTTCACGCCCGGGCCAACCTGTACGACATGCCGGTGCTGGGCGGCATGCTGAACGTCGGTTTGTGGGGCCGCAACCTCACCGACGAACACTACCGGGAGTGGGGTATCGACTTCGGCACCCTGGGCTTTGCCATCGACTCCTTCAAGGAGCCGCGCAGCTACGGTATCGACTTCATCTACGAGTTCGGCCGCAACTAGCCTCCGAGCGGTCCCCCCAGGCCGCCCACGGGGCGGCCTTTTTCGTTACCAGGTGTCGATGCAGGGACGCTTCTTGCCCTGCCTCGGCGCCGGTGCCGGGGTACAGGACCGGGCCCGGACCAGCCAGTCGCGGGTCTCCAGCGGATCGACCACGGCGTCGATTTCGAGGAAGGCCGCCGTGTGCAGCGCCTTGCCATTTTCGTACATCTGGGCCACCAGTTCCGAGAACATGTTGTGGCGTTCTTCCGGATCCTCGATCGCCTCCAGTTGCCGGCGGTAGGCCAGGCGCACCGCACCCTCGAAGCCCATCGGCCCGAATTCGCCACTGGGCCAGGAGACGGCCAGCATGGGGTTGGCAAATCCGCCACCGGCCATGGCCTGGGCGCCGAGCCCGTAGCTCTTGCGCAGCACCACGGAGAACAGGGGCACGGTGATGTTGGCCGCGTTGACGAAGATACGCGAGATATGGCGCACGGTGGCCTGCTTCTCCGCCTCCGGACCGACCATGAACCCGGGGGTATCCACCAGGGAAATGATGGGCAGGTCGTGGGCGTCGCAGAGCTGGATGAAGCGCGCGATCTTGTCGCCGGCCGCGGCGTCGATGGCGCCACCGAGGTGGTGCGGGTCGTTGGCGAACAGGCCGTAGGGCTTGCCCTCGATGCGCACCAGCGCGGTTACCGCGTTGCGGGCGAAGTTGCGTCGCAGTTCCAGTACCGAGCCCACGTCCGCCAGGGTCTCGATCACCTGTCGGATATCGTAGATCTGCATGCGGTTTTCCGGCACCAGGTGGCGCAGCAGGCGCTGGTCGTGCGTTTCCCACTCCGGCAGCGCGCCCTGGAAGTAGCCCAGGTACTGCTTGGCGACGGCTACCGCCTCGGCCTCGTCCTCGACCACGATGTCGAACACGCCGTTGGGTTCCTGCACCGAGACCGGGCCCACCTCGCTGGCCTTGAAGACGCCCAGGCCGCCGCCCTCGATCATGGCCGGGCCGGCCATGCCGACACTGGCGTCGCGGGTGGCGATGGTCAGGTCCATGACGCCGAATACGGCCGCGTTTCCGGCAAAACAGTTACCGGACACAATGCCCACTGTGGGTACCAGGCCGGACAGTTCACCCAGGTAGGAGAAGGTGTGGACGTCCAGGTGGTTGGCCGCGCAGGTATCCGTGTCGTTGGGGCGACCGCCGCCCCCTTCGGCGAAGGCCACCAGCGGCAGGCGCCACTGCTTGGCCAGTTGTGCGAGACGGTCGGTTTTCTTGTGTCCCAGAAGGCCCTGGGTGCCGACCATGACCGTGTAATCGTAGGCCAGGACGGCACAGCGCGCGTCTTCGCCGGGGAACAGGTCGCCGTTGATGGCGCCGATGCCGGTGATGATGCCGTCCGCGGGGCTGATTTCACGCAGTGTCTGCTCGTCGTGAATCTTTCGTTGGGCGGCCACCACCAGGGCGCCATACTCATTGAAGCTGTTGTCATCCAGCAGGTCCGCCACGTTTTCCCGCGCCGTGCGCTTGCCCCGCTCGTGCCGTTTGGCAATTGCCTGGGGACGCGCCGCATCCAGTACCCCGGCGTTGCGCTCCAGCGCCTCTGCCAGGTCGGGGCGGATCGCATCCAGGTCCAGTTCCTCGTCGTCCAGGTCGCGCTCCACGCTGACCTCGCCGGGGCGCAGGGCGGCGATGGCCTGGCCCTCGTCGATTACCGCGCCGGGCTCGGTGACCAGGAACTCCACCAGTACGCCGTCCTGGTCGGCGGCGATTGGGAACTCCATTTTCATGGCCTCGATATAGGCGACCACCTGGCCCTCGTAGACCTCCGAGCCGGGTTCCACCTCCAGGCTGACCAGGGTGCCGGCACTGGGGCAGGCGAGGGGGTTGCAGTCCGCCGGGATGGCGGGACCGGCCTGTTCCGTGCTAGCCAGGGACTCGCCGCGGAAAAACAACTCGTTATGGCTGCCGTTGTCCACCAGGGTGGCGATGTGCTCCTCTACATAGCGGGTGTTGAGCTGGTTTTTCAGCACCGACGGCGCCTGCACCAGGTTCAGCAGCAGGGCCTTGTTGCTGGCCACGCCCTCGATATTCACTTCCTGCAGGCAGCGGTAAATTTTCTTCAGGGCCGCGCCGTAATCCGCGCCGGACACGATCAGCTTGGCGCCCAGGGAGTCGTAGCTGGGGCTGACCCGGTAGCCGCCGTACAGGTAGTCGTCCACCCGGATACCGCGGCCGCCAGGCATCTGGTAGGCGCCGATGACGCCGGAAGCGGGGCGCGTACCGCCGTCGCTGAGCATGGTCTCAAGATTGATCCGGGCCTGGATGGCGCACCCGTCGCGCGGCGGCGGGGCGCTGAGGCCCAACTCATCCAGGCCGGCACCCGCTGCCAGCAGGATCTGGTTGCGTACCAGATCGAGACCGGTGATCTCCTCGGTGATCGTGTGCTCCACCTGGATGCGCGGGTTGATCTCCATGAAATAGAACTTGCTGTGGTCGGCGGCGTCCAGCAGGAATTCGAAGGTGCCCAGTCCCTGGTACTGCACGTCCGACGCCAGTCGGCAGGCCGACTCGATGATGGGGGTGCGCTCGGCGTCGCTCAGGCTGGGGCTGGGGGCGATCTCCAGCAGCTTCTGGTTGCGGCGCTGCAGGGTGCACTCCCGTTCCCAGGCGTGTACCGCGCCACCGCGGCCGTCGCCCAGTATCTGGACCTCGATGTGGCGGGCGTTCTGCACCAGCTGTTCGACATAGACATCACCGCTGCCGAAGGCGATGGTGGCCTCCTCCTGGCACTGCTGGTAAGCGGTCTCTAGATCCTCGGCGCGGGTCACCGCGCGCATGCCGCGACCGCCGCCGCCGGCCAGGGCCTTGATCATCACGGCAGCGCCGTCGCCGAGCCCGGCGAAGAAATCCTGCACCTCGCCCAGTGTACAGGCGCGGTTGATTCCGCCCACCATGGGGGTGTCACTGCGCGCCGCCACCTCGCGTGCGATCGCCTTGTTGCCGAGCTGTTCCAGCAGTTCCGGCGAGGCACCGATAAAGGTGATGCCGGCCTCGCGGCAGCGGCGGGACAACTCGGCGTTCTCCGACAGGAAGCCGTAGCCCGGGTGGACGGCGTCACAGCCCTCCTGCTGCGCGATGGCGATGATCTGCTCGATGTCCAGGTAGGCCTTGACCCCGCGGCCGGTCAGGGGCACCGCCCGGTCCGCTTTCCGGACGTGCAGGCTCTGACTATCGTCCTCGGCAAATACCGCCAGGGACGAAATATCCAGGTCGGCGGCCGCGCGGGCGATACGAATGGCGATTTCTCCGCGGTTGGCGATCAGTATCTGCCGGAATAGTGGTGTCATATCAGCTGCTCCAGTTCGACCTTGCGAATCTTGCCGGTGGCAGTCATCGGCATCTCGTCGACCAGTCGAATCTCCGGTACCTTGAATATAGCCATATTTTCACGACACCAGTCGCGCAGTGACTCTTCATCCTCTCCCGAGCCCGGCTTGAGGGTAACGAAAGCCACCGGCACCTGGCCCTTGCGCTCGTCGGGACGGCCGATGACGCCGCAGGCGGCAATGGCGGGATTCTGGCCCAGCATGGCCTCCAGTTCGGTGGGAAATACGCTCATGCCGTTCACCTTGAGCATTTCCTTGCGCCGACCCAGGTAGCGGAGGAAGCCCTGCTCGGTAATGGTGCCCAGGTCGCCAGTGCGGAACCAGCCGTCCACAAACAGCTCTGCATTGGCCTCCGGCTTGTTCCAGTAACCTTTGAGCAGCGTCTGCGTCTTGACCAGGATTTCGCCCTCGCTGCCCAGCGGCAGCAGTTCGCCAGTCTCGAAATCGCAGATCTTGATTTGGGTGCCGGGCACGGGCAGGCCGACGAAGGCCGGATCGAATCCCAGGTCGAAATCGTCTTCCTGGAAGCCCCGGGTGAAGGTGTCACAGGTATGGGTTTCGGTCATACCGTAGGCGGTTTCGAACAGGGTGCTGCCGGTGACTTCACGCCAGCGGCGGCGGTAGGCCGGGTTGAGCTTCTTGATAAACGAGATACACGGCGTGACGGACAGGGAGGTCAGGTCGAAGTCAGTCAGCGACGGGTGGTTGAGCAACTCGTCGATGCTGTCAACCAGCAGGGCGCACTGGTTTACCCGGTAGTGCTGCACCTGCTGCATGAAGGCCTCGGCGTCCCAGCGGGCCATCAACACCAGGGTGGAGCCGGAATATACAGGGAGTAACATGCCGATGTTCTCGCCGGCAATCCAGAACTCGGGCAGGAAGTTGAGCATGATCTGGTCACTGGGGCCCTCGGCAGGCATGCCGAAGACCAGCGGGTGGAACGGCGCGGCGGTGCCGATGATATTGCGGTGGGTGTGTACGCAACCCTTGGGCAGGCCGGTGGTGCCGCCGGTGTAGTTGAGGGCGGCCACGTCGTCCAGCGCGGGCTCGACCGCCGGTGCGTGGTCAGACACCCCCTGCAGCGCAGGCAGCAGGTCGATCACCCCGGTCGGCAGGTCCAGCTTCGGCGCGGTACAGACATCGGGCAGGCTGAACGCGGCGTCATCTACGGGCACCTCGCTGATGCTGGTGGCAATAAGGGTGTCGATGCCCAGCTCCGCGCAGACCGGTTGCGCCAGTGCCAGCAATCCGTCGAAGCAGATCAGCGCCCGGGGCTTGCTGTCCCCCAGTTGATGGCGCAGCTCCAGTTCCCTGGACAGCGGGCTGACCGGTACGTGGATGGCGCCGGCCTTCATGATGCCGAAATAGACGATGTGAAACTGCGGGCAATTGGGCATGAACACGGCTACCGGGTCGCCGGCCTGTATGCCCTGGCTCTGGAGCAGGTTCGCCATCTGGTTGGTCAGCCTGTCCAGCGCGCCGTAACTCAGCTCAAAGCCGTAGAAGTGCAGTGCCGGCTTTTCCGGCTGCTGCCGGGCCCAGGCGGAGAGATAGGCCGACAGGGGGCGTTCGCCATGCGGGTAGAGGGCCTCCCGGGGCGCTCCCTCGGGCCAGTTTTGGTCGTACAGGGCCTGCAGCTGTTCCAGGTAGGCTTGCTCGTTCATCGCGGTATTCCCTCCAGTCAGTAGATTGGCTGTTTTCTTTAAATTCACTTGATATAAAAATATAATGAATGTAATATTATGTCAAGGTAAACGTAACCGGAGGCGTGTCGCGAGCCATTGGCGCGGGCACAACGAAACGATAAGGAGGAGGTATAGGGATGCAGGTGAAATTCGAAGTCAGCAACAACGTCGTGACCAATTGCCACCCCTGGGGTTGCAGGGAACAGGTGCGCAGTCTGATCGACAGCGCCCGGCGCAAGCCCCAGCATAACGGTCCGAAAAAGGTATTGATCATTGGCGCATCCTCAGGTTACGGCCTGGGAACCCGGATCGCCGCGGCGTTCGGCGGCGGTGCCGCGGACACCATCGGCGTGTCCTTTGAACGCGGCCCCGACCTCGAGAGGGGTTTTACCGGCAGCGCGGGTTGGTACAACAATATCTTTTTCCGCGAGGAGGCCGAGCGCGATGGCCTGATCGCCAAGAACTTTGTCGGCGACGCCTTCTCTGACGAGATGCGCCGGGAGGTGATCGAGTATATACAGACTGAGTTCGGTGGCAAAGTCGACCTGGTGGTCTACTCCATCGCCTCGGGCAAGCGCCGTACGCCCCACGACGGGGTGATGCATACCTCCACCCTCGGCGCAATCGGTGAACCCTACACCGGCTACAACTTTGACCTCGCCTCCGACTCCCTGGTGGAGGTGACTGCGCCCGCGGCCACCGATCACGAAATCCAGGAGACCGTCACCGTCATGGGCGGTGAAGACTGGAAGCTCTGGCTGGACGCGCTGGACGCGTCGGGCGTCCTGACCCGCGGCTGCAAGACCGTCGCCTACTCCTACATCGGCCCGGACCTGAGCTACCGGATCTACACCGGCGGCACCCTGGGTCGGGCCAAGCGCCACCTGGCGGAAACCGCCGAGGAAATCAACACGCGGCTGCAGCGGGACCTGGGCGGCAACGCCTATATCGTGGTCTGCAAGGCCCTGGTGACCAAGGCCGCCGTGTTCATCCCCACGTCGCCCGTGTACGGCACCGTTATGCTCAAGGTGATGAAGGAGAAGAACCTCAACGAGGACTGTGTCGACCAGGCCCAGCGCATGTTCTTCGACCGGCTGTACCCGGCACTGGGAGACGTGGTACTGGATGAGAACCGCTGGATTCGCCTCGACGACTGGGAGCTGCGCCCGGATGTACAGGAAGAAGCCGCGCGGCTTTTCGCCCAGATCACCCCCGAGAACTTCCGGGAAGTGGGCGATTACGACCAGTTGAAGACCGATTTCATGCAACTCAACGGTTTCGCCGTGCCCGGCGTGGACTACGACGCACCGCTCGACTGGGCGGAACTGAAGTCACTGGCGCCCTGACCGGGCGAGGAGATACCGACACCATGTTACAGCAGCTCACCGCCCTGGACGCTTCCTTCCTGCACACCGAGAGCAGCCGCTCCCCGATGCATATCGGGCCGATGATGATCTACGATATGTCCTCCGCTCCGGGAGGTTTCGTGCGTTTCAAGGACATCCTGCGCACCTTCGAGGCGCGCCTGGACCGGTCCCCGGTTTTTCGCCGCAAACTGCTGGATGTGCCGCTGGAACTGGACCTGCCGTACTGGGTGGAAGACGAGGATTTCGACCTCGAGTTCCACGTGCGCCACATCGCCCTGCCCAAGCCGGGTGACTGGCGCCAGTTGTGCATCCAGGCCGCACGCCTGCTGGCCCGGCCCCTGGACCGCTCGCGGCCCCTGTGGGAAGCCTACGTCATCGAAGGGCTGGACAACGTCGCCGGGCTGCCGCCGGGCTGCTTCGCGATCCTGCTCAAGATTCACCATGCCGCCATCGACGGCGCCACCGGTGCCGAGATCATGGAGGCCATTCACGACCTCAGCCCGGTACCACCAGTGGCGGAGGAAGCCGCGCCCTGGCAACCGGAAGCGCCACCGAGCAAGTCCACCCTGCTGTGGAATGCCTACCGCAACAACCTGAAGCAACCCCTGCGCATGGTGGACGTCATTCGCAAGGGGGTGCCCGCCTGGCAGCGGGTGCGGGCCGGCGAGCGCCAGCATTCCTTCAAGCGGCTGGGCGAGAGGGAGCGGACCCGCTTCAACGGCACCGTGTCAGCGGCCCGCGTATTCGGCGCCGTCGACCTGTCCCTGGACGAGGTGAAACGCATCAAGCAGCGCGTGGAGGGAGCGACCGTCAATGACGTGATACTGAGCGTGGTATCCGGCGGCATGCGCCGCTACCTGGACGCCAAGGGCGAGACGCCGGCCAAGAGCCTGATAACGGGCGCCCCGATCAATGTTCGCGACGAGAGCGAGCGCGGCACCGGCGGCAACGTGGTGTCCATGATGAATATCGACATGCGCTCGGACGTGAAGGACCCGCTCAAGCGCCTGGCGGCAGTGCACAAAGCGGCTGTAGAGTCCAAGGCCTACACCAACGCGGTGGGCGCGCGCCTGCTCACCGACGTGACCTCCACGATTCCCAACCGGGTCGCGGTGACCGGGTTCAGGGTGGCGGCGGAGAGCGGCATGATGTCGCTCATGAAGCCCACCTTCAATACCGTGGTCACCAACGTGCCCGGCCCCCAGGTGCCCCTGTACCTGAACGGCGCGCAGGTGTTGCGCATATACGGCACCGGCCCCTCCATGGACAACTCCGGTTTGTTCCACCCGGTGATCAGTTATAACGGCAGTATCTCGATCGGCTTCATGTGCTGTCGCGAGATGATGCCGGACCCGGAGTTTTACCAGGACTGTCTCACAGAGTCCTACCAGGAAATGCTCAAGGCCAGCCGGGGACGGGCGCGCAAGCGGGCCGGGTGATGAGAGCGGTGCGATTGCCAACCAGCCGGCGTCGCCTGGAGCGAGCCATGCGCCGGGCGCCGGATTACCCGACCTGGCGGGAATGCGCCGAGCGTTACGATCGCGAGCTGCGGCTGGATCGCTGGCGCTCGCGGGACCGCTCGCGCGAGTATGACTACGTGGCCATTCGCATGCGCCTGGACCAGCTGCGCACCTACCGCGCACGGCACGACAACCACGGCCTGCTGTACTCCCTGCTGGAGGGCATCCACGGCAACATCGGCGGCATGGGTCGCGCGGCGCTGTATGGTGTATCTCCCCTGGGCACCAAGCAACTGATCGCCGATTACATCGAGGAGGTCGCCGAGTCTCTGCTGTACCTGGCCTCCGACACCGTTGATGACATCGACACTGCCGAGAAGCATGTCTTTTTCGCCCGGGCCCGCCAGTGCTTCGGCCACACCGCCCTGATGTTGAGCGGGGCAGGCTCGCTGTTGTATTTCCACATCGGCGTGCTGAAGGCGATGCACGAGCACAACCTGCTGCCGGAAATCCTGTCCGGCTCTTCCGGGGGGGCCTTCGTGGGTGCGCTGGTGGCGACCCGGACGGCGGACGAGCTGGCACCGATCTTCGACCCGGAGGTGCTGGTGTACAAGGGCGACCGGGGCCGCGGCCGGGTGGTGCCGCAGCTGATGCAGCCAGGGGAAATTGCGAATATCATCGAAACGCTGATTCCGGACCTCACTTTCGAGGAGGCCCACCAGCGCTCCGGTCTGCACCTGAACGTGTCGGTCGCCGCGGCCGAGCGGCACCAGACCTCGCGCCTGCTGAACGCCGTCACCACGCCTCACGTGTATATCCGCGAGGCGGTGCGAGCCTCCGGCGCGGTGCCGGGGGTCTATCCCCCCGTAGTGCTGATGGCCCGCGACCGTCACGGCGACCGCCAGCCCTACCTGCCCTCGCGCCGTTGGGTCGATGGGTCGGTGAGCGACGATTTACCGGCCAAGCGGCTGTCGCGGCTGTACGGGGTCAACCATTACATCGTGAGCCAGACCAACCCCCACGTGCTGCCCTTCATCTCCGACGGCCAGCGCCTGCCCGGTGCCCTATCGGCGCTGCGCTATGCCGGTGTTCGCTCCGGCCGCGAGTGGCTCAATGCCGGTGCATCCATTGTCGAGCGCTCCCTGTCGCGCCAGCAGCACCTGCAGCAGTGGCTGTCCATGGGCGTGTCCATTATCAACCAGGACTACGTGGGCGATATCAATATCCTGCCGCCATTCCGCTTCCGCAATCCCTACCGCTTGCTGGCCCATGCTTCCCAGGAGGAAATCTCCGAGCTGATGCTGGCCGGCCAGCGCTCAGCCTGGCCCCGGCTCGAGATGATTCGACTGCAGACACTCATCAGCCGGGCGTTGCGCGATATCCCATACGGCCAGCCGATCCAGCCGGGTTAGGGGCGACCGGCCAGGGGTGGCGACCCGTTTTGAAAAGCGCTACAAGTTCCTACCTTCAGGCGGCCTTCGGGTCGCCTTTTTTTTATTTCGGGGACAGTTTACTTAATTCCCATTCGTTCCGGTGCCGGGAGGGGGCCTGACCGAATTAAGTAAACTGTCCCCGAATTTCGTATCCCGTGGCGGTACACGCTACAATCCCCGTCCTTTTTGATATGGCGACAAGGAACCTGGCATGAAAAGCCTGTGGAATGAGCAGGAGGCGGCCGCATTTGCCGGCGACGACCTGGCCCTGCGCGTGTACAGTTCGCGCCTGTTGGGAGCGAACGAAGACCTGGTGATGCACGGCGGCGGCAACACCTCGGTCAAGGGCCGGGCCCTGGATTTCTTTGGCGAGGAACTGGCGGTGCTGTACGTCAAGGGCAGCGGCTGGGACCTGAAAACCATCGAGAAAGCCGGCTTTCCCGCCCTGCGCCTGGCCGATACCCGGCGTCTGGCGGAACTGGACAGCCTGTCTGACCTGGACATGACCCGGCAGCTGCGCGCCTTCATGCTGGACCAGTCCGCGCCCTCACCCTCGGTGGAGGCCATACTGCACGCGATCCTGCCCAGCAAATTCGTCGACCATACCCACGCCGACGCTGTGGTCACCCTGACCAATAACCCGCGCGGCGAGGACATCATGGCCGAGCTGTTTCCGGACTGCCTGGTGCTGCCCTACATCATGCCGGGCTTTATCCTCTCGAAGCAGGTGGCCGATGCCATCGCCGGGGTCGACCTGACGGCCTGTAAAGGCATCATCCTGATGCACCACGGGGTATTCACCTTCAGCGATGACGCGCGCGAGGCCTACGAGCAGATGATCGAACTGGTCACCCGGGCGGAAGACTACATTTCCCGGGAGGGAGTGGCCGGGCACCCGGTGGCGAGCCGTGAGATCGACCTGCTGACCCTGGCCCGCATTCGCCGGGCAGTCTCCCGTCAGCGCGGCAGCGCGCAATTGGCGGTGCTGGATGCCGAACCCGACGCCCAGGGGTATGCCAGTCTCGACAACGTGGCCGAGATTGCCTGCCGCGGCCCCATCACGCCGGATCACGTGATCCGTACCAAGCGGATCCCGGTGGTCATCGACCGGGAGCCACCGGAGGGTGTCCCCGAAATTGCCGCTTACGCCGCCGACTACGAGGCCTATTTTGAGCGCCACCGGACCGAGGGCCAGCAGATGCTGGACCCGGCGCCGCGGGCCGCCGTATGGCGCGAGGCCGGCTGCATCGCCTTCGGCAGCAGCGTGAAGGAGTGTGCCATTGTCGCCGACATCGCCCGCCACACCCGGCGGGCCGTGCAGACCGGGGAATCCCTGGGTGGCTGGCAGGCACTGCCGCCGGGCGAGATTTTCGAGTTGGAATACTGGTCACTGGAGCAGGCCAAGCTGGGTAAGCAGGGCGCCGGCAAGCCCCACCTGGGCAGGGTGGCGCTGGTTACCGGTGCCGCCAGCGGCATCGGCCTGGCCAGTTGTCGGGCGCTGGCGGCGGATGGCGCCACCGTGGTGGGCCTGGACATCGACCCCGCCGTCGAGGCCACCCTGGGCAGCGGGGGCATGACCGGGCTGGTTTGCGATGTGACCGACCGCGCCGCTGTGCAGGCGGCGGTCGAGGCTACCGTGCGGCGCTACGGTGGCCTCGATATCGCGATCTGCAATGCGGGAATCTTTCGGGCCGGCGAATACCTGGAGCAACTCAGCGCGAACACCTGGGATCAGACCCTGGCGGTCAACCTGACTGCCGCCCAGCGTTTTTTTGCCGTGGTGATACCTTTTCTCAAACTGGGCATCGCGCCCTCGATGCTGGTGGTGGGGTCCCGCAATGTTACTGCGCCAGGACCCGGCGCCGCCGCCTACTCGGTGAGCAAGGCCGGCCTTACCCAGTTGGCCCGGGTCGCTGCGTTGGAACTGGCCGGTGACGGGGTGCGGGTCAATGTCATCCACCCGGACGCCGTGTTTGACAGTGGCCTGTGGACCGAGGAAGCCCTGCAGCAATCCGCCCGGCGCTATGGCCTGACTGTGGAGGAGTACAAGAAAAAGAACCTGCTCGGCGCGGAAATCACCTCGGCCCAGGTCGGCCGCCTGCTGTCCACCCTGGCCAGTGACGTGTTTGGCGCCACCACCGGCGCCCAGATACCTGTCGACGGCGGCAACGACCGTGTTATCTAGGATAACTCGACGGGTCGTCAGCTTCCGCCACGTAGCTTGAGGTCGCGCCGGCATAACGCGCCACTGCCGCGGGCAGATTTTCCAGGGTATGAATGACCGACAGGCGCGCGGCCAGGTTGGCCAGCCATACCGGCACCCTGCCTCCGGGATCGCCGTGTACCTGGTAGGTTACCCGCACCTGGCCGTTGTCGAGGGGCCGCAATTCCCAGAAGCCTCCGAGTTCGGGTACCCGCACCAGCCCGGCCCGCTCCGGGAGATAGTCGGGTACGTTTTGTATGTCGATGGTGATTACCCGGGTTTGCCGGTCCTGGCGGTAGTCGAAGCGCACGATACTGTCCCGGTCCCTCATAGGCCAGGGGGCGTCGACCACACCGTACACATGGGCCTGCCGGTAGCCGTTGGTCGCAATAATTTTCGCGCCGCCGCTGCGGTAGACCCAGTGCTCGTTGTAATCGGCATCCCGCAATAGTGCCATCAGGGCGCCGAGAGATGCCTGGACGGTGGTGACTCCGCGCAATTCCTGCAGGGGTGACCGGTCGTAGGGGCGGCTCTCCACCCGCAACGGCCCGGCTTCCTGGCGAAGGGTCCAGTCCGCCGCTGCGGCCGTGACAATCACCAGCGACAGCAGCAGGCAGAGCGACAGGCCTGCCCCGTGCGCCCCACGCAAGGTCGGGCGACGCCACGTCGCCATGTCTTTACTTCTTGCGCGACTTGCTGCGCGGTTTGACGCCCAGCTTCCTGGCTGCGCGGGCGTCCATCTGCATGCCGGGCACCCTGCCCAGGAAATCCAGCTTGCCGATTGCCAGGCCGTTGTGGCGCAGGATGTTGTAGGTGGTGGTGTAGTGGAAGTAGAAATTGGGCAGCGCCCATCCGTGCAGGTAGTTCAGGCCGTCAAAGCGGATCTCGCCGAAGGGCAGGCCCATTGTGATGGGCCGTGTCGCGCTGTCTGCAAACTGGCTGGCCTTGAGGCCGCGGATAAACGCCAGGGCCGCGCGGATACGCTGGTCCAGGTCACTGAAACTGCTTTCGTCGTCCTTGAAGACCGGCGGCTCGACCCCGGCCAGGCGCGCGCTGCAGCCCTTGGCATGATCCGTGGCGATCTGCACCTGCCTGATGAGTGGCAGCATGTCGGGTGCCAGGCGCGCATTGAGCAATACCTCCGGATCGATTCCCCGTGCCTTGGCATCCCGTGCGGCCGTGCGCAATATGGCCGCCAGGTTCCTCAGTTGATGGGTGAATACCGGAACGGACGCGCGATACATCGTGTCGGACATGGTGGTTCTCCTTGGTCAGTAGGGGACAGGGTCCTTGCAGGGCCAGGCTGGCGACGGCCGCCGCCACTAGTAAACCAGCTCCAGGTTGATATGGCTGCCATCGTAGCCGATGTCGCCAATGTTGTATTTCAACATCTGGATATAGGGGTGGGGCGGCAGGTCCGCCCGCATCGGGTCGTTGAGTTGCTGCCGCCACGCCTTTTGCACCTCGCGGTTGAACTGGCGTGCCTCCGGGTTATCCTGATCAAACTCGAGTTGCTCCAGGGTCGGATGGTGGAACAGTATCTGCAGTGCAATGGGGTCGTAGCCCAGTTGTCCGGTGATAGCGACTCCGCCGGTTTCACTGATGGCCACGTTTTCCTCCGGGCGATGTATATAGGCCTGCAGCCGGGCCTGCAGCCCGACCCGGCCCTGGTCCAGGTATTCTATCCGGGGCTCGGTGAGGTAATAGGTGCCGCGCTCCAGCCTGAGGGTTACCGGAAACAGGCTGTCGGCGATGCCGTTGGCCAGTTCCACGGACACCGGAATGGTGGTGCCTGCGGCGCCGGCCCTGACTGCCAGCGTGATCAAGCAGGGCGCCAGCCAGGCCCGGATCATTTCTTACGGGGCCTGGTCGATTTTTTAGGGGCGCTTTTTTTCGCCGGAGTCTTCGCTTTTTTGGCCTTGGCCTTGGCCTTGGCCTTGGCCTTGGTCTTGGCCTTCGTTTTGGCCTCAGCCCTCGTTTTGGCCTTGGCCGGCCGCCCCTTCTCCTCCGGTTGCCCCAGGGTGCGGGCGAACATGTTACGCACCTCGCGCACGTGCTCGTCCATGGTGCGTACAGACCAGCCGCTGGTATCGATTGGTGGCAGCACCGTCACCCGCACGCTGGCCGGGCGCATGACAAATTCGCCTTTGGGGGCGGCGTCGCCGGCGTTGTGGATCACGATCGGCACCATGGGTACTCCGGCCTGCCTGGCCAGGTGAAAGGCGCCCTTTTTAAAGGGCGCCAGGTTGGCCGACACCGTGCGCGTCCCTTCCGGTGCCAGCACCACCGACTTGCCTTCCTCGCGCATGGCGTCGACCAGCGGGGCCATGGCCTCGATGGCACTGCCGGCGTTCTGGCGATCGATGAACACCACACCTCCCCAGCCCATTGCGACGCCCACCAGCGGGTTTTCCTTCTTGATCTCCTGTTTGCCCACACCGGCGAAGTCACGGCGCAGCAGCCGGGCGATGATCATCACGTCCACCTTGCTCTGGTGGTTGAATACGAACACGGCGGGTCGATGTGACCACAGGTGCTCTTCCCCCTCGACCTCCAGGTCCAGTCCGATCAGGGCGCTGGCAGTGTCGGCGAACAGGGAAAAGGAGAAGTTCTGGGCGGCGCGCTTTGAGCCGGTGAGGGCGTAGATCGGCAACCCCGCGGCAAAAGAGGTCACCATGCTGCTGGTGGCCGCCACAGTCCGTACCAGCTCTCCAATGGTGGGCCGGCCCCGGCTGCCGAAGCGGACCACGGGCCAGTGCCGATCCCGCGCCAGCCGCTCGAGTTTTTTATTGGGATTCAGGGCACAGGGCTTGCCCACCCGTTCCAGCAGTTGCAGGTCGTCGGTGCTGTCGGAGTAGAAGAACCCCTCGTCCAGGTCGGCTCCGACCTGTTCGGCCAGTGTTTCCGCCGCATCGACCTTGCCCTGGCCAAAGCAGGTCGGCCTGACCACGTCGCCGGTGAACTTGCCGTTGGCCACCTCCAACTGGCTGCACAACACGTGCTCGATACCGAGATCCCGGGCGGCGGGTTCAACCTGGTAGGGGGTGGCGGAAGAAATAATGGCTACCGTGTGGCCGCGGGCCTGGTGGGCTTTCACCAGGGCGCGGGATTCGGGGTAGACCAGCCGGGCGATCTGCTTCCGGTACAACTCCTCGCCCACCTCGTGGTAGTCCGCTTCCTCGATCCCGCGCAGAAACTGGGCACTGGCCACCATCATGGCGGAGAAACCCATATTACCCATGCCGAAACTGGTCATTGCCCGCACCAACTCGGCAAACTCGCGGGGCGACAAATCCCCGCGCCGCACCTGCTCACGGATCAGGTGAAAAGCCGAGTAACCGGCAATCACGGTGCCGTCGAAGTCGAAAATGGCCAGGATCTCGGGGCCTTCGGGGCTCGTCTTGATCTCGTCGAGCAATTGCTTGTGTGTGGTCATCGGGGGCTCAATACGGTTAAAAAGCTTAAGTGTAGCGGGGCTGGCGAGCCGCGCCCACTGAAAATTGCTGTGCTATATTGGGCGCCATGCACCGAGTCGATTTCCGCG
Organism: Halieaceae bacterium WSDMB12; assembly: GCA_033283165.1. Classification (GTDB taxonomy): domain Bacteria; phylum Pseudomonadota; class Gammaproteobacteria; order Pseudomonadales; family Halieaceae; genus JAWMQL01. The sequence goes on along the minus strand of JAWMQL010000002.1, from coordinate 170,231 downwards.
TGTTGCTGCTGGTACTGGCCCTCGGCCTGTTGCAGGCAACGACCCTGGTCCACGTGGCCACGCACCCCTATGACCAGAGTGGTAGCACTCCCTGCCTGGCGTGCGCAGGCAATGCCCGGGCCGCCGTGGAAACCGGCGTCGCCCTGCCCCCGCCCCCGAGCTGGGCGCCCTGTCCACCCGGGGCAGCCCCCACGGGCTTCCGCCCCTGCGAGGCGCTGCTGACTGCCCGACCCCGCGCCCCTCCCCGCGCCCACGCCTGACCGCAAAATATTGTTTTCCTGGCGCCACAGTGCGCCTGTGTCCCATGGGAGGGAGTCATGAAACGAGTCAATTCAGCAGCGCTGGCTGCGACCCTGGCACTGGCGGGTCCGGAGGCCCTGGCCGGTGACGATATTGAACAGCTGCGGCAGATGATCGATGCGCTGCGCAGCGACTACGAAGCGCGAATCAGTGATCTGGAATCGCGCCTGGCAGCCGCCGAGCGCAGCAGCCAGGTGGCCAGGCGGGCGGCGGCGGAGGCCGTTGATATCGCCGAGGAGAGCGCCATCGCCGCTGGCGGCGGTCAGGTTGCCGCCAATGCCTTCAACCCGGGTATCGGCGCCGTCCTCGTGGGCCGTTACGCCGACCTCGATGGTGGCTGGGAGTCGATACCGGGCTTCGCCACTGAGGGGGAACTGGGGCCCGGCGAGGACGGTTTCTCCCTCGGTGAGTCGGAAGTCAATTTCAAGGCCGCCATCGACGCCAGCTTTTTCGGCAACCTGACCCTGGCCCTGGAGGATGAAGACGGTGACACCGAGGTCGCGGTGGAGGAAGCCTGGATACAGGCCACCAGCCTGCCCGGTGGGCTGACCGCGACCGCCGGCCGGCATTTCTCAGGCCTGGGATACCTGAACGGCTTTCACCGTCACGCGGACGATTTCAGTGACCGGCCGCTGCCCTACCAGGCGTTTTTCGGCGGACAATACATCGGCGATGGACTGCAACTGCGCTGGCTGGCGCCCACCGCGCTGTTCCTGGAACTCGGCGCCGAGCTGAACTGGAGCAGCCGGTTTCCCGCGACCGGCGAGGGGGCCTCGCCGGATGCCTGGACCCTGTTCGGTCATGTCGGCGGCGATATTGGCAGTAGTCACAGCTGGCAACTGGGCCTGAGCTACCTCGACCTGGAGGTCACAGAGCGCGCTGCGGGCGAGGACGGGGAGGAGGCCTTCAGTGGTGACAGCGCGTTGTCCGGAATCGATTTCGTCTGGAAGTGGGCGCCGCAGGGCAACAGCGCGCTGACCCATTTCAAGCTGCAGGGCGAGTACTTCCAGCGCCGCGAGGACGGCCTGTTCGGCGATCGCTCCTACGACGGCGACCAGAACGGCTGGTACCTGCAGGGGGTGTGGCAGTTTCAGCCGCGCTGGCGGGTCGGTTATCGTCACGATCAGGTGGACAGTGACAACGGGGTGCAATTCCTGGGCACTGCACTGGAGGACCCGGACCACCGGCCGGAGCGGGACAGCCTGATGCTGGACTTCTCACCCAGTGAATTCTCACGCCTGCGCCTGCAATACACCCGCGACCGCGTAACCGGAGAGACCCAGGACCAGCTGGTGCTGCAGTACCTGATGAGCCTCGGTGCCCACGGCGCGCATAAATTTTAGGGGATGTTGATGAAACGATGGATTCTGCTTTTCATGCTCGCCTGCGCGGCCGGCAACGCCCGGGCATTGGAGGTGTTCGCCTGCGAACCGGAGTGGGCCGCCTTGGTCCGGGAACTGGGTGGCGACGCGGTGTCGGTGCAGGCAGCTACTACCGCCTTCCAGGACCCACACCGCCTGCAGGCGCGACCCAGCCTGATCGCCCGGGCGCGGCAGGCCCAGTTGTTGGTCTGTACCGGTGCAGAACTTGAGGTTGGCTGGCTGCCGCTGCTGCTGCGCCGGGCCGGCAACGCTCGAATCCAGCCCGGCATGCCGGGCCATTTTCTGGCGGCGGAGTTTGTGCGCAGGCTGGAAATCCCGCAACGCCTGGATCGCAGCCAGGGCGACGTGCACCCCCAGGGCAATCCGCACCTGCACCTGCAGCCGCGCAATGTGGCCCGGGTGGCGCGGCAGCTCGGTGAGCGGATGGCCCAGGTGGACGGCGCCAACGCCACCGTCTACCGGCAGCGTACGGAACAGTTCCTGGCCCGCTGGGACAGCGCCGTGGCCGGCTGGGAATCGCGTGCAGCCGCCCTGGCAGGCACCCGGGTGGTGGCCCATCACCGCAGTTTCAGCTATCTGGCCGATTGGCTGGGCCTGGACGTCGTCGCCACCCTGGAAACCCGGCCCGGCGTCCCTCCCAGCGGGGCCCACCTGGCCAGCCTGCTGGAGCAGCTGACGCCGGCGCCGCCGGCGGCGATCATACTGACCCCTTACGAAAACGAAAAACCCGCCAGATGGCTGTCTGAGCGATTGCAGGTGCCCGTGCTGCACCTGCCCTTCACGGTCGGAGGAGACGAGGCATCGGTCGACCTGGTCAGCCTGTACGAGCAGCACCTGGTGCTGCTGGAGCAACTGGGCTCATGAATACATTCGAACTGACCATTCTCGCCCCGGCGCTGGCGGCCGGTCTGCTGGTTCTGTCCACCCACGTCGCCCTGGGCCAGGAAGTACTGCGGCGGGGCATCATTTTCATCGACCTGGCCGTGGCCCAGGTCGCCGGGCTGGGCGTGATCGCCGCCGATACCATGGGCTGGGAGCCGCACGGCTGGAACGTGCAGTTCGCCGCCATGGGCGCGGCCCTGAGCATGGCGGTGATACTGAACTGGACCGGCAAGCACTGGCACGACGTGCAGGAGGCCCTGATCGGGGTCGCGTTCGTGCTCGCGGCAACCGCCGGGGTGCTGGTGCTGGCAGGGAATCCCCACGGCGGAGAGCACCTGAAAGAACTGCTGGTGGGGCAGATCCTGTGGGTGACCTGGGAGCAACTGCTGCCTACCGCACTGCTGTATTTACTGTGTATGGCGGCCTGGGTGCTGCTGCGGCCACGCCTGGCGGGCTTCGGCTTCTACGCCCTGTTTGCGCTGGTCGTCACCGCCTCGGTCCAACTGGTCGGGGTGTACCTGGTCTTTGCCAGCCTGATCGTACCGGCGCTTGCTACGCGCCGTATTGCCAGCCCGGCAACGCGCTATACCCTGGGTTTCCTGATTGGCGCCGCGGGCTATCTCGCCGGCCTGCTGGCGTCCCTGCGCTGGGACCTGCCGCCCGGGGCCATGGTGGCCTGGGGTCTTGCTATCGTTGCGCTGGCCACCGCCTGGATCGTGCCCCATCGCTGGCGTGCATGAGGCAGGTCATTGCCAGCCACGGTAGTTCTGCTGAACAATAGCGGCCCAACACCTTGCAAGGCTGATTTATGAAGCAGCGTTCAGAGCATCACCTCACTTTTCTGGGAGCCGCGGAAGAGGTTACCGGCTCGTGCTACCTGCTCAGTACTGAGGGCAACAAGTACCTGCTCGACTGCGGAATCCACCAGGGCGGCTCCGCCGTCAAGCGCATCGAGGATGAGCGGTTTCGCTTCGACCCGGCGGAGATCCACGCGGTGTTCCTGTCCCACGCCCACCTGGACCACTCCGGACTGTTGCCGAAACTGATCCACGACGGGTTCGACGGCCCTATTTACTGCACCCGGGCTACCCATCGCTTGCTGGAAGTCCTGCTGGAGGACGCGCTGGGCTTGTACCTGCGAGATCTGGAGTACCAGAACCGGCGCCTGGCCAGGGCGGGCAAACCGCCCGTGGAACCCCAGTACAGTGAAAGCGATGTAGAGGGGGTGCTGCGTAATTGTGAGACCCTGGAATATGGCGCCTGGCACACGGTGAACGGTGACCTGCGACTGCGCTTCGATAACGCCGGCCATATCCTCGGCGCCGCGATCGTCTCGCTGGAGATGGGGCAGGGCAAGGGCCGCCGCCGACTGACTTTTTCCGGCGACCTGGGCAACGAGGACTCCTTTCTGTCGCCGCCGCCGACAACCGCCATCGAGAAGCCCGATATCCTCCTGCTGGAGAGTACCTACGGCGACCGTAACCACCGCGCCATGGACGATACCATCGAGGAATTCAGGGAGATCATCCGCGACGCAGATGACAAGGGCGGCTGTATCCTGGTGCCGTCCTTCGCGGTGGGGCGGACCCAGGAAATCCTCTTTATCCTGGGCCAGATGTACCAGGAGGGACTGTTGGAGGGGTACCAGATTTTCCTCGACAGCCCTATGGCGCAGCGGGTTACCGGCATCTACGACCGCTACCGGCAGGAGTGGGACCAGGAGGATCAGTCGGTGCTGGAGAAGTTCCGAAGTGACAGCCTGCGCGAGTTCCTGCCCAACCTGCATTATACCGAATCGGTAGAGGAGTCGATGGCGCTGAACCAGCTGAATCGCGGCGCGATCATCATCGCTGGCAGCGGCATGTGCACCGGGGGGCGTATCCGCCACCACTTCAAACATCGCCTGTGGAACAAGAGTACCCACGTGGTCTTTGTCGGTTTCCAGGCACGTGGCACCCTGGGCCGGCGCCTGGTTGATGGGGCGAAAAAGGTCCGGATGTTCGGGCATGACTTCGCGGTCAAGGCGCAGATTCACACCCTGGGGGGATTTTCCGCCCATGCCGACCAGCGTGCCCTGGTGGCGTGGGCTGGGGCCGTGGGCGATCGCGCGCGGGTCATGCTGGTGCACGGCGAAAAGGACGCCATGGTCGAATTATCGCGGGTACTGTGGGACGAGCGGCAGATCGAGGCCGACATCGCCAGCCTGGGGACGACCATTCATTTTTAGGTCGGGCCGCGCAGGTCGGGCCGCGCAGGTCGGGCCGCACAGGTCGGGCCGCGCAGGTCGAGCCGCGCAGGTCGAGCCGCGCAGGTCGGGCCTGGCGTGGCCCGGCGCTGCTAGACCGGTGATCCCTGCCGGCGCCGGCAGGCCAGCACCAGGGCCCAGAACTCGGCAAAGTCGTTGACCACCACGTCGGGTTTGTGCGGGTAGCGGGGCGTGCCTGGAAATATCTTGTTCAGCCAGGGCTGGTCCCACTGGGCGCCGTTGAAGAAGACACTGGAGCAGCCCGCGGTCTTGGCCGCGATGGTGTCGGTGGTGGAATCGCCCACGTACCACACCGCCGGCCCCATCTCCCCGCCCAGCCTGTCGACCGCGCACTGCAGCTGGTCCGGGTGAGGTTTGCGCCGCGCCGTGTCGTCACCGCACACGGCAGTGAGAAACAGCTCCGACCAGTCCTCGCCGTCGACGTTGCGCAATTCCTGTACGAAAAACTCCCGGTCCCGGTTGGTGATGATGCCCAGTGGCAGGCCCAGCTCCACCAGCCCCTGCAGCACCTGGCGCACCTTGGGTTCGAAGGGCAGGGCCTGGCCGAAGTACTTGCGGTAGTGCCGGTTGAAGGCCTGGTGGGCGATGCGCTTGGCCTCGTTGTCCTCGCCGAACAGCACCTCGAAGATATCGGTGCGTGAAATCTTGCGATCCGCCTTGACCTTGGGATGCAGCTGCTGTGACTGCCGGACGTAGTCCACCAGGCGCTGGTCGTTCGGTGATTTCGACTGCGCCGGGGCCACCAGGCGATCCATCAGGCCCAACTCCTCCAGTTCCGGCAACAGGTCGTCCACCGCGTGATACATGGCGTCCAGCGTGTCGACCAGGGTGGCGTGCCAGTCGAACAGGATGATCTGCGGTGCGGCCAGGGCCGCCACTGCCGGATGCCAGTCCGGTTCCTGCCGCGGCAGTGCCGGCTGCCGGGCCGGCCGGCGCGGGCCGCGCAGCGGTGTCAGGGCCGGTCCGAGCTGGGTGTTGGCCAGCAGGTCCAGCAGTTGCTCCAGGTCGTCGACGACCGCTTCCGGTCGACTGCCGCGATTTTCACTGCTGCTGAACAGGCGCTCCAGTTCCTCTCCGCGCAGCAGGCCGGCGTTGTAGAACACCGGGGTGAGGCCGGCGCGGCGGGCGGTGATCATATCGGTGACACTGTCGCCCACGTACCAGACACTCTTGCCGGGCGCCTGTCCCAGCAGCTCGCAACACTCCCACAGGGTGTCCGGGGCCGGCTTGTAGTGGGCCGCCTCATCGCCACAGCGGGAGGCATCCAGGTAATCACGCCAGCGACCGCCATCCACCCGGGCCAGTTCATTGTCGAAAAATTCGCGACTGCGGTTGGTGGCGACCCCCAGCGGTATGCCCAGCCGGTGCAGGGTCTCGAGATAGTCCCCGATGCCCTCCTGGTAGGGGTAGACCTCGCCATAGAAGTTGCGGTAGCTCTCGTTGTAGGCCCGGTGGGCGATAGCCCGGGCCTGCTCGTCCTCGCCAAACAGGGCATCGAAAATCTCGGTTCGGGAAACGCGCCGCTCTGCCAGTACGCGGGGATGCAGCTGGCGGAAAATGCGGATGTAGCGGATAAGTTTCTCGTCCTCGCTGCTGCCCGCCTCGGATTCCGGCACCAGTCGCTCCACCAGTTGCAATTCTTCCAGTCGTGGCAGCATGGCCTCGATGGCCTGGTACATGGCGTCCAGGGTATTGACCAGGGTGCCGTGCCAGTCGAACAGGATGGCGGTGGGATCCGCCAACGCGGGTCCCTGACCGCCGCGGGGGCTCACTGCTTCGCCAGGCGCGGAGGGAGTGATCAAGGTTTGCTAGTGTGGCACCAGGGCCACTACCCGGGCGGGACCGCCGGAGCCGCCGCCAATTTTCATCGGCAGCGCCAGCAGCAGGGCGCCGGTGGCCGGCAGGGCTTCCAGCCCGGCCAGATTCTCCAGACCCAGTACATTGTGCGCGGCCGCCACCCGGTGTACCTGGAAGTCGTGCGACTGGCCGTGGTCGATGGAGGCGGTGTCCACACCCAGGGCGGCGACCTGCCGCTGTTCCACCAGCAGGCGACTGGCGGCCACGCCGAAACCGGGAAAGTGCAGCTTGCTGGCGTCGCCGGGGGTATCGTCCCCGAGGTAGGCCAGGGCGTCCGGCCAGCGCTCGCTCCAGCCACTGCGCATCAGCACGGTACTGCCGGCTGGAATCCGGCCGTGGTCCCGTTCGAAGGCCTCGACATCGGCCACGCTGAGACGATAGTCCCGGTCCCGGTCGGCCTGTGCGCGTACATCGATAACCACGGCCCGGGTGATCAATCGATCCAGCGGGATGGCCTCGGCGGTCTGTCCGGCGGCGTCAAAATGGCGCGGCGCATCCAGGTGGGTGCCGCCGTGTTCGGGGGTACATACCGAGTAGGCGGAATAAAACCAACCGCCGTCGCCAACGCCTTCCGCCAGGGTCTGCTTCTCGAAATGGGTCGGGGAGGTGGGCCAGAACAGGGTGCTGTCGTCGTAGGTGTGACTGAGATCCACCAGTCGGTAGTCGTCAGGGTCCAGGGCAATTGCCTGGTTAGTGGTGAACAGGGTAAACAGGCTGAACAGGGCGATGATCGGGCGCATGGTCGGTTCTCCTGGTCGTTCAGGTCGGGGTGCAGAACTGGTTGCCATAGCGGCGGCTGTCCGCCAGGGCGTGCAGGCGGGCTCCGGCATCCATGCCCGCCACGTTGAGGGCACCGAAGTACATATCCTGCTGCGCGAAGCCGCGCGGGCGAAACTCCCGGGCGGCCAGCGAGGTATCGATACCCGGCTCGTGCTGCAGCACGAATTCCCCCTCAATGCACTCCACGTGCAGGCGCGGGGCACGCACCATGTCCTCGATGCTCATGCCCTCGAAGCCGAGACGGATCCAGCCCTGCAGGATGGTGGTGGTGATACGGCTGGCGCCGGGAGTGCCCATGGCCAGCGTGGTGCCGTCCGGGTGCCAGATAACGGTGGGCGACATGTTGGAGACCAGCCGGCCGCCGGCGGGAATGCGGAAATAACCCGCCGGGTTAAGCTCCGGTTCGCCCAGGCTGTTGTTGGTGGGAATGCCGGTGCCCGGGATGGAAATGCCGGAGCCGTAGCCGTTGCTCATGGTCAGGGCAACCACCGCACCGTCGCCTGTAGCCACGCTCAGGTGCATGGTATTGGGCGCGAATACCTTGTGGTAAAAACACTCCAGCCAGGGCTTCTCCAGGATTCGGGCGGCCCGCTCGTCGTTCCAGTCCGCGCTGCCTTCCTGTTCCCTGAGCGAGAACATGGTGCGCTGAATGCGGGCAATCAGGAGATCGCGCTCCGCGGTATTCATTCCCGCGTGCCACAGACTGTCATACAGCTGCACCATGGACCCGGCCATGGCACCGCCGATGGAGGGTGGTGGATTGAGGGCCAGCCGGTAGCCGTGGGACTCCAGTTGGACAGGGCGCCTGACCCGGGCCCGGTAGGCGGCCAGGTCCTCGCGGGTCACGTAGCCGCCGTTACCGCAGATCTCGCTGGCCCAGGCGGCGCCCAGGTCACCGCAGTACAGGGCGTCAGCACCCTCGCGCGCGATCTGCTCCAGGGAGTCGGCAAGGTGGGGCGGGCAATAATACTCGCCGGACTGCAGGGGATCGGTGCCGTCGGGGAAAAAGGTGGCGCGGCTCTCGGGCTGCTGAAAGAACACCGCCCGGCCCGCCATACCCAGCCAGTTGACCAGGGTCTGGTTGACCGTGACCCCGGCCCGCGCCTGGTCCACGGCGGGTTGCACCACCTCGCGCCAGGGTAGCGAGCCGTGCCGCTGCCAGGCCAGTTCAAGGGCTCGCAACATGCCGGGTACCGCCACCGAGGCGTGTCCCACGTTGATGCTGATGCCGTCACCGTAGGGAATATTGGCCTGCTGCCAGGCTTTTACCTCGCTGGCCCGATCCGCCTCGGGAATGTGTGGCATCGCGTCTGCGCCGTCGATCAGTTCCGGGTCCCGACCGGGCAGCTTGATGTTGATGAAGGCCGATCCCCCCAGGGAGCACATCAGGGCCTCGGCCACCGTGGCGGTCAGGCCGGCTGCCACCGCAATATCCACCGCGTTGCCGCCGAGCGCCGCCACCCGTTTGCCCGCATCCACCGTATGCGTGGACTCGGAGGCGATGGCCAGGGCGGTGGATCGGGGCATGGCGCTGCACTCGGGAAGATGGCAGTCGCCAGTATACAAACAAAAGCAAAATTTAAGGATCAGAAACTGTAACTGACGCGGCCGTAGACGTTGCGACCGTAACCCGGCAGGCGTTCGCCAACTGCAATATCCGGATTGGCGGCCCGGTTGTAGCCTCCCAGGTGCAGTGCGTGGTTCCTGTCGAACAGGTTGTCGACGCCCAGTGACAGTGCCAGTTGCGGACTGACCCGCCAGCTGCTGCTCAGGTTGAGCAGGCCATAGCCCGCGGTTTCCCGTTCCCCGTTGGTGGCGCTCACCCTGTCCTGCCGGGCGTACACCACGCTCTCCACCCCGAGCGACCAGTCCCGGGCCGAGTAGTCCAGGCGCAGGGTGCTATTGGGCGGCGCGATACGATACAGGTTGTCGCCGATGTCCCGGCGCTTGCCGCGGACGTAATTCAGGATGCCGGACAGGCGCCAGTGGTCATCCAGCAGCCACTGCCAGTCGAGGTCCATGCCGTAGAGTTCCGCATCGACATTATTGAACTGCAGCGGATCGGGTCGCGAGCCGCCGTCGTTCATGTTCAGCATGCGCACGAACATCACCGCCGGCGCCGCAGTGCTGGGTGTGCCCTGGATGTAGTCGTCGATACGCTGGTAGAACAGTCGCGGTGATACGCTGAAACGGCCGCTGCCGTAATCCGCCCCGAACTCCAGCTGCGTGGCCTGCTCTGACGCCAGTTCGATATTCCCGGTATAGGTGTAACCGTCGGCCAGGCCCCCGGTGGCTTCCAGCGGCAGCCACAGGTAGCGTTCCTGGTAGCCGGGCGCGCGCGATTTAAGTGCCAGTCCCGCGTGCCAGCTGAGACGGTCATCGGCCCTGTACCAGGCCCTGGCAACCAGGTCCACGTTGTCGTCCTGTTGCCTGCGATCAGCGCTGTTGAAGGCGTCCCGCAGTGCCTGGGCGGGCGGCATCATCATGGCGGGTGTGGCATTCACCTCGCCGGCGTCCATGCTGACCCGGTTATAACGCAGGCCGAATTCGCCGCGCCAGGGGCCGGCGAACTGCTGTTGACGCTCTGCGAACAGCCCCAGTATCCGGCGCTCCGCGCGGTTGAAGTTGGTCACAAAAAACAGCGGGTTGGTGGGGTTGTCGATATCTGATTTGTGGCGCGAGTCGAAGCCGTCAAAACCTAACACCCAGCTGTTCTCGCCGTCCAGCAGGGTGGTCTGTAGTTTGAAGCCCAGGTTATCGGCGCTGGCGATATTGCGTCGCCAACTGGCGTTCGCTGGTGCCTGCCGCAAGCGGTAATTGGTCATGCCGTGCTCCAGTTCGGAGCCGAACACCGTGAGTGACAGGCGGGCCCGGTCGTCCAGGTCGTACTGATAACGAAGCCGGTACAGGTCACCCTCGATGTAGTCGATGTCCATGGGCAGGGCAGGCGTGCCGGTGTCGCCCGTGTCGTTGTAGGTGTAGTCGAATTCCACGAGGTGATCACCGCGGCGGTAGCCGTAGCCGATATCGGCGCGCTGGCGCTCGTATTCGCTGGGACGAATTTTGCCCCCGGAGAACTCCGCGTCGTGGGCCCGGTCGCCGATGGCCGCCAGTCGCAAACGGTGATGGAGGTTGCCGCCGAACAGAGCTGCTCCCAGGTGGCTGCCCCCGTTGACCGATTGCAGGCTGCCATCCACCTGGCCCTGCCACTGCCAGTTTTTGTCCACGCCGAATTCCGGGCGGCGACTGCGGACTTCAATGGCGCCACCCAGGGTCTCCTGGGCGGCTGAGACCGGGGCGATACCGCGGTAGATTTCGAGCGATTCCAGTTGACCGGCGGCGGCGTAGGACAGGGGTGGGTCCATGGCGTTGGGGCCGGCCCCCGCCAGCTGCATGCCATCCAGGGCGGTGGCCACACGGTCACCGTACAGGCCCCGGTACTGGGCAATACCGGTCAAAGGGCCGTTGCCGTTGACGTTGGCTCCCGGTGCGCGCACCAGCAGGCGCGCCGGGTCCGGTGAAATAATATCAGCATCGGCGACATCGATGCTGCGTTTGTCCGGTTGTGCGACGACCACCAGTTCCTCCAGGTGATCTGCCCGGCCAGGGCCGCTGCTCATGGCCGCGGCCAGTAGCAGTAAAGTTGTTGTGTATCGCATGGTGTGCGTCGCCCCCTCCGTAGCTCGACGCGGCGAGTATAGAGAAGGTAGCCCGAGCTGGCCTGCGGCATGTTGTCGCAGTACCTCGCGGCAGAGGTTTAACAACCTTTACTGACTGCCCCCCACCCGGACCAGCCCTGGCTCAGGTGGCAATAATTAACTGTCTGAAAAACAGCGGAAAATATTTTGCAAAATCTCTGCTCGTAAATAGTTCACACAACAGTTTTAAGGTCTTTTCGTATAGTGACGCAACTTACCTGCCAGATGGCAGGAGTAGGGGTATCAAGCCAGGCACAACAAGAGGAAAACATCATGGCGATTCAATGCACGCGCAAGGCACTGCCCGCGGCCCTGCTACTGGCCGGGTTCGGGGCCGGGCAGGCTCAGGCTCAATTGGAAGAGGTGGTGGTCACCGCCCAGAAACGGGCCGAGTCCCTGCAGGAGGCGCCCCTGTCGGTGGCGGCTTTCACCGAGAACATGCTGGAGAACCAGGGTATCGACAGCCTTACCGACCTGGCGATCCAGGCGCCCAGCCTGCAGGCCTATGATTTTCCCACCTCCACCAGCAACATTTCCCTGTTCCTGCGTGGCTTCGGTAACACCGATTCCCAGACTCTGACGATCGACAACCCGGTGGGGCTTTACATAGACGGCGTCTACGTGGCCCGTACGTCCGGTGCCACCCTCAATCTGCTGGACCTGGAGCGGGTCGAAATCCTGCGCGGTCCCCAGGGCACCCTGTTCGGGCGCAATTCTTCCGCCGGCGCCATCAGCCTGATCACCAAGATGCCCGCGGAGGAATTCCAGGCCCGGGTGGAAGCCGGAGCCGGCAATTACGGCTACTGGCATGCGGGACTGACTGCGGATGTGCCCATCGACGAACGCCTGCGGACCAAGTTCAGCTATCACAGCTCGTCTGTCGATGGCTGGGTCGAGAACCGCGGGCCCAACCCGGTCATCGGGCAGCCCTCAGAGGACTTCTACCAGAACGATCAGGAAGGTTATCGCCTGGCCGTGGCCTGGGATATCCTCGACAGCCTGACCCTGGATTACGCCTACGATTACTCAGAGGCGGATACCACATCGCCCTATTTCCAGGCCGATGCCAGCGATCGCCAGGAAAAAACCAGCCACCTGTTCCTGGGCAACCAGCCCTACCGGTACGTACTGCCGGAGAGTGATGTGGAGCACTGGGGTCACAACCTGACCATCAGCTGGAATATCAGCGACAACCTGACCTTCAAGTCCATCACCGGGTACCGGGAGATGGAAGAGCGCTCGGTGCAGAACTGGTCAGACACCCTGTTTTTCGCCACCGACCTGACCTGGAAGACAGAGGCCTTCAGCCAGGAGTTCCAGTTGCTGGGTACCGGCCTGGACGACCGACTGGATTACATCGTCGGTCTGTACTACTTCGACGAGGAAGGAGACAAGGCCGAGGAGCAGTACACCAACGGCGTCAGCCAGGTGTTCGATGCGCTGCAATTGCCCCTGTCCGAGGTGGGCGTCCCCGTTGGCGGCAACAACCTCGGCACCCACACCATCGAGACGGACCTGAACTCCCAGGCGGTGTTTGCGCAGTTGACCTTTACCCCGCAGATGCTGGATCAGCGCCTGTCGTTCACCGGCGGTATCCGCTACACCGAGGACGAACGGGAGGCGGTGCGCGGTTTCGATCCCCTCAACCCGACCATCCAGTTCCCGCCCGGTGCCAACGACCTGGATTACGACCGCACCGACTACACCGTGTCGGTGGACTTCGCGTTCAGCGACGACGTGACCGGCTACGCCCGGGTTGCCACCGGCTATCGTGCCGGGGGCTCGGGCGAGCGGACCCTCGATTTCAGCCAGACCTTCGACGAGGAGGAGAGCACCAGTTACGAGTTGGGTCTGAAGTCGGAACTGCTGAACAGCCGCCTGCGGGTCAATGCGGCGGTCTTCCGCACCGACTACGATGACCTGTTGCTGACCATCTCCGGCCAGCCGCCCCAGTTCGCGTCCTACGTGGAGAACGTGAACGCCGGTGAGGCGCAGATCGATGGGGTAGAGCTGGATATCATCGGCGCCCTGGGTGACAGTACCACTGTCACCTTCAACTATTCCTACCTGGACTGGGAACTCAATGATGTGATCGTGCCCGACACCAGTTTCCTGCTCGGTGGCCCGCCCGCCAGTGCGGTGGACCTGCGCGGGGTGGATATCTCCGATAGTACCTTCATCGCCTTCGCGCCGGAGAACGCCTATAACCTGTCCCTGGACCACAATATCGCCCTGTCCGGCGGCTCGATGATCGACCTGCACCTCAACTACAACTGGCGTGACGAGTTATTCTCCCAGCCGGGCCAGGGCCTGCCGGTGGACTCGCTCGGATTGTTGGGTGCCCGCGCAGCCTGGTCCAATATTCCCCTGGGCGGGACCTTCGTGACCCTGGCAGTGTGGGGCAGGAACCTCACTGATGAGGAGGAAGAGGTATACAACCTGTCCGCACTGGGGCACCAGTTCAACCGGCCGCGCACCTACGGTGTGGACCTGCGGCTGGACTTCTGAGCGCTCCACTCGCGATCATCCAAAGGCCCCTGCCGGGGCCTTTTCTATTTCGGGGACAGTTCACTTTATTCTTCTACGAGAAATAAAGTGAACTGTCCCCGAAATAAGATAATACTTGAGAGATTAAAAAACATACTGTATGTTCAAATACCGTCGCGATAGCTGATCGAGAGGAACCTACAGTGAGTGATCTGGAAACATTCCGCCAGGAAACCCGCGCCTGGCTGGAGGAGAACTGTCCCGAGTCCATGCGCATCCCGGCCAAGGGCATGGATGACATCTTCATGGGGGGGCGCAACCCGGAAATCCACCACCCGGACGAACCCATCTGGTGCGAGCGCATGGCCGGGCGTGGCTGGACCGTACCGCACTGGCCCCGGGAATACGGCGGCGGCGGGCTGGACGACGAGCAGGTGAAAGTCCTGCAGCAGGAGATGTCTCGTATCAATGCCCGTCCGCCCCTGTGGAGTTTCGGTATTTCCATGCTGGGTCCGGCGCTGCTCAAGTTCGGCAACGAAGAGCAGAAGCGCGAGCACCTGCCAAAAATCTGCCGCGGCGAGGTTCGCTGGTGCCAGGGCTACTCTGAACCGAACGCCGGTTCCGACCTGGCCAGCCTGCAAACGCGGGCCGAGGACAAGGGCGATCACTATCTGGTGAACGGCCAGAAGGTCTGGACCTCCTACGCCGACAAATCCGACTGGATTTTCTGCCTGGTGCGTACCGACAGCAGCGGCAGCAAACACGAAGGCATCTCGTTCCTGCTGTTCGATATGGACCAGCCGGGGGTGACGGCACGGCCCATCAAGCTGATCTCCGGCTCGTCGCCGTTCTGCGAAACCTTTTTTGACGATGCCCGGGCGGAAAAACACAACCTGGTGGGCGAGGCCGGCAAGGGCTGGACCATCGCCAAGTACCTGCTGACTCACGAGCGGGAAATGATCTCCGGCTTCGGCGCCGCACCGCGGAAATCCCTGGGGGAAACCGCGGTGGAAACGCTGGGTGCTGACAGCGAGGGGCGCCTGCGCAACGGCATCCTGCGCCAGGACATCGCCCGCTACCAGCTCGACGCCATGGCTTTCGGCGCGACCATGACCCGGATCGGCGACGAGGTGAAGGCGGGGCAGGGACTGGGCCCGGCCTCCTCGATTTTCAAGTACTACGGTACCGAGCTGAACAAGCGCCGCAACGAACTGAACCTGGCGGTAGGCGGCGAAAGTGCCCTTGGCTGGGACGGTGAGGAGTACCGGGGCGGTGTGGTTTGTCGCGACTGGCTCCGTTCCAAGGGGAATTCCATCGAGGGCGGTACAACCGAAATCCAACTGAATATTGTGGCCAAGCGCGTGCTCGGCCTGCCGGACGAATAAGGAGGCGCGACCATGGCACTGGTATTGAATGAAGAGCAGATCATGCTCAGGGACAGCGCCGCCGGATTCCTGGCGGAGAAGGCGACCGTATCCCATCAACGCGCGCTGCGCGATGCGGGCGGCGGATTTGACCCGGCCCTGTGGCGGGAAATGGCGGAGATGGGCTGGGCCGGTATCGCCATCCCGGAAGCCCACGGCGGCCTGGGCTACGGCTACACCGGCCTCGGGCTGGTACTGGAACAGATGGGGCGCAACCTGTCGGCGGCGCCCCTGCAATCCAGCGCCCTGGTGGCGGCCACCCTGATCAACAGCCTGGGCAGCGAGAGCCAGAAGCAGCAGTGGCTGCCGGGAATTGCCGCGGGGGAAAAGATCGTCAGCCTGGCCCTGCAGGAGGGCGCACACCACGATCCGGCCGCCAATTCCCTGGCTGCGGAGTCCACGGGTGATGGCTACCGCCTCAGCGGCGACAAACTCATGGTACTGGATGCGGCTGAGGCGGATGCCTTTGTGATTATCGCGCGCAGTGCCGGGGAGCCTGGCAGTGAGGCGGGCCTGACCGCCCTGCTGGTGGAGGCAGGCAGTTCCGGGTTGGTCGTGGAGCCGCGTTCACTGGTGGACGCGCGCAGCGTCGGGGCTCTGCACCTGGAGGCGGTTACCGTGTCTGAGGCGGCGCGGCTGGGTGCCGAGGGCGAGGCCTGGCAGGGCCTGTCACAGACACTGGACATTGCCAATATCGGTCTCGCGGCAGAATTGCTGGGACTGGCCAGCGAGGCTTTCGACCGCACCGTTGCCTACCTGAAGGAGCGCAAGCAGTTCGGCCGGGTGATCGGCTCCTACCAGGGTCTGCAGCACCGCGCCGCGGAACTGTACGCGGAACTGGAACTGGCGCGCTCGGTCGTGCTGCAGGCGCTGCAGGCTATCGATGACGACAGCGACCAGTTGCCGTTGCTCGCCAGCGCCGCCAAGGCCAAGTTGTGCGAGGTCGCCCAGCGGGCGACCAATGAAGCGATCCAGATGCACGGCGGTATCGGTATGACCGACGAGTGCGAGATCGGTTTTTTCATCAAGCGGGCGCGGGTGGCGCAGCACACGTTTGGCGACTACAACTATCATCTGGACCGGTTCGCCCGGCTGAGTGGCTTTTAACCCCTGGTGGCCGCGGGAAGTATGGATATCGAAAAATATAATCAGACCCTGGCAGACCTCACCGCCCCGGGGCAGCCTTTCGCCCTCGACCGGGTGCGGATTGCCGGGGTCGAGTACCGGAATTACGCCGCGGCGCCGGCCAACCTGGGCGCGTATTTCGCCGCGATGCAGGGGCATGGGGACAAGGATTTCCTGGTGCATCGCGACACGCGCTACAGCTTTGCGGATACCTATCACCGCAGCGCCGCCCTGGCCGCTGCCCTCATCGAGGATTTCGGTGTCCTCCCGGGAGACCGGATTGCGATCCTGAGCGCCAACAACCCGGAGTGGATCATGGCGCTGATCGCCGCCGTCAGCATCGGTGCGGTGGCGGTGCCCATGAATGCCTGGTGGACCAGCGAGGAACTTGACTACGGGATCGCAGACTGTGGCGCCAGCGTGGTGTTTGCCGACGGCAAGCGCCTGCAGCGGCTGGCGCCCATCGCGTCGAAGTACGACCTGCGGGCCATCGCCATTGGCGAGCCGCCGGAGGTGGACATGCCCCTGACGGCTGCAGGCGCCCTGGTCGAGGCCCACGCCGGCGCCCCGATGCCCGCCGTAACGGTGGCCCCGGATGACGATGCCACCATCATGTACACCTCCGGCTCCACCGGCCATCCCAAGGGCGCTGTGTCCAGTCACCGGGCGATACTGGCGACCCTGTACAGCTGGATGCTGATGGGGCTGGCGCAAAAAGCCGCGGATGGCGGGACTGGCGGCGACCCGTCGCTCCAGCCGGCCGGTCTGTTGACCATTCCCCTGTTTCACTGCACCGCCAGCCACTCGGTGTTGATGATGTCGATTCCCATCGGTCGCAAACTGGTGATTATGGATCGCTGGGACGCCCAGGAGGCGTTGCGCCTGATCGAGGCGGAGCGGATTACCTGGTTCAATGGCGTGCCCACCATGTCGGCCGAGTTGCAGGCCGCGGCGGCAGCCAGTGATCGCGATATCTCCTCGCTGGCGGAGATCATGGCCGGCGGGGCGGCTCGCCCGCCGGACCAGGTGGGCAAGCTGGATAAGACCTTCTCGAGGTCCAGCCCCGGCATCGGTTATGGCCTGACCGAAACCAATGCCCTCGGGACCGTCAATGCCGGCGACCTGTATCGCGCCCGCCCGGGCAGCGCCGGCCGGGTAGTCCCGGCCGTCACCGAACTGCAGATTGTCGATGAGAAGGGTCAGTCGCTGCCCGCGGGAGAGCGGGGCGAAGTCTGTATCAAGTCGCCTGCCAACGTGCGCGGTTACTGGAACAAGCCGGAAGCCACCGCAGAGGCTTTCGTAGACGGCTGGTTTCACACCGGTGACATCGGTTACCTGGACGAGGACGGCTTTCTGTACGTGGTCGACCGGATCAAGGACATCATTATCCGCGGAGGCGAAAATATCAGTTGCCTGGAGGTGGAGGCCGCCATTCATCTGCACCCCGCCGTGGCCGAGGTGGCTGTATTCGGCCTGCCCGAGGAACGACTGGGAGAGCAGGTGGGAGCCGCCGTGGTGCTGCGTCCCGGCCAGACCCTGGACAAGGATGAATTACTGGCCTTCCTGGAGCCACACCTGGCGGCCTTCAAGATGCCGGTGCAGGTCTGGTTCCGGGATGCTGCTCTGCCCCGCATTGCCTCCGGAAAGATATTCAAGCGTCAGTTAAAAGCCGAGTACGGCGCAAAGTTGGCGGCCGCCGCGCGCGGCGCCTGATTTAGTCGACAGCAGGAGATCTCGCGAGCATGGATCTGGGAATCAGTACCAACGTGGCGCCGCTACTGGCTGCGGTCAAAGAATTTGTAGCCAATGAAATCGCGCCGGTGGAGGAAGAGTACCTGGCCGAGATCGCGGTGGGCGACCGCTGGCAGTTCACCCCGCGCCAAACCGAGATCATGGAGGATTTGAAAAGCAGGGCGAGGGAGCGCGGCCTGTGGAATTTTTTCCTGACCGATGGCGAGTCAGGCTCCGGCCTGAACACGGTCGAGTACGCCTACCTGGCGGAGGAAATGGGCAAGTCGCATATCGCGGCCGAGGTGTTCAACTGCGCCGCGCCTGACACGGGCAACATGGAGGTGCTGCATAAATACGGCAGCGAGGCACAGAAACAGCAGTGGCTGGAGCCCCTGCTGGCCGGCGAGATCCGTTCTGCCTATGCCATGACCGAGCCGAAAGTCGCTTCCTCCGATGCCACCAACATTTGCACCGAGGCCGTACTGGACGGCGATGAATGGGTGATCAACGGCGAGAAGCATTACATTTCGGGCGCCGGCGACCCGCGCTGCAAGATCATGATCGTAATGGTGAAAACCGATCCGGATGCGCCGAAGCACCTGCAGCAGTCACAGATTCTGGTGCCCATGGATACGCCCGGGGTAGAGAATCTCCGGCCCATGCACGTGTTCGGCATGGACGACGCGCCGCACGGGCATATGCACCAGCGCTACACCGATGTCAGGGTGCCTGTGGAAAACATTATTCTCGGGCCTGGCCGCGGTTTCGAGATATCACAGGGACGCCTCGGCCCCGGGCGCATCCATCACTGTATGCGGGCGATTGGCGCCGCCGAGAAAGCCCTGCAGTTGCTGTGTGAGCGAGCGGTATCGCGCACCGCGTTCGGCAAGCCGCTGGCACGGCTGGGAGGCAATGTGGATATCATTGCCAATGCCCGGATGGATATCGAGCAGGCGCGCCTGTTGACGCTGAAAACCGCCTGGATGATGGACCACGCCGATCCGAAGGAGGCGCGGGTCTGGATATCGATGATCAAGACCGCGGTGCCGAATATCTCGATTCGCATCGTCGACCAGGCTATCCAGGTTTTCGGTGCCCTGGGCGTTTCCCAGGATACACCACTGGCGACCATGTACATGCACCAGCGGACCCTGCGCCTCGCGGACGGCCCGGACGAGGTGCACCGCATGGTGGTGGGACGACACGAACTGCGTCGGTACACCGAGCAACAGGAGGTCAACGCCACCTTCCGCGACGGCTAGGCGACAGACTTCAGCGCGAGTCCTCTGGTGGCTGTCACCTGGCCCGCGGCGCAGCTACAGGACAGCTTCCTGTTCGGCAAGCGCCTCTTCCACCAGGCTGTGAAACTCTGTGGCTGCCGCTTCCAGCCCGCCGAACAACAGGCCCTCATTGGCCCCCGAGGCCAGGCCCTGCTGGGTTCCCTGGGCGGCGAAGATATCCTCTGACTGGAACACGCCCTGGTCAATCAATTCAAAGGAACGGCGGAAATGGTCGCGCTGCTGCTCGCTGGACAGGGGCTGCGGTGTCAGCATGGTGTGGGCGAACAGGGTCCTGTCGGCAGCGAGGGGAAACAGGCTGATCACGCTGGTGTATTCCGGGTGCAGGACCAGCACGGCATTGGGAAACACCGTGTACGCGAAGCTCACATGGTGCCGCAGGTCCAGTTGTTCCGGTGCCAGTCCCGGTGTATCGAAGATTTCCCGTCGCGCCACTGCCGACCGGAAGTGGCGGCCGATCCGGTCATATTCCGCCATGGAATCGGCGAAGAAGGGGCCGACCGACAGCTTGTGCAAGCGAGTTACGTGGTAGCCGTCGAGGAAGGCGTCCTGGATCAGTTTCCAGTTGCACTGTACCTCGCGGACGTGCTGCTGGCCGAAATGCAGGTCGGGGAAGCCGAAACCGTCGAGGTCGCTGCCCAGCCCGGCCAGGTGGGCGTCGAGATCCATGGTTTTACCTGGAGTCGCCTGTATCCAGACCAGGCCGTGTCGCACCTCCGTCGGCAGCTGCACCAGGCCCAGCTGGTCCGGATCTATCACCCCGAAACTTTCCTTGAGGGGAATGTTGCGCAACTGGCCGTCGAGACCGTAGGTCCACTGGTGGTAGGGACAGACCAGGGAACGCAGTCGGGTCTGGCCCCGCTCGGCGACCAGTCGCATACCCCGGTGGCGGCAGACATTAAGGACGGTGCGAATCGCGCCACCGGCGTCACACAGGGTGATCAGGGGCATTCCCAGCCAGTCGTGCACAAGGGCGTCGCCCGGCTCGGCAAGCTGGGACTCGTGGCCGATGATGAGGGGGAGGCGACTGAACAGTGCGCGCTGTTCCCGGCCCAGTTGCTCCTCGCTGGTGTAGGCCTGGACCGGGATACGCACGGCCTGCGGCGGCGGCCCACCGGCCTCGCCGGTGGCCCGTCGGGTTAACTGCTGCACCAGGGTTACCGGTGCCGGGTGGGGTGTGGCATTCATGGGTGGCGCCTCCCAGCCAGGCTGGCTTCAGCAAGCGGGTTCAGGGCCAGCATAACAGGCTGGCGCGCACTAAAAAATACTTGAAAGACATGTTTTCATACTGTATGTTCAAATCCGTTTTTTTCGCGCAGGCACCGGCTCCGGGCCGCGCTCGCAGCGGGATCACTTCGTCTACACTGTCCTGACACATCCAACCGGAGGAAGCAGCATGGCCGTTACTGTCGTACCCAGTGAGGAAATGGTTAACCACATCGGGGTCAAGTTCGAGCCGAGTGCATGGGTGACTATCGACCAGGATCGCATCAACACATTTGCCGACTGCACTGAAGACCACCAGTTCATTCATGTCGACCAGGAAAAAGCGGCCCAGACACCGTTCGGGGGCACTATTGCCCACGGTTTCCTGACCCTGTCGCTGTTGTCGAAGATGGTGGAGGGCAGCGGCATAGTGCCGGAGAACGTGGTGATGGGGATCAACTACGGTTTCGACAAGGTCCGGTTCCTGGCGCCGGTGCGCGCCGGCAAGCGCATTCGGGCCCACATCGAATTACACGATATCGATCGCAAGGACGAGAACCGATTCCTGATCAAGCAGCATATCACCGTGGAAATCGAGGGCGAGGATACGCCCGCCCTGGTCGCCGACTGGCTGTCCATGGTTGTGACCGGCTAAACCTATTCAATCACACATTCGCAGGAGCAAGTTTTCCATGTCTATTCGTTATGACGGCAAAGTCGCTATTGTCACTGGATCCGGCGGTGGCCTGGGCCGCTGCCACGCCATCGAACTGGCCAGGCGGGGCGCCAAGGTCGTGGTCAACGATCTCGGCGGCAGTGTCGACGGAACCGGGGCGGGCTCCGAGGCCGCGCAGGCGGTGGTTGCCGAAATCCAGGCGGCCGGTGGCGAGGCGATCGCCAATGGCGCCAACGTGGCCAAATACGACGAGGTCGAGGCCATGGTGCGCCAGGCCATGGATACCTGGGGCCGGGTGGATATCCTGGTCAACAACGCCGGTATCCTGCGCGACAAGAGTTTCGCCAAGGGCAGCCTGGAGGATTTCCAACTGGTGCTGGACGTGCACCTGATGGGAACGGTCAATTGCACCAAGGCCGTATGGGACGTGATGAGAGACCAGGAGTACGGCCGCATCGTGGTTACCACCTCCTCCAGCGGCCTGTACGGTAATTTCGGCCAGACCAACTACAGTGCGGCCAAGATGGGGGTGATCGGCCTGATGAATACGCTGGTGCAGGAGGGCGCAAAGTACAACATTCGCGTCAATGCCCTGGCGCCCACGGCCGGGACCCGCATGACCGAGGGCCTGATCGATCCCAAGGCGTTTGAATTGCTGACCCCGGAGACCGTGACGCCGGCCGTCCTGTACCTGGTGTCTGAAGACGCCCCCAATCGCACCATTCTCTGCGCCGGGGCAGGGGCGTTCGCAGTCACCCGACTGGTGGAGAGTGAGGGTCGCTGGCTGCCCCCGGATGAGCAGACCCCGGAGGGCATCGCCGCGCACTGGGACGAGATTAGCGACACCGCGGGTGAGAAGGCCCTGAACGCGGGATTTGAGCAGTCCTTCAAGATGGTGGGACAGGCGGTCGAAGGCCTGGGCATCAAGCTGGACTGAAGCAACGAACAATCGAGGAATCAATCATGAAAGAAGCAGTTATCGTATCCACCGCCCGGACCCCGATTGGCAAGGCCTATCGCGGCGGCTTCAACAATCTGGGCGGGGCCTCCCTGGGCGCCGCCTCCGTGGCGGAAGCTGTCAGGCGGGCCGGCATCGAGCCCGCGGAAGTCGAAGACGTGATCATGGGCAGTGCCCTGCAACAGGGCGCCACCGGCAGCAATGTCGCGCGCCAGATCGCCCTGCGCGCCGGCCTGCCGGTCACCACTTCCGGCATGACTATCGACCGGCAGTGTTCCTCCGGTCTGATGGCCGTGGCTACCGCTGCCAAGCAGATCATCGACGACGGTATGAGCGTGGTGGTCGGGGGCGGCCTGGAATCCATTTCCCTGGTTCAGAATGAGCACATGAACCTGCACCGCATGGTGGATGAGGACCTGATGGCCATGCACCCGAATATTCACATGCCCATGCTGCAGACCGCGGAAGTGGTGGCCCAGCGCTACGG
This sequence comes from Halieaceae bacterium WSDMB12, assembly GCA_033283165.1. Classification (GTDB taxonomy): domain Bacteria; phylum Pseudomonadota; class Gammaproteobacteria; order Pseudomonadales; family Halieaceae; genus JAWMQL01. The sequence continues at coordinate 147,674 of JAWMQL010000002.1, read as the reverse complement.
CATCTCCCGCGACGCCATGGATGAGTATGGCCTGCAGTCGCAGCAGCGTACCGCTGCCGCCTACGAGGCGGGCCGGTACGACGATGAACTGGTGCCGGTCACCTGCAAGCGCACCGTGTGGGACAAGGAGACCGGTGAGGCTTCCGAGGCGGAAGCTACCGTCGAGCGCGATGAAGGTGTGCGCGCCACGACTGCCGAGGGCCTGGCGGGCCTGAAAACCGTCATCGACGGCGGCACTATCACCGCCGGCAACGCCTCCCAGCTGTCCGACGGCTCTTCCGCTCAGGTGGTCATGGAGGCGAAACTGGCAGAACAGAAAGGCCTGGAACCCCTGGGGATTTATCGCGGCATCGCCGTGGCGGGCTGCGAGCCCGACGAGATGGGCATCGGCCCGGTATTTGCGGTGCCCAGGCTGCTCAAGCAGCACGGTCTGTCGGTGGACGATATCGGCCTGTGGGAGCTGAACGAGGCCTTCGCCGTGCAGGTACTGTACTGCCGCGACCGCCTGGGCATCGACAATGACAAGTTGAACGTCAATGGCGGCGCGATCTCCATCGGCCACCCCTACGGCATGAGCGGTTCGCGCATGATCGGCCATGCCCTGATCGAGGGCAAGCGGCGTGGCGTCAAGTACGTGGTCATCACCATGTGCGTGGGTGGCGGCATGGGTGCGGCCGGCCTGTTCGAGGTAGCCTGATATGAAAGCGCTGGTCTGCAGGGAACACGGCTTGCCGGATAAACTGGACCTGGCGGATGACTGGCCCGAACCGGAGCTGGGTGAGCACGATGTGCTGATTGATGTGAAGGCCGCCGGGCTCAACTTCCCCGACGTTCTCATTATCCAGGGCAAGTACCAGTTCCAGCCGGACCTGCCTTTTGTCCCCGGTGGCGAGTGTGCCGGCGTGGTGGCCGCGGTAGGCGACAAGGTCACCACCTGCAAGCCGGGGGACAAGGTAATTTCCTCCACCGGCGCGGGCGCCTTCTGTGAGCGCATTGGCGTGCACGAGATGGCGGTCTCCCCTCTGCCCGGCGGCCTCAGCTTTGAGCAGGCAGCGGGGATCAGCATCACCTATATGACGTCGTACCATGCCCTGAAGCAGCGCGCCAACATCCAGCCCGGGGAGACCCTGCTGGTACTGGGGGCCGCCGGCGGCGTGGGCACCTCGGCCATCGAGCTGGGCAAGCTGATGGGAGCGAAAGTGATCGCCGCGGCCAGCTCCGACGACAAGCTTGAGCTGTGCCGGCAACTCGGTGCCGATGAGGTGATCAATTACAGCGAAACCTCCATCAAGGACGCGGTCAAGGAATTGACCGGTGGCCGCGGGGTCGACGTGGTGTACGACCCGGTGGGCGGTGACTACGCTGAACCGGCGGTACGCAGCATGGCCTGGAACGGCCGCTACCTGGTGATCGGCTTCGCCAGCGGGCCGATCCCGAAAATCCCCCTCAACCTGACCCTGCTCAAGGGCTGTTCGCTGGTCGGCGTGTTCTGGGGGCGTTTCACCGGCGAGGAGCCCGAGGTGCACCGGCAGAACGTGGCGGAACTGACCGAACTGTTTGAAAGCGGCAAACTCAACCCGCTGGTGACCGAGGTGTATCCGCTGGAGGACTACGAAGCGGCCTACGGCAGCATGATCGAACGCCGCGCCCGCGGCAAGGTCATACTCACCATGGGAGACTGATGCCAGCGGGCCCCTTCCAGGGGCCCTGCAGTTCAGCGGTCTTTGACGACCAGGAACACCAGCACCAGGAAAAACACCGCAGCGCTGAACAGCGGTGCCAGGGCATCGTTGATCTGGTACAGGAAACCCGCGCAAACCGGGCCTGTACTGAAACCGATGGCCGGGCAGGCCGTGATCAGGCCCGCCGCTGCCCCCTGTTCTTCCACGCCTACCGCCAGCGAGGCGCCGGCGGACACCGCCGGCACCGCCAGGCCCATGCCCGTGCCAAGGAAGGCCATACCCGCCGCGATCATCGGCAACTGCTGGGCGCCCGCCAGAATGGCGGCGCCAAACAGCATGGCCAGCAGGCCCAGGCGCATGAACTGTGGCGGGCGCAGCTTCAGCCTCTGCACGGCGGTCACCTGGACCAGGAAGGTGAAGACTGCCGCCACCATCAGGACCGCGCCGGTCATCTGTGCGGTCTCGATGCCGGTCAGCTCCATGCGATCCTGGAGATGAAACCCCAGGGTCTGCTGGATGCCGGAGAACCCCATGTACAGGCCAACACCCGTGACCAGGTACAACCGCAGCCGAGTATCCCGGTAGCGCAGCCTGGCACGTACCACGTGGCGGCCGCGCTCGGCGGCGGGTGTGGTAGGTAGCTGCCACCAGATCAGCAACGCAACCGACGCGGTCAGTGCGGCGGCGAAGTACAGCGGTGCCAGCAGGCCCAACGTGGCCAGGGCGCCGCTCACCGCAGGGCCGAGGATGGTACCCAGGCTGTTGGCGGTGCCCAGCCGCGCCATTGCCCGGGTGCGCTGGTCTGGAGAACTGTGATCGGCCGCGTAGGCGGTGGCGGAGGGCGAGGTGCCGGACATGACGAGAGACTGGGTACAGCGGCTGATCAGCAGCAGGCCGTACAACAGTCCTCCTGTCAGCAGTCCAGTGAGGCCGGCGTAGAACGTGCTCGTGAACAGCAGGGTTCCCAGGCTGTAGCCTACCAGGCCGGTTATCATGATCGGCTTGCGGCCTACCCGGTCGCTCAGTCGGCCCCAGCGGGGCGCGATCAGGCCGAAGACAATTGCAGATATGGCGATAATTGAGGTGATCTGGACTTCGGCCAGCTGTACCTCCCGGCCCAGCGGCGCCAGGATGGCAAACACCAGGGACTGGCCTATGCCGTGAGCCATCAGCGCCGTTATCAGCAGGGAGGTCTGTTGCGGCGACAACTGGCGGCTGGCGGTCATGGTACCTACGGTGCGGGCTGCCTGTTCGGGCCCGGTACAGGAAAGGAGCTCCCATGATAGGGCCTGGCGCGCGCGGCGCAATGTTTTCACCGAATTCATCGCCCCTTGTTGCTGGACAGTCGCCGGGCTATCCCCTAAAATCCTCCGCCAGATTTTCCCCACCCGTCGCCACTGACGGGTGGCGCGAGCGCGGCAAAACAAGAGCTGAAACTATGGCAAAAGGCGAGATGAGGTGACCCATCTCGCTTTTTTTCGAGCGCCCGGCTGAGGGGCGCCCCTCGGCCGGGCACCCCTCGGCCGGACGCCCCTCAGCCGGGTGCCCCTCAGCCGGGTGCCCCGCGATGCGATTAACGGATTAACTGAATAGATGGAGGCGTGTTTGACCACTGCGGCCATATTAGCCCTGGAAGACGGCAGTATATTCAGAGGCGTGGCAATCGGCGCCGAGGGTACCTCGGTGGGCGAGGTGGTATTCAATACTGCCATGACCGGCTACCAGGAGATCCTCACGGACCCCTCATACGCCCGCCAGATCGTCACCCTGACCTACCCCCATATCGGCAATACCGGTACCAATGCCGAAGACGAGGAATCCACCGCTATCTGGGCCTCCGGCCTGGTGATTCGCGACCTGCCGCTGCTGGCCAGCAACTACCGCAACGAGCAGGCCCTGGACGAATACCTGAAAGAGCGCAATATAGTCGCCATTGCCGATATCGACACGCGGCGCCTGACCCGCATCCTGCGGGAAAAAGGCGCGCAGAACGGCTGTCTGATGGCAGGTCAGGCCCTGGATGAGAACGATGCCCTGGCGCAGGCCAGGGGCTTTGCCGGTCTCAAGGGCATGGACCTGGCGAAAGAGGTCACGGTGTCCGAGGCCTACCCGTGGTCCCAGGGCAGCTGGGTGCACGGCGCGGGGCACGCCGAACGTTTGGAGGCGGAACTGCCCTACCACGTGGTGGCTTACGACTACGGCGTCAAGCGCAATATCCTGCGCATGTTGGTGGACCGCGGCTGCCGCCTGACCGTGGTGCCCGCCACGACCCCCGCAGCAGAGGTGCTGGCGCTGAATCCGGACGGTATTTTCCTGTCCAATGGGCCCGGTGACCCCGAGCCCTGTACCTATGCCATCGAGGCGATCCGGACCTTGCTGGACACTGACATTCCCGTATTCGGGATCTGCCTCGGCCACCAGTTGCTGGCGCTGGCCTCCGGTGCCCGCACGGTGAAAATGAAGTTCGGTCACCACGGCGCCAACCACCCGGTGCAGAATATCGATGACGGTACGGTACTGATCACCAGCCAGAACCACGGTTTCGCGGCCGATGAGGCCAGCCTGCCGGACAACTTGCGGGTGACCCACAAGTCCCTGTTCGACGGTTCCCTGCAGGGAATCCACCGAACCGACAAGGCGGCCTTCAGCTTCCAGGGCCACCCGGAAGCGAGCCCGGGCCCCCACGATGCGGCGCCCCTGTTCGACCATTTCATCGAACTCATTGAAGCGCGGCTGCAGGCAGCGCCCTAGCTATAAGTTGATTGTGCATGCCGAAAAGAACTGACATCCAAAGCATCCTGATCCTCGGCGCCGGCCCCATCGTCATCGGCCAGGCCTGTGAGTTCGACTACTCCGGGGCGCAGGCGTGCAAGGCCCTGCGGGAAGAGGGCTACCGGGTCATACTCGTGAATTCCAACCCGGCCACGATCATGACCGACCCGGCGATGGCAGACGCCACCTACATCGAACCCATCGAGTGGCAGACCGTGGCGCGCATCATCGAGACCGAGCAACCCGATGCGCTGCTGCCCACCATGGGTGGCCAGACGGCACTGAACTGCGCCCTGGACCTGGCCCGGGAAGGTGTCCTGGAACAGCACGGGGTGGAGATGATCGGCGCCACCAAGGAGGCGATCGACAAGGCGGAGGACCGCCAGTTGTTCGACCAGGCGATGAAGCGCATCGGCCTGGCTACCCCTCGCGCCGCCACCGCCCACAGCCTGGAGGAAGCCTTCCAGGTGCTGGACCAGATCGGCTTTCCCTGCATCATCCGCCCCTCCTTCACCATGGGGGGCTCCGGTGGCGGCATTGCCTACAACCGGGACGAATTCGAGGAAATCTGCCTGCGCGGACTGGACCTGTCACCGACCAGGGAGCTGTTGATCGACGAGTCCCTGATCGGCTGGAAAGAGTATGAGATGGAGGTGGTCCGGGACAAGAACGACAACTGCATCATCGTCTGTTCCATCGAGAACTTCGACGCCATGGGCGTACACACCGGCGACTCCATCACCGTGGCCCCGGCCCAGACCCTGACCGACAAGGAATACCAGATCATGCGCGACGCCTCACTGGCGGTACTGCGTGAGATCGGGGTTGAAACCGGCGGCTCCAATGTACAGTTTGGCCAGGACCCGAAGACCGGCCGCCTGGTGATCATCGAGATGAATCCCCGGGTATCCCGCTCCTCGGCCCTGGCGTCAAAGGCCACCGGTTTTCCCATCGCCAAGGTAGCCGCCAAGCTGGCGGTCGGTTATACCCTGGATGAGTTGCAGAACGATATCACCGGTGGCGCAACCCCGGCCTCGTTCGAGCCCGCCATCGATTACGTGGTTACCAAGATACCGCGTTTCGCCTTCGAGAAGTTCGACACGGCCGATCCCCGCCTGACCACCCAGATGAAATCGGTGGGCGAGGTAATGGCCATTGGCCGTACTTTCCAGGAGTCGGTGCAGAAAGCCCTGCGTGGGCTGGAAGTCGGTTCGGCCGGCTTCGAGCACATGATGGACACCGAAAACCCGGACCTGCGGGATGAGTTGATCGCCGAGCTCACGAACCCGGGCGCCGACCGGATCTGGTACCTGGCGGATGCCTTCCGCGCCGGCCTCAGCATCGACGAGGTCTACAAGTACTCTGGTGTGGATCCCTGGTTCCTGGTCCAGATCAAGGATATCGTCGACACCGAGGACAGCCTCAAGACCGTCGAACTGGCGGCCCTGGACCGGGACGCCATGTATCGCCTGAAGCGCAAGGGCTTTGCCGATGCGCGCCTGGCGGTCCTGCTGGCCAGCACCGAGAAAGAAGTCCGGGCCCACCGCCTGGGCCTGGGCATCCGTCCGGTATACAAGCGGGTGGACACCTGCGCCGCAGAATTCGCCTCCGCGACTGCCTACATGTACTCGACCTACGAGGAGGAATGTGAGGCGGCGCCGTCTGATCGCGACAAGATCCTGGTGCTGGGCGGTGGCCCCAACCGGATAGGCCAGGGCATCGAATTCGACTACTGCTGTGTTCACGCGGTGCTGGCGATGCGCGAGGACGGCTACGAGACCATCATGGTCAACTGCAATCCGGAAACGGTTTCCACGGACTATGACACGTCGGACCGGCTGTATTTCGAGCCCGTCACCCTGGAGGACGTACTGGAGATCGTCGACAGGGAGCAGCCCAAGGGGGTGATTGTACAGTTTGGCGGCCAGACCCCGCTGAAACTTGCCCGCGCCCTGGAGGCGGCTGGCGTGCCCATTATCGGCACCACGCCAGACGCGATCGATCGTGCCGAAGACCGTGAACGCTTCCAGCAGATGATCCAGAAGCTCGGCCTGAAGCAGCCGGCCAACACGACCGTGCGCAGCACCGGGGAAGCGGTTGAAGCCGCGGCCGCCATTGGTTACCCGCTGGTGGTACGACCCTCCTACGTGCTGGGTGGTCGCGCCATGGAAATCGTCTATCGCGAGGAAGACCTGTTGCGCTACATGCGCGACGCGGTACAGGCCTCCGACGACTCGCCCGTGTTGCTGGACAGCTTCCTCAGCGCGGCCATCGAGGTGGATATCGATGCGGTGAGCGACGGTGAGGAAGTGGTGATCGGCGCCATCATGCAGCACATCGAGCAGGCCGGGGTGCACTCCGGCGACTCTGCCTGTTCCTTGCCGCCCTACAGCCTGCCTCCCGAGGTGCAGGACCTGATGCGCGAGCAGGTAAGGCAAATGGCATTGGAACTGGGGGTCAGGGGCCTGATGAATGTGCAACTGGCCTGGCAGGATGGCGAGAGCTACGTCATCGAGGTAAATCCGCGCGCCTCGCGCACGGTGCCCTTTGTGTCCAAGTGCATCGGGGTATCGCTGGCCAAGGTCGCGGCGCGCTGCATGGCCGGCCAGAGTCTGGCGTCCCAGGGTTTTACCCGGGAGGTCGTTCCGCCCTACTACAGCGTGAAAGAGGCGGTGATGCCGTTCAACAAGTTTCCGGGGGTGGATCCTATTCTCGGCCCGGAAATGAAATCCACCGGCGAGGTGATGGGAACCGGTGACACGTTTGCCAGCGCCTTTGCCAAGGCCCAGCTGGCCGCCGGGGATGCCGCTCCGGCCAGCGGCACGGCCCTGATCTCGGTACGAGACGTGGACAAGCCCGGTGCGGTCGAAGTGGGTCGGCAGTTGGCGGCTTTGGGCTTCAAACTGGCCGCCACCGCCGGCACCGCCGCCGCGCTGGAGGCTGCGGGGCTGGAAGTGCGCCGGGTGAACAAGGTGCTGGAAGGTCGGCCGCATATCGTTGATATGATCAAGAATGACGAGGCGGACCTTATCGTCAACACCACCGAGGGCCGCCGGGCCATCGAGGACTCTGCCTCCATCCGCGCCAGTGCGGAGGCGCACCGGGTATTTTACACTACCACCCTGGCGGCGGCCCAGGCCGTGTGCATGGCCCTGTCTTCCGGTGAGGACAAGCAAGTCCGTCGCCTGCAAGACCTGCACGGGAGCATCAGGGGATGAACAAGGTACCCATGACAGTGAGTGGAGAGGCCGCCCTGCGGGAAGAGTTGGAGCGGCTGAAGAAGGTCGACCGCCCGCGCATTACCCAGGCGATCGCCGAGGCGCGCGAGCACGGCGACCTGAAGGAAAACGCCGAATACCACGCCGCCCGGGAGCAGCAGAGCTTTACCGAGGGGCGCATCATGGAGATCGAGAGTAAACTCGCCGGAGCCCAGGTGATCGACGTGACCACCATCGCGCCAACTGGCAAGGTGATTTTTGGCACTACCATCGACCTGATCAACGTCGACACAGACGAACAGGTCACCTACCGCATCGTCGGCGACGACGAGGCCGACGTGAAGAACAACCTGATTTCGGTCAGCTCCCCCATCGCCCGTGCCCTGATCGGCAAGGAGGAAGGCGATGTGGTCGTGGTGAAGGCGCCTGGTGGCGACGTCGAGTACGAAATCGACCAGGTGAAGCACATCTGATATCCCTGTCTCGCTTTAGCGGAATTGTTTGTACTCACTTCTTGCGTTCGTTCGCTGTCCGGCCCCGGGCGCTGCACTCTCGCTCTTCAGGACCGCTGTAAATACGTCCGTGTACGCTGCGGCGGCGCCGTCCATGGCGCCGACGCTCCTGAAAAGCCAGAGTGCACCCCCCGGGGCCAGGTACAGAATTACCGAAAGAAGGGAGCAGTAACCTAAGACCGTTCGTGCTGGAACAGGCGGACTTCGGTCAGCACCAGTTGGGCGATGAGTTTCAGCATCAGGGCGTGATTTTCCTGCCGGATGCCCTCCAGGCCGGCATTGATTTCCGTCTCCAGCGCCGCCGCCTGCTCTGGCTCCAGTCCCAGCGGCAGTTGGATGCTGAAGGAGTATTTTTCTGCCTGGTTCAACTCCGCGTAAATCCGCGTGAGGGCAGCCGCCGCAAAATCGATGGTCTGCTGATCGGCTCCCCGCGCGGTCAGCAACTGACGCAACTCCCGGTCGAGGTAAGCCAGGCCCTGGGCCTGCTGTGACGGAAACTCGAGCACTTTTCCCATTCCACATCCCCGTTTTTCTGTTGCCTCCAGGCCAGTCTACCCCAGTATCCGGCAGGGGCAATACGGCACTGGCCCGCTTATAGATAATCTTAATCAAGTTCGTTAAAAATAATCATTATGCATATTGTCCGTTTGGTTCTACGCTTACTAAGGCTCTCTCAAGCGGAGGGTTCGACACGTTAAATTCGACACATTAAAAAGTACACGCAGACGTCATCACGTTACGGGAGTTTGATCATGTCACTGAAAGGCAGCCAGACCGAACAAAATCTGAAAGACGCCTTTGCCGGGGAATCCCAGGCAAACCGGCGTTACCTCTACTTTGCTGCCAAGGCAGACGTAGAAGGCTACAACGATGTGGCAGCGGTGTTCCGCTCCACGGCAGAGGGTGAGACCGGCCACGCGCACGGTCACCTGGAGTACCTCGAGGAAACCGGCGATCCGGCTACCGGCCTGCCTATCGGTGGTACCGCCGACAACCTGAAAGCCGCTATCGCCGGCGAAACGCACGAGTACACCGACATGTACCCGGGCATGGCGAAGACGGCCCGGGACGAGGGCTTCGACGAGATTGCCGACTGGATGGAGACACTGGCCAAGGCCGAGCGCAGCCATGCCAACCGTTTCCAGAAGGCACTGGATAATCTCGACGAGTGATCCGACTGGCGGGCGCCCGGCGCCCGCCAGGCCATTGCCCTGAAGCACCTTCACCAGAGGATTCCGAATGCGGGAAGGTAGTCTGGAAGCCCCCACGCGCCATCCGGTTGACTGGAAGGCGGACAGTTACTGGGACAAGGAAGCGCTCTACGGGGAACTGGAGCGGGTCTACGATATCTGCCACGGTTGCCGCCGGTGCGTCAGCCTGTGTGAGTCCTTCCCCACCCTGTTCGACCTGGTGGACGAATCGGAGACCATGGAGGTCGACGGCGTCGCCCGGGAGGATTACCACAAGGTGGTCGACCACTGTTACCTGTGCGACCTGTGTTACATGACAAAGTGCCCCTACGTTCCGCCTCACGAGTGGAACGTGGATTTTCCCCACCTGATGCTGCGCGCCAAGGCGGTGAAGTTCAAGGAGCAGGGTGCCAGTTTCAGGGATCGCACCCTGACCAGCACGGACCGGGTTTTCGGCATGGCGTCAATTCCGCTGGTGGATGTCACCGTAAACGCCGTCAATCGCAGCCAGGGCTTGCGGAAAGTGATGGAATCCGCGATCGGGCTGCATCACGAAGCCCCGGTGCCTGAATTTCACTCCCGCACCCTGCGCAAGCAGGTCGCGCCCCTGGTGCGCGAGATCGAACCCGCCGCAGTGGGCGAAACCACCGGCAAGGTGGCCCTGTACGCTACCTGTTACGGCAATTATACGACTCCGGAGCTGGGCCTCGATTTCGTCAAGGTGTATCAGCACAACGGCATCCACATAGACCTGGTGCCAAAGGAGAAGTGCTGCGGGATGCCGAAGCTGGAACTGGGTGACCTGGAGGCAGTGGACAAACTGAAGCAGGCCAATATCCCGCTACTGGCGAAGCTGGTGGACCAGGGCTACGACCTGATCGCCCCTGTGCCCTCCTGCGTTCTGATGTACAAGCAGGAATTGCCGCTCATGTACCCGGACGACGAGGAGGTGCTCAAGGTGCAGCGGGCGTTTTTTGATCCCTTCGAGTACCTCTGGCTGCGGCACAAGGGCGGGGCCCTGAAGACAGAATTTCCCAATGCCCTGGGAGAAATCGCCTACCAGGTGGCCTGCCACCTGCGGGTGCAGAATATCGGTATCAAAACCCGCGATGTCCTGAACCTGGTGCCCGGCACCGAGGTGCAGGCCCACGAGCGTTGCTCGGGCCACGACGGCACCTATGCGGTGAAGAAAGAGACCCGGGAAAAGTCGGTGAAGATCGCGCGACCGGTAGTGCGCAAGGTGGACGCGGGTGATCCCGCCCATTTCGCCAGTGACTGCCCCATGGCGGCCACGCATATTGCCAACCTGTCGGAGAAGGTGGATAAGGCCACCCATCCCATGACGCTGCTACGCATGGCGTATGGACTGTAGAGAATGGAGGAGATAATGACCCGGTTGTCACGCAGTGATCTCTGGTCACTGGAAGAGTACGCGGAACAGCGGCCTGCCTTTCGGGCCAGGGTGATGGAGCACAAGAAAGTCCGTCAGCTGCCCCTGGGCGAGCATGCTCGACTCTATTTCGAGGACGAGCTGACGATCAAGTACCAGATTCAGGAGATGCTGCGCATAGAGAAAGTCTTCGAAGCAGAGGGCATCAACGAGGAACTGGAGGCCTACAATCCCCTGATCCCCGACGGTCACAACTGGAAGGCCACGTTCATGCTGGAATACGACGATCCCGCGGAGCGGGCGTTGCGCCTGGGCGAGCTGATCGGGATAGAGCACAAGGTCTGGCTACAGGTGGCGGGCTTCGACAGGGTCTATCCGGTGGCAGACGAAGACCTGGACCGGGATACCGCGGACAAGACCTCCTCGGTGCATTTCCTGCGCTATGAACTGGACCCGGCCATGGTCATCGCGGTGAAGGGCGGCGCAGCCGTCCTGGCCGGCGTGGATCACCCCGGTTACCCGGTGACGGGGTTCGAGATTGACGACTCTATACGGGATTCCCTGGCCAACGACCTCGAGCAGGTAGCACTCAACTGAGGGCGGCCGCGCAATCCGTGGGCTAGAGGGTGCGCAACAGGTTGGAGAGGCGTGGGTCAGGCTGGTCGGCGCGTCGCATCACCAGGATCATATTACCGATGCTCTGGACCAGGCTGGCGCCGGTGTGAGCGCAGATTTCCGCCGCCAACTCGGCCTTGGTGTCCCGGCTGCCCACCACCAGCTTTATCTTGATCAGTTCATGCTGGCTCAGGGCGCGGTCGATTTCCGCGATGACACCTTCGCTCAGGCCGTTGCCGGCAACGGTCACCACCGGCTTCAACTTGTGGCCCAGGGCGCGCATCTGCTTGATGTCCTGCTTGCTGATCTTGCTCATACTCTTTCCACGGTACAATGCCGGGTTGGCGGGGGCGCGTATTCTACACAAGGGCCTCCGGCAGGCAAACAGTACACCAGACGACGGGCAGCCATGGCAAAAAAACGATCCTCCAGCAAGTCCTGGCTCAAGGAGCACCGGGACGATCCTTTCGTGCAGCGTGCCCAGCGCGAGGGCTACCGCTCCCGGGCCTGCTACAAGTTGCTGGAAATACAGGAAAAAGACCGCATTATCAAACCCGGCCAGACGGTCCTTGATCTGGGCAGTGCCCCGGGCGGCTGGAGCCAGGTGGCGGCGGACCTGGTCGGGCACCGGGGCCGCGTGCTGGCGTCGGACATCCTGCCCATGGACAACCTGGCCGGGGTTGAGTTTGTGCAGGGTGATTTTACCGAGCAGGCAGTGTTCGAGCAGCTATTGGCCACCCTGGGCGATGCGCCGGTGGACGTGGTCATTTCCGACATGGCACCCAATATGAGCGGCATGAGCGCGGTGGACCAGCCCCGCTCCATGTACCTGGTGGAACTGGCGTTGGATATGGCTTGCCGGGTACTGCGCCCTGGAGGGTCATTTGTGGCCAAAGTCTTTCAGGGCGAGGGATTCGATACCTTGTTTCGCGAAACACGCGACTCTTTCGACCGGCTGGTAACCCGCAAACCGCAGGCGTCCAGGCCCCGCTCGCGGGAGGTGTATCTGGTGGCTACCGGGTACCGCGGGGCTTGAAACGTGGAGGCAGCGCCCCAACTGTAGTACATTGGCAGTAATACAAACCCCGCCCGAACGCGTATCAATCGGCACTAGGCCGGTGATTGGCGCCGCCCCCGGATATCCGGGCTGAATTCTGGCTATAATTCAAGGAGCAAGAGGCTGTCACATTGCCCGCACAGGGTGGGTTGATCGATTCGGGCGGCCCAGGGAGCGGGCGGAGTCCGGAACCGAGGTAACAGCATTGAACGATATGGCAAAAAATTTACTGTTGTGGCTGGTGATTGCCGCCGTCCTGTTGTCGGTATTCAACAACTTCAACATGCAGTCCCCCACCGAGCAGGTGGGCTATTCCGATTTTATCGAAGAGATCAACCAGGACCGGGTGCGCAAGGTCGTGGTCGACGGCCTGACCATCAACGGCGAACGCTTCGATGGCAGTAACTTCGAGACCATCCGTCCCATGGTGGAAGATCCCAAGCTGATCGACGACCTGTTACAACACAAGGTCGTGGTGGAGGGCCGCAAGCCGGAGCAACAGAGCTTCTGGAGCCAGCTGTTTGTTGCCAGTTTCCCGATCCTGATCATTATCGCGGTGTTCATGTTCTTCATGCGCCAGATGCAGGGCGGCGCCGGCGGCCGCGGCGGGCCCATGAGTTTCGGCAAGAGCAAGGCGCGATTGCTGGGCGAGGACCAGATCACCACCACCTTTGCCGATGTGGCGGGGGTAGACGAGGCCAAGGAGGACGTGCAGGAACTGGTCGAGTTCCTGCGTGATCCCGGTCGGTTCCAGAAACTTGGGGGCAGAATTCCACGGGGTGTGCTGATGGTGGGCCAACCCGGTACCGGTAAAACCCTCCTGGCCAAGGCCATTGCCGGCGAGGCCAAGGTGCCGTTCTTTTCCATCTCCGGCTCCGATTTTGTCGAGATGTTCGTGGGCGTGGGCGCCTCCCGGGTGCGGGACATGTTCGACCAGGCCAAGAAACAGTCACCCTGTATCATTTTCATCGACGAAATCGATGCGGTCGGTCGCCACCGGGGCGCGGGCCTGGGTGGCGGGCACGATGAGCGCGAGCAGACCCTGAACCAGTTGCTGGTGGAAATGGACGGGTTCGAGGTGAATGACGGTGTGATCGTGATCGCCGCAACCAACCGTCCGGATGTGCTGGACCCGGCGCTGTTGCGCCCCGGTCGTTTCGACCGCCAGGTGGTGGTGGGGCTGCCCGACATCCGCGGACGCGAGCAGATCCTGAAGGTGCACATGCGCAAAGTACCGCTGGCGGAAGATGTCGACCCCTCCAAGATAGCGCGCGGAACACCGGGTTTTTCCGGTGCCGACCTGGCCAACCTGGTCAACGAGGCCGCGCTGTTTGCCGCCCGGGCCAACGTGCGCACCGTGGGTATGAACCAGTTTGAGCTGGCCAAGGACAAGATCATGATGGGCGCAGAGCGCAAGTCGATGGTCATGTCCGAGGATGAAAAGCGGAATACCGCCTACCACGAGGCCGGGCACGCGATCGTGGGCCGGTTGATGCCGGAGCACGATCCGGTCTACAAGGTGAGTATTATTCCCCGCGGCCGCGCCCTGGGTGTCACCATGTTCCTGCCGGAAGAGGATCGCTACAGTCACAGCCGACGGCATATCATCAGCCAGATCTGCAGCCTGTTCGGTGGCCGGGTGGCGGAGGAGATGACGCTGGGTCGGGACGGCATCACTACCGGCGCTTCCAACGACATCCAACGCGCCACGGAAATTGCCCGCAAGATGGTGACCCAGTGGGGCCTGTCGGAAAAAATGGGGCCGCTGAAATATGACGAGGGTGGCGAGGAAGTGTTCCTGGGCCGCAGCGCCGCTCAGCCGCACCAGGGCATATCTGATGACACTGCCAAGCAGATCGACGAGGAGGTGCGGCGTATCATCGACGAATGCTACACCCGGGCCGAGCAACTGCTGGAAGAAAACGTCGACAAACTGCACATGATGGCAGAAGCGCTGATGCAGTATGAGACCCTGGACTCGGAGCAGATCGACGATATCATGGCCGGGCGTCCTCCCCGGGAGCCGGACGGCTGGGGCGATACCCACGGGGGTGACGACGGCTCCGCTCGATCCGGTGGCAAGGAGCAGGATTCAGGCAGTCCCATCGGCGGTCCCGCCGGCGAGCACTGATCCGCGCCACCGATCTTGGCCATAACCGGTTTGCAACTGCCCCCGGCGCTGCAATGCGCCGGGCGCAAGCTGGACCTGTCCCGCCCGCAGCTGATGGGCGTGATCAATACCACTCCCGACTCTTTCTCTGACGGCGGCAGCCTGTACCGCGAGCAGCGCCTGGACCTGGAAGCGGCCATGGGCCGGGCACGCGACATGGTGGCGGCTGGCGCGGCGATCGTGGATATCGGCGGTGAGTCTACCCGGCCGGGAGCGACCCCGGTCTCCGCACAGCAGGAAATGGATCGGGTTCTGCCCCTGGTGGAGCGGATTGCAGTGGAACTGGACGTGATCATCTCGGTTGACAGCAGTTCCCCGGGCCTGATGGCCGAAGCCGCCGCCCTGGGCGCCGGGCTGATCAACGACGTGCGTGCCTTGCAACGGCCTGGTGCCCTGGAGGCCGCCAGAAGCTCTGGGCTGCCCGTATGCCTGATGCACATGCAGGGTGAGCCCGATACCATGCAGGCTGCTCCCCTTTATGACGATGTGGTGGAGGATGTTAAGGCCTGGTTGCTGGGACGGGTGAAGGCCTGCGAGGCGGCGGGCATTCCGCGGCACCGGCTGTTGCTGGATCCGGGCTTCGGTTTTGGCAAGTCCCTTCAGCACAACCTGCAGCTGCTGCGGTCGTTGCCGCGCCTGGCCGAGTTGGGGCTGCCCCTGCTGGTGGGCCTGTCGCGCAAATCGATGATTGATAAACTGATTGGACGCGCAGTGGACGAACGGCTGCCGGCCAGCCTGGCACTGGCAGTGCTGGCGGCGGAGCGCGGTGCAAGCATTATCAGGACGCACGATGTGCGGGAAACAGCGGACGCTATTGCCATGGTGGTTGGCGTGGCGAGGACAGGAGAGTCATGAGCAGGAAATACTTTGGCACGGACGGTATCCGCGGGCGGGTGGGAGAGGCTCCCATCACCCCTGATTTCATGCTCAAGCTGGGCTGGGCCAGTGGCAAGGTATTCGCCCGGGAGGCTGGGGGCGCCGGGCGGTGCACGGTCATCATTGGCAAGGATACTCGGGTGTCGGGCTATATGTTTGAGTCCGCCCTGGAAGCGGGGCTGGTGGCGGCCGGCGTCGATGTGAAGTTGCTGGGCCCCATGCCGACACCGGCGGTTGCCCTTATGACCCGTACCCAGGCGGCAACTGCCGGCATTGTAATCAGTGCCTCGCATAATCCATTTGAGGATAACGGGATCAAGTTCTTTTCCTCCCGCGGCTCAAAACTGCCGGACGAGACGGAACTGGCCATCGAGGCGCAGCTGGGCGAGCCCTTGACGGTTGTCGCCTCGCGGGATATTGGCAAGGTGGTGCGGGTGGTAGATGCCGCCGGGCGCTACATCGAGTATTGCAAGTCCACGGTTCCCGAGGGGTTCAGCCTGCGTGGCCTGCGCGTCGCGCTGGACTGCGCCCACGGCGCCACCTATCACATCGCCCCCAGCGTGCTGGCGGAGTTGGGCGCGGAAGTCATGCCCATCGGCGTGGCGCCGGACGGCTTCAACATCAACGAGGGCGTGGGCTCCACCGACATCGACCAGTTGTCGGAGTTCGTGGTGGCGCAGGGCGCGGACCTGGGCATCGCCTACGATGGGGACGGCGACCGGGTCCTGTTCGTGGACGCTACCGGACAATTGGTGGACGGTGACGAATTGCTTTACATCATCGCCATGCACCGGCTGGCAAAAGGCCATGCCGACCCGGGCGTGGTCGGCACGCAAATGAGCAACCTTGGGCTGGAAGTGGCCCTGAGGGAACAGGGGCTGCGACTGGCGCGGGCTCGCGTCGGCGATCGTTATGTCAAGGAGCTGATGGAAGCCGAGGGCTGGAAACTGGGCGGTGAGTCATCCGGCCATATTATCTGTGCCGAGCAAACCACTACCGGGGACGGGATCGTGGCTTCCCTGCAAGTGCTGTATGCATTAAAGGAGTCCTGCGGCAGCCTGCGTGAACTGCTGGTAGGCATGCATAAATACCCGCAAACCATGATCAACGTACCGATCACGGGGAAACTGAAACTGGATGAATACCCGGAACTGGGCAGCGCGGTCTCCGAGGTGGAAGCGGCGCTGGGTGACCGCGGCCGGGTTTTATTGCGACCCTCAGGTACTGAACCCCTGGTGCGCGTTATGGTCGAAGGTGAAGACGGGGTCGAGGTGGCCCGCCAGTGCTCGGCACTGGCGGAGCGCGTAGCCAGTATTCTGGGCTGATCGGGAGCCCGCGGGCGCCTTGTAAGTGGATATCATCTTGGGTAAGATTGCCGCCGCTTTTCGTGGGGGGGTTGCCAATGCGCACCATGCTGGTCGTCGGTAACTGGAAGATGCACGGCAGCCGGGCCAGTGTAGAGCAGTTGCTCTCGGGCCTGATACCGCAACTGGTGGAAGACAGTCCGGTGGAATCCGCAGTCTGCCCCGCCTTCGTTCACCTGGCGCAGGCCCTGCGTCTGTGCCGGGACAGTGCGCTGGCAGTGGGGGCGCAGGATTGCAGTCACATGGCCTCCGGCGCCTACACGGGCGAGATTGCGGCGGATATGTTGCGCGACCTGGGCTGTGACCGGGTCATACTCGGTCATTCCGAGCGGAGGCAGTACCACGCCGAATCCGATGAACTGGTGGCGGCCAAGCTGGCTGCGGCAGTCGCGGCGGAGTTGCAGGCAATTGTCTGTGTCGGCGAAACCCGGGAAGAAAGGGAATCGGGCGAGGCGCAGGCCGTGGTGGCCAGCCAGTTGGAGGGCGCACTGGTCGGTCAGGCAAGCCTGTCGCGGCTGGTGATAGCATATGAGCCGGTCTGGGCCATTGGGACCGGATTGACCGCCAGCCCGCAACAGGCGCAGGAGATGCACGCCTTCATTCGCCAGCGGCTGGACAAGCTCCCGGCCCTCGATGCAGCTGCCACGCGCATTCTGTACGGCGGCAGCGTGAAGCCGGACAATGCGGCGGAGTTGTTTGCACAGGCGGACATCGACGGGGCCCTGGTGGGTGGCGCGTCGCTGGACGCAGAAAAATTTGCGGCGATTATCGCTGCCGCCGCGGCCTGAGCCGCTGGCTTTACCGAACATTGATAGCCCCCCCGGGGGCGGAAGGATTATGGAACAGATTATCTTGATTGTGCACCTGTTGGTGGCCCTGGCTATTATCGGCCTGATCATGCTGCAACAGGGCAAGGGCGCGGACATGGGGGCCTCCTTCGGCGCCGGTGCCTCACAGACCCTGTTCGGCAGCGATGGCAGCGGCAATGCCCTGACCCGCGCTACCGCCTGGCTGGTGGTGCTGTTTTTCGCCACCAGTTTCGGCCTCGCGCTGATGGCCAACCAGGCAACCGTGATCGATGACGATATTGGCCTGGATATTCCCCTGCAGCAGGCAGCAGAGCCCGCACAGGAATCCGAACTGCCGGTGGTGGATGACGAAATCCCCGCCCTGAGCGCCCCGGGGGGGGATCTCCCTGTCCAGGACACTGATTTACCTGAGGTTGGCCCCGAGGGCGACCTGCCCCAGTAGGGGGGAACGTACATGCCGAAGTGGTGGAATTGGTAGACACGCTATCTTGAGGGGGTAGTGAGCTATGCTCGTGCGGGTTCAAGTCCCGCCTTCGGCACCAACATCGTAAGAGCCCGCGCATCGAGAGGCTCGTGCGGCCCTGGCTGGGTGCGTCAAGTCCCGCCTTCGGCACCAACATCATAAGAGCCCTCGCATCGAGAGGCTCGTGCGGCCCTGGCCGGGTGCGTCAAGTCCCGCCTTCGGCACCAACATCGTAAGAGCCCGCGCATCGAGAGGCTCGTGCGGCCCTGGCCGGGTGCGTCAAGTCCCGCCTTCGGCACCATGTTTCTCCGGGCCCCTCTCCATGGGGGCTCGACTGCGGCCGTCCTGGCCGCAGACGGTCCTGCACAGGCCTGCCCGTCCGTTGCCGTAAGCCAGGGCTACAAAGCACTGAATAGTGCGAAGAAAATTGACCTAAATAAGAGGGGGATAGCGGTTGACCCTCGGTAGGTCGATACCTATAATGCACAGCCTCGATTTGAGGCCGGCCCTGGGCCGACTCAGAGTGGAGTGCCAAGGGGCCTTCACGGCGAGAAGTTTTTGATGCGGGGTGGAGCAGCCTGGTAGCTCGTCGGGCTCATAACCCGAAGGTCGTCGGTTCAAATCCGGCCCCCGCTACCAAATTCGTGTCACACGCTCCTACACAGTGACACGACGTTGAGGAAGCCCCTTTTCAGGGGCTTTTTCGTACGTGGAGAAAACAGGTGGCGACGAAAGAACAGCAGCTGACCGAGATGCTGGAACCTACGGTAGAAGCCCTGGGCTTTGAACTGTGGGGCGTCGAGTACCTGTCCGGAGGTAAATACACCGTGCTGCGGCTATTTATTGATGCCGAGCAGGGAGTGAACGTGGACGATTGCGCCGCGGTCAGTGAACAGGTCAGTGCGTTACTGGACGTGGAGGAACCGATTTCCGGGGAGTATACCCTGGAGGTTTCCTCGCCAGGAATGGATCGGCTGTTGTTCAAACTGGAACAGTACCCCGCCTATGTGGGGGAAACGGTGGATGTCCGCTTGCGAACGGTTTTTGAAGGTCGGCGCAAGTTCAAGGGACTCCTCAAAGGCATTGAGGGTGAGGACGTGGTCCTGCAGGTGGATGATAACGAATACCTGCTGCCCCACAGCGCCATTGACAGGGCGCGTATACAACCCCGCATCTGATGCGGCTGGGTAACAGGCGAGGCTGGAGATGACAAAGGAAATTCTGTTGGTGGCAGAGGCCGTATCGAACGAGAAGGGCGTGTCGGAAGACATCATCTTCGAGGCGATTGAGCTGGCGTTGGCAACGGCAACCAAGAAGCGCTATGAAGAAGACGCTGATATCGAGGTCACCATCGACCGCGAGACCGGTGATTATGAAACCGTGCGCAAGTGGCTGGTTGTTCCCGATGACGAGGTCGCTCTGCTCGGCACCCAGTTCACCACCGAGGAAGCGGCAGAAAAAGATCCCGACCTGAAGCCGGGTGATATCTACTGTGAAAAGGTGGAAAACGTTGGCTTTGGCCGTATCGCCGCCCAGACGGCCAAGCAGGTGATTGTCCAGCGAGTGCGCGACGCGGAGCGCGCCCAGGTCGTGGAGCAGTACATGGATCGGGTCGGTGACCTGGTGGCCGGTACGGTGAAAAAAGTGACTCGTGACAATGTCATTGTCGACCTTGGAAACAACGCCGAGGGCCTGTTACCGCGGGAACAACTGGTCGGCCGTGAGACCTTCCGGGTCAATGACCGGGTGCGCGCTATCCTGACCGAGATAAGTACCGAGACTCGTGGTCCGCAACTGATCCTGAGCCGGGCCTGCCCCGAGATGCTGATCGAACTGTTCAAGATCGAGGTGCCCGAGATCGCCGAGGAGGTGATCCAGATTCGTGCCGCGGCCCGCGATCCGGGATCCCGCGCGAAAATCGCGGTAAAAACCAATGACCAGCGTATCGACCCTGTGGGTGCCTGTGTCGGCATGCGCGGTTCGCGGGTCCAGGCCGTGTCCAATGAACTGGACAATGAGCGCGTGGATATCGTGCTGTGGGATGACAATCCCGCGCAACTGGTCATCAATGCCATGGCGCCGGCGGAGGTCGAGTCCATCGTGGTGGACGAGGACTCCGGCACCATGGACGTGGCTGTGTCTGAAGACAACCTGGCACAGGCGATCGGTCGCTCGGGCCAGAACGTTCGACTGGCCAGTGAGCTGACCGGCTGGACCATCAACGTGATGAGTACCGAAGAAGCGGCGGAGAAGCACGAGGCCGAGGCGGGTGAGGTCATCGGCCTGTTCTGCGAGCAGTTAGATGTGGACGAGGAAGTGGCGGATATCCTGGTGGAGGAAGGTTTTACCACCCTGGAAGAAGTGGCCTATGTGCCGCTGGAAGAAATGACCGCCATCGACGGCTTCGACGAAGAGATTGCCGAGGAATTGCGCGCCCGGGCCAAGGACGCGCTGTTGACCCAGGCTATTGCGTCCGAGGAACAGTTGGGTGCGAATGAGCCGGCTGAAGACCTGCTGACTATGGACGGCATGGATCGCCACCTGGCCTACATCCTCGCAAGTCGCAACATTATCACCATGGAAGACCTGGCCGAACAGGGAGTGGATGACCTCATGGATATCGAGGACATGACCGAAGAGCGCGCTGGTGAGCTGATCATGACCGCCCGTGCACCCTGGTTCGCCGAGGCGAGTGAATAGAGACCCTGTTGATCAGGAATAGCGGTAAGTAACAGGGTACGAAGGAGAGATCGAATGGCGCAGGTGACAGTACAGCAACTCGCAGAAGTAGTGGGTGCATCCGTTGAACGTCTGTTGACGCAGATGAAGGAAGCGGGGCTGCCCCATGCCGAAGCAGACGAGGCTGTATCGGATGAGGACAAGCAAACGCTGCTGACCTTCCTGAAGCGTAGCCACGGTGAGTCGACCGCGGCGCCAAAGCGCATCACGCTGAAGCGCAAGACTATCAGTACGCTGCGCACCAGCGGCAGCCAGGGCAAAAAAACCGTCAACGTGGAGGTTCGCAAGAAGCGGACTTACGTCAAACGGGATCCGGAAGAGCTGAAAGCGCAGGCGGAAGCGGAAGAAGCGGCGGCGGCCGAGGAGGAAGCCGCGGCGGAGGCGCAGGAAGAGCACGGCGCCGAACTCGAGCCGGTCATGGAGCCGGAGGCGGAGGTCGCCCCGGAGCCGGAGGTCGAACTGCAGCCGGAGCCGGAAGAGGAAGAAGAAGACCTGTCCAATCTGGACCCCGAGGTCCTGCGCCAGCGGGCGGCGGAACGCCGCAAGCGCCAGGAAGCTGAGGAAGCCGAGGCCCGCAAGGCCGCCGTCGAGGCCCGCAAGGCGGAAGAAGAACGGCGCAAGGCCGAGGAAGCTGCTGACAAGGCGCACAAGGGAAAAGAGACCGAAACCAAGAAGCCCAAGCGCCTGCACGAGGCGCCGTCCCCCGCAGCCGGGGAGGATCACAAGCGCAAGAAACACGGACGGCTGGATCGCCACGCTCCCCTGGGACGCGGCAAGCAGCGCGGCCACAATCTGTCATTGTCTGACCTGGAAGCAGCGGAGTCCGGTCTGGCGCGCCGTCGCGGGGGCCGCAAGAAGATCAAGGCCACCCACGAGGAGCACTCCAAGCACGGATTCGAGATGCCGACAGAGCGCAAGGTCCACGAGGTCGAACTGGCCGATATGATCTCTGTCGCCGGCCTGGCCCAGGCCATGTCGGTCAAATCCGGGGAAGTTATCAAGGAGCTGATGAAGCTCGGTGTGATGGCCACCATCAACCAGATGATAGACCAGGACACCGCAACCCTCGTGGTGGAAGAAATGGGCCACAAGGTCAAGTTGGTCAGCGCAGACGCCCTGGAAGAGAGGCTGGAGGAAAGTCTCGCCCAGCATGAGGGCGAACTGGCACCCCGTGCACCGGTGGTGACCGTCATGGGCCACGTGGACCACGGCAAGACCTCGCTGCTGGACTATATCCGCAAGACCCGCGTCGCGTCGGGCGAAGCGGGCGGTATTACCCAGCACATAGGGGCTTATCACGTGGAAACCGACCACGGCATGATCTCCTTCCTGGACACCCCCGGTCACGCGGCGTTTACCGCCATGCGGGCGCGCGGTGCGAAGAGTACCGATATCGTGATCCTGGTGGTGGCGGCCGACGACGGGGTCATGCCGCAGACGGAAGAGGCGGTGAACCACGCCCGGGCGGCGGAAGTCCCCCTGATTGTGGCGGTTAACAAGATTGACAAGGAAGGTGCTGATCCCGAGCGGGTCAAGAACGAATTGGCCGCCAAGGATGTCATCCCCGAGGAGTGGGGCGGTGATACCCAGTTCATCAACGTATCTGCCCACACCGGTGAAGGTATAGACGAGTTGCTGGACGCGGTGCTGCTGCAGGCGGAACTGCTGGAACTCAAGGCCGCGCGCGATGTGCCGGCACAGGGCATCGTGATCGAATCGCGACTGGACAAGGGTCGCGGCCCGGTGGCCTCGCTGCTGGTCCAGAGCGGGACCCTGCGTCAGGGCGATGTGGTGCTGGCAGGCCTGCAGTATGGTCGGGTACGCGCCATGCTCGATGAGAACGGCAACAACATCGAAGAGGCCGGACCCAGTATCCCGGTCGAAATCCTCGGACTGGACGGGACGCCCGACGCTGGCGACCTGTTTGCCGCTCTGGAAAGTGAAAAGCGGGCACGGGAACTGGCCGACTTCCGCCGCGAGAAGAATCGCGAGAACAAGCTGCAGCGGCAGCAGGCGGCCAAGCTGGACAACATGTTCGAGAGCATGACCGCCGGCGAGAAGAAGGTTCTCAATGTGATCGTCAAGGCCGATGTGCGGGGTTCACTGGAAGCGATCCAGACGGCGCTGCTGGATCTGGGCAACGACGAGGTGCAGGTCAATATTGTGGCCGGCGGAGTCGGTGGCCTGACCGAGACCGACGTGAACCTGGCCATGACCTCCAATGCGGTGATGTTTGGTTTCAACGTGCGGGCGGACAATTCGGCCCGCAAACTGGTGGAAGCGGAAGGTGTGGATCTGCGTTACTACAACGTGATCTATGACCTGATCGACGACGTCAAGCAGGCCCTGTCCGGCATGCTGAGTCCCGAGGTACGCGAGGAGATCGTTGGAATCGCCGAGGTACGCGACGTGTTCAGTTCGCCCAAGTTCGGCCAGATCGCCGGTTGTATGGTTATTGAAGGTACGGTGTACCGCTCCAAGCCGATCCGTGTTCTGCGCGACAACGTGGTGATTTACGAGGGCGAACTCGAATCCCTGCGCCGCTTCAAGGACGACGCCAACGAGGTGCGCAACGGTACCGAATGCGGTATCGGCGTGAAAAATTACACAGACGTGAAGGTTGGCGACCTGATCGAGGTGTATGACGTGAAGGAAATTGCCCGCTCTCTGTAGGCGGCAGGCTTATGGCGAAAGAATTCAGTCGTACCCAGCGGGTTGCCGACTACCTGCAGCGAGAGCTGGCTGCGCTGATCCAGCACGAGGTGCGCGATCCGCGTGTCGGCATGGTCAGTATTACCGGGGTCGACGTGAGTCGCGACCTGGGTCACGCCAAGGTGTACTTCACGTCAATGGATGCGGAATCCAGCGAAGACGCCGCGGAAGTGACCGAGGCACTCAATCGCGCCAGCGGCTTCCTGCGCAGTGAACTGTCGCGGGACAGCAACATGCGCAGCGTGCCGAGGATGCGTTTTTATTTTGATACCAGTGTGGGCCGCGGACGCCAGCTGGAAGACCTGATCAGCCGTGCCGCCGCCTCGGACCGGGAACTGGGGCTGCGCGACGATGAGCCCAGGGGAGACGGGTAGCCGGTGGCCAGGCGCAGAAAGGGCCGCCCGGTAGACGGTATTCTGGTTCTGGACAAGCCCGAGGGACTGAGTTCCAACCAGGCCCTGCAGGCGGTCAAGCGACTGTATTTCGCTGCCAAGGCGGGTCATACCGGTAGCCTGGACCCGCTGGCGACCGGGGTGCTGCCCCTGTGCTTTGGCGAGGCCACCAAGTTTTCGCAGTACCTGCTGGACGCGGACAAGGCCTATACCAGCACCTTTGTGCTGGGTGTCAGTACCGACTCCGGCGATGCGGCCGGCGAGGTGATCGCCGAGACGGACGCGGCAGCGGTTAGCGCCGACGCGGTGGAGCGCGAACTGGCCTCCTTCCGGGGCGAGATCGAACAGGTGCCCTCCATGTACTCGGCGATCAAACACCAGGGCCAGCCCCTGTACAAGCTGGCCCGGCAGGGTGTGGAGGTGGAACGGAAAGCGCGCCGGGTGGTCATCAAACACCTGGAACTCAGGGCCTTCCGGGCGGGAGCCCGGCCCGAGGTGGATATCTACCTGGAGTGCAGCAAGGGTACCTATGTGCGCTCGCTGGCCGAGGACCTGGGTGCCGCCCTGGGCTGCGGTGCCCATGTGGCCGCGCTGCGCCGGACTCAGGCCGGCCCGTTCCGCATTGAGGATGCGGTGAGCCTGATGAGTCTGGAGTCACTGAAGGCGAACGACCAACTGGCCGCGATGGCTGCGCTGCTGCGTCCCGCAGACGCGGCGCTGGGTGCCATGCCGCTGGTGCACCTCAGCGAATCGGGTGGTTTTTATATGCGCCAGGGCCAACCGGTACTGGTGCCAAACGCGCCCTGTGATGGTATGGTGCGCATCGCCCTGGAGAGCGGAGAATTTCTGGGGGTGGGAGAGATATTGGACGATGGGCGCGTGGCGCCGCGTCGACTGATAGTCACCGGGAGGTGACGCGAACCTGTCTGTAAATCTGCACGGACAGGCTCATTTATTAACGAAGGGCGATAGATTCGCCCGAGGCAGATTAACGAGAGGACTTAAAAATGGCTTTGAATGCCGAACGTAAAGCTGAGATTGTCAAAGAGTACCAGACTGGTGAGGGCGATACCGGTTCCCCTGAAGTACAGGTTGCATTGCTGACTGCCAATATCGAGCAGTTGCAGGGGCACTTCAAGTCGCACAAGGGAGATCACCACTCCCGCCGCGGTCTGATCCGCATGGTGAACCAGCGCCGCAAACTGCTGGACTACCTGAAGCGCAAGGACACCACGCGTTACGCCGAACTGATCAAGCGACTCGGCCTGCGTCGATAAACACCTGTTCGTACCGGGGCCCAGTGGCCCCGGTCGTTGCATATTATTTGGAGAAAAATAGTGAATCCTGTAACCAAAACATTCCAGTACGGTGACCAGACCGTCACACTGGAAACCGGCCGCATTGCCCGTCAGGCAACCGGCTCGGTTCTGGTAACCGTAGAGAACACCTCGGTACTGTGCACCGTGGTCGCCGAGAAAACCCAGCGCGAGGGGCGTGATTTCTTCCCCCTGGCAGTACACTACATCGAGAAAACCTATTCTGTTGGCAAGATCCCCGGCGGCTTTTTCAAGCGCGAAGGCCGTCCCAGCGAAAAAGAAACCCTGACCTCGCGCCTGATCGACCGCCCCATCCGCCCGCTGTTCCCGGACGGTTTCATGAACGAAGTGCAGGTGGTCTGTACCGTCATGTCTGCCGAGTCGAATATTGACCCGGATATTCCCGCCATGATCGGCACCTCCGCGGCCCTGGCCATCTCCGGCTGCCCTTTCAACGGCCCCATCGGCGGTGCCCGCGTGGGCTTCACCGAGGAGCAGGGCTACCTGCTCAACCCGACCTATGAAGCCCTGGCGGGCAGCAAGCTGGACATGGTTGTAGCCGGCACCGAAGATGCTGTGCTGATGGTGGAGTCGGAAGCCAAGGAACTGAGCGAAGACCAGATGCTGGGTGCGGTACTGTTCGCCCACCAGGAGATGCAGACCGTCATCAAGGCCATCAATGAACTGGTCGCCGAAGCCGGCAAGCCCCGTTGGGACTGGCAGGCCCCCGCCGTTAATGAAGAACTGCTGGCGGCAGTTGAAGCCCAGGCCAAGGCAGACCTGGGCGAGGCCTATCGCATCACCGAGAAGGCCGCACGCTACGAGCGCGTCGGCCAGATCAGGGAAGCCTGTGTCGCTGCGCTGGCGGTCGACGGTGGCCCCTCTGCCGACGAGGTGAAGGACGTATTCAAGAGTGTGGAGAAAAGCCTGGTGCGCAAGCGCATCCTGGCCGGCGAGCCGCGTATCGACGGTCGCGATACCCGCACCGTGCGCGCCATCGCCTGCGAGGTGGACCTGCTGGCCAAGGCCCACGGTTCCGCCCTGTTCACCCGGGGCGAGACCCAGGCGATCGGAGCGGTAACGCTGGGCTCTACCCGTGACGCCCAGATTATCGATGCCCTGGAAGGCGAGCGTCGTGACCCCTTTATGCTGCACTATAACTTCCCTCCCTATTCGGTGGGTGAAGCGGGCCGCGTGGGCTTCACCAGCCGCCGCGAGGTCGGACACGGTCGCCTGGCCCGCCGCGGCCTGGCCGCGGTACTGCCCGGCGAGGAAGAATTTCCCTACACCGTGCGCCTGGTCTCCGAGATCACCGAGTCCAACGGTTCCAGCTCCATGGCCTCCGTCTGTGTCGGCTCCATGGCGCTGATGGCAGCGGGCGTGCCGCTGAAAGCGCCGGTGGCGGGTATCGCCATGGGCCTGGTCAAGGAAGGCAACCAGTTCGCGGTACTGACCGATATACTGGGTGACGAGGATCACCTGGGCGACATGGACTTCAAGGTGGCCGGTACCGCGGAAGGCGTTACCGCACTGCAGATGGATATCAAGATCGAAGGTATCACCGCCCAGATCATGGAGTCTGCCCTGGAGCAGGCCCAGCAGGCGCGACTGTTTATTCTCGGCCAGATGAACCAGGTGATTTCCGAGGGCCGCACGGTAACCTCCGAGAATGCGCCCAGCATGGTGACCCTGAAGGTCGACTCCGACAAGATTCGCGACATCATCGGCAAGGGTGGCGCCACCATCCGCGGTATCACCGAAGCCTCCGGTGCCACGGTGGACATCGACGATGACGGCACCGTGCGCATCTTCGGCCAGAACCAGGCTGCCCGTGACAAGGCGGTGGAGATGGTTGAGGAAATCACCGCGGAAGCCGAAGTGGGCGAAGTCTACACCGGTACCGTGGCTCGCATCGTCGACTTCGGTGCCTTCGTCAACATCCTGCCCGGCAAAGACGGTCTGGTTCACATTTCGCAAATCGCCAATGAGCGGGTCGAGAACGTGTCCGACCACCTCAAGGAAGGCGAGGAAGTGCGGGTGAAAGTACTGGACGTCGACCAGCGCGGCCGCATCAAGCTGTCCATCAAGGAACTGCTGGAAGACGAAGCGCCGGCGCCGGCGGAACAGGCAGCCGAGTAAGCAGCATTACGGCAAACGCCGGATAAGGCGCTGTCCCGCAAGGGCCAGCGCCTTTTTTATGAACCCTCCCTGGTCCCGCCATCCGGGTGGGCAGTCCCATCCGCCTGTCGATACAGGTAAGCCAGCCCCAGCAGCGACAGGCCCAGGCCCATGAACGAGGCCACCCGCCACAGGCCTTCCAGGCCCGCCATGTCCACCAGGAACAGTTTGACGACCACTGCCCCGATGACCGCGTTACCCGCCTTGTACAGGCCTTCCCTGCCCCAGCGCCGACCCGCAACGATCGCCGCGATGGCCAGTGCCAGCCAGACCAGGGAGTAGGTGTACAGCTCTCCCTCGGGGGTGCCGAGGGACAGGGACAGCCTGCCCTGCCACAGATGCCGGATTTCAAGGTTGATGAACACGAACAACCCTGCCGCAGCCAGCCACAGCGCAAATTTGCGCCAACTGTCCGGCAGGCTGCGGCTGGCCAGCAGCGCGAAGAACACGGGCAGGCCATAGGCGGGCAACAGCACGTTCCACAGCGGCGTGACGCCCACCTCGCCGTCCCCGAACCAGGGGTTCAGGTTGACCAGGCAAACCAGGTAATTGACCGCGGCCGCCATCAGCAGCAGCGAGCCCAGCAGCCGGTAGAAATCGGGCAGGCTGTCGCTGAGGGTGGCGCGGTAGCGATAGACCAGGCCCAGCGCCGACCAGGCCAGGGTGTTGATGGCGGCCTCGGTCAGCGAGTAGTGCCAGCTGAAGATACGCCCGTCGTACAACTGGTAGCGCGTTTCCGCAGCGATGAACAGGACCAGCAATTGCACACTGACCGCCTCCAGCCAGGGTCGCAGACGGTGGCTGCGGCCGATCAGGAAGGCGGCGGTGGCACAGCACAGGGTGCTGCCGCCGTAAGTCCACAGGGACCAGTGAACGTCCTCCGGATAGCTGAGCAACCAGGGGTTGAGGGCCAGGCGGACCATGATCAGGGCCAGCAGACCCTTCATCAGCCAGTCCATGCCGGGCGTGTCAAAACGTCGCAACAGGGCAGACAGGGTGATCGCCTGTACGGCCAGGGCCAGGGTCAGCCCCGCCTCTCGGAAATACATGCTGGCGGCCAGGGAGTAGGCCAGGTGGCCTCCCAAGATCAGCCAGGCCGCCCGGTCGCGACTGGCCGGCTGTGCCAGCGCGCGGCTGGACAAGCCGAGGTACGCGACCCCGAGGCTGAGGCTCAGCAGGCTCCAGCGCCAGTCAGAAGACAGATCCGAGACCAGCAGGTAGGCCAGGGCGAGCCAACAGATGGGCGCCAGGCAGGTCAGGGAAAATCGGCTGTGTGTGGCCCTGGCCGGGCGGCCGCTCCACCAGGAGAGGATGGAATACAGTGCCGCCATGGCCAGCGCGAACAGCAGGAACTCCCGCTGCGAAGTCTCGGCCAGCCGGCTCAACTGCAGGCCCCGGTCTGCCGGGTGCAACTGACTGCCCAGCCAGGCCGGCCACTGGAACAGCAGGCTGGCCCAGGGCACCAGGCGCAGGGGATAGGCGATGCGACCCGAGAGGATCAGTACCGCGACCGGCGGTGCCCAGTACCGGAGAGCTGCCGGGGTGAAACCCTGCTGCCAGATGGACAGGGACATGGCCAGGGCAAGCAGCAGCAGCGCCGGCAACGCGGTCCGGTGCAGTTCGGAACTGGCCGCACTGGTATGGTCGGGCGCCTGCGGCCTGAGTCCCCAGTTGCGTGTCGGAATGGCCAGGATGGCCCAGGTCAGCAGCGCCAGGTACGTGCCGCGGACAGCATCCGCGCCGGGCGCCTGCAGGGTGATCAGCCACCAGCCCAGGGCCCCCAGCAGGATACCCCACCAGAGCCAGCCGCGGTGAACGTAATGCAACAGCGCCAGTGCGGCCACGCTGACAATCAGGCTGTAGACCAGGGCAATGACCGGATCTCCCGCACTGTCGCTGACCAGCAGTGGCACCAGGTAGGCACCGAGGATACCGAGTATCGCCAGTACCGGTCCGTGCACCAGCGCCAGGGCCATGGTGCCCATCGCCACTGTGGCCAGCAGGGCAAAGGTCGGGCCGGGGGGCAGCAACTGGTACAGGTGCAGCGATGCCAGCCCGGCGGCGAACAGGGTCAGGCTGGCGCCTCCGGCCAGGGCAGCCAGCGCTGGGTGGCTGCCCCGGTTCCTGCGCCGGAGCCACTCCGCCAGGCCATGTAATGCGAGGCCGATGGCAACGCCCAGGCTGACCCGTGCGGTGGGACCCAGCAGGCCCTGGTCGATGCTGTATTTCACCAGGAAAACACCGGCCAGTCCGACGCACAGGCCACCCAGCCAGATCATCCAGTGAGTTTGTAGATGTGTCCTGAATTGCAGCCCGATGCGGTGCAGCGAGCTGCCCGCCCGGCTTGCCGTTCGCCCCGCCACGGTACCGCTCTCCCCCGCTGCAGCGGGAGATCCCGAGGGGCCTGCCTGGACCGCTGCAGGTTCGGTAGTTTCCCGGGGCTCTCCAGGAGTGGCGGGTTGTGGGACCGGCTGAGCGGCCCTGAGGCGCTCGACTTCGCTGGCCAGACGGCGTAGCTCTGTCGCCATGGACCGGCTTCGATGAAAGGCCAGCAGGCCCAGGCTGCTGCCGACCAGAACCAGTAGCGCCAGTGCCGTCAAGCTCAGTGCAGCCACCACCAGCTCCTGTTACTGTGATCCAGTGGCCACTTGTAACAGATTACGCCTGGCTTGTCCCTCCCGCTGGGTCGCGGCGGTTCAGCCGGGTCGGTTGGCCACCAGGTTGTCCACTACGGAGGGGTCCGCCAGGGTGGAGGTATCACCCAGGCTGTCCAGCTCGTTTTCGGCGATCTTGCGCAGGATGCGGCGCATGATCTTGCCGGAGCGGGTCTTGGGCAGCCCGGGTGCCCACTGGATCACGTCGGGCTTGGCGATCGGGCCGATTTCCCGGACGCAGAGCTGTACCAGTTCGTTCCGCAACTCGTCCGAGGGTTCAACCCCCTGCATGGGCGTGACATAGCAGTAAATGCCCTGGCCCTTGATATCGTGGGGAAACCCTACGACCGCCGCCTCGGCAATATCGTCGTGCAGTACCAGGGCGCTCTCCACCTCAGCGGTGCCCATGCGGTGGCCGGACACGTTCAGTACGTCGTCCACGCGGCCCGTAATCCAGTAATAGCCATCCTCGTCGC
The DNA here is from genome assembly GCA_033283165.1 of Halieaceae bacterium WSDMB12. Taxonomy (GTDB): domain Bacteria; phylum Pseudomonadota; class Gammaproteobacteria; order Pseudomonadales; family Halieaceae; genus JAWMQL01. The sequence goes on along the minus strand of JAWMQL010000002.1, from coordinate 117,089 downwards.
GGGTGGCCCCGTCGCCGGTGAAGTAATAGCCCGGGTAGTTACTGAAGTAGGTATCCACCATGCGCTGGTGGTCGCCGTAGACCGAGCGTATCTGGCTGGGCCAGGAGGATTTCACCACCAGGTAGCCGGCGCCGGCGCCCTCAATCTCTGTACCGTCCTCATTCAGCAGGGCCAGGTTCACGCCGAAGAAGGGGAAGGTGGCCGAGCCGGGCTTGAGCGGGGTGGCGCCGGGCAGTGGGGTGATCATGTGGGCGCCGGTTTCGGTCTGCCACCAGGTGTCGACGATGGGGCAGCGGGAGTCGCCCACCGTCTGGTAATACCACTCCCAGGCCTCCGGGTTGATCGGTTCGCCGACGGTGCCGAGCAGCCGCAGGCTGGCCCGCGAGGCGCGCTTGACCGGTTCGTCACCCACCGCGTGCAGGGCGCGAATGGCCGTGGGTGCGGTGTAGAAGGTGTTCACCTGGTGCTTGTCCACCACCTCCCAGCACCTGCCGGCATCCGGGTAGGTCGGTACGCCCTCGAACATCAGGCTGATAGCGCCGTTGGCCAGCGGCCCGTAGACGATATAGGTATGGCCGGTTACCCAGCCCACATCGGCGGTGCACCAGTAGACCTCGCCCTCCCGGTAGTCGAACACGTACTTGAAGGTCATGGCTGCCTGCAGCAGGTAGCCGCCGGTGGTGTGCAGCACCCCCTTGGGCTTGCCGGTCGAACCGGAGGTGTACAGGATAAACAGCGGATCCTCCGCGTCCATCGACTCCGGCGCGCAGTCGCCGTCGGCTGCCGCCACGGCCTCGTGGTACCAGATATCTCGATCTCCCTGCCAGGCGATGTCGCCGCCGGTCCGCCTGACAACCAGGCAGGTATGAACGTTGGGGCAGGAATCCAGCGCCTGGTCGGTATTGGCCTTCAGGGGGATATTGCGCCCACCGCGCACCCCCTCGTCAGCGGTGATAACCGTCTGGCAGTCGGAGTCCAGGATGCGATCTTTCAGGGCCTCGGGCGAAAATCCGCCGAACACCACGGAGTGGATCGCGCCTATCCGGGTACAGGCCAGCATCGCGAAGGCGGCCTCGGGGATCATCGGCATGTAGATACACACCCGATCGCCCTTTTTGACGCCGCGGGCCTTCAGGGCGTTGGCCAGTTTGCAGACCTGCTCCTTCAGCTCCGCGTAGCTGATGTGCTTGCTGTCGGCAGGGTCGTCACCCTCCCAGATCAGGGCGGTCTGGTCGGCGCGCTGTGGCAGGTGGCGATCGATACAGTTGTAGCTGACGTTCAGCCTGCCGCCGCTGAACCAGGCGGCCCGGCCCGCCACGAAGTCGTAATCCACCACCCGGTCCCAGGGCTGGTCCCAGTCAAGAAAGCGCTGCGCCTGCTCCGCCCAGAAATCTTCCGGCTCATCGATGGAGCGGCGGTACATGGCCTGGTAGGTGTCGGCGTTGATGTGGGCGTCGGCGAAGCTGGCGGGAACCGGGTGAACGGGAAATTCAGACATGATCAATGATCCGTGTTATTCCAGATGGAACTCAGGATGATAGCCGCACGGGATGTCGTTGCAAGCCGACCAAAGTCGAAGGCCGTCGCGCCACCCATTCGGGGACAGTTCACTTTATTGCCGAAGGCAAAAAGTGAACTGTCCCCGAATTACGGCAATGAAGTGAACGGTCCCCGTTTGTCAGCCGTCTGCCAGCATGCCCCAGTCGGAGATGGGATTGAGGCTGAGGCGCACATTGTCGATCAGGCGGGTGGAGCCGAGCCTGGCCGCGGCCAGGATCGCGATTTCCTCGGTATTCTCGGTCACCGCGCGCAGGGTGCGGGCATCTCGAATGGCCAGGTAATCGGGCTCGAAACCCGCCTGCAGCAGCTTCATGCGGGCGTGTGATTCCAGTTGCAGGAAATTGTCGAAGCCGCAGGCGATGGCCTCGCGGCAGCTCAGCAGGGTCTCGTGGATCAGTGGCGCCAGCCTCCGCTGCGCCGGGGTCAGGTAGCCGTTGCGCGAACTCATCGCCAGGCCGTCCTCTTCCCGCACGGTGCGAACCCCGACGATCTCGATGGGCATACACAGATCGGTGACCATCTTGCGCACGATGGACAACTGCTGGAAGTCTTTTTCACCAAACACCGCCACGTCGGGCTGCACGATATTGAACAGCTTTGTCACGACCGTGGTCACACCGTTGAAATGGCCGGGACGGCTGCTGCCGCAAAGGGTCTCGGACAGGTCCGGTACCACTACCTGGGTTTGCCGGGCCATGCCCTCGGGGTAGATTTCGTCTACCGCCGGTGCGAACAGCATGTTCACTCCCTCGGCAAACAGTTTTTCCTTGTCAGCAGCCAGGGTGCGGGGATAGGCGTCGAGGTCTTCTCCGGGGCCGAACTGCAGGGGGTTGACGAAAATGCTGACTACCACCACGTCGCAGCGTGAGCGGGCTTTGCGCACCAGGTCCAGGTGGCCCTCGTGGAGGTTGCCCATGGTGGGAACAAAGGCGATAGTGTGGCCGGACTTGCGGGCTTTCCTGAGCGCAGCCTGGAGGCTGGCATTGGTGCTGTACGTTCGCATATCTACCCGATTCCCTGCGGTGGAATGGTTGACGCTAAACCGCTGCTGACAATGGTATTTGCCCGGCCCCCTGGTGGGGGATATCGCGGGCTGGCAAGTATGACCCATGGATGGGGTATCGGCAACGGGATGGAGGGAAAAATTTGCTCCGGATTGTTACCAAAGGAAGCAGAATGGGTCGGGGTTGGGAAATATCTTCTCAAATATTATAAGTAAGCATTTGCTTATAATTTAAACAAATATAGCCGCCATATCGGGCTGCGCCGGCCTACTCGTAGGTATGCTCCTCCCGCGGGTAGGCGCCTGATTTCACCGCCTCCACGAAGGCCCGCAGACCGGCCTGGATGGTGTCCTGACCTTCCATGAAATTCTGCACGAAGCGCGGGGTGTGCTCCGACAGTCCCAGCAGGTCGTGCATGACCAGCACCTGGGCATCGGTGCCGGGGCCCGCGCCGATCCCGATGACCGGGATATCCAGCTTGCTGCTGATATCCGCCGCCAGGTGGGCGGGGATGCACTCCAGTACCAACAGGCTGGCGCCGGCGTCCTGGATTTCCACCGCATCGGCCAGGATCGACTTGGCCTCCTTGGGTGTGCGCCCCTGGACCCGGAACCCACCCAGGGCGTTCACCGATTGCGGAGTGAGACCCAGGTGTGCGCAGACCGGGATACCGCGTTCAACCAGCATCGAGATTGTGTCGCTGAGCCAGGTGCCGCCCTCGACCTTGATCATTTGCGCTCCGGCCTGCATCAGGGCGGTGGCGTTGACCATGGCGTCTTCCGCGGTGTTGTAGCTCATGAACGGCATGTCGGCGATTACCAGAGATTTCGGTCTGCCGCGGACCACGCATTCGGTGTGGTAGGCCATGTGTTCGATGGTGACCGGAATGGTGCTGTCGTGCCCCTGCAGCACCATGCCCAGTGAGTCACCTACCAGAATGGTCTCTGCGCCCGCCTCGCTGATCATGCGGGCAAACGTGGCGTCATAGGCGGTGATGCATACGAACTTCTCTCCCTTGGCTTTCATCTTGTCCAGGGTGCTGATGGTGATCTTGCCCATATCGTCAGCTATCCAAAGAAAGTGGGGTTGAAGTAATGGCGGCCGCTGCGGATGTCGAGCATGTAATCCACCAGGTGATGGTAATCGCTGTCGCTGTTGGCCAGGTCGATTTCGCTGGCGTTGACAATCAACAGGGGAGCGCCATCGTAATATAGAAAAAACTCGCTGTACACTTCGTTCAGGCGCTCCAGGTAGTCGCGGGAAATGGCCTGCTCGAAGGGAATGCCGCGGCTGTCGATTCGCGACAGCAGCACATCGGTGGACGCCTGCAGGTAGATCACCAGGTCGGGACGCGGTGCGTCGATGGTCAGCCGCTGATAGACCTTCTCGTACAACTGGAACTCATCGCTATCGAGGTTGAGCCTGGCGAACAGGGGGTCCTTCTCGATCAGGAAATCCGCCACCCGCACCGGTTCGAAGATGTCCGCCTGGCGCAGGTCCTGGATTTTCTGGGCGCGCTGGAACAGGAAAAATAACTGGGTCGCCAGGGCTACCTGCTTGCCGTTGCGGTAGAACTTCTCCAGGAAGGGATTCTCCTCCGCTTCCTCGAGCAGGGTCTGGTAGTTGAAGCTGGCGGCCAGGCGCATGGCAAGCGTGGTCTTGCCGACTCCGATGGGTCCCTCGACGGCGATAAAGGGGGGTGGCTTGCGGCCCCTGAGATCGATGTTGATTGCCTCGGCTTCCCGATTCAAGGACTGGCTCTCCCTGTCTGCCCGACCCCCTGGCCCGCCAGGCTGAGGTCGGTTTCCGTCATTGTTCCCCGGGGACACCGGGCCACTAATGTACCAAGTTCTGTGCCGTCCGGCAGCACCAAATTGGGCCCGGCGATGGCCAGTAAGGGGTACAGCACGAAATTGCGTTCGCCGAGTCGCGGGTGGGGCAGGGTCAGGCGCTCGGTAGCTTGCTGCAGCTGGTCATACAGCAGGATATCCAGGTCCAGGGTGCGTGGGCCCCAGCGCTCCAGGCGTTCCCGTCCCTGGGCCCGCTCGATGCCCTGCAGGGCCTCCAGCAGGTCCAGCGGCGCCAGTTCAGTAGCCAGGGCGAGCACGGCATTGAGATAGTCCGGCTGTTGCCCCGGACCGACCGCCGCACTGCGAAATACGGGAGATATGGCCTGTATCCGGCAACCCGGTAGTTCCGCTATTGCCGCAGCTGCCCGCCGCAGTTGCTGTGCCGGTTGTGCCAGGTTGCTGCCCAGGGCGATGTAGGCTGAGCTCATGTAACGGAGGGGTTGCGGCGGGTGCGCGGTCGGCGCTGGCCGCCGGCTCCCCGTGAGCCCACCTGCTGCAATCGCGCGTCCATGTCCAGTTGCTGGAACTCGGTCCACCAGGCCCCCAGTCCGCCGGTGTCTTCCCCGGCCTGTTCCCGCAGCAGCAGGAAGTCGTAGGCGGCGCGAAAGCGCCGGTGCTCTACCAGTTCGGCCGCCTTGCGGCCATGGCGCCGCTCCAGGCGCAGCTGGAATTCCCAGATCTCGCGCATGGGCTGGCTGAAACGCTTGGGAATGCTCACGTGCTGTACCGCGTCGGCAATGGTCAACTGGCCGGCGCTGTGGATGGCGGCCAGGGCCTGTTCGCCTCGCTCGCGCATACCGGCGGCACTCTGTGCCACCACCGGCCAGAGCAGGGCAGCCAGGATGAAGGCAGGGGTCACCGGTTTATCGTCTGCGATGCGGCGGTCAGTGTTCGCCATCGCTGCTCGCACCAGGGCCAGGGACTCGGGTTGGCGCCGGACCAGTTCCGCCGTTTCCGGGAACAGGTAGCGCAGCAGTTCGTAGTGCAGCAGATTTTCCAGCGTGCGGGCAGCATGCCCGGCCAGGAAGAGTTTCATGAACTCGTCGAACAGGCGCGCGGCGGGTATCTCCGCCAGCAATGAGGCGCACTCCGGTATCGCCCCGGCGGTTTGCGCGTCGATGCTGAAGTTTAGCTTGGCCGCGAACCGCATCACCCGCAGCATCCGTACCGGGTCCTCGCGGTACCGCTGCAGCGGGTCTCCTATGACGCGAATGCTGCGTCGCGCCAGGTCTTCGAGACCTTGGACGTGATCAAATACTTCAAAGCTGCTGGCGTCGTAGTACAGGGCATTGACCGTGAGGTCGCGACGCACGGCGTCCTCCTCCAGCGTGCCAAAGACATTGTCGCGCAGCAACAGGCCCTTGGACGACTGGCGTGACTGGTTGCCGCTGTTCGCGCCGGCCCCATCGTCGCCGTTCTCGTGGTGCCCGCGGAAAGTGGTGACCTCGATGATTTCGCGCCCGAAGCGCACATGCACGATGCGGAAGCGCCGGCCGATGATGCGGGAGTTGCGAAACAGGGCGTGGACATCCTCCGGGGTGGCGTCGGTGGCGATATCAAAATCCTTGGGATGGCCGCCGAGCAGGAGGTCCCGCACCGCGCCGCCCACCAGGTAGGCCTGATAGCCCTGACTGCGCAGGCGCGACATCACTTTCAGTGCGCTGTCGCTGATGTTCTTGCGGGATATATTGTGCTGGTCCCGGGGAATTACCTTCAAGGAGTACCGTCGTCCTGTACAGAGGAATGAGCGCGGAGTCTACCACAGCTGGCCTGGCAAGCAGAGATTGGGGGCGGGGAATGGGGATGGGGAAAACCAGGTTTTCCCCATCCAGGTCACACTTCCGGTGTTATTGTTATTTCACTGTAGCTGTTATTTTTATGGCCATGTATCAAAGCACAATTGCGGTGAAATGCCCATTTTTTTGTGGCCTCCGTCGCGCGCAAACAGGGCGCCAGCGAACGGACCGCAAATAGCCAACCCGCATGGCGGGATAAAATCAGTAACAACTGGAAATCGAGGGGAAGTAAACTTCCCCATCCAGGTCCATAGTGAGTAGTATTATTTTTATTGCCGCAGACATTATTTTTATTTTTGCTGCTGCCCGTTAAAAGCACTCCGCGTGCCAATCCTTAAATAAACCTTAAATATCAAGACTTTAATGTTCTAAGCGCTTTGTGAGTAATCACTACAACCGGTCGTTTGTTACCTTTTTACTCCACGCCTGGTAACGTAACGGACGACTGGTAACGCTCAATTTGCGCCGCCTGCGGCCTGTTTACGGCGCCCGCCGCTTTTCTTGCGCGGGATGCCGAACCGCTGGCGTCGCTCCCACAGGCACTTGCGGCTGACTCCCAGTTTCTGGGCCAGTTCGGTTTCGCTCATGGAATCCTGGTGTTCCAGTACAAATCGCTGGAAGTAATCCTCCAGTGACAGATCTTCAGCGGGATCGCTGCTGGTAGAGACGCTACGGGACTCTTCGCCGCTCTTGCGGATGCCCTGGCCGCGAATCCGGTTGACATTGACCAGTTCCAGGTCGATGCCCAGCGCCTCGTTATCGATTTCGTCCTTGTCCGACAGGACTACCGCGCGCTCGATAGCGTGCTCGAGTTCCCGCACATTGCCCGGCCACTGGTAGGTTGTGATCGCCTGGATGGCGCGCGGTGTCAGGCTCATGCCGTCCCGGCCCAGCTTTCTGGCCTGGTCCCTGACCATGTCCTCGGCCAACTGCAGGATGTCCTTGCCGCGCTCACGCAGCGGCGGCAGTTCCAGGCGCAACACATTGATGCGGTAGTACAGATCCTGGCGGAACAGTCCCTCCGCGGACAACTGCTGCAGATTGCGGTGGGTGGCGCAAATCAGTCGGACGTCGACCTTGCGTGAATTCACGGAGCCGATCCGGCGAATTTCGCCCTCCTGTATGAAGCGCAACAGGCGCGCCTGCGCCTCCATGGGCAATTCGCCGATTTCGTCCAGGAACAGGGTGCCGCCGTCGGCCGCTTCAATCAGGCCCATGCGACTGGTGTTGGCGCCGGTGAAAGCGCCTTTTTCGTAGCCGAACAATTCGGATTCGATCAGGGTCTCCGGGATTGCCGCGCAGTTGACGGAAATCAGTGTGTTGCCCGAGCGCAGGCTGTGCCGGTGAACGTTACGCGCCACCAGTTCCTTGCCGGTGCCGGTTTCACCCAGCACCAGCACGGTGGAGTCGGTGGGTGCCACCTTCTCGATGTGATCGAACAGCCGCTGCATGGCAGGGCAATTGCCGATGATCCCGGTTCCGCCCCCGCCGCCGCTTTTCTCCCGCCCGGCTTCCAGTTCGTTCAGGGCACGTTGCGTCGGGTGGTCGGTAATGATTCGCTGTACCGCGTTGACCATGTCACCGTGGTCGAACGGCTTGGCGATATAGTCCACGGCGCCCATGCGCATGGAATCCACGGCTGAACGCAGGCTGGCGTAGCTGGTCATGATCAGGACCGGGACGTCACCGGCCTTGCTGATCAGGTCGGTACCCGGGGCGCCGGGCAGGCGCAGATCGCTGATGATCAGGTCGAAATCCGTCAATCGGTGCTGGCTTTCTGCTTCCTGCACCGAGGCCGCCTCACTCACCTGGTATTCGTTGCGTTCCAGGAGACGGCGCAGGGCGTTGCGAATAACTGATTCGTCTTCCACGACGAGAATCCTGTGCATCGCGTGTTACCTTTTGAGTAATTACTACACAACATACATCGACTGCGCTGGCATTGCCAGCCAGCGGGTAACAGGTCAGCCGTCGGGCTGCTCCGGGTAGCTGGCGCGACCCAGTTGCAGGGTTACCCGCGTGCCGCCGCTGTCGCTGATCGGGCTGTCCAGTGACACCGTGCCGCCCATGTCCTCCATGATGCTGTAGACCAGGGCCAGTCCCAGCCCGGTACCCTCGCCGGGTTCCTTGCTGGTGTAAAAGGGTTCGAACACCCGCCCCAGCGCCTGTGGGGTAATGCCGCAGCCGTTGTCTTCCACTGTAATACCGACCCGATCGGTACCCAGTGTGGCCGAGATGCTTATGCTGCCGCCCTCGTCGCAGGCGTCCCTGGCATTGCCCAGCAGGTTGATGAAAACCTGCAGGAGTCGCTGGCTGTCAGCCAGTACCAACCACTCCCTGTCACAGCGGTTGTCAAATTCCACCGGCCGCGCGCTGCTGTCGAGTCGCAGCAGGTGTATCGCCTCGTCCACGCAATCAGCGAGATTGCATGCGCGCAGTTCAGTGGCTTCGCTGCTGGAACCAATGTGGGAAAAATTAACCAGGGACTCCACGATACGGGTAACCCGTTCGGTCTGTTTCAGGATGTCCTCGGCGGTATTGCGGACCTCAATGGGATCGTGTTCGTATTCGAGGTTCTGGGCCAGGCAGGCGATGCCGGTCACCGGGTTGCCGATCTCGTGGGCCACACCGGCGGCCAGGCGGCCGATAGAGGCCAGCCGCTCATTGTGAATCAGCTCCTCCTCCAGTAATTCGAACTGGGTGATGTCTTCCACCAGCAGCACCCGGTCGTCGGAGTTGGCTGCCTGCGCGGCCGGGTTGGCTTTTTGCAGACTCAGCCAGCGGCTGCTGCCAGACGCCGTTTCCACCTCCCGTTTCACGGCGGATTCGGCCTCGCCCTCCAGCAGGTTCTCGATGATGTCGTGCCATGGCTGGGGCAGCGCGGAGAGGTGTGACCCCAACACCAGCTCACTGTCGATGCCGGTCAGGGTTTCCATGCTGTTGTTCCACATCAGCACCTCGCCGTCGGATCCCACTGACAGCACCCCGATGGGCAGGTTTTCGAGGATGGAGCGGTAGTGACGCCGCAGGTTGTCGAGGTCCGCGGCCAGGCCGCTCAGGCGCAGTTGCGCACGGTCCAGATTGCGTTCGATCAGGTTGATGTCTTCGCTGCCTGCCAGGGTACTGTGCTCGAAGGGTATACAGCGATTGACGATGTTGTGCGCGACTGCCGGTCCCAACAGGCCAGACAGGTTGGCTTCGATGCGGCTGCGCAGGCGGCGCAGGGCATAGGGTCGTGTCTCGTTCTCCTCAAAGCGCAGTTCGCGCAGGGCCCGCTTGACCTCGGAACGCGCGGTGCGCTCGCCCAGGGCGGGCGCCAGGTGGTCGCTGAACTGGTCAGCGCTGTGCAGGGTCAGCCGCTGGCGTACCGGGCGGCTGAGATTGTCCATCGAGCAGATTTCCGCCGCCACCCGTTCCTCGCCCTCGGCGCGGCTGATCAGCGAGACGATGATAAACAGTCCGGCATTGACGCTCAGGGACAACAGGCTGGCCCAGGCCCACGTCTCACCCCGGGCGACCAGCAGTTCGGAAAAGGGACCCCGGTAGATATCGGGCGACAGACTGCTGACCAGCGGCAACAGCAGGGTAACGAACCAGATGCCCAGGCCGGCGCCGAGACCCGCCAGCAGGCCCTTGCGATTGGCCCCTGGCCAGTACAGGGTGGCGACAATCCCTGGCATGAACTGGAGCACGCCGACGAAGGACGCCAGGCCCGCCTGGACCAGCGTATCGCGGCTGCGCAGGGCAAGGAACAGAGCGTAGCCGGCCAGGATCAGCACGGTGATGAGAATACGGCGCAGCCGGCGCAGGCGCCCGTGGAAACGCAGCTCCTGGTCCAGTTGCAGGACGTTACCCGGCAGCAACAGGTGATTCAGGCACATATTGGCCAGCGCCAGGGTAGTGACAATGATGGTGGCCGAGGCGGCGGACAGGCCCGCCACGAAGGCGGCCATGGTCGCCGCGTTCGAGTTGAGCCCCAGGCCGACGGCGAGACCGGAATATTCCATGGGGAGTTCATGCCCCAGCTTAAGGCTGACTGCCAGTATCGGTATGACCGGCAGGCTGAGCAGCAGCAGGTACAGGGGCATGCCCCAGGTTGCGGTGTGCAGGTCGCGGCTGTCGGTGTTCTCAGCAAAGGCCATGTGGAACAGGTGCGGCATGCAGACGGTGCCGGCGAAAAACAGCAACAGGAGGGAACGTGCAGTTTTTACCTCCATGGGCTGGTCCAGCACAGTGCCTGCCCGGTCGCTGTACTGCAGCCACTCGGTCATGCCATCGAGGCCGCCGAGGCCCTGGTTAACGGCTACCCACATCAGCCCCAACAGCGCGGCCAGCTTGACCAGGGATTCGAAGGCGATCGCTGTCACAAGGCCGGTGTTGCGTTTCTGGAACGCGTTGTGACGGGTGCCGAACAGGATGGAGAAGGCGGTGATGATGACACAGAAGATCAGTGCCAGGCCGTCGTTGCGTCCGGTGCCTGTCAGCAGGAAGGCGGTATCCCCGGACAGGATATGGATGCTGTCCGCCACCGCCTGGATCTGCATGGCGAGCAGCGGCAGCAGGGTGATACACATGGCAATGGTTACACTGGCGCCCACCAGCTGGCTCCGAAAGCGGAAGGTCAGCAGGTCGGCGACCGAGGCCAGCTGGTACACCCGGCACAGACGCAGCAGGGGCATCAGCAGTATCGCCCCCAGCAGGAACACGAGCACGATACCCAGGTAGTACAGCTGGAAGCTGTAGCCGTGGCGATAGGCCAGCTCGAATACGCCGTTGCTGGCCATGGCGCCGGCGAATACCGCCAGGGACAGGACATAGGTGGCCGGGTGGTGTGTTATGCGCCGGGGAATCCAGCCGCGGTCGGCGCAGTAGGCCACCGCGAACAGGCCGCTCAGGTAAGCGACGATAATCAGCAGCAGCTGAGTCAGGCTATAGCTCATCGGGGTACCGGGAGCGCTGGTTCCAGTAGGCGGCCACTACCGCGATCAGCCACAGCAGGTAGAGTCGGTACCAGGGCGCCCCGCTGCTGATCATCCACTCTTCAAGGGTGGGAAAGAACAGCAGCGCGATCCCCAGGAACAGCAACAGGCTGCGGTTGATGTACATGCTGTCGCGGCTCCTTGGGTTGCGTTAACGGGCCCGGTGGTCGACCGCCGATACTACGCAAGCTGTCCTGAACGGTAAAGCTCAGTCGGGCAGGGCTTCGCTTGCCCGGATGCTGAGGCGAGCCGGAATGCGTTCGGGTTGCCAGCGTTCGCAGGCCCACTCGAGGATGGCCCCCGGGGTATCCACTACGGCCGGCGGCTCGGGCTGGCGCATGAAGTACAATGCCCGGCGCAGGTTGTCGGGTGCCCTGGCGTCGTCCAGGGCCGCAGCATGAGTCTGCTTGCTGAGCTTCTGGTCCCGGTCATTGCTGATGACGGGAATATGCGCATAGTGTGGCCGGGGCAGGTCCAGCAGGGATTGCAGGAACAGCTGTCGAGGCGTGGAGTCCAGCAGGTCAGAACCGCGCACCACCTCGTTGATCTCCTGGGCGGCATCGTCCACCACCACTGCGAGCTGGTAGGCGATCAGCCCATCCTTTCGGCGCAGCACGAAATCCGCGACCTCGCGGTCCAGCGCCACCTGCTGCGGGCCCTGGATGCGGTCGTCGAACCGGATGGTCGTACCAATCGGTACCATGACGCGCAGGGAGGTCGGCCCGTTCAGCGCCTGCTGGCGCGGGGCACAGCGTCCACGACAACTGCCGTTGGGTCCCAGCGTGGCGCGACTGCAGTCACAACGGAACAGCAGGCCGGTGGCGGCCAGCCGATCCAGCGCCTGTTGGTAGGCCTGCTGCCGGCGACCCTGCCACAGCATCTCTTCATCCCAGCGCAGCTCGTGGGCAAGCAGGCTGTCGATGATCGCCTGCGCGGCGCCGGGCTGCTCCCGTGGCGGATCCAGGTCCTCCATGCGTAGCAGCCATACGCCGGCACTGGCCCGTGCGTCCAGGTAGCTGGCAGTGGCGGCGATGAGGGAGCCCAGGTGGAGCGGGCCGGTAGGGGAGGGGGCAAAGCGCCCCCGGTAGCCGTGGGGCCGGGGCACGGAAGTGATGCTGTGCCTAGCCGAGTTCCTGCTTTTCCTTGATTTCGTCCAGTGACTTGCAGTCGATGCACAGGGTAGCGGTGGGGCGCGCTTCCAGGCGCTTGATGCCGATTTCCACGCCGCAGGCATCGCAAAAGCCGTAGTCGTCCTGTTCGATGCGCTCCATGGTCCCCTCGATTTTCTTGATCAGCTTGCGCTCGCGATCGCGGGTACGCAGTTCCAGGCTGAACTCCTCTTCCTGGGTTGCGCGGTCGGCCGGGTCGGGGAAGTTGGCGGCCTCGTCCTTCATGTGGCTCACCGTGCGATCGACCTCCTGCATCAGCTCTGACTTCCAGTTCAGCAGTATGGACTTGAAGTGCTCACGCTGCTTTTCGTTCATGTATTCTTCGCCCCGTTTGGGTTTGTAGGGCTCGAATTTCCTGAACTCTGTGGTGGAACCTTTGGCGCTGGACTTACCGGCCGTGGTCGTTTTGGTGGTGCTTTTGGCTGCTCTTGGCATGGTAGAACTTCCCACACTGAGTTGTTAATGAGGCATTCGCGGCGTTAACAGCTAGCTGCGGCCCAATGGGCCTGCCCCCCGAGGGCGCAGAAACTACCAGATATAGGGTGCTCGCGCCAGACTTTACAGCAAGTTTTTGCGCGGCCCTGACACCCCCTGAGAGGGCTTGCTAGAATAGCTCCCGGCCAGAATTGCCCGGGACGAGAGAACTGACTATATGGCACCGCTTAGTACCAGCCCGGGTTACGCCCGCCGCATGTCCGAAATAGAGCCTTTCCGCGTGGTGGAGGTGCTGGAGCGGGCCACCCGGTTGCAGGCGGCGGGGCGCGATATTGTGCACCTGGCGGCGGGAGAACCGGATTTTCCCACCGCAGCACCTATTGTAGAGGCCGGGCGTGCGGCGCTGGCCCGCGGTGCAACCCATTATTCCCAGGCGGCGGGACTGCCGCAGCTGCGCCAGGCCCTGTCCGATTATTATGCCAGCGATTACGGACTGGATATTTCCCCTTCCCGTATCATGGTGACCCCGGGCGCCTCCGGTGCGTTGTTGTTGCTGTCCGCCCTGCTACTGGACCCGGGTGAAAGCATGTTGATGGCGGATCCGGGGTATCCCTGTAATCGCCACTTTCTGCGGCTGGTGGAGGGCCGCGGACAACTGGTGCCTACCGGCGCAGACAGTCGTTACCAGCTGAATGCCGCGCTGGTGGCGGACAACTGGGGTGAGAACACCGTGGGTGTCATGGTTGCCTCCCCCGCCAACCCCACGGGCACGGTCCTGGGCCTGGAGGAGTTGGCCAGCTTGTCGCGGGCGGTTTCGACGCGCCATGGCTACCTGGTGGTGGATGAGATTTACCACGGGCTGGGTTACGAGGCGGCGACCCCCTCGATCCTGGCCGTCGACCCGGACGCCTTTGTCATTAACAGCTTTTCCAAGTATTTCGGAATGACCGGTTGGCGCCTGGGCTGGTTGGTGGCGCCGGAAGCGGCAGTAGTGGAAATGGAGAAGCTGGCGCAGAACCTGTTTATTTCCATGTCAACCATGGGTCAATATGCCGCCCTGGCGGCCTTTGAATCCGGTACCCGTGAGATTCTCGAGCATCGTCGGGAGATTTTCCGCCAACGGCGGGATTTTCTTTTGCCTGCGGTGCAGGCGCTGGGTTTTGACGTGCCCTGCCGGCCCGAGGGTGCGTTCTACATTTACGCCAATGCCGCCCGCTTTACCCATGACAGCCAGGCCTTCTGCCTGCAGCTGTTGGAGGAACACGGGGTGGCCCTGACCCCGGGCCTGGACTTCGGACACTACCGGGCCAATGAGCACGTCCGCTTTTCCTATACCACCGGCATGGAACGGCTGGAAGTGGCGGTAGAGCGCCTGGCCGGGGTGTTGCGCTGATGGTGGCCCGCGCCGGACTCGTCGAGGGGCGCCTGCTGCGGCGCTACAAGCGCTTCCTGGCCGATATCGAGCTGCCCGGTGGGGAGGTGATCACCGCGCACTGCCCCAACACGGGCGCCATGACGGGCTGCACCCCGGAGGGGGCGCGGGTATGGCTGTCGGTCAGCGAGTCGAAAACCCGTAAATATCCCCATACCTGGGAGTTGGTCGAGACCGACCAGGGTATGGTCTGCGTGCATTCGGCACTGGCCAACAAGGTGGTACAGGAGGCCTTTGAGCAGGGGCGTGTACCCGGCTTCGAGGCCTACCCCGAGCTGCGCGCGGAGGTAAAATACGGTCAGGGCAGTCGCGCCGATCTGCACCTGGCAGGCCCGGCCGGCGAGGTCTATATCGAGGTGAAGTCGGTTACCCTGTGTGGTGAGGGCGGGTGGGGCGCGTTTCCCGACGCGGTCAGCGCCCGCGGCCGCAAGCACCTGCAGGAGCTGCAATCTGTGGTGGATGAGCGCACCCGGTCACTGATGTTCTTCTGCGTATTTCACAGCGGGGTAAACGCGGTATGTGCCGCCGGGGACATCGACCCCGCTTATCGGGAGGCCCTGGCCGCAGCCATTGCTGCCGGAGTGGAAGTCCAGGCCTGGTCGAGCGCCATCTCCCCAGCCAGCATAGCGCTGGATCGACCCCTGCCGTTCAGCCTGGACCCCCGCAGTGACTGAGTCGGACCTGGCCCTGCTGACTGGCCGTGATGCCGGGCCGCTGGTGGAGTTGCCCGGCGGCCAGCGCCTGCTGCCTGCAGCGGCAGAGGCCTTTCTCGCCCTGCAGGCCGACGCCCGTGAGGCGGGGTTCGAGTTGGCCATCGCCAGTGCCTGGCGTGGATTTGAGCGGCAGCTGGGAATTTTTAACGGCAAGGCCCGCGGCGAGCGGGCGTTGTACGACGAACGCGGCGGCGAGCTGTCCGCGCAGGACCTGGCCGACGAGGCGCTGCTGGAATCCATCCTGCGCTTCACCGCCCTGCCCGGGGCATCCCGGCATCACTGGGGCAGCGACCTGGATGTCTATGATGCCGGCGTCATGCCGGCAGGCTACCAGCTACAGTTGAGTCCTGACGAGGTCGCTCCCGGCGGCCTGTTCGACCCACTCCACAGCTGGCTCGACGACCGTATGGCGCGCGACCTCTCGCACGGTTTTTTCCGCCCCTACGCGGTTGACCGTGGGGGCGTGGCGGTGGAGCGCTGGCACCTGAGCCACGCGCCGACGGCAGTACCCCTGGAACGGCGACTCGACGCGGGCCTGTTGCGGGCCTGCTGGGCGCAAGCCTGTCCGCGAGAACTGTGCCTGTGGGACTTGCTGCAGGAAAACCTGGAGGAACTGCTGGACCGCTACGTGCGGGTGCCGGAGGACTGGTGCCCGACGGCTTACCGCCGGGCTCCCTGATCGATCAGGCGATTTCCTGGTGGGAGCCTTGTTGGCGCTCGAAGTGGGCCACCGACTTGAGGATTTCGTCCTTGGCTTCCTGGGCGCTGCCCCAGCCCTCGACCTTGACCCACTTGCCGTTTTCCAGGTCCTTGTAGTGCTCGAAGAAGTGCGTAATCTGCTGGATCAACAGGGGCGGCAGGTCTTCGGCTTCCTTGACATCCTTGTACAGCGGGCTCAACTTGTCGACCGGCACGGCGACCAGCTTGGCGTCGCCGCCCGCCTCATCGGTCATATGCAGCACGCCGACCGGGCGGCAGCGGATAACGCAGCCCGAGACCACCGTGTGCGGGGTGTGCACCAGCACGTCCAGGGGATCACCGTCATCCGCCAGGGTGTTGGGGATGTAGCCATAGTTGCAGGGGTAGAACATGGCGGCGGACATGAAGCGGTCCACCATGATCGCGCCGCTGTCGTGATCGACCTCGTACTTGACCGGATCGGAATGGGCGGGAACTTCGATGATCACGTTGATTTCTTCGGGCAGGTGCTCGCCGGCGGGTACCAGGCTCAAACTCATGGGATCTCCTAGGGAGTTGCTGAAAATTCGGCCGCGGAGTGTACCAGAATTGCGCCCCTGGAGCATCGGTAATACTACTCGATCAGGTTAGATCCTGAAGCGTTTTTTGAGCTTGCGCGGCACCGGCGTATTTTTCAGTTGCACGTAGCGCGGCAGGCCGCCGCGGTAGTCCGGGTAGGCCTCCCCGACGATAAGGGGTGCCAGGTAGGCGCGCGCCGACTCGGTGATACCGAATCCGTCACGACTGATGAAGTCGCGCGGCATTTTCTTTTCCCGGTTGGCGACCTGGTCCAGCGGCGCCTCGCCGATCGACCAGCGGTAGCGCTTGCCCTTGCCGCGCACGATGCAGGGCATGATCGCGTTGTGTCCCGCCAGGGCAAAATCCACGGCGGCCTTGCCCACCGCATAGGCCTGGTCCAGGTCGGTCTGTGAGGCGATGTGGCGGGCCGAGCGCTGCAGGTAGTCCGCCACGGCCCAGTGGTACTTGTAACCCAGCTCGGACTTGATCATCTCCGCCAGGGCCGGCGCCAGACCTCCCAGTTGGGAGTGGCCGAACGCATCCTTGAGGCCGGATTCCGCGAGGAAAGTGCCGTCGGCGTACTGGGCGCCCTCGGAGGCGACGATGACGCAGTAACCTTGGCGCTTCACAGTGCGCTCCACCTTGCGCAGGAAACGCGCCCGGTCGAAAGCCACCTCCGGGAACAGGATGATATGCGGTGCGTCGCCCTCGCGTTCGGCGGCCAGGCCGCCAGCCGCTGCAATCCAGCCGGCGTGCCGACCCATGGCTTCCAGGATAAAGACCTTGGTGGAGCTTTCGCACATGGAGGCCACGTCCAGAGCCGCCTCGCGGGTAGAGATGGCGATGTACTTCGCCACGGAGCCGAAGCCGGGACAGTTGTCGGTCAGTGGCAGGTCGTTGTCGATGGTCTTGGGGATGTGAATCGCCTGTAGCGGGTAGCCCATGGCTTCGCTTAACTGCGACACCTTGAGGCAGGTGTCGGCCGAGTCGCCACCACCGTTATAGAAAAAATAGCCGATATCGTGGGCCCGGAACACGTCGATCAGGCGCTCGTATTCGGCGCGATTTTCCTCCAGGCTGCGCAGCTTGTGGCGGCACGAGCCGAAGGCGCCGGAGGGTGTCGTCAGCAGGCCGCGAATAGCAGCGGCGCTTTCCTTGCCAGTGTCGATCAGGTCCTCGCGCAGGGCACCAATGATACCGTTGCGCCCGGCGTAGACCTTGCCGATGCGGTCGCGATTGGCGCGCGCGGTTTCTATGACACCGCAGGCGGAGGCATTGATGACGGCGGTGACACCGCCTGACTGGGCGTAGAAAACGTTTTTTCTCGGCATCGAAGAGGTCTCTGTCAGCACAGCTTGCAGGGCGGGTTGTCAGTCAAAATGACCTCGAATGATACGTGAAATTCCCGCGCTTGTGGACCGAGGGGGATTCGGCGGCGACGTTGTGGCCGGCGGTAAACCCCGTGCTACCATGTGCCGCCTGACTGACGGAGTGACGCTTGAAAGGCCACATACATATCCTGGGAATCTGCGGTACCTTTATGGGCGGTATCGCTGTGCTGGCGCGCGAACTGGGTTACCGGGTCACCGGCTCCGATGCCAATGTCTATCCCCCCATGAGCACCCAGCTGGAACAGGCGGGCATCGGCCTGATGCCCGGTTACGATCCCGCTCACCTGCAACCGGCACCGGATTGCGTGGTGGTGGGCAACGCCATGAGCCGCGGCAACCCCGCCGTGGAATACCTGCTGAACAGTGGCCTGCCCTACACCTCCGGGCCGCAGTGGCTGGCGGAGCACGCACTCCCCGGCAAGTGGGTCCTGGCTGTGTCGGGCACCCACGGCAAGACCACCACCAGCAGCCTGTTGGCCTGGATCCTGGAATACGCCGGCATGAACCCGGGTTTTCTCATCGGCGGTGTGCCTGGCAACTTTGGCCTGTCGGCGCGGATGGGGGGCACGGACTTTTTCGTGGTGGAGGCGGACGAGTACGACACCGCGTTCTTCGACAAGCGCTCCAAGTTTGTCCACTACCGACCGCGCACCCTGTGCATCAACAACCTGGAGTTCGACCACGCGGATATTTTCGACTCGCTGGCCGACATCCAGCGCCAGTTCCACCACCTGGTGCGCTGTGTTCCCGGTGCCGGCCAGATCGTGTACCGCGCGCATAGCCCGACGATCGACGAAACCCTGGCCCGGGGGTGCTGGACACCGACGGTGACCTTCGGGTTGGGGGAGGGCGCCGACTGGCGAGCGGAACTGCTCAGTGCCGACGGCTCGGAATTTCGTCTGGTCCAGGCGGACCGGGCGGTACGGTGGCCCTACCTGGGCAGGCACAACGTGGAGAATGCCCTGTCCGCCATGGCCGCGGCCCACCACGTGGGGGTCAGCGCGGACGTGGCGGCGGAGGCCCTGTTGCAGTTTCGGGGGGTGAAGCGGCGACTCGAATTGCTGGGCGAGATCAACGGAGTGGCGGTCTACGATGATTTCGCCCACCATCCCACGGCGATCAAAACCACCCTGGAAGGGCTGCGCTCGCGGGGAGCTGGCGGGCGGCTGATGGCCTTGATCGAACCGCGCTCCAATACCATGCGTATGGGTAAACACCGGCAGCAGCTGGCCGGGTCGACGGCCGCGGCGGACCGGGTGTACTGGTACCAGCCGGCGGACATGGACTGGTCGCTGCAGCAGGTGGTAGCCGCCAGCCCGGTGCCGGCACAGCTGGAGAGTGACATTGACCAGATGGTGGCCGATGCAGCGGCGGAGCTGCGTCCCGGTGACCAGGTGGTGATCATGAGCAACGGCGGCTTTGGCGGTGTGCACAAGAAATTGCTGGCGGAACTGGAGAACGCGGCATCCAATGAGTGATTCGATTCTGAAGCTGTACCGGGTTCTGGTACTGCGCTATCCCTGGGTGACATTGTTGCTGGTATTGGGGGTGGTCGGTGCCGCCGCTACCCAACTGCCCAAGATCACCCTGGACGCGTCGGCGGACTCGCTGATGTTGCAGGGGGATCCCTCCCTGGAGATGTTCCGCGAGGTGGGACGGGAATACTCGGCCGAGGACTTCGTCCTGATCACCTGGCAACCGCATGGTGAGTTGCTGGCACCGGAGTCGCTGCAACCCCTGCGGGCCATGGCCGACGAACTGCGGCAGTTGCCCGGGGTGTCTTCCGTGGTAACGGTCTGGGATGTGCCGCTGCTGGAAAGTCCCAAGGTCAGCCTGTCCGATATTACTTCCAGCGAGCCGCTGCCCAGTCTGGAGAGCCCCGGACTGGACATGGACCAGGTGCTGGCTGAATTCACGACCAGCCCGATCTATGCCGACCTGCTGGTGAGCCGCGACGGCACCCTGTCAGCCGTGCAGGTCAATCTGCAGCGGGACGAGACCTACTTCCGGCTATTGCAACAGCGTGACGAATTGCGTTCCCGCAAGCATAAAGGCGAGCTGGACGCCGCCGGGCGGCAGACGCTGGAGGAGGTCGAGCGGGCGTTCAAGGCTCATACGGCGGTGGCGCTGAAACAGCAGAGTGAGCTGGTGGCCTCGGTACGGGGTATCGCTGCCGACTACGCCGGCTACGCGGACCTGTTCGTGGGTGGTGTACCAATGATCGCAGCGGACATGGTGAGCTTCGTCCGCAGCGACCTGCAGTTATTCGGCAGCGCTATTCTCGGGATCATGGCAGTGGTGCTGGCAATCATTTTTCGCCGGGTACGCTGGGTGGTGATCCCCCTGGCGACCTGCAGTTGCACGGTGGTCATCATGCTGGGCCTGCTCGGTTGGCTGGACTGGCGCATGACGGTGATCTCGTCAAATTTCGTGGCGGTGCTGCTGATCATTACCCTGGCTATCGCTATTCACCTGGTGGTGCGCTATCGGGAACTGCACGCGGCGGAGCCCGATGGTGACGTCGCGCTGCGGGTAGAGCGAACCGTTGCTTCCATGGCGGTACCGTGTATCTATACCGGGGTGACCACCATTGTCGCATTCGTGTCCCTGGTGGTGTCCGGCATCCAGCCGGTTATCGACTTCGGCTGGATGATGACGGTGGGTATCGCCGTGGCGCTACTGGTGTCCTTCCTGCTGGTGCCTGTGCTGATGCTGTTGTGGCCCCACGGCCGCCCCTTCGTTTACCGCGGCCCGAAACAGCCCATAACCGTGCATTTTGCGCGGATCGCCGATCACTTCGGTGGGACCGTCCTGGCGGTCAGCCTGTTGCTGCTACTGGCCACCCTTTACGGTATTTCGAAGGTACAGGTGGAGAACCGGTTTATCGACTATTTTCACGAGGACACGGAAATCTACCAGGGCATGGAATTGCTGGATTCGAAGCTGGGGGGCACCATTCCCCTGGATATCCTGCTCAATGCGCCGGCTGAGGATGAGCCCCTGCCCGGGCTTGAAAGCCCGGAGGGTGGCGCGGCGGCGCCGGTGGCGGCGGACGATCCCTTCCTGAGCGAGGGTGACGACTTCGGCGAAGATCCCTTCAATGCGGGCGAGCAGGCCTCGGGTGATGAATTTTCGGACGATAACTGGGACGAGGATTTCGACAGTTTCGGCTCCGGCGAAGATTTCACGCCCAGTTTCTGGTTCAGCCTGGAGGGCATGCGACTGCTGGACAAGGCCCAGCAGCATGTGGACGACCGCCCGGAGACGGGCAAGGTGCTGTCACTGTCCACCACATTCAGGGTGGTGAAAGACCTGATGGGAGAAGACATCGGCGGGGTGGAACTGGCCCTGGTGCAGCGCAGCCTGCCGGACGATATCAAAGCCCTGATGGTCGACCCCTACTTCTCTGCGCCCAAGGAGCAGGCCCGCATTGCGGTGCGGGTGAAGGAGACCAGCGAAACCCTGCGTCGCGACGAGTTTTTACGCAGCCTGCACGCGGAACTGGTGGATGTGCTGGGAATGAAACCCGACCAGATCCAGTTCTCGGGGATGCTGGTGCTGTACAACAATGTCCTGCAGAGCCTGTTTCGCTCCCAGATCCTGACCCTGGGCGCTGTGTTTGTCGCCATCCTGCTCATGTTCGTGCTGCTGTTCCGATCCCTCATGCTGGCCCTGATCACGCTCGCACCGAACATATTGGCGGCGGGCCTGGTGCTGGGGGTAATGGGCCTCCTGGGTATTCCGCTGGACATCATGACCATCACCATCGCGGCGATCGTGGTGGGTATCGGGGTGGACGACTGTATTCACTACGTGCACCGCTACCGGAAAGAGTTCGCACGGGATCGCGACTACCTGGCAGCCATGTACCGTTGTCACAGCAGCATTGGCCGGGCCATGTACTACACCACGGTGACTATCGTGATCGGTTTCTCCACCCTGACTATCTCGAATTTCAATCCCTCTATCTACTTCGGTCTGCTGACGGTGCTGGCGATGGTTGCCGCCGTGGTCGGTGCGCTGCTGCTGTTGCCGCGCCTCATCCTCCTGTTGCGGCCATTGGGTCCGGAAGGTGAGGCCGGTGACTGAAATACCCCTGTTTCCGCTGTCGGCGGTACTCCTGCCGCACGGGCGCATGCCCCTGCAAATCTTTGAGCAGCGTTACCTGGACCTGGTCAGGGACTGCATGAAAGGGGGCACCGGGTTCGGCGTGGTGTGGATCCGGCAGGGATCGGAAGTGGTTCGGCCCGGCAACCGGGGCCCGGAACTGGGTGATTACGGCACCCTGGCCCATATCGTGGATTGGGACCAGTTACCCAACGGTCTGCTGGGCATTACGATCCAGGGAGTGCGAACCTTTGACCTGTTCGATACCCGCGTACAGGACAACGGCCTGGTAATGGGCGAGGTGCAGCTGGCTCCCGAGCTGGTGAAAGAGGCCATGCGCGAGGAGTGGGAGGTGCTGTCCGATGTCCTGCGCACCCTGGAAACCCACCCCCACGTGCAACGTATGAACCTGCCCACCGATCACGACGACGCCTGGCAGGTCGCCTATACCCTGGCCCAGTTACTGCCGCTTGAGGAGCGCGTGAAGTACGAATTGCTCGGTGCCCGGGAACTGGAAGAACTGATACAGGAACTGGATATCATCCTCAACCAGATCAGCGGCTAGGTGCGGCCGGCGAGGTGCGGCCGGCCAGGTGCACTGATCACTCGAAAGCGGGTATCCAGCCGCCCGATTCCTTCCAGCGGTTGACGATTTCACAGAACAGCTCCGCGGTGCGCTCGGCGTCGTAGGCGGCGGAGTGCGCCTCGGCGTTGTCAAAGGAGATGCCGGCCTCGGCGCAGGCCCGGGCCAGCACGGTCTGGCCGTAGGCGAGGCCCGACAGTGTGGCGGTGTCAAAATAGGTAAAGGGATGGAACGGGTTGCGTTTCAGGCTATTGCGCTCGCAGGCGGCGTTGACGAAGCCCGCGTCGAAGTGAGCGTTGTGGCCCACCAGGATGCCGCGGTTACAGCCCTGGTCCTTCAGTTCCTTGCGTATTGCGCGGAATATCTCCTTCAGCGCCTCGACCTCCTCCACCGCCTCGCGAAAGGGATGCCAGGGATCGATTCCGGTAAAGTCCAGCGCCGATTGCTCGATATTGGCCCCTTCAAATGGCTTGACGTGAAAATCCAGGGTGCGGTGCACCCGCAGCAGTCCGTCCTCATCCATGCGCACCAGGGTAGCGGCGATTTCCAGGATCGCGTCGGTGGCGGCATTGAATCCACCGGTCTCGATATCGACGACCACGGGCAGGAAGCCCCGGAAGCGCTGTTTCATCAATTGGTGATCGGAATTTTGCAAGGTCACGCCGGTTCCGAGACAGTCCAGCGCAGCTGTTCGCCGGCGCGCAGGGGGGTGAGGGTGGAATCTCCCAGGGGCAGCGTAGCCGGTACGCGCCAGTTCTGCTTGCGCAGGGTGACGGTATCGCGGTTGCGAGGCAGGTGATAAAAGTCGGGCCCGAAATGGGAGGCGAAGCCCTCCAGCCGGTCCAATGCGTCCAGTTGCTCGAAGGCCTCGGCGTAAAATTCCAGCGCCGCGTGGGCACTGTACACCCCGGCGCAGCCACAGGGGCTTTCCTTGGCGCTGGTGGCGTGGGGCGCCGAGTCGGTGCCGAGGAAAAACTTCGGGTTGCCGGAGGAGGCCGCTTCCAGCAACTCGACTTGGTGGATATTGCGCTTCAGGATGGGCAGGCAATAAAAATGCGGCCGGATTCCGCCCACCAGCATGTCATTGCGGTTGTACAGCAGGTGATGGGCCGTGATGGTGGCCGCCACCCGGTCCGGTGCCTCGCGCACGAAAGCAACCGCGTCGCGGGTGGTGATGTGCTCCAGCACCACCCGCAGTCCCGGGAAGCGCTCCGTGATGGGCACCAGGTGGCGGTCGATAAACACTTTCTCGCGATCGAAGATGTCGATATCGCCATCGGTGACCTCACCGTGGACGAGCAGCGGCAGGTCGACTTCCTCCATCGCCGCCAGGACCGGGAACAGTGCGCTGAGGTGGGCGACCCCGGCTTCGGAATTGGTGGTGGCTCCCGCCGGGTACAGCTTGACCGCCTTGACGAAGCCCGAGGCGGCGGCCAGCTCGATCTCGGCCGGATCGGTCCGGTCGGTGAGGTACAGGGTCATCAGCGGCTCAAACCGGTGCGGCAGGCCCTCCATCGCCGCCTCGATGCGGTCCCGGTAGGCGCTGGCGTCGGCGACCGAAACAACCGGCGGGGTCAGGTTGGGCATCACGATGGCGCGCTGGAAGTAGCGCGCCATGTCGGCACAGGTGTGCGCCAGCGCGGCGCCGTCGCGCAGGTGCACGTGCCAGTCATCAGGTCGGGTGATGGTCAGTTCGTTCACGGCGTGCCTGTTACAACCTCGGGGAAAGCGCCATGCTACCGTAAAGGCCATTCTGCTTAAACCGAAACTCCCTACCCCGCCCCTGTATCTCACTTCGAAGGTGATCCAGATATTGGATTCTGAGTTCGTTTCGGTGTAGGACCGGGGTGCAGAGACCCCATCCGGGGATGTCTGAGGCCATGGATGGCCGAAGTCAAGCCTGGCATGGATGCCCGCTTTTTGGCGGTCCCCGGATGGGGTCTCTGTACCCCGGGCCGTGTAACAAGGTTACTACTCAGGTGACAGGGTGGGCTGGGAATTCCGCGGTGTGGGGAGTAGAATAGCGGCCCTTTTTTGATCGCCCCCGGGAGCGCGCAATGTCTGACGTCAACAAGGTGGTACTGGCCTACTCTGGAGGACTGGATACCTCGGTGATCCTGCGCTGGCTGCAGGACACCTACAACTGCGAGGTGGTGACCTTCACCGCCGATATCGGCCAGGGCGAGGAGCTGGAACCGGCGCGGGCCAAGGCCACGGCCATGGGCGTGAAGGAAATCTACATCGACGACCTGCGCGAGGAATTCGTGCGCGACTTCGTGTTCCCCATGTTCCGCGCCAATACCATTTACGAGGGCGAGTATCTGCTGGGCACCTCCATTGCCCGGCCCCTGATCGCCAAGCGCCTGATTGAAATCGCCAACGAGACCGGCGCGGATGCGATTTCCCACGGCGCCACCGGCAAGGGCAACGACCAGGTGCGCTTTGAACTGGGCGCCTATGCACTCAAGCCCGGTATCAAGGTGATCGCGCCCTGGCGCGAGTGGGACCTGAACTCCCGCGAATCACTCATGGCCTACTGCGAAAGCCACGATATCCCGGTGGACTTCGCCTCCGCCAGGAAGAAATCCCCCTACTCCATGGACGCCAACCTGCTGCACATCTCCTACGAGGGCGACATCCTGGAGGACCCCTGGAACGAGCCGGAAGAGGATATGTGGCGCTGGAGTGTCAGCCCCGAGGCGGCCCCGGACAGCCCCACCTACGTGGAACTGGATTTCGAGCGCGGTGATATCACCGCCATTGACGGCCAGGCCATGAGCCCGGCCACCGTTCTGGAGACCCTGAACAGCCTCGGCGGCGCTAACGGTATCGGCCGTACCGATATCGTCGAGAACCGCTACGTGGGCATGAAGGCCCGGGGCTGCTACGAGACGCCCGGCGGCACCATCATGTTGCGCGCTCATCGCGCCATCGAGTCACTGACCCTGGATCGTGAAGCGGCCCACCTGAAGGACGAACTCATGCCGCGCTACGCCAAGCTTATCTATAACGGCTACTGGTGGTCGCCGGAGCGCAGGATGCTGCAGGCTGCCATCGACGCGTCCCAGGCCGTGGTCAATGGCAAGGTTCGGCTGCGCCTGTACAAGGGCAATGTGACGGTGGTGGGTCGGCAGTCGGCGGACAGCCTGTTCGACGAGAGCATGGCCACCTTCGACGACGATGCCGGCGCCTACAACCAGGGCGATGCCGAGGGCTTCATCAAGCTTAATGCGCTGCGCCTGCGCATTGCTGCCAGCAAGGGCCGCAGCCAGTTGTAGGACGCCCGTGTCACCCCGGCGAAAGCCGGGGCCCAACAGTCAATCCCGGGTCAGGGGAACGAAGCGCACCGGTAGCACCGAGCGCCGGCTGACTTCCCCGTCCGCCCCCATCTCCAGCAACATCAGCTGCTGGAAGCCGAGTTCATCCCCTACCGGGATGACCAGCCGGCCACCGGGTTTCAGCTGCGCCAGCAGGGGCGGGGGAATTTCCTCAGCTGCGGCGGTAACAATGATGCCGTCGAAGGGTGCGTGTTCCGGCCAGCCCGCGTAACCATCGCCTGCGCGCACGGTGACGTTGTCATAGCCCAGCTCGCGCAGGACCCCGGCGGCCTTGTCCGCCAGTGACCTGACTATCTCGATGCTGTAGACCTGCGCCACCAGCTCCGCGAGCACCGCCGCCTGGTAGCCGGAGCCGGTGCCCACCTCCAGGATCACGTCGCTCTTCTCCGGCTCCAGCATGTCGGTCATCAGCGCCACGATCAGCGGCTGCGAAATGGTCTGGCCGGCCTCGATCGGCAGCGGGGCGTTCTGCCACGCCAGGTGCCGGTAGTTCGGCAACACGAAGCGTGACCGGTCCACCCGGGCCATGGCGTCCATCACCGCCTCGCTCAGTTCGCTGCGGCCGGTGTACTCGGCGGAGTCCAATACCGAGGCGCGAATGGCTTCCAGCATCGCGCGGTGCTGGGGGTTTTCAGGTTCCATGGCGTCAGTCGTCATAGTCGTCAGCAGCAGCGCCGGCAGCAGCAGGCGCCGCCAGCCGGTCACGGGGTATACCAGATGGGCGAGGTATAGGCCCGTTCCTGGGTCGACACCGGCGCGCCCTCGGGGATACTGATGCCAAAGCGGAAGGCGTCATAGGTGGACCAGCGCGGGGTGGGAATTTCCAGTACCCTGGCGTAGTACACCGCGCGTTGCCCCGGGTCGAAGTCAGGGTCGGTCCACACCTGGCCAAGCTCCGAGGCGCCGATGGTATTGGTCCAGGAGGCGGTCGCCGCGTCCACGGTGTTGCCCACCGCAGGCAGTTTGCCGTCGGCGCCGGGCTGGCGGTCGCCGCTCCAGACCACGTCGTAAACCTTCTCTTTCAGCTCGCCGCCCTCCTGCCAGCCTTTCACAATCTGGATCCGATCCAGGTTGGCGCCGATCGGGTCGCGCAGGGCGTAGACCATGAAGGTGGGGGCCCGGGCATCGCCCCGGGGCGGCAGGTCGCCGCCCATGGGAACGCCCTTGCCGTAACCGGCGAAGGCCGGCTGGCGGCTGGCCAGGTCCTGAGCCGTGAACTCCCAACCGCCGAACAGGCGCACCATCATGCGGCTGCCGGTGGTGGCGTAGGTTTCCTTGCGCTCCATGGCATCGAACAGGGCCTCGCGCGTGTTGTCGGTGGCCCAGACCGCGGCCAGGCCGGAGGCGACCATCTGCCAGCCCATGAGCGTGCCGTTCTCGGTCTTCATGAAGGGATGCGTCATGCGCTCCGGGTTCGGCTCCGCGCCCGAATGCTTGCCGAAGAAGTTGTCTTCCTGGGTGGTGGCAAGGGAGGTGTGGGAGTCGGTGGAGCCGATCATGCCGAACTTGTAGGGATTGACTCCGTACTTCTCTTCCAGCGCCAGGCCACGCTTGAGCGCCTCGCGGGCGTACTCCCCCGCCAGCATGCTGTCGGTCTTGGCCTCGGAAACGTCCAGGTTGCCGATATCCCAGGTCTCGTAGTCGGCGAACTCGTCATTGGGGCTGAGAAAGGGGTGGGCCTCACCGTCGCCCTTGATCTGGGTGACTTCGTACAGGGGCTCCCACTTGTCGCGCAGGCGTACATAGTCGGCGTCCAGGCGTTTGCCGTCGCTCTGCTTGTTCATCGGGAACATGATGCCGTTGGCGAGGTTGCCGTTGTGGGCAATGGCCAGCACGTCGCCGCCGGTGGTTTTCTCGTAGTTTTCCAGCCAGGCCCACAGGTCGCGCGGGGTGGTGCTGCCAGCCGGCTCGACTGTAGTGAACGGCACCATCTGGCCGCCCTTGTCCCCACCGTCGCGGTATACCACCACCCGGTGCAGGTTATTGCCCCGGACCAGCGAAGTCCACTCGTAGCCGATGAAGGCGGTGAATACCCCGGGCTGGTTGAAACTTTCCGCGGCCGCCACCGTGCGCTGCCAGGCGTCTTTGTAGGGTTTGGAGTCCGGGAAGTACATCAGGCTTTCGGGGAACTCGCCCTGGGAGAACTTGCCGATCAGCTCCAGCGCCACGCCAACCCCCTCGCCCGCCTGTATGCGGTCGTACCAGTCCTTGCCGGTGGGATCGGACAGGATGTGGGGCGCTCCGGCGTTAAGGTCGGGAAAGAAGCCCATATTGTCCGAATGGTCGGCGATCACCAGGAAGTCCAGCGGCCGGGACAGCCGCACCGGCCCGGCAGTGGTGGAATTGACCTGCTCCCCGCGCGCGAACCGGTAGGCCGCGTCCAGGCCCAGGCGGTTGCCGAAGGCGCCGGCGTCCATGGAAATGTCGGTGTGCAGGTGGGTGTCGCCCCAGTACACGCCGGTGGCGAAATTGCGGTTGGCATAAGGTGAGTAGGCCTTGCCGGTGTAGGCGCGGTTGAGGCCGGCGGTATCACCGGGGGGAGGCACCTGGGCCTGCAGGGCCAGGGGTAATAGCAGGGTGGCGGCTAACAGGGTCTTGGCGGCGAAGGGGGCTGTCATGCAGTTTACTCCAAAATTCACGTATGGATTACAGGGCTTTAGCATAGTTCAGTTCGCCAATTCGTCTAGAATGGATGGCGAGACACGAGGAGGTGCCCCCATGTCGCATACCGGCCGCCTGATAGGCCTGACGCTGACTGCCATGATGTTCGCCTTCAGCACCTGGATGTACCTGCAGACCGGTGACTGGGTGGCGGCGGTGTTCGCCCTCGGCTCCCTCGGTTATGGCCTGTTTTTCCTGGGCGCCGCAGTGCGCCAGCGGGGTCGGGGATGAGCGCGGCGTGGGGCGGGCTGCGCCTGTGGAGCCTGTGGCTGGTCTTTATCCTGGTCGGCGGCTGTGCCAGCCTCGGCGGCGAGATCGACCCGCCCACCGTGAGCGTGAACAGCATCCGCAGCCTGCCGGGCGAGGGCATGGGTCCGCGCTTCGAGATCGTGCTCGGTATCGCCAACCCGAACAAGAAAACCCTGGACATCGTCGGCGTGGCCTACAGTATCGAAATCCTGGGCAGGGAACTGGTGACGGGCGTGAGCAATGAAGTGCCGGTACTGGAGCCCTACTCAGAGGCGACCGTTACGCTCAATGCCGGCCTGAACTTTGTTCAGATGATCCGGCTGTTCACGGACCTGGGCATGGGGGAAGCGCCGCCGGAACAACTGGAGTACAAATTCAAGGCCAAGATTGACTTCAAGGGGCTGGTGCCCACCCAGCGGGTGGAAGAGAGCGGCTCTTTCGCCCTGAATCCGACCCGCACATGATGGCTCAGCTGCCAGGGGTGCCCTCGATCGACCTGGCCGGGCCGGTTGACCAGGTGGTGGCCGAGGTCGCCGGAGCCTGCCGCGACTGGGGTTTTTTCCAGGTGGTAAACCACGGTGTCGACGCCGCCCTGAGCGAGGGAGCGCTGGCGGTCGCCCGGGAGTTCTTTGATCTGGACGTCGAGGCCAAGCGGCGCGCCAGCCGCAGCCTGGACAACCCCTGGGGCTACTACGACCGGGAACTGACCAAGAACCGGCGCGACCGCAAGGAGATTTTTGATTTCGGCCAGGAGGACAGCACGCCCTGGCCGCAGAAGCCGCCCGCTTTTCGTGCGGCCCTCCAGGCCTACGAAGCCGCGAGCCACGACCTCGCGTTGCGACTGGTGGATATTGCTGCGCGCGGTCTGGATCTGCCTTCCGGGGTGTTGACGGAGCCGTTTAACCCGGAACACTCCAGCTTTATGCGACTGAACTTCTACCCGCAGGACAGTGAGTTGCTGCGTGGCGATGACATGCCCGCGGCCGGGCCCCTGGGTATAAGCCCCCACACCGATGCTGGTGGCCTCACCGTCCTGTTACAGGATGGGATCGACGGCCTGCAGGTCCGCCGGGGCGACGAGTGGTTTGACGTGGCGGCGGTGACGGGTGCCCTGACCATCAATATCGGCGATATGATGCAGGTGTGGGCGAACGACGAGTATTACGCAGCGCTGCACAGGGTGCTCGGTAGCGGCGACCGGCGCCGCTACAGCATTGCCTATTTCCTCAACCCGTCCTACGACTGCGTCGTGCGCCCGCTGGCGGATGCGCCCCCTGTCTACCGCGACATCCCCTGGCGTGAGTTCCGCGGCCTGCGCGCCCAGGGAGATTACGGCGATTACGGTGAAGAGGTGCAGATCAGCCAGTACCGCCGGGAGTAACTGGTTCCGGCGGATACCCTCTGTCCGCGCCGCTGACGCCCGTCCGGGGGTCAATCGCCGCTCAGATTCGCTACCAGGAAGGCCCACATATCGGCGTATTCCCGGATGAGCATCGCGGTGGGTTTACCGGAACCGTGGCCGGCCTTGGTCTGGATGCGGATCAGCACCGGGGCGTCGCCGGTGTGCTTTTCCTGCAATCGCGCGATGTACTTGAAACTGTGTCCCGGCACCACCCGGTCGTCGGTATCGGCGGTGGTGACCAGTACCGCGGGGTAATCCGCGGCGCGGATATTGTGATAGGGCGAATAAGCATACAGCGCGGCAAACTCCTCGGGATTCTCGGCTGAACCGTAGTCGTCGGTCCAGAAGCGGCCGGCGGTAAACAGGTGGAAGCGCAGCATGTCCATCACGCCTACGGCAGGCAGGGCCGCGCCGAACAGGTCCGGCCGCTGGTTGATGACTGCGCCCACCAGCAGGCCACCGTTGGAGCCCCCCATCACCGCCAGCCGGTCGGGCCGGGTGTAGTCCTGCGCCACCAGGAACTCGGCGGCGGCGATAAAGTCATCGAACACATTCTGCTTGTGCAGCTTGATGCCCGCCCTGTGCCAGGCGTCGCCGTACTCGCCGCCGCCGCGCAGGTTGGCCATGGCGAACACGTGGCCCATGTCCATCCAGGCCAGGCGGGTGACCGAAAAACCCGGGGTGAGCGAGACCTTGAAACCGCCGTAGCCGTACAGCAGGGTCGGGGTATCGCCGGTCAGCTTCAGCCCCTTCTTGTGGGCGATAAACAGGGGCACTCTGGTGCCGTCCCGGGATGGGTAAAACACCTGTTTTACTACGAAGTCCTCCGGCTCGAAGGCCAGTTCCGGCGCCAGCACCGCGGCGGTCTCGCCGCTGTCCACCCCGTAGCGGTAGATGGTGGCGGGGCGGTTCAGGGAGGAGTAGCTGAAATAGGTGATCTTGTCGTTCGGGGCGGTGGCGAAGCCGCTGGCGCGGCCGATCCCGGGCAGCGCTACCTGCCGCAGCCGCTTTCCCGACAGGTCGTGCACCGTGACGAGGGCGTGGGCATCCTGCAGGTACTGCAGCACCAGCCGGCCGCCGACCAGGCTGGCGTCGGTGAGCACGTGAGCCTGCTCCGGGACCACCTCCTGCCAGTCCGGTTCACCAGGCCGCGACAGGTCCAGTTTGACGATACGGCCGCGGGGCGCGCTGTCGGTGGTGAGGAACCAGGCGCTGTCGCCCACTGCCTCGATCAGCTGGTAGTCCGAGTGGAACTCATCCTCCAACGTGACGACGCCGCGGTCCGGCTTGCGCAGGTCGATGTACTCCACCCGATAGCGGTCGTCGGTGCCCCACCAGGTCAGCAGGAACAGGAAGTGACCGTTCTCCGTGGTGTAGGCGTTGAAACCCCACTCCGGGTGGTCGGGGCGGCTGTGGATGCGGCGGTCGTCGACCTCGACCGTGCCCAGCCGGTGAAAGTACACCGCCATGTCGGTATTGAGGCTCTGGAACTCCTGGCCCGCCTCGGGCCTGGGGTAGCGCGAGTAGTAAAAGCCGCTGTCGTCCGCCGCCCAGGCAACCCGTGAGAACTTGATCCAGGTGAGTTCATCGGGCAGGGTGGCGCCACTGACGAGATCCCGGATCCTCCAACTGCGCCAGTCCGAGCCGCTTTCCTGGATGCTGTAGGCCAGGTAGCGGCCCGAATAACTGAACACCGCGTCGCCCAGGGCCACGGTACCATCATCCGACCAGCGGTTCGGGTCCAGCACCACTTCCGACGGGCCGCCGGGCTCTTTCGCCCGGTACAGTACTGCCTGGTTCTGCAGGCCATTGTTGTGGAAGTAGTAGTACCAGTCGCCGTGGCGTACGGGCGGCGAGTAGCGCTCGTAGTTCCACAGTTCGGTCAGGCGCTGCTCGATAGTGTCCCGCTGTTGCAGGCTGTCCAGGTAGCTGAACGTGAGAGTGTTCTGGCGCTCCACCCAGTCCGCCACGGCCTTTGATTCGCGCACGTCCTGTTCCAGCCAGCGGTAGGGGTCGGCGACCTCGGTGCCGTGGTAGGTATCGACCTGCTCCACAGTGGCGGTCTCGGGGTAGTCGAAGGGCTGGGCGGTAGCCTGCAGGGCCAGGGCGGCGGTAAGGACGGCGGTGAGGGCGGCGAGCAGCCGGGCGATAGCGGACATGGGTGCTCCGTTATGGGGTGTCGAGCGCGCCATCCTAGCGAGCGTCCCGGATTCCGGCAAGGGGTGCGACGGTTCAGCGGAAATCCCGCGACCGGACGTTGAGCGCCTTGAGTTCGTCGGTGTAGTCGTAAAGGGCCCCGGCGATCACGTGGATGACGCCGTCAGTGGTTTCCACGATGCCTTTTACCAGTAACAGCTGGCCGCTCATCAGGGCCTGGCGAAAGCGTTCCTGCACCCGCTTCCACACCACGATATTACTGTTGCCGGTCTCGTCCTCCAGGGTCAGGAACACGACCCCGGCAGCGCTGCCCGGGCGCTGGCGACAGGTGACCAGGCCGGCAATACGGACGAAGCGCTTGTCCCCCACCGAGGCCAGGTCGACATGGCGTTTGCAGCGGTCAAAGGGCGGCCGGTCGCGCAGCAGGCTCATGGGGTGGGGGCGCAGGGTGAGGCCGGTGGCGCGGTAATCTGACAGTACTTCTTCCGCCACCCGGGGGGGCGGCAGTTGCACGTTGTCGTCGAAGTAGCTGCCCGGCTGCTGCTGTTCCTGCTGCAGCAGGGGGCGGACCTCCTCCAGCGCCATGATCTGCCACTGGGACTGGTGCCGATGACCGCTGAGGGACGCCAGGGCGTCGGCATCCGCCAGTGCCTCCATGTCGCGCTTGTCGAGCTGCGCCCGGCGGCGCAGGTCGCTGACCTGGCGGAAGGGCCCCGCCTGGCGTGCCTCCACCACCCGGCGGGCGCCCTCCCGGCTCAGCCCACGTACCAGGCGCAGGCCCAGGCGGACGGGAGGCTGGCGCCGGGCCCGGCCGCGGCTGTCCAGCAGGCGGTGGTCCCAATCGCTCTGGTTGACGTCGATGGGCAGTACCGTGACCCCGTGGCGGCGGGCGTCCTGTACCAGTTGCGAAGGGCTGTAGAAGCCCATGGGCTGGCTGTTGAGCAGGCCGGTCAGGAAGGCCGCCGGGTGGTGGCGCTTGAGCCAGGCGGAGACATAGGCCAGCAGGGCGAAACTGGCGGAGTGAGACTCGGGAAAACCGTAGCCGGCAAAGCCCTTGATCTGGTCGAACAGGCGGCGGGCGAAATCCTCGTCGTAGCCGCGCTCGATCATGCCCCGGGTGAGTTTCTGCTCGAAGGTCAGCAGGCGGCTGTTCCTGCCCCAGTTGGCGATGGCCCGGCGCAACTGGTCTGCCTCACCGCCGGAAAAACCCGCCGCTACCATGGCCAGCCGGATTACCTGCTCCTGGAAAATCGGCACCCCGAGGGTGCGCTCCAGCACCGACTTGATCGCCTCCGAGGGGTAGGTGATCTCCTCCAGACCCTGCTTGCGGCGCAGATAGGGGTGTACCATATCGCCCTGGATGGGCCCCGGGCGCACGATGGCGATCTCGATCACCAGGTCGTAGAAGTTGGCCGGTTTCAGCCGCGGCAGCATGGACATCTGGGCCCGGGATTCGATCTGGAATACCCCCACGGTGTCCGCCACCTGGAGCATGCGATAGGTGGACTGGCACTCCTTCGGGATGTCGGCCATGCCGCGGATGGCGGGCTGGTAGCTGTGCACCATCTGCAGGGTCTTGCGGATGGCCGACAGCATCCCCAGGGCCAGGATGTCCACCTTCAACAGGCCCAGGGCCTCGATGTCCTCCTTGTCCCACTGGATCACGGTGCGGTCCGCCATACTGGCGTTTTCCACCGGTACCAGGGTGGAGATGGGGCTGCGGGTGATGACGAAGCCGCCCACGTGCTGGGACAGGTGGCGCGGGAAGCCGAGAATCTCCTGCACCAGCCTGTAGAACAGCTCCGCCTGGGCGCCGTGGTCGGCGACGCCTACGCCGGCCACACCCTGTTCCTCGAAGCGTTGCGCCAGGTCGCGGGTGCGGTCCCACCAGGCCAGGGACTTGGCCAGGTCGTCCACGAACACCGGGTCCAGTCCCAGGGCCTTGCCCACGTCGCGCACTGCCGAGCGGGAGCGGTAGGTGATGAGGGTGGCCGCCAGGGCCGCCCGGCGCCGGCTGTACTTCTGGTAGATGTACTGGATGACTTCCTCGCGCCGCTCGTGCTCGAAATCCACGTCGATGTCCGGCGGCTCGTCCCGCTCCTTCGAGATGAAGCGCTCGAACAGCAGGGAAATCTGGTCCGGCGACACCTCGGTGATGAACAGGCAGTAGCACACCACCGAGTTGGCCGCCGAGCCGCGGCCCTGGCACAGGATGCCGCGCTCGCGGGCGAAACGCACCACGTCGTAGACGGTGAGGAAGTAGTACTCGTAGTGCAGTTCGGCGATCAGCTCCATCTCGCGTTCAATGCGCTGGCGGATTTCCGCGGAAACGCCCCGCGGCCAGCGCACCTTACAGCCGGCCTCTACCAGCTCCCGCAGGTAACTGGTGGCATTGTGCCCCTCTGGCACCACCTCCTCCGGGTACTCGTAGCGCAGCTCGTCCAGGCTGAAATCGCACAGATCGGCGATGCGCTGCGCCTCGGCCAGCAGGGCGGGGGGGTAGAGCGCCGCGAGCTTCTCCAGGGGCCGCAGGTGCTGCTGGCTGTTGGGCAGGCGTCGGCGGCCCAGTTCGGCAATGCTGGTGTTGTGGTACAGGGCCGTGAACACGTCGTGCAGCGGTTTGCGGCTGGCGACGTGCATCCGCACGTCGCCACAGGCCACGGTTGGAATGCCCAGTTCCCGGCCCAGCTGGCACAGGCGGTTGACCCGGTTGACCTCGTCGTTGCCCAGCAGGCGGCTGACACCCAGCCAGATCCGCTCCTTGCACAGCCGGGCCAGCTGTCGGCCATAGGCGCGCAGGGTGTCGGTGTCTTCCCCGGGCAGCCAGAGCAGCAGACAGCGCTTGAGGTGGAAGATCACGTCCCGCAGGGCCACCCGGTACTCTCCCTTGGGGCTGCGCCGGCGGGCCCGGCTGATCAGCCCGGACAGCTCGCTGTAGGCTGCCCGGGATGGCGCCAGGGCCACCAGCCGGAAGCCTTCCTCCAGCTGGAACTCGCTGCCGATCAGCAGCTTCAAGCCCACCTCCTTAGCCGCCACGTGAGCTTTCACCACACCGGCCAGGGAGCACTCGTCGGTGATGGCCAGGGCGCCATAGCCCAGTTCTGCCGCCCGCTCCACCAGTTCATGGGGATGGGAGGCGCCGCGCAGGAAGCTGTAGCAGCTCAGGCAGTGGAGTTCGGCATGGGGCATGGTCAGCTGTCGACGAGGCGGATATCGTCCATGGAGTTCGATAAATTGGCATATACTGTATATATATACAGTATATGCCAATTTTGGCAATGATGAATCCCCGTTGCGGGAAGTTCGTATACATTCGGACGGTACTCTCCCCTTGTTGCTTAAGCGCTTGTTACCAAAACGGGTTTTGTCTTTAATGAAGAGGTGACCAGGCGAATAAGCGGAATCGGGACTATCAGGTCGGTTCCCCGTACTTAGTTTTCAGGCGGCGGGAGACAGAATAATGAACTGGGAGGCAATTGCTGCAGTAGCCGAAATTCTTGGGGCGCTCGGTGTCATCATCACGGTTGCCTATTTGGCGGTGCAGGTCCGCCAGAACAGCCAGCAGGTAGCCTCCTCCCTTGCCGAATCTATACGTAATGGTCTGAATGAAGGAACGAGGATCATGGCGAGCGATCCAGAGGCTGCTCGTGTATTTCGAGTTGGCGTCCTCGATCCGGCATCGCTTGGCGATTCTGAGAGATACCAGTTCGACGCCATACTCACGCTGGCCTTCAACGGTCAGCAGCAGGCCTTCGTCAATGGCCAGATTGGAGATATGGGAACTCTTGAATGGCTGCTGGCGTTTCCAGGTACGCAGTCCTGGTGGTCGGAGTATTCGGGTCTGATGTCGTGCGACTTTCGAGACTACATAAATGATCTGCTGAATAAGCAATCACCGGCCACCTGACAACGCTCGCCAGGGGGCACCCAACGAGGAGCCTCGCTCCTGGCTGATAATCCCTGCTGGCGGCGTGACGAAGCGATGGCAAAACGCGGGAGGTCTATGATGGTCAAATGGATGCTGTTCCTCGGCCTGCTTGCAGGCGGAGTAAGCTTGGGTGTCAGCGCCCAGTCCTCGGAGCAGCAAAACAAAGAGGTTGTGCGGTACATCTTCGAAAGGGTCTGGAACGACTCGCACTTCGATGGGCTCTCGACTATCTGGTCGACCGAGACGCTGTTCCACTTCCGCGGGAGCGCGCCCGTCGTTGGCCCCGAGGGAGTGGTAGACCAGGTTCGTCGTTGGAGGGCGGCGTTCT
Organism: Halieaceae bacterium WSDMB12; assembly: GCA_033283165.1. Taxonomy (GTDB): domain Bacteria; phylum Pseudomonadota; class Gammaproteobacteria; order Pseudomonadales; family Halieaceae; genus JAWMQL01. The sequence continues at coordinate 80,750 of JAWMQL010000002.1, read as the reverse complement.
CTGGCTTCAGGTTCGACGTCGAAGACCTGGTCGCCGAGGGAGACAGGGTTGCCGCTCGGGTCTCCTTCTCGGGGACGCATGCGGGCCGCATTCTTGGGATCGATCCCACGGGGCGGCGAATCCAGGTGACGCAAATGATGTTCTTCCGATTCTCCAACGGTATGGTGGTGGAGACGTGGGAGGAATATGACGAACACGGTCTGCGGCAACAACTGGCGGACGGCGCTTTCTGACAGGAATTGCTGCTGCCGCGCTGAGTTGTAGGCCCGGTGTTGCTCGGCTTGCACCTGACAAGACCGGACCTGCAAGTCGGTCGTACAACAGAATCCACATCAGCCGGGTGGTAAAAACATATCAGGAAGAACAATGTCGATTGAAGACGATGCCAAACAAGTGGTCCTGAAATACGTTGAAGCCTTTAATCGAGGCGACCTGGAGGCATTAAAGTCGTTATTGACTGCCGATGCCGAAATTCAGGGCGTACTCGGAAAGGGCCAGTTTGAAAAGATCGCCCCGATATGGCGCCAATTGATCGAGGGCTATGCCATGCAGTTGAACGTGCAGAGCATGATAGCTGAAGGAAATATAGTCGCTGTGAGATACATCGAGACCGGTACATTTGATGCTCCGGCTTTTGGAGTCGAACCGACGGGTAAGTCCTATGAACTGGTTGCGATGGAGTGGTTTGAGATTGAAGACAAGAAAATTAAAAGGCGCTGGGGTGCCAGGGACGCGGCTTCCCAGGCGCGCCAGTTGGGCATTCCTCCATCAGGGTAACGGGGGCGGTGACGGTATTTTTTGTCCCCCTGGTAGGGTATCTGGGATATTTCTACCTCGCCTGGCAGCAAGGCGGACTGGCATTTCGTTTGTGAATCGGACAGTTGAATGCTGAGAGTCCTGGCAGGGGTCGAGCTACTGATCTCAATATGGGCTTTGGGCCTGGTGATATGGCCAGTATCTGGTCTGTGTAAAGGCAGATCTCTTGGTTTCGATTGTGAAAGCTGGTTCATATTCGGAGTGAACTTTTTTGGCCCTTTTGGACTACTCGCGTTGGTCTGCTCCGCATGGACCTTAAAAACGAGCTCAATGTTGCCGCAATACGTCCTGGCGTCGGGTTTTGTGATGATCACTATTTACTGGTTTTCGCATGCTCTATAAAGTAACCGCGATGCGCGCGGGTACACGGCGGCCCGGGACAGCTGGACCCACGTCTACGCGGACTGTCTGTACGCGTGGCGTTATGTGGCGACGAAATCTCAAGCAGGAAACTTATGGTGCGCCTGGTCACGAAACATTCCGTTAGTTATGAGGATGCTGCCAGAATGGTGGAAGCCGCGCTGGACAAAGCAAAGGAACTGGGGTGCAGTCAGAATATCGCGGTGGTCGACTGCGGTGGAAACCTGCTTGCATTCGCGCGAATGGATGATGCCCCAATCATGGGAATACAGGGGGCACAGCGCAAGGCACACACGTCCCTGCTTGGAATCGGAACGGAAGCTTTCTACGACGCCGTCAAGGATCATGAGGGCACGGTACATGGTCTTTCACATCTTCCGGAATCCATTATGGTGCCGGGAGGACTTCCCATTGTTGTTGAGAACGAAACGGTTGGAGGAATTTGGGCAAGCGGCGGAATGCCTGAAGAGGATGTTGCCTGTGCGCAGGCTGGCCTTGATGCATTCGCCAGGTGACAAGTTCTTGCAATTCGCGCAAGGGATAGTGCTGTTTTTGCACGCGGCAGGAAAACAAGGCGAATATGAAAGACTCAACCAGGCCGGGTCCGCGTTATAAGCTGTCAGGCGAGTTAGATTCAAGGGCGATTAATGATGAGAGATCTTGCGCCAGATATTGTTCGACAACGGCTTCTCATTGAAGGAATCTACACGATTGAAGTCAACCGAGAGACCGTAGAGTCATATTTGCGGGGCATTGCTGGCCATCTCGATTTGCGGACTTACGGAAAACCGGTTATCCATGCGCCTGAGGGTATAGGCAAAGAAGGGAATGAGGGGTTCGATGCATTTATTCCGTTGATAGATTCTGGTATTTCATTATACGTTTGGAGTTCCACAAAATTCTTTGCGGCTGTATTGTTTACCTGCAAAGCATTCGATACCAAACGAGCATTGCAATACACCACCGAGTGTTTCCGTACAACCGAAATCGAGCATCAACTTTTTTGAGAACGCCACCGGATAACGCTCGTGTCGAAATTTGAAACCCAGCTGTTGTGGACCAACGATGATTGCTCGAATCTACGATTCGCCTGGCCAGCGCAAGGGAAGAAAAAAATGAATTGGGAAGCAATCGGAGCAATTGGGGAGATCTCTGGCGCGCTTACGACGTACTGGATAAAGCTGAGAGAAGTCGTTTTGAGCTGTTGATCGTTCAGTTTCTCAAAGCCATGGAATCCGCGTGGGCTCTGCAGGATCTTGGTGTGCTGACCAAAGAGCAATGGTATGGCTATGAAGTCTCAATCCGACTGGTTGTAGGCTCTCCCGGGGGGCGGGTGGTATTGGATAAGTACAAAGACGCTTTCAGTCAAAATTTTTACGACATGGTGCATGATGTCATTACCGGGAGCGCAGGTTGACGCCGAGTGCAAATGTTCAATCGCAACCAGCAACGACGACTGACCTGTGGCTGGCACTGCTGCAGGCGATATTTGGCTAAATTACAACCGGGTCGATGACGAAGATATCACCAGTTCAGCGCTTTATTCGATGGTTCGGCAGTTCGGAAATTGGTCGGGTTTGTGATGTTTTCTGCGTCAGGTGGTTTTCTTTTTCGCCAATCATCTGGATTTTCACCAAGGATGATAAATCCGGCTACAACAATCCTTGTATCTTCACGTCCTTTGGCCGTAAATCGGGATTGCCTCGATCGACTGTTTTGCCGGTATTCCCAACCGGTGACGGGAAGCTGATGATTGTGGGCTCGCGTGGCGGCACGAGCAAAGACCCACACTGGGCGCACAATCTCCGCGCCAGGCCGGACGCACTGATGCGATACAAAAGAAAGGAATATAAAGTAAGGACGCGACTTCTGGAAGCAGCGGAGCGTGAGGAGAAGTTCTCCATCTGCTGCCAACATGCACCTGTATATCGGCAATATCAGGCGTGGGCTGATCAGTATTCCCGAATTATTCCTGTCTTTGAAATCGAGGATATTGAGGGGAGTGACTTCAGTTGAATGATATTGCCGAATGTGGCTCAGGTTTGCCAGAAAGCCGGTCCAGCAGGCGGGCAAACGCGTATGTAACTCGCCCTGCCACCGAGCATATCCCGGGAAAACAGATGAAAAACCATGAAAAATAACTTCAAAATACTGGCCTTGTCGGGCGCATTGTTTGAATCGTATTTTTCAATGAGCGATAGGGAGTTGTGTGAGCATGATGCACTTTGGATAGATGTCGACGAAAATCCGGGCTATCCCTGTCGAGTCAGTTTAGAGGATGCAGAAGTAGGAGAGCGGGTTCTGGCGATACCCTTCTGTCACCACGATGTCAGCTCCCCTTACAGAAGCTCAGGTCCCATATTCGTCAGGGAGAATGCGCGGCAGGCAACTCTCGAGGTCAATGAGGTGCCTTTGATGCTGCGCCACAGAAGATTATCAATGAGAGCTTATAATGGGCAGGCAATAATGGTGGCAGCCGAGGTGATTGATGGCACTGAGCTTGAAGACTCAATAGCGCGAATATTTCAGGACCCATCGATCGAATACATTGACATCCATAATGCATCGCCCGGCTGCTTTAATTGTCGGGTAGTTCGGGCATAGAATATCCATACATCTAATCCTTTCTCCATACTGAAAACAGGTTTGCGCGTTAGATAAGAATTCACAACAAGCGAGAACTCGATGCCATTTGTTCAGGTTCGCGATATCCGGATGTATTACGAAATGCGTGGTGGTGGGGCGCGCTTGCTATTCATCAATGGCACCGGGGGTGACCTCAGGAGCAAGCCAGGCATCTTCGATTCCCCTTTGGCCGCCCAGTTCGAGATCCTCGCTTATGACCAGCGAGGTTTGGGGCAGACTGACCGGCCGGACATCCCCTATGCCATGGCGGACTACGCCATGGATGCCAACGCCCTGCTTGAAGCGATAGGCTGGGATAGGTGCAACGTACTCGGGATATCATTCGGTGGCATGGTGGCGCAGGAATTTGCCTTGCGGTACCCCGATCGTATTGAGCGGCTGGTACTCGCCTGTACCAGCAGCGGTGGCGCGGGAGGTGATTCGTACCCGCTGCATGAGTTGGCAGACCTCTCAACTGAGCAGCGCGCTTCACGAGTCATTGCACTCAGCGACACGCGGTGCGACGCGGCCTGGCAGGCTGCCCATCCACAGCAAGTGCGGCAATTGGTCGATCAAATGGCGGCGGCCCATCTGGTCGGGGCAGGGGAGCCCGGCCGGGAGATTGGCGCCCGGCGCCAACTGGAAGCACGCACCCGGCACGATACCTATGACCGACTGCCGAACCTTGAGCTGCCGGTGTTGATCTGCGGCGGACGCTATGACGGCATCGCTCCGGTTGCCAACCTCGAGGCCATGAGCACACAGTTGCCAAATGCTCGTCTGGCATTATTTGAGGGCGGCCACTATTTCCTTCTGCAGGACTCGCGGGCGTTTGAATGCATTGCTACCTTTCTGCAGTCGGCAGGCATGGGCTGTGCTGATGGATGAATTAAACAGAGTCGAGGGGGACACAATGACACGCGAGGATCTCGGAAATCTCGGTGACCTGCTCGGTGGTATCGGTGTCGTCGCCACATGGCTCTATCTCGTGCTGCAGATTCGCCAGAACACCAAGCAACTGAGGGCGGATTCCCTGGCGGCACGCACCATTGCAATTGAGAGCACGACCACCGATGTCGGGAAGTGGATAGGGGAGATTTTAGAAAATCGTGATCTGGCGGAGCTTTGGATAATGATGCTGCGCTATCTGAAAATGTACTTCCGAAGTCCCGATTTTCATGCCCTGTGGTTACAGAACAAATCCCTGCTGGTCCCCGACTTTGTAAATGCCGTTGAAGAGGCGGCGGTGATTCGATAGGGATGCTATGAAAAAAATCCTTACAGTCCTGGCCGTGGCGTTCCTTTTGCAATACGCCTGGAACGATCTGGGCTTGTCGAGTGGATTTCAATCTCCCGGTTCAGGCTCAGACGCGGAACTTGCTCAGGCTTTTGAGAACCAGCGCGGCGATTTTCAGATACAGGGTAAAGGAGAGGTTGTGCAAGTCCTTCCGGACGACAATCTGGGCAGCCGGCATCAGCGGTTCATCTTGAAACTTCGATCCGGCCAAACCCTTCTGGTAGCACACAACATCGATCTCGCGCCGAAAATTTCTGCCTTGAGTGTCGGAGATTCAGTTGAGTTCTATGGCGAGTATGAGTGGAACAAGCGGGGTGGCGTGATTCACTGGACGCATCGAGATCCCGGGCGTGCACATGAGGCAGGCTGGCTGAAACACCGTGGCAGGATTTATCAGTGACCTCGCTGGCCGAGTGATCCGCGGAAACGTCATATCCGGCCACGACCGCTGGTTTCGTTCAGGACAAGAGCTATGGATGCCAAAGTCAGGAAGTATTTTTTTTCAATGCCGGAATCCCGGAAATCGAAAGTCATACTCTTTCCCGGCCAAGGAATATGGCTATGGCTGGAGCTTTCCCGTGAAATGGCAGGGTTGGGTCGTGCTGGTCGTGTATTTCCTGTTGCTATTGGGCGGGGTTCAACTGTTCGATCCGGAAGTCCGGATTTTGGAATATATAGCCTTTGTAGCCCTTATATCATCTATATTGATAGGTGTCAGCCGGGCCAGGGGAGAGAGCCCCCCGTTGGCGCTGGGGCAAACAGTATTGAAACTGGCGCATCTCGCCAGGTGTTGTTGCTAAATGCAAGTGAGGGATAAAGCATGGCAAATGAAGGTTATCACGAGCCGATCAACGAACTGTCCGACGAAACGCGAGACATGCATCGCGCGATAATTTCCCTGATGGAAGAACTGGAGGCAGTGGACTGGTATAACCAGCGGGTCGATGCCTGTAAGGATAAGGAGTTGAAGGCGATCCTTGAGCACAACAGGGACGAGGAAAAAGAGCACGCCGCGATGGTCCTGGAGTGGATTCGGCGCCAGGACACTACCTTTGACGGCGAGTTGAAGGACTACCTGTTCACCGACAAGCCGCTTGCAGAAAAGTACCAGAAGTAAATTGCGTGAGACTCCTGGGAAGCTGCGATTGCCATAACATCGAGGTCGCCTGGCATACCGTTGATCACAGCCTGGTGCCCAGGGCCTGCCAGTGCGCGTACTGCTTCGGCAAGTCGGCGGCGTATGTATCCAAGTCCGGTACCCGGGTTGACGTCAGGATTCGTAATAGCAGGCTTCATAAGACCATACAGCATGGCTCACACAGTGCGGACTTTCACGAGTGCACAAATTGCGACCAGGTCATTCTGGTGACCGCTGAAATCGATGGTGAGTTGTATGGTGCGCTGAACGCCAATAAACTCGAAAACAGGTTCGGTTTCCCTGCGCCCATCGAGGTCAACTTCAGTTCGCAATCGGCCGTGGAAAAAAGAGAGCGCTGGCGGCAGAACTGGTGTTACCCGGTGCGTATAACCACTCAAAGTGACTGAACGTCGGCGGCGATGAAGTGACGGAATTCCTGTCAGAGACAATGGTTGGCTGTCCGTATTGTGGCGAGCGTATCGCGGTACTTGTCGATCATCAGGATCTGGACCAGCAATACATCGAGGATTGCCAGGTCTGCTGCAGGCCGATCACTTTCAGTGTCGCCCTGGACGCCCGGGGTGGCCTGCTGGTCTCGGTGCGGGATGAAAATGAGGTGTAAGCGGCGGATTTCTCGCTTATTGTTCCGGCCCCGGCGGAATACTGTCTCTATTCTTGCACAACAAGCCAGCGGACGGTGAGGTAACGATGAAAAAGCTGACCGGGAGTTGCCTCTGTGGGGAGGTACGTTTTGAGATCGACGACGATTTCAAACATTTTCAGCTCTGCCATTGTATGCAGTGCCAGAAATCGACCGGATCGGCTCATGCGTCAAACCTCTTTGCCGACCCGGACACAATCACCTGGCGCGCTGGCCAGGAATCGATTGTTCGTTATGACGTGGAGGGGCGCAGTATAAGCAATGCGTTCTGCCGTCGTTGTGGTTCACGCGTTCCCTATCTGTCACTTAGTAGTAACATGCTGGTTGTGCCCGCGGGCCTGCTGGAGGGCATCCCATCGATCGCGCCCCAGGCTAATATTTTCTGGCAAGAGCGGGCGGACTGGTACGAGGAGGCCCTGTCGGCACCGCAGTACACGGGATTCAAGGATGAAGATTAGCGGTAGCTCGGATTAGTTGCAGCGAATTCAGGAAAATCGCCTTTGCGTGGAGGAAATATAGTGAAATGCCCCAAGTGTGACAGTGACTTTGAGCAGCTGAATACCCCTTTTGGTGATGTGGAGCGATGCCTGAATTGCAAGGGTCTGTGGCTGGATATGCTGGAGCATGAAGATCTCAAGGATATTGCCGACGCGGTGGATACGGGCGATCCTAAGGTAGGCAAGCAATACAATGAGGTGGATGATATCAAATGTCCTGTTTGCCCCAACAGCAAGATGCTGAAGATGGTGGACGCACAGCAACCCCATATCTGGTTTGAAAGCTGTCCCACCTGTTACGGCCGGTTTTTTGATGCGGGTGAATTCAAGGACCTGGCGGACCACACGATAGGCGATTTTATCAAAAGCTTCACTGCGAAGCCCCGAACCTGACCGTGAGGTGACAGGCCCATGGATCCCCATATTTCGATTATCACCCTCGGGGTGAACGACCTGGCGCGATCGACTGCGTTCTACCAGCAGGGGCTATCGCTGGAGAAAATGAACAACATGGAGGGTATTTCCTTCTTCCGCATGGGCGGCACGATCCTGGCCCTCTATCCGAGGGTCAAACTGGCCGAGGAACTGGGTATTCCCGACGGCCAGGTCACGTTTCCTTCCATGACCCTGGCCCACAACGTGGAATCGCCCGAGCGGGTTGACGCGGTGTTGGCGGAGGCGGTAGCCGCGGGAGCGAAACTGGTCAAGCCAGGTCAGGAGACAAGCTGGGGTGGGTACTCGGGGTATTTCGCCGATCCCGACGGACATTACTGGGAGGTGGCATGGAACCCCCATTTCTGAAACATGTACTGTGTTGCCTGCTGTTGGTGGCCGTGCCCGCGCAGGCAATCGACTGTGTGGTCTTCATCCACGGACTGTGGCGAACCTCCGGCTCGCTGCAGAAGATGGCGGATGCCTTCGAGGACAGGGGTTATGTTATCTCTATGGTCGATTACCCCTCCCGCGAGCAGCCCATTGAGGAACTGGCGCCGCTGGCGGTGGAATCGGGATTGGCGCAGTGCCCGGCGGGCAGCCGGGTCAATTTCGTCACCCACTCCATGGGGGGCATTCTGGTGCGCTATTACCTGAAGTATGGCGAGGTGCCCAACCTGGGTCGTGTCGTCATGCTGGCACCTCCCAACCAGGGTAGCGAGGTGGTGGATGATTACCGCGAAGTCCCGGGCTTCGAGATAATCAACGGCCCGGCCGGGATGCAGCTGGGTACCGGTGACAACAGCGTCCCGGTACAGCTGGGACCAGTAGACTTCGAGCTGGGAGTGATCGCCGGCACCGGCAGCTTCAACCCCATTCTATCCCAGTCCCTGCCCAATCCCGACGATGGCAAGGTCTCGGTGGAAAGCACTCGAGTGGATGGTATGGCTGACTTCGTGACGGTGCCGAACTCGCACGCGTTCATCATGCGCGCACCACAGGTGATCGAGTATGCGATCAACTTCGTGGAGACGGGTCGCTTTGCGCCCGCCGGCGCGACAACGCAGGTGCTGGCAGGGGAACAAGGCCCGCGTGAAGCGGTGTTGGCGGTCGTTGAGCAGTTCCTGCACGCCATCAACACCGGTGACCGGGAGCTGATGGCCCGGCTGTCGCACGAAGAAGGTATGAATTTCGTACGGGCACAACAGGACGATGGCAGTTACCGCACTCACGCCATTCCGCAGTCCCTGTTTGCCGACCCCGGGCGGGAGGCCCGGCCGCCGATTCTGGAACGGATCTGGGACCCGGTTGTACTGGTCAACGATCAGGTCGCGATGGTCTGGGCGCCTTATGACCTGTACCAGGAACAGGAGTTTTCACACTGCGGTATCGACCTGTTCAATCTGATCAAGGAAGATGGCGACTGGAAAATAGCCAATTCCAGCTGGACCCAGCAGCGCTTCGGCTGCGGGCCGTCGCCGCTGGGGCCGCCGGAATTTGATTGAGTAACCCCGGATTTACAGACTTTGCTACAAACCAGGAGAGAATGGATGATTAACGCGCGGCATGAAGATATTCTGAACAGCACCTTTATTGCCCTGCTGAGCACCCTGCGGCACACGGACGGACGTATCAGTACCAATCCGGTGAGTTTTATATGGAACGGCGAGGAAATCGAAATCAGCACCCTCAAGAGCCGCATGAAATACAAGAACCTGGTGGCGAATCCCGGCGCCACGGTCTGTGTCGTCTCGCCATCCAACCACATGCATTACGTTGAAATCCGGGGCACCGTTCGCATCGAGGAAGACACCGACCGGTCGTATGTCCGCCGCCAGTTCCGGCAGCTCTCCGGGCAGGACATGCCGGAGGACATGGACCCACCGGACGCCGAACGCGTGGTGCTGTACCTGCGCCCGGAACAGGTGTCGAGCCCGGTGCTGTACGGTGGCAGCCTGGACCAGCTTGCCGATCGGACAGGTTGAGGGTTGCAACATGGATATCAAGCACATCAAGTTGTACCACTTCCCCGCGACACGCAGCGCCAGAGTGCGCTGGGCGCTGCACGAGACCGTGGGGGACGGGTTCGAGGTCGAAACCCTGCAGCTCTATGAGGGTGCCCAGTACAGCGAGAACTACCTGCAGAAAAATCCCAACCACAATGTGCCGCTGCTGGAAATCACCGATGCCGGAGGCGGCGTGTTCCGTATGATTGAGAGCGCCGCCATGGTGGAATGGCTGGTGGACGCCTTTCCCGACAGGGGTCTGTCTCCTCCGGCGCACGAGTGGTCGCTGGCGCGGGCCGATTACCTGCAGATGCTGCACTTCGGCAGCAGCTGGATGGACATGATGCTGTGGCAGATTCGCGTGCACGAACATATCCTGCCGCAGGAACAGGTGGATACCCGTACCATCGACCGCTACCGGACCAAGTTCCGCCAGGAAGTCGAGCCGCAGTTACTGGCCAGGCTGAACGAGACTCCGTACATCTGTGGTGAGGCCTTCAGCGGGGCAGACATCATCATCGGTCACAATGTGACCTGGGCCCGGGGCTACGGTATGTGCCAGGACGAGTGTTTCCGCGCCTATCTCTCGAAAGTCTCCAAGCGCCCGGCTTTTGCCAGGGCCTTCGCTGACGCGGCCAGGTTCGACCCGGCCGTACCCGATCGCGACAAGCAGAGGAATTTTTCAGGCTGATCAAAAACCCGGAGGGGCCATGAAAACGCTCGGAAAGGTACTGCTGGGGCTGGTTGCAGTTATCGCGCTGGCTATCGCCGCGGTTTTTTTCTTTACCGCGGACATGACCCGGACCGCTGACGAGTTTTTCCGCGCGGTCAGGTCGCAGGATATCGACAGCGCCTACGCCCATCTATCTGCGGATTTTCGCGCGGGGGTGTCGCCGCTTGAGCTGCAGGCATTCTTGCAGGACAGCGGCCTCGATTCATTCCGGGAGGCCAGCTGGGGATCGCGTTCATTCAACGGCAATCGTGGCAATCTGGTGGGTTCAATCACTACCGACGCCGGCGGGGTTATCCCGATTACCCTCAACATGGTCAAGGGCGACAGTGGCTGGAAAATCTATTCGATTGAGAAACCGGCCTCGGGCATCCAGCAGGAAGCTCCCGGCGGACAACTGCCTTCGGAGCAGGAGCTGGTGGTGCTGGTGGCCGATACCCTGCAGGCATTTGCCGAGTCTGTTAACCAGCGCAGTATGGCGCATTTCCACGGCCATGTGTCCAATCTGCTGCAGCAACAATACTCGGTCGAACAACTCGACGAGGCCTACGGCTCGTTCTACGACCTGGGTGCCGACCTGACGGTGCTGAGGAACCACAGCCCGCAGTTCGATGCCGCGCCAGAGTTGGACGAGCAGGGCGTTTTGCGGATCAAGGGCCGCTATGCGACCCGGCCGCTGGGCGTGCAGTTCGAGCAGAGCTACATTTACGAGGGGCTCGGCTGGAAGTTGCTGGGCCTCAATATCCAGGTAAAGTAATCCGGGCCTGCGCGACAGGCACGCGGCGGAACACATCAAAAGGAGCAAGTCATGAGTATTTCCCTGTACGATACCAGCGTGGGCACCTACCTGCAGGTCCTGCCCGCGGTGATCGCCGTGCTCGACAAGGGCGCAGAGCATTTCCAGGCCCAGGGTAAGTCTGCCGACGACATGGTCGATGAACGCCTGTACCCGGACATGCTGCCCTTCAGCTTCCAGTTGCGCTCGGTGGTGCACCATTCGCTGGGTTGTATCCGCGGTTTGCAGGCCGGTGAGTTCGCGCCGCCACCGGAGGTTCCGGAGATGGACTATGCCGGTCTGCGCGCCCATGTGGCTGAGGCCCTGGAGGAGCTCAAGACGCTGGACGCGGAGGAGATCGAGGCCCTGTCGGGTCAGCCCATGTTTTTCCGTATGGGTGATTTCGAGATTCCCTTCACCATGGAAAATTTCGTGTTGAGTTTTTCCTTGCCCAACATCTATTTCCACGCCACCACCACCTACGACATGCTGCGCATGCAGGGTGTCCCGCTGGGTAAACAGGATTTCCTTGGGCCGATGCGGGTGGGCAATTGAAATCTGGATGGAGGGGAAGGGCTCATGGCTGACATCAACGGTATTGCCCATATCCAGTTGTGCGTGACCAACATGGCGCGGTCGATGACGTTCTACCGCAGCCTGCTGGGCGAGATGGGTATGCAGCCCGTGATCGACGACCCCGCGTTCCTGTATTGCGTGGGCGGGCGTACCGCGGTGGCCATCACACCGGCGGCGGAGGGCCGCGGGCGGGAGCGTTTTGAGCAGGGCGCCGTGGGCCTGCACCACGTGTGCTTCCGGGCGCGCAGCCGGGATGACGTCGACGCCCTGCACGCGCTGGCGGTACAGCTGGGAGCCAGGGTTATCCGTGAACCGGTAGAGAGTGATTTTGCCCCGGGTTATTATTCGACCCTGTTCGAGGACCCGGACGGCATTCGTCTGGAGGTCAACTTTGTCCCTGGCAAGGGCTTGCTGGACGGCGCCGGGTGAGGGCAGGGGTCTGGCGCGGCGCGGCGGCGCGGGAATACCTGACCGAGGAGCGCTGCGCGATTCTCGAGGTGGCCAACGACCCGGGCGACCCCGCGGTATCGATCGCCCGGGCGCGGGTGGCCCCAGGGGTCGCCACGGCCTGGCACAAATTGCTCGATACCGCAGAACGCTATCTGGTGGTGGCGGGTCAGGGCGAGGTGGAACTGGGCGACAGCGCGCCGCAAGCTGTGGGTGCCGGCGATGTGGTGCGAATTCCCCCTGGCTTACCACAGCGGATTCGTAATACCGGCGAGGGGGATCTGGTGTTCTACGCCATCTGCAGTCCGCGCTTTGAGCCGGATGCGTACGTCCACCTGGAATAACGAGCGCCAGCGCGGCTCGCTGGAGCTCAAGGGCAGGCGCTATGATTGAGCGCAGACCGGTTCAGGCGAAAATCCCGTGGATAAACCAGTCCTGCGCCAGTCGGTCGCGGAATACCCAGTAGTGCTGGCCACTGCGATCCTCGGCGATGTAGTAGTCGCGGCTCACCGCCTCTCGCCACCAGTTATCCTCGATCCGCTCCGGGCCGTACACCAGGGCCAGGGTGCCGTTCCAGTGCAGCTGCCCGCCACGCCGCCCCAGGGCCTGGGGCCGGGGCAGCAGCCAGAAAGGTCGCTGGGCGCAGTGCCGGCCGCCGGCCTCGTTTCCCGGGCGGTCGTTGCTGATGTGCAGGGCGTATTCCGGCAAGTGTTCGTCCCGGCAGCCCAGTTGCTCGATAGCCTGTAGCCCGAGGCGATTGCGCAGCCGGTCCAGCAGGTTGCCCAGCGGCTCGCGCTGGCGGCCGGAACTGAACAGGTCGCAGCTTTCCATCTGGCCGGGACTGAGTTCCCGGCAGTGCAGGGCCAGCCCCTCCACGCTGCTGTCCAGCTGTAGCCGCTCGAAGCAGAGGCGGGTGAGCTGGTACCAGTTTTCCCAGTCGCTGTGACTGCTGCTACTGCGCACGGTAACCGGGCGCAGCTTGCCGTCCAGGCCCACCAGTTGCCAGCAGATTTCACTGCTCTGCAGCTGGGAGTTGCGCAGAAAGCGGCACAGGGACTGCAGCAGCAGTTGCACCGCCGGCAGCAATTCCTCGTTGGCCTGCACTCCGTAGCCGAACCAGTACTCGTCACTGAAGTCCGGGGGCGGCCGGTAGTCCGGCTGCGGCTCCAGGCGCTGGCCCAATACCCGCTGCAGGAAGTGGTGGAAGGGCTGTCCGCAGCGGCGTCCCAGGGCGGCGGCGGGCAGGGCCAGCAGCTCGCCCAGCCGGTGAATGCCGGCCCGGCGCAGGGAGTCCACGGCGGGGGCAAAATCCTCCAGCAGATGCAGGGGCAGGGGCGCCAGGCGCTGCTCCAGGGGCCTGTCGATGGCCAGGGCCGCATCCGGGGCGGCAAAAGACAGCAGCCAGGCGGCGGCCGGGGTGGTGGCCAGGCCAAGGCGGGCGCGGAACTGACGGCTGCCGACACCGCTGCGCACCTCCGCCAGCACCGCGTCCAGGCCCCGGTACAGGTTGAGGCAGCTGCCGATTTCCAGCTGCAGGCAATCCTGGCGCCAGCTGTGCAGACTGGGGGTGACGCCATAGGCCCAACAGCACAGTTGTTGCAGGCAACGCCGCTCTGCCGCCGGGTCGCGTTCCAGCAGCCTCAACGGTCCGTCGCCGGCCAGGGCGCGCACCGTGGCGCTGCTCATACCCTCTCGGATGCCCAGGGCCGCGGCGCAGTCGTTGGTCCGCAACACCCGTTGGCGCTCGAGCACGGTCACCGGTAATTCATCGCTGCGGTCCAGGCATTCCAGTGGCAGTTGCTCGAAGCGCAGGCAAAGCCACAGGCTCACCCTGCCCCCGGAGGTGAATGCAGCGCGAATAATATCCCCATGTTATCGTTAATACTGTACATACGTACAGTATTGCGCCGAAACTGGTCAAAGTCCAGTTCGCGGCGCTACCACCTCTTCCCGGGGTGAACAACAGGGAAAATCGGTATAGCCTGAGCGCACTGCCACCGATCCCTGTAAGGAGCAGAACCGTGAACACCCTATCCCGGTCCATCGCCATTGCCGGCCTCGGCCTCTTCCTCGCCGCCTGTTCCCGCGAGGTCCCGGTCCCGGAGGAGCAGCAGGTAATGCCCGCAATCCCGGTGCCGGAGGTCGCCCAGGCCTTCCGCCAGTTCCTGGACGAGAACTATGCCGTCGATATGGCCCGCTACCCCGCCACGGCGAGCTACCGCGGCATCAAGATCAACCACGGTCGCTGGGACCCGGTGTCAGAGAATTTCCTGCAGGAAAGCCGGAAAATCGACGAGGCACGGCTGGAGCAGCTGGCGAACTTCGATCGCGCGGCCCTGGACTCCTCGCTGCAATTGTCTTATGACCTGTACAAGCTGGACCTGGAGCGGCGCCTGGCGGCGGACGAATTTCGCCATCACCAGTTTGTTATCCAGCAGTACCGCGGTCCCCACACTGAAGCACCCGGCTTCCTCATCAATATCCACCAGGTAGACGAGCCGGCCGATGCGGAGGCCTATATCGCGCGCCTGAACAATATCAGCGGGTGGTTCGACGAGGTGATCGAGCAGCTGCATATTCGCGGCGAGAAAAAACTGCTGCTGGCAGACTGGCAGTACCCGCAGATAATCGAGTCTGCGTGCAACGTGATCAGCGGTGCCCCCTTTGACGACTCCACTGAAGACTCCACCCTGTGGGCCGACTTCCGGAAAAAGGTCGCGGCACTGGCGCTGCCCGAAGAACAGCAGGACGAGTTGCTGGCGCGGGCCCGCAAGGCCCTCCTCAAGCAGGTCAGGCCCGCCTATGAGCGCCTGATTGCCGCCCTGGAGCGGCAGGCCGGCTATGCGAGCGGGGACGACGGGGTGTGGAAGTTCGAGCGGGGCGATGAGTTTTACGCCGAACGGCTGCGCTGGTTTACCACCACGGACCTGAGCGCGGAGCAGATACACCGGCTGGGCCTGCGGGAAGTGGCGCGCATCCACGAGGAGATGCAGTTCATCAAGCGCAAGGTGGGTTTCGACGGCAGCCTGCAGGACTTCTTCGTACACCTGCGGGAGAGCCCGGAGTTTTATTTCCCCAACACCGACCGGGGGCGGGCCGATTACCTGGCACAGGCCAGTGAACTGATCCGGGTCATGTCACAGCGCCTGCCGGAGCAGTTCGGCCTGTTGCCGAAAGCCACCCTGTTGGTGAAGCGGGTGGAGCCGTTCCGCGAGCGTTCGGCGGGCAAGGCCTTTTACCAGGCCCCGCCGCCGGACGGTTCGCGCCCCGGAATCTATTACGCCAACCTGCACGACATGGCGAATATGCCCAAATACCAGATGGAGGCCCTGGCCTATCACGAGGGTGTGCCCGGACACCACCTGCAGCGTGCGATTTCGGTGGAGCTGGAGGGCTTGCCCGAATTCCAGAAGTACGCCAGTTTTACCGCCTATACCGAGGGCTGGGGTCTGTACAGCGAACTGCTGCCCAGGGAGATGGGGTTCTATACCGATCCTTACTCGGATTTCGGCCGCCTGGCCATGGAGTTGTGGCGGGCCTGTCGCCTGGTGGTGGATACCGGTATTCACGCCAAACGCTGGACCCGGGAGGAGGCAATCGACTACCTGGTGCGTAACACGCCCAACCCGGTGGGGGACGCCACCCGGTCCATCGAGCGTTACGTCGCCATGCCGGGCCAGGCCACGGCCTACCTGGTCGGTAAGCTGAAGATCGTGGAGTTGCGGGAGCGGGCCCGGGCCGCATTGGGCGAGCGCTTCGACATCCGCCGCTTCCACGACCTGGTGCTGGAGGACGGTCCGCTGCCCCTGTCCATGCTGGAGGCCCGGGTTGAGGCCATGATCGCCGAATAGCGGCGGGCGGTTGGTGAGCCGCTTGCGGTAACCGCATGTGCTGCTAAGCTATGACTAAGTTTTGAGTGACGTACGCGGGGGATATGCTCATGTCCCGTGCCCGATGTTTGTTACTGATTATCACCGTGACCCTGCTGGGCGGGTGTTTCAAAACCGAGTTGGGTGGCGCGGTCCCCGGCGCAACCATCACCATCACCGAACTGCGCGGCGGCACCCTGACCCAGGATGGCCTGACCCCGTACCAGACGGCGCGCGCATCGTGTTCGTTACCCATGCCAGTAAATTCATTCAACACAAAGGGAGTTGTTCTATGAACCTGTATGTCATTCGCCGCCGCAATGCCTGGAAGGACGCGGAGGAGTTGCAAGCCACGGCCAAACGCTCGGCCGAGATCGGCGATAATGAAATGTCCGACCAGGTGCGGTGGATCCGGTCCTATGTCGTCAACGACGAGGACGGTTCGCTGGGCACGGTCTGCATTTACCAGAGTGTCAGCGAAGAGGCCCTTCGCGATCATGCCGAGCGGGTGGGAATGCCCGCCGATGAGATCACTGCCATCGCCGATACGGTCATCGTGCGCGACGACCCCGGCCCGGCAGGCGGCTGACGGTAGCCGCCACTTCGCTGGACCGGTTCAGGCCTGCCGGGCCTGTGCCCCGGCGCGCCCCGGGGCGGGCAGTTCCCATAGCTGGGGCTGCTGCGGCACGTCTTCCGCCGGGGGCAGGTCCACGTCGATATGCTGTTGGCCACCGCGCTGCTTCAGGATGTGCACCCGCCGGTACTCGCGCATCTGCAGTCGCAGGCTGGCGGGGGCGTGGTTGTGCGCCGCCTGCAGGGGACGGAACAACACCGCCAGCGTATCGCCGTCCGCGGCAGCCAGTTGCAGCTTGCGCAGTTCGCCGTAACTGTAATCACCGGCTCCCAGCCAGCTGAATACGGCGCTGCAGGTGCCGCTGCGCAGGGCCTGCTCGGTGCTCCACAGCAGGTCCTGCCGGTTCTGGGGATGTACCAGCAGCACCTGCCCGGTGTCGATACCCCGGGCCGCCAGCAGCGGGGCGTAGGGGGTGTAGGGCGGGGCGATAAAGGCCTGCCAGCGGCCCTGGGCACTGAGTGTTTCCATCGCTGGCAGGAACAGCCCCATGGCGCCCAGGCCACTGCCGTCGCTGAGCAGTTCAATGGTACTGCCCAGGGGCCAGCCGCGCTGGCCCAGGGCCGCGTCCAGGGCCCGGAAGCCGGTGGCCAGTCCATCCTCGCCAGCCGGTTGTTCATGGTCGGTGAATAAACCCGGGTGAAATGCCTGGCCTGCGCCGCGCCAGGTATCCCGGCGCTGCATGGCCTGTTCCAGTAGTGCGTTCATCGGTCTGCTCCCCGGTGGAAGTTGGTCCACCTTGATACTGTATGTTTATACAGTAGTCCGGCAGGAGGGGAAATGCAAGTGCCTGTGCGAGCCGCGGCGATCCCCCCGACCGCGGCAGCTTGTACCCCGGGACGGCGGCTTTTACCATGAGCATCGGGCACGTGACCCACACCGCATTCAGGAGGATAGCTGGTGAAGCTGATGCACAGAATTGTTACCGCGATGGGTCTCTCCGCGTTGCTGCTGATGAGCGGCTGCTCCGACAGCTCGGACCGGCCGCCGGCGCAACCTGCGATCGACTACCGCCCGATCGTCTTTGTCCACGGCCAGTCCGGATCGG
Source organism: Halieaceae bacterium WSDMB12 (assembly GCA_033283165.1). Lineage (GTDB taxonomy): Bacteria > Pseudomonadota > Gammaproteobacteria > Pseudomonadales > Halieaceae > JAWMQL01. Next base: position 62,842 of record JAWMQL010000002.1, on the reverse strand, counting down.
CGCAGCAGTTCGAGAGCCAGGCCCAGCGCTTTACCAGCAACGGGTACCCGGCAGAGCTGATCTTCGCCTTTGAGTACGACACCAGCCAGCAGGAGAATCCCCTGGTGGCCCTGGACCGTTTTCTCGATCAGGTGCTGTTGGAGACCGGTGCCGACACGGTTTACGCGGTCGGGCATTCCCGGGGCACCTCGGTCTGGACCTCCTACCTGGAGGAGTCGGCGTTCAACGGCCCGGATAAAGTCGCCAGATACGTGAATATCGATGGCCGCGCTCCCGAGGCCCTGCCCGGTGGCGTACCGACAATCGGTATCTGGGGGGAGTGGAACAGTGCCGGCAGTGGCTATAACCGCAACGACGACATGAACAGCCAGATCGGGCCGAATGCCGAGGACAACTATTATTTCCCCGACAAGTCGCACACCGAAGTGGCGACGTCGCCGGAGGCCTTTGCCCTGATGTACGAGTTCTTCACCGGGCAGCCGCCCGGCACCACCGAGATCCTGCCGGGAGACGGAGATAGCCGACAGGTGTCGGGCCGGGCGGTGTTGTTCCCGGAAAATGTCGGCTTCGAAACTGCGCTGCTGACGGTCTGGCCGGTGGCTGCCGACACTGGCCAGCGGCAGGGAGCCGAGCCGGTACACCGTGAGCAGATCGGTCCCGACGGCAGCTTTGGGCCGGTGGAGGTCCGGGCCGGGCAGTACTATGAGTTTGCCCTGGACCGGCCCTACCAGGGCGCCGCATCGGAGCCGCGCATACACCATTTTTATTCCGAGCCCTTTGTCCGCAACAATCACCTGTACCGCCTGCAGTCCAGTGCTGTGGGCCAGAGTATCGAGGCCTACCTGCCCGCCACCGCGGAGGCGACCGGCATGGTGGTCCTGCGCCAGCGCGAGTTCTGGGGTGACCAGGGCGCGGGCAGCGATGAGCTGTTCGTGGACGGCGTCAACGTCCTGCAACCGGACATCAGCCCCCGCGGCCTGGGCCAGGGCTCCGGGGTGAACCTGGCAGTGTTTATCTTCGATCACGAGAGCGACCTGATGTCGGACCTCGGCAAGGGTGAAGTCTTCCCGTTCAGCGTCCTGACCTTCCTGACCGGCCTGGATCTTTACCTGCCGGCCAGTCCTGACGGTTCCGGCACCATCAATGTCTCACTGGTGGATCGCGGCGGGGAGACCACGGAGTTGAACGTGCCCAACTGGCCCTCGAGCACACACCGGATCAGCGTGATGTTCAGTGATGCCAGGCGTTGACCAGGGTACGGTGGCACCGAAGCTCAGGCCAGTGCGCCAGGCATGTGGGGAACGGGTACCCGGCACAGGCCGGCCACCAGCTGTTCGAGGTTGTCCCAGCAGTTGCCATCGTCGAAACCCTTGATGCTGCCGTCCACCCGGAACGCCAGTTCCAGCAACTGTGACAGGGACTCCCGGTCATGGCGGGCCAGGGCTTTGCCGACGATGCCCTCGCGCTGTACCCACACCCGCTGTGCCTTCATGGCCTGCTCCGGGCGCTGGCCCCGGTCGCAGGCGGTTCGCAGCGCCACCAGGGTCCGTAACTCGCGATTCAGGGCCCACAGCACCACCATGGGCTCCGTGCCCTCGTCCCGCAGCCCCTGGAGCATGCGCAGGCTGGCTGCCGCCTCACCCTCCACAGCGGAGTCAACCAGGCCAAACAGGTTGTAGCGGGCGTTGTCCAGCACCGCGGCGGTGACGGTCGCCAGGTCCACGTGATCCCCCGGGGCCAGCAGTTTCAGTTTTTCCACTTCCTGCACCGCCGCCAGCAGGTTGCCCTCCAGCCGTTCGCTGAGCAGCTCCAGGGCGTCGCTGTCGATGGTCAGGCCGGCGCCCCCGAGGCGTTGACGCAACCAGTTGGGCAGCTCGTGTTTCCTGACCGGGTACAGGGTAACTACCGCCCCGGCCTGGTCCAGGGCCTTGTACCATTTGCTGCGGGTGGACTGCTTGTCGATTTTCCCCGCCACGAGCAGCAGCACATCGTCACCCGGCAGGTCAAGATACTCGCACAGTGCCTTGCTGCCCTCGGCGCCGGGCTTGCCGCCGGGCAGGCGCAGCTCCAGTAGCCTGCGGTCGCCGAACAGGGACATGCTGCCGGCGCTGTGCAGCAGGGTCTGCCAGTCGAAGTTGGCCCCGCTCGCCTCGATCACCTCGCGTTCGGTACAGCCACCGGCCCGGGCCGCGGCGCGCACCTGGTCGGCGCACTCCTGCACCAGCAGGGGTTCATCTCCGGTAACGAGGTAGACCGGAAGGAGTTGCTGTTGCAGGTGAGCGGCGAGTTTCTCGGGGTAGATGCGCATCAGGAGTCGGCGGAGGCGAAAAAGGCGATCCGACGCAGCATCTGCTGGGCGATCTCCACCCGCATCTCAGACCGGATCAGGCGCGCTTCTTCCGTTTTGCCGACAATATTGCTGGGATCGTTTTCCATCTGCTTGACGATGGTGGCATCGGCGGGCTGGATGACCACGCTGCCGTCAGGCGCCAACACGGCGAACTGGGTGCGCATGGTCAGCTCGATCTCCGAGGCGCGGGCCTGGGCATTGAGAGACAGGTTGCGCTGGCTCATACGTTCGGGGCCGATGCGCAGGATATAGTTGGCCTCGTCGCGGTCCACCCAGTTGACCCCCTGGGTGGCAAACTGGTTGTAGATTTCCCGGCTCAGTTCGGCATTGGGGTTGTTGCTGTCCAGGTGCATCTGCAGCCATTCCTCGGGCACCTGCATGCCGCCACTGCCGCGCAGGTGAAAGCCGCAGGCTGTGAGCAGGACCAGGGTGCACAGGGCGAGGCACAGGCGAAAGCTTGGCGAGGGCATGAGGACGGGTCCGGGCTCAGTTGGCCACAATATTAACTAATTTGCCCGGCACCACAATAACCTTGCGTACCGCGACCCCTTCCAGGAAACGCTGGACGTTGTCCTGCGCCAGTGCCGCGGCCTCGACGGCGGCCTTGTCGGCATTCGCCGCGACCGCCATCCGGGCGCGCACCTTGCCGTTCACCTGCACCACCATCTCGATGCTGTCGCGTACCAGGGCCGATTCATCCACCGCCGGCCAGCGGGCATCCATCACGTCGCCCTCGCCGCCCAATTCCCGCCACAGGGCGTGACAGGTGTGAGGCACGATGGGTCCCAGCATCAGCACCACGGCGCGCAGCGCCTCGTCCAGCACTGCCCGGGCCACTGGCTCAGCAGGATCGACCTTGCCCAGTTCGTTACACAATTCCATGATGGCGGCGATGGCGGTATTGAAGGTCTGACGGCGACCGAAATCGTCCGACACCTTGGCGATGGTCTCGTGGGTCTTGCGTCGCACGGCCCTGAGCTCATCGTCCAGGGCGTTGGCCTCCAGAGCCGGCGCCGGGCCGGCGTCAAGGTGGCCTGCCACCAGGCGCCACAGGCGCTTGAGGAAGCGATTGGCGCCTTCCACGCCGGAATCCGACCACTCCAGGGACTGGTCGGGCGGTGCGGCGAACATGCTGAACAGGCGCACGGTGTCGGCGCCGTAACGGTCGATAAGTGACTGCGGATCGACGGTATTGCCCTTGGACTTGGACATCTTGGCGCCGTCTTTCAACACCATGCCCTGGGTCAGCAGCCGGGTGAAGGGCTCGTCGGAGTTGACCAGGCCCTCGTCCCGCAGCAGCTTGTGGTAAAAGCGCGCGTAGAGCAGGTGCAGGATGGCGTGCTCGATACCGCCGATGTACTGGTCCACCGGGGCCCAGTAATCGGCCTCGTCGTTAAGCATGTGTTCGCTGTCCCGCGCGCAGCAGTAGCGGGCGTAGTACCAGGAGGACTCCATGAAGGTATCAAAGGTGTCGGTTTCCCGGGTGGCCGCGCCGCCACAACTGGGGCAGGTGGTCTCATAAAACTCCGGCATGTTCTTGATCGGCGAGCCGATGCCCTCGAATTGCACGTCGGTGGGCAGGACCACGGGCAGGTCTTCCTTCGGCACCGGCACCGCGCCGCAGCCGTCGCAGTAAATGATGGGGATGGGGGCGCCCCAGTAGCGCTGCCGGGATACACCCCAGTCGCGCAGGCGGAAATTGATCGTGCGTTCGCCCTTGCGGTCGGCCTCGAGACGGTCGGCGATGGCGTCGAAGGCGCCCTGGAAGTCCAGGCCGTCGAACTGGCCCGAATTGATGGTTACCACGCCGTCCTTGTCGGCGTACCAGTCCTGCCAGGCGCCGGTGTCATAGCTGAATTCGTCGCCGGTCTTGTCGATCACCTGCACGATGGGCAGTTGGTACTTGCTGGCGAATTCGAAATCGCGCTGGTCGTGGCCCGGCACCGACATGACCGCTCCGGAACCGTAGCTCATCAGTACGAAATTGGCGACCCAGATCGGGACCTGGTCGCCGGTGATGGGGTGCATGGCGTACAGCCCGGTGGGCATGCCCAGTTTTTCCATGGTCGCCATGTCCGCTTCGGCCACGCCGCCGCGGGACTGCTCCTCGATAAAGGCGGCCAGTTCTGGCTGGTTCGCGGCCGCCTGCAGCGCCAGCGGGTGCTTCGGCGCCACCGCCACGTAGGTTGCACCCATCAGGGTATCGGGGCGGGTCGTGTAGACCTCCAGGTCGGCGCCGTCCTCCAGTGCGAAACGCAGGTTGACCCCTTCCGAGCGGCCAATCCAGTTGCGCTGCATGGTGCGGACCTGTTCCGGCCAGCCGTCGAGTCTGTCCAGCCCGTCCAGCAGTTCCTGGGCGTAGGCCGTGATCCTGATGAACCACTGGCTGATCTCACGCCGCTCCACCGGGTTGTCGCAGCGCCAGCAACAGCCGTCCACCACCTGTTCATTGGCCAGTACGGTCTGGTCGGTCTCGCACCAGTTCACCTCCGCGGTCTTCTTGTAGGCCAGGCCGGTTTCGAACAGGCGGGTGAAAAACCACTGTTCCCAGCGGTAATATTCGGGGTGACAGGTGGCGATTTCGCGATCCCAGTCATAGGCGAAACCCAGTCGCTGCAACTGCGCGCGCATCTCGTGGATGTTGTCCGCGGTCCAGGCGGCGGGGGGGACGTTGTTCTGTATCGCGGCGTTCTCCGCCGGCATGCCGAAGGCGTCCCAGCCCATCGGTTGCAGCACATTCTTGCCCAGCATGCGCTGGTAGCGGGCGATCACGTCGCCAATGGTGTAGTTGCGAACGTGACCCATGTGCAGCTTGCCGCTGGGGTAGGGCAGCATGGACAGGCAGTAGAATTTCTCCCGCCGGTCATCCGCCCGCACGGCGAAACTGCCGTTGTCCTGCCAGTATTGCTGGGCCGCTGTTTCCAGCCTCCCGGGGTCGTATTGCTGCTCCATTCTGTCTCGCGTCCCGTACGCAGTGCAAAAGCCCGTCCCCCGCGCGCTTGCGGCGGGTGGGCGGGCCGAAAAATGAGGCGCGAATTCTACCAGTTATTGGACCCGCTCGCGATGCCTGCGGGCACCGCCCAGGCCGGCCAGCAACAGGGCCAGCAGGCACAGTGTGAGCACAGGCCAGGAGCCGCTGCGGCCGAATGGCGTATTACCCGTCATGGGACGCACCTCGCCACGCAGAATGGTTTCCACGAACTGCTCGCTGCGGGCGAGCAGGCGTCCGTGATCATCCACCAGCGCGGACACGCCGTTGTTGGTGCCGCGGATCAGGTAGCGACCGTTTTCCAGCGCTCGCATGCGGGCGATCTGCAGGTGTTGCAGGGGCCCCAGTGAGTTTCCGAACCAGGTATCGTTACTGATGGTGACCAGCAACTCGGCCCGGTCGGCGCCGGCTGCCACCAGGTCCGGGTAGACGATTTCGTAGCAGATGTAGGGCGCCAGATGCACGCCTGCAGCCAGGAGCGGGGCCTGCGCGGGCGGCCCTTTGCTGAAGGCGGACATGGGCAGGTCGAAAAAGGCGATCAGGCCGCGCAGGACACCCTCCAGCGGCACATACTCGCCGAAGGGCACCAGGCGCCGTTTGTGATAGTGACCGGCACCGGTGCCCAGGCTGACGATGCTGTTGTAGTAGCGTTCGCCGTCCGGGTCGCGGTACAGGATGCCGCTGACCAGGCTGGTCCCGGCAGCCTCCGCGCGCTTCGCAATGGGGCCCAGGAAATCCCCCGCGCGCTGGTAGAAAGTGGGGATGGCTGACTCCGGCCACAGCACGATGTCGGCCCCGTACAGGTCCTCCATGGCCGCAGAGTAGCGGTCCAGTATGGGCTGCCGCCAGGCCGGGTCCCACTTGTGTTCCTGGGGGATGTTGGGTTGGTACAGGGCAACCTGCAGCGGGTCCCGGGCCACCGGCTTCACCCAGTCCACGCTTGTCAGGGCCGCACCGCCCAACCATACCAGCAGCAAGGCGGCGACTCCGGCCGCCACAACGGGGCGTCGCTGCCGCCTGTGCCAGGCCCAGAGCGGGGCCACGCCAGTGACGGCCGCCAACAGGGACAGGCCGAATACCCCGGTCAGCGGTGCCCAGCCTGCCAGCGGACTGTCGATGTGGGCGTTACCCAGGTAGAGCCACGGAAAGCCGGTCAGTAACCAGCCGCGCAGCCATTCAAACAAGACCCACAGGGCGGGGAAACCGATCGCGAGGCCCCCCGGCAGGTCGCGTACCCGGGTCACGTAAAGCCAGGCAAACAGTGCGTGCAGCAGGGCCAGGCCGGCGCAGAACAGCGCGGTCAGCAGAATTGCCAGCGGTACCGGTGCATAGCCGTGCACGTGGATACTGACGTAGACCCAGGATACCCCGCTGCCGAACAGGCCCAGGCCGTACAGCCAGCCGCACCAGACAGCCTGGCGTGCGCCGCAATCCCGCAGCAGCCAGGCGTAGAGGAGGCAACTCAGCAGGCCCGCCGGCCAGAGGCCGAAGGGCGCCAGTGACAGGGTGACCAGCAGACCGGCGGCGGGTGCCAGCAGCCACGCCCGGCGCGGCCCCGACAGCTTGTGGGCGATGCCGGGCACGCGGCGATCAGTCCCGGTGGGGGCGCATGCGCAGGCTGTGTATCTTGCGCTGGTCGGCGTTGATGACCTTGAACTCGAAATCCGCGATTGTGGTGGTCTCATTGCGGGCCGGCATATGGCCGAAAGCCTGGATTACCAGCCCGCCGATGGTGTCGAATTCCTCGTCGGAGAAGTCGGCTTTGAAATGCTCGTTAAACTCGTCGATGGGGGTCAGGGCCTTGATGAAATAGTCCTCGTCCGAAATCCTGCGGATGAACTGGTCACCCTCGACATCGGTCTCGTCCTCGATGTCGCCGACGATCTCTTCCAGCACGTCCTCGATGGTCACCAGGCCCGCGACACCGCCGTACTCGTCGATGACGATAGCCATGTGATTGCGGTTCTGGCGGAACTCCCTCAACAGGACGTTCAGGCGCTTGCTTTCCGGCACGACCACGGTGGGCCGCAGCAGTTCGCAGATATCGAAATTCTCCTGGTCCTTGTTGAGAATCTGTGGCAGCAGGTCCTTGGCCAGCAGGATGCCCAGCACGTCGTCCGTACTCTCGCCGATCACCGGGTAGCGTGAGTGAGCCGAACTGATGATCTGCGGCAGGACCTCTTCCAGCCCGCATTCGGCCTTTATGACCACCATCTGGGCGCGCGGAATCATGATGTCCCGCACCTGCATGTCACTGACCTGCATGGCCCCTTCCATGATGGAACGGGCATCCTCGTCAATTACCTCGTTTTCGGCGGCGACCGCCAGGACGCCGTCCAGTTCCTCGCGTGAGCGCGGTTCACTGGAGAAGACCTGGGAGATTTTCTCCAGCCAGCTGCGGTCCCCCGATTCGTTGTTGCTGCGGTCGTCGTTCATCGCGCGGTTCGCTCCCCGGCAGCGTAGGGGCAGGGGTAGTCCAGCCCGGCCAGGATGTCTGTCTCCAGCGCCTCCATGGTCTCGGCCTGGTCCTGTTCGACGTGGTCGTAACCCAGCAGGTGCAGGGCGCCGTGCACCAGCATATGGGCCCAGTGGGCGTCGAGCGCCTTGCCCTGTTCGTTGGCCTCCCGCCTCACCACGGGGGTACAGACCACGATGTCGCCGAGCAGGGGCAGGTCCGGGCCCGGCGGCAGTTCGGCGGGAAAAGACAGCACGTTGGTGGGGCCGTCCTTGCCGCGGTAGCGCTGATTGAGCCGGCTCATCTCCGGTTCGTCCACCAGTCGCAGGCTGACTTCGGCCTCGCTCCTGTCACTGGCCGCTGCCAGCACCGCGCGCAACCAGGCCCGTATGTCGTCCTCGTCAGGGGCTGGTTCGGTGCTGGCGTTCTGGATATCCACGTGCAGGTTCATCGCTGGCTCTTGTCCAGCGGGGTGGCCCGGTCCTCGTGCAGGTCATAGGCCTCCACGATGCGCTGCACCAGGGGATGCCGCACCACGTCCCGGTTGCCGAAGTAGGTGAAACTGATGCCGTCCACGTCGTTGAGAATATTGCTGACATGGGTCAGTCCGGACATGGCGCCCCGGGGCAGGTCGATCTGGGTCGCGTCGCCGGTGATGACCGCGGTGGAGCCGAACCCGATCCGGGTGAGGAACATCTTCATCTGCTCACGGGTTGTGTTCTGGGCCTCGTCCAGGATGATGAACGCGTTGTTGAGCGTCCGGCCGCGCATGAAGGCCAGCGGGGCGACCTCGATGATATTGCGCTCCAGGTACTTGTTCACCGTGTCGAACCCCAGCATCTCGTACAGCGCGTCGTACAGCGGTCGCAGGTAGGGGTCCACCTTCTGGCTCAGGTCACCGGGCAGGAAGCCCAGCTTTTCGCCCGCTTCGACCGCCGGACGCACCAGCAGTATGCGCCGCACCCGCTCCTCGAGCAGGGCTTCCACCGCACAGGCCACCGCCAGGTAGGTCTTGCCGGTGCCCGCCGGGCCGATGCCGAAATTGATGTCACAGTGCTTGATGTTGCGTACGTAGCCCTGCTGGTTGCGGCCCCGGGGTTTGATCGAGGCGCGCTTGGTGCGAATAACCCGGATGCTGTCCACGGGTGCATCGCCGTCCACCTGCTCCAGGCTGTCCATGCCCACCTGCTGCAGTTGCAGGTGCAGGGACTCCGGGCTCAGGTTGATGCCCTGGCAGACCTCGGCGTACAGGTGGATCAGGAGCTTTTCCGCGGCGGCCACGTTGACCGCCGGCCCACTGAGCTGGAACTGGTTGCCGCGGGCGCTGATGTGCACGCCCAGGCGCTGCTCGATCTGGCGCAGGTGGGCGTCCAGCTGGCCGCAGAGCGTGGCCAGGTGGCGGCTGTCATTGGGTTCCAGGGCAAGGCTAAGCTGGGTCGAATGTGATGGGGCGGGTTCGCTGTTCAAAGTATTTTGTGGCCGCTGGCGGCTTGGGGGGTAAGTTAGAAGGATATACCGGAATCGGGCCCAGTCAACCGCGTACCAGGCTGCCGCGCAGGGAGTTCGGCAGGGCCTCGGTGATGACCACGTCGACGAATTCCCCTACCAGGGCCTGGTCGGTGAAGGCAAAATTGACCACACGGTTGTTCTCGGTGCGGCCCTGTAACTGGCCGGGATCTTTTTTCGAAACGCCGCTGACCAGGATGCGCTGGGTGCTGCCCACCATGCGCCGGCTGATCTGCTGGGCCTGTTGCAGGATCCGGCCCTGCAGGATCTGGAGACGCCGTTTCCTGGTGTCCTCGCAGGTCGAGTCGGGCAGTTCCGCCGCCGGGGTGCCGGGGCGGGCGCTGTAGATGAAGCTGAACGAGGTGTCGAAGCCGATGTCCTCGATCAGCTTCATGGTGGCAGCGAAATCCGCCTCGGTTTCCCCGGGGAACCCGATGATAAAGTCCGAAGAGATGCTGATATCTGGCCGGATCTGGCGCAGGCGCCGTATTTTGGCCTTGTATTCCAGCGCCGTGTGGCCACGCTTCATGGCCATCAGGATGCGGTCCGAACCGCTCTGAACCGGCAGGTGCAGGTGGTCCACCAGCTGCGGAATCTCGGCGTAGGCGTCGATCAGGGCATCGGAAAATTCCACCGGGTGTGAGGTGGTGTAGCGAATGCGCTCGAGGCCGGGAACACGGGCTACCAGGTGCAACAATTCGGCAAAATCCACGATGTCCCCCTCGTGGTCCTGGCCGCGGTAGGCGTTCACATTCTGGCCCAGCAGGTTGACCTCGCGCACCCCGCCGGCGGTCAGGTGCGCAATCTCGGCGATGACATCGTCCACCGGGCGCGATACCTCCTCGCCACGGGTGTAAGGGACCACGCAGAAGGTGCAGTACTTGCTGCAGCCCTCCATGATCGAAACGAAGGCGGTCGGTCCCTCGACCTTGGGCTCCGGCAGACGGTCGAATTTCTCTATTTCAGGGAAACTGATGTCGACCACGATGGTGCCCCCGGGACCGCGTTGGTCGATCATCTCCGGCAGCCGGTGCAGGGTCTGGGGGCCGAACACCAGGTCGACATAGGGCGCGCGCCGGCCGATCTCCTCGCCTTCCTGGCTGGCCACGCAGCCGCCCACGCCGATGATCAGGTCCGGCTTCTTCTGCTTCAGCTGCTTCCAGCGGCCCAGTTGGTGAAACACCTTTTCCTGGGCTTTTTCCCTTATAGAACAGGTATTTAGGAGTAGTACGTCGGCGTCCTCGGGGTTCTCGGTGGGGACCAGGTCGTGGCTCTCCTGGAGCAGGTCACGCATGCGCGCCGAGTCGTACTCGTTCATCTGGCAGCCGTGGGTCTTGATGTAGAGTTTCTTGCTCACCGTGTGCGCTGATGCGGCGTGTAGGCCGCGTTCTCCCGAGGAGTGAAAAAAGGGCTGCGGATTATACAGAGTTGAGCCGTGGAAACCCAGTATTCGCGCGCCCTGCAAGCTGGTATTTCACGCTCAAGCTGGTAATATTGCCGCCCCCCCGGAGCCGGGCCCTGCAAACGCCCTGCCGGGGTCGTGAAATCGCATGAGGAGAGCATGGCGACCTATCCCGTCTACAAGGTAATTTTTCAGAACGGCAAGCAGGTGTTCGAGGTGTTTGCGCGGCAGATCTACCAGAGCGATATGTGGGGCTTCATCGAGGTGGAGGAATTCCTGTTCGGTGAACGCTCACAGATACTGGTGGACCCTGGCGAGGAAAAACTGAAGGCGGAGTTCAACGGGGTCAAGCGCAGCTATATCCCGATGCAGGCCATTATCCGTATCGACGAGGTGGACAAGGAAGGCTCCAGCAAAATCTCCGAGGGAGGAGGTACCGGCGACAGCAACATCGCCAGTTTCCCCTTTGCCGGCATGCAGCCGCCTCAGCAGGGCAGCGAGGACTGATCTCCAGGCCTGTGAGCGCCCCCTTTTGATTGATCGCGCGCGGGCATGAGCGCCTGCGCTGTCAGCCCCGCGGCTGTGCTAATCTAGGCGCAATAAAAATCCCTGGGGGAGTTGCATGGAACAACTCACCGCGGTGCTCGATTTTATCGGTGACAATGAAAGCCTGTTCTCCGGCGTGGCGGCGCTGATTGCGATCGTCGGTGTCTGCGGCGCGTTCCTGTTGCGGCTGGGCGGTACCCTGCGCGCCGACGGCGCAAAGGACCGCGCCGGCAGTGCGCCCCCGGCCCCGACACCCTCCCCAAAATCAGCCTGGCACCAGGAAATCCGCTACACCCGCAATGCCGACGGCCAGCGGCTGGCCTTTACCGAGATCGGTGAGGGCTATCCCCTGGTGCGCTCACTGGGCTGGTTTACCAACCTGGAACTGGAATGGGATGACCCCCTGTCCCGGGCCTCGGTGGAAATCATGGCTAACCGTTTCCGCTACCTGCGCTATGACGCCCGGGGAATCGGTATGTCGGAGCGGGCGGTCGAGGAGGTCAACGCCGCCACCCGGCTGGCGGACCTGGAAGCGGTGATGGACGCGGCGGGGGTCGAGCGCTGTGTGCTGATGGGCCTGTCCGAGGGTGGCACCACCGCGATTGAATATGCCGCCCGGCACCCGGAGCGGGTCAGTCACCTGGTGCTGTGGGGCTCATTCCTGCGCAGAGAACTCGACGAGGCCCATCTGGAACAGTGGTCGGCGCTGTTATCCCTGCTGCCGAAGCAGTGGGGCGGGGACAACCGCAGCTTCCTGCAACTCTTTACCTCCATGTTCCTGCCCGACGGCAATGCCGAGCAGAACCGCTTGTTCAACCTGATGCAAAAGGAATCCGCCAGTGCAGAAGTCGTCCAAAAAACGATTTACTCTATCGGAAAGGTGGATGTGACGGCGACCGCCGCTGCCCTGCAGGTGCCCACCCTGGTGCTGCACCGGCGGGGCGACCTCGTGGTGCCGCAGCAGCAGAGTGTGGAAATCGCTGCCACCATCCCGGGCGCCAAACTGGTACTGATGCCCGGGTCCAACCACTGGATCCACTGTGACCCGGAGGCCTACCGGGACATGGTCGCAGAGATCGAACAGTTCGTGGGGAACCCGGCTTCAGCCGAGGCGCTGGCGCACTGAGGCGAGCTTGACGCAGATCGCGAAGGCGCGGGTGGCCGCTGCCACTTCCTCCGGTGACGGAAAAGTCGGCGCCAGGCGGATATTGCGGTCTTCCGGGTCCTCGCCGTAGGGCCAGGTGGCGCCCGCCGGGGTCAGCTTGACCCCGGCCTCGGCCGCCAGGCCGACAATGGTGCGGGCCAGGCCGGGCCGGCTGTCAAAGGACACAAAGTACCCCCCCTGCGGCCGGATCCAGTCGCCCATCCCGCTGTCCGCCAGTTCCTCGTCCAGAATCTCCAGCACCCTTGCTACCCGCGGTCCGATCAGTGCCGCGTGGCGTGCCATGTGAGCTTCCAGGCCGGCGCGGTCACCCAGGAAGCGGACGTGGCGCAACTGGTTCACCTTGTCCGGGCCGATCGTCATGAAACTCAGGTGATTTTTCAGGGCACCCAGGTTGGCCTCGCTGGAACCCATGAAGGCGACGCCGGCGCCGGCATGGGTCACCTTGGAGGTGGAGCCGAACAGGAACACGTGATCCAGGCTGCCGAGGCGCCGGCAGCAGGCGCTGATGGAGGCCAGCGGCGGTGCGTCGTCGCTGAGGGCGTGCACCGCATAGGCGTTGTCCCACATGACGATAAAGTGGTCGCCCGCCACCTGGCCCAGGGCGGCCAGTCGCTGCACGGTCGCATCGTTGTATACGCACCCGGTGGGATTGGAAAAACGCGGCACACACCAGATGCCCTTGATGGCGGGGTCCGCCTGGACCAGGGCCTCGACCCGGTCCATATCCGGCCCGTTGGGGGTCATCGGGACCGGGATCATCTCGATATCCAGGTGTTCGCAGATGGCAAAATGGCGGTCGTATCCGGGTGCGGGGCAGAGAAACTTCACCACGTCCTCGTTGCCCCAGGCGCTTTCCGGGCCCCGCAGGCCCTCGCGCATGGCCAGGTCCAGGGTCAGGTACATGAGAGCCAGGCTGCCGTTACCGCCGATCAGGGTTTCCTGTGGTGCCAGGTCCAGGATGCCGCCGAACAGGCGTTTGGCTTCGGGCAGGCCATCGAGCCCGCCGTAGTTGCGCACATCGGTGCCATCCTCGGCGAAATAATCGCCCTGCAGGATGCCGTCCAGCGCATCGGACAGTGCCACCTGCTCCGGGCTGGGTTTGCCGCGGGTCAGGTCCAGGGACAGGCCCTGCTGGCATAGTTGCCGGTAGCGGTCTTCCAGTTCCTCCAGCGCGGCGCGCAACTCCTGTTCGGATGCCTGGTCGATATGCAAGGTTATGGCCCCCTCTGGCATGCTTTGTCTGTGCGGGAAAGGTAGCGGATTATACTTGGACCGGTGTCAGTTGTGAGTAGGCCGGTGGCAGTATTTGCTTGATTTTCGCCGTCCCGAGCCCCATATCAGGCCTGTATCCCAGAGGAAAGATGTGCATGACAGACGACGAACAGCCGATTGATGCAGAACTGGTCGCGCCGGAGGGGGAGCAGCGTACCCCCGCGGTGGCCGACGATGTGTTACCGGACACCCTCTATTTGATGCCGGTTCCCTCGCGGCCGTTCTTCCCCGGCCAGGTGCAGCCGGTGGCCATCAATGCCCAACAATGGGAAAGCACACTCAAGGGCGTGGCGGACAGTGGCACCAGCCTGCTCGGCCTCAGCTACGTGGAGCATGCCAACGGTAAGGACCTGGATCCGAGACAGTTCCCGGAAATCGGCTGTGTCGTGCGCCTGCACCAATCGCATGTGGCGATGCAGAATCCGGGGCAGTTCCTGGCCCAGGGTGTCAAGCGCTTCCGGGTCGTTCGCTGGCTGAACGATCGTCCCCCCTACCTGGTCCAGGTCGAGTATCCGCGCAGCCAGGGTGACCGGGACTCCGACGAGATCAAGGCCTACGCGATGGCCCTGATCAAGGAACTCAAGGAACTGCTGTCGCTCAACCCCTTGTACAGCGCCGAATTGAAACAGTACATGGGTAATTTCAGTCCCAACGAGCCCGGCCTGCTGGCGGATTTCTCCGCTGCCCTGACCACCGCCAAGGGCGAGCAGTTGCAGGAGATCCTGGACACCCTGCCACTGCGCTCGCGAATGGAGAAAGTCCTGCAGCTGCTGCGCAAGGAGCGCGAGGTGGCGGAACTGCAGGGCCGGATCACCAGCCAGGTGAACGAAAAAGTCAGTGATCAGCAACGCGAATTCTTCCTCCGCGAGCAGCTCAAGATCATCCAGAAGGAACTGGGTATTTCCAAGGACGACCGCACCTCGGACGTGGAGATCTTCGAGGCCCGTATCCGTGAGCTGGACATGCCCGAGCCGGTGGAGAAGCGTATCCAGGAGGAATTGCACAAGCTTTCCGTGCTGGAAACCGGATCGCCCGAGTACGGTGTCACCCGTAACTACCTCGACTGGGCGACGCAGGTGCCCTGGGGTATCACGTCAGAGGACAACCTGGAACTGGACCACGCCCGGGGGGTGCTCAATGAGCACCACGATGGCCTGGAGGACGTCAAAGCGCGCATCCTGGAGTTCCTGGCCGTGGGTGCTTTCCGCGGCGAGATCGCCGGTTCCATCCTGTTGCTGGTCGGTCCGCCAGGTGTGGGCAAGACCAGTATCGGGCGCTCCGTGGCGGACGCCCTCGGGCGCGAGTTCTACCGATTCAGCCTCGGCGGCATGCGCGACGAGGCGGAGATCAAGGGCCATCGCCGCACCTATATCGGCGCCATGCCCGGCAAGTTCGTGCAGGCTTTGAAAGAGGTCGAGGTGTCGAACCCGGTGATCATGCTGGATGAGATCGACAAGGTTGGCGCGTCCTTTCAGGGCGATCCCGCCTCCGCCCTGCTGGAGGTACTGGACCCGGAGCAGAACAGCGAGTTTCTCGACCACTACCTGGACTTGCGGCTGGACCTGTCCAAGGTCCTGTTTATCTGCACCGCGAACCAGCTCGACACGATACCCGGGCCGCTGCTGGACAGGATGGAGACCATCCGCCTGTCCGGCTACGTGGCGGAGGAAAAACTGGCTATCGCCCGCAACCACCTGTGGCCCAAGCAGCTGCAGCGCCATGGCCTGGACGAGGAACAGCTGAAAATCAACGATGCGGGGCTGAAGTACGTTATTGATTCCTACTGTCGCGAGGCGGGGGTGCGCAATCTGGAGAAGCAGCTGGCGCGCATCATGCGCAAATCCATTGTGCGCCTGCTGGACGATCGTGAAGAAAAACTGCGGGTCGGCAAGAAGGATATCGAGGACCTGCTGGGCAAGCCGCCGTTTTCCGCGGAAAAACCCCTGCGTGGCCTCGGGGTTGCCACCGGCCTGGCGTGGACCGCCATGGGCGGCGCCACCCTGGCTGTCGAGTCGTCCCAGATTCACACCCTGAATCGGGGCTTCAAGCTGACCGGAAAACTGGGCGACGTGATGAAGGAGTCGGCGGAGATCGCCTACAGCTATGTGATCAGTCACCTGAAGGATTACGGCTGCGACCTGGATTTCTTCGACATGAGCATGGTGCACCTGCACGTGCCAGAGGGTGCCACGCCAAAGGACGGGCCCAGCGCCGGTATCACCATGGCTACGGCCCTGGTGTCACTGGCCCGCAAGGAACGCATCAAGCGGCCGCTGGCCATGACCGGAGAACTGACCCTCACCGGTCAGGTCCTGCCGGTGGGCGGCATTCGCGAGAAAGTCATCGCGGCGCGGCGCTCCCGGATCATGGAACTCATCCTGCCCCACGGCAACCGGCGCGATTTCGAGGAATTGCCGGATTACCTGCGGGACGGGATCAACGTGCATTTCGCGCGCAACTACCGCGAGGTGTTCGAGTACGTGTTCCACGAGCATCGGCGTGAGAAATCACTGCACTGAAGTATCGACTTCTTCTCTGTAGCGCCACTGGCTGCCGCGATAGGGTGGTGTCTATGGGGACCGCGTAAAGCGGGACATCCATGTCCAGCTTGACAGCGGCCATCCCTGGCCGCTGACATCTCCAAAGACACCACCCCATCCCGACAGCCGCATCACTTCGTAAGCTGAATCTAGAATCTCGCACCTTGGGGAGGGAGACGGGGCGGGTTACGCCTGCAGGGGTGTCGGCGGCCAGGACGGCCGCCGTCAAGCTGGGCAGGACGCCCCGCTTTCAGCGGTCCCTGCAGGCGTAACCCGCCCCGGTTCCCGGCTTAGATGGTGAAGAATCTGAAATTTCAGGCGTAGGCAGTGAGGATGGCGCGTCGTGGGGCGGGGTGGCCTTCGACGGTTTTGGTGGAATCAGACGGATCGAGAAAGTCCGCCAGGGAGTGGAAGCACATCCAGTCGGTCGAACGCTGTTCCTCTGTACTGGTGACCGTGACATCGATGACCGCGGGCTTGCGGAAGCCGACCTTGCGCAGCCAGCCGAGCAGGGTGTCGCAGGATGGCAGGAACCAGACGTTGCCCATGCGCGCGTAACGCCCCTCGGGGACCAGGGCCTCGCCCGGCCTCCCGTCGATGACCAGGGTCTCCAGCACCAGCTGGCCGCCGGGGCGCAGGGTGTCCTTCAATTCCAGCAGGTGGTCCAGGGGCGAGCGGCGGTGGTACAGCACGCCCATGGAAAAGGTGGTGTCAAAGGCCTGCAGCTTCGGGGGCAGGTGTTCGATCCCCGCGGGCAGCACCCACACCCGGTCGTCCCGCAGGTAGTTCTGCAGGGCCCAGAACTGCATGACGAACAGCGGGGTCGGGTCGATGCCGATCACCTCCGCGGCGCCGGCCCCGGCCATGCGCCAGCAGTGGTAGCCGCTGCCGCAGCCGACGTCCAGTACCCGGCGGCCATCCAGGTTGTCGATCCGGTCAGCCAGGCGCTGCCACTTCCAGTCCGAGCGCCACTCGGTATCGATGTGTACGCCGAACAGCTCAAACGGTCCCTTGCGCCAGGGATGCAGGGCCTGAAGCTGTTCCCGCAGGGTGGCGGCCGTATCGGCCTCCAGGGCTGAATCCGTTGCCGCGCCCACCCGGTCACGGTCCAGGTAGATCCTGTCCGCAGCGATCTCGGGCAGGGCCTCCAGGGCCGCCAGCCAGCGCGGCAGGTCACCGTAGCGCCGGGTCGACAGGCCCGCCGCCAGTCGCTCCGGCAGCGTGTCGGCCCAGGGTGCCAGCGCACCGTCGCGCCAGCGCTCGAGCAGGGGCTGGTAGTCGATCATTTCAGGGCGATGAGGGAGGCGAAGTTGAAGCACTGGAACCAGACGTCGCAACTGCCGAAGCCGGCGTCGGCGATGCGCTGCCGGTGCCGCGCCAGAGTCTCCGGCAGCAGCACCTGCTCCAGGGCGCTGCGTTTCCTGGCAACCTCCAGCTCGCTGTAGCCGTTGGCCAGCTTGAACTGGTGGTGCAGCTCGATGTTGAGCTGGTCAAGGTGCGGGTCCTCGAAGGTGACCTTCTCCGACAGTACCATGATGCCGCCCGGACGCAGGCCGGCGTAAATGCCGGCGATCACCCGGTCGCGCTGTTCACGGGGAATGAATTGCAGGGTGAAGTTGAGGACCACCACCGAGGCGTCCTCGATGCTGACGTCCTGCAGGTCGGCGCGGTGCAGTTCCACCGGCAGTTCGTGGCTGTCGGTGTCGACGATGGTGCGGCAGCGTTCCAGCATCGGCTCCGAATTGTCGACGGCGATGATCCGGCAGTCCCCATGCCGGACCTGTTGCCGCATGGCCAGGGTCGACGCCCCCAGGGAACAGCCCAGGTCGTACAGGCGGCTGCCCGGCGAAGCGAAGCGTCCGGCCAGCAGGCCGGTCATCGCGATGATGGTGGTATAACCGGGGACCGAACGCCGGATCATGTCCGGGAACACTCGGGCCACGCTGTCATCAAAGGCGAACAGGCCGGGTTCGCCCACCGGGTCGGCATAGATGGTGTCTCGTTGCTCGCTCACGATCCTGGCCTGGACGGGTTGCTTACGATGGGTTGAACAGGTACAAAGCCCTCAATCGTAGCATAAAAAATTAAACCAGGCAGGGTGGGATCGGGTGTAAAGTTGGGCCACTTGCCGCGACAATGTAGGCATTACCTACATTCAGGGGGATTACATGGCCGTAGCCCAACCGGTCGCATTCCACCAGGATTTGCGACCGCCACAACTGCGCCACAGCATTTCGGAGCTGGGCCGTGTGTTCCTGGAGATCGGCAGCAGTTTTCTGGCCGGTCCCCTGCTGAAGAACCTGCCCCGGGGGGATGGCCACACCATCATGACCATTCCCGGCTTCATGGGCGCCGACGGCTCCACCGCGCGATTGCGCAAGCTGCTGACCGAACGCGGCTACAATGCCATACCCTGGGGTATGGGACGTAACGCGGCGGAAGTGCGCCCCAGGAGCCTGGACGATTTCCTCGACCACCGCTTCGAGACCGAAACCCGGATCGGGGAGCGGCTGGAGGAGGAGTACCAGAGAAATGGCCGCAAAATCACCCTGATCGGCTGGAGCCTTGGCGGCCTGTACTCGGTGGCCCTGGCGCACCGGTTCCCGCACCTGGTGCGGCAGGTGATCACGCTGGGCACACCGTATGGCGATCCCCGTGGAACCGCGTTGTATAACGTGCTGGGACGTTTCTACAACGACGAGGTTGAGGTCGACGAGGCCGCGCTGGAACGCTGGATCAACTACACCTACAGTCACGGCGAACTGAAGGTGCCTGTTCTTGCCCTGTACAGCGAATCAGACGGTATTGTCGGTGCGGGTATCGCGCGCTGCGAGGCCGATCCGGCGTGGACCACGAATATCGCAGTGATGGCCAGTCACGTCGGCTTCCCGTTCAATCCACTGGTATTTGCAGTTATCGCCAACCACCTGGTGGAGCCCCATCAGCGCTGGGAGATCTGCACAAGTGAACGCCTCAGGCCTTTCGTGCGCCTGACGTGAGGTAAACTCAGTTGGCGCTGCGCACCAACTGCGTGTCTTCCGCGGTCGGCTTGGCGCCGGTGCGAACCCGCGGGTAAAAATGAGCGAAACGGCCGGTGTGTTCGGTTTTGTTGTCAGTTGACTCTGCGTGCTCGAACTTGATGCTGCGCAGAAACTCCACGAGGCTCGCCTTCTCTGCCTTTCGTTTGTTCATGGTAATGCTCTTGCTGGTTTTACACCTTGCACATTGCAAGTCTAGTTCCCGCTAAGACTGGCAGCCAGGTAAATAGTTCTCGCTAAATATGTGAATATTGCGCAATCAGCTGTCGTTTTCCCCAACAGGCGGCAGGTACCGCGCAATCGCCTCCAGCCCCGGTTTGTTGGCCAGCACCTCGGCTGCGCTCAGGCCGGCCAGTTCGTGGGGAAAAACCAGCCAGTCGTCGGTTTCATGGAGGAAATAGTCCGGCGCCGTCGGCGCCTGGTTGTAGCCCGGTTTGAAGTAGGGCGTCGCGGTGCGGATATCCGGTGCCCCGCCGGGTGAAGCGGCGACAATCGCCGCACGGGCGTGCAACAGCGACAGGCCCGAATCGTGGACGTCATCGACCAGAAGGATACGTCGGCCTGGTCGGCAATGAGCGCTGATGGCCTCCAGTCCCCACAACTGCACGGCCTGTTCACGCTGGCCGATGCCGCTGTAGGAGGCGGTGCGGATAGCCTGGTTGTCGCAGTCCGCGCCGAGCACCGCGAACAGTTCGTGCACGGCGATTCCCACCGGCGCGCCGCCGCGCCATATACCGACGATGCAGTCGGGGCGAAAGCCGCTCTCGTAGACGGCCAGACCCAGGTGGAAAGAGTCCTCGAGCAGTTGCTGGGCGCTGATGTATTGCTTGTTCATGTTCTCTCCGCGGGGCACTGCGGGGGCAGACTAACACAGGCTCTGGGCTGTCCGGTATAATCGCCCCCTCGCCAGTGGAAGCGCGACATGAAGCCAGAGAACTACCCCGACACCCCGGCCCATTTGTGGCAGCATTTTTATCGCATCACCCAGATACCCCGACCCTCGCGGGAAGAGCAGGCGGTGCGCCAGTACGTGATCGACTGTGCCGAGCAGGCGGGATGCAGCTGGCAGACGGACGCGGTGGGCAACGTGGTGGTGCGGGTGCCTGCCAGCGCGGGACGAGAGGGTAGCGGCACCGTCGTGGTCCAGAACCACCTGGACATGGTGACGGTGAAAACCGAGGACAAGGAACACGACTTCAGCCGCGATCCGCTGGATCTGCGGGTGGTGGACGGCTGGTTGCAGGCGGACCGGACTACCCTCGGCGCGGACAACGGCATCGGTTGCGCCGCGGCGTTGGCCCTGATGACGGATCCGGAGGTGGATCACCCGGCGCTGGAACTGTTGTTCACCGTCGACGAGGAAACCGGGCTGGGCGGCGCCCTGAACCTGGATGGCGGTATGCTCAGCGGCGATCGCATGCTGAATCTGGACACCGAGGACTGGGAGGAACTGTACATCGGTTGTGCCGGCGGTGCGGGCTGGCAGTTCCGGCGCGAGTTTGCCGGCGCGCCGCAGAGCGGGGAATTCTGGCAGGTGTCGCTCAAGGGTCTGGCGGGGGGCCATTCCGGGGTGCAGATTCACGAGCAACTGGGTAACGCAATCAAATTGCTGGGCCAGTTCCTGCACGGGATCGATGGCTTGCAGCTGGGGTCGTTTGACTCCGGCGTCGCCCACAACGTGATACCGCGTGAGGCGCGGGCCGTGTTTACCTGCCCCGCCGATGCCGAATCGATTCTGCGCCAGCGCGTGGAAAAACTGCCGGCACAGTGGTTGGGCTATCTGCCGCCGGCCGACAAGGATCTGGAACTGACCCTGGCGCCCGCGGAACCACTCTCGGTGCTGGGTTCGGCAGACAGCAACGCGCTGTTGCAACTGGTGGCGGCCATGCCCCACGGCGCCCAGGCCTACAGCCTGGCCCAGCCGGCGGACCTGGTGGATCTCAGCGTCAACCTGGCGGTGCTGCGGCTGCTGGACGGCAAACTGTTCCTGGAGTCCAGTTACCGGTTTTTCAACGAGGCGCAAAGCGAACCCCTGCAGCAGATGGTACTGGGCATCGCCGCCGCTTTCGAGCTCGAGGTGGAGACCGATCCGGGCTACCCGGGCTGGGAACCGGTATTCGACAGCCCGTTGCTGCGGCAGGCCAGTGAACTGCACCGGGAATTGTTTGGTTTCGAACCCGCGGTCAAGGCGATCCATGCCGGCCTTGAGTGTGGCATCCTGAAGAGCAAAAAACCCGACCTGGACATCCTGTCCTTCGGGCCCACAATCCGCGGCGCCCACTCGCCCACGGAGCGGCTTAGAATAGACACGGTAGCGCCTTTCTGGTTGCTGCTGACCCGGTTACTGGCCCGCATGTAGGGCCGCTGCCAAAGACAGCGAGGAGCATATGCTGGAGCAACTGGAACAATTACCTGACGACCCCATCCTGGGCCTGGCGGCCCGGGCCAAGGCGGACCCGAACCCGGACAAGGTCGACCTGACGGTCGGTATCTACATGGACGAGAATGGCCTGTGCCCGGTGTTCGAGGCGGTTCGTCGTGCCCAGCGAGCGCTGGTGGACGAGGAACTGAGCAAGGCTTACCTGCCACCGGCCGGGGACGACCAGTTCAACCGCGGGATACAAAGCCTGTTGCTGGGAGAGGACAGCGACGCCCTGGCGGCCGGTCGCGTAACCAGTATCCAGACGCCCGGCGGCTGCGGGGCCCTGCGGATCGGGGCCGAGATTATCCAGGTTGCCGCGCCCGGCAACCGGGTTTGGGTATCGGATCCGACCTGGCCGGTGCACATTCCCCTGCTGGGCAGTGTCGGCCTGGAGTTCCGCACCTACCGCTACTACGATCCCGCCACCCACGGGGTGGATTTCGAGGCCATGCGGGAGGATTTGCGTGAGGCGGGTAGCGGCGAGATCGTGCTGTTGCACGGCTGCTGCCACAATCCCAGCGGCGCGGACCTGAATCCCGCACAGTGGCAGGAAATTGCGGCCATGGCCGAGGGGCAGGGTTTCGTGCCGATGGTGGACATTGCCTACCAGGGCCTGGGTGACGGGCTGGAGGAAGATGCCGCGGGGCTGCGCCTGCTGGTGTCGCGCCTGCCGGAGGTCATCATCGCCGCCTCCTGCTCCAAGAACCTGGGCCTGTACCGCGAGCGTACCGGGGCGGCGGTGTTCGTGGGCAGCGACGCCGACAATGCCCGCGCCATCCTGAGCCAGGCCAAGGTGGCGGCCCGGCGGGTTTATTCCATGCCCCCGGCACACGGGGCACTGCTGGCCGGCCGGGTCCTGTCCGACCCGGCGCTGAATGCGCTGTGGCGAGAGGAACTGCAGGGTATGTGCGCGCGCATCAACGGCCTGCGCGCGGCGCTGGACGATCAGCTCAGCGCGGCCACCGGGCGCGACTTCAGTTTTATCCGCCATGAAAAAGGCATGTTTTCCTTTCTCGGGCTCAGCGCCGGGCAGGCGATCAGGCTGCGGGAAGAGCACAGCGTCTACATGCTGGACTCCTCGCGGATCAACGTGGCCGGGGTTAACGAGCGCAACATCGGTCACCTGGCCCGGGCCGTCGCCGCCGTCCTGTAATTCGGGGTCTAATTTGGGGTCAGAGTACTTTTTCCTGAGGAAAAAGTACTCTGACCCCAAATTAGGCGGACCCCAAATTAGGCGGAATTAGTACTCTGACCCCAAATTAGGCGTCTTCCAGTTCGGCCCAGCGCTCCATGGCGTGATCCAGTTCGGTCTGGATTGTGGCCAGTTCTTCGAGGACAGCCTGTACCTCCGTGTGCTCGCGCTGGTAAAAGGCAGGGTCGGCGCTGGTTTCCTCCAGTGCCTGCTGGCGCTGCTCCAGCGCCTCGATCTGTGCGGGCAGGGCATCCAGTTCGCGCTGTTCCTTGTAGGACAGCTTGCGCCGGCGGGGCGGCTCTGGCGTGGGCTCCGCTGTGGTGTTCGTGGCAGGTGCAGTGTGCGCGGACCGTCCTCCCTGGCTTCCCGTTACGCTGTCCTGCCCGGCGAGGCTCTGCAGCCGCCCGCCGCGGGCTTCCCAGTCCGAGTAGCCGCCGGCCTGCTCATCGACGCGGCCGCTGCCGTCCAGCACCAGCAGGCTGGTAACCACGTTGTCCATGAACTCCCGGTCGTGGCTGACCAGGATCACCGTGCCCTCGAAGCCCAGCAGGATATCCTCCAGCAACTCCAGGGTTTCCAGGTCCAGGTCATTGGTGGGTTCGTCCAGCACCAGCAGGTTGGCCGGCCTGGAAAACAGCCGCGCCAGTACCGCCCGGTTGCGCTCGCCGCCGGACAGGGCCTTGAGCGGCGTGCGCACCCGTTCCGGGCTGAACAGGAAATCGCCCAGGTAGGAGATGGCGTGGCGTCGCCGGCCGTTGATCTCGATGAATTCCTGGCCGCCGCAGACGTTGTCGATCAGGTTGCGCTCCGGGTCCAGGCTGTCGCGCAACTGGTCCGAGTAGGCCAGTTCCAGCTTGCTGCCCAGCTTGACCCGACCGCTGTCCGGTGCCTGTTCACCCAGTAACAGGCGCACCAGGGTGGTCTTGCCGGCGCCGTTGGCGCCGACGATACCAATCCGGTCACCGCGCTGGATGATGGTGGAGAAATCGCGCACGATGTCCTGCTGGCCGAAGCGCAACGACACCGACTGCAACTCCGCCACGATCTTGCCGGAAGACGCGGCGTCCTCCACCGCGAAGCTGGCCCGGCCCTGTCGTTCGCGACGCGCGGCACGTTCCTCGCGCATGGCCTTCAAGGCTCGCACCCGGCCCTCGTTGCGGGTGCGACGGGCCTTGATTCCCTGGCGGATCCAGGTTTCCTCCTCGGCCAGCCTGCGGTCGAACAGTTCGTTGGCCTTCTCCTCCGCCTGCAATTCCTGTTCCCGATGTCGCAAAAAGCCCTGGTAGTCGCCCTGCCACATGGTCAGCCGGCCACGATCCAGCTCCGCCACCCGGTTGCTGACCCGCTGCAGGAAGCGGCGGTCGTGCGTGATCAGGACCAGGGCGCCGGGGAACGCGAGCAACTGTTCTTCCAGCCACTCGATAGTAGGAATATCCAGGTGGTTGGTGGGCTCGTCCAGCAGCAGGATGTCCGGTTCCGCCACCAGCGCCTGGGCCAGTGCCACCCGACGTCGCCAGCCGCCGGACAGGGCGGACATGGGGCGATCGGCGGGCAGTTGCAGGCGGCTGATGGTGCTTTCCACCCGTTGTTGCAGCTGCCAGCCGTCGGCGGCTTCCAACTGGTGCTGGACCCGGGCCAGGGCATCCAGGTCCGGCTGCGCCTGCAGCGCAAGCTGGTGGTAACGGGCCAGTAACTCGCCGGTGCTGGCCAGACCGCGGGTTACCGCCTCGTAGACGGTCAACTGCTCCGCTTTCGGCAACTCCTGTTGCAGGCGGCTGATACGGACCCCGGGTCGCAGCCAGCGGTCGCCGTCGTCGAGCTCGGTAAGTCCCTCAAGCACTCGCAGCAGGGTGGTCTTGCCGGCACCATTGCGGCCCAGCAGACCCAGCCGGTCACCCTTGTGGATGGTCAGCTCGACCTCGTCCAACAGGACCTGGGTGCCGTAGTGAAGACTGGCGTTTTCGAGCTTGAGCAGGGGCATGACGTTTCCGGTAACTGGGT
The DNA here is from genome assembly GCA_033283165.1 of Halieaceae bacterium WSDMB12. Lineage (GTDB taxonomy): Bacteria > Pseudomonadota > Gammaproteobacteria > Pseudomonadales > Halieaceae > JAWMQL01. The sequence goes on along the minus strand of JAWMQL010000002.1, from coordinate 37,964 downwards.
GCCGGCGCATTCTACGCCAGGGGTTGGACAGTGCCTAGCGTGACCTGCCCGGTAACCGCGCCCTGCACCTAGAGTCCCCGGGCCAATGTCTCCGCGCAGGAGGCAGGCTCAGTTCGCACCGAACTGCTCCGACAAGACCGCCAGCATGGACTGGGCCGCGCGGGATACCGGGTGCCGGCGGCGGGTGAAGACGCCCACCTGGCGGCAAATCTCCGGGCCGTCGATGGCCCGGCAGTGCACTCCCATGGCTTCCATCTGGGAACGGCACAGGGCCGGCACCACACTCACCCCCAGGCCGGTGGCGACCATGCGGCCTATGGTGGCGTGCTGGTTGGCCTCGGACAACTCCGCCGGCACCACCCCGGCGTCGGCCAGGGCCTGGTCGATGGCGTCGCGGGTCCAGCTGCCGCGGTTCATGGCAATAAACGGCTGCTCGCAGAGGGCCTGCCAGCTGAGGCGCTGCTCTGCGGCGAGCGGCGATTCCGGGGGCAGGATGGCGATAAAACGATCCGAGAACAGGGGGTGAAATTCCACCCCGTCCAACTGCTCCGGTTCGAAGGTGATGCCCAGGTCCACCTGCCCGCCGCGCACGGCGTCGATCACCGACTCCATGACCACGTCTTCCACCTTGATGTTGATGCCGGGGTGGCGCCGGCGGAACACGGCCAGGGCCTCGGGAAACTGGTTCATGGCGAAGGAGGGCATGACCGCGATGCTGAGCTTGCCCTGCTGCAGGCTGAAGGCCCGGCCCAGGTCGTCGAAGGCGCGGTCCCAATCTGCCAGCAGGCGCTTGGCGGTGGGCAGGAACTCGCGACCCTCGGCGCTGAGTTTCAGGCTGCGGGTGGAGCGGTTGAACAGCGCGCCGCCCACCTCGTCTTCCATTTTCCTGATAGTCACGCTAAGGGCGGGTTGAGACAGGTGTAGCAGCTCGCAGGCCTCGGCAAAGCTGGAGCAGCGGGCCAGGGTGACGAATGCGCGCAATTGTTTCAGAGAAATATTCATGAATCCGCCGAATTCATTAACGAATTCAATATAGAGATCGGGCTTGCGCAGGGCAAGCTTGCCTCGCGCCCGGGACTTTTGCCATAGTGTTGACCTGATTCCAGCGAGGACACCCCCATTTACCGCACCCTGCTCAGCCTGTCCCTGTTATTTACGCTGCTCACAGTCATTCTCAGTGCCTACATCCGCCTGGCGGAAGTGGGTATCGGCTGTGAACCCTGGCCGGCGTGCTATGCCCACCTGAACCCGGATGATGAAAAGCGCGGCGTCACGGTGCTGACGCAGGAGGGTGCCGGCATGGCCTATTACGGCGCCCGGGTGGCGCACCGCTATATCGCCTCGGTGCTGGGGGTGTTCATCCTGCTGATTTTCATCCAGGCCCTGCGCCGCGGGCAGTCCCGCGCCACCGGTCTGGCGGTACCCGTGGCAGTGTTTGCCATTACCGTGTTCCTGTCCCTGCTCGGCTATTACACGCCCACCCGCAGCAACCCGCTGATCACCATGGGCAACCTGCTCGGCGGCATGGCCCTGCTGGGCCTGCTGTGGTGGATGCTGCAAAGGGAGGTGGAGGCCGGCCTGGTGCCACTGCCGGAAGACGCGCAGCGCTTTCGGCCACTGGCTTTGCTGGCACTGGCCCTGGTGCTGGTGCAGGTGGTACTGGGCGGCTGGGCCAGTGCCAACTACGCCTCGGGCAGTTGCCCGGGGTTGGTGTCCTGCGAGGGTGGTTGGGAGGTGCTGGCGGCCGCGGGGGATATGTTCAACCCGGGGCGCCAGATCGAGCTGGATCCCTCCGGCCAGGTCGTGCGTGACAGCGGCCTGGGGCTACTCAGTATGGTGCACCGGCTGTTCGCGTTGCTGACCGCCGCCTACCTCGCCTGGCTGGTGCGGCGCCTGCTGGCCACGCCGGCCCTGACTCCTACCCTGCGCCTGTTATCGGTCTGCTCTATCGGGCAGATCGCACTGGGGGTGTCCGCAATCTGGTTTGAACTGCCGTTGCTGGTGGTGACCGCGCACAATGCCCTGGCCGCGCTGCTGCTGCTGGCGGCGATCAATCTGCTGCACCGCCTGACTCCGCCAGTAACTCCGCCACCTCGCCACTGACCGCTTCCACATCGGCCAGGTTGAATCCCAGGCCCGAGTAGCGAATGCGGCCGCGCCGGTCGGTGATGAAGTGGGTCGGATAGCCCGGCACCCGGTAGGCGGTACCCACTTCCCGGCTGGCATCCCGCAGCAGGGGAAAGGGCAGTTCGTACTGCTCGGCGAAGGCCCGCGCCGCCGCTTCATCCTCGTCCACGTTGACCGCCAGCACCTGGAAACCTTCGCCTGCATGCCGCTGCCAGAGGCGGGCGAGGAAGGGCATTTCCTGGCGGCAGGGCTCGCACCAGGAGGCCCAGAATGTGATGTAAACCACCTGCCCCGGGTAATCAGAAGGCGATGCGCTGCCGTTGCCCGCCAGCAGGGGCAGGCTGAAGTCAGGTGCCTCCTTGGGCTGGAAGCGTTGCTCGCCGCAACCGCTGAGCGCCACAGCCAGCACCAGGGCACCGAATAATACCAGGCCTGGGGAACAGGCTTTCTTGCCGTGAGTCATTGTCTTGCCACCTTGCTTGCTGCACCATGCCCGGCAGTCACCGGGAGGAATCCATGTCTGATATTCTGCTGTTCACCGCCGTCGGCATCGCGCTGTACCTGATCTGCGACCAACTCCTGTTGTGGCTGGAACGGCTGCACGGTGAGCCGCTGCCCCAGCGCAACGTGATTTTCTTTGTCCTGATCCTGGTGCTGTCCCTATCCAGCTTCAGCCTGTTGCGCTCTGTCCTTGGCGAGCAGGGCCCGCAGGACGACCACCAGGAACAAAACGCCGCCGATGGCGGAAACCAGCCCGCCGAACCCCATTAGGCCCATACCCATCACCCGCTCGATGGAGTTCAGGGCCTGATCCGCCCCCGCCACCTTGCGCTGCACCCCGTAACCACCCGACCAGACCAGCCCGGTGGCGTGCAGTAACTGGCCGCCGCCGTAAACCACCGGTTGCCAGATCGCCAGTCTCATATTGCGCAGGGGGTAACCCAGCTGCGGCAGGAGCCGGTAACACACCCCCATCAGGGCAATGGTGACGCCGACGATGGAGCCGTGATAGTGGGCCGGGATGGTGACATCGCTGCCGGAAATCATAAAACCGATCACACCGCCCACCCCGAACAGGAACAGGGAGCACTGTAGGCAGGAGCGGGCCAGGGTTTCCTCGTCATTGGCCCCGCCATATCGCACCAGGGCCACCAGGATGGCCAGCGCCAGCGGCAGGGTGGCGAGGCTGCCGCCCCAACGCATCAGCCAGGTGAACAGTTCCACGTGCTCGATGGCCGTGATGTCATACGACAGGTAGATGATCGGGGAAAGAAAGACGCAGGCCAGGCCCACGAACAGGATGACCAGCACCACCCGCGGCGTCAGGGGCAGCTTCAGGCCCGCCCAGGACGCCAGCCACAGCCAGGACACCAGCATCAACAGGGTGTAGGTGAACTGCAATACGTGGCCGCCGCCCCAGAACAGCAACTCGAAGAAGGACTGTCCCAGCAGGTAGGGCGGCATTTTCAGATAGGACCAGCCGAAACAGATCAGGGCCACGGCGGCCGAAACCGCCGCCGTGTTGAGGCCGAAGCGCAGGGCCCCGCGGCCGCTCATCCAGGGTCCCACCGGGGCCATGAAGATCATGCTGTTCAGTACCAGCAGGGTAAACCCCAGGGTGAAGGCCAGCAGGCCACTGAAAAAAAGCGGGTGCTGTAACACCGGAATGTAGTTACTCATCAGGGGCTGGGCGTCGCGTACGAAGGGCGAAATAATGATGATCGTCGCACCGATGCAGGACAGCAGGAGCGCCGGCCACGCCAGCCAGTTGGCGCCGGGGCGCTGGTTGAGGCTCCACAGGATGCCGCCGAAAGCGAGACTCCAGACCAGGACCGACAGGTCCACGTGTACTACCAGGGCGGAATGGAAAAAGTCGATCCAGGGAATGACGTCCTGGATAAACGGGGTGCGTGACACCACCAGCAGCAGGGAGAACACCCCCGCCCCCAACAGAGACAGCACGCAGAGCCAGAGCCAGCCCAGCGCCAGGGTGCGTCGGGAATCCGTCGGTACGTCGATACTGTAATCTTCCACGGTGTTCACTCGAGTACGAATCCTTCCTTGAACGATGCCACCATCACCTGGGCCGGCGCCAGCTCGATCTCCTGGGCCAGGGTCCAGGTGGGTCCGGCTACCGCCACATTGTCGTTCATCCGCAGTTCCAGCCGGTGTCTGCCGGCTGGCAGTGTAAAGCGTTGGTACATGCTGGCGATCCCATCGTCGTGCAGCCCCGGGGCAGCGACTGAAGCACGGTACAGCTGTTCCCCGTCCAGGATCAACTCCAGGTCCAGTGGCGAGCGTTCCCGCGGGCACAGCTGGGGGCGCCGCATATTGGCCGGCAGTGCCGCGTTGCTGCCGGCGCTCAGGTCAGTGCACTCGCCGACGATCTTGCCGGGATGGCGTATCGCCAGTTTTAGCACGGCGGTGTCTGCCTCGAGGCTGCGGTAGGTGGGTTGGTGAGTGACCCACGCCAATGGCAGGAAAAACAGGGCGTAGAGCAGGGCCTGGCCCAGGTAGCGGCGCAACTCAGGCACTTTTCACCTCCGTCACCTCGATCTCCGGTTGTTGCAGGTGCTGCTGGAAATCGCTTATTTCCCGGCCCAGGCTGGCGGTTCCCTGGGCTCCCAGCCAGCGCACCCGCACCCGTTCGCGCGGAACCCGGGTGCGCAATATCGGCATACGTGCGGCGCTGAAGCGCTGGTCCATCCAGGTGTTGCCCAGCCGGTAGTGGCAGTCGCCCTCGCAGCACCCGGTAACCATCACGCCCTCGGCCAGGTCCTTGCGCAAGACATAATCGATAAACGCGGGAGGCACCAGGGCCGAACAGGGCATGCTGATAGTCGCCACGTCATTGGCTTCTGCTTCCTCCACCCGGGTGCCGTGGTCACAGCCGTACACCATGATCCTGGTCCCGCCCCCAAGGGCCGCCAGCTTCTTCTCGGTCAGGGACAGCAGTTCCTTGATGTGGAAACCGGGAATGCTGATGCCGGTTTCCAGTTCATCCACGTGCCGGAAGGGCGAGGAGGAAGGGCAGGCGCCGGCGCAGATACCGCAGCTTATACACAGGTTGGGGTCCACCACCGATTGCTGGTGTCCCGGCTTGTAATCGTGTTCCTTCATGCTGATCGCCTCGTAGGGGCAATCCGCCAGGCACCAGCCACAGCCGTTGCAGTTGTCCGGGTCGACCACGGCTACCGGCCCCTGCGCCGGCCGCTTCGAGGGCAGGAAAGGCAGTAGCGTCAACAGGGTGGAGAAGCCCACCAGCAGGGCCCAGGTGGGGCCCGGCCCCCAATTCTGGATCAGCGGGTAGGGATTGAGATACACCCAGTCCAGCCCCACTTCCGTCACGGCCAGGTCCAGGTCGGCCGGAGCCTGGCTCAGCGCCGGGCGAAACAGGGACACCGCCAACAGGGCCAGCAGCGTGCCCAGGGCGAGGCCCTTGGCCGGATTGCTGCGCGCGTTGCTGATCCGTTTGATGTGAATGAACATGCCCAGCAGCAGGGCCAGCGGGATACCGATGTGCAGGAATACCAGCAGGGAGAAAAAGCGGTCGCTCAGGGAGGTTTCGTTGAGGAAGTTGTTGGCCATGGGGTCGACCATGATCGGCAGCCAGTCGAACCAGTCCGCGGTGGTCTGGGCGATATACTGGGCCTGGATGTCCCAGACCAGCCAGTAACCGCCGATCGCCGAGGCGAACAGTAGCCACAGCAGGGGAATGCCGGAGACCCAGCTGAACCAGCGCACCCCGCTGTAGCGGTCCATGGCGAACTCCCGCAGCAGGTGCAGGGTGACTGTCACGCCCATGGCGGCCGAGGCATAGCGGTGGAAGGAGCGCATCACCCCGCCGAAGTACCACTGCTGTACGGTCAGGTACTCGATCGATTCGTGGGCGCCGCTGATGCTGGTTTCGAAGAAAACGAACAGGGCGATACCGGTGATCGCCACGATCCAGTAGAAATAGAACGACAAGGCCCCCAGCTGGTACATCGGGTTCCAGGCCGGGGTGAAGGCGAGCGAGAACAGGCTGTCCAGCCGGTTCATCAGTTTTTTCAACAACGATTTCACTTGTACTACCTATATCGCCCGGCGCCACTCCCGGAACAGGAAACAGCCGAACAGGATAGAGACGATGATACCCACGCCGGTGCCGATAAATACGGAAAAATCGATATAGTAATTATCGGTGGCCGGGTCGTACACGGTACAGAACAGGCGGATACGTTTGCCCAGGAAGGACAGGGCGGATTCCCGCTCCGGCTCCGGGCGTCCAAACACCAGCTGCTTCAGGGGCTCGATCAGGGTCGGGGTGGGCCAGGAGATGCCGTAGATCTGCCGGTACACCCCGCCTTCGGCATCGACCACGGTGGCCTGTACCAGGTGTTCGAAGCCACTGGTGCTGGCGTAGTAAATGAAGCCCAGTTGCTCCGCCAGGCGCCGCATATTGGCCTCGTCGCCCCCCAGGAAGTCCCAGTGTTTGTCGTTCACGCCCTGCGCGCGACGGAAACTCGCCAGCTGCCCGGGGGTGTCATTGAGGGTGTCGAAACCCACGGTGAGGACGTTGAAGCTGTCCGCATCCAGGGCCGCGCGCGCTTTTTTCACCACCTGCGCCAGGTGCTGGGTGGTGCTGGGGCAGATGTGGTGACAGCTGGTAAAGATCATGCTGATCACCAGCGGCTTGCCCCGGTAGTCTTCCAGGTTCACCGGTTCGCCGGCGCTGCCGATCAGGGTTACGCCCTCCACCCGGCCGCCGATGGCCGCCTGGCTGTAGTCGTAGGCCTGGTCGTGGCTGAAACCGGAGAAGTCGGGACGACTGTGGGCCGTTGCCGCGAGGCAGAGAAAAAGAAGGCCCGCAAGTGCGGGCCATTTGATTTCAGACATTGGAACCGCTCATCTAATCCTGTATCAGCCGATGCCCCAGGTCTCGGCCAGGTACTTCCAGTTGATGAAGTAGTACAGGGCGAAGCTCACGAAAAACACCAGGGCCAGCACAACCGTACCCGGGATGGCATAGGCGCTGCCGCCATCGGCGTTGTATTCCTCGTCTGTGACGGGCCGGGCAATGTGGGGCGTCGACATCGGTTCTTCACCCAGTTTCTTGCCGAACAGCAGGGTACCGACGATGATCACGCAGAAGGCTGCGCCACCGATCACGGCCAGAATCACTGACATGCCGTTGAGGGCCAGCATGGTGTAGGCCGCGGCGGGGAACTCGTGGGTCATGCCGGTGTTGGCAAAGCCGATGTCCCAGTGCCGGCGCGGAACACCCAGGGTGCCGGCGCCCATCAGGAACAGGGACACGCCCGCCATGCCCAGGCCGAACAGATAGGGCTGCCACCTGGCCAGTCCCTTGAGTATCAATTCGCGCCGGAACAGTACCGGCACCAGCCAGTAGGTCAGGGCCATGAAGGCCAGGGTGGTGCCCAGCACGACCGTGGCGTGGAAGTGGCCCGGGACGTACAGGGTGTTGTGAACCAGCAGGTTGATCTGTTCGGCGCCCATCACCACCCCGGTGATGCCCCCCAGGAAGCCGAAGCCGACCAGGGAGATGAACATGCCGGAGAAGGTGGGATTACCCCAGGGCGCCTTGCGCAGCCAGGTAAACAGGCCGCCCCGGTGGCCGCGGGCCCGCTGGGCCGCCTCGATGGAGCCGGGCACGGTCAGGCCGTGCACCATGGAGGCCATCACCGCCAGGTACATGGCGTAGCTGGTGTTGAACATCTTGAAGTTCGAACTGGTGCCCGGGTCTACCAGGATATGGTGGGCCGATGCAAGCTGCAGGAACAGGATGTACATCAGGAAGGCGAAGCGGCTGACCTTCTCGGACAGGGGCCGGGCGCCGAACATGATGGCCGCGATGGCGTACCACACTGCCACGTGGGCCGACACGTTGATCTGCTGGCTGGAGTGCCCGAAGGCCCACCAGATCAGGCGGTAGGCCAGGGTGTCGATCTCGCCCACCAGGCCTACGCTCCACAGGAAGGTGGGCAACAGGATGATGGCGCCGCTGACGATGGTGAACACCGCGATGATGGCGGCCGTGATGGCGCCGAACGTCACCAGCGGGACCGAGCCCTCGTAGGTTTTCTCGGCCTTGGCCACCACCAGGGTGCCGAAAAACACGAAGCAGCCGATCAGCGCCCCCACCGCGAACAGGATCAGGCTGAGGTAGAACAGCGGGTGCGCCTCCAGCGGCACGTAGGAAGTCATCATCACGCTGGACGAGCCCTGCAGCACCATGACGTTGTTCATTACCGCGCCCGTCACCATCAGCAGGAACCCGGTCCAGGCCCATTTCGGTGTCGCCAGGCGACAGCCCAGTAACACCGAGGAGGCGAAATACAGGACCGCGATCTCGAAGAATATGATCCAGAAAATCAGCACGTTGATGCCGTGTGCGGTCAGCACCATGTAGAAGTCGTCGGCGGCCAGCAGGTGGACCGCCTGCCAGCGGGTCAGGCCGACCATCAGGCCGTGCAGGCCGCCGACCAGCAGGAATACCACGGCGGCGACGGCGTTGGCCTTGATCAGCTTTTCCGTGGAGTCGAAAAACTTCAGTCCGGTATCGGGACAAGTTCTGGAAATGTTGTTAGCCATGTCCTTTACCCCTAATCCACTACCAGTATCTTGCCGATCATCAGGTGATGGCCGATACCGCAGTATTCGTTACAGATGACCGAGTACTCGCCGGACGCGTTGGGCGTCAGGGTGAATACATGCTCGTAATTCGGGACCACCTGGATGTTGATGTTGGCGGGCTGCAGGGAGAAGCCGTGCTGCCAGTCCATCGAGGACAGGTGGAAGCGGTAGGTCTCGCCCTTTTTCAGTTCCAGGATGGGCCACCAGTCCCACAGGCGGGCGATCATGTAGACGTCACCGCCAGCCGGTGGCGCAACCACCGGGAAATTCTTCGGGCCCTCGTGGCGCACCGTGTACTGGTCGACAAAGGCCTGCGCTGAGGCCTGGAACTCGGCTGGTGTGGTGCGGTAGGTCTCGTTGCTGAGATTCTGCTTACCGACCACGTGCCAGTAGGGCATCATGAAAGTCATGACCAGGCCCCACACGAACACCAGGGATATCCAGATAAGTTCTGATTTGTGGATAGGCTCGTTCCACCAGATCTTCTTGGCGGGAGGTGACAGGCTCGACATAGTGAGATCCCTATAGTTTTTGTTGCGGGTGGTTAGCGTGCAGGAATCGTGACGATTTCCATGATGCCCCAGACCAGGTACAGCAGGGACGGGGAAGCAACCCCGATAAAAAGCAGCAGGAAAGGGTTGTCCAGCAGTTTTTGCATCATGGGGACTGCCTCGTCCCGGTTGGCTTCTTGTTCTGACATGGTTGAAGCTCCCAAACGAATGGTTGACCGTGTGGCGGGTGCGACAGGTTGCCGCAGGTGAGAGGTTAGTCCTGTGACCGTGATGCAGCGTTGACGCAGGTCAATAAAAACCTACTCCGGCACTGGGTTATTCAGGGGCGCTGCGCGCCCGGGGCAGGGCCGGGCCAGTTCAGCCAGCTGGCGGCAGTTGTCGTCACCGCCAGACTGCAGGGCGCCGCGGAAGTCCGGGCAGTTCGCATGGCTGTTACCGGGAGCCTGGTAGATGAAGGCACAGAGCTGGAGTTGGCGGCTCAGTGCTGCGGGCAGACGACAATCGTCGCCATCCTCAACCACAGTGAGCACGGACTGCCAGGTGGCGGCGCAATCCACCTGCCAGTGGGCCTCCAGTTGCTGGCGGCTGACCGGGATGCGTTCGTTCACCGTGTCGGCGTTATCTTCCGCCCACGCGGGACAGCTGACCGCCAGCAGCACCAATAGGATCGTTCTCAACATGGTCCGGCATCAAACACCAGAACCATCCCCGGGCCGTTGATGTAGGTCAAGTGGGTGAGTCGCCACTGGCTTTAGCATGGTCGCCCAGAACAAGTCGCCCCGGTGCTGCCCGCAATGCCTGCCCGTTTCCTTACATTGATGGCGTGGATCACGCTGTGCCTGCTGCCCGGCCGGGCGGCACTGGCCGATGAACTGGAACTGGCGCAGGTACAGCGGGTGTTCCCGGAAGCCCGCAGTATCCAGCCACTGGGCGGCAAGGTGCCGGCCTACATGGTGCGCAGTGAACGGGGCACTCTGGGGGTCGCGTTCCGCACGGTTGAGCTGGCGCCCATTTCCGCCTACTCCGGCAAGCCCATCGACACCCTGATCGGCCTGGGCGAGGACGGCCTGATCAAGGCTGTGGACATTCTGCACCACGAGGAGCCGATCCTGGTGATCGGTGTCTCGGACGCCGACCTGCAGGCCTTCATACACCAGTTCGTCGGCAAGAAGACCAGCGACCGGATCCGGGTCGGGGCCCACCACCGCGAGGGTTACGTGGGGATCGACGGCATCACCGGCGCCACCATCACCACCATGGTGCTGGCCAGCTCGGTCAACAAATCGGTGGCAGCGGTGGCGCAGGCCTACGGGATCCCGCGGCGCAGCCAGCCGCTGATGGCAGACCTGGAAGAATCCCCGGCGGCAATCCCGCCGCCCGAGGAACCGGCCTGGATGATGCTGTGGCACGAACGACTGTTCGAGCTCGTCACCGTGTCCCTGGCGCTGCTGCTATTACTGGCCGTGCTGTTTTTCCAGGACTGGCTGGTGGAACACACCGTGCTGTTCCACCGGTTTCGCGTTACCTACCTTTTATTCACGGTCTTTTTTATCGGCTACTACTGCTCGGCCCAGCTGTCGGTAATCAATCTGCTCGCCTTCTTCCACAGCATGGCCGGTGGTTTCAGTTGGGATACCCTGTTGATCGAACCGGTAGTATTCCTGCTGTGGGCTTTCGTCGCCATCAGCATCCTGCTCTGGGGCAGGGGCGTGTACTGTGGCTGGCTGTGCCCCTTCGGCGCCGCCCAGGACCTGATCAGCAAACTGGCCACCCGGCTTGGCTTCGAGGGCTACCGCCTGCCGCAGGCGGTGCATGAACGGCTGTGGGCGATCAAGTACCTGCTGCTGATCGCCCTGGTCGGCCTGTCGCTGGATTCCATGGTCAATGCCGCCCGCCTGGCGGAGGTGGAGCCGTTCAAGACCACCTTTATCCTGCGCTTTATGCGTGAACCGGTTTTTGTGGCCTATGCCGTGGCCCTGCTGGCCGTCTCTGCCATCAACAGCAAGTTTTACTGCAAGTACCTGTGCCCGCTGGGCGCCGGGCTCAGCTTCGCCACGCGCTTCCGGATTTTTGACTGGCTGCGGCGGCGCAAGGAGTGTGGCAAGCCCTGCCAGGCCTGCGCCCACCAGTGCCAGATCGCCGCCATCAAGCCGACCGGAGAAATCATCGACAACGAATGCCACTACTGCCTGGAATGCCAGGTCACCTACTGGGATGACCAGCAGTGCCCGCCGTTGGTGGACAAGCGCAAGCGACGCGAGAAACGGCAGCAGAAGGCGGTGGGTGTGATCGCCAGTGATTCCTGACTGAATCGCTGGGTTTTTGTTGACGTGGGTCAAGGCGGATTACCGCCAGAACCCTAAGCTGACATTCGCTAAGGAGCTTTCCTGTTGGAGGGGAAACAATGAAGGAAAAACTAACACAATGGAGCAAACTGCTGCCCATGGCGGCCGTTTGCGCGGGGCTCACACTTTCCGCCACCGGCGCGATTGGTCAGGACAAGACCGACCACCCGAATGTGACGCCGGGTGAGATGGCCTACAAGGGCGCGCCGATCCCGCAGGGCGAACTGAAGCGCGTGGTGAGTCCCGGTGCCCCGGACATGACCCAGGACGAGTTCGACATCGCCACCAAGCTCTACTTTGAGCGCTGTGCCGGTTGTCACGGCGTCCTGCGCAAGGGTGCCACCGGTAAGCCCCTGACCCCCGATATCACCCAGCAACGGGGCACCGAGTTCCTCAAGGTACTGATCAACTACGGCAGCCCCGGCGGCATGCCCAACTGGGGCACTTCCGGCGACTTCACCGAGGAGCAGATTGACATCATGGCGCGCTTCCTGCAGCACGAGCCGCCGCAGCCTCCCGAGTGGGGCATGAAGGAAATGATGGAAACCTGGAAGGTCCACGTGCCCGTGAACGAGCGCCCGACCAAACCCCAGGGCAAGTTCAACATCGACAATATTTTTTCGGTGACCCTGCGCGATTCAGGAGAGGTGGCGCTGATCGATGGCGACAGCAAGGAAATCATCAACGTCCTCAAGACCGGTTACGCGGTGCACATCTCCCGTGCGTCCCACTCCGGCCGCTACGTGTACACCATCGGCCGCGATGCCAAGGTGGACATGATCGACCTGTACATGGATCCGCCCCAGATCGTGGCGACCATCAAGGTCGGCCTGGAAGCGCGCTCGGTGGAAACTTCCAAGTACAAGGGCTACGAGGACAAGATCGCGATCGCCGGTTCCTATTGGCCGCCACAGTACGTATTGATGGACGGCCCGACCCTGGAGCCGAAAAAGATCGTTTCCACCCGTGGCTACACCGTGGATACCCAGGAATACCACCCGGAACCCAGGGTGGCCGCCATCGTGGCTTCTCACCAGCATCCCGAGTTCATCGTGAACATCAAGGAAACCGGCAAGATCCTGCTGGTCAACTACAGCAACATGGATGCCCTGAGTGTGACTACCCTGGAAGCGGCCCGCTTCCTGCACGACGGCGGCTGGGACTCGACCCAGCGTTACTTCCTGACCGCGGCCAACAAGTCCAACAAGATTGCGGTGGTGGACGCCCAGGATCGCGAGATCGAGGCCCTGGTTGACGCGACCAAAATCCCGCACCCTGGCCGCGGTGCCAATGTCAGGGACCCGGAGTTCGGCCCGGTTTGGGTGACCTCGGCCCTCGGCAACGAGAACATGACGTTCATCGGAACCGACCCGGTCAAGCACAAGAAGCATGCCTGGAAAGTGGTGCGTACCCTGGAGGCCCAGGGCGGCGGCTCGCTGTTCGTGAAGACCCACCCGAAGTCCTCGAACCTGTGGGTCGACAATCCCCTGCACCCGGATGCCAAGGTCAGCCAGTCCGTGGCGGTGTATGACATCAACAACTTCGACGCCGGCTACGAGGTACTGCCGATAGCCGAGTGGGCTGATGTCGGCGAGGGCCCGGCACGGATAGTTCAGCCCGAGTACAACGCCGCTGGCGACGAGGTGTGGTTCTCGGTGTGGAACGGACTGGAACAGACTTCAGCGATCGTGGTGGTGGACGACAAGACCCGCAAGCTGAAGCATGTGATCAAGGACGAGCGCCTGATCACCCCGACCGGCAAGTTCAACATCTACAACACGCGCAAGGACATCTACTGATCCCGGATGTCCCTGTTTTTCAGCCGGCGCCCTGTGCGCCGGTTTTTTTTCTTTGATCTCAGAACATTTGCTATTTGTCCCGGTCAGCCCCTGCTCTGTATTGGCCGAGATTCAAAATGTTGGCACAACTAGTGAGAAGCAGTAGGTGAAAAAGCGGTAGAACCCCGCTCGAGGGAGTGCAGCGGGGTGGTTTATACCGACGGGGAGGTCGGCGGCCATGGAGGGCCGCCGCCAAGCTGGGCAGGACGCCCCGCTGTACGCGGTCCCCGGCGGTATAAACCACCCTGCGGCACGTCTTGAAAACGGATTGTCAGGTACGGCGTGCCCCTCTTGATGGGTACAGCGTGCCCCTCTTGATGGGTACAGCGTGCCCCTCTTCATGGGTACAGCGTGCCCCTCTTGGTGGGTACAGCGTGCAAGACAATTTGAGTATCATTGGCCTCTTTATGTTTCCTCTCAGAAATCCCAACGATGAGTACTGATAGACAACAGACCTACGATCGCCGGATCGCCGCCTGGCTGCTGCTCTGCGCCGCGGTGATCTTTGGCATGATCCTGCTCGGTGGAGTGACCCGCCTGACCCATTCCGGCCTGTCCATGGTGGAGTGGAAACCGCTGATGGGCATTATCCCGCCACTGACCGAGGGGGCCTGGCTGGAGACGTTTGAAAAGTACAAGCAGTATCCCGAGTACCAGAAGATCAACCTGGGCATGGACCTGGCCGGTTTCAAAGCCATTTTCATGTACGAGTACCTGCACCGGTTGCTGGGGCGCCTGATCGGCGTGCTCTACTTCGTCCCCTTTGTCTGGTTTGCCTGGCGGGGCCAGGTACGCGCCGGCATGATGCCCAAGTTGTGGTTGCTGTTTATCGGCGGCGGCCTGCAGGGGCTGTTGGGTTGGTACATGGTGAAAAGCGGTCTGGTGGACAACCCGCGGGTCAGCCAGTATCGCCTGACCGCCCATCTGGGAGTCGCCGTGGCGATCTACGGCTACATGCTGTGGGTGGCTTTCGACCTGTTGTTTGCCCGCGGCGGCCGCGCCGCCAGTGAGCGCGGTCGTCACGGCAGCTGGTCCCTGTGGCTGGTGGGACTGATCTACCTGATGATCCTCTCCGGTGGCCTGGTGGCGGGAACGCGCGCCGGCTTCGCCTACAGCACCTGGCCCCTGATGGGCCCGACCTTTATTCCCGAGGCGATCTACAGCGGAACGCCGGCTTGGCTGGATATGTTCGAAGATATCACCACCGTCCAGTTCAACCACCGCATGTTCGCCTACCTGCTGTTCCTGCTGGTGACCGCATTCGCGGTGCTGGTGTTTCGCTCAACCCCCCGGGCCCGGCTGGCGGTGATCCTGCTGCAGCTGGCCCTGCTGGGACAGCTGGCGCTGGGCATCAGCACCCTGCTGCTGCATGTGCCGGTGTCCCTGGCGGCGGCGCACCAGGGGGGGGCCGTGGCCCTGTTCAGCGCGGCCATCTATGCCAGCCACGTGCTGCTCAAGCAGGGGCGAAGCTAGCCCCTGCCCCGACCTTGTTTGAGATCAATGACCGGGAGTGCGCCCCGGGTTTCAATGGCGGTCATCCGGAACAAGATGAAAGGTTGCGCTGTGAAACTCCTCTCCCAACCCGATACGGCCCTGCCCGGTCGGGCCGAGCCTGGCCGGGCCAATCCAGGCCGGGCCAATCCAGGCCGGGCCGAGCCTGGCCGGGCCGAACCAGGCCGGGCCGAACCAGGCCGGGTCTTTCTCGTCGGCGCCGGTCCCGGTGACCCGGAACTGTTGACCGTCAAGGCCTGGCGCCTGCTGCAGGAGGCGCAGGTGCTGGTCTATGACCGCCTGGTGTCAGCGCAGATACTGGACATGGTCCCGCGCGGTGTGGAATGCATCTCCGTGGGCAAGTCCCCCGGCAACCACTGCGTACCCCAGGAGCAGATCAACGAACTGATCGTGGCCCTGGCCCGCACGGGCAAGTCAGTGGTGCGGCTGAAAGGCGGCGACCCTTATGTATTCGGCCGCGGCGGGGAGGAGGCGGAAGTGCTGGTGGCAGCCGGCATCCCCTTCGAGGTGGTGCCCGGCATCACCTCGGCGGCTGGCGCGTCCACCTACTGCGGCATTCCATTGACCCACAGGGACTACGCCCAGTCGGTGACCTTTGCCACCGGTCACCTGAAGGATCACAGCCTGAACCTGGACTGGCCCGCGCTCACGCGTCCCAACCATACCGTGGTTGTTTACATGGGATTGACACACCTGGCCGAGATCGCGGCCCGGCTGGTGGAACACGGTCGCGCGCCCGACACACCCGTGGCGGTAGTGCACCGCGCCACCCAACCGGAACAGGAGGTGCTGGTCGGCGACCTGACGACCATTGCCCGCCTGGTGCAGGAGCGCGGTGTGCGCGCTCCGGCCTCCATCATCGTCGGTGAGGTCGTGGCGCTGTACGATACCCTGGGCGAGGTGACGAGCGGCCAGCTGCCCAGCCTGCGCCGCGTCAGCTAGCGTTCCTGCCGCGGATCAGCCTGAAGGTCAGGTTGATGCGCGGACCGCAGGGTGTTTTTTCCTTGTTGATACCGTGCTTCCAGCAGCGCTGGGTGCTGCCACCCATCAGCAGCAGGCTACCGTGCGCCAGCGGCAGCCGCAGGCTGTCCAGGTCGGGTCGCTGCCGGTGCTTCAACACCAGGGTGCGTGTGTCGCCCAGGCTGAGGGAAGCGATCAGCGGGTCCGGTCCCAATTCCGTTTCATCGTCCGCGTGCATACCCATGCTGTCCCGCTGGTCGCGGTAATAGTTCAGCAGCACGCTGTTGAAGTGGCCGCCGGACAGGTCTTCCAGGCGGTGGCGGATCGCCAGCAGGGTATCGGTCCAGGGCAGTGGTTCCAGTGCCAGGCCGGAGTAGGCGTAGCGGCTGTCGGGGTCCCCGTACCAGGCACTGAGGCGCGGCTGCCGGTAGCGCTTGCCGTACAGGGTGATCTCCTCCGAGCGCCAGGGCGTGTATTCCAGTAGCTCCTGCAGGAGCGAGTCCGGGCTGCGACCGAGATCCACCGCAGGGTAGAGGCGCAAATCCGCATCAGGCAGGGCTATGGTTTCAGGTGCGTCGAATAAAGCGATGGTGGCCCCCGGGGCCTAGTGGCTGGTTCCCTGTTCGTAGTGGGTCTTATTGTAAACGTTATACTTGCCCGAGGGCTTGCTCATGGGCAGGCGCTTGACCTCCTCCAGGGTCCTGGCGTCGTAGACCACGATGGCGCCGTCATCCTCGTAAATGCTGAGC
Organism: Halieaceae bacterium WSDMB12; assembly: GCA_033283165.1. GTDB lineage: Bacteria > Pseudomonadota > Gammaproteobacteria > Pseudomonadales > Halieaceae > JAWMQL01. Next base: position 21,285 of record JAWMQL010000002.1, on the reverse strand, counting down.
AGGGCGTAGCGGCCGTCGCGGGTGAATTCCACGTGGGCGGCGCGCTTGCCCGGGACGGGGGCCAGGGTCTTCACCAGTTCCAGGCTCTGCTTGTCGAAGACGTGCACCTTGTCCTTGTGCGGACCGAAGAACACATCCACCCAGGCATAGGGGCTGTTAGCGTGGCTGCGCATGAAGAAGCCCGGCCCCAGCGTTTCCAGGGTGTCGATGACCTTCCAGTTCTGCATGTCGATGATGGAGACCTCGCCGGTGTTGAGATTGGGTGTGGCCATCACCGGTCGGCCGCGGTACTCCCAGCCGATACCGCTTCCCAGGTGGGGCATGCCGGGAATGGCCAGGCTGGCGAGCTGCTCGCCGCTGTCCAGGTCGATCACGCTGGCGGTCACGCCCTCGTCGTGCTCGCCACTGCCCGCGGGCCTGGCAGCGCCCAGCACCACCGAGTAGTCCTGGTTGAAAAAGAAATCGTCCAGGAAGTCCGCGGTCGGCACGCGCCGCATCGGCACCGGCTGGCCCGGTTTGATCTCGCGGTAGGGAATCTCGCGGATTTCGGCAATATCTTTCAGGGCGACAATAAAGCTATCCCGCGGCGGAGCGGTGTACACCGCGCTGACCCGGGAGCTGTTGCCGGCGTCATCCACCATGGGCAGCACCGCCACCGGACTCAGGTCCTCCGCATCCAGCAACACCAGGTTGTGGGGCAGGTAGTTGCCCACCGCCACGTAGCGGTTATCGAATGATACCGCGGCGTTGCGGGTGTTGATGCCGGCCCGCACCTCGGCCACCACTTTCAGCTGGTACAGGTCGAACTTGGAAATCCAGCCGTCGCGCGAGGCAAAATACACGTAGCGGCCGTCGGAGCTGTATTTGGGTCCGCCGTGCAGGGCGTAGCGGGTCCTGAAGCGGTGAATCGGCTCGAAGCTGTCGCCGTCGAGGATGGTGGCGTGGTGATCACCCAGTTCCACCACCACGAACAGGTTCTGCAGGTCGGCCTCGAACACGGGTTTGTCGCCCAGGCTGCCCGGGGGGTAATGAACCACCTGTGAGGCCGCGATATGCGCCAGCCCCCAGTCGGGATCCCGGGCCGGCGGCTGGTAGATGTATTTGCTCAGGGCTTCCAGGTCGGGCTCGGGCAGGCTGCCGGCGAAACCCGGCATCTGGGTCAGCGCGCGGCCGTTGGCAATGACGTCGCGGGCCGCGGCCTGCTTCAGGCGGCTCAGGTTCTGGGGCAGCAGGGCCGGTCCCACGCCTCCCAGGCGGTCTGCCCCGTGACAGCTGGCGCAGTGCTGCTGGTACAGGTTTTCCGTGTCCGGTGTCGCGGCCGCAGCCGTCGCGGCCAGCGCCAGGGCACCGGCCAGGAATAACAGTCTCATGCTCAGCTCACGTCCCGGAGGGGAATCCGTTCGCGCCGGTAGGGAGTGACCTGCAAACGCCCGGCACCGCCCGCGACCCCGATTTCCTCGTCCAGCAGGTAGCAGGCCGGGTCCTCGGCCCAGGGGTTGCCGGTGAGCTGGTAGGCCCGTACCCGGGTATTGCCGCCGCAAATAGCGCGGTAGTCACAGGCACCACAGCGCCCCTCCAGCGGCCGCGGGTGGGACTTGAGGCCGTCCATCAGTGGGTCGGAGCGGTCCGCCCAGATTTCCGGGAAGGACCGCTCCTTGACGTTGCCCAGGTTGTAGTCCCACCAGAAGGTGTCCGGATGCACGTTGCCCAGATTGTCGATATTGGCCACGTTGACGCCGGAGGAGTTGCCGCCCCAGAACTCGAGCCGCTCTCGCACCAGGGCTTCCAGTTCGGGCTTGTGCTGGCGCAGCCAGAACAGCAGGTAAACGCCGTCGGCGTCGTTGTTGCCCGTAACGAATTCCTTGCTGCCGCCGGCGCGGGCGTCTTTCCAGGCCTCCTCGAACAGGAGATCCATGGCCCAGCGGGTGATGCGGTGGACCGCGTCGTCGGCCCGGTTGCGGTTGCCGCGGCCGGCGTAATTGAGGTGCGAGAGGTAGAACTTGTCCACGCCCACATCGTCCGCCAGTTGGATCAGCTCGGGCAGTTCCACGGCGTTGTCCCGGGTCAGTGTGAAGCGCAGGCCGACGTTGAGGCCGGCGTCCTGGCAGCGACGCGTGGCGCCCAGGGAGGCCTCGAAGGCGCCCTCCATCTGCCGGAATTCGTCGTGGGTGGCCCTGATCCCGTCGATACTGATGCCCACGTAGTCGAACCCCGCGTCCCTGATCGACTGCACGTGGCGGTCCTCGATGAGTGTGCCGTTGGTGGACAGGCCGACATAGAAGCCCATGTCCCTGGCGCGGCGAGCGATGTCGTAGATGTCCGGTCGCAGCAACGGTTCGCCGCCGGACAGGATCAGCCCGGGCACACCCATGGCCCTGAGGTCGTCCATGGTGCTGTAGACCTGCTCGGTGCTCAGCTCACCGGGAAAGTCGGTGTCTGCGGAGATCGAGTAACAGTGCTTGCAGCACAGGTTGCAGCGCCGGATCAGGTTCCAGATCACTACCGGGGCGCGCGGTTTGCGCAGGGCGGGCGCCGACCCGGGGTCGGCGATGACGTGCATGAATTGTGACACCCGAAACATGTCAGGACTCCTGTTGCCGCAGCCGCAGCCCGGTCTTCTTCAAAATTCTGGTGCTTCTCAGGGCGGTGTGTCCGCGCAGGGCATCACCGAGTGAATCGCTGATGGCGTCAACCTGGCGCTGAACCTCGGCCTCGCTGCGCCCGTGCACCATGGTAAACAGGTTGTAGGGCCAGCCGGGGCGGCGCGGGCGGCGGTAGCAGTGGCTGACGAAATCCAGCTGCCCGACGGTCGTGCCCAGGGCCGCCAGTTGCTCCTCATCCACGTCCCACACCACCATCAGGTTGTGGCTGTAGCCGAGGGCGTAGTGATTGGGCACCACACCGATACGGCGCACCGCCCCCGACGCCTGCATCCGGCCGAGAGTGTCGAGCAGGGTCTCTTCGCTGATGCCCAGCTCGGCGGCTACCTGGAGATAGGGCCGGTGGCAGCGAGGCAGCCCCTCCTGCAGCGCCACCACGATGCGGCGTTGCAGCTCGCGGTCGGTTTCAGGCCTCGAGGCGCAGTCCGACATAGAACTCCTCCTCTTTCGGCAGGTTCAGGCCGGGGCAACCGCTGCGCTCGATGATCTCGGCGAACACGTCCTCCAGTTCCTGATCGGTTTCGGTGGCCAGTACGAACCACATGTTGAAGCGGTGCTCCCGGGCGTAGTTGTGCGCCACCTGGGGATAGGCGTTGACCAGATCGGTGACTTCCTCGAATCGTTCCGTGGGCACCTCCAGGGCACACAGGGAGAATGCGCCGCCCAGTAGCTCAATATTGAACAGGGGACCGAAGCGGGTGATCACGCCGCGTGCCAGCAGGCTGTCGATGCCGTTGATGATTTGTTCCGCCGGGCAGTCCAGGCGTACAGCCAGTTCGTCGAAGGGCCGCGCTGACAACGGGAAGTCGCTCTGCAGGGCGTTGATCAGCAGGCGGTCGAAAGCGCTGAGGCTCAGGGTCTCCTGGCGCAGGGCGCCCCTCAGCCGGGCGCCCCTCGGCCGGGCGGCAGCACTACACATACTGGGCCCCGCGCTGCTTGTAACAGCGGTTGCTGAACAGCACCTGGTGAGGGAAGCTCAACCTGTGGCGCTGCACCAGTGCGGCGAGCTGCACCAGTACCCGGTCCCGTGAAGTGCCGTGAATCATGCAGAACAGGTTGTAGTTCCAGCCCGGTGGGCGTCGGGGACGGCGATAACTGAGGGTGACGCAGGGCTCCTCCCCCAGGGTCGCTCCCACCGCGTCCACCTGCTGGTCGGGTATGTCCCACACCACCATGGCGTTAGCCCGGTAGCCCAGCTCCCGGTGCTTGAGAATAATGCCGAATCGTTTTACCAGGTCCCTCGCCTGCAGTTCCTCGATGGCGGCCACCACCTGCTCCTCGCTGCTGCCCAGCTGGTGTGCGAGGGCCGCGTAGGGGCGTGCCACCAGGGGCAGGCCCTCCTGCAGGGCACGCTGTACCAAGACGGTGAGATCGGGGCCGCTCACAGCGGAAACCCCAGATCGATGTGGTAGGCCTGTTCCATGGGCAGGTCAAGCAGCTCCAGGCCGGTGGCGTCCCGGATCGCCTGCAGCCGCAGCGCCAGCTCCTGTGGATCGGCCGCGGTCACCACGAACCACAGGTTGTAGTCGTGCTCGCGCAGGTAATTGTGATTGACCCCGGGCACCCCGTTGACCTGCGCGGCGACCTCATCCAGCCGCTCCCCGGGCACCGCCATGGCAGCCAGGGTGCTGGCGCCTGCCACACCGTTCCTGAACACGGCACCGAAGCGGCTGATGGCGCCGCCGGCTTCCAGTTGTTGCAGGCGCGCCAACACCGCCTCCTCAGTCATTCCCAGCCGACCCGCGATAGTGGCAAAGGGTCGGCTGTCCAGGGGAAAATCTCGCTGCACCGCGTTCAGCAGCGCACAGTCCTGGCGCGACAGGGTGTTCACAGACCGGTTCTCCCGGCCCGATTGGTGAAGAAGATTCCACTGGGCTTCTGTGCTGGCAGGGTCTTGAGCAGCCGTGCTTCGGCGGTATCGAAAATCTTGATGGCGTCCTCGTCCCGCACCGAGATCCAGACCTTCTCGCCGCGGGGGGTGAATTCCATGTGCAGCGCGCCCTTGCCCACATCCAGTTTGTGCACCATCTGCATGGAGGGCACGTCGATCACCTCGATCCACTGGTTGTCGGGGAAGGCGAAATTGACCCACACCTGGCGCCCGTCCGGACGGGCCATCACGAACACCGGTTGGCCAGTCACGTCGATGCGCGCCACTTCCTGCCAGGTGTCCCGGGCCACCACCAGTACCTGGTGGTGGCCCACCGCGGGTAGGAAGGCGTAGTCATCGGTCATGGCCCAGCCTTCCAGATGCGGCATTTTATAGACTGGCAGGCGCTCTTCGCCCTTGCCGTAGCCGGGCAGCACCTTCTGCACGCCGTCCTCGAGGTGCCACAGGTCCAGCATCGCGAGGCCGTCCTCGCCGAACAGGCCCGCCATATAGGTGCGGCCGTTGGCGGATATCAGCCCGTCATAGGGCTTGCTGCCGACATTCGCGAATGCGGTGACGCCGGGTTTGTCCGGGTCTGACATGTCGAGTACCTGTATCTGGTCGCCGTCGAACAGGCTGTATACGAAGCGATTGCCCGGGGCATCCACCAGGCCCACGGTCTTGGAAGGCTGGCCGTCCACCCGGGCGGGAATGTCCGCCACCAGGCGCAGGTCGTCGCTGGCGAATACCTTGACACCGCCTGGCACGTAGTTGGACACCGCGACCAGGCTGCCGTCCTGCGAGATCGCGCCGCCGATGGCGTTGCCGCCCTGGACGACGCGTTTCACCAGTGCGCCCGTGAGAACGTCGATCTTGCTCAGGCCGCCGTCGCGACCGAATACAAAGGCGTAACGAGCGTCCCGGGAATACACGGCGGAGGCGTGTGACAAGTCGCCCAGTCCTTCCACTCGGTGCAGGATGGTATCGCTGCTGTGTTCTACCACCAGCACGCTGCCGCTGGCGCGCTCGATCACAATGCCCAGGTCGCCGGTCCCACGCAGGGTCGCTGCGCCCAGCAACGGAAGCAGGCAGACCAGGAGCAGCAATCGGTACAAACGGCGTGTCACTCGGGAACACCCTCCAGTAGTAGTTCCACCAGGAAGTCGATTTCCTCCGGCGCCAGGATGTTCCGCCAGGGCGGCATGGCCCTGTCAGGTACCCCCTGACTGATCACCTGGTGCAGGTAGTGGGCGGGTTTGCCCGCCAGGGCCTCCGGCAACAGGGATGGTCCCAGGCCGCCCTTCAGGGTCATGCCGTGACAGGAACCGCAATCCTGGCGCAACAGGTACAGCAATTCCTGCTGCCGCCCCGGCCCGGGGACCGCAGCTGTGCAGACCAATGCCGGCAGCGCCAGCAACAGGGCTGTAAACGATAAACGGGACAACGAAAAACCCCCGCGACTCACCTGATTTCGACTGTTGTTCTATGCCCGCCATGCTAGTGCCACCCGGTAATCTCCGCATTGATTCAGGTCATTGCCGGGGACATCTGCGGCTCAAGAAACCTTTTGGAAAACAGGGAGATAGGGGCTATGCTGGAGCGATGCCCGACCTGATTCTGAATCCCGTGGTCGAGGATGCTGTGGCGGAAGCGATGCAGCTGGATCTGTGCTTCCTCAGCGGCCCGGGACAGTCCCGACACGTGCCCTTCGCTTTTACCCCGGCGCCGGTTGACCTGCCGGTGTACCGGCAACTGGTGGCAGTGGCCCCCCTGCTGGGGCGCCTGACTCAGGCGCTGGCGCAGCAACCCGAGTTGATCGAGTCTCTCCATGCCCCGCTGGCGACAGGGGATGCTTTTTTTGCCGAATTGTTGTCGATGCACCGGGAGCTGCAGGGCGGGGAATTGCCGCGACTGCCCCTGTTGTTGCAGCGCAGCGACTTCATGGTGGACCCGGGCCTGGGGCCTCGTCTCGTGGAGTGCAACAGTATTGCTGCGGGTATGGCGCCCTTTGGGGAGCGTATGCACCACCTGCACCGGTACCTTGGACAGCGGTTCCCGGCGGAGTTTGCCCGTTACAGCGAGCCCGGCACAGGTGAGTTGCTTCCCAATCCGGCGATAGACCGCATGGCCGAGGCGCTGGTCCGGGCGGCGACCCGGGTGCGGTCCGGGCACTGTGACGGCGGCGAACCCCTGTTCCTGATGGTGGTGCAGGGGCGGGAGGACAACGTGTTCGACCAGCGCCTGCTGGAGCGCGCATTGCGCGACCGGGGCGTCCGCACCTGTCGTCGCAGCTTCCGCCAGTTGCACGCCCAGCTCGGCAGCGGTCCCGGCCAGCGCCTGCTGCTGGAAGGCGAGGGTGCGGTGGATCTGGTCTACCTGCGGGCCGGCTACCAGTACCAGGACTACGTCGCCACGGACCTGGATTCCCGGCGCTGTTGCGATGCCCTGCGCAGCACCCGGATCTTCATCGAGCGCCACCGGGTGGCGGTCAACGCCACCGTGGCGCAACAACTGGTGACCAGTAAGCGCACCCAGCAGTACCTGGCGCAACTGCCGCCGGCCGATTTGGCGGAGTTTGGCTTCAGCGCCGGTGAGTGTGAGCTTTTGCAGGCGGTGTTTACCGCCATGGAACCGGTCGATGAGCACACCGCAACAAGGCTGCGGGATGCGGGCGATGTAGCCAACTGGGTATTGAAGAACCAGGGCGAGGGCGGCGGCCACTGCCTGTTCGACGACGCCATACTGCGGCGTTTGCAGACGCTGGGGCCGGGCGATTATCCCGCCTGGACCCTGATGCGGCGACTGCGTCCGGCCGGACGCGGTGTGACTACCCTGGCGGTGCGCGAGGGACGCGCGCGGCAGGTAGATCGACTGGTGAGTGAGCTGGGGCTCTTCACTGCACACCTGGAAGACCGGCCGCTGGTGGCAACCGACGTTGGATACCTGGGCTACCTGGTGCGATCCAAGCCCCCGGAACTGGCCGAGGGCGGGGTGCACAGCGGTTACGGCATGCTGGACTCGCTGGTGGCGTCCGGGCGGGAGCCGGGTGCTAGCGGTAGGTGACCACCAGGTAGCCCACCAGGGGTTCGGTCCCGCTGTTGCGGATACGGTGCGCCACGTCGGCCCGGTAATGCGCTGAATCGCCGGGCTCCAGCCGGCACTCGGTGGCCCCGGCGACCAGCTCTGCCCGCCCGGAGCTCACCGTAAAGAGTTCGCGGGTGCCATCGAAATGGGGGGCCGAGTCCAGGCTGGCGCCAGGCTGGATCGCCAGTTCGTAGAACTCCACGTTCTTCTCCATGTGCAGGGGTGACAGGGTACGCACCCGGCACTGGTCGTCGTGGCGGAACAGGTGACCGGGGTCGTTGCCGTGGACGATCTCGATGGTACTCCCGGCGCCGGGCTCGTCCACCAGTTCGCCTATACTCATGTCAAACGCCTGGGCGATCCGGTAGGTCACCGCCAGGGTAGGGTTGGCCTGGCCGCGCTCGATCTGGCTCAGCATCGAGCGGCTGACGCCGGTGGAGGCTGCCAGCTGCTCCAGGGTGAAATTGTGGCGCTGGCGTAACTCGATCAACCGTTCGCAGAGAATGCGGCTGGTGTGGTCGGCAGGTTTGGTCATGGTATTTTCCAATATACGGGAAAAGAATCTTGTATAGAGAACAGATCTTGTCTAGTATACCGGAAAAATTCCACTATAGTGAAAGTCAATGAAAGCACTGGTCAAGAAAGAGGCGCGCGAAGGTATCTGGCTGGAGGATGTGCCCGAGCCGGGCCTGGGCATCAACGATGTCCTGATCAAGGTGCGGCGCACCGCCATCTGTGGCACCGACATGCATATCTACAACTGGGACGCCTGGGCGCAGAAAACCATCCCGGTGCCTATGGTGGTGGGTCACGAGTTTGTCGGCGAGATTGTCGAGGTGGGCACGAACGTGATCGATTTTTATCCCGGCCAGATCGTCTCAGGCGAAGGCCACGTGGTATGTGGTCGCTGTCGTAACTGCATGGCCGGCCGGCGCCACCTGTGTGCACATACCAGCGGGATCGGGGTGGATCGGCCGGGGGCGTTCGCCGAGTACCTGGCGCTGCCCATGTCCAACGTCTGGGAACACAGCGAGGGTATCGACCTGGATGTGGCGGCGCTGTTCGATCCCTTTGGCAATGCCGTGCATACCGCCCTGCAGTACGATCTGCTGGGTGAGGACGTCCTCATCACCGGCGCCGGTCCCATTGGGGTGATGGCCGCTGCGGTATGCCGCCACGCCGGTGCCCGCCACATTGTGGTGACCGATGTCATTGACGCGCGGCTGGAACTGGCGGCGCAGCTGGGCGCCTCTCGCACCGTGAATGCGACCCGTGAGTCACTGGCCGACGTGCAGCGGGAGTTGGGCATGAGTGAGGGCTTCGACGTGGGGCTGGAGATGTCCGGCAACCCGCAGGCTTTCAACGACCTGCTGGCCAACATGTGTCACGGGGGCAAGGTGGCAATTCTCGGTATCCCCGCGGAGGACACTGCCATCGACTGGAACCGGGTGATCTTCAATATGCTGACCCTGAAAGGCATTTACGGGCGCGAGATGTATGAGACCTGGTACAAGATGTCGGTGATGATCGAATCGGGGCTGGATATCTCCCCGGTAATTACCCACCGCATGGATTACCAGGATTTCCAGCGCGGTTTTGATGTGATGAAAGCGGGGGAGGCCTGCAAGGTCATCCTCAACTGGGACTGATTGGAAAGTACCGGGGATATAATTATGGACGAGCGCTTCCAGGAGCACCTGGCCAGCGAGTTGGCCGAGATCGAGGCCTCAGGCCTGTACAAGCACGAACGTTACATCAGTACACCCCAGGGCGCCCACGTCGGGGTGGACAGCGGTGAGGTGCTCAACCTGTGCGCCAACAACTACCTGGGACTGGCCCAGCACCCGGAAGTGAATGCCGCCGCCGCCCGCGGCCTGCAGGAATGGGGCTATGGCATGGCCTCGGTGCGCTTTATCTGCGGGACCCAGACCCTGCACAAGCAGTTGGAACGGCAGATCAGCGATTTCCTCGGGACCGAGGACACCATCCTTTACCCGTCCTGCTTCGACGCCAACGGCGGCCTGTTTGAAACCCTGCTGGGAGCCGAGGACGCGGTAATCTCTGACGAACTCAACCACGCCAGCATCATCGACGGGGTACGCCTGAGCAAGGCCAGGCGCTACCGCTACAAGAACAATGACATGGCTGACCTGGAAGCGCAGTTACAGGCCGCCGACGCGGCGGGTGCGCGCTTCAAGCTGATCACCACGGACGGGGTCTTCTCGATGGATGGGTATATCGCCCGCCTGGACGAGATCTGTGACCTGGCGGAACGGTACCGGGCCCTGGTCCATTTCGACGATTGCCACGCAACCGGCTTTATCGGCGCCGGCGGGCGCGGGACACACGAACACCGCGGCTGTGTGGAACGGGTGGATATCATTACCGGCACCCTGGGCAAGGCCCTTGGCGGTGCTTCTGGTGGTTATACTGCCGCCAGCCAGGGGGTGGTGGACTTGCTGCGCCAGCGTTCCCGGCCCTACCTGTTCTCCAATACGGTCGCGCCGCCGGTGGTGGCGGGTGCAATCCGGGCCATCGAACTGGTTACCGAATCCTCGGCGCTGCGTGATCGCCTGGCGAACAATACGGCACGCTTCCGGGCCGGGCTGGAAAGTCTGGGATTCGAGCTGTTGCCGGGGGAGCATCCCATCGTTCCGGTCATGCTGCACGACGCGGCGCTGGCGGCTCGCTTCGCAGAGGCGATGCTGGCGCTCGGGGTTTACGTGGTGGCCTTTTCATTCCCCGTGGTACCGCGGGGTAAGGCCCGGATACGGACCCAGATGTCGGCGGCGTTGAGTGACGACGATATTGATTTTGCCCTGGCGGCGTTCGAGCGCGCCAAGGCAGAGGTGGGTTGCTGAGGCGTTTACCAGTAATTGACGTTGGCGTCGTCTGCACGCCGGCCCATTTTCTGGCGTCGGTCGCCAGTCAGGTCAAAACGCACCTCACCGCGCCGGTCCTGGCCGCTGCGGCGGTGTTCCTTGCGCCGCTCCGGACCCTTGTAGGCGGGATCGGTATCAGAAGATGCGAAGGGATTGCCCGGATCCCGGGTCTCGAACTCAGCTTTACTCGATCTCATCGTGAGGGCCTCCACTGCCACCCTGGCAGTTCAGATACTGGATACCCCGTATTCTGGACCAAAAAAGCGGGTTTCGGGGGCTTTCAGGCACCCATTCGGGGTACTGGCGCCCGAATTTGTGAACCCTGTCACAGGCTGTCGGAGCGGCTTCAGCCCATGCCGGCGAGGGTCTCGGCCACGCTGGGGCCCACCACGGTGACATGTTCGCGCTCTTTCACCTGGTCCGGGCGGATAGCGGCGCGATCGGTCATGAACTGGCTGTACCACTTGCGTACCATGTGAATGGGGCCGTCGCCGTCGCACATCAGCGGGTTGTCGATGATGCACTTGTTGTTCCAGATGGCCACATCCTGGTGGAATGATTCGATGTTCAGGCGGGTGTATTCCTCGACCATGGCCTGGTTTTCCTGTTCGGAGGCGTTCGGGTCTTTTTTCATCATTACGCCGAAGTTAATGAGAAAATTGCCCATGTCCTGGGGGATGTGAGAGACCAGCAGGTGCACGGTCATGGGGTGGCCGTCCATGGACCCGGTCATGGTGGTGGTCATGTAGGCGGGGCCCTCGTAGGTGGCCACCGAGGTGATCAACTGGCCGCTTTCCTCCACCAGGATCTGGTGGCCGCCGACCATTTCCTGCACGAATACGTGGTCCTTCATGTAGTTCTTGAAGGACTTCACGGTGGAGTAGTGAATGGGCCCGAAATGGGCCATATCCGCCATGTTGTCCACCAGCTCCCGACCCTGGGAGGCGATCGGGATCGTGGCCATCTCCCAGTCAGTCCAGTCGCCGGAATACCAGTCCTCCATGCGCCGGGGTTCCTGCTCCGGGATGGGATCGCCGTTTTCCGGGTCCTGCCAGACGAACACCAGGCCATTTTTTTCCAGCACCGGCCAGGCCTTGATCACCGCCTTGTCCGGGATTTTGTTGGCATAGGGGATATGGTCGCAAACCCCGTCGCTGCCCCAGCTCCACAGGTGAAAGGGGCAGAGCACCGAGTTGCCCTTGACCTCGCCCTCGCTGAGGTCTCCTCCCATGTGCGGGCAGTAACCGTCCAGCACGTGTACCTGGCCGTCCTCGCCGCGGTAGGCCACCAGTTTCTGGCCGAACACCGTCAATTTGCGGGGCTTCTCCCCGACGCTGGCCGCGTTGCCGATCACGTACCAGCCGCGGGCGTAGCGTTCGGGACGCGGCTCGGCCTTGATGACGTAGGGGGCGGGTTTCTGTGCTGCAGTCATGTCGGTATCCTCTACAGGAAAAAGTCGGTATTGGGCAGTCCCATCATGGTACCGCCCAGGTTGCGGCCGAACTTGAACGGGTTGTTGGCCACATGCTGGCGGCCGGCGTTGATGTCCAGCCAGGCGCGGTTCAGGGGGTGGTCGCGGAATATGCCCTGGGCACCGCAGGCATTGAACATGTGGTTGATGGCATCGGCGCACTTGCGCGATACGGCGGCCGCGTCGAAGCGCATTTTTATACGGGTGTCGATGTCCAGCTGCCGGCCGCTGCGGGCCGCCGCCACCATCTGGTCAAAGTTGCGGAACATAATGGTCTGGCATTCGTCGATCGCGGCAATCGCCTCGGCCAATGCCATCTGTGCGTCGGGGTCGCTGGCGATCCTGTTGCCGTCGTTGAGTCCGACCCGGTCGCGATTGACCGCGATGTAGCTGTCCACCACGCCCTTCAGGCAGCCGATGCCGGAGGAGGAAACCGCGCGCACGAAAATCTGGCCGAAGGGCAGGCGGTAGATGTAGTGATCGTTGACCGCGTTGCCCGGGCTGTCGCAGTTGAAACCGTCAATTGAGCGGTGGGTACGGTACTCCGGCACGAAGGCGTCCCTGACCACGATGTCGTTACTGCCAGTACCTTCCAGGCCGCTGACATTCCAGTTCTCGACAATTTCATAGTCCGCGCGGGGCACCAGGAACGTGCGGTAATCGGGGACCCCGCCATCTTCGGCAGGGGGAATCATGGCCCCCAGGAAAGCCCAGTCGCAGTGCCGCGAGCCGGAGGAGAATCCCCAGTGTCCGGACAGCCTGTAGCCGCCCTCCACCCGCTCTACCTTGCCCACGGGCATGTAGGAAGACGAGATCAGGGTCGACTGATCGTCGCCCCAGACATCCTGTTGGGCGCGGTCGTCGAACAGGGCCAGCTGCCAGTTGTGGATGGCGACCACCCCCAGCACCCAGGCGGTAGACATGCAGCCCTCGGCCAGGATCATCTGCACCCGGAAGAACACCTCCGGATCCATCTCGAAACCACCGTAGCGGGCCGGCTGCATGATGCGGAAAAAGCCCGCTTCCTGCATCGAGGCCAGGGTCGCATCGGGCAGTCTGCCCAGGGCGGCAGTCTCGGCACTGCGCTCGCGCAATACCGGCGCCAGGTCGCTGGCGGCCTTGTAAAGTTTCTCCACGTCGGTCAGTTGTTGAGCGGTCATCGGTCTCTCCCGGGCTGTTGGTGACAGAGCAGTGCCAGGCACTATGCCTCCGGGCCCTCACTGGGGCTTACCCTAAATCGGCTATTCAGTCCGCGGAAGAGCCTGGTATTGACCTGGATCAAGACAGCCCGGAGTAAACAGCTGCCGGTCGGATTGTTGGACCCGAAGCGACGGCGAGGGAGGCGCGAAGGGGCGCGGAATCTCGCGAAAAGCGCTGAAACTGTGACCTGAGCCGCAATAAGTCCGTGGTAATTGCCCCCTATCTGTCTTAAGCTGAGTCGGCTTAGAAAACTTATAAGATTCAGCGGCTTAGGAAAGACAGTTCACTAAGTCGACTAATTGGACCACAGGGGACGCCTGAAGACCGATGACAGCCAGAGCGGATGATTCACTGCTGCAGTGCCTGCTGGCACTGTGCCGCTACCACGGCAACGCCTCCACCGCGGAAGCCGTGGCGGGCGGGCTGCCGCTGGAGGCCGAGGGGCTGACCCCGTCACTGTTCGAGCGCGCCGCGAGCCGGGTCGGCCTGGCCAGCCGGGTCGTATACAAGCGTGCCGACGAGATCGAGCCGGCCCTGCTGCCCGCCATCTTGTTGCTGGAGGGAAACCGCGCCTGCCTGTTGCTGGGCTGGAGCGACGAGGGTGCTACTGCTCAGGTGGTCTACCCCGAGCTCAACGAGGCCGCCGTGGCGGTCCCCGCGGAACAACTGCTGGCCCGGGATACCGGCACGGCTATCCTGTGCCGGCCCCGATTCCGTTTCGACCAGCGTGCACCGCGCACCGGCACCAGCGAACGCGGTCACTGGTTCTGGAGCGCAATGCGGGCCAACGCGCCCATCTACCGCGACGTGTTGCTGGCGGCGTTTTTCATCAACGTGTTTGCCCTGGCCCTGCCCCTGTTCACCATGAACGTCTATGACCGGGTGGTGCCCAACTATGCGGTGGAGACCCTGTGGATGCTGGCCGCCGGGGTCATCATTATCCTGCTGGCGGATATCAGCCTGCGCACCATGCGCGGCTATTTCCTCGACCTCGCCAGCCGGCGGGTGGATATCAAGCTGTCGGCGCTGATCATGGAGCGGGTGCTGGGTATCCGGCTGGAGCACCGGCCCGCCTCCGTGGGTTCTTACGCGGTCAATCTGCGCTCGTTCGAGACCGTGCGGGACTTCATCACCTCGGCGACCATTACCACCCTGATCGACATTCCCTTCGCCCTGATCTTCATGGGGGTGATCGCCTGGATCGCCTGGCCGGTCCTGATGCCGCTGGTGATCGGCCTGGTGGTGGTGCTGGGTTATGCTCTCACCGTGCAGGGCAAGCTCAAGGAACTGGCGGAGACCACCTACCGCGTAGGCGCCATGCGCAATTCCACCTTGATCGAAAGTCTGGTGGGCCTGGATACCATCAAGGCCATGGGCGCCGAAAGCCGGATGCAGCGCAAGTGGGAGGAAGCCACCGCCTTCCTCGCCCACGTCGGGGTCCAGCTGCGCCTGGTCTCCAATTCGGCCATCAACGTCACCCAGTGGGGCCAGCAGATGGTCACCATGTTCATCATCGTGACCGGCGTCTACCTGATTTCCAACGGGGAGCTCAGCATGGGCGGCCTGATCGCCTGTACCATGCTGGGCGGCCGTATCATGGCGCCCTTTGGCCAGATGGCGGGCTTGGTGACCCAGTACCACAACGCTGAAATTGCCCTGAAATCGCTCGACGAGGTGATGGCGAAGCCGGTGGAGCGGCCTGAGGGCGCCCAGTTCCTCTCGCGGGATATGTTCCAGGGTGAGATCGAGTTCAAGAACGTGTCGTTTGCCTATCCCGGCAGCGAAATCGCTTCCCTGAGCAATGTCTCGTTCAAGATTCGCCCGGGCGAGCACGTGGCCATCCTGGGTCGGGTGGGTTCGGGCAAATCGACCTTGCAGAAACTGGCCATGGGTCTGTACCAGCCGACGGAAGGCGCCATCATGATCGACGGTATCGACCTGCGCCAGCTGGACCCCACCGAGTTGCGCTCACGGGTCGGCTATGTGCCCCAGGACGTGACCCTGTTTTATGGCAGCCTGCGCGACAACCTGACCCTGTCCAACTCCCAGGTGTCTGATGCGGCCCTGGTGCGCGCCGCAGAAATTGCCAACCTGTCAGATTTCATCAACCGTCATCCGCAGGGCTTCGACATGCTGGTGGGAGAGCGCGGCGAATCCCTGTCCGGCGGTCAGCGCAAGTCAGTGGCGCTGGCTCGCGGTGTGATCAACGAACCCCCCATTCTGCTCATGGATGAACCGACCGGTTCCATGGATCACTCTACCGAGATTACCGTCAAGGAGCATCTGAAAGAATTCGTGCGCGGGCGCACCTGGCTGGTGGTGACCCATCGCAACTCCCTGCTGGAGATGGTGGAGCGGATACTGGTGATCGATAACGGCAAGCTGGTGGCGGATGGGCCGCGGGATACCGTGGTGCAGGCCCTGCAGCAGGGCAAGATAGGACGGGCTCAATGAGCGAACGGCAGATCGTGATCGGTCCCCCCGGGGAAGAGGAGCCGCCGAAACGCCGCGGACCGGTCCGGCGCCTGGTGGACTGGTTTTTCTCGCCCTGGATGAAAGAGGTCAGTACCACGCCTTACGCGTGGCAACAGGATGCCCACAGGGCCTTCGTGGAGCAACAGCCGCTGCGAGCCCGGGCCCTGCTTTACGTGGTTGCCACCGTGGTTGTGGCGCTGGTGGTATGGTCGGCGCTGGCTGAGATCGACGAGGTGACCCGCGGTCAGGGCAAGGTCATCCCGTCTCGCCAGGTGCAGGTGATCCAGTCACTGGACGGCGGCGTGGTGACCGAGATCCTGGTCCGGGAGGGTGACGTGGTTGAGCAGGGTGAATTACTGCTGCGGCTTGACCAGACCCGGTCCCGGTCCAACCTGCGTGAGAACCAGGCCGAGTTCCAGGCCCTGTCGGTCAAGGCGGACCGGCTGCGGGCGGTGGTCGAGAAAACCGAGTTCGTGCCCGACCCGGAATTGGTGGAGGCGGTGCCGCGCATCGTCGCCCAGGAGATGGCCCTGTACCAGTCCAGCCAACAGGAGCTGGCCCTGGAGACACAGATCGCCGAGGAACAGCTGCTGCAGCGGCGCGAGGAACTGGTCGAGGTGACTGCCCGTGAGCGGCAGGCGGCGCGTTCCCTGGAGCTGACCGAGCAGGAGTTGGGCGTGACGCGGCCCATGGTCAAGTCGGGGGCCGTGTCCCAGGTGGAGATCCTGCGTCTGGAGCGCGAGGTGAACCAGCTGGCCGGTGAACGCAAGCAGGCCGCGGCCCAGATCAAGCGGATTCAGTCCTCCATTTCCGAGGCCCAGCGCAAGGTGGAGGAGATCGAGCTTGAGTTCGTGAACAAGGTGCGAGAGGAACTGGCGGATACCATTACCCGTATCAACGCCCTGCGTGAGGCCGGCACCGGCCTGTCGGACCGGGTCAAGCAGACCGAGGTGCGCTCACCGGTCCACGGCACGGTCAAGCAGCTCTATTACAACACCATTGGCGGGGTGGTGATCGCGGGCAAGGAAATCATCGAGGTGGTACCCCTGGACGATACCCTGTTGCTGGAGGTGCGAATCCGGCCCAAGGACATTGCTTTCCTGGTGCCCGGGCAGAAGGCGCTGGTCAAGTTCACAGCCTACGATTTCGTGGTCTACGGCGGGCTGGACGGGGTGGTCGAGCATATCGGCGCCGACACGGTGATGGACGAGGAGGGCAACCCGTTCTACGAGGTCAACGTACGTACCCACGAGGCGGCGCTGGCGGAAGACAAGCCGATCATTCCGGGTATGACAGTCGAGGTGGATATCCTGACGGGTAAGAAGAGTATCCTCGCCTACCTGATGAAGCCGGTGCTGCGCGCCAAGCAGTATGCCCTGTCGGAGCGCTGATGGAATACCTGTTCATCACCCCCACCGGCAGGCTTCGGGACCGCTGGCAGCAGGCCTTTCCCGCTGCCAAGGCCGTGGTTAGCCCGGCGGACGTGGGCGCGGCGACCAGCGGCACCCGGGGTGTGATCTGGCTGGATCTCAGCGTGCTGGATGAGCAGGAGCGGGTGACCGAGATCGAGGCCGCTGCAGGATTCGGCTGGCCGGTCGTGGCGCTGGCCAATACACCCAGTGAGGGAGAGGCCTTGCAGCTGATGAATCACGGCGCCGTGGGTTACTGCCACGTGAAAGCGGCGCCTGAGCAACTGCGCGAGGTCGCTCTTGTCGTCGCGCATGGCGGCCTGTGGATGCCGCCGGAACTGATGCAGCGTTTTGTGGCCCTGTCCCTGCGGGTGGTGCCTGCGCAGCCCAGGATCGAGACGGAACTCAACGAACTGACCTCCCGGGAACTGATGGTGGCGGAGCAGGTGGCTCACGGCGCCAGCAACCGCGAAATCGCCGAGGCGCTGGCTATAACCGAGCGCACCGTCAAGGCTCACCTGTCAGCAATTTTCGATAAGTTGGGAGTGCGCGATCGCGTGCACCTCGCGCTGACCATGAATAATCTCCCTACCTACAGCACTATCAACTGACGCCTCCAGGGCGGTTCTGTGATATGCCTCACAATCTGAAAATCCAGGTTGCCTAATTGCCCTAAAGTACCATGTGCCGCCGACTGGTGACGCGTAATATGCGCCATGTGACAAGCAAATGTCGGGCGTTTTGCAGCTCTTATGTCGGTACTGGGAAGGTAGAAAATGGAAGGTCAAGCCATAGCAACAGTTGAGTCGGTAGCGGGGACAGCCTACGCAAGGAATGCGGACGGCGAGCTCCGGGTTATTCGCCCCGGAGATATCCTGCTGGAAGGTGAGTCGATAGTCACCGAAGCTGGCGGCCGGGTGGAGTTGTCCCTTGCAGACGGCAGCCCGGTGGTGATCTCGGAAGTGCCAGAGATGACGCTGACACCGGATCTGTTGGCCGAGCTGGCCGCCAGTAACGACGAGAGCACGGTGCAGGATGAAACTCTGCAGCAGGTGCTGGCTGCGTTGGAAAGTGGTGAGGATCTGGGTGAGGCACTGGACGCCACAGCCGCGGGAGGGCTGACAGCCGCGGGTGCGGGCGGTGACGGTCACAGTTTCATCCGCCTGGGCCGTATTGCCGAGGAGACCAGCGAGTTCGAGGGCCTGATCGGATCCGGGGCGCCGACTTCAGAGGCCCTGGTCAACGAACAACTGATTACGGTAGACGCCATCGACGACCAGGCCACCACCGATATCAATACCCCGGTTGTGATCTCGGTTACACCCAATGACCTCTATCCCGAAGGTATCGATGTCATCAGCGTCAGCGATCCGGCCAATGGCTCAGTGGTGCTGAATGCCGACGACACTGTGACTTACACGCCCGACAAGGATTTCACCGGTACCGACACGTTTACCTACACCGCTGTCAATCCGGACGGCACCGGCATCGATACTGCCGTGGTGACCGTGATTATCGAAGGGGAGCCACCGGTTGAGCCGCCGGTTGAGCCACCGGTTGAGCCGCCGGTCGAGCCGCCTCCCCCGCCGCCGCCGGAAGATCCCCCCACCATCAGTATCTCTGATGACCAGGTGATCGAGGGCGGTACGGCCACCGTATTCATTACCCTGTCCAAGCCCTGGGACGAACCGATTACTGTGCAGTACAGCACCTCAGACGGTTCCGCCGATGCGCCCAGCGACTACGCTGCCACGATCGGCAGTGTGACTTTTGCCCCCGGACAGACGTCGATCCCTGTTTCCATCGTAACGTTGGACGACGCGGAGGATGAGACTACCGAACAGTTTTTTGTCAACCTGAGTGACCCGACCAACGCGAGCATCGCGGACCCGCAAGGCGTGGTGACCATCATCGATAATGATGATCCGCCGCCCCCGCCGCCCCCGCCACCGCCGCCACCTCCGCCGCCGGAATTTCCGCCTGATGCGGTCGACGATGAGTTCACCACGGATGTGAATACGCCGGTAACGGACAACGTGGTTCCGAACGACATTGCCACGGACGGCGATGCCTTTACCGTAACCTCCTTCACCCAGCCGTCCAATGGCGCGGTGGACGTGGCCGCGGACGGTACCTTTACCTACACGCCGAACGAGGACTTCAGTGGCGTCGATACGTTTACCTACACCATTTCCGATAACGATGGCAGCGATACCGCTACGGTAACGATCAACATCCAGGACGGCCCGGTCACCCTCGATTTCCCGCTTGCGGCACGCGGCATCGAGCGGGTGCTGGACGAGGCCCTGTTACCGCTGGGTTCAGAGTATGACGGCAGCGACCAGTTGACCCGCGATGGCAGTTTCGATGTCACCGCCGGGGACGGACTGGAAGTGCTGCGAGTCAATGGCGTGGACCTGCTGGACGTTGACGGTAACCTGATTGCCGGCTCTGAGGTGCAGGATGCCGGTGGCCATATCTCGGTTATTTTTAACTCCATGACCGTGGACCCCGTCACCGGGGTTTACACCATCAGTTACACAGCGACCCTGCTGAAGGCCTTTGAGCACACGCCCGGCAGCGACGAGGTCCAGATCGCATTCGCTATCGAGGTTGAGGATACCGACGGCGACCCGGCTTCAGCGACCCGCAGCGCGACGATCCTGGACGACCAGCCCGAGGCGATCATCGACGTCGATGCCACCGAGGCGGGCGGCACCGCCTCGGGCAATGTGGTGACCGGTGTGGACATCCCTGGTGGCGATGTGAACAGCAGTGACGGCTCGGCCGATACCGCGGGAGCCGATGGCTTCGGCAGTCCGGTGGTGGTCGGTGTGGCTGGCAGCAATATCGAGGTGACGGACGGCACGGGTGTGGGAGCTGCCGTGGTCGGTGGCCAGGGTGTCCTGACGCTCAACAACGATGGCAGCTATACCTATGTCGCCAATGAGGATGGCACGGGTACCGACGTGTTTTACTACACGATTGTCGACGGTGACGGCGATTACAGCACGGCCAGCCTGACCATCAGCCTGGACAGTGAGCCGATCATCTCGGGATTGACTGCCGAGGGCGCTGACGTCTCCGTGGACGAGGATGACCTGAGCCCTCTCGGTTCCGATCAGTCTCAATCACCGACCCAGGCTGGTGTTTTTGTCGTCAATGCGGTGGATGGCGTCGACGAGGTGACCATTGCCGGTGTCAAGGTCATTGACAACAACGCGCTGACCGCGACAACGACAATCAACTCCCCGCTCGGTAACACCCTGGAGGTGACCGGCTATAACGCGGCTACCGGTGAAATCAGCTACACCTTCACCCTGAATGTGGCGCAAATCCATTCAGCCCCGGGCGAGGACATTATCTCGGAAGACTTCGCGGTGTTGCTGACCGACGTAGACGGCGATATGGATTCTGCCACGCTGACAGTAGACATTGTCGATGATGTCTCGACTGCGGAAGACGATTCAGATTCCCTGGTGAACGGCGACACCGAGGTGATCGGCAACGTGGTGACGGGTGTCAGCGAGGCCGGTACCGGACAGGCAGACACCGAGGGCGCGGATTCCGCGACCGTGACGGCGATCAGCAGCGTAAATACGACCACGGCGGGCACGGTGGGCGTGCTGCTGGCGGGCGAGTTCGGCAACCTGACCCTGAACGGCGACGGCAGCTATACCTATACCCAGACAGCCGGGCCTGACGCCTCGGGCGAGGACGTATTCGAGTACACCCTGACGGATGGCGACGGCGACTCCGATACCGCGACCCTGACCATTGTGCTTGATGGTGGGGTGACGGTGACGGTCCCGGATGCGGGTGGTGACACGACGACGGTCTACGAGGACGGGCTGCCGGCGCGCACTGGCGAGTCGGCCGGTTCCGACGAGCCGGCGGACAGCGAGACGGTCACGGGCACCTTCAGCTATGCCGCGGAGGACGTGCCGGTCGACATCACCATTGATGGCGTGGCGGTCGTGACCGACGGCGTGGTGACCGCGACGAACGAGGTGACCACCGCGCTGGGCGTGCTGACCATCACCGGGATCAATACCGGGACCCAGACGGTGAGCTACAGCTACACCCTGACTGACAATGCCGATCACGGTGGTGGTGCGGTCACGGATGATTTCAGCGTGACGGTATCGGATGACGACGGCGACAGTGCGAACGACACCCTGTCGATTGCCGTGGTGGACGATGCGCCGCGGGCAGACGATGACACCGATGCACT
>JAWMQL010000001.1:0-1152343 GCA_033283165.1 Halieaceae bacterium WSDMB12 | reverse complement strand
AGCGCAACCTTGCCAAGGTTGAGGGGGGGCGCCCAGCCTCGCCGGTTCCGGCGACCACGGCGGTGGATAAACGCTTGTTGTGCGGGAATAGCTCAGTTGGTAGAGCGCAACCTTGCCAAGGTTGAGGGGGGGCGCCCAGCCTCGCCGGTTCCGGCGACCACGGCGGTGGATAAACGCTTGTTGTGCGGGAATAGCTCAGTTGGTAGAGCGCAACCTTGCCAAGGTTGAGGTCGCCGGTTCGAACCCGGTTTCCCGCTCCAATTTCCCCCGCAATCCTTGCTCGATGGTTGAGTGGTTCGAAGTGGTGCGCCACCCTGGCCGTTTCCCGCTCCAATTCCTCCCGGGCTGATCCCGGTTTAACGGATTCACGTCCAGAGTGTTAATACGCTTTACAAGCCCGACGCATATCCATAGAATGCCCGCCCGCAACTGATTGAATTTGCTTTAGTTACTTCTATTTGTGCAGTGACATCGACAGATTGTTGAATGCGCGAATTACCCCCCAAGGCTCGGTGGCAGAGTGGTTATGCAGCGGACTGCAACTCCGTGTACGCCGGTTCGATTCCGACCCGAGCCTCCACAACTCCTTTAAAATCAAGGGGTTAGAATTAATTCTCAGTTTTACCCTACATAAAGCCCGCCATAAGCATGGTTCGGGAGTGCTTTGCCGTATTCCTGAGCCTAAACACTCACACCCGGGAGGTGTAATTATGGCTCCTGAGAACCTTACCACCAGCGATCCGCTGACGGAGAAAATCATCTAGGTGTTTGAACGGGCAGACTCGGACACGAAGGCGGAAGTCCTGGTCCTTGTGACCATGTTTTCCATGAAAGACGAGCGCATGCTGGCTATCCAGCAGCGCGAGGAAGCCGGAGAACTGGACGAGGGACAAGCCCAGGAGGAAAGGCGGCAACTCTGCCGAACCGTTTATCCGCCTCATACTTCAGTACCCTGACAAAGGAAATCCACCCTGCTAGCATGACCGGGTAATCCATTTGATTACTAAGCTCCTGTAGAAGGTTATAACCGGTCGAGTCAGACCGGATAGAGGATATCCCGTGAAGGTCACCAGACTGAATATTCCCAAGAACAAGGACAAAAACAGGGTCAAGCAAAAGAAAACGGAATCGTCTTTCAACGTCGTTGACAATCCGGAACTGATTGGACTTTGCCGCGGTGTTATTGCTGACGGCACCATAAACCTGGCCGAAGCGGAATACATCCACAAGTGGCTCAGTGAACGCAGTAATCTTCTGGACACCTGGCCGGCCAGCGAATTGTATAACCTCCTCAGTAAAGTTTTGCAGGATGGCGTGCTGTCGACAGATGAAGAAAAGGAACTGAGCGCAATGCTCGAGGAAGTCGTCGGCGACCCGGTGTCACTGAACCTTTACTGAGTAGCTCACGGGATACGCCGACTTGACTGCACCCTGTTACGGCAGGGGTACGGGCAGGTTAATGTCCCGATCCATGTAGCGCGGGTGCAGTCCATCGGCCTGACTAATCCGGGCTGGATTTCTTTGTTATCAACGACTAACTTGTCAGTGCCTTGGTGGATAAATGGAATGTCCCCTTGCGCCTATTTTGCGATGCTACGCCTATAATTCTAGGAACGTCCGCTTTTGACTTCACTGTCGCTCAGGAATACAAGAATTTCGATTTGCAGTGGACTTGGTCAATAGACCGAACAGTTAGGGAACATATCTCTGTCCCACTTGATAAGGAATAAACATATGAGACTTCTATTGATTTCAATTCTTTTCCTTCTTCCCTCTATATCGCTTGCCAACACCGAAGAAGAGTTACGAAATATCGAAACATTGAATCGCTGGGGAGATATATGGATAAACAAACAGTACGAACTCATCGAGGAACTTGTTAATCCAGTTTATATTCGTCATGAGCCTACAGGCACTATCCATATTAAGCGTGAAGACTACTTGAAGCGTTTGAAGTCGATGCAGGCCGCTAACAGGAAATTTACTACGCAGGCGCTATCTGCTGATGGCGACCTTATCTGGGTGCGGTGGTCAATGACAAGAGAGCACCCCGAAACAAAAGAAATTACGCAAAGCAGAGGATTGCAAGTCTATCGGTTTGAGGATGGCAAACTGGCAGAAACATGGTGGTCTCACACTGAAGGTCAAGGAGCGTGGCCAGACCTATGAATCACCTTACGAGGTGAAAGCGGACTATAGGGTTAAGCTTGAACTCTCGCCTTGCCCCCGTTTCCACTCCCACCACGACGGGGCACGCCCGGAGGGTAGTTCTGTCGGCACCACCCCCGCAGCCCCGAGGGTTCTTTGGGGACCCTTGGCGACCGGTCTAATCGTCCAGATTCGCGAACGGATTATCTTCAGGCCCCTTAGGTGGAAGCGGGAAGCGCTACCCGCCCTTTGGGTTTGTACCAGGAATTACTGGCTTCAATTACCTTTCAATGGCTTGATTTGTATCAGTTCGGCCTACTCGATACTCATCAGACCCGAGCCTCCAATTCGCTCAGTCAGCCAGAAATCCGAGTCGTTCATCCACCTTTTTGGGAGATATTTCGATAATTTCCGCACGGACCACGTTTTCCGCCACGAAAGGGTCGGCCTGAACCTTCCGCTCAAGTTCCTCCCGCGAAATGTTGTGGGCCATCACCGAGCCCCCCTGGCCTGGCTCAATGCTGCCGACCAGTAAGAATACTCCTTCATCAAAACCCTGTTTTATCCAGGCATTGTGGCCGTCCATATGCTCACCGGCGCCGGCCTTGTTATCTGAAAAGTTCAGTAGAACGATAAACATGAATATAACCCTCGGTTCAGGAAACACTGACTCGACTAATAGATAACGTCGGGGGATTAATCAAGGTCTGGTAGACAACGCAGTAGCGCTCCGTGAGGCGCACCAGCGTCGCCAGTTCCTCCTCGGAGGCATAGGTGTCGAGGGAAAGTTGCAGCCGAATATGCTGGAAGCCGACCGGCACCTCCTTTGATAAACCCAGCGTGCCGCGAAAGTCCAGGTCCCCATTAACGAGACCCTTGCCTGTTTCGATCCTGCAACTGATGCCTTCGCCTGCCCGGAATTTCCAGTCAATATGTGAGGGTCAGGTGAAATTCAACGGCTGTATGCGCCTAGTTTGAAACCATCTCAAGTTGGCTTTCGACCAGCATTGCGCGCGTTTCAGCATGGATTTCCGCTGCCTGTGGGTCGTAGGTCAGCATGCAGAAGGTATCGACCGTTTGAAGGATTTGCTCTTTTTCCGCCGACCAGTCTCTCAGGGAGTCCACCCTGCTTAGGAAAGCGATTATCCACTTCACCATTAGTGCCAGGTCCGGGAGAGTTTGACCCTCCTCGATTGCCGCCTGTAGGTACTGTGACGCCAGGCCGACAGTCAGTCTGCGAACGGCCCACGTGTCCTGGGCAGTGCCTACATTGGCAGTAGTTCGGTACGATTTTTCTGCAGTGCTTGTGCTCACGGGTATAACCACAGCTTGATCTTTGTGGTCGCAGGTTACGCCAGTTGGAACACAGCCCCCATGGCGACTGGCGCCAAGCACATGTCAGGAGACGCCATTGGCGTCGAGAGCCATCCCGGTGTCGCGCCAGGCAATCCAGTCGCCGATCAGTATCCATTAAGGTGAAGCTGACGACATTACCTGGCAAGAGAAATACCATGAGTACACTCACGTTCGTTGAAGAGAGGCAGATAATCCTGAAGAAGCTCAGCCGGGTGCAGGACCTCAGAGCCATGGCCGAGGATATGGTCTGTGAGGTGAACAGCCTGCTGATGAACAATCCGGAACTGCTGGAAGAGTTCAAGTCAACTCAGTACTCGGGCCCGCTGATAGAGGTGGACGAAGACCATGCTTACCTGACCCAGCGAGGCGTGAGTGAAGTACTGGTCGACTGCATCAGGAAGTTGGACCACCATGAAAAAGAGGTGAGTCGCGAGAGGAAAAAACAGAGGCCGCGATTGAGACTGGTGGCAAAACGGAGAGGTTGATACAGCCGATCCTTTAATTGTAGTGAATGGCCAGCCAGATTGTCTCGGACCTCCGTGAGGTCCACACAACCTTGTGCCGGGTGTGAGCCGGGATATTGATGTAACGGCCCGGCACCAGGTGCGTGATACTGTCATCCTCGAACGCGATTTTGCCTTCGCCTTTGAGTACGATCACCCATTCGTTGTCCTCCTGGTCATACCACCCGGATTCCGGGGAAGTATGGCCCTTGGAAACAATTCTCTTGACGGAGACAGTCTGGCCGGCGAGAAGCTCGGTGAACATTTCCTGATCGATGTCGTCAGGGATCGATTCGAACAGGTTTCCCTGTGCCAGGCGCTCCGCCACGTTCATGTCGAACCGCGGCCCTGGCGAAAACGCGCTATCCGTCCTTTCAGGGCTTCATACCTGCGCTGACTTTCCGGGGGCCAGTACTGCTTCCGATCGTAGTACTCGCTTACAACTGGTGTGCCCTCTGGCAGTTGTACCCAGGGCTGTTTGGAATGGGTGAAAATGTGGATATCCGGGGGCAGCCGATCCGGGTCATCCAGAGTGCCCACGCGAATGAACGATATGACCGGCCCGGCACCGCCGTAATGGCTCCAAACGGTGACGTAACATTGGGGGCATCTGGCCATCTGTTGGCCGATGCCACTTTCGGAGGGGGTAGCGACCATCATCGGCTTTCCCTGGAGTAGCGAGACATGCTCTGACTCGATCAGCGCATTAAGCGCGAATGAAGCACCCGATTCCCGCTGGCACCAGCGGCAGTGACAACAGTGAACGAACAGCGGTCGGGCGTCCAGGCGGTAGCGGACATGACCGCAGTCGCAACCACCTGCCAGCGCGGTCCATTCCTGACATTCGGTTTCGTCCTTCAAGCTGATTACCTCGCGTGGTCCCTGAGTAGTTGCCGTGGCTATTCTGCCACCTGAACCAGGCAAACAGGAAGTCCGTGGCATGCGACCGTGCTACACTGTCGCTCAATTATCACTAAAATCAGGACACCTTCCGACGTGCACCAGGCGCCCGTGAACTACCGCGACGCCGTGGCCGATCTACCCGAGATCGGTTCGCGGTTTGCCGATCTCTACCGCTCCTTCTGGTCGCTGGCGTCTGTCCCTGCCAGCACCCTGGAACTTTGCCGGTTACGGCAGGCCCAATTGCTGGGCAGCGATGCTGCCTGGCAGCATGAGGAGGTCGAGTTGCCACCGGGGCAGCGCGACAGTCTGCGCCAGTGGCCCGGGAGCGAGCTATTCAGCGCGGCCGAAAAGGCCTGCCTCGAAGTGGCAGAGGTTCACGCCATGGATGCCCGTGCGATCACGGACCAGCAGGCAGAGGCGGTAAAAACCCACTACGGCGAGGTGGGTTATGTCGCCCTGGTGCAGGCGCTGGGTGTATTCGACGCGATGACGCGTCTGGGTCTGATCTGGAACCTGTCCTCGATGGAGGTGGATTGATAATGGCTACTGCGGCACGTGTGACTGCACCCGAGTCCGATACCGGCAACCTGATTCGCGATTCCGCACTCGGCCTGGTACCGGAAACCCTGCAGCACTTTCTCGATTTGACAGTGGCCGTCTGGGATGCGGGCCCGCTCGGCCCGGCGGAGATTGAACTGGCCCGGCTGCGCAGCGCCAATTATGTCGGCTGTGTGATGTGCAAGGCAGTGCGCTACGACGTGGCGGTGGCGGACGGCCTCAGCGAGGAGAAAGTCGGCCTGATCAATGACGACTACCGCAACAGCGAGTTGCCCGCCCGGGACAAACTCATCCTGCAGTTCGTCGACCTGTACCTGCACAACCCGGGTCCGCCGGACGCCGCTTTCCAGCAGTCACTGGACGAGCATTTTTCGAAAGCAGAACAGACACACCTGGCGTTGTTACTGGCTTACTTCAATGGCTTTTCCCGCTGCGCGGTGGCCCTCGGTGGCATGCCGGACAGCATGCCACGCATGGAGATATCAGTCCCGCGTTAGTCAGCCGGCCCGGCGGCTGAACTCCACTTCGGGGAAGCCGCTGTTGGCGGACTCCCGCATTCTGTCGTAATAAACGTTGGCCCCGCCAAAGTAGATGAGGACCCGTGGCCGGTGGTTCTCGATGTTCGCGCCCATCATCCAGGAGTGTACCTCGTCACCGTGGGCCATCAGGGTCTGGGCGTGAATGTCTGCCACGTGAGCAGACCACTCCTCCTCCGCTTCCCTTTTCGGAGAGCAAACATCATAGTCCTCGTTCTCCATCTTTTTGATGCAGTCCGTGATGTAGATGACGTTCTGCTCGATGGAGGTCGGCAGGTTGGCAAATGGCGCCTGCGGGCCGGTAATCGTGAACAGGTTGGGGAAATCCGCGACAAATACGCCCATGATGGAATCCGAGGTGGTTTCCCACTTCTCGCGCAGTGACTGCCCGCTCTTCCCGCGGATGGGAAAGGCCTCGAGGGCGCCCGTGTAAGCCCGGAAGCCTGTGGCGAGCACGATGATGTCGAACTCGTAGTGGTTCTCCGTCGTGCGAACGCCCGTCTCCGTGATCTCCACGATCGGCTCACGGTCCTTGATATCTACCAGGTGTACGTTGTCGCGGTTGAAGGCCTCGAGGTAGCCGTGGTCCAGCGGTGGCCGCTTGGCAAACAGCGGATAGTCGCCCAGGTTGGGTGTCAGCAGATCCGCCAGTTCCGGGTCATTAACACGCTCCTTCATCTTGTTGATAATGAACTCCGAGGCCAGGTCGTTGGCCTTCTGGTTTGCGAGCAGGTCGTCGAAGGTTTCAAACACCCAGCGGAAACTGCCATTCCAGTGTTCCTCGAAAACCTTCGTAACTTCCTCCGGGGGGGTATCCGCGGCGTTGCGTCCGACCGGGCTGTCGAAGGCCATACCGAAGAGGTGATTCCGGCATTTGGCGACGATCTCATCGTAATGCGACTTGATCTCCTGCTCCCACTCGGGGGTCATGGGCCGCTGCATGGCCGGTAGAATAAAATTTGGTGTGCGCTGGAATACCGTGACGCTCTCGGCTTCCGCCGCCATTACCGGCACCATCTGCACAGTGGTCGCGCCGGCACCGATGATGCCGATGCGCTTGCCCTGCCACTCGAGGTCCTCCGGCCAGCGCGAGGAGTGGAAGAGGGGGCCCTTGAATTTGTCCATACCATCGATTTTCGGGATGACGGGCTCGGAGATCATACCCATGCCGCTGATGAAGTACTTGCAGGTGTACTCGTCACCGTCTGCGGTCCTGAGCAGCCACAGACCGCTGTCGTTCTGGTAATCGGCACTGACGATTTCCGTGTTCAGTTGAATGTCGCGCCACATGTCGCACTCGTCGGCGACAAAGTGAAAGTACGCCAGGGTTTCCTTCCAGTCGGGGTAGCGCCGGGTCCAGGACCATTTCTGCAGCAACTCCTTGGAAAAGGTCAGACAGTAGTAATAGCTCTCGCTGTCGGTCATGGCCCCCGGGTAGCGGTTCCAGGTCCAGGTGCCGCCGATGTCGGAAGCCCTGTCAAAGACCCGCACCGACAAGCCCGCCTCACGCAGGTAGTGGATGGATGCGAGGCCGGCGAAGCCGGCGCCGATGACAATGGCGTCAAAATCGGGTTTGGTAGCTTGCGTAGTGCTCATAGTGATCAGTCTCTTATTAAAGTGTCTCGTTGCGCCCGGGCAGGTAGTGCCCGTATTTTTTCATCGCCAGTTCACGCTGCGTGGGCGTGTGATAGGTGGGGAACAGGCCGGGCGCCGCCTCGTAATCCCTCAGTACGGTGCGCGCCACGGTCACCTTGTGTACCTCCGACGGTCCATCCACCATGCCGAGTTCCGGAATATTGGCCCACATGGTCATCAGGGGTGTTTCGTCCGATACGCCGATGCTGCCGTGCAGCTGCATGACGCGGTAAATGCAATCCTGCAGCACTTTCGGAGTAGCCGCCTTGATCGCGGCGATCTCCTTGCGTACTTCCCGATTGTACTCCTTGTGCTTGTCGATCAACCAGGCGGTATACAGCACGTGCAGGCGATACTGCAGAATCTGGGTGTAGGTGTCGGCGATCTTGTCCTGGGTCATCTGTTTGTTTGCCAGCAGTTCGCCTTTGGTGGTGCGACTCAATACCCGTTCACACATCATGTCCAGGGCCTTCTTCAACACACCCACGCTGCGCATGGCGTGGTGAACGCGACCACCGCCCAGGCGGGTCTGGGCCACCAGGAATCCCTGTCCCTCCTCGCCGAGCAGGTGATCGGCCGGCACGCGGCAATCGGTGAAGCGAATGTAGCCGTGCACCCCGTCTCCCTGTTCGACATAAGGCCCCACGGCCGAGTTCCGCTGAATCTCCATGCCCGGTGTACCCTGTTCCACCAGGATGATGGAGGCGCCCTCGTGGATGGGGACGTCGGGGTTGGTGACGACCATCACCAGCAGGAACGCTGAAAAGCGGGCGTGGGAGGCAAACCATTTCTCGCCGTTGATGACCCATTCGTCACCGTCGCGCACGGCGGTGCACTTGAATTCAGCCGGGTCAGCTCCCGCCTGGGGTTCGGTCATGGAGTAGCAGGACGCGATCTCGGCGTTCAGCAGGGGCTTCAGGTACTTTTCTTTCTGCTCCGGGGTGCCGAAGTGGGCGAGGATCTCGGCGTTCCCCGAGTCGGGCGCCTGACAACCAAACACGCTGGGCCCGAAACGACTCCGACCGAGGATTTCGTTCATCAGGCCGAGCTTGACCTGGCCGTAACCCTCGCCGCCCAGTTCCGGGCCGAGGTGGCAGGCCCAGAGGCGCTTTTCTTTCACGATGGCGCGCAGTGGCGCCATGGCCTTTGCCGCTGGAGACTCCGGGTCCCAGGGGTCGCCGGGACCGCGGAATACCAGGTCCAGGGGTTCGATTTCCTCGCGGGTAAATGTATCTATCCAGTCCAACTGCTCCTGGAATTCGCTGTCTGTCTCGAAACTCCAACTCACTGGATTTTCTCCTTACCGTTGCGGCGGGCTGGTCGCGGGATATTAAACTTGCTAGACTCAAACAAGCATAATTTGAATAAAATTCAGAAACAAGTATATTTTCTAGAATCTTCAGGAGAAATGCCAGCCATGTCCACAAAAAAGGTCTGGGTAATTACCGGCGCATCTCGCGGCATCGGATTGGCCGTGGCCCGACGGGTAACTGACGCAGGGGATCACGTGGCCCTTGTGGCACGTGGCGACTCTGTCATGGCGGCCGCGAGTGAGTTGGGCAGCGCGGCATTTGGTGTGCAAGCGGATGTGTCTGATGCGGCATCCGTGCATGCCGCGGTCGATGCGATAGTGGCGCGCTGGGGCCGCCTGGATGTGGTGGTAAACAACGCCGGTCTGCACCGCGGTGGCAAGGTCGGTCGGCTGCCCCTCGAAGATTGGCAGGCGGTCCTGGATACCAACCTCACCGGGGCCCTGAACGTGATCAGCAGCGCCCGCGAGCACCTGGGAGAGGGTGGCTCGATCGTCAATATCGGTGCCGTGGTGGGTTTCAGGGGGTTTCCCGGAGACGCGGCCTACGCCGCGTCGAAGTCGGGCCTGGCCGGCCTGACCCGGGCCCTGGCCATTGAACTGGCCGGAAAAGGCATCCGGGCCAATCTGGTGATTCCCGGCCTGGTACTCACCGAGATGACCGGCGAGCTGTCTGAGAAGGCGCTGGAATCCATGCGTGGCATGATTCCCATGGCGCGCTACGGTGAGACGGAAGAGATCGCAGAGGTGGTCGAATGGGTGGCCCGCTCGCGTTACATGACCGGCGCCTTCGTGCCGGTGGATGGCGGCCTGATGTCCAGTTTCGGCATCCCGGGATGAGCGGTGTGACCGACACCTTCCAGGCCTGGGCAGCGAGCGAACTCGGTCTCAAAGGTGCGCGTATCGAGCGTGAGCTCAGCGGTGGCAATTCCAACCTGACCCGCCTGGTAGTGCACGACGCCGGGCGCCTGGTCATGCGCTCCGCGCCGGCAAACACCATTTCGCCCAAGGCCCATCTGGGCGTGCAGCGCGAGGCGGCCTTCATGTCGGCCCTGGCGGGACATGCCCCGGTGCCCTCCGTACGCTGCTGGTGCGACGATAGCGCGGTGATCGGCCAGCCCTTCGCGCTGGTGGAACACGTCGACGGACTCTCTATCACTGACCGGTTGCCAGCGGCCTACGATGACCTTGAGTCCCTGAACAGCCTGGGTCTGCAGCTGGCCGCTGCGCTGGGCAAAATTGCCGCCGCGCCCTGGCGAGAGCTGGGCCTGGCCGAGATGGGCCGGCCGGAGAACTTCCTGCGCCGGCAGATCGAGCGCTGGCTGAAGGTGCGCCAGGAACAGCCGACCCGGGACCTGCCCGAGTTGGCCCGACTCGGTCGCTGGTTACTGGACCATCTGCCGGAGGACGGCCCGGTCGGCATCGTGCACGGCGACTATCATCTGGATAATACGCTGTGCCACCGCGAGCGCCCCGAGCTGCTGGCGGTGATCGACTGGGAAATGGCGACGATAGGCGATCCCCTGACCGACCTGGGCCTGTTGCTGATGTTCTGGGGGCCGCGCAAGGTTTCGCCGCCGGGTTTTGCCCACGTGCAGGCAGTGTCCAGGCGCGACGGCGTCATTAACCGGCGGCAGTTGCTGCAAGCGTGGTCCGGTTCCAGCGGGCTGGAAGCCGACCACCTGGAGTTTTACCTGTGTTTCGCCTTCTGGCGCCTTGCCGCCATCGTGGAAGGCGCCTACGGGCTGTATCTTGCCGGCAAGGTCGATACCGATTACGCCAGGGGACTGGAATACGACGTTCCCGCGTTATTACAGGAAGCGGCCCTGGCCGCCGAAGGAGATTGGTAATGCAGGCGACAATGATGCACCTGCCCATGACGGTGCGCATGCTGATGGACCACGGGGCGAAGCTGTTCCCGGGGTCGCGGGTCGGGACCTTCGACGGCGAATCCATGGCCTATACCAGCTACAGTGAAATTGCCAACAATGCGGGATGCCTGGCCTCCTCACTGCGTTCACTCGGTATTCGGAACGGTGATCGCATAGCCACTTTCAGTTGGAACAATACCGCCCATATGGAAGCGTATCTCGGCATCCCCTCGATGGGCGCCATAATGCACACGGTCAATATCCGGCTGTCACCGGAGCATATTGCTTACGTGATCAACCACGCCGGTGACCGGGTGGTGCTGCTGGACGCCAGCCTCGCAGACCTGTTCACCCCGGTGCTGCCCCTGCTGGAAACCGTCGAGCACATCCTGCTGATTGGCGGCGGGGCGTTGGAGACTGATATCCATACGCTGGACTATGAAGCGCTCCTGGCGACGCACGATCCTCTGCAGGATTGGCCGGAACTGGACGAAACTTCGGCGGCGGCGGTCTGTTATACCAGCGGGACCACGGGTAATCCCAAGGGGGTGGTGTACAGTCATCGCACCACATTCATTCACTCTCTGGCTTCACGCGCCACGGATACCTTTGGCATCTGCGAGCGCGACCGCATCCTGTTGCTGCCAGCCATGTTCCATGCCAATGCGTGGGGCCTGCCTTACAGCGGCTGGCTCAGCGGTAGCGACTTTACCCTGCCCGGGCCGCACCTGCAGCCAGCAGGCATCAAGCGGATGATTGAGCTGGAGCGCCCAACTATCACGGCGACCGTGCCGACCATCCTGGGCGACCTGCTGCACACGGACGACCAGGGCCTCGATATGACTTGCTTCCGCATGATCGTGTGCGGTGGCTCTGCTGTGCCGCCCGCCATGATCGATGCCGCGCGCGAGCGCTGGGGGGTGCCGGTGCTGCAGGGCTGGGGCATGACCGAGACCAGTCCGCTGTGTGCCCTGTCCCATCCACCCCGGGATGTCGAGGGCGCCGACGAGACTTACTGGCGCGCCAAGAGCGGCCGGCCGGTTCCCGCGGTGGAGGTGAGAGTGGTCGGCGAGGATGGCGCTGAGCTGCCGCATGACGGCGAGTCTGTCGGTGAATTGCAGCTTCGCGGCCCCTGGATTACCGGCGGCTATTACAGAAACGAGTCTTCCGATGCCGTCACTGAAGACGGCTGGTTGCGCACCGGTGATGTCGGCCATATCGACCAGCGGCACTACGTGCAGTTGACCGATCGCACCAAGGATGTGATCAAGTCCGGCGGTGAGTGGATCTCGTCGGTCGACCTCGAGAATATACTCGCGGGTCATCCCGGGGTGCGCGAGGTGGCCGTCATCGCCACGCCGGACGAGCGCTGGCAGGAGCGGCCCCTGGTCATCGTGGTGAGAGAACGGGATGACGTCGATCCCGCGCAGCTCAGGGAGTACCTGCGGGACAAGGTTGCGCGGTTCTGGTTGCCGGAATACTGGAGTTTCGTTGATGAGATCCCTAAAACCAGCGTTGGCAAGCTGGACAAGAAACAATTGCGCAACCTAAATGAGAGCGGTGAGATGAAGGTAGAGGAGATACGTCAATGAGCAACCTGGAGAGAGAAGACGGAAAGCAGGTGTATTACGAAAACTATGGTTCGGGAGACCGCGCCGTGGTGCTCGTGCACGGCTGGGGAGCCAGCGTACGTGCCTGGGACTACACGCTACCCGCGCTCGTGAGCGCGGGGCACCGGGTGGTATTGCTGGATCATCGCGGATGTGGCAATTCCAGCAAGGACTTTGCCGACATGAGTATCGAGGCGATCGCCGGTGACGTGGTCGCCCTGGTGGAACACCTGGACCTGGCGCGTGTGGTCCTGAACGGCTGGTCCATGGGGGGCGCCGTGGTGGTCGCGTCCGCGGCCCGGCTCGGTGCCCGTTGCAGTGGTCTGGTGCTGTCCTGTGGCGCCACACCCTGCTACCTGCAAAAACCGGATTACCCCCACGGTGGCACGGAGGAAATCCTGGCGGAGACCCTGGCCGCGATGGCGGCTGACCGGGTCAATTTCCTCGCTGCCCTGTCCGCGGGCGCGTTTGCCAGCGAGGTCAGTCAGCAGGTCGTGGATTGGCTGACGGACCTGTTCCTGCAGTCCTCGCCCCTGGCGGCCGCCTCGCTAGGAGATCTGGGGCCGTTGGACCAGCGCGCTACCCTGGCGTCGTTGCAGGTACCGATCCTCGCCTATGTCGGTGCTAAAGACGAGGTGGTGGACCCGGCGGTCTGCCGTTCGGTGGCGGACTACGCCACTGACGTCACCCTGGTGGAGTGCAAGGAAACCGGTCATACGCCGTTTATCGAAGAAAGTGAGCTGTACCACCGTGAATTGCTCGGCTTTGTCGCCGCAAACCTGTGAGGAACCCTGGCATGAGTGACGTCAATTTCGGCCTCTGGTACGACTTTCGCAATCCCGCGCGCTGGCACCAGCCCTTTGAGGCCTTTTACGCCGAGCGAATCGAGCAGATTACCCGTGCCGAGACACTGGGGTACGGTTCCTGCTGGCTGACAGAACATCACTTCTGCGAGGATGGCTATACGCCGTCGCCGCTGGTGCTGGCCTCCGCTATCGCCGCCCGAACGCGCAAAATGCGTCTCGGCACCAATCTCATGCTGCTGCCCCTGCACGACCCGGTGCGGGTGGCCGAGGATGCGGCAACCCTGTCCCTGGTCAGCGGCGGCCGTTTCGACCTGGGCGTCGGCATCGGCTATCGGCAGCTGGAATTCGACCATTTCCAGCGCAAGCTGTCCCACCGGCCCAGCCTGGTGGAGGAGGGCATTGAGATCCTGCGCCGCAGCTGGAGCGGTGAGCCGGTGAACTTCAGTGGCAAGCGGTTCGAGGT
This sequence comes from Halieaceae bacterium WSDMB12, assembly GCA_033283165.1. GTDB lineage: Bacteria > Pseudomonadota > Gammaproteobacteria > Pseudomonadales > Halieaceae > JAWMQL01. The sequence continues at coordinate 1,138,645 of JAWMQL010000001.1, read as the reverse complement.
GGGTGACCTGCGGGTTACCCCCGTGCCGGAGACCACGCCGAAAATTTACCTGGGGGGCATGGTGGAACCGGCCATTCAGCGCGCGGCGCGAGTGGCCGACGGCTTCCTGTGCACGGGCGGTATCGGTATTGATATCTATAACGAGGCGCTGGAGCAGCAGGGCAAGTCAGTACAGGATGGCGATATTATCCTCGGCTGCTGGGCGATCATCGCCGAGGACCCGGAGGCGGAAGCGGCGAAAATTGGCGAGCATGTGCTGTACCATATCAACGAGTACATCAAGTGGGGCGCCTTTGGCCCGCCCGACAGTACGCCGCTGTTCGAGGATGCACCCACGGCCATCGAGAACGGCCTGTACGAGTTATGGGATGCGGACCGGGCAGTGGCTGAACTCAACAAGCTCATGACGAGCTATCCCAATATTCGTGATATCCACTTCTGGGCGCAGTTTCCCGGTGAGCCGGTTGAATCCGGCGACCAGCGCCTGAACTATATCGCGGAACAGGTACTGCCGCGGCTGGGGTAAGTCAGTCCAGGCCGCACATGGACAGCATGCTGCCGAGGAACAGGCGATGGGCGTCCTCAAGGTTGATGTCATCGTCGAAGTAAACCGCGGATCGCAGACCTATCATCAGGGCGTAGGCGATCTCCGCGGCGTCCTTGCTGTTACGCATGAAGACCGCGGGCGACTCGTCGAAGATTTTCACCAGGTAGGCCTTGCAGCTTTCATCGAAGTCCGCCTTTGTGATGCGCAGCACGTCGTCGTTTACCGCGGCGCCGAAACATTCCAGCATGAAACCGATTTCCTTGACCGTGCTGGCCTCGCCCTTGAACCAGAAGTCCGCCAGGGAATGCACCTGTTCGCGGGGCTCAAGGTGACTGAATTCGTCGATTTTCTCCAGGAAGCGGACAGAGACGTTTTCGAAATACTGCTCGAGAATCGCCTCCTTGCCCTTGAAGTAGTACAGCAGGTGGCTGGCGGACATGTCCGCTCCCTTGGCGATGTCAGCCAGTGTGGTTTTCACGTAGCCCTGGTTGAGGATGCAGTCGTGCAGGGACCTGAAGATCCGGCGGCGCCGTTGATCGCCGCGGCTGTCGCGGCGTCCGGCTCGAGATCGTTTGCTGGGGGAGTCTGGCATGACGGGCAACCTTATCACTAAGTGTGCGCTATGGCTCTGCGCAACATAACTTGAATTTAATTCAAATTACACCTAACATGCGGAAACAGCAAGTCGTGGGGGTGATCCGATGGGTGTCGAGGGACTGCGCTTTGTAATCACAGGTGGGGCGGCCGGTATCGGTGCCGGTACGGCCAGGCTCGCCGCTTCGCGTGGGGCGAAGGTGGTGGTGGCAGACATGAACGACAAGTCCGGCCTGGCCGTGGCGGAGGAGATCCGCGCCAGTGGCGGCGAGGCGGTGTATCAGCATTGCGACGTGACCGACGAAGTCCAGGTGAAGTCCCTGATGGCCGCCGCGGTCGATGCCTTCGATGGCATCGACGTGCTGCACAACAACGCGGGAATACACGAGAGCATGATTGCCAGTGAATTGTCCCTGGAATCAATGAGTCGTGAAACCTTTGAACAGGTGATGGGGGTGAATGTCACCGGCGTCTGGCTGTGTGCAAAGTATGCGCTGCCCTACCTGCGGGAAAGCGATAATGCGTCAATTATCAACGCCGGCTCCACCAGTTCCCTGTCCGGTTACCCCCAGTGCCAGGCCTACGGCGCCAGCAAGGGTGCGGTCATGCAACTCAGCAAGATGCTGGCCGTTGATCTCGCCCCGGACGGCATCCGGGTTAACTGTTACTGTCCCGGGTCGATTCACACCCAGATTGTCGACCGCTTCCTCGAAGCGGCGCCGGACCCCAAGGCCATGCTCAACACCATGACCCTCACCCACCTGGTGCCGCGCATGGGTCAACCTGTCGACGTGGCCGAACTGGTGTGTTTCCTGGCCAGCCCGGAGTCACAGTTCGTCAATGGCGCGGTATGGACAATCGATGGGGGATCGCTGGCATGGCGGGGCACCCTCGACGTACTCGGTATGGAGGTACAGGCATGACTGTCAGCATTGAACAGAAACTGGCTATTCACGAACTGCTCAGTCGGGCGGCGTATGCTTATGACGAGCGCGACACCGGCATGCTGGAGAACTGTTTCGCTCCGGAGGCCAGTTTCAGCATGCGCATTGCCGGTGGCGATCTGATCGGTCCTTTTGAAGGGCGCGAGGCGATCATGGGCCTGTTCACCAGTTCCATGGAAGAGCAGAGCGATGTTCGGCGCCACATCGTCAGCAACATTTTCTTTGAAGACGAAAGCGCCGAGGTCACGGTGATTTCCAACCTGACCCTGGTCGCTACCGAGAACGGGGAAATCCAGTTGCTCTCTGCGGGTGTTTACCGCGACGTGGTGCTGGAAGAGTCCGGGACCTGGCGCCTGGTCCGGCGACACCTCGATCTCGACAAGTCGTACTAGGGGGCGCAGGTGAATATCGGTTTTATCCCGGCCAAGACGGCACGCCTCGATCCTTCACGCGAGGCCCTGATAGATGTTCACAGCGGCCGCCGGGTCACCTTCGGCCAGTTGGACGAGCGAGTACGTCGCCTGGGCAACGCCCTGGTCGGCACACTGGGCCTCGGCAAGGGCGACCGCGTGGCGATCCTGTCGAAAAACTGCATCGAGTACATGGAAATCTATTATGCCTGTGCCCGGGTTGGCATGATTGCCCAGCCGATCAACTGGCGCCTGGGGCAGCAGGAGATGGCGCGCATTCTGAACGACGGGTCGCCCTCGGTCGTGATGTCCTCTGGCGAGTACGCCGAGGAGATTGCCGCGCTCAGGGGGCAGGTCGCTGCCGAGAACTGGTTCAGTTTCGGCGCGGGCAGTGACGGCACATACGAAGCTCTGGTCAACGCCGCACCGGACTCGGAGCCCGCGGTATCTGCCACCATCGGCGGCGAGGACCCGGTGCTCATTCTCTACACCGGCGGCACGACCGGCGAGTCCAAGGGTGCGCTGCACACCCATCACTCGCTCTACATGGGCATGATCAATCAGACGGTCGCCGAGCGGGTAGTGCCCTCGGACGTGTACATGCTGACCGGCCAGATGTTCCATATTCCGGTGGCCCTGGGGATGAACTACCAGGCCCATGGCTGTCCCATGGTGCTGATTAACTTCGACGCGCGGCTGGCCCTGGAAACCATCGAGCGGGAGCGGGTATCGGCCTTCCTCGGCATTACCACCATGCTGAACTGGATGATGGCCGACGAGAACTTTGCGGAGTTCGATCTCAGCAGCCTGCGCAATATCCAGTACGGTGGCGGCCCCATGCCTCACAGTGTCGTGGCCGCGGCGCTGGCCGCGTTTCCCTGTACCATCATCCAGGGCTACGGCCAGACCGAGGGCATGACCATGAGCTTCCTGTCCCAGGAGGATCACCTGCGTGCTCTGGCCGGGGATCATCCTGAACGTCTTGGCTCATGCGGCCGGGAGGGCTTCGTCACCGAGATACGGCTGGCAGATCCCGAGGGCAACACCGTGCCGCGGGACAGCAAGACACCGGGCGAGATCCTGGTGCGTTCGGAAGCCAACATGGTGGGTTACTGGCAGCGGCCGGATCTTACCGAACAAACCCTGCGGGATGGCTGGATGTGGACCGGTGACGTGGCGGTGTGGGACGAGGAGGGGTATATCTTCATCGTCGATCGCGCCAAGGACATGATTATTTCCGGAGGAGAAAATATCTACAGCACGCAGGTCGAGGCGGCGATACATCAGCACCCCGGCGTACTCGAATCCGCCGTCTTCGGCATCCCCGATGAGGAGTGGGGTGAATCGGTCAAGGCAGTGGTGGTAATGAAGCCCGGGCAGACGGCAACCGCACAGGAAATCATAGACACAGCCGCGCAACACCTGGCCTCGTACCAGAAGCCGAAGTCGGTCGATTTCGTTGACAGCCTGCCCAAGGCGCCTACCGGAAAGATCCTGAAACGCCAGTTGCGGGATCCCTACTGGGAAAACGCGGGGAAGAAGATATGAGTGTTTTGACGCCCGATTTGCTGGCCAACATCGGCCGCCAGAGCGAGCCGCAACGGGAACTGGTGACACGCCGTGACATTCGCAAATACGCCGTGGCTACTGGCAGTCGGCAACGCAAGTACCTGGATGGCGACCAGGCGCCGCCGATGTTCCACGTGCCCCTGTTCTGGGACGTGGTGGAGTTGGATCAGCTGACCCCCGACGGGGTGTCGATCGACAGTCTGTTACCCAAGTTTCCCCTGGAGAAGGCCATGGCGGGCGGCCTGAAGATCGAGTACCACAAACCGGTTTTTCCCGGGGACTGGCTCACGGCGACACGAACCCTGACCGATATTTACGAAAAAGAGGGGCGTTCCGGACCGCTGATTTTTTACGAGGTGGTGATGGACGTCGTCAACGATGACCAGGAACTGGTGATCCGTGAAAAAACCACGAGGATTCTGCGATGAAAGCCACGGCGGAAAACGATCGCTTTGCCGCGTTGCGGGTTGGCGATGAGCTGCCCGGGCGTGAATTCGAGTGCGGCAATGTGCAGCTGATGCTTTATAACGCGGTGCTGTGGAATGGTCATCGCATCCATTACGACGAACCCTACGCCCGCGAGGTAGAAGGCTACCCCGGTCTCGTGGTGGCGGGGCCCCTGCTCGGTGACTGGTTACATCAGTGTGTGGAGGAGTGGCTGGGTGACGACGGTCGCATCGTGTCCATAGATTACTCCAACCGCGTGGCGACTTACGTGGGCGAGGCGCTGACGTCCGGCGGCACTGTTACCGAGCTCCGGCCGGAAAGCCGCGAAGCGGCCGTCGAGGTGTTTATCAAGAACGCCGAGGGGGCCGTAGCGGCTCCCGGGACCGTGGTGGTGCGTTTTGGCGAGTCCTGGTAGCTCGATGCGTGGCAAGGTCGCCATTGTGGGCGCCGCCGATACCAACGTGGGTGTGCTGCCCGGGCGGACGCCCATGGAGCTGTGCGTGGAGGCGGCACTTGGGGCCATTCGCGATGCCGGTCTTGAAAAGACCGACGTGGACGGCCTGCTCACCTGCAACGCCATGGCGCAGCCGCTGATGTACCACGCCGAGGCAATGGCGGAGTACCTGCAGATATTCCCGCGCTATTGCCTGGCGGTGGGTGCGGGGGGCGGTACGACATTTTCCATTATTCACCACGCTGCCGCCGCCATCGTGACCGGTATGGCCGATGTCATCGTCGTTGCCATGGCGGACTCCATGCGCTCCGGGCTTACCCGAGAACAGGCCATGCAGGTACAGGCGTCCACCGGCCATCCGGAATTCGAACAGCCCTACGGTCCCACGGTGCCTGCCTACTATGCCCTGATAGCCCAGGCGCACATGGCGGAGTATGGCACCACCCCGGAGCAGCTGGCCGGCATCGCGGTGGCCTGCAGGGCGCATGCGCAGCGGAATCCCGCCGCGCAGATGCGCGACCCGATTACGGTGGAGGACGTCCTGGCTTCGCGCCTGATCGCCGACCCCCTGCACCTGCTGGACTGTTCCCTGGTGTCGGATGGCGGGTCTGCGATTGTCCTGTGCAGCGCCGAGCGCGCTGCCGACCTGCCGCACGATCCGGTGTACGTGCTGGGCGCCGGTGAGGGGCACAGCCACGAACATATCAGCGCGGCGCGCAGCCTCACGACGTCCGCCGCCCGGGAGGCAGGTGAGCGGGCCTACGCCATGGCCGGCCTGGGTCCCGCCGATATGGATTTTGCCCAGTTGTACGACTGCTTCACGCCCACGGTGCTGGTCGAACTGGAAGACCTGGGTTTCTGTGCCAAGGGAGAGGGCGGAGCCTTCGTAGAGAGCGGTGCCCTCGGACCCGGGGGTGCGCTGCCGGTGAACACCCACGGTGGGCTGTTGTCACACTGCCACCCGGGCAATCCCGGTTCCATGTTCGCCCTTACCGAGTCGGTCTGGCAACTGCGCCACGCCGCCGGCGAGCGTCAGGTGCCCGGCGCGCGGCACGGGCTGGTGCATGCGCAGGGAGGTATCATGTCGTCCCACACGGCACTGGTATTGTCACGGGAGGCGGGCTGATATGGATTCTCACCAGGTCGCCAGGATTCAGCCGGTCGAGACCGGGCTGTCCCTTCCCTTCTGGGAGGGCTGTGGCGCGGGGGAGTTGCGCCTGCAGTACTGTGACAGCTGTGGTCGGTACCAGTTTTACCCGCGTATCGTCTGCAGTCACTGCTGTGCCGATACCCTGACCTGGAGGGCGGCGTCAGGGCGTGGAAAAGTCGCCAGTTTTACCGTGGTTCGCCGCGGGATATCCCGCGCCTACCCGGCGCCCTATATCGTGGCGCTGATCGATCTCGAGGAGGGGCCCCGTATGATGAGCAGCCTGGTCGATGTTGATCCCGACGCGGTGACCGCGGGAGCCGCTGTGCAGGTTAAATTCGAATCCTGGGGGGAGGGCCGGGTCTTACCCGTGTTTGCTCCCGAAACCCGGGGATAGATGCTGGAGAGGTTTGCGCATGAATAGCCCGAAGATTCCCTTTGCTGTAATCAATCCCGATGCGCCGCCGCAGTCGCTGGAGGCAAAACAGCCCCACATCGACAACGGCACCGAATGCTACTCGAAGGACGGTTACTTCAGCCGTGACTATATGGAGCGCGAGTGGCAGCGTCTGTGGACCAACAGCTGGTTGATTGCCGGCGCGGCCTCCGACCTGTCCAGGGTCGGGGACTTCTTTGTATTCGACATCCGCCAGGAATCGATCATCGTTACCCGCACGGAGGAGGGTGTGCGCGCCTACTACAATGTGTGTGCGCACCGCGGTGCGAAGCTGGTCTGGGACGAGCGTGGCAACAGGAAGGTCTTTGTCTGTCCGTTCCACAGCTGGAGCTTCCACAACAACGGTGAGTTGCGGCGCATCACCGATGAAGAGACCTTCCATCCGGACGTGGTGGCGCACCGGCCCGGGCTGGTGCCGGTGGCCTGCGAGGAACACGCGGGGATCATCTTTATCCACATGGGCGATGACCCGCCCCCGCTGGTGGAGAGCATCGGCCTGCCTGAGGGTTACCTGGAGGCCTACCAGATCGACAGGATGAAGGTGGTGCGGCACGTGCGCAGCGAGTGGGGCGCCAACTGGAAGGTCGGTGTGGAAGCGTTTTACGAGAGTTACCACCTGCATGCGGTGCACCCGGAGACCCGCGGTGTCATGGGCGACCTCAACGTACAGTATGACCTGTATCCCAACGGTGCCAGCCGCATGATCGTGCCGCTGGGCCAGCCCAGCCCGCGGATGCACGACCAGGAAACGGTCAACGAAGGCTTGCAGATGATGCTGCGGGAAGCGGGCATCAACCCGGACGGATTCCAGGGGAGCGCCGCCGATGTGCGCCGGGCCATCCAACAGGGCAAACGGGAGCGTTCGAAACGGCTGGGGTTGGGTTATGAGCGCTTCGAGGACGGGCAGCTTTCGGACAGCTGGGCCACGGGGATCTTTCCCAACGTGCAGATAGGCTGCCACCCGGAAGCGGTGTTTATCATGCGCTTCCTGCCGCACGAAACTGATCCGGAGCGATTCTACTACGACACGATGACCCTGCTGCTGCCCGCCGAGGACCCGAACTATTGTCCACCCGCCTGGATGGGCCTGCCGGAGGGTACTGATGTCAGCGGTCGGGAGCGCCCGGCCACTGAACATTACCGCCTGGAAGAGGACGCCAACCTCGGACTGGTACTCAGCCAGGACTCCGCCCTCCTGCCGGTCGTGCAGCGGGGCATGCGCAGTCGGGGCTTCAGGGGCCAGTTGTGGGGCGAACAGGAGCAGCGCCTGCGCCATTTTCACGTCGAACTGGAGCGCCGGCTGGCACAGGAATAAGCCCTATGAAATTTACTTGACAAAAACAATTATCAAGTCCAATCTTGAATAAGATTCAAGTTAGTGCCCGCAATTAAATATAAACAGGTTCCCACGGAGCCGATAGGAGACTACAAGATGAAGCCTTCTCGCCGCACGCCACAGTATCTCGCCTGGCAAAAACTCAGGAAGCCCTTGCTACTCGGCCTCACGCCGACCCTGGCGCTGGCGGGGCAAGCCGCATTCGCCCAGACCTCCGAGCAGGCCATGCAACTGGAGGAAATCCTGGTGACTGCGACCCGCCGCGTCACCGATGTCCAGTCGACGCCGGTGGCGGTTACCGCGATTGACAGTGAGAAATTCGAGAGCCTGTTTGCCGCCAATATCGGCGAGGTGGCCTTACTCACCCCGAACTTCAGCGCCGCCCAGGTCACGGGATTCAACGCGGCCGGTTTCGCCATGCGCGCGGCTTCCCAGACCGACATCCTGGTGTACTGGGAACCGCCGGTCGGGGTGATCGTCGACGACTTCGTTATTCCCCACATGCAGACCCAGTTGCTCGATGCCTACGACATCGACAACGTGCAGGTGCTGCGCGGACCCCAGGGCACCCTGTTCGGCAAGAACACCACCGCCGGGGTGGTCAACGTCACCACCAAGAAGCCGATTCTCAACGAATGGGGTGGGGATATCAGCTACCTTTACGGTGACTATGGCCGACGGGAAGTGAAAGGCTCGATCAACATCCCAGTGGTCGATGACACCCTCGCGTTTCGGATAGCGGGCTTTCTCGAAGACAGTGACGGTTATTACAAGAACGGCAAGGACAGCCCCAACTCCGCCGGCGGCAACTATATCGGCGACGGCAGGGATCTCGGCGGCGACGATTCCGAGTCCGGCCGGGTCAAGATGCTGTGGTCACCCACCGACAACCTGACGATTAATCTGCAGTACGAGTACCTGCGTGATCGCAGCGATTCCCCTCCGGCGGTCAACGAGACCGATCCCCGGTCGGGCCAGGCCTGGAACGTGATTGGCTTTCCCGGGGTAACCCGCGGCGATCCCCTTGACCAGGCCGGCGTCACCAACCGTGATTTCCTGGCGGACGGCACCCCGACCGGGCTGAGATTCCGCGACGGACACGCGATCGATGTCGATGGTTACTACATGAACATCGACTGGACCATAGGCCAGTACCAGATAACCTCGGTAACCGGGCAGCGCAACCAGGATTCCAACCTGCCCAGCACCTATACCGGCGAGGTGGGGGACGTAAACGGGATCGTGTCCCTGTTCGACGCCAATCGCTACGACGAGCGCGAGACCTTCCAGCAGGAACTGCGGGTGGCCTCCTACTATGACGGCCCGTTCAACTTTGTGGCCGGTGTCTTCTACCAGGAAGACGATACCGCCTTCAACGTGGCCCAGTACCTCGGGGTGTTGGAGATCTTCGGGTCCGCCGTGGAAGGGGTGCTGGATGACGACAATCCCCTGTTGATCAGCAATAACCAGGAACTGGAGTCCATCGCCGCCTATGTCGACGGCACCTTCAATTTCGCCAATACCTGGAGCCTGTCCGCGGGCATTCGCTACACCGAAGAAGAGAAGAAATTTTTCTCGCGTCCCGGCACGCCCATCGTGGTCTACGGTGTAGGTCCCGCCTCGCTGCCCTTCGACGGCAATAATACCGGCCGCTATCCCTGTAGCACGGTGAACCCCTTCGATTGCCAGACCGACAAGGAGAAATGGACCGAGCCGACCTACCGGGTGCTGCTATCGAACCAGTTCAGCGAGTCACTGTACGGGTATGCCAGCTACAGCCACGGCTTCAAGTCCGGTGGTTACTCGGACCAGGCCGGTTCCGGTCTGTCAGTGCCGCTGTCCGCAACCCGGTACGACCCGGAGGAAGCCGATTCCTTTGAGGTGGGCCTGAAAGCGGACTTCTGGAACGGTCGCGCACGCTTGAACTCCGCCCTGTTCTACGTGGAATACAAGGATATGCAGCGGGCGACGATCGTGACCACGCCGGAAGGTCTGCAGGAGACCGTGGTGTTCAACGCCGGTAAGGTGGAAGCCTATGGCCTGGAACTGGAGACCACGGTGTTGCTGACCGACGGCCTCACGCTGCAGGCCAACCTGGGTCTTTTGGATTCCGAGTACAACAAGTTCGACCTGGACCTGGACCTGGATCCCAGCACGCCGCCGGTTTCCCTGGCGGGTAACGACGTGACCCGGGCGCCGGAGGTCACGGCGGGTCTCGACCTGACCTATACCTACTCAGCCAGTTGGGGTGACATCCGCGCGATCGGTGGCGTCTACTACGAGGACGAAAGCGTCAACTACTACGCGATAGATCCGCCCAGCCCCGGCTTCCCAGGCGGCACCCCGGTGCCGGATTTCAACACCACGCTGCAGGAACATACGCTGGTCAACGCCAGTATCACCTACACCCATCCCAGCGGTAACTGGTACCTGGCCGCGTTTGGCAAGAACCTGACCGATGAGCGCTACCGCAACGCCGCCCAGTATGTCGGCGGTCTGTGGACCTTCGCGACCTATGCCGAACCTCGCGTGTGGGGCCTGGAGTTGGGCGCCAGGTTTGGTACCAGCAAGTAAGGTATATGATTGACCTTTCCGGGCCGGTTTGCCGGCCCTTTTTTATGGCCAGGGACAGCGTGCCCCCGCTTTATCGGGTAGGGCGGGCGCGACGAATGACCGGGTATAAAAGCCGTGACTGACATCATTCTTCATCACTTTGACATCTCCCCCTTCGCGGAAAAGGTGCGGGTCGCGCTGGGTATCAAGAACCTGGCGTGGCGCTCGGTCCAGATTCCACTGGTCATGCCCAAGCCGGATCTCACCGCTCTGACCGGGGGCTACCGGAAGACCCCGGTGATGCAGATCGGCGCCGACATTTATTGCGACACCCAGCGTATTGCGCGCGAACTCGAGGCGCGATTCGGGGCCCCGACACTATTCCCTGGTGGCAGCGAATCGCTGTGTCACAGCCTGGCCTCCTGGAGTGACCTGTTGCTGTTCCGGCCCGGGGCGGGCTTGTCGATGGGGACCAATGAGGGGCTGCCGCAGGCGATCATCGAGGACCGATTCGCTTTTTTCGACTTTCTCGACCAGCAGACCCTGCCGGATGAGATACCGCACCTGTTCGCGCAGTTTCGAGCCAACCTGCAGCGGGTGGAGGACATGCTCGCAGACGGGCGGAACTGGCTGCTGGGCGACGCCGCTTCCTGGGCCGATGCCGCCTGTTACGCCCCGGTCTGGATGTGCCGTGGAAATATCAACGGGGCCGACGCCCTGCTGGAAGACCTGCCCAGCCTGCAAGCCTGGGAGCAGCGGGTGGCGGCGCTGGGTCATGGCGTGCGCACCGAGGTGACGGCGGCGCAAGCGCACACCGAGTCACGGGACAGCACACCCACGGCGGAAACGGCCCTGGCGCCCGGTCGCTGGCCGCCACTGGAAGCCGGTCAGCAGGTGACGGTCACGCCGGAGGATTACGGCGCGGTACCCGTATCGGGCAGCCTGGTCCGGCTCACCCAGCATGACGTTGCTGTGCGGCGCGAAGACCCCCACGCGGGCGAGGTCGTGGTGCATTTCCCGCGGGTCGGCTATCGAGTGGAGGCACTATGAAGTCAGCATTAATCCTGTTCCTTGGCGGCCTGGCGGTCGCGGTATCCGCAGCGGCGGCAGATGACCCGGCGGGCAAGGCCCTGTACGAGCAGCACTGCGAACAGTGTCATGGCGGGTCGGTATCCAAGGCGCCCCAGCTCAGCCTGCTACAGATCATGTCCGCCAGTTCTGTTTACCGCGCAATGGACTCGGGTATCATGCAGGAGCAGGCGAGCGCCCTCGACCCAGGGCAACGTCGCCAGATCGCGGAATACCTGACCGGGCAGGACCTGGACGATGCCCACGAGGCAGCGCTGCCGCCCGCTTGTTCCGGTGACGCCGCCAGCTTTGACTTCAACCAGCCACCCAATGCCCTGGGCTGGGGAGTGCAACTGGGCAACCAGCGCAATTTCGACAGCAGCCACACGGCTATCAATGCGGGCAATATTTCCCGGCTGCGCCTGAAGTGGGCCTTTGCCTACCCCGATGCGGTGCGGGCCCGGTCCCAGCCCGCCACGGCGGGCGGTGCCGTGTTCGTGGGCAGCCAGAACGGCACGGTGTTTGCGCTTGACCAGGCCACCGGCTGCCTGCGCTGGACGTTCAGTACCGTCGCCGAGGTGCGGACCGCGATCGTGATCGCTCCCTGGCAACCGGGGGAGCACAAGTCACCTTTACTCTACTTCGGTGACCTGGTGGGTAACGTGTACGCGGTCAACGCGGTGACCGGTGAACTGGCCTGGCGGGATCGGCCGGACGACCACCCCAGCCTGACCCTGACCGCCGCGCCGGCCCTGCACGACGGGCGCCTGTATGTGCCCCTGTCAGCGCTGGAGGTGACGGCTGCGGCGGACCCGGGCTACGCCTGTTGCACCTTCCGCGGCGGGGTGGCGGTGTATGCGGCGGACACCGGCGAGAAGCTCTGGACCGGTTACACCATCGACGAACCGCCGCGGGAGGTGGGCAAGAACAGCGTCGGCACGCCGCGGATCGCGCCCTCGGGTGCACCCATATGGAATACCCCCGCCCTGGACCTGAAGCGAGGTGTGATGTACGTGGGTACGGGAGAGAACTACTCTTCGCCAGCCAACGATACCAGTGACGCCATTCTCGCCCTGGACCTGGCAGACGGCAGCATTCGTTGGCGTCAGCAGATGACCTCCGGTGACGCCTGGAACATGGGCTGCGAGACAGAGGAGAAAATAAACTGTCCACCGGAGAACGGGCCGGACTACGATTTTGGTGCAGCGGTGATAATCGCCCGGACTGCCGAGGGCAGGGAGGTGCTGATTGCCGGACAGAAGTCAGGTGTCGTCTATGGGCTGGATCCGGACAAGGGCGGCGAGGTGCTGTGGCAGAAAAAGCTCGGCCGCGGAGGCATCCAGGGTGGGGTGCACTTCGGGATGGCGGTCGATGGTGAGGTCGTCTATGTGCCGATGTCCGACTTCGACGGCGGGCCCCGGTGGCCGGGAGAACCCTTCCCCGGAATGTATGCGCTGGACGTCGAGAGCGGCGAGGTCCTGTGGTATCAGCGTGCCCGGGACGTCTGCGCCGGCCGCGATCTTTGCCAGCCGGGCCTTTCGGCAGCAGCGTCGGCTTTTCCCGGCGGTGTGCTGGGCGGCGCGATGGACGGCCACCTGCGCGCCTACAGCGCCGACGATGGTTCGGTGCTGTGGGATTTCGACAGCGCCCGGGCGTTCCCGACGGTCAATGGGGTTAGCGCAAGCGGTGGTTCATTCGGCGGTGGTAGTGGTCCGGTGTTCGCCGGCCGCAGGCTGTTTGTGAACAGTGGCTACGGCATTTATTTCCACATGCCCGGTAACGTACTGCTCGCGTTTGAACTGGCACAGGAATAACAGCCAGGCCGACTGTTGTTGCTGTGGTCGGCCAGTGGGCGGGGGGGTGGTCAGTGCTTGTCGAGCAGCACCCGATCCAGGGTCATCTCGTAGTGTGAAAACAGGGCGTCCAGGTCCAGCGAGTCCGCGTTGACCAACCACTGGTACACCACGCCAAATATGAAGGCGCAGTATTGTATGGCAAATTGCTGGGCGTCTATGGCCGGGTTGATATCGCCGTCGTCGATGCCGGCCTGTATCCACCTGGCAGCGTCTTCCCGGTAAATGCGATGGTGGTCCGCCAGTTTTTCCCGCATGGCCGATTCGTGACCGAGGGATTCGTACCACAGTACATACATGGCGCGCATATAGCCGGATTCAGCACCGAGGAAATCGCGCAGGGAACGGGCGGCTGCTTTCAGGGCATGGATGCCGGTCTTGTTCCCCACGTAGCCATTCAGGTGCTCCTTCCAACGGGCGTCGAACCTGACAAACAACTGGTTCAGGAAGCCCTCTTTCGACCCGAAGCGGGAGTGAGCCAGCCCCCGGCTGTAGCCCGCTCGCTCGCCAATTTCCTTCAGGGTGGTCCGCTGGGTGCCGCGCTCGTTGATCAATTCGACGGCCGCTTTGAACATGGCCGAGTCCGACAGCGCGGTGCGTTCCGCCTGCGTGCGCCGCCTGTTGCCCTTGGCACTGCGGCTCGGGGTGCGGGAGCCGGTGCTGCGTTCTTGTTGTGTCGTCATGCCAAATATCTCTTGCCCGGCCCCTGTCAAAGCACGTCCTGTGATGGTGTTCCGGTGTAGATAATTTGCTTGTTTGTGTCCAACAAGATTAGACTAGCCTGCAGACAAGTCAAGTGTTGGTAGCGTTTATATCAATTGAGTGCCTGGCTGCAAGGGGAGACAACATGCTGATATTCCATCATTACGGCCGTCTGCAACAGCTGGCGTTGCTCGTGGGCCTGGCTGGCTTCTCCCTGGCGACTGACCCGGCACAGGCCGCGGGCGAGGAGTTCCTGGCCGAGGGGCGGGCGCTCTATCAGCAGCATTGTGCCGGCTGTCACGGCGCTGACCTGAGGGGGTCAGCACACGGAACCGCCCTGGTGGGTGAGGCATTCCTTTCGAAGTGGCCGAAGTCGAGTGCGCTGCTGGCCTACACCCGGGCCAATATGCCCCCCGGTTCGTCGAACCCGTTGCGCAGTGCGGACTACGGGGCGATTCTCGCTTTTGTGGACCAGGCAAACCAGGGCGCGTTGTCCGGTGGCGGAACGGAGGGCGACGCGAGCGGGAAATGGGAGAGCTGGTCCGAGGCGGGCAGCATCGATGAGGTGGCAAGGTCCCGGGGTGGGTTTGTCAATCGCCGGATTCCGCCGCTGCCGCCGGTGACGGACGCGATGCTCGCAGAGCCCGACAAGGCAGATTGGTTGAGTTGGCGCCGCACCCTGGACGGCCAGGGATACAGCCCGCTCGACAGTGTGAACCGCGGCAATGTGCACGGTTTGCGCCTGGCCTGGGTTCTGGCCATGCAGGACGGCTCTAACCAGGGTACCCCGCTGGTGTACAAGGGCATCATGTTCCTGACCCACCCGGGGAATGTCCTGCAGGCGGTCGACGCGGCAAGCGGCGACGTGATCTGGGAGTATCGGTACCAGTTCCCGCAGGCATCCCGGACCCTGGGCGGGCCAACCCGAAACATCGCCCTGTACGGTGACAAGCTGTTTCTCGCTACCTACGATGCCGCCGTCGTGGCGGTTGATGTCCACACCGGTGAGCAGGTCTGGCGAACCGGGAAGGCTGATTTCCGGCAGGGTTATACGCATACCAGCGGACCGCTCATCGCCGACGGGGTTGTGATCAGTGGCATCAACGGCTGCGAGCGTTACACCGGCAACGGCTGTTTCATTACAGGCCACGACCCGGACACGGGACGGGAACTCTGGCGCACCTCCACCATCGCACAACCGGGTGAACCTGGCGGGGACACCTGGGGCGGCCTGCCGGTGGGACTGCGGGCCGGTTCCGACACCTGGATCGCGGGATCTTACGACCCGGAATCGAAGCTGTTCTTTATCGGCACGTCACAGGCGAAGCCCTGGGTGGCCGCCAGCCGCGGTATGACCACCGGCGATGCCGCGCTGTACACCAATTCCACCCTGGCGCTGGAGCCCAGAACCGGCAGGATCGTCTGGCACTACCAGCATGTTGCCGGCGAGACCATCGACATGGAGGTGGGATTCGAGCGGGTGCTGGTTGACCTGAACGGTACCCCGGCCCTTCTCACCGTCGGCAAGGATGGCATCCTGTGGAAACTTGACCGCCGCACGGGCCGGTTCCTGGCGATGGTGGAAACAATGCCACAGACCATCTTTGAATCGGTCGATCGAGAGCGGGGCGAGGTGGGCTACCGCGCCGACATCCGCAGTGCGGGCCTGAATGAGCCGATCAGCGCCTGCCCCGGCATTTACGGCGGGCACAACTGGCAGGCCTCCGGCTACAGCCCCGAGGCCGGGGCCCTGATCATACCGCTCCACCAGCTGTGCTCGGAATTGCTCGGCCGCCCGGTGGAAATGAAGGAGGGCGGCGGTGGCTACGGTGGCGAATCCCATACCTACCCGATGCCCGGCGTCGACGGCAAACTCGGTCGACTGGCGGCGTTCGACGTGGACGCGATGGAGGAACTCTGGGCCCATCAACAGGCCGCCATGTTTCTCACCGGGGTATTGACCACGGCAGGGGGGCTGGCGTTTGTCGGTGACCTCGATCGTTACTTCAAGGCCTTTGACGTCGACTCGGGCGAACTGCTCTGGCAGGTTCGGCTGGGAGCGCCACTACACGGGTTTCCCATTTCGTTCGCGGTCGAGGGTCGGCAATATATCGCGGTGCAGACCGGCATCGGCGTTTTTCGGGCGCTGACCGCGCAGGTCAGCCCGGAGATCTACCAGCCGGTTACCGGGCAGGCGATTTACGTTTTCGAATTGCCTGGTGAGGCTGACGGCCCCGGGGCAGGCCAGTAGACGGGCGCTTGATGCGCGCCCTCGGGTTCCTGTCGACACCGGTCTGGGGCGCGCGAAATAAACCCGAATATTGTTGACAAGAGTAGCCTGTCGGCTAAACTTGCTAGACTCAAACAAGCAATGTTGGCGATAAAAATATAATCCCGGCCGGGCCCGCTACCGACACGTCGCGCCGGGGAACAACAGAGGTGAGCATGGCAACCGAAGCGGCAGTGGTGGACGCGCTGATGGCAAGGGTGGCCGACCTGGAAAGCAGGTCGGCCATTCGAGACCTCGCATCCGATTACTGCCACGGGTTCGACAAGCGCGATTTCGATCGCTTCCTGGCGATATGGTGGGAAGACTGCGTCTGGGATATCGGCCCTCCCTTCGGCCGTTTCGAGGGGCACGCGGGTATCCACGAAGCCATATACGATGTGCTGTGGCCAGCCTGGGGTGAAACCCACCACCTGACCACCAATCTCCGAGTTGAGTTCGAAGGACCGGAAAACGCCCGGTCCATGTGCGACGTCGATTGCGTGGGGACCCTGGCTGACGAAAGCACCTGTACGATTGTGGGTGCCACTTACTATGACCAGTTACAGCAGCGCGAAGGTATCTGGAAGATTCTCCAGCGCAAGGTAACGATTCATTACTTCAACCCCGTTCCAGGCACCGTGTTGTCGGCGCCGGCAGACGCCTGAACGGGGTGGTTGAGCTATACGCAAGACACAGGTTTTATTCCGCTTGATAACGATGTAACCCAGGAGGCTACACACATGAAAAAAAGAGCACTTACCACCGCACTGGCCGTCGCCACAGCCTCGCTGGGCGCCACGGTCTCCCCGCTGGCCGGCGCGCAGGAGGGGGCAGGGGCGCTGGAAGAGATCATCGTCTCGGCCCGGAAACGCACCGAGAGCCTGCAGGATGTCGGCCTGGCCGTCAGCGCGCTGAGCCAGACAGAGATCGATCGCAGCTTCGCCCGCGACATCGCCGACCTGGCCAGCGTGTCGCCCAACCTGATCATCGACGACACCGCCCAGGGTCCCGGTGGCGTGGCCGCCATCTTCATCCGCGGTATCGGTGTGGCGGACGTGGAAAAGAACTTTGACCCCGCGGTGGGCGTGGTGGTCGACGGCATCTTCCTCGGCGCCAATGCCGGTTCCATCCTGCGCAGTATCGACCTGGCGAGCATCGAGGTATTGCGCGGCCCGCAGGGCACCCTGTTCGGGCGCAACACCATTGGCGGGCTGATCAACGTCAAGCACACCCAGCCCACGGGCGAACTGGGGGGCAAAGTGCGTGCCGGGGTGGAGAACTACGATGCCTACTATCTCGACGGCATCTTCAACTTCGGTATTACTGACAGCCTGGCCGCCAAAGTCAGCCTGGCGAAACGCGACCAGCGGGACGGCTTCTACGACAACGTGTCCACCGGCGAAAAAGGTATGGGCGCGATCGACTACCAGGGCTATGGCATCAACCTGCTGTGGGATGCCACGGAAAACCTGGCCCTGGAGTATACCTACTTCAAAGAGGAGACCGACCAGGATACCCCGCCCCTGTTGAACACCGCGCAACCCCGGCACGCGTTCTGCTCCGGCTTCGGCTTCTGTTCCCCTTCCCTGGATAAGCCGATCACCGGCGACCGCTACAAGATCGCGCAGGTGTATGTCCGGCCCGGTGGCGAGCAGTCCTCCCGCGCCAACCCGGTCACAGCCTCCGCGCGTAGCGAAATCGTTCCAGCGGATGACGATGCCACCTTTGACACCGACTTCCACCAGTTCGAGCTGCGCTGGGATATCAGCGAGACCATGCGCCTGGATTACCTGTATGGCTTCTGGGAATCGGACGAGACCATCCTGTCCAACTGGGACGGCACCCCCATCCTGCTCTACGGCACCGATCGGCCGGCCCAGTACGAGCAGGACAGCCACGAGTTGCGCCTGACCTACGATGCCGGCGGCGCGCTGACCTTCGTGGCGGGCGCCTACCTGTGGGAGTCGGAGTACGCGATACAGTTGCGCAGTTATGTGCCGTCCCCGGACGACTTTGACGTGATTCTCGATATTCTGCAGGAAGGGGAACAGTACACCGATTCCCAGGCCCTGTTCTTTGAGGCCGATTATCGCCTGACCGACGCGCTGACCTTCACCCTTGGTGGTCGCTATACCGAGGATGAAAAGGAAGCGCGCCAGTACGGTGTGGTGAATACCGGTCCGAACCACCCCGACGACAAGTGGGACGAATTCACGCCCCGGGTCGGGGTACGATACCAGTTGAATGACGACATGATGCTGTTTGCGACCTACTCCGCCGGCTACCGCAGTGGCGGTTTCAACGGTCGCGTGGCGAACCTCGTCGATGCCACCCAGCCCTACGACCCGGAAACCGTGGACAACTACGAGCTGGGTTTCAAGTCGGAGTGGATGGACAACCGCCTGCGGATCAACGCCAACCTGTTCTACATGGACTACGAGGACAAACAGGAGGAGTTGCAGCTGCCGGATGACAACGACACCGGCCAGAAAACCGTGGTGGAGAACGCCTCCACCGCGACCATCCAGGGCCTGGAAATCGATATCCAGGCCTTCATCAGCGACCACTTCAGCCTGCGGGCGAACGCCGGGTACCTCGATTCCGAGTACGACGACTTCACCTACGAGGGCCTGGAGGGGCCGGTTGATCTGTCCGGGCTCGAGTTCCGCCGCGCGCCGGACTGGACCGGTTCCCTCGATGCCACCTATGAGTGGGATATTGGTGGCGGCCGGGCCTGGGTCCGGGGCGCCTACCACTATATCGGAGAGCACTACGTCAATGTCTCCAACGTACCGGAACTGAAGAACGACTCCCAGCACCTGCTGGACGCCTCGGTGAACTACGCCATCAACGGCCTGCAATTCAGCCTGTTCGGGCGCAACCTGACCGATGAGGACGGCTACATGCACGGTTACGACGTGGCCGGCCTGTGGTCCTATGCCTCGGCGCGGCCGCCGCGCACCTACGGTTTGGAAGTGCAGTACAGCTTCGGCGACTGAGGGGTGTAGCTTACGAGGGAGGTTGTGACCATGTCTGACAGCCGGCTGGAGGCGCTGCTCGCAAAGCAGGAAATCCTCGAGGTGATCTTCCGCTATGCGCGGGCCATCGACAGGTTGGACGAGGCCCTGCTGCGCAGCTGTTTCCATCCCGGCTCAAGGCACTGGCACTTCTACGAGGGGCCCTCTTCGGACCCCTCGGTGCCGTCCACCGATGACGCCCCGGGGGATTTTGTCGCTTTCGCTCTGGGTCTGCTGCAAACCTACTCGCGCACCCATCACCAGATGGGCAACACCCTGGTTGAATTTCCGTCCGGGGACCTGGCCTCGGCCAGGGTGGAAACCTACTTCACGGCGTTTCACCGGGTGCGGGCCCTGGGCGACCCGCTGGCGGGCGCCCAGGCCTTCGATACGGAGATGGATTATTTCGTGGGCGGGCGCTACATCGACCGCTTCGAATGCCGGGACGGCGTCTGGGCCATTACCCGCCGCACCGGCATGACCGACTGGGTGCGTTTAGAATCGCCGAGTTCACAGGGTTTCGGCGATATCGCGCCCGAGACGATCGGCAGGCGTGCACCGGACGATCTTATCTGTCAGGATGATTGAGACTGGACCGTCAGTAGTCCACTAACATCGGGGCATCGTCCCCATGATTGCGATAGAGAGACATGACATGAGACTGGCAAACAAGACCGCCCTGATCACCGGCGGTGCGAGCGGTCTGGGCGCCGCGGCGGCTGAGCGTTTTATTGCCGAGGGCTGCAGGGTCTGCGTGTGTGATATCCAGGATGGGCCCGGCGAGGCTTTTGTCAGTAATTTTGGTGACAAGGCGTTTTACCGCCACTGTGATGTCACGGTGGAGGCGGACGTGGCCGATGCCGTGGATGCGGCGGTGGAGCATTTCGGGCGCCTGGATATAGTGTTCCACAGTGCCGGCATTGTCGGCGCCGTCGGGCCCATAGCGACCACGCCGGGAGACGAGTGGCGCTTCACGATCGATATATTGCTGAACGGCACGTTTTACGCCCTCAAGCATGCCGCCCGGGTGATGGAGCCGCAGGGCAGTGGCTCTATCATCAGCATGGCCAGCACCGCCGGCCTGATGGGCGGTCTCGGGCCCCACGCCTACGCCGCGGCCAAGCACGGCGTGGTGGGCCTCACCAAGAACGTGGGGGCCGAACTGTGCGGCAAAGGTATCAGGGTCAACGCCATCGCCGCGGCCAGTATGGCGACACCCATGGTGGCCAGCGTCCTGACCGGCGATCCGACTAACCTGGCTGGTGCCCGGGAGAAACTCGCCGAAGCGTCCCCGCTGCGCGGCCGGGCCGGCTTGCCGGAAGATGTCGCCAATGCGGCCCTGTGGCTCGCCAGCGATGAGTCGGGCTACACCACGGGTCATACACTGACAGTGGACGCCGGTTTTACCATCGGCGCCACCGTTGAGGGTCCTGCGTTCTCGGAATACGAACCCATCGTTCGCGAGGCGGGGAAGAAGGGCCTGGATACGTGACAGCACGGGCACGCGGTGCGCGTGTCCCTGCAGTCCGAGGATACCCCATGAAAAAGCGACTGGCCCGCGGACTGCTGCGCCTGTTCGGCTGGACCCTGGACGGTGAGCCGCCCGTTGATCATCGCTATGTCCTGATTGCGGCGCCACACACCTCCAACTGGGATTTCCCGCTGATGATCCTGTTCGCCATGGCCTACGGGGTGAAAGTGAACTGGCTGGCAAAGCACACCCTTTTTTTCCCAGGCGCCAACTGGTTTCTGCGCGGGCTGGGGGGGATTCCGGTGGTACGCCACAGGAGCCGCCGTATGGTGGATACCATGGTGGAGGCGTTCCGCGCCAATGCGGAACTGATCCTGGTGATCCCGACGGAAGGAACGCGCTCCCTGTCCAGTTACTGGAAATCGGGCTTTTACCATATCGCCACCGGCGCAGCGGTGCCTATCGTGCCGTCTTTTCTCGATTACCTGCAGAAACGGGGCGGCTTTGGCCGCCCCTTGAACCCCAGCGGCGACCTCAGCCTGGACATGGACTACTTTCGCGAATTCTATGCCGGCATGCAGGGGCGGTTTCCCCGCCAGTTCGGACCGATCAGGTTGCGCGAGGAAGACTGAGAATCAGTCGAGTTCGCTGATCGAATCTCCCAGGGCGTTGATCAGCGCATCCATGTCTTCCCGCTCACTGATGAACGGCGGCGCAACCTGGATGGTGTCGGCACCGTAGCGCACGTAAAAACCCTTTTCCCAGCACTTCATTGCGATCTCGAAGGGTCGGCGGGCGGGCTCTCCCGGGTAGGCCTCGAAGGTCAGTCCCGCCGCCAGGCCGTAGTTGCGGATGTCCGTCACGTAGCGGCTGCCTTTCAGCCCGTGTACCAGGTCCTCGAAATACGGGGCCAGTTCCTGCACCCGCTCTACCATCCTGTCGCGGACCAGCACGTCCAGCGCGGCAAGGCCCGCGGCGCAGGCTACCGGGTGGGCGGAGTAGGTGTAGCCGTGGGGGAATTCCAGCATGTAATCCGGACCGCCCGCGGCCATGAAGGTGTCGTAAATTTCGGCCCGGGCGGCAACCGCGCCCATCGGCTGGGTGCCGTTGGTCAACTGTTTCGCCATGTTGAGAATATCGGGGGTTACGCCGAAGGCCTCGGCACCAGTCATCGCTCCCGCCCGGCCGAAACCGGTAATGACCTCGTCGAAGATCAACAGGATATCGTGCCTGGTGCAGATCTCCCGCAGGCGCTGCAGGTAGCCCCTGGGCGGAACCACGACCCCGGCAGAGCCGGAAAAAGGCTCGACGATCACCGCGGCGATATTCGACGCATCGTGTAGCGCAACCAGGTCTTCCAGGTGATCCGCCAGGTGCGCGCCGGACTCCGGCATGCCGCGGGAGAAGGCGTTCTCCGGTAACTGGGTGTGCGGCAGGTGATCGGCGTCCACGGCCTGGCCATAGAGCTTGCGGTTGGCGCCGATACCGCCGACGCTGATGCCGCCGAAATTCACCCCGTGGTAGCCCTTGGCGCGGCCGATCAGTTTGGTCTTGGCGGGCTGGCCTTTCAGGCGCCAGTAGGCGCGTGCCATCTTCAGGGAGGTATCGGCGCTTTCCGAACCCGAGCCGGTGAAAAACACGTGGTCCAGTCCAGCGGGCATCAACGCCCTGATCTTGCTTGCCAGTTTGAAGGAACCCGGGTGCCCGAACTGGAACGCGGGCGCGTAGTCGAGGGTGGCGATCTGCTTGCTGACGGCCTCGCTGATCTCGCTGTTGGCATGCCCCAGCCCGCAACACCACAGGCCGGACAGGCCGTCGAATATTTTTCGGCCCCGGTCATCGGTATACCACGCGCCCTGCGCCGATACGATGATGCGGGGGTCGCGCTTGAACTGCCGGTTGCCGGTGTAGGGCATCCAGTGCGCGGCCAGTTCTTCCTGGGTCAGCGGGGCAAGGGATTCGGGCTGGCTCATTGGTTTTCTCCCATGTTGGTCACTGCGCCGGTCGGCCGACCGCAGGCCTGCCTGCCGCCTGCCTGGCGCACAAAGGCGTGACTGTATCGCGAATAGAATGTTGCTAGAATATTCCAATATCACTCTTTAGTGTCAGAAATATGAAACATTTGAGCTGTCATGAGTAAACGCGCGATTCTGGGGCAACTGGCTGACGTGGACATTCGCCTGCTGCACATTTTCCGGCAGGTGGCGGAAGCCGGCGGTATTTCCGCGGCAGAACTGGAGCTTAATATCGGCCGCTCGACCATCAGCCGGCATATCAAGGACCTTGAAATCCGCCTGGGTGTCACCCTGTGTCGGCGCGGCCGGGGGGGCTTCGCCCTGACTGACGAGGGCGCCGCGATCTACGACGCGACCCTGCGCCTGTTTGGCGCGCTGGACGGATTCAGGGCCGAGGTCGACGAGGTCCATGAGCGCATGACCGGTAAGGTGGTGCTGGCCATTTTCGACAAGACCGCGACCAACCCCGGCTGCAGAATCTCGGAGGCAATTCGACGTTTTGACCAAATGGCGCCGGCCGTGCGCCTCGAGATTTATGTCGGGCCCATCAACACGATCGAGAAAGGGGTGATGGACGGCACCTACCACATTGGTGTCATCCCCGAGCACAGACCCTCGACCAGCCTGGATTACACCACCCTGTTTGACGAGACCATGCACCTGTATTGCGGCCGCGAGCATCCGCTCTACGCCAGGCCGGACCGTGAGTTGTCGAGGCAGGAGGTCCTGGCAAACAAATATGCCGGGCTGGGTTACCATTCGCCGAACATGGAGCAGGGCAGGGAGCTCGGCATGACGCGCGCCGCCACGGCCTACGACCAGGAAGGGGTAATGACCCTGATCCTGTCAGGCGTATACCTGGGTTACCTCCCCGACCACTACGCGCAGAGTGTTGTCGACCGGAAATTGATTCGGCCACTTTGCCCGCAACAGTTTCACTACCAGTGTTCATTCAGCGCCATTGTGCGGCACGCGCCGAGGCCCTCGCGGGTAGTACAGACTTTCCTCGAAGCGCTGGCGAGCGCGCACGAGGCGGCGTGACTCGCGGAGCTCACGCGCCCTGCAGCAGGCGGTCGCAGATGTAATTTCCGATGGGAATGGCGGAGGTTGCCGCGGGCGACGGTGCGTTGCAGACATGCAGGCTGCGGGGGGTTTCCTTGAACAGAAAATCGTGCACCAGCGTACCGTCCCGCAGCACCGCCTGGGCCCGGATGCCCGCTGGATAAGGTTGCAGGTCCGCCAGCCGCAGTGAGGGACAATACTTCTGCACCCGCTTCAGGTAGCCGGGCTTCCACAGGGAGTGCCAGGTTTCCTGAATTCCGGCCTTCAGATTGGCGCGCGTAACCCGCCAGAACCCCGGAAAAGACAGCAGGTCCCAGGTATCCCGCAGGCTCAGGTTGATACGGCCATAGCCCTCCCGTTTCCAGCCCTGCACCGCGTTGGGGCCCACGGTCACGGTGCCGTCGATCATTGGTGTGAGGTGAACGCCCAGAAAGGGCAGGGCCGGATCGGGTATCGGGTAGATCAGGTGTTTGACGATGTCGTTGTGCGACGGGGCCAGCCGGTAATACTCGCCGCGGTAGGGGACAATACGAAAGTCGGTCTCGATGCCTTGCATGCGGGTGAGTCGATCTGCCATCAGGCCGCCACAGGCCACCAGCTGGCGGGCTCGCACCGGATCCGCGCCGGCTACTGTTACGCAGATATCATTCGCGCCCTCGGCAATGGCAGTGACCTCCCGGCCCAGCCAGATCTCGCCACCGCGCGCGCGGAATTCTTCGGCCATCGCGCGGCAGATCTCCCGGTAGTCGACGATACCGGTACTGCGCAGGTAAATGGCCCCCAGGCCGGCTACCCTGGGTTCCTTCTGGTGTAACTGTGCCGCGTCCAGCAATTGCGCATCCAGCCCGTTTTCCAGCGCGCGTGCATGGAGGGCCAGCATCCGCACGCGTTCCACCTCCGTGGTGGCGACCAGCAGCTTGCCGCACTGTTCGAACGGGATGTTGTGCGTCCGGCAGAACGCCAGGGTGGCCTGCAGTCCCCGCTTGCAGAACGTGGCCTTGAGGCTGCCCGGCTCATAGTAGATACCGGCGTGAATCACGCCGCTGTTGTGGCCGCTCTGGTGGCGGGCGACATCGGGTTCCTTCTCCAGCAGCAGGATCTTCGCCCCGGGGCAGCGCTGCTGCAATTGCCAGGCGCTGGACAGGCCGACGATGCCGCCACCGATGATAAGGTAGTCAAACATGTGGATTCCGGTATCAGCGGATACTTTCGTAGGCGGCCAACGCGGCTTCGCGGGCGGCCTTGTGCTCCACCAGTGGTTGCGGATACTGCTCGCCCAGTATAACACCGGCCTGTTCCAGTACCTCGGGGGAAGCCTCCCACGGCCGGTTCAGGAAGCGGTCCGGCAGGTCCTTCAGTTCCGGTACCCAGCGCCGCACGTAATCGCCATCGGGATCAAACTTTTCACCCTGGATGATCGGATTGAAAATGCGGAAGTAGGGCGCCGCGTCGGCGCCGCTGCCCGCCACCCATTGCCAGGAGGCCGAGTTGTTGGCCAGGCTGGCGTCGACCAGGGTATCCCAGAACCAGTCGGCACCGAGCCGCCAGTGCAGGCGTAGATGCTTGGTGAGAAATGAGGCGGTGACCATGCGCACCCGGTTGTGCATGTAGCCGGTGGCCCACAACTCGCGCATGCCGGCGTCCACCAGTGGGTAGCCTGTGCGGCCCTGCTGCCACGCCGCCAGCGCGGTATCGCTTTGTTGCCAGGGGAATTTTTCGAATGCCGGTTTGAACGGGGCGTGGGGCAGGTCGGGCCAGTGCCAGAGCAGGTAGTGGGAAAATTCACGCCAGCCCAGTTCGGACAGAAACTTTTCGGCCTGACCTGAAAGAGCAGGATCCTGCTCCGCCTCCCGCGCCATCTGCCAGACCGTGCGCGGTGAAATTTCACCGAATTGCAGGTGGGGGGAGAGTCGACTGGTGCTGTCGCTGGCCGGTCGGTCACGGCCGTCGGCGTAGTCAGCCAGTGGTCCGGACAGGAAGCTATGTAACTTCTGCGCAGCGCCTTCGGCCCCGGGCTGCCAGTAGTCATCCCAGGAGGCCGCCCAGTTCGGTTGCTGCGGGAGCAGCTGCCACTTATCCAGTGAGTCAGAGTCCAGGCCAGACTCATACCAGTCAACGTCATCGGGGGCCGGGCGCGGCGCGGGAGGTTCGGGCTGGCTGCGACAGGCGCGCCAGTAGGGCGTGAAAACCTGGTAGGGTTCACCGTCACCTTTCACGACCGCCTCGGGTTCGAACAGCAGTGACCCCGGGTGTACCCGTAACCGGACGCCCTGTTCGCTGAGCGTTTCAGCCACGGCACGTTCCTGCTCACGGGCCCAGGGTTCGATGCGGCGGCTGCAGTAGACCGTGTCGGCCCCGGCCTGTGCGGCCAGCCGCGCCAGGTGATCGCCACTGTCGCCCTTGAGCAGAATGAGCTTGCCGCCCCGCTCTGCAATGTCGTCGGCCAGCGCTGCCAGGCTGCGGTGCAACCACCAGCGACTTGCCGCCCCGGGGGCCCAGTCGCCCGCAGCGTCATCGTCGAGAATATAGACCGGGATGAGTTTCGAATCGGTCGCTGCGGCTTCGAGTGCAGGCAGGTCTTCGAGCCTGAGGTCCTGGCGGAACCAGTAAATGACGGGAGAATTCATGGCCTTGTTACGGTTGCTGCCGGATGCGGGATCACCTAGAGAGCCGATCAGCGCGGTATGGGGATAGATAGGGTTTCCGTGACGGTTTCCATCACCACGATGCTGGTAGAGGCTTCCACACCGGGCAGGGTGAGCAGGGTGTCGCCGAGGAATTCCCGGTACGCCGCCATGTCGGCAACACGGGCCTTGATCAGGTAGTCGAAACTGCCCGATACCAGGTAACACTCCTGGATCTGCTCCAACTCCTCGGCCGCTTCCCGGAACTCGTCGAAGTTGGCGGGGGAGGTACGGCTGAGGCGGATCTGGACGAACACCACCAGCCCGGCGTCCAGGTAATCGGGTTCGAGTAACGCGCGGTAGCCACGGATTACCCCCTGCTTTTCCAGCTTGCGGACCCGCTCGGTGCAGGGGGTGGTGGAAAGCCCCACCTGTCGTGCCAGTTCGGCGTAGCTGATGCGGCCGTCTCGCTGCAGAATACCCAGGATTTTGCGGTCAATGCGGCTCAATGAGGCGGATTTTCGTTCCTTCATAGTTAAATCACCTGAAAAATGGCGATTAAAATAATAAAACACCTGTATAGCGCAAAAAATAGTGAAAATAAACTGGAAATTTTGGGCTATGCTGCTGTTTTCACTGTGACCCTGATAACGATGGAGGATCGTCACATGCTGGTAGGTGTACCCAAGGAAATCAAGAACCACGAATACCGGGTGGGCTTGACTCCCGCGTCTGTGCGGGAGTTTATCCACAACGGCCACCAGGTGATGGTGCAGAAGGATGCCGGGGATTCCATCGGCTTCCACGACGAGCAGTACGTGGCAGCCGGTGCAGAAATCGTCGCCACTGCCGAGGAGATTTTCCAGCGCGCGGAGATGATCGTAAAGGTCAAGGAGCCCCAGCCCGACGAGTGCAGGATGTTGTCGCCCGGCCAGATTCTGTACACCTACCTGCACCTGGCACCCGATCCCGACCAGACCCGCGCGCTGGTGGAATCCGGAGCCACCTGCATCGCGTATGAAACCGTAACAGCCGCCGACGGTACGCTGCCGCTGCTGGCGCCCATGTCGGAAGTGGCCGGGCGCATGTCAGTGCAGGCCGGCGCGCATCACCTGGAGAAAGCCTCCGGCGGTCGCGGCGTGCTGCTGGGCGGCGTACCCGGCGTGGCGCCGGCGGAGGTGCTGGTAATCGGCGGCGGCGTGGTGGGTTACAACGCGGCGGCCATGGCGGTGGGAATGGAAGCGGACGTGACGGTTCTGGACCGGTCAATTCCGCGCCTGCGACAGTTGGACAACGACTTTGAGGGACGGGCCCGTATGGTGTATTCCACCGCGGCAGCGATCGAGGAGTATGCACTCAAGGCCGACCTGGTGATCGGCGCGGTGCTGATTCCTGGCGCCTCCGCCCCCAAGTTGCTCACCCGTGACATTATTTCCAGGATGAAGCCCGGTTCGGTAGTGGTCGACGTGGCCATCGACCAGGGCGGCTGCTTTGAAACCTCCAGGCCGACGACCCACGACGAGCCCACCTACGTGGTTGACGATGTCGTGCATTACTGCGTGGCCAACATGCCGGGCGCCGTCGCGCGGACCTCTACCATGGCCCTGAACAATGCCACCCTGCCCTATGGCATTATGATCGCCAATGAGGGTGTACAAAAGGCAATGGCGCGTGATGAGCACCTGCGCAACGGCCTCAACGTGCATGACGGCAAGGTGACCTACGAGGCGGTGGCCCTGTCACACGGCTACGAGTACTTCGAGCCCATGGCTGCCCTGGTCGCCCGCTAAGGCCATGGATCTCTTGCTCACCGGCGGCACGGGTTTTATCGGCACGCCGCTGGTGGCAAGACTCCGTGCGGATGGTCACCACTGCACCATCCTGTCCCGGCAAGCCCGCGCCGAACAGGATGGCCTGCGCTATGTTCGCAGCCTGGACGAGGTTGCCAGCGACGAATCCCTGGATGCGGTGATCAACCTGGCGGGGGAGTCGCTGGCCGCCAAGCGCTGGACACGCACCTATCGACAGCGCATGGAGGACAGCCGGCTGGGCACCACCGAGGCGCTGCTGGGCCTGTTCCGGCGCCTGGACTCACCACCGGCCACGCTGTTAAGTGGCAGTGCGGTGGGATTCTACGGCCACCAGGGCGACAAGGAACTCAGTGAAAACGCCAGTGCCGTCAGCGGCTATGCCCAGGGCTTGTGTCAGCGCTGGGAGACGGCAGCGCAACAGGCGGGGGAGTTGGGGGTGCGCGTCTGCCCCCTGCGCCTGGGCGTGGTGCTCGATGATGGCGGCGGCGCCCTTGAGCAGATGAGCATGTCTTTTCGCCTGGGGATCGCCAGCTACATGGGCGGCGGGTCACAGTGGTTCAGCTGGATTCACCGCGATGATGTCGTCGCCGCAATTTGCTTTCTCCTGCAGCGGCAGGACCTGTCGGGGCCCTTCAATCTTACCGCTCCCGAACCGGTGACCGCGAAGGCGTTTGCCGTAGCACTCCGGCACCATTTTCATACCCTGCCACCGATGTCGTTGCCCGCACCGGTAGCACGACTGCTGCTGGGAGAGATGGCGGACGAGTTGTTGCTCAACGGCCAACGGGTGGTTCCAACGGCGTTGCTGGAAGCCGGTTTCGAGTTCCGCTATCCGGAACTGGAACAGGCACTGGCCGCCATCTACTAGACCAGGTTGCGAATTTTCAGGCTGTCGGGGAAGGGCTCCAGGAAGGCCTGCTGATCGATATAGGCGTTCGGGCTGTTGGCGAAGTGGTGGCGCAGCATGGTCAGCGGGACAATGAGCGGCACCTGTCCCTGCCGGTACTGTTCGATAAGGTCCCTCAGGCGCTGGCGTTCCTCCGCGGAGATATCCCGCTTGAGGTAACCTGCCAGGTGAAACAGCACGTTGCTGTGACTGCGCACCGTCGCCACCTTTTTAAGTGCCGCCATCAGGGTAACGATATAGTCCCGGGCGAGTGACGCCAGGTCACTTTTACCCGCGTCCGCGACCAGTCGTCCCAGGGCCTTGTAGGATGGCACGTGGTGCGCCATCGCCAGATACTTGTAGCGGCTGTGGAATTCCACCATACGCGCGGCGGTCAGGGGTTTCTTATTGAACTGCTTCCACTCGTGGTAGGCGTAGGCCCGGGTAACGAAGCTTTCCCGCAGGCCGGGATCGTTGAGGCGCCCGTCATCCTCCAGCGGCAGCAGCGGATCTGCTGCTTCGAGCGCGGAAGCGAATACGCCGCGGGCGTCGCTGGCCAGGGAGTGCCCCTTGTCACTGTAGCGCTTGACCCGCTCGTAGCCACAGCTCGGGCTGCCCTTGACCAGTATGTAGCCACACAGTTCTGGCGCGGCGTCGAGTACGGTGCCGGCATAACCCGCCAATTTGTCCGTGAAGTCCTGGCTGTGACTGGACACGTCCAGCGCGCGCACCGCGTCGGTCTCTGTACCGACCAGGTGAATCGGTTCCCGCGGTACGCCCATGCCGATGCCCATCTCGGGACAGAAGGCGCGGGTGCGGAAGTGTCGGGCGATCTCTCGGACATGGTTATTCGGGCTCTTGGTCTGGGCGTTATATCGCACGGCGTTTCCGGCCAGACAGGAGCCGATGCCCATCAGGGGCAGGGTGTCGTCATCGGGGCTGGGAAGGGGATTGCTCATAGTCGCGGCTGTTCATTTCACCTGCAGTAGTTACGTTATCCCAACAGTGGTTGGATGAATATGGCCAGAATGATCAGGGGACAGACGAAACGCACGTAGCCGGGCCAGATTTTCCAGAACAGGCCCTGCTCCGCCTCGGGATTGTTTTTCCGCAGTTCCTGCAGCAGCGTGTCCCGGTGCCAGACCCAGCCGGCGAAAACGCATAACATGAAGCCCAGCAGCGGCTGGCTGTAGCGCGTGGTGACGGCGACCACCAGGCCAAACAGGTCGTTGAAATTGAGCAGGATAACGGTGCTGGCGATAGCGATAGCCGCCCCGATCACCATGACGGCCTTCTTGCGGCTGACGCCGTGCTCTTCGATGGTATAGGCGACCGGTACCTCCAGCATGGATATCGAGGAAGTCAGGGCCGCGATGGTCATCAGGAAAAAGAAGGTAATGGATACCAGCACCCCGGCGATGCCCATGGTGTCGAACAGGGCGGGCAGCACGGTAAAAATCAGCGTGTCTTCAGAAATCAGCGTACCCGTTTCGGAAAATATTTCGACCCCGTTGTGCAGGGCAACGTACATCGCGGGTAACACCAGAAACCCCGCCAGTACCGCAATGCAGATGTCCACCCCGGTGACCATGCCGCCCACCACCGGCAGGTTCTCCTTGTCGCTGATGTAGGATCCATAAATCAGCATGGTGCCGACCCCCAGGGACAGGGAGAAAAACGCCGCCCCCAGGGCCTTGATGATCAGACCGGGCGCCAGCGCGCGGCTGAAGTCGGGCAACAGGTACACCTTCAGGCCGTCCATGGCGCCGTCCAGCGTCAGGACATAGAGCACCAACAGGACCAGTGATACCAGCAGCAGGGGCATGAGGCGGCTCGACCAGCGTTCAATACCGTCGTGTACGCCCTCGGAAATGATGCCTACGGTCAGGACTATGAACAGCAGCATGAACAGGAGATTGCGGCCAATACTGAAGCTGGTCAGCCAGTCGTGCAGCGCCGTCATGCCCAGTAGTTCAGCAATCGAGCCGAAGAAAAATGCGATCATCCAGCCGGCGACGATGGCGTAAAAGCTGAGAATCAGACTGGCTACGATGAAGCCCACGATGCCGGTACCCGTCCCGATGCCGGCCCAGGCCCGGTTGGGCGATATCTGGCGTAAGGCGTTGACCGCGTTGGCATGCGCGTGCCGCCCGATAATCAACTCCGCCATCAGCGCGGGGTAGGCGAGGGTGAAGGCGAGTACGAGGTAAATGAGCAGGAAGGCGGCACCGCCGTTGGAGGCTGCCTGGGTCGGGAAGCCCCAGATATTTCCGAGTCCCACGGCGCTGCCCGCCGCTGCCATGATAAAACCTAACCGAGAGCTGAACTCACCGCGAGCCTGGGCCATGTCTGTGTCCGGAGTGTCTTGTTATGATGGCCCGAAGTGTACCACGAAGCCAGCGTGCCGCTGCTACAGGCGCTCGGCGCGGGCCAGGCAGGGGGTGACGGACTTTTTCTTCGGGTCGAGTTCGCCGAACAGTTTCAAAGCCAGGTTGGGTACCAGTAACATCACCTCGGTCGACAGGTCTGCGGCCTTGGCGATGGGCGAAATAGTCGGGACCGGCTTGTCGAAACTGCCCTTGAGCCCGACCTTGGAGGGTATCTGCACGGTCCGGGACTTGGATTTGGGCGTGATCTCGACGTCCATGGTTTGTTCGAGCAGATTAAACTTTGCGGTCCCGGTGGCGACCATCTGCTGGGTCTCGATATAGAGGCTGTCTGAGCGGGCACGGCCTCCTGCGAGGTCGAACCGGGCCATGGTGCAGTCGACGCGGGTGGATTTTTCCAATAGCGCGCCGGAATAGAACCAGGCCAGGAAGTCCGTCGCCAGCACATCGTAGGCGGCGCCCTCGATCACCGCGTCCTCCAGTGCCAGGGCGAGACTGCCCTCCAAATTGCCCAGCATATCTTCCCTTTTTTCCCCACGGGTGCTGAGGCCGCCACGGAAGGAGAGGGTCCCCGCCACCTGGGCGTCAAAACCGAGGTCCCGTGTTAACTCGAAAGTGGGAATCCGGATACCACGTCCCGCCAAACTGATGCCGATGGGGTCCGGGTTCAGGTCGATGATGCCCCGAACCTCGGCGGCGGCTTCACCGTAGCTGATCGTGAGGTCGCGCAGGGTATAACGGTTGTTCTCGCCGGTGACGTGAATACTCATGCCGCTGAAGGCAGTATTCTCACCGCTGACCTTGTCAAACTCGATACGGATATCCGTTGGGTAGGACGGCGAGCGCAGCAGCAGCCTTTCACGCAGGTCGATGTCCGCGAGGGGTTCCAACTGGTCGGCAGGCACATATTGTTCCGCGTCACTGTCTTCAACCTGCAAGCCGAGATCTTCCAGCACCAGGCTGGGCGAGCTCAGGCGCAGTTCCGCCGCGCTGACATCGCCATCGGTAAAGGCCAGGTCTGCATCCCCGAGTAATGTGGAACTGCCTGCGGTCGCATCTGCTTTCAGCTTTACATGGCCCGGCCTGGAATCCGCCTGGAATTTTCCCTTGACCGGCTTCAGGCGAAGTCCCGTCAACTGCTCCAGCAGCGCGCTATCCTTGACCGCGTAGCTTCCCGACAGGTCGGCGGCCGGCGCCGAACCGATCTTCGTGATGTTACCCGCCAGTGACGCCGCCAGGATAGGGGAGTTTACGGTCCTGACCTCCAGCTCGGTGACGTCCAATTGCCGCGGGCTGCCTTGCAGCCGGAACTTCCCCTGGAGAGTGCCCAGCGACTTCTGGTAATCGAACCCTTCCAGGTAGGTGAGCAGGAGTTCGTGTACCCCGATTCCCGCGAAATGCCCGCGCAGGGCGATATCGTCCAACTCAACCACATCGCCCACGGACCCGCGCAGTTGCAGCGTGACGTCATCGCCACTGATCCCCGCATCAATCCGTTGCAGACCAACGGCCCGATCTCGCTGGACGAGATCGGCGGTCAAATTCACTGCCCCCAGTGATATAACCTCGCGCTCGACAAACAGGGACAGGGCGGAGGTGTCGCTGAGTGCGAGTTGCAGCTGTCCGCGCAGGTCTTTTAACAAGGGTTTATCCCCGGGGGTCAAGCGGGCGCTGATGTCGCTGACGACCGACTGCAGGTCGCTGGAGTCAATCGTCAAACGGCCCGTGTCCAGGGTGAGCTCAGGCCAGTCGCCACCCAGACTGACAGTGCCACGCAGGGCCTGGTAGGCCGGGAGCTTTACCTCGATCAGCCTGCCAAGGGCCGCAGAGTCCGGGATGTCCGCGACCAGATCCAGGGCGATACCTGACAGGCCCTTTATTCCCTGTTTGCCGATGGGACCCAGGTCATCGATAACGCCGGTGGCGGTCAACAGGACTTCATCGGCTTTGCCGATCTCTGCCTCGATCTGGTCCAGGTGCAATTTGCCCTCCGCACGCCGTAAGCGACCCGCGGCACGCCAGGGACCGGGTTCCAGGCCGAGATCCCCGGTCCAGCGCTGCAGTGCGGCCAGGTTGGGAGCGGAGGCCCGTATCAGGACCTGATCATCGTTGGTGCCACCGCGCTCCGGGTCCTGGTAAATGCTGCCCTCGATGTCCAGTGCCAGCCCGGCTTCCTCCTGGGTATGGAGTACGAAGCGCGGGATATCGGGCGCTGACAGGGCACCGGACAGGGTAATCTCGGCGTCCGCCCGGCCCAGCCCCGACAGGTCCAGGTCCAGCCAGTCCATGAGCCGTTCGACGTGTGCCACGTCACCCGTGGCAACGATGGCAATGTCGCCTTCACCATCGCCGCGATAGGTGAGCTCCCCGTTGGCGGTAAACCGGTACTCCGGCAGGTTATCCAGCTCAAACTGCGCGTCACTCAAACGGAATCCGTCGCCGTCGCCCTGCATACGGGCCTCCAACCCGAGCGCGCCCTCCAACTGCCAGCGGGTTTCTATGGCCTGCATAAAATCCGATATATGCTCATAGTCGGCCCTGATCCGGAAGTCATAGCTGAAATCCGACCCGCTGGCGCGAACCTCACCGTCTATCTCGCCGGAACTGTTGCTGAGCGGGGCCTCCAGCCGGGCCTGTATATCAATGCCGGTATAAATCAGCATATCCCGTACCGCGTGCAGGTTCACGGTGGCGTGCAGGGGTTCACCGTCCCAGTCGGCGTCGGCCGTGGCCTGGAAGGTCTGTCCGCCCAGGCGCTGGCCATTGAAACCCTTGAGGGGAAAGATAAACAGCTCCTCGGCGGCGTTGTTTACCAGGTGCACCGTCCCGATAGTGAGGGTGTCGGGCAGCCAGGTCAGGTGCTGCAACCAGGCCGCGGGGGAGGGGTCCTCAGTCGAGTCTTTAGCTGACACATAGATGATCAGGGCCCCGGCCTCACCGCGGGTGTCCACCAGGTTGCCCGATAACAGGTCGCTGAAATCAGTGGTGGCGCTCAATCCCAGAACCGAGATCAGGGGCGGGCCCGTCTCCCCGGGATGCCGCAGGTGCAGCTCTTCCGCGGAAACGTATCCCTGGCGCAAGTCGATCACCGGTTCTTTCAGTTCCAGTTGCAGCCCGGCGAAGCCCCGCACGCCACTCTGGATCAGCTGAACCAGCGTGTCCTGACTGACGAAAAAGAGGCTTCCAACAGCGAGCGCCAGAATCAGAATGATTCCTGTGATGACTGTGAGAAACGTGCGCATCTGCCGGCCTGTGAACGTGACAGGACAAGTCTAGCATCAGATCGTGAGGGGAAGGCCACCGGGGCCGGACCGGTGGCCTGTCGGCGGCAATTGTGTGCTATTATGCCGCCGCCCTTCGGGGCGCAGGCGGGGCATGCCCGGATGGTGAAATTGGTAGACACAGGAGACTTAAAATCTCCCGCCTATTGCAGGCGTGCCGGTTCGATTCCGGCTCCGGGCACCATCTGTCCCTGAGCATCAGGACCTGTGCTAGGATTCTTGTCTTCGCCGAAGACAAGGAGCATACGATGCGACACATTCTGCTCTCATTCATTATTGTCGTCTGCAGTACCACAGCACTCGCCCAAGACCCTGCAGGGGCCGGCGCCACTGACGCTTCAAAAAGAGAGGCGCTTCTCAAGGCCGCGGTAGCAAGAGATCGTGGAGACATATCGGTTATGGAACCGGTACCCGGTGATGGTCGGGGCGTGGTACTTGGTTATTCCTCCGGGGCCGTGTTGCAGTGCTATGGGAACCACAGCTGTATCGAATTCAGCGGCACGCCCAACCTGGCGGTAGAACATATAGCCATTTCCAAACGCGAAAAGTCAGAGATCGTGTGGGTATCGTATCCCCAGGGGGCGCTTTATCGATGCGTCGGTGACGCCTGCAGCAAATTTATCTGGCGTGGATCGCAGGGCGAATGATATGTCGTTCCAGCACGCAAATTTGCCTGTTTGAAACATGGTTCGATACCGCAGCCCTTGCACGTCTGATGAAGGCTCCGGGCTGATCGGCTTCTTGGGTCAGCACATTTGGAGGTGCCTGTGGGAAACAGAATAAAGGCCGCGGTGCTATCCGCCGTCATCATGGGATTGCTTACGGTATTGGGTGTTCTATTTTTTTCATCCCTATCGCTGCTGGTGACACTGCCACAACCGAATGGCCGCCACTGGTTGCTCTGTCAGTCTACGTAATTCTCTCGGTCGTGTTACTCGATTGGGCCACCATTAAAATCGGGAGTTCCTATTCTGCGGCGTTTGTTATTGCAGGGGCGCAGTTCATCTTCATTGTCGATCTTCTAGCGAGGGGAGAACGTGGACTCAAGACTGCGCTAGCCGGCACCTGCCTGTTGGCGATCACCTGGATATGTGTGGCTTTTGTCCACTCTCGACTTGGCAGTTTGAGAGAGCAGTGACAACGTATTGCTGTGTTTGTACATAGCTTTCAGTGCCTGGCCTGATTGTCGGCGTAATCGGGCTTAACCAACTTTTACGAGGGTCGCATGGTGCCTGGTCGCGTTTTCTATATTTGGCTGTTTATGACGTTTCCGCGGAAACGTCATAAGTGACCAATGAAGGTGTTCAGCCATAGCGGTCATCATGTCCAGCGACGATGACAAGGGGGAATGACAGTCCCGCCTTTACCCCCCCAGGAGCGAATGTCGACGATATGATTTTTTTGTCGGAGCCGTGCGATGATACAAATCAAGGTGTATCTCGAAACCTGTCGAGTTTAAGTGGATAGTTATGAAAAGCCGTTCGGTACGCGCGTCGCTTCTGTTGATGTATTCAGTTATGTTTTCACCGTTTGCTGTTTCTTTGCAATGCGATACGCCGGTTTACGAGGTCGAGACGGTGCGCTGGTCTCCAGGGTGGGGTGTGGTTTATCTCGCATTGAGCAAGATAGGGTAGAGGTCGCAAGGAAACACCTCGACGGCTTAGTTAGCGCCGATTAAGGGTATTAGCGAACCATAACCAGTCCGAAGCGATTGGTGATAAGTATTTGACGTTAAAGCTTGGCTCATGTCTCTGGCGAACTGGTGTCGTTTTTTGACACCTCGGGAATATTGACCTAGGGTAATTCCAGAGTGCCAACTCAAAACCGTGAGGTGTTTTATGTATCTCGTCCGGTTTTTAGTGTTACTGGGCCTCATTCAGGCCCTCATCAGCTGTAAACTCGAAGTCACCAACTCGACACAGGGACAGGTCCGGACTGACTCCGGTACGTACCGGTGTGCGGCGGGCGAGACCTGTGTCATCGATGTGGTGGACACATTTTTCAGCGAGACCTTCCGGGCGGTTCCGAAATCGGCCTACACGTTTACGGCCTGGAGAACCCGGCCCGATTCCTTCTGTGGCGGGTCAACCAAGCCCTGCCGCCTGTCAACTGCGGGGCTGCTCGACACCCCGTTGATGAGCCTGCTGGAATCTGACCGGGTGTATTACCTGGAACCGGTATTCGGCAGGCCAGATACGTGGCGACAGCGGGCGGAAACGTCTACCGCCGGCGTATTCCACGGGGCCTGTGTCGTCGGCGGCGAACTCTACGCGATCGGTCTGGGATGGGGCGACCCCGGGGCAATGCACGGCCAGGTAGAAGCCTATGATCCCGTATCCGATAGCTGGGAGCCCCGGGCCAGTCTGCCAGTGCCCCGATCGATAGTTGAGGTAAGCACCTTCAAGCGGAAATGCTACGCGATCGGTGGTGCGGCCCAGCAGACCGCGCTTGCCGACGTGCACGAGTACGATCCACAAACCGATACCTGGGTCTCCAGAACCCCGATGCCTGAGCCGAGGGCGGTGGGCGGCAGTGCCGTGGTAAATGGCAAAATTTACGTGATGGGCGGTTCTGACACTGCGTTCTGGAACGGGACACCCGGTGCGGCCGTTCTAATTTATGATCCCAAGAAAGACAGATGGAGCAAGGGAGCAGATATGCCTACGCCAAGGCTTGGGCTCGGGGTCGCTGCGGTCGGAGGACTGATTTATGCGGTGGGAGGCTCCAACCACGGCCTGGGTATCTTCTCCAGCCGGATAGTCGAACGCTATGACCCTGCCAAAGACCAGTGGAAGAGAGTGGCAGATTTACCTGAGGAGCGCGATTTTCTTTCCGCGGTGGCGTTGAACGGCAGACTCTACGCCGTGGGCGGCCTCATCAATCCGCGTGATTCGTTTGTGGCCGATGCTCCCTCGTCAAAATCAATCTATCGATACAGCCCCCAGGACGACAGTTGGGAGCGGCTGGCGGACATGTCGGACGCCAGATACCGGCCGGCGGTCGCTACCCTCGACGGACAGCTCTATGTCGTGGGCGGAAGGCCCGTCCGCGAGAGCGCGTCGTTGAACACGACGGAGGAATACACACCCTGACCGCAGATACTCTAAAAGGGGGCCGCGTCAGGGAAGCGCTCACGCAACTCGTGCTTCAGTAACTTTCCCGATGGGTTACGTGGCAGTGAATCCACAAACTCGAACAGACGGGGCACCTTGTAGCCTGCCAGGTGCTCCCTGCACCAGTCGGTGAGTTCCTCCGCTCCCGGCGTCGTGCCCGGTGTGGTTACCACGATAGCCAGTGGGGTTTCGCCCCATTTCTCCGAGGGAACGCCGATAACGGCTGCCTCCTGTACTTCCGGGTAGGCGACCAGCACGTTTTCCAATTCCGCGGGATAGATATTCTCCCCGCCGGAAATAATCATATCTTTCTTGCGGTCGCAGATCGTGATGAAGCCCTCGCTGTCCCAGGTGCAGATATCACCGGTGTATAGCCAGCCGTCACGCAGGGTCTCCGCAGTAGCCTCCGGCCGGTTCCAGTATTCCTTCATCATGTGGCGGCCCGCGAGCAACAGTTCTCCGGCCTGCTCGGAGCCCATGGGAATGGTGTTACCCTGGTCGTCCACGATCTTGACTTCGGTATGCAGCTGCGGCTTACCGCAGGAGCCCGCCTTGGCTTCCGCATCGTCATGCAGCAACAGGGTGCCCGGACCGCAGGACTCGGTGAGGCCATAGGCCTGGAACATCCGGATGCCCAGCTTCTCGTAGGCATGCAGCATGGATACCGGCACCGGGGCCGCGCCGGTCGCAATCCAGCGCACCGACGAGATATCCTGCTCGCCACTCTCCGCCGCCTGTAGCATGAACTGCAACAGGGCGGGTACCGACATGAAAATGGTGACTCGTTCCTGCGCGATACACTTGAACATGCCGGCAACATCCGTCTCCCGCATGATGACCCCCGTGCCGCCGCGATGGACCAGCAGGGAAGTCGGGCTCAGGCAACCCACGTGAAACATGGGCAATGGCAGCAGGAAACGATCGTCGCCTCGCATGTCGGAGGTGGACATGCTGGTCAGGTGCGACCAGAACATGGTGTTGTGGGAATGTACCGCGCCCTTGGGGCGCCCGGTGGTGCCGGAGGTATACATGATGAACAGGTTGTCGTCTTCCCAGGCGCCGATAGCCGGTTCTTCCTCACGGGAGCTTTCCAGCAGTGCCTCGTAGTCGCTGCTGGCGGGGACGCTGGTATCGCCGCCATTGTCGCGGCGGAGCCAGTGCGCCACGGTCAGTGACCGATAGTTGTCTCCCTGCAACGCCGCGACCTGGACGTCGAAGTCGGAGTCGAATATGACCGCTGTCACCGCGACATCACCCAGGATGAATGCGATTTCCTCTGGCACCAGGCGCCAGTTCACCGGCACCATCACGGCGCCAATTTTCGCCAGGGCGAAGTAGGTCTCGACAAACTCGATGCCGTTTTTCAGCAGGGTGGCGACCCGGTCGCCGGGTTTGATTCCCCTGTCGACCAGGGCGTTGGCCACGCGGTTGCAGCGTGCGTTCAGTTGCGCAAACGTAAACCTTCTACCGCGCTCGAATTCCACGAAGGCCTCGCGGTGAGGCGTGATTTCTGCCCGCTTTTTAAGCAGCAAGCCAATGTTGGTTTTCATACCTGTACCCGTCTTCGTTCTCGCTTGAAAGAGCGGCCGCCAGTTTACACGAGCCGGCCCGGGTCCGGGGCTCTCCAGACTGATCCCCAGTTTGAATAGTTATGTGCCCGGCGGGTTTTACCTGAGATGGGGCAGTACGGTTTTCGCAAACAGGCGCAGATGATCCCAGGCCCATGCCGGCGGGTAGCCGGAGATCAGGGGGTGCAGGGTGACGTTGCCGCGCTCTCCCCGGTCCCGCGCGTACGCCAGGGCCTCCGCCGGAGTCAGCACCGGGTAGAGGCCGGTTCCCCGCAGGGTCTGGACGTCTTCCAGTTCCACGTACTGGCCGGCGGTGTTGGTCTGTTGCTGCCAGCGGCCATAGGAATTGCACTCGTGCAGGATGTAGGGCGCGAGTCGCTGCCACTCCCGTTCCGGGTCTTCCGAAACCAGCAGGAAACCGCTGCCGATATTTGCCCAGGGGCCCGGATCATGACCGCGCTCGATCGACGCATCCCGGAACACCTGGTACAGCTCAGGGTTGGGGGTATAAAAGTTGTCGGCGAGTCGGGCAGCGCGGCGCGCGGCAATCCGGCTGCTACCACCCATCCAGATCGGCGGATGCGGTTGCTGCACCGGGCGCGGCAGAACCCGGGCCGTCCGGCCGCGGTAGGTGAACGTCTCACCGGACCAGGCCTGCTTGATCGCCTCTATACCTTCCTCCATCAAGGCGCCGCGCTCTTTCAGGTTGACCCCGAACATCTCGAATTCCTCGGGCACATAACCGCCCCCGAATATTACCTCCACGCGGCCATTGCTGATGACATCCAGCACGGCGAGATCTTCCGCCAGTTTCAGGGGATTGTTCAGGGGCAGGATGATCAGCGAAAACCGCACGCGGATGCGCCGGGTTCGCGCCATCATGGCGCTGGCAAGCACCA
Organism: Halieaceae bacterium WSDMB12; assembly: GCA_033283165.1. GTDB lineage: Bacteria > Pseudomonadota > Gammaproteobacteria > Pseudomonadales > Halieaceae > JAWMQL01. The sequence goes on along the minus strand of JAWMQL010000001.1, from coordinate 1,098,161 downwards.
GCGGGGAGGGCAGGTAGCCGTCATCGGAGCAGTGGTGTTCACTGAGTTGTATGAGGTCGAAACCCTGCTCCTCGCCCCACACGGCCATGTCAATTGCCGCATCGTAAAGCTCCCGGGTGCTGGCGCCGAAGTCGGGGTTGCGCATATCGAAGCGGAGAACGAGGTTGGGCACGGTATGTTCCTTTGCGGCTCAGAGTTGGTGAGCCAGGCGATTGCCTTCGTAAATGGCCTTGACGATCAGCCCGAGGCCCGTGGCATCGCCGATCGCGTGGCAGGAAAAGCCCGCCGCCGCCAGTTCGTCGCGCAGTCCGGTATCCGGCACCGGGGTGCCTGTCACGATAACGTGGTCGGCGGGAACAGCCCGGTCGCTGCCATCGTCCAGGCGCAGTATGACAGCCCCTTCCGTGATGGCGGCGATTATAACCCCGGTATTGATGCTGACACGCAGCGCTTCCAGGCGTTTTTCGTGCTCCAGGCGCCGCTTCGGGCCGATTTCAGGGGCAATGCCGGGGCCCGATTCCAGAACGGTCACATCGCGACCCCGGCGGGCCAGGAACTCGGCCAACTCGATAGCGGCCAGGTCACCGCCCACGATAATGACACGATTGCCCAGGGGCAGCCAGTGGTCCGCCACCCGGCGCAGCAGCCCGGGCGAAAGATGGCGGTCGAGCAGCGGGCCTGCAACGTCCAGTCCCGCCCGTAGCCAGGATTTCAGGACCGGGGTGGGTGAACTCACCGTACCGTTGACGATGTTGCGCAGCAAACTGCCGGTCAGGACGTTCCTGCCATCCAGCCCGGGCAGGTCGGGGTAGGTCAGCCCCGCGCCGGTGGCCACCACGATTTCGTCCGGAGAGAGTGCGCGCACGGTTTCAAGGTCTGCGGTTACCCCCAGTTCACAATCCACCGGCAGGCGGTCAATTTCACGTTTCAGCCAGTCCAGGACCAGTTCGTTGTCCTTGTGAACTGTCGCGGCCAGTAACAGTGAGCCACCGAGCCGGCGCCGCTGCTCCAGTAGCGACACCCGGTGCCCCCGGATTGCCGCCACCCGCGCGGCCTCCATACCGGCAGGGCCGCCGCCAATAACCAGCACATGCTTGCGCCGGGCAGCCGGCGCGTAGTCCAGGTCCAGTTCGCGGCCGGTTGCGGCGTTGACCGCGCAGTTCATGCGGGCGTCCGTCGGCCACTGGAACATGGAGTCGATACAGTTCTGGCAGGAGATGCAGCGCCGCACCAGATCGACCTGGCCAGCGGCCAGTTTGTTTGGCAATTGTGGGTCCGCCAGTAGGGGGCGTCCCATGACGATCAGGTCAGCGCGATCCTCAAGCAATGCCTGCTCGGCAAATAAGGGGTCCAGGAAGCGCCCGACCACCATCACCGGCACGTCCACCACACGCTTGATCGCCTGGGCTTCGGGCAGGTTATAGCCGTCGATGACATCCGGGCCGCAGACCATCTGCGATACCATGGGATCGGAAATTCCCCCGGAAACGTGAAAGGCATCCACCCCGGCCTGCACCAGCAGGGGAGCGATGGCGGCTGTATCGAAGGAATCCCGGCCGCCCGGGGCCCGCTCGAAGCCGGATATCCTCAAAGTAATGGGAAAGTCAGGGCCGGCCACCTGCTTGATGCGCCTGAGTACCGCGACCAGGAGCCGGGTGCGGTTTTCCCTGGTATCGCAGCCGTATTCGTCTCGCCGCTTGTTCTTGAGCGGCGAGAGAAAGCAGCCGAGCAGCATGTAGGCGTGTGCGGCGTGCAGTTCGATACCGTCGTAACCGGCTTCCCGGGCCCGGCGTGCGGCCTGGGCATACAGGTCGACGATGCCGCCGAGTTCGTCCAGGGCGAGTTCCCGGGCGGGCAGCCCGTGGGTCGCACCGACCCCCGGACTCGGGCCCACCGACTGGCCACCGAAGTAAACTGCGGTCATGGATTCCGGGCCGGGGTGGGTGATCTGCGGCTGAACTCTGGCGCCGTGGGCGTGGATCGCGTCGGTCAGCTTGCGATGGGAGTCAATGTACTCGTCGCTGCCCAGGGTCAGGGACTGTGGCTGGTATTTTTCTTTCACGTCCACGGTGCAGACCTCCACCGTGATCAGGCCGACACCGCCCCTGGCCCGCTCCACCAGGAACGCCTCGAGGCGGTCGGAGGGGTGCTGGTCCTCCCGCCCGTAGTTGGTGGTCATGGGCGCCATCACCAAGCGATTGCGCAGTTCCATGGCGCCAATCCGCGTGGGCGTGAGCAACTTCACTGCGATGCCTGATGCTTTGTCTTTGTGGATTGCCAGCTCGACATAAATCGCTACCTGTCCTGAATCTGGTCATTATTAGAGGAAAAAAGATTCAGTTGCAATTGTTCTTCCGGGGCGCGATGAAACGAGCGGGCAGAGCAACTCAAAGAGTGAACTTATCGGTGATTCAGCACCATGCATGGATTGCTTTGAATTAGTTCTTGTGTACAAACAATCGTATGTTTATGATAAAACACATATGTATTGAAATGTTTTGTTCTGTCAGGAGTTTGCCGGCATGAGTTACCGACCCAAGCGTATGCGATTCGGCGCTTTTTTCGCCCCGTTCCACAATGACCGCACCAACCCGACCTTTGCCCTGGAGCGCGATCTGGACCTGGTGGCCTACATGGACAAGTGGGGTTTCGATGAGGCCTGGATCGGCGAGCACCACTCGGGTGCCTATGAGTGTATCGCCTCTCCAGAGGTATTCATCGCGACTGCGGCGGAGCGCACCCGCCATATTCGCCTGGGTACGGGCGTCAGCTCGCTGTCTTATCACCATCCGCTGGTGCTGGCCGACCGCATTGCCCAGCTGGATCACCAGACCCGAGGCAGGATCATGTTTGGCGTCGGGCCCGGTCAGTTGATTGCCGACGCCTACATGATGGGAGTGGACCCCAAGAAGCTGCGCGATCGTATGGGCGAATCGTTCGACGTACTGGTCAGGCTGCTCAACGGTGAGACCGTTACTGCGGAGACGGACTGGTTTACGCTGAACGAGGCCCGCATGCACATCCTGCCCTACCAGGACAAGCTGGAACTGGCGGTAGCGTCGGCCATCTCGCCCTCGGGGGCGCGCCTGGCCGGGCAGTACGGTGCTGCGATGCTGTCGGTGGCGGCATCGAGCCCTGAGGGGTTCAAGGCGCTGGCCACCAGCTGGGGCATTTGCGAGGAAAAAGCGGCTGAGTACGGCCAGACCATTCATCGCGACACCTGGCGGGTGGTGACCCCGTTCCATATTGCCGAGACCAGGGAACAGGCTGTCCTCGACCTGGAGTATGGCCTGATGGACATGTTCAACTACTTCCACAAGTTTGGCGGGGAACTGTTCCCGCAGGTCAAGGATCTGGATGAGGCCATCGAGGTATGGACCTCCGGCGGGCTGGGCGCTTTCGGTGTGGGCCTGGTGGGTACGCCGGACGACCTGGTTGCGCACATCGAGAAGCTGCTGGATCAGTCAGGTGGATTTGGCAGTTTCCTGTCATTGGCGCACAACGCCGCGAGTTACGAGGCGACCAAGAAATCCTACGAACTGGTGGCGCAGTACGTGATGCCCCTGTTTCAGCACAGTAACGCCAATCGCACGCCGTCGCTCGAGTGGGCCGCATCCAATGCCGACCGGTTCATGGCGGAATACGTCGGTGGCATCAACAAGGCCATAGCCGACCACGAGGCCGAGCAGGCCGCCAGGAAAAAGGAGGCGAGTTGACTATGATCAGGCATGTCACATTGATTGATTTCAAGGATGGCACCACCCAGGAGCAGCGCGAGGCTGTGCTGGCCGCATTCAATGAACTGCCACAGCATATTCCAGGTATCCGCCAGTTCGAGGCCGGCCTGGATCTGCGGCTGCTGGAGGGCAATGCCGGACTGGCGGTTCATGCGACGTTCGAATCGCAGGATGATTTCCTGGTCTATGCTTCTCACCCGGCGCATGGAGAGGTGGTGTTTCCCGTCTGCGGAAAAGTGATGGCCGGGTATTCGACGGCTCAGATATCCCTGGGCTGACGCCCTGACGGGTGTTCAACGCGGAGTCACGCACAGCTTCAGGGCTTGCAGGCGATTTTCCATGACGAAGGGCTCCCGGAGGGCCTCACCGCTCAGGGAAAATTCTTCTATCCGTTCCCCGAACACCGACAGCGCTTCCTCGGTCGTGTAGCGGATCGCCGGGTCCCGGGTGGGTATGGATGGCTTGATCGGGCGGTTACCATCTTTCAGGGCAGGCTGTAAGCCACGATCGCGTCGCCCAGCAACTCACCCACACGGTCCGGGCCCCTGGCGGCATAAGCCAGCGGACCGTGTCCGCCCGCGGCGATTACGATGTACTGCTTGCCCGTCCTGGACAGGCGATAACTCATGGGGGTTGCCTGGGCCGGCGCCGGCAACTTGTCCTGCCAGAGCAATTCTCCGCTGCGCGTGTCGAAAGCGCGAAAATAGCCGTCCAGAGTCGCGGCCACAAAGACCAGGTCGGTCGCTGTCTGCAGGGTGCCACCAGTATTGGGTGTGCCCCAGTTGAACCACTTGCCGATCCCCAGGGGGGCAAGTTCCTCGAGGTTCCCCAGCGTCTGTTCCCACAGGGTCTCGCCACTATCCAGGTCGATGGCGGTCAGAACACCCCAGGGTGGGGCGGTACAGGGGGTATTATGGGGAGAGAGGAAACCGCCGCGTATTACCACGTAGTCCGTGCCCTCCTGGGGATTCGCTCCGACGAGATCACTGCCGTCCAGGTTACCTGCTTCCGCCCGGGGAATGAGTTTGACCGTGTAGGGCACGCGCATCGAGTTCACGAGCATCGTGTTAGTGATCGGGTTGATCGACACCGATCCCCAGTTGACGCCGCCGCCCAGGCCGGGCCAGAGCAGGGCGCTTTTGCCCAGCGGTGGTGGCGTGTAAATCCCTTCGTACGCAAAGCTGCGGAACTGCTCCAGGCAAGCTGCCCTGTCGCCGGGGTAGATGCCCCAGATATCGTCTTCGGTCAGCCTGAGAGGGTGAACAGGACGGGGCAGGGTGGGAAACGGTTGTGTGGGTGAAGAGTATTCCCCGGGCACGCTGGTGACAGGTACGGCCCGTTCTTCCACCGGGAACAGGGGTTCGCCGGTCTCCCGATTCAACAGGAAAATATGCCCCATCTTGGTTGCGACGATGACGCCGGGCACTGTCCCGTGCTGTTCGAACAGGGTTGGCTGGGCCGCGACATCGTAATCCCAGAGATCGTGGTGTACCGCCTGGAAGTGCCAGATGCGTTGACCCGTTTCTGCGTCCAATGCGATGACCGAGGTGCCGAAGTAGTCCCTGTCACCGCGCTCCTGACCGCCATAGTGGTCGGGTTGCGAGCCGCCCGTGGGCAGGAAAACAATGCCGCGTTCCCGATCGGCGGAGATGGTTCCCCAGGTGTTGGGAGTGGCGCGAGTGAAATTTGCGCCGGCCTGCGCCTCGGTAGCGGTCACAGGTTTGTCTCCCGGCGGCACCGGGTCAAAGGCCCAGCGCAGTTCGCCCGTTCGCACATCGAATGCCCGCACGACACCGGGAGGCGCATCTACCCGCTGGCCGTCCTGCACGAACGCGCCGGTGATCACAAGATCGCCAATGATCATCGGGGCCGAGGTGACATAGTATTCGCCGGGGCGTACATCACCGAGATTGTTCAGGAGATTTACCTCGCCTGCTTCGCCGAAATCAGCGCAGGCTGTGCCGGTGCCTGCGTCCAATGCAATGAGCCGCGCATCCATCGTCGCGGTGAGTATGCGGCTCGCGCACTCGCCCTCGCCAGTGCCATGCCAATAACTGACGCCGCGACAGGACGGTGTATACACGGCCGTGAGATCAGCGCCCGGGTCAAAAACCCATTTTTCCGTACCTTTTTCCGGATCCAGCGCAATCACACGGTTGTAAGGTGTACAGATATACATGGTGTCTTGCGCAACCAGCGGGGTGGCCTGAAACGTGGTTGGCCCGTGCGTGTCGTTGCCGCTGGAAACGTCGCCGGTATGGTATACCCACGCGATCTCAAGGTCGTCGACGTTGTCCACTGTTATCTGCGTGAGGGGTGAAAAGCGCTGACCGCCGGGATCACCGCCAAAGTAGGGCCAATCGGCGATCGGGCCGGCGTAGTCCACCGCGGCTTCCCGCGCGCATGCCGTCAAGATCAGGGCGAGGCCTGCCACGATCGGTATTCTGTAACCTGACGGCATCATTGATCATTCTCCTCTCTCGGGCCAACATGATGCACTGATAACATTTCAGTGTAAATGTTATATGGTATAGTTGGGCGGATAGCCGGGCGAGAGCGCTTCTAAGTATGAATAACTGGGATCACGAGGTCGATATCGTCGTTGTCGGTAGTGGTGCGGGTGCGCTGACTGCCGCCTGCCGGGCCGCGGATCGTGGCTGTGAAGTGCTTGTGGTAGAGAAGGCGGGTAGCTACGGCGGCACGTCAGCGAGTTCCGGCGGTGGCCTGTGGATCCCGAATAACCACCTGATGCGTGCCGCGGGTATCGATGACAGCGAAGAGGAGGCTATTGCCTACATCACCGCACTGACCGCGGAGGACGTTGAGCCCGCGCTGGTTCAGGCCTACGTGCGCGAGTCCCCCGTGATGTTCCGCTACCTGCAGGAACAGACACGAGCCGCCTTTGAGTCCATGATCCACTATGCGGATTACTACCAGGAGCTGGAGGGTGCGAAGCCGGGTGGGCGGTCTATCGATCCGCTGCCCTATCACGCCCGAGAACTGGGCGACGCGTTCGCTACGCTTGGACACTCGCACGTGCAGACCACGGTAATGGGACTCATTGGCTACACCAACCAGGAAGGCGCGATCCTGCTCAGCAAGGCGCCCGGCTGGTTCAAGGTGGTAGCTAAACTGGCCCTGGAGTATTCCGCCGATATTGTCGGCCGGTTGAAGTCCCGGCGCTCTCGACGACTGGTGATGGGCAACGCTCTGATTGGCAGGCTGCGCCATTCTCTCGATGATCGCGGGGTGCCGCTCTGGCTCAGTTCCCCCGTGGTCGAACTGTTGATGGAGGAAAACCGTGTGAGTGGCGTGGTGGTCGATGGTCAAGACGGGCCGTGCCGGGTCAGGGCGCGGCGTGGAGTCATAATCGGCGCCGGGGGCTTTGAACATAACCAGGACATGCGGGAGAAATACCTGCCCGGACCAACACGGGTTGACTGGTCAGCCGCCAGTCCCACGAATACCGGTGACCTGATCAGGGCGGCGGAACATATCGGGGCCGCCCTGCACCTGATGGACGAGGCCTGGTGGGGCCCCACCATTGTGTTGGAGGGCGAGGACCGGGCGAGAATGTTGTTCACAGAACGCTCCATGCCGGGGTGCATCATGGTTAACCGGGAAGGTCGGCGCTTCGTCAATGAATCTGTCGCCTACACCACTGCCGTCCAGGCTATGTATGACCGCTCCGGTGCCCAGGACAACCTGCCTGCTTTCGCGATTTTCGATTCCCGCTACCGACGTGAATACCCGTTCGGGCCGTTACTGCCCGGCGGCATGAAACTGGATTGGCTGCAGCCGCCGCGGGTCCGCGACCGCTTCCTCAAAAAACATGCGACGTTGGAGGGTCTGGCTGCCGAACTCGGTGTCGATCCCGGGGGGTTGAAACAGACCGTGGAGCGATTCAATCGTTACGCACACAGTGGGGTCGACGAGGACTTTCACCGCGGCGAGAACAGCTACGACCTGCTTTACGGCGATGTCCGGCTGGGCCCCAACCCCTGTCTTGCTCCGGTCGTCGAAGGCCCCTTCTATGGCGTTGAGATTTACCCGGGTGACATTGGTACCAAGGGTGGCCTGCTGACCAACGAAAACGCCCAGGTGATCAACCGGGATGGTTCCGAGATCGCCGGCCTTTACGCGATAGGGAACAGCAGTGCGTCGCCAATGGGTCGTTACTACCCTGGCGCGGGCGCGACCCTGGGACCTGCGATGACCTTTGGCTACATTGCTGCCAACCACGCCAGTTCAGCGTCCACTGATACGGTGCCCGATTCCGGCGTCCGCGCGTCAGTGGATCACGGCATCACCATGGTCTGACCCGCCGGGAGGTTGAAAATGCAACGTAATGTCGCCCTGTCCGGGATAGAGAGTGTCGACGCGGTCACCGACGTCATCGTGTGTGGCTATGGTGGCGCCGGTGCCTGCGCCGCGCTGGAAGCGCGCCAGGCGGGGTCCGGGGTGCTGATACTGGAACGCTTCAGTGGCGGTGGCGGTTCTACCCGCTTGTCCGCCTGTGAAATGTATCTCGGAGGCAGCGGTGGTACCGCGCTGCAGAGGGAGCTCGGTTTTGAGGACAGCAGCGAGAATTTCTACAACTACCTGGTAACTGCGTTCGGAGAGTATGCAGATCCCGCGAAGCTACAGGCTTTCGTCGACGGCGCAGCAGGCCACTTCGACTGGATGGAAGCACAAGGCGTACCCTACAAGCGCGGATTCTTTGCGGGCCGTGACGTGGTCGCACTGACCGGGGATTCCCTGCAATTCAGCGGCAACGAGCGTGCCTGGCCATTCCGTGACGCCGCGCAACCGGTACCTCGCGCTCACCTGCCAGCGGATTCCGGCCACGAGGGCGGGCAGGTGCTGATGGATGTCCTGATGCGACAGGTAGCGGAATCCGGAGCCGAAATCCGCTATGACGCCAGGGTGCAGTCCCTGGTGGTCGACGACACCGGCAGGGTCCGTGGCGTCGTCGCCAAACTGGACGGCCGGGCTCATTACCTGCTGGCGCGCCAGGGCGTGATCCTGACCATGGGCGGCTTTATCATGAACGAACAGATGACCCGCCAGCATATCCCCGCCCAGGAGGCCTTTTGTACCCGCCACGGCAATCCCGGCGATATGGGGGACGGCATACTGATGGGTGTCGCCGCGGGTGGCAACGCGATCAACATGAGCCAGGCCTTTATCGGGGTTGCACACTATCCGCCCTCAGCGCTGACCTACGGTATCTTCGTCAACGAGCAGGGCCAGCGCTTCATCAATGAGGACGTTTACCTTGCACGCATGGGAGAGTTCGCGTTCAGGCAGACCAATCACCGCGCCTTCATGTTCATCGACAACGCCCATTTCGCGAGGCCCGATTACCATGACACCACGGAGATCGTGGCGGTCGGTGAATCGGTGGAAGAGGTCGAAAAGGATGCTGGACTACCGACCGGTTCGCTCCAGCATACGGTGGCGTACTACAACCGGCACGCGGCGGATGGCGCAGACCCCCTGTTTCACAAGAGTCGCGAATGGTTGACACCACTGAACCAACCGCCGTATGCGCTGGTGGATTACAGCCTGGAGATACTGCGACCGACAGTATTCACGCTGGGTGGTCTGGATACCCTGCCCACCGGTGAGGTCCTGACGCCGGACGGGGCCGCTGTCCCGGGCCTGTACGCCGCCGGCAGGACGACGGCGGGCATTCCGAGGACGGCGGAGGGGTATGCCAGCGGCATGTCCGTGGCGGATGTAACTTTATTCGGCCGCCTCGCCGGCCGCCAGGCCGCAGCGCAGCCGCGCCTTGCCCCTGCCATGGACCAGGGTTATAATCCCATAAAAGATTTCGATTGAAATGTTTCATTACAACAATCCGCAGGGAAGGATGTGATTTATGACCAGCCCAGAGGGCACTGCGCCAGCCGCAGCCGGCGACATACCTTTCGTCAGTGGCGCCAGGCCGCCGGGGGAGGGCGGCCATTTCGAGGAATTCAGTGCCCACCCGGCCTATTTCCTGCTGCGTGCCTACCGTGAATGTGGAGAACTGGCCGAATTTGACATGGGAGGCATGAACACGGTCCTGATGGTAGGCCCGGAGGCGCACGAGGCCGTTTTCCGGGCCGATGACGTCAAGGTCAGCGCCCGTGAGGCCTACCAGTTCATGGTCCCGATTTTTGGCAAGGGCATCCAATATGGCGCCCCGCTGGACATCGAGCGCCAGCAGTTGAGAATGCACTCCCGGGGGTTGGCAAGTGAGAAGATGAATTTCTACGCCCCCGTCATCGCCCAGGAAGCTCGCGACTGGATCGCAGGTTGGGGAGACAGCGGCGAAATGGACTTCTACGAGGGCTTCGCCGACCTCACCATCAAGACCTCGACCCACTGCCTGCTGGGGCCGGAATTCCGCTACTCCCTGACCGATGAATTCGCCAGCCTGTACCACACCCTGGGGGCAGCGGCGGACGCGGGTGGCCTGCAGGATCCCGGTGCTAAAAAGGCAGCCTACGAGGCCCGCGACCAGGCGCGGGCACGGCTGGAAGAACTGATCACCGAGCGCGTCGATAAGCGGCGTGAGAGCGGGAAAGTGGAACCTGACCTGCTGCAGGTATACATGGACGCCACCTACGCCGACGGCAGCCACCTGACCACGAGCGAGATAGCCGGGATGATTGTGTGGTTCATGTTCGCCGGTCACCACACCAGTGCCAATACCGCGGCCTGGGTCCTCGTGGAGTTGGCGCGCAATCCGGAACTGGCCCAGGCGGTGGTCGCTGAAATCGACCGGACGCTCGAGGCCACCAGCGGAGAATTCGACCTGAAGTCACTGCGCCGCATGTCCATCACAGAAGGATTCATCCGCGAGACCCTGCGTGTTCATCCGCCCCTGAATACGCTCACGCGGCGTGTGATCGAAGATTTTGAATACAAGGGCCATATCATAGAAAAGGGCAAGAACGTCATGCTGAGCCCCTATGTGGCGCATCGGCTGGAGGCGGAATTTCCCGATGCCGAGAAGTTTGACCCTTACCGCCCGAACCCGGAGAACCCTTTCGCGCTTATTCCCTTTGGTGGCGGCCAACGCAAATGTGTGGGTAACGCCTTCGCGATGCTGCAGGTCAAGGTTATATTTGCCGTGCTGCTGGAGGAGTACGAGTTCGAACTCGCGGGGCCGCCGGACACCTATGCCGAGATCATGCCCTCCCTTATTCTCAGACCATCAGATCCCTGTGTCCTGAAATACAGGCGCCGAAATAAACAGGGCTCGGCATAATGTCCCGATACAGGATTGAAGTGGACCTCATGCTTTGCCAGGGGCACGGGGTCTGCACCGAGGAGTGTCCTGAGATTTTCGAAGTGGTCGACATGGAAACCGGCTATCCGAAAGTCAGGGTCAGGGATGACATGCCTGACGAGTCCCTGAGGAGCAAGGTCCAGGACGCGGTGAATTACTGCCCGAACCGGACCATCCGGATCGTTGAAATCGAATGAGGAAGCCGAGTCCGCTAGTATCGCCCGGGGGGGTCAGGATGCCGGCTGAAACATGGAGAATAGTGCAGCGGTGTCAAAGAACTCCCGCGCTTCAGCGATCTGTCCGTTCCGAAAACGGAAAATAATACAGTAGTCATTTTCATAGGGGTCGCCCGCTGCGGTAACAGCCGACATCGTAAACTGCATGGCCAGATTATCGCCCTGGCAAATCTCGGTTCGGTAGTCGAATTGAAGGCTGCCGGCCTGGTAGTAGTCGTCCACCGGCCCATCAAACAGGTCCACAACCGCCCTGCGGCCCACCAGGCTGCCGTGGATCGGGCTGCTGCGGGGGAGGTGCCAAACCACGTCTTCGGTGAAAAACGCAGCCAGATCAATGTCCTGGCCGGCCTTTTTGGCGTTGACTGCCTCGTAGAACCGCTTGATAGTGGCTGCATTACTGCTTGTCGTCACAGTTTGTCTCCTGTGTGGATTGACTGTCGCCGGTGTCGCTCAGGCACGCGGTCTGAATAGTGGCGCCTGGTAACTGTCGCCGTTTTTGGTTCGGATCTGTCGAAAGCAGGCCTCCAGCGCCATATCGCACCTCAATTGGACGGGATCGCAGTCGACCAGTTGCGTGACAATACGTACTTCGGGCGCTTCCTCGGGGAGAACCAGTGCGGGTATGTAAGGCGTCTCGAAGTCCGGGTTGATAGGCATGTGGACGACGGTCCAACTCAGCAGTGTGGCCAGACCGCTCAGGGTTCGCCAGCAGGTATCCGAAAGGCAGGCAGGGCAGCGCTGCTCCGGATACCAGACCGCCCGGTCACAGCGCGCGCACCAGCAGATATCCAGGCGCCCGTCGGCGGCTGCCTGCCAGAACGGACCGCTTGTTTTGTTTTCAAGATCCGGCATTTTCATGGTTTCAACCTTTTCTCAGGATCAGTGTGCCTGCCTCGTCAGCGGTAAAGCCGGCGTAGGCGGCGAGTTCGACGTTCTCGACCTGGTTGATTGCGGTCCCTCTGATCTGCTTGACCAGTTCCACCACGTGGGCGATACCAAGGACGTAGGCATGGGACAGGAAGCCGCCGTGGGTATTGCAGGGAATGCCGCCCTGGCGCCGCGGGCGATCGAAGGCGAGCCGACCGCCCTGTATAAAGCTGCCACCCTCGCCCTTCTTACAGAAGCCCATGTCCTCTATCTGCATCAATGCCGTCATGGAAAAGCAGTCGTACACTGCTATCACGTCGAGGTCCTGGGGGGCCAGGTCCGCCATGGCGAATGCCCAGGGTGCAGAGAAAGTCTGTGGTGTCGACGTGATATCCCCCTGTTGGCTGATGTAGGGGGCCTTGTGCACGGCACCGTGCCCAACCCCCTCCGTAATCACGGGAACGTGTGGCAGGTCCCGGGCTCGCTCGGGTGTGGTCATGACGAATGCCGCGCCGCCGTCTGATAACAGGCAACAGTCTTCCATGCGAAACGGATCTGCCAGGTAAGGTCGGGCCAGGTAGTCGTCGAGACTCAGCCGCTTGTCCCGCATTACCGCATCGGGATGGGAATTTGCGTGGCGCCGGAACGTTACCGGCAGTTCGCCCAGTTGCGCCTCTGTGGTGCCGTATTCATGCATGTGGCGCCGGGCAAACGTGGCGAAGTACAGCGGTTGCGGGTACCACCCGAAAGGCAGTTCGAAATGCGCTTTCATCGGCTCACCCGCATGATACGTGCTGTGGGCGCCCCGTCGGGTAGCCCAGTCCACGCCGAATACATTGACAATGTGGCGGGCCGAGCCGTCCCTGAGCGCGCGGGCAGCCGTGTGGGCACACGTGGCCGCCCAGATCATCGCGCCCCCCTCGGTGCTGAACCAGAGCGGGTGGCTGGTCCCGAAGTGCGCGTGGTAATCCTCTGGTGACACCTGGCCGGCGACGCCGTGGCTGACCATGAGGCCGTCAATATCGCCGGGCGACAGGCCGGCGTCCTCTATTGCCCGTTCGATAGCCTGCAGGCAGATGTCGCGGGCATGACGGCCTGAAGCGTTACTGTAGGCGGTTTCACCGATCCCGACGATGGCGACATCGCCACGAATATCTTCCAATGGTGTGGCCTTACCCCAGTCGAAGGAACCACTGCGACGTTGTAACTGGTCCACGCTTTGTCGGCTCATGCCTATCGCTCCGCTTTGAATCCTGCCTGTCGGCTATCCCAGGTATTGCCGGTCACTCCGCGTTCGCGCAGTTCGACCTTGCGCACCTTCTGGGTCGGTGTCATGGGCAGTGCATCGACGAATTCCACGTAGCGGGGTACAAAGAAATAGGGCGCGTTTTCATTGATAAAATGGGCCAGTTCTTCCGCCCTGAGTTCGATGCCCGGCTTGAGAACGGCCGCCAGCATGATCTCGTGCTCCGTCGCCAGTTCCTCCGACGGGACGCCGAAAACCGCGACGTCCCTGATGGCGGGATGCCGGCGAGCGACTGACTCGACCGCGACCGAAGACACATTGCGCCCTTTATAGCGGATCACGTCTTTCTTGCGGTCCACGAAAAAGTAATCACCGTACTCGTCCTGCCGCCCGAGGTCACCGGTGTGATACCAGCCGCCGACAAAGGCCTCGGCGTTGGCCCGGGGATTGTTGAAGTAGCCGTTAAACAGAATATGAGGAGCCTTTTCCCGCACGCAAAACTCACCGACATCCCCGACGGGCACGGGCTGGTTGTCGTCATCAAGCAGGGCGATGTCCAGGTCATCCTCGTTCGCCGGGTAACCCAGTGACCCGGGGGCGAACTCCTTCACCCCGTCGTCAAAACGTCGTAACAGCAGCATGATCTCGCTCTGGCCGAAACCCTGGTGGTTGGTCTCGATGCCGAATCGCCTGCAGAAAGGGCGGTGAATCGCTTCCGGCATGGGCACCATGTTCGCCGATCTTACCGGATTATTCACATCGTCGGGCGATGCCGGGGCGTTCCAGAGAAACATGTGCATGGCGCCCAGCGTAAACACATGGGTTGCACCGTAGAAACGGGTGCGCTCCCAGAAGTGGCTGGCGGAAAAAACCGGGTCCAGGGCCGCCGCGGTGCCGCCGACGAGGGCGGGGTAGATTATCCCGACCCAGGCGGCAGAGTTGTAAAGCGGCAAACAGTTATAGATCACGTCACCCGGTCGCATGCCGCCCATTTCGGCGCTGCTGATGGCAGCCCTGACCCAGGCATTATGGCTCTGCATCACGCCCTTGGCGCGACCGGTGGTACCCGAGGTCCACATGATGGAGGCAGTGTCACCGTAGTTGCAGTGGGCCGGTGAAAAGCCAGTGGTATCGTTGTCACCGAGGCCAGACAGGGTTGGTCCCGCATGTGGCCCGTCTTTGATCACCACGGTACAGGCGCGTTCTCGGTTTTCTTCCAGGTGATTTATGTGCCGGGTGTCTGTCACCAGCACGCGAGGAATGCTGTCATCCAGCGTTTCCTCCAGCCACAGTCCCCGGTAATCCGTGTTGACCGGGACCCAGCGAGCGCCGAGCAAGTTACACGCGAAGCTCAGGAAGACGTACTCGGGGCAGGACTCCATGAACAGGCAGACATTGTCACCCGCGGCGACTCCCAGTTCGGCCAGGCCCACAGCATAGTGGCAACTCCTGGAATACGCCTCGGCATAGGTGTAACTTTGCTCGTCACTGAGCAAAAATGTGCCAGACCCATTCTCCTCCGCCTGCTTGCGAAGAATCGTGCCCAACACCCGGTTCTCGTTATTGTGGTAATCGAGGTAATGCATTGTGACTCCGGATAGGGCTCTCTCGGGTAAGTCACCACCAAAATCGCCGCGGTCCGGGGCAGATCCTGCACTCGCGGGAGAGCAATGTATTCAGGCGGCTGTCTCGGTCTGTGCGCTGGACTCGGCGTAGAACTGGCTCGCCCAGCGGCGGAACCTCGCGATGGGTCCATCGCCGTCACAGAGATTCGGTGCCGGTTGGTAGATCTTGTTTTCCCAGATCGGGATGTCATCGGTCAGTTGGCGATTGACCTCGTTGTTGAAAGCCTGCCCGATACGGTGGATTTTGGGGTCGTCGTCGGGGTTTCGGTAGGCCACGTGAAAATATTGGATTACGTTTTCTTCATCCACCGGCAGGCCGGTGGTCAACATGGCGACATCGATCAATGTCTTGTAGCGCACGACGCTCCAGCCAAACCCATCGATATCGGTGTCGAGAGTGCCCTCCACAGGACCGCCCGAACTCGGGAACTGTTGCGTACTTTTCATCCGGATATGCGGGCCTTCGAACTCGAACAGGTCATAGGATGCGGCACCAGGGTGTTTGTGAACAGTGACGAAGTGGGCGCCGTCGGCAGTATTTTCTGCCATTTCCTGCAGGCAGGACCGTATCTCGTGCCTGGTCACAATTGTGTTGGTGAAGGCCGGGTCTTCCAATTCCGGGATGTCAGATATTTCGAAGCTGGGCGGTGCACCGTCCGGGTGGTACCAGGCCATCACGATGTCGTACTTGACCTGCACCGGATAGGTTCTAACGCAGGCATTTTTGTTGATATTTTTGGCGTAGGGAATCGAGGCCACCTGGCCATTGGTATCGAACTGCCAGTTGTGGAACGGGCACTTGATCTGGTCCCCGACGACCTCGCCACCCACGGCGAAATTAGCGCCGAGGTGCGGACAATAGCTGTCTTGCAGGACCAACTCGCCGCTGTCCGAACGCCACAGGACCAGGTCTCGACCGAAGGCTCGAATCGGTTTGATTTCCCCGAATTGCACGTCCTGTGCGAAAGCAACGTGAAACCATCCACAGGGGATGGGGAAGGGGAACCTGGATTCGGTCATGCGTTTCTCCACGCAGATGGGGCCATAGCCTGCAGATTTTGACTGACTTATATGTCAGCGAATATAGGGTAAAGTACCATTCATGTCAAATGTATTTCTGTTGTAACCTGTGGCGGGTATCATTGCCCGAGGCCTTCTGCCATCGCTTGAAAAAACATTAGGTGTAAGCGGCGCAACCACTGGACAGGGTCACCGACATCATTTGAAAACCAGGGTCAGTAGGTACTCCACGAGTGCTTCGCGATTGTCCGGACTCAGGGGATAGATTCCGGCGGATTTCTGCCGGGTAGCCACGGCCCGTGAGCGGTCCAGCAGAGGGCCCAGGGTGATAAAGGCCACCAGGGAACTGGCCAGTATGTCCCTGAGCACCGAGGTGCGCAGGCGTTGCTGCAACGCCTGGTCTTTGAAAGACATGTTCAGCGCCCCTTTCGGGGCGAAGTGGTGGGCCAGCCATTCCATTCTTGGGCCCTCGGCAACTCCCTCGCGCAGGTAGATTTGCCCGTACTCCGGGACAGTGCAAAGAGCGTGTATAAAGCACTCCAGGCTGTGCCGAACACGGTCCCGATCCTCGCGGTGGTCGTCAGGCGAATGCAAACTATCGAAGCAATCATTGAATTGCTGTTCCACGTGTTCCGCTGCCTGTTGCCACAGCGCTTCCTTGCTCTGGAAATGGTAGAGGATCAACTGTCTCGTGGCGCCGCTCAGGGCAGTGATTTCACGGAAATTTGTGCCATCGTAGCCGAGGCGGGCGAACACCTGGATTGCCGCATCAAGAATGGCTTTCCTGGTGGCGTTTTTTTGCTGCAACCTGACAGCAGCCATAGGTATTTCTCTCGAAGCCAGTACAGAAGACTCCATGCTACCTTAAATCATCGCTGACATACATGTCAGGTCAGGGCGAGGCCTATCCGAGTAGCTCATTCGCTTACCGCAGTGCGGGAAAATTTCCATTGTGGCTGGAAGGTTAAAATCTCCATACCGCCCGCAAGATGATGTTGGTAAACTTGCGGTCACCGGGCACACTGAGGAAGCAGTAAGTGACAGAGCTTAAGCAGGCGGATATCGATGCCATGGGCCTACAGGCAGCCAAGAGCAAGGCGACACAGGACAAGATTGTCAACGCGGTGATCGGCTTGATTAAGGAAAAAGGATTCTCGGCCGCCAGCTCCAGTCAGATCGCCAAGCGGGCGGGAGTGACCTGGGGTGCAGTGCAGCACCATTTCGGTGGCAAAGAGGAAATTCTCGAAGAGGTGTTGCAGCGGTCACACCTCAAGTTTCACGAGACCCTGAGTGCCAACCGTTTTACCACCGGCAGCCCCTCGCGCCGGGTGGCGAAGTATGTAGACGCCGCCTGGTATCACTACCAGGGCGACGAGTACATGGCCACCCTGGAAATCCTGCTGGCTACCCGCGGGCACGGCAAAGCGAGCAATGACCTGTCTATCAGCACCAGCCGCCAGGCGCACCTGGATCTGGCGAGGCGTATTTTCCACGACAGCCCGGCGACTAATAGCACCATGCAGGAAGTGATCTACACCGTCCACTGCATGCTGACAGGCATTCTCATCGAGTTGGCGCTGGAGCCGCAGAGCTTTGATTCGAAAGCCTATATCAAGCGCTTGAAAAAAATTGTTCAAGAGATGCTGTATGAGTAACTCACCCAGCGGGATTTCCGGGCGGTGACCCAGACCTGATATTGCCAACCGCGTATTCATCACGGTTTCCATTGGCAGGGTAACTACCGTTCAAAAATTGAACATATAGTTCCCATTGTTATATATCCGGCTTTGTTAATTACCAAATGATCCTGAGTGTGGCGTATTTGATGCTAAATTTCTTATTTCTATTCGCTGGCGATTTGAGCCTCAGGGAGAAGACAATGAATTTTGGAAAGACGCTTGGCTCGTTGTTATGCACTTACCTTCTGTTCTTATCCTTATCTTCACAGGCTTTAACACTATTCAAAGTCGGTGACATAGAAGGTGGATACCAGGGCCCCAATTACGACGGCTGGAGCATAGCCAAGGGGTTAACAGGTAATTTCAGTGAGGGCGAATGCGACCAGCTGATGCTTGAAAAGGAAGTGGACAAAGCATCAGTAAAATATATAGAAGCGGCCGTCTTCGGAACTGTATTTGAAAAAGTTGAAATTTACGATCTTCGCGAATTCAGTGGGGCGTTGAAACCGGAGACGATCATCGAAATTGCAAATGCAAAAATATCGCAGGTCAAGGCAAACAAGCCAGAGGGGGAACCTCTAGGAGAAATAATCAGTATAGAACCTGTGGATATGCGAATTGAATTCAGGGCTTATGATAGAGATGGCAACCCGCAGGGCAATGTTGCAACGACAATAAACTGTGGCTATAAGGCCAAGTAGTCTGCCAGTTTTCTCCCGACCATCAATTGCGCGGTCGCTCTTGCTGCGTTCCCTTCCTAAACTCCATGTGTCGTTTGGCGCTGGAGCACGATCTTGCCTATTATTCCCCCCTTCGCCAGCAGCTCGTGAGCGAGTCTTGCCTCGGCAAGAGGGAGGCGCAGCGCAATGAGCGGTTGTATCTTTTGCTGGCGAAGGAGTTCGAGCAACGTTACCAGATCCTGACGGAACAGCGCCGGCCTCAGCCGTTTGAGAGTCTGGATGCTGTATGGGATGATCCGTTTCCTGCCGGGAAGAAGGCACCCGCCGGCGATGTACAACATGTAAATGGGGATTCCATGCAGGCGATTACGTCGCCCTGAAAGGGCTGAACCCAAGCCCTCCCCACGCAGCGCGGTGGTAGTACCGTAGCCCACCACTTTTCCTCCCGGACGCAGAGCCTCGCGGGAAAGCCAGAGGTGGCGCCCTCCGATGGGGTCAAAGACCACATCGACCCCTGTCTCTGTCAGGCGGCGTATTTCTTGCACGAAATCCTGATGCTGATAATCGATGGGGATACCGCCCAGTTCGGATACTTTCGTTGCTCCTCGCGCTGAACAGGTACCGTACATTTCGAGTTTGGCCAGTCGTCCGAGCTGCAGGAGTGCCGTGCCGACCCCGCCCGATGCGCCGTGAAACAGTACTCGCTGGCCCGGCTTGACCCTGGCTGAGCGATGCAACATCTGATAGGCCGTGACATAGTTCAGAATGAGAGCGACGGCTTCGGCGGCGTCCAATCCCGCTGGGACTGGAATCAGCTGACGCTGCGGCAAGCAGACATACTCCGCGTACGCACCGTGTATCGGCATTGCCGCAACGACCTGACCCGGTTCGAATCCGGAAGCGCCCTTGCCCAGCCGCTCTACCTCGCCAACAAGGTCCCAGCCGGGGGTATAGGGCACCCGTGGCGTCTCGGGATGCACACCCTCGCGGGCCATGATGTCGGGCATACCAACGCCAGCTGCCAGCACTCTTACACGCACTTCGCCAGCTCCCGGCTCAGGGCATTCTTCTTCTTCGATCCGAAGTGCGTCGGGCCCTCCGTAGTGAGTGACAATGACGCGTGTGTGTCTCAAGACCCCACCTCTAATGCGCGGGCCTGGACAGGGGGACACTTCACGCTGCCGTAGGAACAAAATACACAACAATCTTCGCGCTTGGGCTTAAGTAACTCGTGGCAGGACGCGCACTCGTAATACCACTGGCATGAATCGAATTCATCCATTTGATGGATATAAGGGGTGTGCTTCATACTTTTTCAACTCCAACTCGGCATAGTTCCTGAATTCGTCGCTGAACTGGTGTCGCCTGAGTGCCCAGACTTCCTGGCTGCCCTTGTATCCAAACATGTCCCTGTACTGATGAATCCAACCTGCCATGAGATGGTCCTCGAACAAGCCTTGTTTGTGCTGATAATAGAAAGCTTCCCACGACCTCATTGTGATCATGATCCAGCCTGTGAATCCCACCACTTCGGCGTCCTGGAGGTTGTCGAGGCCAGACAATCCCCGCCAATACAGTTCCCGGAATTCCGGCTCTCGCATCAGAGGATCGATAGAAATCCTGAGCGAGTCGACAAATGCCTGACTTGCCCGGCTTTTGGTGGCTTTGGTATTTTGACGTATCTGGCTGCCCACGTAGAACAGCGAAGCGATTACGGCAATCCCGCCAATAATCTCACCCAGTGCACCCCATTCCAGAATTGTCATACGTTACTCCTGGCTTCGATTGAAGCACCTGACATGTTCTTAGAATAGACGCTGGAACCGACCGGAAATAGGCCATTGCGTTGTCTGACCCCGGCTGCCTGATAGTTGCCTGGACTGGCCGCTACCGGGCCGGGTTGACTATTTGCTTGCTGCGCCGCTTGCCAGATCCTTCTGTGCCTCGGCAATCGCCTCCTCCATGGGCCCCAGCAGGGCAGCGGCCTTTGGATAACCACAATATTGCGCTATGAAAATATGTAGTTCGCGCACTTCTTCAGGATTCAGCTCACCGCGTTTGATGCCCGCCTTGGCTTGAATCTTGAACGTATCAACCTGTCCCTGTGCGGCGATCATGCCCAGCAGCAGAATGCGTTTATCGCGCATGGAAAGGATGTCCCGCGTCCAGATCTCGGCGAAAAGAGTCTCCAGCATAATGTCTGAAAATGCATAGCCCGGCCCGGGCGTTATAACATCCCCGGCGTACACCTCCTTGATTTTTTCCTCACCAATCTCACGGCGCGTTTTCTCGCTCATATCAAAGCCTCGGGTTGATTTTTTCGGCATAATGTAAGTCAGGGTTGACTAGCAGTCTATATATACTTACATAAAATTCAGGGTGCTTCTCCTCGGTTCACCCTGTCGACCAGGTCATCCCCGGCCACGGCGCGCAGGATTTCCGGTGAATGGGGAAACGAACGGAGCGTGTGCCCTCCGTCGACCTCGATGACCTGTCCCGTAATCCAGCTGGATTCCCTGCCTGCCAGAAACCGGATCATGTTGGCCTGGTCCTCCGCTTCACCAATCCGGGCCAGGGGTTGCTGCGCCAGAAAATCTTCGACAAGACCCGGTGTGGCGATCATCGCTTCAGTGGTGCCTGAGCGTGTCAGGCCCGGCGACACCGCGTTGACCCGAATATTCTTGTCGCCCAGTTCATCCGCCGCCACATGAACGAGGTGGTTTACGGCGGCCTTTCCGGCACAGTACGCTGCCAGGTAGCGGCAGGAAAATCTGGCGGCGGTGGAGGAAATCATCACAATGGAGCCCGGCTTGCCGGCCCTGATCATCGAAAGGCCGGCATATTTGAGGACGAGATATTGCGGGCGGATATTCATATCTACCTGGTGGCTGAATTCATCGTCGTCGTATCCCAGCACAGGGCGGTAGTCGCCCCCACCGGGAACCGTGATGGCCGAATCGAGCCCCTGTCCCTGTTCTGCGAACTCGACTGCCGCCTGTACATCGACGCTGTTCATCACGTCACAGGTAATGAAACGGATGTTACCCCCGTGATCTTTTGCCAGAGCCTGGAGGCGCTTTTGCGCGCTCTCGAGCGTGGTGCGAGTGCGACCGGCAATGGTGACGTCGGCGCCGCCCTTCAGCATCTCTGCTGCAGTGGCAAAACCGATACCGCTACCCCCGCCAATGATGAGAGAGCGATGATTGTTAAGTGATCCGTTCATAGTTATTTCTCCTGGGACTTACAATGATCCATGCCCGTAGCCACGGTGATCTGTATGCAATATAGGCCTCATCAGTAAAGTAAAATATACTTGACTAATAGACAATCGAAATTGACGTACTATAGTAACCTGGACAGTCCGCCCGTCATCACAACACCCGGCATGCAACAAGAGAGGAGGGCATATAAATGCCCGAGCAGCAAAATCCCGAAAAATACCGGGACGATTACAGCGGTCCCTTCGACCCCGATCTGACCCTGGCTGATTTTTCACGGGACTTTCTCTCCAGGTTGGCGCACGAGTTCAACTTGATCGGCCATCTGTACGACCGGGTAGGGCAGCCGCTGGTGGCCATGGAGTATGGTCCCGAGGGCTTTACTCGATCGGGTATCGAGGAATGGCAGGGCGCCAGCCCCATCTACTCGGTGCGGATGCAAAAAGCACTGAATTTCGAAGGTGACACGGTGGAGACGGTGTTCAAGAACCTTCAGCTTGAGGTTGGCTCTCCCCAGCAGTTTATGGATTTCCAGTTTCGCCTGGATTCACCGGACTACGGTGAATTCTGGTTGGCCCATTGCGGCGCGTTGATGGACCTGGAAAAAAACGGCAATGATACCAACCTGATCAAGTTGATGTGCCACGACATTGAAGACCCGACGTTCGACGCCACCGCGGCTGCTACCAACCCCCGGATCGTGATGCGGCCTTTTCATCGCCCTCCCCGGGTAGACGGTGAGATCGGCAATGGTGCTGACAGGTACCCTCACTGTCGTTGGAAAGTATTCAAGGGAGAGGAGGAGACAACCTTCACGCATATCCCGGTGATGTACGAGCTGCAAAAGAGCGAGCTTGCCGCGGTTCCGCTCGTAGAGCCCGGCGAACCGTGGGAGGCTGGCGGACTGGAGGATTATTCCGGTCCCTTCGATCCGCACCTGCAGTTCGAGGATTTCTCACAGCGGGCCCTGCAGCTGATCATCCAGGAAAACGCCGTGCAGGCTCTGTTGCTGGCCCACAGCTACACGCGCAGCCAGACGATTAACTATGGCGATAACGTGGGTCGCCGTTTGTCAGAAAGGTCCTGGGTTGGTCACGCCAGGGTGGCCGTGGAGCGATTGCAGAAGCACCTGGGTATCGAGGGCGACGATATTGCGACCATAGCCAAGGTATTCCAGCTGCACCCCCATTTTTATCCACGCAGCTATTCCGATTTCAGGGTCGAGTTGACCGGTCCGGCCAGCCTGCGCCTGAGCATAGGGAACTGTCCGGCTCTTGCGGAGAACGTACAACACAACTGGTTCAGTCAGTTATCCGAAGAACCGCATCCCGCGCTTGAGGCTATCGCGGCGCATGTCAATCCGCGGGCACGCTGTCATCGTGTCGACGACCCGGGTGCGGCGCGCTATGCCTGGGACGTTGTCATTGATGAGCGCAACGACCCCCTGGAAGAACCGCTTGAAATGCAGTTGGCACGCATCAGTACCGGTATGAACTTTGAGTTTGAGCGGCGTCGCCTCCCGGGCGTGATTGCGAGCAGTCGATGAGCGACAGTATCGAGCATAAACTGGCGATCACGGAGAAGATCTACCAGTACTCGCGGGCGATGGACCGGATCGACGACAGGCTGGGCTATGACGTGTTTCACGAGGACGCCACTGTGGACTACGGCGAAATGTTCCAGGGAACGGGGCACGAATTCATAGACTTTGTCCACAAAGCCCACAGCACCATGCTGGTGCACCAGCACACGATCGGCAATATCCTGATCGAATTGGATGGCGACCGGGCGGGGAGCGAGTCCTACGTTACTGCCACCTTCCGGATCAGGCAGGACGATGGCACGTTGATGGGAATGCGCAGTCAAGGTCGTTACATTGATCGTTGGGAGCGTCGCGGCGATGCCTGGCGCATACTGCACCGGCAATACCTGCATGAAATGGACGAAAGCTGGCCAGCCGTCCAGCAGTTTGTATCGCGAGGCCAACGGGAGACATCTGACCCCAGTTATGCCGTACTGGCCGGCTCGCCTGAGGAATCCCAAAAGTAATAAGTGAACTGTCCCCTTTTTAGAGGTGGATGATGCCCTCGACCTTCATCCAGTCCACCATGTCTCGCAGGCCCTGCTCTCCGCCCACCATGTCCTCGCCTAGTATTTCCCTGGCTTCCGCGTCATCCTGTGGTACGCAGCGGGTCAGAACGACGGCTGCCTCGTAGGTCAGTTCTGGCGTCGGGCCACCAACAAGTTTCTGCTTAATATCGGCAACTCCGCCAAGCAATCGTAACAGCCATCCCGGCATCGAGGTGGCCTTGATTGGTTTGCCGCTCTGTGTCCGCAATAATGCCAATATCTCCCGGTGGGTCAGAAAGTCCGCCGTTGCCATGATGCGCCGGGGACCTTTCCCGGGTTCAAGCATCCGGCTGACCAGCAGGGCCAGATCCCGGACGTCGGTGAAGGTAAGGCCACCCTGTGTCACCAGCAGCGATCCGTTATTGATCGCGTCAGCAAGGAATTCCTGTCCGCTGCCTACCGTGGGATCACAGGGGCCGTTAACCGAAGCCGGGTAAATCGACACCACGGGCGCGCCGTTTGCCTGTAGCTCCCGCACGTGTCGCTCGGCCTGTGCTTTGGTCCTGCCATACAGGGAGGTGGCGTCGACCACCGGGTCATCGGCGCGGATGACCGGTCGCGAGGAGGGGAACATTGCCATAAAACTGGACATATAGATGACCGGGTCCAGTCCGGCACCGACTGCTGCCTGTAACAGCTTGGCGCAGCCCGTGACGTTGAGTTCCCAAAGTCTTTCCGCGTCAGCCATATTCTTGGACATGATGCCAGCGCAGTGAACGAGTGCATCGAACTGGGGCAGCAGCGAGAACCAGTTTCCGCTGACCACATCGCCCGGGTGCAGCGACACGAGCGAGTCATCGATGCCCAGATTCTCGAGAACTGCGCGCTGTTTCTCCAGGCTCCGTGCCAGGGCACCTACCTCGTGGCCGGCCTGGACCAGTCTGCTGACGACGTGGCTGCCGATAAAACCTGTCGCTCCGGTTACCAGCACCCTCACGTCAGGAATTTCTCGGCAAACTGCTCCATGTCACGCAGCTTCTCGTCCAGGGTCATTGTGCTGGCCATGCCGTTTTCGTCGCAGAACGCTTCCCGGTAGAGTTTCGTTACGCCCAATTCCTGGCATCGTGAGATATTGTTTTCGCTCATATCGTACAGGCCCAGGGATATATCAAAGTCTCGGAAACTTTTGCCCGCCGATTCCCGGTGCCGCTTCAGCTCCGGCAGGAACTGCTCTACTTCCGCCATTTCATGCTGGGCGCCGATCCAGCCATCGTGGCGAGCCGCTCGTTTCAATGCAGCTTCGGAAAAACCGCCGATAAAAACCGGAAGCTCATGGTCGAGCCCAGGTGCCATCTGCAAATCTGGAAACTCGTAAAACTCGCCCTGGTAACTGACGGGTTCACCAGTCCACAGTAACTTCATGACATCGAGCATTTCGTCACAGCGTCGGCCCCGAGTGTGGAAATCCTGGTCTACCAGTTGAAACTCCGACTTCTGCCAGCCGATGCCAGCTCCCAGAATGACCCTGCCTTCACTGATATTGGCCGCGGTGGATATTGCTTTGGCTACGCTGAACGGGTCGTGCATGGGCAGTACATAGACGCTGGTCAGAAAACGCAGTGTTGTCGTGACCTGGGCGAGAGCTGCAATCTGGATCCAGGGCTCGGGCCAGTGGGTGTGGGGATACCACCGGATCATACTGTTCTTGCTGTAGTCGTACTGCTCGTACTGTTCACTGAACGTTATCAGATGTTCGCCGAGCGTGACGCCCTCAAACCCAAGGTCCTCGGCGTGACGCGCCAGCACCGGTAACTCTTTCATGTCCAGCATCGCGATACACTGCCAGTATTTCATCATTCAAACCTCGAAAGGGGACCGGGGGCTTGCCATCGGTAGCTGGTAGGCGCCGGTGATGTCCGCCGGCGACGCGCAAACTGCCTCATGGAATTGACCGCCATCATCGCGGTTGCGATTTTACCTTTAACTGCGGCATCGATATCCCTCCGGGTTTCCTCTGCCAGGACGCGGCTTACAGCGATCCACCCACGATATGTGTTGCGAGGTCGATCAGCAGTAGCGTGATCATTCCGACGAATGAAGCCTCGACGATAACCCGGCCCAGACTCCATCGCTCGCCGGCCTCTGCCTCGTCCAGTCTGTAGAGATTGGGGAATGCCACTACGAAATACAAAGCGTAGTAGATTGACCCGAATTCCAGCATGGCATCCAGATCTTCATACCACACGTTCGCGCCATCGTTGTCGGCTAAAACGAAGTAAAAATACGTTTCTCCCCATGCCCAGAACAGGGAAACGAGCGCCACCAGGAGCCACCACGTCAGCCAGCGGACTGTTGCTGAACTCCAGTTGTCGGTCATGGTCCTGAGGCGGCGCAGGGCGATGATTGCCGTGACGTGATAGACAAAGAAGAACACGATGGCATTGAAATACATCGATGGTGGCACTTTCTGGAAGTTTTCCAGGGCCTTAGCCTCGTCGGGCCCGACCAGCGCGGAATCCAGGTAGAGGGTCACCTCCGGAAAGCGGTAACGAAGCCCCAGAACTTCAAAGAAATATTCGGTATGGAAATAGGTGCAAAGGAAGACCCACCAGAACATGTAAAGGTTGAACTTAAACCAATAACTCCTGTGCCAGGCAACACCGCTGTTGCGGCGCAAGAACCAGGGAACGAGGATACAGTAGGGTACCCACATCAGAACGTTCTGCATGATATTCCAGAAATTGCCGGTGTTCAGCCAGCCCATCTGAACCACGGCCATGTTGTACACGAACCAGAACGGTACTACGGTCAGGAAAAACTTCTCCGCCCAGGCCTTGTCGGGATTTTTTGAAAACCAGTAACCCGGTATCAGCCGGCCTCGTGCAGGCTCGCCAGACATCTTCAGCTCTCCGTTTGTGCAGTGGCCTCGGTTTTGCGCTCCATGGGGTGTGTTTCCAATGTGCCAAAAAGCTTGTCGTAGAGCAGGGTGATGGTAGCGTAGTTACCCTTGTGCATGTCCAGGTGGTGGGCATCGTGTTTCATGGCAATCCAGTTCAGGGTGCGGAACGGAAAGTAGTCGAGATCGATGCGGCAGTGGTTTACCTGATTCAACTGTGTATAGACCAGGTTGGACAGGATGATGGTCACCGCGTGAAATGGTGCCATGCCCGCAAGGCCCAGCAGCACAATAGTCGCGAAATACAGGGCGATTCCGATGAGTATCTCCACTGGGTGCAACAGGTAGGAGTCGATCGACGTGATACGGCTTCGGGCCTGGTGGTGTACGGCGTGGACGCGCCGGAAATAGCCTTTGCCGTGGAACAGGAAGCGGTGTACCACGTAGTAGAAAAGGTCATAGACCATCAGGACCAGGATCACATCCAGTAGCACCCGCCACGGTGACTGCGGCTGCAAGGTCACGAAGAAGGGCAGGATGGCGATATAAAAAACCATGTTTACGGTCAGGCCGATTTTCTGGCTGGACTTCACACGGTGCTGGTATTTCTTGCCGAGCTCTCGCCACTTCCGCTGGTTCTCGTCGCGATTGACCTCCCTGGCCCCGGCGATGGCCGGAATCCGGAACACCAGGATACGGGCGATGACCATACTTGCACTCAAACCGACGAAGGTTACGAGGGCCGCCAGCCCGTTGTAGTCAAAAGTCATAAGTTAAAACACCGCAGTTTCGAGAATAAAGCCGGGAACACTATAGTAAATATATGTTGACTAAAGGTCAATCTGTATTTATTACCTGATCGCCAGGGATCGAAATACTCCCTTCCACGGGCCCGGTGTTACTGCTATCTTTAGCCGCGTGTCGCCTCGCGCGCAGTCTTTCCAGGCACCCATTCAATAAAAGGTTGAGCACCCTTGAAGCAAGCCCTGATCAACATGCTGACCATGCAAGACAGCATGAATACCCGGGTCCACCCCCAGTGGATCGAACAACATTTCGAATGGTACCGCGCCGCCTGGATAGAGTGCGGCGAACTGATCGAGCACTACGGCTACAAGTGGTGGAAAAAACAGGTGCCCGACCTGGCCCAGGTGCAACTGGAGGTGATCGACATTTGGCACTTCGGCATGTCGGCACTGTTTTTGGAGGGCAAGGCCATCGAGCAGATCGCTGCTGAAATCGAGGCCGAACTGCTGGCCCACCAGCCCAGCGGCGCCGGCGTCCGTGACGCGACTGAGGCACTGGCCCTGTACTGCCTCGAGACTCACAGCTTCTCGCCGTCCCGCTTCTGGGACCTGCTGATTGCCGCGGAGCTGGATTTTGAGCAGTTGTATACCGCCTACGTCGGCAAGAACGTGCTCAACTTTTTCCGCCAGGACAACGGCTACAAAGACGGCAGTTACGTCAAGAACTGGGCCGGGCGGGAGGACAACGAACACCTGGTCGAACTGGTGGAGCCACTGGACAAGGAGGCGGATGACTTTGCTGACCAGGTCTACGCCGCGCTGGAGATCCGCTACCGCGAGGTGGCCCTGGAGGGCTGATCTGGCATGGAGACGGAGGAAAACCGGCTTTCCACCACGGCCCTGGCCCGGAAGCTGGATATCCCGGCCCAGCAGTTGTTTGCCACTCTCAAGGATTACGGCTGGATCCAGCGCGCTGGCGAGAGCTGGGTGCTCACGCCCAAGGGCGAATTCGAGGGGGGCGGCTACCAGAACAGCCGCCGCTTCGGCCGCTATATTGTCTGGCCGGAGACCCTGGAAAAACACCCCCTGTTGTCCGCCATCGAATCCAACCAGCGCATCACCGCCTCCAATATGCGGCGCTATTACCCCCGGCTGCACCCGCGCCAGATCAACCGGGCCCTGGCGGAGCTCGGCCTGCAGCGGCACAGTATCCTGGGCTGGGAGCTGACCGCGTTTGGTCGCAGCCTCGGCGGTCAGCAGGAAGAGAGTGAAAACAGCGGCGCGTTCTACGTCACCTGGCCGCACGAAATCATCGATCACCCGGTCGTGCACCGGGAACTCAGCCGCCAGTCAGACCAGCTGCAGCCCGCCGCGCCACCGGGCAGGGATTTCGACCCGGACCTGTTTGCCCCCGCTCCCCAGGAAGGCGGCCCCCTGCGCGGTGTCGACGGCCACCTGGTCGATAACACGCTGGAATTACTGGTCTGCAACTGGCTGTACCTGGCGCAACTGGTCCATGCCTACCAGCGGCCGCTGCCGGTGGAAGAGGAGGTCATCGCCGACTTTTACCTGCCCGAGGGCAACGTCTATATCGACTGCTGGGAGGCGGACGTGCCCGCCAGCGAGTTGAAGGGTAAACTGCACAAGCGCGAACTGTATCGCGAGCTGGATCTGCGCAACATTGAAATCAACTTCTCTGACGTGGATCGGTTGGACGAGGTGCTGGGTCGCGGGCTGCTGGCCTACGGTATCCGCTGCTGATCAGGCATTTTTTTCTCCAGCAGGACCCCGCACTCCATGTGGTCCGTGTAGGGAAACTGGTCGAACAGGGCAAACGCCGTGATCGCGTGGCTGTGGTACAGGGTGGCCAGGTTGTCAGCCAGCGTGTCCGGATTGCAGGAGATGTAAAGCACCCGTTCAAACCCGGCCACCATGTTGACTGTCGCCGGATCCAGTCCGGCCCGGGGCGGGTCGACAAAAACCGTGTTCAACTGGTAGTCGTCCAGTTTCTTCGGCAACGCCTGCAGGCGCCGGAATTCCCGTTCCCCGGCCATCGCCTGGCTGACTTCCTCAGCCGAGAGCCTGATCAGCGACACATTCTCCAGGCCATTGTCCTCGATATTGTGTTGCGCGGCGCGGATGGAACTCTTGGCCAGCTCGGTGGCGATCACCTGGTCGAATTGCCCCGCCAGCGGCAGGGTAAAGTTGCCGTTGCCGCAGTACAGTTCGAGCAGGTCGCCGCGGCTGTCCGTTGCCATCTCGCAGGCCCATTCGATCATGTGGATATTGACCCGGGCATTGGGCTGGGTGAAAGCCTGCTCAAACTGGCGGTAGCGGTACTCGCGGCCGTGAATCGGCAGGCGCTCGGTCACGTAATCCCGTTCCAGCACCAGTTTCTGTTTGCGGCTGCGTCCGACGATGGCCACACCCAGTTCCCGGCCGAACTCGGCGGCGCGTGCCTCCCAGTCTGCCTCGAGCTTGCGGTGGTACACCAGGGTGACGAGGGTATCGCCACTGAGAGTGCTGAGGAATTCCACCTGGAACAGTTTGCGCCGCAGCAGGGGGTCAGCGCGCAGTGCCTCGCGCAGGGGCCACATCAGGGCCTGGATGTGCTCGCAGGCAATGGGAAATTCCCTGATGGGCACCGGGGTGCGCGGGTCGTCGCGGCGGAACATCACGTAGTCCAGCTCGTCGCCGTCGTGCCAGACCCGGAACTCGGCCCGCATGCGGAAACCGCTGGGAGGGGATGGGAATACCGTCGCGGGTGGAGGCAGGTAGGAGGCCAACAGGCCTTCGGTCCGCTGGACTTTGTCCGCCAGCAGTTGGTCGTAGGCCGCGGGATCGACGTTGGAGAGGGGCATCAGGCGAGCGCGTTGGTATCGCGGTCGCGCCACAGGCGGGCCGCCTCCCGCTGTGCCGTGTCCAGGTCGTCGGCGGCGGCCAGTGCCAGCAGGGCGGTGGCCGCGGTCGCCAGGGTGCTGTGCAGGCCGTAGTCATCCCCGCGCTCGCCCCGCCACAACTGGCGCAGGGGTTCGACCGCCGGTGCCTGTACGGCGCCTACCCGACCATTGATTGCGCGGGGCAAGAGCAATTCCTCCTGCTCGCCGCGGTCCAGCAGCAACAGCCTGGTGTCCGCCTGCGGCTTGATCTCCACCTCGCCACTGTCGCCTTTGAAGACCAGGGACCGGGGCTGGCCCAGCAGGCGGTCGGTGTCGCGGTGCAGATGTCCGTAGGCCGGGTGGAAAATACTCTGGATGCTGGCCGGGCAGCCCAGCGGGTTGAGCATGCGGGTCAGGGTGTTGACCGGCGAACGCAGGCCCAGCAGCGGTTTCAGGCGCATGATCCGGTGCAGGGCCGGACAGAAATGCCGCAGCGACAAGTAGCTGAGCCGGCGCTGCTGCAGCTGCGTCTCGACCTCTTTCCAGTTCGGCGCAACCGGCAGGCCCAGTTCCAGCATGGCCTCTTCAGTGTACAAACGGCCCGGGGTGTGACCGTCACTGCCATGGATGAATACCCGGTGGCCCGCCCCGGCCAGCAGCAGGGCGCTGAGCAGGAACCAGGGATGCTGGTGTTTCTTGCCCGCGTAACTGGACCAGTCCAGGTCGGCGGCCAGCGCCGTGGGCGGCGCCACCATCTCGTCGCGACAGGCCTCGACGAAACCGGCCAGTTCGTCCCCGGTCTCCTCCTTGACCCGCAGCAGCATGAGGAAGGCACCGAGCTGCAGGTCCTCCACCTCCCCGCGCAGGACCATTCCGAAGGCTTGCCGCGCCTCCTCCCGGGTCAGGGACCGGGTGCCGGTCCGACCCTTGCCGAGAATGCGCACGTAGGCGGCGAAAGGGTGTTCGGGCTGGGGGGTGTCGATGGCGCTGGGCTGGTTCACGAGCTCTCGCTACAGGCAGTTGTCGGGTTTCGGCAGACCGGCGATCTTGCTGCCGATCTTCGCCGGGGAACCGGGGAACAGGGACATCAGGTAAATGCTCCTGCCCTTGTCTGGACCCAGTTTCAATGCGCAGTATTTTACCAGAGGACGCATGGCGGGAGACGATTCAAACTCGCGGTAATAGGCCCTGAGCAATTCGATGATCTCCCAGTGCGCGGCCTCCAGCCGGACGCCCTCGGCGGCGGCGATCTGTTCGGCCACCTCTGGCCGCCAGTCGTCGAGATCGCGGAGAAACCCCTCCTTGTCGAATGCCGTCGGCGCCAGCACGGCTCAGAACCAGGCCAGCTGGCGCGCAAAGGATTCGCTGAGAGTCGCCAGTTGCTCAAAGTCGATGAGCTCGACCGTTCCGGCGCAGCGGCCTTGCAGGCCGCGAGCGGTGACGTCCGGCGCCAGTGCATAGATGCTGGCGCCCCGGACCAGCAGCTGATCAATTTCAGCGGTGCCGGCCAGCGCACAGTAGACGCCGTCCCCCAGCAGCACCAGGGCATCGCCCGCCGAGAGCTGTGCCAGGCACTGCTGCAGGCTGTTGCTGGCTGGTCCGCGGTTGAGGGTGTGCAAGACCATGGTCAAAAGCCCAGCAGGTGGTCGTGGCTTTCCAGCAGCTCGCGCAGCTCTGCCGGGGTGCAGGGCCGGGCATAGCCGGGCAGCTCGTTGAGCGGCAGGCCGAACTGCACCGCCGCGGCCTCGTCGACGTGAACGGTCTCGATGCCGTACAGGGGCATGGAATCGATGACCCGGGACAGGGTGGGACGTCCCAGCGCGCTGCCATCCTGCCCGGGCATCAGGTTGAGCACGCCCCGGCCTTGCAGTAACACGGCAACGGGCTGGTCGAAGGCACCGGCCGCCAGGGCCGTATCGATAGCGGCCCTGGCCAGACCGCTGCCGTAAGGGGCCGTGCGTAGCACGATCAGGACGCTGTGTGACTTGGTACCGGTCATTCAGCCCCCGAAGGTCCACAGTCGGTCAGATTCGGCGGTCGCCTCCACCAGCAGGCCCAGGCCGCCGATCGTGAACGCGGGGTCCAGCGTGGCGCAGTCGTGCTCGTGTCGCCCGGCCTCGCGCTGGTCCAGTACGCCGCGGCGCAGCGCGGAGGAAACACAGACGACCAGTTCCACCTGGTGCTCGGCGGCGAGGTCCTGCCACAGAGCCAGGGTGTCGCTATGGTCCTGGGCGGCCACCGCGCTGCCAAGCCCGTTCCAGACGCCGTCATCCAGGAAAAAAACCCGCAGGACCTCGTGCCCGCGCCGGGTCAGCGCCGCGGCAAAGTGCGCTGCGGTAGCGGAACTGGCGCTGGAAGGCGGGGAATGAACCAGTAAGGAGTAGATCATTTTCTCTAGCGGCATCTACCTCGTCGCTACCGGCGTCCTGCCTCTCGCGACACAGTGTACCCCTCCTTTCGGATATACCGTCCATCCATGGACATAAAAAAACCCCGGTATACACCGGGGTTTGTCTCAGGGCAAGTCGCGCTTAGTCGTCGCCGCCGAGGGCTGTCAGCAGGTGCAGCATGTGAACGAACAGGTTGTAGATGTTCAGGTACAGGCTGACGGTTGCGCGGATGTAGTTGGTTTCGCCGCCGTGGATGATACGGCTGGTATCAAACAGGATCAGCCCGGACATGATCATGACCACTGCCGCGGAGATCGTCAGCGACAGGGCCGGGATGCCCAGGAAGATGTTGGCGATACCGGCAACCACCGCGACCAGCAGGCCGACGATCAGGAAACCGCCCATGAAGGAGAAATCCTTGCGGGTGCTCAGGGCGTAGCCGGACAGGCCAAAGAACACGATGGCCGTGCCGCCCAGCGCCTGCATCACCAGGGCGGGTCCGCCCGGCATGGAAAGGTAGTAATTCAGCATGGGACCGATGGCTGCTCCCATCACGCCGGTGAAGGCGAAGATTGCCAGCAGGCCTTTGCTGGAGTCCGCCATGCGATTGACCACGAACAGCAGTCCCAGGCCTACCAGGGACAGAACCAGACCCATGCCGTGGCTCAGCCCCATGGCCATGGAAACGCCCGCCGTGGCGGCGCTGAACAGCAGAGTCATGCCCAGCAGCATATAGGTATTGCGCAATACCTTGTTGGTTGCCAGCACGGATTCCATGCCAGCGGTTTGAACATCGTACAGACTCTTGTCTTGCATCATTCACTCCGTAATGCAGTTGACGGGATGTTGCTCGAAACTGAGACCTATCATAAGGGCGAATGGTTCAAAATCAAGGCTTTCTATCTCCATGTATGCCCTGTGGAGATAGGCTAAAAAAATATAAATATCAGTAGCTTATAACTTTTCATTAAAGTATTTTAATCTGCGAATTTCACCTTTCATTGAATGCGGTTCAGCTCCGCCAGGCTGACCACGCGACAGACCGGGACCGGGTGCTCCTGCGCGCCGAGCCAGCGCACACACATGGTGCCCTGGTTATGGCCGGTGGTATTGAGCCAATTGGGCAGGCCGGGGTCGGTCTTGCTGACGATGGCCCGCACGGAGCCGTCGTCGTTATAGGTTGCCGTGCTCTGGTTGATGTGGATCTGGTAGTAGCGGTAATCTAGGGATTCCAGCCAGTAGTTGGCCAGTTGGAAGTTCCAGTATTCACAATCCGGCGGCTGCAGGTCCACCACCAGCGCCTCGTCGTCGGCCAGGTCGAAGTAACTGTGGTAGTAGGCGATCTTCGGGTCGCCGCCGGCCCGGTAGGCACGGTCCGGGTCGAAGCGGGGCAAGGCATTGGGATGGGCGCGGAAGTCCTCTGCCCACTGGGCGAACAGGGCGGCGGAACCGCGCACGAAAGCCGTGGTGTTCCGCAGTCCGTGGACCACGCTGTGGGGGTCCCAGGGGGCGACGTCCTCCTGTTGGTCGATGCGCTCGATATGCAGGGTGGGCAGTAGTTCCTTGCTGCGGTCGCCGAAGGACTGCCGCGCCTGGATCATGTTGGTTTCTTCTGTCATCGGCAGCCAGTTCTTGCCGGGCTGGGGGGTGGCGGAGGCGATTACCTCGTACTGACCGTAGTTGTCGGTGTCGATATGGGAGGCGTCGAAAGAGCCGGTGGTCTGCAGGTTGCCATCCCTGCCGTAACCGCCCGCCTGGCTGCCAAAACCGAAGAAGTGCACCGTATTGCGTTTGCCGGTAATGCGGTAGGTACCAGTTCCCTTCACATTAGCGGACGCGTAAACATTATCCGGGTTGTCCATGCCCAGCTTGACCTGGGAAACCCCGACCACCGAGCGGAACTCGGGTCGCTCCCGCGCGGGGCTGTCCAGGAAGCTCAACAGTCCCGAGCGGGTCAGGCGGGCCAGGTAGCGAAACCCTTCGGCGCGGTCCAGCAGGGTATCCGGGGCCGAGTCCGCGAGTACGATATCCCGCCCGATCTGCTTCAGTTCGTCGCAGAATTCCTCCCACGCCGCACCGGACAGGATCGGGTCGACACTGTTATTTTGCTCAGACATGGTTTTTCTCCGCTATGATGGTTCCGACTTTGACTGGCTACCATACCGTTCGCCGATAATAATGCCATCCGCGGCGCGACAGGTTCTGGCGCCGGGCAGAAATAACTGAACCAGTGACGTCCGCAGGAGCAAGAAAATGAGCGACAAATGCAGTGTTTCTTCAGATGAGGTGCTGATCCAGGCCCCGGCGGAACTCGTCTGGCAGGTGTTGCTGGATTTTCCCGCTTACAAGGACTGGAATGCGTTCTGTCCCGAGATTCGCGGCAGGGCCGAGGTGGGCTCGGCGCTGGAAATGCAGGTCGACCTGGGCAACGGGCTGCAGACCCAGGTCGAGACCATCACCCGTCTGGAGCCCTGTCATACCATCGTCTGGTCGATGGAAAATCGTCCGGGTGATCCCATTCACGCCGACCGGACCCAGCGGGTCACGCCGGTTGACGAACACAGCTGTCGCTACTGGACCGTGGATGAGTTCAGTGGTGCGATGGCCCGCCCCATGGTCGAACAATTGGGTGCAGCGGTCGAGCGCGGCTTCAACCTGTGCGCCCGTGGATTGAAAGTCCATGCCGAGTCCCTGTACCGGCAGACACAGTCCAGTGCCCGCGACAGCGGCGGAGGCAAACAATGAGTGAACGCGGCGAGCCACTGTACAAGACCCGACCGGTGGCACCGGAGGCCGCGCAGTTTGGCCGCTGTCAGCGCATCAACGAATTTATCTGCCTGTCCGAGGGTAACTCCAACGTCTACCTGCTGGAAACGAGGGACGGTTGCGTGCTGATCAACTCGGGCATGGGGTTCGAGGCCCCGGTGCACCTGCACAACCTCGAGAGCCTGGCCGGCGACCTGAGCGGGCGAATCCGGCAGCTGGTATTTACGCAGGGTCACGTGGACCATGTGGGAGGTGCCCGTTACTTTCGCGATCGCAACCCGGGCCTGGAGGTTATCGCCCAGGCCAACAACCAGGAGCACCAGGCCTATGACGCGCGGCTGGCACCCTTCCGGCAGGCGCGCTCCGCCTTTCGCTTCACCGATGACTTCGTCAGGGTATTCCAGGACTACGCCCGCGCCGGGTACACGGATATCAATCCCCAGGATCGGCCCGTTCCGGACCGGGTATTCGACCAGCGACACAGTTTCACTTGCGGTGACCTGCAGGTGGAGTTGATCGCCCAGATGGGAGCCGAGACCAACGACTCCCTGGTGGTGTGGTTACCCCGGCACCGGATCTGTTTTACCGGCAACCTGTTCGGCTGTCCCTTCGGGCATTTCCCCAACCTGGTGACGATCCGGGGGGATCGCTACCGAGACGCCCTGACCTGCGCCCAGGCGGCGCAGACGGTGCTCGACCTCGAGCCGGAGATGATCCTGTACGGGCACCACGAGCCGATCGTCGGCAGGGAACTGATCCGGCGCGAGGTGAAAGCCATCCGCGACGCGATTCTGCATGTACACGACGAGACCGTGGCCGGCATGAATGAGGGCAAGGCCCTCCACACCCTGATGCAGGACATCGAGTTGCCGCCGGAGTGCGAGGTGGGCCAGGGTTACGGCAAGGTTAGCTGGAGCGTGCGCGCCATCTGGGAAAACTACGCCGGCTGGTTCAAACACGAATCGACCACGGAGCTGTACAGCGTGCCGCGCAGTGCCATTGACAGCGACCTGCTGGAACTGGCTGGTAGCGCCGCTCTGTTAGAACGCGCGCGCCAGAAGCTGCAGCAGGGACGGCGGGAGGAGGCCCTGCAACTGCTGGACATCGTGCTGTCGGCGGAACCCGATAACCCGGACGCGAGGCAGTTGTCCATCGAGGTGCACCGGGTCCTGCTGGAGGAGGCGGAGGACTGGTGCACCACGGGCAATTTCTGGCTGGTGGGGTGGTTGCAGCACCAGATCAAATTGCTGGAAGGCGGCGACAGCCGTTCCCTGAGCGAGATTATCGATTAAGGTGAGGGCATGACGACCATACGCATTGATGACCTGGCGGAGCCGGTCCACAATGACGCGCAGCGCGCCGCGCTCGCCTATGGCGAGACCCTGGACGTGCACTTTGATCGGGAGGACATCCTGCGGGAGGCCAGGGAGCTGACCGGCCTGGCGGATTTCGGTCCGCTGGAGTTTACCGGGCGGCTGGACGTGATCTGCGCCGAGTGGGAACAGGACGAGGGCCTGACCGGGATTGGCCGTCTCGGCCTGCGCAATCGGCTGGTCAGCCACATGAAGAACCGGCTGTTGATCCACGACCTGTTGCAACGCCACCCGGAAATCCACGACGAGGACTTCGAGCAGCCGATCATCGTGGTGGGCCTTCCCCGCACCGGGACCACCCACCTGTTGAACCTGCTGGCGGCGGATTCCCGCCTGCGCGCGATGCCCCTGTGGGAATCCGAGCAGCCGGTGCCACAGCCCGGCGAGGAACCGTTGCCGGACGGTAGCGATCCGCGTTACCGGCGCTGTGCCGGCAACTGGGAACAGATGCAGCAGATGGTGCCGTACCTGGCCGCCATGCACCCGATGGACCCGGACCACATCAACGAGGAGATCGAGTTGATGCTGCCGAATTGCGCCTCCTACAACTACGAGTGGTTCAGCCACTCGCCGCGGTGGCGGGACTACTACCTGGCCATGGATCAGCTGCCCCATTACGAGTACATGCGCACCGTGCTGAAGTGCCTGCAGTTCCAGCAGGGTGCGGACCGGCCACGGCGCTGGGTATTGAAATCTCCCATGCACCTGGAGAACCTCCCGGAGTTAGTGCAGGTGTTTCCGGATGCGACCTTTGTCGTGACCCACCGCGACCCGGTGGCGGTCATACAGTCCACCCTGACGATGCTGGCCTATGGCCAGCGGGTGAATCGCAAGCGGCCCATCCTGCAGGCGCTCGCGGAGTACTGGCCGGCGCGGATCCGCCACATGCTGGAACGCTGCGAGGCAACCATCCACCTGTTGCCACCGGGGCAGACCATTCATGTGCCGTTCCACGAGTTCATGGCGGACGATATCGCGATGGTCAAGCGAATCTACGCGGTGGCCGGGCTGGATCTGAACGAGCGGGCGCAGCAGGAAATGCAGGCATTCCTGGCCGCCCATCCGCGGGAGAAGGGGGGGCGCGTGGTGTACGACCTGCCGGGTGATTTTGGCCTCGATCCCGCGGCATTGCGCGAACAATTTCAATTTTATTTCGATGCCTTTCCGGCCAGGGCGGAAGGCGGCTGAGCTGTCCGGATAACGGGAATATGTCATGGCGACTGCAACGGTGAATTACGACTTCGACGGGGCCCGGGTGCTGGTGACCGGGGGCACCAGCGGTATTGGCCTGGCCTGTGCACGGGGCTTCGCTGCCGCGGGGGCCCGGGTGACCATTACCGGGACCCGCAACGACGCGTCAGACTATGAAGAAGCACTGGGCGGCTTCGATTATCGCCAGTTACGCGTCACGGATGATCGTGAGATATTGGCCGTGGCCGACAGCCTCGACGGGCTGGATATCCTGGTCAACAATGCGGGCAGCGTGAAATTCGCCGAGAGTGCGGCGCTGGGTGATCGCATCGCCGCGTTCGAGGAGATGGTCCGGGTGCACCTCGTGGCCGGGCACAACCTGTCCGAGGCCTGCCTCGACAAGCTGTCGGCCAGTGCGCTGCCCGGCGGGGCCAGT
Organism: Halieaceae bacterium WSDMB12; assembly: GCA_033283165.1. Classification (GTDB taxonomy): domain Bacteria; phylum Pseudomonadota; class Gammaproteobacteria; order Pseudomonadales; family Halieaceae; genus JAWMQL01. Next base: position 1,059,824 of record JAWMQL010000001.1, on the reverse strand, counting down.
GTGGTGGGGATCGCCTCGCTGACCTCCTTCATGTCCAATCCCTTCGTGCCCGGCTATGGCGCCGGCAAGGCCGGCATGGTGCAACTGGCGCGAACCCAGGCGGCGCTGTGGGCGGAGCGGGGTGTACGCAGCAACTGCGTGGCCGCCGGTCACATCGTGACCCGGATGACCGCGCCCGTGGCAAACATGGGCGACCTGGACAAAACCCTGGTGGAGCGCACCGCCATGAAACGCTGGGGGCGCCCCGAGGAGATCGCTGATGCGGTGATGTTCCTGTCCTCCGACCGGGCGAGCTTTATCACCGGCGAAACCCTGGTGGTGGACGGGGGCTATCTCTTCAACGCCTGAACTCGTGTACTCCCGTCATTCCCGCGCAGGCGGGAATCCATTGGGTTGATGAATGTCTGGATCCCCGCTTCCGCGGGGACGACGAAGAGGTGGGGACGACGATTACAGGCTCCCGGATAATCTGCTACATACTATAGATGGAACCGTGTGAGGCATTCACCATGGAGCAGTCGCTGGAAACACTGAGAAACCAGGTTCGGCAGGCCACACACGCCGACGAGCCGGCCTGCATGGCGGAACTCGCGGCGGCCTGCGCCCTGTCCCCGGAGCGGCGTGCAGCGGTATTGCAGGGTGCGATTGACCTGGTGTCCCGCTGCCGCGCGCAACGCGACGAGGCTGGCACACTGGATGCGTTCCTGCAGGAATTCGGCCTCTCCAACAAGGAGGGGATTGCCCTCATGTGCCTGGCGGAGTCGCTGCTGCGGGTGCCGGATGAGGACACCGCGGATCGATTGATTGCCGAAAAGATCCTGTCGGGCGACTGGGCGGCCCACAAGGGGCGTTCTGCTTCCCGCTTTGTCAACGCCTCGGTGTGGGGCCTGATGCTCACCGGCAAGGTGGTCACCCTGGACGACGAGGTGACCCGTGACACCAGTTCCTGGATGAAGCGGCTGGTCAGTTCCCTCGGCGAACCGGTAGTGCGCCGTGCGGTATTGCAGGCCATGCGCATCATGGGGGGACAGTATGTACTGGGCCGGACCATCGATGAGGCCCTGAACCGTGGCGAGGCCGATAATCGCCCCGGCACACGGTTTTCCTTCGACATGCTCGGCGAGGGCGCACGGACCGACGAGGACGCCCAGCGCTATTACCGTTCCTACGCCGAGGCGATCCGGCGTATCGTGGCGGCGGGAACCTCGGCCACCGTGCGCGAGGCCAACGGCATATCGGTCAAGTTGTCGGCGCTGCACCCGCGCTACGAATTCCGCCAGAAGCAGCGCGTGATGAAGGAGCTGCTGCCGCGGGTCAAGGCGCTCGCGCTGATGGCGAAAGAAGGCCGCATCGGCTTCAGTATCGACGCCGAGGAGTGCGATCGGCTGGACCTGTCCCTGGATATTTTCGAAGCGCTGGCGCGCGACCCGGACCTGGACCACTGGGAGGGCCTGGGTTTTGTCCTGCAGGCCTACCAGAAGCGGGCCAGTCACCTGGCGCGGTGGTTGATCCAGCTCGCACGGTCCTGTAATCGGCGTTTCATGGTACGGCTGGTGAAGGGTGCCTACTGGGACGGCGAGATAAAGCACGCCCAGGAGCAGGGCCTGCCCGACTACCCGGTGTTCACCCGCAAGTGCCACTCGGATCTGTCCTACCACGTCTGTGCCGAGATTCTGCTGTCGGCCCAGGACGACATCTTTCCCCAGTTCGCCACCCACAATGCCCATACCGTGGCGCTGGTGCAGGAACTGACCCGTGGCGGCCTGCACTTCGAATTTCAGCGGCTGCACGGCATGGGCCAACTGCTGTATGACGAGGTACTGGACCAGCATCCCGAGACGGCGGTGCGCGTCTACGCGCCGGTAGGCAACCACCGTGACCTGTTGCCCTACCTGGTGCGGCGGCTGCTGGAAAACGGTGCCAACAGTTCCTTCGTCAACCGCTTCCTGGACGCCGAAGTGCGACCGGATGAGCTGTTGCGCGACCCGCTGGAAGAAACGCGCTCCCACGCGGTCGCCCGGCACAGCAAGATTCCCGTGCCGCGCAAACTGTACCAGGACGCTCCCCGGCCCTGGGACAACGCGCGGGGTATCGATCTGTCCGCGCCCCTGGAAGTTGCGCCCCTGTTGCAGGCGATCATGCAGGCAGGCAAAGACAAGTATCGCTCGGCGCCGCTGGTGGGAGGCGATAGTCTGCCCGGCGAGGGGCGCACGGTATGCAGCCCGGCAAACCGGCAGCAGGCTGTCGGCACCGTGCTGGAAGCCGGCCCCGAGGTAATCCGCACGGCACTGGACCGGGCCGTAGCAGCCCAGCCCGCCTGGGATGCTGCCGGGGGAGAGCGCCGCGCCGCCTGCCTGGAACGGGTCGCGGAGCTGATGGAGGCGGACATGGCCGGCCTGATCGGCCTGATCGTGGCGGAGGCGGGGCGCACGATTGACGATGCGTTGTCGGAAGTACGCGAGGCGGTGGATTTTTGCCGCTACTACGCCCAGCAGTGCCGGGCGCGGTTCAGCGCCCCGCTGGCCCTGCCCGGTCCCACCGGGGAGGTGAACGAGTTGAGCCTGCACGGCCGCGGCGTCTTCCTCTGTATCAGTCCCTGGAATTTTCCGCTGGCAATTTTTACCGGCCAGGTGAGCGCCGCACTCGCCGCGGGCAACGCGGTTATCGCGAAACCTGCCGAACAGACACCGTTGATCGCGGCGCGCGCGGTGAAGTTACTGCTGCAGGCGGGCATACCGGGTGACGTGGTACAACTGTTGCCTGGTGACGGGGTGGAGGTGGGAGGGGCTTTGGTGTCGGACCCGCGTATTGCCGGCGTCGCGTTCACCGGCGGTACCGACACCGCCCGAGTGATCAGCCGTCAATTGGCGGAGCGGGAGGGCCCCATCGTGCCCCTGATCGCGGAAACCGGCGGTCTAAACGTGATGCTGGTGGATGCCACCGCGCTGCCGGAACAGGTGGTCGACGACGTCATTACGTCGGCGTTCCAGAGTGCCGGTCAGCGCTGTAGTGCACTGCGGGTACTGTACCTGCAGGAAGACATCGCCGAGCGGGTGATCGAGATGCTGGCCGGCGCCATGCGCGAACTCAACATCGGCAACCCTGCCGCCCTCAGCACCGATGTCGGTCCCGTGATTGACCTGGACGCCCGGCAGATGCTGGAGCGGCACGAGTTGCGCATGCGCAACGAGGGCAGGCTACTGGCCGCCTGCGAACTGGACGCCAGCCATGCACAGGGCTACTTCTTCCCGCCACAGGTGTACGAGATCCAGCGCCTGGCGCAACTGGAGCGGGAAGTCTTCGGGCCGATCCTGCACGTGATTCGCTACAAGGTCGCCGATCTGCCCCGGGTGCTGTCAGATATCAATGCATGCGGCTACGGCCTCACCCTGGGAGTGCACAGTCGAATAGACGGCTTTGCCCGGGACGTGTTCAACGCCACGCGTGTGGGCAATACCTACATCAACCGCAATATGGTGGGGGCCGTGGTCGGGGTGAATCCCTTTGGCGGCCAGGGTCTGTCCGGCACCGGCCCCAAGGCCGGTGGGCCGCACTACCTGCTGCGCTTTGCCACGGAAAAAACCCGCACCGATAACGTGGTTGCCAAGGGCGGCAACACCCAGTTGTTCAGCCTGCTTGAATGAGCGAACAGGCGCACCTGTCCGCATTCGCATCGCCGGTCTACCGGCGCTATTTCCCGGGCGCCGTTTTTTCCACCCTGGGCAGTTGGACCCTGCGCTTCCTGCTCGGCTGGAGCGCCTGGAACCTGACGGAATCAGCGGTCTGGGTCGGCGCGGTGGCAGGCCTCATGCTGGCGCCGGCACTGCTCCTGTCGCCACTATTCGGTATCGTTTCGGACCGCATCAATCCGCGCAACGGTCTGCTGGTGACGGTCAGTCTGCACGGCGCCCTGGCGGCCATCGCGAGTTTTACTTCCCTGTCCGGCCTGTTCGGCCTGCCCGCGTTGCTGCTGATATCGGCCGGTCTCGGGTTGGCGACGTCGGCGCATACGCCGTTCCGCCTGGCCATGGTGCCTTCGCTGGTTCCCCGCGGGTCGCTACCCAGCGCCATCGGCTACTCCGCCACCACCTTCAACACCTCGCGTATCCTCGGTCCGGCGCTGGGAGCCTGGTTGCTGCAGTTGGGTTCGCCAGCCCTTGCCTTTATCAGCGCGGCCCTGTTGACCTTATTTGCGCTGCCGTTTCTCTACGCCATCCCAGGCCGGGTGCCGCAACAAGCAAGCGGGCAAAGCCACGGTTTTTACCGGCAAATGCTCGGCGGCCTGGCTTATACCCGCAGCCACGAAGCGATCAGGCTGGTGTTTGGTTTCACCCTGGTGAACGCGCTCCTTGGGCGGACAGTGATCGAGATGCTGCCGGCCGTATCCGGCCAACTGCTGGATGGGGACGCCGCTACCCTCGCGACCCTGACCGCCAGTGCCGGAGCAGGCGCTATTCTCGGGGGACTGGTTATCAGCCGGCAGACCGGTAGCGAACAGAGGCTGTTGAAGATACTGGGCGCCAGCCTGCTGTTGAATGCGCTGCTGGTAGCGTCACTCGGGTGGCTTGACCACCTGCTTATTTTTGTGACGCTGATTGGTGCCGTCAGCCTGCTCACCACCATGGCCGGCACCACCAGCCAGGCCCTGGTGCAATTACAGGTTGACGATGCCTACCGCGGCCGCGTACTCAGTCTGTGGAGCATGATCGCCATGGGCGCTCCGGCGATAGGTGCCCTGATCATGGGCGGGCTGGTGGACCTGTGGAGTTTCCCCACGGTATTGCCAGGCTTTGCCCTGGCCGGCCTTGCCGTGATCGCCAGGCTCCTGGGCACGCAGGGCGCCACACGCACAAGAGATCGAACCGGAAAGGTTGAATACTCGATGGGTCAGCCCGGTGGAGGGGTAAATGAAGAACGCAACGATTAAGTTAATGAATATCTGCGTGATAGCCACTGTCCTGGTGCTTCTGGCCGCACGATCCGGGGCCGATGAAAAGCCATTGCGGCCGGTCCACACCTATTCCATTGTCGCCAGGGATGCCCACACCGGGCAACTGGGGGCGGCGGTGCAGTCGCACTGGTTTTCCGTCGGTGCCGATGTAATCTGGGCGGAGCCCGGTATCGGGGCGGTGGCTACTCAATCCTTTATCGACCCCGCTTACGGGCCGTTGGGGCTGCAACTGATGCGGGCGGGCAAGGGTGCCGAGCAGGCCCTGAATGCACTCGCCGACGCGGATGAGTACCGGGAGGTGCGCCAGGTGGGGATGATTGACCGCAACGGCGTGAGCGCCAATTTCACCGGCGACAAGGCTATAACGGAGTACTGCAACCTGACCGGTGACGGCTTCGCCGTGCAGGCCAATATGATGTTGAAGCCCACCGTTTGCACGGCCATGGTGGCGGCGTACGAGCATGCCGGGGGTGACCTCGCGGCGCGAATGATGGCGGCGCTGGACGCGGCGGAAGGCGAGGGCGGTGATATTCGCGGCAGGCAGTCGGCCGCGTTGCTGGTTGTCAGCGGCGATGCCAATGAGCCAGCCTGGGGCGGCAAGGTGTTCGATTTGCGGGTCGAGGACCACGAGGAGCCGCTGGCGGAACTACGTCGGCTATTGGCCACCGCCCGGGCTTATCAACTGATGAACGAGGGCGATTTGTACCTGACCAGTGGGGAGGTCGATAAGGCGCTTCGTGCCTATCGTGAGGCTGAGTCCCTGGCCCCTGGCAATCACGAAATGATCTTCTGGCATGCGGCGACCCTGGCCGGGGAAGGGCGCGTGGAGGAAGCGTTGCCATTGTTCGAACGTGCCTTTGCCCAGTGGCCACAGTGGCGGGAACTGGTGCAACGCCTGCCCGCGGCGGGGCTGCTGCCAGAGGATCCTGACCTGATGGCCAGGATCGTGGCGGTTGGGGCGGAGTAGTCCTACGGCCGCGCTTCTCGAGGACCATATTCACGCGTCGACTGATTCCTGCCTGGGGTGTCTCACCTGCCCCATGTAAAACAGTGCGCCCAGGATCAGGATAACCCGCACCGCGACAAATAACCTGGTGTGCCGCAACGACGTAGGCCAGTAGCTTGGGCAATAACCCTGGTTGCCCCAGAGCGTTCAACGGCAATGCCTGGTTGTAGTGCAATTCTGTTCGTCTCGGCAAACTACGTTTCCGCGGAAATGTTTTGAAGCATTTTGTTATAAGCGGCGAAGCTGGTCAGGCCAATTAACCATATAAAATATGTGTGTATAGTTGATCCAGATCACCATAGGTTAGTCAGTGCAATGGTTTGATGTGTTCATGAAGACAAGGTTCTTAGGGTTGTGGTTTTCGATATTGGCCTGATCGCCTGGTCTTTCGAAAGCTGTATGAATTAAACAAATTAACTAGGAGAATCGACATGTTGCCGAATCGAAAATCGTTAATTGCGATAGCCGTTCTAAGTTTCACCTCTAATCTTGCGATTGTTCCCCCGTCCGTAGCCCAGACTCCTGCATATCCGAATGTGGAGATAGATTGCCTGGGCGAGACGGTAGATATATACAGATACAACTTTGAAACTAGCGAACGCCTTTTCTTCACCCCGTCGGGCATTTCTCACCTTATCGACTATGTAGAGTGGGATGAGACTTGGGTAGCACAGGATTTCAGAATGTGGTTTGGCCACGGTATTTCGCCCGGAGCGAACAATGGAATACTCGGTGAAAGAGGAGTTCGGCAGTTTACAGGTCACATGAAGTTATTCCCGGTAGAAGGTAACGATGGGCCGTCTTTCCAGTACAACCTGAGATTGAAATTGACAGCAAACGCAAACGGGGAAGTGAAGGTCTTTTATCAACCCCAAAGTACCGATGATTGGAACATCCGTTGTGTGGGACCGAAATAGAAGCGGCGATCGACACATTCATAAACCCCGGACAAAGTATTGTCCGGGGTTATAGTAAACTCGCATTCTCAGCACCGTTGTCAGTTTTTCCCAAGACAGCGAACCCTGTCGCTAAAAGGTTCTTGGGGCTCTCTTTCAACAACCGTATCGCCGTTCGCGTTAACCGTTAGCTTATAGTCGGCACTGTAAAAGAATCTTGGCCCGTCGCCCTCTATTGGCTTTTGTACTCCCGTGAAAGTCCATTGAAAAGTTTCTCCCGGGCTGATGTTTTGCACGTACGGGTTCTGATTGAGGCCGACCCATTTCCGGCCTGTGGAGACACCTTCCCACATAACAGTAGAGCGCCAACTGTCCACCAGGTGATAGGTACCTGTCTTTGTAGTGAATTCGTGGTATCTCCCAATAACAGACTGGTAGATATCAACCTCTTCACTCAGGCAATCGATGTATTGCGTTCCATCGGGGAAATCAAATTCATAGAATTGAATACCATTGTCCGCCGATGCCGGTAATATAAATGACAGCGCTACGCTGCCTGCTAGCACGGTAAATGCTTTACTCATTGTGTTCATGATAAGGACTCCATTTATTCGAAAAATAAATTGGCAGCCCGGCGATCTTGGAGTCCTTCGTGCCGCTCAACCTCTCGGAGGAAGTGAAGACCCGTGGCTTTCCGTCACCACCTTTCGGCGGTTTTGGCTTTTGCACAAAGGAAGTTAGTTGATCTTATCCTTAAGTCCACAATTTAAATAAGGATATTTGATATAGGTCAAAATTTGTCCAGCGAATGGCTCTGCCGCAGACATCGTTTACCGCAGCTATTGCTACGTTGGGTGGCGCCGAACAAGGAGAAATATCGAGGCAAATAAAAAACCCCGGACAATGAGATTTTCCGGGGTTTTGAAAGGCAACGTAGAAGCTGCGATTGCAAGTGATTACGGCATGAGCAGGCTCAGTCTTTCAGGCACAATGAGCCGGACAGGTCGAAAATATTGTGGAGCAGTCCGTCGGTCTGACCCGTGGCGTTGAGTGTACCCACTGCGTTTATTTCACCGGTGGCCTTCTTGAATATCTTGGTTCCCCAGAAATTGCTGATGACTTCGGACACTGGAATATCAGTTTCTTCTAAAGGATTGCCGAGTGCGATAGCCTGATCTCCGCTGGTTTCTATTGTTACACCGTCGTTAAAGTAGATGTCGTGATCCAGTATTATTGTCGGCGGGTTAGGCAGCGGAGACGGGATGATCGCGGTAATCTGACCCACGATGGCACCACGCTCATTGAAAATGACTTTGTTTTTAGTTACAGACGTTAACTGTAACTCGATGGTTCCAACCTGAACCTCGCTGGAAATGTTCACAGTATCCACTGAGCCGGATACCCAAACTTCCTGGGAGTCTTTCTCGCACTCGGCGGCCATAAGGTTGGTAGCTGTCATCGAAGCAACAGCCAGAGATAAAACCAGCAATCGGTTTTTCATTTAATGTCCCCTGTTTATTTAACACGTGTTTTTGTAAGTACCGTATTTGGCCCCTGGATCTTGACGAATACAGCCAGCGACAAGATCAGCGAATACGGACCCGGTGAGGTTAGGCGTGGACGGATTTGAGGTCCAGAGGCAGAGGGGGATTATCTGGACTTTTTGAAAATTCTTTGCTGTTGTAGCGGTGTGAAGGGGGTTGCCAGGGATAGACCGCTCACACGCTTAGGCGCGTGAGCGCCCTGCGGGCTCGGCGCTGCGCGCCTCGGTCCAAACGCGCCGTGGGCGCGTTTGTCGAACAGGGGTTCGAACCAGGGCTTGACCCAAAACCCTAAACGTAAACGGGGCACCCTTGTGGGGTGCCCCGTTTACGTTTATGGCGGTGGGCCAGGGATTCGAACCCCGGGGAGGTCTCCCTCCAACGGTTTTCAAGACCGCCGCTTTCGACCACTCAGCCAGCCCACCGGATTGTTGCCGCCGTTCGATCTGATCGGCGAAGGCGGCATTATACAGTTCTGTTTCAGGCAGACAAGAACTTAGCCCTGGGCAGCAGCCTCCGGGATATTCTGCTCCGGCAGAGGCCCGCGGGGATCGTTGATCGCGCGTGGCGCGACACGTCCACTGGGCTGTACTGGCGGGGCAACTTCGGGCCGGAACAACACCGGGTTGCCGGTGGTGATGGCGACCTCGGTTATCGGCTTCGGCTCCACCCGTGGATCGTTCACCGCGCGGCCGTTTTCAGTGAGCCCGGCTCGCGAGGGTACTGCTTCCGGTTCCGGTTTCGGCTCGGGTTCCGGCTCCGCCTGCACTGGCTCCGCTGCAACAGGTGCTTCGTCCTGCGCCACGACGACAGGTTCCGGTTCGGGCTGTTCAATCGGTTCTTCCACCGCGATCTCCGGGGTGGTTTCCGGTTCCGGGCTCTCTTCAGCCGCTTCTGTGGCAACTGTTGCCGGCTCGACTGTCGCTGCGGGTGCCTCGAGCTCCGCCTCTAAAGTGCGCTCGACTGGCTCCTGCTCCGCGGGCGGCGTGATCGCTGCCGGGGCAGGGACCTCGAACGGCATGGGTTGCTCCGGTTTTGCTGGTGCTTCCGCGGGTGCTTCGCTGGCCGCGGTTTCCTGCACCACCGGTTCGTTGGCGGCGGTCTGGTCGGCCTCGGGCCGGCGGCCGCGGTTGCGGCGACGACGCGGAGCATCGCCCCGTTTCATGTCACTGGGGCGCTTGCGCGGCTTGTCGCTGTCGTCGCGTAACTCGGCTTGCTGTTCAGCCGGCTCTTCGACGGTCTCGGGCTTACGCCTGGGCTCCTCGTCCCGGCGCCGCTTCTGCTGGCCATCGCGGCGATTGTCCTGCTGCTGGCCCTGCTCCTGGTTGCCCTGCGCGGTTTGCTGGCGGTTGCCACCGCCCCCGCCCCGGCGCCGGTTGCGGTTGCGATTGCGGCCGCCTTCGGACTTCTGTCCCTGACGCTGGCGGTTGTCTTCCTGCTCCTTGCTCTTGGGCTGGCCTTTACCCTTGGGCTTCGACTTGCTGCTGTCGGGCTGGGTCTGTACTTCCTCTGTCCCGACCAGCGCAGCCCAAACGCGCGCCAGCAGGCCCGGCTTGGGCTGGGGCTTGTGCTTGTGCTTGTGCTGCTGCTGCTTCTTGCCGCCCGGCTTGCGCCCATTGCCCTGCTGCTTCTTGCTCTCGGCTAGTGGCGCGGGCTCTTCTTCGCGGGTTTCCGGCGCCGGTGCCTGCGGGGTAATGCGCTGGACCACGGCCTGTTGCTGCGGGATATCCGCCGTGTGGCTGTCGGTAATCGAATCCACATCCGGGGCGGCGATCTCGATCTTGTAGCTGGTCTCCCCACTACCTTCCACCTCGTCATCGCGAAGGCGCTGCACTTCGAAGTGCGGCGTTTCGAGGTTGGGATTGGGAATCACCAGGATGCGGGATTTGGTCACCGACTCGATCTCGCTCAGTGCCGAACGCTTTTCGTTCAGCAGATAGGCCGCCACATCCACCGGTACGATGGCGCGTACTTCGGCGCTGCGGTCCTTGATGGCTTCTTCTTCCAGCAGGCGCAGGATAGATAGGGCGAGGCTCTTGGTGTCGCGGATCGTGCCCTGGCCGGTACAGCGCGGGCAAACGATGGCGCTGGTCTCGCCCAGGGAAGGGCGCAGGCGCTGGCGGGACATCTCCAGCAGTCCGAAACGGCTGATCCGTCCCACCTGGACCCGGGCGCGGTCGATGCTGAGTGCATCGCGCATGCGATTTTCCACCGCGCGCTGGTTCTTGGAGGCCAGCATGTCGATGAAGTCAATGACCACCAGTCCGCCCATGTCACGCAGGCGCAGTTGGCGGGCAATTTCATCCGCGGCTTCCAGGTTGGTCTGGGTGGCGGTTTCCTCGATATCGCCGCCGCGGGTAGCGCGGGCCGAGTTGATGTCGATGGACACCAGGGCCTCGGTGGGGTCGATGACGATGGAGCCGCCGGACGGCAGGCGCACTTCGCGCTGGAAGGCGGTCTCGATCTGGCTCTCGATCTGGAACCGGTTGAACATCGGAATGTTGTCTTCGTAACGCTTGAGGCGATTCTTGTACTTGGGCATCACCATGCTGACGAAATCCGCCGCCTGCGCGTAGGCATCCTCGGAGTCGATCAGCACCTGGTCGATGTCATCCCGCAGGTAATCGCGTACCGCGCGAATGATCACGTTGCTCTCCTGGAACAGCAGTTCCGGCGCTTTTACCTCGTCCCTGGCGGTGGATATAGCGTCCCACAGTTGCAGCAGGTAGTTCAGGTCCCACTGCAGTTCCTCGGCGGAGCGACCGACACCGGCGGTGCGGATGATCACGCCCATCCCGCTCGGGATTTCCAGCGCTGACAGGGCCTCGCGCAGTTCCGATCGGTCGTCACCCTCGATACGGCGCGAGATACCGCCGGCGCGTGGGTTGTTCGGCATCAAGACCATGTAGCGGCCGGCCAGGCTGATAAAGGTGGTCAATGCGGCGCCCTTGTTGCCGCGTTCTTCCTTGTCTACCTGGACGACGACTTCGGTGCCTTCCTTGACCACGTCCTTGATTTTGAGACGGCCCTCGCCGTTGCCACTGTCGCGGTAGAAATATTCGCGGGAGATTTCCTTGAGGGGGAGGAAGCCGTGCCGGTCGGCGCCGAAGTCGACAAAGGCGGCTTCCAGGGAGGGTTCAACCCGGGTGATCTTGCCCTTGTAGATATTGGACTTTTTCTGGATCCGGGTACGGTTTTCGATATCCAGGTCGTACAGGCGCTGCCCGTCGACCAGGGCCACACGCAACTCTTCCGGTTGCGTGGCGTTGATAAGCATTTTTTTCATAGTGTGCCATTAGCCTTGTGGCACAGGCCTGGCGGGGCGGGAATCGGGGTGACGGTCTACGCCGACACCTGCATCCGGTGGATTTCGCCGATCACAGGGACCACGGGGGTTCCCTGCAAACAGTTGGGTGGCGCGGCCGCTGGTCGGTCCGCCGCCTTTCTGTTACTGTCGCCGCGCGTCTTTGCGCGACGGCGGGTACTGCGAATATCTGTTCAGCTGTCTGATTCACTGCCCCGGCAGTTCCTGCTGCCAGGTTCATAATCATGCCGCCGACCGGGTATAGTTCAGTTACGAAAGCTGCCGGGCGTGTGCTCCGGTGCCGTACGGTGAGCGGCGTACGTGGTCTGTGCTCGATGCGGCTGGCGGGCCAAGCGGTTACTTTGGCTGGCCCCAAGTCGGCCAGTGTCATCGCGTTCACGGGAAGCGCATGTTGCGCCCGGGAACAAACACAGGCCGCGACTATAGCAGCAATTGGTAAGTGCTTCAATTTAAAAAGAATTCTTTTGTAGATGAGTGAATCAGGCAGCGCCGGCAACAAACCCACGGTGCGCGTCCAGGCCGTGGGCCCGGAGGCGGAAGGCCAGCGCCTGGACAATTACCTGCTGAAAACCCTGAAGGGGGTGCCTAAAACCCGCATCTACAAGGCCCTGCGCAAAGGCGAAATCCGGGTCAACAAGGGCCGCGTAAAGCCCGACTACCGCCTGCAGACCGGTGACCAGGTGCGGCTGCCACCGTTGCGCCAGCGCGACCCCGCGGAACCCCCGCTGATTCCGGACCGCTGGGCCGATGAACTGTCACGGCGGGTGGTTTACGAGGATTCCGGCCTGCTGGTGATCGACAAGCCCTCCGGGCTCGCGGTGCACGGTGGCAGTGGCCTCAACTTCGGCCTGATCGAGTGCCTGCGCCAGATGCGTCCCGACGATCGTTACCTGGAACTGGTGCACCGCCTGGACCGCGATACCTCGGGCCTGATCCTGATTGCGCGCAAGCCCGCGGTGTTGCGCGAGTTGCACCGGCAATTGCGCGAAGACCGGGTGGACAAGCGCTACCTGGCCCTGGCGCTGGGAAACTGGCCGCGCAGGCGTCGGGTGGTTGAGGCGCCCCTGGCGAAGAACGTACTGCAATCCGGCGAGCGCATGGTACGCGTATCGAAAGAGGGCAAGACGGCGGTCACGGAGTTCCAGGTGCTGGAACGATTGCGGGGAGCCACCCTGGTGGAAGCCAAGCCGGTGACCGGCCGCACACACCAGATCCGGGTACACGCCCTGCACGCCGGGTGTCCCCTGCTGGGGGACGACAAGTACGGCGACGAGCGCACGGTGGCGCTGGCCCGGGAGGCCGGCCTCAAAAGGCTGTTCCTGCATGCGCGCTCCTTGCGCTTCCGGCTGCCAGAGGGCAGGGATATTACCCTCGAGGCGGGGCTGGACGAAGAGCTGGAAAAGGTATTAGAAAGACTTCGTAACTAATTGAAAATGATAGTTATATTTGATTGGGATGGTACGCTCTGTGACTCTGCAGACCACATCGCGCTGGCGATGGGCCTGGCGGCGGAGGAACGGGGCCTGGCGGCGCCCGGGGATGAGGCGGTGCACAACATCATCGGGCTCAGCCTGCCCCAGGCTGTGCAAATCCTGTTTCCCGAACTGCCCGAGGCCGAGTGGCAGCCACTGGGCGAGGCCTATTCGCGACATTTCCGCGCCACCGAGGGTGAGATCAGGCTGTTCGAGGGGGCACTGGAGACCCTGCACGCCCTGCGCGGTCGCGGCCTCGAACTGGCGGTGGCGACCGGCAAGAGCCGGCGCGGGCTGGACCGGGTGCTGGGGGTGCTGGAGATGGCACCCCTGTTTCACTCCAGTCGCTGTGCGGACGAGACACGCTCCAAGCCGGACCCGCTGATGTTGCGGGAAATCCTTACCGAGCGCGGCAAATCCCCGGAGGACGCGTTGATGGTGGGGGATACCGAATACGACCTGGAGATGGCGGCCCGCGCCGGGGTCCGGTCGGTGGGGGTCAGCCACGGCGTGCATCACGTGGAGCGGCTGCAGCGCCACGACCCGGTCGCTATCGTCGACCGGCTGGAACAGTTACTCGGTCTTGAGGACCTGCAGGCCGGCAGCTGACAGCATGTCCGTCAGGGCGATCAGGGGCAGGCCCTCCAGCGCGGTAGGGTCAGCACCAACAAGGCGCCGGAACAGGCTGATCCCCAGGCCTTCCCACTTGAAACTGCCCGCGCAGTCAAAGGGTTGATCGCGGTGCAGATAGTCCTCAATCTCTGGTCCGGTCAATGTCCGGAAATCCACTGAAAAACGCTCGACCCGCGACTCGTGGTGGCCACTGTGCAGATGTTCCAGCGCCACCCCGGTAAAGAAGTCCAGGCGCTGGCCGCTGCAGGCCAGCAATTGCTGCCGCGCCCGCTCGTGGCTGCCGGGTTTGCCCAGGATGAGGTCACCCAAGGCCGCCACCTGGTCCGACCCGATGACCAGCGCGTCCGGAAAACGCTCCGCGACAGCCCTGCATTTGGCCTGCGCCAGACGGCCCGCCAGCTCGTCCGGGGGCAAGTCCGGCCCCACGGACTCGTCCACCCCGGGGGGCTCGCAGCGGAAGGGAATTTGAAGCCGTTCCAGCAGCTTTCGCCGGTAGGGTGAAGTGGAGGCGAGTATCAGTTCCATGGGCGCTGAATCCGGGGTTTTTCGACCCTGTGAATAAGTGAGAGAACTGATTGTAATTATTGGAATTTTTTTTGACAAAGACCCCCTTCGTCCCTATGATGCGCGCCTATGTTGACTGAGCCCCTTCCGCAGACGCTGGATATCCGTAAGGCGGCAGTGCGGGGAGCTACGGTCAGTGGAGTGTTGAGTCCGTCGGATTTGCCGCGTTTACAGGGCCTGTTGGCCGATGACGAAGGGCGAATTGAGGCGCAACTGGCACTAGCCAGGGACGAGGAAAACCGCTGCATCGTGAGCCTGGAGCTGGATGCCACGGTCAATGTCACCTGCCAGCGTTGCCTGGACAGCATGCAGACGAATTTGCACTGCGAGAACAATCTCGCGGCTGTCTGGAACGATGAGCAGGCGCGACATCTGCCCAAGCACCTGGATCCGCTGATCGTGTCGGAGGAGGCCTGTAATCTGTGGGATGTGGTGGAGGAGGAACTCGTACTGGGTTTGCCTCAGTTCCACTACCACGAGACAGAAGAGTGTAAGGCGTTATTGGCGGGCTATGCCGAACCGGAGGCTGAAGAGCAGGACGGTGACGACAGGCCCAACCCGTTTGAAGTGCTGGCGCAATTGAAGCCCGGCAGCAGTAAGCAGGAGTAAATCATGGCTGTTCAGAAAAGCAAGAAGACGCGTTCCCGTCGCGGTATGCGTCGTTCACACGACGCGCTGTCCGGCTCCACCCTGAGCGTGGACCAGGTTACCGGCGAAACCCATCGTCGCCACCACGTGAGTGCTGACGGGTTCTACCGTGGCCGCAAAGTGGTCGATACCGGCAACGACGATTGATGGAGTCATTCGGCATCGTCTATATTGACGAAAGCCAGCACATCCAAGCGGGGGCCTGTCGGTCCCCGCTTTTCGTTTCGAAGGACTGAAGTTATGGCTGTCAACACTGTTGCATTTGTCTTTCCCGGCCAGGGCTCCCAGAAGGTGGGCATGCTGGCCGCGGCCTACGAGGCCTCGCAGGCGGTACGCGATACCTATGCCGAGGCTGCCGACGCCCTGGGCTACGATATGTGGGACCTGATCCAGAACGGGGAGCAGGAGGCACTGAACCTGACCGAAACGACCCAGCCGGTATTGTTGGCATCGAGTGTCGCCCTGTGGCGGGCCTGGCTGGAGGCGGGCGGTCCGCCCCCGGCGATGATGGCCGGGCACAGCCTGGGAGAGTTCTCGGCCCTGGTCTGCGCCGGGGCGCTGGATTTCTCCGACGCAGTGAAACTGGTGCGCCAGCGCGGCCAGTTCATGCAGACCGCGGTGCCGGTAGGCGAGGGCGCCATGGCGGCGATCATCGGTCTCGACGACGCGGTGATCAATGACATCTGCGAGGCTACCGAGGGGGTGGTTGCCGCGGTCAACTTCAATTCTCCCGGGCAGGTGGTGATCGCCGGTCACGCGGCGGCGGTCGAAACGGCGATAGCGGCACTCAAGGACGCCGGCGCCAAACGTGCCATGCCACTGCCGGTCAGCGCACCTTTCCATACCGAGTTGATGAAGCCCGCCGGGGAGCAGCTGGCCCGGGCGATTGCCGACGTCACGATCAGCAGTCCGGTCACGCCGGTAGTGCACAACGTCCATGCCCGCACCGAGACAGACCCGGAAGTTATTCGTAATCTGCTGGTGCAGCAGATATACAGTCCAGTGAAATGGACCAGCTGCGTCCAGACCATGGTCGAGACGGGCATCACCGATATCGTGGAATGTGGTCCCGGTAAAGTGCTGAGCGGGCTCAATCGGCGCATCGACAAGAGTCTCAACAGCCACGCCCTGGAAGAGCCCGACGCGCTGGCGGCCACCCTGGCAGCACTGGCCTGATCCCCACCTGAATACAGGAGTTGCACGATGAGTGAAGAAGCCAAGGTTGCCCTGGTTACCGGTGCCAGTCGCGGCATAGGTCGCGCGATTGCCGAGCAGTTGGCGCGGGATGGTTTCCTGGTTGTGGGAACCGCCACCAGCGACACTGGTGCAGAGAGTATCAGTGCCTACCTTAACGAGGCGGGCAACGCCGGCCGCGGCATGAAGCTGGACGTCGCGGATAACGACAGCGTCACAGCCGTTGTAAAAGCAATCAGCGAGGAGTTCGGTGCGCCGTTGGTGCTGGTAAACAATGCCGGTATCACCCGCGACAACATCCTCATGAGGATGAAGACCGAAGAGTGGGATGACGTCATCGAAACCAATCTCAGCGCGCTCTATCGAGTGAGCAAGGCCTGCCTGCGCGGTATGACCAAGGCTCGCTGGGGCCGCATCGTCAACATCACTTCGGTGGTCGGATCCATGGGCAACATGGGGCAGAGCAACTACGCGGCGACCAAAGCCGGTGCCGAGGGATTTTCCCGTTCCCTGGCCCGGGAACTGGGCTCGCGCTCGGTGACAGTCAATTGCGTGGCGCCCGGGTTTATCGATACCGACATGACTCGCGAGTTGAGCGAAGAACAGCGCGAGCTGATGCTGGGCCAGATTGCCCTCGGCAGACTCGGGCAGCCGGAGGAAATTGCGGCCCTGGTGGCCTTCCTCTGCAGCGACGCCGCGGGCTATATCACCGGTGAGACAATACATATTAACGGCGGCATGTACATGGGCTGATACGGCCTCTGCATGCCCTTGAAGGGCGGTCTGGCGTCACCAAAAAAAACTTTTTTACTGCTATAAAAACCGAGTAGAATGCAGACCTCAGGCCGCTGAACCAGGTTTGAACCCGAAACACACACTCAGGAGTGACGATAAATCATGAGCAGCATTGAAGAACGCGTTAAGAAGATCGTGGCAGAGCAGCTTGGCGTTAAAGAAGAAGAAGTTCAGACCGAGGCGTCATTCGTCGAGGATCTGGGCGCGGACTCCCTGGATACTGTTGAGTTGGTCATGGCCCTGGAAGAAGAGTTCGAGACCGAGATTCCCGATGAGGAAGCGGAAAAGATCACGACCGTTAAACTGGCTATCGATTACATCAACGAAAATCTCGCCTGATCTAATCCGGCTGCATATCGAAAGCCGCTTCTATCACGCATAGAGCGGCTTTTGCTGTTTTAATGGATTTCACTTTCCGGAGAGACTAAGTACTGTGAAGGGCAGAAGAGTGGTGGTAACGGGCCTGGGCATGATCAGCCCCGTGGGCCTGGACGTGGCATCTACCTGGGAAGCGATTCTTGCGGGTAAAAGCGGTGCTGCACGCATCGAGGCCTTCGACGTTTCAGCCTACAGTACACAATTCAGCGCCAGCGTGAAGGGCTTCGATCCGACGCTGTATATGGCGGCCAAAGAAGCGCGGAAGATGGATGTGTTCGTGCAGTTCGGGATGGCAGCCGGTATTCAGGCGATGGAGGATTCCGGCTTCGAAATCACCGAGGACAATGCTCCCCGGGTCGGCTGCGCCATTGGGTCCGGCATCGGCGGCATCGGTCAGATCGAGAAAAACACCGAGATCGTTGCCACCGCCGGGCCGCGCCGTATTTCGCCTTTCTTCGTGCCCGGATCCATCATCAACATGATCGCCGGTAACCTGTCGGTCAAGTACAATATGCAGGGTCCCAACCTGGCCGTGGTAACCGCCTGTACAACGGGCACGCACAATATCGGCCTGGGCGCTCGCCTGATTGCCCAGGGCGACGCCGACGCCATGCTGGTGGGCGGGGCGGAGATGGCCACGACCCCGGTGGGCCTGGGCGGGTTCGCCGCCGCTCGCGCGCTGTCCACCCGCAACGACGACCCGCAGGCGGCTTCCCGTCCCTGGGACAAGGACCGCGACGGCTTCGTCCTGGGTGACGGTGCCGGAGTGGTGATGCTCGAGGAATACGAAGCGGCCCGGGCGCGGGGCGCGAACATCTACGCGGAAGTCACCGGGTTCGGTATGAGCGGTGATGCCTACCACATGACCCTGCCGCCTGAGGATGGTCGTGGCGCCGCAGCCTCCATGCGCAACGCAGTGCGGGACGCCGGTATAGCGCTCGACAAAATCAATTACATCAACGCCCATGGCACGTCCACACCGGCGGGAGACGTGGCCGAAAGCAAAGCCGTTGAAGCGGTGCTGGGCAGTGCCGCGGAACAGGTCGCGGTCAGCTCCACCAAGTCCATGATCGGGCACCTGCTGGGCGCGGCCGGCGCGGTGGAAGCGATTTTCTCCATCCTCGCCATCCGTGACCAGGTGGCGCCGCCTACCATCAACCTGGACAACCCCGACGAGGGAGCCAACCTGAATTACGTGCCGCATACGGCCCAGGAACGCGCGATTCACAGCGTTCTCAGTAACTCCTTCGGTTTTGGCGGCACCAATGGTTCCCTGATCTTCAGCAAGCTCGACTGACACGGTTCACGGTGACAGTACAGGGCGGTACCTGGATCGACGGCCGAAAAGCCACAGCGCTGCCGCTGCCGGACCGCGGCCTGGAATTCGGCGACGGCCTGTTCGAGACGTTGTTGTGCCGCGGTTCACACCCCGCGCTGTTGAGCTATCACGTTGAACGCCTGCAGTGCGGCCTGGACACACTCGGTTTTCCACCGGTTTTGCCTCTTGTGCAGCAGCACCTGGTCACCAGCCTGGGCGCCCTGGAGGACTGTCCGGATCGGTGGTTCGCGCTGCGCCTGACCGTCAGCCGCGGGGGCGGGCCGCGGGGCTACGCGCCGCCACTGGAGGCGGAACCGCGGGTGCTCATTACCGTGACACCCCTGGAGCGGGACGCCCGCGAGCCGCTGCCACCGGCAGAGCTTGGAGAGGCGAGCCTGCGCTGGGGAGAGCAGCCCGCCCTGGCTGGCATCAAACACCTGAACCGCCTGGAGCAGGTACTGGTGGCGGCCGAGTGCCGGCGCCAGCAGAAGGACGAACTGGTGGTCTGTGACCAGCAGGGACAGGTGATCTCTGTGGGCGCAGGCAACCTGTTCCTGGTGCTGGGTGGAGAACTGGTCACGCCTGAACTGTCTCATTGCGGTGTTGCCGGGACCCGCCGGCGCGCGGTCATCGACCGCTGGGCGCCGGCACTCGGTCTCGCGGTCCGGCAACGCCCGGTCGAACCCGCTGAACTCGCACAGGCCACGGAGCTGTTTTACTGCAACAGCCTGCAGGGCCTGCGGCCGGTGGCCAGTTGCGGGGGCGGCCGCTGGGATCGGCACCCGACCTGCGAGGCGCTGTTCCGCCGCAGTCTCGAGGACCTGCCCTGATGCGGCGGGTAGTCCTGGTATTGCTGCTGCTGGCGGTGACGGCCTGGGGACTGTTCGACGCCCTCGATAGACGCTGGCGGGAGCCCTTGTCGTTGCCGCCATCCGGCTACCAACTCGTCGTGGAGCGCGGAGACAGCCTGCGAACCGTGGTGTCCAAACTGCACGAGGACGGTTACCTGCACTATCCCGGGCTGGTGCAGGCTTACGGACGCCTGACCGGCGTGGACCAGCGCATCCGGCGCGGCGAGTATCAGTTGCAGCCCGGCCTCACCCCGCTGGGACTGCTGCAACTACTGCAACGGGGCAAGGTGATCAGCTACCAGGTCACGCTGCCAGAGGGTATTACCCTGGCCACGGCGATCAAGCGTCTGGCACAGCACCCGGTGCTCGATGCAACCCTGACCGGGACCGACGACAAACGCCTGCTCGACCTGACCGGTGGCGCTCCCGAGGGACTCTTTTTTCCCGACAGTTATCACTTCGAACGCGGTGCCAACGACTGGGACATCCTGGCGCGGGCCTACCAGCGTATGCAGGCGGTGTTGGCAGAGGAGTGGCCGGCCAGAGCTGCGGATCTGCCCTACGAGACCCCCTACGAGGCCCTTATCATGGCCTCGATTGTGGAGCGTGAGACTGGCCTTGCCGAGGAGCGGGACCAGATAGCCGGGGTGTTCGTGCGCCGCTTGCAGCGGCGTATGCGCCTGCAGACCGATCCGACGGTGATTTATGGTCTGGGTCCCGATTTTGACGGCAACCTGACCCGTGCCCACCTGAACGACGAGGCGAATCCGTATAACAGTTACCGCCACCACGGTTTGCCGCCGACGCCCATCGCACTGCCGGGCCGCGCGGCGATTCACGCGGCACTGCACCCGGCGGCGGGCGAGGCGTTGTATTTTGTCGCCCGTGGTGACGGCAGTCATGAATTCAACGCCAGCCTTGAAGCGCACGAACGTGCCGTGCGTAAATACCAGCTGCAACGGCGCGCGGATTACCGTTCAAGCCCCGGGGAGGGCCAGTGAAAGGATTGTTCATTACTGTCGAAGGCGGCGAAGGCGTGGGCAAGTCCACCAACATGGACTTCCTTGAGCAGCACCTGCGGGACAGTGGCGTCGACCTGGTGGTTACCCGGGAGCCGGGCGGAACGGCGCTGGCGGAGTCCATTCGGCAACTGTTGCTGGACGTGCGGGAGGAACCAGTGGACCCCGTGACGGAGCTGCTGCTGATATTCGCCGCCCGGGCCCAGCACCTGCGGCAACTCATCGAGCCGGCGCTGGCCGCTGGCCGCTGGGTGTTGTGTGACCGGTTTACCGACGCCACCTACGCCTACCAGAGTGGCGGTCGCGGCATGAACCCGGCCCATGTCCGGCAGCTGGAGACACTGGTACAGGGCACACTGCGGCCGGATTACACCCTGCTGCTGGACGCCCCGGTAGAGGTGGGAATGGCGCGGGCCAACGACCGGGGAGAGCTGGACCGCTTCGAGCAGGAACAGCAGGCTTTCTTCCAGCGGGTGCGCGACACCTATCTGCAGCTGGCCCGGGAGGGCAGCGGCCGTTACCGGGTAGTCGACGCCAGCCAGCCGTTGGCAGCCGTACAACAGCAGCTGCACAAGATTTGCGACGAATTGCTTGATTGCTGGCGGCAGCGCCACCCGGAGCAGATCGATGGAATGGGATGAGCTCCCCGCGGTCAGTGCGCCCCTGCCCTGGCAGGGAGAGAATTGGCAGCGCCTGCAGCAGTTACTGAGCCAGCAGCGCCTGCCTCATGGCCTGCTGCTGGCCGGCCCCGCGGAAACGGGCAAATACCGGTTTGCGCTGGCGCTGGCGCGCCTGCTGCTGTGCGAGGAGCCCGTTGCGGGACACAACTGTGGCCAATGTCGCGCCTGCAACCTGAGCGCGGTGGGTAGTCACAGCGATTTTCGGGTATTGCTGCCAGAGGGCAAGGGGCAGGTGGTGAGCGTTGACCGGGTGCGCGAGCTGGTGGATTTCTGCGTAAAAACCGCCAGTCACGGGCAGCGCAAGGTCGCCCTGATCTGCCCGGCGGAAAAAATGAACAGGCACGCGGCCAACGCGTTGCTCAAAAGCCTGGAGGAACCCACCCGGGGTACCCACCTCATTCTGGTTTCTCACCGGCCGCACGCATTGCCGGCAACCGTGCGGTCCCGCTGTCAGCTGCTGCGCTTTGCGCTGCCCCCGGAAGCGGCCAGCCTCGACTGGCTGGACGGTATCACCGGCCGGAGGGAAACCAGTGCCGGTTTACTGGCCCTGGCCCAGGGCCAGCCGCTGCGGGCCGAGCGCCTGCAACTGGAGGGCAACGCCGAGCACTTCGCCGCGGTGGAGCCCGCCCTGGAGGCCCTGTTGGCGGGACGCGTCGGGCCAACCGACCTGTTGCCCCTGTGGTCCGAATTGTCGGCGGTGGAACGCCTGGAGCACTTGCAGGCTTTTCTGCAGAGGAAACTTCGTGGTAAAAATGGCCGCCAGCTGGCCAGTACCCCGGCGCGCAGGGCGTTCAGGCTGCTGGATCGAATCGGGCAATTGCGCGCAGCACTGGAGGCCGGGTCCAACCCCAACGAGGAATTGATGATGGAAACCCTGCTGGAACGGTTCTATCGGGACTTGGGCGCAGCCGCGAGCAGGTGATAACATGGCGAAAAAAGGGGCGCCACCGTCATGAACGAAAGCCACGCAGGCGGCAAGGGCATATTGTCGCTGACCATCAAGGACAAGGCCGTGTTGTATTCGGCCTACATGCCATTCCTTACCAACGGCGGCCTGTTTGTGCCGACCAACAAAACCTACCAGGTGGGTGACGAGGTCTTCATGCTGCTCACGCTGATGGATGAACCGGAGAAGATTCCCATCGCCGGCAAGGTGGTTTGGGTGACACCCCGCGGGGCCCAGGGCAATCGCACCGCCGGTATCGGTGTCCAGTTCAGCGAGCAGGATGCCGAGGCCAATACCAAGATCGAGAACCATCTGGCGGGATCATTGAGCTCCGATAGACCGACCCACACCATGTGAGACCAGTGCTAAGGTTTTGCTTCAATTATGCCTTGTAACCATTTGTATTTTATTGTTTTATGGCATAAAAAATGGGTCCCATCCGGGACCCAATAAGACCATTAGGAGTGAAACATAAAGGAATTGCTTCCCTGAAAGAGCATTGGGTATGCTCCCGTGACCACCCGTTTGAACTAGGGGATAGGTAGCCACATTCCTAGTATCGCTGAAAATTGGTAATTTTCCACAGTTAATTGCCCGACTTTTTAGCATATTTCGTAATAACAGCTAGACATTCAATCATAACGGGGAATATATGAGCCCACCTGACCCCGTGTCACCACCTGCCGAATTCCTGCTCGGCGTGGTGGAAGGTTTCTACGGCCGCAGCTGGTCCCACCGCGATCGGCTGGACTACGCCCGGCTGCAGCGCGACCTGGGCTTCAATGCCACTCTCTACTGTCCCAAGGACGACGCCCGCCTGCGCAAGCGCTGGCGCGAGGACTGGGACCCCGGGCAATGGCGCCAGCTGCTGCAACTGGCACAGGTCTATCAGGAGCAGGGGATCAGCTGGGGCGTTGGCCTGTCGCCTTTCGAGCTGTACCGCTGCTACGACGCCGTAGCGCGGCGTGACCTCAAGCGGAAGATCGAGCGTTTGAACGAACTGGATGGCACCCTGCTGGCGGTCCTGTTCGACGACATGCCGGGGGACATTGCAGACCTCGCCGAGCGACAGCTCGAGATCATAGCCGACGTCAGGCGCTGGTCGGGTGCGCAAAGGCTGCTCGTCTGTCCCACTTACTATTCCAGCGACCCGGTGCTGGAAAAGTTTTTTGGCTGTCGCCCGGCGGGTTACTGGCAGAGGTTGGGAGAGGGCCTGGCAGCAGATATAGACCTGTTCTGGACCGGTAGCCAGGTGTGTTCAGAGCAGGTGGGTGCCGGTGAACTGGATGAAATCGGCGCGCTGTTCCGGCGGCGGCCGGTACTGTGGGATAACTACCCGGTGAACGATGGTGCCCAGCGCAGCAACTTCCTCTACCTGGAGCCCCTGTACGGCCGGGACGCGCGTTTGCGGGAGGCGCTCAGAGGGCACTTCTGCAATCCCATGAACCAGGCTTTTGCGTCCCTGCCGGCCCTGTTCGGGCTGTCCAGTCTGTACCGGCTCGCGCCCGCAGATGGAAACGCCTGGCTGGCGCGTGAACTGGGCGAGCGGGATTGGCAGCTGTTGCAGCGCGACAGGGCGGAATTTCGGCAACAGGGACTGGGCGGCATGGGAGAGTCCCGGCGAGCGCAACTGGCGGCTGAATACGAGGCGTCGGGCGGTCCGGCGGGCCGGGAAGTGGCGGCCTGGTTGCGCGGCGAATATACTTTCGATCCCGCCTGCCTGACGGATTGACAGCGCTTGCCACTGCTTACCGGCCCAGCCCGCACTATTGACTACCGCGCCAATACCGGCGACCCGCGCCAGGCCTACACCGACTGGCGGCAATCGGGCGCAACCGGGGGGCTGCTGGTGGTGGATTTTGAGCTGCCCCGGTACTGGCTGTCGGGCAGCCCCGGTATCGCGCTCACCGCGCTGTACCTGGAGACGGCCAACGGATTGCAACTGGCCGTGACCGATGCGGGCTTGCGCGCAGAAGCGTCAGCGCCCGAAGCACAGTTTCGGGCCTGGGTTGAGGAGCACTCCCCGGCGGTGATCAGAGACGCCGGGCCCGTTGCACTGAAACCCGGTTACATCCCGAAACCCTGGGGGCAGGAGATCTGGTATACCGGGGTAGAGGAGCGGGGCGTGTGTGAGTTTTCGACGGCCGAAGGAGCCAGCCCCATACCCTGGGTCCAGGCGGCCTGGCCGGATGATCGCTACGGCACGGCCGGCGAGCACCTGGTACTCCTGAAAATCCTCGATCCCAGCCCCGAGCCGGTGACTGGCGACCTGTATTTTGAGATGCACCGCGAAAAACGGGAGGTGTACGTGGTCACCGCGGTGGACGAGCGCGCCTGGCCGGGCGGGCAGGGCGCTATTCGCTACGGCTTTGATCCCCGGCGGCTGACCGCGTTTGACTCCGAGGAGGATTTCCGCAGCGCGTACCTGGACGCGGTGCTGGCTTACGAGGCAGCGCGGCGTGAAATCGATGGGCTCCCCGCCGGCGTGTCCCCGGACGAGACCCTGGCGGCGCGAGAGCGGGCGTTGCGCCAGGCCATGGAGGAATTTACCCGGCTGCGGCCGCTCGCGGTGGGGGATGTGGTCAAAGTACCCCTGTGCCTGCCTCATTCACTGCAGCACGGGGTGCGTACCATTGAATTCCAGACCCCGGTCTACGAGCGCCAGATCCTGTCTTTCGCGCAGCGGGTACTGACCCAGGACCACTGGGATACGGCGGCCGCCGTACCCGATATGCTGCTGCAGCCGCCACCGGAGGAACCATTCGAGGTCATCTACGAGGCCCCGGGGGCGCGGGCGGAACAGATCGTGAGCTTTCCTGACTTCAGCGTGTTGCGAGTGCGGGTTGAGGCTGGCGGCGAGTACCCGTTGGACCTGCCCGCGCACTATGCCCTGGCGATGGTCGTATCCGGCCAGCTGGGCGTTGGCGAGCTCGTCCTGGAGGCCGAGCAGGCGGTCCTGCTGCCCCGTGGTTGGCGGGGTAACCTCGGTCCGCCGGAGGCCGCGGAATCACTGGTTTTCCTGCTCGCCTGGCCCCGCTTCTGAGCGGTTGAACCGGGCCCTGCTTTGTGGCAGAATCTGCGCCCTTGTGACGGTGCCTCTGCCCGGCTTTTTCTTCGAAATAATTGCCGATAATCAAATGGTTAGCGGCTGTTTTTTAATGAAGTTCTAGGTTGGTTAAGGCGCTCCGGGTACCGTCGACGGACACGCGGAAGTGGCGAAATTGGTATACGCGCTGGATTTAGGTTCCAGTGCCGCAAGGCGTGGGAGTTCGAGTCTCCCCTTCCGCACCAGTTTTCCGGTGCGGCCCCGCCGGGGCATCGCAACGAACACAGACAGTCGGGCGCAGGGTGTGCCCGTAACGCAAGCAATGCGAGGAATGAACATGCAGGTTTCAATTGAAACAACGTCCGGCCTGGAGCGTCGTCTCACCGTGGGTGTGCCCGCTGAGCGGGTGGATGCCGAGGTGGATAATCGCCTGAAGAAAGCCGCCAGGGAAGTTAACCTGAAGGGTTTTCGCCCGGGCAAGGTGCCCATGAAGGTCATGCGCCAGCGCTTCGGGGCCGGTGTTCGCCAGGAAGTGCTGGGCGAGGTGATGAGCCAGTCCTTCCAGGAGGCGGTTGTCCAGGAAAACCTGCGCCCGGCCGGCCAGCCGAGCATCGAACCGCGCAGCCTGGAAGCGGGCCGTGACCTGGAGTACGTGGCCACCTTCGAGGTGCTGCCGGAAGTCGAAACCGTCGATATGGCCGGTTTCGAGGTCGAAAAGCCGGTGGCGTCTGTCACCGACCAGGACATCGATGACATTATCGAAGTGTTCCGCAAGCAGCAGGGCCAGCTGCAGGCCGTAGAGCGCCCGGCGGCGCAGGGCGACACGGTCAATATCGACTACGAGGGTACCAGGGACGGTGAGGTCTTTGAGGGAGGCAGCGCCGAGGGTTCCGCCCTGGAGCTGGGCTCCGGTCGGATGATCCCGGGCTTTGAAGACGGCATCGTCGGGCTCAGTGCCGGTGAGGAGAAGACGCTGGAACTGAGCTTCCCCGAGGACTACCACAACGAGGACCTGAAAGGCGCTGCGGTGGAGTTCAAGGTCAAGGTCAACGAAGTACAGGAACTGGTGCCCGCGGAGCTGGACGAGGAACTCTTCAAACAGTACGGCGTGGAAGAAGGCGGGCTGGAACAGTTTCGCAAGGAAGTGGGCGAGAATATGGCCCGGGAACTGAAAAACGCCATCCAGGCGAGGGTCAAGCAGCAGGTGATGAATGCCGTGCTCGAGGCCCATAACCTGGACGTGCCCCGGGCACTGGTGGAGCACGAAACCGATGTCATGCGCCAGCAGATGTTCCAGCAGTTCGGCGGTGCCGGCGGCCAGGACCTGGACCTGAAATCCCTGCTGCCGGACGAGATGTTCAGCGAGCAGGCTGAACGCCGGGTCAAGCTGGGCCTCCTGTTGGCGGAGATGATCTCGAAATTCCAGCTCAAGGCCGACGCGGACAAGGTACGCGAGGCCATCGAGGAACTCGCGTCCACTTACCAGGAGCCGGAAGAGGTCATCAACTGGTACTATTCAAACCAACAGCAGCTCTCGGCCGTAGAATCCAAAGTATTGGAAGACCAGGTGGTTGAAAAACTGCTGGAGAGTGCCAACATTACAGAAAAGGAATGCAGTTATCAGGAAGCCCTGAGTAAGGCTCAGGAGCAAGAGAGCGCCTGATACTGCCCTCGAGGCGGTGCCCTGGCGCCGCCAGCCAATACAAAAACTCATTTTAGGGACAGGTCAGCATGACGCAGCGGTTTGACGGGCAACACATGGATACCATCACCAACCTGGGGCTGGTACCCATGGTGATCGAGCAGACTTCCAGGGGAGAGCGGTCCTTTGACATCTTCTCCCGCCTGCTGAAGGAGCGCATTGTATTCTGCGTCGGGCCGATCGAGGATCACATGGCCAACCTGATCGTGGCCCAGTTGCTGTTCCTGGAATCCGAGAACCCGGACAAGGACATCCAGCTGTATATCAACTCCCCCGGCGGTTCGGTGACAGCGGGTTTGTCGATATATGACACGATGCAGTTTATCCGGCCCGACGTCAGCACAATGTGTGTAGGACAGGCGGCCTCCATGGGCTCCTTCCTGCTCTGTGGCGGGGCAAAAGGCAAGCGCTACTGCCTGCCCAATGCCCGCACCATGATTCACCAGCCATCCGGCGGCGCCCAGGGCCAGGCCACGGAAATCGATATCGCGGCGCGGGAGATCCTGATTATTCGCAAGCGCCTGAATGAACTCATGGCCGAACACACCGGTCAAAGCCTTGAGACGATCGAGCAGGATACCGAGCGGGACCGCTTCATGAATGCCGAACAAAGCAAGGAATATGGCCTGGTTGACGAGGTCATGGCGCTGCGGTCGGCCGCCAGAAGCTGAACCCCCGCGGGGCATTATTGCCCACCCCGGGACTTGCAAAAACGCGTAAAAAACATCATCTTAGGGTCACGGGATGGTGTAGATACAATATACAGGGCACAGGCATTACATGAGCGAAGACTCCAGCAACTCGGGTGACGACGGCGGCAAGCTGCTGTACTGCTCTTTCTGCGGCAAGAGCCAGCATGAGGTACGCAAGCTGATTGCGGGCCCGTCCGTGTTCATCTGCGACGAGTGCGTGGACCTGTGTAACGATATCATCCGCGAGGAAGTGCAGGAATCCGGTTCCGAGGGCAAGCAGGACCGGCTGCCGGTCCCGCAGGAAATCAAGGGCATCCTCGACGAATACGTGATCGGCCAGCAGCGCGCCAAGAAAGTGCTGTCGGTGGCCGTGTACAACCACTACAAGCGCCTGCGCCACGACTCCGGCCGGGACGAGGTGGAGCTGGGCAAGAGCAATATCCTGCTGGTTGGCCCGACCGGGTCGGGCAAGACCCTGCTCGCCGAAACCCTGGCGCGGTTGCTGGATGTGCCTTTCACCATTGCCGACGCCACTACCCTGACCGAGGCGGGCTATGTCGGTGAGGACGTGGAGAACATCATCCAGAAACTGCTGCAGAAGTGCGACTACGATGTGGAAAAAGCCCAGATGGGTATTGTCTATATCGACGAGATCGACAAGATCTCGCGCAAGTCGGACAACCCGTCAATCACCCGCGACGTGTCCGGGGAGGGGGTGCAGCAGGCGCTGTTGAAATTGATCGAAGGCACCGTCGCCTCGGTGCCTCCGCAAGGTGGTCGTAAGCACCCGCAGCAGGAATTCCTGCAGGTCGATACGTCCAATATCCTGTTCATCTGCGGCGGTGCTTTCGCCGGCCTGGACAAGGTGATCCGCAACCGCTCGGAGAAGGGCGGCATCGGCTTCCATGCCGAGGTCAAAAGCAAGGACGAGAGCAAGAATGTAGGTGAGCTGCTGTATGAACTGGAGCCCGAAGACCTGGTGCAATATGGGCTGATTCCCGAGTTCGTAGGCCGTCTGCCGGTTATCGCCACGCTGGAAGAACTGGATGTGGACGCCCTGGTGAAAATCCTCACCGAACCCAAGAATTCCCTGACCAAGCAGTACTCAAAGCTGTTCGAGATGGAAAGCGTGGAAGTGGATTTCCGCGAAGACGGCCTGCGCGCCGTGGCCGAGAAGGCCATGGAACGCAAGACCGGCGCCCGCGGCCTGCGTTCCATTCTTGAAGGTGTACTGCTCGATTCCATGTACAACATCCCCTCCCGGGATGATGTGGCCAAGGTGGTCATCGATGAGTCCGTGATACGCGGTGACTCGGAACCCCTGTTGGTCTACCAGAACAGCGAGCCCGCCAGGGCGGCCTCCACCGAGGACTAGCCTGGCGGCGTTTCCCAGGCCCCGCGGGGCCTGAACCAAGCCCGGAGATACGTATGGGTCCTTCTAGCGCAATCGAACTGCCCCTGTTGCCACTGCGCGACGTGGTGGTCTATCCCCACATGGTGTTGCCCCTGTTCGTGGGGCGTGAGCGCTCCATCCTGGCGCTGGAAAACGCCATGGCCAACGACAAGCAGGTGTTGCTGGTAGCCCAGCGCAATGCGGCCGAGGATAACCCGGGGGTGGATGACATCTACCAGGTAGGCACCGTGTCCAACATCCTGCAACTGCTGAAGCTTCCCGACGGCACCATCAAGGTGCTGGTGGAAGGCGGCTACCGGGCTGCGGTGGACAGTGTGGACGATGACGGGGAGTTCACCGTGACTGCGGTCAGGGAGATCGAGAGCGATGAGATCCCGGAGTCCGAGGTGGAGGGGCTGCTGCGCTCGACCATCGGCCAGTTCGAGAAATATGTCGGCCTGTCCAAGAAGGTGCCTGCCGAGGTGCTGACGTCCCTTACCGGTATCGATGAGCCCGGCCGGCTGGCTGACACCATCGCCGCCCACATGGGTGTGGACCTGGAAGAGAAGCAGAAGATCCTGGAAATCGCCGGCATCCGTCAACGGCTGGAACATCTGATGGGGCTCATGGAAGCGGAAATCGACCTGTTCCAGGTCGAGAAGCGTATCCGCGGCCGGGTCAAGAAGCAGATGGAGAAAAGCCAGCGCGAGTACTATCTCAACGAGCAGATGAAGGCGATCCAGAAAGAGCTCGGCGAGATGGACGAGGCCCCCAACGAGCTGGACGAACTGCAGGCCCGCATCGACGAGGCAAAAATGCCGGACGAGGCCCGTGACAAGGCGCTGTCCGAACTCAACAAGTTAAAGATGATGTCGCCGATGTCCGCCGAGGCGTCGGTGGTGCGCAGTTATATCGACTGGATGGTCAGTGTGCCCTGGTCGAAGCGATCCAAGGTAAAGCACGACCTGAAACGCGCGAGCACCATACTGGACGAGGATCACTACGGCCTGGAAGAGGTCAAGGAACGTATCCTGGAATACCTGGCGGTGCAGAAGCGGGTGCGCAAGGTCAAGGGACCGGTACTGTGCCTGGTCGGTCCACCCGGGGTGGGCAAGACCTCGCTGGGTGAGTCCCTGGCCAGGGCGACCAACCGCAAGTTCGTGCGCATGGCCCTGGGCGGTGTCCGTGACGAGGCTGAAATCCGTGGTCATCGCCGCACCTATATCGGCTCCATGCCCGGCAAATTGCTGCAGAAAATGGCCAAGGCCGGAGTGCGCAACCCGCTGTTCCTGCTGGACGAAATCGACAAGATGGGCATGGACCACCGCGGTGACCCGGCCTCGGCCATGCTGGAAGTTCTGGATCCCGAGCAGAACCACGCTTTCAACGATCACTACCTGGAAGTGGACTACGACCTCTCCGATGTGATGTTTGTGTGTACATCCAACACGATGAATATCCCCGGCCCACTGTTGGATCGGATGGAAGTCATTCGCATTCCCGGTTATACCGAGGACGAAAAGGTCAATATTGCCAAGCGCTACCTGATTCCGAAGCAGATCAGACTCAATGGCCTGAAGGCGGACGAGATCAGTATTCCCGAGGAAACGGTGATCGACATCATTCGCTACTACACCCGTGAAGCGGGCGTGCGCGCGCTGGAGCGGGAGATTGCCAAGCTGTGTCGCAAAATGGTCAAGGCGATTGCCCTGGATGAATCCACCGAGGGTGCCGAGGTGAAAACCGAGATGTTGGCGGATCTGCTCGGGGTGCGCAAATACAACTATGGCATCGCCGAGGAGGAGAACAAGATCGGGCAGGTCACGGGACTGGCCTGGACTTCGGTTGGCGGTGAACTGCTCACGATCGAGGCGGTATCCGTTGCCGGCAAGGGGCGACATGTGAAAACCGGCTCGCTGGGCGATGTGATGCAGGAGTCCATATCGGCCGCGACCACCGTGGTGCGCAGCAGGTCGCAGATGCTGGGTATTCCCGCGAGCTATCACGAGCGTCATGATGTACATATACACGTACCCGAGGGTGCGACGCCCAAGGACGGTCCGTCCGCGGGTATCGCCATGTGCACCGCGCTGGTATCTGTTTGTACCGGTATTCCCGTCCGCGCAGACGTTGCCATGACCGGGGAAATCACCCTGCGCGGCGAGGTGCTGCCCATCGGCGGCCTGAAAGAAAAATTACTCGCCGCGCGGCGCGGCCGGATCAAGACCGTGCTGATTCCGCGTGAAAACGAGCGTGACCTGAAGGAGGTTCCCGACAACATCAAGGCAGACCTGGAGATCCGCCCGGTGAAGTGGATCGACGAGGTTCTGGCCATCGCCCTGGAGCATATGCCGGAGCCACTCAGCGACGAGGAGTACCTGGCAGACGCACCCGGGGCGGGCACCGATGCGTCGGAAGAGGGCGAAAGCCGCATAAATACTCATTGAAAGTCCCCTTGTTGTTGACCCGGTTCCAAGCTCTGTTATAAAGTCGGGCCTCTGAATGCATGGTCTTTTGCGCGTTATTTTCCCGGTACCGGGTCGCCTATCCAGGCATGCAGTGACGAATAACGGGGCGCGAGCCGCCGTATAACAACCCGGTCCGCTCCGGGCATTCTCGACAGATTGACTATTCCAAGGGGATAAGTGTGAACAAAACCGAACTGATTGATGCGATCGCAGCAGCCGCCGATCTACCCAAAGCTTCCGCCGGCCGTGCACTGGATGCCGTGGTCGACAGCATTACCGACGCCCTGAAAAAAGGCGACCAGGTCTCCCTGGTGGGCTTCGGAACTTTTTCCGTGAAGCATCGCGCAGGTCGCGAGGGCCGTAATCCTCAAACCGGCGCCACCATTCAGATTCCGGCAGCCAACGTGCCGGGCTTCAAGGCTGGCAAGGCTTTGAAGGACGCCGTCAACTCCTGACAAGACAACTCTCGCGGGTATCGTAAACGGCTCGAATAGGTAGTAAAATCCGGGCCCGAAACGCCGCGTAGACGTTGTAAACAGAACAAGAAAAGGCGCACTTTCGGTGCGCCTTTTCTTTTTAGTCGTTAAGGCCAGACCCATGCTGCAAGACATTCGCCAGAACGTACAGGGCCCGATGATCAAGGTCATCATCTGGGTGATAGTGATTACATTCGCTGCCTTCGGTATCGAGTCCATACTGCTGGGCGGTGGCTCCAGCAGCGTTGCCGAGGTTAACGGCGAGGAAGTGTCGCCCTTCGAGGTGCAACAGCTGGTCAATACCCAGAAGCGTCGCCTGATCAACCTCATGGGTCCTGACCTGGACCCCGCGCTACTGGACGACGACCGCCTGACCAGCCAGGCGATCGAGAGCCTGATTTCGCGCAAGTTGCTGCTGCAATCAGCGGCTGACATGGAGTTGGCCATTTCCGATCGTGAACTGGGTGCCACGGTAGCGGCCATGGAACAGTTCCAACAGGGCGGGAAATTCTCCTCTGACCTCTACAAGAGCCTGTTGTCCGAGTCGGGCTTTACCCCGGCCTCTTTCAAGAAAGGACTTCGGGAGGACCTGTTGGGAATGCAGGTGCGCAGCTCGCTGGCTGGCGCCGAGTTCACCACGCCCGCGGAGCTGGCTCTCTACGCACGGATTGCGGACGAGCAACGGGACCTGCGTTACCTGACGATTCCACTGGAGGACTTCCGGCAGGGGATCGAGACCAGCGAGGAGCAGATAGCCGGGTTCTATGCCAGCAATCAACAGCAGTTCCTCAGTCCGGAGACGGTCGAGCTGGATTTTATCGAGTTGGGTCCGGACCAGTTTCGCGAGCCGGTAGAGGAAGATCGCCTGCAGCAGGAGTACGAACTGGCGCTGCAGGATTACAAGTACCGCACCCAGCATCGCGTCTCGCATATTCTGTTCGAGGACAGTGGCGGCGATGTGGCCAGTCGACTGGCTGAGGCCCAGGCCCGGCTGGCCGCGGGTGAGAGTTTCGCCGAGGTGGCGAAAAGCATGTCCGACGATATCGGTTCCTCTGCCCAGGGCGGCGACCTGGGCTACACCACTGGCGACGCATTCCCGGGGGAGATGGAGACCGCCATTGCCGAACTGGAGCTGAACACAGTGTCTGAACCGGTGGAAACCGAGGCCGGGACCCACCTGCTCCTGGTTACCGAGAGGCAGGAGGCGAATCCCCCCGGCATTGATGAGTTGCGCATGGAACTGACCGAACGCATCCAGTTGAGCGATGCCCGCGCTGTTCTGCTGAGCACGATCGAACAATTGCGCGACCAGAGTTTCAACGCCCCGGATCTCGACGGACCGGCTGCTGCTCTCGGGCTGGAAGTACAGCAAAGCGAGCCAATTACCCGCAACCAGGCCGACGGTCTGTTTGCAAATGACTCCCTGCTGGCGGCCGCCTGGTCTGATGATGTGCTCAACGCCGGCCACAACAGCGAGGTGATCGAACTGCCCAACAACCAGTTCGTGGTGCTGCGAGTACGCCAGCACAACCAACCCGAGGTGAGGCCCCTGGACGAGGTGCGGGACGAAATCGACGGTCTGCTGACCGAGCAGGCGGCCCGCGAAGCCCAGGCCGTTGAGGCAGAATCGGCCCTGGCGGCGTTGCGCGAGGGTACCAGCGTGGAGGATTACGCCAATGCCACCGGCTACGAGTGGCAGGTGGAACTGGGCGCCACGCGCGACACAGAAACGCTGCCACCCGCATTGCAGCGGCGCGTATTCCAACTGCCCGCGCCGGAGGAGGGCAACTCCCTCTACGACTACGCGCGGGAGGCCAATGGCGATATCAACGTTTTCGAACTGGATCGAGTAACAGCCGGAGAGCTGGAACAACTGGCGGCGGATGCCCGGGCTGAACTCCGGGCCCGGCTAATCAACGAAATGGGCAGCCTGGTGCTGGATGAATACCAGCGCGGGTTGCGGGCCAGCGCCGACATTAGCGTGATGTAAACGATACGAGGACACTATGGCGAAGCAAATTCTTACACTCAACCAGATTTCGGTTAAAGGCCTGGAGCGACTGCCCCGGGACTGTTACGAAATCGCCAGTGAGTTTTCCCATCCCGATGCCATCCTGTTGCGCAGCCATAAACTGAAAGCAGAGGATATTCCCGAGTCGGTGGAGGCGATTGCTCGCGCGGGCGCCGGTACCAACAATATTCCGGTGGACGAGTGTACCCGCCGCGGTATCCCGGTATTCAACTCTCCGGGCGCCAACGCCAACGCGGTAAAAGAACTGGTCGCAACCGGCCTGTTGCTGGGATCGCGCGGTGTGGTGGAAGGCATCGATTACGTCGGCACCCTGGCGGGTATCGATGATGACGGGGAATTGAACAGGACCCTGGAGGCCAACAAGAAGTTGTTCAAGGGCAGCGAGCTGGTTGGCAAGACCCTGGGCGTGGTCGGCCTGGGTGCCATTGGCTCGCTGGTGGCGGAAATGGCACTGACCATGGGCATGGAGGTGGTTGGCTACGACCCGGCGCTCTCGGTCGAGGCTGCCTGGCGCCTGTCGAGTCAGGTCAAACGGGCCGATACACTCTCCGCGCTGTTCGCACGCTGCGACTACATAACGCTGCACCTGCCGGTACTGGACAGTACCCGCGGGCTGGTGAACGCCGAATTGCTCGGGGCTGTGCGTCAGGGCACCTGCCTGCTCAACTTTGCGCGCAAGGAAATTGTTGATCACAAGGCGCTGCTGGAGGCCCTGAACGCAGGCAAGTTGCGCAAGTACATAGCCGACTTCCCGACACCCGAACTGATTGGCCGTAACGACGTGATTCTCATGCCGCATATCGGTGCCAGCACCGAAGAGGCAGAAGAAAACTGCGCGATCATGGCGGCGGAACAGTTACGGGACTTCCTCGAGAACGGCAATATCCGCAATTCGGTAAACTTCCCGGCCCTGCAACTGGAGCGCGTTACCGGCTTCCGGTTGGCGGTCACGAACGAGAACGTGCCCAAGATCCTCGGCAGCGTGCTGGCAATCCTTGCAGACCAGAATGTCAACGTGATTGATATGTTGAACAAGAGTCGGGGGGAAGTGGCCTACAACCTGATCGATATCGACACGCAACCGGGTCAGGAAACACTGGACGCAATGGAAGCACTGGATGGCGTTATCCACGTGCGCCTGATCGACGACAACGACGGCTGTCGCGCCTGATGTGGTTCCCCGCTTTCGCGGGGATGACGATCGGGGCGCGCGGGCGCACACCAACTAGCGTTCGGTGGAGACGTAGAGATGCTGTTCCTCTTTGCTGAGTTCCGCAGCGCCGCCCCAGGGCAGGAGACTGGTGTCGGCATAGTTGTGGAAGTCCAGGAACGGGTACTTGATGATGTCGAAGTACGGTGAGTAGTCGAAATCCGACGGCGTACACAGCTTCGGGTTGCGCATATACAGTCGAACCTGGCCTGCCTCCACTTTCTTGACCAGCGGTAATATCGGGAACTGGATGTTGCCGAAAGCCTCCGCAATCATCGTCGAGCACACGGTGTGTGTGCTCTTTCCCGGGTGTGCACTGAACAGCGATGAACGCCAGCGCCGGGGCAGGATAAACCAGGGGAACAGGAAGCGCGCCAGGTCGAAAATCTGGCGCACGTCGTAGGCTGTGCCGAGTCGGCCGATGGCGTAGGCGATCACTTTCTGGCTGTCGCTGTAACCCAGGTTCCGCGGTCGGCACAATCGCAGGTGTTCGTTCTCGTAGACCGTCAGGGGGCGTACCACCGTGCCCATGCCGATCTCGGTTTCGATGATCAGCTGCCGATCGGCGGGGCCCAGGTAGTGTTTACGCAGCAGGTCCTTGATCAACGGTTCCTCCACATCGTGCAGGCGGCCGATATACAGCGCCGCGTGGGACCAGCTGCTCTGGGTAATCAATTTGATTACCTCGCTGACCCGGGACCGGCCCTCTACCAGCACCACGTCGCAGGGCTTGATTTCATGTCGGATGCGCTCAAAGTCACTGAGCGGGGTCTGGGGCAGGGGGCGCTGGTGCTTGAGCCAGCGTATGACGGCGCTGCGAATCCAGTTGATCATGCTTTTCGCTTATGCTTCGGTTAACCTTGTTTATAACGCAGCCGCTGAGCTGGCACCAGAGGTTTTGCCATGAGTGACGATATCGATCGCATTGCCGAGTCGGCCGGTCAGGGCCGCAACTATGACTCTCCGCCGCTGCACCTGTGGCACCCCCCGCTCAGTGGCGACATCGATATCCTGATTGACGCCGAGGGGCGCTGGTTCCACGAGGGCGAGCCTTTCCGTCGTGATGCGATCGTGCGTTTGTTTGCCAGTATCCTGCGGCGAGAGGAAGACGGTGAATACTACCTGGTAACGCCGGGCGAGAAGTGGCGCATACAGGTTGCCATGCACCCACTGCTGGTGACCGACGTGGATGTGGGAGCGGGGGAAGGCGGTCTGCCGTTGATTCTGACTCTCAACACAGGGAAGCAGGTGACGCTCGATCGTGTCGGCTGCCTGGGCACTGAACCCCGGGCGGGCGGTGCGGCGGTACTGGCTCTGGAACACGGGCTCACCGCCCTGTTTTCCCGCCCGGCCTGGTACCGGTTTGTCGAATTGGCGCAGGACACGCCGGAGCTCATGGATCTACTGGATCAGCGCGCCAGCTGATGCAGGGCAAACCGGGTACCGGCGCGCCCGGACACGTCCAGCCGGCAATTGGTCCAGCCCGGGGGTATCGTCCAGGGGTCGCGACTGGGAAAACGCAATTGCCGTTCACCCTGATCGCAGCTCAGGAACACTGAACTGATTTTGCCCCTCACCCCGGCAATGGAAAAGGTGCTGCGCGACAGGCCGGCTTTCCAGCTGCCTGGGCCGTCCCGGTAAATCGGCGTCAGCTCTGCCCAGACTTCCACGTCGGGCATGGACATGAATTTGCGCTCCACCTCGGCCTGCCGCTCCCGCGCCTCAATTACGGGTTGGGTGCCGAGGCCGATCGCCTCGATTTTGGCCAGGGTTTTCGCCGCGTCGGCGAGCATCATGCGATTGAGCTCCAGGGTGTGAATCCGCTCGAGAATCCTGAGGTACTGACTGCCTTCAATGTAGGGGTTCCTGAAGTTGTTCGCGTCTGCCAGGCTCTGCAGTTCCACCGCCCGGCTCAGGTGTTGTATTTCGGCGGCTTCGTCGTCCCAGCGGCTGGCGAGGGAGGCGGCCAGAATCTGGAACTTTATCTCCTCGTAG
Organism: Halieaceae bacterium WSDMB12; assembly: GCA_033283165.1. Taxonomy (GTDB): domain Bacteria; phylum Pseudomonadota; class Gammaproteobacteria; order Pseudomonadales; family Halieaceae; genus JAWMQL01. The sequence goes on along the minus strand of JAWMQL010000001.1, from coordinate 1,022,593 downwards.
GCGTTATGGCCCGGCATCTCTTTCAACTCCACGGCGAGATCGAAGGTCCCGTCGTAATCGCCTTCACGGAATTTGGCCCAGGCCGCCTGGTAGATTTCGCTGAAACGCGGCGTCATTACGCGCTCCTGATCCAGTATCCAGGTGAAATAGATCGGATCCGCGGACACCTTGACTGGCTTGTCATTGCGCATGGCGGGTGTGAACCGCATGCTGTTGACCTGCCTGAGCACCGCCTGTTCCACCTCCAGCACACCGTTGGAGCTGTGGATCTTGGCGTTGACAACACTGCCGTCGGTGTCGATTTCGTAGGTATAGACCAGCCAGGCTTCGTCCTGGTAGCTGCTGTCCAATTTAATCGTGCCGGACTGTGGATCCAGGTTCCGCGGTGGGGTAAAAGATGCGGCCAGGGTTCCAGCGCTGAACAGAGTCAACAGGGCCAGTGCCATGCCGAGTCTCAAATGCGCGGTAAACGTCATTGCCAATCTCCCTAGAATGCGCCCAGGCGACGCCGATGACTTGATCGGGCCAGTTCGATTTCTTCGTACAGGGGTTCCCAGCGATTATCGTTCGGCGCCAGCGACTGCCCCTTTTCCACCAGCGCCTGAGCCGCGTCGTAGTCCTGTGCCTCGAGCTGTTCGCGGCTGGCCATGGCATAAGCAGAAGTCAGCCGGTCCCTGAGCAGCAGGGCGCCGTCCGTGTCGCCGAATTCAGCGGCTACCTCGTCATAGGCCTCCCGGGCCTGCTCCAACTCACCCCGGTTCACGGCCTCGATACCGGCCTGGGCGATCTCCGCAGCCTGCTGCAGAGCCCTTTCAAGTTCTTCGCGCTCGCGCGCAATCTCAGCCTGCTTCTCCTTGTAGGCCTGCTCCAGGTCAGGTAGTTGTTCAAACAGGCTGCGCGGCTGCGCCTGGTCCGGCAGCACCTCTGTCGCCGTCGCCAGAACCTGTTCGGCTTCGCTGAAGTCAGATTTGGCGATCAGTGCCTGGGCCTGTTCGACATACATGCCGGCCAGGGCGTTCAGGCCTGCCTCGGCATCGTCGTTACCCGGATCAAGTTCCAGTACCTCGCGATACTGGCGCGCGGCCTCCGGGGCCAGTTGTGGATCATCGGCCACTTTTGCCCAGGTGGCGTCGGCTGCCGCCACCATCCCGGCCACCCGGACCTGGAGCTCGGCGGCCTCCCTGGCGGCTGCCTCCCTGGCGACGGCCAGCTTCTCCTGAGCACTGGCCAGGGCCGGCACATCGGGCGCGATAGCCCCGGCTTTTGCCAGCAGCGCGTCCGCCCGATCAAACTGCTCCTCGGCCATCGCAGTATCGGCCTGGTCCACGAGCGCCAGGAATGCCTCGCGTTGCTCCTGCGTGTAGGCGGCCCAGCGATTCTGGCGCTCGAATTCCTCTGCTTCGGCGCGGGCCAGCGCGTCTCTTGCCGTGGCGAGTCCATCGGCCTGAGCGTCTATTGCGCGGACTTCCTCCAGGGTCGTGCGAGCGGCGCCGAACTCCTGGGCTGCTGTCTGTTCCTGTGCCTGCTGCAGCAGCGCGGCAATACGCCGCTCCCGCTCGTTGGTCTGTTGTTGGGTAGCGCGCAACTGGTCGAGTTGGTCCTGGTAGGCGCTCAGGTTCGAATGGGTATTGAAATACAGGCCGAAATCGCTGATCAGTGCCTGTGACCGGCTGGCATCCCCGGCCGCCAGGGCCCGCTCTATGCTGGCGGTGTAGAGTGACTCAACCTCGTCCATGCCCTGTTCGGCGGCATCGTTACCTCGGTCTGCAGAGAGTACCTTGCGAAAGGACGCGGCGGCCGCGGCAAGATTGTTGTCCGCGATGGCGCTGTAGCCGGCCGCGAGTTCCGAGGTGACGGATTTGATCCCCGGGCCGCTCGATGACTGCTGTTGCTCCTGCCACAGGTAGTAGCCACCACCGGCGCCCGCCAGGGCCAGCACAACCAGCGCCGCCACCAGTCCTCCCCGGGATTTTTTCGGCTTGTCGCCCAGTCGCGATCGCACCTCGTCCACGTGCATGCCGCTGACCAGGCTCTCGCGCTGTCCGGTCGCCTGCAATTTATAGGGGCGTGAGCCGCGGGGGGAGGAGGGCCGTGGCGAGGAGGGTTGCACCACTGTCTGGCCGGTGTCCATCACCACGGTGCCGCCTTCCAGCGAGGTGTAGGCATCATCGCCGGCCTGGAAGGCTCCGCTGTCGGGTTTTTCACGGCGCGTTTTCGATGGCTGTGTCAGCACCTGGTCATCGGCGAAGCCCAGGCTGCACTCCCGAAAGGCTTCGTACATCTCGCGCCCGGTCTGGAACCTGTCCTTGGCGCTTTTCGCCATGGCCTTGTCCAGAAAATCCTGATACACCGACAGGTGCTCCGGCAGGGTGGGAATGGCCTCGGTGAGGTGTTTGACCGCGGTGGTAACTGCCGAATCAGAGTCATAGGGCAGTTCCTTGACCATCATCTCGTACCACAGTACCGCCAGGCTGTAGAGATCCGAGCGACCGTCCACGTCCAGCCCCTTGGCCTGCTCCGGACTCATGTAGCTGGGGGTGCCGACCATGAGGCCGGTCTGGGTCATCTGGGTGCCGGAATTGGCTGCTCGCGCTATCCCGAAATCCGCCAGCACGTAATCGTTTTCGGCCCGCAACAGGATATTGCTGGGCTTGATATCCCGGTGCACGTAACCCTTGCCACTGGCGTAGTCCAGGGCGTCGGTCATCTGCTCCATGACCTGGTACAGGGTGTGCTGCGTGAGCGGGGTGTTGATCAGGTCGTCCAGGTCCCCGGCCGCCAGCAGTTCCATGGCGATATAGTTATAGCCCTGGTAGGTGTTGACGTCGTAGATCTGCAGGATGTGGGGATGAATTAGGCGCGCCGAAATGCGCGCCTCGCGGATGAAACGCTCGGAAAAGGTTTCATCCTTGCTCATGGCGGGATCCATGACCTTGATCGCTACCTCGCGGTCCAGGTTCAGGTGGAGTGCACGGTATACCGTCGCCATGCCACCGCGGCCCAGGCGCTCGTAAATCTCGTATCCGGGTAGTTCGAAATCAGCCATTAATTAAGTGAATACCTGGGTCCCTGGCATATCCACAGCATTATAGAGTAAGTGGGCCCGGTTACTAGACGCTGCCCACATAAAACCACCTCTCGCAGTTAACAATGCTACATATTGGGATAATTGGGTCCGCCGAGTCCCTCCGGTGTTACCCAGACGATATTCTGGGCCGGATCCTTGATATCGCAGGTCTTGCAATGCACGCAGTTCTGGCCGTTGATCTGGAACCGCTTGCCGCTGTCGTCCTCGACAATTTCATACACGCCGGCAGGGCAATAGCGCTGGGCGGGCTCATCGTACAGGGGCAGGTTGCTGGCCAGTGGCACTTCCGGGTCGATCAATGTCAGGTGGCAGGGCTGGTCTTCTTCGTGGTTGGTGTTGGACAGGAAGACCGACGACAGACGATCAAAGCTGATGCTGTTGTCGGGTTTCGGGTAGTCGATCCGCTTGCTCTCCGCAGCGGGCTTCAGGGTCGCGTAATCGGGTGTTTCATCTTTCAGGGTGAATGGCATGCGACCGCCAAAGATGTTCTGGTCGAGCCAGACCAGCCCGGCCCCGATCAGGCTGCCGAACTTGTGCATGAAGCCGGAAAAGTTGCGGGTGGTGTACAGTTCCTGGTAGGCCCAGGAGGCTTCAAATTTTTCAGCGAAGCTGGCCAGGTCGACAGGAGCGTTATCGCGGTCCGCCAGTGCCTCCACCACCACCTCGGCCGCGATCATACCGCTTTTCATCGCCGTGTGATTGCCCTTGATCTTGACGCTGTTCAGGGTGCCTGCGTCACAGCCCAGCAGCAGTCCCCCGGGAAAGTGCATCTTCGGCAGGGCGTTCAGGCCGCCCTTGGTAATGGCCCTGGCCCCGTAGGCGATGCGGCTACCCCCTTCCAGGTACTGCTTCACGGTGGGGTGGTGCTTCCAGCGCTGGAATTCCTCAAACGGGCTCAGGTGCGGATTGGAGTAGTTGAGGTCCGTGATCAGGCCCAGGTAAACCTGGTTGTTCTCGGCGTGATAGAGGAAGCCGCCGCCGGAGGAGCCGCTTTCCTGCAGGGGCCATCCCAGACCGTGTTCCACCAGTCCCTCCTGGTGTTTCTCCGGGCTGATTTCCCAGATCTCCTTGATGCCGATTCCGTAGTGCTGGGGTGTCTTGCCGGCATCGAGCTGGAATTTGCTGATCAACTGCTTGCCGAGGTGCCCGCGGCAGCCCTCTGCGAACAGGGTGTAGCGGGCGTGCAGTTCCATGCCCGGCATATAGCTGTCCTTGTGCTCACCGCTGGCACTGATGCCCATGTCGCCGGTGGCGATGCCCTTAACGCTGCCGTCCTCGTTGTAAAGCACCTCTGCGGCTGAAAATCCGGGGTACACTTCCACGCCGAGCGCCTCGGCCTGTTCCGCCAACCAACGGCAGAGGTTGCCCATGGAAACGATGTAGTTGCCTTCATTGTGGGTCGGTTTGGGAATGAAGAAATTGGGCAGCTTGATGGCGCCAGTCGCGCTGGTGTAGAAGTAGAAACGGTCCCCGGTGACCGCTGTGTTGATCGGGGCTCCCTGCTCCTTCCAGTCGGGAAACAGTTCGTCCATGGCGCGTGGTTCGAGTACCGCACCGGACAGGATGTGCGCCCCGACCTCGGAGCCCTTCTCCACCAGGCACACCGTGATTTCCTGTTCCCGGGCCTGGGCCAGTTGCATGATGCGGCAGGCGGCGGACAGGCCCGCTGGGCCTGCGCCGACGATTACCACGTCAAATTCCATCGATTCCCGTTCCACTGCCTCACTCCTCTATAAATTCAACAGTCTTGTCCCCGGTGGGTTATATTCTGAGGGGCGCGCATGACAAAGCCCGCAAGTATATAATTTCCAACAATAAAAACCAATTCAGGCCGCGCTCCCGCGGCGCCCGTAGCGTGTTCATTTCGGGCAATTTCCGAGTCGACCCCGGCTATTGACCTGCGCCCGGATAGGGGGCAAGATAGCGCGCCGAGTTTGCGCGGCTTTGCCCGTTTTTTGTACAGCCCGCATTGCCAACCCACCTGAAGATACCACTGGAGAATCCATGAAGGTTCTTGTTGCCGTCAAACGCGTTGTTGACTACAACGTCAAGGTTCGCGCCAAAGCCGATGGTTCCGATGTTGACCTGAACAACGTCAAAATGGCCATCAACCCCTTCTGTGAAATAGCCGTAGAAGAAGCCGTCCGCCTGAAAGAGGCCGGTACCGCCACCGAGGTCATCGCCGTTTCCGTTGGTGACAAGGCCTGTCAGGAACAGATTCGCACCGCACTGGCACTCGGCGCAGACCGCGGCATCCAGGTGGAAACCGAAAGCGGCGTCGAGCCGCTGGTGGTGGCCAAGCTGCTCAAGGGCGTGGTGGAGAAGGAGCAGCCCGCCCTGGTCATCCTCGGCAAACAGTCTATTGACGGTGACAACAACCAGACCGGCCAGATGCTGGGTGCCCTGACCAACATGGCCCAGGGAACCTTTGCCTCGGAAGTTGCCATTGACGGCGACAAGGTCAACGTGACCCGGGAAGTGGACGGCGGCCTGCAGACGGTCAGCCTGAACCTGCCGGCGATTGTAACCACCGATCTGCGCCTCAACGAGCCGCGCTACGCCTCACTACCCAACATCATGAAGGCCAAGAAGAAGCAACTGGACGTATACACCCCGGAAGACCTGGGAGTTTCGGTGACCTCTCACCTGACCCAACTGAAGGTCGAGCCGCCGGCCGAGCGCCAGGCAGGTATCAAGGTAGAAGATGTAGACCAGTTGATCGATAAACTGAAGAACGAGGCGAAAGTAATCTCATGAGCACTCTGGTAATTGCAGAACACGACAATGACAGCCTCAAAGCTGCCACCCTGAACGCCGTGACCGCTGCCCAGGCTATGGGTGCGGACATCGATATCCTGGTGGCCGGCGGCAACTGTGGCGCGGCAGCGGAAGCCGCCGCGGCGGTGCCGGGTGTCAACAAGGTACTGGTGGCCGACAATGCCGCCTACGCGCACCAGCTGGCCGAGAACGTCAGCCTGCTGATCGCAGAGGTGGGCGCGGCCTACGACAACATTATCGCAGCGGCCACCAGCAACGGTAAGAACACCATGCCCCGCGTTGCAGCCCTGCTGGACGTGGCGCAGATCTCCGACATTCTCAGCGTCGAATCAGCGGATACCTTCAAGCGGCCGATCTACGCCGGTAACGTCATTGCCACGGTGCAGAGCGCCGATGCCAAAAAGGTGATCACCGTGCGCACCACCGCGTTTGATGCGGCTGCCGCAGAAGGTGGTTCAGCCACTGTCGAGTCTGTCGACGCGGTGCACGACGCCGGTATCTCCGCGTTTGTGGGAGAGGAAGTCGCTGTGTCCGACCGCCCGGAACTGACCGCCGCCGACGTGGTGATCTCCGGCGGCCGGGGTATGCAGAATGGCGAGAACTTCAAGCTGCTGGAAGGCATTGCCGACAAGCTGAATGCCGCCATTGGTGCTTCCCGCGCCGCGGTAGACGCCGGTTTCGTGCCCAACGACATGCAGGTCGGCCAGACCGGCAAGATCGTTGCCCCGGACCTGTATATCGCGGTCGGTATCTCCGGCGCGATCCAGCACCTGGCCGGCATGAAGGACTCCAAGGTCATTGTCGCCATCAACAAGGACGAGGACGCACCGATCTTCCAGGTGGCCGACTACGGCCTGGTCGCGGACCTGTTCGAAGCCCTCCCGGAGCTGGACTCCAAGCTGTAACCGCCGCTCCGAATCCGCTTCAGAAAACCGGCTGTCAGGGCCGGTTTTTTTATGCGCAAACGAAGCCGGGGGCAGGAGGGCGAGTACAGCAATTCAGGACCGTCGCCGGCCAGGGACGGCCGGCGCCGAGCGCGCCACGGATGGCATGCTGTTAGCGTGTCCAGAAGTGCTGTACTCGCCCTCCTGCTCACTCGACAAGGTATTCGCTTTGGAAAACTGTGACCTGGTAGCCGTTAATGAGAGCAGGGCTTTACGGAATCCTATAAAAATGGGCTACACTGGCGGCGTCAGCTCGACGGGGATCGAAACAGGGAGAAAATTTATGCGTGTAGCACTGATGATAGGGGCCGCGATACTGGCAGTGAGCGGCTGTTCATCCAAGGACGTCATGCACTACACCACCTACGACCTGGATCGTGACGGCGTGATGGACGCCCGATGCCCTGGCATGACCTACGACCCCAGTAATAACACGCTCTACTCGTGGCGCAACAAGGCGTCCAAAGAGTGCGCCGAGCAGGCCGCTTCCGGCGGCTAATCCCGCCGCAGGCGGTCGGATATGGCGATCGGGGTGGGGTAGTTCAGTACCACGATATAGGATGACGCCAGCAGGGTGATGATCGTGGTGGCCTGGATCAGCAGGGAGGCCTGCTCCGAGATCAGGGCATTGCCCGCGGCCACGTAGGCGATCAGCAACGAGAACTCGCTGGCCTGGCCCAGGCGGAAGCCCAGGTCCCAGGACAGCGGACGCTTCTCGCTCACGCCTTTCAACAGGAATCGATAGACCACCGGCTTCAGGCCCAGCACCAGGGCCGACAGCAGCAGGGCGGGCAGCCAGACCTGTCCCAGCAGCGCCAGGTCGAAACGCGCACCCACCGAAAAGAAAAACAGGATAAGGAAAAAATCCCGTAACGGCTTCAGGTTGACCGCAATGTATTGCGAGATAGGGCTGGTGGCTATCGTGACGCCGGCGATAAACGCCCCGATTTCCTCGGACAGGCCCAGTGCGGTAGCGGCCTCTGCGACCCCCAGGCACCAGCCCAGGGCGAGCAGGAAAATGTATTCGTGGAAGCGGTCGAAGCGCGCGATCAGGGGCAGCAGCGCATAGCGCACAATGGCCCAGGCTGCGCCCCCCAGCAGGGGCAGGCTCAGCAGGGACAGGGCCAGTTCGGTCCCGACCTGTTCCGCATCGCCGGCCTGCGCTCCCAGCAGTAACATCAAAACGATAATAGCCAGCAGGTCCTGCAGCAGAAGCAGGCCGATCATCAGTTCGCCGATGTGCCGGTGGTGCAATACCGTGGTCGGCAGCAGTTTGATACCGATAATGGTGGAGGAAAACATCATCGCCGCACCGACGATGGCTGCTTCCACCGTGGTGAAGCCAAACAGCCAGGCCACTGAAAAACCCATGGTGAGAAAAATGGCGGAACTGCTGAGCGCGACGACGGTGGATTTGCGCAAGGTGGCCCACAGAGCCTGCGGCTGCATGTCGAGTCCGAGCAGGAACAGCAGGAAAATAATGCCGATGTGGCCGATATCGGACAACAGTTGCAGGTCGGTCACCAGGGAAAAGCCGTACGGCCCGATTACGGCTCCCAGGGCGATATAGGCGATGATCAGCGGTTGACGGGTATAAAGTGCAATAGAGGCGAACAGGGCCGCCCCCGAGAAAATCAGAAAAAAAGAAAAGGTGATGGAGCCGACATCCATCCCGGCAGTGTAAACTCAGGCGCGGCGGCGGAACAGGGGTTCCGGCTGATTAGCCGATCCCTGGTAGTGCACGCTGAAGTCATCGAGGCTGTCCAGTGCCTCCTGCAATTCGCTGTCGCTCTGCGACTGGAAGGCGTTGAAGCCACAGCGCGATAGATAGGTCATCTGGTCGCGCAGGAAATTGCCGAGGGCGCGAATTTCTCCCCGGTAACCGCGCTGGCGCAGCTCCCTGGCGTAGGAAAAACCGCGCCCGTCGGTGAAAACGGGGAAATTGATCGCCACCAGTTGCAGGCTGTCGAGCGCCGGTAACAGGTCAGTGACCCCGTCGCCGGGCTCCAGTTGGACCGCTCCGGCAGCGTCTTCGCGCCACTGGGCCAGGGTGGGAATGTTGTTCGGACCGGGTTGGTCGCCGTCCGCCGGTAACCAGTGGTCCTCTGTAATCGCCCCGTCTCTAATCAGCTTTGGCATAAACGCGTTCCTTGAACGGATCGAGACCTACCCGCTGGTAGGTGCCCAGGAATGTCTCCTCCTCCTGCCGCAAGTCCAGGTAGGTCGTGAGAATTTTTGCGATCACCTCGGGCATGTCCTCCTGCTTGAAGGACGGGCCGAGTATTTTGGCAATGGCGGCGTCCTTGGCCTGGCTGCCGCCGAGACAGACCTGGTAGAACTCCTCGCCTTTCTTGTCCACCCCAAGGACACCGATGTGGCCGATGTGGTGGTGGCCACAGGCGTTCATGCAGCCCGAGATGTTCAGGTCGATCGGGCCCAGATCGTAGACGTAGTCCAGGTCCTCGAAGCGCTGCTGGATCGCCTCGGCGACGGGAATCGACTTGGCGTTGGCCAGGGAGCAGAAGTCGCCCCCGGGGCAACAGATCATATCGGTCAGGTAACCGATGTTGGCCGTGGCCAGGCCGGCGCCCTGCAGGGCTCGCCACAGCGGGTAGAGTTCATCCTCCCGCACATCGGCCAGCACCAGGTTCTGCTCGTGGGTGGTGCGGGCCTCGCCGAAAGCATATTGGTCTGCCAGGTCGGCGACCAGTTCCAGCTGGCGGTCGGTGATATCCCCCGGCGCGTAGCCTGTCGCTTTCAGCGACACGGTCACCGCACGGTAGCCCGGCACGCGGTGGGGGCGGGTATTGCGCTTCACCCAGTTACCAAATATCGGGTCGGACTCTGCCTGCGCGGTCAGGGCTTCACTGCTCGCTGCACCGTCGATGGCGGCGTAGTCGGGGGCGGTGAAGAAGGATTTTGCCCGTTCGATCTCCTCCCCGGTGAGGGTGGTTGGCCCATCCTTGATCGGGGTCCACTCGGCTTCCACTGCCTCGCGAAAGGCATCCACACCCATGGCCCGGACCAGGATCTTGATGCGCGCCTTGTATTTATTGTCGCGCCGTCCGTGCTGGTTGTAGACCCGCAGGATGGCCTCCAGGTAGGTCAGCAGGTGCCTTTTCTCCAACCAGTCGCAGATCACGGAACCGATCACCGGCGTTCTGCCCAGCCCGCCGCCGGCCAGGACCCTGAAGCCCACCTCGCCCTGTGCGTTGGCCACCAGTTCCACCCCGATATCGTGGGTGTGGATGGCGGCCCGGTCTTCGCTGGTGCCGCAGACCGCAATCTTGAACTTGCGCGGCAGAAAGGCGAATTCCGGGTGCAGGGTGGACCATTGGCGGATGATTTCACACCAGGGGCGCGGGTCCTCCAGCTCGTCGGCGGCCACCCCGGCAAACTGGTCGGTAGTGGTGTTGCGGATACAGTTGCCCGAGGTCTGGATCGCATGCATCTGCACCGACGCCAGCTCCGCCAGGATATCGGGCACTTCCTCCAGCAGCGGCCAGTTCAGCTGGATATTCTGGCGCGTACTGATATGGGCGTAACCCTTGTCGTAGTCCCGCGTGATGTGAGCCAGCTTGCGCAGCTGGGTGCTGTTGAGCAGCCCATAGGGCACCGCGATGCGGAGCATGGGCGCCAGGCGCTGGATGTAAAGGCCGTTTTGCAGGCGCAGGGGCAGGAACTGCTCGTCGGTCATTTTTCCGGCCAGGAAGCGGGCGGTCTGGTCGCGGAACTGCGCCACCCGCTCATCCACGATTTTCTGGTCGTACTCGTCGTAAATGTACATAAAACTACCTGATGGGAGCGCCGCCGTCAGGCGCCCCGGTCCTGGGGAGGCGCTACCTTAGCAGAAATGAGTGCCCCACAATTAGTCAAGTTTTTCATAAGGTTAGAACCGGGATAGAAACCTTGGGATTGACGCAGGAGTTGGTATAATGCGCCCCTTTCACACGCCCAGCGATGGAGATATCCATGTCCGAAGACCTGAACAAAGCCCGCGAAGCGGACGGTAACGCCGATGCAATCGCCGCCACCGCCATTATTGCCCTGGTAGTACTCAGCCTCTACATCTGGCTGTCCGGCATGCCCTCCTGAGTTCCCGTTCGTGGGGCACTCAGTGCCCCGCGTTTTTCAGCACCAGCTGTACCACGGTATACACGGTGCCGATAAATAGCAGGGTAAATATCAGCCCGGCGGCGATAAACACGCCAAGGCGGCCCTGTTTGAAATCCCGCTCGCGGTTTTTACTGCTCTGTACGCCCAGACCGGCAGCGAACACACTGCCGATCACCTGCAAGGGCCCCACCCGCCGCTTGTCTTCCTGATCCGGTTGCTGCTGATTGTCGCTCATAGCCGGGCGGCTCCCTTGTGTAGTATCAATAATCCAGGTTCGGTCTTATCCAGCGTTCGATATTGTCCTCGCTGACGCCCTTGCGCGCGGCGAGACTGCCCACCTGGTCGCGGCCGATCTTGCCCACCGCGAAGTATTTTGCCTCGGGGTGGGAGAAATAAAAGCCCGATACCGAGGAGGACGGGGTCATGGCATAGTTTTCGGACAGCTGGACCCCGCAGTTGGCGGGCGCATCCAGCAGCGCGAACAGGGTTTCTTTCTCGCTGTGATCGGGGCAGGCGGGGTAACCCGGTGCCGGCCTGATACCGCGATAACGCTCACGGATGAGGTCCTCGTTGCTGAGTTGCTCCTCTTCGGCGTAGGGCCAGTAGCGGGTTCGAACCAGCCGGTGCATGTGCTCGGCAAAGGACTCTGCCAGGCGATCGGCCAGCGCTTTCAGCAGGATACTGCTGTAATCGTCGTGTTGTGCCTCGAACTGCGCCGCCAACTCATCGACGCCGTGGCCGGCGGTGACGCAGAATGCACCGATATAGTCCCGGGCCGCGGCGCCTTCCGGGGCGATAAAGTCCGCCAGGCTGTAGTTGGCTTCGCCGTTGGGTTTATCCATCTGTTGCCGCACGTGGTGCAGTGTTGCCAGCCGGTCGGTGCGCGTCTCGTCGGCGTACACCGCGATATCGTCGTCTCCCACGCGCGCTGCAGGCCAGAAGCCGATGACGGCGCGTGCGGTCAACAGCTTCTCCTGGACGATCCTGTTCAGCATGGCCTGCGCGTCACTGTACAGTTCGCGGGCCTGGGAGCCGACTTTCTCATCCTCCAGGATGGCGGGGAACTTGCCGGCCAGCTCCCAGGTGATGAAAAAGGGCGTCCAGTCTATGGTCTGCAGCAACTCGTCCAGGGGGTACTGGTCGAATACCCGGGTGCCGAGAAAGGCCGGGCGGGTAGGCTGGTAGGTATCCCAGTCGAATGCCGGGCGGCGCCGGGCGGCCTCGGCGTAGTCAAGGCGCTGGCTGCGCGGCTTACGGTTGGCAACCCGCTCGCGAACCTGGCTGTACTCGTCCCGTAATTTCCGCACGAACCCCGGTTTCTGCTCGCCCAGCAGCTGGGTGGCTACGGCGACGGAGCGTGACGCGTCGGGCACGTACACCACCGCGTCGTTTTCGTATTGCGGCTCTATTTTCACCGCGGTGTGCGCCTTGGACGTGGTGGCGCCTCCGATCATCAACGGCACCTGGAAGTCCTGTCGCTGCATTTCGGCGGCGACGTTGATCATCTCGTCCAATGAGGGTGTGATCAGGCCGCTGAGACCGATACAGTCGACCTGTTCCTCCTGGGCCACCTGCAGGATCTTTTCACAGGGAACCATGACGCCGAGATCGATCACCTCGAAGTTGTTGCACTGCAATACGACACCGACGATATTCTTGCCGATGTCATGCACGTCGCCCTTGACGGTGGCCATCAGGATTTTGCCGTTGGTGTCATTGCCCCCGGTTTTCTCCGCTTCGATATAGGGCTGCAGGTAGGCCACGGCCTGCTTCATGACCCGGGCGCTTTTGACCACTTGTGGCAGGAACATCTTGCCTTCGCCAAACAGGTCGCCGACCACGTTCATGCCGTCCATCAGCGGCCCCTCGATCACCTGGATGGGCCGCTCGAAGTGCTGGCGGGCCTCCTCGGCATCCTCGAGGATATAGCTGTTGATGCCCTTGACCAGCGCGTGCTCGAGGCGTTTGCCCACGGGCTGTTCGCGCCAGCTCAGGTCTTCCTTGCGCACCTCGCCGGCGCCGCTGCCGCGGTAACGCTCGGCGATATCCAGCAGGCGTTCGGTGCTGTCGTCGCGCCGGTTGAGCACCACGTCCTCGACGGCCTCGCGCAAATCTTCCGGCAGTTCGTCGTATACGGCCAGTTGGCCGGCGTTGACGATGCCCATGTCCATGCCGGCCTTGATTGCGTGGTACAGGAACACCGAGTGAATGGCCTCGCGGACCGGGTTGTTGCCGCGGAAAGAAAAGGACACGTTGGAGACGCCGCCGGACACCAGTGCCCCAGGCAACTCTGCCTTGATAAAGCGGGTGCTCTCAATAAAGTCCACCGCGTAATTGTTGTGCTCCTCGATACCGGTGGCGACCGCGAATATGTTCGGGTCAAAAATGATGTCTGCCGGGTTGAAGCCGACCTCGTTGACCAGCAGGTCGTAGCAGCGGCGGCAGATTTCGCGGCGCCGCTCCAGGGTGTCTGCCTGGCCCTGTTCGTCAAAAGCCATCACCACCACCGCCGCGCCGTAACGCCGGCAGGCCCGGGCCTGCTGCAGGAATTCCTCTTCACCGGACTTGAGGCTGATGGAATTGACCACGCTCTTGCCGGCGACGCATTTCAGGCCCGCCTCGATGACATCCCACTTGGAGGAATCCACCATAAGGGGAACCCGGGAGATGTCCGGCTCGGAGGCTACCAGCCTGAGGAAGGTCACCATGGCCCGCTCGGCGTCCAGCATGCCCTCGTCCATGTTCACGTCAATGATCTGGGCGCCGTCCTCCACCTGGGTCCGTGCCACATCCAGGGCACTGTCGAAATCGTCTTCCAGGATCAGGCGCTTGAACCTGGCCGAGCCGGTGACGTTGCAGCGCTCGCCGACATTCACGAACAGGCTGTCCGGGCTGATGTTGAAGGGCTCCAGCCCGCTGAGACGGCAGCCCACCGCCGGCTCAGGCAATGTGCGTGGTGCTACCTCGCGGAGCGCCCCGGCGATCGCGCGAATATGGTCCGGTGTGGTGCCACAACAGCCGCCGGCCAGGTTCAGGAAGCCGCGCTCGGCGAAATCGCGGTAGTCATCCCGCATGTCCTGCGGAGTCTCGTCGTATTCGCCGAAAGCATTGGGCAGTCCCGCATTGACGTGCATGCTGAAGTAGCAGTCGGCGGCACCGGCCAGTTCCTCGATGAACGGTCGGATTTCCTTGAATCGACGGCCACAGTTGCTGCCCACGATCAGCGGGCGGGCATGTGCGATCGCGTTCCAGAAAGCCTCCGGGCTCTGGCCGGAGAGGACCCGGCCGCTGACATCGGGGAAGGTCACCGAGATCCACAGCGGCAGTTCGTAACCCAGTTCCTCGAACACGCCCTGTACGGCGTATATGGCGGCCTTGGCGTTGAGCGTATCGAAGATGGTTTCCACCATGATCAGGTCGACCCCGCCCTCGATCAGCGCCCGCGCCGCCTCGGCGTAGTCCGCCGCCAGGCGATCGAAATCGACATTGCGGGCGCCGGGATCGTTTACATCGGGGGAAATCGAGGCGGTCCGGGGCGTCGGGCCCAGCACGCCGGCGACGAAGCGCGGTCGGTCGGGGTTTTCCGCGGTGACCTGGTCGGCCGCCCGGCGGGCCAGGCGGGTCGCGGCCTGGTTGAGCTCCCGAACATGGGCCTGCAGGCCGTAGTCTTCCTGCGCCACCGCGGTGCAGTTGAAGGAGTTCGTTTCGATGATGTCAGCGCCGGCCTCCAGGTAGGCACGGTGAATTCTCTCGATAACATCGGGACGGGTCAGGCTCAGCAGGTCGTTATTGCCCTTGAGATCGCCCGGGTGATCCCGGAAATACTCCCCGCGGTAGTCCGACTCTTCCAGGCCTTCCTGCTGAATCATCGTACCCATGGCGCCGTCCAGCACCAGGATGCGTTGTTTCAGTGCGCTGATCAGCAATGGTGCGCGGTCGGGCGTGGAGGTCATGGCGATGTCGGTCCGGTGGCAGGGTGAAAAAAGCGGCGTATTCTAGCACAAACCTGACCGGCACGAGCGCAGCTGGCGTATGCGCAAGGTCTTCATGCGAAATCTGGGTAAAGAACTGGCCCTGTGGGCTGATCAGCGCCGCACGGCGTTGAAGGTCCCGGTGTGATTGATCGGGTTACTGGCCGGCGCGCGCGGGTCGCCCCAGACAAGGACACCGTCGATAGCCTGTTTGTCCCGGTGCAGCCGGCCAGCGCTCAGCGTAACCCAGTCGCTGAACCCCTCTGGGGTCTCGGCATAGCATCGCGATTTCCTCCACTGCTGCCCTGGAGATGGCAGTTGTGGTAAGTCTAGCGCAGCATGCGGCACACGCTGCTTGCAAAGGAAATTGCCCTGCAGACGAACTCCCGGCGCCGGCCGCCGGGACTTTGGTGCTGACCCTTGTCCTGCGGCGATTGTGCCCTCATCATAGAGTTCTGGTAAAATACCTGACTAATTTGCTCAGATTGAGTAGGAAGAGCGCTGTATGATTACGATTACTGAATCTGCCCAGGGTTACCTGGCAGAACTCCTGTCCAAGCAGGAAGATGCCCTGGGTGTCAGGGTTTTCATCAACCAACCCGGTACACCGCGGGCGGAAACCTGTATTGCCTACTGCCGTGATGGCGATGTGCAGGAGGGGGACGAGGAACGCAAGTTCGACCAGTTCACCGCCTGGTTTGACGGTCGCAGCCTGCCATTTTTGGAGGACGCGCTGGTCGACTACGCCAAGGACCGGATGGGTGGCCAGCTCACCATCAAGGCGCCCAATGCCAAGATGCCCCGGGTGGACGAGAACAGCCCCATCGAGGACCGCATCAACTACGTGCTGTACAACGAGGTGAACCCCGCCCTGGCTGCACACGGTGGCGAGGTCAGTCTGGTGGAGGTAACCGAGGATCGGTATGCGATCCTGCGCTTCGGCGGCGGTTGCCAGGGCTGCAGTGCGGTAGACCTGACCCTCAAGGACGGGGTGGAGAAGACCCTGCTGGAGCAACTGCCGCAGCTCAAGGGTGTGCGCGACATGACCGACCACACCGATAACGCTAACGCCTATTACCAGTAAGCTGTCCCCCTGATCAGGTCAGCGTCGCGGCAGTACGTCTTTCAGTTTGTCGCGCAGTTCGCGCAGGCAGCTCTCGGTCGTCTCCCAGTCGATGCAGCCGTCGGTGACTGAAACCCCGTATTCCAGGTCATCCAGGTTTTCCGGGATGGCCTGGTTACCGGCTTTCAGGTTACTTTCGATCATCAGGCCGACGATGGAGCGATTGCCCTCCAGCACCTGATTGCCCACATTTTCAACTACCAGCGGTTGCAGTTCCGGCTGTTTATTGGAGTTGGCGTGGCTGCAGTCGACCATAATGTTCGGCGCGATTCCAGCCTTCTCCAGTGCTTCCTCGCACAGTTTGATGTGTACTGAATCGTAGTTCGGGCCGGCGCTGCCGCCGCGCAACACGATGTGACCGTAACGGTTGCCGCGGGTGGTGAAGACCGACACCTGTCCCTGGGCGTTGATACCCAGGAAGCGGTGCGGGTTGGCCACCGAGTTCAGCGCGTTCGTGGCCACGGTCAGGCTGCCGTCGGTGCCGTTCTTGAAGCCCACCGCGGAGGACAGGCCGCTGGCCATTTCCCGGTGGGTCTGCGACTCGGTGGTGCGCGCCCCGATCGCACTCCAGCTGATGAGGTCCTGCAGGTACTGGGGAGAAATGGGGTCCAGGGCCTCTGTCGAGGTCGGCAGGCCCAACTCCAGGATGTCCAGCAGCAGTCGCCGGCCGATGTGCAGACCTTCCTCGATCTTGAACGAATCGTCGAGATGGGGATCGTTGATCAGGCCTTTCCAGCCCACCGTGGTGCGGGGCTTTTCAAAATACACCCGCATCACAATGTACAGCGTGTCGGACAATTCGTCCGCCAGTGCTTTCAGGCGTCGGGCATAGTCCAGCGCGGCGCCCGGATCGTGGATGGAACAGGGACCCACCACCACGAAAATCCGGTGGTCCTTGCGGTCCAGGATGTCCCAGATGGCCTGGCGGCTGTCGACCACCACGTCGTGGGCGGCCTCCGACAGGGGTAAGGCGCTCTTCAGCTGCTCCGGGGTGACAAGAACATCCTGGGCGGCGACATTGACGTTGTAAACTTCGATATTGCTCATCGCTGGTGACCTGATACAGTAATTCATCCCCGGGCTGCGGCGGCGCAGCGCGGGGCGCGACATTCTAGTGCACGGGAGATTCGATGGCCAGCGGCCGGCAACTGTACAACCTGGCGCCCCTGCTTCCCTATATCGAGCGCGGATTCACCCTACTTACCCCCAACCAGCGCCTGGCCCGCCGAATCAAGGCCCAGTGGGACGAACTGCAGCATCCGTCCGGGCCAGCGGCCTGGACGCCGCTGCCGGTGGCACCGCTGGAGGTCTGGCTGCTGCAGCGGTGGCGCCTGGCGGCGCAGCAAGGAAGTGTGCCCGCTCGGGTAATCCTTGACGACGCTCGCTGCCGACTGCTGTGGCAGCAGGTAGTCGCGCAGGATGCCGGCGAGATCGAGCTGAGCCTGTTGCGCCCGGCCGCCGCCGCGGAGCAGGCCGCGAGTGCCCGCGATACCCTGATACGCTGGCAACTCGACCCGGATAGCGAGGAACTGGCGCCGGAATTCGGCTTTGACGCGGATTGCACCGCGTTCCAGCGCTGGCGCCGGGAGTTTGTGCGGCGACTGGAGGAGGGTGGCCTGGTGACGCCCTCGGATTGTCTCGCGGAGCTGGCCAAGAACGCCCGTTGCCAGCCCGGCCTGCGCCTGCTGCTGGCAGACTTCGACGAGATTCCGCCCCTGCACCGGGCCTGCCTTGACGCGCTGGCAGAGGAAATCGTCGCGCTGGACAGTAATGGCACACCTGCGGAGTACAGCTGTCGGGCCTATCCGGACAAGCAGGCCGAACTGGCTGCTGTTGCACGCTGGGTGGTGGCCTGTCGTCGCGCCGATCCAGACGCTACCGTGGGTGTGGTACTGGCGGACATGCAGCGCGACCGGGCCCCACTGGAGTACCTGTTGCGACGCGAGCACGACTGCCTGGGTGAGAATTACAGCAGCCTGCCGGTCAATTTTTCCACCGGCCTGAGCCTGGATCGGGTGCCGGTGGTGCGCGACGCCCTGGATATACTGGGCAGCTGTACCGGAACCCTGCCCCTGGGGGTTGTCCCCGCCCTGCTGCAGTCGCGCTTCACCGCGATCGACGACGGCCATACCGACCTGGGTGTGAAACTGATCTCCCGCGTGTACGAGGACGGTCTGGGCCAGGTCGACCCCGGGCGGCTGCGTCACCTGGCCTCGACCATCAAATTGAAAGCGGACAGCGAACCGGGGCTGCAACTGGGCGCCGTGCTCTCGGCCCAGTCGGACCTGCGCCTGGGACGCCTCCGGCTGTTACCCTCGGGCTGGCTGGAACCCATCTGCGCGATCCTGGATTACTGGGGCTGGCCCGGGACCGGACCGCTGGACTCGCTGGAGTACCAGCAGGTAGAGCACTGGTATCGCACCCTGGAGGAGTATGCGGCCCATGACCAGGTCAGCGGTCCGGTAAGTTTTGAGGACATGCTGCAGGCGCTGCGGTTCTGCTGCCAACGGCAGCCTTCCCAGCCCCAGACCGCCGACAGCCCGGTGCAGGTACTGGGTCCGCTGGAAGCTGCCGGACTGGCTTTCGATCACCTGTGGCTATGCGGCCTGCAGGGCAGCCTGTGGCCACCGGCCCCGCGCCCGAACCCATTTATCCCGTTGCCGTTACAGCGCCGGTACGACATGCCTCACGCAACCCCCGACCGGGAGTGGCGATTCGTCGAACGCCTGACGCAGCAGTTCCTGCACAGCGCCAATCGCTTGATTGCAAGTTATTGCAAAGAGCTGGAGGGGGTGCCGGAACTGCCCAGCGCCCTGCTGGCTGACTGGCCGCAGGAGGCGGTGTCGGAAGACCCGGCATCATTGCCCCCAAGCTGGATAGACATGCGCCGTCGGATAAGCCTGGAAAGCCGGCGGGTAGAGCCCGCGCCCGCCCTGGATGACGACGAGCGGCACACCCTCCACGGCGGTAGCGCGACTCTCGCCGACCAGGCCAACTGCCCGTTTCGGGCCTTTGCCCTGCGACGACTGCAAACCCGACCCCTGGAGGATCTGCGCGTGGGCCTGAGCGCCGCGGAACGGGGCGAACTGGTGCACGAGGCCCTGTTTGTCCTGTGGGGCATGCTGGGTGACAGCGACACCCTGCGGCAGCAGGAGGCCGCTGCTTTGCGGACACAGGTGGCGCGCAGCGCGGAGGCGGCGATTGAAAAACACGGACCCCGGCTGCGCCCCCTGGTGGGCGCGGCGGCACTCGACCTGGAGCGCCTTCGCCTGGACTCCCTGTTGGCCCAGTGGCTGCAGTTGGAGCTGGCCCGGCCGCCGTTCCGGGTAATCGACCTGGAAAGCGAGGTGTCCGTGTCACTGGCGGGGCTGGAGCTGTCCCTGCGGATAGACAGGATCGATGAATTGCAGGCGGGCGGCCGCCTGATCATCGATTACAAGACCAGTCGCAACGGGCTCGCGGACTGGCTCGGCGAACGCCCGAAAGCGCCCCAGCTGCCCCTGTATGCCATTGCCGGGGGTACCGTTTCAGGTCTGGCTTACGCCGAGTTGAAACCGCGGCAGTTACGTTTGCTGGGCCTGGCCGAAGCCGGGGGCATAGATGGCGTGCGCAGCGATATCGACAAGGCGGTCGGGCGCCATAGCGCCGCCGGGACGTGGCAGCAACTCCTGCAGGAGTGGCAGCGTAATCTGTCGCGGCTCGCGCGAGCTTTCGAGCAGGGAGAGGCGCAGGTAGATCCCCTGCGCGGCGCCTGTGACTACTGCGGTCTGCCCTCCCTGTGCCGGGTGGACCTGGAGGCGCTGGAACAGGAGGTGGAGCCATGAGCGTGGCTGATGCGGACCAGCGGCGCCAGGCGCTGCAGGTAGACCAGAGTTTCTGCGTGACTGCCCCGGCCGGATCCGGCAAGACCGAGTTGCTGATCCAGCGCCTGCTCGCGCTGCTGTCGCGGGTGGAGCGGCCGGAGCAGGTGCTGGCCATCACCTTTACGCGCAAGGCAGCCGCCGAGATGCGCGAACGGGTCATGGCGGCCCTGGCAGACGCCGCGGCCGGGCAGCCCTGCGCGGAAGCTCACCAGCAGGCGACCCGCGACCTGGCCCTGGCGGCCCTGGCCAGGAGTGAACAATTGTGCTGGCAGTTGAGCCGTGACCAGGCGCGTCTCAATATCAAGACCATCGACAGTTTCTGTGCCAGCCTGACCCGGCAGATGCCCGTGCTCAGCGCTTTTGGCGGCAGCGCCCAGGCAGTGGACCAGGCCGATGACCTGTACCGTGAAGCGGTCGCTGACCTGCTGGCCCGGCTCGGTTCCGACAGCCCGGAGTCCGTTGACCTGGCGGCGGTACTGCTGCACTTTGACAACAACGCCCAGCGCCTGGAACGACTGCTGATAGCCATGCTGGCGCGACGGGATCAATGGCTTCCCTACATGGGGGCGCATCGCGATCCAGACCAGGCCGAACGCGCCCTGGCGGCCACTGTCGAGCAGGTCGTGACCGAAACCCTGGCGCCCCTGGCGCCGGTATTCGCGCCTTTCTCTGAACAACTCTTCGACCTGCTGTGTTACAGCCTGGACCAACGTGGCTTGCCCCGCCCGGAGCATTTTCCGCGAGCGCAGGCGGTCGGCGTGCCCGGCTGGCGACTGCTGCGGGAGCTGTTGCTGACCCGGGGTGAACGCGGTAGCTGGCGCAAACGCCTCGACGTGACGATCGGCTTTCCGCCCGGCCCGGGCGAGGCGCAGCAGCGCAAAGACGAGCTCAAGGCCGTGATTGCCGCACTGGCCGAGCGGGAGGGCCTGGAGACGGCCCTGAAGTCCCTGGATGTCCTGCCCGACATGGACAGCCACTCCGCTTCCTGGGATCTGGTCGTGCACCTGTCGCGATTGCTGCCGGTGTTGTCGGCGCTGCTGCTACTGGTATTCCAGCGCCGGGGCCTGGTGGATCACAGCCAGGTCGCCCAGGCCGCCCTGCAGGCCCTGGGCGAGGATGAGGCGCCGACCGACCTGGCGCAGCGCATGGATTACCGTATAGAGCATATTCTGGTGGATGAATTCCAGGACACGGCGATCAACCAGTACCGCCTGGTGGAGCGCCTGACCCGGGGGTGGGGCGAACATAACGAGGCCAATCCGGATAATCCACGGACCCTGTTTATCGTCGGCGACGCGATGCAGTCAATCTACGGTTTTCGCGATGCCAATGTCGGCCTGTTCCTGTTGGCCCAGGAACGGGGATTCAACGGGGTGGTACCCGCCCGTCTGCAACTGCTCTGCAATTTTCGCTCCCGTGCCGGACTGGTGGACTGGGTCAACGGGGTGTTCAGTGACGCCTTTCCGGCCCGGGACGATATCAGGCGGGGCCAGGTGAGTTTCACTCCCGCGCTGGCGGTAAAGCCGGCGGCCGGCCAGGCGCCCGTTCAGATGCACGCGTTTTGTGGCGAAGGGGCTGAAGGTCAGGAAGCGGCCTTTATCGTCGAGCAACTGCGACCGCTGCTGTCTGATGACAGCGTGTCGTCGATTGCCATCCTGGGACGCAGCCGGCCGCAACTGGCACCGCTGTTGGCGGCCCTTCAGGCCGCCGGTATCGCCTATGCGGCGCAGGACATAGACCGCCTGGCGGGCTCCCCGGTGGTCGCCGACCTGATGAGCCTGTGCCGGGCCCTGGCCAACCCGGCGGACCGGGTAGCCTGGTTTTCACTGCTGCGTGCGCCCTGGTGCGGGCTGGATGCCGCTGCGCTGCTGGTGCTCGCCCGCCTGGGGCCGGTGCCGCGCTACCGAAACCCCTGGGCGATACTGGCTGAACTACCTGCCGTCGAAGCCCTTCCTGCCGCCGTGCGCAAACGTCTGGCGGAGTTCTGTGCGGCCCTGGAGTGGGCGGCGGTCAAGCGCGACCGGCTGGCCCTGCGGGTGTGGATAGAGCAGGTCTGGCTGCGTCTGGGCGGGCCCGCGGCTGCCACCGCTGACCGTCATTTACGCGATGCAGAGCGATTCTTCGACCTGTTGCAGGAGGCGGAGCAGGACGGTATCGGACTGGACATACAGTGGCTGGAAACCCGGCTCGATAAGCTCTACGCCAGCGCCGCGAATGCCGGTGCGAAACTCCAGGTCATGACCCTGCACAAGGCCAAGGGCCTGGAATTCGATCACGTGTTTATCCCGGCCCTTGGCAAGGGCACCCGCAGCAACAGCCGGGAGCTGTTGCTCTGGGAGGAATACAACAGTGCCTCGGGCGAGCGGGGCTTCCTGTTGGCAGCGGACGACCACAGTCCGAGCGGCGAGCCGAGCCTGTACAACTTTATCCGCGCCCGCGGCGCACGCCGCGCGCTGCTCGAAAATACCCGCCTGTTGTACGTGGGGGCAACCCGGGCCGCGCAGCAGTTGGTGCTCAGTGCAACGCTGCAGCTGGATGCGACTGAGGACTGGCAGCCGGGAGAACCCTTGGACTTCAGGCCACCGGCAGAGGGCAGCCTGCTGGCGCCCGTCTGGAGCCAGTTCTCGGCCGCCATGCAGGTCCATGAACCGCGACCCGCCGCAGCGCCGGCAGTGGAACCGGCGCCCCGGGTGCTTTACCGGCTCGAGTCCCTGCCGCCGGTTGAGCCTGTGACTGCGGTCACGACAGCCGAAGGGCCGAATATACCGGCGCGCAGTCTCAACCGGCTGGACCGGCACGTGGGTACAGTTGTCCACCTGGCCCTGGAACAGCTGTCCGGCCTGGATTCCCTGCCTGCCTCGCCGGGTGCCGCACAGGTGGCCCGATGGCGCGCTGAGCTGCGCGGTCTGGGCCTGGAGGGCGCGCTGCTGGACGAGGCGCAGGAGCGGGTGATCGCGGCGGTGCAATCGACCCTGGATGACCGCCAGTATGGCCACTGGTTGCTGGCTGCCGGGCACCCGGAAGCGCGCAGTGAACTGCCACTGACCATGCGGGACGGGGAAGGGCGGGTGAAGGATATTGTCCTCGACCGCACCTTCATCGATAGCGACACGGGGGTGCGCTGGATCGTGGATTACAAAACCAGTCGACCGGCGGCGGGGCAGGATATGGACAGCTTCCTTCTGGCGGAGGCGGAAAGCTACCGGAATCAACTGATGTCCTATCGCGATGCCCTGGCCTGCGTGGACCACAGGGAAATTCGCTGCGCCCTGTACTTCGCGGGCCTGGGCCGACTGCAGCGTCTGCCGGAACTGGACTACCTGCCAGGCTGACTGCTGGACCGGCCGTGCCGTCCTGTTTTCATTGTGATCAGCTGTCGATCACCCGTCCCAGGGTGGCATCTCCCTCGATGGTGGTGCGATGAATGACCCGCTCGATACCCGGCACCACACCCGTGGCACAGTGCATGGCGCGCCAGTTATCCCACAGCACCATGTCGCCCGGCTCCCAGCGGTGAAAGTAGTGAAATTCCGGCTTGCGGGTGTGCTCTACCAATGATTGCAGCAGGTCGATGGCCTCGTCGTTGCAGAGCCCGGCCCGATGCGGAGCGACCACGCGTTCCAGGAATTGTTCGCAGATCTCCAGCACCTTACGCCCGGTCACCGGGTGCGTCACCACGGCCGGGTAGGCCACCTCGGGGAAGTTCGGGAAGTCGATGTCCGACGGCTTGCGCGGGCTGTAGGGCCCCGGTTCGTAGCCCTCCAGGTCGACGAAGCGCATGTGGCGGCGCTGCACGCTGAAAGCATACGTCACCTCGATCTGCTCCAGCAGGGCCTGGATTGCCCCGTCCAGGGCGTCGTAGGCCAGCGCCAGGTCGCCGAAGCCGGTCATGCCGTCCCGCTCGGCGCACACTACCGAGCGCAGCAGGGCTCCGCGATTGGGCTTGCCGGTGTAGTGCAGGTCCATGTGCCAGTCCAGTTTCCCGACCAGGGGCTGGCCGTTGTAGTAAGCGGTGTTGTACTTCTCTTTCTCTGGCTCATTCACCAGCGTAAACAGTTCCGGATACTCGGCCGAGGTGGTCGCCTTCAGGGGGTGCATCTCCAGCGGGCCGAACATGCGGCTGAACTCGATCTGGCGCTCGGGATTCAGGTCCTGGCCGCGGAACAGCAAAATAGCGTGCTCGTTCCACAGGCTGACGAGTTCCTGTCGCAGGGCGTCGTCGATGGGTTCGCGGATATCAAAGCCGCCGACCTCGACACCGACGTTATCCAGTGGCGTAACGGTCAGGCTCATGGTGTGTTACCTCCTAATCCAGGACCGAGGGGTCGTGGCGAATTTCGCGCCGGGCCATGGCTTCCCACAGGAAGGGAAAACCGTTGTCGTCGGTGATGCTGACCCCGGCGATCACGTCCTCCGACAGGGGGGTGGCCCCGCCCGCCAACTCGACTTCCCAGGCCCGCTTACAGCGCCACTCCAGGGTCACCACCCGTAAATGAGCCTGGCGCAGGTCCCTGCCGACCACCAGCGCACCGTGGTTGGCCAGCAGCGCCCAGCCGGCGTCGCCCAGTGCCTTTGCCGCAACCAGGGAGCGGTCCTCGTCACCAAAAGTGCCGGCAAACTCGTCATACAGGATGAGTTCGCCGCCCACGTGGGCAGAACTCTGGTCATACACCGCAGGTACCCGGCCCAGGTTGGCCCACAGGCCGCTCCAGTGAGGGTGGTTGTGAATGACCACGCCGATATCCGGTCGCAATTGATGCAGTTGCAGATGCAGCGCCAGGGCCGGGGTGGTATTCCATTCACCGCGGATGATGTTGCCGTCCTCATCCAGGGTCAGGATGTCGCTGGCAGTCAATTCATCCCAGGCCAGTTCCCAGGGATTGGTGAGGATGGTGCCGTCCGCCTGCCGGCAGGTGATGTGGCCGGCAATGTGGTCGTTCCAGCCCTCCCGGAACAGCATCCGGCACATCAGGGCGACCTGGGCCTGTGGACTCAGTTCCGGCAACAGGGGGCGCTGCCCCGGTCGGGGGGCGAATTGCCGCAGTACGGCCTCGTTGATACCGCCTAGCTGGCTCATACTCAGTCTCCCTCGTCGAAGCGGCTGATGATGTCGTCCGCGTATCGTTTCACTCCGTCGATCTTTTTCTGCAGGTCCTCGGTCTCACCGTGGTAGAAGGGCCAGGGCATGGTCAGGATATGGGTCACCCCGGCGTCCTGCAGGCGTTTGTAGCCGTCCACGTCCCAGGCATCTGACGGGGTGGCCATGACGTCGAAGGGCCGTCCCACCCGGCCAAACTCGCGGCGCCACTGCTGGATGCGGCCTATGCACTCGATGATCTCCGCGCTGGTCTGCAGGTCGGTTACCCAGCCGTCGCCCAGCCGGGCGGCCCGCTTCATGGCGGGATCGGAAATGCCCCCCAGCCAGATCGGAATATACTCCCCCGGGGCGGGATTCATCTCCAGGTGATCGAACTCGTAGTATTTGCCGCGGTAGTCCACCATCTCGCCACTCCACAGCAGACGCAGGATTTCCAGCATCTCGTCGGCGCGTTTGCCCCGGGTGCGAAAATCCTGCTGCATGAGACGGAATTCGTCCCCGGACCAGCCGACGCCGAAGGCCGGGGTTACCCGGTTGTTGGAAACGATCGCCGCGGTGGAAATGGCCTTGGCAACCAGGAAGGGATTGCGCATCGGCAGTACGAATACGTTGTTGGTAAAACGCAGCGTGGTAGTGATGGTCGCGAGGGCGCCGATCATGACCCAGGGGTCCGGCCAGTCGGTGAAAGATTCCCAGCGCCGGCTGCCGTCCTCGGTATAGGGATAGGGCGTATTGATGCGCTCCGGGTTTACCACGTGATCGGAAAATGACATGGCATGCCAGCCGTGGCTCTCCGCCACCGGCGCCAGTTCGGTCAGGTGCGACACGGTGCTGAACGAAGTGGAAAGTACGAATTTCACTGGGAATGCTCCTGGGCTAACGCAAGACTCTGCATCGACTCTGTCAGCTGCTACTCTAGTGCTTTTGCGGCAGCTTGCGGAGCGCGTGGGGCCATCGATGTTCAATCAGCAGGCCATTGACCATATTGTCATACTCACCGGCGCCGGGGTGTCGGCCGAGTCGGGTGTGGCGACCTTTCGCGATGCGGGCGGCCTGTGGGAAAACCACGACCCGATGGAGATAGCCACACCGGAGGCCTTCCGTCGCGATCCCGGGTTGGTGTACCGCTTCTACAACGCCCGGCGCGAGCAACTGAAAGGCGTTGAACCCAACCCGGCCCACCGGGCCATCGCCCGATTGCAGTGCGAATTTCCCGGCCGGGTTTTCCTGGTCACCCAGAACGTCGACGACCTGCACGAACGCGGCGGCAGTGCGGATGTCTGCCATATGCATGGCGCGCTGAACGCCATGCTGTGCGGGCAGTGCCGGCAACGACTGCCCACCACCGATCCTTTCGACCAGGACAGTGATTGTCCCGCCTGCGGTCGGGCGGGTCACCTGCGACCGGACGTGGTCTGGTTCGGCGAGATGCCCTACCACATGGAACTGATCGAGCGGCAGCTGGCGGCCTGCCAATTGTTTATTGCGGTGGGAACTTCCGGCGCGGTGTACCCGGCAGCGGGCTTCGTCCGCCAGGCCCGGGAATACGGCGCCTTGACGGTGGAAGTAAATACGCAGCGCAGTGACGTGGCCGGTTATTTCCACCATCATCGGCTGGGGCCGGCCGGTACCGAGGTGCCCGCGCTGGTACAGGAAATATTGACCGCAACCGTTTAAGTCCGCGCTCTAAACTGGCAGGATGCTGACAAGCGCCCAAAACCAGAAAAATGACAGATTATCGCCAGGGAGTCACCATGTTGCGTTCGGTCCTGATAACGGCGGCCTGTGCCGTCAGCCTGCTCCTGTTAAGTGCCTGCGGCCAGCAGAAGACCCCGGTGCCACCCCCCGATAGCCGGCCGGTGAAATTGTTCACCGTCGCGGGCGGCGAGGGTTCCGATATGCGCCATTTCCCGGCCCGTGTGGACGCGGCCCAGAAGGCGGAGCTGTCCTTCCGCGTGTCCGGGCGCCTGCAGGAAATTCCGGTGCGGGAGGGCGACCTGGTGCAAAAGGGCCAGCTGGTGGCGAAGCTGGACCCGACTGAGTACCAGCTCGTGCTGGAGGATCGCCAGGCCAGCTTCGACAACGCCGAGCGAAATTTTCAGCGGGGCAAGGAACTGGTGGCCCAGGGTAATATTTCGCGCACCGACTTTGATCAGATGGAAGCGCTTTACCGGACCACCAGCGCCGCCCTGTCCCAGGCAAAGAATGACCTGGAGTACACCGAGTTGCGCGCGCCCTTCAGCGGCCGTATCGCCCAGCGGCTGGTGGAGAATTTCGAGGAGGTACTGGCCAAGCAGACGGTATTTTTCCTGCAGAACCTCGATGCGCTGGACGTCGTTATCGACCTGCCCGAATCCCTGGTGCGCAGCCTGCGCGGTACTGTCAGAAACGACAGCGGTCCCCGGGAAGTGAGCGACCGCAACCGGGTCGAGGCCCGGGCCAGCTTCGAGGATCGTCCCGGAATTGCCTTTCCGCTGGAGATCAAGGAAATCGCGACCAGGGCCGATGAACAAACCCAGACTTATCGGGTGACTTTTACCATGCTTGCTCCGGAGGACTTTGCGGTGTTACCCGGCATGTCGGCCCAGGTTGACGTGAACTTTTCAGACCTGATCACGGAGGAGCCCAGCAAGTGGGTTCCCTCACGCGCCGTCCAGGCCGACGAGGGGCTGGGTGCCCGGGTCTGGGTGCTGGATGCCGAGACCATGACCGTCCACAGTCGACCGGTGGAGATCGGGCGTATGTCGGGCAACCGGATTGAAGTGCGCGGCGGTCTGGAAGGAGGCGAGGAAATCGTCGCGGTGGGAGCCCCGTACCTGGCGGAGGGCATGAAAGTGACGCGCATGGAGCAGTCCGAGCAGGCTGTCCCGCGCGCCGACGACCCGAACTGAGGGAGCGCCTGATATGAATATCGGCGAATTCTCGGTACGCAACAAGGTCACCGCCTGGCTGCTGGTGGTCATCATGGTGGGTGGCGGACTGCAGGCCTTCGAGGGCATGGGCAAGCTGGAAGACCCGGCCTTCACCATCAAGTCGGCCAAAATCCTTACCCGCTACCCCGGCGCCACGGCGCAGGAAGTGCGGGAGGAACTTACCTATCATCTCGAAGATGCCATCCAGAAACTGCCCCAGGTGAAGCGGATCAAGATGTCGGTCTCCCGCCCGGGATTGTCGGACATCCTGATCGACTTCAAGGACGAGTACAAGGCGGCGGATTTGCCCAACATATTTGACGAGTTGCGGCGCAAGGTGACCGACGTCAAGCCGCTGTTGCCGCCGGGGGCGATGGAGCCCATGGTGCTGGACGACTTTGGCGACGTGTACGGCGTTTACACGGTGCTGACCGGCGAGGGCTACAGCTGGCGCGACCTGTACGATACAGCCGACGCGGTCAAGAAAGAGCTGGTGCTGGTGCCCGGTGTGCGCAAGGTCGTCATCGATGGCGTGCAGTCGGAGGTGGTGTACCTGGAAATATCCCGCAGTCGCCTGGCGGAGCTCGGTATTTCTCTGGACCATATTCGAGAGGTGCTCGGGTCCCAGAACGTGGTGGTCGACGCCGGGAGGGTCCGGGTCGGTCACGATTACCTGCGTATCAGTCCAACCGGTGACTTTCGATCGGTACAGGAAATGGGTGAGCTGCTGATTGGTTCCAGTAACCGGCGCCTGGTCAAGCTCAAAGACGTGGGTACGATTACCCGTGCCTACGAGGAGGTGCCCTCCAAGCTGTATTACATCAATGGCCAGCCGGGGCTCAGCCTCGGTATCTCCATGGCCAGCGGCGAGAACGTGGTGGATGTCGGGGCGCGGCTGGAGCGACGCCTGCGCCAGTTGCTGACCGTCGTACCGGTGGGCATGAAGCTGGAGGTGGTCTACAACCAGCCTCTGGAAGTCGACAATTCGGTGAGCGGCTTTATCACCAGTGTTGGCCAGGCGGTGGCAATCGTGATCGCCGTGCTGCTGCTGTTCATGGGACTGAGAACGGGCATCATTATCGGCGCGGTGCTGCTGATCACGGTCGCCGGTACCCTGTTCATCATGGACATATACGGCATCGAGTTGCAGCGCATTTCGCTGGGCGCACTGGTCATCGCCCTGGGTATGCTGGTGGATAACGCCATCGTGGTGGCCGAGGGCATGCTGGTTCGCATGCAGGCCGGTATGAGCGCGATCCAGGCAGCGGGCGAGGCGGTAGGCAAGACGGTCTGGGCTCTTCTGGGCGGGACGGTCATCGGCATCCTGGCGTTTTCCGCGATCGGCCTGTCACCCGACAACACCGGCGAGTTTGCCAGTTCCCTTTTTTACGTGATCCTCATCTCCCTGTCCCTGAGCTGGATAACGGCGGTGAGCACCACGCCGCTGTTGTGCGCGCTGTTGCTGAAACCGGACCCGGGAGCAGGGCAGGGTGACCCCTATGGCGGCAAACTGTTCCAGGCCTACCGCGCCGCAGTGGCCATGGCTGTGAACCATCGCTGGCCGACCCTGGCCGGTGCACTGGTACTCTTTGTGGTCGCCGTGGTGGGTTTCGGGGCGGTCAAGAGCGGCTTTTTCCCCGAATCAAACACCCCGATGTTTTTTGTCGACGTGTGGGAACCGGAGGGCGCTGATATTCGCAAAACTCGCGATGACGCTCTCCGTGTCAGTGAATTTATCCGCAACCAGCCCGGTGTACTGCAGACCGCAACCGTCATCGGCGGACCGCACCAGCGCTTCACCCTGGTCTATGACGCCAAGGAGCCAACCGCGGCCTACGCGCAGATCATCGTTCGCACGAAGGCTCGCGACCAGATTCCCGCGGTCTGGGAAGGCACTGCTGACTATATGCGTGACGAGATGCCCTGGTTGGACCCGATCATCAAGGCCCTGCGTATCGGCCCCGGGCGCGATGCGAAAATCGAGGCGCGGTTTTCAGGTCCCGACCCGGAAGTGCTGCGGCGCCTGTCCGGGCAGGCGCAGGAGATCATGCGGGCGGATAGCGAAGCCAAAGACGTGCGCGATGATTGGCGCTCGCCGGTCAAGGTCGTCACCCCCATCTTCAATGAACAGGTGGGCCGCCAGCTGGGCGTAACCCGGGAGTCGCTGGGAACAGCGTTGAAATACGCCTTCGAGGGGGCCCACGCAGGAGCCTACCGCGACGGTATCCGTGTCTTGCCCATCCGCATGCGGGCCCCCGAAGAAGAACGCGGTCACGTGGACAACATGCGCGATATCCAGGTCTGGAGTCAGGTCCTCGGCCGTACGGTTCCAGTGTCCCAGGTGGTGTCGGGGTACGAAACGCGCTGGGAGAACGCGGTGGTGCGGGGCCGAAATCGCATCAACACCATCATCGCCTCCTGCAATCCCACTGGCGAGCTGGCCGGACCATTGTTCGAGCGCCTGCGGCTGGAAATCGAACAGATCCCCCTGCCGCCAGGCTACAGCCTGGAGTGGGGTGGAGAGTACGAGGATTCAGTTAATGCCCAGGCCGGTCTCGGCAAATCACTGCCGGTGGGCTTCCTGTTGATGATCCTCACCAGCATCCTGCTGTTCGGCAAACTGCGCCAGCCGGCGATCATCTGGTTGACCGTACCACTGGCAATCGTGGGTATAACCGCCGGCCTTCTGGCCACCGGCGGTGCCTTCGATTTCATGTCCCTGTTGGGCGCCCTGTCGCTGGTGGGACTGCTGATCAAGAATGCCATCGTGCTGATCGAGGAGATCGACCAGCAGATCGAAGACGGCAAGCCCGGTTACGATGCAATTCTCGATTCGGCGGTAAGCCGCATGCGTCCCGTGATGCTGGCCGCCTGCACCACCATACTGGGCCTGATACCACTACTCGGCGACGTGTTCTTCGTGAACATGTCGGTGACCATAATGGCCGGCCTCGGATTTGCTTCAGTACTGACACTGATTGTGGTGCCCACACTGTACGCGGTGTTTTTTCGCATCGAGCAGCCCCGCTCCAGCCCGTAGTCACTGGCGTCAGCGAGTCGCCAGCAACAGGGTGTACCTGGGATTCGGGGTCAGCTGCCGTACCGCGGAAAACCGCTTTGCCAGCAGCGCGCGGTAATGCAGGTGGCGGTTACCCACCAGCAGCAGCTGCCCGCCCGGGCGCAGGAAGTCGGCGCACTGCAGGACCAGGCGCTGCCCGGCAAATTCGTCCACTGTGTGCCCGAGGTGAAACGGGGGATTGCACACGACCAGTCCGGCGTTTCCCTCCAGGCCCAGCAGGCCGTCGCCGTGGTGGAATTCGAAGTTCTCCGTGGCCCCGGGGAACAGGTTGTTCGCGTTGGTCCTGGCGGAGTCTATCGCCATGGCGGACTCATCGCAGAACAGTATCTGCAGGCCCAGGCCGGCTTGCCAGGCCGCCAGTCCCAGCACCCCATTGCCGCAGGCCAGGTCAACCACGCGGTCGCTGGGCTCCAGCTCCGCCAGCTGCAGCAACAGCAGGCGGCTGCCCGGATCGGTGCGGCCGGGGCTGAATACATTGGCACCGGAGACCAGGTCGGCGCCCAGTTCCGCGCAATGATGGCGGCACTGGCCGTCCAGCGACGCGGCGGGGCGGGCGTCGCGGGTGCTGGTAAACAGGCGCGCCCGACGCTGGCCGCGATGCCGCTCAGTGGGGCCGATATAGCGCTCCAGCAGGGACGCCGTGTGGGGCGAGAGATGTTTGTCCATGCCGGCCGCGTGCACCTTGCTCCCGGCGGGCAACAGCGCGGCGAGCCTGGCCAACTGGTACTCAAAATACCCCAGTTGTTTCGGCACCCGCAGCAGAACGGTTTGAATATCCGGCGGTAGCGGCGCGGTGCTCCAGACAATCGCCGGTGCGGTGCGGCGGTTGGCGGCGCAGTTGTCTGTCACCGCTCGCGCAGCCAGGGCGGAATCAGTCCAGAGTGCAGCGGGACCAAAGGCCACGGAGAGGGCACCCTGTTCGTCATTGGCCACCAGGGTAAGGCGCGGGTTCACTGACGCGTCGTGGGCCGCTTCCAGGAGCAGGAGGTCGGCGCTGTTCCAGGCTTGCAGGGGTTCCCGGTCGCGGGCGGGGTAGCGGCTGAGCTGGAAAGTGCCGAACGGAGTCATGAACCCCTGTTGGCTGCTGGTCACCGCGGTCAGTCAGCCCCCGGCCACATAGAGCGTAAGGCGTTGTCCCGGTTGCAGGTACTTGCCAGGGTCGAGCGAATTCCAGTTGATGATGTCGTCGATGGTGACGTTGAACCGGTCCGCTATGCGGTACAGCGAATCTCCCTCGCGCACCCGGTAACCGCGGCGGATTTTGTCGGCGGTACTGTTCTGGGCCATGGCCAGGCTGCGTTCCCAGGCCGCGCCGTGGGGAATCATCATGATGTCGCCGGCAATAATACGGTTGCCGCGGATATTATTGACTTCCTTGAGCAGCCCGACCTGCGTGTCGAACTGCCGCGCTATACGGATCAGGCTATCGCCGCGCCGTATCCGGTAGCGCTGCCAGCGGACCCGGTCGTCGGGGGACAGGCCCGCAATGCCCTGCTCGAAGTGGCTACCCAGCCCCACCGGAAGCAGCAATTCCTGGGCCTGCTCGGGAGCCGTGGCCCAGCGCAACTGGCCCGGGTTCAGGGCGCGCAGGTCGCTCAGTTCGATGCCCGCGAGTTCTGCCGCGCGCAACAGTTCCAGTTGCCCGCCGGTGGCCGCTATCTCAAAGGCGGGGGCATTCGGAACCTGCGGTAACGCCACGCCCAGTTCCTCCGAGTGGCGAATGATGGCGGCCAGCGCCACCAGTTTGGGTACATAGTGGCGGGTTTCCCGCGGCAACTGCAGGGACCAGTAGTCGGTAGGGCGGCCAGCACGCTCATTGCTGCCGCGTGCACGCCCGACCCTGCCCTTGCCGGAGTTGTAGGCCGCGAGGGCCAGTAGCCAATCCTCGTCGAATTCCTGGTGTAGGGACTCCAGGTAATCCAGCGCAAAGCGGGTGGATTCCCGCAGGTCGCGCCGCCCGTCGTACCACCAGTTGCTCTCCATCCCCAGGTAGCTTCCGGTAGCGGGCATGATCTGCCACAAACCCGCGGCGCGCTCGGGGGAGGTGGCGAAGGGGTTCAGGGTGCTCTCCACGATAGGCAGCAGGGCGATCTCGATGGGCAGCCCCCGGCCTTCCACTTCCTCGACGATGTAATGAAGGTACAGGGAGGCGCGCTGGGAGATGACGGGGATGAAATCAGGCTGTCCCAGAAACTGGTCGCGGGCCCTGTCGACCTGGTCGTTGTGAATGTCGTGCCAACTCAACTGGCGGCGAATGCGGTCCCAGAGATCAACCGGCGGCAAATCCGGTTCGACAGCCTGCTCGGGGCCGGCGCTGTCGACGGTCGGGGCCACCTGCTCCAGGGGGGGGTGATCGGCCTCCGCGGCCACATCCGGCAGGACGGCGGCAGACTGGCAACCGGCCAGCCACATCATCGCAGAAACTACCAGAAGAATGTTTCTTAACTTCATGTTTTATCGCAATAATTCTTTTTCGGTTTTTTGTTTTGAGCGATGCTCAATAATGGTCTTTCCAGTGCCTCACTGTAGCGAAGACCTCTGGCCCTGTCTCCCCTTTAAGTCGGTTTTGTGCACTTAAGTTGGCCCGCAACGCGGGCTGATCACAGCGTAAAAAAGGGTTGGTGGCCAGTTCCAGCCCGAGCTCGGAGGGTACGGTGGGGGTGCCCCCGGCGCGCAGTGCCCTGGCCCCGGCAATACGCTCCCGCAACGCCGCATTGTCCGGTTCCACGGCGGCGGCGAAGGCCAGGTTGGCGAGGGTATATTCGTGGGCGCAGTAAACACGGGTGCCTGGCGGCAACGCCGCCAGCTTCTGCAGGGAGGCGTACATCTGTTCCGGAGTGCCCTCGAACAGGCGGCCGCAGCCGCCGGCGAACAGGGTATCGCCGCAAAACAGCAGGGGTTGATCTCCGCCGTGAAAGTAGGCGATGTGGTCCAGGGTATGCCCCGGCACCTCCATCACTTCGAAGGTGGTTGCCAGCACCTCCACCAGGTCGCCTTCCCGAACGCGGTTGTCGACCGCCGTCACGGCGGGATTTACCGGCCCGTGGATGCGCGGCTGATAGCGCTCCACCAGCGTCGCCAGGCCGCCCACGTGATCCGGGTGATGGTGGGTCACCAGGATATCGGTCAGCTCCAGTCCGCGCGCCTCCAGGGTCTCGATCACCGGCCCGGCGTCGCCGGGGTCGACCACGCAGCTGCCTCCCTCGAGGCTGTCGGTCAGTAACCAGATATAGTTGTCGGAAAACGCCGGTATGGGCTCGATCTTCAGCATAGAGCACGTTCCAATCGGGGAGAAATGCAGTACCATGAGTGCCAGATGCGGTTAATAATCCAACAGCGCTGGTGCTCCTGGTAATGATCCCTCAGTGTATCGACATTTCCCGGGAACTGGAATCCTGGTATGCGCGGGAAAACGGCCAGTACCTGTTGCGGGACACCCGCCAGGTACTGCAGGGACTGCTCGATACCTCCTTCGGGTACCACATCCTGCAGCTGGGTATCAGTGCGGGGCCGGACCTGATCGAACAGAGCCCCATCAACCACCAGATCCACTGTTGCGAGCGGGCCGGAACCGGGACCCAGCTGGTGGCAGCGGCGGATGAATTGCCGCTGGAAAGCGACAGTATCGATGTGCTGGTTGCTCACCACAGCCTCGATTTTGCCGCCAATCCGCACCAGGTGCTGCGCGAGATGCAGCGGGTGCTCACGCCCCAGGGGCAATTACTCATTATCGGCTTCAATCCCTACAGCCTGCTGGGCCTGGGCGCTCGCATGCGCGGCATTTCTGCGGCGTCACTGTGGAACCGGCACCGTCCCATGGGAGAGAACAGGCTGGTCGACTGGCTGCACCTGCTGGGCTGTGAGGTGGAAAAACGGACGCGGCTGTACAGTCTGCCGCCGCTGGGTCGCGGTCGATTGCGGGCCCTGATGGAGCGCGGTGACGCCTGGTGTGCGAAACACAACCTGGCGCTGGGCGGGGTCTATATCCTGCACGCAGTCAAGCAGACCCACGCCCTGAACCGGCCGCGCAGCAGCCTGCGACGGGCGCGCCTGATCGATCTCACCGTGCCCAAGCCCGCAGTGACGCCGAGTCCAACCCCGGCTGCCGGGGTGCGGCGGGAGGGGAAGCGGCCCGCTTGAAACAGGTGGAGATATTCACGGATGGCGCCTGCCGTGGCAATCCGGGACCCGGTGGCTGGGGGGTTCTGTTACGTTATAACGGCGTGGAGCGGAAGCTGTACGGCGGTGAACCCGAAACCACCAACAATCGCATGGAACTGACCGCGGCGATCCAGGGGCTGGATGCGTTGAAGGAGCCCTGCCGGGTCACGCTGACCACGGACTCGGTGTATGTGAAAAACGGCATTACCAGCTGGATGCCGGGCTGGAAACAGAAAAACTGGCGCACTGCGGGCAGGAAACCGGTCAAGAACGTCGACCTGTGGCAGCGACTGGACGAGCTGAACCAGCGCCACCAGGTAAAATGGGCCTGGGTCAAGGGACACAGCGGCCACCGGGAAAACGAGATCGCGGACCAACTGGCCAACCGCGGCATAGACGAACTGGCACGTTAGTCCAGCCGCAAGGGACAAGGGCACAGGGGCAACATGAGACAAATCGTACTGGATACCGAAACCACGGGGCTGGAGGTCAGCCAGGGCCACCGCATCATCGAAATCGGCTGCGTGGAGTTGATCAACCGGCGCCTCACCGGCAATCACTACCACCAGTATATAAATCCCCAGCGGGAGGTGGACCAGGGTGCGATAGAGGTGCACGGCATCACCAATGAGTTCCTCGACGACAAGCCGACCTTTGACCGGGTGGCCAGGGACTTTGTCGAGTTCGTTAACGGGGCGGAGCTGGTTATACACAACGCCCCGTTTGATATCGGCTTTCTCGACGCCGAGCTGAACCGGTTACAGGACGACTATCCGCCTCTGGCCACTATTTGCTCCGTCATCGATACCTTACAGATGGCCCGCTCGCGGCACCCGGGCCAGCGCAATACACTGGATGCGCTGTGCCTGCGTTACGAGGTGGACAATTCCCAGCGCGACCTGCACGGGGCCCTGCTGGACGCCGAAATCCTGGCCGATGTCTATCTCGCCATGACCGGCGGCCAGACCACCTTCCAGCTGTCGGAGACAGATGGCGGCGACAGCGGCAGCCGCGCCGCCGAGCAGATCCGGCGCCTGCCACCCGACCGCAAGCCCCTGCCTATCCTGCGGGCCAGCGACGAGGAAATGGCAGCGCACCGGGAGCAGCTGGATGCCATCGCCGCTGGTAATGGCGGCAAGGTCCTGTGGCGGGAGCTTGCGGGGGAGTAGCCGCCCTCGCCGATCCGCGCTAGATAAACAGGATCACGCAGCCCAGTCCCACACCGCCGAGTACCAGGGTGTAGGGCAGGGCCATGATGACCATACGGCCGTAAGACAGCCGGATCAGGGGCGCCAGGGCCGATGTAAGCAGGAACAGGAACGCCGCCTGGCCGTTGGGGGTCGCCACGCTGGGCAGGTTGGTCCCGGTATTGATAGCGACCGCAAGATGATCGAACTCGGTGCGGGTGATCGTACCGGCATCGAAAGCCGCTTTTACCTCGTTGATATACACCGTCGCCACGAAGACGTTGTCGGAGATCATCGACAATACCCCGTTGGCCAGGAAGAACATGGCCGGGCGCACGCCGGCCTCCATGGCCAGTACGCGCTCGATAACAGGGGTGAACAGGTGCTGTTCGTGGATTACCGCGACGATGGCAAAGAACACCACCAGCAGCGCGGTAAAGGGCAGGGCCTCCTCGAAGGCGTGCCCCAGTTGGTGCTCTTCTATCACGCCGTTGAACGCCGTCAGCAGCACGATCACCATCAGGCCGATCAGGCCCACGGCGGCCCAGTGCATGGCCAGCGCCACCACCAGGAGAACAGCGGTGATTGCCTGGACTGCCAGGCGGGCGTTGGAGCGGGCGTTGCGCCGCTCTTCTTCCTTACCCTGGAATTCCAGCAGCACCAGCCGTACTTTTTCCGGCAGTTTCGCCCCATACCCGAATTTGCCGGTGACCTCCAGCAGGTAGCAGGTCAACAGGCCGAAGAACAGTACCGGCATTGTGACCGGCGCCATGACCAGCAGGAACTTGAGGAACGTCCACTCCGCGACCGTGGCGATCAGCAGGTTCTGTGGTTCACCGACAAGGGTGCAGACCCCGCCCAGCGCGGTACCCACTGCGCCGTGCATCAGCAGGCTGCGCAGGAAGGCCCGGAAGTTCTCCAGGTCTTCGCGGTTCTGTTCCGCCACCTCGTGATCGTTTGAGTGGTCGTGATCTTCCTGGTTGAGCAGCTTACCCGAGGCCACCTTGTGGTAGACCGCGTAGAATCCGACGCCGACGCTGATCAGCACGGCGGTAACAGTCAGGGCATCCAGGAAGGCGGACAGGAAAGCGGCGACGAAACAGAACAGCAGTGCCAGTGTGATCTTGGACCGGACCTGCAGCAGGATGCGGGTAAATACGAACAGCAGCAGTTCCTTCATGAAGTAGATGCCCGCCACCATGAACATCAGCAACATGATGACTTCGAAGTTGGCGGCGGCCTCTTCGAACACGGTTTGTGGTGAGGCCATGCCCAGCAATATCGCTTCCAGTGCGAGCAACCCGCCCGGCTGCAAGGGGTAACAGCGCAGCGCCAGGGCCAGGGTGAAAATGAATTCCCCGATCAGTAACCAGCCGGTGAAGAAGGGCCCGGCAAGGAAGAGAATTACCGGATTGAGCAACAGGAAGGCGACGATCGTCTGCTTGTACCAGACGGGCGCAGACCCCAGGAAATTTTTCCACAATGCCTGTGAGGTTGTTTCATTCATGGGTTACAAGTGCGCTCTTCGGGGTGATTCTCCGGGCAGGCATTCTACTTGAATAACCGGCAACTGCGTAGGCTTTCGCCTGATTTTTAACCGGTTCCGCCAGACTTGCCCCCTGGCGGAGCGCCGCATACTATAGCCGCTCGTTTCAGCAGCTCCAGGGGAATGGATGTTCAGACCTGAGAACAGGGAGCCGGATAACGCCGGTGACGGCCTGCATGTGGTTTTCCAGGAAATGCAACTGGTCACCGATTTGCGGGCAGCCGAGCCCTGCCTGTTACGGCCCGAGGACATCCAGCACGCAGGCTGGGTTGAACTGCGGCGGCAATTTGTTGGTTATTGGCACGAACAGCCGTGTTACGTTCTGGAAATCGACTCGGGAGCCGCGCTGGACCCCATGCGGTTCCAGCGCGGCAACCTCTACCAGCTGCTGGGCAGGGTGGATGACCAGTTGTTCGCCCTCGCCGGACGGGCGCAACAGCTGTTGGCCTGGGAACAGGATCATCGCTACTGCGGCCGCTGCGGCAGTGAGATGACAGTGGATGAGCCGGAGCGGGCCATGCGCTGTCTGCCCTGCGGCACCCTGAATTTTCCGCGAATCGCGCCCTGCGTCATCGTGCTGGTTACCCGCGGCGAGGAGCTGCTATTGGCACGCAACGTGAACTTCCCCGGCGAGATGTACAGTACCCTGGCGGGATTTATCGAGGCCGGGGAAAATGCGGAGCAGACCCTGGTCCGTGAAGTGCGCGAGGAGGTTGGCGTGGAGATCACCGCCTTGCGTTATTTTGGTTCCCAGTCCTGGCCTTTCCCCAACCAGTTGATGCTGGGCTTTTTTGCCGAGTACGGTGGCGGCGATATCGTGTGCGATCCGTCGGAGATTGCGGACGCCCGCTGGTTTCACTATCGTGAATTGCCGCAGATACCGCCGGCCTCATCCATATCCGGGCAATTGATCCGGGAATACATTCGTCAACTGAACTGAACGGAGCCTGCTTTGGAATTTCTATACGATCTGGGACTGTTCCTTGCCCAGGCCGTCACCCTGGTGGTGGCGGTGCTGTTGCTGGTCACAGGCCTGATGGCGATCGGCCAGCGCTACAAGGGCGAGCAGCGGGAGGGCCATATCGAGATACGCGATCTCAATGACAAATACCGCAGCATAAACGACAGCCTGCGCCACGTGGTGGAGGAGCCGGACGACTACAAGGCGCGGCGCAAGGAAGAGAAAAAGGCCGAGAAAGCGAAAGCGAAGGCCGCTAAAAAGAGCAAGAAAACCCACAAGGGCGAGCGGCGCCCGCGCCTGTTCGTGCTGAATTTTGACGGCGACATCAAGGCCAGCGCGGCCGAGAACCTGCGCGAGGAGGTATCAGCCGTGCTGGCCCAGACCGGTGAGGGGGACGAAGTGCTGATCAGGCTCGAGAGCCCCGGTGGCATGGTGCACGGCTACGGCCTGGCGGCGAGTCAGTTGCAGCGCATCACCGACGCCGGTGTTCCCCTGATCGCGGCGGTCGACAAGGTGGCCGCCAGTGGTGGTTACATGATGGCCTGCGTCGCCAACCAGATTGTCGCGGCGCCATTTGCCGTGATCGGCTCGATCGGTGTATTGGCGCAGTTGCCGAATTTTCACCGCTTGCTGAAGAAGCACGATATCGACGTGGAATTGCACACGGCGGGGGAGTACAAGCGCACTCTGACGATGTTCGGCGAGAATACCGACAAGGACCGGGAAAAATTCCTGGAGGACCTGGAGGATATTCACACGCTGTTCAAGGAGTTCGTGCGCTCCAACCGGCCCTCCCTGGACGTGGACAAGGTGGCCACCGGTGAAGCCTGGTATGGCCAGCGTGCGCTGGATGAAGGTCTGGTCGATGAACTGCGCACATCCGACGCATTGATCCAGGAGCGCCTGGCCGACTGGGACGTGTACGAGGTGAGGTTCATACACAAGAAGAACTGGCAGGAAAAGCTGGGTGTTGCGGCGGAAGGCGCCATCGAGCGCGGCGCCCTCAAGTTATGGCAGCGGTCCCGCGGACCGTTTTCCTGATCAGGGCCGGTAATAACCCTGGTAGCGGCCATAGTCCAGCAGGCCCCAGGCCACGGGCTGCTGTTCGCGCAACATGGCGTGAAACTTGTCGCTCAGGCGCCAGAACCAGGGCGAGGAGCGCTTGACGCCGTACCGCTCAACCAGCCGGGCGAAGTCTTTCTCTGACTTCATGGCCTGTACCTCGCGCCCGAATGCCGCCACTTCCTTCTCGTTGAGTTGGAAAAAATGGTTGGGGTAGGCGCCGACGAAGCCGCGTAAAACGGTCAGGTTATCCTCTTCAGGCAGGCGGCGCTCATCCTCCAGAAACAGCTGTGCAATATTGCTGTAGCCCGAGTTTCTGAGCAGCGTATATACCTCGTCTCTGTTGTCGCCGATCACGTTGACATAGCTGACCTGCGGCAGGTAGCTGTAGTGTGCTCCCTGGCTTGACTCGAGTTGCCTGAAAACGTCGCTGATGGCCGCGCTGGTATGGCCGCGGTACTCGTACCGCTCAGCCCTGGCACCGAACGCGCGCTCGCGCACCGTCAGCAGGAATTCGCGCATTGGCTGGTCAGTCTTGAACTCCACGTCTGTCGGCCGGTCCGAAATGACGCTCAGGTCGAACAGGTGATCGCGTGTCGACTCGGGAGCACCCCGGTACCAGTAGTTGTGTAAATCCCGGCGTATATCAGCCGGCATGAACAGCAGGAAGTTGAATTCCCCTTCCATGCGAAGAAAGTCCATGTACAGTCTCGATTCGAGCTGGTGCGACACGGCGCCGAATACGTCAAATCCCGCTACCAGCAGGTAGTGAATGCGCTCCAGCAAGGGGTAATCTATTACCCACGCTGTCTTGGGAACGGCTCCCACCAGACCCTTCACTACCGACGCGGTGTCGAAGTGGCGGAATACGGTCAGTGTGGCATTGTCGTTCTGGCCCTCGCCGTACCACAGCGCGTCATAATCAAGCCTGGTGCCGGTCTTGTTGAGGAATTCCTGGATGTATTCCCATTTTGCGACCTGGTAGTTCTCCTGTGCCTTGGAGTACCTGTTCCAGTAAAGCAGGTCCAGAACCGTTCCCCGCTCAGCCTGGGGCAGGCGCAGGTTTCTGCTTTCCTCTGCCAGGAACATGCGGTCCTCGTGACGGCTGTCCCCGGCGTCTTCCGGTTGGATGAACATGACCCAGAAGTGATCCTCGATCACATTGAGTGCCACCCGGCCCCGGCAGACGGGACCCTTGATGAAGTTCATGATCGTGAATTGCGCTTCTTCCAGCAGGAAGCGGTAGCGCGAGCCCACCGGAATTTCGTGAAACACGGCAAAGGGGTTACTGTCGTCGTAACCAGGCAGAACGTTCACCTGGTAGCTGTCCGTCAGGAACAGTTCCCGGTACCAGGCCATACGGTCGGCGTCCAGGCGGTAGGGCATGTGGGTTTTGCGCAGGGGCGTCGCCGGCATTGCCTGCAGTCGATAATAAAACTGCTCCTGTCCCGGGTGGTCGTAGGGCCGGCGCGTCGCCAGCACCGCCAGTGACTCACCGGGAGGGGTCTTCGATCGCACCATGCGGTACCAGTTGGGTTGCCCGTCGCTGTCTTCGAAGTACAGGGCGGCGAGAAACAGGTGCTCGTAGAGGTAGCGGCTCATCAGGCGCTGCTTGGGACTGCTGCCGTTGATGAAAGTCTCCCAGTCTGACAGTTGCCTGGCCACGGTACTGTCCAACTCGGGCAGCCGTGGCGGTGGGGCGCCCTGGTCCAGCCAGCGGAGCATGATGGCGTGCTCTTCTTCGTTCAGTCCTGGCAGTCCGTAGGGCATGCCCCAGAGAGGATAATTCGCCTTGTAGCTGCTGAATTCATCGGGCTTCGGGCACTGGGCCTTGCGATCCAGGGCGAAATCGAAGCCCTCCGGCAGGGCTTTTCCTTTGGGCAAGGGGTGCTGGCGTTTCTGTTCCAACAGGCGACGCAGCACGCTTTTTCCGGGGCGCAGGCTGTCGATAACCGGGTAAAACCCCATCTCGCGCCACTCCTCCACACTCTGGGCGTCGTCAAACAGGCGGGTCGGTTTCGCTTCTACCAGTCGGCTCGCATCGTAGACCAGATCTTTGCTGGCGCCGCGCATGAGTCCCTCCCGGGATTCGAGTTTGAGCTGGCAGGGGGCGTCGTAACAGCCGTGACAGACCATGCAGCGCTGCTCCAGCACCTGATTGGCCCGCTCCGCCAGCCCCGCTTCGGCCCGGGTGCTTGCGGAAACTGTGGCCAGCGCGGCCAGAAACAATGCGGTGATCAACCACTGCAGCCCGTTCACATCATTCCTGCTGTTCTTTTTTACGTCTGGCTTCACATTCACCTCGTGCCAATATCGCGCGATTCACCATGCCCTCCTGGTCGCCCTCGCCCTCGGCGAGCACCGCGGCGCTGATATCCGCCTGGGGGTTCTCACAGGGATCCTCGCTACCGGATTCGGTCAGGCGAGCCAGCAGGTAGATCAGCAGCAGGATCACGGCAAAAGAGAGCAGGCTGAAGGCGAGTTTCTTGCTCATTGATCCGGCGCAATCCCTGTACGACAAAACGGTGCCATCTATAGTATGTTGGCGGGATCAATATTCACAGCGTGGCCGGTAATAATTATGAGTGATCCGACAAAAGGCCCCATGCGGGGTGTGCGTATTCTCGACCTGGGTAACATGATTGCAGGCCCGGTGGCCTCCACCATCCTGGCCGACCAGGGCGCGGACGTGATCAAGGTCGAGCCGCCGGGATTCGGTGACGTGATGCGCTATATCGGGGCTACCTGCAATGGCGTCAGTGGGCTGTTTCACAGCGCCAATCGCGGCAAGCGCTCCCTGGCCCTCGATCTCAAGTCCGAGCAGGGGCTGGAGATCGTGCGCAAACTGGTCGCCGAAGCCGATGTCGTATTGCACAACTTCCGCGCCGGCGTGGCAGAGCGGCTGGGTATAGACTACGCCAGCCTTGGCGCCGTCAATCCCGAGCTGGTTTACCTCTGGGTCAACGGCTTCGGCGCAAACGGCCCGATGGCCGGCAACGCCGCCTACGATAACGTGATCCAGACCTACGCCGGCGTGGCCCAGTCCCAGGCCGATATGGAAAGTGGAATTCCGACAACCTACTACCAGCTGTTTTCCGACAAGGTGACCGCACTGACCGGCGCGCAGGCGATAGCTTCCGCGCTATATGCCCGTAGCCAGGGCCGCGGCGGGCAGTTTATCAGCCTGTCCATGGTGGACAGCGTGGTCAGCTTCCTGTGGGCAGATGCTGCGGGCACCGCGACTTTCATGGAGGAGGGCGCCAGTGCGGGCATGAGTGTGGCGCGCAATATGCTGGTGCAATTCGCCAATGGCTGGGCGGCCCTGGCGCCGGTCACGGACAAACAGTTCCACGCATGCACAGCGGCCTTCGGGATAGATTCAAGCGATCCAAGGATGGCCACCGCCATGGATCGCAACAGCAATCCTGCTCTGGTGGAAGAACTGTTTGACCAGTTGCGCGCGGTCACGCTGCAAACGGATATAGACGAAGGCATCAATCGACTGCAGGTGGCAGACGTGCCCTGTGCCCGGGCCATGTTCCTGGCTGAACTGCCGCAGCAGGAGCAGATGCAGGCCAATAACTCCTTCGTGGTCACGCGGCATCCCCGGGCGGGCAGGATCGTGGAACCGGTCAATCCGCCGAGGTTCTCCGGCACGCCCTCCGGTGTCGGCGCTCCCAGCGCCGCGCTTGGCCAGCACAGCGCTGAAATCCTGGTCTCACTGGGCTATGACGAGGCACAAATCGAGGCCCTGAAAAGCGCGGGTGTGGTGGGTTAGTCCAGCCATGGTGCTGCTGGACGTTTTTCATTACCTAGACCTGGCGGGCGTTGCCGTGTTCGCCATCAGTGGCTCCCTGGCCGCGGCGGATAAACGGCAGGATATCCTCGGCTTCGTTTTGTTCGGTACAGTGACCGGCGTCGGAGGAGGCACGCTGCGAGACCTGTTGCTGGGTGCGCCGGTGTTCTGGCTGGGCGATACCAGTTACGTCTGGATCTGCATCGCAGCCTCGGTTGCCACCTGGTTTTTTGCCCGTTTCTTCGTTTCCCTGGAGAATACCCTGTTGTGGGCGGACGCCATGGGACTGGCCCTGTTCTGCGTGCTGGGTACCCAGAAGGCCCTGTCTTTCGACGCGCCCGTGATTGTCGCTGTGGGTATGGGGATGATGACCGCCAGCTTCGGTTCCCTGATCCGCGATACGCTGCTCAGGCGGCCGCCGGTACTGCTCGAACCGGATATCTACGTGACCGCCGCGCTGTTGGGATCCGCCAGTTATGTTGCGCTGATAAGCCTGGGCGTCGCCGGCGCGCCGGCTATGTTAGTGGCGGTGGCCGCGGCGTTCGCGCTGCGTGCGGCTGCCATACGCTTTGATCTGCGACTGAAAAAATACGACGACTCAAACTGAACGGGTGGACAGATGGATTTTAACTTCAGCGAAAAAACCCAGCGCCTGCGGGCCCAACTGCAGGCTTTTATGGACGATCATGTGTTGCCGCGAAACGGCCAGTGGTTGCGGGAAGTCCACGCAGGGCAATACCCGGTGTCCTTCATGGAAGACCTCAAGGCTCTGGCCCGGGAAGAGGGCCTTTGGAACCTGTTTCTGCCAGGTTTGCGTGACGACGAGCCGGGCACCCGGCTTACCAATCTCGAATACGCGCCCCTGGCGGAAATCATGGGCCGGGTGCCCTGGTCGCCCGAGGCGTTCAACTGCAATGCGCCCGATACCGGCAACATGGAAGTGCTGCACATGTTCGCTACCGAGGAACATCGGCAGCAGTGGCTGGATCCATTGCTGCGCGGCGAGATTCGCTCCGCCTTTGCCATGACCGAACCCGACGTCGCCTCTTCCGACGCCACCAATATCCAGACAGCTATTCAGCGGCGAGGCGACGACTACGTAATCAACGGTCGCA
Organism: Halieaceae bacterium WSDMB12; assembly: GCA_033283165.1. Taxonomy (GTDB): domain Bacteria; phylum Pseudomonadota; class Gammaproteobacteria; order Pseudomonadales; family Halieaceae; genus JAWMQL01. Next base: position 977,793 of record JAWMQL010000001.1, on the reverse strand, counting down.
AGTGGTTTATCACCAATGCCCACCACCCCAATTGCCGGTTTTTCATCGTGATGGGCAAGACCGATCCGGACGCCGATACCCATCGGCAACAATCCATGGTGCTGGTCCCGCGGGACACACCCGGAATCGAGCTGGTCAGGAATATCAGCACGCTGAACCATGTGTCGCCGGAGGGGCACTCGGAAGTGTTGTTCCGTGACGTCCGGGTACCCGTGAGCAACCTGATCGGCGAGGAGGGCGATGGATTCATGATCGCCCAGGCAAGGCTCGGCCCGGGCCGGATACACCACTGCATGCGCGCTATCGGGATGGCCGAGGTCTGCCTGGAGTTGATGGTCGCCCGATCCCAGGAGCGCAAGACCTTCGGGCGCCAGCTTTTCAAGCACGGCGCGATTGCCGAGTGGATCGCGCGTTCCCGGATCGAGATAGAGCAGGCGCGGCTGCTGGTACTGAAAGCCGCCGCCATGATCGACGAGGTCGGCGCCCGCGCTGCGCGCAAGGAAATTTCCATGATCAAGGTGATTGCTCCAACACTGCTGACCACCGTGGCCGATCGCGCCATGCAGGTGTTCGGTGCCATGGGGGTCAGCCCGGACACACCCCTGGCAGATTTCTTTACCGCGGGCCGGGTACTGCGCTACGCGGATGGTCCCGATGAGGTGCATCTGCAGACCATCGCCAGGCTGGAACTGAAGGACAGCCAGGACAGGCTGCTGCAGGTGACGCGCTACCTGCTCTCGCCCGAGGACTGAGCTGATGCATTTCATCTTTGAGGTGCAAATGAAGCCTGGCTACCCCGTTGAAAGCTACGCCGAGGCCTGGGTGCGTGCCAGCGAAATCATCCAGCGGGCGCCCGGCGCCATGGGTACCCGGCTGCACCGCAAGATCGGCTGCCCCGATGTCCTGCTGGCCATCGCTACTTGGCAATCGAAGGACGCCCGCGACGCGATGGAGAGCCGCCCCGATGAGCGGGTCCGGGGGATTATCGCGCAGCAGGCGGAGTTCGTAGACGTTCGCGTGATCGGGGAGTACGAAGCACCGGAGTGGGAGGTAATCCCGCCCCCGACCTGACGTCACTTCGGACGCACTACCACCCGGACTCATAGGGCACCACGCCGTCCCGAGCGCCATTCGTCTCAACGAAGCAGGTGCCACTGGTCGACGTCGATAGAGGGCTGGTCAAACGCGGCCTCGATCGCAATGGCGGTCGCAGTCATCTTCGGGGCCGCCTCCTGGGTCAGTGACGATTGGCTGATGCTGTCGACCGAGCGCGCAGGTAATGGCGGATGTTTTCCAGGTCCTGCCCGGAGATCGTGGGGGAGGGCGGCATGCCCCGGGGCTTGAGCGAGCCTTCTTTCACTGCGGCCCTGAAACCCTCCGCACTTTCAATCATCGGCGAGTAACGTAAATCAGGGGCCGCACCGCCACCGATGGCGTTCATCCCGTGGCACACCAGGCAGGCATTGGTGGCGTAAGCCATGGCGCCCGCGGCGACCCGGTCCGGATCGGGCTTGAAATCGGCGCTTACGGGGCTAATCCGCTCCGGCATCGTGAATGCCGGCAGGCTGGCCTCGCCATCCAGGGCAAAGGTCAGCACTCTCCTCGGCAGTCGGTAATCCGTGCGGAAGGCGGCGTTGCCAGTAGCCAGGATGCCGCCGCCCTGTGAGCCATTGCCGGTCAGAACGGTGACATACTGTTTACCGTTGACGCTGTAGGAAATCGGCGGGGCGACCACTGGCGCGACTGTCTTGAAGGACCAGACCTGCTCACCCGTTGCCGCGTGGTAAGCCACCAACTGGCCGTCAATGCGTCCCTGGAAGACCAGGTCGCCGGCGGTAGCCAGCACACCACCGGGCCAGGCACCGGGCAACTCTTTTGTCCAGGCAGCCTGTTGCCGCACCGGGTCCCAGGCCTTGAGAAAGCTGCGCCGGCTGCCCGGCAGTTCCGCGTCGGCAATCAGGGTGACACCCATGTTGGTACCGAAACCGACCGCGCCGGGTGGCAACGGCCCGATAAGGGCACCCATTTCCATCACCGGAAGATAGAGCAGCCCGGTACGCGGGCTGAAGGCCTGGGGCAGCCAGCTGTGGGCGCCCTGCGGGCCCGGCCAGAGTTCGAACAGATCCGACTTGCCCTGGTAACGGATAGCAGGGTTTTCGACCGGCCGCCCCGTAGCCGGGTCGATTTTTTCCGCCCAGGTGACCCGGGCGAATTTTTCCGCGGAAATGAATTCCCCGGTCGCAGCGTCCAATACGTAGACGAAGCCGTTCTTGGGTGCATGCAGGATGACCTTGCGGGGTTTGCCGCCCAGTTCGAGGGTTGCAAGGGTCATATCCTGGGTGGCCGTGCAGTCCCATTGTTCTGCCGGGCACACCTGGTAATGCCACGCGTATTCCCCGGTATCGGCATGTACGGCGACGATGGAGGACAGGAACAGATTGTCGCCACCCCCGGGACTGCGCAGTTGCTGGTTATAGGGAAAGCCATTGCCCACCCCGAGATAGATCAGGTCCAGTTCCCCGTCGTAACTGAACGCATTCCAGGCCGTGCCGCCGCCACCCTTGCCAAACCAGTCACCCTTCCAGGTGGGGCGCATGACGGTCTCTGCCCGGCTGTCGGCGGGCTTCGATGGATCCCCCGGCACGGTATAGAAGCGCCATGCCTGCTCGCCCGTCATGGCGTCGTACGCGGTGACATAGCCTCGAATGGGGCTGATGTCGGCCCCGCCATGACCGACGATGACTTTGCCGTCAAACACCCGCGGAGCGCCGTTGCTGTTGCGCAATTCCGTGAGTTCGAATTGCCGTTGTTCCCAGACCGGCTCGCCCGTGCGGTCGTCCAGGGCGATGACGCGCCCGTCGGTGGTGGCCAGGAATACACGCCCGTTCCACCATGCGATGCCCTTGTTGCCCCAGCTCATGTGCAGTGGAATCTGCGCGATCTCGCGCACCCCCGGGTCGTACTCCCAGAGCAGGACGCCGGACGCGGCTTCGAACGCACGTATGTGGTTGTGCCCGGTGGTCACGAACAGTTTGTCGCCGCCTTTCACCGGGGCTGATACCGAGAAGCCGGGTTCCAGATCGAAGAACCAGGCCGGTTTCAACCGGTCCACGTTCTCCAGGGTGATCTGGTCCAGCGGGCTGTAGTGCTGTTCACTGCCGTCACGACCGAAATTGGGCCAGTCCCCGGCCTCGTTGACCCCGGCGTTGGAGTACAGGCTGGCGAGCAGGGCAACCGCGGCTCCGAACATCCGCAGGCGGCGGTAGCGGGTCGTCACGTTCGTCCTTGTCATTGGTCTCGATTCCTCAAACAGTGCTGCACCAGCCTGGTCGTGATCTGGACGACAGCGGTTCTGGGCAAGAAAGTATTGAATACAGATTGACCGCTGTTATAGCACTTAATCAACAACAATGTCGACTATGATTGTCGTTCTGTCGGTACCGACAGCAAGTGCTCTCCTCAGCCCCGTTGCGGGGTGCGCTGCAGGTAGGGGAAGTACAGGCTGTGGTTACCCCACTACTGGCTACCAGTTCCACATGGTTCCGTCGCGCAAGCGGGCAACCGGGAGCTGTTTCGGGTCGTAGGGGAATCTGGCCGCCAGTGCTTCGTCGATGTCCACCCCGATGCCGGGCTCATCGCCCGGGTGCAGGTAGCCGTCGTCGAAGGTGTAGGCGTGGGGGAAGACCTCGTCGGTCTGCTCGCTGTGCCGCATGTACTCCTGAATGCCGAAGTTCGGCACCCACAGGTCGAAGTGCAAAGCCGCGCCCAGGCAGGCGGGCGAGAGGTCGGTGGCGCCGTGGCAGCCGGTGCGCACCTGGTACAGTGCGGCCAGGGAGGCGATCTGACGCAGCTGGGTGATACCGCCGGCATGGACGACCGTGGCGCGGATGTAGTCGATTAGCTGGTTTTCGATCAGTTCGCGGCAGTCGTGGATACTGTTGAAGATCTCGCCCACGGCCAGCGGCGTTACCGTGTGCTGCCGAATAAGCCGGAACGCTTGCTGGTTCTCCGCCGGTGTCGCATCCTCCATCCAGAACAGGCGGTAGGGCTCCAGTGACTTGCCCAGTCGCGCCGCCTCGATCGGCGTGAGGCGGTGGTGCACGTCGTGCAGCAGTTCCACCCCCTGGCCGTGCTCCTGCCGCAGCCGCTCGAACAGTTTGGGTGCGAACTCCAGGTAGTCGGGCGTAGACCAGAGGGTCTCGCTGGGCAGGGCCGCATCGGCGGGTTCGTAGTAGAGATCGCCCCGGCCGACCCCGTAGGCGCCGCGAACCCCGGGGATCCCGGACTGGGCGCGAACGGCCTTGTAGCCCAGGTCGATATAGCGGCCCACCGCGTCCGCAGTTTCATCGATGTCCGCGCCATTGGCGTGGCCGTAGACCATCACACCCGCACGCGAGGCCCCACCCAGTAACTGGTACAGGGGCATGTTCGCCGCCTTGGCCTTGATGTCCCACAGGGCGGTGTCGACCGCGCCGATGGCGGACATGGTCACCGGACCGCGTCGCCAGTAGGCGCCGCGGTAGAGGTACTGCCAGATGTCCTCGATCTGGTGCGCGTCGCGGCCGATCAGGCAGGGAATCACGTGCTCTTCGAGGTAGGCCACCACGGCCTTTTCACGGCCGTTCAGGGTGGCGTCGCCGATCCCGTGCAGCCCCTGGTCTGTTTCAATTTTCAGGGTGACGAAATTGCGTCCGGGACAGGTCACGATCACCCTGGCAGCGGTAATTTTCATTCGTGTTTCTCCATATATTCAGTCAACGAGGGCAGGTGCTCAGGCGGGATAATGGCGCCCGGGTGGCTCGCAACCGCGGCGGCCGTGCGGGCTGCAAAACCGGCGCAGGCGGAGGCCCTCATCCCCGCTGCGCGCGCCACCAGCCAGCCGGCATTGAACGCATCGCCCGCAGCGGTGGTGTCTACGGTCCGGGCGGGCGCGATAAACGGCGCGTTGAAGTGCTGGTCGCCAATGCGACCCAGTACCCCGTCTCGACCAGCTTTCACCACCACTTCGGTGGCATCCGCCAGCTCCGGGCGCTCCAGTACTGCCTGGGCTGAGACGGTACCGAACAACTCGCGCTCGTCCTCCAGGCCGGGCAGGGCGATATCGCTCAGGCGATAAAACCGGGAAGTCCAGTGTGCGGCCGCCGTTGCGTCGCGCCACAAGGCGGCCCGGTAGTTCGGGTCGAAAGCCACCCGGGCGCCTCGGTCACGGCTGGCGGCCAGGTGTTTCGCGAGCGTCTCACGCTGGGGGTCGTCGAGGATCGCCAGGGTGATGCCACTGAGAAACAGGATATCCGGAGCGGGGTCTTCGTGCCCGGTCATTAACCCGACAAAGCGTCGCGCCGGTGAAGCGGCACGCCAGTAACGGAATTGCCGCTCACCTTCAGCATCGGTTTCGATCAGGTAGAGCCCGAGTGTCCCGCCGTTACACACGCTTACGGTGTGGCCTATCCCGAGAGCGTCACAGCGCGCCAGCAGTTGCTGCGACAGGGCGTCGTCACCTACCGCCGACACGAAATTGGTTTGCCAGGCGGTGCCGCCCAGGGCCTGCACATAGGCCAGGGTATTGAACACGTCGCCGGCGAAGGCCAGGGCGTAGAGTCCGTCACCTGCCGAACGGAGTTCGCCCATGGCCTCGCCAAAACCGGTGATAGCCGGCATGTCAGCCTCCGGCTCCACCCTGGCCCGCGTCGGTGCGATCCAGCCGGTAGGCGCGGCGCACCAGGTTTACCGTCAGGTCCTCGATCAATTCACTCGCCTCCTCCCGGTCCAGGCGCCCTTCCGAGACCAGTTCCGCCAGGAAGCGGCAGTCCATGCGGCGCGCCAGGTCGTGGCGCGCGGGAATGGAGAGCAGGGCGCGGGTGTCGTCATTGAAGCCGCTGGTGTTATAGAAGCCGGCAGTCTCGGTGACCTGGCGCCGGTAACGCAGCATTCCCTCCGGGCTGTCGTGGAACCACCAGGCGGGGCCGAGCCGCAGGCAGGGGTAGTGACCTGCCAGCGGTGCCAGCTCCCGCGTGTAGTTCGACTCGTCGAGTGTGAACAGGATCAGGGTCAGCTCCGGATCGTTTCCGTGCCGGTCCAGCAGCGGCTTCAGGCCGTCGACGTAGCTGACCGGGCGCGGGATATCGGCTCCGCGATCGGGGCCGAAGCGCGCGAACAGCGGCGCGTTGTGGTTGCGGTAGCTGCCGGGATGAAGCTGCATGACCAGGCCGTCCTCGCGGCTCATGCCGGCCATCTCGGTCAACATCTGGGCCCGGAACAGCTCCCGCTCGGCCGCACCGGCGGCACCGGCAAGACAGCAATCCAGCAGCTGCTGGCAGTGGCCGGCATCGAGATCAGCGGTGGCCGGGGAGGGGTGGCCGTGGTCCGTGGCGGTGGCGCCGTGCCGGCGGAAGAAGTCGCGTCGCTGGCGCAGGGCATCCAGGTACCCGCTCCAGCGGGCCGTATCCTCACCGGTCAGTTCGGCCAGCCGGCCCAGGTTGGTGGCAAAATCCGGCCGATCGGGGTCCAGTACATCGTCGGGCCTGAAGGTGGTCACCACCCGCTGTCCCCAGCCGTCGGCGGCGAGGCGGGCGTGATGGGGCAGGGGGTCGAGGGCGCCTTCCGTGGTGGCCAGGAATTCGACCTTAAAGCGCTGCAGCAGCTGCCGGGGACGAAAGTCCTCCCCGGCCAGCCGGTCGTTGATGCTGTCGAAGTAGTGGTCGGCCGTCGACTCCTCCAGTCGCACCGGCAGCTCGAACACCTCGGCGAATACCTGGTCCAGCCAGATACGTGACGGGGTGCCGCGAAACAGGTGGTAATTGGCGGCAAACAGGCGCCAGGCAGAGCGTGGATCAGCGCCCGCTGTCCCCTCCGGCGTCGGCACGGCAAGGGCTTCGAGGGGTATCCCCTGGCTGTACAGCATGCGCAGGATGTAGTGGTCCGGCACCAACAGCAGCTCGGTGGCATTGTTGAAGGGCCTGTCTTCGGCAAACCAGGCCGGGTCGGTATGACCGTGCGGGCTGATGATCGGCCGGGCCCGGACCTGCTCGTACAGCGCCCGGGCCGTTGCGCGGGCCTCCCGGTCAGCGGGGAAAAAACGCTCAGGATCGAGTGTCAGCGGCCTGGCTTTCACGGCGCCCCACCGGAGGCCGGGGAATCTTCCCAGGGGCCGGCATAAAAATCGCGCAGCACGTCGAACGCCAGCTTGCGACGGCCGTTCTCGTCGATGAGACCCTTGCGGTTGAAGTAGTCCTGGGTCCCGGCCAGCGGCCGCAGCATGGCCCGGAAATCCTTCAGGATCCAGGGCGTCATGCCCTGTACCTGGGTGCTGTTACGCAGCATGGCGATCTGGGCCTGGTAGACTTTCGCCTGGTATTCCTCGGTCCAGATGAGTGCCTCCCCGCCACGGCGGCCCGCCTTGGCACCCGCGCCGAATTCGGAGATGTGCAGGGGCTTGTCATAGGCCGCACTGATCCGCAGGTCGCGCATGAGGTCCAGCATCAGCGGCCGGATCACGGCCTCGCTGACACCCAGCTGGCGGGCAATGGCCCCGGAGTAGTACCAGCCGAAATACTCGTTGTAGGCGACGATGTCGGTCAGCTCACCCAGGGGGTCCCTGATGACCAGGGTGAAACCGTCCGCAGGCCCCGGGGCGGCATCACCAGCCCGCGCCAGGACCGACTGGAACACCGCCTCGTCTCGCGGTGACAGTCCCTCCCGGGCCAGTCCGCGTGCCGCCAGGTGCATGACCAGTTTGCCGAATTCCTCGAAGCCGCCGAACATGGCGGCGCTGATCAGTCGTGAATCGTCCATGCTGCGGATATCGTCGATCAACTGGCCGAGGAATTTCATCCGCGCCTCGGAGTTTGGTGTTTCGTTTGCCACCGACCAGATGATTACCGCGGCGCGGTTCCAGTCACGCTGTACCAGCCTGGCCACCTGGCTGCGGGCGATGGCCAGGGTCTCGGGGTTCTCCCAGGCAATATTCCAGTAAACGGGAACTTCCTCCCAGAGCATGAGCCCCAGCTCGTCTGCGGCCTTCGCCATGTGACGGGAGTAGGGGTAGTGTGCCGCGCGGACGAAGTTGGCGTTAAGGGCCTTCGCCTCCTGCAGGACCCGCTCCACCTGTTCCTGTGAATAAGCCACGCCCGGTTCACCGATGGCCTCTTCGTGGGTCGAGATGCCGCGCAGCTTGATCGGTTCGCCGTTCAGGAGAATCTCCTGGCCGCGGGTCTCTATTGTGCGAAAGCCGATGCGCTCGGTCAGCTTGTCCTGTCCCGCCTCGAATTCCACCTGGTACAGCTTCGGCCGGTCCGGTGACCACAATTCCACCGGCGCCTGGAACCGGGCCGAGGCGAGGCCGTCCTTATCGATCGTGACAGTTTGCTGCAGGCCGATTTCCGGCAGTCGCACCGTGGCGGTTGCGCCGGGTGCAAAGCCCTCGGTTTGCAGGCGTAGATCAAGCGTGCTGTCCTTGCGGTCCGCCAGTACCAGGCGGGCGTTGCGGATAAAGGCCGCGGGCGTTTCGATCAGCGCGACGTCCCGGGTCAGACCGCCATAGGGCCACCAGTCTGTGCGCAGTGTGGGTACACTGTCCTTCGACAGACTGTTGTTGACGCGCACCAGCAGGACGTTCTCCCCGTCCTGCAAAAGGTCGGTGACGTCGAACGAAAAAGGCACATAGCCGCCTTTCTGTTCGCCGACAGCGTGGCCATTCAGGAAAACCAGGCTGTGGAAATTGGCGCCGCCGAACCACAGATGCTGGCGCATTCCCGCGGCCGGCTCCGCGTCGAACTTGCGGTAGTACCATACCCGGCCCTGATAGAAGAACAGGCGCTCATCCTGGCTGTTGAAATCTCCGGGAACGCGCAGGGTGGATGATTTCTCGAAATCGTATTCGATCAGCTCCATCCCGGTTTCCTGGCGCAGGAGGTCTGGAAAGCTGCCCAGGAACGAGCCGGGGTCGCCGACCCCCATGGGATCCACGACGTAGTGCCACTGGCCATTCAGTGAGCTTGTGTTACGGGCGTCGATCATGCCCAACACCGGGTCGGGATCGGGATAATCCACGACTTTTTCCTCGAACAGGTTTTCCTCTTCCGCCGCCAGCGCCGCCCCGGGGTCCTCCTGGTCGGCCGCGATGGCGGACTGGTACAACTGGACCAGCAGCAGTGCCGCGACCAGCATCACACGCGGCAGGGAACGCCAGGTCGCAAGTACGGGCCTGGTTCCCGAGGTCGGAACGGGGTAGGGCATGATCTGCTCCAGTTTTATTCGCTAGTCTGGTAAAAGTCGTGTTAGTATACGACACCGGTTACCCTGATTGGCAAGTGGTTTTTCGGTTTCCGGTTCGAAAAAGGCTTGTGCCGAGGTTGGCCGGTTGTCCGAACAGCGGCGACATTAGTGGAGGATGCGCGGACTTGATCAGGAAAAAGCAGGTTACGATCAATGACATAGCGCGGCTCGCAGGCGTGTCCAAGAAGTCCGTGTCGCGGGTGCTCAACGGCGAGTCGGGTGTTTCGGAAACAACGCGGGAACGGGTCCAGGCGATCATGGCGGAGCAGGGCTACCGGCCCGACCGGCGGGCCAGGGCGCTGGCCGGCAACCGCTCCTACCTCCTGGCGATCGCGTATAACAACCCGAATTCCGCCTACGTGCTGGAACTGCTGCAGGGTGTGCTCGGGGTCGCCAATACCCGGGGCTACGAGGTGATCATGCACCCGGTGGACATCGAGACCAGCGCGGCGGAACAACAACTGCTGGATTTCCTGCGGCGGTCGGGGATCGACGGGCTCATTCTGTCACCGCCCCTGTCCGATGCGCCGGAAGCCCTGGGCGAGCTCACCCGGGGCAAATGGCCCGTGGCCCGTATAGCCGGCGACGATATCAGTCTGAATATACCGCAGGTACGCTTCGATGACCGCGCCGCGGCACTTGCGGTAACCAACCACCTTCTGCAACTGGGCCACCGCCGCATCGGCTTCGTGGGCGGCGGCCAGGACAGCGCTCCCAGCCGGCGCCGCCTGGCGGGCTTCCGTGACGCCATGGCCGGTCGGGGCCAGGACGTGAATCCGGCGTGGCAGGCCTGGGGAGAATTCACTTTCTCCTCGGGGCTCGAGGCGGGACGCCGTCTGCTGACCCCGCAGGACGGTCCCACGGCCCTGATGTGCTGTAACGACCAAATGGCAGCCGGCGTTGTCCACGCCGCCCAGGAAGCGGGTCTGTCCGTTCCCGGGGACCTGTCCGTCACAGGCTTTGACGACGCCCCCATAGCGCGAGAGTTCTGGCCGCCGCTGACAACCGTTAGCCAACCGGTGGAGGCCATGGGCAGCGCCGCGACGGAACAACTCATCGACTGGCTGGAGGGGCGGGCAGCAGGTTCCACGGTGACCGCGTTCTCCCATACACTGGTCGAACGGTCTTCCGCGGCCGCGGCCCCGGGATGAATCCAGGATCCAGGCTATCCCGGAGACGATAGTGGATAAGACACCGGTTACCTTGAGTGGCATGAATTTCTCTCCCGGACTCCATCGCCGCGGCTTCCTGCTGGGCGCTCTGGCGGTGGCGGCCGGCGGCGTCGGGTGCTCACCCGGTAAGGGCATGCCCCTGATCGCTACCGATTCCCAGCCACGGGGCTACCCGACGGTCGCAGCGCTGGAGCATTTCGCCCGCGACCTGGAGCGGCGCACCGACGGTCGTCTGCGGACGACCGTTTACCCCGGCGGGCAGCTCGGCAGCCAGAACGATACCCTGGAACTGGCGCAATTCGGCGGTGTGGACTTTATCCGGGTCAACGTGGCGCCGCTCAATGTGCTGGTGCCGGAGACCGTGGTGCCGGCCCTGCCGTTTCTGTTCCGCTCCACGGCACATATGCGAACAGCGCTTGACGGTGCGCCCGGCGATGCGTTGCTGGCTGCGTTGGAACCCTACGGACTCATCGGGCTGGCGTTCTACGACTCCGGTGCGCGCTCGATGTACACCACACGGCGCCTGATTCACCACCCCGACGACCTGAACGGATTGAAAATACGCGTGCAGACCTCGGAGCTGTTCGTTTCCATGGTCGAGGCGCTGGGCGGTGATGCGACTCCCATGGCCTATGGCGAGGTGTACCAGGGCCTCATGCAGGGCGTGATCGACGGGGCGGAAAACAACTGGCCCTCCTACGAGAGCTCGCGCCATTTTGAAGTGGCCCGTTACTACAGCGAAACCCGCCACGTGATGGCGCCGGAGGTGCTCGCCATGTCGCGCTACCGCTGGGAGCGACTGAGCACGGACGATCAACAGCACGTGAGGTCCGCGGCACGCGATTCCGTCGCGGTAATGCGCACGCTGTGGGACGCCCGCGAGTCGACCGCACGGGCCGCGGTGCTGGCGGCTGGCGTGGAGGTCACCCGGGATATCGACCAGCCGGCGTTTGTCGCCAGGGTCGAACCACTGTGGTCAGAATATCTGCCGACCCGGGCGCTGCGGCGCCTGGTGGAGGATATACAGTCGAGTGGAGATGCCGGTGCCTGAGCAATCCAGACTGGCAGCGCGCACAAGCCGTCTCCTGGTTCTCGCAGGCTCGCTTGGACTGGCGGGGATGGCCATTGTCCTGTGCTGGCAGGTGTTCGCGCGTTACGTGCTGCATGCCAGCCCCGCGTGGTCAGAGCAGGCCGCCTTGGTGCTGACCCTGTGGTTCGTTTTCCTGGGAGCGGCGGCCGGCGTTTATGAGGAATTTCATATCCGCATTGCCGAAGGGGTACAGCGCATGGCGCCCGGTTCCGCGTATATCGCGCGGCAGGCCGCGAACGTGTGCGTCGCGCTGTTCGGCCTCGGGCTGCTGTGGTGGGGCCTGGAGCTGGTCGAGAGGACCTGGGGCAACGGGGTCCCAACGCTGCCCCTCAGCAGAGGCATGGTGTACCTGGTGATACCCTTTTCGGGCGCCATGATCAGCCTGTTCGCCGGCCTGCACATACGCCGCGAATACCACTTGCTGCAGAGTGACGGCTGATGGAACTGATTGCCCTGCTGCTCGCGCTCCTGGCCCTGCAACTGTACCTCGGGGTGCCGGTAGCGGTAGCCCTCGCGCTGGCGTCCGCCGCGGTGCTCGCCATCCTGGACATGCCCATGCTGGTGGCGGTGCAGCGGATGGCAGCCGGTCTGAATGTCTTTGCCCTGATGGCGATACCGCTATTCGTGTTGTCCGGCGAACTGATGAACCAGGCGGGTATCGCCCGGCGCCTGCTGCGCCTGGCGGATGCTGCGCTGGCCCGGGCGCCAGGCGGGTTGGGACAGGTCAGCATCCTGGCGTCCATGTTGTTCGGGGCCGTGTCAGGCTCCGCGGTAGCCAGCGCCTCCGCCCTGGGCTCGGCCCTGGGGCCGGAGATGAAGGCCAAGGGCTATGATGCAGACTACTCGGTGAACGTGACCACCACCGCCTCGATTACCGGCCTGCTGATCCCGCCTTCCCACAACATGATCATTTACGCAGCGGCAGCCGGTGCCGGCGTCTCGGTGGGTGACCTGTTCCTGGGCGGCGTACTGCCGGGCATTGTCACCGGCCTGATCCTGATGGTGGTTGCCGCGATCGTGGCGGTGCGCCGGAAATTCCCGCACGGCGACTTTCCCGGCTGGCGGCCCTTCGCGCTGGCCCTGGTCAGCGCGGTACCAGGCATGTTGACCGCCTTTATCGTGGTGGCAGGAATCCTCTCGGGTATTTTTACGCCGACCGAATCTGCCGCCGTGGCCTGTGCCTATACCCTGTTTATCGGCCTGGTCCTGTACCGCTCCCTGACCCGGGCGGCACTTGCCGCCGCCCTGGTAAATGCCCTGAAGACCACCACAATGGTCATGTTTGTCATCGCGGCCGCCGCGCTGTTTGGCTGGGTGCTCGCGGTATTGCAGGCTCCCGACCGCTTGGCCGATTTGATGGACCCGGTACTGGCGAACCCGATACTGACCCTGTTGTTGCTGAACCTGATCCTGTTGTTGCTGGGCACTTTCATGGACATGGCACCGTTGATCCTCATCACCACGCCCATATTCCTGCCCATCGCGCAGTCCGTCGGCATGGATCCGGTCCAGTTCGGCGTGATGCTTATGCTTAACCTCGGCATCGGGCTGGTGACGCCACCGGTGGGCTCGGTGCTCTTCGTGGGTTGCGCGGTACAGCAGTTGCCCGTGGGTCGGGCCTTGCGCACGATCTGGCCGTTCTACGGCGCCCTGCTTGTCGCCCTGATGGTGATCACCTTCGTGCCGCAGGTCACCCTGGCCCTGCCGGAACTCCTGCGATGAGTGTCGAACAACTCTCCCTTCGGACCTGGGGCACACTGCCGGCGACCGTGCAGGTTCCCGGGTACGATCCCGCAGCGCTTGGGGTGGGAATTGTTCACCTCGGTTTGGGTGCCTTCCACCGCGCGCACCAGGCGGTGTATACCGATGAGGCCATAGCCTGCGAGGGCGGTGATTGGGGGATTGTCGGGGTGAGCCTGCGATCTCCCGGTGTCCGCAATGAACTACAGCCGCAGGACGGCTTGTACACGGTCGGTGTGCGCGAGGACGACAGGGAAACCCTGCGGGTGATAGGTGCCCTGCGCAGGGTGCTGGTGGCGCCCGAGGATCCCGCTGCGGTGATAGAGCAATTGACGAGTCCGGAGGTGAGGGTGGTGACGCTGACCATCACCGAAAAAGGTTACTGCCTGAATCCGGCCAGCGGTCGGCTCGATGAGCAGCACGCGGAGATTGCGCACGACTGTCAGCACCCGAATGTTCCCCGCAGCGCCGTCGGCTTGCTCGGGGCGGCTATCGCCCGGCGCGCGGCAAACGGCGCCCCCCTGACGGTGGTCTCCTGTGACAACCTCGCCGGGAACGGCGTGAAACTCGGCGCGGCGATCCACCGTTACCTGGAAATAACCGCTCCCGCTGCGCTGGACTGGTGCCAACGCAACGTGAGCTTTCCCTCCACCATGGTGGACCGGATCGTGCCCGCCGTGACCGACGCGGACCGTGAACATATCCGCGCTACACTAGGCCTTATCGATCGGGGTTGTGTCCAGACAGAACCGTTTTCACAGTGGATCATCGAGGACAACTTCACTGGTCCGCGACCGGCCTGGGAATGCGGTGGCGCACGCTTTGTCGATGACCTGGCGCCTTTTGAAGAAATGAAACTGCGCCTGCTCAACGGCCCCCACTCGGCCATCGCCTACCTGGGCTGTCTCGGCGGTTACGCCACCGTGGCCGAGTCGATGGCCAACGGCGTGTTCGCCGCCTTCATCGAAAAACTGATGAGGAATGAAATCCTGCCGGAAGTGTCGGCTCCGCCCGGCTTCGACCTGGCGGACTACGTGGCCGCCCTGCAACGGCGTTTCGCCAATAGCGCCCTGGCACATCGCACTGCGCAGATCGCGATGGACGGCTCACAGAAACTGCCGCAGCGTCTCCTGCCGGTGATCCGCTCGCGCCTGGCGCAGGGCAGGGGCATCGTTTGTCTTGCCACGGTGATTGCCGCCTGGGTACGCTACCTCGCCGGCAGCGACCTGCAGGGACGGCCGCTGGAGATTCACGATCCCCTGGCCGGGCGACTGCGGCCCCTGGCCGGATCAGGTGACGATTCAGCGCTTGCCGCCCGGGCCGTATTGTCCGTGCGGGAGGTATTCGGCGAGGATCTGGGTGAAGCCCCGATATTTATCGACGCGGTCACCGCTGCGCTGCGGCGACTGGGCACTGCAGGTGTGGAGGGTGCCATGTCGGCCTGCCTGACCCCTTAGGCAATGGCTTCCGTACCCCTGATGGTGGTGCGGTGCATGACTCGTCCCGCACCCTCTGTATAGGGATGGGAACGATGCAACAGGCCGGGGTTATGGAAGATCACCAGATCCCCCTGCTGCCATTTGTGGCGATAGGTAAAGCGGTCTCCCGTGCACCACTCGAGTAATTCCTGCAGCAGTCTGGCATCCGCCTCGCCATTGTCTGCCAGGATATTCCTCGCGGTGGACCCAATCAGCAGGGAAGTGCGTCCACCGCGCTGATGCCAGACCAGCGGGTGTTCGGTGGGCGGGAATACGGAATCCCAGCGCGCCAGGTCTTCCTGCGATGGGTGTGGATTCATCTTGCGACCGACGCCCTCCAGGCAGTGAACCACACGCAAGCCTTCCAGTTGTTCCTTTTTTTCCGCCGACAGGGCCTCGTATGCGCTGTAAAGGTGCGCGAACTCCGTATCGCCGCCCTCAGCGGGCGGTGTTTCACACTTCAACAGGGTGGCCTTACCGGGGACCTGGTAGGAGGTGCCATCCATGTGCCAGTAGTTGTTGCCTTCGACGTATTCGCGCTGGCTCCTGTCCTGTTTGTCCAGCGCGATGCGATAGATACCCATGGCAGCCGGCCCTGAACCGTCCGCGGTGACTTTAGCCGGTTCCATATCGCCCATCGCCTTGGTGAGTGCGACGAGTTGTTCGTCGTTGAGTCCGATCTGCGGAAACACCAGTACGCCGAATTGCTCCAGCGCGCGATAGATCGCTTCCGGGATGCCCGGCGCCAGGATAGCTTCCGCCGCAACCGTAACCATGGCGCCCAGTTCAGTTGTAATCGGTTCAAATTTAATTTCGCTCATCGATTCCTGCCTCGATCATTGCAACGGCCCCGACGGGGATTCAAGCCCGTTCCGGCCCGGGAAGAATGGCGCGGGTCTGGGCCAGGCAGGTGCCGAAGCTGTGGAAGCCGGTTGCATGCAATCCACCGGTCCCGCCGCAACAGGCGACATAGACGTCCTCTGGTCGGGTGGCGAGGTAAACCCGTCCGTCCCTGACCCGGCCCTGGTTGTCCAACTGCTCACGGTGTTTCGGCGTCAGGTAGTCGGCGTCCAGGCTGGAGAAGGTCCAGAGCAGCTGCTGCACGTCTTCCAGGCGTGATACGTCGCGGTGAATGATCTCCGCCCACACCGGGTTGATGACCACCAGTATCTCGGCATAGGGCATGGCGGGGCTGAAGCCATTGGCCCCCGGATAGCCCAGGGACTTGCCGATCATTTCCAGGAACTCGAGTCCCGACTGCGAGGTCGTGTCGAGGATGTTCATGGTGCCCATGGCGCCGAACACGGTCACCGCGTCGCCGCTGACGCCACGGCGCTCCGCCAGTGGGGCCCACGGGGACTTTTCTTCCCATTCGCCAAACAGGATGCCGGAAACGCGTCCCGGCGTGCCGAAGGTGCTCTGGGAGGTAAGGCCGATGACCTGGCCTGCAAGGTTTTTCATGATCAGGCGAATGGCCCGGCCAATGGCGAGCGCCGGGGTCGCAACGCCGCCCAGGCAGCCGTGCTGGTAGGGGATGAACAACTGGTCGCGGATCGCGCCGTTCACCAGCGTCAACGGCACCACCGGTGCGGTGGTGGCGTTCTGCCCGAACAGTTCGAAGTCTGGATCGGCCATGGCTTCCAGGGCCGCGATGATCAGGGGCAGGGATTCCGGTTGGGCACCCGCCATCACCGCGTTGATGGTGATCTTCTCCACGGTGCACTCGGCGTTCAGCGGGGGCAGGGTACAGATTACCTCGTCGGGGAAGCGGTGGGAGCCGGCGAGAAAAGCGCGCACGCGGGCCTCCGTCGGCGGAATGAGAGGCAGACCGTCTCCCCAGCCCTGCGCCATGGCGAAGGCGGTAAACGACATCACATCGTCAATTTCCGTGCTCACCCGCTTGCTCGACAACCAGTCGAGATCGCAACCCTCCGGGCCGCAGTCGCGCAGGTCGGAAATCGCGGGCGAGCCGGTTCCGGTTTCAGTGACCTGGGTGATGCTCATGCGGAAGCCTCCTCGGTCACGGCCAGTCTGGCCCCGAGCGTTTCCATTATGCCGGGCAGATGATCCACGGCCACGGCGTCCACCTCTTCTTTCAGCTTTTCATTCAGGGGATAGGGCAGGGTATGGATGCGCAGGCCGGAACGCCCGCCGCGCTGGGCCAGGTTGTGTGCCAGTTCCTGAAAGTTTTGAGTACATACTGCGACCGTGGGCAGGCCCTTGTCCGCTGCGGCCAAGGCATCGTGTATGGTCCAGCCCGTGCAGGAACCGCAGTTGGCGAGGCCAATCACCGCGATATCGATAGCCTCGAGAAAGTCCTGCAGCGATTTTGCCACGCGGTCTCCTTCCACCCCGGTGCGGCCCTGGGATGAACGCCAGCATATGACCTCGGCACCGGCCGCGCGAAAAGTCTCCGCCCAGAGTTCGGTGACCCAGTCCCAGGAACGCCAGATTTCGTCCAACCGGAAGCCGACGATCTTGCCCGACAGAGGGCCCGCATCGGGGCCGGGTGACGTGATGTCGTCATTGCGCAGGGCGGTGGGGTCGAGCACGTTACCGATGGCCATGGGGATACCTCCTTGAGGCGGGGCGCCGGTTTACCGCGGTCGCCTCGCGTGATGAACGTAGCGGATTTCGTCTTGATCTAAAGTCCAATATGTTGGACTATTAAAAACATTATTTTGGATAAGTACTGAATATAGGGAGTCGGGACCGTGCGTGTCAAGCAGATCTCCAACCTGTTCAGTCTCATGGCGTTCTTTGCGCGGGCTAAACGGCCGCTGTCGGTCCGGGACATCGTGGACGAGTGCGGCTGGCCGCGCTCCAGCGTGTTCAACATGGTGTCGACCATGGTAGAGGAGGGCTATCTGTACCAGCCGGTGGCGCGCGGCGGCTATTACCCCACCCAGCGCTGGCTCGAGTTGGCCAACGAGTTCTCCGCCGCTCAGCCGCTTCCTGTCTCGGTACACGAGTTGCTGGTGGACCTGAGCCGGGCAACGGGTGAAACACTGTTTCTGGCGGCGCCGGAGGGTGTCAACGTGGTGTTTCTCGACGTGGTGGAGTCTTCCGCGGACATCCGCTTCATCGCCAATATTGGCCAGCGTCTACCGATTCATGTGACCGCTGCCGGGCGCGCGATACTGGCGCAGTATGCGCCGGCCGAGCGCGCCGCCGTGCTCAGCCGCATTACCTACCAGCCCTATGAAAAGGACACCTTCATGTCCGCCGAGGCGGTAGAGCGCGATATCGAGGACAGCGCCGCGAGCGGCTGGTATGTGAACATGGGCATTTACGCTCCCGGGGTGGCGGGTGTCGCGGTACCTTTTCCCCTTGGCAGCCGGCGCAATGCGATTGCGCTGGGCGCTCCGGTCTCCCGCGTGGAGGGCAGGGTGGAAGCGATCGGCGCACTGCTGAGCGAGGCCGTCAGCCGCTACCTGGCTGCCGCCAACACGACCTAGCCAGCCCCGTCATTACGCGCTCTCGTCATTCCCGCGCAGGCGGGAATCCACCGGGTCCGTACTGCAATTGCTGGATCCCCGCTTTCGCGGGGATGACGAGGATGGGCGATCAGCTTTCGAGGTAGCGGTCCAGTTCCCGGTGCATGCCGAGGATGATTTTCTCGTGATGGCTTGCGAGCCAGATCTGCTTGATAGCGCGGGAGTGGAGCCCCTTCTGGATGCGCCTCAGGTTGCCGAGATCCTGGCGCGGGATCTGGTACACCTGTTCGGGGTCCTCCAGGTCGGTCACCGGAACGACCTCGGCGCGTTCGCGCTCGGCGGCTGCCGGTAGCGTCCGGGTGGAAAAGATTTCGAAGGTGCAGCGGTCGGGGTCGGTGGCATCCGGGCGCACACGGTAAATCATCGCATTGCCCGCTTGTGGCAGGATCATCACATTGGGAAAGATATAGACTTCACCACCCCACATGCCCAGGGTCTCTGGCGTCGGTTCAGGCATCGGGCGTTGCTTGGCCGCCGCGTCCTCGTACAACACCCGGATGTATTCCGCGCCAAGGCTCGAACCCTCGGGGATCGGTTTGCCCCTCAGGGTCTTCAACAGGTCGACATCGGCCTGCAATACCTGCGCGTCCATACCGTCCACCAGCAACTGCAGCCGGGCGGCCATGGCTTCCACCGGGTCCGCCTCGACGCCGCCTTTTACCTTGCCCTGCATGGGGGTGTTGGCGCCGGCAAAGAACCGTCCGTGGCCGTGCTCGAAGGTCTCGTAATCGACGCTGTGATGGGAGAAGTCAGCGTATTCCTCTCCCATCTCCTCGCTGTAAATGAAATCGGCGGCGAGGGTCTCCAGCTGGGGGTGGGTCGCCGGCACGTGATAGGTTTCAAAGAAGGCTTCCTGCGCGACCTTCCAGTTGGCCGGAATGGGAATCGATTTCCACCAGTAGTGCCGCATCTCCTTGATATTCAGGCCGTCCAGGAACGGGCGAACCGGCGCGATATAGTCTTCGAAGGGAATGCAGTCCGGGTCGAAATTGATGAAGACGAAACCGGCGTACACCTCACAGTGCAGGTTCTTGAGCGCCACGTCGGCGTCACAGAGTTTGCCGCCATGGAACTCCTCCCGCGCCAGCACGTACTGGTTCGCCCCCTCGGTGTTCCAGCGCCAGCCGTGAAACGGGCAGATGATGTTGCCGTGCTCGAAGCTGCCAGAGCCCTCGGCCAGCGCGGTGCCGCGGTGGGGGCACACATTGTGGTAGGCCTTCACCGTATCCTCCCCGGTCCGCACCAGGAAGGCCGACTGGTCGCCGATATCGTAGGTGGTGAAATCGTTGATTTCCGGGATGGCGTCGACTCGCGCTGCCACCTGCCATACCCGGGGCCACAACCTGTCGAACTCCAGTTGCAGGAATTCCGGGTCGATATAGCGACCGACGCGTATGCCGCCGTCAAGGGTGTGCCAACCGGGTGGCCAGTCTGAGCCGGACTTGCCGGATCGGGATAGCTGTTCGACGTTGGATTTCGGATTTGGCTTGTTCACGATTTACTCCACTTTGATTCCGGTTATTGCTAGTTGCAGTAGCGACCGCCATTCACACCGAGTGTGTGGCCGGTAATGTAGTCCGCGTCCTCTGACGCGAGAAAAGCGACCGCCGCGGCGATGTTGCGGGGCTGTCCAGGGCGCTTCATTGGTGTGGTCGGCGCATAGGCTTCCACGTCCACGGGCGACTCCTGCAGACCTTCCGTGTCGACGAAGCCCGGCGGCACGGCGTTCACGGTAATGCCGGTGGTGGCAAACTCGATGGCCATACACTTGGTCAGGCCCAGCACGCCACCCTTGGAGGCACCGTAGTGCACGCCGGTGCTGCTCCCGGTCTGGGCGGCAGAAGACGCGATGTTGATGATTCTGCCCCAGCCCGATGCCAGCATGTCGGGGACGATGGCCTGGGCGCAGAGAAACGGACCCTTCAGGTTGATCGCCATCAGGCGGTCCCAGACTTCCTCGGTAATCTCGGCAAAGGCCGCGAAAGGCGACAGGGCCGCATTGTTCACCAGGATCGAAATGGGCCCCAGTTCGCCCCGGGTGCGCTGCACCGCACTGGCGATATCCGCTGCCGCGGAGGCGTCGCCGGCGCAGGCAATAGCCCGCCCCCCGGCGTCTCGGATCATGGCCGCCGTTTCCTCCGCGCCGTCCTGGCGCAGATCCCACACCGACACCGCGGCGCCGTCCTCGGCCAACCTGAGGGCGATGGCCCGGCCCAGTCCGCGCGCACCGCCGGTAACCACCGCGATTTTTCCTTCCAGTGACATGTCATGCTCTCCTGCGCGGTTCGCCATTGCCTACGATAGTAAATCGTTGCGGTAATCAACACAACTGTTCAATAGTGATTTGCTGTCGGGTCGGGCTCGATTCTTCCGCTAAGCGTCGGTCTCGGGTACCGCGCTGCGCAAGCGATGAAGGTCTCTCACCTGGATTTGAGATTTGCGAGGCGCCTGCCCGATGTGTTGGTGTTTACCAGGATCAGCGTTTTTGACCACGGCTCAGAATTGCCGGACACCGGTGGCGTCGGATTCCCGGAATACCGGCACCGGCGCTACCGCGCTCATCATGACCAGTGGCAGAATCCGTTCGGTGGATGCCTGGTAGTCGGCGTAGAAGGGGTGGCAGTCGATAAAGAAGGCCCAGACTTTTTCGCGCTCCTCGCCTTCCGGCTCGCGCCAGGTAGCGCGGAACGCCTGGGTGGCAATCTGGAACTCGATTTCCGCACTCTCGAGAATATTGAGATACCATTCCGGGTGATGATCTGCCCCCCCCTTGGAGCCGCAGATGACCACTTCACCGCCAATATCGGCGTAGGTCAGGGGCGTGATGAAGGTCTTGCCGCTGTTGCGGCCCCGGTATTTGATCAGGCAGTGTGTGGCAAAGTAGCGGCCCCCAACCGCGGTGATATCCATGATATGGCCCTCGACGCCGCCGGACCTGAGATAGGATTCCCGGTGCTCGGTTACCCAGTCACGCCTGTCCTCCCGGATGGCGGCGGATGATTCATCGCTCATGGATTTCTCCTCCTTCAGTCAACAGGCCGGCGGGCTTCATCGCTATAGGTCAGCTCGACGCGGGTCATTTCACCGTTGGGGCCCATGGGTGAATCGTATTCGACCACGGAGCAGACCGGGTTCGCGTGGCTGGCGAACAGTTTCGTCTCGTCCTCTTTCACCGCGTCGATGCGGTCGGGGGATGCGATGATCTTTTGTGAATTCTCGAAGTCTTCCCGGCTGTTCCACCAGATCTCCATGATGCAGTCGTAGCCCGGATCGTGCACCTCGCCAGTGACGGGGTTTTTTTCCGGTTTGAGGTAACGGCGCACATAGCGGACCGCGTTGGGAATGGAGGGCGCGCGGCCCTGCCGTTTGGATAACTGCGAGTGCTGGTTCTCGTAATAGTCCATGAACTCGTCCATGGACATATCCGGGTGCTTGCGGAAAAAACAGATTTGTTTGAACACGGTGCAGCCTCGATCAGCAGTAATTATATAGCGCTCTTTGTGACTGAATGAATCACAGGATTCCTCGCAAGAGCTTAAACACCTCTCAGGTCCTGCTTACATTGTCAAAGAACTCCAGACCGGCGGGCGTGGCGAAAAGATACTCTAGGTAGTGGCCGCACTCCGGTACCTCGACAAAGCAGACGTCCACCAGGGGATTACTGCCTTGCGATACGATCTCCCACTGGTTCTGCACCGCATTGGCCTGCAGCGAATCCCACTGCTCACGGTTTTGCACCAGGAAGCCCAGGTGGTGGTGCTTGATAACGAAATCGTCCGTCGCGGGCAGGTTCCCCGAAAAAATCTCCGATCCTGGCCCCTCGGCCTGGATCAGCTCGTACATCAGCGTGCCGACCCAGGCGAAGTCCGCGCGGATGAAGCCACCACCCTTTGTTTTTCCCTCGAGTCTGGTGAATTCGCGAATCCCCAGCCGCTTGCGAAATAGCTCCCCGGCCTGCTCGATATCATTGGTGGCATAGGCCATCTGGAAATGTTCCAGCACCAGTAGCCCGCTGCCGGCGTCAAAGTCAGCGGCGGGGCGGGCCAGTTTATAGGGCATATTGAAACTCTCCGTGGCCACCAGCACCTGCCGCCGGACAGCAGGAGTGAGCGGGTGGTATCAGGCCGCGGACTCGGTTTCCGCGATGGTTGTGGCGTGTTTATTGAACATGACCGCCAGGTCGCCTGAGGTGACTGGGCGGTCTACCCCTTCCTCCACGGGACGAGCGCCGCCGGTGGAGATCGGCGTGGTATCCACCCCCCTGTCCACAGCCTGCTTGCGCAGTGCACCCACGGTCAGGTCTTCACGCTGGATATGCTCAAACGGGTTGAAGCGGAAGAAGCGCATGGCGTTCTCATGGGTGACCTTGGCGATCTGCCGCTCGCTCAGGTGCTTCAGTTGCTCCCAGAGATGCTCCGGCGCCTCGGGCCAGAGGGTGTCAGAATGCGGGTAATCGGTTTCGTAGGCGACGATGTCCTCGCCGACGTCCTCCAGGTGTTTCAGGCCGAAGGCGTCATCGATGAAGCAGCACAGGAAGTGGCGGCGGAACAGTTCACTGGGTTTGATGTCCTGGAAACGCGAATTGGTCCAGGCCTTGTGCCGCCAGTTCGAAAAATCGGCGCGTTCCAGAAAATAGGGTATCCAGCCAATACTGCTCTCGGACAGGGCAATGCGCAGGTTCGGGTAGTCGTGCAGGGCTTTCAGCTGCAACCAGTCCGCTGCACCCACCGAGATAGACAGGGGCATGGTGCTGATCCAGGCCTCAATGGGTGTTTCCATGGAGGCGTGTGGTACGGGGTTGCCGCTTCCGATATGCAGGGCGATAGTCATGTCGTGTTCGACTACCGCTTTGAAGAAGGGGGCCCAGTACTCGTTGTGGATGCTGGGCAGGCCCTGTTTGGTCGGGTTTTCCGACATGCTGACCGCGGTACAGCCCTTGTCGGCAACGCGTTTGATCTCCTCGACGGTGGCTTTCATATCCCAGTTGGGCAGGATGGCCAGGGGAATGAAGCGCCCGGGGTAGGCACCGCACCACTCGTCGATGTGCCAGTCGTTCCACGCGCGCAGATGGGTGAGTGCCAGGCCCTTGTCCGGCGCCTGGTGGAAGGTTTCATTGTCGAATCCGATGGAGTTGCCGAAGTTCATCTGCACCGCGATGCCGTTGACGTTCATGTCGTCGATACGGGCGTGCACGTCGTAGCAACCGGCCCGCATATCCTCGAGGGCGTTGGGCTCCATGCCGTACTCTTCCAGCGGCCGCCCGACCACCGCGTTGAGCCCGATACCCGGTTTGGTCTTGCCCTGGTAAGACCAGTAGTTTTTGCCGTTTTTGTCCGTCTTGAGTTTGGGCGCTTTCGCCAGGGCCTCCCCTGACAGGTGATTGTCGAACAGGGTGGGGGGTTCACAGATATGATCATCGGTGCTGATCAGGATCATGTCGTTCAGGTCTTTGGCCATGACTACTGCCTCCAGTATGCGCCTGCTGGGTATTCAGGTATTTTTACACCCCCCACTAAGAAAGTAAACACTATCTATATCCCTGGCTTGCGCCATGCTAGTATCAAGCGACTCATGGGAACCATTGCGCGATAGACTCGATAGATATGGCCAGGCAAGGCAAGGTGGTTGCGGCAGCAGTAAAGGAAAAGGCCATCACCCGACAGCGACGGTCCTCAAAGGAAATCAGGGAGCGCTTGCTGCGCGCCTCCCGCGAGGAATTCGAGATCTGCGGTTACTCCGAAGCCAGAACGGCGGCGATTGCGAAGCGGGCCAAGGTAACGGAGGCGCAACTTTTTCGCTATTTTCCGAGCAAGTCAGACCTCTTCAGGAACGCGGTGTTCGAACCATTAAACGAGCACTTTTCCATTTTCATCGAGCAGCATCTGTCCAAACAGGAGGAGGGCGCCAGCTTTCGGGAGGTTGAGCGCCTGTATACCGCGGAGTTTCAGCAATTCCTCGACAAAAATGCCCGGCTGCTCCTTTCGGCGCTGGTCGCGGAGACCTACTCCCCAGATCATAATACGGGACTTGGCGGCATCGACAGCCTGCAAACCTATTTTGAGCGGGCAGCTGCGATGATGTCGAAGCGTTTGGGAGATGATGCAGAGCTCGATCCTGCAATCATGGTCCGGGTCTGTTTTGCCGCCACGCTGGGCTGTGTACTGTTCAAGGACTGGTTATTCTCCGGTACGGGGAAGGATCGCGAACAGGTTGATCGCGCCATTACCGAGTTTATTCTCGACGGTGTTGGTGATCGGGTTTAGCTCCTGGCGACAGATTTTCTACGCCGGAGGACTCTAACTCCCTGAGCCTTTGCGTCCGGTGGCTTCGTTCAAGTCTCTGCCAAAGGTATAAAACAGGAGGTTTTTATGAACGTTAAGAATATTCATCCAGTAGCAACGGTTGCTCTTGCGGTTACTGCCCTGTCAGCGATGGCGTCACTGCCGGGACACGACAAGCGGGATTTCACCGACGAATTCAGCTGCCCCGGCGGGCAGTACGTCACCAGTGGCGGCGTCAGCGAGTACTTCCCGCTTAACGTTGGCAGCATTTCCTACCTGGACAACTCGGCGTGCGTGGCAGAAGGGGAGTGTGATGAGGCAGAGGCCGTCAGGATTACGGTCACGGTGGATACGGAACTGGTTGACGGGG
The DNA here is from genome assembly GCA_033283165.1 of Halieaceae bacterium WSDMB12. GTDB lineage: Bacteria > Pseudomonadota > Gammaproteobacteria > Pseudomonadales > Halieaceae > JAWMQL01. The sequence continues at coordinate 952,892 of JAWMQL010000001.1, read as the reverse complement.
TGCTGACCCGCGTGGTCGAGGAGTATGAGACCGTGGATGGCGAGGTGACGGAGATTTCACGCAACTTCTACGCCGAGTGTGTCGGTACCGGTGATGTGTTCTATTTCGGCGAGGATGTGCTCGACGGTGAGGGAAACCCGCTGCCCGACGGCTGGCGGGCAGGCGATGGCGAGAATCGGCCTGGCATCATCATGCCCGGCGGCAGTTTCCTGCTCGGGTCCCGCTACTTCCAGGAGGTGGCTCCCGGTGTGGCGTTGGACCGGGCCGAACACGTGGGTACCGGGCTGACCTTCCCCAACCCCGGCGGCGGCGAGTTCCAGCACTGCGTGATGGTCAGCGACACCAATTTCCTGGAAGACCCCAAAGGGAAGGAGGGCGATGAGAAGGTCTACTGTCCCGGTGTCGGCCTGGTGAAAGATGAAGAACTGGAACTGACGGGCTTGTCTCCCTGACAGTACCCACGGAGTAGGGAGTGCCCCCGGTCATTGATGTTGACCGGGGTCAGGTGACTTTCACCTCACAAGCAGGTGTGATTCAGTGCTGTGTCTGCAGGCGCTGTATGGCTTCGAGGGTCTTTTTCACGTTGTCTGCCGGTGCAACACCCCCGATGGTATCCGCCACTCTGCCATCGGGAGTTACGATAAACGTGACCCGTTCCGCGAAGCCATGATCGATCGTCTCTCCCCGCGTGTCTTTCTTTCCGCTCACCGCTGCCCTGACTTCAAGGCCGTAAGCCCTGGCAATGGCGCCGTCGGGGTCCGAGCCCACGGCCAGGTTCCCGGCGCAGTAGTCGGGGTCGGCAGAAAACTTGTTGAGCCGCTCGATGCTGTCAAGCGACAGCCCAATAACGGTGGCCCCCGCCGCCTCGAAGGCAGGCATGTTGACGGAGAACTCGTGCGCCTGGACGTTGCAACCGCCGGTGTAGGCGGAGGGATAGAAGTAAACCACCACGGTTCCGGTTTCGAGTGACTGCGCCAGGGAATACTCGAAAGCCTTGCCATCCAGAGACGCTGTGGTAGTGAATGGCGGAGCGATGTCACCGGCCTTCAGGGCCGCGTTTGCTCCGAGCGACACGGCTATCACGCCGAACAAGCCGAAAAGAAGTCTTTTCATGGCTGTTGTTCCCTTCGATAAGTGTCCAGTTAAAGAAATGCTTTCCCCAGTTTGACCGCAAATCACGGTATGTTCAACGTGGTGGCACTTTGCGCGGGGCTTACCTGTGCAACCAGCCGCCAGAGCGAGCCCGTATCAGACTATTGACCCAGCGCAATGCCGATCATCGCTGATGCATTAGGCTGAAACTGTTTCAGGCACAAAGAGAAAGGGGGGAGTGGATTCACCGCACTGTGTAGACGACCGCCTCGTGGCGATAGTAATCAGTCTTGCGCTGTTGGTGACCAGCTGTGCCATGGGAGCGAAGAAACCCCGGCTGCAGTCTCGCAGCTTCAATACCATTGCCATTGTCAGTCTCGCGAAGTTTATCCAGCATATTGGTTCGAAAACCGCTTTCGACAAGGTAATTAAGGGCATGAGCGTGGGTAGCGGCAAGGTAGGTCTGGGAACGTTGGCCATCCGCCCGAGTTCTGGCTGGGGACGGAAAGTGAGCAAATTGAACATGCCATGAGCCGGTGCCGGGAGTTGATTGTCTGGGAAATGGTGGCATTACTGCACCAGCACTGAGAGGGTAAAACGTATGAAAACACTTGTAATCGTTGCGAACAGCGCCAGGGCGCGAATATTCAGTACGCAATCGCTGATGAGAGGCATCGAAGAAATCGAGGGATTCGCACACCCCGAGGCCCACCTGATAAACCAGGAGCTGGTGAGCGACTCCCCGGGGCGCTCGGTGGACGGGCGCGGAACCCTGGACCCACGGACTACGGCACGGGAGCAGGAGGACAAGGATTTCGCCAAATTGCTGGCCCGGCACCTGAAGGAGTTACACAACCAGCAACATTTCGAACAGCTGGTGCTGGCGGCGTCGCCGCACTTCCTCGGATTATTGCGCAATCAACTCCCCAGCCCACTGGACGATATCGTTTCGCAAACCGTCGATAAGAATTTGACCGATGCCAGCGTCGAGCAGATTCTTGAATATTTAAGATCTTAAGGTGCTGCAAATCGGTCTGCTCGGGTGCGGGAATATAGCCGGCATTATCGCATCTCAACGCGAAGGAATAGCAGATATCGTTGCCTGTCTGGATGTCGACACCGCCCGGGCTCGTGCCTTAGCTGACCGCGCTGGCGCGGCGCACTGCATCGACGTCAACGATCTGCTCGAGGCTGATTACCCGGTTCTGGTGGAGGCGGCATCGATTGAAGCGGTCAGATCCTACCTGCTCCCGGCGCTGGACCAAGGCAAGGATGTCGTGGTACTCAGCGTCGGGGCCCTTGCCGATGCCGCATTCATGCAGGCGGCGCGCGAGCTTGCTACGAGAAAGGGGCGTCGCATCTACGTTCCGAGTGGCGCCATTTTCGGCCTCGACAACATCAAGGTGGCCGGTATTTGCGGCTTGGACAGTCTGTTATTGAAAACCACCAAGCACCCCCGTGCGCTTGGCCTGCCCGATACCGACAAACCGCATCGAGTTTTCCGGGGTACGGCCCTGGAGGCCATAGCCAGGTTCCCGAAGAACATCAATGTCTCCACCTCCCTGGGACTGGCCACGGGTGTCGAGCCGGTAGTCGAGGTATGGGCGGACAATAAGATATCGTCAAACCGCCACGAGATCAGCGCAAGCGGTCCGTTTGGCGTTGTAATAATTCGCTGCGATAACAAGCCATCGCCTGACAATCCCGCGACCAGCTATCTCGCGGCCCTCTCGGTGCTGACCCTGCTGAAGGGGTTGGATGACCCTTTACGGATCGGCACCTGACCCGTTGTTGGCTCCCGCCAATGGGGACAAGAGACCGCAACGGTTTCGATCAAAGCCTCTTTCAGTTTCAGCGAGTACTCCCGCAGGGGCTCGTTGTCGTCGCGCTCAGCCAGCGTCTTTAGGGCATTGGCAACCGCGAAAATCAGTGCTGATGAGTTGCAGTGGGCCTCCTTGCCATCAGCCGCCAGAGTGAACTCGTATCAGACTATTGACCCAGCGCAATGCCGATCATCGCTGATGCATTAGGCTGAAACTCTTTCAGGCACAAAGAGGAAAGGGGGGAGTGGATTCACTGCGCTTTCTACGCGACCGCCTTGTGGTGATAGTAATCGGTCTTGCGCTGGTGGTGACCGGCTGTGCCACGGGAGCCAGGAAACCCCGGCTGCAGCCTCGCAGCTTCAATACCATCGCCATTGTCAGCCCGGCGGAATTCATCCGGTATATCGGACCGGAAACCGCGTCCGACAAGGCAATACAGGGCATGAGCGTGGGTAGCGGCACGGTAGGCCTGGGAGCGATGGCCGTTGGTGCGCTTGCTTGCGGTCCCTTTCTTTATGGTCTCTGTATTTCCGGGCTCGCTCTAACGGGCATGGCTGTCGGCGGCGTCGGCGGACTTGTCTACGGTGTCACCGGGATCAGCTCGGACGACGCGGTGGTCCTCGATAACAAGATGCGTGAGCTGGATGCGGGGCATGACCTACAGACGGAACTGGTCCAGGAACTGCGGCAGCAACTGCCCGAGGCAATGCTGGCGCCGGTGGAGGAGGCCGGGGTGCAGGCTATCGTGAGTATCACGTCGCTGGAATTCAGGCGTAGCGACGAGGACGTGTACCTCAAGGTGACCGCCCGTTTTGCCTATGCCAGTGACCGTGACACGGACGAAGAAAATGAGGACGGTGGCTACCGCGAAATCCAGGGACGATCCGAGCGCCATCCGCTCGAGATCTGGTTGGACGCGGACATAGCGCAAATCGAGTCGGCCATGAGCCAGTGCAGGGAGATGATAACGGGTGACATGGCTGGACTGCTGCTCGAATACTGGCAGGGTGAGTGAAATATTGCCTTTCTCGATCTGGCGGGGATTGAACATACCAGAGTCGAAAAAGAGTCTATCTTTTTTTGGATAGTCGTTATTTACGTAAGCGGAACCACGCTTGCCGCCTGGATAGGCTACAGCTTCATCGCAATCACCCAGGTGCGTCGGCCACGTCTCCTGGATAGCGTGAACGTATTTGGCCATGCGATTCAAAGACTGGGCGCCTTGCCTCTGGGGCACGCTGTTATATTCTCCGCCAGCGGTCAGGTCAAATCTGCATTTTCGTGTGTCAACCGATATTACTCTCCACCGCATCCAGGAAGCCGCACATGTCGACGACGGTTTCCCTGTCGGGGTCGGTCGTCTTGCCCTTCAGATCACCGGTGATGGTGCCCTGGGCCACGGTTTCGATCAGCGCCTCTTTCAGATTCAAAGAGTAGTCGCGCAGCGGCTCGTTATTGTCGCGCTCGGCCAGCGTCTCCAGGGCATTCGCGACGGCGAAAATAAGCGCTGAAGAGTTGAAGTGGGCTTCCTTGCCATCGCTTTCGAGATAGCGCAGGTAGAGATCGTGGGCGGTGCCGTGGGGCGCCTCGAACAGCATGGTGCCGTCCTTGCTCTCGATGATGGAACTGGCGGTGGCCAGGCTGCCGCCCAGGGCGGCGGAAATATCCGAGAATATATCGCCATCCAGGTTCTGCGCCGGGTACAGCGCGTTGCGCGGCGGGTCGCAGATCATCTTCTTCAACTGGCTGGAGGGGCGCATGATCATGAAAGAGGGTGGCCGGGTGCCTGAGTTGGCCAACTCGTGGCGCACTTCCAGCAGCACGTGGCTGAACACCTCATCGTATTCCATGTACTCCCGCTTGAGCCCGAAGTAGACCTCCTTGTTCTTGTGTGAGGCGTCCCTGAAGACCTGCATCACCCAATCCTTAATGGCCTGGCGGTCGTTGGACATGAACAGGATAGGGTCTCCCTGTTTTACATCCCTGGCATGTTTTTCCACGCCGTCGACGATCACCTTTAGGATACCGTCCTCACTGGCCGGCATGTTGAAGCTGCCGTACTGATCGCCGCCACCGGCGCTCATGCGGGACAGGGAAACGTGGTACTCGCGCTGGGGTATGCCGTAGCGCTTCAGCTCGTTGACCAGCTTGAACAGCTTGCGGCCGGTGGTATTGTCCGGCACTCCCCACAGGGCGCGCTCGGGAGGGGAGGCCACGATGCGGGCCGCCTGGGCATCGATCAGTTCGTAGAAGTAGTTGAGCCCGGCGGCGGCGAGCTTGTCCTGGTACTCCCGCTCGTAGATATCCTCGATCGCAGCGCGCATCACGCCGTCATAGCCCGGTATGACAGTGTCCTTCAGACCCAGGTAGACATCGCGTTTTTCATCCAGTGCGCGCTGAAAAAACTCGTGGGCCCACTCCCTGACCTCATCCAGGCTGTTGCTGGCCAGCAGCCAGGGGTCGCCCTTGTTCAGGCGCCGGCGGTGCAATTCCACCGGGTCGCCACTGCTGCCGACAAACACCACCTTGGCCACGCCGGTAGCCCGGGACAGCTCGTTGTGGCTGTGCTTGATGCCGCCGGTCTCCATGGTCATCACGTCGATATCCCGGCCGACCCAATCCGGCCGAACCGCCTGCAGGTTCCTGAACTGGATGTCTTCCCGGGTGATGTTGCCGCCGATGCCCTTGCGGATGGCGCCGTTGGGTGATTTTGTGGCCAGCTTGTCCAGCCCGGACTCATCGATATCCTGGTGCCGGCCGAGCAGCTCGTCCAACTGCTGACGGTTGACCGTCATGCCGGCATTCTTGATTCCCACCCCGTGCTCCTTCAGCGCCTCGATCGCGTCCCGCACGGCCTGCCCGTTGGTCACCAGGCGGTTTTCGGCGGTAAGATCGATTTCCACCAGCTCGATATCGAGCCGGCTGGTGACGAATTGCTCGAGAATGCGCTCGAACGCTATCTGGGCCATTTCGTCCCCGTGCAGGATAACGAGGGGTTTGGCTACCTTGATTTTGCTGCTCATACGGTGGGGCTGCTCCGCAGGATTGACTGTCAGTTGGCTGGCCGGGCAGGGCGCTGCGCCGGATTTCACATTATAGGCCAACTAGCGAACCGGGTTTAGCAGACTTTGGTAGAAAGTCGCGCGATATCGACGCAGATACAGTACTAAGCTTCGCCCAGGTAGCGGCGCCGTTTGCGCGGGAGCAGTTGGTCCAGGTCGGCCAGGACGAAGCCGTCCACGCAGTCGCCGAAATCGTGGTCCACGTTGAAGGCGGTGAATGACACGCCTTCCGGTTCGGTAGCCTGGGAATAGTGCTTGTAGAGCACTGGCACAGGCAGCCCCTTCTCGGCCAGAGCGTCGCGCAGAGCGCGGAAGTCCCCGTCCCGGTCCAGGCCGTTGAACTCGGCGCTGAATTTCCCCTGCAACTCTGCGGGGATTTGGAACGGGGTGCGCGGGGTGGCGTCCAATGCCAGGTTGTTGTAGTGGGTGGCGTAATGCCAGGCGATGCGGGCGATGGCCTCGGTGCCGTACATCCGGCTGATTGAGGCCGGGCCGAACAGGTAGCGGAAGCGTGGATTGCGTCGCACGAATGCGCCGATGCCGTACCATAGGTAGTCCAGGCTGTGCCGCGTCTGGTAGCTCGGCTGAACGAAACTGCGACCCAGTTCCAGTCCCTGTTCGAAATACGGACGCATGCCCGGGCCGAACTCGAACAGGGTTCCGGTGTAGAGCGCGTCCACCCCACCACTAGCTGTGAGGCTGGCGGCGTCACCAAGGCGGTAGGCGCCGGCAATCTCCAGGTTTCCCGCGTCCCACAGCACCAGGTGGTGGTAGTCCCGGTCGAAGCGATCGATATCCCTTGGCAGCCCGGTGCCTTCCCCGACCGAGCGGAAGGTCAGTTCCCGCAGGCGACCGATTTCGCGCATGACAACCGGGGCCGTATCCATCCGGGTGAGGAAGATCTGCTTGTCGTCCGCGGTGCTGCCCAGCAACTCACTCTGCTCCAGTTCCCGCCGCAGCAGCAGTCGGTTTTCCGGTGGCGCCACGGTCTCGATCGAGCGAAAAATGTGCCGCCCGTCGCGGGCAATCCGGTACACGTGCTTGCGGAACATTTTCGCCAGCTTGCTGGCAGAGGCATCCAGGGTACTGTAATTGTCGTAGGGGATCGGGTTGCCTACCCGGGCATCCACCGTATTGTGACTCTGCTTGAACATCTCGCGCACCAGCCACAGGGTGGAGAGCGGGCGGGCGAGGAAGGACAGGCTGTAAAAGAACAGGGAGTTGCGCCCGGCCACGAAGATGGGCAGAACCGGTGAGCGCGTGGCTTGTGCGATTTTGACAAAGCCCGACTGCCACTCGCCGTCATTGACGCCCTTGGGACCGAAGCGGGAAACCACTCCGGCGGGGAAGATGATGAGGGCGCCGTCTGACTCCAGGTGCGCGCGGATGTTGCGCAGGTTCTGCCTGGCGGTATTACCACCCATGTTGTTGACCGGCAGTAGCACCGGGTGCAATGGGTCGATGGTGGTGAGCAGTTCGTTGGCTACCACTTTCACATCCGGACGAACCTGGCGGACCAGATTGAGCAGGGCCAGGCCATCGAGGGAACCGATTGGGTGGTTGGCGGCGATCACCACGCGGCCACTGTCGGGAATACGGGCCCGCTCGCTGTCGCGCAGCCGCAGCGTGAAATCGAAGTAGCGCAGTGTGGCGTCCACGAAATCGAAGCCCTGCAGGTGAGGGTAGTCGCGACCGAACTGCTGGAACCGGGACTCGTAGAAAAGATAGCCGAGAAAGCGCGACAGGGTGCGCGCTGCGGTGGTGTGGCGGTCGAAGAAAGTAGGGTAACGTGATTCCAGGACGTTCTGGATATTCAACATGCTGTGGCCTCGTCAGTCGATGAACTGGTCGAAATCCTGCTGGTCGTGCCAGACGCTGGCCCGGTCGCCCCGCTTGTTGTAGCTGCAGCCGTCCAGGACATCGATTTTGCCTCCGCGCTCGAGAAATTCCTCGATCTGACAGCGGATGCGATCACGTATCTGCTGCTTGGCGACGGGGCCGTTCACCTCGGTGCTATACATTATTACGCTCCTCGCTTCGGAAAACGTCGGGCGCAGCATGGCGGGCGGCAGTTGCAGGAAAAAGACAGAATTCTGAACAATTTATGACAGGACGACGGATACACTGCCTATACTGGGCAGATGCTTGAGTTCGTCATTTTACTGGTAGCCATCGCGGCCGTCATTGCCTGGATGTATAACCGCCTGGTCAGGGACAATAACCAGGTGAAGGCCGGGTGGGGCGATATTGATGTCCAGTTGAAGCGCCGGCATGAATTGATTCCGCGGCTCGTGGACTGTGTTCGCGCCTACGCTGACTATGAAAAAGCCACCCTCCAGGCCGTCACGGAACTGCGCACCCGGAGCGAGCAGGTTTCCGAGCCGGGAGAAAAAGCGCTAATCGAGGAAGCCGTCGAGGCGGGCCTGCACAAACTGGTGGTGACCCTCGAGGACTACCCGGAACTGAAGGCGGATGCCAACTTTCGCCAGTTGCAGGCTGAGCTTGCCGATACCGAGAACCAGATTCAGTACGCCCGCCGATTTTACAACGGCGCGGTGCGAAACCTGAACACGAGAATCCAGAGCTTTCCCCACTTGTTAATAGCCGGACCACTGGGCTTCAGGCCCGCACAGTTTTTCGCCGTGGACGATGCCAGTGAGCGACTGGCACAGAGAGTGCGGCTGGAATGATTTTGCGTGCCGTGCTCATGCTCGTGGCGCTGCTGGTCTGTACCGGCGCGCGACCCGCCTCTGCGGAAGAACGGATATTGTCCTTTCACAGCGACATCCGGGTGGCCGAAGACGGCTCAATGACCGTGCAGGAGACCATCAAAGTCGCGGCGGAAGGCAATCGCATCAAGCGTGGCATCTACCGTGACTTTCCGACCCGCTACAAGGACCGCTTCGGTAATACCGTCGAGGTCGAGTTCGAGGTGCTAGGGGTCAGCCGGGACAATGCGCCCGAGCCCTGGCACATGGAAAAGCGATCCAACGGCTGGCGCATATACGCCGGCGAGGCGAGCGTACTGCTCGCGCCCGGCGAATATACCTACCGATTTCGCTATCGAACCAGCTGGCAACTGGGATTTTTCGAGGATTCGGACGAATTGTACTGGAATGTCACCGGCAACGGCTGGCTGTTCCCGATCGACCAGGCCAGTGCCACGGTAGAACTGCCCGCGGCAGTGCCAGCAGGACAATTGCACGTGGAGGGCTACACCGGCCCCCAGGGTAGTAAAGAGACGCACTTCAGGGCCAGTATCGATGATGGTGTCGGATTCATAGAGAGCACGGTCGGCCTGCGACCGGGGGAGGGGCTTACGCTGGTTATGACATGGCCCAAGGGGGTCATCACCGAACCCGGTCCCGCAGATTATTTCGTCCGCATCCTGGCGGCCAATGCCGGTCTGCTCTTGGCGTTACTGGCCTTGCTGGGAAGCTCGATGTACCTGTTGTTGCAGTGGCACCGGGTAGGACGGGACCCGGAGGAGGGTGTGATCTTCCCCCACTACGAGCCCCCGGAAAATCACTCGCCGGCCTCGCTGCGCGACGTGCAGCGCATGGGCTACGACAATAAGACCTTCACCGCGGCCATCATCAACCTGGCGGTCAAGGGGCACCTCAGCATTGACTGTGATAAAAAGCTGTTTGGCCTGGCGGAGATTTACACCCTGAAAAGAACCCCATCCGAGGAACCTCTGTCCCCCGGAGAGGAAGAGGTTCTGAAAAAACTGTTTATCCAGGGTGCGACCCTGGAACTCAAGAACAAGAATCACAAGGTGCTGTCCGGCGCCAGGTCGGCCCACAAGAAGGCCCTGGCAAGGAGCTATCACAAGCGTTATTTCAACAACAACGGCGCGGCGATGCTGCCGTCCGCGATCGGCGCAGGACTGATCCTGTTGCTGATCCTCGTAAGCGGTTCTTTTACGCTGCTGGTCTTGCCAGTTTATGGTCTCATCATCGTCGTGCACATCCTGTTTGCCTGGCTTCTCAAAGCACCCTCCAGCGAGGGGCGTAAACTCATGGACCAATCCCAGGGATTCCAGCTGTATCTGGAAGTTGCGGAAAAAGACGAACTCAACCTGCGCAACCCGCCGGAGCTGACACCGCGGCTGTTTGAGGCCTACCTGCCCTTTGCCATTGCCCTGGGTGTGGAACAGCAATGGGCCGAACAGTTCAGCGAGGTATTCGCGAAGCTGGCGGCAGCGGGACAATCAGGGGGGCATTACCGGCCCGGCTGGTACCACGGTGATTTTGATCACACCAGGATCAACCGCTTTACCCAGTCCGTTGGCAGCGAGTTGGACTCGGCCATCTCCTCGTCCGCCAAAGCACCGGGCTCCAGTTCCGGTAGCGGCGGAGGCGGCTCATCCGGCGGTGGTGGCGGCGGCGGGGGCGGCGGCGGTTGGTAGGCGACCGCGCCGGTCGCAGAATCCGCTTGGTTGATAAAATCAACTATATCGCTTATGGTTGACATTATCAACTAATAGCAGGTGTCGAAATATGCCCGACCCGTCACTCAGTGAATCAGTACACAGGCTGATGCACGCCTACAAATATCTGCTCAGGGAGGGTGTGCGAAAGCAGAATGTAGACCTGCCGGTGACGCAGATCCGGGCGCTGAAGGGTATCTGCCGCATGCCAGAGTGCACCGCACAGTCGTTGGCACTGCGGCTGCAAAGGGACAAGGCGCAGATCACCCGGGTATTAAATGACCTGATCGACGCCGGAGCAATCGTCAAGGCAGACAACCCCGATGACCGTCGCAGCCAACTGCTCAAGCCAACGGCCCGGGGGAAGAAACTCATGGCGCGGCTGGATGCTGCGGAGGAGTGGGCGGTAGCACAGCTGACCAGAAACCTGGAACCCGATGACCTCGCCATGTTCCTGCGTATCAGCAATGTCATGGCCGACAGTGTCCGGCGGGCTTCCAAACCCGATGAACCGCACGAGCAGTCCTGAAGGGGTAGGGTGGTGGCTTTGACTCGAGAGAACCTGTCCCAGTCGCGCTTCTTCCTGCTATTCATGTCCGCGTTGGTAGCACTGGGGCCGCTGTCGATCGATACCTACATGCCCGCCATTCCCGCGATGTCGAGGTATTTCGGGGTACCTATCTCGGCGGTCAACCTCACCATGAGCGCCTATCTCATTGGCAGCGGTATCGGGCAGTTCCTTGGCGGCGCCCTGTCAGATCATTTGGGCCGGAAGGTCGTGGCGCTGGCCGGTCTCGGTGTATTCGTGGTCTGCTCGGCACTGATTGCTCACGCAGACTCCATCCAGGCTGTGCAGGGACTGCGGTTCGCGCAGGCGCTGGGTGGCGGATTCACCACCGTGAACTGCCTGGCGCAGGTACGGGACGTCTATCCGGCGGAGGAGGTGGTACGCCGCTATACCGGCGTGATGTTGATCGTATTGATGGCACCCATGGTGGCGCCCTTGCTCGGCGCGGTACTGATGAGTCTCGGCTGGCAGGCTATTTTTCATATGCTGACGCTGTACGGCGCCCTGTGCCTGGTGCTGTTCACCGCGTTTGTTCCGGAAACCCGGACCGGGGCACGAATACGGCCCACGGTCAATTCGATGCTGCGCAATTACGTCGAGGTTGTCAGCCACAGAATCGATGGCCGCATTGTGGCGATACGCTACGCGCTGTTCGGCTGCCTGAGCGCCGGCCTGTTCATGTGCTATCTGACGACGGCAGCGGCCTTGTACATGCGCCATTACCAGCGCAACGAGTACGAATTTTCACTGATGTTTGGTGCCGGCGGGCTGGCGCTGATGGCCGGCAATCGCCTTGCGGTGCTGCTCATGGGGACGTTCAGTACCCGGCAGATCCTGCATTTAGCCAATCTGGCTCAGATTGTCGTCACCAGCCTGCTGTTACTTGCCGCAACGTTGGGCCTTGACTCCGTCTGGCTGGTGTTTGGCTCGATGTTGGCAGTGCTGGTACTGGGCGCCGTCATTGGTCCCAACGCGGCCGGTACCTTCATCAGCTTCTTCGACAGACTCAGTGGCAGTGCGTCCTCGCTCAACACCACCTTGAGGACGCTGCTCGGTGCCGCTATCGGGGCCCTGGCCGCCGCGCTGTCAGCGGACAGTATCGCGCCGATTTTTGCGGTGATGCTGGGTTCAGCCATGGCGGCGAGGTTCGTGTTGTCGACCATCCGCTAGCCGTTCCCGCAAAGTTGGCAGTTAGCGCAGCTATCTAGGGTTGGCCGTCGGCGTCGATAAAGGCCTCCAGTACCTGCTCGACGTAGCGGTGGTCCTCGTCCGTCATGGTCGGGTGGCAGGGCAGCATCACCCCGAACTCCATAATCTGGTCGCAGTTGCCCAGGCCTGCCGGGTGTATGCGGTAGTCCCGGCCTTTCAGCATGGGGTGGCGGGTGATATTGCCGGAGAAGATCACCCGGGAAAAGACACCGCTGTCTTCCAGGTGTAGCTGCAGCGCCCTGCGGCACCAGCCGGTCTCGGGGCGAATCTGCACCGGGAAGCATATCCAGGTTGTTTCGGTCTCCGGCAGGGTAGTGGGTACGATGAACTTGTCCGCGTACTGCGCGAAGAACCGGTAGTAGGCCTGGAAGCGGTGATTGCGTAGTTGCCACAACTCGTCAATGCGGTTCATCTGGGCCAGGCCGAAGGCGGCGCCGGCTTCATTCGGAATGAAACCGTAGGCCAGGTCCTCGAATATGAACAGGGAGTCATAATCGAGCTCGTCGAGCTTTTCCAGGAACCGACCGTCACTCTCGGCCGCCCGGGTGCCGAACATGTACTTTTCCGAGGAGCGTCCCCAGGCGCGCAGCATCAGTGCCTTGTCCAGCAGGGCGTCTTCGTCGAAAAACACCATGCCGCCGTTACCCAGTGCGGTGATGATATGGAAGATGGAAAAACTGGTCACGGAAATGTCGGCCCGGGTGGCGGTTTTCCTGCCGCGCAGGCTGCCGCCGAGGGTATCGCAGGAGTCGTGCACCAGCTTGAGCCCGTTTTGGCCCGCGATGTCGCGCAACCTGTCCCAGTCGCCAATGCCACCCACCAGGTCGGGCACCAGCAGGGCCCGGGTCTTGTCAGTGATAACGTCCTCCACCCGGTCCGCCAGTATCTGGTAGTCATCCAGGCCCACGTCGACGAACACCGGCGTGTAGCCGGCCTGGTAGATCGTGGCCACATCGGTAGAGAAGGTGAGCGCCGGGGTGATGATCTCGGTGCCCCAAGGGAGGTCCAGCAGGCGCATGGCAAGCATCAGTGCCGATGAGCCGGAATTCACCATCACACCGTGTTTCTTGCCCATGAACGCCGCAACGCGATATTCGAATTCGCAAACCCGTTTACCGGGGATCAAGCCGTAGGGATCAGCCAGTACCGCGTTGACCTGTTCAATCTCTTCGTCGCCGAACATGGCGCCGCCATAACGGACTACACGGGGTTGAAGGGCTTTTCTGGTCATGGTCCTGCTTCCTTTCAAATCAACGCCACAGCCTCGCCATGCCGTGGCCGTTACTTCAAGCCAATAGTAGCCGACGGTATCAGAACGCCGGAATGAATTGCAGCAGGGCACTGTGGATAACTGTGTGCCCACATTCTCTATTTAACATAATATATATTATGCGCATATGTGGATATCTCTCGCTGATCCAGCGGGGGCGCAAATAGCCCTTGTTTTAAGGCCTTTCCGTAGGTTTTTGGGGGGGTTTCGGGCGCACAGGCGAGCACCGTGACCGGGTTATGCCGTCACGGTGCCAGAAAACGCGCAGGAGAATTGCGCCGGGATATTGCCCTCAGGTCCGGGGCTCAGGCTTGCCAGGGGGGGGCAACTGGTTTTTAGGCGAGAACTTTTTTTGCTATCTCACCAAGCAACGCGATGCGTTCGACGTTGTGACCGTTAACGGGCAGATCAACTGTCAGGCCATCCAGTCCATACCCGACGGCTTCACTGAGTGTCTCGCCAACCGTGTCCGGGTCTCCGAATATCAAGGTATCGCGCACCGTGTTTTTGACCGAATCATCCCAACCCTTGGTCTTTGCCATGGCGTCGAGGTCCGCGTCCGCCTCCTCCATGGTGGGCGCAACAACGATCATCATGAGTTTCGTGACTGAGATCTCTTTGAAGTCACGACCCACGTCCTCACAATGTTGTTGAAGCACTTCTATTTTTCGCGGTATTTCATCGTTTTTACAGATCAGATTGGACTCGTCGCCGTACTGAGCGACCATCCTGAGGGTTTTTTTCTCGCCTCCACCCCCGATCAGGATTGGAATTTTCGATAACGGCGGCGGTGAATTCACCGCATGCCGGGTGGTGTAATATTTGCCCTCAAACGTAACGGGTTCAGCTCGCAGCATCGGCGAGATAATTTGAAGGGCTTCCTCCAGCTTTTCGAAGCGTTCACCGAAAGTGCCGAATTCAAAACCCAGCGCGATGTGCTCTTCCTCGAACCAACCACAACCGATCGCCAATGTGGCTCGCCCCCGTGACACGTGGTCGAGGGTGGTTACCGTCTTCGCCAGCAGAGCGGGATTCCGGTAAGTGTTGCCGGTGACAAGGGCGGAAAGTCCCACACTTGAGGTGTGCTGCGCCAATGCGGATAACATTGAATAACACTCATACATCGGCTCGTCAGACGCGCCAATGCCGGGCAGCTGGTAGAAATGATCCATCAACATGACGCGGTCGTAACCTGCAGATTCCGCGGCCCGGGCCTGTGCGACCACCAGGTCGTAGATATCGCCAGGATGTGTATCCGGGTAGGTGAAATTCGGGATTTGATAGCCAAGACGATTCACTTTTGTGCCCTCCTTCCTTACTGAGACTATACGGCCTGGTGTGCCAGGCTGCGCGCGGTAAATCCAATCCGCAATTCCTTGAAACCATCCATGAATATACTGTGAGCATGAACAGGGCCGGACAGCACGCGCAGGTCGCCCATCCGCCGTACGATCTCTTCCAGCATGACTACCAGGTTCATGCGAGCCTGGTGCACACCGACACAAAAATGCGGTCCAGCGCCAAAAGTTCGGTAATGACGCCGCACACCCTCGCGCCGGGGCCTGGTAATGTCGAATTGCTCGGGGTCCCGGAACAGTTCGGGATCATGATTGACTGACCCCAGGACACAGATAAGCTTGTCGCCCTTGCGGATATTTTCCCCCGCGAATTCCATATCCCGGGTCGCCGTACGACGCAGATACACCACCGTGTTGCGCAGGCGCAGAATTTCCTCGATGGCGTCAGGCACCAGCGCCAGGTCCTGTTCAAGCATCGCGTATTGGTCCGGGTTCCTGATCAGCTCGTAGATGCACCAGCTCAACGTATTACGGGTCGTTTCCACACCGCCGACGATGAGGTTGTTGAAAAAACGACCAAACTCACGGTCGGTGAGACCACGGCCCTCGAACTGGGCGTCGAGTACTTCCATGGTCATGCTGTCACGGGGATGATCGCGGTGGTCGGCAGCCAGTCTCGCCCCGAACTCAATCAGTTCGATGGAGGCCAGGTAGCCAGCCATACGATCCTCGGCGAAATCCGGGTCATCGGCCAGGATCATGGTATTGCTCAACTCCATGACATACTGCGCGTCCCCCTCCGCTATCCCCATGAGGGAACTCATCACGCGCAGTGGCAGTACCTGCGCGATTTCGCTGACGAACTCACATTCCCCGTGGTCGATAACAGCGTCGATAATGGACCTGGCCTCATTACGCATGGCCGGAATTCTGGCCTCAAGAGCCCTGGGCCTGAACGCATAATCCACCAGGGCCCGGTATTGCTTGTGGACCGGCGGATCCATAAAGGTGAGGCTCTGCTGCTGTTCCTCCAGGATTTCCGGGGGCATATCCTCGAGCAGTGGACCGAAGTTGTTGGTGAACAGTTCGGGGGTCTTCAGTACGTGGTCGATGTCCTGCTGGTCGAATAATAGCCAGTGGCCGCGCTCGGTGAAGTCATCGGGCTCCCACAGAATGCGCTGGTCACGCAAACTGGCAATCAGGTCACGGGGAGTACCGTTCTCAAACTGTTCCAGGGTCAGTAGAGCCTCACGCTGTGGGCACCGATTCATTGACTACAATCCAGTCCATCTGTTATCGACCACAGATCATGCACCAAAGGCAGCGCCGTGGTCCATAAGTCCTCTGCCCGCAAATTGTTGCAAAGCGGCAATTAGCGCAATGAGGGGATATACTTTTCCTTCCACAAGCTATAGCGACGCCCAGCCCATGAAGTTTTCCTGTGCCCTGCCCGTCGACGATGTCGGCGAGAATGGCTTTCTCTCGATCGAGGGAATGAGCAACGCCGTAGAGGCAATAGATCAGGCCAGGCTGGATGCCGTCTATGTCACCGACCACCCTGCCCCGAGCGATCGCTGGTTGAGTTCCGGTGGGCACGCCACGCTGGACCCGTTCGTTGCCCTGGCCGTTGCCGCGGGAGCCAGCAACCGACTGCGATTGCATATGCACATCCTCGTGCTGGCCTACCGCAACCCGGTCATCGTGGCCAAGTCGCTGGCCACCCTCGACCGGCTCAGTGGCGGTCGCCTGACCGTCGGTATTGGAACCGGCTACCTCAAATCCGAGTACGCTGCAGTCGGTGTGCCCTTTGAAGAGCGTGGCGCACGGACAGATGAGGCGCTGGACCTGATGCGGCAGGCTTTCACCGGTGCACCGGTGAATTTCGAGGGTCAGCACTTCGTGGCCAGAGACAACGTGGTCAGGCCAACCCCCGCCCAGGCGCCGCTGCCGGTCTGGGGCGGTGGCAATGCACCGAGAGCCATCAGGCGCGCAGTGGAGAAGTGCCAGGGCTGGTCACCCTTCCCCTCCTCCGAGACGGTCAGTCGCTCGGCGAGAACCGAATCCCTGACCAGCCTTCCCCAGTTGCGGGACAAAATCGGCTATGCCAGGGATCTGGCGGAGAGCCTGGGCCGAACCGAACCCCTGGATATCTGCGTCAGCAGTTTCCAGCGTGTGTCAGCCATAATCGACACCCGGGACCGGGGCGAGGCCGGCAAACTGGTTGATGAGTACTCGGCCTTCGCAGAGGCTGGGGTCAGCTGGACGACAGTCGCGGTCAGTTGCCCCAGCCCCGGCGCCTTTGCCGAAAATGTGCAGTGGTTCGGGGAGGAGGTTGCGGCAAAAGTGCGTGGGCGCTGAGCGCGAATTCTGCCAGTAGATTGCTAAAGCTAGGATATATATTCAAATAAAACAGTAAGATAAGAAGTAAAGTTCATTCAAATTATCGCATCGGATGAGCTCGAATGGGTGGTGAAATTTCTATGAGACTCGAGCAAAAAGTGGCCTTTGTGACCGGCGGTGGGCGCAGTATCGGGCGGGCGATCTGCCTCAAACTGGCCGATGAGGGCGCGGACGTCGTCATCGCCAACAGTTCCCTTGAGCCGGCCAGGGAAGTGGCCGCATTGATTCGCGCCGGGGGGCGTCGTTGCGCTGTGCTTCAGACCGACGTGACGGACTATGACCAGGTAAAGCACGCGGTGGCCGCGGCGATTGAGACATTCGGGCGCATCGATATCCTGGTAAACAACGTGGGCGGCAGCGCCAGGGATAAAATGTCGTTGTTCTGCGAATCTGAGGAAGAAACCTGGGACGAGGTGCTCAACCTGAACCTCAGGAGCGTTCTCTATACTTGCAGGCAGGTGATCGGGCCCATGCTGAGCCAGGGCAGTGGCAGCATCATCAATATCGGTTCGGTCGCCGGGATGATCGGGCTTGCCAGCCAGGTGGACTATTCCGCTGCCAAGGCCGCTGTAATCGGCTTTACCCGGGCCCTGGCCAAGGAAACCTCGCGCGCAGGTGTTCGGGTCAATTGTATTTCCTGTGGGCCGATGGCGGCGTCCGCCCACAAGATGAGTGAGGAACTGCGCGAACGCACAGCGAAAACGGCGCTCGCAGAGGCCACGGGATTCGATCACTTTGGCGAGGCGGACGATATCGCGTGCCTCGCCGCGTTCCTGGCATCGGACGAAGCTAAATTCATTACCGGGCAGAACTATCCCGTGTGCGGCGTCATGAACCTGGGAATGAACGAGGCCCTGCTGAAATAGGTGTAAACGCTGCCAATGGCTATCGAGCATTGCCAGCATTTCGGCCAGGTTGAAAACGTGAGAAGGAGTGTTATCGATGAGCAAACCCCTGCCCAGTTATACCAGTGGCACCGCGGAGGTGCCCCTGTTGGGTATGACCATCGGCGATATGCTGGACCGGACGGCAGAGAAATTTCCCGACACAGAAGCGCTGGTCTGCCTCCACCAGAATATCCGCTGGACCTACCGGGAATTCGTCGAGCGGGTTGACCAGGCGGCGCGCGCATTCATGGCCATTGGGGTCAATGCCGGGGACCGCGTGGGTATCTGGTCGCCCACCCGCTTTGAGTGGACGCTCACCCAGTTCGCGACGGCCAAGGTTGGCGCTATCCTGGTCAATATCAACCCGGCTTACGGCGTACACGAACTGGAGTATGCGTTGAACCTGGCCGGTGTCAGGGTGCTGGTAACCGCCGACAGCTTCAAAGCATCCAATTACAGCGCGATGTTGTATGAACTGGCGCCTGAACTGGCGCACTGCGCCCCCGGGGAACTGGACGCTCGTCGGGTGCCAGGACTGGGCGCCTTGGTTAATGTGGGCCCGGACCGGCGCGAAGGCATGTGGTCCTGGGATCAGCTCCTGGGCCTCTCCGATGCGGTGTCAGAGTCAGAACTACGCGAAAGACAAAATGGCCTGCAGTTCGACGACCCCATCAATATCCAGTTTACTTCCGGCACCACGGGTAATCCCAAGGGCGCGACCCTGACCCACCACAATATCCTCAATAACGGTTACTTCGTGGCAAAAAGCCAGAATCTGTCTGAACTCGACCGGCTGGTCATCCCCGTTCCCCTCTACCACTGCTTTGGTATGGTGATGGGCAACCTGGGCTGCATTACCCATGGCGCCACCATGATTTACCCGTCGGAGGGCTTTGAACCCGAAGCCGTGCTGCGGGCGGTGGAGGCAGAAAGGGCTACCTCCCTGTACGGAGTGCCCACCATGTTTATTGCGGAACTGGCTGACCCGTCATTTCCGGAATACGATCTTTCCAGCCTGCGTACCGGAATCATGGCCGGCGCCATCTGCCCGTCGGAACTGATGAAAAGCGTCCACGGCAAAATGCACATGAGCGAGGTGCAGATTGCCTATGGCATGACGGAGACCAGTCCGGTCTCCACCCAGACCAGTGCCCTCGACCCCTTTGAAAAGCAGGTGACCACCGTAGGGCGCACCCAGCCACACCTCGAAACCAAGATCGTCGACCCCGCGACCGGGAATGTGTTGCCCAGGGGCGAGACCGGTGAACTCTGTACCCGCGGTTACAGCGTGATGCTGAAGTACTGGCACAATGAGGAGAAAACGCGCGAAGCCATTGACGAGGCCGGCTGGATGCATACCGGTGATTTATCCTGCATGGACAACGATGGCTACATCCAGATTGTGGGGCGGATCAAGGACATGGTGATCCGCGGTGGCGAAAACATCTATCCAAAAGAAATCGAGGAATTTCTTTACACCCACCCTGCCGTCGAAGAGGTTCAGGTCACAGGAATTCCCGACGAAAAGTATGGCGAGGAACTCATCGCCTGGGTCAAGTTGCGACCCGGTGTGGAGCCGGTCTCAGGGGAGGACTTACGGGTATTCTGCAAAGGACAGATTGCCCACTTCAAAATTCCCCGGTATTACAAGTTCGTCGAGTCCTTTCCCATGACCGTCACCGGGAAAATTCAGAAGTTCAAAATGCGCGAGATCTCGATCAAGGAATTAAGGAGCAATCAAGATGATGGCTGATTCAGATGACAAGGCGTCGGTGACGCCACAACCTGCTGTCGATATAGCTGCCCGCGAGCAGCAGATACTGGGAAAGCCGCCACGGATAGCAGCCCTGGACCGGGACGAGACCGCAGATATGGCTATGGAATGGTGGATGAAACTGCGGAAGTACATCTCGGGGACGGATGAACCGCCGCCGCCCGGCGCCCAGATTCCGGAAATTTATTTCTACATGTTGCGCGTCCCCGAGTTGTGGGACCGCTTCACCGCGTTCTCCATCCAGTTACAAGCCTATGGCGCACTCACCTTCCGCGATCGGGAACTGGCGATCCTGCGCACCGGCTGGCTGTGCCAGGCGCCTTTTGAATGGGGCGAACATGTCATCAAATCCCGGGACCGGGGCTTTACCAGCGAGGACATCGAACGAATTGCCGCCGGCTCCTCCGCCCCCGGGTGGAGCGAGCACGAACGTGCTATTTTGCGCGCCGTGGAAGAATTGCATGCCGACTCCATGATCTCCGACGACACCTGGGGCACGCTGGCCAAGACCTTGACCGAAGAGCAGTTACTGGAACTGCCCTTCGTGGTCGGCCAGTTCGTGACGGTCGGGTACTTCCAGAACGCGCTGCGGATACCGCTGACCGGCGGCAATGTCGGCCTGAAGGCCCGCTGAACGAAGATTGTGCATCAGATTAACGTGAAATTGGCTGGCTGCAAGCCCACTCCCGGGATTTCGGACCGACCCCGATACAGACAGGAATTACCGGATAATGGCTTACCCTCCTTCAGTCTCTCACCCGCGTCGGCAGGCACGACAGTCAAATAGACATCGCACATATCCTTCCCACCGAAGCGCAGTTGGGTGGTGCAACCCTGTGGCGTCGTAAACGGCTCGAGTTCTGTACCGTCAGGCCTGAGCCGAATAATGGTTTTATTGGTGCCAAACCCGGTCACCCAGACATTGCCTTCGACATCCAGTGCCAGACCGTCGGCATCGTCTTTTTCAATCAGCACCCGGCGGTTGGATAAACTGAAATCCGGGTCGACGTCCCAGGTCCAGACTTTGTTGAAGGAATCGCAGCAATAGAATCGGCGCAGGTCGGGGTCGTAACCGATACCATTGGAAAAGAAAATATCAGCGTCAAGTTGGCTTACCTTGCCGTCAACCGCCAGCCGGTAGATGGCGGTTGGCCGTGTCGCCTCGGCCTTGATAACCGACTCCATGTCGATCGTGCCAAAAAAAATGCCCCCTTTGCCATCGGGCCACATCTCGTTTATGCCGTTGATCGGCTTGCCGTCGATTTCCCGCAGTAACCAGCCGGATTTGCCGCTTTCCAGGTGGTTCCACATGATGCCGCCCTCACCCGTGGAGAGTACGCTGCCATCGCGATTCATCATGACACCACCGGTCCACTGGCGGCCTTCATTGAACACGGCCACCTTGCTGCCATCCGTTTTTACCCCGTGAACGCCTCCCGCGACCACGTCGCTGTACCAGATCAGGTCGCGCGGGTAGTCGATCGACAGGCCCTCGAGATACACCCCTTCGGAAACAGATTCAAAAATGGTCACGTACGCCACCCTGAGATATGCGTGTTTGCTCTTTTATGCCTGCCCCGTTTACGCCGGGGCGTATTCGGCAATCAGAAAATCCATGGCGTCCGCGCTGGCTTCTTCGATTTGAGCGCAGGTCTCCAGTGCCTCAGCCAGCTCACGGTAGGCCGGATTGTTCGCGTAGTTACGCCAGGCCGCAGCACCCTGCCGCTCCGCTTTGGATTGCAGGTAGAGTTGCTCCCACAGGGTGTGTCCGCTAAACGCCTCGTAATAGGTGGCTCGCGCCGCCTCGATCTCGCTGTCGATCAGTTGCTGGTCTGCTTCGCTTTCGGCCGGCAGGATGGCCACCACCCGTGCCGCGATGTCATCCTCGCGATCAGCGCATTCAAGCAGCCTGTCCCTGTACTCGGGCAGTTGTTCGGCCCACTGCCGATAGCGGTCAGCCGCCGTGCGTTCCAGCCGGGACAGGAAAGCCGGATGGGAGGCTTCCGGTATCCTGCCGATATGGGCGGCCAGCAGTTGGCCGAAATCAGGAATTTCTACGTTCATCGCGATACCTTTTGTATTGCGGTTTCAGCAGTAGCCTCAAGCGCCTCGCTGTGGGGATACTCCATTACCTCCGCACTGTAACGCACGCCGGCCAGGTCAAGCCAGGCCCGGGTGCGCTCGACCAGGTAGGTGCGGGCGTCGATGTGCTCGGGCTCAAGCTGCCATTGCATCAGGGCGCCGCCGAGGTGGGCGGCAAACAACTTGACCGCGGATTCGTGTGGCAGGGTGAGTTCCGGCATACGCACGGCGATGGCAGTATACAGTGCCCTGCCCCGCTCGGCTTCCAGTTTCGCCAGTGCCTCGTCATTCATGTCGGCCGCCAGGTTCTGCATGAAAAAGCCGAGCTGCTGACGGTCGGCAACCATCTGGCCGATAAAGGCCGTCAGTGACACCAGCGCATCGCCGTCGCGAGACACGGGCAAGCTGTCCATCAGTTTGCAGAACTGATCCACCATGGAGCGGGTCAGGGTCATTTTCAGCGCGTGGGTACTCTCGAACCGCTGAATGATGGCTGCCCGGGAAATACCCACTTCCCGCGCGACTTCGGACAGGGTAAATCCGTCATAACCCCGTCGCACGAATACCCGGTGGGCGGCCTGCAGTATGGCCTCGTCGCTGGCTGTTTTCGGTCTGGCCATAGATTACCGGGTTGTAATTTGAGGTTTCTAACAGGGGTGTTATATTAGCCGGGCTGCTGCGTAATAGCCAGCTACCAGGTGGTTGTGTCAGCGCCTGAAACCAGCGAAATATAACAGAGCCGAGGTGAAGAACTGTAATGGCCAATAAATCGCTAACCAGTGGGTCAGTGTTGGGCTTGGTAGCCAGCGCCTTGCTGGCATCTGCGCATTCTGCTTATGGACAGGCGGATTTTGTCATGGACGGCCAGGCCGGTTTCGTGGTGTCGAACTTCGAATACGCCCTGGCGGAAGATGCCGAGGTCAACGGAGCCTGCCCGGATGGCATGACCGAAGGGTATACCAACCAGGGCGATGTCTTTGTCGGCGCGCCGGACCTGCAGCGCAAGGAAGGCGAGAACGAACAGGACTATGTAAGGCGCCTGTTCCAGTCGGCATTCAGTGACTCGGGGATAGAGAATCTCTGCCAGAATCCGGAGCTTGGCTCACCCAATCCGACCTTCCGCACCGTATCCGCTGAGGTGCCGGTTGATGGGATAGATCTGGATGGCAGGGCTTCGGTGGCGAACGGAGAGACTCCAGCGGGCAGCTGTGCTCACGACGATTTTCCCGGGATGAACGGTGAAACCGGGATCGACAACCAGTTCTACCGCGTGGTGGGGTGCAACAAGTCGTTCCAGTCCACCGGCCAATCCAATATCTTTGATATCGTCATGCTGACCGGGGCCTGGGGTATCCTGATCACCCTGGACGGGGTCGACGATATCGTGAACGACGAAAGCGTCGAGGTCGGTTTTTACGCCAACGCCGATCCGATCCAGTTGAGCCCCGCCCGGGAACCTCTCCCGTTCGCCACTTACGCCATGACCCAGGACCCCCGCTACCGGGCGACGACCAGCGGCCGGATCAGGAATGGCATTCTGACCACGGACCCGGTGGACGTGAGGTTTCACTGGGTGGTCAACAGCATGCGCCTGGACCGCCCGCTGGAGCGCGCCGTCGCCAGGCTGGCCATCAGTGAGGACGGAACCCTGGACGGCTACCTGGCCGGCTATACGAAGGTGGAGGACCTGTACAACTTCAAGTTCGGCTTTCGCAATGCCACCGATGGTACGGGCCAACTGGCCCCTGTCAGGTTGCGGGCCGGGTCCTCCATCGGTGCGGCCTTTGTCCTAGGTCACACCTGCGAGGGGGCCTACTACGCCCTGTATGAACACGCGGATGCCGACCCCGATCCCGAAACCGGACGCTGCACCTCCATCTCGACCCAGTATCGCCTCACCGCCATTCCGGCCTTCGTGGTCGACGAGGAGACCAGCAGTGTCAACGAGGAACTGGATGCGGCGGGCAACCGTCGGGATCCGTACTAGTGAAAGTGAGACCTGCAGCTGTGAATAAGGGTTTAGCGGCGCTGGTCGTGCTGGTGGCCTGTCAGCTGCTGCCTGGTTCCGACCCGGTGGCGGCGAATACGCCCCAGGCCGCGGCGCCGGCCGCCGGGTCGCCGGGCGCCGGGTCGCCGGCCGCCGGGTCGCCGGCCGCCGCACAGCCGGTCATGCGCCGGCTCACCGAGGCCCAGTACCGGGCAACCGTGGCCGATATCTTTGATCCCGGAATTCCCGTGGTCGGCCGTTTCGAGCGCGCCCTGCGTTCAGATGGCCTGATCGCCGTGGGCACCAGTGAGTCTGGTCTGTCCCCCTTCAGCGTTGAACAGTACGACGCGTCTGCGCGGGGCATTGCGGCGGCGGTGTTGAGCGAGGCGTGGCGGGACCAATTGCTTCCCTGCCAGCCGGCAGTGGCCAACCGGTTTGATGAAGACTGTGCCACCCGGATCGTGGAACACTTCGGGCGGCTGCTGTTCCGCAGGCCCCTGTCCGATAGCGAAACCGGACGCTTCCTGGACGCCGCCCGGAACACTCAGCAGCGCCTGGGCGATTTTTACAGCGGGCTGGAATTCGCTCTGGTCGGCATGATGATATCGCCTGACTTCCTGCTGCGCATCGAGCGGGTAGAGCCGGATCCGGCGAAGCCAGGACACTATCGGCTTGACGCCTGGTCCCGGGCCACTCGCCTCAGCTACTTTATTACCGGTTCGACTCCCGACGACGAGCTGCTGCGCGCGGCCGGTGCCGGTGAACTGGATACAGAACAGGGGCTGGCACACCAGGTGGAACGGTTGATGGCGTCCCCGCGCTTCGCCAATGCGGTGCGCGTGTTCTTTGATGACATGCTGCAGTTTGAACTGTTCGACGACCTCGCCAAGGACCCGGTCATCTACCCCAGCTACAATTCAGCCGTGGCCGAGGACGCCAGGGAGCAAACCCTGCTGACCATCACCGATCACCTGCTGACCCGGAATGGCGATTACCGCGACCTGTTTACTACCCGCAGCGCCCCGCTCACGCGATCGCTGGGCGTCGTTTACCGAATGCCCGTGGCCACTCGCAACGGCTGGGCCATGTCTGAGTTCTCCGAGCGCAGCGGCCGCGCGGGCATCCAGTCACAGGTCGGCTTCCTGGCCCTGCACTCTCATCCCGGCCGCTCCTCCCCTACCCTGCGTGGCAAGGCCATCCGCGAGGTATTCCTCTGTCAGCACGTCCCCGACCCGCCAGTGGACGTGGATTTTACCGGCATCAATGATGACTCTAATGCTGCCCGGCCAACCGCTCGGGACCGGCTCGAGGCGCACCGTACCCAACCGGCCTGCAAGGCCTGTCATACACTGATGGACCCGTTGGGCCTGACCCTGGAGCGGTTTGACGGAGTGGGAGGCTTCCGCACCCGGGAAAACGGCGCGATTATCGACGTCAGCGGTTCCCTGGACGGCCGCGAGTTCGAGGCAGCGCCCGGCCTGGGCCAGGCGTTGCACGACCACCCGGAGACGCCCCGTTGCCTGGTGAGCAAGCTGTACCGGTCAGCGGTTGGGCGCAAGACCGTTGCCGCGGAAAAACCCTTCATTGAGCAGCTTAACCAGATTTTTGCCGACAACGGCTACCGGTTGCCGGGACTGATGCAGACCATCGCGGTCAGCGAGGCATTTTACGCCGCTTCACCACCGAGCACTGATGAGGGCGAAGAAACCGTCGCCGCCGCGCGGGAAGCGCAAGGAGACCCGTCATGAATAAATACCATCGCAGAACCGTGTTACGCGGCCTGCTCGGTGGCGCCGCTGTGGGCGTCGCTTTGCCCGTGTTGGACCTGTTTCTCAACGACAGTGGCAAGGCGTTTGCGGCGACCGGCCGCCGCATCCCGGTGCGCTTCGGCAGCTGGATCTGGGGTTGTGGCCATATCCCGGAAAAGTGGATCCCGGAGGGCACCGGGACCGATTTCACCCTGCCACCCGATCTCGAACCCCTGGCGCCCTATCGCGACCAACTGGCCATTTTCAGCGGCTTCGACGTCAGGCTGGACGGCGTCCCGAACAAGCCACACGTGACCGGCTGCCTGGGCCTACGCACCGGCATACCGGTACCGAATGACCGGGTGGAGGCGCCGACGCTGGACGTACTGATCGGAGACGAGATCGGCAAGGGCACGCGGTTCAGTTCTATAGAGGTCAGTACCTCGGGCATACAGCGCTCTTATTCCTATCGCGCGGCAGGCTCCCCCAACCCCAGTGAAACTTCGCCGCTGGCCCTGTACAAACGCATATTCGGCGCCGGCTTCCAGGATCCGAACGCGGCCGGGTTCACACCGGATTCTCGCACCATGGTGCACAAGAGCGTGCTCTCCGCGGTAACAGAGGATCGCAAGCAACTGATGCGCTCGGTGGGGGCCGAGGACCGCAGGCGGCTGGATGAGTACTTCACCTCCATCCGGCAGTTGGAAAACCAGCTCGCCCTGCAGCTGGAACCGCCGGCGCCGGTGGAAAACTTCACTATTCCGGACCCGCCACCGGACCTGGTGCTGGATTCCGAGATGGAGCATGTGATGGAGACCCACAAATTGATGGCCGGCCTGCTGGCCAGGGCCCTGCAATGCAACCAGACCCGCGTCGTCAACGTGTTGTTCTCTGATACCACGTCCAACCTGCGCCGCCGCGGCTCCACCACCACCCATCACACCCTGACCCACGAAGAGCCGGTCAACCCGGAACTGGGCTACCAGGAGCAGGTAGGCTGGTTCGCCACCCAGAGTATGCTGGCCTGGCGCGACTTTCTCGATGCGCTGGCGGAAATTCCCGAGGGCGATGGCACCCTGCTCGACAATTGCCTGATCCTCGCCCATTCGGACTGTTCCATTGCCAAGGCCCACGCGGTCGAGGGGATTCCCACCATGGTGGCGGGAGGCGCCGGTGGCCGCATCCGGACCGGCTTCCATATGGCGGGCAAAGCAGACCCGATCAGCCGTATCGGGCTGACCGTGCAGCAGGCCATGGGCCTGCAGGTAGAAAGCTGGGGCACCAGGTCTATGGAAACGAGGCGCAATATCCCCGAGTTGCTGGCCTGAACGGAGCGCGCTTTAATGCTATCGACCCGGCCGGCAGGTGCCGGGGCAGCCATTATCTGGCCTGGCTTCGCGGGAAGTCCTTGCCGTAACGATCCCTGGGAGGCTGGTTGTAGGGCCTTACCTCGTCGCGCCTGAATACGCCCTGTCGCAGGTCCAGTCGCGTGTTATCCACGGGCACTTCAACCCGCTCCAGGCGGGTCGGTGGTTCCCGTCCCTCGTACACTTCACCGAGCCGGTAGCGCAGGGCCGGGAGGCCGTCCGGGCCGATCACGTTGAAGGTCACACCGTAGCTGCCGGCGATGTCCCAGTCGATCTCCAGCAGGCCGAAATGCTCCGCCACATAGGGGCCGGCAACCCGGTAGGGGTTGGGCACCATTGTGTGGTCGAGATCGACAGGTGCAGGACCGCTGCAGGTGAATTCCAACAGGGGCTTGCCAGCTGCCACGGTGATGGAGGCCTCGGCATACAGTCCGGTTCCGCTCAATATCAGCACCCGGTCGGCCCCGGCCTCCCCTATCAGCGAGAGCAGGCGCTCGCGCTCGGCCGGGTAGTTGCCCCATCCGTCCAGGCCCCTGGGGTCGGCAATCACCTGGATGCTGGAGGCAATAATGCGAAAATCCGCAGGTTCCGCCAGTTGCCCTGCCAACCATCGCCACTGCGCCGTACCCAACAGGGTGCCCTCCCGCGCCGAGCTGAACGTGCGTGTATCGATCGAGACGAGCTGCAGTCGCCTGCCCGGAGGGCCAAATACTTTCGCAAAATAGGTACCCGGCCGGCTGTGGCCAGGCGCGTAACCACCGCCAAGGGATCAGACGAGGGTGCGCCGGCTGCCCCCACCCACGCGGACATACCTGCCAGCAGGAAAAGCGTCAGCCTGGTTAAAAACGGGGAGCAATGCATCATGGTTCGGTCGTCGGTAGCGGATGCACGAGCTATCCGCCAGCCTGTTCCACCAGGGGTGTGTAGTGCTCTTTCAACTCCCGCTTCTGGATCTTGCCGGTTGCGCCCACCGGCAAAGGCTCCTCGATGAGCCAGAAGTGAGCCGGGATCTTGAAGCCTGCGAGTCGCCCGGCCAGGTGCTCGCGTAACTGGCCAGGGCTCACCGCGTTCAATTCAGTGACCTGAACCACCGCACCGACCTCCTCGCCCAATACCGTGTGAGGCACGCCGAACACGCTGGCGGCCCGCACCGCCGGGTGCTCGAGTAGCGCAGCCTCGACCTCGGCACAGTACACATTCTCACCACCGCGAATGATCATGTCCTTGATGCGGTCCACAATGTATATACAGCCGTCGTGGTCGATCCACCCCAGGTCACCCGTGCGAAACCAACCGTCGACAAAACTCTCCGCCGTGGCTTCCGGCTTGTGCCAGTAACCCTGCGCGACGTTCGGACCGCGAACCCACAGTTCACCGGTGTCCCCGCTGGCAAGTTCCAGCCCTGTGGCATCGACTACCTTGACCTCGCAGACCGGAACCGGTCTGCCGACGCTGTCGGGCTTCTCGCGATAGTCCAGGCCGCCGATCATACTGATCCCGGCCGAGGTCTCGGTAATGCCCCAGCCGCTGGAGGCACTGGCGGCGGGGATACTGGAACTGACGCGACGGAGGATTTCCGGTGCGGCGGGAGCGCCCCCGTAGCCGATGCTGGCGAGGCTGGACAGGTCTCGCTGATCGAACCCGGGAACCTCCAGCAGCTGCCAGGCCATGGTCGGTACACCGCTGAACAGGGTAACCCGCTCCCGCTCGATCAGCGCCAGTGCCTCTTCCGGGTCCCATTTGTACATCATGACCAGTTTGCCGCCGCCGTTCAGCGTGCCGAGCATTGCACCGTGACAGCCGGTTACGTGAAATAGCGGCACCGTCAGCAGGGTTGTCTGCCGTGTCTTTTGCATTGCCGCCAGGTCCTGCAGGGAGCCGCCAGAGCGCAGCAGGGTTTGCACTCCCATATAGGCGAGCGTGAGGGGTACGCTGCAGAAGTTGCGGTGGGAGCCCAGGGTGCCCTTGGGAAAACCGGTGGTTCCCGAGGTATAGAAGATGGTCGCGTCGTCGTCCGGTTGAAGGTCAATGGCAGGGAGTTCGGCATCCGGGCCGGTGACCAGACCTGCGTAATCGATCACGTTGCGGGGTAGGGAGTCGCAACGAACGGCTACGATATGTTCCAGATCCGGCAAGCTGCCCCTTACGCCCTGCAGGCGGGACAATCGTTCGCCGTCCGCAAATACCAGTCTGGAACCGGAATCCCGTAACCCGTAGCCGAGTTCTTCCCCGGTCCACCAGGCGTTCAGCGGCACCGCCACGGCGCCGACGCAGACGGTCGCCCAGAAGGCAGAGAGCCACTCGGGGTAGTTGCGCATGGCAATGGCCACGCGGTCACCCTTCACGATGCCGAAATCCTCTATCAGGCGCCGGGATAAGGCGGCAACCCGGTGGTAATGCTGGCGATAACTGATGCGCTCATCCTGGTAAACAATAAACTCTGCATCGCCGTGTTGCCGGGATTGCTGCAGAATCTGGCTCATATTGGCTGGCGCATTTTTCCAGCCGAGAAATGCCCGCCCCCCGCAGTTGACCTGCTCCATCTCGAAGGCCTGGCCCGGGGCCGTCATCATTTGCTGGATTGCGTCGTAGGACATGCTCATTGCCGGAACTCCAATTTTCACTTGCAACTCAACACTGCCAGGAACCCGCCCGGGTCCGCGGTAGCAAACACCCCACCCTGCACTATACTCACCCTCCTGACTTTGCAGGATTTCCAGGGTGAACCTTATGGGGCCAATAATAAACCTGACTGGCCGGCGCTCTGCTTGCATGAGTACACCGCAGATGGCAACGGCCTGCAACTGGCGGCGGAACCTGCTTGCCTGGCTCGCACTTGCCCTGGTTTGCGCGTGCATCCCGGCGCTGGCAATGGAGGCCGCCCTGAAAGACTGGACCGCCAGGTACGGTGCTGGCTCCAATTCGGGCAGCAATGCCGGCTGTCAGCTTTGCCATGTCAGTTCCACCGGGGGTACGCCCTGGAACGCCTACGGCTGGGACATTGTGAAGGCGATCACCGACCCGGCCTGCGGCAGTCCGAATGCGGAAGGCAAGGTGAGCAATATCGAAGCCTTCGTCTGCGTGGAAAACCTGGACTCTGACAAGGATCCCGGCGGTAGCAGCAACCTGCTTGAAATTCGTGCACAGTCGCAGCCGGGCTGGACCCCGGGCGCCGCGAATACCGTCTGGTCCCGCACAGGCGCCGCCACAGCCAACCAGGCACCACCGCAGCCAATCGGCCCACTTGACCCGGGCGGCAGTGAGCCCCTGCCTGCCGCAGCCCCAATGGAGCTGGCAGCCACACCGGCCAGTGTCCATCCCGAACGGGCCGGCGCCGGTGTGATGATTGTCCGCGCCGGCCAGTCGATCCAGGCCGCTATTGACGCCGCCACGCCCGGCACGACCATTCTGATCGAGCCGGGCATCTACCGCGAGGCCAGCACGGCGCAAGGCACCAACGCGCTCGAAATCAGCAAGAGCCACCTTCGCATTGTCGGTCTCGGCGAGCCCCTGGCCCCGGTCGACCTGGCGTCAAAAAATGCACCGGGTAACTCCCTCGCGAGTGTTAACACTGAATCTCCAAACCGCGTCATCCTGCGCAGCACCGGGCGCCAGCGTAACGGTATTGTCGTGGTGCCCGGAGATCGCACCCGGTGTATGGACTGTCACTCCAGCCTGGCGCCCCCCTTTCCGGTGCTGCCGGGGGTCGAGCCGACAACCGAGACCGACCCGGTGCTGTTCGACGTGGAGATATCCGGGATAACGATCGAAGGTTTCCCGAACAATGGCCTGTTCACCGAGCGGCTGGATGGATTTCGCTTTCTGGATATCTGGGCCCTGAACAACAGGAATTACGGTATATTCCCCACCCTGTCCAAGAACGGCGTGGTCACCCGCAGCCGGGCAAGCGGCGCGGACGACAGCGGCATCTGGGTGGAGACGTCGGACAATGTCCAGGTAACGCACAGCCTGATGGAGGACAATGTCAATGGTCTCGAAATCTCCAACAGTGATGACATCTACGCCGCCTACAACGAGATTCGCAACAATACGGCCGGCGTGTCCGTGTTTGTGCTGCAGGATCATCTCTTCGCCATCCGGCCCGACGGCAATCGCTACACAATCAAGCGCAACTGGATTCACGATAACAACAGGCCCAATACTGCGACCGGGGGGATTCTCGCAACCCTGAACCCGGGAACGGGCATTCTGGCCCTGGCCATGGACGAATCCCGCTTCGTGGAGAATCGGATCGAGAACAACAATGCTTTCGGCATGGTGCTGGCCGACTCCTGCGTCGTGCTGGCGGGCACCGATTTCGATTGCGAGACCTCACCCGTACCGGCAGGTTTCGCCGGGGTCCTCGGTTCCCAGGTCATCGAAAACAACCGGGTGTTGCGCAACGTGTTTGTCAACAATGGCACCAAACCGCTGGCTGGCGGACCCTACCAGGGACTCGAGGGGGACATCGTGTTCGGCTCCGCAGCGACGGCACAGAGCAACTGCTTTGCCGGCAATGTCTATGAGCGACTCAGTGTTATTGCCAATCCCCCGGCATCCGAGCTTCCCAGGCTGGCGCCACTGCCCCCTGCGCCATGCGAATAATCACTTCCGGGGGCGGTTTAACTGTGGTAGCCAAACAGTAGCGGGTATTTCCCGGCGGACTATTTCTGCAGCGGCCGATGGGTTAGAATTTTCCATCACTCCGGCGGTGCTGCTCGCCGCCGGGGCCTGATATAACAACACTGAAGTAAAAAACAAAAAAACATCACGCATTTCTCGACCAGGGGGCTCCGCAAAATGAGAAAGCCAATTGATTCCCGCAATAACATCCACCCACTCCGCAAGTCCCGGGTAGCCGTCAGGATGGCGCTGGCCGTGATGGCCGCTTCGGCCAGTGCCGGCGTTTACGCCCAGGAACCGGAAGCGCGTAAGGGCGGCTACAACCTGGCGCTCGAAGAAGTGGTGGTAACCGCCCAGAAGCGCGAAGAGGACTTCATGACCGTGCCGGTGACCGTGAATGCCTTTACCGCACAGGACATGGTCAACACAGGGGCAGCCAGCATACAGGACATCGATTCCTTCATGCCTGGCGTGGAGATTGGCGACAATGTGGGCGGGTCCACCCAGGTGGGCATCACGGTGCGGGGGGTCAGCAGCCCCAACATCAGCTCCGGCCAGGACCCTTCTGTCGCCACTTTCTATGACGGCGCGTACATGCCGCGGGCGGTGACCTCGATTCCTTTTACCGATATCGCCCGCACGGAGGTATTGAAGGGTCCGCAGGGCACCCTGTTCGGGCGTAATGCCACCGCCGGTGTGATCAATATTGTTCCGAATAAACCCAACCAGGACTTCGAGGGTTTTGTGAAGGCCCGGGTTGGCAACCAGGAGCTGGTGCGGGTCGAGGGAATGCTGAACGTGCCGGTCGGCGACACGGTGGCGCTGCGGGGGAACATTTTCTCCCATCAGCGACAGGGTTTTACCCGAAGCGTGACCGGTGGCGATGATTTCCGTGACGAGGGCTTTCTGGCGGCCCGCGGTGTCATGCTGTGGGCGCCCGGCGACAGCACTGAGATCCAGCTGGCCGTGGACTACGAGGATCGCGACGAGATGCCCCGCCCGGGTATCGGGGTCAGTAAATACGCCTTCCAGGGCAGTGCCGACCCCTTTCGCGGCAAGGACCAACACGACGTGATCGGGGCTAACCGAAGCTATAACCCCCAGCGCAATAACGAGGAGGAGACCCGCGAGATGTACGGTGTCTCCCTGAAACTGGAGCAGTTGCTCAACGACCAGTGGTCGATGTTCGGCATTGTCAGCTATCGTGACTGGGAAACGACCAACTTGCAGGAAGAGGACGGTACGCCCGAGCCCCGCCGCTACTTCGATACCAACAATATCGAGGAATCGGACATTTTCTACGGCGAGCTCCGCTTCAACTACATCAACGACCGCATAAACTTGATCACCGGGGCCAATTACAGCCAGGAGGACGTGTTCCAGCGTACCGATATCGGTCTGCTGGCCGATTCCTACATGCAGTTCGTGAGCGTGCTGCTGCTCCCTGAAATCGGCATCCCGGCAGACCAGGACACCCATATCTGGGATCTGTTCGCCGATTCCCCCGACGACCTGTACCTGTTCTTTTCCAACGAGGCCGGTTTGGGAGTGCTGCCACCGAGTTTTGAGGGGGTCTATTACAACGAGACCATGGACAACAGTGGCGATTTCGTGAACTGGGGCGTGTTCATAGACGGCACTTACCAACTGACCGATACCATCCGGGTCGCAGCGGGGCTGCGCTACAGCTACGACGAGAAAGAGTATTCATGGCAGACCTTCCCTCTGGAGGTCGACTGGCCTCTTGAGCCGGCCCGTGTCGCCTACATCCCCGCGCAGACAGGCGCCCCCGAGTCGCAGTGGTTAAATAAATTCACCACCAAGGACGACTGGAACAAGACCACCGGCCGCCTGGTGCTCGATTGGCAGTTCACCGACTATGCGATGACCTATCTCTCCTACGCCACCGGCTATAAATCCGGTGGTTTCGATGGCCAGAGCTTTACCGGGTTCGTGGCGGGCGCCTTCGATCCCGAAGAGATGACCAGCTATGAACTGGGTCTGAAGGGCGACTTTTTTGAAGATCGACTGCGCGCCGAGGTCGCCCTGTTTCACCACGAACTCGATGGCAGACAGACTTCCGTTGACAAGCGGGATGGACCGGACGATCCCACCTCGGCACCCGGCGTCATCAACAGTGACGAGGAGACTGACGGTATTGAATTGATCGTTACCTGGAGTGTAACCGATACCTTGCGCCTGAGCGGTTTGACTACCTACCGCGAGACCGAGAGTGTTTCGGAGCAGTATTACAACGCCGATGGCGACCTGGTGGGCGGCGAAAAAATCGACGGCGACACCGACACGGCTTATACCCTGAAGCTGGACTGGACCCCGGTAATCCCCTACGGCTACCTGTTGCTGCACATGAATTACGTCTATACCGAGGATTCCGGCCCGGACGAAAACACCGCCATCTTCGCAACGGGGAAATGGTATTTCCAGGACAAGAAACTGCTCAATGCGCGGCTCGCCTGGACCAACTCGGACGAAAATATCGAGGTCGCCCTGTGGGGTAATAATCTGCTGGACAAGGAGTATGCCTCCAATCCGGGCGGTTTTGTCGCGGGCGACGATGCCCTCGGCGCCTTTCTCACCACCCCGGAGGACGAACTTACCTGGGGCGTAGACCTCCGCTATTCTTTTTGAGAACAGGACACAGGCAGATGAAAGTAGACGGCGGATTCGGTTTCAATCAGGAATTCCACGACACCGGCAAGCTGGTGAAAAAAGCGCAGGAGTTGGAGGAGTTGGGCTACGACGGACTGCTGGTTGCCGAGATCGCCCACGAGCCGTTTATGCCCCTGGCATTGGCGGCTCACCATACCAGCCGCATCCAGCTGCGCACGTCCATCGCTGTGGCCCTGGCCCGTAATCCCATGAACATGGCCAATATCGGCCACGACCTTAACGCCTATTCACGGGGGCGTTTCGTGCTGGGACTGGGTTCCCAGATCAAGCCCCATATTACCCGCCGATTCAGCATGCCCTGGCACGGTCCCGCGAAACAGATGCGCGAATACATCGAGGCGCTGCAGGCGATATGGAACTGCTGGTACCAGGGCGAGCCTCTCGACTACAGCGGTGACTTCTATCAGCACCGTCTGATGACCCCGGAATTCACCCCCACCAACACGGAATTCGGTCGGCCCAAAGTGCTGATGGCTGCGGTCGGGCCGCTGATGATGGAGACTGCCTGTGCGGTAGCGGATGGCATCATCGTGCACTCATTCTGCAGTGAGCAGCACTTCAAGCAGGTCATGCTGCCGGCCCTGGAAAGTAAGCTGGCCAAATACGGGCGCAGCTTCGACGACTTTGAAATCCAGTTCCCGGTATTCGTCGCAGCAGGAGAAACTGAAGAACAACTGGAGGAGGCTAAAAACGGTATCCGCTACCGTCTCGGTTTCTATGGTTCCACCCCGGCGTACAAGGGCGTGCTGGACACCCATGGCTGGGGTGACCTGCAGCCGCGCCTGAACCGTATGACCAAGGAGGGGCACTGGGACAGGCTTCCCGGCGAGATTCCGGACGAAATGCTGCGGGCTTTCGCCGCGGTGGGCACACCCGTGGAGGCCGCACAGCAGATCGCTGAACGCTTCGGTGGCCTGATCGACCGCTGTGCCATTGACGCGGGCTTCGGCCCGGAAACCCTGGAGCGACAGATGGCCATCCTCAGGCCTGCCTGATGTGGCGCTATGCCCTGTTGGCCATCTTTGGCCTCTTTCTTATCGGCGGTTCACTGTGGCTGGCGACCGCCGAAGTGCGCGGGCGCTACGCTTTTTTCTCTACGGTCTTCAGCGGTGAGGAGCAGTACGAGCGACTGAATCGCCTGGAGGAAGTGTTTGACTCTGTCGAGATGTCACCCTCCCCCGAGCCGTTTGTGTTCCCTGCCGGGGCGGCCATGGCGTTGCCGGACCGTTACTTCTGGCGCGGCGAATCCCGCGCTGTAGACAGCTTTTTGCGGGAAACCGACACGGTTGCCCTGCTGGTGCTGGAGAACGGGAAAATCCGTTACGAAAATTATTGGCTGAGCGGTGGTCCTGACGTCAACTGGTTATCCATGTCCGTGGCCAAGAGTTTTGTCTCTGCACTGGTGGGAATCGCAGTTGCCGAGGGTTCTATCGCCAGCATCGACGACCCCGTTACCGATTACGTGCCGGAATTACTGGGCTCGTCCTACGATGCGGTTCCCATCCGCGACATCCTGCAGATGTCTTCCGGAACCCGCTGGAATGAGGATTACTCGGATCCTGAGTCCGACATCATGCGCCAGGGACGGGTCCTGGTCCTAGGTGGTTCCATGGACGACTTCGTTACCACCCTGCGTCGCGAACGCGAGCCGGGCACGGTGCTTCACTACAATTCGATGGATACGCAGGCGCTGGGCATGTTGCTGGTGCGCGCCACGGGGCGCTCGATCGCCGATTACATGCAGGACAAGCTGTGGCATCCGCTGGGAGCCGAATACCGGGCCTACTGGGTACAGGACAGCGAGGGTATGGAGCTGGCTTTCATGGGGCTGAACGCCACCGCCCGCGATTACGCCAAGCTCGGAGAACTGTACCGCTTGCGCGGCAACTGGCAGGGGAAGCAGCTGGTGCCCGAGGACTGGGTCGTCGCGTCGACCAGTGCCACCGCGCCTCACTTGTTGCCCGGTCGAGAAGGACCCGAAAGCTGGGGTTATGGCCTGCAGTGGTGGTTACCCCCCGGGGGCGATGACGGCGAATTCAGCGCCATCGGGGTCTACAACCAGTTTATCTATGTCGATACCACACTCGGGCTGGTCGTCGTCAAGTTGTCCGCCAGCAGCGATTATGGCTCCAGCAACGATGAGAGTTCTTACCGTGAACTGGAATCCATCGCCCTGTTTCGCGCGATCGGGGCCGCCCTGTAATCAGTGCAACTCGATACCGAGGCCCATGTACCGGGTGCGCAGGTGATAGGTCGAGGGCTCCCGGCCATAGCCGTCGAAGTAAAACAGGGTCCCCCGCAGGTTGCGGAAGTTGGCTCCCAGTGTCAGTTTGCCGCCCCAGTGCTGTGCGAAGCTGCCGCCGGTATTGGTTTTCAGCTCGAGCCGGGCGTCCATTGAAAACTGCGACTCCTCGGAGTGCCAGCCGGTTTCTATCATGCCGCGCAGACCGTCGTAGTCGCCGATATCGGCGCCGTTGCCGGGCTCCCACCAGATGCGGTCCTCGCGACCGTCCACGAAACCGAATGCCTGGCAGTTACAAAATCCACGGTACTCCACGTTGTAACGCAGCCACTTGTCGTCCTCCTCAGGTCCCACGGGCAGTAGTTCCGAGTAATTGGACTCGGAGCGCTCCCAGCGCAGCAGGAGGTAGTCCCAGCCGCGACTCACCTTGGCGAGGGCATAGTCCTCCCCGAACAGGTCACGGGACTCGAAAAAGTCCGCGGCCTGGCCCTGTTCCAGTTGCTGGCCGTTCGATTCGTGGAACCAGCCCGCACGCACGGTGTTGCGGCCACTGGAATAGTCCCATTCGAAAGTGATACCCGGGTTCTGCCGCCGCGAAATGACCGGTGCCGAGGTGTAGCGGTCGCTGTCGATCAGGTAGAAGTCGTACAGGCCGTTGTAGTGCAGGTTGAGCCGGTCCGGTACCAGTTCGCTGAGGCCGTCACTCCAGATCCTGTCCCGAGTCTCCAGTCGTTCCTGCCAGCGTTCCAGGGCCAGTTCGCCCAGGGTGTACTTGATAGACAGGTAGAACTCGGCGTGCTGCTCGTCTCCCAGCTTGTCGTCGACAGGAATCGCGTAGACAAAATAGTTCGGGTCATCAGCCACCAGTGCACCGCGCTGCTCGGCGCGATCGCGACTTTCCAGTTCCGCCATGCGCCGCTGCCGGTCGCGTATGGAATCGCGCCGATCTTCAGGGACCTGTGCCAGTGCGGCCGGGCCCTCGCTGCCGGCGAGCCGGTCGTAACACTTCAGGCGCTCGATATCGCGGCTGATTGTGAAGCAGTCGAAGTAGGCCGGGGGCAGAACCGGGACGTCCGGCGGGGCGGCAAGGACCGGGGTCAGAAAAATGGACCCGGCCAGCAACAGGCTAAGGCGAAACATGGTGGCAGGTACCCCGCTGTTAGACGTGTAAATCGCTTTCGCACTCCACCGGGAGTGTAGGGCGAGGTCGTCATTCGGGCCAGTTGCTGAGGTCAAGGCTGTCCCAGCCACGGGCCTCGACCAGCGCCCGCAACCGGGGTGGACGGTAGGAGGGGTCGGCCTCATAGCGACGGCGCACGCTGGCGTGAATGCGGGTCGGTCTATCCCTGACGACCAACTCGCGGCGCAATATCTTGCGGACCCGATAAATATGGTTGCGGGACTTGTTCAGGCTGGCGTCAAGGCCGTCGCTCAGCCCCTCACGGATATGGGGCTCCAGTCGCAGGCCGCGTTGCCCGGCCTCGTCCAGCATCCAGCGCAGGGTCAGGTCGGATACCCGGTTGCCTGTATCCGGGTCGGGACCGTAGGACCCACCAATGTCCGCATGGACCCCGGCGAACCAGACCTGCTCGAGGTCGACCCCCCGATTGGGGGTCCAGAGCGTGGGCTCAAAATCCTTGCGCAGTTCATCGATGGCCAGCGCATGCCGGGCGTAGTCGATGTTCGGCCCCATTTTGGTGTCATAAAACTCGTCGTGAGGATCGAGCAGCCCCAGGACGCTGAAAGGTATGCCCAAAGCGCCCACCGTATCCCAGACCCCGACGAACCTGATCCGGCGGCTGCGGTGACTGTGATCCCGGCGAAACTGGCGTGCATCCCTGCCCTTCGGGTGATTCCTGTCGCCGGGACTCTTGTAAATGCGCCACGCCTGCTCGATCAGCCGCGCATCGGGGCGTGTGACGATACCGCAGTTATAGATCAGGCCGGACAGCGCCCGCACCGTGTAGGCGCCGCGGCTGAAACCGAACAGGTACAGGCAGTCGCCGGGGGCGTAGTTCTGCACGATGTAGCGATAGCAATCGAGGATGTTCTTGTGTATGCCCTGTCCGGTAATGCCGCCGGCCAGCCTGTTGTAGTAAGACCCTATGCCCCAGTCGTAAAAGACGTGCTGCTTGCCCCCGGGATAGCGCGGCTGGATCGCCCGCGCCAGGGTCAACACGTTGGTCGGATGGTCCTTTTCCAGGTCTTCCTCCGGTCGATTCCAGGTGCCGTCCGCGCAGATCACAATGTTGGCCATTTTCCAAAATCCTGTTTTGTTTTTTTACAAGCTTAGTCGGAATGGGCTAGTCTGCTTAGGACTTGAGGTATGGGCGTGGTTGTTCGTCTCACATCTGGGCGTGCTTGTGTCAGGTAGGGGTGTGCGTGAAAAACCATTGGGGCAATTCTAGAATGTACCTTCAAAAGAATATATAACCATATGAAAAATAAAATTTTTGTGTTTCTGATGATGCTCACGTCAAGTATCGCGAGCCAGGCCGCAGTTAGCGCAGCGGAAAAGTTTGCCCAACTGGGGCCACTGCTGGATACGCCCACCGAGACCCGCTTGGCCTCCGGCGCGCCCGGGCCCGCATACTGGCAACAGCGCGCTGACTACCAGATCGAGGTCAGTCTGGACGACGAGCGCCAGCGGATCGAGGGGCGGGAAACCATCACCTACCACAACCAGAGTCCTCACCCGCTGCCCTATATCTGGCTGCAACTGGAACAGAACCGGCTGAAGCCGGATTCCGACGACGTGCTGACCCAGACCGCCCCGGCTTTCGACAAGTTTCCCTACTCCAGCATGGCCAGCCTGCTCATGCGGCGGGACTTCAAGGGCGGTTTCAATATCCGGTACGTCCAGGACGGTGAGGGCAAGGCCCTGCCGCACGTCATCAACAAGACCATGATGCGAGTAGATCTGGCCACCCCGCTGGCCCCCGGTGAGCAGACGCAGGTGCAACTGGCCTGGGCCTACAACATCGTGGATGCCAAGGTCGTTTTCGCCCGCGGGGGCTACGAGTATTTTGAGGAGGACGGCAACTATATCTATGAAGTGGCCCAATGGTACCCGCGCGTGGCCGCCTACACCGACTACCAGGGCTGGCAGAACAAACAATTCCTCGGCAACGGCGAATTCACCCTGGAGTTGGGTGACTTTGAGGTCAGCATAACCGCACCTGCAGATCACGTGGTGGCCGCGACTGGTGTGCTGCAGAATGAGGACGAGGTGCTGAGCCGCAAGCAGCAGAAACGGCTCGAGGCGGTGCGTTCCAGCGACGAGCAGATGTTCATCGTGACCCCAGAGGAGGCCAAACGCGCCCAGGGCAGCCGCACCCAGGTCACCAAGACCTGGAGATTCCGGGCCGAACAGGTGCGCGATTTTGCCTGGGCCTCCTCGCGCAAATTCATCTGGGATGCCCGTAACGCCGCCAACGGTGACGCCACGGTGCTCGCCATGAGTTTCTATCCCAACGAGGCCGAGCCCCTGTGGAGCCAGTACTCCACGCCGGCGGTTATTCACACCATCGACAGCTACAACCGCTACACCTTCCAGTATCCCTACCCGGTCGCCATCTCGGTCAACGGTCCGGTCGGCGGTATGGAATACCCGATGATCAGCTTCAATGCGCCCCGCCCCTATCCCGAGGACCAGACCTACTGGGATGACAGGCAGAAGGACTATGACAAGACCTGGGAGCGCAGCAAGTATGGTCTGATATCAGTCGTCATCCATGAGATCGGTCACAACTACTTCCCCATGGTGGTGAATTCCGACGAGCGGCAGTGGACCTGGATGGATGAGGGCATGAATACCTTCCTGCAATTCCTGGCCGAACAATCCTGGGAGGAGGAATACCCCTCCCGCCGTGGCCCGCCGGAAAAGATCGTGCCTTACATGACCAGTGCCGAGCAGGTACCGATCATGACCAATTCGGAAAGCCTCTTGCAGTTCGGGAACAATGCCTACGGCAAGCCGGCCACGGCGTTCAACATCCTGCGGGAAAGCATCATGGGCCGGGAGTTGTTTGACTTTGCGTTCCGCGAGTTTGCCCGGCGATGGCGTTTCAAGCGCCCCACGCCGGCAGACTTCTTCCGTACCATGGAGGACGCCTCGGCGGTAGACCTGGACTGGTTCTGGCGCGGCTGGTTCTACGGCACCGAATACGTTGACGTGGCCATCAGCGATATCGCCCTGTACCAGGTAGACAGCCGAAACCCGGAGGTCGAGAAAGCATGGCAGAAGGCCCGGGATGAGCTACGCGAACCCACCCTGACCGAACAGCGCGACGAGGGCGTCGAGAAACTGGTGGAACGCTATCCCGAGCTCGAGGATTTTTACAATGAACTGGATGAGTACGCGGTGACGCCCTGGGACTATGCCCAGTACGAAAAGGTCAAGAAAGCCCTGACCGACCGGGAACTGGCGCTGCTGGACACAGACCAGAACTTCTATGCGGTCACCTTCAGGAATATCGGAGGCCTGGTAACGCCCCTGCCCCTGCGCATTACCTACGACGATGGCGAGGTGGAAGAACTGGAGATTCCGGCTGAGATCTGGCGCCGCAATGCCGAGCAGGTCACACGGCTGTTCGTGACCGAGCGGGAGATAAGCAGCATAGAACTGGATCCCTATCGCTCCACGCCGGACGCCAACCGGGCCGACAACGCCTGGCCGCGCCGGGTTGAGCCGACCCGCTTCCAGTTGTTCAAGGAGAGCGAGGATCCCAATCCGATGCGGCGCTATGAGAAGGAATCCTGGGATCAGACCATCAAGTAGCGGAGCATGAAACTCCTGCCTCTGGTCCTGGCCCTGGTGCTCGCCGTGGTGGTCCTCCCTGCCCCGGCCCATCCCAATCACTCGGCCTACGCCGAGATGGCCTGGAGCAGCGACGGTGACACCCTGCAGGTGTCACTGCAGGTGGTTCCCGAAGAGCTGGAAACGGCGCTGGGCAACCTGGCCGGGCGCAGGGTCGTGCTGGACCGAGACCCCGACGCCCGGGTCCTGGTCCAGTCCTACCTGCAGCGACATTTCGTGGTGCGCGGCCCCGACCGGGAGCCCCGGCCCCTGACGTTATTGGGGCTGGAAGTAGACTATCAGGAAACCTGGCTTTACTTTACCGTCGCCGCGCGGCGGGGTCAGGCTTTCAGCCTGGAGTTCACCCTGCTGCAGGACCTGAATGCGGGGCAAGTCAACCGTCTGCGCCGCCTGTGGACCAGCCCGGGGGATACCCTGCTGTTTCACGCCGGTGACGCGCCACGGGCGCTGTAGCGGCATCCCGCGACAGGCAGCGAACTTTCGGCGCCCGGGAGACTCTATATCACTGCAACACCGCATTGACCCGCCGCGAGAGCGGGTTACACTGAACCATTACCGCACATGCAAGTAAGTGAGTGAGCCTGTTTTGTCCAAATTTGACCTGATCCGCCAGATTTCGCACCGCCTGGTACTGTCCATACTGCTCAGTGGGCTGCTGTTGGGCTCGCTGGCCAGCTCGAGCTGGGCCAAGCCCGCCATCAACAACGGCGACATCGAATACACCGAGGCCCAGCAGGAGACCATTGCTGAACTGATCGAGCAGTTGGAGGAGCGGCATTACGCCAAGCTGACCTACAACGATGAATTGTCCTCCCAGCACCTGGACAGCTATATCGAATCCCTGGACCCGGGCAAGATGTTTTTCCTGGCCAGCGACCTGGCCGAATTCGAAAAATACCGCACACACCAGGACGAGGCGCTGCGCAAGGGCCGACTGGAGCCCGGTTTTGACATTTTCAACCGCTTCTACCTGCGCATGAAAACCCGGCTGGAACAGCTGATCGAGAGTATGCCGGAGCGTGTCGCCGCGATGGATTTCACCCTTGACGAGAGTTACGACCTGGACCTGGAAAAACGCCAGTGGGCGACCACGCCGGCGGAACTGGACGAACGCTGGCGTAAGCGGCTGAAGAACCAGGCGCTCAGCCTGAAACTGGCGGACAAGCCGTTTGAGGAGATCGCTCCCACCCTGGCCAAACGCTACAGCAACCAGTTGAACCGGGTAAACCAGTACAACAGCCAGGACGTGTTCCAGTTGTACGCCAATGCCCTGACGAGCCTGTACGATCCCCATACCAATTACTTCTCACCGCGCCGTAGCGAGAATTTCAATATCAACATGAGCCTGTCCCTGGAAGGCATAGGCGCCGTCCTGCAGAACGAGGACGAATACACCAAGGTGGCGCGACTGGTGCCCGCTGGGCCCGCCGACAAACAAGGTGAGCTGCGCCCTGCCGACCGCATCGTGGCCGTCGGCCAGGGTGAACAGGGTCCCCTGGAAGATGTCATCGGCTGGCGCCTCGACGAGGTGGTCGAGTTGATCCGCGGTCCCAAGGACTCGACCGTGCGCCTGCAGGTAATCCCCGCCGCGGCCAAATCCACTGACGTCCGCAAGACGATTACTATCGTGCGCAACAAGGTCA
Organism: Halieaceae bacterium WSDMB12; assembly: GCA_033283165.1. Taxonomy (GTDB): domain Bacteria; phylum Pseudomonadota; class Gammaproteobacteria; order Pseudomonadales; family Halieaceae; genus JAWMQL01. Next base: position 909,875 of record JAWMQL010000001.1, on the reverse strand, counting down.
AACTGGAAGAACAGTCTGCGCACAAGCAGATACTGGAAGTGCCCAATGGCGAAGAGACCCTGAAGATCGGTGTGATCGATATACCGGCTTTCTATATCGACTTCGACGCCATGCGCCGTGGTGACAAGGAGTACAAGAGCACCACCCGCGATGTGAAACGGCTCCTGCAGGAACTGCAGGAAGAAGGCGTGGACGGTCTTATTGTCGACCTGCGTAACAATGGCGGCGGCAGCCTGCAGGAAGCCAATGAGCTCACCGGTCTGTTCATCGAGTACGGTCCCACGGTGCAGATACGCCATTCCACCCGTCGCGTCTACCGGGACGGCAAGCGACTGCGCAGCGCCTACTACGAGGGGCCGCTGGTGGTCATGATCAACCGCCTCAGCGCCTCGGCTTCGGAGATATTCGCCGGCGCCATCCAGGATTACGAACGCGGGCTGATCGTTGGCGACCGCTCCTTCGGCAAGGGCACCGTTCAGACCATGATTCCCCTGCCCGAGGGTCAGCTGAAGCTGACGGAGAGCAAGTTTTACCGCATCTCCGGCGACAGCACCCAGCACCGCGGCGTGGTGCCCGACGTGATCTTCCCGTCACTGTATGACCACGAGGAAATTGGCGAGAGCTCGCTCGAGCACGCCCTGGACTGGGACCAGATCAACCCGGTTCGGCACCGCCGCTACGAGGATTACACCGCCATCCTGCCCCGGATCAACGAGCTGTTTGTGGCCCGCTCCGACCATAACCCCGACTTTCAGTACCTGCAGGATCAGGTGGCCATGGCCGACGAGGCGCGTGACGTGACCTTGGTGTCACTTAACGAGGAGACCCGTATCGCGCAACGCAAGGAGCGGGAAGCCCAGGCCCTGGCGATCGAAAATCGCCGTCGTGTAGCCCTGGGTGAGGAGCCGCTGGCCGCCTGGGAAGACCTGGAGGCCGCCAATGACGCTGAACACGGAGACGAGGCGGCGGATGCCACCACGAATGCCGATAATCCCCTGGACCAACCGCCGATCGCGGATCTGGACGGCGGTGAAGACGCGGAAGACAGCGACGTACTGCTGTCCGAGGCGGGTAACGTGCTGGTTGATGCCCTGGAACTCAAGCGCCAGGCCTACGCCCTGCGCCTCAGCAAGGAAAGCGACTAGCGCGCGCTATCCTCACCAAACCAGCTCAGGCTGCGGTGCAGACCCACCACGGCGCCGACGATAATCAGGGTCGGGGCGCGGGGTTGCTCGCGCTCCACCACAGACTCCATGGTCGCCAGGGTGCCGGTCAGCACCCGCTGCGAACTGGTAGTCGCCCGCTCCACCAGCGCCACGGGCGTTCCCGGGTCCCGCCCATGGGCCTGCAGTTGCCGGCAGATGCTCGGCAGGCCCATCAGCCCCATGTAAAACACCAGGGTCTCTCGGGGGTCGGTAAACTGGTCCCAGTCAAGGTCCAGGGTGTCGTCCCGCAGGTGGCCGGTCACGAAACGCACTGAGTGGGCGTGATCGCGGTGGGTCAGTGGGATGCCGGCGTAGCAGGCCGCGCCGCTGGCAGCTGTTATTCCCGGCACGACCTGGAATGGCACCCGATGCCGGGCCAGTAACTCGATCTCCTCGCCACCGCGGCCGAAGATAAACGGGTCCCCCCCCTTCAGCCTCACCACCCGCTTGCCCTCCTGCGCCAGGCGCAATAACAGCTGGTTGATTTCCTCCTGGGGCAGGCTGTGCTCGGCGCGTCGCTTGCCAACATAGATCCGTTCTGCATCGCGTCTTGCCTTGTCGAGAATCTCCGGCGCAACCAGGCGGTCATACAACACGACATCCGCCGTCTGGAGCAGGCGCATGGCCTTGAAGGTCAGCAGGTCCGGGTCGCCGGGGCCGGCGCCTACCAGGTAGACCTCGCCCTGGTCGAGGACATCGCTGCCCTGTAGCTGGCGTTCCAGTTCCTCTTCCGCGCGCCGTTCATTGCCGGCCAGCACCAGTTCCCCGACCCGGCCATCCACCACCTGCTCCCAGAACAGGCGACGACTGCTTTCGTTGCTGAGCACGCTCCTGACCCGATCCCGCAGCCGGCCTGCAAAGTCCGCCAGGCGGCCATAGGCGGCGGGCGTCATGGCCTCGATACGGCGCCGCAACTGTCGTGCCAGAACCGGGCTCCTGCCGCTGCTGGTGATCGCCACGATCACCGGGTTGCGGTCGACGATACTGGGGAAGATGAAACTGCATAAATCGGGATCGTCCACGACGTTGACCGGGATACCCGCCGCGGTGGCGTCCTGGTAAACACGGTGATTCAGTGCCCGGTCGGGAGTCGCGGCAACCACCAGGGTCGCTCCCTGCAGGTGCGCACTGTCGTAACCGGTCTGGATCCAGTCGATGGCGCCGGACCCGGCCAGGGCGGCCAGTTCCTCACCGAGCCTGGGCGCGACGACAGTGAGACGCGCGCCGGCGCGCAGCAGCAGCCGCGCCTTGCGCCCACCGACCCGACCGCCACCGACCAGCAGGGCGGGATGGTCCTGCAGCTTGAGGCAGATCGGCAGGTAGTCCACGGTCAGCCACCGAGCACGGTCAGGCCGCCCATGTAACTGTGCAGGGCCTCCGGTATGGCCACTGAGCCGTCTTCGCGCTGGTAGTTCTCCAGGATGGCGACCAGGGTGCGGCCCACCGCGAGGCCAGAACCATTAAGGGTATGCAGCAGCTCCGGCTTGCCGGTGGCGGGATTGCGCCAGCGCGCCTGCATGCGCCGTGCCTGGTAGTCACCGAAGTTGCTGCAACTGGAGATTTCGCGGTAGGTCTCCTGGGCCGGCAGCCACACCTCCAGGTCATAGGTGCGCCGGGCGCTGAAGCCGAGATCGCCGCCGCAGAGGATGATCTTGCGGTAGGGCAACTGTAATTTCTGCAGGATGATCTCCGCGTGGCCGGTCAGCGCCTCCAGGGCGGCCTCTGACTGTTCCGGGCGCACCAGCTGGACCAGTTCCACCTTCTCGAACTGGTGCTGGCGGATCATGCCGCGGGTGTCCTTGCCGTAACTGCCTGCCTCGCTGCGGAAACAGGGGGTATGGCAGGCGAAACGCAGGCCGCCCTGCCCCAGTTCCGCGTCCTCGAAAATGCGGTCCCGGGCGACATTGGTTACCGGCACCTCGGCGGTGGGAATCAGGTAGTAATCGGCATCGTGACGCAGTTTGAACAGGTCCTCCTCGAACTTGGGCAGTTGCCCGGTGCCGCGCAGGCTGTCCTTGTTGACGATGTAAGGGACGTAGATTTCGCTGTAACCATGCTCACTGGTGTGAGTGTCGAGCATGAACTGGATCAACGCCCGGTGAAGCCTCGCCAGACCGTCGTAGAGTACGGTAAAACGGCTGCCGGTAATCTTGCTGGCGGTTTCGCCATCGAGCTGCCCCAGGCCCTCGCCGAGGTCCACGTGATCACGGGCGGGGAACCCCAGCCGGGTGGGCTCTCCCCAGCGTTCCAATTCGACGTTCTGTTCTTCCGAGGCGCCCTCGGGCACCTCGTCATCAGGGATGTTGGGTGTGCCCAGCAGCAGGTCCTCCAGCTGCCGGTTGATCTCCCGCGCCCGCTCTTCCGCCGCGCTCAGCTGCGCCCCGATCTTTTCCAGGGTCTCGTTGACCTGGGCCTTGGCCTCGTCGACGCTCATGCCCTGGCCGATCAGCTGGCCGATCTGCTTGCTGGCGGCCTTACGCTCCGCCTGCAGCGCCTGGCTGCTCATGTCAGCCTCCTTGCGCTCCGCATCCAGGGCAGTAAACCCCACGATGTCAAAGGTGAAGCCGCGCCGGGCCAGTTTTTCTGCGACAGCCTGCGGATCCTGCCGTACCGCCTTGATATCTAACATCTTGTCTCGAATCAGCTAGTTTGAAAGGGGGGCTATTGTACGGTATTTGCGGGGCTTGTGGACGTCCCCGGGATGGAGTCCCCGGGATGGAGTCCCGGGATGATGGAGTCCCCGGGGGGCGACTCAATCGCCGCGGAAGTCAGGCTGGCGCTTTTCCAGGAACGCGCTCACGGCTTCCTCGTGATCGCCGGTCTCATGGGCCAGGGACTGCATCGCCGCCGACAGTTCCAGCGTGCCGGCCAGGCTGTTGCCGGTCGCCTCCCGCAGCAGCCGTCGTGTCATGCGCACAGCCTGGGGGGGATTGGCTGCGATCCTGTCCGCTACAGCCCTGGCGGCGTCCAGTAGACCGGCATCCGGCACTACCCGGGACACCAGGCCATATTCCAGGGCGGTGTGGGCATCGATCAACTCACCCGTCAGGGCCATCTCCGTGGCCCGCGAGAAACCCACGATCCGGGGCAGCAGCCACGCACCCCCGTCCCCCGGTACCAGCCCCAGCTTCACGAAACTCTCTGCGAACCGGGCGCTCTCGGCCGCTATCCGGATGTCACACATACAGGCGAGGTCACAACCTGCACCGATGGCGGGCCCATTCACCGCCGCTATCAGCGGTACTTCCATGGCTTCGATCAACAGTGGCAGGCGCTGGATGCCGCTCCTGTAATTAGCCCGGGTCTTTGCTGGTGTGTGCCCGCGCATCCCACCGCCACCGGGTTTCATCCGGCTGATGTCACCGCCGGAGGAAAACGCCGGGCCGGCACCGGTGAGAATAACCACGCGGGTCGCCGGCTCCGCGTCGGCTGCTTGCAGCGCAGCTGCGAGCGCATCGACCATGTCCGGCTCTGAAATCGGGTTGCGTTTTTCGGGCTGGTTGAGCGTGACGACGGTTATGAAACCATCGGTCTGTGTCGAGACGCATGAGGCGGTCATGACCGGCTTTCCCTGATGTTCCTGTCTGGCCGCAAGATACTCCCAATCACCTGCCAAAGCGAGAGGGCCCCCGGGATGTCTGCGTCAACAGGCCGTGCGCAGGCACTCGTAGTCCTGCCAGACAGGCTCCCGCATCTTTTCGACGAAATGGTTGAAGGTCCACGGCCAACTGGCCGGTATGCCCTCCGCGTTGAGGTACCAGCTGTGACAGCCCCCGGTGTACCACACCGTCTTTTTCGCCGCGATGCCGCGATCCGTCTCGAATTGGCTCATCGCCGCGGCAGTACAGGCGATCTGGTCGGCGTCGCCGTAGCGGATCCTGTCGATCAACTGGCTGATATAGTCCCACTGGTGCTCGGCGATAGTGATCAGCGGGAAGTTACCCACCGGCCCATTGGGACCATTGAGCATGAAAAAGTTGGGAAAGTCGGGCACGCTCACGGCCAGGTAGGCCTTGGGACTATCCGCCCAGACCTCGTTCAGGCTCAAGCCGCCGCGGCCGATAATTTCCATGGGCCGCATAAAGGCATCCGACTTGAAGCCTGTCGCCAGGGCAATGACATCCAGCTCGTGCAGTTCGCCGTCGCGGGTGCGGATACCCCCGGCTTCGATGCGCTCGATGCCCTCGGTGACCAGTGATGCGGTGGGCGCCTGTATAGCGCGATAGTAATCCGGCGACCACACCAGCCGGTAGCAGAGGGCCTTGTGATCAGGGCGCAACTTTTCCCGCAGCTCCGGGTCGAGGACATTTTCCTCCAGGTTTTTCAGGCACTCGGAAGAAAAAAACTGCGCACCCTCGGACGACTCATCCACGATGGCCTGGGTATAGGCATCCACGGACTTATTGAAGTTCTCGATATCCAGTGCCTCCTCGAGCACGGCGGGGTCGTGGAAAGCCGCCCTCTGCTCCGCCGTGTAGGGCGAATTGTCTATGGGCATGATCCACTGTGCCGTGCGCTGGAAGTGCACCAGTTTCGCCGCCCGGTCGGCCAGCGCCGAGACGATTTGTACGCCGGTCGAGCCATTGCCCACCACACCAATGCGTTGACCGTCCAGTGGCACCGAGTGGTCCCACTTCGAGCTGTGGAAAATGTCTCCCTGGAACTGGTCAATCCCCTCGATATCAGGGTACCTGGGCACGTGCAGTACACCGGTGGCGGCAATCAGGATATCGGCACTGTCCTCGAGACCACTCTTGAACCGCAGCCGCCAGCGGCCATCGCGAAACTCAGCCAGCTCCGCCTCCTCATTGAACCGGAGTATCTGGTAGATGCCGTACCTGTCCGCCACCTGCTCGAAGTAGGCCTGGATTTCCTGTCCCGGAGGCAGGTAACGCGACCAGTCGGGATTGCGCTCAAAGGAATAGGTATAGTGATGCGACGGTGTATCGCAGGTCAGTCCGGGATAGGTATTTTCACGCCAGGTGCCGCCGATATTGTCGGCTTTCTCGTAAATGGTCACGTCCGTGATGCCGGCTTCCTGCAGCTTGATGCCGGCCAGGATTCCCGACATCCCCGCGCCCAGCACGACCACCCGTAAATCTTTCTCGACCATCGCTGTCATCCCTCGCAACCTGTGATTGAAGTGGCACAGAGATTACAGAACCCTGACGGATAACGACATAACATTAGTGTCATTTTGTAGTATCAATAATGATCAAAAGTGCGTAGTATGCCCGAAATGAGCAAGGTCGGGAGCGCCGCCGTGGAGCCGCAAGCCGGGCAGCGTATGTCAGCCATCGGTCCACTGGTAGACCTGCTGCGGCGCGAACTGAATTCGGTCCACCTGCCCACTCCCGGCCCCGAACCCGGCTCGATCAGGGCGTTCACCCTGTGGTACCTGGAGGCGGTACAACTGCTGGATGGTCACTGCGCGGAGCAGGACGAGCACCCCGCCATGGCCCGGGACGAGGTCGAGTTGATGTGTCGCGCCGCCCTGTCGACCCGGACCCTGGAAGAGGCCATCCGCATCTGCATCCGTTTCGGCGACATGCTGACGCCCCGCGCGGGCAAGGCTGACCTTGTCATCACTCAGAGTCTGGCCTCATTCCGTCTCGATTCGCTGCGCTCCAACCCAACTACCGCCAGCAGCCTGGTGGACATCACCGGCCTGTTCGCCTTCCGTCAGTTGTTTCAGTGGCTGGTGGGTGTGGAATTGCAGTTGCTGCAGGTCAGCATCGGACCGGTCGAGCGAGACGATGTGCTGCCGTTCCTGAAGTTGTTCAACGCTCCCGTGCTGGCGGGCGGGGAAAGCTACGCCATGGATTTCCCGGTGGAAATCCTGCAACTGCCCGTGGTGCGCAGCGCGGGGGAATTCGGCGATTTTTTCAGCGTGTTCCCCTGCGCGGTATTCGAGGATACGCGTCGTTCCCTGGCAGAGCAGGTGGTGTCGATGATCGCCGCCTCGCTGCGGCTCCGTTCCGGGGTTCCGCGGCAGGAGGACCTCGCCGCCGCGCTGGGGCTGCCGCTGTCTACCTTCCGCCGGCGCCTGGCCAGTGCCGGCACGTCCTTTCGTGAGTTGCGTGAGTCCTGTTTGCAAGACAGCGCCACCCGCTGGCTGGGCCAGCCGGAACTGGCCGTTAACGATATCGCGTCGCTTCTCGGCTTCAGTGATGCGGGCGCCTTCAGGCGCGCCTTTCGGCAGTGGACTGACCTGTCTCCCAGTGAATGGCGCAGACGACATGCCCGTGGGAACCCGCCCGTCAGCTACCCTCCCCCGACGCCACGATACCCGGATGCGCATAGGGCGGAATAACCGGGTCCTCGATGCGCTCTTTACCGTCCAGCGTGTGCACTGGAATATTGTGGTAGAGCGGAAAATGTAAGCTGTACGCGGTCAGTCCGGTACGCTCCGCGGCGGGAAGCAGGCACAGGCTCAGAGCGGTTTCGGCTATGTATTCAATGCGTTCCGAGGGATAGTCTTCCGGAATGTGCTCGGCCGCCCCCGGCGTGCGGATGGCGGTACTGGGTGCGAGGGTATTGACTGCGATATTGTGGGGCAGCAGTTCTGCAGCCAGCCCCTGGGCAAACCGGTGCACAGCGGCCTTGGTGGCAGAATATATCGAGTTGCCGCCGAAGGTTGCCCACTCGTCGTACGGTCGGCCGGGTGGCAGCGCCGTTACCGAGCCCAGGATGACTATCCAGCCCGCACCCCGCTTCTTCATCTCCGGTACCGCGTTCTGAACCAGCCTGAATGGCGCACGCAGGTAGTGCCCGATGGTGTTGTCGAACATTCGTAGTGGCATTTCTGTGGTTGGCGCGTAAGCCGCCTGGCCACCACTGTGAATGAGAATATCCAGACCACCCGCGCGTTCCACGGCGCCTTGGACCAGGGTATCGAGGTCCTGGTCTTTTTCCAGGTCAGCTACCAAAGGGTGGGCGGCGCCACCGTTGGCCTCTATCAGCGCGACGGTTTCCGCCAGCGTGCCCGCAAACTGGCCGCTGGCTTGCAGGGAACGGGCGCTGACCACGACAGTAGCGCCCTCGGACGCCAGCCTTTGCGCCAGGGCGCGGCCTATGCCCCGGCTCGCGCCAGTGATCAGGGCTACTTTCCCATCCAGTTGCTTGCCCATAATGTTGTCGACTCCCCCAGGTGGGTGCTTTTAACCGGACTCCAGTCCAAGCACGCTAGTCGTTACGGTACTGTAGGCGTGGGAGAGATTCACATCCAGCGCCTGAACGCCCGACTCCGGGTCGAACCAGCGGTCGATATGCGCCCAGTGATGTGGGTGCATCATATAGGGTCCAAGCAAGCCGTCGACAGACTCGAACTCCTGTTCCCAGACGTGGCTCCAGGGCGGGCAACCCGAGTTATCCCAGTCCAGGGTGTGCGCCCTGCTGAGACGCCAGTTCAATATCTGTGAAATCTGCGTGGGCATTTCAAGCAGATCCCGTTCGAAGCGGTCCTGCTTGTCAGCCTGTTCAGGTAGCATGCGGAAATAGGCCGTGCGCTTGACACCGTCGGTCATTTCACGACGGCGCAAACCCGCGCCGATGGGTTCCATGGCCAGCGCGTGCCAGCGATCGCAGGCCCCTGCCAGCACCGGAACGAGTGTCTGTTGCCAGAGAGCAGAAGCGCGAGCGGCCCTCGCGGTGGCACGGTCGGGATAAAGCAGGTCCCAGGTATAGTCGCCCGCGGCGTACTCCGGCGCCATATTGGCCGACAGCTGAGCCAGCTCGATACCCGGCAATTCGCCCGCTTTTTGCAGGGCTTGCTCCAGTTCGATACGCAACTCGACGGGAAGATTTTCTTTCAGCGCCAGCTGTGCTGTTTCCCGGTATCCCCTTACAGAGACTTCAAAGGGCATCAGATCTTCTCCGACAGGCAGATCGATGTTCTCCCCGGCAATCATGTAGCTGCGCTCGCGGCTCTCGCACAGGGAGTCTATCTGTCGCCAGAAGGCGGCGACGGTGGGCGTGGCCGACCGGGCACGCATAGCCCACCAGGTTGCCGTGTCAGCCACCTGCCAGCGCTGCCACAGGGTCACCGGGGCGGCGAATGTTTTCAGTGGCGGGGAAACCATTGACTCGATGAATATCAGGCCACGCGCTTCAGCCTCGACCTGGTAATTACCGGCGAACAGTTCGCGCACCCGGTCGACTTCCGCGGCGGCGACCACGATCCTGTCCTGTACGATTATCATCGTTTACGCCCTGCCCCTTCGACGTTGGCGGTTATATTCCCAGCGTGATTTGTCAAATAGAGTCCCCCAGCCCCAAGCCCGCCAGCACCTCGAGCGGCAGGGCCGGCGTCGCGAGCGCTCCGAGATACCCGGCCCGGTTGGCGGCAAATTCGCGGGTAGTTTCAGGGTGTGTGGATACCCAGAAATTTCCCGCAGCGATTTGTGGCAGAATTCGCCGGGCGGCCTCGTAACCGGTAATGCCCTCCGCTACCAGCATCCGGGCCATCATTTCCCGGTGTTTCCGACTGCTGTCGTCGGGTCCTGTCCCGCTGTCCTCGAATATTTTCGTGGCGACGGGCCCGGGCAGGATTGCCGATACCTTGATCGGCGCTTTTTTCAATTGCATTTCAAGGAACAGGCACTCGCTGAAGGAAAGTACCGCGTGTTTGCTGAGGATATATGACGTCTGGATCGGCATCATGCCGAGCCCTCCAATGGAGGAGGTATTGGCTATCCAGGCCGGTTTGTCGCTGGCCAGCATGCGTGGCGCAAAGGCGCGCACACCGTGAATGGCGCCGTGAATATTGATGTTCAGTGTTTTTTCCCAGAGTTCGGCGCTGAGCTCCCAACTGAAGCCCAGCGTTTCGATGCCGGCATTGTTTACCAGCAATGTCACGTCTCCGTAGGTCTCATGACTGATTTCCGCCAGTTGGTCTATCGACGCCGGGACCGAGACGTCGACGAAAACCGCCGTCGCTTCCCCGCCGCCTTTCACGATGCTGGCCGCCACAGCTTGCGCCCTGTCTATTGCGACGTCGGCTACCACCACCCGCATGCCATTTTCAGCGGCTACCCTGGCCAGGCCTTCGCCAATACCGGAGCCCGCGCCCGTGATGACTGCCACGCCACCTTGAAAAACCTGTAATGCATCAGACATGCCCTGTCTCCCTAGACACCGTCGAGACCTGCTACCCGCAGTACCATTTTGCCGCGGTTGTGTCCCTCCTGGAGAATGCGGTGAACACGGGCGACATCGCGCAGGGGGAATTCCTGCAGTGGCGGTAGCTTGATATCGCCGCTTGCAAGCAGGCCGGCAATTTTCTCCAGGGTTGGAGCGCAGCCCGCGTCATCCATGGTCGAGAAAACTCGCTGCACGCCTTTCTCCGCCGCTGCAGTCGCCGCCGCGCTGATGTCGCCGTCATCCACCAGGGTAGGAATGCTGACGAAGGTGCCCCCGCCGCGCACCAGTTCGAGTGCATCTGGCAGGGTGCTCACGCCCACCGCATCCATCAGGTAGTCGAGCCCCTGCGGCGCCCAGCCGGTGACGGCCCGGGCGATATCCTCCTCGGCATAGTCGATCACCCGCTCGACTCCCAGCGACTTGAGGTAGTTCACATTGGGTGTAGAGCACGTGGCGGCAACGCGTGCCCCGGCCCAGCGCGCGAACTGTACGGCGAAACTGCCGAGGCCGCCGGAGCCTCCGTGTATCAGGGCCATCTGATCGGGCTGCAAACCACCGCGATCAAACAGCCCCTGCCAGGCGGTCAGCGCCGCCACGGGCAGTGCGGCGGCCCCGGCAAAGCTGAGGGTGTCCGGGATGCGGGCTACCCGGTCGGCATTCGCAACGGTATATTCGGCGTAGCTGCCCTGCCCGCCCTGGCCATGATTGGTGGGCGTAAAGACGCGTTCGCCTGTCTCGAACGCGTCGACACCCTCCCCCACTGCGGCTACGATGCCCGCGGCGTCGAAGCCGATAATGTAGGGAAACTGGTAGGGACGGTACTGTTCCAGTAAGCCCTGCCGGTTTTTCCAGTCAGCCGGGTTGACGCCGGCACAGGCCACCCGGACCAGCACCTCGCCGGGACCGGCTTCAGGTGTCTCTATTTCCGCGTACTCGAACACCTCGGGGCCACCGGTTTTCCGGATGATCATTGCGTGCATCCCGTTTCCTCCTGGCCCGGTGTGATCTGGGTCTGCTTGCACCACAGGGCGACAGCGCCGGGCCTAGCAGCGGTCAATACCCAGAATGCGCCGGTTGCTGGCCTCGTCTGCCCCGCTGCCGGCGAAATCGTCGAAGGCCTTGTCGGTGGTGCGGATGATATGCCGGTTTATGAATTCAACCCCCTCGCGGGCACCGTCCTCGGGATGTTTCAGACAGCACTCCCACTCGAGCACGGCCCAACCGTCATAGCCGTATTTGGCAAACTGGCTGAAGATGGCGCTGAAATCCACCTGCCCGTCTCCCGGTGAGCGGAACCGTCCCGCCCGATCCTTCCAGTTCTGGTAGCCGCCATATACCCCGCTGCGGCCGTCGGGATTGAATTCCGCGTCCTTCACGTGAAACATCCTTATCCGTTCGTGGTAGAAATCGATGAACTGCACATAATCCAGCTGTTGCAGGACAAAGTGGCTGGGGTCGTAAAGAATATGACAGCGGCCGTGGTTGCCGGTGGCTTCCAGGAAGCGTTCGAAGGTGACGCCGTCGTGCAGATCCTCGCCGGGATGGATTTCGTAGCAGAGGTTGACGCCGGCATCGTCGAAAGCATTGAGAATGGGAAGCCAGCGGTCTGCCAGCTCCCTGAACCCGGTCTCCACCAGGCCTTCCGGGCGCTGGGGCCATGGGTACGCCGTGTGCCACAGCAGGGCGCCGGAAAATGTGGCATGGGCGCTGAGCCCGAGATTCTGGCTGGCCCGGGCCGCAAGCAGCAGCTGGTCCACGGCCCATGCCTGTCGATCTCCTGGCTTGCCGCGAACTGCTTCCGGGGCGAAACCGTCGAATAATTCGTCATAGGCGGGGTGCACCGCCACCAACTGTCCCTGCAGGTGGGTGGACAGTTCGGTAATCTCCACCCCATTTTCTGCGCACGTACCCCGCAGCTCATCGCAGTAATCCTTGCTCTCAGCAGCCTTTGCCAGATCGATCAGTCCCGCTTCCCAGGTGGGCACCTGCACACCCGTGTAACCGAGGTCGCCGGCCCACCGGGTGATACCGGCGAGCGTGTCAAAGGGCTTCTCTGCACCCGCGAACTGGGCCAGGAAGATGGCCGGACCTTTCATCTTGGACATGAGTCGTCACTCCGCTTAGAGGTCAATAGTGGGGAAAAGTGTGCCATTTGACATCACTCGCGCTGGCTGCCACAGCCAGCTCGATAAAAGCCATACCGCGGACCGCCTCATCGATGCCGGGCAGGTCGGCGGACCGCTCATCGGCTGGCCGGCCGGACTGCCGGGCGCGAACCTGGCCGGCGAAGGCCATGTAAAGATTGCCGAAGGCTTCCAGGTAGCCCTCGGGGTGGCCACTCGGGGTCCGGGTATTCGCTCCTGCCAGCGAACCCAGGTAGTCGTATCCGGTGCGCAACATTTCTGTGGGGCGATCACGCCATTTCAACCACAGGGTATTGGGCTCCTGCTGGGACCACTGCAGGCCGCCCTTTTCGCCATAGACACGGATCGACAGGGCGTTCTCCTCGCCCACGCAGACCTGGCTGGCGGTGAGGACGCCCCGCGCGCCGTTGCCAAAGCGCAACAGGATGGAGCCGTCGTCATCGAGTTTCCGGCCTGCCACGAAGGCAGTCAGGTCGGCGCAGAGCTCGCTGATCTTGAGGCCGGTTACGTACTCGGCGAGGTTGGCGGCGTGAACACCGATGTCCCCCATGCAACTACTGACGCCGGCCTTCGCCGGGTCGAGTCGCCAGGCGGCCTGTTTGTTGTCTCCGTCTTCCTGCCGGTCTGCCAGCCAGCCCTGGGGGTATTCCACCAGTATCTTGCGGATGTTCCCGAGGTCGCCGGCGGCGATCCGCGTTCTGGCCTCCTTGACCATCGGGTAACCGGTATAGGTATGCGTCAGGCCGTACAGCAGTCCCGTCTCCCGGACCAGGTCCCGCAGCAATAACGCCTCCGACAGGTTGAGCGTGGCCGGCTTGTCTGACATCACGTGGAACCCGGCTTGCAGAGCCGCCGCTGCCGCGGGGTAATGAAGGTGATTGGGGGTCACAATGGCCACGAATTGCATACGTTCGTTTTCAGGCAGCGCGGCCTCGGCTTTCATCATCTGCCGGAAGTCCATGTAAACCCGCTCGGAAGGCAGGTGCAGGGTCTCGCCGGAGCGGCGGGCACGCTCGGGGTCACTGCTGAAAGCGCCGCAGACCAGTTCTATCTCACCGTCGATGTTGGCCGCCATCCGGTGCACCTGGCCGATAAACGCGCCCTCGCCGCCGCCGACCATGCCCATTCTAACCTTTGCCATATTCCCTCCCGGTAAACTCCGTTGGCTGCGGCCGCTCATTCACTAAAGCACAATGCCCGGAGGCCGCCACAAATGCGTTCAGATCAGGACCCGGGTCAGGTGAATGGCCCCGCCGGCGGCCAGGATACAGAACAGGGCACTCCCCACCGCGTAGGCCGTGGCATGGGCCAGGTCACCCGCCTCGATCAGGATAATCGCTTCCAGCGAGAAGGTGGAAAAGGTGGTGAAGGCGCCCAGGAAGCCGACCATCAGCACACCGCGCCAGTCCGGGTGGATCAACTGTTTTTCCACCAGCAGGACGTAGATGATGCCCATGGCAAAACTGCCCAACAGGTTGACCAGCAGGGTGCCGACCGGCAGGTGTCCCTCCCACAGGCTGTGGGCCCAGTTGGCCAGCAGGTAGCGGCTGACGGCGCCGCCCGCGCCGCCCAGGGCGATAAAAAACAGGTATTTCATGGCGATCGAGTGTAGCGGGTTTGATCGCGGCTGTGAACGCGGCCGGTGCGCTCAGTAACCGTCAGGATTGTTGCTCTGCCAGTTCCAGGCGTCGCGACACATCTCTGTGAGCGATTTTTCGGCTTTCCAGCCCAGATCCTGCTCGGCCAGCGTCGGGTCCGCATAACACTCGGCGATATCACCCTCACGCCGACCCAGAACCTCGTAAGGAATCTCGACCCCGCTGGCGGCCTCGAAGGCGCGGACCATTTCAAGCACCGAGTAACCACGGCCGGTTCCCAGGTTATGGATGAGGCAGCCGGGGTCCTGTTCCAGTTTCGCCAGCGCGCAGAGGTGGCCCCGGGCCAGGTCCACCACATGGATATAGTCCCTCACACCAGTCCCGTCGACGGTGGGATAGTCGTCGCCGAATACCCTCAGGCTGGGCCGTCGGCCGCTGGCCACCTGGGCGATGTACGGCATCAGGTTGTTGGGAACATCGGCCGGGTCCTCACCGATGCGGCCGCTCTCATGGGCGCCCACCGGGTTGAAATAGCGCAGGATTGAAACCTGCCAGTCCGGGTTTGCGCTGTGCAGGTCCTGCAAAATCCGTTCGATCTGCAACTTGGTCTCACCGTAGGGGTTGGTGGCGCGCAGCGGGAAAGTCTCGTCGATGGGATTGCGGGCCGGATCGCCATAGACCGTGGCACTGGAACTGAATACCAGCCGGTGGCAACCAGCCTCGGCCATCACCTCGAACAGGGTCAGGCTGCCGCCGACATTGTTGCGGTAGTAGCGCAGGGGCTGCCGCACACTCTCACCCACTGCCTTGAGACCGGCGAAATGCATAACCGCGTCAGGACTGAATTGCCCGAACAGCTTAACCAGCGCATGACGATCGAGAATATCCGCTTCGACAAAATCCAGGGACCGGCCGCTGATTTCCTCTACCCGCTGCAGCGAAACCCGGCTGGCATTGCTGAGGTTGTCCAGCGCGACCACCTTGTAGCCCGCCTGCAGTAACTCCAGGCAGACATGGGACGCGATATAACCGGCGGCGCCGGTAACCAGAATTGTAGCCGCTGTTGTCATTTTCCTTCAGATAACTGGTGATAGTGCTTGCAGGTCAGTACCTACATGGTGTGGCATAGTGGTACTTCTGTCCAATGGCAGGGGGCAGATTACACTATAATCATGTAGTAGCGACGGGCCCAAGGGTGGTTTTTATGGACAATAAGACGGTTTCAGCTGGCGCTTACGCACTCCTCGCTCTTCTGGTCGTA
Source organism: Halieaceae bacterium WSDMB12 (assembly GCA_033283165.1). GTDB lineage: Bacteria > Pseudomonadota > Gammaproteobacteria > Pseudomonadales > Halieaceae > JAWMQL01. Next base: position 894,526 of record JAWMQL010000001.1, on the reverse strand, counting down.
TCCGGGGTGGTGGCCGCGCAGGGTAGCGGAAAGCCACCGGAGCACGCCGCGTCTTACTGGACCGCTGAACGCCGCGCTGCCGCCATCCCCAGGGATTTCGTAATCGACTCCCGTGGCCTGGCCTATATCCGCGGCAAAAGCGGTCAATTGATTCCCCATGGCCACACGGTGGCGGCACTGGCGCCCGCCAGGGGCAAGCCCTCCGGCAACGATAGCAATCCACCGGCAGTGACCAACCTGAGCCCCGCCGACGGTGCTACAGTCGGCACCACCCAGACCTTTTCCGCATCGATCACCGATAACGGCACCAATGACACGGGTGTAAAGTCAGTCAGCTTTGTGATCGAGACACCCAGTGGTACCACCCAGAGTTTTAATGCCACGGCCAGTGGGGACAGCTACTCGGTTACTCTGAGCTTTACCGGCGGCATAGGACAGACATGGAACTGGTGGGTGGTCGCGAAGGACAACGGGCCAAAGGGCGGCAACACGACACAAACGGACCCATATGCATTTATGGTCAGCGACGGCGGGGGCTCAGGAGTTACGGACCCAACCCCCGATGAAGGAACGGTCACCAACGCCCGCTGGACCAAAGGCGGCACGATCCAAACAGCCGCCGGTCGCATTTATTTCGAGATGCCCAATAACTTCAGACTGCGTCGCTGGTCCGGGTATGTCTGCTCGGGCACCGTGGTAAATGACGGCAGCGACAATGGCCGCAGCGTCATCCTGACTGCAGCCCATTGCGTTTACGACGACGCCAACAAGGCTTTTGCCCGCAATGTGCTGTTTATCCCGGACCAGGCCAACACCAACGGCGCTGGGACCGACCTGAACTGCAGCAACGACCCCATAGGGTGCTGGGAACCGGCTCTCGGAGTGGTGGACGTAAACTGGACTACAGGGGTATTCCCCAACAATATCCCTTATGACTACGCCTATTACGTGGTGCCCGATAGCGACGCGCACACTCCGGGCTTGAACAGTGCAAATGATGCCCTGGATATGGCGGCCTCTGCCATGGATATCAGCTTTGATCCATCGGACAGCGAAATTGCGACAGCGGGCTTGCCGACCCTGGCTGTTGCCACCCATGCCCTGGGATACTCCTACAGCGAGGACCCCAACTTCATGTACTGTGCAGAAGGCCTGGAGACAGAGGGCGCCTACAATGACTGGTGGTTACCGCACTGTGGCCTGAGCGGGGGCTCCTCAGGAGGCTCCTGGACTCAATCCCAGACAGACGATCTGGGCACAGGACCGGTGATGTCGGTCAACAGCTGGGGCTACACCGACCAACCGGGTATGGCGGGCCCGCCGCTTCACGGGAACGATGCCGCCTGCCTCTTTACAAGAGCCAAGAGCGAACCGCTGCCGTCACAGCCCATGGCCGACGGAGCAGCAGGCGTTATCGGCTGTCAGTCACAGCCCTAGGCCATGGTCAATCAGTCGTAACGCTTGTTATCACTGGCCGCATCCAGCTGGCGCAACTGCGCCAGCTTTTCCCGTATCCTGATTTCCAGGCCACGTTCCACCGGGAAATAATAACGGCTGTCCTTGAGGCCTTCCGGAAAGTAGTTTTCTCCCGCTGAAAAGGCACCCTCCTCGTCATGGCTGTAGCGATAATCTGCGCCGTAATCCATGTCCTTCATCAGGCGGGTCGGGGCGTTGCGCAGGTGCATGGGGACTTCTTCGCTGGCACCCTCCTGCACCGCTCTGGTGGCCGCCTTGAAGGCGGTGTATACGGCGTTGCTCTTGGGGGCACAGGCCAGGTAGACGATAGCCTGGGCAATGGCCAGTTCGCCCTCCGGACTGCCCAGCCGTTCCTGGGTCTGCCAGGCGTCCAGGCACAGGGACAGGGCCCGCGGGTCGGCGTTGCCGATATCCTCGCTGGCCATACGGATCACCCGTCGCGCCAGGTACAGGGGATCGCAGCCGCCGTCCAGCATGCGGCAGAACCAGTACAGTGCAGCGTCCGGACTGGAGCCGCGTACGGCCTTGTGGAGGGCGCTAATCTGGTCGTAAAACAGGTCGCCGCCCTTGTCGAAGCGGCGCAGGCTGGCCTGCAGGACCTCGTCCAGCACCTGTTCGGTGAGTCGGCCGTTCTCCGCCAGGTCACCGGCCAGTTCCAGCAGGTTCAGCGCCCGGCGGGCGTCGCCGTCGGCGGCCAGGGCGATCTTCTGCCGTATGTCGGTATCGGTCTGCAAGCCGCTTTCCGCGAGGCCGCGGTCCAGTACGCCCAGCAGGTCCTCTTCCGCCAGGCTGCGCAATTTGTACACCCGGCTGCGGGACAACAGGGCGTTGTTCAGTTCGAACGAGGGGTTCTCGGTGGTGGCGCCGATGAAGATCAGGGTGCCGTCCTCCACGTAGGGCAGAAAGGCGTCCTGCTGGCTCTTGTTGAAGCGATGCACCTCGTCCACGAACAGCACGGTGTCGCGGCCAACTGCCTTGTTCTGCTGTGCCCGGGCTACCGCCTCGCGAATCTCCTTGACCCCCGACAGCACCGCGGATATCTGCAGGAAGGTCGCGTTGGCTGCATCGGCGGCAATCCGCGCCAGGGTGGTTTTCCCTACACCCGGCGGTCCCCAGAAAATCATGGAATGCAGCTGGCCGCTGGCGATGGCCTGCTGTAAGGGCTTGCCCGGTGCCAGCAGGTGCTGCTGGCCGGCGTAATCGGCGAGGGTCTGTGGCCGCAGGCGCGCCGCCAGGGGTTGGTAACCGGCCGGCTCGCTGCCGAACAGGTCACTCGTCATAGTAAAAGAGATCGGCGTCCGGCGGTGGCTGGAAATCGAAGTCCGCCGGCGCCAGCGCCGGATGCGTATCGACCGCACTGAACTCCAGCTGGATTACCTGGTTCAGCCGGTCGGTAATTTCCATGCGCGAGACCACGCCGTCGTGCAGGGACAGCGTCATCTGTCGGAAGCCGGGTTTCTCGGCCAGGGGTGTGAACAGGAAACGGTCGTCGCCCGCCGGCTCGATGTCGTATTGCTCGCGCAGTTGACTGGCCTCGCCGCCAAGAATCTTCAGCGGCGCCATGTCGGCCTGCTCCGCCACCGGTCGCCGGGTGACGGTTTCCAGGTCGCGGTCGTGGTGCCACAGGAACTCCGGGGTGGCGATGACGATCTGGCTGTCTGGCGCGGTAATCTCCCAACTGAAGTAGCCGCCTTTCAGCAGCTTGAAATGCCCGCTGCTGCGGGCGACGAACTCGCCCTGCTCCGAGTACTGCTGCTGGACAAAATCGCCCTCCAGGGCGGAGAAGGAGCCCAGGTTGTCGAGCAGGTCGGACACGGGTTCAGCGCGGCCGAGCAGCGGGGCCAGCAACACCAGGCCGGCTAACAGGTTTCTTGGCAGGGACACAGTGGTTTCCGTAATTCCTCAATCTTCGATGGGCGGTGGCGCAAGCACTTCGCGCTGGCCATTCGTGCCCATCTCGCTGACCACGCCGGCCATTTCCATCGCCTCGATCAGGCGGGCGGCCCGGTTATAGCCGATTCGAAGCTTGCGCTGAACGCTGGAAATACTGGCCCGCCGGCTCTTGGTGACATAATGCACGGCCTCGTCATACAGCGCGTCGCTCTCATCATCTTCGTCAGCAGAACCGGCCTGGAGTTCCCCGGCGGTCACCGGCGTGGCGCTGCCCTCGTCCAGCAAGCCCGCGATGTAGGTGGGCTTGCCGCGGCGTTTCCAGTCGGCTACCACCCGGTGTACCTCGTCGTCGGCGACGAAGGCCCCGTGTACCCGGTTGGGTACGCCGCTGCCCGGGGGCAGGTACAACATGTCACCGTGACCCAGCAATTGTTCCGCCCCGCCCTGGTCCAGAATGGTGCGTGAATCCACCTTGGAGCTCACCTGGAAGGCTATCCGGGTCGGGACGTTGGCCTTGATCAGGCCGGTAATCACGTCAACCGAGGGGCGCTGGGTAGCCAGAATCAGGTGGATACCGGCGGCGCGGGCTTTCTGGGCGATTCTCGCGATCAGTTCTTCGACCTTCTTGCCGACAATCATCATCATGTCGGCAAACTCGTCGATCACCACCACGATGGAGGGCAGCACCTCCAGGTCGGGTGCAGTCTGCTCCTCGTCGGTCTCGGCGAAAATCGGGTCCGGGGTCCACAGGGGGTCGGCAATGGGCGCGCCCGCCTTGACCGCATCGGAGATCTTGCGGTTGTAGCCCGAGAGGTTGCGCACCCCGAGCGCCGCCATCAACTTGTAGCGCCGCTCCATCTCCGCCACGCACCAGCGCAACCCGTTGGCGGCGTCCTTCATGTCGGTAATGACCGGGGTGAGCAGGTGCGGGATGCCGTCGTATACCGACAGTTCCAGCATCTTGGGGTCTACCAGGATCAGCCGCACGTCCGCCGGGCTCGACTTGTACAGCAGGCTGACCAACATGGCGTTCACACCCACCGACTTGCCGGAGCCGGTGGTTCCAGCGACCAGCAGGTGGGGCATCTTGGCCAGGTCCGCCACCACCGGCTGACCGGATATGTCGTGGCCCAGGGCCAGGGTCAGGGGGCTGCGGGACTGCTCGAAGGCCTTGCTGGCCAGTACCTCGCGAAAGTTGACGATTTCCCGGTGCTCGTTGGGAATCTCGATGCCCACTACCGATTTGCCCGGGATGACCTCCACCACCCGCACGCTGATGACCGCCAGCGACCGGGCCAGGTCCTTGGCCAGGTTGGAAATGCGCGACACCTTGACCCCGGCGGCGGGCTGGATCTCGAAACGGGTGATGACGGGGCCTGGATACACCGCGGTCACCTCGGCGGTGATCCCGAAATCGGCCAGTTTCAATTCCAGTAGCTTTGACAGTCCCTCCAGTGCCTCCTTGGAGTAACCGGCGTTGGGGTCTTTCTCGTCCGGGTCCAGAAGTTCCAGGGGCGGCAGTTCGCCGATAACCGGGGCGTCGAACAGGGGCTGTTGTTTTTCCTTTTCTTCCCGGTCGCCCTTTTCGATTGCCTTTTTCATCGGCTTGATCTTCGGCGGCTTCCGCTTCTTCTCCTTTTCCAGGTGCTGTTCGATCACGAACTGGCGCGCCTCGCTGGCCTTTTCCCGCTCGCGCCGGTCGCGGATGGCGTCCAGGGTACGGACGATCCAGCCCCGGATGCCGTGGATCACCCGCAGGAACAGGGCGCCCAGCCAGTCCATCAGGCGAATCCAGGACAGGTCGGTGAATATGGTCATGCCGAACAGGAACACCGCCAGCAGGATCAGGCGGCTGCCGATATCGCTGAAGGCGGCTTCGAAACCGGAGCCGATAGCCTGCCCCAGGATGCCGCCGGCGCCCTGTGGCAAGCCGGACCCACCGAGGTCATTCAGCGCAGCCAGCGCGGTGCCGGCAATCATCACCAGCACCAGGCCCAGCACCCGGATACCGAAGGTGGTCCAGTCGAACTGACGCGCGTCAAAGCGATGGACCAGGATGACGACGGCACGGTATGCCAGCAGCAGGGGAAACAGGTAGGCGGCAAAGCCCACCAGGGAGAAAAACACATCCGCCAGCCAGGCCCCGGTGATGCCGCCGGCATTGACTACCGTGTCGCCACTGCCGCTGGCGGACCAGCCCGGGTCGCGGCGGGAGTAGGTAAACAGGGCCAGCAGCAGGTAGGCGCAGGCGGCGCTGATACCGATAAAGGCCCCCTCCCTCAGCCTGGGACCCATGAAAGTCTCCGTGGTACTGCTGCTCTGTGACACGCGCGCTGGTCCCCGTGGCCGTTATTACTCACCGGCGAAATCCTGCACATCCCGATACAGGCCCGCTATGCGGCTCATAGTAAGGAGTAATTGTGACCGACTTTATCATTTATTTCAAAGGGTTAAAGCCATTATTTAGAAATTTTCTCGGCTTTGCTGCGATTCATTCTTTGAATTACTATAGTTCGCCCCAATACTGGGTGATTGGCACCCGTTCGTCGCCATTTAACACCAGCCATCAGGAAATGACCACATGAGCGATATTCAGCATCACCCCTTGATTATTCTTGGCTCCGGACCTGCCGGATATACGGCGGCGGTGTATGCCGCCCGGGCCAACCTCAACCCGGTAGTTATTACCGGCATGCAACAGGGAGGGCAGCTGACCACCACTACCGAGGTGGAAAATTGGCCCGGTGGCCACGCGCACTTGCAGGGCCCGGAACTGATGCAGCAGATGCAGGAGCATGTGGAGCGCTTTGACGCCAGGGTGGTGTTCGATCATATTCACAAAGTGGACCTGAACGCGCGGCCAATGATCCTGGAAGGCACGTCCACCTACAGCTGCGACGCCCTGATCATTGCCACCGGCGCCTCTGCCCAGTACCTGGGGCTGCCCTCGGAGGAGGCCTTCATGGGCAAGGGAGTCAGTGCCTGCGCCACCTGCGATGGCTTTTTCTATCGCAACCAGAAAGTAGCGGTAATCGGCGGCGGCAACACGGCGGTGGAAGAAGCGCTGTACCTGAGTAACATCGCCAGTGAGGTGGTGCTGGTTCACCGTCGGGACGCACTGCGTGCCGAAAAAGTGCTGCAGGACCGCCTGTTCCAGCGCGAACAGGAGGGTAAGGTGAAAATCCTCTGGAATAATACGCTGGCAGAGGTATTGGGCGACGACAGTGGCGTGACCGGTATTCGGGTCAGGTCCACCCAGGACGACAGCAGCACTGACGTGGACGTTGCCGGGGTCTTCATCGCGATTGGCCACAAACCCAACACCGATATTTTCGAGGGCCAACTGGAGATGGAAAACGGTTATATCTGCATCCGTTCCGGCACCGAAGGCAATGCCACGGCGACCTCCCTGCCGGGCGTCTTTGCCGCCGGGGACGTCGGCGACCACGTCTACCGCCAGGCAGTCACTTCCGCCGGTTTCGGCTGCATGGCCGCGCTGGATGCCGAAAAATACCTGGATAACCTGGCGGCTTGATTCCCCTCATCGGCCCGGACGAGGATTTTCCGCCCACATCCCGGGCCCTCAAACTGCCCAACGGCCTGCTGGCAGAGAGCGAGGGCCTGTCCCCCGCCCTCCTGCTGCGCGCCTACCGCCGCGGCATCTTCCCCTGGAACAGCCACCCCCCGGTACGCTGGTGGAGTCCGGACCCGCGTTCCATCCTGATCCCTGACGAGTTTCACCTGTCCCGATCCCTGCGCAAGGTCCTGCGCCGGGACCGGTTCCGGCTGTCCGTGGACCGGCATTTTCCGCAGGTCATGACCCTCTGCGCCCTGACCCGCCTGGAGGATTCAGGCCTGCGCTCCATGGACCAGAGCACCGGTGGCACCTGGCTGGGTCCGGAGATGATCGAGGCCTATACCGAGTTGCACCGGATGGGATTTGCCCACTCGGTGGAAAGCTACGATCCCGAGGGCCGCCTGGTGGGCGGCCTGTACGGCGTGGCCCTGGGCGGCGCCTTTTTCGGCGAGTCGATGTTCAGCCTGCGGGGCAACGCCTCCAAGGTGGCGTTCTGCGGCCTGATGCATATCCTGCGGGGCGCCGACTTCGATCTGCTGGATTGCCAAATGGAAACCGACTATCTCAATTCTTTCGGTGCAAAGAACGTCAGCAGGCTGGACTTCGAGGTACTGCTTGACCACACTATAGGCATCGACAAAGAGCAGGAAATCTGGCAACTGCCAGCTACCTGTGGAGGCTTGCTTTGACCTCGTCCCTCAGGGATCTCAAGGTGTACACCACCTATCCGCATGGTTGCAGCTACCTGGATGACCAGGAGGCCACCACCCTGTTTGTCGATCCGCGCCAGGAAATCGACCAGGTCCTGTACAGTCGACTGTCGGTGTTGGGATTCCGGCGCAGCGGCAGCCATATCTACCGGCCCCACTGCACCCATTGCAATGCCTGCATCCCGGCCCGTATTCCGGTGGCCGGGTTCAACCCCAGCCGCAGCCAGCGACGGGTAATGCGGCGCAATCGCGACCTGGACGTGGATATCAGTAACGATATTCGTGACGAGGCGGCCTATCGCCTGTACCAGAATTACATCGAAACACGCCATGCCGACGGCGACATGTACCCGCCGGATCGTGACCAGTACCTGTCCTTCCTCAACAACGCCTGGGACTGCACCCGCTACTATCGTTTCTATGACCGGGGACGCCTGGTGGCGATCGCGGTGATCGACGAATTACTGGACGGCCTGTCCGCCATCTACACTTTCTTCGACCCGGCCCTGGAGCGTCGCAGTCTGGGTAGCTTCGCAATTCTCTGGCAGATCGAACTGGCCCGTGAACTGAAGCTGGATTATCTGTACCTGGGCTACTGGATCAAGAACTGCCAGAAAATGGCCTACAAATCCACTTACCGTCCCCTGGAACTCTGCGTCAACAACCGCTGGACCACCCTGCTCTGAAGGAAACCGCCAGGCGCACTCCCGGGCAATATTATGGGTGGAACAGTTGGCCGCTTTGAGGCAAAATGCGCCCCTTGTTTTACAGCGAGGAACGCTGCCGCATGGCAAAAGAAGACCAGATAGAGATGGAAGGCGAGGTGATCGACACCCTGCCCAACACGACTTTCCGTGTGCAACTGGAAAACGGTCACGTGGTGACCGCGCATATTTCCGGCAAGATGCGTAAAAACTATATCCGCATCCTGACCGGTGACAAGGTCCGGGTCGAACTGACTCCCTATGACCTGAGCAAGGGACGTATCACCTACCGCGAGCGCTGACAGCGACCTGTCCCGACGCGGCCTCGCCCCTGACGCGGCGCCCGATCAGCTCTCGGCGAGTTCGGCCTCCTCCTCTTCTGCCGCCAGTACTTCCAGCTTGTCCTCCGCCGTGTTGAGGCGGACCAGTGCCGTGCCGCCTCCGCGCGCCAGGGCCCCGAACAATACCAGCTCCGCGAGGGGCTTCTTGATGTGCTCCTGGATCACCCGCTCCATCGGGCGGGCGCCCATATTGCGGTCATAACCTTTCTCCAACAGCCACAGACGGGCATCTTCGTCCACGTCCAGGGTCACCCGCTTCTCGTCCAACTGGCCCTGCAACTCGGTGAGGAACTTGTCCACCACGGTCAGGATCACGTCCTCGGCCAGTGGCTCGAACTGCACCACGGCGTCCAGGCGGTTGCGGAACTCCGGCGTGAACATGCGATTGATGACCTCCATGGCGTCGGTGCTGTGGTCCTGCTGGGTAAAACCGATACTGCGTCTGGAGATATTCTCGGCGCCCGCGTTGGTGGTCATCACCAGGATCACGTTACGGAAATCCGCCTTGCGCCCGTTGTTGTCCGTGAGTGTGCCGTGGTCCATCACCTGCAACAGCAGGTTGAATACCTCCGGGTGGGCTTTTTCGATTTCGTCCAGCAGCACCACCGAGTGGGGATGCTTGGTGACCGCATCGGTCAGCAGGCCACCCTGGTCAAAGCCGACATAGCCTGGGGGCGCACCGATCAGGCGCGACACGGTATGCCGTTCCATGTACTCGGACATATCGAAACGGATCAATTCCAGCCCCATGATACGGGCCAGCTGCCGGGTGACCTCGGTCTTGCCGACCCCGGTGGGGCCCGCCAACAGGAAGGAGCCAATGGGCTTGTCACCGGCACGCAGGCCGGCCCGGGCCAGTTTGATCGAGGTGGCCAGGCTGCTGATGGCCTTGTCCTGCCCGAATACGACCATCTGCAGGTTCTGCTCGAGCTTCTCCAGTACCTCGCGATCGTCACTGGAGACGGTTTTCGGGGGAATGCGGGCGATCTTCGCGATGACCGACTCGATATCCGCCACGCCAATCTGTTTCTTGCGCTTGTTTTCCGGCAGCAGTTGCTGGTACGCGCCGGCCTCGTCGATCACGTCGATGGCCTTGTCCGGCAGGAAACGATCCGTGATATAGCGGTCGGACAACTGGGTGGCGACCTTCAGGGCGCGATCGGTATAACGCAGGCCATGATGCTCCTCGAAGCGGCTTTTCAGGCCCTTGAGAATCTTGTAGCAGTCCTCGACCGACGGCTCGAGAACATCCACTTTCTGGAAGCGGCGGCTCAGCGCCTTGTCCTTGTCAAATATCCCCCGGTACTCGTGGAAAGTCGTAGAGCCGATACAGCGCATCTGGCCGGAACCGAGAATGGGTTTGAGCAGGTTGGAGGCGTCCATTACCCCGCCGGACGCGGCGCCGGCGCCGATGATGGTATGGATTTCGTCGATAAACAGGATGGCGTGGTCGCGCTGTTTCAGTTCGGCCAGCAGGCCCTTGAACCGCTTTTCGAAGTCACCGCGGTACTTGGTGCCCGCCAGCAGCGCGCCCAGGTCCAGGGAGTACACCACGGAGTCCTTGAGTAATTCGGGCACCTCGCCATCGACGATCATCTTGGCCAGGCCCTCGGCGATGGCCGTTTTGCCCACCCCGGACTCGCCCACCAGCAGTGGGTTGTTCTTGCGTCGCCGGGCCAAAATCTGCGCCACCCGCTCCACCTCCGGGATGCGCCCAATCAGGGGATCAATGCGGCCGGCTGCGGCCTCCTCGTTGAGGTTGGTGGCATAGCTGTCCAGGGGGTTTGATTCACCCTCCTCCCCCGCGGCCTCTTCCGCGGCGGGTTCTCCACCGGGCTCCACGCCGCGGGAACTGTCGGAGACCTTGGAAATGCCGTGAGTGATGTAATTCACCACATCCAGGCGGGCGATGCTCTGGGTCTTGAGGAAGTAAACCGCCTGGCTTTCCTGTTCGCTGAAAATGGCAACCAGCACGTTGGCGCCGGTCACTTCGCTCTTGCCGGAGGATTGCACGTGGAACACCGCGCGCTGCAGCACTCGCTGGAAGCCCAGGGTCGGCTGCGTATCCCGCTCCTGCTCTTCTTCCGGGATCAACGGGGTGGTGGCGTCGACGAACTCCACCAGGTCGCCGCGCAGGGCCCCGATATCCGCCCCGCAGGCTTTCAACACCCGGATTGCGTCGTTGTTGTCCAGCAGGGCCAGAAGCAGGTGTTCCACGGTCATAAACTCGTGGCGCCTTGCCCGCGCACTGCGGAACGCGTCATTCAGGGTCTGTTCCAGGTCTTTGCTCAACATCCAGCTAGCCCTCCGAGGCCTCAATTTCGCACAGCAGCGGGTGTTCATTCTCCCGCGAGTACTGATTTACCTGGGCCGCCTTGGTCTCGGCAATATCCCGGGTATAAATGCCACATACGCCCTTGCCCTTGGTATGGACCGTCAGCATGACGTGGGTGGCCTGCTCACGATTCATGCGGAAAAAGTTTTCCAGCACGTGTACTACGAACTCCATGGGAGTGTAGTCGTCATTGATCAGCACCACCTTGAACAGCGGCGGTTTTTTCAGTTCCGGCTTGGATTCCTGTAGCGCCAGGCCGCCGTCGCGGTGTTCCTCCTCGTCAGACATTCGCCAGCCGGGGGTTTTCTGGATGCTTTCCACGGTAAAACTCTTGCCAACCCTTACAACTACTGGATATGGATACAAGTATAGTGGATTTCAAGGGCACGTCGGGAGTCTCGCCAGACAGCCGGGATTGGAGTATGATCTTGTGGCTACGAAAAAAGGGGACAGTTCACTTAATTCCTGTAGGGAATTAAGTGAACTGTCCCCTTTTTATTGACGACCGAATCCAGGGCTGACGACCCGGATCCGGTGTGACAACTACATGTTGTCGATCATCTTCTGGCCGAATTCGGAGCAGCTGACGAGGGTTGCGCCTTCCATCAGTCGCTCGAAGTCATAGGTAACGGTGCCGTTCTGGATGGCGCCGTTCATGCCGTCGATGATCAGGTCAGCGGCCTCGTTCCAGCCCAGGTGACGGAGCATCATCTCGGCGGACAGGATCAGGGAACCGGGGTTCACCTTGTCCTGGCCGGCATACTTCGGCGCGGTACCATGGGTGGCCTCGAACAGGGCCACGGTATCGGACAGGTTGGCACCCGGTGCGATACCGATACCGCCCACCTGGGCTGCCAGTGCGTCCGACAGGTAATCGCCGTTCAGGTTCAGCGTGGCAACCACGCTGTACTCCTTCGGGCGGGTCAGGATCTGTTGCAACATGGCGTCGGCGATCACGTCCTTGATCACGATTTCCTTGCCGTTGTTGGGGTTCTTGATCGATACCCAGGGACCGCCGTCCAGCAACTCGCCGCCGAATTCCTGCTGGGCCAGTTCATAGCCCCAATCACGGAAAGCGCCTTCGGTGAACTTCATGATGTTGCCCTTGTGAACCAGTGTCACGGAGGGCAGATCCTGGTCGATGGTATACTGGATCGCCTTGCGCACCAGGCGCTTGGTGCCCTCTTCGGACACCGGCTTGATGCCGATACCGACGTTCTGGGGGAACCGGATCTTGGTGGCGCCCATTTCGTTGATGATGAAATCCACCACCTTCTGGGCTTCCTCGGTGCCCGCCTGGTACTCGATGCCGGCGTAGATATCCTCGGAATTCTCACGGAAGATCACCATGTTACAGGCGCCCGGGTCTTTCACCGGCGACGGCACACCCTCAAACCAGCGCACCGGGCGCAGGCAGGTATACAGGTCCAGTTCCTGGCGCAATGCCACGTTGAGGGAGCGAAAACCCCCGCCCACCGGGGTGGTCAGCGGGCCTTTGATGGCTACGGAATACTCCTTGATGGCGTCCAGGGTCTCTTCCGGGAACCAGTCGCCATCGTAGAGTTCGGCAGCCTTCTCGCCGGTGTAAATCTCCATCCAGGAGATTTTCTTATCACCGCCGTAGGCCTTTTCAACCGCCGCGTTGACAACGTCGATCATTACCGGGCTGATGTCGACACCGATGCCGTCACCCTCGATATAGGGAATGATGGGATTATTGGGAACGTTCAGGCTGTGGTCGTCGTTTACGACGATTTTTTCACCTTCCGCAGGCACCTGAATATGCTTATAGCCCATAATGTACTCCGTTGTAGTAGTTGCAATGGAAGCGGGCACGAGCCCTCGTGGGGCCGCCCCGATGGAAGCGGCGCGTAGTTTATCAGAATTCACCGCAATTGCGCTGCAGGTGGCGGCCATTTTGTTGCTCCGGGGATTTTCCTCCTTTTTCGCCTGCAGCTAAAACGGTATCCTCGGCACCCTGATGGCACGACTGATCCTGTTCAATAAACCCTTCCAGGTCCTGAGCCAGTTCAGCGACCCCGACGGTCGCGCCACCCTTGCCGGCTTCCTGGCAGCGCCCGGGTTCAGGGCAGCGGGTCGGCTGGATTACGATTCGGAGGGACTGCTGCTGCTCACCGACGACGGTGGCTTGCAGCAGCGTATCGCCAATCCCCGGCACAAGCAGTGGAAAACCTACCTGGTGCAGGTCGAAGGCGAGCCCGACGAAGCATCGCTGCGGGCGCTGCGGCAGGGGATCACCCTCAAGGATGGACCCACCCTGCCGGCGCAGGTGCGGCGGGTGCTACCCCCGGACTGGCTGTGGCCGCGCCAGCCCCCGGTGCGCGAGCGCCAGACCGTGGCGGACAGCTGGCTCCAGCTGGCCATTCGCGAGGGGCGTAACAGGCAGGTGCGACGCATGACTGCGGCGGTCGGCTATCCCACCCTGCGACTGGTACGCACGCGGGTGGCGGACTGGACTCTGGAGGGCCTGGGACCGGGAGAGCACCGGATGATAGACGTTCATCTGCCGGCGGACCGGCACAGGCGGAGGAAACAGCCTTGAGCCCACGGAGAAAACTGCCTTGAGCGGGTTCCAGCCCCATGTCACCGTGGCGACGGTGGTCGAGCAGCAGGGTCGCTACCTGCTGGTAGAAGAAAGGGACAAGATCAGCGGTGCGATCGTATTCAACCAGCCTGCGGGGCACCTGGAGGCCGGGGAAACCCTGCAACAGGCCGCCTTGCGAGAAACGCTGGAGGAAACCGGCTGGGCGGTGGAGTTGACCGGCTGCGTCGGGGTGGCGCTGTACGACGCGCCCAACGGGGTGTGCTACTGCCGTACGACCTTTGCCGCCCGGCCGCTACAGGCCATCGAGGGGGCGGCGCTGGATCCGGATATCCTCGCTACCCACTGGCTGGACTACGAGTCTATCCTGGCCAATTCTGCTAAAATGCGCAGCCCCCTGGTGATCGCCGCGATCGAGCAGTATCGCCGGGGCCACTGTTATCCCCTGGAACTGATTTACAGCGCATGAGCCTGAACTCTGCCAGCAAAGTCATCGTCGGCATGTCCGGCGGTGTCGACTCCTCGGTGTCTGCCCTGCTTTTGCGGGAGCAGGGTTACCGGGTGGAGGGCCTGTTCATGAAAAACTGGGAGGAGGATGACGGTACTGAGTACTGCACCGCGAAAGAAGATTTTGCCGACGCCCGGGCCGTGGCCGACAGACTGGGCATTCCCCTGCACGGTGCCAATTTTGCCGCTGAATACTGGGACAATGTGTTCGAACACTTCCTCGACGAGTACCGCAGTGGCCGTACGCCAAACCCGGATATCCTGTGCAACCGGGAGATCAAGTTCAAAGCCTTCCTGGAATACGCCCTGATGCTGGGTGCCGATTATATTGCCACCGGGCACTACACCCGCCGCGGCAGGAGCGATCGTGGCCAGGCCACGCTGCTCAAGGGTTTGGACCCGAACAAGGACCAGAGTTACTTCCTGCACGCGGTCGGGCACGAGGAGCTGGATAAGACCCTGTTCCCAGTGGGTGAGATTGAAAAACCGGAGGTGCGGCGACTGGCCGAGCAGCACCAGCTCGCCACGGCGAAGAAGAAGGATTCCACCGGTATCTGCTTTATCGGCGAGCGTCGCTTCAAGGATTTCCTTGAGCAGTACCTGCCGGCCCAACCCGGAGATATCTACAGCCTCGACGGGGAGCTGCTGGGTCGTCACCAGGGGCTGATGTATCACACCATAGGCCAGCGCCAGGGTCTGGGTATCGGGGGCCTGGCCAATCACGGCGACGAGCCCTGGTACGTGGTGGCCAAGGATCTGGAGCAGAACCGGCTGCTGGTGGCCCAGGGAAACGACCACCCGGCCCTGTTCAAGACCTCCCTGCGCACCGGCGCTGTTTACTGGGTGGCCGGAGAGGCGCCGGGCCTGCCCCTGGCATGCAGCGCCAAGGTGCGCTATCGCCAGTCCGACCAGAGCTGCACTGTGCGAGCCGACGGGCAGGGTTACCGGGTGGAGTTCGAGCAACCCCAGCGGGCCGTCACCCCGGGCCAGTCAGTGGTGTTTTACCAGGGAGACCTGTGTCTTGGAGGGGGAGTCATTGAACATGCCGAATAGCCCAGCGGTCTCTGAAGATCCGCTGGACGCCCAGGTGCTGGCGCTCGGGGGCCTGTGCCAGGCGGCCCGGCTGGTGGACCAGATATCGCGTACCGGCAGCTATCCTATAGAGTTCCTGGAGCCGACCATCCACAGCCTGTTCGCATTCGATGCAGACAGCGTGGCCGCCGTCTACGGCGGTGTTCCCGGTGTCAAACTTGGGCTGCAGAACCTGGCCGCGCTGCTGGCCAATCGCAACGCGGAAGAGCACCGGGATATGGCCCGTTATGTGTTCAATCTGCTGTACCTGGAGGGCAAGTTCGCCGCCGACCCCGGCATGATGCAGGTAGTGCGCTCCCGCCTGGAGCACACCAGCTTCAAGGCAGAGCACTTCGCCGGTCACGTGAACGACGTCTGCCACAGCGTCTCCGGAATCTACCAGGACACGCTCAGCAAGCTTCGCTTCAGGATCAAGGTCAGCGGCTCAGCCCAGCACCTGCAGGACAAGCAGAATGCGGATATTATCCGCGCCCTGTTGCTGGCCGGCATCCGCTCCGCTTTCCTGTGGCGGCAGGTCGGTGGTCGTCGTTGGAAGCTGCTGTTCCAGCGTCGCAAGCTACTCGTCCGGGCCCAGGAACTGTCACGCAGCCTGGGTGTCGTGTAAAATCCCCCTCCTTCCCAACACCGGAGCTTTTCATGGACTTGTCCGCACTCAGTGCCGTGTCGCCGATCGATGGCCGCTATGGCAGCAAGACCGCCGCCCTGCGTGAAGTGTTCAGCGAGTACGGCCTGATCAAACGGCGGGTGCTGGTGGAAGTCCGCTGGTTGCAGCGCCTGGCGGAGCATCCGGACATCCCGGAAGTGCCGTCGCTGTCGCGGGAGGCCAACGGGGTGCTGGAGGAGATACTGGCGCAGTTCTCCGAGACTGATGCCCGTCGCATCAAGGATATCGAGGCCACCACCAACCACGATGTAAAGGCGGTAGAGTATTTTCTCAAGGAGCGCTTTGCCGGCAATGCCGAACTGGAAGCAGTGGCCGAATTCGTGCACTTTGCCTGCACCTCGGAAGACATAAACAACCTGTCTCACGCCCTGATGCTGAAGGACGGTGTCGAGGGCGTCTTGCGGCCCTGCATGCAACAACTGGTCGATGCGCTGGTCACGGTCGCGGAGTCAACCGCCGGGCAACCGATGCTGTCCCGCACGCACGGCCAGACTGCCTCCCCGACCACCATGGGTAAGGAAATTGCGAACGTTGTGGCGCGGCTGCGCCGGCAGCTCGACAACCTGGACCAGCAGCAATACCTCGGTAAAATCAACGGCGCCGTCGGCAACTACAACGCCCACCTGTCCGCCTACCCGGAAGTGGACTGGCAGGCAAATGCGGAGCACTTCGTGACCTCCCTGGGCCTGACCTGGAATCCCTACACGACCCAGATCGAGCCTCACGACTACATGGCGGAGCTGTTCGACGCCATCGCCCGCTTCAACACTGTCCTGATCGACTTCGACCGCGATATCTGGGGCTATATTTCCCTGGGCTACTTCAAGCAGAAAACCGTGGCCGGTGAGGTGGGCTCCTCTACCATGCCACACAAGGTCAATCCCATCGATTTCGAAAATTCAGAGGGAAACCTCGGAATCGCCAACGCCGTACTGGGCCACCTGGCCAGCAAGCTGCCGGTCTCGCGCTGGCAACGCGACCTGACTGACTCCACCGTGCTGCGCAATATGGGCGTGGGTGCCGGTTACAGCCTCATTGCCTACCAGGCCAGCCTCAAGGGGATTGGCAAACTGGAACTCAATCCGGAGCGGCTGGACGGAGACCTGGACGCCAGCTGGGAAGTGCTGGCGGAGCCGATCCAGACCGTGATGCGGCGCTACGGCATCGAAAAACCCTACGAAAAACTCAAGGAACTGACCCGTGGCCAGGTGATGAGCCGCGAGGTCATCCAGGCTTTTATTGCCGGCCTGGACATACCCGAGGGCGCCCGGGACGAACTGCTGGCCCTGACACCGGCAAGCTACATCGGCAATGCAGCGCAACAGGCGCGCGATATAAGCTGAGGATAGCCGGCGTGCCGCGGCGGGAATTGCAGCTGGATACCGAACAGTTCCTGGCCCGGTACTGGCAAAAAATGCCGCTGCTTCTGTCCGGCGCCCTGCCCGGCTTTGAACCCCCGGTCACTGCCGACGAACTCGCTGGTCTGGCGATGGATGACAATGTGGAGTCCCGCATCATCGAACAGCAGCAGGATACCTGGCTGTTGCACCATGGCCCTTTCACCGAGTCCGGGTTCCAGCGCGACAATCCCTGGACCCTGCTGGTGCAGGCGGTGGATCATTACTTGCCTGACGTGGCGAGGCTGCGCCAGCTGGTGGGCTTTCTGCCGAGTTGGCGGGTCGACGACGTCATGGTCAGCTATGCGGTGGACGGCGGCAGTGTGGGTCCGCACTACGACAATTACGACGTGTTCCTGCTGCAGGGAGAAGGCCAGCGCCTGTGGCGGCTGGGACAGCGCTGCGATGCCGACAGTGACCTGTTGCCCCACGACAGCCTGAAAATCCTGCGCGAATTTGAATGCCAGCAGGAGTTTTTGCTGGGCCCCGGCGATATTCTTTACGTACCTCCCGGACTCGCTCACTGGGGTATTGCCCGGGGCGAGTGCACCACGTTTTCAATCGGTTTTCGCGCGCCGCGGCTCAACGCCATGGTCTCGCGCTGGGTCGACCGGTTGCTGGAGCAGCTGGACCCGGAACTGTTTTACCGCGACCTGCACTGCGAGCCGGCAGTGCGCCCCGGTGAGATAAGGCCGCGTGACCTCGAACGTGCCATGGCCCAGCTGCAGGCGGCGCTGGACCAGGCTGAGGACAACCGCTGGTTCGGCGAGCTGGTTACCGAGCCCCGATACGATCCCGATCCGGGGCCTGGGGAAGCAGACGCCGTGCGAGCCAGGTTGGCCGCCCCGGGGGCGACGGTGGAACTGCTGCCGGAGGCAAAGCTGGCCTGGCAGGAAGACCCCGCGGGTATCCTGGTCTACGCTAACGGTGAATCAGAGCTGTTTGCCAGTGCGGTCCAGTCGGACCTGGAGGCCCTGTGCGGCGACTGGCGGTTGGCCGTCCAGGACCGGGAGGGACTGGACGAGCTGCTGGATTTCCTGATCGAGCGGGGGGTAATCGATGTCTGCTGACGACCAGTCGCAACCGGGTGAGCGCGAGAGTGTCGGGTATCCCGAACCATTCGCCCAGCTGGCGGTGGAACTGTGTGAATCGGCGCTACGCCAGGTGGCCGTTCTCAGCCCGGCCCTGGATCCACAGGTATTTGACCGCGTCGAACTGGTCACCGCGCTTTCCGCGTTGGCACGGCGCGGCCGGCAATCGGAGATTCGCATACTGGTCCAGGCCGCGGGACCCATCGTGCAGCGTGGCCACCGCCTGCTGGAACTGGTACGCCGCCTCCCTTCGGCGCTGCGCATACAGGTCTTGCCGCACCACCCGGAGTGGAAGGACGAGACCCTGGTGATCAGGGATCGCGACGGCATGCTGTACAAACCCGGCGACAGCGACCAGCGGGGGTTCTACCAGCCGGATTCGGTGGCGCAGGTCAGCCAGCATCTCGACCATTTCAATGAACTGTGGCGGCGCAGTGCGCCGGATATCAACTTCCGATCCCTGCCCTTGTAGCGCTAGAGCATGACACCCAGTTCGTTGTCCCGGTAGATCAGCTCAAAGGTACGAAGGGCTCGGCAGGGTTCTTCCGTACTGCTTATAAGGGCGCCGTCACGCAGGGCGAAGCGGTATCGATGCAGGGCGCACTCGATGGCTTCGCCATCGATGCTGGCCACATCCAGTGCGTGGTTGCGGTGCGGACAGCGGGACTCGATCAGATAGCGCTCGTTCTCATGCTGGATTAACAGTAGGTCGTACTGGTCTATCTTGAATCGCGTGCGGTAACCGTCGTGCAGGTTGATGAGTTTCTCCAGTGGATAAAACCGCATCGCCGTGCCGCCCCCTTACAGTAGCTCTATTACCTGCCGCGCCGCGGCATAGGGCGTCAGCTGGTTGTCCTGGACCTGACGCTCCAGCTGCGGCAGCAATTCCTGTGCCGCACGGTTGCCAGCCAGCTTCTGCAGCAACATTTCTGTGACCAGTTGGCGCATCCAGTCCCGGTTCTGCTGCGCCCGCCGGGAATAAAAGGCGTCTTCCCCTAGCGCCTGGAAATAGAAATCCACCACCATACCCCAGACCGCGTCGATATTTTCCAGCTTTAGCGCCGAACAGGTCATCACCCGGGGAGTCCAGAACGTGGTGTGGCGCAGCAGGTTCATGGCGCTGGTGTACTGCTGCCGGCTCTGTTGCGCCATTTTCGCGCTGTCGCCGTCGGCCTTGTTGATGACCAGGGCGTCGGCCAGTTCCAGGATACCCTTTTTGATGCCCTGCAACTCGTCACCGCCGCCCGGCAGCATCAGTACCATGAAAAAATCCACCATACCGGCAACCTGGTACTCGCTCTGCCCCACCCCGACGGTTTCCACCAGGATGACATCGTAACCGGCCGCCTCACACAGCAGCATGGTCTCGCGGGTGCGCTGTGCCACACCGCCCAGGGCCCCGGCCGACGGTGAAGGCCGGATAAAGGCCTCGTCGCGCCGCGACAGCTCTTCCATCCGGGTTTTGTCCCCCAGGATGGATCCCCCGGCGATGGGCGAACTCGGGTCCACCGCCAGCACCGCCACCTTCTTGCCCTGCGCGATCAGGTGCAGCCCGAACGCCTCGATAAAGGTCGACTTGCCCACCCCGGGCACCCCGGTAATTCCGATACGTATACTGTTGCCACTGTGCGGCAGCACCTGCTCGAGAATGTCCTGCGCCTGCTCCCGATGGCGGTCCAGCTTGCTCTCCACCAGCGTGATCGCCTTGGCCAATGCCCGCCGGTTTCCGGCCAGTAACTTGTCGAGATCGAAATTCATGAATTGTTCTGATGTCGTCCTTTGCCGACCGCGCCGGGGCGAGATACGTATTCCCGCTACCGCCAGGAATACATATCCCGCCCCGGCGCTCTCTTGAAGCGCGGTATCAGACTACTGATTTTGCCGGCTTCGGTACAGCGCGAGTTGGAGGCGCGGGGTATGGTCTCGCTCGCGCCGGCAGACTGGCAATTACCCCTGCGCTTGGTTAACCGCGTCGAGTACTTCCCGGGCACAGACCGGAATCGGCGTCCCCGGCCCGAAGATGCACTTCACCCCGGCCTGGTACAGGAAATCGTAATCCTGCTTCGGGATGACCCCACCGGCGATCACGACGATATCCTCAGCGCCCTGCTTCTTCAGCTCTGCCACCAGCTGCGGCACCAGGGTCTTATGCCCGGCGGCGAGCGAGGAAGCGCCGACCACGTGCACATCGTTCTCGATCGCCTGGCGCGCCACCTCTTCCGGAGTGGAGAACATGGGTGACAGGTCGATATCGAACCCGACATCGGCAAAGGCGGTGGCCACGACCTTGGCACCACGATCGTGGCCATCCTGGCCCATCTTGCACACCAGCATGCGCGGCCGGCGGCCGTGCCGCTCGACAAAGGCCTCGATATCCCTGCTGATCGCCTGCCAGGACTCGTCATCCTGGAAGGCCGATCCGTAGACCCCGGACACGGTCTGGGCCTGGGCGTTGAAGCGACCGAATTCGCGTTCCATGGCAAAAGAGATCTCCCCCACAGTGGCGCGGCGGCGGATAGCCTCGATAGCCAGCGCCAGCAGGTTGCCCTCCCCGCTGACCGCACACTGGTAGATATCCTCCAGTATAGCTTCCACTGCAGTCTCATCGCGGTTTGCACGCAGTGTTTCGAGTCGCTTGAGCTGCGACTGGCGCACGGCTTCGTTATCGATGTCGAGAACGTCCACCTCGCTTGCGGCCTCGGTCTGGTACTTGTTAACGCCCACGATGACGTCATCGCCACGGTCGATACGGGCCTGTTTCCTGGCGGCCGCTTCCTCGATGCGCAACTTTGGCATGCCGGTTTCTATGGCCTTGGCCATGCCGCCGGCTTCCTCGATTTCCTCGATCAGCTCCCAGGCCTTGTCGGCGATGTCCTGGGTCAGGCTCTCCATCAGGTAGGAGCCGCCCCAGGGATCCACCACCCTGGTGATGCCGGTCTCTTCCTGGATGATCAACTGGGTATTGCGGGCGATGCGCGCCGAGAACTCGGTGGGCAGCGCGATGGCCTCGTCCAGGGCATTGGTGTGCAGGGACTGGGTACCGCCAAACACGGCCGCCATGGCCTCGATTGTGGTGCGCACCACGTTGTTGTAGGGGTCCTGTTCGGTCAGGGACCAACCGGAAGTCTGCGAGTGAGTGCGCAGCATGGAGCTCTTGGGATTCTGCGGATCGAACTCGCTCACGATACGGGCCCACAGCAGTCGCGCCGCGCGCATCTTGGCGATTTCCATGTAGAAGTTCATGCCGATGCCCCAGAAGAAACTCAACCGCGGCGCGAAGTCATCGATACCCAGGCCGGCATTGATCGCCGTGCGTATATACTCCTTGCCGTCGGCCAGGGTGTAGGCCAGTTCCAGCGCCGCATTCGCTCCCGCCTCCTGGATGTGGTAGCCGGAGATCGAGATAGTGTTGAAGCGCGGCATGTGCTCAGAGCAGTAAGCGATAATGTCGCCGATGATTTTCATGCTGGGCGCTGGTGGATAAATATAGGTATTGCGGACCATGAACTCTTTCAGGATGTCGTTCTGGATGGTGCCCGCCAGCTGTTCCTGGGCCACGCCCTGCTCTTCCGCCGCGACGATATAGCCCGCCAGCACCGGTAGCACCGCACCGTTCATCGTCATCGACACGGATACCTGGTCCAGCGGAATTCCGTCGAACAGGACCTTCATGTCCTCGATGGAGTCGATGGCCACACCGGCCTTGCCGACGTCACCGGCTACCCGCGGGTGATCGGAGTCGTACCCGCGGTGGGTGGCCAGGTCGAACGCCACCGAGATGCCCTGCCCACCAGCTGCCAGCGCCTTGCGGTAAAACGCGTTGGATTCCTCCGCGGTGGAGAAGCCCGCGTACTGGCGGATGGTCCAGGGCCTGCCGGCGTACATGGTCGCCTGGGGGCCGCGGATATAGGGCGACATACCCGGCATGGTGTCGGTGTAGGCCAGGTCCTGCAGGTCGGCGGCGGTGTACAGTGGCTTGACCGGGATGTCTTCGGCGGTTTGCCAGGTCAGTGAGTCGGGACTCTTGCCCTTCAGCTGCTTGGTCGCCAGTTCCGCCCACTGTTCAGGCGTGGCGCTGGATTTGTCGTAGATGCTCTTGCTCATAGCTCTTCACCTATTGGCGGTCGTCCCCGCGCAAGCGGGGATGACGGGATTAGTGCTCCTCGCCCGGCTGGTTGATCTCGACCAGCACTCCGTCGCAGCTTTTCGGGTGGATGAATATGACCTTTGATCCGTGCGCCCCGGGACTCGGCTCATCCGCCAGGAACTGGTAGCCCTTCTCTTTCAGCCGCGCCACGTCTTCCTCGATATTGTCGGAGCGAAAACAGATGTGGTGCAGGCCGCCGCCCCTCTTTTCCAGGTAGCCCTTGATCGGCCCCTCTTCGTTCAGTGGGTAGACCAATTCGATGCTGGTGGGCGGGACGGGGAAAAATGCGGTGGACGTTTTGGCCGCGGCCACATCCTCGGTGCCCTCGAAGTCCAGGCCGAAGTCTTCTTTGAAGCGCTCGATGGCTTTTTCGAAGTCGGGTACGGCGATTGCGATATGGTCCAGTGCGGTAATCATCTCGATCCCTCTCAGGCTATCTGCTCAAGGAAAGCACCGGTTTTCTCCCGGCGCCGGGCGGCCACGTCCTCCGGCGACTCGACCACGATCTTTTCGTCCGGGGTGATCTTGAAGATGGGCTGGCCCTTGTGAATGATCACGCCGTCGGTGTCCACCAGCACCTTGTCGATGGTGCCCGCAAACGGCGCGTAAACCTTGTTGAACATCTTCATCACTTCCACGATGAACAGCGGATCGCCGGCCTCGAAGTGATCGCCCTCCTGGACGAACAGCTCGTGCTCCGGACTTTCGCGACCATAGAACATTCCACCACTCGCGGCCAGTATCTCGTCGGACTTAGCCATCGGCGGCGGCACCAGCACCTTGGCCATGCGTGCCTGCAGGTCGCTGTCGGTCAACCGCTCGGGAATGTGAATGGTGAGATCGGGATTGACGGTCAGCTCATAGTAGCCGGTGGCCTCGGCAATGCTGGGCAACACCGCCAGGATATCCGTACCCGCCTGGAAGCCGGCGTGGGCTGCCCGAACCCGCTGCCACAGGTCGTCGTCCATGCCCTCGGGCGCCTGGCCCTGCGCCAGTACGGACTGCAATTCGATCCAGTCCTGGGCTGCCAGGCGGTTGTTGAGCTCATTGTAAAAATCCAGCCCCTGCTGCAGTACCGCGTTGTCGTGATCCCAGATGATATTGGCCGGCGGCCGGTTCGGCACATGGTCCATGTTGAGGAAATGGTAGGTATCGGCCAGCAACTCGATGGGGTTCTCGTTCCAACTGATCTTGCCCTCGATCACGGTATAGCAGTCGCGATTGATACTGAGCCAGCCGGCCAGGATATGCGGCTGTTCCAGCAGTTTTTCCAGTGGCCGCAGCAGCAGGGTGTGCTTGAGTTGCAGGGCGTCGCGCAGGGCGCCGGCACTGTCTTCGCTAGCCCCGGCCAGGGCCGCGCCGCAGATCTGTTGCCAGGCGTACTCCAGGTCCATGTTGTTGGCCTGCTGCTTGAGTTCGCCCACTGCCGTCAGGTAGGGCACGATGAACCGGGTGGTCGGCCGGGCGTTGATGTTCTGGCCGATAAACCAGTTGACCAGGCCGTAGTGGAACTCCAGGTTCGTCGCCAGGTCCTTGCCGCGCATGTTGGTGCGGCGAATGGTCTCGGCCATACGCTCGTACACGTCCAGGCGGGTGTCCCCCACCGTCAGTAACAGGGCGATGTTGGAATCGTAGGCGCCGGCCAGGGTGTACTTCATGAACACGTCGGTGTCCGGGTTGTGCAGGCTGATGCCCTGGTCGTCCCGGATCTCCCCCTCGATCGCGTCGGACCAGTACTCGATCTGCCCTCCCGCGCTGGGCTGCAGTGCCTGGTTGGTCGCGTTCAGGCGCGCCTCCACCGAATCGTCGTGGCGCAGGATGCGGGTGGGTTTGGGCAATTTCTCCCCATGCGCCGCCAGCAGCACCATCGCCTCGACCAGGGACTCGACCACGAAGTGTTCGTCCTCGTTGTCCGGGTTGGTGAACTGCAGGGCATAACACAGTTCAGTGACCCGGTGCTCCACCTGGATCCGGGTGTTCATCTCCATGAAGAAGTGCTTGTCACGGTCCACGATGCACTCAAAGGTCGACACGGAGTCCAGTCCCACCGCCGCGCCAAAGCGCGCCGCCTGGTCCTCCATCGCTTCCAGCGTCGCCAGGTCCTGGCGCAGGACGCGCTCCTCCACCGCGTTGCCGCCGGCGACGGCCTGCTCGATGGCTTTCTGCAGGGACTCCACGGTCACCGACACTTCCAGCAACTTCTGCTCGTGCATTTGCAGGGAGCAGTCGCGGCCGCCCATGGTGATGCACCAGTCGCCATTGCCGATCACCTGGATTTCCTGGTGCCGGGTGGTTTCGATGTTGAGTTCCACCAGCACGTTCTTGTTATCGCCCACCCCGGTGGTCTTCACCTCGTTGAGGATCTCGCGCACCTTTTCCGGGGTCTTTGCCGCCTCGCCAATACCCAGGATACGCTGACCCTTGCCGCCGCCGCCGGAAATCGCTTTCAGCCGCACCCGGTTGTCCGGGTAGTCGGCGGCCATTTTCTCCACCGCCTCGGTCAGGGCCTCGCACAACTCGCCCACCGTGTACAGGTCGATACCCTTGTCGTAGGACGCCGCCAGCACCAGGTCGGCCTTGTCTTCCAGCGTGATGCTCTCGTCGTTAAGCTGTTCGGCATCGACGGCCAGGCCGTGCTCCTTGCAGAGCGCTTTCAGGGCGGCCACGTCCGGATGTTTCCGGAGCAGGGTCAGGGCGGTGCCGTTGTCGATGCCGGGGGTGACGGAGACCCCGGTCCTGAGCGCGGTGCGCTTGGCCTCGTCCTTCAGGCCGGCATCGTGCACGGTGCGGGAACAGGGGCCGATGAAATTCAGGCCGGCATCCTCCATGGCCGCCACCATGGTCTCGTCCTCCGCCATGAAGCCGTAGCCGGCGAAAATCGCGTTGTAGTCATTGTCCCTGGCAATGCGGATGATCTGCTGGATCCGCTGGTCGCGTTCCTCCTTGTTGGCCCCGGTGTAGTCCGGCACCCGGTGCACGCGATCGGGGTCGGTCAGGGAGCGCAGCTCCGGTGCCAGGGCATTCTGGTAGACAATCGAGTCTTTTTCGGAGAGCAGGATGCCGTAGTGGCTGATCCCCATCTCGGCGAAAACGTCCATGGCCTCCTTGCGGATGGGGCCGCGGCAGATGATCAGGGGCCGCATGTGGGTGCAGTCGAACTGGGCTACCCAGTCGCTGTGGCGACGACCCAGGCGGCGGTCGCGATGAATCAGGTGGTTCTGCAGGTAATGTTCGTTGGACACGCTGTGCTTCCTTCAGTGATGCGGTGACGGCCGGGTCTAGTGGAATTCTCGCTGCACGGACTGCAGCGGTTCCGGGGTGTAGTGGCGGAGGCAGAAGTCCATATGCTCCGCCAGGACCTGGCGCAGGTCAGAAGGCATCACGATCTGGGATATAGAGCCCAGGCTGAGGGCCTCGTCGGGATTCATCAGTTCCTGCTCATAGCGTTGCGCGAGTGCTTTTTCTTCCGCCTTGACCCAGTCGCGGACCAGCTTGTCAGCTGCGGCAACGGCTTCGTCCGCGGACAGGCCGGCGGCCTGCTGTGCCTCGGTCTCCCTGGCGATTCTGCTCTTGACCGAATCCCGGATCTTGCGCAGCTCGTCCTTGTAGACGTACTCCACCCCGGCAGGGCCCATCACCGCCACCCGGGTGGTGGGCAGCGCCACCACGAAGTCGGCACCGGTCGGGTAGTTGTTGTAGGAAGCGTAGGCGCCGCCGAAGGCATTGCGCACCAGCACCAGGAAGCGCGGGGTGCGCAGGTCGACGATCGCGTCCAGCATGGCCCGGCCCGCCTGCACGATACCGCCCGCTTCCTGTTCCCGCCCGGGCAGGAAGCCGGTGGTGTCCTCCAGGAAAATAACGGGGATATTGTACAGGTTGCAGAAGCGGATAAAGCGCGCATTCTTGTACGCGGCGTCGATATCGATCTGGCCCGAGGCCACGGAGGAGTTGTTGGCCACGAAGCCGACCACGTTGCCCCCCAACCTCCCCAGGGCGGTGATGGTGTTGCGGGCGCGTTCGGGCTGGATCTCCAGGAAATCCCCGTGGTCGCACAGCTGCTGGATCATGATGCTGATGTCGATGGGGGTATTGAAACCGGTCGGGGAATTGAAGGCCTTTTTCAACAGGATATCGATATCCCAGGTCTTGCGGGTCACCGGGTCGGAGGAGGCCTGGTACGGCGCCAGTTCGTTGTTGCTGCTGGGCAGGTACTTGAGCAGTTCCCGCACCTTGCGCAGGGCCGCAACCTCGTCCGGGACCACGAAGTCGGTCACCCCGCTCTGGCTGTGGACGCCGGGGCCGCCCAGTTCATCGGGGGTCACGTCCTCGCCGAGGACCGACTTGACCACGCCGGGGCCGGTGAGGCCGAAAAAGGTATTGTTCGGCTGGATCATGAAGCTACCCTGGCGCGGCAGGTAGGAGCCGCCACCGGCGTTGAAGCCGAACATGCACATGATCGAGGGCACCACACCGGAGATCTTGCGCAGGGCGGTGAAGGCGTCGGCGTACCCGTCCAGCCCCCCGACCCCGGCTGGGATATAGGCCCCGGCGGAGTCGTTCAGGCCCACCAGTGGAATCCCGCGCTTGGCGGCCAGTTCGAACAGGCGCGCCAGTTTCTCGCCGTTGGTGGCGTCCATGGAGCCGGCGCGGACGGTGAAATCGTGCCCGTAGATGGCCACGTCGCGGCCACCCACGGTTATCAGGGCGGTGACCAGGGAGGCGCCGTCCAGGTTGGGTCCCCAGTTCTGGTACAGTACTGTGGGCGCCGTGTCCGCAATGCAGTCGATGCGCTCCCAGACCGTCATGCGCTTTTTCTGGTGTTGACGCTGGATATTTTTGACCCCGGCCGCGGTATAGGGCCGCTGCTGCAACTCCCAGCCGTGCTTCAGGGCTTTTTCGTAGAGCCCGGGTTCTGAGGCGATCTGGCCGGGAACGATAAACTCGCGTTCGTCCTGTTCGGCAAAGGGGTTATCCAGAGAGGGAATGGGTGGGGCGTCAGTCGCTGTGCTCATAGTCTCATTGTCGTTCCGGGTTATTAAAGTGCAATGCACGGCTGTCTTCCCGCGGACGCCTCCTGCCGGGAAACCATGAAATGCGTCAAAGGTTCCCGAATCTCTGGCATTGCGGCCGTGACTATGCCTCAGTGTGTTCATGACGAAAAGGGCGGAAGAGTTCTAAAAAACTCACATATTGATTCATAAAATGGATTATAATCCGCGAATTGTTGCCTGCAACGGGATCAAAAACTCACGGTAAAGTACTGATGGCCACCGTCTCGCAACATCACGTCATCGCGTCGCTGGAGGGCTATCGTCGTATTGGTGGCGATATTCAGGGCCTTCTTTTGCGGGCGGGCATCAACCCTACCGCGCTCGGAGTGACAAAACTTCGTGTTCACACTGAACAGGTGGGAAGACTGTTTCGCCTGATACAGCAGGAGATGAACGACGAATTCATGGGATTTACGGCCAACCCCTGTGAATTTGGTACATTCGCGACGTTCTGCCAGTTAGCGAAGCGCTCTGCAAACCTCGGCGAGTTGCTCGAAAGCGCCACGGCACTGTACAAGCTGATAACGAGTGATATAACACTTGAACTGTCGACCACAGACAACCAGGCTGAATTGAGCTTTACGTTTTCAAGTCCGGATCTCGATCAGGGGCATTTCCTGGCCGAATTTCTCCTCGTTATCTGGCATCGATTCCCCAGTTGGTACATAGGTGAAACGATTCGTTTGCGCGAAACACAATTTGTCTGTGACCCACCTGCGCACGAAGGAGAATTGGCGATTATGTTTCCCGGTCGCTTACGTTTCAGGGGATCCGGTTACAAGTTGACTTTCGACGCCAGATACCTCGAGAAAGAGCTCGGAAGGACCGAAGATGAACTCGCCGCATTTCTGGAAAGTTATCCGGTAGATATCATGGCGATACCGGGAGTTGATGAAAGCCTGGAAGCCCGTATTGAACGGCGGTTGTCCCGTACGGGTAACAGCAGCTTGAATTTGCTGAGTGTCGAACAATTAGCCAGCGAGCTTGGAATGAGTAAGGTCACCTTGTACCGCAAGCTACAAAGTGAAGGGACGAGTTATCAGAGGATCAAAGACAATATTCGCAGAGAGAAATCCATTGAGTTGCTCAGGCACACGGAGTTAACGGTCGACCAGATATCGGAAATCGCTGGCTTTTCGGAAGCGCGCTCATTTACCAGGGCATTTCGAATGTGGACGGGCCTGTCACCCCGTCAATACCGGAACCTTGGAAGATGAACAAAACCCTGCACCTGCACGAAGTGCCCTACAGTCCCGACAGCTGTGAGCTGTTCGAGCGGATTCGCGATCTGCCAGCCGCCGCCCTGCTGGATTCCGCCTTTCCCCACTCCGTGGCGGGCCGCTACGACGTTTTGGCGGCGGACCCCCACGTGATTCTGCCAGCACTGCACAGCCATGCGGTTGAGCAGGACGGCCGGGGTTGGTTTGCCGGATTGAAAGAGGCACTGGCGGAACGTTACGGCGAGGTACAGCCGGTATCCCAGGACATCCCCTTCTGTGGCGGCGCCCTCGGCTACCTGGGCTACGAGGCTGGCCACGGCCTGAATCGGGTAGCGGCTGAGCGTCCCGAGGCAGCGGCCTCCCAGGTGGGTCTGTATGACTGGTGCATTGTCCAGGATCACCTGCTGAAACGGGCCACCCTGGTGGCTCAGCCGATGGTATCGGCGGCCTACCTGACGGACATCCAGGCCCGACTGCGCCAGGGACGCGGCGCTCAGCGGCTGCCCACTTTCGCCCTGGAGGCTCCCTTTCAATCCAATCTGGACCAGGTGGCCTACAGGGAAGCCTTTGAGCGAATCCAGCGTTACATCCACGCCGGAGACTGCTACCAGGTCAACCTGGCCCAGCGCTTCGAGGCCCCCTGTAGTGGCGACCCCTGGCAGGCCTATCGCCGCCTCCGGCGGGCAGCCGCGGCCCCCTTTTCCAGCTATCTGCAGTTGCCCGGCGATAATAACGCCCTGGTGTGCCTGTCGCCGGAGCGTTTCCTGTCACTGCACGGTAAGCATGTGGAAACGGCGCCGATCAAGGGTACCCGCCCCCGTCACGAAGACGATGCCACCGACAGGCTGGCCATCCGCGAGCTGCGGAACTCCACCAAGGACCGGGCCGAGAACCTGATGATTGTCGACCTGCTGCGCAACGACCTGGGACGGAATTGTGTACCCGGCTCCATCCACGTGGACCGTCTGTTCGAGATCCGGAGTTTCCCCACCGTGCACCACATGGTCAGCACCATCAGTGGTGAACTGCGCCCCGGGGCCGGGGCGACGGAGTTACTGCGGGACTGTTTCCCGGGAGGTTCCATCACGGGCGCTCCGAAGCGGCGCGCCATGGAAATCATCGCCGAACTGGAGCCGGATGCCCGGGAGGCCTACTGCGGATCGGTGTTTTACCTGAGTACCGACGGGCGTATGGACAGTAATATCGCCATCCGCAGTCTGCTCTGCCGGGGCGGCAGGATCCGCTGCTGGGGTGGTGGTGGCATCGTCGCCGATTCCGACTGGCAGCGGGAGTACCAGGAAACCTATGACAAGGTCGGTAGATTCCTGGCGCTACTGGAAGAGAGCCTGTCTACAGGCTGAGGTCGCGCTCCGACGCCTCCACGAAGGCCTGCTTCAGGCCATCGAACTCCTGCTCGGCCCGGAACTGCGGAAACTCCTCTACCACGTTGTCCGGCGCATGAAACAGGATGCCCACCTCGGCCTCCGCCAGCATGGTGGTGTCGTTGTAAGAGTCCCCCGCCGCGATAACCCGGTAGTTGAGGCTGTGTAGTGCCTGCACCGAGCAGCGCTTGGGGTCTCGCTGGCGCAGTTGGTAGTCCACGACCCTGCCCGCCTCGTCGGTAATAAGCCGATGGCAGAACAGGGTCGGCCACTTCAACTGGCGCATCAGGGGCTGGGAAAACTCGTAGAACGTGTCGGACAGGATGATGACCTGGAAGCGCTCGCGTAACCAGTCCAGGAAGTCGATCGCCCCCGGCAGGGGCGCCAGGGTGCCAATCACCTCCTGGATGTCCTGGATTTTCAGGCCGTGCTGGTCCAGCAGGCCCAGGCGCTGTTTCATCAGCACGTCATAATCGGGAATATCGCGGGTGGTGGCCCGCAATTCATCGATGCCGGTTTTCTCGGCAAAGGCGATCCAGATTTCGGGGACGAGCACCCCTTCCAGGTCCAGGCAGGCCAGTTCCACTTCACATCTCCCAGGGCAATTCCAACAGGCGGCACAATCTAACCAGTTGGGCAGCGGGACACAAGGGCGGGAAAGAAATTAGTGGACCGGTAGTTCCAGGTGAGAGAACAGTTCATCCAGTTCGGCCTTGCTGCTGCGCTGGAACGCCTCGGTGACCAGCTCGCGGGTCAGGTGCGGGGCAAAAGCGGCAATAAACTCATACATGTAGCCGCGCAGGAACGTGCCCCGCCGGCAGCCGATGCGGGTAACACTGGAGGCGAACAGGTGATTGGCGTCCAGAGCGACCAGGTCCTGATCGATCGACTCGTCGAAGGCCATGTGGGCCACGATGCCGATCCCCAGGCCCAGCCGCACGTAGGTCTTGATCACGTCGGCATCGGCCGCGGTGAAGACCACCCTCGGTGTCAGGCCCTTTTCGACGAACGCTTCGTCCAGCTTGGAGCGACCGGTGAACCCGAACACGTAGGTCACGATAGGATGCGCAGCCACGTCCTCCAGCTCCAGTCTGGAGACCTGGGTCAGGGGATGGTCTTTCGGCACCAGGATGCAGCGGTTCCAGCGGTAGCAGGGCATCATGATCAGGTCCGAGAACAGCTCCATGGCCTCGGTGGCGATGGCGAAATCCACGGTCCCGTCGGCCGCCATTTCAGCGATCTGAATCGGCGTGCCCTGGTGCATGTGGAGCGAGACGTCGGGATATTTGGCGATAAACTCTCGGATGGTCGCCGGCAGCGCGTAGCGGGCCTGGGTGTGGGTGGTGGCGATGGACAGGCTGCCCTTGCGCTCATTGGAATACTCCTGGGCCACCTGCTTGATGCTCTCGACCTTCCGCAGCACTTCCCCCGCTGTCTCCAGGATGGCTTCCCCGGCCGGGGTGACGTGGGTCAGGTGCTTGCCGGAACGGGCGAAAATCTCCACGCCGAGTTCGTCCTCAAGCAGCCGGATCTGCTTGCTGATGCCGGGCTGGGAGGTATACAGGCTCTGGGCCGTGGCCGAGACATTCAGGTCGTGGTGGGCGACTTCCCAGATATAGCGTAATTGCTGTAGTTTCATTCCGCCCTCCTGCCTGCGCGGCCCGATCTGCGCGGCCCGCGAAACGGCTGCCCAGCGCCTGTCCCGGATCAAAATCCCTTATAAATAATAGACATTAAATCAGGCTTGTGCCAAGTAAAAACGGAATATGGTATCTAGCCGCTGTTGGCCACGCCGTGGGGCACGTGCCCGGTGGCGATGTGGGGGCTGGCGGACTCGCAATGAGAGCGTTGGTCGTCGAAAAATACGTCTGCCTGGTAGGCCCGCAGGAACTCGGTCTTGTCCAGGCCGCCGAGGAAAATCGACTCATCGATGCGGATATCCCAGGCGCGCAGGGTGCGAATTACCCGTTCGTGGGCAGGTGCTGAGCGGGCCGTCACCAGGGCCGTACGGATCGGGGCCTCGGAGGCCGGAAACGCCTGCTGTAACTGGTGCAGCGCCGACAGGAATGACTTGAACGGGCCGCCGGCCAGGGGTTTGCGCGCCGCGGCCTGCTCACTTGCGGTGAAAGCCTCCAGGCCCTCCTGCTTGTAGACCCGTTCCGCCTCGTCAGAGAACAGGACCGCATCGCCGTCGAAGGCGAAGCGCAATTGTTCGCTGTCGCTGCTGCCGCCCTTGCGGGACAACAGGGTGGCCGCCGCCACGCCGCAGTCCAGGGCATAGCGCACGTCCTCGGCCTCGGTGGACAGGAACAACTGGCACCCGAAGGCGTTGATGTAGCGCCAGGGACTCTCCCCGCCACAGAAGGCGGCGCGGCTGATATCCAGTTCGTAGTGCTGAATGGAGTTAAATACCCGCAACCCGGTGTCCGCCGAATTGCGCGACAGCAGCACGACCTCGACCTGGGACTCGCCGCCCAACAGGGTGTTGATGCGCAGCAGCTTGTGTACCAGGGGGAAAGCCTCGCCGGGCTCCAGCGGCTCATCCTCCCGCTCCACCTGGTAGCGGGAATAGGCCTCCAGCCCCTCCTCCTGGTACACCCGGTGACTGTCATCCAGGTTGAACAGGGCGCGGGAGGAGATGGCGATGACCAGTTTGTTATCGAGACGTGTCGGCATGGTGTCAGGATAGCGAATTAAGTTGTCCCGGGTAAGCCACCCCGATTCCGCTGTGCCTGAAAAATATACAGGTGGGGCCGGCTTGTGAGCCGGTGAGCCCGATTCAACTGGCGCGCAAAACGCCCCTTTCCTCCAGCTCCAGCAACAGTAATTGCTGCACCAGGAATTCTCGCGGGGTATCGGGGTGACGCAGGTTTACCCGCTCCAGCAGTTGTTGCACGGCGACATCGCTCTCGTCCTGCCGATGGGCCAGGGCCCTGACCACCCGGGGAATGAACTGGGCCGGTTCCTCGCTCAGGGCCCTGATCTTGCGCAGGCTGGCTCCCAGGGCGATCTCGTCGCCGGTCAGTTCGCTGCCAAAGGGGTAGTCCATGAGCAGGCCCGCCCGGTAATGGGGCTTGAGCGCACGGCCGAGTTTCTTGGGGGTATTTTCCAGCGCCATCTCGGGTATGCGGTAATCGGCTTCAATCTTGCCCGCGGCCCGGGCGGCTTCCAGCAGTTCAGCCTGAAAGCGGCTGTCGGTCACGTTGAGCAGGCGCTTGATGATCTCGCTGTCGCATTGCCCGCGCAGGTCGGCCACGCCGTATTCGGTCACGATGACATCGCGCAGGTGCTTGGGCACGGTGATATGACCGTAGTGCGGCACGATATTGGACCGGACCTGCCTGCCCTGACCACGGGTGCTGCGTATGCACAGAATCGACCTGGCGCCGGGCAGGTCGTGGGCCATGGCGACAAAGTTGTACTGTCCGCCTACCCCGCTGATCACGGTACCATCCTCCAGGGCGTCCGAGGCCACGGCGCCCGTCAGGGTGACCATCATGCCGGTATTGATAAAGCGGGCCCCGCCGCGCTGTGCCCGGTACAGGGCGGGGTCCTGGAGCAACTGGTTGGTGCGCAGTACACTGGTCATACAGATCCGTTCCTGTCCGCGGGGACCGAGGCTGGCGAGTTTGCGGTAGAAATCCCGGGGTCCCAGGAAGAATCCGCCGTGCAGGATACATCCGTGACGCAGCTCCGAACCGTCCTGCGCAGCCAACAGGGCCGCGCGGGTGGCCGGGTCGTCGAGATCGTTGGCCAGCGTGGCAGCGCCCAGCGCCAGGCCGTCTTCCGCCAGCGTCAGTTCCGCCGGCACAACTCCCCAATAACGCAGGGTGGCCAGGCTGGCGTCGTCCAGTCGGGCCGGAATCAATCCCCGCCGCCGGCCATAGTCGTAGAGCGCGGCATCCACCCGCTCGCTGATGGCGCCGCTGTTCAGCCCCTCCTGCAGAACCAGGTTATCGTATACCCGGCGTTTCACCACGCCCTGTTCCACCAGATGCATCATGCCGTGCACGAACATCTCGCTGGACACGTACAGTCCGCGTTGGAACGGCTCGCAGTCCTCGTTGAGTGGCGAGGGGGCAGCACTGAGGCCACTCAACATGTCCCGGTAGGCTGCCGGCTCCGTGTGACGCAGTAACAGCGCATGGCAGATGGCATCGCCCAGGGAGCCTACCCCGACCTGCAGCGTGCCGCCATCGGGCACCAACGCGCTGGCGTGGACCGCGGTGGCGTAGTCCGCCATGGGTACCGCCGTATTGGGCACCGCAAACAGGGTCTTGTCATAACCGGGGTTGCGCACCAGCAGGTCAAAAAAATCCGCGTCGACGAGCGCATCGTTTTCCATGAACGGCATGTCAGGGTGTACCTGGCCGATAACCACGGCCTGCGCCCCGGACTCGCGCAGCGCGCGGTATATGTCGAGGCCGGTGTCCGGATTACTCGAGAGGCTGATTTCCGTCCCGGACTCTCCTTCCCGGGCGGCCACCAGTTGCGCCAGCACGTTGACCCCGTGATTCACCAGGTCGCGGGCCACGTGGGTATAGTTGGTGGAAATATAATTGCGCTGGGCCGGTCCGACGCCTTTCATGGACCCGGCCTTGAAATAGAATTCGCTGAGCTGGATATTATCCGGCATGGACCCGTTGCGCAGGTCCTTGAGGTACAGCAGATCTTCGTAGTCGCCAAACAGTCGCTCCATGATCGGGTCTGCCAAAGCGGCCTCGATGGGACTGCCCGGGGTCGGCACCTCCAGGCTCAATGCAGTGAAAATGTGCAGAGAGATATCGGGATCTGCCTTCGCCCGGCGATAAAAAGCGTTGATCAGCTGTACCGGCTTGCCGAGTCCCAGCGGCGCGCCCAGCCGGATATCGTGGCCAACAATCGCGACGACACGATCCACGCATTCGTCCACCGAGTCCAGGTAATCACTCATCCAAACACCTCGAGTTCACATTTCACCCACCTATCTAAGCACAGGGAGCGATCAGGGCCGTTGATCTGTAGCAAGGACGGCAGCCGGAAGCGGTTTACTGGCCGTCCCTGGAGCTCGAGTACTCCCGGGTGAGCTTGAACACCAGCGGTGCCAGCAGGATCAGCGCGATCAGGTTGGGAATGGCCATGAACGCATTCAGGGTATCTGCCAGCAGCCAAACCAGGTCCAGTTCGACAATGGTACCCACCGGCACCGCGACCACCCAGGCGGCCCGGAACGGCAGTACCGCCCGGGCCCCGAACAGGAACACCGCGCAGCGCTCGCCGTAGAACGACCAGCCGATCATGGTGGTAAACCCGAACAGGCATAGGCCCAGGGTGACCACGTAGCTACCCCAGGAAAAGGCCTCGGAAAAGGCCATGGAAGTGAGGCTCGCGCCACTTACCCCACTGGGTAGAACGTCCATGATAACGATCACCAGGCCGGTCATGGTACAAACCACGAGGGTGTCGATAAAGGTTCCCAGCATCGCGATCATGCCCTGCTGCACCGGGCTGTCCGTCCTGGCGGCGGCATGGGCAATGGGGGCGCTGCCAAGACCCGCCTCGTTGGAGAAAATGCCGCGAGCCACACCGAACCGCAGGGCTGCCCAGACGGTAGCTCCGGCGAATCCGCCGGCCGCGGCGGACCCGTTCATGGCGCTGTCGACAATGTGCACCACTGCCGCCGGCACCGCGCTGATATGGGTGACAATGACCACCAGGCTCATCACGATATAACCGAGAGCCATGAATGGCACCAGGACGCTGGCAACATGGGCGATCCGTTTAACGCCGCCCAGTACCACTGCGCCAACCAGCACCATCAGCACCAGGCCGGTAACCACCGGAGGCACTGTGAAGTTGTCCTGCAGGACCTGGGAAATGGAATTGGACTGCACGGTGTTGGCGATGCCGAAACCCGCCAGGGACCCGAAAATGGCAAACGCCACGCCCAACCAGTGCCAGCGCTTGTGCAGCCCGTTCTTGATGTAGTACATGGGGCCGCCACTGTAGTTGCCGAGTTCGTCCTGCTCCCGGAAGCGTACCGCGCAGACCGCCTCGGCATACTTGGTAGCCATGCCCACCAGGGCCGTGATCCACATCCAGAACAGCGCCCCGGGGCCGCCGAGGGCCAGCGCGGTGGCGACACCCGCGATATTGCCGGTACCGATGGTGGCGGACAGCGAGGTCATCAGGGCGCTGAACGGGGAAATGTCGCCACCGCCCCGGCCCTTGCCGCCGTGGAACAGCAGGGCAAATCCGGCCGGAATCTTGCGCACCGTGTAAAAACGAAGGCCCAGGCTCAGGTAGAGACCGGTCCCCAGCAGCAGGATCAGCATCGCGGGCCCCCAGGCCCAACCGTTGACGAGGGTGATAATCTCGGACATGCCCGTTCCCCTTGTTGTTATTTCCTGGCGTTATGCGTCACTACTGCCGGACCCCCGAGTTTAACACTCGAATCCGCGGTGCTGTGGGAACAGCCCGAAAATACCCCCGGTATGGATGAACACGATATCCCGGCAATCACTGAAACGGCCACTGGCGATCTCGCTGATCAAGCCCTGGAAGGCCTTGCCGGTGTAAACCGGGTCCAGCACGATACCTTCCAGCCGGGCCAGTTCGGCGATCAGGCCGAAGACGGCTTCGTCGGCAACGCCGTAGCCTTGACCGACATAGCCGTCGATCACCCGGGCCTGTACCGTGGCGGCCGGCGCCGAGGGGTAGCGGCGCGCCCAATCGGCGAGGTCGGCGCCCACCTTGTCGAGAAAATACTGTTCGTCGTCACAGACCGCGACTCCCCACACACTGGCCGGCAAAGCGTGCAGCGCCACTCCCGCAGTGAGCCCTGCCTGGGTGCCGCCCGATCCGGACGCACAGACAATATGCGCCCGTTCGATACCGTGGTTGCGAAAATCCGCGGCCAGTTCCTCGCAGGCATGGATATACCCCCACGCGCCGATACCGTCGCTGCCGCCGGTGGGTATGGCCAGGGCCTTGCCGCCCCGGTCGGCGTAGTGCTGCTGCCACCGGGCGAAGAGCTCGTCGAGCCCGTCCAGGTATTCCCTCAGCGGGTAGCAACTGACCGTCGCCCCTGCCAACTGGTCCAGCAGGTAGTTGCCCTGCCACTCCTCGGGTTCGTCGCCGCGCAGTATCAGGTGTACCTTGAGACCGAGCTGGGCGCCGACAAACGCTGTGGCCCGGCAGTGATTGCTCTGCAGGCCGCCGCAGGTAATCAGGGTATCGTAGCCCTTATCCAGGGCATGGGCGGCGATGAATTCCAGCTTGCGAACCTTGTTGCCGCTCAGCACGCTGCCGGTCAGGTCATCGCGCTTGATCCACAGCCGGTGCCCCTTCCCCCAGCGATCGCTGGCACGTTCCAGGTATTGCAGGGGCGTGGGCAACTGCGCCAGGGACACCCGGCGCGGGTAGTTCAGGGGGGCGTTGCGCACGCGTCTCCTAGGAAGCGGCGATGGACTTCAGGGTGCCCTTGGGCAGAACGGCGTGAACGTGTACCCGCTGGAACTTCATGTCCACATTATTGGCCACGTTCAGGACCATGTAGTGCTCATCGAGTGCGGTGATCTTGCCCAGGATGCCCGAGCTGGTGACCACCTCATCGCCCTTGCTCAGCTTGCTCACCATTTCCTGGTGCTCCTTCTGGCGCTTGCGCTGGGGGCGAATGGCGA
This sequence comes from Halieaceae bacterium WSDMB12, assembly GCA_033283165.1. Classification (GTDB taxonomy): domain Bacteria; phylum Pseudomonadota; class Gammaproteobacteria; order Pseudomonadales; family Halieaceae; genus JAWMQL01. The sequence continues at coordinate 856,715 of JAWMQL010000001.1, read as the reverse complement.
TGAAATAAAACAGCACGAACAGGCCCACCAGGAAAACGATCTGGAACAGCTCGCCCCCCTGGGGTGGCTGGCCGGACTGGGCGTGGGCGCTGGCGATAAAGAAATCCATGTTGGTAACCTTTTTGTTGCGGCCCCGGCGGGGGCGAGAAAACGCCGGCTAATGTACAGCAGAAGCCGTGGCCCGGCAATCCGTGGTCCGGCAGCCCGTGGTCCGGCAGCCCGTTGCCCGGCCTCCCGGTTCACCAGGCTGAAGGAATCCAGGCTGCCGAGTTTGCCCAACAGCCGGTCCAGCCAGGCACGCTCCCCGGGCAGAAAACCGGATACAACTGGATGGCAATAAGGAAACTAAAACTTGTTCACAGATGTCCTACACTTACTCGCAGAGGTACACTTTACTCCAATAAGAGATCGCCAGCAGGCGACAGGAGCCCGCATTGAGCAACACGACTTCAGAACAGAACCAGAGACTCGCCTACAGGTTGTCGAACAACCTCTCCCGCCTGTTACGTGAGTTCCAGCGAGACTTCGAGCGCCGGATCTGGGCCAAGCTGGCGGAGGCCGGCTATCCCGAAATCCGACCCGCCCACAGTTCGGTATTCGCCAACCTGGGTATGGGGGCGGTGCGGGTGACCGAACTGGCCGAACGGGCCCAGGTGACCCAGCAGGCCATGGGTAAAATGCTCAAGGAGCTGGAGCGTATGGGCTACGTCATCCGCGATGTCGACAGCGTCGACAAGCGTGCACGGGAAATCCGTCTGACCGAGAAAGGCGTGCAACTCGCCGCCGATAGCCTGAAAATAGTCGACGAGGTCCGCGCCTACTACGCCAGCAAGATCGGTGAGCAGCAACTCGATGAGCTGGAGGAGAAGTTGCGTGAGGCCGTGAGCAAGCTGGAACTGGAATATTTGCCGGAGTCCTGGGCGGACCCGGACAAAAAGTAGAGGGTAAATTCGAAGTATGAAAGCGGTGCAGGACATTGTGCGGAAACTGGCTGAGGCGCAGCAGCAGTTGACGGGGCCGGGCGCCCCGTTCGAAATCGAGCAACGACAGATCAACGGTGTGGAGCTCAAAGTCTACAAAAACGCGCCGGCCACCCTGCGTGACGCCCTTGCCGAGGGGCGCCAGCACGGTGCCAGGGTTTTTCTGACTTTCCAGGATGAGCGCTACAGCTTCGACCAGTTTTTCGCTGCTGTTGACCGCCTGGCCAAGCACCTGGTGGATCATCACGGCATTCACAAGGGCGATCGGGTCGCCATCGCCATGCGCAACATGCCCGAGTGGATGATGGCTTTTACCGCGATTGTTTCCATTGGCGCCATCGTGGTGCCCCTCAACAGCTGGGGCCAGGCAGAGGAACTGGAATACGCCCTCAGCGACGCGGGTGCCGTCCTGGTATTCTGCGACCAGCAGCGCGCGGACCTGGTCGCCGACCGACTGGAAGCCATGAATTGCCGGGCAATAGTGGCGCGATCGGAGCGGGAGACCGACAATCCCCGCGTCGCCACCTGGGAGAGCACCCAACAGGCCCCGGCGACCATGCCCGACGTGGACATCAGCTCCGGCGACCTGGCCATGATCATGTACACTTCCGGGACCACCGGCAACCCGAAGGGCGCTGTGTCTACCCATTTCGCGGTCTGCCAGGCGGTGATGAATTTCGAGGTGCACGGCTATATCTCAGCCATGGCCAACCCCGAGGTCGTCGGCAAGATGATGGCCAGCGAATACGAGCCGGCCACCCTGCTCACCGTGCCCCTGTTTCACGTATCGGGCTGCTATTCCGTCTTTCTGCTCAACCTCCGCGGCGGCCGCAAGATCAGCATCATGTACAAGTGGGACCCGGAGGAAGCCCTGAAAATCATCGAGCGCGAGCGCATTTCCGTGTTCACCGGCGTGCCCACCATGACCATGGCATTGCTGGAGTCGCCGCGATTTGCCGAAACGGACACCTCCAGCCTGTTTTCCGTGGGCGCCGGGGGCGCGGCCTGCCCGCCCCATCTCAAGGACCTGATTTACAAGAGCCTGCCCGACGCGTACCCGGGAACGGGTTACGGCATGACCGAGACCAACGCCACCTGCTCCAATTGCACCGGTGAGGCCTGGCGGCTGATGCCGCAGGCGGCGGGCACATTGTCGCCGGTGGTGGAAGTCAAGACCGTCGACGACGCGGGGCGCGATCTGCCGCGCGGGGAAACCGGCGAGCTCTATGTGCGCAGCCCCACCAACGTGACGCAGTACTGGAACCTTCCCGAGGCCAGCGCCGACACCTTTGTGGATGGCTGGGTCGCCACCGGTGACATCGGCTACCTGGATGAAAACGGCTTCCTGTTCGTGGTGGACCGCAAGAAGGATATGGTCATCCGCGGCGGCGAGAATATTTACCCGATCGAGGTCGAGGGCGCCCTGCTGACCCACCCCGCGGTACACGAGGCAGCGGTATTCGGTGTGCCCCACGACAAGTGGGGTGAGGAACTGGCCGCGTCAGTGTACGCCGACGAGGGCATCGACAAGGAGGAAATCCTGGCCCACGTCGGCGGGCAGTTGGCGGCCTTCAAGGTGCCCACCCACCTTGAAGTAAAAACGGAGCCGCTGCAGAAAAATGCTTCCGGAAAGGTGCTCAAAAAAGCCATACGCGAGCAGTGGCTGAAAGCCCGGGGCTAGGTCTGGCGGCCCACGAAAGGGCGGCCCACGAGGGGGCGGCCCGCGCACCCCGAAGTACTCAGTACAGATACTGCCAGGCAATGCCCAGGGTATCGAAGTCGGTGCCGGCCCGGGTCCATACGCCGGTACTGGCATACAGTTTCAGGCTGTGCCGCAGGTTGAGCGGCTGCCCCAGGGTCATACCCCAGCGGGAATTTTTGACCTGGTCTTCCTGTTCGATGCCGTCCCGGCTTGTTTCCCCGCCCCAGTAGTAGTTCGCGTTCAGGGACAGCCAGCGCCCGCGTGGGAAATTGTAGATTACGTGCCCCTGCAGCGAGTACAGGGGCTCCTGCTCCAGCCGCACACCGCCAAAATAATCGTCATTGTCCTGGAACAGCTTGATCGAGCCCATCAGCTCGAACTGCCACTGCCGTTGCCGCAGGGTCATCCCCAGGCCGGGGCGGACCATCCAGCGATTGGTGCCGCCATTGATTAAATGCTCACTGTCGTAGCTACCCCAGGGCGCCGAGACCTGCAGGCTGGTACCGACAACGAGCCCCCGGTCCCATTGACCGAAATTTTCCAGTTGCAGCGCCGGGGCACCGTAAAAATTCCAGGTCAGGCGGGCCTCCGGATCCCCGTACTCACAGCGCCCGCCGGTGACCGGCTCCCTGTCGAACAGCGCTGAACCCTCCCAGCAGAGTCTCGTTGCGGACACGGCGAACTTGGCTGAACTGCCGGCCAGCGCGAAGGTCCGGGCATAGGCCGCCACCAGGGAGTCGATATCCAGTTCCGCATCGCGCAGGGGGGTGGACGGGGTGGGAGCCAGGTCACCCTCGGAGTGAACCGCACCCAGCAGCAGGAAATTGAGATCTACCGGAACATTGGTGTAGCTGCGCGGCTCCAGGTCCTGCGCCGTCGCCGCTGCCGTGGTCAGGCCTGAAAGCAGCCCGGCGAGACAGTTGCGAAGCGTACCGCTCACGGATTGCCCTGCTCCGTGCGTGTCGGGCCCCGGGTCAAAAGTCCATGAAGTCGGGTGTATTGAACTTCCAGCATTTTTCTTCCACCCGGCGATCGATACGCCAGCCCCCGGGCGTACGCAGGTATTCATCCAGGTACCACAGGCCCAGCATATAGGTCTGGGTAGAGTCGCCGATGGTCATTTCCATGGGATTGAAGCACATCACCCTGCCGGTTGCGCTGTCACCTTTCAGGGTCACCTGTACATTGGCGTTCAGGTGTTGGCAGTTCGGGAAAATCTCGCGGGTAACCGCTTCCTTGAGAAAGCTGATAGTCGTCTCCACGTCGCCGACTGAGCCGCCGTAGACGCTGTAATCGATGAATGCCCCCGGGGTGAACACCGTCTCGCGCAACTGGTCGAAGTGGCGAGTGTCGATCAACTCGGCATAGTGAAACACCAGGTCCTGGATTTCAAAGCGGTCGGAGAGTTCCTGTTGTGAAAGCATGTCGTTTCCTCGAAGTCAGAAGTCCAGTGGCAGGCGGATATGACGTTGGTACATCATAGCGCGGTGCGCCAGCAAACGTGGGGTGAGACAGGCGGCCGTCCCCGGTTCCGCCGCTTCATAAACTGCCCGCATCGACTCCGGCATCGGGTTGTCCGCGGGCGGCAGGGGCCGGATCATGCCGGCAAAGTTTGCCCAATAGAAATCAGCCGCGGTGGGCACCGCACCCGCCAGGTATTCATTGCCCGCCTCCGCCTGGTCCAGTAACTGCTGCTCAAGGTGGGCGCAAATATCCCGTATGCGTTCCTCCGCGGCGGCCGTTGCTGCCTCCGACCAGCCGTATTTGCGGCCCATCCTGGCAATCGCATCCGGCGGCGAGTCGAGGCTCATCATCGGCGCCAGCATCTGCAGCCGGCGGTTCCAGCCGAAACCATCCACCCCGGCGATCAGGGCACTGAGCCCGATCACCTGCGCCCTGCCCGCCGCTGACGCTGGCAGCAGTGCAGGTTCAGGCTGAAGCGCCTCCAGGGCCATCAGCAGGTCGAGCCAGTGACTGAGCGGCGGCCTGTCATCGGTCACCAGTACCGGTGCGGAGGTCTGGCCGGTCCAATCCAGCAACTCAGGGTTCTCGCCGCCGCCGAGTTGCTGCACCGGCTGATATTCCAGCCCTTTGTAGGCCATCATGGCCTTGGCGCTTTCTCCCCAGGGCCCCGGTACGCCCGCCGTGAGAACCAGCCGCAGACCGCTGCGCGCCTGCGCTTCCGGTACCGTCAGGTAGTCCATCGACAGCGTCCTATTAAAGCTTGTTCTAACATTAGGTTTGCATTCTATCTTATTGATTTGTATGGATTATACCTGTAGGGGAACATCCTCGTCGGGCTGCGGTGACTGCTTGCGCAGGCGCTTGGGCAGGGAGTCGTCGATCGATCGGTAGCGGTAGGCACCCCGCTCATCCAGGTCCCGCGCCAGTTGTCCCCGGAACAGCAGGTAGTTCAGGTGTGCCAGGCATTCGCCCACCGCCATACCAATCTGGTCTCCATCCAGCTTGCGCTTGAACAGCGTGGGCAGCAATTCCAGGGCCGTGCTGGCCTTCCGCGCACAGGCCTCTTCCAGGGCCAGCAGATGCTCCTCGTGGTGTTCGACCAGGTAGCGCAAACGGTGGTGCAGGCCGTAGAAAGGCTCATTGTGAGCCGGCAGCACCAGGGCGTCGCCGGGAATCACGTCGATCAGTTGCTCCAGGGACTCCAGCCACTCCTTGAGGGGATTGGCTTCCGGTTCACTGCCCATCACGCTGATATTGGAGGTGATACGCGGAATCACCTGGTCGCCCGAGATGAGAATATTCAGGCTCTCGCAATACAGGCAGGCGTGCTCGGGTGAGTGCCCCCGCCCCACCACGACCCGCCAGCGCAGGCCTGCCATAAGCAGGGAATCGCCGTCACGCAGGCGCCGGAAGGCGGTGGGCATCGGTTTGACATAGGCCCCATAGCCACCAAAGTTTTCCCGGGCCTGGTCAATCGCCACCTGATGGAAACCGGTCTGGCGCATATGTTGCTCCGAACTCCAGCTGAAGTCTTCGCGGCTCATGCGCGTGAAAGCCAGGCCGTTGTAGTATTCTGCCCGGGTCATGTAAAACGGCGCCTGGAAGCGTTCGCACAGCCAACCCGCCATGCCGATATGATCCGGGTGGCAATGGGTGGAGAGCACCGCCTTCACCGGCTTACCCCTCAGGTCACGCGCTATCAGGCCCTCCCACAATTGTTCTGTGGGCCCAAGCGCGATCCCGGTATCCACCACCCACCAGCCGTCTGCATCTTCCAGCAGGTACAGATTGATGTGATCCAGCGCCATGGGCAATGGCATACGCAGCCAATACAGTCCCGGCGCCAGTTCGCGCAGACTACCCGGTTCCGGAGTATCCTCGAACAGGTAGCTGATCACAGCTGCTTACCCAAGGCCCAGTTCCTTGATCAGCGCGATCACGTCATCGTGATGGCTCTTGGTGTTGACCTTGTCCATCACGTGCTTGAGGCGCCCGTCCTTGCCGATGATGAAGGTCGTTCGCAGTACCCCCATGAATTCCCGTCCCATGAATTTCTTCAGCCCCCAGGCGCCGTATTTTTCCGTGATCTTGTGATCCTCGTCTGACAACAGCGTGAAATTGAGCTCCTGCTTCTCGATAAAACGGCCCAGGCGCGCCACCGGGTCGGGGCTCACGCCCAGCACTACCGTATCCAGTTTGGCCAGGGCTTTTTTGCTGTCGCGAATGCCGCAGGCCTGCACCGTGCAGCCGGGGGTCATGGCCTTGGGATAGAAGTACAACACCACATTTTTCTTGCCCTTGAAATCCTTCAGGCTGACCTTGTTGCCGTCCTGGTCCTGCAGGGTAAACGCGGGTGCCATGTTGCCCACTTTGGGAAAAGCCATATTTTTCTCCTTACTTGCGACGGGGTTTGTATTCGATTGCCGATACCCGCACCGGGAATTGCCCGTGGCGAATATCCTCGAAGAATTCCTTCAGGGTTTCACGTACCACCGGGAACGCTATCTCATCCCAGGGTATATCCTCCTGGCGATAGAGAGCGGTTTCCAGGCTCTCCGGCCCGACACCGTACTCACCGGCTTCCAACTGGCAGCGATAAAACATGTAGACCTGGCTGATGTAGGGCACGTCAAACACGCGGTACAGCTGCAGTGAACTGACCCGGGCGCGGGCCTCTTCCCAGGTCTCCCTGGCCGCGCCCTGGATTGTGGTTTCGCCGTTTTCCATGAAGCCGGCTGGCAGGGTCCAGTAGTTCTTGCGCGGCTCTATGGCGCGCTTGCACAGCAGCACCCGCCCTTCGTACTCGGGCACACAGCCGACGATTACCCGGGGATTGCTGTAGTGGATAAGCTCGCAGGATGAGCAGACAAAGCGCTGGCGATCGTCCCCCTCGGGAACCTTGAGTTCAACGGTACTGCCGCAGCTGCTGCAAAATTTCATAGGGATATGGAGTAATCGGGCAAGGGAAAAGTATACGGCTTAATGCCCCGGCCCGCGAGCGACCTCAGTGCAGCTCGCGATAGGCCCCGGCGTAAAAGAGCAGCGGTTCGCCGTCTGGCCGGGCCAGCATATCAAGCACCCGACCGACGATGATCAGGTGATCTCCACCCTCGTGAGTCGCCTCCAGGGCGCACTCGAAGCTGACCAGCGCATCCCTGATCAGGGGCGCACCATTGCTGCCCAGCCGGAAGTGCGCCGGGTCCAGCAGGTGGTCGCCCTTGCGGGCGTACTGGCTCGAGAGCGCCTCCTGCTCCCGGGTCAACACGTTGACCGCAAAGGTTTCGGGGGTGGCGAACGCCTCGTACACCTCGGATCCGCTCTGCAGGTTCCACAGTACCAGGGGCGGGTCCAGGGACACAGAGGAAAAGGAATTTGCGGTCATTCCGACTGCCCGTTGGTCCCTGGTCACCGCGGTAATAATGCAAACCCCGGTGGCGAAGCGCCCGAGGGCATTCCTCAGCTCACGTCCGTCAAAACTCATGTAATTCTCCTTGTAGTACAGTTGCGCGGCGCGCGTCGGCATTGCACATCAGTGGCGCTGCCGGGGCATCCCTTATTCGGGTTAATCACGGCTGCCTTTCTGGCTCGTCCGCCAGCGATCGGCCCGCAGTTCGTCGCTGCCGCGGGCCTCGACCCAGCGCTGCCCATCACCCCAGTTTTCTTTTTTCCACAACGGGGCGCGGGTTTTCAGGTAATCCATGATGAACTCGCAGGCGGCAAACGCATCCTGCCGGTGCCGTGAGCAGGTGCCAACCCAGACAATGTGGTCGCCGGGCAGCAGTCGCCCGACTCGGTGCACGACGCTCACCGCCCCCAGGGACCAGCGCTCAAGTGCCTCGGTTGCAATCTGTTCGAGGCTGGCCTCGGTCATACCAGGGTAATGTTCCAGCTCCATCCACTCCAGTCGCCCGTCGCCTTCCCGGCCCCGGACCAGACCGGTGAAGCTTGCCACTGCCCCGGCCCCCGGACCGGCTTCCAGCAATGCCCGCTGCAGGCCGGCGGGGTCAAAGTCCCCGGTCTGTACGCTGACATTGACCTGCCCCGTCACGTGGCTCAGCCCCCGGTAACCGGCGGGTAGAAGGCCACTTCATCGCCGTCCGCGATGTCCTGGTCGGCAACGACTACCTGCTGATTGACGGCGCAGATCAGGTTCTCATTGGCCAGTGCCACACGCCAGGCGTCACCCCGCCCCATCAGTTGCCGACGCAAGCCCTGGACCGTGAGGGTCGGCTCGGCAGCCGACAGTTCCAGGCGGGAACAGTCCAGTTGTTCCCGTAGCCGGGCGAAAAAAAGCACGCGTATCATGTCGGCCGGGCGCCATCCCGCAGCCAGTGTCCGGAGCGGCCTCCCGCCTTTTCCAGCAGCCGCAGGTCCTGGATCTGCATGCCTCGATCCACCGCCTTGCACATGTCGTAGATGGTCAGGGCGGCCACGGAGGCAGCGGTGAGTGCCTCCATTTCCACACCGGTCTTGCCCGATACACGGCAGGTCGCGGTAATGATAACCCGGTGATGCGGGTCATCGATGTGGAACTCGAGGTCCACCGCATTCAGCATCAGCGGATGACACAGGGGGATCAGGTCGGCGGTCTTCTTGGCCGCCTGGATACCGGCGATACGGGCTACCGCGAGCACGTCGCCCTTTTTGTGCGCGCCTTCCCGCAGTAACTCTATGGTTGAACCCTCCATCAGGATCACGGCGCCGGCTACGGCCACGCGCTCGGTGACCGGTTTGTCGCCGACATCGACCATGTGCGCCGCGCCGGAATCGTCGAGGTGAGTCAGTTTAGCCATGCAAGGAGTACCACGTTGGTGCAGAGGCCAAAGTCTAACGCAAATTCATGCGACTGCCGACAGCGTTCTGTGCCGGCCAGCAAACCTGAGCCCGTAAGTCAGCGATATTGGCCCTGCAGGCTATGCCGCGGCACCCCACATGCAGTACATTGGCAACTTTTGCGGGAGAACAGGATCATGGCAAAACTGAAACTTGGACTGCAACTTGGTTACTGGGGAGCTCTCCCGCCGGGCAATCACGTGGAACTGGCCCAAGAGGCCGAGCGGCTGGGCTTCGACTCGGTGTGGATGGCCGAATCCTGGGGCAATGATTGTTTCACCCCCCTGGCCTGGATCGGAGCCCAGACCTCCACCATCCGCCTCGGTACCGCCGTGGCGCAGTTGTCTGCGCGCACTCCCACGGCCTGCGCGATGGCTGCACTGGCCCTGGACCACCTGTCCGGTGGTCGCATGATCCTGGGCCTGGGAGTCTCGGGCCCGCAGGTCGTGGAGGGCTGGTACGGCCAGCCCTACAGCAAGCCCGTCACCCGCACCCGCGAGTACGTGCATATCATTCGCCAGGTGCTGGCCCGGGAGGCGCCCGTCACCAACGATGGCGAGTTCTACCCCCTGCCCTACACCGGGCCGGGTGCCTGGGGCATGGGCAAACCCCTGAAGCCCATCACTCACCCTCTGCGGGCCGACCTGCCGATCTTCATCGGCGCCGAGGGCCCGAAGAATGTAACCCAGACCGCCGAGATCGCCGATGGCTGGCTGCCGCTGTATTACTCTCCCTACCGGCAGGAAGTCTACGCCGACCAGCTGACCGCGGCGAAGCCGGGGTTTGAGATATCGCCGACGATCATGGTCAATATCAACGACAACCTGGAAGAGGCGCTGTACCCGGTGAAGGCCATGCTCGGTTTCTACATCGGCGGCATGGGCTCGAAAAAACGCAACTTTCACAAGGAACTGATGGCACGCATGGGTTACCCGGACGAGGCAGAGCAGATCCAGGACCTGTTTTTCGCCGGCAAACGGGACCAGGCCATCGCCGCGGTGCCCGATACCTTTGCGGACGAGATTTCGCTGTGCGGTCCGAAAGACCGCATTCGCGAGAAACTCAAGGACTGGGAGAACTCACCGGTGACCTCGCTGCTGGTCAGCGGCGACATAGACTTCCTGCGCACCCTGGCGGAACTGACCTTGTGAAGCACGTGCTGCCGGCGCCCGGCAAGCAATTGTAGAGCGGAGATTCCCGGTGCAGGCAGACTACAGTTCGTCTTATAAGCGCTTTGTGCTGGTGATGCTGACGGTGGTCTACGCGTTCAATTTTATCGACCGCCAGATACTGGTCATCCTGCAGGAGCCCATCAAGGCGGATATGGACCTGTCTGATGCCCAGTTGGGCCTGCTCAGCGGTTTCAGCTTCGCTGTTATCTATGTTACCGCCGGCATTCCGATAGCCTACTGGGCGGATCGCGGCAATCGTCGCAATATCGTGTGCCTTTCGCTGGCGATCTGGAGCGGCATGACCGCTGTTTCCGGATTGGTGCAGTCCTACGGCCAATTGCTGCTGGCACGGGTCGGCGTGGGTCTGGGTGAGGCCGGCGGCAGCCCGCCGGCACACTCCATGATCAGCGACTACTATCCACCCGAGCATCGCGGCACGGCGCTGTCGTTCTATTCCACCGGTATCTATATCGGCATCCTGTTCGGCTTCCTGTTCGGCGGTACGATTGCCGAGGCCTGGGGCTGGCGGAACGCCTTTCTGATCGTTGGTATCCCGGGCATCCTGTTCGCGGTCATCCTGCGCCTTACCGTCAAGGAACCTGTCAGGGGCCGCTGGGACGACAAGGGCAAGGCGGCGCATCATCCCAGCCTCGCTGAGACCCTGCGACTCCTGCGCCAGCGCCCCGCTTTCTGGTACCTGGCACTGGGCTGCGCCCTCACCTCGTTTGTTTCCTACGGTAATGGCAACTTTTTCCCCTCTTTCCTCATCCGCAACCACCAGCTGGGTATCGCTGAGGTGGGCGTGGTGCTGGCGCTGGCGTCCGGGGTGGCCGGGGCCGCGGGCACCTTCCTTGGAGGCTACCTGGGAGACCGTTTCGGCCAGCACGATCGGCGCTGGTACCTGTGGGTACCGATGATCGGGGGCGCCCTCGCTTTTCCGCTCTATCTCTTTGTCCTGATGACTGACAATACCGGCGCCGCGATGATCGTACTGTTTGGCGTCAATATCCTGTCGACCCTGTACCTGGGACCCTGCATCGCGCTCAGTCACACCCTGGTCCCGCCCGCCATGCGTGCGCTCGTTTCGGCCGTGCTTTTCTTCGTCATCAACATCATCGGGTTGGGGCTGGGGCCGTTTCTCACCGGCCTGTCGAGTGACCTGCTGGCCCCGCAATTCGGCGACCAGAGCCTCCGATACGCCATGCTGGCCACCGCCCAGTTCGGCCTGATTGCGCTGCTCATGTTCTACCTGGCGGTGCGCTGCCTGCTGGCCGACCTGGCGCGACAGAACAACTGAAATTCTTCGTCGCGCGCCGCTGGAAACGCACCGATCTTATGGTATGATGCGCGCCCTCACGGTGAGGTGGCCGAGTGGTCGAAGGCGCACGCCTGGAAAGTGTGTAACGGGAAACCGTTCGAGGGTTCAAATCCCTCCCTCACCGCCATCATTCCCCCATGCTCCCTATTCAGCCAGATAGATTTCGGTAAGGTCCCGCTGCCCAGCCGCCCGTACCAGAGCCGAGCTCATGGTCAGCATCGTCAGCCCTCGTTATTTTTAGCGTGCTTACGCTCTTTGAATAGGCGCCGGGTGGTAAAGCCGAGCCCCTCCCGTGCATATCCGCGGCAGGCTTGCTCCTTGAATTCGATCGCCTTCTGCCACTCGTCGATCCCGTAGTACTCGCGCTCGGCAACACAGCGGATCTCGGTCACAGTGCGTTTATCCAATCCCAGTTTTTCGGCGATCTGTTCGTCCGAAAGGCCGGGGCGCCGCTTTTCAGGTGGCAGGTTTTCCGGGTAATTCACCTGGATCGACTGGGACATGCCGATTACCTCGTCGCGATAGCGACGATAGATTTCCGGCTCGACGTAGAAAAAGCTCATGGCTCTGGCTCCTGTTTGAGGTGCCGGGTTTTTTCATCCACCGGGCAGACACGGATGCACTCGAAACACTGACCCTGGCTGATGTTGGCGTAAGTCATGGACCAGAGGGTGCGGGTAAAGAGGCTGGAATGGATCATCATGCGACGCCGTTCCTTGTCCGGCTCCTGCAGCACCTCCGCCATAACCTTCTGGAAGGCAGGGCCCCAGTAATTGTAGACCCGGGCCATGCAGCGCCCCCGGTCATACTGGCGGCCTGTCCAGCGTCCATCTTCGATGCTGCCCCCCAGACAGCCGCCATCGCCAATGGGACAGACTGCAATACAGGGTGTCCTGCCCTGCTCCTCATACATGGCAATACACTCGGGGGCCGGGCAGGCCGGATCCGTCAGAGGCTGATCCGGCGACAGGGGCAAGGTAGTCACCAGCGCAGCGAAATACATGAAGCCGTGCTCAGGATGCAGCACCGGACCAGCAAGGCTGGCGGAACCGCAACCGGCCAGCTCCGCTGCAAGGCTCAGGCTGAGAAAGGGACGCTGCCCCTCGTCCACCCCCGGCGGTACAACCACCGCGTAATAGCCAGCCTCCCGCTCGATGGTATGAGCCAGGCGCATGCACAATGCCGTCATCCGGTCGTTGGTGGAACTGAGTTCCATGTGCTGGTAGTTAGGGCTTCGCCAGTCTCCGGCTCGCGGCTTGGCGCCTCCTATCACCACCACCGAGCGCGCGCTGGGGAGAATTTCCTTCGGCCGGTATCCCTCCGGGGCGGCTTCAAAGCTGTCTGCATCTGCAACGCCGAACACCAGGGCGCCACCGCCGATAGCCGTGGTCTTGAGCTTGTCTTTCCAGGCTGCAGCATCCAGTGAGCGTTTCGCAGGATTCATTTGAGTTTTCGCTCCTGCCGCCCGATGGGGCACACCCGCATGCATTCGAAACACTGGGCGACGCTCTCCTTGTAGAAGGACACGCCGGAGATGGCCCGGGCGCTGAAATCCGAGTGGAGTTTGCTTTCCCGGGCGGTCGGGTCCTCTTCGCTGACAAGGTCAGCCAGCACCTTCTGAAAAGCAACCGGGCCGAAGTTCATGGCTCGGGATGTGCAGCGTTCCCGATCGTAATAAACTGAATCGATCCTGCCGTTTCCGTCGATTGTGCCATCGAGGCACCCCCCCTCGTCTGCCGGGCAGGCGGCAATGCACGGCGTCCTGCCGAGGTGCTTGTAGGTCTGCACGCACATGGGGTGTGGGCATACGTCCTGTTCCAGCTGTGGATCCCCCGGCAGATCCAAGGTGGTGATACAGGCCGAGTAGTACAACAACCCGTAGCGTGGATTGAGCACAATATTGGCGGCAAACGAGCGGGTCCCCAGACCAGCCAGCACTGCTGCCAGCATATAGCTGAAAGGGGGCTGGTGTCCGGCGACAGACAGCCCGGGTGCCTGAATCGCGTAATGGCGGTACTCCCTCTCGATGAAACCGGCCAGTGCAGCGATTGCCCGGTCATTGGCAAAGTCCAGGCCCACTACCTCCATGACTCTCGGATTGGGGCTTCGCCACGCACCTGCGGTGGGCCCCCGTGCTCCCACCACCACTACAGAGCGGGCCTCTGGCAGCAGATCATAAGGCCGGTAACCCTCAGGAACATACTTTTCCCAGGCTTCCGCCCGGGCGATGCCAACAACATCGGCGCCGTACCCGAGCGCAGCCGACTTCACCTCTTCGGCGACTCGCAGAAGATCCAGCGGTTTTTCCGGTTGAGAGGATGGGGTTTGTGCCATAAGCTGCCTTATGCATTTCGATTTCAGTTTAGTTTGAAATGTGGAAATAGTCTTGGGTCGACACATGGCAGATTTCAATCAATGCGGTCCCGGTCCTCGATGCAAGCAGTGACCCTGGCAGATTCGCCACAGCCCCAGACCTCGATATCGTCGGGAAAAACGCGTTTCAGGCGCTGGGCTCAGGGGTCGCCTGCCTCAAGGTGAAGTCTGCATTGACTCCACACCCATGATCCCAAAACGGGACGACAGGAACGAGGTGAAAGCGGCCATCAGTCCCTGGGTGGGGCAGAATTGAGTGGTCCGAAAAACACGGGCCAAACCAATCGTCCTAAAGCGGACTTGCGGGCCGCTAATCACGGAGCCGGCTGCATAGGTGGGATTAATATAGGCTTTCGAATCCCGAGAATGGATCATCCAGGTAGCTAATCACTCCGGTATAAACTGGTAGGTGTTAGCCAGGTTGTCGGTCACGACTTCAGCCACACCATCTACGCTGAGAAGTTGGAATTCCTCTTCGAGCGTATAGCTGTGAAAACGCCACTCTTCAGGCAGTTCCAAGCGGCCTCCCAGATCAACCAGTTCAGTAATATGTTGCCTTTTTCTCACGGCTTGACTGAAAGATTGCATCAGGTACCGTCGGCCATTTGGCGCCGCAAGTTCATAGACGCGCCGCCCTGGCAGGAAAGTGAACCTGGTGTCACGCGCTACCTCGCCCGGCCGATACGCGCCACCCGCAGTGAGGCTGGTTCCGCTCGTGGCAAGCTTGATCGAAGTGATCAGACGCATTTCTATGCCGCCGAACTCCTGTCGTATGTCCTCGAGCGCCCGGAAACCCGGCGGCACGCCGACTAATTGCAAATTGTCGATAACCCAATAGCGCGGTCCATTGATGTTTGCCCAGAGTGCGCCGTTATCCTCGGCAATCTCCGCTGGATCAAGTGCGCGTACATTTGACTCGGGGCAATCATTGAGGCCTTGACTGCTCCAGACCTCTGCCTCAACAACGCCATCTACGAGTCTGCCGATCAAGACCTCACAGTAGCGCAGGTTGAATGATGGACCACCCAGCGGACCAAATACCGGTTCCAGATAAAACTCTGCGTCTGTCTTCAGAAACTGCTCTACGGCGTCGTTACCTCCAAGCGGTATGGTGCTGAGCTCACATTCAGTTGTAGTCCCTCCGCAAAGCCCTCCCAACTGCCTCTTCCAGCCAAGAAATTGCTGCCCCTCTGAGGAAAACGCCGTAAAGGTCTCATCGAAGAAAAAATCTGTAAACTGAATCTCGCATGTTTCTCCCGAGGCGCAGGTATACGCACCGGAATTGCTGCTGACCTCGCCGCCGGGTGGGACTTGCACAACGACTTTGCAAGAACTGAGCGCCAGGGTACACACAACAAATAAAACTTTACGCATAGGTTCTGGCCCAATCTAACTCAACGTTATTATTGGTTGAGCGATAGGGTAGAAACGATGCCAATAGCTGTCAATTAAACGGACTGCAACGAAAACTGACGATCTGCCGGGAAAAAAGAATAACAAGGCGACAGGATACGAGATCGCTAAAATAGCGGCTTTGAGATTGACGCTGGCCACCCCCCAAAAAAGCCACCAGGCGTTGGCTTTCAGGAAGAAATCAGGAGCGGGACACTACTGGTCGATTATTTCACATCAATTCGCTTTGGCTCCACGGCACGCTCTTCTGCCTTTGGTACGGTTAACTTCAATACACCGTTTTTGAATTTGGCATTTATGTCGGACTCTTTAACCTCTACACCCAGGTTGAAACTGCGCATAAATTTTCCAGAGCGTCGCTCCTTGCGAATGACCTTGCCGTCTTCCTCCTCAGTTTTTTCCTCTTCGGTACTGGCTTCGATGGTCAACACTCCATTGTCCAACGTGACGGCCAGGTCATCCTTGTCGACGCCCGGTAGATCGGCAGTGATCTCGTATTTTCCTTTTTTTTCTTTGATATCGACTCGTGGTGAAAAGAAGTCAGCGGTCATCTCCTTGCTAACCGTGGGGCTCCAGAAGTGATTGAATAAATTGTCCAGATCGAACAGTGAATCTTGGGGTATTAGTGACATGGTCTTTCCCTCCCAGCCGTAAAATCGGCGCATGGTAATCCGGCTTCCCAGCCATATTTATCACAAGTATAGAGCGGGGCGTCCGGCGTTAATTTGATATGAATCATTAATCCTTACAATCTGCATGGTTTTATATCCCTGCTGAGCAAGACCAGTCCCCGATCCACATCTACCCGAGACTCTGTAGCGTTTGTGTTCAACTGCACCACCTGGCAGCGCCATCAGGCGCACCACGTGATGCGTTTAATGATTACTGCTAACATTGTCCGGTGAGCACGAGCGGTCGATCGGAAATTCCACCAAGCTGGCCGCTCAAGAATCCCGCGAGGAACCGGCATGGCCCACCACGTCGACCTGTACTACACCATGCGTTCGCCCTATTGTTACCTGGCGACACCGCAACTGATGTCGCTTGTTGCAGCTTACGACCTGGCGTTCGACCTGAAACCGGTCTATCCGCTGGCGATCACCTGCAGAAAGCCATTTCTGCGGCCGGCCTGGATGCCGACGAGTTGATCGACACTGCCAATAAGGGCGCCGATCGCCTTGATCTGAAGATTGTCGCCAACCGCGAGGCACAGTTGGCCGCCGGGCACTGGGGAGCGCCGTTATTCGTTTATGCGGGCGAGATTTTTTTTGGCCAGGATCGCATTGAAGACCTGGTCTGGCACCTGCAAAACCATGGTCTTGAACCACAGAGCAGCTGATGATCATAACCCCGCCCTCGCACTGGGACCTTGAAGCCGATGTGGTCGCCGTTGGCTCCGGCGGGGCTGGCCTGTCGGCCGCAATTACCGCCCGGGATCATGGCGCCAGCGCCCTGGTCCTGGAACGCTCCGACCAGGTCGGGGGGGTCACGGCCTTCTCAATGGGTGAGGTGTGGATCCCGGGTAATCATCTCGCAGCCGCCGAAGGTATCAACGATTCCGTCGAGGAAGGCATCCGCTATATCAAGAACCTCGACCTGGGTTTCGGCAGTGATCAGGCCATCCTGAACCAGGCAGTGCACGCCCCGGTGGCCCTGAAGTATTTCGAAGACAAAATCGGCCTGAAGATGTGCGTGGTGCGCCACCTGCCGGACTACTACTACCCCCATGTTGAAGGCAGTACCGCTGAGGGTCGCTGCCTGGAGGTGATGCCCTTTCCCGCCCGCACCCTTGGGGAGTGGCAGGAAAAAACACGGGTATCCCCGCACGTCCCATACAGCTTCACCCATGAGGATATCTTCGAAGCGGGCGGCATGGCGAACATGGCCAACTGGGATTACGCCCTGATGGCCGAGCGGCTGACAAATGACGAGCGCTGCGCCGGACCGGGCCTGGCGGCCAGCTTTGTCAAGGGCGCCATTGATTTCGGCATCCCCCTGCACACCGGGGTCAGCGTGGAAGAACTGGTCTCCGATGGTGGCAGGATTGTGGGGCTGCGCGCGACCCGCGACGGGCGCGATCTTTTGGTCAGGGCCCGCCGCGGAGTGATTGTTGCCGTCAGCAGCTTTGAACGTAAGGAAAATTACAATAAAACCCTGGGCCTGCAGCTCAACCCGGTGTCCATGGTGATGCCCACGATCCAGGGCGCGCATTTACGACTGGCAGGTGAGGCCGGGGCGCAAATAGCCCGGGTGCCCGACGTATCGATGCTGGGTTTTCACGTGCCGGGAGAGGAGCAGGAAGACGGCGTCCCCCTGTGGCGCGGTGCCCTGCCCTTTATGGGCTTGCCTCACACGCTGGTGGTCAATCGGGCGGGAAAGCGCTTTGCCAACGAGGCCTTCTATCGCAGCGTGTACTTCGGCCTGGAAGAAATTGATGGTATGACGCAGCGCTACCGGAATTACCCCTGCTGGCTGATCATGGATAGCCAGGCCCGGCACAAATATCCCCTGGGATCGGTCATGCCCGGAGCACCCGTCCCCCCGGAGTTGGGCGTCAGCGCCGAATCCCTGGACGAACTGGCCGCTTTAACCGGCATCGACAAAGACGGTCTGGCATCGACCGTGGAACAGTTCAACGGCTACTGTGATAGCGGTGAAGATCCGGAGTACCGACGCGGGCAGTTTCCCTGGGGCGCCCTGATGTGTGGCGATCCGTCCCAGCAACCCAACGCCAACCTGGGTCACCTCAGGAAAGCCCCCTACTACGCGATTGAACTGCAGCGCATGGCCGGTGGCGGGATCACCTCGACAGGTATTCTCATCGATGAACATTGCCGCGCCCTGGACTGGGATAACCGCCCCATCGAAGGACTATACGTTGCGGGTAACTCTGCCGCACGACTGGATAACGGTGCGCTGATGCAAAGCGGAATCACCAATGCCCGGGGCATGACCCATGGTTATCTCGCCGGCCGCCATGCCGCAGGCCATGCCAGTAAACTCCTGCAGGAGGCGATCGAGAGGCAATCGTCGTGAGGATTTCTGGTGATTGAAGCGGAACACTCGCTGGTGATCGGCGCCGGCATCGATGATGTCTGGGACTACGTCCAGGATATCGAGAAGTGGGCCAACCTTTTCCCCGGCTGCCGTGACTGCGAGGTCATCGACAGCAGCAACTCGAGGTGGATTATCAAGGTTGGCGCAGGCGGCATGGTCAAGACAGTCAATGCACTGGTCCGGGTCGATAAATGGGACGGTCCCGGCCGGGTGAATTTCAGTTTTGAACTGGAGTCGGAACCCGTCGTGGGGCGCGGCAGCTATAGCGCGTCGCGCAACAGCGACCAGGAGACAGCAGTCGACTTGCGCCTCAGTGTCGAAGGCAGTGGCCAGATGGCGCAGATGTGGGAGGCAATGAGCAAGACCCTGCTGCCTCAAATGGCCGCCACTTTCGCGGACAAGCTCAAAAGCGAGATCGAATCGCTGTCCGCCACAACACCAGTGCCTGCGGTGAAGCCTGCGTTCCTGTCGACGCTGGCGCGCTGGTGGCGGAATGTCTGGTGGGCCATGCTGGGGTCCCCTACACGCAAACTGAGCGCTGTCGAAGGCGATCTGTCCCGATCAGAACAGAACAAATCCGTGGTCCTGACTTTTCTCGGGGCTATGGATTCGGGCGACGCAGAACTGGCTGCTACCTGCCTGGCCCCGGACGCCTTTACGGTAGCCAAGGGCTATGGCAAGTTTGCTGGCATTCGCCATCGCGACGTCATGCTCGCTACTATCGACGCCTTCAGGCAACTGCTGCGCGAGGGCTTGAACGTCCAGGTCAGGAGTGTGACATCCTCAGGCAGCACGGTTGTGGTCGAATTCGAAGGGGATGCGACCACCCGTGATGGCAAGGCCTACCAGAACCAGTACTGCATGGTCTTCATGCTTAATAACGGCAGGATAAAACAGGTGAACGAGTACTTTTGTAACGTCCACGCTGACGAGGTTCTCTGGCCTCTGGTCGAACAGCAGCAAGTTGAAGAGTCCTGAGGCAATATCGGTATGCACTCCCACAACATCGAAGACTGGGCCCATGATCATACCTTCGACCAGGACCAGCGCAGGCCCGGTGAAACCCGCACCCTGATCGTAATCCTGATCACCGCGATCATGATGGTCGTCGAGGTGGTCGCGGGCATCCTGTTCGGATCGATGGCCCTGCTGGCGGACGGCCTGCATATGGCGTCTCATGCCGCGGCGCTCAGCATCGCATTCTTTGCCTACGTGTATGCCCGCCGCAATGCAAGCAATGGCGCCTACAGTTTCGGCACCGGCAAAGTGAATGCGCTGGGTGGTTTCGCGGGCGCTACGCTGCTGGCAGTATTTGCGAGCTTCATGGCCATTGAAAGCCTGGTGCGGCTGTTCAATCCGGTGGACATTGCCTTCAACCAGGCCATCGCAGTGGCCGTCCTGGGCCTGGTGGTCAATGGCGCCAGCGTTTTCATCCTGGGTGGCCACGACCACTCGCACAGCGACGATCACGAACATCACGACCACAACCTGCGCTCCGCCTACCTGCACGTCATGGCCGATGCGCTCACCTCGTTCCTGGCGATTTTCGCCCTGCTGGCCGCGAAATACTTCGGGATGACCTGGATGGATCCGGTCATGGGTATTGTGGGCGCCCTGCTGGTGGCCCGCTGGTCCCTCGGTCTGCTGCGCACCACGGCTCGAGTATTGCTGGATCGTCAGGCACCCCGGCAGATCCGCGACCAGATCCAGCGCGCGATCGAGGCGGACGGGGATTCGCGCGTCAGCGACCTGCACGTCTGGTCTATAGGACCCGAGATATACTCCGCCCAGGTCGCCGTGGTCGCCCATGCCCCGCTTTCGCCCGGGGAGTACAAGGCGCTTATACCAGACAGCCTCGGACTGGTTCATATCGCGGTGGAGGTCCACACTTGTCGCGAGGAAAAGGCAAACGCCAGCCCAGCAGACCAGAGCTAGTTCGCGCTACGCAGGTTCCTCATCCCCGCGGATGACCTCGGGGACCGTGGAGGCGTTGCCGTCCCGTACGGCCCGATAGTGGGGTGAAGTGATCTCCACCTTGTGTTCATGGAACTCGTCCAGGATATTGGCGTGCAGTTGGGAATAAATGCGTGGCAACTCTCCCGGCTTCAGGGTCCAGCCGTTGATCTCGTAGCTGACATAGTTGTCGTCCAATGAGGTCTGCAATACGAAGGGTTCCGGGTGGCTGGCGATGTGCTCGGTTCGCTTCGCGGCCGCAACCAGCAGTTTATTGACAGTTTGCCAGGGCACGTCGTAACCGATGGTCACGCCGGTATGAACCAGCAGGCCGGTCTGTCCCATGTTTTTACTGTAGTTGATGATCTTATTTGCCAGCACGCTGGAGTTGGGTATGGAAACTACCACGTTCTTGAGCGTTTGCAGACGGGTGACGAAGGTACTGCGCTCCACTATCCTGCCCCGTACACCATCCACCTCCACCTGGTCACCCACCTTGAACGCCCTGGTGTACGTCAGCACGACCCCCGCGACGACGTTAGACACTGCCGTTGTGGAACCCAGTGACACCAGTACACCGACGAAGATGGATATACCCTGGAAAGCCGGTGAACTGGAGCCAGGCAGATAGGGAAAAATAATCACCGCAGTTAGGGCATAGATCAGCAACTTGATCAGTCCGAAACTGGTGTCCGCCCACTCCGGGTAAAACTTTTTCAGGTGAATGCGCCGGGTGCGGATGCCCTCGAACACCAGCCCGACGATACGCACCAGGTAGCGCGCGAGGAGCACGATAATGACAATGGTGATGAGATTTGGCAGGTAACTGACGAAGCCGTCGATAATGTACTCCACGGCGTTACCGAACATGGCAATCAGTCGCGCCGCGGGCTTCATCGTGGCCTTTGCGGTCATCAGCAGACCGGTCAGGGCGACAATGAAAAATACCGCCGACAATACCCAGTTCAGCGCGCGATAAACTGATAGCCAGAAATGGCGCATATCCTCGGAGCTCATCAGGTCCTGGGCTTGCAAGCGCAGCGGCCTGACCGTGCCCTCTGGCAACTCCTGCAGGCGCTTGATGCGCCGCCCCATATAAAGCCGGGTGAGCATCAGCGCTAACAGGGACAGGCCGATAACCGCCGCCGCGACGCCCAGTCGCAGCAACGGGCCGGTCTCATCCAGCTGCTGGAAGAACCCCAACAAGAAGTCCATGTCTTCAACCAGTTCCGGCACGTCTTCTGCAGACTCTTCGCTCATTGGCGGTCCATCCGCGGTAGTGATCGCATTTCATCAAGGGTAGTGCGGAGCGGGCAAATATCCAGCCCACCGCGACGGGTGTAAAGCGCCTGTACGGTGAGCACGGTTGGCTTGCAGGAAGCAATGATGTCGCAGAACACCCGCTCGACGCACTGCTCGTGGAACTCCTGGTGGCGGCGGAAGGCGATGATGTAGCGCAGCAGGCTGGCGTGGTCTATTGCAGGGCCGCGATAGGAGATCCACAGGGTGGCCCAGTCCGGCTGGCCGGTCACCGGGCAAAGGGAGCGCAGCAGATGACTGAATAGCTGCTCCTCGACTTCACCCCTGTTATCCAGCAGTAACAGGCTCGCGTCCGGTTCGTCGGCACCGTCGGCTACCGGGAGCTGATCCAGGCACTGCCCCGGCGGTGCCTGGCCTGCGAAGGCCGGGTCCTGCTGGGAAAACAACTCCAGTTCGACATCCGCCCCGAGGACCGCTGCCAGGTCGCGGCGGATAATGGCAGCGACCTGCTCGTCGCTGTCGTAACGCATATTATTCAGTGAATTCAGGTACAGCTTGAGAGACTTGGATTCCACCAGGTTGGTGGAGTCAGCGGGTACCGTGAGGCGACCGAGTCGCGATACGGGCTTACCCTGCGCATCCAGCCACGACAGCTCGTAGGCGTGCCAGACATCCACACCGTTAAACGGCAGTTCGGTTCCCAAACCCAACGCGGCCCGGCCGGTTGAACGGGAAATGGGATAAAGCAATTCCGGCGTGTATTTCGCGGCCACCGGCACCTGGCGGCCGAGTAACATGTCCTTTCGCTCCTGTCCCACCATGGCTATTGCCGCAGGCGCTTGCCTGAATTCAACAGGTGCATGCTGAACGCAAACGCGGCCAGGGTGAACCCGGCTATCATGCTGAATGCGAAACTCAGGCTGACGTCAGATACGCCCAGAACGCCATAGCGAAACGCGTTAATCACGTATACCAGTGGATTCAGGCGAGATACCCCGGCCCAGAAATCCGGCAACAGGTCCATGGAGTAGAATACGCCGCCAAGGTATATCAGCGGCGTGAGCACGAAAGTCGGAATGATGGATATGTCGTCAAAGCTGTTGGCGAATACCGCATTGATGAATCCCGCCAGCGCAAACAGGGTCGATGTCATCAGTACGGTGAAGATTACTATCGTATAGCTGTAAATCTCCAGATGGGTAAAAAACAGCGATACCAGGGTCACTATCAGGGCAACACAGAGGCCGCGACTGATACCCCCCACCACGTAGCCCATCAAAATCACGTAATTAGGCGTGGGGGACACCAGCAGTTCCTCCACACTGTGATTGAACTTGGCGCCAAAAAACGAGGACACCACGTTGGAATAGGAATTGGTGACGATAGCCATCATGATGAGGCCGGGGACCACGAACTGCATGTAGTCGAAGCCACCCATTTCGCCGATACGGGAACCTATCAGGGACCCGAAAATCACGAAGTACAGCGACATGGTGATTGCAGAGGGCAACAGGGTCTGCGGCCAGATACGGGTATAGCGCCTGATTTCCTTGCGCAGAATGGTGCGAAAAGCGATGAATTGCTGCTGCCAGTTCATGCCGCCCCCTCCACCAGTTTTACAAACATCTCCTCCAGGCGGTTGGATTTATTGCGCATGGACAGGACCTTGATGCCCTGGCTATCCAGGGCGGCGAACACCTCATTGATGTTCTGGCCCTGTTCTACCTCGACCTCCAGGGTGTGGTCATCCACCCGACAGACATCGAAGCCGGGTACCGGGATTTCCGCTGGCAATTCGTCGCCGCAGTCCAGGATGAATACCTCCCGGTGCAAGCGACGCAGCAGACTCTTGACTGAGCTGTGTTCCACGATCTCACCGCGATTGATGATGGCTATATTGCGACACAGGGCCTCGGCCTCTTCCAGGTAGTGGGTGGTGAGGATAATGGTCGTGCCCTGGGCATTGATTTTGCGCAGGAACTCCCACATCGAACGCCGCATCTCTATGTCGACGCCCGCGGTGGGCTCATCCAGGATCAACAGGCGCGGTTCATGGACCAGGGCCCTGGCAATCATCAGTCGCCGCTTCATACCCCCTGACAGCATTCGCCCTGCCACATCGCGCTTGTCCCAAAGGCCCAGCTCGCGGAGGTATTTCTCCGCCCGCTCCCTGGCGAGAGGCAGGGGCAACCCGTAGAAGCCGCCCTGGTTGGCCACGATATCGAATACCTTCTCGAACTGATTGAAATTGAATTCTTGTGGCACGATGCCAATATGATTCTTGGCGGCCGGAAAATTCTCGTCAATGTCCACATCGAAGACCCTGACCCGGCCGCCGGTCTTGTGCACCAGCGAGCAAATAATGCCGATCGTGGTCGATTTGCCCGCGCCGTTAGGGCCCAGCAGGGCAAAGAAGTCGCCCTGCTGGACACTGAGGCTGATGCCCTTCAGCGCCTCAAAACCGTTGTCGTAGACCTTGCTGAGATTTTCAATGGCCAGTGCTGGTATCATGCTAACCCGCTAATACAAATGACAGCGCGACATTGTAACCGCAATACGCCGGCCAGACCTACGAAGATGAATGACCAGCAATACCTGGAACACTGCTGTGAGGTGCTCCAACAGTACGCCGAACAATTCGTTCAACGCACCGCGGACCTGGCAGACGATGACAGCCTGCGCCAACTGGCGCTGGGATTCAGTGAACTCGCCACGGGGGAGCGCGACCTGTACCTGGACGGACCGGGACTGGTTTCCCGCCTGTTCAATACCTACCCCGACTTCGCCCCGGAATTTCCCCGCGAACTGCTCTGGTTTATGGGCGGGGAATGCCTGCATTACATGCCGGATGATGAAATCGATGTGTATCAGCAATTGGATGAATTGCGGACCCGGGCGGCGCACAGCGGAGAGTTGATCGACTTCCGGGCGGCACGCGCCAAGCTGCTGAAAACACAATGAAATTTTCGAAAAATTTGCGATTCCGGGGCTTGACGTACCCCGGCGGGCTACCTACAATGCGCGCCTCTTGATTGAGTCCTTTGCGTCCCCTTCGTCTAGTGGCCTAGGACACCGCCCTTTCACGGCGGTAACAGGGGTTCGAACCCCCTAGGGGACGCCACTCATTCTTTCTTGCGGCGTTGGATAAACGCAGCACGTGCGGGAATAGCTCAGTTGGTAGAGCGCAACCTTGCCAAGGTTGAGGTCGCCGGTTCGAACCCGGTTTCCCGCTCCAATTCCACGCGCTCCAATTCAGCCCGCTATTTCTCTGCCAGCTTTACCGACAGGCTGTTGACGCAATAGCGCAGCCCGGTTGGTTGCGGCCCGTCCTCGAATACGTGCCCCAGATGGCAGCCGCATTTCTTGCACATGATCTCCGTGCGCACCCGGCCCAGGGTGGTATCGACCTCCTCCTGTATCACCTCGTCATCCACGGGCTTGAAGAAGCTGGGCCAGCCACAGCCGGCGTCGTACTTGTTGTCGGACAGGAATAGCGGTTCGCCACAGCAGCGGCAGTTGTATACCCCGTCCTTTTCGCAGTCCCAGTACTCACCGGTGAAGGCTCGCTCGGTGCCCTTTTCACGGCATACGTGATACTCCTCAGGCGTCAGTTTGTCCCGCCACTGTTCGTCGTCTTGCATGGTGATCTCCTCAGGCCCGACCAATACGATAGAGTATACGGTCATCGTAGCCGGTCAACAGGGTTCGATAGCCGATCAGCGCCCGGTCCAGCTCCGGGTCGTTGCTGTCCACCAGCAGCGGGCGACCTTCCAGGGCCGCGATCTTGGACTTCGCTGCCACGATGGTCAGGTGGTCCAGCCCTACCCGGCGGATGACCGCCGGCGACATCTGCTGGTTGCCGCGGCCGAATACCATACCCTGCCCACCGATGATCGTCACGATAATCTCCGCCTCCTGCCCGGGGTCGCGTAGTAATGCAAGCAGGGTCTGCTCATCGGCGTCCGCCGCCACCAGTTCCCCGTCACGGACCACGTCAACGCCCAGCAGGGTGTTGGGCAGGTGCAGTTCCTCCATGATTGCCGCGGTGGTGCTGCCGGGGCCCACGAGGTAGAGCCGGCCGGGCTGCATGTTTTCCACCACCCAGGCCGCGATGTCTGCCGCTACCAGCACGGGGCTCTCACGCCCACCCACCTTGGTATGCTGCAGGTAGCGCCCTTCCCCGGGCACCAGCATCTCGCCGTAGAACCGGGACTTGACCCGGTCATGCCGAAAAGCCTCCTCATCGATATCCCGGACCTCGCGCCGGGACAGGCCCACGAGGGAGCCGCGGGCCAGGGCCAGCAGGAATTCACCCGCGGCCTCCGGTGATACCGCGAACACGCCGGAGTGCATTTTCACCCCGGCCGGAATGCCCAGTACGGGGAAGTTGTCCCCCACCGCGTCGAACACGTCCCGGGCAGTGCCGTCACCCCCTACGAAGACCAGGACATCTATGCCGGCCTCGCGCAGCGCCCGGGCGGCGCCGCGGGTATCCCCGGCGTCAGGGAGATCCCCTGCCGGCTGACCCAGCACCTCGGCGGGGATACCCATGCTAGCAAGCAGTGCGCCGCCCATGGCGCCCCCCCAGGTGCTGAAGTGCAGGTTCAATGTGGTTTCCTGCAGCGGCGCCAGCGCGCGCCGGGCGCGTTCCGCTGCCCGGTCACCGCACCCTTCCCTGCGTGCAAGTTCCCGCACCTGCTCACCATCGGAGCCCTTCAGGGCCAGTTGCCCGCCGAGGCCGGCCAGGGGATTGAGCAGAAACCCTATGTGCAGCATCCCAGCGCCTCCAGCAATGACTGCTCCTCATGGTTGAACTCGCCCTGCACCCGACTACCAGCCAGCTCGCGCCGTTCGGCGTAATCCCGTCGCAGTCGATCGAAGCCGGCTGCCCGGTCGCCGCCGGCCTGGACCATGTCACGAAATAGCCGGTCGTCGGCGGTAATGTCGTAACGGGCCAGCACCGCACGGCGCAAAACATCGGCGTCGCTGCCGCCGCCCGGCAACTCCAGCACGGCGCCACCATCATCGTCGGCCAACGGCTCGATCGGCAGAGCCAGTTGCGCCACGGCCGACTCGCGCAACATGCGTGTCGCGCGCAGCTTGCCGTCCAGGCTGTAGCCCGCAATATGGGCGGTGGCATAACGCAGCCACGGCAATAACTCCACGTCAAAATACGGCTCGTTCTCCCACACGTCCAATGTTACCTGCGGTGCGGCGGCAGATTGCAGGCGCCGCAACAGGGCGGCGTTGTCGATTACCGCGCCACGGCTGGCGTTGATCAGTAGTTGCCCACCGGACAATAAGGCCAGACGCGCTTCATCCAGCAGGTGCCGGCTGGGCCAGGGCTGGCGCTCGGTGAGTTCCGCGTGCAGGGTGACCACCTGGCAGGCAAGCACCTCTTCCAAAGAAGCCGCGCCGCTCTCCTTCTCCAGCCAGGGATCATTCCAGCGATAGTCGATGCCAAGGGCCGCCAGGCGAGCGGCCAGGGCGCGACCAATGACGCCGTAACCGAGGATGCCGACCCGGCCGCCCTGCAGCAGGCGTTGCAACTGATCGTCGCACCGGCAGATGGCACTGAGCACGTACTCCACCACGGAGTTTGCATTGGCGCCCGGCGCATGGGCGAAGGCGATGTTACGACGCCGCAGGTAGTCGCGATCGATGTGGTCAAAGCCACTGGTGGCGGTACCGACAAAGCGCACCGGGCTGTCGCCCAGCAGGGCTTCGTTAACGGCCGTTACCGAGCGCACCAGCAGGATGTCCACGGCGGCCAGGTCGGCCACCGTAATGGACCGCCCGGGCAGGGTGCGGACCTCGCCCAGCGGCGCGAACAGCTCCCGCACCCCGCGCATGTTTTCATCAGCCAGTATGCGCAGGGAGCCTGTGCTCACAGCCCCTCCGCCATGCGCTGACAGCGTGCCACCAGGGGACCGCCCAGGCCCAGTTCCTGCAGGTAATTGCCCAGGGCCTCCAGGCCAGCACGGGAGGGCTGGTAGGTTGGCAGCCGGTTGATCTCGGGAATCTGGTCCTGCAGGCCGGTAAGCTGTCGCGCCAGCCTGACCTGTGGCCAGTGTTCCAGAAGCCGCTTCGCGACCCCGGCGGCGCCGCGAATGGACAGGTCTGCGACCTCCCCCAGTCGCGCCTCCAGTTGCTCCAGGGAACCGAAATGGCCGATCAGCGCCGCTGCGGTCTTGGGGCCCACACCGGGCACCCCGGGAATGTCGTCGATCTTGTCGCCAACCAGGGCGAGGTAGTCCGCAAACCGGGCGGGTTCCACCCCGTGCTTGTCTTCAAAGCCCGCTGCATCCAGAGTCACACCTGCGGCGAAATCAAACCAGCGATCCCCGGGATGGGTCAATAACTGTCCGAGGTCCTTGTCGCGGGTGACTATGGTCACCGGAATGTCCAACTCGCGAAACATCCGCGCCAGGGTCGCAATGTAATCATCCGCTTCGTACAGTTCCCCGCCGAAACTCGGAATGCCCAGCCGTTCGGTGAGCTCGCGACAGGCCTCGAGTTGGAAGGCGAGGGCCTCGTCCGGCAGTTCCCGGCTGGACTTGTAGCCCGGCAGGATCTCGTTGCGGTAGCAGCTGCCCAGGCTCTCGTCGAACGCCGCGGCGCAGTGGCGCTGGACCCGACCAGTCTGGATCAGGTCCAGCAGGAAACTGCTGTAGCCGTACACCGCGTTCAGGGGATAGCCGTTCGCAGTGTGCCAGCGATCGGGCAGCGAAAACCAGGCGCGGAATATGTAGATTGACGAGTCGATCAGGCAGGCCCTGGGAGTGCTCATCCGGTCAGCTCTTCGGGCTCAAAACACAGTGCGTTGACAGTCGCGCCCGTACCGAACTCGCGGCTCAGGGCACCAAAGAACAGCTCACCCCGGGAGGGCAGTCCCACCTGCTGCCAGTGCCTGGCCTGGGCCACCACCCGAAGGGCGAAGTCGCTGTTGTCGGGCAACTGGCCGCTGCTGCCCTGGAGGTTGTCCAGGCTCAATCGGAAAGGACTGCCGCAAGCCCGGGCGAAATACCACTCCAGGGCCTGGGGTTTGTACTCCACCTGCTCAAAAGCCCGCTGCTGACCGGGACTGCGACCGTCCGGAGCGTACCAGTAGCCGAAGTCCCGCTGACGGCGCCGCGCTGGACCGGCGATACACCAGTGCGCCACCTCGTGCAGGGCGCTGGCAAAATAATCGTCGCGGTAATGCAGAATATTGCAGCCCCCACTGCTCGTCGCCGGTTCATACAGTGGTTCTGCGGCGCCCCCCACCAGGCGGGCATTTTCAGAGCTGGCGAAACAGTGCGCGAACACACCTTCCAGACGTGCCAGGGCGGTCATCAGCCGTCACCCGTCTTGCGCAGCCAATAGCGATACTGGCCGTCGAATTCGTCTTCGAGCAACAGCTCATGCCCCAGGAAGCGGCAGAACCTGGGGATGTCGCGCCGGGTGGACGGATCCGTGGCCAGCACCTGCAGTATTTCGCCCACCGCGATGTCGCGCACCTTGTTGTGCAACAGCATGACCGGCTCCGGGCAGAACAGGCCGGTGGCATCCAGGATGTGATCGGGTTTGATACTCATCATCGGGCCGGGCTCAAACGCCGGGCAATTCCTTCTGATATTTCCGGTAGCGGGGTAATATAAGGCCTGCATCCATAAAAGTGGAGTCTCGCGGTGGATACCTCCTATATCGTCACCTTTATCGGCGATGACCGGCCTGGCCTGGTGGAACAACTGTCCCAGGTCATCGAGAACAACAGCGGCAATTGGCACGAGAGCCGGCTGTCGCAACTGGGCGGCAAATTCGCCGGACTGGTCCTCGTCTCCCTGCCGGAAGCCCGCGGCGCGACCCTGGAGGCCGATCTCAAGGCGCTCTCGGCCAGCGGCATCAGCGTACGCGTAACGCCAACCTCAGCAGTGGCAAGCGCCGCCGAGGGAGTCAGCCGGGTCACCCTGAGCGTACTGGGTCCGGACCGCCTCGGTATCGTCAAGGAAATCTCCAGGGCGCTGGCCGAGCGCCAGGTCAACGTGGTGGAAATGGACAGCGAGGTCCGGAGCGCGCCCATGAGTGCCGAGTTGCTGTTCCACGCCCGCATCGACGCGCACATACCCGCCCACGTGTCACTGGATGAACTGCACGATGCCATGGAGGAGATCGCCAACCAGATGACCCTGGAAATCGATATCGAGCCGGCCTAGTTGCGGACGGCCGGTTGCGGACGGCTAGTCGCGGACGGCTAGTCGCGCTCGCGGAGTAACCAGCGCAGGCCTTGCCACAGGCCCACCGCGAGAGCCGCCGCGCCGATCACCATGCCAAACGCCAACAGGGTGAGCAGCAACAGGTCGAGCATTTCCTGCCACGGGATATCGAACTGGTCCACGGCCACCCAGACCATGGCCCCAAGTCCCGCCACGCCCAGCAGCATGGAGCGCAGGTAGCGTCTCGCTGGTTTACTCACCGTTATTCAGCTGTCCTGTGGACTGGCGGGAACGACGGGTGTCTGGCAGTCGACGTCCATATTCTGACCTCGGTGTCGCAACACGTGATCCATCAACACGATGGCCAACATCGCCTCGGCGATGGGGGTGGCGCGGATGCCCACGCAGGGGTCGTGACGGCCGTGCGTGGCCACTTCTGTCGCCGCGCCAGAGCGATCGATGGTAGCGCCGGGTTGGCGGATGCTGGACGTGGGCTTTAGCGCCATCGATACCACGATATCCTGGCCGCTGGAGATGCCTCCCAGCACGCCGCCGGCATGGTTGCTCAGAAAGCCCTGCGGTGTCATCAGGTCGCGGTGCTCGCTGCCCTGTTGTTCCACACAGGCGAATCCGGCACCGATTTCCACTCCCTTGACGGCATTGATACTCATCATGGCCCCGGCGATATTCGCGTCCAGGCGATCAAAGATGGGCTCTCCGAGGCCCGGCATCATCCCACTGGCGACGACATTGACCCGAGCGCCGATAGAATCGCCGCGTTTGCTCAGAGCGGCCATGTACTCTTCCATTTCGGAAACCTTGTCGGGGTCGGGGCAGAAAAAGGGATTGGTCTCGACCACCTCCCAGTCCAGTTGCTCCGCCCGAATGGGTCCGAGTTGGGCCAGGTAACCGCGAATGGAGATGCCGTAGCGCTCCGCCAGGTACTTCTTGGCGATAGCGCCGGCAGCCACACGCATGGCCGTCTCCCGGGCCGAGGCTCGCCCGCCCCCGCGGTAGTCGCGAAAGCCGTATTTCTGGTTATAGACGTAGTCGGCGTGGGCCGGTCTGAACGTATCCTTGATGTTGGAATAGTCCTTGGAACGCTGGTCGGTGTTCTCGATCAGCAGTCCTATAGCGGTACCGGTGGTTTTACCCTCGAAGACGCCGGACAGAATCCTGACCTCGTCCGCTTCACGGCGCTGGGTGGTGAAGCGCGACGTGCCTGGCTTGCGCCGGTCCAGATCGCGCTGCATGTCCGCCGGCGCCAGTTCCAGTCCGGGCGGACAGCCGTCGACAATGCAGCCCAGCGCCGGGCCGTGGCTTTCGCCAAAGCTGGTGACAGTAAACAGTTTACCGATGGTGTTGCCGGCCATACCCCGTTCGTCCAGTCCTGAATAAAGCGGCCTATTATAGGCTTATCCGGCCAGGCTTGCCCGGTAACTTTGCAACTCCGCGGCCGTGAGGGCAAACACCCCGTGCCCCCCCATCTCGAACTCGAGCCAGGTGAAAGGCACCGTGGGGTAGGCCGACTCGAGCGCCGGCCAGCTGTTACCTACCTCTACCACCAGCAGGCCATGGGGCGCGAGAAAATCGGCGGCGCGCGCCAGAATGCGCCTGGTCAGTTCCAGGCCGTCGGCCCCGGAGCCCAGCGCGAGTTCGGGTTCACAGTGGAACTCCGCCGGCATGTCAGCCAGGTCCGCTTCGTTCACATAGGGGGGATTACTCAGTATCAGGTCGTAGCGCTGCTCCGCCAGCGCGTCGAACAGGTCCGATTGGCAGATGGTGACCCGGTCCTCAAGGCCCAGCAGGTCGCGATTCTCCGCCGCCAGGGATAACGCCCCGGGGTCGATGTCCAGCAGGTCCACGCGCAGACCCGGTGCGTAGTGTGCCGCAGCCAGGCCTATGCAGCCGCCGCCGCAGCAGAGATCGAGTAACCGCTGCGGCCGCGGGCCGGCGTACCAGGGCTGGTAATCGTGCAGGATCAGCTCCGCCAGCGGCGAGCGGGGTATGATCGCCCTGGGATCGCACCGAAACTCCAGCCCGGCAAACCAGGCTCGCCCCAGAATATAGGGCAAGGGTTCCCGCCCGGAGATGCGCCGCTGCAGCAATTCACCGAGCCTGTGCCGTTGTTCGCTGTCCAGAGGATGTGGCAGTACGCCGTCGTCCGCGTCCAGCGGCAGCTGTGCCACGGTCAATACCAGTTGCACGGCCTCGTCCCAGGGATTGTCGGTACCGTGACCGAAATACACCCCGCTTTCTTCCAGTCGTGCGGCACACCAGGTCAGCGCCTGGCCGACAGTTTCCGGCGCCGGATAGTCGCCATTGTCCTTGCTCATGCCAGGGATTTTACCTCATGGTCCGGAGCGTGGCGCGTTTGCGTTGCACCGCGGGGCCTTGCTAGTATTTCGCCCCCCTGCGGGTGCTGCCCGCGTCTGAGACTTTAGGGAGATCCGCAGTGGAACAGCACTGGGCAAGCATCATTGAGGCGGTCGGCGAAAACCTGGAACGGCCGGGACTGGTAGACACGCCGGGTCGCGCGGCGCGCGCTTTTGAATTTCTCACCCGTGGCTACCACCAGTCCGTGGAAGAGGTGGTCAACGATGCCCTGTTTCCTTCCGATTCCAGCGAAATGGTCGTGGTACAGGACGTTGAGCTGTATTCACTCTGCGAGCATCACCTGTTGCCGTTTATCGGCAAGTGTCACGTGGGATATATCCCTACCGGCAAAGTGCTCGGCCTGTCCAAGGTGGCCAGGATCGTCGACATATTCGCGCGTCGCCTGCAAATCCAGGAATCCCTGACAACCCAGATTGCCCAGACCATCATGGACGTCACTGAAGCAGACGGAGTCGGCGTGATCATCGAGGCACAGCACATGTGCATGATGATGCGGGGGGTCGAGAAGCAGAATTCACTGATGAAAACTTCCGCCATGCTGGGTTCATTCCGGAGCGACCAGAAAACCCGCGACGAATTCCTGTCACTGCTGCAGATGCGCCGCTAGGGCGCGGTTTCTCCGGGCGAGGGGACTATCCGCAACAGATCGGCGTGCAGGTACTGTCTATCCGCCGTCCGCGCCGAGGCGTACAGGGCAAGTCGGTACTCCCCCTCCGCCGTCACCCGGTAGGCCCGGTAGCGCTGTAATTCATCGCGTCCGTATAACACCCGCTGGCCGAATACCCGGTTCGCCCACTGGGCGCCGTGACCGCAGGCGCGGCTCTCGCAGCTGAACAGCAGTTCGGCGCCACCGCCCTCGACCAGCTTGCGCTCCAGTTCGGCCAGAACCTCTTCCGAGGTGTAGCCATCGACCAGTTGCCAGGTGTAGCGCAGCAGGTCGCCGCTGAATCGCTCGCCATGCTTGAAGCGCCAGCTGCCCCTGATTTTCTGCATCGCGCCCAGACCGAGTTCATAATCGCGCACCTTGCCCTCGGAAAACGCGACCTGGCGGGCGTGGGGATAGTCGTCCAGTTGTCGCAGCAGTTCAGCGGGCGACGGGCCTTCCGCCTTCAGGGAGTGGATGGTCAGTAACAGTGGCGCGACCAACAGGCCGCTCAACCAGGCGAATGACTTTACGCGATGAGGCTTCATCAGGCCGATTCTTGCAAAAATTGCTCGATACGGCCAGCCAGATCCACCGCATCACCCTCGATAAGGAAATGATGACCGCCTGGAAAGGTGTCGACGCGCAGGTCCGGTATCAGTGTCGCCGCCTGTTGCAGCCGCTCCTGGTGGTGTGATACCCCCTGTTCCGCCAGCACCAGCAAGGTCGGCATGGTGAGCGCTTGCCAGACGGTGTCGCGCTGTCCTTCATTCAACCTGACTGCCGAGGCGCCTCCCAGGCGAGGGTCGGTGGTCCAACAGAAGCCGCCAGGCACCGGTTTGAGATTGCGGTCGCAGATAATGCGCGCTGCCGCCTGATCCAGGCCGCTGCGTTGCGCCCGCAGGGCTGCGGCCTCTTCCCGGGACGCCAGAACACGTGGATCGCGGGATAACAGCCGTTGTTTATCCTCGAGGAAACGGCGCAGCTGGCGGCTGAATTTCGCGTCAGGCGTCACCGCCGGGGCAACACCGTCCAGCAGGACCAGTCGCCGGACCCGCTCCGGGCAGGCACCGGCCAACAGGCTGGCAATGAACGCTCCGCGGGAATGCCCCATCAGATCGAATTGCTGCCAGCCGAGCTGGTCCAGTACACCGATGATTTCCGGCAGGTCGTCCCAGATCTGGTAGGTGGCGTCCTCTGAGCGGTGGCTGCTGCGGCCGTGACCCGTGAGATCCAGTGCCACGACATGGCGGTTGTCCAGTGCCGGTCCCAGCCTGGAGAAACTGTCCGCGTTATCGAGCCAGCCGTGCAGGGCCAGCAGGGGCCGGGCCCCGGGGTCGCCCCACGCCCGCCCGGCAATAGTCAGTCCGTGTACCTGCCAGCTCAGTTCCCTGCCCTGCGGTTGGTTCAAAGGCAGGCCTCGTATTCCGGCGGCAGGGCCCAGAACAGCAGCCTGGCGCTTCCCCGCCCTGCCTGGTCCATATCCAGTACCACCAGGCCGCCCGGGGGCAGTCCTGGCGCATAGTCGGGCTCGCCTGTGTAGTGGTCTACCAGGCGGGACACGAGCGGCTGGTGGGATACCAGGATCAGGTGGCCGGGGGGTGCCGGCCGGGAGAAGTGCCCATTGAGGGTTTCGTCGACATCATGCACTGTCGCCCCGGGGATAAGCGCTGTTTCTTCCACGCTGGGGGTGTGGGAGAAGGCGGCGGAGATGATCTCCGCCGTCTGGGTGGTGCGCCGCCAGCGACTGTAGAGAATCTGGTCGGGATCGGGCAGTGCGCGCTCAACCAGGTGATGGCGCAGGCAATGGGCGCCGTAGCTGATATCGTCAGCCCCCTGCCCGCTGAGTTCCCGCATTTCGTCGCTCACGGCCTGCATGGCCTGACCGTGGCGCCAGACAGTCACTATCATCGCGGTGCTCCCGTCGATCGAGTTGCCCGCCCAGATGATAGCACTGTGCAGCCGGGATCAGGCCTGGTTCGCGCCGAGCTGCAAGAGCAGGCGGTTCATGCGTGCCACGAAGGCGGCGGGGTCTTCCAGCTGGCCGCCCTCCGCGAGGCTGGCCTGTTCGAATACCAGGCTGGCCATGTCGGCAAAACGCTCCTCGTCCTGTTCGGAATCGAGCAACCTGAGCAGTGGGTGGCCCGGATTGATCTCCAGGATCGGCTTGCTGTCCGGCACCGGTTGCCCGGCCTGTTCCAGGATACGGCGCATCTGGGCGCCGATATCGTGCTCGCCCACTACCAGACAGGCGGCGGATTCCGTCAGTCGCACGGTCGGCCGAACTTCCTGTACGCGGTCGCCCAGGGCTGACTTGAGCCTTGCCACCAGGCCCTCGCTGTCTTTTTCCAGTTGCTCCTGCTCGGCCTGGTCTTCCTCTGAATCCTTTGCCAGGTCCAGGGCACCGCGGGCCACGTCCTGGAAGGTCTTGCCCTCGAACTCCTGCAGATGGTTCATCAGCCAGTCGTCGACCCGGTCGGACAACAGCAGCACCTCGATACCCTTCTTGCGGAAGACCTCCAGGTGGGGACTGTTTTTGGCGGTGTTGAAGTTCTCCGCCACCACGTAGTAAATCTTGTCCTGCCCTTCTTTCATGCGGGACAGGTAATCTTCCAGTGATTGGTCCTGGGTTTCCTTGTCGGTGTGGGTCGTGGCGAAACGCAGCAGTTTCGCAATCTTTTCCTTGTTGCCGAAATCCTCCGCGGGTCCTTCTTTCAGAACCGGGCCAAACTCCTGCCAGAAACCGGCATAGTCATCGCTCTTGGCGAGTTTGCCCAGCATATCCAGCACCCGCTTGGTCAGCGCACTGCGCATGGAGTCCACCGCGCTGTCCTGCTGCAACAGTTCGCGGGATACGTTCAGCGGCAAGTCGTTGGAGTCGATCACCCCTTTCACGAAACGCAGGTACAGCGGCAGGAATTGCTCCGCCTCGTCCATGATAAAGGTGCGCTGCACGTACAGTTTCAAGCCCCGCGCCATGTCCCGGTTCCACAGGTCGAACGGAGCCTTGCTCGGGATATACAACAGGCTGGTATATTCCAGCTTGCCCTCGACCTTGTTGTGAGACCAGGTCAGGGGATCGGCGAAGTCGTGCGAGACGTGCTTGTAGAATTCCCGGTACTCCTCGTCGCTGATCTCGGTGCGGGAGCGGGTCCAGAGCGCGGTCGCCTCGTTGATGGCCTCGTACTCGGGTGCGGCGCGTTCCTCCGCTTCCTCCTCGTCCCCGGCAGCGGGAGCAGCCGGCTTGAGCATCATGACCGGTACCGAGATATGATCCGAGTACTTCTTGATCACGCTGCGCACACGCCAGTCGTCGGCGAACTCCTTGCATTCGTCCTTCAGGAACAGGGTGATCGTGGTGCCCCGCTCGGCCTTGTCGCGGGGTTCTACGGAAAAGTCCGACTCGCCGGCAGATGCCCACAGCACCCCGGCATCTTCCGGGTCGCCGGCCTTGCGGGTGTGCACCTCGACCCGGTCGGCGACAATAAATGCGGAGTAAAAGCCAACCCCGAACTGGCCGATCAACTGCGAGTCCTTCTGCTGGTCACCGGTCAGGCTTTCCAGGAAGGCCGCGGTGCCGGACCTGGCAATGGTGCCCAGGTGTTCGATCGCCTCCTCCCGGTTCATGCCGATACCGTTGTCACTGATGGTGATGGTGCCGGCGTCCTTATCCACGTCTACATTGACCCGGTAGTCACCGTCGCCCGCCAACAGGCTCTCGTCGGACAGGGCCGCAAAGCGCAGCTTATCGATGGCGTCGGAGGCGTTGGATATGAGTTCCCGCAGGAAAATCTCCTTGTTACTGTACAGGGAGTGGATCATCAGGTGCAGGAGTTGCTTGGCCTCGGTTTGAAAACCCAGGGTTTCTTTCTTTACATCAGCGGTCATGGGGCCCTCATTTACGCGGTCTGGTTCAAGGGTTTGGTCGGAGGTTAATGCATGGGGACTTATGCTTGGATTTTCAAGTCCCTGTCGTGCCATATTTCAAGGGTAAATTTGCGGGGGAACAACGTGAACAGCTCACTGTCGATCACACTACTGACCACCTTACTGGCCCTGTCAGGCGTGCTGCTGGGAGGCTGTGGCGACGACAGTGATCGCAGACCGGCCCGGCAGCCCGAACCCGTTCCGACCGCACTGGAGATCAGCCCGCCCCGGGTCGAAGCCGCCCCCGATGCGGAGCACATTACCCTGCTGGGCACCAATTTCCCCCTGTCGGAGGTGGGTTACCGGCAACGCGAGTATTTTCTCGAGGGCAGCGCCAGTGCCTTCAGCGCCCTGAACGAGTTGGGCCGCGACGGCCACTGGGATGTGGAGCCCGGTGAGCAGGCCGACTACCGCACCCGGGTCGTGGTCTACCGCCCCATCGACGCGGCGGAATTCAGCGGCACGGTAATTGTCGAGTGGCTGAATGTGTCGGCGGGCTTCGAATCCGCAGCAGTCTGGTACAGCGCACATACCGAGGCTCTGCGCCGGGGGCATGCCTGGGTCTTCGTTTCTGCGCAATTTGTGGGCATCGAGGGATCGGAGAGCGCCCTGCTGCCATTCCACCTCAAGGCCGCCAATCCGGGCCGTTATGGCGACCTGCTGCACCCGGGAGACAGTTTCAGCTACGACCTGTTCAGCCAGGTGGCCCGGGCCGTGAGGGATAGCGCCAACGAGGGTATCCTCGATGGCCTGCGGGCTGAACGCCTGTTTGCCGTCGGCGAGTCGCAGTCCGCCCACCGGCTGGTCACCTACATCAACGCGGTCCACCCACTCTATCGCCCCTACGACGGCTACCTGGTCTACAGCCGGCTCGGCGGCGCGGCGGCCCTGGCCCAGGCGCCACAGGTGATGGAGACAGCATCCAGCGCCGTCACCATCCGGGAGGACCTGGATGTCCCTGTGCTCACCTACCAGACGGAGTCAGACCTGCTCCTGCTGGGCTACGCTGGAAGTCGCCAACCGGATGGCGACCTGTTCCGCCTCTGGGAGGTCGCCGGCACCGCCCACGCCGACCTCTACTCCTCCACCACCGGCCGGGACGATACCGGGGTCGATCCCGCATTCGCCGTGGTGGTGGAACAGGACAGCATTGAGGGCGGCCTGCTGCAATGCGCGCAGCCGATCAATTCGGGTCACATGGTGTGGACCCTCAATGCCGCCATGCGCGCGCTGGAAAACTGGGTCCGGCGGGGTACTGCCCCGCCGCAGGCCGAGCGCATCGCCCTCAGCGACGATGGCGGCGCCATCCTGCGGGACGAATACGGCAATGCCCTGGGCGGTGTCCGCACACCCTACCTGGAGGCACCCGCCGCCACCCTGTCTGGCGAAGGCCAGACCGGCACCTCCTTCTGCGGGCTGTTCGGTACCACCCGGTTGTTTGACGCCGCCACCATGGCCAGCCTGTACGTCGACCGGGCCGGTTACCGCGCCGCCGTGGCCGAGGCCACCGATGCCGCGGTCGAGGCCGGCTTCATCCTGCCGGACGATGGGCGCCGCATCAAAGCGGCTGCCGGCCTGCAGTGGGACCTGCTTGAGCAGTAACAACATAATGCAGCGCACGGCGCTATCCGCGCCGTGCGCGGCGATTCGCAACGGCCGCTACTCGATTGTCACGCAGCCAGAAACAAAAAGGCCCGCAATAGCGGGCCTTGAGGGAGTCAGCGCGGCGATTACCAGCCGGTAATCTCGGCCAGGGCGGACCCGATATCCGCCAGGGACCGGACGGTCTTTACACCGGCGTCTTCGAGGGCGGCAAACTTCTCGTCCGCCGTGCCCTTGCCACCGGAGATAATGGCGCCGGCATGGCCCATGCGCTTACCCTTGGGGGCGGTCACACCGGCGATATAGGACACCACCGGCTTGGTGACATTGGCCTTGATGAAGGCCGCTGCCTCTTCCTCGGCGGTGCCGCCGATCTCACCGATCATCACGATGGCCTCGGTGGCCGGATCGTCCTGGAACATGGCCAGGATATCGATGAAGTTGGAGCCGGGAATCGGGTCGCCGCCGATGCCGACACAGGTGGACTGGCCGTAGCCTGCATCCGTGGTCTGCTTCACCGCTTCGTAGGTCAGGGTTCCGGAACGGGACACGATGCCCACCTTTCCGGGCAGGTGAATATCGGCCGGCATGATACCGATTTTGCACTCTCCCGGGGTGATGACGCCGGGGCAGTTCGGCCCGATCACTTTCACGCCCAGTTCGTCGCACTTGACCTTCGCCTGCAGCATATCCAGGGTCGGGATGCCCTCGGTGATGCAAACAATCAGCTTGATACCGCCATTGGCGGCTTCCAGGATAGAGTCCTTGCAAAAGGGTGCGGGCACGTAAATGACCGATGCTTCCGCCCCGGTGGCCGCAACGGCTTCGGCAACCGTATTGAATACCGGCAGTCCGAGGTGTTCCTGGCCACCCTTGCCCGGGGTCACACCGCCGACCATTTTGGTGCCGTACTCAATCGCCTGCTCGGAGTGGAAGGTGCCCTGCGAGCCAGTAAAGCCCTGGCAGATAAC
The DNA here is from genome assembly GCA_033283165.1 of Halieaceae bacterium WSDMB12. Classification (GTDB taxonomy): domain Bacteria; phylum Pseudomonadota; class Gammaproteobacteria; order Pseudomonadales; family Halieaceae; genus JAWMQL01. Next base: position 817,455 of record JAWMQL010000001.1, on the reverse strand, counting down.
TTTGGTGTTCTTGTTTATCAGGATACTCATTACGCCGCACCTCCAGCTGCTTTGACTGCCTGCTGAGCAGCGTCGGTCAGACTCTCGGCAGCGATGATGTTCAGGCCGCTTTCAGCCAGGACTTTCTTGCCCAGTTCGGCGTTGTTGCCCTCCAGGCGCACCACCACGGGGACTTCCACCCCGACTTCCTCCACGGCACCGATCACGCCCTCGGCGATCAGGTCACAGCGGACGATACCGCCGAAGATATTAATCAGGACCGCTTTCACGTTGTCGTCGGACAGGATGATCTTGAAGGCCTCGGATACCCGCTCCTTGGTAGCGCCGCCGCCCACGTCGAGGAAGTTGGCCGGAAATCCGCCGTGCAGGGCCACGATGTCCATCGTTCCCATCGCCAGTCCCGCGCCGTTTACCATGCAGCCGATATTGCCATCCAGTGCCACGTAGTTGAGTTCCCACTGGGCGGCATGCGATTCACGTGCGTCTTCCTGGCTCGGGTCGTGCATTTCGCGCAGTTCGTTCTGGCGGTACAGGGCGTTGCCGTCGACGCCGATCTTGGCGTCAAGGCAATGCAGGTTACCCGTGTCGGTGATGACCAGCGGATTGACTTCGATGAGCGCCAGGTCCTTGTCGATGAACATCTGTGCCAGGCCCATGAAGATCTTCACGAACTGCTTGATCTGGTCGCCTTCGAGGCCCAGGTCGAAGGCCAGCTGCCTGCCCTGGTAGGGCTGCGGGCCAACCAGCGGATCAATGGTGGCGCGAAGAATTTTCTCCGGGGTTTCCTCGGCGACTTTCTCGATTTCCACGCCGCCCTCGGTGGACGCCATGAACACGATCCGGCGAGATGACCTGTCCACCACCGCACCGAGGTAGAGCTCGTCGGCAATATCAGTGCAGGCTTCCACCAGGATCTTGCTGACCGGCTGGCCTTTTTCGTCGGTCTGGTAGGTGACCAGGTTACGACCCAGCCACTGTGCCGCGAACGCCCGGATCTCGTCTTTGCTGTCAGCAAGCTTGACGCCGCCTGCCTTGCCGCGACCGCCGGCATGCACCTGGGCCTTGACCACCCATTTGTGTCCGCCGATCATATCGGCGGCCTCGGCGGCCTCCTGTGGGGTATCTACCGCGTATCCCTGGGATACCGGCAGGCCGTAGTCGGCAAACAGTTTTTTGCCCTGATACTCATGAAGGTTCATGCTTCGTCCTGTTTCGTTCTCGTTTGAGTGAGCTTGACACGGCCAATGTGTGCAGCGCGCACATATGTTGCCGCCTGGCTGCCCAAAAGCGCCGGGAATTTTGCGTTATTTTTCGCATCAGGGCAAATTGTAACCGCCGCCGATTGTACTAGCGACGCTTGCGGTTTGCGATATGGATGGCGTGACCATCCACCGCCAGAGCCGCCTCGTGTACCGCCTCCGACAGGGTCGGGTGGCCGAATACGGTCAGTGCCAGGTCCTCGGCGCTGGCGCCGAATTCCATCGCGATGACCACCTGCTGTACGAGGTCCGCCGCGGAAGGACCGATGATATGGCACCCGAGTATGCGGTCGGTTTCGGCGTCGGCCAGCATCTTGACCATACCGTCCGCGTCGTTGGCAGCCAGGGCGCGTCCGCTGGCCGCAAAAGGAAACACGCCGGTCTTGTATTCTACCCCTTCCGCTTTGAGTTCCTGCTCGGTACTGCCCACTGCGGCCACTTCCGGGTGGGTGTAGATCACTGAGGGGATGCAATCGTAATTCATCTGCGCGGCCTTGCCGGCTATGCGCTCGGCGACCATAACGCCCTCTTCCGAACCCTTGTGCGCCAGCATGGGCCCTCGCACCACGTCGCCGATCGCGTAGACGTGCGGTGCCTCGGTGGCGCAGAAATCGTTGACGAAGATGAAGCCGCGTTCGTCCAGGGTCACGCCACTGTCCGAGGCCAGCAATTCTTCCGAACGAGGCCGGCGCCCGACCGCCACGATCAGCTTGTCGAACACTTCGACCTTGTCGCCGTCGGCGGTGCTGTAGCTTACTTCAACCTGGTCACCCTTGACCTCGGCGCCGGTCACCCGGGTTCCGAGGCGGATATCCAGGCCCTGTTTCTTGAAAATCTTGGCAGCTTCCTTCGCTATCTGCTGGTCCATCATGGGCAGGAAATCATCCAGCGCTTCCAGCATGACCACATCGGAACCCAGTCGCGCCCAGACGCTGCCCAGTTCCAACCCGATGACGCCGGCGCCGATGACCCCCAGGCGTCCCGGCACCTCGGTAAAGGCCAGCGCACCGGTTGAATCCACGATACGGTCGCCATCCACCGGCGCCGGGGGAATATCGATCGGCACCGAACCGGCGGCGATGATCACGTTGCCCGCCTCGATGACAGACACCTTGCCGTCCTGGTCGGTGACCTCGACGTTGGCACCGGCCAGGACCCGGCCCGTGCCCTGTATCGGGGTGACGCCGTTGTGCTTGAACAGGCCGGCAATACCGCCGGTCAGCTGTCCCACGATCTGCTCCTTGCGCGCGATCATCGCGGGCACATCGATACTGGGCTCGCCCACGCTGATGCCGTGCAGCGAGAAGTGTTCTCTGGCTTCGACGAACTTTTGACTGGAGTCCAACAGGGCCTTGGAGGGAATGCAACCCACATTGAGGCAGGTCCCCCCCAGCTTGACCTTGCCCTTGTCGTCGATCCAGCGCTCGACACAGGCTGTGTTCAGCCCCAGTTGCGCCGCCTTGATGGCGGCCACGTACCCGGCGGGGCCGGAACCGATTACTACTACATCGAATTTGTCAGACATGGCTCTAGGTCTTTCCCCTTATAACTGCAGCAGAATGCGTGCAGGGTCTTCAATCAGGTCTTTCACCGCCACCAGGAACTGGACCGCGGTTTTGCCGTCGATCAACCGGTGGTCGTAGGACAGGGCGAGATACATCATCGGGAGAATCACAACCTCACCATCCACCGCCATGGGGCGCTCCTGGATCTTGTGCATGCCCAGGATACCGGTTTGGGGTGGGTTCAGGATCGGCGTCGACAGCAGGGATCCGAACACGCCGCCATTGGTTACCGTAAAGGTGCCGCCGGTCATGTCCTCGATCGTGAGTTTGTTATCCCGGGCCTTGAGCCCCAGATCCTTGATGCTCGCCTCGACGTCCGCCAGGCTCATAAAGTCCGCGTCGCGCAGCACCGGCACCACCAGGCCATTCGGCGTGGACACGGCCACGCCGATGTCCTGGTAACCGTGATACACCACGTCGTTGCCGTCGATCGAGGCGTTTACCTCCGGGAAACGCTTCAGCGCCTCGCAGGCGGCCTTGACGAAAAAGCCCATGAATCCGAGGCGCGTGCCGTTGTGGGTCTTTTCGAACTGGTCCTTGTACTTGCTGCGCAGGGCCATCACCGGGGCCATGTTGACCTCGTTGAACGTCGTGAGCATGGCGGTTTGCTGGGTTGCGTCCAGCAGCCTCTCGGCGATGCGCGCTCGCATGCGGGTCATGGGTACGCGCTTCTCGATGCGTTCGCTGGTGGGGCCCAGGGGTTCGCGGTCGCCGGCCGGGGCAGCCGGTGCGGGTACTGGCTTGTCGGGAATCGCCGGCGCGGGCGTTCTGGCACCCGATTCGCTCATGTGCCGCAGGATATCTGCCTTGGTGATCCGCCCGCCCTTGCCGGTGCCCTCGATCTGGCTGGCATCCAGGTGATGCTCTTCCACCAACTGCCTGGCGGCTGGCCCCATGAGCAGGGACTGTTCCCCACCTGCGGTGGCTGCAGGTGCGGCCCTGTCTTCCTCGTCGGCCATTTTTCCGTCGCCGGCGGCCGCAGCGGCGCCGGGCTCCAGGGTGGCGAGCAGTTGTTCGCTCTGGATGGTTTCGCCCTCAGCGGCCAGTATTTTTGTGATGACGCCGTCTTCCGGCGCGACAACTTCCATCACGACCTTGTCGGTCTCGATCTCGACGATCAATTCGTCGCGGGAGACCGGTTCACCCTCCTGCTTGTGCCAGGTTGCGATCTCCCCGTCAGCGACCGACTCCGGGAACGCGGGCGCCTTGATATCAATAGCCATTTTGATTCCTTCGCTACACCATCAGTTGCCCCAGGGCATTTCACCCAGGGCCTCGTCAATAAACTTTTGCTGCTGTTCCAGGTGCAGGGCCATATACCCTGCGGCCGGTGCCGCCGATGCCTCGCGCCCCACGTAGCGCAAATAGACGTCCACCTTGTGGCGATGGATCACCCGGCGCATATGGTGCTGGCTGGCGTACCAGGCGCCCTGGTTCATGGGCTCTTCCTGGCACCACACCGCGTCTTCCAGGTTCGGGTAGACGCTCAGTACCTGCAGCAGTTCCGCCTCCGGGAAGGGGTACAACTGCTCAAGGCGGATAATGGCGATGTGGTCCAGCCCCCGCTCGCGACGTGCGGCTCGCAAATCGTAGTAGACCTTGCCAGCGCAGAGGATCACCCGCAGCACCTTGTCATTGTCCTGCGGGTCGGTCTCCGACATCACATTGTGGAAGGGCCCCTGGGCCAGTTCCTCCAGGGTGGAGATCGCCTCCTTGTGGCGCAGCAGGCTCTTGGGCGACATAACCACCAGCGGTTTACGCAGCGGCCGGATCGCCTGTCGGCGCAGCATGTGGAAGACCTGCGCCGGTGTACTGGGCACACAGACCTGGATATTGTGCTCTGCACTCAGCTGCATGAAACGCTCCAGGCGGGCCGAAGAGTGCTCCGGACCCTGTCCCTCGTAGCCGTGGGGCAGCAACATGGTGAGTCCACACAGGCGGGACCATTTGTGCTCGCCCGAGGTTATGAACTGATCGATCACCACCTGGGCGCCATTGGCGAAATCGCCAAACTGTGCCTCCCAGATCACCAGGCCCGTGGGCGAGGTAGTGGCATAACCATATTCGAAAGCCAGTACCGCCTCCTCGGACAACAGGGAGTCGTGAATCGTGAACGGCGCCTGGTCCGGGGCTATGTGCTGCAGGGGAATGTAGACACCGTTCTCTTTCTGGTTGTGCAGTACCGCGTGGCGATGGGAAAAAGTACCCCGACCGACGTCCTGCCCGGTCAGGCGCACCGGGTACCCCGCCTGCAGGAGACTGGCATAGGCCAGGGTCTCGGCCATGCCCCAGTTCACCGGCATGGCGCCGGCAGCCATCTTGCGCCTGTCTTCCAGGATCTTGCTGACCTGGCGCTGGATGGGGAAACCCTCAGGCGCGGCATTGATCTCCTGTCCCAGGGCCTGTAGCGCGTGGATGTCCATGGAGGTGTCGCAATGCAGGGTCCACTCGTGGCCGAGGTAAGGGGTCCAGTTGACGAAACTGCTCTGGTCCGGCTCCGATACGAGGCTCGAAACCAGAGGCTCACCGCGGTCCAGATGGTCCCGGTACTCGTCTACCAGTCGCTGGTCTTCCTCGGCACTGATCACGCCCGCGGCGATCAGTTTTTCCGCGTACAGGTCGCGGGTGGTTTTGTGTTTGCGGATGGCCTGGTACATCAGGGGCTGGGTAACGCTGGGCTCATCGGCTTCGTTGTGTCCCCGGCGGCGGTAACACACCAGGTCTATCACCACGTCCTTTTTGAACTCGTTGCGGTAGTCCACCGCCAACTGGGTGACGAACAGCACCGCCTCGGGGTCGTCTGCGTTGACGTGGAAAATCGGGGCCTGCACCATTTTCGCGACATCGGTACAGTACTCAGTGGACCGCGCGTCCTCACGCACACTGGTGGTGAAACCGACCTGGTTGTTCAGCACGATGTGGATAGTGCCACCGGTCCGGTAGGCCCGGGTCTGGGACATCTGGAACGTCTCCATCACCACGCCCTGCCCCGCGAACGCCGCGTCGCCATGAATGACGATAGGTACAACCGCGTTGCCGATGGGATCCTGGCGCCGGTCCTGCCGGGCCCGTACCGAGCCCTCTACCACGGGGGAGACGATCTCCAGGTGGGAGGGGTTGAATGCCAGGGCCAGGTGTAATTCACCGCCCGGGGTCATGATATTGGACGAAAAACCCTGGTGATATTTCACGTCACCGGAACTCTCGTAGCGGGCCTTGCCCTCGAACTCGTCGAACAGGTCGGCGGGGTTCTTGCCGAAAATGTTGACCAGTACATTAAGGCGGCCGCGGTGCGCCATGCCGATAACCACTTCCTTGGCACCGTAGGAACCGGTGCGCTGGACCATTTCCGACAGCATGGGGATCAGGCTCTCCCCGCCCTCCAGGCCGAACCGCTTGGTCCCCGGATACTTCGAGCCAAGGGATTTTTCCAGGCCCTCTGCCTTGATCAATCGCCGCAGCAGGGTGCCCCGGATCTTGTCACCGTAGTCCGGCGCCGAGCGTACGGACTCCATGCGGGTCATGATCCAGTGGCGCTGGTCGGTGTCGACGATGTGCATGAATTCGGCGCCGACCGTGTGACAGTAGGTGCGCTCCAGCGCCTCGTGAATCTCGCCGAGGGTCGCATCGGCCTTGCCGATATGCAGGGAGCCGACCTGGAAAACCGTGTCGTAGTCAGCGATAGACAGCTCGTGAAAGGACAGTTCCAGATCGGGAACGTGTTCACGCTCGGCCAGGCCCAGGGGATCCAGGCTCGCCTTCTGGTGGCCGCGCTGGCGATAGGCTGAAATCAGCTGTACTACCCGTACCTGCTTGCGCTCGTGCTCGGTGGCCTGGGAGTCATGCTGTACGGTGGCCTCGGTACGCACCCGCATCTTGCTGATCCGGGCGAAGCGATCGCGCACCGTCGAGTGCGGCACATCGGCTATATGGCTGATACCGGATTCCACCAGGGGGAGTTTGTCGAAGTATTCCCGCCACTGTTCCGGCACGCCGTTGGGGTCCTTCAGGTAGGACTCGTACAGGTCCTCCACGTAGGTAGCGTTTCCGCCTGCGATATGCGAGCTCCGCCACAGGAGCTCCATTGAGCCTTCTTGCATTGTTACCCTTCCGGGATATGAGAAATGCCGGCGCGCCGGCTATTGTCTCCAACTATAGCAGCGTACCGGCGCTGTCGCCGACCCGGTCCGCACCGGACCGGCATGTTTTCGGCCCCCGCCGTGCGGGGGCAAGGTGAATTTACTAAAAATACCGATATATCAATAAGTTATTGATACTTCTTCCCAAGATACCTCAGGTGGCCCGGGCCAGCAGCATGTTCCGGATGTGGCCTATCGCCCGGGTCGGGTTCAGTCCCTTGGGACACACGTTCACGCAATTCTGGATACCGTGGCAACGGAACACGCTGAACGGGTCGTCAAGCTTCGCCAGGCGCTCGTCGGTGGCGGTATCGCGGCTGTCCGCCAGGAATCGGTAGGATTGCAACAGGCCCGCAGGGCCGATGAAACGGTCCGGGTTCCACCAGAATGAGGGGCAACTGGTGGAGCAGCAGGCGCACAGGATACACTCGTACAGGCCGTCCAGTTTGGCGCGGTCTTCCGGGCTTTGCAGCCGCTCGATCGCCGGTGCCGGGGTGTCGTTCTGCAGGTAGGGCTCCACCTTTTCGTACTGCGTATAAAACATGGTCATGTCCACCACCAGGTCGCGCACCACCGGCAGGCCGGGCAGGGGCCGGATGACCAGTTTGTTGCCCTTCACTGTTTCGGACAGCGGGGTTATGCAGGCCAGGCCGTTTTTGCCATTCATGTTCAGGCCATCGGAGCCACAGACACCCTCGCGACAGGACCGACGGTAGGCCAGCGTGGTGTCCTGCGCCTTCAGCAACTCCAGCACGTCAAGTACCATCAGGTCCTTGCCCTGGGTATCGACCTGGAAGTCCTGCATGAAGGGCTCGGCGTCCTGTTCCGGGTTATAGCGATAAATACTTACTTGCAACATATTCTGTTTGCCTCCTGCTGAAACCGGGCCTAGTAGGTACGTGCCTTGGGCTGGAATGTATCAACCGTTTTCGGTTCGAAGTTCACATCGCGCTTACCGATCCGCTTATCCGCCGGGAAGAACATGGAGTGGCACAGCCAGTTCTCGTCGTCGCGATTCTCGAAGTCCTCCCGGGCATGCGCGCCGCGGCTCTCCTTCCTTTCCTCGGCAGCGATCGCGGTCGCCTCGGCAACCTCGAACAGGTTGTGCAGTTCCAGCGCCTCGATTCGGGCCGTGTTGTAAGCCTGGCTCTTGTCCTCAAGGTGGGCACCCTCGATGCGTCCACGCAAGTCCGCGAGTTTCTTGATGCCTTCCTGCATGAACTCGCCGTTGCGGAATACACCGAAGTGATTCTGCATGACGTTTTGCAGTTCCTTGCGCAGGTCCGATACGTTTTCGCCGCCGCTGGAGTTGTTGAGCTTGTCCAGGCGGGACATGGCCTGCTCGACGTCGCTTTCCGAGGCATCGCGCATCTCGATACCCTCGCGCAGGGCCTTCTCGATATAGAGGCCTGAGGCGCGACCGAATACCACCAGGTCGAGCAGGGAATTACCACCCAGGCGGTTGGCCCCATGCACGGATACACAGGCCACTTCCCCACAGGCGTACAGGCCGGGTATCACCTGGTCGTTGCCATTGCCGTCCTGGGTGAGCGCCTGGCCGTGCACATTGGTGGGGATACCGCCCATCATGTAATGGCAGGTCGGCACCACCGGCACCGGCTCCTTGACCGGATCGGCGTGGGCGAAGGTCCGGGACAGCTCACAGATACCGGGCAGGCGGCTCTCCAGCACTTCCTCGCCGAGATGGTCGAGTTTCAGGAACACGTGATCGCCCTCGGGACCACAGCCGCGGCCGTCGAGGATTTCCAGCACCATGGAACGGGCCACTACATCACGGCTGGCGAGGTCCTTGGCGTTGGGCGCGTAGCGCTCCATGAAGCGCTCGCCGTCCTTGTTGATCAGGTAGCCACCCTCGCCCCGGCAACCCTCGGTCACCAGCACCCCGGCCCCGTGAATGCCGGTGGGATGGAACTGCCACATCTCGATGTCCTGCACCGGGAACCCGGCCCGCAGGGCCATGCCGACGCCGTCCCCGGTATTGATATGGGCATTGGTGGTAGAGGCATAGATGCGTCCCGCACCGCCGGTGGCAAAGACCGTGGCCTTGGATTTCACATACACGGTCTCGCCGGTTTCCATGCAGATGGCGATTACGCCGACCACCGCGCCATCCTGGTTCTTGACGATATCAGTGGCGTACCACTCATTGAAAAAAACCGTATTGTTTTTCACATTGCCCTGGTACAGGGCGTGCAGGAGGGCGTGCCCGGTCCGGTCGGCCGCGGCACAGGTGCGGGCGGCCTGACCGCCCTCACCGAAGTTCTTGGACTGGCCGCCGAAGGGGCGCTGGTAGATACGGCCCTCCTCGGTACGGGAAAACGGCAGTCCCATATGTTCCAGTTCATAGACCGCCTCCGGACCCACCGAGCACATATATTCGATCGCGTCCTGGTCGCCGATATAGTCGGAGCCCTTGACCGTGTCGTACATGTGCCAGCGCCAGTCGTCATCGGGGTCGTCACTGGCAATGGCACAGGTGATACCGCCCTGGGCGGACACGGTGTGGGAGCGGGTCGGGAAGACCTTGGAAATGACCGCGGTCTTGTAGCCCGACTGGGCCAGTTGCAACGCCGCGCGCATACCGGCGCCGCCGCCGCCAACGATCACGCCGTCGAAGGATATTGTACGAATAGCCGCCATAGTCACTAACCCCAGAGGATCTGGACAGTCCAGATCACGTAAACAAAGATCACCAGGCCACAACCTATCTGGTAGGTCAGGCGCAGGACGTTACCGACCTTGCCAAGCAGGCGCTCGGTCAGGTAGTCGGTGCCCACCGCCCACATGCCGATCCAGGCGTGGGCTGCCAGCGACAGCACCGCCAGCAGGGTAAATATCCTCATGGAGGTCAGTTCGTACATCGCCTTCCAACCGGCATAGTCGACACCGTAGGCCACCGTGGCGCCGATACAGAGGAAATAGGCCAGCAGGATCACCCCGGTGACCCGCTGTAGCAACCAGTCGGAAAGACCGGAGCGACCAAAACTGGTGACTGCAGTTACCATATCCACACTCCCGCAAGAACCGCCAGCACGATTGAAAGCACAAACACGATGCGGGCGCCGGCGACACCCCCCTCCATGCTCTCACCAATACCAAAATCCATGATCAGGTGCCTGATGCCGGCCAGCGTATGATAGATGAGGCCCACCAGCACGGCCCAGATCACGAATTTGGCCACCGGGCTGGCCAGGCACTCCTGCAGGGAAGCAAAGCCTTCCGGGCTACTCAGGCTCATGTCCAGGCCCCATATGAGCAGGGCCATGCCGACAAAAAGAAACACGCCGGAGGCGCGGTGGGAGATGGACGCCCAGGCGGTTATAGGAAGCCGCATGGTGCCAATGTCCAGGTTAACGGGACGATTGTCTTTCACTGTTGGGTACCATCGTTTTGAGGCCCGAAGGCTGTTTATCGAGCCGACGCAAGGGTCGGAATTTGTTTCGGGCAGTGTGCGCCCAATACTTCAAAACGCGCGAAATTATAAGGACTTAGCACGGCAAATACAAACATCCAAACCCTCGTTTCTCACGGTTTCGGGCCATGGCCCAAATGTGCCTATCTTCGCCGAACACGTTCCGCGACATTCAACACAGTTCCACCGTATTGTAGTCCATTCGCTCCACATGGGTCGGTTATCGCACCCGGGTCAATTGACAAAAAAAATCGGTTCTCTATAGTGATCGCCCCACCCAGTGATAACGTAGGACCCCCTATGAGCGAGAAGAAAGCAACCCTAAGCATAGACGGGATTGATGAAGCCATCGAATTGCCTATCTATTCCGGGACTTTAGGGCCGGATGTGATCGATGTGGGAAGCTTGACCGGCAAGGGGATGTTCACCTATGACCCGGGTTTTGTCTCCACCGCGGCCTGTGAATCACAGATTACCTATATCGATGGCGGGAAGGGGGTGCTCCTGCACCGAGGCTACCCCATAGAACAGCTGGCAGAACATTCTGATTACCTGGAAACCTGTGCCCTGCTGCTCTACGGCGAGTTGCCCAATGCCGAGGAAAAGGCAAAATTCGTAAACACCGTCCATAACCACACCATGGTACATGAGCAGATCCGGACGTTTTTCAATGGTTTCCGTCGCGATGCACACCCCATGGCCATCATGTGCGGTGTGGTCGGGGCACTGTCCGCCTTTTACCACGATTCCCTGGATATCTCAGACGATCACCACCGAGAAGTAGCGGCCTTCCGCTTGATAGCCAAAATGCCAACCCTGGCAGCCATGAGCTACAAGTTCTCTATTGGCCAGCCGTTCATGTACCCGGACAACAACCTCAACTACGCCGAGAATTTTCTCCACATGATGTTCGGCAACCCCTGTGAGCCGAGTAATATCAGCCCGGTACTGGCCCGGGCCATGGACCGCATATTCCTGCTGCACGCGGACCACGAGCAGAATGCGTCTACCTCCACCGTGCGTCTGGCCGGTTCCTCGGGGGCCAACCCCTTCGCCTGCATTGCAGCCGGCATTGCGGCCCTGTGGGGCCCGTCTCATGGCGGCGCGAACGAGGCGGTGCTGGAGATGCTGGAGGAGATCGGGGACGTGTCCCATATCGACGAATTCGTGGCCCGGGCCAAGGACAAGAACGACCCCTTCCGCCTGATGGGATTCGGCCACCGGGTATACAAGAACTTCGATCCCCGGGCCAAGGTCATGAAACAGGCCGCAGACGAGGTGCTTGCGGAACTGGGTATCGAGAACGACCCGTTGCTGGTCATTGCCAAGCGTCTGGAAGAAATCGCCCTGCACGACGAGTATTTCATCGAGAAGAAACTTTACCCCAACGTTGACTTCTATTCCGGCATCATCCTCAAGGCAATCGGTATCCCCACCAGCATGTTCACCGTCATTTTCGCCGTGGGCCGCACGGTGGGCTGGATCGCCCACTGGAACGAAATGATCTCCGGCAGTTATCGCATCGGTCGACCCCGGCAGTTGTATACCGGCCACACCGCCCGCGACTATGTCCCGCTGGACCAGCGTTGACTTCTGCCGAGACGCGCTCCTCTGGAAAGGGCCGCTTTGCGGCCCTTTCTCGTTGCTGACCACCCAGTGAGGCTTGCATGAATTCTGTCGTAATCAGCGGTACCGGGCTGTATACACCGGCCGAAAGTATCAGTAACAGCGAACTGGTCGAGGCATTCAACCGCTTCGTGGACAACTACAACGAGACCCACGCCGAAGGCATTGCCGCAGGGGAGGTAGAGCCCCTGCAGCACTCCTCGACCGGCTTCGTGGAAAAAGCCTCGGGCATCAAGTCCCGCTATGTCATGAACAAGTCGGGCATTCTCGACCCGAACAGGATGACGCCGTTGCTGCCGGAACGCCCTGATGACGCGCAGTCGATCCAGTGCGAAATTGCCGTGGCGGCGGCACGCGAAGCCATGGCGCAGGCGAACAAGGAACCGGCCGACATCCAGACAGTGATCGTGGCCGCCTCCAACCTGCAGCGTCCCTACCCCGCAATAGCCGTTGAGGTCCAGGACGCATTGGGAATCAGGGGCTTTGCCTTCGACATGAACGTGGCCTGCTCGTCCGCCACGTTCGGTATACAACAGGCCCGGGACGCTATCATCAGCGGCAGCGCAGGCTGTGTACTGATGGTTAATCCGGAGATCTGTACCGGCCACCTGAATTTTCGCGACCGGGATTCCCACTTCATTTTCGGCGATGTCTGTACCGCGGTGATTGTCGAGTCAGCCGCTACCGCCACCAGCGAGCAGCAGTTCGAGATACTAAACAGCCGCTTGCAAACGATTTTCTCGAATAATATCCGCAATAACTTCGGCTTTCTCAATCGCTGTGACGAATCTGGCATCGGCAAACCCGATAAATTGTTCGTGCAGAACGGCCGCAAGGTTTTCAAGGAAGTCTGCCCGGCTGTCGCGAAACAGATATCCGCGCAACTGGACTCGCTCGGCATCGACCCGGCGGACCTCAAACGCCTGTGGCTGCACCAGGCCAACCTGAACATGAACCAGTTGATATCAAAGCGGGTACTTGGTCGGGATGCGAGCGACGAGGAGGCCCCTACCGTGCTGGACGAGTACGCCAACACTAGCTCGGCGGGATCGATCATCGCGTTCCACAGATACCGTAACAACCTGCACAGCGGCGATGTCGGGGTGCTGTGCTCCTTCGGCGCGGGCTACTCTATCGGGTCGCTGATTCTGAAGAAACGCTAGTCCAGCGCATCCAGCCCGGCCAGTAACGCTTCGCACTGGGCATCGGTTCCTATGCTGATGCGCAGGAAGTTATCAATCCGCGGTTGCCGGAAATAACGCACGATGATCCCCTGGTCACGCAACCCGGCGAAAAGCTTCTCTGCCGGCCTGTTCCTGTGCCGGACAAAGATGAAGTTGGCCGCTGACGGCAGGACCTCGAAGCCTCGGATCCGCAACTCGTCGGCCAACTTCTCGCGAGTGGCACAGACCCGCTCGCAGCACGAGCGGAAATACTCCTCGTCCTGCAAGGCAGCCAGGGTTGCCCGCTGCGCCAGCAGGTCCAGGGGATAGGAATTGAAAGAGTTCTTGATTCGGTTAAGCGCCTCGATCAGATCGGCCTGGCCGAAGGCGACCCCGACCCGCAAACCCGCCAGGGACCGGGACTTGGACAGGGTCTGGACGACCAGCAGGTTGTCGTGGTCGTTCACCAGCGCAGTCGCCGTGTCACCGCCGAAATCGATATAGGCCTCGTCAATGACCACCACGGAACGCGCGCTGCGCGCCAAAAGCGCCCGTATTTCATCTAACTCCAGCAGCATACCGGTGGGGGCATTGGGGTTGGGCACGATAACTCCGCCGTTGTCCTGGTCAAACGCATCCACGTCCACCCGGAAGTCCTCCGCCAGCGGGACCTGGCGATAGTCGATGCCGTACAATTCACACCACACCGGGTAGAAGCTGTAGGAAATATCTGGAAACAGCAGCGGGCGGTCCTTTTTCAGCAGTGCCTGGAAACAGTGCGCCAACACCTCGTCCGAACCGTTGCCGATAAACACCTGGTCCGGCTGCAGTCCTTCACGCTCGGCGAAGGCCTGCTTCAGTGCGACGGACTCGGGGTCCGGGTACAGGCGAAGCTCGTCGGCGGATACCGCGGCGATAGCCTCCATCACCCGGGGAGAAGGCCCGTACGGGTTCTCGTTGGTGTTGAGTTTGACCAGTCGCTCACGGCGGGGCTGCTCCCCCGGGACATAGGGATGCAGCCGCCTGACGATGTCACTCCAGTACCTGCTCATGGTCTGCCCTGGTGAGAAACGCAACAGCCCGGCGGCGCCGATCCGGGCCGGGCTGAGTGCACAATGTGGGCGCCATTCTACCGGAGCGGTCAGGCGCTGCGAAGCCCCTCTAGTATTTGAAGGCCGTGTCGATCATCAGGCGCTTGTAATCCTCGTTGTCACCGAGATCGACGCCGCGTTGGGTATCGAAGTAGGTGAACCCGATGGTCCATGCCTTGGTGAAGGCGTACTTGGCCGAAATCTTGTGCCCCTTGTTATCGGTACCCCCGCCAGCGAAGTCGGAATCGGTAAGCAGTCCCAGGGTGGCATCCGCCTCCAGCACCTGGTACTGGTATTGCAGCTGCCAGCTTCCCTTCTCTTTGGTCTTGCCGAGCTTGACGCCCGCCAGGTAACCGGTATCCAGGTCGTCCGCGTCCTGGTTATTGACATAGTCGGCATAAATACTCAGCGGCATTTCCCCCAGTTCGAAGACCAGCTCGGCCGAGGCGGTCAGCAGTTCGTAGTCATACAGGTAGCGGTCACCAATAGTGGAATTACCGAAGAAACTGTCATCATAGATAGCCTCGCGACCTGCCACCGGGAAATCGATATAGCCAATGCTGGCGCTGACCGGGCCGAAGCTTGTGCCGGCCTGCAGGCCATAGGAAAAGTCATCGTCGGAGCGGCTGTCACTTTCGATCCAGCTCCCGCTAACGGTGGCGAAGAAGTGGTCGTTAGCGAAGCCCGTACTGAGACCCTCCGGCCGAAAATCGCCATCAAATATCAGGGCGCTCTTCTGTGGCGCTTGCCAGGGGTTCTTGTACTTGCCGGCCTGCAGGTAGAGCTGGTCGGTGGCGTTCCACTTGAAATAGGCCAGGTCCAGGCGCAGGTCCTTGGTGGATCCGCCGCCGCCCAGGGTCTGGTTGGTCGACACCGGGTCGTCGCCCCCCGTGGCCATTCCCAGCCCGACCTCGACATCGCTCGGCAACCGGGCGATCAGTGCTGCGCGGGCGCGGATGCGGTGACGGGTCCGCTCGTCGCGGTCTTGCTGGTCGATTTCCTCGTAGCGATAGCGGAAATCCCCGTTCCAACTGACCCGGTCAGCCCAGGAGGCTGAGGCTGACTGCTTCCTGACCGCGGCGATTTCCGACTTCGCCAGGTCGACCTCCGTAACGGTAGTGTTACTCAGCTCGCGCAGGGCGCGATTTTCTTCCTCCAGTGTGTTTAGCCTGGCAGACATGGCGGCGAACTGTGCCTTCAGTTCCGCAAATTCCGCTTCGCTGACCGCTGCCTGCCCGGCAGGGCTGGCGACTGCCAGGGCCGTTACTGCAATTGATAAGGTTTTTTTCATGGACTAATCCCCTGTTTAATCGGCATAGCACCGGCCATATGAAGGTTTTGTGGCAATTCTATGTCAGGTATGTGACAGAAATGTGACGAATGAATGTCGCCGGGAGTAAATCTTACACGTGGGGACAGTGGAAGATGAGTGCCTCTTTTTACTACTGGACCTCCTCGACCTGGGCCATCAGTTCGTCCAGGTCCACGTGGCGCACATCCAGACCCTGTACGAGATAAATGACTTTTTCTGCAATGTTGCTCGCGTGATCACCGATTCGCTCCAGGCTGCGCAGGGCCCACAGTTCATCCAGCACCGGGCTGATGGTTCGCGGATCCTCCATCATGAAGGTGACCAGGGAGCGCATCGCACTGCTGTACTCGTTATCTACTGCACGGTCTTCCTTGACCACCTCAACGGCCATTTCCACGTCCAGGCGCGCGAAACAGTCCAGGGCCCGCTGCAACATACCGGCAACATGCGCACCAATATGACGCACCTCGACGAAGTTGGTGGGGGAAGCGGCCTGTTCAGACAGACGTACCGCCTGCTTGGCAATCTTGGAGGCCTCGTCCCCGACCCGTTCCAGGTCGGTGGTAATCTGGACCACGGCCAGGACCAGGCGAAGATCCGAGGCAGCGGGTTGACGCCGGGCCAGAATGCGGGAGCACTCTTCGTCGATGCTCTTCTCGAGCTCGTTGACCTCCCGGTCGCCCTGCACGACGTCGGTGGCCAGGCCACTATCCCGCTTTAGCACGGCCTCGATCGCATTGGCCAGTTGCTGCTCGACCCGACCTCCCATCTCCAGGAGATGGCTTTTGACACCGTCGAGTTCGGCATTGAACTGGGCAGAAATATGCTGCGTGTAGTTGTCCTTGTGAAGCATTTCAGTCTCCCTTCAGCCGCGTCTAGCCGTAGCGGCCGGTGATATAGTCCTCGGTCTGTTTCTGCGCCGGGTTGGTAAACAGTTTGTCCGTGTTGTCATATTCGATCAGTTTACCCATGTACATGAAAGCGGTCATATCGGAAACCCGTGCCGCCTGCTGCATGTTGTGGGTAACGATGACAATCGTGTACTTCGACTTGAGTTCGTAGATCAGTTCCTCGATTTTCAGGGTCGAAATGGGGTCGAGCGCGGATGCCGGCTCGTCCAGCAGGAGCACCTCCGGCTCGACCGCCACGGTACGGGCAATGACCAGTCGCTGCTGCTGACCGCCGGACAGTCCCAGCGCGCTATCGTCCAGGCGGTCCTTGACCTCGTCCCACAGGGCGGCGGAGCGGAGCGACCTTTCCACGACCTCGTTCAGTAGGCGCTTGCGGTTGATTCCCTGGATACGCAGGCCGTACGCCACATTTTCGTAAATGGACTTCGGAAACGGGTTCGGCTTCTGGAATACCATACCGATTCGCCGCCGCAGTGCGGCCACGTCGACCTCCGGCGCGTATATATTTTCATTTTCCAGCAGGATACTGCCCTCAATCCGGCACCCGTCGACGAGGTCATTCATGCGGTTGAAACAGCGCAGCAGACTCGATTTACCACAGCCGCTGGGGCCGATGAACGCGGTCACCCGCTGCCGGGGAATCTCCAGGTTGATGTCGTGAAGCGCCTGGGAATCCTGGTTGTAAAACAGCTGCAGGGCCTCCACCCTCAGGCTCGATACCGCAGGTGCGTCGTTTTCCACCAGGCCGCGATTCAGGGCCTTTATGTCGATGGCGTGTGATTGCATACTGGTCATCTCTCTGGCATCGGGGCTAGTTTTCAAGTGATTTATAGCGCTCTCGCAGGCGATTGCGCAAGCTGACCGCGGCCAGGTTCAACAGGGCAATGATAGCGACCAGCAACAACGCGGTCGCGTATACCAAAGGCCGCGCGGCCTCCACGTTGGGGCTCTGGAACCCGACATCGTAGATGTGGAAGCCCAGGTGCATGAATTTCTGGTCCAGGTGGACAAAGGGGTAGTTTCCGTCAAGCGGCAGGGTCGGGGCCAGCTTGACCACGCCGACCAGCATCAGCGGAGCCACCTCACCCGCGGCGCGGGCGACCGCCAGTATCAGCCCGGTCATCATGGCCGGGCTGGCCATCGGCAACACCACACGCCACAGGGTTTCCGCTCGCGTCGCACCCAGCGCCAGGCTGCCTTCCCGCAGCGACTTGGGAATACGGGACAATCCTTCCTCGGTCGCCACGATAACCACCGGCAGGGTCAACAGGGCCAGGGTCAGGGAGGCCCACATCAGGCCAGGGGTACCGAACGTCGGACTGGGCAGCGCCGCCTGGAAGAAAAGCTGGTCCAGTTCACCGCCCAGGAAATAGACGAAGAAACCCAGTCCAAATACCCCGTACACAATGGAGGGAACGCCAGCCAGGTTGTTGACGGCCACCCGGATGGTGCGGGTAACAAAGCCCTGCCTGGCATATTCGCGCAGGTACACGGCGGCAACCACCCCGAAGGGTGTCACAATAATGGACATCAGGATGACCATCATCACAGTGCCGAATATGGCCGGAAACACACCGCCCTCGGTATTGGCCTCGCGCGGTTCGGCGCTGAGGAATTCCCACAATTTCTCGCCATAAAACGCTATTTTATCGCCGTAGCCCATGGCGTTGGGGCGATAAGCCCGTACCACCTTGGCGATCGGAAGGCTGACCTCGCGACCGTCGATAAGGCGGGCGGTATAGCTGTGTTCGGCAATGCTCTCGTACAGTTCGCGTAGCCTGCCCTGCAATACCCGGTAGTTGGCCTCCAGCTCCGACCGGTCGGCAGCGAGATCGGCCTTCGCTGCGGCGTCGAGCGCCTGGTCCAGTTCCAGCCGGCGCTCCCTGAGTCGGATGCGCTCCAGCTGGTAATTTATCCGGCCGATCTCGGCCCGCTCAATACGATATATCTGTTCCCGTACCTCGAGCGTTTCGTGAATCAGGGCCTGAAACGCGTCCCAGGCCAGCGCCGGGTCGCTGCTCGCATCCGCCACCTGCGTTCCGGCGCGTGTCACTGTCTCGAGGAAGCCGTAGAAATTACCCCACTCCAGGCGTTCAACCACAAGCACGTCTGCCGGATGGGATGTCTCGGCCAGTTGTTCATCTATCAACCAGATGAAATCGGTGCCGAGAAAGTCGCGGTTTCCCTGCTTCAGCAGGCTTCGCTGGTAGAAAGGTCCGGGGCCTTGCAGTTCGAAGCCCGCCTCTCGCAACTGCTCGCCGGATACCTCAACCTGCTCCACAACTTCGCCCAGCACCTGTCGCGACTGACCCTGGTACTGGACCGATGCGGCCATCACGTCCTTTGGCCAGAAATGGCTGAAGCCGCGTACTGCAAGCAACAGCAGCAGACCCAGCACCGCGATCACGCTGATGCTGACTGCGGCGGCATTGAGCCAGATCATGGGGTCACCGCTTTTGATCCAGCGCCACAGGCCCGGGTTGCCGGTCTGGTGCATGGAGGCATGATCATTCATTACAGCGACCCATACTTCAGGCGCAGACGCTGCCTGACCAGCTCTGCGACGGTATTGACGCCGAAAGTGAACAGGAACAGCACGAAGGCAGCGAGGAACAGTACCCGGTAGTGGGTGCTGTCCACCTCTGCCTCGGGAACTTCGACCGCTATATTGGCCGACAGGGTGCGCATACCCTCGAAGATATTCGCATCCATGATGGGCGTGTTACCGGTGGCCATGAGCACGATCATCGTTTCGCCTACCGCCCTGCCCAGGCCAATCATCAGCCCGGAGAAGATACCCGGGCTGGCGGTGGGCAGGACGACGCCGACCAGGGTCTGCCAGGGTGTGGCACCCAGCGCCAGGCTGCCATAGCTCAGATGTTGGGGTACCGAGAAAATGGCGTCTTCGGCTATGGAGAATATGGTCGGGATAACCGCCATGCCCATTGCGATACCCACGACCAGCGAGTTGCGCTGGTCGAAAGAAATGCCAACCTCATTGGTGATCCACACGCGCATGTCACCACCAAACAGCCAGAGCTCCACCAGGTCGTTGGTCGCGAAACTGAGCCAGGCGAGGAGAATCACGACCGGCACGAGCAGGGCCGCATGCCAGCCATCGGGTACCCGGGTACGCAGGCCAACCGGCAGATGAGCCCACAGGAAAGAAAACAACAGAATCCCGATGGGCATGATCAACAACAGCGAAATCACGCCGGTCAGCTTGTCCTCGATAAACGGTGCCAGCCACAGTCCGGCCAGGAACCCGAGGATGACAGTCGGCAGGGCCTCCATCAGCTCGATCAGGGGCTTGACCTTGCGCCGCAGGGCCGGCGCCATGAAATAAGCGGTGTAGATGGCTCCGCAAATCGCCAGCGGCGCGGCGATCAGCATGGTGTAGAAAGCGGCCTTCAGTGTCCCGAAGGCGAGCGGCGCGAAACTGTACTTGGGCTCAAAATCGTTGCTGGACGAGGAGGATTGCCAGGTATAGTCGGGCTGGTCGTAGCTCTCGTACCAGACCTTGTCCCACAGTGCGCTCCAGGATATGTCCGGATGCTCATTGTGGACCTGCCAGTGTTTCACGGCACCGCCGGTCTGCAGCGCCACAATGCTGTTACCGCGGGGTGAGATTGCGGCCGACGCAACCGGCCCGTCATCCAGCAGGCGTTCGTTGAACAAACGCCGATGTGCGGTGGTATGGAAAATCTGCAGTTCTCCGCCGTCGCCCAGCGCAATAAAGCCCTTGCGGCGATGTTCGGGCAACAACCCGGTCACCACGGTACCATCGGTGTCAAAGCCACGAATCCTTTGCAGGCGATGGCCCGATTCATCCCGCACCACGAAGTGCTGCACCAGCTCCCCACTCGAGGACGTGCTCAACAGCGACAGCCCGCCCAGCAACATGCCACTCGTTGTAAGTTCGCCGCCGTTGCGAAACAGATTACCCCGGTCAGCGACCCGCTGTACGCCCTGTTCCGTGTTGCCAAGGTCGACAAGGACATAGTCGCCCATAGAGTCCAACCAGTACAGCCAGTTCTGGTCGGCGCCGAGGTATACGGCGGCGGTCTCGGCCGGCAGCGGTGGCATCCGCAGTTCTTCCCGCTCGAGGGCAAGTTCACCGCTGAGAAAATCCTCCTCCTTGTTATAGCGGACCACGGCCAGGCCGCTGCCTTCAATCACACCGGCAAGAATCAGGGCATCGTCACCGTCAATCACAGCCAGCTTTTCAATCCTGCCCTGTCCCAGGGAGAGGTCGTATTGTGCGTAGGGACGTTCGATTCGCGGTGTAATGACCCGCGTACCGCCAGGATAACTGAGCCGGTACTCGTGACTTATCAGGCTCACCGCACCGGACGCATGACCCAGGGCCAGCAACCGGCTCTCGGCTCCCTCGGGACCGATCGCGGTCGCCGGGCTGCCGTCGAGGCTGAGCTCTGCGCTGCCCAGTTCGGTACCATCCGCTACCTGGATAAAATGGGACCGTCCGTCCGCTTCGATCACGAAGGCGATTTCACCCTGTTCTTCCATTGCCAGGTAAGCCGGCTCGCCGTCAAAGCGCCAGTCAACACCCGGGCTGGGCTCCACCGAGGCTCCCTGGAACAGGGGCAATACCTCGTACATGAGGTAGAAGAAAATCAGCAGTATCGCGACCAGGACCGCCGCGCCACCGGCCGTAATGGACACCGTGGCGATACGGTCCTTGAGCCGTCGCCAGCGGGCGAGATACGGTGGAATATGTTCGCTGAGTGAGGTCAAAATGCCGCCCTTTTAGTCATCGGCCCGATACTTTACAAAAAAAGCCGCCCTGGGGCGGCCAGCAAGACCTGGAGGTCCTGAATTACAGTTCAAGTTGGGTACTGATTCGATCAATAACCTGGGCCGGCAGCGGTATGTAGCCGTCCTTGACCACGACGTCCTGGCCCTGGCGGGAGTACACCAGCTTGATAAATTCTCTCTCCAGCGGGCTGAGGGGCTTGTTCGGATCCTTATTGACATAAACATACAGGAACCGGGACAGGGGATAACTGCCGTGGACGGCGTTCTCGGGGGTCGCGGCAACGGGCTCCTCACCCGGCTTCTTGCTCAGGGGCACGGCTCGCACACTGGAGGTCTTGTAACCGATACCGGAATAGCCGATACCGTTGATGGACGTGGAAACAGACTGGACCACCGAGGCGGAACCGGGCTGCTCGTTGACGGTGTTCTTGTAGTCGCCCTTGCACAGGGCCTCCTGCTTGAAGTACCCGTAGGTGCCAGATACCGAGTTGCGGCCAAAAAGCTGGATATCACGGCTCTGCCAGGCACCCTCAAGGCCCAGGCTGCCCCAGTTGGTGATATCGGCCTTGGCACCGCACTTGCGGGTGGAGGAGAACACCGCATCCACATCGGCAATGCTCATACCCTCGATCGGGTTGTCCTTGTGCACGTAGACGGCAAGTGCGTCGATAGCGACCGGTACCGCGGTGGGTTTGTAGCCGTAACGGCTTTCGAAGGCCTCGATCTCCTTGTCCTTCATTTTGCGGCTCATGGGTCCCAGGTTGGAGGTTCCTTCCGTCAGGGCGGGCGGCGCCGTCGAGGAACCCGCCGCCTGGATCTGGATATTCACATTGGGATAGGCCCGTTTGAACTCCTCCGCCCACAGGGTCATCAGGTTGGCAAGCGTATCCGAGCCGATACTGGACAGGTTGCCAGAGACGCCCTGTGCCACCTGGTACTCCGGCAGTCCGTCCTCCACGCCACTAGCCGACACCAGTGGAGCAGTGCCCATGACGGCCGCCACCACGGCCGCCTTGCAGATTGTAACCAGTTTCATAGGTAGATCCCTTGGGTAAAGTGGGTTAATCGACTGCTGGCCACTGTAAGGCGTGTATGTGACAGTTTTATGACAACGATGCTGTAGGGAGAAAAAATGCGCCAATCCGCCGGGATTATGCGGGGATCGCGATGGTAAAGCGGCTGCCTTTACCGGGCCTGCTGTCTATTCGAAGCTCTCCCTTATGCCCCATGACCACGTGCTTGACGATTGCCAGACCAAGGCCGGTTCCCCCGGTCTGGGAATTACGGCTCTCGTCTACACGGTAGAAGCGCTCGGTGAGACGGGGCAGGTGAATCGCGTCAATGCCGATTCCGCGGTCCTTGACTGAAAGGAGGTATTCATCGCCCTCGCGGCGCCAGCGTACCTGCACCACGCTGTCATCCGGGCTGTATTTGACCGCGTTCATCACCAGGTTTGCCACCGCGCTGTGCAATTCCCGGTAGTCTCCGGGTATCGAGTCGCTGGTTTCCGTGATGATTTCGATTGTTCGCTCAGGGTAATTGTATTCCCACTCCTCCCTGAGTTCCTCGAGCAGAGCGGGCACATCGACCAGTTCGCCCTTCTCTGTCCCGCTGAGACTTTCAATCCGCGACAACCACAGCAGGTCTTTCAGCAGGTTTTCCATCCGGGCTGCCTGTTGGTCCATCTGCTGCAGTGGCTTCAGGTAGCGGGCGTCGATCTCCGAATCCGATAACAGGGTCTCCAGGTAGCCCTTAATGACAGTCAACGGTGTCCTCATTTCGTGAGAGACGTTACCCACAAAATCGCGCCGCATCTTTTCAAGCTGCACCCGTTCGGTTACATCGCGGACAAACACCATTCTGTTACCCTCCCCAAATCTTGTGATTTCAAACTGAAGAGTCAATTCCTCGTCCCCGACGATTTCCAGTTCCAGCGGTTCGCTGTATTCGCCAGTGGAAAAATAGTCATGAAATTCCGGCAGCCGGACGAGGTTGAGTATGTGCTGGCCCCGGTCCTCGGGATAACGCAGGCCGAGCAAGCCTTTGGCGGCCTCGTTGCACCACTCGATCCGGCCCCGCGTGTCCAGAGTGGCCACCCCATCGTCAATCGAGGCCATGGAATCCTGCATATAGTCCAGGGCGGACTGCAGTCGCAGCTGATCATCCCGATGCCGGCTCTGGATCTGGTAGATGCGGTCAAAAATATAACCCCATATGCCGAAACTTTCCGGGGGCTCCGCCTCTGCATCGTGCAACCATTGCTGGATACGCCACAGTTGCCAGATCCAGACGGCCAGAATGACCGTTACGGTGACCGCGAAAACTGCCGCCAGGCTACCGACCAGCCAGCCCAACAGCAGGGCGACCAGGAGAATCACCGCAACCCGGCGAATCTCGCTGTGCCAACTCTGTCTCGCGATCACCCCTACCCCGCACCCCGGGTGGAGAAACGATAGCCGGTACCGCGCACGGTCTGGATACAGTTACTGTAGTCCATATGGTGGTTTTGCAGGGACTTGCGCAACCTGCGGATGTGCACATCCACCGTACGCTCTTCCACGTAGACATTTACGCCCCACACATGATCCAGCAGCTGACCCCGGGTATAGGCTCTCTCCGGGTGGGTCATGAAAAAGTGCAGGAGATTGAACTCGGTAGGCCCCATGTCCACCGGTTCTTCACCCAGGAATATGCGCCGGCTGTCCATGTCCAGCACCATCTCGCCCACCTGAATCTTGTCTTCCTGCCCCACGCCGCCCGACCTGCGCAACAGGGCCCGGATGCGGGCAATCAGCTCTCGGGGCGCGAACGGCTTGGTAATATAATCGTCTGCGCCAACGTCCAGCCCCTGGATGACGTTGTCCTCGGAGGTTTTCGCAGTCAGCATGATGACGGGCACTTCCCGGTTCAACTCCTCTCGCTTCAGCCGTCGCAACAGCTCCAGGCCGCTGCCACCCGGCAACATCCAGTCCAACAGCACGATATCCGGCCGCTCGTCCAGCACCAGGGAATAGGCCTGTTGCGTATCTTCGGCTTCCATGCAGCGGAAGCCAGCCATCTCGAGCGCCATCCGCAGCATATCCCGGATCGCAAATTCATCGTCAACGATGAGCACGGTTTCTTGGCTCATAACGCCTGTTGTCCTTCATCTGCCACTGTTCCGGCTATTAGATGACCGAATTATGACATTTGAATGACAAAAAAGGGGCACTTTAAGCAAGGGGTTAAAAAAGGTAAATAGGGGCAAATCGGGGACAGTTCACTTTATTTCATCGGGAAAAGTGAACTGTCCTCTTTTTACCTTCCCTTTTGCGCTATCGGGGTGGTGGCTAGCGCAGGCTGGCGTTGATGTTCTCCAGCATTTTGTTGCCGGGGCACAGGTCACCCTCGGTCAGGGCATTGAGTGGCCGCTGGGAGGTCTGCAGGAGGTCGTGCAGGTCGCGGGAATCCTTGTTCATGTAGATCAGTCCGGTCAGGATGTCGCCCGCCTCGCGATGGTCTTCCAGGGCGTTCATGGCCGAGCGGCGGTCGAAAGGATCCAGAGACTCGTCCAGCTTGTAAAGGTGAATGGACGAACCGTCGTGCATGGTCACCTCGTGCGTGAAACCCGGTTTGTAGTCGGTGGTGATTTCCTGCCGCATGGGCACAAAATCCACCGTACCGCAGGCTTCCTGGTGTTCCCGCACCCATTCGTAACTCTTGGTGGATTGCGGGTTGTTGTTGAAAGTCACGCAGGGCGAAATCACATCGATGAAGGCGAAGCCGCGGTGCGTCATGGCCGCCTTGATCAGGGGGACCAGTTGTTCCTTGTCGCCAGAGAAGCTGCGGGCGACGAAAGTAGCCCCCATATGCAATGCGGTGCCGCACAGGTCGATAGCCGCGTACGGGTTGGGATCGCCTTTCTTGCTGGCCGAGCCCTCGTCGGCGGTGGCGGAGTCCTGTCCCTTGGTCAGGCCGTAGCAGCCGTTATTCATGACGATATAGACCATGTTCAGGTTGCGTCGGGCTACGTGCGCGAACTGCCCCATGCCGATGGAGGCGGTATCGCCATCACCCGATACACCCAGGTACAGCAGCTCGCGGTTGGCCATCGCCGCGCCGGTCACCACCGACGGCATGCGCCCGTGTACCGAGTTAAAGCCGTGGGATTTGCCCAGGAAATAGGTCGGCGACTTCGACGAGCAGCCGATACCCGACAGCTTGGCGATCTTGTGCGGCTCCAGCGACAATTCGTGGCAGGCGCGCACAATCGCCCCGGATATGGAATCGTGGCCACACCCTGCGCACAAGGTGGAGATGGAGCCCTCGTAGTCCGCCCGGGTGTAGCCCAGCTCGTTGACCGGCAACTCCGGGTGACGGAACTTTGGTATCTGGTAACTCATTACTGCTCTCCCCCGCCACTGGCGACCTGCCTGCGGCGCAACGGTTGTACGTTCTCACCGTTGAGGTGACTCTTGATCTGTTTGCTGATATTGCGGGCGCTGATGGGGGTGCCGTCAAAACACAGCACCGACTTCAACTTGTCGGGGCCGAACTCGAATTCGGCCATCAACAGGGTCCGCAACTGGGCATCCCGGTTCTGTTCGATGACGAAAACCTGCTCGTGGGCCTCGATGAAGTCCTCGACGTCGTCGTTGAAAGGGAAGGCCCTGACCCGCATCGCGTCCATGTGAATACCTTCCATCGCCAGGTAATCGCGCGACTCCCGCGCAGACTCCTCGCTGGTGCCAAAATACAGCACGCCGATGTCCGTTTTGACCTCGCTGTTGACAAATTCGGGGCCGGGCACGTACTCCTTGATGGTGTCCCACTTGCGCATCAGGCGCAGCATGTTCTCCTCGTATTCCTCTCCTTTCTCGGTGTAGACGGCCTTCTCGTCACGGGAGGTGCCGCGGGTAAAGAAAGCGCCCTTCTCGGGGTGACTGCCGGGGTAGGTGCGGTAACAGATCGCATCCCCGTCCACATCCACGTAGCGCCCGAACTCCACGCCACTTTCCAGCTGTTCCCCGCTCAGCACCTTGCCCCGGTCATATTGCCGATCGTCGTCCCAGGCCAGGGGCTCGGACATATTGTCGTTCATTCCCAGATCCAGGTCGGTCATGAGAATGATCGGCGTCTGGAGGCGCTCGGCCAGGTCGAAGGACAGTGCCCCGAAATCAAAACATTCCCGGGGTGTGGACGGAAACAGCAGCACCTGGCGGGTATCGCCGTGTGACGCGTAGGCACAGGACAGGATATCGGCCTGCTGGGTGCGGGTGGGCATGCCGGTGGAGGGCCCTGCCCGCTGCACGTTGAACAACACCGTGGGGATCTCGGCGAAATAGGCCAGTCCAAGGAACTCGCTCATCAGCGAAACCCCCGGGCCGGAGGTGGCGGTGAACGCCCGTGCACCGTTCCAGCTGGCGCCGATCACCATGCCGATGGCAGACAATTCGTCCTCGGCCTGTACGATGGCATAGTTGCGGCGCCCCGTACCCGGGTCGATACGCACCCGCTTGGCATATTTTTCATAGGCATCCACCACCGATGTGGAGGGAGTAATCGGGTACCACGCGGCGAAGGTGGCACCACCGTAGATAGCGCCCAGGCCCAGCGCGGTGTTGCCGTCCAGCAGGATTTTGTTGCCCACCTTGTCCGCTTTCTGGACCCGGATGCCGATAGGACAGTCCAGGTTGCCCCGGGCCCATTGGTGACCCAGTTCCAGGGCGTGAATATTGGGCAGTACCAGCTTTTCCTTGCCCTTGAACTGGTCTTCCACCAGTCCGCTGAGCACCTTGAAGTCCATGTCGAGCAGAGCCGCCAGGGCGCCGACGTAAATCACGTTCTTGAACAGCTGGCGCTGGCGGGGATCCTTGTACTCGTCGTTGCATATCTGGGTCAGGGGAATGCCGATGATATTGACATCGTTGCGAATCAGGCGCAGGTCCAGCGGCTTGGTATTGTCGTAAATGAAATAACCGCCCGGAAGCACATCCTGGACATCCTGAGGCATGCTCTGGGGGTTGACCGACAAAACGATATCAACCCCACCGCGGCGTCCGAGGTAACCCTTCTCACTGACGCGGACCTCGTACCAGGTGGGGAGACCCTGGATATTGGAGGGAAAAATATTCTTGGGGCTGACCGGCAGACCCATGCGGAACAGGGCTTTTGCGAACAGGTTATTGGCACTGGCTGAGCCGGTACCGTTCACGTTGGCGAACTTGATCACAAAATCGTTGACGGACTCAATTTTCTTCATGGCTTACAGCCCCGCCTTGGTCACGTTGTAGAGGAATTTCTGCATATCCCAGGCCGAGGTCGGGCAGCGTTCGGCACACAGGCCACAGTGCAGGCAGACGTTTTCGTCCTTCACCATCACCCGGGCTGTGGGCAGGGTTTGAGAAACGTAGAGATCCTGCGCCAGGTTATTCGCGGGTGCAGTGAGTCGCCGGCGCAACTCCGGTTCTTCGCCATTGGCGGTAAACGTGATGCAATCCGTGGGGCAGATGTCCACGCAGGCATCGCACTCGATACAGCGTGTCTCCTCGAATACGGTCTGCACGTCGCAATTCAGGCAACGTTCGGCCTCGCGAAAACCGGTTTCACGGTCGAAGCCGAGTTCCACTTCCATTTTTCGGTCAGCCAGGGCCTTCTCCAGTGGCGCCAGTGGTACCACGTAACGCTCGTCGGCCTCTACCGCGTTGTCATAGCTCCACTCGTGGACCCCCATTTTCTGGCTGATCAGGTTGGTGCCCGGCGCGGGACGCTTGTGCACGGATTCGCCGCGGCAGAACAGGTCGATGCTCACCGCGGCCTGGTGGCCGTGGGCCACGGCGGTGATCACATTTTCCGGACCGAAGGCGGCGTCGCCACCGAAGAACACCTTCTGGTTGGTGGACTGGAAAGTCCGCTCATCCACCACTGGCATATCCCACTTGTCGAACTCGATTCCCAGGTCCCGCTCGATCCACGGGAACGCATTTTCCTGGCCAATAGCCATCAACACGTCATCCGCCTCCATGAACACCAGATCTTCACCGGTCGGTATCAGGCTGCGTTTGCCGTTCTCGTCGTACTCGGCACGGACTTTCTCAAACAGCATGCCGGTCAGCTTGCCGTCCTCGATTACGATCTCTTTCGGCACGTGGTTGTCATAGATGGGGATGCCCTCGTGCATGGCATCCTCTTTTTCCCAGGGTGAGGCCTTCATGTCCTCGAATGGGCTGCGCACGACAACACGCACGTCTTCACCGCCCAGCCGTTTGGATGTCCGGCAGCAGTCCATGGCGGTATTGCCGCCGCCCAGCACCAGGACTTTCTTGCCGATTTTGTCCGTGTGATCGAAAGCCACGCTGGCCAGCCAGTCGATGCCGATGTGCACCTGCGCGCCGGCTTCCTCCAGGCCCGGGAGGTTGAGGCCCTTGCCGCGGGGAGCACCGGTGCCGACAAATACCGCGTCGTAATCTTTTTTCAGGATATCTCTCATGCTGGTCACTTCAGTATCGAAGAACGTGGTGACCCCCATATCCAGGATGTAATTCACCTCCTGGTCCAACACCTGCAGCGGCAGGCGGAAGGAGGGAATCTGGCTCCGCATCATGCCGCCGCCGGCGAACTGATTGTCGTAGATGTCGATACTGTAACCCAGTGGCATCAGGTCCCTGGCCACCGTGAGTGAGGCCGGGCCGGCACCGATGCAGGCAATCTTTCTGCCGTTCTTGCGCTGGGGTATCTCGGGCATGCGGCTGGCCACATCCGCGTCGTCCTTGTTGTCGGCTGCAACCCGCTTCAGGCGGCAGATGGCAACGGGTTCGTCCTCTACCCTGTCGCGGCGGCAGGCCGGTTCACAGGGGCGGTCACAGGTCCTGCCCAGCACGCCGGGAAAGACATTCGATTCCCAGTTGATCATGTAGGCGTCGGTATAGCGCTGCCGCGCGATGAGGCGGATATATTCCGGCACCGGGGTATGGGCCGGACAGGCGTACTGGCAGTCCACGACCTTGTGAAAATATTCGGGATTGGTGATGTCTGTCGGTTTCATGATTCCGCTTTTCTTACAGAAATATACCCCCTACCCCGATAGGGGTAGGCGAGCTGCTGATTGTGTCACATGCGACCCGCGCATGCACCCGGAGACAAGCTGAAATGTTGTTAATTATCTGCCACTTAGACCCGATTCAGAGAAAGCGTCTGCCGTATTGAACCCGGCCGCCCCGAGCGCCTAGCGAAACCACCCGAACAAGCCACCACGTTTCTTGAGGTCTTTCTCGCAGCCGGCCAGCGTATAGCTGTAAGCCCCGGAGCGACTCTGGACCTTGCGTGCCACCTGCTGCAGCCAGGGTTTGCTCCGGTAGCTGCCGCGGTTGTAGCCGCCCTGCCCCTCGTGGTAGGCCAGGTACAGATGGTAGGGATCACTGCGCGAGATACCACTGCGCCGGTGGGACTGGTAGTTATACCAGCCGATAAAGTCGATGGCATCACCGAAGTCGTCCCGGTCGGCACCGTAGCGACCCGCGCTTTTCTTGTAGGTTTTCCAGGTCGAACCCAGTGCCTGGCTGTAGCCGTAGGCATCAGACGGCCTCGGTCCGGGGATGAAGCCCAGTATCCTGCGACGTGGCGGTTTTGCTTTCGCTTCGAACTTTGATTCCTGGTGCATGATGGCCATCATTACCGGGATGGGACTGCCCCACCGCTCGCTCGCATCCGCCGCATCGTCGTACCAGCCTCTTTTTTCTTCAAAAATCGCGCAGATGTCGTTCGGGTCACTGGGTGGCGAGGTCGTACAACCGGTGGCCAGAACGAGTCCGCACAGCGGTAGCAACCATCTCACGGCGCTACTCCATGCCGGGCGAGCAAGGCCAGCAGGGCGTCCTCGTCGATGATCTCGATCCCCAGTGATTCCGCCTTGCTCAACTTGGAGCCGGCACCGGGTCCGGCGACCAGGCAGCTGGTTTTGGCAGAGACGCTGCCGGCGACCTTGGCACCCAGGGACTGCAAACGTTCCTTGGCCTCGTCGCGTCCCATGGCTTCGAGCTTGCCGGTCACCACCCAGGTCTGCCCGGCCAGGGGCAGCTCCCCCGGGGACGGCAGCTCGATATCAGGCCAGTGAACGCCCAACGCGCGCAGGTCCTCCACCAGCGCCATGCTGTCAGCCGAGTCAAAGAACTGCCGCAGGTGGTCGGCCACCACGGGGCCGACATCTCCCACCGCCAACAGGGCGTCCTCCGACGCAGCGCTCAGCGCCTCCCAGCTGCCAAAATGCTGTGCCAGGCCGCGCGCCGTGGCCTCCCCGACCTCGCGAATACCGAGGGCGAAAATAAAGCGCGGCAGCGTGGTGGCTTTGCTCTTTTCCAGAGCTGCCAGCAGGTTATCGGCGGACTTTTCCCCCATGCGCGGCAGGCTCACAAGGGTGTCTCGCTGCAGGCGGTACAGTCCCGCCACATTTTGCACCAGTCCGCCATCGACCAGTTGTTCGATCAACTTGTCACCCAGGCCTTCAATATCCATCGCCCGGCGCGAGGCGAAATGACGAATGGAGGCTTTTTGCTGCGCCGCACACACGAGGCCGCCCATGCAGCGCACCACCGCCTCGTCGGCTTCACGTTCGGTCGGCGAGCCGCAGACAGGACACCGGTCGGGAAACCTGATCTCCTGTGCTGTGGCGGGCCGTCGGTCGAGCACCACAGACACGACCTGTGGAATGACGTCGCCCGCCCGTCGCACGATCACGGTGTCGCCTATGCGCACCCCCAGCCGCGCTATCTCGTCGCTGTTGTGCAGGGTGGCGTTACTGACAGTGACGCCGCCGACGAATATCGGCTCCAGTCGGGCAACCGGGGTCACTGCCCCGGTGCGACCGACCTGGAACTCCACATCCAGTAACACGGTCATTTCCTCCTGTGCCGGGAACTTGCGGGCGATGGCCCAGCGCGGCGCCCGCGACACGAATCCCAACTGCCGTTGCTGCTCGAGGTCATTGACCTTGTAAACGATGCCGTCGATATCGTAGGGCAGGCTGTCGCGCCGCGCGGCCAGGTCCTCGTAGTAGGCCTCGCAGGCCTCAATGCCGGTCACAACCCGGGACTCCGTATTGATGCGCAGACCCCATTCGCGCAGCAACTCGAGAATATCGGAATGGCGGGAAGGCAGGTCGCCCCCTTCCACCAGGCCGACGCTGTAACAGCACAGTTCCAGCGGCCGGGTCGCGGTGAGTGCTGGGTCCAGCTGCCGCAGACTGCCGGCCGCGGCATTGCGCGGGTTGACGAAGGTCTTCTCGCCCCGTTCGCGGGCTCGCTCATTGAGCGCCGCGAAGCCTGCCCGCGGCATGTAGATTTCACCGCGGATTTCCAGCAGGGAGGGATAATCGACACCCCGCAGCCGCAGTGGAACAGAGTGCACGGTGCGAACGTTGTGGGTGATATCCTCGCCGGTGGTGCCATCACCCCGGGTTGCACCCCGCACCAACAGGCCGTCCTGGTACAACAGGCTGACCGCGATGCCGTCCAGCTTGGGCTCGCAGGCAAATTCCAGATCCACGTCCTGCAGCTTCAGGCGATCCAGCAGCCGCCGGTTGAAATCCCTGAGGCCGGCGGCATCGAAGACGTTGTCCAGGGACAGCATGGGCAGTTCGTGCCGGACCTGGGCAAACCCGGCCAGAGGCTCGGCGCCCACACGCTGACTGGGGGAATCGGCGCGCGCCAGCTCAGGGAACCGGCTCTCGAGTTCGCGCAGTGCCTGCATCGCTCGATCGTATTCGGCATCGGGAACGCTGGGGTCATCCAGCACGTAGTAGCGGTAGTTCCAGTCCTCGATCTGCCGCCGCAGCGATTCGACTTTTCGCTCGGTCTCCCTGGAGGCCATCAGCAGCGACCGCGGTCAGCGGGCCTTGGCGAGCAGTCGGCGTTCCAGGTCGCGGATTTTTTGCCGCGAGTGTTCCAGGGTCTGGCGGGTGAGCGCACTGCGGGTCTCGTCCAGGACATCACCCTGCAGGTTGCGCGCGACCGTCTGGGCAGTTTCCAACATGTAGTCGAATGCCTGCATCATGTTCTCGGGCCCGGGCAGGGTGAGAAAGAACACCAGTCCGGGCGTGTTGAGATCGGACATCTTGTCGATGTCGAACACGCCTGGCTGCATCATATTTGCAACGCTGAACTGCACCGGTCCGCGACCGGCTTCAAATTCATGTCGGTGAAAGAAATTCATGTCGCCGTAGCGCAGGTCACAGGCAAGCAGAATATGCAGGATGTCCTCACCCCGGAAGCCAGCCGGATTGCGCGACACCACATTCAGCATGAACACCTCGGACTCCAGGTCGCGGGGCAGCTTGCCCGGTTCGGGCGGGGGCGGGTTGGAGGCCCGGGATTCCCTGGCGTCGTCCGCAGCGAGCGAATCCAGCCAGTCGATGTTGCCCGGAGTCGTGTCATCAAGGCTGGAGATTCCACGGATCAACTCGACTTCTTCCTCCCCACGGTCGGGCTCCGGTTCAGAGGAGGAAGGATTGCTGTTCCGGCCCGGCCCGGCCCGGCCTGGCGCGGTCCGGCCCGGCGCGGCGCGGCGCGGTGCGGCCCGGCGCGGTGCGGATTGCGCCGGTGGCTCCGAGTCCCCGGCTCCGGTCTCCGCCTCGGGACGCAATCGGTTGCCACGCTCCACAACCCGGGCACCACCGTTGGGTAGCTCTTTCAGCCAGGTGAGTTCACGGTCACGCTCGCGACCATCGACCTGTTCCGGATCGACCAGTTTCACCTTGATCCGCGAGTACTTCTCACTGCGCACCCGGCGCACCGCGTCAACCAGCACCGCGAGAATCAGCAGCGCCCCGATTATGACCATCCAGTCGCGTATCGTCAGTTCCATCAGCCTCGAATCCGCGTCATTTTGCCGTAAGTCACTGCAGCCCCATCATCAGCTTGCAGCCAGTTCCGCCGCCTCGTCCACGTCAACCGACACCAGCCTCGACACCCCGGGCTCGTGCATGGTCACGCCCATCAGCTGGTCTGCCAGTTCCATGGATATCTTGTTGTGCGTGATATAGATGAATTGCACCTTGTCTGACATCTCTTTCACCATGCGCGCGTAGCGCCCGACATTGGCGTCGTCCAGCGGTGCGTCCACCTCGTCCAGCATGCAGAACGGGGCGGGATTGAGCTGGAAAATAGAGAACACCAGGGCGATGGCCGTGAGCGCTTTTTCGCCGCCGGACAACAGGTGAATGGTGCTGTTCTTCTTGCCGGGAGGGCGGGCCATAATGGAGATACCGGTATCCAGCAGATCGTCGCCGGTCATTTCCAGATAGGCACTGCCACCGCCGAAGACCCTCGGGAATAACTCCTGCAGGCCCGTGTTGACCTTGTCGAATGTCTCCCGGAAGCGATTGCGGGTTTCCTTGTCGATCTTGCGGATAGCATTTTCCAGCGTTGCCAGGGCGGTCTCCAGGTCCTCGTTCTGGGCGTCCAGGTAGTTCTTGCGCTCGGACTGCTGGCTGTACTCGTCGATCGCCGCCAGGTTGATCGGCCCGAGACGGGCAATACGATTCGCCACCCGCTCCAGTGAACGCTGCCACTCGGGTTCGTTGGCGCCCTCGGGCATGGACGCCAGTACCGTCTCAACCTGGTGCTCGGTGTCCAGCAGTTGCCGGTGCACGTTTTCGCGCTGCACCTGCAGGCCCTGGTTCGACAGGCGTTGTCTTTCCAGCTCGCCGCGGACCTGCTCCGCACGCTGCTCTATCGCCGCCCGGTTGCGTTCCGCCTCGCGCAGATGGTGCTCGGTTTCAGTGACGCGCTGGCGCGCCTCGCTCAGTTCAGCCTCAGCCTGTAGCCGCAGTTCCAGTTGCTGCTCCAGCTGCTCCTGCAGCCCCTCCAGGGGACTTTCGTTCTCGTTCAGGCTGCCCTGGAGTGTCTCGCGCCGCTCCCGCAGCTGGGCGACCTGATTCTCGGTGCGCTCAATGGATGCGCGAATCGACTCCACCTGGGTCTGCAGCGAGCGATGTCGCATGGCCACCTGGTGCGCCGCGTCTTTATCGTGTCGGGCCTGCTGGCGCACATTGTCCAGTTGCCCCCGGGTCCGATCGCGGTCGGTGAGCAACTCTTCGCGCCGCCGGGAATCGGATTCCATGCTCTCAATGGCCTGTTCCAGCAACTGGCGGGCCTCGGCCATGGCTTCCTGCTCCTGGCTGAATTGCTGCCGGGCCTCGTCGATTTCGGCATTGATGCGCTCCCGGCGGGCGGTGATCTGCTCCACCTTGGCCTGCTCGGCAGAGCGCTGCGCGGCCAGTTCCGAATGCTGGCGGGTGACCTGCTGCAATTCGCGCTGGCCCTCCTGTCGCTGCTGCTCCAGTTCCTGCAGCAGCTTGCGGGTCGCGCTCAGTTCGGCCTCCAGTTGTGCCTCGCGACCCGCGCCCTGGTCCAATTGCGTGGCGAGCTGTTCCAGTTCCTGTTGACGCTGGATCGCCCCGCCCTGCTCTTTGCCCGGGCGGCTGACCCGCAGCCAGTTCCGTCCCAGCCAGATGCCGTCCCGGGTGATGATGGACTGGTGCTCCGCCAGGGAATCGCGGCGAGCCAGGGCCGAGCCCAGGTCCTCAGCCACCAGGACCCCGGCCAACAGGCCGGCGGCGCGCCCACCGCACTCCACCCTGGACGCCAGGGTGTCCGTCGCGGCCTGTTGTTGGGGCCCGGCCTGGACCAGCGCCAGCTGCCCCTGGTCCAGTTCCGCCAGCAAGCCGCCCAGGCCAGCCACATCGTCCACGCAAACAGCCTGCAGGTAATCGCCCAGGACGGTTTCCACCGCCTGCTGCCAACCGTCCCGGACCTGAATTTGTTGCAGCAGCCGCGGCGCCTCGCTCAGCTGGCGCGATTCCAGCCAGTTGTCCACCGCGGCCCCGGCATCCTGCTGCGCGGCCTGCTGCAAAGCCTCCAGCGAGGCCTGGCGGCCGCGCATCCGCTGCAGCGCAGAGCGGGTTTCGTTGAGCTCATCGGCCAGTCTGTCGCTGCGCTCACGGCTTGCGCTGACCTGCTCCGCCAGGTGCCCGGACCGGGACTCCCGCTCGGCCATGTCCAGTTCAAGTTCGGCGAGTTGTTCGCCCAACAGCTGTATTTCCTCGTCTGCGGGCCCGGGGGTCAGCCCCTGCTTCTCCGCTTCCAACTGTTCCAGCCGTGCCTGTACGCGGCGCAGCACCTGCTCCAGGTGCTGAATACGCGACTGCTGCACTTCCGCCTGCTGCCGGGGCTGGGCCGCATGCTGGTTGAATTCATCCCAGGCCTGCTGCCACTGGTGCATGGCCTCCTCGGACTCGATCAGGGCCTCGGTGGAAGCCTGCTCGACGGCCTGCAGGGTCTCGAGCTCCGGCAACAGTCCAGAGAGCTCCCGTTCCCAGCTCTCCAGCTTGTCGCGGTCGTCACCCAGGTGTTCTTCCGCCTGGGCCAGGCTGTCGCGTGTCTGCGCCAGGTCCTCGGTCAGCTGGCGGCCACGTTCCTGCTGGTGCTTGATCGTCTGTTCGATGCGCGCCACTTCGGAACCCAGTGTATAAAAATTGGCCTGCACCCGGTTGAACGTGTCACTGCGTTCGGCATGCTCGACGCGGTACTGCTCGATAGCCGTGTCCACCTGCTGGT
Source organism: Halieaceae bacterium WSDMB12 (assembly GCA_033283165.1). Taxonomy (GTDB): domain Bacteria; phylum Pseudomonadota; class Gammaproteobacteria; order Pseudomonadales; family Halieaceae; genus JAWMQL01. The sequence continues at coordinate 781,592 of JAWMQL010000001.1, read as the reverse complement.
GCTCGGCGTGCACGGCTTCCAGTTTGACCTCGAGTTCACCGATAGCGTGCCCGGCCTTGCGAATCTGCTGATCGAGATCCTGCCACTGCAGGGCCTGCAGCTGGGCCTTCAACTGGCGCTCTTCTTCCTTGTAGTCGGCATACTTCTCAGCCGCCTGGGCCTGTCGTTGCAGGTGCTGCAGCTGGCGTTCCAGCTCGTCGCGCAGGTCGGTCAGGCGTTCGAGATTCTCCAGGGTGCGGCGCATACGGGTCTCGGTTTCCCGGCGACGCTCCTTGTACTTGGAAATCCCCGCGGCCTCCTCAATGAAAACCCGCAATTCTTCAGGCTTGGATTCAATCAGGCGCGAGATCATGCCCTGCTCGATGATCGCGTAGCTGCGCGGGCCGAGACCGGTGCCCAGGAAGATGTCGGTAATATCGCGGCGGCGACAGCGGGTGCTGTTGAGGAAATACTCGGACTGGCCCTCGCGGCTCACCAGGCGCTTGATGGAAATCTCCGCGTAGGCCGCGTACTCGCCGCCTACACCGCCATCGGAGTTGTCGAAGACCAGTTCAATGGATGCCTGGCCCACCGGCTGCCGGTTGACGGAGCCATTGAAAATGACGTCGGCCATCGATTCGCCGCGCAGGTTCTTGGCGGAACTTTCGCCCATCACCCAGCGGACCGCGTCGATGACGTTGGATTTGCCGCAACCGTTCGGGCCGACCACGGCGCACATGTTGCTGGGAAAACTGACCGTGGTGGGGTCGACAAAAGACTTGAACCCGGCCAGCTTGATAGACTTTAATCGCATGTCACATTAGCAATAAGGCATAAGCCACTGGTTTTTATATAAAAAGTCCGGAATTTGCTGAAAATCACCCCTTTCCGGACCACAAGATATAGTGTATCGGCTTTGACCAGACAACACTATGCCTGAGCAAAAATAATCCGAAAATTTGTCAGCGGGGCTGTAACTCGATGTCGATGGGCTGGTTATCGGTCGAGGGTAGCAGCGGCCCGGCCTCGCCCAGCCAGCTCGCGTTGGACTCGCCGGGCTGGCCGTTGCTGGAAACCTGCACGAACACTTTCACTTCGCCCGCCTCGGACAGTTTCTGCCCGGCCATGGAGTTGCTGTCATCCAGGCGCAGGGTCATGGGCAGCTGTGCTGCACTCAGGCGTCGCACGGCCACCGGCATCCGGCTGCTGGCATTGGCTCCCCGGGCCAGCACGAATACGCTGGCCGACGGATCGACCTCGGCGCCCTCGGGAAGGGACACTGTCACCGTCACACCCGCTGCGGCGGTCGCCGCGACCGCGGCGGGAGTCTCCGCGGTGGCTGCCGGTTCCTCGCCGAGACGCTCACGGGCCATGCCCAGCACGCTCTCGATCATCTGCGCACTCTCCGAGCCCGGCTGCTCTACCGCCAGCAGGCGCTGCCAGTATTCTATGGCGGCCCGGTACTGCCCGGTCTCGAAGGAGGCCATTCCCAGCAGCCCCAGGGCGGTTCGCTGGTGCGGATCCACCGCCAGGGCGCGCTCCGCCAGCATCTGGCTGCGCTCGGTCAGTTGCCGCCCCGCCGCCAGATATTCGGACTGGGACGCGTAAGCCAGGGCCTGGGCGTCGCCAGGGGCTTCCCGGGCGAGATAACCGTAGGTTTCAGCGGCCCGCTGGTAGTCCTGCCGCCCCATGTAGAAACGCCCCAGTAAAGCAGCGTAATGCAGGTTGTCGGGGCGCTGGGCGGCGCGCTGCTCGATACGGGAAATCAGCGCCTCCATATCGGTCTCACTGCTGTCGGGGCCCAGTGACATCATCTGGCGATTGATCATCACGTCCGGCGCTGCACCGAGTTTGTAGTACAGCGCGGCTGAAAACAGGGCCACGAACAGCAGTAGCGACCACAGCGGGAAGCCGGCGCCGCCCTGGACGGCACCGGTCGCCGGCGCCGCCTGCTCCTCGTCTTCCAGCAGGCGCAACTCCGCGTCTTCGAACAGGGCCTCGTCCTCGTCGGCCAGTTCCTCCCGGCGCCGGCGAAACCAGTCCAGGTTGGCCCGGGTGAGGTCTTCTTCAGCACGACGCGGGGCAGTGCGGGGGAACAGGTAGAACAGGCCGCTGAACAGTACCAGACCGGCACAGGCAAACAGAAAAGCAGTCACGCCTTGCGATCCCCCCGGGCCAGCAGTTCACGGACTTTCTGGCGTTCTTCCTCGCTCAGCGGCTCGGTCGCGGCAGGGCGCCGGCTGCGCACGGCAAACAGCGCCACGCCCAGTGCCAGCAGCAACAGGATCAGGGGCGCCAGCCACAGCACGGCAGTCGAGCTGCTGAAACTGGGCCGGTAGCGGACGAACTCGCCATAACGGGCCACCATGTACTCCAGGATTTCCTCGTCGCTGGCCCCGGCCTCCAACTGCTGGTACAGCAGGCGGCGCAGGTCCTGGGCAATGGGCGCGTTGGAATCGGCGATGTTCTGGTTCTGGCACTTGGGACAGCGCAACTCGAAGCTGAGGTCCTGGTATCGCTGCTCCAGCTCCGGATTCGAAAATTCGTAAGTCTCGATGACCGCGGCGACGGGTGCGGACAAGAACAGGCCCAGCAGGGGACCCAGCAGTACTTTCCAGCTCACGGTGCGCTCCTCTCGACCTGCATTTCGCGGTAAACCGGCTCTAACACCGTATTCCAGGTTTTTTCATCGATGATTCCCACGTGGCGGTAACGAATCACCCCGGCCGCGTCCACGAAGTAGGTTTCCGGTGCGCCGTACACGCCCAGGTCGATTCCCAGGGTGCCCTCCGCATCGACGATGTTCAGGCGGTAGGGGTCGCCCAACTCGTCCAGCCATCGCTGGGCCGCGGCGCTCTCGTCCTTGTAGTTCACGCCGTAAATAACCACACCCCGGTCGGCGAGTTGCTGCAGGTAGGGGTGCTCTACCCGGCAGGAAATACACCAGGTGGCCCAGACGTTGAACAGGGCCGGTTCGCCGATGACATCCGCGGGGCCGACCAGGCGCTCCTGACCCAGCACCGGCAGGCTGAACTCCGGCACCGGTCGATCGATCAGCGCGGAGGGGAGAGCCCTTGGATCCAGGTCCAGGCCCCGGTACAGGAACAGGGCCAGGGATGCGAAGATGACCAGCGGCAGGAAGAGCTTGAGCCTAGGCCCCATGGGCGGCTCCCTGAACCAGGCCCGGATTTTTCGCAGTGCGCAGGTGGCGGTAGCGCCGGTCAAAGATCGTGGTGAATCCGCCGAGAGCCATCAGGATTGCGCCCAGCCACATCCAGCGGACCATGGGCTTGTAATGCAGGCGGATAGCCCAGGCCCCCTCCTCGCCCACCGGCTCGCCCATGGCCACGTACAGGTCGCGGAACAGTCCCGGATCGATCGCGGCCTCCGTCATCACCTGGCCACTGGCGAGATAGCGGCGCTTCTGCGGCGCCAGTTCCGCCACCAGAACCCCGTCGCGGGTGACGCGGAAGCGGGCTTCGTCAGCGACAAAGTTCGGCCCGCGGAAAGGTTTCAGCTCCACGAAGCGAAAGTCATAGCCGGCCAGGCTCTCGGTGTCGCCGGGGCTCATCTTGAGGTCGTGCTCGACGCTGTACTGACTGGTGAGCACCACCCCGACGATCGCGGCGGCGAAGCCCAGGTGGGCCGCGAACATACCCCAGTAGCTGGCCGTCTGGCGGCGCAGGCCCTGCCCTATGGAGGTACCCGCCCGCACCCTCTTGTACAGGTCCCGCAACATGCCGAACAGTAACCACCCGGCGAGAACCAGGGCCGCAGCGACCCAGGGATTGTAGTCGCCATCCTGCAGTAACGGCAGGGTCAGGCCACAGGCCAGCGCTGCCAGGCCGGGCAATAGCAATTCCGCTTTCCAGCGCTGGGCCTGGTCGCGCTTCCAGCGCGACACGGGACCAATGCCCATGAACGGCACCAGCAGCGCCATCAGCGGCACGAATACGGCATTGAAATAGGGTGGCCCCACCGAGTATTTACCCTGCCCCAGGGCGTCCATGATGAGCGGAAACAGGGTGCCGAACAGGACGGTCAGCGTGGCGACCAGGAACACCACATTGTTAACCAGCATCAACAATTCCCGGGAAATCCAGTCAAAAGAGACCCGCGAGCTGACCGCTGGCGCGCGCAGCGCGTACAAGGTCAGGGAACCCCCGATCACCACCGCCAGGAACAACAGGATGAACATACCCCGCGCGGGGTCAGTGGCGAAAGCGTGCACCGAGGTCAGTACGCCCGAGCGCACCAGGAAGGTACCCAGCAGGCTCAGGGAGAACGCAAAAATCGCCAGCAGCACCGTCCAGCTCTTGAACAGGCCGCGTTTCTCGGTCGCAGCCAGGGAGTGAATCAGCGCCGTTCCCGCCAGCCAGGGCATGAACGAGGCATTCTCGACCGGGTCCCAGAACCACCAGCCGCCCCAGCCGAGTTCGTAGTATGCCCACCAGCTGCCGAGCATGATCCCGAGGCTGAGAAAGGCCCAGGCGACATTGGTCCAGGGTCGTGACCATCGTGCCCAGCTGGCGTCGAGGCGTCCACCCAGCAGCGCCGCGATAGCGAACGAAAATGCCACGGAGAAGCCCACGTAACCCATGTAGAGCAGCGGTGGGTGAATAATCAGTCCGGGGTCCTGCAGCAGGGGGTTGAGATCGTTACCATCCGCCGGGGTGCCCGGGAGCAGGCGCTCGAAGGGATTGGATGTCAGCAGGGAGAAGGACATGAAACCAACGCCCACGGCGCCCATCACCGACAATACCCGCGCCACGACCACCTGCGGCAGGTTGGTGCTGAACAGGGCCACGGCCGCCGTCCAGAAGCATAGAATCAGCGCCCACAGCAGCAGTGATCCCTCGTGATTACCCCATACGGCGGAGAACTTGTAGATCGGTGGCAACAGGCTGTTGCTGTTGTTGGCCACCACTTTTACCGAGAAATCGTCCTGCAGAAAGGCGATGGCAAGGCAGGCAAAACTCACCGCGACAAACACCAGCATGCCCAGCGCCAGGCCCGGGGCCAGGGCCATACTGCGGCGGTCCCCGCGCCAGGCGCCCAGCGCCGGGACAACCGCCAGCATCAGGGCCAGGGACAGACCGACGATAAGGGCGAAATGCCCGAACTCGGGGATCACGGGTTTGCCTCGACGTGAGCTTCTTGCATCGCTTCAGCCACCTCCGGCGGCATGTAGTTCTCATCGTGCTTGGCCAGCACCTCGGTGGCGGTAACCAGGCCGTTTTCATCCAGCGTTCCCGAGGCAACCGCGCCCTGCCCCTCGGCAAACAGGTCGGGCAGGATACCCCTGTAGACGACCGGCACCGTCGCCTTGTTGTCAGTTATGTCGAACCGTATCTGCAGGCTGTCCGAAGAACGCTGCACGCTGCCCTCTACCACCATTCCCCCGACCCGGATAGGCTGGCCCACCGGCGCCTTGCCGGCCACGATCTCCGCCGGCGGGAAAAACAGGTTGATATTGCCCCGCAGAGCGTAGGTTACCAGGCCCACCGCGGCGCTGGAAAAGAGCACCACGAACAGTACGATCATCAGTCTTTGCTTACGTATAGGGTGCATAAAGCCTCACTCTTCCTCGCTGGCCCGGGCGCCGCCCTGGCGTCTGATATCCCCTGCCAGTCGCCGCAGCAACTGCCGCTCCCGGCGTCGGGGCAGCGCCACCAGTGCGCTGATGATCAGCACGCCCAGGGCGTAGACGGGCCAGACATAAATACCGTGACCGTCCATCTGCAGCGCTGCGGCCAGGGAATCAAAATACATCAGCGCACTTCTCCACTGGTGGCGAGATCCCGGACCCAGCGGGTTCGACTACCCCGCTCCAACAGCTCGGCGCGCATATTCATCATCACACAACACGCGAACAGGGCGTAAAACGTCACAATCATCCAGAGCAAAGGGTACAGCATGGACGGATCCATGGTGGAGTTGCCGGTGAACTTGATGGACGCGGGCTGGTGCAGGCTATACCACCAGTCGACAGATTTGTAGATGATGGGGATATTGACCATCCCCACCAGGCTGAGCACCGCGCAGGCTTTACTGGCCGCTTCCTTGTTGTCGTAGGCCTCGTACAGGGCAATCACGCCGAGGTAGAGGAAAAACAGGATCAACACGGAGGTGATACGCGCGTCCCAGACCCAGTAGGTCCCCCAGGTGGGCTTGCCCCAGACCGCGCCGCTGACAAGGGCCAGGAAGGTCAGTGCGGCGCCCACTGGCGCGCAGGCTTTCATCGCCACGTCGGCCATCTTCATTTTCCAGATCAGGCTGATGCCGCCGGCGATGGCCATTATGTAATAACCCGCCATGGCGACGATCGCGGCCGGCACATGGAGGTACATGATGCGGTAACTGTTGCCCTGCCGGAAATCCACCGGCGTGACCAGCAGCGCCCAGAGCACACCACCGGCCAGGGCCAGCAGGGTGATCGGCAGCAGCCAGCGCAGTATCGATCCGGAGATGCGATACAGCCATGGCGGTGAACCGAGTTTATGGAAGAAGGACCACATGTGGCGGCAATTATACAGTTTGTGTGCAGCAGGAACAGGACGCTGCACGGTTAAATATTGATCGAAGGCAAACGGCCATCAGGTATCCACGCTGATCCGCAGGCCGGCGGCAATGGCAAAGGGCGCCAGGGCGACGGCCAGGCACAGCATCGCCCCGATAATCGCCAGCTGCGGCCCTACCGCGGCTCCGATAACGGCGTTCTGCACCGCATTACTGGCAAAGATCAGTACCGGCATATAAAACGGCAGGATCAGCAGGGAGATCAGCATGCCACCGCGCTTCAGTCCCACCGTCAGGGCCGCGCCTATACAGCCCACCAGGCTCAGCACCGCGGTGCCCAGCAACAGGCTGACTATCAGCGTTGCCACCGCCTGGACGGGCAGGTTCAGCATGACGGCGAACAACGGTGACACGAGGCTCAACAGGAAACCGGTAACCAGCCAATGGGCACCGATGTAGGCCAGTACCGACAGGTACAGTGGCTGGGGCGCCAACAGTAACTGCTCCAGGCTGCCGTCCTCAAAGTCACCGCGAAAGACGGTCTCCGAGGTCAGCAGGTTGGCCAGGAGTGCGATAATCCACAGGATGCCGGGGGCGAACTGGGCCAGGCGATCCGGCGCTGGACCCAGGCCCAGCGGGAACAGCGCGACGACGATGGCGAAAAACAGCAGCGGGTTGGCAATCTCAATCGGTCGCCGGAACGCCAGCACCAGTTGGCGTCGCAGCAGTCGCCGGCAGAACTGCCAGGTTGAGGGCTCGCTCATGCCGCCATACCCGATAGCAGGTTGAGGCGGCGCACGGGATGCTCGATCTGCAGTGACTGGTGCGAGGTCAGCACCACCGCGCCACCCCGCTCCACGTGCCGCACGAATAACTGCTCCAGCTGCGTGACGCCCTGCCGGTCAATCGCCGTGAAGGGCTCGTCCAGCAGCCACAGGGGCGCCTCGGCCAGGTACAGCCGGGCCAGGTTGACACGCCGGTGCTGTCCGGCAGACAGGGTGTGACTGGGCAGGTCCTCGTAACCGTACAGCCCGACGGCCTCCAGCGCCCGCTCGATTTCCGGGTCACCATAGCTGCCCAGGCCGTCTGCATGCCAGGCCAGGTTCTCCCGCGGCGTGAGCATGGCCTTCACCGCGGGCTGGTGACCCAGGTACAGCAGCGCAACCTGGCGTTGCACATCGCCGTCGAAACCGTAGCGCGACAGCCCCGCGAGGATTCGGATCAGGCTGGTCTTGCCCGCGCCGTTGGCGCCCTCGATCTGCACCAATTGGCCCGCACGTACCTCGAAATCGAGACTGGTGAATAATGTCCGCCCGCCCCGCTCCAGACCGAGTCCACGGGCGGTCAGCAGCGGTGTGGCCGGGGCCACTAGAGGTTGACTACCTGGATTGCGGGAATATGCAGGTCCCGGTCAGTTTCCGCGCGCAGGCCGTCGAAATCGAACAGCCCGGCATCGGCCAGCTGCGAGGGCGCGACGTTGCGAATGCTGCGGAAGATGGTTTCCGTGCGACCGGGGTACTCGCGTTCCCACCCGGCCAGCATCTTTTTGACCTGGACCCGCTGCAGGTTCTCCTGCGAACCGCACAGGTTGCAGGGAATGATCGGAAACGCCTTGTAGTCCGCGTACGCGGCCAGATCCCGCTCCTTGCAATAAGCCAGTGGCCGGATGACCACATTTCTGCGGTCGTCGCTGAGCAGCTTGGGCGGCATGGCCTTCAGGCTGCCGTTGAAAAACATATTGAGAAACAGGGTTTCGACGATATCGTCGCGATGGTGTCCCAGCGCGATCTTGCTGGCACCGATCTCATTGGCAAACCCGTACAGGCTGCCGCGCCGCAGGCGCGAACACAGCCCGCAGGTGGTCTTGCCTGCGGGAATCACCTCCCGGACGATGCTGTAGGTATCCTTCTCAAGGATATAGAAGGGCACCCCGAGCTGCTCCAGGTACGCCGGCAGTATCTCCTCCGGAAAGCCGGGTTGCTTCTGGTCCAGGTTGACCGCGACCAGTTCGAACCGAACCGGCGCATTGCGCTGCAGGCTCATCAACACGTCGAGCATGGCGTAGGAGTCCTTGCCACCGGACAGGCACACCATCACCCTGTCGCCCTCCTCGATCATGTTGTAATCGGCGATGGCGTTTCCGGCGTTGCGCCGCAGCCGTTTCTGCAGCTTGTTGAATTCGGTTTTTTCCTTGCGTGACAACTCGCGCACAATGATGCCCGTCGGTCCTCGATTCGGCGCGCATTTTACTTGCCCACCCCCGGTGGAGTCCACCTCTACGCTCGGACAATCGCCGCCGGATCGGGGCCTGATGTGCCCTGCCTGGGAACGCAAAAGCGTGCCGTCCATGGCTGCTTGACGGCGGCCCTCCATGGCCGCCGACATCCCTGGCAGGCCACATCAGGCCCCAATCCTCCATCACAGCCCGATGCCAGACTCTCCCGAGTTGCGTCGGGAACCAGGGACGGGGTACGGGTAGAGCTTCCCGGGGGCGTGCGAGGCCATGGACGGCCGAGCCCGAGCCCGCCATGGATGGCCGCTTTTTGGCGGTCCCCGGGAAGCTCTACCCGTACTCCGGACCGGTAGCATATCGTCAAGTCTGGGGAATCGGGCTTTGGTGGACCGCGGGTTGTTTTTTGGGCAGTTTGCCACGACAATGTGCGCCCCGAAATTACGACCCCCCCTTGAACCGCAGAGGAATACTGAGAATGAAGACACCTGTTCGCGTAACAGTTACCGGTGCCGCCGGCCAGATCGGTTATGCACTGCTTTTCCGCATCGCTTCCGGCGCCATGCTCGGCGACGACCAGCCGGTGATCCTGCAGCTGCTGGATATCACGCCCGCCATGGAGGCATTGGAAGGCGTGCGCATGGAACTGGACGACTGTGCATTCCCGCTACTCGCGGGTATTGTCTGTACCGATGATCCCGCTACTGCGTTCAAGGACGCTGATTACGCCCTGCTGGTCGGTGCCCGCCCCCGTGGCCCGGGCATGGAACGCAAGGACCTGCTGGAAGCCAATGCCGCCATTTTTTCAGTGCAGGGCAAGGCCATTAACGACAACGCCAGCAGGGACATCAAGGTACTGGTAGTGGGCAACCCGGCCAATACCAACGCCCTGATCACCCAGCGCAATGCGCCTGACATCGACCCGCGCAATTTCACCGCCATGACCCGCCTGGACCACAACCGCGCCATGACCCAGATCGCCCAGAAAACGGGCAAAACAGTCAATGACGTAAAGCAGATGACCATCTGGGGCAACCACTCAGCCACCCAGTATCCCGACCTTTTCAATACCCGGGTAGCCGGCCAGCCCGCTATCGAACTGGTCGACCAGGACTGGTATGAGAGCGATTTCATCCCGGTCGTCCAGCAGCGTGGCGCCGCGATCATCAAGGCCCGGGGCGCCTCTTCCGCGGCTTCAGCCGCCAATGCGGCCATCGACCACATGCGTTCCTGGGCGTTGGGGACCGAGGGCGACGACTGGGTATCCATGGGTGTTTATTCGGACGGCTCCTACGACATCACCGAGGGACTGATCTACTCCTTCCCCTGCCGCTGCGCCAACGGCGACTGGAGCATCGTGCAGGGAGTCGAAGTCGGCGAATTCAGCCGGGCGAAAATGACCGCCACGGAACAGGAACTGACCGAGGAGCGGGATGCGGTCTCTCACCTGCTGCCCTGATCGGCCAAGGTCACTCGCTACAGGGGCCGGGGTTTATCCCGGCCCTTTTTTTTCAATTTGATGTAGTCTTGTAACCATGACCGAAGCCCCGAGCCCGAAAAGTTATCACCACGGTAATCTGCGCGCAGAGTTGCTGGATACGGCGGTAGCGGAACTGCGACGGGTGGGGCCTGATGCACTCAGCCTGCGCGCCCTGGCGCGCGCGATCGGCGTCTCTCAGACCGCACCTTATCGCCACTTTACCGACAAGAGTGACCTGTTGGCTGCCCTGGCTACCCGCGGCTACCAGGACCTGCTGCGCTGCCTGCGCGAAGCGGGTGAGGCAGCCGACCCCTGCCCCCGGGCGCAGATCATCGCCTTTGCTCACGCTTACGTGGATTACGCCGCGCGCAACCCGGAACTGTTCAAACTGATGTTCGGCCCCGCGGTACAGCCGGGTGACAACTATCCGGAGCTGCGGGATGTCAGCCGTGAGACGCTATTGCTGGTACAGGGCATGTTGCGCGACGGCATGAACCAGGGCCTGTTCCGGCCGCAGGACGTGGTGTACCTGGCCAATGCCGCCTGGGCTGGAATCCATGGTCTGGCCACCCTCAAGGTGGATGCGCCGGACCTGTTCGAGCGGCACATCGATCTACGGCGCCAGGTCGAGGTGGCTGTGGAGAATTTTATCGCCGGTATCAGTATCGGCCGCAGCGACAGCCCGGCCCGCGGTGACAACTAGATCAGCAGCACGTCACGCCGGTGCCTGAAACTGTAGAGCGCAATTGCCGCCATGACCAACTCAACCAGTGCCAGGGCGTAGAGACCCGGACTGGACATCGTCCCCAGGCTGTTCCCGTTCAGTGCCCGGTAGCCATCGATCAGGGTAACGACATTGATCACGGTGATCGCTACCAGTACTGTCACCGGCATCAGGTAGTTTCGCAAGCGAGTTTGCAACATCTTGCATAGCCTCCCACGCTGTTGCTCAGAGCTGGTAAGTCAACCAGCCGGATCGTTTCCCAATATCTTTATGCTAGTACACGGTGGTTTATTTGCCACGATTTCACTACCGTAGCGACCTGTGTCCGGGACGCATCAGAGCTCCCGTAACACGGTGATCGGCGGAGTCGACACCACGCGCCGGCAACTCAGCACCCCCAGCGTGCCAATCAGGACGGTGCCAGCCAGTATGCCCAATGGCCAGACCTGGAACGAGGGTGCGTAGGGCATTTCCATCACCCAGTGCTGCAGAATGAAAACCGACATCTCTGCAGAAGCCACCGCCAGCACCCCGGCGAACAATCCCAGCGTCGCGAATTCGATCGCCAGCGCTCCCAACAGCAATTGACGCCTGGCCCCGAGCGCGCGCAGGATCGCACTTTCCTGCATGCGCTCATCCACACTCGCCTGTACCCCGGCTATCAGCACCAGTGCCCCGGCCGCCAGAATAACCATCAGCACCAGTTCCACCGCGGCGGACACCTGGTTCACGATACCGCGTAACTGCTCCACTACCACGTCCATTTCCACCACGGTTACCGTCGGGAACTGACGGATAAAGCGGTTCAGGAATAATTTGTCATCCGGGCCCAGGTGAAAACTGGTCATGAAGGTCGCCGGGTAGTTGGCCAGCAAGCGGGGCGGGAAAACGAGATAAAAATTGGGCTGCAGTGACTGCCAGTCCAGCGACCGGATACTGGTCACCCTGGCCTCCAGTGCCTGTGAGCCCACCAGGAAACTGAGTCGGTCGCCCACCCGGACCCCAAGACGAGCGGCGAATTCCTCTTCCAGGGAGACCAGGGCCTGGCTCGTCTCCGCTGGCCACCAGCTGCCGGCAACCAGGGTATTGCCGTCGGGCAATACCCCGGACCAGGTAAAGTTGGCCTCCCGCTGGCGCCGCTGCACACTGCGGTCCTCGGTCTGCAGCAGTTCCTGACCATTCACGGCCATCAACCGGCCCCGGATCATGGGGTATAACGCCTCGCTGTGAATGCCGTTCTCGCGCAGCATCAGGTCCACGCCCTGGACCTGGTCCGGTGCGATGTTCAGCATGAAGTGATTGGGCGTATTCTCCGGCAGCTGGGTCTGCCAGTCGTCGATCAGCGAGGTCCGTACCAGTACCATCACCAGTAACAACATGATCGCCATGCCAAAGATAACCACCTGCAGGGCATTGCCCGTACCCCGTCGCTGCAGGCCGGCCAGGGCCAGACGCCAGATGCTGCCGGCACTCATCCCCACCAGGCGGCCGCCACGCAACAGGGTCAGGGCGAGTAGCAGACCCAGGGTAACCGAGAGCGCCAGGCCCGCCAGGACGGCTCCGGTGAGCAGGTAGTCGCCGCTGTACCAGAACATCAGCAGGGCTATCCCCGCCAGGCCGAGCGCGTAGTCTCCCAACAGCCTGCGCTGTTCCTGCGGCAGTTCCCTGCGCAGGACACGCAGTGGGCTGGCCTGGCCCAGGCGGCGCAGCGGTGGCCAGGCGAAACTGGCCAGGCAGATCAGTGCCGTTGCCGCACCTATGGCATAGGGTCGCACGCCAGAGGGGCCGGGCTGCACCGGCAACTGGCCTGCAAACAACTCAAAGAACAGGGCCTGGATGCTCCAGCCACCCAGGCAGCCGAGGGCGGTGGCGGCGCCTCCGAGGATCAGCAGGCTGCGCCCGTAGAGCCAGTTAATCGAGCCCGAGGTGGCCCCCAGGCTCTTCATGATCGCGACGAAATCCCGGTGCCGCTCACTGAACCGGCGAGCCGCCAGGGCGATGGCGACCGCTGCCAGAACCACACCCAGGCTGCCGGCAAGCAGCAGGAAGGACTCGGAGCGTTCCAGCGCCGCCCCGATTCCAGGCTGGCCCTGCTTTACGTCCAGCAGGCGCTGCGATTCGGTAAGGCGCGGCTCCAGCCAGGCGCGGAAGGCCGCCAGGGAGGCCCCGTCCCCGGCGTACAGCTGCCGGTAGGAGACCCGACTACCGGGTTGCACGATACCCGTGCCAGGAATATCGCTGCTGTGCATCAGGAGGCGTGGGCCATAGCCGAAAAAGGAGGTGCCCTGGTCCGGCTCTGCCCGGGCCGCCGCGGTAACCGTCAAGGTGAGGTCACCCACGCCGACCGGGTCGCCGATTTCGACGTCCAGCAGGGGAAACAGGCGGGAATCCAGCCACACCTGGCCCGGTCGCGGCCCCTGGCGCGCCGGCAGTACAGGACCAAAGGGGCCCTCGCTGTAGGTCAATTCGCCGCGCAGGGGATAGGCATCTGACACCGCCTTGATCGACGCCAGGTGCATCCGTTCCTCGCCTGCGAAAACCATGGATGGAAAGCTGAGCACGGTTGCCACCCGCAGGCCGCGCCGCAACCCTTCGTCGGCAAATTCGCGGGGAATCTCTGCGCCACTGCTGATAACCAGATCTGCGGCCAGGAACCGGTGACTCTCCTGTTCCAGGGCCGACTGCAGGCGCGTGGTAAAGGCACTGATGCCAGACACCACCGCCACTGCAAGCACCAGGGCCGCCACCAGCACACCCAGTTCACCCCCGCGCCAGTCGCGCCACAGCATCCGGGTCGCGGTGACCGACATGATCTAGCCCTCGCTCAGCATGCCGGCGCTCATGCGCAGGACCCGATCACAGCGATCCGCCAGGCGCTGGTCGTGGGTCACCAGCACCAGGGTAGTGCCCTCTTCCCGGTTAAGTTCGAACAGCAGGTCGATAATGTGGGTACCGGTCTCTGTGTCCAGGTTACCGGTGGGTTCGTCTGCGAACAGGATCGCAGGTTGTGCCGCGAACGCCCGGGCAATAGCCACCCGCTGTTGCTCACCACCGGACATCTGGCGCGGGTAGTGATGTTCCCGCTCCGCCAGGCCAACCCGCTCCAGGTAGTCACTGGCTCGCCCAAGAGCCGCCTCGGCCCCCTTCAGTTCCAGGGGCAGCATGACGTTCTCCAGCGCAGTCAGTGCGGGCAGTAACTGGAACGACTGGAACACGAAACCGACCTGTTCGCCACGAAAAAGGGCACGCCCGTCCTCGTCCAGGCTGCAGATATCCGTACCGGCAATGATGACCCGGCCCGCGCTGGCCTCGTCCAGGCCGGCCAACAAACCCAGCAGGGTGGATTTGCCGGATCCGGAAGCGCCGACTATCGCTACCGACTCCCCCGACTTGATTTCCAGATTGATCCCTTTCAGTATCTCCAGCTCGCCCCCGGCCATGGGGACCCGTTTCAGGAGATTTTCAGCCTTGATCATGTACTCGCCCCTTTCCCTGCTTGTACGGCGCTGCCTTGTTGCCGGATTGCTGCTGGCCTGTATTCAGGCCCAGGCAGCACAGCACAGGATACTGGTGCTGGGGGACAGCATCAGCGCGGCCTATGGTATGTCGCTGGAGCAGGGTTGGGTAGCCCTGATGCAGCGAGAGCTGCCGGCTGCGGAGGTTATCAATGCCAGTATTTCGGGAGAAACCAGCGGCGGTGCCCTGCGGCGCCTGCCGCGTCTGCTGACCGAACACAACCCGACCCTGGTCATCGTCGAACTGGGCGGCAATGACGGCCTGCGGGGTTACCCCATACCGGATTTGCGCCGCAACCTGCTGGATATCGTCTCCGTGTCGCGCCAGAATGGCGCCGAGGTCCTGCTGCTACCCATGGAGATACCCCCAAATTATGGTTCTCGCTACACAGCGTCGTTTCGAGAGAGTTTCCAGGTGGTGGCGGAGTCCGGCGGCGCCCAGCTGGGCGGTTTCCCGCTGCAGGGTATCGCCACCGATCCGACCCTGATGCAGCCCGACGGAATACATCCCACGGTCGAGGCCCAGCCCATGATCGTCGCCAATGTGCTGCCCGTCGTGCGGGACATGCTGCCCGCGCCATGACACGCGGCGACTGGCATACACTGCGCCAGGCCGATGCGGAGGTGGTCTGGCATCCCTACGCCTCTGCCGTGGATATTCCAGACGTCTACCCGGTGGCCAGTGCGCAGGGCGTACGCCTGACCCTGGCCGATGGCAGGGAACTGATCGACGGCATGGCCTCCTGGTGGTGCGCGATTCACGGCTACAATCACCCGGTGCTGAATCGCGCGGTGGTCGAGCAGTTACACGCCATGTCCCACGTGATGTTCGGCGGCCTGACCCACGAACCGGCCGTCAAACTGGCCAGGATGCTGGTGGACCTCACGCCGGAGGGCCTGGATCGGGTGTTTTTCAGCGATTCCGGTTCCGTCGCAGTGGAGGTCGCGGTGAAGATGGCGATCCAGTTCTGGCAATCCAGCGGCCATCCGGAAAAACAGAAGCTGATCGCGCTGCGCAACGGCTACCATGGCGATACCTTCATGGCCATGTCCCTGTGCGACCCGGACACCGGCATGCACCACCTGTTCGGCGACGCTCTCAACCGCCAGTTTTTCGCCCCTGCCCCCACCGTCGGCTTCGGGACAGACTGCCCGGACGGCGAACTATCGGCGCTGTCCGGCCTGCTTGAGCAACACCACCGTGAAATCGCCGCGGTCATCGTCGAACCGGTGGTACAGGGCGCGGGCGGGATGCGCTTTTATTCCGCCGATTACCTGGTCAAGCTTAGGGCGCTGTGCGACGCCTTTGGCGTGATGCTTATCTTCGACGAAATCGCCACCGGTTTCGGCCGTACCGGGAAACTGTTTGCCCTGGAGCACGCCGGGGTAAGCCCGGACATACTCTGCCTGGGCAAGGCACTGACCGGCGGCTATATGACGCTTGCCGCCACCCTGTGCAGCGACCGCGTCGCGGCCGGCATCTGTGCCGGCGAGGCCGGCGCATTCATGCACGGACCCACCTTTATGGCCAACCCACTGGCCTGCGCTACCGCCGTGGCCAGCATCGAATTGCTGTTGTCACAACCCTGGTGGCGAAAGGTCCAGCGCCTGCAACTGCAACTGGAAACCGGCCTGGCGCCGGCGCGCAAGCTGCCGCGGGTGCGGGACGTACGCACCCTGGGCGCGATCGGCGTGATCGAACTGGATAACGCGGTGGACATGAAGGTGATACAGCCCATGTTCGTGGAGCGCGGCGTCTGGCTGCGCCCCTTCGGCCGCCTGGTCTACACCATGCCGCCCTACATCAGCAGCGAACAGGACATCGCCGCGCTGACCGCAGCCATGGTGGACGTGGTCGCGCGCATGCCCTGAGTATCAGGAATCGCAGAGCTTCAGCCCCGGCCTAGTCCCGGGACTGTTCGACAAGGCGGGCGAAGTCCTCCCGGTAGTCAGCCAGCTCCCGACGCAGGCGCCGGTCCTGGGCTTCGGTACGGCTGTTCAGGAGGTTCACCAGCACGCCCTGCAAGTGGGCCGAGTTGTGCAGGTAGGTTTCCCGGTACTCTGGCGAAATGTCCTGTTCACGCCTCGCCAGTGCGGCCCACAGTGCGTCCTGCCAGCCCGGTTCCCGCTGCAATATTGAAGACAGCCGTTCGTTCCAAGCCGCACGTTCACTGATCCACGCGTGGTCAGAGCGCCACAACCCGGCTATGCCCTGTTCGATCGCGAGTTTTTGCTCGCTGGACAGGCGCCCGAGAAAGTCCTGTGCGCTGTCGGTGAAATTATCATAGGCGTCCTTGTAGTATTCCTCGTCGCTGCGCTCCAGGTATTTTTCCTGCAGTTCCTGCTGCTTCTCGAACAGCGCATCCAGGAATTCCGCCATCTGCTCGTCGTCGAGGCGCTCGCCCAGGTCCAGTAGCAAGCCGACCCCGCGACGTTCTACCCGCGCCCAGGCCCGCTCGAACTCGGCCACGATGGCTTCGACCTGGGTGACCGTGACCGGATCGTCGAGGGTACGCTCTATCTGCTCGATAAGGTCGATATAGCGCGGCAACTCCTCCTCGCGATGCCAGTCGAGAAAGGGATCGAGCTGTTGCTTCAGATAGACTTTCTGGGCGGAATCCAGCCTGACGTAGTCTCCCAGCAACCAGGGGAGGATAAAATCGAGTCTGTTATAGAGAAAGGTCGTGCTGCTGCACCCCGCGAGGGTCACCATAAACAGACAAATGAGGAACACTCGTTTCATGACGGCCCCGGCATGGCTTCTCTCCCTATCTACGGCCAGCGATCAAAGATAGACCACACCCTTCATGACGGTCACCGCCTGCCCCGACATGAACACCCGGTCTCCGTGCAATTCGCACCAGAGCTCACCCCCGCGGGGGGATATCTGTCGCGCCTGCAGACGGTCGCGCCCCAACTGCGCCGACCAGTAGGGCGTCAGCAGGCAGTGCGCCGAGCCCGTCACGGGATCTTCGTTGATACCTACCTGCGGTCCAAAAAAACGGGACACAAAATCAACCGTGTCACCGGGAGCGGTGCAGATTACCGACCGGTCCGAAGCCTGCAACAGCGCTGCAAAATCCGGTGTGAGCGCTGCCACCTCCGCCTCACTGGCGAACCGGTACAGCGCCATCGACGCCTTGCCCGGCGGCCCTGCCGCTTCGATTGCCCTTGCACCGAGTGCCGCACTGACCGCCTCGTCCACCGGCTGCGGCTCGAGGGTGGCCGCGGGAAAATCCATACGGATGCGGTCGCCCTCAGCGGATACCCGTAACTGGCCGCTGCGGGTCTGGAACAGGATGGGGCCATCGCCATGGCCGAGGTGTCGGTACAGGACGTGGGCGGCGGCCAGCGTGGCGTGTCCGCACAGGTCCACCTCCACCGCCGGCGTGAACCAGCGTAGCTCGAACCCTCCCGGGACAGCGACCAGGAAGGCGGTTTCCGACAGATTGTTCTCCATCGCGACAGACTGCAGGGTGTCGTCGGGCAACCAGGCGTCCAATGGCATGATCGCCGCCGGGTTGCCCCCGAACATCTCGCTGCTGAACGCATCCACCTGATAGATTTCCGTCTCCACGTCGTTCCTCCCCGGCCGGTAGTGGTGTACTGGACGTCAGCGGATTACTATAGGAACAATAACAAGCCGGTACCAGCGGAATTATTGCGGCATGACCCTGAGAAAACTATCACCCCTGCAAGACCGGGTATATACCGTGATCTTCGGCACCGAAACCCCGGCCGGCAAGTGGTTCGACCTCCTGCTGATCGTCGCGATCCTGACCAGCGTACTCGTCATCATGCTGGACTCCGTCCAGACCATGAACGCCAGCTACGGCGCCCTGTTCTGGAAAATCGAGTGGGGCTTCACCCTGCTGTTTACGGTGGAATACGCGATCCGCATCTGGTGCACACCGAACCGACGCGCCTACCTTTTCAGTGTCTACGGCCTGGTCGACCTGCTGTCCATACTCCCGACCTATATCGCCCTGTTCCTGCCCCAGGCAGCCTCGCTGCTGATCATCAGGCTGCTGCGCATACTGCGCATATTCAGGGTCCTGCGACTGATCGCCTACCTGCAGGAGGCCAACACCCTGGCGGGCGCACTGCGGCGCTCCAGCCGCAAGATCCTGGTGTTTTTTTCCATGATGATCGTAATTACCACCATCTACGGCTGCCTGGTGTACGTGATCGAGGGGCCGGCGCACGGTTTCCGCAGTATCCCGGAGAGTATTTACTGGGCCATCGTCACGGTCACCACGGTCGGCTACGGTGACGTGGTGCCCGTGACCGCAGCCGGTCGCGCGGTCGCCGCACTCGGCATGCTGACGGGCTATGCCATCATCGCCGTTCCGACCGGCATCATCACGGCGGAATTGACCGCCGAGGCCCAACGCAGCAACCTGCAGCGCACCTCGCGCAACTGCCGCAATTGCGCCCGGGCGGGTCATGAAGAGGACGCCAGTCATTGCAAGTACTGTGGCGCCGAACTCGGGAGCGGCGACGAGAAAAAGCGCTAGATCGGGTATACTGCGCCCTCCCGATTCGCTGGCCAGGTATCACATGACGCGGGCAACCGCCATTCACAGTTATCGCAAGTACTGGGCAGAATGTTTCGGCCCGGCACCCGAACTCCCCATGACCCGGGCTGAAATGGACGCGCTGGGCTGGGACAGCTGCGACATCATCATTGTCACCGGGGACGCGTACGTCGACCACCCCAGCTTCGGCATGGCGGTTATCGGACGCGTGCTGGAAGCCCAGGGCTTCCGGGTGGGCATCATCGCGCAGCCGGACTGGACCAGCGCGGAGCCGTTCAAGGTTCTGGGCGAACCCAATCTGTTCTTTGGCGTGGCAGCGGGCAACATGGACTCCATGATCAACCGCTACACCGCGGACCGGAAACGGCGCAACGACGACGCCTACACGCCAAACAACGAGGGCGACCGGCGCCCCGACCGGGCGGTCATCGTCTACAGCCAGCGACTGCGGGAGGCCTACAAGCAGGTTCCGCTGGTAATCGGCGGCATCGAGGCGAGCCTGCGCCGCATTGCCCATTACGATTACTGGTCAGACAAGGTCCGCCGCTCCATCTTGCTCGACAGCCGCGCCGACCTGCTGGTGTACGGCAATGCCGAGCGCGCCATAGTCGAGATCGCCCACCGGTTGGCGGCCGGAGAACCGGTCAACCGGATCCGCGACCTGCGGGGTACCGCCTTCGTCCGTAAGCGGATACCGGATGACTGGCAGGAGGTCGCGCTGGACTCCATCGACGTGACGCCGCTGCGGCTGGCGGGAACCCCACAACCGGAGCAACAGGTCCTGCGTATCCCCGCCTACGAGCAGGTAAAAGGCGACAGCGCCCTGTATGCGCACGCCTCCCGTCTACTGCACAAGGAAACCAACCCGCACAACGCGCGGCCACTGGTACAGGCCCACGGCGACCGGCTTGTATGGCTGAATCCGCCGCCGATCCCACTGGAAACCGACGAACTGGACTGGGTGTTTGAGCTGCCCTATACCCGACTGCCCCACAGCAGCTACGGCGATGCGCGCATTCCGGCCTTCGAGATGATCCGTCACTCGGTCAACATCATGCGCGGCTGCTTCGGCGGCTGCACCTTCTGTTCCATCACCGAACACGAGGGCCGCATCATCCAGAACCGGTCCGAGGAATCGATCCTGCGCGAGGTCGAGGCGATCCGCGACACCTCCCCGGCTTTCACGGGCGTGATATCGGACCTGGGCGGCCCGACCGCGAACATGTGGCGGCTGGCCTGCAAGAGCCGCGAGGTAGAGGCAAGCTGCCGCAAGCTGAGCTGCGTGTACCCGGGAATCTGCAAAAACCTGGATACCAACCAGAAACCGTTGATCGACCTGTACCGCAAGGCGCGCGAGTTACCGGGAGTCAAGAAAGTACTGATTGCTTCCGGGCTACGCTACGATCTCGCGGTCGAGGAGCCGGAGTACGTGCGGGAACTGGTCACCCACCACGTGGGCGGCTATCTGAAAATAGCACCGGAGCATACCGAAGATGGGCCCCTGTCGAAGATGATGAAGCCGGGCATCGGCAGTTATGACCGGTTCAAGGCCATGTTCGAAAAGTTCTCCCGCGAGGCCGGCAAAGAACAATACCTGATACCTTATTTTATCGCCGCCCATCCCGGCACCAGCGACGAAGACATGATGAATCTCGCCCTGTGGCTCAAACGCAACCGGTTCCGCGCCGACCAGGTACAAACCTTCTACCCCTCGCCCATGGCCAGCGCCACCGCCATGTATCACAGCGGCAAGAACCCCCTGCACAGGGTGAATCGCACCAGCGACACCATGCCGGTGGTCAGGGGGCTATCCCAGCGCAGGCTGCACAAGGCCTTCCTGCGATACCACGATCCTGACAATTGGCCGTTACTGCGCAAGACCCTGAAAAAAATGGGCCGGGCGGACCTGATTGGCAACGGTAAAAACCACCTGGTGCCACCGCGCCAACCCGCCCGCCGCCACCAGCGCGTACCCGCCGGCAGCCAGGCCTTCGCTACCCAGCATACGGGTCAACCCGTCGGCGCCCGGCGCAGAGGCGCGCAACCCGCGCGGACCGCGCCGCGCAGGCGCACACCCGGCAAGGACTGATTTCATCGCAAGGGGACTACCGGCGAGGCTTTTCCGCTATGATATCGCCCGCGATGGAGTCCAGATGAACAAGAAACGACTTTACCCGGTACTGGTGATCGCCGCGGCCCTGGCCCTGGCGGCCCTCATCGTGGCCAATCCCGAGAAAAAAATCGAGGAGGCTGTCGAAACGCGACCGATCAGCGTGCGCGTCATGCGCGTGGCAGCCGGCGATGAGTACCTGACCATCAGTTCCCAGGGCACGGTGCAACCGCGCAGCCAGTCAGAACTGATTCCGGAAGTGTCCGGAACGGTAACCTGGATCAGTCCCGCGCTGGTGGGAGGCGGGGTCTTCAAGGAGGGTGACGTCCTGCTGCGCATCGATGACGCCGACTACCGCACCGCACTGGAAGGCGCCCGGGCCCGCCGCACGAGGGCGGAGGTCGAGGCCGAATTCGCCACGGACGAATTGCGACGCCTGGAAAGCCTGTTCGACAAGAAACTCGCCAGCCAGTCACAATTGGACACGGCTCGCCGTGCAGCCCGTATTGCCGAGTCCACGCTGCTGGAAGCGCGGGCGGCCCAGGACCAGGCCGAGCGTGACCTCTATCGCACGGAATTGCGCGCGCCTTTTGACGGCCTGGTGCGCAGCGAACAGGTGGACCTGGGCCAGTTTGTCAGTCGCGGCAATAGCATCGGCACCATCTACGCCGCCGACTACGTGGAAGTGCGCCTGCCCATCGCCGCCGACCAGTTGACCTACCTCGGCATCCCGGTCTCCCGCCAGGGACAGATTCCCGCGGAACAGCGGCCCCCGGTAACGGTGGCAGCGGATTTTGGCAAAACCCGGGTGTTCTGGGAGGGCGAACTGGAGCGCACAGAGGCGGAATTCGACGCGCGTTCGCGTATGCTGTTCGGCGTTACCCGCATTCCTTACAGCCGGGATGACAAAAGTCCGGTGCTGCCGGTAGGCCTGTTCGTCCAGGCCGAGATTCGCGGCCGCCGGGTTGAAAACGTTATGCGCCTGCCCCGCTCCGCCATCAGGGACCGCGACGAGGTGCTGGTAGTGGACGACAACAACCGGCTGCACTTTCGCCCGGTACAGGTGCTGCGACTGGAGCACGATGAGGTGCTGATCAGTGCCGGTCTGGAAAATGGCGAACTGGTTTGTATTTCTCCGCTGCAGACCGTGGTGGATGGCATGCGCGTAGAACCGGTTCTCGAGTAGCCTTATGCACCGCATTATCGAGTGGTTCATTCACAATCCGGTTGCCGCCAACCTGCTGATGATGATTCTCATCGCGGCCGGCCTCCTGACCCTGCCCACCCTGCACCAGGAAGAGTTCCCGAATATCGAGGTCGACGCCGTCCATGTCAAGGTGCCCTACCTGGGTGCAGCACCCGAGGAAGTTGAGCGCGGCGTCTGCGTACGGATCGAGGAAGCTGTCGAGGGTACCGAGGGTATCGACAAGATTCGCTCCACGGCCTCCGAGGGCTACTGCTCGGTGATCATAGAACTGGTGGACGGGGTCGACAAAAACAAGGTGTCCAACGACATCAAGAGCCGGGTGGATGCCATTGACTCCTTCCCGGCCGAAACCGAGAAACCGGTGACCGCGGAAATCACGGTAGCCGCCAACGTGCTTCATGTGGCGGTTTATGGCGACACCGACGAACGCTCCCTGAAGCTGATCGGCCAGCGAATGCGGGATGACCTGGCCGCCATGCCAGGGGTTTCCCAGGTGGAGTTGCTGTTCGCCAGACCCTATGAGATATCGGTCGAGGTCTCCGAGCAAACCCTCAGGCGCCACGGCCTCACCCTGGCCCAGGTCGGCCAGGCCATCGAACGCAGCTCCCTGGACATACCGGGTGGCGCCCTGAAAACAGAGGGCGGCGAGATTCTGCTGCGGACGATGGGGCAGTCCTACCGGGGCAATGAATTCGAAGATGTGGTGGTCATGACCCGAGCCGACGGCACAGCGGTGACCCTGTCCGATATCGCCCGGGTAGTCGACGGCTTCGAAGACACCGACCTGCTGGCTCGTTTCGACGGCAAACCTGCGGTCGGCCTGAAAGTATCCCGGGTGGGCGAGGAAGATATCATGGAAATCGCCGGGTCCGTCCAGCAGTACATGCGTGACGCCCGGGCCTGGGTACCGGAAGGCATCGAGATGACCATCTGGAGCGACGAGTCCCAGGACCTGGTAGACCGGCTGGACGCACTCGGTAAAAATGCCCGCAGCGGCCTGTTACTGGTACTGCTGGTGCTGACCCTGTTCCTGCGCTTCCGGCTGGCACTCTGGGTGGCGGCCGGCATACCCGTGGCCCTGCTTGGAACCGTTACCATGTTCCCCGTCCTGGGCATCTCTATCTCCACGGTCTCCGTGGTCGGCTTTATCCTGGTGCTGGGCATCCTGGTCGATGACGCCATCGTGGTTGGTGAACGAATCTATGCCCACGAGCAACAGGGCAAACCACAGTTACAGGCGGCCGTCCAGGGCGCCCAGGAAGTCTCGGTCCCGGTGATCTTCGGGGTACTGACCACGATGGCGACCTTCATCCCGATCATCAACATACCCGGGGCGATGAACAGCTTTTTCGGCGCTATCGGTTATGTGGTGATTACCGCCCTGACCTTCAGCATCATCGAATCGCAGATGATCCTGCCCTCGCACCTCGCCCACCGCAGCGCCGAGCGAGAGCCCGGAGATAACGCACTGCTCAAAAAATGGCTGAAACTCCAGGACAGGATTTCCGGCGGCCTGGAGCAAATCGCCTGCCGTTACTATGAGCCCGCCGTAAACAGGGCCCTGGAGTGGCGCTACCTGACGATGAGCGTGGGTCTGGCGGTGCTTATTCTCGCCCTCTCGCTGCTGTTGAGTGGCAGGATTGTCTTCCAGTTTTTCCCCGCGGTGGAAGGCACCCGGCTCTACGCCAACCTGGTCATGCCCGAGGGTACGCCGGTGGAGGAAACCGCCCGGGCGGCACGCGCCATCGAGCGGGCGGCCAACCAGTTGCGGGAAGAACTCGATCGGGGGCGTGCTCTGGAGCAGGGCTCCATGGTGCGGCATGTGTTTTCGAGTATCGGCGCCACCATACCCAAGGGCAGCGTGGGTTTCGGCGCCACTACCGGCTCGCACCTGGCGGAAATAGGCATTGAACTCAACCTGCCCCGGGACTATGACGGCGAACCCACCAGTGTCTTCGCCAATCGCTGGCGGGAATTGTCGGGCAGTATTCCCGACGCCGTGGAACTGAGTTTCACCTCCCAGGCGCTCAGCCTGGGCAGCCCCATCGACATAGAACTGTACGGGTCCAACTTCGAAGAACTGCGCTCCGCGGCGGCCTCGCTTCGCGAAGTCTTGCAGAGCTACCCGGGAGTAATGGATGTGACGGATACGTTCCGCGCGGGCAAGCAGGAAGTGCAATTGCGACTGCTGCCCGAGGCCCGCAATCTCGGACTGACCACCAGCGACCTGGGGCGACAGGTCAGGCAGGCTTTTTACGGCTACGAGGCGCAGCGCATCCAGCGCGGCAAAGACGATGTACGGGTCATGGTGCGTTACCCGGAGGAGGAACGGCGCTCCATGGGTGACCTGGAGCAAATGCGGATTCGTACCGCCGAGGGTATCGAGGTGCCGTTTTCCAGCGTGGCGAGAGCTGAACTGGGCCGGGGATTCACCACCATCAACCGGGTCGGCGGGCAGCGGGTGGTCAGCGTCCGGGCCGACGTGGACCGGCGCGCCAACAACCCCGAAACAATCCTGCAGCAACTCACCGACAATGACATAGCCAGCATCATCGCCCAACACCCCGGGGTAAATTTCAGGCTGTCAGGCGAGGCGGAAGATCGGCAGGAATCCATGTCGGCGCTGGGCGGTTTCGCCCTGCTGGCCCTGCTGGTCATCTACGCGCTGCTCGCAATCCCGCTGCAGTCCTACCTGCAACCGCTGGTTATCATGAGTGTGATTCCCTTTGGCATGGTGGGCGCGATGCTGGGACACATGATCCTGGGGGTGGACCTGGTGTTCTTTTCCCTGTTGGGCATCGTGGCCCTGTCGGGCGTGGTGGTTAACTCTTCCCTGGTACTGGTGGACTTCATAAACCGCAATCGCGCGGGGAGCAAGGATTTGCGCCAGGTTGTCGGACACGCGGGCGCGGTACGTTTCAGGCCCATTGTGCTAACCAGCATCACCACCTTCCTGGGGCTGACACCACTGATGCTGGATAACACCATATCGCTGGTCATGTTCGTGCCCATGGCGATCTCGCTGGCCTTCGGTGTGCTGTTCGGAACGGTCATTACCCTGTTCCTGGTTCCCTGTCTCTACCTGGCACTGGAAGACCTGGCGCGGGCCACCCGATCAGGACAGCGCCCGGTTGAGCCGCTCGACAAGGTGGCAAGCGGCCACCAGGGGATGTCCTAGCAAGCCGGGCACGACAGCGTTTTCCCGGCCAGATCAGCAGCTGTTCGAACCCAGAACTCGGAACCGGTCGACGTATCCGCAGCGGCGGCTCGCGCGCTGGCTGCGTCTGGATACACGGCCTCACTGACCACGACGTACCACTCACCCTGCAGGCCGCGGGTCCGCAATATCCGCAGCGGTACCGACGGCATCGTGGCGCGGACGGTACGGGCCTGATCGAGGTTACGCAGGGAGGCGAACTGCAACACGAAACCCGCTGGCGGAGCCACGGAAACGGATTCCGGCTGTGGGACTGCTTCCTCGTTTACCGCTGTCGGCGCCACCGCTGCAAGGTCCGCGCGGGATTCCTCCGGTATGAGGTCCGGCGCAAATTCGGCCGCTGTCGGTGGTGTTGCCTGCGCCGCTGCGGCGTGGCAGCGCCAGACCTGATCGTCATCCGCGACACAATGCCAGGCACCCGCCTGGCGCACCGCTCCCGGCGCAGGGCGCTCTGCGACTTCCTCCCCGGACCGCTCATCCACCAGGCTACCGCAGGCGCTCAACAGCAGCATCAAGGCAGCCGACGCCAGTAATCTGTCCGGTATTCCAGCGTCTTTTCCAAAGATAGCCACAGTCCGGCAAGCACCCCGGTTTTTTATCGAACCCGAACACGCTACCATAGTTACCAACAGGGCAACAATAACGATAAGGGCCACGCTATATGCGGATTATCCCGAACCGCCGTAAGCCGGTTGGCATGCTGTTTTCAGCGCTTTTTTCCGCTGTTTGCACTGGCAGCGTTCTCGCGCAGACCGCGCGACTCGAGGAGGTGATAGTCACTGCCGAGAAACGCAGCACGACGCTGCAGGACACCGCTATCGCGGTCACGGCACTCAGCGGTGACGACCTGGCCCAGGGCCTGATCAACAACGCCCTGGACATCCAGATGAGCGTGCCCAACATGTTGATGAGCAAGGGGCAATTCAATGCCGCCAACATTGCCATACGAGGCATAGGCAACAGCGCCGTAGGAGTCTCCGCAGACAGTGGCACCGGGGTCCACTTCAATGGCGTGTACCTGAACGCCCCCCGCTCTTTCGAAACCGAGTACTACGATATCGAGCGGGTGGAAATCCTGCGCGGACCGCAGGGAACCCTGTATGGGCGAAACACCACCGCGGGGGTCATCAATATCATCAGCCGACGGCCGGAGCCGGAGTTCGGGGGCGACATCCAGATCGAACTGGGCAATTACAACGCGGTAAAGACCAGGGGCGCAATCAACCTGCCCCTCAACGACAGCTGGCAGCAGCGTTTTTCCGGTTTTTTTCTCCGGCGCGACGGCTTCGTGGATAACACCTTCACCGGAGAGGATGTCGATGGCCGCGATATGTACTCGCTGCGATCCTCCACCCTGTTCAGCAACGAACGGGTCGAAGCGCATCTGGTGGTCAACTATTTCAAGGAAGACTCCGATCGCATGCGCGGCAGTAATCAACGCTGTCTCAGGGACCCGGAGGGCATCCTGGGGTGTTTACCCACCGGGCTGGCGGACCAGCGCACCCACACCGGGGCGACAGTAACCGGTTTTATCACCAACCTGATCGGCAGCGTCACTGGCCTGTCGTTCCCGGAGGACGATTTCGTCAACAGCGCTATATACGCCAATCCCCGCCGCCAGGCACTGGACTTCACGCCGGTATACGAGGTCGAGGAATGGGTCAGCTCACTGGAGATCAACCTCGAACTGGGCGACTACACCCTGACCAGCCTGACCGGATATCACGACGCCTTTTTCGACGCCCGCAACGATTACGATTTTGCCGTCGCTTCAGAGCCCTGGCCGGTGGAGGTGCGGGTCCAACAGGGACCCGACGGCTACTATACGACCGACCGCGCCTACTCTTCCGATCGCTCCTTTATCGACTCGCGCCAGTGGAGCCAGGAACTGCGACTGGCGTCGGACTTCCAGGGTGACTGGAATTTCCTGCTGGGGGCATTCTGGTTGAACTATGACGCCCACAACGACTATTACGTCTACAACGCCGCGCTGGAATTGTTCGGCCAGCTGAACGGACTGCCCGATGTGCAACGGCAATTCTGGTCCAATACCGACCCCTACGAACTGGATACCTGGGCCGTATTCGGCGAGTTGTACTGGCAGGCCACGGCACGCCTGTCCGTTACTCTCGGCCTGCGTTATACGGAGGAGGAAAAAACCTCCAGGCAACGGACCATCTATCTCGCATTCCTGGATGATCCGACGCTACCCGGGGGCGACTATGAAACCTATCAGGGAGATTCCGACGAGGTCACCGGCAAGCTCAACCTGAGCTACGATTTCGGCGACGATGTACTGCTGTACGCCACGCTTTCCCGCAGTTACAAGAGCGGCGGCTTCAACCCCATTTCAGTCGAGTCGCCGCTGCTTGATCCCGCCCGCGGCGGGAACCCCGACCTCGCATTTTTCGGGCCCGAGTACATCAACGCCCTGGAACTGGGTCTGAAAACCCGCTGGCTGGACAACCGGCTGCAGCTGAACGGCACCTGGTTCTACTACGATTTCCAGGACCTGCAGGTAGCCAAGATCACCAACCAGACCTCCATCAACGAGAATGTGGACAGCTCCTCTGTACAGGGGCTGGAGACCGAACTGATCTGGGTTCCGGACAGCCACTGGCGGCTGGGCGCCAATATTGCCTGGCTGGATACCGAGATCGACGAGTTTGTCAGTGTCGACCCGGCCAACATCAACCAACTCGGCACCACCGAAAACATCGTCAGTGGCCCCAATGCCAACACCTATGTCGGCCCCGGTTGCCCCGGCGGCACCCGCACCTGCGACGGGCTGCCCTACGACCTCAGCGGCAACCAGCTGGTGAACGCCCCCGAGTATTCTGTCAGCCTGAGCGTGGAGTACACCTGGCCGCTGGATAACAACCTGGACCTGCGTCTGGGCAGCAGCTATTACTGGCAGGACAATTTTTATACCCGCCTGTTCAATGCCCCCAACGACCGGGTGGATCAGTGGGATGTGTGGAACGCCACCCTCGGTATCCATCGGCAGGACGGACGCTGGTACCTGCAGGGCTGGGTCAGGAATATCGGCGACGAGGACCACGTCACCGGACAGTGGCTGGCGGACCAGAACCTTGGCCTGATCACCAACCAGTTCCTGCTGGAGCCGCGCACCTATGGCCTCACCCTGGGTTACAGTTTCTAGAATTTACCTTAGTATTTTTTATTATCTTGTTGTTTTAGCTTTATTTTATATTTATGACCCTGGTATCAATTGGTGGGTGATCCCGGGCCTCCACGTAGCGTAACAGCATCGCGCCCTCGCGATGCCCCGCGGTAGTCAGCCAGCAGTACCCCGCCAGCCCGGGGTCCCTTTCACTCACCGCGATGCGCACCCGACCATCGTCACCGGGCGCCAACTGATCGCCATTGACCGAGATACGGTGGTAGCGGTAATCCAGCGATTCCATCCAGAAGTTCGACAGCTGGAAGTTCCACGTGCGGCACTCCCTGGGCGGGGTGAACTCGATCAGCAGCACCTCGTCCCCGGCCAGACGCCAGTAGCTGTTGTGGTAGTAAATGGCGGGGTCACCGCCGCTGCGCAGGCACATGGCCTGGTCATTGGGCGGGAGTTGATTGATGTGACCTGCGAAAACCGTCATCCACTGCCGGAACAGGCCGGCGGTGCCGGTCACGAAAGGGACCACCCGCGACAGGCCGGCCGCAAATCGCTCCGGAGTCAGGGTATCACTGCCGCGCGGGTTGAGGCACTCGATGCGCAGTTCTGCGCGCTGCTCCTGGCGCCGGTCGCGAAAGGTCTGCCGCACCAGCAGGTTGTCCGACTGTTCGGTCATCGGCAGCCAGTTACCCTGCTGTGGCCGACTGCTCACGATCAGCTCGAAGTTACCCTCGGGATCGACCTCCAGTTGCTCCACTTCCACGTGTCCGGTGGGCGCCATGTCACCGCCGCCGGCGAAAGACCCGGCCTTGCTTTCGAAACTCATATAGGCCACCGTTCCGCGATTTCCGCTGATGCGATAATCCAGGCTGCCGTCCACCTCGCAGTTCAGGTAGAAATTATCGGGGTTGTCGTTGCCGATCTTGGCCGTCTCATGGGACAGGGAGTAAAACTGCGGATAACTCGGGTCGGCAAATTCGATATGTTTTTCCAGGCTCAGGCGCAGCAGCCGGGTCAGGTAGCGAAAACCTTCCGCCCGGGTCAGTTCAGTTTCCGGCACCCCCTCTGCCAGCACCTGCTCCCCGGCCTGTTCCAACTCCCGGCAGAAGTCCCGCCATAACTGGCCTGTCAGCAGCTGTGTCTTGCCTTCCATGATTGCTCCTTATGGTCGCTTCAGGTTGCCTGTTATTCCAGGTTCGCGCCGGCCTGTGCCAGGCGTCGCTTGGTGTGGCGGGTCGCCACCGCCTCCAGGGGGTCCTCCGGCCAGGGATGCCGGGGATAACGCCCTTTCATTTCCCGCCTGACCTCCTGGTAGCCACCGCGCCAGAAACCGGCCAGGTCCTGGGTCACCTGCAGCGGCCGGCGGGCTGGAGACAGCAGGTGTACCAGCAGTGGCTGCCGCCCATCGGCGATGGTCGGGGTCTGTTCGCAGCCGAACATTTCCTGCAGCTTGACCGCCAGCACCGGCGGCTGCTGACTGTAATCCACCGTGATACTTGAACCGGAGGGAACCACGATACGCTCCGGCGCCAGGCGCTCCAGTTCCAGCGGCAGCGGCCAGGGCAACAGGGCGGAGAGCAGCGCCTTCAGGTCCAGGCGCTGCAGATCGGCCAACCGCTGGACCTCACCCAGGTACGGCGCCAGCCACTCCTCCAGGGTCTCCAGCAGGGTTGGGTCCGACAGGTCCGGCCAGGGACTGCCAGGCTGGTCCGCGTACAACTCCCGCAGCAGGCCGACCCGGCGGCGCCACTGCTGCAGCGGCTCGGTCCAGGGCAGGAGCCCCAGGCCGCGCTTGCGGATCTGGGCCAGCAGTGCCGCGGCACGTTGCGCCCCGTCGATACGGTCCAGGGGCTCAACCCGTAACACCAGCTGTCCCACCTGGTGCCGCTTCTCGGCGATAAACTGGTCACGCTGCGCATCCCAATGGGCCAACTCCCGCTCCTTGACCAGTGGCGAGAGCACGGTGTCGAAATGTTTCGGTTCCAACTGCGCCGCACTGAAAATTCTGTCCACGGCGCTCCCCTGCCGTCCCCCGGACTCCGCTACCGCCAACCACTCGCTGCCACACAGGGCGTCCTCCCCGGGCAACTCGGCAGCGCGTCCGTTGGCGAGCTGGTACATCCCCGCCTCGCCTCCCGGGCGGCGGCGCGCGACCCGGTCCGGATAGGCACTGGCGAGTAAGACACCGGGCACGTCCGCAGCCGGAACCGGCAGGTTATGGCGCCCGGGACGATGTACGCGACCGGAGAGGCTGGCATATCGGCGCGCCTGCTGCCAGGTACGCTCGAACCATACCTGCTGCTCCCTCGGGCAGTGGCGTTTTCCCATGAGCAGGTCCAGGCTGCCGGTAATATCGACAGTGTTCCCGACAGCCGGGTTGCGTTCGGATAAAACAGCTGCGAGCAGGGCGGCGGTCTCAGCCGCCTTGATATCGCAACCAACCATCATCATGTGGGCCAGGCGCGGGTGCAGGGGCAACTGGGCGAGCCGCACGCCATGCGGCGTGAGACGGGCCACCCCGCCCTCCCGGAACAGGGCACCCAGGGTCTCCAGCAGTGACAGGGCCTGCTCCCAGGCCGGCACGGGAGGCGCATCCAGCCACTCCAGTTGACCGGGCTCGGCAATCCCCCAGGCGAGCAGTTGCAGGCACAGCCCGGCCAGGTCAGCCTGCAGGATCTCCGGGCTGGCGCTTTGCTCCAATCGCCCCTGTTGCTCCTCGCTCCACAAGCGAAAGCAGTGACCCGGTCCCAGCCGGCCAGCGCGACCCTGGCGCTGTTCCGCCGAATCGCGGCTGATCCGGCGGGTCACGAGGCGGGTCATCCCCGTACCAGGGTCAAAGCGCGCCTGCCGCGCCAGCCCGGAATCGATAACGGTGCTGATACCCTCAATGGTCAGGCTGGTCTCGGCGATATTGGTCGCCAACACCACCTTGCGCTGTCCGCTGGCTGGTGCCGCGATGGCCTGGCGTTGCTGTTTCAGCGACAGGCCGCCATACAGCGGGGCCAGTTGCACTCCCGCAGGCAGGCGGCCAGCCAGTTCCCGGGCCACCGCGTGAATTTCCCGTTGCCCCGGGAGAAATACCAGGATATTGCCCTGGTCGAGCTCGAGAGCCTCTACGACAGCCTGCTTGACCCGCGGCACAATGGGCTCACCGAGGTTATAGGCACGGCCATAGTGGGTGTTGACCGGATACTGCCGTCCCTCGGAACTTATCAGCTCCGCGTCCGGCAACAGACGGGCGACCGCGGTACCGTCGAGGGTCGCCGACATGACCAGAAGTTTCAGCGGCGCCCCCTCGCGGAACAACTGCCGGGCCTGGAGGGCAAGAGCAAGCCCCAGGTCGGAATCCAGACTGCGTTCGTGAAATTCGTCGAAAATGATGAGGCCCACACCCTCCAGGGTCGGATCCTGCTGCAAGCGCCGGGTGAGAATGCCTTCAGTAATCACTTCCACCCGGGTCAGTTCGCTGACGCAACTCTCCAGTCGGATGCTGTACCCGACCCGCTGCCCCGGCTGCTCCTCAAGCAACTCCGCCATTCGTTCCGCCGCCGCCCGGGCTGCCACACGGCGCGGTTCCAGCACGAGGATACGCTGGCCGGCCAGCCAGTCCTGGTCCATCAGGGCCAGCGGAACCACCGTGGTCTTCCCGGCGCCGGGAGCCGCCTGCAGTACCAGGTCCTGGCGTTCGGCAAATGCCTCGCAGACCCGCGGCAGGACCTCGGTGATCGGCAGTTGTGCGATACGTTCATAGAACATCAACGCATCTTAACCAAGGGCCGCAGTCCGCGCCATGCATCCTTGCCCCTCGCGTCGCAGCCCGCGTCACGGTTCGCCGTGGTGCACCAGCGCACTGAACTGGTGCGCAAAATTTAACCAAATCGTCATCGCGGCGACATTTTCCGGACACAGCCGGCGTTCAGTATGTTGGCAAGCTTTATGCAGATAGCAATAACAGCAAGCACAGAGACAAATGGGTATTGGGAGATAATCATGGGCCGCGTCACACTCGAATCTCACATGGAGGGCCTCGCGACCAGCGCAAGCGGCGGGAGCAGGATAGCCTTCTTTGACCTGGACGGCACCCTGATCTCGGGTTACAGCATCGTGGCGTTGGCGCGGGAGCTGCTTCGCCAGCAAGTCGGATCGGGTAGATTGAGTCAGTCGACGGGGCTGCTCAGGGCCCTGCTGCGGCAGCAGGTGGAAGACAACGGCAGTAGTTACCATCGACTGGTGCGCAAGGTGACGCGGGCTCTCGAGGGCGTACCGGAAGCGACCCTGCGCGAACTGGGCCAGCAAGCCTACCGCAGCACCATTGCGCGCAGCCTGTACCGCGAGGCCATCGCGCTGGTGGAGGCTCATCGTGAGGCTGGCCACCGGCTGGTCATGGTCACCGCCGCCAGCCATTACCAGGCCGAGCCGGTGGCCCGGGCGCTGGGTATCGAGGAGATATGCTGCACCCGTTTGGAGGTGGAGAACGACTGTTTCACCGGCCAGGTCATCGCACCCCTGTGCTACGGCGAGGGCAAGACACTGGCCGCACGCCGGGTCGCACGGCGCCATGACGCCCGCCTGGCAGACTGCTGGTTTTATACCGATTCCAGCGCCGACCTGCCCCTGCTGCGGGCCGTGGGCCATCCCGTCGCGGTAAACCCCTCAGACCGGCTCGGGGTGCACGCCCGGGCCAGGGGCTGGCCGGTGCTGCAGTTCTCCTCCCGCGGTCTCGCAGGACCGGAGCAACTGCTGCGCACCCTGCTAACGGGCCAGGCGGTCATGGCGACTTCCGCACTGGCCTACGCCGGGAAAAAACTGGGGCTCAGCGATATTCGCAACGCTAACCGGATCACCCGGTTGCTGGGCGATCTCGGGACCGGCTTTGCCGGCCTGGAATTCGAGGTTGAAGGATTTGAAAACCTGCGCCGGGAACGTCCGGCGGTCTTCGTATTCAATCACCAGAGCCTGCTGGACGCCATGGTTCTGTCTCACCTGTTGCGCCACGACGTGGTCGCCCTGTGCAAGAAAGAAATGGCAGACAAGCCTTTCATCGGTCCAATGCTGCGCCAGGCCGGCACGATTTTCGTGGCGCGGGAAGAGCAGGATCAGCGCGAAGTTATCAAGCGCGCCCTGGCGGTACTGGCCTCCGGCCGCTCACTGGTGATCGCACCGGAGGGCACCCGCAGCACGCTGGGAGACATCCAGCCTTTCCGTCACGGCGCATTTCTGCTGGCAAAGAAAGCTCGAGTGCCCCTCGTGCCCATCGTATTACACAATGTCAAAGACGCGCTGCCCAAGGGAGGCCTGCTGATCAGGCCAGCCACCATCCGGGTAACGGTATTGCCACCGGTGATGCCCGACACGATCGGCAGTGTGCGGCAGGCCTGTACTGACATGGAACAACAATATGAAGAAACACTGGGCCGCTCCAGCAAGGCCGCGCTGCCCTTCCAGGCCAGGCCGAAACAGGCAGCCTGAAGCCGGCCTCTACTCCAGGCCCTGGACGCCGGTGACGCGGGTATGACTGCACGCGTCGCGTTGTGGCTTCAGGGCCTGGTAGGCCTCCCCGCGATAGAATGCGTCCATGACCTCGAAGCTGGGAAATTCGATCAGCACCAGCCGGCTGGGCTGGTAGTCGCCCTCGTATACCCGGAATTCGCCGCCCCTGGCGAGATAGCGTGCTCCGGCGACCTTGAGCAGGGGGCGCAGATGCTTGAGGTACTCCATGTAATCACCGATATCGAAAATCTCGACATCCATGATGGCGTAGGCTGCCATGGCGCCCTCCCCTACAACACTTGTTATTGCCTCGGGAGCATAGCGAAGGCCGCGCCGCCGGAACTTGCTCCAGATCAAGATTCCCTCGGTCCGGGCACCACCGGACTGACAGTCACCAGTGCCATGCGTATAATTCGCGGGCTTTCGCTACCGCACCTCTGGATATGACCATGGCCAAATTTTCCGACAAGGACAACGACCCGTTGGCGGGGGAGCGACTGCAGCGCCACATCGATCGCGCCCTGGCGGTCGAACCACCGGCCGATCCGGAGCAGAGCGTGACCTACCGCCTGGTCAAGCGACTGTATCGACCGCTGTTGTCCGGGACCGACAACATACCCGACCGTCCCTGCCTGTTTATCGGCAATCACTCCCTGTTCGCCCTGGATGCCGCCATCCTGCAACCCGTGATGCACGCGGAGCTCGGTATTTTTGCCCGCGCCATGGGCGACAAGTTCCTGTTCGTAAACGACGCAATGGGGGACTTCGTTCTTGATCATGGCTCTGTCATGGGCCACCCGGAGGTGTGCAGCGCGCTGATGGAGGCCGGGGAGGACATCCTGGTTTTTCCCGGCGGGGCCCATGAGGCAGTGAAACCGGCCAGGGAGATGTACCGACTGCAGTGGAAGGAGCGCTACGGCTTTGTCCGGCTGGCAGCCTGGCACGGGTATACGATCGTCCCCTTCGGTATGGTCGGGCCGGACGAGTTCTACGACCACCTGATCGAAGGAGAGGAACTGCCGGACTCGGCGCTGGCACCCCTGCTGCGGCGTCTCGGCTTGTTGACCGAGGATACCCGGCCGGACATGATGCCTCCGATTCCACTCGGCGCACTGGGTACGTTCTTTCCCAAGCCCCAGCGCTGCTTTGTCGGCTTCGGCAAGCCGGTAGATTTATCCGACCTGGTCGGCCAGCGCCTGAGCAAGTCGCGGTTGAAGTCCATTCGCGCTCAGGTGGCGGTGCAGATCGAGGAACAACTGGCGGAGCAATTATTGCTGCGCGAGCAACGACGAGGAGAAGACGGCCTGCTGCGGCGTATTCTCACCCTGTGACCGGCACACTGGCAAACCTGCAGGGCATCATTTTCGACCTGGACGGCACCCTGGTCGACTCGGCACTGGATTTTCCTGCCATGCGACGCGAAACGGGCTGCCCGGAAGGCACCGGGTTGCTGGAATATATCGCGGGACTGTCATCCGCGCGCGAGCGGCAGGCGGCGGAAGCCGTGATACACCGGTACGAGATGGCCGGGGCGAAGCGCGCTCGCTGGATGCCGGGCGCATTGGCGTTGTTGCAGGCCGTCGCCCGCTCTCCCCTGCGCGCGGGCATCGTCACGCGCAACTCACGGCCGGCCGCGGAACTTACCCTGTCCACATTAGGCGCCCCACCGCTGGACCTGGTGAGTCGCGAGATGGCCCGTCCCAAACCAGATCCCGATGGTCTGCTGCTGCTTGCCCGGCGCTGGCGACTGCCCGCAGCCCGGCTGGCCTACGTCGGTGATTTCCAATTCGATATCAAGGCCGCAGCCAGGGCAGGTATGCGCTCGGTGCTCTATCTGCAGGAAAAAAATGCCGACTATGCCCATGAGGCCGACCACGTATTCGACCATTTCGACCAGTTATCCGCCCTGCTGGACCTGGCGCGATAGGGTCCGGCAGGATTCCCGGCGGGAATGCGGTGCACCGGCCCGTTGCCGGGCCGGTGCACTACGGGCCATCACCCGATACGCTCTTAGAAGGCCTGCCCGGGGGGCTGCTGGCCCAAGGCCAGGGAACCGCTGAACAGGTACTGGCGTTTCTCCTGTAACGGGTGAAAATGACTGGCCATCACGTCGCGAAGCAGGCATTCGATACCACCGGCGCGCATGAATCCGGCACCACTGCAGGCCTCCACCGCCTTGGCAACGGCCTTCTTGCAGGCCTCGGCGGCGACGGTCTTGCGCTTCACGATCTCGTTAACCGTGTCGACATCGGCGCTGAATTCGTAGCCGTCAGTAATCGCGACCATACTGTCCACGGTGACCTGGGCGCTGGTGAGGGCGGTCTCCATCTCCCCAAGGATATAGGGCGTGACCGGGTCCTTGCTGTTCTTGCAGTTGATACGCGCTTTCTCCGCCGCAATTTCTGCCACGCCGCGGTACACCGACATGATAAGGGGCAGTGCCACCGGCAGCACGACGCAGTACATGGCGTGGAAATCGCCGCGGGGCCTGCGTGCCGCGATGCTCTCCTCCGGGACGAACACCCCCTCCAGTTTGACGCTGTTGGAGCCGGAGCCACGCATACCCATGGGGTGCCAGTTATCGAGCACTTCGACCCCCCTCGCTTGCAGCGAAACCGGGAAATGCAGGACCTGCCAACCCTGCTCGGGGTCTTCGAAAGGGCCGGAGGTGATGAGCATATCCGCTCCGGGTGAACCGCTGGCGAAGTGCTTGGTGGCGGTATAGCGATAGCCGCCTTCCACACGGGTCATTTCCCCGTTGGACGCCAACCAGTCGCCGGCGCCGGTGCTCACCAGGCGCAGCTCGCTGGCGGCGATTTTCTCCAGCAGGGGACCACCGCCCTGGCCGTGCCGGTCCTTGTAGACGTTGGCGGCGACGATGTGCTGATGCATGGAAAATGACAGCGCTGTGGAGGGGTGGTAATGCGCCAGGCGTCGCAGGCACTCCGCCATGTCGCGGTAGTCCAGCCCACCGCCACCATACTGCGCCGGCACCAGGCCGGAAAATCCCCGCCCTTCCGCCAGCAGATCGTAGTTATCCCTCGAAAATACCTCTCGCTCGTCTGCGTCCTGGCCATTTGCCGCGAATTGCGGGCCTATCTGGTCGACCCAGTCGAGCAGGTCGTTTTGCTGCGGGTAGCGTGTTATTGCGGTCATGGCTGTCATCTCTCACTCTCCGGGCGGCGCGGCCGCCATTGTCAGTATAGTTGCGGGACCGGGGACATATCCCCCGTCATGTCACGCTGACAGGTTATCCCCGTGGGGCCAGCGGCAGTACTGCATCATCTGTAGTAATGAACTACACTTTATGGAGTAACCAACTACAGGAACTGAAGCAGAATCCGCATGGCTGAAAACGGTTACGGGCAGTTCTGCCCGATTTCCAAGGCGATGGAGTTACTGGGTGAGAAATGGACCCTGCTCATCGTGCGCGAACTTCTTATGGGCGGCAGCCGCTTCAATGAGTTGCAGCGAGGGCTGACCCACATCTCACCTACCCTGCTGACCAAGCGCCTGGTGACACTGGAACAGGAGGGCCTGGTGGTGCGCCGCAAGATTCCCGGGCAGCGCGGCTACGAGTATTTCCCCACCGAGTCCTGCAAGGAATTGCTGCCGGTACTGGAGGGTGTGGGCCAATGGGGTATGCGCTGGGCGCGGCACAAACTGGGCGATGACGACTTCGACCTGGAGTTACTCATGCTGTACATGGAACGCAGCGTCAATCCCGATAAACTGCCCGGCCGCGAGACCGTGGTACGCTTTCACTTCGTGGACGTGCAGGATTTTGATACCTGGTGGCTGGTGGTCGAGGGGGAAGACGTGGATGTCTGTGTGCATGACCCCGGCAAGGAAGTGGACGTTTATTTCAACGTAGACCTGCGCACCATGTGTGAACTGTGGATGGGCGATATCAGTTACCGCAGGGCGCTGGCGGAAAAGAAACTGCAGGTTGTCGGCCCGCCGGCCCTGACCCGCAATATCAGTGACTGGATAACACCCTCCATTTTCGCCGGTATCGCGCCGGCCAGCGAAATCCTGGATCCCGCCTGAGCCGGCTATACACCTGTCCGCCGGCGATGCGTATACTGCCTGCATGACTGCCGCCGACACCACCAAATGGCCCTTTCGCTGGGACCTGTTGCTGCGTTACCGCTTCATAGAAACCCTGAGCCTGTGGGAGGGCCGGCTGACCACACGCCATCTTTGCGATACCTTCGGTATCGGCCGCCAGCAGGCGAGCAAGGACATCAACAACTACATCCGGTCGGTCGGCCCGGGTAACCTGGAGTACGACAAGTACCTGAAGGGCTATAAGCCCACCGCGGAATTCCGGCCGCGGGTAACCCAGGGATTGGCAGACGAGTACCTGCACCTGATGGCGCGCAACAACGAATTAGGCAATATGTTTGAGTCGCTGTCTCTCGATGTTGCCAACGTGGAGGTGCTGAATGTCCCGGTGCGGGACGTGCGTCCCGAGGTACTGCGCCCCATCATGCAGGCAGCGCGCCAGAAAAGAAGACTGGAAGTGGATTATGTCTCGATCAATAACCCGGATCGCGAGGGGCGGATCATCGTACCCCACACCCTGGTCTACACGGGACTGCGCTGGCACGTGCGCGCCTGGTGCGAAAAGAACCAGGAATATCGGGATTTCGTCCTGAGCCGTTTCCGCGGTATTCCCGACATCCTGGACGAGTCGGAACACGGGGCTGAAAGCGACGAGGACTGGCAAAAGCAGGTCTGTATCCGGATAGTGGCCGACCCGCGTCTCAGCCGGGAGCAACAGGAGGTGGTTCAGGCCGACTACGGGATGAACGACGGGGCCCTGGTGATCAGCACCCGTGCACGGCTGGTCCCCTACGCCCTGAAACTGCTGCATATAGACCCCAATGAACAACTGGAAGATCCGGCGGCGCAGCAGATTGTCGTCGAGAACCTGGCGGAGCTGAAGCAATGGCTGTTCGGATGAAAGCGCCCGAAGACGGCAACGAATACCAGCAGGCCTACAGCGAGGACGGCTTCTGGCGCAAGCTGGCGAACTACGCCCGCAGCGCGGGGCGCGAGGTGGTGGAAAAGGCCCTGCTGCTCTACTACGCTGCGCAGCAGGACAAGGCACCCGCCTGGGCCAGGGCCACCATTGCCGGTGCGCTGGGCTATTTCATCGTGCCACTGGACGCCATTACCGACTTGACGCCCGCGGTGGGCTATGCCGACGACCTCGGCGTACTGGTACTGGCCATCGCCGCGGTCGCCACCTACATCAACGAGGATGTACGACAGCAGACCAGAGAGAAAATGCGCGACTGGTTCGGGGGGGAAGAGCAATGACGGAAGCCCAATTCACGATCAACACGGAGGCGGAATTACAGGCGGTGGTTGGCGAGCCGAGGGACTTCGTCCGCGTGAAAATCGCCTCACGGCTCGACCCGATCATGCGCGAATTCATTCGCCGGTCACCGCTTGTTTTCCTATCGACCATCGATGAAAACGGTCACGTCGATATCTCCCCCAAGGGTGACCCCTGCGGCTTCGTTACGGTCGATGACTCCGGAAAGCTGCTTGTTCCCGAGCGTCCGGGCAACAAGCTGACGTTCGGATTCAGAAACATATTGCGCAATGGCCAGGTCGGCCTGATTTTCCTGGTACCCAACCAGCGGGAGACCCTGCGGGTAAAAGGCCTGGCCTCGCTGCATCGCGACCCCGACGTTCTGGAGCAGATGCAGGTCAACGGCAAGCCGGCACTGCTGTATACCCGCATTGACGTCAAGGAATGCTTTTTTCACTGCGGTAAAGCCTTGATCCGCTCGAGGTTGTGGCAACCAGAGTGCTGGGAGAATGGCGACGAATCCCTGGGTGCCCGGCAATTTTCGACGCTGGGCAATGGTGGCGATGAAGCCTATCAGAATACCCTGGCCCGGTTGGAGCAGTCCTACAAGGACGAGCTCTACTGAGTATTTCCAGCAACGGGCTTCAGGTATACCAGCGGTATCTCGCGATCGGTGCAGGCCCGGTATTGCTGCTGGTGTGGATTCACCGCGGTAATTTCCCGCCACAGGGCCTCGCGTTCCGATTCGGGCACGTCCTCCGCCTCCGCCTCGAAGTGTTCCCTGCCGCGCTGTACTTTCACCCTCGGGTTGGAGCGCATATTAAGGTACCAGTTGGGGTGGGTCTCCCGGCCTGAGTTGGACGCCGACACCACCACCGAATCCCGGTAGGGGTAGCAGATTATCGGCACCGTTCGCGGCTTGCCGCTGCGACGGCCGACGGTCTCGACCAACACCGATTCCAGTTTGCCCATGCGCGCGCCAATACGTCCGCCGCTGAGTCGATACACAGCGCGGTGGGCGATGGCAAAGTATTTCCAGTTCATGGCAGTCAGTCCAGTAGAGGGAGTCAGGAAGGAGTCTCCATTTTGAGCTTGTCCAGCAGGTCCATCGGGATGGGAAATACGATGGTGGAACTCTTGTCGCCGGCTATTTCCACCAGGGTCTGAAGGTAGCGTAACTGGATAGCCTGGTCCTGGCCGGACAGGACCTTGGCGGCCTGGGCCAGTTTTTCCGCCGCCTCGGATTCGCCCACCGCGTGAATCACCTTGGCGCGCCGTTCGCGCTCGGCCTCGGCCTGTTTGGCCAGGGCCCGCACCATGGTCTCGTTCAGGTCCACGTGTTTGATCTCCACGTTCGCTACCTTGATCCCCCAGGTCGCGGTCTGCTTATCGAGGATTGTCTGGATGTCGGCGTTCAGCGTCTCGCGCTCCGCCAACATGTCGTCGAGTTCGTGCTGGCCCAGGACAG
This sequence comes from Halieaceae bacterium WSDMB12, assembly GCA_033283165.1. Classification (GTDB taxonomy): domain Bacteria; phylum Pseudomonadota; class Gammaproteobacteria; order Pseudomonadales; family Halieaceae; genus JAWMQL01. Next base: position 740,653 of record JAWMQL010000001.1, on the reverse strand, counting down.
AGCGCAGGGTGGTTTGAGAAAGCTGGCTGGTGGCCTCAAGAAAGTTCTCCACCTGTATGATGGCCCGCTCCGGGTCGATCACCCGGAAATAAATCACCGCGTTGACCTGGACCGAAACATTGTCCCGGGAAATCACGTCCTGGGTGGGCACATCCATGACCACCGTCCGCAAGTCCACCCGCACGATCTGTTGCAGGATGGGGATAACGATGATCAGGCCGGGCCCCTTGACCCGGTAAAAGCGCCCGAGCATGAAAATCACACCACGCTCGTACTCGCGCAATACCTTGAACATGGATAGCACCAGGCCGATGACCAGGAACAGGAACACGCCGCCGAACATTTCGAAGTCAAACATTTCTCTCTTCTCCTTCCAATTTCGTAACCTGCAGGGTCACGCCCTCCACGGCCTCGATCCGCACCCGGTCCATGGGCACCAGCTCGTCGGCGCAGCGCGCTTCCCACAATTCCCCTTCGAAACGCACCATGGGGATGGGGCCCACCATGCTCTCCACCTGCCCCAGCATGCCGATCATGTGCTCGGTGCCGGACACCACCTGCTGCCGCCTGGCTCGCAGGATCAGGCCCAGCGCCGCGATCAGCAGTACGGCACTGAACAGGGCCACGGCGATAATCGTGGGCAGGGCAATCTGGTAACCCGGCACCTCGGTGTCCATCAACATCACCGAACCGATGACGAAGGCCGAGATACCGCCCAGCCCCAGTATCCCGAAACTGGGCGCGAAGGCCTCCGCAACCATCAGTGCCACACCCAGCAGGATCAGTCCCAGGCCGGCGTAACTGATCGGCAAGACCTGGAAGGCGTACAGCGCCAGCAGCAGGCTGACCGCACCCACCACGCCGGGAACGCCCAGGCCGGGGTTGTAAAACTCGAGTATCAGGCCATAAATACCGACCAGCATCAGGATATAGGCAATATTCGGGTCGGTAATCACCGCCAGGAATTCGCTGCGCCAGTCCACCGGGTGCCGATAAACCGCGAGGCCCGCGGTTTGCAGGACCTGATCGACATCCCCGATTCGCACCGACCGACCCTCCAGGCTTCGCAACAACGACTCCAGGCTCGGTTCGACCAGGTCGATCACGCCCAGTTCCAGGGCGTCGGCGGCCGCCAGTGAAGCCCCGCTTCGCACCGCCTGCTCCGCCCATTCCGCGTTGCGGCCACGCAATTGTGCGAGGCTCTGGATATAGGCCACCGCGTCATTGACGATTTTGCGCTCCATCGCCGTTCCGGAGTCGGCGACCGGCTCGTCTCCCGGTGCATCCTGGCCCTCCGGCATACCGGGCAGGCCCGGACCGCCGATCTGTACCGGGGTCGCAGCGCCGAGGTTGGTGCCCGGGGCCATGGCGGCCACGTGGGTGGCATAGAGCAGGTAGGTTCCGGCGCTGGCGGCGCGAGCGCCACCGGGTGAGACATAACCCACCACCGGAACCGAAGCCGCCAGCACCGCCTTGATCATGTCGCGCATGGAACCGTCCAGCCCCCCCGGGGTATCGATACGCAGAACCACCATCTCCGCCCCGGCTGCTTCGGCCTGGGCAAGTCCGCGCACCATGTGATCGGCAATCGCCGGCCCGATAGCGCCCTCCACATCGATAACCCAGATATCGGCGCGGGCCAGTGCAGGCTGCAGCAGGCACAGAAGGGCCAGGACGGTGCCGGCGATGTGCGCGTGAAGGATTCTCATAATCTGCTTCAGTATAGGTCAGCTCACGGGCATGAGGAATTCGAGCGCAGCGGGCAGGATAACCATCTCACAGGGCAAGGTGCCAAGGGATTCACCCTCCGCCTCCAATTCCACCGCCTGCGCTGATTCGACGCGCACTCGACGGGCGCTGCGGTAGCTGACTTCCGGGTGATCGACCTGGGCACCACGCCTGAGCTGTGGCAGCTTGCGAAGAAAATCCCACAGGGTCACATCACCGATGCAGGTAATGCTGAACAGGCCGTCATCCAGCAGCGCATTGGGTACCGCGTAGAGCCCCGAGCCAAAGCAACGCCCGTTACCAACCAGCAGTGCCAGTACCGGGCCGTCGTGCCAGAGAGCGCCATCGAGTTCGACGCGCAACGTGTTCCTGCGATAGCGGGGGAAGGTCGTGAGAATGGCGCGCAGGTAACTGAGTGTCGCGCCCAGTCGCTTGCCCTGCCGCTCGAGCTGACACACCACCGCGGCGCCAATACCGATATCGGCCATGTTCACAAAGTAGGCCTGCTGCTCACCCTGTTCGCCCTGAAAGCGGATACGGCCCAGGTCGATCGCCCGATGGCGGCGTGACGCGAGCAGGTCCACCAGTTCTGCCAGGTCGCCGCGCAAGGGCGCGGTCTTGATGAAGTCATTGGCGGTACCGTGGGCGAGCAGGCCCAGCACCGGTGCGCGTTCGGGAGCGGAAGCACCGGCCTGCATAAGACCATTCAGCACCTGGTGCAGGGTCCCGTCGCCGCCTACCGCCACCAGGTAATCCGCCTGTGTGGCCCAGGTCCGCGCGAGTTCAACCGCGTGGCCGGCATACTCACTCACCAGGCAGGTGACGCTGGCTCCAGGCAGCGATCGCTCCACGCCCCTTAGTGAATCGAGCAAACCCGCCTCGTCTCTGAGCCCACCCCTGAGGATAAACGCGATGTGCATCGTATCGGTAGCTTGTTATTTTCCGCAGGGTATCACAGTGCGCTGTTGTGCCCACAGTCTGATACGTGCGGTAGATCAACGGGCAGGCTGTATCCCGACCGGAAAAGAAAGATTGTGAGGAGGACGGGGATCACCGTGAACTGTCTGCTCCAGCTCAGCCAGCCCCAGGCTCCGGACTGATCCGCGCCCGCGCCAGGCCGAGGAAAATAGCCGTGGAAATGCCGGACGCCGCAAAAATCATGCACATCACCATGACCTGGTATCTGACGGCGATAAGAGGCGAAACGCCGGACAGGATCTGGCCTGTCATCATGCCGGGCAGGGAGACCAGGCCGACTGCGAACAGCGAATTGATCACCGGTATCATAGCCGCCTGATAAGCCACCTGCCGGGCCTCATCCCAGGTCAATTTATGCTTCAGTTCCGCGTACAGGCGCTCGGCCGCCAGGCTCACCGCGGTCATGGCGTTGGCAAAGGCCATGCCCGCCAGGGGAATGATATAACGCGGCTGGTACCATGGATCGAGTGCCAGCACGCCCTGTGTCACCAGGGCCAGAGTCACCCCACCGCCTACGAGTATTGCAAGCACCGAGTTGCGCAGCAGTTCACGTCGATGCTCCTTTACCGGCCCCAGGGCTATCCAGCCGGAGGCACAGACCATCATGGTCAGCACCAGCAGGATCAGCAGGCCGTTGTTGGCGCCGAACAGCCAGGACAGCACATAACCAATGGCCAGTAACTGCACGAGCATGCGGCACACAGCCCACAGCGCGTTGCGGACGGACAGGGACCAGCGCAGAAAGACCAGCAAGGTGACCGCCACCGGGACAAAAGCCAGGGCCAGCCTGGGCAACTCTATGATAATGACGCCGTTCGACATGAGGGCACTCCTTTCGGCCGTGCCCATGATACGCGATCAGGTATCCCCCAGGGCAAGACAGGCGGCCGCACCCAGCAGCACCCACAGCATCTCCTGCAGGTAACTGCCGGCCAGTATCAGGCCCGCGCCAAGCGCCAGCGCGGTGATCAGGCGGCCGGCATGCCCCGGCGAGGGATCCCGCACCCGGCTTCGCTGCCGTATCAGCTCCCTGGCGATTCGGTTTTCGATCAGTTTCACAGCACTCATACCGGTTTCCTCCAATCTACCGTGGGCATGATTCCGCGCCGGGCAGGGACAGTCGATCTGTCCAGTTTTCAACCGGGTTGAAAAAGCGACAGGTGGACCTGACCCCTTTCGGTCTCATGCCGCGATTAAGTACTGAACCGACCTGAGAGGAGATCGCCATGCGCCATCCACTGATGCTGACCAGCCTGACAGTTGCCGCCGTTCTGGTTGCCTGTGCCGAACCCCATAGCGGCCCCACCCGGGAGCCGCTGGCCGGCGGCGAGCCTGCGACCCGCTCGGAGCGGCCTGCCGACCCGCTGCCGGAGGAGCAGCGAACGCTGGCAAAGCTGGCCGCGTCGCCCGCGGCAGGCCGCGCAATGGCCGACGCCGCGGCCGAACACGACCTGTACCGCGGCTACGGCCCGACACCCACCCAGCCACAGCGCCTGCGGGTGGATCGCGAAAACTACCTGCACTACGACGCCAACGGCGTATTCCTGGCCCGGGAGCAGCCCCTGTCGACCTTCAGTATCGATGTGGATACGGCGGCCTACGCCAACGTGCGGCGGATGCTCAGCAGCGAGGGACGATTGCCGCCCTCGGATGCCGTACGCGTTGAGGAGATGATCAACTATTTCGGCTACAGCTACGAAGAACCCCGCAGTGCGGCGACACCCTTCAGCATCCATACGGAGCTGGCGTCCGCGCCCTGGAATGGCGATCGCAAACTTTTGCAGATCGGCCTGAAAGGCTACCGGCCGGCACTGGAACAGCGGCCGCCCGCCAATCTCGTTTTCCTGGTCGATGTATCCGGCAGCATGCGCGCTCCGGACAAGCTGGAACTGGTGAAAAAATCACTGCGCCTGCTGGTAAACCGTATGACTGCCGAGGACAGGATCGCCCTGGCCGTGTACGCCGGTGCCGCGGGTACGGTACTGCCCAGCACCCCGGGCGACCAGAGAGCGACCATCCTGGCCGCCATCGACGCCCTGGAAGCAGGCGGCAGCACGCACGGCAGTGCCGGCATCCAGCTGGCTTACCAGCTGGCGGAGCAGCATCGTATAGAGGGTGGCATTAACCGGGTCATCATCGCCTCCGACGGGGACATGAACGTCGGTACGGTCAATCTCGAAGCGCTGAAAGACCTGGTCGCGCGCAAGCGAGACCGCGGCGTGGCATTGACCACACTGGGTTTCGGCAGTGGCAACTACAACTACGCCCTGATGGAGCAGCTGGCCGACGTCGGCAACGGCAATGCGGCGTACATCGACAGCCTGCGCGAGGCCCAGAAAGTACTGGTACAGGAAATGGACGCCACCCTCCTGACCATCGCGCAAGATGTCAAGATCCAGGTTGAGTTCAACCCCCGCTGGGTACGTGAATACCGCCTGATCGGCTACGAAAACCGCCTGCTGGATCGCGAGGACTTCGTGAACGACAAGGTAGATGCGGGCGACATCGGCGCAGGACATACGGTCACCGCCCTGTATGAACTGGTGCTGACAGACGCTGACAGCGGCCGAATCCCGGCGCTCCGTTATAGCCAGGAACAATCGGCCCGGCCCGGCCACGACACCGAACTGGCCATGGTCAAGCTGCGCTACAAGCAACCCGGCGCCAGCCGCAGCGAGGAAATATCCCGCCCGGTGCCCGCTCCGATAACCGGACAGCCGCACCCGCCGGCCAGCGTCGATCTGCGCTTCGCCGCCAGCGTGGCCGGGTTCGGCCAGCTGCTGCGCGGTGGCGAGCACACGGGCAGCTGGAGTTATGACGACGCACTGAAACTGGCCCGGGACGCCCGCGGCGATGATCCCCACGGTTACCGCAGCGAGTTCATCCACTTGATTGAACTGGCGCAGGCACTATCCTCGGGTTCATGATCACTGTCACCAGAACCAGTCCGTGCTGCCCCTGCTGGACCGCCTGAAAAGCGACGAGGCGCTGATGCAGGCCTACCAGGCCGGCGATGCAGGGGCTTTCGAGTGCCTGTATCGCCGCCATAAAGACAGCCTGTTCGCGTTTCTTTACCAGCACTGCCCGCGCCCGGCCATCGTGGAGGAGCTGGCCCAGGACACGTGGATGGCAGTGGTGGACCGGGCGGCAAGCTATCGGCCCGAGGCCGGCTTCCGTACCTGGTTGTTCCGCATTGCCCACAATCGCCAGGTGGACTTCTGGCGCCGCCGTGACAACCGCCACCAGCCACTGCCGGACGAAACCGGGCAGCTTTCCAGCGCCGACCCGGCGGGTCCCACGGAAGAGGAAATCCTGGCGGCGGTCGGCCAGTTGCCCGGTGAACAGCGCGATGCCCTGCTGCTGCGGGAGCAGGGATTTTCACTAGCAGAGATCGCCGGGATTTGTGGCGCCAGCGAGGAGGCCGTCAAGAGTCGCCTGCGTTATGGCCGCGGTCGCTTGCGAGAGATTCTGGGAGAGGCGGCATGAACGATTCTGATCGACCGGAGCAGGAACAGCTGCCCCTGCCAAAGCCCCGCTCACCGGCGGAGCTGGACAGGAAGATACTGGCCTATGCCAGCGCGCAGGCGCCGCGTCGCCGCCGCGTCCTGCAGCCCTGGTTTACCGGGGGCCTGGCCACTGCGGCCCTGCTGGTGGTGGCGGTATTGATCATCCCCACCGAACAGCCCGGCCGCGAAAGCAGCCCGGCCGGGCTCGCTACTGAGCGACTTGAGGCAGACGCCCGGTCCGCCAGTCCGGCCAGCGAACCCGCGGCGGGCGCCGCCCCGACACTCCCGGACCGCGACTACCGGGCACGCAGTGAGTCGGCCCGCATGATCAGTGCCGACCAGGCCCTGGAAAAACAGCGGCCGCAGCGCGAGGAACTCCGCGCCGGGGCGGCTGCCCCGGGCGCGACCACCGATCGCGAGCGCGTCTTGCAGGCACTGCCCGGGTTGGCGCGACTCATGGAGCAGGGTGAGGCCGGGCGCGCCCAGCAGGCCTGGGATGAACTGCTGTCTCGCTGCCCGGACTGTGACCTGCCACGGCAGCTGACCGAGGCCCTGGCGCAGTTTCCACCTACTCCCCGGGACCCGCCAGCTCCCTGAGGATAATGCTCCAGTGATCGAGCGCACCGTAGAACGAGTCTATGGGCACCCGCTCGTTGAGCCCGTGGGCGAACATTTCCCCCGGGTGAATGAAGAGACCGCTGATACCCCAGGTGGGTATACCCGCCCGGCGGAAATGCATGCCATCGGTGCCGCCCGACTCCATGTAAGCGATCATGGGCAGTGCCGGGTACCGGCTGTGTAACGCCTTACCCAAAGCGGCGATCACGTCCTGCCGCAACTCTGACACGGGGCTCTCGGTGGGATCGCCCAGCAGCACGAACTCGATGCCCTCGTTGGCCACAACCTCGCGCAGGCGCTGCTCGACTTCTGCCACCGACACACCGGGGAAGATGCGGCAGTTCACCGTGGCGGTCGCCGACTGGGGCAAGGCATTTTCGGCGTGGCCGGCGCGCAGCATGGTCACCACGCAGGTGGTGCGGGTGGTACCGACGTAAGAGGGATCCCGGAACAGGAAGTCCGCCGCCTCCTCGTCGCCGGGGTCGTAGGCAAACCGCACCATCATATCCCCCAGTTCGCCACCGAGCTGCCGGCCGGTGGCCTGGAAGTAGCTGAGGGTCAGTTCACTGTGCCGCACCGGGAAACGATAGTCCTGGATTGCCTTGATCGCATCGGACAGTTCATAGATCGCGTTATCCAGCCGCGGGCGGGAACTGTGCCCGCCGGGATTGCGCACCGTCAGCTCCCAGGTGGCATAGGTTTTTTCCGCCGCCTGTATGCGGTAGTTCACCGCCTGTCCGGTATCGTTCAGGGCGCCGCCACCGGCGTCTGAATTGAGCGCAAATTCCGCCTCTGCCAGTTCCGGCATCTCGTAGGCCATGAACCGGGTGGTGGTCATGCCGCTCTCCTCGTCCCCTGAAAATGCCAGGATCAGGTCGCGGGTCGGCACGAAACCCTCTTTACGCAGGCGGATGAACGTGGCGGTGAGCTGGGCGACGCCGAACTTGTTGTCGTAGGTGCCCCGGGCATAAAAATTCTTGTCGTCCCGGGTCAGGGTGAACGGTGGCCTTTCCCAGTCGCTGGCAATGGCCTCCACCACATCCATGTGGCCCAGCAACAGGATGGGCTTCTTGCCACTGCTGCCATCGCCGCGATAGCGGGCCACCAGGATAGCCTTGTCGCCCACGCTGCTGACCTGGACGTCTTCCTCTGGAAAGCCCGCCGCCAGCAACTGGTCCGCCAGGTAGCTGGCGACGCGAAGGGTATTTCCCTGGTGCTTGGAGGTGTCCACCTCGACGATAGTGCGATAAATCTCCAGCGCCCGGCTGGCATGCTCAGTCTGGATCGGCTCACTGGCCGCTGACAGGGTGGACCAGAACAACATGAGGGAGAGGAAGACACGCATCGGCTGATCTCACAGGTGTAAAAGCTGCTAGTCTAGACCGATGCTGAAAGGTTTCCAAACGGTCTGGCTGCTGGCACTGCTGAACGCCGTGGCCATGTCCGGTTCACCCATGATCATGCTGATAGGCAGTATTATCGGCACCCGCCTGGCGCCGACACCGGGCCTGGCTACCCTGCCCATCACCCTCATGATTGTCGGTACCGCCCTGGGTGTATTTCCCGCTACCCGGGGCATGGCGCGATTCGGCCGCAAACGCACGCTGGCCCTGTTCCTGGTGCTGGGGGTGGGGGCCATGCTGTTGAATGCCCTGGCCCTGGAACGGGACGATTTTGCCCTGTTCTGCCTCGGCGCCAGCCTGATTGGCGCCACCAATGCCGCCCTGCAGCAGGTGCGGTTTGCGGCCATGGAGCGGCTGCCCCTGGACCGCGGCCCCACCGTGGCGTCAATCATCATGTGCGCGGGGATCGTCGCTGCCTTCCTCGGCCCGGAGCTGGCCGTGCTGGGCAAGAACCTGCTCAGTGCCGAGTACCTAGGCTCCTTTTTACTGGGTACGGGCTGCTATATCTTCGCCGGCTTCCTGTTGTTGTTCTATAGCGACTACCGCCCCGGGCAGGTCAGTGAAGTTGCCCCCGCCCGGCCCCTGCGGGTGATGCTGCGGGAGCGCAGCCTGGTCTTGGCCATTGCCAGCGGTGCAGTGGCCTTCATCATCATGTCCTTCGTCATGACTGCCACACCGATCAGCATGCATGTCCATCACGGGCACAGCCTGGAGGACACCAAGTGGGTCATTCAGTGGCACATAGCTGCCATGTTTCTCCCCTCGCTGGTAACCGCCTGGCTGTTCAAGGCCCTGTCTATCCGCGGCCTGATGGTCGCGGGCCTGGCCTGCTATGGCACCACGATCGCCATCGGCCTGGTCGATGTCACCGTGCTGGGCTTCTGGGGACAACTGGTCATGCTCGGGATAGGCTGGAATTTCCTGTTTGTTGCGGGTACCGCCCTGCTGCCGACCACTTACCGCGAGGGCGAACAGTACCGGGCACAGGCCGCCAACGATACGGTGGTGTTCAGCACCCAGGCCGTGGCATCACTCTGCGCCGGCTGGGCCTTGAGCCTGATCAGCTGGCAGGCCCTGCTGCTGTCGTGCCTCGCCCCGATGGGTCTGATGGCTTTTCTGCTGTTGTGGCACAGGCGTCCTATTTGACCCACTTCAGAGCTGCCGGGCGGAAAAGGTATCGCAGCTGTCCAGCGTGCCGCTGTCGAAACCGCGCCGGAACCAGCGCACGCGCTGCTCCGAACTCCCGTGGGTGAAACTGTCCGGCACGATTCTTCCACCCGCCTGGCGCTGCAGGCGGTCATCGCCGATGGCGCTGGCGGCCACCAAGGCCTCCTCCAGGTCGCCGGGATCCAGCAGCGCGCGATCCACCTTCGCCGCGTGGCCCCACAAGCCGGCAAAGCAGTCCGCCTGTAATTCCTGTCGCACCGACAGGGCATTCACCTGGGCCTGGCTGCGGCCCTGGCCGGCGGCGCGCACTTCGCCTGAAATACCGAGCAGGGTCTGCACGTGATGTCCGACCTCGTGCGCAATCACGTAGGCCTGGGCAAAGTCTCCGGGCGCGCCGTGGCGACTGGCGAGATCAGAGAAGAAACTGAGATCGAGATAGACCTGCTGATCTGCCGGGCAGTAAAACGGGCCCATCGCCGCGCTGGCGCCACCACAGGCCGAGCGCACGCTGTCGGTAAACAGGACCAGGGTGGGCTCGCGATAGGCCCTGCCCTGCTGTTCAAACAGCGCCTGCCAGGTGTCTTCGGTGTCGGCCAGAATCACCGACGCAAACTCGGCCCGTTCCTGTTCCTCGGCTGTGGGCTGGTAGTCCACCGGTTGGCTCGCGCCACCACCGCCGAATAACAGGGGCAGCAGGTCGATGCCCAGCATTCGGCTGCCCACTACCGCCAGCACGCCCACGATCAGCACAGTGCGCCCGGTCTTGGTCCTGACCAGTGCCGGCAACAGGCGCAGCACCATCGCGCCACCCGCCGCCGCGCCCATGGCAGCTCCCTGCCCGCGACGGTCTTCCACGTTGCTGCTGGTGCGTCTGCCCTTCCAGCGCATGACGGCCTCCTACTGGTATCAGCCAGACAAAGAGCTTAGTCTATCCGCTTTACCCTTCGCGAAGAAGAATATGAACCATGACTGACGGCTTGTTGATCGGCGGCTCCGAGGCTGGCCAGGTCTTTCTCAACCCGCGCTACGCCAACCGGCATGGCTTGATTGCCGGCGCGACCGGCACCGGCAAGACAGTTACCCTGCAGTGCCTTGCCGAGGGTTTTTCCGACCTGGGGGTTCCGGTATTCCTGGCCGATGTGAAAGGCGACATCTCCGGACTGAGCCAGGCCGGCAAGCCGCACCCCAAGGTCGAAGAGCGGGTGCAGAAAATCGGCATCGAGGACTATCGCCAGCGGGGCTTTCCGGTCGCTTTCTGGGACCTGTTCGGCAAGAAGGGCACACCCATACGCGCCACGATATCGGAGATGGGACCGCAACTGATCTCGCGCCTGCTGGACCTCAATGAAACCCAGGAAAGCGTCGTGACGCTGGTTTTCGAATTCGCGGATGACGAGGGCATGCTGCTGGTCGACCTGCAAGACCTGCGCACGACCCTGGAATACCTCGGGGATCACAGCAGCGAAATGGGCGTGGGCTTCAATGTCTCCAGGGCATCAGTCAACGCCATACTGCGCCGCCTGTTGATGCTGGAGCGTGAGGGCGGGAAAGCATTTTTCGGCGAGCCCGCACTGGAGCTGGAAGATTTCATGCAGGTTGAACGCAGCGGCCAGGGGGTGATAAACCTGCTGGCGGCAGACACCCTGATCCAGAGTCCGCGGGTGTACTCCACCTTCCTGTTGTGGTTGCTGTCGGAACTGTTCGAAAACCTGCCGGAACTGGGCGATCCGGACAAACCGATCCTGGTGTTCTTTTTCGACGAGGCCCACCTGCTGTTCCGGGATGCCCCGAAACCCCTGCTGGAGAAAATCGAGCAGGTCGTGCGCCTGATCCGCTCCAAGGGCGTTGGTGTGTATTTCATCACCCAGAGCCCTTCGGACATCCCCGACCCGGTACTGGGGCAACTGGGCAACCGGGTCCAGCACGCGTTGCGGGCCTACACACCAAAGGAACAAAAAGCAGTCAAGGTCGCCGCGCAGTCTTTCCGGGCCAACCCGAAGGTGGACACCGTCACGGCGATCACCGAGTTGGGTGTCGGCGAGGCGCTGGTGTCCACCCTGCAGGACAAGGGCATCCCCGCCCCGGTGGAGCGGGTGCTGGTGCGCCCGCCCTGCTCGCGCATGGGCAAGGCCACTGCCGCCGAACGCCAGGCTTGCCTGGCGCGGGACCCCAACCAGCGGCGTTACAGGGATCCGGTGGACCCACGGTCCGCCCACGAGGTGTTACAGGAACGCGTCGCGGCCAGGCTGGCAGCAGCAGAGAAGGCCGCGCAGGAGAAGCAGCGCGCCGCTGAAACCAGGAAAAGCAGCTCCCGCGAAACCTCCTCCGAGGCCTTTATCAAGAGCATGGCGCGCAGCCTGGGCAGTGCTGCGGGCAGCAGCCTGGGGAAAAAATTGTTCCGCGGAATTCTCGGGTCACTCCTGAAATAGACGCGCGAAATTCGGGGACAGTTCACTTTATTTTCGCCGGGAATAAAGTGAACTGTCCCCGAATTATCTCCTGACCCGCAGATAGAGTTGCTGCAGCCCGACCAGCAGCCCCCCGGCCAACAGGCCCAGCACAAGGCCTGCCAGGGTGGGCGCGAGTTTTACCAGAACCGGTCCCGCTGACTCCAGTCCCGCCAGCCGGGACAGCAGTGGCTCGATCAGGTGCTCCAGCACCGGCAGCCCATGTAGCAGGATACCCCCGCCGACCAGGAACATGGCCGCGGTGCCCACCACCCCAAGCGCTTTCATCAGCCAGGGAGCAAAACCGAGCAGACGGGCTCCCGACCAGCGCAAAAATCGCCGCCCCAGGCCATCCCCTTCGCGCCGGGACAGGAACAGCCCCGCATCGTCCAGTTTGACGATACCCGCCACCAGCCCGTACACCCCGATGGTCATGAGTACAGCAATAGCCGACACCACCACCACCTGGGTCATGAAGTCGGATTCCGCCACCGTGCCGAGGGTGATCACGATGATTTCCGCGGACAGGATAAAGTCGGTGCGAATCGCGCCACGAATCTTGTCGCGCTCAAATTTCACCAGGTCGACCCCCGGATCCGCCAGGTGTTCCAGCAACTCCCGGTGATCCTCGGCGTCTTCTTCCGCGCTGTGCAGCCAGCGGTGGGCGATCTTTTCAAAGCCCTCATAACAGAGGAACAGGCCACCGATCATCAGCAGTGGCGTGATCAGCCAGGGAGCGACCACCGAGATCAATAAAGCGGCGGGTACCAAAATAAGCTTATTTCGGAAGGAGCCACGCGCAACCGCCCAGACCACGGGCAATTCGCGATCGGCGCGTATGCCGCTGACCTGTTGTGCATTCAGGGCCAGGTCGTCACCCAGCACGCCGGCGGTCTTCTTCGCCGCCACCTTGGTCATCAGGGCGACATCGTCGAGCACCGCGGCGATGTCGTCGATCAGGATAAGTAAGCTGCTACCGGCCAATGTGTCCTGCCCTGTCAAGTGAGATACCGGAGCCGGTAGACGTGGCTCCCGGCGGGTTCGGCGCTGCGATCAGGAAACCTTGCGCCGACGCCGGGCCGGCTTGTTCATGCGGGACTTAGGATACCGCGGCAGCTTGCCCGTGGCGAGGTAACGGTGGATGGTTTCCTGGGAGCGGATTCTGGCAGCCTTCTTCCTGGGTTTGACCATCTCGTTGAGCTGGTTCTGGTCCAGTATCCGCGCTTTCACATTGTCGTACCACTGCTGGTCCAGTACGTCCTGGATGATTTTCTGGGCCTCAGCGTCAAATATCGGCACCAGCGCCTCCACCCGGAAATCCAGGTTGCGGGTCATCAGGTCGGCGGAACCGATCAGGTAGCGCGGGCTGCCCCGGTTGTAGAATACATAGGCGCGCGGGTGCTCCAGGAAACGATCGACGATGCTGATAGCCTGGATGTTCTCGGATATCCCCTTCACACCGGGGAGGAGGGAGCACATGCCGCGCACGATAAGGCGTATCTTCACCCCGGCGTCACTGGCCTCATAGAGCTTCATGACCAGTTCCCGATCCACCAGGTTGTTGCATTTCAGGGTCATGGAGGCACGGTAGCCGGCCTGGGCGTTGGCGATTTCCGCTTCAATCATTTCCATCAGGCCCGAGCGACAGCTGTGTGGCGACACCAACAGCACGCGGTAGTTTGGCCGCTTGTAGTTGTACTGCAGGAAGTCGAAGACATCGTAGACGTCGCGCCCCACATTCTGGTCCCAGGTAATCAGGGAGAAGTCCGTGTAGAGCCGGGCAGTCTTTTCGTTGAAATTTCCGGTGCCGATGTGGCTGTAGAACCGTGTGGTGTTGTCCTCGCGCCGCTCGATAAGTAAGAGTTTGCTGTGCACTTTCAGTCCGGGGATGCCGAATATCACCTCGATACCGCTCTCACCCAGGCGTTGCGCCCAGTCGATATTGGCCTGTTCGTCGAACCGCGCCGCCAACTCCACCACCACCAGAACCCGCTTGCCATTGTGAACCGCGTTGAACAGGGCGTCGATGACCCTGGAATCGCGGGCCACCCGGTACAGGCAGATCTTGATGCTGCGCACGTGGGGATCCAGGGCAGCGGTCTTCAGCAGATCGATGATGTAGTTGAAGGGGTGATAGGGGTAGTACAGGAACACGTCCTGTTCCCGAATGGCGTCGAACAGGCTGCCGTGGTCGTCCAGCCGTGCCAGGCGGATGGGCCGCTGGGGCTTGAACTCGAGGTAGCGCGGACCGACATTGGGGAACGCCATGAAGTCCTTGGAATTGTGGTAGCGGCCACCGGATATCAGGCTGTCGTAGCCGCCAAACCCGAACCTGCGACAGAGGTAGTCCAGCAGTCGCTGCGGCATCTGTTCATCGTAGACAAAACGAACGGCGTCCGCCTTGCGCCGCTGCTTAAGGCTCGTGGCCATCTTGTCGATCAGGCTCTCCATGATGCCCGTGTCCAGTTCGATTTCCGCATCGCGGGAGAACTTGAAGCAATAGGCCTGGGCCGAGTCGATAGTGAATACCCCGCGAAAGACCTGGGGCAGGCAGGCCCGGATGATATTATCCAGCACAATGAAGACCCTGCCGGCCTTGCCTTTTTTACGCGGGATTTCCACAAAACGCTGTAGCCGGTCGGTGGGAACCTCGAGCACTGCATAGTGGTAGTCCTCGCCGGAACGCACATCGATTGCGAGGTACAGTGACTCGTCGTTCAGTACCGGAATAGGCTGTGCGTCGGCCAGCAGAATGGGCTCCAGTTCCGGCAATACGGTTTCGGTAAAATAGGCCTGGACAAAAGCGGCCTGGTTTTCGTCCAGCTGCGCTTCGTTGATCATGTAGATGTGGCGCGCCGCCAGGTCCGCGAGCACCGCGTCGTAGACCCGTTCGAAGTCACTCTGCAACTGCACGACCCGGTCCTGGATCGCCTTCAACAGGTCCTTGGACTGCTGCTTGTTGCCGCCACCGGACACGGAAACCAGGCGCCTGACTTCCGCTACCCGGACCCGGAAGAACTCGTCGAGGTTATTGGAGAAAATCCCCAGGTAGCGCACCCGCTGTATAATCGGCACGGATGGGTCCGCCGCCTCCTGCAGAACGCGCGCATTGAAAGACAGCCAGCTGAGCTCGCGCGGCATGAACAGGTTTTCGTCCAGGTCCGCCAGGCGTGTTTTGATTGGACTAACCACTGCATTCCTTCCCTGATTGCTTGTGCCAGTGTAGCAGGGCAGGCGCTGCCTTGTGTTACAGCGACCGGGGTCAGACCAAAAAAAACCCGGCCAGGGGCCGGGCGAAAAAAGTAGGTTCGTTACCTACAGGGGGATCATTCGGTTCGGGTTGAGGCCCCTAAAAAGGGCCCGTTTGATTCCCCGATACAGCTGGGGACGGGCCAAGGTAGGGATCCGGTCAACCTCTGTCGTTCTGCTTTCTCAAGCTGCGAGCTGCTCGAAGGCTTCAGGGTACGCGTCGCGCACCGTCTCAAAACTGTAGTCCGCCATGCCAAGCGCCTTGAGGCTGTCACTCATGTCCTCGCTTTTTCGGCCGTCCAGGCGACGTTGGATTGCCTCGAAAAGGCCGTAACGCTTGACCATCTGCCAGGTGCCGGTCGCGCGGGTGCGCTTGCCCTTGGTGTGACTGAGTGCCTCCTCGTAGGCGTATATGGCACGCAGGGCGGCACGTTCTGCTTCCGAATCGGGCTCGTGCGACTCGGCCCGCAGGTCGACTGCGCGGCGCTGGGCCTGTAGCGCAAGCTCCGGATGACCGCGGCGGATGGCGTTCGCGCCAAACACGTAACACAGTTCGGGTTCCTTGATTCTCATTACCAGCTCGTGCATGTGCGGTCTCCCTGTCTTTTCGCGCCTGTCTCTGCGCTCGTTTACGTTGGGAGTGAGAATACGCCTCGCCCGCGATTTGCCACATGGCAGCGGACGACAGCAGCATGGCCCGGGACGACAGCTTCACCAGAAATCTAGAAACGACTTTAAGAAGAAGGCAAATCGCTATGTTTTACGTACAAAAAAGCCCGCAAATCAGGAACTGACTGCGGGCCAAAATAGCCGTATGTTTCGGGGCAGAAACATCGGCCAGGGGACGTGTGCACGGGCCGGGAAGCCACGTGCATTTACAAACATAGCCCGCTTCGGGGAAATTTCAAATGCTGGAGTATAAAAAAGTGAGCCGGGTCACATCTCAGGGCTTGATCGCGAGCACGTCGGTTTTCAGATGCCGCAGTACGGTCTCGGCAGTGTTGCCCAGCAGCCGCGCCCGCACGCCCTTGCGCCCCACCGTGCCCATCACCACCAGTTGCGCGCGATCTCTGGCCGCGGTACTGGTAATGACCCTGGATACCGGGCCCTTCTTGCAGCGAAACGCCTTTTCAGGGAGTTTGTGGGCCCTGGCCAGTTCCTGCAGGTGAGGCTCCATCCGATCTTTCATTTCACGGGTGTAGGCCAGCGGGTCGACCAGGTCCAGGTCCTGCAACAGAGTGGGAATTTCCAGGGCCGTGATTATTTTCAGCTCGGCTTGCAATGCCTCGGCCAGGTGCCGGGCCGTCTCCAGCACCCGGTGATTGAGCGCCCTTTTTTCGGGGACCCGAGTGCCCAGGTCCAGTGCCGCGAGGATGGGCTTGGTGCGATGCCACTTGCGATCGGCGACGATGAGAACCGGAGCCGGGCACTCCCGCAGCAACTGCCAATCGGTGGGGGTATACATCAGCGTTTCGGTGCGATGGCCGGTTTTTACCACCATGTCATAGGGCTTGCTGCAGCGCTTTACCACCCAGTCGCAGAGGTGCTTTTCCCACACGACCTTCAGGGAGACCTTCTGCTCACCCTTGCGGTATTTGTCGATACGGGTCTGGACCTGGGCTTCGCGCCTGGCCAACAGCCTTTTTTTCGCCTCGGACTGTGCCGCGGCGTTCAGCTTCATGCCCTTGAGCGGGGCATAGGTAAACGCCACCACCTCCGCGCTGTGTCCCAGGCGACGGGCAAGTTCCAGGCCCCGAGGGGTGGCGAAACAGCTGTCCTCGGTATCGGCGATAATCAGAATCCTGCCCATGGTCACGTCCTTCTGCTATAAAACCTGCGCTCGATTATAGTGCCATGGCGCGGCGAAGGAAGGGGCGCGGCTCAAATCAATCGCGCAATCCGCCGTGGGGCGTGGGCACTCCGGCGCTGAAAATAGCGCCGGCAGTCGGCGCAAAGCCACTGCCGGCTCCATTCCCTGTAACGGCGGTAGGTGCTCAGCACATCCACCAGAAGGCAGGCCAGCAGGGCCAGCAGGGACAGGGCCAGCCATTCCACCATCGGGTAGTTTTCGGCATACCAGAATACCGAGGCCGGTATGAGCGCCATGAACACCAGCAGCAACAGGATCAAAAACAGTGACTTCGGTGGATACAGGTCATAGCCCTCGCGTGCGTACCAGGCGAACTGTTGCGGCAGCGCTCCCTGCTCCAGCAGCTGGTGAAACAGCGTGCGCCGCGACGCAACCGAGGACGAGCCACAGGCCGGACAGCGGTTGTCCCTCTCACTCAGCACGGCACTTCAGCCAGGTACCAGCGCCCCCCGGCATTGACCACCTTACCGCGGAGGTTCAGTTCGACCAGTGCGCGCTCAATCGCGCCAGTGTGAAAGCGGTCCCGGTCAGAGGGGGCCCAGACGCGGAGAAACCCGACGATGTCGTTGGTGGTGGCCCCGCGCCGGTAGCCAATCCACATGGCCAGATAGACCATCGAGCGGATCATGCGGGTTACCTTGTCGGTAATTAAAAGTAATGGATTTTCCACGGATATCCCTCCCTTATTGTCCCTGGAAAGGATAATGACCGGCGACCCGGCTTGGCATGGCGGCGGGCGACAGGCGCTTGACCACAGCCGCCAAATTGGTGGTCAGGCCCTGGAATCGTTGCCTTTTCGGTATTCCAGTGGTGCCTGGCCGGTCCAGCGTTTGAAAGCGCGGGAAAAGGTGCTTGGCTCTGAAAATCCCAGCATATAGGCGGTTTCCACTATCGAGCGACCCGGCTGCCGCAGGTACTTCTGAGCCAGTTGCAGGCGCGTATCCTGCAGCAGGTCCATAAAACTGGTGCCCTCTTCTTTCAGTTTCCGCTGCAGGGTGCGGTTGCTGATATGCAACTCCGCCGCAATAGCCTGCTGGCTGGGGGGGCCGTCGGGCAGTTTCTCGACGATCTTGCTCACCACCTCGCGACAGGTACTCTGCGCCAGGAAACTGTCCAGGTAGGATTGCACCTGTTCGTCATTGATTCGCGCCAGCCCGGGGTCACCGGTGATCAGCGGCTCCTCGATATCCGACCGGGACCAGCTGATGCGGGTGGCTGGCCTGTCGAACTGCACCCGACTGGCCAGCATATACTCCCAGCGATCGGGAGCCTGGGGACACGGCCGCTCCAGTTCTATCATCACCGGGGCGAGAAAATCACCCAGCGTCAGGCGACACATGCGCACCACCATGCCCACGAGGTAGTCCCTGGCTGCGTGACAAAAATCGTCAAGTTCCAGGGACTGCTGCACGAGCAGGTGCACCAGGTCGCCCTGCTCCTCCAGTTCCGTGTGCAGCCCCGTGCTGATCAGGCGTCCGAATCGCACCAGTCGGCGCAGGCCGTCATGGACGGTATCACTGGCCAGCCAGGCCAGCCCCAGTGCATGCAGCATCTGCGGCTGGAGTTGCTCGGCAGCTACCAGCCCGAAGGCCTCGTCGCCACTGAGATCCACACAGCACTGCATCAACGCGCTCATCTGCTCATGGGAAATCCGCCAGTCAGGATTGGCCACCTTGGCAGGGTCGATGCCGACGGAACTGACCACCTCGATGGCGTCCTGTCCCTGTATGGTCAGGGTCTGCGCAATGGGCAGGATGAATGTGCCCAGCAGCGAATCATCCCGCGCTTTCCTTCTGCTCATATCTGCCCTGTCCCCGTGTGCCCTGGCGACTATACCATTAACCGAAAAACCAGTAGGCCACCGCGATCGCGGCACAAATGCCCGCCAGGTCAGCGAGCAGGCCGCAGGCCACCGCGTGGCGCGCGTGGCGAATACCGACCGAACCAAAATACACCGCCAGAACGTAGAACGTGGTCTCGGTGGAACCCTGCAGCGTCGCAACCAGCCTGCCCTGGAACGAATCCACCCCGTGTGCGTTCATGGTCTCGATCATCATGGCCCGCGCCCCGGAACCGGACAGCGGCTTCATCAGGGCGGTGGGCATGCCGTCCACCCAACGCGTGTCCCAGCCTGCCCCCGCCACCACCAGCCGCAGACCGTCCAGCAGAATTTCGAGCGCGCCGCTGGCGCGGAACAGCCCGATGGCGACCAGCATCGCCAACAGGTAGGGAATGATGCCGATGGCCGTCTCGAATCCCTGCCTGGCGCCGTCGATAAACGTCTCGTACACATTGACTCCGCGGCGATGGGCTGTGAGCAGAAACAGTACGATCAGGGACAAAATCAGCAGGTTACTGACCAGGCTGGACTGGCGCTGCAACTCGGACGCACCCAGGGTCCCCAGCCACACCACCAGGGCCAGCAGCAGCGCCAGCGCCCCGCCAATGAAGGCCAGCAGCACCGTATCCCAGAGGCGAATTCGCTGGACCAGGGCGACCACCAGCAGTCCGGCCAGGGTGGAACAGGCCGTGGCCACCAGGATGGGGATGAATACCGCCGCCGGATCCTCCGACCCCATCTGTGCCCGGTACAGGAGTATGCTCATCGGGAACAGGGTGACGGAGGAGGTATTCAAAACCAGGAACAGGATCTGGGCATTGCTCGCCACCGCCGGTCGCGGATTGAGGGTCTGCAGATCCTGCATCGCCTTGATGCCCAGGGGCGTGGCGGCGTTGTCCAGGCCCAGCACGTTGGCCGACAGGTTCAGCGTGATGGACGAGATCGCCGGGTGCCCCGCCGGGACCTCGGGCATCAGTCGGGTAAACAGCGGCGACAGCAGCCGCGCCAGCCTGTCAATCAACCCCGAGGCCTCACCCAGGGCCACCACGCCCAGCCAGAGCGCCATCAGTCCGATCAGCCCCAGCGCCAGTTCCACCGCCAGCGCCGCCATATCGAACAGGGAGGTGACCATGCGGGAGAACACCTGGTCGTCGTCCAGCCAACCCCACTGGACCAGGCCGGCGAGAAAGGCCAGCACAAAAAATCCGAGCCAGATCCGGTGCAGCATCAGCCGCCCTGCCCCGCGTTGTTGTCCATCGCCCGCCCCTGTTGTTATTGCCCTCAGACTAATCCAATCGGTGGGTCAATCCAACCGCCGTTGTGTTACCCGGCAGCCCGCCTTACCATACACGGCCCCTCACCTGGAGAGCCGCACCGACATGTCACTGGAGCAAACCGGCAGCAACCGCTGTTTTGAAGGCGAGCAACTGCGCTACAGCCATGAATCCCACAGTCTCGGTTGCGACATGAATTTCTCACTCTACCTGCCGCCCGCCGCCCGCCGCGAACCGGTGCCGCTGCTGGTCTGGCTGTCGGGCCTGACCTGTACCGACGAGAATTTCGTGCAGAAAGCCGGCGCCCAGCGCTACGCCGCCGAACACCAGGTGGCGATCCTGGCGCCCGACACCTCGCCCCGGGGAGAGCACGTGCCGGATGATCCCGACCGGGCCTGGGACTTCGGTCTCGGCGCCGGCTTCTACGTCAATGCCACGGAATCGCCCTGGCTGGTGAACTACCGCATGTACGACTATGTCACCGAGGAACTGCCGGAGCTGGTTGGCTCCAATTTTCCACTGGACATGGATCGCTGCAGTATCTTCGGCCATTCCATGGGCGGCCACGGCGCGCTGACCATCGCCCTGCGCAACCCGGACCGCTATCGCTCGGTCTCGGCTTTTGCCCCCATCGTGGCTCCCACGCTCTGCCCCTGGGGCGAGAAAGCGCTGGGCAACTACCTGGGTCCGGACAGGGAAACCTGGAAAAACTACGACAGCTGCGAACTGATTCGCGCCGGCGCCCACCACCTGCCCACCCTCATCGACCAGGGCGAGGCGGACGAATTCCTGGCAACCCAGTTGAAAACGGAATTACTGGAGCAGGTCTGTGCCGAGGCGGACTACCCGGCCACGATTCGCCGCCAGGAAGGCTACGATCACAGCTACTTCTTTATCGCCAGTTTCGTGGGCAGTCACATCGCTTTTCACGCCAGGGCGCTGGAATCGGCGGGCTAGCCAGTGCCTGTCCGGTAACGCCCCCTATCGTCATCCCCGCAGTCTCTTACCGCGTCATCCTCGAGGTCTTTTACCTCGTCATCCTCGAGGTCTTCTACCTCGTCATCCCCGCGCAGGCGGGGATCCAGCAAATGAAGTATCGACTAGATGGATTCCCGCTTTCGCGGGAATGACGAGAATGCACGGGAAAGACGAGAGCCCGCGGGAATGACGAGAGTGCACAGGCATCTCAGAGCCGGGAAAATTCCCTGTTCAGGTTGTACTTGCGGGAGGTGACGTAGGATTCCATATCCTCCACCCGCCGCAACGCTTCGTCGAGCCGTTCCCGAGCGCGTCGCAGGCGCTCACTGCTGCTGTCGCTGTACCGGAACACCTTGCGCGGCCGGTAACTGTGGCGCTCTTCGTCGTATTCCATCTGCACCTCGACCTCCTCCTCGTAGCCGGAGTCGGTTACGCTGTCGTCGTGGCGCCGGGACGGCCGCGGGGCCAGCAGCACCCAGGCCGCCAGGTAGGCCCACAGGGCCAGGGTGCCGGTAAACAGAAAGGCGCCGACCCAGAGCAGCCGCACCACCCAGTGGGCCACATCCCAGTGGTCGGCCAGCCCCGCTGCGACGCCGGCGATCTTGCCCTCGCGCGTATTGCGGTACAGGTTCATGCCCCAACCGCTGCACTTCCTGCGCCTGAAATCGCTGCAGTTGTGACCCTGCCTGCTGCGCCTGTAGTGTCGTTTACTCATTGTCTCGTGCCTCCTGTTCGTCTCGATGCACCTGCTGGCGCCAATCCGGGTGGTCGGCGTCGAGGATCGATTCCAGCGCGCGGATGCGATCGGTCAGCCGATCCACCGTTGCCAGCATCTGGTCCACGGTCTCCCGATCTTCCTCGGTCAGGCTGCGGTTGGACCGGCTCACGCTCCGGTAGTGCATGGTGATCCAGATCGGCGCCACAATGACCATAAACAGGATGGTGGGGACAAACATGAATTGCCAGAATTCCATCTATCATTCCTTGGGCAGCGGCCACTCAATCGACCATGCTGCCATCATTACCCGTATTAGCCAAACCAGACCTAGTGCTGCTGCTCATCTGCAGGCGACTTGCCGGTCAGCTCTGCCTTCAGGCGATCCAGTTCGTCGTTGATGCGCTCATCTTCCTGCAGCGCATCGATCTCCGCCGCCAGGTCCGGGGTGACCTCGCGGCCCAGGTCCATCGATTCCAGCTGGCTCTCGAGGTTGTCCATGCGCCGCTCGAAGTGCTCGAAACGCTGGAAGGCGGTGTCCAGCGCCTCCCGGTGCATCTGCCGCTTCACCTTGATCCGTGACTCGACGGTCTTGCTGCGCATCAGGAGCGCTTTCTGCTTGGCCCGGGCATCGCTGAGTTTCTGCTGCAACTGGGCCACCTCGGTGTTGAGCTGCTCGATGTGCTCATCCGTCGCCTGCAGTTCGGCCTCGATGACCGCGACTTCGTCCTCGATCTCGTGCTTTTCCTGCAGGGCCGCACGGGCCAGGTCCTCGCGTCCCTTGCTGAGGGCGAGTTTTGCTTTCTGCTCCCAGCTGTCGGCCTCTGCGCGCACCTGTTCCAGCCGGCGCGCCGCCGACTTGCGATCCGCCAACACCCGGGCAGAGGAACTGCGCACTTCCACCAGCGTGTCCTCCATCTCCTGGATAATCAGGCGGATCATCTTTTCCGGATCCTCGGCGGAATCCAGCATGGCGTTGAGGTTGGAATTGATGATATCTGTCATGCGGGAAAAAATACCCATGGTGCTACTCCTTCGATTAAAAATGCCTCAAGGTCCGGCCCCGCGGCCCGCGCCGACCCAGCCAGTACAGAATCTCGATCACCAGCGCCACCTGGGCAAACGTCCAGGCTCCCAGCGCCGGCCCCAGGAATACACTCAGGGTGCTGCACAGCACCACCAGCGCGGTGTACACCAGGAATCGCTCGTCTACTCTATTCATCGCTTTGATCTCCCCAGCAGCTTCGTCAGCCTGTCCTGTTAAATACAGAAACCGTGCCAGTCTCTTTAACTCGCTGTTTTTATTGGGTTTTGTAACTTTTCGCCGGATAGCGTCAGGTAATTATTTATTTTTTTAACCTATATTAAGGTTTTCAAAACACTTTTATAGGTATTATTCGCCTATGAGAAACAGTGAAAGCATCATTGGCAACTCAGCTGCCCTGGCCCTGGCCCTGGAGCAACTGTCCCGCCTGGCCCTGATCAACCGCCCGGTACTCATCCTCGGCGAACGGGGCACCGGCAAGGAACTGGCCGCCGAGCGGCTTCACTACCTCTCCCCGCGCTGGGATGCGCCGCTGGTGAAGGTCAACTGCGCTGCGATGGCGGAAAGCCTGCTGGAATCGGAGTTATTCGGGCACGAGGCGGGCGCCTTCACCGGCGCGACCGGCACCCGGGCCGGGCGCTTTGAACGGGCGGACGGTGGCACCCTGTTTCTCGATGAACTGGGCACCATGAGCCCACGGCTGCAGGAAAAACTGCTGCGCCTGATCGAATACGGTGAATTCGAGCGACTGGGCGGGCAGAAAACACTCACCGTCGACGTGCGGGTGCTGGCAGCCACCCACGCCGACCTGCCGGCCCTCGCAGCAGAGGGGCGTTTCCGCCTGGACCTCTTGGACCGCCTGTCCTTCGACGTGGTTCACCTGCCGCCCCTGCGTCTGCGGCGGGAGGACATCGGCGAACTGGCCCAGCACTTTGCCATCCAGATGTCGGCGGAACTGGGCTGGGAACTGTTCCCGGGTTTCACGGAGCAGGCCCGAGAGGCACTGGCAAGCGCTCCCTGGCCCGGCAACATCCGGGAATTGAAAAACGCGGTGGAGCGCTCCCTGTTCCGCTGGGGCGACGCTGACCAGCCCGTGGGCGACATCGTGATCGACCCCTTTCAATCCCCTTTTCCCGCCGAGCAGGAAGCCGGCCATACCACTGGCGCGTTACCGGCAGCGGCCGCGCCGGAGGTCGATGGGGCCCGAGTGGACGAGGCTGACTTCAATACCCGGATCGGGCGTATCGAAAAAAAACTGCTGGTGGAGGCACTGCACCAACACCACGGCAACCAGCGCCGCACGGCCGAATCCCTGGGCCTCAGCTATAACCAACTGCGTGGCCTGGTGCGCAAACACGGCCTCAGCAGTCGCCGCCGTCGGGGCTGAATCGCCAACTCAGGCCAGGGTCAGCTCCACGGCTTTCTGCCAGGACGCCAGCCGCGCTTTCCGGGCCCGGGCAGACATCGCAACAGTGAATTCCTGCTCGGCGCGCCAGATATCCTTCACCGCCTTCGGACTGCTCCACAGGCCGACACCGAGCCCGGCCAGGTAACAGGCGCCCGCCACAGTGGTCTCGATGACCTGCGGCCGAATCAGTTTGCGACCCAGTACGTTCGCCTGGATCTGCATCAGCAGATTGTTGGCGGCCGCACCACCATCGACTCGCAGGGGTTTCATGCGCTTACCGAGATCGCGTTCCATCGCCCTGAGGATATCGGCATTCTGCAGGGCCATGGCGTCCAGGGTGGCGCGCGCGATCTGCCCGCGGCCGGCACCGCGGGTAAGACCGGTAACGGTACCCCGTGCCTGCGGTGCCCAGTGGGGCGCGCCCAGCCCGGTCAGCGCCGGGACGAATTCCACTCCGCCGTGATCGGGGACGCTGGCAGCCAGGGCCTCGATGTCCTGCGCCTTGCGGATAATCTGCAGTTCATCGCGCAACCACTGGACTGCCGCACCGCAGATAAAGGCCCCGCCCTCCAGTACGTAGACCGGTTTGCCGGACTCCCCCAGTTGCCAGGCCGCGGTGGTCAACAGGCCGGAGCGGGAAAGGCGTAATTCAGAGCCGGTATTCATCAGGATGAAAGAGCCGGTGCCAAAGGTGCACTTGGCGTCGCCGACGCCGAAACAGGCCTGCCCGAACAGGGCCGCCTGCTGGTCGCCCGCCACCCCGGCGATGGGTATGCCGTCCGGCAGGCCCGGCACGCCGCGGGTATGGGCAAGCACCGCGCTGCTCGCGGTGATCCGCGGCAGGATCTCTGCCGGCACTTCAAACAGGTCCAGCAACTGGCTATCCCATTGACCACGCCGCAGGCTCATCAACGAGGTGCGGGAGGCATTGGAAATATCGGTCACGTGCGCGGCGCCGCCGCTCAACTGCCAGATGAGGTAGGAATCCACGGTCCCCGCGGCCACCTTGCCCGCCTTCAGCAGCCGTGAGATCCCGCCGGTATTCTGCAGCAACCACCGGAACTTGCTGGCGGAGAAGTACGGGTCGAGTACCAGCCCGGTGCGGCGTTTCACCGCCGGTTCGTGGCCGGCTTGCTTCAGCGATTCACAAAAATCCGTGGTGCGCCGACACTGCCAGACGATCGCATTATTCAGCGCCTCACCGGAATCGCGATGCCACAGCAGCGCGGTTTCCCGCTGGTTGGTAATACCGATAGCGGCAATATCAGTGGCCTTGCAGACCTTCTTGCGCAATACCGCCGCAATCCCTTTGCGGACCGAGTCCCATATCTCCGCCGGGCGGTGCTCGACCCAACCCGGCTTCGGGTAGATCTGGGGAAACTCGTAGTTGACGCTGCAGCGCAGAACGCCATGCTCGTCCATCAGGGCCACCGTGCTGCCGGTGGTGCCCTGGTCAATCGCGAGTACGTAGCTGGCCATCTTCAGCTACCGTAGCCCTCCACCGCCTTGATTTCGAGGAAATCAGTGAAACCGTGGTGGCCCCACTCACGGCCGTTGCCAGACTGTTTGTAACCGCCGAAGGGTACATCGAAACCGCCCGCGGCGCCGTTGATATGGACGTTGCCGGCACGAATCTTCGAGGCCACCGCGCGCGCGTGCTGCAGGTCTCCGGACTGCACGTAACCCGCCAGACCGTACGGCGTGTCATTGGCGACCTCAATGGCTTCCTCTTCGGTTTCATAGGGAATCATGGTCAGTAC
This sequence comes from Halieaceae bacterium WSDMB12, assembly GCA_033283165.1. GTDB lineage: Bacteria > Pseudomonadota > Gammaproteobacteria > Pseudomonadales > Halieaceae > JAWMQL01. The sequence continues at coordinate 714,667 of JAWMQL010000001.1, read as the reverse complement.
GGGGCCGAAAATCTCTTCCCGCGCGATGGTCATGTCATTATTGGCACCGGAAAAGATGGTCGGGCGCACATAGTAGCCGTGTTCCAGCCCCTCCGGACGTCCCGGTCCGCCGGTCACCAGCTTCGCTCCCTCCTCGATGCCCTGCTCGATCAGTCCCTGGATCTTGTTGAACTGGGTTTCCGAGACCACCGGCCCCATGGTGGTGTCCTCAGCGGCGGGATCGCCCACCACCACCGACTCGGTCACCCGGGCAGCGATCTGCTCGGCCTGCTCCAGCTTGGCCGCCGGGACCAGCATGCGCGAGGGGGCGTTACAGGACTGGCCAGTATTGTTGTACATGTGCAGCACGCCAGCGGTAACCGCAGCTTCCAGGTCGGCGTCGTCGAGAATGATATTCGGGGACTTGCCACCCAGTTCCTGGGTCACCCGCTTCACGGTGGGCGCCGCGTTCTGGGCCACCAGGGTGCCGGCGCGGGTGGAGCCGGTGAAGGACATCATGTCCACGTCCGGGTGCTTCGACAGCGCGGTGCCCACCACCGGGCCGTCGCCGTTGACCATGTTGTACACGCCGGCGGGCACGCCAGCCTCGTCCATGATTTCGCTCCAGATATAGGCCGACAGGGGCGCTATTTCGCTGGGCTTCAGCACCATGGTACAGCCCACGGCGAGCGCCGGGGCGACCTTGCAACCGATCTGGTTGACCGGCCAGTTCCACGGCGTGATGAGACCACACACCCCGATGGGCTCCTTGAATACGCGGTGCTCACCGAGATCTTCCTCGAACTCAAAGGTTTTCAGTACTTCTGCCGCCTGCTGCAGGTGACCCAGGCCACAGGCCGCCTGGGAACTGACCGCCAGGCTCTTCGGGGCGCCCATTTCCTCACGAATGGCGTCGGCCACATCGTTGTAGTGCTTCTTGTAGGTGGCGACACAACTCTCCAGCAGTTCCAGGCGTTCCTGCCGGGTGCTGCGGCCATAGCTGGCGAAGGCCCGTTTGGCGGCGGCGACCGCGAGGTCCACATCCGCCTCGGAGCCCAGGGAGATGACCCCGCAGACCTCCTCAGTGGCCGGGTTGATCACCTCCAGGTCGTTGGCTACCGTGGGATTTACCCACTTTCCATCGATATAAAACTGCTTGTACTCGCGCATTGTCAGACTCCTTTATTTACCGGCAAGCCAGTGGTCAGGCGGGCAAGTGTAGCATTCCTGAGCGCGGTAAAAATATCCCGCCGGGGTTAATCAACGCCGTGCCCGGCGCCAGGCCAGTGGTGACAGCCCGGTCCACTGCTTGAAGGCGCGGCTGAACGCCGGTTCGGTCATGCCCAGTTGCTGCGCCACTGCCCGCACCTGGCAGTCACTGAACAACAGCAGGGACATGGCCCGTTCCCGCCGCGCCTGTTCGCTCAACCTGCGGAAGGAGCTGCCCTCCCGCTGCAGTTGCCGGTGCAGGGTGCGGGAACTCATCTGCCAGCGCGCCGCCAGTTGCTCCAGGGTGGGCATGGTGTCTTCCTGTTCCAGTGCGCGCAAAACGCGCTCACTGGCGGAACCGACGAAACTCTGGCGGATAAACCACTCATCCGGTAGATGCTGCAGGTAACGACGCAACTCCTGCCGGTTTCGCACCACCGGGGAGCGCAGCCAGTCGATGTCGAAGATTAGTGCGCTGTACTCACGGTCAAAACTGACCCGGCCGGGAAACATGAGCTGGTACTCGGCGCGGTGCGCCGTGGGCGGGAACGCCAACTCGGTGGTGCGCAGCGGAATGCGCTCGCCAATCAGCCAGTTGATGAACCGGTGCCAGATCAGCAGCAGAAACTCCTCGAGGAAGTGCTCGTCGTCGCGGTCCGGCGGCAGCAGCGTCAGTTGCAGCCGGGCCTGTTCGGCGACAACGAGCCGCCAGCGGATTGCGCCGGAGCACAGGTTCATGAAACGCACCGAGTATCTCAGGGCCGCCTCCAGGTCGGGCACCTCGACCATCTGCCGGGCCATCAGTGCAAACAGGCCGAAGCGGTGTGCAGCGGCGCCGAAACCCATCAGTTCGTCGTCCAGTTCGCGCCAGACCAGCCGCATCAGGGCCCCCAACTGGGCCGGGCTGATCCGGGTCCGGGGATCATCCAGTTGCTGCCGGTCCAGGGATACCGCCTGCAGTAACAGCTCGAGAGGCACTCCGCGCGCCATGGCCCGGCGACTGACGACTTGCGCGAAGTGGACCGCTATCGCGGGATGATGCAGGGGATCAAGTGTCACGTTGAGTTAATATTAGGTAATTTACGCGCCAATATATCCCTATTTCTGCCCACTTGCACCATAAGATTGTCTGTTTAGATCAATAATTGACCGCTTAAATCATTGTCTATAGTTACATCTTACTCCACACTATCGCACCGAAATTAACCCTGAAACAGCAACCGCAGGTGAAGACGATGGACAATGAAGAATTGACCCTGTTCCGGGATATGGCCCGGCGCGCATTTGAGCAGGAAATCTCACCCCATATCGAACAGTGGGAGGAGGACCACTGGGTTCCGCGGGAACTCTGGAACACCCTCGGCGCTGCAGGCCTGCTCTGCCCCGACGCCCCCGAGGAATACGGCGCGGCCGGGGCCTCGCCGCTGGTGACCTTCGCCATTATCGAGGAACTGTCGCATATGGGCTTCGGCGGCATCGCCTCCGGTTACGGCATTCACAGCAATATCGTCGCCCCCTACATCGAGCACTTCGGCACCGAGGAGCAGAAACAGCACTGGCTGACCAAAATGGTGAGCGGTGAGGCCGTCGGCGCCCTGGCCATGACCGAGCCGGGAGCCGGCTCCGACGTGCAGGCCATCCGCACTACCGCAGTCAAGGACGGCAACGAGTGGGTCCTGAATGGCTCCAAGATATTCATCACCAACGGCATGCACGCCGACGTGGTGATCGTGGCCGCGGTCACCGAGCCCGGCAAGGGCGCCAAGGGCATCTCCCTGTTCCTGCTCGACACCAGCCTGCCGGGATTTTCCCGCGGCAAGAAAATCGAGAAGATTGGCCAGCACACCTCGGACACGGCAGAGCTGTTCTTCCAGGACGTGCGCATGCCCGAGAATGCCCTGCTGGGCGAGCTGAACAAGGGCTTCATCATCATGATGCAGGAACTGGTGCGCGAGCGCCTGGGCATGTCCGGCCAGGCCATCGGCGCCGCCCAGGGCGCATTCGACCTGGCGGTGGACTACGTCAAGGAGCGCAAGGCCTTTGGCCAGAGCATATCCAGCTTCCAGAACACCCGTTTCAAACTGGCCGAGGCGAAGATCGAAATCGCGCTGAATCGGGCCCTGTACCAGGAGTACGCCCAGCGCTACCTCGACAACGACCTGAGTGCCGAGGACGCGGCCATGCTGAAATACGCGTCCACCGAAATGCAGTGCCGGGTAACGGACGACTGCCTGCAATTGTTCGGCGGCTATGGCTACACGGCCGAGTACCCGATCTCCCGCTTCTACACCGACGCGCGCATCCAGCGCATCTATGGTGGGACGTCGGAAATCATGCGCGAGCTGGTCGCACGCTCCATCCTCGGACGCTGAGCCGGACCGGGCGGATCGCCATCAGGCGATCACGCCCTCCTCCCGCAGTTGCTGCAGTTCGGCTTCGCCCAGCTGCAGCAGTCCCTGCAACACTTCCTCGTTGTGGCTGCCGACCGCCAGGCCGGGCCAGTCGGTCCGCCCGGGTGTGCTGGCCAGGCGCGGCATGATGGCGGGTATCTTCAATGGCTCGCCATCGATCTCGACACTCTCGAACAGGCCCCGCGCGTTGTAGTGCGGATCGGCCAGCATGTCCTCCACGTTATAGATCGGCCCCACCGGCACCCTGACCTCTTCCAGGGTATTGATGATATGGGTCGATGAATGACCGGCGCACCACTCCGCCAGGGCCTCGTCGATCTCGGCCTCGTGCTCGACCCGGCCGGCGTTATCCGCCATGGCCGGGTTTTCCGCCATGTCGGAGCGGCCCGCGGCGGTCATCAGGCGCTTGAAAATGGAGTCGCCATTGCCGCCGATGACCACGTACTTGCCATCGTCACAGCGGTAGGTATTGGTGGGCACGATGCCGGTCACGGTGGTCCCCGAGGGTTCGCGAATCACGCCGCCGCCGTCGTACTCTGGCACGATGCCTTCCATCAGGTTGAAGACTGACTCGTACAACGCCACGTCGATGACCTGTCCCTCGTCACTGCGGGCGCGCTGGATAATGGCCAGGGCCACACCGAGCGCGGCGTGAATGGCCGCCACCGTGTCGCCGAGACTGATATTGGGACGCACCGGCGGCTTGCCCGGTTCGCCATTGATATAGCGGAAACCGCCAAAGCCCTCGGTCACGGAGGCGTAACCGGGCTTGGCCGCGTAGGGTCCGGTCTGGCCGTAGCCCGAGATGCGGGTATAGATGATCCGCGGGTTGCGCGCCTTGACCTGGTCCGGGCCCAGCCCCCACTTCTCCATGGCGCCGGGACGGAAATTCTCCACCACCACGTCGGCGCCCTCCAGCAACTGCATCACCAGTTCCCGGCCGCGCTCCGACTTTAGATCGAGGGTCACGCTCTTCTTGTTCCGGCCCAGGCTGTGGTACCACAGCGAGGTGCCGTTGCGCAGGACCCGCCAGCCGCGGATCGGGTCGCCACCCGGGGGCTCGACCTTGATCACCTCGGCACCGAAGTACGCCAGGATGGTGCCAGTGAAAGGACCGGCCAGCAACTGGCCGAGCTCGATAACGCGGATGCCCTCCAGCGGGCGTGACATATCAGCCAAGGTAAGCTCCAGTATTCAGTCTTACAGCGAGGTGAATGATACTCTCACGGCCGCAGGCGGGACAGCTTTGCCAAAAATCAAAGCCAGGCGAGTGCCGGTGACGGCCCGGGCTGCCGCCAGGACAGCAGCTCAGTCGCGGTAGCCGGTGATGGCCTTGGCCGCCTGGTAGGCAAACGCCATGGCCGGGCCCAGGGTCGATCCGGGGCCGGGATAGCAGGGCAAGGTGGGCGCGGCACAGTTGCCGATGGCGTACAGGCCCTCGATGACCGAACCGTCCTCGCGCAGCACCTGGGCATCGGCGTTGATGACCATACCGCCCTGGGTGCCGAAATCGCCCGGATCCACCCGCATGGCGTAGTACGGTGGTTTGTCCACCGGCCCCAGACAGGGGTTGGGCGTGACGCGCGGATCACCGTAATAGCGGTCATAGGCGGAATCACCGCGGGCACATTCCAGGTCCTTGCCGGTGCGGGCGTATTCGTTCATGTCGGCGACTGTCTTTTCCAGCCCATCGGGGTCCACGTTGATCTTGGCGGCCAGGTCGCGAATCGTATCGGCCCGGGCGAAAAAGCCCTCCTCCTCGTAACGCGCCGGCACCAGCCAGTCCGGGCGCATCTTGCTGTTGTACAGTGGACCGACAAAATAGGTGGCGCGGAAATGGGCGTCGAATACCTGCCACGTGGGGTAACAGGGATTGTCCTCGGAATGCTTCTGGAAAGTTTCCTGCTGGAACGCCATGTAATTCTGCGATTCGTTGCTGAAGCGCCGCCCGGCGGGGTTGACCACGATGGACCCCGGGTAGGATTTCTCCATGATGCTCAGGCGCGGTATCTCCTCCCCCGGGACCGAGATCGTATTACACCACCAGGCCTCGTTCATGCGGTGCATCTTCGCGCCGAGGCGCATCCCCTCGCGGATCGCATCACCGGTGTTGTCCAGGGTGCCGGCACTCCAGCGATGGTCCGTGGGTTTGGGCAGGTACTGTTCACGCATGGCCTGGTTGTGCTCAAAGCCGCCGGCCGCCAGGACAACGGCCTTGCGCGCCTGGATACGCAGGGGCTTGCCGTTGCGCTCGACCTCGATACCCGTCACCTTGCCGCCCTCGTCCACCACGCGGGTCATGCTCGTGTTAAGCCACAGGGGCATGTCACGATCCAGCATGGAAGCGCGCAGGCGTGCCACGCCGGCACAACCGGTTGCCAGGCGGCGATGGAATCGGTCTTTCAGTCGCCAGGGAATATCCAGCAGGTAATCGAACACCAGCCTGGCCGCGATCTTCCACCAGCCTGGCTGCTGCCCGACCAGGATCGCCGCCTCCACCTGGGTAATGCCCATGACCCCGGCCAGGTGCATCATGGGATGGGTCCGGCGCAGGGTGCGCCACTCCTCGCCCAGTTCACTGGCGTCGAATGTCTCGGGCTCCATTGACCGGTGCCCCACCATCGCACCGTCCAGGTTGGTGTAGTAGTCGGGGTAGTGCTCCAGGGTGACATAGCGCACCCGGGTGCGTTCATGCAGGAAGTCGACCATCCGGGGCGCGTTTTCCAGGTAGGCATCCAGTTGGTACTCGGGCACCTCCTCCTCGCTGATCAACTGCCGCAGGTAGGTCTTCGCTTTGGCCAGGGAATCCTCTGCCCCGGCCGCTTTCGCATAGCGGTTACAGGGAACCCAGACCCCGCCTCCGGAAATGGCACTGGTGCCGCCGTAAAGATGGGATTTCTCCACCACCAGTACGTCCTTGGCCCCCATTTCATAGCTGCACAGGGCTGCGGTAAGGCCACCGTTACCGGACCCCACCACCACCACGTCATAGCTGTAATCCCACTGCGACCCTGTGCTCACTGCATCACCCTCAAAAATATCGCGGCCATGGTAGCGTAGTGGCGCCGCTTTTCCCCGCTTGCCACTGCTTAAGGCAGGTCAGGTTTAAAAAGTTGTCCGGTGAGTTAAACTCGTTTGCCGCAGGCCCCGTATACACCACGAGTGCGGCCGGTATGGCCTGTAAAACCACCCTGGAAAAAGGATATAACATGACGTTCAGAGAATTCGCGGCTGTCACCATCGGCGCAGCCATGATCGCCCTGGCGCCGCTGGCGCAGGCCCATTTTGACGACAAACAGATGGCGCAATCCTACCGCCAGTCCTGGTTCGCCCTGCTGGCCAACAACTTCGGGCCCATGGCGGCCACGGTAAAGGGGGAGATTCCCTGGAACGACGAGCAGATGCAGATCTGGGCCCGGGATTTCGCCGCGGTTTCCCAGCTGCGACTGATGCGCGGGTTTGTAGCCGGCAGCGAACAGGGCACCACCCGGGCCAAGCCTGAAATCTGGGACAACCTCGACGACTTCGAGAGCAAGCTGGGCGACCTTCGCGACGCCGCAATCGCACTGGAAACGGCGGTCAATGGCGGCGACCGCAAGGTAATTGCCACGTCCGTGGGCGAAACGGGTGAGGCCTGCAAGGCCTGCCACGACGAGTACAAATCGAAGGATTACATCTACTGATCACCACAGGACCTGGGGCCGGGGCGCCTGCTCCAGTCCCCACCACAGTGCCACTGCAACCAGCATCAGTATGAACAGTGCCCGCCACGCGGGCACCACGACCCCCCGGCCCTCGCGGCCCTCGGCGCGGCCTGCCAGCATGGCTTGCACCAGTTTCTGGCCGCGACGGAACTGGTAGTAGCACACGGCCAGCAGATGCAGGCCGATAAACGCCAGCAGGAGGTTGAAGCCGACCTCGTGGTAGGCGCCCATGGCGTCGCGAAAACTGCTGTCAGCCAGGTAGTACAGGGGGCCGGAAAACAGGACGTCGTCACTGTTGAACAGCCCGCTGATGCCCTGCGCCAGTACCAGCAACAACAGGACGAGTACCGACCAACCGCCCAGCGGATTGTGGCCGCGACTGTCGGCACCGCCCCCACGCAGGTAGCGCAACAGGGCCGCCGGCCCCACCAGGAAGTCCCTGAATTGTGAATGGGTACTGCCCAGGAAGCCCCACAGCACCCGGGTCACCACCAGCGCTATCAGCGTAATGCCCAGCCACTGATGCGCGCTGTAGTTCTCCTCCTCCCCGCTCCACCACGACAGCGGCAGCAGGATCACCAGACTCCAGTGGAAAATCCGGGTGGGCAGGTCCCAGAGAGTTTTACTCGTGTCGGTCATGGTCCTCATCCGTCCAGTTCGGGTATCAGGGGCGGACAGCCGTCGCGCACGTCCAGGTACTGGTACTCCCAGTGACCAGCCCGCAATCGGCAGCGGTGCCTGGCTCCCGGCGCGGTCGGGTCAGCGCGGTCGTAGCCTGCGTCGCCCGGAAACAGGACGGCCATGCTGCCTTCGTCCTCCACCAGCACCGGCAGGACCTCAGGACAAGCCAGCCTGGCCCGCTTTGTTCTGAGGTCGCTGAGACTGTCGAAGCGCGCCAGGTCACAGAGGGTGACAAAAGTTGGCGGTAACACGCCCAGTTCGCCGGCGCGGTGGGTAGCCAGTGCCGCCCGCACCGGCAGCCAGCTGGAATCGTGTATCTCAGAACCATCGATCACCACCTCCCCGTCTGTTTCCAGCGGGGCGGCAAAGAACCAGGTGGAGAAACGCCGGGGCTCCGCTTCTGGTGTGGTCCAGTGGCTCAGCTGCAACATGGCCTCCAGTTGCGGGCGCAGGCCCGTCTCCTCCTCCGCCTCCCGCGCCGCCGCCAGCCGTGCGGCGAGTACCTCGTCGTCGCCTGCCTCACTCAGGTCGGCCGACTCCAGGGCGCCGCCGGGGAAAACCCAGAAGCCACCGGCAAACAACAGGGCCTTGTTACGCCTGAGCAACAGGGTCTCAAGTCCGGCAGGTCCGTCTCGCAGCAGGACCACCGTGCTGGCGGGTCGCGGTGTAGGCGCTTCAGCCATCATGTCTCCGTGGCAAAGCCGGTAACGCGACCGGCAAAGTGCTGTAAAATGGTGCAGATTTCCAGATAACAACAAAGATCGCAAGGACGTGCAGCCTACCATACTCATCATGCCGCCGGCTCGTCTCCGGTACGCCCTGCTACCGCTGCTCTTGCAGCTGGCTAACGTGGCAGCGGCCAGCGAGGAGAGGCGACTGGAGGAAGTCGTGGTCATTGCACAACGGGTGGAGGAGTCCGCCCAGAGCACCCCGGTATCCCTGGTCAGTTTCAACGCGGAACAGCTGGAGACGCTGGGGATCAGTGGTATTGCGGACATTCGAGCCCAGGCCCCGAATTTCCAGGCTGACCCGTTCCCGACCAGCAACCAGACCCTGAGACTGTTTATCCGCGGGGTGGGTATCGCCGACGTGCAACTCACCCAGGACCCGGCGGTCGGCGTCTACCTGGACGGCGTCTACCTGGCCCGCTCAACCGGGCTGGCCAGCGATGTCGCCGACCTGGCGCGTATCGAAGTATTGCGCGGCCCACAGGGCACTCTGTACGGCCGCAATACCACCGGCGGTGCCCTCAACCTCGTGAGCCGACGCCCCTCCCCCGAGGAACTGGAGCTGATCGTCGAGCTCGGTACCGGCAACCGGGACCGCCTGCGCGGCCGCGGCGTGATGAACCTGCCGCTGGGCGGCGGACACGCCGTCAAGCTCGCGGCGCTGCACGATGAGTTACAGGGCTTCGTCAAGAACGCGGGCCCAGGCGGCAGCTTCGGAGACCGTCGCGCACGCGCTTATCGCGTCGACTACCGCTGGCAGGCGGGTGACCTGGCCGTCGATTACGCCTGGGATCGTTCCGAGATCGAAAGTTACAACTACACCCCGCAGGCGGTGGTACCGGGTATCCCGTCCGGCACGCCGGCGGACGCCGCGGTTCGCAGCTCGGTTCGCTTTGTACCGTTTGGCTCCTCCCGCTTCAGCCAGCTGGCTACCACCGCACCCCTGCTGCCCGGTGATACGGAGATAGACGGTCATTCGCTGACCCTAAGCCTCGATGGCGACAAGCGCTCATTCAAATCCATTACCGCCTGGCGGGACCTGGAAGAACTCAGCTACATCGAGTTTGCCAGTGGCGCCAGCAGTGAATACCGGGTGGACTTCAACGACATCCTGATCGGCGCGGGCAGCAGCGCCCCGCGCCACTACGAACCGGTCAGGACCCGAATCGGGCAGCGCCAGTTTTCGCAGGAACTGCAGCTTTTTGGCGCGCTGGGACCGCGCTGGGATTATGTCGCCGGACTGTATTACTTCCAGGAAAGCGCCACTGAGGACTGGTTTCCCATGCACCATATTTTCAGCTTTCCGGTGCTGGAGACCAACGACCTGGCCACCGCCGTCAACATCCGGGCGGAGGCCAACGACATCGAAAACCGCGCCTGGGCCGCTTACGGCCAGTTCAGCTGGAACCCGGCTATCGTCGATTCGCGGTTGTTTTTCACTGTTGGCCTGCGTTACTCCAGGGACCACCGCGAGGTCGATCGCGTTTTCAGGCAGGAGAACTACCTGGACTACGGGCCACTGGTGCTGGGACCATTGGAGACAATCGACTTCGCCGCCAGCGGCCAGCGCGATTTTGACGATGTCTCGACCACTCTGATGGTGGAATACGAGTGGACAGACGACTTCCACGCCTATGGCAAGTACGTCGAGGCCTACAAGAGCGGTGGCTTCAATACCCGCGACCCGGCCCCGGAATTCTTCCGGCGCGGATTCGACGAGGAAAAAAACCGCACCGTGGAACTCGGCTTCAAGGGAGAGTTGCTGCACAACAGCCTGCGGGTCAACGGCAACGTATTCTATGCCGATTTCAGCGACCTGCAGCTGAATTTCCAGTTGCCCGGCACAATCAGCGATACCCGGGTATTCAACAGCGGCTCGGCCACCTTGTCGGGGTTTGAAATGGAACTGGTTTCCACACCCCTGTACGGCCTGGTGTGCAGCCTGAACTATGCCTACCTGGACAGTGAAATCGATGACGTCATCGACCCCTTCACCGGCGAGCGGCGTTCCTTCTCCTTCCCCAGCGCACCGCGCAATACCGCCAGCCTGAACGTGGACTACCGGCTGCCTCTGCCGGGACCCGGGCAGTGGTCGGTTAACGTGAACTACAATCATGTAGACGATCGCGAGACCAGCAACCCGCGCCTGTTCAGGGCGGCCTACCAGTTATTGAACGGGCGCCTGACCTTGTCCGGCCTGGCGTTGGCCGGCGGCCAGGTCACGATCGCCACCTGGATCAAGAACGCGCTGAACGAGGAATACGTGGCCTTCGCCGTCGACAACCTGCCCCATGCCAGTCGCGCGGTATTGTGGGGCGAGCCCCGAACCTGGGGCCTGGACCTGAGATACGACTACTGATGACAGCGCAAGAACCCATCAAGCTCTGGTTGCGGGCGGAGCACAAGCCCGGCGAGGCGCGTTGCGCCCTGACCCCGGCCGGGGCAGCCGAACTGCTGCGCGAGGGTTTCCGGGTAACGGTCGAGCGCTCGCAACAGTCGGCTTTTGACCCGGAAGACTATCGTCGCGCCGGCTGTGACCTGGCACCGGCCGGAAGCTGGGTCGATGCGTCCCGGGATACCTACATACTCGGGCTGAAAGAGTTGCCGGAGCAACCGCAAACACTGGTCCACCGTCACATTTACTTTGGCCATGCCTTCAAGCATCAGCAGGGCTGGCAGGGACTGTTGCACCGCTTTCGCGCCGGCGGCGGTCAGCTGCTGGACCTGGAATACCTGGTGGACGGGAAGGGTCGTCGCGTCGCCGCGTTCGGCTACTGGGCCGGGTATTGCGGCGCCGCCCTGGCCGTACTGGCCTGGTGCGGGCAACAGCGTGGACAGTACCCGGCACTCACCGCGCTGTCGCCCTGGCAAAACCGGACGGCGCTGTTGGCGGATTGTCGCCGGGCCCTGGACTCCCAGGGCCGGGAGCGAGCCCCGCCAGCGACAACGATTGTCGGCGCCCTGGGCCGGGTCGGCAGCGGCGCGGGCAACCTGCTCACCGACCTCGACCTGCCGTTTGTTCCCTGGGACCTGGAGGAGACCGCGGCGGGAGGGCCGTTTCCGGACCTGTTGCAGCGCGAACTGCTGGTCAATTGTGTCCTGGTGCAGTCCGCGTTGCCCCCCTTCCTGGTCAAGGACATGCTGGCACCGGGCACACACCCACTCAGTGTCATTGCCGACGTCAGCTGCGACCCGTACAGCGATTTCAATCCGCTGCCGCTTTACGACCACGCCACCACCCTGGCACAACCGCTGATCGCCCTGGGCAGCCGGTCCGCACCGCTGGACCTCATTGCGGTCGACAACCTGCCCGCGCTGCTGCCCCGGGAAGCCAGCGAGGACTTCTGCCGCCAGCTGCTGCCGGCCCTGCTGCAGCTGGGCAATGACCCGAACAGCTACTGGCAACGGACGGCGGAGCAGTTTCACCACCACAGCGAGGCCGCGGGAGTCGAATCATGAACCACTGCATACACTGGCTGGGTGCCGGGCTGTCCAGCGCACCCGGGATTCGCCGCCTGGCCGACCAGGAGGGCAGGATGATGCTGTGGAATCGCACCCTGGCGCGGGCCGAGGACGTTGTCAGAGGCCTTGCCAGGCCGCCGGAGGTGCGCCCACTGGACCTGGAAGCATTGCGACGTACACTGGCCCCCGGGGATATCCTGGTATCCATGCTGCCCGCCGACATGCACCTGCAAGTGGCGCAAATGGCCCTGGAACAGGGCGCCCATTTCGTATCCAGTTCCTATATATCCCCCGACATGCAGGCCCTGGACATCGCGGCTCGCAGCGCCGGGCTGAGCCTGGTCAACGAGGTGGGGCTGGACCCTGGCCTGGACCACCTGATGGCGCACTGCCTGGTGGCGGACTTCCGCGCCAGCGGCATCGGGGAGAACTGCAGGCAGCTCGCATTCCGCTCCTACTGCGGCGGCTTTCCAGCCCGGGCCAACGATTTCCGCTACAAGTTCAGCTGGTCGCCGGTGGGCGTACTGCGGGCACTGCAATCTCCCGCTCGGTGCATCCGGGGCGGGAAAGACGTGCTTATAGAGAAGCCCTGGGAGGCCGTGTCAGAATACCGGGCCCTGCTTCCACGGGGCCCGGAGACCTTCGAGGCCTATCCCAACCGGGATTCTCTGCCCTTCAGGCCACAATACCATTTTGACCCCGGCTGGCCCGTGCAGGAGTTCGTGCGCGGTACCCTGCGGCTGGAGGGCTGGTCGGAGGCCTGGTCCGACATTTTCAGGGAGCTCGACGGGCTGCGCGGACCGGATGGCGAAACCCGGCTGCGCGAGATGGGTGAGGAACTGTGGCGTCGCTATCCCTACGGCGAAGACGATCCCGACCGGGTGGTACTGTGTGTCGAGCTGGAAGCGCGCGGTGATGAGCGCACCCTGTGGCATCGGGGCTACGGCATAGACGCCCGGGGAAACCACAGGGGATCAGCCATGGCCAGGCTGGTCTCACTCACCGTCAGCCTGGCGGTGGACAGTATCGTCGCCGATGAACTGCCCGCGGGCGTCAGCGCCGGCCCGGTCGAGCCGGAGCTGGTGTCGGACTGGTTGGCCAGGCTGTCCCGGCTGGGAGAAGAAATCTTCGAGGTTGATTACCTGGATACGTCGTTGACCCCGGTTCAACGACGCACCAGGGAGAGGTCGTAGCCCAGCGCGCGGGCGTGCTGCCAGGCCTGCTCCCGCTCCTGCCCCTCGCGCGTCGCAACCCAGAGATTGGTACAACGCGTGCCCGAGCGACAGAACGCCAGCACCGGCTTGTCGGGATCATTCAGTAGAGCCGCCATGGCCGCGGCATCAGGACCCGGGAAGTTCAGGGCGTTGACCGGGAAGTAGTGATACTCCAGGCCCGCGGCTTCCGCCGCGGCGGCGATCTGCTCGCTGGTGGGCTGGTCCGGCGCCTCACCGTCGGGCCGGTTGTTGACCAGCACCTTGAACCCGGCGTCGGCGATCACCGCTACCTCGTCGGTCGATATCTGCGCGGATACGGCAACGTGTTCATTCAGCTTGACGATTTGCATGCGGGACGGGCTCCGGTTTGGGCTGGTGTTGAGGGGCTGTTATACCACAATTGGCCCTTGTCGAATGCGGGTCACCTGCGCCTTTAACTGGTCATCGGTCGGGAAAACCAGTTGCCACCCTGCTTACAAGTTTCAGCCGCAGCACCTGCTGGTAAATCAAGGGCACATCATCGACTTGCTGCGGCTAGAGGTTGACGCCGGCGCTGGTCAACACCTCGCGTCCCTCGATATCCGTGCGAGCGGGGCGAGGGGTTACAGCACCAGTCGGGTAACCGCTGTGCCGGCTGACAGGCTCATGCGTTGGGCCAGGTCCGTTGCCATGGCCGCTACCAGGCGGTAGCCCAGGACGGGTTTCTCCCGGTGCAGTTGGTCGAGGAACTTCCTGCTGATTCGATAGCAACTGACGTTGCCCTGGGCTGCCGCGGAACCGTAGCGAGGGCTGCCACTGATCAGGGCCATCTCTCCGAACATGAACTCGGGGCATACGCAGGACAGGACCTTGTTGGCGCCGCCATCTGCACTTACGCTGATTATCACCTGTCCCCTGGCGACCAGGTAAATGGCGCCTGCCGGACTACCCTCGTCAAAAATCACCTGCCCGTTGCGATAGCATATTTGCTGAAAGTAGGGTAGCAATGTCGCCGATTCTTCAGCGGAGAAGCCCTGTATCACGCCCATGTCATGAAAGGAAATCTCGTCGTCGTAGCGGTTGGGGCCTAACACCTCTGTCAACAGGCGGTCCTCTGCCGCAGTCAGGGCATCGTTCAGGTAGACGAAGTGATTCCGGGCAGTGAACAGGTCCAGTGTGCCAATACTTTCCAGGAAGGCGTTGTCCGACTCGCGTGTATCGATACCACTGAGCAGTAATTCCTGCCCGTTGCGCAGGCAGTGATCACGGATACGCACCAGTACATCGGCACCGGTGCCATCCACGTCAGTGATTCTGCGCATATCGAGGATGACGTAGCGCACCGCCCGGCTGTCCAGCGACTGGATATATTCGAAAACATAGTCTGCCGTACCGAAGAACAACGCACCCTCGATCTCGATCACCCGGATACGCTGGCCATACCGGGTAAGGGTCTGTCTTTCCACGTTGCCACGCATCACGGAGGCACGGATTTCGTTCCCCGGGGTATCAGACCTGACCACTTCCTTACCCATACGCCGAATAAACAGCAGTAGGGACAGGACGATGCCGGCGGCGACCGCCGCCATGACTCCCAGCGTTAACATGACGATCATCACGCCGAGCATGATGAGGAAATCCGGCAAGCCCTGCCTGGTGCGTCCCAGCAGTAACCGGGCGTAGTTAATACTCCACTTGTCGATAGCCTGGACTGAAAATACGATTAGAACAGCAGCCAGCACCACAAGTGGCAGCATCCCGATTACCGGTCCCAGGAACATGACGACAGCGATGGCGAAAGCGCCGCAACTGATCTTTGAGAGCTTGCCCCGCCCGCCGTTACTGTAATTGACCAGTGTATTGGAATTGCCGGCAACGCAGATGCCGCCAAATAACGGGATCAGCATGTTGCTGAGACCCTGGCTGATCAGTTCATCATTGCCGCTGGACCTTGCGCCGAGCATGTTATCGGCCGAGGACATGAACAGCAGACTCCACAACGAGAGAATGCCGGCCAGGCCAAACAGGTAAGGCACGAGAAATGAACACTGCCGGAGCAGGTTCGGATCGAGACTGAGGAACCTGCTGCCCTGCTCCGGTGTTGGCATTCCAATGGGAATATTACCCAGCAGTGGACTCACCAGTGCGCCGTTCGCGGAACTGATAGCGAAAAATAGCGTGGACCCCAGGATCAACACGACAAATACAGTCGGGACTGCTGGCAGCAGGCGCTTGCCGACATAGAACAGGGCGATAGCAATGGCGCCGACCAGCACGTTCAATGGGTTGACGGCCGACAGGGCAGACAGCACGCTGTGATCAGGAGAGCCCGCGATCAGTATTGGCAGCTGCCCAAGCACGATCAGTACGGATACGCCGTTGGTCAATCCGGCGATAACCGGTCGGGGTATATAGCGGGAAAAACCGCCCAGATTGACAAGGCCGGCCAGCACCTGCAAACCACCGGCAGTAAAGACGACGAACAGCAGTAGCGTGACGGCAAGCGGGGCGCGTTCCTGTTCCGGCAAAAAGCTGAGTTTGTCCATCAGGAGCAACAGCACCGCGGCCAGCATCATCGAGGCCAGGGAAAAAGTGCTGTTGATCAGGATAGGGTTGGCTTTGCGGAAACTGATCAGGTTTCCAAAGCCCAGGGCCAGGAGCCCGGCCATAATGCCGAATGGCACGTACTCTATGCCCAGTGGCACGAAGGCGACAGAGCCATAAGCCATTGCCTTTGGAATGGTCGTGATCGAAGTGGCTATTCCGGCGGTGATGTCCCGGCGCACCGAGCCGGCACCCAGCGTGGCCAGGCTCTCCTGCCCGCTGATAGTGTCTTCTGTCATCGCCTACAAGTCCTTTTGAGTGTGGCCCGGGGCAGCGTGTTTTCCCCGGTCCCGGTGCTTCCTTACAGATGTTGCGTGAATATACACCAGCCTAAAGGCGCCTGTCTCTGGAGAACTGGTCCCGCAGTTGCCGCCGCAGCACCTTGCCCGCTTCCGAGCGGGGAATGGAGGCCACGAACTCGAAGCCGCGGGGATGCTTCTGGCGCGCAAGGCGGCCGTCACACCAGGCGAGCAGTTCCCCGGCGAGTTCTTCGTCACCCAGCGACGCGTCACGCTTTACCACCAGGGCCCATAGCACCTCTCCGCGGTCCTCATCAGCTACCCCGATACAGGCCACGTCCAGCACCTGCGGGTGCTGCAACAGAATATCGTCGACCTCCTGCGGGTACAGGTTGACCCCGGCGCTGATCACCACTTCCGCGCTGCGGCCGGTCAGGAACAGGTAGCCGTCCGCGTCCAGGTAGCCCATATCGCCGGCGGTGAAATATCCATCGCGCTGGGCTGCGCGGGTTTTGTCCTCGTCGCGATAATAGCTGAAGCGGGAATCCCGCGGGTTGACCAGGTAGACCTGCCCGGTCTCGCCTGCCGGCAGCGAACGCCCCTGAGCGTCCAGGATCAACACCTGCCCGGGACCCGGCTTGCCGACGGTGCCGGGTTTTGCCAGCCACTCCTGGGGCGATACGAGTGTTCCCGGCCCCTCGGTTCCGGCAAACATTTCCCAGATAATGGGGCCGAACCAGTCAAGCAGCGCCTGTTTCACCGCCACCGGGCAGGGTGCCGCGCCGTGAATCACGAAGCGCAGGCTGGACAGGTCGGCACCGGTCCGCTGCGGCTCATCCAGCGCCAACAGCCGCTGCATCATGGTGGGCACCAGGAAGGTGTGGGTCACCCGGTGACGTTCGATCAATCGCAGGGTTTCAGCGGCGCTCCACTTGTCCATCAGGACGGTGCCTATGCCACTGGTCAGTGGCGTGGTAAGGCACAGGTTGAACGGGCCCGCGTGGTACAGTGGTCCGGTGGTCAACGCCAGGTCCGTGCCCGCTTCCGGTTGAAACTGGAAAACTGCGGACAGCAGGGCCTGCATGTCGGCCGCCTTGTGCGGATCCGGCTGGCGCCGCAGGACGCCCTTGGGACGACCGGTGGTGCCGGAGGTGTACAGCATGGTAGTGCCGAGACTGGGGCGCTCGATATCGGATCCGTCCAGACCCTGCAGGGCACTCGCCCAGTCCTCGAATCCCGGGATACTGTCACCGATAGCCAGCTTGACCTGCAGGCGCTGGTTGCCGGCCAGGGCCGCTCGCGCCGAGTCCGCCACCCTGGCATCGGCGAACAGTGCCCGCGCCTCGCAGTTGGCCACCACGTAGGCGACTTCCTCCGCGGCCAGGTGCCAGTTCACCGGGGTCAGCCGCACGCCCAGCCGGTGACAGGCAAACCGCACCACGGCAAATTCCGGGCGATTACCGCACAGCAGCGCCACCGCATCGCCGATCTCGATACCGGCGCCGCGCAACATCCGCGCCACCTGGTTGGCCTGCCTGTTGAGTTCCCCGAATGTGAGCCTGCCCCGGGCGCTATAGATCGCCGGACGGTCCGGGTCGAGAGCCGCCACGGCGGCGATCTCCATGCCCTCGTGGGCCCGGCCGCAGGCTGACTGGAACAGGCTATCGCTCATTACTCGCCCTTGAACTCGGGTTGTCGTTTCTCCTTGAAAGCGCGCGGCCCCTCGCGGGCGTCGCGGCTCATCATGACGGCTCCCGCCTGTTCCATCTCGTACCGGAACGCCTCGTGCCAGGGCAGCGTATGGGTTTCCAGCGCGGTCCGTTTGATGGCCTGCAGGGCCAGCGGCGCCTGCCGGCAGATATTGTCGGCGTAGTACTCGGCCCGCTGCTGTAACTGCGCCAGCGGCACCACCTCGGATACCAGCCCCATGACCAGGGCCTGCTCGGCGCTGACCGGTGCTCCGCCGAGCAGGATGCGCATGGCGTGGGCCCAGGGCAGTTGCCTTGCCAGCCGGACCATGGACCCGGCACCCGGTACCACGCCCACCCGGGGCTCCGGCAGGGCAAACTCGGCGTGCGCTGCGGCAATGCGGATATCGGTGGCCTGCAGCAACTCGGTGCCGCCCCCCAACGCGCGCCCGTTGATTGCGGCGATGACCGGCTTGTACAGTGGCTCGCTCTTCAACATGATCCGGTCGGGAATCATCGGGTCGGCGAGCAGGCGCCGCTCGGTGTCATTGGCCGGCTCCCTTGCCCCGGTCCACAGGGGAATCACTTCGGCCAGGTCGCCGCCGGCACAAAAATCCGTGTCGCCGGCGCCGGTCAGCACAGCAACGCGAATCCCGTCATCCTCTCGGACCTCCTGCCAGGCGTCCGCCAACTCCACGAACATCTCGCCGTTCAACGTATTGCGAGCCTCCGGACGATTCAGGGTGATCCACGCCTGCTGGCCGCGTCTGTCGAACCGAATGCTATTCATCGCTACTCCTCCTTTGCCCGCCACCCTAACCGAGCCCGCCCCGACACCCCAGGCCGATGCCGCAAATGGCCAGGACGGTACAAGCGTATAAACCAGCGGGTGAAGTATAGCGACCACCCACAAGCCTTGATCAACATCATGGTGAGCAGGCGCCGCTTACAGTGCAATAGTTATGTGCAGGATAAAAAAGCAGTAGTGGTTCAGGTGGTGATTACGTGAGCAGGGCACTTAAACTGGGAGCTGTAGGCTACCTGCTGGCAGCTCTCGCCGGCAGCGGACCGGCAGCCGGCGACGCGGCGCTGATCATGCCGCGGGCGGAACACTCCCTGTTGCTGGATATCGACAGTAACCACGATCGTTTACTGGTGGTGGGCGAGCGCGGACACATCCTGGTTTCCACTGACCAGGGCAGGGTATGGCGCCAGACACCCTCGCCCACCAGCCAGATGCTGACCGCGGTTCACCTGCGGCAGTCCGGACAGGCCTGGGCCGTCGGGCACGATGGTTTGATCCTCGTCAGCGACGACGGCGGCGAGCGTTGGCGCCAGCAACGCAATGGGTTGGCAGCGCAGGAGCAGGCCAATATTGAAGCACGGGAGCAGGCCCACGACCGGGTTGCCGGGTTGCAGCAGGCCCTGCGGGCCCGACCGGACGATCCGGACCTGCAAGACGCCCTGGAGGCAGCTCGCTGGGACCTGGAAGATGCGGAGGCGGCGCTTGCCGAACCCGTCTTCACCTCGCCGCTGCTGGACGTCTACTTCCAGGACCGCCTGAAGGGCTTTGCCGTCGGGGCCTTCAATCTGCTGCTGGCAACCCGGGACGGCGGCCACCACTGGGAAAATATCAGCGATCGCGTCGACAACCCGGACGAATTTCATCTGAACAGTATCACCGGCGACGATCAGGGTCGGGTGTTCATTGCCGGTGAAGCGGGTGCTCTGTACCGCTCCCTGGATGGCGGAGATCACTGGCAAAGCGTCGAGACTCCCTACGAGGGCAGCTGGTTCGGCGTCGTCTACAGCGAGAAGCCTGACTGCCTGATAATTTTCGGCCTGCGCGGCGCGGTATTCCGCTCCACAGATTTCGGCTCCAGCTGGTCGCCCAGCGACAGCGAGAACAGGATGAGCCTGGCCGGCGGAACGGTGGCTCCCGACGGGCGGGTCTACCTGGTAGGCGCGGTCGGCACGGTGCTGGTCAGCGAAGATGACGGGCGCTCGTTTCACAGCGTGCAGGTCGCGGACAGGCAGGGACTCAGCGCGGTCTCCCGGGCGGGTGAGCAACTGATCGTGGTGGGCCAGGGCGGCGTCAGGCGAATCGCTGGAGCGGCCGCCGATGACTGAACAATCGAAAGCCGCTCTGCACACCTACCATCCCGGCGAGGAAGAGCGCTGGCTGGAGCGGATAATTTTCGACAACCGCCCCCTGCTGTTGCTGCTGTTTTTACTGGGCACCCTGTTTTTCGGCTACCAGACCACCGGCCTGCGCCCGGATGCCAGTTTCGAAAAGATGATTCCGATGGAACATCCGTTCATCAAGTCCTTCATGCGCCACGCCTCGGATCTGGGAGCAGCGGGAACGACGATACAGGTGGCCGTCGAGCATACCTCGGGTGACATCTTCGATCCCGAGTACCTGGATATACTGCAACAGATCAATGACGAGGTGTTCTACCTGCCGGGGGTGGACCGCAACCGCATGCGCTCCCTGTGGACTCCCAACGTACGCTGGATCGAGGTTACCGAACTGGGCTTCGAAGGCGACAAGGTCATCGATGCCAACTACGACGGTTCGCCCCGGGCCATGGACCAGCTCCGCCAGAACATCCTGCGCTCCGGCGAGGTCGGCAGGCTGGTGGCCGACAACTACCGCTCCAGCATCGTGCAGGCACCACTGATCGATCGTGATCCCAGCAGTGGCGAGCCACTCAACTACTGGGAACTGTCCCGCGCCCTGGAAGAGAACGTCAGGGAGAAATACGAGGCCCTGTCGACCGATGAGAACGGCAAGCCTGCGGTCCGGATCCACATCATCGGCTTCGCCAAGATCGTGGGCGACCTGCTGGATGGCATCACCGCGATTTTCCTGTTTGCCCTGATCACCGTCGTCATCACGACCCTGCTGCTCTTCATGTATTCCCGGAGTATCGCCGGGGCACTCACCCCGCTGTTGTGCTCGGCCATTGCCGTCGTGTGGCAGCTCGGCCTGCTCACGGTGCTTGGCTACGGCATTAACGCCTACTCCATCCTGATCCCGTTCCTGGTGTTCGCCATCGCGGTCAGTCACGGCGTGCAGGTCATCAACGCCGTGGCCATTGAAAGCGCGGCGGGCCACAACCGGCTGGACAGCGCCAGGCGGGCTTTTCGGGCCCTGTACGTACCCGGCATGACCGCCCTGGTCTCGGATGCCATTGGCTTCATCACAATGGTGATGATCGATATCCAGGTGATTCGGGACCTGGGCATTGCCGCCAGTGTCGGGGTTGCGGTGATCATTCTCACCAACCTGGTCCTGTTGCCGGTGCTGATGTCCTACTTCGGACTCAGCAGGCGTGCCATCGAGCGAGCGAGAAGGAAACGCGAAGAACAGCGACAACCGGTGTTGTGGTCCGCGGTCGCTCAGTGCGCCAGCCCCCGCGTGGCGCGGGTGTCGGTGGTACTGGCGCTGATCGGCTTCGGAGTCGGGATCGTGGGCAGCCAGAGCCTGAAAATAGGTGACCTGGACCCGGGCGCGCCGGAGCTGCACCCCGACTCACGCTACAACCTGGACAATCGCTTTATCACCGACAACTACGCGACCAGTTCCGACATCCTGGTGGTCATGGTGGAAACCGAGGAGCAGGCCTGCACTGACTATCATACGCTCGACCTGGTAGATCGCTTCACCTGGCAGATGGAAAACGTGCCGGGCGTGAATTCCACCATGGCGGCCACCAAGATCGCAAAGCTTGTCGCCGCCGGCTACAACGAGGGCAGTCTCAAATGGGCCACCATCAGCCGCAACCAGCGGCTGATGGGTAGCACATTCAACCAGATGCCGGGGTCTCTCATGAATACCCGTTGCAGCCTGCTGCCCGTGGCCCTGTTTCTCGATGACCACAGGGCTGAGACTCTGCAGCGGGTCATTGACGCTGCCCAGTCATTTTCCGAGCAGCACAGCGACGACCGGGTGAAGTTCGTGCTCGCCGCCGGTAACGCCGGCATCGAGGCCGCCACCAACCAGGAGATCGGGAACGCCCAGACACGGATGTTGTTGCTGGTATACGGCGTCGTCTGCCTGCTGGTGTTCGTCAGCTTCGCTTCCTGGCGAGCAGTCGTGTGCATTGTCACGCCCCTCGCGCTGACCTCGTTCCTGTGTCAGGCCCTGATGGCCTATCTCGGAATCGGTATCAAGGTCGCCACCCTGCCGGTTATCGCCCTCGGCGTGGGCGTCGGCGTCGACTACGGCATCTATATCTACAGCCGGATGGCCCACTTCCTGCGCCGGGGCCTGTCGGTCGAGGACGCCTACTTCAATACCCTGAGTTCGACCGGCAAGGCTGTGAGTTTTACCGGGGTGACACTGGCAATCGGCGTCGCGACCTGGATCTGGTCGCCGATCAAATTCCAGGCGGACATGGGCAAGCTGCTGACCTTCATGTTCCTGTGGAACATGGTCGGGGCGCTGTGGTTACTGCCCGCTCTGGCCCGCTTCCTGCTGCGGCCGGACAGGTTTCAACAGCGCGACGTTATCGACGTCGCCGATTCACCGGCCAGCGCCGATGAAAGTACTGCAAGCAACAAGGTTGAGCCATGAAGTATGTAAAAGTAGAGTCCCGTTTGACCGGCAGTGTTGCCCTGGCCGGGCTGCTCCTGGCGCGCGGCGCCCTGGGTGCCTCATTCGAATTTGGCGACGGCGAGGTGTTTCTGGACCTGGACACGGTGGTATCCTACGCCGCCCAGTGGCGGGTCGCCTCACCGGACAAAAAGAAGATTGGCTTCCGGCCCGGGGACGACCTTGTCGTCTTCAGCAACAAGATCAACGGAGACGATGGCAGCCGCAATTTCGACCGCGGGCTGGTGCAAAACAAACTGAGCGCGGTAGTCGACCTGAAGCTGGAATGGCGTGATTTCGGCCTTTTTTCCCGCGGTCGCGCCAACTATGACGACGTTTACGCCGGGCGGACAAACCATGATGAGGACGATTACCTGACTTATAATTCCGCCCGGAATTACGGCGGCGATGCCGACTTCCGGGAATTCCCCGGGGCCACCGTGGACGCACACCGGGACCGTTTCGAGGTACTGGACTTTTTTGTCTACACCGGCGGTGAACTGCCCGGTGACCGACTGTATGATCTGCGCCTGGGGCGACAGGTCATCAATTGGGGCGAGGCCACCTTCTACCAGGGCATCAACGGTTTGCAGAATCGTATCGACACCATCGCCGCGAATACGCCCGGGGTGGAAGTCAAGGAAATCCTGCTGCCGACAGGCTCCCTCTACGGCCAGGTAGACCTGTCAACCGACCTCACCCTGGAGGCCTACTACCAGTACGAGTGGCTGGAGACCGACCTGAACGGCGTGGGCAGCCTGTTCAGTACCCAGGATTTCCTGGGCCCGGGTGCCAGGAATTTCCTGATCGCCTTCGGGGTCGACGAGGAGAACGGCAATCCCACCACGGTATATCCGGTACCCAAAACACCGGATGAGGAACCACCGGACAGCGGCCAGTGGGGAGCTGCCTTGCACTGGTTGACCGAGGGCGGCACCGATTTCGGTCTCTATTATGTGAACGCCCACAGCAAGGCCCCTGCCTTCAGGCTCAATCGGGAGGGCATCCTGCCCGACAGCTACACCATCGAGTACTTCGAGGACATCAAGGGTTATGCGGCCAGTTTTACGACCGTCATGGGCATCACCAATGTACAGGGTGAATTATCCTACAAGACCGACGTGCCGGTGGTGAATGCGGAGGGCGACCCGGAGCCTGGCGATCTGCTGTCCCTGCAGTTGGGTGGTTCCCACGTGCTGGCGCCGACCGCTCTTTGGGACGATGCCAACCTGACCTTTGAATACGCGCTGGCCAACATCGAGTCTCACGAGGACGCCGAACTGCGCTACGACAACCTCGCCATGGCAGTTGCCGTACGGGCCGAGTTCGCCTACCTGAACGTCATACCGGGACTCGATATCAAGCTGCCGATATTCCTGCAGCACACCCTGGATGGCACCATCCGCGAATCCAACATGATCGACGGGGCAACCACTTTCAATATCGCGGTGCAGGGTGTCTACCTCAACAACGTCACAGCCCAACTGGGCTACACCAACTACTTTGACGGTGGGCTGGACAACCTGCTGACGGACCGGGACAACCTGTCCATCAGTCTTTCCTACAGCTTTTAACAACAGGAGATCACCATGAAAAACCTGCTGACGCGCTCTGCCTGGCTGCTGGCGCTTGGCTTGCTGGCGGCGCCGCTGTCCGCCCAGAAAATGGCCCCGGAACTGGTGGCCAGGCTGGGCCAGGATCTGACGCCGATAGGCGCCATCAAGGCCGCGTCCGGGGACGGCATGATCCCGGAGTGGACCGGGGCGATACTGGGTTTGCCAGAGGGCCTGAGCTGGGATGGGCCGGGTACACCCTACCCCGACCCCTACGCGTCGGAGAAACCCCTGTTCGTGATCGACAAGGACAATTTCCAGCAATACAGGGAGCGGCTGTCAACGGGCCAGATCGCCATGTTCGAGACCTACCCGGACAGCTTCAGGATGCCGATATATCCCAGCCACAGGGAATTCAGGTTCCCGGACAGTTACTACGCCAAAATTCTCTACAACGCTCGAAATGCGGAACTGTACAACAACGACGAGGGCATACGGCACTACGTGGGCGGGCCCACCTTCCCGGTGCCTGCTCGAGGCGCCGAGGTGGTCTGGCTGACGCGGACGGCCGGCGGTTATGCCGTGCGCGAAGGCGAGTACAGTGATATCGCGGTATTCTCCAACGGGACCCAGTCCATCCGGCGCTCCACCTTTTTGCAGGAATCGCCCTACGCAGACCTCGACAACCCCGCCACAGCGGAATACGAATACCCGAACCTGGGCAAGTTCGCCGGCTACATCATGACCATGGTCAGCGAGCCGGCCCGGGACAAGGGCCTGATCACATCGGTTTTCGAACCCTATGATTACGCCGAAAACGCCCGCGAGGTATGGCGCTACCTGCCGGGCTCACGCCGGGTACGGCGCGCGCCCACGGTGGGATTCGACACGCCGGACGGTCCCGGCGGTCTCAAAACCGTGGACGAGGTGCGGGGCTTCAACGGCTCCATGGAGCGGTTCGATTGGCAGATGATCGGTCGCCGGGAGCTGTTTATCCCGTATCATAACTATGCCTTTGACCAGCCCGGTCTGGACTACAATACCCTGCTGACCAGATTCCATGCCAACCCGGAATACATGCGCTACGAACTGAAGCGGGTTTGGGTGGCCGAGGCCACGCTGAAGGAAGGCCAGCGCCACCTGTACGGCAAGCGGCGAATCTACGTCGATGAAGACACCGGGTTGACCGCCATCACCGAGAATTACGATGGCCGCGGCGAACTTTGGAAGGTCGTCCTGTTCAACAATATCTACGAGTACGGGGGTGGCATGTATGTGCGCCGGGTCCAGATGTACCACGATCTGCGCGCCGGCGCCTACATTGCCGAGCGCCTGATCAACGACAGCGCGCCCATGCTGTACAGCCAGGGTGACCTCAAGGGACCGGCTTATTTCTCCCCTACCAATATCCGCAAGCTGGGTCGACGCTAGGCGGTCGACCCAGGGCCGCCCGTCGCAGGCTGTCAGTCGATCAGGCCGAACTGGCTGGACAACACGTCCACGATCTCGGCCTTGGGGTTATCTGACAGTACGAGTGATTTGCCCGTAATACGCTCGGCGATATCCACATAGGTCGAGGATACCTCCATCAACACGGACGTGGGCAACTCGTTGTCCCTGGCCAGTTCCTGTCGCTCGGGCATCCGGTCCTTGTTCAACAGGATATCGGGGTCGGGAAAATGGCTCAGCAGCAACTGGCGGAAACCCTCCTTGGAATTTTCCACGACCCGACCCTCGCGATAGGCCGGCCCGTCCCAGATCCGCGACGAGTCAGGAGTTCCCACCTCGTCCATGTAGATGAGCTTTTCCTGCCCTGACTGGTCCGTGACATATCCGAACTCAAACTTGGTATCCACGAATACCTGGTCGAGTGCGGCCAGTTCGCCGCTGATGACATCGAAGCCCTCCCGGAGCAATTTCTCGTACAGGTCGACATCGTCCAGCGAGCGGAAATTGAAGGACCGGTAGTTGTGCTCGATATCCTGGCGGGTGATATTGACGTCGTCCACCGCGGGCACTCCGGGAATGCCTTCGAGTATCCCCTTGGTAGAGGGAGTTATCAGCAACTCCGGTAGTTTCTGGTCACGCTGCAGGCCATCGGGTATGGCAATGCCGCAGAATTCCCGCTCACCCCGCTCATAGGAACGCCACATCGACCCCGTAATGTACTGCCGGGCAATGGCCTCGATCATCACCGGGCGAGCCTTCTGTACTATCCAGACCAGCGGGTGGGGAATCTCCAGGATATGGCTGTCGGCCAGACCCCGTTCGCGAAACAGGCGAAACCAGTGATTGGAAATGGCATTCAGCGCCGCGCCCTTGCCCGGCACCCCGGCCATTCCGCCCTCGCCCCGCCAGATGCAGTCAAAGGCTGAAATCCGGTCGGATATGACCATGATGGCAAGCGGTGCATCCGCTGCCACGTCGTAACCCCGTTCCGCGACCAGGCGCGCGCTATCGGCCGCTGTCAGCCAGTAGACCGAACGCACCTTGCCGCTGTGAACAGGTTCATCGGTGCGAATGGGAAGATCGTTGTTGACGGCCAATACCTTGTCGGCAAGACTCATGCTGTTTGTCCTGTTCAGTTGGTCCCGGGAAACGGCGGATTTTACCAGAGCCAGGAGTGGCTAAGCCAGTCTCCGGTGTTCCCGCAGGTGCATGTGGATATCGAGGCCCAGCTTGAGCGCGATCAGCACCAGCAGCATGCCCAGGGGCTGCCCCAGGGCCATGACGGCAAAGCCGCCCAGGATAATGGCGATGTGGAGCACCACGATGCGGCCATAGGGAGCCCCCATCAACTGGCGCAGCGACAGCCTGTCCCGCTCTTCGACCAATACAAAGTTGGCGAGGAAAGATACCCCGTGGCTGACAAACAGCCCGAGGAAGGCGTACAACCAGGCCGGCGGCGCCAGGTCCAGAACCTGCTGCACCACCTCGATCAGCAATTGCACAAACACCAGGAACAGTGGCCAGGGCTCACCGGAAAAAAACTTCGGCTCCACATCGGTGAGAAAGGTGAGCAGGAACAGGCCGTGCACGGCGCAAAAACCGCCGTAGTGGATACAGAAAAACAGGCCGGAGAACAGCCCTGCCAGCGGCGACCGCAGGAGCATCTTCAGCAGGGTATAAAATCCCAGGACCAGGTTTTCCGACCAGTAGAGAATCATCAGGGCCGCCACATCCCAGTCGAGCCGGACAATGCCGTACAGAGGGAGCAGGTTGACCAGTAACAGGAACAGCAGTGATGCATCCCGCCTCAGCCCGCGGTAGGATGGCAAGTCTTCGCCAGTCACGGCCGCCGGGGCCTCAGGATTCATTACGACGGGCCACCGGGCGGGCAAAAATCCGCCGCAGCAGGTAGAATATCGACCCGGAATCCCGAGCAGGCAGCAGGACACAATGACGACAGCACAGACCCCCTACCAGATACTGGGCGAGGACGGTATTCGCGAACTGGTAGATGTCTTTTACGACATAATGGACACCTTGCCGGAGGCCGCGGGCATTCGCGCCATGCACGCCGCAGACCTGTCCCCCATGAAAGAAAAACTGGCGGACTACCTGACCGGCTGGATGGGCGGACCGCCCCGCTACGCCGACAAGCACGGCACGGTGTGCATGACCGAGCCGCATGAGCCCTACCATATCGGCCCGGAGGAACGTGACCAGTGGCTGCTGTGCATGGACCGGGCACTGAAACAGATCGGCGCCAGCGACGAGTTGCAGGAGATGTTGAAGATACCGCTGTTCCGGGTGGCCGACGCGGTTCGTAACAAGGAAGGTCCCAGCGCTGCCAGGACCGACCCGAACGTCATCGCCGCCGGCTGACGCCTAGCGCTGTGGCTTGAGCACCAGCGCTTCCTGCCCCGGCGGTGGTGCCGCCCTGCCCTGCAGGAACAGCAGGCCACGACGCATGCTGTTGCCCCAGGCGCGGAAAATCAGGGTGATGGCGTCATCCTCGTTGTCCACCTCATGGAAAGCCCAGATATCATCGGAAGACACGGTATCGACTGAGCGAATCATCACCTTGCCGGTTTCGGCATTCACCAGGGCCAGGCTCACGGTGATTGCGCCGCCTGACCTGGCGCCTGCCTCTACCTCCGCCCGCGTGGCATAGGGGTGAATTGCGACCACTGTGGTGTGCACTATCATCTGCGCCTTGTCCGCGGAGTCGACCACGTTATAGGCAGACTCAAACGACAGTGTGTTGCTGAACTCCCTCTGCACCGCCGCCTGCAGGTAGGCTGCCTCGACGTCGGAAACCGCCCACTCCCCGTCCGCCTGCACGCCTTCAGGCTGTATGATCTGCAGTTGGTCCAGCCGCGCGGGGGCGATGTAAACCCGGCGAAAATCTGCGGCTTTTTCGCCAGGGTTGTCAGCCACATACAGTTCCTGGCCCAGGGGATTCTTGGCGATCAGGTAGCCGGGGTCGCCGCGCTCCGGCACCGCATCGCTGGTGCTGTTCTGGGCGCATCCGCCCATCAGTCCTAGGGTAGCCGCAAGGGCGGCGAGGAATTTCCGTGACATACCAACTCGTCCTCTGGTTCTTGATTATGGATCGGGTGCTGCCCGAGGGTGAAAACTGTCTCAAGTATAACCCAGATGCGCAAGCAGACCAGCGTCAGGAACAGGAAGCCGAAGACGCCGGATTTCGTTACAATCTCGCCTGTTATCGAGAGCCCATAACCCTATGAGAATCTCCCCGACAGTCCCGGCGATGGCGATGCTACTGCTGGCGCACGCCGCAACGGCTGAACCGCAATTGCAGGAAACCGTGCTGGTCAGTGCCAGCCGGATCGCCAGCCCGGCCAGCGACCTGCCTCTGGCCTGGGCCACCCTGGAGTCGGATGAACTGGCCCTGGCAGGACATATACATATCAACGAGGCGATGCAGGCCATTCCCGGCGCCTGGATCAGCCGCGGCAACGGCCAGGAGAGCCTGACCGCGCTGCGCTCCCCGGTCCTCACTGGTCCCGGCAGCTGCGGTGCGTTCTTCGTCGCTTTCGACGGTATCGGGGTGCGCGCACCGGGCTTCTGTAACGTCAACCAGTTGTTCGATAGCAACACCGAACAGGCCGGGCGTATCGAGGTCATCAAGGGCCCCGCCACAGCCCTGTACGGCTCCAACGCCATGCACGGGGTAATCAACGTACTCAGCGCTGCCGCCGGGGACAACGGCCAAACACTCGGCCTGGAGGCTGGCCCCTATGACTATTACCGCCTGAAATATGCCCTCGACCACAGTGGTGAAAAACACGGCCTTACATTGCGTGCAAACGGCAGCACCGACGGCGGATACAAGGATTTCTCCGGCTATGACCAGCAGAAACTCACCCTGCGTCACGACTACCGGGGCCAGGAGTGGGAGATCACCAGTGCGCTGCAATTCGCCAACCTCAACCAGGAAACCGCCGGCTTTGTCACCGGCTACAAGGCCTACGAGGACCCGGGCCTGAAGGACAGCAACCCCAATCCCGAAGCCTATCGCGACGCGCGCTCGCTGTTGGCCTATACCAGTGCCAGTCACACCCTCTCAGCGGGCCGGCGACTGAACCTCACCGCCTACCTGCGCGACAACGACATGGAGTTCCTGCAGCACTTCGTACCGTGGCAGCCGGTAGAAAAAAACGGCCACCGCAGTTTCGGCCTCCGTGGCGCGCTCTATCTCGACGGCGACGACTGGGAACTGGTCAGCGGGCTGGACCTGGAGTACACCGATGGCTGGCTCGAGGAGATACAGGCCGGTGATTTCAGCCCCAATCAGCCAGCGGGAATCCACTATGACTACCAGGTGGACGCGGGGGTGGCCGCCGCCTACGCCCAGTGGAGCTGGCGGCCGGCCGAGCGCTGGGAGTTGACTGCCGGTGCCCGTTACGAATACACCCATTACGACTATGACAATCGCACCGCGGATGGTCCGGCCTGCGAGCCAACAGCGGAGGCCTGCCGCTTTTATCGTCCCGCCGATCGCAGCGATCGGTTTGACGATACCTCGCTGAACCTGGCATTGAGCTACCAGTTGGGCGGACAGGCGCTCTTCGCACGCTTCGCCAGCGGTTTCCGAGCGCCCCAGACCGCCGAGCTATACCGCCTGCAGTCGGGACAGGAAAGCGCGGACCTGGAGTCGGAGGAGATCGATAATATCGAACTCGGCATTCGAGGCATGCTGGCCGACAACTTCCAGTACCAGTTATCCGCGTTCCTGATGCGCAAACGGGAAGTCATTTTCCAGGATGCGGACCGGCAGAATGTCTCCGGAGCAAAAACCCGGCATCACGGCGCGGAACTACAGGTGGACTGGCGCTTCGCCCAGCAGTGGTACCTGGGGTCGGCGCTGACAGCGGCCCGGCATCGCTATGACAACCGCGTCCGCCTGTTGGGCGCCAGTGGCGACATCAAGGGCAACGACATCGATACAGCCCCCCGGGTATATGGCAGCCTGCGCCTGGGTCGCGAGTTCCAATGGCGCGAGGTCAACGCCGGCACAGCCGAACTGGAGTGGGTGTATATGGATGAGTATTTCCTGGAGCCGGACAACCTGTACCGCTACGACGGTCACTCGCTCCTCAACCTGCGGATTTCCAGCCAGTGGGGACCACAGTGGCAGGGAGCACTGCGAGTGACGAACCTGCTGGACGAGGACTACGCCGAACGCGCTGATTTCGGCTTCGGCAGCTACCGCTACTTTGTGGGCCAACCGCTGGGTGTGTACCTGGAACTGGCGTACCGTTTCGGCAGCTGACCTTGGCAGGCCGGCCCGGGGCACGCCAGCCCGGGGCACGCCAGCCCGGGGCACGCCAGCCCGGGGCACGCCAGCCCGGGGCGCGCCAGCCCGGATGAGCACAAACGACGTACTGAAAGATCACAGCTGGCCCGGCCCCGCCCGGATGAACTCCCAGCCACCCCCGGCCCCGCGCCGCATCTCAAAGTGCCCCGCGTGCAACCGCGTGTGGTGAAAGCGGCACAAGGTGACCAGGTTCTCCAGCGAGGTCTCGCCGCCATCCGCCCAGTGAATTGCGTGATGAGCGTCCACGTACCTCGACTCCGAGCACCCGGGGAACTGGCAACAGCCATCCCGCTCCTTCAGCGCCCGCCCGACCGTGCGCGCAGCACACCCCGGCCCGCTGCTGCCGCAGGGTATTGACGTCGATATGCAGGATCACCTGGCACCGCTCCGCCCCGGTCAGCCCCTGCAGCTGGCGGTAGTCCGGCGCCATGGCCAGGAAGTGCTCCACCAGGTTGCCGAAGGCATCCGCCCGGGCCTGGTTCATGAACTGGCCAAACGTTTCCGCGGAGATTTTTTCTTCCACCTGGTGCAGTTCGGGGACTGGTTCCCGGCTTTCGCCGGGATGACGACGGATAGCTTTTGCCGCCGCCCGGAGCCGCGCCGCCTGCAGCGCCTTGCATTCGTCCTTGCGTTCCTCCACCAGGGGCCGGGTGAGGGCTTCCAGGGTTTTCACCACCAGTTGTCCCTGCTCCGGCGGCAGCCTGGCGTGGATGACCCAGTTGCCGTCCTCGTCCTGGAACCAGAACATCTCCCGGGCCTCTTCCCGGGCCTGTTCCCGCCCGGCGGCGCCAGGCGTTTCGCCCGGCGGTGACCTGTTCCGCCAGTCCCAGCAACAGGTCCTCGTTGTCCGGCGTGGCTACCCGGGTGATGGCGCGGGCCTTGGAGAAACTCAGTTCGCCCCCGGCAAACGCAGCATCGACCAGCGGCAAATCCAGCAGTCGCCGCGCCACCCGCACCCGCTCCCGGGCCGCGCCCAGGTCGATGCCGCACTTGGCCACCAGCCAGTGGGCGCAGGAACGCACGGTCCCACCACAGCGCCAGGCGCCGCGCCGGTCGAACTCGGCGATCAGTTTCAGCAGCCGGTAGTTGGCGACGTTGATCCGCGAAGACAGCAGCACGATTTCCTGCCCGAGCAGTTCATCGTCCGCGTCCGACGCGGTTACCTGTATGGCGGGAAGTCCCATGGACAGCACCTGCCAGAAACTGTGTATTTATACAGTATCGTAGGCCTCAGAACACCCACCGGCAAGCACCGTGACAGATCAAATGCGGGCACCCGCGCTCCCGGCGATCTGGCGCCGGCTGTACCGGAGGTTGCAGACTAACCCAGCGGTGAAATGCCCACCGCCTCACGTACCCTCGCCATCAACGGCGCGCTGTGCTCCCTGGCACGCTCTGCCCCACGGCGCAGCACGGCCTCGATGTGTCCCGGGTCGTCCATCAGCCGCTGGTAGCGTTCCCGCGCCGGGGCAATTTCCGCGTTGACCAGTTCGAACAACTGCTTCTTCGCCTCACCCCAGGCAATTCCAGCTTCAAACTGCTCCCGCATCCAGCGGGTCTGGTCATCCGTGGCAAACGCGGACCACACCTGGAATACCGTCGAACCGTCGGGGTCCTTCGGCTCCCCCGGCTCGAGCAGGTTGGTCTTGATCTTGTTGATCGCCTTGCGCAGCTGTTTCTCCGCGAGGAACAGGGGGATGGTATTGTTGTAGCTCTTGCTCATCTTGCGGCCGTCGGTGCCCTGCAGCACGGCCACGCTGTCGTCCACCACCGCTTCCGGCAGGGTGAACACCTCGGCGAAGTTGTGATTAAAGCGCTGTCCGATATCGCGGGCCATCTCGACGTGCTGGATCTGGTCCCGCCCGACCGGGATTTTTTCCGCGTTGAACATGAGAATATCCGCGGCCATCAGTACCGGGTAGGAGAACAGCCCCATGGTGATGCCGAAATCCGGATCCTCGCCGGCCTCCTCGTTGGCCTGCACCGCCGCCTTGTAGGCGTGGGCGCGATTCATCAGGCCCTTGGCCGCGCTACAGCTGAGCACCCAGGTCAGCTCCGGAATTTCCGGGATATCCGACTGCCGGTAAAACACCGCCTTATCCGTATCCAGTCCCAGGGCCAGCCAGGTGGCGGCGATTTCGCGGCTGGACTGGCGTATCATTTCCGGATCCTGGCACTTGATGAGGGCGTGATAATCCGCCAGGAACAGGAAGGACTCCACCGCGTCGCTGTTGGAAGACGCAATGGCGGGTCGGATGGCACCCACGTAATTGCCCAGGTGCGGGGTACCGGTGGTGGTGATACCGGTGAGAACACGTTGCTTGGCCATGGCGTGATTCGGAGCCTGTCGCGAAAAGCCGCCAATGATACTGATATTGGCTGCCACTGGCTATCCTCTGGCGGCCACCCTGGAAAGCACCTCTCGATACCGCGGCGCCAGCGCTTGCCGACTGTATCGCTCGATATCGGGGGCCACGACAGAGCCGTCCAGGCAACCTTGCGCCAGCTCCCGAATCAGGCGCGCGGCGCCACGGGCTTCGCTGACCAGGTCCGCCCCGCAATCCGGGTACAGGAACTCGGCCGGGTAGATATCGGGGTACGCCTGGCGGCAGGGCAGTACCGGCACGCAGCCCAGGGCCACCGCCTCGAGTATTGCCAGCCCCTGGAACTCGTGCAGCGCGGTGGACAACACCATGTCTGCGTCCCGCAGCAGCGCCAGGTAATCTGTACGCTGCTCCATGTACCCGAACTGGACCAGCCGCGAGGCAAATTTCCGTGCGAGTTCGCCAAAGACATCGGGAGAATCGCGGAATTGCTGTCCCACCACCGCCAGTTCGAAATCCAGACCGCCGTCGTGCAGTAAATCCAGCGTCTGCAACAGCCGGTCGCCACCCTTGTCGTGTTCAAAGCGACCCAGCCAGACCAGCCGCAGCGGACCGCGGTCACCCCGCGCGGTCCAGGGGCTTGCCGCGTCAGAGGGTTGCCCCGAATTAACAGGCACCGGCAGGACCTCGGCCCGTGACGCCAGGTCCGCCGCCACACCGGCCGGGACCCGGTCGGGCATCTTGCGCAACAGCTGCGCGACCCCATCGAGGAAGCTGTCCCTGTTGAAAGCCGAGTTGAACAGCAGCCGGTCCGCCGCGAGCGCGGCGTAGAGGCTGACCATCTGCGCCTCCAGCAGGCCGTGAGCCTGTCGGTGCTGTGGGTACTGAAACTGGTTTTCGTGAAAATACAGTGCCGTGGGGAGGCCGGCGAGGGCCGGCACCAACCCGCGCAGGGTCGCCAGGTCCACCATGGAGGTCGCGACCAGCAGGTCTCGTGACTGCTCCAGCAGGTCCCGCTCGGCGCGGGACCAGTACAGGGGATTTCCGCGGATTCGCCAGCTGAAATAGCGCGGGGGCAGCTCGAGACTATGCCATTGCCAGCTTGGCAGCATGGTCTCCAGTTCGTTCCGCCACTGGCGATGGCTCTGGGCGGCATAGGCCGAGAGGAGCAGCACCTCCACCGATGATCAATCCGCCTTCAGCGGCCCCGGATACCGGTACAACCTGCGTAGCACCCGGCACAGGTTGACCGCATCGGCGGCACCGGCCAACTCCCTGATCGAGTGCATGGCGAAGGTGGGCACCCCGACATCCAGGGTACGTACGCCGATCTCTCCGGCCGTTATCGGGCCGATGGTGCTGCCGCAGGCCAGGTCGGTACGCACCACGAAGCTCTGTACCGGGACACCCTCGGCCTCGGCCAGTAAACGCCACAGCCCTGCCGTTTCACTGTTGGAGGCATAGCGCTGGTTGGCGTTGACCTTGATGACCGGGCCGGCATTCAGCAGGGGACCGTGATTCTCGTCGTGCCGGTCGGCGTAGTTGGGGTGAATGCCGTGGGCATTATCGGCAGATATCATGACCGAGCGCTCCACCATCTTGGCATAAGTTGCCTCATCCCCCTCGGCCAACCGCCTTAAAACCGAGCCCAGCAGCGGCCCCTGGGCGCCGCTCGCCGAGAGGCTCCCGACTTCCTCGTGGTCATTGCAAACAAGCAAACCCGAGTGCCGGCCGTCACTGTCCAGCAGCGCCCGCAGGCCGGCGTAACAGCTGAGCAGGTTGTCGAGGCGAGCGGACGCGATAAAATCCTGCGCCAGGCCGACGATGGCAGGTGCCTGGCTGTCGTAGAAGCACAACTCGTAATCCAGCACCTGGGCGACATCCAGTCCGGGCTCTTCCGCCAACAGTTGTTGCGCCAGGAGAGACCGCAATTCCGGCTGCTGGTCCTCCTGCACCCGGCACAGCACCGGCAGGATATCGGTTTGGGGATTGATACTGCGGCTCTTGTTGGCCTCCCGGTCCAGGTGAATCGCCAGGCTGGGCACGACCGCGATGGCGCGTCGGAAATCAACCAGGGCGGCGCGCAATGCGCCCCCGCCATCGCGATAGGTCACTCGCCCGGCGAGTGAAAGATCTCGATCGTACCAGGGATTCAGCAATACCCCACCGTACACCTCCACCGCCAGCTGCAGGTAGCCATTGCTGTATTTTTCCGGGGTCGGCTTGACCATGAGGCAGGGACTGTCTGTATGCGCGCCCACCATCCGCAGGCCCTGTTGCGGGCCCTGCCGGGAGCCGAACACAAACGCCACGATGGAGCTGCCATTGCGGGTCAGGTAGTAGCGACCGCCGGGCGTCAGGTTCCAGTCGGTTGACTGCTGCAGGCACTTGAACCCCGACTCGTCCAACTGCCGCGCCATCTCTCGTACCGCGTGGAATGGCGTGGTAGCCACGGCCAGGAAGTCACACAAACCCTCGTTGAACTGATTCTGTTCCACTTTAGTCATCACCCTGTTGCTGCATTCGGGCATACAGGCTGGAGGTGTCCCAGCGATTGCCGCCCATCGCCTGTACTTCCGCGTAAAAACCGTCAACGAGCCGCGTCACGGGCAGTTCCAGCCCGAGCCGGGCGGCCTCCGTGAGAACGATATCCAGGTCCTTGCGCATCCAGTCCACGGCAAAGCCATGCTCGTATTCACCCGCCAGCATGGTCCGGTAGCGGTTTTCCATCTGCCAGGATTGCGCCGCACCCTGGGATATAACCTCAATGACGGCAGCGGTATCCAGTCCCGCCCGCTCAGACAGGCACATCCCCTCAGCCAGGCCCTGCACGATACCCGCAATGCAGACCTGGTTGACCATTTTTGCCAGCTGCCCGCTACCCGCCGGTCCAAGCAGGCGACAACAGCGGGCATAAGCGTCGATAGCAGGCCGGGCCAGCGCGAAATGTGCTTCATCCCCTCCCACCATCACGGTCAGCACACCATTTTCCG
The DNA here is from genome assembly GCA_033283165.1 of Halieaceae bacterium WSDMB12. Lineage (GTDB taxonomy): Bacteria > Pseudomonadota > Gammaproteobacteria > Pseudomonadales > Halieaceae > JAWMQL01. The sequence goes on along the minus strand of JAWMQL010000001.1, from coordinate 678,512 downwards.
CCCCGGCCTGGCCACCGGATACCGGCGCATCGAGAAACCCCACGCCGCGCTCCGCTGCGGCAGCCGCGAGCTCTCGCGCCAGTTCAGCTGAGGCCGTGGTGTGATCCACCAGTACCGCGCCGGGCGACATGGCATCCAGCGCGCCCTGGTCACCCAGCACCACGGATCGTACATCGTGGTCGTTGCCGACGCAGGTCAATACCAGTTCGCTGTCCCTGGCGGCCAGCGCAGGCGTGGTGGCCACCCGACCGCCATACTCTCGCTGCCACGCATCTGCCTTGTCGCTGCTGCGATTGAAAACCACCACCTCGTGCCCAGCGCGCTGCAGGTGCCCTGCCATGGGAAATCCCATGACGCCGAGGCCGATAAAAGCCACTTTCATCGTCTTACCCCCATTCAGTCCAACGCCAGATTAGCAACAGGCAGACCGATAGCGCCAGCCGGTACCAGACGAAAGGCATCAGGCCCACCCTGTCCAGCAGGCGCAGAAACCAGGCGATGGTCATGTAGGCAACCAGGGCGGAAAACAATGCCGGCACCAGGATCAGCGACCAGGTGACAGGCTCATCCATCGCGGCCAGTTGCACGCCCTTGAACAGGCCCGCACCGGCGATAGCCGGTATCGACAGCAGGAAAGAGAAGCGTGCCGCCGACTGGCGATCCATATCAAGAAACAGGGCGGCGGTGATGGTGATCCCGGACCGGGACACTCCCGGCACCGGCGCCAGGGCCTGTGCCATGCCGATAACCAGGGCACGCCACGGGCTGATCGCGCGGTGTGACTGGGTTACCCTGGCGCGACGCTCGGCCATACCCAGCAACAGGCCGAACAGCGCCGTGGTAAACGCGATGACCTCTATGTTCCGCAGGTAACTTTCTATAAACCCGGATGCAAAAAAACCTACCAGCGCCACCGGCAGGGTCGCCAGTATCAGGCACCAGACCATCTGGCAGTCATCGTCGGAGCGATCCAGTGGGGCCCGGATAAACGCCCTGGCCATCGCTGACAGGTCGCGGCGGAAGTACACCAGTACCGCCCCAAGGGTGCCAATGTGCACCGCCACGTCAAATGACAGCCCCCGGTCGGTCCAGCCAAGCAGCATTGGGGGTATCACCAGGTGAGCAGAACTGGATATCGGCAGAAACTCCGTGAGCCCCTGGACCAGGGCCAGGAACAGGGTCTGGAACCAGTCGTTCATCCTCGCCTGCCCTGCTCCGGAATCTTCTTCCAGTTGATTTCGTCACGGACATAAACCGGAATGGCCTCCGCGGGCGCCTGGGTAGCTCCCCGGGAAAGCGCCGCCAGCGCCAGCGGCAGGATATCCTCTGCCCGGGGCTGCAACTGATCGTTGATTGCAGCCAGTCGATCGCGCAGGGCCATGGGAAAACGGCTACTGTAAGCCGCACCGCTACCCACCGCTACCAGTTGGCCACTGAAGGACGGCAACTGCAGCCGCTCCGGCGCAACCGCCACTGCTTCTGAAAGTGGCTGCGCGAGGCCGGTGGTGGTGTCATAGAGTCCCGCGTATATTTCATTCACACGCGCATCCAGTACACTCAGTACCAGCTGCCCCGGCTGTACCACTCCGGTGTGCAACGCGGTTTGAGTGAGGCAGGCAAGGGTCGAAACAGGTATCACCGGCAGCTGTTGCGAAAAGGCCAGCCCCTGCACCGCACTGGCCGCTATCCGCAAACCGGTGAACGAACCCGGCCCGCAGGCATAGGCGATTGCCTCAACGCCGTATTCGCGCAGCTTGCCTCCGGGAAGTATTTCTTCCAACATGCTCAGGATGCGCCGATTATGCTGCCGCGGCAGAACCTCGCAGCGCGCTGCCACCTCGCCGTCACGATACAGCGCAACGGAACAGGTGTCTGTGGATGTGTCGAGGGCGAGGATACAGGTCATAGGGGCGCTAGTATCCCACAGCGCGGCCGGAGGATACACGTGGGGCAGACAAAAAACCCCGGGAGGCTTACGATTTCAATCGACAAGGACAAGCTCAGCGTCCTGATCCTGTCGGGCGGTGCGGGCCGGCGCCTGAACGGGCGCGACAAGGGACTTGAACCCTGGCAGGGACGAACACTGATCGAGCACGCGATCGCATATTTCTCGCCGCGTTGCAGCCAGTTGTTGCTCAGCTGTAATCGCAACCTGGACCGCTATCGCTCCCTCGGCTATCCGGTTGTGAAGGATATCCGCGAGGACTACCAGGGCCCGCTGGCGGGGCTCGAGGCGGCTGTGCCTCTGGTTGAAAAGCCGTTCCTTGCCATCGGCACCTGCGACACGCCCCGACTGCCTCCTGATTTGCTCGAACGCCTCGCCGCACCGTTTGAACGCAGGCCCGACTCGCAACCCGATCTGACCTTCGCCAGTGATGGTGCGCGGGATCATTACCTCTGCGCCTTGCTGAGCACGCGCTGCCTGTCATCCCTGCACGATTATCTGGAGGGAGGTGGACGAGCAGTGAAGCACTGGTATCGCTGCCTGGAGGCGGAGCGCGTGTTATTTGATGAAGGCCCGGAGGCCTTTTACAACCACAATCGACCGGCATAAAAAAACCCGCGGGAATTTCTCCCGCGGGTCTTTGCCGAATCGCAATCAGCTGGCCTGGCTTTTCGCCGCGGCGCGCTTCTTGGGAGCGGCTTTCTTTTTCGGCGCAGCCTTCTTCTTGGGCGCAGCTTTCTTCTTGGCCGCTGCCTTTTTCCTGGGCGCTGCCTTTTTCTTTGGCGCTGCGCTCTTCATCAACGACTTCAGCTTCTTCTCTGCATCCTTCTCAGCCTTTTTCAGGCGTTTGGACAGTTTTTTCTCGAGGTCGGACAGTCTCTTGCTGTCTTTCTTCGCGCGGGCCCTGGCCCACTTCTCGGCCTGCTTGGCCATGGCGGAAATTTTATCCATCTCGGCCTGTGCAGCCAACTCCGCCTTCTTCTCCATCACCTTTTCTTTGGCTGCCAGCTGTTCTGCCTTCAGCCGTGCCTCGATGGTTGCCTGGATCAACCGCTCCTTGGCCACCGAAATGCGATCACGCAGGGCTTTCACACGCGCATCATTACGTTGCGAAGCAGAGGACGCGGCTTTAACCGCGCGCTTGTCCGCGGCAGTCTGGCTTTTCTTGGCCTGTTCGCGGGCGGCTTTAACTTTTTGTTTTGCCTCGGCCAGCGATTTCCTTTCATCGGCCATGGCTTTTTTCAGCTTGGCCAGTGAGTCGTTTGCTCGCTGCACCGCTGGCGCGGTGATTTTTTGAGACGTCGCTTTTTTCGCTGGCGCCTTGCGCTTGGCGGGTGCTTTACGCGCGCGAGTTTTCTTTTTCGGTGCCGCTTTTTTGCTGGCTTTTGCCATTACACTGCTCTCCTTCGAGTTTATCGGGTAACGCAGTGCCAAAAGTAGCAACAAATAGCAAGGCTTACAACCGCAACTGCTGCGATAAAAATCACGTTCGTTGCCAGATCAGCCTGGCGTAAAAACTTCCAACAACTTTGGAAAATAAAAAAAGGAGGGACATGCCCTCCTTTTTTATTTTCTGGCTATACGATCTTTTTACTCGCTCAAAGCTTCCAATACCTTGTCGCGAATTTCTTCTACACTACCGACACCTGCAATGCGATGATACGCGGGCGCGTTATCACCCGACATATCCTGATAAAAATCTATCAGTGGACGGGTCTGGGACTGGTAAACTTCGAGCCTGCGACGAACGGTCTCTTCCTTGTCGTCATCGCGCTGGACCAGAGGCTCGCCGGTTTCATCGTCAAGCCCTTCGCGCTGCGGTGGATTGTGCAATATATGGTATACGCGACCACTACCCGGATGGACGCGGCGACCGCTCAGGCGCTGGACAATTTCCTCGTCGTCCACGGCAATCTCTACCACCGCGTCAATATCTACGCCTGCCTCGACCATGGCCTCCGCCTGCGGAATGGTACGTGGAAAGCCGTCGAACAAAAAACCTCGCGCGCAGTCGGGCTCCTGAATGCGTTCCTTGACCAGGCCGATGATAATGTCATCGGAAACCAGTCCGCCGGCATCCATCACTTCCTTGGCCTGAAGGCCGAGTTCCGTTCCCGCCTTGACTGCGGCCCGCAACATATCACCGGTTGAAATTTGCGGAATCCCAAACTTCTCTGAAATGAACTGGGCCTGTGTGCCCTTGCCGGCGCCGGGAGCGCCAAGGAGAATCAATCGCATGAAGAAATGCCTCGATAGAGATGTGGATAAATTAATAAATGAGGGGGGCGTAACGATACACAGCGCGTGATAACAGCACAAGCCCCGTCAGACTGACTTCGCAGCGCGCCACAGAGCATCGAGTTGACCTGCATCAAGCTCTTCGAGGTTACGTTCTCTTTTCTCCGCGGCATGTTCCATATGTTCAAAACGGAGTTCGAACTTTCGATTTGCCGCGCGCAGGGTGCTCTCGGCGTCCAGTCCCAGGTGGCGACACAGGTTTACACAGCTGAACAGCAGGTCTCCCATCTCGTTCCCTATCGCATCCTGGTTTCCGGCAGTCACCTCCTGCTCGAGTTCGACCAGTTCCTCGCGCAGTTTGGCAAAGACACCGTCGCAATCAGGCCAGTCGAACCCCACCCGGGCAGCGCGTTTTTGCAATTTCTGCGCCCGCGGCAGGGCCGGCAGGGCCAGCGGCACATCCGCCAGCGCTCCCCGCTGCGACTTGTCATGTCGCTCGCGCTGCTTGATTTCCTCCCAACTGACCTTGACCGACTCCACGCTGGCCTGCTCGTGGACCACGCCCTCAATTTCACCATCGGAGAACACATGCGGGTGACGGCGCAGGAGTTTGTCCACCAGGATATTCACCACCTCGCCGAAATCGAACAATTCCCGCTCGCGACCCAGTTGGGCATAAAACACCACCTGGAACAGGACGTCGCCAAGTTCTTCCGCGACATGTGGGTAATCCTCGTGTTCGATTGCCGCCGCGAGTTCGTAGCACTCCTCCAGTGTCGAGGGGACGATACTGTGGAAATCCTGGCGAATGTCCCAGGGACAGCCGGTCTCGGGATCGCGCAACCGCGCCATTACCCGCAGCAAATCGTCGACGCCGTAAGCAGCTGGCTGTCGGGGTTTACTCACTTACCCGCACCGCGGAGATTACATTTTTCAGGGCATTGATACGTTCCAGCAAGCGCGACAGGGAACCGAGGTTGGGCACCTCCACCCGCAGGCGCATGGTTGCCGTATGTCGCTTCTTGTTGGTCAGCGTGTTGATAGACAACACGTTGATCCGGGCGTTGGCAAACAAGCCGGTAATGTCGCGCAGCAGACCCTGCCGGTCATAGGCTTCGATGGCCACTTCTACCTCGTAGTTGGCGCTCGGGGAAGCCCCCCACTCCACCTCGATTACCCGCTCCGGCGTCGCCTCCTGCAGCGCCACCAGTCGGGCGCAGTCCGTGCGGTGAATACTGACGCCACGCCCCTGGGTGATGAATCCGGTAATCGCATCACCCGGCAGGGGTCGGCAGCAACCGGCCATATGGGTCAGCAGGTTGCCGACACCGCGCACCTGAACCTGGTCGCGGTAGGAATGACCGCGGGAACGCGCCAGTCGCAGTTCCGGGGAGGGCCGGCTTTCGACCAGCCCCTGGGCCGCGTTCATGACCTGCGAGGACGTGAGATCACCCGCGCCCACGGCGGCGTACATATCCTCCACGGTGGACATTTGCACCTTGGCTGCGATGCGCTTGTAATCGATGCTGGTCAGGGCCAGTCGCTTGAACTCACGCTCCAGCAACTGCCGCCCGGCATCGATATTTTCCTCTCGCGCCTGGCTCTTGAACCAGTGCTGGACCTTGGCCCGGGCGCGGGAGGTCTTGAGATAACCAAGACCCGCCTGCAACCAGTCCCGCTTGGGTTGGCCCTCTTTGCTGGTCAGTATCTCGACCCGCTCACCCGTCTTCAGTGCATAGGTCAGGGGCACAATGCTACCGTTGACCTTGGCTCCGCGACATCGATGGCCTACTTCGGTGTGCACGTGATAGGCAAAATCCAGGGGTGTGGCGCCCTGGGCGAGATTCACCACGTCACCATCGGGCGTAAACACATACACCCGGTCCTGGGCCACGTCGAGGCTGAACTGCTCGACAACACCCGCCGCGTCACCGGTTTCTTCATGCCAGTCAAGCACCTGGCGCAACCAGGAAATTTTCTCTTCGTAGCTGCTGGCCATGGAACTGCTGGAGTCAGAGCCCTTGTAACGCCAGTGGGCGCAGACACCGAGCTCGGCTTCTTCGTGCATCTGCCGGGTGCGAATCTGTATCTCCAGGACCTTTCCCTCGGGACCGATCACGGCAGTATGCAGCGATCGATAGCCGTTTTCCTTGGGGTTGGCGATATAGTCGTCGAATTCGTTGGGGATGTTCCGCCACAGGCCGTGTACGAGCCCCAGGGTCGCATAACAGTCCTTCACCTCGGGCACCATTACGCGCACTGCGCGTATATCGTAAACCTGGGAGAACCCGATGCCCTTGCGCTGCATTTTGCGCCAGATGCTGTAGATATGCTTGGCCCGGCCCTCGACTTCACATTCCAGGCCCGCGTCCTTTAACACCTTGTGAATCTCGCCCCGGACACGCTCTATAAAGCGGTCTCTCTCGAGGCGCTTGCCATCCAGCAACTTGGCAATTTTGCGGTAAGCATCGGTGTAGAGGTAACGGAAAGAAAGATCTTCCAGTTCCCATTTCAGGTGGCCGATACCCAGGCGATGCGCCAAAGGAGCGTAAACATCGAATACCTCCTGGCCCACCTTGCGGCGTCGCTGCTCGTCGTCCTTGACCGCGCGAATGGCGCAGGTCCGCTCGGCCAGTTTGATCAGCGCGACGCGCACGTCATCCACCAGCGAAATGAGCATCTTGCGGATATTGTCTTTCTGGCCGTGCGCCTGACCCAGCACCGGCGCTTCACCCGGGTTTTTCAGGTTGCTGATAAAGGCCATGCGCAACACACCCTGTAACAGGTGACCGACGTCGGGCCCGAATTCCGCCGTCACCTCCTCCAGCGTCAGGCGCTGCTCACGAATTGCCCGGTACAGGATTCCCGCCACCAGGCAGTCCACCCCGACGTGCAGTTCCGCCAGAATCTGCGCCGTGTCGAGGCCCGCCGCAAAACAGTCCATGTCACGGGACCAGTCGCCTGTGTCGACCGCTTCCCGCTCGAGACTATCGCGGGCGACGTTGGCTGCATTTAGAAGGCGTGCCCGTTCCTGATCATCAAAACCAATGGGCAGTTGCGCCACCCAGCGATCGATATCGACTGCGCCAGCCGCATCCCGGTGGGACTGTTCCCGGACCTGTACCATTCAGGGACGCTCTCGTCCCGCAAATACGCCGGTGGACAAATAGCGGTCGCCCCGGTCGCATATGATGGCCACGATCACTGCGTTTTCCACCTCACTGGAAAGACGCAGGGCTGCCGCTACTGCGCCACCGGAGGAAACGCCACAGAAAATACCTTCCTTCGCGGCCAGGCGCCGCATGGTCTGCTCAGACTCTTGCTGCGAAATGTCCATCACTCGATCCACCCGGGCCGCGTCGAAAATCGCCGGCATATAGGCCTCGGGCCATCGCCGGATCCCGGGAATGCTGGAACCGTCCTCGGGCTGCAGGCCGATAATCTCGATCGCCGGGTTCTGTTGCTTGAGGTAGGTGGATGTTCCCATGATGGTGCCGGTAGTGCCCATGGAACTGACGAAGTGGGTAATGGTGCCGTCAGTCTGGCGCCAGATTTCGGGGCCGGTGCCCTCCAGGTGAGCCAGCGGGTTATCGGGATTGCCAAACTGGTCGAGCACCCGCCCTTTCCCTTCCGCCTGCATGGCCAGCGCCAGGTCCCGGGCACCCTCCATTCCCTCTTCCTGGGTTACTTCCAGTAATTCGGCGCCGTACGCCGACATGGCCTGTTTGCGCTCATCGCTCATGTGGGAAGGCATGATCAGGATCAGGCGGTAACCCCTGATGGCGGCGGCCATTGCCAGGGCGATTCCGGTATTGCCGCTGGTCGCTTCGATCAGGGTATCGCCGGGCCGGATATCCCCTCGCTCCTCGGCCCGGGCGATCATGCTCAGGGCGGGGCGATCCTTTACTGACCCGGCGGGATTGTTGCCCTCCAGCTTGACCAGCACCGTGTTGCTCGTCTCGCCGGGCAAACGCTGTAACCGTACCAGTGGCGTATTGCCGATGCAGGCTTCAATAGTCGGGTAATCTGGCATTTCGCACTACCGCTAGCAGAAACCGGATTATATCCGGTTTACTCGCTGTTTTCAGGGAACGGGGCAACAAGAACCGCAAAGGCCAGTACCAGGTCACCCTCGTCCGACAGTGAGATCTCTACACTCTCGCCACCGCGGCGGCGGGCGGCCTCCAGCGCACCGCCGCTCAATTCCGCAAGCGGCGCACCGTGCTCGTCGTGGCGGATCCGGATATCCTGCCAGCTGACTCCGCGCCCGATGCCGGTACCCAGCGCCTTGGCCACCGCCTCTTTGGCGGCGAAGCGTTTGGCCAACAGGTTCGGGGCGCGGGCGCTGGCCCGGTATTCATCGCATTCCTCCGGGGTCAGGATCCGCCGGACAAAGGCCTCACCCTGCCGTTTCTCGACCGCTTCCACGCGTGATATGCGCAAAATGTCTGTACCGACCGCAATCGTGCTCATCGCCGCTCCGAGCCATGGGCCGCACGAAACAACTCGCGGCTTCGCAAGGGTTCGCCACCGAGGTGGGTGGCCAGAATTTGCCGCAGCAGGCGTTTTGACGGAGCGCGCATCTCCCCCCCGAATTCCCCAGCAGCTATTCGCAACAGGTCTTTACCCGCGTACGCGGGGTGACCCTCCTGCACGGACAGAGACTGCTCCACCATCCCCTGGTCGGGATGATAGCTGTACCATCCGTCGGCCAGGACCGGTTCGCCACTAACGGCATCCCGGGCCAGGTCAATACAGTAACCGAGTTCATCCAGTAACCCCAACTCAAAACGGCGCAGCAAACTTTCGGCTGGATCGGTCCGGCCTGGATCGGTCCGGCCGAGTCTTTCCAGGGTGCTGGCGTACAGCGCGAACAGGCGCGGGTGCGGATCAAACCTGTGCAGCAGCCTCATCAACAACTCGTTCAGGTACAGACCGCTGAACAGCCGCTCTCCCTGCAGGGGTACCGGAGTTCCCGCCAGTTCACTGGCTCCCAGGGTGCGCAATTCATTACGGCCTCGAAAGGACAGCAGGAGCGGTGCAAAAGGTTGCAAAACCAGGCCGGGGCTCCCTTTACGGGTCTGGCGTCGGGCACCCCTGGCTATCAGTCCCAGCCTGCCGTGCTCGGCGGTCAGAACCTCCAGCAGCAGGCTGCTGTCCCGGTAGGGTCGCCGATGCAGGATGAACGCCGGCTGCAGGTTGACTTGCATGGCCGGCCCTCGTCAGTCCTCGTAACCCAGGCTGCGCAGGGCGCGTTCGTCGTCAGACCAGCCAGACTTCACCTTCACCCATAGCCGCAGCATGACCTTGCTGTCGAACAGAGTCTCCATGTCCCGCCTCGCCTCTGAGCCAATGGCGCGCAACCGGGCGCCCTTTTCACCGATGATGATCCGTTTCTGACCCTGCCGCTCTACCAGTATCAACGCCGAAATATGCAGGACTTCGCCGTCCACTGCGAACTCCTCTATTTCGACCGTGACGGCATAGGGTAATTCATCGCCGAGTTGGCGCATGATCTTTTCCCGCACGATCTCGGCCGCCAGGAAGCGCTGGCTGCGGTCCGTGATCTGCTCCTCCGGAAACAGGTGGGCCGATTCCGGCAGAAACTGCTCCAGGGTTCTCTCCAGTTCCGCGACATTGTGATCGCGCAATGCCGATAATGGCAGGATCGCCGCGAAATCGGCCTTCTCCGACAATGCCTCGAGATGCGGCAGCAGTACATCCTTGTCGGGCAACAGGTCAATCTTGTTCACCACCAGGATCACCGGGACCCGCACCTCCCGCAGTTGTTCCAGCACCAGTTCATCCTCTGCGGTCCAGGCTGTTCGATCCACCAGGAACACAACCACGTCCACGTCCTTGATCGCCGCGGTCGCCGCGCGGTTCATGTAGCGGTTGATTGCCTTGCCCGCCTGGGCATGCAGACCCGGCGTATCAACGAAAATAAACTGGTTGTCGCCTTCTGTCTTGATACCGAGCACCTGGTGGCGGGTAGTCTGTGGTTTACGCGAGGTGATGCTGATTTTCTGCCCCAGCAGGTAATTCAGCAGGGTCGATTTGCCGACGTTGGGCCGGCCCACCAGTGCGATATAGCCGCAGCGTTGAGCGCTCATCCTATTCCAGTGCCTCGAGTGCAGCTCGGGCCGCCAGTTGCTCGGCCTTGCGCCGGCTGGGGCCCACGGCCCGGGTGGTCAGGGACGGCTTTTCCAGCTCACAGCTCACCGTAAACTGCTGGTTGTGATCCTCGCCACTGACTTCCACAGTCTGGTAGTGCGGTAGTGGATAGCCGCGGCCCTGCAGGAACTCCTGCAATCGGGTTTTCGGGTCCTTGTCCAGGGGTTCGCGCTCCAGTTGCTCGATACGTTCCTCGAACAGCGCCCTGATGCAGCCTCGACAGGCCTCGTAACCACCGTCCAGCAGCACCGCACCCAACAGGGCCTCCACGGTGTCTGCCTGTATCGAGCCACGGCGCCGGCCACCACTTTTGGCTTCGCCCCCACCCAATAGAAGGTGATCGCCCAGCTCCAGCTCGCGTCCCACCTCGGCCAGGGTCTCGCGCCGGACCAGGCTGGCCCGCAAGCGGCTCAACTCCCCCTCGCGCATTTTCGGAAAGCGATAGTACAGCGCCTCGGCGATGACGTGATTGAGAATCGAATCGCCGAGAAATTCCAGTCTTTCGTTATTGCGCTTGCCCACGCTGCGGTGGGAAAGCGCCAGGGACAGCAGCGCCTGATCGGCGAATTCGTGGCCCAATAACCTCTGCAGGCGCGCCAGCTTGTCCATTACCTAGTTGACGGTGTTCCGCCCCGCCACGTATTTCAGGTCATCGAAACGCCACACGGCATCGATCCGGCCCATGATATTGACCCGCAATTCATAGTTCGCGTCTATATAGGTCATACCCTTTTCCCGAAATACCTCCACCTCTTCAGGCTGCAGGGCGTATATCTGGTTGGTGTTGAACAAATTGGCGATCCGCCGCTTGATGTCGGAGATGTTTTCCTCCCGCGGATCGTGGTTGCGAGCGACCTTGGACACGATTTCCTTGACGCTGAGATATTCGAAGTAACCCGGTCCGAGCTTGAGGCCGCACATCACGAAAAAACCGACCATGATTGCGATCACGATGAAACCGAGAATGGACATACCCGACTGTCGACTTCTGTTAAGCATTACCCCTGCCCCCTTTTTTATGCTTGCTATTCTATGATCCCGACCCGGCTGAAGCTGGGCAGGCTCAGGAACGACTCCCAGTGCATCCACACTGCGAAGGCCTTGCCTACTATATCCTTTTCCGGCACCTGACCCCAAACCCGGCTGTCGGCACTGTTGTCGCGGTTATCACCCATCATGAAATAATGGCCGGGCTTCACCTTGACCGTGAAATCGCGGCCTCGCCGCATGCGATCATCCTGAAACAGGTGTTCTGCCTCACCCAGCTTTGCCTTGCCCACGTGGTAGCGATTGCCGCCGCTCTCCTCGCTGGCGGGCCCCAGCATCTCGGTGGGTACCGGCTCGCCGTTCACGGACAGGCGTTTATCCCTGTAACTGACGGTGTCTCCGGGCAGGCCGATGACACGCTTGATATAGTAGGTGTCGTTCATATGCGGCGGAAAAAACACCATGACATCGCCACGCTGCGGCTCATTGATGGCCAGCACCTTGGTCCTCAACACGGGCAGTCGAATACCGTAGGTGTACTTGTTGACCAGGATGTAGTCCCCCACCTGCAGCGTGGGCACCATGGAGGAACTGGGTATCTGGAAGGGTTCGACCAGAAACGACCTGAGCACAAATACAACGAACAGCACCGGGAAAAAAGAGCGCGAGTACTCCACTGCCACCGGCTCCCGCGCCTGACTTTGCACTGCCGCCCGGTACTGCGCCTGCGCAGCGCTGCTCTCCTCCTCCCAGCCCGGATACTTTTCCTGCAACAGGGCTCGCGTCCGATGGCGCGCGGGCGCGAACAGCAGGGCGTCAACGGCCCATATCAGGCCGCTGCCAAATACCAGGATGACGAGTATCAGGGGAAAATCTATCGACATGGCGTATTCCGTTAACCATCTACCTTGAGTACGGCGAGAAACGCGGACTGTGGTATTTCAACCTTGCCCACCTGCTTCATGCGTTTTTTCCCCGCCTTCTGTTTCTCCAGCAACTTGCGCTTGCGGGTGACGTCGCCGCCGTAGCACTTGGCTGTCACGTTTTTCCGCAGGGCCTTGACCGTCTGGCGCGCGACTATCTTGCCGCCCACCGCGGCCTGGATCGCCACGTCAAACATCTGCCGCGGGATCAGTTCCTTCATTTTCTCGGTCAGGGCTCGACCCCGGTACTGGATCTGGTCGCGGTGCACAATTACCGCCAGGGCGTCGACCCGTTCACCGTTGATCAGCACGTCCAGCTTCTGCAGGCTGGCGGGTTCAAACCGTTCGAAGCCGTAATCCAGTGAGGCGTAGCCACGGCTGACGGATTTGAGGCGATCGAAGAAATCCAGCACCACCTCCGCCATGGGGATATCGTACACGACAGACACCTGGGTGCCGAGGAACTGCATGTCTTTCTGCATGCCGCGTTTCTCAACGCACAAGGTGATGACGTTGCCCAGGTAATCCTGCGGCACGAGGATATTGCAGCGGGCGATGGGTTCGCGCATCTCCTCGATGTCAGCCAGTTCTGGCAGGGCTGACGGGTTATCTACCAGCACCACTTCACCACTTTTCTTGAGCACCTCATAAATCACGGTGGGCGCTGTGGTGATCAGGTCCAGGTCGTATTCGCGTTCCAGCCGTTCCTGGATGATTTCCATGTGCAGCATTCCCAGAAATCCGCAGCGGAAGCCGAAGCCCAGCGCATCGGAGGTTTCCGGTTCATAGAACAGGGAGGCGTCATTCAGGGTCAGCTTGCCCAGGGCGTCGCGAAAATCCTCGTAATCGTCCGAGGAAATGGTAAATATACCGGCGTATACCTGCGGCTTGACCTGTTGGAAGCCCGGCAGTGCGGGGACATCGGTGTGTTGCGCGTTGACCAGGGTGTCGCCCACCGGCGCGCCGTGAATATCCTTGATGCCCGCCACCACGAAGCCTACTTCGCCGGCCTGTAGTTGGGGCCGTTCCTCTCGCTTGGGGGTGAAGATACCGACGCTGTCCACCTGGTGCACCTTGCCGGTGGACTTGGCCACAATTCGGTCGCGCTTTCTCAACACGCCCTGTTTCACCCGCACCAGCGACACCACGCCCAGGTAATTATCAAACCAGGAATCGATGATCAGGGCCTGCAGCGGCGCATCCCGGTCACCCTCCGGCGGGGGAATATTTTCCACCAGATATTCCAGCGCGTCCTCGATTCCCATTCCCGATTTGGCGCTGACCCGGCAGGCCTCGGTGGCATCGATACCGATGATATCCTCGATCTCCTTGCTGACCCGGTCCGGATCCGCCTGGGGCAGGTCCATCTTGTTCAGAATGGGCAGGACTTCCAGCCCCTGCTCGATCGCCGTGTAACAGTTTGCGACGGATTGCGCCTCTACTCCCTGACCGGCGTCAACCACCAGCAGCGCGCCTTCACAGGCCGACAGGGACCGGCTGACCTCGTAGGAGAAATCCACGTGGCCAGGCGTGTCGATGAAGTTCAGCTGGTAGGTCTCGCCATTGCGAGCGGAGTAGTCCAGGGTGACGCTCTGGGCCTTGATGGTTATCCCCCGCTCCCGCTCGATATCCATGGAATCGAGCACCTGCTCGTCCATCTCCCGTTCGCTCAGGCCGCCACAGTGCTGGATAAAGCGATCGGCCAGGGTCGACTTACCGTGGTCGATATGGGCGATTATCGAGAAATTGCGGATGTTCCGGAGGTCACTCATCGGGGTACTGGGGTCAAAAGACGCGCGATTGTACCCCAATGGCAGCCCGGTCGCTACGGCTCCCGGAACCGGGAGCCGCCGGCTTCAGTCCTTGAGTTTCAGGCCGATGAACAGGGGTGAGCCGCGCCGGATCAGCCGCAGCGGCACCGAAGCACCCGCCGGCAGGTCGGCCACGGCTTCCTCGTAGGCCTCGACGTTCTTGACCGGTGTATTTCCGATCAGGGTGATCAGGTCACCGGGGGCAATGCCGGCCTCCGCCGCAACGGTCCCGGGCACGACTTCCCGCACCAGGACACCGCCGGAAATACCGGCGCGTTCCAGTGCCGCGGGATCGGCCGTTTCGACAACCAGACCCAGCCGGCCGCCATGAGCGCCGCCGTGGCCGCGCGAACTGAGGGAATAGCTGTCGTCCGCACCCAGGCCACCGACCTCGAGTTCGATGCGGCGCTTTTTCTGGTCACGGATAATTTCTACCTTGACCTCGGTCCCCGGCGCGATCAGCCCAACCACATGAGGCAGGTCGGCCGAGGTCAGGATATCGTTGCCATCAAACCGCAGGATGACGTCACCGGCCTGTAAACCGGCCTTTTCCGCCGGGCTGTCCTTGGCGACTTCCGCAATCAGGGCACCGCGGGGCCGGTCCAGGCCGAAGGATTCGGCCAGGGTCCTGTTGACATCCTGAATGGTGACGCCCAACCAACCACGCGTTACCCGACCGTCGGTTTTGAGCTGCTCGACCACATTGCGCACCACGCTGGCGGGAATCGCAAAGGACAGGCCGATGGAGCCGCCACTGCGGGTATATATCTGGGAATTGACTCCGACCACCTCACCGTCGAGGTTGAACAGGGGCCCGCCGGAGTTACCCGGGTTGATTGCCACGTCGGTCTGGATGAAGGGTACGTAATTTTCATTCTGCTCGGTTGGCAGGCTGCGCCCCATGGCACTGACGATACCGGCAGTGACCGAGTAATCCAGGCCGAAGGGAGACCCTATCGCCAGCACCCACTCGCCAACCTCCAGGTCGTCTTCATCCGCCAGTGTCAACTTGGGCAGGCCGCTACCCTCGACTTTCAACAGGGCGATATCGGACCGGGGATCGGTCCCGACGACCTCGGCGTCAAATTCACGCCGATCGCTCATCCGGACCAGGACCTTCTCTGCCCCCTCCACCACGTGGTTATTTGTGACGATGTAACCGTCAGCCGAAATAAAGAATCCAGAGCCCATGGACATCTGCTGTCGCGGGGCCGGGGGGCCACCCCGGTACTCGAAAAACCGTCGCAGGTACTCGGGGATCTGGTCCGGGTCAAAGTCGTGCGGTCCTCCTGCGGCACTGCTGCCCTGCACCACGATCTTTACCACCGCCGGCGAACTCGTCTTGACGATCTCGCGAAACTCGGGCAGTTGTGCAGCCTGGGAGCCAAGCGGCAGGACCAGGGCAAAAAACAGGAGGAAAACTGACAAATATCGACTCATAGGGGACATCTCTCGCATTGGTTATTCAGGCGGTTTAACCGGGTTGCACAGCCGGTCCAAGCACTTCAACCAGGGTCGGCTGCAGGGAGCGGTCGTCGCGGTGACGTATGGCATGCCATCTTACGAGGGCCAGCCCACACAGAAACCCAAGCGCCGCACCGGTGAAGGCCGGCACGTCACCAGCACCGGGGTACACGGTGGTTGCCACGGCGGCACCACCGAGCATGCCCACGAGGGGCAGTATGTACACCACGAAGGAACCGCGCAGCAGCAGCGACTCGGGAATACTGATACGCACCTGGTCGTTGAGACGGCAGTCTTCGGGCGCGGCCGTGCCGGGCAGCACCCGCACACGATTCGCACGGCCATCGCCCAGTCGATTGAGCAATCCATGGCCGCAGCCAGCCTGGGCTGCGCAACTGCCACAGGTGCTCTTGCGAATCGTTTCGACCCACACAGCCTGCTCTTCCACCGCGACCACCCGCCCCACTTCAGTCAGCATGCGCCACCTCCCAGGCAATGGAATCGGCTACCATACGCGCCGTATTCACCGGCACCTCGCCGATGACGGTCACCAGTACGGGACGCTCGCCCAGGCGCAGGCCGCGACTGTAGGAGGTTGTCGCACCGCGCCTGACCATCCCCTCGCCGGGCCGTATTTCACGCGGCAGTTCTTCCAGGAACACGGAAAATGCCGCCAGTCCATCGGTGTAGGTCCTGCGTGCCTGCCCGGGCGCTGCACTGTCGGTGGCAACAAAACCTTCAGGCACCCAGTTGACCCGCCACACAAGACTGGACATCGGGGCGGGATGATCGCCGTGCGCTGCCGGTGGCTGTGGATGCCGGGCCTGGTGCTCCACCTCGATGTCGGAATCGCCCGTTTCACCACGGCTAAAACTGAGGTTGGCAAACTGGGATTTTTCCAGGGTGTCGTCTCCGTGCCCGACGTAACGAATCTTGAGCAACAGTCCGGTGTCCTGGTCCAGATCCATCACGTATCCAAACCGGTATACGTCCCGCGGATCAACCTTGAGGCGCACGGCCTGGCGGCCGGCCACGCGATCTCCCTCGGAGACCTTGAAACGGTAATGCCTGGCCAGACCGCAATCGCCACGGGCCAGCGCCTGCCCCAGTTGCAGCAGCTGGCTGCCCGGGTGTACGCAATCCAGTGGATGATCCTTGCGACTTACACGTGCGCCCTGACCGGTCAGGCGGGTAATACTCTCGCTCGATGCACCGTCAGAGACGAAGTGACTGACCTGTACCACCTGCATCTCGTCACCGCGCTGGACGGTCACCACTCCACGGTAATCGAGTTCCGTCGAGGCTCGCGACATACGTTCCAGCAACGACAGGGCGGTGGCCTGCTCCTCCGGGCAGGCGGGCAACTGGGCCATGGCCACCGACGTGAACACCAGGGTGGCCAGCGTGACCGACAACAGGCAAAGCCTTTGGGCGACACTGCTCCGTGCGACACCGCTCCGTGCGACACTGGTCCGTGCGACACCGTTCAGTGCGACACTCGTCCGTGCGACACCGTTCAGTGCGACACTCGTCCGTGCGACACCGTTCATGGGTTGACCTTCAGGCAAGCCGGTGGTCACTCCTGAATCTGAGGTACACGGACAAAGGGCAGCAAGCCCTGGGGAGAGTTGAGCGAGGCCTGCTCAACATGCTCCTGCAGATACCTCTGCATCCGCTGGCGCGCCAGTTCCCGATAGGCAGTGCGTGTTGCCGGCTCGAGGCCCGGCATGGACCGGGTGCCATAGCTCGCCTGCACCGTGGTCGCGCCGAGACTGTTTACCAGTCCCACCGGCGACACACTGCTGGCCAGTGCACGGGCATCGTTGTTTTCCAGTTGTGCCAGCTGCTGCCCGCCCAGCACCACCACGCCGGTGACAGACGCCGCCACAGCGAGACTGGCAAGCGGTCGCAGCCAGCGCTGGTGGCGGGATGTGCTGGTGAGCGGCGCTGATTCCCTGCCAATAGCCTCGCGTACCGCGCCTGAGATATCGCGATCCAGTCCGGCCAACTGTTGTCCGGCCAGTACCGAGCGCACTGTGTTGAAACGGCACCAGCTGTCGCGCAAGCCGGCGTCATCGCCAATGCGCGTCAGGAGGCGCTGTAACTCGAGTTCGCTGGCCTCATCATCCATCAGTGCGGACAGTGACTCCCGCATCTTTTCACTCATGCTCTGCTTCCTCCGCGTTCACACCATCCAATTGGATGCGAACCTGTTTGTCAATCGCCTCCCGGGCACGAAATATTCGTGATCGGACCGTGCCCACCGGACAATCCATGATCTCGGCGATATCCTCATAACTCAGACCATCAAATTCGCGCAAAGTTACCGCGGTTCGCAAATCATCTGGTAAATCCGTGATTGCCTGCTCCACCACCTGTTTCAACTCGGCACCGAACAGGGCGTTTTCCGGTGTATCGATATCCCTCAAAGCCGCGCCGCCATCGAAATACTCGGCGTCTTCCACCTCGACGTCCGACCCCGGAGGGCGTCGCGAACGGGACACCAGGTGGTTTTTTGCGGTGTTGATCGCAATGCGATAGAGCCAGGTGTAGAAAGCACTGTCACCCCGGAATTTGGGTAAAGCGCGATAGGCCTTGATAAAAGCCTCCTGAGCCACATCCTGGACCTCGTCCGCGTCATGCACATATCGGGAAATCAGGCCCATGATCTTGTGCTGGTACTTCAAAACCAGCAGGTCAAAGGCCCGGTTGTCCCCATTCTGTACCTTCGCTATCAGCTGTTGGTCCGTCTCAGCGGCGCTCACGCTGTCTCCCCCTTAGTGGACGACAGCCTTCGAAATTCCGCCAAATGCGTCCATATGCCACGATAGACCAACGAATGAACAACAAGTTCACCCGCCATCTCTCGCTTGCATGCTTCTGAGAGGAATTGGCCTGAAAAGTTCCGCAATGGGAGAATTCCTTCTTTGACGAACTCTCGTATATACTCCGGAGTTACGTGATGGGTGGACCTAAGTCCTTGAGCCACATCATATATTTGACACCCGGGGGCGGCAAGCGGGGGCTTCATGCCAGAGCAATTCGATCATGATGTGCTGGTCCTGGGCAGCGGTGCCGCCGGGCTCAGCCTGGCCCTGCAGTTGCCTGCCCACTGCCGCGTGGCCCTGCTCAGCAAGGCCGACCTGACCCAGGGCTCCACCTACTGGGCCCAGGGCGGTATGGCGGCGGTGCTGCACACCCGCGACACGGTGGAGTCGCACGTACAGGACACCCTGGCGGCGGGCGGCGGGCTGTGCCGCAAGGAGGCGGTGGAGTTTACCGTCAGCCACAGCCGCGAGGCGGTGGAGTGGCTGGTCAGCCAGGGTGTCGATTTCGACCTGCGCGAAAACCAGCCGGGCGAATCGGGCCAGGAATTTCACCTGACCATGGAAGGAGGCCACAGCCATCGGCGTATCATTCACGCCGCCGATCGCACCGGCCGTGCGATTTCCACGGTACTCACCGAACGGGTCCGGCAATGCGCTAATGTCGATATCTTCACCCACCGGGTAGCGGTGGACCTGGTCGTCGCCCATGGCCGCTGCCAGGGCGCCTATGTGCTGGACCTGCAAGCGGACAAGGTAGACCTGTTCCGGGCGCGGTCGGTAGTGATCGCCACCGGTGGCGCCAGCAAGGCCTACCTGTATACCAGCAATCCCGACGGCGCCAGTGGCGATGGCATCGCCATGGCGTGGCGCGCGGGCTGCCGGGTCGCCAACCTCGAGTTCAACCAGTTCCACCCCACCTGCCTCTACCACCCGCGGGCCAAGTCGTTCCTGATCACGGAAGCGATCCGTGGCGAAGGCGGCCGCCTGCTGTTACCCGACGGCAGCCGCTTCATGCAGAATTTCGATGAGCGCGGGGAACTGGCGCCGCGGGATATCGTGGCGCGGGCAATAGACCACGAAATGAAACGACTCGGTATCGACTGCGTATTCCTGGACATATCCCACAAGCCGCGAGAGTTCCTGGCGAGCCACTTTCCGACGGTGATGGAACGCTGCCTGGAGTTCGGCATCGATATCGCCAGCGAGCCCATCCCCGTGGTACCGGCGGCCCACTACACCTGTGGCGGTGTGCTGGTGGACACCAACGGCAGCACTGACCTGCCGGGCCTGTACACCATCGGCGAAGCCTCCTGCACCGGACTGCATGGCGCCAACCGGATGGCCAGCAATTCCCTGCTGGAATGCATCGTATACGCCGGCTCGGCGGCGCGCCATATTGAACGGGTCATGTCCGATACCCCGCCACCGGCACCGGCGCCGGCCTGGGACGAAAGCCAGGTGACGGACTCCGACGAGGATGTGGTGATCTCTCACAACTGGGACGAGTTGCGCCGCTTCATGTGGGATTACGTGGGCATCGTGCGTACCGATAAGCGACTGGAGCGGGCCAGCCACCGCATCCAGCTGCTGCAGGCTGAGATAGCGGAGTACTACGGAAACTACAAGGTAGGCAACGACCTGCTGGAGTTGCGTAACCTGGCGATGGTCGCGGAACTGATGATCCGCTGTGCCAGTTCCCGCCGTGAGAGCCGGGGCCTGCACTACACACTGGATTACCCGGACCTGTTGCCCGAAGCCAGGGATACGGTACTCACCCCGGAGAACTCACCCCTCCAGGCGCAGGCGGCGGCGCAGTTGCCGTAACTCGGCGGCAGTCGCACTGTCCCCGAACAACAGCAGCTCGCGGTAACACCGCTGTCCCGGGTAGCGCCAGCGCAGGCAGACAATCCTGCCAACCCAGAAGCCGCGAACCGTATCCAGTGACTGCTCTCCGGCCGCATCCCGAAGGCTCCAGCGGCCCGCGTTCCAGCACAGCGCCCGTCCCTGCAACGGCTCCCGACTGCGCCTGGCCAGCCAGCACAGGCCCGGAGGCGTTGCCAACAGGGCAAGCCAGGGGTAACCGGCATTCCACAGCGCGAGCGAGGCCATGAGCAGTGGCAGCGACAGGGCAGTGAAGCAGTAGCGGCGCTGCCGCGAATTACCGATCCTCAGGACGAGTGCGGGCGAATTCGAGTATTTTTGCGACAATGACGTCCAGCTCCGGATCCTCGGGCCGCTGGCGCCGCAAAAACCAGGCGAACAGATCCTGGTCCTCGCACGCCATCAGTTGCTGAAAACGGCGCCTGTCCCGATCGTCCAGGTTTTCGTAGCAGTGCCGGACGAAGGGTTCCAGGACGAGGTCCAGTTCCAGCATGCCGCGCCGGGCGGCCCAGCGCATGCGATTGGCTTCCTGTTCCGGGATCATAGCTTGCAAGCCGTCCATGTCTAAGATCGAAAGCAGCCATTATAGCGTCAAACACCCGGAATAGTCGGTCGACGGCTGACAGGACCGCAGGCAGGCCCTATTATTAGCGGCCCGGCAACAGGAGCAAGCACGTTGAACTGTCAAACCACCAGCCTGCCGCAGGAGTCCCTGCTTCATATCAGCGGCGCCGACAGCCTCACTTTCCTGCAGGGCCAGGTCACCTGTGACACCCGGGAGGTTTCTCCGCAGCAGGCCAGGCCCGGCGCTTATTGCACGCCCCAGGGCCGGGTCGTGTGCGATTTCCTGCTGGCGCAACTCGGCGCAGAGCATTTCGCCCTGCGGCTGCGCCGCGACATTCGCGAACGGGCGGCCGGCGTGTTCGGCAAGTACATCGTGTTTTCGAAAGCGGCACTGGATGCGACGCGGGAGGACTGGCAGATACAGGCCTGCTGGGGGCCTGACGCACGCGCGGCGTTGACCGCCGTGTTTGGCGGCGCACCGGATGCACGGTATGCGGCGGTAACGGGCGCGGACTTCGTGCTTGTGCAGCTGGATGACGCCGGCGAACAATTCGAATGCTACCTGCGCGACCGCGGCGCAAAGCCCCTGCTGGCGAACCTGGCCAGCCATGCCACCGGCGCCACCGGCGAGGACTGGGCCCGGGAACAGATTCGCGCGGGGATCGGCCGAATCGAGAGCGCCACGGTGGAGGAATTCGTGCCGCAAATGCTCAACTACGACCTCACCGGGCATATCAGCTTCAAAAAGGGCTGTTACACCGGGCAGGAGGTAGTGGCGAGATTGCATTACCGGGGCACACCCAAGCGACGCCTCTATACCGGCCTGTCACCCGTGGCGTTGGTGGCCGGTGAGCCCCTGTACGTCCCGGGGACGGAGCAATCCATAGGCAATGTCGTCAATTGCGCCGCTGGTGCCGGCGGCAGCTATGAACTTTTGGCTGTAGCCACCCGGGCTGCCCTGGATGGGCCACTGCACACTGCGGGGGAAGTGGAAGTACAGCTATCGGCCCCGCCCTATCCGCTGGAGGACGGCGCGGACTGATCAGGGATTGTCGGGCAGGCTCCAGTCGATCGGGGTCTCGCCCCGCGACAGCAGGTATTCATTCGCGGCGCGGAAATGTCCGCAGCCGAAAAAACCGCGGTGTGCACTGAGGGGCGAGGGATGCGGCGCTTTCAACACGCAGTGACGCCGCCCGTCGATCACCGCGCCCTTACGCTGGGCATAACTGCCCCACAGCATGAATACCACCCCTTCCCGTTCGCGGTTGACCAGTTCCACCACCCGGTCGGTAAAGGTTTCCCAGCCCTGTCCCTGGTGAGAAGCCGCCCGGGCGCACTCGACCGACAGGACACTGTTGAGCAGCAGGACCCCCTGGTCAGCCCAGGCGGTAAGATTGCCGTGATTCGGTATCGGCAAACCCAACTCGGCCTGGATTTCCTTGAAGATATTGACCAGCGAAGGCGGTATCGCCACCCCGGGCCTGACCGAGAAGCACAGTCCATGCGCCTGCCCGGGACCGTGATAGGGGTCCTGACCCAGAATAACGACCTTCACCCGATCCAGCGGCGTGTGGTTAAAGGCGGCAAACATTTCGTCGCCGGCTGGAAAAATCTGCTTGCCGGCGCGTTTTTCCCGCTGCAGGAACTCGCGCAGGCCTTGCATGTAGGGCTGTTCGAACTCCTCCTGCAGCGGCGCCAGCCAACTGGCCTCCAGGCGCACGTTTCGGGTGCCGGCGCTCACGGCGGCTGTCAGTTGCAGGCCGCCAGGGGAAAGACCTGGCAACTCTCCACAAGCTTATCGACCAGCCGGACCGGCTCCACCTCTACCGGTTGCAGGCGTTTGCTGCGCTGCTTCTTGCCGGCATCGCAGTTGTTGACCGCGCTCAGGTCGGTGGCGTTGAGCGCCGCGTTCCGCCGTTCCGCGGACGCCTCGCGGTACAGGGTATCGCGCATGAAGGGCTCCCGCCCGAGCGCTCGAATCTGCTGCTCCATGAAAACAGGTGACCACTCCTGGCCGTGTTCCGAGCCGGCAGCCCGGGTGATGCTTTCATTCATCAGGGTGCCGCCGAGATCATTCGCCCCGGCGTTCAGGCAATAGGCCACGCCCTGTTCCCCCATCTTCACCCAGGAGGTCTGGATATTGTCGATCAGGCCATGAAAGACCAGTCGCGCCACCGCGTGCATCAACACGGCCTCGCGAAAGGTCGGTCCGCGCCGGGCGCGTCCGCGCAGGTACAGCGGCGCCTCCATGGCCACGAAGGGCAACGGGACGAACTCTGTAAAGCCGCCGGTGCGCTGTTGCAGGCGGCGCAAATGCAGCAGGTGCGCGGCCCAGTGCCGGTATTCCTCGATATGCCCGTACATGATGGTCGCGGTGGTCCTGAAGCCGGCCCGGTGCGCAGCCTCCATGACCTGCAGCCACTGGTCGGTATCGAGTTTGTCCGGGCACAGCTCGCGGCGCACTTCCTCGTGCAATATCTCCGCCGCGGTACCCGGCAGGGTCGCCAGCCCCGCGGAGCGCAGGCGCCGCAGGAATTCGTCCAGCCCCAGCCCCAGGGTCTGCGCGCCCTGCCAGACTTCCAGGGGCGAAAATGCGTGCACATGCATCTCCGGTGTCGCCTGGCGCACCGTATGCAGGATATCCAGGTAGGTCTCGCCGCTGTAGTCCGGGTGAATGCCACCCTGCATACAGACTTCGGTGGCGCCCCGCTCCCAGGCCTCACGACAGCGCCGGGCGATTTCCTCGGCGCTGATATCGTAGGGTCGTCCACGCAATTCCTCGTTGGCCTTGCCCCGGGAAAACGCACAGAACTGGCACTTGAAATAACACACGTTGGTGTAATTGATGTTGCGGTTCACCACGTAGCTCACCCGCTCACCGCGGGTTGCCCGGCGCAGCGTGTCCGCGCGTTCGACCAGGGCCCGGAATTCTGCCCCGCGGGCCTGGAACAGGCGGCCTACATCCTGCTCCGTCGGCTCTGCGCCAGACGCGATTCGATCGAGGACGGCAGTGAACTCCGCACTGGGAACCAGGGCAGCGTGTTCGTCAGAACGCACCAGCCGCTGCTCCAGTTGCGGTATGGGACTGGCTTCACCGGGCGACCACCGGTCGCGCCGGGCGAAGCCCTCGGTGTCGCTGTGCCGCATGACCGGCGCCAGCAGGGCACTGTCCAGCCAGCGCCGTCCATCGCGTACGTAGGCCGGGTAGAGGGTCAGGCGCTGTTCGAGAAACTTGCCCGCTCTATCGGTCTCCCGGGCGAGCTGGTCCAGGTGCGGCCAGGGCGCCTCCGGGTTGACGTGGTCCGGCGTCAGTGGAGAGACCCCGCCCCAGTCGTTGATGCCCGCGGCAACCAGCTGCGGCAACACTCCCGGGCTCAGGTTGGGAGGCGCCTGTATGTTCATGTCGGGACCGAAAACCAGTCGGGCCACGGCAATTGTCCACAGCAACTCATCCAGATCCGGCTCCGGTGCCTGGGCCATCAGCGTGCCCGGCTTGGCGCGGAAATTCTGTACGATCACCTCCTGCAGGTGACCGTGGCGCTGATGGCTGCGGCGCAGTGCCAACAGGGACTCGATCCGCTCGCGACGGGTTTCGCCAATGCCGATCAGGATGCCCGAGGTGAACGGCACCCTGAGTTCTCCGGCCAGTTCGATGGTCGCCAGGCGTCGGGCCGGGTCCTTGTCAGGAGAACCATAATGGGGCATCCCTCTTTCGCCCAGGCGGGGAGATGCGGATTCCAGCATGATGCCCATGGAGGCGCTGACCTGGCGCAGGGCCGACATTTCCTGCCGATCCATGCAGCCCGCATTGATATGCGGTAGCAGTCCGGTTT
This sequence comes from Halieaceae bacterium WSDMB12, assembly GCA_033283165.1. Classification (GTDB taxonomy): domain Bacteria; phylum Pseudomonadota; class Gammaproteobacteria; order Pseudomonadales; family Halieaceae; genus JAWMQL01. Next base: position 653,864 of record JAWMQL010000001.1, on the reverse strand, counting down.
CCGCCAGCACCCGTGATGCCACCTCGCGCAGGTAATCCAGGGTTGACCCGAACCCCATATCGGCCAGCGCCTTGCGCGCCGCGCTGTACCGCAACTCGGGGCGCTCACCCAGTGTGAACAGGGCCTCCTGGCATCCCTGCTCAGCTCCCTGTCGGCACAGCGCCAGCACTTCCTGCACCGACATGAAGGGGCTGTCGATGCGCTTCGGTGTGCGGGCGAAGGTGCAGTAATGGCACACGTCCCGGCACAGGTGGGTCAGGGGAATGAACACCTTGCGTGAATAACTCACCAGGTTGCGATGCCCCCGGTCGCGCAGCTCGGCTGCAAGGGCCGCGAGACCGGCGGTATCATCCAGCCCGGCCAGTTCCAGGGCCTGCTGTTCGGTCAGCGTATCCCCGGCGAGCAGGATATTCTCAAGTTCGGCGGGGACGGTCATTCCTGTTCGGCTCCGGTCAATGTCATCTCGAGTGCGTCTGTTATTGAAGCCAGCGCCAGCTGCAGCCTGGCAGCCAACCCGTTGTCGCAAAAAAAAGTCCGGGTGGCGCTGCCCTGCAGCCCACCCTGCTGACCCAGCAACAGCGCCAGGTCAGCCGGCTCATCGATGTCCAGCGCCAGGCCGGGCAACTGCAGTACCTTACAGTCGTACCCGGCATGCTCCGCCGCCTGCCGGTGCCGTCTGCAACTGTCGGCGCCAAAGTGGAAAGTCGGTCTGCTGTGCGGACCAAAAGCCAACAGGTTGGTACCCGTACCGTGCCGGTCACAAGCGATGACAAGACAGTCATGCCGCGCCCGGCTGCTCAGCACACGGTCGATGTCGGCGGCCTGCAACAGGGGCAGATCGGCATGCAGGACCAGCAGGGTCTGCAACTTGTCAGTCATCAGGCTGTCACTCACACAGTCAATGAGCGGATTCAGGCCGCGAACCGGCAGCCCACGTTCCGCCACCAGTTCCACGCCGTAGCTGTCAGCCAGCAGGCGGGCACAGGGATCGTCCGAGACCAGGGTGACCCCTTCGATATCGGGGTGTGCGCGCAGGCAGGCCAGCACATCCTCGGCCATGGCCTGGGCCAGGGCCCGTCGCTCGGCGGGGCGCAGGAGGCCCGACAGGCGACTCTTGGCTGCCACCAGGTCCTTCAACGGAATCAGGGCATGTGCCATCAGGACTGTCTTGCCAGGTCGAGACAGAACCGCGCCAGCGCGCGCTTGTCGTCCAGGGTCTTCATCAGGGTGGCTGTAGCCACGGTTTTCACTCCGGTCGCGGTCATTTCCGGGGCCAGTGTAGCGTCACTGAGGTCGATCACAAAACCCGTCAGCATGTCGGGACAGGCGGACTGGTAATGCGCGAGCACCGCCGCCGCGCTGACCGGCATACCCAACTCCGCCATCATCTTGGCCGCCGGTCCCTTGATCGCGACTCCGGCAACAATGGGTGACACCGCGATAACCGGCGCCGGACAGTCGCGCAGGCGCTGCCAGACCCCTGGCAGCAACAGGATGGGGTCGATGCTGACAAAGGGATTGGAGGGACAGATCAGGATACAGTCCAGGTCGTCACTTTCCAGCAACTCCAGCAGGGCCCCATTGGGGACGGCCGCGTCCAGCCCTTCAAAGCTGAAGCCGGTGACCGGGGGTTCGCACTGGCGACCGACGAAGTACCGCTGAAAAGGCAGGTCCCCTTCGACCGAATGTACCACCGTGCGCACCGGGTCGTCGCTCATGGGGTGCAGGTGGCTGGCTATGCCGAGTCGCCGCGCGAGCAACGAGGTCACCTCGGACAGGCTCATGCCCGCCGTCAACGCCTCGGTGCGAAACAGGTGTGTGGCCAGGTCGCGATCGCCCAGCCGGAACCAGGTTTCCCCTCCCAGTTGCGCCAGTGCATCCATGGCCTGCCAGGTCTCGCCACTGAGGCCCCAACCGCGACTCTCGCTGTTGCGCCCCGACAGGGCGTACAGCAGGCTGTCAGTGTCGGGCGAAATGTACAGGCCGAGATGCTCGAAGTCGTCGGCGGTATTCACCACGACATGCAACGCTCCCGGGGCAAGCTCCGCCGCCAGACCGGTGCAGAGTTTCGCCCCGCCCACGCCACCCGACAGTGCCAGCACCGAGCCCATCAGCGGAACATGTCCATGGCGCGGTCTCGCAACAGCGAGCCGGAACCGGCGTCTGACTCAGTCACCCGGCAGCCTCGCACCAGCACCACCGGGCAGCCTTCGGCGGCCTGCCCCATCACCAGCGAAGCCGCCGCCGCCAGTTCATCCGCCACCGCCGGCTCGGTGACTTCCAGGCGGTTGCCATACAGATCCAGCTCCCCGACCTGGTTGTGCAGGGGCTCCAGGCCGGCACAGCCGATGGCAATGCCTACCGTGCCGTTGCGCCAGGCCCGGCCGGCACTGTCGTTGATAATGACCTGAGGCGCCACCCCACAGAGGACACCCAGGGACCTGCGCAGGGCCCGTGCCGAGGCGTCGGGATCCTCCGGTAGCAGCAGCAACTGCGGATCGTCGGCCGGGTTGGGAATGTTGGAGCGGTCGATTCCGGCATTGGCGTGCACGAAGCCATTGCGGTGTTCGACCACGATGACGCCCGGACGCACCCGCAACACCTCGCGCGACTCGCGCAGAACCAGTTCCACCTGGCGCGGGTCCTTGCCCGCCTGTCTCGCGAGTTCGCGAGCGCGCTCCGAGGGCTCCACCTCTGCCAGCCGTACGTAGCGATTCTCTGCCTTGGATACCACTTTCTGGGCCACCACCAGAATATCGCCGGACTGCAGTGACAGCCCGTTGTCGGCCAGGCTGTCAGCCAGCTGGCGCGCCAGGTCGTCCCCCGGCATCACCCGGGGAAACCCCTGCAGGGGAATGAGTTGCACTGCTTGTGGCATGGAATCGTTCCGGTTCATTGACCGCGCCGGTACAGATTTTTCGACCGCCGGGTCCTTGTCCTCCAACCCCTGGCCAAAACGACTGCCCGACTGTCCCTGTACCGGCTGGTAGGATAGGATGAGCACCGCCAGGGCATATTAGGAAAAACGCCCCGCCAGCTCAACCACCGCGGCAGGAAACAGCAGGAACCTCTCACTATGGACAAGGCACTGGATTTCAGCGGCAGGACCGTACTGGTTACCGGCGGGGGCAAGGGCGTCGGCCTGGGGATCACGGAAACTTTCCTGGCTGCTGGCGCCGACGTGGTCATCTGTGGTCGCAGCGAGCCGGAGCAGTTGCCGCGCCGTGGCGATCGGGAGGCCGTTTTCACTCCCTGCGATGTCAGGGACTACGAGCAGATAGAAGCCTGCGTCGAGTTCACCCTACGACGCTTCGGCCGCCTGGACACCCTGGTAAATAATGCCGGCGGCGCACCCTATGCCGAAGCGGCCACCGTATCTCCCCGATTCTCGGAATCCATCATTCGTCTTAACCTGATCGCCCCGCTGAATTTCAGCCAGGTTGCCAACCGCGTGATGCAGCAACAGGAAGATGGTGGCAGCATCATCAATATTGCCAGTGTCAGCACCCTGCGCCCCTCTCCGGGTACCGCCGCCTACGGCGCCGCCAAGGCGGGCCTGGTCAACCTGGGCTCCTCGCTGGCGGTGGAGTGGGCGCCGAAAGTCCGGGTGAACGCCATCATAGCGGGGCTGACCCGTACCGAGCAGGCGCACCTTCACTACGGCGACGAGGAAGGTATTGCCGCGGTCGGCGCAACGATCCCGCTGGGCCGGATGGCGGTACCGGAGGACGTGGGCAATGCCTGCCTGTTCCTGGCCTCCCCCCTGGCCTCCTATGTCAGCGGCACCCATTTCGCTGTGCACGGCGGCGGAGAAAGACCCGCGTTCCTCGATGCGGCGAATGCCGGTCACCCGTAGTTTCTGGCGGGTCGCCGCGCTCTGCCTGCTGCTCCAGCTAACCGCCTGCCACAGCAGCGGCACTGGGCGGACCGAGCCTGGCCGGACCGCTCCCGGCCGGACCGCTCCAGCAGGGCTCCCCGCTGGCTCATCCCTGGCTGTCACCGACTGGCGCGACTACGGTGGCGACTCAGCCGCGCGCTATTCACCCCTGGACGATATCAACCGCGATAATATCGGGGCGCTCACGGTCGCCTGGGAACACCGGTCCGGCGATATTTCGGATGGCCGGGGTGAGTGGGGCTTCTCCTCACTGCAGGTCAGTCCGGTGGTCGACCACGGGCGACTGTTCTATTGCACCCCCTTCGGCCGCGTATTCGCCCTGGACGCGGAAACCGGCGCAGAATTGTGGCAGTTTGATCCACAGCTCAGGAACCGGCGTGGCGGGCTGTACCCGCTGATCTGCCGCGGTGTGGCGCTGTGGGGGGAACCCACCGCCGTCAGTTGCAGCCAGCGGGTGATCTACGGTACCCGGGACGCGGAGCTGATCGCCCTGGACGCAGCCACCGGCGCCCCCTGTACTGACTTTGGCGAGGCCGGCCGCGTGGCGCTGAAAGACGGCATCGAGGGGGCAAGGGAGTGGGAGTATTATCCCACCTCGCCCCCCTACATCATCGGCGATCTGGCTGTGGTCGGGGCGATGGTCCCGGACAACGAGCGGCGCGACGTCCCCAGCGGCGTGGTGCGGGCTTTCGACGTACACAGCGGCGAGTTGGCCTGGTCGTGGGAGCCTGTCACGGCCGAGTACCGCGAACGGCACCGGGACGAACTCGGCGACAGCCGCTACCACCTGGGCAGCCCCAATGTGTGGGCCCCTGTATCCGGTGACCGGGAGCGAGGCCTGGTATTCATTCCCACCGGCAACCCCGCCCCCGACCTGTACGGCGGGGACCGGGACGGAATAGACCACTTCGGCTCGTCGGTGGTGGCGCTGGATGCCGGGACCGGTGCACTGCGGTGGCATTTCCAGACCGTACATCATGACGTCTGGGACTATGACGTGGCTTCCCAGCCGGGATTATTCCAGATTCCCGGTGTCGGTGAGGGGCGCCCGGGCCTGGTACAGGCCACGAAAATGGGACATATCTTCCTGCTGGACCGGGAAACCGGTCAGCCCCTGTACCCGGTGGAGGAACGGCCGGTACCCCAGGGCGGGGTCCCGGGCGAGCAACTCGCCCCAACCCAGCCTTTTCCCACCCATCCCGCCCCGCTGCACCTGCCCCGGCAACTGACGGGTGAGGACATGGAGGGGTTTGCCTGGTTCGACCGCAGGGCCTGCCAGCGCGAGTTCGCCCGTTATCGCTCCGACGGCATGTTCACACCGCCCAGTTCAGAGGGCAGTATTCTCTACCCCTCTACCACCGGCGGCATCAACTGGGGCGGCGTGAGTATCGACCCGGTGGCCGGCCTGCTGTTCGCCAATCAGATGCATCTCGCCACTGTGGTGCAGCTGATTCCGCGCGAAGAGTACGACCGCCTGAATCCCGTCGGTGGTTACCCGCTGGAGTACTACCCCATGCAGGGCAGCCCCTATGGGGTAAAACGCTTTCCGCTGTTGTCGCCCCTGGGCGCGCCCTGCAACCCGCGCCCCTGGGGCAGCCTGACGGCGGTCGATCTGCGCAGTGGCGACGTGCTGTGGCGCCGCCCGTTGGGCACAACCCGGGGTCAGGCACCCTGGCCGTTCTGGTTCGAGGCGGGCTCGCCCAATACCGGTGGACCCCTGGCAACTGCGGGCGGGCTGCTGTTCATTGGCGCTACCACGGACGCCTGGTTTCGTGCGTTTGACAGTGCCACGGGAGAAGAATTGTGGCGTCACCGCCTGCCCTACACCGGTAATGCCACACCGGTCAGTTACCGTGCCCGCGAAGGAGGCCGCCAGTATCTGGTGATCGCTGCCGGCGGCCACGGCTGGTCGGAACCCGGGGATGCGCTGGTGGCTTTCGCGCTGCCGGAGAAATGACGGCATTGCGGCAGCGGCCCGGACCGGGCGGTGATATACTGCGGCGCAAAAAAGAGGGGCCAGTGCGCCCGCCAAGGCGGGCCCGATTAAATTTGAACAAACTACTGCATCCAGTTTACCTGTACCCGCTGGCAGGTATCGAGTTGCTGCGCACCCTCACCCGGGTTCCCGGGTGGCTGGCCCTCGGTCACGAGCCGCGCAGGGAATTCTCCATCCCCGGCGATTTCTTTGGTGTCAACCTCGCACCCGGCGATGATCCGGCCATGGACGACTATTGCTGTGAGCGCCTGCGCGAGTTGGGCCTGCGCGACCTGCGCATGGACTTCAGCTACGGCTCTCCCGACGGACCTGCAGAGCGCCTCCTGGAAAAACTGCTGGGGCAGGGGTTCAGGGTCCTGCTCGACGTATTGCCGCCCCTGGCCGAGGCGGAGGTGTTGCACAGGGATGTCGAGGCGCAGCGGCGCTGGCGCGAGTTCCTGCTGACCGTATTCACCCGCTACAGTGGTCGAGTGCACTGTTTCGAAATCGGCAACACACCCAACCGGGGTCGCTGGTCCGGATTTTCCTCCCGCTCCTTTCTGGTGGCCTGGGACATCGCCGGCGACGTGGCAGCGGACTTTGATGTGACGCTCGCCGGCCCCAACGTATCGGACTTCGAACCCCTGTTCAACGCGGGCCTGCTGCAGTTTCTGGAGCGACTGGATCGTGCGCCTGCCATCCACACCGACAACCTGTTCGTGGAGCGGGTGGTGGAACCGGACGCCTATGACCACCGGGTGTTCGGTCGCTGGGCCACTAATCTGCTCAAGCTCAACCTGATCAAAAAAGCCCGGGTACTGGAGAAGATCGGCCGCGATCACGCCTGCCAACAGTTGGTCTGCACCTATACCTGCTGGACCAGCAAGAGACTGGCGCGTCGTTCTCCGTGGCCTGCACAGAAGGGCGCAGATTACATGCTCCGGTACCTGGCCCTGGCCGCCAGCAGCGGCGCACTCTCACGGGTTTACTGGGGCCCCCTGGTATGTAGCCGGGACGGCCTTATCGACGACTGGTCACCCGATTATCCGGCCATCGACCAGGTCAGTCACTACGAACGCGTGCGCGGCCAGCTGGAGGATCTGCACATCACCAGCAGCTTTCACTCCCTGCAATTCGCGGTGCGCTGGCTCGCGGGGACCCGCTGCATACGGGCCTGGCACCAGGCACGACATTTTACGCGCTTTGATTTCGAGTCAGATACCGGTCGGTTCTTCTCCCTGTGCTGGACCCGCGATGGCGCAGCCTGGCCGCTGGAAGACCTGTTCAACCCGGGTGAGTTGCAGCAAGCGACATTCTACGACCCGGACGGAGAAGAAATCAGCCAGCCCGCGGTAATCAGCGAGCGTCCTCTATTGATTCATTTCCGGGCCGCCCCCCGCGGGGACAAGCCACCCTCACCATCGCCAGCGTACCTGGCCATCAGACACCTGAGCAGTCCAGGCTGGCAGTCCACGCCACTGCAGCCCGCGACAATGCTGGGTGCCGCCATGTTGCGCCGGGATCACCAGCTGGAGGACCGGGAGCACGCGGTGCAACTCACCCCGGAGCGCATCCGGCAGTTGCCCGAAACGGCAGTGCTGCGAGATGCCCGCAATCGCCTGTGGAACGTTACCGACCCGCGCGATGGCAGGGGAACCCTGACCGTCAAGCTCAACAGGGTGAAAGGCATCAAACGCCTTACCTACCGATTCCGCCCCAGCAAGGGACGCCGGCACTGGAACAATGGCTGTCTTATGCTGGCGCGGGGCGTGACCACACCGAGGCCAGTGGCGTTTTTCGAAAGCACGCACCGGCCCGGTATCAGCGACTCCTGGTACCTCTGCGAGTTCATCCCCGGGGCCTTTTCATCCCGGGATATATACGCCGCTTTCCGCGATGGCGCCGAGCAATACCGGGGCATGACTAAACTGGCCTGGTTTCAACTGCTGAGCTGCTTTGTCTGTAATATGCACGACAAACAGATCGTGCACCGCGACCTCTCTGCGGGTAACCTGCTGCTGCACGAAACGGCTCCGGGCGTGTTCGAGGCCATGGTGATCGACATCGGGCGCGCCTGGATCTGGACCGGACCCGGGTCCAGGGTGGGTGACAGCAGGCGACTGGTCGACTTGATACGACTTTGTTACAAACTGGATTGGCGCGACCGCGCCCTGTTCATGGAGTGCTACGAAGCCCACAGGGGCCGGGCGTTTCCCCCTTACTGGCGACTACCGTTTATCTATTATGATAGCAAGCAGGGACTGAAAAAGACCCTGAAAGGCAAAAAACGCGCACGTCCCCGATGATATACTCCGCGAGCGATGCCAGATAAACAGATCACAACCCTGCCGAGCAACCTGGAACTGGAAGGTGGCATCGTGCTCGGCGGGGACCTCAGCAGGGCTGACGAGTTCCTGCAACTGGACTCGGCGAAGCTGCTGCGAGCACCCGGTGACAGCAACCAGGTGCGGGTCAAGTCGGGCATGCCTGCGACGCTGAGCAATCCCGCTTGCAGTGACTCCCTGGCGGTGCAGATTGCCAGTATCAAGGGGCGTTGTATCAACCTGACCGTGAGCGAACCGGACAGCGAGGCCGCTGCCGCCTGGATGAACCTGCTGCAGCAGGGTGGCGAACCTGTCCCCTCCCCCGGCCCTGCCGGCACCGGCATCTCCATGGCTGACCTGCGCGACTTCAGCCTCCGGGAACTGGATCGCGCCATCCGCGCCTTCCTGGACGACCTGATCGACTTCCTGTTCGACGCCGCCACCAGCACGGGAGGGGTTTCGTCCAGCAAGGACCAATACCGCCAGGCACTCGATACGGTAAAGCAGGGCCGTGAAGACATCTGCCGCGAGTTCCTGGGGCGGATTCGCGAACACTTTGACGACATGACACCTGCGTCGCACAGCGGATACCAGTCATTGCCGGACGACGCCGACGGCCTGAACCTGGTCGATCTGAGGGAGTTCGAGGATCACCTGGCACTGAAGCGCATGATCAGGATAGGCGAGGACCTGCACCAGGTGGCGCTGGAGAGCCTGATCTTTCGATCCGCGGAACTCATCGGTGCCGAGCCCCTGAAACTGCGCCTGCCGGTACACGTGGCCGAGCTATGCACCGCCTTCCGCCGCGTCATCGAAGACAAAAAGATTCCCGCCGAAGTACTGCCCGCCATTTTCGACCGGTTTCTGAAACGCTTTATTACCGGTCTCGATCCGTACTACGGCAAACTGAATGAAGCCCTGTCGAGCCGCGGTATCTGCCCGGACATCGAACAGGAAATCCGTGCTCGCGGCTCACTGCTGCAGCGGGACGGACTGCAAAGGAAACCGCCCGGGAAGAAACCGGCTGCGCCCGCCCCCGGGGAGAAAACCGCTCCGCCCCCGGCACCAGCACCTGCACCGGCACCGGCACCGGGGGGGGACACGGCGCCACCTGCCCTCGACAAGAATTTTCAGTCCGTGCTGAACGCCCTGAACACCCGGCGGCAGACCGAGGGGACCGCGACGGCCAGCGGTCCCGTGGTCGATACCCGGAAAGTCGCGCAGACCCTGGATACGCTGCAGCATGACACCAGTGCCCGGGAGGCATTGCACGCCGGCACATCCCTGCGGGAATACCTGTCCAGTGGGGATCTGGCCGGCAGTGTGCTCAGCCCGGAGAGCCTGAACCAGCTGGACCTGGTCGACAACCTGTTCGGGATTCTCGACAGGCAGCTGGAAGCGAAAACCGAGTTGGGCTCCGTACTGGGGGAACTGCATATTCCCCTCGCCAAACTGGCCATGCTGGAGCCGAACTTTTTCGGCCACCGTGAACACCCTGCTCGCGGCGTGGTGGACCGACTGGCGGAACTGAGCCGTGTGGCGCAGCTGCCCAACCCGGCGCTGGAATCGCGGGTAGAGGGCATTATTTCCAGCATCGTCGAGAACTACCAGCAGGACAGCGGGGTTTTTGACGAGGCCCTGCAACAGATCGACAAACTTGCCCGGCAACAGGAGCGCGCCGCCCAGCGCAACCGCGAGCGGGTCATCAGCGCCGAGGAAGGCAAGGCGCGACTGCAGCGGGCCCGCCAGGCTGTGGATGCCAACCTGGCCGAGCTACTGGGCTCAGCCAGACCGCCGGCCGTGCTGCGGGACCTGGTGGACAACGGGCTGCGGGAATTGCTGGTCCTGGTCCTGATGAAACAGGGGCGCGACAGCACCGCCTGGCAAGAAAATATGCAATCGCTGGGCACGCTGGCAGGTCTGCTGCAGCGGTCGTCTGGCGTCGTGGATCAGCAGCAGCGCCAACAGCTACTGGCCGAGGCCGAGCCATTGCTGCAGGACCTCGGCCATCGTATCGCGGATACCCTGCCAACCCATGTGACCCACGAAGCCGCGCTGCGCGGGCTGCGGGAGGTGCTGGCGGGAGAGCGGGAACTGGAGACCGCCGAGGAACCGGAAACCCCGCCACCGGACACGGAGGATCAACGCGCGCGGATTGAGGACCTGCCCCGCCTGCGCCGCTGGGTCAAGCGGGTCGAGGAACTCGAGACTGGCTGTTGGCTAAGTTACCGGGACAAGAGCGACCGGCCCCGGCGCATGCAGCTGGCCTGGATGAGCCCGGCCCGGGACCGCTTCATATTCGTCAACGAGCGCGGCCAGAAGCACGCCGACCTGAGCGCGGTACAGCTGGCGCGGCAATTGAGCCGCGGCGTGCAACCACCGGTGCCGGCGGAGGAGCTCAAGTCCGTTGACCAGAGCCTGCTGGCGACCCTGGAGCAGGCCCAGCAGACACTCAGCTTCGACCGCAATCACGATTCCCTGACCCGCCTGATCAACCGCGAAACCCTGCTGGACCAGATGAACAGGGCCCTGCGCCACGCCCGACGCCGCGCGTCCAGTCACGTGGTGCTGTGCCTGGATATTGACCAGTTCGCCCTGGTCAACCAGGTCTATGGCCGCGATAACGGCGACCAGGTGCTGGCCGAATTCGGCAAGCTGCTGGCGCAGTTGCACGGCAAGAAATCCTCTTCGGCGAGGCTCGAGGCCGACGAATTTGCCCTGTTGTTGCTGGATCGTTCGGTGGAGGAAGGAATGACGCTGGCGGAAAAAATTCGGGCTGACATCGCCGCTGGCAGCGCGGAAATCAACGGCGAAAAGGTCAGCTTTACCGCCTCAATCGGTGTCGCCCCGCTGGCGGAGCAAAGCGAGTCAGTTGAAGCGGTGCTGGCACAGGCCCGCGACGCCATGCAGCAGGCCAAACTGGCGGGACGCAACCGGGTCTGCGAGTTCAGCGGCAGCCATGAATCCGCCGAGGGCTTCCGGCAGCAGAAGGCCCGTTCCCGGGAAAATCTTGAAAGCGCCCTGCTCACCGACCGTTTCCTGCTGCGCGCCCAGCCGATCGTGCAGACCAGCAGCGACGGCAGCCAGAAAAACGGGCAACAGTTCGAACTGCTGCTGGGTATCCGCAATCCAGACGGCAGCCTCAGCTCGCCCACTGAGTTTATCACTTCGGCCGAGCGCTACGGTCTGATGGACCTGGTCGACCGCTGGGTAGTCAAGGAGGCATTCAGCTGGATCAGCGGCCTCATGGACGACCAGAAAGTGGTGCCGCAACTGGCAGTCAATCTGTCCGGCGCCAGTATCAGCGATGACGCATTCCTTGACTACCTGCTGGAACAGATATCCGAGTTCGGGGTCGGCACCAGTCGCCTGTGTTTCGAAATTACCGAGACCAGTTCAATCAGCAATTCGATCAAGGCGGCGGATTTCATCCGCACATTCCGCAATATCGGCTGCAAATTTTCCCTGGACGACTTCGGAACCGGCCTGACCAGTCATAATTACCTGCGCGAACTGCCGGTAGATTTTGTCAAGATAGATGGTAGCTTCGTAACCGAGATGCACCGCAACCGCGCAGACTTCGCCATGGTCCAGTCCATCAATGACCTGGCCCATTTCCTCGGTCAGCAGACCATTGCCGAGTCCGTGGAGAACGACGAAGCCATGCAGGCACTGCGGGAAATCGGCGTCGACTACCTGCAGGGCTGGGGCATCGGCAGGCCCCGGCCGCTGGCGGATATTTCCAGCGAGTTGGCCAACCTGGAGCATTAACGCCCGTGCGCCTCCCCCCCGACCCGGATTACGACCAGTTGCTGGGCCTGCTGTACGAGGGGTCGTTGCAGGACCCTGCCTGGCAGCGGGTTCTGCCCCGCCTGAGAGAACTGCTGGATGCGCAGGTGGCGTCCCTGGTGCTGCGCCCGCCCGCCAGCGGGGACCGGGGCTTCATTCTCAATTGTGTACGCCCGGAAGGAGAGGAGCCTCCCTCACCGGAACTGTCACTGGCGGATCCCGCGGACTGGCAGGCAACCGCCTATCGGGAACAGTTTTTTGCCCTCGACCCGTTCATCAACCTGCCTCCGGACCAGGTGATCGCCCTGGAGGACATCCTGCCGGAACCGGAGTTGACGTCCTCGGAGTATTATCGTCAATACCTGGAGCCGGTGGGCCTGTTCCATATCCTGGGAGTGGATACCGTCGAGCCCGGCGGCATGGTGGCGCGACTGCGATTTTCGCGGCGCCGCCAGGAGCCGCCCTTCAACCCGTCGGACCGCGCTCTGCTGGAAGCCATCACCCCACACCTGCGGCGGGCGATTCAGGTCTACGCCCAACTCAATCGCACCCGCTCCGAACGTGACATCTATGCCGGCGCAGTGGAACAACTGGCCGTGGCCACCATCATCCTGGACCAGCAGGCCCGGGTCCTGAGCACCAATGCGCCCGCGGGTGAGTTGTTGCGTAAAGGGGACGGCCTGGCCCTGCGCAAGGATCACCTGCGGCTTGACAGCCGGGAACTGGACCGCGAATTGCAGGACGCGATAACCTCGGTAATACGGGCGCAACAGGGCGGCGAAATGACCGTGATCCGGGCCCTGCGCATCCCGCGTTCGGGTCAGCACGGCGACCTGGGCCTGGTAGTCAGGCCCGCGCCGGGGGCAGAGCAGGCCGAGGGCCAGGCCAGCCCCTGCGTGGCGGTCTTCATCAGCGATCCGGACCAGGGCGAACCCAGCAGCGGACAGGCGCTGGGCGACCTGTTCGGCCTGACCCCGGCTGAAGCCAGACTGGCGCTGCTATTGTCCCGGGGCCTCAGTCTGGCCGAGGTCGCCGCAGAGCAGAACATCTCGCAACACACGGCGCGCGCGCAACTGAAATCCATCTTCGCCAAGACCGGGGCATCCCGCCAGGCGGAACTCGTAAGACTGGTTTTGAAAAGTGTTGCATTCCTGGGCTGACCAGGGCCGGAACAGCGCTTGACCTGGATCAACGATAGCAGGACCCGCCTTCGCTATGATTCGCACCATAGCCATAGTCCTGGAAAGCTGTACGACCTATGAATCAGTCTGCCGGAAACCTGATCCCAGCCAGTAACCTCGGGCCGGCCAGTCGCGCCAGTGTCGACCTGGCGAAAAAATACGCCTGTCAGGGACCGCGCTATACCTCTTACCCTACCGCGCCACAGTTCAACGCAGATTTTCCACTGGACCAGTACCTCGCCTGGCAGACCAGCGACGGAGACCACAAACGTGCGCCCCTGTCCCTGTATATCCACCTGCCCTTCTGTAACGACATCTGCTACTACTGCGCCTGCAACAAGATCGTCACCCGTGAAAAAGGGGTGACCCGGGACTACCTGGACCGGTTGCAGCTTGACATTGAAATGCAGGCGGAACTGGTCGGCAGGAACCGGCCAATCACCCAGATGCACTGGGGCGGTGGTACACCCACCTACCTGGACGAGGCGGAAATCACCGAACTGATGCACATGCTGGCGAGCAATTTCCGCCTGCTTGACAAGGGCTACCGTGAGTATTCCATCGAGATCGACCCGCGCACCATCGATCACTCCACCGTCGCCCTGCTGAAAGGCGTGGGCTTCAATCGTATCAGCCTGGGCATCCAGGATTTCGACCCGCTGGTACAAAAATCGATCAACCGGATCCAACCCTACAGTACGGTAGCGCCCCTGGTTGAGTGTATTCGCTCCCACGGTTTTCGCTCCCTCAGTTTCGACCTGATTTACGGCCTGCCGCACCAGGACCGCCACTCCATGGCCGAAACCCTGCGCAAGGTCATCCGCCTGCGCCCGGACCGGATCGCCTGCTACAACTACGCCCACTTGCCGGAGCGATTCAGCAGCCAGCGCGCCATTGACCGCCTGACCCTGCCGGAACCGGAGGAAAAACTGCTGCTGCACGAGATGATTGCCCTGACCCTGCAAGAGGCGGGGTACGTGCACATCGGCATGGACCATTTCGTGCTGCCCGACGACGAACTGGCGATCGCCCAGCGGGAAGGGCGCCTGCAGCGCAACTTCCAGGGTTACTCCCTGCACATGGCGGACGATATTCTCGGTCTGGGCGTCTCGGCCATCAGCCAACTGGGTGATTTCTACCTGCAGAATGAACGCGACCTGCAGCATTATTATGCATTGATCGATGCCGGCAAACGGCCCACCGCGCTGGGCTGCAAACTGGACCGCGAAGATCGTTTACGCAGGCATATCATCATGACCCTGATTTCCCAGCTGAAACTGGACGTCAGCGAGTGCAACCAGCGGTTCGGTATCGACTTCTTCCACGACTTCGCCTCGGAACTGGCGGGCTTGCGGGGTATGGTTGCGGACGGATTGCTGCGCATCAGCCCGGCCGAGCTGGAAGTCACCGAGAAGGGCCGCCCATTCCTGCGCAACATCTGCATGCCTTTCGACGCCTACCTGCCCAAAAACGGCGGTAACGGCTCCAAAGCGGGCTTTTCTGCGACCGTCTAGGTCGGGGAAAAACCATTAATAATCAACTGATTTTCGACTATACTGAGCGCCCTGGCATAACGTGGAACAGTACATGACGATCCAAGTGACCGAGCATGGGGGCGAACTGCAGCCCTGCAGCCATTCCTATCAGGTCAATTGCGGCAACTGTCGGCTCAACAGCATTTGTCTGCCCCTCGCACTGGAAGCGGACGACATAGCGCAGTTGGACAATATCATCCAACGCAGCAAACCGCTGCAGAAAAGCCAGCATCTGTACCGCGAGGGCGACAACTTTCAATCAGTTTTCGCCGTGCGCTCCGGCACCCTCAAGGCCTACAAGACAACGGACGATGGCCGCGAGCAGGTTACCGGCTTTTATTTTCCCGGTGAAATCCTGGGCATGGACGGTATCAGCAACAATACCCACGCCTCGTCGGCCAAGGCGCTGGAAACCGCCGCCGTCTGTGAAATCCCGTTCTCTTCTCTGGAGAAACTCTCCACGATCATGCCAAGCCTTCAACGGCACTTTTTCCAGCTGATGAGCCGCGAAATTACCGCTGATCAACAGCTCATAACGCTGCTCAGCAAGAATTCCGCCGACGAGCGAGTCGCCTCACTGATGCTGAGCATTTCAACGCGTAATTCCAGGCGTAAGCTGAGTGCTACGCAATTTCGCCTGCCCATGTCCCGGGTGGACATCGGGAACTACCTTGGGCTGACCGTCGAGACTGTCAGCCGTGTATTCAGCCGCATGCAGAAAATGGACATGCTGCGGGTGGACAACAAGGAAATCGAAATCCTCGATATCGAGAGTCTGAGGGGAATGGCCAACCTGGGATCCTAGGTTTACTGCCCCGAATACCGCTTGATGCAAATCAAGGTGATTACAGCGCACGCCACTAGAATGTGCGCGCGAATTGAATCAGTTGCCGAGGGGAGAACTGAACATAATGATCCAGCATACTTTTGGCCTTCTGGTAAAGCCCAGCGCGCAGTGGCGCACTATCGCGGAACTGCCCGAAAAGTCGCTTAACACACTGGTACTGTACCCATGCATCATGGCGATACTGCCCGCAGTGGCCTGGTATTACGGCACCAGCCAGGTGGGCTGGACAGTGGGCGACCACGGGGATACCGTTCGCCTGACAACTGCCAGCGCGCGCCAGATCTGCATCCTGTTTTACCTCGCCATGGTCACGTCCGTCGCGATTATCGGCTATTTCATACACTGGATGTCCGCTACCTACGGCGCCGACTCCAGCATCACCAAGGGTATTGTCATCGCCGGCCTGACTGCCACGCCGTTGTTCATTACCGGGCTGGTGGGCTTTCACCCGGTGCTCTGGCTGGACCTGCTGATCGGTGTGGCCGCGATCAGTTGGTCGGTATACCTGCTGTACCTGGGCATCCCCATCGTGATGGACATCCCCGAGGAGCGGGGATTCCTGTTCTCAAGCGCCGTACTGGCCATCGCACTGGTGATACTGATCGCCCTGATGGTGAGTTCGGTCATACTGTGGGAATACGGTGCGGCGCCCGCCTTCACCGACTGACCCCGGTTGCCCCGAAACAAACGAATCCTGGAGTGGACCTGAATCATGAGTGAGCTTAACTCTACACTGGAACATCCCACCTACAATTACAAGGTGGTGCGCCAGTTCACCGTCATGACCGTGGTGTGGGGCATCGTGGGCATGCTGGTTGGCGTACTCATCGCCGCCCAGCTGGCCTGGCCCGCATTGAACTTCGACCTCCCCTGGCTCCATTTCGGTCGCCTGCGCCCACTGCACACCAACGCGGTCATCTTCGCGTTCGGCGGCAGCGCGCTGTTTGCCACCTCCTATTACATCGTCCAGCGCACCTGCCAGGTGCGGTTGATATCGGACAAACTGGCCGCCCTGACGTTCTGGGGCTGGCAGCTGATCATACTGCTGGCAGCCATCTCCTTCCCCATGGGCTGGACCTCGGGCAAGGAATATGCCGAACTGGAGTGGCCTATTGACCTCCTGATCACCGTGGTCTGGGTGCTGTACGCCATCACCTTCTTCGGCACCATCGTCAAGCGCAAGACCGACCATATTTACGTGGCCAACTGGTTCCTCGGTGCATTCATCATCGCCGTCGCCGTTCTGCACATCATCAACAGCCTGGCGATCCCGGTTGGGCCGACCAAGTCCTACTCAATCTACGCCGGCACCGTGGACGCCATGGTGCAGTGGTGGTACGGCCACAACGCGGTCGGCTTCTTCCTGACCGCGGGCTTCCTGGGCATGATGTACTACTTTGTACCCAAGCAGGCCGAGCGTCCGGTGTACTCCTACCGCCTGAGCATCGTGCACTTCTGGGCCCTGGTGGCGGTCTACATCTGGGCCGGCCCGCACCACCTGCACTACACCGCCCTGCCGGACTGGGCCCAGAGCCTGGGTATGGTGATGTCCCTGATCCTGCTGGCGCCTTCCTGGGGCGGCATGATCAACGGCATGATGACCCTGTCGGGCGCCTGGCACAAACTGCGGCACGACCCCATTCTTCGTTTCCTCATCGTGAGCCTGTCCTTCTACGGCATGTCCACCTTCGAGGGCCCGATGATGTCCATCAAGACGGTGAACTCCCTGTCCCACTACACCGACTGGACCATCGGGCACGTGCACTCCGGCGCCCTGGGCTGGGTGGCGATGATTTCCATCGGCTGCATATACCACCTGATACCCATCCTGTTCGGCAAGGAGCGCATGTACAGCACCAGCCTAATTAACACCCACTTCTGGATGTCGACCATCGGCACCGTGCTGTACATCGCTTCCATGTGGGTCAACGGCATCATGCAGGGCCTGATGTGGCGCGCCTACAACCAGGACGGCACCCTGACTTACACCTTCGCTGAGTCGGTGGCCGCCAGCTACCCCGGCTATGTGGTACGGGTAATCGGCGGCGCCATCTTCTTCGCCGGCATGCTGATCATGGCCTACAACCTGTACATGACCAGCCGCAGAGACGTAGCCCCCCAAGCGGCCCCGACCGCCGCAGCGGCAGCCTGAGGAGCGGAACATGAAGCACGACAAGATTGAAAAGAATATCGGCCTGATGATCATCCTGATCATAGTGGCCCTGCTGTTCGGCACCCTGGTCGAGCTGGTGCCACTGATTTTCGGCAAGCAGGTCAACGAACCCATCGAGGGTCTGAAGCCACTCGGCGCGCTGGAGTTGGAGGGTCGCGATATCTACATCCGGGAGGGCTGTAACGTCTGTCACTCCCAGATGGTGCGCCCCTTGCGCGCCGAGACCGAGCGCTACGGGCACTACTCAGTGGCCGGCGAGCACGTTTATGAACACCCCTTCCTGTGGGGTTCCAAACGCACCGGTCCTGACCTGGCGCGAGTCGGCCAGCGGTACAGCGACGACTGGCACCGCGCGCACCTGAACAATCCTCGGGACGTGGTTCCCGAATCCAACATGCCCGCGTTCCCCTGGCTGTTTGAAAACGCCGTTGACGGCAGCGTGACTGGGACCAAGATGGCAGCGCTGCGCAAGGTCGGCGTGCCCTACACCGACGAGGACATCGCTGGCGCGGCGGCCGCGGTGGAAGGGAAAATGGAAATCGATGCCGTGGTGGCCTACCTGCAACAGCTGGGCACCCTGCTGCAAAAGAGGCGCTGACTCGAGATGGATATCAACGATTTGAGAGGACTGAGCACCGTGTTCATAATGGTGACCTTCATCGGGCTGTGCTTCTGGGCCTACAGCAGCAAACGCAAGAAAACGTTTGATGAAGCAGCCAACCTGCCATTCGCGGACGAGGAGCTCAATCAACGCACGATGCAGGAGGACGTAAGGAATGGCTAGTCTCTGGAGCAACTGGATTATCATCCTTACCGTTATCTCCTTTATCGGGCTGATCTGGATTCTGCTCGCCAACCGGAAAATGAGGGGCGACAATCCCGAGGCCAAGACCGGTCACAGTTACGATGGCATTGAGGAATACGACAATCCCCTGCCCGCCTGGTGGTTTTACATGTTCCTTATCACCATCATCTGGGGTGCAGGCTACCTCATCGCCTACCCCGGCCTGGGTAACTTCCCCGGTCTGCTGGGCTGGACACAGGTGGAGCAGCACCAGATGCAGGTCGACAAGGCCGAGGAGAAGTACCGCGCGATGCGCGATCGCTACATGGCCCTGCCGGTGGAGGAGATCGCCAGCGATCCCGCGGTCCGCAAGATGGGCATGCGCATGTTTGGCAACAACTGTGCCCAGTGTCACGGCGCCGATGGCCGCGGCAGTTACGGGTTCCCCAACCTGACCGACGATGACTGGATTTTTGGTGGAACACCGGAGGCGATCAAGACCAGCATTACCCAGGGTCGCCGGGCCGCCATGCCCGCCTGGGGGGATATACTGGGCGACCAGGGGGTCACCGAGGTTACCGCCTACGTGCTGGAACTCAATGGCCGTGACCGCGATGACGCACTTGCTTCCCGCGGCAAAAAGCACTTCCAGACCTACTGCGTGGCCTGTCACGGCGCCGATGGTGGCGGTAACCCGATGTTGGGCGCCCCCAACCTCGCCAACGGCATCTGGCTGTACGGCGGCAATGAGGAACAGATATCCCACAGTATCCGCGCCGGGCGCAACGGCGTAATGCCCGCCCATGAAACACTGCTGAGCGAAGACAAAATCCACATCATAACCGCTTACGTATACGGCTTGAGCCGGCAGTAAGCACCTCGCTAGCGCACAACCAGGACCGGGGCCCGCCAGGGCCCCGCGTCTGTCACCCTGTAACGGTTGAGCACTATGTCTGATAACGACTTGATCGATCTCAAGGAAGTCGCCCCGGCGGAAGTCGGTGAGATAGATCTTTACCAGCGCCGGGAAAAAATCTATACCCGCAAGATAGAGGGTTTTTTCCAGCGCCTGCGCCTGTTTACCGGCTGGCCCCTGCTGCTGGGCTACTTCCTGATTCCCTGGACCAGTTGGGACGGGCGCCAGACCGTGCTGTTCGACCTGCCGGCCCGCAAGTTCCATATCTTCGGCCTGACATTCTGGCCCCAGGATTTTCCCCTGCTGGCGTTTCTGCTGATCATCTCGGCGTACTCCCTGTTTGCGATAACCACGTTCGCGGGCCGCATCTGGTGCGGCTACACCTGTCCGCAAACGGTCTGGACCAGTATCTTCATGTGGATAGAGCAGAAAACAGAGGGTAGCCGCAACCAGCGGATCAGGCTGGACAAGGCGCCCTGGAGCGCGGAGAAAGTCCTGCGCAAAGGGGCCAAGCACGCGGGCTGGCTGTTTGTCGGCTTTGCCACCGGCATGACTTTTGTCGGCTACTTCTACCCCATTCGCGACCTGGTCTGGGAACTGGCCACCTTCAGCACGGGCATGTGGCAGATCCTGTGGACCGTTTTTTTCACCTGCGCCACCTATATCAACGCCGGCTGGATGAGGGAGCAGGTATGCATGTACATGTGCCCCTACGCCCGCTTCCAGTCGGTCATGTTCGACCGCGACACCCTGATCGTGTCCTACGACAGCAAACGAGGCGAACCGCGCGGCTCGCGCAAGCGCGACGCCGACCCGGCGTCTCTTGGAATTGGCGACTGCATCGACTGCGAGCTCTGCGTCCAGGTCTGTCCCACGGGCATAGACATACGCGATGGCCTGCAGTACGAGTGTATCGGCTGCGCCCTGTGCGTGGACGCCTGCGACTCGGTCATGGACAAGATGGAATACCCGCGGGGGCTGATTCGCTACACCAGTGAACATGCACTGGAAGGCGGCCACACCCACTGGTTGCGTCCACGGATCGTCGGCTACGCAGTGGTGCTGCTGTTGATGGTGGGCGTATTCAGTTACCGGGTACTGGAACGGGTGCCGGTTGAACTCTCGGTCATCCGCGATCGCAACCAGCTGTTTACCACCACCGACAGCGGCCAGATCGACAACATCTATACCCTGCAACTGCTCAATATGGACGAACAGTTGCACGAATACCGGATCGAACTGCGCGGGCTGGAGGGCGCGGAGATTATCGGTGACACATTGTACACGCTCGACGCCGGCGAGATTCGCGCCGTCAGCCTGCGGGTCAGGATGGATCCCGCCGCACTGGACCGACCCAGTACGGAACTGACGTTCAAGGCCGTGGCAACCGACCAGCCGGGCCTGCGGGCCAGCGCCGAATCGCGCTTTATGAAACCCCTATGACAAGGCCAATCGAAGACACCGAACCCTGGTACCGCCAGTTCTGGCCCTGGTTCCTGATCGCCCTGCCGGCCACGGTGGTAGTGGCCGCCTTTACGACCCTCTATATCGCCAACCGCCACTCCGACGACGTGGTGGTCGCGGATTACTACAAGGAAGGGCTGGCCATCAATCGCCGCCTGGCCCGCAATCATCTGGCGGAGCAACTGGGCATCAGCGCCGAACTGCAGGCCGAAGCCAGCACCATCACCGTCCGCCTCAGCGGCGAATTTCACGGCAGCAGCCTGAGGCTCTATCTCTCGCACCCGATGGAGGCGGACCGGGACCAGGTCGTCATGTTGTCGCGTGCTGCACCAGGCCTGTACCAGGGTCAACTGCCCTCGCCCCTGCAGCAACGGATGCACTGGCGACTGGAATCGCAGGATGAGGACGGCTGGAGCCTCGACGGCACCCTGTCACCCGCGCAGCCATGAGCCCGGGCCAAGTGCCACGGGTTGACCGGGACGCCTGTTATCACTGTGGCGAGGACGTGCCCGCGGGCACCGATTTCGGGCTGACAATCGACGGCGACTATCGCGCCATGTGCTGCCCGGGCTGCCGCGCGGTGGCATCGCTCATTGACCGCAGCGGCATGGCTGGTTTCTACCGGCAGCGCACCGCCTATAGCGAGCGCCCCGCCACCGAGGGTGGCCTGGATAGCAGCGCCTGGGCCATTTACGACCAGCCTGACCTGGCCGACAGCTTCAGCCAGCAGGACGAAGCAGGATACCGCGACGCGCGCCTGCTGCTGGGCGGTATCACCTGTGCCGCCTGCACCTGGCTGATCGAGCGCAGCCTGTCCGCCGTGGAGGGCGTAGAGCGGGCGCTGGTCAACCTGGCGCAAAGCCGTCTGGATATACGCTTCGACCCCCGGCGCGTGGCGCTCAGTGACATCTTCGCCCGCATCGACGCCCTCGGTTACCGGCCCCAACCTCTGCAACACGCCACCCAGAGGGCACTGTTCGAGAGCGAGCGCAAAACGGCCCTGCGCAGGGTCGCCGTGGCAGGCATCGGCATGATGCAGGTGGGCATGTTCGGTATTGCCCTGCACGCCGGCGACCTGCAGGGCATCAGCCCGGAATACCAGGGCCTGCTGCGCTGGGTCAGCTGTATGGTGGCCACCTTCGTGGTCTGGTACTCGGCCCGGCCGTTTTTCTCCACGGCCTGGCGTCACCTGCGCCAGGGCACCCTGGTCATGGACCTGCCGGTCTCCCTCGCTATTGGCCTGGCCTGGCTGGCCAGTGTCTGGGCGACGGTGAGTGGCCAGGGCCAGGTTTACTTCGATTCGGTGGTGATGTTCACCTTTTTCCTGCTGCTGGGACGTTTTCTGGAACAGCGCGTGCGCCAGCGCCACGCGCTCAACTGGTTCGACCTGGAAACCACCCTGCCCGCGGCGGTCAGCGTATTCAGGGAGGGTACCTGGCAATTGGAGGCGCGGCAGCAACTGCGTCCGGGTGACCGCATCCTGTTGCGGCCCGGGGACACCGTGCCCCTGGATGCCCGCGTGGCAAAGGGCCGCAGTGCGCTGCAGGAGGCCAGTTTCAACGGCGAGCAGATGCCGCGCGCGGTGCAGCCCGGCGATACCGTTTATGCCGGTACCGTAAACACCGGCGACAGCCTGGAAGCGGAAGTCCTGTGCCTGTACGAGGAAACCCGCCTCGCCGCCCTGCAGCGCTCGGTGGACTATGCCCAATCAGAGAAGCCCCGGCTGGCGCAGCTGGCCGACCGGATCGCGTCCTGGTTCGTGGCCGGCGTACTGCTGATCACCCTGCTGACGGCTGCCGGCTGGTACCTGCTGGACCCTGCCCGGGCCCTGTGGGTCAGCCTTGCAGTCCTGGTGGTCAGTTGCCCCTGCGCCCTGGCCCTCGCCACCCCGGCAGCCCTGACCAGCGCCGCCAGCTGGCTGCGCAGCAATGGCGTCATCGTGCGGGGAGAAAACGCGCTGGAGGCCTTGGCCGCCACGGACCACATGATTTTCGACAAGACCGGCACCCTCACCGAGGGCCAGTTACAGCTGGAACAGGTCGCCCTGCTGGCCGACTGCACCGAAGCGGACGCCCTGTCCCTGGCCGCCGCCCTGCAGCAGCATGCCAACCACCCGGTAGCCACCGCGTTTCGTGGCGTAAAACCGGCCGACGGGTTCGACCAGGGGAGCTACCTGACCGGGGCGGGCGTCAGTGGCCGACGCGGGGGTCGGGAGTATCGCATCGGCAGCGCCGCGTTCTGTCGCGAGAAGGCGCCGGCGCTGCCGCCGGCGCCAGACGCATCCCGGTACTGGGTGGCCCTGTGCACTGAGGAACAGCCCCTCGCCTGGATCGGCCTGGGAGATCGCCTGCGACCGGAAGCGCCCGCAGTGATCTCCCGGCTCGCCCAGGCCGGCCTGGAGCTCGAACTGCTGACCGGAGACCACTCCGGGCAAGGCGAACGGCTGGCCCACTCACTGGGTTTGAGCCACTGGCAAAGTGGCCTGAGCCCGCAACAGAAAATGGCCCGGGTGACGGCGCTGCAGCAGGCCGGCGTCTCTGTCACCATGGTGGGGGACGGACTCAACGACGCCCCGGTACTGAAGCTCGCGAACAGTTCTTTTGCCGTCGCGGGGGCTACCGACCTGGCCCGGACCCAGGCGGACTTCGTCATTGCGGGAGGTGACCTGTGGGCCATACCGCGCACCCTGGAGCAGGCCCGTCGCTGTCGCCGCATTATCAAGCAGAATTTCGGCTGGGCCCTGGGTTACAACCTGTGCGGTATTCCCCTGGCAGCCATGGGCCTGGTACCGCCCTGGGCCGCGGCCATCGGCATGTCCCTGAGCTCACTGCTTGTGGTACTGAACTCGCTGCGCTTAAATAGGCGCGCGGCAAGGAGACGGCGGCTGACGTGAAAAGCCTGTACCTATTGATCCCGGTGGCGCTGGTGTTCTGCGTGGTCGCGATCCGGCTCCTGATCTGGGCCATCAACAGCGGCCAGTACGACGACCTGGACAAGGAGGCCTGGCGTATCCTGGCGGACGAGGACGAACCAGCCGACCCGCCACGGGAGGAACGGGACGGGTGACAGAAACCACCTTCCTGGCCGCCTTTGCCATCGGCCTGGCCGGGGCCGGCCACTGCCTGGGTATGTGCGGCGGTATCGCGGCGGCGCTCAGCCTCGGCGGTGCCGGCAACAGTGCCACCACTCTCGCCTATCACGGCGGCCGGATCCTCAGTTACACCCTGCTCGGAGCGTTGCTCGGCGGGCTGGCCGGGGCGATTGAAATCACCGCCTGGTTGCTGGGCCTGCGCTACCTTGCCGGCATCCTGTTGATCGCCATGGGACTGTACATTGCCGACTGGTGGCGTGGTATGACAGCGCTGGAACGCGCCGGGAGCCATCTGTGGCAACCGGTGCAAAAGTTTTCAGGTCGCTGGCTGCCCATTCGCCACCCGCGGCAGGCACTGATGGTGGGCCTGTGCTGGGGCCTGATGCCCTGCGGCCTGATCTATTCCAGCCTGGCCTGGGCCACCACCGCGGCCGATCCCCTGCGCTCCGCGCTGCTGATGCTCTGCTTCGGCCTCGGCACCCTGCCGGCCATGCTCGCCACCAGTTTCGGTGCCGCGGGAGTTCAGTCCCTGTTGCGGCGGCGCGGGTTGAAAGTCATGATCGGACTGTTATTGATCGCGGCCGGCAGCTGGACCCTGTACCAGGTCGCCAGCCACCGGGAACACCTCCTGCAAGCGGGACAGGCCGCACCGCTTGAAACAGGACCGGGCGATGCTCACCGTCACCATTGACGGTCCTACTCCCGTCGCCACTTGGTCCCCTCGCGGGAATCCTCCAGCACCACGCCCTGCACCGCCAGCTCCTCGCGGATCGCATCGGCCCGGGCGTAGTTTTTGTCGAGCTTGGCCTGCTGCCGTTCGGCTATCAGGGCCTCGATGTCCGCGGCGCCGATCCCCTCGTCACCCGCGCCGCCCTGCAACCAGGCTTCCGGGTCCTGGCTCAGGATGCCCAGCAGGTTCCCGGCAGCCAGGATCCGCGCCTTGAGCATTGGCTTGTCGGCGGCACCGGCCTTGTTGAGTTCTTTCACCAACGCGTGAATTTCGGCGATGGCCACGGGCGTGTTGAGGTCGTCGTTCAGCGCCTCATAAAAGGGCTCACCCTCGAGGTTAACGTCCACCTCCAGCTCGATATCCTGTACCTCGCGCAGGGCGCCGTACAGGCTGGCCAGGGTATTCTCAGCCTGCTGTAACAGTTCCGCGGAAAAATTAAGTGGCGAACGGTAATGGGCGGACAGCAGCGCGAAACGAAGCACCTCGCCGCGATAGCGGCCCAGCAGGTCGCGCACGGTTTTGAAATTACCCAGGCTCTTGGACATCTTCTCGCCGTCCATATCGAGGTAGGCATTGTGCATCCAGTAGCGCACGTATTCGCCGCCGTGGGCGCAGCGGCTCTGGGCGATTTCATTCTCGTGGTGGGGAAAAATCAGGTCGCGGCCGCCGCCGTGGATGTCGATGGTGTCCCCGAGGTGTTCGTGGATCATGGCCGAGCACTCCAGGTGCCAGCCCGGTCGGCCGCGGCCCCAGGGACTGTCCCAACCCGGGTCCTCGTCCGCCGCCGGTTTCCACAGCACGAAATCCCCGGGGTGCCGCTTGTAATCGGCGACCTCCACCCGCGCCCCGGCCAGCATGTCGTCCAGTGAGCGTTTTGACAGGGCGCCGTACTCCGGCATGGACTCCACCGCGAACAGTACATGCCCCTGGGATTCGTAGGCGTGTCCTGTCTCGATCAGCTTCTCGGTCAGGGCGATCATGGCGCCGATATTGTGGGTCGCGTGGGGCTCGATGGTGGGCGGCAGGGCATTGAGCTGTGCCATGTCCTCCCGGTACTTGCGGGTATACTCCTCGGTCACCGACTCGATAGTGCGTCCGCTTTCCCGCGCTGCGGCGATGATCTTGTCATCCACGTCGGTGATGTTGCGGGCATAGGTTACCTTGTCGTAGTGCGTCTGCAGCAGGCGGAACAGGGTATCGAACACGACCACGGGCCGGGCGTTACCGATGTGGGCCAGGTTGTAGACGGTGGGGCCGCACACATACATGCTGACCTCGCCGGGCACCACCGGCTGGAATTCCTCCCGGGTAGCGCTCAGGGTATTGTAAATTTTCAATGTCATGCCTGGTCGCTCCAGCTGTCGCGCAACCCGATGGTGCGATTGAACACCGGCTGTTCCGGACTGTGGTCGTAACGGTCGGCGACAAAGTAACCCTCGCGCTCGAACTGGAAACCCTGCTCCGGCTCGGCAGCCGCCAGACCCGGCTCGATCCAGGCGCCCTCGATAACCTCCAGTGACCGGGGGTTGATGTGATCGAGGAAGTCCCGGTCACCCTTGTCCGGCGCCTCGTGGCTGAACAGCCGATCATACAGGCGCACGGTGGCCTGGCGGCCGCCGCGGGCACAGACCCACTGGATCACCCCCTTGGGTTTGATCCCGTCAGCGGGATCCTGGCCGACGGTATCCGGTATCACCCGCGCCCGGACCTCCACCACAGTGCCGTCGTCGTCCCTGACCACATCGTGTGCCTCGATGACGTAGGCATTGCGCAGCCGCACCCGCTTGCCCAGCACCAGGCGCTTGAACTTTTTGTTGGCCTCCTCCCGGAAGTCATCGTGGTCGATGTAGATCTCGTTGCTGAAGGGTAGCGAACGCTGCCCGAGCTCTTCCCGGCTGGGGTGAGCCGGCGCCGCCAGTTCCTCGGTCCGGTCCTCGGGATAGTCGGTCAGCACGACCTTGAGCGGATGGAGCACGCACATCGCGCGGGGGGCATTGGCGTTCAGGTCGTCGCGGATCGCGTGCTCCAGCATCGCCACGTCCACCACCCCGTCGCTGCGGGTGGTGCCGATCATGTCACAGAAATGCCGGATCGCTCTCGGGGTAAAGCCGCGCCGGCGCATGCCCGCAATGGTCGGCATACGCGGGTCGTCCCAACCGTTCACGTGGCCCTCGTCCACCAGCAGTTTCAGCTTGCGTTTGCTGGTGACCGTGAAACTGGTATTCAGGCGCCCGAATTCGTACTGCCGCGGTCTGGTCGCCACCGGCAGGTGCTCGATGAACCAGTCGTACAGGGGCCGGTGATCCTCGAACTCCAGGGTGCAGATGGAATGGGTAACACCCTCGATCGCGTCCTCCTGGCCGTGCGCGAAATCGTAGGTGGGGTAGATCACCCAGTCGTCACCGGTCTGGTGATGCGGCACCTTGCGAATACGGTAAAGGATCGGATCGCGCAGGTTCATGTTTGGCGCGGCCATGTCGATCCTGGCTCGCAGTACCCGGCTGCCTTCGTCAAATTCGCCGGCTTTCATGCGCTGCAGGAGTTCCAGGTTCTCCGCCACGCTGCGATCCCGAAACGGGCTGTTACGCCCGGGTTCGGTCAGGGTGCCGCGGTAGGCCCGGGCCTCCTCCGGTCCCAGGTCACAGACATAGGCCAGGCCGGCCTCGACCAGGTACACCGCCCAGTCATATAACTGCTGGAAGTAGCTGGAAGCGAAACGCACCTCGCCGGCCCAGTGATAGCCCAGCCAGCGCACGTCTTCCTGGATGGACTCGATGTACTCCTGGCTTTCCTTCTCCGGATTGGTGTCGTCGAAGCGCAGGTTGCAGCGGCCGTTATTGGCCTCCGCCAGGCCGAAATTGACACTGATCGACTTGGCGTGACCGATGTGCAGGTAGCCGTTGGGTTCGGGCGGGAAGCGGGTTACCACTTCGGTGACCCGACCGCTGGCCAGATCCTCACTGATGATTGCCTGCAGAAAATTGCTACTGGGCGGCTTGGTTTCCATAAATGCTTGAATACCGGACAGAAAAGGCGCGTATTATAGCGGCAGAACCCGGTGGCTGACAGCGCCCGGGCTTGAGAAATGGCACACAGAATCATGCATCGGGCTTTGCCTGCAGGCACTTAACCACGTATGATGCGCGGGCTTAGCTGTAACCAGTCGCAAGGACCCCAGAACATGGTAATTATTCGCACTACTTTCGGCTCCATCACCCTGGAACTGGACGCCGAAAAAGCGCCGCAGACCGTTGCGAACTTTCTCCAGTACGCCCGGGAAGGTTTTTACGACGGCACCATATTCCACCGCGTGATCGATAATTTCATGATCCAGGGTGGTGGTTTCGATACCGATATGAATCAGAAATCCACCCGTGAGCCGATCGAGAACGAGGCCGACAACGGGCTGAAAAATGATTTCGGCACCATCGCCATGGCCCGGACCATGGACCCCCACTCCGCTACCGCACAGTTCTTTATCAACGTCAAGGACAACGACTTCCTGAACCACTCCGGCAAGAACATGCAGGGCTGGGGCTACGCGGTATTTGGCAAGGTCTCCGCCGGTGCCGAGGTGCTGGAGAAAATCCGCGCCGTACCCACCACCAACCGCGGTGGTCACCAGGACGTACCCGCCGACCCCGTTATCATCGAGTCGGTGGAAATCGTAGAAGACTAGGGATACAGCGGCGCTGGCATGCCCCGCACCCTGTTCATCTCTGATCTCCACCTGGACTCGTCGCGCCCGGCCGTGACACAGGCCCTGGGGGAATTCCTTGAGGAGCACCAGGCTGCCGATGCCCTGTACATTCTCGGCGACCTGTTCGAGGCCTGGGTGGGTGACGATGACGACACCCCGCTGGTACAGCATGTCGCCAACCTGCTGGCCGGATTCTCGGCGGCCGGTCCCGACCTGTACCTGATGCGGGGCAACCGCGACTTCCTGCTGGGCGAGACTTTCTGTGCCCGGGTGGGAGCCACCCTGCTGGCAGACCCCACTGTGATCGACCTCTACGGTCGCCGCGTGCTGCTGATGCACGGGGACAGCCTCTGCACCGCCGACACGGCCTACCAGGAATTTCGCGAGATGAGCCGCAGTCCTGAGTGGCAGGCCGGGGTTCTGTCCCGCTCGCTCACCGAGCGCCGGGCCCTGGCGGCGGACCTGCGCAGCCAGAGCCGGGAAGCAACCAGCAACAAGGCCGAGGACATCATGGACGTGACCCCGGAAGAAGTGGACAAGGTCATGTCCCGGCATGGAGTGGACTGCCTGATTCACGGCCATACCCACCGCCCGAAGCACCACAGCCATGCGCAGGGCGAGCGCTGGGTGCTCGGAGACTGGCATTCCCACGCCTGGGTGGTTTTCGCCAGTCCGGAGAAAATTAGTCTCGTGAATTTTTATGTATAACAGTATGTTAGGGTCACAAGTTAAGACTATTTATTGAATCGGAGCCACCGACAGCGGTCAATAAATTCCCCATGCGCGCTCTCGCAGTCATTACGCTCACAATCGCCCCGATCCTGGGCTTACCGCTGCCGGCCCCGGCACAGGAACTGTCTCCCCGGGCCTACTGGCCGGCCCCGAAGGGCACCCAGGTGCTCACGGTGGGCACGATTCTCACCCGTGGCGATACCGTTCCGGACCCGTCCCTGCCCATTACCGGAGTCGATTCCAGCATCGACACCGTGGCGTTGGGCTACCTGCGGACCATCGACCTCTGGGGTCGCAGCGCCAATGTCGTGCTGGAAGTGCCCTACTCCAGCGGCGAGACGGCGGCCGAGCACCCCGAGCTGGGCACGCTGGAGCGCAGCTACCAGGGTCTCGGCGACATCGCCGCCAGCGTGTCAGTCAACCTGCTCGGGGCACCGAGTCTCACCCGGGAAGCCTTTGCCGAACTGCGCCGCAATCCGCGCCCCATCCTCGGCGCCAGCCTGAAAATCGTGGCCCCGACCGGCAACTACGATCCGGATCGACTGATCAATGTGGGCGCCAACCGCTGGGCGGCGAAAGCGGAACTGGGCTACATCCAGGTGCTGAGTCCCCGCTGGCACCTGGAGCTGGAAACCGGCGCCTGGCTGTTCGAGGACAACGACGACTTCCTGGGCGGGACCCGGGAGGCGGACCCGCTGTACACCGTCGAGCTGCACCTTGTGCGGCGCTTCCGCCCCGGCTTCTGGGTATCGCTGGACGCCAATGCCTACCGCGGTGGCCGCAGCACGTTCGAGGGACGTCGGCTGAACGACCTGCAGCGCGATTCCAAGGTCGGCACCACCGTGGTGTACCCCTTTGCGAGGGGCCACGCGGTGAGATTTTCCTATGCCACCGGTTCGGTCAGCAACTCCCGGAATGCGTTCGACATCTACTCCCTGAGCTACCTGTTCGCCTTCTGAACGGGTTAGCCACACGAAAGATAGATAGATTCTTTTATTTTTATCAACAAGTTAAAAGATTTATCTAATATTCTTTCAAGCTACTGGAGGCACGCCGCTGTGGAACCGGAACTCGACGTCCGGCGACTCGATCAGTGCCCGTTCCGCCGCCAGCAGCACGTCCAACCGCGCGGACACTTCCGCTTCCGGGGTGAGGGCCTGCGCCAGTCTCAGATAGTCCGTGAAGTGCCGTGATTCGGATTTGAGCAGCGAGCCGTAGAACAACGCCAGTTCCTCGTCCAGCACCGGTACCAGGCAGGCGAAGCGCTCGCAGGAGCGGGCCTCGATAATCGCGCCCACCAGCAGGGTGTCCACCAGCCGGCCCGGGTCGCGGGAGCGCACCTCGCTCCTGAGGCCGGCGGCATAGCGCGAGGCGGACAGCTGCGGGCAGTTCACACCGCGCCGGTCCATGATCGCGATCACCTGCTCGAAGTGGCGTAATTCCTCCCGTGCCAGGCGGGACAGCTTGTTCATCAGGCGCAGGCCTTGGCCGCCGTTGTCCAGCGCCCGGGGACCCATGCCGTAGCGCCACATGAGGGCCTGGGCGCTCTGGGCGGCTTTCAACTCCAGGTTGCGGTGGTCCGCCAGCAGAAGCGGCAGGTTGTCGGGCGCCGCCGCCGCTGCAGTCCAGCCGCGGGGCGTGGCACAGGGCAGGAACTCGAGTATGTGGCCGATATCGACGCTCACGCCCCCTCCTCCCGAAACAGGTCGGGCATGGTCATGTAGCGATCGTAATGGGCCTGGGACAGGGTGAAGAACTCCTGGTCGATGTCATCCCGCAACTGGGCCAGGGAGCGGTCGCGCAGGCGCAGGTCGACTTCAAAGCCGAAATCGGCCGGCCGCTCGATCTGGCTGGCGCCGGCCTTGATCAGGGTGAAGAGCCAGCAGTACTCGTCGTGATCGGGGTTGTAGCTGATCTGCTGCACCTGCAGTTGCCACTCCAGCAGGGCCCGGTCAGTGACCCGGAAACGGTTGCCGACACACTGGGACAGGAAAGCTGCCAGGCGCCGGTCTATGATGCGCTTCTGTTCGTTGCTGTAACTGTTCCAGTGGATGACCTCGTGGGCGAAACGCTTGCAACCGCGGCACACGGTATCACCGATACCGGTGGAACAGACTCCGATACAGGGTGTTTTGACGAGGCGATCTAGCATGAATCCTGGTGCGTGAGGGGCTGGCGAACAACGCCGCCAGTGTACGTTATCACCCCAGTGAATGCACGGTATAAGCGCTTGATTTATTTATCTTAATCCCTGTGTGGGCTATAATCCCGCCCCGATTTCGGCCCATCCGGACCCGGCTGGGCCCCGCCCATGAGACAGGAGTTCTACCGTGCTTGAAGCATATCGTGACCACGTGGCCGAGCGGGCCGCGCTGAACATTCCCCCCAAGCCCCTCAACGCCGAGCAGGTGGCCGGCCTGGTCGAACTGCTGAAGGCGCCACCTGCCGGTGAGGAGGAATTCCTGCTGGACCTGATCACGACCCGGGTTCCGCCCGGCGTGGACGAGGCGGCATATGTCAAGGCCGGCTTCCTGTCGGCGGTTGCCAAGGGCGAAATCGCGTGCCCGCTGATCGACCGCCCGGCGGCAGTCGGGTTGCTGGGCAACATGCACGGTGGTTACAACATCGAAACCCTGGTCGGACTGCTCGGTGACGCGGACCTGGGCGCCCTGGCAGCGGCTGAACTGAAGCACACCCTGCTGGTATTCGACGCTTTTCACGACGTCGCCGAACTGGCCCGGGACGGCAATGCGAATGCACAGGCTGTGATGCAATCCTGGGCAGACGGCGAGTGGTTCACCAACCGGAACGAGGTTCCGGAATCCATCAAGGTGGCAGTATTCAAGGTAACCGGCGAGACCAACACGGATGACCTTTCCCCCGCCCCGGATGCCTGGAGTCGCCCGGATATTCCCCTGCATGCCCTGGCCATGTACAAGATGACACGCGACGGCCTGACCCCGGAAGAACACGGTGTCACCGGCCCCATGTCCCAGATTCAGGCAGTACAGGCCAGCGGCCTGCCGGTCGCCTTCGTCGGCGATGTGGTCGGCACCGGCTCCTCGCGCAAGTCCGCCACCAACTCCGTGCTGTGGTTCTTTGGCGACGAGATCGACGGGGTACCGAACAAGAAAGGTGGCGGCATCTGCATCGGCGGCAAGGTGGCGCCGATCTTCTACAACACCATGGAGGACGCCGGTGCCCTGGTTTTCGAGGCCCCGGTCGACAACCTGAACATGGGCGACGTGATCGAGATTCGTCCCTACGACGGCAGGATCCTGTCCGAATCCGGCGAGGTGCTGTCCGAGTTCGCCCTGAAATCCGACGTACTGCTGGATGAAGTGCGCGCCGGCGGCCGCATCAACCTGATCATCGGTCGCGGCCTGACGGCCCGCGCGCGCGAGACCCTGGGCCTGGCGCCTTCGGAACTGTTCCGCACCCCGGAGCAGCCCGCCGACAGCGGCAAGGGCTTCAGCCTGGCGCAGAAGATGGTCGGTCGTGCCTGCGGCATGGACGGAGTCCGCCCGGGCACCTACTGCGAGCCCAAGATGACTACCGTGGGCTCCCAGGACACCACCGGCCCCATGACCCGCGACGAATTGAAAGACCTGGCCTGTCTTGGCTTCTCCGCCGATCTGGTGATGCAGTCTTTCTGCCATACCGCGGCCTACCCCAAGCCGGTGGACATCGACACCCAGCACACCCTGCCGGACTTCATCATGACCCGCGGCGGCGTGTCCCTGCGCCCGGGTGACGGCATTATCCACTCCTGGCTGAACCGCATGCTGCTGCCCGACACCGTGGGTACCGGTGGCGATTCCCACACCCGCTTCCCGATGGGCATTTCCTTCCCGGCGGGTTCCGGCCTGGTGGCTTTTGCCGCGGCTACCGGCGTCATGCCGCTGGATATGCCAGAGTCGGTACTGGTCCGCTTCAAGGGCGAGATGCAACCGGGCATCACCCTGCGTGACCTGGTGCATGCCATACCCTACTACGCCATCCAGCAGGGTCTGCTGACCGTGGAGAAGAAGGGCAAGAAGAATATCTTCTCCGGCCGCATCCTGGAGATCGAGGGACTGAGCGGCCTGACCGTGGAGCAGGCTTTCGAACTTTCCGATGCCTCCGCCGAGCGCTCCGCCGCGGGTTGCACCATCGCGCTGGACGAGGACACCATTGCCGAGTACCTGCGGTCCAATATCGTGCTGCTTCGTTCGATGGTCGCCGAGGGCTATGGCGATCCCCGCACCCTGGAACGCCGCGCGCGCAAGATGGAAGAGTGGCTGGCAGAACCCAGCCTGTTGCAGGGCGACGCGGATGCCGAGTACGCGGCCGTGATCGAAATCGATCTGGCGGAAGTCACCGAGCCCATCGTCTGCGCCCCCAACGACCCGGACGACGCGCGACTTCTTTCAGACGTCGCTGGAGACACTGTCGATGAAGTTTTCATCGGTTCCTGCATGACCAACATCGGTCATTTTCGCGCGGCGGGCAAACTGCTGGAACAGCACAAGGGCAGTATCTCCACCCGCATGTGGATCGTGCCGCCGACCCGCATGGACGAGCACCAGCTGATGGAGGAAGGCTACTACAACATTTACGGCCGGGCCGGTGCCCGTACCGAGATGCCCGGCTGTTCCCTGTGCATGGGCAACCAGGCCCGGGTCGCGGCCAACAGCACCGTGCTGTCCACCTCGACCCGCAACTTCCCGAACCGCCTGGGCGATGGCGCCAACGTCTACCTGACCAGCGCCGAACTGGCCTCGGTGGGCGCGGTACTGGGTAAGCTGCCCACGCCGGAAGAGTACCTGGAGTACGCCCGCAACCTGGACGCCATGTCGGCGGACATCTACCGCTACATGAATTTCGACCAGATCCTGGAGTTCCAGAAGAGCGCCGAGGAAGGCGCCCGTATCGCGGCTACTGAAATCGTGGAAATGAGCGCCTGAGCCGCGCCCGATGCGGTTCTTTGCAGGGCTGCTGATCGCGGGCCTGCCCGCACTGGCGGCGACAACGTTACAGGCCGGGCCGGTGGAGGCATTCGCCTCCATCCGGCAGGTTCTGCCCTCGGGCCAGACCGTGGTGGTCAACGAAGGCCCGCAGGAGGCTCGCTCGCTGGGCAGCTTCGCGCTGCGGGTCTACGAGCCCGCACCGCCTCCGGACCAGACCGTCTTTTTCCAGCAGGGACTGGTGCGCTCCCGGGACGGCTTTGTCGAGGGATTGCAACTGGCGGACACCAATGGCGACTCACTGCCCGAGATCATCGTGATCATCCGCTCGGCCGGCACCGGTGGCTACCTGTCAGCCTACAGCTTCCGGGTGGACGACCAGGGTGAACTGACCGAGGAGCACTACCTCGAGGGGCTGCCCCCGGATACGGATGTCGTGGCCGCCCTGAGAGGCGAAGCGCGCCGGGAGTAGCCGTCCTGTTTTCGCCGACGGGGCAACCGGCTATGCTAGCAACCACGCCCACTGGCACGCAGGCCTGTCCATGCAGAACGAACTCTACAGTGCTCACCTCCACCATATGCAGGCGACCTGGACGACAGTAATGACCAGCGCCGGCGTCGACGCCCTGCTGGTTCATGCCGGTACGCCCATGACCAGTTTCCGGGACGACTACGTCTACAGCTTCCGCGCCAACCCCCACTTCCTGGCGTGGTTGCCCCTGGTGCGGCACCCGGACTGTGCGCTGCTGATACGGCCCGATTGCAGGCCCCTGCTGTGGTTCTACCAGCCCGAGGATTACTGGCACCTGCCGCCGGCGGACCCGGACAACTGGTGGGCGGATCATTTCGACGTCCGGGTAACCACGGAACCAGAGGCCTGGCAGCGGGCTTTGCCCCTGCCTGTGGAGCGTATCGCCGCACTGGGGGACGCCCCCGCCCTGGCTGCCGCCTTCCCCGCTGCGGCACTCAATCCGGAACCCCTGATCAGTCGCCTGGAATTGCTGCGCACCTGCAAGACCTCTTATGAAATCC
Organism: Halieaceae bacterium WSDMB12; assembly: GCA_033283165.1. Taxonomy (GTDB): domain Bacteria; phylum Pseudomonadota; class Gammaproteobacteria; order Pseudomonadales; family Halieaceae; genus JAWMQL01. The sequence goes on along the minus strand of JAWMQL010000001.1, from coordinate 618,747 downwards.
AGTGTATGCGCGAGGCCAACGCCGAGGCCGCGGCGGCCCACCGACGCGCACAGGCGGCCTTCCGGGACGGCTGCAGCGAGTTCGATATTCACCTGGCCTACCTGGCGAGCTGCCGCGCGAGCGACGAAGAGTTGCCTTACCACAGCATCGTCGCCCTGAACGAACACAGCGCGGTATTGCACTACCAGCTCCGCCAGCGGCAGGCGCCACCGGAGCAGCGCGCATTCCTGATCGATGCCGGCTGCGCCGTCAATGCCTATTGCTCCGATATCACCCGTACTTATGCCGCACAGCCGGGCGATTTTGCGGACCTGGTAGAGGGCATGAACACGCTGCAACAGGATCTCGCCGCAAGCGTGCGGCCCGGGCTGGACTACCGTCAATTGCATCTGCAGGCACACCACAGGATCGCCGGCCTGCTGGCGGACAGCGGCGTGATCCGGGTAAGCCCCGAAGAGGCGGTAGCCAGCGGGCTCAGTACCGTGTTCTTCCCCCATGGCCTGGGACACTACATCGGACTGCAGGTACACGACGTGGCGGGCCTGATCGACAACGACGGCAACGCGTTACCGCGACCGGACGGCCACCCTTTCCTGCGCCTCACCCGGGTGCTGGAGCCGGGCAATGTGCTGACCATCGAACCCGGCCTGTACATTATTGACTCCCTGCTGCAGCAATGGCGCGCGGCCAACGGGGACAACGCCATCGACTGGCACGCAGTGGACCGGCTCCGGCCTTGCGGGGGCATCCGCATAGAGGATAACGTGCTGGTGACGACTGACGGCAGTGTCAATTTGACCAGGGAATGTGGCCTGGCCTGATCAGAACAGGCGCCGCGCCGCTGCTTTCAACTGGGACAACAGGTCGCCCCGATTGGCCGCCAGTTCCCGGTCGCCGGCGTAGGACAGCTGCAGGTACAAGCCGGTGACGCGCGCCGTCTCTTCGCCGAAACGGGGCAACTCGCGCGCCACCCGCCTGGCGTAGTCTCCGGGCGCCTCGCCGGGCGCCCGCGCCACGCCCCGGTTGGCCAAACGCTCGCAATAGGCGAGGTAATACCGGTCGGCCGCCGACAGCCGGTGGGTTGGCCGGCGCAGCAACAGGCTCGCCGCAACCGGGATGAGCACCAGGGCCCAGCTGACCAGGAACAGGGTGGCGAACTTGCGGGCGCTCAGTTCACCGAACCAGTCCTGTAGCAGACCCAGCTGCTGTTCGCTGTCAAATCCGGTGATCCAGGTCTGCCACTGCCAGGTCAGCGCGTCATAGCGCAGGCGGATTGCGTTGATCCAGCCGACACCGCGGTAGCGCAGTGGCGACAGGGGCGACCCGGCCAGGAAACTGCCCTCTTCCGCCAGCGCCTGCTCCAGGCCCGATTCGATACGGGCGGGCGAGACCGCGCCGGTGGGGTCGACCCGCACCCAGCCGCGGCCGGCGAGCCAGACCTCGGACCAGGCGTGGGCATCGAACTGGTGCACGATCACGGTCCCGTTAACCGGGTTGACCTCGCCGCCCTGATACCCGGCCACCACCCGGGCCGGCACGCCCGCCGCACGCATCAGCAGGGTGAACGCATGGGCGTAGTGTTCGCAGAACCCGCGGCGGGTCTGGAACAGGAACTGATCCATGGTGTCCTCCCCGGACAGCAGGGGTGGCTGAAGGGTGTAGATGAAGTTTTCCCGCCGGAACAGGTCGAGCACCGCGTCGACCAGGGCCTCCGGGGAACCCGCGGCACGGTACATCTGCCGCGCCAGCTCCCGGGTGCGGGGATTGGCGAGTTCCGGCAGGGCCAACTCCGCCCGGCGCCGCCAGTCGCTCAGTTGCGGATCGAGTACGGTCCCCGGCCAGCTTCGTACCCGGTACTGTTTTTCCTCTTCCACCTCCACCGGCGAAAACAGGCGGTAGTCCGGCGTTGCCATGAGGCCCGGGGTCAGGCCGCGGGCATAGCGCAGGCTGTAGAGCCAGTTCTGCTGGGTCGGGGCCATGATGACCCGGTAGTCCAGCCCCTCTCCCACGGTCTCGGGCACCGGCGCTCGGCGCTCCGACGCGGGCAAGGCGTAGTAGCCGAGGCTGCTCCAGGTCCCCTCCTGCAGGCGGCTGAACACCAGTCCGCGCCAATACAACTGCGCGCGCGGCGGCACCGGTCCGTCGAACTGCACCCGGAAAGCGACCTCGGTGGACTGCCCCAGGGCCGAGATATCGCCGGGTTTCATGAAGTCACTGATCCCGGTTTTCGCTGCGTGGCTCTTGATGGGCACCGTCCACAGCGGGCCGATGCGCGGGAACAGGAAAAAAAGCACCAGCATCAGGGGTAGCGCCTGGGCGAGCATTACCAGTGACTGGCGCAGGGTGCGCCAGGTAAAACGGTGCTCGCCAGGCTGGTGCAGGGCGACCAGGGCGGTGGTGACCAGGGCGACACAAAACAGCATGTACAGCGTTACCAGGATATCCTGGGAAAACAGGAATTCGGTGATGCAGATAAAGTAAGCCAGGAACAACAATACGTAGGCATCCTTGCGCCAGGCGGCCTCCACCAGTTTCAGGGCAAACGCGGTGAGCAGCAGCGCCACGGTCGGCTCCAACCCCAGCAGGTTACCGAAGCTGAGCAGGATGCCCGCGAACCCGGCACTGATCAGCAGCAGCTTCACCCAGCGCCCGGGGAAAGACCAGCGACCGCGATATACCATTACCCGCCACAGGGCGGCCAGTACGTAGAGCACCAGCACCCAGGCCGGAATGCGCTCCGCATGGGGCGCCACCAGGGCGAACATACTGATGATGATCCAGGCCAGCGCATTGCGGGGAATCTGCTGTAGTACGCTCACCGCCGTGACTCCGGCGCCCGGAACAGGGCCAGGGCCTTCAAAACCTGCTCCCGGTGCCGCTCGCCGCTGGCCGGGGCGATCGTCACTCCCGGCAAACGCAGGCCGTACTCCTCATTGCGCCCGTCGAGCTGCAAAACCCAGTAACACAGCTGCGACAGTCGCTGTTCGGTACCGACACCGGGAAACATCTCCCAATCCAGCCAGACGCTACGCTCGGCATAGGCCATGTACTGTTTACTGTACAGGCCCTGCCCTTTCGCCAGGCCCTTCCAGTTCACGTGACGGAGGGAATCGCCCGCGCGGTAGGCCCGCAGGCCGTGAAAGTCATCCTTTCCGGGGGCCGGAGCCGCGACCCCCTCGGGCTGGTCGGAAGCCTCACCTGGAGGCTCTGCGCCAGGCAACGGTCGGGGATAGACCAGGGCGTGGATATCCAGGTCCACCCAGGTCCAGCAACGCAGCAGCCCGAGCGGATAGGTGGACTCCACGAGCAGGCGCCCGGGATAAAACCGCCCGCGCTCCCCCACCGGGATGTGCAGGACGACGCTCAGGCGGTCCTGCTCGACCAGGTTGACCACCGCGTCACTACCTCCGGGCCAGCCCAGGTGCAGGGCGTAATGATGCTGCTGGCGGCTGCGCTCCAGCAGCACCTCGAAATCCACCTGCTGGCCGGGAAACGCAGAACCCGCGTGCCCGGCCCGGAGAGTCAGACCGGCCAGGTTGGCGTAGGTATGCAACACCCCGACCACGAACAGGGTCGCCAGCAGAAAGGTCAGGGCATAGGCCATGTTGTTCTGGTAGTTGATGGCCGTCAGCAGCATCAGCAACAGGCACAGGCCGAAAAAAAAGCCCACCCTGGAAGGGAAGATGAATACCCGCTTCTGGTCCAGGGTAACACTGGAGGCGGGAGGAATGCGCCGATTGACCCACGCCTGGAAGCGCTCGCGGGCGCGCCGGATCAGGTTATCTCTGTCCGTCGCCGCAAACATGAACTCAGGGTTTTACCACGTCCACATTGCGCTGCAACAACTCGACCAGGGCGGCGCCATCGCCGGCGTAGTCGCCGCGCGGCACCAGGCGATGGCCGGCCACTGCGGGCAGCACCATCTGGAGATCCTCCGGCACCACGTGGCCACGGCTTTGCATGACAGCCCAGGTCCGCGCACAATCCAGCAGGGCCAGTGCCCCGCGGGGCGACAATCCCACCTCGAACTCCTGGGCCTGGCGACTGAAGGCCACCAGGCGCTGCAGGTAGTCGAGCAGGTTGTCAGACGCGTGTACCTGCTCCACCGCCGCCCGTATCTGCCGCAGCTGCTCACCGGTGACACACTGCGCCAGTTCGATTTCGCCCACCCCCACGTGTTTTCGCTCGAACATTTCCCGCTCCGCGCGGGGATGCGGGTAACCCAACTCCAGGCGCATGAGGAAACGGTCAAGCTGAGATTCCGGCAACGGGTAGGTGCCGGACTGGTGAATGGGGTTCTGGGTGGCGATGACGAAAAAGGGATCCGGCAGGGGTCGCGTCTCACCCTCCACCGTCACCTGCCCCTCCGCCATGGCTTCCAGCAGGGCGCTCTGGGTACGTGGCGTGGTGCGGTTGATCTCATCTGCCAGCAGAACCTGGGTAAACACGGGACCGGGGTGAAAGGAGAAACTCGCGTCGCGGGTGTCGTAAACCGAGACGCCGAGAATATCCGCCGGCAGCAGGTCGGAGGTGAACTGCACCCGTTTGTAGGACAGGCCCAGCACTTGCGCCAGGGCGTGGGACAGGGTGGTCTTGCCCATGCCGGGCAGGTCTTCGATCAACAGGTGCCCACGAGCAAACAGGCAGCACAGCGCCAGGCGGACCTGGGGCTCCTTGCCCAGCAGCACCCGGCCGATCTCGTTTACGGCACTGTCGATCACTCCCTGTAGTTGCATTGTTCTTGTCCCGGGATGAGGGTTGCGAGTCAGGCCAGCCGCGCCAGTCCCCGCTGCAGGTCGGCCTTGATGTCGTCCACGTGCTCCAGGCCCACCGCAACCCGGATCAGGTTTTCCCCGATGCCCGCCTCGGCCCGTTGTTCGGGGGTCAGGCGGCCGTGGGTGGTAGTGGCCGGGTGTACGATCGTGGTCTTGGCGTCGCCCAGATTGGCGGTCAGGGACAGGATCCGCGTCCCGTCGATGCAGGCCCAGGCCTGTTCCCTGCCACCCCGTACCTCGAAGGACAGCACACCGCCAAAGGCGCGCTGCTGGCGCCGTGCCAGTTCGTGGCCGGGATGCTCTTCCAGCCCGGCATAGTAGACCCGCTCGACCGCGGGCTGCTGCTGGAGCCAGCAGGCCACGTCGAGCGCAGCGGCGCTGTGGGCGTCCATGCGCAGGCGCAGGGTCTCCAGCCCCTTCAGGAACACCCAGGCATTGAAGGCGCTCATGGTCGGACCGCAGGTGCGCAGAAAAACGACCAGTTCCTGCATCAGTTCTTCACGGCCCACCGCGGCACCGCCCACGCAGCGGCCCTGCCCATCCAGGTACTTGGTGGCTGAATGGATGACGATATCGGCGCCCAGGGCCAACGGCGTCTGCAGCGCCGGGGTACAGAAACAATTGTCCACCACCAGCAGGGCGCCGTTGGCGCGGGCCAGGGCACTGAGCGCGGCCAGGTCCGCCACCTCGCACAGGGGGTTGGAGGGCGTCTCCATGAACAGCATGGCGGTATTGGGGCGGATCGCGGCCTGCCACAGGTCCATGTCGAGCAGGGGTACGAAAGTCACCTCCACCCCGAACCTGGCCAGGTATTTGCCGAACAGGTTGACCGTGGTGCCAAAAACATTGCGCGAACACACGACGTGGTCACCGGCCTTGAGCAGGGCCATGCAGGTACTCAGGATGGCGGCCATGCCGGAGGCTGTGCCCACCGCCGCCTCGCCTCCCTCCAGGGCCGCCAGGCGCTCCTCGAAAGTGCGCACGGTGGGATTGGTGTAGCGCGAGTAGACATTGCCGTCCTCTTCTCCGGCAAACCGTGCGGCCGCTTCCGCCGCGTTGGCGAAGACGTAGCTGGAAGTGGCGAATATGGGTTCCGCATGCTCACCTTCCTGGGTGCGATGGATACCCGCGCGAACCGCCAGGGTGTCCAGCTGCGCCCCCGCCAGGGGCTTGTCGTCCTCTGAGTCAGTCATCTCGTCAATCTGCGTTGTGCAGGCCTACCACGGCCCCGTCCGCGACCAGCGCCGCGCGTCGGGCGGCCTGGGCATCGTCGTTGCGTTCGGCTTCCAATCGCTCCAGGTAGCTGTCATCCACGTCCCCGGAGATATACTCGCCGTTGAATACCGAACAGTCAAAACCGCTGACGGAGGGATTACCCTCCAGCGAACTCTTCACCAGGTCGTCGAGGTCCTGGTAGACCAGCCAGTCGGCGCCGATCAGTTCCTGCACCTCCTCCACGGTCCGGCCGTGGGCGATCAGTTCCCGGGCTGAGGGCATATCGATGCCGTAGACATTCGGATAACGAACCGGGGGTGCCGCAGAGGCGAAATAGACCTTGTTGGCCCCGGCTTCCCGCGCCATCTGGATGATCTGCCGGCAAGTCGTCCCGCGCACGATCGAATCGTCCACCAGCATCACGTTCTTGCCCTCGAATTCGAGGGGCACCGGGTTCAGTTTCTGGCGCACGGACTTCTTGCGCTGGCTCTGCCCCGGCATGATAAACGTCCGGCCGATATAGCGGTTTTTCATCAGGCCTTCACGGAACTTGATACCCAGTTCGAATGCCATGGACTGGGCGGCGATACGGCTGGTGTCCGGTATCGGAATGACCACGTCGATATCGTGGTCGGGGCGTTCCGCCAGTATCTTGCGCGCCAGGGCCTCACCCTGGCGCATGCGGGTTTTGTAGACCGAAATACCGTCCATCAGCGAATCCGGCCGGGCAAAGTAAACGTGCTCGAAGATACAGGGGCTGAGGCGCGCGTTCTTGACGCACTGCTGACGGTGCAGCCTGCCCTCCATGTCGATGTAGATGGCCTCCCCGGGCGCCACGTCACTTTCGAGGCTGAAGCCCAGTACGTCCAGGGCCACGCTCTCGGACGCCACCATGTATTCACTGCCCTTGCGGGTGTCGCGTCGGCCCACCACCAGCGGCCGGATACCCAGGGGGTCGCGAAATGCCACCACGCCGTAGTCCACCAGCATGGCGACCACCGCGTAGCCACCGCGGCAGCGCCGGTAAACAGCACTCACCGCGGTAAAGATGTCCTCGGCGCGCGGCGTCAGCTTACCCAGGGTCTGCAACTCATGGGCGAAGATATTCAGCAACACCTCGGAATCGGAATCGGTATTCAGGTGGCGCAAGTCGTCCTGGAACAACTCACGGGCCAGTTGGGCGGAATTGGTCAGGTTGCCGTTATGCGCCAGGGCGATACCGTAGGGCGAGTTGACATAGAAGGGTTGCGCCAGGGCCGGACCGGAACTGCCCGCGGTCGGGTAGCGCACATGACCGATACCGATCGTGCCCCCCAGCCGCTGCATGTGGTGCTGCCGGAATACGTCCCGCACCAGCCCCTCGCTCTTACGCTGACTGAACCGGCCACCACTGCAGGTCATGATACCGGCCGCGTCCTGTCCCCGGTGCTGCAGCACCGTTAACGCATCATATATGTCCGGGGCGACATCGGTCTTGCCCACCACACCAACCAGGCCACACATCTAGGTCATTACCTCACCGTGTCCAGTCAAAAAAACCATCAATTGCCCGTCCCGGACCTCATGGAAGAGCTCCTGCATCCAGATCACCAGCATATCGACCTGGGGCATCAGCTGGGACTGGTAAAGCCAGTCCTGCTCCTCCGGGGGCAACAACTGCTCCGCCAGGAATACCGCCACCACGATCAGAATCAGGCCCCGGGCTACCCCGAACACCGTACCAAGCAAGCGGTCAAGGGTGCCCAGCCCGGTCATTCGAATCAATTGCTTCGCCAACATCACCACCACACCGGTCACCAGCAGCGTGGCAACAAACAGCAGGGCGAAGCCGGCCACGAACCGAATGGTGGGATTGTCCGTCATTCCGCTCAACAGAGGGGCCATCCGGGCCGCGTACATATTGGCGATCAGGAAGGCCGCAACCCAGCCAGCCAGCGACAGTGCTTCCCGGGCAAACCCGCGCCAGAGACTGATCAGGGTCGACAAGGCGACTACCGCCAGTATGGCCCAGTCGACCCAGTTAAACTGCGAAATATTCAGCATTCGTCCCGGCGCGCGCCAGCGCCCCACCGCGTTGCGCGCATTCTACCAGAGCCCGGGTGACGCGCCCAACTGACCGGCAGCGGCATCAAGGGTAATACCGTACGACCAGGGACTGGACGCCGACCGCGGCATCCACCTCCGTGCGGATGGCCTCCAGCTTTGCCTTTTCGAACTTTGGACCGATATATACGCGCCACAGGGTTTTGCCGTTGCGCGGGATTTTCTTGAAATAGGCCTTGTGGCCCAGGCCCACCAGGCGGTCCCGCAGCTGTTCAGCCTTATCCTGGGAACTGACACTGGCGACCTGTAACATCCAGGCCACGGGAACGCCATCCGCGTCTATAGCGGGCTCTACGGGTGGCTCCTGCCGCAGCCGTTCCGCTGCAGACTTCGGTGCCGCCCTGGCCGGCGCAGGCGCGCTGGCCACCGGCGGGGCCGGATCAGTCTGTTCCTGCGCGGCAGACTCGTCCGGAACCGGCTGGCTGCCGCCGGCGGGTTCGCCCTGCCCCGGCTGCTCGAGAAACCCGCCGCGCAAGCCCGCCTCGTCCGGCGCTGGCACCGGGCTGGTATCGACCCGCGGGCCGGGCGGCATGGCATAGTGTTCGCTCCCGGCGTCACTCTCCGGCTGGACGAAAATTATTGGCCAGAAAACCACGCCCAGGGCGACCAGGATGAGCGCTCCCACCAGGCGTTGTTTCAGTACTTCGTTCAACGCGTTTTCTCCAGATCCTTGTACAGGGACGGCAACACGCCGCCGACAGTGTAAAAAGAGCCGAATATCACCAGCCTGTCCCCGACCGCCATGACACCCTGCGCCCGCCGCAAGGCCTGGCACGGATTCCTGCTGACGCTGATCATATGCTCCCCTGCGTCCCGCAACAACGCGGCCACCCGTTCCGCGTCCTCCCCCCTGGCCACACCGGGCAGAGACGCCAGGAACCAGGCGTCAAAATGTTTCCCGGCAAGACCCAGCATGCCCGCGATGTCCTTGTCGGACATCACGGCGAACAGGGCCAGGGTTTTTCCGCTGCCGGGACTCTCATCCAGGTACGCCAGCAGGGCGGCAACCGATTCCGGGTTGTGAGCGACATCCAGCAGGTACTCCCGACCCGCCACGCTCAGGCTCTGGCGCCGCCCGGCCAGGGAAACTGAGGAGAGAACCGCTGGCAGGCGGGCCGGCTCCGACTCAATACCCGCCAGTTCCAGCGCCTGCAGCGCGGCGGCGACGTTCTGCGGCAACAGCGCCCCGGGGGGCAGGTCGGGCAGTTCCAGCCTCGATCCGTCGCGACGCTGCAGGTAGCCGCCCGATGCCCCCAGTTCGAAATCGCGTCCCCAGAGATAGAGCTGCGCGGCGCCTTCCTGCGCTGCCTGGATCAGGCTGGCGGGCGGGTCCGGGTCGGCGATCACCGCCGGCGCGTCCGGGCGCAGAATACCGGCCTTTTCCAGCGCAATCGCCTCACGGTCCTGACCCAGCCAGTCCCGATGGTCCAGACCGATACTGGTGATGACGGCCACCGTGGGATCGATTATGTTAACCGCGTCCAGGCGCCCACCCAGGCCAACCTCCAGCAGGATAAACTCCACTTTCGAGCGCTGGAACAGATACAGGGCGGCCAGTGTGGCGAATTCAAAATACGTCAGGGAAGTCTCCCCCCGCACCCCCTCTATCGCGGCGAACGCCATACAGATATCCGCGTCGCTGGCTTCCTCCCCCGCCACCCGGATACGCTCGTTGAAACGCAGGATATGGGGCGAGGTATAGACGCCGGCGCGGCAACCCTTGTCCAGGAGTGCCGCTTCCATGACGGCCACGGTGGATCCCTTGCCGTTGGTGCCCGCCACGGTCAGCACGGGAACAGCAGGCTGCAACAGGCCCAGCCGCCCGGCGACGCGGGACACCCGTTCCAGGCCGAGATCGATTTCAGTGGGATGCAGCCGTTCCAGCCGTTGCAGCCAGGACGCAAGCGTGGGCTCAGTCATTTCCCCGCGGGCGGCTCTCCTGTTCTTCCGCATCTTCGAGGGGAGGCTCCTCGGTATCCGGCAGCACCGCTGCCGGGTCCTGGGGTGTCGGCTCCGGCGGCTCTTCTTCGATAGGTCCGCCGTCGTATTCCGGCGCCTCGCCCATCTCTACCGCCGGCACCGGCTCCAGGGCGCTGTCCGGCGCAGGTTTAACCCCGGTCATCTTGGCCAGCAGTCGACCCAGCGTGTCGCGCAATTCGGTGCGGTGCACGATCATGTCGATGGCGCCATGTTCCAGCAGAAATTCGCTACGCTGGAAGCCCGGTGGCAACTTCTGGCGAATGGTCTGCTCGATGATGTTGGGGCCGGCGAATCCGGCCCGGGCCTCCGGTTCCGCCACGTTGATATCCCCCAGCAAGGCCAGCGAAGCCGATACGCCGCCGTAAATCGGATCGGTCATGACCGAAATATAGGGCACGCCCTGCACCTTCATCCGCTCGATAACGGCGCTGGTCTTGGCCATCTGCATCAGTGAGATCAGGGCTTCCTGCATGCGGGCGCCACCGGAGGCGGAGAAACATACCAGCGGCACCCGTTCCTGCAGAGCGATTTGGGCGGCACGGGTGAATTTCTCACCCACCGCGTAGCCCATAGAGCCACCGTGGAAATTGAACTCGAACGCGACCGCCACCAGCGGCATGCTCTGCAAGGTGCCGCGCATGGCAATCAGTGCGTCCTTTTCGCCGGTAGAGCGCTGGGCCCCGGCCAGCCGGTCGCGGTAGCGCTTCTTGTCCTTGAACTTGAGGCGATCGATGGGTTCGATGTCGGCGAGTATCTCCTCGCCACTGTCCGCGTCGAGGAAAATATCGAGTCGGCGGCGAGCGCCGATACGCATATGGTGGTCGCACTTGGGGCAGACATCGAGGTTGCGCTCAAGGTCGGGGCGGTACAACACCGCGTCGCACTTGACACATTTCTTCCACAAGCCCTCGGGCACACTGGAGCGCTTCTGGCCCTCAGAACGGCGTACGCCCTGGGGCAGTATTTTGTCGATCCAGCTCATGTGTTCCCCCCGGTAAAGGGGGCCATTATAAACATCTGACCGCGTATCTAGGAAGCGGCGCTGCTGTCTACCCCCGCGCGAATCTCCCGCAGCAGACTGGTCGCAGCCTCCAGCGCCTGTTCGCGGGTCCCGCCGGACTCGATACTGCGCGCGACACGATCGACCAGCGCGCTCCCGACCACCACGCCATCCGCGAGGCCGGCGATCAGCCTGGCCGACTCGGCATCCTTGATGCCAAAACCGACCGCCACGGGCAGGTCCGAGTGGCGGCGGATCAGGGCGATGTGTTTTGCCACATCGTCCGCATCCAGGTGACCGGCGCCAGTAACACCTTTGAGCGATACGTAATACAGGAAGCCCGAAGCCTGCTCGGCAATCTGCTCCACTCGCGCCTCAGGGGTTGTCGGGGCGACCAGGAAGATATTGTCCATACCGACCCGGTGTAACTCGCGATTGACCAGATCCACTTCCTCGGGCGGGATGTCCACCGTCAGCAGGGCATCTACACCGGCCGCAGTCGCTGCATCCGCGAAGGCCGCGTAACCCATGTGTTCCACCGGGTTGGCATAGCCCATCAACAACACCGGCGTATCCTGGTCCTCGCGCCGGAACACCGCCACCAGGTCCAGCGCGTCGCGCAAGCGCGTGTGATGGGCCAGGGCCCGCTCATGGGCCAGCTGGATCACCGGCCCCTCCGACATGGGATCGGAAAACGGCACGCCCAGTTCCAGCACGTCAGCGCCCGCTGCCACCAGGCTATGCATAAGGGGGACGGTGGTCTGCAGGTCCGGGTCGCCGGCAACAACATAGGGAATCAGGGCCTTGCGCCCCTGTTCCGCCAACTGCTGAAATCGACCGGCAATACGACTCGCCACGTTCAAACCTCCCTCAAAACTCGATGCCGTCGATCTGCGCGACGGTGTGAATGTCCTTGTCTCCACGACCAGACAGGTTGACCACGATGTGCTGCTCCGGGGTCATGTCGGCGGCCAGTTTGGCGGCGTATGCCAGGGCGTGACTGCTCTCCAGCGCCGGCATGATGCCCTCCACCCGGGTCAGGGTGTGAAACGCCGCCAGCGCCTCGTCGTCGTTGACAGCCACATACTGTACCCGGCCGAGGTCTTTCAGCCAGGCGTGTTCCGGACCGACCCCGGGATAATCCAGGCCCGCGGAAATCGAGTGGGTGTGAATGATCTGGCCGTCGTCGTCCTGCATCAGGTAGGTGCGATTGCCGTGCAGGACGCCCGGCGTACCGGCGCTGAGTGGCGCCGCATGCTGGCCGGTGGCTATACCGTGCCCACCGGCTTCGACCCCGTACATGGCCACGGTTTCGTCCTCCAGGAACGGGTGGAACAGGCCGATGGCGTTGGAACCGCCGCCGACACAGGCGACCAGTGCGTCCGGCAGCCGGCCGTTCTGTGCCAGGCACTGGGCCCTCGCCTCGCGCCCGATCACACACTGGAAGTCGCGCACCAGCATGGGATAAGGGTGGGGACCAGCCACAGTGCCGATGATGTAGAAGGTATCATCCACGTTGGTGACCCAGTCCCGCATGGCCTCATTCATGGCGTCCTTGAGGGTGCGCGAGCCCGAGGTAACGGGAATCACCTCAGCGCCCAGCAGTTTCATGCGATAGACATTCAGCGCCTGCCGGCGTACGTCTTCCTCACCCATGAACACCTGGCACTCCAGGCCCAGGCGCGCGGCAATGGTAGCCGTGGCCACACCGTGCTGACCGGCGCCGGTTTCCGCGATGACGCGTTTCTTGCCCATGTACTTTGCCAGCAGGGCCTGGCCGATACAGTTGTTGACCTTGTGCGCACCGGTGTGATTCAGGTCCTCTCGCTTGAGGAATATCCGGGCACCGCCGACCTGGTCCGACCAGCGCTGTGCCTCATAAAGCGGCGATGGGCGACCCACGTAATGGGCCAGGTCGTAGTCTATTTCGCGCTGGAACTCGGGCTCCGCGGCGAGCTGCCGGTACAGGGCTTCCAGTTCCGCCAGGGCGGACATGAGGGTTTCCGCGACGAACTTGCCGCCATAGATTCCGAAACGTCCCTGCTCGTCCGGTACGCTATCGAATCGCGCCTGCTTTACATCAGTAGTCATTCGCTTACCTTCAGTTGTCGTGGTCCGCAGCTCGCACCGCAGACACAAAATCCCGTACCCGATCCGGATCCTTGATGCCCGGCGCGGACTCCACACCACCGCTGACGTCGACCGCCGCCGGTGCCAGTTGTGAAATGGCCGTTGCCACATTGTCGGGGTTCAATCCACCTGCCAGGATCATCGGCCGGGGCAATGCAACCTGCGCCAGCTGCCAGTCGAAAGGCTGGCCGGTACCTCCCGGCACCCCCTCCTGCCAGTTGTCCAGCAGTAGCGCCCTGGCCTGAGAGTAGTCAGCGGCCTGGCGCGCCAGGTCCATATCAGGACGCACCCGCAGCCCCTTGATGTAGGGCCGCTGGAACCCCGCGCAGAATGACGGCGGCTCGTCGCCGTGGAACTGCAGCATATCCAGTGGCACCCTGGAGAGAATACGCGCTATCTCCTGTTCCGGTTCGTTCACAAACAGGCCGACCAGCGAGAGAAAAGGCGCCGCCGCTGCAGCTATCTCTATCGCCTGTTCCAACCTTACCGCCCGCGGGCTGGCACCGTAAAATACCAGTCCCAGCGCATCCGCCCCGGCCTCGGCCACCGCCCTGGCGTCCTCGACCCGGGTTATGCCGCAGATTTTGACCCGCGTGTAGCTCACCGCTTGAATAACCCGAACAAAAAAGGAGCCGAATGATAGCAGATCGGCCGCGTCAGTGTCTTTAACGCGACAGCAGTAGCGGACCCTCCGGCGTTGCCGGCAGGTCGAAGCGCGGCGGGTACAGTACCTCGACCAGGTACAGTCCGTGAGGAGACGCGGTATCCGCCGCGATCCGGCGATCACGGCCCTGTAACAGCTCCGCTATCCAGCCCTCCTGCCGGCGACCACTGCCCACCGCCATCAGGGACCCGGCGATATTGCGCACCATGTGGTGCAGGAAGGCGTTGGCCTGAATATCGATAACCACCAACTCTGCGCGGCGAAACACGGTCACCGACTGCACCTCGCGCATGGGAGTACTGGATTGACAGGTCGCCGCCCGGAAGGCGCTGAAATCCTGCTCACCCAGCAATGCCTGTGCCTCCCGGTGCATGCACTGTTCATCCAGCGGGTAGCGACACCAGCTCAACTGGTTCCGCAGCAGCGCCGGCCGCACCGGCGCATTGGCCACCAGGTAGCGATAGCGACGCGCTACCGCGCTGAAGCGGGCGTGAAAATCCGCTGCCGTCGGCTGCGCCCAGTGCAGGCATATTTCCGGGGGCAGGTTGGCATTGCCGCCCATGACCCAGGACTTGGGACTGCGGGAAACCGCGGGATCAAAATGAATGATCTGGGCAAAACCGTGAACACCGGTGTCCGTACGCCCGGCACAATGCACCCTGATTGGCGCGTCCGCCACGGCGGACAGGGCGGCTTCCAACTCACCCTGTACCGTACGAACCTCATTTCCCGGTTGTAATTGCCAGCCATTGAACGCGCTGCCGTCGTACTCTACGCGGCAGGCTATGCGGGTTTCCGGGGGAAGGGCCTGCGCCGCCAGGCGGCGCCAGGTATCAGCCAATGCGTGCCAGTAGTGAGCGGGCCTCCTGCTCCTGCTCCTCGCTACCCTCCGCGATGACTTCCTCGAGAATCTGGCGTGCCCCGTCAGTGTCGCCCATATCGAGGTAGGCCCGGGCCAGGTCCAGCTTGGTGGACATCTCATTGCCCTCAGCTGCGACCACCAGGCTCTCGTCCTCGCCGTTCAGGCCGGCGGGCTGTTCAAAGTCGGCGCTGAGGTCAAGTTCTTCCTGGTCGTCACCGGCAATATCGATTTCCAGTCCGGAAAAGTCGGCCTCCAGTGGTTCGCTGCCACCGGCAAGTTCGGGCGGCGGCGACAAATCCTCTGCGCTGCTGTCCAGGTCGCCGAGCGGGTTATTATCCAGACCGGCGCCCTGGTCCCTGCCCAGCAGGGCGTCAGCCTGGGCCAGGCAGTTGTTGTCACCGATAGCCTGCAATTCCGCATACTGTCGCTCCAGTTCCGCCCGATCACTGGTCTCTGATGCGATCTCCATCAGCTTCAGGTGGTAGGCCGGATTGCCAGGCTCATTGGCAATCGCCGTGCGCAACAGTTCGACCGCCTGTGGGTAGCGACCGTAGGCTATGTAAATATCGGCCTCCGCCAGGGCATCACCGGTGTCCACGTCAGAGGCGTATTCGTCGTGGCGGCGCTGGCCGTAGCCTCGATTGTCGTCTTCCGGGCCCACAGCGGGCATATCGGTTACGGTCGCCGCCAGGTCAAACTCGTCCGTGGCGCGCTCATCGTCGCCGTTTTCCTGTACATCCAGCAGCGGATCGCCCAGTTCGACTCCGGCAAAGGCGTCGTCCCGGCTCGCCACGGGCGCCGCCTGCTCGAGCGCTTCCTCCTCGCCAGAGGAGCGCCGCCGCCACAGCAGCAGCGCAATGATGGCCACGGCCAGTGCCACCAGGCCATAGACCAGCTTGCTCATCAGCCCGCCGTCCTGCTCGCTGCTCTGCGGACCGGCGGTGGGCACCGCGGGCTCGGCCTTCGGCGCAGGTTGCGGGGCCGGAGCCGGGGCGGCAGGTTCTGTCATCGCAGTATCGGCCGGTGCCCCGCTGACTTCCCCGGTATCATCCGCTACCGCTTCCAGGTCCGGTTGCAGAACAGGCTCCGATCCAGCCTGATCTGTCGCTTCGGCCTCGGCATCCGCCAGGGCTTGCTGCAATGCCGCTATCTGCTCGTCCTTCAGACTGACGATACGCTGCAGCGTCTCCACCTGCTGCTCCATCGCCACCACGCGTTCCTCCATTTCCAGCTGCGCCAGGCCGTCGCTATCCGCCTGCTCGTCAGCCGCGTCGGAACCCGCGGCGGCGGAGACCGTCTCATCCGCGCCACCAGGGCCGCCGCCCTGGTCGCCGCTCACCGGATCTGCCGAGATTCGCAGGCTGGGTCGGGCCAGCCCGCGTCGCTCCAGGGAGGAGACACCCTCGCGCCACTCGGCGTTTTGCTGCCTGACCTCTTCGATGGCCGCGCTCTGGTCAGCCTCGCTGATTTCGCCCGCGCCCGGCAGGTAAATGATGTAACCCGCCTTGATCCGGTTGATATTGCCGTCCAGGAAGGCGTCCGGGTTCAGGCGCTGGATTTCGAGCATGGTCTGGTACACCGAGACACCCTCCGGGGCAGCCTTAGCGGCGATGCTCCAAAGGGTCTCGTCGCGGCGTATCAGGTAGCGGCTGCCCGGCGCGGGCCTGCCGGCGGTTTCCGACCAGTATTCCCGCTCGGGCATGGCGCCGGGGGCGAGATCGCTTTTACGCACATCGACCCGGGTGCCCTCGCTTACCGCCGATTTATCGTTTTTTTTTGCCCGGGGATCCGGGCTGCCCTCCACTTCCGAAACGCGCTGGGAGGCAGACACCACGGGTGTCGAGGTGTCAAAAGTGGGAGGATCTACCAGCACCGTATATTCGCGCAGCAGACGCCCGGAGGGCCAGCGCGCTTCCACGATAAAGTCCAGGTAGGGCTCCAGCACCGGGTCCTGGGAACTGATAACGATTTGCCCCTTGCCCGTCTCGTCGACCTCGACTTCGAACGTGAGGCTGGTGAGGAAGTACGCACGATCCACGCCCAGGCGATCAAAATCCTCGGTAGTTGCCAGCTTGATGCGAATCTGGTCCTCGTGCAGACCGCCCAGGTTGAGCAGATTCACCCTGGCCCGGAATGGCTCGTTGAGAAACGACTCCAGGCTCAGGTCTCCCAGGCCCAGGCTGTACGCCGAACTGGCGCTAAAACATCCCAGAGAAAGAACGACTGCCGCGATTTTCTTCCTAGCCATGGCTACGCCTTTGTTATTTATTGTCCTGCTATTCCTTTACAGGCCTCCCCCGGCCCGACCGAAACCGCCGCAGCGTCAAATTCCGCACCCCCCTTTTTGCCCCGGTTAGCGCGAAAAACTGCAGCAATTCTTTATATAGTCGGCTCAAGTATGTGAAATGTAAACAGATTAATCAAGATAAGTGCTGATTAAGCTCTCGGCAATTTGCACACTATTCAGGGCAGCCCCCTTACGCACGTTGTCGGACACGATCCACATGTCCAGGCCCCGCGGATGCGAGATATCCTCCCGAATCCGGCCCACGAAGACGGGGTCCTTGCCGGCAGCGTCTCCCACCGCCGTGGGATACCCGCCGTCCCGGCGTTCATCGATTACGGTCACGCCCGGCGCAGCCTGCAACAGGGCGCGCGCCTCCTCGGCGGAGATGCGATCGACCGTCTCGATGTGGACGGCCTCTGAGTGCCCGTAGAAAACGGGAATCCGGACACAGGTGGGATTCACCTGAATGCTTTCGTCGCCGAAAATCTTGCGGGTTTCCCACACCATCTTCATCTCTTCCCGGGTGTAGCCGTTATCCTGGAAGGTGTCGATATGGGGCAGCGCGTTAAACGCAATCTGCTTGGGATACACCTTGCATTCGACGTCCTGGCCATTGAGCAGACGCGCGGTCTGGCCCGCCAACTCCTCGATCGCCTCCTTGCCGGTACCGGACACGGCCTGGTAGGTCGCGACATTGATCCTCTCTATGCCCACCGCGTCGTATATGGGCTTCAGGGCCACCAGCATCTGGATGGTGGAACAGTTCGGGTTGGCAACGATATTGTGCCTGCTGTAGCCCGCCAGCGCCTCGACATTGACTTCCGGAACGACCAGCGGAATCTCCGGGTCCTGGCGGAAGTGGGAAGTGTTGTCCACTACCACGCAACCTGCGGCTCCGGCCTTCGGCGCATATTCGGCCGACAGTGAACCACCGGCAGAGAACAGGCCGATCCGGACCTGGCTGAAATCAAACTCTGCCAGATCAGTCACCTTGATCGACCTGCCCCGGAACATGACGGTTTTGCCCGCGGAGCGGCTGCTGGCCAAGGGGTACAGCGTCCCGACCGGAAAATTGCGCTCCTCCAGGATAGAGATCATCGTTTCGCCAACCGCGCCGGTAGCGCCCACCACGGCCACGTCGTATACACTGCTCATACTGTCCATTCTCCGTTCAGGGCCGCGACGACCGCGTCGCCCATGTCCACCGTTCCCACCAGCTTCATACCCTCGGAATGAATATCCGGGGTACGCAGGCCCTGGTCCAGCACCTTGCTGACCGCTTCCTCGATCGCCCGGGCGGCTTCCGGGGCCGCCAGGGTGTAGCGCAGCATCATGGCCGCCGAAAGAATGGTCGCCAGCGGGTTGGCCTTGCCCTGGCCGGCAATGTCCGGTGCGGTGCCGTGGCAGGGCTCGTACATACCCCGGCCCTGCTGGTCCAGCGAAGCCGAAGGCAGCATACCGATGGAACCGGTCAACATGGCCGCCGCGTCAGACAGTATGTCGCCGAACATATTGCCCGTGACCATCACGTCGAACTGCTTCGGCGCCCGCACCAGTTGCATGGCCGCGTTATCGACATACATGTGGCTGAGTTCGATGTCGGGGTATTCCCGACCGACCTCTGCCATCACCTCACGCCACAGGATCGTCGCCTCCAGCACGTTGGCCTTGTCCACCGAGCACACCCGCCGATCGCGCTTGCCGGCCAGGTCAAACGCGAGGTGGGCGATGCGACGCACCTCGGACTCGCTGTAGCGGTAGGTGTTGAATCCCTCGCGTTCACCATTGTCCAGGGTACGAATGCCGCGCGGCTCACCGAAGTAGATACCGCCGGTCAACTCACGCACAATCAGGATATCGAGACCGGCCACCAGTTCCGGCTTGAGGCTCGAGGCATTGGCCAGTTGCGGGTAAAGAATGGCCGGGCGCAGGTTGCCGAACAGGGCCAGTTCCGAGCGGATTCCCAGCAGGCCTTTTTCCGGCCGCAGGGCCCGGTCCACGTCATCCCATTTCGGTCCACCCACCGCGCCGAGCAGGATGGCGTCGGCCGCTCGCGCTGCCGCCAGGGTATCCTCGGGCAGCGGCACGCCGTGGGCATCCAGTGCCGCACCACCCAGCAGGCCATACTCCAGTTCCAGGCCCAGGCCGAACTGGTCATCCACCCGTTGCAGCACCTTCACTGCCTCGGAGACGATTTCCGGGCCGATGTAGTCACCCGGCAGCACCAGGATCTTTTTACTCATAATTGTCTTTCCACTCAGTCAGTCGATCGCGGGGATGCCCTTAGTTGATGGCGTCGAACAGCCAGGGCGAACTCTGGCGATAGCGTTGCTCGAACTGGCGAATGGCATCGGCGCTCTGCAGCGTCAGCCCGATTTCATCCAGCCCTTGCAGCAGGCAGTGGCGCCGGAAATCATCCACCTCGAAAGCAAAGGTTTCCCCCGCCGGGGTGACCACCTGCTTCTGCTCGAGATCTACCGTCAACTGGTAGCCTTCCTGTGCGTACATTTCCCTGAACAGCTGATCTACCACCGCGTCGGGCAGGACCACGGGCAACAGGCCGTTCTTGAAACAGTTGTTGTAGAAGATATCGGCGTAGCTCGGGGCGATGACACAGCGAAAACCGAAATCGTCAAGCGCCCAGGGGGCGTGCTCGCGACTGGATCCACAACCGAAGTTCTCCCGCGCCAGCAGTATCGAGGCGCCTGCGTAACGGGCCTGGTTGAGCGGAAACTCGGGGTTCAGTGGCCGCGCGCTGTTATCCATTCCGGGCTGGCCCTCGTCCAGGTAACGCAATTCGTCAAACAGGTTGGGGCCAAAGCCGCTGCGCTTGATGGACTTGAGAAATTGTTTCGGAATGATGAGGTCGGTATCGACGTTGGCACGGTCCATGGGAGCAACCAGGCCCTGCATCACAGTAAAACTCTTCATGCTCAATTCTCCTGCCAGTTGCGCACGTCGACGAAATGCCCGGCGACCGCGGCCGCCGCAGCCATGGCCGGGCTGACCAGGTGGGTGCGGCCACCGAAGCCCTGGCGGCCCTCGAAATTGCGGTTCGACGTCGACGCGCAGTGTTCACCCGGGCCGAGCTTGTCGGCGTTCATGGCCAGGCACATGGAGCAGCCCGGCAGGCGCCACTCCATCCCTGCCTCGATGAAAATCTTGTCCAGGCCCTCGGCCTCGGCCTGCTTCTTGACTTCACCGGATCCCGGCACCACCAGCGCCTGCTTGATCGAGGCTGCTATCTTGCGTCCCTTGACCACCTCGGCCGCTGCGCGCAGGTCCTCGATCCGGGAGTTGGTACAGGAACCGATAAATACCCGGTCGGGCCGGATATCGGTAATCGCCTGGCCCGCCGCCAGCCCCATGTATTCCAGGGCGCGCTCGATCGCCAGTTTCCGGGTGGGATTGCTGGCGTTCGCCGGGTCGGGCACCCTGCCGTCCACGGGCAGGACCATTTCCGGGGAGGTTCCCCAGGTCACCTGGGGCTTGATGTCCTCGCCGTGCAACTCGACGACCCTGTCGAACTCGGCGTCCGCGTCAGAGTGCAACTCGCGCCAGGCGGTTTCGGCGGCATCCCACAGTTCCCCCCGGGGGGCGTAGGTCCGACCCCGGACGTAGTCGAGGGTGGTGTCGTCCACCGCGATCATGCCCATCCGGGCGCCCGCCTCGATGGACATGTTGCACAGTGTCATACGCCCTTCCATGCTCATGTCACGAACAACCTCACCGCCGAATTCGATGGCGAATCCGGTGCCGCCCGCGGTACCGATGTGGCCGATCACCGCCAGAGCCACATCCTTGGCGCTGACACCCGGTTGCAGGCGTCCATCCACCCGCACCAGCATGTTCTTCATCTTCTTCTGGACCAGGCACTGGGTTGCCAGCACATGTTCCACCTCGCTGGTGCCGATACCGTGGGCCAGGGCGCCCAGCGCTCCATGGGTGGAGGTGTGGGAGTCACCGCAGACCACGGTCATGCCCGGCAGGGTAGCCCCCTGCTCCGGCCCCACGACATGCACAATACCCTGGCGCACGTCGTTGATGTCGTACTTCACCAGGTCGAAATCGGCGCAGTTCTCGTCCAGGGTCTGGACCTGCAGCTTGGAAACCGGGTCGGCGATGCTGGCCACACCACCGGCACGCTCACTCGCCTCGGTCGGTACATTGTGGTCCGGAACCGCCAGGTTGGCGTCCCGCCGCCAGGGCCGCCGCCCTGCCAGCCGCAGGCCCTCGAAGGCCTGCGGGGAAGTCACCTCGTGGATCAGGTGCCGGTCGATGTAAATGAGTGCGCTGCCATCATCACGCTGCTCCACCAGGTGGAGCTGCCATAATTTGTCATAGAGCGTCTGGCCAGCCATGTTGCACCTCTGCAGTTCCAATGGGTTGTCGCCCCGCAATGCTCGCGACAGCGGCACGCCCGGGGTGATCCAGGGCGAGAATCATAGGCTTGACCATTGAATAACACAAATTTATTATTTTTATAGTTTTAATTCCTATAGGGAATACTATGGAACTCCAGAATCTCCGCGCATTCGCCGCGGTGGCCGACAACAATTCCTTTTCCATCGCTGCCGAGAAACTCCACCTGACCCAACCCGCGGTGAGCAAACGGGTTGCGCTGCTGGAGCAGCAACTGGGCAGTGCCCTGTTCGATCGGATCGGACGCCGGGTCAGCCTCACGGAAGCCGGCCGCGCCCTGCTACCCCACGCGCGGGCAGTCGAATTACAGTTGCAGGCCGCAGAGCGCTCGGTCAGGGATCTCTCCGGCAGCGTGGGAGGCCAGCTGCGCCTGGCGACGTCCCATCACATCGGCCTGCACCGCCTGCCACCGGTGCTCAGCCACTTCAGCAAAACCTGCCCGGAGGTGCACATCGACATTGATTTCATGGACTCGGAACAGGCTTATGACCGGATAATGCGCGGCGAGGCGGAACTGGCCGTGGTCACCCTGGCGCCGGAGTCAGAATCCAACCCGGAGTCAGAACCCAATACGGTTGCTCGCGCCATCTGGCATGACCCGCTGGAATTCATGGTGGCGCGGGAGCACGAACTGCTGCGCAGCTCCCCGCTCACCCTGACGGAACTGTCGCGGTACCCGGCTGTGCTGCCGGGGCTGGGCACCTACACGGGCCAGATCGTAAAGCGCCTGTTTGATCGGCACCAGTTGCAACTACAGGTTTCGATGGCGACCAATTACCTGGAAACCATTCGCATGATAGCTTCGGTGGGCCTCGGCTGGACGGTGCTGCCGCGCAGTATGCGCGACGATTCGCTGCAGGCGATCCAGGTACCCGGCCTGGACATGGAGCGTACCCTGGGGGTTGTGCACCACCGTGGCCGCACCCTGTCCCGGGCGGCGCGGGCCTTCGACGCGGCCCTGGAACAGTTCTCTGACGACGCTGCCCGGGCCTAATCCAGTGACTGGTCCAGCGCACCCATCACGGTAATTCCGGTCGCATCGTCCGTCACCAGGCCCTGGTGATCGGGAAAATAAAAGGTCGCGTTATAACGGGCCACCAGTCCCCGGGGGCCGCGGATCACACCGCTGCCAAATCCAAAGCGCCGTTTCAGGCTGACATTCTGGCTTTCAGATTCGATCCACTCGCCGACTTTTGCCGCTGCAATAAAATCGAGACTGAGGTTGACCGTCGGTGCCCCGGCCACGATGCCCCGCGCCGCATTGACCGCCGCAGCCGCGGCGATATCCGCCAGGCTCAACAACACGCCGCCATGGCAGATGCCGATGGAGTTGCCATGTTCTACCTGCACCCGCAGCCCGACCCTGGCCTGTTCGCCCTGCCGGCACACGTACAGCGGTTGCAGCTTGTCGGTAAAGCCCAGGCCGGTTGGCATACGTTCGAATCCCGCCGGGACGGACTGGTCTGGTTGTTCTGTCATCTCGTTCTCACTAGTAAATTCCCAGGGACAGACCCGCCGCCAGCGCCTGCCCGAGTTCGCGGCACCGCTCCTCGGCAGGGGGGGTGACCTCGCCGCGCAACAGCAGTGGTTCGGCGACGGGTTTGCAAGGTATCCCCGAAAGAATACGCGCCACCTGTGTGGCGGCGCCGCGACCATCGTTACCGGCACTGATGATCAGCGCATAGGGCAACACCAGGCCGCGCTCAATCGCCGGGTAGAATACCCGGTCCAGAAAGTCCTTGGCGCCACCACTGAGTGAGCCGGAGTTCTCTGCCGCCACCAGTATCAGGCCGTCGGCCGCAGCCAGCTCGACGCTGCCCGCGTCCCACGCCCGCAAGACCCGGACCGCCACTCCTTCCTCTACCCGGGCACCGGACAGCGCAGCGCGGGCCAGGCGGGCACTGGCACCGCTCTGGCTGTGGTAAACGATCAATAGATTTTTCTCGGTTGCCGGGCTTTGCATCGCAGCCGGAATTTGAACACAATGAGCCCCCGCTGTCGCCTCATACAGGACATAAGCATGAGCAAGATTAACCGTCAGTGGCTGCTGCGTGAGCGGCCCGTGGGCATGGTTGGCCCGGAACACTTCGAACTGGTGGAGTCCCCCCTGCCGCAGCCGGACCTGGCTGCCGGCCAGGTGCTGCTGAAAACACTGATGCTGGGCTTCGATCCCGCGATGCGCGGTTGGCTCAACGACGTGCGCAGCTACCTGCCTCCCGTGGCGATCGGCGAGCCCATGCGCGCCAGCGGCGTCGGCCAGGTAGTGCAGTCGGAGAACCCCGACCTGCCTGTGGGCACCCTGGTACAGGGCCTGTTGAACTGGCAGGAGTACGCAATCGCCGGTCCCGGCGACACGGTACCACCGCGGCCGCTGCCGGAAGGCGTCTCCCCCGCCATGGCCCTGTCGGTATTTGGCACTACCAGCCTGACGGCCTATTTCGGATTACTGGACGTGGGCCAGCCCCGCGCAGGCGAGACCGTGCTGGTCTCTGGCGCCGCTGGCGCGACCGGCTCGGTTGTGGCGCAGATAGCCCGCATCAAGGGCTGTCGCGTCGTCGGCATTGCCGGGGGCGAGGAAAAGTGCAACTGGCTGCGCGAGGCCTGCCGGGTCGACGGGGTAATCGACTACAAATCAGGTGATCTCAACGCGGGAATCGCCGAACTCTGTCCGGACGGTGTGGACGTATTCTTCGATAATGTCGGCGGCGAAACCCTGGAGGCTGCCATCAACCACATGAACGACCACGGCCGCATCGCCCTGTGCGGGGCCATCTCCCAGTACAACGAGGCGGCCCCATCCCCGGGGCCCAGCAACCTGATGATTCTCGTGGCGCGGCGGATTCGCATGCAGGGCTTTATCGTGCTGGATTACCTGGACCGTGCGGAGGAAGCTTTCGGCGACCTGGCGCAGTGGGTCATGAACGGCGAGATCGCCTGGCGTGAGGACATCCAGGAAGGATTCGAGAACATTCCCGCTACCCTGCAGCGCCTGTTTGACGGGCGTAACCAGGGCAAGCAGCTGTTGTGGCTGGCTGATCCAGACTAGTTATCCACAGGTTTTTCTGTGGATAACTCTGGGGACAGCTCGCGGCAGGGAGCCTCGGCGCCCCCCTGCATCCACCTTCGCCGGCGCCTTCAAAAGGTGTGTGCCGGATACTTTTGTAAGTAAATATCAATCACTTACGACTTTTTTATAGTGTCTACAAATACCGGGCAGCTGGAAACACTGTATATACAGGCCCGTGGCACGGCATGTGGATAGACTTTTGAAAATTTGATTAGTAGTCACTCACGCTAAAACCCACGGTGCTTGGCCGGTTTCATAGTTGTACTGAGTAACGGGCCGCCGGTAGCAGGCTTAGCTGCGGTGCTGAATGCGCCAGCACTGGTGAATCCTGCCATTGCGCTGGAAATCCGGGTCCAGGGTGTCCGGGGTAATATCCGCACAATCAAACTCCTGTTCCAATGCCGTATCCAGGCGGAAGCCGCGCCGGTTGTTGGAAAAGTACAGGACGCCGCCCGGCTTCAGCCGGGCTGCCGTCGCCCGGACCAGGTCTACCTGGTCACGCTGCACGTCAAAGGAGTCCGTCATGGCGGTGGAATTGGAAAAAGACGGCGGGTCCAGCAACACCAGGTCATATGAATTCCGGTCCCGGCGCAACCACTCCAGGCAGTTGGCCCGCTCCAGTCGATGGCGGGTCTCGGCCAGTCCGTTGTGGGCCAGGTTCTTGCGCAGCCAGCCCAGGTAGGTGTTGGACAGGTCGACGCTGGTGGTCGAATGTGCGCCGCCCAGCGCGGCGTGCACCGTGGCCGCGCCCGTGTAGCAGAACAGGTTGAGGAAGTCCTTGCCCGCCGCCTCCCGACCCAGGCGCAGACGCAGGGGCCGGTGATCCAGGAACAGGCCGGTATCGAGATAATCGTAGAGGTTGACCAGCAGGCGAGCCTCACCCTCTCGCACGCTGAGCAGTTCGCCGCGCTGCTGTTGCCGTTCATACTGGTCCCGGCCCCGCTGGCGCCGGCGTTGCTTGAGCGCAATATCATTTCGCGCCACACCCAGCACCTGCGACACGGCGGATATGACCTCCTCCAGGCGCCGCCCGGCCGCCTCCTCGTCGATGCCCCGGGGAGCCTTGTATTCAGCCACATGTACCCGGCTGCCGTAGAGATCGACGGCGACCGCGTATTCCGGCATATCCGCGTCGTAGAGCCGGTAACATTCCACCCCGGACTTCTTCAGCCAGGACTTGAGGCGGCGCTGGTTTTTCCGCAGGCGATTGGCGACCATGGTCGCACCCTCACTCAGGGCTGATTCCTGCGTTTGCTCACCAGCCCCGTCGCCGGCCCGGTCAGCGCTGGCTTCTCCATCCAGGTCTTTCAGGCGGTTGTGGGACAGATCCAGTAACAACAGCTGCGAAGGGATAGGGCCGTTATACAGGGCATAGCGCTTATGGGCGCGCAGCCCCAGGGCCTTGCCCAAATCCAGGTCCGAGGTGAACACGGCAGCCTGCCAGCCCGGAAATTCCCGCATCATGACCTCGCCCAGTTCCCGGTACAGGTAACGCAGGCTGTCTTTCTCACCCAGTCGCTCACCATAGGGCGGGTTGCAGATCAACAGGCCGTTTTCCATGGGCCGGTGGGTGGGGCGTTTCAGCTCCGCGAGTGGCTTGACGGACACGCGTACCACCCGCTCCAGACCGGCCGCGGCAATGTTCTCCTGAGCGCGGCGTATGACCCGCGGATCGGCATCGTAGCCGCGAATCTCCGGCAGCGGCCGCGAGCGGCCCCGTTCAGCCCGGCCCCGGGCATCGCTGAGGATAGCCTGCCACTGCTGCGGGTTGTGGCCGCGCCAGTGCTCGAACCCGAACTGCCTGCGGCCCAGCCCCGGGGCGATATCGGCTGCCATCATTGCCCCCTCCAGGAGCAGCGTGGCCGCGCCACACATGGGGTCTATCAGCGCGCCTCCGCGGCTCGCCATACCCGGCCAGTCTGCGCGCAACAACAATGCCGCCGCCAGGTTTTCCTTGAGCGGTGCCAAGCCGGCGCGGGATCGATAACCGCGACGGTGCAGACTGCCACCGGACAGGTCCAGCGCAATGGCGAGAGTGCCGTGCGACAGGCGCAGGTTGAAACGCAGCTGCGGTTGCCGTTTCTCCACCACCGGACGGCGTCCGCCATTGGCCTTGAACCAGTCGACCACCGCGTCCTTGCTGCGCTGTGCGCCGAAACGGGTGTTGCGAATCTCGCGGTTTTCGCCGGAGAAATCGATGGCGAAACTCTTCACCGGGTCGAACCAGTCACCCCAGGGCAGGGCCGACAGTTCCCGGTACAGGTCTTCGGCACTGTCAACCGGACAGCTGGCGAGGGGCAACAGAACGCGGTTGGCCAGGCGCGACCAGAGGCAGGCCCGGTAGCCAAGAGCCAGCGGCCCCGCGAAGTGAACGCCCGCCACTGTCTCCCGTGTGGAGTCCGCCCCCAGGGCGGACAACTCCGCCGCCAGCAGGCCTTCGACACCGCGCGGACAGGCGGCAAACCACTGCCGGTTGGCGGCAGCCACGGGGGAGGCACTCACGGGTCAGCTCGACTTGCTGGCGGGCTTGCGTTTGCGGGTGGTCGTCTTGCGCTTTGTCCCGGCGCGGGAACGGGTAGCGCCCGCGGAGCGCGCGCTGCTGTCGGCCGCCTTGCGCCGCCGGGGGGCGCGCGCTGCCTTCTCTTTCTGCATCACGTCCATGACGAGGTTGGTAGAGCTCTGCATGTAATCGATAAAGCGATCAAACTCCTTGTCGTCGAAACTGCGCAAGGCGTCGTGTTGGCGGTACAGGTTGACGAAACGCCGCTCCCGCTCATACTGCTTGGGCAGCGCCAGCACGCCCCACTGCTCCAGGGCTTGCTCCAGGGCCGGATTATAGGTACGCATGAACTTGATCAGGAAGGGGATTGGATCGTGCCGCGCGACCAGCGAGGCCGTGCGCAGCATGAGTTCCAGCGGCATGATTCTTTCGCCGCTCTCAATATCCTGCAACAACTCTTTGTCGGACAGGCCCAGGCTGTCAGCCAACTCCTTCAGTGACAGGCCCGCGGTCTCCCGGGCATCGCGCAGGAACCGGCCCGCATCTGCCATGGCTTCCAGGCGTTCCGGCTCCATGGTATTGAGCACCGTGTTGCGCAGCCAGGTTTCGCCGAACATGGCGGACATGGTGGCAGTGTTCCGTGCCAGTTCCAGGGTACCGCCGGCGACCTGCCCCGTCAGTCTGCGCAGCGAGTCCAGCAGGCTGTCCGGTTCGCCCTTGTCGTGTTCCTTGCTCATGGCCCAAGCATAGCGCAAAAAACCAGTCGGCAATACGTTGTAAAGCCCGGAGTGGCGCCGCCACGCACTTGGGAGGCCCGGGGTGTTCTGGTATGGTCGGCGCCTGCAATCGGGAAATGCGCTATGTCTCCCCTGATCACCGGCTGGCTTTGTTCCTGGGCCCTGTTCGTGCATCGACACGGCAAGCCGGTACTGTCACTGCTCTGTCTGTGTTCGGTCGTGGCCGCCTTCGCAGCCGCGCAGCTGTTTGCACTGGACTCGGATGTGGGCAAACTGATCAAACCCTCAGCCGGGAATCGCTGGCACGAGCAGAACGAAGCCTACAAGCGCGCCTTTCCCCACGCTGGTGATGCGGCGCTGGTGGTAATTTCAGGCCGGTCCCGGCAACGCGTGGACGCGGCCGCCGATGCCCTGCAGCAGGCGTTTGCCAGTTCGGACTGGTATTACAGCGTCGACGCGCCCGGACGAGAGCCATTTTTCGTGGATCACCTGCTGTACCGGCTGGAACCGGAGCAGCTCAGGGCGCTGGTTGACAGGCTGTTACCGCTGCAGGCTCTGGTGCAGCGACTGGACCAGGACCCGCAGCTCGCCACCCTGCTGGACCTGACTCGCTACTCACTCGGGTCGGTCACGGCCGGTGGCGATCTGGACCAGGGCCAGCGCCTGTTACTGGCAACACTGTCAGACGCCCTGGCCGGCTCGGAACCGGTCAGTTGGCTGAACGACGACGACCCCGAAACGCAGACCTACTACCAGCTGATTGTGCTCAAGGGACGCCAGCAGTTCGGCGCGAGCACCCCGTCCCAGGCGGTGATGAAGACCACCCGGGAGATCATAGCCGGGCTGCGGTCCAACCAACCCGGGATAAGCATACGGCTCACCGGCGAGCTGGCCATGGCGGACGAGGAATTGCAGACCGCCCTGCAGGGCATACAGTTCGCCGGCGCCCTGTCTCTTGCACTGCTGGCGTTGATCCTGGGACTGGGTGTACGGTCCTGGTCAATCGTGCTCGCGACTTTTACGCTGCTGGGTGCGGGTGTTGCCTGGACCAGCCTCTACGCCTCGCTGGTGGTAGGCAGTTTCAACACCCTGTCGCTGGTTTTCCTGGTCATGTTTTTCGGCCTGGGGGTGGACTTCGCCCTGCACTACTGCCTGCGCATTGAGGAGGCGGAATCCACCCCGGCAGAATCGGGCCAGCCACTGCTTTACGCCACTCGTGATATCGGTACGGCGCTGCTGTTGTGCACGGTGACCACCGGCATCGCTTTCCTCGCCTTTCTCCCCACCGAGTATCGTGGCCTGGCCGAGCTGGGGATCATTTCCGGTGGCGGCATGCTGATCGCCTTTATCCTCACCATGACCCTGATTCCCGCCTGGTTCGCCGTGTGGGGCATGCCCCGCCCCTGGCAACCCGGGGCGCAGCGGACACATTTCGGCCTGGACCAGCTGTCCCCGAAGACGGTCCTGGCCGGCACCGCGCTGCTGGCACTGGAGGCCGCCTGGTTCGCCAGGGACGCGCGCTTCGATTACTCGGTACTGGCGATGCGCGACCGCGAGTCGGAAACCATCAGTACCCTGCTGGAATTGCAACGGGCCGGGATAGCCACCGACTACAGTGTCTCGGTCCAGGCCCACCCGGATCAGGTGGACAGCTTGCGCCGGCAGTTCCTGTCCCTGCCCTCGGTGGCCACTGTGGCGACGGCGGGCGACGCTGTCCCTGATCGACAGGAAGAAAAACACGCCTTGCTGCAGCAGCTGGCGCCCCTCGCGGCCCTGCACCTGCAACTTGTTGCGCAACCAGACCGGGGCCGGGCGCTGGCGGCGTCCGGTACTCTGGCGGAACAACTGGACGCCCTCGCGATACAGCCCGGCGCTGACAAAGAGTGGTTGGCTGACACGGCAGCCGCGTTGCGGCGGCTCACGCCGGAATCAGTGCCCGGGCTGCAGGACCGTTGGCTGGCGCCGCTGTATCGTGAATTGCGCGAATTGCAGCCGCAACTCGCGGCGCAACCCTACACCCTCGCAGACCTGCCTGAGACAACGAGGGCAAGGTTGATCGCGCCGGATGGTCGCCACCTGCTGCGCGTGACCTCCCGGGAAACCCTGGACAGCCTGCCCGCCATCGATCGCTTCGTGTCGGAAGTGGAACAGGTGGCGCCCAACATCGCGGGCCGCACAGTGGTGGAGCGAGGCGTGGGACAGGCCGTGGTGCGCTCCTTCAGGCTGGCGACCGGTATTGCTCTGGCAGGTATATGCCTGGTCCTGTTGTTGTATTTCCGCGAGCCGCTGACACCGCTCCTGGTACTGATCCCACTGGGACTGACCACCCTGTTCACTTTCGCCGTGATTGAGCTCACCGGGCTGAGCCTGAACATGGCCAACATTCTGGTGGTGCCCCTGATCTTCGGCCTGGGAGTCGATACGGGTGTGCACGTGGTGCATCGCTATCACGCCGCGGGGGATGTTGGCGAAGTGCTGCGCTCCAGCACGCCCCGGGCGGTCACACTGAGCGCGCTCACCACCATCGGAACGTTTTTTTCCCTGTCCTTCAGTCCGCACAAAGGCGCCGCGTCCATCGGCCTGATCCTGTCCGTGGCCATCGCGATCCTGATGGTGGTGACGTTCGTGGTGCTGCCAGCCCTGCTGACGCTGTTCGAACCCATCAACCGCCGGGGAGCCCGGTCTCCAGGGCGAAAATAGCCTGCAGAATTTCCCGCCATTCGGCGTACCGCGACTCCAGGCTGCCCTCCAGGCGAAACACCCGCCCGCGAGTACTGATTACCGTTGGCGCGACCTCGTTGTTGAAGCCGGCCGCCAGTTCGCGCAGATCCTGCTCCTGTATCTTGCTCGACCTGTACGCGTTGTAGGCCTGCTCCATGGCCACGAAA
This sequence comes from Halieaceae bacterium WSDMB12, assembly GCA_033283165.1. Lineage (GTDB taxonomy): Bacteria > Pseudomonadota > Gammaproteobacteria > Pseudomonadales > Halieaceae > JAWMQL01. The sequence goes on along the minus strand of JAWMQL010000001.1, from coordinate 588,117 downwards.
CTGCCGCGGCTGCCATGGCGCTCCCGTTCTGCCACCCGTTGTGGGTATTGCTCCCGGTACAGGGCCTGTTCGCGACCGTATTGGCGCCACAGGTCGTAGGTGGCGGCAAGCTGCTCCCGCTGTTCAGTGTACTGCTCGTCCACCGTGTCGATGAACAGGTACTCCTGGTTGCGGATACGCTGCACCCGGGACACCATCGGGTCGTCCTCGGCAGGCAGGCGCTGTACCCGGTACCGGCCGTCTTCGCCACTGGCCAGGTAACCGCTGAAGGCCTCGGGAGACAACCCCTGTGCGTAGCGCAACAGACTCACCTGGCGAATCCGCCGGTAGTCTGATACGGCGAGCTGTTCGCGCCTGGCCAGCAGGTCATTGGCGATCGCGCGGTACAGGTCGGCGAAGGGATCATCACCCGGCTTGACAGGATAGTCCGCCTCGCCAGCCTCATCGTGGTAGACCCGTTCCAGCCAGATCTGGCCCGAGGCGTCGCGCGCGCTGATTTCGAGAACCAGCCGCAGGCCGTCCGAGTGCAGAATACGCCCCTCCACCAGCAACTCGCTGGAGACGTCCGGCCGCGGCAAGACCCGCACCACACCCCAGGCACCGCTGTCGACCAGCGCCTGCCGCAACAGTACCGGCAGGTACTGCGCCTCCGCCTGCCGGATATCGGGAAAAATGCCCAGTCGAGAATGACTGGCAGCATCCTCGGGGATGCCCGCATCGAACATCACCAGACCCACATCGAGCATGACCTCGCCTGGCCGGGCCTCGCCTGGCCGGGCCTCGCCTGGCCGGGCCCCGCCAGACGTCGCGGTCTGAAGTACCACCTCACCCAGGGGCGGCGGCCAGTTGCCGGTGTCTACCGCCAGCGGCACGGCCGCAGGGGTCGGAGACCGGGGCTCGTTGGCAGCGCACCCGGCCAGCAGGGCCAGCAGCGTTATCAGGAAGATTCGGTGGTACATACCCTGCCCCGGGTGAGAGTCTGTTTGCAGCGGTAACCGGCCGCTTCCGGATCGTAGCGGTTGTATACCCGGTTCACGGTAAAGGGCCAGGTCACGCTGTCCGACCACACGGTCGTGGTAATCCTGAGGCGCTCGCCGCGCTGGCCGCGGGTGAGAACATGGCGAATGGTCAAGCCTTCGGGCAGGTTGATCAGGAACTGCAACTGGTGCCCCGCCCAGCCACACACCTCACTGCCCATGGGGTTTTCCACCCGACTCGGTTGCCCGTCGTAGAATTCACAGTGCAGGGCAAAACTGCCCTCGCGCTTGACCTGTACGCTGTGCTCATCCTGGCTGATTTCCAGCAGCGCCGGCTCCGTAATGAGCTCGGCCATCTGGGCCAGGCCGAGCAGTGCCTGGCCGCTGTTGTGCTGGCCGCTGCCACCGAGTACGACACCGGCACGATTGGTATTGCCACCGGGGCTGGCCCGCTCCTGCTGCCGGCGCAATTCGCTCAACAGGCGTTCAAATTCGGTTCGCACGTTATCGCTCTGGCTATAGTCCAGTTCCCACGCCCCGCTGAGGTCCAACCGGCGGTCGGCAGCCCCCATTGGCTGCGTTTTGGGGCTGCTGCAGGCCACGCATACCAGCAGGAGCAGAGCCGGGGGAATAAAGCGCCCGGGCCGTGCACGACAGGACCGGGAGGCCTCCGGCCCGGACTGAACTGGCCCGACCAGCCGGGAATACAACACCCTCAGCCGCCCTTCAGTCCGGTAATGATGTCTCGCCACAGGGCGTCCGGGGCGCTGTAGGGCGCGTAGATCGCCAGCCGATCGGCGAGTTCGCCATAGCGATCCCGCAACAGACCGGCGATGTCCCGCGGGTGACCCCGGGTACAGAATGCCGCAAGGAAATCCTCGTCGATGTGCGCGGCCAGTTCATCCCAGCGGCCCTCCTTGGACAGCCGGTTCAACTCGGGCTGCAGGTCGCCATAACCCAGGGCCTCCATGGGCGGGCGGTAGGCCGGGGTCGAGGCGTAGAAACCCAGCAGGGAACGAACACTGTCGGTCGCTGTAGCCATGGCCTGCTCATCCTCGCCCGTTATCACAATGGCGTTGACCTGCAACAGGAAATCCTGCCGCGAGCGTCCGGCGATTTCCAGGCCGCGCTGGACCTGGGGCAAGGTGTGCTCCCTGATGTAACGCAGGTTGTTGAAGGGGTGCACAATCAGGCCATCGGCAACCTCCCCCGCCACCCGGGTCATCACCGGACCCAGCGCCCCGAGCAGCACAGGCGGCGCGCCGAACGGGTTGGGTCCGGGATTGAACATGGGGGTCATCAGGGTATGGCGGTAGAACTCACCGCGATAGTCCAGTTCGCCGCCCTCCTGCCAACACTCGAAAATCGCTTTCAGGGCCAGTATGTAATCGCGCATACGTCGTGCCGGTGGGTCGAACTCCACCCCGAAGCGTTTTTCAATATGGGCTTTCACCTGGGAGCCTATCCCCAACAGGAACCGCCCATGGGAAAACTTCTGCAGGTCCCAGGCCTGGTAGGCCAGGTGCAGCGGGTTGCGCGGAAAGGCCACGGCAATACCGGTCGCGATATCCAGTCCGGGCGCGTGCTCAGCCGCAAGCGCCAGGGGCAGAAAAGGATCCCAGCTGCCCTCCAGGGTGTAGACACCGTCATAGCCGATATCAACGAGGCGCCGGGCCTCGCCTGCCGCATCTGCCAGCTGCGCGTAAAATGGCCCATCAATTTTCATTCCGATAGTTACCGTCAGTTCAGTATCCCGAACGGCACAGACTACCAGCTGGGCTACCATAGGGAAAAGCACTGAGGACGCACGCATGAAAATTGGTATCTGCCTGCCCTACATGAAAGCCGGACTGACCCGGGACGATTACCTCGCCTGGTTCAAGCGGGTTGACGAGGGGCCTTTCCACAGCATCTCCTGCGGTGAGCGGGTACATGGGCCCACCTATGACATGCGCGTGGTCCTGTCCGCCGCGGCAATGGCAACCGAGCGGGTTGAAATCACCCCCACGCTCTACGTTCTGCCCATGCACAACGCGGTACGGGTCGCCAAGGAGGTGGCCACACTGGACATCCTGTCAGGCGGCCGGGTCCGGCAGATCGTGGTCGGTTACGGCGGCCGGGAAAAAGACTATGAGGCCGTGGGCGCAAAATTCACCGGGCGTTATGGACGCATGGACCGCCAGGTCGCCGAAATGCGCCGGGTGTGGGCCGGGGAAGAAATCATCCCCGGTGCGGGCAGCATCGGCCCGGCGCCCGGGACGACGGGCGGGCCGCGGATTCTGTCCGGGGCCATGGGACCCAAGAGTATTGCGCGCTGTGCCCACTGGGCGGGCGGCCTGTACGCCTGGTCCGGCAACGGCGAACGCGCCGAGCTCGAACACAGCTTCAACCAGTTCGACCAGGCCTGGCAGGAACTGGGCCGTGAGGGACGCCCCTATCGTCTGGGGGGCTTCTGGTACAGCCTGGCGGATGACGGCCAGCGCAAACTGTACGACTATGTTTACGATTACCTGGCTATCGCCGGACCGGAGATCGCTACCATGATGGCTGAGTCGGTCCACCGAAGCTCCGCCGACAGCGTCAGCGAGGCCCTGGATAACGCCGCCGCCGCAGGTTGCGAGGAACTGTTCCTGGTCCCGGTCACCGCCGAACTGGCGGAGATCGACCGGCTGGCCGACCTGCTCGCCAGACGCTGACGGCCGGCGCGCCGGTCGACCGTGGCGCCCGAAAATCGGGTCGCCCGGAATTTGGGTCGCCCGGAAATTGGGTCGCCCGGAAATTGGGTCGCCCGGAATTTGGGTCGCCCGGCTATGGGGTCGAACGGCTATCGGGTATACTCGCGCGCTGCGAGCAAGCTGCAATTCCCTGAGGAGACTCCATGGCCAAGCGCGTATACCTGTTCGATGAGGGCAGCAAGGACGACCGCGAACTGCTCGGCGGCAAAGGTGCCAATCTGTGCGAAATGACCAACCTTGGCTTGCCCGTGCCCTACGGTTTCATCATCACGACACCCACCTGTCGAGATTTCTTCCAGGCAGGTAACCGGCTGCCGAACCTGCTGGAGCAGGAGTACCGGGTGGCGCTGGACCTGGTGGAGAAGAAAATGGGGGCACGCTTCGGCGACCCGGGCAACCCGCTGTTGTTTTCGGTCCGCTCCGGTGCGCCCGTGTCCATGCCGGGCATGATGAACACCATTCTCAACCTGGGACTCAACGACGAAATCGCCGAGGGGCTGGCGCAGAAAACCGCCAATCCGCGCTTCGCCTACGACTGTTACCGCCGCTTCATCCAGATGTTCGCCGACGTGGTACTTGGCGTGGACGGTGAAAAGTTCGAGCATGAACTGGGCGCCTACAAGGAACAGCGGGGCATGATCCTGGACACGGACATGAGTGCCGAGGACTGGCAGGCCATTGTCGACATTTTCAAACAGATCACCGACTTTCCCCAGGACCCGTTCGAACAATTGCGGCTGGCGGTGGAGGCCGTGTTCCTCTCCTGGCACACACCCCGGGCCAACGTCTACCGGGAAATGAACAATATCCCCGAGTCCCTGGGCACGGCGGTGAACGTCCAGGCCATGGTATTCGGTAATTTTGGCGAGGATTCCGGCTCCGGTGTGGCCTTTACCCGCAATCCTTCTACCGGGGAGCACCATTTTTTCGGTGAATTCCTGTTCAACGCAGCCGGGGAGGACGTGGTGGCCGGCACCCGGACGCCGGAGCCCATCGAGGCCCTGAAAAGCCGCCTGCCCGCCGTCTACGAGGAACTGTACGAAACCCAGGCCCTGCTGGAAAAACACTACCGCGATATGCAGGACATCGAGTTCACGGTACAGGAAGGCAAGTTCTACATGCTGCAAACCCGCAGCGGCAAACGCACCGGACGTGCATCGATCAAGATCGCCGTGGACATGGTCAACGAGGGAATGATCGATGAGAAGGAAGCCCTGCTGCGGGTTTCCCCGGAACACGTGGAGGCGTTCCTCCACCCCATGATCGACCCGGAGGCCAAAACAGAAATCGTCGCGCGGGGCCTGCCGGCCAGCCCCGGTGGCGCCACCGGCCAGGTGGTGTTTTCCGCGGACGAGGCGGTAGAGGTCGCAGCAGACGGCACCCGGGTGATCCTGGTGCGCCGCGAAACCACGCCCGAGGATATCCACGGCATGAAAGTGGCCCAGGGCATCCTGACCGAACTGGGCGGTATGACCTCTCACGCTGCGGTGGTCGCACGCGGCATGGGGGTATGCGCAATTACCGGCGCCGGCGGACTGAGCATCGACTACGGTGCCGGTACCGCGACCACCAGCGAGGGAGTGGTTATCCGCCGCGGCGACGTGATCACCCTGGACGGCACCGCCGGCGAGGTCATGCTGGGAGACATTCCCAAGACCGAGGCAAGTTCTTCCCCAGACTTCCAGACCTTGCTGGGCTGGGCAGACAAACACCGCCGCCTGAAAGTCAGGGCCAATGCCGAAACACCGGAAGACGCCGCCAAGGCAAGGGAACTGGGCGCCGAGGGCATAGGCCTGTGTCGCACGGAGCACATGTTTTTCGATAGCGACCGCATTGACATCATGCGCGGCATGATCCTGGCCGAGGAGCGGGACGAGCGGGAGAAGTACCTCGACAAATTACTGGAATTCCAGCAGCAGGACATACTGGAACTGTTCAAGGTGATGAACGGACTGCCAGTGACGGTGCGTTTGCTGGACCCGCCGCTGCACGAGTTCCTGCCCCATACGGAAGAAGACATGGCGGCGCTGGGGGAACGCCTCGGCCTGTCCACTGCCGAGATCCGCGAGCGGGCCGAAAACCTGGCGGAGGTCAACCCCATGCTGGGCTTCCGCGGTTGCCGCCTGTCGGTCGTCTACCCGGAAATTACCGAGATGCAGGTACGCGCTATCATCGGCGCTGCAGTCCAGGCCATCGAGCAGGGTTACAAACCGCAGCCCGAAATCATGATTCCCCTGGTGGTCAACGTGCGGGAAGTTCGTTTCGTACACGAACTGATCGATAACGGGATTCGCCAGGTTCTGGACAAGCAGAGCCTGTCTGTGCCCTACAAGATCGGCACCATGATGGAGACGCCGCGGGCCTGCCTCGGCGCCGACCGCCTGGCCTCCTCGGTCGAGTTCATGTCATTCGGCACCAATGACCTGACCCAGATGACCTACGGTTTTTCACGCGACGACGCCGGCAAGTTCATTCCCGAGTATCTCACCCACAAGCTGATAGAGACGGATCCCTTCGTGTCGCTCGACCAGCGGGCAGTCGGGCGCCTGATGACGATGGCGGTGGAGGAATCGCGGGCGCGCGAGAAAGGTATCAAATACGGCATCTGCGGCGAGCACGGGGGGGACCCGCGATCTATCCGCTTCTGCCACGACCTGGGCCTGGATTATGTTTCCTGCAGCCCCTACCGGGTTCCGGTGGCGCGCATAGCCGCCGCCCAGGCGAACGTGGGCGGCGAACTGCTCGACTGACAAACCCGGAAATTCACTGGCTTGTCATTTATGGATCCCCGCTTTCGCGGGGACGACGACGTCTGGCGCGGGAATGACGAGTACAGGTATTTCCGGCTGCACACCCGCTAGCTGAGGTCTTCCTTCAGCTTGAACTTGAGCACCTTGCCGGCGGGGTTGCGCGGCAAGGCCTCCACCAGTTGCAGGCGCAGCGGCAGCTTGTAGCGCGCCAGGTACTCGCCGGCAAACTCGCGCAGTTCCTCCAGCGTCAGTTCGGCGCCCTCCTTCAGCGCGACCACCGCAGTCACCGCTTCGCCCCACTTTTCGTCGGGCAGGCCTATCACCGCCACTTCGGCCACGGCCGGGTGCTTGTACAGGACACCCTCCACTTCCGCCGGGTACACGTTCTCGCCGCCGGATATCACCATGTCCTTCAGGCGATCACAGATGAACAGGAAACCGTCCTCGTCCAGGTAGCCCACGTCACCGGAGTGAAACCAGCCCTGTTCATCAATGGCCGCCGCGGTGGCGTCCGGCCGGTTCCAGTAGCCCTTCATGATATTGGGCCCACGGATACAGATTTCCCCGCGCTCGCCACTGGGTAGCGGCACGTTGTCCGGCCCCGTGATCCGCAGGTCGGTAAAGAGCGGCGGCTGACCGGCCGAACCCAGCTTGCTGATCGCCCACTCGGGGGTCAGGAAACTGGAGAAGGGGGCCGTCTCGGTCAGGCCGTAGCCCTGGCAGAAGGCGATACCGCGTTTCCCGTACAACTCGATGAGAGACTCCGGTACCGGTGCCGCGCCACAGATCAGCATCTCGATGGAATCCAGGTTCGTGTCGGGAAACTCGGGCATCTGCGACATGAACAGGAACATGGCCGGTGCACCGAACATATGGGTTACCCGGTATTCCTGGATATCCGCCAGAACCTGGGCCGGTTCGAAACTGCGCTCCAGTAACACCGTGGCGCCGACGCTGAAAGCCGCCAGGGTCATCACGTTGAGTCCGCCGATGTGAAACAGGGGCGCCGCGGTGAGAATCACATTGTCCCGATTGCTGGGAAATGCCAGCGAGGCGTTGATATTGTTCCACAGGATATTGCCATGGGTCAGCATGGCGCCCTTGGGCAACCCGGTGGTGCCCGAGGTATACATGATCAGCGCCACATCGTGAACACCGGTGGAGACCGCGGCGTCCAGCGGATCGGAGGCATCGCGTTCACTGTCCAGGTGACGCCAGCCATCGGCTTCGCTTTCCGAGCTGAAATAATGCCGGCAGCACAGCGCAGGGCGCGCCTGGTCGGCGACCGCGCGCAGGCCGTCGTCACAGATGAGCGTATGAACACCCGCATCGTTGATGATGAAGGTCAGCTCCTCTGCGGTGAGACGGAAATTGAGCGGGACGAAGATCGCGCCCAGGGTATTGGCGGCAAACAGGGTCTCAAGAAAAGCCGGGTGGTTGACCCCGAGATAGCCAACCCGGTCACCGACGCAGACGCCGGCCTGGCGCAGCAGGCCGGCCTGGCGGCGCACGCGCTCGCCGAATTCAGCATAGCTGGTCTCTCGCCCCTCGAATACCAGGGCCCGCCGCTCAGGGTTAAGACTTGCCCGGCGCAGCATGGTGACTGCCAGATTGGGCTCATAGCTGGGATAGTGCATGGTGATTATTCTCCTCGATATTGCCTGGGGTGGGGATACTATCATGGTCGAATTAGCCTTAGAATGTTTGTGGACAGCAGTGATATCGGGACGGTACAGATGAGTGAAAGCAGTTGGCAGGTTTACGACCTGGCGGAAATCAGGGGAAAACTCAAGGGTGATGCGGTGCAATACCTCGAGTTCCTCAATGTCCCGGCGTTGAACTGCGGTCTCTATTTCCTGCCCGCTGGTGCCAGGGACATGCAGGCGCCTCACGACGAGGACGAGGTGTACCTGGTCCTTACCGGCAAGGCCAGCATGAAACTGGGTGAGGAAGAGCGCGCGGTGGGCCCGGGCTCCCTGCTCTACGTCAGCGCCACCACCGAGCACTCTTTTTTTGAAATCCAGGAGGACATGACCCTGCTGGTGATGTTTGCCGCCACCCCTCCAGACCGCAACTGATTTAGGGAATATCCATGAGCCACAGCTTCTACCCGCCCCAGCGCACGCTGATGGGGCCGGGTCCCTCTGATGTTTCACCCCGTGTGCTGGGCGCCCTGTCCCGCCCCACCATCGGTCACCTGGACCCCCTGTTCGTGCAGCTGATGGATGAGATCAAGCAGCTGCTGCAGTACGCCTTCCAGACCGGCAATGAACTGACACTGCCGGTTTCAGCGCCAGGATCGGCCGGCATGGAGGCCTGTTTCGTGAACCTGGTCTCGCCAGGCGACACGGTGATTGTGTGCCAGAACGGGGTTTTCGGCGGCCGCATGAAGGAAAACGTGGAGCGCTGTGGGGCCACCGCGGTCATGGTCGAGGACGAGTGGGGACAGGCCGTCGACCCCGCCAAGGTCGCGGCGGCTTTTGACCGACACCCGGAGGCCTCAATCCTGGCGTTCGTGCACGCTGAAACCTCTACCGGGGTGCGCAGCGACGCCGAGGCCCTGTGCCGGCTGGCCACGGATCGCGGCGCCCTGTCCATCGTTGACGCGGTCACCTCGCTGGGGGGCATAGAGGTGCAGGTCGATCGCTGGGGCGCCGATGCCGTGTATTCCGGCAGCCAGAAATGCCTGTCCTGCATTCCGGGTATTGCCCCGGTGACGTTCAGCCCGCGGGCGGTGGAGCATATCCAGAATCGCAGCCACCCGGTCCAGAGCTGGTTCCTCGATATGCAACTGGTTATGGGCTACTGGGGTGGCAGTGCCAGGCGCGCCTATCACCACACCGCGCCGGTCAACGACCTGTACGCCCTGCACGAATCCCTGGTGATGCTGCAGGAGGAAGGACTGGAAGCCGCGCACGCCCGCCATCGTCGCCACCACCTGGCGCTGGTGGCCGGTCTCGAGGCCATGGGACTGGGTATGGCGGTTGCGCCGGAAATCCGGCTGCCTCAGCTGAACTCGGTGCTGGTTCCCGAGGGGGTCGACGAGGGCGCCGTTCGTGCCCAACTGTTGTCCAGCTTCGACCTGGAGATCGGCGCCGGACTGGGTGCCCTGGCTGGCAAAACCTGGCGCATCGGGCTGATGGGTTACAGCGCCAGTGAACGCAATGTGACGCTGTGCCTGACCGCGCTGGAATCCGTCCTGGGGGGACAGGGAATGGCAATCTCCCCGGGCAGGGCCGTGGCCGCGGCGCGCGCCACCTACGACAGCTGAGTCAGCGGTCCGGACCCAGCAGCATATGCCATACCCTGGCGCCCGCCGATGCGCTGGTGTCGCGGTGGGTGTGGTAGCGGGCGTGCTCGTCACGGTCCGCACCGGGGCGTAATTCGATACTCCACAGCGGCGCTACCTCGTTGGGCACCAGCGAATAGCGGATGTCGATCACCCGGTGCGGATGTACCGGATCCCGGGCGATATAACCATTGCTGAACCAGCGGAACCGCTCTATATCCCGGGCCTGTTGGGTATCCGCGCGTAGCCAGGGCAGGTCGCGAGCCACATCCAGCTTCAGCACCGAATCACCCGGCCAGGTCTGGTGCCGGAATCCCGTGCGCACCGCATCCACGTAATAGCGGTCGGCCGTCTCGTAAACCACTTTCCAGACCAGGATATTGCCGAAGCTGGGCTTGGCCTCCAGCCGCAGGGGCTGGTGGCCGCGGGCCGCCGCGATGTCCCGCCCCATGGCGACCGCTTCATTGCGCTGCCAGACGCCCAGGCCCAGGTAGGCGACTGCCCACAGCAGGGCCAGCCGTACCGCCCAGGGGTTGCGCCGGCGGGCGCTATAGATCACCCCTGCCAGCAGGGGCAGGGTAAACAATGGGTCGATAATGGAAATCGAATTCCAGGCAAAGCGCGCGTCACTGAATGGCCACAGCAGCATGGTGCCGTAGGTGGTACAGGCGTCGAGCAACGCATGGGTGGCGTACCCCAGGGTGCAGAACATAAACGTCTGCCGGAACGACAGTTGCCACCTCCTGGCCAGCAGGCGGTAGAGCACCAGGGCACAGAGCAACCCGCCCACCGGGATGAACACCAGGGCGTGGGTGAACTGACGGTGATACTCCAGGAACAGCAGCGGGTCCGTATCTGAGCGAATCAGGACATCCAGGTCCGCAGCCATACCGGCCAGAAATCCCAGCAGCCCCGCTGCCCCCAGTTGCTTCCGGTCGACGACGCTTTGCGGCAGGGCCGCACCGAGCGTGCCCTGGGTCAGGGGGTCCATCAGTCGATGCGCCTGAGCATACTCGTGTCCCGGTGGTCATAGTCCTTCCTGCCATAAATATCGAGCATGGTGGACTGGGTATATTCCATTTCGTCGCCCCTCACTGTCAGTGTATGGGTAAATGCGGTGGTTTTCGCGTTATCCAGCATGAATTGCGTTTGCGCAATACCGAATGCGTCAGCGTCGGCGCTGGCTGCCACCTGGAACACCAACTCATCCTCCAGCGAGGCCGGTGCGGCCAGGGTTCCGCCCGCCACGACTGCCACTCCGCGGGGGATGATAAAACACTCCACCAGGCCGTTATCCGCCGCATCCCACAACCAGTAGCCCACCTGGTCGTGAAACACCTCGTCATTGGATTTGCGGGTAACCACCTGGTGATAGCGCACAATAGACAGGGTGCGCTGCTCCGCGTTGGTCACGTTCCCGGCAGCCACAAAGACGATGGTCTCGTAATAGGGGCTGCGCTCCTCCCCATCGGGCTCCGGCGCGAGGTCCAGTCCCTTGTCCCCGGCCCAGTTACCCACCAGCACCGCCAGTGGGCCGTAATCGATACCATCGATGGTGGTCATTTCACTCATACTGTTGCTCCCTGTTCAGCATTGGTTCAGCAGAGCCAGTATAATCTCGGAAACAGGACCGGGCGATCACCGATTGTCCACAACGCAGCGTGACACAGGAGATATTGCATGCGCAGCACCAACATCCTCGCACTGGCTTCCGCCGCGGTATTGACCGCAGCCTGTACGACCAACCCCTATACCGGCGAGCAACAGGCCAGCAAGGCGGCCACCTATGGCGCCGGCGCCGCCGCGGTCTGCGGCCTGGTGGGCGCCATCGACTCAAGCAAGCATGCCCGCAACGCAGCCCTCGGCTGCGGCATCGTGGGCGCCGGCGTGGGGGCCTACATGGATGTACAGGAGGCCAAGTTGCGCGAGAGCCTGGCCGGCACCGGGGTCAGCGTGGTGCGCGAGGGCGACAATATCCGGCTGGTTATGCCCGGCAATATCACCTTCCAGACCGACTCCTACAACCTGCGCGGCGATTTTTACCCGGTGCTCAACTCAGTCGGCCAGGTGCTGGCAAAATACGCCGATACCACCCTGCGTGTCAGTGGCCACACGGACAACACGGGCAACCGGCCGTACAACCAGACCCTGTCTGAACGCCGCGCCCGCAGTGTCGCCGATTACCTCGTAACCCGGGAAGTGGCCAGCTCGCGCATGCTGGTGCAGGGCCTGGGGTTCGATCAGCCCATCGCTGACAACGACACTGCCGAGGGGCGAGCCCAGAACCGGCGGGTGGAGCTGTACATCCTGCCGAAGACCAGCTAGATGGATAATTGCGCCGAGCCCCAGTAGTTATAGCCCGCTATTTTCGGGGTCCCGGGCAGGTACATCTGCTCCAGTTCCTGCACGACAAACCCCCCGTCCTGTAACAGGGCGGGGATATCACGATTCAGGTTGCAGCCGCCGGCAATCCGGCGCCAGGTCGGGTTGATCCGGTCCTGCCAGCGTCGCACACCCTCGTCCGGCGCCCTGCCGTGCTCGCAGAATACCAGTTGTCCCCCTGGCCGCAGGACCCGGGCCATCCCCCTGAGCGCCTGCACCGGGTCCGGGATGGTGCACAGGCTGAAGGTAACCAACACCGTGTCCACACTGTGGTCCTCCAGGGGAATTTCCTCGCCGGGCAGACCGATGAACTCGATGTCCAGGTCCAACTCGGCAGCGCGTTTACCGGCGAGTTTCCAGGATTCCTCCGACGGGTCGAGACCGATCAGGCGCTGTACCCGGCCACTGTCGTAATGGGGCAGGTTCAGCCCGGTGCCAATACCAATTTCGAGCACGACGCCACTGGCCCGTGGAACGACCTTTTCGCGCTGCCGCCGTATCGGCTTGGTACCACAGGCACAGTTGATGAAATGCGGCAGGATATGTTTGTCGTAGAAACCCATGGCTTGCACCCCCGGTACCGTGCGGGTCATTATAGCGCCTGATTGCCGCCAGCAAGGAAAGCTTGCCCATGTTCGAGCCCCGGCCGCTGGAACACACTCTGAAAAAGAAGGCCTTCGAGCAACAGGCACAGCCCCTGCGCCAGGAACTGCTCGAGGCGCAGTTTGACCTGGCCGGGCGCAACTACCCCATGATCATCCTGCTGTCGGGATTGGAGGGCGCCGGCAAAGGCGCCTTTGTGCACCGGCTCAACGAGTGGATGGACCCCCGGCTGATCGATACCAATGCCTTCTGGGAACATTCCGACGAGGAGGAATCCAGACCCTATTACTGGCGCTTCTGGCGCCGCATGCCGCGTAAAGGCAGCACTGGCCTGTTCATCGGCTCCTGGTATTCTGCACCGATGGACGCAGCAGTCGCCGCGGACTCTCCGGGCGACCTGGCCGCAACCTGCGCGCGGATTACGCAATTTGAGCGCATGCTGACCGACGACGGCGTGCTGCTGGTCAAGCTGTTTTTTTTCGTGAGCAGCGAAACTCAACAGCTGCAGTTGAAGGAAGAAGCTCCGCACAACAAGCAAATACCCCGGGTGCCCGCCAGCGCGACCTACTGCGAGAAAAACTACGACCGGATATTGCAGGTCGCGGAGCGGATGATCCGGGCCACGGACACCCCGACCTGTCCGTGGCACGTGGTGGAGACCGAGGATCCTCTCTACCGCGACCTCTCGGCGGCGACGATTATCCTGCGCGCCCTGCGAACCGCGGCCAAACGGGCCGACGACGCTGCGCCGCAAAAACCAGCCACGCCGCCGGCTGCCTTGCCCGGAGCGGAATCCAATTATCTGGCCCGGGTGGACCTGGACCAGACACTTGCGCGCGATAACTACAAACGGGCTCTCAAGAAATGGCAAGGTCGCCTGCAGGACCTGGCCTGGCAGGCCCGCGGGCGGCGCCGTTCACTGGTAGCCGTCTTCGAGGGCTGGGATGCTGCGGGCAAGGGGTCCGCCATTCGCAGGGTCACCCAGGCCATCGATCCGCGCCTGTTCAAACTGGTCCAGTTCGCCGCTCCCACCGACGAGGAGAGCGCACAACACTACCTGTGGCGTTTCTGGCGTCACCTGCAACGGGATGGCCAGGCCACCCTGTTTGACCGGTCCTGGTATGGCCGTGTCCTGGTGGAGCGGGTCGAGGGCTTCGCAAGCGAGACGGAGTGGCGCCGCGCCTACGATGAAATCAACCTGTTCGAATGGCAACTGCAGGAGCACGGCTGCATTGCGGTGAAGTTCTGGCTGCATATCAGTAAGGAAGAACAGCTGCTCAGATTCAAGGCGCGGGAGGTCACCCCCCACAAGCGCCACAAAATAACCCCGGATGACTGGCGCAACCGGGACAAATGGGAAGACTACCGGGCGGCGGTGGAGGACATGGTCCGGCGTACCAGCACACCGCACGCACCCTGGACCCTGGTCGCTGGGGATGACAAGCGTTTTGCCCGCATCCAGATCCTGAAGACGCTGTGCAGGGCGCTGGAAGTAAACCTCTCCCAGGATCGTCCTGTCAGGCAATCACCAACCGGCAAGCAAGTGAAACGGGCTGACGGCAGGCAATGAAACTACACATCATCACCACGGGCGGGACCATCGACAAGATCTACTTCGACGCCAGGAGCGACTACCAGGTGGGCGAGCCGGTCATCGGCGAACTGCTGGCGCGCATGGGCGTCGGATTCGATTACACGGTGGAGTCCGCCATGCGCAAGGACAGTCTGGACATGACGGACAAGGACCGCGCGCATATCCGTCGCCTCAGTGAACAATGTGACGAGGAGCACGTGCTCATCACCCACGGTACCGATGGCATGGTGGGCACCGCTGCGGCCCTGGCAGGCATACCCGGCAAGCGCATCGTGCTGACCGGCGCCCTGCAGCCGGCGGCCTTCATGCAGACCGATGCGGTATTCAATATCGGCTGCGCTCTGGGCGCACTGCAGTGTGTCGATCCCGGGGTCTACATCGCCATGAACGGCCGCGTGTTCGCGGCCGACAAGGTGCGCAAGAACCTGGCGGCCAACCGTTTCGAGGCGATCGATTAGGTTGGCCGGTGGTTTTGCATGACCGCCCCTGGGCTAAACTAGCGGCGACCGGCACGGCGCAGGGCCGAGGGTGTGAAGTCCTCGAAACTGCCGACGTAGTCAAAGTCGTACTGATAGCCCTTTTCCTCGTTGTCCAGGCCGATGACCAGGTAGCGTCCTGATATCAGGTCGTGCAGGGACTCCGCGGAAAGCCAGGGAATGGCCTTCTGGTAGTGCATCAGCATATGCCCTTCTTTCATCTTCCACAGCTCACCGCGGCCGTCGTAGTGATCGATCACCGCGATCTGCCAGGTATCTTCGTCCACGTAGAACGTGCGTCGGGCATATACATGACGCGCGCCTTCCTTGAGCCGGGCATCGACAACCCAGACCCGGTGCAACTCATAGCGCAGGTACTCGGGATTCATGTGGCCGGCCTTGAGAATGTCCCCGTAGCTCAGGTCGCCGCGGTGAAGTTCAAAGGCATTGTAGGGGATATAGAGCTCCCGCTTGCCGACCAGTTCCCAGTTGTAGCGGTCGGGGGCCCCGTTGTACAAATCGAGGTCGTCGGCGGTGCGCAGTCCATCGGAGGCAGTGCCCGGTCCGTCATAGGCTATGTTTGGCGCCCTACGCACACGGCGCTGGCCAGCGTTATAGACCCAGGCAGAACGCGGTTCCTTCACCTGGTCGATATTTTCATGTACCAGCAAGACGTCACCCTCGAGCCGGGCCGGCGCCAGGATACGTTGCAGGAACACGAACAGCCGGTTCGGATTGGGGTTGTCGGGGAAGCGGTTGGCAAAAATTGCCTCTTCCTCGAACAGCACCGGTGCAAAATTACCGTTGACCTGGATCGGCGCCTGGATATAGCGTCGCTTGAGCCCGAGCGGGGTGCGATAGCGGGTAATGTGATTCCAGATGATTTCCACACCCTCCTGGGGAATCGGGAAGGGCACATTGGCCTTGAAATTGACCATCCCGTTACCACCTTCCACCAGGCCGGTCTCGGTGGCGCCCTCCTTGATGAGCTTGTACTCGCTCTCGGGAAGTCGCGCGCTGCGATGCGTGGGATACACCGGCATCTGGTAAGTGTCGGGATAGCGCTTGAACATCGCGAGCTGTCCCGGGGTCAGCTTGTCCTTGTACTGTTCGGCGTTGGCGGCCGTAATCACGAACAGGGGCTTCTCGTCTGCATAGGGATTGACCAGGCGTTCACCTTCAACGTAGCCCGCAGGGAACTGTTTCAATCCACCCTCCCAGGGCGGGATGCTGCCATCGGCGTTGCCGGCCCGCTCGGCCCCGACCGGGGTCAACACGTCACCACCCAGGGCAGCCGCCTGCTCAGCGCTCACCTTGGCCTGCGCCAGACCAGTTCCAAGACCCAGTGCCAGGCCGATAAATACGGACACAAACTTGTTGTTCATTACGAATTCTCCCTCTAAATGTTCAGAACGCGACCGAGAAGCTCAGGGACACAAAGTCCCTGTCCTCGAGTTCGTCGTAATCCGCACCAAAGAAGTTGGTGTAGGACAGTTCGGCCTGGTAGGTATTCAGGTAATCGGCCCGCACCCCGATACTCATGGCCTTGCGGTCTTCGATAAAGTTGGGGGCCGGCGAGTTGCCACTGACGTCATGCGACCAGGCAACGTTCGGGGTCAGGTTGACGCCGGCGAATACGTCCGAGTACTCCAGTCCTGCACGGACTCGATAGCCCCAGGAAAAATCATCGGTAAAGCCCTTGTCGGAACAGTACTCGGGATTGGGGTTGGCCACGATCAGGGGCGCCAGGGGGTGCGTGTTACAGGTGATGGTTGCGCCGGGAATCACCTCGCTGACGAAGGGCGTAAAGTCACCCGCGCCATAGGCCGACGAGCGGCCGTAGTTCACATCCGGGTCCATGCCACCCAGCCACACCGCTCCCACCTCGGCGGCGAAGGACAGGCGACTGGCCCCCATCACCTGATCGAAGAACTTGATAAAGGTGGTCTGGAGCTGGGTGTAGGACACATCGTCATAGCCGGACACATAACCGCCCTCGCCCGCCGCCCGGGACCGCTCCAGCATCGGCGACCATTCGGCCAGGTCACCCAGGGCCAGCGCCTGCAGCAACTCCACGGTGTTGATCTGCAAGGGGTAATCGGGGCGGTAGCTCAATTCACCGGACCACGCCCAGGTACCCAGGTTGGTGGCAAAACTCAGTCCATAGAGATCGATGTCCTCGGGAAACTCGAAGAAAAACCGCGGATTGATGGCCGGATTCAGAATCGAGTCACCCAGAGCGATGTCGGTATTGTAGGCACTGAAGATCGGCGTGCGGCTGTGGTACCTGATGTAGTACAGGCCGAATTCGGTGGCGTTCAGCGACTCGACGAAATACCGTGCGGCGATCCCCCACTGCCCGGAGTCACCGGCCTCGTCATCCCGGGCGCGGTCGATCTGGAAAATGGTGCCGACCTGGTCGGCGTCCGGCTGGCTGGCGGTCGCGGTCAGGTAATTGCAACCCCCACCATACGGGTCGCTGGCGTTCCAGTATGTGCCGCATTCGTCGATGATGGTGCGTTTCCACTCATACTGGTAGAACGCCTCGACGCTGAGGTCGTAGGTCAAGCCGATATTCCCGTACACCATGCCCACCGGCAACAGCGCTTCCTTGATCTCTGAACCCGGTTTGCGCAGGGTGCTGACATCAAAGGGGCTGATGACGTTGACGCCGTTCTGGATAAAGGTGCTTTCACCCCAGCTCAGCACCATCGAGCCGGCGCGCAACTCCAGCGGTCGCTCGCCCAGGTCGAAACTGGCATAGGCGTAATAATCGAGGAACTCGAAACCTTTCTCCCGCGCCAGGTCCTCGAAGTCGGAGGTATCGAGCCGGGCGTCGGCCTCGTAGTCATTGGCCGCGTGGCCGTGTGCCACCCGGTCCTTGTCCAGGGCGTAGTCGTACCAGTACTTGAAGCGCGTGAATATCCCCCACTTGCCCGCGTCCAGTTCCACGTCGTGAACGCCCTTGAACAACAAGGAGTACATATCGCCCTTGTCGTAGTTCAGATTGCCGTCGTCGGCGGTGGAGGACGAGGCGCGCCCACCCTCGGCGTTGCCCGGTGTGATGACCCGGTTTGACGGGCTTGTCACCCGCCAGCTGGCGCCGGCGGAAAAGGTTGAGGTGAAATTACCGTCAAAAGGTCCAAGCTCGAAACTGGCCGCCACTGCGGACTGTGCAAGACCGGCCGCGACAACGGCGGCGGCCAGGGGCCTGAGGACCGACCTATTGTACTGATTCACTGCTTTCTCCCTGGGGCGTCAACCCGCCCGATTCTTATACCTGTATACAGTGTGAACAAGGTCAACATTTTTATCTTGTTCTCGATCAAACTTTTACGCACATCGTTATCACTATAGATCAGTTCTTCGCTGTCCCATTTGGGTAATGGCCCCAGGAGGGGTGTTGTACGCACTGGAAAAGTGTAGCAACCTTGAGGGCTGCCAACACCCGGAGGGCCAACAGGATGCGGGCAATGGTCATGGAGGCGATTGGAACGCCACTGCAGCTGCTGGATATCGAGCTGCCGGAGCCGGCCCCGGGGCAACTGCGGGTGCGGGTCGAGGCCTGCGGTATCTGCCGCACTGACCTGCATGTTGTGGACGGTGACCTGACGGAACCGAAGCTGCCCCTGGTGCCCGGCCACCAGATCGTCGGCCGGGTGCACGCCCTGGGCGAGGGCACGGAGGGCTTCGAAATAGGCCAGCGAGTGGGCATCCCCTGGCTGGGGGGCAGTTGCGGGCACTGCGCCTACTGCCGCTCGCAGCGCGAGAACCTGTGCGACCAGGCCCGCTACACCGGCTACCAGATCAACGGCGGTATGGCCGAATTCACCGTGGCGGACAGCCGCTATTGCTTCACACTGCCCGACGGTTACAGCCCGGTACAGGCGGCCCCGCTGCTCTGCGCCGGACTTATCGGGTACCGGGCCTGGCGGCTGGTGCGGGAGAGCGGGCGTATCGGCCTGTACGGCTTCGGCGCCGCCGCGCATATCCTGATCCAGGTCGCCCGGCACCAGGGCCAGACGGTCTGCGCTTTCACCCGTCCCGGGGACCGTGAGGCCCAGTCCTTCGCCCTCGCCCTGGGTGCGGAATGGGCCGGAGACTCCGCCCAGGTCGCGCCTTTTGAACTGGATGCCGCGATCATATTTGCACCGGCGGGGGAGCTGGTGCCCACCGCCCTGCGGGCCGTACGCAAGGGTGGACGGGTTGTCTGCGCGGGTATCCACATGTCCGAAATCCCGGCCTTTCCCTATGAGATTCTCTGGGGCGAGCGGGAACTCTGCTCGGTGGCCAACCTCACCCGGCGCGATGGCGAGGAGTTCCTGCCGCTGGCTGCCGCCATCGGCATAGAAACCACGGTACACCGTTACCCCCTGGAAGACAGCAACCAGGCGCTGGACGACCTGCGCGCGGGCCGGTTCACCGGCGCCGCCGTGGTGGAGCCCTGAGTCACGCCTGCGATACGCTGGCCAGCGGACGGCGGCGGGCCACGCGCAGCCCGAACACTCCCCCGGTTTGCTGCAGGCCGTGGATTTCCATCTCCCGCGCAACCATCTTTTCCAGGTAGTCCAGTACGTCCGGGGTAATCTCCTGTCCGGGCACCAGCACCGGTATACCCGGCGGGTACGGAACCACCTGGTCGGCGCTGATCGCGCCCGGCAGCTGCGGGTTCAGTCGCCCGGACTCGTCCAGCAGGGGCAGTACCTCTCCGCGCCCGAAATACGCCTGGCGCGGCTGCATCATGATCGTCCCCAGCCCTGGCGGTCGCAAGGGCGCGCGCTGCGCGCGACTTTCCGGCCGGGTCTCGCGGGCCAGGGTGGCAATGGCATCGCACAGGCGCCCGAGTTTGTCCTCGGTGGTGCCCAGGGTTACCAGTACGGTCAGGGTATTGTGGGTGGTTTTCTCGACCTGGATACCGAAACGCTCGTACAGGGTAAGCTGGATTTCGTCCGCAGCCCGGCCGCTGGCCGAGATATCGATGGTCAGCTTGGTCGGGTCAATCCGCACCGGGTCGCCAGCCAGTTCGTCCGGCAGCATATCTGCCAGCCGGAGGACGCGAAACACGCCGGTCGCATCTATTTCACGAGTGATCCGCTCCGCCTGATCGATACACGCCTGCAGCTGCCCGAAGCCCTCCATGCTCATCTGTTTACGCGCCACATCCAGGCTGGCTATCATCGCGTACTGGGGGCTGGTGGAGGTATGCATATTCAGGTCTTCCCGGAACCGCGCCTCGTCGAAATCCGGGTCGGCCACGTGAATCATGCTGGCCTGGGAGAAGGCCGACAGCATTTTGTGCGTACTCTGGGTGACGTAGTCCGCGCCGCAGTCCAGCGCGTTCGGGCGCAGTGCGGGATGAAAGCGACCGTGGGCATACCAGGCTTCATCCACCAGCACCCTGATCCCGAGACTGTGGGCATGGGCGATGATGGGCTCCAGGTCGTAGCAGAATCCGTCATAGGTGCAGGAGGTCAGGGCGAGTAGTCCGGCGTCGGGGTTCTCGTCCAGCACCTGGATGACACGCCGCTGGGGGACCGGCCCGTACAGTCCGAATTCGGGCTTGAAGGAGGCCTGCAAATAGACCGGCTCCACCCCGGCCAGCACCACGGCGTGGTGCATGGACTTGTGGCAGGCCTGGTCCAGTATCAGCTTGCCGCCAGCACCGAGCAGATGCTGCACGATCACCTTGTTGGCAGTGGACGTGCCGTTGGTGACAAAAAACGTCCGCCGGGCGCCAAAAGCCTCTGCAGCCAGGGCCTGGGCCTCGTGGATGATCGTGCGCGGGTCAAGCAGGGAGTCCAGCGCCTGCACCGACACGGACAGGTCGGCACGAAAAACGTGGTCCCCCATCAGGCCGTGAAAATCGCGCACCCAGGGACTGTCCCGGAAACTGGCGCCACCGGAGTGGCCCGGGGTGTGCCAGGCGTCGCGGCTGTTGGCGACATAATCCCGCAGGGTATCGGCAAAAGGCGTCGCGGCGCGCCGGGCAATGCGCTGGTGCAGGCGGTGGGCGAGTTGCTCCGGACCGTCGCCGCTGCAGATGGCTACCAGGTCGACCTCCGGCCGCAGGCGAGTCAGTTCGGCGCCCGAGGCTCGGGCGCCCGACGCATCGATCAACAGTCCCTGCAGCAGCGGGTCGCGGGCGAGTTCCCGCAGTGAATCCGGGTCGCCGGTAAGCGGCAGATAACGGTAACGCCAGCCGCACTCCCGCCCCGGATTGACGTCCGCAAGTGCCGCCACAAACTCGGTTTGCGACGACACCACCCCTATGTGAATGGTTGTTGGCTGCATGCGGCCAGTGTAAATTTGCGTCGCGCCAGTTTGTACAGACAATCAAACGGAATGGAGTATAATTCAGGTCACTTTACCGGTTAGATTGGGCAAATTGATGGACCTGGACACCACCGACCGCGCGCTGCTCGATCTGTTACGGGACAACGCGCGCGCTACCACCAGCGCCCTCGCCCGTCGCCTGGGCGTGTCCCGCAGTACGGTACAGGATCGCCTGCAACGGCTGGAGCGGCGCAGGGTCGTCGCCGGGTACACGGTAAAACTGGGTGAGAACTACGCCGAGCGGCAAATCAGCGCCCACGTCATGATCCGCCTGGACCCCAAGCAGGGGCCCGCCGTCGGCGCCGCCCTGGAGAAGATGCCCGCGGTCCGCACCCTGCAGACGGTCAGCGGGGTCTATGACCTGGTGGTGACCCTGGAGACCGCCACCACCGCTGACATGGACCGGGTGCTGGACGAAATCGGCCAGCTGCAGGGCGTGGAAAAAACCACCACGTCCATCGTCCTGAACACCAAATTGTCGCGCTAGGCGCCAGCCTCGGCGAAGGCCGGAGCCACCCGCTCCGCGTACAGTTCCAGGCTTCGCCAACCGTGCTCGAGTGGCACCCCGCCACACAGTGGTGCCAGGTTCAGGCTGCCCTTCTGCCGCATTGACTCAAGCGCCTGCGCCGGGGTGAGAATACGGTACTTCCCTTCGTGCTGTAACTCATCCAGGCTGGTAGCGGCGGACTCGGCATAGGCGCGCCGGGTGGGGTGTCGCCACTGCTGGTAGGCCCGGGCGTCATAGAGCAGGAAGTGCCCGATTTCAGCCCAACTGCGTTCGGGATCCTCGGCGATGAGAGTCAGGCTGGGCTCCCGCGGGTAGATCACCAGGCCGCCCTCGAATCCCGCCTCGCGGCAGGCCGTTTCATAGGCCTCGGCCAGTGCCGGATCATCGATGGCCGGGGCGAACATCAAGCCGAACCGCGCCGCCCGGCGCGCCGCGGGGACACTGTTGCCTCCCACGCACAACAATTGCCGGGCCGGGCGCTGCGGCAAGGGATTCAACTGCACCCGCTCCCCGCGATAGCTGAACGGCTCGCCGCCCCAGGCCTGCAGCAACAGGGCGATCTTTTCGTCGAGTATTTGCCCGCGCCTGGCCCAATCCACGCCCAGGGAGCGGTACTCGCTTTCCCGATAACCAAGGCCGACCGTGGCACTGAAGCGCCCACCGGACAACAGGTCGAGTACGGCGATATCCTCGGCGATGCGCAGGGGCTCGTGCAGGGGCAACAGGAGGGCACTGACACTCAGCCGAACCCTGCTCGTGCAAGCCGCGGCGGCCGTGGCCAGCAGCAGGGGCGAACTGAGGAAACCGTCTTCGGTATTGTGGTGTTCGGAGAATCCCACCACGTCGATCGCCTGCCGGTCTGCCCAGCGCACCATGTCCAGACAGGCCCGGTAGCGCACTGCGGCCGGTTCAGGGCAATCGGGAGACGCCCGCATATCGAACTGCAGGACCACCATGGCCGTCACGGAGTAGCGCCTTATTCGCCGGTCTGTTCCGCCTCGATACGTTTTTTTGCCTGCACCCAACGCACCACCATCTGGCCCATGCGCTGGCGGTCGTAGGCGTCTTCCTCGTATCGGAACAGGCCCTGGCCGGCATAGTGCAGGATGGTGATATTGGGCTCTTCGTAGATTTCGCCGTCGCCCAGGCCCTCCATCCGGTTCAACACCTCGCAGATAATCCAGCCCTTGTCCTCGTCGATACTGTACCAGCGGATCGGAAAGGCCTTCATGCAGTTTGCCGGGAACGGCTCCATGGTCCGATTAATCCAGTCGTAGATCGCCTCACGGCCCCAGAAACGGCCGTACTGGTGCTCGAAATAGGTTGCATCCACAGTGAACATATCCGCCCAGTCGCGCCAGTCGCCCTCCACGGCGCCCTTCAAGGCCGCAGCCTGGTAACGGTCAAACGCTTCCTCCAGTTCTTCCCTGCTCCAACGTCCCATGATGTGCTCCTCTTTGTTGTGGATTGTTCGCGCTGGCCGCGCCAGGCCGGGCCGCGCCAGGCCGGCGATTCAATCGGCCAGTATCAGTACCGCCGAGCCGCTGACATGATCGCCCAGGCGATTCACGCCGCGAAAGCTGAGTTCCACCTGCCGCGAGGCGGGCTCCACTGCCGTGACCTCCCCGCTCAGGGTCATGCGGTCCCCCGGGTAGTTGGGAGCCCCCAGCCGAATCGCCACCTTGCCGAGCCGGGCGCGGGGACCGGCCCAGTCTGTCAGGTAGCGACCCACCAGGCCATTGGTGGTCAGGATGTTCATGAAGATGTCGGGCGAGCCCAGCGCCTGCGCCGCGTCCTTGTCGTGATGCACGTTCTGATAGTCGCGCGAGGCAATCGCGCCGCCGACGATCAGTTTCGGCGTGATCTCGATCACCAGTTCCGGCAACTTGTCGCCGGAACTTACCCTGTCTATTGCGGGAAAGCTCACTGGGAATCCTCCCCCTGTTGATGCGGCCGGTACTTGAATACCCGGAAGCGCATGGTACCGACCACCTGGTCCCGCTGGTTGTAGAAGGTGGACAACTCGGTAACGAAAAATCCGACCCCCAGCGCGGTGCGCTTTTCCTCCGAGATGGACTCAATGGTGGAGCGAAAATAGATATCGTCTCCCTCCTCGATGTAGCGGGCGTACTCCTGCTCGCAGTTCACCGCCACCACACCGGGGTAGCCGGCCTCCTCCAACACCTGCAACACCTGCATCGCTTCGCGTGTGTCCGACCCCGGCGGGAACCGGCCGCAATAGCCGCGCATGGTCCAGGCCTGCATCATCGTGGGTGGCGCGACCAGCGCGCCATGCCCCGCGGCACGGGCCGCGTCCCCGTCGGTGTAGATCGGGTTGCCATCACCCAGGGCATCACACCAGTGCCTGATCATGGCGGCATTCACCCGGTCCCAACCGCGGTAGGGACCAAAGTCGCCTCCCAGATAGCTTTGCAGGTCGGGCAGCTGTTCGCTCACACTTCTCTCCTGTGTTTTCTCTGTCGCGGCGGGTTGAGGCGAATCAGTGTGGTCGGCAGCTGTGGAGAAATCAATATCTTGTACCACTTGCCGCTCTCTGGTTCTGTATATTGACCCCCGCGGATAGCGTACTGACAATGGCTTCACGTTTCGCCACCATCGAAGGACGCCATGTTTGAGGTATTTGCCAGCACCCCGGAGGACATGAACCCGGGCCAGATCGGGGCCCACGCGACCCGGGCCGAGGCCATGGGCTTTGACGGGCTGCAGGTGCCGGACGCGATTCACGACGGCTTGCTGCTCGCGGCGATGGCACTGGATGCCACCCGCAGCCTGCGCGTGGGCACCGGAGTACTGGTGGCCTTTCCCCGCAGCCCCATGACGGTCGCCGTGGCGAGCTGGGACCTGCAGCGCATGTCCGGCGGTCGCTTCGAACTGGGCCTGGGTACCCAGATCAAGCCCAATATCGAGCAGCGCTACTCCGCCCGCTGGGATTCACCGGTGCCACAACTGCGCGAGTACGTGCAGTCGCTCAAGGCTATCTTCCACAGCTTCCAGAGCGGGGAGAAGCTGTGCTTCGAGGGTGAGCATTACCGGTTTACCCGCCTGCAGCCCTTCTTCAACCCGGGACCGATCGAGCATCCCGACATCCCGATCCAGTGTGGCGCGGTGGGCCCGGACATGACCCGCATGGTCGGCCGGGTCGCAGACGGGCTGATCACCCACCCCACCAACTCCCCGCCGGAGTACCTGCGCGAGGTCTGCATCCCGCGCCTGCAGGCGGGCTTCGAACTGGCGGGTCGTCGCCCGGACCATTTCAAGCCCATCGCGATTCCCCTGATGGCCACCGGGCGCGATGAACAGACCGTCGCCGCCGAGTGGGAAAAGCAGCGCAACATGTTGGGGTTCCTGTACTCCACCCCTGCGTACTGGCCCAGCCTCGAACTGTTCGGTTGGCGGGATCGCGGCCAGCAGTTACTGGAGCTGACCCGCAGCGGGGACTGGCAGCGCATGCCGGACATCATCACCGATGAGATGCTGGAAAAGTTCGTGCCCCGGGGCAGCTACGAGGAGATCGCGGACGTAATCAGGGCACGCTACCAGGGACTGACCGACCGCATCCTGTTTCCCGTACCGGATGATCCGGAAGACGATGCACTGGCAGCCGCCGCCATTGCACAGCTGAAACAGGCGGCTTAACCGGCCCGCGCCCGCAGCACCCTGTGCCAGACCTCGGCGGTGCTGCTTTCCCACAGCCCGGCCAGCAGCCGCCGGAATTCGGGATTACCGCCCGCCTCGGCTTCGATCCGGTCGATATACGCCGGCCCGTGGCTGTCGATGAGATCTTCCAGTGGTCCCGCGGCAAGCAAGCCCAACACCTTCTCACCGGGTCTCCTGTGCAATACTTGCAGGATGGCCTGCCAGCACAATTCGGGGTGATCCTGTTCCAGGTCGAAAAAACGCTGCACTGCCCAGTGCGGGCCGTCGTCCTGTTGGCGTGGCACGGGCTGTTCCTGGGCCGAGATGTAACCGTCAACCCAGGCGCGCATTTCTTTTTCTTCGAGCTTCATGTTGCCCAGGGTAAGGCCGGGCGACCAATAAGAAAAGCCCACGGGATCGGGATGAGTGGCCTGGTTAGCTAAACGAAGAATAGCCAGATTTTCTTTTATATGTATTTGATCTAGGTCTTATCCTCCCAGTGATCTACGCTTTTACGCCAGAAGGCCGAACAGGGAAGTGAGCCACGAGGCTCACCCAAGTAGCAGGCCTCGGCAAGGTGGTACCCGACAGGGGATGTGACCCTAACTGGCAACACATGAGGTATTTCCTCTGTGTCAGACTAAACCTGCTACCCATTGGTCAGGAGGCGTCACCATGAAACTGCCCAGGTTCTTCGCTACAACACTGGTTCTTGGCACCATTTTTTCTCAGCCGGCAAGCGCGCAGTGGATTCCGACCAACGCGGGCAACGGTGCCGACGTCGAAGTGCGGGAGTCAAATCCCACGCAAAATCGCGGCGACAGCACCGAAATCGCCACCCGGGTCAGAAACGACTTCATTGCGGGTGACGGGAACGACGGCGGCGACCGGAACAGCGCGATCTACACCCGGTTCGACCTTAGCGGCGCCAGCAACCCGGCGGACATCGAAACCGCGTTCACCCTGACCTACCGCAACAACAATCTCACGGAGTCAAGAATCCAGGACTCGGTCACGCCGAATCCGGCCATTCGAACCGGCCTGGCTGTTTACGGACTCAACAACGATGCCCTCAGCAATTGGGTTGAGAGTACGATCAACTACCTCACCGCACCGGGACTCACTGCCGACGGCGATGTCGGGACCGTCGACGTGAATTCCGACCTGACCTTCCTGGGCACGGTCGAGTTTCCGGATATCGGCACCCAGAATCACCTGCCCGTCGGCGGCGAGCTGCGCTTCTGCAGCGACAATCTGGATGGCTTCGTGAAGAACGCGCTCGACAATGCGTATACATCGGTGACGCTGGTCTCCATGCGGATTCACGGCGGCGACGTACCGCTCGCAAATTGGCTCAACTTCAACTACCTGTTCAACCCGAAAGAACAGACGATCCTGAATGACGACTCCAACTACGACCCCGATGGCCAGGGCCCTGTCGGCAGTCCCTGGTCGGGCGCGGACAACTCCACCGGAGCCTTCTCACCCGCGCTCGGCATCGTCGACGGAACGACCCTGAAAGGTGATGACCTCTGCGCGCCACCGAACCAGCCGGTGGACTGCTCGGCTGCCTACCCCAGCAGGACCACGCTGTGGCCTGCGAACGGCGAGCTCAGGGCAGTGAAGATTCTGGGCATCACGGACGGCGACAACGATCCGCTCACCCTCACCATCGATACCATCTTTCAGGATGAGCCCACCAGCGAAGGCTCGGGCAGTCTAACCCCCGACGGTAGCGGCATTGGAACCGACACGGCTTACCTGCGCGCGGAACGCCTGGCGGGGGGCAACGGGCGGGTCTACACGGTCTCGTTTACCGCCGATGACGGCTTCGGCGGAGCTTGCTCCGGAGAGGTCAAGGTTGCCGTACCTTCGACCATGGGCCCGAATGGAACGGCCGTGGACGACGGACCGGTTTACGATTCGACACTTCCCTGACGCTGAATCCCGTCTATTCATTCGGGATACCAAAGAGCCCCGAGCCGCTTGCGCGATGTTCACCAGCTGGTGAATAACGTCATAAATCGAGATTTTATTGGAGGGCCGAGTTGCGGGGTGATTGCGCCCTGAAAACACCATCTCCGTGCATGTCAGACACATAGAGCTGTTATATGGCGGACCGGACGGGACTCGAACCCGCGACCTCCGGCGTGACAGGCCGGCATTCTAACCAACTGAACTACCGGTCCGAAACGGTAGATTTTGTGATCGGTAGTGGTGGGTGATGACGGGATCGAACCGCCGACCCTCTGCTTGTAAGGCAGATGCTCTCCCAGCTGAGCTAATCACCCCCGAACCGAGACCGCGCATTATAGAGATAAAATTGTGCCTGTAAAGCCCCGCCGTGGAAAAACTGGCCAAATTCTGTCGCGGTGAAAAGCTGTTGATTTTAGTAGTAAAATTGGCCTCTTCAAAACGGGGTTTGAGCCCCGGTGACCGGTGCGGAAACAGGGCCTCGACAGCATGGACATCTACAAGGAATTTCATTTCGAGGCAGCCCATCGCCTGCCCAACGTACCAGAGGGTCACAAGTGCGCGCGACTGCACGGCCACTCCTTCCACGTCCGCCTGACCGTGTCGGGCGAGGCCACTGAACCCAGTGGCTGGGTTATGGACTTCGCCGAACTGAAAAGCGCGTTCAAGCCGTTGCTGGCGCGACTGGACCACTACTACCTCAACGACATCCCCGGCCTGGAAAACCCGACCAGTGAAAATATTGCGCGCTGGATCTGGCGGGAACTGAAGCCGGTGCTGGCGCCACTGAGCGCGGTGGAGGTCAGGGAGACCTGCACCTCCGGCTGCATATACCGGGGTGACTGAACAAGGCCCGAACCTGTTACAACGTGGTAACACACGAATTAACTCTTGACAGAAAATAATACGCTATAGATACAGGCTTCTCGCGCGGCAGGTTTTTCCCAGGCAAAACTGTCACCCCTTGCAGTGTTTCCAAACAGGGGTAAAAGTTACCCTCGGTAGCACGCTTGACAAGGTTATGCACACGCATTTGATGACAAAAATGTTTCACAGGCTTAGCCGTCTTTTTACACAGACTGTCTTAATAAGATCAGGTAAGCTACTGTTTTTAAACGATTAATCTTGTTTGACTGTTTTTTAACCAATCTGTAACAATCGACGAACTTTGGGGGTTGAGGCGCCACTTGAACAATTTACCCACTGACTTATCCACAGATTCTGTGGAAAACCTGCTGTTGCCGTTTGTTACAGATTGCCCGGTCGGGTACCGGTCACCATGAGCCTCACCCAATGGCTATCCCTGGTTCTGGTGCTGATACTCGGCGCCATGTCGCCTGGCCCGAGCCTGGCGGTAGTGTTGGGGGTCACCTTGCGCAGCGGGGCCCGCGCCGGTTACCTCGCGGCGTTGAGTCACGGCATTGGCATCATGCTGTACGCCCTGCTTACGGTGACCGGGCTGGCGGTCATCATCACGCGGTCACCTCTGTTGTTCCTGTTGCTGCAGGTGGCGGGTTCGCTCTATCTGCTCTGGCTGGGGATAGGGTCCCTGCGCGGGAGCGGTAATGCCGCCGGGGAGCGTGCCGATGACAGCAATGAGAACCCCGCGCTGGCCGGCTTTCTGGTGGCCTTCCTGAATCCCAAGGTCGCGGTATTCATGCTGGCCCTGTTCTCGCAGTTCCTGTCGCCGGGCGCGGGTTGGGAGCACAAGGCCACCATGGTCGTCACCGCCCTGTTCACCGATGCGGGCTGGTACCTGCTGATGGTCAGCATGTTCTCACGCGAAGCCTTTCTCAAACGTTTGCGGGCGTCCACCGCGTTAATAGACCGGGTGTTCGGTATTCTGATCAGCGTGGTGGCGGTGACCGTCCTGGTGCGCGCGGGCCTGACCTATTTCAACTAGTGCAGGGTGTGGCCGGGCTCGCTGACCACCACCGCCTGCAACTGGCGACCAAGCATGATGACATAGCCCTGCAGCCGTTCAACGCCGTCCAGGCTGTAGTCAAACCGGTACTGCCGCCAGATACGCCAGCGTCCTTCGGGGTCCCGGCTCAGGGACAGGCGATTGATATGAACCGACTGATCGAGTAACTGGAAATCATCCCGTTCGCTGGCCTTGATCACGGCCTCCACCGCGAGCTCCCGCACCCGGGTCGCCGCGAGCAGATGCAGGACAACGGCACCGAAAACCAGCACCGCGATCACCTCGCCCAGAGAGAAATACACGACAAGACTCCACACTATCAGGTGTCGCCAGCATGACCGCAGGCCCGCTGTTTTACAAGGTCAGTGACCGCGTGTATCTTGAGGTCCGCCGCCAGGGGAGAATAGATGCCACCAACCGAGCCTGTCGCCCGGCTGAACCAGCGCGAGCGGCGCCGATTACAGTCCCGTCACCAGATTCTGGAAGCGGCGGTGGAAGTATTCGCACGGCTGGGGTTCGAGGCGGCATCCATCGCCGAAATCGCCAGTCACGCCGGGGTCAAGAAAGCCCTTGTCCAGTACCACTTCTCGACCAAGGCCCAGCTGTGGAAAGACGCGGCACGGCTGTTGTGGCAGGAACGCAATGCCTGCCTGGAAATCTATTTTGCCGAACGTCCGGAGGTCGACCTCACTACCAACATGCGCCAGGGTTTCACGGCCCTGGTGAAGTTCACCCGCGAACGGCCGCAGTGGCTGTGGTTCATGTTTCACGAGGCTGCCAGCGGCGACGAGCGGATGCACTGGCTGGTGGACGAATTGACCCGCGACGACTACCTGATCGGTGACCGATTCATTCGCCACTACCAGCAATTGGGCCTGTTGCGCCGCGGCCCTCCGCTGCTGTTTTTACACCTGATAACCGGCGCACTGACCTACAACCTGCTGGTGGCGCCCCAGACCCTGCGTGCCACCGGCATCGATCTCAGTTCGCCGGAAGGGATTGAGCAGCAGGTCGACCTGCTGATGGAGCTCATTACGCCCTGAGCAGAAAGCGGCGCACAATGTTGTTGAACAGGCGCGGCTGTTCCGCATGCAGCCAGTGGCCGGCACCCGGGATCACTTTCAGTTCGCTGTTGGGAAATCGCGCGGCAATGGAACTCCGGTGTTTTTCCAGGATATAGGGAGAATCGCCACCCTTGATAAAGAGGACCGGCCCCTCGTAACGCCCCGGACCCGGCGCCGCCCGCAGCTGATCATAATCTTGTCGCAGCCCGTCGAGGTTGAAGCGCCAGCCGTAGCGGCCATCCACACCGCGAACCAGGCTCAGCAGCAGAAACTGGATCACTCCGGGCTCGTCCAGGAACCGTGCCATCACCTCGGCCGCCTCGGCCCGGCTTTTACAATCCGCCGCCACCACCGCCTGTAACGCGGCGAATACCGCGTCGTGCTGGTTCTCGTAGGTAACGGGCGCGATATCCGCCACCACCAGTGCCGCTATCCGATCCGGCCAGGAAAGGGCAAGTTGCATGGCCACCTTGCCCCCCAGGGAGTGGCCCACGAAAGCGGCCTGTTGCAATCCCCGGGTATCCAGCCATAGAAGCACCTGCGCCGCCACCTCAGACAGGTTCATCCCGGGCAGCCAGTCTGAACGACCGTGGTTGGGCAGGTCCAGGCTGTAGACATGGAAATCGTCCTGCAGGCTGCGGGCAATCGCACCGAGATTACTGCCCATCCCGAACAGGCCGTGCAACAGGACCACCGCTGGTCCCTCGCCCGATTCCTTGAAGTACAGGTCTACGGCCATGGATCGCTGCCTGTTCCGCCAGTTTTTGCTACCATGCGCCCCACTATAACGGATCGGAACCCCAATATGCGCCCACTGAGCCCCGCCTTTAATCGCCTTGCTCTGCTATTCCTGCCACTGATCATGCTGGGTTGCAGTTCCACCCCGACCTACAACCCCACCGTGTTCCCGTTCGAACTGGACGAGCAGCGGCTGGCAGACAATCCGGTCAAGACCGTGGTCATCGCCCACGTCAACCTCGGCATCCCGTCGCGCAACTACCTGGAGAAAGAGGCGCCACGGATCGATGGCTATGTCAGCACCTACCTGAAAAGCAAGGGTTACCAGGTCATTCCCCAGCGCGAATTCAAGCAGCACTGGAATACCGCGGTGCGCGCCTACGGCGATCCGGTGGACCCCACCAGCGGCAAGGTCAACATGAAGACCTTCGGTCAGATCATGGTCAGCGTGCGCGACCAGATGGCGGAGTCGTCAGACCTGGACGCTTTCATATTTACCGACCTGGTGGAACTGGAGATTCCCTTCAGCGGCGGTCTGAAACACCTGGCGCGCTGGGACGGGGTCAGTCGCAAACCGGCCCTGCAGGGGCCCGGACAGGGCGTATCTACCGCCTTCGACTGGGGCATGCCCGCAGCGGTGGCGTCCCTGCACATCAGCATCTACGACATGGAATTGAAACGTATTTTCTCCAGCCGTGGCGGAATGGACGCCACCGAGGCCATCGACACCCGGTCCTCCGACGGCCGCTATGTCCGGCGCCGGAATATCCTTGAAAACGAATCCTTCGTGAACGAGGGCATTCAGCTGGCCTTTCATCCTTTCATCGTGATGGAAGACTGGCCCGGTAACGCCCCCGACTGATGATTCCGGCATTTCGGGGACAGTTTACTTAATTCCCGCCGGCGGGAATTAAGTAAACTGTCCCCGAAATCGTCCCCGAAATCAGGCCAGGACTTCGAGGCCGCGCTCGATGCACCACATGGCGGAGAGCGCACCGAGCACATAAACGGGCACCGGCAGCAGGCGATCCTGCCAGGGAGCGAGGGGTCGCCGCACCAGCCACCACAGGGCCAGCGCGGCAAAGATGAACGTCAGCTGCCCTACCTCGATACCGATGTTGAAAAACAGCAAGGCCAGCGGCACGTTATCCTGGGGCAGGCCCGTCTCGGCCAGCGCACCGGCGAATCCCATGCCATGCAACAGGCCGAATCCGCCCGCCAGCCACCAGGGATTGCGCCACAGGACGTCGTGCCGCTCAACGCGGGTCAGCTCCACTGCCAGGACAAATATACTAAGAGCGATCGCGAACTCCACCAGGGCTACCGGGTAATCGAAAAAACCCAGCGTTACCAGCGACAGGGTAATACTGTGCCCGACGGTAAACGCGGTAATGGTCCATAACAGGCGGGTCCCGCCACCCACCAGCAGCAGCAGCCCGAACACGAACAGCAGGTGGTCCATGCCACCCCAGATATGCTCCATACCCAACAGGGAATAATCGCCCATGACCTCACCGGTACCGGGCTCGGCGGGCACGGTGAAGGACGGTTGCTCTGCGTTCAGGACCGCCTGGTATTGGCGGCCGTCGAGCAGGCTGATCATCAGCATGGCCGAGGCCTGGTTCGCTCCCAGTGCCTCCACACCCAGGGTTTCGCCAACCAGGCCATCCGCGCCGAGGCCGGCGCACTGCAACTGGAAGCTGCTCACGCGACCGGTGCCCTCCACCCGCGGTTCACTTGCCTGGCTGATCTCACAGCTGGCCGGCCAGGTCGGCCGCAGGGGGATATTGCTGGTGGCCTGCACGGGTGTCTTCCACACCACATTGAACTGTTCCGGGCCAAGTTCACTGATCTTGAGCAGGGAAGGTGCGAAACGATGGCCGAACGCGGCCTGCGCCAGGCTCATGCCCAGCATCAGGCACAACAGCATTTTCAACGCTCTCATATGCGGACCTCGTAGTGCTCACGCAACTCGGCGATCGCAACATCCAGCGCCTCGGCCCGGGCGCGTGATTCCAGGTCGCGTTGCAGCTGCCCCCTGACCTCTTCCAGGCTGGCGTCCCGGGAGGGTTCGATGTCGTGCACGAATACGTAATGCAGGCCATAGGTCGAACGAACTGGCCCCACCCATTCACCGGCCTGTGGTCCGGCTTTCTCCAGGTTCATGACAAAGGCCGCGCCGAAATGCCGCGCCAGTTGCTCGGGCGACTGGTGACTGAATACATAGCCGGGCAAAAAGGGTGAACTCCGGCTCCTGGCCTGCTCCGGAGCCAGGTCCTGCGCCTTGATCTGCGCAATGGCCTCCGTTATCTCTGCCTCTCGCTCGCGCGGAAAGTACAGGTGCTCGATGCTATAGCGCACCGGGCGCCGCAGTTCTTCACGGCGCTGCTCGAAAGCGGCCTGCAATTCTTCTTCAGACGGGCTCCGCGGAGGGTTGGCCGCGAGCAGCAGCTGCTCCATCACCTGGATCATGCGGCGCTTGACCACTTCGTCACCCAGGTGCAGTCGCATCTCCAGCGCCTGCTCGTAAAGTTCCTGGTCACTCTTGCCATCGGCCAGTTGCAGAAAGTACATGTTGCGCAGCAGTCGCTGGTAAACCACCGTATCGTACAGGTGCAGCTTCAGTTCCAGGGCTCGCTGGAACAGCATGTCCCGGTCCAGTTCGGCACTTTTCATGCGGCCGAGTTGCTGTTCGGTAGGCAGGCGCCCGGTGGTGGCGAACCACTGCTCGCGCAGAGTCTCGATCCGCGCTTCCGGCAGGGGTCCAACGACCGGTTTGGGTGCCGGGAACAGGTACCCCTGGAGAATAAACAGCCCCAGCCCCAACAGCACGAAGTGCAGCCAGGGCCGGTTCAACCGGGCCAGCCATTTCATGGTCCAACTCCCATCAGTCAACCCGGCGCTTCAGTCCTCGAACAACGCCTGTCTTTTTTCCAGTTGGGCCGCGATGCCCTCCTGCAGGTCCTGCTCGCTCAACATGCCCGCGTTCCAGGTCGCCACGTAATTCAGGCCGTCCTGTACGCTGTGATCGCGGGCGTAGAGCAACATCTCCTTGCTGCCCCTGACCGCCAGCGGGGATTTCCTGGCGATGGTGCGGGCGATGGCGTGCACCTCTCGCAGCAGGGTGTCCCGATCCTCGAATACCCGGTTCACGAAACCCAGCGCGCGCGCCTCCTCTGCGTCCATGTCACGCCCGGTGTAGGCGAGTTCTCGTACCATGGCCTCGGGTATGATGCGGGGCAGGCGTTGCAGGGTGCCCACATCGGCGGTCATACCGATATCGATCTCGCGGATGGAGAAATAGGCGTCCTCGGTGGCATAGCGCATATCCGCGCAACAGACCATATCCACGCCCCCGCCGATACAGGTATTGTGAATCGCGGCCAGCACCGGTTTGCGGCATTGCTCGATCGCGCTCAGGTTGTCCTGCATTCGAAGCACGGTGCGTCGAAACGCTTCCGCCCGTCGGGCGGGGTCCCCGGAGTCAGACAGCACCTCGCCGAACATGGCCAGGTCCAGCCCGGCACAGAAGTGCTTGCCGTTGCCGGTCAGCACCACCACCCGCACCCCGGGCTCCGCATCCAGCCATTCAAAGCAGACCTGCAGCTCTCGCCACATGGCGGAATCCATTGAATTGGCCTTGTCGGGTCGGTTGAGGCAGACCGTGGCGACCTGTTCGGCGAAAGAAACTTCGAGGGTTTCAAAATCGGGTGTCATGTTGTCATCCTTGGTTGGGCTGGGGCTACCAGCTGCTGACAAAGTCGGCGGGAGCCCGCCGGGGCAGGGATTTGGCGGCGCCCTCACGGGTACCGAGGTAGAGGAAGCCGATGATTTCCTCGTTCCGGGCCAGGCCCAGGGCATCCATCAGGTTGCGATCGAAGGCCGGGTCCCCGGTGCGCCAGATGCCGGCGTATCCGAGCGCCTCCGCTGCCAGCAGAATACCGTGGGCCACGCAGCCGGCGGACAGGCGCTGTTCCACCCTTGGTACCTTGTGGTGCTCCTGGAGACAGGCCACCACCACCACTATCAGCGGGGCCCGCAACGGCGCGCCGCGGGCCTTGGCGCGAGCCGCCTGGTCGGCATCGGGATTGCGCAACAGCAGACAGGATTCCAGCTGCTCACCGAGCGCCTGGCGACGCTCACCGCTCACCGTGATCAGGCGCCAGGGGCTCAACCAGGCGTGATCCGGTGCCCTGAGGGCGGCGCGCCAGATCTGCTCCAGTTGCCCCTCGTCCGGTGCGGGTGCGACGAGTCTCGGAGCGGAATTCCTGTTTTGCAGGAACTGCAGAATGTCGTTCATTGAATGGTCACGAGCGAGTTCGGGACCGCGATGATAGCAGCTTACCCCGGGCCCTGCTCAAGTCCCGGGCCGGGCCTGGCCTGGCCGGGCCTCGCCTGACCGGGCCTCGCCGGGCCGGGCCCCGCCTGGCCGGGACCCACCAGGATATTCATAAAGCCGCGATCACCCGGGACCGCGTCCACGTCGTCGCACCACCGGGCCAGTTCCGTGGCGCTGCTTCGCACCAGCCGGTGCTCCAGGTGGTCCACAATCCAGAAGGCCTGTGCCAGCCCGGCGAGCAGTTCGATCAGTTGTCTGCCGCTGGCGCCGGCCAGGCGCAGAGAGTAAGGGGTGAGTTCAATCAGGAGATTCGCGGGGCGATCCAGACCGCGCAGCAGGGGCATCAACCCTGCGATCACGGTGTACTCCGATCCCTGTGTGTCCACCTTGAGCAGGTCCAGATGGCGGGTCAGGGCGCCCAGCCACTCGCTGCCCTGCAGCATGCGAACGGGTACACTGGGGCGTTCACCGTCGCCCGGATACACCTGGTGATCGCCGAGGTTATCCGCGCTCAGGTACAGCCGGCCCTGGGACTCAGCATCGGATAGCGCCGCGCGCTCTGCCAGTGCCAAGCCGGCCAGCCCATTGAGCGCCAGGTTGGCCAGCAACAGCGCGTGGTTGGCCGGGTCCGGTTCGACCGCGAAGACCGCGCCGCCCGGCCCGGCCCTGAGTCCCGCCAGCACCGAGAAATAACCGATGTTGGCGCCCACATCGACAAACACGCCGCCGGTGGGCAGCAACTGCAGCAGCAACTCCGTCTCGTACGGCTCCCAGATGCGCTCCTCGCGAATGCGGCGCGACACCAGATCATCGACCTGGTCGTGCAGGTAGAGGCGCGGCGCCGGCTCCAGCCCGGGAATACGCAGCGTGACGGGCTCGGGCGCCAAGGGAATCAGTCCAGTTGCATATCCCCGTAGGGGTTTTCCAGCGCGAGCGAAATCCGGCGGCCCGCAATCTCCATGGACTCGGTGCCGAGTTGCACATCTTCATCCTGCAGCACCCCGTGATCGAACAGGTATATTGGCGCGCGGGTGCCGGCGATCATGTCGTCATCGTACTGCTGGCGGCGCTCGACCACCGCCTCGTTGGCCTGCTGCCACGCCTTCCACTCACTGTCCGTGTAGCGCGCCTGCAGCATGCGCCGGGTTACCGCCGGACTGAGCAGGCTCGCGGATGCGTTGTTACCACCAAAGCCCTTGGAATTGATCACCGCGTAGTGCAGGTGTTCCGGGTCCACTTCGCGGTGCTCGATACTGAATGCCAGATTGTCCGTGTGAATATCGTCTGCCAGCGCGTCAATGGTGGTGATCCCGGGAATGACGCCGAGCCCCCATATCCCCAGGGTCGATACGATCTGGTCACCGGACGCCGTGCCCAGGGAGTGTCCCAGGTAGGCCTTGATGGCGGCGACCGGCCAGGCCTCGATCCCAAAGTTGCGGGCGATCTCGCTCATGATGCGGGACTCGGTCACCCGGTTCTGCGGCGTGCCGGTGCCGTGCGCCTGGATCAGGCCGCCGCTGCGCAGCGCGGATTCACCAATGATGGAGCGCACCGAAGCCATGGCCTTGGCCATGGTGATGTAGTTGCCCACGCCGGGACCGGAGATGGACTTCTTGAAGCCGTCAGCGTTGACGAACACGTCAGTGGCCGCGGCGAACGGCGTCGCGCCCAGTTGCATGGCCAGTTCATCGTCCATCAACACCACCACCTGGGCCGACTCGGCGATGGTGAAGCCGCAATTTTCAGCGAAGGGCCGACAGGCCCGGCGGTGATCCGGCTCCTGGTCGTCTGGCAGGCCGTCCAGCTGCCGCAGGCCCTTGTCCGTAGCCAGGGCACCCATGGCGGAATAGCCCTCCATCACCTCCGGGGTGACCGGGGCCTCTGCCGCACCGACAAATACCACCCGGGCGCGGCCACTGCGAATATCGGCAATACCGTGCCGCAGGTTGTACAGGAATGAGGCGCAGGCACCCAGGGTCGCACCGGTAGAACCGAGGCTGCCCAGCACGTAGGCATTGATGAAATCCGCCGGCATTTCCGCCAGGCCCAGGGGGCAGAACTTGGAGGTGATCCGCTGTCCCTGGTAGCGGGCCTTGAGCATGCCGCCGGTACCCGCGCCGTCCAGCTGGCCCATGCCACTGCCCGCATAAACGCTGATCTGGTCGGCTGGCACCAGGCGCTGCACTTCCTCCCAGTCGAGCCCCAGGTTACCCAGTGCGTCCGATGCCGCATAGACGGTCATTTGCAGACCACGTGGATGGCTGCGCGAAGGATACAGCTTGCCGGGCTCGAAGCCGGTGGGAAGCTGGCCCGCCGCCTTCACCTCGAATTCACGGTAGGTGGGCAGCAGAAAGTCCTGCGCACCGCGAATCTGTACGTTGACGTGGGTCACCGAGGTCGGGGTGACCTCCCAGTCCTCGGGGATGGTTTCCGGCAGGTGCTGGCGTTTGATATCGAAATACACCGGCCTGCCATTGCTCTCGGTCGGGAATCGCCGGTTCCACTGCACCCGGTCCGGATCGAAATGCTCACGTTCCACGCGTCGGACCAGGGTGTGGCGGAGTATGTAGTCTTCCTTGCCTGCGGCCGACTTGAGTCCCATCACCGAGGCGAGGGCCGCCAGGGTGCGCTCTCGCTGCGCGGTCGGCAGGGCCGACTCCACCAGGCGGGCGAAGCCGTGGTGACCTGAACTGCGCCCGGCGCCGTTGACCCCGCCAAACCCGACGATGATCGGTAACCGCTGCCTGCTCATTCACACCACCCCGGAAAAAAAGTCTCCCCGCAGTGTATGCGCTTGCGCGCGAACTCTTTATGGCATTTCAGCCACATTTTATGCCATTATGGACATTCTGCACCAAATGGAGGAATCCGACCTGTACACTGTAGCCGCAACGCTCTATCCCGCCGCGCTGGCCACCAGCATTACCCTGCCGATGGAGATTCTCGGCGCGGCCAGCCAGATGGCACGGGCTCACCGCCGCAATACGCCTACCCTGCGGTTTCTGCTCGCCGGGCCCGAGCGGCGCCCTGTGCGCCTGGCCACGGGCATCACCCTGGCACCGAACTGCAGTTTGGAGGAATTGCCGCCGCTCGACCTGCTGCTGTTGCCCGCCATCTGGCGCAGTCCCCTGCCGACCGTACGCTCGGCCTCGCCCTGGCTGGGCCTGCTGCCGACCCTCGCTGCCTCGGGCAGCCGGATTTGCAGTGTGGGCAGCGCCAGCTTCCTGTTAGCCGAGACCGGCCTGCTGGACGGCAAAGCGGCCACCACGCACTGGCACTACTTTGACCGGTTCAGCCGCCGCTACCCCGCGGTAAATCTTAAAACCCGCCACCTGATCACCCAGGCAGACGGCCTGTACTGTGTGGGTAGCGTCAACTCCATCGCCGACCTGATGGTACACCTGGTCGAGGAGTGGTACGGCAGCCTGATTGCGCGCGCGATCGAAAACCAGTTCTCGCCGGAGATCCGCCGTCCCTTTGGCGCCGCCGCATACCAGGGCGAGACCCAGGGTTCCCACCATGACGAAACGGTGCTGAGGGCGCAGCAATGGCTGCAGGATAATCTGGCCTCGCCCCTGTCGATCACGGAACTCGCCTCGGAGCTGGGCATCAGCCAGCGGACCCTCAACCGAAGATTTCACCAGGCGACCGGGACCGGACCGCAGGCCTACCTGCAAAAACTGCGTATCGGCGCCGCCCGGGACCTGTTACGCCACTCGAACCTCTCGGTCAGCGAGATCGCATGGCAGGTGGGTCTGCAGGATATCAGTCATTTCTCGCGCCTGTTCCGGGCCCATGCAGGGGTTTCGCCGGCGCGCTACCGGGAGGCGGTTCGCGGCAAGCTGTTTGTTCCGGAGCGCGGTGCAAGTCCTTGAGGTAAAAGCCCTTTTGTGGCTAAATGACGGCCCTTTTTTCCCCGCCTCGAGGAGCATTCCATGACCAGAGATTCTGTAGTTATTGTGGACGGCGCACGCACCCCCATGGGTGGGCTGATGGGCAGCCTGTCCTCCGTACCGGCCACTGAACTGGCCAGCACCGCAATCGCCGCCGCCGTGGAACGGGCCGGTATCCAGGGCGCCGACGTGGACGAGGTGTTCATGGGCTGTGTGTTGCCGGCAGGACTGAAACAGTGCCCCGCACGCCAGGCCGCCATCGGCGCCGGCATCCCCAAGTCCACCGGTGCCGTGACCGTGAACAAGGCCTGCGGCAGCGGCATGCAGGCAGCCATCTTCGCCCACGACAGCATCCTCGCCGGCACCAACAAGGTGGTGGTAGCGGGCGGTCTGGAGAGCATGAGCCGCGCTCCCCACATGATTGAGGGCTCGCGCGCCGGTGTCCGTTCCGGACACCAGAAGATCTACGACCACATGTTTCGCGACGGTCTCGAGGACGCCTACACGGACCGCGCCATGGGGAGTTTTGCCCAGGAAACCGCCGACGAGCGCGGCATTACCCGCGAGCAGATGGACAACTACGCCATCGAGTCCCTGAACCGCGCCAAGCGGGCAATCGAGGACGGCTCTCTGCAAGATGAAATCGCACCGGTCACGATCAAGAGCCGCAAGGGTGAAACCGTGGTCAGCGACGACGAGCAGCCGCTCAACGCCGCCATCGACAAGATCCCCAACCTGCGCCCGGCTTTTGCCCAGGAAGGCACCATCACCGCGGCCAATGCCAGCTCCATCTCCGACGGTGCCAGCGCCCTGGTGCTGATGGCGGAGTCCGAGGCGGACTCGCGCGGCCTGCAAGCCATGGCACGCATCGTGGGCCACGCACGCCACAGCCAGGAGCCCGGCGAGTTCACCATCGCGCCGATCGGCGCGATGAACAAATTGTTTGAGAAAACCGGCTGGACGGTGGACGATGTCGATCTGTTTGAAATCAACGAGGCCTTCGCCATGGTGACGATGATGGCCATTGAGGACCTGGGCCTGGATCACGCCAAAGTCAATATCCACGGCGGTGCCTGCGCCCAGGGTCACCCGATCGGCTCCACTGGCTCGCGAATCATCGTCACACTGATGTACGCCCTGAAGAAATTGGGCAAAAAGCGCGGGGTTGCGGCCCTCTGTATCGGCGGCGGTGAAGCGACCGCCGTCGCCATTGAGCTGCTGTAAGGCCCGGGGCCTGCTCGCACTAACTGAGTTGGCACTGTTGCGACAGAAATAGTGCCAATCAAGGCACGAGGAGAGAAGTTTGGTTGCTCCAAATGAACGACGAGTAACGAAGAGTGGCGCTATTTCTGCCACAACCCGAAGGGCTAACTCAGTTAGTGCGAGCAGGCCCTAAGATGTCGCTCAGCAGCATACCGGACATTCTCGACGACATCCGCGAGGGGAAAATGGTCATCCTGATGGATGACGAGGACCGCGAAAACGAGGGCGACCTCATCATTGCGGCCGAGGCGGTCACCCCCGAGGTGATCACTTTCTTCTCCGGCGAGGCCTGTGGCCTGATCTGCATGCCGATTACCGAAGAGCGTGCCCGGCAGTTGCAGCTGCCACTGATGGTGCGGGACAACCGCTCCCAGCATGAAACCAACTTCACGGTTTCCATCGACGCGGCGGAGCGGGTTGGGCCAGGCATCAGCTCGGCCCAGCGTGCTCACACCGTGCTGCAGGCCGTCGCAGCGAAGGCCGGGCCGCACAGCATCAACCAGCCGGGCCATATCTTCCCGCTGGTCGCCAAACCGGGCGGCGTTCTGCGCCGCGCAGGGCACACCGAGGCCGGGGTCGACCTCGCCCGCATGGCGGGATTTGAGCCGGCGGCTCTGATCGTGGAGATCATGAACGAGGACGGCACCATGGCGCGCCGGCCACAACTGGAAGCTTTCGCAGAGAAACACGGCCTGCGCATGGGCACTATCGCCGACCTGATCCAGTACCGTGCCCTGCACGAGCAGTCGGTGGACCTGAAAGACAGCAAATCGGTACCTACCGAATTCGGCCACTTCGAATTACACACATTTCTGGACCTGGTGGACGACACGGTGCATTACGCCCTGACCCTGGGGAACATCGACGAACAGGAGGACACCCTGGTGCGGGTACAGACCATCAATACCCTGCGGGATGTACTGGGCACCCGTATCGAGGGCGCGGAGCCTGGCTGGTCCTATCGTCGCGCCATGGAGCATATTGCCGCTGCCGGCAAGGGCGCAGTCGTCCTGATCGGGCAGGTCATCACCGCCGAGGAACAACTCGAGGAGGTTCTGCAGTTCCCGCAACCCGCAGGAGTGTTCGCACAGAGTGGTCAGCCGGGCCTGCAGAACTACCGTGTTATCGGCACCGGTTCACAGATACTGAAACGCCTGGGCGTGGGCAGGATGCAACTCATGTCCACTCCCATTCACTTCAACGCCCTGTCGGGTTTCGGCCTCGAGGTCACGGGGTTCGTGCAGCCCTGACAGTGAGCCGGAAAACGGAGAGAAGCCATGGCCATCGAGGGACTCAACCATTTCAACCTGAGGGCGCCACAGCCGCTGCTGGGCCTCATCCGCGATTTCTACGTGGAGGTCGTGGGCCTGGTCGAAGGTGACCGGCCCGACTTCGGCGTGCCCGGGCACTGGCTATATGCGGGTGGGCACGCCGTGGTTCACCTGTTGGAGTCGGAATCTTCCGACGCGACGACGGCAACCGGGGTGCTGGATCACATCGCTTTTACCTGCAATGATCTCGGGGCCGTGGAACAACGACTGGAAACGGCCGGGGTGGATTACCAGAAGCGGGAATTTCCCCACTTCGGGCTGAGCCAGCTGTTTCTCAATGACCCCAGTGGGCTCGGGGTGGAATTGAACTTCGCTACAGACACAGACCGGAGCGCATGAACCGCGATACCTTGCTCTATTTCGCCTACGGCTCCAACCTGTCCCTGGCGCGGCTGCGCCAGCGCACCCCCAGTGCCCGGCGCCATGGTACCTGGTTGCTACCGGGCCATTCGCTGCGCTTCCACAAGGCAGGCCGCGATGGCTCGGGAAAATGCGATGCGTTCTACACCGGAGACCATCGGGACCAGGTCATCGGTGCCCTGTTCAGGATAGACATCGCCTGTAAAAGAACACTGGACGACGTGGAGGGCCTGGGCAGGGGATACGGTGAAAAGACGGTGGCACTGCACCACGAAGACGGTCGTATCATCGAAGCGCTCACTTACTACGCCACCGCTATCGACCCGGCGCTGCAACCCTACCACTGGTACCTCGATCACGTGCTGCGTGGTGCGCGGGAAAGCGGGCTGCCGTCAGATTATATTCAGGCGATCCAGTCCGTTACCGCGATACCCGACACGAACAGGGAACGGGACCGACGGGAACGCGCCGTGCACCTGGACGCGCTAGGTGACGTTGATCGTTGAGACCCGTTCCACGTACGCAATAAAATCCTCGCTGAACTGCTCCTTGTGGTCTTTCCACCAGTAGCGCACGCCCGGGAGCTCGATCAACTGTTTAACCCGGTATTCCATCGCGGTGAACATGGTCGGTTCGAAATTGCCGGCGGAGACGTGGAAGTGCTGAATCTCGATTATCCGCATCGCCGATGACAACATAATGTAGGCGCGGATACGATCGCCGCCCGACAAGCTCGCGTAGTCGTTAACCGCCCGCTGGTAAAGCTCGAAGTTCCACTCGTCGCCAGTCCCGAACTGCAGTGCCTCGGTCCAGTCCCGGGCGAGATCGCGCGTCGCGGCGAGTTTCGACTCCTTGGTTTGCTCCTTGATCTGCATTGCCAGGTACAGCAAGGTGATTATCACTCCGAGCGCGGCAATCAGTTCCGCGACCGCTCCTAGCGCTTCCCAGTTCATTGATAACGGCCCCCCTGGCATATTCGGCGGCTGGCGCAATCCAGTGTAGCCCATATTTCCCGCTGGACTACACTGGCCACTAATGGGTTCGCAGCGGGAGCAAACGGTGAAATTACAGAACCTTGGGAATTGGCTGCAGATGCTGGCCAGCGAGAGTCGGCGTACCTCCGACCTGGAATTGCAGTATATCGGCGAGAGAGGCGCCGAAGTGTGGGCCAAAGCCCTGGAGCGACCGCTGGAGATTGACGGCGCGGAGTGGCGACACCGCGTCAATATAGAGTCGTCGTACTATTACTCTCACCCTCACGGCATTGCCTGGTGGGAAAACTTCAAGGCAACAGCAGCCCCCGGGGAGATTCCCGGGGAGCTGATGGCGCTGATGGATCAGGTGATCTACGAGGATCCGGACTTTCACCGCAGGTACAACCGGGGGGGTAATGGACCGGCTGCGGGAGCAACAGCCCGGACGGTAACGACCCGGACCGCCTACTCCTCGATCGTCTCGCGTCGCACCTCCTGGGCCTCCCTATCCATTTCGCAATAGGGCATGTCGATCCACTCGCCCTGCGAATACAGGCGGGCGCTGTCGGCATAGTGCGGTGATTCGGGATTCGAAGACTGGGAATAGGACAGGACGGCATAGGCATCGGGGCAGTCGCTTTCGTCCCAGCTCACCGCCTGCATGTAGCTGTTACCCGTCACGATATTGGAGTATCCCTCCCCCGCAACCAGCGGCGAATAGATTGCACTGAACATAAAGGCGCCGGAACCGCCGTGAACACCGATACGCTCACCGTTGCGCTCACTGAACTGCACCTCGCCCCAGGGCCGGTCCATGGGAATGCCGGCGGTGTCCAGGCGCAGCACGGCGTCGGCCAGGGCCGCCCGGGCGGCCTCCACTACCTCAGGGTTGTTCACGTGCAGGT
Source organism: Halieaceae bacterium WSDMB12 (assembly GCA_033283165.1). Lineage (GTDB taxonomy): Bacteria > Pseudomonadota > Gammaproteobacteria > Pseudomonadales > Halieaceae > JAWMQL01. Next base: position 544,048 of record JAWMQL010000001.1, on the reverse strand, counting down.
CGCGCGGGGTATTGACCGGGTCAGTGACATCGAATGGTACCGCCCACTTGTCGTCGACACCGGCGAAGGACAGCCAGAATTCGTAAAAAATGTGCGCGCCGACACTGTCCACCGAAAAACGGGAGTCCCAGCGCGACAGCACCTGGCAGGCCTGCGCCACCAGTTCCGGCGACTGCTCGGTGTAGTCGCTCCAGTCGTCGACCGCCAGGCACAGCGACACCAGGTCCTCGAGTACCAACTCGGCGGTGTAGTTGCGGGCCCCGAACAACAGCTCGCGGATATTGTCCACGTTGAAACCGGGCGCCCCCAACCCGTCGCTGCCCGCCAGGCGCTGCTCCGCCTGCACGAACGCCGCCCGGGGACGCAGGTTCTGCTCCACCCGTTCCGCTCCGATAATGGGCGAAAAACCCTCGAGCAAGTGGCGCGGGTTGGCCAGCCAGTAACTGTCGTTGGCGTTGGCCGCATATTCGCGGGTGAACAACTTGGGCAGGTTATCGTAACCGAACAGGCCGGGGGGAGCCCCCTCGTCGCTGCCCCACTCGCAGTCGGAGTCCGAGCCGTCCATGGTCAGGATGCCCAGGTTGGTGATAACCGTCTGGAGGAAGCCGCGTACGCAGTTGTCGAACTGGGTCCGGGTCACGTGAGGATTGGCGGATATGTCACCGTAAAACGCGTCACCGTAGCGATCCGCGGCGATCGTGTTGACCCAGGGAATACCGAGCGCGGCCAGTTCCGCGGTGAACGCCTGCAGGTCACTGGCCTGCCCCATCTTCAGCCACTGCTCGAGGCCGCGCAGGTTCTCGATATTGGCATCCCGGTAAGAGAACACCGTGCCGTTCAAACTGGGCCAGCCACCGACCAGCGAATCAATTGACCGAAGATCGACGATAGGCCCGTAGTGGGAAAAATAAAAGGTGTGCTCTACCTCGCCACGGCTGCCGTCGGCATTGGGCACGGGAGCGGAAACCGTCTCGGTGGTGATCTCCCGGTACTCGCCATCGTAGAGGTACTCCAGCGGGTTGTCTGGATTCAACACCAGCTCATACAGGGTAAAGCGCTGCCCGGTACTGACCGTGTGGGTCCAGGCCACGTTCTGGTTGAAGCCGATGGTATTCAGGGGTAATCCGGCCAGGGTCGCGCCCATCACCTCGTATTCCCCGGGAATGGTCAGCTTGGACATAAACCAGCGCAGGTCACCCTGCCAGGGAAAATGCGGATTACCCAACAGGACGCCGGCACTGGACTGGGAGGCGTCGGCACCGACGGCGTAGGCGTTGGAACCGGCTTCCTCGGCGCGGGGCAGGTCAAGGCGCGCCTGGAACGTCTCCCGGTCAATGGCGGCGAGCAGGGACTCGTAGTCCGCTGGTCGCGGGGCCCGGGCGGTTTGCCGGGACGGCGCCGCCGCCACGGTGAAATCCGCCAGCGGATCGGCCGAGGCACGCAACACGGCCTTGTGTAAGCGGCGGATCACGTCGAATACGTCGACCTCGCGCACCCAACCGGCACCGCGGCAACCCTCTTCGCCCTCGGGCAGACCGTCCACACCGGTCTCCCGCAGGTAGCGGTTCAGGCCGCGGGTATAGCCCTCCGCCAGGCTCACGACATAGCCTGGAATCTCCTCTTCGATCAGACGCTGGATGCGCTCGTCACTGTTGAACAGCTGGTAAATCAGGTCCCGCTCGAGATCGCCTTCAGCGCCGAGATGGAACGCGGATTCCCCGGCCGCGCGGACATACTCCTTCATCACCACGCAAAAATTGAGCTGGGCGTAGGCGTAGCCATAGCCATAACCCAGGCCGGCCCAGTCCCGGGCAGTGATATGGGGAATACCGTACTCGGTCCAGACGATTTCCGCCCGCAGTTCAGGTTCCGGTTCCGGCGGTTCAGGCACCTCCGGGGACGCGGGGTCCGGCCGATCCGAGGAGTCGCTGCACGCGAACAGGGCCGCTACGAGGAAAACACAACAGAAAACCCGGCTTACAGTAATCATCACAAAACGCATGTGTCATTTACTCCGGAAATCAGGGGGCCGCTTTTCGAAGATCGCGGTGACGGCCTCGATATTCTCGGGCGACCCGGCCATGCGATACATGGCCTCCTGCTCGGCGCTGATAGCGCGGTCGATAGCCGCCAGATGCGGAGCGCGCAGCAGACGCTTGATCTCCTGCAGGGCGACCGCCGGCCACCTGGCAATTTCCCGCGCCGTCGCCAGGGCATGATCATGCAGTTCTGCCTCAGGCAGGACTGCGGCTACCAGCCCCAGTTGCAGCGCCCGCTCTGCGCCAACCCACTGGGCCGTGTAGAACAGTTCGGCAGCTCGTTGGGCGCCGATGTTCGCCTGCAACATGTAGCTGGAGCCCCACTCCGGCGGCAGTGCCAGGCTGGCAAACGGCAGGCGCAGGCGCAGGCTGTCAGCCGCGTAAACGATGTCACAGTGAAACAGCACCGTGGCACCCCCTCCTACCGATACGCCCTGCACCGCGGCGACGATGGGTTTGTCGAACTCCGCCACCGTCCGGGCCGCGGCCTCGAAGGGGTGCTCTCCATCCGCAGGGTCGGCGCCGAAACTGGCCAGGTCGACCCCGGCGCTGAAATGTTCGCCGTGCCCGGCCAGCAACACGCAGCAAACGGAAGGATCATCGGCCGCCGCGCGAAACGTATCGCGCAGTGCGACCCACATCTCGGTGTTGATCGCGTTTTTCTTTTCCGGCCGATTGAAGGTAACCAGTAATACACCCTGGCGATTTTCGACCAGGAGCAGTTCTGACACCCGTGCTAATCCATCAGGAGTGGAAGTGGACAAAATCGTGTACCTCGGCGCGATCCGTGGCGCACTTGTTGACAGGCGCTCGGGGATCCGGGTAGCCGAAGCTGATACCGAACAACAATTTGTTGCCAGGATCAATACCCAGGGTTTCGCGCACCAGGTCGGCCTGAAAGCTGAGCGCCGTCTGGGGACAGGACCCCAGCCCGTAGGCGGTCAATGTCAGCATCAGGTTCTGGGCGAACATGCCCAGGTCTGCCGCCTCGCGCAGACCGAAAGGCTCCGGCAAAAACAGGAACGCCACATGGGGCGCATCGAAGAAGGTGAAGTTGCGCATGAACTGTTCATGCCGGGCGGCCTTGTCCTCACGGGTTATGCCCACCGAATCGTAAAGGGCCTGGGCAGAGCCGTGCTGGCGATCGCGGTAGACGCCCTCATAAGTTCCGTCGTAGGGGAAATCCATACTGATCTCGCCGGCCATGAACTTTTCCGGCATGTCCCTGCGCAGGGCGGCCAGGGACTCACCGGACGCCACGTGAACCACCCAGGGCTGGGTGTTGCAGTTACTGGGCGCCTTTTGCGCCACGCGGAAAATATGCTCAAGGGTCGCCCTGTCCACTTCGGTGGGCAGGAAAGCGCGCAGGGAACGGCGGCGGGTCACCACCTCGTCGAAGGCGGATGCCAGGTCACTCATTGATTACTACCTCTCGCTACTAACCGGACCATTATGCCGCCGACACCTCTCGCTGAACACTATTCGCCGATGAATTTCGCCGGGCGTTTTTCCTTGAACGCCCGCATTCCCTCCTTCGCGTCCTTCGAGGCGAACACCGGCCCGGCCAATTCGTCCGAGGCCAGCATGGCCTCCTCCTCCTGCATACACTCCTGGTGCTCGCGCAGGGAGCGAGTTACCGCCTGCACCGCGAGCGGGCCATTGGCGCAGATTTTTGCGGCGTACTCTTTCGCCACCGCCAGGGTCTGCCCAGCGGGCACAACCCGGTTGATCAGGCCGAAATCCAGCGCCTGTTGCGCCGTGATGTGCTCCCCGCAGAGCAGCATCTCGGCCGCCAGGCAGTAGGGAATCTGGCGCCGCAGGCGCACGGTCGACCCGCCCATGGGATAGAGGCCGCGGGCTACTTCGGTGACTCCGAAGATGGCGTTTTCCGCACCGACGCGGATATCCGTGCCCTGCAGAATTTCGGTGCCGCCGGCCAGCGCGTATCCTTCCACGGCCAGGATAATCGGCTTGTTGGGGCGATTGTCGCGCAGCAGGGACTGCCAGTGCACGTTCGGCACTTCCGCCATGACCTGCATGAATTCCTCGGTCGAGCGATGCCCCTCGGCGCCGGCTTTCAGGTCCATGCCCGCACAAAACGTGTCGCCGTTGGCGGTCAGGATGGCGCACATCAATTCCTGGTCCTCGTCCAGCCGGCGCCAGGCGCGGTACATGCCCAGCAGCATCTCTGGGCTGAAGGCGTTCTTCGCTTCGGGTCGGTTGAGGGTGACAATGAGCACTCTGCCGTCCTGCTCCACGATGCAGTTTTCGGTACTGATATCAAGTTCCGCCATGAATGGTTCCTTCTCGCGTTTGCATACTGCGTGGTTGTGTCTGGATGCCCGGCTGCGCGGGGATGACGAAAACCCGGCGGGGATGGTGTAACCCCGGACTACCCCTCGTCATCCCGGCGAAAGCCGGGATCAGGCGACCCTGAACTCACCTGACAGGGCCATCTCCAGCGCCTTGGGATAGGCGGGTTTACCGCTTGGGGCCCGCGGTACCTCGTCGACCACGTGCAGTTCCCGGGGCAGCTTGTAGCCGGCGATGTGTTTGCGCGCGTGCTCCTGCACACCCGCCAGGTCCAGCCGCACCTCGCCCCGGGGCTGTACTACGGCGGTCACCTTGCTGCCGAAGCGCTCGTCCGGCGTACCCACCACGAGGCAGTCGAATATGTCGGGGTTCGCTTTCAGGGCCTGTTCGACTTCCTCGGGAAATATCTTTTCGCCACCGGAATTGATGCAATTCGATCCCCGGCCGTAGACGGTGATGCTGCCATCCTCTTCCAGCCGCGCCTCGTCCCCCAGCAACAGCCACGCCTTGCCGTCCACTTCCACGATGGTGCGGGCTGTCTTGTCGGGGTCGTTATAATAGCCGACAGGGATATGGCCGCTGCGGGCGAAGATACCCATTTCACCGGGTCCCACGTGGCGATGCGGCTCACCTTCCACGTCGCTGATAACCGACATGAATTCGTCCTTCACAACATTGCCAAGGCCCTGGCCTTTCTTGCCGCCGCCGTCAAACCCCATGTTGCCGCTCTCCGAGGAACCGAACGAGTTGGAGATGAAGACATTGGGGAAATAGTGCTTGAAGGCTTCCTGCTTACTGTCAGAAAACACCGCGCCACCGGAGCCGACATTGAATACCGAACTCAGGTCCCAGCGGTCCGGGTTTTCAGCCAGCGCATCCAGCAGCGGCACCGCCATGGCGTCGCCCACTATGGAGATGGAATTCACTTTCTCCTTTTCCACAATATCCCACACCTGGGCCCCGTCCAGAGACCGGTGCGGATTCAGCACCACGCTGTTCCCCGCCAGCAACTGGATACAGGCATACCACCAGCAGGCGCCGTGCATCAGGGGCGCCAGGGCCATGCCGATGATCGGGAAGTCCGCCACCCGGTCAGCAATCTGCTCTGGCTCGGTAATCGCGCCGTCCGGGTGGAACCAGCCACCACCACCCATGGCGGCGAAGAACACCGCCTTGTGCGGCCACATCACGCCTTTCGGCATACCGGTCGTGCCGCCGGTATAGAGAATAAACAGGTCGTCATCGGAGCGCTCGGCGAAGTCGCGGCTGTCGGACTGGTCCGCCAGGGCGGACTCGTAATGTATTGAACCGATACCATCCGGGTCCGCCCCGGACTCGTCGTCGACATAAATAAAGGTTTTCAGGTCCGGCACCGAGGCTTCCACCTCGGCGATGTGGGGCGCGAATTCCCGGTGGTGAATACAGGCCACCATGTCGGCATTGTCGAAAATGTAGAGCAGTTCATCCTCCACGTAGCGGTAATTGACGTTGATCGGCACCGCTCGAATCTTGAAGCAGGCCAGCATGCCCTCCAGGTACTCGTTGCAGTTATACAGGTACAGCCCGACGTGGTCGCCGCTGGCCACACCGGCGGACTGCAGGTAGTGCGCCAGCTGGTTGGCGCGTCGCTCCAGCTGGGCAAAATTGGCGCGCTGGTCGCCGCAGACCAGGGCGTCCCGGGTGGGGACCCTGTCGGCGACCATTTCGAACAGGTCAGCCAGGTTGAAATGTTTCGTCATCAAAAGTCTCCTGTGATGCTCCGGGGCTCGCTCAGCCCTTGTCGGCGCCGACCACCCACATGGCGAAGAACTGCGCGCCACCGCCATAGGCGTGGCCCAGGGCCAGCCGGGCTCCCGGCACCTGGTGATTACCCGCATCCCCGCGGACCTGGCGGGCAGCCTCGGCAAAACGGATCATGCCGGAGGCGCCGATCGGATTCGACGATAGCACGCCGCCGGAACAGTTCCAGGGAATGTCGCCGCCCTCGTCCAGTGAGGTGGCCCCGGCCATGGTCAGTTTCCACCCTTCGCCCTCCGGGGCGAAGCCAAGGTTTTCCAGCCACATGGGCTCATACCAGCTGAACGGCACATAGACCTCGGCGACGTCCAGGTCCTTGCGCGGATCGGTAATCCCGGCCTGCCGATACACGTCCGCGGCGCAGTCCCGCCCCGCCTGCGGATTCACCTCTTCCCGCCCGGCATACATGGTGGGCTCTGACCGCATGGCCACGCCGCGAATCCAGGCCGGCGGCTTGGGTGCCTGCATGGCCAGCTGCTCGTCCGCGATCACCATCGCACAGGCCCCGTCGGATGAGGGACAGGACTCCAGGAAACGGATCGGGTCCCAGAGCATGAAGGATTCCTCCACCTCCTGCATGGTGATATCCGGCTTCTGCAGGTGCGCCAGGGGGTTGCGTGCTCCGTGCAGGCGGTCCTTTACCGCCACCTTGATACCCACGTCGTAGGGTGCGTCGGAACGCCGCATATACTCGCGAATAATCGGCGCGAAATAACCTCCCGCCCCGGCGTTCAGGTGGGTCGAAAAAGGCTGCGGGCTGGACAACGCCCACATGGCATTGGATTCAGACTGCTTCTCGAAGGCCACGGTGAGCACCCGCCGGAAGGTTCCGCTCTGCACATGGGAAGCCGCCACCAGCGCGGTGGAGCCACCCACCGAGCCCGCGGTGTGGACCCGCAACATGGGCTTGCCGTTACAGCCCAGGGCGTCTGTGAGATAGATCTCGGGCATGATCACACCCTCAAACATATCCGGTGCCTTGCCGACGATCACCGCGTCGATATCGCCCCAGGTCAGGCCGGCGTCGTCCAGGGCATTGACCGCCGCCTCGCGCACCAGCCCGGCGATGGAGACGTCGTCCCGTTTGGTGGTGTATTTGGTCTGGCCGATACCGACCACAGCTGCCAGGTTAGCCATTACGCTTTCTCCAATACTGTTACCAGGTTGTGCTGCAGGCAGGGGCCCGAGGTCGCGTGGGCGACACCGCGCGCGGCTTCCCCGGCGACGATCCGGTCGAACACCTCCCCGATGCGGGACAGGCCGGACGCCATGAGCAGGTTCCCCGCCAGCACGCCACCGCTGGGGTTGATCGCCGTGCTTTCTCCCAGGCCCAGGGCCCGGGTCAGGATGACCTCCTGATGGCTGAAGGGGGCGTAGAGTTCCGCCACGTCCACCGGTCCGTTGGCCAGCCCCGCACCCTCTGCTGCCTGTCGGGTGGAGACGGAGTCGGTGAGGTCGCGCATGCCCAGATTGTGGGTTTCGATGCGGTGGTCGATACCGCTGATGACCGCGTAGGGCCGGCCCCACTCCCGTGCCTTGTCCACCGTGGCGATAACCACCGCGCTCGCGCCGTCGGACACCGGGCAGATATCGGTTTTTCGCAGGGGCGACACGTAGGTCTCTTCCGCCAGCAGTTCCTCCACGCTGAACTCGCCCTTTAATTGCGCCCGCGGGTTCTGCATGGCATTGCGCCGGGAGCGCGCGACCACCTCGGCCATGTCCCGTTCACTGACCAGGCCCTGCTCCAGCATGAGCCGGGCCTGCAGGGCGGCCAGGGAAATCGTGTCCACCCACAGGGGGGCGAGATAGTAGGGATCCAGTTGTTGCGACAACACGATGGGCAGTTCCCCCGGCGAGGACTTGCCAAACCCGTAGATCAGCGCGGAATCCGCGTGGCCCATGCGGATTTTCAGCATGGACTCGTACAGGGCCCAGGCGGCGTCCATTTCGACGTGGGACTCCTTGATCGGCGGCACCGCGCCGAGGGCGTCCACGCCCGCCACAAAGGCGAATGCCGCGCCCTGCAGATAGTCGCAGCTGCCGGAGCAGACGAAGTCGACGTCCTGGGCATTGTTGAGGCCGGCCTGCTCGAACGTCCGGCTGAGCACCGGCATGATCAGTTCCACCTCATTGGTGGCGCCGGCATCGGACACGCAGTCGGACTGCTGGTAGGCGACAATAGCGATATCTTTCATCGGCTCAACCCTCCCAGCCACTGACCGGCAGTTTGCCGATCATGTCTACCGGCACGTCCGGTTCGTCGATGGGTCTGAAGTAGCGGATGTTGTCCATCGCGTAATCCCACTCGTCCGCCGGTTTCCACACCGCCTGCACCCGCTGCCCGATGTGCACGTCCTCATTGACGCATTCACTCATCAGGTGGATAAAAGAAATGTTGGCGCCGTCGGCCACCAGGTTGGCGATGATATAGGGCGGCTTGATCGGGTTGTTGGGAATGGGGATGGATACGATCGTAAAAGACTGTACCGTGGCCTTGTCGGCCAGTTCCACCTCCTCCTCGGTAGCCACCCCACAGGCTGCACAGGATCCACGCGGGGGAATGTAGACCTGTTTACAACGAGGACAACGTTGCCCGGTCAGCTTGCCGCGCTTGACCTGGGTCAGGAAGCGCGCAGCGGCGGCGCCGGCGGTGAAATTGTATTTCAGGTAGATCGGCGCTTCGATGCCGGTGATCATGTCCTGTTCGTCATTCATCAGCCGCTCCTCCTACAGCAATTCAAAACAGCGGATATCGCTGATAAAGCCGGTGGTTTCATCCGCCCACACCGCCCGCACCCGGGCACCTGTGGACAGTTCGTCCTCGCTTGCGGCTGCCACGCAATGCACCATGGGGACATCGGCCCCGTCCAGCCGGATCATGGCCCAGGCAAAGGGTTCGCTCATGGGGTGCGCCTCGCGCGGAGCGCGGACCCAGGCCCAGCTGACGATCTCTCCCTCCTGGCCCACTTCCACGAACTCGCTGAGGGCTTCCGCCGTGTCGGGATCGTATTCCATGGGCGGCACCACGACGCGGCCGTCACTGGCCCGGATGCCCAGTATCTTGTGATCCCGCAGTCCGGTCAGGAAGCGACCGACCACGGGCCCGGTGGAACGGGTATAGGTAAAGCCAAGCTCAAATGCCTGGTGCAGGATTTCAGGTTGCGCCACGTCGGCCGCCCTCCAGCATGATGAAAGGTACAGGGGTGTCAGTATTCGGCAGCCAACGCCACAACTCAATGACCCCAGGGATCAGCGAAAAATGACTTTTCAGATCATCGGGCAATGGCCTTCCGGCCAGCGCTCAGGTACAGTTCGGCCACAATCTGACACCCGGTAGTCCCATGCCCCGACAGTTCGTCGCAACCATCCTGTTGCTGTTCAGCCTGGCTTTTTCTCCGCTGTCCCGCGCGGACGCAGCCGTTGCCATGCCCGATCGCTACTCGGCCGAGGCCACGGCCACCGTCATCGCGTCAGGCGGCAATGCGGTGGATGCCACCATCACCGCAGTCTTCGTGCTCGCCGTGACCCAGCCCGAGGCGGGCAATATCGGCGGCGGCGGCTTTATGCTCAGTTATATGGACGGCGAGGCAGCCTTCCTGGATTTTCGCGAGAAGGCGCCGGCCGCGGCCCATCGCGACATGTACCTGGACGAGGGCGGGCAATTCCAGCCGCGACAGTCCCTCGTTGGCGGCAAGGCCTCCGGCGTCCCCGGCACGGTACGCGGCATGTGGGAAGCCCATCAGCGATACGGCAGCCGGCCCTGGAAGGAGCTGCTGCAGCCGGCGATCGGGCTGGCCCGCGACGGCTTCGAGTTACACGCGAAGCTGGTGGCCTACGCCCGGGAAGCCGGTGAGTATTTCGCCGGGGAGACCAATTTCGACCAATATTTTGGCGAGCTCAAGGCAAAGGAGATGTTCCGCCAGCCCGATCTGGCCAGAACCCTGGAGTTGATTGCGGAGGATCCGGACAGCTTCTACACCGGCCCGATCGCCACCCGGATCGCAGACCAGATGCAGCGAACCGGCGGCCTGATTACCCGGGACGACCTCGCCGCCTACCGCGCGGTCTGGCGCGAACCCCTGGTCGGTGACTGGCGCGAATTCAAACTGTATGCCGCACCGCCGCCATCTTCCGGTGGTATCGCCCTGCTCCAGCTGCTGGGCATGCGGGACGCCGCCGACAAGCATTTCCAGAATCTGTGGCACAACTCACCGCAGTATGTGCACCTGATGGCGGAACTGTCCAAGCGTGTTTTTGCCGATCGCGCGGAGTACCTGGGCGACCCGGATTACGCCCCGGTACCCACGGCGCGGTTACTCGATCCGGAGTACCTCAAATCCAGGGCAGCGCAGATCGATCCCACCGCAATCTCACCGGCGGCGGAGGTTCCACCGGGCCTGGAGTCGCCCCAGACCACCCACTTTTCCATCCTCGACCAGCACGGCAACGCGGTTTCCGTGACCTATACGCTGAACAATGATTTCGGGTCCGGCGTGGTGGTCGAGGGCGCCGGCTTCCTGCTGAACAACGAGATGGATGACTTCAGTGCAAAGCCCGGCGCACCGAATTTCTACGGCGTCGTGGGCGGTGACCGCAATGCCATTGAGCCGGGCAAACGGATGCTGTCATCCATGACCCCCACGCTGCTGCTCGAGAACGGCAAGCCGGCCCTGGTGGTGGGTTCACCCGGCGGGTCCACGATTATCACCACAGTATTCCAGGTCATCCTCAACATCTACGATTTCGACATGACCGCGCAGGAAGCGGTGGACGCCAGCCGTTTTCACCATCAGTTACCGGCCGAGCGCCTGATCCGCACCGACACCTGGCCGCAGCAGGTGGATACGGTACGCGGCCTCGAGCAGATGGGCTACACGGTCGAAGCTAACAGCTGGGGTGACCTCGGGGACGCCCAGGTCGTCCTGGTCCGGGACGGGCAAGTCAGCGCCGCATCTGACCGCCGGGGACGAGGCAAATCGCTTGTGGTACCCGAGAAGACGCTGGAATAGCCGGCAGGTTCCTTTACTTATACCAGCTCGGGCCGTTCTACCTGAAACGCCTTTCCCCGACGGAGAAAAAGCCGATAATAGCCGCTTCACTCACAGCAGGAGCAGTGCCATGTCCGTCGCAGCCATCGGATACCTCAGAATTGAAGCCACCGACGCCAGCGCCTGGATGCAGTTCGGTACCGACGTCCTGGGCCTGATGGAGGCCCCCCGGGAAGACGCGGCGGGAGCCCGCTTCCTGCGGATGGACGACCAACCATTCCGGTTCATGATCGAAAGCGGCAGCGCCGACCGCCTGCTGGCGGCCGGCCTGGAATACCGCACCGAGGGCGACTGGCGTGCGGTCTGCGAAGCGCTTGGGGAGGCCGGTCACGAGCTTACCGCCGGGTCCGCGGAAGAAGCCGCCAGGCGCTGCGTCAGCGCCTTCGCCACGGTCAAGGACCCGTCCGGAAATACCCTTGAATTGTACTGGGGCCGCAAATTGGACTACGTCCCCCTGGTATCACCGGCCGGTGTCAATCGCTTTGTGACCGGTGACGAGTACACCGGGGATATGGGATTCGGCCACGCGGTACTGCCAGCGCCCGAAACCGACGCCACACGCGACTTCTATACCGACCTGGTGGGATTTGCGGTCTGCGATACCCTGCACCTGGAGGCACTGCAGTCCCGGGTGATTTTCATGCACGCGGACAACCCGCGCCAGCACTCGCTGGCCCTGTACAGCGACGGTCACCCCGCCGGCGTGGTCCATATCATGGTGGAGGTGGAAACCCTCGACGAGGTAGGCCTTGCCCTGGACCGGGCGAAACAGGCCGGGCACCACATCGTCTCCAGCCTGGGGCGGCACGTTAACGACAACATGTGTTCTTTTTATGTCATGGCGCCGGGCGGTATCGCGGTGGAATATGGCTATGACGGTTTGCTGGTGGACTGGGAGCGCCATACCCCCACGGTCAGTACCGAGGGCGACCTGTGGGGCCACGAGTACAATTTCCCCGGGGTCAACGAATAACCCTATCCACCAATTCAGGGGATAATTTCGGGGACAATTTCGGGGACAGTTTACTTAATTAATTTCCAGCGTTATGAGCTCCGCCAGAATCCTCTGAATTAAGTAAACTGTCCCCGAAATTACTGGATACCGGCGCGCAGTTCAGCCACGCTGCCCAGGTGCTCCAGCGCCAGGTGCAGGCGTCGCAGCGAGGTCTGGACGTAATTGACCGGCTGCCAGGCGTCCCCCATGGCCAGGGTCACCGTCGCCCCCAGCCAGACATAGGCCGCGTGCCTGGCGTATTCGCGCTGCAGCTGTTCCAGTGCCGGCGGCATAACACCCTGTTCCTCCAGGCAGGTGCGGTACCAGGCCAGTAGCGCCCGGCCGTGCGCCAGCTGGTCTTCCGGCGTCAGGGTGCCCGCCAGGAAAAAGCCCACATCGCGCATTGCCGGAAAGCGGGACACCATGGCCCAGTCCAGAAAGCCGGGCTCATCACCCTGCCGGAACAGGTTGCCGTCGTGCACATCGCCGTGCACCACCGTCGGCACACCCTGTCCCCAGAGGCGATGAATCGCGTCCGCCTGCTCCAGGTACAATCGCGCCAGGTCAGAAAACACCGGTGGCATGTCGGCGCCGTATCGCTCCAGCGCCACGGTGACCAGCTGCCTGGCGATGTCGTGCTGCGGCGGCGGTTGCAGCCATTGCAGGTCGGCGCCGAAACGCGGGCTGTCCCAATAGGCCGCGTGCAGGCTGGCAAAAGCGCGCAACATGGCGCGCACGTAGTCGAGTGAGTAGATCGAGGAGGCATTGCGGAACGCGCAGCCACTGTCTTCCAGCTGCTCGAGCAACATGATATAGCATTCGCCGCGCTCGTCACTGGCGGCAAAATAACAGCGGGGTACCCGCACCGGCACCTCGCCGCCAAGGGTGTTGTAAAAACGCACCTCGCGCCGACCCATGCCGTTGGCGGTGACGAAGTCGCGCTGGGCCGCATCCGTTGGCGGCAGCTTGACAAACAGCCGCCGCGGGAGTGCTGGCGCGGCGTGCTTCAGTTCCAGTACGGCGCGACCGGTGGTGCCCGAATGCGCGTCTACGATCCGGAAATCATCGACCGGCGCTGCCAGGGCCCGACTCAACCATGGGCTGGTAATGTCGTCCAGGCTCAGTGGAATGGTCAGGCTCACGGCGACCTTCCGCTCAGGGCATCAGGTCTTCCTGCTCGGCGCCCTCCCTGGGCGGGATGATCAGGTCCTCCTTGCTGACGCCCATCATCAACAGGGCATTGGCCGCTACATAGATAGAGGAATAGGTACCCACCGCGACACCGACGATCAGTGCCACGGCGAAACTGTTGATCATCTCGCCACCGAAAAGAGCCAGTGCGACCAGCACCAGCAGGGTGGTCAGGGACGTGACCAGGGTGCGGCCCAGGGTCTCCGTCAGGGAGATATTGATCACTTCCACCGGTTCCGAACGGCGAATCTTGCGAAAGTTTTCCCTTATCCGGTCCGACACCACGATGGTATCGTTCAGCGAGTAACCGATCACCGCCAGGATCGCTGCCAGTACGGTGAGATCGAATTCCTTCCCCGTCAGGGAGAAGAAGCCCAGCACGATCACCACGTCGTGGACCAGCGCAACCACCGCGCCGAGGGCGAACTTGAACTGGAACCTGAACGCGATGTACAGCATCACCAGTCCCAGCGCCAGTAACATGGCCAGGCCACCCTGCTCGCGCAGTTCCTCACCCACCTGGGGTCCCACGAATTCGATCCGGCGCAATTCCACCGAGGCGGCGCTCGATTCCTCCAGGGTCTGGAGCATCGCCGCCCCCTCCTTGTCGGAGTAACCCTGGGGCAGGCGAATCAGCACGTCGCGGTCGGTACCGAAGCTGACCACGATGGCGCCCGCGTAGCCGTTGTTATCCAGGGTGTCCCGGATCGCGTTGAGATCAGCCGTCTCGCTGTAATGCACTTCCACCAGGGTACCGCCGGTGAAGTCCAGCCCCCAGTTGAGCTGCTTCACGGCCAGCGAGCCGATCGACGCCAGCACCAGCAACAGCGACAGGGTAATAGCCAGTTTGCGCTGGCCCATGAAATTGATGGTCTTCATGCGGCCTTTCCTCCGATGGACAGCGTTTTCACCCGGCGACCGCCGTAGAACAGGTTAACCAGCGCCCGGGTGCCCATGATTGCAGTGAACATGGACGTTACGATGCCCACGGACAGGGTCACTGCAAAGCCCTTCACCGGGCCGGTACCCACGGCATACAGGATCAGCGCCACGATCAGGGTGGTAATATTGGCATCCATGATGGTGGCCACGGCCCGTTCAAAGCCCGCGTGGATAGCCATCTGAGGCGACATGCCATTGGCGAGTTCCTCCCGTATTCGCGAGAAAATCAGCACGTTGGCATCAACCGCCATACCCACGGTAAGCACGATACCCGCGATACCCGGCAGGGTCAGGGTCGCCCCGATCAGCGACATGAAAGCGATCATCAGCACCAGGTTGGTACTCAGGGCAATCACCGCCGCCACGCCGAACACCCGGTAGTAGACCACCATGAACAATACCACCAGTGCCAGTCCGTACTGCACCGACTTCACACCGAGGCGGATATTTTCCGCCCCCAGGCTGGGCCCCACGGTGCGTTCCTCGACAAAACTGATCGGCGCCGCCAGCGCACCTGCCCGCAGCATCAGCGCGAGTTCGGAGGCCTCCAGCGGGTTGTCCAATCCGGTAATCTGGAACTGCGCGCCCAATGCGCTCTGGATAACCGGTGCGGTCAACAGCTTTTTCTCGTCGTAGGGCGTCTTGACGACCACTTCGGCCCCGTTTTCATCGGTGTCGTAGCGGGTCCGGTACTTGCGTTCGATGAACAGCACGCCCATGCGGCGCTTGATGTTATTCCGGGTTGCCCGGGACATCAGCGTCCCGCCCTCGCTGTCGAGGGTGATCAGGACGTTGGGCCGGCCATTCTGGTCAAAGGAGGCCTGGGCATTGGACACCCGCTCCCCGGTAATGATCACGTCCCGCTCCAGCCACTCGTTCATGCCCGCACGGTCTTCGCTGCGATACTCGAATCGCTGCTTCTCCGAAGCGGGCGCGTCGCGGTTGGCTACCAGCCTGAACTCGAGATTTGCGACCTTGCCCAGGATACGCTTGGCCTCCGCTGTGTCCTGGATGCCGGGCAGCTCCACCACGATCCGGTTGCTCCCCTGCCGCTGCACCAGCGGTTCAGAGACACCGAGTTCATCGACCCGGTTGCGCAGGGTGGTGAGGTTCTGGCCCACGGAATAATCGACGATGTCCTTGATCGCCTGCTCGGTCATGGTGCCCGTGAGGTTCCAGCTGTTCTCCTCGTCCACCCGCTCCAGTGCCAACTCGGGATGGTTGTCGGCGATAACGTCCCGCGCCTGCTCACGCAACTCCTCGGAACTGAACCGGGCCTCCAGCTGCCTGCCGCCCGTGAGTGAGACCAGTCCGCGGATCCGCTCCTCGCGCAACTCCCGCTTGACCATATTGACGTAGCTTTCCATGCGCCGCTCCACCGCCGCGTCGACGTCCACCTCGAGCTTGAAGTGAACACCGCCACTCAGGTCCAGTCCCAGCTTCATGGGTTGGGCGCCATAGTCACTGAGCCAGCTTGGCGTGGTGGGCGCCAGGTTGAGGGCCACGATATAGCCATCGCCCAGCACGCGCGACACTCTGGCCTGGGCGCTGAGCTGTTGTTCCGCATCGCGCAGGCGGATCAGGGCGTTGCGGCCGTCGGCGCTGGTCTCTTCGCCGAAGTACTCAATACCGGCCTCGGCCAGCGCCTCGTGGGCCCGGCCCAGGATTTCCTGGTCTATGACCTGGGCACTGCTTTCACCGGTGATCTGTAATGCCGGGTCGGGCGCGTAAAGGTTGGGGGCGGCGTAGAACAGCCCCACCAGTATCACGGTAAGTACCAGCAGGTATTTCCACAGGGGATATTTATTCAGCATGTTATGGCTCGGTTGAGGGACGCCGGGAACGCCCCGTGAAAAAACGCGTCATTATAAAGACTCGATATGGGGGCTCAAGGGTGCGACTTCAAGGCACCTCAAGCCACCCAGGCCCGGGCATTGCGGAACAGCCTCATCCAGCCGCCGTCCTCACCCCAGCCTGGCGGCTCCCAGGAGTGCTGCACGGTGCGGAATACCCGTTCCGGGTGCGGCATCATGATGGTGGCCCGGCCGTCGGCGCTGGTCAGGCCGGTAATGCCCGCCGGAGAGCCGTTGGGATTGGCCGGGTAGGCACTCGCCACCGTCAGGTCGTTCTCGAGATAGCGCAGGGCAATGGTGCCGCTGTGCTCGCAGGCGGCCTCGGCCTCGGCGCCGCTGAACTCGGCACGGCCCTCGCCGTGGGCCACAGCGATTGGCAGGTGGGAACCCGCCATGCCCCCCAACAGGATGGACGGGCTGTCCTCCACCCGCACCAGGGCCAGGCGCGCTTCGAATTGCTCCGAGCGATTGCGCACGAAGCGGGGCCAGTGCTCGGCCCCCGGGATCAGGTCTTTCAGGGTAGACACCATCTGGCAGCCATTGCATACACCCAGGGTGAAGCTGTCCTCGCGCAGGAAAAAAGACCGGAATTGCTCTCGCACCGCCTCGTTGAAGCGCACACTCTTGGCCCAGCCCTCGCCGGCGCCCAGCACGTCGCCGTAGGAAAAACCACCGCAGGCTACCAGACCCTTGAATTCTGCCAGGTTCCGGCGACCGCCGAGAATATCGCTCATGTGCACATCGACCGGGGTAAAGCCCGCGCGGTGAAAAGCAGCCGCCATTTCCACGTGGCCGTTGACTCCCTGCTCCCGCAGCACCGCCACCCGCGGCCGGGCACCGGTGCTGACAAAGGGTGCGCTGACATCCTCGGCCGGGTCAAAAGTCAGGACTGCGGACAGGCCGGGATCATCCTGTGTGATGCGGGCAAATTCCTCTCCCGCGCAGGACGGGTTATCCCGCAGCGACTGGACCTCGCAACTGGTCCTGGCCCATAGCTTTTGCAGGCGCGCGCGACTGTCTTCCAGTACCACCGCGTCGCCATCGACAATGGCGATGTGGTCACCGGGGTAGGCGCCGCCAATGATATGGCTGCAGTCACCCAGGCCCAGCTCCGAGGCACGCGCCAGGAAGGATGCCAGTTGCTCCCCCGGGACCTGCAATACCGCGCCGGCTTCCTCGTTGAACAATTTGCCGAGGATGTCCCCTGGCACTGAAGACAGGTCCAGCTGCAGCCCGCAATGGCCGGCAAAGGCCATCTCCAGCACGGTCGCCAGCAGGCCACCATCGGAGCGGTCGTGGTAAGCCAGCAGCTTACCCGCCTGCAGGTGTTCCTGCACCAGCTGGAAAAAGGCCTTTAGATCGTCCACCCGGTCGATGTCGGGCACCCGGTCCCCCAGCTGCCCGAAAACCTGCGCCAGCGCAGAACCACCGAGGCGGTTGGCACCGCGCCCCAGGTCGATCAGGATCAGGCTGTCCTCGGCGCTCGGCTGCACCTGCGGCGTCAGGGACAGACGCGCATCCACAACCGGTGTAAAAGCGGACACGATCAGCGACAGCGGCGCCGTCACCGCTTTCGGTTCCCCGCCATCATCCCAGGTGGTACGCATGGACATGGAATCCTTGCCCACCGGGATGGTTATGCCCAGGGCGGGACAGAACTCCATCCCGATGGCACGCACCGTGTCGAACAGGGCCTCATCCTCGACCCCGTGGCCGGCCGCGCACATCCAGTTGGCGCTCAGCCTGATATCGCTGATATCGGCAATGGCGGCCGCGCTGATATTGGTGATTGCCTCCGCCACCGCCATCCGCCCGGAGGCGGGCCCGTCCACCAGAGCCAGGGGTGTACGCTCCCCCATCGCCATGGCTTCGCCGGCGCAGGAGTCCAGGGACACCGTGGTGACCGCGCAGTCCGCTACGGGCACCTGCCAGGGACCCACCATCTGGTCCCTGGCCACCATGCCGGTGACGGTCCTGTCGCCGATGGTTATGAGGAAACTCTTGCTGGCAACTGCAGGCAACTGCAGTACGAGCTCCGCCGCCTGCGAGGGGCTGACCGCCAGTTGCAGGGAGCGGTGCTTGATTGACTGGCGCTGGACACTGCGATGCATTTTCGGCGGCTTGCCGAACAGCACCGACATGGGCAGGTCGATCGGGGCGTTATCGAACAGACTGTCGCCCAGGGTCAGGTGCATTTCCTCGGTTGCCTCGCCGACCACCGCGAAGGGGCAGCGCTCCCGTTCACAGATAGCTTCGAAGGTGGCCAGGTGCTCGGGCTCCACCGCCATGACGTAGCGCTCCTGTGACTCGTTGCACCAGATCTCCAGAGGCGACATACCCGGCTCGTCGTTCGGCACATTACGCAGTTCGAAGCGACCGCCGCGCTTGCCGTCCTTGACCAGTTCCGGAAACGCGTTGGACAGGCCGCCGGCGCCCACGTCGTGGATAAAGGCGATGGGATTGTCGGACCCCAACTGCCAGCAGCGGTCGATGACCTCCTGGCAACGACGCTCGATTTCCGGGTTCTGGCGCTGCACCGAGGCAAAGTCGAGATCCTCTGCGCTCTGCCCCGAGGCCATCGAGGAAGCGGCCCCCCCGCCGAGACCGATCAGCATGGCGGGTCCGCCGAGCACGATCAGTTTGGCGCCCGGGGAAAACTCCCCCTTATTGACGTGCTCCGCGCGGATATTGCCATAACCACCCGCGATCATGATCGGCTTGTGGTAACCGCGCACCTCGTCCCCGGCCGGTCCCGGAGCACTCTGTTCGAAGCTGCGGAAATACCCGCACAGGTTGGGTCGGCCAAATTCGTTGTTGAAAGCGGCCCCGCCGATTGGGCCCTCGATCATGATATCCAGGGCGGAGACAATGCGTCCCGGCTTGCCGTAGTCCCCTTCCCAGGGGTGCCGGTAACCGGGGATATTGAGATTGGACACTGAGAAACCGGTCAGGCCCACCTTGGGCTTGGAGCCCCGGCCCACCGCCCCCTCATCCCGGATCTCTCCGCCAGAGCCCGTGCCGGCACCGGGAAAGGGCGCGATAGCCGTGGGATGGTTGTGGGTCTCCACCTTCATCAGCAGGTGAATGTCCTCGTGCCGGAAACCGTACTCGCCGCTTTCCGGGTCTGGATAAAAGCGCCCGGCGCGATGACCGGCCACCACGGCCGCATTATCGGAATACGCGGACAGAACGTTTTCACCGCCAAGGGCGTAGGTATTCTTGATCATCTTGAACAGGGACAGGTCCTGTTCCTCGCCGTCGATGCTCCAGCTGGCATTGAATATCTTGTGCCGGCAGTGCTCCGAGTTGGCCTGGGCGAACATCATCAGCTCGACGTCGTTCGGGTTGCGTCCGAGGGTGGTGAAGCTGTCCACCAGGTAGTCGATTTCGTCATCGGCCAGCGCCAGGCCCAGTTCACGGTCGGCCGCGAGCAGGGCCTCGCGACCACCCCCGATAATGTCCACGGTTGTCAGGGCTGCGGGCCGCGCCTCTTCAAACAGTACCTTCGCCTGCGCCAGGTCGTCCAACACCGCCTCGGTCATCCGGTCGTGCAGGCTGGCTGCTACCTGCTGGCGCTGCCCGGCATCCAGGTCGACGGGCAGGTCGAGGTAGTAGGCCGTGCCACGCTCCAGTCGCCTCACCACCGCCAGCCCGCAATTGTGGGCAATGTCCGTTGCCTTGCTGGACCAGGGCGAAATCGTGCCCGGGCGCGGCACCACCAGGAACAGTTCGCCCCCCTCTCCCGGGTGCGCCAGCGCATCCTCCGGCTGTGGGCCGTACTGCAGCAGTTCCTCCAGGACCTGCCGCTGCGATGAATCCGGGTCTGCCGCCAGGTCGGCAAAATGCACGAACTCGGTGTGGTGGATCAGGATGTCGGGATGTATGGCGGAGAGCGTGGGTGCGAGCTTGTCCAGTCGAAAAGCTGACAGGGCCGGTGCACCGCGCAGGATTAGCATGCTGTGATTAGCTCCAGAGGGAGGGGTTGGAGAAAGGCGCTATTGTACTGGTTTTGCCTGCCGGGGTTAACTGCAAACCGGGGTGAATGCCGCTGAAATAATATCGTTCGCACGGGCCGCCCGAGGCGCTAGAATAAAACCATGTTCAGGTACCTTTATACCGCCCTGCCGGCCCTGTTGTCGGGCTGCCTGCTGCTTGCCTGTGGCCAACAGGGGGATCAGTTGGATCGCGTGCTGGACCGCGGCGAACTGCGCGTGATAACCCGTAACAGCCCCACCACCTACTACTACGACAAGACCGGCCCGGAAGGTTACGAATACGCACTCACCCGCCGGCTCGCCGAAGAACTGGGTGTCCGCCTGAAACTGGAAACTGCGTCCAACCTGCCCGACCTGTTCCGGACCCTGGACCTGCGCAAGTCAGACCTGGCTGCCGCGGGGCTGACCCTGACCTCCGCACGCCAGCAGGCCTACGACCACAGCCTGCCCTACGACCGGCTGACCCCGCAGGTTGTCTACCGTGCGGGCGACCGCCGCCCCCGCAGCCTGGAGGATGCAGCCGGTATGCAACTGGTGGTACTGGCGGGCAGCAGCCACGCCGAGTTCCTGTCCAGGCTGCGAAACGGGCAAATGCCGGGCCTGGTATGGCAGGAAATCCAGGGCGCCGACTCCATGGAGCTGCTGGAACTGGTCGATAGCGGCGAGGCGCAACTGGCAGTGCTGGATTCCAACGAATTCAAGGTGCAGCAGGGTCTTTACCCGAGCCTGAAGGTGGCCTTCGAACTGGAGGCGGAGCAGGATATGGTGTGGTACCTGCCTCCCGGGGAGGACGCCACACGGCTGCGGGAGCACATCGACGAGTTCCTGCTGGGCCTGCAGAACAGCGGTGAACTCGCGAAACTGCGGGAGGAATACTTCGGGCACGTGGCCAATGCCACCCGTATCGGGTCGCATACCTTCGCTCGCAACCTGCGCAACGACCTGCCCAACTACCGGGACCTCATCCGGCAGGTGGCGGCGGAGTACCAGATGGACTGGCATCTGCTTGCGGCCATCGCTTACCAGGAATCCCATTGGAACCCGAAGGCCACCTCCCCCACCGGGGTACGGGGCATGATGATGCTGACCCTGCCTACCGCCAGGGAAATGGGGGTCAAAAACAGGCTTGACCCGCTGGAAAGCCTGCGCGGTGGCGCCCGCTACCTGAAAAACATCAAACGCCGCCTGCCGGACGACATCGAGGACCCGGACCGGACCTGGTTTGCCCTGGCCGCCTACAATATCGGCCGCGGCCACCTGGAAGATGCGCGGGTTCTCACCGAGCGCCAGGGCGGCGACCCGCACCTGTGGTCAGACGTGATGCAGCGGCTGCCGCAGCTACAGAAAAGCAAGTATTTCCAGACCGTGAAACGGGGCTATGCCCGCGGGTTGGAAGCCGTCACCTATGTCCAGAACATTCGCCACTACTACGCAATCCTGCAGTGGCACGACATCCCCGAGTTGCAGCCCTCCCCGCCCCTGCAGCCCGCCGAATACCTGCCGGAGCAGCTGCGCGGCACCAGCCTCTCCGCGATCTAGCGGCGGGCCTGGAAAAAAGCCTGCAGGCGCCGGCTGGATTCCTCCGCCAAAACCCCGCCGAGCCACTTGACCCGGTGGTTGTACCAGGGCGCAGCCAATGCGCTGGCCTGACTGCAGACCACCCCGGCTCGCGGTTCGGTGGCACCGAACACCAGGGTTTCCACCCGGGCGTGGACCAGCGCGCCGCAGCACATGGTGCAGGGTTCCAGCGTGACGTACAGGACAGCGCCTGACAAACGGTAATTGCCGACCTTCCTTGCCGCGGCGCGCAGCGCCACTATCTCTGCGTGGGCGCTGGGATCGGTGGCGGAAATGACCTGGTTGTAACCCTCTCCCAAACACTCGCCGTCGCGTACCACGAGGGCGCCTACCGGCACCTCGCCCGCCACTGCCGCGGCATCCGCCAGCGCCAGGGCGCGCCGCATCCACGCCTCGTGGGATTCCGGCATCAGCTGCGCCAGACCCGCTTGTTGCGTGTGCCGAACATTTCAGACAATTCGACGCGTTCGGGATCGACCCGGATCACGCAATACCCGGGGTCCGTTGGCCCCCCTGGCCAGAACTGCGCAAGGTCATAGTCCAGTACGTCCCAGATGCGGCTCCTGGTCTCCTTGTCATCCAGTACGGTTGCCCGACCCCGGACCATCAGGTGGACAAAGTCATCAGGCGCCACCTGGAACTGGATATCCACCACAGGGTTGGCTCTAATCTGCTTTGCCTTGGCTGTTTCCGGACCTGTCGCGATCCACAGGGTATCCCCCTCCCAGGTGGGATGCACCATGCGAACCCGGGGCTCGTGGCCGTCTACCGTGGCCAGCGCACACCATATGGCTTTTTTTGCGGCCGCTTCCACGTCTCGGAAGAACTGCTCTTTTTCACCTGCATCGATCTGGCTCATTGGCCACTCCTGTGCTATCCAAAGCAAAGGACTAGTGTAGCCGCGGAGCGTTACCGGGAACAGGCCAACCCCGGGGCGCGCAGGGGATCTACTGCTGGTCAAATCGGTGTTACGGGCGCTGCGGCCGTGTTTCACCTATAGTTGCGACAGACGGAAACAGATTCGGTAAAACTGCCTGAGGCGCTGTTAATGAGCACTACCCAAGCCATTGAAGACCTGGAACTGCTGGCGCAGGTGGATGCCGGTATCGTCGCTGCAGCCCAGGGCATCAAGGTGCTTAGCCGGCTCAGTTGGCCCGGCGACGTGATGACTACCTTCCTTGACGGTCATAGCCGCGGCGCACCGCGGTTGCCACAGGTCGAGTACCCGCGCGGCGGCCTGGACGACGCCCGGACCACCCTGCAAGCCTGCCTTGGCACGCTCAAGGGCCGGGATGGCCCCATGGCGGCTTACCTGCGCTCGACCGCGGCATCCTACGAGCGTCTGTGCGCCCTGCTGGAGGCGGTGGGCACCCCGCAGATGACCGAGCAAAGTCGGCTGCTGTACGGAGCACCCGGAGACACCATCTCCGGGGGGCACGTGAACAACTTGGAGGCCGCAGAGCACTTCCTCGAGGTGGGCGAAGCTTACTACCGTGCCACTCGCACATCCGAGGCGGACTACTGCCTGCCGGCTGAACTGGTCGCCACACAGATGACGGCGCGCCTGGACGAGGTATTCCAGCCGGGCACCATTCGTGTGGAGATAGACCCGGCGATGGCGTCGAAGGCCGCGGCTGGCGCCACGCGGGTGCGACTGCGTGCGGCTACCTGTTTTTCCGAATACGACCTGGAGCAACTACTCCAGCACGAGGCCTTCGTGCACAGCCTCACGGCCCTCAACGGGCGGGCGCAGCCGCATTTTCGCAGCCTGAGCCTGGGCGCACCACGCACCACCGGTCCGCAGGAGGGCCTGGCCACCTTTTCCGAACTGGTCACCGGTGCGATGGACATGAGCCGGGTCGAACGCCTGGCGCTGCGCGTCGTTGCCATCCACAAGGCGCTGCAGGGCGCCGATTTCATCGAGGTATTCCGCTGGCTGCTGGAGCGGGGGCAGACTCCAGGGGAGAGTTTCAATTCGGCCATGCGGGTGTTCCGTGGCGCCCCCCTCACGGGGGGCAGCGCCTTCACCAAGGACGTGGTCTACCTGCACGGCCTGATGGAAGTCCACACATTTTTTCGCTGGGCCATGCAACATCAACGGCTGGACCTGACCCGACACTTCTTCGCCGGACGCATGACCGTGGGCGACGTGGTGCGCCTGGCGCCGCTGTTCGACGCTGGCGTGTTGGCCGAACCGCGCTATCTGCCGCCGTGGATGGTGCGCACCAACGGCCTGGCCGGCTACCTGGCGTTTGCCGTATTTGCCAACCGGATCACGGTGGAGGAACTGGACGAACATCACAGCTTCGACCGGGTCGAGGACCTGGGCATGTGAGCACAGGCAGGGCGCAAAGCCGCGGAAATTCAGGCAAGCCAGCAGGATCATCCCCTGCTCTGGATCGCCCCTACCAAAAAGGGATTATTGACTCAGCTGGCCTTTTTCTTTTGAATTGCCGCGGCGCCCGGCAAGGCAGCGTGGACGTCCCTTCCCGTTGACCATTTCCGGAGGCAATCTTGTCAGTACTTCTTATAGCGAATCGCGGTGAAATCGCAATCCGCGTGGCGAGAGCGGCTCGCGACCTGGGCTTTCGCACCGTGGGTATCCACGCCGCTGACGACCTGGCCTCGCTGCACACGGCGCACATGGATGAATGCCACGAACTGCCAGCTTCCGGAGCGGCGGCGTACCTGGACCAGGACGCGATCCTGGCGGTTGCCGAAGGGGCAGGCTGCAACTTTCTGCATCCTGGTTACGGATTCCTCAGCGAGAATGCCGATTTTGCCCGCCGCTGCGCCGATATGGGCCTGCGTTTCGTCGGCCCCCCGGCTGACGTGCTGGTGCAGTTTGGCGACAAGATTCGCGCGCGCACGCTGGCTGAGGAAGCCGGGGTTCCGGTAACGCCCGGTACCGTCCGTCCCACCAGCCTGGAAGAAGCGCGCGACTTCGCCCGCACCCACGGCGCGGTCATGCTCAAGGCCATGGCCGGCGGCGGCGGCCGCGGTATGCGCGCCGTGCACGACATCGTAGAACTGGACGCGGCCTATGCAAGCTGCCGATCGGAGGCGGTGCAGGCCTTTGGCGTTGGCGACCTTTACGTCGAAAAACTGCTGCCTGCGGCCCGGCACATCGAGGTGCAGGTGATCGGCGATGGCAGCGGCGCGGTCTGCCACCTGTGGGAGCGCGACTGTTCGGTGCAGCGCCGTCACCAGAAGATCGTCGAGATTGCCCCGGCCCCCGACATGGCCGCAGACCTCCGCGACCGCATCCTGGACGCCGCGACCCGGCTGGCGCGGCATGTGAATTACGATGGCCTGTGCACAATGGAATTCCTGGTCCGCCCGGAAGGGTTCTGGTTCATGGAAGCCAACCCGCGACTGCAGGTGGAACACACCATCACTGAAGAAATAACCGGGGTCGACCTGGTGCAGGCGCAGCTTCGTGTTGCCAGGGGCGAGTCACTGTCCGACCTCGGCCTGGACAACCCGCCTGCGATGCGCGGCTTTGCGGTGCAGGCGCGCGTCAACCTCGAGTCAATGGCCCCCGACGGCGCCCCGGTGCCGCAGGCGGGCACGCTGACCGCCTACAACCCGCCCGGCGGGCCCAATGTGCGGGTCGACGGCTACGGCTATCCCGGCTATAGCACCAGCCTGCGCTACGATTCCCTTCTGGCCAAAGTGATCGCCCGCGGCGAATCGTTCGAGCGAGCGGTCGCCAATACCGCCGCCGCGCTGCGGGAGTTTCACATTGGGGGGGTATCCACCAACCAGCCGCTATTGCTCAGCATCATGCAACATCCGGCCTTCCTGTCAGGGGTGTTCGACACCTCGCTGGTCGCCCAGCACCTGCCCGAATTGCTCGCTGCTGCCGACCGGCAGCAAGCCCTGGCGCCGCCCGGCGGTGCGACGTTAGCGGACGCGGGAGATCGTCCGGACACCCTGCCCGAACTGGGCGACGATGAAACAGCCCTGCCAGCGCCGATGGCGGGGACCGTGGTGACCATTCTGGTCGAGGCCGGGCAGGCGGTGGCCGCGGGTGACCCGGTGCTGGTGCTCGAGGCGATGAAAATGGAGTACATCGTGCGAGCTGCGGACGACGGCACCGTCAGCGCACTCGCGGTAGCAGTCAATGATTCTGTCAGCGAAGGACAGGTGCTCTGCATCCTTAGCCCGGGCGAGGGGTCGGCCGTGTCGGCGACCCGCCCCGAGGTCGAGACCGACCCTGGCTGGGCTGCCGAAGTAGCCGAAATCGAACTACGTCGTGAGCTTGCCCATCGGATGGGTGGCCCCGAAAAGCTGGCCAAACAGAAGGCGCAGGGGAAGATGAATGCGCGCGAGCGCATCGACGCCCTGGTGGACCCCGGCAGTTTTGCCGAGATCGGAGTGCTGACCGGTTTCGGCCGCTATGATGAGGATGGCGCATTGACCGATTTCCTGCCGGCAAACTTCGTGGCGGGAACGGCACGGCTGGACGGACGCAAGGTCGTCCTCGGGGTTGACGACTTCACCGTGCGGGCCGGCTCGGGCGATGCGGCGATCCATGACAAGCAGATTTACGCTGAAGCCTACGCCCGGGAGATGAGGCTGCCGGTGGTCCGGCTGCTGGACGGCGCCAGTGGCGGCGGCAGCGTCAAGATTGCACAGGAAAAAGGCTACCACTACCTGCCGGTCAACCCGGGCTGGGACTCGGTGGTCGACAACCTGTCCCTGGTGCCGGTCGTTTCCGCCTGCCTCGGCCCGACCGTGGGCCTCGGTGCGGCGCGCCTGGTGATGTCGCACCTGGCCGTCATGGTCAATGGCATCGGTCAGGTATTCACGGCGGGCCCGCCCATTGTGCTCGGCGCTACTCGCGAGGATCTGACCAAGGAGGAATTGGGCGGTGCCGATGTTCACCGCCGTAACGGCATGGTCGAACGGATTGTGGCCACTGAGACCGAGGCCTTCGAGGTCACCCGTCGTTTCCTGTCCTATCTGCCGCAAAGCGTTTTCAACCTGCCGCCGGTAAGCGCGGGCAGGGACCCCGTAGACCGGCGCGAAGAGAGTCTCCTTGTGGCAATCCCGCGCAGCGAGCGTCAGCCCTATGACATCCAGCCGATTCTGCAGGCGATTTTCGACGAGGGGTCGATTCTGCCCTATGCGGAATACGGCGAAGCGACTGTCACGGCGCTGGCCCGGCTGGATGGGCACCCGGTCGGGGTAATTTCAACCGATCCAATGCGCGGCGCGACAATGACCGCGGAGGGCGCCATCGCCGTGACCCGGCTGGTCGACCTGTGCGAAACTTTTCATCTGCCCATCGTCAGCCTGACCGACCAGGCCGGCGTGTCGATCGGGTCCGAGCCCGAGCGTCGCGGCACCATCCGCTATGGCGCACGGGCGATCAGCGCCATCTACCAGGCGCGTGTGCCGCAGGCTGAACTGGTCATGCGGCGGGTGTTCGGCGTAGGCGGCGCCGGTGCCGTCAACCGGCACCGCGCCTCGCGCAGTTGGTCGTGGCCCTCAGGCACCTGGGGATCACTGCCGCAGCAAGGCGGGATCGAGGCTGCGTTTCGCGCCGAGCTGGCGCGCGCCGCTGACCCGGAGGCTGAAATCGCCCGCATCGCCCGACAATTGGAACAGATTGGTTCACCGTTCCGCACGGCCGAGCAGTTTGGCGTGCAGGACGTAATCGATCCCCGCGACAGCCGGGCGCTGCTGTGTGACTGGGTACGCGATGCCTACGCTTTACTGCCTGAACAACTCGGTCGCCCGGCATTTGGCCTGCGCCCCTGATATACGGCCGGCTGATAGAACAACTGTTGAGGAAAACCATGAATCCGCAAACCCTGTCTGAATCTGAACTGACCAAACTCCTGGCCGCCGACGGCGAGTTGGTGACTGAACGCCTGGACCACTGGGCCAGGATCGCCGGCGACCGGACATTCCTGTACTACGGTGAGGACGACGTGGCACTGAGTTATGCCGAGTTCGCCGCCCGCGCCGACGCTATCGCCGGCAACCTGGTCCGGCACGGCATCGGCAAGGGAGACCGTGTCTGTGTCCTCAGCCGCAATATGCAGATCAGCTCACTGATGATGTTCGGTATCTGGAAAGCCGGTGCGGTTTACAGTCCGGTGAACTTTGCCTTCACCGGACGTCTGTTGACCTACATGCTCAATGATGCGGCGCCCAGTCTGGTGGTGACCGATGCCCAGTTGCTGCCGGTATTGAACGAGGTGGCGGCAACGCTGGAGCAGAAACCCACGGTAGCGGTCTACCATGCACCGGAAGGCGCACACGATTTCGTTGCCGACGCACCCGAGACCGACCCGTCTTTGGCCGCGCTCAGCTGGGATGAACTGACCAGGGACTGCGCCGCACCCGAGGTGGAGCTGTCCTTCAATGACCCGGCCAACCTCATCTATACCTCGGGCACCACCGGCCCCGCCAAGGGCGTCCTGCAGCCGCACCGCTGGATGGCGCAGTACAGCTTCGGCATTCGTTCCATGCTGACCTCCGATGACGTCATCTACAACGACCTGCCCATGTACCATGTTGGAGGCGCCGTCGCCAACGTCTGCCGGGCCGCGTGGGTGGGCTGTGAAGTAGCGGCCTGGAATCGCTTCAGTCCCGATTCATTCTGGGACCGGATTGCCGCGCGCGGCGTCACTACCGCGATCCTGCTCGACGTGATGATTCCCTGGCTCATCAAGGCCCCGGAACAACCCGACGACCACTACAACTCACTCAACAAGGTGCACATGCAGCCTTTGAGCCTGCATCACAACGAGTTTGCCCGGCGCTTCGGCATCGACTTCGTCAGTTCCGGCTTCGGCCAGAGTGAAAGTGGCGCCGTATTCCTAGCCATCATGGAAGAAACCGCGCCCGGCGAGGGAACCCCCGACGAGCTCTATCGCGGTCGTTCCCACGCCGAGATGCACGAGCTTGCCGAACGGATCGGTACGCCGATCCTGGCCGGTACCGACGAGCGGGCGATACGTAAGGGCTTTATGGGCCTGCCCTCGCCCTTCCTGGAAGTGGCCGTTCGCGACGAGAATGACGAGGAATGCCCGTCCGAAGTACCCGGCCAGCTGACCTTGCGTCCGCGCCTGCCCGGCACCCTGATGCAGGGTTACCTGGGCAAGGAAGAGGCCACCGTGGCCGCATTCCAGAACCTGTGGTTCCACACCGGGGATGCGGTCGTAAAGGCCGCAGACGGCTATTACTATTTCGAGGACCGAATGGGGGATCGTATCCGGGTGCGCGGGGAAAACCTGTCCTCCTTCCAGATCGAGGACATGATCAGCCAGCATCCGGGCGTACAGATGACGGCAGCGCTGTCGATCCCGAGCCGCGAAGGCGATGAAGACGAGGTGGTGGTGTTCGTAACGCCGCTGGACGACACGCTGGACGAGGCGGAAATCCAGCGCTTTGCGGCCGAGACGATGCCGAAGTACATGCGCCCCGCCTATGTGCGCGTTATTCCCGAGTTACCGCAGACCGCGACCAACAAGGTCGAGAAATACAAGTTGCGTCAGCGTATTCTCGAGGAACTTTCCGAGGGGAGCTGACCGCCCCGGTCTCGCGACTGTCCGCACGTCCGAAACGCTGCTCCCGCCAGGTCGGTGGCGGGCGGCGGACAGGCAGCGGGTTTTACCGCGATCTCGCAGCCGTTCAACGTGCGCGATTTGATGCAGGAGATGAACAACATCCCCTTCGTCGGCAAACGCCGCCTACGTCGGGGCCACCTGCCACTTGTGGATGCAGGAACACCTGCCGGCGGGCGACAACGAGCTGTTCTGGGGCGACGATCGGCTGGAGGACGCCGTCGAGCACTGGCACGCCGTGTCAGGGCGAGCCACTCGACATGGTGCATCCCGCCGGGTCAAGGGAGTTTTTTGCCGGCAACCGTGCCTCCCTGATCCGCAAACTCTGGGGCGTGACCAGCGGAGCCTCCTACTTTCATCACGGGTAGTGAACAAGCACGGGCGACGTCGACCCTGGCCACCGCTTTGAGTAGAAATCCGGCCATATCGCCTATAGAATAGCTTTAACTATTTTATTTGCAATGGTTCGAGCCAACGGCGGTTGGTTGATTCGAGTCAGTGCGTGGTTTGATTATATGCTTGTACGAGTGCGCCAACGCTTGGAACCTGGCAAGCGCAGCGAGTTCTTATTATTTCTGTTGTTGACAGCCAGCCTGACCGTAACGGCTTACGCCAACGGTGATGATTGCGGCTCCGGTATGGCGCCCTTTGACCAGCCGGCGCTGGACTCGTTTAACCTGGAAAAACACGTCAATGCGGAGAGAACACTCGTCGAAGAGGCCTCCCGCGAACAAACTCTGGTCAAGTCGCCACATGGGTTCTGGTTGGCGCCATCGCCCTGGAACGGGACGCTGTACGGCGCGAATGTGACCAACGCTAACTGGTACTTTACGCAATGGCACAACCCAGGTCGTAAATTTCAACCCTTTGCCGGCCATTCTACCGCAACACGCAGCGGGCGTTTGATAGACCTGGGGGGACAGTGGGAGATCGCCCAAAGTGGTTATAATCTGCCGCCGGACACAGAATTTTCGGTCTTCGCCTCACCCATTCGAGCTGATATCTACCCAAGTCACCCACCGGCGATATCGACATCCGGGCCACTGTCGGAGATGGAGTACCTGCATCACACTATCGGCTTCATGCCGAAGCACGAACGAATGGTTGCGGAGGTGGACCAGAACCATGGAGGATATCTTTCAGCGATCGTATTGAAAAATACGGAGGCCGGTGACAGTTTATATTATCAACTGGCTTTGAGATCGATTAACAGAAGGCCGCACCATGGATGGTGGCAGTGGTCGGGGCCACGCTGGGGCTATTGCGACACAATTTTGAACTTTGAGGAATCGATCGCCGCAGTTGGCGAGAGAAAATTCTATCACCTGGATCTGCTCCCTAGACTAAAAAAGATTTTGCGCAACGCGGCAAACGGCGTGGACTCAGATCCATCACACTGGGTAGTCGTAGGAGCGTACCACGGCAGTCATATCTGGGGCGACGTTCGACTGACGGGTGTCTGGGATTCCTATTCGCTGCGCGTGCGCTACAAGCAAATGTGAGGGTACCCGCAGGTAGCCCGGTTGCTGCCCCCGGTATCAGTCGGTCCGTCCCCAGCTCGCACGCGGCGGCTCAGGCCGCCTCCAGCAGCGCCTCAACGAACTCCTCATACACCTCGTCGATGCACAACTTCAGGTCGTGCAGGTGGGGCATCGCGCGGCGCCCCGCCACCAGTCCGAAGAACAACTCGCCGTTGTAGCTATAGACCGTGACGTTGAGCGCACTCATCGGCGCGATACCGGAAACCGGGTAGGTCTCCAGCATTTCCGCGCCGCCAAAGTAACGAGGCTCCTGCGGGCCGGGCACATTGGATATGATGAGGTTGAAAGGTGGCGGCATGATACCTTCCAGGCGCAGGCCGGAGCCGATGGCCGCAAGCCCGGCCGTACCCAGGCTGTAGGCCTGGGAGGCCGCGGCGGGTATACCGTTGTACAGGTCCTTGCCACTGCGCATGGCCTCACTGACCGCTGCCAGGCGTTCGACGTGCCCCAGTTCCGGCGCACCGAGCTTGACCTGGATGCTCGTCACCAGGTTGCCCTCCTCCTCGCTGCCCGGCGCACGCAGGTTCACGGGCACCATCGCAACCAGGGGCTGGCCGGGTATCTGCCCCTGCTCGGACAGGAAGCGCCGCAGCGCGGCGTCGCAGATAGCCAGCACCACATCGTTCAGGGTGGCGCCTGAGGGCCGGCCCATGGCCTTCAGTTCCGCCAGTGGGAAACGGGTGAAGGCCAGGTTGCGCGACGCGGTCGGGGGCGCCGTCAACGCGGTACTCGGGCTCGACAGGGGCAGTGCAATGCGCCGGTCGCCCTCCAGAAAGCGACGCTGCAGCAGCTTGCCGGTCAGTTGGCCGATCCCCAGCCCCAGGTCCCGCGCCGCTGCCAGCACGTTGACCGGTGCCTGGAGCGTTTCCAGTCCGGTGCGGGCAGTCCGGTTGGCGCGCACGCTGGGCCGCTGCCAGATGGGCCGCAGTTCCCGGGCTGAGGCGCTGCTCGTCGTGGACTGTGACATCCACTTGGAAAAGGTCGCGCCGTCGCAAATGGCGTGGTGAATCTTGATGTAGAAAGCAAAACGCCGGTTCTGCAGGCCCTCGATCAGGTGGAATTCCCACAGTGGCCGGTCCCGGTCCATCAGGTTGGCATGCAGGCGCGCCAGCAGGCTGCGCAGTTGCTCATCGGTGCCGGGCCTGGGGAGAACCGTATGGCGCACGTGGTACTCGGGATCGAAGTCCTCATCCACCACCAGTTCCGGGAGGCCGCCAAGGCGGAAGCGCAGTTTCTCGTTAAACGGTGAGCCGGGGGGGCGCTCGCGCAACTCCTCCATCAGGCCATGCAGCCATGCGCTGCCCTTGCCCCTGGGCAGTTCATAGATCTGCAGCCCCGCGATGTGCGCAGGTAACTCGGGAGACTCCAGTCCGAGAAACATCGTGTCCAGCAGGGTCATTCGGTTCATGCCTGCGCCCCTCCACGCTTGCCAGTCCGCACGCCACGCCTGCCTCCCGCGGCAGGCGTGCGGCCACTGCGACGCGGCCTGGTGGCCTTTTTCCTGGACCCGCCGTCCGGCGCCGCCAGTGCCGCCTGCCGGATTTCCTGAAATGCCGCTTCCAGGCACTCCCGGTAAAAGGCGGGGTCCGGCATCATTTTTCGGTCAGAAAGGGGCGCAATAACCAGTTCTCCGTCGTAGCTGGTGACCGCGTGGCTGATTCCCATGTCATCGCCAATCACGGCCATACCCGTGAACATCACCAGCCGCGCGCCGCAGAAGTACAACGGTTGCTGTGGCCCGGGCACATTGGTAACCACCATGTTGTGGCTGGCGCGGTAGGCGCGGCCAGGGCCCCGGGATGCGGCCACGGCCCTGCCGGCCAGCATCAGCGTGGGAGCGGGCACCTGCTCCTGGATTTCCATCAATTCCCTCGCACTCACCGCATTCATGCGCTTGAGCGCCTCCATGTTCTTCTGCACCTGCTGCAGGCGCTTGAGCGGATCGCGCTCCAGCGTGCTGAGGCTGGTCCGGCTGAGGTGAA
This sequence comes from Halieaceae bacterium WSDMB12, assembly GCA_033283165.1. Classification (GTDB taxonomy): domain Bacteria; phylum Pseudomonadota; class Gammaproteobacteria; order Pseudomonadales; family Halieaceae; genus JAWMQL01. The sequence continues at coordinate 511,192 of JAWMQL010000001.1, read as the reverse complement.
TCTTGTTGCCGGCCCCCCCGCTTTCGCTGTCGGAGCGCACGCTCACGGGGACCATGGCGGTCATCGGCAGGTCAGGAGTTTCATGCTTGCTGTCCAGATAGCGCGTCATGGCACCCCCGCAGACGGTAAGCACCACATCGTTGATCGTGGCCCCCGGCACAGCCTGCTTGACGGCCTTGAATTCGTCCAGCCGGAAGCGCGCGGCATCCCAGGTCCGGTGAGGCGAGATCGGCTGATTGAAGCGCGTCACGGGCGTCCTGGCCGCGTCCACGGCCGTCGAGTCGTTGCGGAATGAGCCCCGTTCCAGCGCCGCGCTGCCCAGCTTTTCCGTCAGCGACAGGCCGGTGCGCAGGCCCCGGCGCAGGTTGTTGATGCCCGCTCGCCCCAGCAACGCTGCGGGACGGGGTGGACGTTCCGGTCGCCAGCGCACCTGTCGCTTCTCTTTCTCGGGATAGGGTTCCGTATCGTGAATCGCCATGGTCAATTCGGCGGCAGCGACCCCATCCAGCGCCACGTGGTGGACTTTGGTCATGATGGCGAACGCCCCCTTGGGGAGGAAATCGACGTTGTCCAGTCCCTCGATAATGTACATTTCCCAGACCGGCTTGGACATGTCCAGCGGGCGGGAATGCAGCCGCGACACCTGGATGCACAACTGGCGCCAGTCACCCGGCTTGGGCAGTGCGATATGCCGCACATGAAACTCCAGGTCGAAGTCGGGATCATTTATCCAGTAGGGGTAATCCAGGTTCAGCGGTACCTGGACCAGCTTCTGGCGGAAGATGGGCGATACGCTGAGTCGTTTTTCGACCTGCTCGAGGATCGTCTTGAAACGCAACGGGGCGTCGCGTACCGAGGACTGGTCGTAGATGTTCAGCATCGAGATGTGCTGATGCCGATTCTGCCTGTCCGTGTAGAGGAAAAAGGCGTCGCCGCCCGTGGTCTGTCGCATGGTCCCACTCCCCGGGAGTCACCCTGGTACGTTGATGTCACGCTATTTTGCGTGTCCGGGCGCCAGGCATCTGTCAACTAGTTGACTATCGACGTGCACGGGGCGCTATCAGCGCCCATTACTGAATTTTTTGCCGCAAAGGGTGGCGAACTGTCGCCTCCCTGACACTCTCGCGCTGAGGATCCCGTTACAGTTCCGGGTCACGGTCCCGACGATCGGGACAGGATTTTTACAGCACGGGGTTGCAGCGCCCCAACAGGAGGTCAAACTCATGAACCAGCCGCTTTCCCTGAATCAGCAAACCATGCCGGTGGAATTCCAGGCCGTGTTCGACGAACAGCGGGCTCACTACCGGGCCCATCGCAACCCGGACTACCGGGAGCGCGTGGCCGACCTGAAAGCCCTGCACCGGATGTTGGTGGAAAACCGTGAGGCCCTGATCGATGCGGTGAACAGGGACTACGGCTGCCGCTCCCGGTTCGAGACCATCCTGTCGGAACTGCTGATGAACCAGGAGGGCATCCTCGACGCCATCAAGCACCTGAAAAAGTGGATGAAGCCACAGAAGCGTGCCCTGGATGTCACCCAGTACCCGCTGGCGAAAGCCCGCGTCATTCCCCAGCCGCTCGGCGTGGTGGGCGTGGTCGTCCCCTGGAACTTCCCCATCTCCATGGCGCTGGCGCCGCTCACCGGCATCTTCGCCGCCGGCAACACCGCGATGATCAAGATGTCGGAGAACTCCAATGCGCTGGCGAAACTGTTCATGGAGCTGGCGCCAAAGTACTTCCCGCGTGGCAAGCTCGCCTTCTTCGAAGACGGCGACGGTCGTGGCCCCGCCTTTACCTCCCTGCCCTTCGATCACCTGTTCTTCACCGGCTCCCCCGCCACGGGCAAGGCCGTGATGGCGAACTGCGCCAGGAACCTGACCCCGGTCACCCTGGAGCTGGGTGGCAAGTCCCCCGCGGTGGTGGCGCCCGACTTTTCGCTGACCAAGGCCGCTGAACGCATCATGTGGGTCAAGATGTTCAATGCGGGCCAGATCTGTACGAACGTGGACTACCTCCTCCTGCCCGAGGGCCGGGAACAGGCGTTCATCGACGAGGCCCGAAGAATCTGCAACACCCGTTACCCGGACCTGAACAACGGCGACTATACTGCGGTTATCGACCAGCGTTCCTATGATCGGCTGCAGGCCACACTGGAGGACGCACGCGCCAGGGGCGCCCGCATTATCAACCTGTTTGAGGGCCAGCAGCCTGACGCCTCGCGCCGTATCATGGCGCCGCACCTGGTACTCGACGTCACGGAGGACATGGAAATCATGCAGCGGGAAGTGTTCGGCCCGCTGCTGCCGGTCAAGACTTACCGGGAGCCGCAGGACGTGATCGACTACATCGACGCAAACCACCGGCCGCTGGCGTTTTACGTGTACAGCAACGACAAGTCACTCGTCCGCTGGTATATCGACAACACCATGTCCGGTGGGGTTACCGTCAATGACGGACTCCTGCACGCCGCTTTGCACAGCCTGCCCTTTGGCGGTGTCGGTAACAGCGGCATGGGGCACTACCATGGCTACGAAGGATTCAACACGTTCTCCAAGCTGCGGCCGGTGTTCTACCAGGGACCGATCAGGAGTATGGATATGCTGATGCCTCCCTACGCCGGGAAGGCCAATAAAATCCTCAATTTCATGTTGAAAATGAAAAGCTGAGTGCCCGTGCCCCGGGTGATTCAGCGGCGCCGCCCAACCGGCTGTGCATGGTTTACAGAGAGGTCAGGGAAATGAACAAGGGAAACGAAGGTAAACGCCCACCGTACAGGTCCAATGTCATGAAGTCCGGCCCGGTAAAGGCCGCCGCCCGCGCCATGCTGCGCGGACTGGGACTGGACGATGAAGACATTGCCCAGCCCTTCGTCGGCGTGGTGTCCAGTCACGGGGAAATGAGTGCCTGTAACATGCGCCTCAACGAGGTGTCCGAACAGGCCCGCTGGGGAATCTACCGGGGCGGCGGTACGCCGCGCGAGTTTAATACCATTTCTGTCTCCGACGCGCTGGTCAACGGCCACTCGGGCATGCACTTTTCACTGATGTCGCGCGAGGTGATCGCCGACAGTATCGAACTGGTGGTCCGCGCCCACCAGTATGACGGGCTGATGTGTATCGGAGCCTGCGACAAGAATTTTCCCGGGATGATGATGGCGCTCACCCGCCTCAACGTGCCGGGGGCTTTCCTCAACGGCGGTCCCGCCCTGCCGGGTCGCTTTCGCGACGAGCGGGTGGAAATCAAGACCGTGGCCGAATACACCGGCAAACTGATCGCGAGACAATGCGACGAGGAGGAACTGGAGGCGGTGTCACGCGCGGCGTGGCCGGCTTCCGGCTGTTGTGCCGGCCAGTTCACCGCCAATACCATGGGAATGGTCGCCGAAGTGCTGGGTTTCGCGCCCCTGGGCTCCAGTACCATACCCTCGGTGCACTCGCAGCGCCGCGCCATGGCGCGCAAGGCCGGGCGCCAGCTGATGGCCGCCGTGGAAGCCAACTATCCCCTGCCGCGGGAACTGGTGACCCGCGAGAGCCTGGAGAATGCCTGTGCCGCGGTGTCGGCCACCGGTGGTTCGACCAACTCCGTGCTGCATATACCGGCAATCGCCAACGAGGCGGGCATCGCGTTCAGTGTCGACGACGTGGCCGCGGTATTCGAACGCACACCATTGATCACCCACCTCAGCCCCTCCGGACCCTATCTCTACTCCGATCTGCACGAGGTGGGCGGTGTGCCGGTTATCCTCAAGCAACTGCTCGCCGGCGGTTACCTGCATGGCGACTGCCCCACCCTGGACGGCCGTACCCTGGCAGAAGCCCTGGCGGAGGCGCCGGAACCCGATGGCAAGGTGGTGATGCCGGTGACACAGCCCCGCACTGCGGCCGGTGGCCTGGCGGTACTGAAAGGCAACCTGGCGCCGGACGGCGCCGTGATCAAGACTGCGGGCCTTGAGCGCAAGAGTTTCACCGGCCCCGCCCGGGTATTCGAATCCGAGGAGGCCTGCCTGAAAAGTGTCCTGGCCGATGATATCCGCGAGGGCGAAGCAGTAGTCATCCGCAATGAGGGCCCCGTGGGGGGGCCGGGCATGCGCGAGATGGTGACGGTCACCGCCCTGCTCTACGGCATGGGCAAGGGCGAGAGTGTGGCCCTGATCACTGACGGGCGCTTCTCCGGCGCCTCCCGCGGTTTCAGCGTGGGCTATGTCACCCCGGAGGCCGCCCGGGGAGGCCTGCTGGCGCTGGTCGAGGACGGCGACATCATCAACATCGACCTGGAAGCCAACAGCCTGACTCTGAACGTGGAGGACGCGACCCTGGCGGCGCGCCGGGCGGCCTACGAGCGGGGGGACCCCAGCGGCAAGGCGTTTATGAGCCAGTCCGGCTATGCCCAGAAATACGTGGCCAGTGTCGGCCCGGCCACACACGGCGCGGTGACCCACGCAGGTAACGTGTACTGGCCCAATGAAGCGGCGCAAGGCGACACGGACTGAGTCAGCAGGTCGCGCTTCGGCCACAATAATTATAGGAGGGATATCGAACCGTGAATACAAGCACCCGATTGCTGGCAACCGTGAGCTTGCTCGCCAGCACGCTCACCGCGCCTCTGGCGCTCGCCAACCCGACCGGGGCGCTGCCGCCGGCCCCGGACACCGAGTGGCGCCTGCACGGCAACGACGTGGGCGAACAGCGGCACTCCTCCCTGCGCCAGATCAACCGCGACAACGTCGACCAGTTGGGCCTGGCCTGGTCCTTCGACATGTATACCCGCCGTGGGGTGGAGGCCACACCACTGATGGTCGACGGCACACTCTACGTGTCGGGCAGCTGGTCGATGGTCTATGCCCTGGACGCGAAAACAGGCGCGCTGAAATGGTTCTATAACCCCGAGGTGGACCGTGCGTTCCTGGCCAAGGGCTGCTGTGACGCGGTGAACCGCGGCGTCGCCTACGCCGATGGCAGTATTTTCGTCGGCACCTACGACGGTCGGCTGGTGGCCCTCGACGCCGCGGACGGCAGCGAGCTCTGGGATGTGCAGACCACGGACCGGGACAAGTCCTATACCATCACCGGCGCGCCACGGATCGCGGGCGACCTGGTGGTCATTGGCAACGGCGGCGCCGAACTGGGTGTGCGCGGCTATGTCACGGCCTACGATCGGAAGACGGGCAAACAGGCCTGGCGCTTCTACACGGTGCCCGGTAACCCTGAAGATGGCTTTGAATCACCGCTGATGAAACAGATCGCCGCAACCTGGACAGGCGAATGGTGGCAATGGGGCGGTGGCGGCACCGTGTGGGACGCGATGGTTTACGATCCGGAACTGGACCTGCTGTATATCGGCGTCGGCAACGGCTCTCCCTGGAATGCGGCTTTGCGCAGTCCCGGCGGCGGTGACAACCTGTTTCTGACCTCCATTGTGGCGCTCAGGGCCGGGACCGGAGAATACGTCTGGCACTACCAGACCACCCCGGGCGAAAGCTGGGATTACACGGCCACCCAGCACATGATCCTCGCCGACCTGGAATTCGACGGCAAGCCGCGCAAGGTCCTTATGCAGGCCCCCAAGAACGGTTTTTTCTACGTACTCGACCGGGTGACCGGCGAGTTGCTCTCGGCAGAGCCCTATGCCGAAATGACCTGGGCCACGCATGTCGACATGCAAACGGGACGACCGGTGGAAACCCCGAAAGCGCGCCTGTTTGACGGCAAAAACATCAGTCTGCCCAGCAACGCGGGCGCACACAACTGGCACCCCATGTCGTATCACCCGGGCGAGGGCCTGGTGTATATCCCGTCCATGCACATTCCAATTACCTTCCTGGCGCCAACCAACCAACGCGACAGGAAGCCCGGCCAGGGCTACTGGAACGTGGGATTTGACCGCATGGGCAATGAGGTGCCGGACATTCCCAACCTGGAGGAGGTGCTGGACGAAACCTACACGGGTCGCCTGCTGGCCTGGGATCCCCTGAAGGGAGCGGTGCGCTGGGCCAGCGAAACGGGCCGTCCGGGCGGCGGTGGCGTACTCAGCACCGCGGGCAACCTGGTATTCCAGGGCAACGGCAGGGCGCAACTGCGCGCCTTCGACGCCGCCACCGGCGAGGTGCTGTGGTCCCACGACACCCAGACCCTGGCCATGGCGGCACCGATCACCTACGCCATCGATGGCGAACAATACCTGGCCGTCGCCGTGGGTTTCGGCGGAGGCGCCGGAGCGGAGGCGGGCCCCATCGTCCACCACTGGGGTATTCCCAACCTGTCCCGGGTGCTGGTCTACAAGCTGGGGGGCAAGGCCACGCTGCCGCCGCTGCCGGAGCGGAACCGTGAACTGGCGAAGCCGCAGCCGGTGACCGCTGCGGCAGAGACACTGGGGCGGGGCAAGGTCATGTACCAGCGCCACTGCAGCTACTGTCACGGTGACGGCCTGCGCACCGGCGGGCTGACGCCCGACCTGCGCTACTCGGGCCAAGCAGTGCATGAGCAGTGGCAGGCCATCGTGCGCGACGGGATACTCGCGGCCCGCGGCATGGTCAGTTTCGCACCTTACGTGGACGAGGCCACGGCTGAGGCGATCCGGCAATATGTGCTGGAAGAGGCCAACCGTCTCTACCAGCGGAAGCAGGCGGCCACAACTGCAGACCAATAATCAAGTCCGGACCGACAGCAGCCTGACCGGACAACCTGAAGTACTGGGACGACATACTATGAATTACAGGACTTTCTTCCGTGCACTGACATTGGCCTGCCTTGCGTCGGCCTCACTGGCAGCGCCGGACAGCGGCGAGCGGATTATCGGTGCCGACCAGGAGCCCGGCAATTGGTTGGCGCACGGCCGCAATTACGGCGAGGAGCGCTTTTCGCCGCTGCAACAGGTCAATGAGAGCAACGTCGACAAACTGGGACTGGCCTGGAACTTCAAGTACCCCCTGGACCGGGTTGTGGAGGCCACGCCCATCGTGGTGGACGGCGTTCTGTACACCACCGGCGCCTACAGCATGGTATTCGCCCTGGACGCCAGGACCGGCGAATTGCTGTGGCAGTACGACCCGAAGGTCTGGCGCGGCTATCAGGGGCGGGGCTGCTGCGATGCCGCCAACCGGGGCGTCGCGTTCTGGAATGGCATGGTCTATCTGGGTGTCTACGACGGCCGCCTGGAGGCGCTGGACGCGAAAACCGGTGAGCTGGTCTGGTCGGTCAATACCCTGATCGACGCAGAGCGTAATTACACGATCTCCGGGGCCCCGAGGGTGGTCAGGGGTAAGGTGATCATCGGCAACGGCGGCGCAGAGTTCGGCGTACGCGGTTACATCACTGCCTACGAGGCTGAAACGGGCAAGCAGGCCTGGCGATTCTTCACCGTGCCCGGCGACCCGGAAAAGGGCGACGAGACCGAAACCATCAGCATGATCCGCAAGACCTGGCACGGCGATCAGTACTGGAAACAAGGTGGCGGCGGTACGGTATGGGATGCCATGGCCTACGACCCGGGGCTGAACCTGCTGTACATCGGCGTGGGCAACGGCTCATTCTGGAATTACAGGCTGCGCTCCGAGGCGAAGGGCGACAACCTGTTCGTGTCCTCCATCGTCGCCATCAACCCGGACACGGGCGAGTACGTCTGGCACTACCAGACCACGCCGGGAGACGCCTGGGACTATACGGCGACCCAGCACATCATCGTCACCACACTGCCCGTCGACGGCAAGCCTCGCCGGGTGGTGATGCAGGCCCCGAAGAACGGCTTCTTCTACGTGCTGGACGCCGCCACGGGCAAATTCCTTTCCGCCGAGAAGTTCGGCGAGGTCACCTGGGCCAAAGGCATCGACCCGGCAACCGGCCGCCCCATTGTCGACCTTGAGGTGGCGGATTACTGGACCCACAACGAGCCGAAGACCGTCTTTCCCGGTTCCCAGGGTGCGCACAACTGGCCGCCGATGAGCTTCAACCCCGAAACCGGCCTGGTCTACATCCCGCAGCAGGTGACCATGGAATACTACGCGCCCCAGGATACGCCCAGGGATGTCCAGACCGGCGTGCCCAACCTGGGCCTGGAGATTCCCGTCGTTCCTGAAACCCTGGAGGCTATCGAGGAATTGGCCCAGGTCTATCGGGGCAATCTGGTGGCCTGGGACCCGGTGCGCCAGGAAACACGCTGGAAGCAGCCCTATGAGCACATTCACAACGGCGGCACACTGACTACCGCCGGCAACCTCGTGTTCCAGGGCACGGCCAATGGGCGGGTAGTGGCCTACGCTGCCGACGATGGCGAGAAACTGTGGGAGCAGCCGGTGTCCAGTGGCGTGGTGGCCGGCCCGGTAAGCTACGAAGTGGATGGTGAGCAGTACGTGGCCTTTAACGTGGGCTGGGGGGGCGCCTTCCCCATCACCTTTGGCGCACTGGCCTATCGTACCGGCGTGGTGCCGGACTCCCGCCTGTACGTCTTCAAGCTCGGTGGCAAGGCGCCCATGCCACCAGTGCAGAGGCGTGAACTCGAACCCCCCTCACCGCCCCCGCTGACCGCCGACGCGGCGACCCTGGCCGAAGGTGCGGAACTGTACGGTAATCACTGTGGCGTCTGTCACGGCCTGTCGGCGCTGAGCGCGAACATCATCCCCGACCTGCGCTACCTGGCGCCGGAGCAGCACGCCGAGTTCCTGCCGATTGTCTACGGCACGCGATCACACAAGGGTATGCCGCCCTTTGGCGGCATCCTGGAGCCGGAGCAGGTGGAGAAAATCCACCAGTACATTATCAAGCGCAGCCACGACTGGCGCGCGGAGTTACTCAAGCGAAGCGCCGGCGCGGCGCGGGAGCCGGCGACCCACTAGACCGGGGTCGCCGGACGGGCGGGGTCAGTAACCTGCCTGTTTTGCGGCGGCCTCCGGATCTTCCCCCCGGGCTGCGGCCAGGGCCTGGGCCATGCCGCTGCGGAAGAAGCTGATGTCCGTGCCGGCGGAGGCGAAGTTGAAACCCTGTTCCAGCGAGGACCTGGCCATCTCCGGCGTGTAGCCGAACATGCCGACCGCGCGGCCATGCTTGCGGCAGGCGCCGACAATCGCCTGCACCGCGTCTGTGAACAGGCTGTTGCCGAAATCGCCCGGGGGCAATCCGAGGCCGTAGCACAGGTCCATCGGCCCGATGAACAGTCCGTCGACCCCCTCCACCGCGGCGATCGCCTCGACGTTTTGCAGCCCCTCCTCCGTCTCTATCATCGGCACGCAGGCGATCTGCTCATTGGCCGCGGCCAGATACTCGATACCGGATACCATGGCAGGCCGCATGGGTCCGCAGGAGCGCTGTCCCAGGGGCGGGTAATAACAGGCGGCTACTGCCCGCTCGGCCTCTTCGACGGTGTTGACCATGGGCACAATCACGCCCTCGGCGCCCACGTCCAGCACCTTGCCGATCTGGTCCGGGGTGTTTGCTGCCACCCGTACCAGGGGAGATACGGGCAGGCCGCAGATAGCCGGCAGCAGTTTATTGAGGTCGCTGTAATCCATCAGGCCGTGCTGGAGGTCGAAACACAGCCAGTCCACGCCGCTCCGGGCGAGGGTTTCGGCCAGGTGAATCTCCGGCAGGTTGACCCAGATACCCAGCGAGGGCTGCCCCTCGCGCCATTTTTTCAAGGCGGAATTAATCATGTAAGGCTCCTTGTTTGCCAGTGTTCCAGTCGGGCTCAGGTAAAAGTAAAGCGGATGTCGCCGAATCCGCTGTCGAAGCGGGCGACCAGTTCGTCCCCAGCGTTCACCGGCAGCGCCCGCAGGAACGACCCGGAGAGGATCACGTCGCCGGGCTCAAACGCGACCCCGAATTCGGACAACTTGTTCGCCAGCCAGGCCACGGCGTTCAGCGGGTTGCCGAGCACGGCGGATGAATTGCCTTCTTCCCTGACCTCGCCGTTGATCAACAGGCTGCCCTGCACGTTGCGAATGTCGATGTCTTTCAGGTCCAGCGGGTTGCCCCCCAGGATCACGCCGCCGACGGCGGCCAGGTCGGCAATAGTGTCGCGCACGTCCATGCCAGGCCCGTAGGCCACCCGGAAGTCGACGATCTCGATCGCCGGTAAAACGAAGTCCGTGGCGCGGATCACATCGGCGACGTTCACACCCGGACCCGCCAGTCGCTCCTTCATGACGAAGGCCATTTCGATTTCCACCAGGGGCTGCTGCCAATCGGCGCGCGCGCTTTCACCGGCCTCCGGGTGGAACATGAAGTCCAGCATGGCAGCGTAGTCTGGCTCGGTTGAGTTGGCCAGTTCCTGCATGGCCCTGGAGGTTAGGCCAATCTTGTAGCCCCTCACCTTGTGGCCCTCGTCCCGGAACCGTTGTACCACCTGCTCCTGGATGCGATAGGCATCCTCCATCTCGATCTCCGGGAAGCGGGGATTGAGCAGTGGCACCTGGGATTTCTCGCGAAAGCAGCGGTGGATGTCGGCGGCAATTTCCTGGCGCAGTTGGTCGGACAGCATGATGGCACCTCGTTATAGGGTTGGTGGGTTTCCCGCCGCAATTGCCCGGCGCGGAATGTCGATGCTGTGGATGATACCGTGACCCCGGGGCGGATTGACTGTCAAAACGGCGACATTTGCCGACCGCGCTGGGTGCTTGCAGATTGTCCTGTACTTGACATTCTCGAAGCCCCTCCCGTTGGTAGGATGCGCTTGCAACACTGCAGGAACACCGGAAATCGGTGCGCAGTCATATCCATAAAAGGGCCTGGAAATGGCCGAACGGGAGGTAACACCACAATGAGCAAGCGCTACAGGTTGAAAACACTTACCGCGGCCATGATCGGCCTGGGCCTGGCCCAGCCGGTGCTGTCGCAAGGACTGGAAGAAGTGGTGGTCACCGCCACCAAGCGGGCCGAGTCCCTGCAGGATGTACCGATCTCGATGATCGCCATGAGCGGTGACTCCATCAAGGATATGGGTGTCACACGCGGCGAGGATTTTGCCGTGGACATACCGGCTGTTGCCATTACCCAGAGCCCGATCGGAAACTTTGTCTTCATTCGGGGCGTCGGTACGCCCGGGGTCAACCAGGGTATCGAGCAGTCGGTCTCTATCTTCCATGACGGTATCTATATGGGCCGCAGCCAGTTGGCCAGAGCGCCTTTCATGGACCTTGAACGGGTGGAAGTGTTACGAGGCCCGCAGAGCGTGCTGTTCGGCAAAAACACTATCGGTGGAGCGATTCACGTGGTGACGGCCAAGCCTACCCAGGAACTGGAAGGCATGATCAGCGGCCTGTATGGCTGGGAAGACGGTGAACAGGAGATCACAGCGGTGCTCTCTGGCCCGATCACCGATACCCTGTCCGGCCGAATCGCCTATCGTGACTACGGGTTGGACGGTTATCTGGAAAACGTCCTGACCGGCGATGATGGACCCGAGCGCGACGACGAAACACTGCGGGTCCAGCTGGCCTGGGACGCCACCGACACCCTGCTGGTTACCGCCAAGTGGGAGCAGAGCGACTTTCAGAACAAGCAGGTATCTACCCAGTTGTCTACGTTTGATCCGTTCGGATCAGGCGCTGCATTCAATGGTCTGAACCAGGCCCTGGTATCTACCATTACGGGCGGTAGCGGCGTCGAGAAATACGATGACGAGCGCGCGGTGATCAACGATGGCGGCGCGACGCTGGGGCAGTTGCAGCCCCAGTACGCCGGCCTCCCCGGCTTCCCCAACCTGGCTGAAGTGAGCGACAATTCCATGGAGCTGGGCACGCTGACGCTGGACTGGCTGATCGGGGGGCACACCCTGACCGCGATCACGGGTTATGCGCACTACGATTATCGTGATATCTGCGACTGCGACTTTTCAGCGCTACCGTTGATTCAGGTCGACGCGCGAGAGGACTACGACCAGTTCAGCCAGGAAATTCGCCTGACCTCACCGGGCGGCGAAAAACTGGACTACATCGTCGGTCTCTATTATCACCAGAGTGACCTCGAATACAGCGCCAGCGATAGCCTCGGCACATCCCTGGCGGCGCCGTTGCTGGGCGCTCCGGCGGCATTTACTCCCAATCTGAGCCGAGACTACAGCCTGGAACAGGACCAGGACATGTGGGCGGTCTTCGGTTCCGCTACCTACAGCCTCACTGATTCGACGCGCATTACCGCTGGTCTGCGCTACTTCGAGGAGAGCAAGGAAGCCAACCATCCGTTGGCCAAACGGTTCACTGGCGGTTGGGATTACAGTGCCGCCGTGGGCGCTCCCGCGGGCACAGTAACCTATGGTGATACCGCCGCTGAGTATGACCGGTTCCTGAGTGATTTCGCAGGTACGCCGCTGGTTGACATTTCGGAAGGTATTTACGCTGGGTTGCTGGGGACTTTCGAACACGATATCCGCAAGCGCAAGCGGGACGAAGAGGATGTCACGGGATCCCTTACCCTGGAACACGACCTCAACGGGGACACCATGGTCTTCGCCACCGTCGCCAATGGCACCAAGGGCGGCGGTTTCGACGCACGTTTCCTGAAAACCACTGAGGACCCCCGGTTTGAGTATGATGAAGAGAAGGCAATCAGCTACGAGTTGGGCATCAAGAGTTACCTGTTGGATGGCCTGATGACGCTGAATGCAACCGCCTTCTACACGGAAGTTGAAGATTTCCAGGTGAGTATCTTTGATGGTCAAACCGGCTTCGTCGTACAGAATGCGGCTAAATTGGAGTCCAAGGGTGTGGAAGTGGACGTCAAGTGGGCGGCCACCGAGGCGTTGACCATCGGTTTTGCCGGCAGCTATCTCGATGCAGTTTATTCCAACTACGAAAACGCCCCTTGCTGGACACTGACCGGCAGCCAGCCCGTTAATCGCGGAAACTGTATAGACCGTGGATTCTCGACAGAGCGTCGCGATGCTTCCGGCGACACCATCAATTACGCGCCCGAGTTTGCCTTCAACCTGAACTTCGATTACCGCCTGCCGGTGGGCAACACATTGGAGGCGCGCGCGGTACTCAACATCAACTACTCCGACGGCTATGCCACCGCCGGCGATCTCGATGAGATATACACCTGGCAGGACGACTATACCAAGGTGGACTTGCGTCTTAGCCTGGGTAATGTCAGTGGTATGTGGGACGTAGCCCTGATCGGTAAAAACCTGACGGACGAGTATATTAGCGGTAACAGCGATGATCAGCCCCTGGTGCCAGGCAACGGATTTGCCTCTACTGATCGACTGCGCTCCTACGCTATACAGGCGACCTACCGGTTCTGACACCCCTCCGGTAGCCTGCTTGGGGAGAATTCATCTGAAGTCTCCCCTTTTTTTTCATCCACCAGGCATCGCCCGTTCAGGGGCACTAAAGCGGGCTCATGCCACTGGCACGGAATGCCTCGGTTTTCTCCCACAGCCGAAGGTATTTCTCTGCGCTGCGGAACAGCGGTTCCAGCTCCTCGTCGCTTGTGGCGTCGCGACGCACATCTTCAATCAGTTCCGCCACCAGGCCCAGGTGCACCATGCCCTCGGTGTTGAAGTCCAGGATGCGATTACCGATACGGGGCCGTTCAAAGGTGATGTCGCCCGCGAAAGAGGTAAAGGGATAGGTGACGCCGTCATCGGTCTGTTCGGCTGCGCAGTTGCTGCGCTCACCAAAGCGAGCGCCCGGCGCCCCGGCAAATCCATTGAGATCGAAGCCGAAGCCCTCCGCCGGATAATCCCCGCGCTCTCGCATGAGCGCCAGGCGGTCCTGCAGCGAATCGTCCAGCGCCCCCGGATTCTGCGGATCGCGGCAACGGCCGAAGTTGATCTTGGACATGCCGCCCAGGCCATAGAGCCGGCCATTGTTGTTGCGCCCGTGGGAGCCGATGGCGGGATAGTCGTTGGCCTCCAGAATCTCGTAGGCCCTGACGTAGCTGCGGCGCGGAAAGTGGTCTACCTCGAGAATCATGCCGCGCTTCATCACCTCCCCGATCAGGAATTCACCCAGATCGGTGAGGCCGTGATTCTGGCAATACTCGCCACCGGTGTCGGGACCGGAAAACAGGCCGACGAAGGCCAGCAGGGTACCGATCGGGTCCTGCGGGAAGCCGCTAACGTCGAAGGGGGGCGGCGAATCGTAGACATCCCGGGGTTGCTGCAGGTCGGGGAACGGGGTGCCACCCTCGTCGAAGCCCCCCCTGAAGCCCAGGAACTCCTCGGGACACGGCGCCAGGTTGCCGTAGTGACCGGTATGGGCCAGGTTGCCAATCTCGATGATGCCCCGGTCACCGTCGCCGGCGGAAAAGGCATTGTCGTATTTGTGCACCGGGAACAGGACTCTCACACCGCGATCGTAGTAAGTGTCCAGTTGTTCGACGACGTCCTCGCGGGTGCAGGGCTCACGTCCCTCGGGGGGCACCAGGTAACAGTTGAACAGGTCCGGAACTTCCAGCCCCAGTACCACTGCCAGCTTACCCGCTTCGATTTGCTGGCGCGCTTCCTGCGGGTTGAACACGATACGGAACCAGCCCTGTCCCGGGCCGCCGGAGCGGGCGTCGATGTAGCGCTCCAGCGCATAGGTCTCCTCGATGATGCGATCCGCGGCCACCATATCCGGACAGGCTATGCGCTGGGGTTGCGCACCCACGCCGGTGGCCAGTTCGCAGAGCACTTCGTTGGTGGTGACATGCTGCACCAGCAGGCGCAAACCACCGAGGTACGCCCGCTCCAGCCAGCGATAGTACTGCACCTGGTGGGTGGCACTCCGGGGAGCATCGGGCCAGTCGGTAAACTCCGGATAGCCCTCGGTGCGATGATCGTCCTCGGGCAACTCTCCCGCCGCCAGCGCCAGCAGGACATCGGATATCTCGGCGTCGGAACTGAAGGCGGACCCCATCAGATCCCGGCGCCCGCCGGGTCCGTGAGAGAGTTCGCAGTCGTTCAGGGCGTGCTCAACCCCCAGGCGATGGAAGGGGGCACCGTGAAACACACCGCCCCCGCCAAAGGCGAGGTTGGTAAACAGGTGGGAGTGGGTTTCGACAAAGCCGAACACGTCACCGTCGTCGAATCGGGTCTTGCTGATCTGGCCACTGGCATCGAGGGTGAGTTCCGGAAAATCCGCACAGCCCCCGGCTTCCTCGAAATCAAGTTGCGCCGCTTCGGCGCTGTCAGCCACGAGCCCCTCGGGGCCGAGGAACTGCCCGGTGCGCAGGTGCTGCAACTGGAAGCGACCATTGTCCGCCGCAATCAAGGCCCATTCGCCCTCTGACTGCCGGCGATCCTCGATGATTATCTCGCCGTCCACCAGTCGGGTGTCTGACTGCAGCGCGACCTGCCCGAGCAGCCTGCCGTTTTCGGCGACGAGATAGTCCCGGTTATCATCGTAGAGCAGGTAGACACCCAGGTCGGCCGGTTGCAGACGGAATCTGGCCGCGCCATCAGCCCCGACCTCCCGCCACTCAAAACCGGTTTCTCCGCTGACCAGTCTTTCCCCACCGGCGCTGGCAACAGTGACACAGCGGTGGGCCGCGGCGTAAACGCTGTTCTCATCCGGCGGGATAGTCGCCGGCGGTGGCTCCGCAGGCGGATCCGCTTCGGGCGCGGACCGATCGCTTGAGTCACTGCAGGCGCCGAGGCACAGGGTAAGCAACAGGGCGATGAATCGAGTCGTGGATATTTCGTGCATGGCCCGCGCTACTCTTCTCGACTATTCCTCCGGTGAGTTATACCAGATTGGCGCGGCTGGCGCTGTTACTTACTACTCGATGATGGCGGATTCCAGGACAACCCCGCGCGCCGGTACGTCGTTGCCGATGCCACCGACACTGGTCGTGGGCTCCGCGGCGATCTGATCGACCACATCCATCCCGGAAAGCACCCTGGCAAATACGGCATAGCCATCCGGGTTCTCAACGGAACCGAAATCGAGGAAGCTGTTTCTCACCTGGTTGATAAAAAACTGCGAGGTGGCGCTGTCGGGATTGCTGGTGCGGGCCATGGCCAGGGTGCCGCGTATATTTGACAGCCCATTGCTCGATTCGTTGACGATGGGTGCCCCGGGCTGTTTGGCCACGATATTCAGGCGTCCCTCTTCATCGGTGCCGTCCACCCCGAATCCGCCCATTTGTATCATGAAATTCTGGATAGCCCGGTGCACCAGCACCCGGTCGTAATATCCGCTACCCACATAGCCCAGGAAATTGGCGGCGGTAATCGGCGCTTCCCAGTTGTAGGTTCGCAAGGTCACCGTGCCGATGTCGAAGTTGAGGGCCACCCGGGTAGCACCGATAGCGGCTTTCGCAGCTTTTTGCAGGTCGTCCTGTGGCTGGCCCGCAGCCACCGCCTCGGACAGGGCGTCCAACCTGTTGAGGTTGCCGAGAAAGGCGTCCGCATCCACACTGCGGTGATAATCCAGCACGTCGTTGTAATCCACCGCGCCGCTGTTATCCACGTCGGCGATCACCATCCGCGCGACAGACTCAAGGCGTAGCACCAGCTCCTCGTCGGTCCAGTCATCCAGTTGTTCGCGGAACTGCTGGTAAACCGCCTCGGTCAGGGCCGAGACCTTGAGGTTACCCTCGATGATGCGCTGACCGCGGACGATCGCATGCCAGCTGCCCTGTACCGCCCGCGTGGCCCGGCTGAGCCTGCCTCTCCCGTTCGGGTCGTAATCCTCGCCGCCGGTGGCCGTGACCAGATAGAGAGCCCCGGGATCTAGGTCGGAGGTGTCGGGGCGGGCCATACCGACGGACAACAGCTGGACGAAGCTCGATTGTGCGTCCCAGTCCGCCTGGCCCATCTGCGCGATCCACTCGGCCGGGCCGAAGGATTCCGCCGAAGCGAGAACCTCACCGGGGCTGCGCAGCGGCGCAATGGCGAGGCTCGCCCCGCCCACCGAGCCGGTCAGCTGTACGTGAAAGCAGCCGCCGAGGAAAAGGCAGGCCAGCGCCGTGAAAGCAAGTTTCCTGAACATCAGATTGGTGGTCCCCGTGATGGGGCGTCATTATAGGGGGACGCCTGCCGAAAGCCAGCGGCCGCGCTAAAATACTGGCTGCGACAGCAGCCCCTGTTATGCTGTTGGCCCAGCCCGATAAGCGGACATGACAGATGATAAGATTACAGCCTGACCACGGTGCCATTGCACTGGCATTTTCACTCTGCTTCCTGGTATCCACGGTGAACGCGGAAACTTGCCAACCCTCGAGGTGGGGCGCAGACGACGAAATCGGCGCAGCCAACCACGTGTCGCCGGAGCAGGTGTTGATGGCGACACAACTGGTGAAGAAGGGTGAGAGCCACCCGCTGGGTATCGTGGTAGATCCGGCCATGCCCGCCTTCCCGCCCCGTTCGTTCCAGCTACAGGTGGTACAGCCCGGCCAGCACAACGGCCGCTCACTGCGGCCGGAGTTTGGCTGGGACGTGGTTTACAACGATGACATGGCCCAGCTGTGGTTTGGGATCGGTCCGCAGCTCGACGGCCTCGGCCACATGGGCGAGGCAGGAACCTATTACAACTGCAACGAGGCGGTGGACTTTATCGATATCAACGGCCTGAGAAAGCTCGGTATTCACAATGTGCCACCGCTGGTCGGTCGCGGCGTGCTGCTGGATATGGCGGGCCATTTCGGTGTCGCGGTAATGGCCGCGGGACAGGGTATCAGTGCGGCCGACATCAGGGCTGCGGCAAAGGCCCAGAAGGTCGAGCTCCGCCCGGGCGATGTGGTGCTGTTTCATACCGGCTGGACCGACGGCATGCTGCAATCCGACCCCGCCGCCTGGGCGGCCGCTGAGCCGGGCCTCACCAACGAGGCCGCCCGCTACCTGGCGTCACTGCAGCCGATGGCTGTGGGAGCGGATACCTGGGGAGTGGATGCGGTGCCGGCGGTGGACGGGGACAAGACGTTTTACGGCCACATCGAGTTCCTGCGCAACCGGGGCATCTACCTGCTGGAAACCATGAATACCGGGCGGCTGGCCCGCGAGGGAGTGCATGAGTTCATGTTCGTGCTGGGCCAGGCGCGGGTCAAGGGCGCGGTGCAGATGATCATCAACCCGGTGGCGCTGTGGTAGCCAGTGGCGAAAGGCCCTGGCTGCCAATAACTTACGGTTTCCGGTACACCTCGTCACCGGCCAGCCAGGTGCTCTCGACGGCCAGCCGACGCAGGTCGCGGAAGCCCTCGCCCGGCAGAGCCCGGTCCAGGATCACGAAATCGGCCCATTTTCCGACCGAAATGCTGCCAATCTGGTCCCTCCAGCCGCTCAGATTGGCCGAGCCCTGGGTGTAGCCGTGCAGTGCCTGCTCGAAGCTCAGGGCATTCCGGCCGCCATCCCACTGTTGCAGGCTGCCGTCGCGATAGGTGCTCTGGCGAGTCTGGGCGTCCTGCAGCTGCGCCAGCGGGTCGAGGGGTGAAGTGGGCCAGTCGCTGCCCAGGGCGAGATTGATACCTTCATCCAGCATGGACTTCCACACATAGGCCTCGGTTTCCGTGCGCTGTGCGCCGACCCGGTCCAGCACATAGGCACCGACACAGCAGTTGGCGTGTCTGGGCTGCATGGAGGCAGCGATGCCGTTGGCCCGCATCGCCTGCAGGTCCTGCGCCTCGATCAGTTCGATATGCTCGATGCGATTGGGAACGGAAGTGGGATATTCCCGCGCCGAGGCGAAGGCTTCCACGGACTCCGCCACGCCCCGGTCGCCGACCGCGTGAATGGAAACCGGGATATCCGCCTTGTTCGCTTCGATGACATGGTGGCTCAGCTGCTCTGGCGTAAACTGATAGGCCGGGTGCGCATCCGGTTTATCACTGTAGGGCTTTTTCAAAATGGCCGTACGAGTCGACAACACGCCGTCAATCATCAGCTTGACATAACCCAGTTCGAACAGGGGACCGCGGTCTTCCTGCTGTGCCAGGACCTCGTCACGGCGCTGGCGCAATTGCTCTCGCCGGGCGATAAACTGGTCCACGAAGTCCGGGTCGTCGTTGGCAAAACCGCCCTCCCACACGCGCAGGGTCAGCTCGCCAGTCGCCAGCAGGTCGAGGAAGTTCTCTGAAAATCTGAGAGACATATCATGAACGGAGGTGATGCCCAGCGAGTTGGCTTTCTGCACCACCGCCAGGAGCCCGGCCACGGGGTCTTCCGCGGCACGAAGAGCGGGAGACTCTGCGATCAAGCGACCGGCGGATTCGTACAGGATGCCTGACAGCTCGCCGTTCTGGTCCAGGCCGATCTCACCGCCCTCCGGCACCTGCGTGTCCCTGGTCATGCCCGCAGCTTCGAAGGCCTTGCTGTTGACCCAGTAGGTATGGTGATCGATATCAAACAGGATGACGGGATTGTCGGGGGCGACGCTGTCCAGCATCTGCAGGGTGGGGAGTTCGCCGTCGGCCCGCAACAGGTGATTCCAGGCACCGCCCACCAGCCACTGGCCCGGCTCCATGATGGCGATTTTTTCCCTGATGATCCGCAGCCATTCCTGCGGGTCGGCGATGTCGGAGAGGTCCACACCCGTGGCCAGCCCCGTGCCCTCGCTCAAATGGGTGTGGCCATCGACCAGACCGGGCAGCACGGTCCTGCCGCCAACGTCGATCACGCGCGTGCCTGCGCCCACCAGTTGCTCAATCGCCGCGGAACTTCCCAGCGCCATGAACTTGCGGTCCTTGACCGCGAATGCCCGCACCCTGGGATGTTGTTCGTCCACGGTGTAAATGTCGCCGTTTAACACGACCAGATCCGCCACGCTGTCCCGGGAGCCGCTGCGTGTGTCTGCCTCCTGCAGCGGCTCGCCGGGTTTGCTGCAGCCGCCCAGTGCGGTTGCAAAGGCCAGAAACAGGGACAGGGTGAGGCCAAACGGTTGGGTCATCGGTAATTCTCCGCATGAGTCGTGACGGCTGGCCCGGGCATGCTGCTTCGGCCCAGCAGCCAGTATAAAAGACCTGCCGGGCGGGCTCCATGCCGGGTACCTCAGGTCAGGTCGATCCCCGTGACCCGGGGCTGGCGATAAAACTGTGACAGTACTGCGCTATTCCTTCTGCCTTGTGGGATCACCAATCGCTATGGACCTGCCGTCAGACGCCAGCATCTCAACGTTACTGCCGGTCAGCGCATACAGGAAGGACTGCAGGTCGGACTTCTCCTGTGCCGACAGGTGCAACGGCCTGATCCGCGGATCGAGACCGGGGTGGCTTACGCCGCCCTGATCGTACCAGGCGATCACGGCCGCGAGGTCGGGCAGGGAACCGTCGTGCATGTAAGGCGCGGTTAGCGCCACGTTGCGCAGACCGGGCACGCGGAACAGCCAGCGGTCTTCGCTGCGGCCGGTCGCTTCGTAACGGCCGAGATCATTGGCCGTGGCGGTCTCGAAGCTGACCCGTGGCACTACCGTGACACCGGGGGCGAGTCGGACCGCGGCCGTCCCGGTGCCGATGCCCATGGACCTCGCGTAGCCAATTCCGGTGTCATAAAAGCCCTCGTCGGTGAAGTGCGCATGACCCCGGTCGACCGTGTGACAGGTTATGCACGAAGCCTTCGTGAACACCTGCCAACCGCGTAGCTGCGAAGCGGACAGGCTGTCCTCCCCGCCAAAGCGCCAGCGGTCGAAGGGTGAGTCACCCGAAACCAGGCCGCGCTGGTAGCTGGCCAGTGCCATACCCACCGTTTCAACGGTCAGGCCCTGCGCAAAAGCCGTCTCAAACAGGCCGCGGTAGTCCACCGCGCCGGCAATGGTTTTGAGCACAAATCCGATAGAGGGGTTGGCCATCTCGTTGTGTTGCAGCAGGGGCTGCCAGACCTGGTTTTCGAGACTGAATTCCCGCCCATCGTGAAACAGTGTCTTGCGGTACCCGACATTGTACAGCGCCGGCGCATTACGCTTGACGAAGCGCCCCTCGATTCCGACCGGGGTACGCAATTCTCGCTGGGTAAAACCCTGTTCCGGCACATGGCACATGGCGCAGGACAGGGTGCCGTTAAAAGACAGGCGCCGGTCGAAAAACAGCTTCCGCCCCAGCGCAATCTTCTCGTCCGTCGCGGGGTTGCGACTGGGGATGGCCATCGTTGGCAGGCCGAGGGGTGGTCGCAGGATATTGTCGAGCAAAGGGCCGGACCGGCCGGAGGTCGGTGCCACCACCTGCGATGGTGGGGTGTATTCGCTGGCGCCAGCGAGCCCGGCGGCCAGCGAAACTGCCAGCAGGGCGCCGATCAACGTGTTGAGGCAAAAAATCCGACCCCAACCGCCCACTGGGCGCGTTGATAAGCTGGGTATATGGGCTATGCTCTGCATTAATCCCGCCATTCGGAGAGGCCCGCCATGCAATTCGCGCTACTCCTTTTCCTGTTCGTCTCCCTCCCTGCCCTGGCCGATGAGACCTGCATGTCGCCGTACATGGCTAAGATAGAGGGCCAGGAGGATTTCGTCTACGTCTGGACTCTCGGCGTGCCCGGCATCGGCGACGAGCAGGACAAACTGGTCACGGTCGACGTGAACCCGCAATCGGACGATTATGGCAAAGTGGTGAGCACCCTCTCCGTGGGTGGCCGTAACGAGGCCCACCATACAGGCCTGACGGATGATCGCCGCTATCTGTGGGCCTCGGGACTGGATACCAGCAAGATTTTCATATTCGACGTACACACCGACCCCGCCAAACCGACCTTACACCGCACCATTTCCGATTTTGTGTCGCGCAGCGGCGGCGTTGTCGGACCCCATACCAACTACGCCCTGCCCGGCCGCATGATGCTGACCGGCCTGTCCAACAACCGGGATCACGGCGGTCGTACCGCGCTGGTGGAGTACACCAACGCCGGCGACTACGTGGCAACCCACTGGATGCCTACCGACGACAACCTGCAGGGCGCGTCGAAATCGGGCCAGTTTGCCGACGGTTATGGCTACGACGTCCGCGTCCTGCCGCGCCGGAACGCCATGATCACATCATCTTTCACGGGCTGGAACAATTACATGATGAACCTGGGCACGCTGATGGCCGACCCGGAGGCCATGAAAGCCTTTGGCAATACGGTGGTGGTATGGGATCTGCACGCCCGCAAACCGAAGAAGATTCTCGACGTGCCCGGTGCTCCGCTGGAAATTCGCTGTGCCTGGGGCCCGGATCACGACTACTGCTTCACCACCACGGCCTTGACCTCGAAGATATGGCTGATTCACCTGGATGACCAGGGTGAGTGGCAGGCAACGGCGGTGGCGGATATTGGCGATGCAGCGAAAATTCCCCTGCCGGTGGACATCTCGATATCAAATGACGATCAGCTGTTGTGGGTCAATACCTGGAACGACGGCCTCACCCGCCTGTTCGATATCAGCGATCCCTTCAAACCGCGCCAGCTATGGGAGCGACAGATCGGTGAACAGGTGAACATGGTGTCGCAGAGTTGGGATGGCGAACGGGTCTACTACACCTCCTCACTCCTGGCCAACTGGGACAAGCAGGCCCCGGCAGGGCCGGATCTGCAATATCTCAAGGTGTACGACTTCGACGGGAAAGAGCTCAAGCAAACCCTGGCCATCGATTTCTTCGCCGAGAAACTGGGTGCCCCGCACCAGATGCGTTTCGGCGCCTATTCGCTCTACGGGAACCGGGTTTCATCGCGGTGAACCGGAACGGGGTTGCACGGTGGGTCCTCGCGATCGCCGGCGCCTTGCTGTTCCTGCCGGCAGCCCGGTCCGCGGAGTCAACGAACCCGGTGCTGGCGCCAGGTTACGGGCCGCTCGAATACATTCCTCCGGCCGCAGGCAGTTACGCCCTGCCCCCCCTGGGTCCGGCCGGGGACGGGCAGGTCCTGGATATGAGCGGTCGCCCCCTGCACCTGCACGATGTTTTCGGCGACAAACTCGTGCTGATGGGCTTCATCTATACCCATTGTCCGGACGTCAATGGCTGTCCCCTGGCGAGCTATGTGATGAAACAGGTACAGAATCGCCTGCTGGAATCTGAGGACCTGAAAGACCAGGTGCGCCTGATCAGCCTGAGCTTCGACCCGATGCTGGACAATCCCGCGGCAATGAGCGAATACTCGCACCATTTCCGTCGCCAGAACTTCGACTGGCGCTTCCTCACCACGGCGTCGGATGCCGAGTTGCAGCCGATTCTGGAGGCCTACGGCCAGTGGCGGCAGGTTCTCTACCGCGAGGACGGCAGTTACTCCGGCAGCATGTCTCATATTCTGAGGGTCTATCTCATAGATCGGGACAAGGCAATACGCAACATATACAGCGCCGGCTTTCTGCACGCGGACACCGTGTTGAACGATCTTCGCACACTGCAGATAGAAAGGAATTCGGCGGACAATGGATAGGTTGCATTTGAAATCCTCCGGTCGGACCACCACCCCGCACCCACAACACACCAAGGAGCCTTCATGTTCTTAGCCCTGCTGCTGTTCATCGTTCTCATCCTGCTGGTTTTCTACTACCGGATGTCCCTGCCCGGGGGCTCCCTGGTCGTGACCGTTGGCACGCTGCTGCTGACCGGGATGAGTGACGGCATGTGGGTTGTACTGCTACTTACGCTCGCCGTGCTGGCCGTGCTCAACCTGCCGGAATTGCGCCGGAAACTACTCGTCAAACCGGTCTACAGCGCGCTGCAGGGCGCGATGCCCAGCATGAGTAAAACGGAACAGGAGGCGCTTGAGTCCGGTACCACGTGGTGGGAGAAAGACCTGTTCAGCGGAGCTCCGGACTGGGACAAGTTCGCCGCTATCGGCCTGCCGCGCCTGAGCTCACAGGAACAGGCCTTCCTGGACAACGAGGTCGAGGAGCTTTGCCACCTGATCGACGAGTGGGACGTGCAGCAACGCCAGGATCTGTCCCCGGCAACCTGGGACTTCCTGCGCGAGAAGGGGTTCTTCGGCCTGATCATCCCGGAGGAATTCGGCGGCAGGGATTTCAGCCCCTACGCCCAGAGCCGGGTGATGAGTAAAATCGCCAGCCGGTCGATCACCGCCGCCGTGACCGCCATGGTGCCCAATTCCCTCGGTCCGGGCGAACTGCTGGTCAAGTACGGTACGCAGGAGCAACAACAGCGCTGGCTCCCTTCCCTGGCGGACGGTACCGAATTGCCCTGCTTCGGCCTGACCGGACCCGAGGCCGGCTCGGACGCCGGCGCGGTGCCGGACCTCGGCATCGTCTGCCGCGGGCAGTTCGAGGGAGAGGAAGTCCTCGGGCTCAACCTGACGTTCCGCAAGCGCTGGATCACCCTGGCGCCAGTGGCCACGGTGATCGGCCTGGCGTTTCAGCTACGCGATCCGGAGGGCTTGCTCGGCGATCCGGACACGGTGGACTACGGCATCACCTGCGCACTGCTACCCGCCGACACCCCCGGCGTGGAAATCGGCCGCCGCCATGACCCGGGGGCGCCGTTCATGAACGGCCCGATTCGCGGGGAGGACGTGTTCATTCCCGTGTCCTGGATCATCGGTGGCCCGGAGATGGCGGGCAAGGGCTGGCGCATGCTGATCGAATGCCTCGGTGCGGGCCGGGGGGTCTCCCTCCCTGCCCTGTCCACCTCCGGCGGCGAGATGTGTTATCTGACCGTCGGCGCCTACTCACGTATCCGGCGCCAGTTCAACATGGAAGTCGGCAAATTCGAGGGTGTGCAGGAGGCGACAGCGGAAATCGCCGCGGGGGCCTACACCCTGGAGGCGATGCGACAACTCGTCACCCGTGGCCTGGAGGACGGGGCGCCGTCGGTGCTCACAGCCATGGCCAAGTACCACGCCACCGAGGCCATGCGCGATATCGTGCTGCACGGCATGGACGTGGTGAGCGGCAGGGCGATCCAACAGGGGCCACGCAATTTCCTGTCCTCGGTGTACCAGGCGCTGCCGGTGGCGATCACCGTGGAGGGCGCGAACATCCTGACACGCTCGTTGATGATCTTTGGCCAGGGAGCGTTGCGCTGTCATCCCTTCCTGTTCGACGAAATGCAGACGCTGCAGAAAAAAGATGAATCCGGACTGACGGCCTTCGAGCCACTGCTGCTGGCTCACCTGGCCCATGTCGGGGGCAATCTCGCGCGCGTACTGGCCTGCGGTCTGAGCGGTTCACGTTTAAGCCACACCCCCGGGGACGCCAGCATATTCAGCGCTCCCTGGTATCGGCGTATCAACCATCTCAGTGCGGCGCTGGCACTGTGCTCCGACATGGCGCTGGGGGTGCTCGGGGGCGACCTGAAACGGCGCGAGCTGCTCTCGGCGCGGCTCGGGGACGTGCACAGCAAACTCTTTATCGCCTGCAGTATCCTCAAGTTTCACGACGCCGGTGAGCGCAGCGAAGAGGCCAGTGCCCATGCGCGCTATGCGGTGCAGAACGCGCTGCACGACGCACAACAGGCGCTGCGGGCTTACTTCGACAACTTCCCGCTGCCCGGGGTCGGGCCGATTCTGCGCTGGCTGTGCTTCCCCCTGGGTCGCATCGCCGCCGCCCCGGATGACGACCAGATACGCCGCCTTGGCGATCTCATCATGCAGCCCAACCCGGTGCGCAAGGCCCTGAAAACCTACGTTTATCTCAGCGACGACCCGGAAGACGCGGTGGGGCGGGTGGAGACCACCTACCAGATGCTGCTCGATGTGGAAAAACCCTGGCACGCCTTCATGCGCGCGCGCAGAAACCACGAACTGACTGCGGACACCCTGGCGGAGGCACTGCAGGAGGCCGCGGACAAGGGCGTGATCCGGGAGGAAGACGTGGCTGCGCTGCTGGAATACGACGCCCGGCGCTACGACTGCCTGCTGACGGACCAGTTCGACGAACTCGTCTGAGCAACAATGCCGTCTCTCGTCTATTCCTGGATGATGGCTGCCTTATAACGTTTGCCGGCGGAGGGGGTTATGGCGGTAGAAGCGAGCGCTGCGACGCCAACGAGAGCGTCCGCCGCGAAAGAGGGACATCGGGCCTGGGTGCGGGCTTGCCACTGGGTCGTGGCGATCACCTTCCTGGTCCTGTGTTTTTCCGGCATCTACATCTTCGCCGTGCACCCGCGGCTGTACTGGGGCGAGGTCGGCAACGACCTGATGCCGGCGCTGCTCGAAATTCCGATCACGGCCAACCACCAGCCCGAGGGCTGGGAAAAGACTGCAACCTTCCCGTTGCGTGACGGAGAGGTGTTCACCGCATCGCGCACCCACGACATCTTCAACCAGAACGGCTGGTCGTGGTACGTCGGGGTGTAAGGGCGGGTTCCGACCATGCGCCGGCCTGCGACATCTCGCCGCGAACACCGTCGCGGCGACGATCCAGGCAAGTCAACACACTGCCACCACTACTCCCACTCGATCGTGGCGGGCGGCTTGCTGCTGATATCGTAGGTGACCCGGGAGACCCCGGAGATCTCATTGATGATGCGGTTGGACACGTGTTCCAGCAGCTCGTAGGGCAGGTGTGCCCAGCGGGCGGTCATGAAGTCCACGGTTTCCACCGCGCGCAGGGCGATCACGTATTCGTAGCGGCGTGCGTCACCGACCACGCCCACTGACCTGACCGGCAGAAAAACGGCGAAGGCCTGGCTGGTCTTGTGGTACCAGTCCCACTGGTGCAGTTCCTCGATGAAAATGGCGTCCGCGCGGCGCAGCAGGTCGGCGTACTCCTTCTTCACCTCGCCCAGGATCCGCACCCCCAGGCCGGGCCCGGGAAACGGGTGGCGATAGACCATGTCATAGGGCAGGCCGAGCTCCAGCCCGATCTGGCGCACCTCGTCCTTGAACAACTCCCGCAGGGGTTCCACCAGTTCCAGCGCCATGTCGTCGGGCAGGCCGCCCACGTTGTGGTGCGACTTGATCACGTGAGCCTTGCCGGTCCTGGCGCCGGCGGACTCGATCACGTCGGGGTAGATGGTGCCCTGGGCCAGCCACTTCACGTCCTCCAGTGTCGTCGCTTCCCGGTCGAACACCTCGATGAACGTATTGCCGATGAGCTTGCGCTTCTGCTCCGGGTCGGCCTCGCCCGCCAGCTTGCCCAGGAACAGCTCCTCGGCGTCGACGCGGATCACTTTTACCCCCATGTTACGGGCAAACATGTCCATCACCTGGTCGCCCTCGTGCAGGCGCAGCAGGCCGTTGTCGACGAATACGCAGGTCAGCTGGTCACCGATGGCGCGGTGCAAAAGCGCCGCCACCACGGAGGAATCCACCCCGCCGGACAGGCCCAGCAGGACCTTGTCACCGCCGACGGTTTCCCGCACCCGAGCTATCGCGTCCTCGACGATGTTGTGCGGGGTCCACAGCGCCTCGCAGCCGCAGGATTCCAGCACGAAATGCTCGATTATGCGCTTGCCCTGGAGGGTATGGGTCACTTCCGGGTGAAACTGTATGCCGTAGAAAGGTTTTTCCCGGTGACACATGGCGGCAATGGGGCAACTGTCGGTCTCGGCGCTGAGTTCAAACTCCGGCGGCAACTCCACCACCTTGTCGCCGTGGCTCATCCACACGTCCAGCAGCGCGTTGCCCTGGTCGTCAAAATGGTCGCGGATATCGTGCAGCAGGCCGCCATTGTTCACCAGACGAATCTGCGCATACCCGAACTCGCTGACCTGGGACCCCTCCACCCGGCCACCGAACTGCTCGGCCATGGCCTGCATCCCATAGCAGATACCCAGCACTGGCACGCCCAGCTCAAACACACTGGCCGGGACCCGCGGCGAGGCATCGGCGGCGACCGACTCGGGCCCCCCGGACAGGATGACACCGGCAGGGGCGAAATCACGGATCTCCTCTTCGGACATGTCCCAGGCGCGCAACTCACAGTACACGCCGACCTCCCGCACCCGGCGGGCGATAAGCTGGGTGTACTGGGAGCCAAAGTCCAGTATCAGGACTTTCTGGGCATGGATGTCAGTGGTCATAGGCAATCCTTTAAATTCGGGGACAGTTCACTTAATTTGAAAATTAAGTGAACTGTCCCCGAAATTACCTGAATCAGGGTTCAACGCACCGGGTAGTTGGGTGCTTCCTTGGTAATCGATACATCGTGCACATGGCTTTCTGACATGCCAGCGGCAGTGACCCGCACGAACTCCGGGCGGGTGCGCATGGTCTCGATGTCGACACTGCCGGTATAACCCATGGCGGAGCGCACCCCGCCCATCAGCTGGTGCACGATGGCTGACACCGGGCCCTTATAGGGTACCCGGCCCTCGATTCCCTCCGGAACCAGTTTCTCTGTCCCCTTGCTGGCGTCCTGGAAA
This sequence comes from Halieaceae bacterium WSDMB12, assembly GCA_033283165.1. Lineage (GTDB taxonomy): Bacteria > Pseudomonadota > Gammaproteobacteria > Pseudomonadales > Halieaceae > JAWMQL01. Next base: position 483,056 of record JAWMQL010000001.1, on the reverse strand, counting down.
TAGCGGTCGGAAGAGCCCTGGGTCTTGGACATGGCACCGAGTGAACCCATGCCGCGGTAGGCCTTGTAGGTCCGGCCCTGGTACAGTTCCACCTCACCCGGCGCCTCCTCGGTACCGGCGAACATCGACCCCATCATTACAGAATGGGCGCCGGCCACCAACGCCTTGGCGATGTCGCCGGAAAAACGCACCCCGCCGTCGGCGATCACCGGGACATCGGTGTTGGCCAGGGCCTCCACCACGTTGGCGATGGCGGTGATCTGGGGTACCCCGATACCGGTCACGATACGGGTGGTGCAGATAGACCCGGGGCCGATGCCTACCTTGACCCCGTCGGCCCCCGCGTCCGCCAGGGCCACGGCGGCGGCGCCAGTGGCGATATTGCCGCCGATCACCTGGATTGAAGGGTAGTCGGACTTGATCATCCGCACCCGCTCGATCACGTTGCGCGAATGCCCGTGAGCGGTGTCCACCACCAGCACGTCAACGCCCGCTCGCACCAGGGCTGCCACGCGGTCATCCGTGTCGGGGCTGGTGCCCACCGATGCGCCCACCCGCAACTGGCCATAGGAATCCTTACAGGCGTGGGGGAAGCTCTCGGCCTTGTCGAAGTCCTTCACCGTGATCATGCCGCAGAGATCGAAATCGTCGTTGACCACCAGGATCTTCTCGATCCGGTGCTTGTGTAGCAGTCCCTGAACCTCCTCGGCACCGGCCCCCTCTTTTACCGTGACGAGTTTGTCGCGAGGGGTCATGATGCTGGACACCAGCTTCTGGGGGTTGGACTCGAAGCGCAGGTCGCGGCGGGTGACGATACCCACAAGGTCTGTACCGTCGAGCACCGGCACACCGGAAATTCCGTTGGCCGTGGTAAGCTCCATAAGCTCGGCGATGGTCGCCGACTGCTGGATGGTGATCGGGTCCTTCACCACCCCGCTTTCGAATTTCTTGACCTTGCGCACCTGCTCGGCCTGCTCGGCGACAGTCATGCTCTTGTGGATGATGCCGATACCCCCTTCCTGGGCCATGGCGATAGCCAGGCGGGATTCAGTGACAGTGTCCATGGCCGCGGAGACCAGCGGCAGGTTGAGGCTTATCCCCCGGGTCAGCCGGGTTGCCAGGCTGACATCCGTGGCAACCACCTCGGAGTACCCGGGCAGCAGGAGTACGTCATCGAATGTCAGCGCTTCCTGAGCGATACGCAGCATAGGTTTATCTCCGGGGTGGCAGCGTCAGGTTAAACGTGCAATTATAAATCTTACTCCAGTACCGCGTAAACAACAGAGCCTTGTCCAACCCCTTCGCCCCGGGCGGCCAGCCACCGACCCTGACCGTGTCGCAACTGAACCGCCAGGCCCGCAGCCTGCTGGAAAGCCACTTCGACTACGTCTGGGTCGAGGGCGAGGTCAGCAACTTCGCGGCCCCCTCCTCCGGCCACTGGTACTTCACCCTCAAGGACGGCCGGGCCCAGGTCCGCTGCGCCATGTTCCGCAACCGCAACCAGCGCCAGCGACTGACCCCGGAAAATGGCCAGGCCCTGCGCCTGCGCGGCCGGGTGTCCCTGTACGAGGGCCGCGGTGAATTCCAACTCATCGTGGAGCACCTGGAACCCGCCGGGGCCGGGGCTCTGCAGGCACTGTTCGAGGAGCTCAAGGCCCGGCTGCTGGCGGAGGGCCTGTTTGAGCCCGCCCGCAAACAGGAGCTGCCGGAGCGGGTCTCGCGCCTGGGGGTAATCACCTCCCCCAGCGGTGCCGCCATCCACGACATTCTGACGGTCCTGAAACGCCGCGCCCCGGGTATCGCTGTGTACCTGTTCCCGGTACCCGTGCAGGGCGAAGGCGCGGCGGCGGAGATCAGCGCAGCCATCGAGCGGGCCAATCGCTGGCACCGTGAGGGGGAAATAATCCTGGACGCTTTGATCGTCGGCCGTGGCGGTGGCTCGCTGGAGGACCTGTGGGCCTTCAACGAGGAAGTGCTGGCACGGGCGATTGCCGCCAGCGACCTGCCCGTGGTCAGCGCGGTGGGGCACGAGGTGGATTTCACCATCGCCGACATGGCGGCGGACCAGCGTGCGCCCACGCCATCCGCGGCCGCGGAAATGCTGAGCACCGACCAGCGGGATCTGCTGCAGCGTATGACCCAACTGGAAGCGCGACTGGTGCAGCAGACGCGGCAGCGATTGGCGGCACTGGGTTCGGAACTGGCCCACCTGAGGCGACGCCTGCGGCGGCCGGACTACCAGTTGCGCGAGCAGGCCCAGCGACTGGACGAATTAGAACAGCGACTGTTGCTGGCCCAGCGCCATCAGCGTGCGCACCTGGCCAACCGTCTGGCCCTGCTGGAGACGCGCCTGCGCGGACAATCACCACAGCGCCGGATACGTGCCTGCCGGGACCAGGCACAACTGCTCTCCAGGCAACTGGCCGCCGCCATGAACGCCCGCCTGGAACGGACGCGGGAGCAATTGGAACATCTTGCATCAATGCTCGACTCGGTCAGCCCACTACGCACCCTCGAGCGGGGTTACAGCGTACTCACCGACACCGCAGGCCAGGTGGTCAGCGAGGCCGGGCAGGTGCGGGCCGGGGAGCGATTGCAGGCGCGACTGGCACGCGGGGAACTGGATCTGGTGGTGGACGCGGTGCGCGATGAAGCGCCGCCCACAAACTAGCGTCGAGTCAATCAGTACTTCGCCGGCAGGCGGGTATTGATGATTATGTGGCGACCCTCGAAGCGGATGTACTCCCCGATCGTCAGGTCTTTCAGGATACGCGCCACCATTTCCCTGGAGGCCCCCACCCGGTCCGCAATGTCCTGCTGAGTGAGCTTTTCAGGAATGTACAGGGTGCCGTCACCGCGTTCCTCGGACAGGTCCATCAACACATTGGCAACCCGACCGTAGACGTCCTGCAGGGCCAGGCTTTTGACGTCGGCGGTGAGTTTCCGGACGCGCTGCGCCAGGTTGCTGATCAGCTTGCGACCGATGCTCGGATATTCGTCCAGCACCCGGTTGAAATCATCTTTGTAGATAATGCAGAAGTTACATTTTTCCACGGTACGCACCGAGGCGGAGCGGGTCGAGTCATCCAGCAGCGCCAGTTCGCCGAAATAGTCACCGGCGCCCTGGGTATTCATAATGAATTCCTTGCCGTTCTTGTCGCTGCAATAAACCTTGACCTTGCCGCTTTCGATAATGAACAGGGAGTCGGCCGGGTCGTTTTCATGGATGACCACAGTGTTTTTCGGGAAAGAGCGGTTGGTGCTACTGGCCGACAGCGCCTCCAACTCTTCCGTCGAAAGACCCTGAAAGATTTCAACCTGTTGCAACATCGAAGTACTGGCTCCGTCGGTCGGCCCCCTGGGTCGGGCCGGTTGCCGCTTATAGTACACAAATCTACCAGCGGAACACACCTTTCTCAGCCAATTCACGGCCGTTACTGCGGTGCCCGCAGTTATCCGATGGCGTTTCCACCTCCGCGCCTGCCCCGTTATACTCTCGGGAAACAAGGAACGGGACGCAACGCGTGAATTCCGAGAGTACCCAGGTCGACACACTCTGGAGTGACGTCCTGTTGCACGCCATGACCGATCTGCGCGAGCAATTTCGGCTACAGCGGGAACGACTGGGCATCGCCAGCCTGGAAGATTTCGAGCGCCTGTTCTCCGCGGCCGAGCGCGTGGAAAGCCTGCTGGCTGACAGCCAGTCTTCCCTCTCCCGTCATGACCTGATGAATGTACTTTCAGCTATCCGCGGCTACGCCGAGATGCTGCGGGAGGACCTGGGGCCGGGCTCACCGGCGCTGAACGACACCCTGGAGCGGCTGCTTAAAGCGGTGCAGACGGCCAATTCCAATGGTGACGGGGAAACCCTCACTGCTGTCAGTGCGGAAAACCCCGCCAGCGCCACGGATCCCGGCTTCATCCTGGCAGTGGACGACCTGCAGGAGAATCGCGAACTGGTGGCCCGCTACCTGTCGCGCTCAGGCCATTTCGTGGTCACAGCGTCCTCCGGCGAGGAAGCCCTGCGCACCCTTGAACAAAGTGACGTGGATATCGTATTGCTGGACCTGGTCATGCCCGGCATGGATGGCCGGGAGGTACTGCGCCGCATCAAGGAACACCCGGACTGGCGCGCCACCCCGGTGATCGTGATCTCCGGGCGCCAGGATATGGAGCACATTATCGAATGTATCGAGGCCGGCGCCGACGATTACCTGTTCAAACCCTTCAACCCGGTGCTGCTGCAGGCCCGGATCAAGGCGGGCATTGAACGCAAGCGCTGGCACGACCGGGAAGAATTGTACCGACAACAGCTGGAACGCAACGAGAAATTCATTCGCGCCACCTTCGGACGCTACCTGTCGGACGAGATTGTCACGGACATCCTGGAACGCCCCGAGGGACTGGAACTGGGTGGTGACCTGCGCCGGGTCACCATCCTGATGTCTGATATCCGCGGCTTCACCACGATCAGTGAACAGTTGGAGCCCCGTCAGGTGGTCACCATGCTGAACCGCTACCTGGGCGCGATGACCGATATCATCCTGGCCTACCAGGGCACCATCGACGAGTTCATCGGCGATGCCATCCTCGCCGTCTTTGGCGCCCCCCAACGGCGCGATGACGACGCCGACCGGGCGGTGCAGTGTGCGCTCGAGATGCAGGCAGCGATGGCCGAGGTCAATCGCGCCAATCACGAGGACGGGTTACCGGAACTGCACACGGCGATTGCACTCAACACGGGAGACGTGATCGCCGGCAACATAGGATCAGAGCGACGCAGTAAGTACGGCTTTGTCGGCCATCCCATGAACGTCACCTCGCGCATCGAGGACCACGCCAGCGGCGGCGAGATCCTGGCCGCCGACTCGACCGTGAGTTCCCTGTCACAGGCGGTGCGACTGGGCGAGTGTCGCGAGATACAGGTAAAGGGCATTGACGAGCTGTTGAAAATCCACCCGATACTGGAGGGTCAGTCATGACAGACTCCCGCCCGATTCTGCTGGTGGAGGACAACGAAATGAACCGCGACATGCTGATCCGCCGCCTGCATCGCGCCGGACTCGAGGTGATCGCGGCCGAGAACGGGCAACAGGCCCTGGAGCTGATGGCCAGTGAACAGCCGGCGCTGGTGCTCATGGATATGAACCTGCCGATCATGGATGGCTGGAGCGCCTGCCGCAAGGCGCGCGAGGATGAGCAGATCAGGCATATTCCCATCATCGCCCTGACGGCCCACGCCATGGAAGCGGACAGAGTCAATGCCATGAAAGCCGGCTGCGACGATTACGCGACGAAACCGGTGGATTTCCCCGAACTGCTCTCCAAGATAAAGAAACTGGCCCGGACATGAGCCTGAGGCGCAGACTCACACTGTCGCTGGTGGCGATCCTGATCCTGTTCGCCGCCAATGTCGGCACCCACTTCTGGGGCAGCTTTTCACGTAGTGAATCCATGGTCGCCTACAGCGACCTGGTCACCGCGACCCAGCTGTCTTCGGAGATCGAGCAACTCCTGGAGGGCCAGCAGCAACAGATTCTGGTGCTGGCGACCCTGCGCGAGACCACCGAAGACCAGTTGGACGCCGAGGAACTGGCCCGGGCCGAACGTGACATCAAACTGATCGAAAACACGCTGCGCCGACTGGGTAATCTCAGCCACGCGGACCTCAGGGCCGACTTCCAGCAGCTGTGGCGCAGCAGCGACGCCCTGCTGGGTCGCTGGCTGGAGTTCTATCGCAACTACAACGATCCCGGTTTCAATCTGGACGTGAACGATCCTGTACCCTTCGTCGAGACCGCGGAATGGCTCAAGTCCCTGGAGCAGCGCCAGACCGCCCTGGCGGTGGAACGGGCCAATATCATCGACCGCACGATCGAGCTGACCGATCGCATAACAGCGATCGGTTTTTTCGCCACCATCGCCCTGACCACCCTGCTGGGTTTTTCCCTGGTGCGCTATACCGGCAAGTCACTGAAGCGGCTCAAGACCGGCACCCAGCGTATCGGCTCCGGTGACCTCAACTACCGCATCGACAATATCGACGACCGCGGTGAACTGGGCGACCTCGCCATGGCCTTCAATGACATGGCCGATCGCCTGCGAAACGCCATCGAAGACGTGCGCCAGGCCAAGGACGCCGCCGACGAGGCCAACGCAACCAAGAGCCTTTTCCTGGCCAACGTCAGTCACGAGTTGCGAACCCCGCTCAACGCCATTATCGGCTACAGCGAAATGCTGCACGATGAGCTCGATGATCAGGCGGATATCGACCGGCCGCAGATGCAGAACGACCTGGACAAAATCATCACCAGCGGCCGGCAGCTGCTGTCACTGATAAACGATATTCTGGATCTTTCCAAAATCGAGACGGGGAAGATGTCGCTGCACTGCGAAGACTTTCATCCGGGAACCATTATCGAGGAAGTATGTGAATCGCTGGCGCCGCTGCTGCTGGAAAAGGATACGGAACTCACGCTGCAGGACATGGACAGCCTGCCTTCCGTATACAACGACGCAACCAAGTTTCGCCAGGTCTTCGTCAACCTGCTGAGCAACGCCTGCAAGTTCACAGAAAAGGGCCGGATCGAGGTCAACGCCTGTGAACTCGAGAACCTGGATGGCTGGCTGAGTTTCTCGGTGAGCGACACAGGCATCGGCATGACCCCGGAGCAACAGGCCAGGGTTTTCGACGCCTTTGTGCAGGCCGATGCCTCCACCAGCGCCAACTACGGCGGCACCGGCCTGGGGCTGGCGATCTGCCACGAGTTCTGCGAGTTGATGGGCGGGACCATCACGGTGGACAGCGAACCCGGCAAGGGGTCGACTTTTACTGTCGTGATCCCTTCTGACCCAGAGTTAGCTCTCGAAGACGTTTAAGGGCGGCCTCCCGCTTCTCCAGGTCCTCCTTGAGAGTGGCATTATTGTTTTCCAGGTCGGCGATATGCCTGTCCATCACCACGAATGCTTCCAGCGACTCACGCATGAGACGCGCATTGGGGTGCAACTGCATGTCCTCGCTCAGCTGTTTTTCCAGCTTGCGGAAACTCTTGCGGGCCGCGTTGGCGTCGAAAAACGGGCTGCTGGGGAGCATGCTGACATAGGCGATGGCAATGTCCGCCTCCCAGCTGGCCTCGCGTGATTTCTCCAGCCGCTGGTAGCTTTGAAAATACTGCACCGACTCGATGTAGTTGCCAGCTGCCAGGGCCTGGTAACCCCGTTCCAGGAACGTATAGTCCTGCTCGGCAACCGGCTGGCTGCAGAGACAATCCTGTTTCGGCAGGTTCAGGGTGATTTCGGGGACCTCTTCCGGGACAGTGGGCTCAGGTGGAGGCGCGGGTGGACTGGTGGTGCAACCCACCAGGACGGCACTCGCGACAGCGGCCATCAGGCCTTTTAAAAAAAAGCGCTGGATCACGTAACGCTCCTTGGACGGTGTGAACCGGAGTGTAGCACTCCCGGCGCGGCGCCAACCATCCCTCGCCCGTCTATTCCGGCCGCATGTGCGGGAACAGCAGCACATCCCTGATGGACGGCGAGTCGGTCAACAGCATCACCAGGCGGTCTATGCCGATACCCTCCCCCACGGTCGGCGGCATGCCGTACTCCAGCGCGCGGATATAGTCATGGTCGTAATGCATCGCCTCCACATCTCCCGCCTCCTTCTCGGCGACCTGGGCCAGGAATCGTTCAGCCTGGTCCTCCGCGTCGTTGAGTTCGGAAAAGCCATTCGCCAGCTCGCGGCCACCGACAAAAAATTCGAAGCGGTCGGTGACGAAGGGGTCGGCATCGTTGCGCCGCGACAGGGGCGACACCTCAGTGGGATAGGCGGTGATGAACGTGGGCTGGTCCAGCTGGTCCTCCACCGTTTTCTCGAATATTTCGAGCTGCACCTTGCCCAGCCCCCAACTGTCTTTCAGTACGATGCCCAGTCTGGAGGCTATCTCCCGCGCGGACCGCTCGTCGCCAAGTTGCCCGGCACTGATATCGGGGTTGTAGTGCAGAATTGAGTCGAACACGGTCATGCGGGCGAAGGGCCGGGCGAAATCATAGGTAACGCCCTGATACTCCACCGTGGTGCTGCCCAGTACGGTAGCCGTCAGGTTCCGCATCATGTCCTCGGTCAGGTCCATCGCCTCCTCGTATGCCGCATACGCCCAGTAGAACTCCAGCATGGTGAACTCCGGGTTATGTCGAGTAGACAGGCCCTCGTTGCGAAAGTTTCGATTGATCTCGTAGACCTTTTCGAAGCCTCCCACAGTGAGGCGCTTCAGGTACAACTCAGGAGCGATGCGCAGATACATATCCAGGTCCAGCGCGTTGTGGTGGGTGACGAAGGGCCGCGCCGCCGCGCCCCCCGGAATCACCTGCATCATCGGGGTCTCCACTTCCATGAAGCCCAGCCCGTCCATGTAGTCGCGGATAAAACTCACTATTCTCGAGCGGGTGCGGAACACCTCACGGGACTGCGGGTTTACTATCAGGTCAACATAGCGCTGGCGGTAACGAAGTTCCTGATCTGCCAGGCCGTGGTACTTGTCGGGCAGGGGCCGCAGGGCTTTGGTCAGCAGCCGCGCCTCAGCCATGTTGATATACAGGTCTCCCTTGCCGGACCGCTGTAACGTGCCGCTGGCAGCAACGATGTCCCCGAGGTCCCAGCTCTTGATATCAGCGAGGGTATCCCCAGGCAGGCTCTTGCGGTCCACGTACAACTGGATTTGACCCGAGCTGTCCTGGATCAGCAGGAAGGCGCCGCGGTTGCGGATCAGGCGGCCTGCCACCGCAAAGGACTCGCCTTCCCGGGCCAGGGTTTCCTTATCGTGATCACGGTAGTCCTGTTGCAGGTCGCCCGCCATCGCGGTGCGGCGGAAGTCGTTCGGAAAGGCCGTTCCGCGCTCCCGTATCTGGGCCAGCTTGCCACGGCGCTCAGCGATCAGCTTGTTTTCGTCTTCCGCGGCGAGCGGCGCGGTGTCCTTGTCACTCATATCCTGTTCCTTACAGGCCGCTCTTCAGCGAGGCCTCGATAAAACGGTCGATATCGCCGTCCAGTACCGCCTGGGTATTACTGGTCTCGACACCGGTGCGCAGGTCCTTGACCCGCGAATCGTCCAGTACGTAGGAGCGGATCTGGCTGCCCCAGCCAATGTCCGCCTTACTGTCTTCCATGGCCTGCTTCTCTTCGCTGCGTTTCAGAACCTCCATTTCGTACAGCTTGGCGCGCAGCAGCTTCATCGCGTTGTCCTTGTTCTGGTGCTGGGAGCGCTCGGTCTGGCACTGCACCACGATACCCGACGGGTTGTGGGTCAGGCGCACCGCAGAGTCGGTCTTGTTGACGTGCTGGCCTCCGGCGCCCGAGGCCCGGTAGGTATCTACCCGGATATCCGCCGGGTTCAGTTCGATCTCGATGTTGTCGTCGATCTCGGGGGACACGAACACCGAGGAGAAGGATGTGTGGCGGCGGTTGCCGGAATCGAACGGCGACTTGCGCACCAGCCGGTGCACGCCGGTTTCGGTGCGCAGCCAGCCGAAGGCATACTCGCCCTCGAACTTGATGGTAGCGCTCTTGATGCCCGCCACCTCTCCGCCCGAGACCTCGATCAACTCGGTCTTGAAACCGCGCGCCTCACCCCAGCGCAGGTACATGCGTAACAGCATCTCGGCCCAGTCCTGGGCCTCGGTACCGCCGGAGCCCGCCTGGATGTCGAGGAAGGCATTGTTGGCGTCCATCTCACCGCTGAACATGCGGCGAAACTCCAGCTGCTCCAGGGCCCGCTCGAGGGCCCCGATGTCCGATTCGATCTCGTTGACCGTGTCCCGGTCGTCCTCCGCAGCCGCCAGTTCCAGCAGATCGCTGTTGTCGCTGATTCCGCTGTCCAGTTGCTCGATGGTGTGTACGATACCTTCCAGTGATGCGCGCTCGCGGCCCAGATCCTGGGCGCGCTTGGGATCGTCCCAGACGCTCGGTTCGGCCAGTTCCAGTTCTACCTCGGCCAGGCGTTCCTTGCGGTTGGCGAAGTCAAAGATACCCCCTAAGCACGTCAGTGCGCGCCTCGATATCCTTGAGCTTCTGGACCAGCGGGTTGATCTCTAACATGTCTGCTACCGATTCCGTAAAAAGCCGCGAATTCTACCACAGCATCGACAGTATCACCCAGTACCCGGGATGCCCCTGAGTCCGATCGGTGCACGGGTTCTCCCTTCCGGGGAGCGCTTAAAGCGGGGCGTCCCTGCCCAGCTTGGGCGAGGCCGTCCATGGCCTCGCACATCCCCGAAAGGGAGAACCCGCCCGCCGGGCCGAGACCGAAGCTAACCCAATCAGAACTGGTTGAGGATATAACCGAGGATCATCACCTGGGGCACGGTCAGCAGGGGCAGGAACAGGGCGATTTTCCACGAGCGGGTGGTATCCCGGATCGACATGATCTCGGTGTAATCCGTGGCCACGCCGGCCATCAGGAAGGTGAAACCGTTGCCCGGCGCCGCGGCGCGGTTGAGCAGGTCGGCCGCGATGGGTGTCGCCCCTTCGGAACAGACCTCGATCACGGTGGCCGCGAGCAGGGTCAGCCAGAGTCCGGCGAATGACGCGCCGAACCAGGTCAGGTAGGTCTCGGTGGGCACCAGGGCACGGATCGCTGCCGCCAGCAACAGGCCGAACAGGGCCCAGCGAATGACCACCCGCGAACCCGCGAAACCATCCTTCATCACCTGCAGGGTGCCGCCCGCGGAGATGTTGATCGAGTCGCGAAACTCGTGCCACAACACCGGCAGCGGCTGGCGCTCTCCCAGTAACTCCCGGTGTGGATTTACAGGCAGCACCCCGCGCTGTTCCAGCGCCTCAAACAGCAGCCCGGTCACTATGCCGACCACCAGGGACAGGCCGATAAACAGCATTGTCCAGCCCACCCCGATCAGGCCGAACAGGATCAGCGTCAGGGAGAACGAGTTCCAGGGACTGGCCAGGAGAAAGGCCATGACCTGCCCGGTGCTGGCACCGCGCTCGTAGAGTTTCATGCCCACCGCGAGGATACCGTGACTGCACAGGTCGAGAAACACGCCGGCAATGGTGGCCCGCAGCATACCCGCAGGGCCGGCATCCCTGCCCAGCATCTCCACCACCAGTTCCCGAGGTACCCGGGCCAGCAGGCCAACGAATACCACGCCGAGGGCAATACCCCACCACATACGGTTGAAAAACTCGAACACCCCCCCGGTAAATACGCCGAGAACCGACTCGTGATCGTGGGCCCCGGTAATGGCCGCCCAGCCATAGGCCAGGCTGGCGACGACCAGGCAGGTCCACAGGAACCAGTCTCTCCGGGCCGGCTGCTCGCAGCAGCTGTCGGCGTCTCCGGCTGACTCCGCGGCTGCTGGCCCGATGTCGCAACAGGTTGACTTTGCAGGCGCCGAACCGGGGCCGCAATCCGGCCTGGTAGCTGCGGTCTCGTGGTGCTCGCAATCGTTCATGACCGCAGCTCCCCGACCCCCGCCAGGTCATCCAGGATGGCACAGTCCGGCCCTTCGTCCCCGCTGCAGCGGCGCGCCATTTCGCGCAGCACCCGCTGCATGGCCTGTAATTGCTCGATCCGCCGCTGCAACTGGTCGCACTTTTCCAGTACCAGTTCGCGGGCGTGCGCGCTGTGCCGCGCGCTGTCGCGCAACAGGGCCAGTAACTGGCGGCATTCAGTCAGGTCGAAACCCACTTCTCTGGCTCTTGCAAGGAATTGCAATTCAGTGATTGCGCGCTCGTTGTACTGGCGGTAACCGTTCTCTCCACGATCGGCAGGCGTGACCAGGTCGATAGCCTCGTAATAGCGGATTGTCCTGGTACTGAGACCCGAGCGACGGGCCGCTTCGGATATATTCATGGCAAGCTCCGGTAATGCATGGAGCCAATCTAAACCTTCCAGCAGCTGGAAGGTCAAGCCTCGGCTTGCATCTGCTCCACCATCAGCTGCAGTGATTGCTGACCCCGGTAGTCGTTGACATCCAGGCGGTATACCAGCCTGACCCGCCGCTGCTCCTGGTCAGGCCAGCGCTCGAGATCGATGTTGAAGGCGATTGCGTCCAGCAGCAATTCCTGGCCGGGCGGGGCGACCACCAGTTTCAGGTGCTTTTCCCCCACCAGGCGCTGACTCACGATGTCAAACACGCCATCGAACAGCGGCTCTGGAAAATGCTGCCCCCAGGGGCCGGCAAACCGCAGCTCCGTGGCGAGTTCAAGCCGCAGCTGCGCCGGCTCCAGTTCGCCGTCGGTTTCCACCGTGGCCTGCAGGTTCACATCCTCAGCGTGGCGCGCTACTTCTTCCTCGAGAGCCGCGCTGAAGCGATCCAGCTCGGTCAGCGGCAGACTCAACCCCGCGGCCATGGCATGACCGCCGAACTTGCTGATCAGGCCCGGGTGCCGGGTCGCCACCGCGTCGAGAATATCGCGGATATGCAGCCCGGGAATGGAACGCGCCGATCCCTTGGCCTCACCACCCCCCGCATCGGCAAAGGCAATGGTGGGCCGGTGGGTCCGGTCTTTGATGCGTGAGGCCAGCAGACCCACCACCCCCTGGTGCCAGTCCGGACGGAACAGCGCATAAGCCAGGGGCTGCTCCTCGTTCGCGGCGGGCAGCTCCGGCAACAGGTCCAGCGCCTGGGCTTGCATTTCCTGTTCGATACGGCGCCGGTCCAGGTTGAGCTGGTGCAACTCCGCCGCGATCGACCGGGCGCGCGCTTCCCCGTCACTGAGCAGGCACTCGATGCCCACCGCCATATCATCCAGGCGGCCCGCGGCGTTCAGCCGTGGCCCCACCGCGAAGCCGAGGTCGGAGGCCACCACGGTGCCCGGTCGTCGGCCGGCAATCTCCAGCAGGGCGCGGATACCCGGCCGGGCGCGCCCTGCCCGGATCTGCTGCAAGCCACCCGCCACCAGGATGCGGTTGTTGTAGTCCAGCGGTACCACGTCGGCCACCGTGCCCAGCGCGACCAGGTCCAGGTAGTCGGCCAATCGCGGCTCCTCCAGCCCGCGGGCGCTGAACCAGCCCCGTTTGCGCAACTCGGCCCGGAGGGCGAGCATGACATAGAAAATCACCCCCACCCCAGCCAGGTGTTTACTGCCGAATGTGCATCCGGGCTGGTTCGGGTTGACGATGACATCCGCCGCAGGCAGCTCCGCCCCGGCCAGGTGGTGGTCGGTGATCAGGGTGGCGATTCCCGCGTCGTTGGCCGCCCGCACGCCCTCGAGACTGGAAATTCCGTTATCTACAGTGATGATCAGGTCGGGTTCACGCGCGGCCGCCAGGGCCACGATCTCCGGCGTCAGACCGTAGCCGTACTCGAACCGGTTCGGCACCAGGTAGTCCACTGCCGCCGCGCCGCAGGCGCCCAGTACCGATACGGCCAGCGCTGTGCTGGTGGCGCCGTCGGCGTCGAAGTCCCCCACCACCAGGATGCGTTCGCCACGCTCCAGCGCGTCCGCCAGCAGGCGCCCGGCAGACCCGGCATGCAGCAGGCTGGCAGGGGGTAACAGGCGGGCAAAGTCCAACTGTAATTCGTCGGCGTTGCGCAGACCCCGGCCACTGTAAATGCGTGCCAGCAGCGGCGACAGGCCGGCGGCTTCCAGCGCCGCGCTGTCCTGTGGCGAACGCCGCCGGATCAGGCGCTGCACCGGCGCGGCCCGTCAGGCCCGAAGATTCGCGGCCATGAAGGCCTGCACGGCCGCCAGGTCCCGCGGCAATACCTCGTAGCGTTCTTCACGCTGGTACAGATCCTTGAGGTGCAGGGGCAGGGCCGGCTCCTCTTCGACCCCCGCTTCGACTATCGCCGCGGGGAACTTGGCCGGGTGGGCGGTAGCCAGGGTGACCACGGGAATACCGGCCTCCAGGCCGGATTCAAGTGCCGCCTTGACCCCGATCGCACTGTGGGGGTCGAGCAGGTATTCGCAGCCCCGCCAGGTGTGGGCAATCTGCTCGCAGGTCTCCCGGTCGTTTACGCACTGGCTGCTGAACAGCTCTCGCGCACGGGACATGGCACTGTCGGCAAAACTGATATCGCCCCGATCGAAATCCGCCATCAGGCCCGCGATGGCGGCGCCGTCCCGGTCATACAGGTCGAACAACAAACGTTCGAAGTTGCTGGAGACGGTGATATCCATACTCGGGGACAGGGAGTGCTCCAGCGGCTGGCGTCCGTAGACACTGGTGGTCATGACCCGATGCAGTACATCGTTACGGTTGGTAGCGATGATCAAACGCGCCACCGGCAGGCCCATCTGCTGCGCCAGGTAGCCGGCAAAAATATCGCCGAAGTTGCCCGTGGGCACCGAGAAAGCGACCGGCCGTTCGGGGGCACCCAGGCGTACCGCGGCGTAAAAGTAATACACGATCTGGGCCATGATCCGCGCCCAGTTGATGGAATTGACCGCTACCAGCCGGCGGTCTGCCGGCAGGAAGCTGCGATTGGCGAAGCTCGCCTTCACCATGGCCTGGCAATCGTCGAAGTTGCCCTCGACCGCCAGGTTATGAATGTTGTCTCCGGGCACCGTGGTCATCTGCCGACGCTGTACTTCGGAGACCCGCTGGTGGGGATGCAGGATAAAAATGTCGATGTTCTGGCAACGCCGGCAGCCCTCGATGGCGGCGGAACCGGTGTCGCCCGAGGTCGCACCCATAATCACCACCTTCTGGTGTCGGCGCTCCAGCACATAGTCCAGCAGTCGCCCCAGTAACTGCAGGGCGAAATCCTTGAACGCCAGGGTTGGGCCATGGAACAGTTCCAGCACCCACTGGTTGCTGCCGATCTGTACCATGGGCGCCACCGCGTCGTGACGGAACACGGCGTAGGTGTCTTCCACAATAGCCTTCAGGTCGTCCCGCGGAATGCTATCCGCCACGAAGGGCTCGATGATTTTCAGGGCCAGTTGCGGGTAGTCCAGCGCCGCCATGCCGGCTATTTCCTCAGGGCTGAACCGCGGCAGTTCCTGCGGCACGTACAGGCCGCCATCGTCAGCCAGGCCGGTAAGCAGGACCTGCTCAAAATCCAGGGCCGGGGCCTGTCCCCGGGTACTGATGTATTTCACGTCTTACTACCTCTGGTTTGCTATCCGTCCAGGGCTTCTACCCGGATACGGGCGATGCTGGGACTGATACTGTCCAGGGCCTCCAGCGCGGCGACTGCCGCGTCCAGCCGGCCCTGGGGCGCCTTATTGGTCAGGATAATCATGCTGACCCGGGTCTGGCCTTCCTGGGGCGCTTTCTGGATCAGGGCCTCGATGCTGATGCCCTGCTCGCTCAGGATGGTGGCCACCCGGGACATGACGCCAGTCTTGTCCTCGGCCTCCAGGCGCAGGTACCAGGGGGTCTCCACTTCCGCCAGCGGCAGAATGGGCAACTCGCTGATGTGCTCGGCGGCGAAGCCCAGGTCGGGCACCCGGGGCTCCTGCCCGGCCCCGATGTCCCGGGCCAGGTCCACGATATCGGCCACCACGGCCGACGCCGTCGGCTCTGAGCCCGCACCGGGCCCGTAATACAGGGTCGGACCGACCGCATCGCCTTCCACCAGGACGGCATTCATCACACCGTTGACGTTGGCCAACAGGCGCTTTTCCGGCACCAGGGTGGGGTGGACCCGCAGTTCAACGCCCTTGCCGTTCTGTTTGGCTACCCCGAGGTGCTTGATCCGGTAGCCCAGTTCCTCGGCGTAGTCGATGTCCTGCGGAGTCAGCCTGGTAATACCCTCGGTATAGACGTGTTCAAAGCGCAGGGGCATACCGAACGCGATGGAGGCCAGGATCACCAGCTTGTGCGCCGCATCGATACCCTCCACGTCAAAGGTGGGGTCCGCTTCCGCGTAGCCCAGGGCCTGGGCCTCCACCAGCACGTCGGCAAACTCGCGACCCTTGTCGCGCATCTCGGTGAGAATGAAGTTACCGGTACCGTTGATGATGCCCGCCAGCCACAGGATTCGATTACCTACCAGCCCCTCGCGCAGGGCTTTGATGATCGGTATCCCGCCGGCCACGGCCGCCTCGTAGCGCACCGAAACATTGTGCTCCCGGGCGAGTTCGAAGACCTCGTTGCCGTACTCGGCGATCAGGGCCTTGTTGGCGGTCACCACGTGTTTGCCGTTGCGAATCGCCTCTTCCACCAGCTCGCGCGCGGTCGTGGTGCCACCGATCAGCTCCACCAGGATCTGTACTTCCGGATCCCGGGCGACCTCGAAGATATCGCGACTGACCGGCGTGGAACCTGTATCACAGGCCGGGTTGTCACGCCGCGCGCCGATATGGTTTATCTCCACCGGGATACGCGCCCGGGCGGCGACTTCCGCCGCGTTACGAGTCAACAGATTGAACGTACCGCTCCCCACGGTACCCAGTCCGCAAATTCCTACCGTCACTGCTTTCAAAATTCTTCCTTCCTGTCTGCTAACGTAACGCGGCCCTGCCTCTCAGGCGAAACCGTCCTGTTTCATCATACGTTTGATATTGCGGAGCGCCTGCCGCGTACGGTGCTCGTTCTCGATCAGGCCAAAGCGCAGGAAACCCTCGCCATATTCGCCGAAGCCCACGCCGGGACTGACCGCCACCTTGGCATCCATCAGCAGCTTCTTGCTGAACTCGAGCGACCCCATATCGGCGTAGCAGGCTGGTACGGGAGCCCACACGAACATGGTTGCCTTCGGTGGCCGCACCTGCCAACCCGCCGCATTGAGGCCGTTACACAGCACATCCCGGCGGGACTTGTACATGGCATTGATATTCGCCACACACTGCTGATCTCCCTCCAGGGCGGCTATAGCGGCCACCTGTATCGGGGTAAACATGCCGTAGTCCAGGTAGGATTTCATCCGCGCCAGGGCGCCTATCAGTTCGCGGTTGCCACAGCAGAACCCAACACGCCAGCCCGGCATGTTGTAACTCTTGGACATGGAAAAGAACTCCACCGCCACCTCGCGCGCACCCTCGGCCTGCAGGATGGAGGGAGCCTGGTAACCGTCGTAGCAGAGGTCGGCATAGGCGAGGTCCTGTACGACCCAGATCGAGTGCTCGCGGGCCACTCTGACCACCTTCTCGTAGAAGTCCAGTTCCACGCAATGTCCAGTGGGATTGGAGGGAAAGTTCAGCACCAGCATCTTGGGCCGCGGCCAGCTGTTATGTATTGCCTTCTCCAACTCGGCGAAAAACTCGGCCTCATCGTCGATCATCGGGACGTGGCGAATATCAGCACCGGAAATCACGAAACCATAGGGATGAATGGGGTAGGAGGGATTGGGTACGAGAACCGCGTCACCTGGACCGGTGGTGGCCAGCGCCAGGTGCGCCAGGCCCTCCTTGGATCCGAGCGTAACGATGGCCTCGTTGTCGGGATCGAGTTCAACCTGATAACGCTTTCTGTACCAGTCGCAGATCGCCTTGCGCAGGCGCGGGATCCCCTTGGACTGGGAGTATCGATGGGTATCTCCGCGCCGCGCGGTCTCTACCAGTTTGTCGACGATGTGGGCCGGGGTAGGCTGATCCGGATTACCCATGCCGAAATCGATAACGTCTTCACCGGCCGCACGCGCTTTCTGCTTCAGATCACCGATGATGCTGAAAACGTAGGGAGGTAGGCGCTGGATACGCTGAAATTCGTGTTCCACTGTCAGTTAACCACAGGCTGCAACCCCGGGTCGGGGCGCGTTAAAAAAGGGAGTGAACAGTACTGGCCCAGCCCGCCAGTGTCAACGCACGGCGTGCAGCGCAAAAGTGGCAATGAGGGGCGATTCGCCGGGCCATCCCGGAGCCGGGATTATTTGACTCCCAGCATCGCGGCCAATTCATTCGCCGTCCGAAAGCCCGGCACCATTTTCCCGTCCTCGGTGACTATGGCCGGCGTTCCGCGCACACCCATGGCCTGGCCCAGGTTGTACTCCTCTGCTACCGGGTTGCCGGCGCAGACATTTTCCGGCACCGACTCGCCGGACTTCAGGCGGGTCAGGGTGTCCTGCCGATTGTCCGCGCACCAGGCCGAGGCCAGCTTGCGATAGCCGTCTGAGCCCAAGCCGGAACGGGGATACGCAAGATAGCGAACCTCGACGCCCAGGCGATTCAGTTCGGGCACCTCCCGGTGAAGTTTCTGACAATAGAAACATGTGACATCGGTGAATACTGTGATGGATGCCTTCTTTTCTCCCTCCGGGGAAAAGATGATCATTTTGTCCGCACTGATGTCGGCGAGTAGCTCGACCCGCTCGCCGTCACGGCGCCGCTCAGCCAGGTTCACAAAGCCGTCAGGGCCGACGGAATACAGGTCTCCGGCAATAAAAAACTCACCGCTCGCGGTGGAGTAGACCACCGGCCCGCCACTGAACTGCACCTCGTACAGGCCGTGGATCTCGCTTGTCAGCACCGATTCGACCTGCAACTCGCTGCCCGGCACAGCCAGTTTCTGTTTCAGGTGGGCAGTTACCTCTTCACTGGCCGGTTCTCCGGCAAGCGCCGGCAAGGTGGCGAAGAGTCCGGCGAGAACGGCCGTGGCCAGTTTTGCAAACATGCATTTTCCCCTGTCGTTGTGTCGTGACCGCGCGCTGCGGCCCCTGGTTCGAAGTTTGGATCGGATTCCCGCCAGATCGATTCTCTCTGAATCGCACTCCAGTTGGAGCGGACTCATTGCATTAAGTTCCCGGCACCCCTACCCGGTCAGCCGCGTGGGTGATGCTGCGCATGGAGTTCCTGCATTCGCTGTTTTGCCACGTGGGTGTATATCTGGGTAGTGGTGAGGTCGCTGTGACCCAGTAACATCTGTACAACCCTCAAATCGGCCCCGTGGTTTAACAGGTGGGTGGCGAAAGCGTGCCGCAGTGTGTGCGGTGACAGTTCCGCCTTGATCTCAGCCCGTCGAGCATAGATTTTAATACGATACCAGAACGCCTGGCGAGTCATTTGGGTACCGCGTCGGCTGGGAAAGACCGCCTCGGAAGGCACTCCCCGCAGCAACTCGCCGCGCGAGCCGGTCAAAAACCGCTGCAACCAGGTAAGCGCCTCCTCGCCCATGGGTACGAGGCGCTCCTTGCCGCCCTTGCCAAAAACCCGCACCACACCCTGGTTGAGGCTGACCTGGCTGACCTGCAAGCCGATCAACTCCGACACCCGCAGGCCGCAGGCATAGAGCAGTTCCAGCATGGTGCGGTCGCGAAACTCGATGGGATCATCCAGGTCCGGCGCCTGCAACAGGCGTTCTACGTCCGCCTCGGACAGGGATTTGGGCAGCGGCCGTCCCAGCCTGGGGCTGTCCACGTCCAGGGTCGGGTCCACGGTCATGCGCCCCTCACGCAACTGGTAACGGTAAAATCCGCGCACGCAAGACATGAAACGAGCCGTTGAGCGCGGCGACTGGCCCTGGCGCAGGCGATGGCCGAGATAGGCCCTCAACTGCGCCTTGTTCACCCGCAGCAGACTGCTGCCCTGATCCTTGCCCAACCATTCCTGGAACTGGCGCAGATCGCGACGGTAGGAGCTCAGGCTGTTGTCGCTCAGCCCCTTTTCCATCCACATCGCGTCGATATAGCGCTCGATTTCCGGGTGATCCTGCTGCATACGGACACGTTACCACGAATCACTGGCTGGAAAATGCCGCTTGACCCAGGTGCTGGCACGGAGTTTGGTATGCCGGACACGCTGAAAGCATGCCGTCCATGGCACGCTCGGGACACAAAAAAGCGGCCCGAAGGCCGCTTTTGGGAAGACAGGGAGATACCTAGCTGGAGAGCTTCTCCTTGATGCGGGCCGCCTTGCCGGACAGCTCGCGCAGGTAGTACAGCTTGGCCTGACGCACATCGCCGCGACGCTTGACGGCGATACTGTCTACCAGCGGGCTGTAGGTCTGGAAAGTACGCTCCACGCCAACGCCGTGGGAAATCTTGCGCACGGTGAATGCGGAGTTGAGGCCGCGGTTGCGCTTGCCAATGACGACACCTTCGAAGGCCTGCAGGCGCTCGCGGTTACCTTCCTTTACCTTGACCTGGACGACCACGGTATCACCGGGGCCGAATTCAGGCAGTTCCTTGTTCATCTGTTCAGCGTCAAGCTGAGAGATAATTTTGTTGGTGCTCATGGTGCGCTCCTGTTAGTTCCTGTTTCGTAGCTTCACAGCTAGCGGTTGATTCAACTGTTCTCGCGGCGGTATTCCGCCAGCAATTCCTCTTCCTC
Organism: Halieaceae bacterium WSDMB12; assembly: GCA_033283165.1. Lineage (GTDB taxonomy): Bacteria > Pseudomonadota > Gammaproteobacteria > Pseudomonadales > Halieaceae > JAWMQL01. The sequence continues at coordinate 462,886 of JAWMQL010000001.1, read as the reverse complement.
GGGAGTCATCTCCCTGCCCTCCAGCAGGTCCGGGCGGCGCTCCAGCGTTCTGCCCAGGGCCTGTTTCAGGCGCCAGCGGCGAATCTGTTCGTGATTGCCGCTCAGTAATACGTCCGGTACCCGTTCGCCGCGGTACTCTTCCGGCCGGGTGTAGTGCGGGCAGTCCAGCAATCCGTCGGCGAAGGAATCTTCCTGCGCGGACAGCTCGTGTCCCAACACCCCTGGCAGCTGCCTGGCCACGGCATCCACCACCACCATCGCGGCCAGTTCGCCGCCGCTCAATACGTAGTCCCCGATGGACAGCTCCTCGTCCACCTCGGCGGCGATGAGGCGTTCGTCCACCCCTTCGTAGCGACCCGCTACCAGCACCAGGGCCTCTTCCTGTGCCAGGGCCACGGCCTTGTCGTGGTCGAAACGCCGGCCCTGGGGCGACAGGTATATGACTTTCGGCTTCCTGTCCGCCGCTTCGCCTACCGCCTCCCTCGCCGCGGCAATGGCCTGCTGCAAGGGATCAATCTTCATCAACATACCCGGGCCGCCGCCGTAGGGCCTGTCATCCACCGTCCGATGCCGGTCGACGGTGTAATCGCGCGGATCGCTGAACACCAGCTGCAGGCGGCCATCGCTCACTGCCCGCCCGGTCACCCCGTAATCGGTGACCGCCTGGAACATCTCCTGGAACAGGCTGACCAGCGCGATTCGCATAGTGCCCTGCTCCCGGCTCTCCACGCCCGGTTCCTCACTCATCCAGGAACCAGTCCACTTCAATCCTGTCCTGCGCCGGGTCTACCCGGGTAACCACGTCGCCTGGCAGGTAGGGAACCAATCGCTCCCGCTCATCCAGACTTCCCTCGCAGGGTTTTACTACCAACACGTCGTTGGCACCCGTGTCGATCAGGTAATCCACCCGACCCAGCAACACCGGTTGGCCGCCGCTCTCCGAGCACCACACCTGCAGACCCTGCAGCTGGTGCCAGTAGAAATCTCCCTCTGCCAGTGCCGGCAGCGCCCCCTCGGGCACCACCACCTCCAGTCCCTTGAAGGTTTCCGCCAGCGTCCGGTCATCGACTCCGGCGATATGGGCAACGAGGCCCTTGCCGTGACGACGTCCGTCGTCGAACTCAACCGGCTCCAGCGAGCCGCGCCGCTTCAGCTGCCAGCTGCCGAAGCGCAGGAAATTCTCCAGCGGCTCCGTATAGGAGTGAATTTTTACCCAGCCCCTGATGCCATAGCAGCCGGTAATCCGGCCTACCGTCAACCACTGGCTGGACGCGGGTTCACTCACCAACCCGCCTCTACGTCAGGCCGCTTGGGCGTCCTTGACCAGCTTGGCCACGCGCTCTGACAGCTGCGCACCCTGGCCCTGCCAGTACTGGATACGCTCGGCGTCGACACGCAGGCGCTCTTCCTGGCCGCGGGCCACGGGGTTGAAGAAACCCACGCGCTCGATGAAGCGGCCATTGCGTGCATTGCGGCTGTCGGTCACTGTCAGGTGATAAAACGGGCGCTTCTTGGAACCGCCACGAGCAAGACGAATTGTTACCATTTTCCGTAAATTCCTAAAAATTAGCTGGGATTGTCGGCGAAACCGCCAGAACTCCCACGACAAAAACCGGCCCGTGGGCCGGAAAGGTGGCGTATCATACGGAAATTGTGCCGGATTTAAAACCCCGATAATGGAATTTTTTTAGTAAATTCCGAGGCTTATCGCATGGGCGGCAGGCCGCCGGGGCCGCCACCGGGCGGCATCATGCCACCCAGGCCGCGCATCATTTTTTCCATGCCGCCACCCTTCATTTTCTTCATCATCTTCTGCATCTGCTTGTGCTGCTTAAGGAGGCGATTCAGGTCCTGGACCTGGGTGCCTGAGCCCTGGCAGATGCGGCGCTTGCGGGAGCCCTGGATGAGTTCCGGGCGGCGTCGCTCGGCGGGGGTCATGGAGTTGATCATCGCTTCCATGCGCGCGAACAGCTTCATGTCCAGGTTCTGCTGCGCCATCTGGGCCACGTTGCCCATACCCGGCAACTTGTCCAGCATGCCGGTGATACCACCCATGTTGTTCATCTGCTGCAACTGGTCGCGAAAATCCTCCAGGTCGAAGCGCTGGCCCTTCTTGACCTTGCGCGCCAGTCTCTCCGCCTTCTTGCGATCGACCTTCTGCTCCGCTTCCTCGATCAGGGACAGCACGTCCCCCATACCGAGGATGCGAGAGGCCAGCCGGTCCGGGTGGAAGGGATCCAGTGCCGCGGTTTTCTCCCCCACCCCGAGAAACTTGATTGGCTTGCCGGTGATGGCCCGGACCGACAGGGCGGCACCACCGCGGGTGTCAGCGTCCACTTTGGTGAGAATGACCCCGGTCAGGGGTAGCGTCTCGCCGAAGGCGCGCGCCGTGTTCGCCGCATCCTGGCCGGTCATGGCGTCCACCACGAACAGGGTCTCCACCGGATTGACCGCCCGGTGCAGTTCAGCGATCTCCGCCATCATGTCCTGGTCTATCGCCAGGCGACCCGCCGTGTCCACGATCAGTACGTCACTGAAGCGGATCTTCGCGTGCTCCATGGCCGCGCGGACGATCTCCACTGGCTTCTGCTCGGTCGTGGAGGGGAAGAAATCAGCACCGACCTCCCCCGCCAGAGTTTCCAACTGCTTGATCGCCGCGGGGCGGTACACGTCGGCACTGACCACAGTGACAGATTTTTTCTCCCGCTCCTTCAGGTAACGGGCCAGCTTGGCGACCGAGGTAGTCTTGCCCGCCCCCTGCAGGCCGGCCATGAGGATGACCGCCGGCGGCTGCACCGCCAGGTTGAGTCCCTCATTGGCATTGCCCATGACCGATTCCAGTTCCGCCTGGACAATCTTCAGGAAAGCCTGTCCGGGACTCAGGCTTTTCATCACCTCCTGGCCCAGGGCGCGCTGTTTCACCGACTCGACAAAATCCTTGACCACCGGCAGAGCCACATCGGCCTCCAGCAAGGCCATGCGCACCTCGCGCAGGGTGTCCTGGATATTGTCTTCGGTCAGCCTCGCCTTGCCGGTAATACTGCGCAGGCTGTGGGACAGGCGGTCGGAAAGACTCTCGAACATGGGAAATATCTCAAACAGGGTCCGCTGCTTGCTAAACAGGGGACAAATCGGTACAAAGGGCCGAAGTATACGTCACCGGGACGCTTCCCCCAAGCCGATGTCAATCACCGTTCTCGCCCCAGTCGCTGCCCTGCTTTACCTGGCTGCGACCGGTCTGCAATTGCTGCACATAAGCCAGGACAGGAAACAGCTGGACCGCGGGGTTTTCGGCCTGGCGCTGGTGGCGTTGCTGTGCCACGCGGTGGTCGCCTGGAACAGTGTATTCACCGGCGGCGGCGTGCACCTGGGATTTTACAAGATCTCGGCCCTGATCTTCCTGGTAATCAATGTGGCCTGTGTCGTGTCACTGTTGCGTCGGCCGCTGCAAAACCTGCTGGTGATACTGTTTCCACTGTCCGCCCTGTCGGTTCTGGTCTCGGCCTTTGCACCGGCCACCTCGACCCACCAGTCGACCCTGGACGGTGGCATGCTGTTGCACATCGGCAGTTCCATCCTGGCCTACTCGGTACTGACCCTGGCGGCAATCCAGTCGGGCCTGGTGGCACTGCAGGATTACCAGTTGCGTCATCGCCACACCCGGGGCGTGGTACAGATTCTGCCGCCATTGCAGCTGATGGAATCGATGCTGTTTGAACTGCTGCTGGTGGGCGTCATCCTGCTAACCGTTTCTATTGTTTCAGGCTTCATTTTCATCGAGGACATCTTCGCCCAACACCTGGTTCACAAGACGGTGCTGACCATACTCGCCTGGCTGCTGTTTTCGCTTCTGTTGTGGGGGCACTATCAACTCGGCTGGCGGGCACAGACCGCGGTAAGGTTGACCCTGGCGGGTTTTATCCTGCTGATGCTGGCGTTTTTCGGTTCAAAACTGGTTCTGGAACTGGTTTTGCAGTCTCCATGAGCCTGCAAAGAGGCGATGTTGAGGGCTTGCCCGACCGCTGCTTTTTCTTCAAGATAGTCCCTCCTGACCTTCCACGGAGTTAACTCTCCCTTTGAACGACGCACCGCTGGGTATCCTGTTCGCGGTTCTTGCAGCATTGATTCTACTGTCCGGTTTCTTTTCGAGCTCTGAAACCGGCATGATGTCCCTCAATCGCTACCGACTGAAACACCTGCAGAAAAACAATCACCGGGGCGCGCGCCGGGCCGGCAAATTACTGGAGCGGCCCGACCGCCTGATCGGGTTGATTCTCATAGGTAACAACCTGGTGAATATTTTCGCCTCCGCGGTCGCCACCGTGGTTGCCATCCGCCTCTGGGGTGACGCGGGCATCGTCATCGCCACCCTGCTATTGACCCTGGTAATACTGATATTTGCCGAGATCACGCCGAAGACCATCGCCGCCATATACCCGGAGAGAGTCGCCTTCCCCGCCAGCCTGGTGCTGTTGCCGCTGCTGAAAGTTCTCTACCCGGTAGTTGCCGGCGTAAACCTGGTCACCAACGGTCTGTTGAAAATGCTGGGGCTCGACATCGCGCGCCATGCGGATGACGAGCATGTCTCATCGGAGGAATTGCGCACCATCGTGACGGACGCCGGGCAGTTGATCCCCGTTCGCCACCGCAGCATGCTGTTGAATATCCTCGACCTCGAGGAGGTCACCGTCGACGACATCATGATCCAGCGCAACGAGGTATACGGCATCGACCTCGATGACGAGGATGACGAAATTTTGCGCTGCATCCAGAACAGCTCCTACACCCGCCTGCCGGTTTGGCGCGAGGACATAAATAATATCGTCGGCGTACTGCACATGCGCAATATCAGCCGCGTCATCGACAAACAGGGCCTCGATCGCGCCGCTCTGGAAAGGGAAATGGAGAAACCCTACTTTGTCCCGGAGAGCACACCATTGCACACGCAACTGCTGAACTTCCAGCAGAAGCAGTTGCGCCTGGGCGTGGTGGTGGACGAGTACGGCGATGTGCTCGGCGTGGTAGCCCTGGAAGACATCCTGGAGGAGATCGTCGGCGAGTTTACCTCCAACCTCACCGAGACCGAGGATAATATTTTCCCGCAACGCGACGGGGCTTTCATCATCAACGGTACCGCCAGTATCCGCGAAATCAACAAGTCGCTGGGCTGGGCACTGCCCACGGACGGCCCCAAAACCCTCAGCGGCCTTATCCTGGAATACCTGGAGTCCTTTCCGGACGCCAATGTCGGCCTCACTATCGCCGGCTACCAGCTCGAAATCCTGAAACTCGAAAGCAATGTGGTGCAGTCGGTGCGCGCCCGGGAAGCCGACTAGGTCAGGCGGAAACGGGTCGCCGTCTGGCGGCGCTGCTCCGCCTGGCGCAGGATATTGCGTTTCTGGTCTTCGCTGGCGAAGAACCACTCGGTAATTTCACTGCCACTACGAAAGCACCCCCGGCAAATATCCTTTTCATCCAGGGCACAAATACTCACGCAGGGCGAGGGAACCTCGTTCACTCCACGGCCTCCAGGTCGGACAGGTAGCGACGCGCATTGCCCATGTAGTGATCCGCGTTGTGCATCAGCCCGAGCTGTTGCTCCGCTGTCAGGGTACGCTTGACCCGGGCCGGTGCCCCCAGCACCATGGAGCCGTCGGGAATCTCCATGCCCTCGGTGACCAGAGCATTGGCTCCAATCAGGCAACCCTTGCCGACCCGCGCTCCATTCAACACCACTGCCCCGATGCCCACGAGGCTGCCGTCACCGATGGTACACCCGTGCAACATGGCACAGTGGCCCACGGTGACGTTCTCGCCGACCCGGGTGGGGTATCCCGGATCTGCGTGAATCACCGTGCCATCCTGGATATTGGTGCCCGCGCCGATTTCTATCTGGTCGGCGTCTCCGCGCAGGGTGCAGGAGAACCACACGCTGCTGTTGGGATGCAGGATCACATCCCCGATCACCGCGGCATTGGGCGCGATAAAGTGCCCCTCACCGACCAGGCGGGGAGCCTTCCCTCCGAGTGAATACTTCATGGTTTGTCCGTCCAGTCTCGTTGCAAATCCAGCCCCGCATCGTAGGCGAGGTTGGCCAGTTGTGCCAGCACTGCCGCGGTGACTCCCCAGACATTGTCTTCGCCCACCTGGTAGTGGGGAACCATTCGCTCCCGCACCCCGTCCGACATCCGCTCCAGCCTGAATCGTCGGTGCTCGGCGAACAGGGCCAGGGTCGGCCTGAAGACGCTGTCAAATTCTCCAGGGTCGACCCGAAGTTCCAGTTCCGCTGGCACCCGGGCCACGCAGGGATATACCTCGAATTCCGAGCGGGTCACCAGCTGGGGCAACTCTCCCAGGGGCTCCACCAGGTCCTCGGTCAGCCCCACCTCCTCGAAACTCTCTCGCAGGGCGGTATCCCACATACCCGCATCACACGGTTCACGTTTACCGCCGGGGAATGCGATCTCGCCCGGGTGCAGGGGCAGATGCAGGGCCCGCCGCCCGAGCAGTACCCGGGGCTCGGCCTCGTCGCTGAGGGCCACCAGCACACCGGCCTGGCGACCCTCGCCTCGCCAGTCCGCCCGGCGCAGGGGCAAACTGTCGCGCAAGCGCGAAAACACGTCCACCTCAGGCATCCCGGTAGTCGGTGACCAGGGCGACCACGTCCCAGGCGGGCTCTTCATAGGGGTGTGCGGACTGCAGGGCGGACACGGCCGCGGCAATATACTCCGGCGCGCAGACCATCTCCACGCGGTACTCCGGCACCCGCTCCAGTTCTCCGGTTGCGCCAATAAAAGGGTCGCTGCCCTCCAGTGGCCGGAACTGGCCGGTGCCGGCGACCTGCCAGCAACAGCGATCGTAGTCGCCGATTCGGCCCGCCCCGGCGTCGAAAACGGCGTTCTTAACCGATTCGAGGTGCTCCGCGGGTACATAAAAACACAGCTTGTACACCTACACCCCCTCAGCCTGCAGCCGGTAGAACTCGTCGGCGAACCGGTCCAGTTCACCCTCCTCAATCGCGCTTCGAATCCGCGCCATATGCTGCTGGTAGTAGTACAGGTTATGAATTGTATTTAACTGGGAACCGAGAATCTCGTTACACTTGTCCAGGTGGTGCAGGTAGGCACGACTGAAATTCTGGCAGGTATAGCATTGACATTCCTCGTCCAGCGGGAGCGTGCTGGTCTTGTGGCGGGCGTTGCGCAATTTCAACTGGCCGCGCGAGGTAAACAGATTACCGTTCCGTGCATTGCGGGTCGGCATCACGCAATCGAACATATCCACCCCGCGACGCGCCCCCTCCAGCAGGTCGGCGGGCGTCCCCACCCCCATCAGGTAGCGCGGTCTATCCGTCGGCATGATGGGCTGCATGACCTCCAGCACCGCCATCATTTCTTCCTTGGGTTCCCCCACAGACAGGCCACCGATCGCATAGCCGTCGAAGTCCAGTGCCACCAGCCCGTTCAGGGAAACCTGGCGTAGTTGGGGAAACATGCCGCCCTGCACGATGCCGAACAGCGCCGCTGAACTATCCCCGTGCGCTATCTTGCTGCGCCCGGCCCAGCGCAGGGACAGCTCCATGGACTCACGGGCTTCCTGCTCGCTCGCCGGGTACGGCGTGCACTCATCAAAAATCATTACGACATCCGAGCCCAGGCTGCGCTGAATGGCCATGGACGTCTCCGGATCCAGGAAAACCGGAGAACCGTCTACCGGCGACTGGAACCTGACCCCCTCCTCGGAAATTTTGCGCATGTCGCCAAGGCTGAATACCTGGAACCCGCCGGAGTCCGTGAGTATCGGCCCGTCCCAGTGCATAAACTCGTGCAGTCCGCCATGTTGCTCAATGATGTCGGTGCCGGGACGCAGGAACAGGTGAAACGTGTTGCCGAGAATGATTTCGGCGCCGGTATCGCGGATGTCACGCGGCAGCATGCCCTTGACCGTGCCGTAGGTGCCCACAGGCATGAAGGCCGGGGTTTCCACCGTGCCACGGGGAAAGATCAGTCGTCCGCGACGGGCATTGCCATCCTCCGCCAGCAGTTCGAACTGCATCCGGCATTCACGGGACATACGGGCTCAGGCCTCCTGCCTGCGGGTAATGAACATGGCGTCACCATAACTGAAGAAACGGTAGCGTTCTGCAACGGCGTTTTCGTAGGCTGCCATTATATGCTCACGGCCGGCAAAGGCACTTACCAGCATGAGCAGGGTGGACTCCGGCAGGTGGAAATTGGTGACCATGGCATCTACACACCGAAAACGATAGCCGGGATAGATGAAAATAGCGGTATCGCCGCTGAACGGTTGCAGGTCACCGCTCGGCAAAGCGGCCGACTCAAGCGACCTCACCGCGGTGGTTCCCACCGCGACGACGCGGCCGCCGCGGACGCGTGTTGCGGCCACGGCCTCACACACTGCCGGGCCGACCTCCACCCACTCGGCGTGCATGGTGTGATCTTCGATGTTCTCGGCGCGCACGGGCTGGAAGGTGCCGGCTCCCACGTGCAGAGTCACAGTTTCGCGCCGGACGCCCAGGGCATCCACTTTGGCCAACATCGCCGGGTCAAAATGCAGGCCCGCGGTCGGCGCCGCCACCGCCCCCTCGCGCCGGGCGTAAACCGTCTGGTAGCGCTCCCGGTCCGCGACCTCGTCTTCCCGTTCGATATAGGGTGGCAGGGGCATATGGCCCAGGGCATTCAGGATATCGACCAGCGGCGGGCCACCCGCGGAGGACAGCTCGAACAGGGACTCGTCCCGGCCGGTTACCGTCAGCTGCAAGGGCCCTGGCGTCTCTCCCGCGCGCGCCGACAGGCGCACCACCGCACCAACACGGGGGGATTTACTGGCCCGCACGTGAGCCAGGGCACTGTGGGTGCCAGTAAGTCGCTCCAACAGAATCTCAACCCGGCCACCGGTCTCCTTCTGCCCGAACAGTCGCGCAGGGATGACCCGGGTATCGTTGAACACCAACAGGTCGTCCGGTCGGAGCTGGTCCAGCAGGTCTGGAAAACGCCGGTGAGCAATCGCGCCACTGTCACCGTCCAGCACCAGCAGGCGGCTGCCACTGCGCTCGGGGAGCGGGTGCTGGGCGATCAGTCCGGGTGGCAGATCAAAATGAAAATCGCTGCGTTTCATGGCGAAAAAAGCCGGCTCAGGGCCGGCTTTCCAGGGCTCCTGAAGAAGACTTACTTGTCTTCCTCAGCTTCCTCTGCGGCAGTTTCCTCTACGGCAGTCTCCTCGGCGGCAGTCTCCTCGGCGGTAGTTTCCTCGGCGGTAGTTTCCTCGGCGGTAGTTTCCTCGGCGGCAGTCTCCTCGGCGGCAGTCTCCTCTGCGGCAGTCTCCTCTGCGGCAGTCTCCTCTGCGGCAGTTTCCTCGGCCGCTTCTGCCACTTCGGGTTCGGGCTCTGCCGGCAGGGCAGCCTTGATCAGGCCTTCCTCGACCAGAATGCGTACCTTGTCCTCACCGTTTACCGGCTGCTTGTCTGCACCTTTTACCGCGTAGCGATCATCACCACGCTTGTAAATACTGTATTCGGCGGTCTTCTTGACCAGTTTCATCGCCATGTTCTTTTCTCCATGGATACTCAGATTGTGATTCCGGCATTGGCCGGCCTTGGTACTCCTGCGAGCAGGCGCGGAGTGTACAGTGAAACCGGCCAGAGTTTAAGGGGGGGTTAGTGCAGGAACAACCAGCCGTTATACGCCATGTAGACGCCGAGCAGCAGTATCCCTTCCGGTCTCCCGAGACGCAGGCGGACCAGCAACAGGACCGCCAGCAAAACGGCCAGGGCCACCATGAGGCCCAGGTCGACGGAGGTGATCTGCCCCGCTTTCAATGGGCTCACCAGGGCGGTGATACCGAGAATAGCAAGGATGTTGAACAGGTTGCTGCCGATCACGTTTCCCACTGCGATTTCGTGCTGCCCGCGAGCGATGGCCACCAGCGAGGCGGCAAGTTCCGGCAGGCTGGTGCCCACCGCCACAATGGTCAGTCCAATGACCACCTGCGGCACACTGAAGGCCCGGGCCAGGTCCAGCGCGGCGGACACCAACTGCTGGCCGCCGAGGGCCAACATGGCGACACCGAACACCAGCACGACGATACTCAGACCGACATTGGGTGGCGTTTTGGGCACCGCCGCTGCCAATTCCTCCTGCACGCGATCCTCTTCCCGCTGTGCCTCCCAGAAGGTAAACGCGACGAAAGCCAACAGCGATGCCACCAGCAGACCACCCTCGAAACGGGAGATGGTCCCGTCGCGCAGCATGAACACCAACACCAGCGAAACAATGATCAACAGGGGCGCATCGATGCGCAAAATCTTGGCTTCCACGGCCACCGACACCAGCAGCACACTGAGGCCCAGAATGAGTGCCAGGTTGGCGATATTGGAACCCACGACGTTACCCAGGGCCAGGTTATCAGCACCGCGACTTACCGCGTCCAGTGAAACGGCCAGTTCCGGTGCGCTGGTGCCACAGGCCACCACCGTCAGGCCGATGGCCAGGGGGCTGACGCCCAGGCGGGCGGCCAGCTCACAGGCGCCGCGTACCAGCGCATCCCCGCCAAAGTACAAAAGCGCCAGGCCCAGCAGCCCCTGGGCCAGTATCAGGAGCACCGGAGCACCCCTCTGACCTGGCTCAATTTCGTGAAGTACCTCTTTATTGTCACGCCCCGCCTTGCGCCCGGTTTTCCCACCAGATTATAGATATAGCCTCAATCAACCCACTCCTGCAACTTTCCCGCCGTATTCGCACCACCCAATTGCACTTTGGAGAGTGATTGTTATAATCCCGCGCGCTGCACGCCCCCCTTCAAGGGCTCCTTGCCGGAGTGGTGAAATTGGTAGACACAGGGGATTCAAAATCCCCCGCCCTAAAAAGCGTGCCGGTTCGAGTCCGGCCTCCGGTACCACACACTGAAACGCCCCTGCGAAGAGGCTAAAAACTATTCAAACTCGGGATTGCTACGGGTACGCCCACCCGGTCCGCTATAGGCCATGGTGTAGCCCGGTTCCTGCACGAAACCGGGGTCGGGCAGCTGCGACATTGCGGCATCCCAGGCCTCGATAGCCCGGTCCTCAGCGGCATAATCGAAGGGGTCTTCGAGCACCAATGAATCGGCACTGTCCAATGCGGGCGGGTTGGCAGCCAGCGCCCGCGCGGTGCGGGCCAACGCCTCCTGCACCGGCACGGGGTCCTCGTAGCCGAGCAGGTGACGCAACTTGTAAATATCCATCATCCGGTGGGTCGTCGCGGGCTGCATCAGCAGCGGGTTGGCCGCCCGGGCCAACGGCCCGGTCATCGCCACCACGCGCCAGTCATGATCCAGCGCCCCGGCGATACAGTCCACCCACTGCCGCAGGGTAAGCGTCTGGCTGTCGGCACAGTTGAATATCTCACCGCTGGCCGCCTCCGGCTTATCCACTGCCAGCAGCAGCGCGTGCGCCATGTTTTCCGCATAGCCAAGGCTCAACAGGGTCAGGCCGCCATCGGGCAGGATGACCTGACGTCGTCCGTCGAGCACACGCTTGACTATTGACCACTCCCGGGGCAGGGCCTGGCGCGGACCATAGATGACCGGGTAGCGAAAATGACTGGCCCGGGGCTGCGCCTCGAACAGTTGCTGTTCGGTCAACAGAATGCGAAACCCTTTTTCGTCCTGCGCCGGGTCGCTGACTTTCTCCGCCTCCTCACCGGTGGGAATCACCATGCCCGTGGTAGAAGGGGCCTGCGGATTCATGTAGCCCAGGTAGCAGGGCTGCCCGCCCACGGAAATAAAGCGTTCGCACCTGCCCTGCATTACCCGGGCGATCATGCGCAGGCGGCCGTAGGTGGCAATGCAGAGCGCGAAGCGCCGCCCTGCCAGTGCCTGGCGCAGACTTTCCTCGTCGTAGGGGTCGGTATGAATATGTTCCACCTCCGACGGGATTTCATCCACCTCGCGGCGGCCGGTATGGAGGATCGCCACGCGATACCCGCGGCGCAGCAAGCCCCGAACAATGTAGGGACCGGTTGGACCGGTACCGCCGATAACCAGAGCATCCGGTGTCATGACATGGACCTGGGTTTGACTGTCATTTACAGAACCTTTTCACACCCGGCTTGCATGCGGGCTATGCTTGCTTTAAGCAAATACAGCAAAGAGGACACGACATGAATTTCATCTCCTGGCTGGTTCTGGGGGCCGTCGCGGGCGCATTGGCCAAATGGCTGATGCCGGGACGGGACGGCGGTGGCTGGATCATGACTATTCTACTGGGAATCGCCGGGGCTTTTACAGGTGGCTATCTCGGCTCCTTTCTCGGCCTGGGCACCACGGGCGAGCTGAGCGTCGCCGGCATTGCCACGGCCACCGCTGGTGCCTTCGTATTGCTATTCATAGTGCGGTTGATCCGGCGCTGATGTGCGGGTCACAGCAGGGGCTCCAGGGTGCGGAACAGTCGCTGTAGATGGGGTGCGGTAGACAGCCGGTGATCACCGTCCTTGACCAGTTGGATCTCGACATCCGCTGAACGCAGGCGCTCGGCGATAACCAGGGCGGTTTGCCAGGGCACGTCCGGATCGCGCTGGCCGTGAATGAGGCGCACCGGTTTTTCGATGGCTACCTCAGCATCAAGCAACAGGTGCTCATTGCCTTCGGTCAGCAGCTGCTGGCTGATACGGTAAGGTTCGCCGTCATCGTAGCAATTGTCGATCTCGCAATAGCCCAGAGCCGCCAGTTGCTGCCGCTGCTCCGCGCTGAGACCCTGCTCCGCCAGCGCGCGCGTAAAATCTGCGGCGGCCGCAATACCCACCAGGGCATGCACCCGCTCGGGTCGCAGCAGAGTCGTCAGCAACATGATCCAGCCGCCCATGGAGGAACCAACGATCACCTGGGGGCCACGGGTGATCTCGTCCAGCACCGCCAGCGCATCGTCTCGCCAACGGCCGATCGTGCCGTTCTCAAACCGGCCGGAGGACTCTCCGTGACCATAATAATCAAAGCGGGTAAATTGCCTCCCCCGCTCCCGGCACCAGCTTTCAAGGGCCAGCGCCTTGTCGCCCTGCATGTTCGAATTGAAGCCCGAACAGAACAGAACCCCGGGCGCAGCGCCATCCAGGTGCTGATAGGCCAACTGCTCCCCATCGGGTCGTTGCAGCATCATTGCGGTGAATCCTCCGGTCGCGACCAAACCTACCCTAAAACATTAGATCCGCCGGCACCAGTGCAGTGCAATGCCGTAGCTCCGGTCTGCTTAAAATTCCATTTCCGGGACCAGTTCCGGCACCACGAGTTCACCCGCGGTCAGCTTGACGATCTCGTCCACGCTGACGCCGGGCGCTCTTTCCCTGAGCCAGAACCTGCCCTCGGCGATTTCCAGATAAGCCAGGTCCGTGACCACTTTCCTGATGCACTCGACGCCCGTCAGGGGCAGAGTGCACTGCGGCAGCAGTTTGGATTCGCCATGTTTGGAAGCGTGGGTCATGGTGACGACGATATTTTCAGCACCCGCGACCAGGTCCATAGCGCCTCCCATACCCTTGATCAGCTTGCCCGGAATCATGTACGAGGCGATGTTCCCGTGTACGTCGACCTCGAATGCGCCCAGCACCGTCAGGTCCACATGGCCACCGCGAATCATGGCAAAGGACTCAGCCGACGAAAAAATGGAGGCCCCGGTAATCGCAGTCACGGTCTGTTTGCCGGCATTGATCATGTCGGCATCCAGTTCCGCCTCGGTGGGAAAAGGCCCCATGCCAAGCAGGCCGTTTTCAGACTGCAGCATCACCTGCATGCCCTCGGGCACGTAGTTGGCCACCAGGGTGGGAATCCCGATACCCAGGTTGACGTAATAGCCGTCCTGCAGCTCACGGGCGACCCGCTGCGCCATTTGCTCTCGTGACAGTGCCATGCCTCAGGCCTCCCTTATGGTGCGCTGCTCGATGCGCTTTTCGAACGTGCCCTGGATCAGCCGGTCGACATAGATGCCGGGCGTGTGTATCTGGCTGGGCTCCAGTTCACCGGGCTCCACGATCTCCTCCACCTCCATCACCGTTACCTTGCCGGCAGTGGCGGCCATGGGATTGAAATTCATGGCCGTATGACGGTAGATGGCATTGCCGTAGCGATCCGCCTTCCAGGCTTTGACAATGGCAAAATCTCCCCTCAAGGATTCTTCAAGGATATAGTGACGCCCATCGAACTCGCGCACTTCCTTGCCCTCTCCCACCGGGGTTCCGTAACCCGTGGCGGTGTAAAACGCCGGAATCCCGGCGCCACCGGCGCGCATTTTTTCGGCCAGGGTGCCCTGCGGCGTCAATTCGACCTCCAGCCGGCCATCCAGCAACTGCTCCATAAACAGCTTGTTCTCGCCCACGTAAGACGAGATCATTTTTCTGATCTGCTGGTCTTCCAGCAGGATACCCAGGCCAAAGCCATCCACACCGGCGTTGTTCGATACCACCGTCAGGCCGGTGGTGCCCATGCGCCTGATCTGGGCAATCAGGTTTTCGGGGATACCGCAAAGGCCGAAGCCACCGGCGATGATGGTCATGCCATCCTCGAGACCAGCCATCGCGTCCTCGTAACTGTCCACTACCTTGTCGAATCCGGACATACAATAGATCCTCCTAAGTCCCGTACTGCGTCATCAATGTGATGCAACCTGCCCAGTCTAGGCCTCGCATTTATTAATACAATTGAATTTATTTGATCTATTCATAATTAATATTAATTTATAGGTCGCGCTGCCGTGCCACAGGCGACAGTGTGACAGAACAGGACAATCAGGGGAAAAAACGGCTGTTTTCATCTGTATGTCTTGAATTGCCGCACCCGGGCTTACATGGTAGTTTGCAGAGACAGGGGACACAGAAACGACTGTACACTGCAGGGGGCAGCGCCGGTGACCGTCGCCAATAAAATCAGCAGCCTGATCGTTGCGATCACGCTGGTCGCAGGCCTGCTGGTCAGTATGTATACAGCCCAACGCGAATACCGTGCGGCCCGGGATAACCTGTTGCGCACCACGGCCTTCGCCGTGGCGAACACACCCCGTTTGCAACTGGCCGTCTACAACCGCAACCTGGCCACGCTGAGATCAGAAGCGGACGAGATAAAAGCCCTTTCGCCGGCAATCGGCTACATCGGGATACACGACATCGCCGGGAAATCGCTGCTGCAAAAAGACCCCTCCGGCATCGCCCAGGGCCTCTCCCTGTTGAAACTGCGCCGCGGTGTCTCGCCGCTGGACCCGTCCCTGACCAGCCTGCCCAGCGAAATCGTTCTCGATAACCGGGTCACCCTGGCCCTGCTGCTGGGCGGCGAGGTCGTTATTCACCAGACCCTGCCGGTGTACTCCCTGATCAAGCCCACCGAGGGCGGCATCTCGGTGGAGGAATTCGGGCGCGAGCTGGCTCGCAGCTCGCTGGAGGGCAGCCGGCATGCAATCGGCTATGTCCATCTGGGAATCAGTCGCACGGCCCTGTGGGCTCAGATACTCCCCTCCCTGCTCCTGGTCGGCGCCATCAGCCTCGCGTTTGTCATCATCTGCCTGGTGATCGCGCACAGGATCACACGCAGCATCACGCGCCCGCTGGAGCGCCTGGCGCAACTGGCGAACGACATCGGCAGCGGCTCGGTAAACTCCAACCTGGACCTGCATGGCAGCAACGAGATTTCGGAGATCGCCTCGCTGCTGAACTCGATCATGGGCGGGTTGAAGAACTACAAGTCAAAAATTGACGTCGACCACCACCTGCTCAGCCTGAAGGTGGAAGAGCGCACCCGTCAGTTGTCACGCCGCAATGAGGAGCTGAACGAAGCCGTCCGGGAGGTAACGCGGACCAAGAATCGGCTGCGGGAAATGGCCTATTTTGACAGCCTTACCGCCCTGCCCAACCGGCGCCTGTTCACGGAGCAGCTTAACCTGCTCATCCGGCTGGCCAGGCGCCACGACCAGACCCTGGCGCTGATGTTTCTGGATCTGGACAATTTCAAGCGGATCAATGACTCGCTGGGGCACGCGGCCGGCGACCTGTTGCTGAAGCAGGTAGCCCATCGCCTGTCGGACTGCGTTCGCGAAAGTGACGTCGTCGCACACTACGTCGATTCGGAAACCCGCATAGATGTCTCCAGGCTGGGTGGCGACGAGTTTACCGTGGTACTGAACCAGCTGGAGCAGCCCGAGTCAGCTGGACTGGTGGCGCGACGCCTGATCGAATCTCTGGTGCAACCGATGACCATCGACGGGCACGAACTGGTGATCACCCCGAGTATCGGCATCGCCATTTTCCCCCGGGATGCCGACAACGTGGAAGACCTGCTGCGCGCCGCCGACACCGCCATGTATCACGCCAAGCAGGGCGGCAAGAACAACTACCTGTACTACGGCTCGGAAATGGAAGCCAGTGGCCTGGACCGCCTGCAACTGGAAACCGATCTGCGTCGCGCTATCGAGCGCGAGGAAATGCGCCTGTATTACCAGCCCCAGGTCGATACGGTGACCGGCAACGTGATTGGCGTCGAAGCGCTCATGCGCTGGCAACACGGCGAAATGGGCCTGGTTCCGCCGTTCAAATTCATCCCGTTGGCTGAGGAACTGGGCCTGATCGGCGAACTGGGATCCTGGGCCCTGGAGGAGGCCTGCAACAATGTGATCGCCCTGCGCAAGCAGGGCCTGAAACTGCCCAGGGTGTCGGTCAACGTGTCCCCCGTGCAGTTCAACGAGGCGTTTGTCAATCGGGTGGCGGAGGTCCTGCAGGAGGCGGGACTGGAGCCGAACGCCCTGCAACTGGAACTGACCGAGAGCATCGCGATGGACGATGCCACGACCACCATTGCGCTGATGGATAGCCTGAAGGAAATCGGCGTGCGACTGTCCATCGACGATTTCGGTACCGGCTACTCTTCGCTGAGCTACCTCAGTCGATTCCCGCTGGACGAGTTGAAAATCGATCGCAGTTTCGTCATCGACCTGGACAAAAGTGAGAACAACGCCAAGCTTGCCGCCGCCATCATCGCCATGGCCAGGAGTCTCAACCTGGAACTGGTGGCGGAAGGCGTGGAAAGCGTCGACCAATACCGCTTTCTGACCCACGAGGGGGCGAAAATCATCCAGGGCTATCTGTTCAGTCCACCAGTGGAACTCGAGGACCTGAAACCGATGCTGGACCCCTTCCATTTCGCCCAACAGATCCAGGCCATACCGAGGGAGTAAGGGGATCAGGCGGGAGCTTGCCCTGCCTCGGGATACATGTCGCGCTTGGCCTGCTGGATTTGCTCTAGTTGCCGGCGGAAGGCGTCGACCAGCTGGTCCATACCGTTTTCATTCAGCACGCCTTCATTACCTGCCAGGGCATAGATAGAATACACACAGTTACCGACCATCAGGGCGGAGGCGACGACGTTGACAGGCACACCCTCATCCACGATCTCGTTGGCGAGGTCGAGGAAGCGGTGCATGACAACATCGTGTTGTTCTTCGGTAGTCTGGTCTGCCAAGGGGAATCTCCTTGTATTCTCTCAGGGATAAAAAGAGCGCGGATTCTAGCATCTTCACCACGTCAGGTGTACCGATGCTGGCTCTGGCCCTGCTGCTGGGGAGCTGCCCGGTGGCCGCGGACGAGAATGTGGCCGGACGCCACCGGGTCAGCCTGGGGATGACCGCCTGGGACGCGGCCGAGGCCGACAGCTACACCCTGCTGCCGGGCTATACCCTGGCCCTGGACAGCGGCCTGCGACTGGGACTCACCACCAGCCTGACCTACCTGGAACAGAACCCCGACCCGGCCCTGGGCATCGACAGTAACGATTACAATTTCGGCCTTGGGGACAGCAATATCACCCTGCAGTACGATCCCTCGCAGAAAATTACCGCCAGCCCCTGGGTGCCCGACACCCTGGGCCTGGTCGCCAGCGTGACGGCCCCCACGGGCGATGCCGACAAAGGCCTGGGACGCGACATCTGGGCGGCGGCCCTGGGCGGTGGCTGGATCTATCCCCTGTTCGGCAATCTCTGGCTGACCCCCGGCGCTTACTACGAGTGGAGCTTCAAGGAGGGGCGCCGGGCCACGGAAACGGAGTTCGGCTGGGTCAGTACCGGCATCCTGTGGATCAGTCCCGGGGGGTTCTGGATTGGCTATACCCCCTACTTCGTGCGCGACCTTGTAGATCACGAGTGGTCCACCGATCATGCCCTGGTCATCGGAAAGATGTGGGAGAACCGCTTTGGATTAAGCCTGGACTACGGCAAGGTAGAGCGGATCGACGACCTGGCCCGGCGCGATGACTGGGCCGCCATCTTCAATTTCTACTACCAGTTTGGTCCCCCGCCCTAGGACAGGCGGCCGACTGCTCAGGTTTCTTGCGCGGTAATCCAGTCCTCTATCTTGCGCTCCAGCAGGGTCAGGGGTAATGCGCCCCCGTCCAGAATGGCATCGTGGAAGGCACGGATATCGAAGTTCTCACCCAGCCGATCCTCGGCCAGCCGACGCAATTCCTGGATCTTCAGCATACCGATCTTGTAGCTGGTGGCCTGTCCCGGCAAGACGATGTAGCGCTGTACCTCGGCCCGGGTGGCCTGCTCCGACCGGGGTGAATTCAGGTTGATGTAATCCACTGCCTGCTGCTCAGTCCAACCCTTGTGATGCAATCCGGTATCCACAACCAGCCTGATCGCGCGCCATAGCTCATTGTTCAGGCGCCCGAATTCCGAGTAGGGGTCCGCATAGGTGCCCGGGATTTCCTTCGCCAGCAATTCCGAGTACAGACCCCAGCCCTCGGAATAGGCAGTGACACGGGCCTGGGTGCGAAACAGGGGGATGCCGGTCAGCTCCTGGGCTATGGAGATCTGCATATGGTGCCCTGGCAGGCCCTCGTGATAGGCAATGACCTCGAGTTCATACCTGGGCATGGCCGTCATGTCTGACAAATGGGCATAGTAGATACCCGGGCGAGCGCCGTCTGGCGTGCCCATGAAGTAGTGCTGGGCTGCGCCGTCCACCTCCCGGAAAGGTTCCACCCTTTTTACCACCAGGTCGGCCTTCGGCAGGATGCCGAAGTAATCTGGCAGCCGGGACTTGATATTCTCTATGGCCGCGGTTGCGTCATCGATGTAGGCCTGGCGCCCCGCATCCGTGTCGGGGTAATACAGACGTTCGTCATCCTTGTCGTCCCGCACCACGGCGAAGAACTCGTTCAGATCGCCCGGAAATTCCAGCTCCTTGAGCAGGACTTTCATTTCGCCCTGCAGGCGGGCCACCTCTGACAGACCGATCTGGTGGATCTCGCTGGCGCTCAGGTCGGTGGTTGTCATGAGTTTCAACTGGTAGGCGTAGTAATCACCGCCGTCAGGCTGGTTGTGCACCCCCGTGGCCTGCTCCGGAGAGCGAGAACGCTGGCTTTCGATCCAGCCAATGAGGCGTTCGTAAGCGGGCGCCAGGGCCGCCACCAGAGCCTCTTCCGCCTGCGCGGTGAGGTCCCGCACTTCCGCCTCAGTCAACATGCCCTGCTCCTCGAGGGCCGAGGCCTTGCGGCGGAAATCAGCCAGCAGGTCGCTGTCGTCGCCCTCGGTAAAGGGTGCCCCGGTGACTACCTTGCGCGACTGTTCGATGACACCGTCGATCAGGAAACCCGGCAGCACCACCCCCATCTGCGAGGCCTTGCGCGCGTTCACCAGTTGTTGGTCGATCGCTTTGCCCAGGCCGGCAATCCGCGCGATATAGGCCTCCAGGTCAGCCGGCGATGCGACCTCGTGAAACGAGATCAGGAATGTGGCGCCAAAGGTATGGAGGCCACTGAACTGGTCGAAGGCAAAACCGTTATAAAAAAACGGCTTCCCTGCCAGGTCCATTTCATACTGATTTTTCCACAGGTCCCAGGATAGCTTGCCCTGGCTGTCGAGCCTGTCGTAGTCGAAGTTTTTCTCCATCGCAGCAACCGACTCGCCCAGCCAGTTCAGTTGCTTCTCAAATGCTGCGTAGGACAGGTCGTCGACCTCGTCGTTCCTGTCCTTGCGCCCCTGGAAGGTGAGACTGATCGGACTGAACTGCAGTTGCTGCTCGTATTGTTCATCCAGCCAGGTATTGAGGCGCTGCGTCTCGGTCTGCTCTGCGGCGGCCCCGGTCAGGGCCAGCAGGGCCAGCAGCGCGACAAGAAGCGGGTTGATTCGATATCGGCGATGTATTGTCCACATGGAGCAGGGTTCCCGGCGGGTGCCAAAATTCAGGGAGCGGTATTGTAGCCGCATGGGGCCTCGCAGGCCACGACACTCAGGAAAATAGCCGGCGCAAGGCCTTGTCTCCCTCTATGGCCAGGAAACTGGGGAAAAAGCACAGCAGGATCAGCGGCCACCACTCCATGGGAAATTCAGCGGTGCGGAACAGCGCCGCGGCTTCCGGCACCATCGTGGGAATACAGCGGATCGCGATACTGATCGCTATACCTCCCAATAGCCAGGGATTGCCGAAAGGGCTGAAAGTAAAGACCGACCTGTCGACAGACCGGGCCGATACCACGTAGCCGAAATGGGCCAGCAGGATGGCCCAGAACGCCGCGGTCTGCGCCTGGGTCAAGAGCAGCTCGTTCACCGGTTGTCCCGGCACCACCGCCGCGGCACCAAAGTGGTAAAACACGTAAAAGCCCGGCAGGGAAATGGCCAGTCCCAGCAGGATGACGCGCTGCAGAAACAGCCCGTCGATGATATGGGCCCGCGAATCCCGCGGCGGAACGTCCAGCAATCCGCGCTCCTTGGCTTCCATCATGAGCGGCATGGTCAACAGAACGGAGTCCAGCAGGTTGATCCACAGGATCTGTACCGGCTCGAGTACGAAGCGGGTGGCAAACAGGGGTACGAAGGCCGCCATCAGGATGGCGCCCATGATCAGCAAAGCCTGTGCCGCGTTGGTGGGCAGGGTGTAGAGGATGGCCTTGCGCAGGTTGTTCCAGGCATGCCGCCCCTCCTCTACCGCGGCGACGATCGTGGCGAAATTATCGTCGGCAAGCACCATGTCAGATGCTTCCTTGGCCACCTCAGTGCCGCTGATGCCCATCGCCACGCCGATATCCGCGGCCTTCAGGGCCGGCGCATCGTTGACCCCATCCCCGGTCATGGCCACTACCAGGTCGTGTGCTTGCAGCGCCTCGGCAATGCGTTTCTTGTGATCCGGCGCTACCCTCGCGTAGACGGAAACTTCAGTGACCAGTTCGTGCAGCTCTGGGTCAGGCATCTGTGACAACTCGCTGCCGGTGACGACCCGGTCCGCGGCGATACCCAGCTGGCGCGCCACCGCCTGCGCCGTGTCCGGGTGGTCGCCCGTAATCATGACGGTTCGGATCCCCGCACCCTTACACACCGCAACGGCCTCTACTGCGGATGCTCGCGGCGGGTCGATCATGCCCTGCAGACCCGCGAAAGTCAGCCCGGAGAGGTCTTCGTGACGCAGGTCCTGGTGATCTGCCGGCACCTGCAGGTAGGCGAAGCCCAGGGTACGCAGGGCGTCACCGGCGAAGGCGCCGGCCTGTGCCAGCACCTGATCGGCATCCAGGGGCAGCGCTTCACCGTCAGGGCCACAGACGGTACTGCACATATCGACAACCACCTCGGGCGCGCCCTTGACGAAAACGATACGATGCCCCTGCCACTGCAGCAGGACCGCCATGTATTTGCTGCTGGAGTCAAAGGGAATTTCCTCCAGCCGGTGTACCCCTTCCTCCAGCAGGCCGCCCTTGGCCCCGGACACCCGTAGCGCAATCTCGGTCGGATCGCCGGCGCCTCCGCCCTCGCCCAGCAAACGGGCATTGTTACAGTGATAACCGCAGGACAACAATTGCAGCAGTGCCTGCTTTTCGCGCGCCAGCACTGCGCCACCGGGACCCCGGAATTCGCCCACCAGATCATAGCCGGTGCCGCTCACCTCGAATATTTCACCACCCGCGAATACGCGGGTAACCGTCATATGATTTTCGGTCAGGGTGCCGGTTTTATCGGAACAGATTACCGAGGTCGCGCCCAGGGTTTCGGCCGCCGGTAACTTGCGAATGAGTGCCTTGCGGCCCGCCATTACGACGCCTGACAGGGCGAGGATAGAGGTCACCAGGGCAGGCAACATCTCGGGAATAGCGGCCACCACCAGGGACACGGCGCCCAGGAAACTGTAACCGGTGTCATAGCCGAGGTAGATGCCATAGCCGAAGTTGAATGCACCGACGATGAGAATGGCAATGATCAGGGTTCGCACGAACTCCTTCATTTTGCGCTGCAGGGGGGTAAGCCCCGCCTCGGCGGACTTCACCAGGTCGGCGATACGGCCAAAGACGGTATTGGCGCCGGTTTCCACCACCACAGCCAGGGCCACACCCTGGGTGACGTAAGTACCGGAAAACCCCATGTTGACCTGGTCGCCCGGCACCAACTCAGGACTTGTCAGGGTGTCGACAGATTTTCTCGCCGGGACCGACTCTCCGGTCAGAGCGGATTCATCCACGTGCAGGTTGGTTGCCTGGAAGAAACGCACATCCGCAGGGATCTTGTCGCCACCCTCCAGTGCCACCACATCGCCGGGCACCAGATCACGAGCGGCGATGCGATGCTGCGAACCGTCCCGCACGACCAGGCACTCCTGCACCATCATATTGCGCAGGGCCTCGAGCGCTCCCTCGGCCTTGCCTTCCTGCACGAATCCCAGAATGGCGTTGAGCAGCACCACGCCGCCGATAACCAGGGTGTCGGGCAGCATGTGGCTTCCGAGCGCGGTGAGCGTGCCGGTCACCAGCGCGGTAACCAGCAGGATGATGACCATTGGATCGTTGAACTGGGCCAGGAAGCGTACCCAGGCAGGCGCTTTGCGGAACTCTATTTCATTGACCCCATAGCGACTCAGGAGCTCCGGTATCGAGGCGCTGGCGAGCCCCTCCTCACCACTTCCAAGTCGTTGGAACACCTCCTCGGGCGCCAGTGTATGCCAGTTACTGCGCCGCTCGGCTTCCTGCTGTTCCATTTCCCCTCACTCCTGGTTGGTCACGCCTTCCGGATTAATCCGGGTCGGCGGGCTCTTTATATCCCGCCGGTGAGACGTGAGGCAACCGTATCGTTATACTCACTGCGAAAAATCAAGGAGCCCTGATTTTGGACTACGGATCGTTGTCCCTGGCCCCACCACTGCTCGCCATCGGCCTGGCCCTGCTGACCCGCCACGTGTACCTGTCCCTGGCGGGAGGGCTGTGGCTGGGCTACAGCATGCTGCACGCCTGGTCGCCGCTATCGGGGCTGGGTGCCGGGATCGACGCGATCATCGCCGTCCTGGGCAAACCCGGCGATGCCCGCGTCATTGTCTTTACCCTGTTGATCGGCGCGCTGATAGCGACCCTGGAAAAAGGCGGCGGTGTGCGGGGCTTCATCCACTGGGTAGAGACCCGGCGCTGGGTGAACAATGGCAGGCAGGCCCAGTGGCTGGCCTGGGGCCTGGGTGTCATCATTTTTATCGAGTCCAATATCACCGTGCTGGTTGCCGGGTCCGTGTCCCGGCCACTGTTTGATCGCTACCGCGTGGCCAGGGAAAAACTGGCCTATATTATCGACTCCACCTCGGCGCCGATCTGCATCCTGATACCGCTGAACGCCTGGGGTGCCTTTAACCTGGGCCTGTTGGACCGAATACCCGGGGTCGCACCCCTGCCCACCTTCCTGCAGGCCATCGGTCTCAATTTCTATGCCCTGGCAGCGGTACTGATTGCCGCGCTTACGATTACGCGGGGAATCAATGTGGGTCCCATGGCGCGGGCCGAGCATCGCGCGGCGCAAGGCCAGGTTCTGAGTGATGGCGCCAGCCCGGTGGTCGATCCGCTCATTCTCGGCAGCCTGGAAGAAGGGATCGCGCCACGGGCCCGCAACATGCTGCTACCCATTCTCGCCCTGGTCTGCTTCATGCCGCTGGGCCTGTACATTACTGGCGACGGCCGTTTGCTGCAGGGATCAGGCTCTACCAGCGTGTTGTGGTCGGTACTTTTTGCGCTGGCCGTGGCCTGGGGGCTGCTGCTGTGCCAGCGCCTGATGAACCTGTCACAACTTACCCACAGCTTCCTGCAGGGGGCCGGCGCGCTGGTCCCGCTGGCGCTGATCCTGCTGCTGGCCCTGGCCATGGGCGACCTCTCCAACCGCCTCGGCACAGGCGCGTATGTCGCCGGCCTGGTCTCTGACACTCTGCCCACCGCGCTGCTGCTGCCGGCGATCTTCCTGTCCGCATCCCTGATGGCGTTTTCCATCGGCTCCAGTTGGGGCACGTTCGCTATCATGATCCCCATCGCCGTGCCGGTCGCCGTTGCAGGCGGCCTGCCGGCCGCCCCTTTTCTCGCCGCGGTTCTCAGCGGGGGAATATTCGGCGACCACGCCAGCCCCATCAGCGATACCACGGTGATTGCCTCGATGGCCGCTGCAACCGATCATATAGACCATGTGCGAACTCAGTTACCATATGCCCTTGCGGGTGGTACTCTGGCCGCCCTGTGCTTTGCGATCACTGGCCTGGTCATTGCCTAACGAAACTGCTCAAGGATCCTGTCCCATGAAGCCGCGGTATCTGGTGTTGTTTATCCTGTGCTGCCTGCTGGCACGGGAAACCTTCGCAAAACCCCTCACCATCGAGCGGATCTACGAATCACCGGCTCTCTGGGGCGCAACCCTGAACAGCCCGCAGGTCTCACCGGATGGCCAGCGGGTCACCTTTCTACGCGGCAAGGCGTCGGATCACGAGGTTCTGGACCTGTGGGAATACCACGTCGCCAGCGGTCAGATCCGACTGCTGGTGGATTCCGCTGATTTCACCGCCGCAGACACTGAACTCTCTGACGAAGAGAAAGCCCGTCGCGAACGACAGCGAATCAGCAACCGCGGCATCATTTCCTACCAGTGGTCACGAGACGGCAGCGCCCTGCTGTTTCCCCTGGGTGGCGACCTGTATTACTACCGACTCGAAGACAACAAGCTGCAGCAGCTCACCGACAGCGACGCCTTCGAAACCGATCCGCGCATTTCCCCCGGAGGAGCCTATGTCTCCTTCATCCGCGACCGCGAATTGTTTGTCCTTCAGTTGTCGACTGGCGAGGAGACACGCCTGACCCACGACAGCAGCGAAAGCGTCAGCAATGGCATGGCGGAGTTTGTGGCCCAGGAGGAGATGGGTCGCCATACCGGTTACTGGTGGGCGCCGGACGACAGCGCACTGGCTTACATGCAGGTGGATGAGTCCGGCGTCGAACAGGTCACTCGCAGCGAGATCTACGCCGAAGGCATTCGCATGATCGACCAGCGTTACCCCTACACAGGCAAGGACAATGCACGGGTCAGGCTGGGCCTGATCCCCGTCAGCGGAGGCGAATCCCGGTGGCTGGCCGAGGCCGGCCCGGTGGAAGGTTACCTGCCCAGGGTGCACTGGCTGCCCGACAGTAGTGGCCTGACCTTTCAGTGGCAGAGCCGTGACCAGCACCTGCTGGAGTTGCGCCTGCATGAAATTGCCGACAACCGGACTCGCACCCTGCTGAGCGAAAGCAGCGAAAACTGGGTCAACCTGCAGGACGGGGAGTACCAGGGGCTGTATTTTCTCAAGGACGGTCAGCGCTTCCTGTGGCAGTCGGAACGCGACGGTTACAATCACCTGTATTTATACAACCTGCAGGGCGAGCCATTGCGGCAACTCACTGCGGGTCCCTGGGTGGTAAACGAAATCCTGGCCGTGGACGAGAAAGCGGACGCCGTGTACTTTACGGCCAACCGGGAGAGCCCGCTGGAGCAACAGCTTTACGCCGCGCCGCTGTCAAAAGTGGCCGAAGCCCGGCAAATAAGCCAGCGCGAGGGCTGGCACCAGATTCAGTTCGCCGCGGATGGCAGTGCCTATGTCGACAGCTACAGCAACGCCAACACCCCCTTGCAGGTCAGCCTGCACCGGGCCAGTGGCGAACGGATCACCTGGCTGGCGGAAAACCGGGTCCAGGGCGATCACCCCCTGCAGCCCTATCGCGACGACTGGATCGAGCCGGAGTTCGGCTCCCTGAAGTCAGACGACGGCGTCGAGTTGTACTACCGCCTGTTCAAGCCCCGTGATTACAACCGCGGCGGCAAGTTTCCGGCGATCGTGTTTCTCTACGGCGGCCCCGGGGTACAGGTGGTCACCGATGCCTGGCCCCGCCGGGCCGAGACCTATCTATACCTGCAGTACCTGGCACAGCAGGGCTATGTGGTGTTCAGTCTGGATAACCGGGGATCGAAGGGTCGCGGCACGGACTTTGAACAGGCTATCTACCGCCAGTTGGGGCAAATCGAGTTACGCGACCAGGTCACCGGCGCCCGGTTTCTGCGCAGCCTGCCCTACGTGGACGCCGAACGCATCGGTATCCATGGCCACAGCTACGGCGGTTACATGACCCTGATGAGCATGTTGCGGGCCGGAGAGTACTTTGCCGCCGGCATCGCCGGCGCACCGGTAACGGCCTGGGAACTGTATGATACTCACTATACGGAACGCTACATGGGAACACCGGCCAGCAACCCGGACGGCTACCGGGCGGCTTCCGTGCTGACCTACGCAGGTCAGCTGCGGGGTAGCCTGCTGATCTATCACGGCATGGCCGATGACAATGTGCTGTTTACCCACAGTACACGCCTGTACAAGGCCTTACAGGATGCGGCCATCCCCTTCGAAGTGATGGACTACCCGGGCAAGAAGCACAGTATCAAGGGCAAGAATACCGGCATCCATCTGCGCAGGACCATGAGCCGATTTTTCGACCGGGAGCTGCGCTGACAAATCAGGCGCTGGCAGCGATCAGGTCGCGGAGAAAACCTTGCCGGTCCGCGGCCACCATGGCCGCATTACCCACCAGGATTGCGTCATAGGGATGGCGTGAAATTTCAGCCACGTCCGCGGGCCCCTCCACGCAGCTGGCACTGATCAACAGCCGCTCACCCTGCTCGTGCCACCGGCGCAGTCCCTCGAAGCGATCCCACCAGAGCCCCGCGTTACGCACATCGCCCCGGCTGTAACTCTCGGCCGGATTGGCGGGAATGGCCGCAATAGGCCGGTTATTGATCAGGATGATGTCGGGGTCGACCGCCAGGGTCCGGGGCAGTTCCTGCTCGAGAGAACATTCCACCACCGCCTCTACCCCGAACTCTTTCGCAACCTCGACGAGATGGGCCAATTCCCGTTCAGTGAAGTAATAGGCCAGGATCAGCGCGGCACTCGCCCCGCGCAGACGGCCCTCGAGTAACTGGTAGGGGCTGAGGATAAACTCCTTGTGCAGCAACGGCAGGCTCGTCGCCCTGCCGGCCCGGGCCAGGGTCTCCAGTGAACCGCCGAAATGTTTTTCGTCCGTCAGCACGGATATGGCGCTGGCGCCGCCCGCTTCGTAGTCGGCGATGACGGCCTCAGGCTCGAGGGCGGCTACATTTTCGCGCCCGGGCGCGCGCGCCTTGAGCTCAGTAATCAGGGACACCGGCGCACCGGCCGCGCGCAACAGGGACCGGCGAAAGGGCGCGCGTGGAGCCAGTTCGGCGACCTGCTCGCGCAAGGCATCCTCCGGAAGGACTGCACTGCGCTGTGCTATCTCCAGTCGCTTTTCCGCCGCGACCACATCGAGAAACGTTTTCAAAGACCTGCTACCGATTGCCAGCAAAGGCGCGTATTGTGCGCGGTGCGTCGACCTTATTCAATAAGCTGCCAGGCGGTTCAACTGCGCAGTCGCGGTGGGGTTGATCCACTTGCTACAATGCGCGCGTATTTTCCCGCACACACAAGGAACAGGCAGATGAGCAACGAATCTCTTCCCGTATTGGCGATTCTCGGCGGCACCGGCGATCTTGGCACGGGCCTGGCACGGCGCTGGGCCCAGGCCGGTTACCAGGTGATCATCGGGTCACGCACCCTGGAAAAGGCCCAGGCGGCGGTAGCGGACCTGCACGAGGTCATGGCCGAACGCGGCGTGTCCGAGGTGGCGGTGCGGGCGATGGAGAACCTGGAAGCCGCCACAGCGGCTGATATCGTTGCCCTCACGGTGCCGTTCAGCCACCAGGCCTCGACGCTGGAGTATGTGAAGCCGGCACTGAACGGTAAAATCCTGATCGACGTGACCGTGCCCCTGGTGCCACCGAAAGTGGCCCGGGTGCAGCTCCCGGCAGAGGGCAGCGCCGGCCAGATTGCGCAGAATATTCTCGGGGAGGACGTGGCGGTGGTATCCGCTTTCCAGAACGTGGCCGCTGCCCACCTGCAGGAAGGCGGCGGAATTCACTGTGACGTGCTGGTCTGCGGCAACAGGAAAGAGGCCCGTGAAGCAGTCATCAAGCTCGTTGAAGCCGCCGGTATGCGCGGATTTCATGCCGGTATGATCAACAACGCCGCGGCGGCGGAGGCCTTGACCTCGGTGCTGATCATCATCAACAAGCAATACAACTGCCACGCGGGGATCACGATCAGCGGCCTGCCCGAGGAGTGATTGGCTGGCGCTATCGCGCCAGGGCCTGGCCCTCACGGCGGGGATCGGCCCCGCCGTGCAGTACCCCGTCCTTGATCCCGATGGCGTGTACGCCGCTGTTGAGATCAGCCACTGTCACTTCATGACCGCGCGCCTCCAGAGCCCGCACCAGTTGTTCGCTGACCAGGCCCTTTTCCACGGTAGTCAGGTCATTGCGATTGGTGATATTGGGCAACTCGATGGCTTCCTGGGGCGTGAGATCCCAGTCGAGGATACCCAGGACGGTCTTGGCAACGTAGTTGATTATGCGACTCCCTCCGGGCGAACCCAACAGCGCCCGCAGGGAACTGTCGCCGTTGAACACCATCACCGGCGTCATGGAACTGCGTGGCCGCTTACCGGGCTGGACCCGGTTGGCCACCGGTCTACCCTCCCGCTCTGGTGACAGGCTGAAATCGGTCAACTGATTATTCAGCAGGAAACCGCCCACCATCACGCTGGAGCCAAAAGCCATTTCTATAGACGTGGTCATCGACAGGGCGTTGCCGTAGCGGTCCACAATGGACATATGGCTGGTACTGGGCAGTTCATAACTGTCGTCGTCGGCCCGGGCCTGGGCCTGTTCCGGCTCGCCGGCGACCGCCGTACCCATGTCACGGTCCAGGGATATAACCGCCCCGCGACGGGCCAGGTAGTCGGCATCCAGCAATCCCGCAACCGGCACCGGGACAAAGTCCGGGTCAGCGGAATAGCGCTCGCGGTCGGCGTAAGCCAGCCGCGAGGCCTGGGTGAAGAGATGCAATGCGTCGACCGATTCGGGCCCGTAGGAAGGCAGGTCCCAGGCTTCCAGCAGTCCCAGCATCTGTAACAGGGCTGTGCCGCCGGACGAGGGCTGGTCCATGCTGCAGACCACATACACCCGGTAGTCGCCACACAGGGGCTCACGCTCGCGTACCCGGTACGCGGCCATATCCTCCAGGGTCAGGCGACCCGGCCGTACCTCGCTGGAGCGCACGGCCTCCACGATCTGCCGCGCCAGCGGTCCGCGATAAAAGTAGTCTGCACCCTCCTTTGCTATCATTCTCAAGGAGTGCGCCAGTTCGGGATTCCTCAGCAGGGTGCCCTCGGCGAGGCTTTCACCGCCAGGATAAAAGTAATCTGCGGCCGGCTGCAGCCGATAAAGCCCGGGGTGAAAACGGTAGGCCACCAGTCGCGCCAGGCGAGGAGAGACGACAAAGCCCTGCTCGGCCAGGGTCGCAGCGCCCTCAAACAGGCTGGACCAGGGCAGTCGCCCGTAGCGCTGGTGGATCAGCTCCAGGCCGCGCAGTACCCCGGGTACGCCAACAGAACGCCCACCCACAATTGCCTCCCGCCAGGGCAGCGCCACACCATTTTCCAGAAACAAATCTGGGGTGGCTGCCGCGGGAGCGGTTTCACGCGCGTCAAAAGTGTACAGGCGCCGGTCCGCCGCGTCCCAGTACAGGATGAAGGCTCCGCCGCCAATGCCCGAGGACTGGGGTTCGACCAGATTCAGCGCAGCCTGCACCGCTATCGCGGCATCTATGGCAGTGCCGCCGCTTTCGAGCAGGTCATAGCCCAGGCGGGCGGCGTGCGGGTTGGCAGCGACCACCATCTGCTGTTGTCCGGTGACCCCGCTTTTATGCTGCAGGCCGGTGGCGCGCTCCGGGTCCTCGCGCCCCTGGCCCACTGGTCGCACCTCGCCGCAGGCAACCAGCAGCAGCAGGCTAAAAGCGATAGCGAATCTTGGCCAGGATGGTTTCCGCATACTTATTGTCCCAGGATTGTTGAAACAGCCGGCCCGGCCCTGCCTCGCTGTCGTCGGCTGCGTAGAATCCGCCGCGGCTGTAAACCAGGTAGATATCCGAAAGCGGGGCCAGCTCATAACGGTAGCGGATCTGTACCGCGGTGTCGCTGACACTGAAATCCGATACCGGCACCGCGGAAGGACGAAGTCGGCCGGACTCGCTGAGCGTGAACCCCGACCGTGCATCGGCCCCGACCCCGACCCACTGGAACTTGACCCGGATTTCCTGCCGGGTGGATGGATACCAGTCCAGGCGCAGGTCAGCCTCGTACTGCTCAGCCTCGTAGGTGGCCATCTGCCGGGACTCAAAATCCCACAGCAACCACTCATCGTACTTACGGTACAGGGCACGTCCACCGACGGTTACCCTCTCGGTGATGAAATATTGTGGCGCCACACTGATCTGGCGGGAGAATTTCTCGGTGCCATCGTTTTCCACCCACAGCTCTACGTCGTAGGTGAAGCGACTGCCGCGCTCACTCAGGTAAAGCAGGTTATAAAACTGCTGCTGCGGCAGGTGCACCAGGCCGTTACCGCGGGACACAAGGTCATCGAACCCTGCTGCCTGCAGACCTATCCGGCCGTGCAGTTCCCGGGTACTGTCAAACACCAGCTGGTGGTGCACTCCCGTCCAGGGCAACAACTTGTCGCCACTGGTATTTTCCTCGTAGCCGTAGTCAAACTCGGTGATGCTGGAACGCCAGCTGGACCCGGCGCCGTAGTCCGATATCTCCAGGCGATGAATACCCTGCCCGACCACGTGGTCATTGCGCTGCAGGAATCCCAGATCGTTAATGTCGAACTCGTCGCCATAGTAGTAGCCGTTAAAGGTATGTTGCCAACGGTCGTCCGGGGCGTACCGCAGGCCGATGTAGGTCCCGATGTCCGTGTCATTTTGCGTACGCTGCCCGTTGAACTCGTTTCCTCGCTGCTTTATCCGACTCTGCATCAGCTGGCCGTTTACACGAAACGCGGCGGCCGGCTGCCAATCGAGGTCCACAGAATTTACCAACGCCGTCCTGTCCAGGGTTCCCCGGTCCGCCCAGGTCAGACTGTGCCCGACGGCAAAATCACCGATTCGACCCTGCAACCTGGTGCTGGCGTAATCCCCTCCCTCGCTGAGACGGGTGTCATCTTCGGTCACGGCGAAGACCCCATAGTCCAGCAGGTCGCCCTGGCCGGTCAGTTTCGCAGCCAGATCGATATCCGTGCGCGTCTCGTCACCGGCGTCGCTGGCGGCGCCAATGCGCCGGGTGTTGACCAGCAGGTCCCCGTTGGGCAGGTCGCGCCGGAACAAACCCTGGTTTTCAGTGAAGAAGGGCCGTTTTTCAGAGAAAAATGTTTCGATGGCAGAGAAGTTCACTACCAGGTCATCAGTTTCCACCTGGCCGAAATCCGGGTTGATCGCACCGGTAAACTGCAAATCGCCGTTCGGCCGCCACACCACGTCGATTCCGGCCCGCCACTCGTCCTCTCCCTCGACCCGCTCCCGCCCGTAGGCAAGATAGGGGAAAAAGTCCAGGGTCGCAGTCTTGATCTGCTCCACCTCTATGGGGTGCCAGTCGGAGAGGAAGGTAGGCCGATAAAAGGACGCGTTCGGGAAGGCAAAGCGCAGGGATTCGCCGTAAACCACCCGCGACAGGTAGATGCGCATGGTCTTGCGGCCATCGATAGCACGCGACATGGGCGCCACATTCCAGGGAATGTGTATCTCGCTGAACCACGCATCTGCCGTACTGCTGGTCTGGCTGTACCAGGAGCCATCCCAATCGCCGGAGTAGTTGGCCTCGCGGCTGAAAATCCCGTCCTGCTGGGAGTTGCTCGAGCTGACCGTAAAATCATAGCCGGTCAGGCTGGTGCCGTCGAAATCGAGCCCGACGACATTGCGGTCCGCATCCAGTTGCGAGTCGCGGGCAAAGCGGCGGTTTACTCGTTGAATGTCGGCCGGCTGGTGATTACTGAACCCGATGTAAATGCCGGATTCATCGGTATACACCCGCGCTTCAGTGCGGTACCGGGCCGGCTCCAGCGTGCGCGGTTCGGTGGTGATGAATTCACCGAATACCTGAGCCCCTTGCCACTCCGGCTCATCCAGCACACCGTCAACCTGAATCGCCGCCTCCGTGCGGAAGGAGGCCAGCTGCAGCGCGCCTGCCAGAAACAGCCCGCTACAGCACGCAAATCTACGAATCAAGGGATTCCTGTTGTCGTTGATTGTTGTGATATTTGTCCGGGGTATTGTAAGTGTTTCATCGGGTCACGCCTAGGGGCCATGAAGTGGATGCCTGTGAATATAGGCGGACAAGCAGTATTTACCCGCAGGAAATTCTGGCACAATGTCGCGCTTGTAAACTGACCGCAGAAAAATCAGCAAACTGACCGCTGCACCGCCCGGCGCATGCCCTCCGGAATTCCGCTATGCTTTGGCTGACACCGTTGAACAGACCAGCGCTATGCCTGTTGTTGGCCAGTTGCGCAATCAGCACCGCTAGCGGTGCTGAGCGGGGAGAAGCCTACCAGCCGCACTACTCGGTTGAATTGGGCGTGGGCCTGGAATACGACAGCAATGTCTCCATCGACGAGGTGGACGTCACCAGTAGCGAAAGCGATTATGCCCTGACCATGGATGCCGAGTTTCGGGCCAGGCAGCAGTTTACCGATAAGACCGAGGGCTCTCTCACTTACGACCTGAGCCAGAGCCTGTACCAGGAATTTTCGCTGGTGGACCGCCAGACCCACCTGATCGGGGGTGACGTGGATACACGGCTGAACGGGGTCCGGGCCAATTTGTCCGTGTACTATATCCACTCTCGACTGGACAATGACCCCTTCCTGACCCTGTACCGCACGTCACCGGCCCTGTCCGGGTTTATCAACAAGAAATGGTTCGCCCGCGGCGCTTACGTGTACTCGGACAAGCGGATCGAGGACAGCCCGGAGCGCAACGCCATCACCCACTCCGGCGAACTCGATCTGTACTATTTCAACCGGGGTTTACGCAGCTATTTCAATCTGGGTTACAAGCACCGCAACGAGGATGCCCGTCTGGCCCGGCTGGATTACATCTCCCACACGGTGAAACTGCGCTACGTCCATCGCATGGACCTGTTCCAGCGGCTGGTGAAAATGGAATTTTCCTGGCGCTACGAGGATCGCAACTACCGCTCGATTACGCCCACTATCGGAGAGCAACGCGAGGACGATCGCAGCCGCTGGGGCGTGAACGTGGAGTTTCCCGTAGCGGAGAAAACCACGTTCCAGTTTTATTACGGATACGGTGACTACGAATCCAACTACCCAACGTCCGACTACGTCCAGAACGTCGTCGGCACCCGGTTCAACTACCTCTGGGATTGATCGGACTGCGGCCGGTCAGGGGCGCAGCAGTCCGCGGCCGTAGATTTCGTCGCGCCCGGGCGGTCCTACGTCCTCGGCCAGGCTATACAGGGTTTGCAAAACATCCGTGTCGGGCTGCAACTGGCGCAACCTCGCTGCCGCCGTCACCGCAAAGGGAACCGCGAAGGACGTACCCGAGGACGTGGTATAACCCCCGCCCGCCCGCGCGTGCAGCAGTCCGACCCCGGGCGCCGCGATGTCGAGGTAATCGCCGCGATTTGCCAGCCGGAACACATGCCCGTTGGCATCCACCGCAGTCACCGCCACCACGGAATCATAGGCCGCCGGGAACATGGGTTGGGCCACAGGACCACCGTTGCCCGCTGCCGCCAGCAGCAGCATATTGGCCTTGGCGGCACGCTGCAGAGCCGCCTCCAGCAACCTGTTGGGTGGGCCGGCCAGACTGATATTCACCGCATCGACGCCAGCCGACATCAGCCAGTCCAGCGCCCTGACCAGGCTCACCGTACTGGCTATCTCGCCACGCTCCGCATCATTTTGAAACACCGCCGCAGCGTACAGTTCGGACCGGGGTGCCAGGCCGCGGTATTCGCCATCATCGGCAGCGATTATGGACGCCACCGCGGTGCCGTGAAAAGCGGGCAACTCGGCCTCGTCGGAGGCGAAGGAGCGGGTCTGTATACGGTGCTGGTCCAGGGCCGGGTGATCGGTATCAACCCGGCTGTCGATCATGCCGATACGCAGGGGTAACTGGTCAGTATCTTCAGGGAAATGCAGGGCGCTGCGCGGCGTAATCCCCTCAGGACTCTCGAAGTCCCGGGGAATGCCCGCTGTGTAAATGTGGTTGAGATCCACCTCGGCGCGATCCTTGCCGACAACGTCGAGCACGCCCCGCCGAACCTCGTTGATATCGAAACTGGAAGGCGCCGCCACCTCGGCGAGGCGCAGACCCAGCCCGGGCAACTCGGTCACGGTATCGAACAAATAACCCTGTTCCGCCAGTTCCTCGAACACCTCGGGCTCGGCCATGACCAGCCACTGGTCTTTCTCGATATAGCGCTCGTCCACGTCGAAGCCGCTCTCGATATCCTCCAGGATACGGTCTACACGGTTTTCGATCCGGTCTTCCACGGCTTCCGCCACTGAGCCCTCTACGGCACCGGCAACTTCTTCTTCCACCGCCGACTCGATATTGGATTCGACGCTGGCCTGTACCACCTCCTCCACGGATTCCTCGATGGTGTTCTCGACACCCTCTTCGACCCGCACCGCGACCGATTCCTCGACCCCGGACTCGACACTTTCCTCGACTGAAGCTTCCACGGTCGCCGCCACGCTGTCCTCGACGGTTTCCTCAATAGTCTCTGCTACCGTCGCTTCAACCTTTTCCTCCACGGCACTTTCCACGCTGTCCTCGACCTCGGCCTCGGCACCTTGCGCGACAAGCGCTTCCACGATCTCCTGAATCCGGCCATTTGCCATCTCGATGGTATGACTCTCGACCCGGTCCTCAACCGCCTGTTCGACCTGCTCTTCGACGCTGGCCTCGACCACCTGCTCTACGCCGCGCTCTACGTCTTCTTCCAGCTGCGCTTCGACGTCTTCCTCGATAGTCTTTTCCAGGGTCACCTCGAGGTTTTCATCAATGTTGTCCTCGATCTGGTCCTCGATCGCCTCTTCGATGTCGCTCTCGACGTTTTCCTCCAGTCCGTCATCCACCTGGTCGGCGACGTCCTGCTCGACCTGGTCCTCGACCTGGTCCTCGATCACGTCCTCAAGGTTGTCCTCCGCAGCATCGGTGACGTCCTCCTCAACGTCCTGCTCCAGGTCTTCCTCGAGCTGGTCTTCAAACGGGTCGCCGTAATACGTCTCCAAATCGTCGGTGAGAGAGCCGTCAGGTACCTGGGCATAGGCAGACGACCAGTTGAACAGGGCCAGGCTGCAGGCCAGCGAAACTGGAAAAATGGCGGCCGCCAGCCAACGCGGTCCGCCCGGCTGGTTCCTTTTCGAGGCTTTGATAGCCCCAACCATGTCAATAAGCATCACACCACCCCAGCATATCGCTGTGTCTTACCTGATTGACGTTCCGGTGCAGGAATAATTCCTTTTGATGGAATAGAATCCCCGCTTCGCCCGTCATCTGGAGTAACAAGGCCATATTATGCCAAATAAGCCGCCGCTGAGCGACTCACAAAGAGAGGCAGTTTTGGCCGAGTTGAGCGGGTTGCGGAAGTTCTGCTACTCGCTGACGGGGAGCCCCCACGATGCGGATGACCTGCTGCAGGTGACAGTGGAGCGCATCCTGGACAAGGGCATGCCTGCCGACGCCCACCCGGCAAAATGGGCTTACCGGGTGTGCAAGAACGCCTGGATCGATGAATTGCGATCCAGGGAAGTCAGGCAGCGATACCCCCAGGCCATTGGGGATGGGCAATACGAAACCGCCCCCTCGGCCGAAGCGACTGCCAGTGGCGAGCGCCAGATCAGCGATGTGGCCGCCGCTCTGGACCAGTTGCCGGAAGAGCAGCGCCTGGCACTGACCCTGGTGGCGGTGGACGGCAAAAGTTACGCGGAGGCCGCGGACATCCTGGACGTGCCGGTGGGTACCATCATGAGCAGGATAGCGCGGGCCCGAAAGAACCTGGTGCAGTACTACAGCGATACAGAAAAGCGCTGAAACGACGGATCAAGACCATGAATGAGCAAGAATACGAATTGTTATCCCGCTACCTGGACGGTGAACTGCCGGCCGCGGAAGCCCGGGAACTTCGTGAGCGCCTGCTGGCAGAGCCGCAGCTGCGAGCCGAACTGGACCGGATGAAAGCGGTCAATGCGCGCCTGGTGGCGACATTTGGCTCGGATGAGGCCGGGCAGGTGCCCGAGAGAATCTCCGCCCTGCTGCAAGCGCCACGCCGCGACCATCGGCGGGCGGGCTGGGGCTTCGCCGTGGCCGCTTCGCTACTGGCGGGCACCGGATTGTTGCTGGGACCCCAGTTGGGCCAGTTTGCCGGCAACGACGACTCCCGCGAGGCGCTGCTGGCCGGCGCGCTGGAGGACACACACTCCAGCGCCGACAGCTGGCTCGACCTGGCCGACGGCAGCCGCTTCCGGGCGGTACTCAGCTTCGCCAGCGACAACGGCGACTGGTGCCGGGAATACCTGCTGGCTGCGCCGGAGCAGACCCTGCGCGGAGTCTCCTGTCGCCGGGACGGGACCTGGTCTACCGTGGTCGAGGAGGCCGATAACGGCCTGTACTCAACATCCGCCTACCGCCCTGCCGGCGCCTCACAGGCAGACAACGTGGCGGCCTATATTGAGCTGCACGCGGCGGACATCCCCCTGAGCAGGAGCCAGGAGGCCCGGCTGATTGCCAGCGACTGGCATTGAGCCTGCGTCCCTCTTTCTGAGGTCCATATCTCTCTTTTTACCCGCCCTATCCGGCGGGTTTTTTTTGACTGCGGAATTTTTCAGTGACGCAAAAAGGAAACAGGGCCTATCGCCCCATGTAGACGGTAGGCCCTGAAGATCAGTGCAGGGGGCTAGCGTTCCCTGCTCTGGGAGAGGTTAAAACCTGTGGGACCTTGTCGCCGGCGCCGCTAGCGCCCTTTCCCGCTTCCCACGGCGGGACTGGCAACCCGATCCAAATAGAGAGAGGTGCACGTAACAGGCCTCACTTCTTGTTACTTATCAGTAACTTGAGTGTACCCAAATGGCTCTGATGCGCCACCTCAAGTGGTGTTTCACTCCACTTTTACCCGATTGACGGGGCAGCGACAGGGTTTATTCCCATCCACTGCAAAAAAATTCAATTTTTTTCCCCGGGCCAGGACTGCCGGCGATTTTCAGCGACTTCTCCGGAACAGTTCAGGGCGCGACAGATGTGATGAGACCGGGGCAGAGATATTATGTAAGGGCGTTCGCCCAAAATTGACAATCATCAAGTGGGGTGCGCATCCGGCTGTGTTACATATATCAAATCTTTTTGATATAGATTTTTCTGACCTCTGAGGATGCAGCGTATGAGCCAGGCCTACAACGAGATGTCCTATGTGGAGGTCTCGGAAATATATAACGATATCAATAATATACCTCTGGACGCTGCGGTGGAATTGGGCGATGCGGTGGCCGGGATCGCCGGCGAGAACGCCCGCATCATGGATTTCGGCGGCGGCGCCGGACGCATATCCGTACCCTCGGCGGCCCGCACCCGCATGATCAGTGTCGATATCGAGTTCCACATGTTGAAGGCGGCCAAGGCCCTGTCCCAGCGCCGCAACATTCCCCTACTGCTGTCCGTGGGCACGGTACTGCAACTGCCCTTTGCCAACGACACCTTTGACGCGATTATCACCACCAATGTCCTGCACCAGGTCGGGGCGTGGCGTGACGCGTTGGCCGAGGCTGCCAGGGTACTCAAGCCCGGTGGCAGTTTCATCATTGGCCGCGACGTGCTGGACGAGAACTCCTGCGCCGGCCGCCTGCGCAGCCAGTCCCGCAGAATGACCGCGGAGGTGGCACCGGACATGCGGCCGACTGATGCCGCGGGGCCCGCCCTGTTCCAGCATATCGCAGCGATGGGTGGGCAGCCCGGTCGCCCGGTCACTGCCTGCCAGTGGACCGAGACTGTCTCCCCGCGGGAAATCCTGGAGCGCATGGCGAGCCGCACCCATAACGAGACCTGGAGCCTGGACGACGCCCAGCTGGCCGGCCTGATGGCACGCATAACCCCGTGGGCAGAATCCGAATTCGATGACCTGGACCTACAGGAAGACGTGCAGTGGCAGTTTGAACTGTTCCCGGTACACGGCCTGGCCTGAACGGCCGCGCCGCCACAAACTCAGAGAGGGAAGCCGTGACAGTGCACTACACCCGTATGTCCTACCGCGACATCGCCGCCAGCTACAACCGGATAAACTTTATCACCGACGAGGCCGCGCTTTCCGTCGGCCGGGTCGTGGCAGAACTGATTGGCTCCGGGCGCATTGTGGATCTCGGCGGCGGCGCTGGCCGGATCACGGTACCGCTGGCGGCTGCGGGACTGGAGGCAGTGGACCTGGACCTCGAATTCAACATGCTGCAGGCCTGTGGCGTGCGGGCCGCCGAGTTCGGCACACGGCTGGGCCTGGTCAACGGCGACGTGACCCGACTGCCCTTCCCGGACTATCACTTCGACGCGGCTATCACCACCAGCGTACTGCACCTGGTGAGCAACTGGCGTGACGCGCTGGCCGAGGCCGCGCGGGTTATCAAGCCTGCAGCCCCGCTGATCATCGGCCGCAATATCCTCGACGGGGAATCCTGCGCCGGGGTATTCCGCTCGCGATTACGGCAGATTGCCGGGACAGTGGATCCATCCATCCGACCCACCGAGGCGGCCGGCCCGGCCCTGTTCGAATTTCTCACCGCTGAGATGGGCGGACAGCCGGCCGCGCCGGTCAAGGCGGCCCGCTGGAGCGAGCGGGTCAGCCCGCGGGAACTGCTGGAGCGCGTCCGCAACCGCACCCACAACGAGGCCTGGGCCCTGAGCGAAGCCACTCACCGGGAGGTGGTCGAGCAGCTGACACCCTGGGTGGAGGAACATTTTTCCGATCCCGACCTCCCGGAGACCGCCCGGTCGGAATTTGTGCTCTACCCCATTTTCGGCCTGTCCTGAGCCGACGGAGACAGCGCCCAACCATGGATAGACACTCCAAACTGTATACGATCATCCTGTCGTTCCAGTTGACCCTGCCCCGTGCCACCACCGGCTGGCTGTTTGCCATCCTGACCAGCAACTACAACCGGATCGCGATCCACGAACTGGGCATCGCTGCGGTCACCATCACCGCCCTGCTGGGCCTGTACCACTTCGTGTCGCCGTTCCAGGTGATCTTCGGCCGCCTCGCCGACCGCTTCCCGATCTTCGGCTACCGGCGCTCGCCCTACATCCTGCTGGGGCTGCTATTGTCCTCCCTGGCAGTCGCGGGTCTGCCCTCTGCCACCCTGGCGATGAGTACCGGCTCTGTACCGGGCTACTTCGGGGCATTCACCCTGCTGGTCCTGTTCGGGATCGGTTTCGCCATGTCGGGTGTGACCCACCTGTCCCTGGTGGCCGACGTGGTACCGCCCAAGCGGCGCGGCCTGCAGGTGGCCATGATCTGGGCCATGCTGCTGGTGGGCATGATCGTGTCCCTGGCGTTTATCCGCAGCTTCATGCCGGAGTATGACTACGACACGATGCAGTTGCTGTACCTGCTGACCATTCCCATTGTCGGCGGCGTCACCCTGCTCAGCCTGCTCGGGGTGGAAACCCGGCTGGACGAGGCCGGCCTGGCGAAGCTGAACGCGGAACCCCGCGACCACGAGCACGAAAACCCGGTGCTTGCCCTCTGGCATTTCGTGGTCGACGCCGCTACCGGCGCCAATACCCGGCACTTCTTCCTGTTCATCTTCGTGGCGATGATGGGCATCAATATGCAGGACAATATTCTCGAAGTATTCGGGGCCCAGGTGCTGGGCATGACTGTGGGCGAGACCGGCCGCTTCCAGCAGGTCTGGGGCGGCGGGGCCCTGGTGGGGATGTTCCTGATGGGCCTGATCACCATGCGCTTTGCCGTTTCCAAGCTGGCGGCTATTACCGCCGGCACACTGGGCGCGGGCGCCAGTCTCGCACTGCTTGGCTGGTCAGCGTTCACCGCCAACGGCAGCGCGACCCTGACCGCGCTGGTCGGATTCGGTTTTTTCAACGGATTCTTCCTGGTGGGTTCGCTCACCGCGATGATGGACATGACAACCGAAGAGGATCGCGGCTCCTACATGGGCTTGTGGGGACTGGCGATCGCGCTGGCCAATGGCGTCGCCAGCATCATCGGCGGCGCCATGGTGTCCGGGATTATCGAGTCAGGGCTGCTGAGCCCGGAAAAAGGATACGGCTGCATTTTCCTGCTCGAGGCGGGGCTGGCGGTCTACGCGCTGAACTTCATCTACCGGGTCGATACCAACCGGTTGAAATCTATAGACCGCGGCAGCATGGCCGGCGCCATGGAAGCGGACATGTGAGGAAGTCGCGATGATCGTCAGCGAAAACCAGGCCAAGCTGCAATTCACACTGCAGAAAATAGCGATCGCCTGGGGCTTCTGCCTCGTGGTCACCAGCGTCAACCGGGTAGCCATTGCCGACCTCGGCCTGCCGGCTATGCTGGTGTCATTCATCATCGGCGTCTACACCCTGTTCGGGCCACTACAGCCCGTAATAGGGCGGATCGCCGAGCGCTACCCGCTGTTCGGTTACCGCCGTACTCCCTACCTGCTGCTGGGTACCCTGCTCGGCGGCCTGGCTTTCCCGTTCATGCCCTCGGTGCTGGTGGAAATGCAGGCCGGTTCCACGATTGCGATGTTAAAGCTGATGCTGCTGTTCTGCTGCTTCGGTCTGTGCATCGCCATGCAGGCCAATACCTTTCTCGACCTGTTGAAAGACACCACCACGGAAGAAGCGCGCTCCCGCATCACCACCATGACCTGGACAGTGCAGGCCCTGGCCATGGCCTTCTGGGCCTGGATTTTCGCCCTGTTGATGCGCGACTACTCGCTGCAACAGATGCAGTTCCTCTACTGCCTGTCGCCGGTGGTGATGGTCGGGGTCACCTTCCTCGGCGCGATCCGACTGGAGACCCGGCTGACCCGCGAGCAGGTGGCGGCCATCCGAGACAACCCGCCACCGCCGGTCTCGCTGCTGGATCCGATGAAGGAATCCATGAGCGTGGTGGGCTACAACCGCGATGCGCGGTTGTTTTTCATATTCATCATTTTCTCCCTGCTCAGTGTTTTCCTGCAGGATTTGCTGCAGGAAATCTGGGCCAAGGATTTGTTCGACATGAACGCCGGCGACTCCACCGTGTTCCAGCGCCTCTACAACGGCTTCAATACCGTGGGCATGGGCGTAATGGGCATATACGTGGGGATTACCGCCAGGCGGCGCCGCGCCGCCCTGACAGAGGGCGAGGATCCCGGCCCTACCCTGCCTTTCGCCAGGGGCAAGAAACTGCTGCTGCTGGGCGTCACCCTGAGCTGCGTCAGCTTCCTGCTGCTCGCCTACGCCTCCTACGCCCGCGACCTGCGCCTGTTCTACGTGTTTTACGTGCTGTCGGCGACTGCCCTGGGATTAACCGTATTCCCCTCGGTCAGCTTCATGGCGGATATGACCGTTCCGAACCAGGAGAGCCGCTACCTGGGCGTGTGGAGCCTGGCCCAGATCATCGGCCTGTTCCTGTCCTTTACTGTGGCAGGCACGGTATACACGGTTCTCGTGGAATCCGGATGGCTGGCCAACAACACCGGCTTTGCCGTGATTTTCCTGCTGCAGGCGGTCATGGTCATCCTGAGTTACCTGGTCGTACGCCCTGTCACTGTCGAGGGACTGAAAGCGGGCGCGAGAGATTAACTGACGAAAAAGGAGAGTACTGAACCATGATCGACAAGGACTATATCGAACTGCTGCGCTGCCCCCACTGTGCGGCCTCCGGCAAGGGCCTGCTGCAGGCCAGTAACGACCACTGGCTGACCTGCGGCGACTGCGGCGCCCAGTACCCGGTGGTGGACGACATCCCGGTCATGCTGCCGGAAGAGGGTGACAAATGGCGTGGCGTGGCCGCGGCGGAACTGCCCATCATCGAATCCCACCAGCGCAGCCAGGCCTGAGGACACGACCATGTGGAAGACCGGACTGTTTCCCACCCAGCTGGTCGGCAGCTGGGTCAAGCCGCGATGGGTCGCCGACCACGACCGGGTCTATGCCCGCGAGGGTACCTGGTGGAGCGTGCCAGAGGAACATCGCCCGGATGCCATAGACGACGTGGCGCGGCTGTCCATCTATGACCAGAACCGGGCCGGGGTCACGTTCGCCACTGACGGCGAGGCCCGACGGCAGACATTCAGCGGCCACTTTTACCGCCTGGGGGGCATCGACCAGGACCATCCGGCCGAGTTCACCAACTTCCACAACGATATCACCGAGTACCTGACCATGAAGCGCAAGGCAACCAATGTCGGCGCCGACCTGGACCAGGAGGACACCCCCAGGGAATCACCCAGGGTCCTGTTCCCCGCGGTGCGCGAGCCCATTCACTGGCCCGGGCCCCTGGTGGTGGACGAGGTGACTTTCCTCAAGCAGTATGCCGAGCGCCGGTCCAAGATCACGGTGATCGGGCCGGTCACCCTCTCCTACCGCCTGGTAGACCAGGGCGTTTACCCTGACCAGGCCAGCCTCTGCCATGCTATCGCCGACGCCCTCAACCGGGAATTGCTGGCGCTCGCGGCCGCGGGAGTCGACCTGATCCAGATCGATGAGCCCGAGGTCCATTTCCGCTACAGCCAATGCCGGGAATTCGCGGTAGAGGCGATCAACCGCATGATCCACGGCGTGGAGTGCCTGACCCAGGTGCACGTGTGCTACGGCTATTCCAGGAATATCGACCTCAAGGAACCCAGCCCGATTTACCCGAAGGCTGTCAGCCTGATCGCCGAGTCCGATGTAGACGCGATCCACACTGAGTATGCCCAGCCCGGCCACACGCCGGACTTCCTGCAGTCCGTGGGGGACAAACTGGCGGCCATCGGGGTACTGAACCTGGACCCGGACGGTGAGGTGGAAACCGTCGGCAGTATCGTGAGGCGGGTAGAGGAATGCCTGGAGGTGATACCGGCAGAGCGGATCAGCCTGGCGCCGGACTGCGGCATGTGGTTCCTGGGCAGGGACTTCGCCAGCCGCAAACTGCGTGCCATGTGCCTCGCCGCGGCTGAACTTCGTAACCAGCACGGCGGCTGAACCGGGAAAAATGTGCCTCGCACACTGGCATCCGGGGTCGCCCTGAGGCATTATTGTTATATTGGCATAACAATATACTTATAGAGGGGTAAGTATGAACTATAAGAGAACCGTACTCAGCCTGCTGGTTCCAGTCGCCATGGCCGGGTATCTACCCGCGACCCAAGCCCAGGACGGGGAATTATTCCTCGAGGAAATCATCGTCACCGCGCGCAAGAAGGACGAGAGCCTGCAGGACGTACCCCTCTCCGTCAGTGCTTTCTCCGCAGCGCAGATCGAGCGCCGCGGCTACCGCGACCTGCACGATATCGCCCAGGCGACATCCGGGCTGGAATATGAGAATTTCTCGACCTCCGGGCTGTCTACCGCGCCGGTTATCCGCGGCATGGGCCAGACCTTCACCACCTCCCGCATCCAGAA
This sequence comes from Halieaceae bacterium WSDMB12, assembly GCA_033283165.1. Classification (GTDB taxonomy): domain Bacteria; phylum Pseudomonadota; class Gammaproteobacteria; order Pseudomonadales; family Halieaceae; genus JAWMQL01. The sequence continues at coordinate 419,036 of JAWMQL010000001.1, read as the reverse complement.
TACCGGGGTTTTCCTCGACGGCATCTACATGCAGCGCCAGTCCATGGTCAACCCGGGATTGCTGGAAGTCGAGCGTATCGAGGTGCTCAAGGGTCCACAGAATGCCCAGTACGGCCGTAACGCGTTCTCCGGAGCCATCAACTACATCACCAAGCAACCGTCCCGGGAGTTTTCGGGCAATATCGGCGGCGTGGTCGGCGACGGCGAGCGCCGCGACCTCAAGTTCGCCCTGTCCGGTCCCCTTATCGCGGACCGGCTATACGGTCGAATTGCCGCCGGCAAATCCGAGTACGACGGCCACACCGACAATGACCATCCCTTTGCCAACGACGGCCCGGGGGGCAAGCGCAGCACCGACGACACTCTAGGGGGCTGGGATGACAAGAGCTATGCGCTCGGCCTGGATTTCGAAGCCACGGAATCGCTAACCTTCGGCCTGCGCTACAACAAGACCGAGTCATTCCGCGAGTCGCAGTCGTTTTACTACCTGGACGGCGCGCGGTACAAGTTCGACAGTTCCGGGGAACTCGGCGGTCCGCCCGATTTCGGGTTCACCGGGCCCACCGCGGCCAACTGCCTCTTTACGTCGAGCAGGAGTGTACAGATTCCCTTCCCGGCCACCGGCAACCACGCCTGGTGCGGCGAACTGCCTTACGATCCGCCAGTGCTGGAGGACGAACTGCTGGAGCAGGCCGGGTTTGGCGACACGCGCGACAAGATTGTCGTCGATCCGCGCTCTCACGCCATGGATTCCGAATCCGAGATTTTCCAGTTCACCGCGGACTGGCAGATAAACGAAGACTACGACCTGCATTACCAGTACGGCCGGGTGGAACACGAGGCCAGCGGCTTCGGCACCGCCCCGGGACGCTCGTCCCTGATCGGCTCCCTGATCCCCTTTGCCCCGGTTGAGATCCTGGACGAACCACCGTTTATCGTCCAGCGAGGCTTCCCGGGCAGCAACGGCGCCGTTGCAGCGGTTGCCACATTAAACGCCAACCCCGTCGAATCGCTGGAGGCGGACAGCCACGAGATCCGCCTGAACTTCCATCGCGACCGGATCGCAGCCCGCCTCGGTGTGTATTACTCGAAAAACGAGGACGAGGACGGCGGCACATTCTGGTTCCTGCCGCCCTGTAACAGCGTCGAGTCCTGCAGTACGCCGGTGGCGCAACAGCCCAACCCGCTGGACGGCACCTTTATTTCCGTAAGTCCCGACCCGGACAATCCCGGCAGCAACATTGGCAATCCACACCCCTTCGACGGTCGCAGTGGTGTGGAGGGCAACTTCACCCAGTACGAGGACAAGGTGCTGGCGATTTTCGGTGACTTCCAGTGGGACTGGACCGAAAGACTGGCGCTCACTGTCGAGTGGCGCTACACCGAAGAAGACAAGTCCTACGAGCAGCTGTCCTCGACCTTTGGTTTCGATATTCCCGACAACGTGGATGCCTCCGGAGACAAGAAATTCACCTTCTTCACACCCCGTGTGACCCTGGACTGGGCCCTCACCGACGACAGTATGCTGTACGGCCTGATCGCCCAGGGCGTCAAGACCGGTGGCTTCAACGCCGTCGACCCGTCTCTGAACCCGGACCAGGCCACCTACGACGAAGAAAAGAACACCACTTTTGAAATCGGCAGCAAAAACGTGCTGTTCGGCGGTAAGCTGACCCTGAATGCGGCCATTTACTACATCGACTGGGAAGATGTACAGGGTACTGAAGCGGCGTCGTCCCCGGACGCCTGGACCACTGACGTGGTAGGCAATATCGGTGACGCCGAGGTTACCGGTTTTGAGCTCGACGGTGCCTGGCTGGTGACGAAACATTTCTCCATCGACTACGCGTTGGCCTACATCGACCCGGAGTACAAGGACGCGGTGTACCAGAGCTCGGTCGCGGGTGACAATTCCTCCTGGGCCTGTAATGACATCGAGTGTCGTTCCGATGGCCGGGTGGACGGCAACCAGGTGGAACGCACCTCCAAGGAACAGGCCAGCGTGGGTTTCAACCTGGTCGGCAACCTGGGCAACGACTGGCGCTGGGATGGCCGCATCGACTTCAATTACCGCAGCAAGATGTACGCGACGCCCCTGAACCTGGCCCACAATGGCAGCCGCACGATTTCCAACGCCAACCTGAGCTTCAGCAATGGCAACCTGGATATCACCCTGTGGGGCAAGAACATCTTCAATGAAGAGTATGTGGCCAACAGCTTCGTGCTGCCCTCTTTCTCCCGTTATATCGTCAGCCAGGGTGCTCCGCGCACCGTCGGCCTGAACATCAACTACAACTGGTAAACGACCGGCTGGCGATCTGGAACCCCGCGCAAGCGGGGTTTTTTTTAATTTCGGGGGAATTTCGGGGACAGTTCACTTTTTTCCTAATGGAAATAAAGTGAACTGTCCCCGAAATTCAATCGCGCTTTCTGGCGACGGCCATGTCAGGTGACGTCAGGGCCGCGTCCAGACGGCCCCGGGCGGCTTTGTCACCCTGCAGCACCAGGGCAATGAAGTCACTCACCAGGGCGGCGATACGGGTCCGCAACTGCGCTGGCTCCGCGCCAGTGTCCCAATCGAGAAAGGCGCGGCCGGTGGTGCCGTCGTGGGGATGGGCAAAACTGAAGTGGTTGGCGCCGCGCAGGATAAACAGGTAGCTGTCGGCCTGGTCCTCCGCGACCCCTTCGTCAAAGGTCCGTTCAATACTGTGAGTGGGAGCACCCTCATCGCGACCGTAGCGATGGGCGCTGGCCGCGATCACACCGTCCCGGTCACCGCCCATGATCAGCGCGGGCACATGGCCGGGCAGCGGCAGGACGGTTTCGGCAGGCCAGCCAAGGGACACGGACGCACCGCTGTGAGCGGCGTAGCTGAACACCCCGCGAACGCCCGCAAACCACTCCGGGTTGGCGTTCAGGAGCGCCGCCGTGCCACCCGCCGAGTGCCCGGCCAGCACCAGGGCCTCAAGGTTCAGCAGACCGGCCAGGGGAGAGTCCCGGTCGAGCCGCTCCAGTTCCGACAGGATCGGGGCCAGGGTGGTGCAACTTGGCCTCGAGCCAAACTGCTCAGGCCCCAGGGCTGCCAGGTCGAGACCGGGGCTCAGACTGATGTAGCCCGGCATTTCCTCGGTGACGGCGCTGTAGGTAACCACCGCGAGTCCCTGGGCAGCCAGTGTCACCGCCAACCAGCTGACGCTCTCCGGACCGAGATTGATCCCGGGCATGAACACCACCACCGGGTAGGGTGCAGCGGTCGTATCCGGGGGTATGACGCCGCTGTTGCGCTCTTCCGGACTGTCTTCGGGGGCCGCCGGATAGAAAACCTTGAGCAGGATACGGTCATGGGGCGACGCTGCGTCGGGAATGGCACAGGCGCGGTAAATAGCGCGAACTACAGACATGGGGACCCCGATAATCGGTTGGCAGGACTTCTGCGTACATTAAAGAACGTTGTCCCAGTATACGACTGTCAGAAGCACCGAATTCTTGATTTTTATCACAATGACGGCGGCCACTGCGGTTACAGTACATCCCACAGGACTAGGTACTGGTATCGGCGAACGCTACAATAAAGGCCAGAGGAGAATCACACTGTGTTAATCAATCTTTGGTATGTGGCCGAATGGTCACACGCCGTCAAAGACGAACCCGTCAGGGCCAGGCTGCTCGGACGCGATTTCGTGCTGTACCGCGACAGTAACGGCGAGGTGCAGTGCCTGAGCGACGTCTGCCTGCACCGCGGCGGCTCGCTGGCCGGCGGCGTGGTACGCGACGATTGCGTGGCCTGTCCCTATCATGGCTGGCAATTCAACGGGGCCGGCAAGGTAGAATTCATTCCTTCCGAGGGTCGCGACTTCAAGATTCCCGACAAGGCGCGAGTCGATTCCTACCCCACGGAAGAGCGCTACGGCATGATCTGGGTGTTCCTCGGTGACCTGCCGGAAGACGAGCGCTTCCCGATCCCCGAGCTGCCGGAATTCGATGACCCCGAGTGGCGCATGATCACGGACGAGTGGACCTGGCAGGCCGAGGCGGCAAGGGTGGTGGAGAATGGCATCGATATCGCCCACGTCTCCTTCGTGCACCCGGTCTTCGGCATGCCGGAGACTGCCGAGGATAACCAGATTGTGAAGGTCGAGAAGGGGGAGCACTGGGGCTACTCGGAGAATATGCAGTACCCACCGCAGATGAAAGAAAACTTCCTGCGCCGCCGGATGCGCAAGGACCGGCAGCCCACCGTGACCAAGCCCTATTACGACCTGTCCGGCATGGTGGTCCGCATCCAGATCGATATCAACCCGAAAATGTCGATTCTCATGTTCGACGCGAATACGCCGGTTGATGAGCACACCACGCGCACGTTTGCCCTGCAGTTCCGCAACTTCTTCAAGCAATCCTTTTTCGACAACGGCTCGCGCAAACGCCTGCGCAAGATTTTCGCCGAGGACGCGACCATCATTAACGCCGCGGCACCCAACTACCTGCCGGACAACCTGGCCAACGAGATGTCGGTCAAGGACGACAAGTTCATGAGCGGCTTCCGCAGCGCCCGGCGCCGGTGTATCGAGGAACGGGGTTGGAAAATCGACACCGTGGAAGCGGCCAAATTCGACGGCAGGAAGGTACTCAATATCCCCTCCCCCCTGCGCCGCGAACGCAGCGACCTGGAGTGGGTGATCGACACGGTGCCACTGGTCCCCCCGGTGCGTTCACCCGCCACCCGGGTGGTTAAGGAAGCCGCCGGCTGAAAGCCCAGACCCGAGTGATTGTTGGTCGATACGCCCGGGTAAGCTTTCCCGGGCGTATGCACGGTATCAACTGAAGACCTTAAGTCGGGCAGAAATCAGTCGCCGAACTTTCGGGTTGGGATGATCGGCTTCTGCATCCAGCAGTATTTGTCTTGCCTGGGCGCTGTTAATTCCTGCAAGCGCATACACGGCGGCATAGTTCAGTCGCTGGTTCTCCTCGTGCAGTAGAGGCTTCAGTGCAGCTTCTGCACCCTTGTACGCAGGATGCCCGAGCGCCCTGGCGGCCCCTTCCACCACTTCATCCGATGAATTGTCCAATTGTGCCACGATGTAGGGCATGAACGCCCGGTTCTCAATACCATGGGTCGACATGATTACCCGCAGCAGGTTCTCATTGACCTCGTGCTCAAAAAGATAGATCCACGCTGTTTCATCCACCAGTTGCTTCCGCGACATGGAGTGTAATATCGCCACGCGCAGGTTCACCGGACTGGCCGGGTCCCGTGTCAGGGCCAACAAGTAGGCAATCTCTTCCTGGTCAAGCTGAAGTTCACCGCCCATATTTTCCCAATCCAGCAGAGCGGATTCCGTAATCTCCTTCGAGTTTGAGCCCAACATCCTGAGCATGGTCTGCTTGACCCTTTGAAGACGCTGCTCGTTACTGGACCCGATCAGGTTGGCGGACTCGGCATAGGCTGCCAGCACCCACTGGTAATCCGCCAGTTCGCCCGGGTTGATGCGGTGCGCCGTATTACTGGCCTGGCTCGAAACGAAGTCAACACCCGCCGCCGAACCGACCCCGTGAAGTGGATGCCCGTCGCCCAGCGTGTTCAGGAATAGTACTGCCAGGTCACCGGGGACATAGTGAGCGTGCCCGTGGGCGTCTTGGAAGAATTCAATATCGCTCAGATTCCTGCCTTTGTACTGGTAGGACACCCGGGCGCTGACTACCGTGTCAACTTTGGGCCTGTTGTCGAGCAGAAAGCTGCGGTCCGAAATTCCTTCAATGCGGGCGATCACCACGACATCAGAACTCAAGAACAGTTGCGACAGGGAAACCCGCACCGCATCGATATGCGCAAGCACGACCTGCGCTGAGCACACCAGAAAGCACATCAGACCGAGCGGCATCAAGCCAGAGCGGGTACCGCCCATTCGCTCAGGGCTTGGTCTGGTTGATTTGCTCTATCAGAGGCATCAACGCGCCGCTAATGGCAGGGTCCACGCCAGGACCCACGTTGTTCTGGAACACGGTACTGCAGTCTATATCGGGGAACAGCGGGCAGAACTGAGGTACACCTGCCAGGACAAAGGGCGCGCAGATCCTGCAGCTGTCATCAAACTTGCTGTTCAACAGCTGGTATCCAATATGGTCATTCCCCAGTCCCACAATGATTTTGTCGCGTACACCAGTCATGGCAGCGCGATATTGACTGCCGATTTGCGGGTCCAGTTCTGTGGGGACGACAATCAGGCCAGCCTCACCGATACGGGCTGCGCCGACCTCGGTCTGAAGATCCTCACCCAGCGCCTGGGGAATCACGTCGAAGGGAGCTGGCAATGGAAACCCGACCGAGGGGTCGGGTGCGCCGTCGGTATAGAGGGTTCTTCCGTTCCCCAGTACACCGATTGCGAAGAAGAACCGGAAGAAGGGGTTTTCCAGTTTGACCGGCACCGGGTTTTGTCTGGCATAGGCTATGACAGGGGCTGGATGGCCGGGTTTGTTACCTAACGTTGCTATCGCCCGTTCGGCCAGTTGTCGCCCATGAACCTCCGCAAACTGGAACGTGCGTCGCGGCAGTACCGGGTTAATACCATCCTCGGTTACATCAATCCTGTCCGGCCCCTGCAGCACACCCAGGGCACCGCTGACCCAGATGGCAGTTCCCCCATACTCCTGCTCCAGGCGTTCCCTGACGTAGTGCGGAAAATCAGACGTAATCAGCGTGTTCTGCGACCACAACGCTTCGGGGTGGCTACCAAAATTGACAATGGTGGCAATGACATCCTTCTTTTCGCCACGCTCTGTAAATTGCAGCACGACCAGGTTGGGGTCGACAATTCTGCCGTTTGTCGCTGGGGATATAATGTCGTCTCCCTCCAGAACCTTCTGGTCTGCGACCCCAAACCCGTCGTCGTCAGGACGCATACCCAAGCTGAGTCCCGCTGTATTCGCGGTCACTGACCTGACCCTGGCAGGGCGCATGTTCTCGGTTGCCGCGGCCACGCAGTCTGCGATCGCGTCGTTTACAAAATCGAGGTAGCCGGGATCCACACCGGTCGTAAGCTCATCCGGACCCCAAATTCCCAGGGTATCGGGCCCCTCATGGGTGTGGGTACTCTGAACGATCAGGTAATCGACATCGTCGCCCACCATTTCACGAGCAATATCAATCTGGTTATTGAAGTAGCCGACCAGGTCCAGGGCCACCAACGCGATGCGGCCGCCCCGACCATCTATCACCACCCCCCTCGCCCACAACCGATCGTTGTACCCCGTGGCCTCACGGCCGTTGCCAAATCCGGCCATGTAGATGGGGTCAGTATGGTTGGGCGCCCTGACCAGTCCAAAGCTGGCCTCGTAAGCGCCGGCCAATGCAGCGGTCACGGGGGTAATGTCCTGCATGCAGGTGCCTACACTCAAATCGCCTGGCGGTTTCGCCTGCGCGACAAGTGGCGAGCACACCAGCAGCAGCATGGATAGCAATCGAAGCGGCCCGGCCGGGCGGCATATTCTGGTTATTGCCATTTGCCCTGTCCCTCGAAAAACCTGATCCAATAAACGTAGTTCATGCTTTACCGGGATTCAAGAAAGGCTCAGGCGTCATTGTGCTCCAGCGCGCCGAGGAGGCCGCAGCTCAGGGGGTGGACGAGACCCCTCAATCAGGCGCTGGATTCTCCCGCAACAGGTAGACCGCAAGGGCACGTCGCTCCTCTTCTTCCAGCGGAAACAACGGCATGGGTGGCTGGGGCGCCGCCAGCACATCCACCACCGACGCGTGACTGCGGCGTTGTGCCAGACCGTCCATCAACGCCGGGTTTTCACCCCGCTCGTGGCAGGCCGCGCAGTCATGGAGAACATAAAGCGCCCTTCCCTGGGCGGCCAGTGCTTCCAGGTCCGCGTCCTCCAGCCAGGGCGCGGCGGGCTCCTCCCCCGCGCTGACACTCGCCGGCGGCATTGCCACGGATCCCATCCCATCGTAGGTGACACGGTAGATCGCCCCGGCATAGTCGTCGGAAATGTACACTGCACCGTCGGGCCCCTGGGCCACGTCGACCGGCCGGCCACTGACGTCGCCATCCAGCAGAAAGCCGCTGAGAAAATCCCGCTCGACGATCCCCTGTTCCGTCCAGTGCAGCGACACCACCTTGTAGCCATCCGGTTCACTTCGATTCCAGGAACCATGCAGCGCCACCAGGGCGGAGCGCTGAAATTCCGCCGGCCAACCGTCGGTATCGCGCAAAAAGGTGATTCCGAGAGGGGCGTTGTGGGCCCGGAACGCGTGCACCGGGGCGGTGGGCCGGCGCGCCCCCGCCAGGGGGTCGGGGCCCATGTCAGGGTCCGGTACATTATCCCCATTGAAATAGGGCCAGCCATAGAAACGGCCCGGCTCGATCAGGTTCAGTTCACAGGGTGGAAAGTCATCACCCAGCAGGTCGCGGCCGTTATCGGTGGCATACAGGCCGCCGTCGAAGGGAGACCAGTCAAACCCGACACTGTTGCGCAGACCCGTGGCGATGATCTCACCGCCGCTGCCATCCGGCGCATACCGCATCAGGGTGGCGCGACGCGGGTCCTCCTCTTCGCAAACATTGCAGGTTGAACCCTGCGCCAGGTACAGCATACCGTCGGCGCCGATGCGGATGGTCTTGAGACCGTGATTACCGTTATCGGTGAGACCATCGATGACCACCTCGTAGTCGCCGGTCACACGCCCCGCCTCCCGGTCGAACGGGACCCGGCCCACCCGGTGGCTCTCGGCGACATACAGCCAACCGGGCGTCACATCGAGGCCGTGGGGGCGGCTCAGACCGGAAAGAAGGGTTTCCTGGCTGTCGGAGACGCCGTCGCCATCCGCGTCCTGGCGCAGCAGAACCACTTCACCGGCGTGCGTGCGGCTGACCAGTAAATCTCCAGCCGGGGTAAAGCGAAGGAAGCGCGCGCGGGACAGCTCGGCGCTGTACAGGGACAGGGAAAACCCGGCCGGCAAGCGGTACCGCTGGCGCGCCTGCGCCTGGTCGATTGCGGGCCCGCCCAGACCGGTCATGACATTCAGGATCATGGCAAGGCTGCTGACGTGTATGGTGCCACTGCCGATCAGCAGGGCAAACAGCCCTACGGGCACCAGCGCCAGCACGAGCAGAAGCCACATCAGCTTGCGCATGACCAGTCTCCGCCTACCCGAGGTTACAACTGACTCCGGCCTGTCGACAGGCCGCGACCACGGTGTTGCGCAGCAGGCAGGCAATGGTCATGGGACCCACACCACCGGGCACCGGTGTTATCGCGCCCGCCACGGTTACGGCCTCGTCAAAGGCCACGTCGCCCACCAGGCGGGTCTTGTCGCCCTCGCCGGGCACCCGGTTGATACCCACATCGATCACTACCGCACCGGGTTTTATCCAGTCGCCACGCACCATTTCCGGCCGGCCCACCGCTGCCACCACGATGTCTGCCTGGCGGCATACCCCGGGCAGGTCACGGGTCCGGGAATGGGCGATAGTTACCGTGCAGCTTTCCTGCAACAGCAACTGGGCCATGGGTTTGCCCACGATGTTGCTCCGCCCGATTACCAGCGCCGACTGCCCCGACAGGTCGCCGTCGAACTGCTCCCGCAGCATCAACAGGCAGCCCACCGGCGTACAGGGCACCAGCGCTTTGGGATCACCGTTGGCGAGGGCGCCGGCATTGAGGGGGTGGAAACCGTCCACGTCCTTGGCCGGGTCAATGGCCTCGATAACCCGCTGCTCGTCGATGTGGTCCGGCAGGGGCAGCTGCACCAGGATTCCGTGCACCGTCGGGTCGTCGTTGAGTTGCGCGACCAGGGCCAGCAGTTCCGCCTCGGACACGGAGGCGTCCAGCTTGTGCTCGTGGCTCAGCATCCCGGCCTCCACGGTCTGGCGGCCCTTGTTGCGGACATACACCTGGCTGGCCGGGTCCTCTCCCACCAGCACCACGGCCAGTCCCGGCTGCAGGTCGTGTTCGGCCACCAGCCGGGCCACCTCCTGCCCCACCCGCTCACGCAGTGCCTGTGCCGCTGCCTTGCCGTCTATGATTTTCGCTGTCATGCATAACCTCGTGCTACTGATTGATCGGCCCCGCCGGGCGGGTGCAGAGTGTACCCCAGCTGACGCGGCGGCTAAACCGGCCGACTGAATTCCTTTAATCGCCGGGCCAGTTCACTGACGTGCTCATCGCGCTCACCCATCGCCTCCAGCGACTCGGCAAGTTCCAGGACATAGTCCATATTACTGCCACTGGGCCCCCTGGAGGCCGCGATATGCCTGGCCAACTCCTCCATGGGAGCGGGGCCAAGGTAGGCCGGATTACCCTCCTGCGCGATATAGGTCACACCGGCACATACCTCGCCCGTGTCGGTCAGGGCGATCTCCACCGGCTGGCGCCGGTAACCGTTCTTCTCCCGGTGATCCAGGTAGTCAAAAACCGCCGGCTCCACCAGATAGGCAATACCAGTGCAAACCGCCCGCGCTGCCGGCACCAGCGTAACGACCCGGCCGGGCGCTTCAGGGGTACCGCGGTGATCGTGTGAGCCCTGCCAGAAACGCCGCTGCCATCCGCGCACGGCAGCGCGTTCACAGCGCAGGAAGTCAAACCCGGTCTTGTAAATCAGCGAGCCATACCCGAAAACCCAGGTGGACCCACGTCGATCTACCATGATGATCATCCATTTATACCAGTCCCGCTTATAGTGCCACGGCGGCTGGCAGGCAAACAGGATGTCGGTAGAATATTCGCCATGAAAGCCATCCAGGTCATCGACCGCCAGCCGCAGCTGATCGACACGCCGGTACCCGGGGACGACAAGGTGCGGGTACGGGTGGTGTCCTCCTCCATTTGCGGCTCTGACCTGCACCTGATTGCCAATGGCTGGGCCGAGGGAATGATTCCCGGGCACGAGTTTGCCGGTTACGCCCCGGATGGCACGGCGGTGGCCGTGGAGCCTGTAATGGCCTGTGGCGACTGTCATTCCTGCCGTGAAGGCTACCTGGCCCATTGCGCCAGCGGACCGGAATTCATCGGGGTCAGCAGCCCGGGCGGCATGGCCGAGTACGTGGCGGTACCGGCAGACAGCCTGGTCCCGCTCCCTACCGGCCTGGACGTGGCCAACGCCGCTCTGGTCGAGCCGCTGGCCGTCGCCTTTCATGGTCTCGACCAGGGCCGGGTGCGAGAGGGAGAGCGTGTTCTGGTGATAGGCGCAGGTGCCATTGGCCTGGCGACGGCTGCCGCCCTGGCCAGCCGCGGCCTGGCCTTTGATATCACGGCCCGCCACCCCCACCAGCAACGGGCGGCACGAGGATTCGGCGGCCGACTGCAGGCCGGTGAGGGCTACGACGTGGTCATCGATGCGGTGGGGACCGGCGATTCTCTGGCCGAGGGGGTCAATCGCCTGCGGGCCCGGGGTCGGCTGGTGATGCTGGGCACACTCTGGGACAGCGCGGTATTGCCCATGAACTGGACCATGAAGGAAATCGCCCTGATACCCGCGATGACCTATCGCAGCCGGGTGGCCGGCCGCACTTTCGAGGAAGCCGCGCGGGCGCTGGTTGAGCGCAGGGATATCGCGCCAGCACTGATAACACACCGATTTCCACTGGATGGGGTCCGCGAGGCTTTTGCTGCCGCCGCCGACCGCGCCAGTGGCGCCATCAAGGTCTGTTTCGACCTGCAATGAATGAATCCTGACAACAGACAATAAGGAACCCCACATGTACGACCTGATTATTCGCAACGCCAAGATCGTGGACGGTACCGGCAAACCGGCCTTCAACGGCAGTATCGCCGTGAAGGATGGCAGGATCGCCGCCGTCGGTGAGGTAGACGGAAACGCGGCCAGGGAAGTGGATGCGCAAGGTAAACTCCTGACGCCCGGTTGGGTGGACGTGCATTCGCACATGGACGGCCAGGCGACCTGGGATCCCCTGTGCAGCCCCGCCGCGAACCACGGCATCACCACCCTGATCATGGGTAATTGCGGGGTGGGCTTTGCACCCTGTGAAAAAACCGACGAGGCCCACGACCGCCTGATCGCGGTCATGGAGGATGTGGAGGATATTCCCGGCACGGCCCTGCACGAGGGGGTCAAGTGGAACTGGGAATCCTTCCCCGAGTACCTGGACGCGGTGGAAGCCTTCCCCCGCGCCATCGATGTCGGCGCCCAGGTACCGCACTGCGCGGTGCGAACTTACGTGATGGGGGAACGGGGGCGCCGCAACGACCCGGCGACACCCGAGGACGTGGCGCAGATGGCTGCCATCGTCAAGGATGGCATCCAGGCCGGGGCCCTGGGTTTCACCACCTCCCGCACGGAGTTGCACACCACCCGCGAGGATATCCCCATGCCCGGGACTTACGCCGACGAGGCTGAACTGCTGGGCATCGGCGCCGCGATCGGCGAGTTGGGGGGCAAGGGTATCTACGGCGTGGTCTCTGACTGGACCAACTGGGAGGAGGAGATGGACTGGATGAAGCGGCTGTCCATCGCGAACAAGTGCCAGATCAACTACGTGCTGTTTTTCCGCAGCGAGGAGGATTGGCCCCGGGTGCTGCAGCAACTGGATTTTACCCGCCGCGCGAACGCCGAGGGTGCGCGCCTGATCCCGCACGTGGGAGCGAGGCCGGTCAACCTGATGTTGAGTTGGGACGGCACGATCAACCCGTTCAGCTTTCACGCCAACTATGCCCCGCTTTCGATCATGTCCCACGAAGAGCGCCTGGCTCAACTGCGCAGGCCGGAAGTAAGGGAAGCGCTGCTGGCCGAGGACGACCCGCTGATGGGGGATGCATTCATGGACACCATCATTGCGGGTTGGGACAAACTGTATGAGCTGGGCGATCCCCCCAACTACGAGCCGGGCCCCGAAGACAGTATCGCCGCCAGGGCGGCCGGGGCCGGGGTTACACCGCGGGCCTACTGCTACGACCTGATGATGAAAAACGACGGCAGGAACGTGGTCTACTTCCCCTGCTTCGGTTACGACGCCCAGGATCTCAGCCGCCAGATGACCCTGCTGGAAGACGAGAGTACGGTATTGTCACTGGCGGACACCGGTGCCCACTGTGGGGTGCTGTGTGACGCCTCGGTTCCCACCCAGATGTTGAGTTACTTCGTGCGCGACCGGCAGCGTGGACCTCGACTTGCCCTGGAGCAGGCCGTGAAGATGCAGACCATGGACACCGCGCGCTGCGTCGGCCTGGAAGACCGCGGCACGCTGGAAGTCGGGATGAAAGCCGACCTGAACCTGATCGACTTCGAGGAGTTACAGCTGGAGGCGCCGGGTATCACCTTCGACCTGCCCGCCGGCGGCCGCCGCCTGTTCCAGGGTGCCCGTGGTTACCTGGCGACTTTCGTGAACGGCGAGATCATCATGGAGAACGGCCAGGCTACCGGCGCCACGCCCGGCAGGCTGATCCGCGGCAGCCAGCCGGCCCCCTGAAGTCCGACAACAATTTCGGGGACAGTTTACTTAATTCCGCACCCACTGGCCTGTGGCACGTCACAGAGGGGAATTAAGTAAACTGTCCCCGAAATTTGGTGAGTTGAATGTGATGGGCCGCGCAGTAGGCGGTCAGATCCGGCAGTTTATCCCGCGGTAAGCTGACCTCCATACTGACCTGCTCGGTGTACTGGACTCTGCACACCTCACCACCCAGCCCCTGCAGCGTATGGCGCAGCCCCTGTTCGCAGGAAAAGTCCGACAACAGGCGGCAGCTTAACCGGTCTACACGCTCTGTCGCGGGCGCGCCGTCGAGGGCCTGCTGTGTCGCAGTGCCATAGGCGCGCACCAGGCCGCCCGCACCCAGCTTGATTCCCCCGAAGTAACGGCTTACCACGACCAGCACGTCGCCGAACCGGCCGTGCTGCAACACATTCAGGATGGGCCGACCCGCGGTACCGGCGGGTTCGCCGTCATCCGACATACCGGCATTGGCAGCGTCCCTGGGATCGCCGAGTAAATAGGCCCAGCAGTGATGACGAGCGTCCGGGTAATCCCTGCGGGCCCGCGCCACCGCCGTGTTGACCGCCGCGCGGTCGGACACGGGCACGACCCGGGCGATGAAGCGGCTCTTTTTCACCGTGTACTCGGATTCGAACTCCGCTGCGGGCACATACCAGGACATGGCTCAGGTGCTCGCCCGGCCCTCGTGGAATACAGGCCAGTAGTCACCGATCTCGCCATTCTCGTAGACCGCGATATCGCCAAATTGCAGGAACACGAACTCGCTCTGCGTGGGTCGCAGGAACACCCAGTCATCGGGCTGCAGGTGAATACTGTGCGAACCATTGAGCATCTCCTGGTTGGTGGAGCGACCGAACAGGCCGTTATTCGACAGACCGCGGGGCGATTCCGGGCGGGCCTTCCAGTAGCCGCCGTAAGTGAAGAAAGTGCGGGCCCGGTTAGGGTCCCAAAGACGTTGCAGGGGTCCCAGGTTGATGCCCGGAATCGTCAGGGAATCAAGGCTTTTCAACACCGGGGTGGCGATAAAACTCGCGACCTGGTGATCCGCCAGGCTGGGGAGGTCGAAGTCGCTGGGCTTTACCAGGCAGGATCCCGCCGCCAGTTCATTGCAGGGAAACTCGCCGCTGTCGTACAGCTGGTAGGTGGGACTGCCGCCGGCATTCAGCACCGCATCCGCAGGCCACGCCTCGCCCAGGTAGCCGCGGGCGGTCGCGAGGTAATGCCGGTACTCGGCCATCGCCAGGTCACGGTACTTAAGGGGATCACCCGGCACCTTGACCACGTGCGGCTCATAGCCCATGAATCCACAGAACTGTATCCGCCCGGATTCCCGCATCAGGCGCAACATCTCCACCAGGTCGGCATCCCTGGTCACCCCGCCGCGGTGCAGACCCACATCAAGCTCGATGCAGGCCAGCATGTCCTGATTCAGCTGCTCCGCCAGTTGCGCGTACTGAACCACCCGCTGGGGAGTATCCAGCAGCCAGCGCAACTGTCGCTGCGGGTTGAAGTGGCCAGCACTGTACTCGCGGTAGAAATTGGCCGCCGCGGCCACCGGCATGGGCTTTCCAAGCAGCACGTCCGCGGCGGGAAAGTGACTTGCCACCGCATTGATAAAGGGCTGGTGGAACAGCATCAGCCGCCGCGAGCCGGACAGCGCCATGATCTCCTCGAGCAGTGGCACCGAGGGCAGTGACTTGACCACAATACGGTAATCGAAACGATCATCCAGGTGCCCCTTGACAGTGGCGATATTGGCGCGCAGGCGCTCACGGTCAATCATCAGGGTCGGGCCGGACCGTCCGGCACGGTCGAGGGCTTCGCTGAGGGCACGAAAATAAGGGCTGTGATCCTCCCCGCGGTCGCGGGGGCGTAACAATGCGCCCAGGCCAGCAGCGCCGGCCAGGCTACCCAGTATCAGGGATCGGCGCTTCATGGTTCGAATCTCCCGCTAGGCAAACAGTGTTTGCAGGTAGTGGTTGAGAAACCGGCCCCGGGGGTCCAGTTCCCGCCGCAGGGCTACGAAATCATCCCAGCGCGGATAGAGGGCGCGCAACTCCTCCCGACCCAGGGTATTGAGCTTACCCCAGTGGGGTCGGCCGTGATACTTGCGCAAAATCGGCTCGATAGTGCGAAAGAAGGGCTGGTAATCCTCGTCGAAGTAGCGGTGCACGGCGATGGAGACGGTGTCGCGCTGGTAGAAGGGACTGAGCCAGATATCGTCGCCTTTCACCCAGCGCACCTCGATGGGAAAGAAGACCTCATGGTGCTGCGACTCCAGCAGCGTGCGAATTTCCCGCAGCGCCACCAGCCCATATTCCCGGGGAAGATGGTATTCCATTTCGTTGAATCGCACGTTGCGTTCACTGGCGTAATTCTTCCAGGAACTCTCCACCGTGTACTCGTCTTCCAGGGACTTCATGTAGCTACCCAGGATCAACTCCCGCAACATGGGCGACCACTGCAGGTAGTCCCGGGCCAGTTTCAGGTCGTGGGTCGCGTCATTGCCATCCAGTCGTTCCGTGGAACCAACCGGCTCGTCGGTATAGTCGTGCGTATCGAGAAAGCCCATGCCGGAAAAGGGAATGTAGAAAAACTCGAAATTGCGGTGCTCATCCGCCATGCCCTCGGCCAGTTCCAGCATTTCATCAAACTCGCGCCACAGCGTCTGGCGGCGCAGGCGGTAGGGTTTTTCATTCTGCAGGGTGACCCGGGTCAATACCCCGACGCTGCCGAGAGATACCCGCGCGGCCTGAAAGAGTTCCGGGTTGTGATCGGCACTGCAGCGCACCAGGTCACCGCGGGCATCGGCCAGTTCCAGTTCCGTCACAAAAGTCGACATACAACCGATCCCGGCACCGGTCCCATGAGTCGCGGTTGCCAGGCAGCCCGCCAGGGCCTGTTCATCAATGTCCGGCATGTTGATCATGGCCTGCCCCGCATCCTGCAACGGCTTCCCCAGATCGCCCAGGCGCGAGCCGGCCCAGACGGTGGCCTGCAACCGACCAGGATCGTGACTGATCAAGCCGCTGAGGCGCGCCATCGAGACGATAGTGCCATCGGTGGGCACCAGCGGCGTGAAGGAGTGTCCTGCCCCCACCGGCCGCACAATGCCGCTGCCGTCGGCCAGCAACTGCTGGAGTTCCGCGACTGACCCGGGTGCCTGGCGGCTGTCGGGCACGCAACGCTGTGACCCGGACCAGTTGCGCCAGGGCAACTTGCGTCGAACCGCCGCACCGGACTCCTGGGCAAGGCCGGGCAAGGGGCTCGCCACACCGGCGAGTGCCGCGGTGACCAGGGTGGACAGCAGCCCGCGACGCGACATCATGGAGAGACTTCCATGCCGGCCATAAAGGCGATCAGGTCTTCAAACTGGTCCGCGTCGCAGTCCATACAAAGACCAAACGGAGGCATGCCGCCGAATCCGGCTATCACGTTTTCCAACAGGATGTCGACGCCTTTCTCCAATCGCCCGGCCCAGGCTTCGCGATCGCCGGTAAGTGGTGCACCGGTAGCGGCGACCGTGTGGCAGCTGCGACAACTGCGATTGTAAAACTCTGCCAGGGCCGGGTCGGCGGGCTGCAGCGTGCGACTGACCACTTCCCGGTTCGCGATGTTGCCCGACTGCTCCCGGCCACAGGCCGACAACAGGACCAGAGCAACCAGCACCAGACTTCGTTTTATCATCTCTTATCCCAACCAGAATTGTGGTTATGAGTCATGTCAAATCACGCCCGGTACCCGAGTGTCTCCAGTCACCTGACCGTCCGCAAGGGAGATGTTATCAGGAATAACATCTCCCTTGCGGCAAATCAACAAACAGGCGGATTTGCGCGGACTCGACTACTATATGGAGAAGCGCTCTGGCTTACTGGCTACCATATATAGTGGTTAATACCGAGCTGTAGGAAAGAACCCGATGACGCTGAAACAACGCACTCACGCCCTGCAATCAGGTCTCGATGACCTGCCCCTGCAAGCGACCTCGCTGGATATCTGGGACCAGAAATACCGCCTGCGAGACCAGACCGGAGAGCCCGTGGACCGGGATATCGACGCTACCCTGCAGCGCGTGGCATCCGCCGTCGCCGATGTGGAGGCCGATGGGCAGGCGCGCAAGCACTGGTATGAGGAGTTTCTGTGGGCCCTGCGCAATGGCGCTATTCCCGCCGGTCGCATCATTTCCAACGCGGGTGCGGGGGCCTACAAGGCCGACACTTCCACCATCAACTGCACCGTATCCGGCACGATCCCCGACTCCATGGAGGGAATACTGGAGAAGAACACCGAGGCCGGTTTGACCCTCAAGGCGGGCTGCGGCATCGGTTACGAGTTCTCCACCCTGAGGCCCTCGGGCGCCCACGTGGCCGGTGCCGGCGCGCGCACCTCGGGGCCGCTGTCCTTCATGGACATCTACGACAAAACCTGCCTCACCGTTTCCTCCGCCGGCGGCCGCCGGGGCGCCCAGATGGCGACCTTCGACGTCTCCCACCCGGACGTGCTGGACTTTATCCGCGCCAAGCGGGAGCCGGGCAGACTGCGCCAGTTCAACCTCTCCCTGTTGATCACCGACGAATTCGTGCGGGCGGTAAAGGAGGACCACAGTTGGCCGCTGGTGTTCCCGGTCAAGGCGGAGACAGAGGCGCAGGCGAGAGAGGCTGCAGGCCCCGAGGGACTGGTCTGGCGTCGCTGGCCGGCAGATGACGGCTACCTGCACAACGAACGGGGCGAGGTGGCCTGCCGGGTGTATCGCCGCCTGCCGGCGCGGCACATCTGGCACAACATCATGTCTTCCACCTACGACTTCGCCGAACCGGGATTCATCCTGATCGACCGTGTCAACGAGATGAACAACAACTGGTTCTGTGAGGAGATTCGCGCCACTAATCCATGCGTTACCGCAGATACCTGGGTCCAGACAGCTGCGGGGCCGCGTCAGGTACACTCAATGACTGGCCATAAACAGCAACTGCTAATTGACGGCCGGGTACACACATCCACCGACCAGGGCTTTTTCCGCACCGGCCACAAGCCCGTACTTACCCTGCAGACTCGCCAGGGGCACCGTCTGAGGCTAACCGCCGATCACCGGGTTCGGAAGGTCACAGGACACTCTCGCCACCGACTGGACAGCGACTGGGTTGCTGCTTGTGATCTCGCCCCGGGAGACGAAGTACTGCTGAATAATCACAGATCCCACGCACGCTGGCCGGGGGACTATGATGCCGATGACGGGTACCTGCTGGGCCTGTTACTGGGCGACGGCACATTGAAACAGGACAAGGCGGTGCTGTCGGTCTGGCGGAATCCGGCCGTCGCCAATGGACCCCGCACCGGGGATGGTGTCGATGGGATCATGGCGCGGGCACTCGCCGCCGCTGAGAAATTCCGCCGGCGCTCCGACTTCCGCGGCTGGTCAGCGGTTAGCGGTCGAACCGAGTATCGGATGAGTTTCGCAGGACTTAAGGCCCTGGCCCTGGAAGTCGGCATGTCCCCGGGACAAAAGCGCATTACCGAGGCCATGGAGCAGGGTTCCAGCGAATTTTACTGCGGCTTCCTGAGGGGCCTGTTCGACGCCGATGGCTCAGTGCAGGGCAGCCAGTCCAAGGGCGTGAGCATTAGCCTGGCGCAGTCCGACCTGCCCTGCCTGGAGGCCGTGCAGCGCATGTTGCTGCGCCTGGGCATCAATTCGACCCTGTACAAGGATCGAAGGCCAAGGTTGGTCCGACAGCTACCCGATGGCCGCGGAGGCAGCGCGTCTTACCAGACCCAGGCCCAGCACGAACTGGTCATCTCGGGCGACAACCTGTCGCAGTTCCAGCGCCTGGTTGGATTCGGCCACGCGGACAAGCACAGCCGACTGACGAATGCCCTGGCAAGCTACCGGCGCAAACTTGACCGGGAGCGCTTCACTGCTACCGTTGGTGCACTAGAGGACGCCGGGGAAGAAGATGTGTTCGATGTCCAGGTACCGGGCATCAACTGCTTCGACGCCAATGGCCTGCACGCTCACAACTGCGGCGAGCAACCCCTCCCCCCCTACGGCGCCTGTC
The DNA here is from genome assembly GCA_033283165.1 of Halieaceae bacterium WSDMB12. Classification (GTDB taxonomy): domain Bacteria; phylum Pseudomonadota; class Gammaproteobacteria; order Pseudomonadales; family Halieaceae; genus JAWMQL01. Next base: position 399,535 of record JAWMQL010000001.1, on the reverse strand, counting down.
TGCTCGGCTCCGTCAACCTGACCCGCTTCGTGCATCACCCCTTCTCACCCAGTGCCGGTTTTGACTGGGAGCGCTTCAACAAGGTGGTGGCCATATTTACCCGCCTGCTGGACAACGTGGTGGAAATTGACGGCCTGCCATTGGCGGAGCAGCGCCGCGAAATACGCCACAAGCGGCGTCACGGCATGGGCTTCCTGGGGCTGGGTTCCGCCCTGGCCATGCTCGGCCTCAAATACGGCAGCCCCGAAGCGGTGGCCTTCACGGAACGGGTTGCGCGGGAACTGGCCTTGACGGGCTGGCGTACCGGGCTGGACCTGGCGCGGGAAAAAGGTCCCGCGCCGGTGATGAAGGAAGAGTTCACAGTCACGGGGGATATGCTGGCCCTGCGCCCGGAGATGGCGGCAGATGGCATCCAGGTCGGAGACAGGCTGCCGGGCAAATTCCTGCACGCGCGCTACAGCCGTTACATGCAGAAGATCGCCGCTGAGGATCCCGAACTCGTGGCGCAGCTGGCCGTGGAGGGCTGTCGCTTCAGCCATCATTCATCGGTTGCACCCACCGGCACGATCGCCCTGTCCCTGGCCAACAATGCCAGCAATGGCATCGAACCGACCTTCGCCCACCAGTACTCGCGTAACGTGATCCGCGAGGGACGCAAGTCCAAGGAAAAAGTAGAAGTCTGCTCCTATGAACTGCTGGCCTATCGGCACCTGGTATCGCCCGCGGCATCCCCCTTCAGCAACAGCAAGGAACACCGTCTGCCGGACTATTTCATTACCGCAGATGACGTCACCCCCCGGCAGCACGTGGAGATGCAGGCAGCCGCGCAGGCCTGGATTGATTCCAGCATTTCCAAGACGGTCAATGTACCCAGCGAGATCCCCTATGACGACTTCAAGGATCTGTACCTGTACGCCCACGAGAAGGGCTTGAAAGGCTGCACCACCTTCCGCTTCAATCCGGAGGCATTCCAGGGCGTGCTGGTACGGGACGAGGACATCGCCAACACCCGCTACCGCTTCACACTGGCGGATGGCAGCGAGTTCGAGGCGCAAGGTGACGAACTGATCGAATACGACGGCGAGACCCACACCGCCGCCAACCTCTACGACGCCCTGAAGGAAGGGTATTACGGCAAGCTGTAGGAGAGTACTCATGGCCATTCGAAAAATCGAGCAGGAAATCGTGGATGCGGTGGTGCTGCCGAAAGGCGACAACGGTACCGTAGCCCGGGTCGACAGCGACGTGGTGCAGATGCACGAAAAACTGGAGCGGCCGGAAATCCTGGTAGGCTCTACCTACAAGGTCAAGACACCCCTTTCTGAACATGCGCTGTACATCACCATCAACGATATCGTGCTCAACGAGGGTACCGAACATGAACAACGGCGCCCCTTCGAGATATTCATCAATTCCAAGAACATGGATCATTTCCAGTGGGTGGTGGCCCTGACCCGGGTTATTTCCGCGGTATTTCGCAAGGGCGGCGACGCGACCTTCCTGGTGGAGGAACTGAAGGGCGTGTTCGACCCCAAGGGCGGTTATTTCAAACGCGGCGGTCGTTTCATGCCTTCACTGGTGGCCGAGATCGGCGAAGCCATCGAAGACCACATGAAACGCATCGGCCTGCTGGATGACAATGCCCTGGACGAACACCAGCAGGCCTACATCGCGCGGAAAAAACAGGAATTGGCTGGCAACGAGGAGACCGATGGCTATCCGGCCACAGCGGAACTTTGCGGGAAGTGTCATACCAAGGCAGTGGTTTTTTCCGATGGCTGCATGGTGTGCCTGAGTTGCGGCGACTCCAAATGCTCCTAGCCTTGTGAACCGCCGTCATTACCCTTGTCAGAACCCGCGGTAAACAGGTGCACATCGCGCTGGGGAAACGGGATCGAGATGCCCTGTTCATCGAAACGCATTTTCACCGCGCGTGTGATATCCCAGTAGACATCCCAGTAGTCATCGGTTTTAACCCAGGGGCGGACCACGAAATCAACGGATGACTCATTCAGGGTGTGCAACTTGACGATCGGTGCCGGGTCGTCGAGCACCTTGTCGTGCTCGTCCACAATTTCCTTCAGGACCTTTTCAGCCCTGGGAATATCATCGCCGTAACCAATGCTGAACACCATGTCGACGCGGCGCTGTCGCTGGGCTGTAATATTCTTGATCACATCGCCCCAGATTTTGCTGTTGGGCAACACCAGGGTCTGATTATCAATCGTCAACACAGTGGTGTTGACCAGGCTCATCCGGCTGACCTTGCCCAGCACCCCGTTTGTCTCGATAAAATCGCCTACGTCATAGGGTCGATAAATCAGTATCAGCACCCCGGAAGCGAAATTTCCCAGGGTATCCTGCAAGGCAAATCCGACTATGAAACCTGCGATACCGAGACCTGCCAGCAAGGGAGCGATCGAGATGCCCAATTGCGCCAGGCCGAAGAGCAGGCCCAGAACAAGGACGAGGTTGCCCGTACTGGAAATGATCATGCGGCGAAGCAGTTGGGATAGATTTGCAGAACTGCGCTCAAGACCACGCTTGACCAGGCGTCGGCTGAATCTGGAAAGCGTCAGCGCGACCCAGACGATCAGCAAAAAAAGGAACAGGTTGAAGAGGACGCCGGGCAGGTTCTCCCGGGTCCAGGTACCCGCGTTAGACGTCCATCGCTTCAGCAGACTGGCGAAAACGTCAACCTGCAGAATGTCCGCAGTGATGGTGCCTGTGGCTGTGGCGAGCTGTTGCCGGTAGTCCAGTACCGGAATGTTACGCCGCTCCATGATCTCCACCAACTGACGCAGGGTGTCGTGAAGCCTCCTGACTCGCTCGATACTGACCTTGGCCTGTGCAACCAGCTCGGCATCACCCGGAAGGATTTGAATCTGGCGGCTCAGGGTGGCCCCGTGTTTGCGGGCAAGCTCGAGTGCGACAGACTGGTTGACCGCGGCATCGACCAGGGAATCGTGTAGAAAGTCTGCCTGGTCGGTGACATCAATGCCGATCTGTTCCGACAGATCCAGGTTACGCATAAACAACCTGTAAAGCGTCAGCAGGCGGTCGGCCAACCGGTGCCGGTCGGCTTCAAGCTGGATCTGTTCAACAGCGCTCAGCTCTGCAATATCGATCTCCAGGTTCGCATTGGACAATAGCCAGTTGGCGTTATCCTCGATCCTGTCCGGAATTTCCTCCAGTAAATTTCGCGCAATGTCACCATAAGGCGCCGAATCCCGGCCCTCGGCTTCGCGCGCGATCACCAGTTGCGCCAGTTCGTGGGCCAACTCGAGTGCTTTCTGATTGGCGGTCTGCACCCGTCGCTCATATACCTGGGCCACGTTTCCCTGCAGTTCCTGGCGGGCACTCTCAAGTTGAGCTGCCTGGTCAAGGTATTGCCTCAACCGCCGCTCGAGCTCGTTGGCCTGCTCGACGTAAGCGACTTCATCCCGGCTGTCCGTGTTCCCGGTGTCCTGCTGAGCGTGGACCGGAACCAGGGGCAGCACTACGAGACAGAACAGAAGACAAAAAAAGGCTGCGGTGCGCGGCGCTGTATCTAACAAGTGGGAGTCCCTGGAATCGGGTTTCGCTTGGCTGTAACTATAGCACCGGTTCTGGCTGGCACCGACACCATACCACCGCGGAACTGATGGAGTTCCCACCCGCCTCCCACCCGGATACAATGACGGCCCCCAGACCATGCTTACAGAAACGGACTGCAAGTGGTGCTAATCCCGGTTGAGGTCGTCCAGTGACCGCAAAATACATGCAGCGCCGCTATGCACTCCCAGTCTTTCTCCTCTCGTTGGCCCTGGTGAACGGCTGCGCAATGACCGCCGCCGTCATCGGGAGTAAAACGGGCACCAAGCCGGTTTTTGAGCGACCTGCGCCGGAGTACGCCGTGGAACCCCGGAATGATGACGCGTTCTTTCCTGTTGCACAGCGCATCACTCGGCAACACGGCGAACAGGCATCCGGATTCAGGTTACTCGACAGTAACGAGGACGGCCTGCGCTGGCGCCTGGCGTTGATCGACTCGGCCCGCCACTCCATCGACGTCCAGTACTACCTCTGGTACGGGGATGCCGCGGGTCGCCTGCTGGCCCGGCATTTGCTCGATGCGGCGGATCGGGGCGTGCGGGTTCGGTTACTGATCGACGACCTGAATACCCTGCTGCAAACCGCAGCACGACTGTCACTGCGCGATGAGGTTGCTGCCTGGCTGGATGCCCATCCCAATATCGATCTTCGATTGTTCAATCCCTGGTCAAATCGCGACATAACCCGGCGCTTCGGCGAGTCTATCGCAGAGCTGGAGCGGGTCAACCAGCGGATGCACAATAAAGCGCTGGTGGTGGACAACAGGGCGGTGATTATCGGCGGCAGGAATATTGGCGACGAGTACATGGGCATCAACGCCGATTTCAATTTTCATGACCTCGACGTACTGGGCATCGGGCCGGCGGCGAGGCAGGTATCCACCGTGTTCGACGCCTACTGGAACAGCCGCTGGGTGATGCCGGTCTCCGCGCTGGATTTACCGGTCTCTACCGAAGAGCGAACCCAGGGAGCCCGACAGCTGGACGAATTGCTGGCAAACGAGGTCACACTGGAGCGCTTCCCGCTGGGTGCCATTAATTGGGAGCAGGAGATTCAGTGGCTTGATCGTCACCTGCTGGTGGGCACCAGCGAGGTGATTGCCGATCTGCCGGCCAAGCACAATATAGAACAGCTGATGCTGGACCATATCAACGCGCTGATCAAATCCTCGCAGCGTGAATTGCTCATCGCCAATGCCTACATCATTCCCCGGAAACGCAGTATCGGCACCCTCCAGGCCCTGCACGAACAGGGTGTATCGGTAAAGATATTAACCAATTCGCTGGCATCTCACGACGTTCCGGCGGTCAACAGCCACTACAAACCCTGGCGGCGCCCGATCATCGAAACCGGCGCCGAACTGTACGAGCTTCGGCATGACCCGGCGATTCAGCAGGGCATCGTCGATACTGCACCCGTGCGGGGCGGCTTCACCGGCCTGCACAGCAAGGCCATGGTGGTGGACAGGGAAACCAGCTATATCGGCTCCATGAATTTTGACCCGCGCTCGGTCGCGTACAATACAGAAATGGGCATCGTTATTCGAAGCCGCGAACTGGGCGAGGAGCTGACGCGACTGATCGAACGGGACATGCAGCCGGACAACAGCTGGCGGGTAACTATCGAGCAGAACGAGAAGCTGGCCTGGACAAACGCCGACGAAAGCGTATCGCGCCAGCCCGCGCGGAGCTGGTGGCAGCGTGTCCAGGATGTTTTCTTCAGGGCTTTCCCCAAGTCCCTTTATTGACGACTTATGGCGCCCAGCGAACGCTGGCATGCACACGACGTATTTTGATCTCACCTTGTCGTTGTTCTGCGCTTACCTTTGGCGTATCTCCCGGCAGGTGCTCGGCGAGGCTCTTGAAAGAGACCAATTTTGACCTTGGATGCACCATCGCTCTTGCCTCCTGCAACCGGAACATCAATGCCCCTTCCTGGTGGCCGGCGGGATCCAACCAGTTCGGCACCCCCGGATCCTGCTGTGAAATCACAAAGCGGTATTTACCGTCGCTACCCGCCACGGCCTGGCTGTCGTTGTAGCTGGCGGTGTGGTTGATGTAATCCAATGACTCCCACCACACATTGCCCAACTGTACACTCCACAGCAGGGCCTCTGGCGCGTCCATCTCGATGACCAGCGCCTGGTCGTTGCCCACCCGGAACCAACCGCTGCCGTAGGCATTGGAAGCTAACCCCTGCCCGTCTGCCTTCTGCATATGGACCTTGTTCACCAGGTGCTGGCGCGCCTGCTCGACCCGACCCTGCCACTGGGGCGCGCGAGAAGCGAATTTCAACGCCGTATCTTCCAGCAGGGTGGTGATTTGTCCCAGGGTCACCGGGCCCGGGGATTCGATCTCGGCCAGTTGTTCCAGGTAGTATCTGCCGGGGCGCTCGCTTGTCCAGTCACTGAAATATTCGCGAATGAGGAGGCTGTCCGCGGAGGAATCCAACTCCAGCCACGCACCTTTCCAATCCGGGGGTTTTTCCGCGGAAATCAGTACCTCAAACTCTCCTGCCCGATTTGCACCGAGCTGATCCCCTGTGAGAGCCCCGTACGCGTCGTAAGTACCCTTCATGCGGGTCAACTGCAGGGCGAAAAGCCGGGCACTGCCCAGCCGGCCGGAAAGGCGATAGCGACCATCCCCCCGGATCCTGGCACCCTGGTACTTGGCGTCGGCGCCATCGAGGCCCCACTTGTTGATGGTGGTCGCGCCGATACGCAGCAGGGGAATCTGCCCCGGTTGCTCGACGAGCATGGCCTCGATGGAACTGCCCAGCTGCTGTAGCAGATAGCGCAAACCCTCTGCACTATCCAGTTCACCCGGCTGGGGGTATGTTCTCAAAATCTCGGCACCCGCTGCGCCGAGCTGACTTGTGAATTCGCGCCAGGCGCGCATTTCAGCCGCCTCGTTGTCGACCTCGGCTGACACCCATGAATGGAACAGCATCAGGATGCAACAGATAATTGCTCGCATAGATAGACCTCCGGACCGGGCCATACTGAAAGCCCTGCTCCTGCAGATAAAATTTTGTAAACGAAGCCGCCTGAAACCCGGGCAAGCTGGCCGCCACAGATCGCAGACTCCTTTAACAGCCGCCATGTGAGCCTGAACGGAAATGACGTTTCCGCGGAAACGTAAAATCGTGATCATTGGCACCGGGAAAGAACGTCAAGGTATGTGCACCACGTGGAACGTATCCGTCAGGCTGAAAGTCCATGCCTATCAAGCACCGCCTCACTGCGCGAGCCGCTGATAAAACCCTTCAAACCAGGTTTGCCAATTGCCGTCATCATCCTGCTGCTCGAAGAACTGCCGCACACGGCCATCCTCCAGTGGCGACCAGCGACCTCGAAACGCATGCTGCGTCCCCTCGCCCAGGTAGAAGATGGAGCCTTCCAGTACCATGTCGTTGCCCTGCAGGCCGCCGCGAATATCGATAATACTGTAGCCGGCATCCGTCCACAGCTGTTGCCATTCATTGCGGCCGGGGTGATAGAGGTTGACGCTCTGCCCGGTGCCGCCGCGCACACTCGTCCACTGCTCCTCCAACGCACACCCCTTCTGCACCTTGCGCACACTGTTGCGGCCCTGCAGCTGTCCGGCGGCGTCCCGCACCTCCCACTCGCCGAGCCAGAAGTCAAAACTGCCATGGGGCCCGGACTGCGTGCAGTCGACAGGCTGGGGGCCTTGGCCAGAGGCAACCTGTGCCAGCCCCACCAGCCCGATTATCATTATCCACCGCATCTTCATAAATCGCCCTCCTGTTGCCGTGACTGTCAATTACGCGTGATCGCAGAGCTTCATAATAGTCCAGTCAGCACAGCCGCGATGCCCAGCAGGCCGCTTCAGCGATTCGGACTCAGTCGGTACCGGGCAGGTCGTCCTGCAACTCCACCAGGGCCTGCCTGACCTCGGTCGCCGCCACGATGAGTTCGGACAACAAAACGATACGCAGGGCAACGATACTCTGCAGTTCCAGGTTGTCGAGCAGGGCCCGGTGATCCACGTCAAATCGGTTGGTGATCAGTGCCGGCGCCAGGGGCCCTCCGCTCTGTTGCGCCGAACGGCTATCGGCAGCGGAATAACCGACCCGCGCCAGAGCAGATAGATTGGTATGACCGACCAGGAAGGGGTCGATGATGCCGTGCTGAGTTTCAGTCAGGTCCGTCTCCGCCGTCCTGAGTTCGCTGATTTTCTGCTCCAGCCGGGACAAGCCCAAACGAACTTCCGGATCACTGATCAAACCGACCCGCCCTGTGACCAACAGGTCCTCATAAGCGCCCAGGGGGATTTCGTAGACCTCGATATTGAACAGGGCGATTCCGAGCAGCCTGATCACCTCCTGGGCCCCGACCTGCTCTGCGCGCCCCTGGGCTGCCGACAGGTCCGTGGCCGCCTGCAGCCATTCCCCTGCCTCGGCGCTGGTGGTGTCTATGGCCTCGATCGCCTGGCTCACATCCTCGTACAGTGCCAGGAGGTATTTCTGTTCTTCGCGCTGTTCCTGTATGTCCACCCACCACTGGTCAGCCCACAGGGCCAGCAGCACCCCCAGCGCAACGACTAACAGCTCTACCAGGAGAGAACTCGATCCATGCAGCTTCATGCCGCGCACTCCTCTCGCCAGTGATCGTCCAGCAGCTGACCGATGGTATTCGGTTCCACCAGGTGGGCGCCGTACCAGGTGTGCAGGCAGCGGATGAAACGGATATCCGCGATGCCGCCGATGCCTCGGGATTGCAATCCTTCGTAAAAATTCAGCGCCCGCAGGCGAGCGAGGTCTCGCGCCGTCATGAAGTCATTGCGCGCGGCGATGTAGCGCTGGTGATCCCTGCGCATGGCGGCCTGCAATGCCGGCTCTGCGTCCACCCGACGCTGCAGTCGTTTGATCAGGCCACCCGCCTCGGCGGTGTCGATGCGGTAGTTGATGGCCGGGTCCACCAGCCAATACAGGGTCGGAAAGGGTTTGTCATCCACCAGAGAGGCCACCCGTATCACCATGGGTGTCCCGTTCTCGCGGCAAATCGGCACATCGCGCAGCCCACGGGGTTCGCGCCCCAGCAACCTGGCCACCTCGGCGCGCAAATCCGGGCCGACCGGGGTGTGTGCCTCAGTCACTGCCTGCCCATCTGCATTAGCTTCTGCGCTCAGACGTAACAGAATACGTCGAGCTTATTGCCATCCAGATCACGGAAATACGCGGCGTAAAAACCGTCACCACCCACGGAGCGGAGACCGGGACTGCCTTCATCGGTGGCGCCAAGCTCCAGCGCTCTTTGGTGAATTCGATCCACCGTCTCTCGCGAATCAGCTGCAATGCCCGCCATGACACCATTCCCCACCGTCGCTGGCTGGCCATCGTAGGGCTTGAAAATGCACAGCATTGGCTGGTCCATGCTTGCCGCCCAGCCATATCCACGATCGCCAAACTCCATCAATCGAGTGACACCCATCTCAGAGAGCAAGGCGTCGTAGAACATGGTTGCGCGATCAAGGTCATTGGTACCCAGAGTTATATATCCAATCATTGTGAATTCCTGAAGTACGACAATAAATTGTGGTCTCTGATACTCCCGTGATTCCCGGTGTACCCAACAACGCCCGGGGCTCAGGTAAGCGTGAACCCAATCAGTATTGACGATTTCCCAGAAACGTAAAGTGCTTCTTGATATTTCCGCTCCTGCGGACCACGTCATTCAGTCATCTGATTGACTTTAACCGGCATACTCACTACAGTCCCCGACCGTACCAGGTGCTCACCGCGTCCCCAGACGCTGGGTGGGTTAAATGGGAAGTGAGGTGCGGCCACTCCGGCCAAGTCCTCCGCTGCCCCCGCAACGGTAAACAGTCAGACTGTAAGCCCGATACCTGCCTGGACATTGCAACGATGGAGCGGAGGGCTTCATTATGGGTTGCCCGGCTCCAGCCGCCTGCCCCGATCCCCTCCCTCAGTCGCCACTGAAGCCTGGCAATTGAGGACTTACAATGAACAAGCTTGTCTCGCTGGCCGCCCTCGGCCTCGCCGGCATTCACATCCCCGCCCTGGCGGATAATTACCTGGAGGAGATCATTGTCACCTCGTCGCGGGTAGAGATGCCCCTGCGGCAGGTGGGCACCTCGGTCTCTGTACTGAAGGAGCTTGAAATCCAGGCGCTGGGCTTCAACAGCCTTGCAGATATATTGCGAACCCAGCCCGCCATTGGCGCCAGCAATACCGGCGGCGCGGGAGCCCCGACCGCCCTGCGCATTCGAGGTGAAGAGGGTTACCGCACCCGGGTCTACGTCGATGGCATCGACATCTCCAACACCTCCGGCACCCAGGCCATGCCCAATTTCGAGCACCTGGCCAGCGCTGGAATCGCCCGGGTAGAAATCCTGCGCGGTCCGCAGGGCCTGATGTACGGGGCAGACGCGGGCGGAATCGTCAACATCAGCAGTTCCAACCTGCGCGAGGGCTTCAGTGGCAAACTGTCCGCCGAGGGTGGCAGATTCGGCACGCGGCAACTGGCCGGCAGCGCGGCGGGTGGCACCGGCAGCATGGATTTTGCCATCGCGGCCTCCGATTTCGAGACCGCCGGTTTCAACGCGCGCAGCGACGACACGGTACTTCGCGACGACGATGGCTACGAGAACACCACCCTGCACGGGCGCCTGGGATTCAATGCCGGCGAGCACCTGCGCCTGGAACTGGTGGCGCGCGATGTGGACGCGAGCGGCGATTACGACAACTGCTTCACCGTCGACACGTTTGCACTCTCCAACCTTTGCAGCAGCGACTACCGTCAGAGCGCCTGGCGTGCCAGCGCGCAACTCGATTACGACCACCTCCAGCACGAACTGTCCTACAGCGGCAACGACACCGAGCGCCAGTTCTACACTGGGGGCCGCCCGGCTTTTGGTGGCGATGGTGAACTGAAAAAGTGGAGTTACGTCGGACAGTACCGACACGGCGACCCGCTTGGCCTGGTGTTCGGGGCGGAAACCCAGGAAGAGTCCTTCGACAACGGGGGCCTGAATCGGACCCGCGACCAGGACAGCTATTTCCTGGAGTACCAGGGCGGCTTCGGTGAGCGCTTCTACCTGACCGCCGGCCTGCGCTACGACGACAACGAGGATTTCGGCGACCACGACAGTTACCGCATCAGCGGTGCCTACCTGATACCGCTGACCGGTGGTGAACTGAAGTTGAAATCCGCCTGGGGCACCGGCTTCCGTGCGCCCAGCCTGTACGAGGTCGCCTACAACCGGGATTTCGGCTTTTCGCCCGCTGCCGACATCGACCTGACAGAAGAAACCAGTGAAGGCTACGACCTGGGCATCGCCTGGGCCAGCGACAGCGGTCTGTACCTGGAAGCTACCTGGTTCGAACAGCGGGTCGAGGATGAGATCTTTTTCGACCTGCTCAACTATTCCGGCTACCGCCAGAATGACGGGGCATCGGAATCGCGCGGCGTGGAACTCGCCGCCAACTGGGAACTGGGCGAAGGCTTCAGCCTGAGCAGCAACTACACCTGGAACGACACCGAGGATGCCGAGGGTCTGCAGCGCATACGGCGTCCGGAGCACCTGGCCAACCTCGGTGTGCAATGGCAGCCACTGCCGGGGCGCCTGCAACTGGGAATCAACCTGCGCCTGGCGCGGGATGCAGTCGCCGCGGACGGCAGCGACCTGGACGACTACGAGGTCCTGGACTGCAACGCCAGCTTGCTGCTGGTCGGGGGGTTCAGCCTCTATGGCCGGGTCGAAAACCTGAGTGATGAAGACTACCAGGAGGTGCCCGGCTACAATACCGGGGGCCGCGCGCTGTACGCCGGCGTGCGCTACAGCTTCTAGAATCGGCACCGGGACACCCGCATGACAGACAACGACACCCGCAAGGCAGAACGCCACAAGGCGGCCATGGCGAAACAGAAGACCCGGGTCGATGCTGCCATTGAAGCTGCAGACCAGGAGCGCGGTATCGCCCTGCTGATCACCGGCAACGGCAAGGGCAAGACCAGCTCGGCCTTCGGCATGGTGATGCGCGCCCTGGGCTACGGCCAGAAGGTCGGCGTGGTGCAGTTCATCAAGGGCGTGCAACTGTCCGGCGAGGAGATTTACCTGCGGGATCACTGTCCCGAGGTTGAGTTTCACCAGATGGGTACCGGCTTTACCTGGGATACCCAGGACCGCAGTGGTGACATCGCCGCGGCTGAGCGCACCTGGGCCCTGGCCCGGCCCATGCTGGAGAACCCGGACTTCGACCTGGTCGTACTGGACGAGCTGACCTACATGCTGGCCTACGATTATCTGCCCGAGCAGGAGATCCTGGACGCCATCCGCAACCGTCCCCGGGAGCAAAGCGTGATCGTGACCGGCCGCGGTGGCGGCAGTGCCCTGCAGGAGGTGATGGATACGGTATCGGAGGTGAAGGACATCAAGCACGCCTACCGGGCCGGGATAAAGGCCCGCAAGGGCGTCGACTACTGATCATGCCGGGCACCCTGATGGTACAGGGTACCAGCTCCGACGCCGGCAAAAGCGTGCTGGCCGCCGGTATTTGCAGATTATTGCAAAGGCGCGGAATAAGGGTCGCGCCGTTCAAGCCCCAGAACATGTCACTCAACGCCGCGGTCACCGTGGACGGCGGCGAGATCGGCCGGGCCCAGGCACTGCAGGCGCAGGCGGCGGGAATCGCGGCCCACAGCGACATGAACCCGGTGTTGCTGAAGCCCAGCAGTGACACGGGCGCCCAGGTCATCATCCAGGGCCGTGTTGCCCGCGACATGGAGGCCGCGGACTACCATCACTACAAGACCACCGCGTTGGCTGCGGTCATGGAATCCTACCGGCGGCTCTGCAGCGACTACGAGGCAGTGATCGTCGAGGGCGCCGGCAGCCCGGCTGAGGTCAACCTGCGAGACCGGGATATCGCCAATATGGGTTTCGCCGAAACGGCGGACTGCCCTGTCATCCTGGTCGCCGACATAGACCGCGGCGGGGTTTTCGCCCACCTGGTCGGGACCCTGGAACTGCTATCCCCCTCTGAGCAGGCGCGGGTACGGGGCTTCGTCATCAACCGCTTCCGCGGCGATATTGCCCTGCTGCAGCCGGGTCTCGACTGGCTGGAGCAGCGTACAGGCAAACCGGTGCTGGGAGTCCTGCCCTACCTGCACAACCTGCAACTGGATGCGGAAGACGCCATCGCGGCTCCCGCAACCGGCCCCGGTGAGACAGTACTGCGAGTAGCCGTGCCGGCCCTGTCCCGAATTTCCAACCACACCGACTTCGAGGTCCTGGCCGCAACACCCGGCGTGGCGCTGGATTACGTGGGGCCGGGGCGAGCCATCCCCGGTTGCGATCTGGTCATACTGCCAGGTAGCAAGAACACCCGGGCTGACCTGGCTTTTCTTCGCAAGCAGGGCTGGGACCGGGACATCCAGCGTCACCTGCGCTACGGCGGCAAGCTGCTCGGGATTTGCGGCGGCTACCAGATGCTGGGACGGGAGATTGCCGATCCGCTGGGGATCGAAGGCAAACCCGGCAGTTCCCCGGCCCTCGGCTATCTGCCACTGGCTACCCGACTCACCGCCGACAAGACCCTGCGCCAGGTCGACGGCAGTCTGTACCCGGATGGCACGCCCGTCAGTGGCTACGAGATTCACTGCGGTGACACCGACACGCTGGAGTCAATAGCGCCCTTTGCGGTGCTGGCAGATGGTCGCCGCGATGGCGCAGTGAGTGCCGACGGCCAGGTTGCCGGGACATACCTGCACGGTCTCTTCGACCAACCCGCCGCAGCTGCCGCCCTTTTACACTGGGCGGGTTTCCGGGGCGCCGCCACGATCGATCGCCACGCATTGCGGGAGGCGGAACTGGAGCGCCTGGCCGACTGCCTCGAGCAGCACCTCGACCTGGTGACTGCCCTGCCCGGACTTCAGGACTTGCCCAACTGGTCCACCGCGTAGGTATAGACCACGTCGGTACTGGAGTTCAGTGCGGTTTCGGCCGAATCCTGAATCACACTGATGATGAAACCCACCGCCACCACCTGCATCGACACGTCGAGCGAAATGCCGAACAGGGAACAGGCCAGCGGAATCAGGAGCAGGCTGCCCGAGGGGACACCACTGGCGCCGCAGGCCGACAAGGCGGATATGACACACAGCACGAGCGCCGAAGCGAATGACACTTCCAGGCCCAGGGTATTGGCTGCGGCCAGGGTGAGGACCGTGATGGTGATTGCGGCACCCGCCATATTCACCGTCGCACCGACAGGGATGGTGACACTGTACAACTCCTCGCTGATCCCGAGTTTTTTCGCCAGGTTCAGGTTGACCGGGATGTTGGCTGCCGAACTGCGGGTAAAGAAGGCGGTGACCCCGGACTCCTCCAGGCAGCGCAGCACCACCGGGTAGGGGTTGCGTCGCGTCACCAGATACACGATCAGGGGGTTCACCAGCAGCGCGACCAGCAACATGGCAACGACCAGCAGCAGGGCCAGGCTGGCGTAGTCCGCCAGGGCCGCAATACCGACAGTAGCCACGGTAGTGCAGACCAGGCCGAAAATACCGATCGGCGCCAGGCGTATCACGTAGCGCACGATATCGGCCACTCCGTCCGCCAGGGTCTGCAGGTGGGCGCGGAAACTGTCCGAGGCCTTGCGAAAGCTGATACCGAGCAGGACCGCCCAGGTCAGGCAGCCGAGAAAATTGCCGGTGAGCAACGCGTTGACCGGATTATCCACCAGTTTGAACAGCACATCCGCGAGCACCGCGCTCACTGCCACCGGCGGGCTGCCCTCGGCGGCCTGTTCGAGAGCCAGGGTCTGCGGAAAGGCCAGGCTCAACAGCAGCGCCACCAGCGCAGCACTCACCGTCCCCAGCAGGTACAGCGACAGGGTGATCAGGGTCTTGCGGCCATCGTTACCGGATTCGTGCCGATTGGCGATCGCCGACATGACCAGCAGCATCACCAGCAGGGGCGCCACCGCCTTCAGCATGCCCACGAACAACCGGCCCAGCAGGCCCAGTTCAACTGCCAGCCCCGGCACGGCCATGCCGACCAGGGCACCCGCAACCACGCCAATCAGAATTTGCGGCACCAGACCCAACTTGAGCAAGTTCATGGTGTATCCCTTGTTATTGTCACCGGTACCCCGCTCAACCTCACCCGGGTGCGGGCCGGGGGGTTGCGATCCTACATACTGGCCCGAACCAGCGCCGGGAAGTCCAGCGGGGTTTCCCCGGGCCGCTGCAGTTCCTCCGCGACCTGCTGCAATACCGGTCCCAGCCGCGGCTTCACCTCTTCCGGCTTGAGGGCCTCGCCGCATTCACTGCAGGTCATGACAGGGTGCGTCTGGTGACCGCAACGCTGGTGCACATATTCCATCGGGGCGCCCGCGCCACCGTCCATCCAGTCGTCGCCCCAACGGGCCAGGGTCATGAGCACCGGGTAGAGCGCCAGCCCCTTGCGGGTGAGGCGGTATTCATGGCGCAGGGGACGCTCGTGGTAGGGCACTTTCACCAGTACGCCGTGTTCGACCAGCTTATTCAGCCGCTCTGACAACCGGTGCCGGGTGATGCCCAGGTTTCTCTGGAACGTGTCAAAGCGGCGGGTACCGAGGAAGGCATCCCGCAGAATCAACAGGGTCCAGCGTTCTCCCACCACGGACAGGGCCCTCGCCACGGAACAGGCCTGCTGATCGATTTCGTCCCAACGCATACGCTACCCCCTCGGTCTGTATCGCCCGAAGTATAGCCTGCCTGTTCCAAAGCGGAACCGTCAGCGGAAAAATGCAGGGGCGCGCCAAGCAGAATCGCGTGGGACCGGAGATTCTGGCGGGCGCGGTGGGTCAGGCGGCGCGCTGTGAATCGTCCGCCCTGGCATCCGTCACAGGGGCACCGGGCGTTTTGCCGGACGTGGATGCCTTCTTCCGCGCCCCCGTCTTGCGCGACCCGGTCTGGCGTGACCCGGTCTTCTTCTTCGCCGGGGTTGCGGTGTCGTGCTGAGCCGCTTTCCGCGCCATGGCCTCGCGCTGGGCGCGGGTCGGGGGCGGGCGACGGCGGGAAGAGCGCGGGCGATGATAGTCAGATTCTGAAGGACGCAGGTCGCCGTACTCGAACCGGTGCAGGATCTCTTCCATGGTACGCGAGATCCGGGTGCAGATACGGATCGCCTCGATGTTGGGATAGCAGGAGTGTTCGCCCCCCTCCACCAGTTCTACCAACTCCTTCTCGGTCAGGTGAGACAAAATCTTGGCCGGGTTGTACCAGCGAAAACTGGGATAGATATTGATATCGCCGCTGTATTCCTGGTCGATCAGGGCGTGAATACCGTTGAGCAGGATGTTCATCCTGGGCCAGTTGTCGCCCTGCTTCTGCGCGATACCGCGGTAGAAATTGAGAATCTCCCGCCCCACGCCGATCCCCAGGCTGCCCAGGGCTGACGCCAGCTTGTTGCGCTCCGCCTCGTTGCGCAGGAACGGCGTCGCGATGGGGTTCACCATACTCACGATGTAATGGTTGGTACTGTAAAGGCGCGTCAGGCGCTTGGCGGGCAGGTCATCCGCGATCGAGCCGTCAACCCAGCGCCGGGTTGGCAGATAGGGCTGCGCCTCCCCGTGCACATTTTTCGCCATCAACATCACCGGCGGAAATACCCCCGGCACGGCACAGGAGGCCATGACGGCAGAACGGATAAACACGTTGGGTGAGGTGATGGCATTCAACAGGCGGGACCGCTGGTGGGGCTCAGCCGGCGCCACCGTGATACTGATCTGGCGGCCGGTTTTCTCGTAGGCCTCCTGGAAGGTCATGTCGGGGATCAGCCGGGCAATGATGTTCTCCAGGTCTGCTACATCGATCTGCGGATTCTTGCCGAAGAACATGCGCGAGAAGACGCTGGCTTCCTTTTCGGCCTCGTAATGCAGGTGGGTCGGATCGTAAAATTTGTCCAGTTCCTCGTCGCTGTGAGTACCCAGAACACCGGCAACCAGTGAACCGGCGCTGGAACCCGAGATGACTCGCGGCAACAGGCCCTGCTCCAGCAACGCCTTGACCACGCCCAGGTGGTAAAACCCCAGCACGCCGCCACCGGAAAGCATCAGGGCGGTGCGGCCGAAGCAGATATTGGCCCGGTAAAAGAATTCCAGTTTCTGCTGTATGGTGATTTCCGGCACATCCAGTTCCGCGAGGAAGCGCAGGCAATCGTCTACCTCGTCCACATACTGCTCGATCAGCCGCTTGGTGCCGAATTTGGCCCGCTTGTAGAGGCTGCTGCGACCCATGCCGCCCATGTTGCCGTGGATACCTTCGTTCAGTGTAAACAGCAGGCCCTGGTAGTCATGCCGCGCACGCAGGCTGCGCAGCCTGTCGAGCCGCAAACGAATCTGGGCGTAGTCGTACTGGGTGCTCTGGTCGACCTCCCGCCAGCGTTTCTGGCCGGTGAGCTGGTCGTGTTCCTGGGCGGCCTGCGACCACTCACCGTAATCCCGGCACTGGTCCATCTGCCGCTCGAGTTGCTTCAGCCGCTTTCCCTTTCTCACACCTGTACCTCTTTAATAATCTTCAACAAATATCCCTCAGCCAGAGCATAATGCATCGCCGCATCCGCTGTCGCGTGTTAGTTAGCACTGATCACATATCGTTTGACGGGCGTCAAACGTCCGCGAACTAGGAATCCTCGGGGCCCGGCCCCTCGTCACTGCGGGCGCCGCCCCGGTACTCCTCCACCAGGTGGCGTTTGTACATCTTGCCGTTATCCAGCCGGGGCAATTTCTCGCTGAAATCGAGTGATTTCGGCACCTTGATGTGTGATATTCGATCACGAAGCCATTCCATGAGCTCAAATGCCACCTCGTCAGTGGCATCCGCCCAGTTGGCCGGTTGTACCACCGCCTTGACCTCCTCCCCGAACTCTTCACTGGGGATTCCGAACACGGCCACGTCGGCGACTTTTTCGTGGGTAAGCAACAGGTTCTCGATCTCCTGGGGGTAGATATTCACCCCGCCGGAAATGATGGTGAAATTCTTGCGGTCCGTGAGGTACAAAAAGCCGTCCTCGTCCAGATAGCCTATATCCCCTACCGTGCCCCAGTCCTGTGCGTTGTAGGCCCCGGCGGTTTTTTCCGGTTCATTGTGGTACTCAAAAACCCGGCCCTCCTCACGCTCGAAATACACGGTACCCACCTCGCCGGGCGGCAGTTCCCTGCCCTCCTCGTCCAGGATATGGATGGTACCCACCAGCGCGGGTCCCACGGAGCCCTTGTGGGTGAGCCAGTTTTCCGAGTCAATCACGGTAAAGCCCAGCCCCTCGGAGGCGGAGTAGTACTCCACCAATACCGGCCCCCACCAGTCGATCATCTGTTCCTTGACCTCCACCGGACAGGGTGCGGCGGCGTGAATCGCAACCTGCTGTGAACTCAGGTCGTACTGCTCGCGAACCTCCTGCGGCAGTTTCAGCAGGCGAACAAACATGATGGGTACCCACTGGCTGTGGGTTACCCGGTGTTCCTCGATCAGCGCCAGGGATTGCGCCGGATCGAATTTCTCCATGATCACAGAGGTCCCGCCCAGGTACTGGGTCATGAGGTTGTAGTGCAACGGCGCCGCGTGGTACAGCGGTGCCGGGGACAGGTACACGGTCTCCTCGCTGAAGCCAAAGGCAGAGCCCAGGGTGGGGACCAGCAGAGCCGGCGTGTCCACCTCGTCGCTGCCCGGGGCAACGAAGACACCCTTGGGCTGTCCGGTGGTACCCGATGAATACAGCATGGGCACGCCGTTGGCCTGGTCGTCGATGGGGGTATCCGGCTGACCGTCCACTGCCTCCTCCCAGGATTCGAAACCGTCCCGGATGCCGTCCACCATCAGGAAGTGCCGGACGCCGCCGACGACCGCAACCAGCGATTCCACCTGGTCCGCCAGGTGCAGGGAACTGATGAAGAGTCCTGCCCCGCAGTTGTCCAGGATATAGGCCGCTTCAGACGTTTTCAGGTGGGTACTGATCGGCGTGTAGATCAGTCCCGCCCGCTGCGCGGCCCAGCAGATCTCCAGGAAGCGCGGGTTGTTCTCCATCATCAATGCTATGTGATCGCCTTTTTGCAAACCCAGTGAACGAAATAACTGCGCACCCCGGTTGGACCGTTCATCCAGCTCACGGTAAGTCACGATCTCCCCCGACTCCCCCATGATGATCGCTGGCTTATGCGGGTAGGTCTGGGCGGTAACACTGGGATGGGGCATGGAATCTCCTTACGAAAACAGGGGCCTCTGGTCCCACTATAGGCCGTGAGGCTGTCCTTGAACAGTACCTAGCGGTAGCGCATAACACCCTGCTGCATGGTGGTTGCCACCAGTTTACCCGCACGGGTATAAAAGCGCCCCCGGGCCAGGCTGCGGCCCCCGGAAACGCGCTCCGCCTCGGCCACGTGCAGGAGCCACTCGTCTGCGCGAAATTCGGCGTGCAACCACAGGGCGTGGTCAAGGCTGGCAATCTGCAATTCCGGGTCGTCGTAACGCTTGCCGTGAATAGACAGGCACACGTCCAGCAACATGGTATCGGACATGTAGGCCAGCACCGTCTGGTGCAGCCTCGGGTCGTCGGCCAGAGGCGCGGTTGTCCTGATCCACCCCGCCAACCGGGGCGTCTCCCGCGGTGAGTCCGTCGGAGCGGGCTGTACCACCCGGCGCATCTCCAGGTCCAGCCCGCTGGTGATCATGAAGTCCTCGTCCAGGTTGCCCTGCTCGATTCTTTTCTGCCGGTGGCTGACCAACCCCTCCGGCCCCGGTAGCTCCGGCATGGCGGACTGCCAGTCCTCGCCGCGTGACGATTTCTGGTAGGACAGCGAGCTGACCAGAATCGGTTTGCCACGCTGGGATGCCACCACCCGGCGGGAACTGAAGCTGCCGCCATCGCGAGCCAGTTCAACCTCCAGTTGCACAGGTAATTTCGGATCTCCCGGGCGCAGGAAATACGCGTGCTGGGAATGCAGTCCCCGCTCGGGATCGACAGTGTGATTGGCGGAGGCAACCGCCTGGGCCAGCACCTGGCCGCCGTAGATACGGAACGCTCGCGGATGCATATTGCGCCCCAGGTAACTGCCATCCGCCTGTTTTTGCGGTGCCAGCACATCGAGCAACTCTTCCAGCATTGGCTATGATCCTTGTCTCCGGGCGACAGGCCATTATCCAGATTTGTCGCCGCGCGCCAAATAGCCCGGCGGCCAGAAGCGCTATAATATTCGCTTCCAAACACCTTCAGGCGCGGCCAGTAAGGAATTTCAATGAACGACTCTCTCACACCGGCACAGCTTCGCCAGCGCATACGCAACGGCGAACACCGCGATCACACCTCGGGTTTCGCGCCGGGTTTCGTGCAGTGCAACATCGTCATACTGCCCTCGGACTGGGCCAACGATTTCCTGCGCTTCTGCCAATTGAACCCCAAGCCCTGCCCGCTGGTGGCCACCAGCAACGCCCCCGGCGACCCCCGCCTACCACTATTAGGTGATATCGACATTCGCACGGACGTGCCAAGCTACCGGGTTTTCCGGGACGGCCGGTTCTGCGAGGAACGGGACGACATCCGGGAGCTGTGGCAGGAAGACCTGGTGACCTTCGCCCTGGGCTGTTCCTTTTCCTTCGAGGAGGCACTGCTGGCGGACGGCCTGGACGTGCGCAATGTCAGTGCGGGCGTCAATGTGCCGATGTACCGCACGAACATCGACTGCACGGCGGCCGGGCCCTTCAGCGGCAAGATGGTGGTGAGCATGCGACCGTTCGTGGCCGTTGATGCGATTCGTGCAATCCAGATCTGCACCCGATTCCCCTCCGTGCACGGGGCACCGGTGCACCTGGGTGACCCCGCGGCGATCGGCATAGCAGACCTGGACCGACCGGATTTCGGCGACCGGGTCAGTCTGCAGGCTGGCGAACTGCCGCTGTTCTGGGCCTGCGGCGTCACCCCGCAAGTTGCCCTGGAGGCGGCACGGCCGCCTTTTGCGGTTACCCACAGCCCGGGCTATATGCTGGTAACGGATTTACGCAACAGCCGACTGGCTGTGCTTTGAGGAAGATGGACATGCTGCTCAACTGTGACCTGGGAGAAAGCTACGGCAGTTGGACCATGGGCCTGGATGACCAGGTCATGGCCCACATCGACCAGGCCAATATCGCCTGCGGTTTTCACGCCGGCGACCCGCTGACCATGAGCAGGACCCTCGCGCTGGCAGTAAAACACGGGGTCACCGTGGGCGCCCATCCCGCCTATCCCGACCTGGTGGGCTTTGGCCGCCGGTCGATGAAACTTTCCGACGAGGAGCTGCAGGCCAGCCTGCTATACCAGATTTCAGCCCTGGACGGCATGGCCCGCAGCCTTGAGCTGGAGCTGGCCTACGTGAAACCACACGGCGCCCTGTACAACGATATGATGGCCGACGCCGCGGTGCGTGCCAGCGTCATGGCGGCGGTCAGCTCCTATCATCGACCCCTGGCCCTGATGCTGCAGGCCACACCCGCCGCCAATGAGCACCGGGACGAGGCTGCCGCCCTGCAGCTGCCACTGTTATTCGAGGCCTTTGCCGACCGCTGTTACGACGATGACGGCAAACTGCTGTCCCGGGCCCGGCCCGGCGCGGTGCACAACCGCGAGCGCATGCTGGAACAGGTAAAACAACTCTGTGACAGGGGCACGGTGACGACCGTGAGCGGCCTGGAACTGGCACTGGCAGCAGATACACTGTGCGTGCATGGAGACAACCCGGAAGGGGTCCAGGCCATTCAGGCTATTCGCGCCCTGGTGGACGGCAAGGCCTGACGGTGAACATTCACAGCGCCGGAGAGGACGCCCTGATCGTCTACCTGGGGGAGGAAACCAGCCCGGAGGTGTCGGCGCGGGTGCAGGCGGCAGCGACCGCCATTGAACGGCGCCTGGGTACAGATCTGGTGGACATGGTTCCCTCCTATGCCTCCCTGCTGGTTATCTACAATCCTCTGCAGACCGACCACCTCAGTGTCGGTCACCGGATCCGCGAGGCCCTGGCCGAGTGCGAGGATGGCGCTGAACGGGCCGGCAATACGGTCATCCTGCCGGTGTACTATGACCCCGAAGCCGGCGAGGACCTGCCGCGCGTGGCCGAGCGTGCCGGCCTCTCCATCGAGGAGGTGATCGCTCTGCACACTGACACGGAGTACCGGGTGTATGCCATTGGTTTCGCACCCGGGTTCGCCTACCTGGGCGAGGTGGACGAGCGCATCGCCACGCCACGGCTGGCCACCCCGAGACAGCGCGTACCGCGGGGTGCGGTGGCAATCGCCGATCGCCAGACTGCAGTGTACCCGGCGGTTTCTCCCGGCGGCTGGAACCTGATCGGCCGCTGCCCGCAGCGCATGTTCGACCCGGACGCGGACCCCATCATGCCGGTGAGCGTGGGTGACCGGGTGCGCTTCGAAGCCATCAGCAGGGAGCGCTACCTGGCACTGGGGGGAGAACTGGCATGAGCTTCACGGTCATGCAACCGGGCCTGCTCAGCCTGATCCAGGACCGCGGCCGTTTCGGTCAGCACCGCATTGGCCTGACCAATGGCGGTCCGCTGGATCCGCAGGCCTTTGAACTCTGTAATCGCCTGCTCGGAAACACCCCGACCTGCACCGCCATCGAGGTGAGCTTCGGCGGCCTGCAGCTGGAAGCGGCGGTGGACACTTTCATCTGTGTCACCGGGGCGGCAATGCCCCTGTTGATCAACGGTAACGAGCGGGACAACTACCACGTCCACCCGGTCAGGGCCGGCGACCGGATCCAGCTCGATTTCGCCCAGCACGGCTGCCGCAGCTACCTGGGCGTGGCGGGCGGCTTCACTGTCGAACCCAGTTTCGGCAGTACGGCCACGGTAACCCGCGAGGAGATCGGCGGCCTCGATGGCGGCAAGTTACAGGTAGGTGACGTGCTGCCCTGCTCACCCTGCCAGCAGTGCGCGATCCGTTTCCTGCCGCCGGAACAGTGGCCCCACTACCACGACAACATCACCGTGCGGGTGATTCCAGGATACCAGCAGGCCCATTTCAGCCGCTATCAGCAACGCCGCTTCTTCAGCCATGCCTACGAGGTTTCAGACCGCTGTGACCGCATGGGTTATCGTCTGGAGGGCCCCGCTATACAGTGTGACATTGAGGGCATCCTGTCCGAGGGAATCTGCCACGGCGCCATCCAGGTGCCCGCCGACGGCCAACCCATTGTCCTGCTGAACGACCGCCAGACCATCGGCGGCTATCCCAAAATCGGCGCTGCGCTATCGCTGGATACAGCGCAACTGGCCCAGACCACACCGGGGGCGACGGTAAACTTCACCCCCATCTCACTGCACGCCGCGCACAATGCACTGCACCTGGCTGACAGCTACGCCAGGCGCCAGCGCCTCCCGGAGTTACGCTGATGATGGATGAGCAACAACTGAGCCAGGCAATAGAGGACCTGCTGGTCGCGCGCAACCTGCGCCAGATGCAGGCCGCACAGGCCGCGCTCGAACCCGGGTATTACCTGCGCGCGGCCCGTGCCCTGCGCGGAGTCGACGGAAATATCCTGATCGGCACCGGGTTCCCGGTGACCGGCACCTTCGAAACCGATGGGCCGGTGGGCGCCATTGCCCTCTACGACACCCTGGAAACCCTGGGTGCCGATCCCTGGCTGGCCTGCGGTCCGCCGTTGTCGACAGCCCTGGCCGAGGACTACCAGGTGCTGGAGTTGCAGGCGCGCAACCTGGTCGATGCCCGCGATGAAGCGGAGCGTGTGCTGGCGGAATTGCAGCCCGGTGCCATCGTTTCGATCGAGCGACCCGGGCTGTGTGCAGACGGCCGCTACTACAATATGCGCGGTGAGGACATCAGCGCGCGCTGCGCCATATTCGATCCCTTCCTGGATGTCGCCAGCTGCCCGACCATCGCCATCGGCGACGGCGGCAACGAAATCGGCATGGGCAATATCGCCGCGATCATCGATGAACTGGAGATCAATGGATCTGCCACCTGCTGTGACGAACTGCTGGTGGCGGATGTCTCCAACTGGGGAGCCTACGGCCTGATTGCCTTCCTGGGACTGTGGTCCGGGCGGGATCTGCTGGCCGAGGTATCGCCCGCTGAAATTCTCGACTACCTGTCCGGTAAGGGCAGCGTGGACGGCGTGACGCGCGAGAACACCGTCACCGAGGACGGCCTCGACCAGGAGGAGGGTTACCAGGTGATCCAGGCCCTCCGGCGGCTGACCGGTTTCATTTCCTAGTTAAAACTGCTGGACTTTTAGTATGACTATTGTGTATCTGAACGGCGACTACATGCCGATGGAAGAAGCGAAAATCTCGCCCATGGACCGGGGCTTCCTGTTCGGGGACGGCATCTACGAAGTCGTCCCCTCCTATGACGGCCAGCTGGTCGGCTTCGGCCCGCATATGGACCGCATGCAGGACGGCCTGGACGCCATCGAGATCAAGCTCACCGTGAACCACGACGAATGGCGCCTTATCGCCAATGAACTGATCCAGCGCAATGGCGGCGGCAACCTGGGCATCTATTTTCACGTCAGCCGGGGCGCGGACAGTATTCGTTACCACGCCTACCCCGAGAACATCACGCCGACGATCTATGCCTTTGCCTTCGAGATTCCGCCGGCACCCGTCGCGGACAAGACCTCGGCAACCCCCTACAAGGTGTCCACGACCGAAGACCTGCGCTGGAAACGCTGCAACATCAAATCCACCGCCCTGCTCGGCAATGTGATGCACTACCAGCACGGCTACGCCCAGGGTAACAACGAGACCATCCTGTATAACGCCGACGGGGAACTGACCGAGGCCGCCGCCTGCAACGTTTATGTGATCAAGGACGGCGTCGTTGCGACCCCGCCACTGGACTACCAGAAACTGCCCGGCATCACGCGTCTGATGCTGCTGGACATCCTGCGCAAGGACGGCAGTATCCCGGTGGAAGAACGCGCCGTCACCCTGGACGAACTGCGTAACGCCGACGAGGTGTGGATCTCCTCTTCCAGCAAGGAAATAGCGCCGGTGGTGGAAGTGGACGGCGTACCGGTCGGCGACGGCCAGGTGGGCGATGTCTGGCTCGCCGCCCAGACCCTGTACTCGGCGCACAAGTTCGACTACTGATGGCCCGGCCAACAGAGGCACTGCTGGATCTGGAGGCGCTGCGGCATAACGCCGCGCTGGCCCGGGAACTGGCGCCCCATTCGAAAATGATGGCGGTCGTCAAGGCCAACGCATACGGACATGGCGCCGAGACCATCGCCGCCGCTCTGGAGTCCCGGGTGGACGCCTTCGCGGTTGCGTGTATTGAGGAGGCGGTGGCACTGCGGGACAGTGGCATCACGGCGCCGATCCTGTTGCTGCAGGGCATTTTCGCGGCGGCCGAACTGGCGGTGGCGGAAGCCCTGGATTTCTGGTTGATGATCGACGATGTACAGCAACTCGAGTGGATGGAACAGGCCCGGTTGCATTCGCCCAGGCCCTGCTGGCTGAAGATCGATACCGGCATGCATCGCCTCGGCGCGCAGCCGGAACAGGCGGCGGACTTCCTGCGCCGCCTGGAGGCCTGCGCGGCAGTGGCAAAGGGCACCGTATTGTGCACCCATTTTGCATCTGCCGATGAGTTGGACAACAGCCAGACCGAACGCCAGCTGGCCCTGTTTGAGCAGACCTGCAGGCCGCTGCCCGGCCCGCGCAGCGCTGCCAATTCGCCTGGCCTGCTGGGCTGGCCGGCATCACACTATGACTGGATCAGGCCCGGCTACATGCTCTACGGCAACAGTCCCTTCCCCGGCCCGCAGATCCACGCGGACCGGCTGCGCCCGGTCATGACACTGCAGTCCAGAATCAGTTCACTGCGGGAAGTGGCAACCGGCGAAACCGTGGGCTACGGCGCCAACTGGACCGCCCGGCGCCAGTCAAGAATCGCCACCGTGAGTGCCGGATACGGCGACGGTTACCCGCGCCTGGCGGAGAATGGCACCCCGGTGCTGATTGACGGCCAGCGCGCGCCGCTGGCGGGCCGGGTTTCCATGGACATGCTAACCGTTGACGTGACCGATCTGCCGGCGGCAAGCCTGGACAGCACCGTGACCCTGTGGGGCCAGGGACTGCCGGTGGGTGAGGTTGCCGCCCACGCCGGCACCATCGGTTACGAACTGACCACCCGCATGCCCCTGCGGGCCCCCAGACGGGTCATTAAATCCTGAAAAGTCCAGTTAGCGGCCGCCGTTCACTAGTTTCTCCAAACCGGTACTGCTAGGATTGTCGACCCACAGTTGCAGAGGTGGCGATCACGATGTTTGATCGAAATAAGAGCAAGCCGGCCCCTCAGCCGGCACCGGAGGCCACTCCCGTGGCCAAACCTTCCGTGGCCCCTGAGAAGGAGCCCGAACCCAGCCGGAGTGCAGCAATGATTGGACCTAGCATAGAGATAAAGGGCACCGTCACGGGCGACGAGGACCTGTTGGTACAGGGCAAGGTCGAGGGCACCATAGACCTCGGTGCCCATGAGGTAACCGTAGGCGCGAGCGGACAGGTCAAGGCCGATATCCGGGCCAAAATCGTCAAGATTGACGGTGAGGTATCCGGCGATATCGCCGGCCTGGAGAAGGTGGTAATTTCCAAGTCTGGCAATGTGCGCGGCAATATCGTCGCTCCCCGGGTTACCCTGGAGGATGGCGCGATCTTCAAGGGCAGCATCGACATGGATCCCGGTGACGTGGCCGGCAGCAAACCGGCCAAACTGGCCGAAAAACAATCCGCCAACACGCCCGCCACGGACGACGTGGCCCCGGGTTTCGACCTGAAAAGCGGCTGACCGGGGGGCCGGCAACGGCCCACTGTTGCACAGGGAGCAGCGACAGGCGCAATGACTGCGACCCAGCAATCCAGGCTGCTCGGCAGCCTGTTTTCACATGTCGACGAGGAGCAGCGCCTCACGGTCCTGCATATCGGCCCCGCCCTGCCTGAAACCGTTGAGTTTTTCTCCCGCTACCGCAGTAAGCTGTACTTCCTCGACCTGTTCGAGGAACTGCCATTCAAGGAGCTGGAGGGTGGTCCGGACCTGGGGCAGCAGTTCGCCGAGCTTTTGCAGTTCCCCGACGCCACCGCCTTCGATATCTGCCTGTTCTGGGATCTGTTCAATTACCTGGGCCATGACGCCCTGGCCGCCTTTTCCCGGGCACTGAGACCCTATCTGCATCAAGACAGTCTCGGCCACGGTTTTGGCGTGCACAACCTGCGTACCCCGCCGGGAGGGCAGCTGTACGCAATCAGCGACCGGGATACCCTCGCCGTGCGCAGCCGCGGCGAGCCCCCGCCGGGTTACGCGCCGATCGCCCAGGGTCAGCTGAAGGACCTGCTGAGCTGTTTCCGGGTGGAACGCAGCATGTTGCTGTCTGACAGCCGCCTGGAATTATTGTTGCACGCCAGCCGGTGAAAACTCCCGGCCCGCAGCCTGTACTGACCCTCCGGCTATCCATTACCATGGGCAAGCCGTAACCGAACAGGATCAGTGCCATTGGCCTCTTTCGACAGCGCGAAACCGCTAACCGACGGCAGCCAGCTGGCCGCTGTAGACCTGGGGAGCAATTCCTTTCACCTGATCATCGCCCGTATCGAGCACGGCGAGATGCGCCCGGTGCAGGTATTGGCTGAAAAAGTGCAACTGGGGGCGGGACTGGTCGACGGACAGTTGTCTGCGGAGGCCATCCAGCGCGGCTTGGAGTGCCTGGGACGCTTTGCCCAATTGCTGGGCAGCCTGGAGCCGGAACGGCTGCGGGTGGTCGGTACCAATGCCCTGCGCATAGCCAAGAACCGCTACGATTTTACCATTCCCGCTCGCGCCATTCTCGGCCAGCGGGTGGATGTCATCTACGGCCGGGAGGAAGCCCGCCTGGTTTACCTCGGGGTAGCCCATAGCCTGGCCGACGACGCCCAGTCCCGACTGGTCATCGACATTGGCGGCGGCAGTACCGAGTTCATTATCGGCGAGCGCTTCGAACCCCAGCGCCTGGAGAGCCTGCAGATGGGCTGCGTGTCATACAACCGCCGGTTCTTCCCGGAGGGCGAGATTACCCCGCGAGCCTACCAGAGGGCCTGCGACCGGGCACGGGTTGAAACCCTGCACATCCGCCACGCCTATCACGCCGGGCACTGGGAAGAATGCGTCGGTTCGTCCGGCACCCTGCAGGCAATCGAGGGTATATGCCTTGCCAATGGCTGGAGCGACAGCGGGATTACCCGTAGCGGACTGAAGAAGCTGGAGAAGAAGTTGCTCAAGTTCAGGCGCGCGGACGAGATCGAACTGGAGGGGCTGGCGGAGCAGCGTCGTACAGTGATCCTGGCCGGGGTCGCCATCACCAGTGCCCTGTTCGACGTGCTCGGTATCGAGTATATGCGCACCTCGAAAGGCGCCCTGCGGGAGGGCGTGATTTACGACCTGATGGGGCGTCTCAGCCACGAGGACGTTCGCGAGCGCACGATCAACGCCCTGATGCAGCGCTACAGCGTGGATGCCGACACCGCCGCCATGGTGGAGCGGCGCGCCCGCACCCTGTTCACCGCCACCCGCAAGAGCTGGCAATTGACCGGCCATGACTGGGAGCTGCTGCACTGGGTCGCGCGCAGCCACGAAATCGGCATGGCAATCTCACACAAGCACTTCAACCGTCACTCGGCCTATTTACTGTTGAACACCGACCTGCCCGGATTTTCCCAGGAGGAGCAGGAACAGTTGGCAGTGATCGCCCAGGGGCATCGCGGCAAGCTGACCGACGCACTGTGGGCCGGTACCGCAGAGGCTGAGCGCCCCCGCCTGATTCGACTGGTGACCATCATGCGCCTGGCAGCGCTGTTCAAGTATGTGGAGAAACTGGAGCAATTGCCTGAGTTCATGGTGCAGGTCAGCGACAACACGCTCACCCTGGGTTTCCCCGAGGGCTGGCTGGAGGCGCATCCGCTCAGCGCCCATGAACTGGCCCAGGAACAGCAGATGCTGACCCGGGTCGGGATAGAGCTTCGAGTCGAGGGCGAAGCCGGGAGCGCCTGAGGCGCACGCGTCGACGGTACCGGCGGGGCCTGTGCTACAGGGCGTTGGCTTCGATATCGGCCAGGAAATCCAGCAGCATCCCGTTGACCTCCTCGGAGGCCTCCAGTTGCACCATGTGTCCCGCACCGGGAATCATTTCAACCCGGCGCAGGTCCGGAAAGATGGCCCGCATCAGGCCGATGGGGTCGTCACCGTGAAATCCCTCCAGGTCCACATCGTGCTCGCTGCCGAGAAAGTAGGCCGGGACCGCACTCTGCACACCCTCGAAGGGCTTGCGCTGAGCCCACTTCAGGTCCATGGAGCGGTACCAGTTCAATCCCCCGGTAAAACCCGAGCGGCTGTATTCGGACACGAAAAATTCCATTTCCAGTTCCGACAACCAGGGCCAGGGCAGCGGCGGGGGGTCGGCCATCGCCTCGATATAGGAGGCATCCGGCGGGTATTTGAATACGTCGAAGTAATTGCCCGCGCCACTGAGGGTATGAAAAACCTTGTGCAGGAAAAGGCGTGGTTCCGCCGCCAGTTCCCGGTCTGCCCGGTCCGGAACGCGAAAATACTCGATGTGCAGGAAATGTTGCTCGCCTGTCTGCCGATATTCAGTCAGCGGCGGCACATCGGGATTGTGGGGCGCCGCCGGATTTTCCAGGCCGATCAGCGCGATCACCCGCTCCGGATGCCGAAGGGCCAGGTCGTAGATGGCGAAGGCCCCGAAATCCAGTCCGGCAAATACCGCTCGTTCCACGCCGACATGGTCCAGCAGACCGGTCAGATCAGCCGTGATATGGTCAACGTCGTAGACCTCGGGCGCTGGCGGCGCTTCAGTTTGTCCCATGCCGCGCATATCGGGTGCGATAACACGGTACCCCGCCGCCGCCAGCGCGCTGATCTGGCGGTGCCAGCTGAACCACAGGTGGGGGAAGCCGTGGCACAACACCACCGGCAGGCCCTGACCCTGCTCCACGTAATGCATATGGATGCCATTGATAGTGGCGTGGTGATGTACCCAGTTCATGTCGTCCGGCTGTCCTCTAATGTGCGCTGTTGCACCGGTATCGGTCGTCTGTCCGCCCGCTGGTACAGCGGGTGGGCGGGCTGTCCCGAGCGATTCATCCCGAGGCAGTTCAGCGCCGGCAGCATGGCGGTGACCGCGGCTGCCCGGTCCAGGTAAACGCCGTGATTGCCCCAGGCCGCTACCACCAGTTCCGCCTCCCGGGCCAATTGTCTCAACCAGCGATCGTTCTGCCGCCCCACGGGATCTTGTACCCGCCGTAGAGTCCCCGGATCGGTGGCGCGGTATGCGAAGAGGTTGCCCATGCTGACGCCGCCATAACCCCATTCGCGGGCAAAGCGCATACACCGCAGCAGGGTCGGGTCATTGCGGTTCTCGTCGGCGGTCGACGGATTGAGCCCAATGAACAGCACCCCCGGCAGCTGGTCGTCCCAGTGACGCCACAGGGCGTACCGATATTTGCGACAGCGGGACAGGCGGGCGCTCCCTTCCAGGGGTCTATCCCACCACACCGACGACAAAGATAACCGCCACGGCGGGCGGCACCACGAACCTGATCAGGAAATGCCAGAAGGTATACATTGCCTGGTTCAGGGTGGTCAGCTCTTCGCGGCTGAACTGGCTTTTCATAACCCAACCGGCAAAAACCGCAATCAGCAGGCCGCCCAGCGGCAACAGGATCTGGTTGGAGAAATAGTCCATCAGGTCGTTGAAGTTCCGGCCGCCGAGGTCCAATTCGCCCATCACGTTGTAAGACATGATACTGAGCATACTGAGCACTGCCACCGAGCCCACCACCAACAGTGCGCTCTTGTGCCTCGGCATCGCGAAGCGGTCCTCCAGCCAGGCGTTGACGGACTCGATCAGGCCGACCATGGAGGTGATGCCCGCCACGGACAGCATCAGGAAGAACAGCACGCTGAACAGGTGCCCGCCGGGCATCTGCGCAAACGCCACGGGCAGGGTCTGGAAAATCAGGCCGGCGCCCGCCGCCGGGTCCATGTCGAAGTGAAACACGGCGGGAAAAATCACCAGGCCCGCCAGCAATGCCACCAGGGTGTCGGCTATCACGATGACCAGCACCGACTGGGTAATGGAGAAATCCTTCGGCAGGTAGGAGCCGTAGGTCATCATCCCGCCCATGGCGACCCCGATGGAGAAAAAGGCCTGGCCCACCGCCGCCAGGAACGTGCCCGGTCCCAACTTGCTGAAGTCCGGCGTAAACAGCCATTCGATGGCCTCGCCGAAGCCCCCGGCAAACACGTTGTAGCCGGCCAGGCCCAGCAACAGCAGGAACATCAGCGGCATCATGAAACTCACTGCGCGCTCAATGCCGCCCTGCACGCCGGAATAGATAATCAGGCCGGTAATGGCGAGCCCCACCAGGGTCCAGGCCAGCATACCCAGGTTGTTATCCAGCACCGACGCAAATTCGGCGTTGGCGGCAGCCGCGTCCATGCCGGCAAAACCGCTGACCCCGGCCTTGTACAGGTACCACAGCACCCAGCCGACCACCACGGCGTAAACAATCTCGATCGTGAATGCGGCCAGCAGGCCCATGCCCCCGACCCACCGCCACTGGCGACTGCGTCCGCTCTCGCGCGCAACCGAGGCCATGGCGGAGGGAGGACTGCCCTGGCCGCGGCGACCAATCAGCAACTCGGCCATGAGTATGGGCACACCGATAAAAAACGCGCAGGCAAGGTAGACCAGCACGAAGGCGGCGCCACCGTTCTCGCCGGTCACGTAGGGGAAGCGCCAGATATTGCCGAGACCGACAGCGAATCCCACCGACGCCATCAGGAACGCGAAACGTGAGGACCAGTGTGCCTGGCCGGCGCCGGCTGCTGCCATTACATTCTCCGGAGAATATTGTTATTGAGCGCCAGTCTACACAAACTGACCGGCAGATTCAGCCTCGCGGAAGAGACGGGGGACTACTCCTCGTAGAGATCAAAATCCTCCTTGGAGATACCGCAATCCGGGCACTCCCAGTCGTCGGGCAGGTCCTCGAACCGGGTACCCGGCGGGATACCGTCATCCGGCAGGCCCTCGGCCTCGTCGTAGATAAAACCGCAGATGACGCACTCGTACTTCTTGTATGCTTCACTCATATAAACAGTCCAGACTCACCTTTCGACTGACATAAACCCAGTATATACGCGCACAGTCCGGTTCCCGCATGGTACCCGGTCGCCCTGACTGTACTGTTCCTAGATCTCGCCCTCAAGACGCACCCGGAACGCGCCATCTTCCGGCGTGGCCACCAGCGACAGCGCCTGCTGCAGCTCGCGATCCTGTACACCCGCTCCAGCCACCCGGGCATCCACCTCGTAGTGTCGCTGCTCGAGGCGCACCGCCCCGCTGACCTCCACCGAGCCCGCCAGGGTAAGCAGGTCCGCATGCAGGGCCTGCCCGGGTTCCTGTCGGAAATCCGCGGCATAATCACCCAACGGCAATACGCCCCCCACAGAGTGCCAGGATGCCCCCTGCCACACCAGGCGTCCCCGTGCTTCCTGTGGCAGGCCGTCGCGCAGTTGCAGTTCGGCAACCTGGGCCAACACCGTGCCCCCGAGGGCGACCGGCAGCAGTTGCTGCGCCAGTTCCGCCGGCACAGTGGCTTCGAGATCGCTGACATCCAGGTCCTGTTCGCCGTGCAGGGTCACCCGGGCCGACAGGCGCTGGGTACCCCAGTGACTTTGAACCTCCAGAGTCGGCGACAGGCTCAGCAGGGACAGTGGGCGCAGCGACCAGCTTACCGAGCCGAGGTGGACCAGGCCACGGTCCAGCCGGACCAGGCAGCGGCTCGCCTCGCCGTGCCACAGGGTTCCGCGCAAGCCGTGCAGCACCCACTGTTGCGGCGGCAGGATATGGGTGAGCAAGCGCGCCGGCAGGTTGATAATCAGCGTGGCGAGAAGAAGCAGGCCGGCCAGCAGCCCGAGAACGGTACGGCTCAATGCTCAGGCTCCGGAGGCGATTCGTACAGTGGCGTTGACCCGACCTCGGGAGCCGGTCTCGGCAATGGCCACCTCCCGCAACAACAGGCTCTCGCGGTATTCCATATCGTGCAGCCAGGCCAGCAGGTCATCGAACACCACCGCCTCCAGCCGCACCTGAATTTCACCGCGGCTGTTGGGCTGCAGCCGGGTCACCTGCAGCTTGTGTTCACGGGTGCTCTGGTTGACCAGCGCGGTGAGGTTGCGATCGGCCGGGCTACCGGCGCTGCTGCCACTGGCCTGCAGGGACTTGATCTCCGACACCATGCTGTCCACGTGTTGCAGGCTCTCAGCCACCCGCTGGTTCTGCAGCGCCAGTTCATTCCTGCTGGACGCCAGCGGTCGCCAGGCCGCCATGTACAACAGGTACAGGCCCAGCACCAGGGCGAGTGCCAGCAGGCTCAGCTGCTCCCGTTGTTGCAACTGAGAAAACCACTCCTTCACGATCGCCCTCCCACCCGGATTCGGGCGCGAACGCCCTCGCCACGCGCGCTGCTGCTTTCCATTTCCGCATCGAGCCCGCGCCGGTTGATGCCCTGGCGGATCGCCTCCACCGCCTCGAAATTGCGCGCCTCGATATTCAGGCGCATTTCACCGCTGCGGTCGTTGTAGTTGATACTGGCAATTGACGTGCCACGCTGTTTCGCCAGCACCTCGCCGACCCGGTCCACCAGGCTGACGAAGCCACTGCTCTGGCCGGAGCCGCGCAGGGACTCCAGTTGCCGCTGCAGCTGTTTTTCCGGATCGACCAGCGCGCCGCGGGGAAAGGCGCTGCGATAACTGTCTTCCACCGCCGCGCGCAGGGCGAGATTCTCCTGCTGCAACTGCCGATAGTCGGCGTAGGTCGCGGCGAGTTGCAGGCCAAAGGCCACTGCGAACAGCGCCGCCGCCACCCGCCACTGGCGCCACCAACGCCCCAGCGGCAGGCGCCGGGCGAACTCGCCCTGACACAGGTTGAGCACCGGCTCCACCGCGCCGCCGACCATCAGGGCACTATCGAAGCCGCCGCGACGCCACTGCACCCGCTCGCCGAGCGGGGCCGGCAGCAAGGCGATATCGGCGTCCATGTCCTGTCCATAAAGCACCAGCAGCTCCGGGCTGCCGTGCTCCTGCAGCGCGGCATCCAGTACCGCCGGCAGCAACTCCCGCTCGATACTCAGGCCGGTGCAGGCTCCCGTGCGCAGGACGCCCTGGCGACCCTCCAGCACCAGGCACCACTCGCCCTCATGCCAGGGCAGCAGCATGGGTTCCGGTACCCACAGGGTCACAAGCGGCAGTTCTTCCAGTTGCTGCTGCCAGCGGACCATCCTGGCGTGCTCACACAGGGCGACCCCGAATCGTTGCCGGTCAAGTTCCACGGTAGCAAAGTGCAACTGATCGACATCGGAGGCCAATTCCTCCTCCAGCATGTAGGGCAGCGATTTGCGCAGATGGCGACGCTCCTCGGGCGCAATCTGCAGCTCGCGCAGCCGTACCGCCGTTCCCGGCGCGGCGAAGCACAGCGCCGGGCGCTGGCCGGCCCAGGCCGCCGCGAAGGCCTCCCGCGCCTGTTCGTTGTCCAGCCATTGCGGCTGCCCGGCCCCGCCCGGGGGATACCAGGCCAGACGGCCGTCGATGGATCTGATTACTGTTGTCTCTTGCACCGTTTTCCTCTACGCCCGGACCGGACTCACAGTGATCCCGCCACACGACTGACCGCGCTGACGCTGCGCCCGCTCCGCTGCAGGACACTGTACAAGTGCGACCTCCGCTCGGCAACTTCCGCCGTGGCACTGAGTAGAAACCAGGAGGAACTCTCGCCCAGCAGCCCGCGCACACCATCTCTCGGGCTGTCGTCGAAAACCGGCTGCGCAAACAGGTCGTCCAGGTCGACAAAACCAATGTCGCGCCGGTAATCCGCCAGACTCTGCCCGTCTGCCGGGCTCAGGGGCTCCAGCACACCGTCGCTGTTGATCGAACGCAGGACCGCCAGCGGCGCCGTATGGATATTGATTGTGCCGGGGGCGCGCGGCCACACGGTGACCAGCGGTTCCAGCGCCAGGTAAATTTCGGGTGTCATGTTGGCCACCGCGCGCAGCTCGGACACACTGGCCATGGACTGGTTGGGCGCGCGGTAGGCGGGGCTGAGGCTGAAGTAGTAATCGTCCTCGGCGCCGAGCGGCAGGGGTACGTTGTCCGGGTCGATCCAGTCTCCCACCGACTCGGTGATCTGCTGCGCCTGCAGCAGATCCACCGCAACCCCGTCCAGCGCCTGCAACAGGCGGATGAACAGCTCCTGGGCGGGCGTGAACCGGGGTCCCTCCTCTCCCTCAGCGCGCTGTGCCGGCAGCAGGCTGTTGAGATTGAAACGACCCTGCAGGTCGCTCAGCCCGCCCATCAGCCAACCGCCTTCGTCGAGCGGATAGGGGCTGGCCTGCTGGGCCCAGATCTCAGTCAGGTCATCCCGCGGCTGTTCCCGCTGCTGGTCGGTATCATAATCGGCCTGCAACGCAAGGCCCGCCAGGTCTTCCGCACCGCGCAGGTAAGCCTGGGACTGTTCCGCCAGGAACTGGTTGGCGCCGCGCTGATAGTAGAGCGTGAACTCCTTTTCCAGGCCGACCACCAGCGCGGCACAGAGTGCAAAGACCAGCAGCGCCACCACCAGCGCAGCACCGGCCTGTCCCCTGCGGCGGGCCGCGAAACTACAGGGGTGGCAGGGCGTAGACACGTCGCAGTTCTCCCTGGTCAATCAAGTGCAGGCGAATTTCCAGCGCCACCGGCGGCGGCAATTCGGCATCGGGGACGCTGGTATCAGTCACCCAGTTCTCCGCCCAGCCACGGGTATCCAGCGAAGAGCCCTCGGTGTCGAGTTGCAACTGGTCCAGTGAAGGCAGGAACAGGACCTCGAACTCCTCTACCCCCTCCAGCAGCTTGACTCGCTGGGCCGGTGTATCCGGTGCCCTGTCCAGTACCGGCCAGGTTTCGCGCCACAGGGCTTCCTCCTCAACCAGATAGTGCACCCGCTGCAGGTGACTGCGAGGCAGACCGTTGGGATTGTGCCAGCCGCCGCGACTGAAACTCAGGGCATAACGCGCGGCGGGGCCGCCCAGCATGGCCGGCTCCCGCTCGCCAAACTCGTCTCTGACCTCCCTTGGCACAAACTGCCTGATATCCCGGGAAATAATCATCCAGGCGCGGTTCATGTCGCTGCTGCGGACGGCACTCTCGCGCACCGCCTCGACCCCGGCAATGGCGCTGGACAGGCTGGTGTAGGCAATGGTCGCGACAAATGCGGTGATCGACAGGGCGATCAACACTTCCACCAGGGTGAATCCGCGCGTCGGTGAGCTTCTCACAGCGGCTCTGCCCCCTGCTCCGAACCCGGTGCGCTGTTCATGAAGGCCACCAGTGTGTACAGGGCCTGCTCCCCGGGCGCCTCCTCTTGTTTCACCGCAATTTCGATACGCTGGAAATTCTCCATGTCCGTGGCCAGGGTGCGCAATTCCCAGCGCCACTGCTGACCGGCCATCTCCACCTGGCCTGAGTCCTCGCCGCTGAACCGGGTTTGCCTGGCGCTGGAAATAATCCGGAATTCCTCCAGCCTGTTGGCCGCCACCAGCCGGGCCAGGGACTTGTCGCGCAGGTACGCGGTGCCATCCACCTGCTGGTACAGGGCCACCAGCAGGGCGGGCAGGGCGAGGGCCACTATCGCCAGCGCCACCACTACCTCGATCAGGGTGAAACCCGCGCCGCTACGCTTCATCGGGTTCTCCCCGCCGCAACAGTTCAAACCGACCCAGCAGGTCCCACTGCAGGCGCCACAACAACTCGCCACTTGCCCGGTCGCGCACGTCCAGGGCGCCGCCGGTTACCTCGCCACTCGCGTAAAACATGACCTGCGGCGCCCGCCCGCTGACTTCCTGCGTCATGCCCCCGTCTTCCCCCAGTTCCACCAGGGGCATGTCGTCAAGCTCCAGCTCCAACTCCACCCCCTCGGGCAAACGGTCACCGGCAAACAGCTCCCGATCGAGCTCTGGCGGCCGCCATCCCTCCTCGCGTCGTTCGCGCCAGCTGTAACTGTAGCGGGGACCGTCGGGGTCGTACTCGCGCGCCACCAGCAGGCCGTAGTCCACGCCGCGCATCTGGGCTTCATCCAGGGCGTACTGGGAGACATTGGCAATGCTGCGCAGAGTCGATTCCAGTTCCTCTTCATCGCCGTCGATGGTGATATTGAGGCTGACCAGGGAGGTGATGATCACCACCACGAACAGGGTTACCAGCAACTCCAGCAGGCTGAAGCCCCGCTGCCGGAGAAAATTCACACTAATCTTCCGTCACTTTCCAGTTGCCGATGTCGGCGTTCTGGCCCTCGCCACCAGACAGCCCGTCTGCACCGAGGCTATACAGGTCGACCTCGCCGTGTTCACCCGGTTGCAGGTACAGGTAGGGACGGCCCCAGGGGTCGATGGGTATTTCTGCCAGGTAGCCACCGGCCTTGAAATTACGCGGTTCGGGATCCAGAGTGCTGGCAGTCACCAGCGCTTCCAGGCCCTGTTCCGTGGTGGGGTAGACGTAATTGTCCAGGCGGTAGATCTTGAGCGCGGTTTCGATCGCTTTGAAATCGGCGTAAACCTTCTGCACCCGCGCCTCGTCCGCCCGGTTCAGCACCGTGGGCGCCACCACGCTGATCAGCAGGCCCATGATCACCAGGACCACCAGTATCTCCACCAGGGAGAAGCCGTGCTGGGATCGGCCACCTTGTCGATTGCTCGTCATATCATTTCACCATTGTATTGAGATCAAATATCGGCAGCAGGATAGCCAGCACGATGGTCAGGACCATGCCGCCCATCACCACCACCATGATGGGTTCGAACAGGGCCATCATTGTACCCAGGGTCATTTCCAGTTCCCGCTCCTGGTTGTCCGCCGCCCGTTGCAGCATGGTCTCCAGCTCACCACTGGCCTCGCCGCTGGCCACCATGTGCACCATCATGGGGGGAAAGCGGCCGCTCTGGGCCAGCGCCCGATGCAGGCTGCTACCCTCCTCGACCCGTTCCGCCACCGCGGCGCTGTCCTCGCGCAGGACCCGGTTTGTCAGCACCTCGCCGGCGATGCGCAGCGACTCCAGCAACGGGACGCCACTGGCCATCAGGATGCTCAGGGTCGAAGCAAAGCGGGCGGTGTCCAGGCTGATCAACAGACGCGACAGGCCCGGCACGCGGAGCAGGAAGCCGTGCCAGCGCCGGCGCCGCTGCCGATTGCGCAGCAGCATTCGCGCCCCCGCCACCAGCGCCGCCAGGCCCAGCAGTAGCCACCATCCGTAATCGCGCAGAAAATCGCTGACACTGATCAGGGCCCGGGTCAGCACGGGCAACTCGCGACCGGAGTGGGCGAAAATACCCACCAGTTCCGGCACCACGAACACCATCAGGGCCACCACCACCGCGATGGCCACCCCCAGCAGGATGAACGGGTAGATCATGGCCATTTTCAGTTTCTGCCCGGTGTACTGGCGCTGCTCCGAATAATCCGCGAGTTGTTCCAGCACCGGCCCCAGGTAGCCCGCGCGTTCCCCCGCCTTGACCATGGCCCGGTACATCTCGGAGAACACACCGGGAAACTCCCCCATGGCATAGGCCAGGGTATGCCCCTCGGCCACCCGCGAACGGACCTGCAACAGCATGCCCTTGACGCGCCCCTTACGGCTCTGGTCCGCCGCGGCCTGCAGGCACTCGTCCACGGGCAGGCTGGATTGCACCAGGGTGGCCAGCTGCCGGGTCAGCAGGGCCAGCTCGCCTGTCTTGATGCGGGGCCGGAAGATGCGCAGGCGCGACTCTCCACCCGCCTCCGTACTGCGCCCGGCAGTGGCCACCTCCACCGGGCGCAGGGACTGGCCGCGCAACTGGGAGCGCACCTGGCGTTCCGAGTCACCCTCGAGCACCCCCTTGACGAGTCTGCCCTCGGGGTTGAGCGCGCGATAGCGGTAGGCGGTCATGTCGGCTTACCCGGTCCTAGGTCACGGAGGTGACGCGCAGCATTTCCTCGAGGCTGGTCTCGCCGGCCAGCACCCGGCGCTGGCCGTCCTCCAGGATTCCAGGGCTGTGGCGGCGCGCCTCCACCAGCATTTCCTGCTCGCTGGCGCCGGCGTGGATCATGGTCCGCAGGCTGTCGTTGATCTCTATCAGTTCGTAGATGCCGGTGCGGCCGCGATAGCCGGTGTAGTTGCAGCGCTCGCAGCCCACCGGCCGGTGCAGGGTCCGCTCGTCGGTGGGGTGCAGGCCCAGCAGCGCCAGCTCCTCTTCACTGGCCGCCACCGCCGCCCGGCATTCCCGGCAGAGCAGGCGTACCAGCCGCTGGGACATCACACACAACAAGGAGGAGGACAGCAGGAAGGGTTCGATGCCCATGTCCTGCAGCCGCATCACGGCCCCGATCGCGGTGTTGGTGTGCAGGGTAGACAATACCAGGTGGCCGGTGAGGGACGCCTGGACAGCGATTTCCGCGGTCTCGAGATCGCGAATCTCGCCCACCATGACCACGTCCGGGTCCTGGCGCAAAATGGCGCGCAGGCCGCGGGCGAACGTCATGTCCACCTTGGGATTGACCTGGGTCTGGCCCACTCCGGGCAACATGTACTCGATCGGGTCCTCGATGGTCAGGATATTGCGGGTACTCTCGTTGATCCGGGTCAAACCCGCGTAAAGGGTCGTGGTCTTGCCGGAACCGGTCGGGCCGGTCACCAGAATGATCCCATGGGGACTGTGCAGTCCCCGCTCATAGGCCGACAGCACCTGGTCGTTCATGGCCAGCTGGTCCAGCTGCAGCTGCCCCGCCTGGGTGTCCAGCAGTCGCAGCACCACACGCTCGCCGTGAGCCGAGGGTATCGTCGACATGCGGATATCCACCGCGTGGCCGGCGATGCGCACGGATATCCGCCCATCCTGCGGCACGCGCTTCTCGGCGATATCCAGCTTGGCCATGACCTTGAGCCGCGACACCAGCAGCGGCGCGAGCATGCGCTTGGGCGACAGCACCTCGGACATCACCCCGTCGATCCGGAACCGCACGGTCAGCTTGTCTTCGAAGGTCTCGATATGGATATCAGACGCCTGTTCGCGCAGCGCCTGGGACAGGATGGCGTTGATCAATCGGATGATGGGTGCGTCGTCCTCCGCATCCATCAGGTCGCCGATCTCCGGAATTTCATCCGCCAGCCGGCTCAGGTCCACATCAGTACTCAAATCCTCGGCGACCTGCATGGCTTCATTGTTGCCGCGCTGGTAGGCCAGGGTAAGTCGGCGCTGAAATTCAGCTTCCGCTACCGGCTGCAGTTTAAAGGGCGTACCGAGATAGCGTCGCAGTTCGGTAATGACCGACAGGCCAGGCTGACCCTGATGATAAACCAGCGTCTCGGGACCACTGCAATCCAGCAGTACCCCGAACTGCTTGGCGAAGGTGAAGGGCAGGTGGCCGACAGGCGGCTCGACCGGCAATGGTTCGGCGCTTTCCATCACGGCTGCTCCGCACCCTCTTCTTCTCGAATCTCATCCAGCTGTTTGATCTGTTCTTCCCACTCCGGCAGTACCGGCAGGTAATCGTCGTCGAGAAACTGCATACCGCGTTCCCGGCTGGCCGCGTTGCGCTGCTGGATATAGCGGTACTTCTCCGCCGTGGCCCCGGCCAGCTGCTCACCGTCCCTGATCACGGTGGGGCGAATGAAGATCAGCAGGTTGGTCTTGGTGACCTGCTCCGCGTCGGAGCGGAACAGTCGGCCGAAAAACGGAATATCACCCAGCAGGGGCACCTTCTTCTGGGCCTCCTGGATATCGTCCTTGATCAGGCCTCCCAGCACCACCACCCGGCCATCTTCCGCCAGGACCTTGGTCTGGATCTTGCGCTCGTTGGTGATCAGGTCCGAGGCCAGGAACCCGAGACCGGTCAGGCTGGACACCTCCTGCTCTATGTCCAGCACCACCGCATTGCCCTCGTTGATATGGGGAGTCACCGACAGGGTGATGCCGACGTTCTGGCGCTCGATGGTCTGGAACGGGTTCTGGGCCCCGTCACCTCCCGACCCGGTATTGGTAAAGGAGCCGGTCACAAAGGGCACGTTCTGGCCCACAGTGATATAGGCCTCCTGGTTGTCCAGTGTCAGCAGGCTGGGCGTGGAAAGGATATTGGCGTTGGTCGATTCCTTGAGCGCATTGAGGATGATGGTCATGGACAGGTCGTCGTCCAGGGTGCCCCAACCCAGGGTCAGTCCCCCGGTACGGGCCAGGGCGCCGGCCAGCGCGGCGAGGTTGAACTCCTCGTCCGACCCATCATCGCCATCCTCAGGAAGCAGCGCGTCGGCGATGCGTCGGGCACGGGCGTCGTCACCGTTGATGTTGCTGCCGTAGAAACCGCTGTCGTTGGCAAACAGCCACTGCAGGCCGAGGTCCTGGCCATCCACCAGTTCCATCTCCACGATAATCGCCTCCACCAGCACCTGGGCACGGCGTATATCCAGCCGCTGGATGACCGCTTCCAGCGCGGCCATCTCGTCGGCGTCCGCGGTAATGATCAGGGCGTTGGTACCCTCGTCCGCCTCGATGGTGGAGGTGGACGTCGACCGGGTCCGGGCCGGCTTGTTGCCCTCCCCGGTATCCAGCTGGTTGATATTCTGCATCACCCGGGTCAGCACCTCGGCAATTTCCGTGGCCTGGGCGTATTCCAGGTAGACCACCTTCACGTTGCCACTTTGCTCCAGCGGCGAATCCAGGTGGCTGATCAGTGTGCGGATGCGTGCCCGCTCGACCTCGTCGCCATTGACCAGTACCGAGTTGGTGCGCTTGTCCGCCACCAGTAACACTTCAGGATCATTGCCCCCCGCCTGTTTGGCCTCGGACTGGTTCAGCTTGTCCAGCATCCCCACCACGTCCTCCGCCACGGCGTAGCGCAACTTGACGATATCGGTCTGCTGTATCGCGGACCGGTCCATGCGGTCAATGATGCCGCCGATGCGGTCGATGTTGGAGGCGGTATCGGAAATGATGATGGCGTTGGAAGGGGCATAGGCGGCCATGTGCGCCTGCTGTGGCACCAGGGGCCGCAGCACCGGGATCAGTTTCGCGGCCGAAATATTTTCCAGCCGGATCACCTGGGTCACATACTCGTCGTTGATCGTTGAGATCTTATCCCGCACCGCGACCGGAGCCGAGCGCGCATCCTTGTTCTGGATCACCCGGACGACACCGCCGGAGCGCACCGCGGTGTAGCCGTGCACCTCGAGGATGGACAGAAACAGGTCGTACAACTCGCTGCGGCTGATCGGCTTGGAGGACACCACCTTGACCTTGCCCTTGACCGCCGGATCCACCACGATGGTGGTGCCGGTGGCCTCCGACACGAACTTGATCAGTTCCTGGATATCCGTCTCTTTCAGGTTGACGGTAAATTCCTGTGCCAGCGCCTGCAGTGGCAATAGCAGGCACAGGGACAGGAGCGCCCCCTTGAACAGGGGGAAGCGGGTAATCATCGCAGAGCAGTCCTTCTCATGGCTTAATTCAGGCCTCATTGTTCGGCGGCCAGGCTCACCGTCAGCGACAGCGGCTGGCCGTCCCGTTGCAGTTCAAATACCGCCTCTTCGGCGCTGCGCATGGCCTGGTACAGGCGTACGGTGTTGGCAGGATCATCCAGGGGTATGCCGTTGATAGCCGTCACCAGGTCGCCCGGTCGCAGGCCGAGCAGTTCAAACTGGGCCTTGTCCCTGCCGGGGCTGATACGGTAACCGAGCAATTCATCTCCTTCGCGTACCGCAGCCACCTGCACCACCTCGGCCAGGGACTGTGGGTTCTGGTACAGGCGATCGCGATAATCCCGGGCCAACTCTGAGACCTCGGTGCTGTCGCGTTGTTCACTGGCAGGTTCAGGTCGGCTGCTCGCCCTGCCGCTGGCCGGCGACTGCGCGCCCTGGGTGGCCATCTGGCTTGACAGCCCCTTGCCATCAAACAGCTTCAACAATTCATAGGTACCGCCATTGTCCAGCACCACCTGCTGCGGCATCACCTTGGCCAGGGTGACCTGGCCTGGCAGTGGCAGCTTGTCCTCCACCGCGTAGACTTCCTGGCGATTGCGGTATTCTATGATGGCGTGTCCCAACCCGTCCTCGCTGGACGCGACGATGCCGACCAGTCTCAGGTCCAGGCGGGTCTCACGTGCCCCCTTCTCGATCCCCTCCAGCTCGGATCGGGTTGCCGGGGCGGTCTCAACCACGCTGGCCACGGGGGCGGTCGACTGGCCGGCCTCGCCGAACAGGTGCCAGCCCACCAGGCGCTGAATATCAACCACCTGGTCAGACTCCGGCGTCGCTGTGCGGGTTGCGGGGTTCAGGATGTCCACATTCCGCGGAAGTTCGGCGCTGCGGCCCGGGATCAGGGCCAGCACCAGTTGCGCCAGGGCCAGCACCGCCCACACCAGCAATAACAGGCACACGGCCTGCCGCACCTGCCGCGCTCTCTCGGGCCGGGCCACAGTCTGCCAACCGCCGTCCAACACCGCGGTCAGGCGCCGCGATACGTCGCTGGAACTGTTAAGCCATCGGGCTGGCAAATTGATCTCTCCCTGTTGCCCGGTAAACACCCCCTACCGGGCTGCGACCTGCGACGATTATACGGGGCGCGGATTGAAAGTGAAAACTATCAACTGCCTGCAAGTTCCGGCTGGCTGACCTGTGCCGGGACGCCGGCCAGTGGTTTCACCCGGGTCAGGCACAGCAGGGCGAACAGGACCAGGCCGGTAAACACGGCG
This sequence comes from Halieaceae bacterium WSDMB12, assembly GCA_033283165.1. GTDB lineage: Bacteria > Pseudomonadota > Gammaproteobacteria > Pseudomonadales > Halieaceae > JAWMQL01. Next base: position 356,109 of record JAWMQL010000001.1, on the reverse strand, counting down.
AACGGCAGATCGTAGCTGCCACTGCGGTCATACAGTAAGCCGGTAAGCCAGATTCCCAGACCGCCTCCACTGGCGTCCAGAATGGTAATAGTACCCAGGATTTTGCCGGCGTCGCGGGTCCCGAAACTGTTCATGACCGTCAGCTGCAGCAGGGTATAGACTCCGCCCCAGCCCAGGCCAAAGGTGACCACCGCGGGCCACACCAGCGCCGTGTCCATCTGTGCCAGCGCCAGAGATCCCACCAGCATCACCAGCAGGTTGCCGAAGAATACCCGCCTCTGGGGCAGGAAATCAGCCACCAGGCCAAACAGGAATTTGCCGGCCAGGGCACAGAGGAAAAACAGGCTGATGGCGTTGGTAGCCAGCTGTGCATCGAAACCGGCGTCTCGCATGTACTTGAAGATGTGGGCCTGTACACCCAGTACCGTGTAAAAGGTCGACATGGCGATGAGCGCCAGCGCCCAGAAGGTGCCGGTACCGATGGCCTCACGAAAAGCCATACCAGAGTTCTCCGACCCGGGCGAGGGGCTACTGCTACCCCGGGCTGGCGCGCCCCGGGCTGCCGTGCCCCGGGCTGGCGTGCCCCGGGCTGGCGTGCCCCGGGCTGGCGCGCCCCGGGCTGGCCGGGCGGAACCCGGCCGGTCTCGCACCAGGGCCCAGGTCAGAGCCAGCAACAGCAACGGAAACACCGCGGCGAGCGCAAACGCCTGCTGCCAGCCCGCCGCGGCAATCATTGCTGTGCCGTACTGCGGGAACAGGGCGCCGCCGAGACTGGTGCCCGTCAGGGCGATACCGATCGCGGTACCGCGATAGCGAACGAACCAGTTCGATACCAGGATAATCGCCACGTTCAGGCCACACAGCAGTAATACCACGGCGAATATGGCGTGTATGACATAGAGTTCCGCCAGGCTCTCCAGGCGGCTGTAGGCCAGGTACGCCAGGGACAGCAGTATCCAGCCGGTCAGCATACAGCGCCGCACGCCGAAACGGTCGATCAGGATGCCGACCAAGGGGGCCAGCAGGCCCGTCAGGGTCAGGGTGACCATGTCGCGAAACTTGATCTCGCCCAGGGACCAGCCGAACTGCCCCATAAACTCCAGGTCGTATACCGACAGGCCGGACACGGTCATGCCGTTGCTCACCATCAGTGCCAGGCAGGCGAACCCCGCCGTCCACCAGGCGGTCCTGTTATGCATGCTGCGCCCCTTGAGACAGCGGAAAAATATTGATCTAATGTATTATCATTATTACAAATAAACAATTGGCGCCCACGGCGCAATGATGGAGACCAGGGATGACGTCGCTCGAGACACTTTTCAGTCAGCGCGAACGGGACGGGCTCAGCAAGGAATCGCCCGCGCCCCTGTACTACCAGCTGTACAGCCTGCTCAAGGGCATGATCATGGACGGCACCCTGGCCCAGGGCGAGCGCATGCCCACCGAGGAGCAGTTGGCGGAATCCTTCAACGTATCGCGCATAACCGCGAAACGGGCCATGGACGAACTCGCCACCGAAAACCTGGTGGAACGGCGCCGGGGCAAGGGCACCCACATCATCTACAAATACCGTCCCAAGCCGGTCAAGGCGCCCCTGACCGGCATGCTGCAGGAAATCGAAACGATGGCGCGCAGCAGTCGCGCCACGGTACTGGAATGCGCCATGCTGCAGCCGCCACAGGATATCCGGCACGAACTGGGGCTGGCTGCCGGGGATACAGCACTGCACCTGGTCCGGGTGCGAGAGCGCGAAGGCGTCCCTTTCGGCTACTACACCAGTTGGACTGCCGGCGTAAAGAAGCCGCGCAAGCCGTCCATTTTCGAGACCACGCCGCGCCTGACCTATTTCCGGGAACACGGCCTGGACCTCAACCACGTGACCCAGATTCTCAGCGCGGTGGCGGCCGACGCCGAGTCTGCGGCCGCCCTCCAGGTTTCCCCGGGCAGCCCGCTCTTGAGCCTGACCCGCCGCTCCTTCCAGAAGCAGGGAGACACGGAACTGCTGCGGGATTACCTCTACGCCCTGTATAACCCGGAGCAATTCCAGTACATGATGGACCTGGAAATCTGAACCCGGAGCAGCCACCAGCGTGAGCGAAAGCATACTGGGTCCGGTACTTGCCGCTACGCTGACAACGACCCATGTCGACGCGTGTGTGACGGCATGGTGTGAACACCTGCACCAGCGGGTTCACAGCGACGGCGTGGTCAGCGAGGCCCTGGCGGCGGCCTGGCAGCGCCCGCTGCTGGCCGGTGCACGCCAGGTCTGGCTGGCCAATGCCCTGGGAGAACCCTGGTTGCGCCTGCTGGGGTCCGACGACGCGGTGCCGGTCAAGCCCTTCGAGCACGCCGGCTGGCTGTCGCTGGAGATCAACGTCGAGGATGTGGACGCCCTGCACGAGGCGCTGCTGGATTCTCCCTTCACCATCCTGGGGGCACCCGCCGATCTGGACATAAGCCCCGATATCCGGGCCATGCAGGTGGTCGGACCCACGGGTGAGGTGCTGTACCTGACCCAGATCAAGCGCGACGTACCGGGTTTCGACCTGCCCCTGGCCAGGTGCGCGGTGGATAAAATCTTCATCCCGGTGTTACTGGCGCAGAGTCGGGATCGGGCCCTGCAAACCTTCGAACAGTTCCCGGGCACCGTCGGCAACCGCTTCGACACCCGCATCACCGTGATAAACCGCGCCCGCGGTCTGCCCCTGGAAACCCGCCACCCGATCGCAACCCTGCAACTGCGCGGCCAGAGCCTGATCGAGATTGACGAACTGGACGGACTGTCGCCGCGGCCCCGTTCGATGCACGACCTGCCCACGGGCATCAGCTTGATCAGCTTTGCCATGCGCAACGGGGACGCCCTGCCCGATGGCTGCCTGGCTTACCGGCTTCAGGATGGTCCCTTCTCGGGCCACCGGGGCTACCTCATGGAGGGAGCTGCGGGCGAACTGATCGAGCTCCTTCTCTAGGCCGGGTACATTTCGGGGACAGTTCACTTAATTCGGTTTCTACCGAATTAAGTGAACTGTCCCCGAATTAGAATTAAGTAAACTGTCCCCGAAATTAGGGAAGCTGCTATAATCGCGCGCCCGATAACCACCCCCCGGAACAGACCATGGAACCGATGATCAATATCGCGCTGCGCGCGGCCCGCAAGGTCGGCGAGAACATTGTGCGCGCCTCGGATGATCTCGATCGGATCGAAGTTCAGGCGAAAGACAAAAACAACTTCGTGACCGAGGTCGACATCGCGGCGGAGCAGGAAATCATCCAGCAGCTGCGCCGGGCCTATCCCGACCACGCCATCCTCGGGGAAGAGACCGGCCTGGACGGGCCGGAAGATGCCGAATACCGCTGGATCATCGACCCCCTGGACGGCACTACCAACTTTATCCGCGGTATTCCTCACTACGCGGTCTCCATCGCCTGTGTGCACCGCGGCAAGGTGGAGCACGCCGTGATCGTGGATCCTGTCCGGCGGGAAGAGTTCACCGCCAGCCGCGGTCGCGGCGCCCAGCTCAACGGCCGGCGCATACGGGTCAGCCGCCTGACCAGCCTGGACGGTGCCCTGCTGGGTACCGGCATCCCGTTCAAGAACCACTGCGACGACCGCCTGGCCTCCTACGCCAAATCCATTGAAGTCCTGGCCGCGCAATGTGCCGGTATCCGCCGCGCCGGAGCCGCGTCCCTGGACCTCGCCTACGTGGCAGCCGGGCGCCTGGACGCATTCTGGGAGATCGGCCTGTCCAGCTGGGATATCGCTGCGGGGTCGCTGCTGGTCCGGGAGGCGGGTGGACTGGTCGCGGACATCGACGCCTCGGACAACTTCCTGCAGTCCGGGAATATCGTTTGCGGCAACCCGAAATGTTTCAAGGCGGTACTGCAGGCCACCAAACCGCTGCTGGGCTGAGCCGGGACTGCGCCGCCTGCAACAGCCGGCGTTGCGGGAATGCCTACTGCACCTCGACCTGCACCGGGATCCAGCGATTCAGGATATAGGACAGTGTGCCGTTGCTGCGCATCAGTTCCAATGCCCGGTTGAGCTCCGCCAGCAGGGCGTCGTCGCCCTGCCGCACCGCCCAGGCCAGTGATTCTTTCGTCAACGGGCTGTAGAGACTGATCAGGTCGTCGTTTTCCATTGACGTGGCCAGGTTCCAGCTGGTGGGGGCGTCGTGTACATACAGGTCAATCTGGTCCTGCCGCAGGGCCGCGAAGGCCTGCTCCGGATTGGCGACAAACACGATTTCTGCGTCCGGCAGCTCCCGCTCGGCAAAGGACGCGCCGGTGGTGCCCGGCTCCACGCCCACCCGCACACCCTCACGGAAAATAGCCCAGGGCTGGGAATACCTGCCCAGTTTGTCCCGGTGCATGATGGCCATCTGGCCCACCTGCAGGTAGGGCTCGGCAAACAGCACCTGCTCGGACCGTTCGGGGGTCACCGAGAGGCCCGACATGATCACGTCGATACGCCCCTGCTGCAGGGCGGGGATGAGCTGCTCGAAGGGGAATTCGAAGGTTTGCACAGGCCGACCCAGGATTTCACTGACTGCCTTGATGTTATCGGGCTCCACCCCCACCAGGCGCCCATCCTGCTTGTATTGCAGCGGCGGGTAGTCCGGTGACAGGCCCACCTTGAGCACATCGGCGGCGTGGCTGGCGACACTTGCGCAGGCCAGCATCAGGATCAACAGCAGTCGCGTCATGGTATTCGTAGCCCCGAAATCCGTTGTGGAAATAAAACGCCTTACAATATTTCCACAATATCCCATTTCGGGATCGGAACGGAAACCCCGCTGGAAGATTCGGCGACAAAACCATCCCTTATACGCAACTGGACCACCCGGCCGGTGTTGGTATCGCGCAGGTCGATCCGGATCGCGTCGCGCCGGGTTTCCACCAGTTGCGCGCGCAGGTCACCCGTTGCGGTACCGCGCTCCTCCCAACCGAACTCCGAGACCCGGACATAGGCACCGGCATCCTCACCGGAGTTCATATCCGCGAACTGCACCAGGTAGGCGTTCCAGCCGTTTACCGCCTGGCGCCAGTCCTGGATGACGGCAACCACCACATCCTCATCGGCCGGGTCGCGGATATCGCCGGTAGTGAAGTTGAATTCCAGCAGTTTGCCATTGCCCAGATTGCGCAGCACCAGCGTGTCGGCGCCTCGCTCCTCTTCCACAAATTCCGCGTTGGGTTCATCGCGGTTGCGGCGGAAACGCTGCCAGCTCATCTCGTCCACCTGGCGGTACTCCCCCCGCGCCTGTCCGCGGCTGTTGCCGAAGCTGACCCAGTTAACCAGCCAGCCGGTGGGCCGCGAGGTGGCCGCCGTGATGCCGCCCTCGACCTCCAGCGCAGCGCCTTCCTTGGAGAAATTCACCTGGCTGGTGCCGAGATTGAGCACGTACAGGAGTTTGCGGGACGCGTCGGACAGGGACACGCTGGACTCGGTGCGATTTTCCAGCACCAGTCGAAATACACTGCTGCCCAACTGTTGCTCCCACTCGGTCAGGCTCACTTGCCGGAATGCCCCCGGCATCTGCGTGGGCGTGGTATAGGCCAGGCGGGTGAGTCGGAAGCCGTTGTTGGGCAGGAAAAAGGGCTCCAGGGTCAGCTCAAACGGATCGAGCAGTTCGGGCAAGGAGACAATTGTAAACGGACAGGCCCGCAGCAGGGGCGACGTGCAAACGCTGTAGCCATCACCAAGCGAATCACGCCAGCGATGAAACTCCCAGCCACCTGTGGGCACGGCGGTGAATGTGCGCTCGAAATCCTCGCCCGGACCGACGTTGTAAGCACAATTGAAAAAACACTCTCGCTCCACGCTGGACGTCACGGTACCACCCACACCGTATTCCACGGTAACCAGGCAGCCGCCCAGGGAAACCAGCGATAGCAACAAAATCAACCACGCGCCCAGGTAACGCCAGCGCTCGATATACCCGTCTTCCATAACCCCTCCCTGGCCGGCGCAAGCCTTTGCCGGCAATGCGTTGTCCTTTCCCAAGGGTAGCCGGTCCGGGGGGCTTGGCAAGTTTGGAAACCGGGTAACTTATTGGCCGTACTTTCCATTACAGCGGGTAATCCGTAAGCTGCGCGGCATGGCTCCGTCTCCCCTGTTGCAGGAATTTCTCCCCCGCTTGCGCGATTCGACACCTGTGCTCGACCTCGCCTGTGGCGGCGGCCGCAACGGCCTGTTCCTGCTGGGTCAGGGCCTGGAGGTGGTATTCGCCGACCGCTCGGCTGAGGCACTGGACCGGGTAAAAGTCGCATTGCAGGAACAATTACCACCGGATGCCGCCTACCGGGCCAGGCTGTGGCAGGCCGACTTCGAGGCCGACCCACCCGCCCCGCTGGGCGAAGACGAGTGGGGTGCAATACTGGTTTTTCGCTATCTGCACAGGCCCCTGCTGCCGGCCATCCGGCGCGCCATATGTCCCGGCGGCCTGCTGGTCTATGAAACGTTTACCACGGAGCAACCGCGGTTCGGACGGCCCCACAATCCCGATTTCCTGTTGCGGCCGGGCGAGTTGCAGGACGCGTTCGGCGCCTGGGAGATCCTGTACAGCTTCGAGGGCGTGGTGCCGGACGCGGACGGCAGCCGCCAGCAGGCTATTGCGCGCCTGGTGGCCCGGCGTCCCTGAGCTTCAGGTCCAGCCGGGACCGGGCCAGCAACATCAGGGTGGTGGGGATGGTCTTGCGGTAAGCGGGCCCATCTGCCACTACCAGCAACCCGGGAATGGCCACCAGTCCGCCGACCGCCGCGCCACCCAGTACGGTGACCGCGCCACCCATGGCACCGTAGCCACCGACCCCGAACAGGGCAATTTTCAGGCCCGCCATCCAGCCCACAGTCTGGACCAGTACCAGCCAGCCGAGCTGCCCCACCATCGACACCCCCAGGGTGCCCAGCACACCGGTGGCGGCGACATTGGACAGGCCCGCCACCAGACCGGCCTGGATGAGTTGTTCCACCGCCTGCTGTTGCAACACCGGCATCGCGCCCTGCCCCAGCGGTCCCCGGCTCTTCCCCTCGGCGCGCAACACCCGGTTCAATTCCTCCACGAACTCCCCGCGCCGCTCCTGCGACAGCCTGGCCCACCACCGTCGGGCCCGGGCCTCAAACAGCTCGAGGACCGCATCTTCAATCTCTTCCTCGGTGTGCGCATCGCCCTGGCGGTACGGGGTCCAGCTCAGGGGGGTAAAACCCGGTGCCAGCTTGTCCGCAACATCGATCAGCAGTTGCTTGTAGGGAAAGCTGCCCGGCTGTCGGATCAGATTGACCAGGGAAGACCCTGCGGCCCGGCGCAGCCGCTGGTCACACAGCGCCACCAGCGCAGGCTGTTCCATGCCGGCTACCGACTTTGGCGACAGACGTAAACCACCCACCAGCAGGGTCTTCAGGTCATCCGGCGCCAGGCACTGAAGACGCTGCTGGAGCAGGTCCTGATTCATCAGCAGAGGCCGTTCAGGTTAAGAGTCGATCGTTTGCCACGCCAGCGAGTCCTAGTCTTCTGCCGGCACAGTTCCAGCGGCAGGTGATACCACCGGGGTTCACGCGACGTCCAGCGGCAGATGACCTACCTTCACCCAGATCAGGGTGTCTTGCTCGGCATAGGGGCAATGTTCGCTGAGGTGCGGGCTGCGCAGCCAGGAACCCGCCGGGTAGCGCCCATGTTCATCAATTAACTCGCCACGCACCACGTAGATCTCCTCGCCACCGTAATGGCGATGGGGCCGGAACCGTTCGCCCGCGGGCCAGCGCACCAGCGCCACCTGTTCGGTGCCGTGCCGGTGCAGGGGCAGTACGGTGAGTCCGCCCTGGCCTGGCTGGAAAGGGGTATTTTCCGTGTCGACCACCACGTGCTCCGTGTCATCGGGCTGGAACTGGTGCAGCTTCACAAAAATCTCGCAACCTTCCTCGGAGAACGGGGCGTGGCGGAAGCCTTCCGGGTTCCGGAAATAGGTGCCGGCCTGGTAATCACCCGTTTCGTCCGAGAAGGTGCCCTCCAGCACAAGAATCTCCTCACCCTGTGGGTGGTCGTGGGGGCTGAAGCGGGCACCAGGGTCATAACGCACGATGCTGGTGGCGTGGCCACGCTCGGCTTCTTCGCGCGCCAGAGGCTTGCGCCACACACCCGGCATGGGGCTCTTCACCCAATCCGCTTCCGCAGTGTTAACCACCACGCGCTGGCTGAAATCCATGTTGATCATGTTCTCTATAAGTCTACGGTTTTACTTGTTGAGCGAATCCCGTGCGCTAGATGATGCCCTCGGCAATCAGCTCATCAATCAGCACATCGGCCAGTTTGATCACCAGGTCGTCCAGGTGTTCTGCGTCAAAAGTCCTGGTTTTCGCGCTCCAGATCATCTTGTCGGTGGCGACATCAAAAAACTGCACTTCCAGTCCGTAATGGGCGGCCGCCACGTTATCGGCGAGGGCGCCGGCACTCACTGCGCCACGCATTCTGCGATAATCGCTGTAATCTTCCGCGAAAAGGGCAGCCACAATGTAAGCCGCGGCCCAGGCGTCGTTATTGGGCTGTCGAAAACCCACCGCCTTGACGGTCATGATGCTGTCAGCACCGGATTGCTCGATCACCTGCTTGAAGGTGGCGTCATCTTCCAGGTCAGACAGTACAGGCGCGTAGGCAGTACTGGTCACCGCGTTGTAGCCACGGCTGCGCAACTCGGCCACGAACGTGCTCTCAAAGGGCGTCCGATAGCGACGCTCATCTATCCCGACGATCATAACCTTCTGGGGGTTGTCGCCCTGCCATTGCGGGTTTTTGGCCGAATCCTGGATCGCGACCTCGGTAGCGCATCCGCCGATCAGCAGGGTTAGCAGTAAGAGCCGTGACAGGGGTTTAGACATGGTCGATTCCCTTTGGATTGATGCTGAGAGTTTCCGGAGGCAACACGAGGTACTCGGCCAATGATCAGACGGATCGGGCCTAAAATCAACCGCTCCCGGGCAGGGGCGCCCGGCCAGGGGCGCCCGACCAGGGGCGCCCGGCGAGGGGCGCCCGGCGAGGGGTGCCCGGCGAGGGGCGCCCGGCGACGAGTTGCGTGAAACCATCACCGCAGGCGCACAGTCTGCTAATATCTTTGGGGCACAACTATCGATTAGCAGGAATCACGACATGCTTTCGCACGATACCCTTGCCAGGCTGCGGGAACTCCATCCCGCAGTCGCCGTGGAGCTCGAGAAGACAATACAATTGGCCCGCGAGGCCACGGATCCCGGCTTACTGGAGCTTTGCTCTTCTTACGTGATGGCCGCCCTGCGACAACAGAACTGGTCGCCACCCGCGGGCCCCCTGTCGGACAGGGAAAGCGCTTTTATCGAGTTCACAGAGCAGTTTGCCGCTTCAGTCAGTACCCTGAGCGACGAGCAGGTGGCCCGGTTACAGGCGTTCGCCAGCGCCGATGAGATTTACGCTTTTGTCAACGCGCTTTACGTGGCTGATATGTTAGGCAGACTGGAACTTGTTACAAGGAGGGTGCTGTAATGAGTGCACAAACGCCCCGATTACCTCTGGAGGAACTGACGCCCGGTATCGCGCTCGACGGGGCTTTGGAGCGCGCAATTGCGGACTTTGCCGCGTCTGTCGTTCGCGCAAAAACGGTTGACCCCTTGACGACCGAACTCGTTCGTCTGCGCTGCGCACAGATCCACGACTGTCGCCTGTGCGGTTCCCTGCGCACCCGGGAGGCACTGGATGAAGGTTTCGACGAGAGCATGCAACGCAAAATCGCGCACTATGAAAACAGTGACTTCGGTCCCGAGATTATAGCCGCGCTGCGACTCTGCGATGCCATGATTCTGTCGCCCTCGTTCGCGGACGAAGAGTTGAAGGCGGAACTTGAAAGGCACTATACCGCGACCCAGATCGCCGAGATCTGCCTGGATGTCGTCAAGTGGAGCCAACAGAAAGCGCTGGTTGCCCTTCGTACCGAGGCGCCACCCTGGGATACGACGAACGTCCTCAGCTTTGACGAAGTCGGCAACCCGGAATTTGGCGGCCCGGCCTACGCCAGCTAGCGCCAGACCCTGACCCCGCCCTGCTGGTCACTGGTGTAATAGAAGAGGCGCTTCCTATGATGATTCCAGCCAAGGTAAAAACCGCCGCTGACGCCAGGCAGATTGTCGAGGATCGCCAGCTGACCCACGTAAAAGTCGGCCTGTTTGACAATGACGGTGTGATGCGCGGCAAGTACATGAGCAAGGAGAAATTCTTCTCGTCATTGGACGCCGGCTTTGCATTCTGTGATGTCGTACTGGGCTGGGATTCGCAAGACCAGCTTTACGAAAATACTGATGTCACCTTCACCGGCTGGCACACCGGCTATCCCGATGCCCCGGTCAGAGTGATTCCCGAAAGCTGCCGGGAGATCCCCTTTGAAGACGGCATGCTGCTGTTTCTCTGCGACTTCGATGGCAACGCCGCCGAGGTCAGCCCACGCAGTACGCTGGCCAGAGTGTTACAGAAATCTGAGGTCCTGGGGTTTGAGCCGCTCGCGGCGTTCGAGTATGAGTTTTTCCTGTTCAACGAAACCCCTCACTCCGCCCGTGCCAAACACTATCGCAACCTGGAACCGGTTACGCCCGGGTTCTTCGGCTACTCCATGATCCGCAACTCGGTGCATGCCGACCTGTATCACGAGTTGCTGCAGTTGGGCGAGGAGATGAATTTTCCCATCGAAGGCCTGCACACGGAAACGGGGCCCGGCGTACTGGAGGCCGCGTTGGCCGTAGATCACGCTGAGGCAGCCGCGGACAAGGCCGCCCTGTTCAAGACCTTCACCAAGGTGTGGGCCCAGAGACGGGGCATGATGGCGACCTTCATGGCCAAATGGTCCAATGATTACCCGGGACAGTCAGGGCATATTCACATTTCCCTTCGCAAGCTGGATGGCTCCGGATCGGCGTTCTTCGACGCAAAGCAGCCGATGAACATGAGTAAAGTGCAACGGCACTTTATTGCGGGCCAGCAAAAATTGATGCCTGAACTCCTGGCCATGTTCGCCCAGACTGTTAATGCCTATTCACGCCTGGTTCCCGGATACTGGGCACCCACCGATGCAACCTGGGGCTGCGAGAACCGCACCACCGCTTTGCGGCTTATTCCCGGATCCGATAAATCACAACGGGTCGAATTTCGTCTCGGTTCTGCCGATGCCAACCCCTATATCGCCCTTGCCGCCGCACTGGGGGCGGGCCTCTATGGCATCGAGAATGAACTGGAACCGGAAGACATGGTGACCGGCAATGCCTACGAGCAGGAACACCCCTCTTCCCTGGCCCTGCCACGCTCACTGTCAGAGGCCGCCACGGCGCTTCGCGACTCCCGTGTCGCCCGCGAACTGTTTGGAGCGGAGTTTGTGGAACACTATGCTGCCAGCCGTGACTGGGAAGCCCGCGAGCACAACAAACACATCACCGATTGGGAACTCGAGCGCTACTTCGAGATTATTTAACACGCAGTGCGCCGAGCCGTGTGAACGAAGCGATGACAGAGTTACTGGCCAACTGGAACTACCCCAGCAGTATCCACGCAGGTGCCGGACGCATTACCGAGCTGGCCGGCTTTTGCCAGCAGTTGGGGATAACAACACCGCTACTGGTTACCGATCCCGGTCTGTCCTCCTCGCCCATGGTAGACGCCGCCGTCAATAATTGTCGTGACGCAGGCCTGTCCTGCGGCGTCTTTGCGGGCATCCAGGGAAACCCCACCGGGGAGAACATCGAGGAAGGCGTGACCGCCTATCGCGATGGCAGGCACGATGGTGTCATCGCCATGGGTGGCGGCTCGGCCCTTGATGCCGGCAAGGCCGTTGCCCTGATGGTGGGCCAGAGGCGGCCACTGTGGGATTTTGAGGACACGGGCGATAACTGGACCCGGGTGAACGCCGAGGGCATTGCACCCGTCATCGCCATTCCCACCACGGCCGGGACCGGCTCCGAGGTCGGGCGCGCCTCGGTCATCACCGATTCCCGGCAGCACGTCAAGAAAATCATCTTCCACCCCGGCATGCTGCCCGCCATCGTTATTCTCGATCCCGAATTAACCATTGGCTTGCCGCGTCACCTTACCGCGGCTACCGGAATGGATGCGCTTTCACATAACCTGGAAGCATTCTGCTGTCCCTCCTACCACCCCATCGCCGATGGGATCGCCATCGAGGGTATTCGCCTGGTCAGGGAGTTCTTGCCGGTGGCCGTCGCCGATGGCAATGATCTTGAAGCCCGGACCCAGATGCTGGTCGCTTCCACCATGGGCGCCACGGCGTTTCAAAAAGGGCTCGGCGCCATGCACGCCCTCGCGCATCCTCTCGGCGCGGTATATAACGCCCACCACGGCCTGTTGAACGCTATCCTGATGCCCTACGTGCTGCAGGCGAATCGTGAGGCGATAGACGACCCTATCCTGCGCCTGTGCCGGTATCTGGACATCGAACAGCCCGGTATCGATAGTTTCATGCGTTGGATACTGGACTTACGCGAGCAACTGGGTATCCCACACAATCTTGCGGAGATCGGCATCGACGCCGACGCGGCGGATCGTATCGGCCGAATGGCAACAGAGGACCCTTCTGCGGGCGGCAACCCTATTAGGTTCGATGCCAGACAATACGCTGATCTATTCCGTGCCGCGGTCGCAGGACAGCTGTAGTCGAGGACTTGCCCTGCGTGATGGCTATGGCCAAGCCCGGGCCGTCAGGCTTGTTCCGGCCATAGACAGGGAAACAGCCGGTCATCCGCCGGGTAGTCCCCCGGCTTGACGCTCACCTGGTCCGGATTGACCGTGGGGTCCGCGCCGTCGTGCGGGTGCCAGACCGCATCGTCGCCGAGCCAGCGGGTTGAAATCGCCGCCCTCCTCTCGATCCCGGATCGGTTTCCCCGGGCGCCGTGCAGCGTCCAGGCGGAGAAAATCAGGGCATCACCGGGCTGAACGTCCCACCCCACGATGTCGAATTGGCCACGGTTGGACTCGATGTCCGGGACAGGCTCTGACTGGCTGCTCCCGGTCCAGCTGCTGTTGACGTGGTTTTCCCTGTCCCCGAACACCTCCGCTCGATAGTACTTATTGTGCCGGTGCGAACCCCGCACAAACTCCATCGCGCTGTTTTCAACGCGTGCCGGTGTGAGCGCCACCCAGATCGAACAGATCTGGGAGCCGAGAAACGGCCAGTAGGGAATGTCCTGGTGCCATGGCGTGGGCGTTTCGGTCTCGGGCTCCTTCACCAGCAGGTGGTCGAAGTAAAATCGGCTTTTGCTGCTTTGCAGGGCCTGAGCCGCCAGTCGGGCGCAGCCGGAGTGACTGACGAAGTCAAAAATTGCCGGGTTGCTTTGCCACAGGTAGCGATCAGTGAACATCCGGTTCTTGGCACTGCCGCTGTTGCCGTCATTCGCCCAGCGGCTGGGCCTATCCAGCTGTTCGTCCACCACCCGTGTCAGTGAGTCAATCCAGGTGGATTCGATAATATCGGGAACGAACACCACCCCATCCGCTTGATAGGTGGCCACTTCTTCTGGCGTTAAGGATCGGTTTGCCACGATGCGCTCCCCCCGTCTGTAGTGGATTACCTGGTTGCAAGGATATCACTACGCTCGCCTCGAACGAGTGTAGACAGGTTGTACAAGAATAACAGTGACCGATTTTCTCACGGACCGGAAATGGCTTTTACGTGGGCATCACCTGCCTCTGTCTGTCCCTCCGCTACCGGTGCGGCTGACTCCTGCCAGACAAGACTGCCGACGCGCTCGTAAGGAATCGGATCCGGTGAAATGACGATCACGAGTCGCAGGCCGTCGCTGAAGTAGGGGTCGTCAGTCAGATTCATCGCGGGCGCTTCGCGCGTCGCGGCCCTGGCGCCCTCTGCAAAACCGAAGGTGTCAACCAAACCCTCGGCAAGCAGGCTATGCAGAAGGTACTCGCGCGTCATATCGACTTCGGGATCGATAATATGCGTTGTCAAAGTCGGGGATTTTGGCGTGAGCTTGATGCCGATATCGCGACTGACCTGGCCCACCCATACGTCCTTGTCCACAAACTTGAAGGGTGCGAGCCAGAAGCGCATGTGATTCCTTTGGGAGATATTGGGTCGCGCCCTCTGCAGCGCGAAGTCCTGCTTCCGACCGAAGAGGTAGAGATTGCTCACCGGCGCCACCGGGTAGCCGTCGCCCTGAATGGATGCGCCCATGAGGCGGCGGACACTCTCCGGGGTGATTCGATGCGTGAAGGACCAACCCGCACGCGACAATGAGTTCAGTGCGTCGGTCGTATTTGCAACGATCACCACATTCAGCGGGTCACCCCAGGCATCCCCGCTTTCATTGCTTGCACAGCAGGGCAAGGCCTCCAGCGCGACCCGGAATTCCCTTTGGCTGAGATTCGGCCGCTCATCGGTGTATATGTTTTCCGGTTGCAGCTGCTCGTAGTCGAAAATTCCGTCGGGCAGGGGAATGGCGAAACCAAAGCGAAGTTCGGACACCGTAGCCAAACGCGCTTTCTCTCCGCTCGCACGCGCCTTCACCCGCTCGAGCTCAACGGCATAAATATCCTCGCCCAAGCGAATATCGACGTAGCGTCCACCAATGGCTTTTGGGGTGAACACGAACCCCTCCGACAGGGTGCCTGGCTCCAGTGCCACGCGTATGGATTCGTCGCGTAGTCTCTGGCGCGCGACTTCAAAATCCGCGGAGGGGATATCTCCATCTACAACTGCAGCCACCTCGTCTGCGCTGAAGTAGTCCGCATCGAGCGCGTTTCTCAGAAACCAAAGTTTCTTATCGGATCTGTTTGCTATGCTGAGCCAGATCGCCTGAATGCCGTGTGATCCCAGGTCGATACCGAAATGGCGCCGGGCTTGCTCGTCTGTGAGTATGCCTGCAGAGACCTCGACTGAATTGACACTCTTGGTCTGGACATCGGCGATTGCCGCGGGGAGGGTTAGCGGCTCGGGTGCGTACACGCTCGCACAGGCTGTGAGCACTGCAAGCTGTGTGAGGATAGCTAACACGCGGATCATAGCTTCTGGCGTCGTGCGCGACGCCCATACCCGTCTGATTGGCCAACCCATGAGCCCGCCTCCCCACGCTATACATTTCAGCAGTTTTTATACGCAAGTTTTACATTTTCGGATGTTGTTTCCTATCGCTGTATCCAAGTAGCGATTTCCTCATCCGCTAGAGAATTCAGCAGATCGATGATATTATATTGTACGTACGGTATATTAATAAAGGCGGTTTTTCAAAAAAACCGCGCCCTTTTTGATTACTCCGAGGCCGACCGATGAAATCCACAAGGCACCTGGTTCACCCACAGCTGCAAATTCTCCTCGAACAAGATCTTACGCTTGACACGCGAGAGGAAAACATTGGGGCACTGCGCGACAATTTCAGGGAAGTCAGCCCTGACCCGGCCACCTTCATGCGCGATGATGTGATATTGGAAGAGCGCCATGTACCTGGTCTCAACGGCGCACCGGACGTGCGGTTTTTTCTTTATCGTCCAAAAGATACTGAGACCGTCCTACCTGTCTTCCTGCACCTGCACGGCGGCGGACACTTTGCCGGAGACGCCGAATCGGCGGGATTGCAGAATTTTCCTTTTGCAGCCGAGATACCCTGCGTGGTGGCAAGTGTCGACTACCGACTCACGCCCGAGACCAAGGCGCCCGGTTCGGTCGAGGACGGTTATGCGGTCCTCGAGTATCTGTTCGACAATGCCACTGAACTGAGCATTGATAAGTCCAGAATCGCTGTTGGCGGGGAGAGCGCTGGGGCTCACATAGCCGCCAGCCTGGCGCTCATGGCCCGGGATAAACGGAAGGTACCCCTGGTTCACCAGCAGTTGATCTACCCCATGCTCGATGACCGCACGGTAACCGACGGACACCAGCTGGACTACACGGGTGAATTCATCTGGACACGGCAGAACAACCGCGACGCGTGGAACATGTTACTCACAAAAGTCCCCGGTAGCGCCGACGTCAATGCTTACGAAGCCCCGGCCCGGGCAACTGATCTGGAGGGTGTAGCGCCCGCCTACATCTGGGTTGGACAACTGGACCTGTTTGTCGAGGAATGCCTGGATTATGCGCGGCGACTCATGGCCGCGGGCGTCCCCACAGAACTGCATGTACAACCTGGCTTTATTCATGGAGCCGAACTGGTGCTTCGGGATCCACCCGTATGCCAGCGGGCCCTCCAGGAGCGCTTCAACGCGCTCAAATCCGCCCTTTATCCACCTGCGGATACGATGGACTAGTCACAACCCTCTATGGTGAACTGCAGGAAGCTGTCCTTACCTGTTTCTACTCTCCGGCAATGCTCCTCGAAATTCATCATGTCCGTCAAACTGACACCCTTACGCATGTTGGAGATCATGATTCGCTCGGTTTGCAGAATGACTTCGGCCTTTTCGACCAGCCCAATCATCTCGTCTTCTGATCCAACGATAACGCCATCATCATCACCAAAGAGTATATCTCCAGGATTCACCATTATACCGCCGCACTGAACCGGCACCTGGGTTTCAAACAGGCGATTCGACGTGCCCGCATAGCAACACACGCTCCGCGCATAATAGGGAAACGCAAGATTGCTGATATGCCTGGTATCGCGGCATGGACCATCAACCACGATGCCCTTCAACCGCTTTCGTTTGGCCTCGGTCGGAAAAAGGCCGCCCGATACCGCTCGTCGGCTACCCCTGGCGTCAATCACAAGGACCTCCCCCGCCTCGGCCTCATGCAGCGCCTTGATAACCGTCAGGAAATCGTCCCGACAGGACACCGTTCTGGCCCGGCCCAGCATTTTTAGACCACTCGCCAATGGGCGCAGGCCCGAGTCCATTATTCGAACCGTCTGGTCGCCCTGCTTATCTGCGTCGCAAATGGACGCAGTGTCCAGGGCCTCCAGTCTTGACCAGATATCACCGGTACTCATCTCTCCTCCCCCGGGCACGATAGGCATACCCTCAAATTCGTTACCAGTATAACGATCATCCACGAATACAGCCGTTGACATTAACTGACAATTCGATAATATATTGTCCGTACGGTACATTATATACAACAAGAGGACAAGCACTGCATGGACACCGAAAGCGCAGGCGGCACACAACTTGCCGACATCGCCGCAATCAATGACTGCAAAGCCAGATTTGTCTATTGCCTGGATGACGTCGTGAACTTTGGACGCGACGGAGAAGAAATCGCCGTCAAACTTCTATGTGAGGACGCAAAATTGACCATGGGAGACGCGCCAACCGTCCACGGCAGTCGGTCGATCTACACCGGTCTCGTCTCTACACTGAAAGCAGCCGGATACACCTACATGTCGCACATGTTAAGCAACCCCGTCATTGATGTCGCCGGAAACACTGCCTTGGGACGTTGGTACGTGTACTGCGTGATCAAGAACTCCAACGAACCGGGCAAGGACTACACTTGGCTACATGCGTCCTATGAAACTGCGTTTCGCAAGGAAGGCGACCAATGGCGCCTGGCCAGCATAAAGGCGCACGCAGTTCACCAGCCGGCCTGACTACAAGATGCCCTGCTCAATGAACTATCGGGAAGCGCGCCACACCCTCCCGGCAGAACGCTTCGAACAACTACCAAAGAGGCCAGAACAGTGAAAAGTTGGGAAACAGTCACATATGAGGTCATCGAGGGTAATATCGCCCGCATCAGCCTCAATCGCCCGGAAGTGAACAATGCGATGAACACCCAGGTGAAACTGGACCTCGATGAGGCGACAAGCTACGCCGATCGTGACCCTGACATCAACGTGATCATCATTGCCGCGAACGGTGAGAACTTCTCTCGAGGTCATGACGTGGGCGCTTTCGCTGTGGAAATCGGTGAGCAGATCCAGACGGTAGAGGGCCTGGTAAAGACCGAGACCGAGTTGTTCATGAACAGATGGCTGAAGATCCGCAATCTGAATACGCCGACCATCGCGCAGGTTCAGGGGTTCTGTATCGCCGGTGGGCTCATTCTCGCCGCCATGTGCGACCTGATTGTGGCTTCGGAAGACGCCCACTTTCAAAATCCGGCTTGCCTCATCGGGGCTGTCGGTGCGGAAATGCCCGCAGAGGCATGGGCCGTCGGGATTCGCAATGCCAAAGCCCTGCTGTTTACCGGCAAGGCAATAGACGCCAAGGAAGCGTGGCGCATGGGCCTCGTCACGCAGGTCGAGAAGAATGAAGAGCTGGTGGATAATACCTTGAGACTTGCCAGGCGCATCGCCAGTTCTCCTCCCTGGGGGGTGCAAACCGCGAAGCGACTGTTGAACAAGACCCAGGACATGATGGGGCTGGCAGCTTCTTATGAGCTCGGCTTCTGGATGCACGAAATCTCCCACCGCTCCGACGAGCACAACAAAACGCTGGAGGACATGAACCAGCAGTTTGGCGAGCAGCCCGATGCCTCAAAAACGCCTTATGTCTCGGGGATGATCGAGTATTCAGAACTTTCACCTGATGCATCGAAACGCTTTGCCGACATATGGCAGGAAATCGCCGACGGTCTAGCGGACCTTCGTAAGCATCTTACCGGCACAGCCAATACAAGCAGCGATGAAAGCGCCGGCCACTGATGTGCATCTGCGATGAGGAGTGCGAAGTGAAACGCGAAAAGAAACTGCAACTGGCGAAAGCCTACATAGAGCGTCTGACGATGCTGGACAGCACGGGCATTCAGGACCTGGTCAGCGATGATTTTATATGGCATTTCACCGGACCTTCACTCGGTTTTCCGGACCTGTACGGCAAGGCTGGGATTCGGGATGTCGTTGACGGCATAGCGCCAGGCTGGGATCCGGGAGAACTCAAGATGGATGTGACACGCGAGGCTGTGGACGGTGCCAATGTGATACTGGAAGCAGATGTCCACGGTACCATGCGCGATGGCAGGCGTTACGAAAACGTCTACCTTATGTGGTTTGAGGTCTCTGGCGGCCTGATACAGAGCTTTCGTGAAACAGCCGATACCAAGGTTATCTTCGACGTGCTGATCAAGCCACACAGGGGTGAGGCAACGTGACCTCATCACAGGTCCCAGCGCTGATTCATAAAGCTGCCAGGGGGATCACGCTATGACACTAAATCCAGGAGCGACACAGGCACTCCTATCACAATCGGGTAGATTCCATGAACGAACATAAAGATTTTGAACGTATCCGGTACGAGACCCCTGTCGAAGGAGTAGCAAGAATCACGCTTGCTCGTCCGGAAATGCACAATATGCAAGACCTCACCATGCTGTACGAGATCGACGCGGGCTATCGACGCGCCGTTCAAGATACATCGATCAAGGTCATTGTTCTGGCCGCTGATGGACCCGATTTCTCCCTTGGGCATGACGCGCTGAGCGAAACCTGGTATGACCACGGCAGCCCCGATCAAGACAAGTTCGATCCCGTCACGGAACATGCGGGCGGCTACGATGAGCCAGGGCATGCCGGGCACTTCGCCATTGAGCAGGAAATTTATCTTGGACTGTGCTGGCGATGGAGAAATCTTCCAAAAATCACGGTTGCACAGGTCCATGGCCACTGCCTGAACGGCGGCAACATGCTGGCGTGGCCGTGCGACTTCATCATTGCAGGTGAGTCGGCGAAGTTCGGCCAGAACGTGGTCGACTACGGCATATGCAGTGACGAATTCTTCGTGCACGTCTGGGAACTAGGCCACCGGAAGGCCAAGGAGTTCCTTATGGGAGGCCGGATGTTCAGTGCCGGGGAAATGCACCGCCTGGGATCGGTCAATCACGTCGTCGATGACAGTGAACTGGAATCCTTTACGTTGGATTTTGCCCGTCGCCTGGCGTTGCGACCGATGATGGGCCTGAAAACCGCGAAGATGGCCGTCAACCAGAGCCTGGATGCCCAGGGCATGTGGTCCGCGCTCCAGTCTGCCTATTCCCTGCACCATCTCGGCCACGCCAACGCCCGACTGACGTCTGACGGAGCTATCGTCGATTTGGCGGCATACAAGAAAATTCTTGCAGAAGACGGACCCAACGAATTCGACCACGCCTATGCACAGATATTCGGGAGCTCTGCAATGGCGCCCGAATCAGAAGACGGAAACGAGAATGGCTAAGCTTCGATTCGGCGCCGCAGAGGCCGGAGCGCATCTCAGCGGAAAGCGAACACCGGGCGGCTCGCTCAGGGGCTCATGGGCACTACTGATTGTTGCGTATGTCGGCTGGATGCCCGGGGAATCGCTGGCCGTGGCAGTGCAGCAGGCTGATAACGCAAGCGCGGAGTTCTCCGCTGTAGACCCAGAAGCACCCACCGACGCCGAGTCACCTCTCCTCGACCAGCTTCTTCCACGGCGGCTTTTCGAACAGAATTGCGCCGTGTGTCACGGCGAAAACCTCCAGGGCTCCGCCCAGGGCGTGGCGCTGGTGGGCACAGATCCGATTCATGGTAGTTCGGTCAGTGACATTGTCAATCTCGTCACCAATGGCGTTATCGAAAAAGGTATGCCCGCCTTCGGGAATACGCTCTCCACAGACGATATCACCAATGTCGCCATGTACGTCGCCGAGCAGCGTCTCAACTACAATCCCAACGAATTCGGCATCGACGAGCCGATCACTGTTCCCGGCGAGATACAATCCAGCGCCATGGAATCGTTTTGCCTGAAGACCGTTGCCGAAGGCCTTGACCCCGCACCCTTCTCCATCGCCCATCTGCCCGATGGCGGCATCCTCGTAACGGAAAAAACAAAGGGGCTACGAGTGGTGTCTCCCGGTGGCGAAATCGGGCCTTACATTCGCAACACACCCAGGGTGTACGGCGACACCGAAATGCCTGACCATTTGGGCGGTCTCGAAACCGGCTACGGCTGGATGGCGGAGGTTGCCCTGCACCCCAACTATGGCGATAACGGCTGGATATACCTGTCCTATGGCGACCGCTGCGAAGACTGTAACGAGGCCAGCCGGGCAGCCAAGACCCCTGTTTCAATGACCACGCTGGTGCGCGGAAGAATTCGGGATGGCCAGTGGGTGGACCAGGAACTGATCTGGGGTACGGAACAGGATAACTACGGCATTTTCAACGATATGGTGCTGGGCGGTCGCATCACATTCGATGATAAGGGTCATGTATTTCTCAGCGTGGGAACCAAGGGGGATTACATCAGGGGCATTCAGGACCTGGACAAGCCCTATGGAAAAATCCTCAGGGTACATGACGATGGTCGCATCCCCGAGGACAATCCTTTCGCAGATAAACCGGGGGCACTCAAGAGTGTCTGGAGCTACGGGCACCGCAATCCCCAGGGTCTTGAGTACGATGCCCAGTCCGGACTACTCTGGAGTACCGAGCACGGTCCAAGGGGTGGCGATGAAGTCAATCTGATCGAGGCAGGCGGCAACTACGGCTGGCCTCTCACCTCGCTGGGCATCAATTACGAGGGTACCCCGGTCAACTACGGGCCTGAACTGGGTATCGAGTTCGATATGGAGGACATTGAACAGCCCGTTGTTGACCTGACGCCGTCACCGGCCGTATCGAGTCTCGTGGTTTACCACGGTGACGTTTTCCCCAACTGGGAAGGCGACCTGATTGTCGCCTCGCTGAAGGCGAGAACCCTGTACCGCTTTCACGTCAAGGATGGCAAGCTCCTGAAAAGGGAAGAGTTGATCAATGGCATTGCGAGAATTCGTGATGTGGAACTTACCGCCAGCGGTGAAATCGACCTGTTGCTGGAGAACCCGAACGGCTCGGTTGTGGTGCGCATGCACTCCCCACCCTGCGGTGAGTAAACTCTAGGCCTCCATTGCCGGCCGTAGGTATCGAACGCCCGGCACATTTACTCCGGACACGATGGTCAATGTCTTAAGCAGCAGTAAAAGCCTCGTGTCGATCGCCCTCGCCTGGCTTGCTGGCAAGAACTTGCTCCACTTAGCTAAAGGCACACCAATCACTTCTACAACAAGGTTCAGCAAACAGAATCGCAAGTATATGCAGCGATTCAGGCAGCCTGACAGGATAATCCACCGTCTACCAGAATATTCGCTCCGTTGATGTAGGAGGCCCGGTCGGAGCAGAGGAAGGTGATAACGCGCGCGACCTCTTCCGCCCGGCCCAATCGACCCGACGGCAGCCTGCATTTCAACGCTGCAATGCTATCTTCGCTTTCTTCTGGGCTGAACATTTCACAGAGGTAAGGCGTGTCGATAAGTCCGGGCGAAACAGTGTTGGATCGAAAGGTCGGAAATCCACGGACCAGGCTGCGAGTGAAGTTATCGACAGCTGCGTTGACACTTCCCGCAAGAAAGGATCGCTTACCAATTACGATTTCGGTCTCTGCGGAAGAAATGTTCACAATGCACGCGACCTCTGACTTCTTAAGAAGTCCACAAAAGTTCTTCACGACCAACATCGCACCCTTGATCTTGATGTCACAACCACGATCGAAGTCAGCGCGGTCCAGAGACTCCAGGCTCACGCTTCGGCATGGTCCGGCATTATTAATCAGATAATCCAGCTTGTCATATTCCAAAGCGAACTTGCGCTGAGCCTCCACCACTTGCTGTTCATCCGATATGTCACATAGAATCCCGTTGAATCGCGATCCAAGCTGTTCTGCACAGAGACTCAACGCCTCCGGGCAACTGTCAAGTCCAATTACGATGGTGGCTTGCTCCACAAATTGCCTGCAGGTCTCCAAACCGATTCCAGATCCCGCGCCTGTCACCAGGGCAATTCTTTCAGATTTCATACGGTAATCTCCTGACTATGTGATGGTGCTTCATCCAAATTCCGTGATCCGGGTCGAGCCCCACTCGGCTCTCTACTCGGTGTCAGCAAAATATGCATCCTCGTTCGCTGTAGAGTCGAGCAGGGCCCCACAGTGCTGACCACCGTCCACCGTAATCGATTCGCCATTGATAAACTCGCCCATCTCTGAACAGAGAAACAACACGAGATTGGCAACATCGCGGGGTAACCCGAGCCGACCGACAGGTATTTTGGCAATGGCGAAATTAACCGCTGCCTCCTGCTCGTCTGGGGAGAACTCTGAACGTCGGACCATGGGCGTATCAATAACTCCGGGTAGAATCGCGTTGCAGCGCACCCCGGGGAGTTCCGTCACAACGAACTTCGTGAATTTCTCAATCGCGGCCTTCGCCGATCCGTACACGAAGGAATGGCTGTGGACAATGATGCGGGCACCAATGGAGGATGTATTAATAACGCAAGGTCGCTCTGCTTTCTGTAGAAGTGCCGCGAAGTGCTTGACCATAAACACTGGCCCCTTGAAAAGTACGCCGTATTGAAAATCATAGCTATCGACGGTGAAATCGATGATGGAAGATGGCCTGAAAACGCCGGCGTTATTGATCAAAATATCCAGCTTTCCGTGTAGCCGCTTTACCTCCTGGGCAAGCGATGAAATTTCATGCTCGGCAGAGATATCAATTCTCCGTGGCAGGAAACGATCCCCAAGTTGTTCCACTGCATTGTCCAAAGGCGCCTTGTCAAGGCCATAAACGGCCGCTCCGTTGTCAATAAACTGTCTGGCGATTTCATAACCCATACCTGAAGCCGCACCTGTCACAACTACGATATGATTCTCGAATTTCATGCCTTGTCGCTCTCCAATTTAACTGTTTACCCGTGAGTCCACATAACTATTGCTGGCGGAAGGAAGCCATAAACCCACCGTCATCAATAAAGTCGCACCCGGTTATGTAAGATGCCTGCTCAGAAGCGAGGAACAATGCGAGTGAGGCAATTTCATAAGGCTGACCGTCTCGCCCAAGTGCAATCAGTTTTCTAAATTGAGCGTAGCTTTCCCGGTCACCAACCTAAGCCGGCTCAATACATTCCCGGACAATGGATCTGCGAGAATCTGAGCGGCCACCGGCCCCGGTTACTAGAACGGTCTGCTTATTCAACATGGCCAAGTCACAGACATCTATCAGTGCAGTTAATTGGCCATCAGCAAAGATGTGAATGCCAGAAAAATAAACGGCATTCGCCCGGGCGAACCGTCTGGTTGATCGTAAAACAATGGTGTACCTCGGCGTGACCGACCGCGCCTGACAATATCTCGTAAAATGATTTCTGGTCCTCGATCTCGCCGGCAGCGGAATCGCGGTGTGCGAATGCGCCAAATTCCGTGCACGAGGCGCCTACTACACTTCCATTCACTGGACTGGCTCCCCGGCAGACGATTCAGCGCCACCTCCCACCATGCGCTCCAATCCCTCCCAGTAGGGATCGCGCAACTCTCGCTTGAGAATTTTGCCGTAGGAACTCTTGGGGAGGTCGTTCATAATGTCCACAGACTTCGGCTTCTTGTAGCCGGCGAGGTGGCCTGCACAGTGGGCAATGATGTCCGCATCACTGACCTCGGCGCCCTCCTCCAGTGAGACCACTGCATGGAGCGCTTCCCCCCAGTAATCATCGGGAATGCCAAAAACCGAACACTCACGCACGCCTGAAAGGGTGAGTATGACTTCCTCCACTTCCCTGGGGTAAATATTGTTGCCGCCACTGATAACCACGTCCTTTGTGCGGTCCTGAATATATAAGTAACCGCTCTCGTCCAGATAGCCCACGTCGCCCGTGTTAAGCCACCCATCCCTGATCACCTCTGCGGTGGCCTCGGGATTGCGCCAGTATCCCGGCATCACGATGTCACCGCGTACCAGAATTTCGCCGGAATGCTGCGCTCCCTGAGGCGCGTCTTCCGCACCCGCAATCTTGACTTCAACATCAGTTCGGGCAGTTCCCGCCGAGCCCAGCCGCTCCGGATGAGAAGTATCCATATGATCTGCAGGCGTGAGATAGGTAATGGTCATCGGGGCCTCACCCTGGCCAAATATCTGCACGAAAACCGGGCCGAACTTCGCCAGTGCCTTGTTCAGGTCCTCGACATACATGGGTGCACCGCCATAACAACAGCAACGCAGGGATGAAAGGTCATGGTTGTCTATGCTCCTTGCCTGCAGCATCTTGACGATCTGGGTGGGCGCTGCGAAGGCGATGTTGGTAACGTCCCGCTGCTCGATCAACTCGAAGGCCCGGTCGGGGTCAAAATTGGGGGTGTCCAGGATCACCGTCTCGGCGCCCCGGGCCACGGCCGCCATACCTGTTGTACCGCTGCCATGGCTCATGGGCGCCATGTGCAGAACGACGTCATCGGACTGCAGGCTGTAGACGTCGGCCAGGTAGTTCATCACCATGATACGAATCATGCGATGCGTCCAGATAACACCCTTGGGCTTGCCCGTGGTGCCCGAGGTGTAGAACAGCCACGCGACGTCGTCTCCGGTGACCTCCGCCGGCAGGATGTCGGAATCCGACTCGGCGAGCAGCTCTTCGTAGGCTGTGGCCCCGTCCATTTTTTCGAGTGCGACATGGAGTTTGATGCCAGGCATTTCAGCATTCAAAGCAATCAATTCAGGGCTACGGGAGCCGCCATGTATGATCGCCGATGCCTCGGAATTCTGAACGATGTACACCACTTCTCTCGGGTGTAACGCAAAGTTGACCGGCACTACCGTACAACCCGCCACCAAACACCCGAAAAGCGACTCCAGGAATTCGATACCATTGGGCTGCACCAGCGCTACTCTGTGACCTCGCCCGATACCGTGCTCGGTGAGAGCTTTGGCCAGCGACAAACAGCGTTTCTCAAGTTGACGCCAGGTCAGACTGCGTTCTCCAAAGCGGACCGCGACCTTCTCCGGGTACCTGGCTGCGGTCCTGCACAGCCAGGTACCGACGTTCATTACTGCTTGCTCGCCGGGCTCTACAACCACATCAATCAACCTGCCTTCTGGTGGGCTTTACGATACTCGCGCCGAAGTTGGGCCTTCTGCACTTTGCCGGTGGCTGTGCGTGGCAACTCATCTCGAATATGAATGACAGAAGGGCGCATGAACCTGGGCAGTCGCTCTGCGAGAAAGTCACCCAGTTCTTTTTCCGTAAGACTTTCTCCCTCTCGCAACTGGACAAGCGCGAGGACCTCATCCTCGGCTACTTCCGCGGGAATACCGATCACTGCGGATTCGAGGACCGCGGGATGCCGGTTCACTTCTATCTCCACCTCCCTGGAGGAGATATTCTCCCCTCGACGCCTCAGAACGTCATCGGAGCGATCCATAAAGAAATAGTTGCCGTCCTCGTCCCGCCGCAGCATGTCTCCGGTCCGGAACCAGCCATCGACCCACTTGGTCTTCTCGGCATCCGGCAGGTTGAGATAGCCCTGCAACATGGTGCGCCGGTCATGCGCACGCACCAGAAGTTCACCTACTGATCCAGTCGGCACCTCATTAAATGCCTCGTCAACGATCTTCAGGTCGTATCCCGGCCGGGCCCGACCACAGGTACCGGGTACCCGAGGGCTCTCCTCACTGAAAGTAACCGCACCAACTTCCGTAGAGCCATAGAAGGTCCACAATTTCAGATTGAAGCGCTCCTCGAATTCCTTGACATCGGCGGGTAGCGGCGTAAGCAAGACCGATTTAAGCGTATGCCCGCGGTCGCTGTCGCTTGGCGGGAGTTTATTGATGAACTCACTGGTACCACCGACAAAGAAGGTCGTATTCACCTGGTACCGGTCGATGTCACTCCAGAATTCGCTGGTGGACCAAGTCTTGCGAAAAACGACCGTACCGCCGTTTGCCGCCGCCAGGTAGGATGACGTCAAGCCCGCGAGGTGATACATGGGGAACGAGTTGTACATGATCACACCGGAACCCACATGATCCCAGGGCAACCCTCCCATGACGTAGCCTCTGAGATGCAACCAGGTCATCAGTACGCCTTTGGAGCGGCCAGTGGTTCCAGATGTGTAGGTGACACAGCAGATGTCATCCATAGAGGGCACGGATACCGTGTCGTGCACGCGCGCCCGGGACACCAGTGACTGTGCATCATAGACCCTGCAGCCGCCCGGGAGGCTGATGTTCCCTGCTTTACCCAACACGACCACATGCTGCAGTGTTAGCGGCCACTCAGAGTCAATCGAGACCAGAGCCTGCAACAGGCACTCGTCAATGACCATCACGCTCGCGGCACAATTATCCAGCACATAGTGCAACATGTCGCCGACATACTGCGTGTTGATGCCGGTGGCCCGGGCACCCATCCAGGCAGCACCCAACCAGGCGCAAACCCAGTCAGCGCTGGGCGCGCCCATGAGCGCGACGGTATCGTCCTTGCGAACGCCAAGTTCCGCCAGCAGACTTGCCCACTTTCGGCCCAATTGGTCTATATCATCATAGGAGTACCGATCGTCCGTATCGGCCTCAATAATGAAATCTTTATCCGGCGTAGCAAGAGCGAATTTTGCAACGGCCTCATTGATTGGCATCAGGTCGGGCATATACTCCCCACATACAAATACTTAAGGTTATGTAGCGACCATTCGGGCAGGGTAGCCTCAGGTGGCTGTAACGGGTGATTCAAGCCCGTTGTCCCTGCGGACAACGGGCTCCAACTACGTTAGACGCTGAACCAGAGAGCGTCAAAAATTGAAAGTGGCCTCCAGTCCGATTGTCCTGGGAATCTGGTATACCGGTGAGCTACCTACCGCTATAAAAGCGCCGGAAGCTGCCACTACCTCATTGCTGTTCAGCAGGTTCGTTGCAGACAGATAGACGTTCCACTTACCGTCTGTATCCAGGAGTCCTGCACGCAGGGTCACCTCGTCATATCCGTCAATCTCCGTCGGCGGCACCCCTACGCTGTAGTTGGAGCGATCACCGATCGCGTACCACGCAGCGTAGACCGAACCCTCGAGGCCGCTCGTCAAAGGCCAGATATAGCTTGCTGAAGCAGTAACGGTATACTCGGGTGAATTGGCGACAGAGTCCCCTTTCTCGATACCGGCTCCAGGCAGCGATTCACCGTACTCCGCGTTGTTCCAGTTGCCGCCAAAGAAGAGGTCAAGGCCCGGGACACCATTGTAGGTGATGCCGATATCCACACCGGCAGCATCGGCGGAACCGACATTGTCTACAAAGGCGAGCGGCACGAGTGGATTGCTGAAATCCTGAAGGAAAACCTGGATCTCGTCCCAGTCCCAGTAGTAGATCGCCGCATCCACGATGAACCCGGTGTCTGGGAACTGCAGCTTCGCGCCCATTTCGTAGGAGATCATGTCCTCTGGTTCTGTTATCCGAGGGACAGTTGGCGAGGACAGGCAGAGCGTACACTGCACGTTGCCGCTGCGGAATCCGGAAGCAATATTCACATAGTAAAGGCTGTCTTCAGTGGGCGTATACGCCAAATTGACCCGCCCGGTGGGTTTGTCAAAAGTTTCGGAACGCGACAGCGGTACACCTAACACGGTCGCTGTTATACCGGCCAGGCTCGTGGGGTCTGTCTCTGTTTCGGTGCGCTTGTCTTCAAAATAGCGCGCGCCCAACGTCATCGCCCACTCCGGGGAAAACTCGTAGCTGAGTTCACCAAACACCGCCCACTGCTCGGAGGATCGCTCCTGGTCGGTCAGCACGGTCTCGACGGAAAACACGGGATCGGTATCAAAGTAGATAGTACTGGTCGTCGGCGCAGCGCCGTCGTTATCCAGCGCAAACGCTCCGAGAAGCCAGGACCATGAACCCTCCCCGCGGTAGGAGAGCCTTATTTCAAGATTGTCTGCGGTGGTGTCGGCTTTGAACCGATTGGGAAAGAACGCGTAGCTCCCGTTCAGATCACGCTCAATGTCTATTCGAGATAACGTGCCGAACAGGTTGTAGTTGTCACCGAAGTCCATGCTCATGGTCATGTTGTAGATATCGTAACTGTTGCTGAAAGCCGTATCGTCCGCCGAAACGGCGCGTACGTTGCCAGTAGGCGCTCCGGTAATCGGATCCAGCAAGAAATTAACAGGTGAAAATTCGTAGTCCTCGTTACTCAAATTGGGGAACTGACTAACCTCATAGGACCAATAACTCGCGGTAAACTCGAGGCTGTCCGTAGCCGTGTAGCGAAGCTTGGCGCGATAATTTTCTTCTTCATAGTCATTGAAGTCCTTTTCTCCCGTCAGAGGCATGTCGATGTACCCCTCCTGGTCGATATAGCTACCCACCAGTCTTGCCGACAGGGTGTCGTCGATCAGCGGGATGTTCACCGCACCCTGCACCTTGTAGCCGCTACCACCGTCATCGATAGTGGAGTAACCCGCAGTCACCTTGGCATAAAACCCATCGTGATCAGGCTGCCGGGTTATGACCTTGACGGTTCCAGCCAGTGAATTAGCGCCATACAGGGTTCCTTGAGGCCCACGCAGCACCTCTACCCTGTCCAGATCATAGGGATTGGTATCCGGAACAGTGTCCAACTGGGGGATTACGAAGGGCACCTCGTCGAGATAGTAGCCCACTGCCGGATCGCCCACGGCGTCGGTACCTACGCCACGGATATTGATGTTTTGCGTACCTAGTCCGAGGTTGGTTGCCGATACGCCGGGCATATCACGCAAGAGATCGCTGGCGCGGGAAAAGCCCCGCTCTTCGATCTCATTACCCCCAATTACCGAAACGGCGAGAGGCGTGTCCAACGCACTACGGGCGTTCAGCTTGTCTGCCGTGACAAGTATCTCTTCCAATTTCCCGACATTTGACTCCTGCGAAACGCCTGGCAATGCCAGACTACATCCGACAGCTGCTGCAAGAAGATTAACTTGGGTCTTGGTATTCATGGGCGCTCCTATTTTCTTAGAATCTCGTCTGCAGTTCAGTGACATTGTTAAGTGGGAGCGCGGACACTGAGCAACGCTCCATTCAACCCCAGGGCGTGAACGCTAACGGCAACACGCACCAAATGAATGGAGAAGCCGATCCCGCCCAACTAGGAAGATACTCTAGCATTATTGTACCGATCATTCAATATTTAAATTACACAATATACAAGCGAATTTGCGAATATCGGCACGCTGATACCGCGCCGGTCAACTTCAAACGCCGCGGTTATTTGAGATGAGCCCTGAAGAAACCCACAATGAGATCATAGGCGTCTTGCGACTCGGGAAGTTGAGGCGCGTACATGTAGCAATGCCCCAAACCCTCGGCTACCACCAATGTTGAATCAACACCAGCCTTGAGCAAGGCGGAGTTAGTCACGATCGCCGGTGACAAATCCATTGCACGAGTGCCGGTAATCAATAAAGTAGGCGGAAAATGCTTTATGACCCGGGGATGCAGGGCCGGCCAGACATCCGGCGCTGCCTGATCGACGCCCTCAAAATAGCCGCTGGTAATCTCCCTGAACGAGCTGCCAGTGCTGGTGGGTGCAGGGAATCCGCCCTCAATGTAAGCAGAGAGATAAGCCGAGTCACCGGCGGAGAACGGTACCGCTCCAGCGCCTAGTATCCCCAGGGCCGCCACCTGGGGCAGGCCATTCGCCTGTGTCCAGCCGGCGGCCTGCGCGGTTATCGCCCCGCCCGCGGAACAACCGTAGATGCCGATATGACCCGGATCATAGGACTTCAAAAGTTCCCGATACACAGCAACAACGTCTTCGACTGCTGCGGGATGTCTGGCCTCCGGCGCCATGCGATAGTCGACCGCGACGACCTTGAACCCACCGAGGTGAGCTATCGGCACAGACTCCAGCATCGCACAGGCCTCCGCACAGACGGAGAAGCCACTGCCATGAACATTGATCAATACCCTGTCCTTGTCGTAGACGCCATTCGCTGGGGTTACTATACGGGTCGGCACCTTACCGATGACCGCTTCCTGGACTTTCACGGGATAGGTGCTCTTCATCAGGGCTACGACAGGTGCCAAGGATTCCTCTACGCCAGCTCGGCGCTTGCTGATATCCGAATCCTCCATCGCTCCTGACTCAGGCATCGCAGCACGCATCTGCTGCTGGATCAGTGCCTCTGGGCTCAGATAGGATGATGGGGGCAGCGTAAAGGCGGGAACCCTGACACTGCCGTCCTGCTGGAACGCGGGAGTCTGGGACTCACCAGCCCCTGCCTCCGCACCCTGGCCCGCTAAACTGGCGAACGGCCAGGCGGTCAGAAGGAGCAGGATGATGCCCGTTACTGCAAAACCTTTCCTCATGACATTCTCCAATTCGGTGAAGCCTGCGGGCAGGTACTGCCCGCTGATTATATTGTACGGTCAGTCTATTATTTTTACCCTCAAACAGTCAAGACCGGCGTGGAGAAGGGTATGCAGGCATTCCACGAACTGATCTTCAATATCGGGTACTAGCTGATGACCGACGTCTACTCGGAAACTTTCGGTGTGAAAGTTGAGGATCCGCCCCTGTTTGCGACGCAGTAAACTCCGTCACTGCCGGTCAATCTGGTCCCTGTCGCGCCAAATTGCTCGCAGCCCTACGGCCAGGCTGCGCGGCAGCGCACTCAGGTGGTCCTCCCCGGGAAGTACCTCAAATTCCAGCGCCAGCGAGGGGTAATTGCGCAGCGTCAGTATTTCAACCATGCGCGCCGTGGAGCTGACCACACCAAGAGCAGACATGATTCCACCCTCCACAGCCTCGCCTTCCCCTACGCTGAAAAAGGCCCTGGCCTCGAGATCCTCGTGAGACTTCGCATATTCCTTCTCCAGGCGAAACAGCTCCTTGTTACCGCTGTACAGGCCGGGACTGCCGCAAATATAGCGCTGAAATGCTTCCGGACGGGACAGCAGGGCGTAGGTGCAGAAGACGCCACCGCCGGAGTAGCCCCAGAGGGCGTTGTCCCCGGACAGGCGATACTGTTGCTCGAGTGTGGGCCTGAGTTCGTCCACCAGGAAGGACAGAAAGTTTTTTGCGCCGCTCTTTCGATCAGGGTTGGAAACGAAAGCGCTGGCGCTGATGATTTCATCGACAAACTCCGAGCCGTAATCATCGAATCCATAGGTAGTGGACGGGCTGAAATCGTAGTTTCGCCTGTCCGCATACTCTGCAACGGTCTCCCGGGGCACCCCGACGCCGATAACAATCATCTCCGGGACGGGAATCGGGGGATAGACACTGAGAGCATACAGATTTGCCGTTAAGACAGCGGTCTCGAACAGGTGCGAGCCGTCCATTACCCACAGTACCGGGTAGGGCCTGTCGGTAGAGTGATATGACGGCGGCAACGCAACCTGTATCTCGTGCGCCCAGGGCATCTGCCTGCCCTGAATCGTTTGAAGCGGTTCGATCGCGACACCCGGAGGCCCCCGCCAGGAGTTCACGGTTGTGCCTTCCGGGGAAGCCGCGGCCTGATCCGCGGCAAGCTGTCCGGCACCGAACAGCAGGCCAATTGCAATGAGTAACGATGCTAACGGCAAAGCGGACTACCTCCTTTGCTTGGTTGGGTTTTTTCGCGTTTTGCATACAGCGAGCACTCCCTTGCTAGCCAGTCCTTCCGGCCCGGGAGTTCGACGCTCCTCACGAATCGAAGTTGTAGGTGAACTCCACTCCAACAGTTCTCGGCCTCTGGTATATAAACCCGCCGCCCAGGTTAATCAAGGTCGCGTATGCCGTCGCGATATCAGATTCGTTGGTCACGTTATCCGCGGTGAGGAACAGTGACCAGTTGTCGGCGCGAACACCGGCGCGCAAGTCCAGGGTCTGCAGGTTGTCAGACTTAAAGGGATCCTGTGCATAGTTGTAGGTATACATTTCACCGGACGCCACATAAGCGCCATAGACAGCGCCCCGGAGGTCGCCGGTCATCGGCCACTCATAATCGGCACTCAACGCAATGTTGTATTCCGGCGACATGGCCACACGGTCACCCTTCCGGATATTGGCTCCCGCGAGGTCAGCGCCGTACTCCGTATCATTGAAGTTCCCCGACAGCGACAGGATCAGCCCGTCCACCCCCGTGTAGGTCACCGCGAGATCGACACCGAGTGAATCTGCTTCTGCGACGTTATCGAAGAATGCCGTGGTCGTGCCATCCGGGAGTGGGGTGGTAAA
This sequence comes from Halieaceae bacterium WSDMB12, assembly GCA_033283165.1. GTDB lineage: Bacteria > Pseudomonadota > Gammaproteobacteria > Pseudomonadales > Halieaceae > JAWMQL01. The sequence continues at coordinate 323,195 of JAWMQL010000001.1, read as the reverse complement.
CGTCAGGACAATGTCGTCCCAGGTCCAGTAGTAAGCAGCAAGATCGACGCTCAGGGTATTGTCGAGCAGCGAGACCTTACCGCCGATCTCGTAGGAGACCAGGTCCTCAGGCTCACTGGCCAGAGGCGCTATCCCGCTAAGATAGCTTGCCCCGGGCTGGAGATTGCCACTGCGAAATCCCTCGGCGATATTGAGGTAGTAAAGGCTGTCCTGTGTGGGTGTGTACGACAGGTTGATTCGGCCGGTTGTCGCGTCAAATGATTCTGTTCGCTCGAGTGGAATACCCAGCGCGTTCAAGGCGTTTGCCGTACTCGTGCCGGGCCTGTCGCCCTCGTACCGGTCATCCTCAAAATAGCGTGCACCCAGGGTAAGGGTCAGTGTGTTCGGCGATAGCTCGTAGTGCACCTCACCGAATATCGCCCACTGCTCCGAGCCGCGGTAGATATCCGCAAGCGTCACATCTATCGATGATCCGTCCGCCTGGAAATACCTTGCGCCAAACAATACGTCACCGTCGTTATCGGAATAGAACCCGCCGGCGGTCCAGGACCACCGCGAGTCGCCCGTATAAGACAAGCGCAATTCGCTGGATATTGCATCGAAATCATTGATGAAATCCAGCGGCAACATGTTGAATCGGTAGGAGCCGTCCCACTCCAGGTCGATTTTTGAAACCGTTCCGTAAAGCGAGTATTCGTCAAGGTCCCAGGTGACGTTGAGGTTAGTCAGGTCATATTCGACGTAGTTGTCCAGGACATCCGCGCGCGTGGGAGCCACACCACCGGTAGGCACCAGGTTGGCGTCGAATACCAGGTGCATGGGCCTAAACTCGTATTCCTCGTCACTGAAGCTGGATCCGGCCTCCTGGTCGGTACTCCAGAAACTCGCGTTAATTTCCACTGAGTCACTGGGGGTATACCGTAACTTGATGCGATAATTCTCGTCCCTGAAGTCATTGTGGCCGTCCTGGCCAGTCAGAGGAAGGTCGATGAAACCGTCCTGGTCAAGCAGGCTCCCAACAAGGCGCATGGACAACACATCATCGACCAATGGCACATTGAATGCGCCCTGTACCTTGTAGTTGTCACCGCCGCCATCTGTTTGTGAGTAGCCGACCGTTGCCTTGCCCGAGAATTCATTGTGCATCGGCTCGTGGGTAAAAACTCGAATGGTTCCGCCCATGGAACTGGCACCGTAGAGCGTGCCCTGAGGACCACGCATCACCTCGATGTGCTTGAGGTCGTACGGGTTGATATCGGGCACGACGTCCAGTGGCGGTATCGCAAACGGCAGGTCGTCCAGGTAATAACCAATGGTCGGATCGCCGCTCGAAGCCGAGCTGATACCCCTAATGGAGACCGTCTTTACACCGGGCCTCGCCTCGTTCACCACGACGCCCGGCGTCTGTTGCAGGACCTTACTGACAGCGGTGAAGCCCTTGTCCTCTATGTAACTCCCGCCGAGCACAGAGATGGCAAAAGGTGTATCCATCGCGGACCGCGCCTTCAACTTGTCCGCAATTACCAGAATCTCTTCGAGCACCCCGGGCTGTTGAGCCACGACTGACGACGCACATAGCGGCAGCGTTAGCATCGCGCCGCATATCACAATACAGTTTGAATTATTCACATTAGCCATGAATATGCCTCCCGCTTTGCGCAGCCGCTTTCAATTGTTTTTATGAACCCCAACCGGCTATTGGCCAATTGTATCGCTATTATACCGTTCGGTCAATATATTATTTTGATCGATGCGAACCCGTCTGGTTAATGCCTGCGCCGGACAGACCTGGTGTCAGGCTAAAGTGTGGGGGTCGATAGCAGGCAAACAGACAATGCCAGTTTCAATTGCGAAATGTCACTGCTCCGGCCTGGAGCATAATCCATAGAGGAGTGTATCAACGAGCATGTCAGCGAGGTCACTCGCACTGACTTTTCCGGAAGGGCGAAACCACAGGTAGGTGTAGTTGAGCATGCCCAGCGCGCCTTTGACCATCAACGGTCCTCGGTCGACCCACCCCGACTTCTGGACTCCTTCCTCGAACACACCGGAAATCATCGCCTCGAACTTATCCCGGTCGGCGAGCACCTTCCTCTTGCGCGATCCGTCCAACCACATCCAGTCGCGAAAAAAGACGGTCACAGCGTCATTATTTTCTACCACCGCGTCAATGAGCACACGAGCGATCGCATGTAACTTCTCTTCCGGGCTCCCGTCACCTTCGACAATCTTCTCGGCCCTGAAATTCATATCCTGAACACTGCTGGTACAGATCTGATAAAGGAGGTTCTCCTTGTCACCAATATGGTAATAAAGTGCGCCTCGCCGAATACCGACCTCCTCCTCCAGGTCGCGCATACCCGTTCCCAGATAGCCCTTTTCAGCAAACAATTTGGCAGCGGAGCTAAGAATACGCTCAACGGTACTGGGCTTACCCTGACTTTCCGCAAGGGAAGGCCTTCCCTGTTTCTTACGCTGGTTAGCGTCGGGGGAACTACCGGCCTTTCTTGATTGCTTTTTTGCTGGCGCCACTTTGTCTCTCCCTTGGATGGCTGATGCTCTCCCAACTTACCCACGTACCTGTTAATTCGCAGAAGCGCGACCTAGTATAAACACAATTGCAGTTAATGCGCACGATCCATGCGTGCCTGCGCAGCCGCTAATGCGCTCATATTGAAGATGGATCTTGCTGTTGAAGCTGGGGTAACGATGTGAATAGGCTTGCGCCCCCCCAGGAGTATCGGCCCGATGACTGCAGCGTTGGCTGCGACCTTCATTGAACTGCAGGCAATATTCGCCGAATCCTTGTTCGGCATAATGAGTAGATTAGCAGTCCCCTCGAATGCAGAATCGCTGATTATCTGGTTCCGGAACTCCGGCAAGAGAGCCGCCTCAACTGCCATTTCACCATCCACTGCAAGTTCGGGTGATCGTTCTCTCAAGATGCTGACCACCTTTGCCATCTTGCGCGCACTGGAGTCCCTGCTCGCACCAAAACTGGAGTGAGAGGTACAGGCGATACGCGGCTCCATGCCGAATCGCCGTAATTCCCTGGCGGCCAACACGGCCATCTCGGCAAGGTCGTCTGCACTGGGATCAGCGTTGACGTGTGGATCGCAGATAAACGTCATGCCGGAATCCATGATCAGCCCCACAAGTGTGGAAAAACAGCCTACACCATCTTCTCGGCCGACAGTTTCTTCAACGGCAGCCAGGCGCTGATCGAAGGGTCCCATGGCGCCGCACAGTACGGCATCGACGTCCCCGCAATGCAGCATCATGCACGACAGAATGGTAGTGCGAGTAGCAACGAGATGGCGAGCCCGAGCAGCAGTTACACCCTTGCGGGCCATCAACCGGGCGTATTCTTCCGCATATTTATCCACATCAGGGGTATCGGCCATATTGATCAGCTCAAAATTTTGACCTTCTCGCAGCGCCAAGCCCAAATCACTGATCTTTTGTGTAATTACATCGCGGGAGCCTACCAGCACAGGATAACCGACACCCTCTTCGACGACATGCTGTGCCGCCTCCAGGATGCGCTCATCCTCTGCCTCGGAAAAGCACAATCGGGTGGAGGCTTTCCTGGCCTTTTCAATGATGGGATACATGACACCGGTGGACGGCGTAACATACTGGGCCAACCGGTTTCGGTAGCGCTCAAAGTCCCGAACAGGTCGAGATGCCACACCGCTCTCCATTGCGGCACGGGCTACCGCGGACGAGACCTCCACGATCAGCCGCGGATCGAATGGTTTGGGAATGAGGTAACCAGGTCCGAATGTGAGCGTTTCATCAATGTACGTGTTCTTGACCACTTTCGGTGCGTTCTTCATTGCGAGGTCGGTGAGAGCCTCGACACATGCAAGCTTCATTTCCTCATTGACTGTGGTTGCGCCCACATCCAGCGCACCGCGGAATATGAAGGGGAAGCACAGAACATTGTTTACCTGGTTGGGATAGTCCGATCTGCCTGTGGCAATGATGGCCGATGGGTTTGCTGCCATGGCCTCCTCGGGCATGATCTCTGGAATCGGGTTGGCAAGGGCGAGAATGATCGGATCTGGGACCATTCGCGACACCTGCTCACCCGTGAGCGATCTTGGTCCCGAGCAGCCCAGAAAAATATCCGCACCCACGATTGCATCGTCCATCGTCCTGGCAGTTGTCGTCGCGGCATAGCGAGCCTTGTGGTCGTCCATCCCCTGTTCTCGTCCCTCGTAGACAACCCCCCTGCTGTCGAGCATCAATACCCTGGTCTTGTCGAGCCCCATGCTGACCAGCAGGTCCAGGCAGGCAATCGCAGCCGCACCGGCTCCACTGACGACCAGCTTTATATCGCGAATATCCTTATCGACGATCTTGAGCGCGCTGTTGATAGCCGCAGCCGATACGATCGCTGTTCCATGCTGATCGTCGTGGAATACCGGGATATTCATTTTTTCCCGCAGCGCCGATTCAACCGCAAAACATTCCGGTGCCTTGATATCCTCGAGATTGATCCCGCCAAAGGTTGGCTCCAGGCTGGCGATGATCTCTACCAGCTTGTCCGGGTTACTCTCTTCTATCTCGAGATCAAATACATCTATACCGGAGAATTTTTTGAACAGGACGGCTTTTCCTTCCATAACGGGTTTGGATGCGAGTGCACCGATGGAGCCAAGCCCGAGCACCGCCGTGCCGTTACTGATCACGGCGACAAGATTGCCACGCGTTGTGAAGCGCGAAGCCATCTCGGCGCTGTCCACGATAGCCTCGCAAGCTGCCGCCACACCGGGGGAATAGGCCAACGCCAGGTCTCGTTGAGTGACCATTGGCTTGGTTGACGTTATCGCCAGTTTGCCCGCTGGGAAAGCCTTGTGGTACTCCAGTGCGTCCTGATACAGCTCGTTGCTCACCTATGTTCCTCCTTATGAATTGTCATCGCCGCCTTGAAGGAACGGTGACTGAAATACAGTGCCACAAGCGAGAAAAACGCGGCGCAGACTGCAATCATCAATGCGTTTTGCAGCGCAACCGCCTCTGAATAGCGTGCCTGAAAATGGTCGCTCATCAAGCCAATCAGTAGCGGGGCTGAGCCAATGCCTATAAAGCTGGCAACGAAACCATTTAATCCAGCGGTGGTTGATCGAAGGTTGGCAGGTGCGACTGTCTGCATAGCGGACAGGACAGGGCCGAACGAGGCGCCGCTCAACACACTACACCAGGCAATCGCTACCAGAGAAAGCGAGAAACTGGGGGCCAATAACATCAGTTCGTAAGACAACCATATCAATGGCGTGATCCACAGGGGGAAACGTGTCAACCAGGCAATGTCCCGACGCGCCAGGGTAGATGTGATCGTCCCGCCCAACACGCTACCCACGGCGGTACCCAAACCAATCGCGAGACCGAACCCGGTACCCACCGCCGACAGGGGAATATCAAATCGTCTCATGAAGTAGGCGGGAATCCAGGTAATCACGCCCTGGGCCAGAAACGTGATAAACGCGAACGATAAAATCAAAAAACAGGCGGAGCGATTCGCCAGAAGCTGCCTGAGGCCTGAAATCAGGCCGATAGATTCGGTGACCGCCAGTCCGTCAGAGGCTCCGCGTATTGGGTCTCGAAGTGACCAGGCCACCAGTAGCGCGAGGGGGATACCGGGTACGGCCGCGGCCACGAAGGCCCACCGCCAACCGAAGGATTCAGCGACAAATCCACCGAGCATCGACCCGACCATGACACCCACCATCGTGCCACTTGAAACGATACCGATTACCAGGGCGCGGCGCGCCGGCGCAAAGTAATCGGCCAGCAGCGAGTAGGAGGCGGGAATCGTACTGGCTTCGCCTATTCCCACACCAATTCGCGTCACGAACAAATGCCAGAAGGTTTGGGCGGCTCCGGTCAAAGCCGTCATGATGGACCACAGGGTGATGGATACCGACATGAGCGCCCTGCGGCTGACGCGATCCGCGAGATTAGCCAGAAACAAACCGGCTATCGCGTAGAACAAGGCAAAGGCAAAACCCGTCAACAGGCCGATGTGTGCGTCGGAGAGGCCGAATTCCTTCCTGATTGGCTCAATCAGCACATTGATGACTGACCGGTCCATGTAGTTGACAACATTGACCAGGAACAGCAAAAGCACACTGTAATGCAGGTATCTCCTGCTGAAGGTTGGTGCTATCACCGCATCCCTGACGCTATGCATCAGTCACCCAGTCTGGACGACGAGGTCCAAACAATGTCCTGTGGGCCGTCATAATAGGCTTGGCTGGTCGACATACCGCCTGCTAGAAGCTGGCGGTATCCCGCTTGATTTCTTTTCGCACCACGTCGGGACCGTCCGGCTGCACGAGCAACCCATGCTCCGCCATGTGCTGGGCGTGGCAAAGTTGGTGCAGGTAGAACGCGTTCTTTACTGCCTGTGCCTGTCCCTGCAAATCGAGCGACATATTGACACTCCGTTTCGCCATGGACAGGCCGATGGAAGGCCGGGTGGCGATGCGTGTCGCCAGGTCAAGAGTGAATGATTCCAGTTCACTTTCAGCCACCACATGGTTCACCATACCCAGTGATTTGGCTTCCTGCGCAGTAATCGCGTCACCTGTGAACAGGAATTCCTTGGCTGCACGATGACCGAGTTCCCACGTATGAACGAAGTATTCATGTCCATTGGCGCCAAAAGCCACCACCGGATCGCGGAAACTGGCTGACTCGGTCGCCACCACCAGGTCACAGGGCCAGACCAGCATCAGGCCACCCGCGATAGCGCGGCCCTGCACCTGGGCAATGGTCGGTTTTTCAAAGTCTCTCCAGCGCAGGCAGAGACCCATAAAGGCATCCAGTTCAAACGACATATGCGCCTCGATGCCGGTCTTCCCCCTGTCAGTGGACTGGGTGGTTACCGGCAGATCGGGTATCTTCAGATTGTCGCCTGCCAGATCCTTTATATCATGGCCCGACGAGAAATCCGGTCCTTCGGCCGCCAGAACGACCACCTTGACCTCGCTGTCCACTCCAAGTTCGGTGAACGCGCCGTCTATCTCGTACAGCATCCTCGGATCCTGCGCGTTTCTAGTCTGAGGCATCGCGAGGGTGATCCGCCCGACGCCCTCTCGTGGGCGATCGACCTTGATTCGGATATATTCGTCACCAGGTCTGAAAGCTGCTTCCTTCGCCATAAGGTTCTCCCCTAGTAATCGCCTGGTGCTTAACTGAATGCCGGAATAACGTCGCGCCCGAAGCGCATCATCTGGTCTTCCACCACGTCATTGGTCGGACCGGAAGCAGTGCGCATCAGCAGCAAGACCTCTTCCATATCGATAGCTTCCTGCCATTTCTCCAACTGCTCGATACAGTCCTCCGGCGTACCCCATAGGAAGCTTTCCTGAAAGTCCTCGAACTGCAATTCATCCGGTGACTCCACCTTATTCCAGTTGTGCGCGTAATCTCGCGCCTTGTTACGCCAGTAGTATCGTTTGGTCTTCATCACATGCGGCTCAAGGACGGCGCGGGCCTCTTCGCGCGTATCGCCAATGCCCGCGTATCGATTCAGGATCAATTTTGGCTTGGTGCGTGCCCTGCCCGCCTCTTCCGCCGCTTTGGTGAACGACTCGACGAGTCCTTGTGCCCGGTAGGCCTGGTCAAGGTAATGATTTTGATCGATAAACAGCCCGTCGCAATTCCTTCCAGCCAGTTTTGCGCCAGTATGAGACCAGGAACCCAGTAAAACAGGCAGATCGTCCTGGTAGGGACCGGGGATGATCTTCACATTGTCGAAGTCGTAATGGTGCCCCCGGAAGGACTCGATCACGTCGTTGTTTTTGGCCAGATCCAGCGCCTGAAGGACATCTTCTGTCAGGGTAACGCGATCTTTGACGTCCAGGCCGAACATTGAAAAATCCTGTGGCTGGTAGCCCACGCCGATTCCCGCGATAACGCGTCCCCGCGACATATGATCCAGGGTAAAGAACTCCTCCACCACGGTCATGGGATGTTTCAACGCTGAGATCGCAATGGCAGTGCCCACTCGAAGGCGCTCGGTGTTTGCCAGAATCGCCGCTGTCGGCAGGAGTGATTGGGGCAGGAAGCCCCGGTCCTGGTGGTGCTCCGGCACCATGGCGAAGTCGAAGCCGGCCTTTTCCGCCAGCTGCGCGTGCCTGATACATTCATCCATTCGGTCCGAGAAATTACCACTCCCTGTCGCCGGGTTAGAGGGGATTAAAAGCATCCCGAACTTCAATTTCTTTCTCGCCACAACGGCCTCCAAAGACTTCCAAGCAATATTTGACATTAATGTACCGATCGTTCAAAATATTGTCAAGCATTGAATGATAACTTTTCGTTGAGGGAGCTGCCCGACGCGAAGACAAAAGGAGCTCAAGTATGGCGATTACGGATATTTTCCATGTGAACATCAATTGCACGAATATCGAGCATTCAGTGCAGTTTTATAGGGATCAACTCGGTCTCTCGGCAGTCACCTTTGAGGTCCCTCCCGAGTTGAAGCAAAAAAATGATGAAATTGCCAGGGAGTTGTCGGATCTACCACCCGGTGACGTGGAAGCGGCAATCTATTTCCTCCGCTGCAAGGACCGTGAATCCGGCACGGCTATTGAACTTAGTGAAAGCCGAAAACCAAAGGCGCTGGGAGTACCATACGGCCCCGTCAATCACGTGGGGATTTCACGGGTTTTGTGCATGGTGGATGATCTGGATGCCATATATGAACTACTCGTTTCCCGAGGCATCCGTTTCCTGAGCTCACCGAAAACACTGCAGTACGGTGAGACCAAGGTGCGCCTGGCTTTCTGCCGCGACCCCGACGGAACACTTTTGCAGCTATGTCAGTCACCCTACCCTAAAGAAAAGCGAGCGACACCGGCTGTGCTGAGTATGCCCTGTGTCTTTATCAATTGCACCGACCTGGATCGCTCCTCCGCCTTCTATCGGGACACCCTGGGACTGAACCTGACAGTTCGCAAGTACATACCGCAGTCCGAGGCTCTTTCCGAGGCCATGGGACTGGATGCCGAATTTAGCGCGGAGGCCTGCAATCTGCAGACAAAAGCAGGTCCCAACGGCATGTCGATAGACCTGGTGGAATGGAAGCATCCGAAAGCTTGCGGGACGCCCTACGAAAAACTCTGGCATGTGGGCATACCCAGGCTGGCTTTCCTGACGGAGGACCTCGATAAGCTGTATGAGCACTGCCTGTCCATGGGTGTTCGCTTCATGAGCAAGCCCAGGACGCTTGCGAGCGAGCATGGGAAAACTCGGGCGGTGCATTTTTACGACCCTGACGGCACGGTACTGGAGCTTTTGGAATTGAACTACACAGGAAAGAAAATTTAGACGAGATTCAAAAATTACATCGCGCTGATTACAGGCGCCGCTTCGGGCATCGGTCTGGAAACTGCACGCCAGTTCATTGCCGAGGGCGCCACTTACTTCAATAGGGCCTCGATAGTGATCGACGGTGGCTTGAGCAGGCTCGGTTCCTCCTAAAGCAATAAAAAGAAATTAGTCGATCCTGATTAAGACTACTGCGAGCCTTTTCGCTCTAGCGCTGGTTATTCAAATCTGTGGTCCAATGTGCTTTCCACTCCACTACGAAAAGTACCGCTCAAGATGACATCAGGTCACTCAAGTACTTGGAATCAGTGTGTTCGAAGAACCTGAGAATCAACCCGCCTTCGAATTCAAACCAGGCCGCATACCAATTATCATAAGCCTTCCCATCAGCGGTCGTGCCTTTTACGTTAACCTCAAGCACCGCACTATGATCATCCACTACGGAGCGAGTCACTTTATTGGACAAGCTGCCCGGCTTGAACACAGTGCTCCCCACAGAAGACAACAGATCAATAGCTTCTTCACCCTCCATGGGATCATAGCCCATGGACTTGGGCACCATTGTCCAGACAAAATCAGGATGGCAAACGGACGCCATCGATTCACGATCGTGTCCACTAAGTGCATTTAAAAATATCTGTGCGGTTTTGAGGTTGGAATCGGTACTCATTGCTATCTCCTCGCATAGGGTTCTTTTTCGGTCGAAAACTCTGCTGATCCGTTCATCCAGTAGCGGTTTTCCCGCGGGACCGGTCAATGCACTATGTTTAAAACTCACTCACTGTTCTCTCCTCATGGAGCATCGACGGCCAGCTAGCACAATCTAAAAGCCCAATGATGAAGCGCCAGGTCAACGTTATCTTAATTGTACCGATTATTCAATATATTATAAAGACTGCATTATGCAGCGCCGCAAGCTGCCAGCATGGGAAACGACCCCGGAGCAGTCCGTCGTCCAGTAAACCCGGAGCGGCGCCGGGAAGATAAATGCGCGATTCCCTACTTCCCCGGCGAACTCGACACCGTGTAGACCTTAGTGGCCGCTTGCTATTCTGACCCCAAGCGTTGCAGGTAGGCCTCCCGGGCGGCGCGGCACTCGGGATCCAGGAAAGCGGCGAGCAGGCTGTCTGCATCTGAACGAATACGGCCCAGACCAACCATCTGCGCGCCGATGGCGTCGACCTCTCGCTTTGTCGCCATCACCGGCCCGATATCGCGCACCAGGCGTTCAACACCACCCCAGCCAAGCGCGATACCGAGATCCACCTCAGGGATCGAAAACGCTGCCTCCTGCGCAGCCACCCTGAGATCGCAGGCTGCGGCCAGCACCACACCCCCACCGATACACCACCCCTGAATGCGCGCGATGGTCAGTGCGCTCATACCCTCGACGGCTGCGGCCATTTCAAGTCCGACGTCAGCGGTTTCGCGAAACGCCGGATCATCCGTCCTGGGAAAGCCCGTAAGATCGGCCCCGGCACAGAATGCGCGTTGAGTTGCCGGGGTCGGTTCAACCAGAGTTGCCCGATGGCACCGCTGGCGCTTACCTCCAGAGTCTCAAACATGGTAAAAATTCTCCAAAAAAGCGGAATAACCAGCGCTACCAGGCCATCGACAGTTGCGTTTCAAATGCAAGAATACCGAACACAACCTATTCCATTACAGAGTTACGGGATGCCAAAAAAGTCCTGGAGAAAGCCGGCGGTCAACCGGTCGCCATCCTCAACCGCGACCAGCTTATAGGCTATTTCGTCCCCGCTGCCGCCGTTGAGAAAATCTCCTTCTCCCCGGCGGAGAAGGGGGCTGTTTCGAAGTTGCTTCGCAAGCGCCGCTCCAAGCTGAAACCAACACTGGACTACCTTAAAGACAAGTAGCGATGATTTCTCTCTGCCGGGGAGGTCATCGAAATTCATGAGGCGGTCATTGAATCCAATTAACTGCAGGGCATGGCTACGCATAAGTCAATTCATGCCATTATTGCGCGCATCGACAACCGACTTTCCTATGGATTGATTCGAGACGAGTTTGAACTGGCAGCCTGTTATGCCTGCTATCTAGCCGTTGGTCACGCGTTCCATGACGCGAACAAGCGAACCGCGTTCGCCGCAATGGATATCTGTCTGGTATTGAATGACATTACGTTGAACTACGAGCCGGAAGAAATAGGCGACATAATCGTGAAGGCCGCCCAAGGGATTGTGGACGAAACAGAATTGGCTGAGCGGCTGCGCTCGAAGGTTTAGGGCCACACCGCGGTGCAAGAAAAAAGGCAGTGACCGCAGACACTGCCTTTCGTTGATTGGTGGAGCTAAGCGGGATCGAACCGCTGACCTCAACACTGCCAGCATTGTGCGGACACGCCGTATTTTCCTTATATATCAGAAACTTAACTCCTAAAGCGCAATCCTGAAACTAACCCTTTTTAGGGGTTTTTGCGTGTTTTTTGGACACGGGATATCCAGACGTCAGTCCTGGATATCTTTGAGACAAACGAATGAAAGTTTGTCCATTACGTCGGGCCAAACTAATCCCCTATCACGGAATACCTCATCCACTGTTTGGGGCAGCGAAATAGGCATTGCTTGGGCTGCTATATCTTCGTATGCAGCGCAAAGAATATTACTCAGCGATTCCAGTTCAGCCAGTTCAGCAACTAGTATCTCATCTGAAGGACTAGCAGCGTGATGGGCTTTGATTTTTGGCCCTATGAACGCAGGAATGACCTGATCTGGATCATGAGTGTCAGCCACCCAGTTCACGTGCTGTACCAACTGCCCAACATACTTCTTTGAGTATGGGACATCCGCGTCTTTCGCTGTTTTGGCTTCAAGAGCAAATGCAACTCCATTTAGCATCCAAAGATTATCTGGCCCCGTCCCAAATTCCTTATCAGGTCTCGATGAGTCCAATCCCAATAATTGACCTAAACATCTAATCGCTTCCTCAATTTGGGCGACACTTCCTCCGCCATCAAGGTGCTTCAGGTTTTCATGTAATTTTTGCGGAGCTACAACCTGGGACCCTTTCGCTATCCCGAATTGGTCGACAACGTTAGAAACCTGATCAGTGACAGGTTGATCGCTATAGTCGTGGATTAAAGCTAAATGTTTGGGCGTGGCTTTGGAAAGACCATAGGCTCTTTTGTACATTTCTTCATGTGTCGGATCCCCAAGCTGCTCTAGACAATAGCCAATCCAAAGGCAATACCACGCACCTAAATTGGCACTATAATCCAGCGCCTTATCAAGACCCTTTTGAAGTACTGAGGCAGCTTTGGTGTAGTCACGTTCCCAATACAGCCGTGCAAACTTAGTTTCCAGGAGTGCAAACTCTCGCAATATATCTAAGTCCTCACCAAAATCCTCTACATCGCAATCATCCATAAAGCGTTCATAGAAACCAGACCAACCCATTTCTCTAGTAAGAACGGCGTCTATCGCTTGAGACATTTCCTCAATTGAAGCCGAACCGACTGACACCTCCATCCCTAGGCGAAGTTGTTTCTGAACAAAAGGGGGTAGTGACGCCAAATTGCGCGGCACCAAGAGCCAGTTCACATATTCTTTCTCAAGCATCAGAACTACACCAAAGTCGCTCATACCGCGAGAAATACGACCGAGGCTTTGTACAACACGGCTACTTATCAAAGAGCGCAGAACACCCGATAAGTTTAACGAACTCCATAAGAACCTATCGTAAAGGCTGGTTCCACTTGGCAAGCTATCCAAAACCAAGTACCGACATGTGTCCCCAGGAAGGTCTATACCGTCATAACGGCCAGCAAGCACCAACTTTACTTCTTCGTCAGTTGCCTTAAAGACAGCCACCGCGTCCACCACCTGTGAAGTATCCGGCACGAACCCAATATCTTCCCACACCTGAGCTCGCCTTCTACTGGGCGTCAATACAAGTGCTTTTCTATTTGCAACGAGTTGTTTTGCGTTATGCAGTTCTTCTTCGTATCCGAAACTTCGTCCTGGGAACAGAATCAAACGTTCACATTCACCCGCTGGAGTCTCCGGCCTTACGGTACAACTCAACTCTCTTCCAAACGTACGTATGAAAGCATCTGCGCCCAGCATGGTTGCAGACAAATAGACCCTTCGCGTGTTGTCACGAAAATAGGATAAGCCAGAAATAGGAATGAAGGGCGGAGTAATTTGAACTCGACCTGTGGATACTAGAAAACAACATAAATCTATGTGATTCATCAGGTATTCCCAAGCAAACGGGTTACCGTCCGACTCGAGGATTCCAGAATCAGTTAGCAGTCTACGAATCTCCGCTTCGTTCTGTTTTACTATGCTGGGGGGTAATAGTTCAACACCAGAATTTTCCCCACGGTAAAGTTTATCGAAACTACCGAGTCGCCCGATTCTTTTGTAGTAATCCCTGAACAATCCGGTCAGCGCATCATAGAGCCCGCCATGAGAAGTACGGTCAATGTCGATTGAAAAGTGGCCCTTGATGATGCCATCTGCGGTGTGGGCATCGTCGAAAATCAATGCTTCCAGATGTTCTCGCTGAAATATCGACTTTCCGTTAAAAATCGCCTGATAGGTAGTCAGACAAACGGCTTCACCCTGATGAAAGAGGTCATTACTGAAGTTTCCACCATAATACGTCGTGACGTTTAACCCATACCCTTCGGCCTTTTCTCTCGTTTGCTCAATTAGTTGAATAGAACCGCATGCGTAAACCACTTTCCCGCGGGTTTCGTTAACTAAAGATTGAGCTACGAGTAAGCCAATCAGCGTTTTACCGGCCCCGGTGTTCAACACAATAGCTATGTCCGACTCATTGCGATTGTCGTGCCACTCCCGAAGCGCATCGCCCTGGCCGAGCCAAAGATCGTTTATATTCCCATCGGTAATCTTCCCTTTGTTCTTCTGAAAGATCTCAACGGGATTGATGACCCTCTCTTCGGCCTTTCTGGCCTTAATCTTATCGAAATCGAATGACATGCAAGTCCCTATGCGCGTTGCGGTATCTTTAACTCTTCCTGGCTTACTCCAGGTCCACTGCTATTGTCCCGCTGATTTATTCAAAAGCGTACCCTTCGATTGATTAATCGAGCAAATTTATGAACGGACGCTTCGAAGGAACTGGCTCAACCTCGCTCTTTCGCTCCGCTTTGCGAGGTAGTGCCAAGCAATAGAGAAAACCCGTATCTGTCTGCACCAGTCCAATCAAAATCCAGCCTGCATAAAGCTTCTTATTGGCAGTGGTCTTGCTTTTCGTCTCCATCACGCGGCGAGTAAGAGATAGGTCATAACTTTCGACAATCATGCGGTTCCTCGTAGACAAATCATATAGCCAACGAGCGTAGGTATCTTGGGCGGGGACAAAACGCAACACCAACTGTGTTGCGCTCTGATAATTATCGGACAGTAACTAACTAATTTCTAAAGCTTTTGTTGATTTTCGGACAAATCGGGACAGGACGACGGACACAAACCAAGCATAAAAAAACGGCTAGAGAACACTCTAACCGTTTGATTTATATAAGAAATTTGGTGGAGCTAAGCGGGATCGAACCGCTGACCTCAACACTGCCAGTGTTGCGCTCTCCCAGCTGAGCTATAGCCCCAAATCTCTGTAACCCATTGAAGAAATTAGAGTTTTTCTTCTCCGAGTTCGCCGAAGAGGTGCGCATTTTAGGCATAGGCCCGGCCCCTGTCAAGGCTGCTGCCGGCAACGGAACTTTTGCCTTGATCCGATGCCCAATGATCCCCATATATAGAGGGGACAGTGGAACTTACAGGGAGTTAACGTGAACATCTTTTTAAACCGGGCCAGGCGCAAGCAACGGCGCAATCTGCTGCTGGCAGGGGCGATTACCGGTTTACTCGCGGGATGCCAGGCCGAGCCCCCGGGCTCCGACGCCGGTGCGACCCGTGATCCGGGCAGCGCCCTGGAACCTGCAGAGCCTGCAGACGAGGAACCCGCCAGGCCAGAGCCTCCCGTGGCGGAAACCGAGCCAGTATCGGTCCCTGCAGTTGAGGCCACGGCCGCCCCCGCCGAGCCCGAGCCCCTGCCGCTGGACCTCACCCTTCCGGCTGATCTCGCCGCGGGAGATGAACCTTACAGCGCAGAGCCCGAGCGCCTGCCGGACCTGTTTGCCGTCGAAAAGCGCCCGTCTGACACCAGCGTCTCGGGCCGGCTGTACCTGGACGAGGAAGACCAGGACCTCCGCTCGATCCAGGGCGCCGAAATCACCGTGCAGCGCAAGCTCGACTGACCTCTCTGGCGCCGCCCCTCAGCATCTTGGCGCCTATTCGCATGCCGTTTACAGCATCTTTGGCTAGGCTTGTCGCTGACTGTTCAAACGGTGGCAGCGATGACCGAGCAACCATTACGAATTGGCGGGGCCAGCGGCTTCTGGGGCGACGCGGCACGAGCCACGCCGCAACTGCTGGCAGTCGAGGGTCTGGACTTCATTGTCTACGACTACCTGGCAGAGATCACCATGTCGATCATGGCCCGGGCCCGGGCCGATGACGACAACCGCGGTTACGCCCTGGACTTCGTCAGCGCCGCCATGCAACCGCACCTGGCGGCCATCGCCGAGCGTGGCATCCGGGTAGTCTCGAATGCCGGCGGGGTCAATCCCCGCGCCTGCGCCGAGGCCCTGCGCGGGCTCATCGAACAACAGGGCCTGTCGCTCAAGGTCGCGTGCGTGCTAGGGGACGACCTGCTGCCCGCAGCGGAATCGCTGCGACAACAGGCCCCCCGGGAAATGTTCTCCGGAGAACCCTTCCCCGACGCCGAGCGGCTGCAAAGCATCAACGCCTACCTCGGCGCCTTCCCCATCGCCCGGGCCCTGGACCAGGGCGCGGATATCGTGATTACCGGACGCTGCGTCGACAGCGCCGTCACCCTGGGGGCCTGTATCCACCACTTCGGCTGGCAGGCAGGCGACCTGGACCGACTGGCAATGGGCTCCCTGGCGGGACATATCCTGGAGTGCGGCCCGCAGGCCACCGGCGGCAATTTCACTGACTGGGAGTCGGTCCCGGGCCTGGCCAACATGGGCTATCCGGTCACAGAAATCGACGCGGACGGCAGCTTTACCTGCACCAAGCCAGATGGCACCGGCGGCCTGGTGACGGTCGGTACAGTAGCGGAACAGATGCTGTACGAGATCGGCGACCCCCAGGCCTACATCCTGCCGGACGTGGTGTGCGATTTCTCCTCGGCAAGGCTCGAGCAGTTGGAACCGGACCGGGTGCGGGTCAGCGGCGCGACCGGCCGGCCGGCGCCGGACCGGTACAAAGTCAGCGCCACCTACGCCGACCAGTTTCGCGGTGGCACCTACATGACCTTCTACGGCATCGACGCCGACCGCAAGGCACGCGCGCTGGGCGAGGCGGTGCTGCAGGCCGCGCGCAATACGTTTGCTGCACATCAGCTGCCGGATTTCAGTGAGACCAGTATCGAGATTCTCGGGACCGAGAGCCAGTACGGCTCTTTCAGTGAGGTGAAGAGCAGCCGTGAAGTGGTCCTGAAACTGGCCGCCAAGCACCCGCAGAATATCGGCATCGGCATCCTGTTGAAAGAGGCCGTGGGCCTCGGCCTGGCCACGCCGCCGGGACTGTCCGGCTTCGCCGGCAGCCGCCCCCGCCCCTCACCGGTTGTGCGCCTGTTCTCCTTCACCCTGCCGAAAGGCCAGGTGGCTATCAGCATCGACCTGGACGGCCAGCCACAGGCTTTCGATGCAGCACCCGGGGAACCCTTCGACCCGGCGCAGCTGCAGCGCCCGCCACCGCCGGCCGCCCGGACTGACGAGGACCTGGTCGAGGTGCCGCTGGTAGACCTCGCCTGGGGCCGCAGCGGCGACAAGGGCGACAAGGCCAACGTCGGCATCATTGCCCGGCGCCCGGAGTACCTGCCCTGGATCTGGCAGGCCCTGAGCCCGGCCGTGGTGCGGGCGCGGTTTGCGCACTTCCTGGCCGGGGAGGGCGACGACATTGAGCGCTTCCTGCTGCCCGGCTCCGGGGCCATCAACTTCCTGCTGCATCGGGTGCTGGGAGGCGGCGGCGTGGCCAGCCTGCGCAACGACCCCCAGGGCAAGGGCTATGCCCAGTTGCTGTTGTCCTGCCCCATCGCGGTACCGGCCAGCATTGCGGAGAGCCTGTCATGAGTGTATTCCAGTCCCGTATTAACCCGCAGTCGGACGGCTTCCGGCAACATCGCAGTGACATGCTGGAACTGGTCGACCGGTTGCAGGCACTCAATACCCGTGGGGCGATGATCTCCGAGCGGCGCCGGCCCCGCTTCGAGGCCCGTGGCCAACTGACGCCACGGGAGCGACTGGCGCGCCTGCTCGATCCCGGCATGCCCTTCGTCGCCATCGGCAACCTGGCTGGCTACCTGCTGGATACCCCGGACCCGGATAAATCCATTCCCGGCTCCACGGTGATCGCCGGCATCGGCTTCATCAGCGCGGTGCGCTGCGTGGTGGTGGTGGACGACAGCGGCATCATGGCCGGCTCCCTGACGGAAGCCGGCGGCTACCGCCTGCGCCGGGCGGAGGAAATCGCCCTGCAGCAGAAACTGCCCTTCGTACACCTGGTGGAAAGCGCCGGCGGCGACCTGATCAATTACAGGGTGGAGAGTTTTTCCAACGGCGGCTCCCTGTTCGGCAACCTGGCCAGGCTCAGCAAGGCCGGCATCCCGGTCATTTCCGTATTGCACGGTTCCTCCACGGCCGGTGGCGCCTACATGCCGGGCCTCAGCGACTACGTGATCGCGGTGAAAGGCCGGGGCCGGGCCTTCCTGGCCGGCCCGCCGCTATTGAAGGCCGCTACCGGGGAGATCGCCACCGAGGAAGAACTGGGCGGGGCGGAAATGCACGCCAGCGTGTCGGGGCTGGCGGAGTACCTGGCGGAAAACGACGGGCACGCGGTACAGATGCTGCGGGAATTACTGCACCGGCTGCAATGGAACAAGGACTGTGCGCCCGCCCGGCGCCGCGCGTACACCGAGCCGGTTTACGACCCGGACGAGCTGGCTGGCGTGATTCCCATCGACTACCGCACGCCCTACGACATGCGAGAACTGGTGGCGAGAACCGTTGACGGTTCTGACTTCATGGACTTCAAGCCCCGCTATGGGGCCAGCACCGTGTGCTTACAGGCCGATCTTTACGGCCTGCCCTGCGGCATCCTGGGCAATAACGGCCCGATCGATCCCGAGGGCGCGACCAAGGCCACCCAATTCCTGCAACTGTGCGAGCAGGCCAACCTGCCGGTGATCTTCCTGCAGAACACTACCGGCTACATCGTGGGCACCAGGTCAGAGCAGGCCGGGATGATCAAGCACGGTTCCAAGATGATCCAGGCGGTGCGCAACCTGGAAGTACCGCGCATTACCCTGATGACCGGAGCCAGTTTCGGCGCCGGCAACTACGGCATGTGCGGCCGCGCCTATGAACCCGACTTCCTGTACACCTTCCCCAACGCCCGCACCGGGGTCATGGGTGGCGAGCAGGCGGCGAAGACCATGTCCATGGTGGCGCGCGGCAAGGCAGCGGCCGCTGGCCAGGAAGTGGACGAGGAGGCGCTGGCGGCACAGGAAGCGGGACTCACCGAGCTGTTTGACAGCCAGTCCAGCGCGTTCTACACCTCCGGCCACCTGCTGGACGACGGCATGATCGACCCGCGCGATACCCGCAAGACCCTGGGCTTTCTGCTGGAGACCGTCTGGGAATGTCGCCACCGCGACGTGCGCCCCAACAGTTTTGGCGTCGCCCGCCCCTGATTCGAGGACTACCTCATGATTGAATTACCATCCACCGAAACCCTGGTTCTGGAGCGAAGCGGCAGTGTGCTGACGATCTGGCTGAATCGGCCGGAGGCAAAAAATGCCCTGTCCGCGGAGATGGTGCTCGAGCTGGAAGCTGTCCTGGCCGCGGTGCACGAGCGGCGCGATATCCGCACCCTCGTACTGCGCGGCAAGGGGGGTGTCTTCTGTGCCGGCGGCGATATCAAGGGCTTCCGGTCCGGCCTCCAGAGCGGTGCACCGGACCCCGCCGAAGTGGCCCGCGGCAACCGCGGTTTCGGGGATCTGATGATCCGCCTCAACGAACAACCCCAGGTGGTTATCGTGCTGGTGGAGGGCGCCGCGATCGGCGGCGGGCTGGGCCTGGCCTGTATCGGTGATATCACGATCGTGACCCGCGAGGCGCGTTTTCGCCTGAGCGAGACCAGCCTGGGTATCCCACCCGCTCAGATCGCTCCCTTCGTGACCGAACGCGTGGGCCTGACCCGGGCACGCCAATTGATGCTGACCGGCGCACGCTTCAAGGGTGCCGAGGCGGTGCACTACGGCATCGCCCACCTGCTGGCGGAGAACGGCGCCGACCTGGAGGACAGATGCGCCGAGGTACTGGACCAGATCGCCCTGTGCGCACCGGGCGCCAACGCCGTCACCAAGAGTATCCTGTTCGAAACCGGCCGCCGCCCGCGCGCGGACGCACTGGACTTCGCCGCCGAGGGCTTCGCCCGCTGCATGTTGTCCGACGAGGGCCGGGAAGGCGTGGCCGCGTTCGTGGAAAAACGCAAACCCCGATGGGCGGAAGAGCGGGAGTCGACAGCATGAACGAGTTTTCCAGTGTCCTGGTGGCCAACCGGGGCGAGATCGCCTGCCGGATTATCAGGAGCGCCCGGGCCCAGGGCTATCGCACCGTCGCTGTCTATTCCGAAGCGGACCGGGAGGCGCCACACGTGGAACTGGCCGATGAAGCGGTCTGCATCGGCCCCGGCCCGGTGGGCGAATCCTACCTGGTGGCAGAAAACATACTCGACGCCGCCTGGAGCAGCGGTGCCGAAGCCGTCCATCCCGGCTACGGCTTCCTGAGCGAGAACGCCGAATTCGCCCGGCGCGTTGAAGCCGCAGGTCTGGTGTTTATCGGGCCGACCGCCGAGGCGATCGATCTCATGGGCAACAAGGCGGCGGCCAAACGGCACATGCTCGAGGCCGGGGTGCCCTGCGTCCCGGGTTACGAGGGCGATGCGCAGGATGACGAGGACCTGCTCTGCGCGGCGGAGGGAATTGCATTGCCTCTGATGGTCAAGGCCGCCGCCGGGGGCGGTGGCCGTGGCATGCGACTGGTCAGCGAGCGGGAAGCGCTGCCCGAGGCCATCCGGCTGGCGCGGGCGGAGGCGAAGTCGGCGTTCGGTAGCGGCGAGTTGATCCTGGAGCAGGCCATCGCGCGCCCGCGACACGTGGAGGTACAGGTGTTCGCCGACAACCGGGGCAACACCATCCACCTGGGCGAGCGGGACTGTTCGGTTCAGCGCCGCCACCAGAAAGTGGTCGAGGAAGCGCCCTGCCCCATCATGACCGAGGCACTGCGGGACGAGATGGGCGCCGCTGCCGTAGCCGCCGCGCGCAGCATCGGCTACCGCGGTGCCGGCACGGTAGAGTTCCTGCTGGACGCCGACAACCGCTTCTACTTCCTGGAAATGAATACCCGCCTGCAGGTGGAGCACCCGGTAACCGAGGCGATTACCGGTCTCGACCTGGTGGCCCTGCAACTGCAGGTCGCCCGGGGCGAGCCATTGGGCCTGAGCCAGCAGGATGTGCAACTGCGGGGACACGCCATCGAGGTGCGACTCTATGCAGAGGACCCGACCCAGGACTTCCTGCCCACCTCCGGCCCGGTGGACCTGTGGTCACCGCCTCGCGGCGCGGGGGTCCGGGTGGATGCGGGGATTGCCAGCGGCCAGGACATTTCACCCTATTACGATCCCATGGTCGCGAAGATCATCGCCAGCGGCCCGAACCGCGAAACCGCGCGCCTGCGCCTGGTGGAGGCGCTGAAAAACACAGTGTTGTTCGGGGTCGCCAACAACCGCGATTTCCTCCTCGCCTGCCTGGAGAAAGAGCGTTTCATCCGCGGTGAGGCCACCACCGCGTTCATCGGCGAAGAGTTCGCGGCCGGGGCCATCCGCGCTGCCAGCCCCTCCTTCGCCGACAGCGCGATCGCTGCCGTGGTGGAACTGGCGCTGGAGTACCGCTCACTGCAGGCCGAAACGGTGATGGTGGCGCCGCAGCTCAGGAACTGGAGCAGCGCCGGCCCGTTGCTGTCACGGCGCCGCTACGAGCACGGCGAGACCGTGCACGATCTGGCCATCATGGCCCTGGGCGACGAGCGCTACGAGGTATTCGATGGCGAGCAGTCAACCAGGGTGGAGCTGGTGTCCCTGGACGGCGACAGCGCCCATGTCGTCCTGTCAGGCAGCCAGCACCTGGTGCGCTACAGCGCGCCGCGACCCGGCCTACTGCACCTTTCGGTAGACGGCCGCGCCGCCGACTACCGCGACCAGATTCGTCTCGATGGTATCGCCGCTGCCGGCGGCGGCAGTGGCCAGGTACTCGCACCCATGCACGGCCTGCTGCTGGAAGTGCGAGTCGGCGAGGGCGATCGGGTAGCGGCCGGCCAGACCCTGGCAGTACTGGAAGCGATGAAAATGCACTACGAAATCGTGGCCGAGGTCGACGGCGAGGTCAGCGCCGTCCTGGCCAGCGCGGGCAGCCAGGTGGCAGCGGATGACCTTCTTCTGGAGATCGGTAGCGGCGGCTGAGAGGCCATCGCCCGGGTTATTCCCGGGTCTGGCCAATTGCGGCCTGCCTGCCTACAATGGCTGGCAAGACCACGCCGGGAGATGGCCACATGAACCCACCCCACGCACTGCTGGCTCTCACCGACGCGCCCAGAGCCATCGTCGACATGACGGTCCTGCGTGTAGCATCCCCGCTACTGGATCGCATGCCGCGACCGGGCTACCGTCACAGTGTCATGGTGCTGCCGGGCTTCATGGGCAGCGACGTGGGCAACCAGCCACTGATCAACTACCTGCGGCGCCTGGGCTACAACGCGCGTGGCTGGAAGCAGGGCCGCAACCTCGGTACCAGCAGTTTTTCTGAAGACAGGTTGCGACAGGAAATGTCAGACCTGGCCCTGCAGGGGGGCGGAACCCTGTCGCTGATAGGGCACTCCCTGGGCGGCCTCTACGCACGGGAGATCGCGCGCGCTGAGCCCGAGCTGGTCCGGCAGGTGATCACCCTCGGCAGCCCCTTCGGCCCGGGACATGAGTCGGGCTCACACGCCTGGCGCCTTTACCAGCGGCTCAATCCGGAACAGCCATCCAGCGAGCGGGGCCTGGCGCTGGCCGAACCCCCACCGGTGCCCACCACCGCGATTTTCACCCGCGCTGACGGTATCGTGAACTGGCGCACCTCAAAGCAGGAAGGGAATTATCCCCACGTGCACAATATCGAGGTGCTGGGCAGTCACATCGGCCTCAACCTCAATGTCGGCGTGTGGTACTGGTTGGCCAAAAAACTCTACGAACATCACTGGCAAACGCATTAGCACCCCGGCGGCCCTGTCACGCGTCAGGACGCACTTGCCGCCGCGGTGATAAACAGGCCCTCGGCGCTGGCAGTGACCTCGCCATTGACCCGCATTTCGCCGCGTGTCACCTGCTTGCGGCCGCTATTGCTGGTGCACATCGCCCACAGTTCCACCGGCGTCTCCAGTGGAGTCTTGCGGTGGTAGCGAATAGACAGGGTCCCGGTAAAACCGGCGGAGCCTGACACCACATTGGCCATGGACAACAGTTCGTCGAACACCGCCGCGATGATACCGCCGTGCACGCTGTCGGGCGGTCCGGCATAGAGCGGCGAAAAGATCGCCTCGCCCCGCACCCCATCGCCGTCACGCCACATCTTCAGTTCCGGTGCGATCGGGTTATGGCGGCCGGATATCGGGCTATAGGGCATCACCGCGGTGAGATCCTGTTCGTCGTAGGGCATATCGCGGCGCTCCCCGGCCAGGGTCAGCACCGACCAGCCCTCGCCCTGTTGCAGCCAGGGTGACATGGTGGCCATCGCCTTGCGAATATGGTCGATGGCCTCCGCCAGCGCCTCGTCGGGGGCATCAGAGCAACGCAGGTGCCTGATCAACTCTGCGGCCTCGCGATTCACCTCTTGAAGGCGACAGCCTTGCCCCTCATCCTTTTCCGCCATACCTTCCCCCCAAATTCGGGGACAGTTTACTTAATTACCGCCGGGGGGAGCGTCCGTCGGGCCCTGATAAGTTATACCGCCGTCGAATAGTTGGCACGCAGGTAATCGATGATGGCATCGGATTCGAACAGGCCCTCACCAGTGTTCGGATCGTACAGGTAGGGAATGGAGACACGGCCCTCGTTCTGTTGCAGGTAACGGCGGTTGTCCACCCCACCCTCGGGCTCCAGGCCCATTGCCGAGCGCAGCGGCGGCAGCATCCATTCCTGCAAACTGGTGCGGCCGCAATTGCGTACCACGTAGGGAATTTCCATCTCGCACAACTGCTCACGCACCAGCCGCGCGTAGGGACTGGACTCGAAGCTGTACAGCTCCAGGTAGTCGTCGGGCTCGACACCGGGATTCGCCACCATGCCCTGTCGCATCCGGCCGGCGCTGGCCAGCATGGAGCCAAGGGTCTGCAGAGCGCCGGCACGCCACTTGAGCGGCAGGGAGCGCTGTCCGTAGGTGTCGAACAGGTATTCCACGATTTCCAGGGACTCGTACATGGCTACACCGGTATTGGGGTCGACCAGGTAGGGGAACTGCGCCTTGCCGCCTTTCTCGACCACCTCGGGCCGGAATCGCTTACCCCTCTTCGGGCAGGGAAAGATCAGCACGTCGAGATCCAGCTCAGTCAGGGCCTCCCGCACCAGCCGGCAGTAGGGACAGTTTTCGATGTCGTACAGCTCGAGCAATTGTTCAGGCTGCACCGCCGCCGGCTCCGTGTTGATGCCCGTGGTGCCGCGCACCAGGGTGGAAAACAGCGATGTCGCGATATTCCCTGCCAAAGGCCCACCTCCTAAATTTCGGGGACAGTTTACTTAATTCTCATCCCGCTGTCGGCCTAATTGAATTTGATGTGTATACGAGCATGGCATGCCGGTAGGATCAGACTGCTTCAGGTCGCGAAGGAGAATGATAATGGCAAGGATGCCACGCGCGGTGATTCCCGGCTTTCCACATCACGTGACTCAGCGGGGGAACAGGAAACAAACCACGTTCTTTCGATCAAGCGATTACAGGCATTATCTGGACCTGTTACAGGAAGCCCGTGAGCTACAGGAGGTTAAGGTCTGGGCATACTGCCTTATGCCCAATCATGTCCATCTGGTTCTCGTACCGGGTGAAAAGACGGCGCTATGGCGGCTTTTCCGAGAGGTTCATACCCGGTTTACCCGCATGATCAACCGGCGGGAGGGCTGGCAGGGACACCTCTGGCAGGAACGTTTTCACTCTTTTGCAATGGACGAGCGGCACCTGCTCGCGGCGGTCAGGTATGTCGAGCTCAATCCCGTGCGTTCCGGGTTGGTCAGTAGTCCAGCGGACTGGCCCTGGTCAAGTGCCGCTGGTCACCTGGGTCACCGGGAGGATCCAATCCTGGACCCGTCCCCTCTCGACCGGGAAATCGGGGACTGGAATCAATTTCTACAAACCTCGGAAGACGAGATCGCCCTGGATACCATTCGCAAACACGCCCGAACGGGTCGACCTGCGGGGAACAGGGACTTCATTCGCCACCTGGAATCCCACCTGGGACGCCCGCTGGCGCCGCGGAAACGGGGACCGAAAAAAGTAAACTGTCCCCGAAATTAATTAGAGCGCCTGGTAGGCCTTTTCCAGGCGCTTCATGGTTTTCTTGGACACTCCGCCCAGCACCTCGATGGCATGGCGGATACGGGCGCGGCTCATGTCCGGACCCAGCAGTTCCATCGCATCCACCACCGAGAACGAGGCGCTGGAACCGGAAATGGCAATAAACAGCGGCGCCAGGAAGTCCTTGACCTTGATGCCCTGGGCGTCGGCCAGGAACTTCAGGTCGTTCCAGACCGTGTCCCGGGTCCAGTGACGTTGCGCTTCCAGTCGCCACAGGGCGAATTGCATCCCCTTCACGATGTCGTCCCGCTCACCGCGAATACCGGCAAAGCTCTCCTCGGTAATCGGCAGCGTTCCGGATACCAGGAACGCCGCCAGCGGGGCGAAGTCGCTGAGGGTCTCCATCCGCTGCTGGGCATGGGGTAATACCGCCTTCAAGGTTTCGGCATTGTAGGCCCAGTCCACCAGTCGCTGGGCCAACTGTTCCTGGTCCAGGTCCTCGCGGATGTACAAGCCGTTCAGCCAGCTCAGTTTTTCAACGTCAAATATCGGGCCGCCCAGGGACACGCGCTGGATGTCGAAATTGTCCAGCATCTGCTGCAGGCTGAATTTTTCGCTCTCGTCCGGCATGGACCAGCCCATCCTGCCGAGATAATTGATCAGCGCTTCCGGCAGGTAGCCCATGCGCTGGTAGTAAAGAATACTGGTGGGATTCTTGCGCTTGCTGAGCTTGGACTTGTCGGGGTTGCGCAACAGCGGCAGGTGGCACAGCACCGGCATGTCCCAGCCGAAATACTCGTACAGCAGCTTGTGCTTGGGTGCCGAGTTGATCCACTCCTCGCCGCGCAACACGTGGGTAATTCCCATCAGGTGATCGTCCACCACGTTGGCCAGGTGGTAGGTGGGCATGCCGTCGGACTTGAGCAGAATCTGCGCATCCACCATGCCCCAGTCAAGCTCGATCGTGCCGCGCAGCAGATCCTCCACGGCGCAACTACCCTCCTCCTCCGGCACCACCATGCGAATGACATAAGGCGCGCCGGCAGCCCGCCGTTGCGCCACGTCTTCTTCCGGCAGGCGCAGGTCGGAGGGCTTCAGCGCGCTGCTGTTACCGGCAGCGCGGCGGGCCTCACGCAACTGGTCCAGTTCTTCCGCGGTGCGATAGCAGACAAAGGCCTTGCCTGCGTCCACCAGCTGTTGCGCGTACTGCCCATACAGCTCCATTCGCTCACTCTGCCGATAGGGACCGCAATCGCCGCCGACATCCGGGCCCTCGTCCCACTCCAGGCCCAGCCAGCGCAGGGAATCGAGAATCGCCTGCTCCGACTCGGGGGTGCTGCGGGCCTGGTCCGTATCCTCGACGCGCAGCAGGAACTTGCCGCCGTGGGCACGGGCGAAACACAGGTTGAACAGGGCGATATAGGCGGTCCCGACATGGGGGTCGCCAGTGGGCGACGGGGCGACGCGGGTACGAACGGTCATGGTGGTCCTGGCGCTATGGGAAGGAGCGGCGATTATACGGTCTCGAGCTGGCAAATCCTATTGCTGCGAGCGGTACTCCGTGGGGGAACAGCCGCGCCACGCGCGGAACGCGTTGGAAAAAGAAGCCTGGTCCGAGTAGCCCAGCAACAGGGCGATTTCAGTGATGGCCAGGCGCCGGTCGTGCAGATAGCGCGCGGCCAATTCCTCGCGCAGAGCCTGCAAAAGTTCCTTGAAGGAGGTATCGCGTTCAGTCAGGCGCCGCTGCAGGGTGCGGCGGGAGATGCCCAGGTCGGCGGCCAGGCTGTCGATGGTCAGCTCACCCGCCGGCAGGGCCCGGCGCATGGTCGCCCGGGTGTCGCGCAGAAAGAGGTCGGCCTGGTCCAGTTCCTCGAAGAAGGACTCGGGCAGGGCCCGGAAATCGGGACCCAGGTCGTAATCCAGGTCGATCAGGGGATAGCGCACGCAGTCGCGGTCGAAGTACAGGCAACTGACTTCGCAATCAAAGCGCAATTCAGGCCCGAACTGCCGCTGCAGGGCGCTGGTATCCGCGGGCCTGGGATGAGAAAACTCCACTGCCCGCACCGGCACGGGCAGGGCGCAGATCGATCCCACGATGGCGGCCGACGAGGCCAGCATCTCATCGTTGAGGCAACGCCAGTCCGCCGGCACTCCCGCCAACGGGTGCCATTCCAGGCGGATATAGTTTCCAGCCGGCTTGATCAGGACCCGTCCCAGGTCGCCGCGCAGGCGGATGGTACTGGGAATGACATTGAAATATTCCTTGAGGTTGCGGCAGATGGTGGTCATGTACAGGTGCAGGTTCATGCCGGTGAAATAACTGATATGACCCACCACCAGGCCCAGGTCGGGATCGCCGCTAACCTCCTCCGCCAGGCGGTAGAGCGCGGTGTAGCGGGTCAGTGGAATGCGCTCCCCGGGAATACCCAGCAGGTCAGCCGGAATTCCCACCCGGCGCACCAGCTGCCGACTGTCCACACCTCGCGCCGCCGCGGCCTGCAGGACAGCGTTGACACAGGAGACCGTGACCGACGCTGTCACCCGGCCCGACCCGCTGCGTTCAGCGACCTTTCCAGTTGGCCGAACGCTTCTCGATAAAGGCCAGAATGCCCTCTTTCGCGTCTTCGCTATCGACGCAGACACGCTGCAGGCGGGCCTCGTTATCGATGACCGACAAAAGGTCATGCCCCGAAGCAAAGGTCACCGACGCCTTGGCATAGCGCTGAGCCAGGGGCGACCGGCCCGCCAGTTCCTGCGCCCAGGCCGCCGCGCTTTCCAATAACTGATCCGGCGCAACCACCCGGTTGCACAGGCCCAGGTCCAGGCATTTCTGCGCCCCGACCTTCTCCCCGGTCACGATCATTTCGTAGGCGCGCTTGGGACCGAGAATACGGGTCAGGTGCCACGTCGCCCCGCCGTCCGGAATCAGGCCGATGGCGCCGAACGCCTGGTACATGAAAGCATCCTCCGCCATCACCACCAGGTCGCAGGCCAGCGCAAAGCCGCTGCCGATGCCTGCGCAGGGGCCGTTTACCGCGGCTATCCAGGGCTTGGTAGCCCCGGCAATCGCCGCAATTGCCGGCTTATATTCACTCACCAGGATCTCTTCCACCTGCTGGCCGGTCTCGACGCCACCCATTTCCATCAGGTCGGCACCGGCGCAGAAGGCGCGACCGGCGCCTGTCAGCACCACCACCCGGACGGTGTCGTCGGCGTTGAGCTCGGCGGTACCGGCAATCAGCTCCTTGCGCATGGTGCTATCGACGGCATTGATGTGGTCCGGCCGATTCAGGGTCAGCGTCGCCACCGGGCCGTCCCGGTCAATCTGGATTGTCTGGTACTCACTCATTGCTCACCCTCCGTCCCTTGCGGCTCAGGCAATACTACCCGCTGCTTTCAATTTGTCGATTTCAGCGGCTTCGAAACCCATGGACTTCAGCACCGCCCGGGTGTCTTCGCCACCGCCGCGCACCCCGTGTGCCACCTGGCTGGGAGTGCGACTGAAACGGGGCGCCGGTGAGGGCTGCACCACCCCGTCCAGCTCAAAATAGACATCCCGGGCCACGTTGGCCGGGTGTTTGGGGGCGTCCCTGAAATTCAGCACCGGCGCAAAACACACGTCGGTGGCTTCCATCAGCTCACACCACTCGGCCTGGGTTTTCTGGCGGAATATATCTTCGAGCCGTTCCTTCAGCCGCGGCCACTGGTCCTGGTTGTTCTGGTCGCCAAACTCTTCCTCGGAGAGCCCCACCTTTTCCTTCAGAAGCGCGTAAAACTGCGGTTCTATAGAGCCAATGGAGATGTACTCGCCATCGGCACACTCGTAGGTGTCGTAGAAGTGGGCACCGCCATCCAGCATATTCGACTCGCGCTGGCTGGCATCCCAGGCGCCCACCGCGTCGAAACCATGGAACATCCACATCAGTTGCGCCGCGCCATCCACCATGGCCACGTCGATGACCTGACCCTGGCCTGAATTGTTCGTTTCCAGCAGGGCGGCAAGCACCCCGTTCACCAGCAACATGCCACCGCCGCCCATGTCTCCCACGAGGTTCAGGGGCGGCACCGGCTTCTGGCCCTTGCGGCCCATGGCGTACAGCGCCCCGGTGATGGAGATGTAATTGATATCGTGCCCCGCAGCACGCGCATAGGGACCCTCCTGGCCCCAGCCGGTCATGCGGGCAAAAACCAGGCGCGGATTCCGCGCCAGGCAGACATCCGGGCCGATGCCCAGCTTCTCGCACACCCCGGGGCGATAGGGATCGATGAGGACGTCGGCATTTTCCACCATGCGCAGCAGGGTTTCGACCCCGCCGGCGTCCTTGAGATTGAGCACCACCGACTTCTTGCCGCGGCCGCTGACCTTTTCCGTCAGGCGTGGATCCGAACCGCCGGCACGATCGATGCGAATCACCTCTGCACCCATGTCGGCCAGCATCATGCCACCCATGGGAGCCGGGCCGATGCCGGCCAGCTCGATAACGGTATAGCCGTTAAGTGGTCCCATGAGTCGCCTCCTTAGCGCGGCTGCATCCGGATCGCGCCATCCAGGCGGATGGTCTCACCGTTCATGTAATCATTTTCCACAATGCTGACCGACAATTGCGCGATCTCTTCCGGACGCCCCAGGCGCTTCGGGTACACCACCGAAGACTCCAGTGACTTGTAGGCCTCCTCGGGCAGCATTTCGAACAGCGGCGTATGGATCAGGCCGGGAGCGATCGTATTGACACGGATTCCGTAACTGGCCAGGTCACGGGCCATGGGCAGGGTCATGCCGACCACACCGCCCTTGGAGGCCGAATAGGCCAGCTGACCCACCTGACCCTCGAAGGCGGCTACGGAGGCGGTATTGATGATCACGCCGCGGCCGCCGTCGTCATTGATCGGCTCGTTCTTGGCCATGGCCTCCGCCGCGAACCGGGCCACATTGAAGGTACCGATCAGGTTCACGTCGATGACCAGCCTGTACAGGTCCATGGGAAACACGCCCTTGGAGCTCAGGGTCTTGCAGGCGTTACCAATTCCGGCGTAGTTGTTGCAAATGTGCAGTGCGCCGAATTTCTCCACCACTTCCGCGACTGCCGTCTTGACCGCGTCTTCCTCGGCCACGTTCACATTCCAGAACGCGACGTTGTCCGCGCCCAGGCGTTCAATCAGGGCATTGGCGCGTTCTTCGTTCATGTCGAAGATGGCCACCCGCGCGCCCCGGGCGACGTAAGCCTCCACGGTGCCCTGCCCGAGGCCGGAGGCCCCGCCGGTAACAATTGCAACTTTTCCTTTAAGATCCATGGTCAATCTCCTTGTGCAGAATCAGAAGTTTCGGGTATTGAAGGGTACATAGTCATCGCCGAGGCAGTGGCGGCTGATGATGATCTTCATCACCTCCGAGCTGCCGGCGTAGATGGTCGAAATTTTTGCGTCGGTGTACTGGCGGCTGATCGGATACTCGTCCATGTAGCCGTGCCCACCGTGCAGCTGAACGCCGACATAAGCAGCGCGCTCCTGCAACTCGCTGGTCAGCAGCTTGGCCTTGGCCGCGTCCTCGGCGCTGAACTGGTCGGCATTGAAGGCTTTTACACACTGGTCGATATATGCCTGGGTGGCGTCGAGTTCCGCGCGTAATTCGGCGAGTTTGAACTGGGTGTTCTGGAACGCGGCCAGCGGCTTGCCAAAAGCCTTGCGCTCCTTGACGTACTCCGCGGTCAGGTCCCAGGACAATTGCGCCCCGGCCAGGTAACCCACGGCACCCAGCAGGCGCTCCTCGGCGAGGCCCTCCATGAGGTAGTAAAAGCCTTTTCCGGGTTCACCCAGCACATTGGCCTTGGGGACCTTCACGTCGTTGAAGAACAGTTCCGCGGTGTCCTGTGCCTTGAGCCCCATTTTTTTCAGGTTGCGGCCCCGCTCGAAGCCTTCCATGCCGCGTTCCACCAGGAACAGGGTCATGTGATGGGGATTGTTTTCCGGATCGGTTTTGGCCGCCACCACCACGAGATCGGCGTTGATGCCGTTGGAGATGAATGTCTTGGAGCCGTTCAGGACCCAGTGATCGCCCTGCTCCACCGCGCTGCTGCGCATGCCCGCCAGGTCACTGCCCGCATCGGGCTCGGTCATGGCCACCGCGAGTATGGTGTCGCCGGAGATGCACCCGGGAAGAAAGCGCTGGCACTGCTCCTCGGTGCCGAAACGGCTCAGGTAGGGGCCGACCAGGCGGCTGTGCAGGGTGTTGAACCAGTCACCGGCGCGGGCGTAGTTGGTCTCTTCAATGATGATTTGCTCGAAACGGAAGTCGGCGTCACCCAGGCCACCGTACTTTTCATCCGGCCATATCATCAAAAAGCCCTGCTCGCCGGCCTTCCTGAACGCTTCCCGATCGACAATTCCGGCCTCACGCCAGGCTTCCATCTGTGGCACAATCTCGGCTGCGAGGAATTTACGGAATGCGTCCCGGAACATCACCTGTTCCTCGGTGAATTCTCTGGGCAACATGGTTGCACCTCCGATGGGAAAGACAGGGCGGACAGTATGTTGAGCCGCCGTCGAGGCAACAATGACCCGCGCGAACAAATTTATTGACTGGAACTAACAAGCCAGGGGAGCGGCTGGCAAGGGGCTGATGGAACAGATATTCGCGGAAAACTGGGCGCTGATGCACTACGGATTGATTCTGTCGCTGACCTGTGCCCAGATGCTGGTGGTTTATTCCCTGAGCGACTCGACCAGCCCCCCCGCGGGCCTGGGCATGTTCACCGTGTACTTCATGGCCGCCCTGGTCGGCTGGATCGCATTCACCCTGCAGCGCGGCTACCAGCTGCAGCTGGGACTGGACGTACCCACCGTGGCGGCCATCATCAACAGTTACATCCTGGTCCTCGCCATGGGCCTGCGCAGCGGCGTGACCTATGGACGCAACCTGCTGGGCCTGCTGTGCCTGACGTCCTGCCTGTCGGTTTTCTTCCTGAATCCTGGCCAGTTATTCGTTGTCCACGCGTTGACCGTGGCGTTTTTCTTCCTCGTCGTGGGCCTGCTGGCTGGCTGGCGTGCCTTCCGGCTGGCCAACGTGGGCGACGCGATTATCGGTTTCGCCGCCGCCCTGGCGGTTGTGGTCATGTCCCTGGCGGTCCGGGTTCATCTGGACAGCGAGCGCCAGGACCTGGCCGAGGCCATGGTATTTGCCGCTCACAGTATCTCCTACGCCCTGCTGGTGATCGGTTTCCTGGCCAGTGTGGTCATAGAGTATCAACAGGGTCTGTCGCACCTGGCCACTGAGGACCCCCTGACGCGTCTGCTCAACCGGCGCGGCCTGGAAGACGCACTGCGGGTGAGTCTGGCCAGCGCCGAACGGCACGAATCGCCCACTGCGGCTATTATGGTGGACATAGACCACTTCAAGCGGGTCAATGACAGCTTTGGCCACGACACTGGCGACCATGTTCTGCAACAGGTAGCTGTTGCGTTGAAGCGTCTGAGCCGCGGCAGCGACGTGGTCGCGCGCATAGGTGGCGAGGAATTTTTGCTGGTGTTACCAAACACGGATATGGCGTCGGCGCGTATTCTGGCCGAACGGATACGGCAGGCTGTAGCGGACAATCCAGTGGCTGCGGGCGGCCAGCAGATCGCCATCACTATCAGCCTGGGGGTTGCCTGTAGTCGGGGCCTCGTGCCCCTGGATAACCTGATCGACGAGGCGGATCGGGCCATGTACGTTGCCAAACAGGGCGGCAGAAACCGGGTGGCCTCCGTGGAGCACCGGTCAGTGCAGTTGCGCAGCGAGCGCGCCTGAAATGTCCCTGCGCGGCCTGTCGGTATCGGTTTTTTTTGTCCGCGACGTGCTGCGGCATGCACCGGCCGCCGGTGTCGATGTGGCCAGCCTGCTAAGGCAGTCCCGTATCTCACCCCGTTTGTTGCAGGAATCCAGTGCCCGCGTGGCCATAGAGCGTTTTGCCAACCTGCAGGTGGGCGCCATGCTCGCCATGGGCGATGAGTCCCTGGGTTACTCGGCCCGGCCGGTACCCATCGGCGCCTGGTCCATGATGTGCCACGCGGTGATCGGTAGCGAAACCCTGGGACAGGCCCTGTCGCGCTACTGCCGTTTCTTCGGCCTGTTCGATACCGGCAGTCATCCGGTGCTGGAGGTCGATGAGGAGCGCGCCTGCCTGCGCCTGCAACGCCACCCGGACCTGTCCCCGGGCTACTTCGACGAACTCAGCCTGTTCAATATCCATCGCTTCGCCAGTTGGCTGATCCAGCAGCACCTGCCGTTGCAGATGGTCAGCCTGGATTTCGAGCCGCGCACGGAACTGAGTAATTACCGTCATATGTTCCTGGCCAATCCCATGCAATTCGGGCAGGACCGCTGCAGCCTGGAACTCTCCAGCGCACTGCTGCAGTTACCGGTGCTCCAGAATGAGCAAACCCTGCGTCGCTTCCTGCGTCACCCGGTGCTGATGATGCTGACCCAGCGTTTCCATCAGGACAGCTGGACCACCCAGGTGCGCCAGATCGTGAGCCGGCAGATGCTGGACATGCCGGAGCTCAAGGTCGTCGCGGAGCATCTTGATATTCACCCGCAGACCCTGCGACGCCGACTGAGTGCCGAGGGCAGCAGCTTCAAGGACATCAAGAACCAGGTCCGGCGCGATACCGCGCTGCACCTGCTCGGGAAACACGGCCTGTCCATCGAGGAAATCGCCCACCGCTCTGGATTTTCGGAATCCAGTGCGTTCATTCGTGCGTTTAAAGGATGGACCGGCGTCACACCCTACAGTTACAGGAAAGGTTTATGAAGGATTCCGCCCTGTTGACACGACTGAAGCCACTGGCTCTGATCTATATCGCCTACCTGGGGTTCTGCGTGTTTTTCCTGTTGCCCGTGCTCAACTTCGGCGCGCCCCTGGCGGGCAAGAAGTATCTCGACCGGGACCTGAGCGCTGACTTCATTTATTTCAACCCATTCAACCTGGGGCTGGTGGTCTACGGCGCCCGGCTGCCCAACCGGGACGGCAGCGACTTTGTCGGCCTGCACCGGGCCGAGGTCAACCTGAGCCTGGAGAGTATCTACCGCAAGGGCCTGGTGTTGGACGTGGTCTCCGTAGCGGAACTCAATGGGCACATTGAACGACTCGATAACGGCGAGTTTACCTTCCAGGACCTGATAGAGAGTGAACCCGATCCGCAACAGGACACGGCGACGAGCGATGTGTTCCCGCTCACCATTCACCACCTGGCGCTGGACGCCCAACGCATCGAACTCACCGACCACGACCGGGAGCAACCCTTCACCACCCACTGGGACAACCTGGAGTTGGAGGTGGACTTCCTGTCCACCGTATTCGACGACGACCATCCCTACCAGCTCTCTGTCCACACCGAGGACGGTGGTGAAATAGCCTGGGAGGGCGAACTGTCGCTGCCCTCGGCCTTCAGCGCGGGCACGTTGCGCATTTCGGCACTCGACCTGCGGCCTGCCGCCCGGTTCGTCGCCCCCTGGGTGGACTTCGCCCTGGCGGACGGCCACCTGAGCGTGGCGGGGCGCTATGAACTGGACTGGTCGGGGGAAATCAAATACCGGATCAGCGAGGGCGTCGTCAGCCTGTCAGGTCTGCAAATCGTGCCGGCGGAAGGGGTCGATCTCCCGGACACCCTGGTGGGCCTGGAAGCGCTGGAACTGCAGGGCATCTCGGTGGACGGACCGGCCCGCAGTATCGAGGTCGAGCAACTGTCCCTGACCGGCCCGCGGGTCGAGGGTTACAGCGAGGGGGCCGAGGCCAGCCTGCAGGCCCTGTTCGATATGAGCGGCCTGCCCGGCGGCGACGCGGAACAGCCCGCACTGGAGACCGAAGAGAGCGGTCCCGAGTGGCGCGCCACCCTGCAAGCAACCGGCTTGCAGAACGGCACGATCGCCTGGCGTTCAGAGTTCACCGATCCGGAACTGACCCGGATCAATGGTCTTGAACTGCAACTGGGAGCCATACAATGGCCGCCCGCCAGTCCAACTTCAGTCTCGACCGCCCTGCGAGTCAATGATCAGGCCAGCCTGCAACTGGACGGCGCCATGCACCTGGACAGTGGTGACGGGGACTTCAGCTTTGAGGTCGCGGGCCTGCAGGTGCCCTGGTTCTCCCCCCTGGTACCGGACGCTTTCCAGGCCGACATCGGCGGCGGTGAGGTGGCCACCCGGGGCAGCGTCACGCTCGCCGGGTTTACCCCGGGCCTGCTGGAACTGGACGGGGAAATCAGCGAGTTCAACATCCGGATACATGAAGCCGAAGACCAGCTGACCGGCTGGCAAGCCCTGCACTGGCGCGATTTGTCGGTCAACCTGGAGAAGCAGCACGTGACCCTGCAGACCCTGCGCCTGGACCAGTACAAAGGCCGTGTGCACATTTTTGCAGACGGCTCCGTCAATACCTCCCGCGTACTCAGGGAGGAGCTGGAAAAAGCCGAGGTCGATACCGACGCTGCTGCCGAGGCAGCGGTGGCCTGGTGGTTCGACGTGGAGTCGGTACAGCTGACGGACAGCCAGGTGGACTTCATGGATGAATCCCTGCCGATACCTTTCCGTACCATCATTGGCGACCTGAACGGCGAGGTCATCGGCCTCAGCAGTAACCCGAATCGCATTGCCACGGTGGATATCCGGGGCAGCGTCGATGGCTATGCCCCGGTGATTCTGGAAGGCACGGTAAAACCGGTGGTGGATAACCCGGCCCTGGATCTATCGCTCAGCTTCGAGGGTATGGACCTGCCCCGGCTCACGCCCTACTCGGGGACCTACGCCGGCTATGCCATAGACCGGGGCACCATGAACGTGAATCTACAATACACACTGGACGGTACCCGGCTCAAGGGCGACAACAAGGTCGTGATCGACCAACTCAAGCTGGGGGATAAGGTTGACAGCGAGAAAGCGCTGGACGTGCCGCTGGAACTGGGCATTGCCCTCCTCACTGATGCGAACGGGGTGATCGACGTCGCGGTACCGGTTGAAGGGGATGTCAATGATCCCGGTTTTGCCCTGAGCGGCATCATCGCCAAAGCCTTCATCAACCTCATCACCAAGGCAGTCACCGCGCCCTTCTCCCTGCTGGCCAACCTGGTGGGAACCGACGAGGACCTGCAGCGCATTAATTTCCCGGCGGGATCGGCAGATCCGGACGAGCACGCGCGTCAAACACTGGGCACCCTGGCTGAGGCCATGGCGCAACGGCCAGCACTCCGGCTGGTGATCATGGGTCGCATCAATCCGGAACTGGACCGTGAACTGCTGCAAAAAGACCAGCTGCGGCAATCGCTGCTGACCGAAGGGCTGCCAGCGGAGGATGTGGAGAGCAAGGGCCCGGCCTGGGAGGAGGCAATCACTCAACGCTACCGGCAACTGGCAGCGCCCGATGAAACAGAGCCGCCCTCCATCACCCAGCAATACAGACAGGTGGTTGCCGCCATCCCGGTCGACGATGCGACCCTGCAAACACTGGCCGGGAACAGGGCCGCCGAGGCCAAGCGAATCCTGGTCAACGACTATGGGCTGGAGGCGGGCCGGGCCGCGGTCGAAACGGCCCACCTCGAGGATGAGGCCCACTCCTTCAGCGGGGTGGAACTGGATATCGACGACTGACCCCGCCTGTTTGTCCTCCCGCTTTTCAGCTCAGGCGTAACGCAGCCGGCCGTTACAGTAGTGGCACAGGTACTCCGCGACACCCCGCTGGACGCGGTTGTGGCGGGTGGTGGATATCTGGTGTTCACGACAGCCACAGTGGTAGGTGTGGGTGCGCTGGCGCCGCTGAGGAATGCCGCTGAGGTCCAACCGGAAAGTGACTTCGGGCTCGACGCCGAACTGCTCCATCACCGCCTGCCACTCGGCACCGTGGGGTTTGACCCGGCGCCGGCCGCGCATACACTCCACCACGTGGTGCGCTACCTCGTGCGGCACCGTGCCGGCCAGGTTGTAGTCAAAATAGCGGGCAAAAATCCAGGGGTTGTAGCGTATCCAACTGGTCCCGCCCTGCACCTTGAACATGCCCGCGCAGCTGCCGGAAAGGTCGAATCGCACCGGGATACGCGGTAATTCACGCCCCAGCCACTGTTCGGCCAGCCGCATATAGCGCTCCGTTTCCGCCAGCACCTGCTGCCGCTGCCCCTCGTCAATGGGCTCTATCATTAGCCTCCCGCCACTGTTCCCGGCACAGCCGCAGCCACTCTTGCAGGGCACGGCTGTGAAACTTGCGTCGATGGGAGATGATATTCAATTGTCGCCTGAAGTCACGCCCCGGCACCGAAAGAGGCACCAGTGAACCGCGGCTGAAGGCATCGACGAGGCTGATCCGCGACAGGCAACCTACCCCGAGTCCTGCTTCCACTGCACGCTTGATCGCCTCGGTATGCTGCAGTTCCAGGCTGATATCCAGGTCCGTGAGGATGCCGTGCATGGCCCGTTCGAAGGTCTGGCGGGTACCGGAACCGGTTTCGCGCACGATCCACTGCTGGCGCAACAGGTCGGCATCATCCAGCGTCCTGCGGTGCGCCAGGGGATGGTCCGGCGCGGCAAACACCTGCAGTTCGTCCTCGCGCCAGTGCACCGTGTCCAGTTCGGGGTGATGGAACTCCCCCTCGACCAGGCCCAGGTCCAGTTCAAAGCCGGCCACGGCCTCGGCGATGTGGGCGGTATTCTCCACCCGCAGGGATACCTCCGCCTCCGGGTAGAGGGCGCGAAAATCGGCGATCATTCCCACCGCCAGGTAGTTCCCGATGGTCAGGGTGGCTCCCAGGCGCAGGGTACCGGCCACCTCGCCCCCGGCCAGGGCCTGTTCGAATTCCCGCGCCTGGGCCAGCAGGTTTTCCGCCCGGGGCCGCAGCTGGGTGCCCAGTTCACTCAGTTGCAGGCGCTTGCCGACCCGATCAAACAACAGGACGTCAAACTGCTGTTCCAGTTCCTTCAGGGAGCCGCTCGCCGCGGACTGGGACATGGCCAGGGACTCCGCCGCCCGGGTGATGTTCCCGAACCGGGCGGTGGCAAGAAAGACTTCCAGTTGGCGCAGGCTGTAGCGCATCGACGGTCAGGCCTCAAATTAATCGATATTTCCGATATATATGATCAATTATTCCTGTTTTATCGATTTATAACAAGCACTTAAGCTGGTCACTGAATCAAGCAAGGAGACCATTCATGGCCAGATTGATGAAAGAGCAGGTAACGGCCGTCCACCACTGGACCGATCGCCTGTTCAGCTTCAGGACCACCCGCGACCGGA
Source organism: Halieaceae bacterium WSDMB12 (assembly GCA_033283165.1). Taxonomy (GTDB): domain Bacteria; phylum Pseudomonadota; class Gammaproteobacteria; order Pseudomonadales; family Halieaceae; genus JAWMQL01. The sequence continues at coordinate 284,928 of JAWMQL010000001.1, read as the reverse complement.
GCTTCCGCTTCCACAATGGACATTTCACCATGATCGGGCTGGAGCACGAGGGCCGGCCCCTGCTGCGCGCCTACAGCATGGCCAGTGCCAACCACGAAGAGGAACTGGAGTTCTTCAGTATCAAGGTGCCCGACGGTCCGCTGACCTCGCACCTGCAGAATATCCAGGTCGGAGACGAAATCCTGGTCAACAGCAAGGCCACCGGAACCCTGGTCATGGATCACCTGCTGCCAGGCCGGAACCTGTACCTCATTGCCACCGGCACCGGCCTGGCGCCGTTCATGAGCATTATCAAGGATCCGGAGACCTACGAACGCTTCGAGCGGGTAGTACTGACCCACGGCTGTCGCCAGGTGGACGAACTGGCCTACCAGCGACTGATCACGGCAGAGTTGCCGGGTGATGAATACCTGGGTGAGATGGTGCGGCAGAAATTGCTGTATTACCCGACCGTGACCCGCGAAAAGTACCACAACAACGGCCGCCTGACCGACCTGCTGCGAATCGGCAAGTTGTCCGCCGACCTGGGTCTGCCGCCGGTCAACCCCGATGACGATCGCTTCATGATCTGCGGCAGCCCCTCCATGTTGAAGGAAATCTGTGCCCTGCTGGATCAGCGCGGCTTTCGCGAGTCGCGCCACGGACAGGCGGCTCATTACGTCATCGAACGGGCCTTCGTCGAATCCTGAATCCGCTATTTCGGGATATTTCGGGGACAGTATTTCGTATTTCGGGGACAGTTTACTTTATTCCCTACGGGAAAAAGTAAACTGTCCCCGAAATACCCCCGAAATACTGTCACTTTCCGTCTACTTTTTTGTAGCCCTCCGTCATTGCCCGGACCGGGGGTAGGACACAGACTGTCGCGCTCACCCGCTGCGTGAGGAGTGACAACAAGATGAGCGCCCAACACCTCGACCTGGACAGGCTCACCCCCTACCTGGTCGAGCGGATAGCCGGAATCGGGGAAGACCTGACCGCGGAAAAATTCGCCGGCGGCCAGTCCAATCCCACCTTCAAGTTGACCTCCAACGGTCGCTCCTACGTACTGCGTCGCAAACCGCCGGGTGAACTGCTCAAGTCCGCGCACGCGGTAGACCGCGAGTTCCGGGTAATCAGCGCCCTGCAGGATACCGACGTACCGGTACCGAAGACGTATCTGCTGTGCGAGGACGAATCTGTCATCGGCTCCATGTTCTACGTCATGGAGTTCCTGGACGGCCGGGTATTCTGGGATCCCGCCCTGCCGGAGATAGCCGATCCGGCCGAGCGCGGCGCCATGTACGACGAGATGAACCGGGTGCTCGCGGCGCTGCACACGGTCGACGTGGACGCCGTCGGGCTGACGGATTTCGGCCGCCCGGGCAACTACTTCGAACGCCAGGTCAGCCGCTGGACCAAGCAGTACCGGGCCTCGGAAACCGGGCACAACGCCAACATGGAACGCCTGATCGAGTGGCTGGGCGAGAACATGCCCCCCGATGACGGCTGCGTCAGCCTGGTACACGGCGACTACCGCCTGGACAACGTCATGTTCCACCCCACCGAGCCGCGCATCATCGCGGTGCTCGACTGGGAACTGTCCACCCTGGGACACCCGCTGGCGGACCTGTCCTACCAGGTGATGGCCTGGCAACTGCCCGGCCAGGGCGACGCGATCCTGGGGCTGCACGATGCCGATCGCGCGGCGCTGGGCCTGCCCAGCGACGAGGAATATATCGCCAGATACTGCGAGCGCACCGGCCGGGAGCGCATCGATAACTGGAATTTCTATATCGTGTTCTGCTTTTTCCGCCTGGCGGCGATCTTGCAGGGAGTAAAAAAACGCGCCCTGCAGGGTAACGCGTCCAGCGATGAAGCGCTCGCCAAGGGCGCCCTGGTGGAGCCGCTCGCCGAATACGGCGTGCAATTTATCGATCAATAAATACAGGAGAGACTCATGTCAGACGAGGTATTGACCAGCGCCGAGGGCGGCGTACTCACCATCACCCTGAACCGTCCCGAGGCGAAAAATGCCATCAACCTGGCCCTGGCGAAGAAGCTGTCGGCCGCCCTGGACGAACTGGACAGTAACGACGACCTGCGGGTCGCGGTGTTGACCGGCGCCGGTGGTTCCTTCTGCGCCGGGATGGACCTGAAAGCGTTCGTCACCGGCGAGTTACCCGTTATCGAGGGCCGCGGACTCGGCGGCATGACCGAGCACCGCACCAAAAAGCCCGTCATCGCCGCGGTGGAAGGCTATGCGCTGGCGGGCGGCCTGGAGCTGGCTATCAGCTGCGACCTGATCGTTGCCGCCGATAACGCCATGTTCGGGATACCCGAGGTGAAGCGCGGCCTGGCCGCCGCCGCGGGGGGGCTGGTCAAACTGCCCAAGCAAATCCCCTCCCGCATCGCCATGGAACTGGCCCTGACCGGCGACTTCATCAGTGCCCGGCGGGCCTACGAACTGGGCCTGATCAACCGTGTGGCCGAACAAGGTGCCGCCCTTGAGGAGGCGCGCAAGCTGGCCGATACCATCGCCGCCAATGGTCCCCTGGCCGTCGCCGCCAGCCTGAAAGCGGTATCCTCGGCCCACGACTGGACCTCGGACGTGATGTTCGAAAAGCAGAACGAAATCACGCTGCCGGTGCTGACCTCGGAAGACGCAGTCGAGGGCGCCACTGCCTTTGCCGAGAAACGCGCACCCCAATGGAAAGGAAAGTAAGGAGAACACCATGACTGAAGCCTGGATTATTGACGCCTGCCGCACACCCCGCGGCATCGGCAAAAAGGGCAAGGGCGCCCTGGCCGAACAACACCCGCAACACCTGGGTGCCACCGTGCTCAAGGCCATCGTTGAGCGTAACGGTATCGACACCGCCGACGTGGGCGACGTGATTTTTGGCACCAGCGCCCAGGTCGGCAAGCAGTCCGGCGACCTGGCCCGTATGGCGGCGCTGGAAGCGGGATATGACATTCGCTCCTCGGGCGTCACCCTGGACCGTTTCTGCGGCTCGGGTATTACGGCGACCAACCTGGCGGCCATGAACATCCTGTCCGGCATGGAGGACCTGGTGGTCGCGGGCGGTGCCGAGATGATGTCCTGTTACGGCGATATGCCGGTTCCCCCCAACACCCCCTTTATCGATAACGGCAACGAGGCCCTGCGCGCGATACACCCGCAGACCAACCAGGGCGTTTGCGCCGATACCATAGCCACCCTGGAGGGCATCGACCGCGCGGCACTGGACGCGCTGGCGCTGGAAAGCCAGAAACGCGCGGCACACGCGATCGAAAACGGACACTTCGACCGGAGCCTGGTGCCGGTCTACAGCACCGACGGCAGCCTGGCCCTGGACCGGGAGGAGTTCCCCCGCCCGGGCACCACCCTGGAAGGACTGGCAGAGTTGAAACCGTCCTTCGAAGCGCTGGCGGACTACCCGCTGGACGAGGCCGGCACCACCTACCGCGCCCTGATCCTGCAGAAGTACCCGGGCGTGGAAATCCAGCACGTGCACCACGCGGGCAATTCCTCGGGCGTGGTGGATGGCGCAGCAGCGCTGTTGCTGGCATCAAAGGAGTACGCCCAGGCCAACGGCCTGACCCCGCGGGCGCGGGTGGTGGCCATGGCCAACATGGGCGATTGCCCCACCCTGATGCTGAACGCACCGGTGCCCGCGGCGCAGAAAGTGCTGGCCAAGGCCGGCCTCAACCTGGATGACATCGACCTGTTCGAAATCAACGAGGCCTTCGCCGTGGTGGCGGAAAAGTTCATCCGCGACCTGAAACTCGATCGCGACAAGGTCAACGTCAACGGTGGCGCCATGGCCCTGGGCCATCCCATCGGGGCCACCGGCGCCATGCTGATCGGTACCTGCCTGGACGAACTGGAACGCCGCGATGGCCGCTACGGGCTGATTACCATGTGTGCGGGCGGCGGCCAGGCTCCGGCCATCATCATCGAGCGCATCTGATTAGCCATGTCAGTGGCCGGCCCCTCCCGGGCCGGCCCCTCGCGGCTAGAATTTTCGCATTATCCCCAGCGGCAGTATCCTGATCACCCGTCCCAGCAGGCTCCATGGCCAGGGCGGCACAAAGCTGAACGCCCGCTGTTTCTCGACCAGTTTCACCATGATCTCGCCACCCCGTTCGGCATCGATAACAAATGGGCGGCTCGGCAGGTGTCTGTTGAGATCCGTATCGATATAACCCGGTGCCAGCTCGGTGATGACGATGCCGTCGCCGAAGCTGTCACATCGCAGGGAATCCAGGTAGGCGTGAAAGCCGGCCTTGGAGGCGCAGTAGGCGCTGTTTGACTTCAGTCCGCGCACCGCGGCTACCGAGGTGATGCCTACCAGCTGACCATGGCCCTGCTCCCGGAACAGCCGGATAGCCGCCTCCGAGGTGGCGATGGCGCCCTTGAGGTTGACCTCGATCACGGCGTACAGCGCATCCAGTTCCGTCCGGCCCGCGGGTGTAGGTGTCGCAACGCCGGCATTGACCACCACGATATCGATGCCCCCCAGGACCGCGGCACATTCACCGATCACCCCGGCGACGCGGTCGAAGTCGGTTACATCGAGTTCCCGCACCACCACCTCCGCCGCCCGGTCACGGAGCTCGGCCGCCAGTGCCTCGAGATCCGCCGCCCGGCGCGCCGTCAGTGCCAGGCGGTAACCCCGTTCCGCGAACCGGCGCGCCATGCTTGCACCCAGGCCGCGCGACGCACCGGTGATCAGGACTGTCTTGGGGGTCATGGGAGCATCTCAGGCCGTGAGGTAAAGAATGATAATCGAATACAGGGCAAACAGCGGCATCAGGGTCTCGAACCAGGATGAGCGCAGTACCATCAGGCCGGTAATCACCACCCCTATCGCGGGCACTATAAGGGCTGCCAGCACGGGGTTGTGGTACATCACCAGGTTCACGTAGGGTCCCACCAGGAAGTAGACCAGCATGGACAGCGCGGACAGGCGCCCCATTTCCTGGCTGTGCAGCAGCATGTCGGCACCCCCGGAGCCCTCATCTCCGGGCAGGGACATTTCCGCGGCAAAAAAAACGCAGATCGCGCCAAAAATCAGGATCAGGAAGTCGACAAAGCTCCAGGACTCGATTTCCCGCAGGCCCCAGCCCACCCACCAGAACTGCAGGGCGTAGGCCATCACGCACAGGGCCCAGATCGCGCTCGCCCAGTGAAAGCGGACCCGTCGACTCACCCTGATCAGGATGCCCGCTGCCTGCAGCAGGCGTGCGATCGCGAGGCCGAGAATAATCGACACCGCGACAAACACGTACTCGTGCTGGGTCAAGCGTTATCCCCGAAGTTGTTATCGCAATTGTCCGCCTAAGGTTAGCGGAAATCGAATACATGTACAGTCCCGGCCTCGGCCATTTGTTATGCCCCGTATACGCCAGTAGACTAGCCCGAAACAACGAGGCACTTTCGAATGTCCGAACCCACGCCGGCCCGCGAGGGCTTTACCACCCGGGCCCTGGCGGCTGTCGAACGCATCGGCAATCGCCTGCCGGATCCCGCTGTCCTGTTCATTGCCCTGCTCGGCATCGTGTGGCTGTTGTCCTGGCTGCTGTCTTACGGCAACTATGACCTGGTCGACCCCCGATCGGGCGAACAGCTGGTGGTGGTCAACCAGCTCTCGGGGGAGTCCCTCGCCGCGTTTTTTTCCAGCATGGTGAAAAACTTCGCCCACTTCCACCCGATCGGCGTGGTCCTGGTGGCGATGCTGGGTATCGGGGTGGCCGAGCACACGGGCTTTATCAACGCGGGCCTGCGAGCCATGATGAGCGTCACCGCGCGCTGGCTGCTGACCCCGATGATCATCGTGGTGGGCATCGTCAGCCACACGGCCGCGGACGCAGGCTACGTACTGGTGATTCCCATTGGTGGGGTGATTTTCTACGCCGCGGGGCGCCACCCGCTGGCCGGCATCGCGGCCGCGTTTGCCGGGGTCTCCGGTGGCTTCTCCGCCAATTTCATACCTGCCGCCATCGACCCGATGCTGCAGGGCATCACCCAGTCTGGAGCGCAGATTCTGGACCCGGAGATCACCCTGAACCCGCTCAATAATTTCTTTTTTACCGCTTCCTCATCGCTGGTCATCATCACCCTGGGCTGGTTTATCACCGACCGGGTGGTGGAGCCGCGCCTGGCGGGCGCGAAACTGGACGAGAATCTCCAGGACCTGCCCACCATGGAGCCGCTGGCAACAGAAGAGCGCCGCGGCCTGCGGGCGGCCCTCTGGGCCATGCTCGCCGGTATCGCGGTCTTGGTGGTGACTGCCTGGCCGGAGAGCTCGGCCTGGCGCGGCCCGGGCGGCTCACTCACCGAACTGCGAGCGCCACTGATGGCCTCCATCGTGCCGTTGATTTTCGCCCTGTTCCTGCTGCCGGGCACCGTCTACGGCGTTGCCGCCGGCACGGTGTCCAGTTCCCGCGACATCATCGAGGGCATGACCAAGGCCATGCACTCCATGGCTTACTACCTGGTCATCATGTTTTTCATCGCCCAGTTCATTTACGCCTTCGGCCAGTCCAACCTGGGGGTGCTGATGGCGCTGGAGGGGGCTGAGCTGCTGAAGGCCATGGGTCTGCCGGGGCCGCTGACCATCACCGGGATCGTGATCATCACCGGCCTGTTGAATTTATTTGTGGGATCGGCCTCGGCCAAGTGGGCCCTGCTGGCCCCGATCTTCGTCCCCATGTTGATGGAACTGGGCATTTCCCCCGACCTTACCCAGGCAGCCTACCGGGTGGGTGACTCCACCACCAATATCATCACGCCATTGATGCCCTATTTCCCGCTGGTCGTGGTGTACTGCCAGCGCTACATCCGGACCACCGGAATCGGCACGGTGACCGCGCTGATGTTGCCCTATACCGTAACCTTCATCACCCTGTGGACGATTTTCCTGCTGTTGTACTGGCAACTCGGCTTACCGCTGGGCCTGCAGGCGAGCTACAGCTACCCGTGATCAGCGCCAACCTGCGACTGAACCTGACCGGCGCCGAGCAGGACCCCGCGCAGCGCAGTGAGCGCTACCGGGAGGCCATCGAAATGGCGGCCTTCGCCGACCGTGCGGGTTTTACCAGCGTCAACCTCGAGGAACACCATGTCGCGGCAAACGGCTGGCTGCCGTCGCCGCTGACCATGGCCGCCGCGATCGCCGCACGGACCGAGCGCTGTGATATCACCGTGATGGCCCTGCTCGTGGCCCTGTATGACCCGATCCGACTGGCCGAGGACATCGCCGTGATCGACCTGCTGAGCCGCGGACGGTTCAGTTTTATCGCCGGCATGGGATACCGGGAAATCGAATACCACGTGACAGACAAGCCCTACTCGACACGGGGCCAGTGGATGGACCACGTGCTGGAGACCCTGCTCCTGGCCTGGCGGGACGAACCCTTCGAATATCGCGGCCAGCTGGTCAATGTCACGCCCAAACCCTTCAGCCGCCCGCACCCGACCTTCCTGGTCGGCGGCATGAGCCGGCCAGCCGCACGCCGGGCTGCACGCCTGGGCCTGCCCTTCGCCCCGCCCAGCCGGGACCCGGAGCTGGAAACCTATTACCAGGAGCAACTGGCCGCCCATGGCACGGAGGGCTTCTGCCACGCGCCGCCGGCGGATTTCTCGGTGCTGTTCCTGGACGAGGACCCGGACCACGCCTGGAATGAACTGGGCCAGTACTTCCTGACCGAAACGCTGGAATACAACCGCTGGCGCACGGCGGGCGTGAACCGGCCACTGGAATTCAGTGCCCGTTCGGTTGCCGAACTGCGGGCGGAAAAACGCTACGAGATCATCACTCCGGCCGAGTGCCTGCAGCGCCATCGCGATCAGGAAGACTTCTTCGGCGTGATTCACCCCCTGGTGGGCGGCATGCCCCTGGACCGCGCCTGGCGCTGCCTGGAACTGTACACAGACCAGGTGCTGGCGCCACTGCTGCAGTCCGCTGACTGACTCGGGCCGGGCACGGTTGCCCGGCTGATGACAATCAGTACTGTCGATAGCGTCGCTGAACGTGCCGATGGCGCACGGCAATGGCCGCGGCCCGCTGTTCCGCGCCGACCTCTGGGGTATCTGCCGGCAGCTGTTGGCGCACGCTGTCCAGCGCCAGTTTGCGCACCGCCAGGCTCGGCCACTGGTCCTGGGGAGGCGGTTTTTCGTAAGTCCAGCGCAAGGTGGTAAAGCCGTGCGGCAAGCCGCTGGTATCGACCCAGTTGGGCACCCCGGGATCGCGGTGAGCCACCACCAGGCGGTACTTGCCATCCGCATCGCGGCGCATGCTGTGGCCGTTGAGACTGGACTGGTAACTTTCAAAATCCAGCGACTCGCCCCACAGGTTGGAGAGGTGGAAGCCCATGAACAGGGGCTCCACCGGCACTGACATTTCGATCAGCAGCGCCTCATCATCCGCTAACAGGTAGACCCCGCCGGAATAAATATTGCTGCTCTGACCACCGCCGGTGGCGATTCCCAGCGCATTGGGCGGGTTCATGTCATTCAGCGGCATGAAGTTGCCACCCTGGCCCTGCGCCGCCTGCAGCGATCCCTCCTGGCTGCCGTAGGTACCCAGGGTCACGGTGTAGAAGGCGTTCCAGAAATGCACCTGGTTGCGGGTCAATTCCCCCACCCGGCGCAACATGGCTTCCGCCCCGGACGCGTCCAGCGGCGGCCGTGGCTCGAACTCGCAACCGATGCGCAGGATTTCCAGGTCCAGCAGGTCCTCCTGCGCCCAGTCGTGAAACAGTTCCCGGCAGGTCAGGTGGCGGCCGATATAGTCCTTGCCGTGACTCTCCCTTCGGCTCAGCAGGAAATTACCCTCATAGCCGTCCGGGCGCGAGGGCGCGACCAGGATCTCGAAGCGGCCGTCCGCGTCCACCTGCAGGGCGCAACTGTCCAGGGTGGCGGTATTGATCCGGGAGCCCGGCATCAGTTCACGCAGGCTGCCCGAGTCGCCGGCATAGCCGCTGGACAGCTCAAAAATCACGTACTGTGGCGCCCGCGGGCCGTCCACCGGCGGCTCGCCGCGCCAGTGGCGGCTGTCACCGGCGCGACCGCGAATGCGATAGCTGTGCCGGCCGTCGATCTCTGCCGCCAGGTAGACCGCGTCACTGTTGTCGATGGTGCTGCGATTGGTGGGCTGGATGGCGCGGCGGAAGCGGGGATAGAGTGGGTCCGCCAGCGATCGCTCGATACTGCCCATCAGGAAACCCAGCAGGTAACGGTAGCCCTCGGACAGGTTGCGTTCAGTCGCGGGGGCGGGGTACAGCGCCGGCGTATCCAGTGCATCCCTGGCGGACTGCAGGTTCGCGATCATCTCGTCGAAGGCGCCGCGCAGGGAATCCCTGATCGCGTCGGTATCGTTATCGGGCATGAATACTCCTGTTATGTGGGTGAGACTGCGCGTTAGAGTATAAACCTACGGACCGAGCCAACGGGAATCCCTCGCCGCCGTTGCGCTGCATCTCGCAGCTGCATAGTCTGGCAATATGTACTTTGATATCGATTACTGGTGGCGGGTGGTGCGCCATGTGTGGAGCCTGCGGGACTGGCCCGGCCGGCGCCGTATGTTGCTGCGCCTGTTACTGTGGACGCCGCTGGTTACCGCCTTTCACAGCCTGTGCTTCCTGCTGGATTACCTGCTGTTTCCCCGTCTCTGGTCGCAACAGGTGCCCGCGCCGGTGTTCATCATCGGTCACGCCCGCAGCGGCACCACCCTGATGCACCGGCTGCTCTCGGCAGACGGGGATCGCTTCAGTTACTTCCTGTACTGGGAAATGTTCTTCCCGTCCCTGCTGCAGAAGAAACTGATCCGGGGCCTGGGCTGGGTGGACCAGAAACTGCTGGGAAGCTTTTTCCTGCACCGCCTGCAGGCCTGGGACGACAAGACCTACGGCCCCTACCGCCACATGCACAGCATGAGCCTGTGGAATGCGGAGGAAGACTGCTTCGCACTGCAGGCCGCTTTCGTTTCCCAGCAGTGGTCACTGGATATCCCGATGATGGACGTGGTCGATTTTTTCCACCTCGACCAGATGCCGGGCAAGCGACGGCGCTGGATGCATCACTACCGGGAGCTGGTCAAGCGCCAGCTGTTGCTGAACGGCGGTGGTGGAATCCACCTGTCCAAGAACCCCGTGATGAGCGGCTGGGTGGAATCGCTGCTGGAGACTTTTCCGGATGCCCGCATCGTGGTCATGATGCGCAACCCGGAGGAATGCATCCCCAGCTGCCTGAAACTGGTGGAAAGTTCCTGGAAAGGCAAGGGCTGGAAGCAGGATGACTACGCCACCTCCCTGGCCCTGCTGACAGAGATTTCCTTCGAACATTTCGAGCATCCCCGGACGGCGCTGGCGCGGCACCCTGGCACACCGCAGATAGTGGTGGACTACCGCGACCTGACAACGGCGCCGAAGGAAACCGTGCTGGAGGTCTATCAGAGGCTGGGGCTCGAGATCGACCCCGCGTTCGAGGACTGGCTGCAGGCGCGGGCGGAACGGGAGAAGCAGCATCACAGCAAGTTCGAATACAGCCTGGGTGAATACCACCTGGAGGCGGCGGCCATCCGGCAACGGCTGGCCCCGTTTTACAAAGACTATGGCTGGGACACGACCGCGGAGAAGCAGGCCGCAACCGACAGCGATTGAAGGGGAGGAATGCGCATGGCGGAACTGACGGGTAAGGTTGCGCTGGTCACCGGGGCCAGCCGCGGGATAGGCCGGGCCATCGCCCGACGGTTCGCGGCCGAGGGAGCCAGTGTGGTGGTCAACGCCTCGCGCAGTGGCGCACACGGCCAGTTGGGTGGCGGCCTGGACGAGACCGTTGAATTGATCGAACACGCCGGCGGCCGCAGCGCTGCGCTGGTCTGTGACCTGTCCGACCGGGCCGCCCGCGAAGGCCTGATCGAGCGCGCCGCGGCCCATTTTGGCGTCATTGATATTCTGGTCAACAACGCCGCCCGCGGTGATTTCGTGTTACCGAGCCGGGCTACACGGCATCAGTTGGAGGCCATGTTCGACCTCAACGTCAATGTCCCGGTGGAGCTGCTGCAGCAGGCCCTTCCCGGCATGCGGGACCGGGGCGAGGGCTGGTGCCTGAACATCTCCAGCCGTACCGCCGAGCAGGGCGAACCGCCCTACCCCGACTCGAAGATTGCGGCGCACGTGATCGGCGCCTACGGAGCCTCCAAGGCGGCGTTGAATCGCTACACCGAGGCCCTGGCTCACGAACTCGCCGCCGAGCAGGTTTATGTCAATGCCATGGCGCCATCCAACATTGTGCTGACCACCCTGTCGGACGAGGTCCTGGCGATCGCCGAGCGGCGCCCGGACATGGTGGAGCCGGTGGAGATGATGGCCGAGGCCGCCCTGCTGCTGTGCACGGGCAGCCACGTCGGCCGCGTGGTCTACAGCCGCGACATCCTGTTTGAGAACAACCGCCCCCTGCGCAGCCTGGACGGTCGGACGGTGATCGGCGATGCGTTCACCACCGACGCTGTCTGCCGGGATACTGCCAACTAGTGCCGGCCGGGATCAGAACCGATCGGGGCGGAACACCGCGTCGTGACCGCCGTCGACGAACAGCACTGAACCGGTAATGAAGCTGGCGCGCTCGCTCAACAGGAACAGCACCGCATTGGCCTGGTCCTCCGGCAGCCCGGCACGACCCAGCGGCACCGAGGCGAGGAACTCCCGGATGGCCGGCCCGTACTCCGGGTGGTCGCGGCCGGCAGCGGTCATGCCGGTCTCGGTGTAGCCTGGAGCCACGGCATTGATACGCACACCGACCGCGGCCAGTGCCGGCGTGTTGCGCCGCATCCAGCGGACGATCGCCTGTTTGCTACCACCGTAGGCACCCTGACCTTCCAGTTCCTGCACCCGCTGCAACGCCAGTTCCCGGTCCCCGGCGATCAGGCTCTGCATGTAGGTTTCGTCGTATTCGGTCATTTGCGCCGAGTTGGAACTGATCAGCACAACCGCGCCGCGCCGCCTTTCCAGCGCTGGCTGCAGCCGGTTCACCAGGTCCACCACGGCGAAAAAATTCACCCGGGGGATCAGCCCTCGGTCGGGCACCTCCGGACCGACCCCCGCGCAGGGCACCAGGCCATCCAGGCCATCCGGGGCCCGCTCCAGTACCTGGACCGCCGCCGCGGCACAGGCGTCGCTATCCGCCAGGTCGGCGTTGATATCGGCGTCCCGCAGGTCCATCGAGATCACCTCGTGGCCCTCCGCTCGCAATGCACCGCTGACTGCCTGGCCGATGCCGCTGGCCGCCCCCGTTACCACGTAAATGCCCATGTTTGCCTCTCGCTGTGGTTAATGATGATGGTTCCTGTGGTCGACCTTAGCCGGCGATTGCCAGGCCGGCCTGTTTTTCGCTGATATAGCCGGCGCTGTGCAGCCACCGGATTGCGTCGGTAAAGGTGTCTTCGACCTCGCGGAATTCGAAGTCGAGGGTATTCTCCACCAGGCTGTTATCCATGGGCACCCAGCGGGTGGCGTATTCCATGGCCTCCTCCGACAGAGGGGCATCCACGGTCACATGCTTTCTCAACTGGTCGGTAGCCCGGCCCAGCAGGCGCATAAAGCCGCCGGTGACCGGTAATTTGAGCAACCGGCGCCCGGTCAACTGTTCGAGCAACACAGCCAGGTCCGGCCAGGACAGGTAATGACCGCCGACCAGGTAGCGGCCCGCCGGCGGCTGCTGCTCCAGCAGGCGCAGGTGCACTTCCGCCACATCCCGCACGTCTACGTACTGGTTTCCAGTCGGCATCAGGGGCACAAAGACACTGAGATAGCCCTGCAGACCCACATGGGCCTCGGTGAGCCCCGGGTCGTCCGGCCCGATCACCGTGGCGGGATAGCTGATGTGGATGGGGGCGCCGTCGTCCTGCAGGCCGCGCACATAACGCTCGCAGGCCACCTTGGAACGGCCGTAGGCATTGCGGGCGGCGCCCGGAGGTGAGTGCTCGTTCAAGACACTGGCGCGGGGATCAAACAGTGCGGTGACGCTGGACACGTGGATAATCGAACTCACCCCGGCATCCAGGGCGGTGTCCATAACGGTACGCGCGCCCTCCACGTTACCCCGGTATACCTGTTCCGCGTCGCTCGCACCGGTGGACACCATGGCCGCGGCGTGCACGACCGCGTCGCAGCCCTCCATCGCCCTGGCGACCCGGTCCGCATCGCAGATATCGCCCCGGGTATAAAAATCCACCTGCTCCTCGCCGTACAGCCGGTACAATTTGTCGACGCTGCGCACCAGCAGACTGACCTCGTGCCCCGCCGCCAGCAGGGCCTGTACCGTGTGGTAGCCGACGAAGCCTGTGCCACCGGTCACCATGACTCTCATTGCCATTTCCCGTTAAGCTGGACCATGGCGACAGTATGGTCCAGCCGGCGCAAAACCGTTAACCACCAGAGTCCGGATTCATAGACAAAAGGCGCCAGGCACGGACGGCGACTGGGCCGATGCAACTGGCGGGCCTGGCGTGATTTGCCAATCAATACGACAGCTTTCGCCATACGCGTCTGCCGGTGTGCGGCTATGATGGTGTGAACGGAGGAGCACAGATATGAGCAGCAAGTTTCCACGGCTGGCCAGTCCCGGTCGCATCGGTTCACTGGAATTGAAAAACCGCATGGTGGTGACCGCCATGGGGGTCAACCTGGCCGAGGCCGACGGCAGCTGCGGTGAACGCATTATCGCCTTCCACGAACGACAGGCCCGCGGCGGGGTGGGCCTGATTGTGCTGGGAGTGGCCGGGGTGTCCTGGCCCTACGGGGGCAACCAGCCACGCCAGATAGCCATCTCGGACGACGCGCACATCCCTGGCCTGAAGGCCATGGCGGATGCCATCCACGCCCACGGTGCCAAGGTGGCGACCCAATTGCACCACGGCGGCCTGGTGGCGGCGCAGGACATGAAAGAAGGCCGCCCCATCTGGGTGCCCTCCTATCCGTCGCCAGGCCAGAGCGACCTCGGCGAGGGGATGCTGGCAGAGGAGATGGCGGCCTTCCACGATCCCGACGCACCGCCACTGCAGTTGCACGTGATGACCCAGGAAGATATCCGCCAGCTGGTGGAGCATTTTGCCAGTGCCGCGGGCCGGGCGCAGAAAGCCGGTCTCGACGGCGTTGAAATTCACGGCGGCCACGGCTACATCATCTCCGAGTTTCTCTCCCCCGCACTCAACCAGCGCGACGACGAGTATGGCGGTAGCCTGGAAAACCGCGCCCGGCTGCTGCTTGAGATCCTGGCGGCGGTCCGGGAGCGGGTGGGCCGCGACTACCCGGTGTGGGTCAAACTCGACTCCATCGAATTCGGCAAGGCCGAGGGCATCACCCTGGCCGATGCCTGCGCCACGGCGCGCATGGTCGAGGCGGCGGGCGCTGACGCCATCACCGTCTCCGCCTACCACGACGCCAACCGCGGCGCCCTGCACAGCGAGTCCAACATCCCCCATCCACCGGAGCAACTGGTGCGCAACGCCGCCGCGATCAAGGCGGTCCTGAGGATACCGGTCATCACCTCCGGCCGGATCGAACCGGCGGGGGCGGAGCGGCACATCAGGCAGGGGCATTTCGACTTCCTCGGCATGGGTCGCAAGATGCTGGCCGACCCCGACCTGCCCAGCAAGGTGCTGGCCGACACCCCGGAACAGATAAGGCCCTGCGTGTACTGCTACTGCTGCGTCAGCCAGATATACGTACTGAAGCCCGTGAAATGCGCGGTCAACCCCGAAACCGCGCACGAGAAGGAACTCGCACTGATCGCCAGTGACAGGCCGCGCCACATCGCGGTGGTGGGCGGCGGACCCGGCGGCATGGAAGTGTCACGTCGCCTGGTACAACGCGGCTTCCGGGTCAGCCTGGTAGAGGCCGGACCACGGCTGGGCGGCACACTGCAATTCGCCAGCCTCGCCTACCCGCCCAACGAGCGGCTGTTGAAGTGGCTGGTGACACAGGTGCAGCAATCATCCGTAGAGGTGCACCTCAATACCCGCGCCACCCCCGAATTCCTGCGCGGACTCGGGGTGGACGAGGTAATCGTGGCCACTGGCGCCCGACGGGACATGCCGGAGATTCCGGGAGGGCACCGGGACTTCGTGTTCAGCGGCGCCGAGATGCGCGCCCTGGTCCTGTCCGAGGACAACCCCGAACTGCGGCGCAAGACCTCCTCTTTCACCCGCCTGATGACCCGGGTGGGAGCGACAACCGGTATTACTGCCCACACCGGCCTGGTGCGCCAGGTGTCGCGCCTGTGGCTGCCACTGGGAAAAAAGATCACCATTGTGGGTGCCGAGCTGGTCGGGCTGGAACTGGCCGAGTACCTGGCCGAGCGCGGCCGCGAGGTCACGGTGATCGACAGTGCGCCACAGGCCGGCAAGGGCCTGTACCTGGTCCGCCGGATGCGGCTGTTGGAGGAACTGGTGCACCTGGGTGTGACCACCATCAGGAACGCGCAGGACATCAGCATCGACGAGCGGGCCATCAGCTACACCAACTACCGCGGCCAGCGCCGCAGTTTCGCCACCGACCACGTGATCGTGGCCCAGGGCGCCACCGGCGACACCAGCCTGGCGCGGGAACTGGAAGCCGCCGGCTTCACCACCCACGCCATCGGCGACTGTACCGGGGTCTCCTATATCGAGGGGGCGATGCACGCGGCGGCGGAACTGGCGGTGGCGCTATAACACCTTCCCGCGTATCGCAGCGCGCCTTCAGTCGTCGGGGAACACCTCCCGCAGCAACTCGAAAGATCGCTTGCGGTCCTCGAAATAGTACATATTGGTGACCGCCATGATCTCGTCCGCCTGGTGCTCCGCCGCCAGGCGCTCCACCTGGTCACGCACCTGTGCCGGCGTACCGGCCGCCCGGTTCTGCCGGCGGCCGGCTATAAAGGCGAGCTCCTGGGCACCCAGGGTCCAGGAGAGGGCCTCCTGCGGGGTCAACGAGCGCCCCTCTGAGCGACCCGTGAGGAAGCGGAACAGGTTCAGGTCGTAGGTCAGTTGCAGGGCCTGGGCCTGCTCCTCGGTATCGGCGCAGAACACGCTGATGGCCAGTATGGCGTAGGGAGCCTGCTGCAGCGCGCTGGGCCGGAACTGCCGCTTGTAATAGTCGATCAGGCGCACATCCGCCTGCGGGTTGATGAATGCTCCCAGGGCATAGGGCAGCCCGCGCTGCGCGGCCAGCACCGCGCTGTCGGGACTGGAACCCAGCATCCACAGAGGCAGGTCCGGCGGCGGCTTCGGGCTGACCAGCGGCTTTGCATCAGCGTCCCACAGGTAGCGGGATAGCTCTTCCACCAACTGCGGGAAGCGCTCGAACTTCGGCCGGCCATCGGTGGCCAGGGCCACCGCAGTGGTCATGTCTGCCCCCGGGGCCCGCCCTATTCCCAGGTCGATACGACCCGGGTACAGGTTGGCCAGCAGCGCGAACACCTCAGCGATCTTGTAGGGGCTGTAGTGTGGCAGCATGATGCCACCGGAACCCAGCCGGATGGTACTGGTGGCTGCCCCGAGCGCGGCCAGCAACACTTCCGGGGCACTGCCGGCCACCGAGGGGAAAGCGTGGTGCTCGGAGACCCAGAATCGCGTGAAGCCCAGTTGTTCGCACCAGCGGGCCATGGCGAGGGTTTCCTGCAGGGCGGTGGGCACCTCTTCCACGGAGCGTGCCAGCGACTGGTCCAGTACTGAAAGTTTCACGAGTAAAGAAAAATGAGCCCATCCCGGTTGTTCAGGCGCCACAGTCTAGCAGAGCCGGCACCGGTTTTTACAACTGCAATGTCTTAACAGGCAGCGCCGCTAGAGCGCATCGATATAGATCCCGGACAGCTAACCTCCTCGCGTATGCCATACTGGAATTATCACCCCGAACAGGAGGTGCAATCCGTGAGCGTTGCCAATCGTCTGAACAACTATCTTCACCTCAGCGAGGTCGATTACCGCACGGTACAGCATCGGCCCACCGAGTCATCAGCCGACTCGGCTCATGCCGCCCACCTGGCGCTTGCGAAGGTGGTAAAATCGGTGTTGCTGCGCGATCGCAGAAGCGGCCGCTACCTGATTGCCCTCACCCCGGCCTGCAACCGCCTGGAGCTGGGATGGGTGCGCGACGACGCGGCAGTGGATCCGGTGTTGGCCCGGGAGGCAGAACTGGGAGAGGTCTTTCCCGATTGTGAACCGGGCGCGGTGCCCGGGTTCGGACAGGCCTACCAGATCGACCTGATCTGGGACGACGACCTGGAGCGCCAGCCCAGGCTGTATTTCGAGGCCGGCGACCACCGCGAGTTGATTGAGATCGACCAGGCCGAGTTCCAGCGCCTGTTCCACCAGTTCCCCCACGGCATGATCAGCCAGCCCAGCGAATGTTACCCGGGCTACCACTCACGCGAGTTGCGGGGTGAGCCGCACTGACTCGCTAGGATCCCGTCCCGAAGGCCGCAATCTCAGCCGCTATGGATTCGGGTATCTCGCAGCTGCAGTCCCGTTCATAGTCGTAGAAAATGACCAGTGAGCTACCCTCTGCAGCGATCGCTCCAAATTGCTCACTGTAGACAGCGTACTCCACATTGATTTTCTTCGGCCCGGCAATGGTGGCCCGTGCTCCGATGAAAATACTGTCCGGGTAGGTAAGTGGCTTGCGGAAGTCGCAGTTGACGGCGGCCAGGATCGGTCCGATCTGGCGCTCGTGCATGTACGCACTCACGCCGGTCTTATCGAAATAGGCCATTCTCGCATCTTCAAAATAGCGGAGGTAGACCGTGTTGTTCACGTGCCCGAACGCGTCCATATCCCCCCAGATCACCGGCTGCTGCAGCACCAGCGGATAACCCTTTAATGGAGCTGCCATGTACGTCCCCTCCTGGTCGCGCTCACTTCGCTTTCCCGGCGTTCCCCGCCGCCGCTGGCGTCTCGATGCGGGCCGTCTCTTGCGGTTCCTTTTGATCGGCCTCGGCCAGCTTGTTGGTCAATTCATCCAGCAATTCATAGAGCAGTTCCAGCTTGCCATAGCCGAAAACCCTGGTGATGTGCTCGTAGCGTGCCTCGGACTGGGGCGACATGAGATTCACCAGGTCCACCCCACTGGCGGTCAGGCTGATCATGGAGCAGCGCTGGTCGCTCTGCGAGGTGCGGCGGCTAATGAGCTTGCGCTTCTCCAGGTTCTGCACGATGCGTGACAGGCTGGGAAGCAGCAGGTAACAGCGCTCCGCCAGGACTTTCATTTCGATCTCCCCTTCACCGGACTCAACAGCCTCGAACAGGGCACGCAGAACGCGCCACTGCTGGGGCGACAGATCCTGTTCACGCAGGTGGGGAATGAAATTCTTCATCACCGCTTCGCGCGCCTTCAACAGCGACATGGGCAGGGAACGACGAAACTCTCTCATGGCATGGTTTCCCGCTTACAGGATTTCGTCCTCGACGCCGTTCACCAGGACACCCACACCTTCCACTTCCACTTCCACCACATCACCCGGCTTGAGGAAGACAGGCGGATCAAAGCGCGCGCCGGCGCCATTGGGGGTACCGGTGGCGATGACATCACCGGGCTTGAGCTCGCAAAAAGTAGACAGGTACTCGATGATGAAGCAAATAGGGAACATCATGCTGGCGGTGGTATCGTTCTGGCGTACTTCACCGTTGACCCGGGTCGTGACCCTCATGTCTTCGAGAAGCTCCGGGGTGAACTCGTCAGCGCTCACCAGCCAGGGGCCGATAGCCCCCGAGTGCACAAAGTTCTTGCCCTGGGTCACGTTGAACTTGGCATGCCGCACCCAGTCGCGAAGCGTCCCCTCATTCATGATTGTCAGGCCGGCAATGTGACTGAAGGCATCCTCGCGTTTTATACGCCGGCCACCCTTGCCGATCACCACCACGATCTCACCCTCGTAATCCAGCTGGTCCGATTCAGGTGGTCGTATCAGCGGCTGGTCGTGGCCGGTAAAGGAATCGGGGAAGCGGATGAAGACGCTGGGCCGGGTGGGCGCTTCGCTACCGTCCTTGTATTCGGCGTTGCGGTTGGCGTAATTGACACCGATACAGAGAATTTTTTCCGGGTTGGTGATCGGCGGCAGCAACCGGACACCGTCCAGGGGTACCGCTGACCTGCCTTCTGTGTCAACACGTTCCAGTACACCGTTTTCGATGGCCTCTCTCAGCCCCGGCGCCAGGTCAGACAGATCGATGAGCCGGTCGCCGGAATCACCCGCTACCACCGCACCCCAGGCGCGCTCGCCGGAACCGTCTTTTTCATAAGATACAAATCGCATCGCATTACCTGCCCTGATCCAGTAGTTTCACAGCGCCCACAATACCAAATATAACTTAACATGTAAATTTATTATGGCGATATCTTCGCGAGCATCGGCAGAAATTCGACATAATTGCCCTGCTTTCCCCTTCATCACACCCGTATTGACTTTATTTTGCTTAACGTGTTATATTTAAACCTCACTGGAGGAAATCACATGTCAGACTTCAATACGCACCTGGAACTCGCCGGCAACTACCTCAAGCGATTCAAGGACAACACCCTGACCCACTATATAGACGGCGCCTGGACCGGCAGCGACGGCGTCGAGACCTTCGACAACACGACCCCCGTGGATAACTCGAGCCTCGGCCGGGTGGTGGCCGGCACTGCGGAGGATATCGATCTGGCCTGTGACGCCGCCAGGAACGCCTTTCCCGGTTGGCGCGATATGCCCGGGGCCGAGCGCAAGCAGATCCTCCATCGTTTCGCCGACCTGCTCATAGAGCGCAGCGAGGAAATCGCGCTGGTGGAGAGTATGGACTGCGGGCAGGCTATTCGTTTCATGCGCCAGGCGGCCATGCGCGGCGCCGCCAATTTCCGCTTTTTCGCCGACAAGGCCCCGGAAGCCCGCAACGGCCAGGCCCTGTACCAGCCGGAGCACACGAACCTGACTCTGCGCACCCCGATCGGCCCGGTAGGTGTCATCACGCCGTGGAATACCCCATTCATGCTGGCTACCTGGAAGATTGCGCCGGCACTGGCAGCGGGTTGCACCATCGTGCACAAACCCGCGGAATTCAGCCCCCTCACCGCCGCCATTCTCGCCGAAGTGAGCGAACAGGCAGGACTCCCCAGGGGGGTCTGGAACCTGGTCAACGGCATGGGCGAAGTGGTCGGCAGGCGCCTCACGGAACACCCCGCCATCAAGGCCATCGCTTTTGTCGGTGAGTCCAGCACCGGCGCGATGATCATGAACCAGGGAGCGGCGACGCTCAAGCGCACGCACTTCGAACTCGGCGGCAAGAACCCGGTTATCGTATTCGACGATGCCGACTTTGAACGCGCGCTGGATGCCGTGGTCTTCATGATCTACAGCCTCAATGGCCAGCGCTGCACTTCCAGTAGTCGCCTGCTGGTGCAGTCGGGCATTCGCGACCGTTTCCTGGCTGCACTGCGGGAGCGGGTGAACAACCTGCGGGTGGGCCACCCCCTTGACCCGAAGACGGAAGTGGGCCCGCTGATTCACACCAGTCACCGGGAAAAAGTGCTGAGCTACATGGACATCGCCCGGGATGACGGCGCCACTGTCGCGGTGGGCGGCGAGCGCTACAGCGCCGACGATGTGGACGCCCGGGGTAACTACGTCCAGCCCACCCTCTTCACAGGCGCCGACAACACCATGCGCATCGCCCGCGAGGAGATTTTCGGTCCCGTACTCACCGCCATCAGCTTCGACACCGAAGAAGAAGCCGTGCAGCTGGCCAACGACAGCGACTACGGCCTCGCCGCCTACGCCTGGACCGGCGATCAGTCTCGCAGCATGCGCCTGGCCCACCAGATTGAGACCGGCATGCTGTGGATCAACTCCGAAAACAACCGCAACCTGCCCTCACCATTCGGCGGTATAAAGATGAGCGGCATCGGCCGGGACGGGGGTGATTACAGCTTCGAGTTCTACATGGAGACGAAGAACGTCTGCCTGGCCCATGGCACCCACAAGGTGCCACAGCTGGGCAAAAACTGAGGTCCGTCAGGTGGCTCACTTCATACTCGAATATTCGGACAACGTGGATGCCAATGTGCTGGCAATTCCCGAGCTGTTCGCCAGCCTGCACGACTGCGCGGTTGCGACGGGCCTGTTTCCACTGAAGGGCATCAGAAGTCGCGCCCACCGCTGCAGCGACTATCGTGTGGCGGACGGCAATCCCCGGCACATGTTTGCCCACCTCACCTTCCTGGTCGGTACGGGTAGGACTCTGGCAGAGAGAGAAAAGGCGGCAAAAGCGCTGTTTGCGGTCTACGCTGGTCATTTCGAGCAGTGCTTTCAACAGCGGGGGGTCGCCCTGTCTTTCGAAATGCGCGAACTGGAGCCGGTCACCAAGTACAACAAGAACAATATCGCGGAGTATCTCTGAGGGGCTTGCATGGCAACACTGACACCCGAACAGACTGACAGGGCCGCCCAGGACCTTTACCGGGCGGAGAAATCGCGGGTGCAGATTTCACCCATCACCCAGTCCTACCCGGATATGGACATGGACGACGCCTACGCCATCCAGTCCGCCTGGGTGCAGCGCAAAATCGCCGATGGCGACCCGGTGATCGGCTACAAGATCGGCCTCACCTCCCGGGTGATGCAGCGGGCCATGAAAATCGACTCCCCGGACTTCGGAGTGTTGCTCAAGTCGATGTGGTACGACAACCACAGCCGCATTGCCTACAGTGATTTCACGGACCCGCGCATCGAGGTGGAACTGGCATTCGTCCTGAAGGAGCGCCTGTTCGGTGACGACCTGACGGTGGATGATGTGCTGGCGGCCACGGATTACATCGTGCCGGCACTGGAGTTGATCGCCGCCCGCAGCTATCGCGTGGACCCGGAGAATGGCTACACGCGCACCATCATGGACACCATTTCCGACAATGCCGCGAACGCCGGCATCATCGTCGGCGAGAACCACTTCAAACCGGAGGCAATCGACCTGCGCTGGAGCGGCGGCATACTCTATCGCAACGACGTGATCGAGGAGACCGGGCTCGCCGCCGCGGTCCTCGATCACCCGGCCAACGGTATCTGCTGGATAGCCAGGCGCTTCGCTCCCCACGGCATCGCCCTCGAAGCGGGGCAGATCCTGCTGTCCGGTTCATTCACCGCACCCATTATCGTGTCGCCGGGTGACCGGATTCGCGCGGATTATGGCCCCCTGGGCGAAATTCACTGTGAGTTCACCTGATGACAAAGGGCAGATGTTGATGAAAACCCCACGGAACACCTTCAAGCGGGCCCTCAAGGCGGGTGAACAGCAGTACGGTTTCTGGCTCGGCTTGTGCAATCCCCTGTCAGCCGAGCTCTGTGGCCAACTCGGTTACGACTGGCTGTTGATCGACGCGGAACACGCACCCAACGACCTGGCCGCCATTCACGGCCAGTTGCTGGCCGTGGACAACACCCCCAGCCATCCCGTCATCCGAATTGTCGAGGGCCATCCCGCACTGATCAAGCAGATGCTTGATCTCGGCGCACAGACCCTCCTGGTGCCGATGGTGGAGACTGCGGAACAGGCCGGGCAACTGGTGGCAGCCATGCTCTACCCTCCCGCCGGTGTGCGCGGCGTGGGCACCGCCCTCGCTCGCGCCGCACGCTGGAACCAGGTGGAGGGCTACTTTGCCGACGCGGATGCAGAGATGTGCCTGCTGATCCAGGTGGAATCGGTGACCGCCCTGGACAACCTGGACGCGATCCTGCAGGTAGAGGGTGTCGACGGGGTATTCGTCGGGCCGGCGGACCTCGCCGCCTCCATGGGGCACCTGGGAAATCCCGGGCACCCCGAGGTGGTCGAGGCGGTTGAAACAGCCATCGCCAAAATCTGCGCCGCGGGCAAGGCAGCGGGCACCCTGGCCACCAACAGTGCGCTGGCAGGACGCTACGAACAACAGGGGGTGCAGTTCCTGGCACTGGGGGTCGACACCCAGGTGCTGGCGAACACGGCCGGGGACATTCTCGACGCCCACAGGGCCGGCCGGGCGTTACCGGCGTCACAGGAAAAAGGCAATGGCGCGTACTGAGAGAGCGCCGCGCCTCTCCAGGGCGGCGCGCGGCGGCTGACCATGTTATCCGGCAACAATCAGGCGGCGGAATGGATTCCCAATATCAATATCGGGGATGACTACGATCGAAAGTATGCCGACGCCACCATCCACTACGACGCACTGGACAATCTCGCGTCCTTTTTCGGGCGCGACATGCCGGTACACCGGCATGCGCAATATCTGCAGGTTCACTATATCGAGCAGGGCGCCATCAACTTCCACATCGATGACCAGCTCTACCAGGTCCAGGCACCCGCCCTGTTCCTGACCCCCCCGGCAATCCCCCACTCCTTCCAGACCGAGGATCACGCCTGCGGTCACGTACTCACGGTGCACCAGTCCATTATCTGGCAGCTGATGCAGCGGGACCTGCAGATCGAGCAGGAACTGGACGTCAACCGCGGTATCTGCATTACCCCCGAGGGCCTCGAGCCGGGCCAACGGGCCCAGTGGCGGGCGATTGAACAGACCGTCGCCAATCTCCGCGATGAATGGCAGGCCAATCATGCCGCCAGGGCCCTGATGCTGGAAAACCTGACCTGCTCCCTGGTGATACAGGTCGCCCGCCTGAGTACCCGCCGGGCGGTGAGTTCAGCGGTGACCAACGATGACCTGAGAGTGTTTCACCAGTTCACCGACCTGGTCGAGGAACATTTCCGGGAGCAGTGGCTGCTGCCGGAATACACCAGCCGCATCGGCGTTTCCGAGGGCAGGTTGAACCAGGTCTGTAAACGCATCAGCAACAGTTCGCCGAAGAGACTGATCAGTGAGCGCATCCTGCGGGAAGTCAAGCGGCTGTTGACCTTCAGCGGCAAATCGGTGAACGAGATCTGCTACGAACTGGGATTCAGGGATCCCGCCTACTTCTCCAGGTTCTTCAAGAACCATACCGGCCTGAGTCCACTTGCCTACCGCAAGACGCACTCGCTGGCCTAGCCGGGGACCCGGCAGGCACTCCCCATGACGCAGCTCGCCCATCCCCGCCGGCTCATTCCCTTGCTTGCGTGCATGCAGGCCTTTACCCCGCTATCGATAGATCTCTATCTCCCGGCACTCCCGACGATCGCCACCGACCTCACCGCCTCTGAAGCCAGCGTACAGCTCACGGTCAGTTCCTACCTGACAGGACTCTTTATCGGTATGCTGTTCTTCGGTCCCCTGTCCGACAAGTACGGCAGGCGCCAACTGCTACTGGGCGGCATCGCGCTCTATATCCTGGCCTGCCTGGGCTGTGCCCTCGCAGAGTCCGTGGGAAGCCTGTTCTACTGGCGGTTTACCCAGGCCATCGGTGGCGCGGCCGCCTCCATCCTGGGCAGGGCGATCGTTCGCGATATCTTTCCCCTCAGGGAGGCAGCCGGTGTGCTCTCCCTGATGCACCTGATCACCATGATCGCCGCGCTTACCGCCCCCATCCTGGGCAGCCTGGTGCTCCTCGCGGGCAGCTGGCGCTGGCTGTTCTTCGGCCTGATCGCCTTCGCTACACTACTGCTCTGTCTCTGCGCCTGGAAAATCCCGGAGACCCATCACGGAGACAGCCGCGACAGCACCATCACCGCCGTCTTTCGGGCCTATGCATCGATCGCGATCGAGCCCCGGGCACTGGGTTATATCCTCTGCATGTCGCTGTGTTTTGCCGGGATGTTTGCCTACATTGCCGTATCGCCGTTCGTTTTCATCGACTTTTTCGGCCTGTCGCCCAGCCGCTATGCCATGATATTCGCGGCGAACATCAGCGGCGTGATCCTGCTGACCACGGCCAACGCCAGGCTGGTTGGACGCCTTGGCCCCCAGCAGATGCTCTATGCCGTCGCGGCGCTGCTGGGCGCGGCCAGCATCACCCTGGCCCTCTCCGCCGCCCTGGATATCAACCGGTTCTGGATCATCGTCATCGGCCTGTTCGGGTTTGTCAGCTGCACCGGTACCCTGGGCGCCAACTGTACCGCCAGCCTGATGAACCTGTTTCCTGACAATGCGGGCGCCGCGGCGGGTCTCGCCGTCGCCACGCAGTTCGGCCTGGGGGCCCTGATGAGCACGGTGGCCAGCCGCCTTTATGACGGCGGCCCCTTTGCCATGACACTGACGGTGTCCCTGTGTGGCTTTGGCTCCGTCGCCGCACTGTACCTGACAACCCGCCGAAAGGCTCCAGGAAAAGTACAATTATGATGCTTTTT
Organism: Halieaceae bacterium WSDMB12; assembly: GCA_033283165.1. Lineage (GTDB taxonomy): Bacteria > Pseudomonadota > Gammaproteobacteria > Pseudomonadales > Halieaceae > JAWMQL01. The sequence goes on along the minus strand of JAWMQL010000001.1, from coordinate 259,687 downwards.
ATTCCATTTTCATTAGAAAAGGTCCGCCTTACACTGGCTGGAATCCGTAACGAAGAGGCACAGTCATGAAACAGCCCAACCCGATGCTCGATCGTCTCCAGGAAATCCTGCCCCGTATTGCCGCCAACGCGGAGCAGGCGGAGGAGTTGCGTATGATGCCCCAGGAGAACGTCAATATGCTCAAGGGCATAGGACTGCACCGCGCGTTCCTGCCAAAGGCTTACGGTGGCCTGGAAATATCCCTGCCGGAATTCACCGATTGCATTGCCGCGCTCTCTGGCGCCTGTTGCAGCACGGCCTGGGCCTTCAGCCTGCTTTGCACCCACAATCACCAGTTGGCCATGTTCTCCAGGGAATGCCAGGACGAGGTGTGGGGTGATAACCCGGACGCAACAGCCTGCAGCAGTATCGCGCCCCTGGGCAAATACGAGGAGACAGAGGGCGGCATCCGCTTTACCGGCGATATGTCCTGGAGCAGCGGTAGCGACCACGCCGAATGGGCCATCGTAGGTTTCAACCGCATGGTCAACGATGAAAAAGTCTATTGCTTCGCAGCCATTCCCCGCGAGGATTACGAAATCATCGATGACTGGTATGCCATGGCCATGAAAGGCAGTGGCACCAAAACCCTGCACATCGTCGATGTATTCGTCCCCGAACACCGTATCTCCGTCGCCCGGGACATGATGGAAGGGAGGTCGAAAGGCTTCGGCCTCTATCCCGACAGCAAGATTTATTACACTCCCTACCGTCCCTACTTCGCGTCCGGCTTTGCCGCGATGGCCCTGGGCACAGCGGAGCGCATGCTCGACATATACCGCGAGTACAATGCCAAACGCGTGCGGGCCTACACCGGTGCAGCGGTGAAGGTATCCATTCCCATGGTCACACGCCTCGCCGAGTCCACCCACCAGGTGGCCGCCGCCCGCGCCTACCTGGAGAAGACCTGGCAGGAACACAAGGAGCACGGGGAACGCCAGGAGTATCCGTCGACGGAAACCCTGACTTACTGGCGCACCAACCAGGCCTATGCCGTGAAGATGTGCAACGAGGCGACAGACCGGTTGTGGAAAGGCCTTGGTGCCAGCAACTGGATGCTGGCGCGCGAGGCTCAGCGTGTGTGGCGGGACAACCACATGTGCGCTGCCCACGCCTATACTGATTACGACACCTGCGCCCAGATCCTGGGTCGCGAACTGATGGGACTCGATCCGGATCCCGGCCTGCTCTAACAGAGATCGAAGCCATGAACACCACGAGCGGTAATAGCACATGACCACGGAACCGCAGGCAGATGCCCTGGCCTTTCGTCGCGCCCTGGGAAATTTTGCCACCGGCATCACCGTGGTCACGGCCCGGGCGCCGGACGGCGCCCGGGTGGGTGTTACCGCCAACAGCTTCAACTCCGTGTCCCTGGATCCGCCGCTGGTTTTGTGGAGCATCGACAAACGCTCGGCCAGTTACGAGGTGTTCGCTGCCGCCTCCCACTTCGCGGTGAACATACTCGCTGCCGACCAGGTGACCCTGTCCAATCATTTCGCCCGCCCCTCGGAGGACAAGTTCGAGGGGATAGACTTCAGTGAGGGTCTCGGCGGGGCAGCGATTCTGCCGGACTGTGCCGCCGTGTTCGAGTGCGAGCGATTCAATTGCGTGGAAGGCGGTGATCACTGGATTCTCCTCGGCAAGGTGGAGCGTTTTACCGACGCCGGCCGCCCCCCCCTGCTCTACCACCAGGGCAGTTACTCCCTGGTCATGCCGACGGGGTCTGCTGCGGCAACCGGGGAGGAAAACCGTCATTCTGCGGGAGCTGTCGGCTACAGTGGCGGAAACCTGTACTACCTGATGCTGCAGGCCGTGCGACACTACGAGGCCGATTATCGCCCCAAACAACTGGCGACCGGACTGCGCACGGCGGAGGCGCGCATGCTCCTTTCGCTCCAGGCTCATGGCCGGCTGGACAGGGACACCCTGTCCGCCCAGGTGAATATGCCCCGTGACGACATGCAACAGGCTTTCCAGGAACTGATCAGGAAAGGGCTGGTTTGCGAACATGGCAATACGCTTGAACTCGCTCCCGACGGCAGCCGTCTCGCAGACACCCTGTGGCAGATAGCCAGGGACGAACAGGAAAGGAAATTCGCCAGCTTCGCGCCGGAGGACATCGAGGCATTCAAACGGATACTGCAGCAGCTGAGCAATTCACCGCAATGATCATGCGCCGACACAGCGCGAACATAACGAGGAGGCGACAATGGGAAAACTAGCCCTGGCGGCCAAAATCACCCACGTACCGTCCATGTATCTCTCCGAGATGGAGGGGCCCAACAAGGACATCCGCAAGCCGGCTATCGACGGCCACAAAGAAATCAGCCGGCGCTGCAGGGAATTGGGGGTGGATACTATCGTCGTGTTCGATACCCACTGGCTGGTGAATTCGGGATACCATATCAACTGTCGCGCCCACGCCAAGGGCACGTACACCAGTAACGAGCTTCCCCACTTCATCAACAATATGCCCTTCGAGGTGCATGGCAACCCCGAACTGGGGGACATTCTCGCGCAGGAGTGTTGCAGGCAGGGAGTGGAAACCCTGGCCCACTCCCAGACCACTCTGGACCCGGAGTACGGCACGCTGGTGCCCATGCGCTACATGAACGGGGACCAGCATTTCAAGGCTATCTCCGTTTCTGCCCTGTGCACGGTGCATTTCCTCAATGACAGCGCGAGGCTGGGTTGGGCCATGCGCGAGGCCGTGGAGAAACACTACGACGGTACCGTCGCCTTCATGGCCAGCGGCTCCCTCTCACACCGCTTTGCCCAGAACGGCCAGTCACCGCAGTTTCTCAGCAAGGTGTGGAGCCCTTTCCTGGAACTGCTGGACCACGAGGTGGTGGAGTTGTGGCGCAATGCCGAGTGGAGCCGGTTCTGCGAGATGCTGCCTGAGTACGCCGCCAAGGGCCATGGAGAGGGTTTCATGCACGACACCGCCATGCTGCTGGGAGCCCTGGGCTGGTCGGATTACGACCAGCCTGCAGAAATTGTCACCCCCTACTTTGGCAGTTCCGGTACCGGACAAATCAATGCCATATTCCCGGTCTCGCCGCAGACCGGTGCGGCAGTTCCGGCGCCACAGGCCTCCGCGGGCAAGAGCATGACATACGGCGACAGCCGTTTGTAGAATAAAGGTCCGGTGCCTGGACCATAAGCGACAGAGGAGACAGGTGATGCAAACCGAAAGATACTACGTTGAGAATTTATGGTACGCCGCCGCCTGGGAGTGGGAGGTGGCCGAGGCTGAAAACAAACTGGCGCGAACCATCTGCGACGTACCGCTGGTGTTCTACAAGACGGACAAAAACGGCTACGTGGCACTGGACAACCGCTGCTGTCACCGCTCGGCCCCGCTGTCACTGGGACGCGTCGAGGGAGACTGCATCCGCTGCATGTACCACGGCCTGCTGTTCAATCCCGATGGCCAGGTGATCGAGATTCCAGGCCAGAGCCAGATATCCAGTGGCATGAAAGTGCGCAGCTACCCGATCTCGGTCAAGGGCGGCATGATCTGGATCTGGATGGGCGATCCCGCGGAGGCCAATACTGACGACATTCACGATTTTGCCCCCCTCAGTCAACCGGACCAGTGGCGTGGCTTCGATCGCGGTGACTACCTGCACTACGACGCCAACTGGTTGCTTATCGTGGACAACCTCAGCGATTTCTCCCACGTCGCCTTTGTGCACGCAACCACCCTCGGCGGCTCGGAGGCCTATGCCTACGACACCGACATAGAAAACCTGGTGAAACTGGACAACGGCTACACCGTGGAGCGCTGGCACCGCAACAGCCTGCCGCCGCCCTTTCACCGCAAGGTGATTCCGGCGTCCGAACATGACGTGCACCTCGACCGGTGCAACAGCATGGCCATGTACCTGCCGGGCATCTTCCTGATGCAGACCCTGTTCGAGCCCGTCGGGGAAAACGCCGCCCAGGGCCAGCGCAGGGAGTACCGCAACTGCCAGTTCATGACGCCGGAGACCCGCAACACCACGCACTTCTTCTGGGACTACCTGCACGGTCACGAGCTCGACAATCCGGAGATCAGTCCCTCCCTGAAGGAATCACTTCTGGAAGGTTTCATGGAAGACAAGATATTTATCGAAGAACAACAGAAACTGCTTCAGGCCAGCCCCGACTTTGAACCAAAGGCCTTTACCGCGGACCGGGCCTTTTCACATTTCCGGTCGTGCTGGAAGGCAAAGCTGAAGGAAGAAGACGCCAGCAACCCCATTACGGTCAAAGACAACCCGCGTCGAATCCTCTAGCGCGGGTAATCCCGCCCCTGACGCGGCGATTTCACCGCTTATCCGCCCGGGCGGGAGACCCCGGTTCCACTGCGGGGAACCCCGTTCCAGGCACCGGCGCCCATTACGCTGCTCTTGAGCCGGGACAGGGCATTCATCAATGCCTCCTGGGCATCGTGATCCAGGCCCGCAAACAGTTCAATCACCCAGTTCTCGTGGGACTCCGCCATCCTGTCGAAATACTTCTTGCCCTTGCGGGTCAATCCCACCAGGAAGGTACGCCGGTCTGTTTTCGCTGGTGTGCGACTGACCAGGCCCTCCTTTTCCAGTTGCCTGACCAGACCGGTGACGTTGCCGCCGGACACCATCATCAGGCTGGAGAGTTCCCCCATGGTGAGTTTCTCCGGATGGCGGTCCAACTGGGCCAGCAGGTCGAAACGCGGCAGGGTGCTGTCAAAGCTCTCGCGTAACTGCCCGCGCAGCTGGGATTCCACCAGGTTGGTGCAGGTGAGAAGGCGCAGCCACAGCTTGAGTGCCACGTGGTCATCATCCTTGACCCGCGATTCTGAATCCAGTTGAACTGACATGCTGGGGCTCTCTCTGGTTATCTCAACGTCCCGAACTCAATTCTGCACCCTTTCGCGAATAGTTTAAAGTTCAAATATAATATTTTACATTTAAAATATTTTGTCCTAGAATCGACGGATTATTCACCAGATCAAAGGCGATGATCATGAAAGTTGTCTGTCTCGGCGGCGGTCCCTCCGGCTTGTACCTGGCCATTTCCATGAAACTGCGCGATCCCTCGCACGATATTTCCGTGTACGAGCGCAACCGCCCGGACGACACCTTTGGCTGGGGGGTGGTGTTTTCCGATGAGACCATGCAAAACCTCAAGGCCAACGACCCGGTGAGCGCCCAGATCATGATTGATGAACTGGTGCACTGGGACATGATCGACTGCCATATCAACGGGGAGGTCGAGCGCTCCGACGGCCACGGCTTCATCGGGATCGGCCGCAAGCGCATGTTGCAGATTTTGTATGGCCGGGCCATGGAGCTGGGGGTCAAACTGCGTTTCGAGACCGAGTTCGAGGTGGAGGACATCGACACGCGGTTCGCCGATGCGGATCTCGTCGTCGCCGCCGATGGCCTGAATTCCAAGGTACGAAACAGCAACCTCGACGTGTTCGATTGTGACATCGACCGTCGACCCAACAAATTTGTCTGGCTGGGTACCCACCAGTGCTTCAAGGACGCCTTCACCTTCATATTCGAGAAGACCGAACACGGCTGGATCTGGGTACACGCCTACCAGTTTGATGCCAACACCTCCACCTTCATCGTGGAGTGCCAGCCAGACGTGTACGACGCCATCGGATTCGAGCACATGACCCACGAGGAGAGCGCCGAGACCTGCCGGAAGATCTTCGAGAAGTATCTGGATGGCCACAAGTTGCTGACCAACTCTGCCCATATCCGCGGATCCGCCTGGATCAATTTTCCGCGGGTGCTGTGCCGCAACTGGATCAAGGATGATCGCGTCGTGCTGATTGGCGACGCCGCGCACACCGCCCACTTCGCTATTGGTTCCGGCACCAAGCTGGGCTTCGAGGACGCGATCTCACTGGCCAAGCACCTCGACACCGATGCCACGCTACCCGAGGCGCTGCGTGCCTACCAGGCGGAGCGCGAGGTGGAGGCCCTGAAGCTGCAGAGCGCCGCCCGCAATGCCATGATCTGGTTCGAAAATGCGCCGCGCTACTGCGAGGCCTTCGATACCAAGCAGCTCAACTATTCCATGCTGACCCGCAGCCAGCGGGTCAGCCACGAAAACCTGCGCCTGCGGGACAAAGCCTGGCTGGAGAGTTATGAGAAGCACCTGGCCAGCAAGGCGCTGGGCAGGCCCGCCAGCGAACCCATTCCCCCCATGTTCCTGCCTTTTTCACTGCGGGATATGCAACTGCAGAACCGGGTGGTGGTCTCCCCCATGTCCATGTACAGCGCCGAAGACGGGGTACCCGGCGACTGGCACTTTGTCCATTACGGCGCCCTCGCCCAGGGCGGCGCCGGCCTGGTGTACACGGAAATGACTGACGTCAGCCCCGAGGGGCGCATTACCCACGGCTGTCCCGGTATCTGGAACGATGAACAGGAGACCGCCTGGCAGCGCATCGTCGATTTTATCCACGGCCACTCCAGTGCAAAATTCTGCATGCAGATCGGCCATGCCGGTCCCAAGGGTTCCACGCTAAAGCCGTGGGAGAACGAGCAGGCCGACACGCCACTGGCCGATGGCTGGGAGATCATCTCACCCTCGACCCAGCCCTTCGCCCCGTACTGCAATATTCCCCGGGAGATGAACCGCCAGGATATGGATGCGGTGCGCGACCAGTTCGTCGCGGCCGCACAGCGCGCGGACCGTGCGGGCTTCGACATGATCGAGTTGCACGCCGCCCACGGCTACCTGCTGTCGGCCTTCATTACTCCGGTGCTCAACAAGCGCGACGACGAATACGGTGGTAGCCTCGAGAACCGGCTGCGTTACCCCCTGGAGGTGGCAAGCGCCATGCGCGAGGCCTGGCCCGCCGACAAACCCATGTCTGTGCGCATCTCGGCCAGCGACTGGCTGGGTGAACAGGGCATCACCCCCGAGGACGCAGTGACGATCAGCAGGGCCTTCAAGGCCGCCGGTATCGACATCATCGATGTCTCCGCCGGCCAGACTTCCCCGGACGCGCAGCCGGTCTATGGCCGCATGTTCCAGACCCCCTTCTCCGATACGGTACGCAACGAGGCAGGCATTGCCACGATGGCAGTGGGCAATATCTTCGAGGTCGATCACGTCAACTCCATCATCGCCGCCGGCCGCGCCGATCTCTGCTGCCTGGCCCGGCCGCACCTGATGGATCCGAACTGGACCCTGCGCGCCGCCGCCCAGGTGAACTACACTGGCGACGGCGTGACATGCCCGGTACAGTACGAATCCGGCTTCGAGCAACTACAGCGCAACCTGGCACGGGCGGCTGAAATGGCGATCAACGCATGACGATTGGGGCAGATGCCCACGCAGTAGTCACCGGCGGTGGTACCGGTATCGGTAGCGCCATCGCCGACGCCCTGGCCGCCGCCGGTTGCCGGGTCACCGTCATGGGCCGGCGGCAAGCGCCGCTGCAGGCTGTGTGCCAGGAGCGTGACCACATGCACTGGGTCTGCTGTGACGTCACCGACGATGCCTCGGTGCAGGAGGCCTTCCAACAGGCCAGCGAGCAGTTCGGGCCGATAGATATCCTGGTCAACAACGCCGGCGCCGCACCCACCGCTCCCTTCCACAAGCTGGGCACCGAGGACTGGCGCCAGGTCATGGCCCTCAATCTGGACGGCGTATTCAACTGCATCCGGGCGGCGCTGCCCGCCATGCGGGAGAGACAGCGCGGGCGTATCGTCAACATCGCCAGTACCGCCGCCCTGCGGGGCTATGCCTACGTGAGCGCCTACAGCGCCGCCAAGCACGGCGTTCTCGGTCTCACGCGCTCCCTGGCCCTGGAACTGGCCACAACCGGCATCACAGTTAACGCGGTCTGTCCGGGCTTTACCGACACCGATATCATCCGCGACAGCGTCGCCGGGATCGTCGAGAAAACCGGCCGCAGTCAAGAGGAGGCCCTGGCCCATTTCACCCGCGCCAATCCCCAGGGACGCCTCATACAGCCCGCCGAGGTCGCCCACACCGTGCTGTGGCTCTGCGACGATTTGAGCGAATCCATCACCGGCCAGGCCGTCTCCGTGAGCGGCGGCGAGGTGATGTAACAAACCACCAGGCAAACACAGACAGGAACCCCCATGGAACCCATCCAGCGCGCAGACTACCAGGCCGAGCACTTCCTCTGGGAGGTGCAGGACACCGTCGCCACCATTACCCTGAACCGTCCGGAGCGCAAGAACCCCCTTACCTTCCAGTCCTATGCCGAGCTGCGCGACCTGTTCCGCGACCTGTCCTACGCCGACGATATCCGGGCGGTGGTCATACGCGGTGCCGGGGGTAACTTCTGCTCCGGCGGCGACGTACACGAGATTATCGGCCCGCTGACAAAAATGGACATGAAGGGCCTGCTGGCCTTTACCCGCATGACCGGCGACCTGGTCAAGGCCATGCGCGCCTGCCCCCAGCCGATTATCAGTGCCGTGGAAGGTATCTGTGCCGGAGCCGGGGCCATTATCGCCATGGCTTCGGACCTGCGCTACGGCACCGCGGACTCAAAAACCGCCTTCCTGTTTACCCGGGTGGGCCTGGCGGGCTGCGACATGGGCGCCTGCGCCCTGCTGCCGCGTATCATCGGCCAGGGCCATGCCTCCGACCTGCTTTACACCGGTCGGGCCATGAAGGCGGACGAGGCTGAGCGCTGGGGCTGGTATAACGGGTTATCCGATGATCCCTACAGCGATGCCATGGCCGCCGCGCAGCGCATCGCCTCCGGCCCCAACTTCGCCCACGGCATCACCAAGACCATGCTCCACCAGGAGTGGAACATGAGCGTGGACCAGGCTATCGAGGCGGAAGCCCAGGCCCAGGCGATCTGCATGCAGACACAGGATTTCGTGCGCGCCTATGACGCTTTCGTGGCGAAACAGACGCCGGAATTCCTGGGGGATTGAGCACATGAGCGACAAGGACTATCTCAACTGGCCCTTCCTTGAAGAGGAACACCGGCAACTGGCCGCAGAAGTGGAGCGCTGGTGCGAAACGACCCTGGCGAACCTGTCCCTTGACCACAGCGACGTGGACGCTGAGTGTCGACTGCTGGTGAGTGAACTGGGCAAGGCCGGATTCCTCGCCAACGCGGTACCCGCTGCCCACGGCGGCAACACCGACACACTGCAAGTGCGCCGCCTGTGTCTTACCCGGGAAACGCTGGGGCGCTACTCCGGCCTGGCGGACTTCGCCTTCGCGATGCAGGGCCTGGGCAGCGGTTCCCTGTCCCTGTTCGGCAGCGAGGCACTGAAGGAGGAATACCTGCCCCGGGTGGCCTCTGGCGAGTGTATCGCCGCCTTCGCCCTGTCCGAGCCGAACGCCGGTTCCGACGTGGCCGCGATGACCACCAGCGCCCGTGCCGAAGGCGACGACTATGTGCTGAACGGCTGCAAGACCTGGATTTCCAATGGCGGCATCGCCGACTACTACACCGTGTTCGCCCGCACCAGTGAGGGTACAGGCAGCAAGGGCATAAGTTGCTTCATCGTTGACGCCGACACCCCGGGATTCTCCGTCGCCGAGCGCATCGATGTGATCGCTCCCCATCCCCTGGGCAAGCTGGCATTCGATGAGTGCCGGGTATCCCGGGAAAAAATGGTAGGCGAGGAAGGCCAGGGCTTCAAGATCGCCATGGCCACCCTGGACGTGTTCCGCTCCACCGTGGGCGCCGCCGCCCTGGGTTTTGCCCGCAGGGCCCTGGACGAGGCTGTGCACTGGACCACCTCCCGGGAAATGTTCGGAGGCCGCCTGGCCGACCTGCAAATGACTCGGTCAGCCCTGGGGGAAATGGCACTGGAGATCGACGCCGCCGCCCTGCTCATCTACCGGGCCGCCTGGAAAAAGGACTCGGGCGCCGAGCGTATCACCCGCGAGGCAGCCATGGCCAAGCTCTACGCCACCGAGGCGGCGCAGAAAATCATCGACCGGTCGCTGCAGTTGCACGGCGGCATGGGCGTGGTCAGCGGTAACATGGTGGAGAGCCTGTACCGGGAGATCCGCGCGCTGCGCATCTACGAGGGCGCGTCGGAGGTGCAGAAGGTGATTATCGGCGGTATGCAGGTCAGCTGAGGGCCCGGCGCTTGCCTCGATCCTGCCGCGATGACACACTGCTGTCATGAATCAACAGCAGCTGGAATTCCTCTACGACCCGCTGCTTTACGAGCGGCGGGCACCCCTGGAAGAGCTGGCCCGGTTGCGCCAGGAGCACACCCTGGTCTGGGTGGATGAACACGAGCTGTCCGATTGGCCCGGCGGCGCCGGATTCTGGCTGGTACTGCGTCACGCCGCGTGCATGGAGGTGCTGAAATCCCCCGGGCAATTCTCCTCCCACCTCGGCGGCACCCAGCTCCGCGACCCCGCCACCCCCGAAGACCTCGCCTACGTCAGGCAGATGATGCTCAACATGGACCCGCCGGATCACACGCGGCTGCGGCGCCTGCTGATCAACGCCTTTACCTCAAGGGCCATTGGCCAGCTGCAGGAGCGAATACGCCAACACGCGAAAGACATCGTCGACGGGGTGGTGGGAGAGCAATCCGCTGGCGAGTGCGACTTCGTCAAGGATATCGCCGCGGACATGCCGCTGCGGTGCCTGGCGGACATATTCGGCCTGCCTCGTGAGGACCGCTACCTCATGTTCGACTGGGCCAACCGGGTAATCGGCTACCAGGACCCGGACTACGCCGTGTCTGCGGCCTTTGACGACCAGGCCGGTACCGCGATGGCACGGGAGGCGCTGAAACTGCGCCCGCGCCCGGATGCCCGGGGTAATATGCCGAACCCGCGCTCGCGGACCGGTATGGACGACCTGTATCGCTACGCCCATTTGCTGGCCGAACACAAGCGCGCCCACCCCGGAGACGACGTCATGTCCATCCTGCTGGAGCAGGTGGACGCCGAATTCGGGCAACTCTCCATCGCCGAATTCGAAAACATGTTCTGGCTGTTCGCGGTAGCCGGCAACGAAACCCTGCGCAACGGCATACCCGGCGGCATGATCGCCCTGCTCGAACATCCCCGGGCCTGGCGGGATATGCAGGAAAACCCGGCTCTGCTGCCCACGGCGGTGGAGGAAATGCTGCGCTGGTGGACCCCGGTGATGAACTTCCGGCGCACCGCCGCCAATGACCTGGACTTCCACGGCGCGAAGATCAGGGCCGGCGACAAGGTGGTGGTCTCATTTCTCTCGGCCAATCACGACGAGCGTGTATTCCAGCACCCCGCCGAGTTCGATATCAGGCGCGCACCCAACCCCCATCTGGCCTTCGGCTACGGCCCCCACTTCTGCATCGGGGCGCAACTGGCGGTGGCGCAGATGGTGGCCCTGTTCACCGAAATCAGCGAGCGTTTCGATACCATGGAGGCTATCGCCGAGCCGCGCTTCCTGCGCTCAAATTTCCAGCGCGGCGTCAAGAGCCTGCCCGTGCGCTGGACTCTGAAAAGCGACCGGCGCCGGGCAGAACACCCGGCGCCAGAGGCCGGGTGACAAGGACAAAAGGAGTGCCTATGCAATCCCAATCGACAGGAACTACGGGCCCACACGTGCCTGATCTGCAGGAATGGATCGCCTGTGCGCCTTTTGAACAGCTGCTGCACATGCAGATAGACCATGCCGCCGACGGGGCGGCCACCCTGTCCATGCCTTTTCTCTACGACCACGCGCAGGGTGCCGGCCTGATGCACGGTGGCGCCCTGGTCAGTCTGGCGGATACGGCGCTGGTGATGGCGATCAAGAGCGTTCTTCCTCCCGCGACCCACTTCGCCACCATCAACCTGAAGGCGAGCTACCTGAAAGGCGTCACCCGGGGAGTAGTCACCGCGAAAGCGCGTTTGACGGGATGCCAGGACCGGCAGGTCAACGGCGTGGTTGACGTGTACAACGAGGTGGGCGAGCCGGTACTGGCTTTCGAGGCGGAATTCAGGATATCCCGGCAGGCGGATTTGAGCAAAGCGGCGCTGGACAAGATTCCACCGGCCGCGCCTGCAGACCGCTGAGGGAGAGTAGACATGCACCGGCCTGACACCAGCCCGCGGCCTTCCGTGTTCTACAACTACCAGGTCTACCCCTACCGGCATGCACCTGAGCTCGATGGCGCAGGTGACCCGCAGCGGGTGGTTATCGTGGGCGCGGGGCCCATCGGCATGGCAACCGCCCTGGACCTGGCACGTTTCGGTGTAGGCTCCCTGATCATCGAGTCCGAACGGCAGGTCAGCCACGGCAGTCGGGCCATCGTCTTCACCCGGCGCTCCATGGACATCCTGCAGATGCTTCATTGTCACCAGGCCTTCGTCGATAACGGACTAGCCTGGAACCTGGGGCGTTCTTACTACCGGGGCAAGGAAGTCTACCAGATGGTCATGCCCGCCGATGACAACGACCGTTTCAGCCCGGGACTGAATATCCAGCAGCAGTATATCGAGGAGTATCTGGTAGACGCGATAGGAAGAAACCCACTGATCAGCATACGCTGGGGTAGCCTGGTCACCGGTATCAGCCAGGACGCGGACGGGGTGGAACTCACCGTCGACACCGAAGAAGGTGACTACCGCCTGCGATCGGACTGGGTGGTGGCAGCCGACGGCGGTCGCTCCACTGTCCGGAAACTGATGAAGCTGCAAATGGAGGGGCGCGCCTACACCGGCAATTTTGTTATCGCCGACATCAGGGCGGACATCGATCTACCGGTAGAACGGCGCTGCTATTTCGACCCCGAGTGGAACCCGGGCAACAATGTGCTGGTGCACAAGCAGCCCAGAGGCATCTGGCGCCTGGACTTTCGCCTGCCAGACGGGGAAACGCCCGAGGAGGCCCTGGAAACCGGCCTGCTGGCAGAGCGGATCAACTCGGTCCTGGCCATGCTGAACAAACCGGTCGAGTGGCAACTGGACTGGGCAACGGTCTACAGCGCAAGCACCAAAACCCTCTCCGAGTACGTCCACAAGCGCGTTCTGTTCGTCGGTGACGCGGCCCATCTGCTGCCGATCTTCGGGGTCAGGGGTGCAAATACCGGCCTGCAGGACAGCAACAACCTGGCCTGGAAACTGGCCTTTGTCATACGGGGCCTGTCGTCGGAAAAACTCTTGTACACCTATTCCTCCGAGCGCGTACAGGCCGCCCGGGAGATCTGCGAGGAAGGCGGGAAATCGACCCGTTTCATGACGCCGCAATCCCACGGCTTCCGCGTGCTGCGCGATGCGGTACTGTCTCTCTCCCTGTCGGAAAACTTCGCATCGGACCTGATGCACTGGCGGACCTCCCGGCCCCACGTGTACGCCACCAGCGATTTGAACGCGGTCGACTGTGACAACGATCAGTTCAGGGCGGGGCCCGCCTGCGGCGAAGTGCTGAAAAATGTCAAGCTCGGCGATGACGACTATCTGCTCGACCACCTCGGGGACGGATTCAACCTGCTGCTGTTCGTAGATGAACACGGCCTGAAGAACCTGCAGACAGAGCTGGCAGAGCGCCTGCAGTCGAGTGACCTCCCCCTCACCGTGATACTGATCGGGACCGCAGTGGATTCACCGGGCCGGTCCGGCCGGGTCGATGTTTTTCTGGACGACAGCGAAGGTCGCATTGCAAATCTCTACGGCTGTTATCCTGGTGGCGCCTACCTGGCACGGCCCGACCAACATGTCTGCGGTCGCTGGTCACTGGCCAGCGCGGAAAAAATCTGTCGCGCACTCCTGCGTGCGACGGCAGCAGAACAGGAGCACCCTGACCGTGATGAGTAAACACCTTACCGTATCCGAGATCGAGGACATCTACGACGCGCTGGCAGTCGCCATCGATGACGCGGGCAGGGATCGCGAGCCGGTGCTGCTGGCCAAACTGGCGCTCGTCATGGCGAACATGATCGGTGATCGTGACAGGGTCCTGGAGGCGATCAGTATCTCGGCCAGGGATCTCTGAAACCTATCCGGGTGACCGCCTGATCATGGCCCCTTGTAAAGCTCGCAGTGCCTGGTCAACAATAGCGCCCCCGGCAACTTCGAGCACCAGCGCACCATGACCACAGCGATCACGCGGTACTGGCAGGACATCCAGCCCGGCGAGGCCTTCTGCACCGAGAGTATCACCATTTCCCGGCGGGACATCCTCGATTTCGCCGCAGAATTCGACCCCCAGCCCTACCACCTGGACCCGGAGTCCGCCGAATCATCGATCTTCGGTGGTCTCTGCGCCAGTGGCTGGCACGTGACGGCAGTGATGATGCGCCTGCTGACGGACACCTTCATGACAGAACATATCGACCTGCTCGGCTCCAACGGCGTCAGCAGCCTGCGCTGGCGCAAGCCGGTATTCGCCGGGGACGCCCTGCACTCCAGCATTACCGTCGAGGAAAAATTTCCCGCCGGCAAGGACCCGCGCTTCGCCTTTATCGACTGCAAGGTGGATGTGAGCAACCAGCACGGGGACTCGGTGATACTGCTCACCACGTCCCTGATGATAGGCACCGGCAGCGAGGAGGCAGCACAGCATGGATAAGGCACCCTATATCCGCAGCCGCTGGTTCGAGGACATTCCCGTGGGCGAATTCCACGTGTTCGGCAACCACACCTTCAGCGAGAAAGAGATCGTGGACTTCGGCGAAAAGTACGCGCCACAGGTCTACCACACGGATCCCGATGGCGCGCTGGACACGATCTATCGCGGCCTGATTGCCTCCGGCTGGCATATCTGCGCGGTCTGGATGCGCATGATGGTGGACTACATGGAGCGTTTCGCCACCGGCGTGCAGGACGGTCGCCGCAACGGCGCCGGGGTCGGTTTCCAGGACCTGAAGTGGCTCAAGCCGGTTCGACCCGGCCACACCCTGACTTTCACGTACGAAATCATCGAGAAGTCAGACAAGGTGGTACGGGACCACTGGGGCGTGATCCGCAGCCGCAATGAGGCCTTCAATCAGTACGGTGAACTGGTGTTCAGTTTCGTCATCGACATCCTGGCGGAGCGCCGCCCGACGGAGCGCCGCCCGACAGAATGAGCCCGTTGACCGGTCAGCTAGCCGACGCGATGCTGTCGGTCAGTTGCTGCAGCGTCTCGCCGCGGTCATCCGCCAGTGCCGCATCGCGCAGCCTGGCCACCGCGCTCGCGGTATTCGCCCGACCCTGCCGAACGGAGTCGATCACTGTCCGCAGGCTGCGGTTGCCGCGCTCCCGGGTACTCCCGTAGCCCTTCACCAGGCGCCCGCAAAGGGCCAGTTCCAGCGCCAGTTCGTAGTCGGTTTGCGCGGCATCGTGCAGGGCCGCCAGCCAATCCTCGATGCGGTCATTCTCGATCTGGTAGATCAGGCTGGCGCGGCGTATGCGACGCATGGCGGCCATCAGGTAGAAGGTGACAAAACCGGACACACTGTTGGTGCGTACGTTGCGCGGCCCCGCAAACAGTCCCACCAGGCGAGACCAGAAGGGCGAATCGTGCACCCGGCGCCCGATACCGGCGGGCATGGCACCGCACAGTTCCTCCACCCGCGGGTGCAGGAACTCCACCATGTCCACCCGCTGGCCCGGTTGCGCGCGCACTTCCTCGCGGAAACGCTGGAAGCGCCCTGCGCTGATCTTGTTCTGGGCCACCCGGGGCAGATCCTCGAAGGCCATCCACAGGGCCAGGAAACGCGCCGCCTCCCGGGTAAAGTGGTAATCGCGCCCCTCCTGTTCGTGGTCCAGTAACGCCCTGACCCGATCCAGGTACTGGTCTGCGTAATCGTAGTCCTGATAGTCCACCAGCCGTTTCACCCCCAGGTACAGCACTTCCTGCAGTTGCGCCGGAAAGCAGCTGATGCGGGATACCAGGTCCTTGCCGCGGGCGCTCGTGCCGGCAGGCAGCTTGAACGGTTCTGGCGCGGGCGACGGGTCCACCACCTGCACCGCATTATCATTGCGCTGCCCGGCGCACTGATAACTGTCACTGAAGGTAGCCAGGTTGCTGTCCACCGCGATCTTGCCCAGGCGGATCGTCTCCTCGAAGGAGTCCCGGGAAAACGGCAGCACCCCGGTCCCGGCCAGCGCGCCGAATAACGCGGCATTGATCACGCTGTCGTGGCGGCGGGCGGTCTCCAGCATGTCGAAGGCGACAAAGCGCCTGGCGCGCAGGGCGGCCACTTCCGCAATGGCGTCACTGTCAGCGGTACCATCGCCCATCGCCTGCTTTTCGGTGATACCGTAGGTGCGGTGGGTTGATGTCACCAGCGTGGTACGGTCGGGGGTGACAAAGCCGCGCTGTATCATGCGCCCGGCCTCGACGATTTCCGAACAGATGACGATATCCACATCGCCCGGCGTGGGGAACATGGACATCACCGGCTGCTGCCCTGCCCTCTCGGCCTCCTGCCGGGGGAAGAGTTCAATGTAGTAAATGGTGGCGCCGGTACGCTGGGCGACACCGGGTACGGACGTGGTCTGGCTGAGATAGCCTTCCCGCGCTGCCATGTCCGCGATCCAGTTGCCGAGTACCCCGCCACCTTCGCCGCCAAGGGCCGCAATCACAATGCGTATGGGACTGCTCATAGTGCCCGCTGTGCCTCCAGTCGATGCAGGCGCCGCTGCAGGAACCCAATCACTCGCTGCCTGACATTGCCGATCAGGCGGTCCCACGCGGTGGGATTGTGCAGCAGTTCCGCCCGGGCAAAGGAGGGGCAGAGCACGGCGGTATGCACGTTACTGCCGCAGACCCCACAGCCCACGCAACTGTTATCCACGTAGGCCACCGGGTCCACCCGCAGCGGGTCGGGGTTCTCCCTGATAGTCAGGCTGGGACAGCCGGACAGGCGGATGCAGGCGTGGTCGCCGGTACAGGTCTCACTGTCCACCACGAATCGCTCCCTCACGGTGCGCCGACCTTCGTTGATCCGCTGCTTGAGCTGGGGCTTGATGCGCCGCTGCTTGTTGAGCATGCACTCCCCTTCGGCGATGATGACCTTGAGGCCGGCGTAGTCGGTGGTCAGCGCCTCTTCGAGGGTCTTTTTCACCCGTTCAATGTCATACGTGCGCACCGTGCGCACCCATTTCACGCCCACACCACGCACCGCCGCCTCGATGGGCTGGTCGTCCTCCCGAGGCGCGCGGGAGGTGGCAATGAGGTTCTCGGGCTCTACAAACGAGGGAATATCCTGGCCGCCGGTGGCAGCTGAATAGCCATTGTCCACCACGATCAGCACCCCGTCGTGATCGTTGAACACCGCGCTGCTCACGCCGGTCACCAGGCCGTTGTGCCAGAAGCCGCCGTCCCCCATCACGCTGATGGCGCGATGGGGAAGCTTGCTTCGAATGGCCGATGAGGAAGCCAGGGAAAAACCGTAGCCCATGATGGTATTGCCCAGGTTGAATGGCGGCAGCGTGGCAAAAGAGTGACAACCGATATCCGCAGAAATGTGGAACGCGCCGCCGCGCTCCTGCTGAACCTGCTTGATGGCGCTGAACAGGGGCCGCTCCGGGCAGCCGGTGCACAGGCCCGCCGGGCGCACGACCACCTGCTTGCCCAGCACCTCGCCCTGATCTGCCGGCAACGCTGGTGTCAGTGCGTCATGCAACTCGCCGATCTCCTCGAGCACCACGCCCCTCGGCTGGCTGTGGCGAATGAATTCGGCGATACCGTCGAAGGCCACCTGGCCGGTGAACTCGCCCAGGCCGGGCAGGATATCCTTGCCGTGCAGATGGGTCTGCAGGTCCGCCTTGCGCAATATCAGGCTCAGCTCCTGTTCGATGTAATTGGGCTGCCCCTCCTCCACCAATAGCACGTGGCGCTTGCCGGCGCAGAACTTCACCAGTTCGTCGGGTACCAGCGGGTAGGTCACATTCATCACATACAGGGGAATTCGCGCATTGCCAAACGCATCGGACAGGCCATACCGCTCCAGGGCGCGAATGACGGTGTTGTACAGCCCCCCCTGCAGGATGATACCGATATCGTCCAGTTCGCCATCGAACACCTCGTTGAGTTTGTTCTGGCGGATATAGTCCAGGGCCGCCGGCAGCCGATTCTGCACCTTGTCCTTTTCCTGCTCGAAAATCAGCGGCGGCAGGATGATCTTGTCCGGTTCCCGTGCCGGCACCACCGGCGTGTCCGGGGTGAACTGCGGCGCCACGTTGTCCCTGGCCACGAATTCCCCGGTGACATGGCAGGTGCGAATGCGCACCATCAGGAACAGCGGTGTATGGCTGGCTTCAGACAACTCGAACCCCTTCTCGATCATGTCCACCAGGGTGGGCAGGTTGGGCCTGGGGTCCAGCAACCACATTTGCGACTTCATGGCAAAGGCGTGGGTGCGCTCCTGCATGATACTGGAGCCCTCACCGTAGTCCTCTCCCACCACCACCATGGCGCCGCCGGTGACGCCACTGGACGCCAGGTTGGCCAGGGCGTCCGAGGCCACGTTGGTACCCACGGTCGATTTCCAGGCCACCGCCCCGCGCAGGGGATAATTGATGGACGCGGACAGCATGGCCGCCGCGGTGGCCTCGGAGCCGTTTTGCTCGAAGTGCACGCCCAACTCGCCCAGGATTTCCTGGGCGTCATTGAGCACATCCATCAGGTGGGATATGGGCGAACCCTGGTAGCCGCCGACGTAAGCGACACCGGACTGCAACAGGCCCTTGGTGATGGCGAGAATGCCCTCACCACGGAACACCTCTCCCGCACCGATTTTCAGGTGCTGCACTTCCCTCGCAAACGAACGCTCCGCCATGGATCGTATCCTACCCGGCCACCAGCGCGACCACCCGCAGGGGACTGCCGGAACCGTCGATGATTTTCAGCGGTGTGGCGATCACCACCGCGCCGGTGGCAGGCAGCAGATCCAGGTTGGTCATGCACTGCAGGCCGAGTTTGCCGGCGCCGTGCATATAGTGGTGACAGGGATACTGGGGCTCCATGGCAAACGCCTGGCCGGCGTCGGTACCCACGCACTCGGTACCAAAACCGAGCACGTCGCGCTCCTCGATCATCCACAGTACGCACTCGGCATCCGGGCCCGGTGAGTGAGCGCCGTCTTCCTGCATATTGGTGTAGTTGTCCGGGTCGGCGACCTTGCGCCAGTCAGAGCGCAGGAAAACCCAGGACCCCGCCGGAATCCGGCCGTGCTGCTCTTCCCACTGCTGCAGGAATTCCCGGGTCAGGATAAAGCCCTTGTCAGCCGCCACCTCGGCACTGCAATCGACCACGCAGACCGGGGCGATCATTTGCGCCAGCGGCAGGGTGTCGACGGTACCGTTGGGTACATCCTTGCCAGTCACCCAGTGATGGGGCGCGTCCATGTGCGTGCCGGTGTGCTCACTCATGGAGAAGTTGCTCCAGGACCAACCCGGCCCCCGCTCGTCATAGCGGGAGATCTCTTCCTTCTTGAAGCCCCAGGCCTGCCCGAACTCCTCGGGCAGCTGGATGGTCGGGTATTCCGGACGCAGGGTCTCCGTCAGATCGACAATCTTCACAGAACCGCTGGCAACACCCTGCGCCAGGGCACTGACTACATTCTCACTCATCGCAACCTCCTCGAGTCGGGAAATTTATTTTAATTTTAAAATATTAGCTTCGACGCTGCCGAAACACAATGGCTGGAGTAAAAAAATAGGCGCTGCGCAGCGAGAAGTCTACTTGCCAGGCAAACTATTTTATGTTTAAAATATTTTCTCTGCTCGAGGGAATAACGAAAATGCACAAGACACTGCAACCGGCGGACTGGATGCGCCCCCGGGGTTACGCCAACGGTATTGCCGCCAGGGGCAGCGAGATCATCTATACCGGTGGCATGATTGGCTGGGATGCCAACTGCCAGTTTCAAAGCACTGGCTTCGTCGACCAGGTACGCACGACCCTGGAAAACATCGTCGCTGTCCTCGCCGAGGCAGGAGCCGGACCGGAACACCTGGTGCGACTGACCTGGTATATCACCGACAAGGCGGCTTACAACGACAACCTGAGGGCTATCGGCGAGGCCTATCGCGACGTGATCGGACGCAATTTTCCCGCTATGGCCGTTATCGAGGTGTCAGCGTTGATGGAAGACGAGGCAATGGTCGAGATCGAGGCCACGGCGGTCAAGTAGCGCCATTTATTGTCAGGCAGACCCGCAATGAACACCATCTACGAGACTTTCCGCAACAGCGCCAGCCGATATGCCGGCCACGATTTCCTGCATATACCCGCCCAGGCCTGCGCACGCTACGCCGCCGGCAGCATCGATCTCGGCTATGGCGATGCCGCGGCCCAGGTAGAGGAGCTGAAGTCCGGCTACGCAGCAGCGGGCTACGGCGGCGGCCATCGGGTGGCGTTGATGCTGCAGAACCGCCCCGAATTCCTGCTGCACTGGTTTGCGCTGAATGCACTGGGTGTCAGCGTGGTCCCCATCAATGACGAAATGGCGGCGGATGAACAGGCCTATATCATCAACCACAGTGAGGCCTGCCTGCTGCTCTACCTGCCGGACCTGGCGGACAGGCTGACGCAGCTGCAACCCCTGCTGGAGCAGGCTCCTGCCTGTGTCGCCACAGACAGCCTGCCGGCACTGCCCGCACCGGCTTCACCCGCCTCAGACGAGGCACCCGGCCTGGACAGCGAATGTGCCCTGCTCTACACCTCCGGCAGCACCGGCAAGCCGAAGGGCTGCATCCTCAGCAACGAGTACTACCTGCTGAGCGGCCGGCGCTACCTCGAACTGGGCGACCTGTGTGCCATCGAACCCGGCAGCGAGCGACTGATCACCCCCCTGCCCCTGGTGCACATGAACGCGATGGCCTGCTCCACGCTGGCCATGGTGATGAGCGGCGGCTGCCTGGTGCAACTGGATCGTTTCCACCCGCGCAGCTGGTGGCAGACCGTCCGCGACGCCCGCGCCAGTATCGTGCACTACCTCGGGGTAATGCCCGCCATGCTCCTCAACATGGAGCCGGGGGATGACGATTTCTCCGGGCAGGTGCGTTTTGCCTTCGGCGCGGGCGTGAACCCGAAGCACCACGCCGCGTTCGAGTCGCGCTTCGGCTTTCCGCTGATCGAGGCCTGGGGAATGACCGAGACCGGTAACCACGGCGCTATTATCGCCAGCCGTGAACCCCGCCACGTCGGCACGTGCTGCTTTGGCACCCCGCCGGACCATCTGGAGCTGAGACTGGTGGATGAGTCGGGCCGGGACGTGGCCGAGTACGAGCCGGGGGAACTGCTGCTGCGCCACAGTGGCGAGCAGCCCGGGAAAGGCTTTTTCAGCGGCTACCTGAAAAATCCCCAGGCCACCGCGGAGGCCTGGTCGGGAGGCTGGTTCCACACCGGCGACGTGGTGCGCCGCAACCCCGACGGCACCCTCTGTTTTGTCGACAGGCGCAAAAACGTGATCCGCCGCTCCGGGGAGAATATTTCTGCACTGGAAGTGGAGGCTGCCCTCAGCGAGGATCCGAACATCGCCATGGCCATCGCCTGCCCGGTGCCCGACGAGGTGCGCGGCGACGAGGTGATGGCCTGCGTCATCCCGGCACCCGGGGTAGCAGCGAGCGAAGCCACCGCACGGGCGATTGTGGAGCGCGCCCTGCGATCGCTGGTCTACTTCAAGGTGCCGGGCTACATTGGCTTTTACGAGGTTTTGCCCCTCACCCCGTCGGAAAAGCCGAAGCGGGCTGAAATCAAGGCGTTGGCTGTCAAATCCCTGGAACGGGGAGAATGCCACGATATGCGACCACTGAAGAAACGGCAGGTAAGTAACGCCTCATGAGCACACCGGGCAGCTATCAGGGTATTGCGCTGGTGACACCGGTGTCCCTGGGCTATGCCAGGAACAGCGAACACAGCGCCCGCTGGTATATCGGTAGCGTGCTGCGGGAACTGATCGCCGCCGCCGGTATCGACAAGGGCGACATCGACGGCCTGGCACTGTCCAGTTTCGGGCTGGCGCCGGATTCGGCCAGCTTCCTCACCCAGCAGTTCGGTATCACCCTGCGCTGGCTGGAGCAGCTGCCCTTCGGCGGCGCCTCCGGGGTCATCGCCCTGCGCCGGGCGGCGCGCGCCGTGCAGAACGGCGACGCGGACGTCGTCGCCTGCATCGGTGGCGACACCGCGGAGCAGGGCAGCTTCCGCGACCTGGCGGCCGATTTCTCCAGCTTCAGCAACAGCGCGGCCTATCCTTATGGCAGCGGCGGCCCCAATATGCCCTTTGCCATGATTACCCGGGCCTACATGGAAGAGACCGGCGCCAGCCGCGAGGATTTCGGGCACATTGCCGTGAGCCAGCGCTACAACGCGCAACACTATCCCGCCGCACTGCTGGGACACAAACCCCTGAGCATGACCGATTACCTGGACGCGCGCCCCATCGCCTCGCCCCTGCACCTGTTCGACTGTGTGATGCCCTGCGCAGGTGGCGAAGGCTTCCTGCTGATGAGCGTCGAGCGCGCTCGCGCCCTCGGGCTGCCCTTCGCCACGGTCCTGGCCGCCGATGAGCGCCACAACGCCTACCCCGAGGACCCCGTGCAGTTACGCGGCGGCTGGCCCCTGTTTGCAGAGCAACTCTACGACCGTGCCGGCATCGGTCCCCCTGATATCGACCTGCTGCAGACCTACGACGACTACCCGGTGATCTGCCTGCTGCAGATGGAGGGCCTGGGTTTCTGCGAGCCGGGCAGGGGCTTTGAATTCGTCCGCGGAACAGACCTCACCTTCGACGGCGGCGGCCTGCCCCACAATACCTCCGGCGGCCAGCTCTCCATTGGCCAGGCGGGCTCGGCGGCGGGCTACCTGGGGCTGGTGGAGTCGATCCGCCAGCTCACCGGCTGCGCTGGCGCCAACCAGGTGGCTGACGCCCGCCACGCCATGGTCAGCGGTTACGGCATGATCAACTACGACCGCGGCCTGTGCAGTGCCGCGGCAGTTTTGGCCAGGGGAGATGGCTGATGAGCGACGTGCTCTTCGACACCGGCCTGCCCGCCACCGGCGCCCTGCAACTGCAGGTCTGCGAGCAGTGCGGTGAGGTCAACTACCCGCGCCGGGAGCTCTGCGGACACTGCCTGGCGGACGCCCTCAGCTGGCGGCCTGTGGACGACGGCGGTACCGTGCAGAGCATGACTGAACTGCAGCACAGCCTGGAGGACCAGTATGCCGAAAAGCTGCCCTGGCGCGTGGCTTCGGTGCTGCTGGACTGCGGTCCCGTGGCCTTTGCCCACCTGCAACCGGGTGTGGCCGTGAACGGGCGGGTCTCCCTGCGCATCCTGGAAGATGCCCACGGCAGTCCCATGCTGGTGGCCCTGGGCGACCGGGCGAACGCCGCACAATGGCTGAAAGACATCGATTTCCGGGAGGATTCCCCATGAGAACAGCACTGGTCACCGGCGGTAGCACTGGCATTGGCAACAGCATCTGCCAACACCTGCTGGCGGACGGTTACACGGTCATCAACCTGTCCCGGCGCCCCTCGCCGGCACAGCACGATCGCCTGCACAATTATTCCGTGGACCTCTCCGATACGCGGGCGACAGCCGAGGTGGCAGCTGAAATCGCCGCGGCCCACCAGGTCACCGACCTGGTTCACAATGCCGGGGTTATCCGCCCGGCCCTGCTCGGCGAGGTGGACCTGGCAGATCTCGAGATGGTCACCAATATCCACATCGGCGCGGCCATCATCCTTGCCCAGGCTTTCCTGCCCGCCATGAAGGCGTCGGGCAACGGCCGAATCCTGTTGATCAGCTCCCGCGCAGCCCTCGGCCTGCAGACCCGCACCTGCTACTCTGCCACCAAGTCGGGCATGATGGGCATGGCCCGCACCTGGGCCCTCGAACTCGCGCCACAGGGCATCACCGTCAACGTGGTCGCACCCGGCCCCATCGCCGAGACCGAGATGTTCGACAATGCCATCCAGGACCAGGACAGGCGCGACGCCATCGCCGCCTCGGTGCCGGTGCAGCGCCTGGGTACCCCGGCAGATGTCGCCAGGGCCGTGCAATTCTTCCTGGCGCCGGACAACAGTTTCATCACCGGGCAGACGCTGCTGGTATGCGGCGGCGCCAGTCTCGGTTCACTGACTCTCTAGCCGTTTCGCAGAGGTAGGATAAAATGACTTACAGCAACGAACAGATCGGCGCCCTGGTGGAGCCAGCCAGGCTGCACCGCAGCATCTACAATGACCCGGAGATCTTCGAACTGGAGATGGAGCGCATCTGGGGCAGCGCCTGGATCTATATCGGTCACGAAAGCCAGGTACCCAACCCCGGCGACTACTACACCCTCAACATCAATCACAAGATCCCGGTGGTGATGACGCGCGACCGCAAGGGCGAGGTGCACGTACTGCATAACCGCTGTGCCCACAAGGGCGCCAAGCTGGTGGATACCCCCTGCGGTAACGCGCGGGCCTTCCGCTGCTGCTACCACGGCTGGACCTTCAACACCGACGGCACCCTGCTGAAGATTCCCAATGAAGCGGGCTACGAGAACACCGGCTTCGACCTCAAGGATCCGGCCAATAACCTGCAGAAAGTGGCCCAGTACGAGAGCTACCGCGGTTTCGTTTTCGCCACCCTGGATGCCAGCGCGCCGGACCTGAAGACCTGGATGGGCGGCGCCATCGACGTGTTCGACAATCTCTGTGACCGTGCGCCGGAGGGCGAGGTGGAAGTAGCCGGAGGCGTGTTGCGCTACGAGCACGACTGCAACTGGAAGCTGTTTTTGGAGAACCTCAACGACACCATGCACCCCATGGTCACCCACCAGTCAGTGGTGCAGGCAGCGGAGGACTATATCGCCACCCTGCCCGAATCCGCAGCCAAAGAGCGGGCGGAGGCGGAAATCATCCCGCCCTTCGGCGCCTCCTACGAGGTATTCGAAGACACCGGCATTACCGGATTCAAGTACGGCCACCACTACGACGGCGGCAAGAGCAGCATTCACGCCGACTACACGGTGATGCCCGCGTACGGCCAGGCCATGGTCGACGCCTACGGCGAGGAGCGCACCCGGGAGATTTTGACTTTCAATACACACAACACCCTGTACTACCCCTCACTGACCATCAAGAGCGCGGTACAGAATATACGCGTGGTGCGGCCGATTGCGGTGAACAAGTGCATCGTGGAAACCTGGTCGTTTCGCCTCAAGGGCGCGCCGGATGAAATGCTGCAGCGCACCCTGCTCTACTCCCGGCTGATCAACTCCAATGCCTCCATGGTGGGCCCCGACGACCTGGAGGCCTATATGCGCATCCAGGCGGGCTCCGAGGACCCCAGCAACGACTGGATCGAGATGTACCGCCAGTTCGGCAAGGACCAGGAACTGGAAGACCGCATCGTGGGTGGCGGCACCTCGGACCTGGACATGCGCACCCAGTACACCGCCTGGCGAAACTACATGACCGGCGGCTACCGCCAGGAGGAGGCAGCCTGAGATGACTGACATCAGGAAAATCGAGGAATTCCTCTACGACGAAGCTGCCCTGCTGGACAACCCGGACCTGGACAGCTGGATGGAGCTGTTCACCCCGGACGGCACCTACTGGATGCCGGTAAAGGAAGACCAGGCAGACCCGATCAACCACATCTCCATCTTCTACGATGACCGGGTGATGATGGAGGTGCGCCGGCGCAACTACGTGCACCCGCGAGCCGCGTCCAAGGACCACCCTACCCGCTGCTCCCACCTGATAGGCAACGTCCGCGAGGCCGGCGGCAATGACAAGGGAGACCGGGTGGTGACCTCTAACCAGCAGATCCTGGTGTACTACCGCAACGAGCAGCGCGTCTTCGGCGCCAGGGTGGAGCACCACCTGGTACCCGACGGCGACAGTTTCAAGATACGCCACAAAAAAGTTACACTCATCAACTGCGACGCACCGCAGAAATCGCTCACTGTTTACCTCTGAGCCCCGGGCTCGGAAGGAGTGGCCAAACGCCTCCCATGAGCCCGCAACGGACCCTCAAATACTGCAGCTACTGTGGCCAGGGCCTGGTCATGCGCGTACCCGAGGGCGACGAGCGGGAGCGGCCCTGGTGTAACCACTGCAGGATTGCCCATTACCGCAACCCGACCATTCTGGTGGCCGCCTTTCTGCACTGCGGCAAGAAGCTGCTCTGGACCCGCCGCGGCATCGACCCGGGCAGGGGCAAGTGGGCCTTTCCGGCCGGCTTTGTGGAGTGCGGGGAGTCGCTGCAGCAGGCCGCGGCGAGAGAGTTGAAGGAAGAGACCACCATCAGCCTGGACCCCGGCCAACTGATCCCCATGAGCCTGAGTTCGGTTCTGCCCATAGACCAGATCTACGTGGTTTTTCGCTACCCCTGCACCAGCGAACTGGCAGCGAGCACCACCGCTGAGACCCTGGAATGGGCCTGGCTCGATAGAGAGCACGCACCGTGGAATGACATGGCCCACCTGCATTCGAAAAACCTGGTGGAGCAGGTCTATACCGCGGTGGAGAACGGGCAGCATTTCATACGCGTGGGCCACATGGCGGCTGACGGGAACCAGCATCGCTGCTATCCGCTGGCCGACTGAGCGGCGTCGAACAATATCAGCCGGGCGACGACACGCCCGCTATCGATAACAGTTGCCGCAGGGCATGGCGGCCAAATGCCGCCGTTTGGATGCGCTTGATGTCGCCGGAACCGAATACCACGTGCAGTCCCTCGGTAAATGCCAGGATGCTGTAGGCGATGGTTTCCAGCTCCGCAGCACCTTTTTGCGGATGAATGCTCTGTAACAGGTCAGCGGTCTGCCGGGCAAAGTGCTCGTACATGGCCCGGCGCGCCACTGCCACCTGTTCATGGTGGGTGGAAAGACCCCAGAACTGGTAGAAGAACCGCCGCACCTCGGGCTTCCTGGCATCCTCGATCATGTACTGCATGAAAGCGGAAAAGCGCCTGACCGGGTCGTCCGGGAAGGACGCCGATTCGCGGGCAAGCGCCTGGTCGTAGCCCTCGATTACATGCTCGACAATCGCCTGCAACAGGCTGTCCTTGCTGGGGAAGTAATAGGCCAGGTTGCCGACACTGATTCCCAGCTCATCGGCCACCCGGCGTGTACTCAGACTTGCCAGGCCCTCTTCCACCAGGATCTTTTTTGCGGCGCTGAGGATGCTGGCCGCCCGGTCCTTGCCCCGCTGGCGCACTGCGGTGCCGCGACGTGTCCTGCTTACACTGTTTCCCGCTGGGCTGCTCATGTGATGCATCATAGCCCATCCCGCCTTG
Organism: Halieaceae bacterium WSDMB12; assembly: GCA_033283165.1. Taxonomy (GTDB): domain Bacteria; phylum Pseudomonadota; class Gammaproteobacteria; order Pseudomonadales; family Halieaceae; genus JAWMQL01. The sequence continues at coordinate 232,486 of JAWMQL010000001.1, read as the reverse complement.
ACTTTCTAGGTCAATCGTTCTATATTTTTTAGAACGAAAGACCTATTAAATGGAGAATCGAAATGACCAGCTCGACACCAGCCAGTGCCGCCAAGCGGCAACACCCGCACCTCGCCCTGCTCACTATGTTTCTGGCCCTGCTGTTTGCCGGCTCCGCCGCGGGCGGTGGGGAACTGGAGTCGTTCAAGCGCGAGATTCGCGCCAAATACGACCTCAAGGAGGCCGCCTTCGCCGCCAACGACCCGGAGCCTATCCTGACCCGTTTCTACCATCCCGGGGCGATATCCACGGGCCCGGATGGCAGCACCCATCGCGGCCGCGAGGAACTGCGCCCCGTGTACGAAGAGGTCATCGCGAGCGCGGTGCGTATCGAGTCCTACAAGAGTTTCGTCGATGGCGATACCGGCTGGGACTGGGTGAACTTCCACGTCACCCCTCCGGCAGCATCGGGCGAGGAGCCATTTACTTTCAAAATGCTATTCTTGTGGCACAGGGAAAACGGCGAGTGGTGGTCCCGCGGCGAGATGTACGTCGTAGGCGAATTCGAGATCGAATAAAACACGGCTATACGGAGACCCGAGATGAATAAGAAATCTGACGAGCGCAAGCACGCCTCCCGGAACACTGGCAAGGCGGCGATCACCCGCCGGGACTTTGTCGGCGGCACCCTGATCGGCAGCGGTGCCGCCCTGCTTTCCGCGGGCGCGCCGCTGGCTGCCCTGTCCGCGGAAGAGACCCGGCCCCCGTTCAAGCTGGGTAGAACCATTCCCCTGCCGCTTAACGACCTGGACGAGAAATGGACCGGCTATGGTGGTATCGGCGACTACGCCACCGCCAATGGCAACACCCACGAGGTGGTCAACGCCGCCCACACGTTACGCAACGGCGATTTCCATGAGCGCCTCGCGGGCGCCCTGGAGACTGGCGAGGTGTACGACCTGGTCGTGGTCGGCGCCGGTTTCGCAGGCTGTACTGCCGCCTACACATTACGGAAGGAAAAGCCGGACGCACGAATCCTCATCCTCGACAACCACGATATCTTTGGCGGCGAGGCACGGCACAACGAATTTGAGGTGGATGGCTATAAACTGTGGGCGCCGCAGGGTTCCACTGGCGCCGTGTGGCCCCTCGACCGGGCGAAAGAGATCGGCATGTACAGCGAACTGTGGGGTGAACTGGAGTTGCCCACAGAATTCGAATGGCAGGAATCGACGCAGTCAAAGCTGAAGATTCCCGTGGACAACTACACCCCCATGCACCTGACCTGGGAAGCAACCGACCTGGGCTGGCATTTCCCCGGCCACCCCATGGCGGTCAATCCCTGGTCCAACCGCTTCGCCGACACCCCACTGGATGAAAAAGCCCGCAGCGACCTGCTGTGGATGGAGACCTATCGCCAGCCACCGGAGCGAGAAGACTGGGCCCAGTGGCTGGACAGCATGACCTACCGGGAGTTCCTGGTGAATGAGATGGGAATCGACAATCCCTTCATTCACAAATACCTGGAGCCCTTCGGTGCCGCCATGGGCATGGGACTGGGACCGGATGTCATCTCCGCCTACCAGGCGTTCAATTTCCTGCAACCGGGGGTTCTGCAGTACGGTCGACAGCTGGGGATGGGCGATGTCACCGACTATGTCTACCTGGCCCAGTGGCCCGGTGGCAACACCGGCACGCTGAGGCACATCGTGCAGAAGCTGATCCCGGACATATTCGGTGAGACCCACTCACTGATGGATGTGCTCACCGGGCCGGTGAACTGGCAGGTGATCGACAATCCGCAGAGAGCGGTGCGCATGCGCATGGGATCGCTGGTGGTGAACGTGCAACATGCGGGCTCCGCCCACAGGGCGAAACAGGTCAACGTGACCTACCTGAAGGACGAGACAATGTACCGGGTGCGTGCCCGCCACGTCGTGATGGCCGGTCAGCAACACCTCAACAAGCGGGTGGTCACCGACCTGCCCGACACGCACAGGGAAGCGATGGACCAGTTCATGCACGCGCCGATGATGATGATCAACGTGGCCCTGCGCAACTGGAAATTCATGGACAAACTGGGGGTGGCTTCCGTGCGCTGGTTCGACGACGACCTCGGCTGGTTCCTCACCCTGCGCCGGCAGATGATACTCGACGGCAAGGAGCCTATGCCCCTGGAGCCCGACAAGCCCATCGTGGTCACCATGTACAACTCCTTCTGCCAGGCCGGGCTCCCCATAGAGCAACAGACTGTGAGTGCGCGCATGCGCATGTTCGGCATGACCTACGCGGATATCGAGACGAGGGTGCGTGACCAGTTTACCGAGATGTTCGGGCCCGGCGGCTTCGACGCGGACCGGGATATCGCCGGTATTATCGTCAATCGCCAGGGGCATGCCTATGCAGCCACGCCGCCGGGATTCTTCTTCGGCGTGGAGGGCAAGCCGGCGCCCTCGGATGTCATTCGCAATCCCCACGGCCGTATCGCCTTCGCCCACGCGGAACTGATGGGCATGCAGATGTGGGAGGGCGCCGTGCACGAGGGCGAGCGCGCCGGCAGGCAGGTTCTCGCCATGATGGAACAGAATTGAGGCTCTTCTCCTACGCCAACCGCCCTTTCCACCTGGGTCCCTACCCCCTGGAGCGGCTGCCCAGGAGTGACAAGCCGCCAGACCTGTCACGGGTGCCGCCCATGCAGCCTCTCAGCTTTCACCGCCAGGAGGACAACAGCCTGGTCAACGCCATGCGTCGCTACCAGGCGATGCTCGACGCGATCCGCGACGGCCTGGTGAAGAAAGAGCAAGCCGTGATCCCCGAGGACCCGGCAGAGCGCGCCCGGCACCTGAAATCCTTCGGTTACTACCAGGACGCCTCACAGGTGGGCATCTGCGCGCTGAGCCCGGCCATGTTCCTCGGCGAGCCCCTGACCAACCCGGACATTGGCGAACTTGCGGACATGCTGCGCAACCAGCAGACCCGGACGCTGGCCGCCGGTATCGACGTGATCATGGCAGAGTTGCGTGAGTCCATGAATGCCCCGCCGACCTCCGCCATGCACCACACCCATGCGGTGGTTTTCCTCTACGAGTATCCCCGCGAACCCGGCGCAGATGAACCGGGTTGCGAGTGGCTGCGTGACTGCAGTGCCGAACGCAGCTGCGTTCGAGGCGCGGAAACGGCGGCCATTCTCTCCAACTATATCCGCCTGCTCGGCCATGAGGCACGCGCCCACTCCGGCGCCTGTACCGATGTCGACCTGAATAAACTGGCGGTGGCGGCGGGGCTCGCCCGGGTGGAGGAAGGCGCCGACGACCCGGTTCTCAGCAACCCGTACACCGGCACCCGCTTTGGCCTCTGCGCAGTGACCACCACCCTGGAACTCGCCCCGGACAGCCCCCTCGCACCGGCCAGCCTGCGCCAGCGCTGGCACAGCCACGGCCCCGCCTGGTGGCTGGGCAGGGGCTTTGCCAGGAACCGGTTCAACCGGTTGGCCTACCGCAAGCGACGCTATATGGACGGCGCCTATCCGTTCGAGCACAGTAAACGGGTGGACACCCCCACCACCCTGGTCGACGAGCCGCGCATACCGCGGGTACCCAAGCGTACGGACATGTTCGCCCGGGCTATTTTCGGCGACATGGGAGAGAAGGTGCAGGACGGCGCCCGCAACGGCAATTACGTGCGCAAGAGCGCCACCAGCTTCGCTGCGCGCCGGCCCCTGGGGGCGTTTGTGCTGCTGCAGGACGGCCCGGTTGCCCCGCAGGTCCATCCTGACGCGACAGAAGCGGACCGCAACAGCCGCAACATCAGGGCGGCGCTGTATTTCCTCGGCGCCGACGCTGTCGGTATTTCCCGCTGCCCGGCGTGGGCCTACTACTCCCACGACGCGGCGGGCGAGCCGCTGCCCGCCTACCACCCCAACGCCATCTCGGTCATCGTCGACCAGGGGCACGAGACCATGGAGGGCGCCTCGGGCGACGACTGGATTGCCTGTTCCCAGTCGATGCGCGCCTACCTGCGCTTCTCCCTGCTCGGCGGTATCATCGGCGACCAGATCCGCCATCTCGGCTACCGCGCCCGGGTGCACACCGTGATGGACGGCGAGGTACTGCAGCCGCCGCTGCTGCTGTTGTCCGGCCTGGGTGAGGTGAGCCGCATCGGCGAGGTGATTCTCAACCCCTTTCTCGGCCCACGGCTGAAATCCGGCGCCATCACCACCGACATGCCTTTGAGCCACGACCGGCCCATCGATTTCGGGCTGCAGAAGTTCTGCGCGCAATGCAACAAGTGCGCCCGCGAGTGCCCCTCGGGAGCGATCACCGCCGGTCCCAAGCGCATGTTCAACGGCTACGAGATCTGGAAGTCGGACAGCCAGAAGTGCACCACCTACCGGGTGACCCAGGCCGCGGGGGCGATGTGCGGTCGCTGCATGAAAACCTGCCCGTGGAACCTGGAGGGACTGTTCGCCGAGGCGCCTTTCCGCTGGCTGGCAAGCCATGTGCCCAGGGCGGCGAGACTGCTGGCGGCCCTGGACGACCGCCTGGGCCATGGCAATATCAACCCGCTAAAGAAGTGGTGGTGGGACCTGGAGATGATCGACGAGGGTCCCTACCAGCCCTCACCTCACGGCAGCGCCGAGCGGGCGCTGCAACCGGACCTGGATCTCCGGTACGAGGATCAGACCCTGGCGGTCTACCCGGCGCACCTGGCGCCACCCCCCTACCCCTACCCCTTCCCCATGGACCGGGAGGCCGGGATCGAAGCCTATGACCGGCTGATCGGTCCCGAGGAGTACCAGGCGCGGTTGGCGGCAGGGGATACCGACGGCCTGGCCCACGAATACGCTCACCCCGAGGGTGAGGCGCCGGTACTGGCACTGGTGATTTCCCGGGTGGAAACCCTGACTGACTCGATCAGCCGCTATGTCTTCACCGCTCCGGGCGGCGGGGAGTTACCCCCCTTCGAGGCGGGCGCCCACCTGGATGTGGTGGTTGCCCCGGAGTTCCTGCGCCAGTACAGCCTGGCTGGCGACCCGGCAGATCGTCGCCACTACGAGATCGGGGTTCTGCGCGAAGACGACGGGCGCGGTGGCTCCGCCCTGCTGCACCGGATCTTCACCGAGGGTCGGCGGGTGTTTGTTTCCCGCCCCATCAACCACTTTCCCCTGGAGGAGTCCGCGGGGCGCTCACTGTTGCTGGCTGGCGGTATCGGCATTACCCCGCTGATCGCCATGGCCCATCGCCTGAACGCGCTGGGGGCTGACTTCCAACTCCACTATTCCTGCCGCAGCCGCGCCGATGCGGCCTACCTGGCGGACCTGGCAACCGTACCCTGGGCTGACCGGGCCACCGTCCACCTCTCCGACGAGGGCAGCCGCGCCGACCTCGATCAGCTACTGGCCGGCTTCCGCGCGGGCGATCACCTGTATACCTGTGGCCCGGACCGTTACATGCTCGCGGTACTGGAAGCGGGCGCACGACAGGGCTGGCCGGAAGAATCCCTGCACCGGGAGTACTTCTCAGTACCGGAAACACCGGCCTACGAGAATCACCCGTTTACCCTGGCCCTGGCCAACTCCGGTCACCGTATCGAAGTCCCGGCGGAACAGAGCGCGGCCGAGGCATTGATCGGCGCCGGCCTGCCGGTGATCCTGAAATGCTCGGATGGCCTCTGCGGTGTCTGCAAGTGCCGGGTGCTGGCGGGCGAGGTGGAACACCGCGATTTCGTGCTCTCGGCGTCACAGCGCGAGGACCATATGATCCTGTGCCAGTCCCGTGCCGCAGCGAGTGGTGGCGAGATCGTTATCGAGCTCTAGCCCACTGCAGATACTCGCCCGCGGCAGCACAGGCCATCTCCACCAATGCCGGAGTCAGCTCTTTCGCCGTCTGGGTCTCTGCGCGGGTGTGCACCCAGCCAAGGTAGGTGAATCCCCGGGCGGCGAAAAACAGGGGCAGTTGCGCTACCTGTTCGTCAGGCAGGTCCCGGTGTTCGCGATAACCCTGGACCAGGGCATCGAACGCTGACTGGAAGTGATCCTCTCCGCGCTCGAAATACAGCGCCGTGGCCAGCTCGAACAGGTGCCAGCCGTAGCCGGCGTCATCAAAATCGATCAGGCGTACCTGATCGCCCTCGACCATCAGGTTCTCCGCCACACAGTCGGCGTGGATCAGGCTGTAGCGATCGGCATTCTCCGGCCTGGCCTGGTAGGCAGTCAGGTCCCGGCGCACCTGCTCCCGGGCCTGCAGCAGCAGGCTGCGCTGCTCCCCGGTCAGCGCGGCGAGCTCCCAGAACCGCCCCCAGAAAGGCTCCTCACCCACCAGGCCATCCACATCCCAGGCGTGGCGTACGAAGCCCTCCGGTGCTTTCCAGGCTAAAGCCTGGTTGTGCAGGCGTGCGGCGAGGGCACCGATGGTGTGATAGTTGTCGGCTACCGCCGCGCGATCACTGACACCCTCCTCTACCGAGCCCAGTGGCTCGCCATCGACCCAGTGGAACAGGTCCACCTGGCGCGGCTCCGGCACCGGGCCGGCGCTGATCACGGCAAAGGGCTCGCCGGTATGGGTCGGTACGAGCGAGGGCACAAAAATGCCGGCATCCTGCAGGGCGACCATCCACTGCAATTCCGAGCGCAGCTCCGCATCCGAGTGATAACCGTGGCGATGAATGCGCAAGGCGTAGCGTTCTCCCGCCGGGGTGGTCACCCTGAATACGCCATTCTCGCGGTACTTGATCAGTTCCAGGTCGCTGCCTTGCAGGTCCCACGCTGGGAGCGCGGCCGCGGCCAGTCCCGCCATCGCTCTCGCCTGCTCGGCCTCATCCAGCTGGTAAAAGTCAGTCATCGGGTCCCGCCTCGCAGCGCTTTGAAACAGTCGTCCAGGGTCTCCAGCAGTATCTCCCCCTCACTCCTGCCGAAAGGCATCGGCGGGCGCAGCTTGAGAATATTGTCGTGACGACCGATGCGGCTGATCAGCACACCGCGCTCACACATCATGTTGATAAAGCGGCCGGAGGCCTCCGTAGCGGGCGTCTTGCGCTCCCGGTCTTCCACCAGCTCCATGGCGAAGAACAGGCCCTTGTCGCGCACGTCACCGATGATCGGGTAGCGGGTCTGCAGTTCGCGCAGGCCCGCGGCCACGACATCACCCACCTCGACGGCATTCTCCAGCAATCGCTCCTCCTCGAGGACGTCGAGCACCGCCATACCCACGGCGCAGGACACCGGATTGCCGGCGAAGGTGTTGAAGTACATGGCCCACTCGCCGAACTGGTCCAGCAGGTCTTCGCGGGTGATCACCGCCGCCAGGGGATGCCCGTTTCCCATGGGTTTGCCCAGGGTGACGATGTCTGGAATCACTCCCTCCCCCTGGTGCGACCACCACTGGTGGCCAGTCCGGCCGAAGCCCCCCTGGACCTCGTCGGCGATGAACAGACCACCAGCTTCGCGCACGTGGGCTACCGCTTTTTGCAGGTAACCGTCCGGCAGATTGACCAGGCCCTCGTTGGCGAAATCCGGGCAAACCAGAATGCCGGCGCAGCCAACGCCCTCGGCCTCGAAGTCGTCGACCGCGGCTTTGACCGCATCCGCAAAAGCGTCGGCCAGGTCTTCCGGCGCCACACCGTCAATACCCTGGTAGGTATCCGCGACCGGTACACCCTTGACTCGGTGGGTGGTGGCCGCTTCCGGCATGAAAGCCGTACCCAGCTCCGCCACGGCCTCGGTATTGCCATGGTAGGCGCAGTCAGTGACGATAATCCCCTGTTTGCCGGTGTGCTGGCGGGCCATGCGCAGGGCCTGCTCGTTGGCCTCGCTGCCGGTACAGACAAACATGGCACAGGACAGCGAAGGATCGAACTTCGCCGTCAGGCGCTCGGCGTAGCGCACCACGTTCTCGTGCAGATAGCGGGTATGGGTGTTGAGGGTGGATGCCTGGCTCGCCAGCGCCTCCACTACCCGGGGGTGACAGTGGCCTACATGAGGCACATTGTTGTATACGTCCAGGTAGCGCCTGCCGTCGGCATCCCATACCCACACACCTTTTCCGCGCACCAGTTGCAGGGGCTCGTCGTAAAACAGCGGAGCGTGTCTGCCCAGTACACGATGACGTCGGGCGAGCAGTTCCTTACTGTCCATAGAAACCGTCCATGACCACCTGGCTCTCCGGCAGGGTCGAACCGCCGTCTACCACGATGGTCTGCCCGGTGATATAAGCGGCCTCGTCGGAGGCCAGAAACAACATGGTGTTGGCAATGTCCTCGGGTTTACCGAGGTGCCCCTGGGGTATGCAGCTCGCCATGGCCGCCAGTTCCTCCTCGTCTCCCAGGGCGGACATGGCGGCGGTGAGGATATAGCCCGGTTCCACGCCATTGACGGTGATGTTTTCCCGTGCGTACTCCAATGCGGCAGTGCGGATGAACCCGTTCATGCCCCCCTTGGACATGGCGTAATGGGCGGTGCCGGGCATGGCGACCCGGGGCCCCGTGACCGAGGAGGTGAAGATCAACCTGCCGCGGTTCTGCCGCCGGAAGTGGGGCACACAGCACTGGGTCAACCACACGGCAGCTTTCATATTAACCGACAGGGTCTGCTCCATAACCTCGTCGGACAATTCCTCCACCGTGTGCAGTGGATAGACGGCGGCGTTATGCACACCGATATCCACCCGGCCGTAATGGCTGACGGTTTCTGCCACCACGCGCTCCACTTCACTGTGTTTGCCGATGTCGCACTGCAGCAGTATGGCGTCACCACCGGCGGCGGTGATGTCGTCTACCGTTTCCTGCCCATTGCCAGCGGAGCGCGTGGCAACGACCACTTTCGCTCCGGCCGCGGCAAACACCCTGGCGATGCCCTCGCCAATGCCCTGGCCTGCGCCGGTGACGATGGCGACCCTGTCGGTGATATCCCCAAGCATACTCTGCTCCTTTACTTTTCGGTCAGCATTTTCAGGATAGAACAGCCCATCCCCGCTGACCATCGACCAAAAGGATGAGGCCGCGTCAGGCCGGTGCTTCACCAAGAACCAGCGCGCTGAGGGCAGTACGCGAGGACACACCGGTCTTCTGGAAAACGTGCTGGAGATGGGTCTTCACCGTTGACAGGCCCAGGCCGAGTTCGCGGGCGATGACCTTGTTGTTGGCCCCGGCAACGATCAGCTCCACCACATCCACCTCCCGTTCGGTGAGGCCGAATCGCTCCCTGGCCCCCTGACGCTGCTGCACGCGCTTCGGCAGGTAGACAGTATTGAGGGTGTACTGGAGAAAAGGCTGTAACTTGCGCAGCAGCGCAAGCTCCGTGTCGGTAAACGGGCCCGAGAGCGCGTCGCGCAGCATGGTCAACACGGCGATGATCTCTCCCTCGCGACGGAAAAACATATCGCTGACATGCCGGTGTCCATGGGGTTGCATGAAACCGATATAGTAATCGCTGCTGAGCAGCTCCCGTTCGCTGAGCTGCTCATCGATACAGACAACCGTATCCTCCCGGTGGGCAAACAGGGCCGGATTAAGTGGATCGAGGTCGCGGAAATTCTCGGCGTAATCGCGCTCGGCCGCTGCCTCGATGTTGTGCAGCACCACGCCGCGGTGGCGCATGTCCGGGTCTACCAGGTAGAAGGCCGCTGAGTCCAGCGGCAGCAGCTTGTTCACCAGGTCCAGGCTTTCACGCTGGAAGCGATTGGGAAACTCGACGCTCGGATTGTCAAGCGTCATCCTTTTGGCTGATGGCAATCAGGCATCTCCTTGCGCATACTGGGTGCAAACCAGGGAAAACCAACAACTGAGAGGGTAACCCATGGCATCCACGACCGACAGTCCCAGCCTTGACGTCAATAGTCCGCGCTCCCTGGCTGCCGCCATCTACCTCAGTGTCATCGGGGCAGCGGTCTTCATCGTGCAGCCGGGATTCGTACAGGGCCTGGTGCAGTTCCACGGCTTCAGCGAGCAGCAGGCAGGCTATATCGCCTCGGCAGAGATATGGGGCCTGGCCCTCACTACCGTGGCCCTGGCGTTGGGCGGCCACAGCTACAGCTGGCATGCCGTCCTGAAAACCTGCGTACTGTTGTTTGCTGCGGGCAACCTGGCCTCCCTGGCAACCAACGACATGGTAACGTTCAGCGCCCTCCGCTTCATGGCCGGCCTCGGGTCCGGGGGCCTGGTATCACTCACCTTTACCATTATCGGCCTCACCCGGCTACCCGATCGCAATTTCGGCTTCCTGATCATGGGCGTGCTGACCTACGGCGCACTGGGCCTCTGGGCCATGCCGCTGGCATTTGACCAGGTGGGCCTGAACGGGGTGATTGTATTCTTCGCCCTGTTCGGCCTGAGTGGCTGGCCCTGCATCGCCCGGGTACCGGACTCCGGCGAGGAGCACCTGCAGGTGGAGGAGGACGCGGTTGATCTGCCAGGCGGCCTGCGCATCTTCGCCATTCTCGCCATGTTCACCTATTTCTTCGCCCAGGGTGTCATCTGGGCCTACCTGTTCCTGATCGGCATGGACGGTGGCGTCAGTGAACAGGGCGTGGCCAATAGCCTCATGCTCTCCCAGTTCCTGGGCATCGCCGGTGCCTTCGTGCCCGCTGTGATCGGCCACCGCTACGGCCGCGTTGTACCGCTCACCCTGGGTATTATCGGTGGATCGCTTGTGCTGGGCGCCCTGTACGGAGGTTTCAGTGCGCTTGTCTATGCGGTTACCGTGTGCGTCTACAACTTCGCCTGGAACATGACTCATCCCTTCCTGCTGGGCGCGATGGCCAGCTTTGACCAGCACGGCCGGGTGGTGGTTTACGCCGTGGCGGCGCAGATGCTCGGTTTGGCAGTGGGCCCGGCCTTTGCGGCCAGCCTGCTTGAGGACAGCAACTTCACGCCCATCATCACCGCGGGCATCACATTGTTCGTACTGTCGTGGCTATTGATAATGGTGCCGCTGACGAAACACCACCGGCAACTGCAATCGCCGGCCCTATCATCGGCCCAGCAAACACGTTAGCAGCGCTATCAGTAGCCACTGACCCAATCGGGCAGGATGACGCCGTTCTCCTCCTGATAGGCCTCCCAATAGGCCAGCATCTGCCGCAACGTCTCCGGTTCTTTTGCCGCCAGATTGTTACTCTCGCCGGGATCAAGCGCCAGGTCGTACAGCTCCGGTGTACCGGATCCGTAAGGCGGCGGCAGTTGCAGCAGCTTCCAGCGACCATAACGCAAGCCATACTTGCCGAGCATCTCTACCCCCAGTGGTCGTTTTTCATTCTGCCAGGTGTCGGGCGATCGCAGCGCGTCGCGCAGTGACCTGCCCTGCAGGCGCGCCAGACGAGCATTGCCCGGAGTTCCGGCAGGGTGAACCACGCCGGCGAAATCCAGCAGGGTCGGCACAATATCCTTCACTGCAACGGGGCTCTGGAGTAGTTTGCCGGCCGGAATAATGCCCGGGGCATGGGCGAAGGCGGCCACCCGGACACCCCCCTCGGAGGCAAAGCCCTTGTACAGGCGCAGGTGGGGGGAACCGGCCCTGGCCCAGCCGGCGCCATAGAGCGTGTAGGAATTGGGGCGACCCATGTTGGCCAAGCCGTGGTCAAAGCGCGTGTCGATCACGGCACGAATCTTCGGGAACAGGTCACCCGGCCAGGTCTCGTCCAGGTCGTGTCCCTCGGCGCCGTTGTCGGAGAGGAAAATGATCATGGTGTTGTCGAACTGACCGGTTTTCTTCAGGTAGTCCACCAGGCGTCCGGTGTGCAGGTCCACCTGGTCTATCATCGCCGCGTACACCGCCATGGCCCGCGCCTGCCGGCGCTGTTCCATCGCCTCCAGCGACGACCAGGGCACAGCCTTGGGCGGGCGCGGTGGCTCCGGTGTATCCGCAGCCAGCAGGCCGAGTTCCGCCATGCGCGCCCGACGCTGCCGATACAGGATGTCGTAACCCTCGTCGTACCGTTCCGCATACCGTGCAATGACTTCGTCAGGCGCCTGCAGGGGCCAGTGCGGTGCGGTAAACGCCAACAGGGCAAAGAAGGGCTTGCCGCCGGCCCTGTCCTGCTCCAGGTAGTCAATCATGCGGTCCACGTAGAACTGGCTGGAGTAGTGAAAGTCCTGCGGCAGGCGCTTCAGCATGACGCCGTCTTCGAGGTAGGGCGCCACGGCGGCGGGGTCCGGCGAGTAGGCGGGCTTCATATCCCGGAAATGGCTGGCACCACCGCTGAGCATGGCGAAGGAGCGCTGGAAGCCGTGATTCTGCGGCCCCTGCCCGGGTTCAAGACCCAGATGCCACTTGCCGGTGAGGTAGGTACGGTAGCCGTTGTCGCGCAGGATTTGGGCGACAGTCACAACCCGGTCATTGAGGTAGCCTTCGTAACCGGGTTGCCCCTGCTGGTTGGGCGACAGCTCCTCGAACAGGTTGCCGTGGCCGGCGATGTGGGCATCGACCCCGGTCAACAGCATGGCGCGGGTGGGCGAACAGGCGGGCGCTGCCTGGAACTCGGTAAAGCGCAGGCCGTTGTACGCCAGCTGATCCAGGTTTGGGGTGTCGATTTCGCCACCGAAGGCACCCAGGTCGGAAAAACCCATGTCATCGACAACGACAATCAGGAAGTTGGGCGGCGCAGCGCTCGCGCCCGCTGCAGCCGGAACGGGGCCGGACAGGATATGAAGGATAAAACCGGTCAGCACCAGCCAATGGATCTTGTTCATATCAACCCCTCCCGTGAAAAGGCCGCCGCATATGCGGCGGCCTCTGGGTGAGCCAGGGCCGGAGCCCGCCGGTCGCCGGTTAGAAGTGGTACGAGGCAGTCACTCCGTACATGCGCGGCGGGGCGTACGTGGCGGTGGCCCCGAGAATTCCCAGGTCCAGAGAATAGGCCTTGTACTCCTCGTCGGTAAAGTTCTTCACCCAGCCGGTGATGCGCACCGCCTGCTCGGCGCTCTCCCAGCTCAGGCGCGCATTGTGCGCACCGTAGGACTCCTGCAGCGTTCCGCCGCCGTTGGACACTTCCAGGTACTGGTCGTCGTAGTACACGCCGTCTACCTGCAGGGCGATGTTGCCGGCCAGGGCATCGAAGTTGTAGCGGACCAGGTAGTTGAAGCTGTAATCCGGGGTATTGGGCAGTTCGACGCCGTTGAGGAAGTCAACTGGCCAGTCTACCGGGAATCCAACCGGGGTCACCTGTCGTTGCGGGGTTTCCACGCCGTCCACCTCGGAGTCCTGGAAGGACAGGCCGGCAATGATGTCCCAGTGCTCGGTCGGCGTCCAGGTCAGCTCGATTTCCGCGCCATAGTTTTCAGCATCGGCGTTGGCCACGCTGGGGGTGCCGTCGGAGAAAGTAAAGGCCTGGTAGTCATCGTAGTCGTAGTAAAAGATGGCACCGTTGAGGCGCACCAGCCCATCGGCCAGCTCGCTCTTCATTCCAATCTCGTAGGCGTGCAGCACTTCCTCGTCGTGACGGATGCGGTTCAGGGTTACGTTGGCGGAGGGAGCAAAGTTGCCGCCCTTGATGCCCCGGTTGTAGGAAGCGTACACCATCATGTCGTCGCTGAGACGCCAATCCAGTTGCAGCCGACCGGCCCAGTCGCCGTAATCCACCTCGTCATTGTCGCTGTTTGCGGCGGCAGCCGCTTCACCCAGGTTGAAGCTGGGCACATTGATGCCATCTGAGGGTGACTGGAAGGCGGTGACGAAATCCAGCTCCTTGTCATCCTGCGACCAGCGCAGGCCGAGGATAAAGGTGAAATCCTCGGCAAAATCCCACTCGCCCTGGCCGAAGACCGACCAGTTGGTGGAGTCCAGGGTGTAGTCCTGTGCCACCTGGGGATCGATCAGTTCTGCGGGGTCGAAGCCCAGCTCGACCGCCACGCCCGCAACCGGCGCCCCGCGGGTGATCACGTTGGCGTCGGTCTCCATATCCAGGTAGTAGCCGCCGGCGACCCAGCGGAAGGTATCGGATTCGCCGGAAATGCGCAGTTCCTGGGAAAACTGGGTGAAGTCCGCCACCGTGGTGAACTCGATAATGGGCACCGGGATACCGTCGCCGTCTTCGGTGTAGAACTTGTCCAGTTCGTAGTAGTTGGTGATGGATACCAGGTCCATGCTGTCGCCCAGCTCCCATTCGAGCTTGGCGGTATAGCTATCGGTCTCCCGGTCCATGAAACCGGCGTAATCGGAATAATGCTCGTGCGGCTCCGGGTGGTCGCCTTCAAATATGGTGCGACCCGACTCGTCCACGGGCGCAAAACAGTCCAGTTGGCTGGGGCAGAAGAACACGGCGGCGGTGAACTCTTCCAGCGACAGCCCACCGGGGGGAGCCCCGCCCTCGAGGATCACGTCGTTGGTAAACTGCTGGAACTCCGGGGGTATATAGGCCTCGGAAGCGTCGCCGTAGGGTAGGAAGCTATAGGCCCCGGTAGTGACATCGTCGTCCTCGGTGTGACTGGTCTGCAGGGTCAGCACGGCAGTCTCACCCAGGTCGAACTGCAATTCACCGCGCAGGGACCAACCGTCCTCGCCGCCGATATCGACGCCGCTGGGCGGTAACGGGTTGCCCTCGGGGAAGGGTTTGGACTCCATGTAGCCGTCCATTTCCGCCGTACGCCCCGCAATACGACCGCGAACCCCGTCGGTGAAGGCGCCACCCACGGCAAATTCGAGGCTCTGGCGATCGTAATCGCCCACCGTGCCCTCGATATAGCCGTTGAATTCGTCGTCATCGGCGCCAACGGTAAGATAGTGAATCACTCCCCCGGTCGCGTTGCGCCCGAACAGGGTGCCCTGGGGTCCGCGCAACACCTCCACCCGATCGATGTCGAACAACTGCGCGTTGATACCATTCATGGAGGCGAGGTAGACGTCATCCACATAAACCGCCACCGGCGCTTCGAGGTTATCGGTGAAGTTGTTCTGGGATACACCGCGAATATTGAATACGGTCAGGTTGGGCGAGAAGGTGAGCAATTGCAGCGCCGGCACCTGCTGGGTGATTTCCACGGTATTGGTCACCCCCAGCGCCTTCATCTGGTCGCCCGAGTAGGCGGTGACTGAGATGCCAACGTCCTGCATGCTCTGCTCGCGCTTGCTGGCGGTTACCTTGACCTCTTCCAGTACGGCGGCGTGGGCTGCCGCGCCGCCAACCAGCAATGCAGTGGCCGCGGTGACGGCCCGGGTGATGCTTCTCAATTGCGTCATGGAGATTCCCTCTGAAGTGTGCTTGTTTTCGTTGTCGGCGGCTCGTTATTGTTAATAGCACGTCGAAAACCGCTACACCTCTATTGAATCAGTATTCTCCTTGTAAGGCTTGACTGACGGAGAAGCGAAAAATTGACTAATTAAGAATTCGCCCCCGGCGCTTTGGCAGCGCATTCAATCAAAAATATACAAATTAAATAAATATTTTGCATAAACCTTTTTTGCAGCTCTCGCTTTAATTTTCCGCCGGGTGTTACCAGTCCGGGGCCACCAACCGCCGCTTTCCATCGCGGCTCAGGGCGACGCCCTCTTCATCCAGTTGCAGCCGGTCCCACAGGTTGCAGGTTACCTGTTTGTGCTTCTGGTCGAGACCCTCACAGTAGTTGGTGTACTCGCACAGGCGTACCTGGCAACCGCAGCCGCTGCGCACCTTCTCGAACCAGTCCGGGTCGGCCAGGGCCTGGCGGGCGAAGCCGACGATATCAGCCCGGTCATCGGCCAGCAGCGCCTCCGCCTGGGTGAAAGTGTGCATGCCACCGGCGACCACTATCGGCGTGGCGTGGCCGGCCTGGCGCACCGCCTCGCGGATACTGGCGGTGGGCTCCACGTTGCGACCGAAGGGCCCGAACTCGTCGGCGATGTAGCCGGGCATGCACTCGAAACCACTGACGCCGGTGTAGGGATAGGCCGCCTCCCCCACTTTGGGCTGCTTGGCATCGTCGAACTTGCCGCCGCGGGACAGGGACAGGAAGTCCATACCCGCCGCCGCCAGCGCCACCCCGATCTGCCGGGTCTCCTCAAGCCGGTTGCCCCGCTCGATGCACTCCTCCGAAAGGAAGCGGCAGCCCACCACGTAATCGTCACCCACCGTGTTGCGCACCTCGCGGTAGACCTCCAGTGGCAGGCGCAGGCGATTTTCCAGGGAGCCGCCGTAGCCATCCTGGCGGGTGTTGGTAGCCGAGAGAAATGAGGCCATGGTGTAGGCATGGGCGTAGTGCAGTTCCACGCCATCGAAGCCGGCCGTTTTCGCCCGCTGCGCGGCGGCGGCGAACAGACCGGGCAGTACCCGGGGCAGTTCGGCGATATGCGCGAGTTCCAGGTCGGTCACCCGCTCCCGGTGGCCGATGGTCAGGTCCTCCCATTCACGGGCATCGAGGATATCGCGCAGGGTATCATCATCCAGTTCCAGCAGGCGCTCGCGCACGGCTTCGTCATCCAGGTCACCGGCGCCGAGTCTGTTCCGGTGCTCATCGGTAATGCGCAGGAAACGGCGGATAAACTTCTCCTGTTCCGGCCGCCGGCGAATTCCGAGAAAATCGATAATCTGGATCAGGAGACGAGTATGACCGTCGCTCTCTTCCCGCACCCGCTGGACGAGCTTTTCCAGACCCGGAACAAAGCGGTCGTGCCCGATACGCAGCAAGGGCCCGCTGGGCACATCGCGAATACCGGTGGCCTCTACCACAATAGCACCCGGCCTGCCCCGGGCGAACCGGCCGTACCAGTCGAGCACGTCTTCAGTCACAAAGCCGTCGTCACTGGCACGCCAGGGCACCATGGCGGGAATCCAGGTGCGCTGTTCCAGTTGCATGACACCTACGTCGACCGGTGAAAACAGGCGGGATCCCTGCGCCCTCTCGGCACTGGGCCAGCTTTCATCCAGGGGTTTGTACTTGATGCGCTCGGGCGGCTTCCACATGATTGAATCTCCTCCTGGTGCTCCACATATTATTTTATATTTAAAATAAATACAAGCGCGGCAGGGCCAAACTTACGTCATCGCGGCAGACGTCTATAATGAACAGCCTGGAATTCTGAGGAGTTTTCCCGCCATGAAGGAATCCTTTTTTATAGGTCCTCACGGAGAGAACGCGGCTTTTTTCGCCGATCTCTGGAACGAATTACTGCAACGCACCCTGCAACATCGGCGCGAAACCTTTGCCGCCGATGGTGAACTGCCCATCGGTGCCCCCGGTGAGCCGGAACGCGAGCGGTTGAAGGCGGGGATCGAGGAATTCTTCGCTATCCTGCACAAGGAGGTCCCCACCTTCAGCAATCGCTACCTCGGGCACATGGTCAGCGATATATCCATTCCCGCCCTGGTGGGCAACATTTCCGTGCTGTTCTGCAATCCCAACCTGGCCTCCTGGGAAACCGCCAGGGCCGGCACCTACCTGGAGACCAGGGCGATCAATACCCTGGCGGAGATGATTGGCCTGGACCCGACGTCCGCCCGGGGTCACTTCACCTCGGGTGGCACCCTGGCCAACTTCGAGGCCTTCTGGCGGGCCCGCTACCGTATGGATCACTGGCTGTCCATGGCCGCCTGGCTGCTGGAGGGGGGCCATACCGACAAGAACTTCTTCCAACTCGCTCACCAGGGCTGGCCGGAGTTCCATACTCACAAGGCGGATCACAATATCGATAACCATGATCTCAAGGAACGCAGCTATGTGGTCCAGGGCCCCTGGGATATCGCCAGGTACTACCGCGACGTGCTGCATCGGGACTTCCCGCAGCCGGTCATCCTGGTGCCGGGCAACAAACACTATTCCTGGCCAAAGAGCGCTAACGTGTTCGGTATCAGCGAGAAGGCGATCTGGTCTATAGACCTGGACGAAGACGGCCGCATCAGTATCGACAGCCTGAGGGCAAACATCGAACGCGCCAAGGCACAGGAGCGTCCGATCATGATGACGGTCTCCGTCGCCGGCACGACGGAGTTGGGCACCGTGGACCCGGTCCACAAGGTCAATGAGCTGTTGCGGGAGTATCGCGACCGGGAAGGCATCCATATCTGGCATCATGTGGATGCTGCCTATGGCGGCTATTTCTGCACGACCTGCCGGGGCGGCCCCAGTGAACTGGACGCGACGGCAGTCGAGGCCTTCTCCTCCCTGTCAAAGGTGGACTCGATTACCCTGGACCCGCACAAACTGGGATTCGTGCCCTACGCCTGTGGCGCCTTCCTGGTACGCGACCCGCGCAGTTACTCCGTCTCCCATGTCAACGCGCCCTACCTGGACGAGCAACCTGACGTGGACTACCCCACCTGGTCCACCACCCTGGAAGGGTCCCGTCCCGCTACCGGGGCCGGGGCCGTCTGGCTCAGTTCCAGGGTGCTGCCGCTGGATGCCTCCGGCCACGGCGCCATTCTCAATCAGTGCCTGCGCAGCAAGCGGGAGTTCGAACAGAAGCTGGCAGAACAGGTGGAGAATATCCACATCGTTCCCGCCAGTGACACCAACATCATCTGCTTCGTCATCGCCAGGGCGGGCGAGGGACTGAGCCGGGTCAACAAGCACTGCGAGCGCCTGGTGGCGGCCTTCCAGCAAAGCCCGAACTTCGCGGTTACCCGCACCTCCCTGGGTCTCAAAAGTTATCGCAAACTGATCGACGCCATGGTCACCGGCTGGGGTGGCGAGGCGGACGACGACCACCTGATGGTGGTGCGTATGGTGATCATGAGCCCCTACATGGTCGATGAAGCCAGCAACCGGAATCTGATGGACGGGTTTATCGCTGAACTGCGAGCCCTGGCTTAAGCGGCGGCAAAACAGACCAGGGCGAAGCCGCTGCCGAGGATCAGCATGGCGGCGAAAAAGAATACAAAAGAATAGCCCATGATGTGCTTCAGGCGCAGACCCGCCAGCGCCAGCAGGGGAATGGCGGGCAGCGGCTGCAGCAGGTTGGTCAACTGGTCGCCGTAAGCGATAGCCATCACTATCAGCGGCAAATCCACCCCCATCTCCCGCGCGGCTTCAACGAATATGGGGCCCTGCACCATCCACTGCGCTCCACCGGAGGGAATGAACAGGTTGATGACCATGGCACAGCCGAAGGCAAGCAGGGGCAAGGTCTGTGCACTGGCAATACCGGCGAACCAGTCCGCCATCATGGAGGCCATGCCGCTCTCGGTCATGACGCCAATAATCCCGGCGTAGAACGGGTAGGCGAGTATCAACGGGCCGGCGGCGATCGCAGAGCGCTCCACCAGGTACATGAAATGCTTGGCCGAGCGGCACAGCAGGAGTGTCAACGCCAGGAAGGTCCAGTTGACCACGTTGAGGTTGAGGTCGAACCCGCTGCCGGCAAACCAGAAACCCAGGTACAGGACCAGGCATAGACCGACGACTACGGTAATGAGTCGGCTGTTCTCCAGCTTCGCTACCGGGCGGTGTGAATCGGTCTGGGAAGGTGGCTCCTCCCTGTATTCGTCCGGCTCCACTCGCAATTCAATCACCTCGTGGTCCGGCGGTCGCAGCAGGCCCGCGAGCGCGGAAAGGCCCAGCAGTACCAGTGCGGCCAGCCCCAGGTTCCAGGCGGTGAAAACGGTCTCGGTAACCGGTATAACCCCTCCGAGCAGTTCTATCATGCTGTTGTCCGCGGTGGCCACGAACAGCGGCGCCGACGCTGAATAACCCATATGCCAGATCACATTGCCGCAAAAGGCCCCGGCCACCAGCAGCGGGTAGTGGATCTTCATCCCCCGCTCGCGCGCACTTTCCGCGACCTTCCTCGCTATGATGCCACCGGCGATAATGCCCAGGGGCCAGGAGAAGAAGCAGATCAGGCCGGTAATGAACACCACGAAACCGTAAGCCTGGATCTGGCCGGTCGGCAGGGAACAGAGACGCTGCAGAATTCGCTGCACGGAATCCGTGTGGGCCAGGGCGTGGGAGATCATGACCATCAGCGCCATCTGCATGGAAAAGGCCAGGATATCCTGCAGCGAGCCGCCCCAGTCGGTGACTATCTGCCGCGGCGGATAGTCCGCGAACCACCACGCCGACAGGAAGGTGACGAAAGTCATGATGAAAATAAACAGGAACAGGTCCGGGTAATAGCGCTCCATAAAGTGAACGAGTGGAGCAGTCAACCTGTCGATGAATCGCCGTTCGTTCATTATTATTCCGGCCCCATGGAGAGTGGCTCAGGCGTAGCGATCCCTGAGCAGGTTTTTCTGTACCTTGCCCATGGTGTTACGCGGCAACGCGTCAGAAAAGTGTACGCCCTTGGGCACCTTGAAGTTGGCCGCGTGAGCCTTGACGTGGTCGATGACATCCTGCGCTGTCAGCGTCGCACCGGGCTCGAGAACGACGATCGCGGTCACCGCCTCACCGAAGTCCGGATGGGGGACGCCGATTACGGCGGACTCCCGTACGCCGGCCATATCATCGATCAACAGCTCTATTTCCTTGGGATAGACATTGAGGCCGCCGGTAATCACCATGTCCTTGGCGCGCCCGACAATGGCGACATAGCCATCCTCATCGATCCTCCCCTTGTCACCGGTATTGAAAAACCCGTCGTCGGTGAAATCTTCCGCGGTCTTCTCCGGCATCCTCCAGTAACCGCTGAACACGTTGGCGCCCTTCACCTGCAGGTCTCCCACCTCGCCGGTCGGCACCTCGACACCATCACCATTGACCACGCGGACCGTCACCCCCGGCAAGGGAAAACCCACGGTACCCGGGCGACGCTCGCCGTGCAGGGGGTTGGAGGTATTCATGCCGGTTTCGGTCATACCGTAGCGTTCGAGGATAGTCTTGCCGGTACGCTGCTCGAATTCGATGAAGGTTTCGGTGAGCAAAGGCGCAGAACCAGAAACAAACAGGCGCACATTGGCCGCTGTGTCGGCATCGAAGCGAGGCTCGGCCAGCAGCCGTGTGTAGTAGGTGGGAACGCCCATCATCACCGTGCAGCGCGGCAGGTTCTCCAGCACCTGCGCCAGGTCGAACTTCGCCAGCCAGCGCATGCTGGCACCGCTCATCAGCACACAGCCGATGGCTACAAACAGGCCGTGCACGTGGAATACCGGGAGGACGTGCAGCAGGCAATCATCCGCCGTGAAGCCCCAGCAGGCTGTCAGCACCCGGGCATTTTCAATCAGGTTGTCGTGAGACAGCATGATGCCCTTGGGTCGACCCGTGGTGCCGGAGGAATACAGCAGTGCCGCCATCTCCTCGCCACGCGTCTTCGCGTTGTTGAACTGCTGCGAGCAGGCACCGGACGCCGCAGCCAGCGTACCGCTGCCGTCGGCGTTGAGTGTATACAGTCGGGCCACACCGGTGCGTCGGCACAGCCGGTTGAACATCGCCTCGCTGGACTCGTCGCAGACCACCGCCGCCGGCTCGGCGTTCTCGAGAAAGTACGCCAGTTCTTCTTCCGTGTAGGCGGTGTTGAGGGGATGGAAAACCAGCCCTGCGCGCAGCACCCCGAGGTAGAGCCACAACATCTCCGGCGACTTTTCCACCTGCACGGTGACCCGGTCACCAGCGCTCAAACCGGCCTGGATCAGGCAATTCGCCATCTGCGCCGAGAAACGCTCGGCATCTTCGTAAGTGTAGACCCGCCCGTTATCGGTGGTCATTAAAACTGCCAAGCGATCCTGCGGCAAGTGGTCCGCGAAGGCTGCGTACAGATTGGAGTATTCAGAACCGGTCATGGTCAACTAAACCCAGATCACGAATGTTGTTTCCGTCCACTATACCTTGTCTTCCCGTGGTGGTTGCGACAATAGTGGACAAACGATTGTCTTCAGCGGCCAGCGGCACATTCTCCACGGACAGCCTCCCAGAACGACGGCAACGACTCGCCAAAAATTCCATCCACCTGGCTGGGGTAGGAGCTATAGCCGACAACCAGCAGCTCCCGCGACAGGTCAATCAGGGCGAACTGGCCGTGAATTCCCAGCATTGCCACCTGCGTGCAGTCGGTGTCGAGTACGTAGGTCTGGTTGCGGTACTGTCCCTCCGGGGCCATGAAGACGTATTCCCCCGCTTGCCACGCGGACCGCAACTCTTCCCGGGGCACCACAATGTCATCAATGAACGCCGCGGGCACTACCTGCTTACCCACCAGATTTTTCCCCCGGTTCAGAAACAGGGAAGCCCAGCGCGCGAAGTCGCGCAGACGCAGGCTCAACTGGCCCTCGGTGATCGCGACACCGCTGGGATCCAGGTTGAGCCAGGCCTCGCTCTCCGCACCGATGTGTCTGTATATCTTCTCTTCCAGCAGGTTCGCCACCGGCTTGCCATAAACCGATTCAGCGATCAGGCCCAGGGCATTGGTGATGGGCGAGGCATAATTGAATTTCGATCCCGGTTCGCAATCCAGCTCGGCCATGTGTCGATGGATCCACGCGGAATAGCCCGGTAGCGTCTCCGGCTTCGGCGGGTAATAGCCGGTGGCGCGGAAGTAGCTCCAGCAGATGCAGTCCGGGTCGTCGTAATGCTCCTGGTAGGCCAGGCCCGTGCGCATATCCAGGGCCTGCTGTACGCTGATCCGGTGCCAGCTCTGTATATCCGCCATCTCCGGCAGATAGGTCGTTACCGGAGCATCCAGGTCCACCAGACCATCCTCTACCGCGAGGCCGACCAGCAGGGTGGTAAGCGACTTGGTGGTGGAGTGGTTGACATGGTGATCGGTATCCAGCATGCCATTGCGGTAGGACTCATGGATCACGAGCCCCCGGTGCATGATCAACAGGGCGTCGTTGTAGATACGCCGCTCGACCAGTTGCGCACCATTCATTACCCGGTCGGTGCCCGGTTCGGCAATCCGCATCTGTTCCAGATCCAGTGCTGTCTCCGCGTATTTCAGCGGAATGGCAAGGTCTGGTGCCGCAATCACCTCTGTCGGCCAGAAGTCGATCATGGCCCGCTGGCTGTAGGCCAGGTGGCTGGGATAGTCCCAGTTGGACCAGTCGATTCCCAGCGCGTCGTTGATCATCCGGTCTCCCGGCGCCGGCATCACCCGTTCAACCATTCACCAATCCTCTTTTCCTGTCCCGGCCACTTACCAGGGCAAGTGCCAGGGCGAACAACAACAGGCTCATGATCACCCCCACACCGGACAGCCAGTTCACCGCGGCCAGACTGGTCTCGGTGACATACATGGCCGCCAGACCCGGTCCCACGGCCACCCCGGCGCCGTGGAAGGCCGGCGCCGCGGCAACCCCGACTCCGCTGGCATCAACCGCGTTAACGGTGGCGTACTGGAATGGCAGGGAAAAATTCCAGACGAAATTATAAAGCGCCACGGCCATCACGTAAGTGGCGAGCGACATTCCTTCCCCCAGGAGCAACACCGCGACAACAGTACCGACTGTGCCGAACAGCAGTGGCGCGAAGCGCCCGAAGCGGTCGCCACACCAGGAAGCCAGCAGGGCGGCGGGAATACCCGTCGCCACCCCCGCGGCGAGGCCGTTGCCGATCTCGATCGTGCTGAATCCCGCCAGCACGGCCATCCGTTCGATGTAGGTCCAGACCGCGCCCACGTTAAAGAAGAAAAAGAAACAGCCACCCAGGGCCAGCAGGGTCGGCAGACTGAGCGCGGAGGCTGACCGGTGAGCGCCCGCTAGCGCCCGCCCATGCCGCGGCAACCAGATCAAGAGCGTCAGGCCGACGATCTCCATACACAGGAACAGGAGCAATACCCCGTCGATCCCCGCCCGCGCCACCAGATGTGGCAGGGAGAGCATGCCCAGTACCTGGAAGGAAACCTGGGCCGCTACCGATAAACCGAAAGCCCGATCCGGATGGCGGCGGTCGGCCAGGGCGGTGAGTGCCAGGGAGTAAGTAGCGCCGCCGCCCAATGCCGCCAGGCCCTGCAGGGCGGCAAACCAGCGGCCATCGCTGACGAACAGGGAAAGCGCCATGGGCAACAGCATCATGAGACAGGTTACCGTACCCAAACGCCGCCAGGGAAAACGCCGCACCAACAGCATCATGGCGACCGAACTCAGGGCAGATCCCCCGGCGACGACCGAGGCCAGGAAACCAATCTGCTGTGAATTGAGACCGAGCGTCGCCGCTGCGGCGCCCACATACAGCGGCAACACCAGGAAGGGTGCCATGGCAATGAAGGTGAGGGCGACTGCCGCAACCAGGGCACGTCCGGAGTCAAGCTCAGTCGCTGGCGACAGGGAGCTCACGGTGCTTCAGACCGCCCCACGGCAAGCGGGTGCGTACTGAGGCCAGGGCATCGCCTCCTCGAAGGCCGCCGCCAGGGCGAGCAGGAGGTCCTCCCTGCCGTAGCCGGCGACAAACTGGATTCCAATCGGCAGGCCCGATGCGCTGCGCCCCAGTGGCAGTGAGATAGCCGGCTGCCCGGTACAATTAAACACGGCAGTAAAGGGTGCCGGGGTGAAAACGAAGTCGGTCCAGCTCCTGGCGGAAAAATCGCCGCGGTCGGACGCGTGCTCACCTACCGGCCAGGGTAGCTGGGCGACGGTAGGCGTGACCAGGATATCGTACCGCGCGAAGAACTGGCCGAAATTCCGGTTGACGGTATTGAATACGTCCTCCGCGTGCAGGAGGTCAACGGCTGACAACGACAGGCCGTGCTCATGAACCGCCAGCGTCGCCTGCTCCAGGGTCGAGCTGTCGGCGGGCCGGCCGGTTGCCGCGCAGATGTCCACCACCCAGTGGGCAATGGAAGCGGACCAGAGGTCCGTATTGGCACGGGCAAACGCCTCGGCGTCGAGCACCGGCCGCGCCTCCTCGACAGCGAGACCCAATGAGGCGCAGGTGGCGGCCGCCGCGTCCAGCGCGGCAAGGATCTCCGGGTCCACAGGTACGTGCGACCACGCCTGCCGGTTCACCGCAACCAGCAGGCCCTCCGGGGGCTGGCGCATGGCCGAGGCGTAGGGCTCGGCTGGAGCAGTTATGACGTAGGGATCTCCCACACCCGGACCCTGTACGGCATCCAGCAGCCGTGCCGCATCGCGCACCGTGCGAGTCAATGCGAACTCGATCCCGAAGCCGCTCAGTCCCTCGGCGGCCCCCGGTCCGATGGGTACCCGTCCGCGGGTCGGTTTCAGGCCTACCAGACCACAGCAGGCGGCGGGAATACGAATGGAGCCACCCCCGTCGTTGGCATGTGCCAGGGGCACCATACCGGAGGCCACTGCCGCCGCGGCACCGCCGCTGGAACCACCGGGGCTGCGACCGGTATCCCAGGGGTTGCGGCAGGCACCGGCAAGCACCGTCTCGGTTGCGATGTTGTAACCCATTTCCGGTGTCGCGGTGCGACCCAGGGTGGCCAGGCCGGCGCGGCGAAAACGGCGCATCAGGTCCGAATCCGACCGCGCTACATTCCCTGCCGCCAGTCGCGAGCCCATCTCGCTGCGGCGACCCTCCGCCTGGATCACCAGGTCCTTGATCAGGAACGGGACACCGGTGAACGGCGCATCCTCCGGTACGGCGGCCACAATCTCTTCCACATCGGCAAAGGTTTCCAGCACCGCGTTAACGGCGGGATTGTTTTTCTCCACCATCGCCAGCGCGCAGTCCGCCAGTTCCGACGCGGTCACCTCGCCACCGCGCACCAACTCCGCCAGGCCTGTGGCGTCGTGCTGCAGGTACTCCGAAAGTTCCATGGTCTACCCCTCCACAAAAGAGTGAATTCCCGGACGACGCGTCGTCCAGGGCGCGGCCGCTTCAATCTGGCCAGCCAGTGAAAACAGGCGCGCATCGTCACCCACCCGTGCGGACAGCATGACGCCGATGGGCAGCCCGTCATGGGACATACCCAGAGGAAGTGACATGGACGGTTGACCCGACATGTTGTAGAGATGGGTAAAGGCGGAAACGCGTTTGAAACGCCGGGTGTAGGTCTCCAGGTCGTCGCCCTCCCGGTAGGTGATGGTTCCCAGCGGGGGCGCCGGCGTGGCCGTGACCGGTTGCAGGATGACGTCATAGCGCGACATGAAAGCACCCATGGCGCGGCCGAGCCCGTGCATCCATTCCAAAGCGGAGACGTAATCGTACTGGGTCCAGTGCCTCGCGCCCTCACGGATAGCGGCAGTCATGGGCTCGATTTCCGGGGGCGCGATGGGTCTGCCCCGCGCCTGCTCGCGTTGCCGCAGTGTCGTGGCGACACCGGTGGCCATGAGGATGTTCTGCACCTGGTTGAGGCGATCGTAGTCCAGTTCCGGTGCAGCCTCTTCCACCCGGTGGCCCAACTGTTCCAGCAACCTGGCGGTATCCATGACCGTCCGGCGGCAATCCGGGTGGATCTCCACGTCGGGCACGGTCAGGTTAAGCGCCACCTTCAGGGGCGCCGGAGAGCGCTCCGCAGCAGCCAGGAAACTGCCGTCGCGGGGCAGAAGCCCGAAGCCGAAGGGCGCACCGGGTTCATAACCGGCGGAGGCGTCCAGCATGGCAGCGCTGTCGCGGACGCTGCGTGAGACCACGTGACCGATGCTCATGGCGGGGCCACTGGCGCCGGGCGTCATGCCGCGAGTCGGCTTGAAACCAAATACACCACAGTGATTGGCAGGCACCCGAGTGGAACCGCCACCGTCGGTGGCATGGGCCAGCGGCACAATCCCCGCCGCTACGGCCGCCGCTGCGCCACCGCTGGAACCACCCGTGCTGTACGCCGGATTCCAGGGATTGAGGCAATCACCGAGAAACCGGTTCTCGGTAGTGAGCGCCAGGCCGTATTCCGGCGTATTGGTTTTTCCGAATATTACCAATCCTGCATTCTGGTAGCGCTCCACCAGCAGGCTGCTGGACTGCGCCACCTCGTCCCGGTGCAGGCGGGAGCCGTGTGTGGTGACGGTACCCGCCAGGGTGACGTTCAGGTCCTTGAGCAGGAAAGGCACGCCTGTGAAGGGTCCCGACGGCAAGCCCTTTTCGATCGCCCTCCTCGCCAGTTCATAGTACTGCGAAGTGACGGCGTTGATGCGGGGATTGACCAGCTCGGTACGCCGGATCGCCTCCTCCAGCAGTTCTGCTGCGCTCACCCGCCCGCGCCTTACCTGTTCCGCCAGGCCCAGCGCATCAGCACTGTCATACAACCTGGCAATATCGGAAGTCGCCGCCCCGGCGGCGCCGGTTAGCGCCGTACCCACCGCCAGCAGCGACAGACTGTTGAACTCCCGGCGTTTCAGTTTCATGGCGATTCTGCGCGGTAAACCCGCTCGCCCTGAAACCAGGTTTCCGTGACCCGGGTTTCACTGACCTGTTCAACGGGGATGTCGAACAGGTTGCGATCCAGCACGATCAGGTCCGCGGACTTGCCCACCTCGACACTGCCGGTGACGGCCTCCAGTTTCAGCGCCAGGGCGCCCCCGTTGGTGGCGATGGCAATAGCCTGCTCCAGGCTGATGGCCTGTTCTGGCCAATAAGTCGCCGCGCCATCCGTATAGGGATTGCGCCGGGTGACCAGTGCCTCGATCGCGTGCCAGGGACTGATATCCCTGGCCGCGGAGGGCCAGTCGGAACCCATCAACACATTGGCGCCGGAGTCCAGCAGGTCTTTCACCGGCCAGTAGCGCTCGCCGCGCTCGCCCAGCGCGCCCCGCACCGAATCGATGATGGGAGACGGGTACCAGATGTAGGGAGAAAGATCGGCGGTCACGTTAAGGGCGGCAAAGCGCGGCAGGTCTGACGGGTCGATAAAGCCCGCGTGGGCCAGTTCGTGGCGCAGGCCACTGTCGCCATTGGTCTTGCGCACGACCTCCAGCGCGTCCAGCGCGACGCGCACGGAGCCGTCTCCCGCTGTGTGGATTTTGACGGTAAAGCCCGCCGCGTCCAGGGCAAGCAGGTCACTGACCAGCGCCTCCGGCGACACCAGCAGGAAGCCGCGGGTAGCCTCGGGGTGTTGCTCATCCGTGGCGTAGTCCGCCAGCATGTAGGCCGTGCGCGAGGCCGTGGGCACCCCGTCGAGAAAGATCTTGACGAAACTGGCATCGACCAGTCGCAGCGGATAGCGATCCCGCCGGCCGATATAGTCTGCGGCGTCCAGCGGCTCATCCCGATACTCCCTGGGGGTCTGCAGATTGACGCTCGCTCGCAGGGAGAGTTCTCCCGCGGCATCCAGTTCCGCGTAGGCCCGGAGCGCTTCCGGCGTCACCCGCGCCTCGTTGACACCGGTGATACCAAACCGGTTGGCCTGTCCCACCGCCTCCAGGATGGCTTCCTTGTTTTGCTCCAGGGTGAGCGGCGGTTGCAGCGCCAGCAGCTCGCGCCGGGCATGTTCGTAGAGAAGCCCGTTGGGTTCGCCGTCGGGGTCGCGCACGATGGTGCCCCCCTCCGGGTCGGGGGTATCACGGGTAATCCCCGCCATCTCCAGCCCGCGGCTGTTGACCCAACCGTTGTGGGTGGCGTCATCGTGCAGGAAAATCACCTTCTCGGTGGAGATGGCGTCCAGCCAAAGCCGCGGGGAACCGATATCGTGGTTGCGGAAAAAGTCACTGGTCCACTGCCCGCCCACGATCCATTCGGCCTCGGGGTTGGCGGCCAGACACTCGCGCAGGCGAGCGGCGATCTGGTCGGGCGTCGCGTCGAAGGCAAAGCCACAGTGATACAGCGCCCGGACACCACCCTGCCAGGGATGGGCGTGGCCGTCATTGATACCAGGCATCGCCATGGCGCCACCCAGGTTCACACGCTCGGTTTCGGCGCCGATGTAGGCTTCCGCCCCCGCCGAACTGCCGACATAGACATAGTTGCCATCGCGTATGGCCACGGCCTCCGCCCAGGCCGGTTCGGACGCCGCGGTGTAGATTCGACCGTTGACCAGGACCGTGTCGGCGGGATCGGCAACCGCTGCCTGTTGCACCGATGGGCCCGGCGCGCGTTCACAGCCGGCCAGCATGGCGGTACAGACTGCCAGGGCGCACACCAGCACCAGCGCTCCTGTCCATCGGGGCCGGGTGCGACTCCTCACGACAGGGCCTCCACCATGTCATCCACCCACTGCTTCTGGAACGCGACCGCGCGCTCACAGGGTTGCTGCAGGCCGAAGAACTCCAGTTCCGGGTCTTCGACCAGGGTATCGCCACCGTTCAGTGTTTCCACGATCGCCTGGCCGCAGAACGGTACATAGGCCTCCGAGTAACCGCCTTCGTGCACCATCGCGAGCTTACCGCCACACAAACGTTGTGCCGTGTCCATCATGACCCGGGTCATCGCCCGGTAACTGCCACTGTGCAGAAGCTGCCGCGCGAGGGGGTCCGTTGCGTTGGCATCCAGGCCACTGGCAACCACGATCAGCTCCGGCTGGAAACGCTCCAGCGCGGGAACCACCAGCTGTTCCAGCGCATACAGGTAGCACTCATCGCCACTGCCAGCCGGCAGCGGAATGTTCAGGTTGCAGCCCTCCCCGGCACCGCTGCCCTGCTCCTCGAAGCCGCTGTATCCCGGCGGGAAACACCTGTCCTGGTGAATAGAGATGGTGAGCACATCGTCCCTGTCGTAGAAGATGGCCTGGGTGCCGTTGCCGTGGTGAACGTCCCAGTCGACCACGGCCACTCGCCCCACACCGTGCCGGGCCTTCACCGCCTCGATGGCGATGGGGATATTGGCCAGCAGGCAGAAGCCCATGGATTCGCCGGCCAGGCAGTGGTGCCCGGCCGGGCGGCACAGTGCGTAGGCGTTATCGGCCTGTCCGCTGACCACCGCATCGAGTGCCGCAATGGCCAGCCCGGAGGACAGGCAGGCGATCTCGAACCCGCCCCTGGAGAAGGGCGCAAACACGCCCAGCTCGCCGCCGTTCTCGTCGCTGAGCGCCTTGAAGCGGTCAATGTAATCCGCCGGGTGCACGCGCTGCAGGTCCTCGCGCCCTGCGGGCGGGGCCGACTGTACCGAAACGCGCTGATCGAGGCCGGAGGCGCGAATCAGGTTGAGGATGCGCCGCTTTGAGCCGGGGGTGTCGGCGCCGTAACTGCCGGCCGGAGGCTCGACCCAGTCGCCCAGGGGCAGGAACAGTGCCTGGACGCCGGTACTGTGCCAGAAGGTGCGCTCGTCGGTATAGAAGTGAGTCCGGTTCATCGTCTGTTATCACCTATGGTAAAAAAAGGGCCCGTTTTCAGGGCCCAGGTACAGAGGGATAGGGAGTCAGGCCCTCGCTTACTGACCGAAGTTGTAGCTCAGCGTCAGGCCGTAGGTGCGGGGCATGCCATAAGAGCGCACGAACGGTCCGTTGCCACCGACATAGGCTGAGGGAAAGTAATCCTCGTCAGTCACGTTGCGGGACCAGAGCATGGCGCGCCAGGTGCCGTCGTTGGCGCCGATGGCAAGTCGAACATTGGCCACGGTGTAGGAGTCCGTGGCCTCCTCGACCCGAACGCCACCGCTGGTTTCATCGGTATAGCTGACGTCTCCGGCCACCTCCATCACCAGGTTATCGCCCACACTCCATGAATAACTGAGCAGCCCGCTGACCTGCAATTCAGGCGCCTGCGGCAGCTCCGCGCCGGAAACATCCTCGGTCACGGTCACCGGCCAGGAACTGGCGTCGCGATCCACCGCATCCCACTTGGTGATTTCGGTATCGAGCCAGGCGGCGCCGAGGTTGAACTGCAGTCCCTCCGTAATCAGCCACTGCATATCGATTTCCGCACCGTAGATCTCCGATTCCGGCACATTGGTCAGTCCGGAGATGTTACCCACGAACGTCACCGCAGCATCCTGCTCCTGCTTGTCCTCGTAATCGTAGAAGAAGGCTGCCGCGTTGAGCTGCATGCTGCCGTCCAGCAGGGTGGCCTTGGTGCCGACCTCGTAGGAGGTAAGCACCTCCTCGGAGTAGGGCTTGAGCTGCTGGGTGGTATTGGAGTTGGCACCGTTGAAGCCGCCGGACTTGAAGCCCTGGGAGATCATGCCATACAACAGTACGTCGTCACTCAGTGCGTAGTCCAGACCGATCTTGCCCATCCACTTGTCGGTGTCGATCTTGTCTTCATACACGTGGAAAGCGTTGTTGACGGCGGGCGTACCGATCAACGCGAAGATATAGTTCGGGGAATTGGGATCGTCGTCAATGGTGCCGCAGTCTCCGGGGCCAAGGCTGGCACCGAACTGGGCGTTCAGGAAGTTGCCAAGCGAGCCGTCTTCCGCAACAAAGGTACAACCCTCCCAGTCACGCTCCTCCTCGGTGTACCGGGCACCCAGGGTCAGTCGCCACTTCTCGGTGAAGTTCCACTCCACGTGGCCGAATATCGCAGCGGACTCGGTTTCCTGCTCGTACTTGGTATCCAGTTCCAGGATAGGCGTGGGCGCGAACAGATCTACGCCCCAGGGGATGGAACCGAGACCGAACACGGAATCGGACATGAAGTAGTGGTAGTACTCCTCCATGTCATCCTTTGAGTAATAGACACCGGCGATCCAGGAGAAGGCGTCCGACTCGCCACTGATGCGCAACTCCTGTGAGAACACGTCCAGGTCCGTGGTGTTGATATTGCTTGAGTCGTTGTAGAAACCCCCGTCCCAGTCGTTGGCCTCCTCACGCTCAAAATTGTTGTAGCCCGTAACAGAGGTCAGGGTCATGCCGTTGGAGAGTTCCCAGTCCAAGCGCGCAGAAATTCCCTTCAGTTCGTTGTCACGCTGCGGCCGGATATCCCAGGTTTTGCCGGTGATCGGGCTGGTGTAACTGTTGGTCCAGCCGGCCTTCTCATTGTCGCCGGTGGAATACCAAGGGGCCGGCTGCCCGACGAAGAAGAACTCCTCCAGTGGCGTGTAGGGATTATTGAAAGCGGCGAAACCCTCGTCAGTGCCGTCATAAGGCGTATTGGCGCGGTTTTCTGATTCATCGGTGACGTAGTGGCCGATCAATTGCAGGCGCAGGGCGTCGGTCAGATTGAGGTTGAGGATGCCGCGCAGGGCTGAGGCATCCTTCTCACCCAGCTCGTCGCCACTCGTGGTGCTCTTCTGCCAGCCCTCGTTGGATTGGGCGGTCTTGAAGGCCAGGCGACCCTGGGCGAAATCGCTGCCGCCACTGACAAATCCCTCGAGTTCATAGGTCTCGTAATTACCGACACTGGCGACGACCCCCGCTTCGAACTCCCGGGTGGGCTTGTTGCTGATGAAGTTGATCTGTCCGGCAGTGGTGTTGCGGCCGTAGAGATCGCCCTGTGGTCCCTTGAGCACCTCGACCCGCTCGGTATCGAAGACCAACCCGCGGGTCATCACCGTATAGGGCATGGCGACCTCGTCGAAGTAGATACCGACGGTTGAGGACGCGGCGGTAGAGTAATCCTGGAAGCCCACCCCGCGGATCGTGTACAGCGGCACACCGGTGGCGGCGGTTTCGTTGACGGTCAGGCCGGGCGTATAGATGGCAATGTCTTCCGCGGTCACCACGCCGAGGTCCCTGATCTGGTCACCGGTGAAGGCGTTGATGGTAATGCCGACGTCATTGGCGCTCTGGGAGCGCTTCTGGGCCGTGACCACAACCTCTTCCAGCTGCTTTTGCGCGTAACCCTGCGAGGCAAGGCCGAAACTGGCCAGCACCACGGCGGCACTGATGGCGGTACGGTGGAAAGATGTTCCCTTCTCAGCTTGGTACATAGAGCAAACTCCCTGAAGCTGTTTCATTATTGATTTGGTTAACGCTCGTGCGTCAAAGACCCTGACGAACGAATAGTACCCACCCGGATGAAAAGCGCGTTGACAAAAGCGGTCAACGCATTGACCGATTACGGCAACGCGGGATGCGATTCACGCGGGTCAAGCGATTGACCACTTTTGTCAACAGGCGGGAGCGCTTCTGTCATATGATGGCCCTGCTCCCGCCACAGGTCCCCGGAAGGGCAGAAGATAAAGGAAGGGCTTACATGTTCTCGTCCACACACAGCGAAACTGCAGCCGATATAAACGAACTCATATTCACCAGCGCTCGCAGCCTGGTGGGAGCCATGGTCGTCGGTGATATTTCGGCACGGGAAGTCATGACCGCCTACCTGGCGCGCATCGACCAGTGCAATCCGAAGGTCAACGCGATCTGTACGCTTATACCGGAAGAGGACGCCCTGCGCCTCGCCGATGCCGCCGACGCGGCCCGCAGCCGGGGCGATGAACCGGGCCCCTTGCACGGCCTGCCGATTGCGGTCAAGGACCTGGCGGCGACTGCGGGCATCCGCACGACCATGGGTTCGCAGATTTTCTCGAAGAACGTGCCCGCGGAGGACTGCCTGATGGTCCAGCGGCTGAAACAGGCGGGCGCCCTGATCATCGGCAAGACCAACACACCGGAGTTCGGCACCGGCTCGCAGACCTTCAATGCGGTGTTCGGAGTAACCCGTAATCCCTACAATCTCGAAAAAACGGTGGGCGGCAGCAGTGGCGGTGCGGCCGCTGCCCTGGCCTGCGGCATGCTGCCACTGGCCGACGGCAGCGATATGGGTGGCTCCCTGCGCAATCCTGCCGCGTTTTGCAACGTGGTCGGCCTGCGCCCATCCCTCGGTCGGGTGCCCACCTGGCCCAACCCCATGGCCTGGCAGTCCCGGCTCGGGGTGGAAGGCCCCATGGCCAGGGACGTGTCCGACTGCGCCCTGTTACTCTCGGTACAGGCTGGCCCGGATGAACGCGATCCCCTGTCGATCCAGGAGCCCGGCGAGACCTTCCGCCAGTCACTGCAGCGGGATTTTAGCGGCGCGCGTATCGGCTGGACCGCAGACCTGGGCATGCTGCCGGTAGAGAAAGCGGTCGTGGACACCTGCGCCGGCACCCTGAGCCACTGGCAGGACATCGGGTTTACCGTAGAGCACCGCTATCCGAACCTGGATGGTGCCATGGACAGCTTCAAGACGCTGCGCGCATCCTATTACGCCCAGTTTGGTGGCCCGCTATTGAAAACCCACGGTCATCTGATGAAAGACACGGTGATCGAGAACATCGAACACGGCCTGCGCCTGAAGGGCACGGATATCACCCACGCCGACGCGGTGCGCACCGAGCTGTTTCAGAATCTACTGGCCTTTTTCCAGGATCACGAATTTCTGGTCCTGCCCAGCACGCAGGTACAACCCTTCGACGTCGAGACGGATTGGGTTAGCAGTATCGAGGGAACCGGGTTGGACAGCTACCTGGACTGGATGTCCATCTGCTGCATCATCAGCACTTTCGGCCTGCCCGCGATATCGGTTCCCGCGGGCTTCAGTGATGCGGGCCTGCCGGTCGGGATTCAGATTGTGGGCAAGCCGCGAGACGATCTTGGTGTACTGCAGGCTGCCTACGCCCTGGAACAGACGACAGGATTCGGACAGCAGCGACCCCCACTGTAAGCGGGACATGCTGCTGCCAGCGGTCAGGCGCGAAACAGCTTTCTCGTCTGCTCCCGGTAATTCTGCGGCGTGGTGCCCGTCCAGGCCCGAAAGGCGCGACTGAAGGCACTGAGCTCGGAGTATCCCAGTTTGAATGCAATTTCCGAGAGGGTCAGGCCGGTGTGAGAAAGAAAGTACTTGGCGTGTTTTTCCTTCGCCAGGTTCTTTGCTTCCTGGAAGCTGTAGCCCTCGTCGGCCAGGCGGCGTCTCAGGGTGCGCGGCGATATGGCCAGGCGCTCGGCAATACGGTCAGCGCTATCGGGTTCTCCCTCGGCACAACTGACGATTTCCCTCGATACCCGGTCGACAAACCTGCCGTGCTCAGTGGACGGCGAGAAATAGGTTTTGAGCGCATTGGTCAGGACTTCATACAACAGGGCAGCGCCGGTAAAGCTGTGTACCTTGAGGTAGCTGCGATCGAAAAGCAGCTTGTTACTCGGTGCTGCAAACCTGACCGGGGCACCGAAAAACTCAGCCAACGCTGCCGCATTGCGATCGTTGGGATGGCTGAGCCGGACTTCCCGCACCGGCATTTTCCTGCGGGTGGCCACCATGAGGGTCTGGGCGAGAAAAACCATCAGGTACTCGTTGAGCTGATCTATCCTGACATCCTCGTCGCAGATGACACGCGCGCCGAACTCCGCCACCGGCTGGTCAAAGTCGAAATTGGTCTCGATACCCGTGTCCACGTACTTGTCGTAGCGGTTCAGGCACTTGAGGCCTTCCTCTACTGTCGGCGCCGCCATCATGGCCATAATCAATATACTGCTCGCCTCGTAGTGATAGCCCTGCGCCATGTGGAGTCCCATGAGGCTGTTGCCACTGACCTCGGCAGTAAGTTCAAGCATCTTCGCCACCTTCGGAACAGGCACCGGGGTTTCGTGTTCCCCGTCTTTC
Organism: Halieaceae bacterium WSDMB12; assembly: GCA_033283165.1. Taxonomy (GTDB): domain Bacteria; phylum Pseudomonadota; class Gammaproteobacteria; order Pseudomonadales; family Halieaceae; genus JAWMQL01. Next base: position 197,387 of record JAWMQL010000001.1, on the reverse strand, counting down.
GCGGGAATCTCGCAGGCCTCAAATACCGGCGCGGGGTCTATCCCCCTGTCGAGCAGGTAATCTCGCACATAGGCTACGAAACGGGGAGAGAGGGTCGGCTCGAACTCCATGGGGTGCCCTCGGTTTTATCGAATTCGCAGTGGACAATCTACGAGATGGTGCGCCGATCGGCAAGCCATGATTATTTATCCAACGCAGCTCGCAGTGATAACATTGGAGTTGCAGGATTTGGGCGAGGGAGGCTTATGAAACCCGTGCCGGGTAGCCGCGGTCAGGATACATCCATTGCTGGTTGGTCGTTTGCTATCGCCCGAACACTGGATGAGTACGGCGTGGATTCAGAGGCGGTGTTCGCGGGAGCGGGAATTAATCTAAGCAGTATCCTGTCCCCCGATGAGAGGCTCCAGATAAATTGCGTACAGAATGTATGGCGCTGGGCGGCGGAGAATACCGACGAGTGCTTCGGCATCAAGGTGGCGCGTCAACTCAAGCCGGCCTCCTTTCATGCGCTGGGTTATGCTCTCTGGTCGAGTTCTACCATGCTGGAGGCGATAGAGCGCCTGATACGTTATCGCTGCGTTGTCAGCCAACGATTCTTCTGTGATCTGATCGAGGAGGGCGATACTTATCGGATCTCGCTGATAGACCAGCGCACAGTCAAGACAGAACTCACACACGACGCGTTCATGGGGCTGATCACAGAAATGGGACGAGAACTGGATTGCGACGAGTTCGGCCCTCTCTGGATTCACACCACGTATCCCGGCAGCCACCCGACAGAGCGCCTCAGCGCTTACTTTGGAGTTCCCATTGAGACGGAATCCGGAGAGTCTTCGATAGGTTTCGCGCGTAACACCTTTGAGAAACCCCTGATGCTCGGCAACCCGGATCTCAGTATGCAACTGGACGGCATCGTCGAGCGCTATATTGCCAGACTTGGTCTCATCAGTGAGCACATGCTGCGCGTGCGCAACGAAATTCTTGGCCTGCTGAGTGAGGGGGAAGTAAGCATCGAGGCAGTCGCCGAAAACCTCAACGTGACGGTACGTACCTTACAGCGGCGTCTGGCGGCGGAGCAAAGCACTTACAATCAGCTGCTGGACGAGGTGCGGCACCAACTGGCCATGGAGTACATCCAGGATCCCGGCAACAGTGTCACTGACCTGGCCTTCCGGCTGGGCTTCAACGACAGTGGCAGCTTCGGCCGCAGCTTCAAACGCTGGACGGGCAAATCCATCACCCAGTACCGGGAATCGCTGGGACAAAAAAATCCTCCGGCCTAGATGCTCCGGAGGCAAGAGGGAATGCCGGTCCGGCTATTCGGTGAACGGTTCCACCACGTCGGTGTGCGGTCGCCATTCGGATCCATAGAGTTTGCGAAACATCTCCGGCCGGATCACTGACCCTTTGGCGGTACCCCCGCGCCACAGATCGTAACGGGGATCGGAGTATTGTCCATAGAACGCGGACATCTGTTTATCCAGGCGGGCGATGACATCGCCGTAAGCGGGATCCTGTGCCAGGTTATGATGCTGCCCCGGGTCGTCGGACATGTGGTACAACTCTGGCACTCCCGTGCCCTGCAGACGCTTCCAGTAGGCGAATTGCGGCGTACGGATACCGCGTGTTTCCTCCTGCTCATAGAAAATCAGCTCTTCCCAGTCGCCCTCCTCGCCCCTGAGTTGCCCGGCAAAACTGCGCCCCGGACTACCCTGGAACTTCTTATCTATGCCGAGGTAATCCAATACGGTCACGGGTAGATCGTACTGGGCAATCAGGTGTTGATTAACACTATCCGAGGGGACGGAGCCGGGCTGACGGATGATCAATGGAACATTCATGGCCGCTTCGTAGAGGTTTGAAGGCAGTGTGACTACCGTGTGCTGCCACAGCCCGTGCTGGCCAAAAAAATTGCCCTGGTCGGAGCTGTATATCACCAGGGTGGTCTCGTCCAGGCCCTTCGCCTTGAGGGCATCCATCACTGCTCCGACCGCGTCGTCCACCACCGTGTTCTGTGAAGCGACATTGGCCATGGTCGCGGGGTCGTTGTGCATGGCCGCCGACTGCAGGTGCTTCTCGATAAGGAAAGGCGGCGTCTCCGGGTCCGTGAGCTGCAGTGCAAGATTGGCATTCCAGGCTACCCGGGGAAAGCTGGAGAAACTCCCGTCTATGTAGCTTTGGTAATGGCGGTTGCGCGCCGGACCCAGGTTGGTGGGCGGATTCATGTAGGGACCGTTCAGGTTCAACTGCAGGTAAAAGGGTTTGTCCGAATCGTAGTTCTCCAGATATTCGACGGCTTTTGCGGCGAAGAAGTCCACCAGGTGACGATCATTGACCACATAGGACCGATCATTCTCTATCACCCTGTTGTTCCAGAAATCCACCGTGTGACCGTCGGCGAAGGTCACCCAGTGCTGGAATCCGGCCGCCGGCTTCCAGGGCTGCCCCAGGTGCCACTTGCCGATCATCGCCGTATTGTAGCCACGGTTGGCAAGGGTCAGTGGCAAGGTCCGGTACTCGGCAATTGCCGACCAGTCCCGGGGCCACTCCTCCAGCATAGTGTCGTCCAGCCAGTTATGTACGCCGTGCTGAGACGGCATGAGTCCGGTCATCAGCGTGGCACGCGTCGGCGAACACATGCCATTCACCGCAAACGCGCTGGTGAAACGCATACCCTCTCTGGCCAGGCGATCGATATGCGGTGTCCGCACTTCCGGATTGCCGTAGGCGCCAATGATCGCGGCGGGCTGGTTATCCGAGAGTATAAAGAGAACGTTGACGGGGCGCGCCGATACCATCGGCGCTCCCAGCAACAGGGCGAGGATAATCAGAGAGGCAAGGCGCATGATCAAAACTCATACCGGGCCTGTATTCCGATATTTCGCGACGGGTCAACGGCCGCAAAGAACGCAGTGCGGAAGAAGGGCACGTCGTTCACCCACATGGTGGTCTTCTCGTCCGTCAGGTTCTTGCCCACCAGCGCCACACTCCAGCCGCCCTCCCCAGCCAGCTGGACTCGCGCATTGACCTTGGTATAGGAGTCCTGCTCGGAAATCGGGTCCAGATCCAGCGCGGTGTAGTAGGCGTCGCTGTAATCAAGCCTCACGACAGCGGTCAGTTCCAGACCACTGCCGAAGACGTGATAATATTCCAGGTTCAGCGTCCCGGAAAACTCGGGCGAGAATTGCAGGTCTTTTCCTGAAAGATCCTGTGTGCAGGTCGGGCCCAGTGCATCCTGTTGTGCGGCAGTACAGGTCGCCCCCGGAAAATTGTCGTACTTCGCGTCCAGGTAAGCCGCTGCCGCCCAGAGCATCAGGCTGTCGGTAATCTGCCAGCGGCCATCCACTTCCAAGCCCTCAGTAGTCGCCTCGGCCGCGTTCCCGGTCTCGAAGGCGGTGCCATTCCAGGCAGCCACCTGCAGGTCGGAGAATTCCGACCGGAAGTAGGATGCATTCAACTCGACAGAGCCGTCTGCCAGTGTGCTTTTTACGCCCACCTCCCAGGCATCCACGGTCTCCTCTTCGAAATCCTCACCACTTTCAAAGTCAAAGCCCCCGGACTTGAAACCCTGGGAGAAGCTGGCGTAGATCATGGTGTCATCGCCAAGGTCGTACTGCACATTAAACGAGGGCGTGGTATCGGAGTCTTTCCTGGAATCACTCAGGGAATAAGTCGGGAACGGCAATGTGCCGGTGGTGGTGCGGGTGAAGTCAAGGTCCTTCTCATCGCTGGTATAACGCAGACCCAGGGTCGCGCGCAAGCGATCCGTAGCATGCCAGGTGATCTGACCAAACGCGGCATAGCTGTCTGTGTCCTGGGTGAGGTCGAACTGGGTCCGGCCCACGAAGGGCGGCAGGGGAAAGCCATCGGCAATCGCCTGCGCGGTATCAAAGTCAAAATTCTGCACGTGATCAATTTCTTCGGTCTGGTAGAACACACCGAGAATGTAGTCAATTGATCCGTCGCCTATACTCTCCAGCCGCAGTTCCTGGGAAAACTGGTCATGCTCCTCGTCGTAGCGCTTGCTCGCCGTATCCAGGTTTGCCACCCAACTGGCGGGCACGTTGTTGTCGTACTCGTAACCTGTAAACGCCGTGATGGCTACCAGGCGCGAGGTATCGAAATCGTAGTTCAGTGTTGCGGTGAAATTCTCTGCGTCCGTGTCATCGGAAGCCAGGCCGAACACCGGATTGTTTACCGAGCGATGGAAATCGAGTTTTTCCTCATAGTTGGGGTCCACCGACTCGAAAGACGGGCGATGACGACCACCGGCACGCATCTGCAGGTGACGCCCGTCGACGTCATATGTCGAGACCTCCGCCTTCAGGTCCAAAGTCAGGCGCTCGGAGATATCCCAGCCGAGTGCACCGCGAAAAACGTTCTCCTCGATCTCGGGATCATCGTCGCCGGTAGCCCGGTTGTCGATAAAACCATCGGCCTCGTAATACTTCGCCACCAGACGCCCCCGCAGTTTATCGGTGATAGGACCGGAGATGACGCCGGTGCCACCGACTGAGCCATACCCGTCGAAATACTCAGCTTCTATCGACGCTTCGAACTCGTCAGTGGGTTTACGCGTAGTGATATTGAGCGCGCCGGCAATGGTGTTTTTGCCGAACAGAACGCCCTGCGGTCCCTTCAGCACCTCCACCCGCTCGACGTCCAGGAAAGGAGAACGGGAGGAGCGACCACGGCCAAAGTAAACGCCGTCGATAAAGGTACCCACTGATTGCTCAAAGCCGTGATTGGCGCCCGAGCCGATGCCGCGAATTGTAATACTGTCCTGGGTGGCATTCTGGCCAATGGTCACGTTCGGGATGGAGCGCGACAGCTCCGCGATTCCCCCGATGGAGAAATCATCGAGTTGTTCACCTGAGGTCACGGAAACGGAGATGGGCACGCCCTGCAGGCTTTCCGCCCGTTTTTGTGCGGTTACCACCACTTCTTCAAGCTTTTGCGCGAACGCAGCAGGTCCAGCGACGATCAATGACAGCAGCGCCGCACTGAGAACTTTCTTTCTTCCACCAGGGACGTTGGTTTGTTGCCGTGACACGGAATCGATCATTTTCATGTTGAGCACCTGCTTGAATTCATTATGTTTTTTCAGCAAAACGGTGAAGGCCGCCTTTGCTGTAGTCGCAGGAAAACTTTACCGGGAAAGGGCCTTCCCTTCCTGACATGGCACGACAAAGTGCCGGCAAATCACGACAAAGCGTCGCCTGGAATAAAATCTGGGACAGGAATGCAAAGTGCCCCGGACCGGGGCACTGGAACGCGGTAAAGCCTGCCCCTAGCGGGGCTCGAGCTGGCTGTAATAAGCCGCCAGGGCGGTAAACTCGGGCTCGCCAAAACGTGCGATGGCTGCCGCCATGTGCGAATTGACCCGGGCGCCGCTCTTGAACGCGGCCAACTGGTTCTGCAGATAGGGGGCATGCTGACCGGCGATGATCGGCCAGGCATCTGCCGCAGGGATGCCCTGCATACCGTGGCAGGCCTTGCAGTAACTGGAGAGGTTCTCGCCAGTGGCGACTTGCGCCGCGTCACCGTTGGCGGTGACGGTCACTTCCAGCGAGGCATAGTGATCTGCAATGGCCTGGATATCCGCATCCGAGAGCGAGGCGACAAAGGGCGCCATGGCGAGATTTTCCCTTGTGCCATCGCGAAATGCAGTAATCTGCGCCACCAGGTACGCGGCGTTCTGGCCGGCAAGATTGGGCCACTGGGGATTGGCAGAAACGCCCTGCGCTCCATGACAGGCGGTGCAGGCCTGCACCTTGGGTGCGCCATCGCCGGCAACCGCCAGGGCCGCGTTCAACAACAGAATAGCACTGGCAACGATCCACTTTATCATGACGAATTACTCTCTGTTCTCGGCACCGGCGATGTCCGCCAATAACAGTGCCCGGTGTTGTTCTACTTCATTGAGCGGGTGTCGGCGCAATGCGCTGACCTCGGCCGCCGTATAGTAGGCGAACGGGACGGTGAGACTGTCGCCGGCAAACTCCAGCACAATCCAGTTCAGTACCTCAGCCAGTTGCTCGTCATCGAGGGCTGAGGTCGCGGAACCCGGCACCCTTACCAGGAATTCCCGACCTGCTTCAGTGGCGAGGAAGGTGCCCACGTGGTCTTTCATCCGCGGAACCTTCTGGTCGACGCTCGCCCCGCCGGGCGCATGGCAACCCTGGCAGAACATCTGGTAATTGAAGTGCGCCCGCTCGCGATTGATTTCCCCGGCGCCGGCGCACGCGGGAACAAGCCAGGCGAGGAGTACGATCAGGTACTTCACGACTTCTCGAAAGCCACACCGACCACAATGGCGGTTGAGCAGTGGTAGGCCGCACTGCTGGTACCCAGGCACCAGTTGATGTCGTTGGTCTTGTCCGGCCGGTAGGGTGGACGGTCTCCCTCGTCCCGCTGGCACAGGCAGGCGCCACAGGCGGACTTGCCGCAGCAGTCGTTGTAGGAGATCACGTAATTGCGACCGTCTGCCGGGTTGCGACAGGTACCGATCCAGGTGACCGGGGACATCTCGGTCCCCGGCGGGCAGCTGTTGTGACTGCCGCCGCAGCAGCTGCAGAGAAAGCCGTCGATGGCGCAGTAGCGCCAGTAATCACAACTGCCCGGATCGCCCTCTTCCACCGGCTGCTCGGGTGCGGCGGAAGCGCGCGCTACCGGCAGCAGGGGCACCGCCGCGGTACCCACCAGCAGGCTGCCGAGGCCCTTCAACAATCCCCGGCGGGAACTGCGCTGGGCAAGTTCGCGGGTGCGTTGTTCAACCAGCTTGTCGAGAAATTTCATGCCTTGTCAGCCTCCACGTACTGCACCGGGTTCTTCTTGTTCATATAGTCCTGGATTGACGCCACCTTGCGTTCCTTGGCCTCAAACAGGCTGTCCAGGTGTTCGCGGGAATTGATGATGCCCATGGACGCAATCCTGCCCTGCTCATCGATCAACACGGCATAGGGCAGCTTGGAGACCCCATAGGTCTTGCCCAAGAGCTCCGACACCATATACGGAAAGTCGCTGAGCCCCTTGCGCAGCACGTAGCCGGCGTGGTCCTGGTCGGGGCCATCGCTGGCCAGTGCCACGTCGAGCCAGTCGGACTCTGATCGCGCGGCGGATTTCAGGGCCGGGGTAAGTTCGTTGCATACCGGGCAGTCCGGCGACAGGAAGAACAGCAGCTGGGATTTCCCCTCCCGGACCTCGCCCACCTTGAAAGCTCCGCCATCGAGGGTCTCTACCGCCAGTTGTGGCGCCTGGCTGCCTACCGCCAGGGTCTGGTTCATCATCAGCGCACCCGCGGGCGCTACTCGCTCATACAGCACACCGATCTGCCGCGCCAGCGCCAGGTTGACCAACACCATGGCGATGAAACCAATCCACAGCACGATGTTGGATACGACTAACAGGTCCATATTCATCTCCCTCCTGCCATTTGCTGGCCATTGGCAAGCAATTGCTCACAGGCCAGGTATACCACGATGGCAAACGCCGCCAGCGACAGGGAGAACAGGATTCCCATCGCTCCCCCATCGATCTCAGTTGCCGGCAGCAAGGCCATCAGCGCCAGCGCCGCACACGCCAGGTTGCGCAACACCAGGGCCGGGCTGACCGCGACGTCCGACGCGGGGCCGGAACAACCACATTTCATATCCGTCCTGCCCTGTGCCAGCTGCAGTCCAATCAGCCCCGCATAGGCAAACAGCAGGGCCGCGGCGCCGGCCAGCCCGGCAGTCCCGACCGATCCCGGGGACAACAGGGCCAGGGCAATGGTCAACTCGAGCGCGGCGATACCATGCACCACGCCAGCCGGTACCCTTTCAACGTTCAGGTACCTCCCCACCAGAGGTCGGTAATGCGCGGCGTGGCGAATCTTGTGCACGGCACCAGAGCCAAAAACCCAGGCCAGGAACAGGGCGATACCATTGGCGACCAGATCCGGCATGGCAGTTGCGTTACTTCGCCGCCTGGACCATCAGCGGCGTGGACTGGCCGAAGTCGCTGATCGTCTTGATAAACTCACCCGAAGCCGGGTCGTACATCTCCAGCGTCATATTCACCGGGTTCACCACCAGCAGTTGTGGCTTGTCGCCGCGACTGACAGCCAGGGTAAGGCCCCACTCCTTGAGCTTGATGCGCTTGACCCGCTCTTGCCGGGCCGGCTCGTACACCCATACCTCGGGCCCACCACCCTGGTAGCTGCCGTCAACGGCGTCCGGGTGCATGATAATGTAGATTCGTCCCTGGTCATCGCTGTCAATGACGCCAATACCGCCGGGCGCCCAATTCTCATTGCGCTCCGCTTCCGGCACCAGGTGCCAGGGCTCCCCGACTTTCGCCACCGGACCCGCCATGTCGACGGGGAACATCAGGCCAGCAATGGAGGGGAAATAAAGCGTGGAGCCCACGGCGGTGGTGCGCTCGAATATGGGCGAATCGTCGGAATTGAAAAATGGCTCCGTGCGCACCTGGGATTTCACCTGGCCCTTCACATCCAGTTCGATGCTCATGAACCGCCCGTCGGCGCACAGCGAGCTGAAGCCGCGCTTGCCGGTGGGATAGGTGAACACGCAGCCCGGGGTGGGGATCTGGTTGATGATCTGCCTGCTTTCAAGATCGATCAGGGTGGTGGACGTCGCGGGGCCGAAGTTGGCGATCGCCAGCCAGCGGTCGTCGTTGAGCACCAGCATGGTGTAGCGCTGGGGCATGCCCATGAAACGTTCCGCCTTGGGCAGGACCACCTCGCCCTTGGGCGATAGCGTGGCCTGGTCCCAGACGGTGACCACATCCAGTCGCTCGCCGCGGGTACCCCGGGTGTGAAAGGTCTCCGTCGCATACAGTTCCGAGCGCCTGGCGGACTGGGTCACATTGCCCATCAGCACGACATTGAAGGTTCCCTTCACCTGCGTGGGCACCGTGTCCGCCGCCGTGTCGATCACGTAAACCTTGCCGTCGCTCATGCTGAAGAAGGAGGCGTCATGCACCAGGAACCAGCTCTCCGGATAGGTCGAGGGCAGGGATTCCACGTTACCAGTTTTCTCGATGGGCAGGGGTGGCGGTGCAGCCTGGGCCAGTCCCAGGGGCAACAGGGCAAGGGATGCAACCAGGCTGATCGTGCGAATCATGTGCGATGACCTCTTCGTATTGTTGTCTGGCGACTCGCCGGGCCGGTCCGAACCGGCCCGACCTCGCTACGACTTGCTGATATGCAGGGTCTGGATGTCAGTGTACTCTTCCAGGCCATAGCGGCCAAACTCGACCCCCATCCCGGATTGCTTTACCCCGCCGAAGGGCGCATCCGGCTGGATCATGGCGTGGTTATTCACCCACGCAGTGCCACATTCCAGGCGCTGGGCCAGTTGTGCCGCCCGCTCGATATCGCTGGACCAGACCGAACCACCCAGGCCGCTGGCGCTGTCGTTGGCTCGCTCCAGAGCGTCTTCCACATCGGTAAACTTGAGCACCGGCAGGATGGGCCCGAAAGGCTCCTCCGCCACCAGCCGGGTATCCTCGGCGATATCCGCCACGATTGTCACCGGAAAGAAGTAGCCGGGGCCCTCCATGGGCTCCCCCCCGGTGAGGAAGCGGGCCCCGCTCTCCCTTGCCTCACGGGCCATGGCGCAAACCTTTTCATACTGGGCGCGGTTCTGGATCGGGCCGAAATCCACGTCGCCGCTGCCGTCGCCGGTGGTCACGCTGGCAGCGATCTCTGCGAGGGCCTGGCACAATTCCTCGTAGATGTCCTCGTGCACGTAGAGACGCTTGAGGGCGGCGCAGGTCTGGCCGTTGTTGATAAACGCGGTGGCGAATATCTTCGGCGCCGCCTCGGCGATATTGGTGTCGGGCAGGACAATGGCGGCATCGTTGCCACCCAGTTCCAGGGTCAGGCGCTTGAGGTTACCCGCGGCGCTCTCCATGATTTTCTTGCCCGTGGGAGTGGACCCGGTGAAGACGATCTTGTTGATATCCGGGTGGGTAGAGATCGCCGCACCGAGGCTGCCGTCGCCGGTGACCACGTTGAACACACCGGGGGGCAGCACCTCGTTCATGATCTCCGCCGCGCGCAGGGTGGTCAGTGGCGTGTACTCGGAGGGTTTCAGCACCACCGTATTGCCGCTGCGCAGGGCCGGGATGACGTGCCAGATGGCGATCATCAGGGGAAAGTTCCAGGGCGTGATGGACCCTACCACTCCCAGGGGCTTGCGATGGACTTCGATGCGGGCCTGGTCGTTGTCCTGCACTACATCGACCGGCAGGTCCAGGTCTGCCGTGTAGTGACACCAGGCGCCGACACCGCCCATTTCGAAACCCGCCCCCAGGCCGGCGAAGCCGCCCCGGGGCTTGCCCTGCTCCTGAGTGAGCAGCTTGATCAACTCGTCACTATGCGCCTCGAGGGCGTCGGCGATGGCATGCATCAGGCGGGCGCGTTCACTGTCCGCGGTGACGCTCCAGGAAGGAAATGCACGGCGGGCCGCAGCCACCGCGCTGTCCAGGTCTTCCGTGCTTGCCTTGGGGCACTGGGCAATCACCTGCTCGGTGGCGGGATTGAGTACCGGGAAAGTCTCGGCAGTGGCCACTTTCTTGCCATCGATGATCATATGGTAGTCAGCCATTTTGGCACTCCTGTTATCTTTATCCTCTGGTGATTAAAGCAGAATTTCTGGATTCTGCCTTGGCCGCGAGGGAAAAGGGATATTGACCCACAGGGAAGTGTGCATCTGATGCGGCGCCGCAACTGCTATGCTCCGCACATGTCGCCCCGCCTGTTCACCCCCACCGCTTTCACCACCACCGCCACCATCGTGGGGCTGGTAGCTGTGGGCCCGCTGGCCACGGATATGTACCTGCCAGCGTTTCCCAGCATCATGCAGGCATTTGGCGTGGGTATGGACCGCGTGCAGCAGACCCTCAGTCTTTTCCTGCTGGGATTCGCCCTGGCCCAGTTGCTCTATGGCCCCCTGTCCGACCGCTTCGGCCGCAAACCGGTACTCATTGGAGGCATGCTGCTGTTTTTCATCAGCAGTGCGGGGATTGCCTTCGCAGACAATATCGAGACGCTCAGCCTGTTGCGACTGTTGCAGGCCCTGGGGGGCAGCGCGGGACCGGTGCTGGGCCGGGCCATGGTCCGCGACGTTCATGGGCCGCGGGATTCTGCCCGCCTGCTGTCCTACATCGGCACAGCCATGGCCCTGGCCCCGGCGCTGGCGCCGGTGATCGGCGGCTACATGACAGTCTGGTTTGGCTGGGAGTCGATCTTCCTGTTCCTGGCCTGCTACGCACTCGGCGGCCTTTACCTGCTGGTATTGAGGGTTCCCGAAACCGCGCCACCGGGCAGCCAGCAGCCACTGAAACTGCAGGCTCTGCTGGGTAGTTATGCCGCCCTGCTGCGCCATCACAACTGGCGCTGGTATGCCCTCTGCCTCAGCTTCGCTTCCGCCGGACTGTTCGCTTTTCTGTCCGGCTCACCCTTCGTCATCATCAACTTCCTGGGCTACGAAGAGCGCCAGTATGGACTGTTTTTTGCCTTTATCATCGCCGGCTATATGGCCGGCACCTTCGTCTCGGGTAAATTCGCGTTTCGACTGGGCATCGACACACTGGTGGGGTACGGCGCCATCCTCGCAGCGCTGTCTGGCGCCATCATGGCCCTGCTGGCTCTGGGCCAGGTTCACAGCGTGTGGGCCGTAATTCTGCCACAGACCCTGTTCATGTTTGGCGCCGGGGTGATCATGCCCCAGTCCCTGGCAGGTGCACTGGCACCCTTTCCGCAGATCACCGGCACCTCTTCCTCGCTGCTGGGATTCTGCCAGATGACTCTGGCGGCGGGGGTCGGCATCGGGGTCGGGCACTATCACGATGGCTCCCCCTTATCCATGGCGCTGGCGATAGGCGCCATGGGGATGGGCTGTCTCGGTAGCTACCTGATGCTGCGGCGCGCCAGGGCGCCGGAGGAACCTAGCTGAGGCTCTCTTTGCGATAACGGGCCGGCGCCTGGCCGAATTCGGACTTGAAGGCCCTGCTGAAGTGGGAGGCGTCCTTGAAGCCGAATCGATAGGCTATCTCGGCAACGGAATAGCCGGCAAAGGCGGGATCCATCAGTGCAGCGCGACAGGATTCGAGGCGAAGTTGCTGGATATAGCGGGATACAGAAACGCTCTCGGACTCGAAAAGCATATGCAGGTAGCGGGTGGAAATATCATGTGCTGCGGCAATCCACTCCGGCCCCAGGCGATCATCATCCAGGTGGCGGCGTATAAAGTGTTTGATGCGTTGCAGGTACTCCCCTTTCACCCCACTGGCTATCAGGTCGCGCTTTTGCGCCTCCTGGGCATAGCCCAGGGTTGTGGCCAACAGATCGATCACATTGGCCTCCAGCCGCTGTGCCAATACGCCGTCCATCCTGTCCAGCTGCCCCGCAATGGAGGTGACGAACTGGGTAAACAGGCCGTTGGCGCCCACCGACGCATCCATACGCACACCGAGGTGCTGGTAAGGGTGCTGGACACATTCATCCAGCAGTGCCTGGGGGACAGAGAGGATGACCTGTGAATACTCCTCCCGGAAATGCAGTTCATAGGGTACCGAACTCTGGCACAGGGTGAAGTCGCCGGGCGTCAGGTGAGCCTCGCGGCCCAACTGCTGCACCAGGCTCTCGCCCTGCACCTGGATCTTCACCAGGTAACTGGATTCGGAAGCCCGCGCGATGTCAGTGCGGCGGCGATAGACGTCAAGCGGGCTGCTCTTGATCGCGGCAAATCCCACCGCTCCCAATTGCTGGCTGAGCACGGTGGCGTTGAAGTCACCGGGAGAGTGCACATTGCGTTCGCAGGCCATGGGGCAGAACAGGTCGTTAACGACGCTGCCGAAAAAATCGAAGCGATCCACGCCAGGCGCGAGTTCTGTGGTGGCACTTTTATACACTAGTATACCCCGCGACATCATCCATCACGTGAGCGGAGTATTACGCAAATACCCGGCGAGCTCAAGTTTATGTGTCCCTTCCTATTGCCCCAAGCCAGGTGAAACCATGGCAATATTACACAGGAGTTATCTTTTCACCTATGGCCGCCCTGCTGCTATTCTGCTGGTTCGTGGGGAAGGATTCTAATAACACCCTGTACATCCTGATCAACCCTGGCACCCGCAAGGAGTCTGTTATGCAAAAGAATAAACCTGTGCCCTTCAAATCGACACCGCTCACACTGGCCTGTGCGGCCGTTCTGATGTCCGGTCCCGTGGCTGCGCAGGAATTCGCCGGGCTGGAAGAGGTGCTTGTCACCGCCACCAAGCGCGAACAGTCGCTACAGGAAATCGGCATGTCCGTCACGGCGATCTCCGAACGCGAACTGGAAAACATGGGGGTCGACAGTTACCTGGATTTTGCCGTCCGCATCCCTAACCTCGGCACCGCCTTCCAGTCAGACGGCCGCTTTGACGCCAACTCACCGGCGCTGCGCGGCGTATTCGGCAGCGGCGACAAGTCTTCGGCGGCGACCACCGGATTCTATATTGACGACGTGCCGGTGACGTCCGCGCTGCAACCGAGGATCCTGGACCTGGAGCGCATCGAGGTACTGCGCGGGCCCCAGGGCTCCCTGTACGGCGCCCGTTCCATGGGTGGCACGGTGCGCCTGATTACACAGCAGCCGAGCCTGGACGAAGTCTACGGCGCGGTGCACACCTCGCTGTCAACCGTGGAGGATGGCGACCAGAACTACTCCGTCGACGGCAACGTCAATATTCCCCTGGTCAAGGACACCCTGGGGCTGCGCGTGGCCGGCTACTACGGTTCCCTGTCGGGCATATATGACCGCGTCTACGATCCCACCTGGCTCAATTACCAGACCGGGGAAGAAGTCACGGGCACCACACCGGCATTCCGCGAAAACGAGAATGTCGACGATGAAGACTACTGGGGCGGCCAGATCGCACTCAAGTGGATGGTGACGGAAAACCTCTCGATCACGCCAAAGATCATGTACCAGAAGATCGAGGCGGACGGCCTGCCCTTCGCCGACATCGACCCCGAGAACACCGACACACCGCGCTTTTTCGATTCCGAGGAGCCGGGTGAAGACGAGTGGTGGATTGCCAGCCTGGTCTTGAACTGGTCCCTTGAATCCGGCGACATCACCTCCACCACGGCCTACTACGAGCGCGACACAGAGGAATTCGAGGAAGAGCACACCTTCCTGGACTTCATCTACGGCGCTGCGGTGGGGCTGCCCATTTTCCCGCTGGAATCCACCCTGTCGACCACTTCCGAGTACGAGAATTTCTCTCACGAGACCCGGTTTACCAGCAGCTTTGACGGCCCCTGGAATTTCGTGGTGGGTGTATTCTACGCCGATAACGAATTTGTCCGCGGCTATCCACCGGCACTGCAGCCCGGCGTCAATGACGCCCTCAACGAGGCGGCCGGCGGCCCCGCGAATATCGTTCCCGGCGACCTGATCTTCATTACCGACCAGCCCGAAGACGTGGAGGAGCTGGCCGTGTACGGTGAGGTCACCTGGGACGTGACAGAGCGGCTGTCACTGACCGCGGGCGGTCGCTGGTACGACACCAAGGTCGATTTCCAGTCAACGTCCGACGGCTTTGCCAACGGCGGACCGAGCTTTTTCAAAGGCAGCCAGAGCGAAAGCGGGATCAACCCGAAAGTGATGGCCTCATTCGATGCGTCGGACAACGTCAATGTCTACGCCAGTGCAGCCAAGGGTTTCCGTATCGGTGGTGTTAACGGCCAGCTGTCACCGACCCTGTGCGGCGACGAACTGGCCGAGGTGGGTCTCAATCCTGACGAATTGCGGACCTATGACTCGGATGACCTGTGGAGCTACGAGGCGGGCATCAAGTCCACTCTCGCCAACAACCGGGTCTCCCTGAATGCGGCGGTGTTCTTTATCGACTGGAGCGACGCGCTGCAGGTGCAACGACTGGCCTGTGGTTTCCAGGTCGACGCCAACATCGGCGATGTGGAGAGCACCGGCTTCGAGGTGGAGATGTCGGCCGCCCCGATCGAGGGCCTGACCCTGCAGTTGGGCATCGGCTATACCGAGACCGAGGTCAAGGATGCGGCCGGCTTCCCGGGCTACCTCGAGGGTGACGAGCTGCACGGCGTGCCCGACTGGACCGCTACCGGCTCCATCGAGTATGTGTGGCCGGTCTTTGGCGAATGGGACGGCCGTCTGCGCGCCGACGGTAACTACTACGGTGACAGCACCAGCTTCAACAATGGCGCGATCGTGGGGCGGGACAGTTGGGATGCCTACAACCTGCGCGGTGGCGTAATGAACGAGAGCTGGGATATCACCCTGTTCGTCGACAATGTCAGCGACGAGCGGGCGAACCTCGCGGACAACCGTTCCATCGCCGCCGAGATGCCCGGGCGTCCGCGCATTGTGACCAACAGGCCGCGCACCATCGGACTGGAAGCGCGCTACCGCTTCTAGACCTCACTGCCTGAACCCGCAAGGGGCGATGGATCTTTCCATCGCCCCTTTTTTACGCTCACTCGACCTGGGCCTTGTGCCACTCGCCACCGGATTGTTGCTTCTCGAAATGCTGCCAGGCCTGGTCGATCAGGTACACATGCAGCGACTGTACCTCAGACTCGTTCAGCAGGTCAGAAAAGTTTCCCATGCCCTTGTCTGCGCGCGTGCCCTTCAACAGGATGTCGCTGAACTCGGCGTGTGCAGTCGCGCCCATCACGCGCAGATCGGGAATCCCGGAGCCGCGGCCGTCGATGTTGGAATGACACTTGGCGCAGTTGCGCAGGTACAGCTTCGCGCCCTCCGCGACCTGTTCTTCGCTGCCGCGACGCGGCACCGGAGGCTCTTCCAGCAGGTTCTCCTCGCGGGCGATCTCCGGCCGCCGGGGCACCTCACCGCCGCCGAGCTTGAAGGCCACCACCCGCCCCTGGTTGCCGTAGGTATAGGCCGCCATGCCCGGCAGGTAATCGTTGCCGTTGCCACCGCCGATACCCGTAATGATGGCCACGTACTGCTCGCCCTGCGCGGTGTAGGTCATGGGCGCGGCCATCATGGAAAGGCCCACGTCTATGCTGTGCAGCTCCGCGCCGGTCGCCGCATCCAGCACCACCAGACGACCGCTGCCGCGCCCCTGGAACACCAGGTTGGTCGCGGTGGTCATGACGCCGCCACCGTTCCAGAAGGCCGCCATGTTGCCCACCCAGGGGCCGGAGGTCTCGCGCTCCCAGGCGAGCTCCTGTTTCACCGGGTCCCAGGCGCGCAGGAAGCCGCGAATGGTGGTGTCGGGCTGCCCCTTGCCCAGTTCCTCGATAGGCGGCAGGGTCTGGGCCAGGGCGCTGTCCAGGCCCCACTCCCCCGGCGTGGGGAAGATGTAGACCGAGTGCGAGTTGAGCCCGCCTTTCTGGTACTCGAAGGGCTCCTCGGGCATGGTCCAGATCGCGCCGGCCTCTTTGGCGGGAATATAAACCAGCCCGGTAGTCGGGCTGTAGGACATGGGCTGCCAGTTGTGGGCGCCCTGGGGACCCGGGAAGATCAACTTCGGCTCAAAGAAGTACTCCCCCTGTCCCGTCTCCGCCGGACGGCCGGTCTCCAGGTCGATATGACTGGCCCAGTTCACCGCCGCAAAGGGCTTCGCCGAAATCAATTCCCCGGTGAGCCGGTCCAGGACGTAGAAGAAGCCGTTCTTGGGGGCCTGCATGATCACCTGCCGGGTCGTCCCGCCGATCTCCAGGTCAGCGAGGATCATCTTCTGGGTGGCGGTGTAATCCCAGTTGTCCCCGGGCGTGGTCTGGTAGTGCCAGAGCAGGCGGCCCGAACCGGGATCGATGGCGAGGATGGAAGAGAGATACAGATTATCGCCCCCTCGCGGACTGCGCAGCTTACGCGGATAGGGCGCGGCGTTGCCAGTGCCCACGTAGAGCAGGTTCAGTTCCGGGTCGAAGGCCATGGCGTCCCACACGGTGCCGCCCAGGCCCACCTGCCACAGGCTGTCGCGGTCCCAGGTCTTCGCCGCGTTCTCCAGTTCCGGATGCTCGAACGGCCCCTCGGCAGACCCGGGCACGGTGAAGAAACGCCAGCGTTGCTGGCCGGTGGCGGTGTCGTAGGCGGTGATATAGCCCCGCGCGTCGAATTCGGCCCCGGCGTTACCGATGATCACCAGATCGTTGGCGATATAGGGCGCGCCGGTGATGGTGTAACCCCGCTCGCGGTCGCTAAACGTATCAACTCTCCAGGTCACACTGCCGTCTTCCTTGTCCAGCGCGTAGAGATAGCCGTCCACCGACGCCACAAACACCTTATCGCCCCAGATGGCAACACCGCGATTCACCAGGCCGCAACAGACCTTGCGCACAAAACCGGTGTCTATGTCCGGGTCAAACGTCCAGAGCTCGTCACCGCTGGCGGCGTCCAGTGCGAAGGCTGCCCCTTTGGGGCCGCTGCCGTACATAACGCCGTCCACAACGATGGGGGTCGCCTCATAACCGTGCTCGGAACCCAGGTCGTGATGCCAGGCGTAACCGAGCTGTGTGACGTTTTCCGCCGTGATCTGCGCAAGTGGCGAATGGTAACTCTGCTGGTAATCGCGGCCGCCAGTAAGCCAGGTGCCCGGCTCCGCGGCCAGATTCAGGAGACGTTTATTGTCCACGGGGACAGCCGCTGCCGCTACCGGCTCCTGCAATCCCGGCGGCTGTTGCGGGGCCCTGCTTTCGCAGGCAGCGAGCCCCAGGCAGCAGGCCGCCAACAGGCTGCCGACAAGGCGACAGGCCCCCGGGATACGCATCTCAATGCTCACTCAGCACCACGTCTTTCGAATCGGGTCGCGAGTAGGGATGCTCCATGAAGCGCTCCACCGTGGCATTGAACAGGGCCGGGTTCATGGCGGGGGTGAAGTGGGTCTCACCGGGGAAAATCGCCAGGTGAGCCCTGGGCAGTGTCTGGTACATCAGCACGGTGTGCTCCTCACGGATGATGTCTTTATCCCCGGCCATCACCAGCACCGGCACCTCGATACTGTGCATCTCCTCCAGGGAGATATCCGGCAGCTCCCGGAGCAGGTAGAACTGCTGTTTGGCCGCTGCCCAGTTCTGGCTGGTATCCCCCTTTGCCAGCATGTCATCGATGTGCTGCGACTGCCTCGCCACCCACTCCACCGCCCACTCGTACACGGCACTGGTATCGGGCTGCATATTGGCCCCCATGACCGCCAGCCGGTCGATCGTTTCCGGGTAGAGTATCGCCATCAGGAGCCCGATGTTGCCTCCGTCGCTCCAGCCCACCAGGCGCACCTTGCCCAGGCCGAGGTGCCTGATCAGGCCTGCCCAGTCAGACGCCATCTGCCGGTAGGTCATCTGCTGGTCGGTCATCCCCGACTTGCCGTGGGCGCGGCTGTCCGCCACAACTACCTTGTAACGGTGGGCGAAGTGCTCGATCTGGTGCTTCATCGCCTCGATGCTCTGGCCCGAGCCATGGATCAGCACCAGGGGTTCCCCCTCGCCATAGACTTCGTAGTACATGCGGATACCGTTGACTTCCACGTAGCCACCGGCCGCAGCGTTGTCGCCGTAAGGGTGGGAAAAGACGTCGTCCGCGGCAAAGGCACCCGGCACCATGAAGGCGGCCACCACTGCCAGCGCACAGATCAGGCGCCGGGCGATAAGGGCGTAAGGGTCGATCATGGTATCTCCTCGCTTTTTGTTCCGCACTACCGCCCGACTCCACGGCGGTCAGTGCCTGGCCACCTCCAGCACACCATCCTGGGGACCGAACTCGGAGCGGATCAACAGGTCATGGTAGTTATCCCGGTCCACCTTACCACGCTCGCTGCGGTCGCTTACCGATACCGACCAGGTCACCACCAGCGCCAGTGGCAGGGTAAACAGCGCCGGGTAATTATAGGGGAACAGCGGCGCCTCGTGGCCCAGCACCGAGACCCATACCTGCGGCCCTATAACGATCAGTGCTACAGAGGACACCAGGCCCACCAGCGCTCCGGAGATGGAGCCCCGGGTGGTGAGCCCGGACCAGAACAGGGACAGGAAAAGTATCGGGAAATTGACCGACGCAGCCACCACCATGGGCATGGTGGCAATAAAAGCCACGTTCTCATTTTGAAACAGAATCCCGAGTATGACAGCGATAATACCGATGGCAATCGTCGTGATGCGGGTCAGGCGCATCTCGGTCTTGTGGTCCGGTTTGCCCTTGCACAGTACCTCGGCGTACAGGTCGTGGGCGATGGCCGCCGCGCCAGAGACGGTCAGACCGGCCACCACCGCCAGGATGGTGGCGAAGGAAACCGCCGACATGAAGCCTGTTAACAGGTCTCCCCCCACCGCATTGGCCAGGTGGATAGCCGCCATATTACTGCCGCCGATGATTTTGCCTTGCGCGTCGAAGAATTGCGGGTTGTTGTAAAGCAGGTAGGCGGTGCCGAAACCGAGCACAATGATCGCCAGGTAGAAATAGCCCATGAACAGAGACGCGTAGAGTGCTGATTTCTTGGCCTCGTGCATATTGGGCACGGTGAACAGGCGCATGAGAATATGGGGCAGGCCCAGGGTTCCGAACATCATGGACACCAGGATGGTAGCGATCTGCACCGGGTCCCGGAACAGGACACCGGGACTCAGTATCGCCATCCCCCGCGGGTGATTGTCGGCGGCGCCGGCTAACAGGGCATCGATGCTGAAACCCACTTCCTTCATCACCAGGAAGGCACAGATGGTCACCCCGGTAATCAACAGTATGGCCTTGATAATCTGCACCCAGGTGGTCGCCAACATGCCTCCGAAGGTAACGTAAGCGAGTACCAGAATGCTCACGGAGATAACCGCCACGTTGTAGGGCAGCCCGAACAGCAGTTCGATCAACTTTCCTGCACCCACCATCTGGGCGATAAGATAGAGCACCACCACGGTAACCGTACCCAGCAGGGCGACAATGCGGATCGGGGTGCGATCCAGGCGCATGGAGACCACATCCACAAAGGTGAAGCTGCCCAGGTTGCGCACCCGTTTGGCGAGCAGGAACAGCATCAGTGGCCACGCGGAAAACGCGCCCAGGGCGAGTACCAGGCCGTCGAATCCACCCAGGAATATCAGACCGGTAATGCCGAGGAAAGAAGCGGCCGACATGAAGTCACCGGCGATAGCGGTGCCATTCTGCAGCCCGGTTATTTCGCCGCCGGCGGTGTAAAAATCCTTGCTGCTCCGGGTGCGCCTGGCAGCCCACCAGGTGATCGCCAGGGTGGCCGCCACGAAAATAAGAAACATCACGATGGCGGTGGGATTGACGGCCTGCCGCTCCACCTCGCCGTCAATGGCGGGCGCAGCCACGGCAGCCAGCGGTGTGAGCAGCGCCAGTGCTGACGCAATCTTGCCGAGTACCATAGCCCTAATCCTCCCCTCTGTGGCGATTGATTGCCAGAAACAGCAGTTCCAGGCCGATAAAGGAAACAATCAGGCACACGAACATCACCAGTGAGCCGGAGATATGTGAATCCCCGACCAATCGACCCAGCAAGGGGTTATCCGTGGTGTAGTTGAAAACATAGGAAAAATAGAGCACCAGGGTGATGCCGGTAAAAATCAGCCGCTGGCGGGTCTTGCGGCGAATTGCCTCGAGTTTCTTATCATCGTTCACGGCTTTTTATCCTGTTATGTACATGTGCCAATGTTGTTCAATGTAGCAGAAGCGTTTTGCCGGAAACAGTACGGCCCTGGTTTCACTGTGCCGGGTGACAGGCCGCGCAGGAGCGCAGCGGCCCGCTTTTCTCCCCCTGCGCGCGCTCGTCGACGTGGCAGCCCCGGCAGAACTGGTGAAAAATAGCTTCCATCTCCCGATTAACCGCTGCATCGGTCTTGTGGCAGTTGTAACAGATACCGCTGCCCGTCCCGTCCAACCAATTGTGGTGGCAGTCGGCACAATGGATGTCGACATGGTCGATGTGCTCGAAGCCTGTCGGCAACATGGGTCGGCGGGCCAGTTGTTGTTGGCGCCAGGCGTGGCCCGCGTACAACACGACCA
Organism: Halieaceae bacterium WSDMB12; assembly: GCA_033283165.1. GTDB lineage: Bacteria > Pseudomonadota > Gammaproteobacteria > Pseudomonadales > Halieaceae > JAWMQL01. The sequence continues at coordinate 176,370 of JAWMQL010000001.1, read as the reverse complement.
GGAATACCAGCACCGCAGCACACCAGGGCCAGGCCAGGCGCAGCACTGCGCGGCCTTGATGCCTCCTCACGGGGCCAGCCCCAGCCACAGACAGGCCAGCCCCAACGCGAGGACCAGCACCAGCGTGACCGGGCCAAAGGCCAGGGCGGCGGCGTAATGTGAGGTGTTGCGGAGCCGCGCCACAGAGCGATCATGGCGCAGGTGCACATGGCGCTTGTCGATATAAACACCCAACAGCACGCCACTGACCAACAGCAGGATGGCCGTCTTTAACCCCGTATTCAGGTAATAGCCGCTGCCGACAATGTGCACCAGCAGCAGAACCACCGCCGCCATCGAAAGCCAGGCGTGAAACCCGCGAAAGCGATGATAGTCCGGCCACAGGCGGCGCCGAAGCGGGGTAATGGAAGTGATCGCCAGCAGCAAAAACAGCACTGTCGAGGCCAGCCCGGCCAGCATGTACAGTGGAGCGCTGGGCTTGAGGTGCTCCAACAGAAGCGGTTCCGTATACAGCAGCAGGCCGACATGGACCAGTACCAGCAGCAGGGCGACGTAGCCCAGGTCCCGGTGGATATTGGCGAAAAAGCGTCCGCTGAATGGGGGGAAGGCCCGGGGCCGGCCGGTGTAGAAAAACAGCAGCAAAACCAGGGCAACACCCACGTAGCCGATGGCGTTGGCCCAGTCCCAGAGCACACCGACTGCCGGCGCTGGCGCAGCCAGCGCCACCAGTAGCAGCGGCGAAACCAGGCAAAACACGAGGAACAGAAAGAAGCGACGGGCGCTCCGCCCGGGTTCCCGGGAGTCACTCAAGGCCAGGCCCCTATCGCACCTGAACAGCCTGCGCTCAAGCCCTCCGCAGGTCTACTGCCACCTCGCTGAAGGTCATGGTCGGCGTGCAGTCGGTGTAATTGGCGATGTCGGCGCCGATTTCCTTGCCATGTGCCGCCAGGCCCGCACCCATTTGCTCTGCGCTCGCAAATAACAGGTCCACGGAGGCGTAGTTGAGGCCGCCTTTACCCGGGGCGCTGCCCTGGTCCATGCGCAGCACCGACCCCAGAAATCCGTGTTCAGCAAACAGCTTCTCACACAGCGGCACATGGGTTTCGCGGTAATAGTCCATATCAAACCGGGTATCTTCGCCGACGGGATAGGTGACAGTCATACAGTACATGGTGCGCTCCATTCTTATTTCTGGTCAAAGTCGACGACGACTTTGTCACTGATGGGGTGCGCCTGGCAAGTGAGCACGAAGCCCTGCTCGATCTCGCCGGCTTCCAGGCCATGGGTGATATCCATGTCCACTTCCCCTTCCACCAGCCTGGCCTTGCAGGTGGAGCAGACCCCCCCCTTGCACGAGTAAGGCAGGTCGACGCCGTGATTCATGCCGGCGTCGAGAATATTCTCTCCATTCGTGGGCAGTTCGAAGTGGCTGGCACGACCATCCATGATGACGGTCACGTTACTGGTCTTGCCGCCGTAAGCCTTGGCGCGGGCGTGGTGTTTCTCCACCACGGCCCGGGCATCGTCCGCGGAGGAGGCAAACAGCTCGTAGTGAATATTGTCCTCGTCCACGCCCACACCGCGCAGCCCACGGGAGACCTCGGAAATCATCGACTCCGGGCCACAGATGAAGTATTCGTCGTAACTGCTCAGGTCAATCAGCTGCTGGTTGAGTTGACCACCCTTGCGATTGTTGAGGCGTCCATTTAGCACGTCTGAACCCTGGTCCTCCTTGCTCAGGATATTCACCCACAGCAGCCGTGTCATGTACCTGTTCTTGAGGAAGCTCAGGGTCTCCCGGAACATGATGGTATTGGTGCGCTGGTTACCGAGCAGCAGCGTCACTCGACTGTTCGGCTCCTCCTCGAGGATGGTCTTGACGTTGGAGATCACCGGTGTAATGCCGCTGCCAGCCGCGATAAACAGGTAGTTGCGCGCGGCCGAGGGATCCAGTTCCGTGTAGAAACTGCCCTGGGGGGGCATCACCTGGATCCTGTCCCCTGCCTGCAGCGAGTCGTTGGCGAAATTGGAGTAAACGCCCCCTTCCACGCGCTTGATGGCCACCTGCATGGCCTCGTCGTTGACGCCGGAGCAAATGGAATACGAGCGGCGCACCGGCTCGCCGTCAATGGTGGATTCAAGGGTCAGGTACTGGCCCTGTTTGTAGCGAAAAGTCTCTTCCAGTTCGGCGGGAACTTCGAAGCTGATCTTGATCGCGTTGGCCGTCTCGGGCTCCACGGCGGCCACGGTCAGCGTATGTAGTTGTGCGTCTGCCATAACGCTCTCCTAAATGGGTTTGAAATGATCGAAGGGTTCACCGCAGGCGAGACACTGGTAGAGCGCCTTGCAGGCGGTGGTGCCAAATTCACTGAGCCTCTTCACCTCGGGCGAACTGCAGCGGGGACACAGGACCTCAACGTCCTCGGTACCACGGCCATGACCAGGGGGCGCGATGCCGCTGGCGCGTAGCTTGGCCTGAGCCTCCGCTGAGATCCAGGCGGTGGACCAGGCGGGAGAAAGCCTGCTGACCACCTCGGACCGGTAACCGGCCCGGGCCAGTTCTGCCACCACGTCCTCTGCCATAACGGTCATGGCAGGACAGCCGGAGTAGGTCGGCGTGATGGTCACCACGACCTTGTCGCCGTCCATCTCCAGGTCCTGCAGGATGCCCATTTCCCACAGGCTCACTGCGGGAACTTCCGGATCTTTCACCGCGTCAAGCAGATCCCAAAGCGCCCCCAGAGAGGAATTGGCGCGGCGCTCCCGGCGCTCGCCCTCCTCCGCGGGTATGCTGGGGATGAGGTCGGACTCAGTCACCGCTGGCTACCACTGCAGGCCCGGGTAGGCCCGCTGCACAAACTGCATATCGCTGAGCATGTGGCCGAGAGCCTCGGTATGAATGCCCTGGCGGCCACCGCGGACGGACCAGTCGCCGGCGGGCTCTTCCAGGGTCGCCTCTGCCAGGGTGGCGCGCACGGTGGCGTACCAGTCATCGCTCAGGGCTGCGGCATCCACGCCGATACCGGCCTGCGCCAGTGCCTGCTCCAGCTCATCCATCTCGAACAACTCAGGGACATAGCCCCAGAGATTTTCCACCGCCTCCTGCATGCGACGGCGGCTCTCCTCAGTGCCGTCCCCCAGACGCAGCATCCAGTCGTGGCTGCGGCGCAGGTGGTAGCGACTCTCCTTCACCGCCTTGTCGGCGATGGCCGCCAGGGTGGCGTCGGAGGACTTCTGCAGGGCCTCCATGTAGGCAAGTGAGTACACGTCAATGAAGTACTGCCGGGCCATGGTAAAGGCGAAGTCGCCGTTGTTCAGTTCGTGGATCAGCAGGTTGGTGAACTCGCGATTGTCCCGGGTGAAGGCGTAGGTGTCCTCGGTGGAACCGTCGTCGGCGAGCTCGGCCGCGTAGCTGTAGAACATGCGGGCCCGGCCGATAAAGTCCAGGGCCACATTGGTCAACGCCAGGTCTTCTTCCAGGAAGGGGCCGAAACTGCACCACTCGGACAGCCGGTGCCCGAGCACCACCGCGTCATCGGCCAGGCGGATGGCATACTGTTTGATTTCGTCTTTGGATACGGACATTTTCCGCCTCCTACATGTTGTTGACAGCTTCTGGCAGCTGGTAGTGGGTGGCATGGCGGTAGGGCTTGTCGTCATGGGGGTCGTAGAAGCTGCCGCAATCCGATTCCTGGGACGCCGTGACGTCGGAGGAATTCACCACCCAGATGCTCACTCCCTCACTGCGCCGGGTGTAGATGTCGCGGGCATATTCCAGGGCCTGCTGCGGGTCCTCGGCGTGCAGGCTGCCCACGTGCTTGTGGTCCAGGCCGCGCTTGGAGCGGATGAATACTTCGTACAGTTTCATGTGTTCTGACATGGTTAATCTCCCTAGGCGACCTTGACGGCGCGCTGTCTGACTTTTTCCTCGTGGGCGGCCATGGCGTCGCGCACCCACTGGCCATCCCTGTGAACCTTGATGTGGTGCTGCAGGCGCTGGCGATTGCAGGGACCGTTGCCGGCCACCACCTGGGCGAATTCCTCCCAGTCGATCTCGCCGAAATCGTAGTGGCCGCGCTCCTCGTTCCACTTCAGCTCCGGATCGGGGATTTCCAGGCCGATCTCCTTCGCCTGCGCCACACTCTGGTCGACGAACTTCTGTCGCAGCTCGTCATTGCTCTGGCGTTTGATTTTCCACTTCATGGACTGGGCGGAATGCGCCGACTCGGCATCGTGGGGACCGAACATCATCAACGCGGGCCACCAGAAACGGTTCAGGGCGTCCTGGGCCATGGCCCGCTGCTCCTCTGACCCCTGCATCAGGGTCATCATGATGTGGTAGCCCTGGCGCTGGTGAAAACTCTCCTCCTTGCAGATGCGGATCATGCCGCGCGAATAGGGTCCGTAGGAGGTGCGCTGCAGGGATACCTGGTTGACAATGGCAGCGCCGTCGACCAGCCAGCCGATGGCGCCGATGTCCGCCCATGTCAGGGCCGGGTAATTGAAGATGGACGCGTACTTGGCCACGCCGTCGTGGAGTGCCTGGATCAACTCCTCGCGGCTGATACCGAGAGTTTCGGTTGCACTGTACAGGTACAGGCCGTGGCCACCCTCGTCCTGGACCTTGGCCAGCAGAATGCACTTACGGTGCAGGGTGGGGGCGCGGGTAATCCAGTTACCTTCCGGCTGCATGCCGATCACTTCCGAGTGTGCATGCTGGGAAATCTGTCGAATCAGGTTCTTGCGGTAACCCTCCGGCATCCAGTCCTTGGGCTCGATTTTTTCTTCCGCGTCGATCCTGGCCTGGAAGGCCGCTTCCAGTTTTTCCAGTTCCGCTGTTGAGAGTTCACTCATGGTTTTTCTCCCGTTGAGGTTAATCTGTCAGGTGCGTTCGATAACCAGGGCGATGCCCTGCCCTACCCCGATGCACATGGTGCACAGCGCGTAGCGCCCGCCGCTTCGGTGTAACTGGTACATGGCGGTGGTCACCAGCCGGGCACCGCTCATGCCCAGGGGATGCCCGAGGGCAATGGCGCCGCCGTTGGGATTGATACGCTCGTCATCATCCGCCAGGCCCAGGGCGCGGGTTACTGCCAGGCCCTGGGCGGCGAAGGCCTCATTCAATTCGATCACGTCCATGTCGGCCAGGGACAGCCCGGCCCTGGCCAGCACCTTGTTGCTGGCCTCGAAGGGCCCATAGCCCATGATCCGCGGTTCGAGCCCACTGGTCGCCATCGCCAGTATGCGGGCCTTCGGCACCAGTCCATGCCGTTCAGCGGCGGCGGCGGAGGCAACCAGCAGGGCACAGGCACCGTCATTGACGCCAGAGGCATTGCCGGCAGTGACCGTACCGTTTTCGCGGAAGGGCGTACCCAACCTGGCCAGGGCTTCCATGCTGGTAGCGCGCGGATGTTCGTCGGTATCCACCACCACCGGATCTCCCTTGCGCTGGGGAATTGTGACCGCCACGATCTCGTCGTCGAAGCGCCCCGACTGCTGGGCCTCGGCGGCCTTCTGCTGCGAGCGCAGGGCAAAGGCGTCCTGGTCTTCCCGGGCAATGCTGAACTGCTCGGCCACGTTCTCAGCCGTCTCCGGCATGGAGTCGATACCGTACTGTTGCTTCATCAGTTTGTTGACGAAGCGCCAGCCGATCGTGGTGTCGAACATCTGCGCATCACGACTGAAGGCACTGGTCGCCTTGCCGGTAACAAACGGCGCCCGGGACATGGACTCGACGCCGCCGGCGATAGCCAGATCGATTTCGCCCGCCTTGATTGCCCGGGCCGCAGACCCCACCGCGTCCATGCCGGAACCGCAGAGCCGGTTGACGGTTACGCCAGGCACTTCCACGGGCAATCCGGCCAGCAGGGAACTCATGCGCGCCACGTTGCGATTGTCCTCACCGGCCTGGTTGGCGCAGCCGTACCAGACATCGTCCACCTGTTTCCAATCCACGCCGGGGTTGCGCTCCATCAGCGCCCTGATGGGAATCGCGCCCAGGTCGTCGGCGCGCACCGGAGACAGGGCGCCGCCATAGCGACCGATCGGGGTGCGTATCGCGTCACAGATAAAGGCGTCAGTCATTAATTGCTTCTCCTGTTGATTCGTCCACCAGGGCACCACCGATACGGGCGGAATTGCCACGGAACAGCGCGATATCCCTGCCGTCCTGGTTGCTTACCACCGCATCGTAGACGCCGTTGCGTCTGCCCTGGGATGCCACCCTGGCCACCGCCGTGAGTTGGTCACCGAGTTTGCCGGGAGCCAGGAACTCGATGCGCGCGCCGGATGCCACGGCGATCAGGTTCTGGCTGTTGCAGGCGAAGGCGAAGGCGCTGTCTGCCAGGGTGAAAATGAATCCCCCGTGACAGATGTCGTGGCCGTTGACCATATCTTCCCGCACGGTCATGGTCAGCGTGGCCGTACCGGGTGCAATCTCTTTAATGGCCATGCCCATCGCCTGGGATGCCCTGTCGTCCGCCCACATGGCTGCGGCGCTGGCCTCGGCGAGTTGCTGTTCATTTAGCACGCCTATTCGCCCTTGTACTCGGGAGTACGCTTCTCAAGGAAGGCTTTCACGCCTTCCTGGTAGTCGTGGGTCTTGCCCGCTGCCCGCATCAACTCCTTTTCCACCTCCAGTTGCTGGTCAAGCGTGTTGACCGCTGACCGGGCGAACGCCTGCTTGGTAAAGGCGAAACCACGGGTGGGCTGGGTGGCCATCTGTCTTGCCAGGCCCATGGCGGTATCCAGCAAGGCCTCATCATCCACTACCTGCCAGATCATGCCCCAGGCTTCGGCCTGCTCCGCTGAGACTTTCGGGCCCAACATGGCCAGTCCCCTGGCCCTGGCCATACCCACCAGGCGGGGAAGGTGCCAGGTGCCGCCAGAATCCGGGATGAGCCCCAACTTGCAGAACGATTCGATGAAATTGGCACTGCGGGCGGCAATCACGATGTCGCAGGCAAGCGCAATGTTGGCGCCGGCGCCGGCTGCCACACCGTTCACCGCGCAGATCACCGGCTTCTCCATGGTGGTGAGCAGGCGGATCAGCGGGTTGTAGTTTTTCTCCACCGAATCCCCCAGGTCAGGCATGGACTCACCCGGCGCCACGGCGCGGTCATTGAGGTCCTGGCCGGCACAGAAACCCCGGCCGTTGCCGGTAAGCAGTACGGCACGCACCCCGTTATCCTGAGCAGCCTGCGTCAGGACCTCGCGAACTTCCAGGTGCATATCACTGGTGAAGCTGTTCAGGGATTCGGGGCGGTTGAGTTTCAGTACCGCGACACCGTCGGCCACCTCGTATTCGATGTTCTCGTAGCTCATTGCCGTCATCCTCGCTCAGGGGTCGCGCCGGGCGACCAGGGTCATGATGTCGTAGATGGCCACCGGCGCGCCGTCCTGGTTGCTGACTTCCACCGCCCACACCACCACCCCGTTCGGCTTCTCGTCGCCGCGGGGGGCCTTCTTGATTTTGCGCTTCACGGAGATTTTGGCCTGTATCGTGGTACCGGCGGGGACCGGTTCGATAAAGCGCAGGTTTTCCAGACCGTAGTTGGCGATGACAGGACCCGGCGAGGGTTCCACAAACATACCCGCCGCCGCGGAGATGACGAAATAGCCATGGGCCACCCGTTGGCCGAAGAAGGAATCCTTCGCCGCGATTTCGTCGAAGTGGGCGTAGAAGTGGTCGCCACTGACACAACCGAAGTTGACGATATCCGCCTCGGTCACGGTGCGCCGGTGGGTGACCAGGGTCTCGCCAATCCTGAGGTCCTCGAACCACTTCTTGAAAGGGTGAATGTCGTCGCTGTAGACCTTCGCCCCCGGGTGGTATTCATTGGTAATGGCCATCAGGGTGGTCGGGGACCCCTGCAGCGCAGTGCGCTGCATGTAATGCTTCACCGCCCGGACGCCGCCCAGTTCCTCGCCGCCGCCGGCCCGGCCAGGGCCACCGTGCACCAGGTTCGCCAGGGGCGAACCGTGACCGGTTGATTCCCCGGCGCAGTCGCGGTTGAGGATCAGCATTCGGCCATGATAGGGCGCAGTGGCCAGGATCACCGTGCGGGCCTCGGCGTCGTCGTAGGTGTAGAGGGAGCCGGCGAGACTGCCCTTGCCCATACAGGCAATGGTCACCGCATCCTCGATGGTGTCGTAGGGCATCAGGGTGCTCACCGGGCCGAAGGCCTCCACCTCGTGCACCAGCACCTTGTTGAACGGATCATCGCAGTGCAGCAGGGTAGCGGGGAAGTATGCGCCGCTGCTGTTATCCGCACCGGCGATGTCGAAGTCACCGCCGCCGAGAAGGATATCGCACTCCCCTGCCAGCGTATCCACCTTGGCCTGCACGTCCTGAGCCTGGTCGCGCCCAACCAGTGGGCCCATGCGCACGCCCTCCACCTCCGGATCACCCAGGGTGGCCTTGCCAAGGCGCTCCTTGAGCGCCGCGGCGACCGCGTCGACCTTGTCCGCCGGCACGATGACGCGGCGGATAGCGGTACACTTCTGTCCCGCCTTGGTGGTCATTTCCTTGGCCACCTCCTTGATGAAGATGGCGAACTCCTCATCGCCGGTTTCCACGGACTTGCCGAGAATGGCGCAGTTCAGTGAATCGGCCTCCATGGTGAAGGGAATGGAGTTGGCAACGATATTGGGATGGGTGCGCAGTTTCTGGCCGGTGCTGGCCGAACCCGTAAATGTCACCACGTCCTGTTCATTGAGGTGATCCAGCAGGTCACCGGCGCTGCCGCAAATCAGCTGGATCGAGCCCTCGGGGAAAAATTCGCCGGCGACCATCTCCTTCACCATCGCCTCGGTAAGGTAAGAACCGGGGGTAGCGGGCTTGACGATAACCGGCATGCCGGCTGCCAGGCTGGGGGCGATTTTTTCCAGCATGCCCCAGCAGGGGAAGTTATAGGCGTTGATGTGAACTGCCACGCCGGGTTTCGGCGACAGGATGTGACGACCGACAAAACTGCCCTTGGCCGAGAGACGTTCCATGTCGCCCTCCACCATCACCACATCATTGGGAAACTCGCGGTTGACCAGGCTGGCATAGCTGAATACGGTGCCAATGCCGCCCTCGATATCGATCCAGCCATCGGCACGGGTGGCGCCGGTCTTGGCGGAGAGGCTGTAAAACTCCTCCTTCTTCGACATCAGGTGCTTGGCCATGTCCTTGAGGGCGGCGGCGCGCTCGAGAAACGTCATGGCGCGCAGGGCCGGACTGCCTACCTCGCGACCGTGGCGTACCACGGCAGAAAAATCCAGTCCTTCGCTGGTAACCTCACAGATCTTTTCACCATTCACCGCGTTGAACAGCGGGGTACCCGTTCCGGCACCCTCACACCACTGGCCCGCCGCATAGCTTTGCAGCTTCATCACCTACCTCCTGAGTTATTGGTATTACGAGGACGTTAATGATACACAAATTGGGACTTAAGTAAATATTTGTGTAATACTTTTATTTTCCCGGCCGGCGGTACCGGAGCGGGAGACAGGCAATTTCTTTGGATATAAAATCCATCCGCTGAAATCGAAACCGGCCGCGGTCATCCGACCAGGCCACCAACCCGGTGAAAATTATGAGCACATCTCCCGTCACATACTCGCTGAACGACCGCATTGGCATCATTCGTATCGACAATCCCCCGGTCAACGCACTCTCCCAGCCGGTGCGGGCCGGTATCCTGGCGGCCCTGGAGCAGTCGCGTGAAGACGCCAGTGAACTGCTGCTGATCCTCTGCGAGGGTCGCACCTTCATCGCCGGCGCGGACATCTCCGAGTTCGGCAAGCCGCCACAGGAGCCGCACCTGCCCGACATCGTCAATGCGATCGAGAATATGGACAAGCCGGTGCTGGCCGCATTGCACGGCAACGCCCTGGGCGGCGGACTGGAAGTGGCCCTGGCGGCGCACTATCGCTGTGCGCTGCCCGGCACCCGTCTCGGTCTGCCTGAGGTAAAGCTGGGGCTGCTGCCGGGCGCCGGGGGCACCCAACGCCTGCCCCGGGTCGTTGGAGTAGAAGCCGCACTGGACATGATGACCAGCGGCGCGCCGATCAAGGCGGAGCAGGCCCTGGAACTGGGCCTGGTCGACACGCTGGTGGAGGGTGACCTGGAAGCCGGGGCGCTGGCCTACGCCGGGCAACTCATCGCCGACCAGGCGCCACCCCGCCCCACTGGCCAGCGTACTGCAGCACCCCCCGCAGACGACGGGTTTTTCGACAATTACCGCAAGGGAATCGCCCGCAAGACCCGCGGCCAGCTGGCACCCGCTTACATTGTGGAACTGGCGGAGCTGGCCACCCGGTCAGATATCGCCGAGGGTATGAAAGCGGAGCGAGAGCGCTTTTTGGCGTGCAAGTCATCCCCACAATCCGCCGCCATGCGCCACGTGTTCTTCGCCGAGCGCGCCACGGCCAAACTCCCGGACATCCCCGGGGATACTCCCACACTGCCGGTAAACTCCGTTGCGGTGATCGGCGCCGGAACCATGGGTGGCGGCATCGCCATGTGCTTCGCCAATGCCGGTATACCGGTGACCCTGGTAGAGACCCAGCAGGATTTCCTCGATCGCGGCATGGCGACCATCGAGAAAAACTACGCCACCTCGGTGACGCGCGGGCGCTTCACCCAGGAACAAGCTGATGCTTTTCTGGCCCGTTTTTCCGGCACTACCGACTACGCCGACCTCGCCTCGGTGGACCTGGTCATCGAGGCCGTCTTCGAAAACATGGAGGTGAAAAAAGAGGTCTTCGCCAAGCTGGACGCGGCCTGCAAGGCAAATTGCATTCTGGCGACCAACACCTCATACCTGGACGTCAACGAGATCGCCGCCGCCACCGCTCGCCCGGAGAAGGTTATCGGGGCGCACTTCTTCAGTCCGGCGAATGTCATGAAGCTACTGGAGGTGGTGCGCGCGGCCAAAACCGCCCCGCAAGTGGTCCAGACTTTTATGCAACTGGCAAAAAAGATCGGCAAGATACCGGTAGCGGTGGGCGTATGCCACGGCTTCGTCGGCAACCGCATGCTGAAAGGCTACGCCAGGCAGGCCCAGTTATTACTGCTGGAGGGGGCCAGCCCGGCGCAGGTGGACAGCACCATGGAAACCTGGGGCATGGCCATGGGCCCGATCGCGGTGGGCGACCTGGCGGGCATCGATATCGGCTACCGCTCCCGTCGCGACCAGGGCATCGCGTCCCGTTCGGTGAAGGAAAGCGCCCTGGCCGATACCCTGGTGGAAATGGAGCGGCTGGGGCAGAAAACCGGCGCCGGTTACTATCGCTATGACCCGGAGACACGCAAGCGCGAAACCGACCCCGAAGTGGAGGCGTTGATAGTACAGATCGCCGATCAGTGGGATGTGACCCGACGCGAGATCGACGCCGAGGAAATAGTCGACCGCCTGGTGCTCGCCCTGGTCAACGAGGGGGCTGCCATCCTGCGTGAGGGCATAGCCGCACGGCCCTCGGACATAGACATTGTGTACCTCAATGGCTACGGCTTTCCACAATGGCGGGGTGGACCCATGTTCTACGCCGACCAGCTCGGACTGGATACCGTGATCGGCAAATTGCGTGAGCTCGAAAAACTCACAGGTGACGCGTGCTGGGAGCCCGATCCCCTGCTACTCGACCTCGCCGCCAGGGGCGAACAACTGGGCTCGCTGAACCAGAGCTGATCATTCAATATCGTCGCCCCTGCGAAAGCAGGGGCCCGGAGCTACAGTGCGTCCCCGCCTGCGCGGGGATGACGAGGGGCGGGATGCCCCGGCTTCAATAACGCACGACCAACTCAACCGCCACCCAGCGCGGCGTTTCGTAGATCAGCGTAAGCACCCTGGATACACTCCGCGTAAAAGCCCGGGTCCGGCAACATCTCCCGGCAGGCGTTGATGGCGATAGTGACACAGCCGTTCAGGCTCATGACTGCATGGAAGATTCCCACACTGTCCATTACCGGACCGAAACCGGCAACGGCCACCGCCTCGGCGCCGCAGAGATAGAGGGGTTTCTGCTCGCCGGCCACATTGGTGATCACCGTGTTCACCGGGGCCGATACGCCGGAGGAAAACATCATCCGGGTACCGGTGCGCAACACTGCCAGGGAGGCTATCTGGGGCGGGATCGCCTGGGCCAGGTCTTCCGCCGTTCGAGGGCCGATGGCTTCCAGGTAGGCTTTGGCAGACAGGGACTCCTGGTGTACCAGGTGCAAACGTTTCAGGGGATCCCTGACTTCACTGTGTATGGCCATACTCATGGCCGTGACCAGGTTGCCGCTGTAGGCCCGCTCCTCCTCGCTGCGATAGCTTACCGGGATCATCGCCATGGGGGAGAGTCTTGGCATTTCTCCCTTGCTGTCAAGGTAATGTCCCAGCGCTCCGGCGATCACACTCACCAGCACATCGTTGATGGTGACACTGCCAATGGCACGACGGATCGCCTTGACTTCCTCCAGTCGGAAAAAGCAGGCCTCCACCACCCGGTGGGGAGACACCGGGCCGTTGAAACGGGTGCTGTGGCGGGCTTTCACCGACTGCAGTCTGTGCGCTTTCAGACCCTCGCGGATGCGCCCCGGAATTGGCGCAATGTCGCGGACGGCCTGCAGCCAGCGCGAGGGAGAGCGCAGGCGATTCAGGTAGGCACGGCCAAATAGACTGGCCGGGCCGGGTGCAGGTGACGGTGTATGGACAGGAAAATCCCTGCGCCCGCCTTTGGCCGAGTCGTCGTGCAGGGAATAAATGGCCTCCATGGCGGATGCTCCGTCTACCGCCGCATGGTGCATCTTGAACAGGATGGCAAAACTACCCCTTGGCAGGGTGTCGATATTGTCCAGCCCCTCGATGACATAGGCCTCCCACAGTGGACGGCTGCGATCGACCATGCGCGCCTGCAGTCGAGCCACCTGTATACACAACTGGCGCCAATCGCCCGGTTTCGGCAGGGCCAGGTGGCGTACGTGGAACTCCATATCCAGGTTCACGTCATCCAGCCAGAAGGGGTAATCGATGCCCAGGGGCACGTTACCGAGCCGGCGGTGGAAGATGGGTGCGCAGGCCGCCCGTTCCCGGAAAGTTGCGAGAATTTCCTTGAACCGAACCGGGCGGCTTGTATTGGCCCCCTTGCGTCCCGAAGCAGGGGTATAGAACATCAACAGTCCTATATGCATGGGCGTGTCCGCCGCCTCCTGGGTCAGGAACAGGGCATCCATGGCGGTGAGTTGCTGTAGTTCTGCTTTGCTCATTATGAAATACTGGCGTCCATGGTCATAGTACGGACCGATAATTACGACACATAATATCGTTATTGTACATTATTTTTGTAATACATTTACCGCCCGAGCGGAGGCGACCATGAAAAATCCAGGGCATCGCGTCCCGTACCACAATGCCATTAAACCCGGTCTGCTCGCAGGGTACCTCAGCCTGTTGGCTTCCTTCGGCGTGCTGGCGGGTTCTCCCGCAGACTTTTACCCGGTCATAGACAGTCAACGGGCGTACAACGCCTTCATCAGCATCGACCGCAACCTGCCCTCCGTATCCCCGATTGCAGAGGCACCGCTGTCCGGCATGGTGTTGGCCATCAAGGACAATATCCACGTGGCCGGGCTGCCCAACACGGCGGGCACGCCGTTGCTGAAGCACTTTACCCCGACGCAGGACGCGGGTGTCATCGAGCGTCTCAAGGGCGCGGGTGCGCTGATCATAGGCAAGAACAATCTCCACGAACTGGCCTATGGAATCACGAGCAACAACGCTGCATTCGGTGCGGTGCGCAACGGGGTCAATCCTGACTACATGGCCGGGGGAAGTTCCGGCGGCACTGCCACGGCCATAGCCCTGGGGATGGCGGACGCTGGCATCGGCACCGACACCGGCGGCTCGGTGCGCATACCGGCCGCACTCAATGGCCTGGTCGGTTTTCGTCCCAGCACAGGCCGTTATCCCAACACCGGCATGACCCTGATCTCACCAACCCGCGATACTGCCGGCCCGATAACCCGCAACGTGGCCGACGCGGCACTGCTGGACCAGGTGCTCAGCGCTGATGCCACGCCGCTTGAATCGGCGAAACTGCAGGGTCTGCGTCTCGGGGTACCACGGGCGTATTTCTACGACAACCTCGACGCCCAGGTGGCTGAAGTGGCCCAGGCTTTCCTGCAGCGACTGGCCGATGCCGGGGTGGAACTGGTGGAAGCGAACCTGGAAAATGTGCCTGAGCTCAATGAAAAAGTGAGCTTCCCGGTGGTGCTGTATGAAACTGCGGTTGAGTTGCCCGCCTACCTGCAGCGCAATCAGCCGGGCACTACCGCGGATGACCTGCTCGCCGCCATCGCCAGCCCGGACGTGCGCCAGGTCGTGGGAGACGCCTTTGGAGGGGCTATTAGCGAACAGACCTACCTGGAGGCCAGGGACCAACACCGCCCGATGCTGCAACAAGCCTATGCGAATTACTTTGCCCGGCACCAGGTCGAGGCGGTGGTCTTTCCAACCACGCCCCTGCCCGCCCGGCCCCTGCAAACTGATATGAGCACAGTGGAACTCAACGGTGAACAGGTGCCGACATTTCCGATCTATATCCGCAATACCGATCCGGCCAGCAACGCCGGCATTCCGGCCATCAGTTTGCCTGCGGGCACATCAGACGGCGGTCTGCCGATCGGTATGGAACTGGATGGACCGGCCGGCAGCGATCGCCGCCTGCTGGCCATCGCTGCAGCTATCGAGGCAGTAATGCCGAACCCTTGATCGTGCGGGCTGCACAGGTACCGAAGCGGCCCGGTATTCCCCGGTTTATCTCAGCGCGGTATCTGCAGGCTCGTCTTGCTAACCGCAGCGGCCTTCACCTCTTCCAGGCTGAAAGGGACCGGCTTGTAGTTGAAGTCGGCGTATAGCGACATCTGGTCCGAGCGGTGCGGGCTCGCCTCGCCACCCACACTGACAAAGGCTGACTGGCCTGGTGGCAGCACGTCCCTGGCCTCGATGCCATCACCAGTGGCTACAAACAGGTTGTTCTCACTGCCGCGGTGCAGGTAGCCCGGAAGCTCATGAACCGCGGACTCACTGGCCTGGGGCACTCCCCGGAAATTATACGGTTTCCACTGCATGGGATGGGCTGCCAACGTCCAGGCACCGGGTTGCCCGCCCTGGGCCTGTACCAGTTCGTTCACCGCCGCACTGAAGGCCTGGCGGATAACCTGACGGGCATCGGCGCCATTGAAGAAGTCGTACTCCACGTCGACACCGGCGACCAGGGCGTCCAGGTTCCGCACCAGTACCTTCACTCCCGGGGGATTGGGAATCGAGGGGCCCAGGGCGGCATTGGGGTAATTGGTGGCGGCATAGAGGTGAAACATCTCCTCCCCCACGTCGTCGCGGATAGCGGCAACCAGCAGGTGCCGCACCCAGGACTCCATCAGTGCGTTGGCCGGGCCATAGTTCCCCCGATCGTCGACTTTCCAGGTCCGGTCCCAGGTCTGCATGCGGCGCAGGGCCTCGGCCTCCGGCCCGGTAGCCTCGACCTCCTCCCAGGCGGCAAACAGGTAAGGCAGCAGGAAGGGAGCATTGACGTCGGCGAAACTGATCTCCCGGTTGACGCTGTCAATATCGGCCACGCTGCCGCCCTGGCGAGATTCCAGGGCGTCGAAAATGATCCGCGCGCGGTCAGCGCGGCCCCATGTATAGCTCCAGAGATCGGTGCTGATCCAGTCTGCACGCGGCCGGTTATTCCAGTTGGCAATATAGTTTTGTGCTGGATTGCGGACGCTGGGATTATCACTGTAGGGCCGACTACCACGCCAGTCGAAGGTGCCGTCACCTGGCGCGGGCAACCGCGGGTCATGGCCCACCACCCGCCGGGGATACCGGCCGGCGTGCACATAAGAAATATTGCCCTGGCGATCCATCGTGTACATATTGATATTGGTGCCCATGTTGCCGATTCTCTGGTGGGCGT
This sequence comes from Halieaceae bacterium WSDMB12, assembly GCA_033283165.1. Taxonomy (GTDB): domain Bacteria; phylum Pseudomonadota; class Gammaproteobacteria; order Pseudomonadales; family Halieaceae; genus JAWMQL01. The sequence goes on along the minus strand of JAWMQL010000001.1, from coordinate 160,419 downwards.
CATCCAGATTCCTGTCGGTCGCCAGCATCACCCAGGCAAGCAGGCTGGCCACCTCGCTGCCATCCCAGCCCCAGGCGCGCGTCCACGCGACGCTCTCTTCCGGCAACCAAGCCTGTACCATTCCCTGGGCGGAGCGCCTGACAGTTACCGTAACCGGTTTGCTGTCTTTGACCGCGATGACCTCCTCCCAGGACTCAAAATCGTGCCAGGCTCCCCGGTGCAGATACTGCTGCGGATTTTCCGGGTTGAGCACCAGCATGAATTCGTCGCACTGGTCACTGATTCCCGCGGTGCTGCCCCAGGCAATATGATTGTTATGGGCGAACAGCAGGCTGGGCAACGCCAGCAGGGTATTCCCCACAGCATTGAAATCGCCGCCATGCAGGCCGATGCCATAAACATATCCGGGGCTCGCGAAACCGAACTGGGGACCGTTGACCAGCGCCGCGGCGGCGTCCTGCAAGTTGCGCATCGCCCAGTAGTTACTGGCGCCGGTAAACCCGGGGCTGCCGGTGAATCCGTCCCGGGCCAGCGTCTGACGCTGCCGGGCAGCGATACGAGGATCGCTGGTAAGTCCGGCAAAGCGACCCCCGTTATCCAGCGTCAACCGGGAGACCGCCGGATCTCCGAGCAGGGAATCAAGATATGCCGGGCGGCCGGGACTGGGAGGCTCAATCTGCTTGCCCTCACGCGGCACGGTGACCGGGGACTCGGCGTCCCAAAGCCACTTGCTGGCATTGAATATGGACCAGGCCACGTCCTTGCCGTGCCTGCCTTCCAGGCTGCGCAGCAACTCGAGATTGTCGCGCTCGGAATTAAAGTCCGAGTAGCGGTGGGCGATCGAGCCGACAAACGCCATCGCCACGTCGTAGGCTTCCCAGGGCTGCGGCAGAAAACCGTACTCGGTGAACTCGCCGGGCAACAGGCTTTCCCGATTGGCCAGTACGTCGTTTATCCGGGCACTGAATCCAGCGGCGTAAGCCTCGAGTATTTCCCGCTCAGCGGGAGCCAGTGACGCCAGTTGCTCGTGCACGCTGCGATGGTCATAGGAAGTGCGCAATTTGATATCCAGGGCCAGGTATGCCTGACCCAAAACCTCGGCCACCCTCCCCTGGGTGGTGCGCCTGAGCATTTCCATCTGGAACAGGCGGTCGGTGGCGACCGCGTAACCGTAGCCGTAATACACCCCCCGGTTGCTGTCGGCGACCACATGGGGCGTGCCATAGGCGTCGCGATAGATAGTGACCCGCTCCAGCGGGTTGGTCGCTGCAACGGCGTTTGCGGAACCCGTGTCAACGGGCTCCGTCGAACACGCCACCAACAACGACACCACCAGAAGCAGGGCGGACTTATAAGTTCTCATGGTTACTCTCCCTGTCGGAGATACGGTGCATCCACGGGGCGGAACAGGCCGGCCCGGGAAGAGGCCGACCTGCTTCGCCAGGTCACGATCGCCATCAATCGCTTACATGGACCAACTGACAGTGGCACCGTAGGTGCGCGGGGGGCCCCACACACCGATCACTCCCGGGCCGATCACGTAGGAGTGGGAAATGTACTCATCCTCGGTCAGGTTCTTGCCCCACAGGGCGATGGTCCAGTTACCGTTGGCCGACGTCCACGCTGCGCGGGCATCCAGCAGTGACATCTCCTCAATCACGGTCTTCTGCTGCAGATAGTCGTTGATCTGCTCGTCAATGTAGGTGTAGTCAACCCGGAAACTCAGGCTGGCACCACTGTTGAGTGGCAGTTCGTAACTTGCAGTCACCGCCGCCTTGTTTTCCGGAGCCTGCCGCAGATCGGAGCCGGACACGTCGACGTCGCCACCGGCACCCGCGATGATCAGGTCATCTACCTCCGTATCCAGGTAGGCATAGTTGGCATACAACATGAAATTCTCGGTGGGATACCAGGTCGCCTCCATCTCCACCCCGTAGATTTCCGCGGACCCGATGTTGTCGGTGATAAACGAACCGAAATCAGGATTGGCCTGGGTGGGACCAAAGCGAACAATCTGCAGGTCTTCGTAGTCGGTGTAGAAGCCAGTGGCATTGAAGCGCAGGGAGTTGTCGAAGAAGTCTCCCTTTACGCCCAGTTCATAGTTCCAGGCGGTTTCCTCGTCCACCGATGTCGCGGCCTGTTCCGGGGTGCCCGGTGCGCCGCCGAAGCCGCCACTCTTGAACCCCTTGGCGATGGTCGCGAACCACATCACGTCATCGGTCTGCCGCCACTGCAGGGAGGCTTTGGGTGAGAAGTCGCTCCAGTCGTCATCGGCCTTGACGTTGAAGGTCTGGGCAATGATGCGCAAACTGCCACCGACCCCTTCACAGTCCGGGTAATTCTCGAAACCGGGCACGTCCTGATTGTTGCCACAATTGACCGAGGTGCTCTCGGTCTCTTTCTCATCGAGGGTATAGCGAGCACCGACTGTAAGGGTCCAGCGCTCGGCGAAATCCCAGTCACCCTGAAAGTAGGCAGCGTAGCTGTCGGTCTCGTTTTCCTGCCGGGAAATCTCGTTGCCGACCGGGATATAGGTGCCCCCGGGACCGGCAGGTGCTTCCACCCAGAACTGCTCTTTGCGATCAGTCTCCTCTTTCAGGTAGAACAGGCCGGCCACGTAATTGAAGTTACCGTCCAGGCTGGACGTCCAGCGGAACTCCTGGCTGAAGGTATCGATGTCCTCGTTGATATCATCGATCACTTCCACCCCATTGTTCCAGGGAACACCGATCGAGGCCATTTGCCAGTCCGTCTCGGCGTTGCGCACCGCCGTGATGGTGGTGAAAGAGCCACTGTCGAATTGGATATCGCCCTGTAGGCTGATGCCGCCGGCCTCGCGGTAGGAGGCGCCGTCGGAGGGTGCCGCCACCTTGCCATAGTCACCGGCAATCTGTTCCCACAGTTGCACGGTGTCAGGGTCGATCCCCGGTACGATAGGTACCCGGCCCATGTCCTCGCGATCGTCTTCCATGTAGTCACCGGTCAAGAGCCAGGAAGAGTTATCCGTGTTCCACAACAACTGCCCGCGCACGTTGTCGTTGTCCTCGTCCTGTTGATCCTTGTTGAGGATCACGTTGTCCACGTAACCGTCGTGTTCACGGTGGCTGTAACTGATCTTGCCGTTCAGGTTTTCCGTGATGGGGCCGCTGAGCAGTGCCTGGTAGCGCAGCTGGCCTTCATTGCCGACAGAGACCTCTGCCTTGGCAGTCAACTCGTCGGTGGGCTTGGTTGTGGTCACATTGATCGCACCGCCAATGGCATTACGGCCAAACAGCGTGCCCTGGGGACCACGCAGCACCTCGATACGCTCGAGATCGAACATCTCGAAGTTGATGTTCGCCAGTCGGCCGATGTACACGCCGTCGAGGAACATCACCACCGAGTTGTCCATACCGGCTCCGTCGTCCGCCGAACTGATGCCCCGCATGGAGATGATGGCCTGACCCGGTGAGAATTCAGCGTAGGCCATGCCGGGCACCTTGTAGGCGATCTCCGCGGCGCCGAAAATCTGAGCATCGTTAAGATCCTGGGCACTCAGTGCCGTAACCGAAACTGGTACGTCCTGCAGGTTCTGCTCCCGGTGTTGTGCTGTGACTACGATCTCTTCCAGCTGAGCAGCTGCCGGCAGTGCCATTACTGTGGACAGGCCGGCTATGGCCATACTGAGTGTCGTTTTTTTGAACATGAATGATCCCTCTGCGAGTTCGCCCGGTCTTTTGATGCGGTGCGAGCCTATAGTCAGTCTATTTATAATAGGGAAGCTGCGTTGCGGTGCGCTTACCCACGTTTATCCGGGCGGTGCATAATCTTTCGACCGGATACATTTGTGCAGCGGGCCGGGGCCGTTGGCACAAATTCAGTTGGCGCATGGACGGCGCCACAATTGCTTTAGCCAGTAATAAATATCCCTGTAAATCAGCACATGTTCTGTTGACGTTCTCCGCGGGCTTTGCCCTGATGTGACTGGTATGGAGTCACTTTTCTGGTTCTAGCGCTTATCCACTACCCTTTGGGCCTTACCCTCGGAACGGGGTATACCGCCCGGGTCGTGCACGGTCACACGGGCAGAGATACCGATATAAGACTTGACCTTGTGCTTTAAGGCTTTTTCAGCGTCCTCCCTGCTGCCGGTATTAGCGCCACCGGCAAGTTCCACGTGGATGTCTATAACATCGAGGTGGCCGTCCTTGCTCACCTCGATATAGTAGTGGGGCGCAAGGCTGTCGACTGACAGCAGCTGCTCCTCGACCTGCGAGGGGAAGACGTTGACGCCACGAATAATCAGCATATCGTCACTGCGCCCGGTGATTTTGTCCATGCGGCGCATCGTGCGGGCGGTTCCCGGCAACAGGCGGGTCAAGTCGCGGGTACGGTAGCGGATCACCGGCATGGCCTCCTTGGTCAGGCTGGTAAACACCAGCTCCCCTTCCTCGCCGTCAGGCAATACCTCGCCAGTCTCCGGATTGATAATTTCCGGGTAGAAATGATCCTCCCAGATGGTGGGGCCGTCCTTGGACTCCAGGCACTCCTGCGCCACTCCCGGCCCCATGACCTCCGACAGGCCATAGATATCCACCGCATCCAGACCCAAGCGGCTCTCCATCTCTTTGCGCATGGCATCAGTCCAGGGCTCAGCGCCGAAGATTCCCACGCGCAGGGACAGCTTGCTGACATCCACCCGCTGGCGCTCCATCTCATCGGCGATATTGAGCATATAGGAAGGGGTCACCATGATGATATCGGGGTCAAAATCCTGGATGAGCTGTACCTGTTTTTCGGTCTGTCCCCCGGACATGGGAATGACCGCACAACCGAGCCGCTCACCGCCGTAGTGCGCGCCGAGACCGCCGGTGAACAGTCCATAACCGTAGGCGACATGGATTTTATCGCCGGCGTGCCCCCCCGCCGCGCGGATCGAGCGCGCGACCACGTCGGCCCAGACGTCAATATCGCCGCGGGTATAACCAACGACGGTGGGCTTGCCCGTGGTTCCGCTGGAGGCATGAACTCGAATCACCTGCTCCATCGGCACCGCTAACATGCCGAACGGGTAGTTGTCCCTGAGGTCCTGCTTGGTGGTAAAGGGAAATTTTGCCAGGTCTTCCAGGCTGACCAGGTGGTCGGGATGTACCCCTGCCGCATCGAACTTGGCGCGGTACACCGGCGAATTCTCGTAAGCGTGGCGAACACTGCGCTGCATGCGCTCCAGCTGCAGGTCCCGCAGCTCGTCAAGACTGGCCTTTTCAATGGCGTGCAACACTTCGAGGCAGGGTTGATTACTCATGACGACGACTCACCTGGATTGTTATCATTGAATTGGCAGCGAAATATAATACATTTTTTTGATATTAATCAAGCTTTCCGTATCATTTTATTCCATCACTCCAAGATTAACGCTACGCCAAATCCGTGTAATTCACCGCCAATGGCTTTAGAATGTCGGTCATTCGCAATAACAAGACCACCATTTTTCAAGGATAACGATTAGTGCCCCATCCTCCCGTCGTCAAGCGACTGATCAAGGACTTCCTCGGTCGTCGGCCCATGCGAACATCTTCCCTGATCATCACAATATTTGGCGATGTGGTATCACAGCACGGGGGCACTATCTGGCTGGGCAGCCTGGTACGCGCCCTGGACCTGATGAATATCAGCGAACGCCTGGTGCGGACCTCGGTGTTCAGACTGGTCCAGGACGGGTGGCTGGAGGCCGACCGCGTGGGCCGGCGCAGCTTTTACCGCCTGACTCCCTTCGGCACCCATGAATACGAACGCGCCGCCCGGCGCATCTACGCGCTGGAGGAGGAGCCATGGAACGGCCGCTGGCAACTGCTGATTCCCCTCGACATCCCGGACGACCTGCGGGAAAACTTCCGGCGCAGCCTGCAGTGGCAGGGCTTTCGCAGTATCGCCGCGGGCACGTTTGCCCGCCCTGGCGGCAACAACCGCACACTGCTGGAGTCCCTGGAGGAGTTTGGTGTCAGCGACCAGGTGATGGTGATGGACGCGGAATCCGCCCCGGTGTCCTCGGGACAGACCACTCGCAAACTGGTGCACGAATGCTGGCGTCTGGATGAAGTCGCCGATCACTACCGGGAATTTCTCAAGCGCTTTGCCCCCCTGGTCAAGTGGCTGAACGGCAATGAGCCGGCACCGGCAACGGCCTTTATCGCCCGCACACTCCTGATTCACAACTACCGGCGGGTACTCCTGGAGGATACTGCCCTGCCGGAAGCCCTGTTGCCCCCAGCGTGGCCGGGACTGGAAGCGCTGGCTGTGACCTGCGAGGCCTATCAGGCACTCGCCGCACCCTCCATGAGGTACATTACAACGGAAATGGAAAGCGGCAACGGACCCATGCCATCCTGCACCGCGGATTTTTACCGGCGGTTGAAGATGTGAAATGGCGGATGCCGACACGTTTACTTCATGGCGCTGACCCGCATACAAGCCCAAAATTACCTGAGCGCATTGGCCGGCATTTGTCTTGCCGGGGACGCGACAACAGCCGCGGCCGGTCCACCGCTCGCGGGAGAAGATCCGGGCATACTGGACCCGGGACAGTGGGAATTCATTGCCGCCGCCAGTGGCGCGTCCTTTGCCCGTAGCGATTTATACGAATTACCGGCGCTGGATGTTTCCCTCGGCCTGATCGAGGACCATGTCCAGCTATCCGCCGCGTACCACTACGTCGTCATAGACCCACGTGGCGACGGCCCGGAATCGGATTTCGGCAACCCCGAACTGGGGATCAAGTGGCGCTTCCTGTATACCGACAGACTGCAAATGGCCGTGGCGGCAGCTTATGCATTCGGTATCAGCCGGTCACTGGCCGAGTTGGGTATCGGTGCCGATACCAACGTCCTGGAAGTCCCACTGGCCCTCGAATACCAGGTCAACCCCTACCTTCGCTTCAATGGGGCCATATCCTATGTCGCGGTCGAGGGCGAGGACGACCGCTGGGGATACAGCGCTGCGCTGGCCTGGTCGATCAGTCAGCGCCTGGAACTGCTCGGGGAGATAGCGGGCGGGACCGATGAGGATTTTGACACAGAAGTTGTGGATCTGCGGGGGGGCTTCGATTTCGCCATCACCGATGATTTCCACGTGCTGTTTTCAGTCGCCACCGGAATTAGTGAGCCCACCCGGGCGGAAGAACTCAACTACGATGCATTCCTGGGATTGCAGTTCTTCTTCTAACCCAGCATCTCGCGGAAGTACTCCAGGTCGAACCCCCGGTACTGCATAAACCGGCTGCGCTTTGCTTTTTCCCTGATATCTTCCGGCGGCAGGGCGCCGAATTTTCGCCGGTAGGTTTCCTCGGCGAGAGCGAACCAGTCTGGATCCTCCTCTGCCAGTGCCTGACTGATTTCGCCATCCGTAATTCCCTTCTGTCGCATCTCCTGGCGAATGCGCAGGGGGCCATGCCCGCGGGCTATGCGCTGGCGCAGGAAACTTTCGGCATAGCGTTGGTCTGACTGCAGGTTTTCAGCGGCCAACTGGTCGAGTTGATCATCAACCAGTGCTTCGTCTCTGAAACGTCTTAGCAGTTTCTGCCTGAGTTCCCGGCGCGAGTGCTCACGCCGCGCCAGCAGGTCCATGGCAGCCAAGCGGATACCAGCCGGATCGATGTCCTTGCCGGATTTTTCCGGGAATCGCATCGTTTATTCCTGCAGGGGGTTCACAAAGTCGTCGCCCCTGCGAAAGCAGGGGCCCAGGAAAGCGGGATGACAGAAAGGGAATAAAAAGGGCGCCGGGTGCGAGAGTGCAATGTGGGGCCCGGCGCCCAGGGGAAAACAGCTCGCGGAGAAAAGTGAACTGCCGCGAGCCTGCTCACCGGTGTCAGTCCTGCTCCACCGGTTGATCTTCAGCTTCCTCTTCCTTCTTTCTCGGCTCCGGGGTGCTCATCATTTGTGAGCGGATCTCGGTCTCGATCTCGTTCGCCACTGCGGGGTTGTCCTCCAGGAATTTGGCGGCATTGGCCTTGCCCTGACCGATCTTGTCGCCCTTGTAGGCATACCAGGCACCGGACTTGTCCACCAGGTTCAGCTTCACGCCCCAGTCGATCACCTCACCCATGTGGTAGATGCCCTTACCGTACATGATCTGGAACTCGGCCTGCTTGAAGGGTGGCGATACCTTGTTCTTTACCACCTTCACCCGGGTTTCGTTACCGACCACCTCGTCACCGTCCTTGACGGCACCGATACGGCGAATATCCAGCCGCACAGAGGAGTAGAACTTGAGTGCGTTGCCGCCGGTAGTGGTCTCGGGGGAACCGAACATCACGCCGATCTTCATCCGGATCTGGTTGATGAAGATCACCAGGCAGTTGGTCTGCTTGATGGCGCCGGTCAGCTTGCGCATGGCCTGGCTCAAGAGGCGCGCCTGCAGGCCCACGTGGGAGTCACCCATCTCGCCCTCGATCTCCGCCTTGGGGGTCAGGGCGGCGACTGAGTCGATTACCAGTACATCCACCGCGCCGGAGCGAACCAGCATCTCCGCCACTTCCAGGGCCTGTTCCCCGGTGTCCGGCTGGGACATGATCAGGTCATCCATCTTCACCCCCAGCTTCTCCGCATAGATCGGATCCAGGGCGTGCTCCGCGTCGATGAACGCGGCGGTACCGCCGCACTTCTGCGACTCGGCGATAACCTGCAGGGTCAGGGTGGTCTTGCCCGAGGATTCCGGGCCGTAAATCTCGCAGATTCGCCCCTTGGGCAGGCCGCCGATACCCAGGGCGATGTCCAGCCCCAGTGAACCGGTCGAAATGGCGGGAATGGCCACGTGTTCGCGGTCCCCCATGCGCATCACCGTACCCTTGCCGAACTGTCGCTCTATCTGGCTCAGGGCCGCTTCGAGTGCTTTTTCCTTATTGGCATCCATGTGGTCTCTCCCGCTTCGCGTTGAATTAAGGCAGCCCGTCCCCAGGGCCGTACAGTAAAACTACTGTATATATACTCAGTGCTTTGAAATCGAATTGCAAGCCCCAAATTCCATTAATTGCGACCGGCAATATTCACCCGCCTGAATAGGCGACAGGTTGGGGCGCGCGGCGCAACTTGCGCATTGCAACCACCCCTTTACAATCGGCAACAGCGCTGTCGCAGGTGACATCGCACCGCGGTAGCAAGGACAAAAACAGCTGTGATCTCACTCCCAACCCGCTCCACCCGATTGCTCCTCAACCTATCGGTGGCCCTGGCGTGCCAGACCCTGGCCCCGGTCGGACACGCCGCCGGGGAGCCCGCCCGGGCACCCGCCGGTGCACTGGAGGAAGTGGTGGTCACCGCCCAGTACCGGCGCCAGTCCCTGTACGAGGTGCCGATCAGCCTCAGCACCCTGGACGGCGACCAGCTGGACCGGCTGCTGGTGGCCAATATAGATGGCCTGAGCGGTGTCACACCCGGCCTCAGCGGCTGGCAGCAGGGCCTCAGCACGCCTATCTATGCCCTGCGCGGCATCAGCACCAACAGTTTCGGCATCGGCGGGGAATCCAGCCTGGGGGTCTTCGTGGACGATGCCTACATCGGCCGCATCAACAGCACCGCCCTGCGCATGCCCGACGTGGAGCGGGTCGAGGTCCTGAAAGGGCCCCAGGGTTCGCTGCTGGGCCGCAACGCCTCTGCGGGGGCCATTCTCTACCACACCCGCCTGCCCCGCAGTGAGCGCAGCCTGGACCTGGGCCTGGTGGCCGGCGACTACCGCACCCGCGAGCTGCGCCTGACCGGCAACACGGACCTGCTGGACCAGCGCCTGCTGCTGCGGGCGACCGGCTTTTACCGCGAACAGCGCGGCGATGCGAAGAATCTGGCCCGCGACCACCACTACGTCGGGGGCGAGGACGGCGAGGGCCTGCGCCTGGCACTGAGTTACGGTGCCGCCCCGTTCACCGCCGACCTGAGCCTGGGCTGGCAGGAACTGGACAGCGGCGGTCTGGGCTACGAAACCCTGGACCCGGTCCTCGCCGCCGCCGGAGGTGTGCGGCCCGACCCTTTCGACGATGAACTCGCCACCGACATCCGCACCTCCGACCGGATAGAGAGCCGCGACGCCAACCTGCGGCTCAGCTGGGACCGGGGCGGGTCATGGCGCCTGCGCTCCATCACGGCCTGGCACCGCAACGCCAGCCCCAACAGCTTCGACGTCGACGGCAGCGCGGTTTTCCTGAGCAGCGCCGCGTTCGGGGCCCGCGACAGCGAGACCTTCAGCCAGGAGTTCCGCCTGACCGGCGAGTGGCGCGACGTCGAGTGGCTGGCAGGGGCCAGCTACTTCGAGGAGGATATCAGTACCCGGATCGAGCTGGCCTACTCCGACAGCAACCGGCTGGCCGGCCTGCCGGTATCACCGGCAGATTTCGGGGTGCCGCTGCCGGACTTCGCCCTGTGCGACCCACTGTCAGATTTCGTCTTCGGCCCCTGCCGCGATCGCGCCGAGGAAACCGCCTACCACCGGGGCGACTACCGCAGCGCCGGCCTGTACGGCGACCTGAGCTGGCGCGCCACCGAACGCCTGACATTGAGCGCCGGGCTGCGCTACAGCCGCGACGACAAGGATTTCGCCTACCGCTCCGACCCGGTCACCAGCGTCACCACGGCACTGAACGCCCTGCGCTCGGCGCCGCTGAACCCGGCCGGCAACATACTCGGTTACAGCAGCGAGGACTGGATTCGCCTGTCCGAACATTGGGACGACTGGCAGCCGCGGCTGGCGCTCAACCTGGAGCTGACGCCGGCGCACAGCCTGTACGTCAACCTCGCCAGGGGCTACAAGGCGGGCGGGTTCGAACCCGCGGCCACTCCGGAACTGTCTGTATATGATCCGGAGACGGTAAACTCGCTGGACCTGGGCGCACGGGGCAAACTGTTGAACGGCCGTTTCAGCTACGACCTCGCAGGCTATTACTACGACAACGCCGACTACCAGGTACAGGTGATCGCCAATGGCATCGCCCGCACCATCAACAGCGACGGCATCACCGGCAGCGGACTCGACTGGGAGCTGAACGGCCGTCTGGGTGAGCGCTGGCTGCTGCGTCTGCAGGGTGCCTATACAGACGCCAGCTTCAAGCGCGGCGGGGAATACGGCGGCAATCGCACCGTGCTGACGCCCCGTCACAGCGCCGGCCTGTCGCTGGACTACCGCGGACCGGTCCATTCCTGGGGCGGCCTCGGTCTGGGCTGGCAGAGCCAGTACCAGAGCGATATCTATTATTCGGTGCAGAACAGTCCGGACGCCCGCCGCGATGACCTGCAGCTGCACCACCTGCGCCTGAGTTACTTTGCCCCGCGCCAGAACTGGTCGCTGCACCTGCACGGACGCAACCTGTTCGACAAGGATTACACGATTTTCCAGCAGGACGTGGGCGCAGGCCTGGTCGCACGGCGCGGCATGCCGCGGCAACTGCTGGTGGAACTGGAAGCCAGTTTCTAGGCCGAAAAATTCACGAAGGGAATAAAAAAACGGCGGATGCCAGGCCGGTTACCTCGCGCCCGGGCATTGCATAGCGCGACCCTGGCTAACGCTGTCAACCCGCTTCAGAATGGTCGGCGTGGAGTGCCTGTATGGCACACGCCCTGTCCGCATCCCTGACCATCTTAGGCAACAACTCACTGATGCGATCGAAATCCTCACGGGTCAGCGAGGCAAACAGCGTATCGTTCACATCCACTTGCATCGGCGCCAGGTCTGCCAGCAAGGCGTTGCCTTCCGGGGTCACTTTTACCAGCACGGCGCGCCCGTCTCGTGGGTTCTTCTTCTTGGTAACCAGTTTGTTCTTCTCGAGCTTGCCGGTTTCGATGGTGATGAATGCGCCGCTCAGGGCCAGGTGATTCGCGATATCTTTGACACTGACGCCGTCGTCTTCATCCAGGTGAGCAATCGTAACCAGAATGGAATACTGAACACCGGAGAGTCCGATGTGCTCCCCGAAACTGTCCCGGATCGATTGCAGCCGGGCCGAAAAGGCCAGCAGCCGGTGGACAAACAGGCGAAAATGCTCGTCCGACTTACGGCGAAGCAGTTCGGGACGGGAAACAGTGAGCGGAGCGGTCATAGATCACCATGGATTATACAGCGTGCGGGCCAACGCTCCTGGCCACCCTACCATTGCGCAATAATGAAGGCAGCGGTTTGAGCAAAACCTGGCTCAATGTAAGAGATTATGGCCGGGCAATCAAGCGAGCCCCGGACTATTTGCTGAATACCTCTTTACCCCTATAGAAGGTTTTCACGATTTCGACCTCTCTAATATGAGTGACAGGAATATCGAACAGATTTTCCTCGAGCACGACCAGATTGGCGTCCTTGCCCACTTCAATAGAGCCGCTGTCCTCGTCATAGAAGATCAGGTGAGCGCCATTGATCGTGTAGCTGGTAATCATCTCCTCCAGTGTGGCGCGCTCTCCGGGCGACATGGGCGTGCCGAGGTCTTCCGGGTCATAGATATCGGAATCCTGTCGCGTTATGCCGGTTTCAATGCCGCTCAACGGAATCATATCCCTTTTGAAATTGACGTCGGAGGGAAAGTCGCTCGATGAGGCTACGGTGACTCCGGCATCAAACAGTGACTGCATCACAAACACATTCTTCTGCCGTTCAGGCCGGGTGTCCGCGTACCAGTCCTTCGAAAACCACATCGGTTGTGGTGCAACCAGCACGGCCAACTCCTTGAACCGGGGAATATCTTCCAGGCGGGTAAAATCCGCATGTGTCACCGTATGGCGTGCGTCCCGCTTTCCGTTGACATTTTCCGCGTATTCGAAGGCGTCCAGGGCATTCCTGGTCGGATAGAAATCGGGGTTGCCAATGGCGTGTATGTAGACCCGAAAGCCCTTGCTGTCCAGGGCAGCCACGGTCTCGTTCAGCACATCCTGATCCCAGACAAGCTTATTCGCGCCGACTCCATCTGAAAAAATCTTGATGGTATCCACGTGATAATTGCTTCCCTGGTATCTCTCGCGGAGATTTTCAAATCCCGGAATCTGTTCTACCCCCCGGCTCTCGTCAGCCCAAAGCCCCAGGTCGTACCTGACGGTCAACTTGCCGGCCCTATCCAGTGCATCGAACGCTTTCAGAAGATTCTCGGTCGGGTAATGAATGGGTACGAAAGCCCCTGTCAGTCCGTCGCTGCCGGCGACTTCCTGCCATTTGAGAATGGTCTCGCTGTACTGCGCCACCGTGAAATCGGGTTGTGGCAGCGCATTGATGATGAGGTTATGAGCTGAGAACTCATGGACCACCCCGGTGGGTTCACCGCTTTTTTCATCCCGATCAAAATAACCGCCCGCAGGGTCGGGAGCCTCTGCGTCGATGCCCGCCAGGTCCAGCGCCCTCGAGTTAACGAAGAGTCGATGGTGACCATTGGAGATGAGGACCAGGGGCTTGTCGGGAACCACCTCATCGAGGAGTTGTTTCGGGTACTTTCCCAGGGCCTTGGCATCCTCAGCTATGTCATCCCAGCCGACGCCGCGATACTGCCGGGCATCGGGATTATCCCTGGCGTATTGGGCAATAACGGCCAGTCGGGATTCGACCGTGTCGTAGGAATTCAGGCTGAGCCAGAAAAGGCTCTCGGCCATCAGATACGCATGATTGTGGGTATCGATAAAACCTGGAAGCACCATCTGGCCATGGAGATCGAGAGCGGTTTCCGCTACGCGTTTATAGGGTTGGAGTCCCGCTTCATCCCCCACGTAGACAATTTTGCCTTCATTTATCGCGATTGCCTCGGCCCAAGTGCGCTTGCTATCCACGGTATATACCGCCGCGTTCTCAATGACCAGATCGGCCTCGAAGCTTTCGGCGGATCCATCGGGGAACGCGACCGGGGCCCCGAAAAGCAGCGCCAGCAGCGCATGTCGCAATGGGATTTTACAGATATTCATGGGGTGCACCTCTAAAAAAGCTGTGCCCCCATAAAGGGGGCACTGTTGAGCGATCAGATACCTCTAGAAATTGGTCTCCAGAGTGAGTCCATAGGAGCGAGGCAGACCATAGGCCGCACGGGTGGCAACCGGGTGAAGTTGTATGCCGGTATTGTACTCATCGTTTGTCAGGTTCTTGACCCAGCCCCGGACAACCCAGGAATCATTGGCCGAGCGATAGGAGATCATCGCGTTACCAAGCGTTCTCTGGCCTGAGTAGCCGATCGGGAGGTTGTCAGCACTGGCGTAAAAGTTGTCCTTGTAGTCCCAGTCGGTCTGGAAGTCCAGGGCCGCTCCTGAGCCCAGAGGCAGTGTATATCGAGCCAGCAGGTTGGCCGTCCACTCAGGGGTGCTGGCAATACGGTTTCCTGTCCTGTTATAGGCGTCAGAAACGAAGCGGCCATAGGTTCCATCCGTGTAGCCCACTCCGGCAGAGATAAACAGATTTTCTAAGGGCGCGACACTAAGTTCCAGTTCGCCGCCTTTCATTTCGGCGTCGTCACCGTTCAGCAGTGCGACAGATCCCGCTTCCGTGAAGATGTAGACCTGTACGTCGGAATAATCGTACGTGTAGACCGAACCGTTCAGCCGCATGAGTCCGTCAAGCAGGGTTGCCTTGAAACCAAGCTCGTAGGCGTCGATGTACTCCGGATCGACCAGGGAAAAGTCGGAGGGATCGGTGTTGGTGATGTTGTACTGCCCCGCACGATAGCCCCGGGCGTACCGCGCATAGGTCATCAGGTCGTCGCTGATCCGCCATTTGACCGTGATGTCCCCGGTCGGCTCCTTCCAACTGGTATCCTCATCGGCGTCGAAAACCGTCAGTACGCCGGTGAGTGCAGTGCTGGGTTTGCCGTAACTTACAGGCGCATAATCATCCAGCCAGTAGTTCAGCAGCTTCAGGTCGATACTTTCCTCGTCGCGCGTCCAACGCAATCCTCCTGACAAGGTGACACTATCGGTAACGTCAAATTCAGCGGACACGAAGAATGCGTAGCTGTCTCTTTCACGATCCTCGAAAGATTTCACGACCAGTGATTCGGCATTGGCCGGCGGTGCTTCCTGGCCGAAGATGTGTGCAACCGAAAAGTCGTCCTCACCGGTGGGATCGAAAGGAACCAGGCTGAAGTTGAGGTCGTACTCGGACTTCAGGTCCTCCGAGAACATATAGGCGCCAAAGATCCAGCGCAATCGCTTCTCGGCCGATGAAGTCAGTCGGAGTTCCTGGCTGAACTGATCGGCTTCACCGGGTGATTGCCAGAATACACTCTCAATCGGGCTGTAATCATCATCGATACGTAGGGATGCGTCCACCGAGTTATAGCCGGTAATCGAGTTAACGGTCCAATCTCCAAGACGCCATTCCATGGTGAGGGTTAAATTGGTGACATCAGAGTCGTTCCACAATTTGTTCGACTCCTGATTGGTATCAAAGCCGAGACTCCTGGGCTCCGTGTAACCGTAGAGATTGGTCTCCAGAGCGTGCTGGTTCTGGGGGTCGCCATTAAAGTCAGAGTAGGATGCGATCAAAGTCGCATCGAACCTGTCGGTGGGTGACCACAGCAGTGATCCGCGCACGGACACACCATCGTACTCGCCCAGGTCCTCACCGTTTGGGTGTTCGTTTTTGATCCAGTCCTCGCCATTCTCAACTTTTACCGCCAGACGCCCGGCCAGAACCTGGTCGATCAGCGAGCCGCCCAGAGCGCCTTCAAATGTGCTGGTAGTGCCCTCCCCGTCAATAGAGCCCACGCGCATCAGGCCGTATCCGCCAGTTTCAAATGTTGGTCGCTGGGTCACGAAGTGAATCGCGCCCGCCGTGGTATTTTTGCCCCAAAGCGTTCCCTGCGGTCCGCGCAACACCTCCACCCGATCCAGGTCAAACAGGGCGACCCCGCGGGAGCGGTTATTGTTTATGTATACCTCGTTGATATAAACCCCAACAGGGCTTTGTCCGGCCACGTTAAAGTCTTCAGAGCCGACCCCGCGAATCCGGAACTGCGGATTGGTTCGCGCGTTGCCGGGATCCATCTGGACGTTTGGCACCTGATTCAAGGCGTCCGCACCCGTCTCCCAGCCTAGTTCTCTGGACACCTGGCCGGTGATCGCCGTCATGGATACAGGAACGTCCTGCAGACTGGCGGAGCGTTTTTGCGCTGTAACGATGACCTCCTCCAGACTCTGCGCAGACAATCCAGTCGCAAAGGCGGCCAAACCTAAAGATGTTGCATACCGTGTAACTTTCTTAGTGTTCATGGTGATCCCTCTATAGTTAATGCGGAAGATTGTCTTTTTTGATTTGTATATATGCTTTTTATATTAGCTTTATTTGTAATATTTATTTCTTGCAATAGCAAGTAGTCACACTAGATCACGGAAAATTTGTTATTTTTAATATCCGTGACCAACATATCCCCCGGGCCCTGGGCAATACAAAAAGGTGGTTTTGACTGCTCCACCACGGCCTGTGGCGTCACGCCACACGCCCAAAAGACGGGTTCTTCACCCTCTCTCACCTGGACCGGGTCGCCATAATCGGGCTTGGCCAGATCCGCAATGCCGATCAGGTCCGGATTGCCGATGTGGACCGGGGCGCCGTGAACCGACGGAAAGCGCGAGCAGATCTGCACCGCCCTGATCGCGTCCGCAGCGACAAACGGCCGCATCGAACACACCATGGAACCGTGAAATCGCCCGACCGGCGTGGTCTGAATACTGGTTCTGTACATGGGGACATTTTTGCCCTCGGAGATATTCCGTATCTCCAGTCCGTTGGAAATCAGGGCTTCCTCGAAGGAGAAGGAGCAGCCAATGGCGAAAGCGATAAGATCATCGCGCCAGAAGTCCGATACGTCGGGCACGCTGTCCACCAGTTCTCCGTTTACATAAACGCGGTAACTGGGAATATCCCTGCATATATCGATATCCTCGCCCAGTGAAGGGAGCGCCTTCGAGCCCGGCATATCCGAAACGCCGATCAGTGGACACGGCTTTGGATTGAGGTGACAAAAGCGCATGAACTCGAAGGCCCAGTCTTCGGGCAGGATGACAACATTGCACTGAACGAAACCCTGGCAATATCCCGAGGTATTGCCGGTGTGCTCGCCTTTGCGAATGCGCATGCGCAGTTCTTTGGGCGTGATACTGCTATTCATCATAAGACCTGTGATGTGAGAGTCGTTACATTTCTGGCGCGCGGTTGATTCAGTCGGGCAGAACCTTGAGTGTGTAGCGCAGGTCGATCTCGCGTGCGAGAACGGGATCTTCCAGGCTGCACTCGAACTCCGAGCCGATTTCGATACCGCCTAGCGCGGGAAGGGTTCCACAGAACATCAGGGTCCCGTCGGGCAGCCCTTTTCCATTGGTGTAAATGTCTACCAGCGTGAGGGGATTCAGCAGCCCCTCTGTCGTTCCTTCCTGGTAAAGCCGGCGCGTCCCATCTATCGTCATATAGCTGCGCAAAACAAGTGAGTCCCAATGATCACTGACTTCTTCCAACGGCCAAAAAGTGCTGGCTATCGGTTTTTCACAGATCTGTTTGGAGGCAGTGATATTGAAGGTCTCAACTTTTCTATCCGTGTGATCAGAGCCCAGACCGACATAGACCTGATTGTTGTGTGCCAGCAGAACCGCCTCTGCCTCGCCACTGGAGTTGTTGCCGGTAACCTCGATACATTCCAGATGGGTGAGTCGTGAGGCCGATACACGATAGAACACCGGTGTGGACTTTGGTCTTTCGATGCCCAGAGCTTCCAGTTCAAGGATATGGTGCTCCATGGCCTCCTTGTCTCGTCCGGTCCAGCCGGCCACGACGAGGTCGTTGACTGTTGCGTTCAATTCGGTTGTGCCTTTTTTGCCCAGCACGGTGGCTTGTATGGAAATCATGTTCTCGTCCTACACATCTTTTCGTGCCACTGGGGCACCCTGAAGGATCACCGGCAAAACTGCCTGTCGTTCCGACAACCCAAATCGCCGGCCTTATCAGGCCGGCGCGCTATCCAACTTCTGCCCGTTAAACAGTTCGAAATAAACTTTGGTGGATTCATGCTCTTCCTGGGACGAGGTCACATAAGATACAAACACCAGGCTGATCACGCCGAGCGCGATAGCGATCAACCCGGGGAGGAAGCCGAACGCCAGCTCCTTCGGTATGAAGCCGAACGTCAGTGCGATAAGAACCACCTCTGAAATAATGATGGAAGCCAGAACCCCGTACTGGGTACAGCGACGCCAGTAAAGCGCGCCGAGAGTTGGCGCCAGCATGCAGCCGAATCCGGCGAAGGCAAACTCGACAATTCTCATGATGCCAATCGGGTTAAACATCGCCAGCACATAGGAAAGTACTGTCAGTATCACCACCAACAGGCGACTGATGGATACCATGTTGTGCTCGGAAAGCCTCGCTAGAGACGTGCGATGAAGAAGATCACGGGTAATCATCGTTGTAACACACAGCAGCTGCGAATCCATCGTGGACATCATCGCCGAGAACGCGGCGGCCCCGAGAATACCCATCATCCAGACCGGAGTGAGCTTGGTAAGCAACAGCGGGAGTATATTGTCCGACTCGGAGCCTACGAGTCCCGGCACAACCGATACCCCCCACATGCCGATCATGGCCATCAGAAACATGATCAGGAGCCCTACAGCCGGGTACATACACATGATCTGCTTAAGCGACCTGGGATCTTTCCCCGTCAGCAGCCGCATGAATACCTGGGGAAACATGGCCGGACCAATACCCACAATCACCCCATAGCTGAAGAAGGTTTTCCAGGACATTTTATCCCGGCTGATCAATTCCGGTTCCAGCGCGACCACCTTTTGCGTCGCCTCAACCGGCCCACCCAGCTTCCAGGCAATCACCACAAAAATCGCGATACCCCCGAGCAGGAATATCGCCGTCTGGAACGCATTTACCCAGGCGGCGCCACGCATGCCACCGACGGAGACGTAAAATACCACTGCAAGGGCAACAATCAGCTCGCCCAGCCAGAGCGGTACCGCACCTTCCGTCAGAATCTGTAGGGTCCGCCCCCCGGCGATCAGTCCAGTCATCAGGTAGGGAACGGTGAAGACGATGAGAATCAGGCTGATGATCACGGCGAGCCCGGAGCTCTGCCAGCGGCCACCGATCACGTCTGAAATGGTCATATAGCCGAGCGACTTACCCAGCCGCCAGGACCGGTTGCCAATCGTGTAAAACAGCAGTGGCGTCAACCAGCCCCAGGCCGTCGCAAAGTAAGGCCACATGATCCAGCCTTTGTGGTAGGCGCCACCGGGCACACCAATGAGGGTTACGGCTGAAATGTTTGCACCGAAAACAGCGGAGAACAGCACGAAGGATTTGAATTCGCGTCCCCCCATATGGAAATCTTCGAGGGTTTTACTGGCGACATGAGAACTCTTGTAGCCAATGAACACGATAACGCCCATGTAGCCAATTAACATTGTGATGACGTAGATGGCCTGATCGCTCACACCGCTCCCCTATTCTTCTTTCCATATTTTCAGTGCGACATAGATAACCAGGGCGTAGCCACAGGCCCAGACCCCAAACTGGTACAGCATGGGCAGATTAATCCAGCCGAACAGGATCATGGGCATGTCTTCGCCCCACCACCATATATCGACCCGGAAAATCATCAGCAGGACCGCGATGACATACACCACGGTAATAGGCCTCTTACTGACCTGATTTTGTTCGCTCACCCCTCCCCCCGGCGCCTCAAAGCGCTTTCCGTTTTGCTATTACTCGCTTTCCAGCACTTGTTCGCTGCTCGCGTGTTGTCTCAGAGGAGCAAGAGCCAATTCCGGGCTAAGCGGTACTCAGCATTGACAGAATGCGCCGTAGCGTTATTTCCTTGTTATCTTCCGCCCAGTACATCAACCCATCATATAGGCGTTGGCGCACATTAATTTGTTTTTTAGCTTTATTACAAAGTTTTGTCAATAACTTTATCGCACTCCCGGGCAGACGCGGCTAAAATCAATATCTTGCTTGTTTTTGCTTTGCTTTATAGCTATATTTATTAACTATGTTCGCGGTTCTTTCAGCAAGAACTGCGTTTTTCTTTTCATAGCCTCGAAATACACCGATGGAATATTTGGCGCCGAGGCAGGGTCGCCAGACCGACCGCTACGCCGGTCAAGTTGGCCAGGCAGTCTACATCGAGGAGATTGAGGTATGAGCATCGACAAAGAGCACAAAGAATTCTACGCAGTGGATCTGGACAATGGCTGGAGCAGGCCTGCCGGCTACGCCGAAGGATTTGAAGAAAAAATCCTTGCCGGCGAGCTGGATGAACAAGGTAAAAAAGGCAATCGCACCCGATTGCTTAGACTCAGGCCGGGAACCTTTTCAACGGTCCCGTTCGTCCATGATTACTGGGAAGAGGTTTACCTGGTATCCGGCGACCTCATCGTGGGGAACGATGAGAACGGCGAGGGTGGCGAATCATTCTCGCCCAACACCTACGCCTGCCGGCCGCCGGGAACACATCACGGTCCTTTCAAATCTGAACAGGGATGCCTGCTGCTGGAAATTCACTATTACGACACAGAATAACAGATTCGTTCAGTCCGCCAGGCGCAGGTAAAGCAGATGCTCGCCATCGATGACATTAACAAGGCCCTGCAGGAAGGCAGCCTTACGGCCAGGTCCCTGCTTGAAGAGTGTTTTGACCGCATGGACGCGCCGGGCTCCCAGGCGGAAACATGTTTCACCAGGGTTTACCGGCAAAGTGCCCTGGAAGAGGCGAATACAGTCGATGTGCAGCGTAAGGCGGGCGCCCACCTTCCTCCCTATGCCGGTATTCCCATCACCGTCAAGGACCTGTTTGACCTTGCCAACGAGGTAACCACTGCAGGATCAAAAGTACTCGCCGAGTCGAGCCCCGCAGTTCGTGATGCGACAGCTGTCGCCAGATTGAAACGGGCAGGGTTTATTGTCGTCGGGCGTACCAACATGACGGAGTTTGCCTACTCCGGCCTGGGTATCAATCCCCATTATGGCACGCCCCTGAATCCCTGGGACCGGGCCGGCGGCCGGATTCCGGGGGGGTCCTCCTCCGGTGCCGCCATCGCGGTCACAGACCACTTTGCTGCAGCCAGCCTGGGAACCGATACCGGCGGCTCCTGCCGGATACCCGCCGCGCTGACAGGCGTCGTGGGATTCAAGCCCACGGCCAGTCGAGTTCCCATGACAGGCGTTTTACCGCTGTCGACCACGCTGGATTCAGTCGGCCCCTTGGGCAAAACCGTGTCTTGCTGTGTCGCGATGGACAGCATTCTTTCTTCCGACAGCATGAACTTCGACTCCATCCCCTCTATCCAGGGGCTTCGCCTGGCAGTTCCGCAGCGGTTGGTTTTGGAGGATATGGACAACGTGGTGTCCGGCACCTTCGACAGAACTCTGGACGACTTGTCCCGTCTGGGCGCAGTAATCGTCGACATTGATCTGCCCGCGCTTGACGAAATCGCGTCCATCAATCGTCTGGGAGGCTTCACCGCGGCGGAAGCCTATGCCTGCCATCGGGACCTGTTGGAGGAGCGCGGCGCGGAATACGACCCCAGGGTACGGGTTCGAATACTGAGGGGTGAGCAACAAACCGCGGCGGATTACATCCAGATCCTGAACGAGCGTAAAAACCTGATCGCCGGGATTGTCTCAGAGGTGTCGGGATTCGATGCCATCGTCTGTCCAACGGTTCCAGTTGTCGCGCCGAAAATTTCCGATCTGGAAGACGACGATGCCTATCACCGCTACAACCTGCTGATGCTGCGAAACCCGTCGGTGGCAAACATGATTGATGGCTGTTCCATCAGCATACCGGTGCACCGACCGGGCGAGGCGCCGGTCGGCTTGATGCTTACTGGAACGCACGGGGCCGATCGGCACCTGCTGGGTCTCGCGCTCGCCATCGAGCGCGGTCTCGGCCAGGAGCCCGGTCCCGGCCTCGGGTGATAACACGTTCTCGCGGCCTGGCCCCGGTTTTTTACAGAGGCATAGCCTGAGCGAACGCCGGAGGTTCGCGCAACAGATAATGATAATTTGACGGAGTTTGGAGATGACAGAGCAACCCGCCTCAAACGAGCCCGAACAGGAGTTTGACCTGTCGGCCTTCCGGAATGCCCTGGGGCGCTTCGCGACAGGCGTTACGATTGTTACGACAACGGATGCAGAAGGCAGACCCCTGGGCATGACAATGAGTTCATTCAACTCCGTGTCGCTCAGCCCTCCCCTGGTTCTTTTCAGTATCGACAGGCGTGCAAACAGCTTGCCTGAATACGAGCTTGCAAAAGGCTTTGCTATCAATGTGCTGGACCAGCAGGACGAAGAGCTCTGTATGCGGTTTGCCCGCGCCCTGACGGACAAGTGGGACCAGGTGCCCTATCAGCCGGGTTTCGAGAGAGCACCGCTGCTGAATGGGACAATAGCCCAGTTTGAATGCAAGCCATATGCACGTTACGACGGTGGCGACCATGTGATTTTTGTGGTCGAGGTAGTTGATTTCCACGTACAGCCGGGAACTCCGTTGGTTTTCTACAGTGGCAAGTTTCAACAGCTCAGTGACGGAAACAAGGCATCCGACGACGTCTGGCCGCTCGCTATTCACTACTAATCATAAAGAATTCGAAAACCGTAGGAGATTATTATGTTAAAAAATGGAAGCCAGCATACCGAGCTGCTGAAAGACGGACGTCAGGTTTACCTCGACGGTGAAGTGGTCAATGATGTCACTACCCACAAGGCTTTCAGGAACGCGATCCAGTCCGTTGGACAGTTGTATGATCACGTTGCAAACCCCGACAACCGGGACCTGATGACCTACGCCTGCGATGACAGCGGGGAGCGGTACAACCGTATCTGGCAGTTGCCGCACTCTTACGATGAACTGGTCCAACGGAGAAAAGCTCTCGAATCCTGGCTGGAACTGCACGGGGGATATTTCGGACGTTCTCCCGATCATGTCGCGTCCTGCATATCCGGCCTGATGATGTCCTCCGATGTATTTGAAGCCTACGATAAAGAACGGGCTGGTGCGCTGAAGGACTACTATCACTACGCCAGGGACAACGACGTATACCTGACCTATGTGATTATCAACCCCCAGGCAGATCGGTCCAGGGCAGCCCACGAGCAAAAAAATGAGTTCCTGACGGCAGGAGTTGTCGACGAGAACAGCGAAGGCATTACTATCCGGGGTGCCAAGATGCTGGCTACCGGCGGTGTCATGGCCAACGAGGTACTTGTCAGTTGCATACAGCCCCTGCAACCCGGGGACGAGAAGTACGCGATCTCCGCTGTAGTGCCAATGAACGCCACCGGTCTCAAGGTGCTCTCGAGGAACTCCTACGAGAACGCCGCGGATAACTGTTTCGACAGTCCTCTGGCAAGTCGATTCGACGAAAACGATGCGGTACTTTATTTCGAAGATGTCAAAATTCCCTGGGATCGCGTATTCGTCAACCAGAATATTGAAATGTGCCAGAAGCAGTTTCACGCCGGGCCGGCACACGTATACCAGAACTATCAGGCGCAAGTGCGGCTGATGGTCAAACTGAAGTTCCTAATGGGTATCGCAAAGCGCATTGCCGACACCAACGGCATCAGTAATTTCCCCCAGGTCAGGGAGATGCTGGGACAGTTCGCGGCAGATGCGCAGATGGTAGATGCTTTCGTGCACGCCATGGAGATCAAGGGCAGCCATTATGGCGAGTACTTCATTCCAGACGGAAATACCCTGTACTCCGCGCAGGTACTCACGCAGCAGTTGTATCCCAAGGTAGTCACCCAGATTCGGGAGCTGGCGGGCGGTGGCCTGATCATGCTGCCCTCCTCCATCAGGGACTTCCAAAATCCCGAGCTGGCGGAGATCATCGACAAGACCCAGCAATCGCCGATTTCTGATTCGCGTGATCGCGTGAAATTCTTTCGGCTCGCCTGGGATGCCCTGGGCTCTGAATTCGCATCGCGGCATACCCAGTATGAAATGTTCTACGCCGGCGCTTCTTTTGTGACCAAGGGTCACTGCTTCCGGAACTACGACTGGGCCCGTTCCGACGATCTCGTCAACAGCATGCTCGCCAGTTACTCGCTGGAAGAGGAGTTGCACAAGCTGGGCTAGCCCGCGCTTTTGTCACTTCAATCAGGCAAGGAGTGAGGTGGGCCGGGTCCGGTCCACCTTTTATTGTGCGGATTAAGGCCAGGAACAAAAATTCATGGCAAATCGGAAAACGGCCGGTTTTGCCCCCCGTCCCAGAGCGAATGACCGGGCTTTCCGTTAGCCCGTCACTGGCTTTACCGCTGAATTCCGCCGGTTTGAGTACAGGGCATAAAACGCGCCGAGCGCGAGCCAGCACAATCCAATTGCCAGTGACGTGGCGGACAGATTCACCCACAGCTACCCGTTAAAGCTATACCGGCCATCGGGCTGCTCGATTGACTTCAAAACCTATAATAAATTAAGCTAAATAATAAAGCTAATTGAGGTGGCGCCATGAGTATACAATGGAAATCAACGACCGCTTTGATCCCGTTCTTGCTCTGTAACGCTTGGTGTACAGGTCTCAATGCGCAGAACGCCAGTTCGGCACTCGAGGCGTACGAAGTCAAACGGGACCGGTTTCAGTTATTACCGGAGTCCGGGTACGGCGGCCAGATTGCAAATTATCCGGTACCGGACGGATATCCGAATTTTGAATCACGCACTCGCTATATCGGCAACCTGAGTGGTACTTGGTATGAAATGGGGACGCAGTACGGCCGGCGAGCGAATGATCTCATCAATAATGTTGCTGACTATATCCTGTCCAGGGCGCTCGACGTCTACGGTGTGGAGCACCTGAAGGAAGACCTCGCGCGCTATGGCGAGGCCATACAGGACTATTCGCCGGAAATGATCCGCTTCATGACCGGTATTGCCGACGGTGCTTCCGGGGAGTTTGAAAACAGCAGCCGATATCCGGGGGCGCTGACCGATTTTGAGCGAGTACTGCTGACCAATGTGCTCGCCGAGACGCTGTGGATGCATCCCCCGGAGAAATTCCACTCGGGAAAGAACACGCCAGTGGCGGACCCGGGTGCGCTCGCGAAAATGCTTGGAGAATTCGAGGACGAGGTGCAATCGGACCCGGATGAGGATGTCGGCCGGCTACTCTGCACGGGGATGATACTCGGTGGACACGACCAGGGGCGGCTCGGCTCCGCCACTGCGGATGGGGAGACCTACCTGACTCAGAACATGGATTCGGAGTTCGCGCCCTGGGCCTGGAATGTCGCGTATGTCGCCACACCCAGCGACCTCGACGCGCACGTCTACTGGACGATCAATACCGCCGGGATGGTCGGCGCAAACAACACCATCATCAACTGGGAGGGCCTCGGGATAAGTCACTATTACGGCGGCTTGTCAGATGACGACATTGATTTCGGTGTGCCCTTCAGTCCCTTGCTGACCTATGCGGGCGCCTACGGCGACGATCTCGATGACGCCATCCAGATATTGACTGTTGGCACTGAGGAGTACCGCCGTCGAACCGGGCGGAAGACGGTTTTTCGTGGAGGGCCCTGGGCGTTCAACGTCGGGGATCCTGACAATATCGGTGTCATCGAAGTTTCAGCGCATCGCTACTGTGTTCGCCGCCCGGGGGATACCGGCGAACTGGGGAACTACACGGTGTATACGAACTATTACCAGTGTGAATCCTACTATGATGAGGACAACCAACTGGTTCGCCGGAGCATGGGTCCTGACGGTGAAGAGGACCTTCGGGTCAGTATCGGGGATCAACGCTACTACACCGTGGACTGGCATATTCGTCACCACTATGGTGACTTCGACCTGGATCGTGTGAAAGAAGCGCCCACGATTCGGCACGCGTATGACAAGGAGACGGGGCGGCGTATCGATTTCACGGTGGACGAGCAGGGCAGGGAAATTCCCCAGTGGCAGAAGTTTTCATGGAGTTCCGAGAGTAAAACCGGCGGCACCATGCATACGACGGTCGCCAGGCTCAGGGCAAATGGCCAGAGTGAGATGTGGGTGACGCAGGGGAGGCCATCCGAGTGGATTGGAGAGTGGCAACACTTTGACTTCAAGGGCTACGGCAAGTAGCGAGTCCTAGAGCAGCAGTGAGTTCATTTCGATCCGTTGTCACTTTTATCCTCTGTTGCGCCGGGTGCAGCATTGCCGCGGCCGAACCTGCGGACCTTGTCCTGACGAACGCGGAAGTCTATACCATGGAGGCCGCCCATTCGTGGGCGAGCGGGGTTGCAATCCGCGGCAATACGATTGTCGCGGTGTTGCAGGATGGGGACGAGGTCGAAAGCTGGTTCGGACCCAATACCCGTGTCGTCGACCTCGAGGGCCAGTTCGTTCTACCGGGTTTCATCGACGGGCACACGCATTTCGACGAGGTCGGCCAGTACATCATTGGTGCCAACCTGCATGACGTCTCGGACGAGCCTGGCCTGCGCGCCGAACTGCAGCGTGTGGTCGGGTTGCTGGATAAGGGCGAATGGATCACGGGTGGGCTGTGGGGGGCCTATGCGGCCACGGCGGAGGGCTTCGATTCACTCGCCTGGGAGCCGACGCGCTGGATGATCGACGACATCACGCCCGATCACCCCGTGCTGCTGAATAACTTCAGCGAGTCGCAATTCCTGGCTAATACCGCCGCGCTGAAAGCGGCGGGCCTCGAAGACGCGGTCGTCGAGGGCATGGTGGTCGACACCCACGGTCGCCCGACCGGGCTGGTGACCGCGGCGGGCCGACAGCTCAGCGTGGGCGGTGACCAGGTGCGCGGCTCCGCAGCACTGGAGCGCCTGCGCTCCGCTGTCAAACCGAAGTCGCACAAGCGCCTGCTGGACGAGAATCGTGCCGGCTTGCGCGCCCTGGCCGAAGTGGGAATTACCGAGATCCACGATATCGCTAAGCCGGAGCAGACAGCACGTTTTGTCGAGCTGCGGGAGCGCGGGGAACTCACCGCGCGCGTCTGGCTGCGTCCCGACCTGAACCGAGCAACCGAGTTCGCGGATAAGGGTTACCGGCGCGGCATGCATCCCACTACGATGCAACAGGACCCGTACTTGCGCTACGGGGCATTCAAAGGCTACGTGGATGGCCTCGTCGAGGGTCGCGGTGCGCTGTTGTTCGAGCCCTACCCGGGTACCGACATCTACGGCCACTACCGGCATACCACCAGTGATGATTCCGACTACCACACCGAAAACATGCAGAAAATGTATGACAACATCATTACTGCTTACGGTCTCGGAATGGTTGCCAACGTCCACGCTATTGGCACCAAGGGCGTGGATCTGATTCTCGACCTGTACGAAAAGCTCGAGCGGGTAATCGATGATGACATCCAGCGATACCGCATCATACACGCGCAGACGATCCGGCCCGCCGATGCCAGGCGACTGCAACACCTCAAGCTTATCGCCGAGGTGAACCCCTATCATATGATGGATGAGATCGAGCGCTACCTGTCGAAGGTGCTGGGGCCCGAGCGCTTTGTCATGTCCTATAATTTCGGCCGTCTGAAACACAATGGCGCGCGCATGATGTTTGGTTCCGACATCCCAGGAATCTGGACCTCACTGTATCTCGGTAGACACCATCCGAAATACCTGATCAATGGCGCGGTCAACCGAACGACCCTGAACGGCACACCGGAAGACGGCTGGCTCCCGGAAGAAAAACTGGCCATGCACGAGGCGCTCCAGGCCTACACGATAAACGCCGCGTACGGCGCCTTCGACGAAAACAAGCGGGGATCGATCAGGGTTGGCAAACTCGCCGACATCGCCGTGCTCGACACCAACCTGATGAAAATCGATCCGAAGGACGTGCTGCAGACCAGAACCGTTATGACGATCGTTGACGGTAAGATCGTCTTCGAGCGCGGTGTAGACTAGCGCAGCGCAACCGGTGCGGGAGCGGCGGAGTGACCTGCTCGCCGGCGTATTTTCCCTCGTCTTTATTTAAATTCTGGAGAGAACTATGAGCAACAAAATCGCCCTGGTAACCGGCGCTTCCCGCGGCATCGGCCGCGCCATCGCTCAGCGTTTACACGCTGACGGTTTCACCGTTTACGGCACCTACGCCGGCAGCAAAGCCAAAGCCGAAGAGCTGCGGGTCGAGTTAGGCCGCGGTAAAATGTTCCAGGTTCAACTGAACGATCCCGCTCGAGTCTCTGCTTTCATCAATGAACTGAAAGACGAAACCATCGATGTACTGGTAAACAACGCCGGTGTGTTCGAATACGAAGATTTTGACAACTTCGACATGGCCATCTGGAACGAAGTGATGCAGATCAATCTTCACGCAGTCGTTCAGCTGAGCACCCATCTGAACTTCAACGACGGTGGCGCTATCGTTAACATTTCCAGCCTTGATGGCATGGTTGCCGCTTACGACTCCATGGCGTACGGCGCGTCTAAAGCTGCCCTGATCAACCTGACCCAGTCTCTGGCTGTGAACTACGCGCCGCGCAACCTCCGCGTTAATTCCCTGGCTCCAGGCTGGATCAACACCGAAATGAACGCCGTTTGCGACATCAGCGATAGCGTACAATGGTGCCCAATGGGTCGCGACGGTGAGCCAGAAGAAGTGGCTTCCGTGGTTTCTTTCTTCTGCGGCAAAGACGCCAGCTTCGTTACCGGCCAGACCCTGGTAGTCGACGGTGGTTACGGTCTGGTTGACCCGGTAATCAAAATCGACTCCGATCGACTACGTGCCGAACGCGCTGCTGAAAAAGCCTCATCGTAGAATTACCCTATATCGAGTAATTCGCCGAGTTTAAAATTATCGCAGCGAATGCCCAGGGCAAGGGTGCGCGTGCAACGCCCACTTCCGACAGTCATGCTTGCCAGTTACTCGCTGGAAGTGGAACTGAACAAGCTCGTCCAGGCCGGCGGTCTTAACTGCAGATCGCGGAGCCGTCGTCCGCCACCGCGTAGAACAGGCAATCGGTTTGCGCGATCACCGCGTTGTTGGTGATCATGAACAGTTTCAGGGCTCGGGCCGGAAACAACAGACCCTCTTCGATCCGCACCAGCTGGCTCACCGCGCAGCGGCCGCCGGCATCCTGGGCGGTGAACAGGCGCCGCGCGTCACCGCTGGCCCATCCCAATGCGGTATCGGGCAGTACCGTGCCGAAGTTGTAGTGCTCCACGTCGGCCTTGAGAGTGATATCGAAATCTGCCCGCGGGTGCTCACCGTAGGTCAGCGACACGCCCTCGTTCAGTTCCAGCCGAATCGGATCCCGCAGTAACTCCAGTCCCCAGTCGGTATCGTTCTGGGCTAGCACCTCCTCGGCGGTAAAGTACCGGCACAGCCCCTCGTAGGCCAGCTCGTGGGCCTCCTCGTCCTGGCGTCCACCCACCTCCACGGTAACCGTCGGGTAGCTGTGTTCGCTGATCTCCATCAGCGCTCCCAGGCCCAGGTTGGAAATGATCAGGCGCTGGGTAAAAATCGATACCAGCGCATCGTGCTGCCGGTCCATGTAGGTGCAAACCCCGAAAGACGGACCGGACCCCGAGGTATTGTGCAGGTCAATGACCGCCTCGGGCCGGTGCATCCGCAGGATTTCCAGAATTTCTTCTGCCAGCCGGCCCTGGTCGTCGTCGAAGGGCGGGCGAAAGCAGCGATTCAGGTCCCGTTCTCCGGGCAGCATGCGGTGGCTGAACACGGGTTCTGCCAGCGCCGAGTGCACGGAGCCAAGGATACAGACCATGTTGACCCGGGGACGCTGGCCTGACTTCAACCAGCGGAACAGGGCCAGGGCACCGGACGGTTCGTTACCGTGAGCGAGGGTGACCAGCGCCCGGCAGCGATCGGACTCCTCCTCACCGTCAAGGAACAAGCAGCTGGGACCACCCAGGTAGCGCAGGAATTCCTCAACGTTGTTGCCGATATCGGTGGCCAGGGGATTGCGCAGGAAGCGGAAGCGTCTCACAGCGGCCACTCCGCCACCGGTTCACCCGCGAGGCTGTGCTCGTGGTATTCCTCCAGCAGACTGTGCAGGGCCTGATCCAGGGACATTTCCCGGCGCAGCAGGGCCAGCTTGCGCTGCTGCCAGATGGCGCCGGTCTGGCGCCGCTCCAGCCGTTGCCTGATTACGCCCAGGTAACGATCCGCTTCCGCCGCGGCTATACCGATGCTCTCCAGGCCCTGTTTAGCGTAGGGCAACATTTCCTCCAACAGTGTTATCACCGACTGTTCCTGGCAGCCACTCTGGGTTTCCCGCGGCCACACCAGCCGCGCGCCGAGGCCGAACTGGGCCGCACGGTGGAAGTTGTAATCCGCGCCCCTGAAGGGCAGCGCGGGCAACAGCTGGTTGATCCGGGGCAGGATTCCCTCGGCCATGCCGATCATAAAGGCCGCATTGGCCACCATGTCCACCGGCGTGGGGCCAGCGGGCAGGGCCCGCATCTCGATCCGCAGCTGGCCGCCGTCGACCGAATCGTATACCGGCCGGTTCCACAACCACACGGTACTCTGGTGCAGGCGCAGTTCCACCAGCGAGGCAGGCTCATAGGTGTCTCCGCAGATGGGCAACAGCGGCGGGTATACCCGCACCACTTCCTGGAACAGTTCCAGCGCTGAACGCCGAACCCAGCCGTGGCCGTAATTCACCCGCGGGGGTTCGTTCCAGCCATAGCGGCCGAGGTGACGGGTATCGATGGACTGCTTGAACAGCGGGACACGGGTTTCGTGCCACAGGGAATGGCCGAACAGGGTCGGCGAGTTGGCGCCGATCGCCAGGGCCAGTGGCGAAATCAGCTGGATGGCGTTGAATGTGTCGGCGTAGCGCTCCGGGTCGACCCGGTAGTGCACCTGGAAAGAGGTATTCGCTCCCTCCAGCGTGATGTCGGCCATATCGATTTTGAGCGGGTTCTCGCCATTGATGTCAATCTTGAAGGCACTGCCGCGGTACTTGATGCACTGGGCCACCAGCGCATGGTAGCGGCGCCGGTCGGTAATGCCGTGCGACCCGAAGTCGCTCTGCTTCAGGGTGGGCAGGATCCCGATGGGCACCACCCGGCCGCCGTGATTCGCCGCCACCGCGCGCACCTGCGCCAGTTTTGCCTCGATTTCCCGCTGGGTGCTGGTGAACGGGCTCTGGTCGGTGCGATAGGGGCTGAGGTTGTACTCCAGGTTATACCGGTTCAGTTCCAGGGTCAGTTGCGGATCGCCGACCTCGTCGAGGATTTCCTGGTTACAGAACAGGGGCCGGCCTGTCTCGTCCACGATATACATTTCCAGCTCGGCGCCCAACGAACGGGGGCCTACACCGAATTCGCGATCGGCCAGCAGTGACTGTAATTCATCGAGGTTGGCCTGCAGCCGCTTTTTGAAGCGGGTGTAGTCCTTGTCGCTAAACACGGTCCTGTCGATGTCTTTTCCCATAATCCTATTGTGCCCAGCGGCGCGCAGATAGCAATTGATATAGATCGTGGCTACGGCTCAGCGTCAACCGCCTGTGCCGGGGGCAACAGGTCCAGGGCACGCTCGTCCATCCAGCCCTGCAGGCGATAATTCTGCAGGAATCCGCAGTGGCCGCCGTGGGCACTGAGCTCCACGCTCAACTCCGGCAGGGGCGGCAGCAGGTCCCGGGAATCGACCGGTATGACCGGGTCATCCGCGGCCAGCACGACATGCGCCGGGCAACACAGCGACTGCAGTAACGACCCGTTCAGGGTATAGGCCTGGAAATAACTGGCGGCATCGGGGTGACAGGAAAATCGCGGCACGAACGCCTCGTGCAGGCGGATAATGTCGTCCTGTTCGAACACATCCGCATGTTGCGCCAATTCGGGGTAGTGGCGGACCTTCTCCGCGAAAGCCTGCCGCCAGGCGGCGACGAAATGCCGGTTATAAATGCGCTGGGAACTGATCGCGCGTGCGGTGGCTGCAGGATCCACCGGCGGGCAGAAAGCCACGACCTGGTCCAGGCGTATGGCCCGCTCCGCAGTGTGGGCAGCCACCCGCAGGGCGATATTACCACCGAGGGAAAAACCCACCAGTGACTGGTGTCGGTGCGGGTAGCGCTGTTGCACCAGTTCCACGGCATCCGACACCTCGGTCAGGCGGATAGCCAGGAAGGGATCGCGGTTGAGGTGGGCGCTGGGCCCATGGTCACGCAGGTGCAGTACGAATACCGCATGTCCCGCGCGGTGCAGGCTGGCCCGGACCGACTGCATGTAGCCCGAGGCAGAACAGCCCACCCAGCCGTGGATCAACAGCACCAGGGAACCCGCGCCTGCGCAGGGCAGGTACTCGCCGTGCAGGCGCACGCCCTCTGAGCACTCCAGGACGACCTCTTCCAACTGGCTGCGCAGGCGTTTCGTGCGACCCGCCAGCCACCAGCGCCGCGGCGCGGTGCCGGCGACTATGGTCTGCACATGGGGATTGCGCAGCCCCGGCGGAGGCTGGAAGGTCACGACGCTTCAGGGTTCAGCGCGAGCCGCGCGCCGCTGGCCGGGCCCGGCTTTTGGCCTTGGTCTTGGTCTTGGTCTTGACCTTGGTCTTGGGTTTGGCCTTGGCCTTGGGTTTGGCCTTCGCCTTGGGTTTGGCCTTGGGTTTGGCCTTCGCTGTTGATTTGGGTTTGGCTTTGGTTCTGGTTTTGGCTTTCGCCCTGGGCTTAGGCTTGGGCTTCGCGGCGGCCTGTTGCAACTCGGCGAACGAGTCCTCGATACACTCCACGAAAAAGCGGATGTCCGGCATGATCTCGCGGGTACTGGTCACATTGAAGGCCACCACGCCGTTGTAGCTGGGGGTGGCGACAAACAGGCCCATACCCTCCCCCAGGGGCGCCATGCCGTAACCGGACACGGACTGCGCGCCGCACAGGTACAGAGGCAGCGGCGAACCGGCCACATTGGAGACGAACAGGTTGCAGACCTTGCTGGCCATCCCGCTTTTCAACAACAGGTTGGTGGCCACCAGTTGCGAGGTCGACGGCAGGTGCCGGGTAATATCCGTCAGCAGCCGCGCGGCGATACCGGACTCGGCACTTTTTGCCTTGCTGGTCGCGGCGTGAATCTTGCGCAGGCGTTCCACCGGGTCCGCTTCATTGGTAGCAATGGCTGCGGTCATGGCGGTAATGTCATTGCCCTCGGTGTCCGATCCCGCGGCGCGCGCGTTGATCGGCACCCAGGCCACCAGGGACTGTTCAGGCAACTCCCCGTGGTGCTGGAGGTACCGGCGCAGGGCGCCAGAGGTGATGGCCAGTATGACGTCGTTGATGGTGGCACCATCGGCCAGTTTGCGCATGGCTTTCAGGTCATCGAGGGGGAACTCGGTGGCATCAAAGGCCTTGTGCGGTGAGGGGCTGGCGTCGAAGCGGGTCTCGGGTACCTCCTGCTTATCCTGTTTGCGGCCTCCAACCGCCTCCTGCACAGCCTTGCCCAGCCCCGGCAGGGCCTTGGCCATGGCGCCGGCAATGCGCAGCGGAGCATTGATATTGCTCATCGCCGCCCGGTAGCTCATCGTCAGGGCCGTGGGCGGCTCCAACGATTCAATGGGGTCCATCAATTTCGGGTCTTCGACGGGCGTGCCCCTGTTGTCCAGGTCCGAAAAGGCACTCATGAAGCGAATGATGGAAGCGCCGTCCACCGCCGCGTGATGCAGCTTGATCGCCACCGCAAAGGCGCCTCCTGGCAATCCTTCGATGCCGTCCAGCCCTTCGATCACATACACTTCCCACAGGGGGCGGTTCATGTCCATGGGCCGGGAGTGATAGCGCGACAGGTGAATGCAGAACTGGCGCCAGTCGCCCGGTTCCGGCAAACGGCCGTGAATACAGTGGGCCTCCAGGTCGAAATACTCGTCGTCGGCCCAGTAGGGATAATCCAGTTCCATCGGGACGCGCACCAGCTTGCGTCGGAACACCGGGCTGGCATCCAGGCGGCTTGCCACGTGGGCGATGATGTCCTTGAACCGCACCGTTTTCCCGCCCGGCACTGTCGACGGGTCGTAAATCGACACGGTGGTAATGTGGCTCAGGTTGTTGTCGGATTCGATATACAGGAATTGGGCGTCCTGCGAACTGAGCTGCTTCATGCCGTTCCCTCCAAAAATTTCGGGGACAGTTTACTTAATTCCATAGACATTTCGGGGACAGTTTACTTAATTCCCATGGAATTAAGTAAACTGTCCCCGAAATTTGGTCCCGAATTTAAGGGAGGTCAGAAGTTGTAGGTGACCTCCAAGCCCAGGCGAGCCCCGGGGGTCAGCGGGGAGAAGGTGCCGCCGGTGGGGAAGCCGCCGATATCGTTGGGGAGTTGGGTGTCGCCGCCGTGATTGACCTCGTCCAGCAGGTTGCGGCCATAGATGGAGAATACCCAGTTGCCGCTGTTGGAATAGAAATCCAGCCCGGCATCCAGCATCTCCAGTTCGTCGATGAAGCCCAGGTTGTTGTCGGTGTAGGCCATATCATCCCGGTAGGAGTAGGTGATCCGCGATGTCATGAAGCCCCAGCTGCCGATATCCATGTCGTGGGTCAGGCCCAGGCTGTAACTCCACTCCGGCGCCCGCGGGATATCCAGCGACTTGTCGGCACCGTTGATGACGCCGTCGCCGTTCAGGTCGAAAATCACCTTGTCATAGCTTGCATCCACGTAGCCCACGGAAGCGATCAGCAGCAGGTTGTCGGTGAGACTGAAGGTACCGTCCACCTCGGCTCCCCAGATGGTCGCGTCCGCCGTGTTGCGCACCAGCTGAATTACCCCGATCGGGCCGGGCAGGTTCAGCTCCCGCTGCATATCGGTGATCTCGTTGTAGAAGACCGCCGCATTCAACCGGCCCCAGTCATTGGTCGACTTATAGCCGATCTCGTAGTTGTTGACCTCCTCCTCGTCGAAGGGGCCGGGGGTGTCCAGCGGGTTGAAGGAGGTATTGCGCAGGTTGTAACCCCCGGAGCGGTAACCCACGGTCCAGTGACCGTACAGGCGGCTGTTGTCACTCAGGTGGTAGGTCAGGCCCAGCTTGGGCGCGAAGTTGCTCCAGCTCTCGTCGTCAACGAAATCGAAATTACAGGCCGGGCCGGTGACGATATTACAGTCAAAGCCGATATCCGCGCTGAGGGATGCAATCTGCACATCCTTGTCTTCCGAGCTGTAGTTGGCGCCGGCAGTCAGGGTCCACTGGTCCGTCAGGTCGTAATCGACCGCGGCGAAGAAGGAATAGCTCTCGACCTCGTAGAGGCCGCCACCATCAAACACCGCCGCGGGGGCGACACCGCCGGTGGCGACGCCCAGCAGGTTACGCCGCTCGTGGTATTCCATGTCGTTATCAAAGTAGAAGGCACCGAAGGTGACGTTCGCCTTCTCCGCGAACAGGCCGTTGTAACGCAGTTCGAAACTGTTCTGCTCTGCATCCAGCCAGGCCGGGGCATGGAAGATCCACACCGGCTGGGCGTCGATGTCACTGACACTCACCCCACTGTAATCGCGGTAACCGTAAATCGCGGTGATCGTGCCGTCGCCCCAGGACACACCCTGGTCCAGCTGGGCAGTGAAAAAGTTGGTCTCGGTATCCTGGGAACCCTCCTCGTCGATAGAGAACTTGAACGAGTCCCGCTTGAAGTTCACCGCCGCGCCCGGCACGCCGGAGCCGTTGGTGTGGGTCTGGGCGGCGGGCCCCTGGCCATCCGTTTCATTGTACTCGTAGCGGATGGTGATATCGGTGCTGTCGGTGGGCAGCCAGGTGATG
This sequence comes from Halieaceae bacterium WSDMB12, assembly GCA_033283165.1. Lineage (GTDB taxonomy): Bacteria > Pseudomonadota > Gammaproteobacteria > Pseudomonadales > Halieaceae > JAWMQL01. Next base: position 124,766 of record JAWMQL010000001.1, on the reverse strand, counting down.
GTGCCGCGCGCCATCTTCTGCTCCATCTCGCCGAAGTCGTCGCCGTTGAACTCGTTCTCGAACTTGCCCTCGTCATCGTTGTAGTACAGGACCAGCCGGGCGCCCAGGTTCTGGGTGATCGGGCCGCCGACCGCGCCGGTATAGTAGGTGTTCAGGCCACCGTCCTTGCCCTGGTCAGCGGCGAAGCGCAGGGTACCTTCCAGTTCATCCCCGGGCTTGCGGGTGTTCATCAGGATCGCGCCGCCGGTCACGTTACGGCCGAACAGTGTGCCCTGGGGACCGCGCAGCACCTCGACGCTTTCGAGGTCAAACAGGTCGAACACGATACCGTTGTTCACCCCGAGGTAGACGCCATTGAAGAACACACCCACCGTGGGGTCGATGGAGGGAATGGAACTGTTGATGCCGACACCGCGGATGGAGAAATTCGCCGTTCCCCGGGTTGTGCCGATGTCCTCCAGCGCGACGTTGGGCATACCCACCTTCAGGCTGGTAAGGTCGCGCACCTTGAGCGCATCGAGCTGGTCGGCGTTATAGGCGCTGACAGACAGCGGCACATCCTGGGACCCCTCCTCCCGTTTGCGGGCGGTCACCACCACCTCTTCCAGCATGGCGGAACTGGATCGGACCTGGGCGACGGAAGGCAGGGTCACAGTGGCCATCACTGCGGCACCGACCAGGGTAACCAGGGGTTTCAGTGCGTATTGCGGGCGCTCAGTCAACATGGCGTTGTACTCCCTTATTAGTTATCAGCTGTTATGCTTTGTCGGGTAAAACGAAGCATAGTCACTCCCGATGAATGGGGCAATAGCAGTTTCCTTGCCTGCCCCCGGGGTGACGCAGCAGGATTTGGCAATATTCACATTTTTAACCAATCGCGGTGACCGGGAGGCCTCAGGCCTGTTTGTGTACCGCGGGTCACCCATGGATAATCACCTGCCACTGCAGCATCGAGTTCCCCGAGGAGATACACCGTGCGACTCGCCCTGACCGAAGAACAGACCATGATCCAGGATACCGCGCGCCAGTTCGCCCGGGGCGAACTGGCCGCCAATGCCGAGGCCCTGGACCGGCACGAGGGGCGCGACACCTTCCTGGCCAACCTCAGGAGCCTGGCGGAACTGGGCTTCATGGGCCTGAATGTGAAGGCGGAGTACGGCGGCACCGAGGCCGGCGTCGTCGCCTTCAGCGTGGCCCTCAGCGAGATCGCCGGGGCCTGCGCCTCCACCGCGGTCACGATGTCGGTTACCAACATGGTGGCAGAGGTCATCCAGGCCGTGGGCAACGAGGACCAGAAGCAGCGCTACCTGCCGCGACTGTGCAGCGGCGAGTATCCCGCGGGCGGTTTCTGCCTGACCGAATCGGGGGCCGGTTCCGACCCCGCCGCCATGCGCACCACGGCCACCCGGGACGGTGACGAGTGGGTGCTCAACGGCAGCAAGGTATACATCACCAGCGCCGAATACGCCGGTGTATTCGTGGTCTGGGCGGTCACCGACAGCAGCGCCCCCAAGGGCAAGGGCATCTCCTGCTTCCTGGTGGAGGCCGGCACCCCAGGATTGAGTATCAGCAGGGCCGAGGAGAAGATGGGCCAGTGCGGCTCGGCCACCAACACGGTCAACTTCGACGACTGCCGCATACCGGGCAGTGCCCTCATGGGCGCCGAAGGCCAGGGCTACCGGGTGGCGGTGGGCGAACTGGCCGGGGGCCGCATCGGCATCGCCTCGCTGGCCCTGGGTATCGGCAGGGCCGCCCTGGACTACGCCCGCCACTATCTCGGCGAGCGCGAGCAATTCGGACAGAAAATCGGCAATTTCCAGGGCCTGCAGTGGATGCTGGCGGAACGCTACACGGAGATGGAAGCGGCCCGACTGCTGATCATGCAGGCCGCCTACGAAAAGGAGCAGGGGCGCCATTTCGGCACCGCCGCCTCCATGGCGAAACTGTTCGCCAGCGAGAAAGCCAACGAGGCCTGCTATACCGCGCTGCAGATGATGGGCGGCGCGGGCTATATCCGCGAGTACCCCCTGGAGCGGATGGCGCGGGACGTGCGCATCACCAGCATCTACGAGGGTACCTCGGAAATCCAGCGGGTGATCATCGCCCGCGACCTGTTGAAGGATGTACTCTGAACTACAGCCTGGCGTTGACGAAGGTCTGGATACGGCGATGTAACCACCGCGGCTGCAGCCGCCCGATACCGTTGAGGATGGCGTTGGCCACGCCCGGCACGGCGATGATGTCGCCCTCCATACAGGCGCGGTAACCCTGCTCTGCCACCTCTTCCGGCGACATCATCAGCAGTGAGCCCACGGGGTCGTTGCGCAGGTCCTCGCCGTAGGACTCCACCACCATGTGGGTGTCGGTAGAGCCCGGACAGAAGGCAATCGCGTCCACGCCACAGTTGCGCAGCTCCTCGCCCAGCGCCTCGGTAAAGTTCAGGATGTAACCCTTGCTGGCGGCATAGACCGCCAGCGACGGACCGGCGTGAAAGCCCACCGTGGAGGTCACGTTCATGACCCTGCCCCGATCGCGCTTGAGCATGGCGGGCAGGAACAGCCGGGTCAACTGGGTGACGCTGCGTACATTCAGGTCGATGATATTGTCGATGCTCGCCGGGCTCTGCTCGCTGAAGTCTCCCCGGTACATGACCCCGGCGTTATTGACCAGCACATCGATCTCCAGGCCATCGAGCGCTTCACCGAGCGCTTCCACAGCGCCCGACCGGGTCAGGTCACAGGCGTGCCAGCGGACATCGACGTCGAAGTCATCCGCCAGCGACGCCGCCAGCGATCGCAGCTTGTGATCGCGACGCGCCACCAGCACCAGGTCGAACCGGTGGCGGGCAAACTCCCGCGCCATGGCCGCACCGATGCCGTCCGAGGCCCCGGTAATCAGGGCCCGTTTTACCTCAAGCGCCTTGCCGTGCATGACTTTCCTCCAGGCCGGCTTGCAGGGTGGCCAGGGCCCGCTCCAGGCCGTCGCGGATTTCCTCCGGTTCCGGTACCGCGCGCTGGCAGGACAGGATAGAAAAACTGAGCTGGTCGCGAAAACTCCAGGCGGTGATATTCAGGCCGATGCCCTCCAGGATGGGTCCGATGGAATAAAACTCCCGCATCGGCATGAAGTCGTCGTACAACTCGTCCCGTGGTCCGGGCACGTTGGACACGATCACGTTGTAGGACGGCGATTTACCCTGCTGCGACAGTTTGCGCGAGTAGCGGCCGATAAAGCGCACCGCCGCCGGTGGCAGCAGGCCGACAAAGTCCGCTATACGGCCGCCGCGGCTGTCCTCGAAATCGAGCTTGGCGGCCTCCATGGACGTATGGATCGCCGCCAGTCGCTGCACCGGGTCGGCTATCGAGGTGCACAGCGACACACACAGAGAGCCCACCTTGTTGCCCCAGCTGGGTTCGACCTCCTCACCCCGGGTGGACACGGGCACCGAGGCCGTCAGGTCCGCCTCCGGCAGTTCGCCGCGCCGCTCCAGGTAGTCACGGCAGGCCTCGGCCGCCATGCACAGCACCACATCGTTGAGAGTGACCCCGTGCGCCTTGCTGACCGACTTTACCGCCGCCAGCGGCAGGGTGAAAAAACAGAACTTGCGGCTCGACCCGATAGGCTGGTTCAGCGATGTGTAGGGACCGGTATAGGGCTCGGGCGGCCGTTTGTCGGGCGGCAGGTCGCGCGCCTGCTGCCGCTTGCGGGCCGCGCGGATACGCAGTATCTGCGCTGGAATCCGCGCCAGGTCCAGCACCAGGTCCTTGAGGGCCCAGAAAATCATGTACCAGCGACCCGGCGGCGCTTCCGGCTCATCCGGCTCCGCGACCGCCAGGTCCTCCCCCGGCCGGTGCGACATGAAGCGCTCCAGCAGTGCCGCGGTAGCCACACCGTCGGCCAGGGCGTGGTGAACCTTGGACACCGCCGCGATCTGCCCACCGCGGAAGTTCTCCACCATCCACAGTTCCCACAGGGGCCGATCGCGATTCAGCGGGGTGCGCGCGATATGCTCGACGAACTCGGCCAGTTCCCGGTCACCCGCCGGCTGTGGCAACGCGGCCCGGTGCACGTGCAGTTGCAGGTCAAAGTCGGGGTCGGTAATCCACACCGGGTTGTGCAGGTTGAAGGGCACGCCCAGGGCCTTCCAGCGAAAAGGCGGCACCCGCGGCACGGTCACGGCAATATGCTCAAGCTGTTGCCGAAAGTCATAGGGGTGGCCATCCGCCGGCGGGTCGAAAATCGCCACTTTCAGGGTATGCATGTACTGGGTGGGTGTTTCCGTGTGCAGGAACACCGCGTCCATACCCGACAACCGTTTCACACCGCCACTCCCCCTGCTGTTTGGGTCCAGACCAGTTTGGTCCGCAACAGGGCATCCGGGAATGATCTGCATCAACTCTTGCGGAGCGGCCAGTTGCATTGATATACCAGCGCCGGCGCGATAATCGCCAGGCGTGAAGCGACCGTTTCCACACTTGTCGCGGGACGCCCCCCTGTATACTGTGGCGCAAGACGGTAAAAGGAACGCCGGCATGGATCACCCCGACAAAACCGCGAGCTCCTCACGGCTGCAAAACTACGGGCCCTGGGCCCTGATCGCCGGCGGCAGTGAGGGCATCGGCCTGGCTTTTGCGCGGGAGCTGGCGGCCGCGGGCATCAACCTGTTGTTGCTGGCCCGCCGGGAAGAGCCGCTGCAGCTGGCGCGCGAACAACTGCGCGCAGAGCACCCGGTGCAGGTAAGTTGCGCCGCTGTCGACCTGACCGCTGCGGGCCTGGAACAGCAGCTGGCGGAGCTGACGGAGGGCCTGGACATCGGCCTGCTGGTGTACAACGCCGGAGCCACCCACGGCGCGGGGCTGTTTCACGACCAAGCCCTGGACGCGGCGCGCCGGCTGGTAGAGCTGAACTGCCACGGTCCCGTGACCCTGTGTCACGCTCTCGGTGGCCCCATGCGAGCACGCGGCCGCGGCGGCATCATCCTGGTGTCCTCCATGAGCGGCCTCACCGGTGGCGGCTATGTCGCCACCTATTGCGCCAGCAAGGCGTTCGACATCATCCTGGCGGAGTCCCTGTGGGCGGAACTGAAGCCCTTCGGGGTCGACGTCCTGGGGCTGGTCGCCGGTGCCACCGACACCCCGGCCATGGCCCGCTCCGGGGTTGCCATCGGCGAGGCTGCCATGCGGCCCGAGCAGGTGGCACGGGAGGCGCTCGAAGCCCTGCCCGCCGGCCCCTTACACGTGGCGGGCGCCGACAACCGCGCCTTTGCCTCGCTGCTGCGCGGCGAGGACCGCGCCCGGTCGATAGCGATGATGAGCCAGGGCGCTGCCGGCATGTACGGCAAACCCTGGCCGCCTGCGGGGACCTAGGCAAACATGGCCAAAGCACTGCTGTTTCTGATCGCCGAAGATAACCGCGCTGCGGCGCTGGAGCGGCACCTGACCCGTGCGCTGAAAGATCAGTTCGGGGATGACGAGCAACACACCGTACTACTGATGCGCGCGGTCGCCGACGATTTTTTCCACGACCCGGCCAGCGCCGCCTACCCCCGTCCCGATGTGGTGCTGGAACTGGCCAGTGCACCTGGCAGACCGCTGGCGGGCAGCCTGCCCGGGCTGGAAGCGGCGCTGGACGACGCGCCCCTGGCGGGACAGCGGTCACTGGCCCTGGTCATGCTGGAGCGGCAGGTCATTCCCTGCCCGCCGCAACCCGTTCACTATCACTATCTGATGCTGAAGGCTGACGGTTTCAGCCAGGCGGACTACCTGGACTATTACTGCAATTTCCACGCCCGCTTCGGGCTCAACACCCCCGCAATTGCAGGCTACTCGCAGAATATCGTGGACCTGCCGGGTAGCGAGGACCTGGCGGCGCGGCTGGGCCTCGGCTACCGCGAGGTCACCAGCATTTCCGAGCTGAAGATGCCCTCGCTGCAGGCGTTCGCCGCGGACCCCGGGGTGCTGGCGATTGCCGAACCGGCGGCGCTGGATGAGGCGCGTTTCGTCAACCGCGCGAAATCGGTCATGTTCAACTCCGCAGTGATACTGCGCCTGGGGAATTTCGAGGTCATCGGCGAGGCGGTATTCCCGCAGCATTTCCCTGCCTGAACCGGGCCCTGTTGTGCTAGGCTTTGGCCCCCACGGACAGCGAACGTAAAGCGTGGAAACACCATGAAAGACTTCGTATTCAATACCAGTAAATCGATCATCAACGAGGCCGGCTCTCTGGCGCGGATCGGCGAACTCTGCACCGACCTGGGCATACGGCGGCCGCTGCTGGTAACCGACGCCGGTATCGCCGCCCTGGGCATGCTCGAGCGGGTGGAGTCACTCCTGGCGGCGTCCGGTCTGGGCAGCACCAGTTTCGACCGGGTGGTGGCTGATCCCCCCGAGAGCATTGTCCTGGAGGCCCTCGACCTCGCCGCCCGGTCCCGGGTGGACGGCGTGATCGGTCTCGGCGGCGGGTCCTCCATGGATACCGCCAAGCTGGTCGCCCTCATGGCCCGTTCGGGAGAGAGCCTGGAGGATATCTACGGTGTCGACCAGGCACGGGGTCCGCGCCTGCCCCTGATCCTGGTACCCACCACCGCGGGCACCGGGTCCGAGGTTACCGCCGTCGCCATCGTCACCACCGGCGAAACCACCAAGATGGGGGTGGTCTCCACCCAGCTCTACCCGGACCTGGCGCTGCTCGATGCCGAGCTGACCCTGGGCCTGCCTCCCCATATCACGGCCATGACCGGCGTCGATGCCATGGTGCATGCGGTCGAGGCCTACACCAGCGCGCGCCTGAAAAACCCCTATTCCGACATGCTGGCCCGCGAGGCGCTGCGCCTGATGGCGGCCAATATCGTCACCGCCACCCACCAGGGCGACAACCTGGAAGCCCGCCAGGGCATGTTGCTGGGCGCCTGTCTCGCCGGCCAGGCCTTTGCCAATGCGCCGGTGGCGGCGGTCCACGCCCTGGCCTACCCGCTGGGGGGCCACTATCACATTCCCCATGGCCTGAGTAATTCCCTGGTATTGCCGGAGGTATTGCGCTTCAACGCGGACGCGGCAGAGGCGCTGTACGCCGACCTGGCGCAGGTCGTGCTCGAGCCCGGCAATTTGCCGGATACGACGCCCGGCCGCTGTGCGGCCCTGGTCGACTACTTCGACGAACTGATCGAAGTACTCGAACTGCCGGCGACCCTGGCCGATGTGCGGGTGCCTGAGGGCGATCTCCCCATGCTGGCGGCGGACGCCATGTTGCAGCAGCGCCTGCTGGTCAACAATCCGCGGCCGGTGAGCGAGGCCGACGCCCTCGCCATCTACCAGGCCTGCTACCGGGGAGCGCGGGCATGAGCGAGCAAAAGGACCCGCTGCCACGCGCCAACTATCACTGGATCATACCGTTGACCACGCGCTGGATGGACAACGACGTCTACGGGCATATCAACAATGTCCAGTACTACGCCTTCTTCGATACCGTCGCCAATCGCTACCTCATCAATGAGGGTGGACTGGACATACACCAGGGCTCCACCATCGGCTACATCGTGCACTCCCAGTGCTTCTACAAGAGCGCACTCGCCTTTCCGGAAGACATCGAGGGCGCCTTCCGGGTGAACCGCATCGGCAGCAGCTCGGTGGAGTACGGCATTGGCATTTTCCGCGCCGGGGCAGAGCAGGCCAGCGCCCACGGCACTTTCACCCATGTATTCGTCGACCGGGAAACCGAGCGCCCCTGCCCTATCGCCGGCCGGCTGCGTGAGGCCCTGGAGGCAGCGATCATTTGAATTCACATTACAAGGACTCCCCGATGATTCCCCAGGCAGAAGACTTTCGAGCGGAAAGCCAGGCCCTGTATGAACTGATCAGGCCGATCGAACCGGCCCGTTACCGCGAGCCCACCCAGTTCAAGGGCTGGACCATCGACAACGTCCTGCAGCACCTGCATTTCTGGAACCGGATGGCCCACCTGGCCCTGACCGAAGAAGCGGAATTCCAGCGCCTGCTGCAGGCCCTGATCGACAGCGGGCTGGGCATGCCCCATTTCGAGCAGTCACAGATGGAGGGCCTGGACGGGCCGGCATTACTTGAGGAATGGCATGCCTACGTGCAGCAGGTGGCGGATACCTTCGCCGCTACCGACCCGAAAAAACGCCTGAAATGGGCCGGGCCGGACATGAGCGCCCGGTCCTCCATCACCGCGCGGCTGATGGAGACCTGGGCCCACGGGCAGGAAGTCTACGACCATCTCGGGGTGGAACGACAAAATACCGACCGGATTCGCAACATTGCCCACCTGGGGGTCAATACCTTCGGGTTTTCGTTCGCGATCCACGGCCGCGAGGTGCCGGGAGAGCCGCCTCACGTCCGGCTCACCGCGCCCTCCGGCGATACCTGGGAATGGCACTCGCCGGATGAGAACAACCTGGTGTCGGGCGACGCCGTCGAGTTCTGCCAGGTCGTGACCCAGTCGCGCAACGTGGCGGAAACAGGGCTGACCGTGGTGGGCGACGTGGCCAGGGAGTGGATGGCGATCGCCCAGTGTTTTGCCGGCGGCGCGGAAACCCCACCGCCGCCGGGTACGCGCTTCACCCGCCAACCCGAACAGGGGTGACGAATACCCTTCGCCATCCCCGTGAAGGTGGGCTACAGGTGTCGCCGCACCAGGGCCATGTCGGGCTCGTCCTCGTTACGCATGACCCGGAAACCGAGCTTGCGGCACAGGGCCAGCATCTTCTTGTTGCTGTGCAGGACGTCCCCGACCATGATGGTCATACCGCGTTCGCGAGCCACCTCCATCAACAGCTGCATCATGCCGGACCCGATGCCCTCACGCTGGTAGGCGTCCCCCACGGTCAGCGCGAACTCGCAGGTTTCGCCGTCGGGATAGCTGATGTAACGAGCCACCGCGATCATGCTGGCCTCGGGCGTGTTGTCCCTGAGGACCGCGACCAGAGCCATTTCCCGGTCGTAGTCGATCTGGGTGAAACGCGCCAGCATTTGCGGTGACACCGTCCTGAACTGGGATATGAAGCGGTTGTAACGACTCTCCTCCGACAGGTTTTCCACAAAGGTGCGCTCTATATCCGCATCCTCCGGCCTGATCGGCCGCACCAGCACCTCCTCGCCACTGGCCAACTGGTGGGTACTGGCCAGGCCCTGGGGATAGGGATGGATAGCCATGTGCTCATAGCGGCCGGACACCGGCTTGCGCACCACCAGGTCCGCGTCCACCGCGACCACGCCGTTCTCGTCCACCAGCACGGGATTGATCACCAGGTCCTGCACCTCCGACACCTCGCAGGCGAGTTCTGACACCCGCATCAGGATATCGATCAGCCCGGGGATATCCGCCTCGGGCAGGTTGCGGAAGCTTTCCAGGGACCGCTGGGCCCGGGTGCGACCGATCAATTCCCGGCACAGGAAGGTGTTGAGTGGCGGCAGTGCCGACTGCAGGTCGGCGTGCACCTCGGCCGCCGCGCCCCCCGCGCCCACGCTGATCACCGGACCGAATACCGGGTCCTGGCCGATAGCCACCCGGATCTCCCTGGCGTGGGGACGGTCCAGCATGGGCTCGATGGTGATGCCATCGATACGGGCACCGGGCGCCCGGCTGGCCACCTCGGCCATCATCTCGGCAAAGGCCGAGCCCACCGAGCGGGGCTCCTGCACGTTCAGTCGTACCCCGCCCACATCGGCCTTGAAGGTGATATCCGGTGAGTTGATCTTCATCGCCACCGGCAGTCCAACGGTCTCCGCCGCGATCAGGGCATCTGTCGCGGAAGTGGCGTTGATGCAGGGCGTCACCGGGATTCGGAAGGCGTGGATTACCGCCCTGGCTTCGGTATTGGTCAGGGTGTGGCGACGTTCCGCCAGGGCGTGCCTGATGATCAGTAGCGCTCCCTCCACGTCTGGTTCACGGTGTGCCGACAGGGGTGGCGGGACCTGCAGCAGGCTGTTCTGGTTGCGGTGATAGGCGGCCAGATAGGCAAAGGCCTCCACCCCGCTTTCCGGGCTGGTGAAGTGCGGAATTCCCGCCTCTTCCAGCAGGCGCCTGCCCTCGCGCACCAGCTTCTCACCCAGCCAGCAGGCCAGCACCAGTTTGCCGGACCCGGCCGCAGCCTCAGCGACAGCCCGGGCACACTCGGTCGGCCGGCTCATCCCCTGGGGCGCCAGCAGCACCAGCACTCCATCCACCTTGCGGTCCTTCAGCAGCAGCTGCAGCGCTTTTCCATAGTGTTCTTCCGTGGCATTGCCCAACAGGTCGATGGTATGCCCCGGTTGCCAGTGGTCGGGCAACAGGGTGCGTAACTCGCGGGCGGCCTCCTCGGAGCAATTCGCCAGGCTGACCCCGAGGGACAGCGCCCGGTCAGCCGCCATCAGGCCCGGCCCGGCACCGTTGGTAACCACCGCCAGCCTGGCGCCGCGCACGGGCCGGCAGGAGGCGAGGATGCGGGCGGCGGAGAACAGCTGGGAAACCGTGTGCACCCGCACCGCACCGGCCCGCTGGATCGCCACATCGAAGATATCGTCGCTGCCGGCAAAGGCATCGGTGTGCGAGAAGCCGGTAGCGACGCCCTCGCGCCGCTGCTGCCCGGACTTCACCACGATCACCGGCTTGACCCGCGCGGCGCCGCGCAGTCCGCTGAGGAAGGACCGGGCGTCGTTGATGCCTTCCACGTAGAGCAGGATACTGCGGGTTTGCGGGTCTGTGGCCAGGTAATCCAGCACCTCACCGAAACCGACATCCGCAGTGGCACCCAGGGACGCCACCGCCGACAAGCCGAATTCACTGGAATCGGCCCAGTCCAGGATGGCGGTGCAGAAGGAAGCCGACTGGGCCACCAGCGCCACACTGCCGGGGCGCACCTTGCTGAGCGTGAAGGTCGCATTCAGCCCGATGCCCGGGCGCATCACCCCCAGGCAATTCGGCCCCAGCAAACGGATACCGTAGGTTCGCGCCAGGTCGACGATCTCGTCCTGCAGGCGCTGCCCCTGCGGCCCGGTCTCGCCGAAACCGGCGGAAATAATCAGCACCGCCGCCACTTCCCGTTCACCGCACTGGTGCATCAACTCGGGGATTTCAGCCGCGGGCACGGCCATTACCGCGAGATCCACCGGGTGGTCCAGTTCCCGCAGAGAGGGACAACAGGGCAGACCCTGTACCTCCGCGAGATGCGGGTGCACGGGGTATATCGCACCGCCGTAGCCGCCCTCCAGGATATTGCGCAGTACGCGGTAACCCACTGCGCTGTCGCGCTCGGACGCGCCGATCACGGCCACCGAGTCGGGCTCGAACACGCGGTGTAGGTGGTGATTTCTCATCATTGCTCCGACGACTCTGCTAAACTGGCACTGTCCCGGGTGCAGCTCGTGCAGGCAGTATAGACCGAATGCCGGCGGAGTCTCAGCCCGGGTCGTGCCGGCAACAGGATCAGGAATACCATGCCCATTGCCTATATTTCCCACGACGAGTGCCTGCTGCATGACATGGGGCCGCACCCCGAGTGCCCGGCGCGTCTCGACGCCATCAACGACCGCATGCTGGCCGGTGGTCTGGACATGGTGCTGCAGCGTTTCGATGCACCGCAGGCCGAGCTGGACCTGTTACGGCAGGTGCACGACCCGGATCTCGTGGACCAGCTGCTGCGCCGCACCCCGCAGGAGGGCCTGGTCTGGCTCGACGACGACACCGCTTTGGGACCACACACGGTAGCCGCCGCGCGGCGCTCGGCCGGCGCCATGGAACTGGCCGTGGAACTGGTCCTGACCGGCCAGCTGCCCAAGGCGTTCTGCGCCGTGCGACCGCCGGGACACCACGCCACCCGGACGCGGGCCATGGGCTTTTGCTTCTTCAACAATGTGGTGATCGGCGCGCACCTGGCGCAGGAGCGTTACGGACTGGAGCGCGTGGCCATCGTCGATTTCGACGTACACCACGGTAACGGCACCGAGGACCTGGTGGCCGACCGGGCCGGGGTGCTGTTCTGCTCCACCTTCCAGTATCCCCTGTATCCCAACACCGGCGTCGGCGAAACCGCGCACAACGTGGTCAACGTACCTCTTCCCGGGGGCAGTGGCGGTGCCGAGTTCCGGACCGCGGTGGAACAGCACTGGCTGCCGCGACTGGCCGCCTTCCAACCGGAACTGATCCTGGTCTCGGCGGGCTTCGACGGCCACCAGGCGGACGATATGGCCGGCCTCAACCTGGTGGACGCGGACTATGCCTGGGTGACGCACCGCATCTGCGAACAGGCCGACGCCAGCGCCGACGGCAGGGTAATCTCGACCCTGGAGGGAGGCTACGCGCTACGGGCGCTGGCGCTGAGCGTGGAAACCCACCTGAAGGCCCTGCTGGGCGAGTAAGCCCCGGGGTCACCAGGGCGTGGCAAAACAGTAATCAGGCCTCCGGCATCAGGCTGTTCACATGCTCCAGTGCATCCGTGTACTCGCTCATCAGGCGATACATGATGTCGCGGCAGGATTCCACCTCGTGGATCTGCCCCACCACCTGTCCGATCGGGTTGAAAGCCACCTTCTGGGTATCGGCGACACCGGCGTAAGTGGTGGTGCGGCGCACCGCGTCAAAGGTGAGGTAACCCTGCAGCGGCATGGGCAGCGGATCCGGGGTATCCTCGCGCTCCCAGGCCTCGGTCCACTCGTTTTTCAACATACGCGCGGTCTTGCCGGTGAAGGACCGGGAACGCACCGTGTCTTCCGAGGTGGCCTTCATGTAGGACTCGCGCTGGGCCGGTTCCGCGTGGGACTCGGCGGTATTGAGCCACATGGAACCCATCCACACGCCCTGGCAGCCCATGCCCAGGGCGGCCAGGATCTGGCGACCGTTACCGATGCCGCCGGCAGCCAGTACCGGTAGCGGAGCCAGGGCGTCGACCATCTGTGGCCACAACACCATGGAGGCCACCTCACCCGCATGTCCGCCGCCCTCGGTGCCCTGGCAGACCACGAAGTCCAGCCCCGCTGCCTTGTGCGCGAGACCGTGTTTCAGGCGTCCCGCCAGCGCGCCGATCAGGCGCCCGGCATCGTGCACCTGCTGGATAATCTCCTCCGGCGGCGTCCCCAGGGCGTTGACGATCATCCGGCAGCGGGGCCGGGTCAGGGCCTCATCCACCAGGGCCTGTGCCTGGACAGCGGAAAAGCTCAGGGACACCGGGTCGTCGTTGGGCCAGGGAGGCACGCCGTGGTCGCTGAGCAGCTTCTCGGCGAACTCCCGGTGGCGCTGGGGGATGGCCGCCTGGATCATCGCCACCAGTTCCTCCGGGGTACTTTTGTCCATGCCCTCGTATTTCTGTGGAATGGCAGTGTCCACACCGTAGATATGGTCGCCGATGTGAGCGTCGATCCAGTCCAGCTCTTCCTTCAACTGCTCGGGTGTAAAACCCACCGCACCCAGCACGCCGATACCGCCGGCCTTGCTGACCGCAACCACCACGTCGCGGCAATGGGTGAAGGCGAAAATTGGCACCTCGACGCCCAGTTGCTTGCAGAATTCTGTTTGCATGTGTCGTTTCTCCTGCGCCTGTTTCGCACAGCATCCTCCAGCCGACCGGCGCTGCACATGTCGGCTGCGGCCAATGTTTGTCGCAAATGCAGTCAGTTCGCGCCGTCGGCTGCCAGTTCCGTCAGCTTGACCACTTTCGCCTGCGGGGTCACCACCTCACCTTCAACCAGGAAATAGCGCCAGAACACCAGTCCCAGTGCATTGCCCTCGGTGTCCAGCCAGTTCGGCAGGCCGGGGTCCCGGGCCGACAGGATCATGCGGAAACTGCCGTCGGGCTCCAGTGCCGTCTGGGCGCGGTTCAGCGACGCGTGCCGGTGGGCGTAATCGAAGGTCTGCTGAAAGCGGTTCCACAGGCAGACGTTGGCGAAGCGGCACTCAGGCCAGCGCCCGGTCACCACCAGGGCCTCATCCGGTCCGAGGAAAAACGGCGCCATGGAATAGTGCGCGTCGAAGGCCGCCAGGCCGAAATCCCCGGGCGGGACCGGCGCCGGGAAGTCATTCGGCACCAGGCTCACGAAGGCCGGTTGCACGGGGTTGTTGGCCATGGGCGGCATACCCAGGGTGCGGCTGCGAAGGAAATTACAGACCCGCTCAATGCCCGCCGCGACGCTATCGTCCGAGGCGGGCGGAGGAGTACCGGCCGGATTGAGACACTCGATGGAGAGCCTGGGCTCCAGCCGCGGCTGACAGGCCGCGGCCTGCTCGTTCTCGAAATAGTGCCGGGTGGTTACCCGGGAGGCGCCCTCTCCCAGGGGCAGCCAGTTGCGCTCCCGCGGCTGACCACCCAGGTAGAGGGTGAAGTTACCGTTGCTGTCGATATCCATCTGCGTATCGTTGATGACTCCGGCAGTGTTACTGGCCAGGCTGCCGTCCTCCGCCCCCGCCTCGATGGTCATGGAAAAATACACCGCACCCTGGGTATTGCCGTGAATGACGTACTCGCGATCGGGACGCAGCGGGGCGTCGAAGTAGATCGCGTCGCTGTTGTCGCCGGTCAACTTGCGGCTGGGAGTGACGATGCGTCGGAACTCCGGGTACTCGGCATCCTGTTCAAAATACCCCACCAGTCCCGCCTCCAGGATGTGCATCAGGGCGCGGTGGGAACTCGCCACATCCTGTTCGCTGTGCAGATTCCACTCGGGGCCGGACCAGCGTTGATCCACCTCCTGTAACAAAGCGATCAATTGCGCCAGGGCGGCCCGGCTCTTCGTATGTGCGGTCATGGTTTGTCCTCAGGCTCGTTGGTCCGGGTATGGGGGTTTCGGGTTTCGTGGGGAATGTCGAACTGGCGCCGGTAGAACTGCAGGCGCTGCTCCACCTGCTGTTCATCCAGGCCGAAATCTGTCAGTGCGTACTTGTGCTCACCGTGCTTGTGGCGGGCATTGCGGTTCAGCCAGGCCTGCATGCCCTGCCGCGCCTGGTCGGTAAACGGCATACCGAGGAAGTCGTAAAGCCTGGCCATCGCCAGCTGCCAGTCGGCAGTGATATCGGCATACAGGATATCGACCTGCTGGCCCGGCGCCACCTGCGACTCGCGCACCCCGGCGGTCTTGTGCAGCATGCGCTCCACCTTGTCCAGCCACTCCGGGCCGACCCACTCAGGGGTGAGGTGGTCGCTGTCGCGCACAATCGAGTTCCAGCAGGTCGAACAGAGCGAGCCCATGACCTTGACCGGGTCGCGGTGGGGGAAGATCAGCCGCGCGCCGGGAAACACCCGGACCAGGGCGTCGAGATCCTGCATGTGCTGGGGCGTCTTGAGCACCCAGGGCTGCCCCTGGGGGTCGTCGCGGAACCAGTGGATGATCTTCAGCAGGACCACCATGTACTCATAGGCCTGGACCTGGTCGTGGTTCATCAACCACTCCCCGAAGGTTGGCAGGCGATTCAAAAATTCGAAAATCTGGGAGGAAAATCCGTGCTGCAGCAGACCGACCTCCTCCTCCACCTCGTGGGCGCCCAGGGGGTGCACGGCGGCTACCTGCGGCGACATGTACAGCACCGCCTTGAGGCCTTTCTCGATGGCGGTGACCCGCGGATCGCGCTCCGGCCGGCCCTCGTCCCTGGCTTTGAAACTTTCTGCATAGGGGACCGGGTTGACCGATTCCCAGGACCTGAGGTGCAGGAACCGCTCATCGGCCGCCAGCAAGCGGTGCAGCCGGGTCGTGCCCGAGCGGGCCAGACCGACGATCACCACCGGGTCGCCGAGGTCACGCTCCAGGATCTCCGGGTGCCGGACCAGCAGGTCCTGCACCAGCAGGCGGTGCCGCAGCAGGCGCAGCAGGTTGATCCGGGCCAGCAAGCGGCCGCTGGGGTTGAGCCGGGCCTCGGTTTCCAGGCCCTCGAGAATGAGCCGGAACGGGGTCATGAAGCGATCGTCGGCGCCGAAATCGGCCAGGCCGGTATCGTTCCGGGCGCGGGCAATCAGGGTGTTTTCATCCAGCGCCGTGCGGGCCAGGCCGACCTGGTTCAGGCCCCGCATTACCGAGTTGAGGACCCGTATCGGTTTCCGGTGGTATTCGACGGAACGGCGTTTCACAGCATTTTCTTCCTGTTATTCGTGCGGATTTCCCGCCGCCGGCCGTTCCGGTAATCCTCCAGGGACACCAGCAGTCGTTGCAGGAAAAACTCGAATACCCGGTCCGGGCCGTGGCTTTTCACGTAGTCGCTGAGTGGCGCCAGCGCCTCGACCTCGGGCGCCTCGAGCAGGGCCATGTCGGCGCGGCGCAGGGCCACCCCGGAGCGCTGCTGGGCGGCCTCCAGGTAAATGGCCCCCATGACCTCGTTCGCCAGCCATATGGTCGTTTCGGCACGCCGCTGCCCATTGAATCCCGCCCGGGCCAGGATACCCGCCAGCACGGCGATGGTTCGCAACCAGCCGCCGGAAATGTGGCTTTCCCACCCGGTTATGCCTATGGCGTAGGGGTGGCGACCGAGAAAATCGCGCAACTGCCCGGCCCAGGCCCGGACCTGCCGGGCCAGGTCCGCCTCCGGGATATCAAACTCCAGTCGCGCCAGCAGTCGCAGGGATACCGCGTGCAACAGGTCATCCTTGTCCTCAAAGTAGTTGTAGATGGACATGGGTGTGATACCGCTACTGCGGGCCAGGCCATTGATCGACAGGGGCGCATCGGGCTGCGCTTCCAGCAGTTGCAGGGCGCTCTCGACCAACGCCTCGCGGGAGGTTTTTTGCGGCCGGCCCCGGCGGTTGCCCCTGACCACGGTGCTACAGGGGTTTCCAGTTGGGCTCGCGTCCCTCGACGAACGCCGCCATGGCTTCCTCCATGCAGCCGGTGTAATAGCCCAGTACCTGGGTGCGATTTTCCAGCTCCATGGCGTGACGCAGGCTGGGTGCGTTCAGGTTGCTCCAGAAGCCCTTCTTGGTCATCCAAACGCCGTACTCGGCGTTGCCGTTGAAGCTGCCCGCCAGAGACAGGGCCGCGTCCAGCAGTTGCTCCGGTTCCACCAGTCGGTTCAGTAAACCGAGTTCATTGGCCTCGTCGGCGTCAAATACCCGGCCACTGGTCATCAACTCCAGGGCGACGGTGGGCGGCACCAGGCGCGGCAGGAAGTAACTGGTACCCACGTCGCAGGAGGACAGGCCGGTCTTGATGAATACCGAACCAAATTTCGCCCGGGTGGACGCGACCCGGAAGTCGCTGGCCAGGGCAATGGCCAGGCCGCCCCCCACCGCAGCGCCGTTGACCGCAGCGATTACCGGTTTGTCGCACTCGTGGATGGCGAGCATGCACTGGGCCAGTAACTCCTGGTATTTGTAGACGTAGCCCAACTGTCCCATGCCCTCTGTTCCGGGCACGTTGCCGGCCTCACCCTCCTGTTTCAGGTCGGCGCCGGCGCAAAAACCGCGACCGGCCCCGGTCAGGACCACGCAGCGAACCTCGCGGGAGCGGTTTATCCCGGCAAACGTGGCCATCAGTTCCTGCAACAGGGCCGGGGTCAGGGCATTGAGGCTATCCGGACGATTGAGGGTGACGAGTTGCGTCTGCTCGTCCAGCATTTCGGTGTCTATCACTGACATGGTGCTCTCCGGCGAGCCTGGTCTTTAAATAAATATATAGCATATATAAAATGTTCCCAACAGCCCCCGACGCGAGGAAGAGCAGATGCAGGAATTTACCGACAAGGTGGTACTGATCACCGGCGGCAGCCGCGGGCTGGGCCGGGCGATGTCCCTGGGGTTCGCCCGGGCGGGGGCGAAGGTGATCGTGGCCAGCCGCAAGCTGGCCAACTGCGAGGCCGTGGTGGCAGAGATAGAGCAGGCCGGAGGCGAGGCGCTCGCCGTGGCGGCCCACACCGGGGAAACGGCTGACCTGGACCGGCTGCTGGAGACCAGTTATGCCCGCTTCGGGCGGGTCGACATCCTGGTGAACAATGCCGGCATCAACGTGGCCATGGGGCCTCTCACCGAACTGACCGTGGCCGGATTCGACAAGCTGTACCAGGTCAACCTGCGCGGCCCCTGGTACCTGGCATCGCAGCTGGCGCCGCGCATGGCGGAGCACGGTGGCGGCTGCATCATCAACCTGATCTCGGTTTCCGCGGTGAAGCCGCCGGCCTTCATGGGATTCTATGCTGCCACCAAGTCCGGGCTGGAGGCACTGACCCGGGTCATGGCGCAGGAGTGGGCGGCGCTGAATATCCGGGTCAATGCTCTCGCCCCGGGCAGCTACCACTCCGACCTGACCGACGGCGCCATCGCCGCCATCCCCGGCTTCGAGCAGGGCACCCTGGACGCGCAGCTGATCAAGCGCATCCCCGAGGCGGAGGAAATCCTCGGGCCGGTGTTCTATCTGGCCAGCGAACCCTACACCACCGGTATCACGCTGGTCGCGGATGGCGGTATGACCATCTGCTGAAGCCGCCCGGTTTCAGACAGCCTCGCTGCCCGTGCCCGGTGCAGGGACCGCGATCAGGGTGACACCTCCACGACTGCCGCAACGGGTCGCTTTGCCTGTCCGCGGGCGCGCAGCCATTCCAGGAAATTGATCGCCAGCCAGGCGTACAGGGTAACCCCCACGAACAGGCTCATGCGGACGACAAAGGCCTTGTAGGGATCCTTGCCATTGGCACTGTCCGCCACCGCCGGCCCGATCAGGATGAACATGGTGACCATGGCATTCAGCCAGAAGGTCGGGGGGTGGCGGCTGCTGACCACGCCATAGAACCGGGGCGTAACGAACAAACCGAAGGCCAGGGTCAGGAGGAAAAAAAGCCACAGGGTCGGCGCCAGTTTCAGGGCGAACCAGAACAGGATGGCCAGCAACCCGGCTACGAAGGTGGATCCCAGCAGCTCGCGACCGGCGTCGCGCGCATGGGTCTCGGTCGCCTGCTGGCCCAGGGCCACTGACTTCATGATGATGGGCGCGTAAAAGGTCGGGTTGGTCAGCCCCAGCAGGAAGCTGGGAAAAACGATCAGGGTGGCCCGGGTGGCCAGCCAGCGGGATTGCTGCGGTTGCGGTGCCGGGGGCTGGGGTGCCGGCCCCGGGTCTTCCGGAAACAGCGGGTAGACCAGCCAGTGACTGAGAACCCCGATGGCGATACAGATGAGCAACTCCTGGATCACTACTAAAGCCAGGGCATAGCTCAGGGTGCCGACCATGGAGATCATGGCAACCCCTACCGTCAGCAGGGCGCCCACCGGCCCCTTGCCCAGGTTGAGGCTGATGTAGTTCGCCCCGAACAAACCCGCCAGTACCAGCAGCAGACCGGTCGCGGGGTAGTAGTTGAGCACCGGAATCAGCAACAAGCCGGTGCCCAGCATGAGACAGAGCACCAGCAACAGGCCCAACAGGCCTTTGGGGCCCATGGCCGGTTTGGGTGGCGCGGCCAGCATGAAACCGAAGGCGGGGGCGATAAAGGGCATGATGAGCGGGAGGGAATAGGCCACCATCAGGGCGAGGGCCGTACTCAGGCTCAATCGAAATACGCGTCGCGCTCCAATCCCCATGTGGCGCACTCCTAGTAGGCGTAGGCGAGCAGGCTCATGATGCGCACGAAAATTTTGCCCAACCAGGCGACCAGCCCGCTGCCCTCGTTGTAGGCCACCACGGAGGCCTGACCACCGATACGAAGTTGCCGGACGAACTCCCGGTCCAGCTCGCCATCAAACCTGACGATGACGGGAAATCGCTGTGACTGCCGCAGCCAGTCACGGTTGTTGTCGATTTTCGGCAAGGTACCCGGTGGCGGCGCCTGGGTGGTACTCACGCCCAGGCCGATACTGCTGACAGCGCCGCTGAATACCTGGCCGGGATACACGTCCAGCAGGATATCGACCGGGGTGCCCTCGCGCATGCGGCCCAGGTTGTTCTCGGTAAATTCAGCGCTGATCCAGACGTCGGTAAAGGCGACCAGGGTCATCACCGGCGCCCCGGCCCCGGCGAACTGGCCCACCTCCGTGCGCAGGTCGGTGATCACGCCCCGGCTGTCCGCGCGAACCTCGGTCCGCTGCAGGTCGAGTTCGGCCTTCTCCACGCCGGTTCGCGCCACCTTGAGAATGGTGTTGTCCTCGCCGGATTCACCGCCCTTGGCCTCGATGGCCTGCTGGATGGCGGCCTCGGCTGCTGCGACTCCGGCCCGCGCCGCGTCGAGGTTGGCCTGTGAAATCTCCAGCCGCCGCTCGGAAATCGTTCCCGGGTCTTCCTGCCGCAGGCGCTGCAGGCGATCCGTGTCCCGCTGCGCCTTGTCCAGGTTGGCCAGCGACGCCCGCAGGTTGGCCCGGGCCGCCGTCACCCCGGCACTACCGGCGTCCACCTGGCGCACGGCATTCTCGTAATCCGAGCGGGCTTTTTGCAGCGCAATCTCATACTGGCTGCTGTCGATACGGAACAGGACATCGCCCGCGTCGACCCACTGGTTGTTCTTCGCCAGCACCTCGGTAACCGTACCGGACACCTGGGGCGCAACGCCGATCACGTAACCCTGCACCCGGGCCTGGTCGGTGTAGGGTGTGAAGCGGTCCGCCACCAGATACCAGGTCAGGCTGACAAGGATCAGGATCGCAACCGCCTTGCCGCCCTTGTTGACAGCCGCCTGAGAGGCGTCGCCCTGCTCCTGATCGACCTGCTCTTCTCTGGGCTCAGCCGGGTTTTCGTCCGTCATAATCGCTCTGCCTTTCAGTTCGGGTTAGCCACTGGCAGGGGCGCATCCAGCATGCCATCCCAGTCGGTGCGCTGCTCCATCTGCTGCCGGGTCTCCTCAGGCAACAGGTCTGTACCGCTTACGGGTTGCCAGCCGCCTCCCAGTGCCTTGTAAAAAGCGATCACGGCACCGATATGGGCGCCCTGGGTGGCCACGTAGTTGTTGGAGGCCGCCGCCAGTGCACGCTGTGCGTCCAGCACGCGCTGGAAATCCGAGTAGCCCTCCTGGTAGCGCTTGGTGGACAGGGTCAGGGCCCGGCGGGCCGATTCCAGCGAGCGGGCCAGGATACCCTGGCGCTCGCGGGTCTTGACGACCCCGATTGCCGCATCATCGATTTCGCGCGCCGCCTGCAACACGCTGAACTGGTAGCCCTCGATGGCCTGCTGCAGGATGGCGTCCTGAACCCGCACGCGGTTTTCCAATCGGTCGTAATTGAACAGGTTCCAGGTGAAAGCGGGACCGACCCCGGTACTGAGCGTATCGGTAGTGGCATCCAGGGAATTGCCGGACCAGCCGACGGTGCCAAACAGGGAGATCGACGGGTACAGGTCAGCCCGCGCGATGCCGATCTGGGCCGACTGTGCCGCCACCTGCCAGGCGGCCGATTGCACGTCAGGGCGCCGCATCAGGTACCGTGCCGGTATATCGGAGATCATCACCGGGGACAGTCCGGGCAACTCGCCGGCCGCGCCCTGCAGCTCGGGCAGGTCGCCCGGGCGCCGCGCCAGCAGGACGCTGAGTGCATTTTCAAACTGGCGCAGACTGATCTCCAGGCTGGGGATGGTAGCAAGCGTTCCCAGGTACTGGGCCCGGGCCTGCTGCAGGTCGAGTTCAGAGGTCTGCCCGCTTTCGTACAGGCGGGTGGTGATATCCAGGCTGCGTTTTTGCAAGCCGGCATTTTCCCGCGCGATGACTATCTGGCGCTCCGTGGTACGCCAGCCGTAGTAGGTCTGGGCTACCGCGGCGCTGAGCAGCACCTGGGCGTTCTGTTGGTTGGTGATAGCGGCAAAGAAGGCGGCATCCGCGGACTCCACTCCACGCCGGTAGCGGCCCCAGAAGTCCACTTCCCAGGCGATATCAAATCCCGCGTCGTAGGTGGAGAAGTTGCCGTGATCCCAGCCGTCGTCGCCCTCGGTGGGCCAACGGTCGACCCGCGCGGCGCTGCCGCTGGCACGCTGCACCTGGGGATACTGACTGCCGGTGGCTATCCCCAGCACGGCCCGGCTCTGGAGTATGGCCAGGGACGCTATGCGCAGGCTGTTGTTTTCCCGCCGCGCCACAGCCACCAGCTCGTTCAGCACCGGGTCGCTGAAGGCCTGCCACCAGAAGGACAGGTCCTCCCGCTCCGTCGTGCCCGATTTTACCTGGCCGTACAGGGTGGTCTGCCAGTCTTCCAGCCAGCCTACCGGCGGCTCCTCGTAATCCGGGCCCAGGTTGGTACAGGCCGGCATCAGCAGGACGCCGCTGGCCAGCAACACCCAGAGCAGCCGACTCATTCGTCAGTCCCGGCTTCCCCTGCGGTGTCGACCGCTTGCTGCCTGGCGTTGTCCACCCACTGCATGAAGAGCTGGTAACCGACCGCCAGTACCACGGCGCCGGTAAAGAGTCCGACAAATCCGGAGGACACCATGCCCCCGAGGGCCCCGATCAGGATCACGGGCATGGGCGCATCCACCCCGCGGCCGAGCAACACCGGTTTCAGGATATTGTCCGCCAGTCCAGTCAGCAGCACCAGCACGGTCCAGACCACATTCATGCCCGTGGAGGCGTCCCCGTTATTCCATATCCACAAGATCACCGGAATGCCTACCAGCAGGCCGGGCAGTTGCATGATGGCCAGAAACAGGATCACCAGGGCCAGCAGGCCAGCAGCGGGTACACCCGCCAGCAAGAACACGACACCCGACAACAGGGACTGGATGACTGCCACCCCGAGCACGCCCACCGCGACCGAGCGGGTCGTCATGGTGACCAGGCTGTGCATGTTGGGTCCGTGCACCGGCCCTGCCACGCGGTTGAAGATATTCAGCATGGCGCCGCTGCCGCTGCGACCGTAGGCCATCATGATGCCCGCCACGACCAGTGCGCCGATAAAGAATACCACCCCGCCCGCAGTGCTTCTGGCGACGGCGAGCCCTTTGGAGACCGCGCTCTCCACCGCGGCCCTGTTGGCTTCGACAAATGCGGGAAAATCATCCGCCGCGGCGGTCCAGGCCTCGTGGACCTGGTCTCCGATAACAGGCCAGTCCCGCACCGACGCGGCAGGTTCCGGCATGACCAGGGTCCCGGCCTGGTAACTGTCGAAAATTTCGGTCAGGTACGCCGCCATGGAACTTCCCAGCATCACCGACGGCGCGCCCAGCAGGAGTACCCCGACCAGGGTCATCAGGGTCGCTGCGCTGCCCTGTTTCCCCCCCAGTTTCGCGGCCAGTTTCTGGTGCAGGGGGAACAGGGTCACCCCGAGAATCAGCGCCCACACCATCAGGTGCAGGAAAGGACTGAAGACCTGGAAACACAGCACCACCAGCAGCAGCAGCAGCGCGACACGAATCAGGCCATCGACAAATTCCGCGGACGTCAGGGGGTGTTCCGTGTTATTGCTGTTATTCATGTTATTCCCGGCTTGGCAGTGAACAGGACTCCACCATAATAGTAGCTTTTACACTTCCGGCGCCAGACGCCGGGAACGCCATCCGGGACCGTCGCTTGTAGACCCGCATAGCCCCCCATATCATGAGCGCATGACCAGCCCACCGCAGCGCAGTGAGGTTCAGCCTGAAAAAAACGGCTGCAGCCACCGCTACGCCAGGAAACTGCTGCGGGACCTGCACCGGCCCGACATCACCCTCCCGACCGGACCCGCGACACATCCCGCCCGACTCTGGGCAGAAAGCGGCATGATGGCGTTGACCGGCCAGGCCGACCGACCTCCCTCCATGTGCCCTGTGCCCCTGGCCAGCTGTGCCGAGGGGGTGCTGGATGCGTTCAGGGCTCTTGCCGGAAAACAGATTTCTCCAGCGCTGAACGGCTCGCAACTACTTGCAGAGCGCGCGGCACTGACCGGACACACTCGCCAGGGTGCGATATCCCCGGGCGGACATTGCCGCCTGCTGGCGACAGGCGACGGCAGGGTCGGGTTGAACCTGAGCCGCGACTCCGACTGGGACCTGCTGCCGGCACTGTTTGAGAGCGGCCCTGTCCCTGACTGGCAAACCGTGGCCGACCTGGCGGCCGAACGCGATACCGGCACGCTGGTGACCCGCGGCAGGCTGCTGGGACTGGCGCTGGTGGAGGCCGCACAGCTTCCCGCTGCAGCGCAGGACTGGCTGACCCGGACGGACAACCGGGCCTGGCACAGCGCCAGGCCGAAGACCGACAGCGCGCCTCGGGTGGTCGATCTCTCCTCGCTCTGGGCTGGCCCGCTGTGCAGCAGCCTGTGGCAGGCGGCCGGTGCCGAGGTCCTGAAAGTCGAGAGTTCGCAACGACCGGATGGCGCCCGGTTCGGGCCGGCCGCATTTTTTCACCTGCTCAATGACGGCAAGCAGACGCTCAGCCTCGACCTGCACCAAAGCGCCGGCCGGGAGGAGTTACGGCAATTTATCCTGCAGGCGGATATCGTACTGGAAGCCTCACGCCCCAGGGCACTGCGACAGATGGGCATCGTCGCGGAGGATCTGCTGGCGGCGAAACCGGGGCTGACCTGGGTCAGTATCACCGGCTATGGCCGGCACGAGCCGATGGCCAACTGGATCGCCTACGGTGACGATGCCGGCATTGCCGCGGGACTGTCCGCCATCCTGCACCGGGCGACGGACCAGTGGCTGGTCTGCGGCGACGCCGTCGCCGACCCGCTCACCGGCCTGCACGCCGCGCTGGCAGGTTGGGGGGCCTGGCTTTCCGGTGGCGGCCAGTTGCTGGACCTGCCACTGGCCGGGGTCGTGGGCCACTGTATCTCGGCTACCGCGCCGGCCGACGGAGACTATCGCGCACGCCAGGCGCGCTGGAAACAGTTCCTGCGCGACCGGCAGATTGCCCCGCAGCCGCCCCGACCACGCGACGAGTCCCGGCCGTGAATACGCTGATCACCGGGGCGCAACTGTACGGGATGGAAGACGCCGCCGACCTGCGGATCGCGGGAGACCGGATCACAGCCATTGCCCGGACACTCGAACCGGCCGCCGGTGAACGGGTGGTGGGCGCCGGGGGCGGCCTGCTGCTGCCCGGACTGCATGACCACCATATGCATTTGCTGGCGCTCGGCGCCGCGCTGGAATCGCTGCAGTGCGGTCCCCCCGCGGTCCACACGGAGGAAGCACTGGCCGCGCTGCTGCGCGATGCCAATTCACAGCGGCAACAGGACTGGCTCCGCGGTGTCGGATATCACGCCTGCGTGGCAGGCGACATCGACCGGGACTGGCTCGATCGCCATATTCCCGACCGGCCGGTTCGCATCCAGCACCGCGGGGGACGCGCCTGGATCATGAACAGCCGCGCGCTACAGGCACTGGAACTGGATCGGGGACCACTGCCCGCCGGCCTGGAACTGGAGCAGGGCCGGCCGACCGGCCGCCTGCTCGAGGAAGACGTCTGGCTGCGAACCCGGCTCAAACGGGACCTGCCGGACATTGCCCGCGCCAGCCGCCTGCTGGCCGGCTTCGGCGTCACCGGCATCACCGATACCACACCGGGTAACGGGCGGGAGGCCTGGGATATCGTTCAGCGCCACCAGTCCGATGGCCGGTTGTTGCAGACCGTACGGATGATGGGCGGCGCCGGTCTGGACTCTTGCCTGGACGAGGAGCGACTACAGCGGGGCGAGTTTAAAATCCACCTGCTGGAGTCACAGTTACCGGAGTTCACAACCCTGTGCCGGGACATCGCTGCGGCGCACGCGGCCGGCCGGGCGGTGGCGGTACACTGCGTCACCCTGACGGAACTGGTGTTCGCGCTCAGCGCACTGGAAAGCACCGGGGTGATGGTCGGTGATCGTATCGAGCACGCCTCGGTCTGCCCGCCGCAACAACTGCGCCTCATCGCCGGGTTGGGCCTGCGGGTGGTGGTCCAGCCGCACTTTATCGCCGAACGGGGCGACCAGTACGCCCGCGACGTCGACCCCATCGACCAGCCCTGGCTGTACCGCGCAGCGGCTTTCCTGGACAGCGGTGTTGCGCTGGCTGCGGGCAGTGACGCCCCGTTTGGCGCGCCCGATCCCTGGCGCAGCATGCAGGCGGCGGTGACCCGATCGACAGCGGGGGGCCGTGTCATGGGTCAGGCCGAGGCGCTGACACCGGAGCAGGCCCTGGGACTGTACCTGTCGCCGCCGGGCCAACCGGGAACCGTCACGTTGCGACCGCGCGAGGGCCAGTACGCGGACCTTTGCCTGCTGCATGAACCGTGGGAGGTGGTTCGCGGCGTGCTGGACGCGACGCAGGTGCGCTGCACCTGGTGCGCGGGTCAGCTTGCCCACGGTTCAGTCTGACGACCTTATCTCGTCGATCAGCCCCCACGCCAGCGCCTGGTGTGTGTTGATCTTCCTGCCGGACAGTACCAGCCAGGCTGTCCGCTGGCGCCCGATGCGGCGGCTGATACTGACGCAGCCGCCAGCCCCCGGGATCAAACCCAGTTGCAGCTCCGGCAGCTGGAAAAAGCTTTTCGGGGCCGCGCTCAGGTGGGCAGCAAAAGCGGGGAGTTCGATGCCGGAGCCCAGGCAGGCGCTATGCACGTGGCAGTGTACGCGCGCGGCGCAACGCGCCAGCAGTCTCGATGGGTTGTGGCAGGATCGTATGCGGTGCGCCATGGCCGGGTCCGGCGCCAGACCGAATTCCCGCAATTCTCCACCGACACTGAAGCAGTCGCCGCGGGCGCTGAGTTCGAGACGCTCGATGCTGTCGTCCAGCAGTACCAGTTCGAACAGGGTCACCAGCGCGTCGCGCATCTCGACAGTGAAGGAATTGCGGTTCTCTGGCCGGTTCAGTTGCGCCCTGACCACGCCGTCGCGCCGGGTCATGATCACCGGCTCCCCTGCCCCTCCGGCCACTGGCTCCGGCGGCTGGTCCCGGGCGGCCAGCCAGGCGCGGTGCTCGGCGCCTCCTTGCAGGGTGGCATAGGCCAGGGATTCCAGCGTCAGCGCCGCCTGCACCGGCAGCTGCTCCACCGCGCGCAGGACCTGGACCAGGGTCATCGCCGCTATCGGGCTGCGCTCGATACCGGCGAGCAACAGGTCGGCCTGGTGCCGGTCGGCCACTACCACGTCCGCATTGGAACTCGTTCCCTGCCCCAGGCCGATGACCGGGCAGGCCTGCTCCACCAGCCAGTCGGGATCGGTCGGCAATTGCTCCAGCGGCAGGCAGAGGTAGCGCGGCTCAGGCATGCGTTTTATACAACACTGATGTATAGTAGTGGTCTTCGTTCATAAGGAGAAACAGTATGACCAATTCCGGCCAGGAACGCACCGGGACATTGTTGATCACCGGCGCCACCGGCGGCATGGGCCGTGCCACGGCCCTGTTGGCGGCCGAACGGGGCCATGACCTGCTGCTTGCGGACCTGTCGGGTGAACGGCTGGCCGAACTGGCTGCCGGGTGTGAGGCCTTCGGCGTCGAGGTAGGGCACCAGGTACTGGACGTGACCCGGCAGGAACACCGCCAGGAACTGGTGCGGCGAACTGCCGGCGGCCTGACGGGTATCGTACACACGGTAGGCCTGTCGCCTCAGATGGCGGACTGGCAGCGCATCGTCGAGGTCGACCTGACCGCCACGGTGGCCATGCTCGAGGAATTGCGGCCGCAACTGCTGCCGGGAGCCTGTGCCGTTGCGATCAGTTCCATGAGTTCCTACCTGGTGCCCGAAGACCAGGCACTGGAACGCCGGCTTGCAGATACACTGCAACCGGGATCCGGTGACCGGCTGGCGCTCCTGGCCGAGCAATTTCCACCCTTGCAGAATTCCGGGATGGCCTATGCCTACGCCAAGAAGGCGCTGCGCGTCTGGATCGAGGACAACGCCGGCGACTGGGGCAGCGAGGGCAAACGCCTGGCCTCCATCTCGCCCGGCCTGATCGACACCGACATGGGCCGGCTGGAAAACAAGGCCATGGACAACTTCGAGGCCATGTTCAGCATGGTGGCACTGGGTCGCCTGGGGGACCCGGCCGACATCGCCCGGGCAGCACTGTACCTGGTCTCGCCGGAAGCGGCCTATGTGTCCGGCTGCGACCTGCTGGTAGACGGCGGCTTCGTGGCCCGTTTCAAGGCGGCGCAACGCCAGGCAGGCTAGCGGGCACTTCGTCACCCCTGCGCAGGCAGGGGCTGCTACTCGGGGTTGATCTCGCCGATTTCCGTGCCCACCGGGTAGGTTTCGTCCGCGGCCACCTTCTGGGTGAGCCGTCCGGATTCCGGCGCCTCGATTTCCTGTACCGACTTGTCGGTTTCCAGGCAATAAATGGGCTGGCCCTCCTCGACAAGGGCACCGTCTTCCACCAGCCACTCGGTGAGAGTCCCCTCGGTGGTGGACATTTGCAGTTTCGGTATGGTCAATACGGTTGCCATGGACATCCCCTGGACTGTTATTGCAGCAGATCGCGAACCCGCGCGGCGATAGTGCCGGCGTGGGGGATCTGCGCGGTTTCAATTGTCTTGGAATAAGCGATCGGCGCGTAGGCGGCGCCGAATCGCGAAGCCGGCGCCTTGAGCTTGCCGAACAATTCCTCGTTGATGGTGCTGGCGATCTCGGAGCCCAGCCCACAGAATTCAGTCGCGGCATGGACGACCAGCGCCCGCCCGGTTTTCTCCACCGATGACAGGATACGGTCGTAGTCCAGCGGCAGCAGGGTGCGCAGGTCGACCACTTCGGCACTGATCCCCTCCTTGGCCAGTTCTTCCGCCGCCTGCAGGCAGTGCAGCACCTGCCAGCCGTAGGTGATCAAAGAAATGTCGGTACCCTCCCGTTTCACCTTCGCCACGCCCAAGGGGATGCGGTAGTCGCCCACCGGCACCTCCTCCTTCAGGGCATAGGTCAGCATCATGGATTCAAACTGGATGCACGGGTCCTCGTCAAAGATGCAGCTGAGCAGCAGGCCCTTGGCCTCGGTAGGCGTGCTGGGATAGACGATCTTGAGGCCCGGGTAGTGCAGCAGCGTCGCTTCGGTGGACTGGGAGTGCTGGGCGCCAAAGCCTCCGATGCCGCCGCCGGCGATCGTGCGCACGGTCATGGGCACGTGGGTGGCACCGCCTGACATGTAGCGCTGCTTGGCCGCGTGGTTCGTTATCTGGTCGAGGCACACGCCCATGAAGTCACAGAACATGATCTCGGCCACGGGGCGCATGCCGACCAGGGCCGACCCGGTGGCGGCACCGATGATGGCCTGCTCGGCGATCGGCGTGGGCCGGATGCGCTCGCCCCATTTTTCCTGCATGCCCTGGAAGCACCGGAACACGCCCCCGCTCTCACCGATGTCCTCGCCGAGGAAAATCACGTTCTCGTCCAGTTCCAGGGCGAGTTCCTGGGCATCCTGAACGGCCTGGAACATGGCCATCTCGCGGGTCTCCCCGGTGTAGGGCGCCTCCGCCTCGCGTTTCTCGCGCTGGCCGCGCCTCGGTACCACGGTGGGATCGGCGTAGACGTCCAGCAGCATCTCGTCTTCACCGGTCACCTCGCTTTCCAGGGCGGACTTGACGGCTTCTTCCACCTCGGCCTTCGCGGCGGCGTCAATCCCGGCGAGTTCTTCTTCGCTACAGATACCCTGCTCCAGCAACAGCGCGCGGGTACAGGGTACCGGCCACGCGGCCTTGGCTGCTGCCAGGTCCTCTTTCGACAGGTGATTGGTATCGCCCACCCCGGCGTGAGGTCCCAGGCGACAGGTCATGGCCTCCACGAACACCGGGCCGTTGCCATCGCGCACCTCCTCGATGACAGCTTTCATGCCATTGTGGAAAGCGACCGGGTCGTTGCCGTCCAGTTGCACACCTTTGAAACCATAGCCTGCGGCGCGGCCGGCGAAGCTTTCGCTGGCAGTGTAATCGGGAATTCGTGTGTACTCTCCCATCTGGTTGTTCTGGCACAGGAAGATGACCGGCAGTTTCCAGATCCCGGCCAGGTTCATGGCCTCGTGTACCGCACCGATGCTGGTGGCGCCATCGCCGAAATTGACAATCGTCACTGACCGCGAGCCGCGCATCTTGCTGGCCAGTGCGAGCCCGTTGGCGATCGGCGCACCGGCACCGACGATAGCAGTGGTCAGCATGGAGCCGGAACCCGGGTCGGAGATGTGGGGAGAACCGCCTTTACCCTTGTTGACACCGTTCACCCGGCCCAGCGCCTCGGCAAACAGGCCTTTCAAAGGCACGCCTTTTGCCACCTGGTCGTGAATGCCGCGGTAAATGGTGACCATGTGGTCTTGCGCGGATACCAGCGGCGCGATCGACGCCGGAATGGCTTCCTGGCCGGTCAGGGGCCAGTAGGTGAACTGGAACTTGCCGCTGGACAGCCCCGCCTGGATGGCCTTGTCCACCTCGTGGATACGAGACATCTGGCGATAAATCTCTTTCAGGGTGGCGGGTTCAATGTCGAGGTCTGTCGACCTGGCGTCGGTTTCCATCAATGAATCTCCCATTTGTCTCGGCTGGCTTAGTATGCAACAATGCTGTTCATTATCAACGGTAACCGAACCATTGTAAAGACTGACCGGCAGGCTCGACCGCCCCGGCTCGCAGCCCGCCCGAGAAAAGGTACCCCCTGACCCAAGGAACATCCCGCTGATGACCACATTGGAACAGCTGTGCTCCTCCGCACTGGCCAATCCCGCCGCGCAGCCCGCGCTGGAGTTTGAACATGAGTGGTTTGCCTGGGGCGCCATGCACAGGGTGGCAGGCGAGCTGGACGCCGCGTTGTCGGCCAGTGGCGCGGCAGGCGGGCGCGTCGCCTTCGTCGCCCGTAATCGCCCCTCCGCCATCGCCGCCTTGCTCGGCCTGCTGGCCCGACGCAGCCCGATACGCATGGTCTACCCGTTCCAGTCCGGACCCGCCCTGGCCGGGGACCTGGAGAGAATCAAGCCCGCGGCGGTGGTCGCAGCGCAGGAGGATTTCAGTGAAGCGGTCGCCGCGCTGCTCGCCCGCGAGGGGATCGCAGCCGTCGGGCTGACCGAGATGGGAGCGACCGCCCTGCCTGGG
Organism: Halieaceae bacterium WSDMB12; assembly: GCA_033283165.1. Lineage (GTDB taxonomy): Bacteria > Pseudomonadota > Gammaproteobacteria > Pseudomonadales > Halieaceae > JAWMQL01. The sequence continues at coordinate 93,933 of JAWMQL010000001.1, read as the reverse complement.
CTGGAGCACTGCCGGGCCCTGCCGGCGGACCAAGCCTCGCCCGAGCCCCTGGTGGAAATTCTCACCAGCGGCACCACCGGCCCCCCGAAACCCTTCCCCCTCGACTATGGGTTTATCGCCCGGGAAATCGTCGCCAACTCCAACCTGCCACCTGAACTGAAGGGTTCGGGGCTGGACCTGCCTCCGGCCCTGCTGATGTTCCCGGTCAGCAATATCTCCGGACTCTATTCCACCCTGCCACCGCTGCTTGGCGGCCAGCGCATCGTGCTGCTGGAGCGATTTACCGCGGAGGGCTGGCACGACCACCTGGTCCGCTTTCGCCCCCGGTTTGGGGGCATGCCTCCGGCGGGCGTGCAGATGGTGCTGGACGCAGACATCCCGCCGGAAGACCTGGCCTGTCTGCAGGCGCTCGGCACCGGCGCTGCACCGCTGGACCCGGGGGTCAAGCAGGCTTTCGAGGAACGCTACGGGGTGCCCATCCTGCTGTCCTACGGGGCCACCGAGTTCGGCGGTCCCGTGGCGCGCATGACCCCCGAACTGATAGCACAATGGGGCAACGAGAAGGCCGCCAGCGTGGGCCCGGCGATGCCCGGGGCGCGACTGCGCGTGGTGGACCCGGACACAGGCATGGAGTTGGCCCGCGGCGAGGAAGGGCTGCTGGAGGTCGTGTCACCCCGTATCGGGCCAGAGTGGATTCGCACATCGGACCTGGCCGTCATCGACCGGGACGGTTTCCTGTATATCCGCGGCCGCGCCGACGGTGCGATCATGCGCGGGGGCTTTAAACTATTACCCTCGGTCATCGAAAATGCCCTGCTGCAACATCCACTGGTATCCCACGCCGCCGTGGTGGGTATACCGGATCGCCGCCTCGGCCAGGTGCCCGCGGCAGCCGTCGAGTGCCGCCCGGGAACCGCGCACCCTTCGCCCGAGGAACTGGAGGCTCACCTGCGCGATCGGGTACCGGCCACCCACATACCGACTGCCTGGCGACTGGTCGACGCCCTCCCGCGCACCCCGTCCATGAAGGTCGACCTGCCCGCGGTGCGCCGGCTGTTCGAACCCGATCGTGAACCGGGCTGAGGGATTACCGCTGGACCGGCGCTCCCAGGAAGCGGCGCAGATGGCGGGCGACCTCCGCCGGTGCCTCCAGGTGCAGCATATGCCCGCAGTCCGGGAAATCGACTCGCTGCAGGCCCGTCACTGTATTTTCCAGCAGGTCGGCCATCAGCCTGAAGTCCGCCAGATCACGCCCGCCGCTGAGCAGCAGGGTCGGCGGCTGCAAGCTGTACAGCCGCTCAACGTCGGGCAGCGACGGCAGTTGCGCATCGGCCAGCCACTGGCAACCGCCAAAGCGGTCTATGCTTTTTCGCAGTGCCGGGCCCGCGGCGCTGTCTCGCACCGTGTCGAACAGGGGATGCAGCCACCAGAGCTCGCGCGCAGCGTCCATAGCACCGGCGCGCGCCCGGTCCGCAATCGGGCGCCACAACTGCCGCCAGTCCTCCGACCACTCCCAGGCCATAATGGCAGGGCTGATCAACACCAGCCGGCGCACCCGCTGCGGGTGCTCCAGGGCAAAATTGAGCGCCACCGCACCGCCCATGGACACGCCGACCAGGTCGGCTGTGGCAAGGCCGACGGTATCCAGGATAAGCAGCAGGTCGTCCGCGTGACGGAAGGGCCGTTCGTGCGCATCCACGGACCGGCCGAAACCCCGCAGGTCGTAGCGCAGCGCCGGCAGGTCGGGGCCCAGTTCGCGCCACAGGGCGTCCCAGGTAAACAAATCACCGGCAAAGCCGTGCAGGAATACCGCCCGCGGCTGCTCACCCCGCTGCACGAGTTGCAGGTCGACCCCGCCCCGGGGGAGCACCCATTCTCTTTCCATTTCTTTCCGATTCCACTGTCGTTCCGCCTCGCGGCGGTCCGGCAAATATCACGTGCGGAGTATTGTAATCATGTCTATTTGGCGAGTTCTGCTGCCAGCCCTGTTACTGGTCTGTATCGGAGGCTACTGGTTTGCGAAGATCCCAGCCAACCCGACGCCAGCGGGGCCGGTGAGCCAGGCACGCTTCCAGCCGGGCCCTTTTGCTGTGGCATCGGAAAGCGTTACCCTGGTCGACAGGAGCCGCCCCACCCAGGCCTACAATGACTACCCGGGCGCGCCGACGCGCACGCTGGAAACGGAAATCTGGCGACCCGCGGATCTGACCGGGCCGGGCCCGCTGGTGATCTACAGCCATGGCTTCATGTCGTACCGCCAGGAGGGCCTGTACCTGGACCGCTTCCTGGCCAGCCACGGCTACACCGTGGTCGCCCCGGACTACCCGCTGAGCGGTATGCGGGCACCCGACGGCCCGCTGATGATCGACGTGGTCAACCAGCCCGGGGATATCAGTTTCCTGATCGACACCATGTTGCGCCGCAGCGCCGACCCGGACGATCCGCTGTACCAGACGATCGATCCCGACCGTATCGCGGTGGCCGGCGTTTCCCTGGGCGGCCTGACCACGCTGCTGGCCGCCTTCCACCGGCAACTCCGTGACCCCCGCATCAGCGCCGCCATCTCCGTGGCCGGCCCTGGCAGTTTTTTCACCGAGGACCTGTTCGCCGGTAGCGATGTGCCCCTGCTGCTGATCTACGGCAACCGGGACGCCATCGTGGACTATGAAACAAACGCGCTGGCGCTGTTGGCGATGAACCCCGGGGCGATACTGGTCACCCTCGACCAGGCCTCCCATGCGGCGTTTGCCCAACCCGCCTCTACCGTGATGAGATTCATCGACAATCCCGACGGCATTGGCTGCCGGGTGGTGACCGAATACCTGGATGTGGACGTCGCCAAAGCCAACCTGGCGTTCATGGCACAGCTTGGCGACAGGGAAGACGGTATCAACGGCGACGGTGAGTTGGCATTCTGCACCACGGAATTGATTCCCCGGGCGATGCAGGCGGCGCGCCAGCATATGTTCACCACCCTGGCAGTCCACGCCTTCCTTGACAGCCTGTTCGCGGCAGACGAAGCGACTCGCCGGGAAGCCCGCCACTACCTGCTGAGCACCCTGGCCGAAGAAAACGGCAGCGAGGTCGCCACGACATCAGGCCAGGCGCAGGAGTAGCTCTGCCACGGCCTCTGGCTCGGTGATCATCAGGTCATGGCCGGTATCCACATCCCACAGGCGCCCCTCGGCGCGTTCCCGGATGGCCTCCACATCCCGGGTGGCCAGGGTTGAGGTGCACACAATGTGGGTCTGGGGAATGGCCCACAGGGCAGCTTCATTCTCCAGCCGCAGGGCTTGCTCGAAGCACTTGAATGGATGTGGGGTAAGGCGCGGCCTCATCCATTCGATATCTGCCGGGTCGGTGACACCGTAGAACAGCGGCGAGTCCTCGCCGGGTAACAACACCAGTTCGATGCCGTCCACCACCTGTCCCATGGCGCGCGCCGCCTCCATCATCGGCCGCGCGACGTCGACCAGGGACTGGCCGTTGACCGGGTTGGCCGCATCCAGGTAGACCAGGTGACCGATGCGGTCCGCGGCCCGGTCGCCAATGCCGGTGATTACCATGCCGCCGTAGCTGTGACCGACCAGGATCACGTCCTGCAAGTCCTCGAAGTGCAGCAGTTTGACCACGTCGGTGATATGACAGTCGAGGTCCACCTCGGGACTGAGCAGGTGCTCCCGCTCCCCCAGGCCGGTCAGGGTCGGGGTGTAGACCTCGTGGCCCCGGGCGCGCAGCAGGCGCGCCACTTTCTGGTAGCACCAGCCGCCATGACCGCCGCCGTGTACGAGCACATACGTCGCCATATTGTTCTTCTCCGTCTCGATGGGTAACAGTAGCAACTTCACTTATCCTGCATTAGAATGGCGAAGTCAAGTGAACACCATTGTTGATTTGTTAATAGAAGGCGGCTGGCCTCTTCCCCCTGCAGTAGAGGGGTGTGCAGGCACCGGCCCCAAGGAACCGCCATGGACAACCACGACCCCCTGGACCTGGATGGACAGGTTGCCTTCGTCACCGGCGCCGGGCAGGGAGCGGGCCGGCTGATTGCGCTGACCCTGGCCCGCCACAATGCCGGCGGCGTGGCGGTCAACGATTTCGTCGCCGACCGCGCCGCAGAAGTGGTGGAGGAAATCAAGGCCATGGGCGTGCCGGCCGTCGCCGCTGCCGCCGACGTGGGCGATCACGCGGCGGTGCAAGCGGCGATGGCCCATGCCGCGGAAACCCTGGGGACGCCCACCCTGCTGGTCAACAACGCAGGCAACGCGGGCCCCGGGGTCACCATGGGCTTTGCGCCGCCCTTCTGGGAAACCGGCCCGGAGGACTGGGACCGCTACCTGCGCACCAACCTGCAGGGCGTCATGAACTGCAGTCACGCGGCCCTGCCGGGCATGGTGGAACGGGGGCGCGGCCGCATCGTCACGATCATCTCGGACGCAGGCCGCATCGGCGAGGCAAGGCTGGTGGCCTACTCCGCCGCCAAGGCCGGCGCCGCCGGCTTCACCCGCGCCATCGCCCGGGAGGCGGGGCGCTACGGCATCACCGCCAACGCGGTATCGCTGTCGACCCTGGAACCTCCCCTGGACGAGGCGGCCATGGCTGAATTCATGGCCGATGAGCGCACCCGCAACCAGCTGTCGCGCTACGCCATCCGCCGGTTCGGGAAACCGCAGGAGGTGGCGGACATGGTGTTGTTCCTGTGCTCGGACTCGGCGGCCTGGATCACCGGCCAGACCTACCCGGTCAACGGCGGCTACTCCTTCGCGCAGTAGCGCCGGGCTACCCAACGGAAACTCAGTCCCAGGAGTTCACAACCATGGATGAAACAATTGCTGATAGCGGCGCCCTCACCGATCTCATTGCCAGGGAAGCCATTCGGGAGCTGGCCCTGCTGTATTGCCGGGGCGTGGACAGGAAAGACCCCGAGCTGCTGCGTTCCCTGTACACAGAAGATGCCACCGATACGCACGGCGATACCTTCGACGGCCCGGCCGGCGCCTACGTGGATTTCCTCGAAGGGGCCTTTCCCTACATGCGTTACAGCGGACACCACGTCTGCAATCACCTGATCGAGGTGGACGGGGATGAAGCCGAGGGGGAGGTCTACGCGCTGGCTTACCACCTCATACCCGACGGCAGTGATGGCTGGCAGGAAGACTTCATGTGCGTGCGCTACATCGATCGCTACCGCCGCGGTAAGGACGGCCGCTGGCGCTTCGCCAAGCGGGTGGTGACCTACGACCTGCGCAGCCGCCGTCCCTACATCGAGGACGGCTCCGCTGACGGCACCGATTCCGGAGCGCCCCCCGTGGACCTGAGTTACTCGGAACTTGCGGGATCCCTCTTTGCGGCCGGCCGCAGGACCTGATCGCCCACCGGGTTGAAGTCCAATACGGACGGCAGAATGAAAAAATTTACCCTTGTCGTGCTTGTCGCCCTGCTGCTGGCGGCAGCGACCGTCGTTGGATACCTGGTTTTGCCCGGAGTGAACCACCTGGCCTGAGGGGCCAATTTCAAAGTGCCACTCTGTCCGTCAGCGGGCTGCAACGCCGGTTCCACTATTACCTGAGCCCCCGGCTGGCACCTGGCGCGGCGTCGCCAATTACCGGGCCAACGTGGAAGACATCGACGATATCGCTTTTCTGCGGGCTGTCATCGACTATCTGGCCACACGGTACCCACCCGCCAGGGGGGAATGACCGGTCTGATCACCCTGTTGCTTGGTGCGGTCAACGCCGACATGGAAACAGCGGATGTGGTACGGGAGTTTTTCCAAAGCACGGAGCAGGATCGTGACCTGACGGCAGTCAGTCCAGGGCGGTGAGAACCAGCCGTTCGCTTTCCTGCCACAGGCGCTCCACGGCGGCGTCATCGTCTACCAGGGGATTGGGCGTGCGCGGTTTGCGCCGGTAAAAATAACCACCGCTGCTTCGCCCGGGTTCTTCTGCCGTGGCCAGCCAGACCAGGGTATCGGCGCCCTCTTCCGCCGGCCTCAGGTCGAGGGTGCTCATGTAGGCGCGGGTCTGTTCGCTGACATGGCTGACGAAATTGCTGTCCACGCTGCCCGGGTGCATCGCATGGGCGACAATGCCGTCCGTCGCCAGGCGCCGCGCCAGAGCACGGGCAAACAGCACATTGGCCAGCTTGCTGTTGCAGTAGGCGGCGCCGGGGGTGTAATTATCCAGGCTTTGCAGGTCATCCCACGGCAGTCCCTCGATCATCTCGCTGGCGTCAGAGGAGGTATTGAGAATGCGCACAACGCCCCTGGGTGAGTCGGCCGCTGCGTTTTGCAGCAGCGGTAACAATGCCGTGGTCAACAGGAAAGGCCCCAGATGGTTCGCGGCGAAGCACTGCTCCAGGCCTTCACTCGTGATGACTTTCTCCCGGGCCATGTAACCGGCGTTATTGATCAGCAGGTGAACACGATCCGTCCGTGCCGCAATGTCCGCCGCCAGCTGTCGCGCCTCCGCCATCAGCGACAGGTCGGCCTGTATCATGTCGACGCCGGCACCGCTGGAGGCCGCCTCGATAGCGTCCCGGGCAGACTCGCAGCGCTGCCGGTCGCGGCCCACCGCGATCACCCGCCAGCCCAGCCCGGCCAGCGCCTGTGCGGCCGCCAGACCGATGCCGGAGCTGGCCCCCGTGACCACCGCCACTCGTTCTTGTTGTTCCGTCATGTTAGCCTCCAGACCTCACTGCCACGGTTTTGCGTGTGGGATTTAAACCGCAGCCGGCGGCAACTGTAAAGCGGGATTGCAAATGAACGGGCATAGGGAGAGCGCTAATTGGAAAACAAAAAGGAGCCCGTCTGGAAATGGACAAGCCAGCAGTACTGATCGTGGGCGCGGGCGCCCTGGGGGTCGTAACCGGCTATCACCTGGGCCTGGCCGGCGCCGACGTCACCTTCCTGGTACGCGCCAACCGGCTGACAGCACTGGCGGAGCCGCAGCGCCTGTACTGCTACGATGACGGCGAACTGAAACAGTTCAGCGACTACCAGAGCACTGCCGCGGTGGCGGACACGGCGCAGCGCTCCTGGAACTTCGTCCTGGTCACGCTGGACGGCGCGTCCTGTCGCAGCGACGAGGGCAGTGCACTGTTGGCCGCCCTGGGCGACACAATTCGCGACAGTGACGCGGTGGTTATCTGCTGCGGGATGGGCGTCCGCGAGCACTGCCGGAGGGTGCTGGACCTGCCCGCCGGGCGGGTGCTGGAGGGCACCATGCGCCTGCTGAGTCACCAGACCGGCAGCGGCGAGTTCCCGGTACATCCCCCTACTGACCCCGCTCTACTGGAGCAGGCCGACTTCGCCTACCGCCACACGGGTAGTACAGACGGCTTTACTATCGTGGCGGATCCCGCCGGACCCGCGCGCGCCTTTGCCGCACTTTATGATCGCAGCGGTGTTTCCCGCTGCCGGAGCATGAAGCCGGCGGTGTACACCATGCTGACCCGCTCGTTTTTCCCCATCGTCGCGGTATTCGATCGCGCCGGCTGGCCGGACGTGCAGACCCTGGTCCACAACAAGGAACTGATGAGCCTCGGCGCGCGGGCGATGCGGGAGATACTGTCCCTGCCCGAGCACGGCTGGCGCGGCAAGCTGGCCGGGCTGCTGATTAACCGGCGTACCCTGGCCAGAACCCTCACCGGTATGGCGCGGGACTGCCTGCCACTGGACTACGTGGCCTTCACCCGCTTTCACCACGGCGACAAGGTGCGGGCGCAGAACCTGCAGATGATGCGCCAGTGTGCGGACCTGGGGCGAGCGTCGAATAAATCAATGCCGGCGTTGGAGCAACTCATCGACGGGTTCGCGAGTCGCGACCCGGCCCCGCCCTCGCCGGGGTCCATCGGGCCCTGACTCAACGGCTGGTGAATTCCAGAATGCCGGGCGCCAGTTCCGGCCACCCGGCAAAATGCCCGCTTCCCGTCTGCATGGCATGCTGGCAACGCCGGTTCCACTCGTCGTCGGGCCAGGGAGGCTCGACCAGTTCCGAGTGCGGGATCAGTTCGTGCACCCACTCGCTGGTGCGCCGGGTGTGGCTCAGGTCGCTGCACCCGCTGCGAAAGACACGCACCGGCATAGTCAGCGCGGCAAAGTTAGCGGGCGACATTCCCGGCACCGGCGAATCCGGCGACGGCACGTACACCATGGCCCAGCGCTCCATCGTTTCAATGAACTGGTTGACGTCCTGGGCCAGCAGGATGTCGCGATTGGCCGGATTGCGCCGTACCTGGTCCGCCCAGGCCGGCAACCCCAGCACCGCCTCCATACCGCCGTGGCTGGCGGCAATAGCCGCATCGAGACAGTAATAGGTGGCCAGCGTCAGCAGGCCGGTAACGCCACCGCTGATCCACCAGACGACCAGGTGAGAAACAATTTCCGGTTCGCGGGATGCGGCGATCAAGGCCACCCGAGATCCACCGGAACCGGCGGCCAACGCGGTGGGGCCCAGGTCCAAAGCGCGGATCAGGTCTGTCAGAACCTGCCCCTGCAACTCTGACTCGCCGCGCCTGTCGAAACAGAAATCCGATGCGCCGCAATTGGGCCGATCCCACAAGAGCACGCGCCGGCCTCCGGCGACCAGTGCCTCGGCCAGTTCAGGCAAGCCTGGGCTATCCATCGCAAATCGCCCGCCCGGCGTCAGCGCGACGGCCGGCGCACCCGGCTCACCCAGCAACTGGTACTCGATACCTATATTCGCTATTTCTATGCGCGCCATGGCTGCCTCTCTATCCCTGATGCTGGTAACTTCTCTCGCCACGGGACACGGACCGCGCGGCGTCAAGCACCAGCGCTCCGACTTCTGCATACCGGGCACGGGTCAGGCGATCACTGGGCGCAGATACCACCAGCGCACCGACGGGTTGACTGTCCGCCTCCAGTATCGGTGCTGCAATATTGGTCGAGCCCACCGTTACGTCCCCCGCACTGACGGCATAGCCCCGTTTCAGCACCCTGGCAAATTCCCGCCGCATAGCCGCGTCCGGCGCTTCCCCGAGTACAGTCTGCTGTGCGGTGACGGGCAGGTAAGGCAGAACTGCCCGGCTGGTTGCGCTGCCCACCGGCGGCACGTACATACCCACGTGGGGCACCGAACGCACCAGGTGATCGCTTTCCAGGACGTCGACCACCACAAACCCCTGCCCTTCGGGTACGGTGAGCAATACGCTCTCCCCGGTCGCGATGCGCAGGCGCTCCAGGCTGCCGCGCGCGCGCTGACGCAGGTCGTTGTTGATATTGCCGGCGTTCGCGATGGTGAGGATGCGGGCGGTGAGTTGCCAGCGGGTCGGCCTGCCGGGAACGGCGCTGATCCAGCCGCTGTCGGCCAGGGTCATCAGGGCCCGCTGTACGGCACTCTTATCGTCCCCCACGATACGGGCAAGCTCGCTGACGCCGACGGGTTGGTGGTAAGCAAGGGTTTCCAGCACCCGGAGTACGCGAGAGGCGCTGCGACTGCGCTTGACCGACATTGCGAGCAATCTCTAAGATATTACTATATGATTTTTCATGTTAAATAGTGACATACAACCATGTCAACGGATTGCCCCGCCTTGAGAAAACAACCATGACGGCTATCAAGGTCACCCCACTGCAGGAAAACCTGTCCTTCGGCGCCCGCATCAGGGGCATCGACCAGGAAACTCTGGGACAGGCTGCCGTCCGCGAGCGAATCATCACCGCATTTGAAGAGCGCGGCCTGGTCGTGTTCGAGGACGTCGAACCCACTGCAGCCATGCAGGTCGCTATCAGCCAGGTATTCGGCCCACTCAAGGAGCACCCCTATCCCGGAACGGACAAGGTCGACGAGGACACCATGCCAGGCGTCATCGACATGCGGCACGACCCCAACGACGCGGGCATAGTCGAACTCAATGGACGGCGATTGTCACAATGGCTGCCCTGGCATTTCGATCATTGCTATAACGATGAATTGAACCGGGCTGGCGTATTACGTGCTGTGGAAATACCCCCGGAAGGCGGCATGACCGGTTTTGCGGACGGCATCGAATTGTACCGGCAACTGTCGCCGGCTCTACGCGACCCGATCGAAAGTTGCAAGGTGCTCTATACCCTGGACATGCGTTACGACCACATGCGGTTCGGCAAACCGGCGGGACTGCGTGATATCCGGTTCCAACCGGGCATGCTGGAGGCCTGTGAGTATGCCGCCACGCAACCCCGCGCCCAGCACCCGGCGGTATGGACCCGCGATACGGGAGAAAAAGTACTGCACGTTTCTCCCTGGATGGCGGTGGGGCTCGCAGGGCATGAGGATTCAGCCGGAGACGAACTGCTGGCAGCCGTGTGCCAGGAAATCCTGCACAAGGTAAAACCCTACTTTCACCCGTGGCGGCCCACCGACATGGTGATCTGGGACAATTGGCGCATGTTGCACTCCGTGAGCGGCCACGATCCGGCACAACCCAGGCGCATGCAGCGCACCACGATCAAGGGCGATTACGGGCTGGGCAGTTTTGAACACGACGCCGAGGGCGGTGATCGGCTAAGGTCTACTACCGTGTAGCCTGCCCGGACATCGCCACAGACAGGCACAGGGAGAGCGGCATGACCGACATCACCGGCAGAACAGCGGTCGTCACCGGCGCGGGCAGCGGTATCGGCAGGGGTTTGGCGCTGGCGCTCGCCGAGGCGGGCGCAGCAGTGGCCGTGACCGATATCCTGAGCGACAACGCCCGGGCGGTAGCGCGCGAGATCCAAAACAGTGGCGGCAAAGCTGTGGCGATCCATTGCGATGTCAGCAACCGCGACGCCGTCTACCGGGCCCGGGAAGAGATCACCCGGACCCTGGGCCCGGTCTCCCTGCTGTTCGCCAACGCCGGCGCCACCTCTTTTGAACGCCTTACCGAGATCAGCGAGAATGACTTTGACTGGATTATTCAGACCAACCTGATGGGCGTGGCGAACTGCCTGCTGGCTTTTTACCCGGACATGGCGGCGGCGGGCGAAGGCCACGTATTCGCCACGGCCTCCACGGCGGGACTGCTGCCATCCTGGGTTCCCTACCACGCACCGTATACCGCAGCCAAACTCGGCGTTATCGGCATGATGCTGAACCTCAGAATCGAGGCCACTGAAGCCGGCGTTGGCTGTACGGTGCTGTGCCCTGGCGGCGTAGAAAGCAGCATGAAGGACAACAATCCGCGCTATCGACCTGAGCGCTTCGGGGGGCCGACAGAGGGCAGCCTCAGGATACCGGAGGAATTCTTTTCGGCCGCGGAGTTGCACTTCCGGCCGGCCAGCGAGGTCGCGCAGATGTGCCTGGAAGCCGTGCGCGCCAACCAGCCCATGGTGATCACCGATGCCGCCATGCGACAGACCTTCGAACAGACCTATGTTGATACTGTCAGAAGTGCTTTTGACGCCGTAGAAGCCTTCGATGCACGCAAGTGACCGGGGTGCGTAAGCCGACCGGGGCAAGCCGCGGTGCACCCGCAGTCATTGGGACGCCGCGCAGTCACGCCTATGATCGGGTCTATTTTCCGTGTAAACATATAACCGACCAACCGGGAGCAGGACCGTGAGCAAAACTCTCATTCGCAACGCCACCATCTTCGACGGCACCGGCGCGGACACTTTCACCGGCGATGTACTGGTGGAAGGCAACCGGATCAGCGCCGTGGCGACCGGCGAAGATGCCGGCCAACTGCAGGCGGACGTCACGATCGATGCCGGCGGCAAGTTCCTGATGCCCGGCATGACCGAGGGTCACGCCCACCTGTCTTTCGACGCCTTCACCTGCACGGAAGACCTGATATCACCGCCACCGGAGGAGCATACCCTGCTCACCGCCCGGGTGGCGAAGACCCTGCTGGACCACGGCTTTACCAGCGCCTACGGCGCCTCCGAGGCCAAGCTGCGACTGGGTGTGGCCGTGCGCAATGAGGTGGATGCCGGCCGCCTGCCGGGCCCCAGAATCCGGGCGGGCTCGCTTGAAATCACGGTGTCCGGCGGACTGGGCGATGAAAGCCGCATGCACAATCCGCGCAACTGCTCCAGCCTGAACAACGGCACCTCCCCCTCCCTGGTGATCGACGGACCCGAGGAAATGCGCAAGGCGGTGCGTATCGCCTGCCGCGAGGGCTGCGACAACATCAAGCTCGACGTGTCCGGCGATCCCTTCTACCCGGAGACACCGGCGCACTGCACCACCATGACGCTGGAGGAAATCCGCATGGCAGTGAACACCGCGCACGCCTTCGGCAAGAAAGTGAATGTCCACGCCCGCTCGATCAAGTCTATCGAGAACTCGCTCATCGCCGGCGTGGACATGATCTATCACGCCGAGTATTCCGACGAGAAAACCCTGGACATGCTGGAGGAAGCGCGTGACCGGGTTTTCGTCGCACCCACGGTCGGCCTCTTTCACACCATGGTGCACGACGGCGCGGCCCACGGCATGCCCACCGAGGTGGTCCAGGCCATGGGTATCCCCGCGCTGATCGAGGAGTCGGTAAAAACCCACACGGCCTTGCGCAAGCGCGGCATCCGCCACCTGATCGGCGGCGATTACGGCTTCACCTGGAACATGCAGGGCAGCCAGGCGCGCGACCTGCAGTACTTCGTGGACTACTACGGCTACTCCCCCGCCGAAGCCCTGGTCTGCGCCACCCGCAACGGCGGCCTGGCGATGCGCAGCGAGGGAGACCTGGGGACACTGCAGGAAGGCATGCTGGCGGACCTGCTGCTGGTCGATGGCGATCCACTGGCCGACCTGTCCCTGCTGACAGATCGCGAACGGCTGGTGCTCATTATGAAAGACGGCGAGTTGCACCACCTGGCTCCCGTGCTGGCGCAGTAGGCCGGGGCGGCCCGCGATGAGCCCGGCGGATGAACTGGAGCGGCGGGCTCGCGAGACCACCTCGCTGGAGGACTTTGGCGACCCGGGCTACCGCGAGGGCCTGGACATCCTGCTGGCCTCGGCCGCTGCCGAGGCCAACTTCAATGAAGTCGGCCAGGCGGCTTTCGAAGCACAACTGGTGGGCCTGCTGGCCAATCGTTTGCAGGTCGAGGACTGGTACCGTCGCCATCCGGAGATCGAGCAACAGGAAATCAGAGCACCACTGATCGGGCTGGGACTGCCGCGAACCGGCTCCACCGCCCTGTCCTGCCTGCTGGCCGAAGACCCCGGCGCGCGCTGCATCCGCAACTGGGAAGCCCAGAGCCCCTGCCCGCCACCGGAGACCGCCACCGAGCACAGCGATCCCCGCATCGCCAGGGCCGAGGCCTTCATGGTGCGCCGCAACGAACTGTTCCCGCGCATGAAAATGATGGTGCCCAGTACCGCCACCTCGCCCACTGAGTGCCAGACCTTCATGGGTTACGACTTCAAGTCACAGCTGTTCCAGGCCTCGGCGCGCGTCCCGACCTACGTCCACTGGCTGAACCACGAGGCGGACCTCGTTCCGACCTACCGCTACGTCAAGCGGGTTCTCAAACTGCTGCAGTGGCGCTGCCCGCCGCGCCGCTGGCGGCTGAAAAACCCCGCCCATATCCTGTTTATCGATGCCTTGGACCAGGTCTTCCCGGATGCCCGGTTCTGGATGACGCACCGGGACATTACCCGCGTGTTGCCCTCGGTGGCGGACCTCTACTACGAATTGCACCAGGCGTTCTGCGACGGGGTGGACCGGGGCTGGATCGGACGCACCACCACGGAATTCTGTGAACAGGGGATGCGGCGCGTGATCGCCTTCCGCGATGCCGGCAGGGACTCCCGTTTTTTCGATATTCACTTCACCCCCTTCCAGCGCGACCCTTATCCGATACTGGAAGACCTGTATGCGTTTATCGGCGAAGAGTTGACTCCGGAGACCCGGGGGCGGATGCAGGCATGGCGCGAGGCGACGCCGCGCGACAAACATGGGACACACCAGTACGACGCAATGCAGTTCGGGCTGGAACCGGACCAACTCAAGGAGCAGTTCCGGTTTTACAATGAGCGCTTCGGGCTGGCGACGGCGGACTGAGCCGCGAGCGTGGGAGAGCAGGATATGGCGAGCAATACGGACTTTACCGGTGGACTGATACCGGAGCAGGACCTGGTCCTGCCGCGACGCCCGGACAACCCCGAAATGCGCGAGAGTGTGTCGGTCTGGCTGTTCGAGGACAATGGCGCCTTCGGTTTTCCGCGCATGGGGATCGAGGCGGAGGCCAGTTCATGGGAGCAGCGCCGGTTCCAGGCCAACTTCGCGCTGGGCGGGGGACGGATCCTGAACGGCGCCGGCATCGGTGCGGCGCCCTCCCCGCTGGACCCGGATGGCAGGCCCACCGTGATCGGGGCCGGCGCCCTGACTTTCAGGTGCCTGGAACCCTTCCGGCGCTGGCAGGCGGTGTTCGATGGCCCGGCGATCGACGGGCAGGTCAGCGACCAGATTCACAACCGGCTCGACCCTGACCGGCGCAGCCCGGTCAGGGTGGAATTCGAGATGACCATGGTGACGCCCGCCTGGGTGCAGGATACAGGCCAGGAAGCGCTGGCCGACATGGATACCCGGGCTGCTGCCGATGCTGGCTTCATGGGTATTGGCTACCGTTTCGAGCACCTGTTCCGGGCCCGCGGCGAACTGCAGATCGACGGCGAGCGCCGGCCTTTCTCAGGCACCGGCCTGCGCATCCACCGCCAGAGCGTGCGGCCCCTCGCCGGCTTCCGGGGCCACTGCTGGCAATCCGCGGTGTTTCCCGACGGCCGCGCCTTCGGCTACATCGCCTACCCGCCGCACGAGGATGGCAGCGAATCCCTCAACCAGGGCTATGTCTACCAGGACGGCAGGATGTACCCGGCGCGTGCGACCCGGATACCCTGGCTGCGGCGCATCGTCGCTGCCGGCGATGATGTCAGCCTGGAACTGGAGTCGGACCTGGGCGTAACCCGGATCGAGGGTGTCTCCACCCTGTCCACGTTCCGGGTCGGCAATCCCGACATCGGCGGCCTCAACCTGAACCAGGGCGGCGCCCGTTATTGCTGGGGTGACCAGCAGGCCCTGGGTATGATCGAGCGCTCCAGCCACGAGAGCCTGACCACCATCGCCTGAGCCGGACCATCCCCGGCCGCGCCCGGCCGGCACCGGCGATTAGCGAGAACTGCGTTCTCACTATTCGCTCAATTCTTGAGCAAGATCAAATTCCCGTGGCTTTCAGCGCTACTATTGTTGCTGTTTGCGAGTTTCGCTGCTCTACTATTTGAGAACGATGTTCTCGGTCAGTAGTGAATATCGGGACAGACAATAAAGAGGGGAATACCCCGGGAGAGCGGCACATGATCACGGTTGACGACTACCTGGCAGGCACGGCCAACGCAAAAGCGGCAGCCCAGGCCTTCATCAAGGACCCGTTGACGTTTTTCGACATGTCCTACACGAAAATGCATTCCGTACCGCGGGATCTGCTGTGGGATTTGCAGACCGAGGCACTGAAGTTGCGCTTCGAGGATCACAGGGACCGTATCCCCATGCTGACGCGGCTGGCGGACAAGCAGGGGATCAACCACATCGGCGAAATCGACGACATCCTGCCCCTGCTGTTCGAACACAACGTCTACAAGTCCTACCCCGGCTACCTGCTGGAAACCGGAGAGTACGGCAAGCTGACCCGGTGGCTGGACCGCCTGACCCCGTACGATCTCAGCAAGGTGGATTGTTCCGGCTGCGAATCCATCCACGGCTGGCTGGACATGATTTCCGCGGTCACGGAACTGGACCCGATTACCTCGTCCGGCACCACGGGTACCATGTCCTTTACGCCCAAGGACCGCAGCGACTGGCGCACCTTCATCCTCGGCGGATTTCGCATTCAGCTGTTGCAGAAATTCGGCGTGCAGCCGACGGACGACGACCTGAACGACAAACTGCACGTCTGCTGGCCAACGCACGCCGACGGGCACACGGCCTTTTACCGCTCCCCCATGTACTACAAGGAATACTTCGCCAAGGGCAGTGACGCGCACTTCCACCCGATGATGAATACGCCCGGTGACACCGACCTGATGTACCTGGCGGCCCGTCTGCGCGCGGCGCAAGCGCGCGGCGACAGCCGGGTGAATGTGCCGGACAGCCTGCTCGCCCGGCGTGGCGAACTGGAAGCCGAGGAATTGGAGCGCCCGGCCAGGGTCAAGGCCTGGATTGACAAGCTGGTCGAGGATCTCGGGGGCGAGCGGGTATTTATCCTGGCTCCGGCGCAACTCATCTACGACGTCGCCAAGCCCGCCCTGGCGGAGGGCAGGAAATGCCATTTCGCGCCCAATTCCTCGGTCACCGCGGGCACCGGCGGCAAGGGCTTCAACCTGCCGGAGGACTGGGAACAGGTCGTGGACGACTTCCTGAACTTCGGCCACGAGAAGTACGGCTACTTCTATTCCTTCTCGGAGCAGTGCGGCATGCACGTACAGTGCGAACACGGCCGACTGCACCTCACCCCCTGGTCCATACCGCTGATTCTCGATGCGGAAACCAGCGAGCTATTGCCGCGGGAAGGCCGCCAGAGCGGCCGCGCCGCGTTCTTCGACCTGGCCATGAATGGCGCCTGGGGCGGCCTCATTACCGGCGACCAGGTCGAGATCGACTGGAGCGATTGTCCCTGCGGCCGCACCACGGCGCACCTGTCAGACAACATCACGCGCTTCGGCATGGAGCAGGGCGGCAGCGACAAGATCAGCTGTACCGCAACCCCGGAAGCGCACGACGATGCCATGGATTTCCTGACCACCTTCTAGGCGGAGACACGCAGCCATGAACAATCCCATTGCCCCCATCGTGATTCGCGGCGAGGTCATCGAGTCAGACCTGATCGAGTACCCGGGACGCGGCGACGTCATGACATTTGACGCCCCGGACCCGAGAAAGTTTGTCGATCGCCTGCCCCTGCCCTCCCCCGGTGATCTCGCCGACCTGTATGACCTGGATTTTGAGGATATCCTGGACTACCTGGAGGAACTGGGCCAGCGGCTGGACATCAATTCCAACGAGCACCTGCAGCGCTCCCGCGAACTGACCTACGATGCGACGCCCCTGCCCCGGGAAATCATCGACATGGGCTACACCGGGTTCCGCAGCTTTTTCGAGCGCGACAAGATGCGCCAACTGGCTGACAAGAGCGTCGGCCTGGACTACCTGAACGGCTGGGTCGAACACAAACTGATCGATGGCATGCGAATCAAGGTCAGGGCGTTTGGCACCCGGACGCTGCACATTGTCGCCGGCAACGGACCCGGGCTGGGCCTGATCACCCTGGCGCGTTGCGCGGTGACGCGCAGCGACTGCATTATCAAGGCGCCGTCCAACGATCCCTTCACCTCCGCAGCGCTTGCCCGGACCATGGTGGATATGGCTCCCGATCACCCGATTACCCGGCATTTTTCTGTGGCCTACTGGAAAGGCGGGGACACCGCGGTAGAGGACAGGCTGTACCAGCCCCATAATATCGAGAAAATTGTCGCCTGGGGCGGAATGGCGGGTATCCGTCACGTCACCAGGTACATCCAGCCCGGTCTCGAGCTGATATCGCTGGACCCCAAGACCAGCATCAGTGTGGTGGGGCCGGAGGCACTCGAGAGCGAGCACTCCATGCGCGAGACCGCCGGACGGCTGGCGGTGGATATCGGCGGCGCCAACCAGGCCGGCTGCTCCAGTTCCCGGGTGACCTACGTGGTGGCGGGACAGCGCGAAGATGCCGCCGGGCTCGTGACCGAACTGGGCCGGATGACCTACGATGCCATCATGGCCTTGCCGTCACACTTCAGCACCAAGCCCAAGGCCTACAGCCGGGAGCTGAAATCCCACGTGGACGCCCTGCGCTGGGACGATGAATGGTTCGAGGTGATCGGCGGCGAAGAAGACGAGGGGGCGATTATCATCTCGAAGCTGCCGCGGCAGGTGGATTTTGCCGCCTACCTGGCAGACCGCACGGCCAATTTTGTCACCTGTGAATCCATCGACGACGTCCTGCTGGGCATCGATGCCTACACCCAGACCATCGGCGTGTGGCCGGAGAGCTACAAGGCGCAGCTGGAGAACATCGTGCCGCTCTATGGCGCGCAGCGGCTGGTAACCCTCGGCAACGCCTTGTACAACGGCCCGCTGATCGGGCTGTCACACGACGGCATCCAACCGGTCAGCCGCATGGTGAAGTGGATGGCTAATGAAATCGCCGAGGGTGTAACCGACAGTTCGCCGCTCAGCTGAGTAGCGCCACACAGGACGAACCCACGGCGAGGACAGCTCATTTTTCAGGCGGCAATCGCGCCGTGGCAGAAGGCCCACATTTCTTTCGCCAGGCGTTCCCGGTCAGCCTGGCTCCCCTCTTCCGACAGTAATTCCGTGTGCACCGTGGTTGACACCAGGTTGTAAACCAACCGCGCCAGCTGACGCGGATCGGTCTGCCTGACCAGGCCGCGATCCATGCCCGCGGACAATTCCTCTGCTATCAGTGAGATCAAGGGCTCCAGGGCTTCCTGTAACTGGTCCGGGCAGGACTCCGCAAGCCGCAGGTGCTCCCGGCTCATGGCCGCCCCCCGGCGCCCGCCCTGATCCTGTTCCGGTCCGCCCAGCGCCTGACGCCCGAGCACCAGGAAGGTAATCACCAGGCGCACGCGCTCCATGGGATCGTCGAGGTCATCGATCTGTGACCGGTAGTGCTCACTGGCCATGCGGATAGTGTGCTCGAATACCGCCAGCACCAGGTCGTCCTTGCCTGAGAAACGTTCGTAAAATGCGCGCCGTGACAGGCCGGTCTTTTTCAGCACGGCCCGGATGGTGAGTTCCTCCAGGCCCTCGTCGAGGAGTTCGTAGGCCGCCTCCACGATGCGCCGGCTGCGTTCCAGCAACTGATTCCGCCCGTTCTCCAGTACCCGCCGCACAGAACGCTCCTCCCAACCGGCCGGGGGCGCAGGCGTGGTGTCGACAGTCGGCACCGCGGCGGTCTTTTCGGCACCTGCCTGATGTTTGACAGCCATATCCAGGCTACCCCTCTTGAGAACAATGTTCTTTTTGTAATCCCTATTGGGGGTGAATGTCAAACCACAATCCGGCCAAAACACTTTCAAATATCTTGACACAGCCAGTAGGCAAGGGTTTAATTCACCGAGAACATAGTTCTCATAATTTTCGGTATCGAGGTATAAAGATCAATGGCGAGCGTGACTTACATACAGCACGACGGCACATCACACACCGTGGAACTGGCCGAGGGAAGCTCGGTCATGCAGGGCGCTGTCGACAACATGATCGACGGCATCGTGGGCGAATGCGGTGGCGGGCTGGCCTGCGCCACCTGCCACTGCTACGTCGACGACTCCTGGATGGACAAGGTAGGCCCGGCTCCCCAGGTGGAGCAGGACATGCTGGAGTTCAGCGCCAGCGAGACCCGGCCGAGCAGCCGCCTGGGCTGCCAGATTGCGGTCGATGCGGACCTGGACGGCCTGGTGGTGCACCTGCCCGAGGCGCAGTACTGACGACTACACTTGATACGGGCGGGCCGCGCCCCGTCCGCGTATCCGGGCTGACCACACCCGGCGTTGCAGAAACAGGAGAACACAACATGGCTAGCCAGCACGCACAGGCAGTTGAAAACATCCCGGCTCATATCCCCGCCGAACTGGTGTTCTCGGTCGGCCTGACCCAGGGCGAGGAATTCCTGGCGGCGCCGCATGAATTCATGGCGAAGCTGCACGACACCCATCCCCCGATTTTTTATGACCCCTCCGGCGTCAAGCCCCAGTGGCTGCTGACCAAGTACGAGGACTGTTTCTACGTTCTGCGCCACCCGGAATTGTTCTCCACCGAGGACGCGACACCCTTTCCCCGCGACCCGAACAATTACTTTTACTTCATCCCGCTGGAAATCGACCCGCCGCACCACCGCAAGTACCGCAATATCCTTGCCCAGCAGTTCTCTCCCCAGGGTGTTGCCACCCTGGAAGGCTACATTCGCGACCTGGCCAACAAGCTCATCGACGAGTTTATCGACAAGGGCGAGTGTGAATTCACCCGGGATTTCGGCCGGCCCCTGCCGGTGTCGGTATTCCTCGACCTGATGGGTTTGCCGCAGGAAAAACGCGACACCTTCGTCAGTTGGGCGGTCGGCCTGCTGCACTCCCAGGACCGCGAGATTGCCGCCAACTGCATGCGTGACATCGCCACCTACCTGGCCGGGGTGATACAGGAGAAGACCGACTCGCCTGACGAGGGGGTCATCAGCCAGATCGCCCACGCCACACCGGACGGCGAACCACTCACCGAGCGGGAGGTGTTCGGCTTCGTGTTTTTCCTGTTCATCGGCGGCCTCGACACGGTATTCGCCACCCTCAACAATATCTTCCTGTGGCTGGCCCGGAACCCGGAGCGGCGCAAGGAAATCATCGATAACCCCGACAATATTTCCAATGTGGTGGAAGAGCTGATACGGACCAATGCGGTCACTTTTTCCGGCCGTACCGCCACCCGGGACCTGGAATTGCGCGGCATCAAGATCAAGAAGGGCGATAAGGTCACCAACGTCCTGCCGACCGCCAACTTCGACCCGGAGGTGTTCGAAAACCCCACCGAGGTCAACTTCCACCGACCCCGCAAGCCGATTCTGTCCTTTGCCGGTGGCGTGCACAGTTGCATGGGTGCGCATCTGGCGCGACTGGAAATCAAGATCTGCATCCAGGAATTCCTGCGCCGCATCCCGGATTTCCAGGTGAAAAAAGGGGTCGAAATCGAGTACTGGCCCGGCGGCGTCGTGGGACCGAAGTCGCTGCCGCTGACCTGGTAACCCGTTAAGTCCTGCAAAGACGGGCGCGCGTTAGCGCCCTCTTCTTTTCCTACCCGGCCCGGCTGAGATTTACCGGCACCCCGGAATACCGCGGCATGTAGTTAATCGCTTGCAGGTTGTCCTTCAGTGAAGTCAGCGCGCCGGTATAACTGCCCCCCTCCTCTCCAGGCTCCCCCGTCGCATGCAGGGCGCCGAACATGTGGGTCATGGAAATCACCCCCGGCCGCAGGCCACTGTCTGCCCGGACCAGCGCGCGGATACTGCCTGCCGCAGACTCGATAAAGACCGTGTCACCGTCGGCCAGGTCCTCCCGCACCATGTCGTCGGGATTGAGGTAGGCCCAGTTCACCGGGTAGCGGCGGCGGGCCCCGGCGGAATCGCGGTAGGCGCCGTTCAACGCCTCCAGGATGCGGCGGCAGGTCAGGCTGTAGCGGAAGCCTGCATCGGGTGACTCTTGCCGCAGGGCTGCAAGTTCAGCGGCCACGTCCGGCGGACACAGAGCCAGCCGGGCGCCGTTGTCTTCCGCCGCCTGGACGGTTTGCACCGGCTGCTGCGGCCTGACGCCCGACGGGTTGGCTTTCAGGACCTCGAAGGGCACGGTACTGCGCCGGCACAGGAATTCGAGCATGGCCTCCGGGTCGGGCGGTTCCCGCACGTCCAGCGGCAGGCCGTCCGGAATCGCGTTGAAGTCCTGGCCGTAGTTCCAGTACTTCAGGGTCAGGGGCATCTCCATGCGCGAGGCCACCCCCCAGAAAAATTCCCAGTCATCGATCACTCCCGCCGGTCTGTCCACGACCGGCCCGGTGTACTGGGCGAAGGCCTGCGGGTACAGGCTGTCGCCGGGAGTACTCAGATCGTGGCGCTCGAAGGGTTGCGAGGTGGCGATCACGTAGTCCGCCAGACGGCCGGTTTCATTCAGGCGCCCATCGAGGCACACCAGCAGGTCCAGTTCGCGAAAGGCCGGCTCGGCCCGTGCCGGGTCGCCCAGTCCCATCAGCGGGTTACCGCCGAACACCACCAGGGCCCTGATGCGATCCTCCCCCGGCACCAGGATCTCATCCGGCAACAGCGCGGTGGGAAACTCCCCGAATAACTGGCCGATGTCGGCCGTGCGCAGTTTCTCGCCCCGCTCCCAGCTGCGTGAAGGCGGTACCGCGGTCTCGACGAACCGCCGCGGGTTGAGTGTGCCCGGATTGCCCACCTCGTCGCCGGCCCGCCGGTAGCCCCCCACCAGGGCGTTCACCACCTCGATCATGTGATCGTTCAGGTTCGAGTGCGCCGACATGGACGGTCCGGTGCCACTGCCCACAAAGGGGCGCCTGGCCTCACCAAGCCAACCCGCGAGCTGTTCGATCTGTTGCACCGGGACATCGGCCCTGCGTGCTGAGAATTCGGGAGTAAAATTTGCCACGGCCTCGCGCAGGGCGTCGATCTGCCCGGCAAACCGTTCACAGAAGTCGATGTTATAGCTGCTGTCGCGCAGCAGGATATGGGCAATGGCGGCAAACAGCACCGCGTCCTGCCCCGGCAGCGGCTGGATACACAGGTCGGCGTAACGCGCGGTTTCCGTGTTACGTGGGTCCACCACCACGATGCGCGCACCCCGTTCGCGGGCCCGCGCAAAGGACCGCCCGGGGGCGCCGCTCTCACCGGGCCCGAAGGGATAGGTCTGGTGGCTGACCACGGGGTTGTTGCCTACCAGTACCGCCAGGTCGACGTCCTTGAACTCCGGCTTGCCGCTTGCCATGACCCCCATGCGGCCGGCGGTCACCCACTTGGCGGACTGGTCGATAGTCATGGTTGAAAACAGGTTGGGCGTGCCCAGCGCCGCGAGAAAGGACTTCTCCAGCTGGGCACCCAGCACACTGCGATAGGCGCCGGTGCCGTGGTACAGGGCCACAGCACGGGGCCCATACCGCGCCACCAGGGCCTGCAGCCTGGCAGCAATCTCATCGAGGGCACGATCCGCGGGGACGTCGACCAGTTCACCCTGCTCATTGCGTCGCAGCGATGCGACCAGCCTGTTCTCGGCGCCGTTGTGAAACTCGACCGCCGCCAGGCCCTTGGCACAGAGGTAGGGCCCGTAGGGTGACACCGAGCCGTCGGGCACTGCGCCGGTCATACCACCGTCCTCCACGGTCACCGTCATGGAGCACAGCGCGCTGCAGTTGCGGCAAAAGGTCTTTTTCTGCTGCGGCGATACCGGGGGGCTGGCGATCTCGTCGGGCACGGGGCTCAGTGAACCCGGCGCAAACCGGCCCGGAACTCGGTGGGCGTGGCGCCGGTAGCGCGGCGAAACGCAAAGCAGAAACTGGAGGGGGTGGCGAAACCCAGGGTGAGGGCAATGGCCTTGACGCTCTGCTCCGTGGTCAGCAACTGTTGCGCGCGCTCCATCCGCACACCGGCCACGTAGTCGCCGATGGAACAGCCGCGACTGGCGCGAAACCCGCGACTGAGCTGGCGCACCGACAACTGGCACAGGTCCGCCAGTTCAGTCAGCGAGGGCGCCGCGTCCAGGTCCCGCAGGCGCTCCTCGATCAGTTCCAGTCGCCAGGACGCCAGGCCTCCCCGTATCTCATCATCCAGGCCCCGACCGTAGCGCGCCAGTTCGATCGCGAGCTGCGCCGAGATCAGTTCCACCATGGTCTCGCTGGCGAAACCCGGTTGTCGCACTTCTTCAGCCAGCCGCCACAGCAGGCCGTGGATAGTGCGTTGGCGGATATCGAGCCCGGCCAGCAGGGTGTGATCATTCCAGGCCAGCTCGCGCCCCAGGTGTGGGTCGATACGGTCCGGCTGGAAATCGACCAGAACCGAGGTCTGCTGGCAGCAGCCATCGCTTACCGCCTGCATGGACTCTCCAGGGGGCACCATAAACAGTTTTCCCAGACGCTCAAAATGCCTCGCACCGCGGCGTTCCGGGTAGCAGCCGCGGGCATTTGCCGGTCGCGGGGTGAGACACATATCGACCCGGTAACTGCTTGCCTCGTGCATGATCGTGTCGACAGGCTCGCCGAAGTGAAAGTTCACCAGGCGGGCACTGGCCATGGGCGCACACAACTCGCCCTCGATGGTCATGGTGTGGATCTGTTTGTGCATGGTTGTCCTCCCCGGTGTTTTTTCAGCCGCCCGCGATCCGGGGGACGAAAACCAGTTCGCTGTCCTCGCCAAACTGTTGCAGCAGGGGTTCGTGAATGATCACGCCATCGATGGCGACGGCCATTTTATCCAGTTGTTCCGGGTCCAGGTCCGGGAAACGGCGACACAGTTCCGCCAGCAGGTCGCGGTAACAGCGCGCCGCCACCTGCACTTCTGCCGCGCCCGTATGACGCTGCAGGTCCGAGGCGAAAACTACCCGTGCCACATCCGCCGCCTCAGTCCGCTTCGCCCGACTGGATCGCCGCCAGCAGGCGCGGTGGCGACAGGGGTAGCGTGCAGACACGGGTACCGGCAGCCGCGTTGACCGCGCTCACCACCGCGGGCATGGGCGGGCAAATGGGGACCTCCCCGACGCCGCGAACCCCGAAGGGGTGCATGGCGTTTGGCACCTCCACGATCACCGTGTCGATCATGGGCAGGTCAGAGGCTACCGGGATGCGGTAATCGAGGAAGCCGGCGTTCTGCAGCACGCCCTGTTCATCGTACAGGTACTCTTCGTTCAGGGCCCAGCCGATGCCCTGCACTGCGCCGCCCTGCATCTGGCCCTCCACATAGGCCGGGTGTACCGCCTTGCCGGCATCCTGGGCGCAGGTGTAGCGCAGGATGGTCACCTTGCCAGTGTCCGGGTCAACCTCGGCGTCGCACACGTTGACTGCGAAGCCCGGCGCCGCGTTATGCGCGTGCAGCGAAGCCGACGCGGTCAGCGGGCCGCCAGTCATCCCCGCCGAAGCGGCCATCTCCGCCAGGGTCAGCACCTTCTGCTCGCTGTCCGCCGCGGCGCGCCCCTCGGTGACCTCGTCCAGCCCGAATCCGACCCGGGACAGCGCGCGGCCCTCGCGCCACTCCACCTCTTCCGGCTCCAGCCCCCAGACCGCGGCGGCGCGCTCACATAACTCTTCCACCAGCATTTCCGCGGCCTTGATCACGGCGCCGCCGGTGGCCAGCGTGGTGCGACTGCCACCGGTAGAATCGCAGAAACCCACCGAATCGGTGTCCACCACCGCCGGGCGAACCTGCTCGACCGGGATGCCCAGCACCTCAGCGGCGCACAGGGCCATGGAGGCGCGGGAGCCGCCGATATCGGGGTTACCGGTCATCACGTTCACACTGCCATCGCTTGCCACGTGCAGGGTGGCGCTGGATTGCATTCCGGCATTGATCCAGAACGCACAGGCCACGCCGCGGCCCTGGTTGGGCCCCAGTGGCGCGGAGTAATTGGGATGTGCGCGCGCGGCCTCCAGGCACTCCTTCAGGCCGACGGCCTGGAACGGCACGCCGTACAGCGGCACGTCGCCCTCCTCCACGGCATTTTTCAGGCGCAACTCGATCGGATCCATGCCCAGCAATTCGGCGGCCTCGTTCACCGCGCACTCCACCGCGACAGTGGACTGTGGCGCGCCCGGGGCCCGGTAGGCCCACATCTTGGCCTTGTTCGTCAGCACCTCGCGGCCGCGACTGCGAACGTTGTCACAGCGATACTGGGCGTTGCCGAACAGCACCGAGGGCATCAGCGGGCTGCCGGTAAAGGCGCCGGAATCCATCAGGATATCGGTTTCCAGCGCCGTGATGCGGCCATCGCGGGTGACCCCCAGTTTCACCCGGGTCTCCGCCGGCGACACCGGGCCCGAGGCGCGGAACACCTCGTCCCGGCTCATGGCCATTTTGACCGGGCGGCCCGACTTGCGCGCCAGCACCGCCGCCAAAGGTTCCAGGTAGACGGTGGTCTTGCCGCCGAAGCCGCCACCGATCTCGGATGCGGTGACCTTGATCTTGCCCAGTTCGACCCCGATCAGTTCCGCGGTCATGTTGCGCACCATGAAAGGACCCTGGGTGCAACACCAGATATCCACCCTGCCGCCCTCGTCCACCCGCGCGACGCAGGCATGGGGCTCGATATAGGCCTGGTGGCACATGGGTACCGAATAGGTGCGCTCCACCACCACGTCCGCCTCGGCAAAGCCCGCCTCCAGGTCGCCCTTGGCCAGCTCCATCTGCAATGACAGGTTTGACGGCACCGTGGGCGGGGGTTCCACCCCCTGGGTGAATATGTCGTCCTGCACCAACGGCGCGCCCTCCGCCAGGGCCTCGTGCATATCCACCACGTGGGGCAGGACCTCGTACTCGATCCTGACCCGACCGGCCGCCTCCGCCGCCAGCGCCGGCGTTGTAGCCGCTACTGCCGCGACGGCCTGGCTGTGGTACAGCACCCGACCCCGCGCCATGATCACCGGCGAGATGTCCTTGAGCTTCATCTCCACCTCGGCCCCCGGCAACAGCCGGTCGCCGGGCTCGGGCAGGTCGTCGGCGCTCATGACCGCCATGACCCCCGGCATCGCCAGCGCGTCGCTGAAATCGATAGACTTGATGACGGCAGCCGCGTGCGGGCTGCGCACCACGTGGCCAAAGATCTGGCCCGGCAGGTTGAGGTCGGCGCCGTACTTCGCCCGGCCAGTCACCTTGTCCAGACCGTCAGGCCGAATCGGCCGCGAACCCACCACACGGAAATCGGTTTTCACTGCAGTACTCACGGCGCTTCCTCCCGCATGGTTGCCGCGGCGTCCAGCACCGCGCGGATGATTTTATCGTAGCCCGTACAGCGGCACAGGTTGCCTGCCAGCCAGTAGCGCACTTCCTCCTCGCTGGGATCGGGGTTCTGCTCCAGCAGGGCCTTGGCGGAAACCACGATCCCCGGGGTGCAGATGCCGCACTGCAGGGCCGCGTGCTCCAGGATCTTCTGTTGTACCGGGTGCAGTTCGCCGCCCCGGGCCACCCCCTCCACGGTGCCGATCTCGCGGCCCTCGGTTTCAGCGGCCAGCACCAGGCAGGAACACACCAGCGCACCGTCCAGGGTGACAGAGCAGGCGCCGCAATCACCGGTGGTACAGCCCTCCTTGGTCCCGGTCAGGTCCAGGGTAAGACGCAGGACTTCGGACAATACCTGCCCGGGCTCACACAGGAACTCCCGGGGCTCGCCATTGATCGTGGTCGATACGTGGATTTTCTTGACAGCATTCGCACCCATGGTCTCAGCCCTCCATTGCCAATGCCCGGTCACGGGCGATGACCGCCGCCCTGCGCACCAGCACGCCAACCACGGTCTTTCGATATTCGACGGTACCCCGTTTGTCGGTGATAGGCCTGGCGGCCTCACTGGCCGCGGCCGCTGCCTGTTGCAGGCTGGCCTCATCCAGGCTGCCGCCAATCAGGGCCTCGGCGGCGGCCGGCACCAGCAGCGCCGTGGGCGCTACCGCGCCGATCGCAACCCGCGCATCGGTACAGACACCGCTCTCATCCAGGGTCAGGGCGACTGCGGCACCTGCCACAGCGATATCCATTTCCGTGCGCGGAATGAAGCGCAGGTAGGCGTCACTGCTGCGTGCTGCCGGCAGCGGAAACTCCACCGCCACCAGCATCTCTCCGGGCGCCAGGCAATTGCTGGCGGGGCCAGTATTGAAGTCCTCGGCCGCCACGCTGCGGGTTCCCTGCGTGCCCAAAATATGACAGCGGGCCCGGTTCACAATCAGGGAGGGAACTGAATCGGCAGCTGGCGAGGCATTGCACAGATTACCGCCAACCGAGGCCCGCCCCTGGATCTGGCTGGAGCCAATCAGCCCCAGTCCCTCCTGGAAACCGGGAAACAGCCGGCCGATGTCCGGGTCGGCGGTCACCACCGCGCCCGGGACCGCCGCACCGAGCAACAGGCGCTCCCCGTCCAGGTCGATAGACGTCAACTCCGGAATGCGCTTGACGTCCACCAGCAGGGCGGGCTCACGCAATCCGAGCCGCATCTGTACCAGCAGGTCCGTCCCACCGGCCAGCACCCTGGCATTATCCGTTCCCGCCAGGGCCTGGGCGGCCTCCTGCAGCGAGGTAGGGGCGGTATAGGCTACCGACGGCATACAACTCTCCCTTCGCTTTATGTTTGTTTTCGACCCCCTATAATACGTCAACATTGTTGTTGAATGGAACCGTGAGCGCGAGGTCTCCCGCATGGACATAGAGCTTTCCGGCAAGGTGGTGATCGTTACCCTGCTATGAGCAGCGGGGCCGATAACCATCGTACGAGGAGATGCCTGATGCAAACACCCGGCCTTCACCACATGACCGCGCTGGAAACAAATCCGGCGGAGTTTGTCTCCCTGGCCGCTGCCGAGGGCTGCCCGACGGTGTCCCTGTTCGCCGCCAACCCCGGTGGCGCAACGGCCTTTCCCCTGGTCGACGGCACCAACCTGCAGGCCGTGCAGCAACGCCTGCGCGACAGCGGGGTGCAGGTCGCCAACGTCGACGTGTTGATGCTCACTCCCCGCAGCGGACCGGACGACTTCCTGGCGGCGCTGGATATTGGCGCGGAACTGGGGGCGCGGGCGGCGGTGGCCCTGCTCTATGACGACGACATCGCGCGCTCCGTGGATCACATGGCGGCCCTGTGCGAGCAGGCGGCCCAACGAGGCCTGCGCATCGCCTTCGAATTCACCGCCTTCACCCCCGCCTGGAACACCCTGGCCGGGGCCCTGGAACTGCTGGACAGGGTCGACCACCCGGCCCTGGCCGTCGGTCTGGACGTGCTGCACCTGGTACGCTCCGGCGGCAGCGCGAGCGAGGTGGCGGACCTGCCGACAGAGCGCATTGCCCACGCCCAGCTCTGCGACGGCAACAGCCTCGTTGCCACCGCGGATTACGGCGAGGAAGCCGCCGCTAACCGGCTGGCGCCGGGGCGCGGCGTCTTTCCACTGGCGGAGTTTCTGCGCGCCCTGCCGGAGGGCACAGCACTGGAACTGGAGGTGCCGCAGCCGGCGACCGTACCTGCCGCGGAACGGATCGCGCAGGCCATGGCTGCGGCCCGGGAGTTACTGGCCGCAATCGGAAACGGCACCACGTGACAACCGGCAGCGGGCAGCACTGGAGCGACTACTGGCGCCAGGGCCACCTGACCTCGCTACCGCGCGGCTTTGCCGGGAACTACGACGGCGAGTTCCTGGCGTTCTGGCTGGCCCGGTTTGCCGACCTGCCGCGGAGCGCCCGGGTGCTGGACGTATGTGCCGGTAACGGCGCCATCGCCCTGCTCGCCAGTGAGTATTCGCAACAGGAAGGACGGAATTTCAGGGTCACGGCAACCGACGCCGCGGACATCGACCTGCAGGCGATCACCCGGCCCCACCCTCACCTGGAACCGGTCACGGCGGGCATCGACCTCCTGCCCAACATGCCGCTGGAGAAGCTGGCACTGCCGCCGGAATCCATTGACCTGGCCTGCAGCCAGTTCGGTATCGAATATACCGACTGGCAGCGATCGGCCTCGATCCTGTCCCGCGCCCTGAAACCCGGCGCCTCCCTGGCCCTGGACGCCATCTACGTCCTGTTCCAGCAGAACCGCAGCTCGCAGTTGCTTGCGGCGGTCGGCCAGCGGCTGGAGGATATCCGCAAGCTGACCCTGCAGCAGTTCGATGCCGGTTGGCGTGAATTCACCCGGTTCCGACAGGGCATTCTCACCAGCCGCGGCATCGCAGCCGACCTGCTGGCGGTCAATCACGCCCTGCGAGACACACCACGCTGGTACGAGGCATTCAGTGACCAGGGCCTGGCGTTGCTCGACAGCGGCGATATCCACTATCACACGGGCGATATCGCCGGGCGCAGTTATCGCTTCCGGAAGCCAGCACGTGACAGTGTTCTATAGTAATACCCGACTTTCGCAATAGAATTAGCCCGAACATGCGACGCTTCGTTTCCCCGATACTGGCGGCGTTATGCGTTACCGCTACGCTGCTTTCTGCCACGTCGCCGGCCGTGGCCCAGAAAACCATAAAGCCCAAGCTGTACGGCAAGCACTGGGTGGCGGTGACGGGCAAACCACTGGGTGCGACCGCCGGTGCAGTGACCTTCGCCCGGGGCGGCAACGCGGTCGACGCCGCCTGCGCCATGCTCGCCGCCACCGCGACCATGTGGGATGTACTCGGCTGGGGTGGTGAAACCCAGGCGTTGATCTACAACCCCGACACGGGAGAGGTGAAAGGCATCAATGCCCTGGGGGTGGCGCCGACGGGGGCCACCGCGGAATTTTTCCGCGACAAGGGCATGGTCTACCCACCGGAGTACGGGCCCCTGGCAGCGGTGACACCTGGTACGCCAGGCGGCCTGATGGTAATGCTCGCCGAGTACGGCAAGTTGAGCCTGGCACAGGTTCTGCAGCCGGCAATGCAGATGGCCGAGGGTTACCCCATCGAGGAACGGCAGGCGGACTTTATCGAGAAAGTGCGCGACCGCCTGTCTGAGTGGCCGGATTCCGCGCGGGTGTTCCTGCCCCACCTCGACCCCGGGGACCCGTCGGTACGCGCCGCACCTGCGCCGGGAGAGATCTTCCGGCAGCCCGAACTCCTGGCCACCCTGCAGAAACTGGTCGATGCCGAAGCCCGCGCCCTCGCGGAGGGCAAGGATCGCAAGGCGGCGATCCACGCCGCCTACGATCGTTTTTACCGGGGCGACATCGCGCAGGAGATCGTGCGCGCCAACCGGGCCGCTGGCGGCCTGTTCACCCTGGAGGACCTGGACCGGTGGCAGGTGCATATCGAGGAACCGGTCACGACCAACTACAAGGGTGTCGACGTCTACAAGCTGACCACCTGGGTCCAGGGGCCGGTGATGCTGCAGGCCCTGAATATCCTCGAGGGCGTTGACCTCAAGGCCATGGGCTACAACAGTGCCCGCTATATTCACTGGGTGTACCAGGCCATGAACCTGGCCTTCGCCGATCGTGATTTTTATTACGGCGACCCCTACGTTCCCCCGGAGGAACCGATCCAGGGGCTGCTGTCAAAAAAATATGCCGCCGAGCGACGCGCACTGATCGATGAGAAGTCCAACCTGGTCGACCTGAGACCCGGCGACCCCTACAAATACCAGCGCGGCAGAAACCCCTTCGAGCAGTTGCGGCAGCAGTGGACACCGATTCCGCCAAAGGCCGAGGCAGAAGGGGTGGAGAGCTTTCAACAGACGGGACTTTACGATCACGACGCCGGCTTCATTGCCGGCACCACCTCCATCCAGGCGGCGGACGCTGAGGGCTGGGTGGTGTCGGTCACCCCCAGCGGCGGCTGGATTCCCGCCTTCATTGCCGGCGATACCGGCATCGGGCTCAGTCAGCGCATGCAGAGCTTTGTGCTGGACGAGCGACTGAACCCCTACAACGTGCTGCGACCCGGACAGCGCCCCCGGGCGACCCTGACGCCGAGCATCGCGCTGAAGGATGGCCAGCCGATGATGGCCTTCTCCGTGCAGGGCGGAGACACCCAGGACCAGAACCTGCTGCAGTTCTTCCTCAACGTGGTGGAGTTCGGCATGGATGTACAGCAGGCGGCGGAGGCGGCCAACTTCACCAGCTACCAGATGCAGAGCTCCTTCGGTGCCCACGAGGCCCAGCCCGGGCGGCTGGAGGTGATGCCCAGCGTACCACCGTATACGCGCCGGGTACTGCAGGATAAGGGCTACACGGTCGATGTGGTGGAGCGCACCTACAGCCCCATCACGGCCATCTGGTTCGACCGGCAACACGGCACCATGCAGGGCGGCGCCGGCGACACCGGGGATGACTACGGCATCGCCTGGTAGAGCGGGGAAACGGTCTCCCGACCAGTTTCAACTGCCTGCTACCACAGTGACGCTATCGCTTCATCCACCATGCGGTTGAAACGGGCCAGCGCGGCGGACAACCGGATACGGCGACTCGCAGGGCGGGAATGCCGCACCCGGGTGACCTCCTCGCGGAAATCATCGGGCTGCACGCCGTATTCAGAGCCCCTCGACCATAAACACCCGGTAGTGCGCGGCCTTTTTGCGGTGCTCCGATGCGGCCTGGTATTCCGGGCTGTAGTACCAGGCCCTGGTGTCCTCGGCACTGTCAAATTCGAGCATCACCATGCCGTCGGCAGCCTCGCCCTCCAGGGTCTCCATGCTGCCGTACACCACCAGCGGTTTCAGCTTGTGCTGGCCCATATTTTCCCGGTTGGTCGCCTGGTACCGGGCCATCTCCTCGGGGTCGGCGATCGCGCCCTCCCGCAGAAAAATCATGTAAATTGCCACTTTCTCTCCCTGTCTCGTTGAATAACACCTGAAGCTGTTGCGCCGGTTACGGCGGTCGCCAGCCCCGCGCAGGCTCGCCCGAGCCCGCGTCCTGCTCCCGTGATTACCGGCACCCAGTCATCGAACCTGCGATCTGTCATTGTACTCTCCCTGCCGTAAGCGAAAGTTCAAACGGGCGCAAAGATCGGCGCTCCGCGCTCAGCGCGCAGTGACGGAATCACCCGCCCGTCCACGTCGGTGATACCGTACGAGTGCGCCAGTTCGGCCGCGATAAACGTGCCGCCGGTGCGCTTCATGATGTCGGGATCGCCGGCCAGCGCGGCGATAACGCGCCCGGGGAACTCGGGCGAACTGCCGGCGGCGCTGTTCAGTTGGGACGCCATTCCGGGCACTGTCTTGAGATTTTCCCGGGCCCGTTCCGTCAAGGTGAATCCCTGCCACAGTGACAGCGAGGCGACCTTGTACTGTTTCAACTCGATCGCCATGTCGCGGGCCATTCGATCGGTGGCGCTCTTGGTGGTACCGAAAATGGTGTCGTAGGTATAGGTCACCCCGACGTAGCCCGAGATGGCGACGATCAGGCCCGACCGCTGTGGGACCATGATCTGCGCGGCGTGCCACGCCGCGACATAGGCGGCGCGGACGCCCGTGTCGAAAGTCTCCCAGTTTGCCAGGGGCTTTTCCCAGAAACCGCAGCGTTCAGTCAAAACCGAAGGAATCGCCATGGCGTTGTTCACCAGAATGTCGAGCCGGCCCTGGTCCCGACGGATCTGTTCGAAGAGGTCGGCGATCTGCCGGTCGTCCGCGTGATCGACCTGCACGGCCAAGCCTTTCCCGCCCCGTTCGTCGACCGCAGCGGCAGTCTCGCCGATCGTACCCGGCAGGGCGTGGGAACCCGGGTCCACCGTGCGACCGGTGACATACACGGTTGCACCCTGTTCGGCCAGGCTGAGGGCAACTCCCTTGCCCACACCGCGGCTGGCGCCTGTTACCAAAGCCACCTTGCCCGATAACAAGGAGCCGGCAACCTGGTCAATCGCCACCCTTCATCTCCCTGATCGGCATCCAGATCGGTGCTCCACGGCGTTCTCTCAGAGATGGAATCACCTTGCCGTCGATATCGGTGATTCCGTATGTCTCGGCCAGTTCGGCCGTGATGTGAGTCCCACCTGAATGACGCATTACGTCGGGGTCGGCTGCGAGGGCGGCAATGACGCGGCCGGGAAACTCTGGTGTGCAGGCATCCTCGGGCCGGGTCGCGGCACGCCCCTTGAGCCCGGCGATATTCTCCAGGTTGTGTTTCGCCAGCTCGGTCAGGGTCAGGCCCTGCCACAGCGACAGCGAACACACGTCGTGGGGCTCGAGCTCGATCGCCATGTCGCGGGCCATGCGATCCACCGCGGACTTGGCGGTACCGAAAAGAACGCCATAGGTATAGCTGATGCCGACGTAGCCGGATATGGCGACAATCAGGCCGGATTCCTGCGGCACCATGATCTGCGCGGCGTGCCAGGCGGCAATGTAGTTCGAGCGCACGCCGACGGTGAACATGTCCAGATTCGATAGCGGTTTCACCCAGAAACCGCCGGGGTCAGTCAGGTCAGCGGGCAGTGCGAAGGCGTTATTGACCAGAATATCCAAGCGGCCCTCATCTCGCTGTATCTGCTCGAAGAGTGCGGCGACCTGGTCATCATCGGCGTGATCGACAGGGACCGGGACACCCCGACCGCCGCGCCGGTCACACTCATCGGCAGTTTCACCCACCGTGCCCGGCAGCGGATGGGAACCGCGAGACACCGTTCGCCCGGTGACATAGACGATCGCGCCCTGCTCCGCCAGTGCCATGGCGATACCCTTGCCGATACCGCGGCTGGCGCCGGTCACCAGGGCTACTTGTCCGTCAAGCGATTTCAAACCGATTCCCTCCCTGGCCGGCCAGGGCTGATCGACAGGGCACGGCTACCCGGACAACCCTGTGCCAAAGAAATTTTCACTGTAATCGCCAACGGCCCTGCCGGAGAAGTGGTCCCCGAGAGCGGCTGGCCCAGTACGTCAGGATTCATCTTTCCTCTCCCGTTACCGCGTTATGTCATTAGCGGCAACTCGGGCAGAGTAGCCCGCGCAGGATTTGGCCTGCTTGACCAATTCGGACAAACATGCTTTGTTCGGCTCATGCCAACCACCGGTAAATCTGGCCGCACCCCACCGTCGAAAGATCGGGCCGCAGCCAGCGAAAAGTTCGACATTGTCCATGCACCGCTACTGCAGTGCTTTCCCGAGTTGGTGGCTCAATTGGGAGGCCGTCCGGCCAGCCTGCTCCAGACAGTGCAGATAGATACGGCGGAGCTGGCAGCGGGGCGATGCAGGTTTACCTACCGGCAGCTGGTCAACCTTCTTGCGTTGGCCGCCGAGGAACTGCAGTGCCCGGACTTCGGCCTGCGCCTTGCGCTGCGACAGTCTGAAGGCGATGAGTTCGGCCCACTCGGTACCGTAATGAAGAGCTCGCAAACCTTTGGTGATGCGCTGAGCTACGTCTGCAATCACAACTACGCGCACAGCCTGGCGGCCCGCGTCTGGCTCCACCACGTCTCACCGGACGGGGGTGTGTTCGTCGGTCACGATATCCTGCTCGACGGCCTGCCGAACAAGAGCCAGGTGATGGAGCAGATTTTACTGGCCGGTCATCTGACGGCAAAAAGAATGACGGGTGGGCGAGCGCGGGCGCGCAGGATTTACTTCCGTCACCAACCCCTGTCTACCCTTCGTACGTACCATCGCTACTTCGGTTGTGAGGTCCGCTTCGATCAGAATGAGGACGGGGTCTTTTATTCTGCCGCGGACCTGGCACAGCGGATCGTCGATCCGGATGAACAGGCTTTTGAGGCCATGGTTGCCTTCATAGAGAGTCAGTTCACCGAGCGCAAGCCGCCCATGCATGCCGAGGTGCGCGGAGTCATCATGCGACTGCTGGGCACCGGTGACTGCTCCAACGAGCGAGTGGCGCGGGAACTCAACGTCCACCTGCGAACCCTGCACCGGCGGCTCAGCGCTGAGGGAGTTTCTTTCCAGCGGGTCAAGGACGAGGTTCGCCGCGACGTCCTGCTTTACTACCTGCAGCAGACCGAGCTCGAATTCGCAAGAATTTCGGAAAAGCTCGGCTTCTCGGAACAATCCGTAATGACACGCCGATGCCAACAATGGTTCGCGGCCACCCCGACCCGGGTCCGAAAGCAAGGACCGGGAACCGCCACTTCCCGCTGAGAGGCGTTTTGTCATAAATGGTCAAGCGGGCCGTGCCGGCATGCCGGACACTCTGGCCTGAGCCCCAAAGCGCTGTAGAGACAGGAGCCAGCATGAGCGATAAAACCCTGGATTGTTCTGACCTGGACCGGATCATGGGCACCTCGATTGATCCCGGCCGCATGAGGGAACCCTTTTCCAACACCGATATCCGTCGATGGGTGCAGGCGATGCACTACCCCAATCGCATTCACTACGACCCTGATTTCGCGGCCGAGAGCCGGTTCGAACGCCAGGTGGCGCCGCAGTCGTTCCCCGTGGCCATGGATGACGCTCACGGCACGGCCCCCTCCTGCATTGGCCACATCCCGAACTCCCACATGATTTTTGGCGGTGACGAATGGTGGTTTTACGGCCCCCGGGTATACGCCGGCGACATGCTGCACAACCACCGTGTGCCTTTCGACTATGTGATCAAGGAGACGAGCTTTGCCGGCCCGACCTGTTTCCAGCGGGGCGACAATTATTACTACAACCAGCAGGGTGACCTGGTCGCCAAGCAGCGCTCCACCAGCATTCGCTATCGCCCCGACCTGGCCCGGGAAAAGGGCGCGATGACCGCAACAGAGGACCCGGAGTGGAGCGACCAGGAACTGGCGGACCTGGAAGAGCGCAAGTACGCGTGGATAAAGATGCTGCACGATCTGGGCCACGACAAGCGTTACTGGGACGACGTCGAGGTGGGCGCGGACCTGCCGACCCGGGTCGTCGGGCCGCACAGTATCGCCAGTTTCGCCACCGAGTGGCGGGCCTACCTGTTCACCCTGTGGTGCGGCGTCAAGCGCAGGACCGATCTCGATATCGAAGCGCTCGGCTTTGTCGGCGATATGGCAGGTAAAGAGCAGGACCCGGTGCTCGAGCTGGACAATCCCGAGCTCACTGACGGTGCCTACATCGGTCCCTCACGCGGCCACCTGTTCCCGCGCTGGGCGCGTTACATCGGCATGCCCAGGGCCTATGGCTATGGCGCCTCCATGGGCGCGTGGATTCTCGACTACTTCAGTGGCTGGGCCGGGGAATGGGGCACAGTAGTACACTCGAACTGTGCCTACCGTGGCCCCGCTTTCTCCGGGGACATCACCATCATGAACGCCAGTGTGACCGAAAAGTTGACGGATGCCGAAGGTCGCAATCTGGTCCAGGTCGACTTCAGGATGAGCAATCAGCTGGACGAGACCATGGCCACGGCCACGGCTGAAATCGAACTTCCGCGAAAATAACCGCTATGGAACAGCAATCCATCGTTCACGGCATCGCGCTGGAATCGGAGCCCGGACTGGGTGAACTCACCCTGCCCGGTTTTATCCGCGCGGTGACACAACGCTACCCGGATCGCGAGGCACTGGTACAACAACAGGGCGTCAGCGGTGAGGCAGTGCGCTGGTCCTATGGGGAGCTGTGGCAACAGTCTGTCGCGGTCGCGAAGTCGTTGATCGCATGCGGACTGGGCAAGGGCGAGCGCGTCGGCATCCTGATGAGCAACCGGGCGGAATTCCTGTCGGCCACGTTCGGTACTGCCCTGGCGGGGGGCGTCGCCACGCCTCTGAGCACCTTCTCGACCACCGACGAACTCGAATACCTGCTGGCGAGTTCGTGCTGCTCGGTATTGCTGCTGGAACAGAGGGTATTGAAGAAAGATTTCGCGCGCATGCTGTGCGAGATCGAACCTGCCATCGAGACCGCAGTGGCCGGCACCCGGTCAGCAGTGCGGCTCCCGTACCTGCGCCATATTGCGGCAGTGGGAAACGAGGACCCTCCGGGCACGATCGAAGCGTGGCAGGAGTTTGTCGCGCGGGGCGACGCTATTCCAACCGCGCTGGTCGATGCACGCAGCGCTGCGGTTACGACTGCCGATCCCGGTGTACTGTTCTTTTCATCCGGATCCACGTCAAAGCCCAAGGGTATCCTCAGCGCGCACCGCGGCGTCACCATCCAGTTGTGGCGCATGGCGCCGCAACAGGGTTTGGGAGACGGTGTCCGCAGCTGGACTGCCAACGGCTTTTTCTGGTCCGGCAATTTCGCGATGGTCGTCGGCGGAACGCTGGTGCGAGGCGGGTCACTGGTACTACAGTCCACCTTTGAGGCAGAGCAGGCCCTCGAGCTGATGTCTACCGAGCGGGTAAGTTTCCCGTTCGCCTGGCCGCACCAGTGGGCGCAGTTGCTGGCGGCGCCCAACTGGGCGCAGGTCGACCTCTCGGCACTGACCTATATCGACGTGGATTGCCCAATCGCACAACACCCGACAGTCCACACCACCTGGGTCGAACCACGCCACTGCTATGGCAATACCGAAACCTTCACCCTGAGCACGGCCTACCCGGCAGGCACCTCTAATGACGAGGCGGGAGGCAGCCACGGGGTGCCCCTGCCGGGCAACAGCCTGAAGATCGTCGATCCCCTGAACGGCCGGGTCGTCCCGGTCGGCGAGAGGGGAGAAATCGCGGTCAAGGGGCCGACCCTGATGCTGGGCTACATTGGCGTGCCACTGGACGAGACGCTGGATGACGAGGGCTACTTTCGCACCGGTGACGGCGGCTACGTGGACGCTGGCGGCCGCCTCATCTGGGAGGGCCGCCTCAACGACATCATTAAAACCGGTGGCGCCAATGTCTCGCCGGTGGAAATCGACGACGTCATACGCAACTGCCCGGGGGTGAAAGTCGCGCAGACGGTGGGCGTGCCCGACCAGTCCCTGGGCGAGTTGGTAGTGACCTGCGTCGTCGCTCAGGCGGGCGTATCGCTCGACGAGAATACAGTTCGCGAATTTGCCAGGGAGAAACTCGCCAGCTACAAGGTCCCCAGACGGGTTCTGTTCTTTTCACAGGAAAACCTGCAACTGACGGGCAACGCCAAGATCAAAACGTCGGAACTGCGTAAACTTGCGACGGAAAGACTCGGTTCCGACTGAGACGGATCGCCGGGAAAAGCCCGCTGGCCAGGCCGCTGCGTCGAAATCAAGCCTCCCGCGCCACCTCGTAGCGATCCAGGTAGCGTTCGAAAACCGGTGCGGCCCGCTCCACGCCGAGGCCATACTGGGCCAGCTTGTATTCGTGCAGTCCGAACTTGCCCTGCGGGTTGTCGTCCAGCCAGGACTGCATACCCTGCTCGGCCTGGCCGGTAAACTCATCGCCCAGTGCGGCGTAGAGCTTGCGCATGCTATCCATGGGATTGGCGGTCAGTTCCGCGTAGTGCATATCGACGATCCGGTCCTCACCGAACTTGTCCCGGAAATCCATGATCCGGTTGGCGTGCTGCTCCGCCTGCCACAGGCAATTGTCGCCGATCCACTCCGGGGTGACTCCCTGGGTGAAGGCCTGGTGCGACAGGGCGATGATGCTGCAGAAAGAGCCCAGCGCGGTGTAGGGATCGCGATGGGTCCAGACCAGGCGCGCGTCGGGATAGACCGCGAGCAGGGTTTCCAGCCACAGGGCGTGGGAAGGCATTTTCAGGTTCCAGTTACCCGGGGCCCCGGACTGCAGCACCTGCAGGAAGCGCTTGTGGTAGCGATAGGCAGAGGTCATGTCGGTCTGGAACAGCCAGTCCCTGTAGTGCAAGGTTTTGCAGCGTGACTCCAGCATCAGGGTCTTGAAGTCGTGGGCCATGAAGAAGACACACTCGTTGGGGTAGATCGCCGAGCTGCGGTAGTACTTGCCCATCGCCGGATTGGCTTCCAGCATTTTTTTTTCCATCTCCAGCCGGGCCAGGGCGCGGGGATCGGTGCGCAGGGTGGCGCTGGTCGCGGGGGGCACCGGCTCGTCGATCTCCCAGGTCAGGGGCGAGCGGCGGGCGGGGTCGGCCGCCAGCAGGTTGCTAAGCAGGGTTGTGCCCGTGCGCGGCATACCGAAGACGAAGACCGGCCGCTCAACGGGCCGCTCCAGCAATTCCGGGTGCCGGTCCAGGTAATCGGTGGTTTTCAGGCGATTGGCCAGGATCTGGACGGTATTCTGTCGTACCCGTTCGATGGCCCCCTCCGGCGGTTGTCCGGCATTGATGTCGGCGAGATAGACGTCCAGTCCCTCGCGAAAACTGTCGCTGTCGAAGGTGTCCAGGCCCGTGGCCTGGCGGGCCTCCTCGATCAGGGCCTCTGCTAACAGTTCTGCGCCCATCGTCATTTCTCCCGAATTTACTTGAATCGACAACGGGACATTCTGGCACCCCAATCCACCCCGGACAAAAGAAATCCATATCGAAAACCGGTCCGGCTGTCGCAAACCGGACATGGCCGATCCTCGGCAGGGGGTCCTTTTTTAGACACTGATTGAGGTTGAGCGAACTTCCCGGCATCACCTAGACTTTGATCATTTACAACCCGGAGCGCAGCGCGCCGGATTAGCAGGAGGACTGGCAGTGGCAAAAGGTTTGTTCGATCTCGGCGGCAAGGTGGCCCTGGTCACCGGTGGCAACAGCGGTTTGGGTCTGGGTTTCGCCCGGGGTATCGCAAAGCAGGGCGGTGACGTGGTGATATGGGGCCGGTCCGAGGAGCGCAACGCCGAAGCCGTGGCGGAATTGCAGGGCTACGGTGTTCGCGCCAGCGCCCGCCCGGTGGATGTCTCTTCCCAGGAGGATGTCATCGCCGGTTTCGACGCCCTGCTCGAGGACTACGGGCGTATCGACACCGTGATCGCCAATGCCGGCATGCCACCGAATACCCGTTCCATCCTGACCACCTCGGCGGAGGACTATCACACCCTGCTGAATACCAATATGCACGGGGCGTTCTATACCCTGCAGGAGGGAGCGAAACGCATGGTGGCCCGGGCCGAGGCGGGCGAACCCGGCGGTTCGCTGATCTTCTGCGGCAGCCTGTCGATCTTCCAGGGGGTCCCGGGCATCGGTCCCTATGCCGCCGCCAAAGGCGGCATCAGTGCGGTGATCCGCTGCATGGCCGCGGAATTGGGCCAGCATGGCATCCGCGCCAATACCATCGCACCCGGCTACATCAAAACCGGCTTTTCCGGCGGCCGCCAGGACGGCACCATCCAGCCGGAGGAAGAGTGGACCGATATCGACCGCCACTTCGGCACCCGCGGCGCGATCAAGCGGCCTGGCTTTGCCCAGGACTTCGAGGGCATCGCCGCCTACCTGGCCAGCGACGCCTCGGTCTGGCACACCGGCGATACCATCGTTATCGACGGTGGCGCCCTGATGCACATGTAACGGCGAGGAGGCGAATCCCATGCGCAAGGTACTCAATATTCACGAGGTGAACGATGCCCGCCTGGACCCGGTGGACCTGCCGCAACCGGGCAGCCGCGACGTGTTGATCGACGTGAAGGCCTGCGGCATCTGCGGCAGTGACCTCAGCTACATCAAGATCGGCGGCATCATGCGCCCGCCGGGGGGCGTGACCCCGCTGGGACACGAGGCGGCCGGCGAAATCAGCTTCGTCGGCGACGAGGTCGAGGGCGTCAGCCTCGGCCAGCGGGTCATCATCAACCCCATGCAGACCCCCAGCATGATTGGCAGCGGCGGTCCGGAGGGCGCGTTCACCGAGACCCTGCTGGTGAGCGAGGCGCGCCTCGGCGACAGCCTGCTGCCCATACCGGACGACCTGCCCTACGACATCGCAGCACTCACTGAACCCCTGGCAGTGGCCCTGCACGGGGTCAACCGGGCCGAGGTGAAACCCGGCGACAAGGTCGTGGTATTCGGGTGCGGCCCCATCGGTCTCGGGATGGTGCTGTGGTTGCTGGACCGGGGCATCGAGGACGTGGTGGCGCTGGATCTGTCAGAAGATCGCCTGGCACGGGCCCGGGCGCTGGGCGCGCAGGCGGCACTGAACCCGACGGGGGTGGACCTGCGGGCGGAACTGACGCGCCTGCACGGCAGCGCCCGGCTCCTGAACCGGGATGCGGTGGGCACAGACGCCTTTATCGACGCCGCGGGCGCCCCCAATATCCTGGCCGATGTGATCGGCATGGCCAAGTTTCACGCCCGGCTGGTAGTGACCGCAGCCTACATGAGACCGGTGGAAATGCCCCTGGGGCAGATGCTCACCTCGGAAATGACCATCACCACCGCGATGGGCTATCCCACGGAAATGCCGGAGGTGGTAGCCGCCCTGCCCCGATTGCAGGACCGATTGGCGCCGATGATCAGTCACCACTTTCCGCTGGAGCGGATCGACGAGGCCCTGGATGCCGCCAGGGACCCCGCCTCCGCCAAGGTCATGGTCGATATCGGCCCGGGCTGACCCGGTCCGGCTAGAGCCAGTCAGGCTAGACGGGGCTCAGCGCGGCTGCATGCGGATCGCGCCATCCAGGCGCACGGTCTCGCCGTTCATGTAGCCGTTGCGAACCAGTTCGAGCGCCATGCTGGCATATTCGTCCGCATGGCCAAGGCGTTTCGGAAAGGGCACCATGCCTCCGAGGGCCTCTTTCATTTCCGGCGTGGCGCGGGCCATGGCGGGCGTATCGAAAATACCGGGCTGGATGGTATTCACCCGGATACCCTCGCGGGCCAGGTCGCGCGCAATAGTCAGGGTCATCCCGACAATGGCCGCCTTGGCCGCGGAGTAGGCCGCCTGCCCCATCTGGCCCTCGGTGGCGGCGGCGGAGGCGGTATTTACCAGGACCCCGCGCTCACCGTCTATCGGCTCCAGTTCCATCATGCCCGCGGCAGCCCGGGTAATGCAGCGGAAAGTCCCCACCGTATTCAGTTTCAATACCCACTCGAACTGGTCGCTGGGAAACATCTTGATCTCGCCGGTCTGCTTGTCGCGGCGGGCGGTGGGGATGGCGTTACCGCCACCGGCGCAGCACACCAGCACCCGTTCCTGGCCATTGGCCTCGCGCGCCCTGGCGAAGGCCTGGTCGACACTGTCATCCGACAGGACGTCACACTGGCAGAATACCGCGCCGGTCTCAGCCGCGGCGGCTTCGCCGGTGTCCTCGTTGAGGTCGAAGATGGCGACCCTGGCGCCCGCCGCGCGCAGGGCCTTCACCGTGGCGAGCCCGAGGCCCGATGCCCCCCCCGTAACCACCGCCGCGACTGAGGAATCTATCTTCATGTTGTTCTCCAATTATTCGTGGAAACCGGCTGGATACCCTCCTGTACCGGGTCTGCCATCTTATATCCCGCGACCAGTACTATGCAACAGTGTTGTTGATCTGTATACTATCCGCCACTCAACAGAATAACCCAGGAGTTCTCATGACACAGGTAATGAAAGGGGTGAGGGTACTGGAAGTCGCGCAGATGACGTTCGTGCCCGCCGCGGGCGCCATCCTCGCTGACTGGGGTGCCGATGTCATCAAGATCGAGCACCCCGTGCGCGGCGACACCCAGCGCGGCTTTATCAACATGGGCGGCGTGAAGGTCAACCCCAGGCGC
This sequence comes from Halieaceae bacterium WSDMB12, assembly GCA_033283165.1. Classification (GTDB taxonomy): domain Bacteria; phylum Pseudomonadota; class Gammaproteobacteria; order Pseudomonadales; family Halieaceae; genus JAWMQL01. The sequence continues at coordinate 51,296 of JAWMQL010000001.1, read as the reverse complement.
AGCCCCTTCGTGGAGCACCCCAACCGCGGCAAGCGCAGCGTCGGTGTGGACATCTCCACCCCCGAGGGCATGGAGGTGATCTACGAGCTGGCCAAGACCGCTGACGTATTTCTTACCAACTACCTGCCGCGCCAGCGCCAGAAAATGAAGTTTGATATCGAGCATATCCGTGCAGCCAACCCGAACATCATCTACGCCCGGGGCAGCGCCTACGGCGACAAGGGCCCGGAGCGCGACACCGGCGGTTTCGATGGCACTGCCTTCTGGAATCGCAGCGGCATCGCCACGTCCATGACCCCGCCCGAACTGGGTGGGCCGATATCGCAGGGCATCCCGGCCTTCGGCGACTCCATCGGCGGTATGAATATCGCCGGCGGCATCTCCGCGGCACTGTTTCACCGGGAGCGCACCGGCGAGGCCCTGGAACTCGATGTGTCCCTGCTGAGCAGCGCCTGGTGGGCAGCGGGCACCTCCATCGATATGGGGATCGACTGCGGTCAGGTGTCCCGCAACCGCATGCCGACCTCCGGCAGTAATCCGGGCAACCCGTTCATGGGCAACTACACCACCTCGGACGGCGGCACCATCAACCTGTGCACCCTCACGCCGGGACCGCATATCCGCAATGTCTTTGAACACCTGGGGCTACCGGAGCTGGCCGACGATGTGCGCTTCTCAGAGGCGGAGTCGCTGATGAAAAACTGGCAGGCCGCCAGCGACCTGATCCGGGACCGCTTCGCGCAGGAGAGCTTCGACTACTGGCGCGAACACCTGAAAACCATGAGCGGCCAGTGGGCGCCGGTACTCGACCTGCTGCAAATTGCCGAGGACGAACAGGCCCTGGCCAATGATATGCTGTTCGAGGTGGAAGCCAGTGACGGAGGTGAGCCCATCAAGCTGGTGCGCGGTCCGATCCAGTTCAACCATGAGCCGGTGAACACGACCAGGGCCCCGGAAGCCTCCGAACACACCGAAATCGTGCTGATGGAAATGGGCATGGAGTGGGACCAGATAGAGCGTCTGAAGGAATTGGGCGCCATCGCCTGACAGATTGTGAGAGAACGATGAAACCAGGTACAAAACTGAAAAGCGCCGTGTGTGACACCGAGGTGATGGTCATCCGCGGCAGTGAAGGCAGCGTCGAGTGTGGCGGCGCCCCGATGGTCGAGGAGCGTGACGGCAGCGGCGGCGAACCTGACGCGGCCTTTGCCGAGGGCACCCAGATGGGCAAGCGCTATGTCGATAGTGATGGCACGGTAGAACTGCTGTGCATCAAGCCGGGCAAGGGCTCACTGGCCCTCAACGGCGTGGCGCTCGGCATCAAGGAAGCCAAGTCCCTGCCCTCCTCCGACTGAGGCGCCGGATGAATATCTCCCTGATCCTGCAAATGGCGGCGGACGCGGGACCGGACCGGGTCGGCCTGGTCTGTGACGGGCGCAGCTGGACCTATGGCGAACTGCAGAACGCGGCGCGCGGTGCCGCCGAACTGCTGCTGGCCAGCGGCTGTGCCCATGCCGCGCTGCTGGACGAGAGCAGTGCGGCCGCGCCCATTGCGCTGTTTGGCGCGGCCCTGGCCGGCATCCCCTACGTACCGCTGAACTACCGCCTGGCCAACGAAGACCTTGCCGCCCTGCTGGGCCGGGTCGCCCCGGCCTGCGTGATCGGCGACCTGGATCGCGCCATGGAGCTCGATCCCGAGGGCGGTCACCGCTGCTTCACCCGCGAGGACTTCATCGCCGCAGCCGAGTCGGCCGGTGCAGACGCCAGCGGCGAGGAGCGGGAGGGAGAAGGGATCGCCGCCCAGATTTTTACCAGCGGCACGACAGCTGCCCCCAAGGCGGCCCTGCTGCGGCACGAGAACCTGTTGGGTTACATTCTCGGTACGGTGGAATTCTGCTCCGCCGGTGAAGAGGAGGCCCAACTGGTCTGTGTGCCGCCCTACCACATCGCCGGGATATCGACCCTGCTGAGTTCCTTCTATTCCATGCGCCGCATTGTCTTGCTGCCCGCTTTCGATCCGGACGACTGGCTGCAACTGGCTTCTTCCCAACAGGTCACCAACGCCTTCCTGGTGCCCACCATGCTGGCCCGCATCGTGGAGCGGCTGGAAGAAGGTGCCGAAGCCGACCTGTCGGCCCTGCGCGCCATCGCGTATGGCGGCGGCCGCATGCCCCAGGAGTTAATCGAGAAAACGCTGGCGCTGTTCCCCGAGACGGATTTTACCAACGCCTACGGCCTGACCGAGACCAGCTCCACTATCGCCCTGCTCGATCCCGAGGACCACCGCCTCGCGCTGCAGTCCGACGATCCGGCCGTGCGCGCCAGGCTGGGCTCGGTCGGGCAGCCCCTGCCCACCGTGGAACTGGAAATCCGCGACGAGGAGGGCCGGCCACTGCCGGCGGGCCAACGGGGTGAAATCTATGTCCGGGGCGAACAGGTCTCCGGTGAGTATCGCGAGCGCAGTGCGCTGGACGCCGACGGCTGGTTTCCCACCCGCGACGCCGGCTGGCTGGACGAGGAAGGTTATCTGTTCCTCGACGGGCGGGCGGACGATGTCATCGTGCGCGGCGGTGAAAATATCTCCCCGGGCGAGATAGAGGACGTGCTGCTGGCCCACCCCGCCATTGCCGACGCCGCCGCCGTGGGCGTCCCCTCCACCGAGTGGGGCGAGGCGGTGGGTGTCGTCGTGGTATACAAACCCGGCCAGCAGGCGCTGGACGACGATGCCCTGCGCCAGCTGGTGAAGGACCGCCTGCGCTCCTCGCGCGTGCCGGAGCAGATCCGGGTCAGGGATTCCCTGCCCTACAACGAAATGGGTAAACTGTTGCGGCGCGAGATTCGCAAACTGTTTCAGGACTGACCGGCGCAGGCCGGCACCGGGAGGATGGTGACATGAAAGACATGGTGACGCCCCAGGACAGCGATTGCCCCTTCGAATTCAATTTCGACGCCAGCACGTTCAAGGCGGGAGACATCGTCAGTTACCGCGTGCCGGAGGCCTTCGACGACATGCCGTTCGTGGGCAAACTGCTGGAGGTGCACGCGGATTACGTGATCCTGCACCACGACGGTGAACCGGAAGACCAGATCAGGCCCATGCGCGGCACCCGGGAAGACCGCCCGGTGGTAAGCAAGGACGAGGCCCTGGGATAATAGTTCCGGGACGTCCCGGCAGCCAGCCCGATGCGTCAGCCTGACCCCACCATCGACCTGACCGACCAGGTTGCCGTCATCACCGGTGGTGGCGCCGGCATCGGTCGCGCCATTGCCCTGGCCCTGGCTGGCGCCGGAGCCGATATCGTGATTGCCGACATCATTCCCGAACGTGGCGCAGAGACCGCCGCACGTGTGCGGGAACTGGGCCGCCGGGCCCTGCCGCTGGCCACCGATGTCACCGACACGGCACAGGTGGAGCAGCTGCTGGCGGAAACTCGAGATCAATTCGGCCGTCTCGATATCCTGGTGAACAATGCCGGCGGCACCGCCAGAAAACCCTTTCTGCAGCAGTCCGAACGCTCCTGGCGACGCCACATCGACCTCAACCTGGTCAGCGTACTGGCGGCGACCGCCGCCGCAGTCCCGGTGATGGTGGCCGGCGGGCGCGGCGGCGCCATCATCAACGTGAGCAGTATCGAGGCCACCCGGGCGGCGCCCAATTACGCGGTGTACGCGGCCTGCAAGGCCGGCGTACTGAACCTGACCCGCTCCCTGGCCCTGGAACTGGCCGAGCACGGCATCCGGGTAAACGCCATCACCCCGGACTATATCGTCACCCCGGGCCTGCGCGGCAACGTGACAGGGCCCGTCGACCCGGCGCGCTGGATCGAACCCGATGCAGAACAGGAAGCGGCCACCGAGCGGCGAATTCCGCTGGGCCGCGCCGGCACTGCCGAGGAGTGCGCCCGGGTCGCCCTGTTTCTGGCGTCAGACCTCAGCGCCTACCTGACCGGGATCACACTGCCGGTTGACGGCGGCAGCTGGGCTTCCGGCGGCTGGCAGCGGGACCGTGATGGCCGCTGGACCCTGACCGGCAACGCGGATTCGGAATAACTGCGGCACAGCAGGGGCTTACCGAACGGGCCCCGTCGCAGCCAGCATTTCCTCGTGTGACCGTTGCAGGCACTCCCGGAAAAACGCCATGTCCGGGATGATCTTGCGATCCGATATGATGTTGAAGGTCAGCTTGCCGTCGTAACTGCCCACCGCGATGAACAGCCCCATGCCGTTCCCCAGCGGCGCCAGGCCGAACTGGTGGCTGCAGCGGGCACCCGCCATGTACAGCGGCACCGGGGAGCCGGGCACGTTGGAAACGAACAGGTTGCAGAACCGCGGCGCGAAGCGTTCGTTGGACATCAGCCGCGCCAGGCCAGCCATACCGGCACTGGGAATATGCTGCGTCAGTTCCGTCACCATGCGCGCGGCCACCCCGGATTCCGCCGCCTTGCAACTGGCGGTCGCCGCGCGAATCGCGCCCAGTCGGGCCAGCGGGTCCTCGATATCGCTGCCGATGGGGACACTCATACCCGAAAGATTGTTGGCCCCCGGCGCCCCCTCGCTGCCGGCATTGACCGGACACCAGACCACCAGTGAGGACGGCGGCAACTCGTCGTGCGCCTCGAGGTAACGGCGCAGCGCCCCGCCAGTCACAGCGAGCACCGCGTCATTGACCGTCGCGCCGTCAACGGCCGACTTGATGGCCTTGTACTCAGCCAGGGTAAACACCAGGGCGTCGAACAATTTGTGCGGCGACACCGCGCCGTTGAAGCGGGTCTCAGGCACTTCGCCCCGGGTAGCGTCGTGGGGCACGCCGCGCTGGCTGCCCCGCAGGCTGCTGATGATTTCCGGGGCAAAGCCGGCCAGGGAACGGCCCATTTTCAGGGGCGAACCGATCATGCTGCGCAGGGAGCGCCGCATCATCGTGACGGTACCCGGGGGCCGGCCAAGATCTCCGCTCCCCGGCTCCGGGGTATCCAGCGGCACCAGCGGGGTTCCCTTTGCATCGCTGTCGCTCAGCGCGGCCAGCAACCGCGCCATGCCCAGGCCGTCGGTAGCGGCGTGGTGGACGCGCTGGATCACGGCGAAACTGCCGGGAGCACAGTCCACGACACTGTCCAGCCCCTCCAGCACGTGGATATCCCACAACGGCCGGTTCATATCCATCGGGCGGCTGAAATAGCGCGATATCTCGGTAGTGAGCTCGGGCCAGCCACCGGGCCGCGGCACACGGCTGTGGGTGATATGCGCTTCGAGGTCGAAGTGCGCATCCTCCACCCAGTAGGGGTGGTCCATGTCCAGCGGCGCGCGCAAGAGTTTGCGCCGGAATACAGGCGACACGTGCAGGCGCTCCCGCACCAGCTTCACCAGCGCCGCGTGGGGGTCGGCTGCCTTGCGCGAGCGGCGCGGCGCGTAGACGCTGACCGCCATCACATGGGTCAGGTTGGTCGGGGTCTGGCTATAGACAAACTGGGCGTCCTGGGGCCCCAGTTGCTTGTGTCCGGTTTCATCATTCATCGTCGTCAAATACCTTGTCGGCAAGGCGCAGTCCCTCGAGTCGCGCCGTCTCCATCCGGCGCGACAGGTCGCGGAACTCGCGTAACAGTTTTTTTCGGGCGGCGCTGGACTGGGCATCCGTAACCCCCGCCAGCCCCATGTGCTCGGCCAGCCGGTAGCCGTTCTCGAACAGGACTCTGGCGATGGAGGCCTCGCTGGTGATATGGCGCATCAGGTACAGGAAGCGTCCCTCCCTGATCGCCTGGTCGACGCACTGCGCCTGGCCGATCTCTTCACCCGGCTTCAGTCCGGCCAGGATCAGCAGCACCACGGTGTAGGCCTCCACCAGGGGCAGGAAGACCGCGTGTCCCACCAGCGGCTGGCAGCGGTTGAGCAGGCTGTGCAACCGCGGGCCGCCCCCCTGCAGTTTGTCGGCCCAGTCCGGGTCGATGCGTCCCAGCTCGGTTTCCAGCTGGGTCCGGAACCCCTGCTTCCCGGGATAGAAAAACTCGAACTTGAACAACTCCCGCAAACGGCTGGTCTCCTCCCAGAACACCTCCGCCGGGTCCTCCCGAAACCGCTCGCGGGCCTTCAACAGCGACAGGTCGATAATGGCCCGCTCCAGCAGGTGGTGCACGATGGTATTGCGGTAGTAACTGGCCGCCGCGTGGCGCGACGGTTCCACCGTGTAGACCACCTGGGAACCCTGGTCGTAGCGCAGGAACAGACCGCTGTTCAGCAGCGTGTCCATCATCTGCTCGGTTTCGGCCGGGTCCTCGCTGGCCAGCGGGCCCGCCATGCGGATGCCCCGCTGCCGGCCCCAGGCCACAAAAAACTCGATACTGCGCTGCAACTCCCCTGCGGTCATGCTGCGTGGCGCCACACCCAGCAGCACCAGGCAAACCAGCGCGTTGAGGGTAAAGGGCGTCACCCGGTTGGCCTGCACCGCCACCTCGAAAGCGATTTTGGCCAACGCCAACCGGTCTTCGGGGTCCGGTGCACGCGCCACCACCACCGGCTCGCCGAAGTTGACGTAGATGTTGCCCCTGGGCTTTTTCAGCGAGCGCACGTAATTGAGGAACCAGATCAGGGTCTCGGGCTTTTTCGACTTGCCAGCCTGCTCGGCCACATAATCGTCCACGTCCCGGATTAGGTCGAAGCTGGTGGACACGGGCAGGAAGTGCAGGTCTTGCACGTCGTTGTTATGGGCCGCGTCGATCACGTACTTGAGCAAGCCGAACCGGGGCGGCATCAGCTTGCCGATTCGGGACCGGGTACCCTCGAAGGCCCAGGTCATGGCAAAGCGCTTGTCCAGCAAATAGCTGATGTAGAAACGCAGGACCAGTTTGTACAGGAAGTTGTCGCGAAAGCTGCGGCGAATGAAAATTCCCCCGGCACCGCGCATCATGGTACTCAGGCCGGGCATGGCCATGTTGGCGCCGCCGAAGGTGTGGATCAGGGGCATGTCGTTCCGGTAGGCGATATCGGTGGCGGCCAGCCCGTCCAGGTAGGTCTTGTGAGTGAACAGCACCAGGGTCGGCTTGTTGCGCAGGATGTGGCGAAAGCGCTCCACCTCCGATGGCTCGACGGACAGCCGCCTGCCGTAGCCCAGGGATAACAGGTAGCGTTCCAGCCTGGCCTTCATGTCGATAAACACCGGCCGCGGCCGGGAGATCAACTCCGCCATATACTTGTCGGCCTTTTCGTTGACCTCGGCCAGTGGCAGTCCATGATCCGCGGCCAACTGCTCCAGGGCCCTGCGAAAACGGGGGTCGGCGCGCAGGCTTTCAGCCACGAAGCGGGGCACCTTGTAGCGGCTGCCGCGGATATCACGCTCGGCGATATCGAGCGCCAGTCCCGCCTGGCGCAGGATGAAACGCGCCAGGCCGGGCTCCCGGCCATCGGCGTCGTCCACCCCCTTTTCCTCGTAACGCTGCCGCAACTGGCCCAGGGTCGCCGGCTCACCGGCGATACACTCCGCCCGGTCCGGGTCGCGCAGCAGAATCCAGCGGGCGCGCAACGCCCCGGGCGCACGGGGGTCGCCCCCCAGCAGTTGCCGCAGGCGCAAACCCTGTGACTGGTCGAAGCCGGGAATTCGCCAGCATACCCGCAAGGGTACAACCGTGGTGGCCTCCTCGCCGGCAAACAGGTCGGCCGCGGGCATTCCACCGCCGCGCCGATCCTCGGCCATCGGCAGGATCACCCGGCGCGTCTCACGACCACCGGCATGACCGGCCAGCGAGCCGTCCAGCCACTCCTCCAGCAGTTTTTCCTCGACCGGGTTGCGGGCATCCAGCAGGAACAGGACCGGCCCTTTGTCAGCGGCGGCAAGGTACCGGTCCAGGGTTGACTTTGACATGGTCGGGGTGGATTCTCCGTTCAAGGCCCGCCAGGCAGTCTCGAGTTGCCTGACTTGTAATCAACAACGTTGTTGAATATTATCATAGGGGTCCAGTACTGTCACGTTCGATTTCGGTGCCCAATCCCATGCGAGCTCACAGCAGCGTCACCGCAGAAGTAGACCAACTCCCCGAGGGGCCGGAGATCGGCGCCCTGTTCGACTTCGATGGCACCCTGATCGCCGGCTACTCCGCGGTGCCACTGATGCGCATGCAAATCCGGCGCGGTGAACTGTCCGCGCGGCAACTCGCCCAGTCTGCCCGGGCCATGATCGATTACGGGCTGGGGAATACCAGTTTCTCAGTCCTGACGATGCTCAACGCCCGGTTCCTGGCCGGCCAGGAAGAGACCGCCTACCTTGAACTGGCCGAGAAACTGTACGAAAAAGAGCTTGCGTCCCTGGTCTACCCCGAGGCCCGGGCCCTGGTGGAAGCGCACCTGCGCAAGGGGCACACAGTCGCCATCGTCTCCTCTGCCCTGCCCTACCAGGTGGCGACGGCCGCGGCCCGACTGGATATCCCCCATGTGAAGTGCAGCCAACTCGAAAAGGAGGACGGCCGCTTCACCGGCGAGGTGCTGCCACCGGTCTGTTTCGGTGCCGGCAAGCTCACCGCAGCCGAGGAACTGGCCGGGGAACACGGTATCGACCTGTCGCGCAGTTTTTTCTATTCCGACAGTGATGACGATATCGCCTTACTGGAACGGGTAGGCAATCCGCGCCCCCTGAATCCGAACCGGAAACTCGGAGAGATAGCCGCTCAGCGCGGCTGGCCGGTACAGCGTTTTACCAGCCGCGGGCGGCCGCGCGCCTCCCGGTGGCTGCGCTCGGTGTTGGCCACGGCAGCCATGCTCTCCTCCGCCGCCTCGAGCCTGCCGATCTGGGCGCTCACCGGTTCCAAGCGCGACGCCCGGAACTTCTCGGCTTCGCTGTTCGCCGACCTCGCCAGCGCCCTCATCGGCCTGAACCTCGACGTGCGGGGTGAGGAGAATCTCTGGAAACAACGGCCGGCAGTATTCGTATTCAATCACCAGAGCAAGGCGGACATGATTATCATCGCCCGCCTGCTGCGCAAGGATTTCGCCGGCGTGGCGCGCAAGCATGCCAGCAGCATGCCCCTGTTCGAGCAGGCCATGGACCTGGGGGGCGTCGTACTGATCGATCTCGAACAGCCCCGCGAGGCGGTGAAAAGCATGCGGGCCCTGGGACAGCGGGTGCAAGAGGAAAAATTGTCGGTGGCCATCGCACCCGAGGGCACCCGCAGTCGTTCGCGGCGCCTGGGAGAATTCAAGAAGGGCGCTTTCCAACTCGCCCTGCAGGCCGGTGTACCCGTGGTGCCGGTGGTCATCCACAACGCCCTGGACGTGTCATCCCGCAGCGAATTCCTGTACCACCCGGCTACCGTACACGTCGATGTGCTGCCGCCGATCGACACCAGCCACTGGCGGAAGTCGACGCTTGACCAGCACGTCGCTGAAGTTCGCGGCCTGTTCCTGGATAAGTTGGGCCAGGCCGACCAGGCAATCGATTAATCCGCCATCAGTTCAGTCGAAACTGAACTGCTCGAGGAAGTCGCCGATTGCGACCACGAAGCGCGCCGCGTCGGCGCCGTTGATCACCCGGTGGTCGTAACTGAGGGACAGGGGCAGCATCTGGTGCAGCCGGGGCTGGCCGTCAGCATCGGGCAGGAAGCGCTGCTGGGTCCGGGTGATTCCGAGAATCGCCACCTCGGGGGCGTTGATGATCGGGGTGAAAGACGTGCCTCCTATATGGCCCAGGGAGGACAAGGTGAAGCAGCCCCCGGACATCTCTGCCATGGACAGTCCTTTACCCCGGGCTTTCTCCGACAGGACCACGATCTCGGCGGCGATCTCCTCCAGGCTCTTCTGGTCGCAGTCGCGCACCACCGGCACCAGCAGGCCGCCGGGCACATCCACAGCGAAACCGATGTGGTAGTACTGCTTGGCGTACAGGGTGGCGCCATCGGCGCTGAGAGAGCAGTTGTACTGGGGATATTCCTTGAGCGCGGCCACCGCCGCCTTCATCAGCACCGGCAACAGGGTCCGTTTTTTCCCCGGGTTGGCCGCGTTCCAGTCCCTGCGGCGCTGCTCGAAACCGCTGATATCCACCTCGTCGCTATGGGTGACATGGGGGATCGAGGCCCAGTTGCGGTGCATCACCCGGCCCACGTGCTGCTGGACCCGGCCCAGCTTCTTCTCCTCTACCGGGCCATAGGCCGAAAAGTCATCCTCCGGCCAGGGCAGCATGGGGTTGGTCTGGTCACTCATGTTTTCTCTCCCGGCCAAGCCTGGACACGCTCGATAATGATGGCCGGCGCCATACCACCGGCGGCACACATGGTAATCAGCCCGTAGCGACCGCCGCTGCGCTCCAGTTCATCCAGCGCCGTGCCGATCAGGATCGCGCCGGTGGCGGCGATGGGATGACCCAGGGCAATCGAGCCGCCGTTGGGGTTGACCTTGTCCCGGTCCAGCCCGAGATCGCGGATAAATTTCTCTACCACCACGGCAAAGGCCTCGTTGACCTCCCAGACGTCGATATCGCTCTTGTCCAGGCCAGCCTTTGCGAGCACCTTCTTCGCCGCCGGCACCGGTGCGTTCAACATCAGGGTTGGATCGTCACCGACGTTGGCCATGGCCACGATCCGGGCCCGCGGCTTGAGGCCGTGCGCATCCGCGTAGTCTTTCGAGGCGAGCAGGATAGCGGCCGCGCCGTCGACCACCCCGGAGGAGATGCCCACGTGGTGAAGCGGCTCGAATTCCAGGTCCGGGTACTTCTGCCTGATCAGTTCGGCAAAGGTGGGACCGCCCTTTTCCGAGGGCATATTGTGGAACATCTCGAAGGCGGGTTTCAGTTCAGCCAGGCCTTCCAGCGTGGTGTCCGGGCGCGGGTACTCCTCATGGTCGAGGATGACATTGCCCTCGTCGTCGCGCACGGTGATGGTGGAGCGGTCGAATCGCCCCTCTTCGATGGCCAGCGCCGCCCGGCGCTGGCTCTCGACCCCGAGTTCCTCCAGTTCCCGCCGGGTGATGCCCTCCATCGCGGCGATCGCGTCAGCGCAGACACCCTGGTTGGACTGCGGGTGTTTTGCCTGCAGCCGGGGATTGCCGACCCCCATGCCGGGAGAGCCGACTCCCGCCTCGCGCATTTTCATGCCGTAGTACGTCACGTAGGAGAGCATCTCAGAACCCCCCGCCACCAACAGGTCCTCCATACCAGCCATGATCTGGCCCGCGGCGAGATTGGTGGCGGTCAGGCCGCTGCCACAGAAGCGGTTCAGGGTGACGCCGCTGGCCCTGATATCGTAGCCGGCGTCCAGCGCGGCCATGCGGCCGACATCGCCCGCCTGCAGCCCGATCTGCCCCGACACGCCCCAGATGACGTCGTCCACGTCCGCGGTGTCTAGACCGTTGCGCTCCGCCAGGGCGGCCAGCACGGTGGCGGCCAGGTGTTCGGGGTGCATCTGGGACAGTGCACCCTTGCCCATTTTGCCAATGCCGCGCGGGGTGCGGACTGCATCGATGATATACGCTTCTGACATGACTCTCTCCGGGAACGGGTAACGGCGACTCAGGCCGGTTTCACAGGGACAAAACTATACACTCAGGCCCGCTATCATTCAACAGTGTTGTCTATATGGCGCACTATAGACCTGGCTGACCGGGCGCGGCGTGGTTCGGCATCACTGGCAAACTGACCTGCATCCGCCGCCTTGATGCCCTCTTTCATCAGCAATGGCAGCAACGCCAGGCAAGATATTGCCGTCCAGCGCTTATTTGGCGACCAGGGGCCGCACCACCAGGCGCTCGTGGATGGTCGCGAACTTCTCGACGGAAATCGGCTCCGCCTGTTGCAGCCACCAGGTCAGCAGTTCGATGGTCGAACCGGCGCCGAAAATTACCCCGACCTCCGGCGGCAGCCACTCGTGGTCGGAGCCGTGCTCGGCGGCAAATTCCCGGGTCAGGCGGATGAATTCCTCCCGCAGCCTGGCTGCGGCGCCCCCGGTCAGCAGCCGGGCCCACAGGGAGCGGTGTTCGTCCACGTAGCGGCACAGGGCCAGGGAGCCGGCCCGGGCGTCGTCGGCGTCGAGAGCCGGCATGGTCAGTTCGAACAGGGTCTGGATCTCGCTGGCGGCGATTTCGTCCAGCAATTCTTCCTTGCCGGTGTGGTGGCGGAAGAAGGTAGTGTAATTCACCCCCGCCCGGGCCGCGATCTGGCGGATGGTGATCTCTTCCAGCGGCTTGTCGTCCAGCAGCGCCAGCAGCGCCCCGCGCAGGGCCTCACGGGTCTTCAGGGCCCGCGGGTCCCGGGTGGTCGCGTTGGCCGGGCGGTAGACCTTGCTTGCTTTCATCCCTTGTCCTGAATTTCCTGCAACCGGTTCCCATGGTAACGCAGCCGGGCCAGCGCCAACGAGACTTGTCGGGTCCGGCAACTTATGCAATACTCTATTGCATAAATAAGAACGCCACCGCCAGCAGGCCCGCCATGACCCACCAGACCGACGGGGAACTGATCCTCCTGTGGACCGTTCCCGCCCTGCTCCTGATCTGGGCATCCGCCTTCGTCCTCTTCCCCGGTTTCGTGCAGCCCATGTCGCCGACCCTGTCCGCGGAGGAGGTCGCCGCCTTTTACCGCGACCCCGACAACCTGCCCCGCATCCGCTACAGCATGATCGTGTTCAACTGGTTCTGCGTCGGCCTGATCCCGGTACTGGCGCTGGTCATGATGCAGATGCGGCGCATGGCGCACCGCACGCCGATCTTCTCCTACTGCCTGCTGGGCTGTGCCACGGGCGGCCCCACCCTCTTCCTGGTGGCCAACCTGTTCTGGCTGCTGGCGGCGTTTCGTCCGGACCGCGATCCCGAGCTGATCCAGATGTTCAACGACCTGGCCTGGGTCACCTTTACCGGCCAGGTCGGTTTCCTGGTGGGGCAGAGCGCCTTCCTGGCCCTGGCGATCTATCTCGACCGCCAGGAGCGGCCGGTGTTCAGCACCTGGGTGGCCCATTTCAATGTCGTGATCGCGCTGGCCCTGATGCCGGCCGCATTCTTCGCCCTGTCGCTGGAAGGTGCCCTGGCCTGGGACGGCAGCCTCTCGTTCTGGCTGAAAAACAGTGCCGTCGCCTTGTGGATAGCGGTGATGGGCCTTGTTCTGGGCCAGAACATCTATCGCCAGCGGCGCGCGGCGGCACTGGCCGCATGAACTCCACACCGTACGCGCCTGCAGCGCCCCGCCCAACTGGCAGTCCGCTGCAGCGGATCGGCTGGCACCTGCAGAACAATCCCAAGCGTGAGCTGTGGATCGCGTTTTTTACGATGATTGTGTTCTACAACCTCTACGGCATCATTTTCTTTGGCGTCGCGCGCGTCCAGCCCCCGCCGGACCCGAACTGGGATGTCGCCACCATCGCGCAGTGGTTCGACGATCACCGCACCGGATTGCTCGGCGGCTTCGCCGTCACCTTTATTGCCGTCGGCATGACGGTCGCCAGCAACGCGCTGATCGCCTACTCCATGTTCCGCATGTCGGTCAGCCGCGCGTTCGCCTATGCCTATATCGCGCTGTACTCGCTCAGCGCCATTCCCGGCTTGCTGCTCACCTGCATTGCGCTCACCGTCGGCGCCATGCGGCCGGAGCGTGACCCGGAGCAACTCGCCTGGCTGTATGACTTCGCCTTCATGGCCTTCGACGGCACCATGGGGGTTTTCCTGATCGGCTCACTGATCTGGATGCTGGCAATTTTCCTGGATAAAAACCGGGTTTTTCCCCGCTGGTTCGGCTACCTCAACCTGTGCAATGCACTGACCGAAGTCGTGGTGGCGCCCGCCTGGCTGTTTACCGACCGGGCGTTCGCCTGGGAAGGGGCGATCACCTGGTGGATCAACATGGTGGTCTTTATCATCTATACCGGCGCGTTTATCACCCTCCTGAGAAACATGATCCTGCGCGAGGATTTCGGCACGGGGCCCCTGCCGGCGCTCGAGAAGGCGGGACATGGATAGCGCAACCGCGATGCGCGCCGACCGCGAAGAAAAGTTCATCCCGGGACAGCCGGACATGTGGGCGTTCATCCTGTTCGAGTCCTGCGTATTTACTGCGTACTTCGCCGTCTACCTGTACTACCGCAAGCAGGACGTGAGCGGTTTTCTCGCGTCCCAGGCGCAGCTCGACCTGGGTACGGGCGTGATCAACACCCTGGTGCTTCTGCTCAGTTCCTGGTCCATGGCGCGCTGTGTGCAGGCCGCCCGGGAGGGCAACCACGGAGCAGCGTTGAATAACGTGATGCTGACCGTCGCTTTCGCCCTGGCATTCGTGGTGTCCAAGGTCGGTGAATGGGCCGCGAAAATCGACCAGGGCCTCACCTTCACCAGTGACGAGTTCTTCTCCTTCTACTATTTCTTTACCATCATCCACTTTATCCACCTGCTGATCGGCTTCCTGTTCCTGGGCATCGCCTGGTACCAGCTGGCAGGTCCCGCACGCCGCTCCCAGGAACTGATCGAGACCAGCGCCACCTACTGGCACATGGTCGACTTCCTGTGGGTGATGATATTCGCCCTGCTCTACGTCCTGAGGTGACCCGGTGAACACGCGTTTCGAAATCCGCCTGGCCGCCGTCTGGCTGGTGCTCTCCCTGATAACGCTAGGGTATTTGCTGGTAGACCACGGCGCCGACGGGTGGCCGCTGGAGGCCAGCGCCCTCCTGAGCGGCACCGTGATCCTGGTCGCCCTGGTCAAGGTGCGACTGATCCTGCTGGAATTCATGGAGGTCCGATACGCGCCCGTGCTGTTGCGCCGGCTGGTGGACCTCTGGGTCATTCTCACCGCTGCGGTCCTGCTGGGCCTGTACCTCGCTGGGAACGCCGCCTGAGCCAGCCGGCCCGACGCCTCAGGGGATAGTGACCGGCAGGCTTTCCCAGCCGCGCACCGTGGAGGTCGAGGACAGTTTTGCCCGCGCCAGGTCGAGCTCCCAGTCCGGGAAGCGCTGCAGCAACTCCTCCAGCACCACCCGGCCCTCCAGGCGGGCCAGCACGTTGCCCAGGCAGGTGTGAATCCCGGCCCCGAAAGTGATATGCGGCAACCGGTCGCGGTGGATATCGAACCGGTCCGGGTCCGGGAAGCGCCGTTCATCCCGGTTGGCTGCCCCCACCAGGAACAGGATGGCGCTGCCCGCGGGCACGGTCTGCCCGTAGTACTCCGTATCCCGGGTCACGTAGCGACCGATATGGGGCCCGGTTGGCTCGTAGCGCAACACCTCCTCGATGGCGTCCGGTATCAGCGCGGGATCCGCCGCCAGTTCCCGGCGCTGCTCGGGGTGCTCCGCCAGCACCTTGCCGCACCAGCCGATCAGCCGGTTGGTGGTCTCATTGCCCGCCCCCGCCAGTACGTTGACGAAGGTGAGGATCTCCTCCCGGGTCAGTTGCCGCAGGGTGCCCGTCTCGTCGGTGAACTCGGCGTTGAGCAGCTCGGTCATCACGTCATCCGAGGGATTGTCGACCCGCCAGTCGATATATTCGGCGAATCCCTGGCCCAGGAGCGCCTCGTCACTGTATTCCATGGGCTTGCCGGCCTCGGTGTGCAGGCGGCTATCCACCCGCTGGCGCACGCGGTTCTGGTCCTGCTCGGGAATACCCAGAAGACGGCTGATCACCTGCATCGGCACCAGCGCCCCCAGGTCGGCGATCATGTCGAAACTGTCGGCTCCCGCCAGCCGGTCCAGGCAGTCGCGGGTGATCTGCCGCACCATGGGTTCCAGGCTGTTCATGCGCCGCGGGGTGATAATGCGCGACACCACACCGCGGTGCACCGTGTGCAGGGGTGGATCCTCAAAGATGAATACCCCCTTGGGCACGTCGATATTGGCCTTGATAAGCTCCAGGATACCGCCCCGGGCCGAACTGAAGGTCTCGCGGTCGATCAGCCCCTGCTGCACGTCATCAAAACGACTGACGGCATAAAAATCGTAGGCCTCGTTGTAGTACAGCGGCGCTTCTTCCCGCAGGCGCCGGTAAACCTGGTAGGGGTCCCGTACGATGTCGACCTTGTAGGGGTCGTAGTACACGTCGTTGCCGCTGGCGGATGTCATCATATACACTCCCCTGGTCCCCGGGGCTTACCCGGCGCGAAGTCCAATACATTGACTGTTTCGCCAATGTCAGTCAACATCGTTGTTTAACTTGATAAACCGCCGGACCGCAGATCAACCTCTGCCGCCGGCCTTTACGAAAGCACCGCTCTCCCCATCTACAAGGGCCAGCGGCGAGCTTGAGAGAGGACACCGTATGGAAACCGAACACGCCGTGATCGTCGGCGCCAGCCACGCGGCGGCGCAACTGGCCGCCAGCCTGCGCCAGGCGGGCTGGGACGGCAAAATCTCTGTCGTTGGCGAAGAGCCCATTCCGCCCTACCACCGCCCGCCCCTGTCCAAGGCCTACCTGGCCGGCGAGAAACACAGTGACGAACTGCTGATACGGCCCGCCACCTTCTACGAGAAGTCCGATATCGACCTGGTACTGGGCACCCGCGTGACCGGGCTGGACCGGGAGAACAAAACCCTGACCCTGCACGACGGCGGCAGCATTCCGTACACCAGGCTCGCGCTGGCCACCGGGGCCCGGGTGCGCAAGCTCGACACGCTGCCCGGCCACGAACTCGACGGTGTGTTCTACCTGCGCGACCTGAACGACGTGGACCGGATCCGGGGTTACATCGGCAGCGGTAAGTCCGCGGTCATCATCGGCGGTGGTTATATCGGGCTGGAGACCGCGGCTTCCATGCGCAAGCTGGGCATGGAAGTGACCGTGCTGGAGGCTCTGCCGCGGGTACTGCAGCGGGTAACCGCACCGGAAGTCTCCGATTTCTACAGCCGGGTGCACGGCGAGGAAGGGGTGCAGATTATCACTGACGCGGCCGTGGAAGCCCTGGAGGGCAGCGGCGATGTAACGGGGGTCAAACTGGCCGACGGCCGCTCGATACCGGCGGACCTGGTGGTGATCGGTGTGGGCGTCGTCCCCGCTACCGAGCTGGCCGAACAGGCGGGTCTGGCTGTTGACAACGGTATCGTGGTGGATGAGTACGCCCGCACGTCCGACCCGGATATCGTCGCCGCCGGCGACTGCACCAACCACTACAACCCGATCTATGACCACCGGCTGCGCCTGGAATCGGTCCAGAACGCCACCGACCAGGCCAAGGTGGCCGCCAATACCCTGTGCGGCAGGCTGGAGGCTTATCACGCCCTGCCCTGGTTCTGGTCCGACCAGTACGACCTGAAACTACAGATCGCCGGCCTGTCCCAGGGTTACGACCGGGTGGTTCTGCGCGGGGACAGCGCATCGGGCCGCAGCTTCGCCGCCTTCTATTTCAGCGGCCAGCGCCTGTTGGCGGTAGACGCGGTGAATCGCCCGCGGGAATTCATGCTGGCCCGCAAGGCGCTGGCCGCGGGCCAGACCGCAAACCCGGACCTGCTGGGCGATGATAGCGCCGACCTGCAGCAGGCATTTCTAACCCAGTAAGTCTATTGGAACAGGATATACCACCATGCCACTCGTGAAGTTCATCACCCATGACGAGACCGAACACGAAGTCCACGTCACTGCCGGCACCACAGTCATGCACGCCGCCCTCGACAACGGCGTACCGGGCATACTCGCCGACTGCGGCGGTGCCTGCAGCTGCGCCACCTGTCACTGCTATGTCGACGAAAACTGGGTCGAGAAGGTCGGTTCCGCCGACGAGGTCGAGGCACAGATGCTCGACTTCGTGATGGAGCCCCAGCCCAACAGCCGCCTCAGCTGCCAGATCGAGGTCAGTGACGAGCTGGACGGGCTGGTCGTGCGACTGCCCGCCAGCCAGTTCTAGGGGCCAGGACCATGCCAGGGAAAGGCCTGACACTCGCACGCCGGGCAGGGATCGGCGCGTTGCTGGGGTTATTGTCCCTGGAATCGGCGGCCCAGGCCGCGCACCCGGAAACCGACCAGCACCAGACCGGCGACAAGTACTCCCCGCTGGCGCAGATCAACCGCGGCAATGTGGCCGGGCTGGAACTGGCCTGGGAATACCATACCGGCGACCTGCCCGAGGACACCACCGAGTCGCTCATCGCCTTCGAGGACCAGCCCAGCCTGGTCGCCGGCAACCTGCTGGTCTGCACCACCAGTCGCAGGGTTATCGCACTGGACCCCGCCACCGGCGAGGAGCGCTGGGTATTCGACCCGAAGGACCGCCAGGTGGGTATGCGCAAATGCCGCGGCGTGGCCAGCTGGATCGACCCAGACGCCCCGCCTGAGGCTGCCTGTCAGACCCGGATCCTGTTTGCCACCTCGGACAACCGCCTGCTGGCTATCGACGCCCGCGACGGGCAACCCTGTGCCGGCTTCGGTAACAAAGGCCAGGTGCAGATACAACCCAGCATGCCGGAGATATTCCCCGGCGAGGTGGTGGCCACCTCGCGCCCGGCCGTCGTCAACGGGGTCGTGGTGGTCGGATCCATGGTCGGTGACAACCAGCGGGTCGACGCGCCCAGCGGCCAGGTACACGCCTTCGACGCCCGCAGCGGCGAATACCGCTGGAGCTTCGATCCCCTGCCCCGGGACCCCGGCGATCCCGCCGCCGCCAGTTGGGAGCGCGGCAGCGCGGAGGGCTTCGGCGCCGGCAACGTGTGGGCGGCGATGGCCGTGGACCAGGACCTGGACCTGGTCTACCTGCCCACCACCAGCCCCTCGGGGGATTTTTACGGTGGCGGGCGGGCCGGCGACAATCACTACAGTTCCTCGGTAGTGGCCCTGCACGGCGCCACCGGCGAGGTCGCCTGGCACTTCCAGTTCGTGCACCACAACGTGTTCGACTACGACACCCCGGCCCAGCCGATGCTGATCGACTGGCCCCGCGGGGCCGGCACGGTGCCGGCCCTGGTGCAGAACACCAAGATGGGCCTGGTCTACGCCTTCAACCGCGCCACCGGCGAACCGCTGATCCCGATCGAGGAGCGCCCCGTGCCGCAGGCGGGTGCGGTGGCCGGGGAGACCCTGTCCCCCACCCAGCCCTTCCCGGTGGGCCTGCCGCCGCTGATGCCGCAGGGCTTCAGCCCGGAAGACGCCTGGGGCTTTACCTTTATCGACGAATGGCTGTGTGAATCAAAGGTCGAGGAACTGAGTTACGGCCCGATCTATACGCCCCCCAGCGAGCAGGGCACGGTGTTCTTTCCCTCCGCCAGCGGTGGCGCCAACTGGGGCGGCGGCGCCTACGACCCTGCCAGTCATGTCATGGTGGTGCCCACGGCCCGGGTGCCCATGGTGGTGCAACTGATGCGCGCCGACGAGGCCGGCGAGGTCGAGGGCAGCGTCGGTGAAAGCCTGCTGGAGATGGTGTTCCCGGTGGCCGGATCCGAGTATCACTACAAGGTCGCCCCGCTGTTTTCGCCGCTGGGCGCACCCTGCTCAACACCGCCCTGGGCGGCCCTCAGCGCCCTCGACCTGGCCCGGGGCGAGATCCTGTGGGAAGTGCCCCTCGGTGACGTGGGCAAAATGATGGGCGCGCCGTTCTCCATTGAACTGGGCACCCCCGGAGCCGGCGGACCGCTGGTCACCGCCGGCGGCCTGGTGTTCATCGGCTACACCCTGGATGACACCTTCCGCGCCTTCGATCTGCAGACCGGTGAAGTCCTGTGGCAGGCGGACCTGCCCGCCGCCGGGACTGCCATCCCGGTCACCTATGAGGTCGACGGCAGGCAGTACGTGGTGATCCCCGCCGGGGGGCATACCATGTACCAGTCCACCACCAGCGACGCGGTGGTGGCCTTCGGCCTGCCACGCGGCGGGTCGGGCTCCGACGACTGAGCCCTGGTGACAACATCCGTCTCAATCTCGAACTCGGAAAAGAATGGTCATCGTGGACTTCAACTGTAAGAGTTTCGATTTTCTCACATTCAATCTCATAGCTATCCTCGCCTTGAGCGGCTGTGATCAACAAACCCGGTCGCGGCAAGAAACAGTGTTCCTCAGCCCCGCATCGATGCAGATGACCGGCAGTATCAGCGAGCGTTTTCTTGCCTACAACGTTGAGATGGTTGAGGTCACAGGCGGGCGTTTCTGGGCGCCCTATATCGACGGCAAGCCAGCAAAGGGTGACGACCGTTATGAATACCGTCCACCGATCGATTTAACTGACTCACGGTTGCTTAAGATGGCAGCAGCCCTGGCACCCTCCTATGTTCGTTTCAGCGGAACCTGGGCCAATGCGACGTACTTTGCCAACAGCGACCTACCACCAGACGAACCACCCGCGGGTTTCGATGCAATACTCACTCGCCAGCAATGGCGTAATGCCGTTGATTTTTCCCAGAAAGCAGGGGCCGGAATCGTCCTGTCATTCGCCACCAGCCCGGGCGCCCGGGATGCGAAGGGCGTATGGCAAACCGACAACGCCGAGCAACTGCTTACCTACACGGGGCGCCTGGGTGCACGCGTCGCCGCTGCCGAGTTTGCCAATGAACCGAATATGATCGGGCTCACTCAACCACCGGAGAATTACTCTCCCGCTGACTACCATCGCGACTACGCGATTTTTCACCACTGGTTAAGGAGATCGTCCCCGGACACGCTCATACTGGCACCCGGGGCAGTTGAAATGGGGGAGCCGATGCGCACCATGGCGTATCTGTTTGGAGGCGAAACGTTCAAGCCCGATCAATTGATGGCAGAAGATTCACCTGAGCCTGACGCGTTTTCTTTTCACTATTATGGCGCCTCGTCGCAACGCTGCCATATCCCCCTGCTTGGCAGCTATCCTTCCGACGCGTTCGACCCCGATTGGCTGGCAGGCATAGACGATGGCATTAGCCGAGCCAGGGATCTGCGAGACCGCAATGCTCCGGAGGCTCCCTTATGGATTACCGAAAGCGGCGAAACGGCCTGTGGCGGCAATCCCTGGGCCACAACGTTTGCCGACACCTTCCGCTTTCTCGATCAACTGGCGAGGTCAGCCCAACAGGGTATCAACGTGTTCATGCATAATACCCTTGCCGCGAGCGACTATGCACTGCTCGACGAACACAATTTTGCACCGAGACCCAATTACTGGGCAGCCTGGCTGTGGCGCAACCTGATGGGCACTACTGTGCTGGACCCTGGCGCCGGAACAGAGCATTCTAATACCTATGCGCATTGCCATCGCCGTATTTCCGGTGCAGTCACCGTGCTTGCTATCAATATACAGCAGGATAGCCCGAAGCGGCTGCAGGTTGAGTCCGCTGGCAGAATCTACACCTTGACGGAGGCCGGGGAAGACCGGCAGGCGGTAGCACTGAATGGCGAAATCCTGAAGCTGGGCACGGGTGACAGCTTTCCAACGCTTGATGGCAAGCCCTTTTCAGCCGGTGAAATTACCCTCGAGCCTGCCAGCATCAGCTTTATCGAATTTCCTCAATCATCCAATCCTGCCTGCCAATAAGCTTCCGTATAATGCACATTGCGCAAACGCTGCGTGCAATTGCCCGTTGCTGCTTCTGCCACGCAACCTTCATGTGGCTCAGCGCGAGTTAAGTCCTTCATTGCCCGGGCTCAGAGGGATACGCAGGGCGTTTTGGAAGTAACCCACGGTGGAAAACTGCCCCACCAGCACGGGCAGCTCGAACAGTTGCTTTTCGTCCAGTCGTCGAGCCAGTTGGTCCCAGGTATCGTCTGAAATCATCGAGTTTTCGACCAGCTCTTCCGTTGCTTTTAACAGGGCGGCCTCATGTTCCGACCAATGAGGGGAGGACGAGCCTGCGATGACCTGTTCGATATCCTCCCCGGAGAGGCCAAGTTTTTTGGACACGCTTACGTGTTCTCCCCAGATATAGGGTACCTGGCGCAGCCAACTGGTTCGCAGAATAACCAGCTGCCGATCGCGCAGTGACAGGCTCGGGGCTTTCAGTAGCAGAAGGGAAACTTCCACCAGGCGCTCGAACAGTTCGCGATGGCACATCGCCGTGAGCAACATCTCAGGGATGTGTTCATCGGAGACGGGGCTGGTCTGTCCGGAGGCGGCCCCGCTGATTTTCGCCAGGACCTCACGCGCCGGTGCGAGCACCTCTTCCGTACGCCGCGGTAGAATTCGGGGGGGCTTGCCGGTGATCTCCGCTTCCCTCTCGGCTGTGGACTGGTTTGTATCCATGCTTACTCCAATTTGCCAGCTACCACCGCTCAGGTGTGTCTTCCAGGCCAAACGGCCGCTGGTTGGGGCGCGTCGTGGCGGTCGTGTCAGCGAATGGTGTAGGGGTACTGAACCCGTGGTGCCACCTGGTGGCTGTCACGACAGGATTGGGGCTGGCGCCCGTCCGCATCCTTGATGCCATACTTCAGCGCCATTTCGGCGCCGATGACGGTTTGTCCGCTCATCTCGAGCAAGTCCGGGTCGTTGTAAAGGCCCCAGATAACGTGGCCGGTAAACTCGGGGGTCTCTGTTAATGCAGCCAAATGGCCGTACTTTTCTGGATCGGAGTCTATGACCATCTGCAGGCGCTCGGTTTTCAGTGCCCCCATCCAGATGGACAGCGCGGCCACGTTGTGTTCCTTCAGGTCCTCGGCCATATCGGCGGCAAATTTGTCCATGCCGGCCTTGTGCGCCCCGTAGACGGGCCCATAGACGTAGTGAACCGAACCGGACGCGGAAGTAAACATCACGAGGCCGTGGCGCTGACGGACCATCAGTGGCGCCGCATAGTAACTGGCAACATAGCTGCTGCGCAGCCCGACGTCGAGCATATCCACGATACCCAGTGGTTTCTCCCAGAAATTACCCGGGGCGGTGAGTTCGTCGTGCAGGGCACAGGCATTGTTGACGAGTATGTCGAGCCTCCCCTGCTCCCGCTCAACCTGCTCGAACAGCGCCTTCGCTTCCGCATCCACACCGTGATCGACCCGCACCGCAATACCCGTACCGCCGGCAGCGGTGACCGCTTCCGCGGTTTCGTAAATGGTGCCCGGTAGCGAGGCATCGGCCGGCTTTTCGGAGCGCCCCGTGACGTATACGGTGCAGCCATGGCTTCCCAGTGCGATGGCGATGCCACGACCGGCCCCGCGACTGGCGCCGGTGACGACGGCGACCGGTGCATTTTTGGACACAAGTACTACCCCCAAAGTTGATGTTTAAAGTCGCGCAAGCGCAAGGTCATTAACGCGAGCGTTGGTCAGGCGAAGGGCTCATCGCCGGCAATCTGGGTGCGGTACATCAGGCGACCGCTGTCCATGGGATAGGGCCGCGCACGATGCATGGTACCGGTATTGTCCCAGATCACCAGGTCACCCGGCGTCCACTCATGGCTATAGACGAACTGGGGTTGCGTCGCCCAGTCTCTCAGCCGGGTCAATAAGGCCCAGCCTTCGCGCAGGTCCATTCCCTCGACGTGGGATGCGGTCGAGCCCAGTACCAGGGACTTCCGACCCGAGCGGTGGGTCCAGACCAGGGGAAGGGTATTGGGCTGATACTCCTGCCACTGGCACAGTTCGGCGTAAGTCGGCTCCGGCTTGATGTACCGCTGGGAGGTCTCGAACATATGAACCACTTGCAGGTTCGCGATCGCCTCTTTGTCACTGTCCGGCAGGTCTTCGTAGGCGGCGTAGGTGTTGCTGAATTCCGTCTGCCCGCCCGTCTCCGACAGGCGTCGTGCGCTCATCACCGAGGCAAAGATGGGTATATCGAGCATGGTCCCGTCGATATGCCAGAAGAAGGCCCCCTTGATGTATTCCGCCTTGGGGTTTTCCAGGGGGTCCATGGTGATCTTGGTGATCGCGTAATCCTGGGACTCGGTGGCAAGGGTCTTGGTGAAGGCGATCTGCTGATCATCTGTCAGGTTGAGCCCCCGGAAGCAGACCACGCCCCGCTCCTCCAGCAGGCCCCTGATCTGGTCGGAAAATTTGCCACTCAGCAGATCGTCCAGATCAGCCTCCAATTCACTGGCAATACGCGGAGTGGCGTCCCTTCTGAGGAGACCGGTGTTTTCCATCGATTGGGCGGTGGCCATGGTGGCAACCCTCACTTACTGAACAGGTGTTCAGATTTATAGCACCCGCGGGTATTCCTTGTCAATATCACTTTCAGCCGGCCGGCTGCCGTGAGCAGTGGGGTCGATGAGTCGTCAGTCCGCCCGTCCTTCCAGTTGTCCGAGCCAGCGCTCGATATAGCGCCGGGCGTCGGCGTGCCCCAGGGAAATTCCCATCCCCTCTTCCATCACCAGCGTCCGGGCGACGCCGATTAACAGAACCGTGAGGCCGGCAGCCGACAACTCGCCCGCACTGGCGGCCTCCATATCAAGTGTTCGGGATAGCGCCTCGGCGCGGCGCCGGCGGGTCTGCTCGGTGAGCGCTACGATCTCTTCCTGAATGGTCTTCCGATGGTTGGCCAGTGCCATGAATTCCATCGCCAGCCTGGTCTGTTCCTGGTTGCAATACGTGTCCCAAAGCGTGCGAAGGGACGTGGGCGAGTCCAGGGATTCGCGCTGCTTCTCCAACGCCTTTTCCACGGCGCGCCGATAGACCGCCAGAAACAGATCGTCGGTGGTTGAATAATAGTAATGCACCAGAGGGGCTTTGAGGCCCGCTTCTTTTGCCACCCGCCGCGAGCTGACGGCGGCATACCCATCCTCCAGCATCAGCCTTTCCACGGTGTCGAGAATCAGGGTTTCGGTCGCGGCCCGTTTCTGACGGCGGCCAGGTGCAGAGGTAGAGGAGTCGCCTGCTGAATTCCCGGGTGTTTTCTTGCTGGAACTGGGCATGGAAATTTGGGCCGTTGCTATCGACGCGACTAATTTACCACAGCCTGTCTCCCTGCCTGTGCACAGTTTGGCGAGCGGGCCGGCCGGTACAGGGTGCCAATTCAATTCATGAAGACGTATGCATCCTGGTCGCTGCTGGCACATCGGCGTAGGAATTGAGAATTTCCAACATGCGCGAAGAAGAATTCCTGGTAGCCAGGGGTAAGAGAAGGGACAGGGAACTCCTGATGAGTTCAGCTTGAAAATTGTCGCTGGAGATGAAGCCCCTGACCCAGAATATTGCGGTTCCCCAGGTCAGGGAAATAAGGGCCCTGGAAAAAAATTCGATATCCAGGCTCTTTTTTAATTGTCCCATCTCGAGCATCTCCAACAGCGAAGTTCTTCTGGCCTGGATTGCATTGACAAGAAAAACCTCATTCGCAGGTGAATCCTTCTCTGCCCGCAAAAACACTTTCGCTACCGCCATGCCTGTATCGACATCGCGCACAAAAAATTGGGCAATAGATTCCAGCCGATGAACAAACCGCTCCAGACCTGGTTCGTACTGATGCTCTTCTATGCCCAGATTCCGGAGATTCTCCGCTATTGCGTAGAGAATCAGGTGCTCTTTACTTTGGTATATTTCATAGAGTGTGCTCGGAGAGACTCGGGCTTGCTCTGCGACTTTCCGCATGCTGACCCCCTCATAGCCAAATTCCGTAAGCTGAGACCTCACGGACTCCAGTATCAACGCCCGTCTTGCCTGCTGCCGTGGGGTCAGATTCTTCTCGCTATCACTCAATTGGTTCTCCCAAACTAAAGACGTTGCGCACAGTGCGCAACAATATGCCAAAACTCAGAGCTTTCGACACGCAGACGAGGACAGGCGCGTTTCTGCAAGCGATTTTAATACTCTAGCGGCATCTCACCAAGGGCATGTCCGGCATTCAGCGCTTATTAGTACTTCCTGTGTTGTGAGATAAATCATAACGTGTTACGATTTATGTTACAAGGTGCAGCGGCGTAGCCGCGTGTCTGACAAAACAAACCAGTCAATTCAACCGGGTATAGATCAATGTCGTTAACAAACTTTGTCCCTACTCCAGAACTCGAAGACTATCGCGAATTGTTTGCGGAACATTTCAAAATCGATCGTCGTGAGGACGGCGTTGTGACAATGCGCCTGCATACGCAGGATGGACCCTATCAACTGAGCGTGGAAAGCCACCGGGCGATAGGCCAGGCGTTCAAGGTTGTCGGAGCGGACCCCAAGAACGAGCTGATGATCTTCACCGGAACGGGTGACGCCTTTTTGGCCGGGATAGATCCCGATGGTTTCGCGCTGGAAGAGCAGGACATGGAATATTGGGCCTACGAATATGCCTATAAAGACGGCAGGATTAATGTCAGTGCCCTGGTTAACGACTTTGAAATACCAACCATTGGTGTGCTGAACGGACCCGGTGCACATACAGAGATGGCACTCATGTGCGACATCACGATTTGCAGTGAAGAAGCGGTCATATGGGATCCTCATTTTGCCATTGGCTCAGTTCCCGGTGATGGAATCCATAGCTGCTTTATGGAAATCCTGGGAGTCAAGCGTGCCGCCTATGCCTTGCTGACCAGTGAGGTGATTGATGCCCAAAAGGCGCTTGACTATGGAATGGTCAACGAAGTGGTACCTAAAGAATCCCTGATGAAGCGAGCGTATGAAATCGCTGACTTGATAATGAAGCAAAAAAGAGTCATCAGGCGCCTCTCCTCCCAGATTGTTCGCAGGCCGTGGAAACAGCGGGTTGCCGACGATCTGGACGGCGGGTTTGGTACCCAGATGTTCGGCCATGTAGCCAAGAAAGACTTTGTGCACTCAAAATCTGGTGTCGATGATGTCGCCGATTCATATGGAGTGAACATCGGCGAATGATCTTTGCCGTACAACAGATCAAAGCCGGCGCCAGCAGGTAAACCAGCAAGATTTCTCGCCTGTTGCTGAGAAACTCGGCCACGTCAACACATTCTACGGGCAACACCACGCGAATTCAGCGAGCTTTCGTTGCCCCCACCAGAAAGCTTTCCGGCCCAGGTGCAGCTCCAATGGCTTAAGCAGCATGGATAAAAGCAGTCCGCGATGGATTATCCAGGACAAGCTGGTTCATCCAGCAAAATATAATCGTAACGTGTTGCGATTTTAGTCATAACGCGTTACGATTTGCTCTGACTAAAAACCACTAACAGATCTAAATGGGTTTGGTTATGAGATTCATACGTTCTGCAGCACCACTGGCAATTCTTCCTATAACAATGTCCGCCCTGGCCGATGTAGCGCCTGCGGACAGAGTGCTTGAAGAAGTGATTGTCACCGCGCAAATGCGGTCACAATCTATTCAAGATGTACCTATCTCGATTTCTGCGATAACGGGCGAGATGATGGAGTCCCGACAGATTTTCAACTTCGAGAACCTGGCTCCTGACCTTCCGAACGTGGAGTTTATTTCCAGCCCGGGACTCGATAAGGCGCTGGGCATTCGAGGCCTGTTCACAGAGACCGGTAATCCGGCGTTTGAACAGTCCGTGGGGGTTTTTTCGGATGGCGTGTATGTATCCCGACCCAGGTTATACCACCTCTCGTTCATCGACGTGGATAGAATAGAGGTCTTAAGAGGGCCTCAAGGAGTGCTAAACGGCAAAAACTCGATCGCCGGGGCAATAAATATTCATTCCAGAAAGCCTACCAATGAATTCCAGGCGGGCTTGACTGCCAACTACGAATTCGAAAACGAGGGCTATTCAGGAATGGGCTATGTGTCCGGACCACTGACAAATCAACTATCCGGTAGAGCTGTTGCGAAGTATCAACGAACCGGTGGGTATCTGGATTTTCCACGCACGGGGCGGGATGACCAGAATGAGTCAGAATTTATCAGCTTTAAGGGGAGCCTGTTATATGAGCCGGCACCGGAGGCATCCATACTGTTACGCTGCAGCAGGCAGGAAGCAAAACAATTTGGCACTGAATTCGGACCGTACCGGTTCCAGGACAGCGTGGCCGACGACCTGGAAGCCCAATATCGGGCAGATGACCCGGACTTCGATTTCATCACAAATGACATTGTTTCTAACGGCAGAGTGCTGGCCGTCGACGCTGCAGGCAATGTCCTTGTAACAAACGAGCGCCCGGAAGCGGGAACCGATATCGATACATTGTCGGGCAACATCGAGTGGGTTCTGGAGAACGGTGGCCAGATTACCAGTATTACCAGTTACATGACTTACTCCAGTTACGGACTTCTCACGCAAGCTTTCCGCCCGGCAGATTGGATCGTTTTCGGCGACGAAGATGAGGACGAGAGTTTCGATCAGTTTACTCAGGAGTTGAGGTACGTTAGTCCAGCTGGAAGAACCGTAGACTATCTTCTGGGCATTTACTTTCTGTCGTCAGAACTCGAGATAGGAAAGGACGATTCCGTGATAAACGCCGGTGCGCTCGGAGCACCGGATCAATTTAATTTCCTGCCGATCGATGATTTTTCACAAGAGACTGATGCGCTTTCTGTCTTCGGACAGGCTACCTGGAATATATCAG
The DNA here is from genome assembly GCA_033283165.1 of Halieaceae bacterium WSDMB12. Classification (GTDB taxonomy): domain Bacteria; phylum Pseudomonadota; class Gammaproteobacteria; order Pseudomonadales; family Halieaceae; genus JAWMQL01. The sequence continues at coordinate 23,069 of JAWMQL010000001.1, read as the reverse complement.
ACCGATTGGCCGCCTCACTCGGTCTTCGGTATACGGAGGAGGACAAGGAAGCAGACGGCTCCATGCGTTTGCTTTCTACGGATCGCTCGCAAATCATCGGTGGACAACCACCCGGCAGCCCAGGCTTCAATCCGCTAGCGGATCTTTTCGCCAGGAACTGGGTCGACAGCCAGAAACGCAGCGAGGAAAACCTTGACCCTTCGCTGATCGTGCAGTGGGATGCGAGTGACAACGGCATGCTATATGCAAGCTGGACCAGGGCGACCAAGGCGGGTGGCTTTAATGCGGCCGACCTGGAGGGACTCAGTTTTGAATACGAAGAGGAAGAGGCAGAGAGTTTCGAGGTCGGAGCGAAGCTATCTTTCCTGGATGATCAACTTCGATGGAACATGGCAATTTTCAGGACAGAATTCCAGGATCTCCAGGTCAGCGCATGGAACGCTACCGTCAATACCTTTGTGACCACCAATGCGGCTGAAGCCACTATAGAGGGATTTGAGTCGGACCTGGTTTACGCCATAAACGCGCAGTGGACACTTGGTGGGGCGATGGGATACCTGGATGCCAAATACGATGATTATCCCGGGGCCAGTTGTTCAGTAGGAGAGAGCCGGGAACCGGATTGTGACGCTGACAATACCCGGAATGCTGCTGGTGATGAACTCAGGCAGGCTCCAGAGTGGGCCGCCAATGCATACATTGAATATGTGGGCAATCTTTCCAGCGGCCTGAGCTTTGGCGTGAGACTGACCGCCAACTATTCGGACTCATACTTCATGGCGGCTACCAATGACCCGTACCTTCGCCTGGATTCATACACCAAAACCGATGCTCTGGTCTGGCTCGGATCTGTCGATGACACCTGGAGAATCTCACTGTTAGGCAAAAACCTGTCGGACGAACGGGTACCGTTTTTTACAAATAGTACTCCGCTGGTCGACGAGGCCTATTTCGCATCAGTACAACCTGGACGAGAGCTGTACCTGGAGTTTTCTTACAGCATGTGATGCCTGTCAAACTGTTTGGGTATGTTCGCACCTGAACAGGCAGGCGTCTTTCTTAAGAAATGGCAATAAACCTTGGGCAAATTATCTAAACGAAGTAAGGGAGAAAATCGATGAAAGTAGCATTTCTGGGCTTGGGGAACATGGGTACCGGCATGGCGCAAAATATCCTCGGTGCCGATTTCGACCTGGCTGTCTGGAACCGGACGGCAAGTAAAACACAGCCTCTGGTTGAGCGGGGCGCCACGGCTGCCACGTCCATCGCAGACGCGGTATCCGACGCTGATGTGATCGTAAGCAGTCTGATGGACGACAGTTCAATCTTGGAACTCGTAAAGGGCGACGGTGGTCTCCTGGCAAACATGAAACCCGGGGCAATCCACATTTGCGTGACGACGATATCACCGGGTCTGGCGGACCAACTCCTGAGCATGCATCTCGATGCTGGTACCGAATATGTCTCTTGCCCCGTGCTGGGACGGCCGGACGCCGCTTCGGAAGGTTCCCTGATTGCGCTGGTTGCAGGTTCAGAACAAGCCATCGAAACGGCGACACCCGTTATCGAGTCATTTACCACCATGATCATCCCGCTCGGGGACACCCCGAGCCACGCAGCAACGATGAAGCTCTGCCTGAACTACACGGTTATCTCCAATATCGAATTGATGAGCGAAGTTTATGCCTGCTGTGAAAAAGCCGGACTGAGCCTGGAGCAGGTAGAAGGATTTTTTAAAGTTATCTATGGCTTTCCAGTCTTGCACATGTACGCCGAGAAGCTAAGAAAGCGCGATTTCGATGATGCCGGTTTTGGCATGAAGGGCGGCTTGAAGGATGTACAGCTGATGTTGGATACGGCAAGGGCCCTCGGTACGAGCTTCGATATTGGCGAGATGATCGAGGGAAAAATGGTCGAGGCTCTTTCATCCGGCCACCAGGATAAAGACTGGAGCGCGATCTACGAAGTGACAAGATCAAGAGCAAACCTGGCTTAGTAATCACCATTACAGTAGTAACAGAATTGGTCGGAAAACAGAGGTTTAAGATGAAAGAAATCAAGGGCGGTGAACTGCTATTGAGAGCTCTCGCCATGGAAAATATTGAGCATGTTCACGCCATCACTGACGGCACGTACATGTCTTTTCTGGAACCACTGGAACGACTGGGCGATGAGTTAGGCGTGCGTCTGGTCGTTCCGAGGCACGAGGCGGCAGCGGCGCACCTTTGTGACGGGTATACACGCGTCACCGGCAGGCCCGCAGTTGTCATGGCATGTGCCGGGCCTGGCGCTGCAAACCTGCTTTCCGGGCTGATCTGTGCGGAAGCCGAAGGCAGCCCCGTTGTAGCGATCACGACGACCCGTCGGAGTGACATCGGAGACTCATATACGCAACAGGCCGCAATGCAGGTGGGCGACCAGCAGGGCTATTTCAAGCCGGCTGTTAAATGGAGTGGTAAAGTCGACCATTGGCAGCGAATTCCCGATATGGTCCGACACGCGTTTCGGGTGGCTCTGAGCGGAAGACCAGGCCCTGTGCATTTACTTATACCTCAGGATGTTCTCGACGGTTACGGTGATCTCGAGAGCGTCGATTTGATCGAGCCTGAGAAGTATCGCGCTTCAGCCATGTTCAGTCAGACGGCCCCACCGACGGCCGTTCAAAAGGCGGCGGAACTTCTCGCTCAAGCGAAGCTGGTGAGCATCCACGTTGGCAATGGGTGCGAACGCGCAGAAGCGGGGGAAGAAGTTCGCGAACTTGCCGAATACCTGGGCATGCCTGTTACAAAGTCCGCGCGTGGGATGTCGGTGGTCCCCTGCAGCCACCCCCTGGCAATCAACACGCTTTGTTTTGGCGGCTTAATGGCGCACAACGAAGCTGATGTGCTGCTCATCGTAGGCACGAGATTGGGGGAAATGAGTGGATTTGGTAAGCCACCCATGTGGGTCGCGCCGAGCACGTCGACGACAATCCAGATTGATGCGGAACCCACCCATATCGGGCTCAATCGGCCGGTTGACGTGGGGCTGGTCGGGGACGCAAAGGCGGTTCTCAGGCAACTCATTGACGCTGTCAAGAGCATCACTGAACCCAGGTCGCCGCACGAAAAGGTCAGCGAATACAAGGAGTACGAGTCACAGTGGCGCCAGGGCTTGAACGACCTGGCTGACCAGATGCAGGAACCGATGTGTGTCGGTGCTGCCATTAGGGAGGCTAATGATTACTTCGACGACGAGGTGATAATGACCCTGGATGGCGGCAATACCAGCTGGTGGGGATTTCACTATAGCCGAGCACGAAGGGAGCGTTCTGCCATACATTCGTCAGTCTACGGTCACCTGGGCACGGGTCTGCCCTATGCAATTGGTGCAAAGCTGGCATTCCCTGATCGTCCAGTTTGCTGTATTTCCGGCGACAGCGCGTTCGGGTTCAATATCCAGGAACTGGAAACGGCAATCAGGGAGAATCTACCGGTTACCTGTATGGTGATGGTTGATGGCGCCTGGGGAATGGAAAAGACCGCCCAGCGCAGGACATGGGGCCGGGAAGCCCCCTGGTTCAAGGTCTACAACGCTGAGGAAATACGCTACGACAAGGTATGTGAATCAATGGGTGGACATGGCGAGTTCGTTACCAGGGCATCAGACATCAAGCCAGCACTGCAGCGCTCACTTGCCTCCGGCAAGGTGTCCGTTATCCACTGTGTGATTGATCCTGACTCCAACGTATGGCCCCCGGGGATTGAAGCCTGGAACGCGCTGCGGGGTGGAAAAGTGGCCGAATGGTTATCGGGTGAAGCCTGAGCTACCACCCAGCAAACAGCCAGGGCAGTATCAAGCCAGGCCTATCACCCGGTGATCTTACCCACGGAGATTAAATGAACGCTGGCGATCTCAGGCTCTCGCCTGTTCGACTTGCTGCCTTCGCGTCGCTTGAAATACCGATGGCAGCATTTCTTACGCCGCTTGTCGTCTATATACCCGCCTTCTACGCCGGCGAAATGGGACTCGGTCTATCCGTTGTTGGGATCATCTTTGGTTTGACAAAGTTATGGGACATCGTAACAGATCCGATTGCGGGTACGCTCATCGAGCGTCTGGGTCCCCAACGGGGAAGGTGGCGATTCTGGTTAACGATTTCTTTGCCACTTATGTTAATTGGTGTCTACAAGATATTTATGCCGCCCGGCCAGGTGGAGTGGCCATATTTTGCGTTCTGGATGCTTGTTCTCTACATCGGCTGGACAATCCTCACGATTTCCCACATCTCATGGGGCGTAGAGTTGTCCGATGATTATCATGAACGAGCGAGAGTAGCGGCTTATCGGCAATTCGCTGCACTTATCGGCGGTCTGGTCGTCGTATTCATTCCGGTCGTCAGTGACCAGATAGGCGGCACCGGCGAAACTGATCGCATCACCTTTATTGGGCTATTCGTTATGGTTGCCCTGCCCTTGCTGATGCTGGCTACCCTCTGGTCAACGCCAGCAAAGATGTCAAGATTGGATGCGAATTGTACCTATCGATGGCACGACATCTTTACGATTATCAAAGGCAATCGCTCCTTGCGCGCACTCCTGATCGGAAATATGAACGTGCTGCTGGGCATTGCTGCCATGTCCAGTGTGCTCTTATTCTACGTAGAACACGTATTACGCCTGGGCACATGGGCGACATTTGCAGTTGTTCCGCTACTTTTCTCCGGATTACTGTTCTTGCCACTATTCAAACATCTCACCACCAGGATTGGCAAACACCGAACATTCAAAGTGGTCATAGTCTTCCAGGTAATTGTTCAGCCCCTTTTCCTGATGCTACCTCCAGAGGAATTGCCGCTCACTTTGCTATGCTTCATTTTGCTCGGCGCAATTAATGGCACGGCTGTTTTTCTTCCGCAGGCCATGATCGCAGATTTGAAGGATTTGGATATAGGTGCAGGGGTAGCGCGGACGGGCATTTACGTCTCACTTTTGCAGTCCACCAGCAAGATTTCAGCTGCGATAGCTGTAGCGATTATGTTCCTGGCACTACCCTATACCGGTTTTGATCCGGCACCCCATGCGGTAAACGATTCGAACAGTCTTCTGGGATTGCGCTACCTGATCGTTGGGCTGCCGATGGCCTGTTTTCTAATGGCTTTATGGGGAATGCGAAATTACAGCCTCGATCGCGGCAACGCGGTAGCGGTGGGAGTTTGACTGCATGCCAATCATTGAAACAGCGCGCGAAGATATCAGGTCTCTACAAGGCGTCCACCTTTTTCATTTCGCTACTTCGAATTGCTCCCAAAGAGTCCGTCTGGCATTGGAGGAAAAAGGTGCTAATTGGATCAGTCATCATATCGATCTGCTTAAGTGCGAAAATGCGACTCCAGAATTCATCGGCATTAACCCCAAGGGCCTGGTGCCGGTTTTGATTCACGATGGAGTTACCATAACCGAGTCAAACGACATCATTCGCCACGTCGACACCAATTTTGACGGGCCGAAGCTCAGACCAGCAGGTCATTTGGATGATTTGTATCTTCAAGACAGCTTGCAACACTCCTCCGACTTTCAGGCTCCCCTGAAACTGCTGACCCATGAATTTCTATTCAAACCATTCAGGCGCATGAATGAGCAGCAACTAGCGGATTATGCTGCTGGAACCGGCAACCCTGAACTGATCGATTTCATGCGCGAGTTTTCCTCGAATGAGGGCTTCAGTCGGGAACGAATAGTAGCTGCAACCCAGCAGGCAGAGAACGTTCTTTCGTCACTGGAGGCCAGACTCGGAGGCCGCAACTGGTTAACGGGCGAAGAATTCGGGCTAACGGATATTTCCTGGGTGGTTAACATTCATCGACTTAGTTATATGCGCTACCCGACCACGTCATTTCCACTGGTGACAGATTGGTTGGAACGCGTACGAGCCAGGCAAGCGTTCAAACGTGCCATCTACCGTTTCGAGTCAAGGAGGGCAATATCGGTCTTCTTTGTGTACTCGATCCTGAGAGCTTTTCAGCGTACATCTATACGTAATTTTATTCCCGAAAAGAGTACCGGTTAACGCTCATATTGGTTTAACCCCGAACGTTACTAGCCAAATGCAAACCCACTCATCAACAACACCGAGGTGTTCTGGAAGATGCAGAACCAGACCACCACATGCCGGGCCAGGTAAAACGCTCGTGAATATTTTCGAATCTTTTGATTGGTCGGTAGACCTTCCACCAGGTCGAGTTCCCACCGGCGCAGCAGTTTGAGCAGTAAAGAGACCCCGAAACCCATAAGAAAATTGCCAATGACGATGCCAATGTACGCGCCCTGCGTGATAGATGAGCGGATGTCGGGATCCGCCAGTGCAATGGCCAGGCCAGACGCGGCGACTATCATTACCGCCGCGAGGGCATCAGAGTAGTTCACCACCCGATCTATCAGTGCTCGTACCTCCGCGTACTCGATGTTCTCACTCATTCGTCTTTCCTGTGAGGCCAGGGCCCCTCAATCTCTTATCCCCAGAATCCTTACTGGTCCGATCAGGCCGGAAGCCGGCAATGGCGCATCGGCAGCGTACATAGGCATCACCGTGTAGGTGATGGTATCAGTCTCCGGCTGCGCATCGCCAATCAATCGATTGACCCAGCGATTCGCGACGCGAACTTCGAGTTGATTGTCGCCCTTCTTGACGGCGCTGCCAACATCGATGCGAAACGGCGCGTGCCACACAGTACCAAGTTGCTGACCGTTGACCCACACTTCCGCGAGATCTCCCACCCGACCCAGATCCAGGATCAGAGGCTGGCCTGGCTCAAATTCTGAGGGCGAGGAAAAGGTCGTGCTATAGGCCGCGACTCCGGAAAAGTACCGGATGCCGGGATTCTCATTTTCGTTCAGGGGCGTCAACGTCGACATTCGCAGGGCAGCCGGCGCTCCCCTTCCCTCCTGGAATGCGACTTGCCAGGGGCCGTCGATACTGCTTACCGTCTCCAGGCCGGGAGTTGCGACTTCCATAGACTGCTCCATGGCAGGGTCCAGGAAAGCGACGAAATAGGACTCCTCGGCCTCGAAGGACAGCGGCACCGAGGTCACGCCGGCCTCTTGCCGATAGGAAACCGGCCGTATGCTGCCGTTATCGGCGCGCCAGATTTTCGGTGCTTTACCCTGCACACGAAAGCGGACCTCGGCCTGCTCTAGACGATTGTTGCGATTGCTCAGGAAATAGATGTCGCCCTCGGCCAGGCGGCGGTGGACGAAGGGAAGACTGACATCCGCTGCGGCGCTGGTGGTCTCCACATCGGGTGGCACGCCAAGCGAGGCCAGTGCGGCTTCCACATCCCTGCCGTTTATGACGCGGCCCTTTCCCACGGTGGTGATTGCCTTGCCGGACCACAATTCGCCGACCAGCGCGGCGTACTGCGCACTGTCGTCGCCCAGGCTGGGCGACCCCATCGGTGCCTCCCCGACGACGGTCGCCCCGTCTTCCACGAGTTCGGCAATACGACTGAGCACGGGCAAGGTCATGCGCTTACTGGTCCCGCCAAGGTACAACAGTTTGTAGCGCATACCGCCAGCCGTGACCAGGTCACCCTTGTCTACCTCGAGCACATTCAGCACCGCATCGGGATTCACGAAGTCGTAGGCATAATTTTTGGGTACGTCGGCCAGGTAGCCGTCCCAGGTCTGCGCTCCCAGCGGCGCCTCCTCGCCATAGAAATAGGCCACGTCCGCGACAAATCTACCCTGCTGCAAGAGGTAACTGCTGCGCGCCATATAGTCAATCCAGGGGCGGGTCATCTCGGCCCACACGGTATGACGGTTGAAGAACTGGCCGATATGCCTGAGCGAGAGCCCCGGCTGCCTGTCGTCCAGCGGTTGGTGCACCGAGGAGTGGATGACCACCCGGTTGATTCCGTGAATAAATTCCAGATCGACCACGCGCCGCAGGTCCGCAGGCACGTGATACCAGGGGTGACGCGTGGATGTCATGGACTCGGCCGCGGCCACATTCTGCCCATAAACATGGGCCACAGATGCTGCGCCCCGCATGTCTGCAATATAGAGTGGATTGGGGCCGTCCTGCCGGCTATAAGACCACAGGGCCGCCATGGGGTGGTCGGCAAAACGGCGCATGCCCAGGTCGTCTCCCAGCGAAGGTCGCCAGCCCTCGAGGGATTCACCGTACACCTTCAGTCCGTTCTCGTGAGCCACCTCGGCAATGGTGCCATAGTGCTCCTGGGCGTGAAGCTCTGCAATCGTTCTGCGGTAGTCGTAGAGAAACTTGTCGCTCTGCTCGCGCGAGCCCACAATCACACCCGTCAGGGCCGGCAGCCAGGGCAGGGGATCGTAGCCGCGAAGCTTCCGGAAATGCTGTAAAAGGCCCGGCGTCCAGTTGAAAGCGCCCACTTCTGTGCTGTCCGTAAGCACGGCGCTTATACCTCTCGGGCCGACCAGTTCGGGGCCCACGGCATCGCGATAGTTCTGCAGGTAGGTTTCGATATAGTCGCGAACCGCTTCCCCATCGAGCTTGTCGACTTCCAGTCCCGTCGCCTCCGCAATGGCCGGGTGATTCGTTTTTCCTAGCAGTGAGTACCCGAGACGCAGCACCGTCCACTCTCCGGGTGGCGGCGTCCACTCAAGTGTGCCGTCCACTTGCAAGTGGTCCGTCAGGTCGATGACTTCACCCGGCGGCACCGCGGGAGCGCCGTCCTGCAGTCCGGTCTCCAGAGCGTAATAGTCAGGGGCCACGGAAAAGCCGGCCTTCACTTCAAACTGGTTGACCCGTGCAACGGGCGACAGGCGAAGTTCATTCAGTGGCATGGTCTCTTTCGGCCCAAACATGGCGGCCATGGCTCTCATGAAGGAGGTATCAAAGCCTGGCGCCGAGCCCCTGCTGTTACTTCTTGAGTTGGAAAGCGGCAGTACGACAAGGCGAAATTCCCGGGCCGTCACCGCGGCAAAGCTGACCGTGGTGGGTACGGTGCTCAACTGAATCTGACTGATGGTTTGCCAACCACCAGCGTCGGTTCCTGCTTCCAGCCTGGCCTCCAGGGTGGGGCCTGAGTAAATATCGGCAATATCGGGAATGAACAGCGTGACAGTGCGCACGGTTTGTGGCTGATCGTAACTGAGCACGATCGAGGTCGGCGCCTCAGCCGTCGCGCGCGGCACCTCGATACCGGTACTGAACCGCCCATCGACAAGCAGGGCTGCATCGAGGGCGACACCCGTCTCCAACCTGTAGGACGGGGTGGCCGGCGAGTCACCCAGCGGAGAGGGGTAAGCCAGGACCAGGGCATCCGCCGCGTGCACCGGGTCCTCCGGCTTCGGGGTCGGGTTCAGTTCGATCGGCGGGGGCAGGTCCTGGTAGGGGCCCGTGGTGGTCGGCAAAGGCTCCAGGACACCCTTGAAACCTTTTCCCCCGACAAGGGGGGTTTCGCTCCAGACCAGCTTTTTCATGGCGTCCTCTGGCTCAACCCAGGGACCGCCAGTCTCACTCCAGCCCGGCGATGCGGCTATCCCGAACTCCAGCCCCAACGCATCCGCCGTTTCAACGCTGTAACGGTAGACGTCCTTCCACTCCTCCGACATGTAAGGTATCTGGGTGTCGACAATTTTTGGCACGGCAAAATTAACATCGAAGTTCTGTAATCCGCCGATACCCGAGCGATGCATCCACTCCAGGTCCTTGCGAATACCGTCGCGGCTGATATTGGCATTGAGCCAATGCCACCAGACACGAGGCCGGGCACTGTTGGGCGGGTTCAGGAAGCTCTGCTCCAGCGCCGATACCGGATCCGGCTGGGCAGAAACGGCGCCGAGCATCGCCAGGTTACAAATGACGATTGATAAAAACTGCTTTCTTACATTAAATGACATCGGAGCTCTCTCGATTAAATCGCCGAAATCCATCCTTGATCGACCAACCACCGTTCAAAATAGTCCATCCATGCATCTGAAGGCTGGTCGCGCTTGACCGCCCCAAACCCGTGACCGCCCTCCTCAAAAACATGCAGCTCGACGGGGAGACCCGCTGCTTCCCAGGCCGATTGCATTTCCAGGCTTTTTTTCAGGGGAACCAGGGAGTCATCCCTGGCATGCACAATAAACAGGGGGGGCGCATTGCCCGGGGGCATTCCGCCAGGCATGGCACCATAGATTGATGCAGCAATAGCCGGTATATCAGCAAGGTCACCCTCCATCACAACACTCATGGTGGTCATGGCGCCCGCTGAGAAGCCCATCATGCCGATTCGATTGACGTCAACGTTCAATTCTTCGGCGTGTGCGCGCAGGTAACGCATGGCCTGTATCCCATCGGCAGCAGCAATTTTTCTGAGAGGCTCAAGCGCCTGCAACCTCGTGGCAAAGTCATCGCTGTCATCAGCCTGTGGTAGGTCGGGGTCATGGCGCACGCGATATTTCAATACAAACGCTGTCACCCCCCTGGCGGCCAGCCATTCCGCCACCATGACGCCCTCTTCGATGATGTACAGGCCACGGAATCCTCCCCCCGGACACACGATCATCGCGGTTCCAGTGGCAAGTGAGGGGTCCGGTTCAAACAGCGTGAGCGTAGGGGTTGTGACGTTGGTGATAGACCTGAAGCCCGACTGCTGCTCCACTGCCCAGTCTTCTGATCCAGGCGCAACCCCTGGCCAGATGTTGAAACTCTGATAACCCTCCAGAGCCTGGTCTGCTCGCTCACAGCCTGCCAATGTCGTGAGTGCCAGGAGGAAAGCTGTAAGGTAGAGGCCTTTCCCGGTCCTTGCACGCGTGGACCGTTCAGACATGAGTATCGGGATTTTCACTGTCGACACGGTAACGGTTCAGCAGGCCACCCTAGGTCGGGGCGCCATACCGCTCGGCCAGTTCGATGAGTTCGGGTTCTCGTTCAACCCTGATCGCATTGAGCACCATGGCGAGTTGAACATAGGTACCCACCGTAAAGAGGAAATCCATGATCTGGCGACGGTCCAAAAATGCACTCAAAGCATTCCAGGAATCATCGTCCAGGTCCGAGGTCTCGATCAGTTGATCAGTGGCGCCCAGGACCGCGCGCTCCTCCTTGCTCCAGTGGGGCGAAGCCGGCCCCACTTTCACCGGTTCAAAATCCTCTCCGCTCAGCCCATTGCGCAGTGAAGTTCTCAGGTGGCTGGACCACATATAGGTCGCTTTTCTAACCCAGCATACTCGCAGAATCGCTATCTGGCGCAGGCGAACCGGCAGCGTCGATGACATCAACAGGTACCGGTTAAATGTCAGAAAGGGTTTGGCAAGCTCTGGGTGCTGACCCAGCGTATTGAGCACATGATTTTCATCAACGTTGAGACGACCCGGGCCGGAGAACATCTCGGTCAGTTCTCTCACGGCGTCGGTCCGGTCCACACTCGTTATACGAGGTATGCGCGGTGCCTGGTCGGGATTGTTCATAAAGGCCTCAAATCGCAGTTCTATTGCAGGTATCGGCCGCCATTGACGCTGAGCGTCTGTCCCGTGACGTACCCGGCATCTTCAGACGCCAGATAGGCACAGGCTGCGGCCACTTCCTCGGGCTTGCCCGCCCGCTTCATGGGCGTGTGGGCAGCATAGGCATCGACATCCACCGGGGAGGACCTCAGCATGGGAGTATCGACGAAACCGGGCGGCACATGATTCACGGTTATTCCCTTGTCTGCAAACTCCATCGCCAGGGTCTTGGTCAATCCGACAATCCCTCCCTTGGTAGCTCCATAATGGGTCATGCCGATGGAGCCCGCCTGCGCCGAGGAAGACGAGATATTGACGATCCGCCCCCACCCTGCCGCCAGCATATCGGGGAGAACCTGCTGAGTGAGAATGAAGGGCCCGCGAAGATTGATGCTGATCATCCTGTCCAGCTTCCGGGTATCAATGTCCAGGAAAGCGCAGAAATCGGAAATAGCCGCGTTGTTGACCAGGATGGTTATCGCACCCAGTTCAGACCGCGTGCGCGCCAGGGCAGCGTCGATATCGCGCTCTGCTGAGGCGTCTCCCACACAGGCTATGGCGCGAGCGCCCCCTCCGGTGATCTGCTCAACGGTTTCGTTGGCATTGTCGGCGTTGATATCCCACACGGCAACGGCCGCCCCTTCGCTGGCAAGGCGAACGGCGATAGCCCGACCAATGCCACTGCCGCTCCCGGTTACCACGGCCACCTTGCCTTCTAACGGCATTACATCCTCCTTGCACAGTTCGACATTCGAGCGAGCCCGAATGCAGGAATACTGATCTTAGTCGAGAGTGGGAATAACGGGAGTATCTTCACTGAAGATGTCGGGTGCGAATACTGAGGGGTAGGGCCTCCATTGCTGACCCGCATTTCCCCCGACACCGTTTGTGAGTTTCCGCGTGCGACCGTCCTTGCTGGTGAAGGTGCCATCCAACTGATCAAAATCCATCACCCAGGTTGGTATATCCGGCGATGCACCCTCCCCCCCGAATACATTACAACCCACTACCTTCGCCAGGAATTCCAGCTTGCCACCTTCGGTTTCAACGGTCACTTTGAAGCGTGTCGGGATGAATGAACGCAGCGACCGCAGGTAGGCCCAGTCATGGTGTTCGATAGTGAAATTTCCCGTCGGGTAGTACTCTCCCTCGTCCACCAGGTAAAGCGACATATTCTTCTCCCTGCTGAACCTGACGTCGTACACCACGCCGTGCATCTCGTCAAAATGAAACCAGATTTCGTCACCGTAGGCGCCTACCTCGGCCATGCTCTGATCCTGGATCCAGCAGCGTTCCCGAACGCCTTTCCCTTTGATAGCAACCTTGCGGCCGTCTACAGTGAGCGTTCCTTCTACTTCACCGGGCAGGAAATAGCCCCACCCGATGGTGTGTGGGGTAAATACGTGCGGATCTTCCTTGCCGTACCAGAAGGGAAAGCCGATGCCGGTGTGGGTAAACTCAAGGGCTCTTCCGTTCTCCCTGTCGTCCATCGTTACGTGCCAGGTCTTATCGTCCTTACAGACGACCCGGCAATCACCCAGGGCAACGGTCACCTCATTCTCGGAGCGCGTCAGCTCGATGGTATTTTCCGGGTAGGGAAAGAAACTGATCGCGCTGGATGTCTTGAAGTCGGCAATCTTGTAGATCGAGGTCGTGGACTGCAGGACCTGCCCTCTCTCGGATCGTACGGCCAACATCCACATGTCAGTGGCCCCGAATCCCATATCGGCAAACGCGCCCTTCGAACCAAAGGCCGCCAGGTTACAGTCAATCCAGTATTCATTGCCGTCATCACCTTCCACGTGGAGGCAATGACCCCAGTGGTGAAACTTCCAGTCGCCCGCGGCAGCGGGCGACACAGACGACTCGACATCAAGGGTAATTTCCGGGTCTTTTGGGATCATCGCGATATACCCCCGTAACCTGTTGATTCGTTGTGGCTGGCGTTAAATTTCTGACTCAATCTCCGGCCAGTGCGCCCTGGAAAAAAGGCCCCCGTCGAGGTAAATACACTGCCCGGTGATTATCGAAGCGCGGTCAGATAGCAAAAAGGTTACAGCATTCCCGATTTCTTCCGCCGTACCGGAGCGCTTGAGACAGTTGAGGTCGGTAAATCCCTTGACCATCTCCGCGGGCACCTCGGGAGGCATGACAAAGGGATAGACACAATTGGCACGAACACCGTCAGGCCCGTACTTTCTGGCGATGTGTCGAACTACCGCATCCAGGCCCGCCTTGGACACGCTGTAACCCAGGCGAACGCCATCCGCGTACAATCCCGCTGCTGATGAATTGAAGACGAATGCGCCACCGCCATTTTCGATCATGCCCGGCACGGTCAGCCGTGCGGTGGACAGTGCCCCCATGAGGTTCACATCCATCGTGGTCTGCCAGAGCTCCGGATCGATATCCAGCCCAGTATGGGCGTGATCGTAGAAAGGCGCGTTATAGAAAACAGACGTGATCGTCCCGAATTCGGTAACCGTTTTATCGAGGGCCGCTTTCAATTGCCCCTCATCCGTCAGGTCGCACTGTACGGCTATGGCCTCGCCTCCGGCCGTACGTATATCCTCGGCCAGCCTATCGATCGTATCCGTGCTGCGCGCTGCGACAGCCACTCTGGCGCCTTCCCGGGCCGCAATTCGCGCCGTGGCTTCGCCCATCAGCGGGCCGACGCCAGCCATGAATAGCACCTTGTCCTGTAGCAACGGCGTGTTGTTCGTGACGGGCATATAAGCGTTCCTTCTTTCGCAATGTAATGAGACCTACTTCTCGTAGGCTTCGTTTGGGAAACCTTCACTGGCCAGCGGGGCCATCTGCAGATAGACGTCCAGATGCCGCAATTTGCCCTCTTCGTTAAACTCATAGACCGAGACCGAGTTAACCACGGTCGTTTCACCTTCATAGGTGTTTCTCTCCTCGAGTTCCAGAAGCACGACGTTGTCGTGCTCATGTACCCGTTTGAACGATCCCTCCCAATGGGAGGTCAGGCACCACTGCTTGAGAAATCGCTTCATGTCCTCATAGGTCATGACTTCCTTGAAATTCCCAATGCGCTCGAACTCATCCTTGACCACGAACTCGTCAAGAGCATCCCAGTCATCCTCCGAATAATCCGGGCCTTTGGCTCGATCGGCTATTCGCATCTGGCACATGCCGTATTCCAGTGCTCGGCGGGAAAGCCCTGTCAGCCTTGCTGCCGCTGTGGGGATATCTTCAAAGACCTTGTCTACCATTGTCGTTTCCTCGGTTGTTCCTGGCAAATGGACCGAAAGGCCCATCGGATTGAAATCTCAAGCGCGCATGATCGTGCCACCATCGACACTGATGACCTGCCCCGAAATGTATGAGCCCTCGTCAGATAAAAGCAACGCACCCATAGCCGCTATGTCAGCGGGACGCCCTATCCGGGATTTGATCGATGCCCCGGCTTTGGCCATGTCGAGAAATTCTGGTGGAAGTAATGCATCAAAATCCTCGGGCAGGGTCAGCGCGGGGGCGATCGTGTTAGCGCGCACGCCCTGCGGGCCGAAACGCTGCGCCACGTGACGCATCAGCGCATGCCCCGCCGATTTGCTCATCGCGTAGGCAACCTGGCCGGTGCCGGAACTATAGGCTGCAGCGGAACTGGTATAGACAATCGAGCCACCACCGCGCTTCAGCAACTCAGGCAGTGCCGCGCGGGTACAGAGATAAAATCCGCGGGCATTGACCCGCTGAACCTCGTCGAAAACCTCCAGCGGCAACTCGAGAATACTGAGTTCGGGATTACTATCGGCAAGACTGGCAAAGTTCAGGTGTGCGCCGTCCAAACCACCGTAGTTCGATACACAAGCGGCAATCGCTTTATCCACCGAAGACTCGTCCGTGGCATCGAGATAAACTGCAACTGCCTCGCCGCCGTCTCGTTTGATTTCGTCTACGACCGCTTCTGCCGACTGCAGGTCGATGTCACCCAGAACCACTTGCGCACCCTCGTTGGCGTAGCGCCGGGCAAGGTCGCTACCAATCCGGCCTGCGCCGGCAACCAGAACTATTTTATCGGTCAGTCTCTGCATGGCACTCACTTCCTGATTTGAATCTGACATGATACGCAAAACTATATCGCGTCGAAGGTGAGGTGGAGGTCGCAAAGCGCGCGTTGCGTGTAGTTCGGCTCGTAGTTATAGCGACGATCACTCTCCGTACCGTGCTTATTCTCATCTACGCGTATATTCGCGAGCCGGTCGAGAATCCGCTGCAGGCCCATTTTTGCTTCAGTCCGCGCCAGGGGTGACCCGATGCAGATGTGGATACCCTTGCCGAACGCCAGTTGACTTTGACCGCTGTTACGATCGAAACGAAACTCGTTCGGAGCGTCGAATTTTCGAGGATCCCGGCGCATGGCGCTCTGAAGCAGCATCACGGTTGTCCCCGGCTTCACCTCGAGATCACCGACCTTCGCATGCCGCTTCGCCAGCCGGAAATGAGCCTTGGTCGGACCGTCCAGGCGAAGAACCTCCTCCACGAACTCTGGAACGAGACTGCGGTCGTCACGCACCTGCTGCTGGATGTCAGGCTTTTCGCCAAGGGTTTTCAGCATCGCAGCAATCAGTCGCACCGTCGTGTCCTGGCCAGCACCGAACAGCACGGCGGCGTGACTGACAATTTCCACGAGATCCGGCAACTCGCCATCGCGATACTTCACGTGGGCGAGCTGCGTCAGGACGTCTTCCCTTGGTTCGCGTCGCCGATCCTCAATGTAGTTATAGAAGTGGAGGCCGACTTCGGCCATGGGGTTATTTTCCAGCTCGACATCACCACCGATCTGGCCCGGCAGTGGTCCGAAAAGAGAAAGGAACTTCTTGTGATCTTCCTCGGGAACGCCCAACAGATCTGCGATCGTGAGCGTGGCCAGAGGATGGGCATATTCGGAGACGGCCTCAAACTGCCCCCGCTCGATGAACCGGTCTATAAGGCGATCGAGCGTTCCTTCGATAAATGCTTCGTTTTCCTTCAGACGCTTGGGCGTTAACAAGCCGGTGACAAGCGAGCGGGATCGTGTGTGCTCGGGCGGATCCTGGGTTACCAGCATGGAGCCGAACGCCATCTCCCCCCGACACTGCTGAATCTGCTCACTGATATCATCGCCTTGTGGCGTGAATGGCAGCGGCGGCAGAGGACCCGTGGCCGAATTGATTGAAGAAAACAATTCATGATCGCGAAGAACGTCAACGCCTTCATCGTAGCCGGTCACCGCGACAACATTGTGCCTGGGAAGGTAAACCACCGGACCCTTTGAACGCAGGTACTCGAAATATGGATAGGGGTCGTCTACCAACTCCAGAGCATTGAAAAAATCTACGTCGTCATAGTTGGTCATCGAATACCCTCTCTAGCCCGCCGGGGAGCGAAGTTTTAATACGTTATCTATCAGGTCTTACGTTAAACCCAGGGCTACGGCCAAGTCAATAAAAATTTGACCATATGGTCGTAATTTCCGACCATATGGTCGGTAATGGCGAGTTGAGTGGCTGAATAGCGTAAAATTCCAAACAAATTAAAACTCGAGGATCAGTCGGGGTCGTGGACCAGGACCTGTACGTCCACACCATGTTCCGCCATCTGATCCCGCATCATGTCGGCCGTGCGCTTCACCACCACCCTCTGAATCGTGTCGGGGGCAAGCTTTCCTGCCAGTCCGGCCAGTATTGACGATTGTGAGGCTACTTCGACCGCGTTTAGGATCTCGATCGTAATGATCGGGCCTGGCTGCGATTGTATGAAGTGCGTCAGATCGGCATGCTCCTGCCGCAGAATTGCTGCAAGCGCACGCTGTTCTGCATGGAGCTGAAGTATCAGATTACGCTGCGTCGACAGCCGTATACAAAGATAGGCCAATGCCGCAAAAACCAAAATAGATACTGCAATAATGACTGAATCCATCTACCTTCGACAACTCTCAATCGATATGCTCTAATCCAACTTCCCGCGGTCTGGTAACGTCTTCCATTAGACTGCTTCCGAGGTAGAACTTGATGTCGCCACCCGCCAAACCGGCTCGAAAAAAGCGCCATGTGCCGCGCCCGGATATCGGCCAGAAACTTCTGGACGCGGCAGAAGCCGTGATACGAAAGGATGGCTACGCTGCCGCGACGGTACGTCGTATTGCCACAGAGGCGGGCCTGAAACACCAGTCCGTGTTCTATTATTTCGGAACACAGGAAGAACTGTTGCTCGCCCTGTATCGTCGTACCGCTGAATCGTACCGGGAACAACTAAAAGAAGCCCTGAACTCGGTCCGCCCGCTGCGCGCCATGTGGAATATCATCAGCAACCCTGATACAACCAGCCTGGGCCTTGAGTTCATGGCGTTGGCAAACCACAATGAAGCCATCAGACAAGAGATGGCTGCCACTTCAGAATCTTTCCGCGAACTGGAGGCAGAGGCTGTAAAGCGACACCTCGAGGAGCGCGGCATTGAACCGCGGCTCTCTCCCGAGTTGGTTTCGGTGCTGACAAACGCACTCGCCAGGCTGCTCGTCCAGGAGGCAACACTAGGCATCGAGAGAGGACACGAGGAAGCGATCGCACTGGTCGACGCCTCCCTGAGCAATTTCGAAGCCCGGGGTGAAGCCGAACTCGACGAGATGGACGCCGTCGTGGATGCGATGAGTTCCACCAGCTGACCTGCACGCGCCATACAACCAGACTCAGAATCGCTTGGTCAGACCCAGTTTGAACACGCGCCCGAGCGTAAAACCGCGATAGTTGGGATTCTGCTGGCGACGATATTCGGGTGGGTCCTCATCGAACAGGTTGTCCACCACCAGTCGTAGCGACAGCCCCTCCGTTATGCCGGAAGCCGTCGCAAAATCATAGCCTACATACAGGTTGGTCACGAGGAAGCTGTCAATCGATCTCTGGTTTACAGCCTCGGCTGGGTCCGCATCAGATCCAGCCGTGTAATTCAGCGTCAACCTGGCGCGAACGTTATTTCGACTCCATCCGACGATTCCGCTCACGGCCAGATCGGGGTTGAATTCCAGCTGGTCTGTGGCGAAGTCATTCTTGACGATATCAAAGCTCGTGGTCTTTGTTCCGGAGATTCCATAGGACATCTGGCCAAACCGGGTGTCGTGGACGTACTGGGCACCGAAGTCAAATCCCTTCAGTCGCGCTTTGTCGGTGTTGGACTGACGCCTGTCGACAATCACACCCATGGTGTCTGCACTAAGGTCGGCAAACTGTTCGGCATTGTCGACAGCGGCGATGAAGGCAGCGAGCTCTGCATCTGTGGGTTCAAATACGATTTTGTCCGGATTCTGCTGAACCGCTGTGGCCGACGTTGGATCGACGGCACCCAGAAGGTCGACAAAATCAATATCGTAGTAATTGAAATTCAGTCGGAGTCCGTCCAGGGGTTCCACCACGAAGCCAGCGGCCCAGATGTCCGCGGTTTGCGGATCCAGCTCACCGCTGGCTCCTTCCAGGAGAAAAGAGTCATTCTTGTTAGGGTCGGTTCGCTCCATATTGGGATCCGGCACAACCGAGGCCTGATTCGGGAAAAATCCACCGATGACACTACCAAGGCTGTCAATGAGCGTGGGGGCATTAAACGATTCACCCCATTTGCCATAGATCTCGATCCACTCGGCCGGTCGCCAGGAGAGGCCGATATTCGGGTTCGTGGTGTCGCCAAAATCGCTGTAGTCGTCGTAACGCACCGACAGCGAGACATCCAATGTTGTCAACACCGGAATAGAGAGTTCGCCATATACCGACATTACCTCACGGTCGCCTCTCTTCCAGTTCACGTCATTCAAACCACCCCTCGTTACACTATTCTTGCGCCTCTTGGCGTCCTCCTCTGCATACTCCAGTCCAATTGCGGCGCGTAGCGCTCCGGCTGGAAGCTCCAGCACCTCACCATCCGCGATCGAACGAATAAAGAGCAGCTGCTGTTCCGTTTCAGAAGCAATTTCCCAGTTCAGAATGTCCTGGATTACCGCCGCATCCGCAGCGGCAATATTCAACGGGTCGACCTGTCCGCCATCCACGTACTCCAGCAACCTGGCGCGATTCGAATCGGGATCTGTGACCGTGTTTTCCGAGCGTCCGAAGTGGAGCGTATTGCGCGACTGCCAGCTGTTTCCGAGATTGATCGTCAGCTCCGGAGTAATGCCCCAAGTCTCGATTTCGACCTCCTGATCACGGTGCCGATACGCGGCATTAGGCGCATAGGAAAAGCCCACAGCGGGCTGATCGTATAAATCCCCGGTTGCCTCTCCGACCAGGCCCAGTTCCGTGGGCGTCTTGCCCGTAATGGAATCGCCCAGTGGATAACGTGAATAGGTCGTCAGACGGTTCATGTAATAGGCTTTGACGTCGAGGTCGATGCCGTCCCCAAAATTCTGAGAAATCGCGCCGTAAACATTGTCCCGCTCCTGTTGCGGAAGCAACGCGTTTTCAGCACGGATATCACAGGGCTCTCCCAGCGGCGTCACACCGGTTCCCGGGGCGCGCGGGTCGTCAGTCCAAACCTGTCCAGGATCGAACCAGAACCAGGTATTGACGGAGCCGGCGGGTTTGATGCACTCCGTACCGGAAGGCGTCAAAACGGTACCGTCTTCGTTCCAGTTGCCCTGGGCGGCCCAGTCCCTGTCGGCATTGAGAACTTCATCGCGATCGGTGGTGGCCAGCGATATATAGCCGCCTCCGCCCTCCCAGGAAGTACCCGCCAGCAACGAAATCTGCCAGGCGCCGTAATCGTCGCCGGTGTCGTAGCCGAGATCGACCTGCACACCGTCAAATTCATTCAGAGTGATGAAGTTGATCACGCCACCAACGGCATCCGCGCCATACAGGGATGAACCGCCGTCCGGCACGATGTCGACGCGGTCGATGACGTTCCCGGGAATGATATCGGGATCAATCGACGACTCATTGACACCCACCGGGGTTATACGGTGACTGTCCACCAGCACCAGCGTGGTCGCACCCGACGCGGAATTGATGCCCGGCAGGGCACGCAAGTTCGGCCGGTTGATGGTCAGCCGGTCTGCGCCTCTGGGGTCCTGCTCCGGCCGCTGATTGAAGAAATTGGACACCTGCGGCACGGTGGCGAGCAACTCGTTGGTCGTTACCGCGCCTGTTTCGGTCACATCATCGGCGTTAATGCCGATTGTCTGGGA
Source organism: Halieaceae bacterium WSDMB12 (assembly GCA_033283165.1). GTDB lineage: Bacteria > Pseudomonadota > Gammaproteobacteria > Pseudomonadales > Halieaceae > JAWMQL01. The sequence continues at coordinate 2,449 of JAWMQL010000001.1, read as the reverse complement.
TCCGGTGGCTTGCACGCCGCGAATCAAGGTGCCGGTAACAATAACCTCTTCGAGCACTCCCGCTTCCTCCTGGGCGCCGGCCAATCCGGGTATCAAGACCAGGAGTGTCGCGCCGGCAGCGAGGTATTCGCTGTATTTGCCCTTGGACCTGCGATTTGAATGAGACATATGGCTTAATCCTATTTATTGTAAAAAATGCGACCATATCACTTCATGCATATGACCACGAAATTGGACCACCTGGTCGGATATTAGTTGATCTGCAGCTACTTATCAACAACGTTGTTGATCTCAATGACATCAGGTTACCCGGCATGGCTAAGCGAGGGTCTCCCGCCATCGAGAGCGATAGCCCTCCAGTCCATCGAGCGCCAATGGCTCAACCGGCGCGAGCGATGGCTCCAGCGATTCAATGCCGAAGGCAACCTGGGCGGCGCCATTCACGGTTCCGGTCTCATCTGACGAAAGTAGTATGGTCTGATGGGGTCGCAGTTGTGCCAGAAGACCACACAGCAATGGGTTTCTAAGCCAGGCGCCCTCCAATATCAGTTCGCCGCTGCTGTCCAGCAAATTCAACTCGTAATCTAGCATGAGCGCGCAGTACATGGTTGCCAATGCCGCTCCGTTGTCGGACCGACCACGAATTTCCGGGCGTCGCCCGCCAAAGGGGCCACTGCCGTCACTGAAGTCGGGCAGCGCGAATACGCCATCGTCAATCACCTGCTGTAGCTCGCCAGCGGTGAAACTGTCTGCGGGATCGCCACCTGCTCGGCGACACACAGCCTCATACTCCCGCCCGCCCATAAATCGCGCACAGGCAACCGGCTTGCCATTGATGTCGACGTTGGCCAGCATATCCCTGTGCTCAGCCAGCGCATCAAGGGCCGTCCCGGCGGAGAAACTGATCACCCAGGTACCGGTGGAGATGACTGTAAAGGGCTTCCCATCCCGTCTCGGCAGGTAGCGCAGGTAACTGGCATTGCTGTCGTGCAGGCCCGCCACCACCTCGCAGTCCGGAGGCAAGCCTGTCTGCTGCAACACCGCTTTCGAAATGATGCCAATGGTCTCGCCGGCCCTGGCCAGGGGGGGAAGTGCTGCGCGAATACCCAGTCGGTCCACCAGTGAACTGTAATGCCCTGCCGCGGGAGACCAAAGGTCCGTATGACAACCCCAGGAAGTTACCTCTGAGGCCGGGACCCCGGTGAGACGCCACGCCCAGTACTGCGGGTAGGGCAGGATGTAACGCGCCCTGCTGAATTCCGCCGGGTAGTGTCGGGACTGCCAGAACAGCTGCCGCGCCAGGTTCAGGCCCGCGGGCAGCGACGGTGAGCAGGTTTCACTGAAAGCTGGCCGAAGGTCTTCGTAATCCTTTTCCTGCGCAGGTCCGGCAAACTCATAATCCATCACTGGCAGCGCCAATCCTGCGCCATCGTCCACCAGGGCAGCGGTCGCACCATGGGTCGTAACCACGATCACATCGATGGCAAACTCGCTCGCGGCCTCGGCCAGGGCGGCACAAAACCAGGTCCATAACCCGTCGATGTCGTGGTGGGGGTATAACCCTTCCTCGACCACCCGGTTGGGGCAACTGCGGTCGAAGCAACGGTTAAGCTGCTCGTCAACGACCCGCAGCTTGACGTTGGTTTTGCCGATATCCAGGACCGCGCAGTGCCTGTTCATTGCCGGGCGGCCTGTCTTTCCTTGGCACTGATCCAGTAGGTGGCCGATACGAAGTACAGCAGCGAGGGAGCAATAAGCCAGTTGCGCAGGGTTGCCAGATCCATGCCGCGCGCCGCCGCCAGCGCCATCAGCGCGCAGACCAGCAGGCTGCCCCAGGCCAGCGCACGACCCAGCCGCGCGGTAAATCCGAGTGTCAGCTGGCGCTCTTGTGCTCGCAGTGAAGTCAGCGCCGCCTCCTCGGCCCGTTTGCGTTCGCCCTCGGCGCCGAGTTCAAGCTGCCACTGCTGGTCCCCGGACTCGTTTGCCCCCTGGGCGCGGGCCAGCAGGACATACACCACCAGGGCGGTGAGCCAGGCGGGCACCAGCAGGAAGAACAGGTGCAGCCCGAGTCTGTTGGCCACGAAGGCGACGGCCAGCCCGGCCAGCCAGGCGACCAGCGCCGCGCGATTGGTGAATTGACCCCGGTAGCCCGACCAGTAACGCTGCAGTCCCAGCCGCGGGAACAACCAGTGTTCCGCGACGATCACCGCGCCCACTGGCGCCAGCAGCAGGCCCATCAGGCCGAGGAAATCCATCAACCGGGTAAACACAAAGGGGAAACAAGCGATCACCGTGGTGATCAAGCCGGTGACCACGGTGACACGGGTCCGGTCCCAGTCGCTGTTGAGGGACTGGAAGGCCAGGCCGGCCCGGTAGATAGTGGGATTGGAGGTGGTCCAACCGGCGATAATCACCGCGATAATGCCGGCGGAGCCCAGTGCCTGGTAGG